>NZ_JAFRDR010000009.1 GCF_017377795.1 Williamsia soli | reverse complement strand
AGTTACGGCGGCTATAGCGGTGGGGAAACGCCCGGTCCCATTCCGAACCCGGAAGCTAAGCCCACCAGCGCCAATGGTACTGCACCCTAATCAGTGTGGGAGAGTAGGACACCGCCGAACACAATTTGCGAATACCCCGTATTCACAGCCCACCAGCTGCGAATACGGGGTATTTTGCTATCCCCACACCACATTCAGCCCCCTGAGACCCTGCCGAGGGCATACTGCCCTCGGCAGACCCTCCCGGGGACGAATCTGGTGACGACCGCTTCTGACAGCCCCGCGACAGCTCATGGCAGGTCCATGTAAGACCCGACTCCTAGCGTCAGACACATCAACGCGAGCTAGGAGTCCTCGATATGCCCATGACCAAGACTGCGACCGCTTCACCGTCGCGCACCTATACGTCCCTCGCTGCGGCGTGGATCCCACTCGCCGCGCTCTGTCTGGCGTTCTTCGTCGAGATGGTCGACAACACGCTTCTGTCGATAGCGCTGCCGACCATCGGACGCGACCTCGGTAGCGGCACCACCGCCCTGCAATGGGTGACCGGCGCCTATTCGCTCACCTTTGGTGGCCTCCTGCTGACCGCCGGTTCGATCGCTGACAGATTCGGTCGTCGACGGGTACTGCTGATCGGGCTGGGGGTGTTCGGCACCCTGAGCCTGCTCGTGGTGGCCGTGACCACGACCGGCGAACTCATCGCCTTGCGCGCCGCACTCGGAGTCGCCGCGGCCGCGATGGCCCCGATCACGAACTCACTGGTATTCCGTCTCTTCGACGACAAGACGCTGCGTATGCGCGCCATGACGGTGATGATCGTCGTCGGAATGTCCGGATTCGTCCTCGGCCCGGTACTCGGTGGCACGGCATTGGCCCACGTGAGTTGGGAATGGCTGCTGGTCGTCAACGCGCCGATCGCCCTGATCGCCGGCATCGGCGTCTGGTTCGGTGTCTCGCCCGACCGTCGCGACGGCCTCACCAACGACCGTCTCGACCTCCCCGGCGCATTCCTGAGCATCAGTGCCATCGGTCTGGCCTGCTGGTCGCTGACCAGTGGTGTCCTGCACGGCTGGCTCTCCGCAGTGACGGTGGCATCCATCGTCGGCGCCCTCGCTGCCGGCGCCGCGTTCATCTGGCACGAACGTCGCAGCACCGCACCAATGCTCGACTTGCGCCTGTTCTCCGTCGGAACCGTCAGAGGCGCCACCATTGCGCAGATCGGGACGTCGATCGCGATGGCCAGCGTCATGTTCGGGCTGATACTGCACTTCCAGTACGCGTACGGCTGGAGCCCGATGAAGGCCGGTCTGGCCAACCTGCCCATCATCGTCACCATGATCGCGGCGACCCCACTCTCGGAGTGGCTCGGTGCACGGTTCGGCCATCGGGTCGCCTGCCTGGTCGGTGCGGCGTGCCTTGGTGGTTCCTTGCTCGGTCTGTCGTGGGGCGTCGAGCACGGATACCTGGCCATCGCGATCTGCATGGTGATCATGACCATCGGGTTGCGAACCGTGATGACGATCTGTGCGGTCGCACTTGTCGAAGCGATGCCGGCCAACCGCACGTCGATCGGAACGGCGCTCAACGACACCGCGCAGGAAGTCGGCACCAGCGTCGGAACGGCTGTCGTCGGCACACTCATCGCGGCACTGGTCACCACCCAGCTACCCGCCGGTGCCTGGAGCAGCAGCCTGATCGATTCGTTCTTCCACGGCGAACGGATCACCTACGCGATCCTCGCGGTCGTCGTCGGCCTGGTCGCTGCAATCGGCGCGTTCATGCTCACCAACTCTCGCACCACCGAAGAAGCGCACTGACCAGCGGTACTGTCCAGTCGATCGCGCCTAGGGCTCATGCCGCGCAGCCCCCATCTGGCGAACAGATAGGCTCGGTCAGTGTTTTCCAGCTGGGCCCATACGATCACCGCGGAGCGGCTCGCACCTGTGTTCGGTGCCAACGTCGTCGCGCGGGGCGAGGAGTGGGTCCGTGATGGGTCGGTCACCGACCTGGCCTGGGAAGGCGGGTCGGTCCAGGAACTCAGTGGTACCTGCGTCGGACCGGACAACGACAGAAACGACGTCTCGATCTCGTTCGCCTCGGTGGGCGAGAACTGGTCCATCGGGCGCGCCATCTGCACTTGTCCGGTCAGAATGTGGTGCAAGCACGGTGTTGCCCTGCTGCTGACGGCCGCGCAACCGGCGGATGGGGACCAGACGAGCTCACCGTCGTGGGAGTCGGTCGCGACGTCGATCATCTCCGAGTCCGCGCCGGGTCAGTCAGGCACAGCGCTGGCGCTACTCGTCAGCGTCGACAGCCCCGACACCCGGTCGGACGACGGCCCCTCGGTACGCCTGCTGCCGGTGACTGTCGATGGTCACCGGCAGTGGGTGCGCTCGGGTATCTCGTGGCGCGTGCTCGGCGGACCCGACGTCCATGGTGAGTTCGACGCCGGCCAATTTCGCGCGTTACAGCGGCTGGCGCAGACCGACGACGGACTCGTCGGGTCGAGCCCGCACGTGCACGTCGAGTTGACCCACGCCCCTGCGGCGATCTGGTCTGCGCTCGAGGATGTGCTGGGTGCGGGTGTTGCGCTCGTGGCTGATACGTCGTCCCTTGCCGACCACGTCGCAATCGCCAAGCGCGCGGTGCTCGGCCTCGACATCGGGCCCAGTGAGACTCCGGCGTCGGCGTCGCTCAAAGCGCACATCATCGTCGACGACGAACCCTGGAAGCTCGCTGACACCCATCTGTTCGGCGCTCCGACACCTCATGGGGTGTTCCGCGTCGTCGACCGCGTGCTGACCCTGGCCCCGTTCGATCCTGTGCCCCCCAACTCCTTGCTGCAGATGGCCAGGAGCAAGCTGACATCCCAGATCCCGGTCGCCGATACCGACCACTTCATGAACGATGTGCTGCCACGGCTGCAGGCATCCGTCCCGGTGCGGGTGGCCCACGGACTGTTCGAACCGCCGGACGTCAGCGATCCGACACCGGTCCTGACCGTGACCACCTCGGCCGACGGTGCGCGAGCGCACTGGTCCATCCGCTACCGCGTCAACGGTGAACCCCGGGACTCTGATCCGTCGAAGCGGGTGCCGTCGAACAGTTACCGCACCAAGAGTGCCGAAGATGCTGTGTGGCAACAGATCGACGATGTCCTGCGTGCCGTGGTCGCGTCCTCTGACGACTGGCCGCAGCAAGCGCGCGATGCCCTCGACGCGGTCCCGACGGCGTCGATGACCCAGCCCATGATCAAGGAGTTCCACGCCCTGCGCGCTGCCGACGGCGTCGAGGAGACGTTGGCAGCCGCGTCGCTGCGCACCTTGTGGGCGGGCGTGACGCTCTCGGAGGTGGAGGCCGCGCGCTTCTACGTCGAGGTGTTGCCGCAGCTCGTCGATCGCGACGACATCGTCGTCGAGCTGTCCGAGGAGCTCGCGGGTTATCGCCGGGCGGACTCCGCTGCGCAGCTGCGATTCTCGGCCCCCGACGCACAGACCGTGGGCAACGACTGGTTCGACCTGCGGATCACCGTCACCGTCGACGGCGAGCAGGTTCCGCTGGCAGCGCTGATCAGAGAGCTGACCGCCGGCGCGACGTACATGCTGCTCCCGTCCGGGACCTACTTCGCCCTCGACACCCCGGAGTTGACCCGGCTTGTCGAACTCTTGGCGGAGGGCCGGGCCCTTGGCGAGTTGGACGGAGACCAGGCAAAGGCGAGTTCGTTCAACGTCACGCTCTGGGAAGAGCTGCTCGAACTCGGCATCGTCGACGAACAAACCCGTGCGTGGCAGCAGAATCTGGCTCGATTGCGGTCCGCGCGGCCTCCTGTCGAGGTCGAGCCGCCGGGCATGCTGCACGCCGAGCTGCGGCCCTATCAGCTCGACGGACTCAACTGGCTGAGCTTTCTGTGGGACAACGGTCTGGGCGGCATCCTCGCCGACGACATGGGCCTGGGAAAGACACTGCAGACCCTGGCGCTGATCGGACGGATCCGCGAGGCCGGTGAGTCGACCAAACCCTTCCTGGTGGTCGCGCCCACCAGCGTCATCGCCAACTGGCTGGCCGAGTGTGAGAAGTTCACCCCGGATCTGACGGCGGTCGCGGTGACGGCGTCAGAGGCGAAGAGCCGTGGCTCACTTCAGCAGCGCATCGCCGGTGCTGACATCGTCATCACCTCATATACGTTGTTGCGCATCGACTTTCCTGTGTTCGAGGCCGTCGAGTGGGCGGGGCTGATCCTTGATGAAGCGCAGTTCGTCAAAAACCACAAGGCGAAAGCTCACCAATGTGCCCGGCGGTTGGCGACGCCGTTCAAGCTCGCGATCACCGGCACCCCGATGGAGAACAACCTGATGGAACTGTGGTCGCTGCTGTCGATCACCGCGCCCGGTCTGTTCGCCAAACCGAAGCAGTTCACCGAGTTCTTCCGGAGACCGATCGAGAGCGGCGCCCATCCCGAGCGGTTGGCGACGCTGCGTCGTCGTATCAAGCCGGTGATGCTGCGGCGCACCAAGGATCAGGTCGCCACCGATCTTCCGCCGAAGCAGGAACAGGTGGTCCCGGTGACGCTGATCGACAAGCACCAGAAGATCTACGACACCCGGCTGGCTCGCGAGCGACAGAAAGTCCTAGGTCTGCTGGGTGATTGGGAGCGCAACCGCTTCGAGATCTTCCGGTCGTTGACGATGCTGCGGCAGTTGAGCCTGCACACCGGACTGGTGGATCCGACGAAGCTGGATGTGCCGTCGGCCAAGGTCGAATTCCTTGAGGAGCACCTGCCGGAGTTGATCGCCGAGGGGCACAGCGCACTCGTCTTCAGCCAGTTCACCGGCTTTCTGGCGATCATCCGCGAACACCTGGACGCCGCTCAGATTCCTTACAGCTACCTCGACGGCTCGATGAACGCGCGCCAGCGCACCGAGGCCATCACGGCGTTCTCGGCCGGTACCACCAAGGTGTTCCTGATCAGCCTCAAGGCCGGCGGCTTCGGCCTCAACCTGACCGAGGCCGATTACGTCTACGTCTGCGACCCCTGGTGGAACCCGGCTGCCGAAGCCCAGGCTGTCGACCGCGCCCATCGGATCGGGCAGACCCGGCCGGTCACCGTGTACCGGCTGGTGTCGGCGGGGACGATCGAAGAGAAAGTCGTTGCGTTGCAGGACCGTAAACGTGAACTGTTCTCGGCAGTCATGGACGAGGGGGAGATGTTCGGCAGTGCGATCGGGGTCGACGACATCCGGGAGCTGCTGGGTTAGCCCTCGACAGCAGCTTCTATCTCGCGTCGATGATGAGCATCGCTGTGTGCAACGACGTCCGGGATTCGGCGTCGCTGAGATCGGCTCCGAGCAGTCGCGACAGCGTATCGAGCCTGGCGTACAGCGTCGGTCGCGAGAGCTTCACCGCCGCAGCGAGATCCGTCTTGTTGCCGCCGAGTTCGAGGAAACGCCGCAGCAGGGTGAACAGCTCGTCGCCATGTTTCGCCCGGTGTTCGAGCAGGGCTCGCAGCTCGGTCTCGGCGAAGGCCTGCACCCGAGGGTCGTCGCGGATCAGGGCGATCAGTCCACGCAAGCGGGTGTCAGACGACCGGTGGAACGGACGATCGTCGGGGAGTGCGAGGGCGACGTCGGCGACATGGCCTGATTCCGCGAGACCTGCCGCAGTATCGATGATCTGAGCGCCATCGGGGCCGACGCCGATCGCACACCGCTTCACCCCGTCGATGCGGTTGATGGCATGGCGTATGGCGGTGCAGACCTCGATGAGGGGATCCGGCCCCGGTCGTCCGGCTGTCGCGGGACGTCGGGACAGCACCACATCGATGCGGCGGCCACCTTCGGACGCGGACGTGAGTGCGGTGTTCCGGGTTGCCTTGATCGCATGGGTCACCGCGTCGACGATGCGGGCCCGACGCTGCTGCACCAGGAGTTGATCGGTGCTCGGCGCATCGCGCAGCCGGATGGTCATCGCGACGTAGGTGGACGCCGGTGTGAGACCCAACGCGAAGGCGCGGGCCGATGCATCTGCCTCGTGATGGATCCGGTTGTGCCGCAGATCGTCGACCAGCCCGCCCTGCGCCCGAAGCTCGAGTGAACTGCGGTCCTGTTCGGTCATCCGGTTGAGGGCGATCGCCTGGGCAGCCCGTTCGATGATGACGATCGAACGGTTGTCGGCGACGTGGCAGTGCGGCGCGATCAGCCGGCCCCAGGTCTGGGGCTGGACACCCACCGGCCTGGCAAGCCACGCCGCCTGATCGTGGTCACTCCCGGTCCGGATCTCGGGGGTGAGTCTCGACCGGCGGTCCCAGTCGGCCAGCAAGGAGGCCGCGTCGGTACCGGCGAAGGAGACGACCTGCCGGTTGAGGTCTTCGAGCACCACGGGCGCTTCGAGCATCTGTGCTGCCGCGGAGACTATTTCGTCGACGGACGCGCGCCGCATGCTGAGGTCGGTGAACGTCTCGTGTGCGGTGCGCGCGAACTCCAACTCGCCGTACTGATCGGCGACGATGGTGCGGTGGACCTGCTCGGTGAGCTGCACGAACCGAATCTGTCTGTGCAGGGCGATGACGGGGAAGCCAAGGGCTCGGCCTGCGTCGGTGACCGACTGCGGCACCTCGGCGATGTGGACACCCAACTCGATGATCAGGCCGACGGCGCCTGCCGCCGTCAGGCCGTCGAGATAGCCGTCCCGTGTCGCAGGGTCGGCCAGTGCGCGGCCGGTGGTGAGAACCAGTTCGCCGCCCTCGAGCAGGTCGGACAGGTCGGCGAGGTCGCTGACGTGCACCCAGCGCACCGGTCGATCGAGGGGGCCGTCGGTGATCATCTCCGGCTTCCCCGCCCGCACCACCGGCAAAGCAAGGATCTCGGCGATCGTCGGCTGCATTGACACAGTGTAAAACGTTGGCGTCCGAACCATACATATTGTCCGCACTCCGAGGGCCGCTGACCAGGCATGGTTGAACCAGATATCGCCACTTGACGAATAGGATCCCCGTGACACAGACCGTTGCTGACGCTCCCGCCGCCACCGTGACGACGATCGGCCACTGGAGCCGGGGCAGCGCCTTCCCCGGTTCGGCCGATC
The DNA here is from genome assembly GCF_017377795.1 of Williamsia soli. Classification (GTDB taxonomy): domain Bacteria; phylum Actinomycetota; class Actinomycetes; order Mycobacteriales; family Mycobacteriaceae; genus Williamsia; species Williamsia soli. The sequence goes on along the minus strand of NZ_JAFRDR010000009.1, from coordinate 252,625 downwards.
GCACCGCCCCGGTCACCAATCCTGCGACCGGTGAGGTCACCGGCCAGGTAGCGTTGGCCGACGTCGCCGATGCTCGCACGGTCATCGACTCCGCCAAGGAAGCGTTCCCCGCGTGGCGCGACACGTCGCTGGCAAAGCGCACCGGGATCCTGTTCGCTTTTCGTGAGTTGCTCAATGCGCGCAAGGGCGAACTGGCCGAGATCATCACCGCCGAACACGGCAAGGTGGTCAGCGATGCGCTCGGTGAGATCAGCCGCGGCCAGGAGGTCGTCGAGTTCGCCTGCGGTATAGCCCATCTCCTCAAGGGCGGAATGACAGAAAATGCGTCGACCAAGGTCGATGTCGCGTCGCTTCGCCAGCCACTCGGACCGGTTGGCATCATCTCACCGTTCAACTTCCCGGCAATGGTCCCGATGTGGTTTTTCCCGATCGCCATCGCCGCAGGCAACACCGTTGTGCTCAAGCCCAGCGAGAAGGATCCGTCGGCTGCGCTGTGGATCGCTGAGTTGTGGGCCGAGGCCGGCCTGCCCGACGGCGTCTTCAACGTGCTGCAGGGCGACAAGGTCGCCGTCGACGAGCTGCTGACCAACCCTGCCATCAAGGCGATCTCGTTCGTCGGCTCCACTCCGATTGCGCAGTACGTGTATTCGACCGCCACCGCGCACGGCAAACGGGTGCAGGCACTCGGCGGCGCCAAGAACCACGCGATCGTCCTGCCCGACGCCGACCTTGATCTGGCCGCGGACGCCATGGTGAACGCCGGCTTCGGCTCGGCAGGTGAGCGCTGCATGGCCATCTCTGCGCTCGTCGCCGTCGGCACGATCGCCGATGAACTGGTGGGCAAGATCGCCGAGCGCACCAAGGGACTCACGATCGGCGACGGCACGCGCGGCACCGACATGGGACCGCTGGTCACCCAGGTTCACCGCGACAAGGTTGCCTCGTACGTCGATGCCGGTGAAGCAGATGGCGCCACCATCGTGGTCGACGGCCGCAACGTCCAGGCCGATGGCGCTGCCGGCGGGTTCTGGCTCGGTCCCACCCTGATCGACCACGTCACCACCGACATGAGCGTGTACACCGACGAGATCTTCGGACCCGTCCTTTCGGTGGTCAGAGTCGAGACCTACGACGAGGCCATCGATCTGGTCAACTCGGGACCCTTCGGCAACGGCACCGCCATCTTCACCAATGACGGCGGCGCGGCGCGGCGATTCCAGAACGAGATCGAGGTGGGCATGGTCGGCATCAACGTGCCGATCCCGGTGCCCACGGCGTACTACAGCTTTGGTGGCTGGAAGAACTCGCTCTTCGGCGACACCCACGCGCACGGCACCGAAGGCGTGCACTTCTACACCCGGGCCAAGGTGGTGACCACCCGCTGGCTCGACCCCAGCCATGGCGGCATCAATCTCGGCTTCCCGCAGAACAACTGACGTACGAGGGACACTCTCATGACTGCAGTCGCTTCCACCTTGCCGACCGGGCAGACGTTCGAGACCGCCATCGCCGAAGGGCGCAGAGCATACGAACTCGACCGCAAGCACGTGTTCCATTCCTGGTCGGCCCAGGCCAAGATCAATCCGATGACCATCGTGGCCGCGGAGGGTTCGTACGTCTGGGACGGCGAGGGCAACCGGTTGCTCGACTTCTCGTCGCAGATGGTCAACACCAACATCGGTCATCAGCACCCGAAAGTGGTTGCTGCGATTGCCGAGCAGGCGGCGACGCTGTGCACCATCGCGCCGCCGCACGTCAATGCGGCGCGGTCGGAAGCGGCCCGGTTGATCGCCGAGAGGACGCCCGGCGATCTGAACCGCGTGTTCTTCACCAACGGTGGTGCCGACGCCGTCGAGCATGCCGTGCGCATGGCGCGGCTGCACACCGGGCGTTACAAGGTGCTCTCGCGCTACCGCTCCTACCACGGCGGCACCGACACCGCGATCAACCTGACCGGAGATCCACGGCGCTGGCCGAACGACTACGGCACCAGCGGCGCAGTGCATTTCGACGGCCCGTTCCTGTACCGCTCCGCCTTTCACGCCACCAATGAGCAGCAGGAGTGCCAGCGTGCGCTCGAGCACCTCGATCGGCTGATCGCCCTGGAAGGTCCCGCCACGATCGCCGCGATCATCCTCGAGTCGGTGCCGGGTACCGCGGGCATCATGGTTCCGCCCGCCGGGTACCTGGCCGGGGTCCGGGAGATCTGCGACAAATACGGCATCGTCTACATCGCCGATGAGGTGATGGCGGGCTTCGGCCGCACCGGACAGTGGTTCGCCATCAACCACTTCGACGTCACCCCGGACCTCATCACCTTCGCCAAGGGAGTGAACTCCGGGTATGTGCCACTCGGCGGTGTTGCCATCAGCGATGCCATCGCCGCGACGTTCGCCGACCGCCCGTACCCCGGGGGATCGACGTACTCCGGTCATCCCCTGGCCACTGCGGCTGCCGTCGCCACCATCAACGCGATGGAGGACGAGCAGATCGTGCAGAATGCGGCGCGGATCGGCTCCGAGGTGTTGGGACCCGGTCTCCGGGAGCTGGCTACGCGGCATCCGTCGGTGGGTGAGGTGCGCGGTCTCGGCGTGTTCTGGGCGATCGAGTTGGTCTCCGATCCGGTGACCCGTGAGCCTCTGGCACCCTACGGCGGCACCAGCCCGGCGATGAACGAGGTGGTCGCGGCGTGCAAGACGCACGGGCTGTTGCCCTTCGTCAACTTCAACCGAATCCACGCGGTACCGCCGTGCACCGTGACCGACGACGAAGTGCGCGAAGGGCTTGCGATCCTCGACACCGCGCTCAGTGTCGCCGATCGGCACGTCGTGCGCTGATCGTGCGACGACGGATGAACGCTAGTCGCCGGACTCCAACGTCTGCTCGAGATAGTCCAGTTGCTGCCGCATCTGTGTGATGATGCGGCCGGGCCCGGGTGCGGCACCGTCGGCGCGCGGATCGGTGACGGCATTGACAGCCATGTCCGCCAGTTGCTGTGCGACCTCGCGATCGTTGTCGGAGTCACCGGGACGGTGCCACCACGCGATCCAGTTCAGCATGCCGATGATGCCGAGCGCGGCCACCCGCGGATTAGTGGGCCGGAAGACCCCTGCGGCGATCCCCTCGTTCATCGCCGCGGTGAACTCCTTGAGCACCCGGCGCCGGCTCTGCCGATAGGTCTCCGCCAGGGCCTCCGGTAGTTCGGCCTCGGAGCGGATGAGTAGCCGGAAACGGTCTTGCGTTTGGGTCTGATGCAGGGCGATCGACGTCGCCATCTCCCGGATCTTTGCCTCCGGATCGAGCTCCGTGCGCTGGTTGATCTCGTGCAGTAGAACTGCCGGCTCCTCGGCGATCTCACTGACCAGCCGAGCGAACAACTCATCCTTGTTCTTGACGTAGTGGTACATCGCCGGACGCGTCAGACCGGTCGCGTCGGCGATGTCTTGCAATGTGGTGCTGGCCAGCCCCTTTTCAGCGAACAGCCTGGTGGCTTGCTCCATGATCTCGCGTTCCACCAGCTCGCGGCGCGGGTTGGTGCGGGCAGCCCTGGTGGTCGACGGTGTCTCGTCCGACGTCGACTTGGTCATGAGCGAACAATAGTGGGCGTCATACCGTCGCCGTGCGAGCCTCGTCGCGTGCGCCGCCGATGACCGCATCCTCGACCACATGAACCAGGTCCGCTCGCAGGCTGGCCAGCCCCGCGCTCAGGTCGCTGCGGTAGGTCTCCGGAGCTTCCACCACGGCGACGTGACCGGCGCGGCGGACCCGCTCTCCGAAGTCCAGCCGGGTGAGCACCGCGTTGCGATGCGGCGCACCGGTCAGCCACACGACCGGCGCGGTGGGTAGCTCGGCCAGGACGGTGTCGGCCGGCTCACCCCAGGCCGATTCCAGGTCGACGTCGACGACCGCAGCCTCCGTCCGCAGAGCATCGTCGGCCATCCGTGTCGCAGTGGTGAGGCCCTTGCGACGCAGCGGACGACTGAGCACCCACTCGTTGATGTCGTGATCGGGCACCTCGTCGGGGCGCACGTCTGCGTAGTCGGCGAGTCCGCGTCGGGCGACGTCGGGCGCCGACTCGGTGAACCGCTCGAGGCTCACCTTCCCTGCCCGGGTCATGTACGCGATCATCAGCTGGTCGACGGGAATGTCGGAACGTTGCGGGAACGATTCCCACCACAATTCGCTGCGGGTCGCAATCGACTGCAGGTACTCGACCCCCGGCCGGCGCGCCGCCTCGTACGCCAGCAGTGCATCCTCCAACGACGACGCGTCGCGCACTTCGCGGTCCAGCGCGATGGCATCTTCCATCGCCAGTTTGGTGCCCGATCCGATCGAGTAGTGCGCCGTATGAGCGGCATCCCCGAGCAAGACGACGTTGCCTGCATGCCACCGCTCACAGGTGACCGTCCGGAACTGCAGCCACCGGGTCCGATTGCCGATCAGAGCGTGACCACCCAGGGTGTCGACGAACGCGTCCTGGAGGTACTTCAGTGACACCTCGTCGCTGTCGGACGGGGCTGTGTTGTCGGTGGTGACATCGAAACCGGCGTTACGCCAAGTGGTCTCGTCTGTCTCGATGAGGAAGGTGCTGCGGTCCGCGGCGTAGGGATACGCATGAGCGACGAAGGTACCGTGCTCGGTGGTGACCGGGGTGAAGATGGCGCTCGCAAGCGCGAAATCCGTGGCACACCACAGGTACAAGCCTTTGCCGGTACTGATGTGGGGGCGGAACTGACCGGCCAGCTCGGTGCGGGTCGCACTACCCACGCCGTCGGCGGCGATGATCAGGTCGGCGTCGATGTCGGCGACGGACCTGCGCCGGCCGAACTCGAGGGTGACACCGGCTGCGGTCGCGTGTTGCTGCAGGACATCCAAGAGCGTGGTGCGGGCGATCGCCAACAGATCGCCGTGCGAGAGCCGCGCGACGGCGTCGCCAACCCGCATCGACATCTCATGGTGATACGCGGCGTCGACGATCGCGTCCAGCGAGGCGGGATCGGCCTCACGCAGATTGCGTTGTGTTCGTGACGCCAGCCCGACACCGAACCCGAATGTGGTGTCGGGGGAGCCCTGTTCGTACACGGTGACGTCGGCGTCGGGGTGGCTGCGTTTGAGGAGCCGGGCGGCGTAGAGGCCGCCGGGGCCTCCGCCGAGCACAGCGATGCGCTGCAGTTTCATCGAATTGTCCTCACTGTCAGGAAGTGGAATCGGCGAGCTTGGCGGCGACGTCGGCGCGCAGCTGCTTCTTGTCGATCTTTCCCACGTTGGTCTGCGGTAGGGCCGCGAGCCATTCGAGGCGCTCGGGCCACTTGAACTTCGCGACGCCGAGGCCGTCGAGATGCGCCTGTACCTCCGTCATCGACACCGGATTGCCATCGGCCGCAATGACGTACGCGCAGGTCTTCTCACCCAGCCGCGGATCGGGCATCGCCACCACCGCGGCGTTCGCGATGTTCGGATGCTGGACGAGGAGCAGCTCGATCTCCTCGGCATTGATCTTCTCTCCGCCGCGGTTGATCAGGTCTTTGATCCGACCTTCGATCGACAGGTACCGGACGCCGTCGATCACCACGATCTTCGCGAGATCGCCGGTGCGATAGAACCCGTCGGACGTGAACGCCGTCCGGTTGTGCTCGGGCGCGTCGAAGTACCCGGGGATCGTATATGGTCCGCGGCAGGACAATTCACCGACGCTGCCGTCGGCGAGCTCGGATTCACCGCCGGGCTCGAGGATCCGGATCTCGTCGTCCGCGGACACCGGCGTTCCGACCGTCGTCGCCCGCGCCTCGGCCGGGGCGTCGAGCGGGGTGACCGTGAACAGGCCTTCGGACATCCCGAACAGCTGACCGGCCCGACGGCCGTCATCGGCCCGCGCGAACAGCTCCGGGCTCGGCTTCGCCCCGGACAAGATCACAGTGCGCAGAAAGGGCTTCGGCTCGTCGAAGTCCGCACCCGACACCGCCCCGTAATGCCCGTGCCCGATCAGCACGTCAGTGGCCTGCTCGCGCGCCATCAACGCGAACGCGCTGGGCGCGTCCGGAGTTGCGAGTACCAGGCACGCACCCACAGCGTGGGAGGCGTGCAGGGCACAGGAGACGCCGGCGTTGTGAATTAGCGGGATCAGGTGCGCGACGCGGGTCTCCTCGGTCCAGTCGAGGCGCTCGGCGTAGAGCCGGGCGTTGTCCCAGTATTCGACGTGACGGCGTGGAATCACCTTGGGCACACCCGTGGTCCCGCCCGACAGCTGAAACGTGCACACGTCGAGTGGGTCGATCCCGGCCTGGATCCGCTCGACCCGCTCCCGCGCAGTGTCCGCCGGAATGTCGGCTCCGAGCGTCTCGATCGCGTTCGCATCGCCCTCGACACCGACACCGACCGTCAGCACGGTCCGCATCGTCGGATGCCCCTCGGCCTGCTGCCGGGCGAACGACACCAGGTCGAACGACAGCCCTGCCTCGACGACATGTCCGACGGCACCCACCGCCCGACTGATGTGCCCGATCTCGTGGCCCCGATGGGCGGCGAGCGTCGCCACCGGCACCAGACCGGCTTTGAGGCAGCCATACCAGGCCAGAACCGTCTCGATGCGGTTCGTCACCTGGAACAGCACCGGGTATCCGGGTTGGAGACCCAGATCGGCCAGTCCGGCGGCGATCTGGTCGGTCCGCCGGCCCAGCTCGGCGTAGGTGAGTGCACCGGTCTCGGTCACCACCGCGACCCGGTCGGGGTAGTGGTTCACGCTGTCCTGCAGCCGATCTGCGATCGGGCGGTCGGTCCACGCCCCGGACCGCCGGTACTGGGCGGCCCGGTCGTCGGGGTAGTCGACCAGCCGGGCTCCCCAGCGGGAGCGGCCGGTCGGCGTCGTGACGGTCATGTGCCTGCCACCGCCGGCAGCAGTTGGGTCAAATTGGCGACGTGGTCGGGGTGGTCGGCCGGGACGATGCCCGAGTACACCGCTGTCCAGCACCCGGGGCAGCACTGTTGCCGGAACACCACCGGGGTGTCGACGTATTCGGTCGGGTCGGACGTGACCTGAGGTCCGGCGGCGCTCGACGGTCCTTCGTAGAGAGCGAGGGAGAGCGTGCCGGTCTTGGTGTCACCGAGCAGTCGGCCGCAGTGTGCGCACCCGACGACGCGGGCGTCGCCGATGGTCACCTCGACCAGGTTGTCATCGAGGCGCCGGGCCTGCGTCAGGTCGAGGGTGGCCTCCTGGCTGGTCGGCACCTCGGAGCGTGAACGACGGTCGTCCTTCACCGCACTGCGACGCTGTTCGGTGGCGGCGACATCGACCTCGCCATCGGTCACGACGACGCCGTAATTCGCGGTGGCGCCGTCGAGGGTGACCTTGCCGTTGCGGACATCGAGCGCGACGGACTCGGGGTCGCGGCGCAGGGGATCGCCGTACCCGCCGCCGCCCTGCCAGTGCATGTAGAGCACTTCGCCTGGTGCGAGGTAGCTTTCGGCGTAGCAGGCGCCGATCTCCTTGTTCTCGCCCAGATCGTCGAGCGACCCGGGAATGGTGCCGGCCGCCAGCAGTTCTTCGATGCCCGAGTTGCGGGCCAGGATCTCCAAACCGGTGTTGCCCGGCTGTCCGCCGGCCAGTCCGGAGTTCTGCGCCACGGCCTTACCCGCCGAGGCGAAGATCAGACCCATCGGCAGGCTCGTCCCGTACGGGGTGACCGCCAGCGATGCGCTGACGCCGCCGCGATGGCGTCCGGGGCCGCCCGAGTCCGGTTCTTCTTTGCGCCACAACGTGAGCAGGGGATAGAGGAACTCGGTCATCTCGGTGTCGGGGATGCGGCCCATGGGGATACAGAACAGCCCGCCGGTGTCCATGCCGTCGGCGACCGGCCGCCCGCCGTACCCGCCGCTCATCGGTTCCATCATGATGTTGAGGAACGGGACAGGCTGTTCGCCGCGCTCGTCGAGGCCTGCGACCACGGCCGTGTCCCAGGTGCCGCAGCACGACGCCATCACGTTCTTGCCGAGTTCGATGTGCCGGTCGAGCATCTGGGCCAGACACTCGGCGACGAGGTTGCCCGTCAACCAGGCCGGCCCGATCGGACCGCGACTGACCGCGGCCGGGAAGGTGGCGTTGTTGATCGTCCCCTCTTCGGCGATCAGGTCGAAGCAGCGCATCAAACCGCCCGCCGACCAGGGGATGTCACCCGCGAGGATCGGCAGCAGCGCCAGCATCACCCCGCCGCGCATACCGGCGTAGGTGCAGTTGATGACGCCGGTCTGGGGGTCGGTGCCGGTGAAGTCGAACGAGAGGTGGTTGTCCTGCTTGGTCATCGCGAGGGTGATCTTGTGGACGTCCCGGTCGCCGACGCTGGCCTGATCCTGATAACCGGTGGCGTGCCAGGTGCCGTCGGGCAGGTCGGTCAGCTTGGCGCGCAACCGGCTTTCGGCGTCGGTCATCATGCGCTTCATGACAGCTTTGACGGTGTCGGCGCCGTACTGCTCGATGACCGCGAGCATCCGGTCGCGGCCGACGCTGTTGGCGCCGATCTTGGCGCGCAGGTCCAGGCCCACCAGCATCGGGACGCGGGAGCGGCGGACCCAGACATCGGCGACGTCGCGCTGGAGCTGGAAGTCCCGGACGACCTTGATCGGTGGTGTCGGAAGGGATTCGGAGAACACGTCTTTCGCGGCCGGGTCGAACGATCCGAGCCCGGAGCCACCGAGGTCGGGTTCGTGGCAGATGGCGCTGGTCCAGGCGAACAGCTTGCCGTCGTGGAAGACCGGCTGGTAGACGATGACGTCGCTCTGGTGCAGTCCGCCGCCGACCCAGGGGTCGTTGCACAGGAACATGTCGCCCTCGGAGATGCCGGGGTTGTCCGAGCGGTGCTGCAGGGTCCAGTAGATCGCCAGGTCGACGGCGCCGACCAGCATCGTGTTGTAGAGGCCGACCTGGACTTCTTGTCCGAGTTCGTCACTGACGGCGAAGTCGAAGTCGTTGGCGTCGGTGACGATCGGCGAGCCGGACATCCGCTTGAGGGCGTCGCCCATCTCGTCGGTGACCGACCACAGCCGGTGCCGGATCACCTCGTAGGTCAGGGGATCGAGGTTGTCGATCTGCTCCTGGGTGACGGTGTGGATCGGCAGGGACGGCGGTAGGGATCGGGCGAGGGCGTCGACGTCGACGGGTCGGCTGGAGAAGACTTCCGAGCCGGGGATCGGTGCGGTCATGTGAAAATGCTCCTGTGACTTCGGGCTTGGGGGCTAGGTCGGGTCGACGGTGATGGTGAGGTTGCCGAGGCGATCGATCTCGCCCGTGGTGCCATGCGGCACAACAACCGTGGTGGTGGGGACCTCGATGATGGCCGGCCCCTTCAGCACGTGGCCGGCCCGCAGACCCGAGTAGTCGTAGATGTCGGTGTCGACGTAGCCCTGGCGGCCATCGAGGCACACCTTGCGGACGCCGACGTGGGCCGCGCTCGCGTCTTTCGACGCCGCGACTTCCAGTTCGGGCAACTCGGGTGTGAACGGCAGGACACCGGTGCCGCGGACGCGGTAGGTGATCGCCTGGATGCCGGCCTCGCGGAAGCCGCTGCCCTGGCCATAGAGCTCGGCGTAGCGGTTCTCGAAGGCTTCTGCCGCTGCGGCGATGTCGGTCGACGTCAGCGACCCCGACGGGATCGGTGTCGCCACCTCGGCCAGCTGCATGGCGTAGCGCATGTCGATCTCTCGCTCGAGTACGACCGAGCTGAACGTCAGACCCTGTCGATCGAGCTGTTCACGGACCTGCTCTTCCAAGACCTTGAAGTTCTGCTCCACGCGCGCCGGATCGACTGGGAGCGCCGCGGGATCCGAGAGTTCCTTCGCCAGAACGATGTCGGACGACGCGAGACCGTAGGCGGAGAACGCCGAGGCCACCTGACCGAGCGGGACCACGACCTGCGAGACACCGATCTCCTGCGCGTAGGCACCGCAGTGCGCGGGGCCCGAACCACCGAAGGCGTAGACGATGAAGTTGCGGGGATCGTGGCCGGCCTCGACGACCGTCTTGCGCAGCAGGTCGCCGGTCTGGGCGTTCTGCACTGCGTAGATCGCGGCGGCCGCATCTTCGATCGACAGTCCGAGCGGCTCGGCGATCTTGGTACGGATGGCTTCTCGCGCGAGCTGGAGGTCGAGAGCCTTGCGGCCACCGAGTAGTCCACGTTCGGGGAGGATGCCGAGAACGAGGTTGGCGTCGGTGTTCGTCGGTTCGGTACCGCCCTGGCCGTAGCAGGCCGGGCCCGGAACGGCCTGCGCGCTGTGCGGGCCAATCTGCAGGTTGCCGCCGGCGTCGATCCAGGCGATGGCGCCGCCGCCCGCGCCGATGGCGTGGACTTCCAGCGTCGGGACGTTGATCGGATGGTGGTTGATGATCGTGCTCGAGGAGCGGACCGGCTCGCCGTCGACGATCATGCCGACGAGGAACGTGGTGCCGCCGGCGTCGGTGGCGATGATGTTGGTGTGTCCGAGTTGGCGTCCCAGAGATACGGACCCGACCACACCGCCGGTGAGCACGGATCCCACCGTGGAGATCGCGTTGCCGGGAGCCTCCGATGCCGCGACAGCGCCACCGTTGCTCTGCATGACCAGCAGCGGGCCGGCGAGCTTGTGGTCGCGCAGGGTGCCTTCGAGTTGGCCGAGGTAGTCACGCAGACCGGGACCGATCTGAGTGCTCATGATGGTGGTTGCGTTGCGGGCGAACTCGCGGATGCGGGGGCTGACCTCACTGGAGAGGGCGACGAAGACGGTCGGATCGATCTCGTGGACGATGTCGCGGATGCGTTGTTCATGCGTGGGATTGCGGAACGACCAGAGTAGCGATACGGCGATGGCGGTGATGCCGTCGGCGAGCAGTGTCGTGACGGTGGCGCGAACCTCGTCCTCATCCAGGGCGACGACGATGCGGCCGTCGCGGTCGACGCGCTCGGTGACCTCGAGCGCGTGGCGCTTGTGGACCAGTCCGTGAGACTTGCTCTGCGCCATGACGTTCTGGAGTTGCTCGGGGGAGCGTCCGAGGTACCGGCCCTCGACGTTCATGATGTAGATCGAGTCGCGATGGCCCTTGGTGGTCAGGAATCCGACGTCGGGGACGTTGCCCATCACCAGAGCGTTGAGCGACGACGTGGTGCCGTGCGCGATGTGGTGGGTGTTCGCCAGCATCTCGTCGAGCGGCTGGCCCAACTGGTCGGCCAGCACCTGGAGGACGTCCATGACGCCGCGGGAATAGTCGGGGGGTGTCGACGGCGATTTGCCGCCGATCAGCAGGCCGTCCCCATCGTCGAGGACGGCATCGGTGAACGTCCCGCCGACGTCCACACCGATCACGTATGTCATGGCCACATTCTCCTTCGGTTACCGCGCAAGCTCTCATTTACGTCGATGTTGAGTATTCGACGCGAACGGTGGCATGTCAAGCGGATTTTGTGAGCCGTACCACTGACCATCGTGCCCGCTGCGACGTTTGTCCAGCTCAGCGCGCTGTCGGGAGCGGCTTGACGAATCAGCATTAGCGTCGAATAATCATCGTAGACGTCAATATGGCGTTTGCTGGTGCCCGTCCGGGCATCCAAAACTGGAAGGACGGCCAGATGAGTGTTCACCGAATCGGCCTCGTGGTGCCGAGCTCCAACGTCACTGTCGAGACGGAGATGCCTGCGCTGCTGGGTCGGCATCCGACCTCGGAGTTCTCGTTCCACTCGACGCGGATGCGGATGGCCAAGGTGTCACCCGAGGAGCTCGCTGCGATGAACGCGCAGCGTGAGCGGTGCGTGATGGAGATCGCCGACGCGGGGCCCGAAGCGATCCTCTACGCCTGCCTTGTTGCCTTGATGGTCGGCGGACCCGGGGAGCACCAGCGAGTGGAAGGGGCCGTCGCCGAACAGTTGGCGACCGGCGGATCCGAATCGATCATCCGATCCAGCGCCGGCGCGCTCGTCGAAGGGCTGCGTGCCCTCGATGCCAAGCGCATCGCCATCGTCACGCCGTACCTGCGGCCGCTGGCCGAGAAGGTCGTCGAGTATCTCGAGGCCGAGAACTTCGAGGTCGTCGACTGGCGCGCACTCGAAGTCGCCGACAACACCGAGGTCGGCTGCATCCCCGGTGACCGGGTCATGGAAGCGGCGCGGTCGCTGGATCTCACCGGCGTCGACGCGGTGGTGCTCTCGTGTTGCGTGCAGATGCCGTCCCTCGCCCTGATCGACGACGCCGAGCGCGAGTTCGGCATCCCGGTGCTCTCGGCGGCGACCGCGGGCGCCTACAGCCTGCTGCGCGGACTCGGCCTCCCCGTGGCCATCGAGGGCGCGGGCAGTCTGTTGCGCGCCGACGTCGCGTCCGTACCCGCCTGACCTGCTCAACGGAAGGAATCACCCATGAGCGAGCTCGATCACACAGTCCGCGGCGTCGACCACGTCGCTTATCCCACGTTCGACCCGGCGGGCACCGTCCGCTTCTACCGCGATGTTCTCGGTTTCCCTGTCGTGCATTCGATTTGCGCCGCAGGATGGGGGCCGGACAACCATCCCGACTTCATCCACTTCTTCTTCGACATCGGTAACGACGACCGGTTGGCGTTCTTCTACTACTTCGGCCTTGAGCCGTTCGAGGGTGGACCGCAGGGCGATTCGTACTCCCGCTTTGCCGAAGACGTCCCGATCTTCTTCATCCGCTCCCGGCATCTGGCGATCCACGTCGACAACGAGGAGGACCTGCTCGAATATCGGCGCCGCCTCGACGGCAGTGACTGGCCGGTGGAGATGCAGATCCAGCACGAGACCATCGAGTCGATCTACACCCACGATCCGAACGGCTACATGATCGAGATCACGAGGTCCATGCGTGCGGTGACGCCGCAGGAGGACCTCGACGCCAACCTGACCATCGATGCGCTGATCGATGAAGTAGCGCAGCCGAATCCGAGTATGGCAGGGCTGTTGACCCGCAAGGCCGAGAAGATCGTCGAGCGCGCTGCGCGGTGGCAGGAGGAGCACGATGCCCAGGCTGCGCGCGACGTGGTGGAGGTCGGCCGATGACCACATTCTTCATTCTGGATGTTCCCGAGAACAAGCCGGTCGCGGCGGTCGCGGGCGAGGATCCTGATGTCACTGTCGATCATGTGGGGCCCTACTTTCGCGTTGTCGCCGAGGGGCCCATCGTGATCGACCGGCGAGCGACCGGATGTCGGCACGCGGTCTGGTACAGCAGCGTCTCCGGGCTGCTGGATTCCCGAATCACTCAGTGGGACAAAGACGCGTTGAAGGTGGAACCGCTGTGAGTGTTGCTGATGCCGGCGCGCGACTGGGCGCCGGCCGCTACATCGACTCCGCGGAGCAACCGTCCGAGACCGCGACGTCGGTGCATGAGCTGACCACGGCTGATGGCGCGAAGGTGTCCGGTGTGCTCCGCACAGTCCCGTCGGCCCGAACCGTGGTTGCTTTGATGCACCCGCGGCAGGATCTGACCCATCACGTGCTGGTGCCCGAACTGCTGGCCCGCGGGTTCGCGGTCTGGACGCAGGGCACGAGGTCAGTGAACAACGACTTGAGCCTGGTGCACGAACAGGCGCTTCTCGATGTCGCGGCAGGGCAGGTATTCCTGCGCGACAACGTCTTCGATTCGGTGATCACCCTCGGCCACTCCGGTGGCGGGACGCTGTTTTCGTTCTACCACCAGCAGGCGGGCCTCGCGCCGGGTGAGCGGTTGGCCGTGACGCCGGCAGGTCGGCCCGTGGACCTGGCGGGTGCCGACATGCCGCTGCCGGACGGTGCGCTGTTCATGGCGCCACATCCCGGGCAGGGGGAGTTGCTGCTGCGGCTCATCGATCCGTCGGTGGTGGATGAGAGTGATCCGCTGAGTGTGGATCCGGCGCTGAATGCCTTCGACCCGGCCAACGGTTTCGTCGATGCGCCCGGTGCGTCGTCTTATGCGCCGGAGTTCATCGAGCGCTATCGGGCGGCGCAGCGTGCGCGGGTGGAGCGACTTGACGCTGTCGCGCGCGGGTATGTCGCTGAGAGTGCCGATGCGCGTGCTCGTTTCAAGAAGTCCGGTGACCCGTCGGATCGTCGAGCGGCGTTGGCGCCACGGGTGTTGACGGTGTATCGGACCGACGCTGATCTGCGGTTCGTCGATCCGTCACTCAGTCCGAACGACCGTCCTTACGGCTCGCTGTTCGGGCGCCGGCCTGATCTGACGAACTACGGACTCGTTGGCTTTGGCCGCTTGTCGACCGCCGATGCGTGGTTGTCGACGTGGTCGGGGCTGTCGAGCAATGCCGCGTTCGTGCGGTGCGCTCCTGGGGTGCAGGTGCCGACGCTGTTCGTCGAATTGACCGGCGACCAGGCGTGTTTCCCGGATGATGCTGCTGAGATGGTCGCCGCCTTCGGTTCGGACGACGTCACGCATGTGCGTGTCGAGGGAACTCACTTCGGTGGTCCGATCCGCGAAGGCGCGCCCACCGGCGCGAGTTTGGCCGCTGCCGAGATCGGTGGGTGGCTGGGGGAGCGGTTCGAGTCTTGACCTTCCGCACTTCGCTCACAGAACTTCGCCCCGCACGCGTTATTTCACGAGCAGGGCGAAGTTCCCGAGCGAAGTGAGCCGGTATGACGTACCGAATCGCTCAGGCCCTCCGGATGGCTTTCACGACGACATCGTGGATCGGGGTCTCGCGGCCATCGTGTCCGGTCATGGTGCGGTGTGACTCGCTGGCCGTCGCGACCTCCCAGACGGTCGGATCCAGGCGTGCGGTGATGCTCGCCGCTGTCGCCGAGGCCTCGGCTGGCGGGTGCTCGTGACCATGCCCGTGTTCGCCTGTTGCTCCGTGGTTGTCGTGATGGAGGTGGCCGACGATGAACAGCGTGCCACCGGGGGCGACCCACGAGGCTATACGGTCGTAGAAGTCGAGTTGAGGCATTGCGGGATGGGCGTAATGGGTTGTGACGAGGTCGAAATGGGTCTCGGGCACCCACGTGGACAGGTCGGCCTCGACCCAGTGCACCTGACCGGAGACCTCACTCGCGGCGGCGCGTTCGGCGGCGCGAGCCAGGGCGTCGGCGGCAATGTCCGCAGCGGTGACCTGCCAGCCACGGCTCGCTAGCCAGATCGCTTCGGTGCCGGCGCCGCAACCCGCTTCGAGGGCGGTACCCGGTGTCAGATCGGCGATTTCGCGCACGAGGTGAGGGTTGGGCTCACCGGCGGCCATCGCTGCGGCGCGATGGCCCTGCCAGACGTCGTCCCAGTAATTCTTGTCGAACGCATGCGTCATCGGGGGTCCTTCTGATCGTTCGGGTGAGTGGGCTGTTCTTCGAGGATGGCCAGAGTCGATCTGAAACGCAAACAATGTTGCCGAATGGCAAAATGAAACCCCATGGACACCGAACGTGCACGTGAACTGACCGATCGCACACTCGACGCCGTAGGGCCCCGACTCAAGCAACTGCGGCAGCGACGTGAGATCACGTTGATCGATCTCGCCGAGGAGACGGGGATTTCGACGAGCACGTTGTCCAGACTCGAAGCCGGCTTGCGACGCCCCACCCTTGAGCAGCTGCTGCCTCTGGCCCGCGCGTACGGCGTCACCTTGGACGAGCTGGTCGATGCGCCGCCGACCGGAGATCCGCGCATCAACATGCGTCCGCTGCCCACCAAGGACGGCTCGACCGTCGTGCCCCTGAGTCGGCGGCCCGGGGGTATTCAGGCCTACAAGTTCGTTCTGCCTGTCGGGCGCGACGACACCACACCAGTTCTCCGCACGCACGACGGTTTCGACTGGGCTTTCGTTCTCAACGGCAGGCTCCGACTGGTACTCGGCGAACTCGATCTCGTCCTGGAACCCGGCGAGGCAGCCGAGTTCGACACCCGCACCCCGCACTGGTTCGGTGCAACGAGCTCAGGACCCGTGGAGTTCCTCAGCCTGGTCGGAAAACAAGGCGAACGCGCGCATGTTCGCACCGCATCCGGGCGTGACTGAACGAGCTGAGGCCGCCGGTGGCTACTTCCCGCCGGTCAGCTTCCCCTGAATGGCCAGGTAGTACTCCTGCTGGGCCGGGTAGTAGTCGTCGAAGTCGATGGCACCCGGATCGGCGCCGGTGAGTGCGGCGACCAGGCGGTCGAGGTAGTACTCCCAGCCTGGGCCGGTGTTCTCGATGGTCGTCGGGTCGTGGATGATCTGGCTCAGCGTCAAGGTGGTGACATTGTCCTTCTCGACCAATTCGACGATGAGGTCCCACGTCCCGAAGTCGTCGGTGGTGTGCACCTGCAGGATTCGGGGCGGTTCGCAGCGTCGGATGTCGTAGCGGGCGGGCGTGACGTCATCACCCTCGGCGTTCATGGTGAACTCGACGTGACCCTGTTCGGGGTCGCCTGTGAAGAAGCCGATCCAGCGGGCCAGCCGGTCGGATTCGGTGACGGCTGCCCACACGTCGTCGATCGGGGCGTTGAAGGTGCGGACGAACGAGACCGCGTCGCCTTCGTCGCGCTGGCTGAACAGGCCGGTCGGTGTGGTGGTCATGCAGTCTCCTCGTGATGGGTGGTCGACGTGTGTGGTGCCGGCGCGCGGCGCCGCT
This sequence comes from Williamsia soli, assembly GCF_017377795.1. Lineage (GTDB taxonomy): Bacteria > Actinomycetota > Actinomycetes > Mycobacteriales > Mycobacteriaceae > Williamsia > Williamsia soli. The sequence goes on along the minus strand of NZ_JAFRDR010000009.1, from coordinate 236,069 downwards.
GTCGGACGGTGCGGCGAATCTCGGTGTCGAGGGCGTCGAGTGCTGATTCGGGTATCGGCGGACGTCGGTTGCCCGGTGCGGCCTCTGCTGTCAGGTCGGTGATGAATCGGCGAACCTCGTCGAGGGGCTGCGACTCCAGGCGGTAGTGCCGTTCGCGTCCTCTGTCCTCGGCGACGACCAGTCCCGCTTCCGCGAGCACCCGCAGGTGGCGGCTCACCGCCGGACGCGAGATCGGTTGTGCGTCAGACAGATGCGAGCAGAGATCGACCACTCGTGTGGGGCCGTCGACCAGGGTGAGCAGGATACGACGCCGTACCGGGTCGGCAATGGCCTCGAAGACGCTCACGGATGAACGGTAACTGATCGGTTACCAATTTCGCCAGGGGATGCGCTTAATTATCTCCCGCTCACAGAACTTGGCCCCGCTCGCGTTACGGAGCGAGCGGGACCAAGTTTTGCGAGCGGGGAGGCACGAGGTGGATCAGGTGAGGCCGGCTGAGCGGCAATCTGTCGGGTTGCACTCGTTCACGAACTGGAGCTTGATCATCCATGTCACCAAGGTGGTGGGGGAGACGCCAGCCGGCGCAGCGGTGTCAGCATGGATGTCGAGCAGGCGCGAATCGCGTCGCCCATGATCCCGTCGGAATCGTCGGCCCGCATGATCAGCTTCGGTGAGGACGCGAAGGCCTTCTGGCTGACGGCGAAGACGTCGGCGGGGTCGGTCCCGGCGGCTGCGGAGAGGATATCGACGGCCCTGAGCATCTGGTCGCCATGGGCGGTGGTCTTGGATCGCCAGTGCAGATCGGCGCGAGTCCGGATGAGAGTCAGGACGGTGTCGGCGAGCTCGGTCATTGCCCCAGTGTGGCGAACCGGGTCGGGCAGCGTTGTCGTAGGTGCGTTCTACTGTCTCCCTCATTGATCATCGATGCACTGGGGAGGGCATTGTGGGGGAATTCGAGTTCGACGACGACATCGATTTCGATGCGTGTGCGGAGCTGGAGTGGGGCGCGCTGGCCGAGCGACTGGAAGGGCGGTTGGCGACTCTCAAGCGTGAGGAGTTCGTCGAGATCGCCCGCACCGACCTGGGTGGACACCGTCCGATCTTGGCCTTCACTAGAACGGGTTCGGGTCGCCTACGATGCACGGTCAGCGGTTCTGCGTTTCCAGTATGCTTCACATCTGACGAGTACCGCGCAATGCGTGCGCGATATACCTCGCTAGTTGACCTGGGTTGGCGCGAACTACGCAACGGGACGACTATCCACGAGGTCGGGAAGAGAAGCGTGGGTGAACTTGTCTCGGCAGTAGTTCGGGCGTTGCGCGAAGTATGGGAGATCGAGGACCGGTCGGTGCTGGACGTGCACGACCCGTTCGGTCCCAAGTTCGAAAAGCCGACCATGCCGACACCGCGAGAAACAGAGAACTTGTCACGCGAGCGCGTGAGTTTTGGAGTGGTCCCGCGCGATGCAGCTCACCTACTGGAAATGGCTCGCCGCACTTTGGCCGAGGACAGCTGCGACACGGTTGAGATCGATGACAACGCTATTCGCTTCATGACGCTTGATGGCGTGTATTCAAAGCTCCTGGTATCGCCGCAGGCGACGAGGCTCGAATTCTGCACGATCCTGGCGCACGGAACGCCTGACATGGACCTACTTGGCGCGGTGGTCGCTGAGCATTCGTCGCGGTGGCCCGAGATCTCGGTTGTTGTTACCAAGGGGCATGTTTTCGGCGTGCGAGCCGTAGAAGCCTCGGTCTATCACTCCGCGAATCTGTTGAGCGCACTGGCAGCTTGGTTGGAGTACTGCCACGACGGATCAATCGATATCGTCGAACAATTTCACCCGGAAGTGGTTGCACATGAGGATTTTTCACCGGATGATTTACCCGGTGGTCTCACGAAGTTGATGGCGGATTTTGCCGAGGATCCAAAGACGACTCCCGAAGCAATCACGCGGTCCTGCCGAGCGAATGCTCCAATGCTTCGTCGGTATGCGCGCATCTGCAGCAAGCTGATCGAGGAACGGTTGGCGATGGAGGAGTATGCGATCTCGCACGACTACCCTGACAGTCAGGTTGAGCGTTGCCGACAAAAGCGTATGGAAATCGAACAGTTTTGGTCTGTACTGCTCGACGCCATAAGCCTTGCCGCAGAACACAACGTTGCCTGGAACGGATAGGGAAGACTGCGGCAGCAGTGGGTAAGGAAGGGCGACGACCGTAATTAGATCTCGGGCTTTTAAGCTCTGAGGTATCGGCAGAGGATCGTTACGGGACGCGAAGAGTCCGATGGACCAGGGGCTCAGAGGGTTTCGGGTTGGTATAGTCATTGAAGGCTCTGGAATCTGGGGTTTGGATGACGCGCTGGGGGTGGGTGTCGAGGTGGCTGACGCTGAGATCGGCAACGACAAGGTCGACCACACTGCGAACACCAACGCTGTTGTTAGCGTTCGGCGTCTGCTCGGGTCATCTCTGCTGTGGGCGATTCCAGTCTCGTATCTTGCCTGCAGTGTCAGTGTGACCGTCGCGATGGTGATCGGAATGCTCGGCGATGGTTACGACGCTTCGTCGTCCAGCTTTGCCAGTGCTGTCCTGGTCGGGTTCTTCCTGTGGGGGACAATGATCTTCGTTGCCACCAGCTACATCACCATTCCGGCTCTCACGGTCACGATTGCGGCCGTCCGGTACAGCCTGCGCAGACTCAGAGCAGAGCTTCCAGAATGAAATAGCCTACCGCGAATCCGACACCCACCAGCGCACCGCTGAGGATCGCCCACCCGAGTGACGCCCAGCGCCGGGAGAACAGCAGAAACGACGTGAACGCGTATAAGCACAACAGAATCCCGTAGCTCGCGATCCCGATTAGCAGGATGAGTGTGCCGACGATGATACCGACGGACTTCGTCAACGCATCATCTTGACGCGCTGGCTCGGTGACCGGATCTGTGGTCATCGAAGGAGGCCGGCGATCACAAAGGAACCTGAGAAGCAGGAGGCTGTGAATGCAGGCACCATCGCCGACCAGAACACTATCGACGCCGCATTGGTCGCTTCGACACCGCGTGTCCGGAGGGCGACGGCCACAAGGATGCTGATGCCGATGATTGTTCCGGTAGCAGCTAGGATTGCACCCTCGTCGAGACGGGCGTAGATGCTCAGCTGAATACCGGTGGCGAGAGCCACGACGGGGGAGAACGTTCGCGTTGTAGGTGCGCGGCGCCTGTCCTGAAAGCTCACGGCGGCGTCAGCCTTGTCGTTCCGGATCCGAACGATGGTTCGACCACTTCAGGACTTGTGGCCATACGTGGCACAATCCTGCGTTCTTCTGGTGTGTAGTCAAGTTCGTTCTGGATGTCCTGGGATGGGAGTTCACCGACGATATGGTAGGAGCCGAGCTCGATCGCTGGACCCAGCTCTGTGTGATTGTCCTGGTCGTCTCGAAGCAGCGTCGCAGTAGAACCGTCAGGTCGGTCGACGTAGACCTCGAGCGATGGATAGTCACCAACCGTGCCACTGACCTGCGGTCCGTCCACGGTCGGTGAAACTAGGATTGTCCCCTTCACTTGCTTGCCGAGCAGGTCGGCGCCGTTGACGCCCGGAACGATGTTTGCCGATGGATTCGGTGAGTTGTAGTCGAGTCGTACCGTGCCGTCCGACGCTTGGTCAACACGAACGTCAGGTTCTCCGATGGTTTTATGACCGGAAGTGTCCACGGTGGGGTTCTGCCGGTAGATCACGAATCCGTTTTCGTAGTCGATCACGAACGCTCCCTTCGCATTTTGCGGATCGAAGTGGGGATCGAATCCGCGGTTGTTGCCGTAGTCGCGCAAGGATGTCAGGGAGCTCATCGATGGATCGGACATCCCCGGATCGATAACCGTGTGTTCTTTGATGAACAGCGAACCGCGAACTACTCCTTGTCCCTCGACTGGATTTATCTTCGTGATTACCACGTTGGAATCCATCCCGCCGTACACATCCTTGGAGGTGTTCTCGTCAAGGAACTCGGCAATTGTCCAGTCTGCTTCACTGAGCGGTTTGCGGCGGTATGCCTTTTCGAAGGCTGCAGACTGATTGCGTTGGCGGTCTGCTTCGCTGACCGGTATCTGGCCGGCGATCGCCAATATGGCAGTGGCGAGATCTCGATCGGCGTCGTTAGCCGCAATCAGCGCATCCGAGATCATTGCGTTGGTCGCATCGAGGTTGGCCCTGACAACTTCCTTCGCGTCATCATCCCAGATTGGTCCTACGACAATCGCTTTCGTTGTATCGCCGGTATCGACCACGGCCAAGCCGCGCACGAAGGCGAATGAACGTGTGTCGGCAACCCGCAGCTTGACTGCCGACATCTCGGCCATCGCGTTCTCGATGCCTGACCGCACTTGCGAGGCCTGACGGCCGTGCTCGTCGATGTCTTCTCGGATGGTGCCAGAAGCCGATCGGGCGGCATTTCCTCCTTCTCCAGCCCAGTCTGCGAGAGAACCGAGAGCATCGAGCCTGGCAGTCAATGTTGTGCACTGATTGATGCGGACCCCGCAGTATTCGAGTGCTGTCGCCAGCTGCTGAACATCCCACTCGTCGATCTGGCCAAACGTTGAGATCATGCCAAGTTCAGAGGGTGGTCGTGCTTGGCGGTGACAGCGGACAGCGACTCTGCGGACTTCGTCTCGGTATTGGAGTAGTCGGTGGAGGACAAGCGATAGCCATCAGCGAGTTGACTGAGACGGCGTGACAGGTGGATGTCGGATGCTGACCACAGACTCTGAAGATGCGAGAGGGCATTCGCTGTTTGTCCATTCAGTGATGCCTGGACGGCGGAGAGGCCTCCTGTGGTCTCCGTGAACTTCGGCTGGCACGTCTCCCAGGCGTCCAAGACCCGAGAGCCATCGCGACGTAGCTGACTTGTGTCGGCCGATAGACTATTACCTGGCATGGTTCCCCCTCGTTGCCTCTAAGGTGCTCCGTTGTTGGACGCGGCGACGAGCTCGCTGGTTCCTTCGTCACGGAGACAGATGCTCGAGGTCGATCGAAATGAGGTGCACATGAGCGCGGGCCCCTACTAGACGCCCCCTGCCTACCTTCCGCAAAAGTGCGCCGCTCGACGTGAGACGACGTCACCACGTCGCAGTCCTAGATGTTGCGAGGCTTTCAGGGCTGAAGTTGCCAGACCAGGTTGCCGGCGTTCCGCCCGTTGACGGTGGGATTGCAGTAGATCGTGCGACCCTCTGTGTCTCCGGTGATTGCATCGGGGTTAAAGCAGCTATCGCCAGGGCTGGGTGCGGGCGCCGCATTCGGATCTTGCGGAACCAATGCATCCGTAAGTGACCAAACGTAGGCGTCGGTGTACTGAACGCGAACGCAATATGCGGCGGAGCCATCGGAGCTTGTGCCGACAGCTCCAGCCGGCGTGCAGTAGTCGCCAATGTTCGCTGCCGGTGCTGCCGGTGCTGCCGGCGCGTTCGGGTCGCGTGGGACGAGGCTGTTGCTCAGCGACCACACGTAGGCATCTGTGTATTGAACGCGCACGCAGTACGCGGTGTAGCCGTCGCCGGTTACTCCGACCGCGTCAGGAACAGAACAATATTCGTCTATGAGCGCAGTAGGCAGTTGCTCTTCTGTGGTGGTGACCGGAGCAACAGATGTAGTCGTTTGTACGCTCGCCGGCGGTGGAGGTGTGGGTTGAACGAACTCCGTCACCGTTGATATAGACGGTGGCGACGCCGTGGAAGACTCACTTCCGGAGCAGGAGACCGTAGGCAGCGCTAAGACGAGAAATATGAGCGCGATGAGTCTGTTCTTGTTCATACTCGTGATTATCGCCGGTGTCGAAATTACTTTCGTTGAACACGTGAAAACGACCTCCTCGGGATGAACTCGAGGACGGGACCTCGATGGTCCGCCAGATCGCAAGTTCGATGTTACGCAGGACCATGCGTAGGCCGTACTGCACAGGGTCCTCACTCGGAGGGTGGCGCTAGCGGGTTCCCGCGTCACCGAAGAGGCGGAGGTGGTGTCGGGCCCATTGGAGGCGACATAGGTACCGTACCGGGGCCTGACGCTGGGCTACTGGGTGCACCGAGCAACGAGTCAGATGGCGAAGATGAAAAGGAGCGCATCGAGTGGGTGTCAAACGCCCGACCGTCGCTGACGTGGCGCAGCGCGCGGGTACGTCGACGGCGGCGGTGAGTTACGTCCTCATCGACGGCCCACGTCCGGTGTCGAACTTTCTGCGCGCGAGAGTAACTCGCGCGATCGAAGAACTGGACTATCGGCCCAACCGCCGGGCCCAGGCGTTGCGTCGGCAGCGCCGCTGGCGGCAGATTGGCCTCTTAGTGCCTGACCTTACGTTGCCGCTGTTCGGAGAGTTCGTCGGAAGTGTCGAACGGCAGGCACGCACTCAGGACCACCTCACGATGATCGGCAACACCGGCTACGACCCCGAACGGGAGCTGGAGTGAGCGCGTTCGCCGAGGTCGGCATCGATGGTCTCGTCGTGGTGGGTGCGTCCAATGCTGCCGAGACCGCTGCGCTGTGCGCGCAGGCGCGGATGCCGCTCGTGTGGATGCACAACATGCGCGGAGACGTTGATGCGGCCATCGTCAGGGTCGACCATCAGCGGGCCGGTGAGATCGCCACCCGGAGCCCCTTCGAGGCGCCTCAATGTCGCGACATTGCGTTCGTCGGCGGGTTCACCGAGGCCGACGTGCACCACGGAGACCGGGAGACCGTGGAGCAGCGCTACCGCGGCGCGACCGCTGTCGACGGCGCCGACATCACCCATATCCATAGCGATCTCACCGCGGACGGCGCCTACGGGGCGGTACGAGAGTTCCTCAACTCCCGGTCGCCCCCACCAGAGGGCGTAGTGGTCGCAACGTACGGCCAGACCGCTGCGACGACCCGTGCTGTTGCCGACCACGGGTTGCGAATCGGCGAAGACGTCAAGATCGTGGCTTTTGACGGAGGCCAGGCGAAGTACGGGCAATTCGACACCACCAGCGCCCGACAACCGGTGGATAGCATCGCGCAGCATGCCCTCGAGCGGCTGATGGCCACCACAGCTGCCTCATCTGATGCTCGGCGGAAGCGTCCGGAGCTGTGGGAACCGTTCCTTCACGTCGGAAATACGTGCGGTTGCTGCCTGTTCGAGATTGACTCACTATGGGTCGACGCACGGCACCGGCCAGGTTCTGGCCGGTGCCACGCAGGTAATAAGCGAATTAAGAGGAGCCGGCGGCCTCAAGGACCCCGTCGATGATGGCCCACACCTCGGGCGGCAGTGCCGGGAGACCGGGAAGTGGATTGCTGGGCGCCGCGTTGGGAACCTGGTGAGGTTGTGCGGACGGTGTGGCGGTGCCGCCGATGACCAAAGACTGTTTCGGCTTGGCGAAGCTACGGCAGCTCCAGCCGATCGAGTAATACCCGCTCGGAATGGCTGCCATGGTGACGGTGGTCTGAGCCCGCGGCGAGACCCGGAAGGTGTTGGTCTGGAAATACTTTGGACCGTCGCCGAAGACCTGACACGACACAGATCCGTCGCCCTGGTTGCTCACCGTGAAGACGGCGGTATTCGGGGCCGGGGACGCCACCGCCAGAGTTTCTGACGTGACAGCGGAAGCGTTGCCGGCTGCAAGCGCCAACGCCGCTCCGACGGCGACTGACGCTGTCGCCGCTTTGATTAGCAATTTCATGAAGGGCTCCTTTGAGAGGACGAAAAATCACAATGTGACTTAATTGGATTGGCCAATCTGTCATACGAACGCGCCACTTGAAATGTGGGGAACTGGCAGATGATGGCTGCACGCGACACGCCTGACAGTTGAGTAAACTAATCGACTTCCGATCGAAGAGCTGTACCTGGCCGTCGCACAGTAACGACTCGGTGCGATAAGACCCAAGTAGCGCCACGCCCGGTGTCTTGCGTGGCGTGTTGCAGATGCTAGCGTTAAGCGAAGATATCCGGCTTTCTGGCCGCACCTGCTTGTATTCCTCTGCTCGCTAATGTCTCTGGAAGGCTCGCGTAGAATCCCTTGATTCGCATGGAGCTGACTATTCCGTCTGGCATGCAGCCAATGGAAAACGAGCAGCGCCCCTGGTGCTCCCAGATACCGGCAACGTAAATTCCTTTGGGAGGGTTTCCAAACATTGAAAAGGACATGCCCTGGACTTCGATCTCAGGCTCGATCTGCGCGGGCGCTGATCTTGGTCGCATTGGATCCGGAGTCCTCACCGACATGGAGTCAGCCGCATGCCAGTTCACCTTCGACATTATGTCCGAGAGGAGTGCTGGCTGTAGGACGTGGAACGGCGCATTGGTGTCTATCCATACCCCTGGCATTAGCTTACCTCTTCCAGAATCCACCATGAGAGTTGCACAGCAATCCCGTATTCCGACATTTGCTGCAATTGGTTGCGCCAAACATCCCACTGCCGCCGCCCCGGCCCTTGCATGCCGAACAATCATTTAGTGCGCGAAAACATTTTTCACACGAGCTCATCGACCACTCCTTATGTGCGCGAGAATAGTTCCGTCATAGTAGCTAGAGCAATTTCTCGATCGCCATCGTCCGAACATACGATCCGTTGAAGGTTTGCCGCTTCGCGTGGTCAGGAAGACGTTGTGGTGCAGACTATTCGCGCTTGTTCGGGCGAGAGTCGATCGGGACTGCGAATTGCAAGAATCTGGCCGCGACTGTGAGTAGCGATCTGCGGCATGCGGTGTCGGTGATCTCCGCCGCCGTCGGCCGCGACGAAAGGCATCGCGGTCCCCACCGAGGAACAGGTACTGCGCCTGTTGCGAGACGGGCGTCGCGGAACGTTGAAGAGTGAAGCGCCGCATCCGGTCCCTGAGCGAGGTCCCCGACCGTCGAGACCGGAACCACAACTTCCGTGGCCGGGTCGGCGAGTCTTGGTGCTGGGTGGAGAGCACGATGAGGCCGCTTCCGTACGGGCTCGGCCGGTCGATCGGGGCGCACGTCCGTCGGCCAATCTCAGTGCCGGCGTCACCCACGTCGTACTTCTCGACGGAGGTGAGAAGGACCCGCGGATGAAGCGCGTCCGTGAGCGCGGCCTGCCAGCGATGTCCGGCTCTGAGGTCCTGGCGAAAGAACGCCGCCGATTTATCTGCGAGCGCAGCTGGCGAGGCACGACACACCGCGACGGGCCTGGGTCGCGGGGCAGTCATCGATATGCCGGATTGGTCACTGAAGTTCAGTCTGGACGTCAATTGGAGTGCAGGCACTGACCGCGAGTTCGATGTCGACATTGTCGCGTTCGCCTTGGGTATCGGCGAGCGAGTGGGTTCTGACGACGACTTCGTCTTTTGCATCAACCAGCGAGCGCGGGTTGGGGAGTGACCTTGTCGGTGGACGGAGCCTGCGAGCAGGTGTGCGGCTCGACCTGGTACACATCGACGACGGCGACGTCCAGCGGATAGCGAATGCTGCCGCGATCGATGGGGATGGCACATTCGGAGTTGTCGGCGCGCTCGCCATCGACATGTCGACCGACGATCAGGCTATCGCCTCGTCGGTACTCCATCCGGGCACGACGGAACTAACCAAGCTTGTCGCCGGCGTCAATCGGCGTTAGGCGTGTGGCAGCTACGCGCAGTGGATCAGGGATACGACTGTGGGCTTGCCGAATTGGTCAAGGGGTACGGCGTCGACGTTGAGCCGTGAAGAGTGAGCGGCACAGTCAGTAGGCGCTCATATTGCGACGATGATATGGATTATGGTCCTGCCAAGTTGAGTCACTGCGCCACGATTAGGGTTGGTCGAACTTGCGCGGCAGGATCGCGAAACCCCATCCGCATGCTCTCCGGTGTGGTCCGTGGCCATTGGCGCGATCGTATGACGCGGGCGATGCCTTTAACGTGTAGAGACTAAGAGTTCTGTTGGCGCGAGTAGGAGCAGATGCTGTTCGCGGCGGGCGAAATCGTGACCGCTCTGTCGGAGCAGGCGGCGCGACGAGAATGTGAGTTTCCGATGGCGTCGTACGAGGTCCGAGGACTGTTTGGGTCGACAAGAGCAACCAGCCGTGGCTGATCCCATGGTCAGAGATCTCTACGCCGTGTTGAATGTGTCTGGGCTTCAGGACAAACCGAGGTCGCTCGCCCGTACGTCGGATCCGGGACCGTCCGCGACCGACGGGCCGAGAACGAAAGAGGACGGATGATAACCACGTACGAGGGCATGAATTGCATAGTTGTGCTCGACACCGATTCGCAGACCCTCACGCTGACCCACAGCGGTATGACGACGCCGAAGCACAAGAAGGAGTCCTCACCTTGGGTTATACCTCTCGGCGCCATCGAGTCGATCGAGTGGAAAGAGAAGTCGGCTGTTGCACGCGGGTACATGCGACCACTGCTGGTCAACCGGGTCGGCTGGGCGAAGACGCAGCTCGAGGACGTCAACGCGTTTTTCGCAGGCAAGCAAAAACTGGGTGAGTTCGTCAAACAGGTCGAAGGCGCGCGCAGCTTTTCCGCGAGTGTGGGCGACTTCGATGCTGCGCCGGCAGAGTCGACCGCGCAACGCCTGCAGAAGCGCACCGACGAACTCCAGCGCCGCTCGGACGAACTGAAGGGGCGCTCGGATGTACAACGGTCAGCTCGTCAGACACTGCGGCCCGACGTTCAGGCGGCCAAAGATCGAATGCAGGGCACATTTGGCACGAGTCGGGAGTTCAAAAACCTCGAATCACACCTCTGGGAGGGCGAGACGGTCGAGATGGCTTGTGGCGGCCAGTATGGCAACGGTCAAGGGATTTTGGTCCTCACAAACACCCGCCTCCTGTTCACTTTTCACGGGATCACCTCGCAGACAAATGAAGACTTTCCGTTCAGCAAGATCTCTTCGATTCAATGGTCCGCAGGGATGCTGATGGGCACCGTCACAATCTTCGCGAGTGGTAACAAAGCGGAAATTAACAATGTAAGTAAGTCCGACGGGAAGCCCATCGTCGACCGCGTACGCGGGATCATCAGCGGACAATTTGAGCCCGAACGAGCGGGCGCAGCCCGTACGGCACCTTTGGCGGTTCCGCACGCTGCACCACCTGCGCCGACACCTCCTCCTCCGCCGCCGTCTGTCCCGGCGGGTTGGTATCCAGACTCGTCCAATGCGCTGATTCAGCGGTACTGGGACGGTGCGCAGTGGACCGAGCACACCGCGCCGCGGGCGCCCCAGTAATGACCAACGCGTGCTCCGATCAGGCATTGTGAGGTACCGGGGTGAACGGCGTATTCGTCGCCGGCGTCAGGTGTCTGTCGAAGAATCAGCACTGCAGAGAATCGAGGGATCGAAATGAGGCGTTCCGCAGTCGGAGTTGTCATCCTCGTGGGGTTGAGCGTGAGCGGATGCGCATCGTCCACTCAAGGTGTTGTTGGACTATCTAGTTCTTTCAGCTCGCCCATCGTGTCCGCCGCTTCGTCGGCAGCTCCTCCGGCTGTTCAGGCAGTTGTACCCCAAGTCGTGCCAGAATCCACATTCAGCAAGCCCGCTACAGCTGTGGCGGTCAAGGAAGTTGGCGAGGAGGCAGGGGTTGGCTGCACCAGCGATTTGAAGTCGGACTGCACAGTACTTTTCATCGTCACAGAGCTCGGCTGGGGCTCAGAGGGTTGCAGGCGGCCGGTTGTCGATGGCCAGGCGCACCTCCGTGTCACGATCGAGACCGTAGCCGCGCCTCATATGATCGATGAGCTGGATGCCACTTCGTTCCTCGTCGAGAACTGGGGAACGGTGGATCGAGACGGGTTTGCGAGTTCAGTGGCGCCCGTCGCGGGGTGCGGCCCGGAGCGTGGTCCATTCACTGCACCAGTTGAGGCCGGACTGAACCAGCGAAGCTGGGCCGTTTTCAGCGTTCCGGCAGGGGCTCCGACGCTCTATCTCGCGCCCCCATCCACCGGCGGGCGTTGGGAATGGAACATTCCCCCGGCACAGTGATTGGCGACCGCCGATAACGGCCACGAACATTCACTCGGCTCGCGTGGTCGGCGGGAATTCCAGGCCGTAAACGGCAACGCTACGAGTCACCGGCGTCCACCGTCAGGCGCAGAATGTTTAATCGCGTTTAACTTGGGTACGTTCGTCACCGAATTGAAGGAGTGATCGCGCTTGGCTTTTCATCCACCCGGACCACAAGCCGCTCCAGGCTGGTACCCGGACCCCGGTGCGCCGGTAATGCGGTGGTGGGACGGCCAGAATTGGACCTCGCACACCCAACCGTTGCAGAACCAGGCGCCAGTGCCCGAATGGCAACCTGTTGGCGCCGCGAGAAGCCGGACCGGCACCCGCGTCGGAATCATCGGCGCGGTCGTCGTGCTGGTCATTGCAGCGCTGGTCGCAGTGTCGATCTTCGCACTGAACGACGACAGCGAGACGACGGCCAGCGATGACCGACCGCCAGTCGCCGACAACGGCCTGCCATTGGCCGGTGATCCGTGGGCGCAGTCGCAACAGGTCGACCTCATCGAAATCGGTGACCCGCCGGAGTTTCCGGCGAGTCTGGACCAGTGGTCTTTGACGCAGTCGTGGGACGTCACACAACGGGCATTCGAGAATCAGGAGACACCCATACCAGGTCCTGACTTCAGTACCTTCCCAGCCACGATGAACGGCTGCGACAATCAGCGGTTCCTCGTTCGATGGCGGGTGCTCAATCCGAATGCGACGGTGGTTGCTTCGCTCGCCGACGCCAACGGAACCGCGGTCAACAACGCCACGGGCTCGTCGGGTCGAATGGATTCAGATGGCTGCCTCACACCGCAGTTCGAGTTTGCCGAAAGTAGTGACGCGTCGAATCTGACGGACATCGCGGTCTCGGTGCAACGCTGGAGCCCGGCCCCCTGACCTCAGCCGACGTCGTGCGCCGCGAACCGTCTTGAGAGGGAGGCATCTTCGCCATGACTTTTGAGCCACCACGGGCGACGCCGGGATGGTACCCAGACCCGCAGTCCGCGGGAATGCGCTGGTGGGACGGACGCAATTGGACTCAGCACCACTCCCCGCCACCAGAACCCCTATCGCCGCCACCCCCGACGTACAGCTATCCGGTCGCGGAACAGAATGCATCTACGGCCGGATACGCAGTCCCACTCCCGGATCCGTATCGGCGCGCCTACCGCAGTCGACTGGTGACGCGGCTCATCGGTGCGGTGCTGGTCGCGCTGGTGTCTGGCTTTCTGGTCGCAGGGGTGTTGAATAACGCGATCGCGGTCGTGGACGGCAGCGATGAGTCCGAGGTTTACGTCGGACTGTTCGTGCTTCCAGTCCTGTTGGCTGGTTTCTGGTACCTCGCGAAGCTGGCAGCAGGCGGCGTCGCCACCTATGCGGTCTACTCCGGCCAAAGCGACCCTCGCGTCACGAAACGCACGACTATAGCGGTCGGGAGCATCATCGCTGGACTGGTGGCGATTGTTCTTGTCGTGGTCGCTCAGTTCAATGCCGGTCCGACAATTTCCGGGTCTGAGCTGCAATCAGAGCTTCGGGGAAATCTGGCCGCGGCAGAAGGCTCGCCTGTCATCGTGAGCACCATACGGTGTCCGGCATCGAGGGATTACGGAGACGGAGACCAGGCTCGCTGTACCGCGTCTACCGGAACCGGTAGTGCCGTCGTCTTCCTGGTGACTGTCATGCGCGACGACGGGGAATGGCACTACACCGTCGACGTCGAATAGGGGTTCGGCCTTGGCGTGGGCCGGCCGTGAATAGAGGACTTCGCGCAAGGACTTTGATGTGCGAGACGCGTGTCGCGCCGCTGCATACTGATCGGATGGTTCTTGCGCCAGTCGTGCACCGTCAGTTGCAGTGCGCGCACTGCGTCGGGATCGGTCGCCGACCGCGACTTCGTGCCCGAGAAGGACGACGTGGTCGTCGAACGCTGAAATGCAGCTGGCGCGATCTCGCTGGGCAAGACCAGACGCAGAGAGCTCGGGTACAGCGCCACGGGGGGAACCCGCTGTTCTCGACTACCCGCAATCCGTGGAACCTCGATCTGACGCCCGGGGGATCGTCGGCGGGGTCTGCGGCGGCGTTGGCGGCTGGGATCGAGCCGTTCGCGCTGGAGATCGTGGGTCGGGCGGTAGCGTCGCTGCAGAATGTTTTGGGGTGTCACGTGACGGAGGCGCATCCCGGGTGGCCGGAGCCGGGCAATGAGTTCACGGCGTTGATCATTTGTTCAGCGGGTAACAGCAGTCATAGCCTGTCGACTAAAAAGGTCTAGCGGTTAACAGAGTCGCGACGAGCAATACCGCTGTGAAGCGAACACGCCAGCGTCAATTTCATATCGAGAATTTTAGAAATCGACGCCGAATGCTCCTCCCAATTCTGTGTCGAGGATTACTCGTCGGACTGCTGCTTCGTACCAGTTGCTATCGAGTATTTCGGCGGGCACATCATTTGTATTTAGAGTGGCGATATATTGACCCTGGGACTGCTCAACGGTTTGATTTGCCAAGTTAAGTGCTCCGGCAACCTGGCGTGGGTCGACACCGTCAAACACCACAGAGTCATGAATCAAGAACTGTGGGTGATGATTTTGTCTACTCTCTCGCATAAGCGTGAGATCGAAGGCGAATAGTTGCATTTTAGTCACGCCGCTGCTGGAAGAGCCTGAGACTTTAGTTGCGAACTTATAACCTAGCTTATCGACGTCAACAGTTATCGATGCTGACCGCCCGTACAGATCATTTATTATCTCGCCGAACCGCGCATTGACTGTGTCCAGAAAAGCGCGATCGCTGTTCAATCCTTCGCGTGCGTCGCGTCGGAACGTCGCCTGACGGACGCCCAATGCGTCTTTTGCGGCGTTGACGCTCCTCACGAGCTCGATTGCCTCTTCCGTCGATACTAGCCGCGATTCCGCTTCATTTACGCGACGTTGGAGTTCCAGCAGGTCTTCTAAACCGCCACCGCTCGATATTTGCCGCAGCAACTCGCGGCGGTAAGCGTGCATGCGGTCGATCTCGGGCTGGCGCTCCAAGATGCTTATCTCGAGTCGACCAATTTCCGATTCAATGAAACGCCGTCTATTCATCGATATCGATCGGTGGAATGATTCCACTTGGTCATACCGGCGAAGAGCGCCCTCCGAAAACACGAGTCCGAGCTCGCGATAGATCTCACCGAGCGCAAGTTGTTCGCTCGTATCGTCTAGCTCGCCGGTTTCCTCGAGAGAATCTCGGTATAGCGCTAGTAATCGTTGATCGGAGATTTGTTTGTCTGACATCTCGGTCAGATTCTTGGCGAGAACATTTGATTCCGTGATTGTGCCTTGGGGATCGTCCAATACCGTGAAATTCGCTGCTCGTCTCTTTACATCTTGAAGTTCGCGTTCCAGTTCCGCGCGCCTAAGAAGGAGGTCTGACTCGTCGTCCATTAATCCGGGAACAAGTTGAACCTCCCGCGCGTAGCTAAGTGCAGCGAATGCATCAGCGTCCCGCTCCATTCGCGACATTTCTTGCGTGTATCGCCAATTGAGACCGAGGAGAAATGCCACGTGCTGTCGGCTGCTCCACGCGGGCTGCTGGGCCATGATTTTGGTTGGGTCCCGAGGCGCATCTAATCGAATGACATACGAAAGCAGTGTCCTAGCCGAAATCCCGTGCGCGCCGGGAGGGAATACTTCGGTGAGGCCGAACAAGCCTAATCCCAGAAGAAACTTCCAATCGGGGAGTGAAATTGTGTTATCCTCGCGCATCAACTCCTGAATTGCTTCATGCGGCGAACTGTTGGCGAAATCAACAGCAATGCGGCTTCCGCCTTTGGCGTCGCGTGATGCAAAAATTCGGGAACCAAGTAGATCAAACTCCAAGGTAAATGACCAGCCGGCCTCCGCTAGAGTCTTAAACGAGCTAGGGCGTGCCGATCCCAGGCAGTAGTTGATGGCTTGGAGTATGCTCGTTTTTCCCCGCGCGTTGCGACTGTGCTGAGAAGTAGCATTCGGGTCGCGTTCGGCAACAATTAGATTGATACCTTGGACGAATCTGACGGGCGTAAACTCTGACTTATTTGAGCTAATCCTCCAAAGCATCGATTTGCCTCCTTTTAATAATGTTGTCGCCGTCCAGCTCGACTATCTCCAGAGCGTAGAGGGTGTCCAACATGAGTACGAATCTATTAAACGAGACGGTGGGAAACGCGACTCTGCATCGCAGCCAACATTGCGCTACCGGACTATTGTCCGATATATTGGCGTAGAGTTTCTCCGCTTGCGTCAGGAGAGCGTGTTCGACACTAACGTGTTTACTGGGAAGTAGAAGGCTCATGCTCGAATATTTCGCATATGGAAAATAGATGTACGACTACAGCGAGCGATGCAGCCTGCACCTCTGGGGTTAGCCGCGGGCCGCATTGTGCATAGGTAGTTCCTACTATGTTTGAAAAAAGATCATCCCCCGAAACGCCCTCTGCCACACCACTATAGTAGACTGCTCTGAATCTCGACGTTAAACGGTTTGAAAAACCAAGTACGATCTGATCCATCATTGATAGGAATTTTCTGACCTCTCTGTCCTGAGCCATGCCCAGCTCGATAAAAGATCGAGTCAGAGGGCCAAGGTCATTGATTTCGACCTTTTCATAGATCTCAATTGCTTCCTCGATTTCATCAATTTCCCCATCGGCGACGTCCACTCCCATTACCAACCCGTCGCACACCATCTGAAGTTCCTTATATCCAACTGTTCCCATGGCGTATTCAGCGGCGCGGTCCATTGCGTCTTCATGTGACTTTTTAGTCTTACGGAGCCAATCTGTGGTATGAAAGGAGAGTTGCGAATCGATAGCGTCATGGTGGTCTCCGCACAGCAGTATTAGGTTCGACGAGGACCTACGTTCGGCACTTGTCATCGACGGATCGTACCGGGGTCCTTCGGGGCTTGCAGCTGTAATATGACCAACCTTCGCTGTATTCTTATCAAGATCATGATTGTCTCGACTAGCAACAACTAAGGGCTTGCCGCAGTTGTCATATGCACACCGGCCACCGCTACGCCCAAATAGCATTCTGACCTGGCTCTGGAGCGGATCCTTCTCGCGGTTGCTCAAACCTGCACCCCGCCTGTCGTGGCAGCCACCGTACTACCAGGCGGCGAATACTTCGATCGGCGACGGCCGACAGATTTGAGTCCGCGGTGCGATGCCTCGAGTGAAAACCCCAATACGAGGACGGGAGTAGAATCGCAACGTGCATGTTGGTAGTCGAATCCGGAGTAAGAGGATACGAGTATTTCGGCAGATTCTCCCCGAGCGGGGTGGGAGAGAGAATTCTTGTATGCCGCATGATCTCGTCTACGTGAACGTTGCAAAAGTATCTCTTCGGGTCGGTGCTTGACAGCGTAGCTGGGATGCAGAAGGGCTCTTTGCCGCTCGCCGTTGGCAGGGGGACAGTCTTCGCTCGTTCCGATAGATGCACTCGGTCGAGGTTTGGCGCCTGAATGGTGGCGGATTTCTGGACGCGCTGGCACTTGGTTGTCGGAGCTGATGCAAATCACGGAACAAGCACCCGAAACAATTGCTGAGTTTCGGCATCTGTTGACAGCAAGGTCATTCCACGCATCCCCCGAGTTAGTAACACTTTGTATGTGTTCCGGATAGCCCGACTGAACCCCTCTGGGTTGCTCCTTTTGACCTGGCTGTCGTGATTGTACTCAGGTCTGGCCTCCCAGTGATCGGTACGCCACACCAAGTCCGGTCCGAAGATGACACCGCCGTAGTCGTATTCGAAACCTTGTGCTGTGTAGACGCATCCGACTTGGTTGAAGCCGGCAGGGTCTGACGCCCAGTAGGGCGTTCCAGGTGCACCGTCGTGCGAGGTTGGTTTCTTGTTATTCCATGGGCGTTTCCAGTCGCCGATCACGACGTCGTCGACGAGACCGCCGCCCTTCACCGGATCGCTCCAAGTCCAGCAGTAGCCGGCGGCAATCCGAGCCGAGTAGCCTTCGTCGAGAAGAGATCGCAGTTGGTGTTCGACGAGTGATGGAGACTCCGAGACGCGTACTGCGAACGCTTCGTCGCCGGTCCACTTGATTGGGCCGCCAGGCTCGAGGCCCAGCAGTCGGAGGACCCAATTCTCGTAGGCGCGGCTGCCGCCACATCGGAACTGTCCGTCGAGCGAGACCATCCGGACTTTGCAGCCCATGCGCTCGGCGGCGCCGCTGATATCCGAGACGGTGCCCCGCTCGGACGGGCGCACTACCTGGAACTCGTCGAGCAGGAAGACGGGAACGCGCGCCGCATCGATGAGCTCTTCGACCTGCGGGCGTCCTGTGCGGAGCGCCGCTTTCGTGTAACGGTTGGTCGAGGTTTCTTTGACTCGATGAGCTTCATCGTTGATGAGCACGTCGATCTCGTTGGGTTCGGCATCAATGAATTGGTTGTAATACTTGAACATCTGCTTGACCCGCGGTGCGCGAGCGCCTGCCACCCGCCGCAGAGTCATGGTGAATGCTGACGACCCGGTGGCATGCAGGGCGGTGCGGCCACGCCGGGACAGCTCTCCGAGCAAGCTCAGTGCGATGACTGACTTCCCCGAGCCAGGCCCACCGGTAACGATGATGACTTCCTTTGTGTTCGACCGGTACGACTCGTCAACAGCGCGCAACACCAACGAGTACGCGGTCTGCTGCTCGTCGAGAAGAACGAACTGCTCACGGCGTTGGACTTCGTCCGCGGCCAGGGCCATGAGCTGCTTACTGGGCCGAACGGCCGACGAGAGCAACTGGTCGGCAGCGTCGGCACCAGGCTCAGCCGTAAGCATGCTCTGGAAGTACTTGAGCAGTTCACCGCGTCGTTGCCCGGTGAACAAGCGTCCGGTGTCGGACTGGGGGAGCGTCCAGAGGTCCTGAATGTCCGCGTCGGTGGCGTTGTGCAGGTACGCGACACCCGCAAGCTGGTCGGTGCTTCCGCCGAGCGTCGCGATGAAGTCGCTCAGGTGCTCGCAGTAACGGCGAACTTGCTCGACCGGGTGTAGTCGTTCGCCGGCTCCATCGAGCAGGACGACGTCGTCAGTGCCCGCAAGAATCGATGCGCTGCTCCACTGCTTGAGCTCGACGACAACGTAGGACGGCAGCCCGGTCTTAGGGTGAACTCCACACACGACCGCATCAGCACGCTTGCTGGTCAGCGGCAACTGGTATTCGACGAGAAGCTCTGCCTTTTCGAGACCGGCATCGACAAGGTCACCGGCCAGGACTGCAAGGCTCCGATCCCAGGAGCGAACCTCAGCAGGGGACGGGTTGTAGCCGATCTGGAAACGGAACTGTTCGGTCAAGACGGGTACGAGACTCCCGGACTCGATCTGAGATCGAACACCAGCGACAGAGTTGCGGTACAACGGCAAGACGGCTCCAGGAAGGCATGAAAGTCTTCCCGCACGGGTGGAGCCTTGTCGTATAGACGCATGCTGTCGGGCCGAAGCGGATTACTGGTCGATCGTATATGCCTCGGCGAACTTTTAACGGTGGGCTCGCACGTGTGCCGAACCCAGGTCGGCGGAGCACCGGAGGGCAGAGTCCGGATTGAGTCTTTCGCCTTGCGCGATCGCGGTGCACCCGAGTTCTGTGCTGAATTACTTGGCATCTAGACGGGTTCTACGTGGGCAACCGACTCAGTCTTGAGTCGACAGAACCACATCGAGCCACGTCGTTGAGTAGGGACGCCCAGGCAACCAGTCCGTAGGGAGTAGCTGTTCGACGGCGACTTCGTCCAGCCAAACTGGAGCCGGTAGCCGTTGGACTCGAGCGAGCAGATAGTGGTCCCCCCGTGGGTCCGGGTAGCCAAGGTGAGCCAGGGCTTCACCGGTGGCGCTTTCCCAATCACCGGTTCTTTCGAAGAGTGCAAACCGAAAGCCATCGTCCTGGGGGCTGTATAGCAGCAGCAGAGGCCCGTCGAGTTCCCTTTCGCCACGTCCTATTGCGCCTCGTCGGTTACCTGACCGCAGGTTGTAAAGGCCAACCCGACTGATCCATTCCCATTGGGCGTCCGAGCGGACGTAACCGAGAAGAACGCCTGTGTCAGCCGGCGGTAGCTCTCCAACCGGAGAACCCGCCGCAGGTCGATTTGTTCCGTCTTCCGCGTATGCCCGCGCGGCCCAATACGTTGCGCGGCGACGTCTGGTTCCGGACGCAGCGACATGCTCGATCGCTCGCGTCACGAAATCCACAAGGACGGCGGTGTCATCTCCGCTTGCATGAGGTCTGAGAGGGAATGCTCCGAGCCCAGGAAGGAACTCATCCTTTCCGAAAGTGAACTCAGCGGGCGTCGAACCAGGAAACAAAACGTACGATCCTGCCGAGTCTCGAATCGCGTCCCGATACGCATGCATCTTCAGCAGGTCTGTGCGCTTGCTCGTGCCGCTGGAACGCTCTGACTCCTCTTCCTCGTCCACATCTCCGGTCACGAATGGAGTTGACCAGTCGACCCGGTACTTGGCGTCGAAGTGCAGCCACACTTCTTCGCCGCCCGGCGTGTGCACGAGGAGGCTTGCGTCGGGCCGCATTGGCCGGGTCCAGCTCGTCTTTCTGAACTCCTTGTTAAAGAAGAGATCAACGAGCACTTTTTCGCCTGCTACATCGGCTTTGAACTTTAACCGCGTCGCGGCTCCAGCTTTCAGAACCAGTGACATTCCTGTACTTGAGGGCCGGAAAAGTTCTGCGGTGATCTCGCGATCGCCGCATGCTGTTGCGACGGCACTGGCGAGCTTCACAAAAGTCCAGTACTCGTACAGCGTTGCAATGCTTTTCCGTGACACGAGAAGCGGATCGTCAAGGTCCAGTGCCAGCCCGACGGTTCCTTCTACCAGCGCCCATGCGGCGTACAGTTGGCGGTACCCTTCGCGTCGCCGCAGAACTTGGTTATCACCCGGGAATACTGAGAGCCGAGCAACCTGTCGGAACAGGGGTGCAGTCAAGAACTCGTCGAGAAGTGTCACGACCTCTCGCGCCTGCTCCACGCCGCGTCTCTTTGCGGCACCACCAAGTGCGTCAGCCTGCAAGACGACCGCGGCCGCGATGGCTCGCCAGCGCTCGAGCACGAAACGGACGAACCGATTCGCGATGGTGTCCACAGTTTCCTCGGTTCGCTCAACAAGCAATGTGCGAGGCATCGAGGGAAGCCGGCCCCGCGGTGTCGCGACCCGGGGCCCGGGCCTCCCGAGCTGGCTCCCGAGCCGGGAAGAACCGGGCAACGGTCGACCCGGGGAGCGTGGTTCAAGGTGCGATTCCCATGCCCGATGCGGGTCGCCGAAGATGTGGCCGATGGCCCATGCGAGATCTGACCCCACCAGCAAGGATTGAAGAACAGCGAATTGCTGGTACAGCAACCGGGGCGACCCGCCTGTTGCGCTGCCAAACTGCCCGGAGCTCGGAGCAAATCCCTGATGCATCGCCTCTACGGCGAGTTCCGCCAGATCCGCCAGCATTCGTCCAAACGCCTGCTCGTCGGAGAACTTTGCGCTGCGTACATCGAAGCGCCCCCGCAGTACTGCCCCGGAAACAGTGGTGACGGTGACCGAGACGACGCCGACGGACTCACCTGGGACGAGTCGTCCACTCACCCTGGATGCGTCGTCGCTATCGAACAGCTCTGCGGGTTCGACTCGTTCTACATCGTCAGCGACATCGATCTTGAATCGATAGACGGCGGCCTCACTGACAATCAAGGATCCGTCCCGAGCGCTCAGCTCGGGACCGACGTGTGAACTCGGAAGACGTGACACGACCAGCTCGCCGCGCATGTCGTCCGCGGCGCTTAGCTGGACTACTGCTGAATCCACGGCTAGTCCGTAAAGCTGACGAACTGGTTGATCTCAGCCGAGCGCAGCATGCGCCGAAGTTTTGCCGCACTGAGAGGCAGGGCAGCCGTTGCTGGGTCTACGGACGAGAATTCTCGACTCCCGTCCGGTGCGACCGCAAAGGCCGCCAATACCTTCAAGACTGGCTCAGCTCGGCGACGAGAACCGTGAATCTTCGGCAGGATCTTGCGAAGAACGATGTGATCGAGGGCCCGATCGCGGCCGTTGAGGCCCAGCTGCTCGAGAGCTGCGGCGTATCGCAAGCTCTCGTAGAAGACTCGATGCCCGAATTCGTCGTCAGTATCAGTGAGTCGCCCGTGCAAGTCGCGTAGTGCAGTCGCGATCGGCGGTCCTGATTTGTTATGCCGTTGCCACGTGTCATCCAGGACGAGCTCGACTAGTCCGCGAAGATGGGGGACCTCGCCGGGAAGGATTGCGCTCGGTCGCACGACGTCATCGGCCAGATCTTCAGTTTCTGTGCGGATCTCGAATGTCGTCGCTCGGTCTAGGACCTTGGGGGAGAACTGGTATGTGGTTTCATCGACGTTTACGGTCCCGATCACGAAGACGTTGCGTGGCAGCGCAATAAGCCGGTCATCCAGGTCTCGGAGGCGCCACTCACCATCGGGTCCGAGGGTGAGGTTAGGGAGGATGGCATCGCGGGATTCGAGACCAGATAGGAAGTCTGAGAAGTACCTTTCGACGTGCGCCAGGTTCATTTCGTCCAGCAGCAAGAGATGAGGCATGTCGGGGTCTTCGGCGGCACCCAGCAGGAACCGTAGGGTGTCGGGAACGAACCAGGCTGCTCGGCCATCTAGTGGTGGGCGAAGGGCGTCTTCGTAGCCGAACAGAGCTTCCGGACCAGTCCAGTCTGGACGGACCGCTACGGGTAGAAAGCGCCGACCACCGGGTCCGGATCCGAACCACTCACCGAGCCGTAATGCCAACTGTGTCTTACCGCTACCAGACATACCTGCGAGAATCACGAAGGGCTTAGTCACCAACGCCGCAAGGAGAGCGACGACTGGATCACCGTGGCCGGTGGGTACACGGAGACCGGATGAGTCCACTGCCAGTCGAAATGCGGTGAATATGTCCTGAAGCGAGGAGACATCGATGGGGTCGACGGTGGGTGGCCGCAAGTCTTTAATATTGCTGTCGGACAACTCGAGGACGGCATCAAGGTCGCGAAGAATCTCTGCATCTTCAGGCACGGATCCCCGCTCGTAAAACTTATGAACAATGGTGCTGGCGGCGTAGTCGCGAGCAAGAGTTCCCTCGCCGAGGTAGATCGAGTCATCGAATGCAAAGGAACGGTCGGTTAGCTCATTCGTGGCCAGCGCTCTCACCCGGGTGGCTGTCGCAGCTAGTTCCTTCAGCATGTGGTCTTTCCCGGACTTCTTAAGCTCTTGAGTACCCTGCGCCACAGTCACATAGATACCGGACATGTCCTCTCGAAAGAGTAGTACCGGATACACACCACTTTGCGTCGACGAGGTGATGCGCCCGTCCAGCAAGGCGATCCAGGGGGCTGCGGCCCAGTTACCTTGCCCGGCCGAGTATTTCACTTTGACGTTGGGGCGGGCCGAAAGCGGCCCGCTTTGTGCGATGTGCTGCTCGAGCGAGCGGAGCGTCGCGACGACTGGATGCGACCCGCCGAACTTCTCGAGCTTTGCGTCGCCGTACTCAGCCATAAAACTCTCGAGAAGGTTCTGGAGAACCGATTCGCCCTCTGTGGTGCGCAGTACGACGTCGAACCCAGCAGGTTGGTACGCGCTGCGAAGCTGAACGCCCCCGTTAAACTCGGTGTTCTTCAGGGTGCCCTCGTCTGGGTGGTCGAGGCCGTACGCGACTCCTGCGATCGCCTTCGGGTCGTACTCCCGCCCGTCGACCACAAGGGCGTAGGCCGTAGCGCGACCGAACCCGTGTTTGCTGAGGAACGCGTCTCGACCAAGCTCGTCGTACTCAGCGATCGCTCGCTCGATTGCATCCCGCGAGAGAACACCAAGAGCCATTAGATCGATCCCATCCTGAGCATGTTGGCATCTTATGCGGGCAATGGTGGAACCCCCGTTGGGCGCGCCACCCGGTCAGGTTTGAGGCGGGTAGTCATCTCGGTCGCGGTGTAGGTCGTATGGATGACATTTCCTGGTCTGACCTCGAAATTTCAAGAACTTGCCGATCTTCACGCACACGGAATCATCGACGCAGAAGAGTTCAAGGCCGTGAAGCAAGCGGCAATTGCGAGGATTGCTTAGCGATCGACGACGCGTCACGACGTGAGCTGCGACTGTTCCTATGGTTGGCGACCTCTAGGTATTCCCGCCGACACAGGCCGGCCTAGGATTTATCGCACGCTATACCATCCCCGTCGCCATCTAGTCCCGGTCGGTACCCCGGCTCTCCTGCGGAAATCGGCGCTGCGCCTGCAGCTTTCGCAGCTGCGCAGTTGGGATAGTAGACGGATGCCGGGACGTCCACCACCGGCGGCGGTGGGGGAGGCGGTGTGTATTCCAGGGTCGGAGGCGGAGGTGTGTACACGGGAGTCGATGTGCGGGGCACGGCGGGAGCTCGGGTTTGGACGGGTTCAGGGGTCGCGGTCGTGGTTGTGGTGGTAACTGGCGCGACCGCCCCACAGCCGGTCAGAACCCGGGTGATCGCTTCCTTCTCCGGCTGCGTCACCCACAGGCCGTAGGCGGCCTTCACGTCGACCTGGTGTCCCACGTAGCTGCATCGATAGGTCTTGTTGGGAGGCAACCACGTTGCGGCATCACCGTCGCCTTTTTGCTGATTGGTCGGCCCATCTGTCGCCTGCAGATTGCGCGGATCGTTTGCGAGGTCAGCCCGCTTCTCAGGAGTCAACTGTTGAGCACCGGTCTGCCAGGCGTTGGACAGTGCCACAACGTGATCGATCTGAGCCTTCTCTGATGTTCCCTCTCCGCGGACGAAAGCAATTGATGTCTTCGTGTACGGGTCGTTGAGGGTGCCGGCATCCACGGTGCACCCGTTCGAGCCTGGCTTGATGGTGGAGTTGACCAGATCGCGCCGCAGAATGTCGTTGCGGGTGTCGCAGCCGTTGTGGCCGCTCTCCACGTTGACGTCGTCGGTCCAGGTCTCGCCGAACATTGCCCGGTCATAACCGGTTTTCGGTGCTCGGCCCTTGACGGCGAGTGTGTTGAGTTTCGCGAGCGCTGCGTTCGCGGCGACTGCGGTGTCAACGGAAGCGAGAGGGGCGGGTGCCTTGGCTGCCGACTCGGAGGTGGCAGTGGTTGTAGGCGGCGTGGTCATAGCGGATGTCGAGCTTTTCGCGGCGGCTTTTGTGGAGTCCTCGCTTTGGGACCCGGCAACAGCGAACACCGCGACCACAGCCACCAGCAGCGCCGCGCTGCCCGCAATCCACGGCCACCGCTTCTTCCTCGGCGGCTGAGGGTAAGGCGAGCCGCTGGACGGCCGATCCCAGCTCGATGGCATCTGGAAGGGGTCGGACATTGCGGTGCCTTTCGAAGTGAAAACCGTTTGCTAGCAGCATGGTTCCCCCGCAGGACCAAATTCTTACATAGTTATAGCACTGTGGGTCAATTGACCCGAAATTCCGGGTGGCTGTCACATAAGCCCGCTAATGTCATGCGCAAGCGATTGGAACGTCGGTGCCACTCCACGTCCGTCGTCGAGCATTCACCTGTACGAGCGGAGGAAGAACATGTCGGTGAGCCTGGGCAAAGGCGGAAACGTATCTCTGAGCAAGCAAGCTCCGAACCTGACAGCGGTCAGTGTCGGGCTCGGCTGGGACGTCAGAGAAACGTCCGGCGTCGACTTCGACCTCGATGCCAGTGCCATTGCAGTTGACTCGAACCGTAAAGTCCTCAACGACTCGTTCTTCGTGTTTTACAACAACCTGCGCTCGCCCGACGGCGCGATCGAGCACACCGGCGACAACCGGACCGGCGAAGGCGACGGTGACGACGAACTGATCAACATCGACCTGCGTGCCCTGACTCCCGAGGTGCAATCGATCCAGTTCCCCGTCACCATCTACGACGCCGACAACCTGGGCCAGAACTTCGGCCAGGTGCTCAACGCCTTCATCCGGGTGATCGATCGCGCAGACGGCCGTGAGCTGGCCCGATTTGACCTCAGTGAAGATGCGTCGACCGAAACTGCCATGGTTTTCGGCGAGATCTACCGCCGCGACGATGAATGGAAGTTTCGGGCGATCGGACAGGGTTACGCCTCCGGACTCGCCGGTATCGCACGCGACTTCGGCGTGAACGTCGGCTGACGGAGCGGGGACGAAGAGCAGGCAGGCGCGTGTCGGACCGAAATGTTTGAATGCGTTGCGAGGCTTGCGGAGTCAGTGTCGTTCGTTCGAACTACGGACACAGGGGCACCTCACCTGAAAACATAGGAAGGTTGTCTCCGATTTTGGCTCTTTCGGACAGGACTCTTGAGCGAAGAATTTGAGACATAATCAAGTGGTTTCCAGTGGTTAATATCCTGCATTCACAGGAGTTGACGTTCATACCAGCACGTGAAAGAGGCATTGTGGCCGCACCATTCGACCCTTTCGGATCAGGCGGTACGCCTGGTCCGAGTTCCGGCCCCGGAGCCTCTCGTCACGCACCGCAAACACCGTTCGGTCAAGGGTCGTCGCGTCCCGGAACATTAGAGGTCGCCGGGCCGCCCGCCGGTCTGCTCTTTGCTGCGGGCGCGGTAGCGCTGGTGGGCCTAGTCGTGGGCATCATCGGGCGATCCGGTTGGCTGTCGATTGTGGGTTGGACGCTGTCTGGGCCGATTGCCATCGGCATCCTGGCCGCGTTCACACTCGCCGACACCAAGCGTCGCTCTGCTCCGATCTACACCAGCCCTGGCTGGACTAAGTTGACGTACGGGGTGGTCATCGCGATTTCGATCATCGGAATCGTCGTCGGCGCCTTGGGCTTCGCATTCTGGGTGGGACGTCTGTGAGCGGGATCGTGGGTCGGCTTGGGGGTGTACTGGGTCTGTTCTTCTGCATCGCTGCACTGACGGTGGCTCTGGCCCCTCCTGCCGGCGCAGACGACGGTGACGGTGCCAACCGGTTTGGCGCCTGTCTGGCTGCCCAGCGATCGGGTCAGATCCTGCTGATGATCGACGAGTCGGCGAGCCTGCAGACCTCAGATCCCGACGCCGCCCGCGTGACGGCAGCCAAGTATCTGACCGAGCAGCTGGCGCGATTCGCAGAGGATTCAGGTGTTCAGGTCGAGGTCGCGGTATCCGGGTTCTCTGACCAGTATCGCAACGTGCTCGGCTGGACGACTCTCGATGAGTCGTCGCTGCCGAACGTGGAGACGAGCCTCGACGGCTTCCGCACCCGCAACGGTGGTTTGGACACCGACTACTGGCTCGCGTTGGACGGCGCACGGTCGCAGTTCTCAGAGCCGTCCGGCGAGACCGGTGGCCAAGAGTGCCGCGCAGTCGCCTGGTTCTCCGACGGCAAGCTGGACTTCAGCCCGCGCGGTGGGGTGGACAAGCCCTACGCGCCTGGGGTCGACTTCAGCAATCAAGCAGGCGTTGACCAGGGCGTTGCGGCCGCGACGGAGAGCATCTGCCGATCCGGTGGGCTGGCTGACCAGCTCCGGTCGTCGGGAATCGTGACCTTCGGTATCGGCCTTGCCCCCGAAGGGTCATCGGCAGCGGACTTCGACTTGATGAGGTCCATTGCCACCGGCGTCCCGTCGCCCAACGCGTGCGGCGATCTGACCGCACCCATTCCAGGTGACTTCTACCTGGCTCAAGACATCGACGACCTGCTGTTCGCGTTTGATGCATTCAGCACACCCGGCCAGGCGCCGCTGGAATCAGAAGCAATCGTTTGTGCGCGAGTGGTGTGCGAAGAGGGTAAACACCGGTTCGTCCTCGACCGCTCAGTCGGGAACGTCAACGTTCTGGCCACTGCCGACGGCACCGATCTCGTACCCACCCTCGTCTCGCCGAACGGCAGTCTTCTGCCTCTGGACAACCGCAGCGGCGGAACCGGCGACCTGGGCGGGGTCACCATCGACTACAGCTGGCCGTCGCCGAAGACGGTGTCGTTTGAGATGAGCAACGTGCAGGCACCGCAATGGCAAGGCGTGTGGGCACTGGCGTTCGTTGACCCGAACGGTGCATCCGGGGCTCGCAGCAAGTCGAACATTCACATCTCGGGCAACCTGTTCCCCGCTTGGGATCGCGATCCCAACACTCGGCTCCACAGCGACGATATCGATGTGCCGGTGACGTTCAGCATTGTCGATGGTCAGAACGCCCCGGTCGACCCCGAGGATCTGCTCGGTAAGGCCACCTACTCGGCGACGCTTGTCGACAAGGACGGCAAGAGCTACCCGATCGTGTCCGACGTCCCCAAGGACTCGATCGGCGATCCAGTGACCATGGATCTCGAGGGAGTGCCGCCGGGCGGCGCAATCATGCGGCTGTCGCTGGCCATCACCACCGCCGACGCCACCGCGACCAACGGAAGACGCGTGCCGGGAACGGCCCTGACTCCCCGGTCGGTGGACATCCCCGTGACCATCGATCCGCCGGTGGGCTTCCCGTCCCTCGGTTCGAAGATCGATTTCGGAACCGTCGAGGGTTCCGGCAGCTTCGACACATCTCTGACGGTGACCGGCCCCGGCTGCGTCTGGCTTCCGCAAGAGCCGGGCGCTCAAGTCGTAGCCGCTCCTGATGGCGTTGACGGACTGTCTGTCACCTCGTCGGCAACCTCTGCGGAAAACTGCGTGCAGCTGAAGGAAGGGCAAGAGGCCAAGCTGCCGCTGACCCTCGACGTACCCAATGAGGCCAACGGTGTCGTCAACGGAACCGTCCAGGTGATGGTGTCCCCGCCGGACGAGGCCGATCGGGCCGTAGCGGTGCAGGTTCCGTTCACCGCTGACCTGCAGAAGCCGCTGAACACCAGCAACTTCCTGATCGCTCTCATCGTGGCGCTCATCCTGGGACCTGGCGTACCGCTCCTGCTGCTCTATCTGGCGAAGTGGTTCACCGCACGGATACCGGCCAGAGCGCTTCGTGCACAGCAGATCCCGGTGACTGTCAACGGTGGGTCCGTCTTGCGGGACGGTCAACCGTTCGCGATCAGAGACCGTGACCTGGTAGAGCTGGTCCGAGGCCTGGACAAACCTGCGCGGCGCCTGGACCTGGGCGGCATCGAACTGCGCACCCGTACCGGCTTGTCGCCGCTCGGCGCCGGATTCGTGGTCGCCAAGGCTGCGGGACGTTCGGGTGCGGGCAGCAAGTCTCCCGCGATGCATGGCAAGACCCCGGACGCTCGGCTGCCTCTTGCCATCCACAACAGCTGGTTCGTCCTGCACGACCCCGCGGGGCCGGCAGACAGAGCGACGGTTGTCCTGCTCGCCGGCGGCGATGCCGGTCCGCAACAGGTGAACTCTCTTGTCGAGGACATGATGCGGCACCTGCCTCGCACCCTCGAGGAGCTGCGGTCGCGGGCCAGTGTGGAGGCGCCGGCCGGTTCGAGTGGTCAGCCACCGGCCCAGCCACAGTCTTTCAATCCGTTCGGTGGCTCGGGGCCCGCTCCCGGTCCGCAGCAGTCCGGTGACCCGTTCGGATCATCGAACCGGCCGCAAGCAGGCGATCCGTTCGGTGGGCAGCCGCGATCGGGACCGCCGCAGACGCCACCACCAAGGTCCGGACCGCCACCGGGGAACACCCCCAGGCCTCCGGACGAACCATTCGATCCATTCAGTCGCTGAAGCCGACAACAACGCTATGAAGGGCTAGAAGAGTATGAGGAGATTTCTGGTTGTCGGCTGCGGTGGCTCAGGAGGCGCAACGCTGGCGTACATGATGGACCAGCTGCGTTCGGACCTGGCTGCTCACGGCGTCACACAGATCCCGGCCGGTTGGCAGTTCGTGCACCTCGATGTGCCGACCGCGCCGTCCCCCGGACCTGATGGGCTCGGAAACGTACGCGATCAGGGTGGTGCCTACGTCGGCACCGGGCCCCAGAGCGACAGCTACAAGGTGTTGGACAACGCCATCTCTCAGCGCTTGGCTTCCGGCGGCTCGCTGGACAGTCTCGCCACCTGGGCTCCGCGCGAGCCGAGCTCGGTGCACACCCCGCTGAGCACCGGCGCCGGTCAGTACCGCGCGTTGGGTCGCATGATCACGCTGAGCCGGGTCGCCAAGGTGCGGGAAGAGCTGCAGCACAGCTGGGATCGCCTCTTCCGGGTCGAGACCGAAAGCGAGATGCGCCGACTGGACATCCCGGGATCGGGCAAATATGACGCCGGCGAGAGCCCCGTGGTGCTGGTGGTGTCTTCGATGGCCGGCGGCGCCGGTGCCTCGATGGCTCTCGACATCTGCCGCATCCTGACGCTGATCCCGGGTGTCGACCCGCGGCTCATGGGTGTCTTCATGGTTGCTCCGGACATCTTCGACAGCCTCGACTCCTCAGCGATCACCGGTGTGCGCGCCAACGCCTTGGCGATGCTCGGCGAGATCGTTGCCAGCCAGACCGGAGCCGCCCGCGAACACGACGTCTCCATCCTTCGCGCCCTCGGCCAGCAAAACGGTGAAGGCGAACTGATTCCGTTCGCCCGAGTGTTCCCGGTCGGTCGCTACGTCGGCGCTGAGCGCACGCTGTTCGGCGACGGATCGCCCGAAGCCGTATACCGCGGTCTCGGCCGCGGACTGTCGGCGCTCATGATGAGTAAGTCGGCGACCCAACAGTTCGTCGAATGGGACCTGTCGAACGGCGGCGGCACCGCCGGCACTCGTGAGTTCATCGGCTGGGGCAACGGCCAGTGGGACAACCTGCCGTGGGGCTCGTTCGGGTTCGCCAGCCTCAGCATGGGCCGGGACCGTTACGCGGAGTACTCGGCGCAACGCCTGGCCCGCAGCAGTGCTGAACGCCTTTTGCGCGGACACCTCCAGCCAGGCAACCCTGCGTCCGACGACGAGCAGGCAGCCTCCATCCTGGACAGTCAGTGGCCGAACATCTGCGCTGAACTCCAGCTGCCGGTCACTGCCGGTGAAGCTGTTGTCGGGCAGTGGGTGACCCAGACCGTCCTGCCTCGTCAGGACGTGATGGGGATGTCGGCGCAGGTTGTCAACACCAACCTGCGCGGATACATCGACGAGCGTGACGGGGCGAACGCCGGACATTGGGTCTCGAGTGTGCACCACGCACTCTCGGACCGTCGGCAGGCGTTGCTGGACGGAAGCCACGAGCAGGCTTACTCCTGGAGTTACCGCTGGCACGTCACCTTCGCGCAGCGACTCGAGGGCGTGACCACGAGAGCCATTGCGCAGCTCGGCCTTCCGTATGCCACGGCACTGGTGAAGCGGGTCTCGCAGTACATGCAGAACGTGGTGCTTCCGAGCGCCCAGGATCTCGCGAAGTATGGTCCGTCCGATGTGACCGACCTGCCCGATGAGGTGACCAGCACCCTCAACGGTTTGCGCGGAAACCTGACGAGCACCTCGGAGATCCTCGCCCGCGTACTCGAGGGCAGTCAGCGAACCATCGAACGCCAGATCTACGCATCGCTGTCGAACATAGTGAGCACCGCGGCAGGAGCCATGGTGAGCGAGGTCTTCGACCCGCTGATCGACGCGCTCAACGAGTCGCACACCCTGCTACGCACCGCAGCGGGTGAGCCCATCCGCGATGTCGGTTTGGCACGTCTGCAGACCGACGAGTACGCGGCATGGCCGTCCGACTCCGACGCCTGGGTCTCAGATCGATTCTCCGAAGCCAACAACGAAGTGATGCTGACCAGTTCCGCCGACTTCAAACAGCGCTACGAGGTCGACCTGCCATTGGCGGTCGGTGCCTCCAACGCTGGAGTTCGGCAGTTTGGTGAAGCGGTGGCCCGGGCGACCACCCACGCAATCACCGGTTACTGGGTGACCAACGACGGAAGCCACGCGCCGGCAGAAGATCAGCCGGTGGTGGAGCGGACCGCCGAATGGAAGTCGCGGGCTTTTGTGACCGACCCCGCGAGCGGTGAGTCAAGAATCTCCGCGCCTGCGCGATTCGACGTACATGTGCGGCCCGCTGAATTGCTCGAACGTTCGCGAAAGTTCGTGGCGCGGACGGGGGAGTCGTTCGATCGCTTCTGCCGGGTCTCGCTGCGGGAGTATCTGACCGGCGTCGGTGAGCCTGAGTCCGAGCTGGCTCGCCGCCACCACGACATCGTCGCCAAGTTCGGTGAGGCGATCAACCTCGCTCGTCCGCTGGCCAGCGTCAACGAGCAGGCCATGCAGGCGATCCATAACACCCAGCAGATGAGCTACCGCTTCAAGTTCTCTGCCGTTCCTTTCAAGGGCTTGCGGGTGGCGGACGAGTTGGCATCGGCCTTGAACGAGTACTCGCGCATCGACAACAAGACCAAAGATGTTCTGGCTCGCGCACTCACGGACGAGTCGAAGATCAAGCGCGTCGACATCTTCGGGTCGTACCCGAACTACTCGCCACTGGCGTTCAACTCGGTTCTCGAGCCGGCAGCGCGACAGTGGCTCGGTGCGTCTCCCTCTCAGCGCCAGGCTTTCTGGCGCATGCGACGGTCGCGACCGTTGGCCGCGTCGCTGCCGATGCACCCGAATGAGCGTCGCGCGATGGTCGCAGGCTGGACCCTCGGCCGGGCGATCGGACAGATCTCCGTGCCGCCGGAACCGTACGTCGAGGCAGCACGCGTCTGGGACGGCGAGACCAGCACGTGGCGTGATTTCCCCAACCCATTGCTGACCCCGCCCTCGCAGTTCACCGCCGCGTACGACTGGATGCCTGCGGTTCTCGAGTCGATACTGCTCGCGATGGCGCAGTCTCACGAGCCGCCGGTGATGTCGTCCATGCTGCCGTACCGCGCCCTCCGTCGCATCTACGATGCGTCACCCGAGGATGAGGTGTCGGGCGTGCACGGGCTGACCGCCCGGACGCACCTGACGCGATGGCTCCGAAGCGGCGACACCGGGACAGGTTTGGCGTCAGCAGTCGAGGACTCGGGACCCGGCGTGTCGATCGACGAACGCGCGGAGAAGCTGCGGGCGTATCTCCAGAACAGCCGCGACTTCGCCGGGACGCACTACTTGCCGCCGGGGGCCCGGCCCGAGGTCGGACTGCCGCCCGCTGACGGCGGTGGTGTGTTCTCGGTGATCACTGTCCGCGAACAAGCATCGAGTACGCCGATCTTCCGCGACCTGGCGTCGGACGTGTACTGGGCCACGACCCGGATCATCGACATGATCGATGGGTGCGCCGACCAGGCCAAGCGACCGGAGTCCGTGGCACCGGGACAACCCATCGCTCCTTCGGGCGCGGCGAAGTCGTTTGAGGTTCCCAAGGGAGGGACGATCTGAGATGGCTGCAGTAACCGTTTTCATCGCGCCGCATGGCACTGCGGACGGAGTGCTCAGCGCGCTGTCGGATTTGTCGGCGGCAGCGTTGGTCGATCCCTTTGTCTGGGTGGCGGAATCGGCGACAACCGATGCCGCCCTGACGATCCACGAGGGGCGCGCCTACGACACCACCGTGCAGCAGGTGCTCTCGACTCAGCGCATCGATCTGCTGCGGATCTGTGTCCTGGTGCCGCTCGTCGGTGGTCCGGTAGCCGCGTCATCTGGTCAAGAACGACGCATCTCCGATCTCCTCGCGTCGACGTCCGGGGGTGCTCGAATCGTTCGGGTTCGTTGCCTGATCGCGCGGCCCGGAACGATAGCTGCTCAGTCGCCGGAGGTACTGGATGGCTGGCATAACATCCTCATCGCGCCTGAAGACGCGCAGGGCCCGGGCATGGGCCACATCCAGCTCGACCCGTCCACTGATCCCGTGGAAATCGGGCGGCACTGTGCGCCGGCGGTGGCCTCTCTTCTTGGGCTGTGGACAGGGCTCGACCACCGGCCGCTCGACAACTCTCCGGTGCTTCCGGGCCAAGTGATCAGACTCGCACGCTCGTTCTACCGCAAGCTCGACACCTCCGCTGCCGAGGATTCGTTGCGTGCACAGGTGCTGGCTCAGAACGGCTCGTTGCCCTTGCCGAGCGACCAACGTTCGACAGTCGTCTATATCCAAGATGTGGCGCTGGCCGCGCGGACGATGTCGGATAGCCTGTGGCACAAGTTCTCGTCGGTGCTCCATGGTCCGCGGATGCCCTACGAGGCGGAGGCCTCGTCCGAGATCGGCGTGTGGGCCGCCATCAAGATGTTCTTCTCCTTCATGGGTGCAGCGCTGCGCAATGCCCCGTCGGCTTGGTACAACCAGCTCGTCGACGGGATCTCCACCGGCATTGCTTCGACCGTGCACAGGACCATCTTCGGCGCTGCACCATCGGCGTACGACGTGGTGGCCCGCGGACGGACACCGGAAGGCGGTATCGCCGATTGGAGCGAGATCGGCTCAGCCTCCGGACAATTGAGCAGCGTGCTGGCCGATCCATCTGAGGGGCGAACCCACAACGCCTCCGCAGATCTGTCGAACCTGTGGCAGGACTACGCGCGTGCTGCTCTGACACTCGCCGATGGCGGAGCTCGTTCAGCAGATCTCGCGCCCGTGCAGGTCGGTGCGAACCGGGGCATCATCAGCCGATCGGCTGACGTGGTTCCTGGCCCAGCGCAGCGCTTCACTAGGCTCTCCGGAATCGTGGGGGCAACCATCGGTGTCGACGGTGTCGACGCGACGGATGCACTGGGCATCCTGCAGCTACGCCAGAAGTTGTCTGAGGAGGAGCAGAAAGCGAACCTTGGTCTGGAGGCACGGCGCGCCGCCTCCGACCTGGACAACTGGCACCGGGAAACCTCCGGTAGCTTCGGCGTTCAGGTCGGCCGACGGCTCGCGGACAGTTTCGTCTCCACGTTCGGCGAAGTGCAAAACCTCTTGCAACGGCTCCGAGACGCGCAGGCACCGCCACCTCAACCCACCAACAAGCATGGAAAACTCGCACGAGTCATTCAATTTGCTGCGCTGCTGTTCGTTCTGGTGGCAGCGTTGCTCGTCTGGCTGGTCATACGCGGGTCCGTTGACTGGTGGCTGGCCGCAGCGATCTTCGTTGTCATCCTCGTCGTGGCGGTAGTCGTCGGCGCGATTTCATTTATCCGGAGTCAACGAGACCTCTTCCAGCAACTGAACAGACGCAAGTCTGTCGTCTCGCAGCAAGAGGTCGATCGGCAGAACCTCCGCACCGGGCTCCGTGATCTGGAACGGCTGTCTCAGGCCTACAGCCAGTACCTGTCATGGAGCAGGGCGTTGGGAACCTTCCTAGCGCAGCCGCTGGGTCCCGATCTGGCAAACAGCAAGGCCGACCCACGGGTCGCATGGGGTCTACCGATGTCGGTGGCGGTGGGCTCTGCCCGTCCAGTGGCAGAGCAGGTTTCCACCACTGCCGAGTACGTGCGCCAAGATCTCTTCGGGCTCGGGTGGTTGACCGAATCGTGGGAAGGGCTCGTCGACAACGCGGCACCTGCCGCGGGACGCGCCGAAAGAGATGTCGATGCGGAGGTCAGTCGTTTGTGGACGGCGCCAGGCCAGGGGTCGGGGTCACCCTTGGATCGCTGGTCGTCCGCTCTGTTCAACGGGACCATCACTTCTACCGGTGCCGACCTCGTCTGGAATCGGGCACGCAACAATCTCATGGGACCTAAAGCAGAGTTGGTGCAACGACTGGTCGGAACCGTCGATATCCCAGCTGTGGGTTCGGGTCGCTCGGTCAACATCGCCGATTTCCTGTGTCAGATAGACCGGCAGACCCCGCCGACCGGAAACTTCGACCGAAAGATACTGACCGATCTGGCGACGACTTCTGGCGCCGCCGAGGTCAAGGAAGACATCAGGACGTCAGCCCGCAATGGCATTGGAATCGTCTGTGCCGCAACGCAGCTGTCGGGTGCGCTGTCGATCGACAACCTTACGCTGGATGCTCACCCTCGTGCGGACTTCGGGTGGAATGAGCAAGTACCCGAGATGCCTTCGGAACACAGGGCGCAGGTCGAACCGCGGACCGAGAATCAGCGGTTTGCTCCGCCGACAATGGGTGATGGGCTCGGATTCTGATGGCTAACACAAAACAGGAGAAGCGCGAAGCCGCGCTGTTCGAGTGGGTCGCCGCGGCCAGTGCCGCCGGACACGACGTGCCCTCGTCCGATGAGTTGACAACGATAGCGGCGAATCCAGACGTCGTGGGTGCAGCCACTGAAGGGCCTACCCTGGCGTGGAAGGCAACGATCGAGTACATCCTGCATCAGGTCAAGTTCGGGCTCGATCCGTTTGCGGTCGTTCAGAACTTGCCGCAGGAACTGTTGACGCCCGCTGAGATTGCGGCCCCGGCGAGGCACAGCCGGGGGCGCGAAAGCGTGTCCAGTCGGTCCGCCGGCTCGCTTCGACGTCCGTCGCGGACACCGGACGAAGAGCCTGCGCAGCCCCCGACACCCGAACCTGACCCTGTTGCTGCGCTGATGGATTGGCGCTCCCGCAGGATCGCTGACGGCGTCGAAGCGGCAGGCGCCATCAAAGATGCCACGCTGCGGACATTGGTCCAGCGAAAATTCATCTCGCAGGAGCAGATCCGTAAGCAGTTGCCGGGAGCAGATTCGCAGATGGCAGCGGAGATCGCGGGAGTCCTGGCGAAGTTCTTCCCATCGGAGACATCGCCTGCAAGCCCGACAGCGAACAACGAGGCGACACCTGCAACGCAGCCGAGTGAGCCCGTGAATCCCGCCCGTGCCGATGCTGTGTCGGCATCACCCGAGCCGGCCGTCATAAACGAGCAGGCCGAGACGCCCCCCGATCAGGGGCTGGGTCTCACCCATGCTGACTTCTGCGAATACGAGTACGGCGAGAACCCGATCGAACCGGGCGCGGTGACCATTACGCGCGGTCCCGGTGGCCACCGTCTGACGTGGGAGCCGTACCTCACCTCGCCGGAAGACGCGGTCATCTACCGGGTTGTTGCCAACGAGGACGTCTTTCCACACAAGCCTGAGGCGGGAGAGCTACTGCTCGCGACCACCAGTGTCGAGTACGAAGATCCTCGGTTCTTGACGTCCGCCGTTCGTACCTACCAGGTCTGGTGCCATGTCGGTGTCGATGAGCGAGCAGCCCGCTACCAGCAACCCGTCTTGGTCGCTGCCGGCGAGGTGGTCAGTCCGGTCGAGGACTTCAAACTCACCGAAGACGAAGGCCGGGTCATCGCGCAGTGGAATGTCTTCCCCGGAACGCGTTCGGTGCGGGTGTACCGCGTCCCGCTCAGCGGTGGTTCCCGAGGTATCAATGATCCGCGCCACGAGATCTTGACCAGCGAACCCAACCTGACGGGCTTCGTCGACGCCGAGGTGTCGCGCGGTGAGACGTACTTGTACCGCGCGATGGCGGAAGTAACGGTCGGTAGCACTGTCCGACTTGCCAACTCGGTGCAAAAAGAGATTCAGGTGTCGGTCGTACTCAAACCGGTACTCGACGTGCAGATAACGATGAGCACTGAACGCGCCGGCGAGTTCGAGCTTCGGTGGTCCACGCCGCCGACCGGGCGGGTGTCGATCTATCGAAGCCACACCGCTCCGCCTGCCGATCTCGAGGGGTCGGAGATGCAGGTGGATGCGCTGTCGCTGCAGGGCCTCGACGAGACCGCGCAGCTGAAACACCCGGTGGTGGCTGCAGATGCTGCGTCTTCTCGGATGGCCGGTGTGCCATGGCCCAGCAGCTGGGACCGAACGTATTTCACCCCGGTGACGATCTTCGGTAACAAGGCAAAAATCGGTGCCGTCAAGGTCCAGACGCGTCCGGTCGCGGCGGTCACAGATGCGCGGATCATCGAGCGATTTGATGCACAGATCGTCTCGTTCGGGTGGCCGGCGGCAGCAGCGAGCGTACTGGCCTGGGTTGCACCTCGATCATTACCCGCCGAGCAGGCGATTGCAGGACGCCCTGACGAAGAGATTCATCTACGCCAGCACCGGCGAGACGGCGGTCTCACTTTTAGCCGGGAGCTGCCCGCCGGCTGCATGGTCTACCTCGTGCCGGTCGCGTATTCAGGCGGAGAGCAGATACGCGGGGAGCACATTGGTATTTCGTACCCTGGCCTGACCCGCGTTCGCTACTCGTTACCAACGGTGCATGAGGGCGCGGAGGGCCGCGTTGTCGCCGTCAATTTTGCGACCGCCGTCGATCTGGACACCCCACCACCATTTGTTCTGGTGCACAACCCCGAACGCTTTCCCCTCGGTCCCCATGACGGTCAGACCGTCAAGCTGATTGCGCCGCACACGCAGCACGTCGCTTGGCAGATCGTTGTGGACCGACTTGTGAAGGGTCACGCGGACACTGGTTGGCGTGCTCGGCTGCCAATGGACTCTGGGTTCGTCCGACTATTTGCTGACACGGGCGCAGTCCAAACCTTAGTGGACGACGCTAATGCCTTCCCAGTGCGCAGAATCGCGTTGGCTGATCCGCCGCTCGACTCGCTGAGGCTTGAGCCACCAGTCGGCCCGCAGTTGTGACGGCCGGTGTGTTCGGAGAGAGAGAACCGGCCGGCGCACCCGCGGTCGGGCGATACGGGCAGCTGATCTACACCTCGTTCGACGACGGTTCCGGATCCGGTGGTGGCTGGCAGGTCAAGGATCAGGTCGGCGATCTGACCAGGTCGGAGGTGGATGCCCTGACCTCGCGGATTGTGACCAAGTTCGACGTTGATCCGCTCCTACCGCAGTACCCGACACCCGCAGACATAGAGGGCCGTCCCGCGCGGCTTGCTTACGACTCGATATGTCCGGGCGTGGGTGCCTATTGGCACACCGTGGACGCAGGCACGGACGGATCGGGTAGACCCGGAAATGTGTTCGCGCACGTCGTATTCGACGATGCGTTCTCTTCACAGCCGGCATTGCGACCGATTGAACTGTGGGATTCGCCGGACTGGTTGCGCCCGTATGGACCTCAAAAAGTTCGTGCCGCGGAGTTGCCCGGTGATCATCTGCTTCGGCCGGGTGATGTGATCACTGTCGACAGCACCCTGCACTTTCTGTTGGATCCGGACGTGTACCGCCTCGGTCTGTACCAGGTGTTGCTGGACGCTGTCTATGACGCGATGACGGGCGGCCGTTCAGTTGTCCTCCTGACCGACCCCGCTGACGCAGCACGATGGATCGGTGCGGTCAGCTACTTCATGTCCCCGGGAACGGCTCGACGATTCTCCTGGAGCACCTACGACAAACCCGATCTGGCGTTGGCTGATGCCAAGAGGCGAGTGCACCTGATCTGCGTCCCGCGCGAGTATGCCGAACTGCCCGCTGCGGACTGGATTGTGATCGACGCAGAGGAAGATCCTCAGCTCGGTGCGCTCGGCGGTGCGGGTCATGCATTGGCCAAGTCGATGTTCCCGGTGGCGGTGTCGCCGTGGTCGTTGCTGGCGCAGGCCGCCCTCGTCGATGCGCGCATCGCGAGTCGGGTGATCGAGCTGCAGGACGACATCGCTCGCGAGGTCGGTGACCGGGAGTTGTCGCCGGTGTGGCCGCTGGCCATCGCGGCCCGCACACTGCAGCTCGGGGATATCGAACTCGAGTCGGCGCAAGCAGCCACGGACGATCATCCCGCGCACCTGGGGAGCTCCGAACGCCTTCTCGAGCTCGTCGACGATCTCTACGTCGCCAATGCCCCCCAGACTCCCGATGACGCGTTGCGTCGGCTGTCCAGGATCCGGTACTCGGGAGGCAGTCAGTCACGTGCCGCAGAGCGACTGGTGATCTGTGCCCTCCGCGACGGTGCCTGGATCGCGTCACCTGACATCCAGTTGGACCTGGTGCCGCATTGGCACAACGTTGAGATCGATCGTCTCACGGGTGCGCTCGAGTCCTGGATGCAGGAGATACAGCGTACGGCGTCGGCGCCACCGCATTCCGATTCGGAGCATCTTGTTCTCACCGTGCTGCGTGCAGGTGAGCTTCTTATGCGACTGGCGCGTCGGGGACCCGAACTGGACGAGGTGTTGTTGCGTCTGGCGGACATAATCGAAATGGCGAAGATCGACTTCCTACGCGACCGGCCGCGTGTCCACGCGTTCATCTCTACTGTTCA
The DNA here is from genome assembly GCF_017377795.1 of Williamsia soli. Lineage (GTDB taxonomy): Bacteria > Actinomycetota > Actinomycetes > Mycobacteriales > Mycobacteriaceae > Williamsia > Williamsia soli. The sequence continues at coordinate 196,222 of NZ_JAFRDR010000009.1, read as the reverse complement.
GAACATATCGAAGGAGACACTGGCCGCTGTCCTGCTGCCGGTTCTCGCCTCCGAGATCCGCGCACCGGAAGGCCTGGATCTTGCTGTCTGGCTGTGGATTTTTGGCGATCAAGGCAATCTTGATGTCCAAGGAGCAGCGGAAGCGCCGGCTTTCGGGGTTCCGAATCGAGGCCTTCTCCCGCTGTACATCACGGCACTGCTGGAGAGCCCCGAGGTCACCGACATACCCCGAGCGCGCAGGTCCGACCTGGCTCATCTCGGTGTGACCGCGGTTCACGCCCTCCAAGCGTCGTCCGACGAAGAACCCGTCGTCGAGGTCGAACGACTGACGCGGCACTACACCATGAACGTTGAGCAGTTGGACCGCCTCATCGCTCAATCGCGCCTCCGGATCACACCGTCAACTGCCTTCCAGCATGTCTTCTACTCGCCACCATCGGCGGCGCTCAACCGGGTTTTGGATTACGTCTGTCACTATCCGCTGCGCGAACCCGTGCCGATGGATGAGCTGTCGGCGTTGGTTGTCGCCGGCGCACGTGTTCGAGCTGCATCGACGTGGACGGACTTCGAAAAACATTGGGCACTAACACTCATGGATTCCGAGGTGAAACGCCTGGTTGAAGAACTCGAACCCGAAGTGTATGGCCACCTCGACGAAGATTTGTGTGTTCCGCTCGGTGCCCTGTTTGTCGCCGCGCAGTCCCGATCGCGCCCCTGGGCAAGCGGGGAGACAGTCGCGAAGCAGCAGCTGGCGCTGCGTCTACAACCGCTCCAGCCACAGCTGGTGCAATGGCTGGAACGCCTGATCGCTCGCGAGGTCATCGATATCGCCTGGGTAGCCGGCGAGTCGATGCGCTCGCGTATGGGGTCTGACCTTGCCCCGACAGCGTTGTTTGCACGGCCAGATGAGAGTGCCGGTGGTTCGTGGATGGATAGCGTGATCGCCGGTCGACTGGAGAACAGCGACTATCGCGGACCGACCAGCGTCGAGGCTTTGCGGGACGCCCTCTGGATCTCTGTCAAAGACCTGACGGCACCGGCCGCTGAGCGCTTCTTTCTCGAATACCGTTCCGCCGGAAAAGATTGGCTCCGCGAGCGTGGGTTGCTGACCCGCGACACCCAACGTTCTCGATTCTCTTTGACCCACCGAGAGGACAACACCTGATGGTGACTTTTGTACTTGATGGAACGAGCTCAGCTCAGCTACCGCGACGGCCTCTGGCTGTAACTATGTCGGTGGCGGGTGTCACTGGCGGTGCTGAGCTGGTCGCCAGGCGTGATGGTTCGATCGACCCGTCGGTGGTCGTGCACAGCCCGGGCATGCTGATCGTTCCGCGGGTGGACCATGATGTCGTGATCTCGGCGGTGCCGGCGGGGTCGCAATCAACCTTCGCGCAGGGGACTGTTCTGCACGTCACCGTCGGTCTGGACAGCTCGCGCGAGATTGACCCCGACCGAGCACAGCTGACTCCACGGGACGTCTCCGGACTGAGCGCTATCGAATTGGCAACCATCAGTCCTGCGGGTGCCGAGCAGATTTCGGTGACGACGCGACTGATCCGTCCTGAGTTGCCACTGAGTCCTCTCGCGAGGCGCGCCAGAGCGGCGGCGCGCAGTGCACTCGGGGTGGACCAACTGCCGTCAGACCGCCAGTTGGAGGTCGTCGTACTCGTTGACTCGAGCCTCTCTATGGGCTCGCTGATCTCGGACGGGAGCGTGAGCGCTGCGGTCGACCTCGCCAAGGGGGTCGCGGCAGTGTTGTCGGCGGGAGCGCCTGTGCGCGCAGTTCTCGCGGGGCAGACGCTCACCGAGGTGAGCGTGGACAACGATGACTCGACCTCCGCGTTCCAAGCGGCGGTGGCTGCTACCGGGCTCGGCGTCGGCGCCACCCTGACCGAACCTGTTGTTGCGCAGAACGGGGCTCAGCTGACGATCGCGGTCACTGACGCTCCTGCGCAGGTCGCATCGAGGGGTCTGAGTACTCAGTTGGTCCTCTCACCGTCCCGAGCGGCCCTCGCCGACCCCAACTTCGTCGGTGCCGTCTCGCCGCCACCACGCCAGGGCGAGAGCGCTGTCGACCGCCTGCTGTCTGAGCCGGGGCTGGTCGACGACGTTGTCGGACGTCTGTTGGCGGTGCTCCAAGTGAGGAAAACGCTGTGAGTAAGTGCCCCCGTTGCTTCAATCCGCTGGTGCCTGACTGGTTCGCCTGGACGGAAGCGAAACCGACGACGCTCGAGAATGACGAACGCGCAACTGCTTTCAGCGGCCGGCAGGTTCGCATGGGGAAGACCTGTGAGCTGCGGCGTCCGCAAGATGCCCCGCTCAGCTGGGTGCCGGAGGCCCAATGGCCGGAGTCTCAACTCGGCGGGCCGGTTGCGGAGATATGCCCGATCTGTCACTACGAATTGCCGTACATGTGGCGCTGGGGCACGACGACATGCGTGGTGATGGCCGGAGCGAGAGCGACCGGAAAGACCGTCTACATCGCGGTCCTCATCAAGCAGTTGCAGAAACATGCCGAGCGGTTGAACAGAATCGTCGAGCCCGCGAACAAGCAGACCGCTGAAGTGTACGAGAACTATTACGAGCGGCCACTATTCGAAGAACGCGGCATACTCGGGTCGACGCCTTCGGCGTCGACAGAGGGCAGCCACCAGCATGAGCCCCTGATTTTCACGCTTGGCACCTGGAACGATGTCAAGCACTATCTGGTCATTCGGGACGTGGCCGGCGAGGATCTCGAGAATGCCAACGTCGAAGGTTTCTCTTGGCAGTTCTTTTCCGCCGCCGACGCAGTCCTGTTCATGTTTGACCCGCTCAAGGTCGATGAGATCCGACACCAGCTGCAAGATTTGGTACCTATGCAGTCAAATCAGGGCGGCGACCCGCGAACGGTCCTGCGGACAGTGATGGGTCTGCTCGGCAACGGAACTCCCAAGCTTGCGGTGATCCTGTCGAAGTTCGACGCACTGCAGGCGCTACAGAACGTCAAGGGCAGCGACTGGGGCAGCATCATGACGAATGCGGGTGCGGCATTCTCGCGGGATCCGAGCCTGCGAGCAGCCCCGTACGACGAGGCCGACGGGCAGTTGTTGGACGCAGAAGTGAGTAGTCTTCTCCAGAAGCTCGACGCCGGCCCATTGCTGAGGAATCTCGAGAATCCGAGAACGGGTCTGCGCTACGCGAACAGATTCTTCGCAGTGTCTGCACTCGGTGAATCACCCGTCGGAGCAAGGCTTCACGCCAACGGCATCACACCGTTCCGATGCATGGATCCGGTTCGGTGGGTGTTGGCTGATCTGGGAGTGCTGTGAGCTTCGCGTGCGCTCCTAACGTGACCTCGATGGTCGCCGAGCGGTGGGCAGCAGCGTTGGCGCCGGTCCTTCGCCCGGGCGAGGAAATCTTGGCCTTCGTAAGGATCGCGCGATTTGAACCGCAGACAGAAGCGCTCGCTGTCACAGATTTTCGACTGATCGGGTTCGAGAGCTTCTCCATGGAACCTAGGCGAATTGTGTTGGAGGCGGCTGTGGGGGACATCCAGGCCATCGATATTGCCCCCGGACCCAAGACGCTGTTGGTGACGACATCAGCGGGGAGAGTCAATTTTGGGGCGGTCAGTCGGGAAGAAGCCAGGTTTCTGCGGCCCTATATTGACTATCTGGTAGAGGCTTCGGCCGGCGGTCTGGATGAACTCCCACGCATTTCACACGAAGTCCGCGCGCCACAGCCCGTGAGCGCCAATCAGCCGGTTCTAGCCGACCGTCGGCCGGTGAAGAAGCGACGCAGGTCGCTCACGCGTGTTTATGGAAGTCCCATGGATGACGGTTCCTGGAGCGTCATCCGTGACCTCTGCGGTCCCGACGAAAACCCGTGGATGATCGTCAACAATGCAGGTGTTGGTTTCCTGGCGGCGTTCGACGATCGACTGTTGATCTCCAAGTCGCAAGCAAATCTCGGAGGTCGAGGGCACCTCACCACGCGATTTCTGTATTCGGAGATAATCAGAATTGACCTCTCCGTCGGTATCGTGAATGACGTACTCGAAGTGCATACGTGGCGCAATCGCGATGCAGCGGAGTTGAACCGGGCCAATACCCTGCCGTTGCCGAAGGAGCTCCAAGACAAGGTGCGGTTAGACCTGGACGATTTGCGCCGTAGGGCTTCTGACGCGAATCGTCCACCGGTGTCGATGTGGAAGCCTCCGCTGAAACCGCGCGTGGTTGAACCCAAGACCAAACCGGCCGACGGTTTGGTCTCCGAGATTCGAAGCCTGGCTGATCTTTACACCCAGGGTTTGATCACCGACGAAGAGTTCGGCGAAGCGAAGAGGGCCGTGATTGCCTCTCACACCCGAAACTGATTGGCGTGCCATGTTGACAAAGTTGGACAGACCTTTCAATGGACAGGAACGTCTATCGGCGAAGCGGGTAGCGCTGTGAGCTATGTCTGCCCACCCAGAGTCAAGGTCAAAACCGCAGCGCGATGGGCGAACGCTCTCGCGCCACTTCTGTATCCGGGAGAGCAGATATGGGCGTTCGCGCGGGTTACTCGGTTCAAGCCGACCACCGAAGGCATCGCCATCACCAATCAGCGCGTGCTGGGGTTTATGAGCATCGCCCTGGCGACGAAACATATTGTGTTCTCGGCTTCGGCCCGGGAGATCATCAAGTTCGATACCCCGATCAATCTTGGGTCCCGCAAATTGGTGGTGACAACCCGCTACGGCGACGTCGACTTCGGGAGTGTACGTAATGACGAGGTGGGTTTCGTCAGGCACTATATCGAGTACTTGTTGGAGGCAACAGCGGAGGTGCCGAGTCCTGCTGCCAGCGCCCCGCTACCGGTACTCAACACCGGGGAGCCGGCACCGACCAACCTTTCACTGCGTCTGCACGGCGCACCGATCGACGATCGCGACAAGAAGCTGATCGTGGATCATTCGGGACCTGTAGAAGAACCCTGGTTGATCATTCATAGTGGCGGTTCAGGATTTCTGGCAGCGTTCGAAGATCGTCTGCTCGTGTCTACGGACATTGCGTCGACGCAGGGTGGCGTCCGGACGACTACGGTGTTTTCCTTCGTCAGCATCAAGACGATCGAGTACATCCCGGGAGACGTGAATGACGTCATCGCGGTGCTCACCTGGGGTCGACGTGATGATGCTGATCTGTCCAATCGACTTGAAATGCCGAAGAAGTTGCGCGACGGGGCGTTGCAAAACCTTCACGAGCTCAGGCGCCGGGTGTCCAACCTGGACGGGCCGCCTGTATCCATGTGGAAACCGCCGCTCCCGCCGCGTGTCGTAGCGGCGCCGCCACCCGGTAGTGGCCTGGTGACGGAACTGCAGAAACTGGCCGATCTTCACGCTCAAGGACTCATCGACGATGACGAGTTCAAAGAAGCCAAGCGCGCAGTCATCGCCGCGCATGCAAAATAAGCCGGTCGGCACTGCATGTCGTCCGCGTCGGGCTAGTAATTCTTCACCAAACTTCGCCTGGCACTGAGCATTTACCGGTGTATTTGGTCAGACCTATACCGCGGTTGGACTTCTTACTCCGCCCCACGGGACCATTGCGGGGCTCTTGCACCCAGTTGCCTGAGATGTCGAGACCGGGCATGTTCTCGCTGCCGGGTTCGCTGTACCGGGTCTCGCCGTCGACGGTCAGGACGCCATCCTGAACGTCAATGTGGGCGATGGTCGCCCAGTACGAGTCTCGACTGTTGCCGACATAGACCAGAATCTCGTCCGCGTCGGGCCCAGGTAGTCCATTGGCTGCGGCTCGGCCGTAGCGAATCGCCACCCGCGGCTTCCCGAACTCGTCGATGGCTCCGGTCCCGTTGTCGACGCTCTGATAGACGTTGACCAGGAGGTCACCGTTCTCGTTGGGCTTCACCCAGACCTGTTCTGTAGCGGGCTTGTTCCCGTTACCTGGTCCTTTGCTGTCGCCGGAATGCTGGATGTAAGGCCAGACGTCGAGACTCCCACGATGTCGCGACTCACCGCTGATGACGACGTACTTGTTCGTCTCCTCATTTCGACAGAAGAAGTACACGTCCAAGTCGCCGTATCCGTACCGTCTGACCTCGCCGTTTGGTCCGTACACGGCGTCCCGTCCGTCCCATTCCAAGCCGACGGTGAGCACCCAGCTCGGATCACCCTGGCTCTTTCTGAGGTCGATCCGAGCGGTCTTGTCGTACGAGTTCTTGTCGAGCGACACTTTCACTTTGGAAAAGTTGATCGGCGAGGCGGGCGGTGTCTGACTCGGCCGAGCCTGAGGAGGAGGTGGAGGTGCCGGGACAGCTGTAGGTTGCGGGCTGGGTTCGTCGACGACGATCCCGTGTTCGGTCGCGAAGGCGGCGAGACCTTGGCTGTACCCCTGGCCGATTGCATCGAGACGCCAACCAGCTCCGCGCCGGTAGAGCCCCACGACTTGGAGCACCGTCTCGACCGATAGTCCGTCAGGTACGAAGGTGAACGCCTGCGCGTTTCCGCGGATGTCGACCGACAGCGAGCCGGCTACGCGGCCGAACTGTGCATTCTGCGCTTCGGTGCTGCCGGTGATCACCACTCGGTGGACGTCGGCAGGAACCGCCGCCAAGTCGACGGTGATCGACTCGTCCGAGATCAGCGAGACACCGTGCGCCGTCGGGTTGTTGAAGAACACGAAGTCATTGTCAGACCGTACTTTTCCTGATTGATCCAGCAGGACAGCCGCGATGTCGACAATGCCGCGAACACCGGAACCACTCAGAGTGATGGTGTATCTGCTGTCCGACAGATCCGACTTCGAACCTTTCGAAACCACGGTCACGAGCGCACCTCACTTGTCGATGTCCACCGAGTTGCTGTCATGGTTGGGGCTGTCCGACGTCGTCGCACAACGGTCCGGTGATGTAGCCCTGCTCGCAGCCGTGCTGAGTCTGGATCTCCCCGCTCGTGGGCTCCTCGCCGCAGATTGTTCCGCAACGCTCGAACCCACTGATCACTCCGTCGCCGTTCTGGTCTTGGCTGCCGGTAGGTGGTACGTAGGTATCGCAGGACGCTTCGTAACCGGTGGTGCCGTCTGAGTAGAGGGCGGTACCGGATTGGTAAAGCGAGAGGTCCCCGCACACAAACGTGATCGGGGCAGGCGGAGGCGGTTCGGTGGACGGCGGCGCGACGGTTGACGTCGCCGGCGGCGGTGCGGCAGTCGTGGACTCCGTGACCGCGGTCTCTGACGAGATCGCGGTCACGGAACTACTCGTAGACGTTTCGGTTTCGTCTGCAGCGCTGCTGCATCCAGCAGTGAGCAGGACGAAACTTGCGGCGACAGCCAGGAGGGTGGAGGAACGCATCGTCGCCTAGCAGGGGCTGGGTTCGCCGATTTTGACGACGGAGAGAACGGCGTCGCCCTCGGTGATTGGAGTACCTGGTTCGGGCGTTTGGCCGACGACCACCCAATTGCTGTCATTGACCTGCATCCGACCCTCTCCGGTGGCGTCTTCGCTTCGCGAGAAGAAGACGCCGTTGTCCTGAATCAGGTTTTGGGCGGCCTGCAGGTTCATGCACACCACAGCTGGCATGATTCCGCCTGCCGGAGCGGCCGATGTGGTTGCGGGCGCAACCGGCGCCGGTGCTGAAGTCGACGTGCCGGCCGGAGGAGCAGTGGTCGTGGGCTGAACGGTCACCGTGCTCGGCGGGGCGGTCACCGTCGAGACTGACGAGGTTGCCGCTGTGGACTCCTTGTCATCGGAGCATCCGGAAATTGCTGCAATCAACATCAAGGCGGCGATCGCGCTGATCCCGCTGAGGATCGACAGTCTCTTCGACTTCATCGGCGACTGGGGCTTCTTCCAGGTCGACTGACTGTCATCACGTGTGGACCGTGACAGCTGTCCTGAGTTCTGGCCGATGTCCGAAGAGGACGGAGGCTGTGTGGTCATGATGATGAATCCTTCTGTTGGTTGATCGAGCAGCGAAGAGATCGCCGCGTTGGGGTTGGTCGGCGTTGAAGCATGAGCAGCACGCGTGAGTCAGCGATTAGGTATCAATCAGACGGGCGACGAGGCGCGCCGAAGAGCTAAAAGACGGCGGAGCATCACGAACCTTTCGGAGAATCTGTGAGGTGCTTTGACTACCAGCACGTTTCACCGAACGTTCAGGAGCGTCAGCTAGTTATAGCAAGAAGCTACGACAGTGTTACCGATGATTGTAAAAGAACTTTTCGGTCAGTCCGCGCTGTTGAGATATGCCGAGGTAGGAGCACGCCGGACATGGCTTTCGTTACCCTAGCGAAGGGCCTAACCGGCCGGGTAGCGACCGCCGTTTGTGGGAGAGCTGACCCATTCGGTCTCAGGCCAGAAGCGGGATTCATCAGACCCAGTCACTCGCTGCGCCTCTGGCTTCGTTCCAATCAAAGTCTGAGCGCGTCGTGTGAATGTCTCTGACCGCGTTCCAGATCGGTGTCCCCGTCGGCTGGGTTGCGTACAGTCCGCGAGCAGCAGCGGCAGTTCTGTCGAATTGGCACGGCCAGTCGATCGACTGGGCCAACGCATCCAGCCTCTCGCGTCCGCGATCGAGCGCTGCGAATACATGCAGCGGCGCGGGGAGAAGACTCGACTTGTTTGAGTTGCAGCGCGGACAAGCCAAAACGAGGTTCGCCAGACCGTCGATTCCCACACGCGACCAGGGGAGAACGTGATCGACATGCGCACCGGTACTGACTGCGGCATCGCAATAGAAACACCTCTGACCGAACTCAGCCGTCAGCACTACTCGCGCGCGGTCGAGCGAAATGCGGTCGATGCCGAATAGGTGGCCAGGAAGATCGGGTACGTCCTGATCAAGGAAGTGATTCAGCTTGCGCACATCGTTAACCCACGCGATTTGTAGTGCCGGCTTCAGTAGCGCCGACAATCGGGCCAACGCGAAGCACACGCCCGGAAACAGTCGAAGTGCGTTGCCGTGGTCAGCGACCGCCTTGGCAGAGATATTGTCGCGCATCCAGGTGTCGTCGTAGAGGAAGCATTCATGTACCAGGTCGCTGCCGACCCGCTGAAGGCGAAGCAGCGGCTGTTGAACCAGCGTCATTCGCACAAGGTCACGCGTGGCGAGAAACTTCGCGCCCCCGCGACGGCGTGCGACCTCCAGTGTGACGTCTCCGGACGGGGAGGTCACTTGTTTCAGGTCGCGCACCGCATCAGGGATCCTCGCAACCTTCTGAGATGTCTGTTTCAAATAGTGGCCATCGAGGTCGCGAACCTGTCGCCAGTAAAGCGCAATCACTCGTTCGGCGAGGTCATCGAGATCGACGTCTACGGCAGCGTCTCGTTCGCCGGGTGCGTGCTCGACTGCGAACTCGAGTAAAGCGAGCAGTGTCGCGAGTTTGTATGTTGCGGTGCGTCTACCGCTTTCAAGCACACTCATCAGTTGCTGGCCGAGGGCCAACGGATCGCGGGAGTCGAGGTCGTGCACTTCTCGACGTTAGACCACATGGCCGCCGGAGGTTCCGTGATCGGCCCCGCGTCGCCCGGAGCGGCGATACCGTGGGGTTGCCATGTCTCAGCAGAATGACCTCACCGACTACTTCGCGGCGCCGACCTACAGCCGCGAGGAAGTTCTTGCATCGCCGTATCCGGTTCCACCGGAGGCCGGTGTCTACGGATGGTGGTTCAAGACGTTGCCCGCGGACATCGACGTGTCGCAGTGCGTTCACCGCGACGAACTGGTATTGCTTTACGTTGGCATCAGTCCCAGCAAGCCGCCGGCCGTCGGCAAGGCCAGCAAGCAGAACATCCGGCGTCGGGTCAAGCTGCACTACGCAGGTGACGCATCGGTGTCGACATTGCGAAAGTCGCTCGGATGCTTGCTAACCGAGGAGCTGGGAATCGAGCTTAGACGTGTTGGCACCTCTGAACGTCTGAAGTTCGGCCAGGGAGAGACTCGGCTGTCGGAGTGGATGGCCGAGAATGCGCTCGTCTCTTGGGTCACTCACCCAGAGCCTTGGCTGTTGGAGGATGAACTGATCGAGACGCAAGATCTGCCGCTGAACATTGATGGTGCCGCCAACCCGTTCACCCCTGTCCTTCGCGCGACTCGTAGGGGCGCTGTGGCACGGGCCAGAGCCCTCCCGGTCGTGCCGTAACCGGCTGCAGAGCGCTTCTCGACCTGTGACCGGCTAACGAACCTCATCCAACCGACTCGTCAGCACCACCAACCGCAACGCCTCACGCAGGCTTTTCACCGTCGTCGACCACGCCTTCTCCTCATGCTCACACGCAGCCGCTTCCTCTTCATCTTCGCGGCTGAGCGCGTCGTAGATCGAACTGCGCCAGGACAATTCCTGCTCCTCACTCACCCGCAGATACTGGAGGATAGCGTCGCGGTCGAACTCGCAGATGGTCGCGATCTCGTGCGGCGACAGGCGACCGTGCTCGGTGTCGTCGAGCTGTAGGATGACCATCAGGCCCGCCGGCAGGGTGTCGCCGGAGCCATCGACGGCCGCGCCGGCTTCGGCGACCACCTCCTTAATCTCACCGGACCCATCGGTCAGGAAGTCAAACCACTTGATTAGCGTCGACCGCAACACCGCATCAGCGAAGACAGTCGCATCCATCCGGATCGCCACCCGGACGTGGCCGTCATGGAGGACGAACTTGATGTCCGGCCACTTACACGAGTAGGCCATAAGGGCTTCGCTCGCCGCCGCTGAGTCCCGTACCTCCACAGCGAGGTTCGTGAACATCTCGATGGTCGGATCGCCGGAATCGACGCACAGCCACGAGGTCTCGCCGTTCACCGTGAAGACCACGTCACCGTCGTCGTCCTTGTTCGGCGTGGAACCGGTCATGCGCTCGAGTGCGGCGTCGACGAGATCGCGCAAGTGAGACTGACCGGTCGGTTTGACAGCGACAACGGGTGCCGGCGCAGGCGTCTCATGAACCGTGAGAAGAAAGCTGGGGTGCACCACCTGCCACAGTTCCTGCATGACGACGGTGGCCGCGTTGACCACCAGTTCGATCTCGTCGCGAGGACGCTCGACCTCGCATTCGTCCTCGCAGATGGAGTCCCACTCGAGCTCCATGAGCAGCGAGAGTTCGTCATCGTCGATCTCTCGATCCTGCGCGAGCAGGGTCGGACCGAGTACGCACCGCACCTCATCGTCATCGGTGACCGTGAACAGGGCAGCAGGCCCGCTGCCGTCCAGGGTGGCGTCGGCCGCACTCACTCGCACCGTATCCAGGGCCTGCAGTCCGGTCAGCCGGGTCGCCAGCTCATCACGGAATGCTGCCCATCCATCGGCGGCGGAAGCGTCGAAGTCGAAGATGTTGGACATCGGGCACCTCCCTCTCTGTTGTCTCGTAGGTAAAGGGTAGCGAGGGGGTCTGACATTGATGAGCGGACAACACGCCCGCTCGATAGTGTGTTCGAAACGACACCCGTGTAAGTAAATCGGCAGTCGCGCAACGGATTTCATTGTCAGACCCCCTCGCTACTTTTTCCTCGTTGCTGACGGCCACTTCCCGGCTGTCGACGAAGAAGAGATCGGATCCGTGATGTACACGATGGACGAGGCACCCCAGGCCACCAGGCCGACGTTGAGCGAGCGCGAGGTCGAGGTCCTGCGGACCTGGTTGATCTGCGATACCAAAGAGGAGGCCGGCCGCGCGTTGTTCATCGGTGCCGCGACGGTCAGCACCCACATCGCCCGTGTCCGCGGCAAGTACGACGCCGCGGGCCGTCCGGCCAACACCAAGGCCGCGCTGCTGGCACGGGCTCTGCAAGACGGTTTGATCACCGTCGACGAGCTGTGACAATGAGCGACCTATACGAGTACTACGCCGTCGGCGCGCCGCGGCCGCGGAGTCGGCCGGTGCTCACGGCGGTGTCGAGTCCCGGTGCGGTCGGCGCTGTGGCGGCCGTGTGCGTGACTGCCGCGTTGGTGGCGGCTTCGATGCTGCACCTCGGCTTCCTGCTCGCCGGGGCATTCCTCGCAGTGATCGTCCTTGCCGCCGGCGCATGGCTTCGTGAGGGCGTGGAGAACGAACAGGCCTCCGGCAAAAGGCTTCTGGTGGAGTCGGGGTATCTCGTTACCTCTGCAGAGGTTTCGGAGTGTGACAAGAAGGACCGCAAGCCCGTCGAGAAGGCGCGGTCGGCAGTCGCGGTGATCACCTCGTCGGAAGCAGCAACCGGAGGGTGGCTCGGCGACGTCGACTTCACCGCCGACCTGTTCTGGATCGCGTCATCCGCTGTCGACGCCAGCGCGATGCAGGAGCTGATCAACAAACTCAAAGCGTCCAAGAGGGCGTCGGACAAGCATGCTGTGTCGGCCGGCAAAGCGTGGCTGGACGTCCGTCGGAAGAAAATCGACGAACGGGTCAAGCTCCTAGAAGATGCTGCCAAACATGCACGCGCTGTTGACGAAAGACTGAAGCGTCAACAGGAGACCGCAGAGCGTCTAACCCTGCGTGACGAGGAATCGGCGCGCATAGCCGGACTCCGGACACGCCTGATGGGAAGTGAGCAGCCAAACTTGGTGGAGCCGGGCACCGAGGCCGTGGAGGCGATTCGTGCCAGGGCTGAGGCGTTCTACGATGTCGACGCCATCAACCGGCGTGTGGCCGGTGACGACGTCGTCGACACCGGCGGCGTTCTCGGATGGCTTCGCCGAAGGCTGTGATCCGATCGTATGATAGGCCGTGGACCTGCGGCGCTTTACGCTCAGACACATGCGATTTGAGCTCAAACCGCAGCACGTTGCGGGAGCTCTGGCGGTGCTGTTCATCCTTCCCGTGCTCTACATCTTCATGGTTCAAGGTGTGGAGTCGTCGACGGAGTATTCGATCAGCTACTCGACAGGGGAGACGAGCACCGACTCCTCCAGCAATCTGGGCAGTCAGATCGGTAAAGCTCTCCCGTGGTTCATCTTTGCGTTGATCTTTGGTGCCATCGAGCTATGGGCTCGCAAGACCAAAGCAGGTTGGCCTCCGGCAGTGCTTAGCGCTCTGGCCGGATTGCGTCAACCGGCCACGAATCCTTCTCCCGGCGGCGCCATGCGATTCAACCCACCACCGAATTGGCCTCCCGCTCCTGCCGGCTGGACACCCGCGCCGGGGTGGCAGCCCGACGCCCACTGGCCTCCAGCCCCGGCCGGCTGGCCGCTGTGGGTGCAAGAACCGGCCGCCGGTGGCCCCATCGCCCCGCCGCCCTTCCCACCTCGTGGCTGACGCTTTGAACTCAGCCATATTGACCAGCACAGATGACCAGACCTCCAGGACAACCGTTCGGCGATCATCCTGATCCTGGCGACCGGTGCGGTCGCTGCGTACATGATTTCAGACCGCTCGGACGCGAATGCTGACACCGCCGGTCCATCGACCACCACTGTCGCCGTGGCAGCGGATGTGACACCCGGCCGTGCCACGCAGGAGCCAGCGGTACCTGAGGTACCGGCCAGTACGAACCCAGGTGAACCGCGTCGGATCCATCACGTGCACCGGAGTCGACGCTGCGACGATCGCCTGTTCCGACGACATCGCGGGCACCGGTTTCACTCTCTCGGAGAGCGACCTCGAGGTATCGGCTCCTGACCTGCAACGCCTGGCCGGCGCGCTGCAACAGCCCGGACTACGCCAGTATCCGTCCCGAGCACACCGATCTGCGCGGCAGTTCAGGAGGGCATCCACTCCACCCGGGTATCGGAATCCCCGGTGTTTCTACACGACAGCGGGCTCGATGCGCCGCTCGACCCGCATAGCCATTCCCCGCCTCGGAACTTGATTGTCACGCTGCGTGATTGCTGTGCAACCGTCTCGTCGATCCCGGACTGCATCAGGGCCTCACCGAAGTCGCACGTCATCGGGCCGAAGACGGTGAGCATCCCGGTTCGCTGGTTGAAGTCCGTGAGCCCGCAGACTTCTTGACTTCCCTGAGCCTCCGTCGTCGGAACTGTGGTCGTGGTGCTCTTGGTAGCTGGGCGTGGTGCGGGTCGTGAAAGAGGTGTCAACGGCTCGATCAGGGTTAGACGCGGTGCTAGCAGTGGGTCGAAGTAGACGTCATGGATCTCGTCGTTCTCGTCATGCGGACCGTAGTCGGAAAAGATCGGATGTCCGGTCCCTCCGGCGATCTTGCCGTTTTCGCAGTCTATTCCTCCGCTCGCGTCGATACCACCGTCACCTACAGCAGACCCGAGCCGTAGCGTTCCGATGGCTTCGTCGAGGTAGCTCGCTTTGTCGTATTCCAACGAGTCGGTGAGGCTGCCCGTGAATTCGGCCCCGTCACAGACCCCTTGGACATTCTGGAGCAGGTTGTAGAAATCGTCCGCACTGTCGGCGTACTGGCCCCTGGCGTTGGTCGCCTCAATCATCAGGGCTCGCAAGTCGCTCATTCTCACGGTCGGCCCGTTCGGATCCCACGGTAGGTGCTCGCGGGTGAGGGTGCCTGGCTCGACGTACCCCTCATCCTCGTACATAGCGATCCGAGCGTCGAAGTACTCATCAGTCCCGTATTGAAGCGTCGAAGGTCCGTCACGGTTGGCGCCTGTCGGCAGCGCGAATCCATCGCCGTTCTCGTTACTACCGCATGCAGCGAGCGTAAGCATCAGAGATAGAACTATCGCGGCAATCGAAGCCTGCCAGGGTGCGCGCACAATCGGATCCGTCCTCTTCTCGGCAATCTGAAACTGCACTCGCGGAACAACTTAACACCGCAGTTTCGAATTGGCGCCGGTGTGAATACGTTCGTACCACGGCGCGATGGACAAGTCTTTGAGCACCGAACTACCTTGGTCGCGATCACAATCCTTGATCCCAAATCGATTTGCAGATAGTAGCTTCCGAGAAGTTCGTACGTTCGTATGACGAGCTGAGCTTCTTCCAGCTTGTTACGGTGTGACGCTATGGAAACGGACGGCGTGGTGACTCAAGACGGACCGTCACGCAGCGGGTTCCGTGTGCTGAGCAGCGGTCGGTGACCAGTGGACACAAACCAGCCCCCGGCCGAGCCGGACCGGGGCCAGTACCCCAGCCAGCGGCAACGCCGCACCGCTGACGCACAGCCAGGGCCGGCTGCAGACGGTCCGCCGCCCATCCGTCCTCTCCCAAACCCGCAAGCTGCAACGACCTCGCAACCCACACAGCCGGAGTCGAATCCGCAGCCCCTGTCGCAACCCGTCCCACAGTGGTCGCAGACAGGGCCGCCACCGCGAACACAAGCGGCGCCTGCCGGTCCGCCGCATCAGTTCGGACCGCCGGCGCAATTTTCACCCTCGCAGCCCTCGCAACCGTTCCCACCCCAGGGCCATCCGTTTCCGCCGCCGGCCCCCGACCGTCCTTCGCGCAAGGAACGTCGCCGCCAGGCCAAAGAGGCGAAGGCCGCGGCCGCGCACATCGCGACTCCACCAACCGTCTCCGGTGACCCAGACGGCATTGAACAAACTTCGCGTCCATCGAAAGCCAAACGTCGGTTGTGGATCGCTGCCGCAGTTCTGTTGACCGTCGTAGCGCTTGTCGGTGCTGGGACCACGCTCGGGTACTACGCCCAGAACGAGTGGGCGAGTCGGCAGTCCCTCCCGGCGCCCACCATCATCACGGCCCCGGTACCGGCATATCAGGAGAACGCCGAGGTGTTGATGCCGGACGTCCGTGGACTCGACGAGGCCGCCGCGCGGCAGCTATTGATCGATGCCGGAATTCCCGCGGGTGACGTCACCACGACCACCGAACCAGCTGCCGGTGCCGAAGGCAGTGTATTCGACCAGTCTCCCGCTTCCGGTACCGCGAATCCAGAAGGCGTACAGCTGGTCTTGGCGGCCGAGGCCCGTATGCCAGACATCGCGAACATGAACGGGCAGCAGCTGTCGGTCGAGTTGCAGAAGCTCGGTGCTCAAGTGGAGATCCAGCAGCGATATCAGGCCGGTGCCACCGCAGGGAACGTCGTCGCGTCTACGCCGGCAACCGGAGAGCCGTTGCCCGACGAGGTGATCCTGGTCGTCGCAGAACCAGGCTCCTCGGTGTACTTGGGCAACCTCGATGCCGTGAGCAGCGGATGTTCCACCGGTGCAGTCTCGCTCAATGGCAAAGACTTTCAGAATTCCCTCTCGTGCACCGCCGGTTCCCGCGAGGCGAACAAGTATGAGTGGGTGACCAAACGGGCCGCAGATCAGCTGACAGCCACGGTTGGGATCGCCGATGACGAGGATGCCGACGGGCGGGCCAAGGTGGATATCTTCGCCGACGGACGTCTGGTGTCGTCCGTTGTCGCAGCGTATGGCACAACGGTGCCGCTGAACGCTCCGATCAGTGGCGCGCTGCGGATCAGCGTAGTGGTGTCCGAGGTGGGCGGCGAAGACACGCCGCAGGCCGTGCTCGGCGATGCGAGAGTGGTCGGGAGCACTGATGCCATGGCCCGGATACGAGAGAACTGATGGCACTGAGCGCCGTAGGTCGGGGACGGCCTCGGGTCCGCGCACTCACTCTGCTCTTGGTGTTCGCGGTCCTCGTCGGCATGTCCGGGCCCTATCCGTCGATGTTCGGCGGTGTGCCGACCGCGTCGGCGGCCCCGGATTCGTCACCCGCTCCTGTGTCGAGCGGTCCGGTGCCCATCGTCATCGTGTTCGACCTGTCGAGTTCGATGACGGAGACCGACGGCGCCGGAACTGTGAAACTGTCGGGCGCCAAGCGCTCGCTCAAGGCACTCGTCGATCGGCAGCCACCCAACACCGAGATGGGATTGTGGACGTACCCGACCGCGGCGGACTCGTGTTCGCCGGGCGGCTTCGTGTACGGATCGGGACTGCAGAATGTGGCGGACCCCTCGACGCTGTCGGCGACGATCGACGGTCTGTCCGCCAACGGAGGCACCCCCACGGGCGATGCCCTGCGATCGGCGGCGGATGCGGTCCGCGACCAGGGCCGCACCGCAGCTACATTCGTGCTGGTCTCCGACGGCGAGAGTAACTGTGACACCGACCCTTGCGATGTCGCGAAGACTATCTCCGCGGAAGGTTTCGACATCACCGTGCAGGCCATGGGATTCCAGATCTCCGACGCCGGTCGAGAAGAGCTCGAATGCATTGCCGAAGCAACGCAAGGTGCGTACTACGACGTCGCCGACAGCGACGAGCTGAGCGCCAAACTCAGTGAACTGTCGGTGCCGGCGATCGACGTTGCGGTGACCGCGGCGGCCACCGCCCCGTCGGGCGGTATGACGACGCTGTCCGCGGTGGTCACCAACACGTCGGCGCAGACGATCGAAGACGTCATGGTCGGCTTGCAGTTCAAGTTCGGCGACGACGGCAAAGGCATTCTGCCTGCGGTGATCCCGCCGAGATTCCGCTTGGGCACACTGGCTCCGGGTGCCACCGCTACCCGGTCCTGGGACGTGTCCACCACTGCCCGCGGTGTCGCGGGCACCATGAACTGGTCGGTGGGCGCCTGGGGTGCCACCACGTTGCCGGTGCGCAAGAGCGGCACCATCACGGTCACCGACGACCTCGAGGCCGCCGCAGGAGGGGACCTGCTGAAGGGCATTACAAACTCCGATCACCCCGCGCTGGTGATGGGCGACTCGTTCTCCTCGGGGGAGGGCACTCGCCAGTACCTGAGTAAGGACGACGATCACAGCGAGCTGTGCCACCGCTCGGACACGCAGTACGTGAGCCAGTTGATGACGACGGCAAAGAACAAGAACGTGACCAACATCGCCTGCAGCGGTGCGATCATGGTCGATCTCATCTCGCCCCAACTCTCCGACAAAGAACCTTGGCGTACCAGCAAGGGGCAGATCCAGATGCTGGACAAGGCGAAAGCTCCCTCCGCGGTGTTCATGACCATGGGCGGCAACGACATCGGCTTCGGGCCCCTTGCCACGAGCTGCATCACCTCGCTTCCCGTGCCGGGTGCGCCGGGATGCGACGAGGACGAGGAGATCCGCACGTCGGTCAACGATGGCATGGTGGTGCTCAACGGGCTCGATCGGTACTACACCAACATCTTCCGGACCGCGAACAGCGACGGAAAGAGGAACGCCCGCAAGGGTGCCGTCGCACCGGTGATCGTGGTCGCCTATCCGGAGGTGACCCCGCCGAGCTCGCGGGCGCGAGGATGCACCCAGATCGGACTGGACTACGGCGAACTGACCTACATCAACGAAACCGTCCGGGCACTCAACACGAAAATTCGCGACGAGGTGAACGAGGCCTGGGACAAAGGTTCCGAGGTCTACTTCGCCGGCAGCACCGCCAACGCGTTCATGCCCGACCACACCATCTGTGACAGCGACCCGTACGCGAACCCACCGAGCTTGGACGAAATGACCGAGGTTGCCGAGTTCGGTGTCGGAGCCTTCATCACCTCCTCGGCCAACGGACGTCTCAACGAGTTGGTGCACCCGAATGTCAACGGTCACGGCGCATTGGCGGCAAGCATCGTGTCCTGGTCAACCCAGCCTGAGCTCACCAAACGTCCGGCCTACGACAGCGTGCCCAAGCCCACCTTCAACCTGTCCGGTGGCCATCAGGAACCTGATCAACGAATGGACGTCTCGACCAATGAGACGGCGCGGAACACGATCGTGGTGGCAGGCGACGTTGTCGAAACCGTGATCAAGGAGGCCACCCTCGGCCGTTTCCGGCCAATCCGGTGGCTCTTCCGATCAGAACCCCAGCTGCTCGCCACGGGCTATACCGCCGAAGACGGCAGTGCCGCCGCGACCATCGTCATCCCGGAAAACACCCCGTCCGGGGTCCACCACCTCACGATCAGCAGTACCGGTGCGGACGGACAGCCATGGACCAACGACATCGAGATCCGCGTGAAAGCACCGATGCCCTGGTGGTATTGGGGCCTGGCCGCAGCAACCGGTCTCTGCGTTCTCGGCGCCCTGGTGGCGCTGTGGCGGGCGAGGCGGTTCCGGTGAACGGTGTACGGTCACGCGCAGGGGTGCTGAGACTACGCGGACGTCATCGCCCGGGTTCCCAGCGTCGGCTTCGCCGAGTACAGCAGAATTGCTGGGTGACATGGCGAAATGACAGGAAGGGTTGATCGCAGACGCTCAGGCCGCTGCCCTGGAAACCCTCAAGGCCCTCAGATCGAATCCCGGACTGCATCTTCGCGAAAGCGATGATCGCCGAACGGGGCGGCGACATCGGGTACTTCAACGGTCCGAACGGGCAATCCTGGGCATGCGGCAGCGGCGACATCCTCGCCGACTACGAGTGCTACTCAACGGCAGGCCCAGAGCGGTTCAAGTGGGAGTCCAGCTGATTCTCACCACGAGGGCCAGGATCTGCTGTCAGTTCGAGCTACCAGCCGCCTTGGAGAAGGCACAGCA
Organism: Williamsia soli; assembly: GCF_017377795.1. Classification (GTDB taxonomy): domain Bacteria; phylum Actinomycetota; class Actinomycetes; order Mycobacteriales; family Mycobacteriaceae; genus Williamsia; species Williamsia soli. The sequence continues at coordinate 176,913 of NZ_JAFRDR010000009.1, read as the reverse complement.
CCACCACGTCACTGCCGCTGCCCGTTCGGATCCATTGCCCCGGGCACGTTGACGAATCGTTGGTGATACTCGAGACTTTGTTGGTGGCGTAACTGGTCGAACACGTGGCCGTTGTCGCCTTGAGTGCGCGCGAGCCGTCTGTGTTCGTCGTTCCGAGATACTCGACGTGCAAACAATCTCCGACCTCCGCATTTCGGATCACCGCAGAGGTACCGACTGCTGTCGTCAGCGGCGGGGTGTACACCGTCGTGGTAGGAGTTGACGTCTCGTAGTCCGCGCTCGCAGAACTTTCAGTGGCCGAATTGAACGCTGCGATGAGAACGATCCACGTCGCCACCGCAATCGCAGTCAACGTGTACCCGATGACCAACCCGCTGACGGCGAGTCCACGACCGCGTTGACCGGTCCTCGCGATCTGATGGATCGCGAGGTGGCCGAACACGACACCGAGTGGTGCGAACACGAAGCTGCTGAACAGCGCCGAGATGGCCAGCGGGTTGCTTCCCTCTGAGGGTGGTGCCTGGGGATACAGGCCGCCGGCGGCGATCGGGCCTGAAGGTGCGAGTTGCCCAGGGCCGGAATAACTGCGGGGCGACGTATGGAAGTATCCGCCGGTCTGAAAGGCCGCGTCAGGTCGCGAACGGGTGCTCGCATCGAGAATCCAGGCGAGCAGAATTCCCACCATCACCGGCCAGAGATCAGAGATGGCGAATCCCCACCAGTGCCGAAGCATCGGATAGGCCCAATTGCTGCCCTCTTCTGAAATCCAGATGATCCAGGTCCACAGGGCAGATGCGCCCGTCGAGAGTGGAACGGCCAGCAACCAGAGCGCGCCCCGGCGCCGAGCAATGCCCCATGCGGTCACCGCACCTACGGGTGGTACGACTGCCATCGCGTAAAGCCACACGTCGTAACCGATTGACGAGAGGTCCGCGAAAATGAGGAGATAGTTCATCCCGATCATGATCGCCAGGGTGAGAACCGCGATGAGAGTGGCAGCGAGTCGACGGCCCGGTCGGGCTCGTACAAGAACAGCGACGACCAACACCAAGGTCGGGAGCGACCAGAGCAGTGGCCCGAATACGTCTTGTGCAGTCCCTGCCAGATGCTGCGACGCAGTGTCGTTGATCCAGTACAAGCCTATGACAGGGAGCAGAAACGCGGCACTGGCGAGTGCCCCGAGAAAGCTGTTGGGGGTGGCGGTCGACCCAGGAGGCTGTTGTTGCCAACCGGTTGGCGGCTGCGATGGCCAGATCGGTGGCGGCGGTGCCTGGTGGAAAGGGATCGGGGCCTGGCCGGGCGGGTTGTTCGGTGCTTCGTGCACTGGCGACGCCGACTCTGCGCGCGGCGGTACGCCACCCTCGACGGGTGTCCTCGGCTGCGGTAGCGAAGGAACCACCATTGTGCGGGTGGGCGATTCGGCCGCGCGGTTCTGCGGGGCAACTGGTTGACCCGGTTGTGCGGCGGGAGGTGATTGTGGCGGTGACGATTTCAGCAGGCTGAACGGCGATGGATCGCCCCCTGGGCTCGCTGCAGGCGGTGCGGCCGAAGGGGGCGCGAACGAGTCAGGCGGACTCGGCGCCGGGGCGTGTTGCTGCTGGGGGACAGGCGGGGGGAAATATGGAGAGCCCGGCGGCGCAGGCGCGAACGTGACGGTGCTCGACATCCGAACGACGAATCGTGCCATCACGACAGTGATGAATCCGTACGCGGCAACGAGTGCCACGAAGATGAGCAGTTGCAGTGCGAGGACGACGGGACTTTCGAGGTGCTCACCGGTCCATCTCGTGGCGGCTTGGTCAGTGGACAGTCGTGCGATTGACCCCCAGACGCCACCCAGGGACATCAGCGTGGCCACCAACGCGATGCCCCACGTCGCGAAGTTGTGGGCGAGTTTGGTTCCGAGCGCGATGAAGACGTAACCCAACAGGGTCCACAGACCATAGAGGATCAAGGTGATCGCGAACGAGGACGTCGTGAGATTGAGAATGATGCTCACGACGAAGACCGCGGCGTAGGAGAAGCAGACGAAGATGTCGGCCTGGGTGGCCCGCAGGTGCGCGAAACCCGGCCCCCGAATCAGATCACCGCTCATGCCTCGAAACATCAATCGTTCGACACCACGACCCGGATTCATCGCACCTACCTGAGCTGAGCCACAATCCGGCACGGCGCCGGTGGTTGCATGGTCTCAGAGAAGGCCACGGCTATTCGTACTCCGAACGTATGGCTTTGTGTAGTACGAACATACGAATGGTCCGGCGTCACTGAGTTCGGCCCCCGAGCACGTGAGTAGCGGGCTTCGAGTTCCATATGTTCGCATTACACAACGCGACGAGAGATCGTGCGAGCCTGTAATAGTCCCTCCGGCACAGGTGAAAACCTGGACAGTGAACGCTATTGCGGCCAAATAGCGCGTTTTCTGAGGCTGTAGGTCAGAATGTGCGCATGCATTGTGATGGGCGGCTTGCTCGGTGAGCGGTCGTGGAATTCTTCGGGTGGGTGTGATCGACGACCATGAGTCGGTCGTCGAAGGGCTGCGCACGATCATCGAGGAGGGCGACAACATGACCTTCGTCGGGGGTGCGGAGACGGTGGAGCAGTTGTTGCAGAGGGTCGATCGCATGGATCTGGCGGTACTGGACCTGAGGTTGGCGGATGGATCGTCGCCGCATTCCAATGTGACGCGACTGCGCAAGGAGCGGATCGAGTCCCTCGTTTACACGTCGGGCGATGAGCCCTTTCTGGTACGGGAAGCCGCGGCGGCGGGTGTACTCGGGGTCATCCGGAAATCGGCTCGCAAGGCCGAGATCCAAGAAGCTATCCGAGTCGCCGGTTCCGGACGGCAAGTGGCATCGGTGGATTGGGCCGCCGCGCTGGATTCCGATCCGGGATTCGTCGATCTGTCGCCGCGGCTTCGTCAGGTGCTGGAGTTGTACGCATCAGGCGAACCGACCGCGCGGGTGGCGAAAGAAACAGGCTTGTCGGCAGATACTGTCAGCGACTACGTCGACCGCATTCGGCGCAAGTACCGCGATGCCGGCAGGCCGGCACCGACAAAGACAGACCTGTACAAACGAGCAATTGAGGACGGATGGTTACCGCTTCCGCGTCGTTTCCGTCGGTAGTCGAGACCGGCGACGATGCGCAGCCGGCCGGTCACCGCATCCTTCAGCTGTTCTCGCTGTTCGTGGGCGGCGGCTACCTGTTCTATCTGGTGTTGGTCGTCGGCAACATAGGCCAGTCACTGGGTGTCATGGCCGCCTGGTGGACGATTACTGCGCTTATTCTGATCTTCGGGACGGGCCTGGCCATGGGGGCTTTCGCCCTCCGGAGCAGCACTGCGACCCTGCGGAGAACGGCGGCGATCGTAGCGATCGGATACGTGATCGCCTTGGCGTTGTGGCCGCTGGCGTGGGATGGCGGACTGATCGCCAGCGAGCGTGGCATGTGGTTTTCCCAATTCAGTGGACTGCCTGCGATCGTCGCGGCGGCTGCGTGGCGGGCGCGTTGGGCGTTCGCCTATCTCGCGGGCGTCACCGTCGTCGTTCAGACGATCAACCACGAGGTGCGGGCGCCGGAGTTCAACGGACCGGTGTTGCCAGAGATCGCCTGGGCCTTCGCCTTCTGCATGATTCCGTTCGCCGCGGCGGTGATGGGTATCCGTACTGCGGGGATCCTCGATGCCACCAGGGAATCGGCCTACGCCGCCGCAGCCCAGGCCGCGGCGACGCAGGCGAGGGCGTTGGAGCGAACACGGTTCGATGCCCTCACCCACGACGGCGTGATGTCGACTTTGCTCGGCGCCTCACGCCAGGGCGCCTCCGAGCGGTTGGCGCAGCAAGCCGAACGCACCATGGCCGACATGGACAACTATGACGGCCAACCGTCTGGGGAGGATGCCCCGTCGGCGAATGCGACGGTCGCTCAGTTGCGTGGTGCGGTCGTTGACGCCGATCCGACTGTGACCCTGGATGTCACTCGCTCCGACGACGCGGAGTCGTATCCGCTGGAGGTGGTTCTCACTATCGCGGCGGCCACCTCAGAAGCGGTCCGCAACAGCGTCCACCACGCCGGCGACAACGCCAGCCGAGTGGTCGTGGCCGTCCTCGAGGCCGACTCGCTTCGCGTCGACGTCCTCGACGACGGTGTCGGGTTCGACCCCCGCAGCGTGCCACCGCAGCGCCTGGGAATTGCAGTGAGCATCCGGGGGCGTCTCGCCGTACTCGACGGGGGAAGTGCGACGGTCGACTCCCACCCCGGACGCGGAACCCGGATAGGCATCTCCTGGACGCGGTCCCGATGACCACCACCAGTCGCGAGGCGCCTCGCGACATCACGGCGATCCTGGGCATGCACACTCCAGCAGCCAAAGGTGTTGTCGCGGTGTATATCGTCGCCATCACGATCGTCGCTTTCGAAACACGGCAGGGGATAACGACGTTCTGGCCGATCGCGCTTGGGCTCGTCGTACTGGCTGCCGGGACCATCGGACTCATCACCGTCCCCGGCGATCCGCTGCCCGTACCCGCAACGATCTGCATGGCCTCGGCCGGTGCGATCGCCTCGGCCCTGATGCTGTGGGTCATGCCCGTGCCGCTCGAGGTTCCGCTGCAGGCGTGGACCCACGGAGCCGGCACCACGATCCTGTGTTTCATGTCGGTGCGGGGGCGGTGGATCAGCGCGTGGTGGGGGCTGTTTGCCATGGCTGTGGTCTATGGACTGTGGGGCGCGTTGACAGACCAGGGATTCGTGTTCGGCGCGGTCATGGTCGCCATCGATGGCGGGCCGCTGGCGATGGCCACGCTGCTCTCATTCACACTGCGCCCCAGCGGAAAAGCGGTCTTCGCGCTGCGTGACGCCGCCACCGCACGCATCTCGGCGCTGTCGGCGGCCCAAGCGGCAGCAGAGGAGCGCGACGCTCGGCTGCGTCAACTCGACGAAGTAGCGCGTCCTCTGCTGGAACGCATCGCAACCGCCGAACAGTTCACCGCCGAGGAGTCCGAGACCTTCGAATTGGTGGAGGCGAATCTGCGTGACCGGCTTCGGGCGCCCGCGCTGACCACCCCAGACATCGATGTCGCAGCCCGGGTGGCGAGAACCCGCGGGGTCGAGGTCGTTCTCATTGATGACCGCGGCATGGATGCGACGCCGGAGGACGTCAAGGGCGCGGTTCGTGCCAGAATCGCCGAGACTCTCAGCGCCGCGGAGAACGGCGACGTCTGTGTTCGAGTGCTCCCACCCGGCCGCGCGGCACTGGCATCGATTTACATCCACGACAGCATCGGAACGCGTCGTATCACTTTCGATCACGAGGGTGCCGAAGTTCAGAACTAGTCTGCTTCTTGTTGCCGCCGCTAACGGTGCCCCCAGCTCGGGTGGCCCCCGAGTGCCCGTCTATCGGATGCCGGCAAATGGCAATAACTTCGAGATCAGACCGATAGTCGATCTGGCGGCTGTCGACGAACACGATCGGACCACTGTGCACACGATGACCCAAGCTGTTGCCGACCCCGCGGCCGTCCCCACACTGAGTGCCAGGGAGGTCGAAGTTCTGCGCACCTGGTTGATTTGCGACTCGAAAGAAGCCACCGCCCGCGCTCTGTACATCAGCGGGGCGACGGTCAGCACGCACATCACCCGGATTCGCGACAAGTATGACGCGGTCGGCCGACCGGCGGCAACGAAGGCGTCGCTGCTCGCGAGGGCGCTGCAGGATGGGTTGATCGGGGTCGACGAGCTCTGACCTTGTTCCATCGCAGACCCACCTGACCTCGTTCGAGCGGGTCGCGACGGACGCTTCTGCCGGATCGCGGCATGGCCGTAGTCGTCTGCCAATCACATTCGCAATTCCTGTGAGAGCCTGACAACTCTGCGTGCGATTCCGTCGATGGGAAGTAGTGACATCGACGATGTATTCGGCAGCAGACTAGGTTTAGAGATTCAGTCGTGACGAATTGGTTGTAGTCGCAGTCGTAGATTCGATCGATTTGGACGAGCCGAGGTCCTGCGCGGAGTACCGATTAGCGGCAGAACGAGTGAGGTCTTCGATCGATTCGAGTTTGCTGAACAGGGCGGCGCGGCGTGAGCCGAGATCGTCCACAAATCCGTCGAAGCCAGACTTCGCCAGTTCCGAGAATCCGCCGGAACATTCGGCGATAGCCTGATCGCAGCTTCTGATCTGCGCATTCGATGCGTAGTTCCGACTGGCTCCTGGATAAGTTATCGTCCTGAAGACAGTTTGGGGGAACTGGTGAAACGTTGCGCAGGCAGAGCGCGAGTGGTTGCCGTCCTGCTGATTGCGATGTTCGCGCTGGCTGGTTGTCCTGCGGGGGAGCCGGTGACCGGGGAAAAAGAATCGGCTGTTTCCGCAGACCGTAACGCAGAACTGAACCTACGACTCGAGAGTTTGCCTAATCTCGAGCAGGTCACCGTCCAGTACGTGGCCCTCACCTCGCGGATCGCCGCTGCCGTCACGGAGGTGGTACCCGAATTGATCTGGGAAGAGGGGCAACGTGTCGGAAAGATGTCATGCCCAGGTGAGTTGGCGGGCAGTGAAGGGTTCGTGATCTCCACGACCATGTTGGTTTCAGACGTTCCGATTCCTTCAGATAAATGGGCGCCGGCCTTGGTTGCGGCGCAGACGATCGCGGCCGAGGGTGGGCTAGCGAAACTGACAGTCCGTCAGGACCAACCCGACAACCACGATGTAATGCTCAATGGCGCCGACGGGGCATCGTTGACCTTCGGTAGTCGCAAAGCCGCTCTCATTTCGATGACGACGCCGTGCAGGTTAGAAGACCGGCGTGACAGCTAAGTAGGCGACTAGGTCCCGGGGGGGCAACAGTGGATCTGACAATGATTGACCGTTGGGATACAGGCGCATTGGATACACTGGCCGATTCGCTCGGTAAACGCACAACAGCGATGTCAGAGGTCGAGACCGGTCTGCGGGTGGCCGGTCCGCTTCCGGGTTGGTTCGGTGAAGGTGCGAACGCCGGCCGTGAGCTTCACCGTTTGACCGCAGATAGTCTCCTGGATGAGGCCGCCGTACTCGATGCTGCCCGACAGCTCGCTGTCGAACCGTCTGCCGCACAGGCAGCGAACATCGATTCGGATGCAAAACGAATCTTCACTGCGATTCGCGAAGGCATCATCACCGCCGGAGACGCCACAACCATAGATCAAGCCGGCGAAACCGGCGCAAAGCACGAAGCTCTGCGCGAAGAAACACTGAAACAATTGGATTTGGATGGACGAAAAGACGACACCGTATCGACAATATCGTGGTTGGGCTACGAACCGCCGAGTGGCGACGGCAGTCGTCCTCCGTTCTACGAATTTACAGAAGCGGGACAGCAAGATAGGGCAAAAGACGGCGCCGATGACCTCAACGAGTTCTATCGCACCCTCGACGTCGCCTCGACAAAGGATGATCCGCACATTGTTGCATTCGGACATTCCTACGGGTCCGTCACACAGGGGCTCGCCCTACAGGATGGTCCTCACACGGTAGATGACGCCGTATTCTACGGATCGCCCGGTTTCGCGGCAGAGGACGAGCCAGAGCTCGGGCTGCGGCAGGGACATGGGTTCGTCATGGAGGGTTCCGACGACGACATACGGTTCGTCAAGTCGAGGGGTGTTGTTGATTTCAACGGACCGAATCCGACTGAGACGCGGCTGGTTCAGCTGGCTACAGGTGAGTACGTAGCTCCAGATGGGACGCGGCACGATGCATCTCGGAGTCATGCCGAGTATGGCCGAGACGGCTCGAATGGTGAATTGAGGACCCGGGCTACAACCTTGCGCTCGTACTCGCTGGGCTACCGCAGCTGGCTGTGCCGCGGTGACCCAATCGGTCCAATCGGCGCTGATTACGAATATCTCAAGGAACTGCGGTACGTCTTTGCACCGGTATGGAGCCCTTGCGAGGATAGTCTGTGATCTGATCGTACGATTGGCCGCGCACCACGTGCGCTTTACGCTCAGACGCATGCGATTTCAGCTCAAACCGCAGCACGTTGCGGGAGCTTTGGCGGTGTTGTTCATGCTTCCCGTGTTCTACATCTTCGTGGTTCAAGGTGTGGAGTCGTCGACGGAGTACTCGGTCAACTACTCGACGGGGGAGTCGAGCACCGAATCGTCCGACAACTTCGGCAGCCAGATCGGAAAAGCACTGCCTTGGTTCATCTTCGCGCTGATCTTCGGTGCCATCGAGTTCTGGGCTCGCAAGACCAACGCCGGATGGCCACCCGCAGTGCGTAGCGCACTGGCCGGTTTACGGCAGCCGTATCCACAGGCCGGCCCGCCGCCGGGACCCGCGATGCGCTTCAACCCACCACCGAACTGGCCACCCGCACCCGCGGGCTGGACACCCGGTCCGGGCTGGGCACCTGACGCCACCTGGCCGGAGCCCCCGCCCGGTTGGCCGCTCTGGGTGCAGGAACCGCCCACCGGGGGTTGGGTGCCTCCGCAGCAGCCATCTTTCCCGCCTCGTGCCTGACACTAAGCGCCGCAACGGAATAGTTGGCGCTCATCGATGACCAAGCCGTCAGGACAACCCTCTCCGAGACACACGCACGGGAGCCCTTCCGCCAACTCGCGAACCGTCCTCATCCTCGCGATCATTGCGATCGTTCTGATCCTGCTCACGGGTGCCGTTGCCGCGTTCATAATCCTCGATCGGTCGGACGACACCGCCGACGCAGCAGCATCGTCGACCACGACGGTGACCGAGACCGCCGGCACCACGTCAGTCCCGGCCGTTCAGAGTCCTGCGCCAGCGCCGGCGGTTCCGGCCAGCAGTAATCCGAGCTTCCAATCGGCGGACGGCGAAGTGGTCTGCGAGATCGGGACGCAGCCGGCGGGCACGTGGGGCGGATCGCCAGATCCGCCCGCCGTTGCCTGCCTGGCCTTCGACTACACCGGACCGGGGGTGCAAGTCGCACCCTGTCCGTCGAACCTGCCGACCAGACAGGGCGGGGTTGCAATCACTCCCGGCGGCACCGTGGTTCGAACACTGTGTACCGGTGGCCAACCATGGCGGAACTATCCGTCTGACGACTTCCCGGTTCTCGCTGCGGGCCAGGTGAATCGCGTCGGATCCATTACCTGCACCGGAATAGACGCCGCCACCATCGCATGCTCTGACGACACCGCAGGCACGGGGTTCACCCTGTCGGAAAGCAACCTCGACGAATCGGCGCGGTCAGCACCCGCGGTTCCGCACACAGGGGTGCCGGAACCAGCCGGAGGCAGTGAACATACCGGGATCTGGCAGCGCAAGGGTGCGAAGGTCACGTTGAACCCCGGCGGCTCCGGCGAGTTCCACTTGAACAGCGGTGCAATGAACTCGGTGACCTACGCGATCACCTGGACCGGCTCACCTTCGAGAGTAGACATGACTATCACGGGCCGGACCGCGTCGTCGGGCTCCATGGAATACGTCATGGGGCCTGGCGACGTGGTGACCGGAACCGTGAACAGCGGCGAGATGACCATGACAGGCCTCAAGACCACCAGCGGACCGCACTCGTTCGCCGTCTGCAACGCACAAACCCTCGACGCCGGGGGTTGTCAGCGATGAGCGCGGCGTGATCAATCAGCACTGACTAGTTCGATTCCCACTTGAAACGCTCAGGACCACCGGTGGAATAGCATTCGTACTCGGCGAGGATGTCTCCGCTGCCGCAGGCCCAACCCGGTCCGGATCCGTCGGGATTGCCGAAATAACCGATCTTTCCGTTGCGATCGGCGATCACCGCCTGAGCGAACGCGCAGGTGAGACCCCCGCCCATGATTGTCACCGTTCCGGTCTGCCCTTCCACTGAGGCGGTGCAGACCGCGGGTTGCGGTGTGGGGCTGGGAGCGGCAGGTTCCTGAGGTGCATTGCCGGGTGTCACCACCCTGACCGTGCCTCCGTTTGGGCCGAGACAGTCGACCACGTACCCCCGCCGCTCCTCCTCGGCTGCTCCCAGAATCCCGCATTCCCAATCACCCATCTGCGCGCCCTTGTCGCCGCGTTGGGTGCGTGGGTCGTCGAGGTACCGCACGATGAGTGGAACAGCCAAGCCGCAGACCATTTCGCCGGATGTGACGACTCGCAGCGCGGGGTTGTCCGGTAGCGGACCGCAGTCGGTCGGTCCTGTCACAATCGGCGCGACCGCCGACGACGTGGTGGTGGCTGCGGTTGCTGTCGTGGTGCTGGTTGTGGGAAGCGTGAACGATCTGTTGCTGCCGCTGGTTTCGTAGTCGTCGTTGCCGCATCCCGCACCCACCGCGGTGAACGCCGCAACACATAATATCGCGGCCAGTTTTCGTGCAAGGTTCATCAGTTCTCCTTGATGCGAGGCGGTATCGCTCAGTGCATCTGAAGGAGTCGGCTAGCGGCAGAGCCCGAACACATGATTTGCTGTCGGACGTTCGTATGAACTTTTCGAAGGCGGCGCTTGGTGGGTGGGTTTCGTCCTGACCACGGACCCAGGAGTCGACTGTTGCCGGTCCTCTCACACCAATGGTCGTTGCCGACACGCCGCGACGTCTCCGCCGCGGTGACATCAGTGTCGCCGCGGTAGGCCGGCTGGACACAGCTATCGTGCCACTGATCCGCCCCGAAATAGCTGACCCGCGTGTGGAACCCGCTGCTCACTTCTGACGTCCAAGTTGTCGGGGGTGGCAGTGGACACTGAGTTGAGTCGTTCGGGAGTGTCGGACGTGGTGCGGTTCGTAGCTGGAGTGATCTTGGGGATGGCAGCCATCGCCGTCATCTGGCTTGTGATCTCATTTGTGCCGGTGCTGTGGGCGTTCGCCCTGATGATCGGATGCCTGTGTTGCATCGGTGCGGGAGTGTGGGGCTACCGCACCTTTGACGGCGACCCGGTGGCAGTGGGGGTCATTGCCATCGGAATCGTCGTAGCCGCACTGTCGGTGGCTCGCTGAATGCAAACCCGAGAGGGTCTACGTCTCGCAGGCCACCCCGTCGCCGTCGCGGTCGAGTTTGCTGCTGTACCCGGGCTGGCCCGCGTAGATCGGGGCAGCACCCGCAGCGCGTACCGCAGAACAGTTCGCGTAGGAGACCGACGGCGAATCGACGACGGCCGGCGGGGTGTAGACCGGCTCGGGTGGAGGGGTGTAGGCGGGTGCCGGGGGAGGCGTGTTCGCCGGACGGACCGGTGCCGGAGTCGACGTTCTCGGAATCGGGGTGGCGGTCTCGGTTGTGGCCACGGCAGGTGCTTCGGGCATCGTCGCACCGCAGGAGCTGAGAACGCGTGCGATGGCGTCCTTCTCGGCCTGCGTGACCCACAGCTGGTATGCGGACTTCACGTCGACCTGCCGGGCTACATACGTGCAGCGGTACGACTTGCTCGGCGGCAACCACGTCGCGGCGTCACCGTCGCTCTTCTGCTGATTGGTCGGTCCGTCGGTGGCCTGCAGGTTGCGAGGATCATTGGCGAAGTCGATGCGCTTGGCGGGGCTGAGCTGCTGGGCGCCCTTTTGCCACGCATCCGACAGCGCGACCACGTGGTCGATCTGAACTGCGCTCGAGGTGTCCTGGCCACGGACAAAGTTGATGGAGGTGCCGGTGTACGGGTCGGCAAGAATGCCGGTCTGCACCGCGCATCCGTTGGAACCCGCCTTGAAGGCGATCTGGGTCAGGTCGCGGCGCAGGATGTCGTTGCGGGTGTCGCAGCCGTTGCGTCCGCCTTCGACGGAGACGGCGTCGGTCCAGGCCTCGCCGAACTGGGCACGGTCGTACCCGGTCTTGGGTGCGCGGCCTTTGACGTCCAACGCGTTCAGCTTGGTCATTGCGATGTTGGCACCAGGAGCGGCGGTCACCTGCGCGACGGGCGTCGCGACCGGAAGCACCTTGTCAGTGGTGGTCGGCGGCACGGTGACCGTCATGGTGGTGGTGCTAGCAGGCGCGGGTGCTGTGTCAGCGACGGTGGCCGGCTTCTCGTCCTCTGTCATCGCGCCAATGGCGCCGAACGCCACCAGGACTGCGACCAGCCCTCCGGCCACCCACGGCCACCTGCGCTTCTTCGGGGGCTGCGGCGTCGGTGGGCGGTCCCAGTTGGTGGGCATGGCAAACGGATCAGGCATGGCGGAGGGGTGGCCTTTCACGGTGAGCCGCGAGGGGGAGTTGCGGCGCTCAGCCGGATATAGCTGTCCGGCCCCGGAGTGTTACCAAAGTCCATCGATCGATGGACAATCGAACCATGATGCACCCAGAGACGATGTCAGGCGGCGGGCAGTACAACGAGCACTCGACGGCGCAATTGAGCGCCGCTGAACGTGCCTTTCCGCTGCTTCGCCAGGCAGCCGCAGAAGCGCCACCGACCTCTGACGGGCTGCTGACACTCGCCGACTACGGATGCTCGGAGGGCCGGAACTCGTTGGCTCCCATGCGCGCCGCAATCGAGGAAATACGCCGCGCGCACCCAGTTGAAACGCCCATCAATGTGGTCCACACCGACCTCCCACAGAACGACTTCAGCTCGCTCTTCGCCACTGTCGCAGACGATCCGGGCACCTACGCCGGACCCGATGTCTTCACCGGTGCGGTCGGGCAATCGTTCTACCAGCACATACTTCCGCCACGATCTGTCTCGCTCGGTTGGAGCTCCATTGCGCTGCACTGGCTCAGCGCAGCTCCGGGGCCGATCGACGGGATCTGGTACACCGACGGGACGCAGGCACAGCGTGACCAATGGTCGCGGCAGGCGGGCGACGACTGGGCCCGATTCCTCGACGCCAGGGGACTCGAGTTACTGCCGGGGGCGCGACTGATCATCGTGGTCGGGTCGGCCGATGCGTCCGGCAACAGCGGGGCCGAAAGTGTGATGACAACCCTCCGGCGAATCGCAGACGACATGGCTGAGGCCGGACGCCTGCCGAAGACATCGCTCACCCCGATCCCGGCGTGGTATCGCACCGCCGCCGAGTGGCAGGCGCCATTCCCGCACTCCGACTTCACCCTTGATCACTTTGACGAAGTCGTCCTGGGAGATCCGATCGCCGAACAGAACGCGGACGGCGACCGTGCGCAGTACGCGCGCGACGTCGCCGAAGCCATCCGGGTGTCGTTCGGTCCGTCACTGCTTGCTGCCATCCCGCGTGAAGACCGCGCGGCGGTCGAGCACGAACTGTTCACCGAACGCCTGACTGCCGCCATCGGCGAGGACGCAGCGGTCGGCTTCGACTGGAAGCTGGCGATCATGGTGCTCACCAAGACTGCCGCCGCCTAACGATCCGCCGAGAACCTCACCGCCGCCCGAACCTGCGCGGCCACAGACCGTCCAGCCCCCAGCGGCCACCGATGCATCACATACTCAGCCGCCTGGTCGACACTGAGCTGACGGCTCGAATTACCAGTCCGCAACCAGAACTCGGTGGTCGCGTTCTTCGTCGCAGGCTTGAGATACACCGGTCTCGGCGACGGCGGGCACGTGACCCGGCAGACCTGCCGCTCACCGTCAGCGGTGGGTACCGCCTCGATCGAGACCTCGACGATGGCCGCCGTGCTCTGACCTAGCGTCGTGGTCAGGAAATCCCGCAACCACAGCTCGAACCGGTCGGCGTCAGGGTGGCGCAGCGTCTTGAAGTCAGGATCAAGGCCGAGCGGTGTGCCGTCGTCGTCAACCCCGATGACCAGGGTGCCGCCGTCGCCATTGAGGAACGCCGAGACGGTCTTGACGATGACCTGTTCCATCTTGGCGTCCCTCTCACCGGTGTGAAGATTGACCCGCGCAGTCGATTTGAACTCGACGCCCGCTGACTCACCGGCGGCGAGCAGTGTCGCCAGCGACGCGTGTTCAGCCTTCTGGAAGTGCGCTGCGACAGCGGCATAGACGGCTACACCCGCGATCGAACTGGCCAGCGCGAGCACAACGGTGAGAACGCTCCACACCTTGAGGTCGCGATCGAGAGCCCCGGCGATGTAGAGGCCCACCGCTGAGCCGAGGATCGAGAGGAACATGCCGGTGGTGGCGTTGAGGCGGGCCCGATGCCGCAGCAGCCACCGCGCAACCGAGCTGAACACCCACGCGAGCAGCAGGACGATGACCAACGCCGTTGCGGTCGCCCACAACGGGTCGGCGATGTGGAGCGTGGTCTCGATCGGAGCGTTTTCTTCTCGCACGGGGGACAGTATCCCTGAGGCGTCCCGCGCTCCGCGGAGCGCCGTTAGGCAGCTGTCGATTGGGCGCGTTGCGCGGTGCGCCATTCCCATGCGGCGTAGAGGACTTCGGTGGTGTAACCGAGGTTGAGCCGTCCGCCGCCGACGGGTACGACGGCGTCGGGCGCGATGGTGCTGTCGGGTTGCCAGCCGCCGGGAGACCGCGTTGATGGGGCGGTCTCGATCAGCGAGCCATCGGCGCGGTGAAAGGTGAATTGCTGATGTCCGCGCGGGGTGATTGCGAACTCGCCGCTGTGGAGTGCCCGGTGATGGGTGGAGCACAACAGGATCAAATTGTCTGTGTCAGTGGTTCCGCCGTGGCGCCAGTACCGAACGTGGTGGGCGTGCAGGTGCCGAGTGCGGCCGCAGCCGGGGTGTCGGCATCCGCGATCTCGCTCGAACAGGATTCGGCCCATTGCTCTGGTGGGTAATCGGCGTTTGCGACCCCAGGACATGACCACATCTCGTGTGCCGGTGGGATGTGTGACGGTGCGGGTGGATCCGCCGCAGGCCGCTTCATCGACATCGATGTCGAACAAGGCCGGACCACTGTCGAGGTGCGGATCCTTTTCAGCGTTGTCGGCATCGGTGTGGATGACGATTTCGGCGCCGGGAGCGAATTCCGGCATGTCGATCACGGTCGCGGCAGTGTCGGCCATAGCGACGACGGCTTCGGCGATGTTGGAGGGCACGTGTCGCCAGAGGTCGGCTTTCGCTGGTGTCGTGCCAGGAGGCGTGCCGTGGGTGATGTCGCTGGGGAGATCGGGGTCAGTGCTGGTTCGGGTGCGTTCGTACTCGCTGCGCACTACGCCGGCGAGGAACCGGGCGCCGTCGACCGGTCGCAGTCGCATGGTCACCGAGAGGGTTCCGTCATCGTTCCACCTCCAGCGAGCTGTGGAATCGGCTCGGCGTGTGGTCTCGTCGTCTCGGCGATCAACGTGTTTGATGGTGCTGACGAGGTGTTCGACCTGCGCCGCTGTTGCTGACAGGGCCACGTTCAGGAGTTCCTGTTCACGGCCGGGTGTGGCGACGCGGGTCAGCGCCCGAACTTTTGAGTAGGAGAGTCGTCCGTGCGCGAAGGCGGTGTGCAGTTTGGGCAGCGCTACCAGTGCGTGCGCGATCCGCAGGTGTTCTTGGGCAGCGCGAATGGAGAGTCCGGTCCGCCAGGAGAGCCAGTGGGCGCAGGACCGGATGCCTTCGCCGTTCCACGCACCGCGTTTGTCGAACTCGACGAGCAGGTCAAGGAACTGTGCAGTCATCGCTGCGATCTGACTGGCGTATCCGACGACCCGCTCAGCGAGTTGATCGTCAGATAACCCTGCCGGACTGGCTTTGTCGAACATGTTCGGTGACTGCTTCGACGACCCAAAGTGCTGTGGATTGATTGCGCTGACCGACATTCTTGCCCCCAGGAATAGCCGTGATTCGATAGTGGTCTGACAATATCGGGACCCACCGACAATCCGGTTGTGCAAACTCGCGCTTGCGATCTTGGCCTGCGCCTGTCACTCTGGGAAACATGACTACAGGAAAGGCGGATTCCGCCACCACCGCGTGAGCGCCGCATTCAGGTCTCCGATTCTCGGGGCCGATGAGTTATTCGAGTTCGATCCCGATCACCAACGCACCATCGCTGCCGTCCACGCGGAGTGGCTCGCTGCTGCGCTGGCTACCGGCCCCAGCGACCGACCGACTGCGGAAGCGGCTGTGTCACAGCTGTATCGGTTGGCCGGACACCCAGAACCAGAGTTCGTATGGGTGCCCTCTCCGCCCGCGGCGTCTGGTCTGATCACCGCACAGGGGTTATCCGCAGATGGCCCCTTCTTCACGGGCAACCGACAGTCGGCGCACGCCGGCATCGCGGCGGTCATCAACGAGTCGAAGCGCCGCATGGAAACCCGAGTCAGCCCACCACGACCTCCACGGCGACATGGGTGGTGGCAACCGCAGCCGCCTCCTGAAGTAGAGTCCGAACCGAGAGCGCAAGCACGCCAACAGATCTGCGACCCATTGAAGACCACGGTGACCGACGGTATCGCGGTGGGAATCCGCACGATCACACCATCGATCGCCGGTTACGTCACCTGGTACGGACAGCACGAAGCGCCGTGGCTCGCGCACTACGACGGTTGTCGACGGCTCGGCCTCGTGGAATATTCTTCCGCGGACGTCGAGGTCCTCGACATCCACTGCGAGATAGCCCA
Source organism: Williamsia soli (assembly GCF_017377795.1). GTDB lineage: Bacteria > Actinomycetota > Actinomycetes > Mycobacteriales > Mycobacteriaceae > Williamsia > Williamsia soli. Next base: position 160,533 of record NZ_JAFRDR010000009.1, on the reverse strand, counting down.
TTCCACAGGCTGGTGGTGGCCCTTCGATACCGTCTGTGTCATGGCCGAACGGCCGATCGCGCTGCACACCGCACCCACGCCCGACGCCCGGTTCGGCCAACGCCGACTGCATCACCGGGACGACCCGGCGATCGCATTCGCTGACGGGCACGAGGTGTACGCCGTGAACGGCACCATCATCCCCAAATGGGTGATCACCGATCCGACCGTCGAGCGAATCAATCACGAACGGAACATCGAGATCCGGCGCAGCGCCATCGAACGTATTGGCTGGGAGACCTACATCGATGAGGCCAACCTCAAACTGGTTGACCAGGCCGATGACCCCGGGAACGACGCGGGCACGTTGGCGCTGTACGCAACCCCGCCGACCGTGCGGCCACACGGACGAATCCTGCTTGTTGTGAACGGTTCTCGGGAACGCGACGGCACCAGACGACGTTACGGACTGCCGGTGCCCGACGGCACATCCTCCGCACTCGATGCCGCCGGCTGGACCTACGGCATTAAAGGAACCGACTACGCGCAACTCGCACGCCGCACGTGAACACCACACCCCATCAAGATTACCTCGCGACAACACAACCCCAGGTGACCGATATGAAATCCACTATGACCCTGTCCGATCTCACCACCTACACGGGCCTCGACGTCTTCGACTATCTCGACAAGCAAGTGTCGATCCCGGTGGTCGACGGCCTGCAAGCCCAGGGCGACCTTCTCGTCGTGCCTGCTGACCTGCTCCCGATGGTCATGGCGTTCGCAGACGCGCGCCCCGAGCAGGTGCCGCGGTCGGGAATCGAACTGCTGCGCAGCGCAGCTGGAGGTAACCCGCACAGTCTTGTCGCCGAAGAGGGCCACTGCACATGGACGTCTCGACTGTTCGACCCCCGACGCCTCGCGCTCGGCATTGTCGAGACACGGGTGATCGCCTACCTGATCCACCCCGAGCACGGCGCCACCGGACTAGCACCCGGGCGCTACGTGATCGGTCGGCAGCGGGAGTTCGACATGAGCATCCCGCAGACCAGATTGCGCGCATTCGCCAGCGTCTCCACGACGGGTGCTCGCTTCGTCGCCGACTAGCGAACAGGCGCGCCAGCCTGGCCTCGCCGATGGGTTCGCGACAGGGGCGGTGGCCGATCACTGCTCAGCCGGGCCGCTGTCCCCGTACTCCTCGATGATCCCGTCGAGGATGGCTTGGATGCGGTCGGCGTGGGTCTCGACGGGACTGACTGTGTCAGGCCAGTCCGCCACTTCGGTCAGCATCCAGTCGACCCACGAGATGATGTGGGTGAAGTGTCCGACCATGTACTTCGCCGACATCGCCAACACGTGCTGGCGACCGGGAAACGAACCGGCGCCGGGTGTCTTGATGAGCCGAGCATTGGCGACGAACACCTGGCGCTTCATCTCCGCCTGAGCGCGCACCGTCCGCAGGGTGTTCCGGAGATCGTCGATGGACCCCAGATCGGCCACGCATACCCGAAGTAGGCCTTCGAACTCCATGGTCGAGGCTTTGGTCTCGGTCGCCATCCACTCGGTGATGGCGGCCCGGCCTTCAGGGGTGATGGAGTAGATGGTGCGGCTGCGCTTGGTTCCAGTGGGCTCGCTTCGGGCCGTCACCAGGCCACGTTCCACCAGCTTCTTGGGGGCGTTGTAGCGCTGGCGGTCGGCCCGGGGGACGATCTCGGACATACCTCGGCCGATTTGTTCGGCTATCTCATACGCCGACCAGTCCTGGGCGGCCAGGATGCCGAGGATGGCGTACGACATCGTGTTGAGGTCGCCCTGTGGCACAGCAACCTCTCCTTAGAACTGCGAACAACATTGACGCGGCCGACAGCTTAACAACGTGGTGATGGGTGCCCGACACCGCGTCGGGCACCCATTCACCACTGGTTGAGCAGGTACTATCCGCCGCTGGTGTCGTCGGCGACTTCGTCGACGTCACTCGCGGTGTCCGGGGCCGGAACGTTGTAGACGAACGGTACGAGCTTCGAGGCGACCGCGGCCGCGGCGGCGTTGCCGTCGATGGTGGGCGCGAGGTTGGCCCACACCACCATGGTCACGTCGTTGATGGGGTCGTAACCCATGAACGAGTTGTATCCCGGCATCTCGCCGATGTGTCCGTACAGCGGACCCATCTGCGCGATCCCGTAGCCGTATCCCGCGCCGTCGGGCTTGGCCGGATCGGTCGGCTGCACACTGTCGATCCGCAGCTTCTGCGTCGCCTCGTTGAGCAGTTCTCCCGAGCCCATTGCCTTGACCCAGGTGGCCAGGTCGTTGGCGGTCGCGATGCCCTGCCCGGCCGACCACGTCCATGATGGGTTGTCGTTGGTCGTCACGCGCGGCTGCACGGTCCCGGCCTCGATGGCCGCGATCCGCTCCGGTGACAGCGCCGGTTCGTCCAGCGTTTCGACGTTGCCGCTGTAGGAGTAGCCACTGGCGTACGGCGCCGGGATGGACGTGTCGGTGTTGGCGGGGAACGAGCTGCCGGTCATGTTCAGCTTGCTGAAGAACCGGTCCTGGAAGATTTGCGCGATGGGCTTGCCTTCCAGCTTCTCGGCGATGAGTCCGAGCAGGACCGTATTGGTGTTGGAGTAGTGATATCCGGTGCCCGGTGGGAAGTAAGGGGGATTGGACAGTCCGAGAGCCACCAATTCTTCTGGTTGCCAGACCTTTTGGGGGTCGTTGTCGAGGGCTTCGTTGAGGGTGAGCGTCTCGGTGTAGTTGTACAGCCCACTGCGCATGTCGAGGAGCTGACCGATCGTGATGTTCGCACCGTTGGGGACGTCGGGACGGTACTTGCTGACCGGGTCGTCGATAGCGATCTTGCCCTCCTGCACCAACTGCATGATCGCGGTGCCGGTCCAGGTCTTGGTGTTCGAGCCGATGCGCACCTTGGTGTCGAGGGTGGGCGCGTCCTTGGAGTCGCTGGAGACGGTGCCGAACGACTTGACGTACTCGCCCTGCGGGGTGCGGATCAGCACCATCATACCGATCTCGCGGTATTCCGTCGCCATGTCGTCGATGAGCTTGTCCATGGCGGCGGTGTCAAATGGCACGAGTGCGCCGGACGACGATCCGCCCGAGCTCGGCGAACCACTGGCCGTCGACGAACTCGCGGAATCCGACGAATCGTCCGACGAGCAGGCGGTGGCGACCAGCGCTGCGGACAACATCACGGCCAGCGCCGCGAATCGAGCACCGTGCGGCCGACGCCTGCGTTCGGCTCGGGGGACTGCTCCACCTGGGGACATGGCGTTTCTCCTTGGATGTGGTTGTGTTGCAACTTCTGACATGGCGACTTCCGACCTCATTGTGGCGCTCGGGTGAAGATCCCGAGCCCGTCCTTGTCGAGATATTCGATGGTCAGCGAGGACGCCGGCCCGGCCCCGGTGAACTCTGCACCTGTTGGGCCCGCTGAGTTTTCGCCGATCGGTGCGAACCAGAAGGTGTCGCCCTGGTAGTGGGTGAGCGGGTAGCTCTGCTGCAGATCCCGGCCGATCTTGATGACCAGGTTATTGCCCTCGGCAACCACCTCGGCCGGACCGTAGAACGGGCTGGTGTATTTGCCGATGTAGTCGCTGGTCGGTCGGGCGGGGGGCGCATCGGCCGGCGGGTTGGCGTAATCGACTTCGGAACGTCCGGCATTGATCACCATTTCGAATTGTCCCGCGATGAACGGCGCCCAGTCCACCGTCAGCTTCCCGTTGCTCACGTAGTCGAGGAACTCGGCCGTCAATGTCTCCGCCACCCCGACCGGCGCGGTATTGGCCAGGACGACGATGCCGAGCTGTTCACTGGGCAGCATCTTGACGTCGGTGCTGGCGCCGAGCGCGAAGGCGCCGGCGTGTCCGATCTGTACGCGGCCGTGCGCGTCGGTGTCGACGTTGAATCCGATGCCGTAGAAACTGTCTCGCGCACCAGGGGTGGTAGATGGGTGCGAGAACGAGTGGGCCTGGTGGGTGAACTGCAGCTCCTCGGCGTCGACGACCTGCTGCCCGTCGAACATGCCGTCGGCCAGTTCCATCTGGACCCACTTGGCCATGTCGTCGACCGACGACATCGCGCCGCCGGCGGGAGCCTGTTCCGCGGGGTTGCTGACGTACTCCGCCGCCCAGGTCTTGGCGTCGGCGTCGGTGAGCTGGTGGTTGAATGCGCGGTTGGGAGAGTTGAGCCATTCGTCGTACCGGGAGGTGGTGTTCTCCATCCCGAGCGGTTCGTAGATCGCCTGCTCGGACAAGTCTGCCCACGACATTCCCGTGGCGTTCGCTGCGGCATTCCCGGCGATCGAAAAACCATAGTTGGTGTAGTCGTAGTGGTCGCGGAAGCGGTACAGCGGAACCTGATTGAGTCGGCTGATCGTTTCTGGATACGAATAACCCAGGTCTTCAAGCAGGTCACCGGCATGGTCGGGCAGACCCGAGCGGTGTGACATCAGATCGGTGTAGGTCGCGTTCGCGGTGACGTAGGGATCGGAGACGGCAAACCCCGGCTCGAATGTCTTCACCGGGTCATCCCACTTGATCTTCCCGTCGCCGACGACGGTTGCCACCACACTCGAGGCCAGCGGCTTCGACACCGACGCCAACTGGAACATGGTGCTGGTGTCCACCTTGCCGGGCTCGCCTACCTTTTTGACGCCGAAACCTCTGGCGTACAGGACTTCACCTTCGTAGACCACCGCGACCGCGACGCCGGGGGCTCCGGTGTCAGTCATGATTTTTTCGACATAGCCGTCGAGTTGGTCGATGGCCGAGTCGACGCCGGCCCGGTCGATCTGCGGTGCCGGCACGCTCGGTGGGACCTCGGCCAACGAGGTGGATGAGGATTCGTCCGACGACGAGCACGCGGAGAGTGTCAGTGCGACGGCCATGCCGAAAACCACTGCAGTGGTGGCGTATACCCTTGATCGGCGCCGATGAGGAAACGCGGTGTGCGATAAGACCATGATGCTCCGTCTGAGCGGTCCCATGACGCGGTGGCGTCCGGGCTGGTGTCCGACGCCTGTCAGTCCTCGGTCGAGGTGGGTGCAATCACCATAGCGCGTTCGGATGCAAAATGCAGTATGCAAGTTGCACTAATTCTGAGGTAGATTACGTAGAGCGCCGGCTGCGGCGCCCCGAAATATCGAAGGTGGTTCCATGCCAGTGCGACGTCGACGGACACACGCAGCCAGAACTTTCCTCGCGGTCGGGGTGGTCTCGGGCCTGCTGCTGACGGCCGCGTGCTCCGGTGACTCGTCGGACGACTCCGACTCGAAACCTGCGCAGGGGCAGCAGATCCCGGCCGATGCCACGGCGATCATGGAGACCGACCCGTATACGGCGGCGCGGTGGTCCTACCTGGTGGTCGACCCCGAGACCGACGAGGTCATCTACAGCAACCAGGCCGACACGTTCATGTTCTTGGCGTCGCAGACCAAGCACTTCACCGTCGGAACGGTGTTCAACGATCTGGGAGTCGACCAGACCGTCACCACCCCCGTCTACGCGACGGCGGCACCGGCGAACGGGACCCTGACCGGCGACCTGGTGCTCGTCGGATCAGGCGACCTGGCACTCGGCGGTCGCAACGCCGACCAAGGCAAGTTCGACTTCGCCACCGACGGTATCGACCACGTGTACGCCGATGCCCTGCCCGGAGCTGTTCTCGCGCCCGGCAACCCGCTGGCCGGACTCGATTCCATGGCCGAACAGGTTGCGGCCGCAGGGGTTACGCGCATCGACGGAGACGTCCTCGTCGACCCGCGGCTCTGGGAAACCTACGACACCGTCGAGGGACTGGTGCCGTCGATCTTCGTCAACGACAACCTCGTCGACATCCAAGCCCAGCCCGGTGAGCCGGGACAGCCGGCCACGATCCAGATGCTGCCGGGCAACGGACTGTTCACCATCGACAACCAGGTGACCACCGGCGCCGCCGACAGCGACTCCACCCTCAAAGTGGCCGCCGACGAGGCGAATCCGACGCTGTTGCATGTGACCGGCTCGGTCCCGGCAGGCAAGACCTCCCTGACCGTGTACCGCATCGAAGACGCGTCGAGCTGGGCCCGCCAGCTGTTCGTCGAAGCGTTGCAGCGCAAGGGCATCACAGTCAGCTCGACGTCGAAGTCGAACAACGATGCCGCACTGCCGGTGCAGGGGAGCTACCAGGAGAACCTGCGGTTGGCGGCGCTCGAATCGGCGCCACTCGGTGAATCGGGCGGCATGATCCTGGCGACCAGCTACAACACCGGGGCCAACACCTTCGTCTGCCTGCTGGCGGTGAAGGCCGGATCTGATCAATGCGAAGACGGCCTGCCCGCGGTCCGCGATCTGGCCACCGAGGCAGGCGTGCCGGCCTCGGATTTCGTGATCATGGACGGCCAGGGCGGCGACCCGTCGTCCGCGACGCCCACTGCCGTGGCCACCTGGCTCAAATGGGTCAGCGATCAGCCGTGGGCCGAGACCTTCTGGAGCGGGCAGCCGATCCTCGGAGAACGCGGGTCGCTGTCCGGAGTCGGGGTGGACAGCCCGGCCAAGGGGAAAGTGATCGGCAAGACGTCGACCTCCGCTGACGTCGAACCGGGTACAGAACGCCTCGTCATCACCACACAGGGTCTGTCCGGCTACCTCGACGTGGGAGACGGCAAGCGATTGCTGTTCGTGACGGCCGTGAGCAACGCGGTCTTCCCCGACCTGCCGCGCGGGGTGTTCCAGGTTGGCGACGACGTCGGCATGGTCGCGGCGGCGTTCCAGCAGGCGCAGCAGAAGTAGGTCGCGCAAGCGGGGATCAGACTGGGACAACCTCGAGTAGGTCTTCGAGTCCCGCGAAATCAGCGGGGTTGCGAGTGAACAGGCGCGCATCGTGCGCATGTCCGTTGCCGCGCACCATTTTCGTCCCCCTGAGCACCCGCCGAGGGAAGATTCCCCTCGGTGACCGTCCCAGGGGCCGAATGTGGTGGCCTCCGGGTCCGACGCGGCATGACAGACCCCCAGTAACCCCGGCGAGAAGCGCTCGATCAGTGCGCGTCGGCCGCCTTCTTCTTCCGCTTCGGGATCACGTGCATGATCGCCACGATGATCGCGCCGAGAATCAGGCCGACGACCGCGGACACGGTGGTGCCGAGGATCCAGGAGAGTACGCCGCCGAACCAGCCGTGGACGAGTTCTTTGCCCCAGTGTTCGAGGTGGTGGAGTTGGTCGGCCGGCCAGTGGAAGCCTGCCTCGCCGAGGTTGACGAGCAGGATGTGTCCGCCCACCCAGAGCATCGCGGCGATCCCGACGACCGTGAGGATGCTCATCAGTTTGGGCATTGCCGAGACGAGTCCGCGGCCGATCTTCTGGCTCGCCGTGGACTTGCGCTTGGCCAACGCCAGGCCGAAGTCGTCCATCTTGACGATCAATGCGACCACACCGTAGACGAGTGCGGTGATGAGGAACGCCACGGCGATCAGCACCAGGAGCCGGGTGACGAAGGGTTCGTCCTCGACCGATGACAGCGAGATGATCATGATCTCCGCCGACAGGATCAGGTCGGTGCGGATAGCGCCGCTGACCATCGTCTTCTCGAACGCCGGCCCGCGTTCGGTGGGTTCTTCGGCGGCAGCGTGACCCCCGCCGAGCGCTTCGTAGACCTTCTCGGCGCCCTCGTAACAGAGGAACGTACCGCCGACGATCAGTAGGTACGGCAACGCTCCCGGCAGGAACTGGCTCAGCAACATCGCCACCGGGAGGATGATCAGTAGCTTGTTGCGGATCGACCCGAGAGCGATCTTGCCGATGATCGGCAGTTCCCGGTCAGGGGAGAACCCGTGGACGTAGCGGGGCGTGACCGCGGCATCATCGACCACCACACCGGTCGCCTTCACACTCGCCTTACCGGCGGCGGCAGCGACATCGTCGAGCGTCGCCGCAGCGGCACGCGTGATCGCCGCTACGTCATCCAACAGTGCGACCAGACCACCAGCCATTGCAGACGCCTCCTTGGATCGACGGTTCCGTGTTCAGAACAGTATGTCGTGGTTGTCCAATTGACGGGAGGGAGGGCGGGTGCCGTTCAGTCGGACGGGTTGAGGATGAGCAGCGTCATGGCCGCCGGTTCTGATGCGGTCAGCGCGTGACGGACCCGGGTTTTGATATGGACAGCTGTACCCGGGACCAACTGCGTAGTGATGCCGTCGATCTCGAGGTCGATGATGCCGCGCTGGCCGACGAGCAGGATGGGTTTGGGCGCACTGTGTTCGCGCATGGCCTGCCCGGGTTTGAACACGATACGGACCACGGCCGCGCCGTCGGTCCGCGCGACCTTGTGAATGGACGGTGCTGACCCGTCCACCGTTGCATCGAGATCGGCCAGGTTGTCGAGGATCGTGAACGCGGGGTCGGTACTAGGTGTGTCCGTGGTCTCCATCGCTCCACTATGCGCTGGAGCGGATCCGCGGCTGGGCCTTACGACCGCGCGGCGACGCTCCAACATGCCGCGGTGTAGCGCACATCAGTGCCATCGGAGAACGCCGTGAACGCATCAGACAATCGGTCGACCACATGCGCTCGAGTCGTCTCGTCAACGGTGGGCAACGAAACCCCCACCCGACCAAACGTCGTGACGTACTGCAGCATGTCGCCGGTGGGCAGACTGAGTTCGACGTCGAGCGGTTCGATGGTGATGTCCCGCCAACCGCTCGATTCGAGGATCGGCGTGACGAGTTCGGGATCGGCAAAGGCGAACTGTCCGGGTGTGGTCGGAAGGCTGGGTGGTCGCGGCGGTAGGTCCGGCAGTAGTGAGGCGGTCGCGCGTTCGGCAGCCACCATGATGTCGTTGTCGTCAGGGTTGCGCCACACGATCATTCGCAAGTGCGCGCCGTCGGCCGAGGCTCGGTGCATGTTGCCGAACGCCGCTGCCGGATCGCTGAAGAACATGACCCCGAACCGGGAGACGATGGTGTCGAACGGTATGCCCGAGAACTGATGGGTCTGTACGTCGGCGGCGGCGAAGTCCGCTGATGCGCCCTCGCTGGCGGCACGCTCTCGAGCGAGAGCGATCATTGGTTCGGAGATGTCGACGCCGACAGCGTGGCCGGTGATCGCGCGGCTCACGGCCAATGTTGTGCTCCCGGTGCCGCATCCGACGTCGAGAACCTGTTGACCGGACACCTCGTCGACGCACCGGACCAGGATCTGCTCGAACGGTCTGTACAACCGATCGAGCAGATCCTGATTGTCGATCCAGGCGCGCCCGGACGGGCCGTTCCAGCGGGCCGCCTGCTCGGCGGCGATCTGCTCGTTGTCGGCCACGCCCGGTCGCCGACTACTTGGTGATGTCCACCGGCTCGTCCTCCACCGGCCGGCTCGCTATCTGCTGAGTCTTCTTGTACAGCCAGGCGATGACGAGGACGAACAGGATCACACCGAGGTACTCGGATGTCTTCAGGAAGTTGTCGCCGACGATCGCGAGCGGGCTGTCGTCGCCCGTTGCCGCGACGATCCCGGCGAAGACGACACCGAACAGGCTCTCGCCGACGATCAGACCGGTGGCCAGCAACACGCCCATGCGCTTCTTGCGTTCGACGTCGCCGCCGGACTTGTCGGCCCACTTGTTGTAGAAGGTGCCCAGGATCGCGCCGATCGGGATGACCAGGGTCAGTGAGATCGGCAGGTACATGCCCATTCCCACGGCCAGCGGGGGCAGCCGGAACTTGCTGTTGGTGGTTCGGGTCAGCACCTCGTCAATGATGATGATGCCGATCCCGATGAGGGCGCCGACGCCGATGAGATTCCAGTCGAGGTCGCCGCCGAACACGCCCTTGGCCAGCGACGAGATCAGTGCGGCCTGCGGTGCGGCCAACGCGTCGTCGGTGGCGCCGGGGGCTCCGACGAATCCGAAGGCGGTCTGCATGAGCTGCAGGATCGGGGGGATCACCGCGGACCCGAAGATGACGCCGATGATCAACGCCACCTGCTGTTTCCACGGTGTCGCGCCGACGAGCTGGCCGGTCTTGAGGTCCTGCAGGTTGTCGTTGGAGATCGTGGCCACGCCGAAGATCACCGCGGACACGAACAACGTGAACGCGATCAGTGCCGTGTTCTGGGCGTCGTCGGCGTCGCCGTAGACCATCTTGATCAGCAGTGCGGCGATGATGACGACGAGGATGCCGACGCCGGAGATCGGGCTGTTGGACGAACCGATGAGGCCGGCCATGTAGCCACAGACCGCCGCGACGACGAGTCCGATCACGAACACCAGGATGATGCTGACCGCGATGATGCCGGTCGCCGTGCCGTGGAGTGCGGTGTCGTGGACGAAGTCCCAGAGGAGCAGCCCGATCGGGATGAGCGCGACGACGATGACCAAGCCGACGTACTGGATCGGGATGTCCTGCTCGGTGATGTCGACCGACTTGCCGCCCTTGCGTGCACGCGCCGACACCATGGCGTTCTTGATGCCCTTGACGATCGGGCCGATGATCTTGAGGAGGGTCCAGATCGCGGCGACGGCGATTGCTCCGGCACCGACAAAGCGGACGTCGGCGGAGAAGATGCTGCTGACCCCGTCGAGAATATCTTCACCGGCGGGGAGGGCGCCGTTGCTCTGGATCGGAAGGATGATGCCGAACGAGATGACCAGGCCGACGAGCATGGCGATGCCGACGGTGAGACCCACCAGGTGTCCGACACCGATGAGGGCGAGCGACAGGCTTGCGCCCCACATCGTTCCGCCGGCACCAACCTTGATGGCTCCGGCGAGCGAGTTGCTGATCACCTTCAGCGCCGCCAGCAATGAATAGGCGGCGGCCACGACGGAGCCGATCAGGATGATCCGCAGGCCGCCCTTGTTCTCGTTGGCGCCGGTGGTGGTGTCGCCGACGCGCAGGACCTCTGCGGCCGCGACGCCTTCTGGGTAAGGCAGATCAGATCCCGTCACCAACGCTCGGCGCAGGGGGATCGAATACATGACGCCGAGGATTCCGCCGATGGCGCAGACGGCGACGGTGATCCAGTAGGGGAACCCGGTCCACCACCCGACCATGATCAGGCCTGGGAGCACGAAGATGATGGCCGAGAGCGTGCCTGCTGCCGACGCGATCGTCTGGACGATGTTGTTCTCGACGATCGAGTGGTTCTTGAAATACCGCAGGATGCTCATCGAGATGACCGCGGCGGGAATGGCGGTGGCAAACGTCAGTCCGACCTTGAGGCCGAGGTAGACGTTCGCAGCCGTGAACACCAGGGTGATCAGTCCGCCGAGGATGACTCCTCGCAGGGTCAGCTCCCGTAGACCGGGCGCCCTCTTCTCGACCTTGACCGAACCGTCTGTCGTCATTGCGGTAACCCCTCACCCCGAACGGGACTCGTGCCTGGCGCCGTCGGGATCCGGCGTTTGGAGACTGGATTACTTTAAGTCCCATGCTTCACACCGCGCATCAATTCGCGAGGCCGGCCGTGTCGAAGCAGGTAAAATCGGACATTTCTGTGTGCGAAGCCAACTTACGGCGACATCAGTGCGGATTGTGGGTGCTGCTCAAGATCGCGACGACGACTCCGGCGACTACCAAGATCGTGACGAGGCAGGCCATGATCACGGCCAGGCGACGTCGGTGCTTGGCCGCGGCGTTGATGCCGACTCCGATCCCGACCAGGATCGCTGCGGAGTACAGCGAGATCCCGAGGGTCAGGGCCTCCGGCGAGATGTCCAGGCCGGCAGCGAGAGGCGTGGGTGTGGTCATGAGGTCAGTAGATCATTGTGGCCGCTGGGGAGCTGCTGACGGCGGCGGTCACCGAGACCAACCTGGGAGTTCTGGCGTTGTCCACTGTTCGAGCGACCATCGCGCCCGGTGTTTCTGGATATCGTGTGACGCTATGCAGCCATCACAGGAACCCTGGCAGCCCTACCAGGGCCCGGACCACTACGGCGTCACCCCGCCGCCGGTGAATTGGCAGCAGGGATACGGATATCCCCAGCAGTACCCGATGCAGTATCCGGTAGCCCGTCCGACCAATGGACTGGCGGTCGGTGCGCTCGTCGCGAGTCTGGTGTTCGCGCCGCTGGGCATCGTCCTCGGCCACATCGCGCTGAGCCAGATCAAGAAGACCGGCGAGGAGGGCCGCGGGTTGGCCATCGCCGGAACCGTGATCGGCTACGTGCTGACGGTCATCGGCATCATCACCTGGATCGTCATCATCGCGTTCATCAACGCGGTCAACGACTACGAGTACGACGACGAGTACGACTACTACTCATCGCTCGGGTCCTCGTCGGAATCGACCACAGTTGTCGTCGCCGGTGGCGACGACGCGTTCAGCGGTCCCTCCGATGTGCGACAGGTGCTCGCCCTCGGCGTCTGACTCACGCAGTGAGCGGGCCGACGACGGTGGTGTCGTCGCTATCGTGGATCGCATGAACTCTGCGCAAGGCCCCGGGCAGCCTGGTAAGGGTCCGAGGAGCCCGGAGTCCGGGCCGATGAGCGGACTGACGCTCAGTGCGATGGTCGCGAGCATCATCTTCGGGCCACTGGGCATCGTTCTCGGACACATGGCCCTGCGGCAGATCAAGAAGACCGGCGAAGAAGGGCGGGGAGTGGCACTGGCCGCGACGGTGATCGGTTACATCATGACTGCCGCGGGCATTCTCAGCATCGTCATCGCGCTCACGTTCTGGAACTCGCTCGACGACGATGCCCCGGTGAACGGGTCGAATCCGGTGTCGGAGTCGCTTGTCGGAGGTCCGGGCTAGCCTCCTTCGTGAGTTGCCCATGGGGAGTGGGCGGCCAACTTCATAGGGGGAAACATGTCAGCAGGGGTGGACGTTCGGGTCGATACGCTGGGGAGCGCGTTGCGATCGGACTTGGGAGATCATGCTATGTGGTTCAGGCCGCGTCGATATCCGGATTCGTTGGCGCTGAGCATCATCGACGCCATTTTCTCGACCGGCGCGCGGTATGCGACTGTCGAGAACATCCTCGATCGGTACATTGCCTACCGGGATGGGCAAGGTGGTGACGCCACCGGCGATGGCGCACCCGAACTGCTCGCGACCTTCGCGGAGGTCGGAAGTCCGGGGGCGTGGGCTCAGGACATCGGCAATCGCCGGCCTACGTCCACCACACCCGGCGCGCCGCTGAAGGCTGACGCTGTCAAAGAAGCCGCGACCAGACTGCTCGCGGCGGGTATCGCAACGTCGGAAGACTTTCGGACTGCAGCAGATTCGGACGCGCTTCATGTGGTGCGGTCCGCGTGGCGGGAAGTGCCCGGTCAGCGGTCGGGCTTCACCTGGGCCTACCTTCAGCTGTTGGTCGGCATTTCGGCGTTACGGGTGGACAGCGTCTTCGCGGCGTACATCGCACGAGTGCTCGATGTTTCCGTGGACGACGTCGACGATGGGCTGGTGTGGGAGTTGATCGCGGAGGTGGCGCGCCGTAACGAGTGGGACGAGCAGGACATCCCGATGGCGATCTGGCGAGCCGAACAGCGGGCGAGGAGTATCGGTAGCCGCTGAGCCCGGTCTTCATCTCCGCCGGATGGTGACTGGCCGGGCCTTCGCTGTACGTTCCTCGAGGTGCCCGGCCGGTGTCCCGGCTGTTCCTGTGCTAGTCGTACGAAGATATGAACCTTCAAATCGAATGGGCATCAACATGATTCCTGGTCCACAATGTCGAGGTGCTCAAGGCTTCCAATAAACCTTATTCGGCGAGAAGACTGTTCGTCGCCATGATCGCCGTCGGTGGCGTGGCCGTCACAGCGTCCTGTGGTGGTGCGGCCGCTGAGAACCCCGCCGTGTCGAGTTCCCGCGAAGTACCGTCGATCCCGGCGGCTCCGGTGCCGCAGGAGATCGTGCTCACGTTCGTCGGAGACAACATCCTCGGCACCGACACCAATTTCGCGACGGCGACGAGTCTGCCCACGCTGTGGGCCGAGAGTGGCAACGATCCCAATTACTTCTTCCAGAACACCAAGAGTCTGTTCGCCTCCGACGATCTGACCATCGCGAACCTCGAGGTCGCGTTCACGACGTCGTCGGACAAGATCGACAAGGGGCCGGGGGAGGTCTATCACTTCAAAGGTGATCCGGCATTGGTGGGCACGCTCACCGCCGGTGACATCGAAGCGGTGACGGTGAGCAACAACCACACCGGCGACTTCGGGCAGCAAGGTTTCGACGACACCGTCGCGACGTTGGAAGGCGCCGACATCGACTACTTCGGTGAGGGTTTCAAGTACCTCACGGAGCTGAAGGGGCTCACGGTCGGCTTTGTCGGCTACCAGGCGTGGACTGATTCGGACGAGTTGCGTGCCGAGATCGCAGGCGACTTCGCCGACCTCCGCGCGCAGGGCGCTGACGCGATCGTCCCCTACTTTCATTGGGGCATCGAATCGACACCCGAACCGTACGATGTGCAAACCGCGCTGGCGCACTTTGCCATCGACTCCGGTGCAGCCATGGTCATCGGCAGCCATCCGCACGTGATCCAGTCCATGGAGGTCTACAACGGAAAACTGATCGCGTACTCCCTGGCGAACTTCGCGTTCGGTGGGAACAGCAACCCGACAGACAAGCGCACCTTCATCTTGCAGACGCGACTGCACACTCTCGGTGACTCTGTGAACAGTGTCGACTTCCGAGCGATACCCACCCGGATATCGCGCACGGAGAGCTTCAACGATTACGTTCCCACGCCGTACCCGTCCCCCGAAAAGGAAGAGGTGCTGGGCTACCTGAACAGCCTGTCGCCGACCTTTGGCGGTCGAATCTCGGCGGAGTTCGGCCCGGTTACCGGAGCGTGATCGGTCAATAAACCGTTACATCGCACAATGTTTGATTGTTGGTACTAACGATGACCCCAGTACTGGGGCCACCGCGGCTTCAGTTGGTGACTGTCCGACTTCGCCGATAAAGTCTTCGCAACTGGCAGCTGGCACACCGCCGCGAAGAAGATCGGATTCGCATGTACACCATGACCCCGGACCCTGTTGTCGACGCTTTACCCTCTCCGACACTCAGTGCCCGCGAAATCGAGGTTCTCCGGACCTGGTTCACGTGCGACTCGAAAAACGAAGCCGCCCGGTTGCTGTTCATCACCGCTGCGACGGTCAACACGCACATCGCGCGGATCCGCGACAAGTACGACGCTGTCGGTCGCCCCGGAGCCACGAAGTCGGCGCTGCTTGCCCGCGCACTGCAAGATGGACTCGTCACTGTGGAGGAGCTGTAGTCCTCAGCGGACGGATTTGCTCAGCTGACGGCAGGCGGAGCAAATTCAACGAATCAGTGACGTGAGCGGTCGATCTTTCGCGACCGCCGGTGATGCATCTGTTGCTTCTTCGTTTCGCTGCGGGAGTCACGACGCCGCCGATACCCAGCGATGCCTGAAATCCAGCACCTGCGAGAGTAATTCGAAAGTCGTGGTGGTGGTGAACGACAACCAGGTCGTGTTGGCGAGCCAGGACCGCAGTCAGGAGGTGGTTCGCGCCTACCGCGCGGTGTCGTCCCTGGCCAGCAAGAACTCGCTGTACGTCGAAGGCCGATCTCCAGTGCTCGTCGTCCGCGGCGAGGTACTCGTAAGCGAGACGACGGTTGTCCCCAACCTGTTCGTACTCGTCGGGTGTCCTGGCTGAATACATCGCTTCGGCGTCGAGACCCGCCCACGTCGCCGCCTGGCCGCTGGCGATCAACGGGGCCACTTGTGATGCGACCTGTGGACTCCGCATGCGCGCGGCCGCGCTGGTGTCGATCATGTACCGGGCGACTACCGCCATACCTGATCCCTGATGTCCTTGTCTGCCGTCGGTTCCATCCCGCCGTCTGACAGCCATTCGATTTCCCGCGCACGCGCAGACGTTTCGGCCGCATGACGCAATGCTGCGCGGACCGTATCGGAGACGCCGGCGGTCCCCAACTCGAGTTGGGCAGCCGCCAGCAGTTCGTCGTCGAGCTCGATCAGGCGTTTGGTCATGGGACTCCATGCGTATATAGAAAGAGCTAAATCAGTAGATATCTGATTCGCCGGAGCTCGCGACCATGAGTATCGGACGGAACCGCCTTCGGCTGGGGTCCACGACGTTCGAACCACCATGCTTCAGACTGATCCCCATGACTGAGCAGGATGCAGATAGAAAGCCGTTTTTTGGCTGGCAACTGGCGGGCGACTCCAAGGTCATCGCCCCGCATGAGCGACTGAGTTGGCCGAAGACCGTAGGTATCGGGTTGCAGCACGTAGTGGCCATGTTCGGTGCCACTTTCCTAGTGCCCGTGCTCACGGGATTTCCGCCGGCGACGACGCTGCTGTTCTCCGGCGTCGGCACCATCTTGTTCCTCCTGATCACCCGTAATCAGCTTCCCAGCTACCTCGGGTCGAGCTTTGCCATCATCGCGCCCGTGCTGGCCGCGACCGCGTCGCACGGCCAGGGGTCGGCGCTGGGCGGCATCGTCCTGGTCGGTGCGCTGCTGATCCTGATCGGTGTGGTGGTCCACTTCGCCGGGACGGGCTGGATCCACGCGCTCATGCCCCCGATCGTCACCGGCACGATCGTGGCGCTGATCGGTCTGAATCTGGCGCCGACCGCGAAGACGAACTACGAGCAGGACGCCCTCACCGCGACAGTGGTGCTGGTGCTGCTGATCGCGTCGCTGGTCCTGTTCAAGGGACTGATCGGCCGGCTCGCCATCTTCGTCAGTGTGGTGCTCGGGTACGTCTTCGCGCTGGTGCGCGACAAGGTCGACACCGACCCCATCGGTGCTGCCGACTGGATCGGCTTTCCGGACTTCCAATCGCCGACCTTCCACCTGTCGGTGCTGCCGATGTTCCTGCCCGTGGTGCTCGTCCTGGTGGTCGAGAACATCGGGCACGTCAAGTCCATCAACACCATGACCGGACTGAACTACGACAAGAAGATCGGCCGCGCGCTCGCGGCCGACGGTCTGGCGACCGTGCTTGCCGGTAGCGGCGGCGGTTCTGCCACAACCACATACGCCGAGAACATCGGTGTCATGGCCGCCACGAAGGTCTACTCGACGGCTGCGTACTGGGTCGCCGGTGTCGCGGCGATCCTGCTGGGGCTCTCACCCAAGGTCGGTGCAGTGATCGCGTCGGTGCCACCGGGTGTGCTCGGTGGTGTGACGACCGCTCTGTACGGCTTGGTCGGCATCCTGGGTGTGCACATCTGGGTGACCAACAAGGTCGACTTCTCCAAGCCGGTCAACCAGTTCACCGCCGCGATCGCGCTGGTGATCGGCATCGCCGACTTCTCCTGGACTGTCGGCGATCTGAGCTTCGGTGGTATCGCGCTCGGCGCCATCGCAGCGTTGCTGATCTACCACGTCATGCGAGTGGTCGGCGGCTGGCGGGGGACGGTGGTCGTCGACAAGGCGGATGCGGACTCACCGCACTGACTTGGTGACCTGGCTGATGTTGAATTGCCAACGCTCCACGATGTGGAAGCCCAGCCGGGCCGGCACCCGGTAGGCGTACGTCTTCCCAAAAGGGATGCCCGGGGCGATCTGTGGCCCGACGTCGCGGTCGCCGAGTGCAGGGTCCCGTTCGGCGATCGTCCAGATGACGGAACACGCGTTGATCTTGTCGCGGATCAGGTGCGGGGCGATGTTGTCGTCCCACAGCTTTCCTTGGTCGCGGCCAGGCTTGCCGAGGCCGACATCGACCAGCTGGTCGTAGGCATCCGGACGGGCCGACAGCAGCGGTCGAATAGGTCCTGGTTCCCAGGAGACGTTGTCGTCGAGGAGCAGGCAGTCACCTGGAGAGGACTGTGCGGCAATGGTGTCGGCGACCTGGCTGTAGTCCATCTTGAACTTGGCGTAGTCGCCGCGTTGGGTGATCCAGTTGGGAACGGCGGCGACGGCGAAGACCAGCAGCAGCGCGGCAATCGGCGCCGGCTTCCGGGCGACCGTCACGACGCTGACGCCCACCAGCAGGGCCGCGGCGGGAGCTGTGAACGAGAGGTACCGGTCGACGTAGATCGGTTGAGAGACGATGGAGTACACCAGCAGACCGACGGTGGGGACGAGCATCCACACCACAGAGATCACGGCGGTCTCGGCCTGCCCGTCGAACGACACCACCTCCCGTCGCCGCAGATACAGGAACGCCGCGACCGCGACGACGACGTAGGCGAGAACCCCGAACAGAACCGAAAAGTCGAAGTACTGCGTGAGCAGCACGTTCCCGAACGTCCGGCGGTCGAGAGGGTCGATCCAACTGAGTTGCCCGGACTGGGCTCGCATGAACACCAGGTACGGGGCGAGCACGACGATCGCGGCGGTGGTGGAGATCGCCCAGGATCGCAGGACGAGCCGAGGGGCGCCGAGCATGACCAGCGTGCACAGGTGCACCCCGACCAGCATCAGCAGGTGGATGTTGATCAAGACGGCGAACACCACGACGACCGCGTACAGCGCCCACAGCCACCGGGAGGTCCGTCGCGCGGCCACCACGAGGATGACGGTCACCCATACCGACGCGAGGGTCGCCAATGCGTAGGGTCGAGCTTCGATCCCCGCCGACGTGATCCGCGGCAACACCGCAAAGATCACTCCCGCGCTGAGCGCCACGGAGCGCGTGGACAACAGTCGCCCCAGCGTCACCACCCCTGCGGCCGCGGCTCCGACCGCGAGGCTGCTGGGTATCCGCGCCGACAGTTCCGTGTACGGGAAGATGTCGAACCACCCGTGCATCAGCAGGTAGTAGAACGTGTGCGCGGAGTCGGTGGAGGACACGAGGTCGAACAGTTCCGGCAACGGCCTGGTCGACGCCGAGATGGTCGCCGCCTCGTCGTACCAGAACGACGGGTTCGCCGATCCGACGATGCTGACGACCAGCGCCAACACCGCGATGGAGATCGTGTCGATCACCGGCGGGCGACGGAGCAGAAAGCTCCGCGCGGTCGGAGACGCAGTGTCGGTCGTCAGGGCGCTTCTCCGTCCGAAGGTCGTGGCGAGTGGTCGCCATCGTCTCACGGCCGCCGATGGCCGAACGACAATGGCGGGTGGTTGATACCTCACGTCGGACCATCAGCTCGTGGACCCCTGGGGCCAGTGGCTGCGCTCGGTGGCTGGATACCGACCGAAATCGTCCCCGGCGATGACCACGGCGCCGTTCTCTTCGATCGTCGCTGAACCGTAGATGTCGTCCCTGCTCCAGATCTGGAACCTGTACTCGATCATCTGGCTACTACCGGCGATCGATCTTCTCGCGGCCACCGGTCAGGTCGGCAGTCTCGGCGGCCACCCGTCCAGCCACCCACCCTCGCGTGTTCGTGATCGAGTGCTTCACCGGGGTGGTGGCCGGGAACAGCTCGTCGAACACGGTACCGACGGCCTCGGTGCGCTCTGCCATGATCGGGACCAATGCAGTGCCGTAGTCGCCCGAAGCCGCTCGAGCGGCGCGTTCGCGTGCCTGCACCAGGCGTTCGCCGATTCGGGCGGCATAGGCGAGCAGGAAGGAACGGCGGAAGCTCGGTATCCGACTGTCGGCATCTGCGCCGGCCTCCGTCATCGCGCGGGCACTTTGCACCAGCAGTGATGTGAACAGCAGGTCGCAGAGGTCGAGGTCGACGGGCATACCGACGATCGTGATCAGGCCATAATCCTTCAACCAGATCGACCGGACGCCATTCGCCCGTGAAACGGCCTGGAGAAGGGACGATTTCGCCTCGGGGTAGGGGTTCTCGATCAACAGGCGCCGCGAGCTCACCTGATCGCTCAGCGAGATCTGCTCGCGTGCATCGAGTACTGCGTTGTCGATGGCGTAGCGGGTCATCAGGTCCTGTGCCTTGGCTGACAATGCCTCCGCCTCTGCAGCGTACGAGGTGGACTCGGCTTTCGCGAGGAGACCACGGATCGTGTTGAGCACCTTGGAGTCTGGCTTTTTCGATGGTGCTGTAACCGTCGAACCCCATTCCGTGGGGACGGGCATCAACGGTGTCAGCGGACCCAGGCGGTTGATGAAACCGGTCATCGTCAAGACGGCCGCCCAACCTTCGGATGCGGAGTGGTCTTCGGTCAGGCGCCAGTGCGTGAACGCGTCTGCTCCTGTCGCCGACGGGGTGCATCCCAACTCGTCCAGCTGACCGACCCATGCGCTCGGAGCGGTGGTTCGGGCGGACGTCCGGTGGGCGTGCACGTGAACCAGGTCGATGGCGAGCCTGGTGGGCGACGCCCCCAGTTCGCGGCGCAGGACATGGACCAGTTCTGCGGGTTGCCAGCCGCGGCTGAACACCTGGTCGATCGAGTGGTCGAGGAATAGGCCGATGTCACCGGAAATCACTGCTGCACTGGCATTTTCGCGACGAATAAGATGGGTGATCACCCTACTCAGGACAAGCGAGTCTGCGCCTCGGCCGGATAGGCATGCGATGCCGGTCCGGATCAGGTCATAGTTGGACTGTCGTGGGTCTTCGCGGGTGTACGCGGCGTGGTTGTGAAGCTGGTTGCGTTGACGTGACGCGCGGCGGCGTCGGCTGTTGCGGCTCAAAATGTCCCCCCGGATGCCTGAGCAGGCGACGTGGTGTCGCACTGGGTCAGACGCTAGAACAGAGGTCTGACAGGACCCGGGAGCCGGCGATCGGGGGGGGGGGGTATCGGCTCAGAACGTGTAGACCCGCTCGGCGTTCGCTGCGTAGAACCGCTCCTGTTCGTGCTCCGCGGCGGTACCGATGATCGATCCGAGCGATTCTCGCAGCTGCGCGTAGTCACCTGCCATGTGTTCGATGGGAATGTTGCTCCCAAAAGCGACGCGGTCCCAGCCGAACACGTCGATGGCCTTCTCGATCCAGGGGCGCAGCGCCGCCTCGGATAGGTCGCGGGTTGTCATGCCGAGCCCGGAGATCTTGCACAGCGCATTCGTCTCGGCGGCGTAGGAGCTGATTGCAAGTTCCCATGCCGACCGCGAGAACGGGTCTGTTCCGGCGGGCCACCCGGTGTGTTCGATGACCACGTCGAGCTCGGGATAACGTCGCAGGATCTCGACCCAGTCGGCGGCCGTGTCGGGGTGCGAGGACACCTCGAAGATGAAGTTGTGTGCCTGCAGCCACGAGAGCACGGTCTTGGCGGCCTCCGAGCCGGGTTCGAGGCCATACAGGACCCGGACACCGCGAAACCGCGATGAGGCCGCCTGGCGTTCGAGATCGGTCATGAGCTTGCCTGCGTCCAGGGTGGGGTCCACGGATCCGATGAGGACCAGGTCGAGGTCGTTCTCACCGGCGTAGGCGTCGATCCATTCGGTCTCGTCGAGGTAGCTTCCGGGTGTGGTGACCGCGGAGACATGAACGAACTTGGTGACCCCGAAATCACCTGCTGCCGTGCGGTAGTCGCCGATGAGGAAGTCCCGGTACAGGTCTGTGTCGACGCTGGTGGCGAAGTCCTCCAAGCCCGGGTACCAGTCACGTCTGGAGACTTCCCACAGGTGGACGTGTGCGTCGACGATGTGTGTGGGCATAGGGTGCCTCCTCGACTACAGACGGCTCGCGGACGTGGCGAGATTGACTTCGAGCACGGTGCCGCTGGTGTAGCCGGGGTCGTTTACCAGATACATCACGGCGCGGGTGACGTCTTCGGGTTCGAGCCACGGAATCCCGAGTGGACTCAACGCGGCGAATCGAGGCGTGGCGTCGTCGATCGTGGGGGAGTCGATATCGGGACAGAAGACGCCGAACGTATTGGGATTCATCACCATCGGGGTGTTGACAGTCGTGGGACAGACGACGTTGGCCGTGATCCCGAACGGACCGTTCTCGATGGCGACAGTCTTGATGAGGCCGATGATGCCCCATTTGCTCGCGCCGTAGTGTCCGAGGTTCGCCATGCCGCTCCGCCCAGCGCCGGATGAGATGGCGATGATCCGGCCGAAGCCCGCCGAGGACATCGTCGGCAGCACGGAGCGGATGCAGTTGAAGGTGCCCGTGAGGTTGGTGTCGATCATGTCGCGCCAGACCTCGTCGCTGATCTCGGCGACCGTGGAGAACCCGCAGATGCCTGCATTCGCGATCAGGATCTCGACGCCGCCGAGGTCGACGACCGTGCGTTGTACGAGGTCGTCGACGGCCTCGCTGTCGCGGACGTCGACCACGGTCGCGGTGGCGACGCCGCCCTCGCTGCGGATCAAGTCGACGGTGGCGTCGAGGTCTTCCTCGGTCGGCATGTCGTAAGGGACGGTTCGGATCTGATCTGCGATGTCGGCGACCACGACGTGCGCACCCGCTGCGGCCAGGGCGCGAGCATGCGCGCGTCCCTGCCCGCGGGCGCCGCCGGTGACGATGGCGACCCGTCCGTCCAGCTCACGTGCCACGGTCGGTCCTCTCCACGCACTGATCAGCCCGGCTCTCGTCAACGTAACAAGACTCCGAGGGCAGGTGGCGCAGAATCTGCAATCTGCGCCCCGCAGCGCTCGGGTCGCCAAGTTGTCCCCAGGAGAAACCGGCGAACCGGCTCCGGGGGAGCAACCGTATGGCCAAGGTGGTCGCGACCAGTGATGGTCGAGGCGCGGGAAAAACTCTAGACGTCCTTCCGAAGACTGCAAGCCACGACCAGCGGCCAGATCAGATTCGCTGTCACACAGATTCGTTCGGAAATGCCCAACAGGTCGCCTCCCTGGGTCTCGTAGAGCACCCAGCCGAACAAGACGAGCAACACGCCTGCCGCAGTGACCGAGGGCACCGGACGCAGTGAACGCGGTGCGGACGATGACCTCGACAGCGCGGTCAACGGCCACACGGCATACAACCCCAGGTTGCCGCCGGCCACGATGAGATGGGCACCCTCGTTCACATCCACAGGTATGAGGGCAACCAGGACACCGCACGTCCCGGCGATCACCAGGGTCACTTGCGCTACGGAGCGCACACCGGACAGCCCGAGGCCTGTCACGACTGTCAACGCACCGCTCGACCCGATACCCAGCGTCATCAACCAGCCGCCGGAGTCGATCGTCGCAAGGTCGCTGATCGTCTGCCGCACGGCGTCGTAGCTGTCAGGGGCCAGGATCCCAGCGACGATTGTGGTCGCCACCAGCACAACGGGAGCTGCGGCGGCAGAACGCAGAGCCGACGTACGCACTCCTGGCCGCTCCGTCATGGAACTCCTCGGTCGCTGCAGGGACATTCCCGTACGACCACCAACGGTACGGAACCCGCTGTGTCAGGAACGTCCACCGGTCTGAGATTCGGGCCAGTTGAACAGCTTGCCTTCCGCGATCCGGGTGATAGCACGGTCGTCGGCGAGTTCGTCTCTCCTCTCGGGATGAGCAGCGTAATGGTGCAGTAGCCAGAAGGTGGCGTCGTCGCCGATCGAAAATCGTCGGAGGTCGAGCTTTGTGAACCCTCTCCGATTGTTGAAGGTGACCACTGTGAGGTGAATCCACTGGTTGTTCATGTACGACGGTGCCTGCGCTTTTAACGAGGCGACGTCGCTCCAGCCGAAAGTGACCCGGCGAGACCCCATGGTGTACGTGACCGTCGTCGGGGTGAGGTGCAGCGCCCCATACCGACGACCATTGACGAAGCACACGGCGAGTGTGTAGGTGCACCCCACCGCGCAGACGGCCAGCACGATCGGAAAACCGACACGCTGGTCGGGTGTGAGGGGAACGTCCAGTCGTTCGGTGACAACACCACTCACGAATACGGTGGTGCACACTGCCAGGACGATGTGAAGGGTCATCATGTTCGTATCGTGGTAGCGAGACAGGAAGACTGTTGTTGAGCCCTTGGCCTGCCTAATCCGTTTCCGGCAGGGTGCATTGACGCGGGCGCGCATCTCTACGACTATCGAGGCAAAGCCCAGGGCGCCGATCGTGGCGGCCGAAAAGTAGAACGACACTCTCCATGGATCGAGGTCGATGGTCGCCCGGATGCAGTGGTAACCCCAAAAGCCCGCCATCGCAATGAACGTCACCAGGCCGAGGGGTTCAATCGGGCTGCTCTTGGATTCCCAGCCGCGGGGAAGTGGTGGTTCTAGCGGCATAGGTTCTCTCCGACCGCAGCGCCGATGGCGCCGAAGACCCAGCTGCCACCGACAGAACCGCCTGCTGCAAGAAGCGGCCCGCCGAATCTCGCGCCTATCGCGCCCAAACCGATACTTCCGCCCGTCGACATGGTTCCGGATATCCCTGCGACGCAGGCATCCTGGGCGTTCGCGGCTGAGAACGTGTCGTACAGCGTCGTCCCGATACCGATCGCCGGCCCGGCGAACTTGGCGCCGACACCCACCTTTTTGCTCAAATCTTCTGTGAGCCCCGGCAGGGCCCCCTTCTGTGTGACGTGCGTGTCGATGCCGGTCATCGCTCCGCCGACGAGAGTGGGGATCGGATGCGTGAAGAACGTCGAATCTTTGTCGATCTGGGCGGAACGGCCGTCTCTTGTTGTCACGGAACCGCTGCGGAAACCATCGGCGTACTGGTGGAAGGACGCCGTCGTGCCGTCCGCCCAGGACACCTCGGTGTGGCGGTCGCCGTCGAACTCCTCCCACGACCTCGTGTCCGACACCTGGCGGCCGGACGGGTCGAAGTGCGTCACCGACACCTCGTCCAATCGGAAGGTAGGTCCCGACTGTCCCTTGTAGCCCTGCGAGTTCCACACCGTGGTGACGTGCTTGCTGCCGTCCTGCATGGTGATGGTGCTGGTCTTGTTCCCGTTGCTGTCCAGGGCGAGTTCGGTTGTCTCGCGAACCGTCACCGCGGCGTCCTCGTTGCGGATCTGCTGCTGTTGCAGTAGTCCCTGAGCGGTCGCCGGGCTCGGCACCTCGTCGGCTGGGGCCGTGATCCCAGGCATCCCCGGGACGGGTACGCCGGCGACCTTGATCTCGGGCATGACGAAGCCGTAAGCGCGGGCGGTCACCACGAGCGCGTTGGCCAATGCGTCGTCGGCGGTATCAACGCTCGTCAACAGTTGATTGACGGCACTCTGATTGTGTTCCTGCTGCGTGCGCAGAGCCTTTGCCTTCTCGGCGGTCATCGGGATCGGCCGGATGAGAACCACCCATTGATCGGTGACCCACAGGTCGCCGCGTTCGATGTCGCCCACACCGGCGAGGAGCGCATCCTTCGCGTGACCGAACGGATAGGACTGAGTGTTCAGCGTGGTGCCGATCCCGTCCGAGTAATCGGAGATCGTGGCTCCCATTCGTGCTGCACGCCTGAACATTTCTTCGGCCGCGTCGTGCGAGGTTCCGCTCCAGGCCTGCATCTCCGGCAGCATGGCGCAGGCCGTGGAGACGGCGGCGACCGCGTCTTCGACGATCTGTCCCGCTGTTGTGATCGCATGGCCGGTCCCGGGCAGGGTGGCGATGTCCCAGCCGCTCAGACGATTCCGTGTTGGAAGCATGATCACGCCTTCCAGAGCGCAGCGAAGTCCTCCGCGAGGTCGTCATCGGTCACCACGAACGAGTCTCCGGCACCGCGAACGGCAAGACCCATCATGTCCACGGATGTGGCGTGACCATGGACCAGGACTCCCAGGTGTGCGCCGACCAACTTCGCTGCCCACTGAGAGGTCGACCCGGCGATACTGTCGCACCCGCATGCCGCCACCGCGCCAAGGTTGGCGTCGGTGATTGCGGTACCGGCCAGATCGACTCGGTCTGCGAACGTTTTGAGCGCGACAGGATCTACATCCATTGTTCAACTCCCCCGTGTTGATTTCTCCTCTATGAGACGCAGCGCTGTCCGGTCCGGTTCCGTCGAGAGCAACAGGCTGCAGTGCACCGGGATCGGACGTGGCTTTGGTGGTGAGAGTCGGGGACACTGGCGGCATGGCTTCCGAAAGCGAGAAGAAACCGAGCAGTGCCGCTCTGACGGACAAGATCCGCGAGCTGCTCAACGCACGGTCGGCGGACTCGAGTATCTGCCCGTCCGACGTCGCCCGCGCGATGAGTCCCGACGACTGGCGGCCATTGATGGATCCGGTGCGCGAGGCGGCTGGTGCGATGGTCGATGCCGGTGAAGTCGAGATCACCCAGAAGGGTGAAGTCGTCGACCTGGGGACCGTGCGAGGACCGATCCGGATTCGCTGGCCACGCTGACCGCGGAATCTGCTCCACTTCTAGCAACCTGCTCCGGTTTCAGGGCCCTGGAAGTGGAGCGGATTGCTAGAAGTGGAGCAGATTGCGCTGTGGGGTCAGGGTTTTGGCTTCTGGGCGGCAAGCATCCGCTCTCGGAGGCTGTCATAGATCGGCGGTGCGCCCGCGAGCTGCGCGACCAGGACGGCGGCGGCGGTCGCCGCGATCATCGGCACCGTGACGGACGTCGTGGCGGTCATCTCGATGACGATGACGACCCCGGTGATGGGTGCCCGGACGACGGCACCGAAGAACGCCGCCATCCCGACCAAAGCCATCCCGATCGTCAGCGTCGAATCAACCCCCGGGACAAACACATCCGCGATGCCGACGAACAACACGCCCCAGAGCGCGCCGACCGCCAGCAGCGGCGCGAACAGTCCGCCGGGTGTCGCCGAGGCGTAAGAGAGCGGGCCCGCGATCAGACGCACGGCGAGATACCCGGCGATCACCGGGAGTGCAACGGACCCGCCGCCGATCAGCTTCTGCGCCAGGGTGTCGCCGCCGCCGGCAGTCAGCGGATCGACCGCCAACAGCGCCCCGATGACAGCGCCGATCGCCGCGGCTTTCACGAACGCCGGGACACGGCGCACTCGGCCGACCAGTTCGAGCAGCCCCATGATCACGCGGTTGTAGAAGATTCCCAGAACACCGGTCAGCAGACCGAAGACGACGAAGACGGGCAGCAGCACGATCGAGGGGGAGTCGACCGGTCCGACGAGGAAGTCCGGTCGATCGCCCATGATGATGCGCGAGCATCCGACACCCACCGCAACAGCGAGCAACGTCGGGATGACGGTCCGGAGCCGAACGGACTTGGTCACCTCTTCGAAGACGAAGAGTGCGCCACCGACGGGTGCGTTGAAGGCGACGGCCAATCCGGCCCCGGCCACGGAGGTCTGCATCAAACGCATGTCGTCGTCATCGAGACGAGCGCGGCGACCGGCCTCGGCGCCGATGGTGGCACCCATGTGGACGGTCGGTCCCTCGCGACCCAGGATCATTCCGGAGCCGATCGAGAGCAGACCACCGATGAACTTCGCGGGCAACACCCGTAGCGGCGGCGGACCCGCCTCACCCCGGGAGACGGCCTCGACGTGCTGGATGCCGCTACCGGCGGCGAGTGGGATTTGCCGGACTATCAGAGCGGCCAGCGCCGCTCCGGTCGCGGTGATGGCGATGGGTATGAGCCAACCGGGTCCGGGCAGGTCATGGGCCCACCGAAGCATCTCGACACGCCATTCGTCGGCTTCGCGAAGGCACCATCGAAAGGCGCCGCCGATGAAGCCGATGGCGACGCCGGCAGCGATGGCCAAGCCACACAGCGTCATGATTCCGCGCATCGATTCGCCGGCCCGAGCTGACGCCTCTGAAGGCTCCGCCATCTTCACTCCCCAAGCGGCCGACGAACACCCGCATCACCCGATGCGCGGTATCTGTAGTTGTATCAAGTGGTGCACCTGAGTGACCGATGAGCAGAAGGGCAAACCTATGACCTCGCCGTACCCGGTGCCGCAACCGGAACCGCCGCCGCGGGGTCCTTCGCGTGTGGTGATAGGTCTGCTGATCGCACTCGCCGTGCTCGTGACCGTCGGCCTGGCGGTCGTCGCCATCGGGATCGTCATGGAAAACGACGGGACCGCGAACCGCGGGAAATCCACGGTCACGGTGGTCCAGACCCCTGCATCGACTCCGCAGAGTCCCGCTGTCACCCCGAGCCAGTCGTCCACCACCCCGGCGACCACGACGACGAAACCCACTCGCTCCTCGGCCGGACTGTTCGACAACGCGCCGCTCTCGCCGGGCCTGTGCCAGACAAACGGACTGTGCCGGTTGTCGAGTCCGACGGGCAATTTCATGTGTTACATCGATGCCGCGCGTGCCACGTGCACGGCGCCGCGGGGCGAAAAGCTCATCAACGGGCAGACGGTCAACGCGATCTCGGTTGACGAAGCGGGGAACACCGAGCTCGCGACACTGTCTGCGGGATCGGAGAAACTCCTCGACAGACCCGAGATCGGCAAGCACGTCTTCCCGTACGGAAATCAGGTGACCGCGTTCGGATTCACCTGTGCCGTGGGCGAATCTACGGGAGTCAGTTGCCGGCAGGACAGCAGCGGCAAGGGATTCAGTGTGACGAGGCAAGACTATTTCTTCTTCTGATCCGCACGTATTGGATGATCCGGTAGCGGCTTCCCTCAACGGCTTTCACGCGCACCTCGCCGAGAAGGCGGGCCGGGTGCAGCGTTACCCGGCTGATGTCTCGCCCTTCATGGCTGTGCCGGCGGATCCGACATCGCAGGATTGGGCGAACGCGCTGGCGCTGATCGGGGCGGGGCACGCGATCGTCTTCGCGCCGTCGCCACTGACCCCGTCGATCCCCGCTGTGTCGCAGAGTCTGGGGCTGGTCCAGATGGTCGCGCGTGATGTCGCAGGTGCCCTCGACCCCGAGGTGGAGCAACTGACGTATGCGGACGTCCCCGAGATCCTCGCGCTCACAGCGCTGACGAAACCCGGCCCGTTCCTCGACCGCACGATCGAACTCGGCAACTACTACGGTCTGCGCGCCGAAGGACAACTGGTCGCGATGGCCGGGGAACGGATGCGGGCGCCGGGCTGGACCGAGATCAGTGCCATCTGCACCGCGCCCGAGCATCGCGGCAAAGGGTTGTCGGTGCGGCTGATTCGTACCCTCGTACATCACATCAACGCGAGGGGTGAGCAGGTCTTCCTGCACGCTGTCGAGACGAATCCGGCCATCGGACTCTACGAGTCACTGGGGTTCGAGGTGAGACGTCGCCTCGTCGGGATATCCCTCTCTGCGCCGACCTGACGCAGGTGACGAGTAGGCCTGCGCGACTCTGGCCGGCCGCTCACGGTCTCCCAGCTGATGGCACAGTCGTGGGGTGACGACTTTCGATCAATCAGGGACATACGTGGTGATCGGGGCGACCGGCGCGCAGGGCGGCGCCGTCGCGGCAGCCTTGCTGAGCCGGGGCCTGGCGGTCCGGGCTGTGGTGCGGCGGCCGGATTCGGCAGGTGCGCTCCGACTGGCCGAGCGTGGTGCAGCGCTGGCCGCGGCCGATCTCGATGATGCGCAATCACTGGCCGCCGCGTTCGCGGGTGCCGCCGGCGTGTTCGCCCTGACGACCCCGTTCGAGCGCGGTCCGGAGGAAGAGGTGACGCAGGGGCGCTCGATCATCGAGGCCGCGTCGAGCGCGGGCGTCGGACATCTGGTGTTTTCGTCCGTCGCCAGTGCCGACCAGCACACCGGGGTCCCGCACTTCGAGAGCAAGGTGATCGTGGAGGCCGAACTGGCTGCGTCCGGGATTGCGCACACGATCGTCGGACCGACGTACTTCTACGACAATCTGCTCGGCGGCATCGACCAGGTCAAGCAGGGGGTACTGGACTTGCCTGTGCCGCCGGACGTCCCTCTGCAGCAGTTGTCGCGTCGCGATCTCGGTGAGTTCGTCGCAACCGTGTTCGCCGATCCGCAGCGTTTCCTCGGTGTGCGCATCGACATCGCCTCCGACAACCCGACGCCGACGCAGATGGCCGCGTCCTTGAGTCGCCGCCTGGGGCGAGAGGTGCGGCTACACAGTGGCGATCCGTCCCAGATCGAGTCCCCGGACATGCGGGCGATGTTCGGGTTTCTCGCGGCAACCGGGTATTCCGCCGACCTGTCCGGTCTCCGGGAGAGTTATCCCGAAGTGGGCTGGCAGTCCTTCGACGCCTGGGTCGACGAAGCGCTGTGAGCTCCTGGTAGGTGCGTATCAGGGCACTTGGACGAAGGCTGCGCGTGGCTCGATCTAGAGTCGTGGGATGACGTTGCGAAGTTCCTGGGCCGAAGACAGTCGGCTACCCGGGGATCAGGTGGCGCCGGTGCTGCGCTCGCTCCTGGCCGACCCGTCGTCGCTCGACGATGGGCAATGGGCCACCCTGTTGGGTGCTCAGGGCGCTGAGCTGGATGAACTCTGCGCCGTCGCCGATTCTGCCCGTCGCGACGTGGTCGGCGACGAGCTGACGTTCGTGGCCAACCGCAATCTGGAAACCGGTGCGGTGGTCGGGTCGGCCGCAGCGGCGTCGCTGGAGGATCTCGTCGCCGAGGCCTGGACGCTCGGTGCGACCGAGATCTGCATGCAGGGGCCGGTGCCGCAGTCCGAGCCGGCAGATGCCTATCTCGAATTGGTCCGGAGGATCAGAGCCACGGCCCCCGATCTGCACGTGCATGCCTACCGGGTGCCCGAGGTCCGGGACGCGGCGGAAAGGCTGGGCGTCACGCCCCGCGAATTCCTGGAGGCGGCACGCGACGTCGGTGTCGGGACGGTGCCGGGTACCGCCGCGCAGGTGCTCGACGACGAGGTGCGGGAAGTCCTGTCCCCGGGTGGACTGTCGGTGGCGGAGTGGGTCGAGACCATCACCACTGCGCACGACGTCGGTCTCCGATCGACCGCGACGATGCTGTACGGCCATGTCGAACAACCGGCGCAGCAGATCGCGCACCTGCGACTGCTCGTCGACATCCAACGCCGCACCGGTGGGTTCACCGAATTGATTCTGATGCCGCTGCTCCCCGAGAACGCTCCGCCGCATCTGCGCGCCCAAGCGGTGCGCGGACCCTCGTTGGACGAGACGCGGGCCCTGCACGCGGTGGCTCGGCTGCTGACCGTCGGCGCCATCGATCACCTGCAGGCCGCGTGGACCAAACTCGATGACGTCGCGCTGGAGGCCGTGCTGCGCGGCGGTGCCGACGACGTCGGAGGCGTCCTGATCGACGGCAGCCTGAGGCCGGACGCCGGACCCGAGAGTGGGAGGCAACTGGTGCCCGCTCATGTAGGTGAGCTGGCCGCGGCGCTGGGTCGGACAACACGTCAGCGCACCACTCTGTACGAGACCGCCCCCGACGAGCGACAGACCGTGCTCCAGAAAGTGTTCGCGTGAGCGGGCCGTTGCCCGAGTACGTCGACGTCGCGATCGTCGGCGCCGGATTCGCCGGACTGGGTATGGCCATCCGTACCGCCAGACGCGGAAGCGAGAGCTTCGTGATTCTCGAACGTGGTGACTCCGTGGGCGGCACCTGGCGCGACAACAGGTATCCGGGCGTCTCCTGTGACGTGCCTGCGCACGTGTACTCGTACTCGTTCCGGCCACCGGGGGATTGGGATTCTCTGTTCGCCGAAGGCGCCGCGATCCACAACTATCTCGAGCAGGCGGCCACCGACGAGGGAATCCGTCCCCACCTGCACTTGAACGTCGACGTCACCGAGACCCGCTGGTTGCCCGACGAACTCTGCTGGTCGGTGTCGAGCACCGCCGGCGAGCTGCGCGCGCGGGTGCTCGTCGTCGCCGTCGGGCGCCTGGCGAACCCCATGGTGCCGGAGTTCGACGGCGTCGAATCGTTCCCCGGCAAGGTCTTTCACACCGCTCAGTGGGACAGTCAGGCGCCGATCGACGGCGCCCGCGTCGGAGTGGTGGGGACCGGTGCCTCATCGGTTCAGCTCGTTCCGGAGCTCGCACGGCGGGCAGGGGAGTTGGTGGTCTTCTCGCGCTCGGCGCCCTACGTCGTCCCACGCGGTGATCGGGAATACAGCCCCGCCGAGCGAGAACATCTGCGCGTCAAGGCGAATGCGGATCGGTTGCGGGCGGAATTGTTCGAGGAGGCCGACAAGGCGTTCGCCCAGAGACGCGGTCTGCACCCTGCCATCGACGAGATCCGCGACCGCGCGCTCGGTCATCTCCACTCGCAGGTGAGCGACCCCGGTCTGCGCGCCGACCTCACTCCGCACTACGAAATCGGTTGCAAGCGAATACTGCTCAGCGACGAGTTCTTCCCGACCATGACCAGACCGCACGTCACGCTCGAGCCGTCGGCGCTGGCGAAGTTCGATGGATCGCGGGCAGTGGCCGCCAGTGGAAAGTCGTTCGAGCTGGACACGGTGGTGTTGGCGACGGGATTCGAGGCCGCGCGCCCGGAGTTCGCCACCAGGATCGTGGGTGTCGGCGGGGAACGCCTCTCGGAGCACTGGCAGGCGGGCATGGTGTCGTACGCGTCGACCGCCGTCAGCGGTTACCCGAACATGTTCGTACTGGACGGGCCCAACGCCGCGCTGGGCCACAACTCGGCGATCTTCATGATCGAGACGCAGATCGACTACGTGCTCGGTGCAATGGATCACCTGACCGCGGGTGGCCCGATCGCCCTCGAGGTGATGGCAGCGGCCGAACAGGCCTACACCCGGGAGATCGACGAGCGTAGCGCGTCGACGGTCTGGCTCAGTGGCTGCAGCAGTTGGTATCTCGATCCACTCAGCCGCCGGCTCACGCTGCTGTGGCCGGGTACCGGGCAGTCCTTCCGCGACCGCAACGGGACGTTCGACCCGTACCATTACGAGCGGGTCTGGGCTCCGGACTGGGTGGACCTTCCGGTCAGCTGAGCCCAACGGCGGGATCGGCTGTCACGTTTCGGCGAGCTGTCTCGTCTCCCTGGTAGCGGCGCATCCGGCGTCGGCACAGGGAGGAGCACACAGTGGCACGGATTCCGGCAGTAACTCCAGGTCAGGCGGGCTTCATGGTCAGGGGAACCTATCGATACGCGGCCCGCAGATTCGGTTCGGTGCCTGAGCCGATGGCGGTGTACGCGCATCACCCCGGCTTGTTGATGGCTTTCGGGGTCAGCGAGACCGCGGTCGAGAAGGCGTCGACGGCGTTGCCCGCGAACATCCGGGAAATCGCGGTGTATCGCGTGGCCTGGACCGTCGGCTGCTCGTGGTGCGTGGACTTCGGGGCCATGTTGCAGCGTCTCGATGATCTCGATGTCGATCGACTCGAACACATCGCCGACTATCAGACCTCACCGCTGTACAGCGACGACGAACGCGCCGTGATCGCCTACGCGGATGCGATGACCGCGACGCCGATGACGGCGACGGACGAGCAGGTCGCCGATCTTCAGGAACGGTTCGGGAACAAGGGTGTCATCGAGGTCACCTACCAGATCGGGCTGGAGAACCAGCGCGCCCGGGTCAACGCAGCGCTGGGCATCACCGATCAGGGCTTCTCCACCGACTCCTGCCGGGTGCCGTGGGCCGATGAGGCGGGTTCGACGAGCTGATCTGGCTGTATCGCAGCAAGTTTGGCCGGATCAGCGATGTCGTAGATGGCCGCCACA
The DNA here is from genome assembly GCF_017377795.1 of Williamsia soli. Classification (GTDB taxonomy): domain Bacteria; phylum Actinomycetota; class Actinomycetes; order Mycobacteriales; family Mycobacteriaceae; genus Williamsia; species Williamsia soli. The sequence goes on along the minus strand of NZ_JAFRDR010000009.1, from coordinate 127,319 downwards.
CGACCTTCTTTGACGACGTAGCTGATGGCGCGGGGAGGTGAGGCCCGGCGGCCGCCGAGGGCCTCCCACCCGCTGCTGTACGACCCGAGTTCGCCGTTGATCCGGACCGGGATCTGGTCGGTCAGGGTGTCGGCACCGTCGTACCGCCGCACCAGGCCGAACAAGAATCGGGCGACACCGACAGCGCCTCGGATCGGTTTGACGGCGGTCGGCGCAGTGCGGTTCGCGTCGCCGACGATCATCGCCTCGGGATCAAGCGCTGCGACAACAGCATCCATATCACCGGACAGCAACGCCGTAACCAGGCGACCGATGGCCTCGGCTTGTTCGGAGTCCGGTACCGGGGCCGGTGCGGTCGCGACGATCCGCCGGGCACGGGAGGCGAGTTGTCGGGCGGCGGGCACCTCGATGCCCAAGATCTCCGCGACCTCGGCGAACGGCACAGCGAACCCGTCGTGCATGACAAAAGCCACTCTCATTGCGGGACTCAGGGTTTCCAGGACAACCATTGCCGCATACCGACTGTCTTCGGTGGTGATCACGGACTGCAGGGGGTCGCCGGACCCGATGCTGTACGGCGTCACGATCGGCTCCGGAAGCCACTGGCCCACATAGCGCTCCCGACGCGCGGCGGCGGACTTCAGCCTGTCCAGGCAGATCCGGCCGACGACCGTCGAGAGCCATGCACCCAGGTCGTCTATTTGTTCGCTATCGCTGTGGGACAGTCGAATCCACGACTCCTGCACGGCATCCTCGGCGTCGGCGAGACTGCCGGTGGTGCGATAGGCCACCGCCAGCAGCCGTCCGCGTTCAGCTTCGAATCGATCCGCGAGCGAAACCATGCTGTTGATGGTAGTTCCGTACGCCCCTGAGGGCGAGGCCCGTGACCCCGCCCTCAGGCGCAAGCGGCTACTTGTTGCCGAAGTAGCTGACGTCGTCGTTGCCGATGAGGTCGGGAACGGTCCAGCCGTCGAGGTCGTACTCGGCCAGGCACTGTTCGGCGAGACCCTTCATCTGATCCACGCCGCCACGGTTCTGGGCTGCGAACAGCAGTTCGGCCTTGACGTTCTCGTGGTTACCCGAGTAGTTCCGTTCATACAGTTCGTGGCGTCCCCCGAACTCCGAGCCGATCGAATCCCACAGTGCCTTCATCACTTTGACGCGATCGACTGCGGTGATACCGTCCGAGCCGCGGACGTACTTGTCGAGGTAGGGCCGAACGTCAGGGCTGTTGAAGTCGGCGGAACTCGACGGCAGGTAGATCAAACCAGAGGCGACATCTTGTTCGATGATCTCCTTGATGCGTGGGTAGCCCTGCATCATGAACATCCGGTAGGTGAGGCCGTATTCGAGCCTGGGGATGACGGTGTCGCCGATCCACGGTTCGGGGTTGTGGGCCATCGCGTCGGTGAGGGTCCAGAACAGGTTGCGCCAGCCGATGACCTCACCGACTCTGGTTTGCACGCCACGAAACCCTCCGGACCCGGTGGCGTCGAGGGCTTTCATCAGCAGGCCCGCGATGAAGTCGAGTTTGACGGCAAGGCGGGTGCAACCCTGGAAGGTGAAGCGCGGCAGGAATCCTGACTGTGGGAAGAACGCGTTGATCTTCTCGACGTCGCCGTACATGAAGACGTTCTCCCAGGGCACCAGCACTTTGTCGAAGATGAAGATGGTGTCGTTCTCGTCCATCCGACTCGACAGCGGGTAGTCGAAGGGCGTGCCCATCACCGCGGCGTTCTGGGTGTAGGACGACCGGCAGATCAGTTTCACGCCTGGCGCATCCATCGGCACCGTGCAGATCAGCGCGAACTGCTTCTTCTTGATGGGCAATCCGTAGTGTGCGATGAAGTTGTAGTTGGTGATTGCGGACCCGGTGGCGACGACCTTGGCGCCGGAGACGATGAGGCCGGCGTCGGTTTCCTTCTCCACCTTCATGAACACGTCACCGACCTCGTCGGGCGGCAACTGACGGTCGACCGGCGGATTGATGATGGCGTGGTTCCAGTACAGGACCTTCTCCTGCGACTCGCGGTACCACCGCTCGGCGTTGGCCTGGAACGGTGAATACAGCTCTTTGTTGGCGTGCAGGGTGCCGAGAAAGCTGGCCTTGTAGTCGGGTGAACGTCCCATCCAGCCATAGGTCTTGCGGGCCCAGGTCGCGATGGCGTCGCGCTCTTTGATGAGGTCGGCCGAACTGGTCGAGGCCTTGAAGAACGGCATGGTCACGCCGCCGTTGCCGGTGTCGGTGGGAACGGTCACCTTGTCGACGTCGGGTCCGGTGTGCATGGAGTCGTACAAACGCGCGGTCATCCGGATGGGGTTGCGGAATGCCACATGGGTGGTGACGTCTTTGACGCGTTCGCCGTGGAGCCAGATCTCGCGGTCGTCACGCAGCGACTCGATGTACTCATCGCCCGTCATCGGACGCGACGCAAAGTTCTTGGTGTGGTTGGCCGGGTGGTCGGCGGCCGGGTTCACCTGCAGGGGATCGACCTGCAGCGGTGCGTTCTCGCGGTCTTCGACGGTGGTCATGATGTCTCCTTTATCGAGGGGTTGGGTTCAGGTGAGCTGAATTGAGATGTAGGGGAACGAAGCTGGTGTCGGCGTCGAACCATCCGCGATGTGGGTCGTCCATCGATCCCAGCCATGCCGAGCTGGCCGATGTCGGTCCGAGGTCGTGAAAAGCGCTGCGGTAGTAGAGCAGCGGCTTCTTGTCGGTGGTTTCGGCATCGACGATCTCGCCGATGAAGATGAGGTGATCACCGCCGTCGTACTCTGCCCAGGACGTGCAGGACAGTGTGGCGGCCGCCCCGCACAGGACGGGAGCGGTGGGTCCGTCCGCCCAGACCGGACCGGGCTCGCCTGGGCGGCCTGCGAAATGCATGGCGATGTCCACCTGGTCGGCCGCGAGAATGTTCACCGCGAACGGTGCGCCGCTGAGAAACCCGCATGCCTTCGACTTTCGGGTCATGGTGACCTGGCACAAACGCGGTTGCATCGAGATCGCGGTGAACGCGGTGACCGTGGCCCCGTGGGGTTCACCGTCGGCGTTTGTGCAGGTGATGACCGTGACGCCACTGGCAAACTGGCCGAAAATGTTTCGCACGCTGCCTTTGTCCATTGATAACGCCTCCTTTCGGATCGCCAGAATGTGGTGTAGAACACTATTGCGACCCGGCGGCCAAGCCGCGATCCGCCAAACGCGAACTCCATCCGGCAAACGCGGCGAGAATCGAAGGGTCGGGTCACGGAGCTCGAGGAGGTGTGCCGAAGATGCAGAATCACGCCGCCGCGGGCCGTTCACCTGACTGGGATGAAGCGTCAGAGGCGGTGTCGGGCGCCTACTTCCCCCACGTGCTGACACCCCTGAGCAAGGGCAGTAACGCCGAAGACGTGGTGGTGAACACCGTCGATCTCGGCCCGATCAGGATTGCTCGAATCGGTTGGGGCGCAGAGGTGTCTGTCGAGACCGATCATCCGGGTGCATACGCCATCAACATCCCGCTCCGCGGCAGACTGGAGTCGCGCACTGCCCGTGACAGTGTGGTGTCCACACCGGGGCTCGCAACGGTCAATCCGCCGGACACCCCGACACTCATCACCCGGTGGAGTAGCGCCTGCACGATCGTCGGGGTCCGGATCGACCGTGACCACCTGCACCGCGAGCTCAACCGGACGATGGCGCGCCCTGACGTCCGGTTGCCCGCTCAGATCGACCTCCGAGGATCCGCGGGGGCTGGTTGGTTGCGGATGGTGCGCGCGATCCATGCAGAGGCCGATGACGACGAGTTGTGGCAGAACCCGCTTGTCGCGCAGCAGCTTTCCGGCGCTTTGACCACTGCGCTCGTGCTCGCTGCCGTCGGGGACTCGGAGGCGGACCAGCAGCAGATCCGGCCGAGGATCGTCACGAGGGTCGTCGATGCGATCCACGCAGACCCCAGCCGGGCGTGGACAGCCGCGGATATGGCAGATGCCGCCGGCGTGAGCGTGCGCCGGCTGCAAGAGGGGTTTCGTGAATACGTGGGTATGAGTCCTCGCGAGTACCTCAATGACGTGCGGCTCGCTCGGGTCAACCGCGAGTTGAACGATCCAGGTGCCGGCACGTCGGTGACCGACGCCGCGATGAAGTGGGGTTTCACTCACACCGGCCGGTTCGCAGCGACTTATCGTCGCAAGTACGGCGAGAGTCCGTCGGACACGTTGCGCCACCCCTGACCCCCGCCTGCAGCTGATCACTTGACAAGCCGTGTGACTGGGCGCACAGTGGTTGTACGCAATGCGACATTTGAGTACGCAATGCGTACAACGACCAACTGGCAGCCCGGCCACTCCCGCTCACCAGGAGATGAACATGACCACCACCGAAATCCAGAACCCCACCGCAGCGGGTTCCGGCTCCGCAGCCACCGACAAGTTCAAGAACGAACGAGTCAGCGCGGACACGTCGCCCGAGCGGGTTGCAGCCATCGCCAAGGACGCGCTCGCGGCGCTGAACCAGGTCATCCTCGATCATGGCGTCACCTACCCCGAGTACCGGGTGCTCAAGCAGTGGCTCATCGACGTCGGCGAGGGTGGCGAGTGGCCGCTGTTCCTCGACGTGTTCATCGAGCACTCCGTCGAAGAGGTGCTCGCCCGGAGCCGCAAGGGCACCAAGGGCAGCATCGAGGGGCCGTACTACGTCGCCGACGCGCCGGAACTGCCGTCGGTGTCGACGCTGCCGATGCGTGATGTCGATCGGAAGGAGACCGCACTGGTCTTCAGCGGTCAGGTCACCGACCTCGACGGCAACGGCCTGGGCAGTGCCGTCATCGAACTGTGGCACGCCGACGCCGACGGCTACTACTCGCAGTTCGCCGATCACCTACCCGAGTGGAACCTGCGCGGCAAGATCATCACCGACTCCGAGGGTCGCTACGAGATCACCACCATTCAGCCTGCGCCATACCAGATCCCGACCGATGGCCCCACCGGTGCCTTCATCGAGGCGCAGAACGGCCACCCGTGGCGCCCCGCTCATCTACACCTCATCGTGTCGGCGGCCGGAAAAGAGTCGGTGACCACCCAGCTGTACTTCGATGGTGGGGAATGGCTCGACAGCGACGTTGCGACGGCCACGAAGCCGGAGCTGATCCTGTCGCCGACCGCAGGCGACGACGGCAAAAACCATGTGACCTACAACTTCACGCTTGACCCGGCGGGGGAGTAGACGGTCGTGCCCGATCTCAAGATCGTCGATGTCGAGACCCGCATCATCGACGTACCTCTGGTCCGTTCTCACAAGTTCGCGACCACATCGATGGATGCACAACCGATCCTGTTGGTGTCCATCAGAACCGATGGCGGAGTGATCGGGCGCGGCGAAGGTGTGGTCCCCGGTGGCCCGTGGTGGGGCGGCGAGTCCGTCGAGACGATGAAGTCGATCGTCGACCGCTACATCGCCCCGGTCCTGTTGGGCCGCAAGGTCGACGACGTCACCGGCATCATGCTCGACATCGAACGGGTGGTCGCGCAGGCGCGGTTCGCCAAGGCTGCCGTCGAGATCGCGCTCCACGATGCGTGGGCGCGCTGCCTCGGTCTGCCGGTCCATGCGCTGATCGGCGGTGCATTCCGGAACAGCGTCGACGTCACGTGGGCACTCGGTGCGGCGCCCGTGGCCGAGATCCTCGACGAAGCGCGAGAGAAACTAGACAGTCGAATGCACTACAGCTTCAAACTGAAGATGGGTGCTCTCGATCCCGAAGTCGATACGCAGCGAATCCTCGACATCGTCGAAGGTCTGGACGGGCGTGCTGGTGTCCGCGTCGACGTCAACGCGCGCTGGGATCGCTTCACCGCGCTGAAGTACCTGCCGCGCTTGGCTGATGGTGGCGTCGAACTCATCGAGCAACCCACCCCGGGCGAACAGATCGAGGTGCTCGCCGAGCTGAATCGCCTGCTCCCGATTCCTGTGATGGCCGACGAGAGTGTGTCGACGCCTCATGACGCTCTCGAGGTGGTGCGCCAGGGAGCGGCCGATGTGATCGCGATCAAGACCACCAAATGTGGTGGGCTGGCGAAGAGCCGAGAGATCGCGGCCATCGCCAAATCGGCAGGTATCGCGTGCCACGGTGCCACGTCGATCGAAGGGCCCATCGGCACCGCCGCCTCGATCCATTTCGCATGCAGTGAACCGGGTATCAACTTCGGCACCGAACTCTTTGGCCCTCTGCTGTTTTCCGTCGAACTGCTGCAGGAACCGTTGCGTTACGCTGATGGAAAGGTCCATCTTCCCGAGGGGCCGGGACTCGGTGTCGAACTCGACATGGACATGGTGGACAAGCTCACCCGGGCCTGATTTCCTCAACTCGCGAAAGGCATGACCCAGTGGCACTGTTTCACGTACGCATGGACGTCGACATCCCGCGTGACCTCGATCCCGATATCCGGGCCGAGACTCTTGCGCGGGAGAAGAAGTACTCCCAGGACCTCCAGCATTCGGGGAAGTGGGTGCACATCTGGCGCGTCACGGGAAAGTTCAGCAACATCAGCATCTTTGACGTCGAAACTCCGGACGAGCTCCACGAACTCTTGTGGAACCTCCCGCTGTTCCCGTTCATGACGATCGATGTGACCCCGTTGAACAAGCACGCGTCGTCAATCAAGTAGCCCCGCCTTCCACGCAAACCCAGGTGTTTTAGGCAAACCCAGTTGCTGCAACGCCTGGGTTTGCCTGCAATGCCTGGGTTTGCGCGGTCAGATGACTCCGGCGCGGGCGAGCGCCTTCCTGATCCTCGCGCGGAGGACCTGGGGCTTCTTGAAGTCGTCCCAGATCCACCGCACCACGATCAGGCCTTCTTCGCGCAGACGGTCTTCACGGATCTGTTCTCGGATGACGACGTCCGAGGCGGTCTCGCCGGGGTGTCGATCCTTCTGGTACTTAACCGTGCCGTCGAATTCGCCGACGACCTCTCCGCCCCAGTCGAAGTCGACCCGGGCGATGAGTTGTCCACACTCGTCCCGATACTCGGTCTGTAGTGCCGGAAGTGGAATGTCGCACCACTCGATCATCAGAGCCCGGCTGAGGGACTCACCCACCGATTCCGAGCTGGCATCGGCAACGTCGAATGCTCGACGGAGCGTCGCAATCCCTTTGGTCCCCGTGAAGCGCTGGGCGATGGATCTGAGCTCGCTGCGGATCACACCCAGGCGCAAGGCATGATCGAGGACCGCGACAGCTTGGGCGAACGTGCCCTGGCGCGCGACGTCACAGGCAGTCAGTGCCAGCTTGGTGAGTAGCACGCCGTCGACCACGGATTGATCATCGGGGCGGCTGGTCTGGACGCGAAGGTTGTCGTACCGGTTTACGGTGAACCTGTGGATGGACCCCAAGTCTGTGGATGAAACGCAAACCCACGTGTTCCGGGCAAACCCAGGTGCTGCAACACCTGGGTTTGCCTGAAACTACTGGGTTTGGGGAACGAGGATGGGGGCGGCGGTGGCGGATTCGACTTCTTCGAAGGTGACACCGGGGGCGAGTTCGACGAGACGAAGGCCGTCGGGGGTCACATCGAGTACCGCGAGATCGGTGATGATCCTTTGCACACAGGCTTTTCCGGTCAGGGGCAGGGTGCAGACGTCGAGGATCTTGGGGGCGCCTGTGCGGGTGACGTGCTCCATCATCACGATGACCTTGCGGGCACCGTGGACCAGGTCCATCGCGCCGCCCATGCCCTTGACCATCTGGCCGGGGACCATCCAGTTGGCGAGGTCGCCGGCGGCGCTGACCTGCATCGCGCCGAGCACCGCGACATCGACGTGGCCACCGCGGATCATCGCGAAGGAATCGGCCGAGTCGAAGTAGGAGGCACCGGGATTGACGGTGATCGTCTCCTTGCCGGCGTTGATCAGCTCGGGGTCGAGTTCATCTTCGGTGGGGTAGGGGCCTACTCCCAAAACGCCGTTCTCCGAATGTAGTTCGACGGAGATGTCGGCCGACAGATAGTTGGGGACCAGTGTGGGCATGCCGATGCCGAGGTTGACGTACTGGCCGTCTTCGAGCTCCAGCGCCACCCGCGCGGCCATCTCTTCGCGTGTCAAACTCATGCGCGCACAGTCCTTTTCTCGATGCCGACCTCGACCTTGCCCACATGGACGACCCGCTGTACATGGATGCCGGGGGTGTGGACCTGATCGGGATCGATCTCGCCGGGCTCGACCAGTTCTTCGACCTGAGCGATGGTGATCCGACCGGCGGTTGCAGCCGGCGGATTGAAGTTGCGGGCACTGCGACGGTAGACCAGGTTGCCGTGGCGGTCGCCTTTCCAGGCGTGTACCAGCGCGAAGTCGGTGACGATGCCCTGTTCCAAAACGTAAGCGAAGCCGCCGAACTCGCGGGTCTCCTTCGGGGGGCTCGCGACGAGCACTCCACCCGAGCCGTCGTACCGCAGCGGCAGGCCGCCATCGGCGACCGGGGTGCCGACGCCTGCGGGGGTGAAGAAGGCGGGTATTCCAGCTCCGCCCGCGCGCATCCGCTCGGCGAGGGTGCCCTGAGGCGTGAGTTCGACCTCGAGTTCACCCGAGAGGTACTGCCGCGCGAACTCTTCGTTCGATCCGACATACGACGAGATCGTGCGGCGAATCCGATGCTCTGCCAACAGCAGCCCGAGTCCGAACCCGTTGGTGCCGCAGTTGTTGCTGACGGTCTCGAGGTTGGTTGCACCCTGGTCGAGGACGGCGCGGATCAAGACTTCCGGCACGCCGACCAGGCCGAACCCGCCGACGGCGAGCGAGGCGCCATCGGGGATGTCGGCAACCGCTGCCGCTGCTGAGGTGATCACTTTGTCGAGCATGTGGACAGGGTACCCACGTGTACGGGTATAGTACAAGTGTACGGAGAGCGTACGGATCGAGCGATGGAGGTAGAAATGACGTACGAACTGGCCGGCAGTGTCGGCGGCAGCGAAACCTCGCAGCAGACGATCGTGTTCTTGGGATCGTTGGGCTCCGATCGATCCATGTGGCAGCCACAGATGGCTGACCTCGGATCTGACCACCGAGTCATTGCTCTTGACGTGCGGGGGCACGGTGAGTCGCCTGCTCCGGCCGGTCCGTATACCGTCCCCGACCTGGCGGACGACGTGCTGACAACTCTTGTCGCGCTCGGTGCGGGAACCGTTCACCTCGTGGGTTTGTCACTGGGGGGAGCGATCGCCCAGCAGATCGCGGTCGCGGCGCCAGAGCGGGTGTCCACCATGACCCTGCTGTGCACTTCGGCCCGTTTCGGCGATCCGCAGCCCTGGCTCGACCGGGCTGCCACCGTGCGGTCCTCGGGTACGTCGGCCATCGCCGATGCGGTCGTCGACAGATGGTTCACCCTCGGATTGGCCGACGAGGACAGGGATCTGGTCGACCGTGCGCGAGAGATGGTGAAGAACACCGATGACGAGGGTTACGCCTCGTGCTGTGAGGCGTTGGCGCAGTGGGACTCCCGTCCGCACCTACCGTCTGTCACCACCCCGACACTGGCGATCGCGGGTGCCCAGGATCCGGCCACGCCGCCGGAACACCTGCAGGACATCGCTGCCCTGGTGCCGGGTGCGAGCATCAAGATCCTGGACCCCGGCGCACATCTGGTCAATCTCGAACAGGCGACCGTGGTCTCGTCGCTGATCCGAGAGCATGTGGCGACCCGATGACCGGTGCGTCCGGTGACCACGTCCAGTCGCTGGCCCGGGGACTGGCGGTCATCCGCGCCTTCGATGTCGACCGTCCTCGCCAGACCGTCAGCGAGGTCGCTGCGCGAACCGAACTCTCGCGTCCGGCCGCGCGGAGGTTTCTGCTGACCCTTCATGACCTCGGCTATGTCGGTACGGACGGCACCGCGTTCTGGCTGACGCCGCGCGTTCTCGACCTCGGATACAGCTATCTGTCGTCCCTCTCACTCCCGGAGGTCGCGGGTCCGCATCTGGAGGCGCTGGCGGCGCGTGTCCACGAGTCCGCATCTGTCTCTATCCTCGACGGTGACGACGTGGTCTACGTTGCCCGCGTTCCGGTCAGCCGGATCATGACGGTCTCGATCACGATCGGCACCCGATTCCCGGCCTACGTCACCTCGATGGGGCGGGTGCTCCTCGCCGCACTGAGCGACGCCGATCTCAGCGCGCACCTGGACAGGGTCACCCCGCGGCCGCTGACCGCCCACACCAAGGTCGCGACGGTAGATCTGCGCGAATCCATCCGAGCTGCGGGCGAACAGGGCTTCTGCATCGTCGACGGCGAATTGGAGGCCGGTCTACGCTCGCTCGCTGCCCCGATCCACGGCAGAGACGGGTCAGTGATCGCGGCAGTGAACATCTCGACCCAGTCCGTGCGCTACAGCCTGGACGCGATCCGCAACGACCTGGTCCCAGAACTTCTGCGCACCGCCGCCGCCATCACCGGTGACATCGCCCGCACCACCCACTGAAGAATCTGAAGGAGAACACCCATGCCCGAAGCCGTGATCTGCGAACCGCTGCGAACCCCGGTAGGCCGTTTCGGCGGAATCTTCAAAGACGTTGCGCCACAGACGTTGGCAGCGGCGGTGATCCGCGAGATCGTCACCCGAACGGGCGTCTCTGGCGACCAGATCGACGACGTGATCCTCGGTCAGGCAACGCCGAACGGTGAGGCGCCGGCGATCGGCCGGATCGCTGCACTCGACGCCGGACTGGGTATCGATGTGCCGGGCCTGCAGGTCGATCGACGGTGTGGATCCGGACTTCAGGCGGTGCTGCAAGCCTGTATGCAGGTGGCCACCGGGGCGAGCGACCTCATCCTCGCCGGGGGAGCGGAGTCGATGAGTCAGGCCGAGTTCTACACCGACGCGATCCGGTGGGGGGTCAAAGGAGCCGGCGTCGAATTGCAGGATCGGCTGGCTCGCGGGCGGGTGACCGCCGGTGGGGTCAACTATCCGGTACCCGGCGGCATGATCGAGACCGCCGAAAACCTGCGCGCCGAGTTCGGCATCAGCCGAGCCGACCAGGACGCGCTGGCGGTGCAGTCGCACCAGCGGGCCGTGGCTGCGCAGGACAGCGGGATCTTCGACCAGGAGATCGTGGGCATCGAGGTACCGCAGCGTAGAAGTGACCCGCAGCTGGTGACCGTGGACGAACACCCCCGCCGCGACACGAACGTGGAGTCGCTTGCGAAGCTCCGGCCGATCCGCGTCGCGATCGACCCCGACTCCACCGTCACCGCCGGCAACGCGAGTGGCCAGAACGACGGTGCCGCGCTGTGTATCGTGACGACCCCCGAAAAGGCCAAGGAGCTCGGCCTTCGTCCGATCGCGCGGTTGGCCTCGTGGGCCGTCAGCGGAGTCGAACCGTCGCGTATGGGCATCGGCCCGGTGCCCGCGGTGGAAAAGACGCTGGGTCGCCTGAACCTGACCCTCGACGACATGGACGTCATCGAACTCAACGAAGCCTTTGCAGCACAGGCGCTTGCGGTCCTACAGAGCCTCAAGATCGAGGCCGATGATCAGCGCGTCAACCCGAACGGGTCGGGCATCTCGCTGGGGCATCCGGTCGGCGCGACCGGCGCTCGCATCCTGGCGACGCTGCTCCGCGAACTCGATCGGCGCGACGCCCGATGGGGCCTGGAGACGATGTGCATCGGCGGCGGGCAGGGCCTCGCGGCAGTGTTCGAACGGATCGCCTGACAGAACAGGTGGATGTGCGCCGGATCAGCCCGCGATCGAGGCGTGCATCTCCCACACGATCACTTCTGCGTCGGTGTCGGTGGTCAGCTGCTGGCCCCCGCCGCCGCGTACCCGGACCGCGTCGCCTTCACCCAGCAGTCCGACGCCTTCCATCGAGGCCTCGCCACGGGCGACGAACACGTGCAGCAGCGGTGCGTCCGGCAGCGTCACGGGGGTCTGACCCGCCTGCATCCGGGCGACGTGCATCGCGGCGTACTTGTTCTTGATGCGGATGGCGGAGTGGTCGACATACTCAGGCATGCCGGTCGCCACGGGAACCAAACCGCCCGAGAGCAATTCGTGATCGATCTCGAGTTGTTCGTAGCCGGGTGTGATTCCCGATTCATCGGGCACGACCCACATCTGGATGAAGTGCACCGGGTCGTCGTGCTTGGCATGGCCACCGGTGACGCCGTCCAGACGCCACGAATCATTCTTCTCCGAGTGCATGATCCCGGTGCCTGCGCTCATCCGCTGGGCGAGGCCGGGATAGATGACGCCGTTGTGTCCCATCGAATCCTGATGTACGAGCGACCCCTGGAGCACCCAGGTGACGATCTCCATGTCCCGGTGAGGGTGGGTGTCGAATCCCTGACCGGGCACCACGATGTCGTCGTTGTTGACCATGAGAACACCGTGGTGGGTGTTGCGCTCGTCGTAGTGATGGCCGAACGAGAAGGAGTGTTTGGAGTCGAGCCAACCGGCGTTGGTCTTGAACCGGTTGTCGGCACGCCGTACGTCGAACTGTGCGGAGGTGGTCGGGGCAGTCATCGCAAAAGGACCTTTCGGGGAACTGACGTGTCAGAGGACGTGGTGGCCGTACATCTCGCCGAGGGGGTCGGCGATCAACTCGAGGCGTGCACCGTCGGGGTCACGGAAGTAGAGGGACACATCGCTGTGTTCGATCAGTTCCACACCGGCGTCGATGAGTTTGGTGCGTAGCGCTTCCCATCGGGTGGGTTCGACGCTGATGGCGACGTGATGGAGACCGCCGAGTACTTCCTGGTACGGCCCGACGTCGAGGCCGGGGAAGTCGAAGAACGCCAGCAGGTTTCCGTTGCCGATGTCGAAGAAGAAGTGGGACGAACCGGGATAGTCGCGGTTCTCGATGAGTTCGGTCAGTGGGAACTCGAGGATGTCCTGATAGAACCGCACGGTCTGTTCGACGTCACTGCTGACGAGAGCGGTGTGGTGGAGGCCCCGCGCGGACGAGGCGCGCCGGGTCTCTGCCGGCTTGAGATGCTCGGCGCGGATGCGGTCACGCTGCTCGGCGAAATCCTGGGAACGCTTGTCCTCAGCTGCAGTGGTCATGCGTGCTCCTCGTTAAGAATCCAAGTAGTTGCTTTGTCAACGACTTGAACTTAGCCCTAGGTAATTGCGTTGTCAACTACTTTGGTTATGCTCGTCTGGTGGACGACACCCGATGGCTCAGCGACGCCGAACACCAGGCCTGGCGGGCCTACCTCGACGGCACCCGTTTGTTGCTGCGGACGCTCGACCAGCAGCTCACCCGCGACGCCGACATGTCGTTCACGGACTTCGAGATCCTGGTGATCCTCTCCGAGGCGCCGGAGCGGCGCCTGCGCATGCGCGAGCTGGCCGACGCCATGACCACCACCCGCGGCGGCGCGACCCGTGCGTGCGGACGGCTGGTTACGGCCGGGTGGGTGCGCCGGGTGGAGTGTGAGGACGACAAGCGCGGCATGATGGCCGAGCTGACCGAGGAGGGAGCCGACAAACTGGCCGCCGTCAGTCCCGGCCACGTGGCCGAGGTCCGCAAGCGGATGTTCGACCACCTCAGCCCCCGCGACGTCGCAGTACTCGGACGGGTGTTCGACGAGATGCGGGAACAGATGCTCGACACCCCGGATGATCGACACTGACTGGTTGATCCTTCAACGACAAGGGCGACACCCTCGGTCGACCTCGCCGTGTCGGCCGTCCGCTATGCGTACGGTGTAACCGCAGCGATGAGGGGGTGAGCGGTGACCGACAGCACCGATGAGGCGGCGCGCACCGACCGCGACCGCGACTACATCCAGAGCATCGAGCGGGGATTCGCGGTACTCCTGGCGTTCGATGCGAGTCGTCCGAATCCCACGCTCGCCGAACTCGCCGCCGCCACCGAACTGTCCCGTCCAGCGGTGCGGCGAATCCTGCTCACCCTGCAACGCCTCGGCTACGTCGCGGGGTCGGGCGGCCGCTGGTCGCTGACACCCCGGGTGCTGAGCATCGGCCAGCATTACACCGCCTCGCATTCCCTCGCCGACACCGCGATGCCACATCTGCTGAAGATCGTTGAGAGCGTGCATGAATCGGCGTCGCTCGGTGTGCTCGACGGCGCCGACGTCGTCTACGCGGCCCGCGTCCCGGTGCGCCGGATCATGAGCATCAACGTGTCGGTCGGTACCCGGATCCCCGCCTACGCGACGTCGATGGGCCGCGTGTTGCTGGCCTGGGCGAGTCCCGACGTCGTCGATTCCGTGGTCGCCGACGCCGGCTTCGGCCGCCATCTCACCCCGACCACAGTGTCGTCCGGATCCGATCTCGAGCGTGAACTCGCCATCGTCCGGTCGCGGGGCTACGCGCTGACGTCGCAGGAACTCGAAGTCGGACTCATCTCGCTGGCCGCCCCGGTCCGCGACGCGACCGGTGTGGTCGTGGGTGCGCTCGCGTGCTCGTCCTCGTCAGCGCGCACCACCCCGGAAGCGTTCGAATCCGATGTGGCGCAGTTCCTGGTGGAAGTCGCCGCCGAGTTCAGCACTGACCTCGGCGCGCGTCGATAGCCGAAAAGTCGCCTTAAATTCTGAGTGATCGAAACCCTGATGGGCACCTCGACCTTGGGATCCGTGACAAACACTGGCCTGCAACTGCATTGGCGGTTTGACCGGTCTCTGAGCTGCGCTTAATGTCGAAACGAATCATCAGGAGCGATTGAGAGACCCGGCTCGCTGACGTCGCAGCAACCCCCTGCATGTGTGGGTGAGGGTGCTACTGCCGGGACCGATGAAGGGCGTGTCGTGTCATCTGTGCAGGAGTCCGCGTGAAGTTTCTGTTGATCACGCTGATCACCCATACCCCCGATCCCATCACCGGACTCACGCCGACACCGGCCGAGCGGTTCCGCGAAGTGATCGATAATGCAGTCCTTGCCGAAGAGCTCGGATTCGACGGTTACGGCGTGGGGGAGCGGCACGAGCGGCCGTTCATCTCCTCGTCGCCACCGGTGGTGCTGAGCCACATCGCGGCCCGGACGTCGAAGATCGCTCTGTTCACCGCAGTGACGACGCTGAGCCTTCTCGACCCGGTCCGGGCGTTCGAGGACTACTCGACACTCGACAACCTCTCGGATGGTCGGCTGCAGCTGATGATCGGCAAGGGAAACGGCGCGGCGCAGGCCAAGCTGTTCCATGTCACCGAGGCCGATCAGTGGGAGCGCAATCGTGAGGGCTACGAGTTGTTCCGGCAGCTGTGGGAGAACGACACCGTCACGTGGGAGGGCACCTATCGACCGTCGTTGACCGAGGCCGAGGCGCTGCCGCGTCCGTTGCAGAAGCAGATCCGGATCTGGCACGGCAGCGCCACCAGCCGCGAATCGGTCGACCTCGCGGCCTCCTACGGTGATCCGCTGTTCTCCGCAAACGTCACCAATCCGATCGAGCCCTACGCCGAGCTCATCGACTACTACCGGGAGCGATGGGCGCACTACGGTCACGACCCCGCCGCCGCGCTGGTGGGTGCCGGATCGGCCGGTTTCTATACAGCGAAGAACTCGCAAGACGCCATCGACGCCTATCGGCCGATCTTCGATGCCACCGTCAAGCGGATCGGATCATTCGGCCTGCCTCTGGTGTTCCCGACGCTCGAGGACGCCATCGAACGCAGCTCCTTGCTCCTCGGCAGTCCGCAGCAGGTGATCGACAAAGTCCTGCGCTATCACGAGAAGTTCGGACACGAGGTGATGCATCTGCACGCCGATGCCAGCGGGCTTACCGATGCTCAGCACCGCGAGTCGCTCGAGATATTCCAGAGCGAGATCGCGCCGGTGCTGCGGCGGGAGATCCCCAGTCGCCCCATCTCTCCGAGTACTTCTCTGGTGGCAGTGTCATGAGCAACAACCGGGTACCCCTGTCGATCCTCGATCTCGCGCCGATCAGCGAAGGGGCGGACGCGGCAACTGCGCTGAGGAATTCCGTCGACCTGGCCCGGCACGCCGAACTCTGGGGTTTCAAGCGGTTCTGGCTCGCCGAGCACCACTTCGTCGCCGTCGCCAGTTCGTCGCCGACGGTCGTCATCGGACAAATTGCCGCGGCCACCTCCAACATCCGTGTCGGTTCCGCTGCCGTGCAGGTGGGGCAGCGGACCGCGGCGTCGGTCGTCGAAGAGTTCGGCATCCTGGACGCCTTCTATCCGGGGCGGCTCGACCTGGGGCTCGGGCGTACGGGACAGCGCCGTTCGGAAGCGCAGAAGGCTACACCTGTACCTGAGCCCGCACCGGAGCGCGAGCGCGAGGTGGTCGACGGTGTCATCATCCCTGCGCCTGTGGATCTCAGCGAACTGCTCAAGGGCTCCCGGCTGGCCGCGACGTTCGGTGTTCTCACCCAGCCGGGCGCCCAGGCGCCGGACTTCGCCGAGCAGGTCGCCGACATCGAGGCGCTGCTGGCCGGCACCTACCAGACTCCCGACGGTCTCGAATTACACTCGACCCCAGGCGAACACGCTGATGTCGAACTGTGGATCTTCGGCAGCAGCAAAGGGCAGAGCGCGCAGGTCGCCGGCGCGAGGGGTCTGCCGTTCGTCGCCAACTACCACGTGAGTCCGGCGACCACGGTCGAAGCCGTCGACGCCTACCGCGCGGCCTTCGTCCCGTCAGGGACGCTTGCCGAGCCCTACGTGGTGGTGTCCGCCGATGTGGTGGTCGCCGACGACGATGCGACCGCGCAGTGGCTCGCGTCCTCGTTCCCGCAGTGGGTGTACAGCATTCGAAGCGGGCACGGAGCAATTCCGTACCCGGACCCGGAGACCGTGGCGCCGTTGCCCGCGGAGAAGTTCGACCTCGTCGCAGATCGGGTCGAAACCCAGTTCGTCGGCAGTCCGGAAACCGTGGTCGGACGTCTCGAAGCTCTACAAAGGCTCACCAAAGCAACAGAATTGGTGATCACCTCGGTGACCCACGATCACGAGGACCGCCTGCGGTCCCACGAATTGCTCGCGAAGGCGTGGGGTCTGTAACCCTCCTTTGCCGCAGCCCGACTCTCCACACCTCAGTAAGGACGCCGTCATGCCAGTTGAATTCCTGGGTATCGCCGCCACCAACGATGCCACCGAGATCCATCCCCGTACCACCGCCAGTTCTTTCGACAAGGAGTACACACTCAAACTCGCTCGTGCACACGAGGACTTCGGCTGGGATCGCATTCTGTTCGCCTACGGAGCGGGTGCACCGGAGCCCGCGGCCGCGGCGTCGTACATCGTCAGCAACCTCGACCGCATCCAGATCCTGCTCGCGCACCGTCCGAACGTGTCCTATCCGACCTTCGCAGCCAAGACCTTCGCCACGCTCGACCAGATCTCCGGCGGGAGGGTGACGGTGCACGTCATCACCGGCGGTAACGATGCCGAGCAGCAGCGCGAAGGCGACTTCCTGTCCAAGGACGAGCGGTACGACCGCACCCGTGAGTACATCCAGATCGTCAAGAAGGCCTGGACATCCCACGAGCCCTTCGATCACCACGGCACGCACTACCAGTTCAACGACTTCGTCTCCGACATCTTCCCGGTCGCGCAACCGCGTCCGAACATCTCGTTCGGTGGATCATCGGCCGCGGCCTACGCAGTCGGCGGCGCCGAAGCCGACATCTACGCGTTGTGGGGCGAACCGCTCGAGAACACCGCCGAGCAGATCGCGTCGATCACCGACTCGGCCAAGGCTGCAGGCCGCGAGAAGCGACCGCGCCTGCAGGTCGCCTTTCGGCCGATCATCGCACCTACCGACGAATTGGCCTGGCGTAAAGCCGAATCCATCGTCGAACGGTTGCACGCACGCACCGCCGGGGGAGCTGCGATCTCCCGCAGGCATTCGCTGACGGCGCCGCAGAACGCCGGCTCTCAACGCCTGCTGGGGATTGCCGACTCCGTCGACCGCTTCGGAAAGGCCGGATGGACCGCGACGGCCAAGGCGACCGGGGGAGCGGGTAACTCCAACGCGCTGGTCGGTTCGCCGGAGACGGTGGCAGCCGCGCTGCTCGAGTACTACGACCTCGGGATCGAGATCCTCTCGGCCCGCGGCTACGACCTCCTCGACGACGCCATCGACTTCGGTCGGTACGTGATCCCCATCGTGCGTGAAGAAGTGGCCAAACGTGACAAGCGGATTCAGGGCGCGGCGTGACGAACAGCAGTTAAAACCTGGCTGATTCTATTGAAGATATTGGTGCGCAACCATTTAGCGTAGTAGTTCTGCCCGGATTCATGGAGGAAATCGATGACCGCACGTATGTCCCGCCCGCTGATCGCCGTTGCCGGCGCAGCACTGTTGTCGGCAACGCTGCTCAGTGCCTGCGGCTCCGACGACTCGTCGAGTGGAGGTGACGCCGGCCCGGCGCAACCGGGCGGCACGCTGCGCTACGGACTCTCGCAGGCGCCCACGTGTTCGGACCCCGCGCAGGGCGGCAGCAACCAGACGATCTACGTGACCCGCCAGGTGGTCGATTCGCTGACGGATCAGGATCCCAAGACCGGCGACATCACCCCGTGGCTCGCGGAGAGCTGGGAGATCAGCCCGGACGCGAAAGCGTTCACGTTCAAGCTCAAAGACGGTGTGACCTTCAGTGACGGCACGCCGGTCACTGCCGACTCGGTCAAGAAGAACTTCGATGCGATCGGGACGCTCGGGGCTGCCAAAGCCCCTCTGGCCGCGAGCTACCTGTCGGGCTACACCGGCACCACGGTCGTCGACCCGCTGACGGCGCAGGTGAACTTTGCCCAGCCGAACGCCCAGTTCTTGCAGGCCACCTCGACATCGCAGCTCGGCTTGCAGGCCGATTCCACCGTCGCCCAGACCGCCGAACAGCGCTGCCTCGGCACCAATATCGGTAGTGGCCCGTTCACCTACGCGGACTGGCAGCAGGATCGCTCGGCTTCGCTGGCCAAGCGTGTCGGCTACAACTGGAGCTCGCCCGTGTTCGGACACTCCGGTGAGGCCTACCTCGACACGATCGACTTCACCGTGATCCCCGAATCGGGCGTGCGCACCGGTTCGTTGGCCTCCGACCAGCTCGATGCGGTCAGCGACGCGCTGCCGCAGGACGCCCCGCAGATCGAGTCCACCGGCGGCGAGGTTCTCACCACGCCGAACCCGGGAGTCCCGTTCGGTTTCCAGCCCAACGTCTCCCGCGGCGTCCTCGCCGATCCCGCTGTCCGTCAGGCCCTCATCCCGGCGATCAACCGGCAAGAGCTGATCGACACCGTGCTCAACGACGACTTCAAGGTCGCGACCGGCTCGCTGGCCGCCAACACTCCCGGCTACAAGGACCTGTCGTCGGAGGTGACGTTCGACCAGGACAAGGCGAAGTCCATCCTCGACAAGGCCGGATGGGTCGAAGGCAGCGACGGCATCCGCGAGAAGGACGGGCAGAAGCTCTCGTTCACCCTCTCGTTCAGTGCTGTGTTCGCCGGCAACCAGGCGATCCTCGAACTGGTCCAGCAGGAACTCAAGCAGGTCGGCGTCGACATGAAACTCGGGCTCGTCTCCAACGCCGAGTTCACCGCCCTTCAGGGCAGCGGCGACTACGACGCGGTGTACTACAACAGCACCCGCGCCGACGGCGACATCCTGCGCACCACCTTCGGGCTCGAGAGCCGGAACTTGAACAAGCGCGGCCCGATCCCTGCCCTCGACGATGCTCTGACCGCCCAACTGGCGGCCACGGACAAGACCCAGCGCGACGGCTACCTCGCCACCGCGCAGGAACAGATCATCTCGAACGGGCTGTGGATCCCGACCACCGAACTCTCGCAGATCATCGGCAAATCCCCGAAGACACAGGATCTGAAGTTCGATGCGTCGGCACGGCTCGTGTTCTTCGACACCTGGATCTCCGGGAACTGATCATGGTCCGGTATGTCGGGTTGCGGGCACTGCAGGCGATCGGTGTCCTGTGGGCATCGTTCACGGTCGCCTTCCTGATCCTGTTCATCCTGCCGTCTGACCCGGTCAGCATTGCGGTGCAGGGCAACTCGGCAACACCGGTCGATCAGCAGGCCGTCGAGGATCTGCAGGCGCGGTACGGGCTCGACCAGTCGCTGCTGTCTCAGTACTGGACCTCGCTCAGTCATGCGGTCCGCGGCGACTTCGGCACGTCGATCTCGACGGGCCAGCCGGTGACGACCGCGATCGGCAACGCGTTGCCGAATACCCTGGCGCTGGCTGTCTTCGCGGTGGTTCTTGCCGTCCTGTTCGGCGGTCTGATTGCCTTTGCGACCACGTACACGAAAGCGCAGTGGTTGCGTACCGCTTTGCAGGCGCTGCCGCCGCTCGGCGTGGCCGTTCCGACCTTCTGGGTCGGACTGATGCTGTTGCAGCTGTTCTCGTTCGATCTGCACATCTTTCCCGCCTTCGGTGACCAGGGGTTCTCGTCTCTGGTGCTCCCGGCGATCACGCTGGCCCTTCCGACGGGTGCGGTGATCGCGCAGGTACTCGCGTCGAGCATGGGCACCACCTGGCGGCAGCCGTTCGTCGAGACAGCGCAGGCCAAGGGGGCGAGCCGGATCAGGGTGGTGCTGCACCATGTGGTCCGGCTGGCCAGTGTTCCGGCGCTGACCATCGCCGGTGTCCTCTTCGGCAACCTGCTGGCGAGCGCGGTCGTCGTGGAGACGGTGTTCTCTCGTGCCGGGGTCGGGCGGCTGATGCAGACATCGGTCATGGCCCAGGACATCCCGGTGGTGCTGGGGATCGTCGTCTTCTCGACGGTGACGTTCGTCGTCATCAACTTGATCGTCGACCTGCTGTATCCGCTGATCGATCCAAGGATCGTCGAGTCCTTCCGGAAGAAGCCGGCGGCGCCCGACAAGGCCACGCCGGCAGCCGACAAGGCGGAGGCAGCTCATGTCTGATCTCATCCTGGCTGACAACGAGATCCGCGAGGCCGAGGCCGCGTCGGAACCCGTTGGTGACGACACCCAGCGCAGGCCTGCACGCAGATTCGGTGTGCGTGGTCTGTTGCAGTATGCCGTGCTCGCGATCTCGGTGGTCGTCGTGCTGCTCGTCATCGGATTCGCACTCTTCCCGTCGGTGTTCGCGAGCGGTGATCCCTTGACCGGCGTCCCGGCGGAGAAGTTCGAGGCCCCCAGCGCCCAGCACTGGTTCGGCACCGACAACATCGGCCGGGATGTCTACACCCGGGTCGTACACGGGTCCGGGTTGTCCCTGACCGCAACGTTGCTGGCGGTGGGTATCGCGCTGGCCGCCGGCACCCTGATCGGGTTGCTCGCCGGGTCCATCGGCGGCATCGTCGACGCGTTCTTCATGCGTGTCGTCGATGTGCTGTTGTCGATCCCGGCGCTGCTGCTGTCGCTGGCGCTGGTCACCGCACTCGGATTCGGAACGGTCAACGTCGCGATCGCGGTCGGTGTCGCCATGGTGGCCAGTTTCGCTCGTGTCACCCGATCCGAGGTGCTGCGCGTACGGCGAGCGACGTACGTCGAAGCCGCCTTCGCGTCCGGGGTCCGCTGGCCCACCGTCCTGTTCCGGCACATCCTCCGTAACTCCTATGCCCCGGTGATCTCCCTCGCCGCTGTGGAATTCGGTATGGCGATCCTGGCCGTATCGGCACTGAGCTTCCTGGGGTTCGGGGCTGTACCGCCCACACCGGAGTGGGGGTCGCTGATCGCCGAAGGGCGCAATTACCTCGCGGTGGCCTGGTGGATGACCACACTTCCAGGCCTCGTCATCGTTGCGGTGGTGCTCTCCGCCCACCGCATCGGACATCAATTCGACCGGAGTGGACACCGATGAGCACCTCGACTCCGGTCCTGCAGATCAAGGGCCTGCGGGTTCAGTACGGTTCCGGTGCCGATATCGCCAACGCGGTCGACGGGATCGACCTCGAGGTCGCCCAGGGTGAAGTCGTCGCGATTGTCGGCGAATCTGGGTCGGGTAAGTCGACCACAGCGCAGGCCGTCATCGGGTTGCTGTCCGGAACCGGGAAGATCGCCGCCGGGTCGGTGAGTTTCCGAGGCAACAGGATCGACAACCTCCCCGATCGGGCACTCGAGAAGATCCGGGGCGCACACATCGGATTGGTCCCGCAGGACCCGACCACGTCACTGAACCCGGTGACGCGGATCGGTGAGCAGGTGGGTGAAGTGCTTCGCATCCACGGCCGGGCCAACCGCCGTACTGCCGCGGTCGAAGCGCTGCGCATCCTCACCGAAGCGGGCCTGGACAACCCAGGACTCCGTGTTCGGCAATACCCGCAGGATCTTTCGGGTGGCCAGCGTCAACGCGTCCTGATCGGTATCGCCCTGGCGTGCGAGCCGGAACTGATCATCGCCGACGAACCGACGAGTGCACTCGACGTCACGGTCCAACGCCGGATCCTCGATCATCTCGACGAGCGGATCGCCGCCACCGGCGCTGCCGTTCTCCTCATCACCCACGACCTCGGCGTCGCGGCCGACCGCGCCGATCGCATCGTGGTCATGAGTGAGGGAAAGATCGTCGAGACCGGGACCTCCGAGCAGGTGCTGACGAATCCACAGCACCAGTACACTCAGAAGCTTCTCGCCGCGGCGCCCAGTATGACCGCGGTGTCCGGCGTCTCCGTTCGCAAGCCACGCGCGGCATCCGGCGACGCTCCGGTGTTGTCGGTACGACATCTGACCAAGACCTTCCGGGTGGGTCGGGGCAGCTCTCTCACGGCGGTCGACGACGTGTCGTTCGATTTGCCTCGGGGACAGACTTTTTCGCTGGTCGGAGAATCAGGTTCCGGCAAGTCGACGACCGCACGGATCGTGGCACGACTGGAGGCCGCATCGTCGGGCACCGTCGACTTCGAGGGGGCCCCGATCACCGATCTGCGCGGAAAGGCGCTGCGGGAGTTGCGGCGCCGCGTGCAGCTCGTCCACCAGAACCCGTACGCATCCCTGGACCCCAAGCTCACGATCGACAAGATCGTGGCCGAACCGTTGCAGGCGTTCGGAATCGGCTCCGCGCAGGATCGGCGCGACAAGGTGCGCGAGCTGCTCGATCAGGTGGCACTGGGGGACAAGTATCTGTCCCGCCACCCGGCGCAGCTCTCGGGCGGTCAGCGGCAGCGCGTCGCGATCGCCCGCGCGTTGGCCCTGAACCCGCAGCTGGTCGTCCTCGACGAACCGGTGTCGGCGCTCGACGTCTCCGTGCAGGCGCAGATCCTCGACCTGCTCGCGCGGCTGCAACGCGAGTACGACCTGAGTTATCTTTTCATCTCCCACGACCTGGCGGTGGTCCGCCAGATCAGTGACGGTGTCGCGGTGATGAGACGTGGTCAGATCGTCGAAACCGGTCCCATCGCAGATGTTTTCGACACTCCCTCGCACGAGTACACACGCGAACTGCTGGATGCGATCCCCGGGAAACGGGTGGCTCTGTCGTGACCTGGGTGGCTCCGAGATTCCACTGGTTCCTGCCCACCGGCGGCGACGACGAGAGACTCGGCGCCCGCTCGCACGGGGTGTCGATCGCCAGCGGGTACGACGGCGACGCGGCCGAATCCGACGGGCATCGCGACGCGTCACTGGAGTACCTGACCGACTTGGCCAGGACCGTCGACGAACTCGGCTACGACGCCGTCCTGACCCCGACCGGCGGACACTGCGAAGACGCCTGGCTGGTGACAGCGGCGCTGATACCCGCAACCCGTCGCCTCAAATTTCTTGTCGCGTTCCGGCCCGGTGCGGTCGCACCCGTGCTCGCCGCGCAGATGGTCAGCACCTTCGACCGTCTCTCCGCGGGGCGCATCCTGCTCAATGTCGTTGTCGGGGGCGATGATGCGGAGCAACGGTCATTCGGTGACACGTTGGGTAAGGACGAGCGGTACGCCCGCGCCGATCAATTCCTCGAGATCACCCGGGATGTCGGATTGGGCAAACCCGTTCAGGTCGATGGGCCGTACTACACGATCGACCGACCGCGATCGCCCGGCTTTGCCGGCCATCCGAGCGTCCCGATGCCGGACGTGTACCTCGGCGGATCATCCGAGGCAGCGATCGACGTCGCGGCACGGCAGGCCGACGTCTTCCTCACCTGGGGCGAACCACCGGCCGCCGTCGGCGAGAAACTCGCGCGGGTCAAGCAACGGGCTGCCGATCTGGGACGAACCATCCGCGGAGGCATCCGGTTGCACGTCATCGCCCGGGACACCGCGGAGCATGCCTGGCAGGCGGCGGACGAACTCATCTCCGGCGTCGACGCCGACACCATCGCGGCACGACAGCAACAACTCGCCGCCATCGAATCCGAAGGTCAGCGGCGGATGCTCGCACTGCACGGCGGCGATCGGGCCAACCTGGTCGTCGGACCCAACCTGTGGGCCGGAATCGGACTGATCCGCGGCGGTGCGGGTACTGCGCTGGTCGGCAGCCACGACGAGATCGCGGACCGCATCGACGAATACCGGGACGTGGGCATCGAGGAGTTCATCTTCTCCGGCTATCCGCACATCGAAGAGGCCCGCCACTTCGGCACCGGAGTCCTCTCGAAGTACCGGTCGGGGCAGCGGACATAAGGGTGCTCTACACCGGGCCGGCCCGCCCGGGACGGTAGCGTCGATCCATGCACTTCATCGACAGCCTGGTCGACGGCGGCAAACTGCCGATGTTCTTGCTGTTCCTGTCGTTCCTGGTGACCTTCATCGTCACCCGGACCATCACCCGCATGATCCGGGCGGGTAAGGGGCCGTTCAAGGACAACGTCTCCGGTGGAGTTCACATCCACCACTCGATCCCGGGCATCATCCTGATGATCGTCGGCGCCTTCACGTCGGTCGGCGTCGACGGACATTCGCCCTGGGCCGAGGTGAGTGCGGTGATGATCGGAATCGGTTCGTCGCTGGTGCTGGACGAATTCGCGCTGATCCTGCATCTGAGCGACGTGTACTGGTCGTCGCAGGGGCAACTCTCGGTACAGCTGGTGTCGCTGACCATTGCCTTGCTCGGCCTGGCCCTGCTGGGGATCAACCCGATCGCCGAGACCACGGGCTTCACCGGCGGACATGCCGTGGTGCTGGCGTATCTGCCGATCCACATCTTTGTACTGCTCGTGTGCGTCGAGAAGGGGAAGTACTCGACAGCGGCGATCGGGGCCTTCATCCCGCCGGTCGCGTGGGTGGGGGCGGCTCGGCTGGCCCGCCCGAAGTCACGATGGGCTCACAAGCGCTACTCGCCCGCGAAACAGCAGTCCGCCCGCCACCGCGCCGACCGCTTCGACGAGCGGTTCGGGCAGTGGGGCCTGGACGTCGAGGACCTGGTGGCGGGTAAACCGACCGCGCCGGTACAACCGTCGAAGTGATTTATCCGATGTTGACGCCGTAGTCGCGGGCGATCCCGGCGAGTCCCGAGGCGTAACCCTGGCCGATGGCACGGAACTTCCACTCACCGCCGCGCCGGTAGATCTCACCGAAAACCATTGCGGTCTCAGTGGATGCGTCTTCGCTGAGGTCGTAGCGCGCGAGCTCGCGGCCATCGGACTGATCGACGACTCGGATGAACGCTCCATGAACCTGCCCGAAGCTCTGCCCGAGGGTGTCGGCGTCGTGGATGGTCACCGGGAAGATGATCGACTCGACCTCGGGGGAGAGGGCCTTGAGGTCGACGTTGATCGACTCGTCGTCGCCCTCGCCCTCACCGGTCCGGTTGTCGCCGGTGTGCTCGATCGCGCCGTCAGGCGAGCGAAGATTGTTGTAGAACACGAAGAAATTGTCGTTGACGACCCGCTTGCCGGAGTTGATGCCCAGTGCGCTGGCGTCGAGGTCGTAGTCGGCGCCGGTCGTCGACCGCACATCCCACCCGAGACCAACACTCACCGCCGTGAGGTTCGGTGCCTCTTTGCTCAGCGATACATTTCCGCCTTTGGCCAGACTGACTGACATCTTTATCGTCCTCCGTCGATCGATATGGACTGTGCTTTCGGTGGTGATCAGTCACCCAAGCCTACCGATGGCATGGAGTCCGCGGTTTACAGTCGGGGCATGCGCATCGACCTCAGCGGAAAGACAGCATTGGTGACCGGTTCGAGCCAGGGCATCGGATGGGCCATCGCGAAGGGCCTCGCCGAGGCCGGAGCGAAGGTGGCGATCAACGGCCGGGATCGGCGGAAGGTCGACGCGGCCGTCCGCGACATACAGACCCGCGTCCCGGATGCCGATCTGGTCCCGGTGGCCTACGATGTCACGACTTCCGATGGGGTGAACAGTTTGCTCGGTGAGCTCCCGGCCGTCGACATCCTGATCAATAATCTGGGCATCTTCGGCGCCGAGCCGGCACTGGAGATCTCCGATGACGAGTGGCGCCGGTACTTCGAGGTGAACGTCCTGGCCGCTGTGCGCCTGATCCGCGGTTACCTGCCGGGGATGACCGAAAGCGGTTGGGGCCGAGTGCAGAACATCGCCAGCGACTCCGCCATCGCGATACCCGCGGAGATGATTCACTACGGCATGTCGAAGACCGCTCTGCTCGCCGTCAGTCGTGGGTTCGCCAAAGAAGCGGCCGGAACGGGTGTGACCGTCAACTCGGTGATCGCTGGACCCACGCACACTGGTGGCGTCGAAGACTTCGTCTACCAACTCGTCGATGGGAATCTGT
The DNA here is from genome assembly GCF_017377795.1 of Williamsia soli. GTDB lineage: Bacteria > Actinomycetota > Actinomycetes > Mycobacteriales > Mycobacteriaceae > Williamsia > Williamsia soli. Next base: position 100,765 of record NZ_JAFRDR010000009.1, on the reverse strand, counting down.
CGTGGGACGAGGCGCAACGCGAGTTCATGCGGCTCCACCGCCCGCAGTCCTTGCTGCAACGCCTGATCGAGCCCGAAGAGATCGCCAACATGTGCGTGTACCTGGCGTCGACGCAGGCGTCGGCGACCACCGGGGCAGCGGTACGCGTCGACGGTGGATACGTCGATTCCATCGTGCCCTGACGACCGCCGACCGTGCCCTTCCGGTCGCCGACCGTGCCCTTCCAATCGCCCACCGTGCCCTTCCGGTCGCCGACCGTGCCCTTCCGGTCGCCCACCGTGCTCTTGCGGTATCCGCGCGTGCCTTTTCATGCGTCGGACGTGGGTCTGGGGTCCACTCCTTCGGATATTGATCGGTCAGAGAATGGAACCGATCTCGGTCCGCCGCCGTCGATCAGTGTATGGAATCGGGTGACGTTTCACTGTGGGGTTCGGGTTCATCGCGTCGCGCGTCGCGTCAGGTCTATCGTGGTGTTCACGTTCCGCCAGACGCAGATATCGACCCTGCCTGGCAGATGCGCTGCGCACTGCAACGGGCCGGGCCGGGAGCGGTCATCAGCGGGGTCTCGGCAGCGATTCTGCACGGAATAGCGTGGTATGACGATGATTTCGAGGTCGAAGTCTGTCGCCCGGCCACCGGTCAGGGCCGCAACCGTGGTGGAATCAAGGTGGTGCGTGCCGATTTGGGCCCGGGTGACGTCACGACTGTTGATGGCATTCCGGTTCTATCGGTGGTGCGAACAGCTTATGACCTCGGTCGAAGACCTCCGGAGTGGAGGGCGCTCGGCCATCTCGATGACCTGATGAAGGCCACCGGTCTCGAATCATCCGACCTGTGGGCCTATGTGGTCGCGCATCCGGCGAAACGCGGTGTCTGTCAGATCCGGGGTTTGATCCCCCACATCGACACCAACGCCGAGTCACCGCCCGAGAGTTGGTTGCGACTCCTGATGATTCGGGGTGACCTTCCCAAGCCCGAGGCACAGATAGCTCTCCACGATCGCAGTGGCCACGAGTTCGCTCGATTGGACCTCGGCTACCGGAAGTATCGCATCGGTGTTGATTACGACGGCGAAGAGTTCCATTCGACCGAGCAGCAGCGCGCTCACGATGAGGCTCGTGATGCGAAGGCCGGCGCAATGGGTTGGGTCATCATTCGGGTGCGCTCGGAACAAATACGGAACGACCCGCGAGATGTCGTGGACGAGATCCGGAAACATCTATGGGACAGAGGATATCGAGAGTGATCAGCTAGGCACGTTCGGCGACGGGAGGGGCACGGTGGGCGACTGAAAGGGCACGGTGGGCGTTGGGAGGGGCACGGTGGGCGACTGAAAGGGCACGGTGGGCGTCGGGAGGGGCACGGTGGGCGACTGAAAGGGCACGCTCGGCGGGGGTCGGGAGAGGTCAGGGGACGAGGTAGTCGCTGTCTCGGGCGTCGGTGATGACCATGTGGCCGGGGGCGTGGCCGATGGCCAGCGCCGGCCGCGACTCCATGACCGCGGCTTGCGGAGTCACGCCGCAGGCCCAGAACCCGGGGATCTCGCCGGGTCGGATCTCGACAGGGTCGCCGAAATCGGGGGCACTGAGATCGCCGATGCCGATCGCCTCAGGGTCGCCGATGTGAACGGGGACGCCGTGGACGGCCGGGTAGCGTGAGGTGACGCGCACGGCAGTCGCGACGAGATCGGCGGGTATCGGGCGCATCGACACCACCTCCGGTCCGTGCAGGCTTCCGGCCGGGCGACATCGCCTCGACGTGCGGTACATCGGCACATTGCGACCCTGCTCGATGTGGCGCACGGGTACCCCGGCGTCGAGGAGTGCGGCTTCGAAGGTGAAGCTGCAGCCGATCAGGAAGGACACGAGGTCGGGGCGCCACCACGACGTGACGTCGATCGTTTCAGCGACCATCTCGCCGTACTCGTAGACGCGGTAGAGCGGGACGTCGGTGCGGATGTCGCCGTCTCCCAACAGCGGTCCGCTGACGTCACCGGCATCGAGTACATCGAGCACCGGACAAGACTTCGGATTGCGTTGCGCGAAGAGCAGGAAATCGTAGGCGTCCGCGCGGGGCAACGTGAGAAGGTTCGCCTGCGTCCACCCGGGAGCCCATCCCGCGGTGGGTGTCACCAGACCGTCGCGGAAGAGTGCCCGCGCGGCGATTGGGTCGATGGCAGCGGCATCTGGGTGTGTCATCGCCGACTCCAATGCAAGCGCACCGACTGACCGGGACGAATCTGGGCTGCGATGTCGGTGTCTTCGTCGACCAGTACCGCGACCACCGGATAGCCACCGGTCATGGGATGGTCGGCCAGGAAGATCACCGGCTCGCCGCTCGGCGGCACCTGGATCGATCCGCGCACCAAGCCCTCGCTGGGCAGCTGCCGGTCCTCATCGCGGTGCCGGAGTCCGGGAGCGTTGCCGCTCAACCGCATCCCGACGCGGTCACTGTGATCGGACGCCTGCCAGACCGTATGCACCAAATCGTCGACGTCGACGACCCAATCGTCGCGAGGCCCACGCAGCACACTCAACTCGACCTCGTCGGCCTCCGGTGTGGCGACGGCGGCGACATCGAGATCCGGGAGATCGCCGGGTCGCGGTCCGATGGCCAGGGTGTCGCCTTCGGCGAGCGGCTCGGGTCCCAGCCCGGACAGGGTGTCGGTGCTCCGGGAGCCCAAGGTGGGTTCAACGGCGACACCCCCGCGGACAGCGACGTAGGCGCGCAGACCTGCGCGCGCCATCCCGAGCGTGAGAGTGCCCCCCGCGGGGACGACGAACGCGGCATTGCGGCCGACGGCCACCGGTCCGGAACCACTGTCCACCAACACCTCCAGGTCGGCGCCGGTCACCGCGAACCAGGTCTCGTCGCCGACGCGCAACGACAGCCCGCCGAGCGTCACCTCCAGTGCGGCCGCTCCGTCGGGGTTGGCGAGAAGGCGGTTGGCCAAACCGTACGACCGGCGATCGGCGGCACCTGATCGCCCGACACCCAACGCGGCCAGACCCGACCGGCCCTCGTCCTGGACGGTGGTCAGCGGACCGGCGGCGAGAACTTCAAAGGAACTCATGACTCGGCCCTGCGGAACTGGACCCGGGTCCCCGGCTGCAACAATGCCGGAGGGTCGCGGTCGACGTCCCACATCGGTAAGTCGGTGTGTCCAAGCAGTTGCCAGCCACCGGGGGACGACCGCGGGTAGATGCCGCTGAACTCCCCGGCCAATCCGACCGCTCCGGCCGGGACCCTGGTGCGCGAGGTGTCGCGGCGCGGCACCTCCAATCGGGTATCTCCGCCGATGAGGTAGGCGAATCCCGGTGCGAAGCCTCCGAACGCGACCTTCCACGTGGTTCCCGCATGTGCCTCGATCACCTCGTTGGTGTCGAGACCGGTCAGGCGGGCGATGTCGTCGAGGTCGGGGCCGTCATAGACCACCGGCACCTCGACTACTGGTCCGTCGTCGAGTGTTGTTGTCTCGGTGGGCGACAGCCCTTTCAGGTCTTTCTGCAGGCGGGGTATCACCTGTGGCTCGTCGCCGATCATCAACACGGTTCGGGCACCGGGCACCAGGTCGACCACCCCGGGCAAGGCGGCGTCGCGTATCGCTGTAGTCCAGCCGATCACCTCATCGGTGTCAGCGACCTCGAGGAGCAGGGCGCGGTCACCATAGGTCAGCAGGTTCATGTGAACGCCTCCAGGTCAACACCTTCGGATGTCAGTAGGTCCCGCACCGCCCGTGCCATCTCGACGGCCGCGGGTGAATCACCATGTACACAGACCGAATGTACGTCGACGTCGACAACCGAACCATCGACGGCCTCGACCTGACCGTCGGCCACCATCCTCAGCACCCGCGCTGCCACCTCGGCCGGATCATGCAGAACGGCACCGGGTTCCTTCCTCGACACCAGAGTCGCCTCCGGCGTGTACCCGCGGTCGGCAAACGCCTCGCGCACCACGCGGAGGCCGTGTTGCTCACCGAGTGCCAGCAGTCGGGAACCCGGAAGACCCAGGAGCGCCAGCGTCGGGTCCACCGAAACAATAGCGTCGACGACCGCCTGCGCGTGCGCTTCATGATGAACCGCGGTGTTGTACAGCGCACCATGGGGTTTGACGTATGTGACGCGTCCGTCGGCCGCGCCGGCCAGTGCCTGCAGGCCGCCGATCTGATAGACGATGTCGTCGGTCAATTCCGTCCGGGAGGCGTCGACGAAGCGCCGTCCGAATCCGGCGAGGTCGCGATACGCCACTTGCGCGCCGATGCGGACGTGGCGTTCGACCGACCAGCGTGCCGTCCGGGCGATGGTGCTGGGGTCACCGGCGTGGAATCCGCAGGCGATGTTCGCGCTGGTCACCAGATCGAGCATCGCCTTGTCGTCGCCGAGTTCCCAGCGGCCGAAGGATTCGCCGATGTCACTGTTGAGGTCGATGGTGCTCACAGGTCTCCCAACGTGGTCAGTGATTCGTAACCGAGGTACAGCGTGATCAACCAGGCGATCACGCCGATACCCAACAACCAGATGGGATAACGGTAGTTACCCATCAGATCGCGTCGACGCCAGGCGACCCACAGGATGAGCGTGAAGCCGAACGGCAGGATGATGCCGTTGAATGCACCGGCGAAGATCAGCAACTTCACCGGGGTTGTCTCGATCAGCAGGTAGATGACGGTGCTGATCGCGATGAAGGCGACGGTCAGTAGATTTCGTCGGCGCGGAGAGGTTTCGGTCGAGGTCAGGAACGACACCGACGTGTAGGCCGCGCCGATCACCGAGGTGATGCTGGCCGCCCACAAAATGATCCCGAACAGGAGCATGCCGGCGGAACCGAGTGCCGACTCGAACGCCGAGGCGGTCGGATTGTCTTTCGCCAGTTGGACTCCGCCCGCGGTGACCCCGAGCACGGCCAGGAACAGCAGCACCCGCATCACGCCGGTGACGATGACGCCGAGGACGGAACTACGACTGATCTGGGTGACGTGCTCCGGTCCGGTCAGGCCGGTATCAAGCAGCCGATGCGCTCCGGCGTAGGTGATGTAGCCGCCGACAGTCCCGCCGATGATGGTGGTGATGACGAGGAAATCGATCTCTTCGGGAATCACGGTGTTGCGCAGCGCTTCGCCGGCCGGTGGTCCGGAGACGATGGCCACGTAGCCGGTCATCAGGATCATGCCGGCGCCGAGGACCACGACGATCCGATCAAGCGCGACCCCGGCTCGCTTGCTCAGGAAGATCGCGATGGCTATCAGGGCCGAGAGTGCGCCGCCGACGCGCGGTTCGAGGCCGAACATGGCATCGGTGCCGAGGCCGGTGCCGCCGACGTTGCCGATGTTGAACACCAACCCGCCGAGGACGACGAGTCCGGCGAGGACGTAGCCGGCACCCGGGATGACCTCGTTGGCGAGTTCGTGTGCGCGACGCCCGGCGACCCCGATGACCCGCCAGACATTCAGCTGGACGGCGATGTCGACGAGGATCGAGACGAGGATCGCGAAGGCGAATGCCGCGCCGAGCTGCACGGTGAATTCGGTGGTCTGGGTGATGAAACCCGGACCGATGGCGCTGGTGGCCATGAGGAACATGGCGCCGAGCAGGGCGGCTCGACCACCTTTGTTGGTTGCTTCGACGGGGATGGTTTCGGCCATGGAATTGCTCCTTGGGGTGACGTGCCCGGTGCGTGCTGTCGTGCTCCTAGCGTCGTTCCCGGATGTTTCCGGGACTTTTCCTTGGCGATAAGGATTGTTCAACAATCCCACAATTCCCGAACTCGTACACTGTTTTCGTGGAAAACCGATCTGACCTCGACGATGTCCTGGGTGCACTCGAGGCCGCCCGGCCGGATGTCGTGCGTACGTCCTCGGCCGAGCGCGCTGCCGCAGTGCTGCGAGCCCAGGTGGATGAAGGTCGGTTGCGCTCGGGTGCCCGGCTACCCGAGGAGTCGATCGCGCGGGCGCTCGGTATCTCGCGCAATACGCTGCGAGAGGCACTCAGCCAGCTCGTTTCCGAACGCATAGTTGTGCGGGTACCCAATCGGGGTGTTCTCATTCGGACACCCACCGCTGATGATGTGCGCGATGTGTACCGTGCGCGGCGGGTCATCGAAACCGGAGCGATCCGCGTCGGCGCTGGTGGGGATGAGTTCTTGCAGGCGATGCGCGCGGCGGTGAGCGAGGGGCGTGACGGGCTGGCCACGGCCGACGGCGATGCTGTTGCCACCGCCAATCAGCATTTTCACCGTGCCGTCGTCGCGCAAGCCCGTAGTAGCCGACTCGATGTCGAGATGAACCTGCTGCTCGCCGAGATGCGCCTGGTGTTCTTCCGCAGCGGGTCGGCGAGCGACTTCCACTCGCGGTACGTCGAGCGCAACGGGGAGATCGTAGAGCTGCTGGCCGGGGGAGAGGTCGAGTCCGCCGCCGACGCTATGGACACGTATCTGCGCGATGCGGAGCGTCATTTGCTCACGCAGTTCTCACCCAGCTGATCGGGCCTGAGCAGTAAACGCACGGTCGACCGTTTGATGGGCACGGTCGGCGGTTGTTAAGGCACGGTCGGCGAATCAATCCCAGTGTGCCGCAACGCGGTAACCTGGTCCGTCTGGGTCGGCGCCGACAGTCAGGCGGCCACCGGTCGACTCGACACGTTCCCGCATGCCGATCAGGCCCAAGCCGGTGCTCGACGTGGTCTGCGGCGACACAAACCGCCCGCCTCCGTCGTCAATGACTTTGACAGACAGCATATTCGGGGACGCAACGGTCACGCCGACTGTGACCGCAGCCGCCGGTCCGGCGTGGCGACGCACGTTGTTCAGCGACTCCTGGATCACGCGGTAGCCCGCGGTACTCTCCGCGGACGGGACCGCTCCGATATCGCCGACCACGTCGTAGCGGATGGTCACACCGTCCCGGCGCGCTCTCTCGACGAGTTCGGTCACCTGCGGCAATCCCGCCGTGGGCGTCCGCGGCGCGGTGTGATCGCTGTCCCGCAACGTTTCGAGCATCATGGCGAGTTCGTCGAGAACCTCGCTGCTGGCCTGCCGAATCGCTTCCAGCGCGGCTTTGGCCTGGTGCGGTTGCCGATCGAGGAGATGGGCCGCGACACCGGACTGCACGTTGATGGTGGCGAGGGCGTGCGCAACGGAATCATGCAGGTCACGAGCGATGCCGAGGCGTTCGTCGGTGGACGCCTGCTGCCGCCGTAGTTCCTCACGTTCCTTCTGCGCCGCCACGCGCTCGGTCCGTGCTGCCAGCAACATGCCGGCGAGCGTCAACGCGAATGCCCACGCCGGCCCGGCCACTCCGATGATCCCGAGATCGCCGTCGGCAACCCATGCGCCGGCCATTACCGCGACCGCCATCACGACGGCGCCCACGAGCGCGACGATGCGCGACGCGCGATATCCGGCCAGCGCCATCGACACCGGCCCGACCAGCAGCACCGGCCCACCGGGGTAGCTGCGGGCCAGATAGGTGAAAACCGTTGCCGCCGCGATGGCGATCATCACCTGCGGGTAGCGACGCGACAGTCCCAGCGACAGAGCCCCGATCACGCCCAGCGCGATGGCCAGGGCGTCGATGGAGTGGGAGTCTGCGCCGCCGTGATCGACCCGGAAACTTCCGACGAGCACGACAACAGCCACGACGATCACCACGGCGACATCGCTGCGGCGCAGGCCGAGTTCCCGGAAAGGCTTCACAGGCCGATCGTAGGACCGCGCCCCCGGGCTCCGCGTCCGTTCAGTGTTGAGATCGGGTGAGTGGCTACGCTGAGGGGATGATCAGGGTGGCGCTCGCCGACGATCAGCTTCTGGTGCGAACGGGTTTCCGTGCACTGCTCGATGCGGAAGACGACATCGAGGTGATCGGCGAGGCGGGCGACGGAGAAGCTGCAGTCGCGCTCTGTGTGGAGCGGCGTCCCGACGTGATCATCATGGACATCCGAATGCCGGGCACCGACGGTCTCGACGCCACACGTCAGATCACAGCCCGCGCAGATCTGGCCGATGTCAGGGTTCTCATCCTCACCACCTTCGAACTCGACGAGTACGTCTTCGAGGCGTTGCGGTCCGGTGCCAGCGGGTTTTTGGTCAAACACACCGAGCCTGCGGAGTTGATCCAGGCAGTGCGGGTGATCGCGGCGGGGCAGGCGCTGCTGTCGCCCGGGGTCACCCGCCGGCTGATCACCGAATTCGCCCACGGCGGCGAGACATCGGTATCGGAGCCGCCGGCGAGGATTGTCGACCTGCTCACCGCGCGTGAACTCGAAGTGGTGCGATTGTTGGCCGAAGGTCTGTCGAACGACGAGATCGCCGCGAAGTGGTTCGTCAGCAACGCCACGGTCCGGACCCACGTGAGTCGCGCGATGACCAAACTCGCGGCCCGGGATCGCGCACAGCTGGTGGTCTTCGCCTACCGACTGGGTCTGGTACAGATCCCACCGCGGTAGTGGTTCCTCGACACCTGACGTAGACGAGATGTCCACACCAGGGTGACGACTTCGGCCGGCAGGCGCGGCATCGTTGCCCTCATGACAACTGCACCCGTCGCGGTTTCCGTCACCGGACTCACCAAACGCTACCGATCACGAACCGCGGTCGACAACGTGTCGTTCACGGTCCCAACGGGATCGGTGACCGGGCTCATCGGTCCCAACGGGGCCGGCAAGACCACGGTGATGGCCATGATGCTTGGGCTGATCACTCCGTCCGAGGGCGAGGGCACCGTGCTCGGCGCGCCGATTCGCGATCGGGCCCGGTACCTCCCGCGCACCGGCGCACTGATCGAGTCGCCGGCGTTCCATCCGGCCGTGTCCGGCCGCGACAACCTCCGGTCTCTGGCGAGGCTGGCCGGTCACAGCATCACCGGGATCGACGACATGCTCGGCATCGTCGGACTCTCAGACCGCGGCGGCGACCGGTTCGGGAGTTACTCCCTCGGTATGAAACAGCGTCTGGGCATCGCCGCTGCACTCCTCGGCGACCCCGAACTGGTCATCCTCGATGAGCCGACAAACGGACTCGATCCGCAAGGGATGCAGGAGATCCGCGATCTCATCCGCATCATCTCCGGTCAGGGACGTACCGTGATCGTGTCCTCGCACCTGCTCGGTGAACTCGAGCAGATATGTGACTGGCTTGTGGTCCTCGATCACGGCGGACTGGTGCATCTGGGCACACCGGAGTCCCTCGGTGGCACCGCGGATGCGCTGGTCGTGGAGCCCTGTGCAGCTACCGATCTCGATGCGCTGGTAGTCGTCGCCGCGTCCGCCGGATTGCCGATCGACCGGGTTGCCGAGACGATCGTCATCACTCTGGACGTACAGTCCGACGCGCATCGGATCGCCGCAGACCTCAACACCCGCGCCCACGCGGCGGGGATCGTGCTGAGCGAATTACACCATCGCCGAGCCGATCTGGAATCCCGCTACCTCACGATGATCAACGCCGCCGCACCCACAGAGAAGGCCGTCCGATGAATCTGCTCAACTCATTTCGCTCAGAATGGATCCTGCTGAACCGCCCGCGGCTCTGGGTCGGGCTCGGCCTGACAACGGTCGTGTTCGCGGCGGTCGCCACTTGGTTGCTGATGGAATCGGCCGAACCCGTGGGCCGCGGTGGCGACGGTCCGGGGGTGTCGCTGGAAGCCTTGACCGGATCCGGAGGAGCCACCGCCGCCGTCATCTCGTCGATGGGCTTCGCCACGGTCCTGGTGGTGGCGGCCTTCGCCGCCGCCATGGGCAACGAGATCACGCGGGGGACGCTGCGCGCCGCGCTTGCGAAGCAACCCAGTCGGCTGACATTGATCGCCGGAAAGCTGGCGGCCCGAGTGAGTCTGGCGTCGATCCTGATGGCCGTTGCTCTCATCGTGGGCGCCGTGACCGCCGCGGTGGTGGCACCGTCGGCAGATGTGGACACCGGCGGCTGGTTGGGCGCCGACGCCCTCGGTAGCGGTATCGCCGACTATGGCCGGTTACTGGTGTTTGTCTCGATGTACGCGCTGATCGGCACAACCGTTGCGGTGCTGGTCAGATCGACACCGATAGCGCTGGGCATCTGCCTGCTGTGGTTCGGGCCGATCGAGAACGTACTCGGCGAAGGCCGGGAGTGGGCGGAGCGGTGGTTTCCCGGACTCGTGATGCGATCGCTGGTTCAGCCGGACAGTCCGGGCGCCCTGTCTCTCGGCACCACGCTGACCACCCTGTCGCTCTACGCGGTGATGTGTGGAGGCGTGATCGCCTACGCGATGTCCCGCCGCGACGTCACTGCAGGATAGGGAGTCCGATGTCGCCGAACGTCTTCCAACTCAGCAGACCTGCCCGCAAGGCTCTCCTGACCACGCACATCCTGCTGAGCGTGGCCTGGTTCGGCGTGAACCTCGCGCTGATTGCCCTTGATGTCGTTGCGTTCACGACCGACGACGGTCAACTGGTGGCCGCCGGCATCGCGGCGATCGTGATCATCATCCCGCCGGTGATTCCGGCCCTGGCCCTGGGAACACTGCTGACCGGAGTCCTCCTCGGGCTCGGAACCAGGTGGGGATTGGTCACGCACGGGTGGGTGACTGCGAAACTGATCATCAGCGTGGTGTTGACCGCATTGGTCGCAACCCTGTTGCTGCCCAACGCCTTGTCGATGGCCGAGCCCGACCCGGGCCTCTCGGCCGAGCAACTACGTGCCGAATTCGACCTGATGTCACTGCTGATGCCGCCGATCGTGTCATCGGTGGCCTTGATGGTCGCGACCGTACTGTCGGTGTACAAACCGGTCGGCCGCCGGCAGAAATCGCGCCGGCGGCCAGACCGTTCGATCAGTCCGTCTTCGGAAGTCCCGGCGGATTCAACTGGGACTCGGTGACGGCCTCGTCCTGCAGGTTCCAGCGTTTGAGCACTTCGGCATACTCGCCGTCGGCGATCACCTTGTTCAGCGCCGCCTGCACGGGCTCGATGAGCGGGTTGCCCTTCAGGGTGGTCGCCGCGATCAGGCCGGTGAGGCTTTCACCGGCACCGGAGACGGTTCCGACTATCTTGGTCTCGCTCGGGGTGCCCCGCACCTGTGCGTCGTGGAACGCGTTGATCGGGTTGGGTCCGAAATACCCGTCGATCTGCCCCGACGTCAACGCCGACCAGATGCCGGCTGTGTCCTGGTAGTACTTGATGTCGATGGTGGGCTTGCCCTCCGCCGTCAGCTTGGCGGCGTAGTCGACCAGGATCTTCTCCTGGTTCGTACCCGATCCGACCGCGATGGTCTTGCCGCTCAAGTCCTGATAGCTCGTGAAGGTTACAGCCGAATCCTTCGGCACGATCAGCGACAGCACATCGGTCCGGTAGGTCGCGAAGTCGTAGAGCTCTTTGCGGGCCTCGGTGACTGTGATGTTCGAGAACCCTACATCGGTGGCACCACTGTCGATTCCGAGGAACAGGCCCTCCCATGAGGACCGTTTGAACTCGGGTTTGAGACCGAGGACACCGGCAACCAGGGTGGCGATGTCCACCTCGTCGCCGATCCAGACCTGATCGTTGTCGGTGGACGGGAACGAGAAGGGCGGATTGCCGGTTCCGGATCCCTGCCCGATGATCAGGGTGCCTCGGTCGCGGATCGCCTGGGGGACGGTGGCGGCGATCGCCTCGTCCTTGGCCGGGACGATCTGGTTTTGGTTCGCACTGAGGTTGAGCGCCTCCCCGGACTCGTTCTTGACCTCCTGGGTACCACCGTCGTCGGGGGAGGAGCACGCGACCAGGGAGGTGAGAACGGTGGTGGCGGCCAGGAGCGCCAGCAGGAGCCGGCGCGGCCGACGATTGTTCCTGCTCCGGGCATGGTTCTGCTGCGGCATGGGGCTGCTTTCTGTTCGTGCGTCAGTGGACGCGGCTGAGGAAGTCGCGCGTACGCGGATGTTGCGGATTGTTCAAAATCTCTGTGGGGGTACCGGTTTCGACAATTCGTCCCTCGTCCATGAACACAACTCGGTCGGCGACGCGGCGGGCGAACGTGATCTCGTGGGTGACGATCAGCAGCGTGCGTCCGGCGCGGGCCAGGTCCTGGATCACGTGCAGGACCTCGTCGACGAGCTCGGGGTCGAGGGCGGAGGTCGGTTCGTCGAACAGGATCAGTTCGGGGTCCAGCGCCAGCGCCCGGGCGATCGCGACGCGCTGTTGTTGCCCGCCGGACAACTGTCGCGGATACGCGTGCGCCTTGTCCGCCAGCCCGACGCGCTCCAGTAGGTCGCGCGCGCCGGCTGTCGCGGACTCCTTGGGAACCCCGAGCGCTGCCACCGGCGCCTCAGCGATGTTCTCGAGCGCGGTGAGGTGCGGGAAGAGGTTGAAGCCCTGGAAGACGAATCCGATCCTGCTGCGTTGCTTGAGGAGTTCGCGTTCACGTAGTCGGTGCAGAGCTTTTCGTCCGCGGCGATAGCCGATCAGCTCGGAATCGAGGAGTACGAAGCCGCGGTTGGGCGGCTGGAGGTAGTTGATGGTCCGCAGGAGTGTCGACTTTCCCGAACCCGAGGGGCCGATGATGGCGACGACCTCGCCTTTCGCGACGTCGAGACTGACGTCGCGTAGCACTGGGGTGCCGCCGAACGACTTCTCGACGTTTCTGATCTCGAGCAGTGGTCGGGTCATGATTGTTGTGTCCGGTCTGTGCGTCCATCGCGAGAAGCGGCGCGGCGCAACGAGTATTCGGCGTGCACTTCGTGCACGCGGGTGACTGCTCGCTGGATGGGCGTGGGCGGGACTTCGCGATGGGCGCCCTTCGCGAAGTATCGCTCGATGTAGAACTGGATCACCGATAGCAGGCCGGTGAGGATCACGTACCAGACCACGGCGACCATGAGCAGCGGGATGATGCGGCCGTTGCGGCCGTAGATCACCTGGACCTGGTAGAACAGGTCGGGCAGGGCGATGATGAACACCGCCGACGTGCCTTTGAGCAGGCCGATGATCTCATTGGCCGCGGGCGGCACGATGGTCCGCATGGCCTGCGGGAAGATGATTTTGGTGAACTGCCGCCGAGCGGGGATGCCCAGAGCGGCGGCGGCTTCCCGTTGTCCCTCGTCGACGGAGATGAGTCCTGCGCGGATGATCTCGGCGCCGTAGGCGGCCTGGTGGATCGAAAGTCCGATCACGGCTGCCGTCATGGGGCCGATGAGATCCTTGGTTGCCGTTTCCCCAAAGATCGGACCGAAGGGAATCCCGTATCCCAGATGGGTGTACAGCGCCCCGAGGAACCCCCAGAACAGAATCTGCACGATCAGTGGGATGGAGCGAAAGAGCCAGATGAACGCCCAGCTGACGCTCCGCAACAGCGGGTTCGGCGATTGCCGCATCAGGGCGAGGACGACACCGCCTGCGAAACCGAAGACGGCACCGTAGGCAGTGAGTTGAATCGTCAGCCAAAGTGCGTCGAGCACGGTGGTGCTGAAGAAGAACTGCGCGAAGGTGGGCCAGTCGAATCGAGGATTGGTCACGGCGCCGGCAACGAACTGCGACAACAGGATCAGGACCACGACAACGCCGAGCCATCGTCCGTAGTGGGGCGTGCGAACTATCGGTAGATCTTCGAGTGGAATCTCGGAGTCGTCGAGGTCGCGCTGCGAACTCGGCGAGATCAAACTGGTCAACGTGGCCCCCGTGTCGAATCCTCCTGTGCTCAGGAGGTGGTTCGGCGAAAACTATCGGAAGGCCGGTGTGCGCACAATTGATTCGATCACGACGACCGAAAAGGCGCCGACCGCAACAAGTGTGCTCGAGAAGGGGCGGTCAGTAGTCGTCTTCCTTGTTGGGCCGGGTCTGATCGGTCCAGCCGTTGCCGTCGTGATAGCGCTCGAGCGACGGGTCGCGCTGGTCGGGATACCAGTCGGCCGGGATTGGCGGACGCTTCGCGCGCTGTGCCTGGATCAGCGCCGCGATCACCCCGATGACCAGCACGACGGTTACCACTGCCACGACGATCTGCCAGGTCTCCATGCCCCCAGTATCCCGCGACGACCACGCCCAGCGGTGGCGGATGACGAAGTTCGGCGTGTCAGGACCGGGCGAGGTCGATGAGTTTCCTGACCGTCCGGAGGTTCCGGCCGGTGCCCTGCACGCCGAGGCCTCTCGCGATGACGGGTGCCGTCAGCTTCGAGGTGCCGGCACCGGCGTCGTAGCGGATGTGCAGATTGTTGCCGATGACTTCGAAGACGTCTGCGCCGAAGTCTTTCTTCGCGAACCCGTCCACGGCGGCTTTGGCCGGGATACCGGTGAGGGCGTACACATAGGAGTACTTCGGTTCGACGACGTCGAAGGGGTGCGCGGCGAGGGCGGCCTCGAGATCGGTGTCCGATCTGCTGATGACCTCGCGAAAGTAGCCGTACTTCTCTTCGATGGCCTTTTCCAGGGCGCGATCGAACGAGGTGGGCTCGCCAGGTGGAGTGCACAACAGGTTCCCCGACGCGATATAGGTGGACACGTCTGTGGCGCCGAGGTCGATGGCGAGTTCACGCAGCTCGGCCATCGGCAATTTCGCGCCGCCGACGTTCACTGCGCGGATGAGCACGATCCGAGTGGCCATGAACCGATTCTGTCACCGCTCTCGGCGGTCTGACTTGAACAATCGCGACAGCCTGAGCCCGATGGCGATCTCAGTTCGGTTCCTGCACGAGAGCGAGACCGAAACCGTCCCAGCCCTTCAGCCCGATGGTCTGCAGCGCCGTGGCGTCGAGACGTGGATCAGTGGCGAACAACTCGAGCACGTCGCGTCCACCCTGGGCGCGTTCGTCGTTCTCACCGGGGTCGGACACGGCACCACCGCGCACGATGTTGTCCACCACGATGACCGTGCCGGGGCGGCTCAGCCGCAGGGCGGCGCGAATGTAGTTGCTGCTGTTCGGTTTGTCGGCATCGATGAAAACCAGGTCGAAGGGGTTGTCGGCGGGCAGCGTCGGCAACGTGTCCAGCGCGGCGCCGACCCTGATCTCGACCCGGTCGCCGACGAGCGCGCGGTCGACGTTGATCCGGGCGACCTCGGCGTGGTGCGGCTCGTATTCGAGGGTGACGACCTGGCCGCTTTCGCCGACGGCACGGGCGAGCCAGATGGTGCTGTAGCCGCCCAGTGTGCCGATCTCGAGGATGCGTCGCGCACCGATGGCCCGCGCCAACAGATGCAGGAACTTGCCCTGCACCGGCGCCACATCGATCGGCGGAAGCCCGGCCTCCGCGTTGGCTGCGATCGTGGCGTCGAGCGCGGCGTCCTCGCCAATGAGGATGTCGCTCAGATACTTATCGGTGTGGGCCCAGTTCTCGGTCATGCATCCAGTGTGCGCGCTGCGTAGGATTTCACCATGACCCGGACCGATGACATCGTCGAACAGATCCTGACCACATACGACACGATCACTGTGGTGGGAGCCAGCGCCGACCCGGGCAAAGCTGCCCACAGTGTTCCGGCGTTCATGGCCGACCGCGGATGGCGCATCGTGCCGGTCAACCCGAAAGCCGACGAACTCTTCGGTGAGAAGGTCTACCGCACCCTCGCCGACATACCGGAACACGTCGGGCTCGTCGACGTATTCCGGCCCTCGGAGGCGACACCCGACATCGCGCGTCAGGCGGTCGCCGCCGGCGCCAGCGCGCTGTGGTTGCAGCTCGGGATCGCCTCGGCCGAAGCCCGCGAGATCGCCGAGGGTGCCGGCCTGCTGTACGTCGAGGACCGGTGCCTGATCATCGAACAGCGACGGCTGGGCCTGCGCGCGCCGAGCCTGGGTTAGGAATACCGCACGATCCGCGACAGCTTCTTGGCGTCGGTGAGCATGCTTTCGATGATGGCCCCGGACACCGAATCGAACTCCTCGGCAGCGCGATTGAGCCGTTCCGAACCCAGCTCATCGGCGGCCGCTGCGATGAATTCGTCGGAGTCGTCCTCGGTGCCGATCTTCATCACCCACTCGAGCTTCGCGAGCTGTTTGTCGACCTGCTCGATGCCCGCACGGTACCGCGCGAACGCTTGTAGTCGCTGGACGAGCTGGCCGAGGCGTTCGTCGTAGATCTCGGTGCGACCGGCATGGATGGCAAGGACGTCGGGATCGTCGCCGAGGTCGTCGGGTGGACGCGGACCCAGCCTGTCGACGGCCGTGCGCAGCCGCGCGCAGCTACTGCTGATCTCGGCCACCTCGGCGTCGAGATCGACCCGGATCATCTTCTCGTCGAAGATGTCGTGCCGCCAAGAGGTGCTCAGCTCGATCGCGGTCGCCGTCGAACACGCGAAATAGGCCAGTTTGCCGATCGGATGCGACCGCATCTCGTCGATCGTTGCCTGATCGTCTGTGGACAGGTGCGACTGCCGCAATTGGCGCCGGAGAAGGCGTGGGTAGTGGTCCTCGTCGGTGCGGACGAACCAGTCGTCCGGGCGGCCCGACTCACGGTCCAGGAGCTCGTCGACGGCGATCCGTGGTGAATCGCCGCGCCAGGTGTCGGCGGCGATGAACGCGAACCGGATCGCGACGGCACCGGCCGGACGCGGCCCACCCTGCAGGTTGATCCAGTAGGGGGTGTTGGTCGTCTTCGCGAGGTCGGTCAGCCCGTCGCCGCGGGGGCGGCGGGGTTCGATGGCGGCCGCGCCGGCGTCGTCGTCCTCGCGCAGGGGCGGATTCTGCGACTGCTTCTGCGGGGGCGGGAGGGAGGCTTCGCGGAACTTCCCCGACCAGTTGATCGACTTCAACCACTCGGTGCCGACGAAGGCCAGTGCGGTCGTGGCAAACACCAGCACGAAGCCGATGATCGCGGAGACGTACACCATGTGTCCCATTATCCGGATCTGTGCCGTTGCCCGCCGAAAGACGCTCGGGGTGACCTGACCGAAAAGACAGGCGAACGCGTTTCGGGTACCTGGCCCGGTCTCGAAGTGAAAGGGTGGGAGAGGACCGACAGTAAGAGACGAGGACGGACAGGAGAGACGAGATGACCAACGCAACGGACGTGTACCGAGAGTCCAGAGATCAGTTGCTCGCTCTGTCAGGTGACCACGAGCGTGCAGTCGCCGAGTTCGCCTGGCCCGTCGTCGGACCGGTGTTCAACTGGGCCATCGACTGGTTCGACGCCATCGCGCGGGGCAGCGAGAAACCGGCGCTGGTCATCGTCGAGGAGAACATGGCCCGCGTCACCGTCACCTTCGACGAGATGCGACGGCGGTCGAACAGGGTCGCACGCTGGCTCCGCGACAAGGGGGTGAGCAGCGGCGATTCGGTCATCATCATGCTCGGTAACCAGGTCGAACTCTGGGAGTCGATGCTCGCGGTGATGAAACTCGGGGCGGTGATCGTGCCGACGACCACCGCTGTCGGAGCCGCGGATCTGCGCGACCGGCTGGCCCGGACCGAAGCCGGACACGTGCTGTGTAATCCGGCCGACGTCGGCAAGTTCGACGACGTCCCCGGTGATTACACGCGCATCTGTACGGGCACGGCGGCGGGCTGGCTGGATCTGACCGACGCCGCTCGAACCGACGACACCGGTATCGCGCATCCGGGGACCGCGCCCGACGACCGGATGCTCCTCTACTTCACCTCCGGCACCACCAGCCGGCCCAAGCTGGTGGAGCACACCCAGTCGTCGTACCCGATCGGGTCGCTGTCGACGATGTATTGGCTGGGGCTGCGCCCAGGTGATGTGCACCTGAACATCTCGTCGCCCGGGTGGGCCAAACACGCGTGGTCATGCTTCTTCGCGCCCTGGATTGCCGAGGCGACGATCTTCATCTACAACTATTCACGCTTCGACGCCGCAGCACTGATGTCGCAGCTGCGCACCAACGCCGTCACGACGTTCTGTGCGCCGCCGACCGTGTGGCGGATGCTCATCAAAGCCGACATGAGCGGTGGCGCGGGGTCGCTGCGGGAGATCATCGGGGCGGGTGAACCGTTGAACCCCGAGGTCATCGCGCAGGTCCAGGACAAGTGGGGGCTGACCTTGCGGGACGGGTTCGGCCAGACGGAGATGACCGCGGCGGTCGGGAACACCCCCGGATCGGCGGTCAAGGCGGGGTCGATGGGGCGGGCGCTGCCGGGTGTCCCGGTCGTGTTGGTGGATCCGCTGACCGGTGAGCGCGTCACTGCGGAATCGGAGACCCCTGAAGGCGAGATCTGTCTGGAGTTGAACAGTGCAGGCGGGCGGCCGCTCCCGCTCATGACCGGCTACCACGGCGATCCCGAGCGCAACGAACAGGCGATGGCGGGCGGTTTCTATCACACGGGCGACGTGGCCTCGGTCGACGACGAGGGGTACATCACCTACGTCGGCCGCACCGACGACGTCTTCAAGGCCTCGGACTACAAGATCAGTCCCTTCGAGTTGGAGAGCGTGCTCATCGAACATCCAGCGGTCGCCGAAGCGGCAGTGGTGCCGGCGCCCGACGAGGTCCGCCTGGCGATCCCGAAGGCGTACGTTTCGCTCGCGCCGGGGTACGAACCGACCCGGGAGACCGCCTTCGAGATCCTGAAATACGCGCGCGAGCACCTGGCGCCGTTTCAGCGAGTACGTCGGATCGAGTTCTTCGAGCTCCCCAAGACGATCTCGGGAAAGATCCGCAGGGTGGAGTTGCGGGGACGCGAGAACGAGGCGCTCACCGGCGCTGCGCTGTCCGAGGAGTGGCGCGACGACATGTTCCCGGAGCTGAAGGGCTGATCGTCTCGCGGGCGAGATCCGCCCCCGACTCCGTCCCGCGGCTAACGTTGCTGCAATGGAGATACTGACCCGGACCGCTGGTTCTGAGGAGATCGCGCTCGCCGTGCGTACATCCGGTCCGGCTGCCGCAAACCCGGTACTGCTGGTGCACGGCATGGGCGGCGATCATCACACCTGGCGACCGCTGGCCCGCGCACTGCGCACGGCCGGCCGGACCGTCATCTCCTACGATCAACGCGGGCACGGCCGCAGTTCGCGCTCGCCGTCGTATCTGCTGAACGATTTCCGCGACGACCTCAGCTTCGTGCTCGACGGGCTCGGTGTCGAGCAGGTGGACGTGGTCGGGCATTCGCTGGGCGGGCAGACCGCCCTGCGCATGGCGATGAGTACCCCCGAGCGGATCGGCAAGCTCGTGCTCGAGGAGATCCCGCCGATGCCCAGGACCCAGGCCGATCTCGACGAGAACATCGCGCCGTTCACCGGTATGGCCGATCGAATGCGTGGGCTCTGGAGTGTCGCGCGGTACCCGGGACCGGTGTTGCGATTCGATCACCGGATGTCCGACGTCGTCACCCGCCAGTTCGACGCTGTCGACACGGCGTGGTGGGATGCGCTGTCGCTCATCACCTTTCCGACTCTGGTCATCTCCGGCGGCGATCGCAGTTTTCTGCCGCCCCGACACTTGCAGAGTCTGACCGATGCGCTCCCGAGCGGTGACTACTTCCAGATTGACGCAGGGCACAGCGTGCACCGCGATCGGTCGGATGAGTTCAATCGCCGGGTGCTCGATTTCCTGCGGTTGTAATCCTTCGTCCGCCCACCCGTTTTTGCATCGGCCACCTGAAACAGTGGGTGGGTCGGCCGATTTCGGGTGGGCGGGCGTCATCGGTGCCGAGCGCACGGTGACGGCGACAACCGCGTGGTCACTGATCCGGTGGATCGCCTTCGGCCGACGCTGGGGCGGGAGCAACCGACTTCTTGCCACGCGCACCGACGATCGACGCGGCCAGCGGCAAGACCAGGACGGTCACGGCGCCCGCGGTCACGAGTACGGAGGCATTGCCTGCAGACATGTCACCCGACGCGACCGCGACCCCGGTGACGGCAACGATGATCGGCAGTCCGGTGGCGGAATACAAACCGAGTTGGACGCGCTCGCGTAGGTCGAAAGGCGGTCCGGCGCCGGAGTTCCCGCGGTCCCAGCGTGCTGCCACGAAAACCGGCACACCACGGACGAGCAGGATCATCGCGACGAACACCACCAGGACCCAGGGTTCGGCTGCCACAGCCGAGATGTCGATGGCCATCCCCGAGGTGATGAAGAAGATGGGTATCAGCAGGCCGAAAGCGATGCCGTCGAGTTTGATCTCGATCGATTCGTCTCCGTCGGGAAGCATCCGACGGAGAATGAACCCGGCTGCGAACGCACCCAGAATGGTGTCGAGATCGAAGGCGTACGCCAACGCCATCAGGCCGACGAGCAGCAGCACCGTGATGCGCACCGAGGTCTGCGCGGTGGTGTCCGAGCCGGCCGAGACCACCCTCGTCAGCCAGTGATGCCGTGCGACGAGGTGTTCGGAGATCAACCAGACCACCACAGCCGCAACGGCAAAGATCACCAACACGATCGCCGACTTGAGCGAGCCACGGGCGCTGAGCAGGACCGCCATGGCGATCACCGGTCCCAGTTCACCGAACGCACCGTGGTTGAGCACGGTCAGGCCGAGGCGCCCCTCGAGCATCCCCGAGTCGCGCAGGATCGGCAGCAGTGTGCCCAATGCGGTCGAGCACATGGCGATCGCGACTGCGCTCTCCGCCGATATCAGACCGGTCGTGCCGATCGCGAAGGTCACCGCAAATGCCAGCGCGAGGCAGCAGATCCACGTGTACAACGCGCGACGGCCTTCTCTGCCGACGAGTTCCGAGGTCTTGATCTCATAACCTGCGAGGAGAAACAACATTCCGAGGCCGAGCTCACGCAGAAGTTGGATCTCGGGTCCCTCGACCGCGATGTCGAGGGCGTGTGGCCCGATGATGATGCCGCCGACCAGCAACAGCACCACCTCCGGTATCCGCCTCTTGCGGATGAGTCCCGCAACCAGCGGTGCCAGTACCGCGATCACGGTTATCCAGAACAACGACGTGACGACGGTCGCCGACACGTCAGCTCACATTCCGTGCTGCAGAGGCCAGCCCGGCCACCGCCGTCGCGATGGCCGGTGGGATCTCGGTGGGCTTGCGGGTGTCGCGGTCGACGTAGACATGCACGAAGCGTCCGGTGGCGGCAGGTCTGACGGTGCCGTCGGGGCGCTCGGCGAAGATCGCCAGCGAGTAGACGACACTGCGGGTCCCGAGCCGCTCGATCGACAACCCGACCTGTAGCTGCTCGGGGAACGTCAGCTCGCTGTGGAAGATGCACGACGTCTCGGCGACGATGCCGATCGCGGCCAACCGCCGGATGTCGGTCCCGGATGCCGACATCAACCAGGCGTTGACGGCGGTGTCGAAGTACGAGTAGTACGTGACGTTGTTGACGTGACCGTAGTGGTCGTTGTCGTCCCACCGGGTGGGGACCGGCCACAGCACCGGGTAGTCCTGCGGAACCGGAAGCGCGGGTCTGGTCACTGTCCAAAGCCTCTCTGCGTCGGCGATTGCCTCGTCAAAGAGTACGAGGTGCATAGTGGTTCGGGGGTGTGGAGGCGTAGAAAGGGCGAGCGATGAGGATAAGTGGAGCGGTACTCGAGGAGATCGGGCGGGCACGGCCTTACGCGGAGTCGATGCCGATCGCGATCCACGAGCTCGAACTGCAGGCGCCCGGGCCCACCGAGCTGCTGGTGCAGATCGAAGCGGCCGGCGTCTGCCACTCGGATCTCAGCGTCGTCGACGGCAACCGCGTACGTCCCGTACCGATGTTGCTCGGACACGAAGCGGCCGGAATCGTGCGCGAGGTCGGTGAGCAGGTCAGCGGGGTCGAGGTCGGGCAGCGCGTGGTGATGTCGTTCTTGCCTCGGTGCGAGGACTGTGCGGGTTGCGCAGCCGACGGCCGGTTGCCATGCGGGCCCGGGAGTGCGGCCAACAATGCCGGCGAATTGCTCGGTGGCGGGCGGCGGCTCGCGAACCTCGATACAGGCGACCACATTCATCATCATCTGGGCGTGTCGGGATTCGCCACCCACGCCGTGGTGGACGCCGCATCGGCCGTTCCGGTCGGAGAAGACGTACCCGCGGACATCGCTGCGGTCCTCGGTTGTGCTGTTCTCACCGGTGGGGGCGCGGTGCTCAATGCGGCCAAACCGGGGCCCGATGACTCGATCATGATCGTCGGGCTCGGTGGGGTCGGGATGGCGGCACTCATCACAGCTGTGGCGCAGCAGGTCTCGCGCATCATTGCCGTCGACACCTTCGACGACAAACTCGAGCACGCACGGTCGCTGGGTGCTCACGAGACCTACACTCCGCAGCAGATCTCGGCCGACGGGATCAAAGCCACCCATGTCATCGAGTGCGCCGGGAATGCGCGGGCATTCGAGACCGCGTTCGCCGCAACAGCACCGGGTGGCACCACCGTCACCGTCGGATTGCCTGCACCGCAGGCGAGATCGAGTATCTCGCCCCTGACGATAACCGCAGAAGCCCGCACGGTCATCGGGAGCTACCTCGGTTCCGCTGTGCCGAGTCGGGACATCCCGAAGTATGCGCAGATGTGGCGCGAAGGCAGGCTGCCGGTGGAGCAACTCATCTCTTCGCGGATAGCGTTGTCGGACATCAACTCCGCGATGGATCAACTCGCCGACGGCAAGGCGATCCGGCAGGTCGTCATCTTCTGACAGCCGGGGTTCAGCGCACCCTGAACAGTTCGGCCGGTCGGCCGGTTTCGGCGGATGATCGCTCGCCGGTGCCCACGAGGTCGCCGATGAACCGACGCCGAAAGGTGTCCTTCGGAAACTCGTGCGCGAAGATCGCCTCGTGCAGCCTCCGTAGTTCCAAGAGGGTGAACTCCTCGGGCAGCAGGTGATCCGGGTCGGCGGCGCCGCGGTATCGCTGTCGTAGATCCCGAACGGCCTCGGCCGCCATGGAGTCATGGTCGAAGGCCAACCGTTCGTGCGCACCGGTGTCGGTGATCGATACCAAACGCGATGTGTGGGGGAGTTTTTCACGCGCGATCGCCGCCCCGTGGGCCATCGACAACACCCAGCCGCGGTCGTCGCGGTCGGGATCGTCGAACATGCCGAGCTGATGGAAGTCGAGGCCGGTGATCGCCGCCTTGCTCGACAGTGCCCGGGCGGCGGCGTCGCGCAAGGTCTCTCGTGGATGCAGGAAGGTTCCCGGGAGGGAGAGTCCACGTTCGGAGTCGATGACCAGGACCGCCAGCTGATCGCCGGTGACCGTCAGAACCGCGACGTCGACGGCAACCGATGGTCGCGCGTAATCGTCGAGCGCTTTGCCAGACGAATCTCTCCACACCACGTCTTGCACCTTAGCGCAACCGTGCGCTAAGGTTTAGATCAATATTGATCTAAGGGGTGCGATGAGACTTTCCGAACAACAGCTCGACCGGGCGACCGGGGTCCTCGTGGGTACGGCGGCCGGCGATGCGCTGGGGGCGGGCTACGAGTTCACCCATCCCTCGGCGGACACTCGGATATTCATGAAAGGCGGCGGCACGTTCGATTGGGCGCCGGGTGAATGGACGGATGACACCTCGATGGCGATGTGTGTCGCACGCGGATTGTCGTCGGGGCGTGCCGACCTCGACGCGATCGCAGCCGAGTTCGTACGGTGGTACGACTCGAATCCACCGGACATCGGGAATCAGACCCGTGCTGTGCTGTCGGCGCGCAGCACCAGTGCTCAGGCGATGACGAGGAAGGCTGCGAGTCTGTCCGGTCGCACCGGCGGCAACGGGTCGCTCATGCGCACCGCTCCGGTCGCGCTGGCGTTCCTCGACGATGCGGCCGGGTGCGTCGATGCTGCCGGGGCCATCGGCGATCTGACTCACCACGACGAACGGGCTCGTGAGGCGTGCCAACTCTGGAGCTTCGCGATTCGGCACGCCGTGCTCACCGGCACGCTCGACGGGATGCGGCTGTACCTGGCGGACGCCCCTGCGTCGACCAACGACTACTGGTCACCACTTCTCGACATTGCCGAAACCGGTACGCCTGCAGATTTTCCCAACAACGGCTGGGTCGTCCACGCTCTGCAGACCGCGTGGTGGGCAATCACCACGACGGGTGGCGATGTACCCGCGACGCTCGAATACTGTGTGCGGGCCGGCAACGACACCGACACCACCGCAGCGATTGCAGGTGGGCTCGTCGGAGCCTGCCGCGGCGCAACGGCAGTGCCGAGCGAGTGGGTCGAGATTCTGCACGGCTACCCCGATGCCACCGGCGCCGACCTCGGCACCATCACCCGTCGGATCATCGACCCGGCGACGCCCTAGGCGAGGACGGGTAGGGACCGATCGCCCGCTCGGCCCGGAAGGGTTATCCTGTGGTCTACAACACACTGTCGAACGTCAGGAATTGCCCCGTGAGCCGCTACGCAGTCCGCGCAAGGACCAGCGAACTCGATCCTGAACGGGACTTCGAGGAGATCAACCGGTTGCTCGCAACCGTCGAGTTTCCCTGGGACATCAATCAGGCCCTGAGTTTCGCGCTGTTCCGGACCTACGCGGTCCCGACGGTCGGCCAACTGCTCTTCGACACCGGTGAGTTCACCGGCAGGGTGCAGAAGCGCTACGACGACACCACGTTGCTGCTCGATGCCGTGCTCGAACACGGTCTGGACAGCGACGAAGGGCGCGCAGGTATCCGCCGCGTGAACCAGATGCACGGCGCGTACGACATCTCGAACGACGACATGCGCTATGTCCTGGCCACCTTCGTGGTCACTCCGGTGCGCTGGATCGAAGACTATGGTTGGCGTCAGCTCAACCACAACGAGGTGGTGGCGGCGACCAATTACTACCGGCGCCTCGGTGCGTTGATGGGCATCAAGGACATCCCGGTCACGTACACCGAGTTCGCCCGGTTCCTCGATGAGTACGAGGACAAGAACTTCGCGTACAACGACGGCGCTCGCAAGGTGGCCGACTCGACGCTGGCGCTGATGGCGACGTTCCCGCCGAACGACAAGGCGCCGGCCTGGTTGATCAACATCTTCGCCCGGTCCCTGATGGACGACGCCTTGCTCGATGCGTTCGGGTACAAGCACCCGCCTCGTGTTGCCCAGATCGTCTCCCGGGCCGCACTGCGGGCGCGGGGTCGGCTGGTCCGGTTCTTCCCGGTTCGCAAGGCCCCCATCCACGCGCGGGATCTGCCCAACATCCGCAGCTATCCGAACGGCTACGACCTCACCGAGCTGGGGACATTCCCACGCGGGTGTCCGGTACCGCAGCACTGACTTTGCTCGCTCCTCGTCAGTCCTAGCAATACGGGGTAGCGATACCCGGGATCAGACAAATCCGGCGACCTCGTGCGGTCGGTAAGGCTCTTCGAGGTATCGCGACTCGTCGTCGGTGAGGTCCACCTCGAGCGCAGCGACGGCGTCCGCAAGATGTTTGGGTTTGGTGACGCCGACGATCGGTGAGGTGGTGCGGGCGGCCACCCACGACAATGCGATGGCTGCCGGGGTGACCTCACGCTTGGCGGCGACCTCGAGTACGCGGTCGACGATGTCTTTGTCGCCGCTCACATACAGCTTCTTTCCCACCTCATCGGTGCCGGTGCGAGCGGTCTTTTCGTCCCACGGCCGGGTGAGCCTGCCACGGGCCAGTGGACTCCACGGAATCACTCCCACTCCCTGATCGGCGCAGAGCGGCAACATCTCTCGCTCTTCCTCGCGGTAGATGAGGTTGTAGTGGTTCTGCATCGAGATGAACCGCGTCCAGCCGCCGAGGTCGGCGGTGTGCTGCGCCTTGGCGAACTGCCACGCGTGCATCGACGACGCACCGAGGTAGCGGACCTTGCCCGCTTTCACGACGTCGTGCAGCGCCTCCATCGTCTCCTCGATCGGGGTGTCGTAGTCCCACCGATGAATTTGGTAGAGGTCGATGTAGTCGGTGCCGAGGCGGCGCAGGCTGTTGTCGACCTCGGCGAGAATCGCCTTGCGCGACAGGCCTGCCCCGTACGGTCCGGGGCGCATACGCTGGTAGACCTTGGTGGCTATCACCAGGTCGTCGCGCGCACCGAAGTCACGGATCGCGCGACCGACGATCTCCTCACTGGAACCGAGCGAATACATGTTCGCGGTGTCGAACGTGGTGATCCCGGCGTCCAGGGCCTGTTCGATGATGTCGCGACTGGCTTCTTCGTCGAGGGTCCAGGCATGCGTGCCCTGATCTGCCGCACCAAAACTCATGCAGCCCAGCGTCACCGCCGAGATCTTGAGACCGGTGTTTCCGAGGTTGATGTACTTCATGGCGGTGTCTCCCGATTGTCAGACAGAGGGCAGCAGTCCGTACAGTACGGCCTTCGCGAACGACTCAGCCTGGGCGCCCTCGAAAGGCGCATGCCCGCTCACCAGTCGTAAGACCATGGGGCCGAACAGCACATCGATCACGACATCGACATCGGTGTCCGGGTCGACTTCGCCGCGGTCGACCGCTCGCTGCCATATCTCGGCGACTCGTGCGCGCCTGCCGTCGAGGAAAAAACGGTGGAAGTACTCGGCGCCGGCTTTGTCGTCCACGCAGGCCGCCATCAACTGCGTGAAGACCTGGCCCTCCTGGGTCGAATAGAAAGTGCTCACGTTGCGAAGCTGCTCAGTCATGTCGTCGACGATGTTGCCGGTGTCCGCGGTGGGGATGGCACCGCCCAGCGCGACGCTGAAAGCTTCTGCGGCAACGGCAATTCGGCTCGGCCAATGCTTGTAGATCGTGGCCTTGCTGACGCCGGACCGTTCGGAGATCGCGTCGATCGTTGCCGCCGGGAGCCCACCCTCGGTGAGCAGCTCCCGGGTGGCGGCCACCACGTCGTTGTGGCACTTGATGCTGCGGGCGCTCGAGAGGTTCGCGGACTGCTCTGTGGTGCTCATTAGCCCACCGCCGCGGTGAGCGCCTCGAGGTCTGCGGCAGTGAGCTCGATGCCGGCGGCCGCGATGTTGTCTTCGACGTGGGCAACGCTGGACGTGCCGGGTATGGGCAGCACCACCGGTGACACCGCGAGCAGCCAGGCCAGGGCGAGTTGTGACGGGCTCACGCCTTTGTCGGCGGCGAGCTCGGTGAGCTTGCTGCCTTCGCCCGCGAGCTCACCGGTGGCGAGCGGGAACCAGGGGATGAAGCCGATGCTCTCGGCGGCAGCGTAGTTCAGGAGATCCTCGGCCCCGCGGTTCGCGAGGTTGTAGAGGTTCTGGACGGTGGCGATCTCGGCGATCTCTCGCGCGGCGACCGTCTCCTCGACGGTGACCTCGGACAGGCCGATCTGGTTGATCTTGCCCTCATCCTGCAGCAGCTTGAGCTCACCGACCTGGTCTTCGAGCGGCACCTTCGGATCGATCCGGTGGAGCTGGAACAGCCCGATCTGCTCGACCCCGAGCAGGCGCAGACTCATCTCGGCCTGCTGACGCAGGTACTCGGGTCGCCCGACCGGACGCCAGTCGCCGGGGCCGCTCCGGGTCAGGCCGGCTTTCGTTGCGATGACCAGATCGTCGGCGTACGGATACAGAGCTTCCTTGATCAACGGCTCGGCGACAACGGGTCCGTACGAGTCGGCGGTGTCGATCAGGTTGACCCCCAACTCGACGGCTCGACGAAGCACCTTGATGGCTTCGTCGTGGTCCTTGGGTGGTCCCCAGACCCCTGGTCCGGTGAGTTGCATGGACCCGTAGCCAAGACGGTTCACGGAGAGCTTGCCCCCGATGGAGAACTGGCCGGACTGGGTGGCGGATGCGGTGTTGCTGGTCATACGGCTCCTCAGGTAACTGAACTGAACCCCCAGTTCACCGTACGCCTCCCTGCGGTGGGAGTCTCGAGGTCAGATGATGCCCAGCGCGAGCATTGCGTCGGCCACGCGCGTGAAACCGGCGATGTTGGCACCCGCGACATAGTTGTCCGGCAGCCCGTACTCGTCTGCAGTCTGTGCGCACCGCTCGTGGACGGAGGCCATGATCTGAGCCAGGCGGGCGTCGGTGTGCTCGAACGTCCACGAATCGCGGCTGGCGTTTTGCTGCATCTCCAGGGCGCTGGTGGCGACTCCGCCTGCGTTGGCGGCCTTGCCCGGAGCAAACCGAATACCGGCCTCCTGGAACATCCGGATCGCGTCCGGTGTCGTCGGCATGTTGGCGCCCTCGCCCACGATCCGGCATCCACCTGCGATCAGGGTTGCTGCCGCGGTGGCGTCCAGTTCGTTCTGGGTCGCGCACGGAAGGGCGATGTCGCAGCGCACATCCCAGATCGACGCGTCTGCCCGGAATTGCGCCTGTCCGCCCCTGATGAGGGCGTAGTCGCTCACCCGACCGCGGTCCTTTTCTTTCACCTGGGCCAGAAGTGCTGAGTCGATGCCCTTTTCGTCGATCACGATGCCCGAGGAATCGGAACAGGCCACCACGGTGCCGCCGAGTTCGGTGACCTTTTCGATAGTGTAGATCGCCACGTTGCCGGAGCCCGAAACGACCACCCGCTTGCCGTCGAACGAGCCGCCGTGGGCGCGCAGCATTTCATCCACGAAGTACACCAGTCCGTAGCCGGTCGCCTCTTTGCGGGCGAGCGATCCGCCCCAGGCCAGACCCTTTCCGGTGAGCACGCCCGACTCGTATCGTTTCGTGATGCGTTTGTACTGACCGAAGAGATAACCGATCTCACGGCCACCGACGCCGATGTCGCCCGCGGGTACATCGACGTATTCGCCTATATGTCCGGACAACTCGGTCATGAACGATTGGCAGAACCGCATGACCTCCGAATCGGAGCGACCCTTGGGGTCGAAGTCCGAACCGCCCTTGCCGCCGCCAATGGGCATGCCGGTCAACGAGTTCTTGAAGATCTGTTCGAAACCGAGGAACTTTACGATGCCCAGATTGACCGTCGGATGAAACCGCAGGCCACCTTTGAAGGGGCCCAGCGCGGAGTTGAATTGCACGCGGAAGCCGCGATTGATCTGGACTCGACCGGCGTCGTCGACCCACGGCACGCGAAAGATGATCTGCCGCTCAGGCTCGCAAATCCTGTTCAGGACAGCGGCTTCGGTGTACTCGGGATGTTTGTCGACCACCGGCTCGAGGCAGTCGATCACCTCGCGGACAGCCTGATGGAACTCGGCTTCGCCCGGATTGCGACGGACCACCGTCGCGTAGATCTCGTGTAGCCGGTCCTGCGGTGATTGAGTCAACATTCCTCCGATTTCGACGAGATCCGGCGGTCTATCCCGTGTTCGACCCCGAACTCTAGTCGAGCCGAGTTCTCCGCTGCGCCCTGCCGCGGTGGCGTGGATGCGTCAGACGGGCATCTTGCTGTCCTTGGCCGCGATGAGCGTGGACCCGGCCAGTGGGATGAGGGCAAGTGCGAGCACCGACATCGACAACGTCCACGAACCGGTCGCGTCGTGCAAGGCCCCGATGGCCAGTGGCCCGATGGCAGCGAGGCAATAGCCGACCGACTGCGCCATTCCCGAGACCTGACTCGTCTGCGCGGTGCTCGAACTACGCAGCACCATGAACAGCAGGACGAGGCTGATGGCGGCACCGGGGCCGACCGCGATGAGCAGAACCCACAGCACGGTGAGTTGCTCGGTGGTCACGAGCCCGATGAAGCCGATCGCGCAGGCGGCGATGGCAGCGAAAGTGACCGCGCGTTGGTCTCGGAACCGGACCGCGATGATCGGCGCCAGCAGCGACATCACCAGCGCCACGGTCTGAGCGAGGGCGAGCAGGCCGCCGGCCCCGGCCTTCGACATGCCGCGTTCGCCGAGGAACTCGGGTAGCCAGGCGGTGAACGTGTAGAAGATCAGCGACTGTGACGCCATGAAAATCGTGATCGCCCAGGCGATCTTGTTGCGCCACAGCGATGCGGGCAGCGCGGCGGTGCTGATCCGGTGAACCCGCGAGAGCTGCGGGATCCACAGGATCACACCGAGCAGGGCCAGCAGCGACCAGCTCGCCAGCGCGGCGCGCCAGTTCTCGCCCACCGCGGAATCGATCGGCACCGTCAGCCCGGCGGCCAAGGCTGCCCCGCCGGAGAGGGTCATCGAATACAGCCCGGTCATCAACCCCGACCGGTGGGAGAAGTCGCGCTTGATCAGCGCGGGTAGGACGACGTTGCAGATGCCGATGGCGACGCCGGCCAGCGCTGAGCCCGCGAACAGTGCAAACCAGCTGGGCACGAGCCGCAGCAGGATCGCGGCGCAGAGCAGGACCATGGCGGCGAACACGGTGCGTTCGATGCCGAACCGGGCTGCGATGCGCGGAGCTATCGGTGCGACGAGGCCGAAGAACAGCACCGGAAGGGTGGTCAGCAGGCCGGCCGCAGCGCTGCTGAATCCCTCGGATAGCTTGATGTCGTCGATGAGAGGCCCGACGGCGACCACCGCGGGACGCAGATTCGCGGCCACGACCATGATGGCGAGCGCGGCGAATATCGCAGCGGTCCGTCCCTGGTGGGGTGGCGTCGTCCGCTCCGCGGTGGTGGGTGCGGTCGTCATGACAGTGCCTCGATGGATCGGTCCAGATAGTGGTCGACGGCGGCGAGCGCGGCGGCGGAGTCACCCGCGGCGATCGCGTCGACCACTTCGGCATGGCCGGTCGGGTGGGGGTGGGCGTCGACGTCGGCCGCGATGAGGGTGGCGTGCGTCCGGCTCATGACCTCGGCGACGCCGTCGTAGAGCTCTGACAGCAATGCGTTGCCCGCGGCAGCGACCAGTGCGGTGTGGAAGGCGATGTCGGCGTCGATGTACCGCTGTAGGTCATCTGCCTCGAATGCGGACCGCATCGTGATCAGCAGCTTGCGCAGCGATCGCACGTGCTCGGCGGTCCGGTTGCGGGCGGCCGACTGCGCGGCTTCACGTTCGAGCGCGCGGCGGACCTGCAGCAGCTCGAGCACCTCCGAGCTGGAGACGCACCGACTGATCGCCGCTGCCAGCAGATTGCGGCTGCGCACGTAGGTGCCGTCGCCGCGCCGCGGTTCGAGGAAGCCGGAGTGTTCGAGCGCGCGAACCGCCTCGCGGATCGTGTTGCGCCCGACGCCCAGCTGCTCGACGAGTTCTGGCTCGGCAGGAATCCGCGCACCGACCGCCCACTCACCGGTGCGGATGAGTTCTTGCATGCGGTCGACGACGACCTCGCTGGTACGGCGAGGACGTTGTATCTGAGCGGTCATGTCAAACAACCTAACATCCCATGTTTGCCGTCGGGACCATTGCCGCGCGTCATGCCTGGTGCGAGGGAGGCGGCTCAGTCGCCTTCGACGTTGCTGTCGAGCGAGAACATCGACAGGGCCGTGAAGATCGTCAGTCGACGGTCGGGCTCGTTCATGAAGGGCCCGGTTATTGCCTCGATGCGCGCGATTCGGCTTCGCAGGGTGTTGGGGTGGATGAACAATTCCCGGGCGGATTCGGCGATGTTGCAGTCCGTGGAACGCAGGACGCGCAGGATCCTTCGCTGATCGAGACCGTCGGGTGTCTCGTCGGCGATGGAGCCCAGCGTCTCGTCGACGAAGTTCCGACGGGCGTGCTCGGGTAGTTGGTACAGCAGTCCGAGCACACCGAGGTCGCGGTATCTCGTGACCCGATTGATCGCACCGATCCGGCGACCCACGGCCACGGCGCGCACCGCCTGCCGAAAAGAGCTCGGATAGCTTCGCGGGTCGTCCACCTGGTCGCCCGCACCAACTGCCAGCGGGACCTGCACCCCGCGGTACAGGGCGCGGGCCAACGCATCGAGATCGGCCGTCGCCTTGATCATCACGACCAGGACCCCCTCGTTGACGATCGTGATCGCATCAGGATCGAACCGCAACGCGACCGGCGCGAGCGAGGCCTTGAGGTCGTGCAGCCCGTTCATGTCGACCGAGACGCCGAACGGTTCGATAGCCAGGCACGCGACGGCATGTCTCGGGAACACCGCCAGTCGGCGGCTCTTGCGAAGGCTCGCCTCCCGCTGGACGAGGTCCTCGCCCAGGATGTTCTTCAGGTTGCGGGCGATCTCGACCGCGGCATCGTCGGACTGGGCGTCGCGAAGTCTGACGTGCAACCGGATCACGGCGAGCACGCCGTCGAGCATCGCCAGCTCGCCCGAGCCCAACGCATCACGCGCACTGACTTCGAGGGCCGGGGTGGTCCCGGGGATACCCGAGAGCGGAAGCACCACTGCCGCGCCCGAGGGGGTATCGGACAACCGGACCGTTGCGCCGAGCGCGTCGCCGATCGCGGCGAGCAGTGCGTCGAGATCGTCGGCCTTGCCCAGGATGCCGAGCAGGGTGGACTCGGGCTGCACTTCGGCGGGTGGAGACGGCTGAGCCGACGACACCAGCCGATCCAGCTTTGCAGCGACATCGGCGGCCGAGTCGGTACCGGCATTCCAGAGCAGACATACATCTGCGCGTTCGGCGAGCGCCACCGCCTGCCGTGGCGGATTGACCGGTCGTGCCGGGCTGACGAGTATCGCTGCGGGCTTCCTCCTTATCAGGGGTTCGAGGAGAGACCGCAGATCGGGGAGTGGGCCATTCGGACGCACGGGGTGCCACGAGGTCACGACCACCGCGCCGTCGAGCGAGATCGTGTGCAGCGCTTCGGCGGCGTCGAGCACCGAGCTCACCTCGGTGTCCCAGGTGGTCGGTGTGGTGGCGATCTGGACACCGGTGGCGACCGCCAGATCTGCGACGGTGGCAGTCCCGCTGGTCACGACAATCCTCCTCCACGCCGATGATCGAGCACGCGTAGGCGGCATCGGACCCGACTGTGAGGCAGAGTAGTCGCGTGCTCTCCATCCCGCCGGTCGATCTTGCCGAGATCGGACCGGGCACGCATTCGCGCGCCCGCCAGATCGAACTCCTCGACACCGCGTGCGCCCGCAGTGGCTATGCCTATCTCGTCGGGCACCAGATCCCTGCGGCCTTGCTCGCCGAGCTGTACTCGACCTCACGGCAGTTCTTCCTGCTGCCCGACTCGGTGAAGGAACGGGTCGCCCAGCCGGCGCCGGATCAGGTACGCGGCTGGTCCGGATCGGGCTCGGAGGGAATGTCGTACTCACTGGGTGAGGAGTCCCACGGCGACCTCAAGGAGAAGATGGACATCGGCCCGGTCGATGCCCCGGTGCTCGGTGAACCGGATGCCGGTTCGATGGCGTACCCGAACCTGTGGCCTGCGGCGCCGCCGGCCGGGTTCCGGTCGATCTGGGAGCAGTACTACCGGCACATGCAGCGGATCGGCGGCGAGTTGATGTCGCTCACCGCTGAGTTGTTCGGGCTGCCTGCCGATCATTTCGTACGCGACTTCGACACCGAGCTGAGCATGTTGCGGGCGCTCTACTATCCGGCGCAGGCCGAGTCGCCGCTACCGCATCAGTCGCGAGCGGGCATCCACACCGACTACGGCGCCTTCACGGTGACGTCAGCGGAGTCGACACCGGGCGGCCTCGAGGTCCTCGGCAGGCACGGGGAGTGGCACGAGGTCGCGACCACCCCGGCGACCCTGGTGGTGCTGGTCGGCGACCTGCTGGCCGAGTGGACCGGAGATCATTGGCCGGCCACGCTGAATCGGACCGCCAACCCTCCCCGTTCGGTGGCCCTGGACAGCTCGCGTCTGGAGTTCGCCTTTTATCAACACCCCAACGCAGAGGTGGCGGTCGCGCCCCTGCGCGGCGCCGACCAGCACTTCAGCGACGCACTCATCGCCGGGCGGCATCTGACCGACAAGTACGTGCGGCAGACGACGTTCGGTCGACGCCCCCGGCGCTGACGAACCTGCCCACCGACCAGCGCCGGATGATCGTCATCTGTTAACGGCGCGATGTGCCGGAAGTCGATTGCGTAATGCAGTGTTACGCAAATGTTTCGGTTGACCTGAGGTGACAGTTCTCGCGCGGATCTACCGGAGAGCTGTGCCCTTGTCGGTCGTTCGCGTGGCAAACAGACTTGTTCACAGACGACGAACAAGGAGTGAGAACACGATGTCTGTGGTGCCGGTGATCGACATTTCTGCCCTGCACGACGGCGACGACGAGGCCAAGGCCGCGGTCGCCGCCGAACTCGACCTCGCCTGCCGCGAGATAGGCTTCTTCCAGATCAAGAATCACGGCGTCCCGGCCGAGGTCATCGAGGCGATGTACCGGACATCGGACGAGTTCTTCTCCTTGCCCGACGCCGACAAGCGCCGGGTCGCGCAGCCGAGCCCGGACACCGTTCGCGGTTACTCCTCGGTCGGGGAACAGGCGTTCTCGTACAGCGAAGACGTGCAGCAGCCGCGAGATCTGCACGAGAAGTTCGACGTCGGTCCGGTCGACTTCGACGCCGCGGACCCGTACTTCTCGAAGGAACACGCCGGCCCGCACTTCCTGCCCAACCAGTGGCCGCAGACGCCGGAAACCATGGAGCAGGCATGGACGACCTACTTCCGGGTGATGAACGAGCTGTCCCGAAAACTGATGAGTGCCTTCGCTCTTGGTCTGGGCCTCGACCCCGACTTCTTCGCGGGCACCATCGACAAGGACATCTCCATGCTGCGGGCCATCAACTACCCGCACATGACCACACCGCCCCAGCCGGGCCAGATGCGCGCCGGTGCTCATACCGACTACGGCAGCCTCACCATCGTCCGTCAGGAAGAGGCGCCGGGCGGCCTCGAGGTGTTCACCAAGGACGGCGACTGGATCCCGGTGCCGGTGGTGCCGGATGCGCTGGTGGTCAACATCGGAGACCTGATGGCGCAGTGGACCAACGATCAGTGGACCTCCACCCGCCATCGCGTCCGGACGCCGCGACCTGACGCCGCCGGCGACACCCGGCGTATGTCCTTGGTCTTCTTTCATCAGCCGAACTACGACGCCATGATCGAATGTCTGCCCACCTGTGTCGCCGATGGCGATCAACCCAGGTACGCGCCGATCAGCTCGGGCGATCACCTGACGTCCAAGTTCGCGAAAACCATTGTCCTGAGCTCGTAGTGATGACCGAGTACGCACCCGCCTCGTTCGAGATAGAACTGCGCCGGACCGGCACCGTCCGCAGGGTGCCCGCCGATCGCTCCGCCCTCGACGTCGTGCGCGAGGAGGTCCCGCATGCGGAGTTCAACTGCCTGCAGGGCGAATGCGGGGCCTGCGTGGCGACGGTTCTAGACGGTGTGCCGGACCATCGAGACACCGTGCTCTCCGAACGGGCACGAGAGGCCGGGAAACGAATCATCCTCTGCGTCAGCCGGTCTCTGACCCCACGCATCGCCATCGATCTCTGAGAACCAAGGAGCGTGTGACAACTCATGACCACCGGTCTGTCTTTCGCCAGTGTTTTCGCCGACGACATCGGCGGACTCAGTGACTTCTATCGCCGTGTGTTCGGGTTCGACGAAGTCGTCGAGCTGCATTCTGAACACTTCCGGGGCCTTCGGGTCGGCGGCACCGTGCTCGGCTTCAGCGCTCACACCGCCTACGACATGCTCAATCTCGTCGCCCCCGAACCCGGGAGCGATGGAGTGAGTTCGTTCCTGACCTTCGAGATGGCCGACGACGACGAGGTGGACACTGCGACCGCGGCCGCCATCGCGGCGGGCGCCACCTGCGTCAAGACGCCGGCGCGAACGTACTACGGAGCCTGGCAGTCGGTCTTCCTCGACCCTGAGGGCAACGCCTTCCGAATCAACCACCTCACCCTCGAATTGCCCTGATTGCTTCTCGTTTCACCCTGGGCATTCCTCGACACCGGCGTCGATCTGTCCCCTACGCAGCTGGCCCCCGTCACCCCGGCGGAGGCGAAAGGAACTACACATGTCCATCTTCGACTGGCAGGTCAAAACCGGTGATGCCGTTGTCGCACCACACGAACGGCTGAGCTGGCCCAAAACCGTGGGAATCGGATTGCAGCACGTGGTCGCCATGTTCGGTGCCACGTTCCTCGTACCGGTGCTCACCGGTTTCCCACCGGCGACGACGTTGCTGTTCTCCGGGATCGGCACCATCCTGTTCTTGATCATCACCCGTAACCGGCTGCCGAGCTATCTGGGTTCGAGCTTTGCGATCATCGCACCGGCGATCGCGGCCTCGACCGCCCACGGGCCAGGAGGTGCGCTCGGCGGCATCGTCGTGGTCGGCGCCCTGCTCATGATCATCGGCGTGGTGGTCAACTTCAGCGGTATCGGCTGGATCGAGGCCATGATGCCCCCGGTCGTCACCGGTTCGATCGTCGCCCTGGTCGGCTTCAACCTGGCGCCGACCGCCAAGACCAACTTCGAGCAGGGCGCCGTGACCGCGTTCATCGTGCTGGTACTGCTGATCCTGTCTCTGGTCCTCTTCCGTGGACTTCTCGGCCGGCTCGCGATCTTCCTCAGCGTGGTGATCGGGTACTTCATCGCGCTGGCCCGTGGCGAGGTCGACACCGATGCGATCAGTGCGGCGAGTTGGGTCGGGTTGCCCGACTTCGCCACCCCCACCTTTCACCTGTCGGTTCTGCCCATGTTCATCCCGGTGGTGCTCGTGCTGGTCGTCGAGAACATCGGCCACGTGAAGTCCATCAACACCATGACCGGCATCAACAACGACCATCGCATCGGAAAGGCCCTGGCGGCAGATGGTCTCGCCACCATCATCGCCGGTAGCGGGGGCGGTTCGGCCACCACCACCTACGCCGAGAACATCGGCGTCATGGCGGCCACCAAGGTGTACTCGACGGCGGCGTACTGGGTGGCCGGTGCGGCGGCCATCCTGCTGGGCCTGTCGCCGAAGGTGGGTGCGGTCATCGCTTCCATCCCGGCGGGCGTCCTCGGCGGTGTCACCATCGCGTTGTACGGACTCGTTGGAATCCTGGGCGTGCACATCTGGGTCACGAACAAGGTCGACTTCTCCAAGCCGATCAACCAGTTCACCGCAGCCATCGCCCTGGTCATCGGCATCGCCGACTTCTCGTGGAAAATCGGCGATCTCAGCTTCGGCGGTATCGCGCTCGGCGCCATCTCCGCGGTCATCATCTACCACGTCATGCGAGTGATCGGGACCTGGCGCGGCACGGTTGTCGTCGACAAACGCGAGCAGCCGGGGCCGATCGACCCCACCGATCCGGAACGCGAACTGGCCGGAACGAAGGAGATTTGATGGCGACAATTCTGATCAGTGGTGGCACCGTCATCTCCGCCACCGGCAGGCAACTCATCGACGTCCTGATCGACGGCGAGACCATCGTGGCTCTGATCGAGCCGGGATCTTCCACCCTCGGCACCGATCTCGCCGGCAATGTCGACAAGGTGATCGATGCGACCGGGAAGTACGTCATCCCCGGTGGCGTGGATGCACACACCCATATGCAGATGCCGTTCGGCGGGACCACGGCCTCGGACACCTTTGAAACCGGGACCAGGGCAGCAGCATTCGGAGGTACCACGACGATCGTCGACTTCGCCATCCAGACTCCTGGCCAGCGGCTGCAGGAGACCCTTGCGCAGTGGCACGAGAAGGCGGCGGGCAACTGCGCGATCGACTATGGCTTTCACCAGATCATCGGCGACGTCAACGACGAATCCATCTCCGCGATGGGCGAATTGATCACCGAAGGGGTCACCAGCTTCAAACTGTTCATGGCCTACCCGGGCGTCTACTATTCGAACGACGGACAGATCCTGCGGGCGATGCAGAAGTCGGCGGCGACCGGTGCGCTGATGATGATGCACGCCGAGAACGGCATCGCCATCGACGAACTCGTGTCGCAGCACCTCAAACGGGGTGAGACCTCGCCGTACTACCACGGGGTGTCGCGACCCTGGCAACTCGAGGAAGAAGCCACGCACCGCGCGATCATGCTCGCGGACGTGACCGGTGCCCCGCTGTACGTAGTGCATGTTTCTGCCCGTCAAGCGCTCGAGCAGATCGCGACGGCCAGGGGCCGTGGCGCCAACGTCTTTGCCGAGACCTGTCCCCAGTACCTGTACCTCTCGCTCGAGGAACAGCTCGGGGCGCCGGGTTTCGAGGGTGCCAAGTGGGTGTGCTCGACACCGCTGCGCTCGCGGGCCGAAGGGCATCAGGACGAACTGTGGAAGTTCATCCGCACCGGCGATGTCGCGGGCGTCGCCACCGACCACTGCCCTTTCTGCATGGTCGATCAGAAGGAGCTCGGGATCTCCGACTTCTCGAAGATCCCCAACGGGATCGGGGGAGTGGAGCACCGGCTCGACCTGATGTACCAGGGTGTCGTCGACGGCAAGATCACCCTGGAGCGGTGGGTGGAGGTGTGTGCCACCACCCCGGCCCGAATGTTCGGTATGTATCCCCGCAAGGGTGTGATCTCGCCGGGTGCAGACGCCGACGTCGTCGTCTACGACCCGAACGGGCACACCAGCATCGGGGTCGAGAAAACCCATCACATGAACATGGACTATTCGGCGTGGGAGGGCTTCGAGATCGACGGCGCCGTCGACACCGTGCTCTCGCGGGGCAAGAAGATCGTCGAGCGCCGAACGTACCTCGGCTCTCGTGCGGACGGGCGGTTCGTCCGCCGCGAGCTCTCGCAAAACCTGATCTGAGAAGGAGACTCACATGGACTTCGGCGTTGTCATGCAATGCAATCCACCGGCCTCGCGTGTCGTCGAACTGGCGGTGGCAGCGGAGAACCGCGGCTTCACACACGTCTGGACCTTCGACTCGCACGTGCTGTGGCACGAGCCGAACGTGATCTACAGCCAGATCCTCGCCGCCACCCGCAACGTGATCGTGGGGCCGATGGTCACCAACCCGCTGACGCGGGATGCCACGGTCACGGCCTCGACGTTCGCGACGCTCAATTCCATGTACGGAAACCGCACGGTCTGCGGAATTGGCCGTGGTGACTCCGCGGTCCGGGTGCTCTCGGGCAAGCCGTCGACGCTGGCGACCCTGCGGGACAGCATCTCCGTGATCAGAGAACTCGGTAATGGCCGAACCGCCACGATCAACGACACGGAGATCAGGTTCCCGTGGGCCGCCCGATCGCGCCTGGACGTGTACGGCGCCGGATACGGGCCCAAGGCACTGGAGATGATCGGCCAGGTCGCCGACGGGTTCATCCTGCAGCTGGCCGATCCCACGATCGTCGAATGGACCGTCAGCCGGGTCAAGCAGGCCGCAGAGGCGGCAGGCCGCGACCCCGACTCGGTGTCCATCGTCGTCGCAGCGCCAGCTTACGTGGGCGATGACATTGCGCACCAACGGGATCAGTGCAGGTGGTTCGGCGGGATGGTCGGTAACCACGTCGCAGATCTGGTGAACAAATACGGCGGAGACGACACCCAGGTGCCTGCCGCGTTGACCGACTACATCAAGAACCGCACCGGCTACGACTACAACGAGCACGGCCGCGTGGGCAACAGTCACACGAGCTTTGTGCCCGACGAGATCGTCGACCGGTTCTGTCTGCTGGGTACCCCGGATCAGCACATCGAGCGCCTCGAGGAACTGCGTTCCCTCGGCGTCGACCAATTCGCGGTCTACCTCCAGCACGACGGCAAAGACGCCACCCTCGGCGCCTACGGCGAGACGATCATCCCGGCGCTGGCCCCCACGCTCGCTGCACGCGCATAGTGGTATCGCGGGACAAGAGAGGACCGACATGAGCACATCTGATTCGGGTGTCACGGTGAGGATCGGGCAGGATCCGGCCGCCGATGCCGACTTCATCGACGACTTCGCGACGATGTCGACCTTCGGGGCCACCGCGGCCGGCGGAGTCGAACGTCAGGCGGCGACCGAGGCCGACGCCGAGAACCGGCGGTGGTTGGCGACCTGGCTCGAGGAGCGTGGGTTCACCGTCGCCTACGATCGCATCGGAAACATGTTCGGGCTCTACGAGTTGGTGCCGGGAGCGCCCTACGTGCTCGCAGGCTCCCATCTGGACAGCCAGCCCCGAGGTGGACGATTCGACGGAGCGTACGGCGTGCTCGCCGCAGCCCACACGATGGACCGTCTGCGCCGGTACTACGTCGCCAATCCCGATCGGGCCGTATACAACCTGGCGGTGATCAACTGGTTCAACGAGGAAGGCTCGCGCTTCAAGCCGTCGATGCAGGGGAGCGGGGTGTTCACCGGCAAGATCGACCTGCAGTCCGCCCTCGACACCACCGATACCGCGGGCGTCACGGTGGCCGACGCTCTGGGCGAGTTGGACATGCTGGGCGATGGCGATGTCTTCACGACCGGCGAGCACCACACACCGGGCGGCTTGAGTGTCGCCTCGTACGCGGAGATCCACATCGAACAGGGACGTGAGCTGGACAAGGCCGGAGTGCTGATGGGGGTGGTTCCGTCCACCTGGGGTGCCAACAAATACGAGATCTCGGTGATCGGCGCGCAGTCACACACCGGTGCCACGGCCATCGCCGATCGTCAAGATGCGCTGTATGGGGCTGCGAAAGCGGTTGTGGCGCTGCGTGAGCTCGCCGACGAGTACGGCGATGACCTGCACACGTCTTGCGGTCAGCTGAACGTCTATCCGAACTCGCCGGTGGTGGTGGCGCGAGAGGTGCACATGCATCTCGATCTACGGTCGCCGTCGGACGACCTGCTCGACGAGGCCGACGCGAAACTGAATCGGGCGTTCGCCGAGATCGAGGTCGCCGCGGATGTGCAGATCGAACGCCGGTTCGCGCACACCTGGAAGGGCCACACCTACCAGCCCGAGGGTGTCGCATTGGCCGAAGACGTGATCGATGCGCTGGGCCACAGCCACATGCAGGTACGCACTCGGGCCGGGCACGATTCGACCAACATGAAGGACATCGTGCCGACGGTGATGTTGTTCATTCCCAGTGTGGACGGTGTCTCCCATGCCGAGAATGAATACACCCACGATCAGGATCTCACCGCGGGCGTGGATGTCCTGACCGAGACCGTGGCGCGCATGGCGGAAGGCAGACTGTGAGCATGGACAACGACAACACCCCGTTCCCGAGTGAGGCGGCACTGGACGCCGCACGAGAGAGCGGTCGCCGCGCCTACGAGCTCGACCGGGAACACGTCTTCCATTCCTGGTCGGCTCAGGCTCAGTTGAAGCCGATGACGATCCTGGCCACGGCCGGATCATACGTCTGGGACGGCGACGGCAACCGGCTGCTCGATTTCTCGTCGCAGATGGTCAACACGAACATCGGCCACCAGCATCCGAAGGTGGTGGCCGCGATCGCCGAGCAGGCGAACAAGCTGTGCACCGTCGCGCCGGCTCATGTCAACGACGCCCGTTCCGAGGCCGCGCGGCTGATCGCCGAGCGCACCCCGGGCGATCTCGACAAGATCTTCTTCACCAACGGCGGCGCCGACGCGGTGGAGCATGCGGTCCGAATGGCCCGTCTGCACACCGGCCGTCGCAAGGTGCTCACCCGCTTCCGCTCGTACCACGGCGGCACCGATACCGCGATCAACATGACCGGTGATCCGCGGCGCTGGCCCAACGACTACGGCGCCGCGGGCGTCGCGCACTTCTTCGGACCGTTCCTGTACCGCACCGAATTCCATTCGGCCGATCAGCAGCAGGAATCCGAGCGGGCGCTTGCTCACCTGGAGTCGGTGGTGGCCATGGAGGGCCCGCAGACGATCGCGGCCATCGTGCTCGAACCCGTCCCCGGTACTGCGGGGATCATGGTGCCGCCGCCCGGATATCTCGCGGGCGTCCGCGCACTCTGCGACCGCCACGGCATCGTGATGATCGCGGACGAGGTGATGGCCGGGTTCGGCCGGACGGGAAAGTGGTTCTCCATCAATCACTCCGGCATGACGCCCGACCTCATCACCTTCGCAAAGGGTGTGAACTCCGGCTATGTCCCCCTGGGCGGGGTGGCCATCAGTGCACAGATCGCGGCGACGTTCGCCGACCGGCCGTACCCGGGTGGTCTGACCTACTCGGGTCATCCGCTGGCGACGGCCGCGGCGGTGGCGACCATCAACGCGATGACCGAGGAAGGCATTGTCGAGAACGCGGCGCAGATCGGTGCCGAGGTGCTCGGGCCGGGCCTGGAGAAGCTGGCGGAGTCCCATCCGAGCGTGGGTGAAGTCCGTGGCGTCGGGGTGTTCTGGGCGGTCGAACTGGTGAAGAACCCGCAGACGCGGGAACCATTGGCGCCTTACGGCGGATCGAGCGCGGCGATGACCGAGGTACTCGGTGCCTGTAAAAAGGGTGGATTGTTGCCCTTCGCCAACTTCAACAGGATCCACATGGTGCCGCCGTGCAACGTCAGCGCGGACGAGGTCACTGCGGGCCTGGAGATCCTGGACTCGGCACTGACCGTCGCGGATACCTTCGTCGCCTGAAGGGTCAGTGCCCGCTTGCGGTGAGTGCGGTGGCGGCGACCGTTCGGCCGAGTTCGATCATGTCCTTCGCGCGGTGAAAGTCCAGAGTTCGAGCCGCGTCCGCGGGCACACTGATCAGCACATCGGGTGGTAGTCCGGCCATCCGGTATCGGGACACCAGGCCCTGCATGGCTTCGACCGACAGCCCGGTGACCTCGGTCAGGCGCAGGTCGGCGGGCAGGGCCTGCATCCCGGTGTCGTCGTTGTCCGGTTCTTTGGCGACTGCCTCGTCGCGCCCGGTGACACTGGAGACGGTCTTACGCAGCCGTTCGCGCCATTCTTCGAAGCGTTGCGGCGCGGCGGACACCTTCATCGGGGTCGCGGACTCGCGGGGGCTGCGCGGACCCAGCAGCGACACGGCGATCGTCAGATCGACGGGCACCGCGGCAGTCGGCTCGATCGGGATGGGATTCATGAGACCACCGTCGACGAGCAGACGGCCGTTGATCATCACCGGTGTGAACAGGCCGGGGATGGCGATCGAGGCGCGCACGGCAGACAGCAGGGGGCCACGCTGAAACCACACTTCACGTCGCGCGACGAGGTCGGTGGCCACTGCGGTGAACGGGATCGGCAGATCCTCGATCTGCAGGCCGGAGAACAGGTCTGCCATCTCGGCGAGAAGCCGATCGGCGGTGATCGCCCCGGGCGCAGACCACTTGGGGTCCATCAGGCGCAGGACATCTCTCTGGGACAATCGGGTCGCCCACGCCGCGAAGTCGTCGATCCGTCCGGCCGCGGTCAGACCACCGACGAGTGCACCCATCGATGACCCGGCGATGGTGACGATCTCGAAGCCGCGGTCGCGCAGCTCCTCGACGACACCGATGTGTGCGTACCCACGAGCACCACCCGAGCCGAGCGCGAGTGCTACTCGCCGTGAAGATGACACGCGCCCAGCCTAGGCGGTCTCGCTCGCAGTAGGGTGAACCGGAAAGGACGACGATGCCAAAACGCAGTGCCGGATTGTTGCTGTTCCGCCAGATCGACACCACCACGGAGGTGTTGATCGGGCATCCAGGTGGGCCGTTCTGGGCGCGCAAAGAGGATGGGGCATGGTCGATTCCCAAAGGTGAGTACGGCGACGATGAGGAACCTCTGGCGGCCGCCCGCCGAGAGTTCGTCGAGGAACTCGGGCTCGACGTGCCGGCGGGTGAGGTCATCGAACTCGGCGAGGTGAAGCAGTCCGGTGGAAAGGTGGTCACCGCGTTTGCGATCGGCGCCGACCTCGACATCACCGATGCGGTGAGCAACACCTTCGAGATGGAGTGGCCGCCGAGATCCGGCAAGCTGAAGGCTTTTCCGGAAGTCGACCGGGTGGCGTGGTTCGATCTCGACACCGCTCGCGTCAAGCTCAACAAAGGGCAGCGAGAGTTCCTGGACCGCTTGGTTGCCGCATCTGCGGGGTGAACGCCGAACTGCACCCTTGGGGGTCCGATACGAGGTGAGTGCAGCCCAGCAGGCCACAGTCGGGGTCAGGGCTTGGCTGCGAAGACCGCTCGGTACCAGATGTTGGCGATGGTCTCGATGGCCGTCTCGTCTTCGATCCGATCGCCTGCCAACTCGCCGCCGGCGACCATCGACGTCCAGCAGTAGGAATCGAGCATCGAGATCAGCGCCGACGCCAGCGCATCGTGGTCCAGATCGACCTTGTGGCCCGCCTTTTCGAGTTGCGCGACACCGGCGATGATGCTGCGGAAGCCGACAGCGCGGTTTTCGCGCCAGCGCCGGGCGAACGCCTCGTTGGTCATCGACAAGTGAAAGACGCCAACGAGTTCCGGCAGATATTTGCGATACGCGGCAAAGTAGGCGGCGACCGCCGTCCGGATGGTGGAGTAGGGGTCGGCGGTTTTCGCCTGCACACTGAGGGCGAGAACTTCGGCCGAGAACAGGT
This sequence comes from Williamsia soli, assembly GCF_017377795.1. GTDB lineage: Bacteria > Actinomycetota > Actinomycetes > Mycobacteriales > Mycobacteriaceae > Williamsia > Williamsia soli. Next base: position 56,782 of record NZ_JAFRDR010000009.1, on the reverse strand, counting down.
CCAGCAACGACTCGAGGAGTTGCTCTTTGCTGTCGTAATAGTTGTAGAACGATCCGGCCGAGCGTCCCGCGGCCTCGGTGATGTCCGAGATCTTCGCTCGGAAATAGCCTTTGGTCGCGAAGACCTCACGCGCCGCGTCTTGCAGGGCGGCCTCGGTACGCTGCCCCTTGGCCCGCATCGCCATCGCCTTGACCTCGTTCATCTCGGGTTCGATCGGCCACGACCTCAGTACCCTCGCGCCGCCGGTGTTGCCAGTTCAACGTCGCAGATGCGGGCGTCGGACCAGCGCCTGTCGAGATGAATCTGAATATAGTATCAGTTCGGGTTGCGGCGAACCCAGCTGAAAGCCGGACACACCGCGGAGTTCATGAGCCGAACACCGGTAAAGGATCACTTCGGCCCAATCGTCGAATCATGCTGTGAGGCAGATCATCTCGCACCTGCAGGTCGACCTACGACAAATGCTGGCGAAGCGTCAGAGCGATCACCAGCCGCACGCTTGTGATGGCGCGTTGCACGAGGCCTTCGCGTTTCTCGGCAAGCGCTGGAACGGAGTCCTGCTCGGAACGTTGATGCATGGGCCGGCGGGCTTCGTCGAGTTGCGGGCGGGGGTCGGTGGGATCGGCGACTCGGTGCTCTCGAGTCGCCTTGCCGAGCTCACCTCGGCGAGTGACGGTCGCCGCGTCCTCGGCGCCGAGCTGACCTACTCGGGTAGGGCTTGCGATACCTTGCGCAGCAACGTGATCAGCGCCACCCGCTCCTGTGGGCTCAATGATTCGAGGATCTTGGTGTCGCGAGCGAGTCGGCGGGGAAACTGGGTGTCGACGAGTTCGCGGCCGGCGTCGGTGAGCTCGAGCAGCACCACTCGACCGTCCCGGTCCGATCTGCGTCTGCGCACCAGACCGATGTCCGACAGGCGTTCGGTCAGCTTGGTGATCGAGGCGCCACTGAGCATCGTCGTCGAGACCACCTCGCTGGCGCGAAGTGGACGCTGCGCCCTGGCGAGGGCGCCGAGCACGTCGAACTCCGAGCGGCCGATGGAATGCGCCTCGAGGTCGCGGTCGAGGGAGTGCGTCAGCGCAGACGCGATCCGATTGATGCGGCCGAGTACCTCGACGGGCGTCGTGTCGAGGTCGGGGTAGGCCTCTGCCCACTCGCGTCCGATCCGTTCGACGATGTCGTTCGGCGCGCTGTCTGAGGTCACCGGCACATCGTAACCGTCACCTCCATATTTAGTTCACTAGTAAAATAGTGATAAAATACTTCGGTGTTCAAGATCCCCGCGTCCACGACCAACGTCCTGTCATCACAGGCCCGCCGGAGCGGTTCTGCGCTGCGTCATCTCTGCTCGCCGCGCACCTGGTGGAGCGCCGCGGTGACGGTGAACCGCGGCAATACTGCGATCGCGCCCGCGGTTCGCGTGGGTGTCGCGGTTGGTCTCGTCCTGGTCGTGGGTGGCCTCCTCGGTCATCGAGATCTCGCCGGATTCGCCGCTTTGGGGTCGCTGACCTCGGCATTTTGCCGGGCTGATCCATATCGCGTGCGGCTCCCGAGGTTGCTGGTCGTCGGCGGGGCAGTGGTGCTCTATGTCGGCTTCGGAGCGATCCTGGGTGCGTCGGGATCGTCGATCGTCGTGCAGATCGTCGCGATCTCTTCGGCTGCCGGGTTGGCCGCACTGCTCGTGTCAGCGCTGCGGCTGATGGGCCCGGGAGCGGTGGTGCTGATCTTCGCCGCAGCGGGCGCGGCAGGGTTCGCGACGACGGTGGGCGACGTCGGACGTCTCCTCGTCGCTGCGATCATCGGGGCGTGTGTGGGGATCGCAGCATCCCTCGCCCCGTGGGCGAGAGATGCGCTCCGCAGCGACGACCGGCACCGGATCGCCGAACGCGCGCATGTCCTCGCTGATCTGCGCGGGGCCGTCAACCGGCGGCTGCTCATGCGGTCGGCGCGAATCGTTGCCGCGTGCGCGATCGCGGCCGGCATCGCCGTGGCCGCCGGCCTGCAACACCCGATGTGGGCTGCCATGGGTGCGCTCGCGAGTCTGCAGGGCGTTGATTATCACGCCACCGTGCACCGTGGAGTGCAGCGGCTGCTCGGGAACGTCGTCGGTGCTGCGCTGGCGATCGGGTTGCTGGCGTTGCCGCTGGGCTACTGGGGTGCCGTGGCGCTCATCGTGGTGCTGCAGGTGGCCGCCGAGATCCTGGCCACCGTCAACTACGCACTGTGTTCTCTGGCGGTGACCCCGATGGCTCTGCTGCTCACCGGACTCGGTGCGGGCCTGACCGCCGACGTCGCGGTCGACCGAGTGGCCGACACTGCCGTCGGGGTGGTGTGCGGCGTGGTGCTGGCAGCCTTGACGGTTGCGCGTCACGAGTTCGTCGGCAGTGCTCCGATCCCCGTGGTCAGCAGCTCTGCGAGTTCGAGGTAGGCCTGTGAGTCGTCGAGTCCTACAGCATCTTTGATGCTGCGTTGTTGGATGCGCACCATGACCGCGGCGGCGACGTCGGCGACGAAAGCGGCGTGGAGGTCGCGGACGTCACCGGCCGCAGCGCCCTCGGTGATGAGATCGCGTACCCGCTCGGCTGCGGCCCGGGTGTTGTGCTCGTACACGTCTCGGGCCGGTGGATAGGCGGCAAGGTCGTCCATGAACTGTTCGGATGCCGGGGCCAGAGCGACTCCCACCGCCGTCAAATACGCCGTGAGCCGGGCGCGGGTTCCATCTGCGGTTGCCACCGCCCCCTCGACCTCGGCAGTCGCAGCCCGAAAGAAGTGCACGGTAACCGCTTGGACGAGGTCTCCTTTGCTGCCCGCCAGGGTGTAGAGCGTCGATTTCGAGCAGCGCAGCCGGGCGGCGATCTCGTCGAGAGTCAGGTGCGCGAACCCCTCGAACAGGAAGAGCTGGACGAGTGAGTCGAACAATTCGGCCCGGCGCGCAGTGGCATGAACTCCTGGGGCGGTGGTCGGGACCATGGCTCGATAGTACTGCTTGACGCCATCCAGTACTGTTATGAGTACTGAAGCTCGCGTGCCAGTACTGTCGCGCGGTGATGACCGAGGGAGATCGCGATGTCCGTCAACCGGCTGCTACCCACCGAAGAGGCCCGTGACCTGGTCCAATTGGCGAGCGATGTCGCCGACAAGACCTTGGCGCCCATCGTCGACGAGTACGAGAAGGCCGAGAAGTACCCGGATGAGGCCTTCGCGGTACTTGGTCAGACCGGGCTGCTCAGCCTCCCGTATCCCGAGGAGTGGGGCGGCGGAGGTCAGCCGTATGAGGTGTACTTGCAGGTCCTCGAAGAGCTCGCCGCGCGCTGGGCCGCGGTGGCGGTGGCGGTGAGCGTGCACAGCCTCTCGTGCCATCCGCTGATGATGTTCGGCACCGACGAGCAGAAGCAGCGCTGGCTTCCGGAGATGCTCGGTGGTGAGAAGATCGGTGCGTACAGCCTGTCGGAGCCGCAGGCCGGTTCCGACGCCGCGGCCCTGAACTGCAAAGCGGAGGCCACCGACGGTGGGTACCGGGTGACCGGAGCCAAGGCCTGGATCACCCACGGTGGCGTCGCAGACTTCTACAACCTGTTCGCGCGCACAGGTGAAGGATCCAAAGGCATTTCCTGTTTCCTGGTTCCCGGTGACACCGAAGGTCTGACCTTCGGCAAGCCGGAAGAAAAGATGGGCTTGGCCGCGGTCCCGACGACCTCCGCGCACTACGACGGTGCGTTCATACCCGAGGAGCGTCGTATCGGCGCCGATGGTCAGGGACTGCAGATCGCCTTCAGCGCACTCGATTCCGGACGCCTCGGCATCGCCGCGGTGGCGGTCGGTATCGCGCAGGCCGCACTCGACGAAGCGGTTGCCTACGCGAAAGAGCGAAAGACCTTCGGCAAGAAGATCATCGATCACCAGGGACTCGGCTTCCTCCTCGCGGACATGGCCGCCGCCGTCGACTCGGCGCGGGCGACGTACCTCGATGCCGCGCGCCGTCGTGATGCCGGCCTGCCGTACTCCCGCAATGCATCGGTGGCGAAGCTGGTCGCCACCGACGCCGCGATGAAGGTCACCACCGACGCGGTCCAGGTCTTCGGTGGCTACGGCTACACCAAGGACTTCCGGGTCGAGCGGCTCATGCGCGAAGCAAAGATCACCCAGATCTTCGAGGGCACCAACCAGATCCAGCGGCTCGTGATCAGTCGGTCGCTGGCGGGCTGAGGGCCGCGCCCAAATCCGGGGGCGGATGCCCCCTCACAAAATTACCGTGGGCATTGGTCGGCCCATCGGAATGGCCGTGTCGCGAGACCTGGAACGCGCTGGGCGACCTGCGTTCGAGCTGAGGGCGGCGTCAGGCCGTCAGTCCCACCTGACTTCGCCGATAGACCAGGGCAGCCGCGCCGGTGAGCGGCGCGGTCTCCGGTAGTCCGGCATCGACGACCTGTACTCGCGACACATAGTCGAGAGGATGACTTCTGACGACCTGCCCGATCATCGGCACCAGATCTGTTGTGACCTGCGAGAATCCGCCGCCGATGGCAACCACGTCGGTCTCGACCAGCGCGCAGGCGCTGCAGATCGCCTGACCTACCGCCTCTGACACCCGGACGACGGCGCGGCGGGCGATCGGATCACCGTTGCGATAGGACCGGGCGAGGTCTTCTCCGCTGTGTCCGGTCCACCCCTGCGCTTGTGCCCAGGCCACTGTATGTGGACCGGAGGCAACGGATTCGAGGGTGGTTCGGCTGCCGATGCTGAGTTCGCCCGTAAAGCCGGATACCTGGATCTGGCCGATGTGTCCGGAATTGCCTGCGAGGACGCGACCGCCCGAGATGAAGCCGCCGCCGATGCCGGTGGAGATCACCATTCCCAACAGGTTGCTGGTCCCGGCCGCATTTCCCAGCCAATGGGCAGCCAGCACGATGGCCACGCCGTCGCGATGAAACCTGACAGGTATGTCGCTCAGGGTGTCTCGAAGGTGTTCAGTGATCAAGGTGCGCAACGGGTAGTCGCGCCACTGCGGGATGTTGATGGGGGAGAGTGTTCCCGCTCGTTCATCGACCGGCCCGGCCGCGGCGATCCCGGCACCGATGATCGTTGCACTCGCGGGGGCATGGTCCAGGGCGTGATCGACCACGGCCAGGACGGCGGAGTCCAGGTCGGCGGGCGAGGAGTCACCGCCCGTCGGCGCCCGGCTTCGGGAAGGGGCAAGCACCACTCCGTCCGGGTCGACCAGCGCGGCTTCCACTTTCGTCCCACCCAGGTCGAGTGCCAACACCAGCTCATCTGCCACCGCCCCAGGGTAATGGCCGTGTGCGGCAAAAGTTACAGCCGCTCGATGATGGTGGCGTTGGCGAGTCCGCCCGCCTCACACATCGTCTGCAGGCCGTAGCGTCCACCGGTCTGCTCGAGCGCATTGACCAGGGTGGTCATGATGCGCGCTCCACTCGCCCCGAGCGGATGGCCCAGTGCGATGGCGCCGCCGTTGACATTGGTCTTCGCCAGGTCCGCTCCGGTGTCCTTGGCCCAGGCCAGCACGACGGGGGAGAAGGCCTCGTTGACCTCGAACAGGTCGATGTCGGAGATCGACAGACCGGCCCGCTGCAGCACCTTCTGGGTCGCTGGGATGACGCCGGTCAGCATGTAGATCGGGTCGGAGCCCACGACAGAGAAGCTGTGCAGCCGGGCGAGCGGCTTCAGGCCGAGTTCCTTGGCCTTGGCGCTGCTCATGATCAGCACTGCGGCACTACCGTCGGAGAGCGGACTCGAGTTCGCTGCGGTGATCCGCCAGTCGATCTGCGGGAACCGCTCCTTCATCGCCGGGTTGTAGAAGGCAGGCTTGAGGGCGGCCAGCTTCTCGATGGTCCCGCCCGGACGGATCATCTCGTCGGCGGTCAGACCCGCCAGTGGCACGATCTCGTTGTCGAACCGGCCCGCCTTGGTCGCCGCTGTAGCCCTGTCATGGCTCGAGATGGCGAACTCGTCGAGTTCGGTGCGGGAGAATCCCCAGTCCGCTGCGATCAGCTCGGCGCTGTAACCCTGTGGGATGAAGCCCTCGGGATAGCGCTGCAGCAGCGCTTCGCCGAACGGGTTGGAGCCCGGACGGACATCCGACATCATCGGAACCCTGCTCATCGACTCGACACCTGCAGCGATCACGACGTCCTGGACGCCCGACATCACCGCCTGGGCGGCGAACGAAATCGCCTGCTGGCTCGATCCGCACTGCCGATTAACCGTGGTCGCAGGCACCGACTCGGGGAAACCGGCGGCCAGTACCGCATTGCGGCTGATGTTCTGACCCTGTTCATCGGCCTGGGTGACGTTGCCGGTGATGACGTCGTCGACCAGAACGGGATCGATGCCCGTCTGTTCCACGAGTGCCTTGAGGCTGTGGGCCAACATATCCACCGGATGCACGCCATTGAGACCACCGGCCCCCACTCTTGGTCCAGCTCCGCCTTCGGCTGCGTGTCCGGCCTTCCCCTTACCGATCGGAGTGCGTACCGCTCCGACGATGACCGCGTCGACTATCTGACTCATGACTGCCTCCTGTTGGCTGACTATGTTTTATAAAAGCCAGATGTACGCCGAGTTATTCCCGGTGTCCAGACGGCAGCAAGAAGATCGACGGTGCGGGTGGTTCGAGCCGGATGTCCGGTGGACCTGGCCGGTAGTGTGTCCTGCGTGGTGCGTCTTCCGAATCTCATGACCGGTCCCAGGCTCCTGACCAGTGCCGCCACCGCCGGAGTCGCGCTTGCCGCGGCCGGTGTCACCGCCGGGGGTGAGGTCTATCGGGCAATGGGGGCGCCCAAAGACCTTGTCCTCTCGCACATCAGCGCCTCGCCGCGCCAGAAAGGCGGCACGTTCGCCAACGTCGAACCTCCGACCCCCGTCGAAGGTGACCGGGCGGCGGCGCTGGCGATGCTGCGCCGCGGCGACATCGGCAAACCCTCGAAGCACCTGCAGTTCGACGTCACGCCTCTGCCGCTGGAGGCCGCTGACCTCGCCGCGACATGGATGGGTCATGCCTCGGTCCTCGTGGAACTCGACGGTCACCGAATCCTGACCGACCCCGTATGGAGCAAACGCTGCTCACCATCGAGCATCGTCGGGCCGGCCCGCATGCATCCGGTGCCGCACTCGCTCACCGAGTTGCCCTCGCTCGACGTCATCCTGATCAGCCACGACCACTACGACCACCTCGACACCGCGACTGTCCGCAAACTCGCGGTTCTGCATCCGGAGGCGATGTTCGTGACGCCGATCGGGGTCGGGGCCCACCTCGAGTACTGGGGAATCGGCCCGGAGCGTATCCGCGAGGCCGATTGGGGTGAATCGATCACGATCGGCGATCTCACGTTCAACTGCTGCCCGGCCCGGCACTTCTCCGGTCGCGGTCTGCAGCGCAACACCACCCAATGGGCGAGTTGGGCCGTCGCGGGCCCGAACAACAACTTCTTCTTCTCCGGCGACACCGGTATCACCGACGCCTTCGAACAGGTCGGTGCCGAGTACGGACCGTTCGGCCTGAGCCTGATCGCGATCGGCGCGTACGACCGGCTCTGGCCCGACATCCACCTCAACCCGGAGGAGGCGGTCGAGGTGTATCGGATGCTCAACGGCGACAAGCTCTCCGAATCGCTTCTGCTGCCGATCCACTGGGCCACCTTCAATCTCGCCCTGCACGAGTGGGCCGATCCGGTTCAGCGACTGCTGCCCGCCGCCCAGGCGCATCAGATCCCGCTGATCACACCGATGCCGGGAGCCCACTTCGACGTCAGCTCACGCACGGGACACGGATTCGACAGCCAGTCCTGGTGGGAGGTCGCCGCATGACCGCCATCGACGAGGCGCACGTCGCCACCGGGCTCACCAAGGCCCAGGTCGCGGAGCGGGTCGCTGCCGGTCAGGTGAACGTGCTGCCGGACCGCTCGGGACGGACGATCGGCCAGATCGTCCGCGCCAACGTGTTCACCCGCATCAACGCCATCCTCGGCGTGCTGTTCATCATCGTGATGAGCACCGGCTCGATCATCAACGGCGCCTTCGGGCTGCTGATCATCGCGAACAGCGGTATCGGCATCATCCAGGAGATCCGGGCGAAGAAGACTCTCGACGCCCTGGCGATCGTCGGCCAGACCCGGCCGATGGTGCGCCGCGACGGTGTCGCCACGGAGATCGCGCCCGGCGAGGTCGTCCTCGATGACATCATCGAGTTGGGCCCGGGCGACCAGATCGTCGTCGACGGTGACACCGTCGAATCGGCGTCCCTCGACATCGATGAATCGTTGCTCACCGGAGAGGCCGACGCGGTCGACAAGGCGCCGGGTGACCACATCATGTCGGGCAGCTTCGTCGTATCGGGGTCGGGTGCCTATCGGGCCACCAAGGTCGGCCGGGACGCCTACGCGGCCCAACTCGCCGAGGAGGCAAGCAAGTTCACGCTCGTCGACTCCGAATTGCGCAGCGGCATCGACAAGATCCTGAAGATCATCACCTGGTTGCTGATCCCGGCCGGACTCCTGACGATCGTCAACCAGCTGTTCATCAGCGACAACGGCATCAAGGCCTCGTTGCTCGGAATGGTGGCGGCGCTGGTGCCGATGGTCCCCGAAGGGCTGGTGCTGATGACGACCATCGCCTTCGCCGTCGGGGTCGTCCGACTGGGCCGGCGGCAGTGCCTGGTCAACGAACTGCCCGCCATCGAAGGTCTGGCCCGTGTGAACGTCGTCTGTGCAGACAAGACCGGAACGCTGACCGAGAACGGCATGCGACTGTCGGAACTCGTTGCGGTGCAGGGCGAGCAGGAAGACCTTCAACAGGCGCTGGCAGCTCTGGCGGCGCATGACCCGCGTCCGAACGCCAGCGTGCAGGCGATGGCGGAGGCCTTTCCCGAGGCGCCGAAGTGGACCTCGACCCACATCGCGCCGTTCACCTCGGCGAAGAAGTGGAGCGGGATCTCCTTCTCCGACACCGAGTCCGGTGAGGATCGCGGCAACTGGCTGCTCGGTGCGCCCGATATGTTGCTCGACCCCGACGGGGACACCGCTGCGCAGGCAAGCGAACTCGGCTCGGGTGGACTGCGGGTGCTCCTGCTCGCCTCGACGGACGTGCCGGTCGACTCCGAGGCCGCCGGCCTCGGCGCCCCCGGATCCGTCACCGCGCGCGCATTGATCGCCCTGGAGCAGCGCGTCCGCTCGGATGCCCGCGAAACCCTGGATTACTTTGCCTCGCAGCACGTCAGGGTCAAGGTGATCTCAGGTGACAACGCAGTGTCGGTGGGGGCGGTGGCGGGTTCACTGGGGCTCGGTACCGTCGACGAAGCCGTCGATGCCCGCAACCTGCCGAGCGAGCGGGACCCACTCGCCGACGTCCTCGAGAGCCACACCACCTTCGGTCGGGTGCGCCCGGACCAGAAGCGGGCGATGGTGGGGGCTTTGCAGTCCCGCGGAAACACGGTGGCGATGACCGGTGACGGCGTCAACGACGTCCTGGCCCTCAAAGATGCCGACATCGGTGTCGCGATGGGGTCGGGCAGCTCGGCGAGCCGGTCGGTGGCGCAGATCGTCCTGCTCGACAACCGTTTTTCCACCCTGCCGTATGTGGTCGGCGAGGGCCGCCGGGTGATCGGCAACATCGAACGCGTCTCCAACCTGTTCCTCACCAAGACCGTCTACGCGGTGCTGCTCGCGCTGATGATCGGGATCGCCGGGGTGGCAGGCAAGATCTTCGGGTTCACCCCGATCTCGTACCCGTTCCAGCCCATTCACGTCACCATCTCGGCGTGGTTCACGATCGGGATCCCGGCCTTCATCCTCTCGCTCGCACCCAACAACGAACGTGCGCGCACCGGCTTCGTCGGCCGGGTGCTGCGGTTGGCGATCCCGTCCGGGATCGTGGTCGCGGTCTGCACCTTCGTCGCGTACGCGATCGTCTATCCGGGTGGCGGCGGCGTGGAGCTGGGCAGCAAGGACTCGATCGACATGACACCCGATCAGATGCAGGCCGCGACCACCGCGCTGATCACCCTCATCTCCATCTCTCTGTGGGTGCTGGCAGTGGTCGCCCGGCCGTACAACTGGTGGAAGGTCCTGTTGATCTCGGGGTCGGCGCTGGCTTACGTGCTGATCTTCAGCCTGCCGCTCACCCAGGACCTGTTCAAGCTCGACCCCACCGACTGGGCCAAGACGAGCGTGGCCTTGATCGCCTCGGCGATCGGCATTGCCGCCGTGGAGTTGCTCTGGCGGCTCAACCCGGTCATCGCGAGTTGGTCGAGTAGGCTGGACTCCCGATCTTCACCGAAAGACACCGTCGAAACAGCGCGTTCGGACGGTTAGACCAGAAGGAGGATCCCGTGGATCTCAAAGGCCTGATCAACAAGGGCAAGTCGACGTTGAGCAAGAACACCAAGATCATCGACCAGGGCGCCGACGCGGTGAACAAAGCCACGAAGGGCAAATACGCCGGGCAGGTTCGCAAGGGTGCGGACGCCGCGAAGAAGTTCGCTCGGGACGACAAGAGGAACCCGGGCCAGCAGCACTGATAGGCACCCGATCAAGAAGCTGACCACAGCGCTGATCGCGCCGGCAGTCGCACTGCTCGCGATCACCGCGTGTACCACCGGCGACGACGACGGCCTAGCGCTGTCGTCGTCGCCGAGTGCGTCGCCGGCCTCGTCGTCCCGGACGCCGTCGTCATCGCTGCCTCCGGCGCCGTCGCCGGCAGAGCGTGGCGACATCGTCACGCAGGAGTCGTTCGAGGCCAGTCCCGAACTCGGGGCCGCCGGTACGTTGACCCGGGTGATCTACCGATCCACCGCCGGGTACGGGGGCGGTTTCGGCACGGAGGTCTCCGGGGTGATCGCGGTTCCCGATGGCGTCCCACCGCCCGGCGGCTGGCCGATCGTCGCCCTGGGCCACGGCACCACGGGCACCGATCCGAGCTGTGGACCGTCCGACTACCCCGACCTCCTCGGCGAAGCCGGCAACGTCACCCGCTTGCTCAATCGCGGATTCGTCGTCGCTGCCAGCGATTACCAGGGGCTCGGGACCGCGGTGAGCAACCCCAGGCAGCATCCATATCTCGAGCCGAGAACTGTCGCGTTCAACATGATCGATGCGGTGCGCGCTGCCCGGAACGTCGTCCCCGACACCTCCGATCGCTGGGCAGCCATCGGGGCATCGCAGGGCGGGCAGGCCGCCTGGGCATCTGCGGAGGCGGCAGGCGATTATGGCCAGGGACTCGAGTTCGTGGGTGCCGCTGCGCTGGCGCCGGCTGCGGACGTCTCACCGATCACCGAAGCCGGGGTCGACACCAAGTACACCGATGCCCAGAAGATCTTCATCCCGAACCTGGTGGCGGGGCTTCGTGAGGTGTATCCCGATCTCGACCCCGGCGACTACATGCGTGGCGGTCTCGCCGCAGGCGCGGATGTGTTCACCTCGTGCGGTCCGACGTCGACAGCAGATCGCTTCAGCGCCGCCATGTCGATTGCGCCCGGTGACGCTGCGATCGCCGATCAGGATGCAGCCGACACGATCCGCGAGATCTTGCAGAGTGATGCGCTACCCGCTCGCCGAGCGGATGGTCCGTTGTTCGTCGCGTACGGAGACCAGGACACCATCATCTTGCCCGCCTGGACCGCAGCGGCGGTGCAGCGTGCCTGCGCGGCGGGCGACGTCGTCGAGGTCGTCCGCAAACCCGACGGCGGACACACCAACCTCGGGGTCACGGGTACCGCTGTCGACTGGATCTCCGACCGTTTCGCAGACGAGCCGGCGCCGGACAGCTGCCCGGTCTGAGTGGACACGGGCGGCCGCTCGCACCACTGCGGTAGTTCGGACGCTAACGTCAGCGGCATGGCAAAGGTCAAAGATTCGATCAAGGTGGGATTGACGCCGGCACAGGCGTGGGAGCACGCGTTGGACCTGTCCCGATTCGGTGAATGGCTCGTCATTCACGACGGGTGGCGTAGCGAACTCCCGGGGCCGGGGGAGATCGGCAAGGGCACCGAGGTGTCGTCGGTCGTCGCGGCCAAGGGCACCCGGGTGCGGTTCAACTGGGTCGTCGACGAATACGACCCGCCCCGTCGCGTGAGCCTCAAGGGAGACGGTAAGGGCGGTGTGAAGGTCACCCTGATCCTCGAGGTCGCACCCGATGGTGACGGCGCCGACCTCACCTTCGAGCTCGAACTCGGAGGCCTGCCGATGATCGGGCTCGCCGGCCGGGCGGCCGCGAAGGTCGTCAAGGGCGACATCCGCACCTCACTGCAGAAGTTCCACGACCTCTACGCCTGACCTCACCGCCGTCGCCGGTGTGTATAGAATCCGGCGAACCTCGAAACAAGGTGGTGAGGGATGGGTCGACACGGAGTCGACAGCGGCGCCGAGGATGAGTTCGGATTCAGCGGACATCGCGACGGCGGGCGGGGGAGTGGGGGACGGTGGGCCCTGATCGCTCTGGTGCTGGTCGCGGGGTTGGTGGCGGGACTGATCTTGTGGCGCACTGTGTGGGACGGGTCGGGGACCGACTGCGAGTCCCGGGAGGCGGTCGCGGTGATCGCCGACCCGTCGATGGCCGGCACCCTCAAACCGGTGGCCGCCGAGGCGTCGAGCGGTTCCTGCTACGACTTCACCGTGACCGCGGTCAGCGGCGCGAACGTGGCGGGGCAGTTGACCAAGGGCGATCAAGCCCCGGATCTGTGGATCGCGGACTCTCAGACAAGGGCACGCAAGGTCACCGACCAGGTTCGCGCGTCACCCGACATCATCGCCGATTCGGTGGCTGCGAGCCCTGTGGTTGTTGCGGGCAAAGATGTTGCACCGCTGGAGAACTGGGTCGACGTCATGACGCTGCCGGGTCTGCGGCTCGGCAATCCGATCGACTCGAGCACCGGAGACGCCCCGATCGTCGGTGCGCTGGCCGCCGAGCAGGACGGAGCGATCACGCGCAAGGAATTCACCGATGCGATGACGCTGCTGGCGCTGCAGCAGGGCAACGCGCGCGTCGGCGGCGACTCCGACGGCGACCGGCTCGCAGTCTCAGCAGGAAGTGATTCCCCGACCGTCGTCAGTGAACAGCATTTCATCGAGTTCCAGCGCGCGAATCCGGAGAGCGGTCTGACGCCCTCGGTTCCGGCGGACGGGACCATGATCCTGGATTATCCGATGCTCAACACCGCGTCCGCAGCTCGCAAGGACACCATCGCGAAGGCCGGAGCGAAGCTCGTCGAGCAGATCGCGTCCGATCAAGGCGCAGAAGCCCTGACCGCGAGCGGTTTTCGTACGTCGGTGGATGAACCCGGCCCCGAGGGCGGGGTCGGTCAGGTGACCGTGCTGACCCTCAAGGATCCGGCCCAGGAGGACAAGGCGCTGCGGCAGTGGGCGGTACTCGGGGTGCCGATCCGCAGCCTCGTCGTCGAGGATGCCTCGGGGTCGATGGAGGAACGTGCGGGGGACTCCACGCGGGCGGAAATGCTTGTCGAGGCAAGCCAGAACGGACTGACGCTGTTCCCGAACAACACCGCACTGGGCGCGTGGCTGTTCTCGATCAACATGGGCGGCCAGGGACAGGACTGGCTCCCGATCGCGCCCATCGAACGCCTCGACACCGTCGACGCGGACGGACAGACGCACCGTCAGTACCTGGAGTCGCAGATCGTCACCTTGCCGGACCGCCTCGGCGGCGCGACCGGGCTCTACGACACCACGCTGGCAGCGTTCAAAGAGGTGCAGGACAGCTACGACCCCAACTTCTCGAACAGTGTCATCCTCTTGACCGACGGTCAGAACGAGGACGACAACTCCATCAGTCTGCAGGGGCTGTTGGCCGAGCTCAAGGCGCTCGAGGACCCGGCCCGGCCCGTGTTGATCCTGACCATCGGGATCACCGAGGACGCTGACGCCGACTCGCTGAAGCAGATCGCAGATGCCACCGGGGGGACCAGCTACATCGCCGAGTCGGCAGCCGACATCTCGACGGTGTTCGTCGATGCGGTGGCCGCTCGGATCGAAGCGGCCGGTCGTTAGTCCACCTATCAGGGCTGTAGCCGAGGCGCAGGCCTGAGTGACAGTGGGGAAAGGCCAGCTGAGCGCCCTAACATGGCCACGCTTAAAGCTGGCTGAGTTCTGAGAGATTCCTGTCAAAGTCCCGCCAAACGGACCGCGGTCGACTCTAGGCGGGCACTATGGACACCATGACTTCGACCATCACTTCAACTCCAAAAAGCCGAATTGTCAACGCGGGCAAGGTGGCTGCGGTGATCGCCGCAACCGGCGCCGCGATAGCCGCCTGCGGCGACGACGGAGGGAGCACCTCTGCGTCGACCACGACGGCAGCGGCGACATCCACTGCGACCGGTTCGACCGCCGCGGAATCGACAGCGGCACAGGGTGAATCGAGCTCTCCCTACGCCGACGGTGAGTACTCGGCAACCGGCACCTACAACTCACCCGGTGGTGAGCAGTCGGTCGGTGTCACCGTCACCCTGTCGAACTCGGTGATCACCGCGCTCACCCTCGACACCAGCCAGACCAAGGGCACCTCGGCCGAGTTCCAGGCGAAGTTCGCCAGCGGTATCGACTCCCTCGTCGTCGGCAAGAGCATCGATGAGCTCGACGTCAGCAAGGTCTCCGGCTCGTCCCTGACCTCGGGTGGTTTCAACAACGCGATCGACCAGATCAAGAGCGAAGCCCAGGCGTGATCAGCGGGTCGACGGCAGCGTCTGTGTGGGAGTTCAGCGCTCTCGGAACGGATTGGGACATCACAGTGCCCCAGCCGATGTCCGAGGCGCTTCGCACGCAGATCGCCGTCGAACTGGGCCGCATCGACCAGGTGTGGTCGAGGTTCCGTTCGGATTCGATGGTGGCCGAGATCTCCCGCGCCGCGGGGGAGTACCCGATCGCAGAATCCGATCAGCGGATGCTCGACCTGCAGCGGCGCCTCTATGAGGTCACGAACGGGCTCGTGACTCCGATGGTGGGACAGACGTTGGACGATGCCGGGTACGGGGCCGGGTACGCGCTGCGGCCCGCGGACACGGTCGCGGCGGTACCTGCCTGGGATGACGTCATCGCCGGCTGGCAGGGGACGCTGCGAACGAAGCGACCAGCGCTGATCGATGTCGGCGCGAGTGGGAAGGGATTTGCCGTCGACCGGGTCTCGCACATCGTCGCCGAGGCCGGGTTCGACGAGTTCCTCGTCAACGGCAGCGGTGACATCAGGGCCGGTGCCGCGCCGCACCGCATCGCCCTCGAACACCCGACCGATCCCACGAAGGCCATCGGCACCGTGGTGATCGAGAACAACGCGATCTGCGGTTCGGCGAGCAATCGGCGCGCGTGGGCCGATTGGCACCACATCGTGGACCCGCGGAGTAGCAGACCCACGCGAGAGGTGCTCGCCACCTGGGTCGTCGCCGACGACACCATGACGGCCGACGGTCTGTCGACCGCACTGTTCTTCTGTCCTCCGCGGAACCTGCTACGGGACTATCGCTTCGACTACGTGGTGGTTCGGGCAAACGGCAGCGTGGAGCATTCACACGCTCGAGAACTGGAGCTCTTTCTATGAAGTTCGTCCGACTCATCGACCGGATCTCGATGTACCGCTTCGTGTTGCTGGCATTGGTGGTCCTGGCCGTGTACTCACTGGCCGTCGCGGCCTCGGACACCGACTTCGCCTACACCGCAACACAGTTGCTGGGATCACTGGCCATTCTGGTCGTCGTCTGCGGCATCGTCACCTACGCGTGTGCCGCTGTCGTGCGGGTGCCGCCGGGCAGCGAATCGTGGCTGATCACTGCCCTCATCCTGTTCTTCATCTTCCCGGGCGTCACCGATTCCGACGCGGCGTGGGGACTCGTGCTGGCCGCCGCGATCGCAAGTGCCTCGAAGTATGTCCTCGCCGTGCGGCGGCGTCACATCGTGAACCCTGCGGTCGCGGGAGCGGTGATCAGCTATCTCCTCGCCTACCTCTCCATCGGACCGTTCGAGTATCCGGTCTGGTGGGTTGCCGCTGAACCGCTGCTGATCGCCATGATCGTGATCGGTGCTGCGGTGGTGTGGAAACTGCGCGAGTGGTGGCTCGTCGGAGTGTTCGTCGCGGTCTCGGTCCTGACGATCATCGTCGTCGCGCTCGACGCCGACAACCCGATCAGCGATGCACTCGATCTGGGCTTCACGTCGACACCGCTGCTGTTCGTGGCGGCGATCATGTTGACCGAACCTCTCACCTCTCCGGCGACGCGGGTCCCGAAGGTGATCTACGCGGCGCTGGTGGGCGTCCTGATGTTCTGGGGTCAGACGTTCGAGATCACGTCCGACTTCACGCTGGCGTTCGTCCCTGAGATCGCGTTGCTCGCCGGCAGTCTGTTCACATTCGTCGTCGGGATGCGGTGGCGTCGTACCGTGCTCACCGTGGATTCGGTGCGGCCGATCGGTGGGGACACCTACGAGGTCCTGGCCACCCCACCCCTGCGCTTTCAGCCCGGGCAGTGGGCGCAGATCTCGGCTGCCACCTGGAGTCCGACGCCAGACAAGCAAGGCACCCGGAGGGTGCTCTCGCTCGCCGGAGCCCCGTCGGAAACACAGACGCGTTTCGGGTTCACCGCAGTCGGTGAGCCCTCGGCCTTCAAGAAGAGGCTCATCGACGGCTCCACCACCAAGCTGTACGTCGACGAGGTGGGAGGCGACTTCACGCTGCCCCGGAAGACGTCGACCCCCACCGTCTTCATCGCCGGCGGCATCGGCGTGACCCCGTTCCGATCCATGCTCGCCGAGTTGACCTCTAAAACCGGCGGCGATCTGTCCCACGTCTCGATGATCTACGCCGCCAACACCGACGATCGACTGGTGTACGCGGACGTCCTCGATGCCGCGAAGAAGCTCGGCGCCCAGGTGATCACAGTCGTCGGAGGGCTGGTGAGCGTGGAGGAGATCGACTCGGTCGCCCGCCCCGGCGCGCACTATTATCTGTCCGGACCACCGGCAATGCTGGCAGCTCTCAAGCCGATGCTGATCCGCGCCGAACCACAGCTCAGGTGGCAGCCGTGGCGAGTGCACACCGATCGTTTCATCGGGTACTAGGTCTCGCCGGAAATTCGCGCCACCTGCGCGCGTGCGCGCCAGTTGCACCCGGCTCGTACGCGCGCAAGTGGCGCGAATTCGGGAGCGGGTTATCCCCGAGATACCAGCGCACGCAGGAAGAACGTGAGGTTGGCCGGGCGTTCGGCGAGGCGGCGCATGAAGTATCCGTACCACTGGGAACCGAAGGGAACGTAGACGCGGACCTGACGGCCGGCCTGCGCGAGGCGGACCTGCTCGCCATCACGGATTCCGTAGAGCATCTGATGTTCCCACTCGTCAGACCTGCGGCCGGCGGCTTCGGACAACGCCTCGGCCGCCTCGATCATCGCCGGGTCATGACTGGCGACCATCGGATACCCTTTGCCGCCCATCAGAATTCGCAGGCATCTCAGGTAGGACTCGTCAACGTCGGCTTTGCTCTGAAATGCAACGTCGACCGGTTCGGCGTATGCCCCCTTGCACAACCTGATTCGCGACCCCGGGCCCGAGAACTCGGCGCAATCATCCTCGGTGCGGTGGAGATAGGACTGCAGCACGGTTCCGAGGTCCGGGAAGTCGGCGCGCAGCTCGCGCACGATCCGCAAGGTGGCGTCCGTGGTGGTGTGATCCTCGGCGTCGACGGTGACCCAGACACCGGCTTGCGCTGCTGCACTGGTGATCCGGTGGGCGTTTTCCAGAGCGATCTTCTCGCCGTGCCGCGGCAGCGCCCGTCCCAGTGCCGACAGCTTCAGCGAAACCTCTAGCGGGTGACCTTGCGTCGTCACCTCCTGGTCGCCGAGCATGCCGATGAGCCTCAGGTACGCCTGTACCGTCGCATCGGCCGCCGACTCGTCGGTGGTGTCCTCACCGAGGTAGTCGATGCTGATCATTCGGCCGGACGCGAGCAGACCTGCTCCCGCACCGAGGACGTCGTCGAATGACTCGCCGGGCACGAAGCGGTGCACGACGTTCCGGGTGACAGTGATCTTCTCGGCCGTACGTTTGACCCGGTCGCTGCGGGCGGCGGCCATGATGACGCTGCGCGCCACGGCGGCAGTGGGGGCAGCCATGCTCATTCACCTGCCATGTGCGGGTAGGACGAGGACGTCGGCGGGTCGAAGGTCTCTTTGATGGTCCGGGTGGAGGTCCATCGCATGAGGTTCTGCCTCGACCCCGCCTTGTCGTTGGTGCCCGACGCCCTCGCACCGCCGAAAGGCTGCTGGCCGACGACCGCTCCGGACGGCTTGTCGTTGATGTAGAAGTTTCCTGCGGCGTTACGCAGCCCCGACATCGCGGTGGTCACTGCGGCCCGGTCGTCGGCGATCACGGCGCCGGTCAGTGCGTAACGAGCGCTCGAATCCACCTCGTGCACCATTGATTCGAAATCGTTGTCCGGGTAGACGTGGACCGCCAGGATCGGGCCGAAGTACTCGGTGCGGAAGGACTCGTCGTGTGGATCGTCGCTCAGCAGGACAGTGGGCTGGACGAAGTAGCCGGTCGAATCGTCGTGACCCCCACCGGCCGCGACCGTGAGGGTCGGCACCGATTTCGCGCGCTCGATTGCGGCGGCCGACTTGTCGAAGGCCCGCTGATCGATCACCGCGCCCCCGAAGTTGCTCAGGTCGCGCACGTCACCATAGGCAAGTGCGTTGGTCTCCTGCAGGAAGTCGTCGCCCATCCTGTCCCAGACCGACCTCGGGATGTAGGCGCGTGAGGCGGCCGAGCACTTCTGGCCCTGGTATTCGAATGCTCCGCGGATGAGCGCAGTGCGCAGGACATCAGGATTAGCCGACGTGTGGGCCAGCACAAAGTCTTTTCCGCCGGTCTCGCCGACGAGTCGCGGATACGTGCGATACCGGTCGATGTTCGAGCCGACCTCTCGCCACAAGTGCTGAAACGTCGCGGTCGAGCCGGTGAAGTGGATCCCGGCGAGGTTCGTGTCGGCCAGTACCACATCCGACACCGCGATCCCGTCGCCGGCAACGAGATTGATCACCCCGGGTGGCATCCCGGCGGCTTCGAGGAGCTTCATGGTGAGGTAGGCGGCGTAGGTCTGGGTGGGTGACGGCTTCCAGACGACGGTGTTCCCCATCAACATGGGAGCGGTCGGCAGATTCGCGGCGATGGCGGTGAAATTGAACGGCGTGATCGCGTAGACGAAACCTTCCAGAGGCCGGTGGTCGAGCCGATTCCACACTCCTGGACCGGAGATGGGCTGCTCGGCGAGGATCTCGCGGGCGAATCCGACGTTGAAGCGCCAGAAGTCGACCAGCTCGCACGGTGCGTCGATCTCGGCCTGCTGCACCGTCTTCGACTGTCCGAGCATGGTGGCCGCTGCCATGGATTCGCGCCACGGCCCCGACAGCAGGTCCGCTGCACGCAGCAGCACCGCGGCACGATCATCAAACGAGGTGGCGGCCCAGTCCTCTGCGGCGCCGCGGGCGGCGGCGACGGCTGCACGGGCGTCGTCGCGGGTGCCGTTGGTGAACGTCCCCAGCACTTCTGCGTGCGCATGCGGTTGGACGACGGCCACGCGCTCGCCGCTGCCGGCGGCGTGGACACCGCCGATGACGTGCGGCAGGTCGATCGGATCGGCAGCGGTGAGCTTGTCGAGTTCAGCGGTGATGCGGGCCCGTTCGGCGGATCCGGGCGCGTAGGTGTGGACCGGCTCGTTCCGGGCGGTCGGGGGAGTGGTGAAGGCGTCCATGTGTCCATTCCAACCCGGAGCGAACCAGGAAACGATGGCTGATCCGACAAAGTGTTGCACTATCCTTGTGTCGATCGGACAAAGGATGATCTCGCCATGTCGCAACCGAACGGTCCCACCTCGACCAGTGGTTCGCTGACTCTCGGTCGGCTTCTCCTGGCGCTCGACGGCACCCTGGTGACGCTGGTCGAAGCCCCGGACGGGCTGGACCAGCCGGTGTCGTCCGTCGCGCTCCTCGACGCCGATGACCTGTTGCTCGGTGTCGGACGCGCTGCCCGAGCGGCGGAGCTGGCGTTGCTGGTCGGGGTCGATGCAGATCAGGCCATCGCCTGGCTCGCGACGCTCGGGACCCGGACTCCGGCGGCCATCCTGGTGAAGCTGCCCGACGTCGAGCTGGTGCGACGGGCGACGGGCGGAGGCATCGCGGTGGTGGCGGTGGACCCCCATGCGCGGTGGGAGCGCATCTACAACCTCGTCGGGCGGGTCCTGGAGCAGTCGCGCACGGGATCACCGGAATCGATGGCGAGCGGTACGGCGGGCGACCTGTTCGCGCTTGCGCAAGCGGTCGCCGACCGTACCGGCGGTCTGGTGAGCATCGAGGACGCCGACTCGCATGTGCTGGCGTACAGCAGGTCTGACGAGGAGGCGGACACGCTGCGCCGGTTGTCCATCCTCGGACGTGAAGGCCCACCGGAGATGCTCGACTGGCTTCGGCAGTGGGGTGTGTTCAACGCCCTGCGATCCCGGGCCGAGGTGGTCTCGGTGGCCGAGCGCGCCGATCTGGGGTTGCGGCCACGGATCGCCATCGGGATCCGGGAGCCGGGCGCTGCAACGTATCTGGGCACGCTGTGGTTACAGCAGGGTGCTGAGCAGTTGTCCGACGACGCGGGCCCGGTGATCACCGGCGCTGCCGCGGTGGCCGCTCGGATCATTGCGCGTTCCGCGGCGGTGCCGTCGGTGCACGGTGAACAGGTGCAGCGCCTGTTGGGACTCCGCGGCGAGGTTGTCGATATTCCCTATCTTGCATCCGCACTTGCCCTGCCAGGGGACGGCCCGGTCGCGGTCGTCGGCTTCGGCGGGCAGGATGTAGCTGATGCCGGCGCCGTGCTCACCGGGTCATACCTGCCGGCGCTGACCTTGCACGCCAGCGCTTTCCGTCCCGACTCGGTGACGACGGCCGCGGGCGATCGTGTCTATGTGCTGTTTCCCCGCACTGACGCCGGAGCGACGATGCGGTGGGCGCGGGTGACCGTGGCCGCGGCGAAACGCCAGTTCGGTCTACGGGTCCGGGGCGTCGTCGCCGATTCGCCCGCTGGCCTGGGCGCAGTCGCGGGCCTGCGCGGCGACGTGGATCGGGTCCTCGACGCCGCGCTGCGGGAGGGCGCCCACATCGATGCCGTCAGCACCGTCGAACAGTCGCGAACCCCGGTGTTGCTCGGCGAGATCGTCGGCCTGATCGCCGACAACCCCGATCTGATCGATCCGCGGGTCGCGCAGCTACGGGAGCACGATCTGGCCCACGACTCGGCGCTGGTGCCGTCGGTGCGGGCGTACCTCGACGCATTCGGTGACGTGCGGGCTGCTGCCGGCGACCTCCATGTACACCCGAATACGTTGCGCTATCGGCTGCGTCGTGTGCGCGAGCTCACCGGGCTGGATCTGGGAGACCAGTCGACTCGGCTGGTGGTGGCGTTGGCGCTGCGGGTGTAGTCACCAGCAATCGGTATGAAGCCGACGAGACCGGGTGGTTTGCACGCGCTCAGTCGACTCGGTCGCCGGGATTCTCCGGCCGTCGCCACACGAGGAGTCCGATTCCCGCCAGCAGGGCGACGCCGCCGACCACACCGATGATGATCGGGATGATCGTGCCACCCCAGCGGAGTTGGTCGACGTAGCCGCTCGCCTTGTCGGACTGGCGCTTGATCGTCGCGTCGGTCCAGGCCATCGTCGCGCTGAAGGCATCCATCCTGAAGTCGCGGATGGGCGCGGCCAGATCGGGATCCTCCCAGCCGGGCGACTTGAAGTACTGCTGCTGGATCTCGCGGCCGTTGAGGACGGTCCCGGTTTTCGGTTCCACCCACACATGCCGCGTCGCCTTCGCGAACCGGTCCATCACGACCTTCTCGTCGGCGGGTATCCCGGTGATGCCCCACCAGCTCGCGGGCATCTCGAGGGAGGTACCCAGGCCCGGTTGACCGCTGGGTGTCTCCAGCAGGGTCTGGTCGATCTCGGGGACCTCGCTGACGAACTCGTAGGCGGTCAGACCGTTGATCTCGGTTTCACCGACGAACTTCGCAGGAACGTCCTGTCGGGAGTTGATGTCGTAGTAGAGCTGGTCGGACTTGTCGACGTCGAATCCGAACTTGTACTGGAATCCTTCGCGAGGCGCCTCGACGAAGTTGTCCGCGGCATCGATCGTCCGGGTGCCCTCCGGGGCCTCGATGGTGTGCAGGCGGTTGATCTCGCCGTTGGGCTTGCTGGTCTCGCGGTCGAGGGAGACCACGTCGACACTGCCGGTGAGCACACCGTCCTCGCAGGTCCGGTTGCCGTCGACAGGAGCGACGGTCGGCTCGATTGTCTCGTCGCCGTCCTGGATGCGGTCGATCTGGACCGTCTGCCCCGACTGCACGGTCACCTGGCCGGAGTCGGAGGGGTCGATGACCACGGTGCGGCGCTGCTGGGTGAGATGGGCGTCGAACACCTCGGCTCGTGGGCCGCTGACCGAGCAGCGGTTGAAGACCCGGGCGGGAACGTCGTTGCTGTCGGTCAGACCCGCGGGCTGCGACTGCGCGACGGTGGTGATGTCGAGGTCGAGTGGCACGACTTTGAGCTTGGGGACCAACCACAGTGGAACCGCGATCGCCGCGGTGATCGCCGCGATCCCGATGAAGATCAACGCCGGTGCCAGAAACCTTTTGATGTCGAAACCCCTCTCGAACGCCGATGGCCGGGTCCAAGTATGGCAAGGGTCGTTGTCAGGGTGCGTCAGGGTGGTGTGTTCAGAGTGTCTCGTAGATGATGCTCGAGATGACGCCCTCGTCCTCGAAGACCGCGGAGATCTCCGGCCCGAAGTCGTTCAGGCGTCCGGCATTGTTGACCATCAGCGCATATGCCACAGTTCGGCCACTCTTGGTCTGGATGTAGCCGGCCAGGTTCTGTGCGACGAGATTCACGGCCTCGCCGTCCTCGGTGGGTTCGACGGTGGTCTCGGTCTTGGCGAAGACGTGGCCTTTGCCCGCAGCGTCGTCCCCGTGGAGGCCGTGCGTGCGTCGCACAATGTGCGGATCAGTTCCGTGTGCTGCGCCGGGACGACGAACTTGTAGCGTGAGCGGAATGTTGATTCGTCAGGCGACCGCTGAGGACGCATGTGCGCTCGCGGCGGTCGCAGCAGCCACTTTTCCGCTCGCCTGCCCACCTCAGACGACCGACGCCGCGAAGGCCGATTTCATCGCGACGGAACTCTCGCGCTCGCGTTTCGAGGAGTATCTCGCTGTTCCGGATCGGGCCATCGTCGTCGCGGACGAAGGTGACCATCTCGCCGGATACACGATGATTGTCTTCGGCGAACCCACCGATGCCGACGTCGCGGGAGCGATCACGCTGCGACCCACCGTCGAACTCAGCAAGTGTTACGTGCTGCCCGGCGCACATGGGGGCGGAGTCGCCCACCGGCTGATGGCGCAGACGTTGGAGCTGGCTCACGAGCGAGGGGGTGCCGGGGTGTGGCTCGGGGTCAACGAACTGAACACCAAGGCTCAGCGATTCTACGAGAAGAACGGCTTCGGAAAAGTCGGACGCAAGAGATTCCTGATCGGCGGAGCCTACGAAGACGACGACATCCTCGAGCGGCCGTTGCCCTGACACCACCGATCGCCAAAAGTGCCCTCGGCAGGATTCGAACCTGCGACCTACCGCTTAGGAGGCGGTTGCTCTATCCCCTGAGCTACGGGGGCGCACGGGAGAGAACTTACCAAGTCAGTTGAGGTAGCCCTCGACCACGTTCTCGGACCGCACCTCGGCGTCGTCGGGATTGCCGCCGGACCGCCGTAGCGCGTCACGCTGTCGGAGCAGGTCCCAGCACTGGTCGAGCTGTACCTCGACCTCGCGGAGCTGGGCGTGCTCTTCGTCGGGCGTGATCTTGCCGTCGGTCAGCTGGGTGCGGAGTTCTTTTTCATGCGCGATCAGATCGGTGATCTGGGCGTGGAGGTTTTTGTCTGTGGTCACCCCACAAACTGTAGGCGCCGACCCCGGGCTCGTGCACGTGCCGGTACCCGCAGTTCGGCCGCGGCCGCAGGTGAGGCCCGCTTATGCTCTGCAATCATGAGCCGAACAGTCGTGCCTAAAGAACCGGCGGTTGCCGCGCTTGCCTCGGTCTGGGGGTCCATCGAGGCACTGGCAGGCGTACTCACCGCCGAGCAATGGGACAGTCCCTCGATTCTGCCGGGATGGTCGATCGGGGATGTCGTCACCCACGTCATGACGACGGAGCTGCTGTTGTTGGGGGACCCGGTGCCCAGCACCGACACCGACGTCGAGTCCTTCGCGCACGTGCACAACGAGATCGGCGCGATGAACGAGCGCTGGCTGGAGCACTATCGGGCTCGTGGTCGGGAGGCCGTGCTCGCCGACTTCAGCGATGCGACCTCGAGACGGGTCGTAGCACTGCAGGCGATGAGCCAGGACGACTTCGACGCCGATTCGTTCACGCCGGCCGGGCCCGACACCTATGGACGCTTCATGCGGATCCGGGTGTTCGACAGCTGGGTCCACGAGCTGGACCTGCGGGACACCCTGGGATTGGCCCCGCCCGCCGACGCGGCGAGCGCAGTACTCGCCTTCGACGAGATGTTCCGCGCACTTCCGTTTCTCGTCGGCAAGAAGGCAGGCGCGCCGGAGGGCAGCCGCGTCCGGATCGTCGTCACCGGACTCGTAGAGAAGACCGTGAACGTCGCTGTAGACGGCCGGGCAACGATTGTGTCCGATTTCGACGACGAGCCCAATGTGACCGTGACGATCAACTATGCTGACTTCGCTCGTCTCACCGCAGGACGTGCGACAGCCGATCCGGCGGTCGCCGTCGTCTCCGGCGATCGTGCACTCGGCAACGCCGTGCTCGGGAACCTGGCGTTCGCGATGTGAGACAGATGTCGGGGGAGGATTCATGAACGGAACGACACTGATCCGGCGCATGGCGTTCGTCGTGTTGCCGGTGATCATCGCACTCGCGATACCCGCTGCTCCGGCGCCCGCGCAGACGCCGAACCTCGGGCGGGACTTTCTGTGGGGTGTGGGTTCGGCCGGTTTCCAGTCCGAGGGATCGTCGCCTGACAGCAACTGGTTGCGCTACTCGAACTCTGACCGGGTGCACGACCCCGTCGGTACGTCGGTCGACTTCCGGCATCGATACGTCGAGGACATCACCAACGCCAAGCTGATGGGTGTCAAGGTCTACCGGATCAGTGTGGAGTGGGCGCGCATTCAGCCGAAGCCGGGTGTGTGGGATCAGCGTGAGCTCGAGTACTACGACCGCGTCATGCACCACATCCTGCTGTCGGGAATGCGGCCGATGATCACACTCGATCACTGGGTCTATCCGGGCTGGGCCGTCGACCGTGGTGGCTGGAACAACCCGAACATGGTGCGAGACTGGCTGACCAATGCAAGAAAGGTGGTGGATCGCTACGCGCGTTTCGACCCCATCTGGATCACGGTCAACGAGCCGCTCGTCTACACCTTTCTCAAAGAATTGAGTTTCGGTGGCGTTGCGCCGCACAATGTTCCGCTGATGCTCGACCAGCTGGTACAGGCGCATCGCACCATCTACGACTACATCCACGCCCGCCAGCCCGCCGCGTGGGTCACGTCGAACTCCGCGTATCTGCCCACGGTGCAACCGGTTCTGGATTCGATGTTCCTCGATCGGATCAAGGACAAGCAGGATTTTGTCGGCATCGATTACTACTATTCGGTCGCGGCGACCGACCTGAACACCTACAACGCGGCGACCGAAGAGTACTGGAAGGCCTCGACCTCGGCGGACGGCCTGTACTACGCACTGCGCTACTACGACCGGAAGTTCCCCGGTAAACCGCTCTACATCGTGGAGAACGGGATGCCGACCGAGAACGGGGCGCCCCGGCCCGACGGGTATCGGCGTGCCGACCAGCTCCGCGACGCCGCCTACTGGCTGACCCGCGCCAAGTCCGACGGTATGAACGTCGTCGGCTACAACTATTGGTCGATCACCGACAACTACGAGTGGGGCAGCTACACACCACGTTTCGGGCTCTATCAAGTGGACGTGACCACGGACCGAGCCCTACTTCGCCGACCCACTGCAGCAGTCGCGGCCTACCGGGACGTCATCGCCAATGGAGGCGTTCGCTCAGATTATCGACCCACCAGGCCGGCGCAGTTCTGCTCTCTGGTCGATGCTCCAACGAGCTGCAGTCAGCCGGTACGGTGAACGACTTGTCGTCGAGGCCGGTCTTGATCGCCAGGTTCTCGTCGGCGGATCGCTCGGCTTCGGCAGACCCGAACAGCGCCACGGCGACAGCGCCGAGGACCGCGAACGTGAAGCCCGCCAGAGCCAGCCACTCGAGGCCGGGCACGGTCGAGTCTCCGAGCCACATCACCCCGACGATTCCCGGGGCGGCGGTCTCGCCGACGACCAGGGCCGCGGTCGAACCGTTGACGGCGCCCAGTTGCAGCGCGACGGTGTGCAGGTAGAAGCCGGACGCGCCGGCGATCGCGATCACCCACGCGGCGGGATCGGCCAGCATCGTCGGCAATGAGAACGGATCGATACCGTCGAGAACCCGCACACCGATCGCGACCGCGCCGAAGAGCAGTCCCGCGGCGGCGCCGGCGGTGACCGACCCGGCCGGTCCCATCCGCCGGACCCCGTAGATCGACAGCCCGACGAGCACAAGGGTCGCGAACAGCAGGGCCCAGTGCAGCGAGCGTGGGGTCGCGCCTGCGGTGTGTGGCTGCGAAGCGGCTCCGAGGATCAACAGCGCGGCCAGCACAGTACCGATGGCAACCCAGTCCCGGGTGTGCAGCCTGATGCCGAGCAAGCGGATACCCAGAACAGCGGTGATGACGAGGTTGCCGGCAACGATCGTCTGCGACAGGAACAGCGGCAGCATCCTGGCGGCACCCGCTCCTGCGATGAACCCGAGGACGTCGAAGATCGCGCCGACGATGAACACACCGGTCATCGCGGTCGCGGCCGTGGACCGCAGTGAGGGAGCGCCCGTCGCCGTCGACATGCGGTGGTCGGCGGAGTTCTCGCGGGCCGCCTTGCGCGCACCGAGCGCCTGCATCACCGACGACAGGCCGTAACCCACCGCCGCGATCAGGGCCAACGTGACTCCGACAACCACTTACAACACCCACTTTCCACACAACTCGTTTCACAACAACAACCAAGTCTGCTCAGGTAATTCCCAGCTTCGCCACTGATTTTTCTCAGGCGGAGTGGCATTTTTCACACGCCGTCGGTCGCCACTAGGGTTGGGTAATGAGCAAAACCGTCTTGATCACCGGTGCATCCAGCGGAATCGGCGCCGAGGTCGCCCGTCAATTGGTGGCCCAGGGCCTGACCGTGCTGGGCACGAGTCGCAAGCCCGACGCGATCGCGAAGCCGATCGCCGGTGTCACCTATCTCGAACTCGACCAGAACGACCCCGCCAGCATCGCGCGCTGCGCAGAGCAGGCGGGCGCGATCGACATCCTCATCAACAACGCTGGTGAGAGTCAGATGGGACCGCTCGAGGACACCCCGATGGAGGTCATCGAGAAGTTGTTCGCCACCAACGTGTTCGGGCCGATCGCGCTGACCAAGGCGGTGCTGCCGGGGATGCGGGAGCGCGGGAGCGGAACCATCGTCATGGTCGGGTCCATGCTGTCGAGCTTTCCGCTGGCCTTTCGGTCGACCTATTCGGCGACGAAGTCGGCCATGAAATCCTTTGCCGACGCGAGCCGCCGTGAGCTGGCCCCATTCGGGATCGCCATCTGCACCGTCGAGCCGGGCACGATTGCGACCGGCATCGGCGACAGGCGTGGTTACTACATCGCCGACGACTCGCCCTATCGCGCCGACTACGACACCGTTGCCGCGGCCACCACGCGCAACGAGAAGGCCGGACTGGCGGTGGCGCCCATGGCTGCGGTGATCGTCGAGGCCGCGCTGTCCGAGGATCCGAAACCGCTGTACGCCAAGGGGAACAAGGCGCCGGTGGTGTTCGCCTTGCGCCGGTTGCTGCCGCGTCGAACCATTCTCGACATCATCGGCCGGTTCCACGGTCTTTCGAAAGCGCGTCCCTGAGGCGATGCGGAAACTACTCGTCATCGGGGTCGGTCCGGGCGACCCGCGGCAGGTGACCATCGAGGCCATCGACGCGATGAACTCGGTGGACGCGTTCTTCGTCCTCGACAAGGCACCAGAACGTGGCCTCGCCGTAAAGCACTCGCTGGTCGGACTGCGACAGGAGATCTGCGAGCGATACATCGATGGGGACTACCGGTTCGTCGAGGTGCCCGATCCGCCTCGTGACCGCAACCCCGACGATTACCGCGCCGAGGTGCGACGTTGGCACGACGCTCGGGCCGATCTGATCGAAGCAGCGTTGGCGACCGAACTGGCGGACGACGGGGTCGGAGGGATTCTGGTCTGGGGCGACCCGGCGCTCTACGACAGCACCCTGCGCATCGTCGACACCATCATCGATCGGGGTCGAATCGACTTGGAGCACACCGTCATCCCGGGCATCACGAGTTTCGCGTCGCTGACGGCCGCTCACAAGATCCTGCTCAACCGCATCGGGGAGCCCATCCACATCACCACCGGACGCCGGCTCGGGGAGACACCCGAGGGGGCAGCGGCGAACCAGGTCGTGATGCTCGACGCCGACTGCACGTTCCTGCAGACGGCGGCGCCGACCGATCAGATCTGGTGGGGCGCCTATCTCGGGACGCCCGATCAGATCCTGATCGAAGGAACGGTCGGTGAGGTCGGTGAGACGATCCGCGAGACCCGTGCCGCCGCACGCGAACGGTATGGCTGGATCATGGACATCTACCTGCTCCGCCGCTGACCCGGCCCCGCGATAATGGGTTGTTTTGGCGGAGCCGAACAGGGCTTTTGTTCGCCAGAACGACCCATTATCGGAGGGCGGGGAGCTAGAGGATCTCTTCCAGGGCGCTGAGGATCTGGTCGCGGAGTTCCCGGCGGCAGATCACGAAGTCGGGCATGAACGGGTTGGGGCGGTTGTATTCGAGCTCCGACCCATCGATGCGACTGCAATGCAGCCCGGCGGCCTGCGCGACCCCGACCGGTGCGCAGTTGTCCCACTCGTACTGCCCGCCTGCGTGGACATACGCATCGGCGTCGCCGCGGACGACGGCCATCGCCTTTGCCCCGGCCGACCCGATCGGCATCACCTTCAGGCCCAATCGGTGCGAGACGTGACCGGCCTCGTACGAGGTCCAGCCGCGGCTCGCGACCATCCGCCCGCTGAGTTCGCCGTCGACCTTGGGCACCGAATCGGTACTGAACACCTGGCCGATGGCCGGAAGGGAGACCGCACAGTCGGTCGGCTGCCCACCTTCGGTGAGTGCGATGTGCACGGCCCAGTCGTTTCGGCCCGCCGAGAACTCGCGGGTGCCATCGAGGGGATCGATGATCCACACGCGGTCGGCGGAGAGCCGGCGACCGGTGTCCTTGGCCTCCTCCGACAGCACGGCGTCGCCGGGTCGGTGCTCGGCGAGGACCGCTGCGATCCACGTCTGCGCCATCGCATCACCGACGTCGCCGAGCAGATATCCGCGCAGCAATTGCTGGTACCGGATGTCGACGAGGATCTTCCCCGCGCCTTCGGCCAGCATTCTGGCCAACTCGGCGTCGGTCGCCGAACCACTGGAGCGCATCCGTTTACTAGAGCACACTGGACCCATGCCTGAGTTACCTGAGGTGCAGGCCATCGCCGACTACGTCGACGGCCGTGCCGCCGGACTACCCATCAGACGCGTCGATGTCGCATCCCTCGCAGTCCTCAAGACCGCCGATCCGCCGTACACCGCGCTGGCAGGAAGGGTGATCGACAGCGTCGGCCGGGTCGGGAAATACCTGGTCATAACGACGTCCGGGGCTGACGAGGGCCCGATCCACCTGATCATCCACCTGTCCCGCGCGGGCTGGCTGCGGTGGTCGGACAATCTGTCGCCCACCCCACCCCGGCCAGGGGGTAAAGGCCCGATCGCACTACGGGTGCACTGCGGTCTGCCAGGTGAAGGGTTCGACGTCACCGAGGCAGGTACCCAAAAGCGTTTGGCCGTGTGGATCGTCCGCGACCCTGCCGAGGTCGAACGGATCGCGACGCTGGGTCCCGACGTCCTCGCGTTGAGCCGCGACGAGTTCGCTGCGCTGCTGGCGACCACCGGGGCGCGGATCAAGACCGTGCTCACCGATCAGCGGATCATCGCCGGAATCGGGAACGCGTACAGCGACGAGATCCTGCATACGGCGAAGCTGTCGCCATTTGCCACGTCCAAGAACTTGTCCGACGACCAGATCGACCTGCTCTACGCGACGATCCACTCGGTGCTCACCGGTGCGATCGGCCGACTCGAGGGCCAAGAGGTCGCCCGGCTCAAAGGCGAGAAACGATCTGGATTGCGGGTGCACGCCCGGACAGGTATGCCGTGCCCGGTGTGCGGCGACACCGTGCGCGAGGTCTCGTTCACCGACCGCTCGTTCCAGTACTGCCCAACGTGCCAGACCGGCGGCAAGATACTGGCGGACCGGCGGATGTCGCGACTGCTGAAGTGACCACCACTGATCTGGACGCACTGCCTTCGGGCCTGCGGCTCAATCAGATCCAGTTCATGGCGACGCACAACTCGTGCCATCAGCTGATGCCGCCTGATGAGCGGTTTGCGTTCCTGATGGGTGACAACCTCGATTCGTATCGCTACGAGCATCCACCGATCGATGTCCAACTCGGGCAGCAGCACGTCAGGGGAGTGGAGTTGGACCTCTACCCCGACCCGGCAGGCGGTCGCTATCGGTATCCGCTGGCCCGGCGATGGCAACGCCGCGGACCCCGTCCCGAAAAGCTGTGGGATGCGCCGGGTTTCAAAGTCATGCACGCACCGGATGCGGACTATCGCACCAGCTGCCCGACATTGACCGGAGCGCTGCGCACCATCAAGGCGTGGTCGCTCGCGCACCAGGGGCACGTGCCGATCGTGGTCCAACTCGAACTGAAGGCCTCGTGGCCTTGGGCGCTCGTCACCGGCGGGGCGCGGGTCCCGCGGTGGACGCCCGCGGTGCTCGACGATCTAGATGCGGAAGTCCGCAGAGTCTTCGATGACGCGGCGCTCCTTACCCCCGATCGGGTCCGGGGTGTCGCCCCGACGCTCGAGGAAGCCGTTCTCACCACAGGGTGGCCGCTGGTCGACGACGTCCGGGGAACGGTGCTGTTCTTCCTCGACTATGGCGATCAGGACTATATCCGCGACAACTATCGGCACGGCCGCCCGAGCCTCCTCGGTCGCGTGGCCTTCACCACTCCGCCTCCAGGGCATGAGGATTCGGCGTTCATCATGCACAACGACCCCAGAGGACCGAATGCCGAACGCATCACGGACCTGGTCCGGCGCGGGTATCTCGTCCGTACTCGCTCTGACGAGCCTGTGTCGACCGCGAAGAGAAACGAGCACGACCGCCCGGCCGCGGCGCTGGCCTCCGGTGCCCACATGATCAGCACCGACTTCCCGAAGCCCGGCTTGGCCTTCCGCTGGGGCGACGGCCGGTTCGTGGCGCAACTACCCGGCGGGGTCGCGGTGCGGCCCAATCCGATCACGGTAAGTTGCCAGCCATGACACGCGACAGGATCCTCATCACCGGAGCCAGCTCGGGTCTGGGCGAGGGGATGGCCAAAGCCTATGCAGCGCAGGGACGCGCGCTGGCCCTGTGCGCCCGCCGCGCCGACCGGCTCGACGAGCTCAAGGCGGAGCTCGAACCCCAGGCGGCGCAGGTCGCGGTGGCGCGGCTCGATGTCACCGATCTGCCGAGTGTGCCGACGGTCTTCGGCCAACTGCGCGATGAGCTCGGCGGCCTGGACCGGGTCATCGTCAACGCAGGACTCGGGAAAGGCGCCCCGATCGGGACTGGCAAGGCGCACGCCAACATCGAAACGGTGCAGACCAATCTGGTTGGCGCGCTGGCTCAGGTGGAGGCTGCCCTCGAGATCTTCCGTGAACAGAACTCGGGGCACCTGGTGCTGGTCAGCTCGATGAGCGCGGTGCGCGGTCTCCCCAAGGCGCAAGCCGCGTATTCCGCGTCGAAGGCGGGACTCTCGGCGCTCGGGGAGGGGCTGCAGGCAGAATTCGCCGGCTCTCCCATCACGATCAGCGTGATCCTGCCCGGCTACATCTCCACCGACATCAACGCCGGTGTGAAGACCAGGCTGATGGCCGATCGCGCCACCGGCGTGAAGGCGCTCGTTGCCGCGATCGACGCCGAGCGGGCCCGAACCCCGGTGCCCCGGTGGCCATGGACCGCCGTCGACCTGGCGCTGCGTCACCTGCCGGCCGCGATCACCCGCCGTATGGTCTGACATGCGGGCTCTGGTGGTCGAGGACGACGTGAGAGTCGCTGAGACAGTTCGCCGCATGCTCATCAGCGACGGGTGGAGTGTGGTGGTCGCACGCGACGGCGCCGACGGTCTCTGGCAGGGCACCGAGAACGAGTTCGACGTCATCGTCCTCGACATCATGCTGCCCGAATTGAACGGCTATCAGGTGATCAAGGAACTGCGATCGCGCGAGGTTTGGACCCCGGTGCTGATGCTCTCTGCCAAGGACGGCGAATACGACCAGGCGGACGCGCTCGACTACGGCGCCGACGACTACCTGGTCAAGCCCTTTTCAGTGGTGGTACTCAAGGCCCGTCTGCGCGCCCTGCTGCGGCGCGGCAGCAAGGAGAGACCTGCGGTGCTGTCGGCGGGTTCGTTGACACTGAACCCGGCTGATCACGCGGTGTGCCGCGGCGACACACCGATCAAACTCACCCCCCGCGAGTACTCGACGCTGGAGTTCCTGATGCGGAACAAGGGGAGGGTTGTCACCAAAACTGAGATACTGCAGTCGATCTGGGATGAGAATTACGGTGGCGACGTGAACATCGTCGAGGTCTACATCCGCTATCTGCGCAAGCGCATCGACATCCCGTTCGGAACCAGTTCTATTCGGACGGTGCGCGGTTCGGGATACTGCCTCGGCGAAGACTGAGCGGACCCACGGGTCGGTCGTCGCCGGATAGGGCGTTCACTGCTGACGAGCGCCTGCCCACGTTTGACGTCGACCGTGCCAATGGCCCAGGTGCTGTCTGACGGTATCCGGCCAAGGACGGAGGTGCTGGAAGTGGAGCGTTTATCGTTGTCATACCCCGCTGTTAAGATACCGCCGCGGCACCTCTGAATAGATGAGAATGTCTGCAGCACAATGAAATAAACCAGATCGAACACTTGTGCTAATGCCGAAATCGCGTTAGATTCGTGTCGTGAACTTCGGGGGACTGTTCGAACACCTATCAACGATGGCAGCCGATCCATTACTGCTCGCACCGCTCGACGATTTGGCGTTGTGGGAGGAGACGGTGTGCGCACTGCGGGCCAAGAATGCGTTGGACCAGTTGCTGTTCCGGTTCACCGCAGAACTCGACAAACGTGGGGTAGCGAAAACACTCGGTGCGGACTCGACTGCGGAATTGTTGCAGTCGGTGCAGGTGCCGCCGGCGGTGGCGCACCGCTATGTGCGGGTGGGGCGTGCGCTCAGCTCGATTCCGTCGGTCGCTGCGTATGCCGTCGACGGGACGCTGTCGGGTGGGCACATGGATTCGATCGTGAAGGGCGTGGCGTACATTGAGCGTCGCGACCCGGATCTGACCACGGAAGAACGGGACGACTGCGTGCGGGGGTTGTTGACCGAGGCCAGTGTCTCCACGCCGGCGGAGGTCATCGAACGCGCCCACGCCATGGCGATTGCCTTGTCCCCGCCGGACAAGGAAGTGCCGGACTCCGAAAACGATGACCTCAATCAGGTCTCGTTCAACACCGGTGACGACGGGCGGACCCACGGGACCCTCGACCTCGACAAGGCTCTCGGGGAGAAGCTGGCCACCGCATTGCGACCGTTGGCCAAACCCGTGCCCGAACCGGACGGATCACCCGACCCCCGGACCACGCCGCAGCGCCTGGCCGAGGCCCTCGGGAAGGTCCTGGACACCTTCTTCGCCCACCACGACCGGCCGATCGAAGGTGGGGTCAAACCGAGGGTGACGATGACCGTCTCCGCTGCGCAACTGCTGCAGTTCCAGATGAACGGCATCGCCGGCGGGAAGGTCCCCACAGCGCCCGCGACGGCGTCGTTCGAATGGACAGGTCCGGTCTCGCCCGCCACCGCGCAGACGATCGCGTGTGATGCGGTGATCACCAAGATCCTCCTGGACGACAACGGGGTACCGCTGGACTGGACCGTGTTCATCGGCGGAGACGAAGCGCAGCGGAGCTCGATCAGTGTGGCCGACGGGCATCCCTGGTTCATCAAGCCCGGCTCCACCACGCCGTTGCGCTCTCACGCGCGCCGGACCATGACCAACGAATTAACCGCCACCTAAGCGGTCGCCAGGTTTACGAGAAACTACCCACGACGACGCAGCACGAAGTTACTACCGCAGCGCAGGTGAACGTCTGCGCAGCTTGATGTTTGACAACTTCACAGTGTGTGGCCTAGGTCGAGATCTCAAGTCCCGGCGATGGGCGCGCGGCGACGATGCCGGGATCGGTGAGCGATTCGTTGGCAGCGGTGGTGGTTTCGGTCGGGATCACCATGGTGAAGCACGCGCCGCCTCCCGGACTGTCCGAGACCGTGATGGTGCCGCCGTGGGCTTTCGCGATCTCGACGGCGATGGGCAGTCCGAGACCGGAACCGGACTGATGGCGTCCGCGATCGGCATCATGGCGGTAGAAGCGGTCGAAAATCTTCTCTCGCGCATCCGCCGGCACGCCGGGGCCGTCGTCGATCACGCGGATGGTCGCTGTCGATGCACCGAGATCTTGCGCCATCTCCAGCGTGATGGTCGACGAAGCATGGTGTGAGGCATTGTCGGTGAGGTTGCGGATCGCGCGCGTTAGCTTGTCCGAGTCCCCGATGACGCGGATCGGTGACACCTGCGCGATGACTTTCGCCAGTCCCAGCGAGCGGAGCCGGGTGACCTCCGCGCCGATGATGTCGTCTAGGTCCACCTCGTCGACGGTCAGCGGTATGCCTCGTTCGTCGGCTCGCGCCAACAGCAGCAGGTCGGCAACCATGGTGCTCATCCGCTGAGCCTCGGGCAACAAGATGGTTCGCACTGTGTCGACGTCGATGGACGAGTCCGTGTCGTCGGCCAGGTCGAGGATGCCGACGAGAGTGGTCAGCGGAGAGCGCAGTTCATGAGAGGCGTCGCCGACGAATTGCAGCTGGCTCACCCGGCTCTGCTCTAGGCGGTCGAGCATGTCGTTCATCGTGACGGCCAAGGTGGTGAGTTCGTCCTCGGTGGAGGGGACGGGGACCCGACGACTGAGATCGGAACTCGTGATCGCAGAGACCTGCGCCGTGATGTGGGCAACCGGCTTCAGCGCGCGTCCGACGAAGTAGTAGATGCCTGCGCCGGCGATAACGATGACCAGCGGGATCTCGATGGCGAGGATGGCGGCGGTACCCCAGAGTCCGGAGAAATAGGGTTGCGTCGACACCGCGGTGATGACGTTGTAGTCGATGCCGTCGAACCTGGCCCCGGTGATCTGGCCGCAGTACGTGCCCGAGCGTCCGGGGAGTTCGACACCGTCGACACGTTCGGTGTTCCACCGACCGGGCCTGATATCGGAGACGGCGACGGTGTCGGATCCCGGTGAGCTGAAGAGCACGACGCCGTTGTCGTCCACGATCTGGATGACATCGATACCCGTTGTGGGCCGCAGGAGTTCGGAATCGATGCTGTTGAGGCCGCCCTCGTTGATCTGATGGGCGATCTCGTAGGAACGGGTTCCGGTCGATTTGTACATCTGCGAATCCTGGTGGCGGTGCAGCATGTACAGCATGATCACCGCCCCTGCCACCATTCCCAGGGCCACGATGATGGTCGCCACGATGGTGGAACGCACGCGGACGCCCTGGCTGCGGCGGAATACAGCCGTGACACCCCGGGCCTTGTCTGCGAACATCACTGGATTCAGCCGGTCGGCGAGACCGAACCCGACGGGGTACCCGACGTCGGAGCCGGTGAACCGTCCGACCAGACGACCGGTGCGGACTTGTAGTCGAACTGGTCGTCGCCGGTGTCTGCCCAGTAGATGACCCTGGTCAGCTGTGTGTCCGGATCTGCGAGCGCCACAAGGCAGGTGGCGTACGACTGCCCTTTGGCGAGGGTCTCCGGTGGCGGAGGGGCCAGGCAGCCCGCGACATTGTCCGGCGGGGTGAGGGTGAGTGCCGGCGTCACACCGTCCGCACTGCCCGCGAATCCTGCGACCGACAGCGCGTTGCGCTGCCGGTCGACTGCCTGCGTGACGGTGAGATGGATGAAGAATGGGCTGCCGCCGTGGGTGAACGAGTCGGGCAAATCCCCGTCGGCGGCCGGTTCGATGCCGGTGACCGTGAAGCCCGATAGTTGCTGGTCGGGCCGAAAGGCGTCCGAGGGAAGCAGCGCCGTGTCCGACCACAACAGCGCCTCGCCGGGTTCGGTCAACGCGAGAGGGCCGGTCGGGAGGGTGACGTTCGCCGAGGTCGGCACCGCCACGCTGGGGGTCGTCGATGTCGGCTCGTCCGCGTCGCCACCGCTCGAACACGCGGCCAGGGTCGTCAACAGCGCCGCTGCAACCAGCGCAGATTCCACGCCGTTTCGCACACTCATCTGGTGATCGTATGTGGTCAACGCCGGTCCGGGGCGACGTAGGGTGTGCACCATGGGAAATCAACAGGACGAGGTGTACGGGCGCGGGGCCTTCCAGCTCTATGGCAGCGAACTGCAGGTGAAGATCAGCGATCTGCTGGCCGACGTCTTCGGCCGCGACGACATCACCTGCTGGGCCGGCGACTGGCGCGGAATCCTGTACTTCACCCTCGATGACGAGGAGGGCGTCGACCCGCAGCAGATCTTCGGTTTCGACCCCTCCACCGGTGACAGCGGCGAGCTCGCGACCCTGCCCGAACTGATGGCGGCCATCGACCGCGGCGACATCACCGACGCGGTCGACGGGGCCGGGTTCGCGAGGTGGCTGGCCGACACCGGAAACACCGGACTGGAGGTGGCGACCTGCGCGCCGACAGTCGAACTCGAGTTCATCGGCGGCTCACCCGATGAACGGGTCACCGAACCTCGGGACGTGGTGACCCACGTGGCCCTGGCCGCCGTGATCATGGGCCGACTGCAAGCCCTCGACGTCCAGCCGGGGGATCCGATCCCGGACGAGCTGTTCGACCAATCACGCTGGGAATGAGAATTATTCGCTGCCCTGACCGACTTTGACCAGCGTCGACGGACCCATCTCACGTCCCGTCGGGTAGGGCATCGGAATGCCGTTCGTCTCGTAGGCCTCCAGGATCTGCTTGCGGATGCGACGCTGCAGAGCCCACTGCGCGTTGGGGCGGGTCTTGATGAGGATCCGCAGCGTGACCATGTCGGCCGAGATCTCCTGTACACCCAGCATTTCAGGAGCACCGAGCGCATCCTTGGCGACGGCGTCGTCGGCCACTGCATTCTGCGCGGCCTCGAGCGCCACCTGTTGTGCTCGATCGAGATCCACGTTGTGCGCCACGGGAACCTCGATCCGGGCCACCGCGTAATCCTGGCTCATGTTGCCGACCCTGACGATCTCACCGTTGCGGACGTACCAGAGGGTGCCGTCGATGTCCCGCACGGTGGTCACACGCAGACCGACCGTCTCGACCTCGCCGACCGCCTCGCCGAGGTCAACGATGTCACCGACGCCGTATTGGTCCTCGAGCAACATGAACACGCCGGAGACGAAGTCTTTCACCAGGTTCTGTGCACCGAAACCGATCGCCAGACCGACGAGGCCGGCCGACGCTAGAAACGGGGCGATGTTGACCTGTAACACACTCAGGCAGGTCAGTACGACCCAGACGAGGATCAGGATCGATGCGGTGGACTTGAGCACCGAGCCGATGGTCTCGGCACGTTGCTGCCGACGTTCGATCACCTGCGGATCCCGTAATGCCTTGGGGCTGCGGTCACGCAGGTGGCGGAGCAACGCCGGCTTTCTGCCGTCCTCGCCCGATCCCGCGGGTGGCCGCCTGGTCGCCCGGTTGATGACCCGGTGAGCGACATACCGGGCGATCAGTCCGACAGCGACGTAGATCACAATTCTGATCGGGTTCTCGATGAGCCAAAGACGGTTGGTATCAGTCCATTCGAAGGCGACTGCGGTAACACTCATGGCCCCGACGGTACGGATTTGTTGTCGTCTGTCCAGCCGCGGTGGTCGTGTTCACCAATGTTCGGCGGTCAGATCCCAATGGCCGAGAACCTTGTTGATCAGTTCGCGAAGGTCTGCGCCATGTGCAACGGTGGGGTCCGGCACACCGATGCAGATGGTCACATCGCCGCCAGCCGTCGCGGCCCATCCGGAGACCGAGCACCGGGTTTGTGTGCTTCCGGCGGCGCTCAGATGGGGATGCACCGACCGTGCCGCGATGGCCCGGCCCCGATGTCCGGAGAGCATGGTGAGCAATCCATCGAGATCGCCCATGTTGGATGCCAGACCGTCTCGCGATCCAGGATCGGGAACGAGCGCGTGCGCGGCGCGATGGCCGATCACGCCGAGCACCTCTTCGGGCATGCCGGCCGGTGGTCCCATCCCTCGGCCCGCTCCCGCTTCTGTGAACGCCGCGCGCGCTCGGTTGCGCAACAGCGGCAGGTCGCGGCATTCGTCGATCGACGCAACATCGATGGCTGCGGCGGTGATCGTGTTCGCCCCCTCACCGCCCTGCGATACCGGCACCGCCAGCTGCACGGGTCCCGATCCACGGATCTGCAGGACGAGCTCGCCGATGAGCGCGGTGAACAATGTGTTCGTGGTGCCGCCGTGGCTCCGCGCCGAGGCGTTCCAGGTAGCGGCGTCGACCGAGAAGATCGCCGTCGGCTCTCGCCACTCCGGAGACCCGGGGGGTTTCGTACGTGGTGACGCGGGCCGGCGGGCGGCAGCGAACAGTTCGGCGCGATGCGCCGGGTCGCGCACTCCCCGCGCAACACTGCGGGCAACACCGCCGACGGCGATCCGCAGCTGGGACAGAGCATCTCGCGCATCGTCGCCCAGAGTCGGCAGTCCTGGGGCCGGCATCGGTGCGCCGGCCTCGTCCACGGCCAACGCCGCGGCGCGGATCAGGGATTCGGCGTCGGCCACCACATGCGAGCACACCAGAGACACGACCGAGCCGCCCGTGTGCAGGCGTGCCAGCGACAGTTCCCACACCGGACCGTGAGTGATGTCCAGCTCGGTGTCACCACGGGCATCAGCCCACGCAGTGATGGTCCCCGGGGCCAGCGGTTCGGGTTCGACGTACACGGGATTCAGGGCAGCGCCGCCGGCAAAATGGTTGCGGGCGGGCCAGACCCGACGCCGGACCACTCTCCTGGTCAAGGGTCCGGCCGCGAGGGTGCGGTGGGGCTGCTCCAGATCGGCCGCGGTCAACGTGGCGTCGAACCGCCAGAGCCCCTGCATGGCAATGCCGATACCCATTCCATGGTGGGTCCGCCAGAAGATGTCGTCCGCGACACCCAGGCGGCTGACTCCGGCGGCAGAACTCACGCGCTGCGGCCCCGGTGCGTCCGGTACCAGCGCACCAGCGAGTCGGTGGACGAGTCATCGTGCGCCTCGGGCGATTCGTCCTCGGTGATCACCTTGAGGAGCTCGGACGCCTGCTTCTTGCCGAGCTCCACACCCCATTGGTCGAAGCTGTTGATGCCCCACACCGCGCCTTCGACGAACACCTGATGCTCGTAGAGCGCGATCAACTGACCCACCACCGACGGGGTCAGTTTCGGTGCCAGGATCGAGGTCGACGGCCGGTTACCCGGCATCACCTTGTGCGCCACCACATGTGGGTCGACACCTTCGGCGGCGACCTCGTCGGCGGTCTTGCCGAATGCCAGCACCTTGGTCTGAGCGAAGAAATTGCTCATCAACAGGTCATGCATGCTGCCGGTGCCATCGGCGGTAGGGAGATCGTCGGTGGGCTCGGCGAACCCGATGAAGTCGGCGGGAACCATCCGGGTGCCCTGGTGCAGCAACTGGTAGAACGCATGCTGGCCGTTGGTGCCGGGTTCGCCCCAGAAGATCTCACCGGTGTCGGTGGTGACGTGGTGGCCGTGGGTGTCAACAGATTTGCCGTTCGACTCCATGGTGAGCTGCTGCAGATACGCCGCGAACCGGGACAGATCGTTGGAGTAGGGCAGTACCACGCGGGACGCGGTGTCCCAGAAGTTCGAGTACCAGAGGCCGATGAGGCCGAGGATCACCGGTGCGTTCTGGTGCAGCGGCGCGGTGCGGAAGTGCCGATCGACGATGTTGAATCCGTCGAGGAAGTCGGCGAAGGCATCCTTGCCGATGGCGGCCATCACTGACAGGCCGATCGCGGAATCCACCGAGTAGCGTCCGCCGACCCAGTCCCAGAATCCGAACATGTTGGCTGTGTCGATGCCGAATGCCGACACCTTCTCGGCGTTGGTGCTGACTGCGACAAAGTGTTTGGCGACGGCGTCGTCGCCGGCGCCCAACTTGTCGAGGAGCCACCTGCGTGCAGCTGACGCGTTGGTCAGTGTCTCCAGCGTGGTGAATGTCTTCGAGGCGATGACGAACAGCGTCGTCTCGGGGTCGAGGTCGGCGAGGGTGGAGACGAGGTCGGCGGGGTCGACGTTGGAGACGAAGCGACAGCGGATGTCGGTGTCGGCGTAGTGCCGTAGTGCCTGGTAGACCATCACCGGTCCGAGGTCGGAACCGCCGATACCGATGTTGACGACGGTCTTGATCGACTTGCCGGTGTGGCCCTTCCACTCACCGGATCGGAGCTTGTCGGTGAACGCTCCCATGGCGTCGAGGACTTCGTGTACGTCGTGCACCACGTCCTGGCCGTCGACCTTCAACGTCGCGTCGCGGGGCAGGCGCAGCGCGGTGTGCAGCACGGCACGGTCTTCAGAGGTGTTGATGTGCTCGCCCCAGAACATGGCGTCGCGTTTCTCGGCCAGGCCGACCTCGCGTGCCAGACCCAGCAGCAACTCGATGGTCTCGCGCAGAACCCGGTGTTTGGAGTAGTCGATGTGGAGATCGCCGACGTCGATTGTGAGTTCGGCCCCTCGCTTGGGGTCGACCGCGAAGATCTCGCGAAGGTGCATCGCGTAGACGTGCGGTTGGTGTGCGGACAGTTCCTGCCAGGCGTGGGAGCCGGTGAGGTCGAACTCCCGGGTTGACTCGCTCGGACCGCTGCTCATGTCGACAGACCCCTTCATCGGTTGCAGATTGCCAAATCTGCACTTGGTGACCTTGAGCATCAGCCTAGTCAGGCTTGGGGTCGTACTTGCACCCGAGCGACATAACCGGTCGAGCCACTTTCGTGTTTCCGCTCTCAGGCGGCGAGCGCGTGTCCGGTCGCCGGCACCCGGCCGACCCGGACCACGCCCGAATCGGCGGTGTCGATACGTGCGGTGACGCCCTGGGCGGCGAGCCACCGGGCCGCAGCGGCCGGATCGGCGTGAGATCTGAGTCCGGCCGACTGCGCCTGGGCAGCTGATTCGGCCACGACGCTCACGCACTCGAGGAAACTCTGCGGCCGGGCATCACCGGGTGCCACCGGCAGAGTGCGGTAGTCCGCTGCTGTGACCCGGGCGATTGCCTGACCAGCGCCGAGGGGGTACTCCACCCCGAGGGCTTCACAATCCCAGCCGCCTGCCGGCACGGCACCCGCGGTCGCGGCGAGGTTACCGACCCGGACCAGCACCCCGCAGCCCAGTTGCTCAGCCAGGTGAGCACTCGCCTGATCGGCCAGCAGTGCCCGGGCGGTGGCGAGCAGTTCGAGTCGGACCTCGCTCGGCACGGTCACCGTTCCGCGACCGATCTGCACGCGGTGCCACACGGGTATCGGAGAACTGACGGCCGACGTCATGCCGGTCGCCGAGGCGGAGAAGGTCACCCCCGGCAGGTAGCGGTAATCCGGTGTGTCCGAGCGTCGCACCGCCCGCGTCGCACCGTCGGTGAGGTCGTCGAAGAAGAGCGCCTCGATGATGAGCTGGTCGAGGAGCGAGGACACCATCACCGGCTGCCCCTCGGCGAGGTCGAGTGCGAAGAGTTCTGCGGTCGGTCGCGCGCGGTTCACGGTGCGGTCGAGCCGTTCTGCGAGCGCGGCGACATGGGCGGTGGCCCGGTCCGTGTGCTCGGGTGCGGTGACCGACACCGCGATGTCGGTGTCGAGACCGAAAAGCGCAGCAGTGGCGATCATCGTCGTACCTCTTCTTCGTCGTGAGTTCATCGCTCGGTGATGTCCATTTTGAGCGTCGAACCTGGTAGGCGGCTGTGAGCAGCAGATGAACAGCCTGGTGAAATACGACGAAAACCGGGCCACCTCGACGAGAGGTGACCCGGTGTGTGGCCGGTGTCAGACGACGATGTCGTAGAACCCGTCGTAGTCGACATCAGAGGCGTAGGTGTCGACATAACCGTCGAAGTCGGTGTCGAGCTCGGCCTCGTCGGCGTAGCCATCGGCGTTGGTGTCCCATTCGGTGACGTCGACGTATCCGTCGCCATTCGTGTCGGTGACGATGGTGTCGACGATGCCGTCTGCATTGGTGTCGAAGTACTGGGTTTCCATGATGGTC
This sequence comes from Williamsia soli, assembly GCF_017377795.1. Taxonomy (GTDB): domain Bacteria; phylum Actinomycetota; class Actinomycetes; order Mycobacteriales; family Mycobacteriaceae; genus Williamsia; species Williamsia soli. The sequence goes on along the minus strand of NZ_JAFRDR010000009.1, from coordinate 14,091 downwards.
TCTTTTCTCGCGGAGGTGGATGATGCTGTCCTGCAGCTTCTTCGCTGCATTTCGGAGATAAGAGATCGGCGGCCGATGAAATGTTCCCGCGAGTCAGGTGGGAACGTCGGGCAGCAGCGCTGCAGTCAGTGTGGTGCGGACCCAGTCCTCGAAGTCGTCGTACGTGAATCCGGCCCGGACGACCAGTTGTTCGTGGGTGTGCGGGCTCGCGATCACCCACGCGGTGTCGCCTGCCGATTCCGGGGTGAGTTCGGGGCGGAGCTGATCGGCGGGGATGTTGCCGATCAGATTCCGGATGGACATACGTCTGATCTCCATCAGGTTCTGCCAGTCGGTGGCGGCCTCGGGGTCGACCGCGGCAGCCTGCGCGTAGGTCCCGAACCCCACCGCGGCTCGCTCGGTCAGCAGTCGGAACTGATGGGTCGCATGTGCGATCAGCTCTCGAGGGGTCGCGGTCGTCGGATCGAAGGCGTCGAGGATCGCCGCAGGCATGTCGTGGGGGTTGACCGCTCCGGGCTGCCCGCCCATCAGTTGCGACTCCAACATCCCGCGTAACAGACCTCGTTTGTTGCCCCACGAGGAGTAGATGCTCTGCACCGAGACGTCGGCGCGCTCGGCAATCTTTGTGACCGTGGCTGCAGCATAACCGCTTTCGGAAAACACTTCGATTGCTGCCGCCAGGATGCGTCGCCGGGTCTCGGCTCTGGTGGCGGCGCCGGCCTCACGCTGCCTGCTGGTGCGGCGGGATGCCTTTTTCGGTTCGCTCTTGCTCATGCCCTCTAGTGTATGTCATGCTTTGGAAAGACGTTCTAAATGATTGGAACGACACTCCGAACCAAGTCGGGTTCACTCCGAAGGATCAGCCATGACGACCACGTCTCCCACAACGCAGAAACCGATCAACACCCGCGCCGTGATGATTGTGGTGTGCCTCGCCCTCGCGGCGGTGGTGGCCGCGATGTCGTCGCTGAACGTCGCCCTCCCCGACATCGCGCGTTCGACGCACGCGAGTCAGACGCAGTTGTCGTGGATCATCGACGCGTACTCGCTCATCTTCGCCTCGCTGCTGCTGCCGGCCGGGGCGATCGGAGACCGCTACGGCCGTCGCAAGACGTTGCTGGCCGGATTGTCGATCTTCGGTGTTGCCTCGGCCGTGGCGATGACCGCGGGGTCGGCGTCGGAGTTGATCTGCCTGCGCGGGCTGATGGGACTGGGTGCCGCGCTCGTCATGCCTGCCACGCTGTCGACCATCACCAGCACGTTTCCGGACAACAAACGCCCGCAGGCGGTTGGGGTCTGGGCGGGCGTCGCCGGCGGCAGCGCAATCCTCGGATTGCTGGCTTCGGGCACATTGCTGGAGTTCTTCTCGTGGCGTTCGGTGTTCGGTCTGAATGTGGCATTGGCCGCCATCGCCATCGTGGCCGCCTGGCGAGTCGTCCCGGAATCTGCCGATGCGTCCGCGCCCAAGCTCGACCTCATCGGCGCGGCGCTGTCCGTCGCGGGGCTGGTGGTGGTCGTCTACTCGATCATCGAGGCGCCCGAAGCCGGGTGGCTCAGTGCGCGGACGTTGGCCGGCATCGTCGGCGGGCTCGTGATCTTGGCGCTGTTCATCCTGTTCGAACTGCGCACCGGGAACCCGATGCTCAACCCTCGCATCTTCACCCATCGCGGCCTGAGCGCGGGCAGCCTGTCGATCTTCATGCAATTCTTCGCCTTTTTCGGCTTCATCTTCGTTGTCCTGCAATACCTGCAGATGGTGCGCGGTGATTCGGCGCTGATGTCGGCGGTCTCGATGCTGCCGATGGCCGCGTTCATGATGCCCTCGGCACGACTCTCCCCGAAGCTGACCGACAAGTTCGGTTCGCGGCCCGTCTGCATCGTCGGACTGGTGTTGGTCGCGGTGGGCATGTTCGTCCTGTCGCGGCTCGGTGTCGACAGTTCCTACTGGCTGTTGCTGGCCGGTCTCGTCCCGCTCGGCATCGGGATGGGTACGGCCATGACGCCGGCCACCAGCGCCATCACCGGCGCCCTCCCGAAGGCCCAGCAAGGCGTGGCGTCAGCGATGAACGATCAGTCCCGCGAGGTCGGCGGCGCCCTCGGAATCGCGGTTCTCGGCAGTGTTCTCACTCAGGGATACCGGAGCAACCTCGAATTGCCGCGGGTCCCTGCTGAGATAGTGGAGAAGGCAAGAGAGTCATTCGCAGGCGCCTCACATGCAGGCGGTCAGATCGCGGCCCACGCCGACGTTGCCTTTGCGAGCGGAATGCAGAGCGCTCTGCTGGTGGCATCCGTCGCGGTCTTGGCTGCGGCGGTCGTCGTCGGTGTGCTGATGCAGCGGTCGGAGAGCTGACGAAGACGCACAGACGTTGGTGGTGTTACTGGCGACCGAGCGGGCCGCGACCGAGCCGGAGCAGCAACATGGCGAGGGTGTGACCTTCTTGACCCAGCTCGCTGAAGCGGTCGAGGACCTTCATCTCACGGCTGTGCACCAAGCGGGGGCCACCGGTGGCCATGCGGGTTTGACCGACCTTCTTGGAGACTGCGGTGCGGCGCTTGATGGCAGCGAGGATGATTGCGTCGACACGGTCGATCTCAGAGCGCAACTCTTCGATGTCTTCGGGGATATCGCCCACGTCAGAGCCCAGATTGAGCCCGGACAGATCGATTGGCTGGTCAGCAGTCACGCGCCCAAGTGTGCCACGCGAGGTGAGGCCACTGGTAAGAGTGGTCCGATGCATCGGCGCGCTTCGACACTTCTGTCACCGACCGGCCCCACGGCCGGCGCGGTGACTCCGGCCGCGCGGTGGGTGGTCCCGGTGGCGCTGGGCCTGATCGTGATCCAGCTCGCCGTTCGCTCCTGGCTCGTGGCCCGAGGGAACTTCTATTGGGACGACCTCATCCTCATCGGCCGGGCGTCGGAGGGGTCGATGTTCTCGTGGGACTTCCTCATGCACGACCACGACGGACATCTCATGCCCGCAGCGTTTCTCCTCGCAGGCATCACCACGGAGATCGCCCCGCTGAACTGGGCGCTGCCCGCGATCACACTGGTGATCGGTCAGCTGTTCGCGTCGCTGGCGGTGCTCCGGTTGCTCGTCGTGATCGCCGGTCGTTGTCGGCCCGCGGTCTTGATGCCGCTCGCCTTCTACCTGTTCACCCCGATGACCGTGCCCGCATACAACTGGTGGGCTGCGGGCCTCAACACGTTGCCGCTGCAGATCGGCATGGCAATCGTGGCGGCGGATGTGGTGCAGCTGTGTCGGGGCGAGGTGGATCGGCGCCGGGTGATCATCCGTGCGCTGGTGGTCTTCGTGGTGGCGCTGGCGTTTTTCGAGAAATCAGTGCTGATCGCGCCGGTCGCTGCGGCCACAGCGTTCCTGTGGTGCCTGCTCGCCGATGACCGCGGAGTGCGGGCCGCTGTGCATTCGGCGTGGAACGCCGCTCGTGGGCTGTGGATCGGTCTGATCGCGATCACCGCTGTGTGGGCGGTGGGCTATGCGACGCTCACCTCCGCCACCGCGGGCGAGCACTCGATCACCCAGACCATTGCGCTCGCATGGCGGTCGATCAGCAAGGGTGTGGTCCCGGGAACCGTTGGCGGACCATGGTTCTGGGAGCGGTGGATCCCGAGCCCTCCGATGGGCTTCCCGTCGTGGTGGCTGATGGCGGCAGGGTGGCTGCTGGTGGTCGGTGCCATCGCCTACGCGCTGTGGTCGCGACAGCGGGCCGGCTGGGTCATCGGAGCGGTGATCGCCTACGTCGCGGTGCTGCAGGTGCCGCTGCTGTGGAGTCGCACCAGCGAGAACACCGCGCTCGAACTCGCCCAGACCCTCCGCTACCTGCCCGACAGCGCGCTGGTGATCGCCATCGGCTTCACTCTGATCCTGCTGGCGCCGAAACGATCTCGGACACACGGGGTCGATGATGCGCAGCGTTGGCTGCGGCCGGTCGCAATCGCCGCGGTGTTCGCGTTCATCGCGAGTTCGCTCGTGTCGACGGTGCGATTCTCGACAGAATGGCGCGACGACCCCACCGCCGACTACCTGGCGAACGCCCGGACCTCGCTCGCGGAGGCGAAGGACACCCCGATGTTCGACCACCCGCTACCGTTGCTGGTGTTGTTGCCGGTCGCCTATCCCTACAACCAGGTGAGCAAGGTGTTCGCCGGACTGGACGATCGGCCCGAGTTCGGCCGATGGACCGACAAACTCCAGGTCCTCGACGACAACGGGCACCTGACTCCCGCGGAGGTCACCCCGCGACGGACCACTGAAGCCGGCGCAGGTGCGTGCGACGATCCAGAGATCACGGGTCCGGCGTCGATCGATCTGGACGGGCCACTCCTCGACTGGCTCTGGACGGTGGCGTTGCCGTATTGCGCCAACACCGACGGTGAATTGCAGATCGGCCTCGCCGGTGGTGAACCGGTGACCGTTCCCGTGCAGGCCGGCCTGCATTCGACCTACGTCCAACTCGGGGGCTCCGGCACGGCGCTGCAGGTGCGGCCGTTGACTCCGGGTCTGGCGTTGCACCTGGGTGCGGCGCGGATCGGCGAGGTGGTCCGGTCGCCCTGACCTACCCGGCCGGTGGTATCACCACGATGTCGATACCTCGTACCCCGTTGTCCTCGAGTGTCTTTGCCGTCGCATCCGCGGCATCCTGTTCGGCGAAGACCCAGCGCACCGGTGTCGACCGGGCCGCCTTGATCTGTGCTCTGGCGGTGTCGATGAGGGCATCGGTGCCCGCCCAACCGGTGTCCAGCGCGCCATCGCCGCCGATGTTGGCTGAATAGCCGGGGCCGAAGGTCATCAGCAGGGTGCCGTCGGGAGCGCGTCCGTCGAAGGCCTCGTCGTTCACGACGTAGGTGTAGGTCGACGGTGCGCCGGTCACCTGCAGGTTGTAGTCCCTGGCGGCGAGGTCGCCCTTGAAACCGGTCGGGGTCCAGATGCCCTCCGCCTGGGCAGTGGAGATCTGCTCGTTGGCGGCAAGGGCGCGGGTCAGCACCGTGGGGTCCTGATCGACGTAGGCGGTGAACACGTAACTCACATCGCCTTTGAGGGTGCCGTCCTGGTTGGGAACCGTGAACGGGCAGCGCGTCTCGCCCTGACCGTTGAGGGGAACCGTGACGGTGCGCGTGCACGTTCCGCCGACCGGTCGATCGTTGAGGGTCAGCGTCATGTCGCCGACCACGGTGATGGACCCGGGCTGTGTCGCGTTGGGCGTCCTGGCGACGTAGGTGACGATGTACTCGCACACCGGCGGCGAGCACGGTGACACCGTGAGCCGGAATCCGCTGGCGTCGAAGTTCGGGCTCAGGTACGGGGCCGGGATGTGGGCCAGGGTCTGAGCCTGGGCATCGATCCGGTCGTACAGCCGTCCGATCTCGTTGGGGCCGATGGGCTCCACCGAGATGTCCACCTCGACACGCTCGCCGCCCGTCTGCGTGATCGGACCGTTGACCGTTGTGAGGTTCTTGTCCGGTCCGGTGGTGGCGCGCATGGTGCCACCCGAGACAAAGGTGCTGTCGCCTTCGACGATCACATCGGGCAGGCCTGCAGGCAGGAAGCGGCCGTCGGGAGTGTCGACGAGTCCGACAGGCTGTCCCTTGGACTCCAGATCCACCGCCTCCTCATCGTTGGACAGCGCGAACGCGAGATTGGGAGGGGCCAGCAACCAACCGAGGTTCGGGAAGGTCGCCGGATCGAGCTTGGCCCAGCCGCTCGCGACGGCCTCATAGTTCATCTTCGGCTTCTCGAGCTGGCTCTTCCAGAAGCTGGCCGAACCCTTGGCATACGTCAGGCCGTTGACCCCGATGATCTCCGCGGACTCTCCACCGACCTTGATCTGGCCCTGCAGATCGCCGCTGGCCGACACCTCGACGTCGGTGAGGTTGATCTTCATCTCGCCCGCGGTGACCGAACCGGTGTATTTCGCGCCCGGCTGATCGGCAAACGCGGTCGCGACCTCGGTGAGTGATTTGTAGGCCAGGACGGAGGCAGGCGCGCTCGCGGTCCCGTCGGCGCTTCGCGGCAGGAAAATCAGTACGAGCACCGCGACCAGGGCCACGACTGCGGCCCCGAGTAGCGCTCCCGGCAGAGCCTTGCTTTTCATCATGTGCCCCCAGATCAGTGGCGATGATGTTACCGAAGGCCCGATTCGCGCCGTGATGGAGGAACTGTCGGGGTCAGCGGGTAACTTTGGAATACGATGAAAAGCACTGCTCCGCACCCCGCGCTCCCGGGTATGGCCACTGGAAACCTGCAGGACACTCCGCAGTCCGAGTCGAGTCGCGCTCGCGAACTCCTCGATGGACTCAATCCGCAGCAACGGGCAGCCGTCCTGCACTCGGGGTCGCCGCTGCTGATCGTGGCAGGTGCGGGTTCGGGCAAGACGGCAGTGCTCACCCGCCGGATCGCGCACCTGCTCGCCGAACGGGATGTCACCCCCGGTCAGGTGCTGGCCATCACCTTCACCAACAAGGCCGCGGCGGAGATGCGAGAGCGGGTGGCCGATCTCGTGGGCCCGCGCGCGCATCGCATGTGGGTCAGCACGTTCCACTCCACCTGCGTGCGCATCTTGCGCGCCCAGGCGACGTTGCTGGCCGGGATGAACTCCAATTTCTCGATCTACGACGCCGACGATTCGAAACGCCTGTTGTCGATGATCGTGCGCGATCTGGACCTGGACCCCAAGAAGTTCAGTCCGCGTGGCGTCTCGATCGCGATCTCGAACTACAAGAATGAGCTCATCGATCCCGATGCCGCGATCGCGGACGCGGAGGAGAAGGCCGAACCCGCGCTGGTGACCATCGCGCAGATCTACCGGCAGTACCAACAACGACTGCGCTCGGCGAACGCCTTCGACTTCGACGACCTCATCGGCGAGACCGTTGGACTGCTCCAGGCATTTCCCGAGGTTGCCGAGTACTACCGGCGCCGGTTCCGGCACGTGCTGGTCGACGAGTACCAGGACACCAACCACGCCCAGTACATCCTGGTGCGGGAACTCGTCGGCACCGGAGGCGTCGGGAATGTCAGCCCGTCCGAACTCTGTGTGGTCGGCGACGCTGATCAGTCCATCTACGCGTTTCGCGGCGCCACCATCCGAAACATCGAGGAGTTCGAACGCGACTTCCCGGACACCGAGACCATTCTCCTCGAACAGAATTACCGGTCGACCCAGACCATCTTGTCGGCCGCCAACGCGGTTATCTCGCGCAACGCAGGGCGTCGGGAGAAGAAGCTGTGGACCGATAGTGGCGATGGGGAGCTGATCGTCGGGTACGTCGCCGACAATGAGCACGACGAGGCGCAGTTCATCGCCCGGGAGATCGATTCCCTTTCGGACACAGGGGAGTTCAAGTACTCGGAGATCGCGGCGTTCTATCGCACCAATACTGCTTCACGTGCCCTGGAAGAGGTGTTCATCCGGCTCGGCATCCCTTACAAGGTGGTCGGTGGGGTGCGTTTCTACGAGCGCAAAGAGGTCCGCGACATCGTCGCCTATCTGCGGGCGGTGGCCAACCCCGACGACACCGTGAGTCTGCGTCGCATCCTCAACACCCCCCGCCGCGGCATCGGCGACCGGGCCGAGGCCTGCGTGGCGGTGCATTCGGAGAACACCGGGACGAGCTTCTACCAGGCGCTGATCGACGGCGCCGAGGGCAAGGTTCCGCTGCTGGGAACCCGTGCGGTCAAACAGATCTCGAGCTTCGTCGAACTCATCGAGGGTTTGCGCAACGATTTCCTGTCGAGTTTCGGCGCGGCCGGGTCGTCAGACGCCGACGTGGCATCGGTCGATGCCGGTAGCGAGGCAGGCGACATCGGGGAACTGGTGGAGGCGATCGCCGAGCGCACCGGATATCGCTACGAACTGGAGGGTTCGTCCGACCCGCAAGACGGCGCCCGTCTCGACAACATCAACGAACTCATCTCGGTGGCAAGGGAATTCAGCGCGGAGGCCGCAGGCCAGACGCAGCCGGTGGCGGAGCTCGACCAGAACGGGCGACCGCCGGAAACGCAGTTGGACGATGATGGGTTGGCTGCGGCTGAGGGCGAACCCGACCCGGGTTCTCTCGCGGCGTTCTTGGAGCGGGTCGCCCTGGTGGCCGACGCGGATCAGGTTCCCGACGACGAGGACGGCGTCGTCACGTTGATGACGTTGCACACGGCGAAAGGACTCGAGTTCCCGGTGGTCTTCGTGACCGGTTGGGAGGACGGGCAATTTCCGCACATGCGTGCGCTCGGCGATCCGGCCGAGCTGTCGGAAGAACGCCGTCTCGCGTATGTCGGGATCACCCGGGCACGCAAGCGGTTGTACCTGAGCCGGGCGATGGTCCGTTCGGCCTGGGGCACGCCGATGCAGAACCCGGAATCACGCTTCCTGCAGGAGATTCCGCAACATCTCATCGATTGGCGGCGCACTGAACCAAAGCGCAGCATGGGTCGTCGATCCAGTGACGGCAGTCGTGACTACGGCGACAACGGCCGTGGCTTCAGCGGCAGCGGTTTCGGTGAGCAGCGGTCCTTCGGAGGCGGATCACGTCGGCAGGAGTCGTTCGGATCACCGACGCGAGGGCGCAACAAGCAGATTCACGTAGAGGTGGGCGATCGGGTCACCCATCCCAAGTACGGCATGGGCAAGGTCGTCGGCAAAGAGGGTTCCGGACCGACCGAGCGGGTGATGTTCGACTTCGGCAGTGCCGGCCGGATCACCCTCATGTCTCTCGGTGGACTACCCGTCGAGAAGCTCTAGCCGACAGCAACAAACCCACCCGTTCGAGGGTGGGTTTGTGAGGGGTGTGACGTCAGCTGCCGGTGTACGAGGCGAGGCTGATGCCGTGTGCGGCGAGCCAGGGAGCCGGATCGATCTTCATCGTGCCGTTCTTCCAGACCTCGAAGTGCAGGTGCGGTCCGGTGGAAAAGCCTTCGCTGCCGACGAGGGCGATGATCTGGCCTGCGGTGACCTTTTGGCCTTTGGTGACGAGCACACCGCTCGAGGCCATGTGGCCGTACATGGTGACGGTGCCGTCGTCCGACCTGATCTGCACCCAGTTGCCATACCCCGATGCCGGGCCGGCGTCGATCACTTCGCCGTCGGTGGCGGCGTGGATGGGCGTCCCCAGGGGTGCGGCCATGTCGATGCCGCCGTGGAACGCGCCCCAGCGGTTCGCGTAGGTGGAGGTGAAGGTGTAGGCGCCAGGCGCGATCGGCGAGACGAAAAGTGGGATGCGAGCTGCCGCGTCTGCCTGAGCCTTTGCCTCGGCGATCTCCTGACCCTCGGCAAGCTGACTGGTGAAGGTGTCCATGTTGGCCGGTGCGGGCGCACCGGCGATTCCGGCAGCCGGACCATCGGTGTCGCCGTTGGTGACGGCCACAGGCGTCGGAGCCGCCGACTGGGTGGTGTCGTCGGCCGGTTGGGCGAAGCTTCCCGTGGCGGCTGCGACCGCAGCGCCTGCAGCGACTGCCAGCAGTGCGGCGCGACCCTTCAGGGCCTGTGGCGGCGCCGCGATGCGATGTTTACCGGATCCGCGACGCGGGGCACGCTGCTTCTGCGGCGCCCACGGCGACTCCTCGGACTCCGGTTCGAAGTCGTCGTACTCGGCGCCCTGGACCTCGAAAGGATGCTCATGGGCGTATTCGTCGAACTCGATCTCGGCGACGACGATGTCTTGGGTGATCTCGGCGGGTCGCGGCTGGTCGTAGGCGTCGCGGTCGAAGCGGCGGGCGCCGGGACGGTCGGCGCGGCGGCGACCGGTGGTGCGAGATTCGTTCCGCCATTCGGTCAGCGGGCCGTCGGCGTACTGCTCGAGACCGAAGTCTTCGACGGGAATGATCGAGGTGATCTCGTCGTGGCGCATGTCTGCCGACAGCTCGTCGTGGGTTCGGGCCGAGGGGAGCGCTGGCGCGCCGCCACCGGAGATCGTTCCACGAGCTGACAACAGATTGGGCCTTTCTAGCTACGATCGGACGTCCGCAGCGAGTGCGTCGGTGCGTCCGCACGGATCCTGTGTGATGGATCCGTGACCTTACTGACTCAGCGACGGTAACGAAACGATTGCGACGCGCGCAACCGGACGCGAGAATTGGGGTCGTTGTTGTGAGGTGGATCACTACAGTGCGTACGCTTTGTCCGTTGCTGGTGTGCAGGTCACCTCACCGAACGTGGGCGCGCGTGCGTGAGGTACCGGTGAACGGGACCGTGCCAGTGATCTGTGGCACAAGCTGCGGTAGCAGTGATAAGCGCTGTTTCTCGCGGCGTTACAGTCACTTCGGCCCGCAACACCAACTGCGGGCAAATCTACGAGATGGTGAGCTGAATGGATCTCTTCGAATACCAGGCGAAGGAGCTCTTCGCCAAGCATGAGGTGCCGACCTCGGCCGGCCGTGTTACCGACACCGTCGATGGCGCACGGCAGATCGCCGAAGAAATCGGCAAGCCCGTGATGGTCAAAGCACAGGTGAAGGTCGGTGGCCGCGGCAAGGCCGGCGGCGTCAAGTACTCCAAGGACGTCGACGAGGCAGTCGCAAACGCCGAGTCGATCCTCGGCCTCGACATCAAGGGCCACGTCGTCAAGAAGCTGCTGGTCGCAGAGGCGAGTGACATCGCAGAGGAGTACTACATCTCCTTCCTGCTCGACCGCACCAACCGCACTTACCTGGCCATGTGCTCGGTGGAGGGTGGCGTCGAGATCGAGGTCACCGCCGAGGAGAACCCCGACGCCCTGGCCAAGATCCCCGTCGACGCCGTCAAGGGTGTCGATCTCGCGTTCGCACGCGAGATCGCCGAAGCCGGCAAGCTGCCCGCCGAGGTGCTCGACGCCGCGGCCAACACCATCCAGAAGCTGTGGGAGGTCTTCATCAACGAGGACGCACTCCTCGTTGAGGTCAACCCCCTCGTGCGGACTCCGAACGATGAGATCCTCGCCCTCGACGGCAAGGTCACCCTCGACGCCAACGCTGACTTCCGTCAGCCCGGCCACGCCGAGTTCGAGGACAAGGACGCAACCGATCCTCTCGAGCTCAAGGCCAAAGAGAATGATCTGAACTACGTCAAGCTCGACGGCCAGGTCGGCATCATCGGCAACGGTGCCGGACTCGTCATGTCGACGCTCGATGTCGTCGCCTACGCCGGTGAGAAGCACAACGGCGTCAAGCCCGCCAACTTCCTGGACATCGGTGGCGGCGCCTCGGCCGAGGTCATGGCCGCCGGTCTCGACGTCATCCTGGGCGACGAGCAGGTCAAGAGCGTGTTCGTGAACGTCTTCGGTGGCATCACCGCGTGTGACGCTGTCGCCAACGGCATCGTCGGCGCACTGAAGAAGCTCGGCGACGACGCCAACAAGCCACTCGTTGTTCGCCTCGACGGCAACAAGGTCGAAGAAGGCCGCAAGATCCTCGCCGACGCGAATCATCCTCTGGTGACGCTCGCCGAGACCATGGACAGTGGCGCCGACAAGGCCGCCGAACTGGCGAGCAAGTAGGAGCAACAGATCAATGTCGATTTTTCTGAACAAAGATTCCAAGGTCATCGTTCAGGGCATCACCGGCGGTGAAGGCACCAAGCACACCGCACTGATGCTCAAGGCAGGCACCCAGGTCGTCGGCGGCGTGAACGCCCGCAAGGCCGGGACCACCGTCAGCCATGACGGCGGCGTCGAGCTGCCCGTGTTCGGTACCGTTGCCGAGGCCATCAAGGAGACCGGCGCCGACGTGTCGATCGCCTTCGTGCCGCCGAAGTTCGCCAAGGACGCCATCATCGAGGCGATCGACGCCGAGATCCCGCTGCTCGTCGTCATCACCGAGGGAATCCCGGTGCAGGACAGCGCATACGCGTGGGCCTACAACGTCTCCAAGGGCAAGAAGACCCGGATTATCGGACCGAACTGCCCCGGCATCATCACCCCCGGTGAGTCGCTGGTCGGCATCACCCCGGCCAACATCGCCGGCACCGGCGGCATCGGCCTGGTCTCCAAGTCGGGCACCCTGACCTACCAGATGATGTACGAGCTCCGCGACATCGGTTTCTCGACCGCCATCGGCATCGGTGGCGACCCCGTCATCGGGACCACCCACATCGACGCCATCGAGGCGTTCGAGCAGGATCCCGACACGAAGGTCATCGTGATGATCGGTGAAATCGGTGGCGACGCCGAAGAGCGCGCAGCCGATTACATCAAGGCCAACGTGACCAAGCCGGTCGTCGGCTACGTCGCCGGCTTCACCGCTCCCGAAGGCAAGACCATGGGCCACGCAGGCGCCATCGTCTCGGGCAGTTCGGGCACCGCGCAGGCCAAGAAGGACGCACTCGAGGCTGCTGGCGTGAAGGTCGGCAAGACGCCGTCCGAGACCGCCGATCTCGCGCGCGAGATCTACAAGAACCTGTAAGGCATTCATCAGCAGGTCTTGATTTTCGAAGGGCGCCGGTTCATCCGAACCGGCGTCCTTTGTCATGTCCGGTGTAGTTCAGGGTCTGGCGAGTAATGTTTTGAGTCTTACTGGTAGCGAGTGAAGGAAACGCGCGCGCATGGTCACCGGCGGAGCATTGGGGTCCAGCCTGGTTCGACGGGCTGGTTCGATGTACTCGTTCGCCACCCGCGTCCCTGTCGTCGGACCGATCGTCGAACGCGCCGCCGTCGAAGCGCTCGCATTCGGCGAGCAGGCCGCGGCGACCACCCTGGCGCTGACCCGGGCCGCCCTCAAGGTGATCATCCGCGAGGTGATCGAGGCGCTTGTCGTCGAGGTCGATCTCACCGAACTCGTCATACGCCATGTCGACATCAATCAGATCGCCACCGTGATCGATCTCGACACCATCGCGGCGAGGATCGACATCGACGCCATCCTGAACCGGGTCGACCTGGACGCCGTGATCGAGACCGTCGACTTGAATCGCGCGGTCAGCGGAGTCGATCTGGACGCGATCGCGGCGAAGATCGACATCGAGGCGGTCATCGGGCGAGTCGACCTGATCGGGCTGGCCAACGAGATCATCGACGGTGTGGACCTGCAGGCGATCGTCCGGGAATCGACGACCACGTTGACGACGGGTGTGCTCGACGACGTCCGGACACAGGGCGCCCGCGCGGACGATGTGGTTGCCGGGGTGTTCGGACGGCTGCTCGGCCGGCCGGCCCAACCACCACGCGGCAGGCCCGCACTGAACGGCACCATTCCGGCAGCGAGCGTGCCGAATTCCGCGACATCGGTCACCGAGGTCGTCGTCGACGTGCACCGCCGCGAGCCGGGACACACTCCGGTGGACACCCATGAGTGACCTGGCCCCGCAGCCGCCGCACACCAGCAACGACGATCTCGACAGCCGGTCAGCCGGCATCGTCAGCCGAGGTGCCGCAGCAGCGATCGACGTGGCCACGGTGGCCGTGATCCTCGGGGCCATGTACCTCGGTCTCCTGCTGTTGTCGTTGTTGTTCAACTCGGGCTCCTTCTCACCGCCGAGTCCGGGAATTCTCTTCACCGGAGTGGTGGGTTACACGACCGCGATCCTCTATCTCGCAGGATGCTGGGCGGTGTCGGGGCGCACCGTGGGTTCGGTCGCCATGGGCCTGGAAGTGGTGAGTCGCAACGGGAAGCGCATCGGCCCGTCGCGTTGTCTGCTGCGTGCCCTCTTCTATGCCTTCTTCCCGATCGGGCTCGCTTGGGTCGCGGTCGATCGTCGCCGGCGGTCGGTGCAGGACATCGTGCTGCGCAGCCGCGTCATCTACGCCTGGTAACTCTCGCCGACCGTGCCGATGATGTCGTCGACCGTGCCGACAACGCCGCCGACCGTGCCGACAACGCCGCCGACCGTGCCGACAACGCCATCGACCGTGCGGATCTGGGCGCCGGCTTTGCTGCTTGGTTCGAGTTGTGCACTGTCGCCCAAGGTTTCGGCCCAGTCGATCGCCGGATCGGCACGGTGAACGGTCGGATCGGCACGGTGAACGGTCGGTAGGGCACGATGAACGGGTGGATTCCAGTGAACGTCGCAACACCAGTTACGGGGTCGATGTTAGCAACGCGGTGAACGACTCGTTGGGTGTGCGGAAGTCGAGTGCCTTGCGGGGTCGATTGTTCATAGCTCGGGCTACGA
>NZ_JAFRDR010000008.1 GCF_017377795.1 Williamsia soli | reverse complement strand
GACCACGATCCTCGGCGGCGTAGTTGCTGAGCGATGTCGCGGTCGATGTCGGCCATGTGCTCGGAGCCTTCGATCAGATCGGTGCGGGAGACGATCTGGGCGATGTGGTGGGCGGCGACCTGTCCTTCCTTCAGCAGCTGCTTGACGTGGGGGAGTCGGTCGCGCAGTGCCAGGGCTCGGGTCAGGTAGTGCTCGGCCCCTTGCTGGGTGATCTGCTGTGCGGCGGCCAGTTGCGCGGCGCACACCGCGAACGGATCGACCGCCCGCAGCGCCGCCGGTGTGTCGTCGAGGGGTGCCACGACCATTCGGTGCAGGTGAGCTGCGCTGTCGTATCGGACCCATTCGAAGTAGCTTTGCGCGGCGACCGACCGCTCGCAGTTACGGAGCAATTCATTAGGCCGCAACCAATTGGCGGGGCCGATACCGGCCACCCGCTGCACTTCGACATCCCCACCCTCGAACATATGAGCGACTATTCCAGAAGGGTACGACAGTGCGCTGAAGAGCCGCGACGGAGCGAGTTGACGTCGCTCCGGCGCACCAGAAGGTGGTGCTAGACCTCAGCTGTCCAGCACGTGCTGAACGGCTTCGGCGGTGATGTCACCGTCGACCACATGGATGCGCTCACCCTCGTGAGAACCATTGACCCAATCGCCCGAGGTCTTCCAGTCGATGATCTTGCCGTCGTTGTCGAAGGCGATCGCGGTGAAGTCGGAGTGTTGTTCGGCGAACTCGGCGATCTGGTTGGCGGTGGAGCTGGGATCAGTCATGAGATGGAAGCTACCCAGACAGTGAGTGCTCGACACATGTCGACGCGTTTAATTACATTTCGACCCCGACATATCGCGTGATCACCAAACCGTCATATCTATATGGAGTACCTGGTCACTTGAGCAATGACGGCAAAGATTTCAATGGAGGGTCGTGTTCAGGCATTATTTTTAATAAGCCTAACAAAAAATCATTCCCGAGTCTTTGATCGTCAAAGTGTGCACTTATGCGCTCCCTGAGGCAGGCTCAGCTGAATTCGATTGCAATGCTTGCGGACGTTGTCTTGGCATTTGTCGCCTGGCCTGCGATGAATCCATCTTCGAGGCAAATGTGTACAGCAATAATGACCTGGAACTGGGTCGATGCGGAAGATTGAGGTCAGAATGTCTCGGTAAAGGCGTGTTGATTGAAGTGATGAAGATTCTCGAATTGGCTCGCCATAGAGAACCATTTGGCGTAGGGTCGTCATCGAATTGATAATTGCTGTTGAATTTTGTAACGCCGGGTTACCAAGGGGCGACATTCTCGGCGAGATGCAATGTGAACCGCGTCGAATTGAATTTGTGCAATATCGATGTGGGGACCATCGTCTGATGCGAATTCCGCGGCAGAGGGTCGAAATTCACGTTGACCCACCACCAATCCGATGCGGCTTGAAGGGCCGCCGTACCTTTGCGAGGTTGAAGACATGAATCGAAACGCCAAAGGCGCTCTCGCTGCCGGAGCTGCTGTCGTCATACTGCTCGGCGGTGCGGGTTCGTACGCACTGTGGAGCGACTCGGGCAGCAATACCCCGGGAAACCTCACCACCGGCGAGCTCGACCTGACGGCCCAAGGGACGCCCTCGTGGACCGATGTTTCGACGACGGGGGTGGTCGGCGGCACTGCAGTGGATCCGACGACTGACCTGCTGGTGCCGCTGGACACCTGGGAGTACACCTCGACCTACACAGCTGTTGCGACTGGTAAGAACATGGAGGCAGAGGTCACTGTCGATCCAGGCGCCGCCGGGACTCCGCCCACGGGCGTGACGGTCACCCCGGTTGCCACAGTCGACGGCACCCCGGCACCCGGCGGTAGCACGGTCACCATCACCCCCGGCGCACCCCACACCGTCGTCGTGAAGGTCACAGTCGCGTTCGCCGATGTGAACGATCAAGTCAGCCAGAACCAAGGCGTGAACGTCTCGGGGATGTCGGTGAACCTGAATCAGGTTCGTTCCTGACGATGTCCTCGTCGGGTACGACCCGGCTCGTGGTCGTAACAGTGTTGGGTGCGGTTATCGCGCTGTCCCTAGCGGCAGTGCGGTCGACCGACGCTCTGTGGACCGACAACGCCTCCACCGACAGCGCGACGGTGACAACCGGCCAGCTCAAGCTGGTGGCAGGCAGTGGGTCCGGGTCAACTTACCAGTTCGCAGGACTCAATGGGGCGGGAATACTCCCCGGTGACCAACGCCAGGCACCTTTGGCGATCACCAACGGTGGTAGCACCCCTCTGCGGTATCGCCTCAATGCTGCCGGCCCACAAGTCAGTACGCCCGGCTCGGGCGTCACGCTGTCACTATCCGGGACCGTCATGGCCGTCGGCAGCACGTGCGGCACCGGGACACTCCCCGGTGCCGCGGCGTTCACCACGTTCACCACAAACGCTTCCGGCGCCGGCGCGAGCAGCCCCTGGCGTTCGCTGGCCGAGGGGGTCACAGAGACCTGGTGCATAAGGAGCACGTTGCAATCGGTAGCCGGAATCGGATCCGCGACTTACACAGTACTTTTCGATTTTCGGTCAGAGCAGACGCGAACATGACCTCGAAACAGTCGGAAGCGCGCATTGCCATCGAAGACAGCCCGCGCAGGACCGGACCACTGTGGTGGGCGTTCCAGATCGTCACGTGGGCGCTCCTGCTGGCTTTGGTGGCGATCCTTCTCGCGACAATCGTCGTACCGAAGATCGCAGGGGCGCAACCATATTCGATACTCACCTCATCGATGAAGCCGGATTATCCTCCTGGGACACTCATCGTGGTCCGCAAGGTCGATGCAACGACCTTGCAGATCGGTGATGTGGTGACCTACCAGATTCGTTCGGGTGAACCCGCGGTGGTCACTCATCGCATCGTCGGATTCAATTTCGACCAGCAAGGCAACCGGTTGCTCACGACGCAGGGCGACGCAGTCGCGGTCCCGGATGCACAGCCGGTGCGGCCGGCGCAGATACGGGGAGAATTGTGGTACTCGATCCCGTACCTCGGCTATGTGAACAATTGGATCAGCGGCTCGACGCGCCTGGTCGTTGTTTACGTGGTCGCTGCAACCCTGCTCCTCTACGCAATCGTCCAGTTCGCGGGCTCGGTCCGCGAGCGCCGTGCTCCGCCGAGTGCGCCGTGAGCGCGTGGTTGCGTGCCGCGGGGCTGGCGCTGATAAGCCGCCGCACCCGCGCCGTTCTGTCGATCGGGATGGTCATCGGCATCGCGGTGGTGGGGACTCTGGCCCTGTGGTCCTCGACCGTGAGTACCAGGTCGGGTGAGTTCACCACTGCCACCATCACGATCCTCGCGGACGGTGTGAAGAACGCGTCGTTCACATTTGCCCCCAACGGGATCCTTCCGGGACAGTCGGCAGCAAAGGTCGTCACGGTGAGCAACACCGGGACTGCGGCGTTCAGGTACACCGCGTCGGTGTCGAGCGCCGACGCCCTGGGGCAGGGCGTGACGCTGACCGCGGTCGCCGGCGCGACGGCCTCCGGCGGCATCTGTGGACCGGGAACTGTACTGACGACGGCAAAGTCGATCACCAACACACCGTCGGCATTCGCGACCGGGCGTGGACCGGTCGCGGCGACGTCCGGCACCGACCCCCTCTGTGTTCAGCTGAATCTCCCGACCACGGCGCCGGCCAGTCTGGCGGGCACATCGGGGTCTGTGCTGTTCACGTTCACCGCCAGCGCAGGCACCTGAGATGTCCGATCGTGCCAAGAAGATCGCGCTCGAGGTCACTCTGACCGTCGGCGCGATCACAGGCGTGTTATGTGTGTTCACTGCGATCGTGAGTGCCTCATTAGGGTTGTCGCCGTTGATCTTCCGCTCTGACTCCATGTCTCCGGCAATCGATGTCGGCGACGTCGCGATCTCACGTTCGGTGCCGGCCGGCGACGTCGCAGCGGGGGACATCGTGAGCGTCATGCGTCCCGATGGCACGCGAATCACCCATCGGGTCGTGTCGATCGATTCGCGGGTCGGCAATTCGACCACCATGACACTGCGTGGCGACGCGAACAGCATCGAGGATTCGGAACCATACACAGTCTCGACGGTCGACGAGGTGCTGTTCCATATCCCGAACCTGGGCTACGTCTTGAGTTCGTTTGCCAGTCCTTTTTCGTGGGCCGTCGCCACGTTGTTCACTCTCGGTCTGTTGTGCCTGGCGTTCCGACCGGACAAGCTGATTCGCCGAACAAGTCAGGGCAGGCACACCGGGTCGATGTCGCTGCGCTCACGCAGCACCGCGATCGTGGCGCAGGGATTGATCGCCGTGACCGTGGTAGCCGCAGCCGTCGTGGGCTTCGCGCGAACCCATGGCACCCTCGCTCCGCTCACCGACTCCGCGACAGCAGCCGGTGCGGTCTCGGCGGGCCGACCGGAAGCACCGACAGCGCCCCTGACGTGTACTACTGTCACCACCGGGTTCCTTGAGACCAGCGCCCGCCTGTCATGGGCGAATCCGGCGAACCACCATTCCTACGCCTACGTGTTCACTTTCGTCCCGGTGCTCGTGGGTCCGTCGAATTCGGCTGTGGTACCCGCATCGACTACCAACCCGGCGACGCTGGTCGTCAGCAGAGCGTACTTCAACGACGTCCTCGGGCTGGCCTTGCTCGGGGTGTACAACGTGGAAGTTCGCAGCAGGGTGGGCAACTTTCTATCGACGGGAAGACTGAACATCAGCGTCAACCTGTTGCTCGGCAGCGTGTCGTGCGCATCCGCAACCGGTACCTCCTCAGCCGCGCGTGCAGCACCCCTCCAGACAACGACAACGACAACGACGACGACGTCCTCGACGGCCTCCTCCTCCTCGACCACATCCGCCCCACCTGAGTCCTCGACCTTCACGCCGTCGAGCCCGAGTGCGTCCGAGAAACCCACCACCAGCGTCTCTGCGCCGGTGCCGACCACGACGAGCGACGAGCCGCCGACCAGCGCGCCACCGCTGTCGACTGCCGCGCCGGTCCCTGCTCCAGTCCCTGTGCCACTACCGGCGGTCGAAGTGACGTCCCCCGGTGGAAGCTACGTCGCCTCGGCCGGCGGCGGAAATGTTGTCATCGCGGACAAGCAAGGTGCCGAGGAGTACCGCGCCGATATCAGAGCCGTGAAGCTGGAATGGCTGGACGACGCGACGCTCAAAATGACGGATGCCAACGGCGCCGCGACGACGGTGACCCGGGAGGACGGCACCTGGTCTGTCGCAGGCTGACGCGAATGTCGGTCCCGAAACCAAAATGGTGGCTTCTGGCGAACCCGACCTGCGGGTTTACTCGCCAAAAGCCACCATCATGGGGTTCTTACGTGTGGTACGGCTCCGCGCTGACCAGGGTCACGGACACGGTGGCCCCACTGGGCACGGTGTACTTGCGGGTGTCACCGACCTTGGCGTCGATGAGCGAACCACCGAGCGGCGACTTCGGGGAGTAGACCTCGAGCTTCTCATCCGACGAACCCTGTTCTCGGGTTGCGATCAGGAAGGTCTCGGTGTCTGATTCGTCGCCGTCGTAGTAGACCTTGACCACGGACCCGGGCAATGCAACGCCCGACTGAGTGGGGGTCTCGCCAACCTTGGCGGTGTTGAGCAGCTCCTGGAGTTGACGGATGCGGGCCTCTTGCTGGCCCTGCTCGTCACGGGCGGCATGGTAGCCACCGTTCTCCTTGAGGTCGCCCTCTTCGCGACGCTCGTTGATCTCGGCAGCAATCACCGGACGATTCGCGATGAGAGCGTCGAGCTCCTCTTTGAGCCGATCATGGGACTCCTGGGTAAGCCAGGTCACCTCGGTGTCGGTCATGCTCGTCACTCCCTCTCGTTAAATACAGCAACACGGCCCCTCTCGGGACCGTGTATCAGCCAAGAGTACCAGCACAGATGGACGGTTCTCGAATTCTTATCTAATTGTGCCCGCAGTTTCGAGTGCGGAACCGTAGGTGGGCTCACGTTTCTTGAGCCAACCGACGAACAGATAGGTCAGTGGCATGATCGCCACTTCGACCAGCGTTTTCCACACAAATCCGATGATCGTGTAGTTCAAGAAATCCGACCAGGTCGAAATGCCCAGTGCGGTAGCGGCAATGGAACAGAAGACCAGGGTGTCGAAAAACTCGCCGACGACCGTCGACCCGAGCAGACGGGCCCAGAGGTGTTTTTCTCCGGACCGTTCCTTCATTGTCACGAGAACCCAAGAATTGAGGAACTCACCCACGACGTATCCGGCCAAACCTGCGGCCAGGAACTGGGGGACGACGCCGGCGACGGTCTTGAACGACTCTTGCCCGTCGTAGAAGTCGGCTGCGGGCAGGTGGATGGTCAGCCAGAAACACAGCGAGGCGATGAGCAGGACGAAGAACCCGGCGAGAATCGTGCGCCGCATGGCCCTGAAGCCGTAGACCTCGCTGATCACGTCACCGAGGACGTAGGCGAGGGGGAAGAGGTAGAACGCGCCGTCGGTGACCAGGCCGTCCATGGACAGGGGCCCGAAGTCGACGTGGAGATCGGGGAACAGCACCACACCCTTGGTGCCGGTGATGTTGCTGATCATCATCACGCCTACAAAGAGCGCGACGAGCATCGGAAAGTAGTAACTGGTGATGGAGGCGAACGCCGGACCCGGTCCCTTGGCGGTGGACGGGTCCGGCTGCCCAGACTGTGTTGTTGGTGTCATGGGTGCCGATTATGGGTGATCAGCACTCGCCTCGGGTGACCGCCTCCGGCAGCTCGCCGAGCATGTCGACGTCGGAGCCGTTCCAGTGATAGCTCACGTAGGCCTCACCCTGTGGGTCGGCGTTGGCCTCGTCTCCGACGAGGTAGCGGTACCGGACGTCGATTCGGTCATCGGCTGTGGCGGCCACGGTCTGATAGCTCAGATTGCAGGACGTTCCGGTTCCGAGGAACTCACCGTCGTGGAAGAGCAGCAACTGGTACGGGGACGACACGGTGCCTCCCTCGGTGTCCAAGGTCACGTAGGTGAGCGACGCACAGGTGTTGACGTTGCTCTCCCCTTCGACCCAACCGACTCCGGGCATCGGTGGCGCGATCTGTGCGATCGCGGAATCGATCGTCACCGTGTCGACGTCACATGTTGCACTGGTCAAAGGACTGGCGGCGGGACCGTTCGTTGCCGGTGGTGGCGACGTGATCGTGGTGGCGACGACGTCGGTTTGGGTCAGGGTGGTGGTCACCGGGAAGGAGTAGCCTTCATCGGCGGTGCCGCATCCTGTCACCACCGCCGCAGCGATCGACGCGGCACATACGGTCATGAAAATTCGTGTCGAAAAGGTAGAACTCGCAATGGTTTTCATCGAGCAGATCCTTTCGTTGCCGACCCACTACCACCGTCGCAAGGGACGGAGAAATAGTTAGTCACGGAAAGGTGTCGAACGTGTGCTGCGCGAGACGTCGCAGGTCACGAGCTGGGGAGTGGAGCATGTGTCCGCCATTCGGTTGACGGTCGGTCGGGACTACCGGGTCACGGCGCGACGAGGTAGTCCGGCACCGACTCGCTGCAGCCGTAGACCTCGCCGACGGCCGGCGCAGCCGACGTGCGGACGAGTGACGACAATGACAGCTGAGTCTGGCTCGATGCGGGGATGTAGACCTCGCGTCGACCCGTCTCGGAGCCGTCCTTCGAACGCGCTCGCAAGACGCAGGTCGCCGGTTTGCTCGGGTCTTTGCGGTTGACCGTGAACTTCACCTCGACAGTGGAGCTGTCGATGATCAGGTATCCGCTGGCCTCACCCGAGATGTCAGGGTCGGAAAAGCGCTGGTAGCCGAGCCAGGCAAGCAAGACCCCGGCCGCCACCACCAACGTCGTGAGCACCACGAACCAGCGTCGACGGGATCGAGGCGACCGTTCTGTGGGGTAGCGCCCCTGCGGGAGGCTGCGAGCGCTGGTCATGCGTTCATACCTACCATGTAGGGAGAACCTGGAGGACCGGTGAGGGCGGGTCGCACGTTCGGTGGGAGTATTGAGGGCGATGACCGGCACTGTGAAGGTGAGGAAACGCGTGGGTGGACTACGACTCATGGCGGTGCACGCGCACCCCGACGACGAGTCCAGCAAAGGCGCAGCCACGATGGCCAAGTACGCCGCCGAAGGCCACGACGTCTTGGTGGTGACTCTCACCGGCGGTGAACGGGGCGACATCCTGAACCCCGCGATGGATCTGCCGGGGATCAAGGAACGCATGCCGGAGGTTCGCCGCGAGGAGATGGCCAAGGCCGCTGCGGCGCTCGGTGTGCAGCAGATGTGGCTCGGTTTCGTCGACTCCGGGCTCCCCGAGGGCGACCCGCTGCCCCCGCTGCCGGAAGGTTCGTTCGCCACCGTGCCGCTCGAGGTCTCGACCGAGGCCCTGGTCCGCGTTGTCCGCGACTTCAAGCCGCACGTGATGATCACCTACGACGAACTCGGTGGGTACCCGCATCCCGATCACATCCGTGACCATGAGGTCTCGATGGCGGCCTACGAGGCCGCGGGCGATCCGGAGAAATTCCCTGACGCGGGCGATCCGTGGACGGTGTCCAAGATCTACTACACCCACGGTTTCATCCGCGACCGCATGATGCTGTTCTCCGATGAGTACGCGAAGATCGGCAAGGAGAGCCCGTTCGCGGAATGGCTCTCGAAGTGGGATCCCGAGCGTGGAAATTTGATGGGACGGGTGACCACCCAGGTGACCTGCGGTGATTTCTTCCCGCAGCGTGATGAAGCGCTGCGATCCCATGCCACGCAGATCGACCCGAACGGCGTCTTCTTCGCTGTGCCCATGGAGTGGCAGCAAAGGCTCTGGCCCACGGAGGAGTTCGAACTCGCGAAGACGCGGGTGAAGACCGCCATACCGGAGACCGATCTATTCGCGGGTATCGACGCGGCGATCGCGGCGGGGGCGTCAGAATGACCACCACCCTGGCCGCAGCCCATCTCACCGACGTGCTCGCCAAGACGGAGGGGCCCGAGTTCGGCAAGGCCTCACCCATGGGGCTGCTCGTGGTGCTGCTGCTGCTGGCAGGAACCGTCTTCTTGATCTGGTCGATGAACCGGCACCTCCGGGGACTTCCGAAGAAATTCGACTGGGACAACCCGGAAGCCGATCAGGCCGCCGACGACGGGACCGACGGTGACCCGCGGCACCAACAGCCTCGCTGAGGCGACCAGCCCATACCTTCGCCAGCACGCCGACAATCCGGTGCACTGGCAACAGTGGAGTCCCGACGCCCTGGCCTGGGCACGCGAGCGTGACGTGCCCATCCTGCTGTCCGTCGGATACGCCGCGTGCCATTGGTGCCACGTGATGGCCCACGAATCGTTCGAAGATCCGGCCACTGCGGCGGTGATGAACCGGGACTTCGTCTGTATCAAGGTCGATCGCGAAGAACGCCCTGACATCGATGCCATCTACATGAATGCGACAGTCGCGATGACCGGGCAGGGTGGCTGGCCCATGACCTGCTTCCTGAGTCCGGGCGGCGAACCGTTTTACTGCGGCACCTACTTTCCGCCCGCGCCCAGGCAGGGTATGCCGTCGTTCGTGCAACTGCTCGAGGCGATCACGGCGACGTGGAAGACCAAACGCGAGGAGGTCGACCGCGTCGGTGTCGCTGTCACGGAGCAGCTACGGGCAAACGCCTCCGGCCTTCCGGACGCGCAGCACCCACTCGACGATGTGTTGTTGGCAAAGGCTGTCGCCGACGTTCTCGGGGACGAGGATCGCGCTCACGGTGGCTTCGGCGGCGCCCCGAAGTTCCCACCGTCTGCGCTGATGGAAGGCCTGCTCCGCGAGTACGAGAGGACAGCTGACCCGGCAGTGGTCGAGGCCGTGACCCGAACCGCTGACGTGATGGCGCGGGGTGGGATCTACGACCAACTCGGTGGCGGGTTCGCCAGATACGCCGTCGATCAGGACTGGGTGGTCCCGCATTTCGAGAAGATGCTCTACGACAACGCGCAACTACTCCGCGTGTACGCCCATCTGGCGCGGGTCACGTCAGATCCTCTGATGCGCAGGGTGACCGAAGAGACAGTCGGCTTCCTCGAGCGCGACCTCACGGTGGTGGGCGGGTTCGCCTCGGCGTTGGATGCGGACACCGACGGGCACGAGGGGCTGACGTACGTCTGGACGCCCGGCGAACTGACCGAGGTGTTGGGCGAGGAAGACGGACAGTGGGCCGCCGAGCTTTTCGCGGTGACGCCGGTAGGGACCTTCGAAGCGGGTGCGTCGACGTTGCAGCTGCGCGCGGACCCGAGTGATGCGGTTCGTTACGAATCCGTACGTACCCGACTATGGGCTGTGCGTGCGCAACGCTCGCAGCCGGCGCGCGACGGCAAGGTGGTGACCGGCTGGAACGCGATGGCGATCACCGCGCTCGCCGAAGCCGGTGCAGGACTGGGCCGGCCGGAATGGGTCGACCTCGCGGCCTGGTGCGGCCGCGAGATCCTGGACCGTCATCTGGTCGACGGGCGGCTGCGTCGTTCATCGCTCGATGGCGTCGTGGGGGAGCCGCTGGCAGCGCTCGACGACCACGGGGCCCTCGTGACCGCCTTGTTGACGCTGTACCAGGTCACCGGCGAGACGACGTGGCTCGATGCGGCACTCGATCTGCTGGACAACACGATCGACTTGTTTGCCGACCCGCAGGCACCGGGATCGTGGTACGACGCGGGCTCCGATGCCGAGAGCCTGCTCGCCAGGCCACGAGACCCGATCGACGGCGCGACCCCCGCGGGCACTTCTCTGATCGCCGAGGCACTGCTGACCGCAGCACCACTGACGCCGGTCGGAGGAACCCGCCGCTCCGCCGGTGATCATGCGGCGCTGGCCGATGCGACCCTCACCAGGGGCGGCGTGCTGCTCGACAAGCTGCCTCGCTCCGCCGGTCATTGGCTCGCGGTGATCTCGGCGCGGCTCGCCGGGCCACTCCAAGTGGCGGTGTCCCAGCCGGGACGGGAACCGAGTGAGCTGTTGATCCGCACTCGGCAGCTGGTTCCCGGCGGTTCCGTGGTGGTGGGCGGGCCAGTCGATTCACAACCCTTGCTGGCCGGCCGCCCGACGGTCGATGGCCAGGCGGCCGCTTACGTGTGCCGGGGCTCGGTGTGTGGGCTGCCCGTGACCACGGCTCAGGCCTTGTCGGCGGCACTCTC
The DNA here is from genome assembly GCF_017377795.1 of Williamsia soli. GTDB lineage: Bacteria > Actinomycetota > Actinomycetes > Mycobacteriales > Mycobacteriaceae > Williamsia > Williamsia soli. The sequence continues at coordinate 282,947 of NZ_JAFRDR010000008.1, read as the reverse complement.
CAGCACGTCGGCGAATTGATCCATGGCCCAGTCGATCTCGTCGATGGTGATGACGATCGGCGGGGCGAATCGTAGGGTGGAGCCATGGGTGTCCTTGACCAGGACACCACGCTGAGCGAGTTTTTTGCACAGGTCCTTGCCCGAACCGAGGGTTGGATCCACGTCGACCCCCGCCCAGAGTCCCAGGCCACGCACGGCGGTCACCCCGGAACCGACCATGTCGGCGAGCCTGCCGTGCAGATGTGCGCCCATGACGGTTGCGCGGTCTTGCCAGTAGCCGGTGCCGAGCATGCTCACCACCGTCGAACCGACTGCGGCGGCAAGAGGATTGCCACCGAAGGTGGAACCGTGTTCGCCGGGCGCGAGGACGCCGAGTACATCGCTGTCGCCGACCACGGCCGACACCGGGAGTACGCCGCCGCCGAGCGCTTTGCCCAGGGTGTACAGGTCCGGCACCACTCCCCAGTGATCTGAGGCTAACGTCTTGCCGGTTCGACCCAGGCCCGACTGGATCTCGTCGCAGATCATCAACACCTTCGCAGTGGTGCACAGGTCCCGCACCCCGGGGAGGTAGTCCGGGGGCGGCACGACCACTCCGGCCTCGCCCTGGATCGGTTCGATCAAGACCGCGACGGTGGTGTCGTCGATGGCGGCGGCCATCGCGTCGACGTCACCGAACGGGACGATCCGGAAGCCCGGTGTGAACGGACCGAAACCGCGCCGTGCCGTCTGGTCGTCGGAGAAGCTGACGATGGTGGTGGTGCGACCGTGGAAGTTTCCCGCGGCCACCACGATCGAGGCCTGATCGGTCGGTACGCCTTTGACGTCGGTGCCCCACTTGCGGGCCACTTTGATCGCGGACTCGACCGCTTCGGCACCGGTGTTCATCGGTAGCACCATGTCTTTACCGCACAACGCCGCCAGGTCTCGGCAAAACGGTCCGAGGCGGGCGGAGTGGAAAGCCCTGCTGGTCAATGTCAATCGGCTCAACTGGTCGGTCACTGCGGCGACGATCTCGGTGTTCCGATGCCCGAAATTTACGGCGGAGTACCCCGCCAGGGCGTCGAGGTAGCGTTTGCCTTCGACGTCGGTGATCCATACGCCCTCGGCGGTGGCCGCGACGACGGGCAGTGGTGAGTAGTTGTGCGCGGCATGATCATCGACCATGGCGATGTGCTCGCCCGAACTGAAGACCGGTCCGACGGCGCTGGTGAGGTCGATACTCATGATGCTGTTCCTGTCCTGCGTAGTTCGAGAGTGCAACACTTGACTCCGCCGCCGCCCTTGAGGAGTTCGGACAGGTCGACCTCGATGACGGCGAACCCGGCCCCGCCGATGGCGGCGGCCAACTGCGGTGCGGCGTCGGTCATCACGACATTGCGCCCGTCGGAGACGAGGTTGAGTCCGAGCACGGCGGCGTCAGGATCGGACGCGATGATGGCATCGGGATAGAGCGTGGCCAACGTGTCCTGTGCAGCCGCAGAGAACGCGGCGGGGTGGTAGGCGATGGTCTGATCGTCGAGGACCGCGATGACGGTGTCGAGGTGGTAGTAGCGCGGATCGACGAGTTCGAGGCTGATGACGGGCATCCCGGTGAGCCGCTGAACCTGTTCGTGCGCACCGTGATCGGTGCGGAAACCAGTACCGGCCAGGATCCTGTTCCCGACGACGAGGAAGTCGCCTTCACCCTCGTTGATTCCGTCGAGGTGATGGACCGGGCCGACCCCTGCACCCGCCAGCCACGCCGCGTACACGGGACCCTCCGCCCGGCGTTCGTCATGCCGGAACTTGGCGGCGATTGCGACGCCACCGGCGACGAGGCCGCCGTTGGCGGCGTAGACCATGTCAGGGAGGCCGGGCTGTTCAGGCACGAGGTCCACAGTGTGCCCGAGGTCGAGGTAGATGCGCCGGAGGCTCTTCCACTGCGCGATCGCCAACGAGGTGTCGACCGGGATCGCCGGATCCATCCACGGGTTGATGCAGTAGCTGACCTCGAAGTGGGTTGGGATGGTCATGGCGTAAGCGCGCGGCCGGGAGACTCGATCACGGGAGGGGAGGGGCGCGAGGTCGGTGATGGTCACAAGTTGATCGTATGAAGGGCCCAATGCGCAATCAATCGTCGGACATTGCGTCTGTACCCGGCATCTGTTGTGTCTTCTGGCAGAATAGTCGAATCCGTTGCGTGACGCGGACGAAACGCTCAGGAGGGTGGTCATGGCGGCGCTCGACGAACTCGACGAGGCGATTCTGGCGTGCCTGACGCGCGATGCGCGCCAGACGTATGCGCAGATCGGCGAGCAGGTCCGGCTGTCGGCGCCTGCGGTGAAACGACGCGTCGACCGCCTCGTCTCTTCAGGCGTCATCCGAGGTTTCACCGTCGTGACGGATCCGGCGGCGCTGAAATGGACAACGGAGGCGTATGTGCAGGTCTTCTGCCGGGGGACCATCGCTCCGGACATCCTCGCGCGGTCCTGGGAGCACATCACCGAGGTCGTCAGTGCGGCGACGGTCACCGGTCAGGCCGACGCGATCCTGCGGGTGGTGGCGCGGGACGTGCAGCATCTCGAGGCGGCGCTCGAGCGCATTCGGGCCGCCGAGACCGTCGACCATTCCGAGAGCATCATCGTGCTCTCCCGGGTCATCGACCGGGGTCAGCCGTGAGGGCTCTGACTCGGGGTACAGCGCGAGGGGGAACTACCCGCCTCGGCGCGGTCGTGCTAGATTGGCCGACGTGATCAACCGCGTACGTGCCTATTGGCGCTTTATCGAGGCTCCGGGTGGAGCCGCCGATACAGCGCTACGCTGACGCGCAACAACACCCGGAGCCCCGAGCAGTGACCGATCGTGGTCGCTGCTTTTTCTTTGTCAGGGCACCCGGACGACCGTGTTGAGGTGCCCGCCGAATCAGGAAGGCACACAACATGAGTAACGAACAGGGAATCCTGTCCGGACCCCAGACCTCCGACCGTCGTATCCGGTCGTTCCGCGAGATCCCGTCGCCCGATACCGTGCGTTCGGAACTGCCGCTGACCGCCCGTCGCGCTGAGGTGGTTCAGCGCGACCGCGACGAGATCGCCGCCATCCTCGCCGGCCGCGACGACCGGTTGCTGGTCATCGTGGGGCCGTGCTCGGTTCACGATCCGATCGCTGCCCTCGAGTACGCCCGTCGCCTCGCGCCGATCGCCACCGAGCATGCTGATCGTCTGAAGATCGTGATGCGGGTCTACTTCGAGAAGCCGCGCACCACCGTCGGTTGGAAGGGTCTGATCAACGACCCCGGCATGGATGGCAGCTTCGACGTCGAACGTGGCCTGCGCGTGGCTCGTTCGCTGCTGCTCGACATCATCGACCTCGGGCTACCAGTCGGTTGTGAGTTCCTCGAACCCACGAGCCCGCAATACATCGCCGATGCGGTGGCGTGGGGCGCAATCGGCGCCCGCACCACCGAATCTCAGGTGCACCGGCAGCTCGCTTCCGGGCTGTCTATGCCCATCGGCTTCAAGAACGGCACCGACGGCAACATCCAGGTCGCCACCGACGGTGTGAAAGCCGCAGCGGCCGAACACGTCTTCTTCGGTGTCGACGACTTCGGCCGGGGTGCGATCGTCGAGACCGCGGGCAACAACGACTGCCACATCATCTTGCGTGGTGGCACAGGCGGCCCGAACTTCGACGCCGCATCGATCGAGGGTGCCCTCGCCTCGCTCGCCAAGGCGGGTCTTCCCGAACTCTTGATGATCGACTGCTCGCACGCCAATTCCGGCAAAGACCACATTCGGCAGGCCGAGGTCGCCACGGAGATCGCTGCGATGATCTCCGACGGTCAGCGGGGGATCAGCGGTGTCATGCTCGAGAGCTTCCTTGTTGCCGGTGCTCAGTCGACCGAGGCCACCCCACTCACCTACGGCCAGTCGGTCACCGACAAGTGCATGGACTGGGACGCCACGCTTGACGTGATCGGAGCCCTCTCGGCAGCCAAGCGCTGAAGGCACGACGGCGACGGGCTCAGATGACACGAGCGAGGGAGCGAAGCGACCGATGGGAGTGTCCGCAGCCGGCCGCGCGTGTTCTGGACTGACGAGGAGCGAGCGAAGCGATGCGATCGAGGAGGGAAGAACACGCGCTCAAAGGCCGAAGCTGCCGCGAGCGTAGCGAGCCAGACCAGCACAGTTACTGGAACAGGACGAGCCAGACGGCTATGTAGTGCACCAGCGCGGCGATGACGGTGCAGGCGTGGAAGAACTCGTGGTGTCCAAAGGTGGTGGGCCACGGGTCGGGCCAGCGGGTGGCGTAGAGAATGCCGCCGATCGTGTAGAACAGGCCACCGATCGCCAGGAGCACGACCACGGCCGCCCCGACGGAGTCGATCAGCGCGGGTATCACCGCCACGATCGTCCAGCCGAGAAGAATGTAGAGGGGGACCCCGAGCCAGCGCGGGGACCCGGGCCAGAGGACTTTGAGGGTGACTCCGGCCAGCGCTCCAGACCAGACGATGATCAACACGATCACCTGTTCCGGCGGCTCCAGGCCCATCACGCAGAAGGGGGTGTAGCTCCCGGCGATGAACACGAAGATCATCGAATGGTCCGCGCGTTTCATCCAGGTCCTGGCGACGTCCGAGGTCCAGTCGACGCGGTGGTAGGTGGCGCTCACACCGAACACACCACACACGGTGAGTGCGTATATTCCGCAGGCCAGGGCCGCCATGGGCCCAACCAGAGCCCAGGCGACCGTGACCAGTACCAGCCCGGTGAGGATGGCGACGAATCCGGCGTACAGATGGATCCATCCGCGCATCCGCGGCTTGAGTTCGGCCAGCAGTGCCAATTCAGATTCGACCACAACCTACGGTACCGTAGGTTGTGGTCCTGCGACACGGTCGCCGCGTAAGGTGTAGCGGGTGAAGCTGATCCCCGACACCATGCGCGGACCCATGTATCGGGTCTACGAACGTCGGCTGACGCACTATCTGGACCCGTCCAGATATCCGCGGCACATCGCGATCATCTGTGACGGAAACCGTAGGTGGGCCCGGGCGGCTGGTTTCGAGAACGTCAACCACGGTCATCGTGTCGGTGCGCAGAAGATCGCCGAGGTGCTGAGTTGGTGCAGTGAACTGGGTATCGAGACCGTGACGATCTATTTGCTCTCCACGGAGAACCTGAGCCGTGACTCCGAAGAACTGGGCGCGCTTCTCGAGATCGTTCCCGACATCGTCGAGGAGATCTCCGCTCCGGGACAGCCCTGGCGGGTGAACATCGTCGGGGCGCTCGACCAGCTGCCCGATCAGGTCTCGGCGCGGCTGAAGGCGGCGCAACAGCAGTCCTCCGGACGTACGGGACCCAACGTGAACGTGGCGGTCGGTTACGGCGGGCGGCAGGAAATCGTCGACTCGGTCCGGTCGTTGCTCGCCGACCGGATCGCTGCCGGCGATTCGCCCGACGAACTCGTCGACGCGGTGACCGTGGAGGCCATCGACCAGAACCTCTACACCCGCGGACAGCCTGACCCCGACCTCGTCATCAGAACATCAGGTGAGCAACGGCTTTCAGGCTTCCTGCTCTGGCAGAGTGCTTACTCGGAGATCTGGTTCACCGACGCGTACTGGCCGGCATTTCGGCGCGTCGACTTTCTCCGCGCGTTGCGTGACTACGCCGCTCGCAGCCGGCGCTTCGGCAAGTGATCGTCCCGCGTCAGATCTTGCGTAGCCGCACTCGATTGATCGCATGATCGGCGTCCTTGCGCAGCACGAGCGTGGCGCGAGGGCGGGTGGGGAGGATGTTCTCCACCAGGTTGGGCCGGTTGATGCCGTTCCAGATGTCCCGGGCGGCCAGCGTTGCCTGGTCGTCGGTCAGAGACGAATAGTGGTGGAAATGTGACTGCGGGTCTGCGAAAGCCGTTGTGCGCATTGCCAAGAAGCGGGTTATGTACCAGTCTTCGATGTTTTCGATCCTGGCGTCGACGTAGATCGAGAAATCGAAGAGATCCGACACCATGAGCCTGGAGCCGGTCTGGAGTACGTTGAGACCCTCGACGATCAAGATGTCAGGTTGTTGCACATGATGTTTGGTCCCGCGGACGATGTCGTACGACACGTGGGAGTACACCGGAGCCGAGACGTCTCGTGCCCCCGACTTGACCTCCGTGACGAAGCGCAGCAACGCTCTGCGGTCGTAGGATTCAGGAAACCCCTTGCGGTGCATGATGCCCCGACGCTCGAGCTCGGCGGTCGGATAGAGGAAGCCGTCAGTGGTGACGAGGTCGACCTTGGGGTGACTCTCCCAGCGCGCGAGTAGGGCCTGCAGCACGCGTGCCGTGGTCGATTTGCCGACTGCGACGCTGCCCGCCACGCCGATGATGAACGGCACCTGTCGTTCGGGTTGCCGTTCTCCGAGGAAGGTGGAGGTCGCGGCGAACAACCGCTGGCGCGCGGCGACCTGGAGGTGGATCAGACGGGACAGCGGCAGATAGACGTCCGCGACCTCGGTGAGGTCGATCTGCTCTCCGAGACCCCGCAATTCCCGGAGTTCACCTTCGGTCAGCACCATGGGCATCGACTGGCGCAGACCACGCCACTGCCTGCGGTCGAGTTCGATGTACGGGCTCGGCTCGGTTATCCGTGACATGTCAACACTCGATCCGTGCGGCCCCTGGCATGCGTTCAGTGTTGCGAACCGGTCTTGACGAGGAAACGTCGGGGTGGTTTCGGTAGCGTTTACGCCCATGAACACCGCCGCGCTCGTCGAGCAGTATCTACGACTCGGATTGGCCTTCGACGGCCTCGAACCCGGATTCGTCGATGCCTTCACGGGGGACCCGTCCCTACGGCGAGAGGTCGAGAACGCGCCGGCGCCCGATCCGAGAGCGCTTGCCCGGCAGGCGGCTTGGTTACGCACCGAACTCCCGGGTGCAGGACTCGACAAGACCCGGACCGGGTTCATCGATTCGGCGCTCACGGCGCTCGAATGTTCGGCCCGCAAGTTCGCCGGCGACGACATCGGATTCGTGGACGAGGTTCGCAACTACTTCGACGTCGACATAGAGATGGGTGACCCCGAGCTCTACCGGCAGGCGCACGCCGACCTCGATGCCCTGCTCCCGGGTACCGGCGACCTCGCGGTCCGGTACGCCGCCCACCGCCGCTCTGAGGAGATCCCGCGGGAGATGATCGCAGACGCCGTGTCCGCGTTCAGCGGAGCGCTACGGGAGAAGGTCCGCGACACGTACCCGCTTCCCGATGCCGAGGTCGTCGAGTTCGAGGTGGTCTCGGACAAGCCGTGGTCGGGTTTCAACTACTACCTCGGCGACTACCGCTCGCGGGTCGCGATCAATGGCGATCTCACTCAGTACATGTCGTCGTTGCCGCACCTGATCGCACACGAGGCGTACCCGGGCCATCACACCGAACACTGCCGAAAAGAACAATTTCTCGTCGGTGCCGGTCAGCACGAACAGTCGATCTTTCTCGTGAATACGCCCCAGTGCCTGATGGCGGAGGGACTTGCGGATCACGCGCTCGTGGCCGCCATCGGGCCGGGGTGGGGCAGGTGGGCGCAAGAGATCTATGCAGACCTCGGATTGCGATTCGACGGGCAGCGCGCCGAGGCGATCGGCGCGGCCACGGGAGGACTGCTCGGGGTCCGGCAGGATGCCGCGCTGTTGCTGCACGATCGGGGAGGGGATCCGGACTCGGTGGCCGCCTACCTGCGGACGTGGCTGCTGGCGACCGACGAACGAGCTCGGCAGATGCTTCGATTCCTGTCGTCGCCGCTCTGGCGTGCGTACATCAGCACATATGTCGAGGGGTATCGGTTGCTGGGCTCATGGCTGGATGTCGCACCCGCAGCCGATCGCCTCGGCCGGTTCGGTCGCTTGCTCGACGAACCCTTGACGCCCGCGGCGCTACGTGCCGAGCTGGCAGGGGATTAACCCAGGCCCCGGCAGGTCTCCTACACTGGCGGGTGCCGAATCTACCGCGCCGCGAGCGTCTAAGGAGACACATGACCGACGTCAACACCGCATCCCTGGCTGAGCTGGACCCGGATGTGGCGGCCGCGATGAACGGGGAGTTGACTCGGCAACGCGACACCCTCGAGATGATCGCCTCCGAGAACTTCGTGCCTCGGGCAGTTCTGCAGGCCCAGGGCAGTGTCCTGACCAACAAGTACGCGGAGGGTTACCCCGGACGCCGCTACTACGGCGGCTGCGAATACGTCGACGTCGTCGAGGACATCGCGCGCAATCGTGCCAAGGAACTCTTCGGCGCCGATTTCGCCAATGTGCAGCCCCATTCGGGCGCACAGGCCAATGCGGCAGTGCTGGCCGCACTGATGGAGCCTGGTGAGACCTTGCTCGGCCTGGACCTGGCACACGGCGGTCACCTGACCCACGGCATGCGGCTCAACTTCTCGGGCAAGCTCTACGAGAACGCTTTCTACGGCGTCAGCAAAGAAGACTTCCGCGTCGATATGGACGACGTCCGCAAGATCGCCCTCGACGCCAAGCCCAAGGTGATCGTCGCCGGGTGGTCGGCGTACCCGCGCACGCTGGACTTCGAGGCCTTCCGTTCGATCGCGGACGAGGTCGGCGCGCACCTGTGGGTCGACATGGCGCACTTCGCCGGCCTGGTCGCCGCGGGCCTGCATCCCTCGCCGGTGCCGTACGCGGACGTGGTCTCGACGACTGTTCACAAGACCCTCGGCGGACCCCGCTCCGGGCTGATCCTGGCGAAGAAGGAATGGGCCAAGAAGCTCAATTCGGCCGTGTTCCCCGGTCAGCAGGGCGGTCCACTCATGCACGTGATCGCCGCGAAGGCCGTGGCCCTCAAGATCGCCGGCTCCGACGAGTTCAAGGAGCGCCAACGGCGCACTCTCGACGGTGCCCGCATTCTGGCCGAGCGTTTGAACGGCGAGGACGTCGCCAAGGCCGGGGTATCGGTCCTGACCGGTGGCACCGACGTACACCTGGTGCTGGTCGATCTGCGCAACAGCGAGCTCGACGGCCAGCAGGGCGAAGACCTGCTCCACCAGGTGGGCATCACCGTCAACCGCAACGCGGTGCCCTTCGACCCGCGTCCCCCGATGGTCACCTCGGGTCTGCGTATCGGTACGCCGGCGCTGGCCACCCGCGGTTTCGGCGAGGAGCAATTCCGTGAGGTCGCCGACATCATCGGCACCGCGCTGGCCGCGGGACAGTCGGCGGACGTCTCGGCCCTGCGGGCCCGCGTCTCGCAGCTCGCGCTCGACTTCCCGCTGTACGAGGGTCTCGAACAGTGGGGACTGCTGAGCACGCAGCAGTAGCCGGTTTCACATATGCGAGGACGACCTCTACGCTGTCCGGGTGAATGATCTGACCCAGGACGAGTTGCTCTATGCCTTGGAAAAGGCGATCCCGGAAATCATGGAAGACCACAACGCGGCCGCGTCGCCGTGGAATCCGCATGATTGGGTGCCGTGGACCGACGGACGTAACTACGCATTCCTGGGTGGGGAGGACTTCGACCCCGACCAGCCGCGGCCACTGCCGGAGGACGTCACGTCGGCGTTGCTCGCGCTGCTGCTGACCAAGGACAACATGCCGTCCTATCACCGGCTGATGGCGCAGAAAGCCTCGATTTTCGGTGCCTGGCAAGAAGTCATCGGCTCTTGGACGGCCGAAGACAACCGGCATGCCATCGCGCTGCGCGACTACCTGGTGGTCTCGCGGCTCATGGACCCCGAGGTCGCCGAGGCCCTGCGTCTGCAACACATGACCAAGGGCAAGCTGCAGACCCCACGTTCGCTCACCGACTACCAGATCCTCGACGTCCTGGCGTTGCTGGCGGTTCACGAACTGCAGTGCGTCGCCTTCGAGGAGAAGCTGATCGCCGAGTCCGACAGTGAGGTGCTCGAAGGCATCGTCGGCAAAATCTTGCACGACGACCGCGTGCAGGCGAAGACGTTCACCGCCTTCATCAACGCCGGAATAGACGCCAACATCACCGAAGCCCTCAAGTCTGTCGACAAGGCTGTGGCCGAACTGGAACTGATCGGTGCCGACGTCGACAACTTCGGTGAACTGGATGCGATTGCCAAGTTCAACGCTGACGCCGTGGGGTTCGTCGCGCGCTCGTTGGTGGCGGACCTCAAACTGGAGAGCCTCGACGGGCTCGACGAGGTCAGCGAGGCAGCGCGCCGGCGCGTGCTGTCGGCCGCGGGCCTGTAGAACTCAGCTCCCGGAGGAAGCCGCGACGGATGCCACCGTTGCGGCAGTGATGGCAGCTGTCGCTGCGGCGATGGCATCGGCGACCGCCTGTGCCGCCCAGTCGCCCTCTGCGATCGTCTTAGCGCGTTTCTTGAGTTCTCGCCGGGGAACCTCGTCGGTGTCGACCGCCATGTGCGCGCGGTTGATGCTCGAGAGCAGGGCGATCAGTCCGCCGGTCCTGTCGTCGGGCGGGTTGCCGTGCACGAGGACCGCGGTGATGTCGCGGCGTAGGTCGAGCTTGTGGCTGCGATTCACCGCGGGCCAGGTGGTGTGGGGAAACGCCCCCAGGATGCGTTCGGATCGGTGTTCGACGAAGCTCATCTTGGCCAGACGTGTACCGAGCTCGTCCTTGAGTCCCTTTCCGAGACGACCGAGCAGGCTCTGAGCGGGAAGCTCCTTCTCCGCGACGATGCCGACGGCGCGGCGCAAGACGGGGTCGGTGGCGGCCTCCGCCCGCGCGACCCTGACCTTGGCCGCGGTCCACCTGCTCGGCCTCTTTCCGATGCCGATCGCTTCGATGAGAGCGAGTTCCATAAGGATTGCCCCGCCGAGAACCGTGGGCACCGGCACAGATGCGGGGGTCGTGCCCTTCTCGTCGTCGAGCAGCAGCAATAGCAGGTCTTCGGCGATGAGGGTGCTCATACAGTCCGACGATAGCAACCCGGAACGGGGTGCAAATGGCCGCAGAAATACCGCCCGTTGCCAAGTCGAACAGTTAACCGATTATTCACGGACACGCGCCGTTCCCGCCCTGCCGACACGCCGCACTCGGCGTACTTTGACGAGTGACGGGCCGCGGGGAAGTGGTTCGTCCGGGAGGTTCGATCGTTGACTTGCTCACGTGAGTGCGAGAGGACCGGCCCCGGTCCTTGTGGAGGCGGCAACTCTGCCGGTTTCACCGGAACCGACCGGTCCAGCAACACCAGCCTGTGTGGTGCCACCAGGCCTAGGAGCCTTTCGTGACTACAAGCGATGCTCGTACCTACGTCCTCGACACGTCTGTATTGTTGTCCGATCCTTGGGCAGCAACACGTTTCGCCGAACACCACGTGATTCTCCCGTTGGTGGTCATCGGAGAACTCGAGGGTAAACGTCACCACCACGAACTCGGCTGGTTCGCTCGGGAAGCGCTGCGGATGCTCGACGATCTGCGCTTGGAGCACGGTCGGCTCGATCAAGAGATCCCCATCGGGGATGCCGGTGGAACGGTTCAGGTCGAGCTCAATCACACGGACCCGTCGGTACTGCCACTGGGGTTCCGCACAGATACCAACGATGCCCGAATCCTCGCCTGTGCCTTGAACCTTCGTGCTGAGGGCAAGGACGTGGTCCTGGTGTCCAAGGACACGCCGCTGCGCATCAAGGCGGGCGCGGTCGGGCTGGCCGCCGACGAGTACCACGCCCAGGACGTGGTGACGTCGGGCTGGTCGGGGATGGCTGAGCTCGAATGCGATTCCTCGACCATCGACACGCTGTTCGCCGAAGGGGTCGTTGATGTCGATGGGGCACGGGACATGCCCTGCCACACCGGAATCCGGCTTCTCGGAGGCGGATCCAGTGCACTGGGTCGCGTCAACGCGCAGAAGCAGGTGCAACTCGTGCGGGGTGACCGCGAGGTGTTCGGACTGCGGGGTCGCAGCGCAGAACAGCGAGTGGCGCTCGACCTGCTCCTCGACGACAGCGTCGGCATCGTATCGATGGGCGGTAAGGCCGGTACCGGCAAGTCGGCGCTGGCCTTGTGCGCCGGTCTCGAAGCGGTGCTGGAGCGACGGACGCAGCGCAAGGTCGTGGTGTTCCGGCCACTGTATGCCGTTGGCGGACAAGAGCTCGGCTACCTTCCGGGCAGCGAGTCCGAGAAAATGGGTCCCTGGGCGCAAGCGGTGTTCGACACCCTCGAAGGGCTGGCATCGACCGAGGTGATCGAAGAAGTGCTCAGCCGCGGCATGCTGGAAGTGTTGCCCCTGACCCACATTCGTGGTCGGTCGCTGCATGATTCCTTCGTGATCGTCGACGAGGCCCAGTCCCTCGAACGCAACGTGTTGCTGACGGTCTTGTCGCGCTTGGGATCCGGGTCGAGGGTGGTCCTCACCCACGATGTCGCGCAGCGGGACAACCTCCGGGTCGGACGTCATGACGGTGTGGCCGCGGTGATCGAAAAGCTCAAGGGACACCCGCTGTTCGCCCACGTCACGCTCACCCGGAGTGAACGGTCGCCGATCGCGGCGCTTGTCACCGAGATGCTGGAGGAGTTCGCGCCGAGCGGGATGTAACGCCTCACCCACCCGTTTTTGCGCCCGCCACCGGAAACAGTGGGTGGAAGGCGCGAAAACGGGTGGGTGGTCGGGGTCAGCAGTCCGACCGAGTGATGAACACCGTCGGATCGCTCACCGTGTCCAGTACCTTGCCGTAGTCGTCATCGGCGAAACGGCCAAAAGCGTTGCAGATAGCGGTCTTACCCTGCCCGACAACGACATACGCGGCATAGATCAGGTTGCCGTTGTCGTCGCGCTGACGTAGCGAGGGGCACGAGAAGTCTGTCCGCAGGTACTGGGCCCCGGGATTTGCCGCCAGCGCTGCCGCCATCTCGTCCCGGTAGGACGATGGATTGGTCGCATTCGCGACGACAACGATGCCCGCGCCGTCGCAGGCCGGAGTGCTGATGGGGGTCGCCAAGCCGAGGTCAGCGGGATTGGGCGCCGGGACAGGTGGAGCGGTGGTGGACGCGGTGGGTGTGGTCTGGGTGGGACCTGTGGTCGGGGTGAGCGGGGCCTGCTCGATGACACCGGGGGCGACCGAGCCGGGCACCGGGCTCGCCTGAGTCGAGACCGATTGCGACGCAGTCTGATCGGCTCCATCGTCCTTCGGCCAGAACATGACGCCTGCGATGACTCCGAGTGCCATCACGGTGATGACGGCGAGCAGACCGACGATCAGCGGTGTCCGGGAAGGCCGATCCGGGGCCGGCGGACCCGGCCGAAACGGTGGTGGTGGAGGAGTTGGTGGCGGCGTCGCGGCGAACTGGGTCGGAGTGTTCTCCTGCGATGGCGACACCGGGCTCGTGCTCGGCCGAGCGGTGGGGAGCCCGAGCAGGGTCGGGGCGTGGGGCGGGTGGTCGCCTTTGGTCAGGTCCGATTCTGGCGCCGGTGAAACCGGTTGCGCGGGCGGTAGATTTAGCGCCGCAGCGAGCTCGCTCGCGAACTGGGCGCAACTGTGTTGCCGCTGCTCCGGATCCGCTGCGAGAGCACGGTTGATGACCTGCGCCGCGGCGGGAGGTAGGTCGCGGCCGAGGCCCGGTGGTGCGCCGGTCAAGAGTGCGCCGGCGGTGGCGCCGAGGGCATAGATGTCCGCACGCGCGTCGACGGGTTGCCCGCGAAGCTGCTCCGGTGCCGCGTAAGCAAGGGTCCCGACCGCCAGGCCGGTCTGGGTGATGTCGCCTACGTCACCGATGGATCGTGCGATCCCGAAGTCCGTCAGCATCACCCGATGTGGGGTGGCCTCGGTGAGCATGATGTTGCCCGGCTTCACGTCGCGATGGAGTAGTCCCTGTGCGTGCGCGTGATCGAGCGCCGCGGCCACCTCGGTGACTATCTGCAACGCCAGGTCGGGTCGGACGCCTTTGGGGTAGACGGCCAGCAGTTCCGCGGCGTCGGTGCCGGGAACGTAGTCCATGCTGATCCACAGCCGGCCCTCGTATTCGCCGCGATCGTGTACCGCGACGATATTGGGGTGCCACAGCTTCGCCGAGAGGTCGGCTTCGCGGACGAAGCGGCGACGGTAGTCGTCGTCGGACGTAGCGCTCGAACCGGGAATGGACGTCGGCAGGATCTTGAGCGCATCCGAGCGGGGCAGGCGCGGGTGCTGTGCCAGATAGACCTCACCCATACCACCGGCGCCGAGCTGGCGTTCGATTCGATAGCCGGCAAAGACGCTGCCCGGAGCGAGCGGCATAAAGACCCCCGAAACTAGTGGAATATGCCAGCAGTGAAGTGACGTGCGTGACAGGCCCCGCTGGCCTTGATCAGAATAGTGCAGCACTGTGACCGCTCCGATACGTAGTACGGCTTACGGCGCTGACATAATCTCCTGGTGCTGAAGTTGTCTATGAGACGTATGTGGCTGATGTTTGCAATGGCCGCTCTTGTCTGTGCCGCGACCGTGTTGGTCGCTCCTGCCCCCGCCCGCGCCGATGTCACGTCGCCGTCGTCGTTCCCGACCTCGACGCAGATGATCACTGTGACCGCCGAATCGGTCTCGGACACCACCGCGACGCTGACCGCTTGGGAGCGCGGCGAATCCGGTGAGTGGACCAGCGTGATCGGACCCACCGAGGCTTACCTCGGATCCGAGGGACTCGGGGTACCGCGCGACAACGTCTGGCGGACACCGATGGGTACGTTCGCGCTGGATCAGGCCTTCGGCAACCAACCGAACCCGGGCACGAAGATGTCGTACTTCCAGGCCGACGATCAGGACTGGTGGGACGCACTGCCGGGATCACCGACCTACAACAGCCACGTCCGCCAGGCAGAGAATCCCGGCGGCGACAGCGAACACATCCTGTCGACCGGTGAGATCTACGACTACGTCGTGAACATCGCCCACAACCCGCAACGCGTCGCCGGGTACGCCGCCGGGATCTTCCTGCACGTCAGCAACGGGGAACCGACTTGGGGATGCGTCGCCATCGACCGCGATGTCATGCGCCAGGTCGTCCAGTGGCTCGATCCCGCGAGGCAGCCGGTGATCAGCATCGGCCTCGCCTAGCCTCCACCCCCGATAATGGGTCGTTCTGGCGAACAAAAGCGCACGTCAGCTTCGCCAAAACAACCCATCATCGGGTGCGGCGTTTGAGTTCGAACGTCACGACCCGCTGGTTGTCGTAGTCCTCGCGGGCGGCGGTGACCGTCTCGACCTGAGCGCGGGCCTGCTCGACGACGGGTGTGGCCGGATCAAGTACTGACAGGTACTGCGCGTGTGCCGCAAGTGATTCCACCGCGACGCCGACGAAGTCCCGGACCTCCTCGACATGTGTGACGTCCGGGCTGTTCTCGAACAGCCATCGGGGTTTGTCATCGAGGGCGTCGTAGGCCTGCAGCACAGCGGCGGCGAACTCGATGTGGTCGGACTGATTGAGGTACTCCGGACCCCATCCAGGCCCGCCGTAGATCGAGATGATGACCTGAGGCTGCACGCGCGTGATGACCTCGGTGATTGCGGCACGGAGTTCGGGTGTGTTCTGGATGGCCGAATCGGGGAAGTTCCAGAACTCGATCGACTCGACACCGACGATCCGGGCTGATTCGCGTTGTTCGATCTCGCGGGCCGGACCGGCCGCGGCGGGCGCCATGCCCTCGATGCCGGCTTCGCCGCGGGAGGCCAGCACGTAAACCACGGATTTGCCGGCCGTCGACCACTTCGCGACCGCCGCCGCGACGCCATACTCGGGGTCATCCGGGTGCGGCATCAGGACCAGCGCGGTCTGCCAGTCGGTCGGAAACGGGAACAGCACCGCCCCACGATACCGATTTTGGTGGCTTCCGGTGAGTAAAAGCCCAGGTCGGGCTCACCAAAAGCCACCAAAATCGGGAGGGCCGGGGTTACCGCTCGCGGTCGAGGTTGGCCATCTTGAGGACGTCGAGGCGCTTGTCGAGCTCTTCCTCGGAGAGTTTGTCGTCGATCAGGCCGCGATCGATCACGGTCTGGCGGATGGTCTTCTTCTCCTTGAGGGCCTGTTTCGCGACGGCTGCCGCTTCCTCGTAACCGATGGCGCTGTTGAGCGGGGTAACGATCGACGGGGACGATTCGGCGAGCTCCTTGAGATGCTCCTCGTTGGCGACGAGACCGGAGATGCATCGGTCGGCAAACAGCCGGGAGACGTTGGCCAGCAACTTGACCGACTCGAGGACGTTGCGCGCCATCATCGGGATGTAGACGTTGAGCTCGAACGCTCCGTTGCCGCCGCCCCACGTGACGGCGGCGTCGTTACCGATGACCTGCGCGGCGACCTGAGTAACTGCCTCGGGAAGAACCGGATTGACCTTGCCGGGCATGATCGACGACCCGGGCTGTAGGTCGGGGAGAGCGATCTCGCCAAGACCGGTCAGCGGGCCGGACCCCATCCAGCGGACGTCGTTCGCGATCTTCGTCAGCGACACCGCGACGGTTTTGAGCGCGCCGGACAGTTCTACCAGTCCGTCGCGGGCGGCCTGCGCCTCGAAGTTGTCCTTGGCCAGAGCGAGTTGCTCGACACCGGTCAGCTTGATCAGCTCGGCGACGACCTTGGTACCGAACCCGCCTGGGGCGTTGAGACCGGTACCAACGGCCGTGCCGCCGATCGGCAGTTCGCCGACACGGGGGAGGGTCGCGGTGACGCGCTCGACGCCGGCCTCGATCTGACGCGCGTAGCCACCGAACTCCTGGCCGAGGGTCACGGGTACTGCATCCATCAGGTGGGTGCGGCCCGACTTCACGACCGTGCGCCACTCGGTGGCCTTCTCCGACAGCGCCTTCTGCAGGTGCTCGAGCGCCGGGATCAGATCGGTGACCGCTGCCTCGGTGGCCGCCACATGGGTGGCCGTCGGAAAGGTGTCGTTCGACGACTGCGACATGTTCACGTGGTCGTTGGGGTGCACGTCGACCCCGGCGGCCTTGGCCACCGAGGCGATGACCTCATTGGCGTTCATGTTGGAGCTGGTGCCAGAGCCGGTCTGGAACACGTCGATCGGGAACTGGTCGTCGTGCTTGCCATCGGCGATCTCGGTGGCGGCGGCGATGATCGCATCGGCCTTCGCTGCGTCGAGCAACCCGAGGTCCTTGTTTACCTGGGCGCACGCGGCCTTCAGCAGACCCATCGCCCGGATCTGCGTCTTCTCGAGCGGCCGGTGGCTGATCGGGAAGTTCTCCACGGCACGCTGCGTCTGGGCGCGCCACAGGGCGTCGATCGGCACCCGGACCTCGCCCATGGTGTCGTGCTCGATGCGATAGGCCTGCTCACTCAATGTTCAACGCTCCTTGGATCGGATCCTGACGCCACTCAGCGGGACGCTGACGGCGCCGCCGGGATCGGTGAAAAAGTCGTTGCCCTTGTCGTCGACGACGATGAAGGCCGGAAAATCCTCGACCTCGATCTTCCACACGGCTTCCATGCCGAGTTCAGGGTATTCGATGACTTCCTGGCTCTTGATGCAGTCCAGGGCCAGCCTTGCCGCGGGGCCTCCGATCGAACCCAGGTAGAAGCCGCCGTGGGTGTTGCAGGCCGTGGTGACCTGCTTCGAACGATTTCCCTTGGCCAACATGACCATTGACCCACCTGCGGCCTGAAACTGTTCGACGTAGCTGTCCATCCGGCCCGCGGTCGTCGGACCGAACGATCCGGACGCCATGCCCTCGGGCGTCTTGGCGGGCCCGGCGTAGTAGACGGGGTGGTCGCGTAGGTAGTCGGGCATCGGCTCGCCGGCGTCGAGGCGCTCCTTGATCTTCGCGTGGGCGATGTCGCGGGCCACCACCAGCGGTCCGCTGAGGGACAGCCGGGTCTTCACCGGATACTGCGACAGCTGCTCGAGGATCTCCGACATCGGACGGTTGAGGTCGACCTCGACCACCTCGCCACCGGCGATGTCTTCGGCCACACCGGCTGCCGGCATGTACTTCGCCGGATCGGTCTCGAGCTGCTCGAGAAACACCCCGTCGGCGGTGATCTTGCCGAGCGCCTGCCGGTCCGCCGAGCAGGAAACGGCGATCGCGACAGGGCAGGACGCGCCATGGCGGGGGAGTCGGACCACGCGGACGTCGTGGCAGAAGTATTTGCCGCCGAACTGAGCGCCGATCCCGAACGACTGGGTCAGCTTGAAGACCTCGTCTTCGAGCTCGAGGTCCCGGAAGCCGTGTGCCGACATCGACCCCGTCGTGGGGAGATTGTCCAGGTAGTGGGCGGAAGCGTATTTCGCGGTCTTGAGCGCGAACTCGGCGGAGGTGCCCCCGATGACGACAGCCAGGTGATACGGCGGGCAGGCCGCGGTACCCAGTGATCGGATCTTCTCGTCGAGGAACTTCAGCATCCCGGTCGGGTTAAGGATGGCCTTGGTCTCCTGGAACAAGAACGACTTGTTCGCGCTGCCGCCGCCCTTGGCCATGAACAGGAACTTGTATTCGGGACCTTTCGGTCCCTGCTCGGTCGCGTAAATCTCCACCTGTGCGGGCAGATTGGTGCCGGTGTTCTTCTCGTCGTAGGTGGTCAGCGGCGCGAGCTGCGAGTACCGCAGGTTGAGCTGCGTGTATGCGTCGTATACGCCCCGCGATATGGACCTGGCGTCGTCGGCGCCGGTCAACACACCTTCGCTTTTCTTACCCATCACGATCGCGGTGCCCGTGTCCTGGCACATGGGGAGTACACCACCGGCGGAGATGTTGACGTTCTTCAGCAGATCGAGCGCGACGAAACGATCGTTCCCGGAGGACTCGGGGTCGTCGATGATCTTGCGCAACTGCGCAAGATGGGCCGGCCGCAGGTAATGGCTGATGTCATGCATCGCCTCGGCGGTCAGCGTCCGGATGGCCTCCGGATCCACTTTGAGGAAGCGCTGACCGTCGACGTCGAACGTCGACACCCCCTCGGTGGTGATCAGTCGGTAGGGGGTGTCGTCGCCGTCGGTCGGGAGCAGATCTGAGTAGAGAAACTCTGGGGCTGAAGCTTGTTCACTCACGCGCTGCATCGTATCGCTGCGACCTGCAGGGCAAACGCCAGGCTTCGGACTACTCGAGAGGCGCTCAGTCCTGAAAAGTGTTCTGGGCGATCTCGGCGACCTTCTGGCGGGTGTGCCGGCCCTCGATGTTGCGGATGGTGCCGGACCGCGAGCGCATCACGAGGGAGCGGGTGGTCGCACCGTTGGCGCGATAGCTGACGCCGCGGAGCATGTCACCGTTGGTGACGCCGGTGGCGCAGAAGAACATGTTTTCGCCGCTGACGAGATCTTCGGTCTTGAGGACCCGGTCGAGGTCGTGGCCGGCGTCGAGCGCCTTCTGCTTCTCGGCGGCATTGCGCGGCCAGAGTTTGCCCTGGATCTCGCCGCCCATGCACTTCATCGCCACGGCGGTGATGATGCCCTCGGGGGTGCCGCCGATGCCCATCAGCATGTCGACGGAGCTCTCTTCCTGGGCCGCCGCGATGGCGCCCGCGACGTCGCCGTCGGAGATGAGCCGAACCTTGGCGCCGGCCGCCCGGATCTCGCCGATCAGACCCTCGTGGCGTTCGCGATCGAGGACGACGACGGTGAGGTCGGCGACCTCGATACCTTTGGCGTTGGCAACTGCCTGCACGTTGAACTCGACCGACGCGTTGATGTCGATGACACCGGCGGCCTCGGGTCCGACGGCGATCTTCTCCATGTAGAAGACGGCCGACGGGTCGTACATGGTGCCGCGCTCGGACACCGCGAGCACCGCGATGGAGTTCGGGCGGCCCTCGGCCATCAGGGTGGTGCCGTCGATCGGATCGACCGCCACGTCGACCTCGGGGCCCTCGCCGTTGCCGACCTCCTCGCCGTTGTACAACATCGGCGCCTCGTCCTTTTCGCCTTCGCCGATCACGACGACGCCGCGCATCGACACGGTGGAGAGCAGTTGCCTCATCGCGTCGACCGCGGCGCCGTCGCCGCCGTTCTTGTCGCCTTTACCGACCCAGCGGCCCGCTGCGAGGGCAGCGGCCTCGGTGACCCGCACGAGCTCCATCGCCAAGTTGCGGTCGGGGGCCTCGAACTGGGTGGAATCGGCTGACATGGAGGGCCTCCTGAAATCGCGGCGAAAGGGTTGAGGCCATCCTTTCATGCCCGTTATTGCAGGTGATGCACCGGTGCCTGGCCGTAGACATTGACGTTCATCCCGGCTTCGCGGGCCTTCAGTTGTAGCGAGAGATAGCGCGAGTAGTGCCGCGACTGGTGGAGGTTGCCGCCGTGGAACCACAGGTTCTGTTGTGCGGTGGGCTTCCACATGTTGCGCAGCTCGCCCTCCCACGGTCCCGGGTCCTTGGTGGTATTCGACCCCAGGCCCCAACACTTGCCGACCTTGTCCGCGACTTCCTGGGAGATGAGTTTCGCCGCCCAGCCGTTCATCGATCCATAACCGGTGGCCAGCACGATGAGATCGGCCTCCAATTCGGTGCCGTCCGAGAGCACCACCGAACGGGGTCTGATCTCCGTGATGTGGGCAGGCGACTTGAGTTTGATCTTCCCGTCGGCGATGAGCTCGGACGCACCCACGTCGATGTAGTAGCCCGAGCCTCGACGCAGGTACTTGAGGAAGAGTCCGGAGTCGTCGTCGCCGAAGTCCAGCATGAAACCGGCGGCCTCGAGCTTGTCGTAGAACTCCTTGTCCTGCTCGCGAATGGTGTTCCACGCCGGGATCTGGAAGTCGGCGAGCAGACCGTAAGGGATTGATCCGAAGATCAGGTCGGCGGTCTCATGGTCGATACCGTTGTCCAGGGCCTCTTCCGAGTACAGCCCACCGAGCACCTCCCGCATCAGCGATTCCGATTTCACGATGTGCGTGGTCGAGCGCTGGATCATCGTGACGTCGGCGCCGTTTTCGTACAGGTCACCGCAGATGTCGTGCGCGGAGTTGTTGGCGCCCAGGACTACTGCCTTCTTGCCCGCGTACTCTGCCCCGCCCGAATGCTGCGACGAATGCACGAGGTCGCCGGTGAAGGTGTCCGCACCCGGGATCTCCGGAATGTTCGGGATACCCGACATGCCGGTGGCGAGCACCAGCTGGGTCGGGGTGAGAATCACTGTTTCCCCGTCCCGTTCCACCTCGACGGTCCACTGCTGGGTGGCTTCGTCGAAGGTGGCGTTGCTACAGGTGGTGTTGCTCCAGTAGTCGAGTTCCATGATCTTGACGTAGCTCTCGAGCCAGTCACCCATCTTGTCCTTGGGGGTGAACACCGGCCAGTCGTCGGGGAACGGCAGGTATGGCATGTGGTCGTACCAGACCGGATCATGAAGGGACAGTGAGTAATATCGTCCGCGCCACTCATCACCGGGCCGTGGGTGCTTGTCGATGACCAGGGTCGAGACGCCGAGGCGGCGCAGGCGGGCGGCGAGGCCGATGCCGCCCTGCCCGCCACCGACGATGAGCGTGTACGGCTGGGTCGTGATGCCGAGGGTCTCTTGCTGCTCGGTGCGTCGATCGAGCCAGTTCTTCCGGCCGGGGACCACACCGTGTTCCGCGCCCTTGATGCGCCTGCTGCGCTTGTTCTCGGGAAACTCCAGCAGCTCCTGGGCGGAGGTCAGGAACGTCCAACATTTGCCGTCGCGCAGGCGCAT
Source organism: Williamsia soli (assembly GCF_017377795.1). GTDB lineage: Bacteria > Actinomycetota > Actinomycetes > Mycobacteriales > Mycobacteriaceae > Williamsia > Williamsia soli. The sequence goes on along the minus strand of NZ_JAFRDR010000008.1, from coordinate 261,390 downwards.
CAGGCCTTTGCCTCGTAACACCGGTGTCGTGAAGGTGTACCAAGCGGTGGTGACGCCGTCGTCTTCAGTCGCCTCACCCTCGAGCTGAAAGTTGCTCGGAGCCGAGGTCGGCAGGGTCGCGGTCAGCATGGCCGCGAGGTCGTCCTTGCCCTCGGCGGTGGTGAGATTCCAGCTCAGTGCCACCAGGTCGCGCCAGTAGCAATCGTCGACGAACAGTTCGGTGACAGCGCCGACTTCGCCGGTCTGCTGGGCATGTGCTAGCGCCTGCTCCAGGTCGGTGAGAAAGGCCCGTGCCGTCTGGGTGGGCGAGACGGTGGTGGTCATGGTCAACTCCTTCGCGTGAGGTGGATCACACCTGACGGTAGAAGGGTCCCAGACCGTGGAGAAGGGTTGCAGGGAGTTGCAGATCTACCGGCAGGACGCCGGCACCGTCAGCCGGTAGGGCCGCTGGGCGAGCAGAGGGCCGAGAGATCGCCGGATCCGGGATACCTCGGCCCGCACGGTCACAGTGTGATCGCCGCCGCCGTAGAGCTTCGTCGCCAGCTCCCTGGCGCTCAGGCCCGCGGGGTGTGCGGCGAGGATGCGGAGCAGGTCGAACTGCCGGCGCGTCAACGGATGCGTCGCCTGCTCCTGGTCATCGAACGAGACCAGTGCGCAGGGTGGTTCGGCCTGCAGGATCAGCGAGGTGGCATTGCGGGTGGCACGCCGCAGTTGCCACAGGTCGCCGACCGCCTGGGCGTCGAAGTGTCCGAGGCTGGGAATCCACACCGTGCCCGACGCCAGACCGCCGGGAATGAACAGCCGATCGCTGACAGCGATACCCCGGGTGGCGATCACCCAGCCGTTGCCGTCGACGACCAGGGAGTCGGCACCGGGTGGCCCGAGCAAACCGGACGCCGCGTCGCTGCGACCGCGCAGACCGTCCTGATGGATCATCCGGAGCTCGGCGTTGACCGCGTCGAGGGTCGAGCAGACCAGGGACAGTGTGTGCGGGTGCGCGGTGCGTAGCCCGCCCGAGAGGGTGATGGCCCCGAGGACGGACTCGTCGCGAGGATCGATGATCGGGGCCCCGGTGCAGACCCAGCTGTGATGGCTCGGGTGCGCGTGTTCGGAACCAAAGATCTGCACCGGGGACCGGTCGGCCATCGCGGTTCCGAGAGCGTTGGTGCCGACGGCCTTCTCGGTCCACGAGGCACCCTCTACGAAACCGAGGTTCTCCGACCGTTTGCGTACGTTCGGCGGGCCGGCGACCCACAGCACCACCCCGTCGCTGTCGCACAGGACGAGTTCGGTGGCGGTGTCGGTGCAACTGGTCAGCAAGCGTTCGCGCAACGCGGCCGATGCGTGGTTCAGCAGCGGATCAGCGTCGCGGCGACGGGCGACCTCGTCGGCTGGGCGATAGTCGGCCCCGCGGTAGTGCGCCGGCTGACGCTGCCAGGACCGGGCGACCTCTTCGCGAACACCGGTGGGTACTGCGCCGGTCGAGGACCACTGCTCGAACAGCGAGTCCAGATGGCGCAGGTGGACTCGGGGATCCTGGTCGATACGCAGCGCGCTCGACGGTCGGGTCAGCGGTGGCGGCACACGGTTCTCCGGAGCTCGAAGGGTCTACGCAATCGTACGTGAGGCGCGTCACAACAAACGGACCCCCTCGGCCGTGGCCGAGGGGGTCCGTTGTTCGCAGAGTCGATCAGCTGGTGGCGTCTGCCTTCGCCAACGGCTTTCCGTCGGGCGCGACGGTGTCGTCGATCGGGATCTCCCGAATCGAAGCACCCTCGATGTCGACGTCCGGCACGATCTTGTCGAGCCACCCGGGCATCCACCAGGCCTTGTCACCCATGAGTGCGATGACCGCAGGAACCACGATCATCCGGATGATGAAGGCGTCGAAGAACACGGCCGCCGCGAGGGCGAAGCCCATCATCTTCGAGGTGGTGTCGGGCGCCAACATGAACGACGCGAACACCGAGATCATGATGACCGCTGCGGAGGCGACGACGCGGGCGCCGTGTTTGTAGCCGACCAGCACCGCCTCTTTCGCCGACAGGCCGTGCACGTATTCCTCGCGCATTCGGGTGACCAGGAAGACCTGATAATCCATCGCCAGTCCGAACACCACGCCGATCATGAAGATCGGCAGGAACGAGATGATCGGTTGCGTGTGGGTGATCAGGCCGAAGATCCCCTCCTGGAAGATTGCAACGGTCGCACCGAAGGTCGCGCAGATCGAGAAGATGAACCCGATCGTCGCCGTCAGCGGCACCAGGATCGACCGGAACACCACCATCAGGATGATGAAGGCGAGTCCCACCACCAAGATCAGGTAGGGGATCAGCGCCGAACTCAGCTTCGCCGAGATGTCCGACATGATCGCCGTCTGGCCGCCGACATTGAGCGTCGCCCCATCGGATTCGGCGGTCGACGAGTAGTCCCGGATCTGTTCCATCAATTCATGGGTCTGCTCACCGCTGGGCGACTGTTGCGGCGTCACCGAGATCAGGGCAGCGGTGGCCCCCTCTTGCGAGTTCGCCTGGTCCGGACCGTTGCCGATCCAGACCAGCTGGTCTGGGTTCGCGACATTGGACAGGGTTTTGATGTGATCGATCGTCTCCGTCGCGACCGTGGCGACGTCGCCGCCCTCTTTCTCGTTCAAGACCACGAGCAACTGCCCGTTGACACCTTCGCCGAATCCCCGTTTGAGGAGTTCGGTCGCCGGCACCTCGGCGTCGGACGAGAAGGACAGCCCCAGCTCCAGCTTGGTCATCGGGGTGGCGATGATCGCGAGGAACGCCAGTCCCACCAGCGCGACCGGAAGCGGGTACTTGACGAGGAACTTCGCGGTTCGCTGGCCGTTGGACACCTTGCTCTCGGGCTCGTCACCATGCCGCAGGCCCTTGATCCGCGGCGAGAAGACGAATCTGCCGAAGGCCCCGAGCAGGGCCGGGATGAGCGTGATGGCCCCCAGGACCGCGATGACGACCGCGAGTCCGGCGCCCGCACCCATCTGCGAGACGAACGGGATGCCCACAACGGCCAGCGCAACGACCGCTATGACAACCGTCAGACCCGCGAAGACCACGGCCGTTCCCGCGGTGCCGACGGCGCGCCCGGCCGCGGCCTCACGCGTGCCGCCCAGATTCAGCTCCGTGCGATACCGGGAGACGATGAACAGCGCGTAGTCGATGGAGACCGCGATGCCGAGCATCGTGATGATGCCGGTCGCGCTCTCGTTCATGTTGAAGATCCCGGCACCGAGGGTGACCAGGTTGATGCTGATGAGAACACCCAAGATGCCGGTGATGATCGGGATGAACGCGGCGACCAGTGCTGCGAATGCGACGATCATCACCACGAACGCGACGACGAAGCCGAGCATCTCGGCCGTTCCGCCTTGTTCCTGGACCTGCATGAGCGAACCCGTACCGCGGACGTCGAGTCCACCGGTCCGGAATTCCTTCATGATGTCCTCGAACTGTTCCTTGTCGTCGATCGTGAGGTCTTCGACGTTGATGTTCTGCTGGACTTGGATGAGGCCGACCTGCCCGTTGTCGCCGAGGACCGAGGCGGCGATCGCCGGGTCGGCGGCGGCCACGGTGACTGGGTTGACGATGGTCTCGGGTTCGAAGATGTCGGGCAGCGTCTTCAGTTTTGCGACGAGCCCGTCGATGTCATCGGTGTGAGCCGCCAGCCCGTCGCTCGCGGCGATGAGAACACTGGTCGATGCCTCCATCTGCCGCTCGTTGACCGCGCTGAAGTCCTTCTCCATGATCGACATCGCCTTGTCCGAGTCGGTACCCGGGAGTTCGAAATCTTTGGAGAACTCGGGGTTGAATGCGGCGACCAACGCGATCACCAGAGCACCGAGCAGCAACCAGCTGACGATCACCCACCACTTGTGTCGAAAAGAGAACCGTCCCAGCCGATACAAGAACATTGCCATGGGAAGGAAGCTTATAGGGACCTGAGGACATCAGTCCTCACCCAATAGGTGGATATTGAGCGACGAAAGTACTACTTGGTGGGGAGCACCTGCGGTCCGGTGCCGCGGCCCGGCAGGGGCGAAGCGGACAGGGTGGCCGTCGCGAGCGTTTGGAAATCCTCTTCCTTGCCCTTGTTCGACATCAGGCCGATGCGCACGTCTCCCAGGTCGGTGACCCAGACCGTTCGTCCGCCATCCGGCTTGGCGTAGACGACCCACTTCGACCCCCCGGCCTCACGGGTACCCGCTCCGAGCAGACGCTCGTCTCCGGCGAGTGACCCGACCAGAGAATCCTCCGTCGCGTCGGTCTGGCTGAGCTGGATGTACACGCCGTTGGACGTGATGTAACCGGAGTTCGACACCGAGGTGTTCTCGAGCGCGGTCGTGGTGCCGCTGTTCGGCTTCCAGTCGTTCGGGGTGGCGGGGAGCCGGATGGGGAAGGCCAGGCTCCTGGCGTCGGCCTTGAGTCCGCTGTCGATGTCGTAGGCCGGGACCTTGTCGTCGCCCGAACCGCCCGAAAGACCGACCGAGCAGTTCCCCGACACCATCGCCACGAACACGCACAGCAACAACAAGGGGATCAACGACCAGATCATGTCCTTGTTGTTGTTCAGGATGCGAGGTTTAGCGGCCACGCTTTCGAGTATTGCAGGACGTGCCGCAGCCACATAAACGCGCGGACCGAGGAGAGGGTGCGCAGCGCCCGATCAGTTCTCGTCGTCGAAGTCTTCGTCGTCGTCGAGGTCGCCATCTGGATCGTCGCTGCCGAGCACGGACTCGATACGTTTGCGCGCGCCTTCGAGGTGTTCCTCACAACGCCGCGAGAGAGCCTCACCGCGCTCCCACATCTCGAGCGAGGCATCGAGGTCGAGGCCACCCTGCTCGAGGGTGCGCACCACAACGATCAACTCATCGCGCGCTTCTTCGTATCCCAGTTCGGCGATCGGCGTGGCGTCGTCTTCTGCCGGCTTCTTCGGTGGCACGTCTTCTTTCCTCCAAGCATCGGCTCACATCAGTTCTTCTTCTCCACGCCCATGACTGCGGCCCTGGTGGCGCCGTCCGCGACCCGGACCCGCAGTTGACTGCCGATCGGCATGTCGTGCACCGAGTTCACCACATGGGGCTGCTCGTCGCTGTTGCTCGCCGCCCCCGGGACACGCTGCACGACCGCGTACCCGCGGGCCAGGGTCTGGGCGGGGCCGAGGGTCGCAAGACGCGCGGCCAAATGGTCGACGCGTTGTTCCTCACTCCCGACGCACCGGGCGACGTCACGCCGGATGTCCCGGGTTGCGCGCTCGATCTCGTCGACCCGGTCGTCGATCATCCGATACGGATGGGCCAGTACCGGCCTCCCGCGCAGAGAATCGAGACCGCGAACTTGGGTGGTCACCCAATTTCGCAGTGCACCAGCACTTCTCGCTCGCAACTCTCGGATCTGGGAGAGCTCGGCGAGCACGTCCGGGACCACTCGCTTGGCCGCGTCGGTCGGCGTCGCCGCGCGCAGGTCGGCGACCAGGTCGAGCAACGGGGAATCGGGTTCGTGCCCGATGGCGCTGACCACCGCCGTAGACGCCTTGGCCACAGCACGGCACAACGCCTCGTCGGAGAACGGCAGCAGGTCCTCGACGCTGCCTCCGCCGCGGGCCAGGATGATCACATCGACATGTGGGTCCGCATCCAGTTCGGCAAGGTGCCCGAGAATCTGCGGGACCGCCGAAGGCCCCTGGACCGGCGCGTTGCGCACCTCGAATCGAACTGCGGGCCAGCGGGACCGAGCCACCGAGATGATGTCGCGTTCGGCGGCGCTGGCGCGGCCGGTGATGAGCCCGACGGTTCCGGGCAAGAATGGCAGCGGCCGCTTGCGGGCGGTGTCGAACAATCCCTCGGCTGCGAGTAGTCGACGCAGCCGCTCGATGCGAGCGAGGAGTTCACCGATCCCGACCGGCCGGATCTCGGTGACCCGCAGTGACACGGTCCCGCGTCCGGTGTAGAACACCGGACGACCGAGCATCACCACCCGTGCGCCCTCCGTGAGGGGGACCTGCGCGCGGGTGAGCAGGTCGGGGCTGCAGGTCACCTGGATCGAGATGTCGGCAGCCGGGTCGCGCAGTGTCAAGAACGCCGTCCGTGTTCCGGGACGGCGATTGATCTGGGTCAGTTGACCCTCGACCCAGACCTGCCCGAGCTTGTGGAGCCACTCGGCGATCTTCGTGTTGATGGTGCGGACAGGCCACGCTGATTCGGGCGTATTGCTCACGCGGCAGGCTACTTGCTCGCAGCCGTCACGCGGTTGTCGAGCATGGTGAGGAACGGTGCCCGCGCGCGGTTGCCCTTCTCGTACTCGGCCAGCTCTTTGAGCTCGGGCAGACCGACGCCACGCAACTTCGCCCGCAGCTGCGCCAGGGTGAGTGTGTCGTAATCGAGCATCACAACGATTTCCGGCGACTTCTGCGCGGATCGTCGGGCGACAGGAGTTTCTTTCTCGATGTGGGGTGTCGAGCTGTAGAGCGCGAATCGCCCGGTGCCTGCTGGTGCGGCGGTGGCCTCGGGGTCGTCGTCGGCGGTCTCGGGCTTCTCGTCCTCCGATGTCACCGTGGTCGTCGCCGGGGTGATCGGTGCGGCGGCAACCGTGGGTGCGCTGTCGTCGCTGTCCTCGGCGTCGTCGTCCTCATCGAACGTCGCCCACTCGGGCTCCTCTTCGGCCCGGCCGAGCAAGGATTCGAAGATGTCGTCCCCTTTGATCGCCATTTCAGCGATGCCCTGCTGAAATCGCATCACGGCCTGCAGTGTCTGACTGACCGCACTCATCGGCAATGTGATGGCGGTGGTGGGCAGTTTTCGCGTCTCTTCCAGCACGGTTACAACTACCCCGGCGGCGACCCTGGCGGCATAAGGTGGTCGAATCATGCCAATACTGTGCCTCATGCCACCGGTGGTGACCACCAGTAGGGTCGTATTGCCCGTAGGCTGAACATCATGAGTTCGGCCGAGAACAGCCCATCGGGCAAGACAATCCTGCTCGCAGAGCCGCGCGGTTACTGCGCCGGCGTAGACCGTGCGGTGGAAACCGTGGAAAAAGCCCTGGAGAAGCATGGTGCTCCGGTGTATGTCCGTAAGGAGATCGTCCACAACCGCCATGTCGTGGAGACACTGACTGATCGCGGGGCGGTGTTCGTCGACGAGACCGATGAGGTGCCCGAAGGTGCCCTGGTGGTCTTTTCCGCCCATGGGGTGTCCCCGGCGGTTCATGACTCCGCTGCCAGCCGCAATCTGCGCACCATCGACGCAACCTGCCCCTTGGTCACCAAGGTCCACCAGGAGGCGAAGCGGTTCGCCCGCGACGACTACGACATCCTGCTCATCGGTCACGAAGGCCACGAGGAGGTCGAGGGCACCGCGGGCGAGGCGCCTGAGCACGTGCAGCTCGTCGACGGTCCAGAAAGTGTCGACGGCGTCACCGTGCGCGACGAGTCGAAGGTGATCTGGCTCTCCCAGACCACCCTGTCCGTCGACGAGACCATGCAGACCGTCTCGCGTCTCCGCGAGAAGTTTCCGCTGCTCAACGATCCGCCCAGCGACGACATCTGTTACGCCACCCAAAACCGCCAGGTTGCGGTCAAGGCCATGGCTCCCAAGTGTGACCTCGTGATCGTGGTCGGTTCGCAGAACTCGTCGAACTCGGTCCGACTGGTCGAGGTCGCGCTCCAGGCCGGCGCGAAGGCCTCGTATCTCATCGACTACGCCCGGGAAATGGATCTCGCCTGGCTCGAGGGTGTGCAGACCGTCGGTGTCACCTCCGGTGCCTCGGTGCCCGAGGTCCTGGTACGCGGTGTGCTCGAGGTCTTGCAGGCGAACGGCTTCGACGGAGTCGAGAAGGTGACCACCGCGGAGGAGACATTGACGTTCGCGTTGCCCCGCGAGTTGCGTCCGGCGCGCGCCACCTAGCCGCACCCACCCGTTTTCGCACCGCCCACCGGTCACCACCGGTGGGCGGTGCAGATTCGGGTGGACGATGGGGAAGAATCACCCGCTGCGACGGCGTTGTGACGAACATGACACCTTCAGCTCTGGCACTGACCCCGCGACAACGTGAGCGTCTCGACTCCGAAGACGTCGTATGGCTCACCACCATCAACGCATCGCAGACACCGGTTCCGACCCCGGTGTGGTTCCTGTGGTCTGGAGAGCAGTTTCTGATCTTCAGTGAACCCCGGACGCCCAAGCTCGCGAACATCGTGCGCGGCCGGGTGGCGGTCAACTTCAACTCCAACAGCGGAGGTGGTGACGTGGCGGTGTTCACCGGTGACGCCGATGAAGACCCGACCGGCCCTACGGGAGCTGAATGGGATGCGTATGTGGGTAAATACCGGGAGGCGATGTCCGCTATGGACTACACCCCGGAGAAGTTCCGTGCCGAATACTCGACGTTGATCCGGGTCACCCCCCAACGTGTCCGGGGGTGGTGATCGATCCGATCAGGTTCGCCGTGATCAGTATTCGTCGGGGTCGAGACGGCGCAGCCGACGGGCCGGCATCGACACCGCCCATCCTGCCGCAAGCAACACTGCGCACACCCCGACGCCGATCAATGCGATCGCCTGTGGTCGGTGGTCGACGGGCGGTGGCACCGCTGGCGCCGAGATAGGTTGCGGCACAGTCCAGTCGGATTCGGTATCGGGGATCTCGTAGGTGAGGGCAGCCACCGGGTCGATCACTCCGTGGCCCACCGCGTTGTCCCGTCCGGTGCCCGGGGCATGAGCGGTACGGGTGATTCGCTCGATGACCTGTCCCGCGTCGAGTTCGGGGAACTTCGCACGGACCAGCGCCACGACGCCGGCGACGTAAGGGGCGGCGAAGCTGGTCCCGTCGACACTCACCAGACCCTGATCGCCCTCCTGGGCGTTCACCAATCGGTTCGAGCCGCGGGTGCTGTCGAGGCTCAGGATCGAGGTGCCCGGCGCGGCGACGCCGACCCAGGGGCCGGCCAGGCTGAAGTCCGCAGGCGAACCGCCTTCGGAGTCGACCGCGGCCACGCTCAGCACATAGGGCTTGTACCAGGCCGGGCTAGCGATCGTGGTGACCGTGTCCCAGCCGTCCAGGCCCGGAGCGGCGGGATTCGGGGGTGGATTCTGTTGCGAACACTGGGAGTTGGCGACCAGGTTTCCCGCGGCGGCGACGACCACGACATCGCGGTCGAAGGCGTACTTCACCGCGGCGCCGAGTTCTTTGTCGAGCAGGTTCGTCCCGGACGGTCCGCAGGCCACCTCGGAGATGTTGATGACGGTGGCTCCCAGGCCGACCGCACGCACGATCGCGTACGCGAGTGTCTGCACCGTCCCGAAACCGATTCCGACGGTGGGATTCTCGCCTGGGTCCCCGGTGCGTTTGCGGTCCTTCGGCTCGAAGGCCGCGCTGGACTGCCTGATGGCGATGATGGACGACTCGGGGGCCACGCCGGCGAAGGCGTCGCCCGGCGCGGGCTGGGCGCCGATGATCCCGGCCACCAGCGTGCCGTGTCCGTCGCAGTCGTCGGTCCCATCGGAGCGCGAGACATAGTCACCGCCCGCCGTGATACGTGGCAATCGCGGATGCCTTGTCACACCCGTATCGATGACCGCTACCCGCTGCCCACTGCCGCGGCTGAAACGCCAGGCCTCGGGTAGTCGCATCATCGTCTGCGCGGCGGACGGTTCGGCGATGTCCGTGCCAGGGGCCAGAACGGGCTTGGCACACAGCATCTTCTGCTCCGTGGCCTCGGGTGGTGCGACAGGCGCGTCCCGAACCAACGCCGCGATGTCGACGGCCGGTGGCGGGATCGCGGCGGCCGGTAGCGCAGGAAGCGCCGTCAGCATTGCCGTTGCGACAACCACTGTCGCTCGGATGACGCGTGAACGCATCGATCCTGCCCGGCCGCCGGCGTGATGCCGGCTCATCACAGGTCGCGGACCGCTGCATAGAGGTCGAGGATCCAGAACAACAGCGGGACTATCGCCGCGATCAGCAGATACTCGACGATCTCGACCATCCGGCGCAACACGGGTGAAAAGTCTGAGTGCGGTGCGAGGACGCCGCACACCAGCGCGACCACCGTTGTCCCACCGAGGGCGACGGCGGCCAGGACGGTGTGCTCCCCGGGTCCGAAAGCCACCTCGACGCAGACCACGGCCCATCCGAACGCGCCGGCGCCGATGAGCACAGACGCCTGCGCGAGATCGGTGTGAGACCGGCCCCGCAGGCATAGCACGACCGCGATGATGGTCGCGAACACCGTACCGCGCCAACTGAAGTCAGGAGTCGGGTATGCGACGAGCGCCATCCCGGCCACGGCTGCTGTGGAGGTGCCGATGATGAGGCCGGTGAGGTATCGGCCGGCCGTTCGCGTGCGCTGTTCAAGGGCGGCCGCGGAGGGAAGCGCCATGGCCCCGATGGCTCCGATGCCCTCGATCGCCGGACGCGGTGCAGAATCCGCCGGATCGATCGCGGCGCCGGCCGTGGGCACCGGCGGCAGCGGCAGTCGCGCCAACAGGATGGTGATCCGCGACGCGAAAGACGTGGCGAGAATCGCGAAGGCGCACAACAGCGCACCCATTCCGGCGGACCCCGGCGCCCACAGGATCTGTACCGCACCCGCGCCTGCGCCGAACAGCGCAGCTGTGATCACCGCGGCATGCACGAGGGGCCCGGCGGTCGAGATCCGGTACGACATCGCGGCGACAACCACAGCGACCGCACACGCCAGCGTGAGGTGAGGCGCCCCGAAAGGACCTGGCGGCAGCATCATTCCCGTCGCGAGGGCACAGGGGACCGCACACAGCGAGGTGATCGCAGCCGTGGTGCGGTCGAGGTAGTACCGACCGATCACGGCTCCGGCGACCACGTAACCCAGGGTAACGAGCACCGCGATGACCGACGGCCACCAACTCTCGTGTTCGCTTCGCTCGCGCAACAGCGCCAGTGCGAACAGGACGGACGCCGCGACGGCGACCACATAGCCCATCACCCGGGCGGCGAACGCACTCCAACTCGCGAACTGGGCCTCGCCGATTCGCGCGACGGCATCGATCACATCGTCGAAGAGCACCGCGGTCTCACGCGCTGGAACCGAGCGCAAGATCAGCAGATCCCCGTCCCGCACCCCCGCCTCGGACAATGTCCGCCCGGGCGCGATGGGCTCGCGGCCGACCCGCGCCAGCGTCCAATGATCGCGAATGGGCATAGGCCGGGCCTCGGTGTCCTCGACGTTAGGCGTCCGCGAACTGATCAGCGCCACCAGGTCCGGGATCAGGGCGGCCACCGGCACCGCGGCAGGTAGCCCGACGTCGAACTGGGTCGTGCCACCGATGACCGACACCCGCGCCAGCGCAGGTTCGGAAGCGGCGGCGGCGTCCAACTCCGCCAAAAGGTCAGCAGCGGTCATGATTCCCCCCCAAGAGATCCCCACCAGATTTCGAAACAATAGCGAATCGCTCGGACACGCGGCGACGAGAGGCGATGTTCGCGCCGGTCGAGCTCCGCTCCGCTTCGTCTCCTGTCCTCTGGTCGAGCTCCGCTCCGCTTCGTCTCCTGTCCTCTGGTCGAGCTCCGCTCCGCTTCGTCTCCTGTGGATAAATGGCACCCTTCGGGGTGCCCCACACCGGCCCATGGTGGATGATGTGCGGCCAGGGGATTCATTCGGTTCAGGGGTGGGGTTCGTACAACCATGATGTTTCGGTGACGGCAGGGACGACAGAGGGATTCGTGCGGCGAGCGCGGGTTCCGGTACCACGTGCGCCCGGCGGCGAGGTCAACATCCAGGTGCCGCCGGATGTGCCTCGGGTGGTGCCCGGCAGCCTGCTGATGAAGATGATGCCCGTGGTGATGGTGGTCGCCGTCGTCGGCATGATCTCGATGATGTTCGTGACCGGCGGGCGCAACATGCTGTCGAATCCGCTGTTCATGATGTTTCCGATGATGATGCTGATGTCGATGTTCGGCATGTACGCGGGCGCCGGGAACCGTGGCGGGGGCAAACGCGCAGCCGAGTTGAACGAAGAGCGCAAAGACTACTTCCGCTACCTGTGCCAGGTCCGTGACGAGGTGCACGAGACCGGTGCCGCGCAACGCGACGCCCTCGAATGGAGTCACCCCGAACCGGCCGCGTTGCTGGCGGTGGTGGGCGGACGGCGCATGTGGGAGCGGCGGCGCGGCGACAGTGACTTCGGCCATGTCCGCGTCGGGGTCGGGTCGCAGCGGCTCGCGACGCGCCTGATGCCACCGGAGACAGGACCACTCGAGGACATCGAACCGGTGTCCGCGGTGGCGCTGCGCCGGTTCGTCCGGACCCATTCGGTGGTCCACGGGTTGCCCACCGCAGTGTCCCTGAGGGGGTTCCCGGCGATCAACATCGAAGGGGCACGGCAAGAGACCAGGCAGCTCGCCCGGTCGATGGTGCTGGAGCTGTGCGCTTTCCACGGACCCGATCAGTTGCTGATCGCGGTGGTCACCGCAGATCCCGGTGCCGAGGCATGGGATTGGTGCAAGTGGCTGCCGCATCTTCAGCATCCGTATGAGCGCGACGGTATGGGTTCGGTCCGGATGGTCTACCGGTCGCTGGCGGACCTCGAGGATGATCTCGCCGTCGACCTGCTCGAGCGAGGCCGCTTCTCACGCTCGGCGCCTCCGAGCGCAGCGCGGGCCCAGCTGGTCGTGGTCATCGATGACGGATTCGTCTCCGGTGACGAACGAATCGTCGGCGACGCCGGCATGGAGGCGGTGTGCATTCTCGATCTCTCCGCACCCACCGATGGACTGGCCGTGCGCCGTGGACTGCAGTTGGTGGTGCGAGAGGGAAAGATCGGGGCGCGTAGCGCTTTCGGGGTCGAGGAGTTCGCCGACATGGACTCGCTCGGGGTCGCTGAGGCCGAAGCGTTCGCCAGGGCGATGGCGCGTTATCGTCTCGCCACCGCGGCCCAATTGGTGAACCTCGAACAGGAGGCCGCCCCCTCGGATCCAGGTTTGATGAACCTGCTCGGCATCGCCGATGCGACGCGGCTGGATCCGCACACCGCGTGGGCGCCGCGTAGCGCCCGGATGCGGCTGCGGGTTCCGATCGGCTATTCGGCCAGCGGTACCCCGGTCGAGATCGATATCAAGGAAGCCGCCGAAGGTGGGATGGGGCCGCACGGTCTGTGCATCGGCGCCACCGGATCGGGAAAGTCGGAGTTCCTCCGGACCCTGGTGCTGTCGATGCTCGCCTCGCACTCGCCGGAGGCGCTGAACCTGGTGCTCGTCGACTTCAAAGGCGGCGCAACTTTTCTGGGTCTCGACTCCGCACCGCACGTGGCCGCGGTCATCACGAACCTCGAAGAAGAGTTGTCGATGGTCGATCGCATGCGCGACGCTCTCTCCGGTGAGATGAATCGGCGGCAGGAGGTCCTGCGAGCGGCAGGCAATTTCGCAAACGTCGGCGACTACGAGCGGGCCCGTGCGTCGGGTGCACCGCTCGAACCGCTGCCTGCGCTGTTCATCGTGGTCGACGAGTTCTCCGAACTGCTGGCGCAGAAACCGGACTTCGCCGATCTCTTCGTCGCAATCGGTCGACTGGGACGATCCCTGCACATTCATCTGCTGCTCGCCTCGCAACGTCTCGAAGAGGGAAAGATGCGCGGGCTCGACAGTCATCTGTCGTATCGAATCGGCCTGAAGACTTTCTCCGCCAACGAGTCCCGTTCGGTCCTCGGTATGCCGGACGCTTACCATCTGCCGAATGTCCCGGGCTCGGGATATCTCAAGTGTGATTCTGCCGAACCCATCAGGTTCAACACGTGTTACGTGTCGGGTCCTTACACCCCGCCGACCGGCCTCGGACTCGAATCGCTCCCTTCGATGGCGGGGGCAGGCCAGCTGAAGATGTTCACCGCCGATCGCATACCCGTGGATGCGGTTGTCGAACAGGAGATTCCGGTCTCGGGCGAGCCGGAACCCGAGCCCGTCGCGGGACCCGCGGTGCGGACCCTGCTCGACACCGTGCTCGACCGCATGGCCGGACAGGGTCCGGCCGCGCACGAGGTGTGGCTGCCTCCATTGGATCAGCCTCCGACGATCGACATGCTGGTCCCGCAGTGGCGGAGTCCGCAGGTCGGTCGGCTCGAGTTCCCGTTGGGGATCGTCGATCGACCCTACGACCAACGGCGCGACATCCTGACCGTGGATGTGTCCGGGTCGAGGGGCAACGTTGCCATCGTCGGCGGACCTCAATCGGGTAAGTCGAACGCGGTGCGGACCCTGATCCTCGGTGCCGCAGCCACCCATACGCCGGAACAGGTCCAGTTCTACTGCCTCGATTTCGGCGGCGGCAGCCTGGCCGGGATCGCCGGACTGCCGCACGTCGGATCCGTGGCCGGCCGGTCGGACATGGATGCCGTACGACGAACGGTGGCGGAGGTCACGACCGTGATTCGCTCGCGCGAGTTGCGTTTCGCCGATGCGGGTATCGAGTCGATGCGGGACTTCCGGTCGCGCCGCCGGGCCGGCGATTCCGTTCTCGCCGACGACGTGTTCGGCGACCTCTTCCTCGTCGTCGACGGGTACGCGGTCATCCGCGGCGAGTTCGAGTTCCTGGAGTCGCAGATCAACACAATTGTCGCGCAGGGGCTTTCGTACGGTGTCCACGTCATCCTCACGGCGGCGCGCTGGGCTGAGTTCCGCCCGGCGATCAAGGATCTGATCGGCAGCAGACTCGAACTACGACTGGGGGATCCGCTCGATTCGGAGATGGGCCGCAAGGTCGCCGGCCTGGTACCCGAAGGCCGTCCCGGCCGTGGTCTCACGGCGCAGCAGCTACACATGCTCGTCGCGCTGCCGCGCACCGACTCGGAGACCGGTCTCGATACCCTGAGTGCCGCGCTGGCGAGCACGGTCGCGACCATCTCGGCCCTGTATCCCGGGCGTGCGGCGATGGCCGTTCGCAAGTTGACCTCCCACCTCGAAAGGTCCGAGGTGCAGGCGCGCCTGCGCGATGCCGACATCGCGCTCGCGCCGGGGGAGGTCGCGATCGGCGTCGGTGAGGCCGAGCTCGCGCCGGTCATCCTCGACTTCCGGACCCAGCCGCACTTCCTGGTGTTCGCTGATGTGGAGCACGGCAAGACGAACCTGCTCCGAAACATCGTCGCCGGACTGATCGAGAACTCTTCTCCGACCGAGACGAAGGTGGTGCTCGTCGATTATCGGCGCACAATGCTCGGTGTGATCGAGACCGATCACCTTGCGGGATACGCGACGTCCGCCCAGACCCTGACGCCGATGGTCACCGAGCTCGCAGCCTATTTCACTGCGCGCCTACCGGGCCCGGACGTCACCCAGCAGCAGCTACGGGACCGCAGATGGTGGTCGGGTCCGGACGTCTACATCGTCGTCGACGACTACGACATGGTGGCCACGGGAAGCGGAAACCCCCTGGCGCCGTTGCTCGATTTCTTGGCCCAGGCCCGCGACATCGGCCTGCATCTCATAGTCGCCCGTCGCTCCGGGGGCGCCGGGCGGGCCCTGTTCGATCCGATCATCGGTCGACTCAAAGATCTCTCCTGTGATGGTCTCCTGATGAGCGGAGACCGGGACGAGGGGTATCTGCTCGGCAGGGTCCGCCTGCAGAAGCTGGTCCCGGGACGGGGCGAGTTGGTGTCCCGTTCGCGTCCGCAGGAGATGATCCAGGTCGCCCACATGCCGCCGCTGTGAACGCGCCACCGATGCGCGCGGCGGTGGCCGACGTGGCCTATGACCGGCTGGAGGTCGGCGGACGTCCGCCGCAACAGGTGGGTGCGCTGGTGGCTGCGATCAACGCCTCGACGGTCGTCGTCGACGGTGAACGATTGCATTCGGTGCAGGCGTGGAGACGGCTGTTCGACCAGGCACTGTCCGGTGTCGATGACGTCACCGTCGCCCATCCCAGCACGTGGGGGACCACGCGGACCTCCGTGTTGCGGCAAGCTGCCACGGTGGCGGGCCGCGAGGTGGAGCTCGTCCCACGTGCCGTCGTCATCGCGCGCTCGCATCTGGACGCCACAGCTCAACGGGCTCTCGTCATCGAGGTTGCCGGCCGCATCGACATCCACGAGGTCCGGCGCGCAGGCGGTGACTGGCAGATCGCGTCGACAACGGTTGCCACCGATCAGACCTACGCCGAGCTGGTGGCGGAACGGGCAGACAACGGGGTCGAGGCGATCCTGGTCGACGGGGCCGATTCCGGTGCGGTCGAATCCGTCCGCTCTCGCGTCGAGCGCGAGACCGTGGTCGGCCGGGTGGCGTGCGTGCGCCGCGCTCTGGTCCATCGGTACGGGGGCGCCACCGCGGTACCGCCTCCCATCACGGACGTCGGTCCATCATCACCTGTGGGGCCATCCCGTCGCACACCGCTGCTGGTCGCCGCAGTGTTCACCGCCATCGCGGCCGTCGCCGTGGTGATCGCCGTCGTCGTGCGGGACGGACCCCAGCCGCAGGCGGCCGTGGTGGATCGGCAGGCGCAGGTCGGCCGCGTGTCGCTGGCGGTGCCAGGGGATTGGCGGCAGAGCAGCGAACCGGCCGCCGAGGGGGTCGTATCGCGCACAACCTTCGCCGCCCCGCAGGATGATCGGCGCATCATCTTGCTCCAGAACGCGGTCCGCAGCACCTCGACACTGTCGTCGGTGGCCGGCAGCCTGCGCAACCGCATCGACCAGCGCGGCGACGACGTGGTCCAGGAATTCTCCGCCAGCACTCGTTACGCGGGCCGGGAGGTCATCAGCTATCGCGAGGTGCCGGTGTCCGGCGGAGCCATCCGGTGGTATCTCGTCGTCGCGGCCGGACTGCAGGTCAGCGTGGGTTGTCAAGCCGGATCGGCGGGGGAGTCCATCGACGAGCAGTGCATCATGGCGGTCGGTTCGGCGCGTGTCGCCGATCGATGATCTCCATGCGCCCGCGCCGCAGGTCGTGAGCGTTTTGACCTGCT
The DNA here is from genome assembly GCF_017377795.1 of Williamsia soli. Taxonomy (GTDB): domain Bacteria; phylum Actinomycetota; class Actinomycetes; order Mycobacteriales; family Mycobacteriaceae; genus Williamsia; species Williamsia soli. The sequence goes on along the minus strand of NZ_JAFRDR010000008.1, from coordinate 244,450 downwards.
GCGTGCCTGGCCGGTACTGTTGTCGGTTGGTACGCGACCGCCTGAAATCGGCGAAGTCGAGGCCTGGGTCCCCACTGGTCGCCAGGAACAACCTCTGCCGCATGCCCGACCAGCTCCATCCGATCAGACAGAGGATTATCTGTGCCTACATACACCCCGAAGGCCGGTGACATCACCCGTACGTGGCATGTCATCGATGCCACCGACGTGGTGCTCGGCCGCCTCGCCGTGCAGAGTGCAACGCTCCTGCGCGGGAAGCACAAGCCGACCTACGCACCCCACATGGATGGCGGCGACTTCGTCGTCATCATCAACGCCGAGAAGGTTGCCGTCAGCGGGAACAAGCGCGACGACAAACTGCTCTACCGTCACTCCGGTCATCCGGGCGGCCTGAAGTCCCGCACTGTCGGTGAGACCATCGCGACGCATCCGGAGCGCCTCGTCGAGAAGGCGATCATCGGGATGCTCCCGAAGACCAAGCTCGGAAACGCCATGGCCTCGAAGCTGAAGGTGTACGCCGGCCCGAATCATCCCCACGTGGCTCAGCAGCCCGTCCCCTTCGAGATCACCCAGGTTGCCCAGTGACGGCGCCGGAGGAGCAGAACGTGTCCGATCAGACTGACGTGGCCGCCGAAGAAGTTGTGGCCGAAGAAGTTGTTGCCGAGTTCGGTGCCGACGACTACTCGGTCGACGACAGCGTCGACGCAGAGCCTGCCGCCACCCGCGCACCGGTCGAATTCGATCGCCCGATCCAGACCGTCGGCCGCCGTAAAGAGGCCGTCGTCCGCGTCCGGATGTCGCCGGGTACCGGCGGGTTCACGCTCAACGGCCGCACCCTCGAGGAGTACTTCCCCAACAAGGTGCACCAGCAGCTGATCAAGGCCCCGTTTGTCACGGTGGAGCGGAGCGACACGTTCGACATCGCTGCGAAATTGCATGGTGGCGGACCGTCGGGTCAGGCGGGCGCCCTGCGTCTGGCCATCGCCCGCGCGTTGATCGAGGTCACTCCCGACGATCGTCCGGCCCTCAAGAAGGCCGGCTTCCTCACCCGTGACCCGCGTGCGGTGGAGCGCAAGAAGTACGGCCTGAAGAAGGCCCGTAAGGCTTCGCAGTACAGCAAGCGCTGATTTCTCTACAGGACCCGCGAGCACCAAGGCGGTCTTGGGCACAGGCAGGCGTTCAGGATTTCACTGGACGCCTGCCTGTTGCTTTGACCGGACAACTCGGGGTGCGGGTCCACCGGCTCGAACGCGTAAAGATCTCGAAGAAAGGGATGGTCGATGGGGCGACTGTTTGGAACTGATGGAGTCCGCGGGTTGGCCAACGCCGACCTGACGCCGGAGCTGGCGTTGTCGCTGGCCGAGGCCGCTGCCCGGGTACTCCCGGCGGGCGGTCCTGATGACCGCGCGCGGCCGGTCGCCGTGGTCGGCCGTGACACGAGGGCGTCTGGTGAGATGCTGGAAGCCGCGGTGTGCGCGGGGCTGACCGCTGCCGGTGTCGACGCCGTACGTGTAGGGGTCGTCCCGACGCCGGCTGTCGCCTACCTGACCGATTTTTACGACGCCGCATTCGGTGTGATGATCTCTGCGTCCCACAACCCCATGCCCGACAACGGGATCAAGTTCTTCGCTGCGGGCGGTCACAAACTCTCCGACGCTGCAGAAGACGCCATCGAGGCGGCTGCGGGGGCCGCGGTGGTGCGACCGACCGGTGCCGCAGTCGGACGTGTTCGCGACGCTGCCGATGGCATCGATGCCTATCTCGATCACCTGTCCGGCATCGTTGACGTGAACCTCAAGCCCGTGACGGTGGTCGTCGACTGTGCCCATGGTGCGGCGTACACCGCGGCACCGCGGGCGTATCGCAGTGCCGGCGCCACCGTCATCGCACTCAGTGCCGAACCCGATGGCGAGAACATCAATCTCGACTGTGGCTCAACACATTTGGACCAGGTACGGGCTGCGGTGCTCGACTACGGAGCCGATCTCGGGCTGGCTCACGACGGTGATGCCGACCGGTGCCTGGCCGTCGACGCCACCGGTGCCGTCGTCGATGGTGACGCGATCATGGCCGTGCTCGCCAGCGCGATGAAGGACGCGGGCAGCCTCAAGGACGACACCCTGGTCGCAACTGTGATGAGCAACCTCGGCCTGCACTTGGCGATGACCGCCGCGGGAATCACCGTGCGCACCACCGCGGTCGGCGACCGTTATGTGCTGGAGGAACTCCGGGCGGGTGGCTTCTCTCTGGGCGGAGAACAATCGGGTCACGTGGTCATCCCATCGCATGGCACCACTGGCGACGGTATCCTCACCGGCCTGGCCCTCATGGGCCGGATGGCGAGTACTGGAAAGTCGTTGGCGGAGTTGGCAGCGATCATGAACGCCCTGCCGCAGGTGCTGATCAACGTCCGTGTGGCAGACAAGAATGTGGTGGCAGCAGCACAATCCGTACAGGCGGCCGTGGCCGACGCGGAAACGGAGCTGGGTGCGACGGGCCGTGTCTTGCTGCGCCCTTCCGGTACAGAGCAATTGGTGCGGGTGATGGTCGAGGCGGCGACCGCTGAGCAGGCGCAGTCGGTGGCCGCGAGGATCGCTGCGGCCGTGGAGGCTGCCTGAATTGTCCACCGCCGCGGCACATTCTGCCGTCCTGTTCGACTTCTCGGGGACACTTTTCCGGTTCACCGAACGCGCCGAGTGGTTCACGCACCTGCGCGATGGGTCCGGCGATCCGTTGCAGGGTCATACGCAGGCTGAGCTGATCCGCCGGATGACGGCTCCGGTGGGGATTCCCGTCGACCTCGACGACGAAGGCCGCTAGGCATGGCAGCGCCGGGACCTCGACCCTGCGTTGCATCGACAGGCGTACCTGGCGGTCCTGCGGGGCTCCGGCCTGACCTTGCCCGGGCACGCGAAATCACTTTACGAGCGGGTCATCGATCCGCGGTCGTGGGAGCCGTACCCCGACACTGCCCGGTGCCTGTGTTCGCTTCGGTCTGCAGGCATCGGTGTCGGCGTGGTCAGCAACATCGCGTTCGATCTCCGAGATGTCTTCGAGGTCCATGACATGGGTGGCCTCGTCGACACGTTCACACTCTCGTACGAGGTCGGTGTCACCAAACCGGATCCGGCCATCTTCACCTCGGCCCTGAGAAGCCTCGGCGTTGCGGGTCCGGGCGCACTCATGGTGGGGGACAGCGAGGAGGCAGACGGTGGCGCCCGCGGCGTGGGATGCGACTTCACGCTGGTCCAGCCGGTTCCCGTGCCACAGCGTCCCCGTGCTCTGCTCGATGCCGTGGCGCACCTGCTCGACTGAACCAAGGGACACCGTCCCGGCAGGGTGTCCGGAATCATCCTGGCGGATCATGGAACCGGCCCGGTCGGCGCTGCGTCTGATCCACGGGAGGGCAACATGGCTGATCAGACCAGGGTCGACCCAGAGGCGTTGCGAACACTGGGCGGTGTATTCGGGCAGAGCGCGGCAGCGGTGCACGTCGCTGCGACCGAACTCGTGGACTGCGACTTCGGCTCACACATGGGGAGTCGCTACGGCACCCATGCGACGGACTACGCCGCAGGCATTCTCGCGGTGGCCCAGTCGGTGAATGCACTCGCGGGTTCGTCCCGAACGTTCGGTGAGGCGCTGACCGCGGCCGCCGACACACTGGCCGGGCAGGACTCGTCGAACGCGGCCATGTTCGTCGGTGGCGATCCAGGTCGCCTCGATGGGTAACCCGCCTGCGCCGTCGGCGAGTGCTCTCGACGAGGAGCTCTTGGCCGTACGCGAGGTCGCCAGGGCGAGCGTGTGCTTCTTCGACAACGTTGCTCCGCTGGCCCGGCGCTTGGGTCTCGATGCCTTCCCGGCATTCGACACGTTCTTGGCGCGGTTCTTCGAGACGGAGGACATCAACACCCATCAACTGCGTGCAGATGGGCGGATCCTCCAGAACGTGCATACCACTGCCTCCGCCCAGGTCGCCTACCAGCACGAGCAGGATGCACCACTGGTCAATTGTTGGCCCGATGGGTCGGGAACCGCTGCCCGCCAACGGCTCTTGGCGCACCTACCCCGCGCAGACGCGGACCTCACGTCGCTCGGGGAGCTCGCGACCGGATTGCTCGTGGCCGCCGACTGTATCGACATATCGCGGGTTGCCAAGTTCACCGCTATCGGAACCATCGACGCGAACATCCTGCTCGGCATGCCGATCCGCGCGTGGACCGGCATCGTCGAATCGCTGGCAACCGCTCCGCGAGAAGAACTACGCGCGGCGATCACGGCCGCGGTCAACCTGTTCACCTCGTCGGTCAACACCTGCGATCAGGCGGTGGAAGCCATTCTGTCCGGGGTCTGCACCGGCCTTCAGGCCATCAACACCACCGAATACCCATGCGGTCAGCCGAGACCATGCGCTCCTGCTGCCGCCCCCGGCCCGGCGGATGGCTCCGGCCCGGTCTGTGCCGACAGCCCCGTGGTTCCTGGCGGATCTGGAGGGACGGCTGAACCGTCCTCGGGAACAGCAACGCCTGCTGAACCAGTGAGCGGGCCGCCGGCGACTCCCGCTGTGCCGGTGACCGATCCCCGTGCCGGGGCGGTGATCGCGGCAGGGTCGGGCTCTGCCGCAGGTCATATCACCGCACCAACGGTTGCGTCGTCGGGTGGCACCGAGCTCCCCGAACTCACCGGGTTGCTGGGGCCGCTTGTCGGAGCAGTCAGCCAGGCGGTGGCAGGGGCCGTGATCGGTGTCGTCGATGCCGTGATCTCAGTGCAGTCCGACGGTCATCCAGTGCAGGCGGTCGGTGGGTCTGCCGGAGCTCCGCAGGTCGCCGGGCCCCCGGACGGGGCGTCGCCGGCCCTGGGTGAGAAGACCACCGAACGCGAGGTCGGAGACGATTGCCGTTCCTCGAGCTCGACCGTCAGTGGCGGGGGAACGTCCCCGGACAACGCAGATCAAGGCTGCGCGGATGGGCCGGACGGGCCCGATCACCCTGTTGCGGTCGGCCCGCCCGAGAGCGGTGCGACCGACGAACCGAGCGAGACGCAAAAACCACCACCCACGCCAGAGCCCGAAACCGACACCTGCCCGGTGCCGGTGACTCCTGGAACGGCTCCCAGCGGGCAAGTCCCGAATCCACACCCGGCGCGGCTACCGGAGCCGAGCACCCAGGTCGCGCCGCAAGCCACCGATCAAAGCCCACCCGCACCTGGCGACGACGGTGTTCTCGCCCTGGCGGGTGACCAATGAGCATCGCGGATCTCTTCGATTCGATCGCCGAACGCGCACGGGCAGAGACCGGATCCGCGGTGCGAACCTACCGAGACCAACAGCGCGCACTCGAGGAACGACTTCGGATCGCAATCGAGAACGCCGACCATCGCCGCGGCAGTACCCGCGCAGCGATTGCGGCACGGGGTGCAATCCTGTTGCCCGCCGACGACATCGACCTCAGTCCCCACACTCCGGCGCCCGGGGCGCGGGGTGCGGCCTCGGTGCCCGCGGCCATCCCGACGCCTACGTCGGTCCCCGTCGCCGACGAACCGCTGCCGGCTCATCGCAACGATGACGAGCAGGACGGGACGATGGATTTCTCGTTCTCGAGCGGCTGGCTCACCGACCGCTGAGCGGTCGGAGAACTTACTTCCGCAACAGTCGGGTCAGCGGATCGATCAGGTCTTCTGTGCCTGGCGGGAGCGCGTCGGGATCGACGGTCAAGAGCTTGCCGAGGCCGGCGTCCGGGTCGCTGAACGCGGCGTACTTGCTGTCCTCGGTGAGCTGATGGAGCAGGAACCCGGTGAGGACGCCCCTGCTGATCTTCTGGGTCTTCCTGTCGTTGCCGCCGGCTCCGAGCTTGGATCGCACACTGAAACCTTCGGCCAGACCCCGGTTCTCGGTCCGCGGTGCCATCCGGAGCACAGTGTGATCGGCGCGGAGGGCACGCCGCAGAGCGAGCGCGTTGGACGTCATCGACTCGAGTTCGCCCGGCGCGACGACGATCAGAGCCGGCACCGTGACCTCGCGCGCGGCAGGCAGGACCGCGCTGCTCGTCGGAGCCGGAAAGAGTGCGGCAAGTGCTTTGGCCCGATCGCTTCGGGCGGCGGCGAGAGTTGCGGCCGAGGCACCGAAGCCGTGGCCGGTCAGACCCAGTCGATGTTTGTGGACGGTGATGTCGCCTGCACCCAGCCGGACCTCGCTGATCACCGACAACGTTGTCTCCAGGTCGGCGGCGAGTCCCTGATCCGACGCCAGCATGCCCTTCTCGGTGGTCGGAGCCGCGGCGACAATGCCCCACGACGCCAGGTGCGCCAGGGTTTTGTAGTACTGCTTGGCGCCGGTGAGCCAGCCGTGGCCGAAGGCGATTCCCGGGAGGTCCTTCCCCTCGGCAGGGGCATAGAGGGTGCCGGGTAACCCGACGATCGCCATGTCGCCGCGCAGAACCTTGTGCGGTCCGGTCTTGGACAGCTGCGAAAGGAGCTTCTTGGGGTTGGCCACGATCTGACTCTAGGGGATCGTGCTTCGGACCGGCAGCACCCCCGGCCCGCTGCTCGGTATTTTGACGGACCACGCCATTCACCGCGCATTCAGGGCCCGAACTTGGCAGAGTAATCCGCATGGATGCCAATGAGATCCGCAGTGCCTATCTCGCGTTGATGACCGAACGCGGTCATACCGTGATTCCCCGCGCACCGCTTGTGCCCAAAGATGACCCGACGACGCTGTTCACGGGCAGCGGCATGCAGCCGCTACTCAAGTACCTGCTCGGTGCCGAACACCCGTCGGGGAAGCGACTTGCTGATTCGCAGACGTGCCTGAGGTCGCAGGACATCGAAGAGGTGGGCGACAACCGGCACACGACGTTCTTCGAGATGCTCGGGAACTGGAGTCTCGGCGACTACTTCAAGAGTGAGCAGATCCCGTTGTTCTGGCATTTCCTCACCGAGATCGTAGGTCTCGACCCGAATCGCATCTACGTGACCGTGTTTTCGGGCGATCCCGAGAACGGAATTCCGCGGGATGACGAGAGCGCCGACATCTGGACCGAATTGTTCACCAAGGCCGGGGTTTCCGCCGACCGGGTGGTGTTGCTGACCGAAGAACACGGCAACGAGGTCGGCAACCAGGGCGCGCGGATCGCGTACTACAGCGACAAGAACTGGTGGTCGCGGTCCGGTGGACCGGAGACGATGCCGGTCGGCGATCCCGGCGGGCCCGACAGTGAGGTCTTCTACTACTTCCCGCAGGTCGAGCACGACACCGCGTTCGGCAAGTACCCACATCAGAACTCCGACGGTGGGCAGTACATGGAGATCGGCAACTCGGTGTTCATGCAATACGCCAAGACGGTGGAGGGCTTCGCCGAATTGCCCAAACTCAACGTCGATTACGGCGGTGGCCTCGAACGGATCGCGGCCGCGTCGATCGACAGTCCTGATGTGTACCGGATCAGTCTGCTGTGGCCGATCGTGCAGAAGATCGAGGAATTGTCCGGGGTCGGGTACGACGAGAACACCGTGGCGATGCGGGTCATCGCCGACCACATCCGTGGCGCGGTCTTCCTCGCGGTGGACGGCGTGGTGCCGTCGAACAAGGAACAGGGATACGTGATGCGCCGGCTGGTGCGCCGGGCGATCCGGTTCGCTCACCAGCTCGGCGTCCAGGACAAGCTGCTGACGCAGCTCGTACCGGTGGTCGCAGATCTCTACACCGACGCCTACCCGGAAGTCGCCGAGCGCCGCGAGAACGTGATCGAGGTGCTGGAAAAGGAGGAGCGGTCCTTCCGTCGCACTCTCGGCAAGGGGCTGCGCGAACTCAAGCGGCTCGGCAAGACCGGCGAGACGGTGACCGGTAAGGATCTGTTCAAGTTGTCCGACACGTTCGGGTTCCCGGTCGAGTTGTCTGCCGAGGAGGCCGTGACACGTGGCTTGCCGATGACGGTGAATTGGCGGGCGGAGTTCGATGCGGAGATCGAAGCGCAGCGTGCTCGTTCGCAGGCGTCAACCAAGCTCGGCGCCACCGCCGACTGATCCGATGATGGTGGGTTTTGGCGAGCGCGACCTGCAGGTTTGCTCACCAAAACCCACCACGATCGAGCTATTCCCGGGTGGTTGCGAGTTTGATCATCTGACCGGGAGTGGCGTTCGGAAGGTAGGCGCGGGTGAGCGCGACTCCGATACGCGGTAGGTCGCCCTCGTCCCGGAAGCACATGTAGACCGGTTCGTAGCGGGGTTGGAACTTCATCTTGAACGCGTGCAACGACCGGAAGCCGTAGAACGGCTCCATCGCTGCACCCATCATGTCGAGCATCCGGTCCATCGCCACCACCTCGCCGGCCTCGTCCTCGGCCCGTGCGAGCGGTGCTCCCGACAACGAGAGGATCTCGGCGCCCTCGGCTTTGAACGCGAGGGCGGAACTCGCGATGAGGAACTCGATGCACGGCCGAAAGCCGTCGTCGCGTCTGCGCATCACGTCCAGCGTCCAGCCGCGCATGGTGTCTCCGCTGCCGAAAACAGGCAGCCACGACAACACGCCGTGTACGGACCCGGTGTCGTCGATGGCCAGGGCCACCCGGACCTCGGGGTCGAGGGCCTCTTCGACACTGCCGAGCGTGAAGCCCATCTCGGGTAGGCCCTTGTCGCCCACCCACTCTTCGGAGATCGCCCGCACCTGCGCCACGACTGCGAAGGGTTCGTCCTTCAGGGTCGTGAGTTTGAAGGTGATGCCCTCCTTCTTCGCCCGGTTGAGAGCCGATCGGATGTCCTGCCACGGTTTGCCTTTGAAGGCCAGCGTCGGGAGGTCGATGATCGTGTCCTCGGCGATCTGCAGGGTTCGCCAGCCCATGTCGCGGGCGATGGAGGCGGTGGCCTCGCTGACGGAGAACCAGCACGGGATCCGAGCGCTGTTCTCGGCCATATCGGTGAACTCGCGGATGGTCTCCTCGAGTTTTTCTGGCGCACAGACGGGATCGGCCAACGCGAGCACGGTGCCTGCGGGACGTTGGTAACCGATTACGCCCTCGCCGTCCTTGGTGAACGCGTATTGGTTGTTCTCCCAGGTGATCATCCAGCTCATGGTGCTGCCGCCGTACTTCTTCAGGAGGCTGCGGACCTGTTCTGCGGGATTCGAACCACCCATGCCCGCCATGGCTTTCCGGCTGTTCAGCGGGACCATGAACGCATAGCGGCCACCGAACAGCAGGGTCAGCTCGACGATCCAGAGAAGTCCGGTACCGACGGTGACGGCGCCCTTGCCCTCGAAACTCGAGGTGATCACGGCAATGAGGACCAGAACCAGCAAGGCGATGTACAGCAGGCCATAGACGACGGTGACCCACCAGGCCCATTTACGGCCTCGGCGGAGTTGGTCGGCGATGAGCAGCACGATCAGGACGCTGACTATCGAACCCCAGCTGAGGCTGTCGTTCGAGTCCGTCGGCCCGAACGGCCCGTCACCTGGGAACACCGCGACCGCGATGTTGACGACTCCGATGAGGACCAGACCGAGGAAGCTGATCATCCGGATTTCCTGGCGGGTACGAGGCATGACACCGGACTCGCTCTTGCTGAAGAACCGCTCGCCGACGATCAGCATGACCACCACCGCGATCAGGTGGGTCACATCCGCCAGCTTGCCTTCGAACAGGAACGAGATCGCCACATACGCCAGGAGAACAGCCCGGACCCGTAGGCGCCACGGCGATTTGAGGGTGGCGCTTGCGGCGGCGATCGCGGCGACGATGGCGGTGGTGACGCCCACGTCGCGCACCTCGGCGAGGTGATCGACCCAGGCCCAGCTCGTCGGACGGAAGATCGCGATGAAGGCGATGGCACCGAGCACGCCGATGAGCTGCCCCACGACGGTGACGATCGCCACCCTGACCGTGCCCAGGAGCCATTCACTCCAGCCCACGAAGATCGCGAACAGCAGCGTGATGAAGAGGTAGCTGAGCGGACTGGACTTGAACAACATGCCCGACAGCGGAGTCCACCATTTGCTCTCGGTCAGCGGTGGATAGCCGTACGCGATGTCGTTGAACCAGCTCTTGTCGCCGACCGTCTCCCACAGGGCGCCGGTGACGATGCCGATGACGATGATCGCCACGACGACTGTGGTCGTGAACGGTACTTTGCGCGCAGTCCAGCTGATGGCACCGAACACCTTCGCGAGGGGCGATGGGGCCGCCGCCTGCTCGGACGGGGGTGCCTCGCTGGGGGTGTCGGTCGTGCTCATCGGCGCCTTTCGTTCGTTGCCGGACGTGCGAGCTGTGTCTCGCTGTGCGGGGTGAGTGTGCGAGCGGTGTGCGAAATGTCGCTTGTGAACAGAATTATTGCCCAGTTCACGGCAAACCCAGGCGTTTGCCGAGCCATGGCATCTCGAGTTTGAGTCCAGCGGACCACACGGCGAACGAATGTCCTCCTGGAACGGTGTCGAAATGGACGTCCATCCCCGCCGCCTGCGCTGCCTGGAACACCTGGGTCAGGCCTGGCCGGTACTCGGCGTCGTCCTTACCGACGACGAATGCGCCCGCGACTCCCGGGAACTGCTTGGTCTTCATGATGTCCATCGGATTGACGGCGGTGAACTTCGCCGAGTCGCCACCGAAGGCCTGGTCGACGGTGCGTTTGCGATCACCGAGGGTCGGCTCGAGCTGCCCGGACATGTCGAGGAATGTCGGGTAGATCTCGGGGTAGTTGGTGGTCATCTGAAGCGAACACGTGCCGCCGTACGAGAGTCCGCCGATCGCCCAGGCCTTGGGGTCGGAGTCGACCTGCAGGTTTCCCTTCGTCCAGTCCGGGACGTCTTTGGCGAGGTACGCCGCCACGTTGCCGAGTTTGGAGTCCATACAGAGCGGATTGGCGAGTTCGTCGCCGGTGGCATCGGCGACCACCACGACAGGGGACAGTCCTTCGTTGGCGCCGGCGTATTGGTCCATGGTCTGGGTGAGGCGACCGCCGACGAGCCAATCCTCGGGTGAGCCGGGTTGCCCGGCCATCAGGACCAGCACCGGGAGCAAGGGACGCGGTTCGGTGAAGTAGGCGGGCGGTAGATAGATCTTGGCGGGCCGGGCGTTGAAATTCGAGGTCGTGCCAGGAATCGGGGCGGTGATGACGGCGCCCCCGCCGGGAAGGCTGCTCGGCTTCTTCCATTGACTCAGTTCGACGGTCTTGATGTCGTTGTTTCGGGCTTCCTCGAGAGAGATCGTCTTGACGTTGTTGATCCCGAACACGGACCCGACCGTCGGGTACTCACTGAAATGTTCATTGATCTGCGAAAAAGCCATCGTCACGGCAAAGACGGTGGCCAGCACCGTGATGATCCGGCCGAAGACGCCGCTACCTCGGATGAGCCGGGGAACGAGGAGGAGGATCGCGAACACTGCGAGTCCGCCCCAGATGTAGCAGTTGAGCGGTATCGGGTCGGAGAACAGCTTCCACACGTCTTCGATGAGCCATTTGGCCAGAATCACCAGCAGTATCGCCACGACTGCCGCCAGTGGGACCACGTACAGGAGGTAAACCTTCTGGAACAGCAGGATCAGCCATGCCAATCCCAGGATTCCCAGGATCAGAATGGTCCACGGCACCCAGCCGTCGAGCACCGATGTTTCCCACAGCCAGTTCATTGGTGTCCTTCGGTGCCCTTGGTCGTCGATGAGCCTGCAGGAAAAAGGTACCGGCTAACAGCGCGGAATACCTGGTTACAGAAGGGAAATGGCGCAATTGCCGACGATGGGGCGACCTGGCTAAACGCCAAAAAAACGTCCACCGAAATTCGGTGGACGTTTGACGCCGACTGTGGTGGATCACTGACCACCGGTGGTGGAGGACATACGGATCGAACGTATCGATGGCGTCCCAACCGACGCATCCCCCTCGACTCTCGCGGGCTCTGGCCCGTGAACTCCAAGAGTTCGCTCACTGTAGCCCACAACGTCATTTCGTGTCATCTCGAATGACGAACTTCGTGCTGACGTTTGAAGATTCTGTCCTGCCGAAGTCGGCAAGTACCCTGTAGCACTATGTGTGGAATCGTCGGATACGTGGGCAAACGCGATGCTCTCGAGATTGTTGTCGAGGCACTGCGACGGATGGAATACCGCGGGTACGACTCGGCCGGCGTCGCCATTCTCGACGGGGCCGGACACACCGCGGTGGAGAAGAAGGCCGGGCGGCTCGAGAACCTCGACAAGGAACTCGCCACCCTTGGCCGAGACGCGTTTGCCGGTACGACCGGCATGGGGCACACCCGATGGGCCACCCACGGTCGCCCCACCGACCGCAATGCCCATCCTCACACCAGCATTGACGGCAAAATCGCCGTCGTCCACAACGGGATCATCGAGAACTTCGCAGCATTGCGCAGCGAGGTCGAACAGGCCGGTATCGAGTTCAGCTCCGACACCGACACAGAGGTAGCGGTCCACCTGATGGCCCTTCAGTACGCGTCGGGTCCTACCGCGGGTGACTTCGTCGGCAGTGCCTACGCAGTGCTGGGCCGGCTCGAGGGCGCGTTCACGCTCGTCTTCACCCATGCCGATCACGCCGACACGATCGTCGCAGCCCGGCGCTCGACACCATTGGTCGTCGGCGTCGGGGAGAACGAGATGTTCGTCGGCTCGGACGTCGCCGCGTTCATCGAACACACCCGCGAAGCGGTGGAGCTCGGTCAAGACCAGGTGGTGGTGATCACGGCCGACACCTACAAGATCACCGACTTCACGGGCAATGCCGAGCCCGGCAGGCCCTTTCACATCGACTGGGACCTCGCCGCCGCCGAAAAAGGTGGCTACGACTATTTCATGCTCAAAGAGATCGCCGAGCAGCCGCAGGCGCTCGCCGACACCCTGCTCGGGCACTTCGAGAACGGGCGGATCATCCTCGACGAGCAGCGCCTGACCGATGAGGACCTGCGCGACATCGACAAGATCTTCGTCGTTGCCTGCGGCACCGCCTATCACGCCGGATTGCTGTCGAAGTACGCCATAGAGCACTGGACGAGGCTCCCCGTCGAGGTCGAACTGGCCAGCGAGTTCCGGTATCGCGACCCGGTTCTGGACCGCTCGACCTTGGTGGTCGCCATCTCGCAGTCGGGTGAGACGGCAGACACCTTGGAGGCCGTTCGGCACGCGAAAGAGCAGAAGGCTCGTGTCCTGGCGATCTGTAACACCAACGGGGCCCAGATTCCGCGCGAGTCCGACGCGGTGCTCTACACCCACGCCGGGCCCGAGATCGGTGTCGCGTCGACAAAGTGCTTCTTGGCGCAGATCACCGCGACGTACCTCGTCGGGCTGGCGCTGGCACAGGCGCGCGGAACCAAGTACCCGGATGAGGTCGCCCGCGAGTTCGCTGCCCTCGAGGCAATGCCGGCCGCTGTCGAGAAGGTGCTCGAGACGGTCGAACCGGTTCGGGAATTGGCTCGCTCCCTGAGCGCCAGCCCCACAGTCCTCTTCCTGGGGCGGCACGTGGGTTACCCCGTGGCACTCGAGGGTGCGCTGAAACTCAAAGAACTGGCGTACATGCACGCCGAGGGATTCGCTGCGGGCGAGCTCAAGCACGGTCCCATCGCTCTGATCGAAGACAACCTCCCGGTCATCATCGTCATGCCGTCGCCCACGGGCAGAGCGGTGCTGCACTCGAAGATGGTCAGCAACATCCGCGAGATCCAGGCGCGTGGTGCGACCACGATCGTCATTGCCGAGGACGGTGACGACACCGTGCTCGACGTTGCTGACCACCTGATCCGGATCCCGCAGGTACCCACCCTGCTGCAGCCTCTGGTGTCCACGGTGCCGCTGCAGGTCTTTGCCGCCGCGGTGGCCCAGGCCAGGGGTTACGACGTGGACAAGCCGCGAAACCTGGCCAAGTCCGTCACCGTCGAGTAAGGGCGCGACCACAGACCATGATCGGTTACTTCAGTGCCGAGCAGATCCGGGCCGCCGAAGAGGCGACCGGGGACCTGCTCGAACGCGGTGTGCTGATGGGTCGGGCGGCCCACGCCGTCGCCGATGTCGTTGCCGCGGAACTACGTACGCGCAACGGTGGTTGTTATGGTCGTTGTGTCGGTGTACTGGCGGGTGCCGGCGACAACGGTGGCGACGCGCTGCACGCGGCAGCGATGCTCCGGCGCCGCGGGGTCCATGTCGAGGCGATTCTGCTCGGCGGTGAGCGGACGCACGCCGCCGGGCTGAAGAGCTTCCGGCGCGCCGGTGGACGCGTCGTCGAGACATTCTCTGCCGGACTTGATCTCGTGATCGACGGAATCGTCGGCCTCAGTGGTAGAGGACCTCTGCGGCCCGCGGCTGCCGCCCTCGTCGAGTCATTGACTGTGCCGGTCGTGTCGGTGGACCTGCCGTCCGGGGTCGACGCGGACACCGGTCAGGTCAACGCCCCCGCCGTCCGTGCCGCGGTCACCGTCACCTTCGGGGCGTTCCGGATCGCACATGTACTCGCGGCACCGCAGTGCGGTCGAACAGTGTTGGCAGACATCGGAATCACGGCGCACGAGCCGACGCTGCGACAGCTGACCGACGACGAGGTCGCGCGGCTGTGGCCTCTTCCCGGACCGACGGACGACAAGTACAGCCAGGGTGTGGTCGGCATCGTCGCGGGGTCGGCGCGGTATCCGGGAGCCGGCGTGTTGTGTAGCGGCGCAGCGGTCTCGGCTACATCCGGCATGGTCCGGTACGCCGGTGCTGCAGGGCCACAAGTCCTTTCGCACTATCCTGAGGTGATCGCGACCGAAGAACCCGAAGATGCGGGCAAGGTGCAGGCCTGGGTGGTCGGGCCCGGTGCAGGTACCGAAGACGCCGGATTGCGGCGACTGCGGCACGTGTTGGACACCGATGTGCCGGTCCTCATCGACGCCGATGGCCTGACGTTGCTGGCGCAGCATCGGGAGCTCGTCGTCGGCCGCAGCGCGCCGACGCTGCTCACCCCGCATGCGGGGGAGTTCGCCCGTCTCACCGGCGCCGAGGTGGGTGCGGACCGGGTGGGGGCCGTGCGCGGACTCGCCGCCGAATTGGGCGTGACGGTGCTGCTCAAGGGCCGGGCCACCCTGATCGCCTCACCGGACGGAGACGTGCTGGTCAACGACGCACAATCCTCGTGGGCTGCGAGTGCCGGCGCGGGCGACGTGCTCTCCGGCATCGCGGGCAGCCTGCTCGCCGCCGGTATCGCGGCCCCCCTCGCCGCCGCCGCCGCAGCGCGGGTGCATGCCCGTGCCGCGATCACCGCGTCCGCGGGATCGATGTCGAATACCACAGGGGCTGCCCCGATCGGGGCATCGGCGCTGGTGCGCGCAGTATCACCGACGCTGCGCACGTTGCTCGTCGAGCGGACCCGCGACGCCGGCCCGACCGGATGGGAAGATGACAAGCGATGAACTCTCCGGCGCTCGAGGCACACATCGATCTCTCTGCGGTCGCCCACAACATCGACATCTTGCGGTCGCACACGACTGCGCAGGTGATGGCGGTCGTCAAGGCCGACGGGTACGGACACGGCGCGGTGCAGGTGGCGCGAGCCGCCCTCGCGGCGGGCGCGGCCGAACTCGGCGTGGCGACGATCGACGAGGCACTGGCCGTACGCCGCGACGGGGTGAGCGCGCCCATCCTGGCCTGGCTGCACAGTCGAGGCTCCGACTTCGCCGGAGCCATCGCTGCCGACGTCCAGGTCGGCGTCTCCTCGCCCAGACAACTGGACGCGGTTGTGGCCGCGGCCCGGGTGGTCGGTCAAAGCGCCTCGGTGACGGTCAAGATCGACACCGGCCTGGCCCGCAACGGTGTCGCGCCTGCGGAATGGGATGAGATCGCTGCCGGGCTGGCGAAAGCCGTTGCCGAGCAATCGATCGTCCTTCGCGGTGCGATGACCCACCTGGTACGAGGAGACGAACCGCAGCATCCCGAGAACGACCTGCAGGCGCGGCGCTTCGACGAGGCCGTGGCCGACCTGGTTCGAGTGGGTGCGCGTCCGCAGGTGCAGCACATCGCGAACTCGGCGGCGACGCTGATGAGACCCGATCTCGCCCGTGACCTGGTCCGGCCCGGCATCGCCGTCTACGGCCGTTCTCCGGCACCCGAGTACGGCGACTTCGGGCTGGTGCCGGTCATGACACTCTCGGCCGAGGTTCTCTCGGTAAAAAAGATCAAAGCGGGGCAAGGGGTTTCGTACAGTCACACGTGGGTGGCGCCGCGAGATACCACTGTCGCGTTGCTGCCGGCCGGCTACGCGGACGGGGTGCCACGGCTGGTGTCCAACCAACTCCGGGTGCACATCAACGGCCACGGGTTCCCCGGCGTCGGCCGTGTCTGCATGGACCAGATGGTGGTCGATGTCGGACCCGACGGTGGTGGTGTCGCCGAAGGCGATCGGGCCATTCTGTTCGGGACGGGTGCCGGTGGTGGACCGACCGCGCTGGACTGGGCCGAGGCCATCGGGTCCATCGACTACGAGATCGTATCCGGCATCCGGGGTCGCACGATCCGCACGTACAGCAGCGAACCCGTAGGCACCCCCGACACCCGCCCGCGCAGCACCCACGACATCGGGGCGACATAGATGGAACGTTCTGGACGGCTCGAGATCTTGGCCGGATCCGCCGGTGTCGCGACCCTCGGCGCCCTGGCGGTCGGCGCTGCCGTGCGTTCGATCACCCGTCGCGCACCGACGTCTGTGGATCCGAACTCCATCGAGGACTTCGGTCTGATCTACGACGACCACGCGAGTATCGTCGTCGCCGATGACGGTGTGCCACTGGCCGTCCGGGAGGTCGGACCCTCGGATGCACCATTGACCGTCGTGTTCGTCCACGGATTCTGCCTGCGAATGTCGACATGGCATTTCCAGCGCCGCGACCTCGCCACGCAGTGGGGTGACGACGTACGCATGGTGTTCTTCGACCACCGCGGCCACGGCGAGTCCGGGCAGGCCTCACCCAAGTCGTGCACCATCACGCAGATGGCTGCCGACCTCGAAGCCGTCCTGCGGTCAGTGGTGCCTGTGGGACCGGTCGTCCTGGTCGGGCATTCGATGGGCGGTATGGCCATCATGGCTTTGGCGAGCAGACGTCCGGAGTTGTTCGGTACAAGGGTGATCGGCGTGGGGCTGGTTGCATCCGCGGCGCACGGCATCGCCGAGGCGGGCCTGGGTCGCGGACTCCAGAACCCACTCGTCGACGCTTTCCGGCTCTCCGTGCGGCAAGCGCCCCGGGCGGTGGAGGCAGGCCGCGGGCTGACCAGGCTGCTGATGGCGCCGGTGCTGACCGCGGGCAGCTTCGGTTCGACGTTCCATTCTCCGGCGGTCGCCGAGTTCGTGGAGTCGGTGATCCAGCGCACCCGGATCGACACCGTCGTCAACTTCCTGCGAGCTCTCGAAGAGCACGACGAGACGGCCGGTCTGGCAGTGCTCTCCGGGGTCGACACGATGGTGGCTTGTGGGTACGAGGACAAGGTGACGCCCTTGCCGAACTCGGTTGAACTACATAACAAGTTGAGCCCGAAGTGTGAGCTCGTCGGGGTGGCCGACTGCGGGCACATGGTGATGCTGGAGAACCCCGCGGTGATCACCGCGGCGATCGCTGCGCTGGTCCGGAGGGTTGCCGGGCAGTGAGTTCCGAGCCGCGACATCAGGAGGACCTGCCACATCGTCGGCAGTTACCCACCGTCGACGACACCGAGGCTTTCGGCCGAGAACTCGCGGCGGAACTCTCGGCCGGCGATCTCGTGATACTCGACGGCCCATTGGGGGCAGGCAAGACCGCGATGGCGCGGGGGATCGGGGCCGGCCTCGGGGTGCAGGGCCGGATCACCTCACCCACGTTCATCATCGCGCGCGAGCACCGGTCCGGGGGACCGGGCCGGCCGGCGATGATCCACGTCGATGCCTACCGGCTCGGCGATCTGGATGAACTCGATGCGCTCGACCTCGACACCGACCTCACCGATTCGGTGGTCGTCGTCGAATGGGGCGAGGGCGTCGCCGAGCGGCTCGCCGGACGACACCTGCTCGTCCGGCTGACCCGCGACCTCGATACGGATGAGCGCTCCGTCGACTACGGCTGGCTCTCCCGATGATGGGTCGTTGTGGCGGTGCCGACCTGGGCTTTCGTTCGCCAGAACGGCACATCATGGGGGACCGGGGCGGGCGCGGGTAGGCTGGCTGATCGTGCTTGTGCTCGCGATCGACACCGCAACTCCCGAGGTCGTCACTGGGGTCGTCGAGGTGACCGACGATAGCGGTCCGCTCGTCCGTTCCGAGCGCAGAGAACTGACCACCCGCGGCCATGCCGAAATCCTGACCACTCGGATTCTGGAGTGTCTCGCCGAGGCCGGGGTGACACGCGCCGACCTGGACGCAGTCGTCGTCGGTCAGGGTCCGGGTCCGTTCACCGGCTTGCGGGTCGGACTGGCGACGGGAGCCGCATTCGGGGATGCCCTGGGAATCGGAGTTCACGGCGTCTGTTCCCTCGACGCGATCGCGCTGCAAGAACCCGAAGTGCGGTCGCTGCTCGTCGTCACCGACGCCCGGCGCCGCGAGGTCTACTGGGCTCGATTCGTCGATGGGGTGCGCACCCACGGCCCGGACGTGCTGGCGCCCGGCGAGTTGACGGCACATCTGGCCGGCGAGAACATCGACGCGGTGGCCGGCTCGCCCGGCCACAGTGCGCTGTTCGATCTCCCCGTGCGCACCGCGAGCGCGCCCACGGCACTGAGCCTGGTGCAGGTGGCGTTGCCCAACCTGGTCGCGAGCGTGGTCCCGGGACCGCTCACGCCGTTGTATTTGCGCCGTCCCGACGCTGTGGAACTCAAGGATCGTAAGAAGTGATCAGTGACCTGACGCCCCGCGACGCCGCGCGCTGCGCCGCACTCGAGGTACTCCTATTTGCCGGTGACTCGCCCTGGCCCGCGGAGGCGTTTCGCAGCGAGATGCTTGCCCCGCACAATCATTACTTCGCGGTTCGCGACGACGAGACGCTCATCGGATACGCCGGGATCTCGGTCCTGGGTCCCTCCGACCATCCCGAGTGCGAAATCCATACCATCGCAGTCGATCCCGCCTACCAGGGGCGTGGTCACGGGCGCGAGCTCCTCACGGCTCTGCTCGAGGTCGCCGACCGGCATCACGCGGAAGTGTTCCTGGAGGTCCGCACGGACAACGAGACGGCGATCGAGATGTACCGCCGCAACGGTTTCGAGCAGGTCGGTGTGCGCAAGAGGTATTACCAGCCCAGCGGTGCCGACGCGTACACGATGCGCCGGCCCGCTGTCGCCGTCCCTGTGACAGAGGAGCATCTCGCATGATCGTTCTCGGAGTCGAGAGCTCCTGCGACGAGACCGGGGTCGGGATCGTGCGGTGGAACGCCGATCACACGACGACGCTGCTCGCCGACGAGGTCGCGTCCAGCGTCGAAGAACACGCCCGGTATGGCGGTGTGGTGCCCGAAGTGGCGTCGCGCGCGCATCTCGAGGCGATCGTTCCCACCATGCGCCGGGCCTTGGCAGCCGCCGACATCACGGTTCCGGACGCCATCGCCGTGACCATCGGGCCGGGGTTGGCCGGAGCGCTGCTCGTCGGCGTCGCGGCAGCGAAAGCCTATGCCGCAGCCTGGGATGTTCCGCTGTATGCGGTCAACCACCTCGGTGGTCACGTCGCGGTCGACACACTCGAACACGGGCCGATGCCGCCGTGTGTGGCGTTGCTGGTCTCCGGTGGGCACACCCATCTGCTGCACGTCACCGATCTGGGCGCGCCGATCGTCGAACTCGGGACCACGGTCGACGATGCGGCGGGGGAGGCATTCGACAAGGTCGCGAGACTGCTGGGGCTGGGCTTTCCCGGCGGGCCCGCACTCGATGCTGCTGCACGACATGGCGATCCGAACGCAATCAGGTTTCCCCGCGGTATGACCGGCCCGAGAGATGCCCGCAACGACTTCTCGTTCAGCGGGCTCAAGACCGCGGTGGCCCGCCACGTCGAGAAGTGCAGGCGCGACGGGATCGAACCTCCCGTCGACGACATCGCTGCGTCTTTCCAGGAGGCGGTCGCCGACGTGCTGACGATGAAGGCGGTTCGTGCCTGCACAGACGTCGGAGTGGACACGCTGGTGCTCGGGGGCGGGGCCACCGCCAACTCACGCATCCGATCGATGGCACAGGAGCGTTGTGCGGCGGCAGGCATCACGTTGCGGGTTCCGAAGCCGCGGTTGTGCACCGACAACGGTGTGATGATCGCAACTCTCGGAGCCCATGTGATCGCCGGCGGCGCAGAGCCGTCCGAACTCACCGTCGCCACGGACCCCGGATTGTCGGTTCAGGTCAGCAGTTACTGACCTGCGCCCGGCCACACCCCCGCCGACCGTGCCATAAACGACGCCGACCGTGCCCTTTTCGTCGCCGATCGTGCCTTTTTCGTTGTGATACAAGATATTTCGGTCCGCTTTTATCGAAAAGGGCTACACTCACCGCGATCAACGGCACGCTCGATGACTGAAAGGGCACGGTCGGCGCACGTACCGGCACGCTCGATGCCTGAAAGGGCACGCTCGGCGGGGAGCCCGAGATCAGCTGGTCGCCGAGGAATTGTCGAGGTCCGGTGCGCCGCAGAGTGATCCCGACGTGCAGGCGTCGGATTCTGCGCGCAGTATGGCTCTCTGCACCGGCTTGGCGGCCTGGTAGCGGGCCACACCGTCAGCGGTGAGCTCGGTGAACACCGATCGACGGTCGCCGGCACACATGGATCGCTCGACCAGTCCATCCTTTTCCAGGCCCGCCACAAGCCGGGAGAGCGCGCTCTGGCTCAGGTGGACGAGGCCGGCGAGTGCGCTCATCCGCATCTTCCGGTCGTCGGCGGACGCGAGGAGCTCGAGGACTTCGAACTCGCTGCTGGAAATCTGCTGGGCGGCCTGCAATGCGCGATCGAGGTCGCATTGCAAGCGGTGATAGCGCACCGAGAGCGTGTGCCAGGCCTGGGCCAGGTCATCGTCGCTTCGTTGCGGGCTGCTCATGGGGGCATCATATCAGATGCAAGGGAATTATTGTTGTTTGCATTTTATGTAGACACATTAGATGCGTATGCATATAGTTCACGACCATGACAGTTGATCTGAATCGCAAGCGACCTTCCGACGGGCCCTCCAGCTCCCCGCGGACACCCGAACACGTGAGATCCGCAGGCGGGTGGAGTGGAAAGGTCTGGCTGCTGCTCGTCGTGCTGGCCGGCGCCCTGTTCCTCGACGGTCTCGACGTCTCGATGGTCGGTGTCGCGTTGCCATCCATGGGCGGCGACCTCGGCATGGATCAGACCCAGCTCCAGTGGATCGTCAGCGGTTACGTGCTGGGCTACGGGGGATTGTTGCTGCTCGGTGGACGCGCCAGTGACCTACTGGGGCGCCGGACCGTCTTCCTGTCCGCATTGGCGGTGTTCGGTATCGCGTCGGTGGTCAGTGCGGCCACCGAAATCGATTCCCTGATCATCGCGCTGCGCTTCGTCAAGGGCGTGGCGGCGGCGTTCACGGTCCCGGCCGGACTCTCCATCATCACCACGACCTTCGCGGAGGGTCCCGCACGCAACAAGGCGCTGTCGATCTACACCGTCTGCGGTGCCAGCGGGTTCTCGCTGGGGCTCGTGTTCGGTGGGTTGCTCACCGAGTTGTCGTGGCGCGCGACGCTGATCTTCCCTGGCCCGGTCGCCATTGCACTGCTGGTGGTCGGTGCTCGGGTCATCCCGAGGTCGTCGCGCACACCCTTCAGCTGGGCCCACTTCGATGCCATCGGTGCGATCACGAGCACTGCTGCGCTGCTGACGCTGGTGTACGCGGTCGTGCAAGCACCTGAGGTGGGGTGGGCAGCCTTGTCGACGATCGTCCTGTTCCTCGTCGCAGCGGCACTGGCAGCCACGTTCATCGCGGTCGAGGTCCGGCACCGGCACCCGTTGCTGCGCCTGGGAATCCTGCGCTCGCTCACCCTGGTGCACGCCAATCTGGCGGCGGCTGCGATGTTCGGAGGGTACGTCGCGTTCCAGTTCGTGGTCACGCTGTACCTGCAGGATTCGCTGGGATGGTCGCCGATCCAGATGGCCCTGGGCTTCCTTCCGGCCGGGTTGCTGGTCGTCGCGAGCGCCTTCTTCATGGATCGGATCCTGGACCGGGTCGGTACGCGCATCCTCATCGCAGCCGGCTTCGTGGCGTTTCTCGTCGGGTACCTGTGGTTCCTTCGTGTCGAACCGGGCGCGAGCTATGTGGTGTTCCTGCTGCCTACGATCGTCTTCCTCGGTCTCGGTTTCGCCATCACCTTCCCGTCCGTCAACTCCCAGGCGACGGCCGGTGTCTCCGACGACGAGCAGGGCCTGGCCTCGGGACTGGTCAACACGAGCATCCAGATCGGCGGCGCACTCATGATGGCGGTGATCACCGCCATCCTCGGCAGCGCCGAGCCGGGCAGGCCGGGGGAGCTGATCGGCGGTATGGTCCCGGCGATCACCGTGATCGCGGCCCTCACCGTCGTCGCACTACTCGGAACGGTCGTGGTCCTGGCTCTCGAACGTCGCCGCAGCACGAGCGAACCGGCGGTGTCGGCGGTCTCAGCATGAGACGTTTGCACCCTGCGACCTTGAGTGCTGGCACTCGCATGTATAGAGTGCTAGTCGGCACCCAGTGAGGTTCCGGCACCCGCGACGACGGGACCGATCCAGGCGCCGTATACGTGCATCAGCAGCTGACAGGGTCCGGACACCGGACCCGAACTACCCCGAAAGTGGAGGGCTCACATCGTGGCGAGCGTGAACATCAAGCCGCTTGAGGACAAGATCCTCGTTCAGGCCAATGAGGCCGAGACGACGACTGCGTCCGGCCTGGTCATCCCCGATACGGCCAAAGAAAAGCCGCAAGAGGGCACCGTTGTCGCCGTTGGCGAAGGACGCGTGAACGAGCAGGGCAACCGGATCCCGGTCGACGTCAAAGAAGGCGACACCGTCATCTACAGCAAGTACGGCGGCACCGAGATCAAGTACTCCGGCGAGGAATACCTGATTCTCTCGGCGCGTGACGTGCTGGCAGTCATCTCCAAGTAACTCGCTGCTTCGAGCAATCGAGACACGAGTTGGACAACCGCCCCGGCGTCCCCATGCGGGGGTTGCCGGGGCGGTTCTGTTTCCCTAACTTTTTCCATATTTCTAGGAGCCACAACAACCCATGGCCAAGCAGATCGAATACAACGACAAGGCCCGGCAGTCGCTCGAGCGTGGTGTCGATCACCTCGCCGACGCGGTCAAGGTGACCCTCGGACCCCGAGGTCGGCATGTGGTGCTGGCCAAGGCATTCGGTGGACCCAGCGTCACCAATGACGGCGTCACCATCGCCCGCGAGATCGATCTCGAAGATCCCTTCGAGAATCTCGGCGCCCAGCTGGTGAAGTCGGTTGCCACCAAGACCAACGACGTCGCAGGCGACGGCACCACCACCGCGACAGTGCTGGCCCAGGCAATCGTCAAGGCCGGCCTGCGCAACGTCGCAGCGGGCGCCAACCCGATCGCGCTCGGCATCGGTATCGGCAAAGCAGCCGACGCGCTGTCCGAGTCGCTGATCGCCGCCGCGACCCCGGTGAAGGGCGCGGCCGCCATCGCCCAGGTCGCCACCGTGTCCTCGCGTGACCCCGAGGTCGGCGAACTGGTCGGCGAAGCCATGGAGCGCGTGGGCGCCGACGGTGTCGTGACGGTGGAAGAGAGCTCGGGTCTGATCACCGACCTCGAGATCACCGAAGGCGTGCAGTTCGACAAGGGCTACCTCTCGCCGTACTTCGTCACCGACATCGACAGCCAAGAAGCCGTCCTCGAAGACGCGCTCGTGCTGATCTACCGCGACAAGATCAGCTCGCTGCCCGAGTTCTTGCCGCTGCTCGAGAAGATCGCAGAGTCCGGCAAGTCGGTCCTGATCATTGCCGAAGACATCGAGGGCGAACCGCTGTCGACGCTCGTCGTCAACTCGATCCGCAAGACCATCAAGGCTGTTGCGGTCAAGGCGCCGTTCTTCGGTGATCGCCGGAAGGCATTCCTGGAAGACCTCGCCATCGTCACCGACGGCACCGTCATCACCGCTGACATCGGCATCACCCTCGCCGACGCCGGACTCGAACTACTCGGTGGCGCACGACGGGTCGTTGTCACCAAGGACGCGACCACTCTCGTCGACGGTGCGGGCACCTCGGAGGCGATCGCTCAGCGCGCGGAGCACCTGCGTCGGGAGATCGAGGCCAGTGATTCGGACTGGGATCGCGAGAAGTTGGCCGAGCGGCTGGCGAAGCTTGCCGGCGGCGTCGCGGTGATCCGCGTCGGTGCGGCCACCGAGACAGCACTCAAAGAGCGCAAGCACCGCGTCGAGGACGCCGTTGCTGCGGCCAAGGCCGCAGTCGAAGAGGGCATCGTTCCCGGTGGCGGGTCTGCGATCGTGCAGGCTGCCGCGGCAGTTCTCGATGACCTTGCCGACAGTCTCGAGGGCGACGAGGCGCTGGGTGTGCGCGTCGTCAAGCAATCAGTTCAGGCACCCCTGTTCTGGATCGCTTCGAATGCCGGCGCCGACGGAGCCGTCGTGGCGTCCAAGGTGGCTGAACTGCCCCGTGGGCACGGCTTCAACGCCGGCACGCTGACCTACGGAGATCTACTGGCCGACGGCATCGTCGACCCGGTGAAGGTGACCCGCTCGGCGATCGTCAATGCGGCCTCCGTCGCGCGGATGGTTCTCACCACCGAGAGCACCATCACCGAGAAGCCTGCCGAAGCACCTGAGGCCCACGAACACGGGCATGGTCACGGACACGCTCACTGACATTTGCCACGTATTGAAAAGCGGCGTCTCGACCAAGTGGTCGAGACGCCGCTTTTTCAGGTCGATCGTTGAATGGATCTATCGCCCGAGGACGTGGCGTCAGCTGGCGATACGGCGGCCCACGCCGCGTTTCATCAGGATTCCACGCTCGGACTCTGAAAGTCCGCCCCAGATGCCGTAGGGCTCGGCCACGGCGAGTGCATGCTCACGACAGGCTGCGACCACCGGACATTGGTGGCAGAGTTCCTTGGCACGCCGCTCGCGCTGCGCACGGGCTCGGCCGCGTTCCCCGTCGGGATGGAAGAACATCGATGAGTCGACACCACGGCACAGGCCCTTCATCTGCCAATCCCAGATGTCGGCGTTCGGTCCGGGTAGGTGGTTTGGCTGAGGCATCTGCGTGCTCCTCTATAACGTGCCGTGAGGCGTAATTGAGACCAGTTGCGACCAGAAACAACTTTGTTTTCCGGTGTCTCTCTTACCGTATGCAAATCCTGGAAATGGAGTCAACAGCCGGTTATTTCGCCATTCGAAGACGTCGATTTTGGACGATGTTAACCAATCGTTTAATGGACGACACGTCGTTTGCGGCACGGTGATCAACGGGGACCGGAATTGGACCGACCAGTATCGGTCCAGCTCAAAGGGCATATTCGCGCTGATCCGTTCAGGGATTCAAGGCCGGAATCGGACAGTCAGAGCGCCTTCGAACAAGGGCCCCAATTTACCTGGTGGACATATCTGGTTGATCTGGAATTGACATCACGGAGTGGTTTCGGCACTTTTCGGTAAGTTAAATTCAGGCTAATTCGGATGTCCGAAGTGTGATGTGAGGAGAGCGATGCAGGTCACACTACCCGCGATCGCGTTCGGTGGCAGCGCGAGAGCGCGCCCGATTCCCGCTGCGCCCGACCCGTGGGCGACCTGGTTTCGGGCCGTGGCGCTCGGTGGTGCCGGACGCTACGCCGCGGCTGCGGGAGAACTCGGCCGACTCGACGTGCCGGGTGTCGATGAGGTCCTGAGATCGCTCGCACTCTCGACCAGAGCGGCACACCGCAGACAGGCGGGCCGCCACCACCACGCCGTCGCCGACGACGCGCGTGCATTGCTCTTTGCCGCCGGGCGAGGCAGGGCTGATCCGACATCCGAAACAGAGGAGCGCCGCAGGGCAGCTCTGTGTGACGCCCTGACCGGTCTGGCTGCCGACAATTTGGGTCGCGGCATGTTCGGAGCGTCCGGTCGACTGCTCGACAGGGTGGATCAGATCCTGGAAGCTCGGGGCCGGGAGTCCGACCGCAACTGGATCTGGGGTGGGCGAACGGAGCTCAGGTCGCATTGGGTCCGGGCAGAGTTGGCGATGTTCACCGGGGATGCGGCCGGAGCCGGACGACATGCCCGGGAGGCCGAGGTCATGAGTGCGGCATGCCCGTCGATCCGGCACGTCATCAAGACCGATCTCATCGCGGCGGCGGCTGCCGCCACCGCCGGAGATGTCCGGCAGGCGAGCGAGCGGGCGTCGCGGGTGACCGACCAGGCGATCGAGTTCGGTCAGCTCCCTTTGGAATGGGCGGCTGCCAAACTGCTGGACGGGATCGGGGCCGGTGAACAGTGGTCAGGTCGAGCGCAGCAACTCGGGGTGCAGCTGAAGGCGCAAGGCGCCGCATTGGACTAGTGGCGTGAGCCACCACGCGAGCCCCCAGAAGCTCGCTGGATAAGCTACTAGCGACGTACCGCGGGGGAAATCGCCCCTGCGTGGCCTGCAGCAGTCGGCGAAGGTAACGCGGAGACATCAGCGAGCGATGATTTTTACAGGTGACGAGTTGGACCGGGCGGTGGCTGCGGCAGCGCAGGGCGACCGGTCAGCTCTCTCCGATGTTCTCGAGAGTGTCCGACCACTGGTGGTGCGTTATTGCAGGGCCAGGGTCGGAGGTGGTGAGCGGCATTCGCTCTCCGCCGACGACGTGGCGCAGGAGGTCTGCATGGCGGTCATGACCGCGCTGCCCCGGTATCAGGACCAGGGCAGACCGTTCATGGCGTTCGTGTACGGCATCGCTGCTCACAAGGTGGCAGATGCCCACCGCGCGGCCGGACGTAACAAGTCCGAGCCGGTGGAAGATATGCCCGAGCGGATGGATACCGGCGACGGCCCGGAACAGCGGGCACTCGATTCGGACGCCGGTAGACGGATGGACGAACTGCTGGCCAAGCTCCCGGAGAAGCAGCGCGAGGTGCTCGTTTTGCGACTGGTGGTGGGGCTGTCGGCGGAGGAGACGGCTGCGGCTGTCGGAAGTACGGCCGGCGCGGTCAGGGTGGCTCAGCACCGGGCACTGGGCAAGTTGAAAAACGAGATCTCGAAAGGTGGTGAGGGCAATGGGCAGTGGGCGTGATCGACGCGGAGACCGCGATCGGCGGGATGACAGGGGAGCGGCTGTGCCCTCGCCCCGTACCGATTCGATCGACGAAGATTCGATCCCTGTGAACCTGGGCGCAGTGCGTGCCGATGACGAGTTCATCGACGCGTTGCTGTCCAAACCGATCGTTCCCGCACAGACTCCGGTCGACTACGAGTTGGCGTCGTTGCTGTCCGAGTGGCGCAGCGACATCATGGCGCAGCCATTTCCGACAGGTCCGACGCTGGAGGAGGTGGAGGCCGGGATCGAGTCGCGGCGCCGAGCCGACTCGCGTCGCAGATCTCTGCGGCTTGTGCGGTTCACCGCTGGTGCAGCTGCGGGTTTCGCGATCCTGTTCGGCGGGGTCAGTGTGGTCGCCCACAATGCGGCTCCCGGCGACGCCCTGTGGGGCGTCAAAGAGGTGATGTTCGGTGCGGATGCCTCGGCCACCCAGGCCGTTGCCGATGTGCAGGCGAACATCGATCGCGCAGAGCAGTCGTTGGCCGCCGGTGACAAGCCGGCCGCGACGACATTCCTCGATCGCGCCCAGTCGCAACTCGGCGATGTCCGTGCCGAAGACGAGCGAAAAGCGTTGCAGGACAGGATTGACAACGTTCGGGGCAAGCTCGCGGTCCCGGCGACCACCACCACGACCTCCGCGAAGTCGACCAGCATTTCGACCCCCCCGCCTCTGACATCGGTGGCCGAAGAGCCGACGGTGACGGTGACGGTCCCGCAGGAGACCGTGACCATCACGCCACCCGAGACCTCGACGTCCGAGCCCCCCGTCTCGACGTCTCCATCCGGCCCGACCACCGTCAGTGAGCCACCGACGGAACCGAACCCGTCGAGTAGCAGCAGTAGCGTTCCGCTGCCGCCGCCTCCCCCTGCGAACTGATCCCCAAAACAAACAGCGCCGCGAACAATCGCGGCGCTGTTTCTTGTTGAAAGGAGATTTCAGTCGTCGTCTCTGGCGTGCATCATCGCGTCGGCGTATCCGCGGCAGTAGTCCCATGTGACATAGGCCTCGGGGCAGGGGTCGACGGCGGGCTCATGTGGCCGTACGGTGCCCTCGACGAGAAGCTGCAGCAGATTGGCGCGAAGCATGTCCCAGTCGTGATAGTGATCGAGTTGACAATCGTCGCAGACCACCACCAACCCGCGGATTCCGCGGCGGTGGAGCAATGCCTCATAGACCGCGAGATCGGCGAGGTCTTCTTCGATCGCCATGCGCTCGTTGGCGTCCAAGGGCTCACCGGGCGGGGCGGCGTCGAGCGCTGCAGACGGATCCCCGCCGGGATCGTCGGCGAAGGGGTCCGGTGGCAGTCCCGGAGGCAGATGATCTCGCACGCTGACCACGGTAGTCAGCCTCACCCCACCGGCGCCACTCTGTGCGCTGGGTGAATGACCGGGCGTCGTGCCCCGGTCGGCACCGGTCGGTTCGTTCACCCCAGGTCGCAGGCCGTCCGGGCGCCTGCCGAGGAGCAGATAGGATGGGCAAATCGAAACGAACTCGCCCCGATCAATTCATGCGAAAGGCCCGGCCGGAATGAGTGTGCCCGGAATGAACAACCCGACTGTCGGCACATCCCCGGCGCGTGGACCGGTGTGGACCGGCGGTGACGACCCCAACAAGGTGGCCATGCTCGGCCTCACCTTCGACGACGTGCTCTTGCTGCCCGCCGCCTCCGATGTCATCCCCAGCGACGTCGACACCTCATCTCAACTCACGCGAGAGATCACCCTGCGGGTCCCGCTGGTGAGTTCGGCGATGGACACGGTGACCGAGTCCCGGATGGCCATCGCGATGGCGCGTGCCGGCGGTATGGGCGTGCTGCACCGCAACCTGTCCATCGAGGCCCAGGCCGGGCAGGTCGAGACGGTCAAGCGATCGGAGGCCGGTATGGTCACTGATCCGGTCACCTGCAGTCCGTCGGCCACCCTGGCCGAGGTCGACGCGATGTGCGCCCGATTCCGGATCTCCGGCCTGCCCGTCACCGATGACGCGGGCGAACTCGTCGGCATCATCACGAACCGTGACATGCGCTTTGAGGTCGACCAGGACCGTCCTGTCGCCGAGGTGATGACCAAGGCACCGCTGATCACCGCGCAGGAAGGTGTGTCCGCCGAGGCGGCTCTGGGACTGCTGCGCAGGCACAAGATCGAGAAGCTCCCCATCGTCGACGGGCACGGCAAGTTGACCGGGCTGATCACGGTCAAAGATTTTGTGAAGACCGAACAGCATCCGCTGGCAACCAAGGATGCCGACGGACGCCTGCTCGTCGGCGCCGCCGTCGGTACCGGCGGCGACCAATGGGATCGCGCGATGGCGCTGGCCGACGCAGGTGTCGACGTGATCATCGTCGACACCGCGCACGCCCACAACCGGCTGGTGCTCGAGATGGTCAGCAAGCTCAAGGCCGAGATCGGGTCGAAGGTACAGATCGTCGGCGGCAATGTCGCGACGAGGGCGGCGGCGCAGGCACTGGTGGATGCCGGCGCCGATGCGGTCAAGGTCGGGGTCGGTCCCGGCTCGATCTGCACCACTCGCGTGGTCGCGGGCGTCGGTGCTCCGCAGATCACCGCGGTGATGGAGGCGGTGGCGGTCTGCAAGCCCGCCGGTGTGCCCGTCATCGCCGATGGTGGTCTCCAGTTCTCCGGCGATATCGCCAAAGCGTTGGCCGCAGGGGCTTCCACCGCGATGCTCGGCTCTTTGCTTGCGGGTACCGCAGAGGCCCCGGGTGAGCTGATCCTGGTCGCGGGCAAACAGTTCAAGAGCTACCGCGGGATGGGATCGCTCGGCGCGATGCAGGGTCGCGGTCAGGCAAAGTCGTATTCGAAGGACCGCTATTTCCAGGACGACGTGCTGTCCGAGGAGAAGTTGGTGCCCGAAGGTATCGAAGGCCGGGTGCCGTTCCGGGGTCCGTTGTCACAGGTGATCCACCAGCTCGGTGGCGGTCTCCGCGCTGCCATGGGTTACACCGGCTCGAGTTCCATCGCAGATCTGCAGAACGCACAATTCGTTCAGATCACCGCGGCCGGACTCAAGGAGAGCCATCCGCACGACATCACCATGACGGTCGAGGCACCGAACTACACTTCCCGCTGAGTCCGTCGTCCCGTCTCTGACCGACCAGTAGCTACGAAAGGCACTCCAAGTGCGTGATCACGTCGATATCGGCATGGGCAGAACAGCCCGGCAGACATTCGAGCTCGGTGACATCAACATCGTTCCGTCTCGCCGGACTCGCTCGTCCAGTGAGGTCTCGACGACGTGGCAGCTCGACGCCTATCGTTTCGACACCCCGATCCTGGCCCACCCGACCGATGCGCTGATCTCTCCGCAGTCGGCCATCGAGTTGGGCCGGCTCGGTGGGCTCGGGGTGCTCAACGGTGAGGGATTGTGGGCCCGGCACCGCGACGTCGAGGACAAGATCGCGCAGGTTGTCGAGATCGCGGAGAACGATGTCGACCCTTCCGCGGCAGTTCGCAAACTCCAGGAATTGCATTCCGCACCCATCGATCGGGATCTGCTGTCCGCGGCCGTTTCGACGATTCGCGACGCAGGCGTCACCACCGCCGTGCGAGTCAGTCCGCAGAAGGCTGCCGAGCTGACCCCGGTCCTGGTCGCTGCGGGTGTGGAGCTACTCGTCATCCACGGCACGATCATCTCGGCCGAACATGTCTCGAACGACGGTTCCGAGCCGCTGAACCTCAAGACGTTCATCGCCGACCTCGACGTGCCGGTGATCGCCGGTGGCGTCCACGACCATCGCACCGCCCTGCATCTCATGCGTACCGGAGCTGCGGCCGTGATCGTCGGCTACGGGTCGACGGCCGGATCGACCACCACCGGCGAGGTGCTCGGTATCGGGGTGCCGATGGCCACGGCGATCGCCGACGCCGCCGCCGCTCGGCGTGAATACCTCGACGAGACGGGTGGCCGGTACGTGCACGTCATCGCCGACGGTGACATCCACACCTCCGGTGAGCTCGCCAAGGCGATTGCGTGCGGCGCCGACGCGGCGGTACTGGGTTCACCGCTGGCCTCGGCTGCGGAGGCACCCGGCCGCGGCTACTACTGGCCGGCCGCCGCCGCTCACCCGTCCATGCCGCGAGGCGCGCTCCTCCCGGTGTCGACCGATGCCGGCCGCCCTTCGCTGGAGACAGTGCTGCACGGACCCACCGACGATCCGTTCGGACATCTGAATATCGTTGGTGCACTGCGTCGTTCGATGGCCAAGGCCGGATACTCCGACCTCAAGGAGTTCCAGAAGGTCGGACTCTCCGCCTGCAACTGACGCCCTGCTCGGAGCCCTCGATTCCTATAGTGACAGGCGTTACATCACGCGTATGTGACAAGGTACGATGTCAAGGTGTCTGTATCACGCGGTAACGGTTACTCACAGCCCGAGCACACCGTTCCCGGCACGGATCACGATTTCGATGTGCTGATCATCGGATCGGGGTTCGGCGGGAGCGTCAGTGCGTTGCGGCTGGTCGAGAAGGGCTACAAGGTCGGTGTCGTCGAAGCAGGACGACGTTTCACCGACGAACAGTTCGCCAAGACGAGTTGGCGACTGCACAAATGGCTGTGGGCACCCAAGTTCGGGATGTTCGGCATCCAGCGCATCCATCTTCTCAAAGACGTCATGATCCTGGCCGGATCCGGTGTCGGCGGAGGATCGCTGAACTACGCGAATACCTTGTACAAGCCGCCGACGCCGTTCTTCCAGGATCCGCAGTGGGCGCACATCACGGACTGGGAGGGCGAGCTCTCGCCCTACTATGACCAGGCCCGTCGCATGCTCGGTGTGGTGACCACTCCGATCGAGACCCACGCCGACCGCGTCATGCGCAAGGTCGCGGACGACATGGGTGTCGGGGACACGTTCGGCCCGACCCCGGTCGGGGTGTTCTTCGGAGCGAAGTCGGGCGGAACCGGCGCTCCCGGTGAGCGAGTGGCGGATCCCTACTTCGGTGGGGCTGGTCCGGACCGCACGGTGTGCACCGAGTGCGGTTCGTGCATGACGGGCTGCCGCGTCGGCGCGAAGAACACTCTGCTCAAGAACTACCTCGGACTCGCCGAATCCGCAGGCGCGACGATCATCGACCGCACCACGGTCACCGGCCTCGAGCCCCAGTCCGACGGCAGCTGGCGGGTGCGCACGTCCAGGTCTGCTGCGTGGGGACGGCTCGGGGCTCGTAGGAGAACGATCACCGCAGCTCAGGTGGTCGTCGCCGCGGGTACGTTCAACACGCAGAAGATCATGCATCTGGGCAAGGAGAGCGGATCACTCCGGAACGTCTCCGACACCCTGGGTCTGCTGACACGCACCAACTCCGAGTCAATCCTGGGAGCGATGCGCCGCGAGTACGACCCTGCGCAGGACTTCTCCGAAGGCATCGCCATCACCTCTTCCTTCCATCCGGCTCCCGATACCCATATCGAGCCGGTGCGGTATGGCAAGGGCTCCAATGCGATTGCGCTGTTGCAGACGTTGCTGACCGATGGCGAGCCGGGGCGGTCGCGGCGATTGAAGTTCCTCGACAAGGCACGCGAGGAGGGGCTGGGTAGTCTGTTGCAGTTGTTCAAACTCCGTAAGTGGAGCCAGCGCACCGTCATTCTCCTGGTGATGCAGAACCGGAACAACTCGTTGACGACCTTTGTGCAGAAGTTCGGGCCATGGAAGTTCGTGAACAGCAAACAGGGGCACGGTGAGCCCAATCCGACGTGGATCCCGGCGGGCAACGAGGCCACCGAGCGGGCGGCGGCACAATTCGACGGTCTCGCCGGCGGGACGTGGGGCGATGTGTTCAACATGCCGCTGACCGCACATTATCTCGGTGGCTGCGTGATATCCGACAGTCCGGAGACCGGGGTCGTGGATCCGTATCACCGGGTGTGGAACTACCCGACCCTCCACATCACCGACGGTGCGGCGATCTCCGCGAATCTGGGTGTCAACCCGTCGCTGTCGATCTGTGCGCAGGCGGAGCGGGCAATCGCGCTGTGGCCCAACCAGGGAGAAGACGACAAACGCCCGCAGCAAGGTGCGCCGTATCTTCGCATCGCGCCGACCCGGCCCACTGCGCCGGTCGTCCCGGAAGATGCGCCGGGTGCCCTGCACCTTCCGCTGACGGTCGTACAGAAGCCCACCGAGGTCAGTGCATAGCCGCGGCGCGTTTAGACTGGTCCGGTGACGGACAGCGCAGATTCAGGTGTGGAAGCAGTGGCCCCGCGACCGGTGCTGGTGGTCGACTTCGGTGCTCAATACGCCCAGTTGATCGCCCGACGGGTACGTGAGGCGAGAATCTTCTCCGAAGTGATTCCGCATACCGCGTCCATCGAAGAGATCAAGGCGAAGAACCCTGTGGCGTTGGTTCTTTCGGGCGGTCCAGCATCGGTGTACTCCGAAGACGCACCGGGGATCGACCACGACCTCTTCGACCTGGGTCTCCCGGTGATGGGGATCTGCTACGGCTACCAGGCCATGGCCGATGCCTTGGGCGGCGTCGTCGCCAACACCGGTGGCCGTGAGTTCGGGCGGACGACGCTGACCACCGCGGGCGACGGAGTGCTGCACTCGGGAACCCCCGAGCAGCAACCGGTCTGGATGAGTCACAACGACGCCGTGCGGGAGCCGCCGCCCGGGTTCACCGTCACCGCCTCGACCCCGGGTGCACCGGTCGCCGCGTTCGAGTCACTGGAACGGCGGATGGCCGGCGTCCAGTACCACCCAGAGGTGATGCACACGCCACACGGACAGCAGATCCTGACCAGGTTTCTCTACGAGGTCGCGAACCTCGCACCCACCTGGACGGCGGCAAACATCGCCGACGCGCTCGTGGAACAGGTCCGGTCCCAGATCGGGGATGGCCTGGCCATCTGCGGTCTGTCCGGTGGTGTCGACTCCGCGGTGGCGGCGGCCCTGGTTCAGCGCGCCATCGGCGACCGACTGACCTGCGTCTTCGTCGACCACGGTCTGCTACGGGCCGGAGAGCGTGAGCAGGTCCAGCAGGACTTCGTCGCTGCCACGGGCGCGCGTTTGGTCACCGTGGACGCCGAGGAGACCTTCTTGCGGGAATTGGCGGGGGTGAGTGATCCGGAGGCCAAACGCAAGATCATCGGCCGCGAGTTCATCCGGTCCTTCGAAGGCGCGATCACCGATGTCCTCGGCGATCGGGCGGCGCACGGCGACAAGGTTGACTTCCTCGTGCAGGGGACCCTGTACCCGGACGTCGTGGAGTCCGGCGGAGGCAGCGGGACGGCCAACATCAAAAGCCACCACAACGTCGGTGGGTTGCCGGACGATCTCGAATTCAGTCTCGTCGAACCGTTGCGCCTGTTGTTCAAGGACGAGGTCAGGGCGGTAGGCCGGGAACTGGGTCTTCCCGAGGAAATCGTTGCACGGCAACCTTTCCCGGGGCCAGGCCTGGCGATCAGGATCGTCGGCGAGGTCACCGGCGAGCGATTGGCGTTGCTGCGCAAGGCCGATCTGATTGCCCGCGAGGAATTGACGACCGCCGGACTCGACAACCAGATCTGGCAGTGCCCCGTGGTTCTGCTGGCCGATGTGCGCAGTGTGGGCGTGCAGGGCGACGGGCGGACCTACGGTCACCCGATCGTGCTGCGGCCGGTGTCGAGCGAAGACGCGATGACCGCGGACTGGACGCGGATTCCCTATGAAGTTCTGGAGATCATCTCCACCCGGATCACCAACGAGGTGCCAGAGGTGAACCGGGTGGTGCTCGATGTGACCAGCAAGCCGCCGGGCACGATCGAGTGGGAGTGATCGGCTAACTCTCCGTCGGCGGGGCGGTCGTCGACTTCTTCGCATCGGAACCCCTACCGCGGCCACCGCTGAAGATGAGGGTGAGTCCGACGACGACCGTGACACCGAGGATGACCCAGGGACCGGCCCCCGACCCGTCGATGTCCGGCCCGCCGAGCAG
Source organism: Williamsia soli (assembly GCF_017377795.1). Taxonomy (GTDB): domain Bacteria; phylum Actinomycetota; class Actinomycetes; order Mycobacteriales; family Mycobacteriaceae; genus Williamsia; species Williamsia soli. Next base: position 209,296 of record NZ_JAFRDR010000008.1, on the reverse strand, counting down.
TCCCCAGACAGCGACGAGCGCGACTCCGATGCCGACCAGGGCCTGGGTGGGCGAGAACTTACTCACGGATGACCTCCGCATTGCCGATGGTCGTGTCGGCGTCGATGGTCAGCACGGGCCCGGCCGTCCCGTCCGTGCCACCGTCGAGGCCGTCGGGGCACTTCGCCTCGCCGATCGCCGCATCGCACGTGGTGCGCAGATTCATGTCTTTCGGAGCGATGACCTTGAACTCTCCGACGCCCAGGTCGATGACCACCTTCTTGTCCGCAGTGAGGTCGACGGCAGTCAGATCGAGTTCGCCGGACCCCATCATCAGCGTGTACTCGTCCCGGATGTCGGCGCTCGTCAATGGCTTCCAATCGCGGTCACCGACCGGGCCGGACGGCATTCCGTCGATCAGCGAGGCCACCACGACGAAGCCCGCCATCGCGATCGCCACGGGGATCAACCCCGCGCCGCGTCGGAGGAAGGCGCCGACCAGGAGTCCCGCAGCGACGACCGCCAGCCCGATCGAGGCCACCTTGACCGGGTCGAGCCACTCGGTGCCGACCGAGATCGCGGCAGCCACGCCGGTCGCGATGACGGTGAGACCGAGCACAATCGGGGTGAACCTGGAGCGAGGGTGGGCGTCGATCTCGGCAGGCTGCGTCGGTTCGGGTAGATCCCATGCAAAGGGAGCGGCTCCCAACGGATCCCACGCCGGTGGTGTCGGGACGAGCGGGTCCTGCGAGCCTTGTGTCGGGTCCGTCGCACCCTCGGTGCCGGTGCCGGTGCTGTCGTTGCTCGCGGCCTCCTCCTTCAACCAGGCCCGCGGCGTCCAGCGCTGGAACTGTCCGCTGTCGTCGCTGGCGCCGGTGGTCTGTTGCCACCAGGACCCGGGTGCGGTGGACTGTGCGACGGGTCGCTGACCGACCGTGTCGGCACTGGTGCCCGGTTCCGCGACCGGGGTTCGCTGGTACAGCAGCCACCACCCCAGCGCCATCAGAGCGAGTCCGGCGACCCCGCCGCTGCTCCAGGCCAGATGTGGCCCGGCGACCAACGCCACCACCACGACGATGACGATGCCGACAATGGTCGGGGGATGCGACGAAGCATGCCGGAATCCGTGGAACAGACGGTTGGCATGCGTGTCCTGAGCAGCAGCTCCGGCAGACGCAGAACCCTCGGGCAGCAGGATCCATGCGGCAATGTAGATCAGGATGCCCGCGCCGCCGAAGAGGGCCGAGACGATGAAAGCGACCTTGACCAGGGTCGGGTCGACCTTGTATCGCAGGCCGATCCCGGTGGCGACACCCGCGATGGACGAGCCGGCCGCTGCGCGGGCAGGTCGGGTGCGCCAGATGTTGTGAAGCTCGTCCGAGTTGAAAGGCGAACCACTCTTCGTGTCTTGATGCTCGGTATTTGTCATGGTCGAGCCCCGCTCCGCTTCGTCTCCGTCGTCATGGTCGAGCTCCGCCTGAAGTTCATGCCTCAATTCTGGGCACTGCGCGGGAGCCTGACCATCGGGATTCACCCTGATCTGCCCCCTGGACTTCGATCTGGGTAACTACCCTGATGTGCGCAGCGGTCCACGCATGCAAGTATCGAGTGATGCCCACAGTCGAACGCGTGCACCGCCGCGATGGCGGCCGTGTCATCGGCGGTGTAGCCGGTGGCGTGGCCGATCACCTTGGCATGGATGCATTTCGGGTGCGGGTCGTCTTCGTGATCCTGAGTGCGCTGGCCGGGGCGGGCGTGTGTGCCTATGGGCTGCTCTGGTTCATGTGCCCGCCCGGCACCGATACCGAACCGCCGACCAGTTCCGAACGCAGGCAAGGCATCGGTCTGGCCATAGTCGGTGTCGTCGCCGTGGTGTCGGTCGGTTTCGTGGCATCCGGTACGCCGGCGCAGTTCCTCATCCCGCTGGTCGTCGTCGCCGTCGGGGCCTCGCTGGTCTGGCGCGAACTCGACTCCAGCTGGCGTCCGCGATCAGGGTCGGCGCGGGCGCTGACCTGGACCCGGATCGCCGGTGGCGCAACACTTGTGGTGGTTGGTCTCGTGGTTGTCGTCCTCGCCGGCAACAACCGGATCGGTGGGCTGAGTGCGACACTGCTCGCGGTCGCGGCGACGGTCCTGGGTGTGTTGCTGCTGACCATCCCGTTGTGGTTACGCATGGCACGGATGCTCGGCGCCGAGCGGGCTGCCCGGATTCGTACCGCGGAGCGAGAAGAAATCGCTGCACACCTTCATGATTCGGTTCTGCAGACCCTCGCGCTGATCCAGAAGCGTTCTGCCCACGGAGACGAGGTGCAGCGGCTGGCGCGCAGCCAGGAGCGGGAGTTGCGCAACTACCTGTTCGGGGGTGTCGGTCCGCAGAGCGAATCGCTGACGGCCGCGTTGAAGTCGGTGGCAGCCGAGGTCGAGGACCACTACGGCGTCGAGGTCGAGGTGGTGACCGTCGGGGATGTCACTGCCGACGACCCGTCCTGGAGTACCGAACAACGCCGATGGGCTGCCCTCATCGCGGCCTCGCGGGAAGCCCTCGTCAACGCCGCCAAGCATTCCGGGGAACGATCGGTCGACGTCTACGCCGAGGTCGACGGCGATCTGGTGGAGGTGTTCGTCCGCGACCGCGGCGTCGGTTTCGATCCGGACCAGGTCCCGGAGGATCGGCGCGGGGTGTCGGGCTCCATCAAGGGTCGGGTACAGCGACACGGCGGTACCGTTGACATCAAGTCGACGCCGGGTCGCGGGGTTGACGTGCGGATGGCCATGCCGCGCGGGACCGAGCCCTCGGGCGCTCCCGAAGGTGGCGGCGAGGACACCGAGTCCATCCGGGAAACGGTGAATCGAGAGCGGGAGAGATGACCGGGCGAAGCGAGCCGTATCGGGTGTTCTTGGTGGACGACCACGGTGTGTTCCGTTCGGGGGTGCGAGCCGAACTGGCCTCGGAGAACGACATGCAGGTGGTCGGGGAGGCCGGCGCGGTGGCCGATGCCGTCACAGGAATCCTGCAGTCGAGTCCCGACGTGGTTCTCCTCGACGTGCACATGCCCGCCGGCGGTGGCATCGCGGTGCTCCGGGGGATTGCCGACGCAGCTCCCGAGAATGCCCCGGTGTTCCTGGCGCTCAGCGTGTCTGATGCCGCCGAAGACGTGATCGCGACAATTCGGGCCGGTGCGCGCGGCTACGTGACCAAGACGATCGGTGGACCGGAGCTCGCCGATTCGGTGCGGCGCGTCGCCGACGGGGATGCGGTGTTCAGCCCGCGGCTCGCCGGATTCGTGCTCGATTCCTTCACAGGTCGTTCTCCGCAGCCCGAACCACATCTCGACCCGGAGCTCGATTCCCTCACGCCCAGGGAGATGGAGGTCTTGCGCCTGCTCGCCCGCGGGTTCACCTACCGGGAGATCGCCGAGGATCTGGTGATCTCCATCAAGACGGTCGAGACACATGCGTCGAATGTGCTGCGAAAGACTCAACAGTCCAACCGAAATGCGCTGACCCGGTGGGCTGCCAACCGTCACATCAGTTGAAAGCCTGTGCAGACCCACTTATTTCAGGCAAAACCACCAGCTGCAACACCTGGGTGTGCCTGGAACGAGTGGGTTTGTCAACGTATGACGGCGATCAAGGTGATGGCGATCGCCGCGAGCACCACGAAGACCAGGAACACCGCGGCGGCGAGGCCGAGGTGCCGTGACTGCTGCTGTGGTGGTTGCTGTCCGAAGACGGGGTACGACGGCTGCGAGTGCTGGGTGACCTGCCAGGGGTCGGGGGCCACGGGTGGATAGGGGTGTGGGGCATCCTGGCGTGTGGGACCGGATGATGTGACCGCAGGGAGGCCGGATTCGGTGGTGGTGGGGATGCGCCGGGTCGGGGGACGCTGCGGACGGTTCGATGAGGTGCGATCGAGTGGACTTGTCAGGATCATCGCGGTGTTGCCGTTGTCACCCGCGGCCACCTGCGCGAGCCGGTCGCGGACCTCGGCCATGGTCGGGCGGCGGGCAGGACTGGGTTCGAGCATGGCCAGCAGTGCGCCTTCGAGGTGGCCCGACCGCTTCGGCGGGTTGATCTCGCCCCTTGCCACCCGGTGCAGGAGGACCAGCGAATTGTCGTCGATGCCGAAGGGTGGCTCTCCTTCGGTGGCGGTGAAGAGCGTGGAGCCGAGCGAATAGACGTCGGATGCCTCGGAGGGATCTTCACCGCGGGCGACCTCAGGTGCAAAATAAGCCGGGGTGCCGGTGATGACCCCTGTCTGGGTGAGTTGGACATCGTCCTTCGATCGGGAGATGCCGAAGTCTGTGAGTTTGACCAGGCCGGCGTTGCGGCCTTCGGCGATCAGGATGTTGCCCGGCTTGATGTCGCGATGAAGGATCCCGGCGGCATGTGCCTCGGTCATCGCATCCGCGATCTGGGCGCCGATCTGCGCGACCTGGTGCACCGGCAGGGTGCCGGTCTGATGAAGGATCTCGGCGACGCTGCGCGAGGGCAGGTACTCCATCACCAGCCACGGCTCACCCGACTCCAGGGCCACATCGTGCATGGCGATGGCATTGCGGTGACTGAGCCTGGCGGCGATCCGGCCCTCCCGCATCGCTCGCTGACGCATCTGCGCGGCTGAGTCCTCGGTCATGCCTGCCACCGAGAGGACCTGTTTCACGGCGACCTCGCGGTCGAGCAAGGTGTCGTGTGCCAGCCATACGGCGCCCATGCCGCCGCCGCCGATCATCGAGCGCAGCCGGTAGCGCCCGGCGACCAGATAGTCCGGGCCGGGAACGCGGTATTCGGAGGCGCTCACGTGTCCGACCTTAGTGGACTGGTGAGGCTCAAGTGGACGGTGTGCCTGGTGTGTGCGACTCGCCCGGACAAATCGGGCCGACGCGCCGGACGATGTTGACGCTTGTCGGAGGGCTGTCCTACGCTCAGGAAGTTCGAAAATGTGTTCGAGTTCTGATGGTGGCCCACCTTCCCTGAGCCGCTTCCTCATCTCGGTGAGGAGTGATCTGGAGGGTGCGATGCGGGCGATGGAGACAGTCCCGGACAAGGCTGCGAAGCTGGCGATGTTGCGGCAGACACTGGCTTCGGCAACCACCAGGGCGCGACCGGAATCAATTGTGCCACAACGTCAGATGTCAGCGGTGACGACGCCGCAGGAGAAGTACTCGGATCGGGATCGGCTGGCTGTTCCGCCTGCGCTCGAACAGTTGTTGCCTGCGCAGGGGTTGGTGAGGGGCACGGTGGTGGCGCTGGAAGGAGCGCGTTCACTGCTGCTCTCATTGATCGCCCAGGTGAGTGCTGACGGCGGACATGTTGCGGTGATCGGACAGCCGCAACTGTGCCTGCTGGGGGTGGTGGAGATGGGGGGTGATCTGTCCCGGATCGCGGTGATACCAGACCCTGGCCCAGACCCCGTCGAGATCGCCGCGGTGTTGCTCGACGGGCTCGATCTGGTGGTGGCCGGACTCGGCGGCATCTCGGTGCCGCCGTCCCGCAGTCGCGTGGTGATGGCTCGTGCGCGCAGTAAAGGCGCAGTCCTGGTGGTCACCGACGGCACCTGGTCGGGGGCGCATGTGAAGCTGCAATCCAGGGTCTGTGACTACCGGCATCAGCCTGTTGCGCGGCGGCGTGGTTACGGCCGCCTCGGTGGGGTGTCGTTGACGGTGCGCTCGGTGGGGCGTGGGTTTGCCGGTGCCAGCACCCGACTCGATGTGGTCGACAGAGGGGGACGAGTCCAGTTGCTGGACGCCGTTGCTGAGCAGCATGATTCGATTTCTGCGTCGCAAGAATCGGCCACCATGAAGGTGGCGCTGTGAGCGGTCGGGTGTTCGGTCTCTGGTGTCCGGATTGGCCGGCGGTGGCCGCGGCGTCGGACATCGATCTCTCTCCTGATCAGCCGGTCGCGGTGTTGGGTGCGGGGCGAGTGATCGCGTGCTCGGCATCGGCGCGGGCGTTGGGGGTACGGCGGGACATGCGTAAACGTGATGCCCAGGCCAGGTGTCCGCAGTTGACGGTGGCCGACAACGATCAGTGCCGTGATGCCCGGTTGTTCGAGCCGGTGGTGGCAGCGGTTGCCGAGCTCATTCCTCTCGTGGAGGTCCTGCGACCCGGCCTGCTGGTATTGCCTGCGCGCGGTGTCGCACGGTATTTCGGCAGTGAGGAGATCGCCGCAGAGAAGCTGACCGACATCGTCTCCGCATGCGGTATCGAATCCCAGGTCGGGATCGCCGACGAGCTCTTCACCGCAATCATCGCGGCCCGTCGCGGCATGGTCATTCCCGTGGGCGCAGGCGCCGATTTTCTTGCCCCACTACGCATCTCTGAATTGGCGGTGGAGCCCAGCATGTGTGCAGACGATCGCCTCGCGTTGGTCGACCTGTTGTGGCGGATGGGACTTCGGACGATCGGCGACTTCGCCGGTCTGTCGGACGCGGACGTGGCCACCCGATTCGGGGCCGATGCCATTTACGCCCACCGCACGGCGCGGGCCATGCCGCAGCGCCCGCCGTCCGGTCAGGCGCCCCCGCCGGACCTGGTGGTGGAGCACCAGTGCGACCCGCCCGTGGATCGAGTGGACGCTGCGGCGTTCATCGGCCGCCGATTGTCGGCGCAACTACACGATGTGCTCGCGGCGGCGTCGGTGGCCTGCACCAGGCTCACCGTGCAGGCGGTCACCGACAGTGGTCGCGAGTACTCCCGAACCTGGCGCTGTGCCAATCCGCTCACTCCCGATGCGACGGCCGACAGGATCCGCTGGCAACTGGAGGGCTGGCTGTCCGGGCGCACTGCCGCAGACCGGCCGGATGGGCCGGTGGTGTTGCTGCGTCTCGATCCGGTGGAGGTGATCAGTTCGGGCGCACTGCAATTGGGTTTCACGGGTGGTGGCCTGACAGGAGGCGACGGGGAAGTGGCCGAACGGGTACGTCGGGCTCTGGTGCGGGTGCAGGGGCTGCTCGGCGGAGATCGGGTGCAGATACCTCTGCGCAGTGGTGGCCGGGGTCCCGGACAACAGATCACCCTGGTGCCGTTGGGTGACGAACTCGTGCCCGCGGCAGACCCGCAGGCGCCGTGGCCGGGACGGGTACCGGGACCGTCCCCGTCGATACTGCCGATGGCGCCGGTGAGCGTGCGAGACGCCGAGGATCATCCGGTGGAGGTCACCGGACGCGGTGGTTTCACCGGGGAACCCGCCAGTCTCACCTGGGGCAGCCGGACCTGGCGGCTGAACTGGTGGGCCGGTCCCTGGGCCACCGACGAGAGATGGTGGTCCGAGTCAGAAGCAGGCTCACACGGTGGCTCGTATGCCAGAGCTCAGGTGCTGCTCGAAGATTCGCGGGCGCTGCTACTGCACTATCAGCAGGGGCAGTGGACGGTGGAAGGAGTGTATGAGTAGGGCTTTGAGCAGGGACGATACGCGTGATCAACGCTCGGATGCTTAGTTCTGCTCATGATGGTGCCAATCCTTGGTTGTCTGGCTGATCGGGTCTTTCATGGTCGAGTGCTCGAACCAGGGGGCCACGCAAGCGCCTCTACACAGTGCTGACAACTCGAAGGACTACACCATGAGCCGTGAGCTTCATCTGGGCGGATTTCTGATCGCCTCGCCCGTCACCCACTCCCATGCTGCGTGGCGCCATCCCGGATCGACCACGGAGTTCTTCTCGCCCGAGCACTATCACCGAGTGGGGCGGATCCTCGAGCGGGGCAAATTCGACTTCGCGTTCTTCGCCGATCTGCTGGCTGCGCCACTGCGATTCGGTGACGATCAGTCCGAGCCGTTGCGCCGGGGAACGCAGGCCGCCGCCACCCTCGATCCCAGCATCGTCGCCGCCAGCATCGCGGCAGTCACAACGCATCTGGGTATCGCGATCACGAAGTCGACAACGTACTTCCATCCCTACGAGCTGGCGCGGGTCTTCGGTTCGCTCGACCACATCTCCCGCGGCCGCGTGGCGTGGAACATCGTCACGTCGCTGACCCAGGCAGAAGCGTTCAACTTCGGCTTCGACGAGCATGTCGCCCATGGCGAGAGGTACCTCAAAGCGGAGGAATTCGTGCAGGCCGCCATCAAGCTGTGGTCGGCATGGGACGAGGACGCAGTCGTCGCGGACAAGGCCTCCGGAGTGTGGGCCGACCCTGACAAGGTGCGCACCGTCGACCACGCGGGCGAGTTCTACCGTACGCGCGGTCCTCTGAACCAGCCGCGATCCCCGCAACATCGGCCGGTGTTGATTCAGGCCGGATCATCCTCCACCGGAAGAGATTTCGCTGCCCGCTGGGCGGAGGCGATCTTCGAGATCGATCCCACCCCGGAGGGGCGTCGTGCCTACTACGACGACATCAAGTCGCGCGTGGTCAACGTCGGCCGCAATCCCGACCACGTCAAGGTCCTGCCGTCGTTCATCCCGTTCATCGGCGAGACGGAGTCGATTGCCCGCGAGAAACAGGCCTTCCACAACGAACTCGCCGATCCGATCTCGGGTCTGATCACGCTGTCGGTGCACACTGATCATGACTTCTCTCAGTACGATCTCGACGCCCCTCTCGAAGATCTCACGGTGGCCGGTTCGCAGGGCCTCTTCGACGTGGCCCGCAGGCTCAGCCGACGCGACAAACTCACCGTCCGTGACATCGGCAAACTGTATGCCCAGGGCGTGATGCTGCCGCAGTTCGTCGGAACCGCATCTGATGTGGCCGACGAGATAGAGGCCGGGTTCACCGGTGGTGAGGCTGACGGCTACATCGTCTCCACGGCGCAGACTCCGGGCACATTCAACGACTTCGTCGACTATGTGGTGCCCGAGTTGCAGCGACGCGGTCTGTTCCGTACCGAGTACACCGGATCCACCCTGCGTGACCATCTAGGCCTGGGCCATCCGAACGATGACCTTCCCGCTGACGTGCGTGAACAGGGACTTGCCGCGGTCTGATCATCCACCCCCACGTCGGTCCCTGTGGAGAACAGCCACCCCATGTCTGCCAGCGGGGACCGCTACCGGGGCTTGGTCATCGTTCCGAGGAAGAGTGGCAAACCTGTTGCGGTGTCGATGATCTGGAAGATGAAAGGCCGATTCGCGACGAAGAACTCGGCGGGTTCTTGCGGCGGCAGCGCAGTGACGCCGACGTCGATCTGAGTGACCGATGCCGCGAGAGTTCCCTTCTCTCCCACGGTGATGGTGCTGTCCTGAGCTGCCGCGGTGACCGCGAGTTGCGGACTGATCGCGAACAGATCGGCTGTGTCACCGAACAGATCGCGAACACCGAGCCGCTCCAGGGTGGCCTTCAGGTCCACCGAGGTCGTGATATCCCATTTCGGCAAGCTGACCGCGGTCAAGGTCTCCGGCGCCGACCGAAGGGCATTCGAGGCGTCTGCGAGTGCCGCATCGGTGACAAAGGGGTCCAGGCCCGTCTCCGGCAGGAACACCTGCATCGCCAGGCCGGCTGAGTACGGCAACTGCACACCAGTCCAGCCTGCTCCTCGACCGAACGGCACGGTGACAACCGCGTTCATCATGTCGACGTCGCCGACCGCCCCGTTCGCGGACGTGAAATCAGCGCGGGCGGTGGATGCCGGGGAGAACGGCTGCTCCCACGCGGCGGCGAGGAACACGGTGGACAGCAGACTGATCACGGTCTCGGGATCGTAGGTCGTCGGGGTTTCGGTGATCTCGCCACCGGTGTTGATCGACAACCATTTGTTGATGGCGGCCTCCGTCTGCGGCTCGGCGAAATCAACCGGGTAGACACCACTGTCGAAGACGCGTCCCAGGGTCGCGAGGTAGTCCTGACCGACATCGAGTGACTCGTCGATGAAAATTCCGGTGGCCTCGTGGAACACCGGTGGCGTCGGGGGGTTCTCTTTGTCGACATCGCCGGGATTGCCGTCAACCCGGTCGAGCTGACCGATCATCGCCGCGATGGCGTCGTCGTCGGTCGCGCCGAGCACCGCATCGAGTTCGGCAGCGGTGGTGCCACCTGCGCCTGCGCGAAGCATCTGCAGCGTGAGCATCGCACCCCACGGTGACACCACCTCGTTGGCGTCCAGTCCGGTCTGCCGTAGCATGTCGACACCGAATCCGGTGGTGCGCTCGACCAGTTCGTTTGCGGCGCTGCGCACTTCGTCGATGCCGATTTCGTCGAAGCGCACTCCGGAGGCCTTGGTCAGTTGCGCAGTGGAGGTCGCCTCCGCGCCCTGCGCGCACGCGGTGACCGTCAGTGCGGCGGCGGCGACCACCGTCCACAGCGGTTTCATGCGTTCGCCCCGCGGGCGGTCACCGGCCATCTGGTCAGTGTGCCGTGATGGTCGACGATCACCAATTCATCGGTCAGATTCACTGCTGTACATACGTGATTGGGGGCCAGTCGCACCCGGTCGCCCAGCCCGGGCCGCTCAGCGGAATCGGTGAAGTCGACGGTCGCGTGGTGTTCGGACAACGACGTGACGCGGGCGTCGCCGAACTCCGGCAGTCGACCGCCCCCGGTGGCCCAGGCCGGGTGATCAGCTCCGACCGCCTTGCTGCCTGCGTCGAGGACGGCTTTGTTGCCGTCGAGATGGACGACAGTGGTCACGACGGTCAGCGCCACGTCTGGCAACGAGCACACACCCAGCTCCACCTGCTGGGCATCGTTGAAGGGGTAGACCCCGGGCCGGATCTCTGTGAGCACGGTGGGATCGGCGTGGGCAACCGACGGCGTCGATCCGCCACTCCTGATCACCGGGTCGATGCCGACCGCCCGCAGCGACTGGGCGGCCATGGCCAGCGCATTGGCCTCCTGAACCCCGACCGCCGCCGGTCGGCCCGGAAAGTAGCTGTGTCCTGGGAACGTGAAGATGCCGAGGACCTGTAGACCGGCCGCCGCAGCGCTGTGCCCGATGTCGCCCGCCCGCTGTGGGTGGACACCGGTGCGGTGCTGACCACTGTCGACCTCGACGACGACTCGTGCGTGTGGCAGGTGGTGCGCCAGACAGGCGGCGCCGGCAGCGGAATCAACCGCGAGCAGGACCTCGGCGTGCTCCATGATCGCGCGGAGCCTACGGGCCTTTCCCTCGGTGAGCCACAGGGGATAGGCGATGAACAGGTCGGTGACCCCTGAGGCTGCAAAGATCTCAGCCTCACCAATGGTGGCCACCGTCAAACCGATTGCGCTGCGGGAGATCTGACGGGCCGCCAGTTCCGGGCTCTTGTGGGTTTTTCCGTGTGGTCGGAGCGCGACACCGGCGGCGGATGCGAACTCGGCCATTCGGTCGAGGTTGGCGTCCAGCACCACTTCGTCCACCACGGCCAAGGGAGTGTCGAGTCCTGCGGTTGCGGCCAGGACTCTGGAGACGCGGCCGATGTCGGTGCCGCTGTGGGAATCTTCTGAAGGAGCTACCACGAAATCCCTGGTATTCGGTTCAATGTCTTACGGGTCATACGGCGGGCGCCACTTTCGACCATCGCCACCCGGGCCGGTCGGGCGAGTGCATGGGCGCGGTCGCGTACGCCGTGTGCCCGTGTGATCACGTCTGTTTCCCGATTTGATTCGGAGGCTTCGGCTTTGCCTCGGGCGGCCGCGGAATCAGGGAAGAGTAGATAACCCTGATGGTGCAGGCGGCCGGTCAGCTTCGGAGTGAGGAACTGACCGATCTGCGCGAGCGTGCCGAGTGGGGTGTCGATACGGCGTGGCTTCTCGACGATGCCGCGCACCACGATCGCCGCCGCGGTGTGTGGACTAAGGACCCGCGCATTGTCATACGCCTCGGTGGGCGCGATCATCTTTGTCCGCGTGAGCGGCATGTGGATGTTGGTGAACGTGATGTGGTCGGAGAGCGTTTCCGTGGCGGTGACATCGCTGAACGCCTCCAGGGCAGCTTTCGACGCCACGTACGCGGCAAAGCGCGGTCCGCGCGCCTGCACACCGATACTCGACACATTCACGATGTGCCCGACGTTGCGCTCCTTCATATGAGGCAACAATGCCAGAGTCAGGTGCACCGCGCCGAAGTAATTGACAGCCATTGTTCGTTCGTAATCATGACTGCGGTCCACCGCGTCGATGGTCGCCCGCCGAATCGAGCGCCCGGCGTTGTTCACGAGGACGTCGACGTGGTCGTGTTCGGTGAGTATGGCCTTGATCGTGAGGTTCACCGCCTCGCTGTCTGTGATGTCACAGGGGTAGGCGTACGCCTCGCCGCGGTGTCCGTTTTGTTCAGTCTGTTCGGATCGCAGCTCATCGACTGCCGCCGCGAGTTCGTCGGCGCCACGCGCCAGCAGGAAGACCACGGCGCCCTTGCGTACGCATTGCCGAGCGGTCTCCTTGCCGATACCCGTCGAGCCCCCGGTGATCAGAATGTGCAAGCCGGCGAGCGGGCCTGCCGGATTGCGCCGGCGGTGTCGATTGGGGTCGAGGTGCTCATGCCAGTACCGCCAGAGGTTCGGTCCGTAGTCGGAGAGGTCGGGTAGGGCCACCCCGTAACCGGCCAGGACTCCGAAGGTCTTGTCGGCCTTGAAGGTCGTGGGGATCGAGAGGGTGTCGAGGATGGCGGGCGGGATGCCCTGCTGCCGGGCGATGAGATCGCGTCCGGTCCGGATCACCCCGTGCGAGCTGCGGTCGACGACCGGCGCAACGAATCGGTGGGGCACCAGGTCGCGGCCGTGCGGTCCGGCGAATGCAGGCGCGATCGCGTTGTACATCTCGGTGATCGTCTGGGGGTGCGGACTGACGAGATGGAACACCTCGCCGCCGGGATCCGGAGTGCCGGGCGGTGCCTCGGCCAGATCGTGACGCATGAGGGTCACCAGCGCTTCGGCGACGAAGTCGACGGGCACCATGTTGGTCAGACCCATGTCGGGCATGGGGATGGTCCATCGAGAGGGGAGGCGGCCGAGTTCGCGCAGATAGCCGAAGAAGTAGTACGGCCCGTCGACCTTGTCCATTTCGCCGGTGACAGAATCGCCCACCACGATCGCAGGCCGATAGACCCGCCAGCGTAGGTCTTCGGCATCGCGGACGAGTCTCTCGGATTCGAACTTGGTGCGGTGATAGGGAGATGGGAATCTCTGTCCCAGATCGAAATCGGCCTCTGTGAACTCTCCGGCATGGTCGCCTGCGACCGCGATCGACGACACGTGATGCAGCATCGCGCCGCGTTCGCGTGCGAATGCGATGACCCGGGCCGTGCCGTCGACATTGGCGGATTGCTGATCGGCGGCGCTGGCCGCCATGTCGTAGATCGCACCCAGGTGCAGGACGTGCTCGATGTTCGACAGGTCGTGTGCGGTGGTGTCGACGCCGAGATCTGCCGCGGTCAGGTCACCCTCGACGGCCGTGATGCGATCGCCGCCCAGCCAGTCGGCCCTCGCGGTGGTCAATCGCTCCACAGATCCCGGCCGGACCAACACGAACACCGTCGAGTCGACCCCGCTTGCCTCGTCGGCCTCGAGAGCGGCGAGTAGCAGGGGTAGAACCCGGCGCCCGATGAAGCCGGTGCCACCGGTGATGAAGTAGTCGGGCATTGATGCGCTCCTCCTTGAAAGGTGAAGCCCCGCCAGAGGCGCTGTCCCCACCCGCGAACCGACATTGATGTGTCGAGGGTAACAGGTAACTTGTCTATCGAATATGTGTTCGATATAGTGAGTTATGGGCTGGCACAATGGCCCTCCGACCTGGTCGGAGATGGAGCGCGTTCTTTCTGGGCGCCCGACTGCTGGTGGGCGCCCGGGTGAGACATTCGCCGGTGACGGTGGTGACAGTCCGGCCTGGTCGCGCAAGCGCGGGCCGTACGAGGCAGGTGCCCTGCACCGTGGTGTTTCTGACACTCGGTACGCCGAATTGCACGCCCACACCTCCTACAGTTTTCTCGATGGCGCCAGCAGTCCGGAAGAGATGGCCGAAGAGGCTTACCGGCTCGGGCTGGAAGCGCTGGCGATCACCGATCACAACGGTTTCTACGGGGTGGTGCGCTTCGCCGAGGCAGCCCTGGAATGGGAACTGCCAACAGTCTTCGGGTCCGAACTCTCGCTCGAACACGACTCGGCCCGCACGGGGGTGGCCGACCCGGAGGGTGCGCATCTGCTGGTGTTGGCCCGCGGTCAGGAGGGCTACCGGAGACTGTCCCGGCAGCTCGCGGACGGACACATGGCGGCGGGCGAGAAGGGGTTGCTCCGATTCGACATCGACACCCTGGCGCAGGCCGCGGCCGGGCACTGGCTGATCCTCAGCGGCTGTCGTAAAGGAAGTGTGCGACAAGCTTTGTCGACCGGCGGACCGTCGGCCGCGGAAGCGGCATTGCGTGACCTGATCGAGAAATTCGGTCGCGACAACGTGGTGATGGAGTTGACAGCGCAGGGCGCAGCCGATGACGACGAACGCAATGCCGCACTCGCGTGGGTGGCCCGGCGCAACCGCGTCGCCACGGTGGCCACCACCGGTGCCCACTTCTCGGCGCCACATCGCCGGCGGCTGGCGATGGCGATGGCCGCGGTCCGCGCCAGACGCAGCCTCGACGACATGGACGGCTGGCTCGGTCCGCTGGGCGGGGCACATCTGCGCAGTGGTGACGAGATGATGCGATTGCTCAGTGCACATCCCGACGCCATCGACAACGCCGCGATGCTGGCCCGGGACCTGGCGTTCGGGCTGCATCTGATCGCGCCCAAGTTGCCGCCGTTCGATGTGCCCGAGGGCTACACCGAGAGTTCGTGGCTACGTGAACTGACGGCCAGGGGAGCACTGGAGAGGTACGGCCCACCCCAGAGTCATCCCCAGGCGTATCAGCAGATCGAACATGAGTTGAACGTGATCGATTCACTGGGATTCCCCGGCTATTTCCTGGTGGTACACGACATCGTCTCGTTCTGCCGTACCCACGACATCCTCTGTCAGGGTCGGGGCAGTGCGGCGAACTCGGCAGTCTGCTACTCCCTCGGGGTCACCGCAATCGATCCGGTGGGGAACAGTCTGTTGTTCGAACGATTCCTGTCCCCGGCCAGGGACGGCCCGCCGGACATCGATGTCGACATCGAATCGGACCGCCGTGAAGAAGCGATCCAGTACGTGTATCAGCGGTACGGCAGGCAGAACGCCGCGCAGGTGGCCAACGTGATCACGTACCGCGGCAAGTCGTCGGTCCGCGACATGGCGCGTGCGCTCGGCTATTCGGTGGGACAGCAGGATGCCTGGAGCAAACAGGTGCAGCGGTACGACAAGGCTCAGCCGACAGACAGCGACATCCCCGATGATGTGCTCGATCTGGCCGGGCAGATCAACGGCATGCCGAGACACCTGGGCATCCACTCCGGCGGCATGGTGATCTGCGACCGGCCCATCGCCGATGTGTGCCCCACCGAATGGGCCCGGATGCCCAATCGCAGCGTGCTGCAGTGGGACAAAGACGATTGTGCAGCAATCGGATTGGTGAAGTTCGACCTGCTGGGTCTCGGCATGCTCTCGGCCATCCACTACGCCATCGACTTTCTCGCCGAACACCGCGGCATCCACGTCGACCTGGCGAAGATCGATCTCACCGAGCCGGCGGTCTACGACATGCTCTGCAAGGCAGACACCGTAGGGGTGTTCCAGGTGGAGTCGCGGGCGCAGATGGCAACCCTGCCCCGGCTCAAGCCGCGGAAGTTCTACGACCTCGTGGTCGAGGTGGCACTCATCCGGCCGGGCCCGATCCAGGGCGGCTCGGTGCACCCGTACATCCGGCGCCGCAACGGCCTGGAAGAGGCAACCTGTGAACACCCCTCGATGAAGCCGGCACTGGAGCGGACCCTGGGCGTGCCGCTCTTCCAGGAACAGCTGATGCAACTGGCCGTGGACGTCGCCGGATTCAGTTCCGCTGAAGCCGATCAGCTGCGACGGGCGATGGGGTCGAAGCGTTCCCCGGAGAAGATGGAGCGCTTGCGCGCCCGGTTCTATGAAGGAATGAAAGAGCTGCACGGCATCACCGGTGAGGTGGCCGACCGCGTCTTCGAGAAGATGGCCGCGTTTGCCAATTTCGGTTTCCCAGAGAGTCATTCGCAGAGTTTCGCCTCGCTCGTGTTCTATTCCTCCTGGCTCAAACTCCATCATCCCGCCGCATTCTGCGCCGCCCTGATCAAGGCGCAGCCCATGGGTTTCTACTCACCACAGTCACTGGTCGCCGACGCCCGAAGGCACGGCGTCAAGGTGCATGGGCCGGACGTCAACCTGTCGCAACCGCACGCGGACCTGGAGAATGCCGGCTTGGACGTCCGCCTCGGACTGGGCTCGGTGAAACACATAGGTATCGACCTGGCCGAGGCGATCGTCGCCGAACGCACATCAGGTGGGGCGTTCACCAATGCCGCCGACCTCTCCCGGCGGTGCGACGTCAACACCCGGCAGCTCGAGGCGCTTGCGACCGCGGGTGCACTCGAATGCTTCGGGACCAGTCGGCGCCAAGCTCTCTGGGATGCGGGTGCGGCAGCGCAGGAGAAATCTGATCGGCTCCCGCTGCACGAGATCAACACCTCGCCGGCGCTACCGGGGATGAGCGATGTCGAGATGGCGGCCTCGGACGTCTGGGCCACCGGGGTCAGCCCAGGGAACTACCCCACCGAATTCATCCGGCCCCAACTCGATGCGCTGGGTGTGATCGCGGCCGTCGATCTGCTGTCGGTACCCGACGGCTCGCGGGTGCTCGTCGGGGGAGCGGTCACCCACAGGCAGCGGCCCGCCACCGCGTCAGGGGTGACCTTCGTGAACCTCGAAGACGAGACCGGGATGATCAACGTGGTCTGCTCGGTGGGGTTGTGGGCCAAGTACCGCAAACTCGCCCAGACGGCCCCGGCCCTGCTGATCCGCGGCCGGGTGCAAAACGCTGAAGGAGCCGTGACCGTGGTGGCAGAACGCCTCCAACGCATGGACCTGAGGGTCGGGACGAGGTCAAGGGACTGGGCTTGAGTTTGTCTGCTCGCTCCGCTCGCTTGTCGGTGTGGCCATCAGGCGGTTGTTCTTCCCTTCTCCTCACCTCGCTGGCGCTCGTTCGTCGGCAGTCCAGAACAACCGCGGCCACACCTCCCAGGCCCTTGCATCGCTGGGCTCGCTCAGACCTTCGTGTGTGGTTCCGTCGAGCGTGCCGAAACTGCCGCCGACCGTGCCGAAAATACCGTTGAGCGTGCTGATATCGCCGTTGAGCGTGCCGTCGTTTGGACAAAATCAGGAGCGAGCCAGACAAGCACAGCTACGATGCATGTGTGCGCGGTGGGGAGGTGAGAGTGGGTTCTTCGAACCCGTCTCAGGGGCAACCCCTGGGTACATCTCGCAGTTGGTATCAGCGTCCGACGCCGCTCCGCACGCTCCGCGTGCCAGCCGGCGCCGCCGACACAAGCTCGTGGTCACCTCCCCGTCGCGCATCTGATTCGTGACGGGCCAACCTTCATGAACGACAGCTACTCCTTGGGTGGTCTGGGGCCACGTATGCGCCTGACCGCGGACTCGGTCGAGCACTTGCTGACGAGGCTCGAGGTCGATCCGCGCTGGACGGTCTCGGCGCTCGTCGAGATGCTGGTGGCTACGGTGGAACAGCCCGTGGTCACGGAGCTGCTCGGAATGCTGCTCGACCGATTCCCGGAACGACCCACCGATCTGGGCGATGTCCGGACGTTTCTCGCGCCGCTGATCGGCGAGCCGCGCAGCCGGGAGTTCGACGATCCGGCGGACCCCGTCATGCGGTTCGACCTGCCCCGGTTACCGGACTATTCGGACGTGGCGCGCTGGCTCAACCTGACTGTCGGCGAACTGGAGTGGTTCGCCGATCGGGGTCACTGGCTGCGGACGAAGGACGGTCCGCTACAGCACTACAGGTACTGGCAAGTGCCGAAACGTGACGGCGTCCGGATGATCGAGGCGCCCAAACCTCACCTGAGGGAAATCCAACGACGCGTACTGCGCACAATCCTCGACCACATCCCGCCGCACCGGGCCGCCCAGGGGTTCGTTCCCGGTACCTCGACCGCAAGCTTCGCCTGGCCGCACACCGATCGTCCGGTGGTGGTCCGGTTGGACCTGCGGGACTGCTTTTCTTCGATCGGAACAGCCAGGGTGAAGGCAATTTTCGCGGCGGTGGGCTACGAGAGGACCGCGCGAGTCCTGGCAGAACTGTGCACGACAACCACGCCCATCGCCCATCTTCGGGACATCGACCACCGGCAGGCGGCACTGCTGAGGCAGCGGCACCTACCGCAGGGCGCACCGACTTCTCCGGCGTTGGCGAATCTCGTGATGCGTGCCATGGATCGTCGGATCTGGGGATACGCCCAGCGAAACAGATTGCATTACAGCCGGTATGGTGATGACCTGGCGATCTCCGGCGACCACATGAATCCGGAAGCAGTGCTGTGGGTGGTGCTGCGCATCGTTGCCGACGAGGGTTTCACCGTCCATCCGGACAAGACGAAGACCATGCGTGCGCACCAACGCCAGCAATTGGCCGGGCTGGTGGTCAACGATCAACCGCGAGTCGCCCGACGTGACTACGACAACCTTCGAGCACTGCTGCACAACGCGATTCGCACCGGTGCGCAGGCGCAGAACAGGTCGGCGCACCCGAATTTCCGCGCGCACGTGCACGGCAAGATCGCCTGGATCGGGGCAAGCAGCCCGCGGCGACGAAACACCTTGCTGGCGTTGGCGGAGCAGGTGGACTGGGATCGCTAGAGATGAACACCCCCCGACCGCCCTATACCTCCGAGCGGAAGGCGCCTAACATCGGTAAATGAGCCTGAGCAATTATTCGAGCAATCTCGACCGTCAAACTCCCGGTGCCGCGGACCCCAGCGACACCAAGCAGAATCTCGACGCCCGACTCGAGCATGTTCTCGGACTCGAGGACGGCTGGCAGGGGGAAGACTCACTGGCCCCGACCGCAGCCGCGAAGGAATTCTTCGAGAGATACTTCGACGGACTGCAGAGTTCGTACTGGGCGGAATCAACGCCTACCGCGACCCCTGAGGGTGGCCTGCACATGGAATGGAGTCGCGACAACAGCGCCTATTCCGCGGATATCCTCGCCGGCGGTCAACTACTCCTGAACGTGGTCGCCCCGACAGCCACCGATAACGCCGAACTGCGTATTGAGGAACCGACCACCGCAATGCTGCGCAAGTTCATCATGCGGGGACTGCCGATCGACTGACCTGTCGACCGGCTAGACCGCGCCAGGAAAGCCGTGCTGCCGCCAGGCCTCGTACATCACAATGCTGGCTGCGTTCGCCAGATTGAGTGATCGCCGTCCCGGCAGCATGGGAATACGGACCCGTTCGGTCACATGAGGGTCCGCCAACACAGTGTCGGACAGCCCGGTCGGTTCGGGACCGAACAGCAGCACGTCGCCCGGTTGGTAGCTGATGTCTGTGTAGAACGTGTCCGCGTGCGCGGTGAACGCGTATACCCGTTGCGGGGCAAGTGCTTTCCAGGCGGCGAACAGGTCGGGGTGGACGGTCACCGATGCCATGTCGTGGTAGTCGAGCCCGGCTCGCTTGACCTTTGGTTCGGACAGGTCGAAGCCGAGCGGTTCCACCAGGTGTAATTCACACCCGGTATTGGCGGCGAGCCGGATCGCATTTCCCGTGTTCGGTGGGATGCGAGGTTCATGGAACAGCAGTCGAAACACCCCCTGAGCTTGCCGCATCGGTCGCATCGTCGACAAACCGGTGTCAGCCCGTCGGTTTACACGACCCGTGTAGACATGTGCACATGAGTGTTGACGTTTCTCGGGACGAACGGTTCGATTTCGCTGACTTCTCGGGCGAGGACTGGTCCGATCGTGAGTATGTCGGTTGCAGTTTCATCGAATCCGATCTCAGTGAATTGCGAACGCGAGCAGTAACATTCACTGACTGCGATTTCAGCGGAGCCAACCTCTCCCGTTCGGTTCACAGCGCGAGCGCCTTTCGAAACTGCCATTTCGAACGCACGCACCTGAACAAGGTCGAGATGACCGACTGCAGCCTGCTGGGGACCGTCATCACGAACTCCCGGGTCAGGCCGCTGACACTGATCGACTGTGACCTGTCGTTGACGTCGATCGGAGGGGTCGATCTGTCAGGTGCGGTGCTGCGAGGTTGCCGACTCCGAGAGGCCAACCTGTCGGATTCGACACTGATCGGCGCGGATCTGTCCGGGGCCGACCTCACCGGAGTGCGCGCCATCGACGCAAAACTCGACAAGGCCGACCTGCGCGGCGCGCGGGTGGACCCGGTGCTCTGGCTGCAGGCATCCGTCGTCGATGCCCTCGTGGACGCCGGCCAGGCCCTGGAGTTCGCCGCGGCTCACGGCCTGCGGATCGGAGGGCAGGGGTGACCACTCGATCGAGACGACGCAAGCCGACGATCGCACCGGTCAAGTGGACGCCGACCCCGGTGGACACAGCCGGTTGGCCTACGCCGCTGACCCCGGAGATCACCGTGGTCGACGTCGGGTCGTCCTCACCCGAGGACGTCGTCGCCGACAACCGCGGCCGGATCTGGACAGGGACGGTCGACGGGAACATCATCGCCATCGACGCCGGCACCGGGCGGTGGGATGTGGTCGCGAACACCGGCGGTCAACCACTGGGCCTCGAGGTGATCGGCGAGACCCTGCTGATCTGCGACAGCAGACGCGGGCTCCTCTCGATGGACATGAGCAGTGGCGAGATACGAGTCGTCCTCGACCACGTCGACGGTGAACCGTTGACGTTCTGCTCCAACGTGATCGTCACCCGTCACTCGGGTGGATCGACACCGCGACCTCTGGAACTGCACCTGACGCAGTCGACGACCCGGTTCTCCCTGGACGACTACAAGGCCGACATCATCGAGCACGGCGGTTCGGGACGACTGATCCGGGTGGATCTCGGCGACGAGTCGGGACCGCCGCGGGCGACAGTGCTGCTGACCGGACTGCAGTTCGCGAATGGTCTGGTCACCCACGACGGCCGGGTGATCATCGCCGAGACGGGAGACTGCAGTCTGCGCTCCTGGGAGCCGACGACGGGCACGAGTGAGGTGCTACGTGATGGTCTGCCGGGTTATCCCGACAACTGTTCACTGTCTCCGGACGGTGAGCACCTGTGGCTGGCGATGGCGGGCCTGCGCAGCCGCCCACTGGAAGTCCTGGCCGGTTGTCCGCGGGCTCGACGACTCGTATGGAAAATCCCGGAGCGACTGCTGCCCGAGCCGGTGGCGCCGTTGTGGGTGCTCAAGATCCACCTGCCGAGCGGGCGGGTGGTTGCCGACCATCGGGTCGATCTCCCGGGATTCGGTCAGAGCACCGGAGTGAGCGAACGAGACGGGAGAGTGTGGGTCGGCGGCATCGGATCGCCGCGCGTTGCGTGGTTCGATCTCGAGTAGTTGGCGGGCCAGCGGCAGGCAATGCGCACAACCTGAAACAATGGCGTCGTGAGCGCAGCTGTACTTGACGGAAAAGCCACCCGCGATGAGGTCTTCGTCGACCTCAAGGAGCGGGTCGAGAAGCTACGGGAATCCGGCATCACGCCCGGTCTCGGCACGATTTTGGTCGGGGACGACCCGGGATCGCAGGCCTATGTGCGCGGTAAGCACAACGACTGCGCCAAGGTCGGGATCGCGTCCATTCGCAAAGATCTTCCAGCCGACATCACGACCGAGCAGCTCAACGCGGCGATCGATGAGCTGAACGCGGATCCGGGGTGCACCGGCTACATCGTGCAGCTGCCGTTGCCCAAACATCTCGACGAGAATGCGGCTCTCGAGCGCATCGACCCCGAGAAGGACGCCGACGGCCTGCACCCGATCAATCTCGGCCGACTGGTCCTCGACGGTGCGGGGACATCGCAGAGCGCGTTGCCGTGCACGCCGCGCGGCATCCTGCATCTGCTGCGCAGATACGACGTGCCGGTCAAGGGTGCACACGTCGTGGTCGTGGGCCGCGGGGTCACCGTCGGCCGTCCGATCGGGCTGTTGCTGACCCGCCGCACCGAGAACGCCACCGTGACCCTGTGCCATACCGGCACCCGCGACCTCGCGGCCGAGGTCTCCCGGGCAGACATCGTGATCGCGGCAGCAGGTGTCCCCGGACTCATCACGGCGACCATGGTCAAACCCGGAGCCGCAGTGATCGATGTCGGCGTCAGTCGAACGGCGGACGGGCTCGTCGGCGACGTCGCGCAGGACGTCTGGGATGTGGCCGGGCATGTCTCACCTAATCCGGGAGGAGTGGGCCCGCTCACACGGGCCTTCTTGTTGGCGAACGTCGTCGAACGCGCTGAGGCCGCGTTGGCTCGCGCCTGATCGCGATGTCCAGTACCTCGGCAACCGAGCCGACCACCCCGGGCAGTGGCCGCGCTCGCGCGCGCCGGCTGCACCGTGTTCGCCAATTGCGCTGGGTACTGGTCCAGATTCCGTTCTTGGCAGTGATGGCGGTCGTCATCGTGGCGGCTGTTTTCCTGATCGTCGATCGCTGGCGGCGTGGCGCGTTCGTCTTCGGATCAGCGGCGCTTCTCGCCGCCCTTCTGCGCGCCCTCATACCGACTTCTCGGGTCGGTCTGCTCGAGGTCCGAGGTCGCTTCGCGGACGTGGTCGCGATGACTCTCGCCGGCGTGGCCATCCTCTGGCTCGCGACCTCCATCGACCCTTTGGGCACAGACTGATTACAATGGTTCGTAGTACTGCATCTTGAACTTGCAGTCAGTAAAGATGAACACTTTCATCCTTACGGGCGATGCAGTTCTCAAGAGGCAGTGTTGGGGTGGTGAGAGCGGCCCCGCCGGGGGATGGCAGCAATTGCAGAACCCGGACGACCGAGACCATCATCGAGCCGGAAGAGAGTCATGACCACCTCATTGGGTTTGTCCGCAGGCAGTGGAATGATCCACTGTGTCCTGCTGACCACCGATGAGGCCGGTCGTACTCACACGGTCAACCGTGTCATCGACGTCGACCCCACAGACGGGTTGACCCGCGCCGGCCGCGTCAACTCCGGCATCGACCTCATGCTGGGTACGGCACGCGACAACAACACGAGCGTGGCCACGATCGGGGTGGCGTACCGAACGGACGAGCAGGCCCGCGAGATCGCGTCGCGCGGCACCGGTGCAAAACGCCAGATCCATTTGGTGGCCGAGACCGAGGCGATCGCGCACCACCTGATCTCCGCAGGCGAGATCAATCGGTTCACATCAGTGGTGGTGGTGGACCTCGGCGACACCGGGATGAGTTTGTACACGATCGATCCCGCAACCAGGCGCATCGGCGATCACCGGCGCAGCACTGCTGTCTCGGGCGACAGCCTCGACGCGCTGCTCGCCGCTGAACTCACCACTTCGGGAAAGGTTCGCGGCCGTCGAAAGTCGAGTGTCCTGAGCGCTTGCCGGACGGCGAAAGAGGAACTGTCCGTCAGGGACTCGACATCGATGATGATGGGGAATCCCGCATTCCCCGTGCCGGTCACGAGAACTGTGCTCGAGCGACTCGCTCGTCCCATGGCCTCCGCGGCCGCCGACGAGGTCGCCGCGTACGTGGAAGCCGAGCGCGCGACCCGACCAGAGGCCGTGGTTCTCGTCGGTGGACTGGCCAATATCCCATTGCTGCGCGACCTCATCACCGAGCGCAGCGGACTCGAACCGATCTTGCCCCACTCGCCGGAGTCGGTCGCAGCACGCGGAGCCGCAACTCTGGCTGCCACCGGCATCACAGGGTCCACGCTGGCCTTCATCGGCGGACGCCGCAATCGCGACTGGTTGTCGGCAGCACCGCTGGCGGTGTTCGGTGCGTTGCTCGCCGGAGCGTTGATGACGGTGTACGCCGTTGGCTCCTCACTGGCGGGCAATCCGTCGACTCCCTCAGCACCACCGTCGTCGGTCACGGCCGAGGCCGAGGCGACGACCACATCGACCCCGCCACCTGAGGCCGGTGAATCGCGTGTCATCCCCACGGTCACGTCGCCGCAGCAGCAGATCTCGATCACCGCCGCGCCCCCTCCGGCGACAGTCGGCAACACTGGCGGCGCGGGCACCGGTACCGGCACCGGGGGTGGCAATCAAGATCCGGGTTGGGCGACAACGGAGTTACCCGCGCCAAGTGGTCCGACCGAGCAGCCGTCGACGTCAACGTTGAGTACGTCGTTGTGGCCCTTCCCGATCCCGTCGATCACGTGGCCGCCGCTGGGACAGCTTCCGCCCACAGCGCCGGGTTCGACGACGATTGTGCCGCCGGTGACATCGCCACCGCCCCCGACGGCGCCGCCGGCCGAGGGTACTTCTGCATCGCCTGCGCCACAACAACAGTCGGTGCCCACGACGCAGCCTGCCGGCTGAACGGAGCGCCCTGCGCGATACCAGGTGCCTAGCGGCGCGCGAGGTCCACGGTTTTCTTCAAAAGCTCTGAGATGGCGTCGTATTCGGTCAGGAAACCGTCGTGGCCATTGTCCGAATGCACCACGTGCAACCCGTCGACGCATCCGGGCATGAGTTCGGCCAGCTCGACCTGCTGACGCAACGGGTAGAGCCGGTCCGAATCGATGCCACCGATGACGACAGGAACCTGGCAGTTGCGCAGCGCTGCTTCGACACCACCGCGACCGCGGCCGACGTCGTGGTGGTTGAGGACCTCGGACAGCACCACATAGCTACCGGGGTCGAACCGATGCACCAACTTGTCGGCTTGGTGCTCGAGATAACTCTGCACCGCGTAGCGGCCGCCATGGAGCGGATCTTCGTCGCCCTGGGGTGAATTCGCGAAGCGCTCATCGAGTTCCAGCTCGTGCCGGTAGTACATGTGGGCGATGCGGCGAGCGATACCGAGGCCGGCGGTCGGGGCACGGCCGGAGCCGTGATAATCACCGTTCTGCCAATTCGCGTCCGAGGTGATGGCCGCGATCTGGGTTGTCTGCGTGCCGATCTGGTCGGCAGACGCCCGAGCTCCGACCGCGAGGATCAGTGCGCTGCGGACTCGTTCGGGGTAGCCGATCACCCACTCCAGTGAACGTGCACCGCCCATCGATCCGCCGAGGACCGACGCGACAGAGTTGATCTGCAAGGCGTCCATCAACGCGACCTCGGCGCGCACCTGGTCGAGCACGGTGATGTGCGGGAATCGTGAACCCCACACACGCCCATCGGAATCGAGCGATGCCGGCCCCGTCGAGCCACGGCAACCGCCGAGGACATTTGCCGAGATCACACACCACTCGTCGGTGTCGACGGGACCGCCGGGCCCGATCAGCCCATCCCACCAACCGGGGGAGGGCTGATCGGGTCCGGCGGGTCCGGTGACGTGGGAGTCACCGGTGAGAGCGTGCAGGGCGAGGACGACGTTGTCGCGCGCCGGCGACAGAGTGCCCCAGCGTTGGAACGCCAGGGTCACGTTGTCGATGCGCTGACCGTTGTCCAGCTCGAGAGGACCGACCGACACACTGGTCAGCTGCCCATCCGGTAGGGATTCCCAGTCCGGATGAGTGCGCGGTGGCGTGTGCGGGTCGATACTCACCTCACTTGGCCGCGGCGAAGCCGGTGTCGAGGTCGGCCAGGATGTCGGCGATGTTCTCGATGCCGACCGCCAGGCGCACAAGGCCGGGGGAGACGCCTGCTGCGATCTGCTCCTCCGGGATCAGCTGCGAGTGGGTGGTCGACGCGGGATGGATCACCAGCGAGCGCACGTCACCGATGTTGGCGACGTGGCTGTGCAGGGTCAGCGCGTCCACGAACTTCTTGCCCGCGTCCACACCGCCGGCGATCTCGAAGCCGATGATCGCGCCCTGTCCACGCGGCGCCAGTTCCTGGCCGCGCTTGTACCAGCGAGAGGATTCGAGGCCCGCGTATGCGACGGACTCGACCTGCGCGTGCTTGGACAGGTACTCGGCGACCGCCTGTGCGTTCGACACATGACGCTCGATGCGAAGGCTCAGGGTTTCGATGCCCTGCGCGATGAGGAACGCGTTGAACGGCGAGATGGCGGCACCGGTGTCGCGCAGCCACTGCACCCGAGCCTTGAGCGCGAACGCCGGCGCACCGAGGTCGGCGAAGATCGCACCGTGGTAGCTCGGGTCCGGTGTGGTGAAGCCGGGGAACAGGTCCTGGCCGTCGCGCTGCCCGCGCCAATCGAACGTGCCACCGTCGACGATGACGCCGCCGACCGATGTGCCGTGGCCGCCGAGGTACTTGGTGGCGGAGTGGACGACGATGTCCGCACCGTGGGCGAGCGGGTTGATCAGGTACGGCGTCGCGACGGTGTTGTCGACGATGAGGGGAAGCCCCGCGTCGTGCGCGACGCCCGAGATCCCGACGAGATCGAGGATCTCGTTGTTCGGGTTCGAGATGATCTCACCGAACAGCGCGCGGGTGTTGGGCTGGATGGCTGCGCGCCAGCTGTCGAGGTCTTCGGGATCCTCGACGAAACTGACCTGGATGCCGAGCTTCGGCAGCGTGTAGTGGAAAAGGTTGTAGGTGCCGCCATAGAGGCGCGGGCTGGAGACGACGTGCCCACCGTTCTCGACGACGTTGAGGATCGCGTAGGTCTCGGCGGCCTGACCCGAAGCCACGAGCAGCGCGGCGACGCCACCTTCGAGAGCGGCGATGCGCTGCTCGACCGCGTCCTGGGTGGGGTTCATGATGCGGGTGTAGATGTTGCCCGGTTCGGCGAGTCCGAAGAGATTCGCAGCATGCTCGGTGTCGCGGAACGTGTAGGAGGTCGTCTGATAGATGGGTAGGGCCCGCGCAGAGGTCTGCGAGTCGGGGGCCTGGCCGACATGAACCTGCTTGGTCTCGAAGCTCCAGTTGTCAGCCGGATTGACGTCGTTGTCAGACATGCAAGAGTTCTCTTTCTCGGTCGGTGAAACATCCAATTGAAATTGGGTCCGACCTGCGGACCCGCGCTTGCTGCGGCGAACCGCAACCAGGTCATCACCCGGAGCACCCCACCGCGGTTGGAGGGTTGCCGGTCAGCGAGCCGGGGCTTGTTGCTGACACTCATGACCTTTCGCAGTAGAGGATATAACACGCGGGGAAGTCACTGAGAACCCTCTCGCGCAGCCCAATTTCTCCGTTTCGGGGTCACGTGTCACAAACCAGGTGCCTCAGGCAAACCCAGCTGTTGCAGCACGTGGGTTTGCCTGGGATCTGTGGGTCTGTGTGGACGGACGTCGTCTGCGCGCAGCAGCACGAGAACCGGCGCGCTCGGCGCCCGGGGACGGGTATGCTGATTTAGCAGTACGCCCGTCTTATTTTATGGGTGGTGCGGCCGGTTCGCTCGCGCCGTGTCAGGTTGGATGCGTCGGACGTGCGCGCGACCCACGGGGTCGCTCCGAGACAAGCCCCGCCGGCGGGGCAGCACATCGCAGGAGGACGCGTAGCCATATGGGCAAGATCAAGGTCGAAGGAACAGTTGTAGAGCTCGATGGCGACGAGATGACACGGATCATCTGGCAGTTCATCAAAGAGAAGCTGATCCACCCCTATCTGGACATCGACCTCGACTACTACGACCTCGGAATCGAGGAGCGCGACCGCACCGACGATCAGGTGACCATCGATTCCGCGAACGCCATCCTCGAGCACGGCGTCGGGGTGAAGTGCGCCACGATCACGCCTGACGAAGCGCGCGTCGAGGAGTTCGGCCTCAAGAAGATGTGGCGTTCTCCCAACGGCACGATCCGGAACATCCTGGGTGGCACCATCTTTCGTGCTCCGATCATCATCTCGAACGTGCCGCGACTGGTCCCTGGGTGGACGAAACCGGTCATCGTCGGGCGCCATGCCTTCGGTGATCAGTACCGCGCAACGGATTTCAAGGTCCCCTCGGGCGGCAAGGTCACCATCACCTACACGCCGGACGACGGCTCGGAGCCGATCGAGCACGAGATCGTCCAGATGCCCGCCGAGGGCGGCGTCGTGATGGGAATGTACAACTTCAACAAGTCCATCGAAGACTTTGCGCGGGCATCGCTGAACTACGGTCTGCAGCGCAATTACCCGGTCTACCTGTCGACGAAGAACACCATCCTCAAGGCCTACGACGGCGCCTTCAAGGACATCTTCCAACACGTCTTCGACACTGAGTTCAAGGCCGAGTTCGATGCTGCCGGACTCCATTACGAGCACCGCCTCATCGACGACATGGTCGCCTCCAGCCTCAAATGGGAGGGTGGATACGTCTGGGCGTGCAAGAACTACGACGGTGACGTCCAGTCGGACACCGTCGCGCAGGGGTATGGATCGCTCGGCCTGATGACCTCGGTCCTGTTGACCCCTGACGGCAGGGTGTGCGAGGCCGAGGCCGCCCATGGAACGGTGACGCGGCATTACCGCCAGCACCAGCAGGGCAAACCGACATCGACCAACCCGATCGCATCGATCTTCGCGTGGACCCGTGGCCTCGATCATCGCGGCAAGCTCGACAGCACCCCGCAGGTTCGGGAGTTCGCGCAGAAGCTCGAGGACGTGGTCATCGACACCGTGGAGGGCGGCAAGATGACCAAGGACCTCGCGCAACTCGTCGGCGGCGATCAGGCCTACCTCACCACCGAGGAGTTCCTCGGTGCCCTCGACGAGAATCTCGAAGCGGCCATCAAGGCGAGCTGACACTCGAGTCGGCGACGACTCACCACCATCCGCCCCCGGCCGCCGGGGGTCGATGTTCTGTGTGGCAGTTCACGTGCGATTGCGGAATGCTGCGACGCCTGCAACGGTTTGCACCTTAGTTACCTCGGCGGCAACGGAGCCGTCTCCCCTGACATCCCGAGAGGATCGATGCATGTCTGCAGTCAGTGCCACCACCCCAACTCCAACAGGGGGTATGCGTGGCAGCAGACGGACCGTCGTTCTCGCGCTGGCGCTCGGCGCCTTCGGTATCGGCACGACCGAGTTCGTCGCGATGGGCCTGCTGCCCTCGATCGCCGAGTCGCTGGGAACCAGCGAGCCGACGGCCGGCCATGTGATCTCCGCCTACGCGCTCGGCGTGGTCGTCGGTGCCCCGCTGATCGCGGCCTTGACCGCCCGGATGTCGCGGCGGACCCTACTGATCGCGTTGATGATCGCGTTCACGGTCGGCAACGCCGCCACGGTCTTCGCGCAGTCCTACGGGATGCTGATGTTCGCCCGCTTCATCGCGGGTCTGCCGCACGGCGCCTACTTCGGGGTGGCGTCCCTCGTCGCCGCCCACCTCGCAGGCCCGGCGTCGCGAGCAAAGGCGGTCGGGCAGGTCATGCTCGGTCTGAGCGTCGCCAACGTCGTGGGGGTACCGGCGGCGACCTGGCTGGGCAGCACCCTCGGCTGGCGCGCGGCCTTCGTGGTCGTCGCGGCGATCGGACTGCTCACCATCGCGGCGCTCTGCTGGTACCTGCCCTCGCTCACCGACATGAAGATCACGAATCCGATGACCGAACTGGGCGCGCTCGTGCGTCCGCAGGTCTGGTTCACACTCTTCATCGGAATCGTCGGCTTCGGCGGAATGTTTGCCTTCTACACCTACATCAACACCACCTTGACGTCTGTTTCCGGCGTCGCAGAGTCACTGATCCCGTTCGCACTCATGTTGTTCGGGCTGGGCATGGTGGCCGGCAACCTCGTCGGTGGTGCTCTCGCGGATCGCGGCGTGGTGCGCGCCATCGCCATCGGGCTCGTCGCGATCATGGCCATGCTGCTGCTGTTCACGCTGGTCGCAAGCAACCCCTGGGCTGCCTTGGCCCTGACCTTCCTGATCGGACTGAGCGGCACCGCACTGACGCCTGCGTTGCAGATCCGCTTGATGGACGTCGCTGACGACGCCCAGACGCTGGCGGCAGCACTCAACCACTCTGCGCTCAACATCGCCAACGCCGGCGGAGCGTGGCTCGGCGGTCTGGTGATCGCGGCAGGCTACGGCTACCGGGCGCCGTCTGTGCTGGGCGCGGGTCTTGCGGTCGCCGGGCTGACGGTTCTCGGACTCGCGATGCTCTACGCGCGGCGCACCAGGCGACTGGCCGCCCCCGCCCCCGAACCGCTGGTGCCGGTAGACGCGCGGTGACGTCGCCGGCGGGTGGTTCTCGAACCCGGCGGCCGAGGTGAAGCAGACAGGTCGACCATGTCCCGCCCGGCCTCGTGTCGGTGCCCGCCCGTAGGCTCGGCGGACGTGACGACAATCGTGACCACGATAAACGCAAACGGCATCCGCGCGGCAGTGAAAGAGCGATCGGAACGCAATCTCGGACTGCTGCCCTGGTTGCGCGACACCGACACCGATTACGTTCTGCTGCAAGAGACTCGGGCCACCGAAGAGCAGACGTTCGAAGCGCTGGCGCCGGCGTTGGCGGACGGGTGGCATCTGTGCATGAGCGAAGCCGCCATCAAGGGGCATTCCGGGGTCGCAATTTTGTCCCGAACCGAACCGGACAAGATTCGGCGGGGCTTCGGCAGCGACGAGTTCGACTCCACCGGTCGCTATCTCGAGGCCGACTTCGGTGACTTGACGGTCGCGAGCCTCTATCTCCCGAAGGGTGCCGGTGATGGGCCGAAGAGGGACGAGAAGTTCCGGTTCCTCGACGAGTTCGCCGCACATCTCGGCAAGGCCGCACGTAAGCGCCGCGACGTTGTCGTCGGCGGCGACTGGAACATCGCGCCCACCGAACTGGACCTGAAGAACGCCAAAGGGAACGTGAAGAACCCGGGCTTCCTGCCGGAAGAGCGTGCCTGGGTGGCCGGGCTCCTCGAGCGCGGCTGGAACGACGTCGCGCGGGAGCTCGCCGGGGACGTCGCCGGACCGTATTCCTGGTGGAGCTGGCGCGGCAAGGCTTTCGACAACGACGCGGGCTGGCGGATCGACTATCAGCTGGCGAATAAGCGACTGGCCGCCAAGGCGACGAAGTCCTACGTGCACCGCGCCGACGCGTACGACCTGCGGTGGTCCGACCATGCGCCGGTCACGGTGGAGTACTCGTAAAACCGGTCGCGGC
Source organism: Williamsia soli (assembly GCF_017377795.1). Lineage (GTDB taxonomy): Bacteria > Actinomycetota > Actinomycetes > Mycobacteriales > Mycobacteriaceae > Williamsia > Williamsia soli. Next base: position 178,429 of record NZ_JAFRDR010000008.1, on the reverse strand, counting down.
CGAATGAGAGAATTCACCGGTGAGTGACGTGACAACCGAGACCAGCCCACCGCAGCGGCGCAAACGCGTCTTGTCGGGCATCCAGCCGACCAGTGATTCGTTCCACCTTGGAAATTATCTCGGTGCCGTGCAGCAGTGGGTGACGTTGCAGGACGACTTCGACGAAGCGTTCTACTTCATCCCCGACATGCACGCCATCACGACGGCGCATGATCCGAAGGCCCTACGAGATCGGTCCAGGCGCAGCGTTGCCCAGCTCCTCGCGCTCGGTGTCGACCCCGCGCGCGCGACCATTTACCTGCAGTCGCACGTCCCGCAGATCGCGCAGCTCACCTGGGTGCTCTCGTGTCTCACCGGTTTCGGCGAGGCGAGCAGGATGACCCAGTTCAAGGACAAGTCGGCCAAGTCCGGCGTCGACCACGCGAGCGTCGGACTCTTCACCTACCCGATCCTGATGGCGGCCGACATCCTCACCTTTCAGGTCGACTCGGTGCCGGTGGGCGAAGACCAGCGCCAGCATCTGGAGCTGACCCGGAACCTTGCGCAGCGCTTCAACTCCCGGTTCGGGAAGACCTTCGTGGTGCCGGAGGTGTTCATCGTGAAGGAGACCGCGAAGATCTACGACCTGCAGAACCCGTCCGCCAAGATGAGCAAGTCCGCAGAGTCGGACTCTGGACTGATCAATCTCCTCGACGATCCCAAGCGGTCGGCGAAGAAACTGCGCTCCGCCGTGACCGACAACGGCCGCGAGATCGTGTTCGACCGTGCGGAAAAACCCGGCGTCAGCAACCTGCTGACCATCCAGTCGGCGTTGACGGGTACCTCCGTGACCGACCTGGTCGCCGGGTACGAAGGGCAAGGTTACGGCCAGCTCAAGGTCGACACCGCAGATGCGCTGACCGCGTTCGTCACCCCGCTGCGCGAGCGATTCGACGAGTTGCTCAGCGACACCACCGAAATCGATCGCGTGCTCGCCGCGGGTGCCGAGCGGGCGCGAGAGGTTGCTTCCCGAACGTTACAGATGGTTTATGACAAAGTTGGGTTCGTAGCACCCAGCTGACATGGACTGACCAACCGAACGGGGAAACCGATGTCACCAGCGCGAAGTGGGGGTCGCGACTCCACGAACGCCGAAGCCAAGGCACCGGAGCAGAAGAACACGTCGGCGACGCAGGACAAGGCCGGTAAACCTTCCTTCCTCGACAAGCAGCGCGCGGCTCGTCCCTGGTTGGACCACCTCGTCGAGGCAGGTCAGCGATATCAGGGCAGCAAGGGTGACTACTTCGCGGCCGGGACAACGTATTTCAGCATCTTCGCCCTGTTCCCGCTACTGATGATCGGGTTCGCCGCGGCGGGCTTCGTCTTCGTCAACAACCCGGATCTCCTCGACCGCGCGAAGGAGCAGATCGCAGAGTCGGTGGACGGCAGCATGGGGGACCAGCTGACCGATCTGATGAATCAGGCGATCGACTCCCGCACCACGATCGGTGTCATCGGTTTGGTGGTGGCGCTGTACGCCGGACTGGGCTGGATGGCGAACCTCCGCATGGCGCTGACCGTGCAGTGGGGTGATGAGCCCGAGACCGACGGCGTGGTGAAGACCAAGTTGGCCGATCTCGCGGCGCTGCTCGGGCTGTTCGCGGCCATGGTGGTGACATTCGCGCTGTCGGCCCTCTCCAGCAGCGGCCTGACGGCGAAAATCCTCGAATGGTTGCAGCTCGACGAGCTACCGGGCGTGTTCATCGCGATCAGGGCTGTGTCCGTTGTCCTTTCGATCTTCGCCTCGTGGCTGCTCTTCACCTGGGTGATCGCGAAGTTGCCGCGAGTCGCGTTACCGCTGCGCAACGCAGCGAAGGCGGGTCTGCTGACGGCCGTGGTGTTCGAGATCTTCAAGTTCGTCGCGAGTTTCTACCTGCAGTCGGTGATCACCGGCCCCGCGGGTGCCACATTCGGCCCCATCCTGGGCATCATGGTGTTCGCATTCATCACCACTCGTATCATCTTGTTCGCGACAGCGTGGGCCGCGACGGATCCGATAAACCGTAAGTACGAACCGGCCTCGGTTCCCGATCCGGTGGTCATCTATCCGCGTGTGCAGGTACGCGAGGGTCTCGGTCCGCGCGGTGTCGCGGCAGCCATCGGTACGGGTGTGGTTGCTGCCGTGGGTATCTCGGCAGCAACCCGACGCAGACGCTAGTCGCGTCCGAGCTGGGGTGCGAGCGGCCTCAGTGGCGTTTGTCCATACGCAGGCCTGCGTAGACGAGACCGACGACGACGAGTGCACCGAGCAGCCCGATGAAGAGTCGAACGGTCCAGTCGGTGCCGGCCTCGGATTCGGGGGCGGCGACCCGGTTGCCGTCTCGGGGCTCGGCGCCCGCGGATTCGGTCGTCTGACCCGGCTCCTCGATCAGGGTGCCGATGTTCTGCGCTGCGGGCTGGGCGAATCCGTAGTCGAGCATGGCCTCGGCCTGGCGCCAGTAAGAACCGGGCCCGTCGTTGAGTCCATACATCTGCACGATGAGGATCTGGCGGCCGTCACGTTCTGCGGCGCCGACGAATGTCTTGCGGGCATCGTCCGTATACCCGGTCTTCCCGGCGATCATGCCCGGATAGCTGTACAGCAACTGGTTCATGTTGTAGAGGTCGATACCGGGGTCGCCGGATGGGGTGGTCTCCGCGGTGGTCTCGGCCGACGACTCATTCCCGTCGGCGTCGGTGGTGTCCGTGGGCATGCCGGGATATCCGGGGAACCGGAGTTCGTCGTGTCTCGAGATCTCCACGAACTCGGGGAACTGCAGGGCCGCGCGGAAGATCAGCGCCTCATCGTATGGTGAGCTGCTCATGCCGGGCCCGTCGAGACCGGACGCGGAGGCGGCGCGCGTGTCGGTCGCTCCGAGTTCTGCCGCTTTCTCGTTCATCTTCTCGACGGCTGCGTCCTGACCGCCGAGTTCGCGGGCAAGTGCGTGCGCACAGTCGTTGCCCGACACCAGCATGAGCCCGGCGAGCAGATCGCGGACGGTGTAGATGCCTCCGGGACCGACCCCGGCGGCGTCGCCCTCGACCTCGTCGTCGTCCTGGGTACCGGTGATCGTCGCGTCCAGATCCAGTTCGTCGAGGACCACCAGGGCGAGCAACACCTTGATGGTGCTGGCCGGGCGGTAGCGACCATGCGGATCCTTGGCTGCGAGGACCTTGTCGGCGGTCAGATCGGCGATCAGCCAACCTGCGGCGGTCAGGCCTTCGGGCGCCGGGGCGGCCCCAGGGGCGAGAACGACCCCGCAACCTCCGAGTAGGTCACCGCCTACCGGGGGATCGGGTACCGGCAACGGTGTCGGAGACGGCATGCCGACTGGTACGACCTCCGACTCGTCGACGGGCGGGACCGGGGTGGTCTGGTACGGGCAGCCGTCGGTGATCGTCTCAGGCGCCGGTGCGCCGATCGGGGGCGTCAGCGTGACGGGCGCGGCGCCGGCCACGGCAGGTCCACTGATCGATAGCAGGAGTATCAGCGAGCCCACCAGGACCGAAGCACGCTGTAGCGGTCGAATCATCGCCTGCGACAGTACCGGTCACGGTGCACTTCGGGGGTCGTCAAACGGCGGAATTCGACCGTTCGGTGCAGGCATTCGCTCAGGTGAGCGACCGATGACCCGGCTGAAGGGGCATACGATGGTGCGATGAGCCGCGGAGCCTGTGCCGAGCGGCGCCCTACAGAGCGACGTCGGTCGTCGCGGATGGTCGTCGCAACGGTTGTCTTGGCGCTGGTTGCCATTGTCGCCGGATGTGGCGAGGACCGTTCGGGGAACGAACAGGGAGCTTCTCGCGTGTCGACGACCGCCGACGGACTACTCCTGGACGGTCGCCCCTGGTGGCCGATCGGGTTGAACGCCTATCAACTCGGCACCGACTGGACAGTGAACAACGGCTGCGGGGCGCAGGTCGACCTCGATTCGTATTTCGGCGCTTTGCCGGCGGATTCGGTCACACGGTTCAACCTCTTCGCCTCGATGGCAGTCGACAAGCACACCCACGAGACCGACTTCTCCCGGTTGGATGCAATCTTCGATGCTGCGGGTCGCCACGATCAGCTGCTGGTACCGGTGCTGGCCTCGGGCGAAGGTGCCTGTGAGGACGGGAAATTCAAGGATCATCAGTGGTACTCATCCGGATGGGACGACATTCAAGCGGAGACCGCTCCGATGCCCTACGCCCGCTGGCTCGACACTGCGGTGGCCCGCTGGGGCTCGTCATCGTCGCTGGCCGGTTGGGAACTGATGGGTGAGCCGGAGGCGAGCAACTGTGGCGACGCGGCCTGCACCTGGCAGGCCCGAACCTGCCCGGCGGACGCCGCGCGCGTGTTGCGTTCGTTCTTCGACGACGCCGGCGCGCGGCTCAAGTCGCTCGACCACGACACCCCGGTGTGGGCCGGGCTCGCCGGCGGTGGGCAGTGCGGAGCGCAGTTCACCGAGTATGGCGACGTCGCCGCATCGCCAGGCATCGACGTTCTCGACTACCACGACTACAGTCCGCGAGAGCTGATACCCGGCAACCATCACGATGGACTCGCGATTCGGCTGACACAGGCGCAGGCAGTGGGCAAACCGCTGGTCGTCGCTGAGATCGGGCAGCGTGCGGGCGGCTGCGTCAGCTTGCATGAGCGGGCGGACACGCTTCTGCGCAAGGTCTCGGCTCAAAACGAGGCAGGTACGGCGGGTGCACTGTTCTGGTCGTTTGTGCCGGATCCGCGACTCGGTGAATGCACCTTGGACATCGGGCCCGGCGATCCCATGTTCGGGGTCATTCGCAGGCTGGCGGCCTAGTCGCTGAGGCCCCACCGGCCACCACGATCAGTCGTCGACGGACTCGAGTACGCGGTAGATTCGCCAGATCGGTTGACTCTCGCCGTCGTTGGGCACCTCGAGTGCCAGCGTTGCGATGTCGGCGCCGGTCTCGTAGAGCGTCGGGTAACGGAGGTTGAGTGCATCTGATTCACCTCGCCCGGTGTTGGGCACAGAGAGCAGATACTTCACGTTGTTGGCCGCGGGATCGTTGAGGATGGCGGTGAAATCCTGATCGGACGGGACGACGAAGGTCTTCGGTTTCGTCGAGGCGACCACGACGGCGAATCCGTAGACGGTGTCGGTCAGGATGGATCCTTCAGGGAGATCGAGTCCGTCGAGGTACCGTGCCATCTCGCGCTCGGTCGAGAAAGTTGCCGCGATACGGTGTTCGGTCGCCTTGCGGTCCGTGACGTTGTCGGGTTCCGGTGCGAGCACGGCTCCGAGCGCATACTCCTGAGGAGCATAGTGCGGTTTGCTCATTCCCCATGCGGAACTCGGAACGGTCACTGCCAGTAACAAAGCCGCGGCGACGAAAGCCGGCCACTTCGGGGCGCGGCTGATCCGATGCCGGGGTGCCGGGTGGCGCGATGGTGAGAGCGTCTGCGTCGGTGCATATTTGCCGCGCCTCTTGGTTATCGTGCAGGCGCGGGCGGGCAGGAGCAGGATGGCCGTCGTCGCCGCCATGGGTACCGCGAGAATGTAGAAGCGCAGGAAGCCGAACGTGGAACCGCTCGCGTAACTGTAGGCCTGAAAGGCAAGCACCGCCCCGAAGATCAGGACCGGCACGAGTAGGGGGATCCAGTCGCGGCGCCACCACCCCGCCACCCCGGCCAGCACCAGAAGTGGGATCAACGTCGGCGCGAGGAGCACGGTCGAGGTGAACGAGAACTCGAGACCGGGCAGGAACTCGCGGGGGGTGTCGGCTCCCGATTGCTGCATGATCGAGGAATTGCCGTACTGCGAACTGAATTGGGCGAACGCCTGTCCGGTGATCAGCCAGCTGGTGGCCGCCCAGCCGAGAAACGCGAAGAAGCCGGGAGCCGCGACCAGTCCGCCGTCGAGGGCGGCGCGACGCCAGCGTAGGTGCGGGGCGCTACGGAATGCCGTGACCATGGCCACGAAGATCGCGGCTGCGCCGATGGCTGCGACGGCGTCGTATCGGGTCAGGTAGCCCAAGCCGAGTGCGACGCCGGCAGCAGCGAGGTGGTGCACATCGTCGTCCGTCGCCCAGGCGATCAGTCGGCGGACCGCCCAGCAGGTGAAGAACACGAAGGGGGCTTCGCTCATCCCGTTGGAGCCGTAGAACACGATCATCGGATTGAAGGCGAACAGAACCGTGATGAGCAGCGTGAACGAACGCGGGAGACCACGATCCGCGCCGATACCGAGCACCTGTACCGCGGCGCCGGCCATGAAGAGGGCCGACATGATCACTCCCGAGTAGGCGAGTTCCGTCATCGGCTGCCAGATCTCGCCGAACCCCACGGCCGGTAGCTGCACGAGTGCGGTCAGCGGCGTGAAGATGAAACCGATTGCGGCGACGTGGGGATCGCGGCTGAAGAGCACCGTTTCCGCTGACGAAACCCTGGACAGGGCGTCGCCGATGATGAACCCGTGACGCACACACAGGTAGTACCCCACCACCAGATACACGCCGGCGCAGACGAAGTAGACGATCGTGCTGAGGCGTCTGCTACCCATTGCCACCCTCCGCGCCGGTCGGCGCATCGCCGGGATTCACGTCGGTCTTGACCGAGAGGCCGTGAAAGGTCTTCTCCCAGTAGGAGGGGTTCCGGATCAGCTGATAGCACCCTTTCGCGGACGCGATACTCATCATCACCCAGTAGATGGGGACGGTCAGCGCTGGTATCAGGAGGTCGGGACGGTCGTCCTCTCGGATGGCGATCAGGTTCATGTAGATCGTGGCGCCATTGCCGAAGATGAGCGAGACCAGGGCCGGAAAGTAGATGTACCAGGGGAACACCTCCCCGATGAAGGCAGGCTGGCCGAGAAACCACATCACCGTGATGAACCAGAAGACCAGGTTCAGGCAGGCGATGACGGGAGTGCCTGCCAGCAGCAGGGTGAATCGGATGAAGCTGACGGCACCGATGGCCTTCCACAGTGTGACCGGCCGCCGCACATGTACCAGCCAGGTCTGCAGGTAGCCCTTGTACCAGCGTGATCGCTGCCGGATCCAGTTGATCGGGTCGCTGTTGGCCTCCTCGAGGGTCACCGAATCGATCACCGCTGTGCGGTATCCGGTTTCAGCGATCCGCACCCCGAGGTCGGCGTCTTCGGTGACGTTGAACGGATCCCACGCGCCGATCTCTCTGAGCACAGAACGCCGTAGATGGTTCGATGTGCCACCGAGCGGGATGGGTGCACGACTGCGCATCAGCCCGGGCAGCAGGTAGCCGAACCACAGTCCGTAGTCGTTGGTGAACCACCCGGTCAACAGATTCTGCCTGCCGTTGTGGAACGCGAGTTTCGCCTGGACGCACGCGATCGAGTCGTCGCCGTCGGCGAAAGCGAGGACCGCGCGCCGCAATTGGAGCGGATCCGGGAGATCTTCCGCGTCGTAGATGGTGACTATCTCGCCGGTGGCGAGGTGGAGGCCGTAGTTGCAGGCCTTGGGTTTGGTTCGCGGTTCGGCGGGAGGTACCAACACGATGGTGATCATCTCGACGCCCTTGCACGCCTCCGCCGCGTTGATCGTCACGTCATCGTCTGCTTCGAGCAGTAAGAGGACCTGCATTTTCTCGGCGGGGTACTCGATCGCGGCCATGGCTCCGATGAGGTCGGCCACCACCTCGGGCTCGTTGTAGGCCGGCACGAGAATCGTGTACATCGGCAGGTCAGAGTCCGGAACAGCCCGGGCGCGTTCGTCGCTGATGGAGATGGGGCCGGACGCGAGTCCACGCCGGAAGATCAGGAGCCGGTCGCCGAGTGACCCTACGTAGAACAGGGTGCAGAGTCCGATCAGGGAAGTCGCGGTGGCGACGGGCTGCCAGATGGCAAGACCGATGACGACGACGCAGAACCCGATCAGCACGCCCTTTTGCCAACCCACCACCGCCGTGGAGGCTGATCGCAGCGGATCGACCGCGCGTAAACCCTCGATCGCGTCGAACAGAGCGGTGGTCTTGAACTCGTCGGATTCCGGGTCCATCCCGTCGGTGCTCATGCCGTTCGACAACGAGGCACCGCGCCGCAAGTCCTCGGGTTCGGAGGGGCCGGTCATGAGGCCTGCCTTGCGGGTTCGAGTTGTGCGGCCACCAGTTCGCGACCCAGCACGGTGAGCATCCCGGCATCCTTGAAGTTCGGATTGTTGTTGTCCACCACTGAGTTGCCGCGGATGAGGACCGTGAACAGGGTGTTCAGGTTGTCGATCAACGCATCCTCGGGTTCGGGGAACGGTGCATCCGCGTCATGATTGTCGACCGTGAGCAGCGTGACTCGCTGAGCGGAGGACTTGTTGCGCCAGGTCCACGTCAGTTTGGTCCAGGTCACCAGCAGAGTGTCGTCGACGACGGTGAAGATCTCGCCGACGACGTCGTTACCGAGATCGATCTTGCGGCCGTTGCTGGTTCGGGTCGCGGTCATGTTGTAGATGACGTTGTCGGGGTATACGGAGAACGCCACTGGACGGAGGGTGGTGACGCTGTCGACGATGACGGTCCGCGGGCGGGACAGCTTGTCCCAGGCAGGGTTCCCTTCCTCAGCGAGCAGACGTTGGCGGATCAGTGTGGAGGTGCGGCCGAAGAAGCGCTTGACGAAGTCGTACTCGGTGACGTTGGTGGTCTGCCACCCGGGTGGGGCGATGAGGGGAGTGCCGAACTCGAGTGCGTTGTCCCGCAACACGGGCGGCGCCGTCGACCGCGGCAGACTGATGAGCGACAGCGCCACTGCGAATGCGGTCACCATGGTGACGGCCAACAGGATGGTCTTCGCCGAGAGTGGGTTGATGGGTCGGTCCATCGGCGTTTTCGCCGTCCCGCGTCTGGAGTAGAGATACATGGCCTCGGCGACGAGTGCGGTGGCCAGCAGCGGGGGGATCTGGGTGTACGCCATGACCGGGGCCGTCGGGAAGTAGACGTACATGACCAGCACGATGCCCATGCCGACGACCACGGTGCCGGCCGCTCCGATCAGCCCACGTCTGCGGGTGCGGCCCACCGCCAAGGCGGTCGCGCCTGCGGCCATGACGACCATGACTGCGGCTGCCGCATAACGGGTGCCGCCCAGAGTGATGACGATGATCCGAAACGCGAGCGGGAAGACAGTGAGCAGCAGGAGCCATACCAGCGCGAAGCGGGACACGGGGCGCAGCCCGAACAGCACCACAGCGGAACTGACCACGAACAGCCACATCGCAAGTAGGTCAAGTCGAATGAGGTGGTACTGGTCGGCATACCGGCCCACCAGGACCCCCTTGATCAACAGGGCCAGCACCAGACCCATGAAACCGACGATGAAGTCGGTTTGCCGGTCATGGATGGGCAGCTCGCCCGACCGACGTCTGGCCACGCCCTGCGCCGCGAGCAGCGCGAGCCAGGGAATGGCAAGGACGTAACCGATGAGGCTGCCGGAGTAGGACTCCTCGAGCACACTCGCCAGAGAGTCCCAGAAGGCCACCAGCGTGAGGACGCCGATCAGCGCCCAGCGGAAGATGATCCGGTAGACCGGGTGCAGGGACGAGAAGAGCGGAAATTCAGCGGCCGCCACCTGAGATCAGCTACCTGGTTCGCGGCGCCGGCTGCGCAGGATCAGGAACCCCACGCCGAGTGCGATGGCCACCAGCACGCCGACCCCGATCCAACGGATCAGCTGCTTGTTGTCATCGTCTCCGGATGTGGACTGCGGTGAGTTGGCGGCATCGGAAATCATCGCGATCGGATCCTGGTCGGGTACCGCGATCAACGCGTTGCCATTCAGGGTGATCCAACGCTCTTCGTCGGCTTCCAGCCAGCGCAGCAGCGAGTCGAGTTGTCCCGCTGTGCCCGTCGAGGAGGCCACCAGTACCGTCCGGCCGCCGTCCCGTACCGTCTGCAGCGAGCCGAAGGGCACGGCTGGGTCGAGCGTCAGCGTGGTCTTGCCTCCGGAACTGTCGACTCCTTCGATGTCGATCGGGCCCCCTGCGGTGGTACTCACCGGCAGGTCGATGCCCGGCTCGTTCCAGCCGTCGGCTGAGATCAAGATCGCCGGGTTGCTCGATGAGACAGCCTCACCGAGTGGAACCACGGTGGTCTCGATCGGAACTGAGCTCAGGCGCTGCAGACCGGTGACGATGCTGGACGCACGCGCGGTGTCGTCCAGCGATCCGATGGTCAGACCGACCTGGACCGACGGCATGAACGCCTGCGGAATCGACTGGAAGCCGGGCGGGACGGGCGGATCTGCGGGGGTGCTCTGTACGGGGCTGTCGCCGTCGATGGTGAGTGTGATGGGCGAACTCTGGCCGCATCCGCCGGTGTCACCGGCAGCGTCGACCGCGACATTGAGATCGGTGAAGCGCTGCAACAGCCGGTCGGGGATGTCGACCCACTTGTCGATCGTCCCGTTCGCCTCGGCGGCCCACCGGGAGACCACTTGATCGCCGACGGAAACGACCACCTGCCCTCCGTAGTTAGGTGGCAACGGCGTATACGAACCCTTGAGATTCACCCGGATGTTCCCCGCCGGTCGCCCGAGACGTGTCTGGTCGATGCCGATCGAGACCTGGGGGTCGGTCAAAGCCGTTGCGCTGACCCCGGGTTCGCCGAGGTCCCGCAGGGTGGTCGAGTCGGGAGGCAGCTGCGGGCTGACACGCAGCGGTCCGGCCACCGCTCTGGAGCTGACCGCGAGCCGGGCGATGTCACTGGTCAGCAGGAGGGCCTGGTTGCTCAGTTCGGCCGCGGGTCCACTGATCACCAACGCCGGCACGCCGGGACCCTCGAGCAAGGTGACCCCACTGGCCGGCTGCTCGATGATCGTGATCTGGCGCTCGAGTGGCGCGGAGGGGATGTCGGGTACGTTGCTTCCGGCCGGAAGCGCCTGGACCACAACTTCTACCGGCTGAGCCCCGTAGTACGCGACCACGGCCGACGACAGTGCGACGGCAGCGCCAGATTCACTCTGGCTGGGCGTCGCAGGAACGGATACCGTGAGCTTCTCCAGAACGGGCGGTAAGAACTCTGCGACGGAAGCGGGCGCTGCTTCGGTCCCGGTGAACGCCACCGAGGCGTCGGTCAGGCGCAAGGGGTCTGCTTTGTCGAACACACAGATCCCGCTGGCGGGCACCAGGAACGACTGCAGTGTTATCGCGACCGAGTTCTCGACGACGGTCGCCCCTCGGAGAGGAATCGTGACCGTTGCCCGTTCAGCTGTGGGGATGTCGACGCGCGAGAGCGTGCGTTCCTGCTGGACGGCCGAGATACTGCCGCTTTGCAGGTTCGGGGGCAATTCGACGGTCGCTCTCAACTCGGACGGGGCGAGACCGGACGGCACCGGGATGGTGATCGTCTGGGTGCCTTGCTGTCCGAAAAAGGACAGGGTGTCGCCTGCGCCGAGCGTGGGCAACGCCAAAACGGGTGATTGCGAGAGGGATCCACCGTCGCCGGGCGCAGCCGCGGCCGAAGGGAGCAGAAAGGCCGGGATAACCACAATTACAGCTGTGGTGATCGCGGTGAATATGCGAAGGGACCGCTGATATGCCGGAGTCATCACGGTCATAGTAAGCAGCAAACAGAATGTTTTTGCGGTCGAACCGCGCTTCAGTGCGCCTCGGTTATCGAATTGGTTCGCAAATCATCGTGTCAGTTGTGGGCGATCTCGGCTCAGAGACTGCCGCCGGCAAGAAATCCGGTGACGCTGGCTTCGCTGGCCGGTTCCCATCCGACGAGGGAGCGAGGCGTTTCGACGATCGAGTATCCCGATGCGTCGCCTTCGAGCGATGTAGAACGCAACCGATTGACCCCGACAGGTACGTCTCCCGCGAGTGTGACGCGATTCACTCGGCGAAATTGATTCCCGAAATCGGCGACACCGTAATGCTGGGTGGAGCGGTTGTCCCAGATGGCCACGTCGCCGTCATTCCAATTCCACCGGAATGTGTTGTCAGGTCGTTCGATCCGTGCCTGCAGTAACCGCAGCAGGTCTGCGGTCTCCGACGTCTTGAATCCCGAGAACGACTGCACGAAATGCCCGAGGGTCAGTGCGCGCTCGCCGGTCTCCGGATGAACCCGGACGACAGGATGTTCGGTACGGAACATGGTCTTCGAGAACTCGGCGCGGTAGGCGGCATCGGAACTGTCGCCGACAGTCAGGTGCTCCGCGTAGTCGTAATCATTCGAGTGGACGGCGCGCAGTTGGTCGGCCAGGGCTCGCAACGGAAGCGGCAGTGCCGCGTAAGCAGCCACCGTGGACGCCCACATCGTGGCGCCGCCGTAGCTCGGACGAACGGTGGGCCGCAGCACGGAGATCTTCGGGATGCGGTCGACGAACGTGACGTCGGTGTGCCAGGAGTTCGCGGCACCCTCGAGCGGCAGCAGGTCTTCGCCGCGGGAGAGCACTGTCGGATGGGCCTTGGTCGGGGTCCCGAGCAGGGCGGCGAAGGCGTACTGCGCGTCGTCGTCGAGATGCTGCTGACCGGTGAAGATGACCGCCTTGTGGGTGGCGATCACCGTGCGGATGGCCTCTACGGTGTCGGCATCGAGGTCGGCGGAGAGCCGGACGCCGTCAACCCTGGCCCCGAGGTGTTCGCCGAGCTTGGTCACCGTCAGCAGATCCGCGGTACGCGAGTGCGAGTCGGGAGCGACGACAGGGGATTCGGCAAGAGCGGTCATGACTCCAGTTTGCGTCTGACCGCTGATCCTCGACACCTTAGATTCACGCTGATCGGAAGTAGGTCGCCGGGTAAGGATCTACCCCTCGGTGATGAAACCCTGCGCGACCATCCAGTCCCGGGCGACTATGGCGGGGTCGCGGCCGTCGACATCGACCTGCTTGTTCAGTTCGGTGATGACCTCGTTGGTGAGTGCTGCGGTCACCGGTGCGGTAACCGGTGCGATCTCAGGGTGCTTCTCGAAGAATCTCGCCTTCATCGTGACCGACGGATTGTAATGCGGGAAGAACTGTTTGTCGTCGGTGAGAACGGTGAGTCCGAGCCCGGCGATTCGGCCGTCGGTGGTGAACACCTCGCCGAACTTGCATTGATTACCCGTGGAGGTCGCCTGATAGATGATTCCCACTTGCAGAATCGGGGTCTGGGCCTGAGCCGGATCGAATCCGTATGCGGCCGCCATTCCGGGGAAACCGTCTTGCCTGGCCCGGAATTCGGTGTCGACACAGGTAGCTGCCGCGGCCGGATTGCTTTTGACCAGTTCGGCGTACTCCGAAAGATTTGTCACGCCGGTTTCGTCGATGACCTTTTGGCTCGCCGCGAGGGCATAGGTGTCGTCCATGGGACCGGGTTCGAGCCAGATCATGTTGTTCTTGGCAAGATCCTCGTCGCGTACGGCCTCGAATTGTTCCCTGGTGTCGGCGATGGGTTTTTCGTGCCCGAGGTAATTGATCCACGCATTGCCGGTGAATTCGTAGGCGACGTCGACCTGCCCTGCGATCTGTGCGTCACGGGTGCTGCGCGAACCCACGATTCCGGTCATGTCGCGGACGTCGGCGCCTGCGGCGACGAGGGTGAACTCGAGGATGTACCCGAGGATGACCTGCTCGGTGTATTCCTTGGATCCAACGGTGATCTCGACGCCTTTGAGTCCTGCGTTCTCGGTGATCGATCCGGGTCCGACTTTTAACGGAACGGCGCCTCCGGACGACAGTCCGCACCCGGCGAGGACCACCGCGCAGATGAGTGCGAAGACGACCGGGATCAGCCGGCGACGTGATGAGGAGTGCGTCATGCGCGCACTCCCTTCGGTCCGAGGTAGTACTCGGCGAGCGCGCCGACCCAGTCCACGAGCAGAGCCAGACACACGGCCAGGACACTGCCGAGGATCAGGGTGACGTTGTCGCGCAGTTTGTACCCCGTGTCGATGAGAACACCGAGTCCACCCGCATTGACGAGGAAGCACAGGGTCGCGGTACCGACCGCCAGGACGAGGGAGGTGCGTAGCCCGGCGAGGATGTACGGCACGGCGAGCGGGAGTTCGACCCGGAACAGGATCGACGACGACGACATGCCCTGGCCCCGGCCGGCGTCGATCAGGGACTTGTTGACCTGATCGATGCCCAGGATCGTGCTGCTGAAGACGGGGAGCAGCGAGTACACGGCAATGGGAAGGACGCCGATCCAGAAACCGGTCTCACCGGTCCAGAGAAAGAGCAGCACGAGCAGGCCGACGGCGGGCGCCGCCTGCCCGATGTTCGCAACACCGATGAACGGTGGCCGCAGAAACCGGGCGCGACCCCGGGTGACGAGGATCCCCGCCGGGACGCCGACGAGGACCACGATCGCCGTCACCGTGATCGTGATCAGCAGGTGCTGCCACACGAGCGTGCTCACGTTGCCGACGCTGACGTTCACCTTCTGTGTCGCCGTCAGATCCTGACTGAAAGCCCAGAAGATGACCGCGGCGGCCGCGATGACCACCAGGATGGGCTGAATGATCAGACGAAGTTTGTCCGCGGTGCTGATCGAGGGTGTCGGTGCCTCGACTGCGGTGGTCATTTCTCGAGGTCCGGGGCGTCGGTGATCTCGGTGGCCGGCGGGTCGGCGGTGGGGGTGTTCCGGAGATGGGTGATGGTCGAGATCAGCGTCTCCAGGGTGACCACACCCTGGTAGCGGTTACCCGCACCCGCGACGACGGCGGACGCGTGGTCCTCGGCCAGCATCGCTTCGAGCGCATCCTGCAGGGTGGCCTGGATGCTGATCAGCTCGTTGAGCGGTTCGGCGACGTCGTTGACGGTGTTCGCCTGTCGTAGCCGGCCTTCCCGCACCCAGCTCACCGGGCGCTCGCGGTCGTCCAGGACGACGGCCCAATCGTGTTCGCTGGTGGCCAGTTCCGTGCGCAATACGTCGACACTGTCACCGAGGTGGGCCGTGGGCCGGGTCTCGAGGTCGATGTCCTTGACGCGGACGAGTCCGAGCTGACGGAGCGAGGCGCCGGTGCCCACGAAGCCGGCGACCGTATCGTCCGCAGGATTGGCGAGGATCGTCTGTGGGGTGTCGTATTGCAGGATCTTCGACTGCTGACCCAGCACGGCGATGCGGTCGCCGAGTTTCACTGCCTCGCTGAAATCGTGGGTGACGAACACGATCGTCTTGCCCAGTTCGCTTTGCAGTCTCAACAATTCGTCTTGCAGGGAGCTGCGGGTGATCGGGTCGACCGCGCCGAAGGGCTCGTCCATGAGCAGGACCGGCGGATCTGCCGCCAAGGCCCGCGCCACACCGACACGCTGCTGCTGACCGCCGGACAACTGCCGCGGGTACCGGCCCGCATACTGGGCCGGATCCAGTCCGACGAGATCAAGGAGTTCGTCCACGCGGTCGGCGATTCTCTTCTTGTCCCACTTGAGCAATCCCGGGACCAGCCCGATGTTCTGGCGGATCGTCATGTGGGGGAAGAGACCGGCCTGCTGGATCGAGTAGCCGATCGAGCGGCGTAGTTCGGTGGGCTTGATGGACAGCGCGTCTTTGTCGCCGATCGTAATCTTGCCCGACGTCGGTTCGCTCAGACGATTGATCATCCGCATGGTCGTGGTCTTGCCGCAACCGGAGGGTCCCACGAACACGACGACGTCCCCGGCGGGGATGTGCAGTGAGACGTCGTCCACAGCAGGTGTTTTCGACCCGGGGTACGTCTTCGACACGTGGTCCAGCGTGATCTGCACGCCGGTGGGGTTTTCGGTGCGCAGACTCTTGGATACTGCGGCTGACTGTTCTGTCACCGGATGCCTTTCGACGTTGTGAGCCGTCCGAGAAGTACGTAGAGAGCGTCGAGAACGAGGGCGAGGATGACGATGAGCAGGGTGCCACTCAGCGCCATCGGCACTGCGGTCGGACTACCGACACGTGCGAGGCCTGCGAAGATCAGGTTGCCCAATCCGGGGCCTTTGACGTAGGCGGCGATCGCGAGGACACCCATCGCCATCTGGGTGCTCAGCCGCATACCGGCGAGGATCGCCGGCCAGACGAGCGGCAGTTCGACACGCACGAGCGTGATGACCCGGCCCATGCCGATGCCTCTGGCGGCATCGATGAGCGCAGGTTCGATGTTGTTCATGCCCACGATCGTGTTTCGGATGATCGGCAGCAACGAATACAGCACCAATGCCGTGATGCTGGGGATCACGCCGAGCCCGACGAGGGGGATGAGCAGGCCCAGCAGCGCGAACGAGGGAACGGTCAGGACGGCGCTGGAGATCGACGTCGCCAGGTTCGACGCGATGTCGTTGCTATAGGTGAGCAGACCGATCACGACCCCGATGACGGTGGCGATGATGACGCTCTGGATGACCGCACTGACGTGCTGGTAAGAGTCGAAAACCAACTGGGATTGGTGCGACGTGATGTAGTCCCACAACGCGTTCAAGCGATGTCCCCGCTTCCCCTCGTGTTGCGACACCAACATACGACCACGCCGCTGTGTCGACGTATCGAACTATCGTGTCGACCAAATAAACCACGACCAAACATCGGTGTGGTGAGGAAACGGTCGACTCGTCAGGGTCCGGGGCATCCAACGAAGGTGTTAGGACCTGTTCGAGAGCGCGCCCCGAGAGGCTTTGAGGGTTTAAATCAGCGCGAGTGAAAAGCGGTGGCGTACCGGTTCGCCGAGCGGGCCGTTTCCGACGCCCAACGTGCCGTTGTAGTCAGTAAATGGCCGGGAACGGCTACAGTCGGCGACCGGTAGGGCCCGCTCGGCGTCCGGTAGGGCCCGCTCGGCGTCCGGTAGGGCCCGCTCGGCGCAACCGGGGTCAGATCTTGGTGTATGCCTCGGTCAGGACCGATCGCAGGATCTGCTCGATCTCGTCGAACTCGGCCTGGCCGCAGATGAGGGGTGGAGCAAGCTGGACGACGGGGTCGCCGCGGTCGTCGGCGCGGCAATAGAGGCCCGCGTCGAACAGTGCCGTCGAGAGGAATCCGCGCAGTACCCGTTCGGACTCGTCGGGGGAGAAGGTCTCCTTGGTCGCCTTGTCCTTCACCAATTCGATCCCGTAGAAGTAGCCTTCGCCGCGTACGTCACCGACGATCGGCAGATCGTTCAGTCGCTCCAGGGTCGACCGGAAGTCCGGAGCGAGTTCCTTGACCCGGCTGCTAAGTCCTTCGCGTTCGAAGATGTCGAGATTCGCCAGGGCCACCGCAGCCGACACCGGGTGCCCGCCGAAGGTGTAGCCGTGGGCGAAGGAAGTGGTGTTGTCGTTGAACGGCTCGAACAGGCGGTCGGAGGCGATCATCGCGCCGATCGGCGAGTAGCCCGAGGTCATACCCTTGGCGCAGGTGATGATGTCGGGAATGTAGTCGAAATCGTCGCACGCGAACATCGAGCCGATTCGACCGAACGCACAGATCACCTCGTCGGAGACGAGCAGGACGTTGTACTGGTCGCAGATCTCGCGGACCCGTTCGAAGTAGCCGGGCGGCGGCGGGAAGCAGCCGCCGGCGTTCTGGACGGGCTCGAGGAACACTGCGGCGACGGTGTCGGGGCCTTCGAACTCGATGGCTTCGGCGATCCGGTCCGCAGCCCAGCGCCCATAGGCCTTGGGGTCGTCGGCGTATTCGGTGGCGCGGTAGATGTTGGTGTTGGGAACGCGGAAGGCGCCCGGCGTCAGCGGCTCGAAAGCCTCTTTGAGCGCGGGGATGCCGGTGATGGCGAGGGCGCCCTGTGGGGTGCCGTGGTAGGCGATGGATCGCGAGATCACCTTGTGCTTGCCGGGTTTGCCGGTCAGTTTGAAGTATTGTTTGGCGAGCTTCCAGGCACTCTCGACGGCTTCACCACCGCCAGTGGTGAAGAATACCCGGTTCAGATCTCCGGGAGCGTAGGCCGCGAGGCGTTCGGCGAGTTCGATGGCGGGCGGCGTCGCGTAAGACCACAGGGGAAAGAATGCGAGCTCCTTGGCCTGCTTGGCTGCGGCCTCGGCGAGTTCGTCGCGCCCGTGACCGGCCTGGACGACGAACAGGCCTGACAATCCGTCGAGATAACTGCGACCGCGGTCGTCGAAGATCCTGGCGCCTTCGCCGCGGGTGATCACCGGCGGTGTGGTCTGGTCGCCGTGTCGCGAGAAATGTCCCCACAGGTGACGTGCCGAGCGGGCGCCAAGGCTGGTGGTCTCGGATTCGAGAGCGGTCATCGGGTTCCCCAATTGTATTGTTGTTTGACCAATTTCAGATAGACCAGGGTTTCGGTTCCGGTCACTCCGGGCTGCGATCGAACCTTTTTGTTCAATACTTCGAGCAGGTGCTCGTCGTTTTCACAGACCACCTCGATCACCACGTCGAACGAGCCGGCCGTGAGCACCACGTAGTCGATCTCCTTGACCTGCGCGAGGGCTTCCGCCAATTCGCCGGTGTCGCCGGTGCAGCGGATCCCGATCATCGCCTGGCGGGCGAAGCCCACCTGCATCGGATCGGTCACCGCCACGATCTGCATGACGCCTGCATCGCTGAGTCGTTGAACCCGGTTGCGCACTGCTG
This sequence comes from Williamsia soli, assembly GCF_017377795.1. Classification (GTDB taxonomy): domain Bacteria; phylum Actinomycetota; class Actinomycetes; order Mycobacteriales; family Mycobacteriaceae; genus Williamsia; species Williamsia soli. The sequence goes on along the minus strand of NZ_JAFRDR010000008.1, from coordinate 159,958 downwards.
CTTCCGACAGGCCCACCGCCTTGCCCACCGAGGCGTACGAGCGCCGGCCGTCGGCCTGCAGCTCCTCGATGATCTGCTTGGAGATGTCGTCAAGGACTATCGGTTGCTGATCGGTCATGGCCCCGATTCTTGTCGATGCGCGGTCAGGTTCGATCGTTGCACCGTCATCGTTACGGATTCCGCACAATTCCGCAATACAAACTGACGATTTAGTCGCTTGTAGGCCGTTTGGCTCGCGGAATCAGCAGTCGCTGCGTACTCTGGCCGACAGTTCAGAAGATGACAGCCCACCCGTTCGACGAGGCCCGCGAGGACAGACGATGAGCAACAACCCGACATTCGCCGCTGGATGGGTCGGCGGTGGCGATCTCGTCGGTACCGGTCCGGACCACCAGGTGATCAACCCTGCCACCGGCGGTGTCGTCGCGACCACGGCACTCGCGACCGCTGTAGACGTCGACACCGCGGTGACCACGGCCCGCGCAGCGCTCGGCGAATGGGCAGGCGCGACCCCGGCCGAGCGCAGCGCTGTGCTTGCGAAACTCGCCGCTGGGATGGCCGCTGCCTCAGCGCAACTGGCGGACGAAGAGGTGAGCCAGACGGGTAAGCCGATCCGGCTGGCGAACGAGTTCGATGTGCCGGGGTGCGTCGACAACACCGAGTTCTTCGCCGGCCTGGCGCGCAATCTCGAGGGCAAGGCCAGCGCTGAGTATTCCGGCGACCACACCTCGTCGATCAGGCGTGAACCCGTGGGGGTCGTCGGATCGATCACCCCGTGGAATTACCCGCTGCAAATGGCGGTGTGGAAGGTCATGCCGGCCTTGGCCGCCGGCTGCAGCGTGGTGCTCAAGCCCGCTGAACTGACACCGCTGACCACACTGACCTTGGCCCGTCTGGCCACCGAAGCGGGTCTGCCGGACGGGGTGTTCAATGTGTTGACCGGAACGGGCGCCGAGGTCGGCGCCTCGATCGCGGGACACCGCGGCGTCGACGTCGTGACGTTCACCGGATCCACCGGGGTCGGACGGCAGGTGATGTCGCAGGCGGCCGTCAACGGAACTCGCGTTCAGCTCGAATTGGGTGGTAAGGCACCGTTTCTGGTGTTCGATGACGCTGATCTGGAAGCGTCGATCCATGGGGCTGTGGCCGGAGCGCTGATCAACTCCGGCCAGGACTGCACGGCGGCGACCAGGGCGATCGTGGCCAGGCCGCTTTACGACGATTTCGTCGCCGGTGTCGGCGAGTTGATGAGCAAGGTCGTGGTGGGAGATCCGACCGATCCGGCCACCGACATGGGGCCGCTCATCTCGTCCCCGCACCGCGACAAGGTGTCCGCGATGGTCGACCGCGCCCGCGACGCGGGAATCCGGGTGGTGACGGGCGGTTCCGTGCCCGACGGGCCCGGTGCGTATTACCCACCGACCCTGCTTGCCGACGTGCCCGAGGACGCCGAGGTGTATCGCGACGAGATCTTCGGTCCGGTGCTCACCGTCAGTCCATTCGATGATGACGATGACGGCGTGCGCCGGGCGAACGACACCGTCTACGGCCTGGCCGCCTCGGCCTGGACCAGGGATCTGTACCGGGCGCAGCGAGCGAGCCGGGAGATCCACGCCGGCTGCGTGTGGATCAACGATCACATCCCGATCATCAGCGAGATGCCGCACGGTGGTGTCGGCGCATCGGGCTTCGGCAAGGACATGTCCACCTATTCGCTCGACGAGTACCTCACCATCAAACACGTGATGAGTGACATCACAGGAGTACCTCACAAGCCATGGCACCGAACAATTTTCACGCTGCCTCGTTAGATGGGTCCGATGCGTGGGCGGAGGCGCCGACCGCCCGCGGCACGGCGATGGTCTCAGGCGCCACGCCGGCACCGTATTGGCTCGACCGGCCGGAGCGCCCTGCGCCCCGACCGCGGTTGGCGGGGCAGGCGAGTGCCGACCTCGTCGTCGTCGGCGGCGGCTTCACCGGTTTGTGGACCGCGGTACAGGCTGCCGAAGCGGACCCGGCGCGTTCGGTGATGTTGCTCGAGGGCGATCGCATCGCAGAAGGCGCCTCCGGCCGGAACGGCGGGTTCTGTTCTGCGAGTCTGACTCACGGTCTGTCGAACGGAATCGATCGCTACGCCGATGAACTTCCCGAACTGCTCCGCATGGGAGTGGCCACGCTCGAGGAGATCCGTACGGCCATCGCCCGACTCGGAATCGACGCCGATGTCGAGCGGACCGGAGAACTCGATCTGGCGAGCTTCGAGTGGCAGGTGCCAGACCTCGAAGAGGCTGTCGCAGAGGGCAAGCGTTTCGGTCAGCCGCTCCGGTTCCTGGATGCAGCCGAAGTCGCCCAGCATGTGTCGAGCCCGATGGCCCACGGCGCCGTGTACGACCCCGACGTGATGATGATCGACCCGGCGAAACTCGCCTGGGGCCTTGCCGCGGCGGCGGAGCGGCTCGGGGTGCGCGTGCACGAGCACAGCGAGGTGACGGCGATCGCGTCCGTCGGCGACCGGGTACACCTGAGAACCGGATACGGAAGCGTCGACACCGCGAAGGTCGTCATCGCGACAGCGGCGTCGAAACCCTTGCGCCGTAAACTGCGATACCTGATGGTGCCGGTCTGGGACTACGCGCTGATGACCGAGCCGCTGACCGAGAAGCAGTTGGCGTCCATCGGCTGGTCCGGTCGACAGGGCCTCGCAGATTCAGGTAATCGATTCCACTACTTCCGCCTCACGGCCGACGACCGCATCCTGTTCGGCGGATGGGACGCTGTGTATCACTACGGCGGCGACACCGACCCGCGTCGGGCGCAACGCCCGAGTGAGTTCGGGTTGCTCGCAGAGCACCTGTTGCAGGTGTTTCCACAACTCGAGGGCATCAAGGCATCGCACACATGGGGCGGGATCATCGACACGTGCTCGCGATTCAACAACTTCTGGGACGTGAGCATGGGCGGCAAGGCGGTGTCGGTCCTGGGGTTCACCGGACTCGGTGTCGGCGCCTCGCATTTCGGGGCCCGGACGGCCCTCGATCTCGTCGATGGCCTCGACACCGAACGCACCCGGCTCAAGATGGTGCAGTCCAAGCCGATTCCGTTCCCGCCCGAGCCGCTCCGGTGGTTCGGTATCACCGTCACCCGGCACCAGTTCGCCCGTGCCGACCGGAACAAGGGCAAACGCGGCGTCTGGCTCAAGGCCATGGACGCCGCGGGCATCGGCTTCGATTCCTGACACCAAGATCGGCAGTCGCGGGTCAGGGTGTGAAGTCCTTGGGGACGACGATGATCGGTGCGTCGGTGTTCTTGAGGATGCGTGCCGAGGTCGAACCGAGGAAGGCGCGGCGTGGGGGAGCGAGTCGTCCCGAACCGATGACCACCACGTCGCCCGGACCCCAGTGCAGTTCGTCGAGAGCAGCCTCGAGGGTGTCGCCGTCGGCGACCAGCGATTCGATGCCCGCGGGTCCACCACAGGTCTGTTCGGCGACTTTGAGGTTTGCCTCCGCAGCAGCGACGTGACGAGCACGGACCTCGAGCGATTCGTCATCGTCGGTGGCGATCTCGTCGTGCGAGACCAGCGACAGCAGTCTCAGGTTCAGGCCACCCTCTCTCGCGAGCGTCAGCGCGAACGGCAGGGGACTGTCCTTCGACTCGGTGGTGGGCACCGCAACCGTCAATGTGCTGATCGCCGGGATGTCGACGCGACTGTAGCCACGTGGCGCCAGTGCGACCGGTACCGGAGAAGCATGGGTGAGCGCAGAGGAGATGGTGCCCAGGGTGTGTTTACCGAGGATCCCATCGCTGGTGCCGCCCACCACGATCATGGCCGCCTTGCTCGAGACGGCGAAATCGATCAGGCACTGGGGGAACGATTCCGCGACCGGGGTGTGCAGAGCGACCTCGATGCCATCAGGGATGTCGGCGGCGACCTCGTCGAGCCATTGTTCGGCCTTGTTCACCAGAGCCGCCTCGTAGCCGGCCCGGCCCGGGGAGCCGTCGGGTTCCGTGGCGCGGACGACACACACCAGGTCGATGGCGGCCCCCGTCGCCTTCGCGATCGCGATGGCCAGGTTCACCCCGTCGTCGCCGGTGTCGGTGTAGAGATATCCCACGGTCAGCCTCATGAGTTGGTGCTCGCTTTCGTCGAAGCCCTGGTGGTGAGCGGTCTCGGGGCGAAATCAGTAGACATCGGGCACCTTGACCTCGGTGTTGGCGTTGAGGGTCTTGCCCTTCCAGAAGTCCTTGGGACCGAAGGCGAAGCACAGCAGCATCAGGGGGATGCCGAGGACGAGCATGCCGACGCCCATGATGAACACGCCGCCGACGCCGGCGATCGAGGTGGAGCCGTAGTCGGTCGCGTACATGTCGATGGCGCTCTGGAAGAACGCCCATGTCATCGCCAGTGCGCCGATCAGCGGGAAGACCCCGCGGAAGAACAGGTTTCGGGCCGAGGTGAAGAGCGTTCGACGGAAGTACCAGACGCAGGCGTAGGCGGTGATGCCGTAGTAGAAGGCGACTGCCAAGCCGAGAGAGGAGATGGAGTCACCGAGGGTGTCTTCGCTGACCAGGGACAGCACGAGATAGAACATCAGTGCCGAGGCGCCCATGACCGCGGTGCCGAAGGCGGGGGTCATGTATCGCGGATGAACCTTGGAAAACCGCTTCGGGATGGCTCCGTAGACCGCCATGGACAGCGTTCCGCGGGCAGTCGGCAGGATCGTCGATTGTGTCGACGACAGCGCCGAAACGGAGACGGTCAGCAGGAGCAGGGAAGCCATGATCGAACCGGCCACGGGATCGCCGAGGATTGTCAGGACGTCGTCGGCGTTGTCGGGATTGTTCAATCCGATTCCCTCTTCACCGAAGCCGGCGAACGACTGGATCGCGTAGGCGACGAGTACGTAGGTGCACACGAGGATGATTGTGGTGATGACCGCGGCGCGACCGGGTGTCTTGGCGGAGTCCTTGGTCTCTTCGCCGACGGCGAGACATGCGTCCCAGCCCCAGTAGATGAAGATGCACAGGATCACCGCCTCGGCGATCGAGGAAGCGGTCAGGCCGCTCGGCCAGATCCAGCTGAGGCTGGGGTTGATGGCCTGCGGGCCGGCCTTGTCGAATCCGACTTTGAACAGGGCGATCACGCTGGCGACGATCAGAACGCCGAACTGGACGACGATCAGGACGTTCTGCATTCGTTCGCTGATGAGGATGCCGCGGATGCTGACCCACGTCATCATCACGATCAGAATGCACCCGAGGCCCACCTTGATCCAGATGTTCTCGGCCCAGGAGTCCAGGCCCAGGAAACGCAGGAGGTAGACGCCGGCGATCTCGGCGACATTTGCGAGCACGATGATCGCGGATACGGCGAGTCCCCAGCCGCCGATCCAGCCGATCCATGGTCCGAATGCCTTGGTTCCCCAGGTGAAAGTGGTGCCGCAGTCAGGGGTGTCCTCGCCCAGTTCGCGATAGGCGAACGCGATGAGAAGCATCGGGATGAACGCGAGGATGAACATGGCCGGGGCTTTTTCGTGCACGGCGGCGACCACGAAACCCAGGGTCGCGGCGAGGCTGTAGGCAGGTGCGACGGCCGAAAGGCCGATGACGACGTTGCCGACGAGTCCTAGGGAGCCTGAGCGCAGGCCTTTGTCGGGAACTTCAAAAACTGGCGGATCCGAAATGGCCATGGGTGTCTCCGGACGGTGAGGGGATCAACTAGCTCACCGTACGTTTTCAGCAGTGTAGGCGCTCGATAACGACGGATTTGTTTCCATTTCAGTAACACGGCGACTAAATCAGTCGTGAGCACGCCGGTGAACGCCGTGATTGGCGGGCGGCTGGCCTCCGCGCCACCGTCTTGTGAGGCCGCGCAACTAATACGGTCCCACCTGAGGGTCGCCCTTGCCAGTTGATTCTCGGACTGACCTCGACGTGACGCCCAACAGGTCCGCATATGACAATCCGCTCCGCTTCCGAGACCCTGACGGGATGAACCACGGAAGCGGAGCGGATGCGAAGAAGTGGGCGAGCGCCTACTCGGCAGGTGCGGCAGCTGCTGCCGCGGCAACGGCTTTCTGCCGACGCGCGACGACGAAGCCGGCGCCTGCGCCTGCCGCGGCAAGCGCACCCACGGCCACCTTGCTGCCGGTGAAGCGATGACCGAGGGCCGCGTCCACGGAGTATTTACCCGGGCCGGTCAGGGCCAGGGCGGCTGATGCGAGTCCGAGTATCGCGGGGTATTCGTAGCCGCCAGAGGTGGCGAAGAACCCTGCTGGTTTGTGCACCGAAGCGGCACCCACCATGGCGCCGACCGCGCCGGCGGCAGCGAACGGTGTTCCGGCGCCTGCGACCAGAAGGGCTCCGCCGGCCTCGCTGATGCCGGCCAGTGCTGCGGACGGTTTGGCGGGCTTGAAGCCCATTCCGTCGAAGGCTCCTGCGGTGGCATCGAGGCCGTGGCCTCCGAACCAGCCGAACAGTTTCTGGGTGCCGTGAGCGAACAGGGTGCCGCCGACGCCCACGCGAAGTGCGAGAAGTCCGACGTCGAGGGTGGAGCGGCTACGGGTATTTGTCATCTGATGTGTTCTCCTAACGAGTCGCCCTAAACAGTACTCCGGTCCGTTTAACGGTGCACTTTGCCCCGGCGATCGCCGATAGAGGATCATGCTCTGTTGTGAATCCTTCGCAGAATTCAGTCAGCGCACTCGACCCGGACGACATCGGATCTCGAATCGACCCGGTGCTCGCGCGGAGTTGGCTACTCGTCAACGGACTGCAGTACGACCGATTTCAGGGTGCAGCGAACTCGCGCGCAGATATCGTCGTCCTCGACATCGAGGACGCGGTTGCGCCCAAAGACAAGCTTGTCGCCCGCGACAACGTCGTCCGCTGGATTGCTGCGGGAAATCGTGATTGGGTGCGTGTCAACGGATTCGGAACGCAGTGGTGGGCCGACGACCTGACGGCACTGAGTCAGGTCAAGCTCGGTGGTGTGATGCTGGCGATGGTCGAATCGGTCGATCACGTCACCGAGACTGCGAAGCGGCTGCCCGGGGTGCCGATCGTTGCGCTCGTCGAGACGGCACGCGGTCTCGAGCGGATCAGCGAAATCGCGTCGGCAAAGGGGACTTTCCGACTGGCGTTCGGTATCGGTGACTTCCGCCGTGATACCGGCTTCGGCGATCAGCCCGCCACCCTCGCCTACGCCCGCTCCCGGTTCACCATCGCCGCCAAGGCGGCACACCTGCCCAGCGCGATCGACGGTCCGACGGTGGGCTCTTCGGCCCTCAAGCTGAGCGAGGCCACCGCAGTGAGCGCCGAGTTCGGGATGACGGGCAAAATCTGCCTCACCCCGGATCAGTGCGCGGCGGTGAACGAGGGTCTCTCACCCTCGCACGAGGAGATCGCGTGGGCGCTGGAGTTCTTCGCCGAGTACGAGAAGGACGGGGGACAGATCCGCAACGGGTCCGACCTGCCCAGGATCGCGCGAGGCACCAAGATTCTCGACCTCGCCCGTGCCTACGGCATCGAGTTCAACGAGGAGTACGACGACCCGGATCACATGCCCGCGCCGTCGGACACCTACCACTACTGAGTGCTAGGCCGCCGCGTCGCACGACACCGTCCCCACCGGCAGCGGATTGACGACGAGGATTCTCGTGGCGCCGTCGATGAGCCAATCGGCCCCGCGATTGGTCAGTGCCGCCCAGTACACCTGCGCGGCGTCGGGTCCGCGTAGGACTCCGCAGCGCTCGACGCCGTAGATCTTCGATCTCCCGGTGAGGAACCCGGCAGGGGCGGGTCCGGGCCAGCGTGTTGTGGCGGGTGGGTCGCCGCCGGTGTCGAGCTCGAAGACCCCGACCTGTTCCGGGATGAAGTCCGTCGATGGATGACCGTCGGCGAGGCTGCGCGCGCCGTCGACCAGATCGCGCAGGCGCGCGCGCACCATCTTCTGGTCGTCGGTGAGCCCTCCGTCGAAGTCGGAGCTGTAGGCGTAGACGCTCAGCGTCGACTGTTCGCCTTCTCCGTGCAGGGTGAACGTCGTGTTGCCGTGATCGGTGATCTGCGGATGACCGGCGTCGGTCGACTCCGAGATGAGTCCGCCTGCCTCGGCGTCGCCGACGAATCGGGCCACCGCGGCGGGGTCGACGGTGGTCACGGAGTAGTCGCCGGGCAAGTCGTAGTTCTCTCGCGGACCCATCTGCAGGATGCGTCCGTCGCCATAGATCGCGATCGCCGGGGACTGGAGAGGGAACATGATCGTGGGGCTGTAGCCGGGTCCAGAGCTCACCGTGAAGACGATCTGATCGGGCGGAAGTGGGGCAGGTTCGGCGGTCGGTGCGCCCGGCGAACTCGAGCTGCATCCTGTCAGAACGGCCGCGAGCACCAGTCCGAACAGCGCGCTGAGTCTGCCGATTCCCATGTGCCAGAGGCTAGCGCGGATCGGTCCTGCGGTGGCTTAGCGCATCCGAACAGCACCATGGCCGCCACCGGTGGGGCGACGGCCATGTGCTTGAGGCGAGAGAGTGCTCAGCGAGCAAACATCAATGCGCGCTTGACTTCCTGGATTGCCTGCGTGACCTGGATGCCGCGGGGGCAGGCGTCGGTGCAGTTGAACGTGGTGCGGCAGCGCCACACACCGTCGACCTCGTTGAGGATGTCCAGTCGCTCAGCGGCACCTTCGTCACGGCTGTCGAAGATGAAGCGATGAGCGTTGACGATGGCGGCCGGACCGAAGTAGCTTCCTTCGTTCCAGTACACCGGGCAGCTCGTGGTGCAGCATGCGCAGAGAATGCACTTGGTGGTGTCGTCGAAACGTGCACGGTCCGTCTGGCTCTGGATCCGCTCACGGGTCGGCTCGTTGCCGCTGGTCATGAGGAACGGCTTGACGGCGCGGTACGCGTCGAAGAACGGTTCCATGTTCACCACGAGATCCTTCTCCACCGGAAGACCCTTGATGGGTTCGATGGTGATGGTGATCTCTTTCGACTTGTCCTTGGGCAGCATGTCTTTCATGAGCAGCTTGCAGGCGAGCCGGTTGACGCCGTTGATCCGCATGGCATCGGAACCGCAGACCCCGTGTGCGCAGGACCGACGGAAGGTCAGGGTGCCGTCCAGGTAGCCCTTGACGTAATGGAGCAGGTTCAGCAGCCGGTCGGTCTGCAGCGCCGGCACGCGGAAGCTCTCGAAACCCTGTGCGTCAGGATCTTCCGGGTTGAACCGGCTGATCTTGAGCGTGACCATGGTCGCCTCGTCGGGAACCGGGGGCAACGGCGGATCGTCGTGGCGTGCGTCGGCGATATCGGTGGTGGCAGTCATCAGTACTTCCGCTCCATCGGCTCGTAGCGGGTCTGGACCACGGGCTTGTAGTCCAATTCGATGTCCGACAGAAGGGCGTCGCCCTTCTTGTAGGCCATCGTGTGCCGCATGTAATTGGTGTCGTCGCGGTCCGGGTAGTCCTCGCGTGCGTGCCCGCCGCGGGATTCTTTGCGGTTGAGCGCGCCGACCACGGTGACCTCGGCCATCTCGAGCAAGAAACCCAGTTCGATGGCCTCGAGGAGGTCGCTGTTGAAGCGCTTGCCCTTGTCGTGGACGCGGATGGAGCTGTACCGCTCCTTGAATCCGTGGATGTCGGTCAGGGCCTGCTTCAGTGTCTCCTCGGTACGGAACACCGAAGCGTTCGCGTCCATCGAGGCCTGCAGCTCGGTGCGGATGTCCGCGACCCGCTCGTGTCCGTGCTCGGACAGGACCAGCTCGAGCCATTCGTCGACCATCTTGGTCGGCGCCTCGGGGAGCTCGGTGAACTCGTTTGCCAACGCGTACTCGGCGGCGGCGATACCTGCCCGACGACCGAACACGTTGATGTCGAGGAGCGAGTTGGTGCCGAGTCGGTTGGCGCCGTGCACCGAGACGCACGCGCACTCGCCCGCGGCGTACAGGCCGTGGACGACCTCGTCGTTGTTGGCCAAGACCTCACCATTGATCTTGGTGGGGATGCCGCCCATGACGTAGTGGCACGTCGGGAACACCGGCACGTATTCGGTCACCGGGTCGACGCCGAGGTAGGTGCGGGCGAACTCGGTGATGTCGGGGAGCTTCTCGTTGAGAACTTCTTCGCCGAGGTGCGTCACGTCGATGTAGACGTAATCCTTGTTCGGACCTGCGCCGCGCCCCTCGAGCACCTCGAGGACCATGGACCGCGCGACGATGTCACGAGGAGCAAGGTCCTTGATGGTCGGGGCGTATCGCTCCATGAACCGTTCGCCGTCCACGTTGCGGAGGATTCCGCCCTCACCACGCACTGCTTCGGAGATCAGGATGCCGAGGCCGGCAAGGCCCGTCGGGTGGAACTGGTGGAACTCCATGTCCTCGAGGGGGAGTCCCTTGCGGAAGACGATTCCCATGCCGTCACCGGTGAGCGTGTGGGCGTTGGAAGTCGTCTTGTACATACGTCCCGAGCCGCCGGTCGCGAAGACGATCGACTTGGCGTGGAAGACGTGGATCTCACCAGTGGCCAGCTCGTAGGCCACCACACCGGTGGCAACCTTCTCGCCTTCGGAGTTCTCCGTGAGGCAGATGTCGAGCGCGTAGAACTCGTTGAAGAACTCGACGTCGTGCTTGACGCAGTTCTGGTAGAGCGTCTGCAGGATCATGTGGCCGGTACGGTCTGCCGCGTAGCAGGCGCGACGGACCGGGCTCTTGCCGTGGTCACGGGTGTGACCACCGAAGCGACGCTGGTCGATCTTGCCCTCGGGGGTGCGGTTGAACGGCAGCCCCATCTTCTCGAGGTCGAGTACGGCGTCGATGGCCTCTTTCGCCATGATCTCCACGGCGTCCTGGTCGGCGAGGTAGTCGCCACCCTTGACCGTGTCGAAGGTGTGCCATTCCCAGTTGTCTTCTTCGACGTTCGCAAGTGCGGCGCACATACCGCCCTGCGCAGCACCGGTGTGGCTACGCGTGGGGTAGAGCTTGGTCAGCACCGCGGTACGGGTCCGGGGGCCTGCTTCGATGGCCGCTCGCATCCCGGCGCCGCCTGCGCCGATGATCACCACGTCGTAACGATGTTCCTGCATGTGTACTTGCTCCGTTTCCAGGGCCGGATCAGACGCTGTTGACGTCGAAGGTGAGCAGGGCGTAGGTGCCGGTGAGCAGCACCAGGATCATCGACAGGGCCAGGAGCACGTTCAGCCAGAAACGCGTCGAGTCCTTACGGGAGTAGTCGGCGATCACGGTGCGTACACCGTTGCCACCGTGCAGCTGGGCAAGCCACAGCATGCTGATGTCCCAGACCTGCCAGAAGGGGTCTTTCCATCGTGCGGCCACGAAGGATGCGTCGATCCGGTGCACGCCGTCGTCCCAGGCCAGCATGATGAACATGTGGCCGATGGTCAGGATGATCAAGGCCAGACCCGAGAAGCGCATGAAAAGCCAGGCGTTCTTCTCGAAGTTGCCGCCCTTGGCCCGCCGCGGGGAACGGGGGTTGTCGAGGCTGGCCGGACGGTCGTGGTCGGTGCCCACGACTTTCGCGAGGATGGGGCTGTTCGGAGTGGTCATCTGCGGCGCCTCCTAAAGGTGTTCCACGATAAGTTGCAGCAGGCGTATCGCTGCCGCGCCGAAGAGGATCGCGAACAGGGTCAGGATGGTCCACAGCATCTGACGCTGGTACTTGGGTCCCTTGGACCAGAAGTCGACCAGGATGATCCGAACACCGTTGAGTGCGTGGTACAGCACACACGCCACCAGTCCGATCTCCATCAGGCCGATGACCGGGTTCTTGTACGTCTCGATGATCTCCGAGTACTTGTCCGGATCGATACGGATCACGGCCGTGTCGAGCACGTGTACAAAGAGGAAGAAGAAAATCGAGACACCGGTGATCCGGTGCAGTACCCAGGACCACATGCCTGGGTCACCCCGATACAGGGAACGTTTGCGCACCGGCGCGGGCGCGGTCTCTGTAGGAATGCTCATCGAGAAATTGGCCTCCAACATCGTTGATGGATGCGTCGAGCGCGGTTCCGGCTGCTCGATCGTGGACCCACGAAACAAACCATAAACCCAAGCTGAACCAGCGTGGAATCCTGCCCGAGTCGAACTGAGCTGCAAGGCATCTCGATTTAGGGTTGCCTTACCATTGTTTCGATGTCAGGTGCGGTCCTCGTGCGGGTCGGCTGGTGTACCGGTAGGGTCATCGCATGGCCCCTGATGTTGACTGGAAACTGTTGCGCACCAGAGCTTTAGAAGCCATGCGGGGTGCCTATGCGCCGTACTCCGACTACCCGGTCGGTGCCGCCGCCCTAGTCGACGATGGGCGTTTCGTGACGGGTTGCAATGTGGAAAATGTCTCATATGGTTTAGGGCTCTGCGCGGAGTGCACGCTGGCAGGCAACCTGCACGTCTCCGGTGGTGGACGCCTGCTCGCGCTCTCGTGCACCGACAGTCGCGGCGAAATCCTGATGCCGTGTGGGCGCTGTCGACAGGTACTTCTCGAGCACGGAGGTACCGAGATGTTGATCGACCACGGCGCCGGTCCGCGGCCTCTGGGGCAACTGCTGCCCGACTCGTTCGGGCCCGCCGACCTCGAGGCGGGGCGGCTTGCGTCCGGGGGTGGGCACCGTGGCTGAAAGTTTCGACACTGTCTCGGTGATTGCGACCAAACGTGACGGCGGTGCCCTCAGTGATGCCCAGATCGACTGGGTGATCGAGGGGTTCACCGCGGGGGAGGTGCACGACGAGCAGATGTCGGCGCTGGCGATGGCGATCCTGTTGCGGGGCATGAACCGTCGGGAGATCTCGCGATGGACCGCCGCCATGACGAACTCGGGTCAGCAGATGGACTTCACCGGTCTGCGCCGCGCGGGCCAACCGCTCACGACCGTCGACAAACATTCGACGGGCGGAGTCGGGGACAAGATCACCCTCCCGCTCGCCCCGTTGGTCGCTTCCTACGGGATCGCGGTGCCTCAACTGTCCGGACGTGGTCTGGGTCACACAGGAGGCACTCTCGACAAACTCGAGGCGATCCCCGGGTGGCGCAGCGACCTGAGCTACGACGAGATCGTGGCGCAGCTGCAATCCGTGGGTGCGGTCGTGTGCGCAGCGGGGGCCTCGCTGGCACCCGCGGACAAGAAGCTGTATGCGCTGCGCGACGTGACCGGAACCGTCGAATCGATCCCGTTGATCGCGAGTTCGATCATGAGCAAGAAGATCGCCGAGGGCACGCAGGCCCTGGTGCTCGACGTCAAGGTCGGTGCCGGTGCCTTCATGAAATCGGAGGCGGATGCCCGCGAGCTGGCCGAGATCATGGTCGAACTGGGCAATGAGGCGGGAGTTCGGACGTCAGCCCTGCTGACGGCAATGTGGGAGCCGCTGGGGATGACTGCCGGAAATGCGCTCGAGGTCGCCGAGTCGCTGGAGGTGCTCTCCGGTGGCGGACCACCCGATGTGGTGGAGCTGACTGTGTCGTTGGCAACGGAGATGCTGGCTGCTGCCGGGATGACCGGCGTCGACGTGGCCGACAACCTGCGCAATGGAAGGGCCATGGATGTGTGGGAAGCGATGGTCCGGGGGCAGGGCGGCGATCCGAAGGCGGCACTGCAGCAGGCCGACCACTCCGAGACGATCTCTGCCGAGTCGGCAGGCGTGATCGAGTCGATCGACGCGATGGCGGTGGGCCGCGCCGCCTGGCGGCTCGGTGCGGGGCGGGCACGGCAGGGTGAGTCGGTTCAGGCCGAGGCCGGGGTGCGACTGCACGTGCGTTCGGGCGATCGCGTGAAGGCCGGCGATCCGCTGTTCACGATGTACACCGCCACGCCCGAGAGATTCGGCGCGGCACGGGCCGCGCTCGCAGGTTCGACCGTGATCGGGTCAACACCGCCGCAGACCCTGTCGCGGGTGATCGATCGCGTTACGGTCGAGGCATGACAACGTCGCCGCTGGATCTTCCGTCCATCGCACTCGCTCCCAAGGTTCTTCTCCACGACCACCTCGACGGCGGATTACGTCCACAGACCGTGCTCGAGCTGGCGGAGGCGATCGGGTACGAGGAGCTACCAGCCGATGACGTTGCCGCCGTGGGCGCCTGGTTCCGGGAGGCGGCCGACAGCGGTTCTCTCGTCCGCTACCTGGAGACGTTCAAACACACGGTGGCGGTCATGCAGACGGCCTCCTCCCTGGAGCGGGTGGCCCGTGAGTGCGCCGAAGATCTCGCCGACGACGGGGTGGTGTACGCCGAGGTGCGCTTCGCGCCCGAGCAGCATCTCGAGGACGGGCTGACCCTCGACGAGGTGGTCGAGGCAGTACTGCGCGGGTTCGAGGATGGTACCGCGCAGGCTGCGGACCGGGGACGGCAGATACAGGTGCGCACGCTGGTGACCGCGATGCGGCACGCGGCCCGCTCCCGCGAAATCGCCGAACTGGCGGTGCGGTTCCGCCATCGCGGGGTCGTGGGGTTCGACATTGCGGGAGCCGAAGCCGGCTACCCGCCCAGCCGACACCTCGACGCCTTCGAGTACATGCGGGCGAACAACGCGCCGTTCACGATCCACGCGGGGGAGGCGTTCGGGTTGCCGTCGATCCACGAGGCGATCAGCTTCTGTGGGACGGATCGGCTCGGTCACGGTGTCCGGGTCATCGAGGACATCACGCTACCCGTCGGCGCGGATCCCGCGGCCGCGTCATTCCCGGACGCAAAGCTCGGCGATGTGGCGAATTACGTGCGGGACAAGCGGATCCCGTTGGAACTCTGCCCCAGCTCGAATGTGCAGACGGGAGCGGTCCCGAGTCTGGCCGAGCATCCGTTCAACGTGCTTGCCCGACTGCGCTTTCGCGTCACGGTCAACACCGACAACCGACTGATGGGCGACACGACCATGAGTCGTGAGTGCAAGGTGCTCGTCGACCAGTTCGGGTACGGATGGTCAGACCTCGAGCGGTTCACGGTGAACGCGATGAAGTCCGCCTTCATCCACTTCGACGAGCGGCTCGCGATCATCGACGACGTCATCAAGCCCGGTTACGCGGTGCTCATCGGTTGATCCGCCGAGCGTGCCCTAGTCGCGTTTCTTCTCGAGCCGGGTCTCGAATTCGTGCTCGAGCGCGCGCCAAGCCTCGGACTCATTGTCGAACGGCGCGCTCGGAGCCATCCGCTTCGGGTCGGGGTTGAGCGCGTAATTCACGAACCACCCCAGCGGCGTGGTCGATCCCAGCGCCTCGGCGACCGAATCGTCGTCGGCGAAATCAGCAGCATCCGTGAGCAATTCAACCGCGAGTTCGAGCTGACGCCGGTCGATGCGACGCGGGCCGTCGGCGATGTCGTCGGTCAGGCCCGGCAGCACGTACACGTTGTCGTCGTAGACGTCGATCTCCAGCGATCCGTCGGTCGCTGCGATCTGGATCTCCTCGAACGTGCTGACGGCCGACAGGTCGTGCTCGTTTTCGTCGGCCAAGAAACGCTCGAGAGCACGCTTCGACCCGAAGACGAAGATCTTCCCGTTCTTGCCGAGGAACACCGGATCGTCGTCCAAATAGCAACGCAGTGAGAAGAACTCGCCGGCGCTGGTGATGATCTGAATCGGATCGATCCCGACCGAACCCCAGAAGTCGTCTTCGTCTATCTCGTCGTCGTCGTCGTCGAGATCGTCTTCTTCGTCAGCGGTGTCGTCGTCATCGTCATCGACGGTGTCGTCACCCTCGACCAATTCGACGTCGTCGTCCGGTTCGTCTTCGTCCTCGGCACTCGCTGCCGCGAGTATCTCGGCCTCGGCGACCGAGACGGCCTCCGAGTCGACCTCGGGGGTCGTGATGACGGCATCTATGGCGTCGATGACGTCGTCCCAGCGTTTGTCGATGAGGGTTCCGATGCGCTCCCACAGTTCCGCGCCATCTTTGCCGACGAAGTTGCGGGTACCCGTGGTGACCGCGCCAAGGATGGGGTTCCCGTTGAAGAACTTGGTGATTGCGGTGAGTTCGCAGACTTCGCCGATGATCCTGACGATCTCCAGGACGTCCTCGAGCTTCGCGATCACCTCGGGGGTCGGATCTTCGGAGGCCAGTTCAGGAACCGCGATCAGGTCGTAGGAATTGCCCTCGGCCGGCTCGAGCTCGTCCGCTTTGAGGCCGACCACGGTGTTCCAGGCGGGATGCTCGACGAGATCGTTGTCGGTACCCGAGCGGATGAACGCGACGAGCTCTGCGACGGAGCTGAACCCGTACAGGTCCTCTTCGAGACCGAGGAAGGCCTCCCACTCGTCGTCGCCCTCGCGCCAGCGCGGAGCCCACAAGGTGAACGTGTTGCCCTCGGTGATTCCGAGTTCGATTGGGACGATGTCTCCGGCCATGGGGACAGAGCCTAGTCACCGACCCCGAGCGTCGGCCACCTCGCCTCGCCCGAAGTGCGCAAGGTTTGCCGAGATTTGTCGATCTGGTCTCTACTCGGCGACTTTCTGGCGAGGTCAACCCCGTCGTGGCGCGATGTGCCGTCCGCTGGGGCCGAGGCACTTCAGCAACAATTCGCGCCGCCGGCGTCCGTGCGCGCCATGTGCAACCCGCGCGCATGCAGGTACGTGGCGCGAATTTCTCTCCAGCTCAGTTCGGGCGGTAGAAGCCCTCGAAGGTCTGGTCCAGGTTCGAGGTCCGTACCGGGTTGACCTGAACCGGATCTCCCGCCTCAACTGTGTGTCGCAAACGGTACATGTCGAATCGGGTATTCATCCCATAGCATCTGCTGATGTCAAACAGCTCTCAACCAGGATGGCACCCGGACCCCGAAGGCGTCCCAGATCAGTTGCGGTGGTGGGACGGTCAGCAGTGGACGAGCGCCACGCGCCCCGCTCAGTTTGCACCGCCCCCGGGCCCGAGCGGCGGCAGGGGAGGCAACAAGAAGTGGCTGATTGCGGTCGCGGCAATCTTCGGGGCGCTGGTCCTCTATATCTCGTTCGCGGCGATCACCGGCTTCGAGCCGGGCGAGGACGATGAACCGGCCGCGGCGTCGACCACCACCACGAGGGCGCAACTGCCGGCGCCGACGACATTTGCGCCACCGCCACCCGCCGCGCGGTCGACTCAGACGATGTCCCAGTTGCCGTGCGAGATCCCAGCGGAGGCGTACGTCAGCATGATCGAGTTCAGTCTGATCGATTCCTCTCTGAGCCTGACGAACCTGCAGTCTCTGACGGCACCGGGTGGTCTGGTCTACGTCGGAGCCGACATCATGCGGGGCGACGAGCGGGAGTCGAGTCAGGACACCTGGGTCATCAAGGATGACGTTCCGTACGCACTGTCCAGCTCGGCCAATGAGTTCACTGTGCTGCCCGACGGCCGGGACCTGCTTGACGTGAACATCAGCGCGGGCGATGAGTACGGGTCCGCGCTACAGAACTGTGTGGCGCGGGTGCGGCAGGGAGGGTAGCCGCATCTGACAACACGTGATTCACATGCCAGCAGGCCCGACCCCCCGAAGGGCCGGGCCGAGGCCCTCAGGCCACGTAGCCGCCGAACTCGAGGCCCTTACCGTGGAGGGTGACCGTGCCGTCCCGGTTGTACCGGCTGACCATCCCGATCTCTTCCGCCAGGATCTCGGCCCGGTCGAGTCCGTGGTCCAGGTTCCGCACCTTCTCGGTGTGGGTTCCCTCGCCCTTGAAGTTGATGGTGAGTGTCATTGTCTCCCTTTCGTTTTCGTTCTTCCTTGTGATTAAAGTATAGCGCGCTTCCCCTGGTGGGCGCAAGCCCTAGCAGGGTAAATCTGCTATATTTTTCTCATGGAGCCAATCGACCAGGTCGCAGCCATCAGAGATCAGCGCAAAGAGGTGGCCGCGCAACTCGCACAGCTCGACGAGCAGCTCGAGGTGGCCGTCAAGGCAGCGTTCGAGGCCGGCCACACCGGACCCCAGATCGCCACCGCGTCAGGACTGTCCAAGCCGCGGACCTACCAGATCAGGGATGGGCGTCGGTGATGTCCGACCGCTGATCTACAGTCGTCGTCGCGTTGGGTTCGCTTCTGGGAAGGGGTTGCATCCAACGCAAAAGAACGCCCGAGCCATCTAACTTATGGCTCGGGCGTTCTGTCGTTCATGGGTCGTATGCTCGGTGAGCGGAGGTTGGAGTCTCAGAGAGGGCTCTGTGTACTCCGACAGCAATCCACCTCGGCGTTGTCCGAACGGTCACCGGCTCGGTCCGCGCCGGGTGCTGGTGGGATGGAGCAACACTCGCAAGCCGCCGTGCCGCACCTGGACGTGCCGCCAGTGTGACGCCACGATCTACAAGGACCCTGAGACCTCGGCGCCGAAGAACCACCTCGACGGGCTGCACTACGTGCCGGGGTCGGACTGATCTAGCTCCCAGCGGATCTCTGACAGCGCGTCAGCGATCGCCCACTGTGCGATCTCGGGGAGGTTGTCGTCCATGGAGATGAGACGTGCCGATTTCCACATGGGTTCCACGGACTGTGTGGTTCTGTCTTATGGCCCGGGCATCTGCCCGGCTAACCACCAGAAAGGGGCGATGCCGCCTTGGCTGACACAGTCCGGACCATCAAGGGCGAAATCACGATCACGTTCACTGACGGGAGTCAGAGCACGTACGAAGATGCGAGCGCGACAATCTACGAGCACAGCGGCGTTCTCAAGCTGACCGACTTGGATGGCGTTGAGCGCTTTCACTCACCGAGCTATTGGGCAGAGGTGACCACGGGCGCACCTCGCGCACGGCGACGTACTGGCACGGTTTACTGACGATCGGATTTGTCCCCAGCCTCGAACGGGCTGGGGACAGTTCGGACGTTATGCCCCGTGTCGCCAGGTTGAACAGTTAACCGATTATTCAGGCCCCGCAGGGTTCGTATCGCCCGAGAAGGGCGTCCCACCTGTCACCCTTGAAGGCACCACAATCGAGGCCGACAAAGGAGTCGACATGCGCAACTTCACCTACGACCTGGCCGAAATCCCGGCCGCGATCACCGAGCTCGAAGACCTTCAGTTGGCGGCCGAGACCGAGGAAGCCCGGAAGGGTATCCAGGAAGAGATCGACCAGTTGGGCGGCCTGGAACGCCGCTACTTCGATCAGGGCGTTACTCGATACCAGGAACTCAAGACCCCATAGGGCTAAGTCAGAAGTAGAAGACGGCCGGCACTTCGTCGCCGATGGAGCTGAGCAGCATCCACACGAACACCGATCCCAGGGCGAGCAGCGCGACGAGATCGCGGCGGCGGCGTGCCGGCCGCGGGGCCTTCATCGAACGGCCCAGGTGTGACTTCTCCATGCCGAGAATCATCGCACGTTGCGCTTAATCCCGTGCGGTGCGCGATACTCCCTTTATGTATTCGATGAAAGAGCGGGTTTTCACGCTCTTGGGGTGTGTCGTCCTGGCTTCGGCTGTTGGGTATGGAGTTGTTTATCACCTGTCGCTGACGTACGGAGCCGCGCTAACGGTCGCCGTCGTAACTATCGGCGCTTTCCTGCGCAGTGACCGCGTCGTAGGCATCCTCGGGTCCTCGGTCATCGTCATGGTGGTCCTGCTGCCCATCCATCTCGTGCCGAACCTGTTTCGCCTGGCAGAGATGCTTGTTCTGGTCCTGGTCTCCGCCGTCATCCTGGCTCGCCGACCACTGCCTCGTACCGTGCACATGTCGATGATGGGGCTGGTCGCCGGATATTTCGTGGTGACTTTTCTTTCGACCCGATCCATGGGCATCACCGGCGCGATGTACCAATTCATTCTTCACGTGATCATCGGCGTGACATTCTTGATCGTCGGCCTCTACAGCAATCCCGATGAACGACAGCAAATCGTTCGCGTCATTATCGGCCTGGCTGTCGTCGAGAGCATTTACGCGGCGTACGAGGTTCTATTCACCCCGGCAGTTCTGTGGGCGTCGCCGGTCCCGGAGTCGTTCAAGTGGCCGTCCGACCGCCTCGGAAGCGAGATCATCCCCGGGCTGCTCCGGGCCCAGGGCACGTTCGGGCACCCGCTGCTGATGTCGATGTTCCTAGCTGTCGGCCTCGCTTTGACCGCACGTCACCACTTCAACAACCCGATGCACCGCTACTGGATCACCGCCGTGATCCTCGCCGGAGGGTTCGCGACGGGATCTCGCAGCACGATCATCATCATGATCGCCGTCCTGTTCTTCGCCTACGGTCCCCGCACTCTGTCGTGGGTCCGGGGCCTGGTGCTCACCGGTCTGACACTCGGGTTCGCGTTACTGTTCTCGTTCTCCACCTCCGGCGTGTACCAACGGTTCAGCGAGAGCGACTCGGTCAGCCACCGCGAGGGAGCCCTCGACGCAGCAGAGCGTCTCCTGGATCAGTCGTTCACGCGAGCCATGACCGGAAGCGGCTGGTACTCCCGGGAGTGGCTGTTCGATCGCAACTTCCTGCAGCTCGACGGGTTCCTCGCGATCGACAACCAGTTCGTGTCGCTGATCGCGACGAGTGGACTGATCGGCCTGGGCATCTTCGTCGCGATCATCATTGGGTCGGTTTGGTTTGCTCAGCCCGAGTACCGGCCCGCGGTGCTCTCGCTGTTCGCGATGTACTTCGTCTTCGATGTCAATGAGTTCCCCGCGCCGTGGGCCATCCTCATGTTGCTGATCGGGCTGTCGTGTCACCGACCCGAGCCGGAACCGGAGGAAGACGACGCCGACGATCAGGTCAGCGCTGTGTACCGCCAGCTCGCACCGGAGCGCACATAGAGCCGGTGGTTCGTGGTGTCGAGGACGGTCGTCCCGTCGCTCGGCGTGGTCGCGAAGTCGGCGTCTGACGGGACACCAGCCTTTACTGCCTGCACGTAGCCCTTCTCCGCTTTGAGGGTGAGGTTCGAGCGCTTCGCCGTGATTACCGTGCCGAGATACGCCCCGGCGTCGGTGTAGGCGCGGAGATCGAAGTCCGACCCCGCGTTGCTCCCCGCCTCGGCGTTACCGTTGACACCCCATGAGAACCGGTCAAGAGACGCCGTCTTCACGCGATCGTGGCGCAGCGAGGTAGCAGCGCCATTGATGTCGAACCCTGCGACCGTTCCCGTCGAAGCTGAGGTGCCCGCCAGCGCGCCCGCCAGGTGACGAGTCTGGCTCTGTTGAAGCGCCACCCAGTTGACGTTGCGCGCTGGTCCGGTCTCGATCAGGTCGGCAGTATTGCGCAGGCCCGACGCCTCATTGAGGCTGGCGTTGACCAACGAGGAACCGTTCGGGCGGATCGCGTAGTTGCAATACGACGGGCTGCGGGCGTCGGTGATCTTGTTGCCCTGGATCAGGACGTCCGCGACGGTCGCGGGGAAGCTGATCAGGATGCCGATGTTGCGCGCCGCGTCGGTGCTCGACACGGCGGTTGCGCCGTCGGCGAGGTATTGCGTGCCGATGCCATCGATCAGGTTGTTGGCGATCATGACCCGCTTGATGCCGCCTGGCGAGAAGATACCGGCCTGCGCGAACCGGCGGATCTGGTTGCCCATCACCACGATGTCAGTTGCGAAGTTCGTCGGCGTTGCACGGTCGGTGTCGGGGAAGCCGCCGATGAAGATGCCCACGCAGATCGAGTCCGTGGCCTCGTCCGAGGGGCCGCGTCGGTACGCACCGTCGAGGACGTTGCCTGTGATCGCACCGTATTTCGGGGCCAGGTCCATGAAGATGCCCGCGTGGCCGACATCCTTGACGACGTTGCCAGCGATCGCGAAGTGGGCGGGGCCGGTCTCGGTGCCGAAGCCCGCCGCCCAGATGCCGTTGTAGGCACAGTTCTCGAAGACGTTGCCGACGCACGTCAGCTTGTCGCTGACCCGCGACATCGAGACACCGTTGTCGGCCGAGCCGTAGACGTAGTTGTTGTTGAATTGCACCGATGGGCAGTAGACGAATCCGACGTCCATGTTGTTGATGAACTGGTTGTCGTGGACCTGGACTGCGCCGCCGACACCGCGCAGGAAGATCGGCAGACCGGAGCAGTTGCGGACGATGCAGTTGCGCATCGAGAACCCGGTCAGAGCCGCTGAGCCGCTCGCGCTGGGGTCGAGGTTGCCGTACAGCGATACCGCTGTCTCCATGCCTGTGACCTTCGTGCGGGCGCGCTTTGGTGCTGTGGCGTTCTCGGTGACGCCGCCCTCGAAGATCAGACCGTCGATCGCGAAGTCCGTGAGCCCGACTGTTGATCCGTAGATCGCGGTCCCGTTCGACGACATCTTCAGAGTCGCGCCATGAGAGAACAGGGTGACTTTGGATCGGGGCGTCAGCGACGAGGAGATCATGTACGCGGAGTTGGTGGGCTTGATGTAGACCACACCGCCGCCGGCCGCTGAAGCCGCAACCATCGCGGCGTTGATCGCGTTCTTGTCGTCAGTCGATCCGTTTCCCACCGCGCCGTACCCATCGGCGTGCCAGTACCCGGTAAGCGGGTTGCGAGCAGCAGTGGGAAGCGGGGCCTTGCTGGCGATCGTCGGGTCGTCGGCGACCGCATTGGCGACGATGTCACCGAGCCCTTCGAGCGGGGCATAAGTTACGTCGGCGACCGCTTTCCAGTCCGGCGGTGGCAGGGGTGCGCCAGCGGCCATCAGCAGGACGCCGAGGTCCGATGTGCCCTCGGGGACGTTGATGAACGAGGGCCCGATGATGCCGGCGCCCGAGAAGTAATCAGACCCTGCGCGACCGAACGTCACGATGACTTCATACGGCCCCGGCTCGACCGGGTTGAACGACCCCGCGCCGGTCGCTGACTCGGACGGGATGGTGTTCGTCGACACCGTGGTGCCAGGGTTGAGGACCGACGGGCGCGGCCTCGGGGGAGTGAGGCGGACCCGGACGCGGGGCGGGTCGCCGCCGTCGCTGTCGGTCCAGCCGTAGTTCAGAATCGACATCAGGGCTCCTCGGGATCAGTGACGACGGTGTAGCCGAGTTCGGCCAAGGCCTCGGCGGGGTCCATGAGTGGCTTGGTGATCGACATCGCCAACGTTCCGTCCGGTGCCGACAGGGGCGCGCCGTCGCCGTCCATCGCGGGGAGGATGGAAGTCATCTGACAGTTCCACTTCGGCATGTCGATGCACGTGACCGTCAGGAACTCCACGCCATCGAGCGGCTCGGACAGTTGGTAGCAGTTGGAGATCGTGGACCCGACACCTTTTCCGGGGACGTTCTCGCGGGTCAGTGTTGCTGTGTGTGTCATCAGGGCTCCCAATTCGCTAGTGCGGCACCATTGGCGCCATATCCACGTCTGCCTTGCGAGGCGCCGAGCTGTGCATTACCAGGGCCACCACCACCACCAGAAGGTGAACCTCCGTCGCCACCCCGACCTGAAGTGCCCGACCCGTAAGCGCTGTAGCCGCCTCCACCACCAGTGCCGCCAATGATGAGGTTCCCGAGATCCGGGGCGTCAGTACCGTCCTTGCCGTCCCGGCTGCCCGATGTACCCGCCGCGCCACCGGGGGTGCCTAGATATCCGGGATTCGCCGAGAACGCTGCGCGGGTCTCAGAGTTGGTGCCGTTCACGACACGGCCATACCCGCCGGGGGTGGCGAAACCCTGAACGGAAGTGATCCCGTACGCGGTCATCGAGCCCGTTGCGGTAGCCGACATGATGACAACGCCGTTTACCGACACTGTCGTGACGCCGCCAGCCTGAAGGTTTGATGCGCTACCGCCAGCGCCGACCGCCACGACGAAATCACCCGCATAGTCAACACATTTGAACGACCGGATCAGGGGGCCGATGCCTGATGATCCAGAGATGCCATCTGCGGTTGACCCAGCTTGCCCGCCGCTGAACAGCGTGAATGTGACTGTGCCGAAGCCTGGGTTGACGAATGTGCCATTGCCGGGGAAGTACGTCAGCACCCCACCTGATTCGAGGTTGGTGACGCGGGTTTCGAGGGTGCCGACATCACCGGCAACTGCGACAACCTCAGCTTCAACGTCCGTGACGCGCCCCTTGAGGATGTCGAAGAAGTCCTGGATGGCCCCACCAACACCACCGCCAGTGAAGGCGCCAGTGACCACCGCGAGAATGAGTTCGAGGATCTCGTCGAGGCTTGGAAAGTTCCAGTTCAGGCCCAGGAGATCGAGCAGGCTTTGATCGCCCTTGGGCTTTCCACCACCCGATCGACGCGTGCCTGGAATCTCGACCGGCATTACTGCATTCCCATCAGCGCATCGCGCGCCGCCTGGACGTACGTACGCTGATCGCCCGGCATCTTCTCCACGCCGTACGCAGTATGCCGACCCTCGATCAGGTACTTCTTCGCCCAGTCGAGTGTGTAGATTAGGTTGAACGCCGCGGCTGGATACGGCTGTTGGCGGCCCGTCACACCATTCGAGATCAGCCGCAGCCCGTTGTCAGCCGGGCACGAGGTGATCGGATCGTCAGGTATCGCGAAGCTCTGCACCGGCACACCCGAGATGAACCGCTCGCCGCCGACGCCGAATCGATTCCGGGCGACGCCGACATGCGCGATCTGATTGCGATGGCGCAGTGGATCGGCCAGCAGGACAACACCCTTGAGGTTCTTCGGCTTGTCGAGCACGACATACTCGCCGGCCAGGTATGCACCGAGAGAGAAGCCGCTGAGCGTCCAGGGCTTGCCGAGGGCGTCGATTGCGCGCAGAGCTGCACGCCCACGCAGGACCGACTCGATCAGCGTGAGTGTGCCAATCGGACGGATCTGCGCGGGATAGTCCAGGTCGACCGCGTCCATGCCCCGGGTCACGCCGACCAGCATCTGCGCAGGGCCGGTCTGTTCACCGGCTCCGCGAGCTCGCACATTCATCATCAGTCGTTCATCCCCTCAACTTCGTCGGGCAGCTCGATCTCGCGGTCGATCAGCTTGCGTCGAGCCCGCGCGACGTAGGTCCGCAGCGCCAGGATGACGCGGTCCAGGTGGCCGATCGTCTGATCCCGTTGCCGCAGCCGCTCTTTCAGCTCGGCCAACTCAGCTTCGTAGTCAGCGATGGTCTGCGAGTGCTTGGCCCGGTACTGGTCGGCGTCGCGATCGCGAGCCTTCTTCTCCTCGGCGAGGTCTGCCTCGAGGTCGTCGATCTTGGCGTGCAGCTTCGCGATGTCGTCCAACTTGACCTTGGACCGGGTCGCGAGGACACCAGTGATGAGGGCGCCGATCGCGGCCAGGAGACCGCCGAACGACGCGATGAGTTCTGGGCTCACCGACAGCCCCTTTCCGCGTCGCCGCGGGCGATCGCAATATGGAGGACCGCGAAGAATCCGGCGAATGTCCCGTGGACTACAGGGACCGGAGGTTCAGTGAGTACGGCCGAGCACAAGATGCACCCGGCATAGAACGCCAACATCATTGACGATGCGATGTGGGCGCGGACGAACCCTGTTGAGCGGGCGGCGGCCAATAGGAGCATCAGGCCGGTGACCATGAAGCCGACAAACCATGCGGGCCCGATGTTCTCGATCCACACCACTGCGGAGACTTGGCCAGGCTGCAGCGGTCGGCGCACCAACTCCTCGGGGGAGATGTACAGCACGCCGACCGTCACGTTCATCAGGCCTGTAGCTGCGGCCATGAGCCGCGCACCGAGCACTACTCGGCCCTGTGCTCACCGCTGTGCGGGATGAACGCCTCGCCCGTGTTGTCCGCTTCAACGAAGATGGTGTGGCTGAGTACCTTCGGGGTGACCTGCGGACGAGTGGCGATGAGAGTCAGGAACAGCGACGCGGCGGCCAGGATTGCGCCTTGCTGGGCCTCGGTGACCGAGAAGCCGAACGCGACGACCAGCGGTAGGCCCGTCTGGACGACACCGAGGATGGCCGGCAGAACCGTCTCGCGGACGCTGATCACCACAATCAGCGACAGCACCGCGTTGACAGCGGCCTGGATCAGGCCCTGCGTCTCGGTGCTGATGTTGAAGCCGAACGCAACGAGCAGCGCGACGGCCGCCATGATCGCGCCCGCCCAGGCGGCAGGTTCACGGCCGAAGACGAGGCGGGCGGGGGCAGTGTGAGTGGTCATGGTTAATCCTTCTTTCGTGTAATACGAACCGCGCCGGAGGGATTCCAGGCGAGGGAGTCGTTTTCGAAGTCCTGCATCTTGCCGCCGTCGTAGTCGTACTCATTCGAGGTGGGCCAACCGAGCGGGCTGTTCTCTGCGCCGCGCTGGAACCAGGAGTCGCCGATCACGCCATGGACCCAGAAGCCGGGCTGTCCGTAGCGGCGGTAGATGACGCCATGCTGAAAGGCCTGGATGTCGCCGACTTTGTCGACCACTGCATGGTGTTTGGTCGGGTAGCCGAGCGGGCCTGCTTCCCAGCCGAGCCCTGCCCAGGTCTCGAAGATGTTCAGCGGCACCGGGCGAGCGCCGGTGTCGGGGTGCCAGTAGATGTAGCCGCGTTCGAACTCGGCATACCGGCCCTTGCCGTCGGGAGTCTTCAATTCACCCTTGGTGCGGCGCGCGCCGATCCACCCGGCCGCCACCTTCGCCATCTCGTCGATCTGATTGGGGGGTGGAGGAACGGGCTTCGCGCCACCGTTGATCTGGTTCTGGATGTCGCGGCGGAAGGCGTTCATGTCGATGCCGCCCGGATCCCACTTGCCCTGCGCGGCCCCGGCCCATTCTTTGTGACCGATGACGCGGTCGGCGCCGTAGCCGAGCTTGCGACAGATCGCCGCACAGCACTTCACATACGCCCAGTACTGCGCCGCCGACCAGCCCTCGGTGCCGTTATTCTCGGCCTCGATACCGATGGTGTGGAAGTTGGCGTTGTTCGTCGGAAGTCCGGGCCAGGCGCCCTGACCGGCGTGCCAGGCGACACCGACAGCGACGACCGTTGCGACGCCGTTGCGGGCGAGGTGGATCTGCGAGAGCGGACCGGCCAGACCAGAGATGCCGTTCGCGATCATCGCGGGGCCTGGCGAACCGGACGCGCCGGTGTGATGCGCCACGACGCCCCACACGTTGCCGAAGTCACCGTGGCCGCGCTCACGCCAGCCCGGATACTCGACCGTTGCCACGCCCTCAGCGCGCAGTACATCTGCGAGCCAGACGGGGTCACCTGTCCATGCCATGTTGTCTCCCTTGGGTTTTGTCTGCCAGGTCGGCTAATTGGTAGGCGCGGATCTGCGCCTCGTGCTGCACACAGTGGGCTCGCCGTTTACCCATCCAGACCGCGAAAGCAATCACGGGGCGGCATATCCAGCCGGTCATACCGAGTTCGCGAACGCTCTCGATGTCGCGCCCAGTCCGATGAGCCCAGAGATCGACCGATCCCACGGACCCTTCAGGCGCTCGGACTCGCCGAGGGTGATCTGCTCGACCATCCGGCCGTCGTTGCGATCGGCGACCGCCACCTTCGACACGTACTGCTCGACGATGTTCCCGCGGTCCCAGAACTGGATCCGGTCGCCGACGTCGAACCGGCGCGCAGTCCCGTTGTCCGCGCCGAAGCTCATCCCTCGGCCATCCGCACCGCCAGAGGTGGCGTTGATGACGAGCTTCTCGCCGCCGCCGCGCTCCTTGAGCCCAGTCATGCCGGTGGCGTACGAATCGAGCGAGTGCGCCGCGGTGTTGTCGACGAAGTCCTCGGGCCAGAGATCGTCCTCACCGACGTCGTCAATCAGGTCCTGATCCCAGAACTGCTGGTAGGCGAAAAAGATGTCATCGAACAGATCGCCCACCACCACGCCCAGGCCGAGACCCGGGGCGATGAGGTTGATCAGCAGCTGGATGGCGAGGTTCGCGCCGATCTCGATGACGTCGTTCAGGATGGCCGGCGACTTGCCGCCGACGATCACCTTGCCCGCCTCCGGGTGCGATTCTTCGTACTCGTAGGAGTCGATCTGACCGGGGGCGTCAGTGCGGAACTGCACCTTGCGGTTGTCTCGCTGGACCTGGGTATCGAAGACCATGCCGGCGCGGTCCATGCTGTCCGACCACAGCCCGTTGTTGATCGGCTTCATCAACTGCGAGAGGTCGAGGAAGTGATCAGATGATGCGTCGATAATCGACTGCATCGCAGCGAGACTGGACGTGTTGAACACCTGCGGTGAGGTGCCGCGCCCGTCCCATAGGTTCACCGAGTAGCCCATCTCGAGTCGCTTCATGGTGGGCTCGAAGAGGTCAGCACCTCGAGGGAACCGGGCCTGCAGCGCGGCGATCGGGTCAGTGACATCGGCGATCAGGTCCAGCAGATCGTCGAAGCTGTCTATGTCGCTCAGATCCGGCATCGTCCACTCCGCCGGCCAGTGCAACGGCAACTTGCAGAACGCCGGGAAGTTGAGCCGCGTCATGTTCTTCGCGAAGTAGTACTTGAACACGGGGTCCGGAGCGCCGACAATCACGTCCTGTTTGCCAGTGAGACCCACCTGGATCCATGGCGGCAGACCGGGGTTCACCCAGGCCAGCCACTTCTGCATCAGATACTTATTGCCGACGCAGGTGTACAGGATCTTCTCGCGACCCGGAGCGCCCGACAGACGACGGCGCATGATCCGCCCGTCCCACGGCTTGCCGTTGCGCATCGTCCGGACGTGGAAGCAGCGGCGTTTGACGTTCGTGATCTGCGATACCAGCGGGTGATCGGGATGCAGCGAGAACGCGCCTGTGTTCGGCTCGCTGCCGAAGGTCCAGTCGAATGCCGACTCTTGGTAGTTCCCGACCGGGCGCCACTCGATGACCGGGTTGTTCCGCCGGCCTATCTCGATAGGGAACGGGGTGACTTCGGTGGTGTTGGGCCGGGCGAATCCCGGCATGCCCATCGTCACAGCGCAGTCGCAAACAGTTGCGGCAGGGTGACTTTCAGCCGAGTCGCACCCGAAGTGCTGCCCCCGGTGATTGTGACCGGAATATTATTCGTCTTCTTCGGCGCCTTGACGTACCAGCGATTGCCGATCCACGAGCGATCGAGACCCGCCTGGTCGGTGATGGCCCACCAGTCCGGGTCTGATTCGATCTCGAGCCACTGGCCGGCGGTCAGCGACGGCAGCGACACCGCAGGCTGACCGGCCCACGAGAGCGTCGGTGACGAGATCGGCCCATCGATGCGGATGAACGGCCACACTGGCTCGGTCCCGAGGTTGTCGATCGTTGCACCCGCGAACTGGGCCGCGGTGAACTCCTTGACGATCGGGTCTGTGCGCCACCATGTCTCATCGCTGCGCAGGTCGACGTCCTCGAACATCCAACCGACGTTCGCCATCTGCTCGAACGGCGACTCGAGCTTGTTGGTCAGCCGCATCCACTGGTACCGCTCGGACTGGACGATCTCCAGCTTCATCAGCGGGCCGCCTGAGACGAGCGACGACCCGCGACCCAGCGTCTGCCGCCACCGGGACAGCAGATCCATGCCCTGCGACTTCGGCACTGGCCCGAGGTTCGCGCCGAGAGTGACGACGTTGGGCTTGTCGTTCGTGGCCACGAAGGTCACGCCTGCCTGCCCGACGCCCTCGGTGTCCTCGATGGTGAAGTCGGCACCCCCCAGGCCCTTGACGTACTTGAGCCGCACCGGGCACAACGGATCGCCGAACTCCCAGACCTCGCCGTCGACGCCAGTGAGGATGACTACAGGGCCAGCCATTACGTGCCCGTCTTCGTGAGGATCATGTTGGCTGGGCCTTCATCCGATTCGACAGTCACGGTGATGTTCTTGCCCTCCCGTACGGCTTGCACGATCGCGTCGAGCTGCTGCGAGATCTGACCGGCGATGTCACTGATGACGCCTGAGACGCCGGGAATGTCGTTGGAACCCGTGTCGATGGTCGGCGCCATGTTGCCGAGGTCCCAGTTGCCGCTCTGGGCCATACCGAGGTACGGCGCGATGCCCGAAGCCGCCGTGAATCCGAGGCCGGTCAGGAGTGCGAATGCGTCGCTGGCGTTGCGCGGCTTCATCGCGTCGCGGGTGTCCACGGTGTAACCGCCGAACCCGCCCTCGCCGAACCCCTTAACGCCCAGGCGCCGGCCGATCTCAGCCCAAATGCGCAGCGAACGCGGACGCTTCGACATCGCCAACGGCACGTAACCCTCGCCGCCGGTCTCCGGTTCGGCCCACACGCGGTAATCACCAGGGCGCGCGATCTCCGCCTGGTGATCCTCGATACCGCCGTGGGCGAACAGCTTGATCGGCGCACGGCCACGCATCAGCGGTGACGTGATCTTGAAGGCGTTCGGGTCGGGCTCAGCCGGAGGTGTTGGCTCAGGCGTCGGAGTCGGCGCCGGGGTCGGCGTGGTCGGCGGCGTCGCCCCATCGAGACGGCCACCCACGACGTAGACCTGCTGCACACCAGCCGGAGGCGCACCAGCCGCGAGAGCAGGGTCTACCGGCGTCGGACCAACCGACGGCGCGATCTGATCGAACAGCGCCCCAGCCTCGTCCTGCTGACTCTGAATCTCGGTCTTGTACGCACCGCGACCATTGGCCACCGCAGAGGCGCCAGACGTGTCGCCTGGGCGCTGCTGCAGCCAGAAGATGTCATCCCAGATATCGCCCGCCGCAGGGCCCTTGTGCCGCTCGTCGAGCCGGTTGTAGAACTCGTCGATGTTCTGGTTCGGGTCGTCGCGGCCGGGATAGCTCGTGTCCTGCTGAAAGATGCTCTTCCACTGGCCACTGGGGTCTTCGGCCTCCGGGTCCAGACCCGACTCCTGCAGGCCTGTCGACAGAATCGCTTTGATCTCGTCGTCGGTGTACCCGCGCTTGCGGCCCTGAGCGATGATCGCGCGAGCGACATCCTGCTTGGAAGAATCCTTCGTAAGCGTCGGGATCTCGATCTCAGCAGGCGCAGCTGGCGGCGGCGCGGAAGGTGCAGCGAGTGGTTCCATCGCAGCCACATGGACGTGATCGTGGTGATCGCCAGCGTCGGCGTAGTACGAGTCAGGGACGAACTCGCCGTCACCGATCTGACGGCCGGAGAACCGAGGGTCGTGGTAGATCAGCTCGGCCAGCTGGTTCTTGTAGTTGTCGGCCATGTAGTTGGCGAACGCCAGCATGTCGTCGGTGTCGCGGCCACCGCCGGGAGGTCCGAAGTCGCCGGCCTGCCCGGTGTTGTGGTAGCTGCCTGGCTCATCCCGGTAGCCGGAGGTGAGCGTCAACGTCGGCGCGGCTTGCTGCTGCACGGACTGCAAAGAGCCGAGCACGCCACCGTCGGCCATCTTGAAGATCTTGTAGCCGAATCGATCTGCAACCTCCGACAGAATGTTGACCGCCCGACCGCGCTTCGTCGCAGCGCCAGGAATGAATGCCTCCCAGGGGCCGGCGTCGGTCTCGGCCCACTGCACAAGTCCGCGTTTACCGCGGGTGGCCGGCTGAATGACAGCTTGGTCGGGGAGCGGGCCATCGAAGCCGCCGTCGGCGTACTGGCGAATGCCGCCATCGGCCTGCGGCTGCTTCGCGACGCCAAGGCCCTTACCGAACAAGGGGTTGTTGAGGACCGACTGACCGTTCGCGTCGACCGCGTACACCGTGACGGTGGTCGACTTCGGCCGCGCGATGAACTCATCGATGACCTGCTGCCCTGCAGCCGTGTCGGCAGTGACCTGGACGAGACCGTTGGGGAGCGTCGTCACCTTCAGTCCGAGCGCGGCCAACCCGTCGATCGTCTGCTGCGAGTTGTCGTTGATGACGATCGTCTTCTCGTTCGGGATCGCGACCATCGAGCCGGAGAGGGTGTCCATTGCCCACGCTGTTTGACGTGCGGAGTCTCCTGCGATGTCGACCGCGTCGCGCATGTCGACGATGCCGGGGATCACATCGTCAGCAATCGTGTTGGCCATCCCGTGCGCCGAGTCACCGAGCCCGATGATTTTCTCGCCCATGCCGTTTGCGGCTTCGCCCGCCTTTGAGATGGCGTCGCCGACGCCCTCCATGCCGGGGATTGCGCCGACAAGATCACCCAGAACGCCCGCTCCGGTACCGACGGCGTTGAGGATGCCATCGAGCGAGTTGCCGACTCCGGTGGCGAAGAAGCCCCAGGCATGCAGTCCCGCGACTGCCACCTGAGCGATGCCCTCACCGAAGGTCAGCGCGGCCGAGACTACGTCGGCGAAGAACGCGACCAGTTCATCCTTGTTGGCCAGAATCCCCTGAGCCATGTTCGACACCGTGGGACCGAAGGCCTCAGCCATGGAGGTCTTGATCCCCATCGTTGCCTCTTCGACGGTGCGCTTGACGCCATCCCAGGTGGTGGCGGCGTTGTCGCCCATCACCTTTGAGGCATCGGTCAACGCGGTCGCGGAGCCCTCGAACTTCTTCGTGGCCTCCGACGGATCCCATCGAGCCATGGTGTCGATGAAGTCACCGGAAGTGTCGCCGAGTAGGGACTGCGCCGCGGCTGCCCGCTTGGCTGGATCCTCGATCTGTCGGATCGAGTCGAAGACCTGGTCGAATGCTGCCTCGGCCTCAGGTCCGCCCTTGACGAACTTGGCGTACATCTCCTCACCGTTGAAGCCGAGGTCGGTGAACGTTTGAGTGAGAGTGTCGCCTTCTTCCACGACGCGGCGCCCGAACTCGCGGATGGAGTCGGCGGCACGATCGGAGTTGTCGGCGCCATTGTCCATCGACTGGGAGATCAGGCCGAGGGTGAACTCGGCGCTGAAGCCAGTCTGCTTCCAGCCCGCCGAGTATTCAGAGATCGAGTCGATGAGATCGCCCTGGGCGTCGATGCCGAGCTGCTTGGCGCGGACGATCATGTTGGCCGCGTCGTTGATGTCGGTCGCCAGGCCGGTTTTCACGAGCCCGTTGACAGCGCGCAAACTTTCGGGCGACTCCGTCTTGAGGACCCCGTTCAGGGTCTCGACGGTGGCGATCAGCCCTTCCATCTCGGACTGTGAGGCCGAGGTGTCGATCAGCTTGAACTCGAACAGGCTCGCCAGCGTGTCCATGTTGCCCTCGACCGAGGTACCCCACACGTCCATATAGGCCTCAGACGATGCGGTCGCGAGCCTCCTGGCCGTGTCCTCATCGATACCGAGACTGCCCTGGATTGCATCGCGAACACGCTCGCGTTCAGCGCCTTCGACGATCGCGTTGGCCAACAACTGGCCCGCCGTGAGGCCGATGGCTGCGACGCCTACAACCGCGGCTGCGATTGGCCCACCCTTACCAGCGAGACCCTTCAGCTTGCCGGCAGCACCAGCGAGGAAACCACCACCGAAGCCGCTGCCGCCTTCTTCGCCCGCGGCGGCGGTGTCGTCAGCACCAGGAAGCGCGGACTCCATGTCCTGGCCAGCGCGGCGCATATCGTCCGCAGCTTGCTGGGCGACCGTTCCGGCGCGGCGCTGGGTGACTGTGAGCTGATCGACAGCCCGCTCGGCGCGGCGCGCCGAGGTCTCCGTCTCCCGGTGAGCGCGAGCCAGATTCTCCTGTGCACGACGGGCCTGAGTGGACTCGTTGCCATACCGCTGCCTGACCTCGGCCAGACGATCGACCGCGATGCGCTCCCGGTCAGCTGCGTCGGCCGATGCCTGTCCCGCAGTGCGAGCGGCACGCTGCGCCTTCTCGAGTTCCTTCTGAACCTCTTGGTATGCATTCGAGGTGCGCAGCGCGGCACGTCGAACCTGTTCGCTCGACGAGTCCGCGGCGCGACCCATCTGGATGAGGTTCTCCCGACCGGACTGTAGGCGCTCCTCGAAGTCGTCGCCGCCGCGAAGTGAGATGTCCGCGTAGAGATCTGCTACGCGCTCAGACATCAGCCTTCGACTTCATCGCTTCGCGAGCCGCGTCCTGGTTGCGCTTCTTGTCGCGCTCGGCCGCCATGTACTTCATAAGCTTCTGGACGTCGATGCGCTCGGAGAGGTGCGCAAATACCCAGTGGCCACGGCCGAGCTCCGGGCCTTGCGGTCCGGAACAGAAGTGGATGAGCGCGGTGCGGCCGGCGTGATTCACGTAGGGCGCGGGCACCTCGTTCTTGGTCATCTCGAGGTACGCCGGTCCGAGCATCTTCTCGGCGTCAGCCTGCTCGGCGTCGGGCTTGTAGCCATCAGCCTCCGGGCCCCACAGGAATGGTCGGATGCGGTCGGCCTCGGTGATCGACGGCGCCGGGATCTGGTACACCACATCGCCGATCGGCAGATAGAGATCGGGATCGTAATGGTCCTCGAGCGGGTCATACCGTGTCGCCACCAGGCACCGCCTTTCGCGCTTCAATGGTGCGGCGAGACCGTGAATTCGGTTCGCCGAGAATGACTTGCAGACGGACAGCGAGCCACTGCCACGGGCGCTCGTCGAGCACGCCGGACGAGAGGTCGATGTTCCAGGGGTGCATGTGGAAGTCGACGCAGACCGCGTCCCAGGCATCGAGGATGTCCGACCACTGGATGTCGAGGTCGTCGTCCTTCTTCGGGGGCTGGTACGCGGGCGCATCCTTCGCGGGCCGGTACCACAGGCGATCGCCGAACTCGGGTCGATACGGCCCGCCGCCGGGGTCCATCTCATTGATGGTTCCGGGAGGATCTTCGGCCATCGGGTCCGTAGTGTCGACCAGCCAGATGGTCGGTTTGCGTTTGGGTGCCTGTTCCGGAGTGGTGATTCGGTCCGCGATTGGCTGAAACTTCCACGTAGCCAGTGCATTCGCGGCGCTGTCAGTGAAGTGTGTGATGGCCACGCGGCCGGCGTGCAGCGCCTTGAGTTCGGGCACTCCCGCGTCGACCATCTCGGTCCAGGTGCCACCGAGTACTCGCTCGATCTCGACACGCTCGGTGGTCGACGTCCACCGCTGCTCCTTGTCGGCGAGCAGCGAATGCAACCGCAGAATGGTCAGAGCTGACGGTGGCTCGACCCGGAACTCACGCCCACCGATCGGCAGGATGAGCCCGGAGTCGAGCCACTCGTCAAACTGGTCGAACAACTACCCGGCCGGCTGACCCTCGGTGGTGGCGTAGACCACCACGTCACCCGGGTCGCCGTCGACGATGTCGATCACCGACAGGGTCGGCACGTTCAGGCCGGCGAGAGCGCCTGTGAACGTGATGTTGTAGCCCGATGCGTTGTTGCCAGTCACCAGCGCGTTGCTGGCGCCGACTGCCGCAAGACTGGTGATGGCGGTCTGCAGCCCCGCGGCGCTGAGTCCGGAGACGGTGAGCGCCGACGTGGTGCCGGAGAGCAGCTTGAGCTTGAAGCTCGTGACCAGCTCTTTGATCTCGAGGCGCTGGATCTCATTGACCGGCGCGGCAGTCGGCTTGGCAACCGTCTCACGCCGGCCGTAGCCGGTCAGGGTGATGGTGGCACCCTGCAGCGAGGCCTTCTCGCCGCCTGCCGAGGAGAAGTCGACTCCGGCGCGACCCTGGTGCGAGTCGGGCAGGCCGTCGGTACGCCACCACCGGACGTACACGAGTTCGTCACTACCCAGCTCGCCGTCGACAGAGCGGAGCAGCTCGACACCGGGGTCAGGCGCGCCGGCCGCGTCGAGCTTGCGGCCCACGCTCACCTCGAGGGCCCACGAGGCTTCGGTGGCGACCTGCTGGGTGTAGTTGCCCGAGTGGTAGTCGCCTCCGTCCTGACGGGACTTACTGACAGTCGGGTTGAGCGACTGGATCGAGCGGACCGGAATCCAGGGGTCAGTCAGTGCCTTACGGACTTCCAGACCCCAATGCCGCGCAAGAGTGACATCGAGATCAGAGGTATCCACCGGCTGCTTGGGTGCAGTCATTTCAACTCCTTGGGTTGAGAGTGAGGCGATAATCGTCGGCGCGCGTCGAGCGGCCGTTGGTGTCCTGAGCGGACTGCCCGCGCAGGACGCGGCGGACATCAATGACCCGGATGCCACCGGGCCAAACTTGTGGGCGGTACTGGTGATCAGGCACGTGCAGGTGCATGAACACCGCGTCGGCGTAATCACCGACTGACGGGCCAACCCTGTTGACTGCGGTGCGGAATCGCAATCGAATGTCGATGTCGGGGTTGTACTCGTCGCGGTCGCGACGGTCAGTGAGTACCTTCACGGCCACTGCAGTGTCAGGGTCGGGTGGAAGGTTGCCGTCGATGAAGGCCGGCAGAGTCGGGTCGTCGGCGCCGTACGGCACGGTCGGGTTGTAGCGCACCAAACCGCGGTTGGCGAGGCGTTGAGCAAGAGAGTCAATCAGCTCGGCTTCAGAGAAGTCGGTCATCCGCGCATGCCCCTTCGGATTTCGTCGGCGAGGATCTGCTCGATCTGCGGGCCCACCGCGCGGGTCGCGTCGAGCAGGAAGAACGCGCTGCCGTCGTCGTGTCTGTTCTTCTTGCTGTAGTGCTGGCGTCGGGCGTACGGGGTGTTGAAGCTGACCCGGACCGAGTCGGCATCGAGCAGCTCGACGCGCACCGATTCATCCATCGCGCCTGTGTCGTCCGGAGAACGGGCCTTGGCGTCGTCCGCGAGGGTTTCACCCGCCCGCTTCAGAGCGCGCTTGCGTCGGTTCGCGCCGAACGACGGCCACGAGAAGCTGACTGGCATCAGAGGACGATCTGATAGAACGCAAGGTTGACGCCTGGGATCTTCGTGTCGTGCAATCCCGAGATCTTGACGGGCGTCGACGTACCGCCCAGCTCGTCGGGCAGGGTCGCGATGGAGTCGACAGGAATCGGGGGAGTGTCGGCTGCCATGGTCACCGTTGCGAGGGAGACGATCTCGTCGCCGTCCGCGTCGGTCACCAGCTGCGAGACCATCCGGATCTTCGACATGATCGTGACCTCGGGCTCGAACGTCGCGCCGCGCGCGGTCTGACCACCCTCGACCTTGCGCTGAACCTTGATCGGCCAGGTGTAGAAGATGGCCAACGGGTCAGCGCTCACAGCGAATACCGCCGCAGGATGTGGCCGTACGCGTCGGACAGCTCGCGCCGTACGCCGACGTTGCTGCTACTGCCTCGCGGGGAGTACGGGTTGCCGAAGGTGACGTTCGCACCGTCGAGCGACACCGCGCTGACCGATGTTCCCTCGGCGGCCGTCGTGCGGTCGCGGAGCATGTCGACCACCACCGCGACGAGGTTGGGCGGCGTGACCAGAAGCCCATGCGCCACCGACACTTTCACCGACCGGAACCCGGCGGGCCACGAGCCGGTGAGCTGACCGATCTCACTCCACGACCAGCCGGTGATCGCGGCGCCGTTCGCGTCGGTGATCTCGGTCGGCTCGGTGAGCAACAGCGACGGCAGCGTCAGAAGCGAGCTGCCATCGCCGTCGACCCACAGCGTGTCGTCGAAGCGGGGTGCGATGTGCCACCCGCACTCGCCGCGTACGTCGTCGCCGGCCGCCCGCAGAGCCTCGTCGTCGACCGTGAAGCCGTCGGGAAGATCTGACTGGGCGACCAGCGGCGGGTACTTCGAGAAGTCGATCACTTGGAGGCCGGGGTCCGAGCTTTGTTGGCCGGTACCGCAGCGGCTTTCGCTTCAGCGTCAGCCTTGGCTTTCGCGTCTGCCTTCGCCTTCGCGTCGTCGTCAGCAACGCGCTGAGCCTCAGCTTCGGCGCGCGTTTTCGATTCGGCGGCCGCCTCGGCTGCCTCGCGCTTGGCCGCGACGGTGTCCGACTTCTTCAGACCACGCTCCTTGGCGTCTTCCTCGCTGAGCTGCAACGTGGCCAAGCGGCCGTTGACCTCAACTTCGTAAATGTCCAGCATGTGAGCCTCCTCAGGCTGTGGAGCCCCACTCGGCCGGCGAATGTCACCACCGACCGAGCGGGAGCTGATCAGTGCCATCAGGCAGCGATGTCGACCTTGACGAATGCGGTCGGGCGGGTGACTGCGAAGGCCTCACGCTTCTCGCCGAGGATCGCGACCATATTGCGGATGAAGAAATCGGCGTGCGAGTCGGTGATCGTCACCGTGGTTTCTTCGCGGTCCCACAAGACCGCCTTCGCGAAGTCGCCGAGCAGCGCCTCGCCCGCGGGCTGAGTCTCGGACTCGACCACCGGCAGGCCCCACAGGGTGCGCTGGCCGATGACCTGCGGGCCGCCGTAGCGGTAGACGCCATTGAGATCCTTCGCCAGATCGATGACCTCGGCGTCGGCTGGATTGACCACCCAACCATTCGGATTTACCCGACCGATCGTGCGGGCCTTGGTGATGCCCTTACGTGCCGATTCGAAGAGATCCGTCGAGAAGGCCTGCGTCTGCACGCCCGACCACGAATTGATGCCGGTGAAGTTCTCACCGGTGCCGTTGCCGTTGAGGATCTGCGCCTCTTCGGCTTCGTCGATGTCGGCGCGCAGCTCGTCGTTGATCAGACCTTCGAGGGCTGCGACGTCGGACAGGGCCCGCTTGGTGGCCGGCACCCACTCGGCGATGGTCTTCACCAGTGCGGTGCGGCGGACGAACGCCCACGCACCTTCGGGCTTGTAGCCACCGTTGGCGTTGAGCACCAGGGCGCCAGCGGTACCGGGGGCGGTCGGCGCGGCCGAACTGGTCGCCTCGGGCACCACCGCGGCGGCGTTGGTGTGCGA
The DNA here is from genome assembly GCF_017377795.1 of Williamsia soli. Lineage (GTDB taxonomy): Bacteria > Actinomycetota > Actinomycetes > Mycobacteriales > Mycobacteriaceae > Williamsia > Williamsia soli. Next base: position 121,637 of record NZ_JAFRDR010000008.1, on the reverse strand, counting down.
GGTCTGCTCGACGTACTCGACTGCGTCCGAACCGGTGCGGCGAACGGAGACGAGATCGCGGATCGTCAGTGGCTTGCGACCCAGCATCTCGACAATGCCGGTCTGCTCCGGCACGACGAACGCGCCAGCGCTGGTGTCGGTCCCGCCAACAAACAGGCCTTTGATCCCGATGGGGTCGGTCTGGAACCGAGCCTTTTCGTTGATCTGGCGACCTTTGTAGGGGGCCAGGGCGGCCTTGAACTCCGGCGATTCGACGACCTGCAGACCGAGCGACTTCACGCGCTCACGGACCGTGGTGGTGCCGGTCTGCGCGTCGAGGTCGCCCTTGGCGTCCGGACCGATGTCGTCGGCGAGCGCCATGGCCGAATCGATCACATCCTGATCGGCCTTCGCCACGCCGTACTTCTCGACGAGGTCGCGGCCCTTGGCCAACGCCTCGTCGAAGTCCTTCCGCTCGGCCTCGGTCATGTCGCGGTTCTCGGCGTCCGCCTTCTCCGCGATGTCGCGAGCCGACTTCGCTGCGGCCTGCGCCGCTTCCTTGAGCTGTACCAGTCGTGTCTTCATTTTTCTCCTTGGTGAGGTGTTATTCGCTCGTCGCGAGAGTCAGCTCGAGCGCGTCCAACTGCGCCAGGGAGACGGACGAATTGGGCGTGGTCTCATCGGCTTTGACGCCGGGGACGGTTCCCTTGCCGCTGGTCTGTTCCTGGTCTTCATCTCCATCCGACGACTCATCGTCGTCGGCCGGAAGTATCGATTTCAGAGCGTCGAGGCTGTCCTCGAGACGCTCGATGGTGTCGCGGATGACGGTCTCGTTCTTCGTCGAGAGCGCCTTGCCCGCCTTCAGTCGCAGCGAGTCAGCCGCCGACTTCACAGCGAGGACCTCGGTCTCCTGGTTCGCACCCAGCGGAACCACCGACACCTCGTGGATCTTGAGCTTCTCGAGGGACCAATAGCCCGGGGTGACCGTCTTGGTGCCGTCGCCGTTGTCGACGTATTCGGCTTCGACGTACGTCTCCTTCTCGATGTCGAATGCGAACGACATCTGGGCTACCCGGCCGGACTTCAGCAGTCGGTACACCTGGGCAGACTTCGGGGACTGCAGATCGAGCACGCCGTGGACCTTCAGGCCGCGGTCGTCCTCCTCCGGGTCCTTGATGAATCCGAGGTTGTAGTCCGGGTCGGCGAAGTTGTGACCCCACAGCAGGGGGATCGGGTTGTCGCCCTTCGCCCAATCGGCCAGCGACTCGGCGAATGCGCCCTTCTGGACGACCTCGCCGTAGCTGTCCCGATTGCCGAACACCGAGGCGTAGGCGATGAACTCGCCCTCCTCGAGGCCAGCGTCCGGACCTGCCTTGAACTTCGTCTTGGCGTTGAGCTGACCGGGGCCGGCCGTTCGAGTCTTCATTCGTCCTCCTGGTCAGTGTCGACGTCCTCGGCAGGCTCGTCATCAGGTGCGGGCGCCCCTTCGGCAGGGATCGGTGCCTGGTTGCCGTTCTGGGTCACGTTCAGTGGGCGGATCAGCTCGTCGCCGCCGTCGATCGGTGGCCGGTTGTCGAGCGCGCGGGCCTCGTTGATGGTCATGTACGGGCCACCGACAGCGGCCATGACCGACGCGGCGCGCTGCTCGAAGTTGCCGGACAGCTTCTCGCGCAGGTTGAACTCGACATACAGCTCATCCATCTCGGTCGGCGCGATGTCGGGGATCAGCTGGAGCGCAATCTCTTCGACGATCATCGTCAGCCAGGGGCCGAGGGTGTCCTGGTAGAGCATCTTGTGCTGCTCGGTGATGTTCGAGAACGTCGCCTTGTCGAGAATTCCGACCATCGGCGGTGGAATGAAGTACGCCGCGGCAACCTCTTCGCGGGTCAGCTTGCGGCCCTCGATGTACTGCAGGTCGCGCGACGACTGGTGGGCGTCAACAAACTTCATGCCGTCCTCGAGGATCGGCGTACCGCCAACCCCGGGGCCAGTGCCGATGTACTGCGAATCCCACGTGTTCTTGAAGCGCGTCCTGGCGGTCTCGGACCACGTGCCGGCCTGTGACGACGGGGGCCGCTCGATGTATCCGGAGACGCGGGCACCCTTGTTGAGAACCTCCGAACGCGCCTTCGACGACAGGTGCTCCTCGGCCAGAATCTGGCGCAGCGACTCGAGAGGCGACTCACCGAAGTCGGCCGACCCGCCGTAGCCGCGGAAGTAGATCAGCTGCTCACGGCCAACGATTTGCTTGCCCTTGCTGCCCTTGAGCTCGAACGAGTCCGGCGTCATCCAGTTCTCACCCTTGGGTGTCACCAGGGCCGGTGGAACTCGCACCAGCTGAGGCTGGGCGGACGAGCCGAGCTTGAGGGCGTAGGCGCGGTCGTAGATCCCGAGATCGTGGACCAGGGCGTCCATGAACCGGTACTTAGTGGTGACTGCGTTCGGCTTCGCCATCACTCGGGCCAGCGGATGGTCCAGGCCGAGGCGCTCGCGGTCGGTGTCGCCCTTGCGTCGGTAGGCGTGGATCCCGAGCTGGCCGATGTTGCGGCCCAGGAACGACACCACCGTGCGCACCGCGCGCTGCTTGCGGAACATCTCGTAGTAGTCGACCGCCGAGGCGTTGGCGAACGTGACAGGCGTGTCGAGGTTGAGCGTCGTCGGAAGCGCCTGCGCGGGCTTCGACAGGCCCAGGAGCGCGCCGTCAGAGACGATGAACGACATCAGGGCGCCTGGATGTAGTCGACGTGATCGCGGTCGATGAGGATCTCGCCGTCAGCAGGCGTCGGCGCGGTTGCGCCCGGCTCAATCACCTCAACGCCCTTGAGCGTCAGGCGTTCGGGATCGTCGCCCACGATCACACCGGCCACCGCGGTCCCGGACTTCAGGTTGACCACGACGCGACGTTTGATCAGGAGTGACGTCCGTCCCTTGCGATCGCGTCGGGTAGCCACGTATGCACCGATACCGCCGACGACTGCAAAGACAGCCCAGCTGGACACCAGCGCAGCCACTTCGAGCACCATGGAACTCCTCACACAATCATCAGGTCGTTGTCTTCGTAAGCGCTCTCGACTGCTGGCTCGTGCGCTTCGATCGCTCGAGCGAGGGCCATGATCATCGAGACGACGGGGTCGATCTTGTCGGCGGCATCCTTCTTCGATGGCTTCACGTTTCCGGCGTCGTCGAGGACCACCGCGAAGTTGTCGACGGTCCAGCGCACCAACGGGTTACCGCCGTGGCGAAGAAGGGGGATCTCCGGAGTGCCCTGCAGCATCAGCCGCTGGGTCTCCTTCGTCGGGCCCGACATCGACGCGAATCCCTGGCCCATCGCGGCCATCGGAGCGCCATCGGTGGTCAGGTTGGTGACCAGCTGCGTCGCGTTCCACCGGTCGTAGGCGATCTCCTGGACGTCGAAGAAGTCCGAGTCTCGTTTGATCTGGCCTTCGATGAAGTCGTAGTCGATGACGTTGCCCGGCGTGACGGTCAGCAGGCCCTGCTTCGCCCAGACCGACGCCTCGCCGGCCGTCCGTGCGTCGAGGTCCTCGAGGTTCGCCTCGGGGGTCCAGATCCGCCACACCAGATCGAACCCGCCGCGCTCGTCATCCGGCAGCACCCAGCACAGCGCCGCGAGGTCCGACGTCGACGCCAAGTCCAGGCCGCCGAACGCCTCGCGGCCCTTTAGTCGCGTCTCGTCGACGATCGATGCGTTGCCGTCCCAGGCCGCCAGGTCGAGGAACTTGGTGTCCTGCTTCGTCCGTCGGCCGATGTGCAACCGCAGATAGCTCGCCATATCGGCCGGCGAGTTCTGCGCCTTCGTCGCAGCGTCACGCAGATACGCTCTGGTCGGCGAGATTCCGTAGCCCGGATTCGCGGCCCGCTGCGCCTCCTCGGACAGCGGATCCATCTCCTTCGGCGCCGCGAACACCACACCGTAGGTCGACGGGTCCTTCAGCGCGCCCCGCGCGAGCTGCTCGATCATCGTCCGCTTCCGGTCATACGGCGTGTGCCGCTTGCCCGAGTCCGCGGTGGTGATGAACAAGATGAGCGGTTGGGAGCGAGAGCCAGTGCCCGTCTCGATCGCCTCAACCAGGTCGTACGTTTTGTGCAGGTGGAGCTCGTCGACGATGCCGCCGTGCAGGTCCGCGCCGTGCTGTGCATCGCCGGCCGACGCCACTGCTTGGAAGTAGCTGCCCGACTTCGGGTGCGTGATCTTCGACGCCAGCGCCTTCGTGTGCGGCCGGAGTGCCGGCGACCTCTCGCAGATCTGCTTGATCGGCTCGAAAACGAACCCCGCCTGCTCTTTCCGCGTCGCCGCAGCGATCACCTGGGCGCCGGCCTCGCCGTCAGCACAGGTCAGATACAGCCCAATGCCGCCCGCGATCGTCGACTTCCCGTTTTTTCGAGGCAAATCGACGTACATCGTGCGGATAATCCGGACGTAGTCGCCCACGTCCTCGTCGAAATGGACCCAACCAGCCCACGGAGCCAAGATGTAGGCCACCTGCCACGGGTCCGGCTTCAGCGGTTTGCCCGCCAATCGGCCCTTGGTGTGCCGCAACATCGAGAACGCGGTCAGAACCCGGTCGACACGCTCCGGATCGAAGCGAGCGCCAGGCTCATCGCGCGGCTCCGGCGTCTTCCACAGCGGTGGACAGTCCGGAAACGGTATCCCGCGGCTCGCCAAGTACCAGGCGACCTCGGGGGAGAGCTTCAGACGGTCGAGTTCGTCCGGATCTAGCTCAACCGAACGGGTTTGCGTCGTCATCAGGCGCGCCCTCGACAGCGCCAAACGCCGCCGACAGCTTCCCCTCAGCCGATGGAGTCAAACCGAACTCGCCAGCCCACATCCGCAGCTGCTGCGACGCACGCTCAGCCACAGCCATCGCCGGATTCTTGGTCATCCACGTCGTCTCCGTCCCGTCCTTGCGGAGCGAGTGGTTCTCGACGACGATCCCGTTCTTCCGGACCAGCTGAATCGCGTCCTTGTACGTCGCCCACGTCTCGCAGTACGCCGACAACGACGCCCGGTCCTCCTCCTTCGTCAGATCCAGACGAGACAGACCCGGCACGACGCGCTTCCACTCCGCCTTCGCCTCGCGCGACAACCACGTCGGCGGCTTCGGCGGGATGCGACGGAAGTCCGGCGGGGGAGTGACCGGCCGGCCACCGCTGTCGCGACCCTCGGACCGACCGTTCAGGAGCTTCAAGCTCGGAGGTGCAGCCGCTGGACCAGGCATAACGCACCTCCTCGCGAAAGTTGTTGGTAATTACCGACTTTCGGGCGTGAAAGTCGTTGCGGTAGTGGCGATCTCGGGATACCCCCCATGACGCGCAACATGAGCGCGAAAAAGGAAGGCCAACCAGTCGGGCTCCCCCTTCGGTGGGCCCTAGAGATCCCGACCCCCATACCCCTCTGACCTGCGTCTTTGGCCTCTTTTGGCTTCTGACCTGGTCTTTTGGTCGTGATGGGTCCGGCAGAGCGACTGGAGGTTGTTCGGGTCGTACTTGGATCCGCCGGCCTTGATGTTGACGATGTGGTCGGCGTCGGTCGCGATGTTCATGCAGCCGATGTGCTGGCAGATGGGGTGTGCTTCGAGCTGGGCTGCTCTCATGCGCTGTTGGCGTCGGCTGGTGCCGCTGGCGCCATAGCTCGAGCCTTCCCATGCTGGTTTGCATGGACAGCGTCCGTTGGCTGGTGCGGGCTTGCGACAGCGGTTGCAGATGCGTGGTGGTCGGGTGGGCATCAGGCAACGATGGACATGGGGTCGACGCCGCGTTCGGTCATCGCTCGTGCTGTCTGTGTGTCGAGCCTGGGCTTCCACTCGGGGCCCATGATCTTGGCGAACAGCTCTCGCGCTTCGGCTACCTCGGTGACCAGTTGGTCACGTGTGCTGGCCTTGCCGCCTAGCGCCTTGATGTGCTGGATGCGGGGCAGGATCAGGCGCTGTAGTTGGAGGAGCTGGCCCGCGTCGTCCTGCTCTTCGACGGCGCACGCAACACCTGCGACGAGTAGGCGCCACTGGTTGATGATGTCGGACTGCGGTACGTACTGCGGTGCGCTCATGCTGGGTCGTACGCCTCGGCGAAGATCGTGGGCTTGCACGGGTAGAACTCGCCTTGCACACCGCGGATAACCCAGTCACCGACGCTCGCTGTCATGACGCCTTCGAGCGTGTGGATCTGCAGTTCGACTGAGCCGCTGTCTGTCTCGCCGTACGTTGCTCGGCCGCCGTTGCGTTCTATCCACTCAGCGATGTAGCCCACAGCTGACGCTGCAGTGAACTGCCATGCCTCGATCTCAACAGGCTTCTTGCGGAATCGTGCGCTCATCGCTTGCTCACCTTGTCTGGTCGCCAGTTGTCGAGGTTGCCGGTCACGATGCGGCTCTCGCCGTACAGCGCGGCGAGGTAGTCGAACGCCTCGCTCGTGGTGCCTGGTGCCGCGGTGATGGCCTCGAGCACAGGCAGTGGGTCAGCTCCTGGTGTGGGGACGACCTGGAAGCCGATGGTGTTGCCGTTGGTCCACAGGGTGCCGTGGCATAGGCCGCGCACGATGACCCAGCGTCCGGGCCCTGTGCGCTCGGTGGGCTCGGCGAAGCGGGAGCAGAGGTTGGCCATCACCGCTCCTCTCGTGGGGCCGCATCGCAGCGCGCAGCAACACCCTCGTCCATGAAAGGGTTGGCGTCGTGGGGTGCGCTTGGCTGCGACGCAGAGAACAGCTTTGACGCGCTGCGATGAGGGGTTGCGATCCGTTCCACGTGCACCAGATCCAATACCTGGGCAGGGGTCGTCAGTGGCGGATTGAGGTCCAATATACACAAAGTGCTGGTCATCGGCGTGATCCCACTTTCGGCTTGTCGCTGGTGCGCCTGAGCCTGCGGACGTCGTCGATGCTGAACATCGGGGGGTCGTTGCGGTGGATCCAGTAGCCGACGATGCGGCCCTTGTGTTCCCAGCCGCGGGGTTGCAGGCGGCGGCTGCTGGTCCAGCTGTAGAACGTCGACTTGGCGATGGGCTCGCCCAGCTCGCGCATGACCTGGAAGACCTGGCTGGCTGGCATGAGGTACTTGCCGACGTCGTTGAGCAGCTGCTGCTCGAGTACTCGGGTGTCGTGGTCTTCCTTGCATTTCGGGCAGGTGATGCGGTCGACGATGGGTGAGTCGGGGTCGGTGTCGTTGGTGTGCGGGGCGTAGAGCGGGATGCCGCACGTGAGTGGTTCGTCTCGTGGGCCTTTGCCGGTCACGGTGGGGCAGGGGCCGCGGTATGCGGGTGGCACGCGAGGGTTGATGACGGTGAGCGCGCGGCTGATGGTGGCGTGAATCTCGTTGGCGCACATGCCCGCGTCTTCGCTGTTCATGATCGATAGGTAGTTCTTGGACAGCCAGCGGGAGAGGTCTTGCGTGGTGACCACGTATCCGGCTGCTGGTAGCCGGCGGATGCCGCGCCTGGGGAGTGGTCCGATGAAGTTGTGGGGCACTGCGTCGATGGGCCAGAAGGGCACGCCGTTGGCATCGCACAGGTCGCGGACCCAGCGCATGCAGACGGTTCGGAGTTCGTCGTAGAGGCCGTGGGCCCAGCTGTTGAACGGCACTGGTGATTGCTCTTCGTCTTCGGTGACCTTGCGTCGGGGTCCGCTCATGGTGGGGCTGAGTGCGGTGAGTTTGAGGGCTGACTCGCCGAGGCGTGTTGCGAGCCAGGGGATCATGTCGAGGTCGCGGACGAGTGCTTGGCCGCAGTCGCGGCAGAGGAACGCGTCGGCTCGGCCGCCGCACTTCTGGCACTGGGTCACGCTGCGATCTCCTTCGGCCAGGCCACCACATCGAGCCCGAGGTGGTGACGATCTTTGATCTCGAACGGCAGGGTCCATCCGAGCTTCAGGGCGCCCATGCTGGCCATGGTCAGCGCGTCGGCGCAGTCGTCGTTGTGGATGCGGTTGTTGGGCCACTGCTCGCGCACGCAGGCCAGGACGAGCTTCTTGTCGGCGCTGCCGCTGCCCGTGGCCCACTTGGCGCGAGTCTTTGGGTTGCACACGGCGATCGGGGTGTTGCGGGCCCGGAGCGCCGAGTACAGGCCGCCCCACAACACGCACCGATCGCGGAAGCTGGGCAGGAGCTTCACGTGCGACGGCAGGTCTTCCATCACCACCAGCTCGGCGGCGCGCGGGATCTTGGTGAGCACGTGTCGGGTCTGGCTCACGATGCGGTCGGAGCGGTCATCCCAACTCGCCGAGTCCTTGCCCGGATGGCCCACCGACAGGAGGCCGGCGATGTACGTCATCGGCACGTAGCCATCCGACGGGATGTGAAAGCGGGTCTCACTGCGCACGACGGCGATGCCGCAGCTGGTGAGTGACGGGTCGATGCCCACGATGGTGCTCACTCGTCACTGCCCTTGGTGATGGCTGCTCGGGCTGCTGCGAGGCCGCGCTCACGGCGTGCGTCCTCGTCGGGGTCGTGTGAGCACAATCGGCCGGCGCGGTAGCCGTCCTCGTCGCACATGGCGCAGTTGGCGATTGCCAACGCTCGGGTCTCGGCTGCGGACCGGGCGGATTCGGAGCGGGCCTGGCCTTCGCGCTGAGCCTGCTCGGAGAACCACGCCGCTCGGGTCTGCCTGGCGACGCCGCAGGCTCGGCACGGCTGGTCGGTTGGTTCGCCGATGTGCTTGGGGCAGCGGGGTGGTGGGGGATCGTTGCTCGGCTCGCCTGTCGTGTCGGTGTCGGCCTCGCGCTCACGCGACCTCCCAACCCAACCACCTACAGACGTAACCTCTCCCACTCCCTCTCCCACTCCCCGGGGTTCGCGAACCCTTTCGGAAGGGTTAAACGGTTCTGGAACGGTTTGCACAACGGTTTCAGAACCGTTGTCGGAAGGGTTCTCTGACGGTTCGATCGGATCGATCTCGTCGGCCACCTTGGCGGCCTCCGCGCGACGCAGACGACGCAGCTCCGTAGCCAGCTCGTGACGCAGCTTGGGCGAGGCCACCATGCCCGCGCACCGCAGTGCGTTCTTGAGGATGTTGGGGTACCGGGTGATGTCGCTCTGGCGCATGTACGAGCGCACGAACAGCTCGTCGGTGTCCTCGTCGTAGAACACGAAGCGAGCGGCCTCGAGGACCTTCAGATCGGTCCAGACGTCGCTCTCGGTGATCTCGTCGCACCCCTTGGCCCACTTGGACACTTGGAGCGGCTGGATGCCTGCGCGGTCGAGCTCCTTCTGGCTGAGCAGCTGGCCGTAGGTGGTCTGCGCTGTGCGGGGGATGGCGCGGAAATCCTTGTCGCGCCAGATCGATTCTTTGAGCATTCCTGCGGAGTTGGCCATTACGCGCCAGTCCTTTCATTTGGCGTCCAAATGAGTAGGCAGCAGCCGAACGGCGGCCGCTCATTTGGACCGACATCGGTTCGCCCGGCCTTGATGAATCGCATCCGGCCGGGGAGGAACTCGACACGAAGCCCGGATCCGGGGCGATCGCGATGAGGCTCGACCTGGGTCTGCCACCACTTCTGCTCGGTCCGATTGGCGGGAAGCAGCATGACGATGCCGCGAGTGTTCTGGTACTCGGCCCACGCCTTGCGGACCCATGGCTCGATCGCCGAATAGGGCGGGTTGCACCAGACGAGCTCGTCGGCCCACGGCTGCCTCAGTCCGTCGGTCTCGCGGTCGTAGTACTTGTGGCACTTTGTGTTGTGCGCCGCTGCTGCGACGTCGACAGTGAACTCACCAAACCGCTCTACGAACATCTCGAAGTGCTGAGGCGTGGTGGCCCGGTCATCGATGTCATCGACTGGGCCGTTGGGCAGCGTCTGCTGCGGATGGTTCTGCGCCTTGAATCCGAGCAAGCTCATTCCGCGTCCTCCCAGCTGGTGCAGAAACGTCGAACGAGCTTGGCGTCAGGCTTGATCCCGGCCGCGCGCTGCTTCTCTCGGATCAGGCCGATGAAGGCGCGCGCCTGGTCCTCGGTGAACGCGTCCACTGGGTGATGGCTGCGACCGTCTCGGATCTCAGTTCCGGCGGGTCGAATGCTGGTGGCCATGACGCCCCACTCGACCGAGGTGACCGGTTTTTCACCCAACACGGCCGGCGGGTTGGGGTCGTAGTCGCCTGTTGCGAACAGCGGCATCTGCGCGGTCACGTCGCACCGTCCAGGATCCGCTCGATGATGATCTTCCCGGCGGGCGTGATGTCACCGTGGTGCACCAGGTCCTTGAGGACAGCGCGCAGGCGGGTCTCGAGCCGGAGGTGTTTTGCAAGGTCCTCGGTCATCGCGTCTCCCAGATGTCACCGCACGCGCAGATGACTGCGGGCGGCTCGGCGCCGTTGATGCGGGGCTGTTGCCAGTGGCCGAGGATGTGGTGGTGCCAGAGGATCTGGAGGTAGGCGATCACGCGTCGACCTCCTCATCACGTGCCTTGAGGTCGCAGATCCAGCAGGGCTCGGTGATCATGCCGACACCCGCTTCCGCTTCGTCGGCGTCAGCTCAGCCCACAGGCGGGCGCGTTCCCGCTTGGCGCCGATCCCTCTGCCGAGGCGGCGGTCCAGCTCGGCGAGCTGCTGCTCGGGTGTGCGCTCGTACCGCTTCTCGAGGCGCTCGAATGCCTCGTCGTCGCGGTCTTCACGGCGCGCGCTCATTTGGTCGCTTCCACAAACTCGGGGTGCTGGCCCTTGACGTGCCGCTGGACGTTGGCGAACGACCGGTTGCAGCAGGGGCACACGCCGTTGGCGGCGCGCTTCTTCGTCTTGGTCAGCTGGCCTTTGGCGGCTCGGAGTGAGGCCTTGGCCGACCGCACATCCTCGTCTAGGTTGGCGATCCGACGATCCGCGGAAGCGAGCTCACGCTCCAGGCGCTCGGCGCGCTCACGCTCCTTCTCGGCCTTGGACTTGCCGGTGAAATGCTGGCTATGGCCGTTGGGGCAGTAGAACCAGCCATGATCATTCACTCGGCGCTTGTGCAACTCCGTCGGCATGGCGAAGAGAATCCCGCAGCTACAGCAGGTTTCGACCTCGAACACGGTTGTATGGGTGAGGGTGCTCATGCCTCATCACCACCATCCGAGAACATCGCAGCCTTGCGGTCTTCGCCGTTCTGCGCCTCGTCGTCGCCCGGGAGCTCGGGCACCGCGACGAGGCCCATGGCGTCGCCGAGCGCCTCGGGCTCACCCTCGGTCCTGGTCTCGTCATCAGCGTCAAACAGGCCCGGCTGGGGCTCGTCGACGATCGGCACCTTGCCGCGCTCGTAGATCGACGTCTGCAGCATGTCGACGACCATGCGGGGCTCGCCGTCGACCTCATCGAGGTGGACCTTCTTGCACCACGCCTTGACTATGTAGGTCCGCTCCTCGCCGTACTCGGGCGGATCTTCGAGCGCGTACTCGCTCATGCCGCCGACGATCTTCACCTTCGCCGCCCTGGGTGCTTCGATGAGCGGTCGTTCGGCCTTGGGGATATCGGCTGGGGCAGTGTGGGTCTCGGCAACCGTGTCGTCGTCTTTGTAGCGGGTCATCGCGCATCCTTCGCTTCGGGGGTGGGTTGGTGGTCGGGGCGGAACTTGTGGGCCCAGGTGGTGCACTGGCCGTCGACGATGTCGCACGGGATATTGGTTTCCGCCGGCATCGTCTTCTGATTCGAGGCAGCGGTCAGCTCGTCGAGCCGCGCCTTCTTGCGCCGGTTGAACTCCGGCAGGCCCAGCGCGGTCGGGGTGGGAAGCAGTTCGACGATCTGGTACGTGCACCTTGGGTTACCCATCTCCACGAAGCTGCGAAGTTCAGGGAGTTCGTTCACCCCACTGAGCCCGGGCAGCAGCTTCCCGTTGAAGATGCCGCCGAACTGCCTCACGACTGAGCTTCCTTCGCCTGGGCTTCCTCGATGAGCATGTTCTCGACGGTCTCGACGAGGACGCCCTCGGCCTGCAGGCCACCGAGTGTTGTGATGAGGTCGGCGACCTCGTCGCGGGTGAGGGTCCTAATGTCGGTGACGGGCTCGGCACGGTTGATCGTGCGGTTGATCACCACGTACCGGGCCGACCAGTTGTCGGTCTCGATGTTGGCGTCAGCGAATAGGCGGTCGAGGTCCTCGGCCTGCTTCTTGGTGGGCTTCGCCGGGGGCTTGGCCTGCGGAGTGTCCTGTTTTACACCCGAATCCGAGGGGGCCGGGAGGCTCTGCAATCCCATCTTGGCGCGCAGCTGCTCGACACCAATTGCCTGACTCGACGCAGCCTCATTCGCCACCTTGCGTGGCGCCTCGTCCACCACAGCAGCATCGTCACCGTCGGCGATGCCCATCAGTACGTCGGGTGCGATCTTGCGGCACACCTCCATCGCTGCCTTGGCGTAGAGCATCGCCTGGGGGTCGGTGAGGTACTTCTCGTTGCCGATCAGTTTGCCGCGCTGATTCTTTCGGTAGTCGCCCGTCTTCTCGTCGATAGTCGGGACGTACCCCGCCTTGGTGGCGCGATCGACACTCCAGGTCGAGCCTTCGGCGCGACCGTCGGGGGCTTGCGCCATGACGGTGACGGATTCGTCGGAGCTGTCTTCGGTCCAGATCTTGTAGCCACGCGAGGTGAGGAGGGCGACGGCAGTGCGGGCGTAGATTGCGGGTCGCCCGCCGACCGAGAAGACCTGCTGTAGGGCCTGGATTGGCGCGAGGCCGATCTCCATCCCGTACAGAATCGCTGCGGTGGCATTTCCCGTCACCACCTCGTCATCCTTGTCTCGATTGAGGTAGGAGCCGACTTGATAGATCTCCGGCACCACAGTGGTGCGGCACATCCTGTCGGCGAGACGGTGCGCCACGTCCATCGCCTCGGCGTGCTGCATGAGCTGGTTGAGTGAGCCGGGCTTCATTGGCTGAGCGGGCGGCAGGATGCTCAGATCACCAGTCGCGGCGGGGGAGATTTCTGTGGTGCTCATGCGGATGCTCCTTCGAGAGTGTCGAGTGTCATTTGTGCGCGGCCATAGGCCCACGCGGGTAGGTCAACTTGGTGGATGCGCGGTGCGTACCCAGGCCATTCGTCCGTGGTGTAGCAGCGATTGAAGACGTTGATCGCCGCACGGTTAAGTGAGCGGCCGACCGCGACGGCTTCGGTGGGTAGCTCCGTCACCGAGCAGAGGTACGGCTTGGTGACCTCGATGGCGAAGAAGACGAATTGCGCTTCGATGCCGTGGGCGGCGAGTCCGTCGAGGTACCACGCCTCTTGCTGGTGGTAGCCGTATTCGGCGCACGACTTGGCGAAGTCGCGTGGTGCAGCTGAGCGGGTGGTCTTCACATCAACCACGAGGGGGCCGGCCGTAGTCCAGTCAGGGCGGGCTCGCAGGCGCACGCCGGTCGCGTCGTCGTGCCAGTAGATTGAATCCTCAGCTCGCCCCTGGGCAAAGAGCAGCTCGCCGAGGGGATGTTGCTTCGCCACCTTCGCGAGCGCTTCGCCCTGGCGGTAGGTGTCCACCAGGACCGCCACCTTGCCGTCCTCCCGCGCCTGGACGCGGGCTGCTTTCGCGTCGTTGGTGCGCCACGAGTCGGCTTCAACAATGACGATGGATGAGCCTTCGCCCAAGATGAGCGCGTGGGCGACGTGGCCGAAGTCGTACTCCTTCTTCTCCACTCGCGGTGCGTGTTTGAACTTGGCCGGCCCTCCGGGCTCGAGGAGAGCGCGGGCACCTGAGGACGACAGGCTATGGCGGTCGCCGTGATAGACGGTGTCGGGCACGTGTGGGTGGATACCGTCGGCGTCCGGCACTCCGGCTGCTCCGGCGGCGGCGTCGCCCCATCCGCGCTGCCACGCTGCCGCCATCTCGGGCGAGTGCAGTGGGCATTCGGATATGCCGTCGCCGTAGGCCTGCAAGCCCTGGCTGTATGCCTTCTTGGTGAGTTGGGAGAAAGTCTGGATCTCGGTCATGCCAGCACCCGCTCCGGGGGTGCGATCGGTCGGAAGTAGATCGTCGAGCGATCAGCTTCCAAGTCGTATTCAGCAGCTCCGGCCCGGTAGAACGCCCCGAACGCGTCGGGCCCGTAGATCCGCCTCGGGTCAACCCCGGTGCGATCGCCCCGGTAGTGCAGGCGTGGGGTGTCCTCGGTCGGGACGAACGGCTGCACCTCGGGTGCGGGCTTAGGGGCCGGTGCGGGCTTCGCGGCCAGGGCGCGTGAGCGCTGTTTGCGTGTGGTCATCGGTTGCTCGCAATCCGGTTGGCGCGCCTCGACTTACGGGCCACGCGGTTCTTTGCACGTCGCCGCTCGACCTGGGCAATGCGGGGGTCGGGCTGCTGGTGACCCTCGAGGCGGCCGACCTCGCCGGGGCCGTGTGGGGCGCGGGGGAGGTGGATGATGTCAGGACCGAAGCCCTGGTAGATCGGGTTGTGCGGGGTCTGGGCCCCGTGGCCCATGAGCTTGGCGCTGAGTGCGAATCCGATGGAGCGCTGGTACTCGGTCTGCACGAGCGGATCCTTCAGGGAGTCGATGGTGGGTGTCGATGTGGTCATAGCCGGTTGTCCTGTTCGTTGGTGGGATGGGCTTCGACGATGTCGATGACGCGAGCCCAGGGGATGTGGTGCGTGCAGTCGTCAGTGATGACCACCGCGACATGCGGATGCTCGAGCAGCACCTCGCCGTTGATGGTCTTGAGCGGGCCTCCTGTACCGCGCTCGGAGATGACCTGTGCCCTCATGACGCGACCCGGTATTCGATGCCGTTCGCGAGGCACTCGTCGGCCTTCTCGACCGCCGTACCCCAAGGGTCGAGGTGGTCGCCGTAGTGCTGTGACCAACGGAGCCAATTGATCTCGTCGTCCGTCCCGTTGACCTTCAGGGTGTTCAGGAGGTCGCGGATGCTCAGCTCGTTGACCCAGCGGGCCTGGAGCGAGACATCGATCAGGCCCATCTCCCACAGCGCGCAGCCCTCGAGGCTGGCGGGCATGCCGTCGTAGACGTAGTACCGCTCACCACCCATGGGCACCTCGTAGATGCGGCCGGGGTTGCGGGCGGCGACCTCGCGGACCTTCGCGATGATGTCGGAGGCGGTGAACTCCTGCTGTTCGGTCATGCTGGGACCCCCAATACTGTGCGGACTCGTGTCCGTGCGGCTTGTGCAACGCGAGCGTCGAGTTCGCATCGCGGTTCGTCGGGATTGACCCAGATCGCCAGTGCCATCAACACTTGCGCCATCCGGTCGGGATGGAGGCGGCACTGATTTGTGAGCGCTTGGTGCGTCTGCGGGGGAGACACCTCGCGGACGTCCTCAACGATGTGCCAAGCCGCGCTGGCGATGTCATCCTCGTTGCGGTACATCAGCCCTCACCGCCCCGCGAGCAGACGATGATCTTGCTTCCGACGAGGTCGGTCTCGGTGATGTGACCTTCGGCGAGGAGCCAGTCGACTACTTCCTCGACAGTGTCAGCTCTAGCCATCGGAGCCCACCTCCGGCGCCAGCTCGTGCTGCCCGACGAGGTAGACCATCTTGGTCATCCCGTCGTGGCTGTACTCGAGGTAGAGCGTCGGAGCGGCGCTGCGCTCGGCGAGGCTGTAACGCTCATATGTCGCAACCGTCCAGTCGTAACCCTCTGGCGCGGGAATGGTCTCGGCCACCTCTGCGAGGTTCATCACTGGCACCGGCTTAGCTCGTCGAGTGCTTTGTCGATGGCCTCGGCAGGGTCGGCACCCTCGGACTGAACTCGGACCATCCAGTCGACACCGTGTATCCCTGTGATGGTGAAGTCGACGAGCCGCTCAGCGCATCGGGCCTGAAGGTCGAGTAGCAGACGGCCAACCTTGAGTCGCTCCACGTCCGCCTGGGCGGCGAACTTGATGCCGTCGGCGATCTCGCCGTACCGCTGGGTGGCGGTCATCGGATCTCACCGCGATCGACCTCGGTGATCGGATGGTTCTCGAAGTCGTCCATCTCGTCGAGCAGCTCGGCGTACTCATCCGCCAGCTGGTCGTCGCGCATCACCGACAGCACCGCGCCGACGCAACACACGATCAGTAGGGCGACCGCCGGCCAGACGATGATGATTTCTAGGTACTCTCTAACCATTGGGACCTCCTGGTGGTCCTTCGGGAATCCGTCGAGCTGGCACTCGGCGGGTTCTTTTTTTGTGGGTTGGTCCCGCGCCGCCCATCCCCAGGCGGCGCGGAAGTCATGAGGCCTTCGACTCGCGGACTCGGCGCAGCGCCGGGACGAACGTCCGCGCGAGAACCTCTCGCTGCTCGGTGGTGAAGAAGTCCGGAGCGCGCTTGGCATTGGCACGGGCCGCGGCGCGGATCTCCTCGTGGACGTCGGCGTTGCTCATGCCGGCACCCGCGCCGCGGCAGTGCTCGCGCGGCGCTCGTAGTTCGTGTCGATGGCGCCCGGTTCCAGGCCGTAAGCCAGCTCGAGCGCTTCGACCACTTCGGCGGAGGCGCCGCGCAGGCCGCTCTCGATTGCCGACATCGCGCCGCGCGAGAACGAACGGCCTGTGGCCTCCTGCATGCGGCCGATCAGTTGGTCGAGCGTGAGACCCGAGACAACCCGCAATGTGCGGATCGACACGTGAGGGGGAGTGCGCAGTTTGCGTGCCGCCTCATACTTGGATTGCGCCTTGGTCATGCTTTAAAGCTACGGCAAACCCAAGCACAATCCAAGGATTAAACTTGGAAAACTTCTTCTAGCTGCAGAATCACAAGGGTGTTAGTCCCATGCCTGTTCAAAGCACATCCGTGAGGTTTGCCTTTTGGTGCTTGGGTTTGCCAAAACTTTCCGGCACGCTCAGGGGCATGAAACCGAACGTTGCCAAGCTGGGTGAAGCTGTAGCTGCCCGCCGTCGAGAGCTCAACATGAGCCAGATCGACGTATGGCAGAACGGCGGCCCGTCGAACAGCACGCTCACCGGGATTGAGAATGGTGCTGCGGAGACCGTGGGTGCCGTGACCCAGCGCAAGCTAGACCGGGCGTTGAGGTGGGAGGAGGGGAGCGCGCAGAGGGTGCTTGCCGGCGGTACTCCGACTCCACTTTCCACACGGGTGCTCGGCGGTGAGGTGACCTCGGATGAGCTGGTCCAAGTAAGCGCTGCGCATCTCGCGCAACTTGCCCAGATCGCCAGGTCGGTTCGTAATCCATTGGCCCATGGGAACCATCGCAGGATGTCGCCTGGCGATCTGGACGTGTTGATGCAGAACGCGCTGATTATGGCGCTCCAGGTCGAACTCCTCGCCGTGGAGGCGGTCGGGCCTGCGCGCCTGTCGGACCTCACGGAAGGGCGACTTGGCAGCCAGGACGATGCCCCTCCATCGCCTTCCGATTTCGGCCTAGCTGCCCGCGAAACCCCACCTGGCTACCGCAAAGGCAAGCCGACCCCCGACGAATGACACGGGTGTAGTTCCTGGTGACCGACATCTTCTGTCGGACATGCCCTTTACGTTCATCGTCATGAGTCAGACCGCGATCCGCTGGCACCCCTGGCGCCATCTGCGCGACCACCATCCCGAGGTCGTGGTGAGTTGCCAGCACGAGCTGCACGCCACCCGCATGGGCTTCTCGCGAGGCCGGCGGATCTGGCTCTGTTCAACGCTGACCCAGGCCGAGCGGCGCTGCACCCTCACGCACGAGCTGGTGCACGTGGAGCGTGGGCCACTGCCCGAGGGCCTGGTCGCGGTCCGGCGCGAGGAGGCGATCGTCAACGACATTGCGACTCGAAGGCTGATCACAATCGAGCAGCTCGTCGACGCCTTCCGCTGGCATCGTCACGGGAGCGCGGAGCAGCTCGCCGAAGAGCTGTGGGTCGACGTCCCGACGTTCACGTTCCGCATGAACGCGCTCACCCCCATCGAGGTGGCCGAGCTGGAGAATCGACTGGACGGCGAATGGACCTACGCATGCTGAGTGAACAGGCCCTGGCGATCCTCGAGTTCGAGAAGAAGTGGTGGCGCCACTCGGGCAGCAAGGAGAACGCGATTCGGGAGGAGTTCGGCATAAGCGCGACGCGCTACGCCCAGCGGCTCAATCAGATCCTGGACGACCCGCAGGCCCTCGCCCACGACCCGATCCTGGTGAACAGGCTCAAGCGGGTCCGCTCGCAGCGCACCACCGCGCGCCGCGCCCGCAACGCCATGATCACTTCCATGCAATCGGAACGTCAGCGGGACTGAACCGGCGCGTGCCGACGGTCGACTTGTTGATGGTCACCGTCATCATCACCCGCACCAGTTCGCGACGAGGCAGGATGTCCAGCGTCTCCCATGTGCTGCGCGCGTCGGGGCCGGCCATGTGGCCGATGATCGGATGCTGCGAGACCGAGGCGCGGCGCTCGGCCGCAGCGATCTGGGGGAGCAGCTTCGCCTCCACTCGGGCGAGCGACGCCGCGGTGAGCGCGCCGTCGGCCGCTTGATCGGCGAAGGCCTCGAGGCGGGCACGGAGCTGGCGGGCCTCGCGCATGGCTTCGACGGCGTCAACGTTGGTGGTGTCAATGTCGTCCGGGTCGAGCGCCTCGAGGCGAGCGAGGAGGTTCTCAACCACCAGCTCGTCGACGAGATCGGTCCGTCGGCGCACGCACGAGTTCGCCTCGCACTGGTACGTCGGGGTCTTCAGCGACTTCGGCCCGAAGTACCGGACGACGCTGCCACACACACCGCAGCGGGCGATACCAGTCAGCAGGTGCTTGGTGGCCGAGCTCGACGAGGTGACCCGCGAGGGGTCCGTGAGGATTGCTGTCAGCTGCAGGTGCTCCTCTTCGGTGATGAGCGCCGGCCACACGCCCTTGCCGATGACCTTGCCCTGATGGACTCGGAGTCCGGCGTAGCTCGGCGTGAGGAGCATCAGCCGCATCCGGCGTGGCAGCCACTCGCCGGTCTTCGTCGGCGCCGGCACCTTCCGCATCGTCAGCTCACGGGCGATCGCGAACAACGACTCGCCGCCGAGCACCCGCTGGGACACCTCCTCGATGACCATGGCCGGTTCTGGGTCCAGCTCCCAAGTGAGCGTCCGGCCGGAGACAGGGTCGCGCACGATCCGGTAGCCGTAGGGCGGGAACCCGTTCGGCCGGCCTGCCAGGGCGGCGGCGCGCTTGCCGCGGAGTACTCGGGTGCGGAGCTGCTCGGCCTCCTTCTCGGCCATCAGCGCGTCAAGGCCGGTCGAGAATCGGTCGTCGCCGTCGGACAGGTCATAAATCCGCCCGGAGTAGCACCACTGAACGCCGCGCTGGGCGCACAGGTCGCGCAGCTGGACGTACGCCTCGAGGTCGCGCTGTGCTCGCGAGGCCTCCCAGGTGACCAGCACGTCGCCTTTGCGCAGGACCTTGGTGAGTTGTCGGTAGGCGGGGCGATCCTTGCCTGACCACCGTGACGCGCCGATGTCGTTGTCGCAGAGAACTTCGGCGACTGACCAGCCGTGTGTCTCGCAGAGGGCGCGGCATTCGCGCTCCTGGTCTTCGGTCGATCGGGACCGGCCGGAGTCGTCGTTGCTCACTCGGGTGTAGATCACTGCGCGCATGGTCGGAAAGGTACCGGTAGTGACTGACAGCCTCCACCATCTGTCCGTTGCCGACGTACATGGCGACATGTCCGGACCACACAGCGAGATCGCCGGGCTGTAGATCGGCCTGTGCCACCTGCACCCCGGCGGTGTCCTGTTCCTGCGCCAACCGGGGCAGCTCGACGCCGGCTTCCCGATAAGCCCACTGCGTGAGCCCGCTGCAGTCGAGCCCTTGCCCAGGAGATGTACCTCCCCAGACGTAGGGCACACCCTGCTGGCTGAGCGCTGCCCGGACTGCTTTGGCTGCGCGCTCATTGGGTGCGTACGCGACCGAACCGTCGGGCAAGGTGATCGCGACCTCGGTGCCGCCCGGGTTGGTTGCCGTCAGTCCGGCCGGCACGGTGCGCGCCGGGTCCTCGCCGGCGTCGGATCCGGTGGTGTCAGCCGCGGTCTGTACCGGACCGAACGCGGCGTTGCCCAGATTGCCCAGTTCGGTACCGACACGGGCGAGCTGGGCGTCGACGGAGTCCGACTCCGCCGGTGCGGTGGTGCGGCCGATGGCCAGTAGCCGGTCGGTGTCGGCTTTGAGTTCGGTACGGGTGCGCTCGACGACATCGATGCCGCGTTGCAGATGTGCCATGGCTACCGGAATGATGGCCGCGAGACCCGCCGGTGTGTAGAGGGCCGGACCCATGGCTGCGGCGACGGCGACGAACGAGTCGAGTATCGCCTGCAGTTCGCCTGCGGCCAGGCGAACTTTTTCACCCGCGGACTCGATGACGTCGGCGATATCGGTGCTGTTGTCGGAGAAGTCTGCCGTATCGACGACTGCGCGCTCCAGAACCGAGGTCGCGCGGGCGGCACCCACCCCCGACCAGGCGGGTTCGAGTTCGCTATTGATGCGAACCTGCCGGTTGCGGGCGTCATCGAGAACAGTTGCAGTAGAACGCAACTGGACCGCGGGGACGCCTGCGGGCAACTCTCCGGTGCCCAATGCGGCAAGAAGGGCCCGCAACGGGATGATGAGCAATTCGATCGGGATCATCGCTGGATCGCCGCGATCTGTGCGGAGTTGGTGTCGTCTGCGCCGGTGTAGGTGTCGACGGCGTCCGCGAGACCTTGGCCAAGCGCTGCCATCCTCGTGGCCAGATCGTCGATCTTCCGGCAGTGCCGGTCGGTAACCATCACCGCGGCCGCGGTGAACTCGGCTCCGATGAGGCCGAACGTCGGCGTCAGCACGGACGCGTCGACGCGGCCGGCGAGGGCCTGGGCGGCGATGTCGGCTGCGACCGAGCGGGTGCCGGCAGCAGCGGTGGTCAGGGCGGCGGGATCAACGGAGACCGAACTCATGTGCATACGACGCGGTGGTCGGGGGTGTCGGTTCCCTCGTAAGGTGAGTCCATGCAGATCCGAGCAGTTGACCATCCACTGGCCGCCGCCAGGCTGACCACCCTCCGCGACGAGACCACCGGTAATGCGGCTTTTCGCGGCGCGCTGTCCGATCTCACCCAGATGCTCATCTACGAGGCGTTGATCGGCGCGCCGGTGACCGAGGTGCCGATCACGACACCCGTGGTCTCGACGACCGGGGTGAAGCTGGCGTCGCCGCCCCTGCTCGTCCCGGTGCTGAGAGCCGGACTGGGGATGGTCGAGCAGGCACACGCGATGGTTCCGGAGGCGAACGTCGGATTCGTGGGGATCGCCCGGAACGAAGAGACCCGGGAGCCGGTGCCTTACCTGGAGTCCCTGCCGGACGATCTGACCGGCCAGCCGGTTTTCGTTCTCGACCCGATGCTCGCAACCGGCGGTTCGATGCTGCACACGATCGAGTTGCTGGTCTCGCGCAAAGCCACCGACATCACCGCGGTGTGCGTCGTCGCGGCGCCCGAAGGCGTTGCTGCGCTCGAAAATTCCGGATATCCCGTTCGACTCGTGACCGCGGCCATCGACGATGGCCTCAATGAGGTCGCCTACATCACACCGGGTCTCGGTGATGCGGGAGATCGCCAGTTCGGTCCTAGGTAGAGCGTGCGGCCCAGCGGCCTCCGTCGCGGCGCACCTGCACGGGATGATCGAAGCATTTCGTGATGGTTGCCGAGGTCAGGGCGTCGTCGACGTGGCCCTGGACCACTGATTCGCCGTCGCGGAGCAACAGCGCGTGACTGGTGCTCGCTGGAAGATCCTCGAGGTGGTGGGTGACCAGCACACTCGCCAGGTCCGGAACCTCGCGGCGCAGTTGATCGACGCTGGTCAGGAGTTGTTCGCGGGCGGCCAGATCCAGACCCGTGGCGGGTTCGTCGAGCAGGATCAGCGACGGCCTGGCCATCAATGCCCTGGCGATGAGTGTTCGTCCGCGTTCACCCTGACTCATGGTGGTCCAGACAGAGGTTCGTCTGTCGGTCATGCCCAACAGCTCGAGAAGTTCGTCGGCATGCCGATGTTCGACGTCGATGTAATCGCGTCGATGGTCTAGTTCTGGAGTGTTCGTCAGTCCGGTGAGCACCACATCGTGAGCCGTCAACGGTAGGTCGAGGCGATGTCTCGGATCGACGTGCCCGATATGGGTACGCAACTCGCGCATGTCGACCCGGCCCAACCTGCGCCCCAGTACGTCGACGGTGCCGCGGGTCGGGTGCCCGAATGCCCGAGGATGTTCAGCAGGGTTGATTTCCCGGCACCGTTGGGACCCAGCAGCGCCCAGTGTTCGCCCGCCTTGACGGTGAAACTGATGTCGCGCAACAGGTATCGTCCTCCCCGCACCACGTCGATGTGGGCAACGTGAAGGACCTCACCTGTGGGACGAAGCGAACCGGCACTCGACCGTTCATCGGCTGTGGCGTTCAAGGTTCAGTTGGTCCAGTAGTAGATCATGGGTTCGGCAGCCAGCACCGAACCCCCTCGGGTGATGGTGAGCGACGAGCTGTCGACGAGGTAGGTGGTGTCGACGTTCACCGCGGTGAACAGGTTGCCCGAGCGGGTCGGGTACTGGATCTCGATGGCGCCGCCGTCGGCGAGACCTTTGTAATAGTAACGACCGGTCTGGTTGCCGACCTGGCAGACAACGACTTTCGACCGATTGGTCTGTCCGATCATCACCGCCGGATCACCGGCAGCGTTGCACCGTGGCCCGCTGAGGAAGCCCTGACCATCGGCGCCGGGGACATCCGGGTTGGGCAGATTCGGGGTCGTGGTCGTCGTGGTTTGTGTCGGGGTGAGCGTGCTGGTCGGGACTCCGGTCGAAGGCGACATCGTGATGGTGGACGTCGGCTGCGTGACACTGCTACTCGCGCTCGCGGTGTCGTCCTTGTCGGAAGGGATCAGCAGGAAGCCCAACAGCACGGCGACGGCCAGCACCACCGCGCCGGCCACGATCGCGCCGATGACCACCGGAGACGACCACGGTGATCTCGGCGGCGGTGTCGGTTGGTAGCTGCCACTCACGGGCTCACCCTACCGATGCCCCCCACTCAGCGGCCGACGGACAGGCTGAACTCGGCCACCTGCGCGGTGAGTTGTCTCAGCCGTGCGTGCGCCGTCGACTTTGCCTGGGTCAGCGGTGAGCCGGGTGCTACGGCAACCTCCAGATAGAACTTCAACTTGGGTTCCGTGCCGGACGGGCGCGCGATGACCCTGACCTGCTCGTGTTCTGTCGAGCCGGTGAACTGCACCGCGTCGGTGGCCGCCGGGACGGGCCGGTCCAGGAGGTCCTCCGCGGTCACGGCGATGCCGGCCACGTCGGCGGGCGGAGTGGTGCGCAGTGCATTCATGATGTCGGTGATGCGGCTCAGATCGTCGACCCGTAGGGAGTACTGGCCGGTGGCGTGCACTCCGAACTGCGTGAACAGGTAGTCGAGACGGTCGCCCAGGCCCTCGCCCTGCCCGGCAAGCCGCTCCGCGAGCACGCAGAGCGCGATGGCAGCACTGATGCCGTCTTTGTCCCGGACCGCCTCCGGGTCCACACAATGGCCGATCGCCTCCTCGTACGCGTAGACCAGTCCGTCGCCGGCACGGACCAGCCACTTGAAACCAGTCAACGTGGTGACGTGACGTGCCCCTGAGGCAGCCGCGATTTTGCCGAGCAATGTTCCCGACACGATCGTGCTGGCGACCAGGGCGTTCTCGTCGCGGTGTTCGTCGAGGATCTCCGCGCCGAGCAGTGCGCCGGTCTCGTCACCGGTGAGCATCCGCCATGCACCGTCCACGTAGGCGCCGACAGCACACCGGTCGGCATCGGGGTCGAGCGCGATCGCGAGGTCGGCGTCCACGTCCCTGGCGAGGTCGAGGAGGAGATCGGACGCGCCTGGCTCCTCGGGGTTCGGAAACGCCGCGGTGGGGAAGTCGGGATCGGGGCTGTGTTGCAAGCCGACGACGGTGACATCGTGGAACCCGCACTCCCGCAACGCCTGTACGGCGATGTCCCCGCCGACGCCGTGCATGGCCGTCAGTGCGACGCGGATACGACGCCGCTCCCGGCTCCCGAACCTGGTGACCAGGCGCGCGAGGTAGCGGTCGACGTTGGCGCGGGCTCGGCTGTCTGCGCCGACCGCGACCCGGGGGATGTCCTTCGCGGGCCCCACCCTGGTGATGAGTTGCTCGATCTCGGCGTCTGCCGGAGGGACGAGCTGAGCACCCTCTTCCAGGTAGACCTTGTAGCCGTTGTCCCCAGGTGGATTGTGCGACGCCGTGA
Source organism: Williamsia soli (assembly GCF_017377795.1). Taxonomy (GTDB): domain Bacteria; phylum Actinomycetota; class Actinomycetes; order Mycobacteriales; family Mycobacteriaceae; genus Williamsia; species Williamsia soli. The sequence continues at coordinate 97,548 of NZ_JAFRDR010000008.1, read as the reverse complement.
TCTGGATACCCGCGGCCGCGCCGAGGTCGCGGACAGCGAAGGCGACGAGCGGTGTCGGGCCGGGTTCGGGAAGCGCGATCACGTCGAAACCCTGCGCCGCAAGAACTTGCGTCGTCGCCGCGAAGAAGTCTTCAGACCCATGCCTGGCGTCGCGGCCGACGACGACAGAACCGCCGCGGTGGCCGTGATCGATCAGCCACTGCCCGACACCAGCGGTGGCGCCGCTGACCACCGCGACGTTCATGCCCGCCGGTCCGGCCCGCACCGGACCCCGCAGGCCCGCAGTACCGAAATGCAGGGTGTCCGAGAAGCGTTCGGCGAGCGATTCTGCGTCGAGTGTGCGCAACTCGGTCTGCGTCCTGGGGTCGGGGTCCGCGTCGATCCACGCCTCTACCTGCTCATCGGTCATCGCCGGCTCAGATCTGTTCGATGACTTGCGCGAGCAGGTGGCCCATCCGGGTCGCCGACGAGCGTCCCACCGCGAGCACTTCCTCGTGGTCGAGCGGTTCACCGGTGATGCCGGCCGCCAGATTGGTGACCAGCGAGATACCGAGTACATCAAGCTTTTCCGCTCGAGCGGCGATCGTCTCGTGAACCGTCGACATCCCGACGAGATCCGCTCCGAGCACTCGTAGCATCTTGATCTCGGCCGGGGTCTCGTAGTGCGGGCCGGGCAGACCCGCGTAGACCCCCTCGGCCAACGACGGGTCGACGCTCTGTGCGATCTGTCGCAGGCGTGGTGAATAAGCATCGACCAGATCGACGAATTGTGCACCGGCCAAGGGAGACCGCGCTGTCAGGTTGAGGTGATCACTGATCAGTACTGGCTGTCCGACGGACATGTCATCCCGCAGGCCGCCCGCAGCATTGGTCAAGATCAGTGTGCCGACACCGGAGGCGGCGGCGGTGCGGACCGCGTGCACCACGCTCGCGAGCGGATGTCCTTCGTAGGCATGGGTTCTGCCGAGTAGGACGAGTACCGACCGGCCACCGATCCGCAGGGAATGAACTGTCCCCGAGTGCCCCTCGGCGCTCGGGGGAGTGAATCCGGGCAACTCGGCCATCGGAACACTGGCAGCAGGCGTTCCCAGGGCGGCGGCCGCCGGAGCCCACCCCGAGCCGAGGACCACGGCCACGTCGTGGCTCGCTGCACCCGTTGCTGCGGCGATGGCGTCGGCAGCCGCCTGGGCGGCACGCGCGGGGTCGGTCGTCGGATCTACGTATGAACCTTGCTCTGGCATGGTCACAACCATAAGACGATATGGTCGCTCCATGCCGTACGTGACCACCAATGACGCTGTACACACCCTGTATCTCGGTGCAGAGGGCGCCGAACTCGACGAGACCAATCCGGAGAACAGGTTCGGGATCGACTGGCTCGACACCGTGAACGCCCAGCTCGATCAGGTTGTCGAGAGTGCGCCGGGCGCGCTCGTGATCACCGCCACCGGGAAGTTCTTCTCGAACGGGCTCGACGTCGACTACATCGCGGCCAACGGGGACAAGCTGCCCGCCTACCTCGACCGCGTCCACGCGCTGTACGCGCGCGTCCTGACCCTGCCCATCCCCACGGTCGCAGCCATCAACGGACACGCCTTCGGTGCCGGGGCCATGCTTGCCCTGTGTGCCGACCATCGGATCATGCGTACCGAGCGTGGTTTCTGGTCCCTTCCAGAGATTCTGCTCGGAATGCCTTTCACGACGGGCATGGCCTCGCTGCTGCGGGTTCGGCTGCCTGATTCGACGGTGACCGAGGCCATGACCACCGGTCGGCGCTACGGCGGCGCCGACGCCGCTCAGGCCGGGATCGTCGAGCACGCTGTGGACATCGACCAGCTCCTGCCCGCGGCCACCGACATCGTCGCAGGTCGCGCTGCCGTCGCGGGTCCGACTCTCGCGCTGATCAAGAAGGGTCTGCGAGCACCGCTGCTGGCAGATCTCGAGCGGCCGACGCCGCCGTCGTTGCTCGGTTGACTCGAACCGACCACGCGTGGCGCAGAGTGGGAGAATGACCTGATGACTGACATCAGGCGGCGAGGCGAACGTGCGGTGCGCACGATCGCCGGCGACCTGGTCGAGTTGTCGCATTCACTGCATTCCGAACCCGAGTTGGCGTTCGAGGAGCATCGCAGCGTCGCGAAGGTATCCGAGCTGCTCGCCGGGTACGGGTTCGAGGTGACGCCGGCGGTGGCCGATCTGCCCACCGCGTTCACGGCCTCGTACGGCTCCGGAGACCTGGTCATCGGTCTGTGTGCGGAGTACGACGCCCTGCCCGGGATGGGCCACGCCTGCGGGCACAACATGATCGCCGCGATGACCGTGGGTGCCGCCCGCGGTCTGGCCGAGATCGCCGACGAGTTGGGCATCACGGTGCTCGTGCTGGGTACACCCGCTGAGGAGACCGGTGGCGGCAAGATCGTGATGACCGAGGCCGGAGTGTTCGATCCGGTGGCCATGTCGATGATGGTTCATCCCGGTCGCGCGGATGAGATCGCCGCCAGTTCACTCGCACTCGCTGACCTGGCGATCCGCTACACCGGCCTCGAATCACATGCTGCCGCCGCCCCCGAGCGCGGTCGCAATGCGGCAGACGCCTTGACGGTCGCGCAGGTGTCGCTGGGACTGTTGCGTCAGCATCTGAAATCCGGGCAACAACTGCACGGCATCGTCAGCGATGGTGGTCGCGCCCCGAATATTGTTGCCGGACACAGTGAACTGCTCTATTACCTCAGGGCACGTGACCGGCAGTCGCTCGACGATCTGCGGGAACGTGCGGAGGGGTGCTTTGCGGCCGGTGCGATGGCGACCGGGTGCTCCTACGAAGTGGCGACGGTGTCACCGACCTACCTCGAATTGCGGCAGGATCCTCGACTGTTGTCCGCTTATCGCGAAGCGATCGTCGAATTGGGCCGACCCGTGATTCCGGCCGGACTCGAAGGGGTTCGGCCTCTCGGGAGTACTGACATGGGCAACGTCAGTCACGTGATGCCGGTCATCCACCCGCTGATCGGGATCGACAGCGGTGGGGCCGGGACGCACGAGATCGAGTTCGCGACTGCGGCGGCGTCGGCGTCGGCGGATCGGGCCGTCGTCGACGGGGCAGTGGCGCTGACCGCGACCGCGGTGCACGCAGCGCTCGATCCGGTGTTGCGCGACGAATTGCTGCAGGCGCACGAACAACGAACGGGTGGACAACCGCAGACAGCGGGCAACAGACGATGAATGTGTACAGAAAATGAGTGGGCAAGTAGTGGATTCGGAACGGTTTCTGAAAGAGCTGGACAACTGGATCGGCGAGAACAGCGCGCAGTTGGTGGCCTGGCGCCGTGATCTCCATGTGCACCCGGAGCTGTCTCGGGGTGAGTTGCGGACCACCCAGGTGGTGGTCGACGAGCTGCAGAAGGCTGGATTGTCGCCGCGGGTACTCCCGCAAGGCGTCGGCGTCGTCTGCGACATCGGACCGGCGGGGCCCTTGGTGGGCCTCCGCGCAGACATGGATGCGCTGCCGATCGCCGAGATGACGGGGCTGCCGTTCTCGTCCACTGTCGAGGGTGTCTCGCACGCCTGTGGGCATGACGGGCACACCGCCATCCTGCTCGGCGTCGCCAAGGCTTTGGCGTCCATGGGGGACCTTCCCATCGGCGTGCGATTGGTGTTCCAGGCGGCCGAGGAAGTGATGCCAGGTGGGGCGCTCGACGCGGTGACCGCGGGTGTCACCAGGGGTGTTTCGCAGTTCTATGCGTTGCACTGCGACCCGAAGCTCGAGGTGGGCAAGGTCGGACTGCGCGCAGGCCCGATCACCTCTGCCGCCGACCACGTTGAGGTGGTTCTGCATTCGCCGGGTGGGCACACCTCGCGGCCACATCTGACCGCTGATTTGGTCTACGCCATGGGCACGGTGATCACCGGGCTGCCGGGCGTCTTGTCCCGCCGAATCGACCCGCGGACCAGCACCGTGATGGTGTGGGGCGCGGCGAACGCCGGCGATGCCCCCAACGCGATCCCGCAGGAGGGTCGTCTGCGCGGCACCGTCCGCACCGGGGACCACGCGACGTGGGCGTTGCTCGAACCGCTGGTGCGCGAGATCATCGCGGGGTTGCTCGCGCCGCTGAGTGTTCGCTACGACCTCATCTACAAGCGCGGTGTGCCGCCGGTGGTCAACGATGCGGTGTCGACCGAACTACTGAGTCAGGCAATCACTTCCGTGGGACCGAATGCGCTGGCGGACACCCCACAATCCGGTGGGGGTGAGGACTTCTCCTGGTACCTCGAGAACGTTCCGGGAGCGATGGCGCGGTTGGGTGTATGGAGCGGACACGGTCCGCAGGTCGATCTGCACCAGCCGAACTTCGACCTCGACGAACGGGCGTTGGCCGTCGGGGTGCGGACGCTCGCGGGGGTCGTCTTACAGGCGGGCTTACACGCCCGATAGGTCAGGATTCCGCCGAGGGAGATTCCGGGCCGGGACCGACGTTCCGGGATTCGCGCAGGCGGAGTTGGTGCACGTAGTCGTCCGGGGCTCCGGCAATCTCGGCGGCCTCGGCCATCACTCCGAGATACCGGGCTGAGGGCAGACCGCCCTCGAACGCGTCGAGCACATACAGCCACGCCAGGACCGGGCCGTTCGCGGTGTGGATGCGCGCCCGGATCTTGCGGTGGATCTCGAGTTCGGATCCCTCCCAGCGGTCGAGGCTGCCCTCGTCGTCCTCGGTGACGTCGTAGAGCACCACGAAGACGCGGGCGTCGGGGTCGTCACGGTCTTCGGTGACTGTGGCAAGCGCACCTTCCCAGCCGATGTCGCCGCCGCCGAAGGTCAGCCGCCATCCGTACAGCCACCCTGTTCCCGCCATCGGAGAGTGTGGAGCCCGCTCGAGCATCTGCTCGGGGTGCATGTTTGATCCGTACGCGGCATAAATCGGCACGGGAGGAGCCTAGATGGTCTGCTCCCCATCGGGAAAGTGGGAACGGCGATCGACTAGATTCGACACGTGGCGACACCCCCGCCGACAGCCCATCAGGCCCATCCGACACCCCAGGGAGTTGACCTGACATGACAAAGATCGTGATCATCGGCGGAGGACCGGCCGGCTACGAAGCGGCCCTCGCCGCGGCCAGCTACGGCGCTGACATCACCGTGGTCGACAGCGACGGTATGGGCGGCGCCTGTGTGTTGTGGGACTGCGTTCCGTCCAAGACGTTCATCGCCTCGGCGGGGATCCGGACCGAAGTGCGTAGAGCTGTTGACCTGGGGATCAACCTGAAATACGACGGCGCGCTGGTGTCGCTGCCGCAGATCCACGAACGCGTCCGGGACCTTGCTTTCGCGCAGTCCTCGGACATCCGGTCCAGGCTCCTCACCGAGGGCGTCCGGATCGTTCACGGGCGCGGTCGGCTGACCGAACCCGAGGTCGGGTTCGCCGCCAGGCACCGCGTGGTGGCCACCCCGTTCGAGCCGGACGGCACCGACGGCCCGGAGGAGATTCTCGAGGCGGATGTGGTGTTGGTCGCCACCGGCGCGTCGCCGCGTGTCGTGCCCGGTGCCGAGCCGGACGGTGAGCGAATTCTGAACTGGCGTCAGATGTACGACCTGAGCGACTTCCCCGAGCATCTCGTCGTGGTCGGCTCCGGCGTGACGGGTGCCGAGTTCGTGCACGCGTACACCGAGCTCGGTGTGCAGGTGACGATGGTGTCCAGTCGCGACCGAGTACTGCCGGGCGAGGACGAGGACGCGGCCCTGGTTCTCGAGGACGTGCTCGCTGAGCGTGGGGTCAAGCTCGTCAAACATGCCCGTGCCGACCGGGTCGAGCGGACCACCGACGGTGTGATCGTGCATCTCGCGGACGGGCGGACGGTCGAGGGGTCGCATTGTCTGATGACGGTGGGCTCCGTACCGAACACCGATGGACTCGGCTTGGAAGCTGTGGGCATCGAATTGGCACGCGGTGGCTACCTGCAGGTGGACCGAGTGTCGCGGACATCGATCCCCGGGATCTACGCAGCCGGCGACTGCACGGGCTTGCTTCCGCTGGCGTCGGTTGCGGCGATGCAGGGCCGCATCGCGATGTACCACTCGCTCGGTGAGGGCGTGACCCCGATCAAGCTCAAGACAGTCGCGTCCGCGATCTTCACTCGTCCGGAGATCGCGACCGTCGGAGTGACCCAGGCGGCCATCGACTCCGGCGAGTACCCGGCGAGGACCGTGATGTTGCCGTTGGCGACCAACCCACGCGCCAAGATGAGTGGTCTGCGACGAGGATTCGTCAAGATCTTCTGCCGGCCTGCGACCGGTGTGGTGATCGGCGGAGTCGTGGTCGCGCCCAACGCGTCCGAACTGATTCTGCCTATCGCGTTGTCGGTGCAGAACAAGTTGATGGTGAGCGATCTGGCCCAGACGTTCTCGGTGTACCCGTCCCTGTCCGGATCGGTGACCGAGGCGGCCCGGCAGTTGGTTCGGCACGACGACCTGGACTGACGCCGCCCGCGTATTTCTTCATTCGCTCACGATTCCCAACTAGCGGGATGACCATTTCATATTTCGAACAGCCGAGGTTAGCCTGCTTGTAGCGGCGTACACCTGGGCCGTTGTTCGGTGACCACACTCATCACCTTCTGTCGTAATTCTGTCGTCTTCTTCTGGAGTGTGGTTGTGATCAAGCTTGATTCTGCATACGCGCCGTCCCACGCATTGGCCAACGTCCGCGGCTCGGCCATCCGTGATCTGCTGAAACTGACCGAGCAGCCGGACGTCCTCAGTCTGGCCGGCGGTCTACCTGCGACCGAACTCATTCCCGCGCAGCGGATCTCTGACACCGCGGCGCGCGTGAGCGCCGATCCGGCCGCGTTGCAGTACACGGTGAGCGCCGGCGTGATGTCGTGTCGCGAGGTTGTTGCCGACTACGTCGGATCATCAGATGTGGAGCGTGTGCTGCTGACGCATGGATCGCAGCAGGCGCTGTTCTTGCTGGCGCACGCTCTGGTGAATCCCGGCGATCTGGTGGTGGTCGATGATCCCGTGTACGTCGGTGCGCTGCAGGTCTTCCAGTCGGTGCGCGCTCGGATACGCGCACTGCCGATCACAACGCATGGTGTCGACGTCGAGTTGTTGCGTCAATGGCTCGAAGCCGGCGAACGACCGCGGATCGTCCACACGGTGAGCAACTTTCACAACCCGGCGGGTGTGTCGGCCTCCGAGTCTGCGCGGATCGAGTTGGCGCGTCTGGCAGATGAGTACGGTTTTCTGATCATCGAGGACGACCCATATGGCCGACTCAGGTTCAGGGGCCGGGATAGCGAACCCATTGCTGCGCACAGTGATCGGGTGGTGTTGTTGGGCACCGCCTCCAAGGTGTTGGCGCCCGCGCTGCGGGTGGGGTGGATGAGTGGTCCGCCCGACGTGATCCGGTTGGTGGAGCGCCTACGGCAAGGCGCCGATCTGTGTGGGTCCACATTCAGCCAATTGATGGTTGCAGAACTGCTCGGTGATCAGACGTGGTTCGCTGAGCACATCGGAGTCATACGGCAGGAGTATGGTTCGCGCGCAGCGGCTTTGACGTCGGCGCTGCGGGACACACTCGGCGAACGGGTGACGTTCGCCGAGCCGGAAGGCGGGATGTTCTGTTGGGTGCGCATGCCCGGTGTCGACACGACCGAATTGTTGCCGAAGGCGGTCGATGCAGGAGTGGCTTACGTGCCCGGCGCTGCGTTCGGCGTGGAGGCCGATTTCGGCGACTGCCTACGGTTGAGCTATGCGACGCTGACGCCCGAAGAACTTGCGGAAGGCGTCCGGCGTCTGGCTGTGGCAGTCGCGGAGTCGGATCGAAGATAGGACCTGGCAGGTGAATTCGCTCCACTTGTAGACGTGCGCGCCGGTTGTAACTGCTGCGTGTGCGTGTAAGCGGGGCGGTTGTAGGTTCGTATGAATTGTTCGAACAAGTATTCGACAGATACGAAATCTGTTGGTATGATTGGGGAAAGCGTTCGATCGAGGGTCTGGGGGGACTTCGAATGGCTGACTCGTCGTCACCTGATTCGCCGGTGGTCCCGGTTTTGGTTGCCAAGTATCTCGAGTTGGAAGTGTTGCTGGCGGAGATTGCTGAGGCGGGCTCGTCTGATCTTGATGACGTGCAGGTCAATGAGCTTGTGCGGGTGCATGAGCGGATTGCCCGCAAGCTCGAGTTCGTAGGGCTTGATCGTTTGCTCGAGGTGTCGGATCGGTCGTCGTTTGTTAAAGCCGGGTATCCATCGCTGTTCGGGTTCGCACGAAAAGAGCTGCGGCTCAGCAAAGGTGCCACCGGGGAGCGGACGCGGGCGATGGAGGCGGTCGCGCAGTTTCACTCGTTGCAGGGCGAGTTGTTGCCGCCGAAGTGTCCGGCGATGGCGTCGGCGTGGGCGGAAGGGGCGATCGGGTTCGCCCACGTCGATGCGATCTTGGATGTCCGCAACGAAATCCCGTCGAAGGCCGGCCCGGATGTGTTCGATGTGGTCGATCAGTGGATGACCGAGGACGCGCGGGTGAAGGACCCGACCGAGCTCAAAGAATCCGGTCGCGACATCTTGGCGCGGGTGGATCCGGACGGGTCGTTGACCGATGATGTGGATCGGGCCCGCAAGCGGACCTTCTCGAAGGGGTCGCAGGGTGTGGATTTCATGGCCATCGTCACCGGACGACTCGATCCGAAGACCTACGCGATGCTCGAGACGGTGATGGATGTGTGGGCGGCGCCGGGGATGAACAATCCCGCCGACCCGGACAGCCCCTCCGGTGCGAAAGACGACCCGGCTCAGGACGCGCAGTTGATCGAAGCCGCCGCCCAGCGCGACACCCGCAGCGTCGGGCAGCGTCGCCACGATGCATTGACCGCGATTTTGACGACGATCCTCGAGTGCAATCTGCTGGGTAGGTCTCATCGGGGGTTGCCCGCGCAGCTCATCGTCACGCTGACCAAGCAGCAACTCGACGAGGCAGCGGGGGTGGCGACCACCGCGAACGGGGTGGATATCCCGGTCAAAGATGTGTTGGAGTTGGCGGCGCGGTCGGACAAGTGGTTGGCGGTGTTCCCCGATCATTCGGCGCAGGTGCTGCATCTCGCGCGGGCCAAGCGGGTCGCGCAGTTGGGGCAGCGGTTGGCGATCATCGCCCGCGACCGGGGATGTAGTCATCCGGGGTGCCGCAACCCGGCGACGTGGGCCGAGTTCCATCACGTGCTCGCCTGGATCGACGGTGGCCTGACCGATGTGGACAATCTGACCCCTGCGTGTGTTCCGCATCATCGGATGATCGGGCCGGGTAAGTGGGCGACGGTGATGATCACCGACGGGCCCGACAAGGGTCGGGTGGCGTGGATACCGCCGGTGTATGTCGATCCCGAGCAAAAACCACGGGTCAACCGTGCCCACCATGTCAACGAGAGCGTGGAGGCGGCGTGGCTCGAGATTCTCGCCCAACGCCAGGCCGCACTCAGAGAACGCGAAAGCCAACTGCAACTCCCACCACCACCCGCGCAGCTCGGCGACGACCCCGACCCGCCTGAGCAGGACCAGTAGCCCACCACACCACTGAGCACGGCATCAGAAACCTCTTGATGCCGGGCTCAGTGCTGTCTGTTGGAACCGATCGCGATCCGCTAACGTCCTATCCCTGGCGTGGGGTCTGGTTTGGGGCCGGTCGCCGGTCAACGGGGGTCAAGCGGAGGAGGGGTCGTGACGGATGAAGTGAAGTTCACCAACGAGCAATGGGACGCGCTAGCTGAGGCGGCTGAGGTGTTTGCGGCGACGCTGGAGGAAGAGCGGACGAAGCTATTTCACGTCCTATCGAAGAATTGGGCAGGGCAGTGTTTGGAGGGCGAGGGAATTATCGCAAACCTGAAAGATCTGCTTCGCGGGGCTGATTCGTCGTTTTCCTCGGCGATAGTTGAGGAAGCAACCTACCTAAAGAATCTGGCAGCGGAATGCCACAACTCGAAGGTTTCTTTGAACAAAGCGGACAGCGGTAGCTCGGAACGATTCAAGAATTGATTAAACGCACCCTAGCTTCGATGCTGTTCGTATTCGCGTTGTCTGCGTGTCATATCGATGACCCGAGCACCGACGCTCGGCCGGTGGTCGATTCGTCGCGTGCGGCGGCCGTGAATGGCACGCCCGTACCGCTGCCGTTCGACAATCCGTTTCCAAATCGTTGGAATGCCTCTAACGACGGGACGTCGTTTGAACCGTGTGTCGCGTACACGTCTGGTGAACTCTCCCGGTTTAAGGTCGATTCATCCAAAATCGAGGATGTTGCCCAAGTCGATGGCCAGAGTACGCGTGGGTGTCACTGGTATATGTCCGATCAGTTCGATCTGGGTCAATTGGTGACCGACGCAAGTTCGCTCGATGAATACCGGACGGCGTCAACGGATTTGGATTGGAAGCCCGACCTGGAAGTTGGTGGTCGAACAGTGGGCTTGTTTGCAGTCGACTATGGCACTAGCAAAACATGTTCGACTTACGTGCAATCCTTCAGCGCTGGCGTCGTCACAAATGTCATCACGTCGACGTCCCCGTACGGGCAATCGGTAGACGCGTGCAAGCTGGTCATCGATTTCACACGCGCTTACATAGACAAAATTCCTGAGTGAAGTCAGCCAGCCCTCCAGGCGGCGGATGTCATAGACTTCTGCGCAGCGAAGTGCTGGGGGAGGCACTGCCGGCGAGTACTTGGGGGACAGCATGGCGCCAAAGGGGATAGGTCAGACGGATTGGGTCAGCCATGCCATCGATGAGATGAAGCGTATCTGCGCCGGCATGGACCCGAGCTCGGCAAGCGCAGATGCTGAGGCCATCCGGCTGATTGCATCACGCATCACCCTTGCTGCGGACATGTACTACGCGAAGCTTGCTGCGCTGTATCCCGAAGGCGATTTCCATGGGGAGTCTGTCACCGGGTCGCGGCATGCGACGATCGCCGGCATCCGGCACATGGATGACTCGGCGGCTGTCGGAATCAAGATCGCTGATCAGATCAGTGCAATTTCGTCCATCCTGTCGTCGACTCAGGGGAGCGTCGCTGATTTGGATGCCGAGTTCGGCGTCACCCAGAGCGCGGCGGAGCGCTTTCAGCAACAGCAACAACTCGCCAAGACCATGACGGACGTCTACAGCAACCCGGTGATCGGCGCGAACAGCGCGATGCCGGAGTACTCGGCACCGCCCTTACCGCAGCTGGGCGACGATTTCCGGCCGATCAACACCTCGACCGCAGGTAGCGGTACGGGCGGCAGTGGCTCTGGTGACAACTCGGGACTTGTCGGCGGAGTGGCGGGTGGCGGTGGCCCACACGGACCAGGCGGGCCGGGCGGCCCCGGTGGTCCAGGCGCCGGGCCGGTCTCGTACGGAGGTGATCCGGCAGCAGACGTCCCGCTGTCCCTGGGTAACCCAGGGCAAACGACGGCAGCGGACGCGGGCGGCCCGGGATCCGGCCCCCTGAACGGTGCATTCGGAAGTCCCATCCCTGCCGGCGGAACTGGTGCAAGTACCACCAACGCGGCGCTGAACTCCGCCCGTGGACAGTCGGCGAGCGGGCTCGGTAGCCGAGGCGGGGCCGGCGGTGGCAGCGGCTCAGCCGGTGGAGGTGGCGGCCGGGCAGGCGGCGCGGGCGGTCTCGGCGGCGCCGGATCTGAACCCAATCCGCTTGCCCGACGACCGATCACGCCGCTCGCGACACCGTCGGCCGGTACTGGCCCGGTGCCGGGATCCGGCCCGGCGACAACGACACGGGGCGGTTCTCCGATGGTCCCGCCCGGCGGAGCCGGTAGAGGCGGGCGGGACGCCAACGGCGAACACCGCGCTGCGTCCTATCTGCACACCAGAGAGAACGCGGAAGAGATGCTCGGGCCTCTGCCGCTGGTCGGGCCCCCGGTTTTGGGCGATTGGGCCCGACCTGTCGACACCAGCGCCGCAGATGTGCCGCCGATGAACCTCGACGCACCCTCTGACAACCGCGACAACAACAACCCCGACAACAACAATCCCGACAACAGTGACAACCCCACCCGGACATGACCGGCCGCAGGGCTCACGCCAGGTTGTAGCTCCGCTCGACTGCCGTATTCCATTCGGCGAACCGGGCGTCGCGGTCGTCAGCGTCCATCGCCGGATCCCACTGCTTGTCCTGCGCCCAGTTGTCGCGGATATCTTGTTCGCTCTCCCAGTATCCGACGGCGAGACCGGCCGCGTATGCGGCCCCGAGGGCAGTGGTCTCGTTCACGACGGGCCGCACCACCGGCACGCCCAGGATGTCCGACTGGAACTGCATGAGCATCTCGTTGACCACCATGCCGCCGTCGACCTTCAACGTCGACAACTCCACGCCTGAGTCCGCCTGCATCGCTTCGATGACTTCTCGCGTCTGAAAAGCAGTGGCTTCCAGCGCAGCTCGGGCGATGTGCCCCTTGGTCACGAACCTCGTCAGCCCGACGATCACTCCGCGGGCGTCCGGACGCCATCGGGGCGCGAACAAGCCAGAAAACGCCGGCACGAAGTACACGCCGCCGTTGTCGTCCACGAGTTCGGCGGTCTCCTCGATGTCGCTGGAGGAGTTGATCAGACCGAGGTTGTCGCGCAACCACTGGATGAGTGAACCGGTGACGGCAATCGATCCCTCCAGCGCATAGATCGGTTTTCGGTCGCCGATCTTGTAACAGACCGTCGTCAACAAACCGTGGCTGCTGTGTACCACCTCTTCGCCCGTGTTGAGCAAAAGGAAATTACCTGTGCCGTAGGTGTTCTTGGCTTCGCCCGGTTCCAGGCACGCCTGCCCGAACGTCGCGGCCTGCTGATCGCCCAGGATCCCCGCGATCGGTACGTCCGCGAGCCGTCCGCGCTCGCGCACCTTCCCGTGGACCTGCGACGAACTGCAGATCTCCGGGAGCAGGCTGGTGGGGATCTGCATCTCCCGGCAGATGTCTTCGTCCCATTCGAGCGTCTCCAGATCCATCAGCATCGTGCGCGAGGCGTTGGTGACGTCGGTGAGATGCCGCCCGCCATCCGGGCCGCCCGTCATGTTCCACACCAGCCAGCTGTCCATTGTCCCGAAGCACAACTCACCGGCTTCGGCGCGATCGCGGGCACCCTCCACGTTGTCGAGCAGCCACCGGATCTTCGGTCCCGCGAAGTACGTGGAAAGTGGCAGACCGGTGCGCTCCTGGTAGCGTCCTGCGCCCTCGTCGCCGGCCAACTCTTCGCACAGTTTCGCGGTCCTGGTGTCCTGCCAGACGATGGCGTTGTGGATCGGCTCGCCGGTGGATCTGTCCCACACCAGCGTCGTCTCACGCTGGTTCGTGATACCCAGCGCTTTGATGTCAGCGGTCTGCAAGTCTTCCGACGCCAGCGCGGCCGCGACGACACGTCGGGTGTTGCGCCAGATCTCGACGCCATCGTGCTCGACCCACCCGGCCTTCGGGAAGATCTGCTCGTGTTCCACCTGTTCCGAACTGACGACGTTGCCGGAATGGTCGAAGATCATGCAGCGCGTCGACGTGGTTCCCTGATCGATGGCGGCGATGTAGCCGGTGCTGTTGGTCACGCAATCGAGTTTCCCACGACCTCGTCGCCAATCCGGCGGAACCGGGCACGCGGGGTGCGCTCACCCTGACCGACTAGTTACCAGCGGGTAACGTGGGTCGCGGCACGGCACATCACCTGTGACCAGAGGAGATTGCGATGAGTGCGTCTGCATTCGATCCGGACCGACCAGCTGACCTCGGGCCCCGTTATCGGGACAACGCCTGGCAGCGGTTGTCCACAGAGCAGTTCGACGTGGTCGTGGTCGGCGGGGGCATCGTCGGTGTGGGTACCGCGCTGGACGCCGCGACCCGCGGTCTGCGCGTCGCGCTGGTCGAAGCCCGCGACATCGCGTCGGGAACGTCGAGTCGCTCGTCGAAGATGTTCCACGGTGGTCTGCGATACCTGGAGCAACTGGAGTTCGGGCTGGTTCGCGAAGCCCTGCATGAGCGCGAGTTGTCACTGAGCACGTTGGCACCTCATCTGGTCAAGCCGCTGCCCTTCCTCTATCCGCTGACCCACCGGGTGTGGGAGCGGCCGTACGTCGCTGCCGGCCTGTTCCTCTACGACTCGCTCGGTGGCGCCAAATCGGTTCCGGGTCAACGGCACGTGACCCGCTCGGGCGCCCTCCGTATCGCTCCAGCCCTCAAACGCAACTCACTCTCGGGCGGAATCACCTACTACGACACCGTCGTCGACGATGCCCGCCACACCTTGACGGTCGCCCGCACCGCGTCGCACTATGGTGCGGTCATCCGTACGTCGACGCAGGTCACCGCTTTCCTGCGCGAAGCCGACCGCGTCAGCGGGGTGCGCGTTCGCGATACCGAGACCGGTGACACCGCAGAGGTTCGCGGCCACTGCGTCATCAATGCCTCGGGCGTCTGGACCGACGAGATCCAGGCACTGTCGAAGCAGCGTGGCCGCTTTCGGGTCCGTGCGTCGAAGGGCGTGCACATTGTCGTCCCCCGCGACCGGATCATGAGCGAGTCAGCGATCATCCTGCGTACGCCGAAGTCGGTGCTGTTCGTGATCCCCTGGGAGACACACTGGATCATCGGTACCACCGACACCGACTGGAACCTCGACCTTGCGCACCCGGCTGCCACCCGCGCCGACATCGACTACATCCTCGAGCGCGTCAACGAGGTGTTGGTGACGCCGCTCAGCCATGACGACATCGAAGGCGTCTACGCGGGACTTCGGCCGCTGCTCGCCGGAGAGAACGACGAGACGTCGAAACTGTCCCGCGAGCATGCGGTCGCCGAGGTCGCACCGGGCCTGGTGGCCATCGCGGGTGGTAAGTACACGACGTACCGGGTGATGGCTGCCGACGCGGTGGACGCCATCACCGACTTCATCCCCGTCCGGGTGGCGCCGTCTGTCACCGACAAGGTGCCGCTGGCGGGAGCCGAGGGCTATCACGCCCTCATCAACCAGTGTGATCAGCTCGGACAGCGATTCGGACTGCACCCGTACCGGATTCGCCGACTTCTCAATCGTTACGGCTCGATGATCGACGAGGTGCTCGCGTACGCGAAGAAGGACGAGAGTCTGCTCCAACCTCTGGCCGCCGCGCCGCAGTACCTGCGGGTCGAGGTCGTCTACGCCGTGGTCAGCGAGGCGGCGCTGCACCTCGAGGACGTGCTGGCCCGCCGGACCCGCATCGCCATCGAGTATCCCGATCGCGGTGTGAAGTCGGCGAGGGAAGTGGCCGAACTCGTTGCGCCGCTGCTCGACTGGGACAACGAGAAGAAAGAGTTCGAGATCGAGACCTACTTGGCCCGCGTCGAAGCCGAGGTCTCGTCGCAACGCCAGCCGGACGACGAGTCTGCCGATGCCCTCCGTGCGGCCGCGCCGGAGTCCCGGTCCGAACTGCTCGAACCGGTTCCGGTTCCGGACTGAGACCGGATTACGGCGCTGGCTCGTATCGGAGCAGGGTGACCTCGTCCTCGGGATGGTCGAAGAACACGGGCCGCACCCGCATGCCGATGCGTAGCTCGGAGGGCTCCGCGTTGACGATCTCCGTCGACAGCCGCGGACCCTCGTCCCACTGCACGACGGCGAGCAGCTGCGGCACGGAGTTCGCGAAGTGCGGTGACACCGGCTTGCGGGCGACGGTGAAGGTGTACAACGTTCCCTCGCCGGAGATCTCGCGCCATTCGAGGTCGTCGGCGAGTGTCCCGGGTGCCAGGATTCGCGGATAGAAGACGTATTCATCGAGCGACGGCGAGTACTGGATGCGAATCCGGTGCTCGCGCAACGCATCCCAGTACGGCGCACTCACCGGTGTCTTTACCGGCATGGGTGGGGTGAATGTCATGGCGTTCACGCTTTCTAGTCGCCCTGCAGGACCAAAGTGGTTTGCTCGCCCATCACGCCACCGTTGCCGGACACGAAGGCGCGATTGCAGTCGGGCACTTGAGCTTCGCCAGACCGTCCCATGATCTGACGGGTGGCGTCGCAGACGTGGTGCATGCCGCCGGCGAGTCCCGCCTGGCCGAATCCGAGCTGACCGCCCGCGGTGTTGAGCGGGAAATCGCCGCGGAACGTCAGGTCATGGGAGTTCACGAACTCCATCCCCTTGCCTTTCTCGCAGAACCCGGCGTCTTCGAGGCTCATCAGCACGGTGATGGTGTAGCAGTCGTAGATCGACACCATGTCCATGTCGGAACGGTCGAGCTGGCTCATGTCGAAGGCGGAGTCGGCAGCATGGGTGATGGGGGTCTGCAGCAGATCCTGGGCGTAGGTGGGCGTCTTGTACGCGACGTGCTCGCCGAACCCCTTGATCCAGACCGGCCGGTTCTTGGAACGCCGCGCGACATCCGAGGACGTGACCAGCACCGCCGCGCCACCCGAGCAGGGCATGACGATCTCGAGCCGGTGCAGCGGGTCGGCGATCACCGGACTGGCGAGGACGTCCTCGATGGTCAGCGGCTTGTCGTAGAAGATGGCGTCGGGCGTGTGGTTTGCGTTGACTCGCTGATCGACCACGATCTTCGCGAGCGCGCGCTCGTCATAGCCGTAGACGGAACCGTAGAGTTGCGCGATCTGGCCGTAGGGACCGTTCTGGCCGAGGTTACCGAAGGGGATGTCGAACTCGGCCTGCGGCGAACCGAACCGGTTGGACGATGATCCATAGAGCAGGATGTCGGTGAGGCTGTCGGGTAGCGGTTTCTTGGGTGAATGGGGGACGCCGTAGTCGGCCGGGAGAACGCACAGCACGGCCTGACAGATCCCGAGTTCGACGGCCGCCGCCGCGCGCCACACCATTGCCGCCGCCGAGGCGCCGCCGAGGTCGACCACCTCGGCGAAATTGACTCGGGCCCCGAGGTATTCGGCGATGGTCGAGGGCACGAACATTTCTGATTCGAGCAGGGTCGAGGTGACGATGCCGTCGATTTCGATCCCGGTCAGCCCGGCGTCGGCGATGGCCGAGGCGGACAGTGTGGCCCACTGCTCCAGGGTGAACCGAGGCGTCCGGGTCGACACTTTCTGCGGTGGTAGCTCTGTGTACCCCACGATTGCTGCATCGCCCCGAAAGCCCATGGATACTCCTGCGCATCAACTACCGAAAAAGAAGGACGTCCGCAAACATACTAGAACCGAGATCTAGTTTTCAACCAGTGCTTGTTCTGCAGGTCCGAAGATGAAGTCCATGAAGCGGTTGCAGAGCCGGTGGACGTCCTCCATCGTCCCGTCGTGATAGACCGCAGAGGTCAGGGCGGTGTTGATGATCGACCAGAGCATGATGGCCGCGTCTTCTGCCGCGCCGGGGCCGAGTCGGGCGAAGTCATCGGCAAGTGTGTTCTGGCACACCGTGAAGAATTGGCCGAGTAATGCCTTCGCGTTGGTGTCTGCGCTCGACTGCAGGATCACGTGCACCTGGAAGAAGTGCTGCCTGCGCTCGAACGAGGAGATGACCGCGTTCATCTTCGCGCGGATCTGATGCTCGGACAGGTCTTCGCCCGAACGTGCGTAGGCCGGCGCCGCCCAGTCGAGCAATACCGCTGCGTAGAGATGCTCCTTCGACGAGAAGTACCGGTAGAGGGTGCCCAGTGCCACGCCGGCATCCTGCGCGACATCGCGGATCTGGATCTGCTCGTACTCCTGCTCCTTGAGTGCAGCGTTGGCAGCTTTGATGATCCGCAAACGGCGTGCCTGCTGCCAGGCGGGCAACTCCGAACTGAGCGTTGCCGCCGCAGTAGTCGATGCCTGTTGCGTCATGAATGTTCCTTTGCGTGTATGTACCCCGGGCTCGGGTACAGCCTAGGACGCCGCGCCTCGGGCCGAAGCCACATGGCCGGCTTGTTCGTGGGATGAAGCGATGCTCATCCGGTTCTGCGTAACCGCAAACCGCGGGGCGTCGGGTCGAAACCGCTTTCTCGTAGGTGCTCGGCCAAGGCGCCGGTCAGGACTGGTTCGCCGTCGACGCGCTCGACGTACAACCGGTCCACCTGACCTCGGGTGACCACCCGAGCAAGCGCTGTGGTGGCCGCCGCGAGCTGCTCGGTATCGGTACTGAACGTCAGCACCGTCTTGCCGCCTCGCTCGACGAACAGCACGAGATGACCGTCCACCAACACCACCAGTGCGCCGGGTTTGCGGCCGGGTCGATGCCCCTCCGACTGCTGTGGCCACGCGAGGGCGGAGCCGTACGGGTTGGCGGGATCGGTCGCCGCCAGCGCGATGGCCGTCTGCCCGATCGGTTCGACCTCGTCGCGCAGTCTGTCCACGGTGGTGGTCGCGGCGAATTGCGCGCCGCCCAATCCGTCGATGTAGTAACCACGCCGTACCTTGCCGCTGTCCTCGAACCCGGTGAGGGCCTTGTACACCCGCGAGAAACCGCCGACGATGCCCTCGGTCATCACAGCGCCCTTGGTGACGACGCCGTATCGGTCGAGAAGTGCCGTGCACTGAGCGGCGACCGCAAGGGTGGGATCGGAGATCGGGGCGGGCAACACGAACCAACGTCCGGTCATCGACTGCGGCGCCGTGCGAGGGGTCCGGGCGAAACGTCGCCGACCACGGTGCGCCGGCGCACTTCGGACTGCGCCGGGTTTACGGCCCGGACCCAGTAGTGAACGCACGGGGGTGAACGTGTCGTTGCTGATCAGTCCGGCCCACGCGAGATCCCAGAGCACCATCTCGAGTTCTGAGCCGAGCGGGGTGACACCATCGATGGCCATCGACTCGCTCAGCTGCCGGAAGAAAAACGCGCCGCCCGGGGCCAGATGGTCGAGTACCCGCTGATGCAGTTCACCCATGTCGATCTCGGCGGGGGTGGGCAGGCTGTCCTCGGCGAGATCGGCCGGGTGCAGGCTGATCCACCCGTCGGAACCTGACAGCCGGCCGTGCCCTGCCCACAGGACTTCGCCGCCGGCGGTCAATTCGTCGAGCATGTCGGGTCGGTAGTCGGCGACGCGGGCAGGCAGGACCAGGGACTCCCACGCAGACGCGGGAATGGGTACACCGGCGAGCTGATCGATGACCGCCGACACGCCGTCGATACCACGCAGCCGCGACTGCCGGGTGACGTGTTGCCAGCCGGTGACGAACCGCGCGTACGTCTCATGGCTGACGGGCGCGACCTCGGCTCGGCTCGCCGCCAGTGAGGCTCGTCGAAGCCCGGAGAGAACCTCTGTGTTGCACCACTGTTCGCTGCTGCGCAGGGTGCCCTCCGGTTCGGGCCGGAAGTCTCCTTCGACGACCCGCCGTGAACTCGCCAGTCGAACGAGGGTGTCGCGCACGACCGCGACACCGAGGCCGAGCGCGGTGGCCGCGTCGGCGGCGACGAACGGTCCGTGCGTTCGTGCGTAGCGTCCGATCAGATCGCCGAGCGGATCGTCGACGGGTTCGAGGAACGCCATCGGAAGCCCCTGCGGGGGCGGGATACCGAGCCCGTCGCGGAGTCTGCCGGCATCTTCTGCGGCGGCGAACAGCAGGGAGCCCCCGCGGGGCACCTCGATCGCTCGGCCGGCCGACACGAGTTGGGCGAGCAACGGGAGGGGCTCATCGCCGGTGAATCGCGCGGCGACATCGGATTCACTGAGTGGACCGAGCCACCGCAACAGATCCGCAATGCCCTCGATGTCGCGGGCCTGGCGGTCAGGGTGAAGGCGCTGGAGTTTGGCCTCGGTATCGGCGATGACGTTCTGGTCGAGCAACTCTCGCAGATCCACCCGACCCAGCAGTTGGGCGAGCAACGCCGTGTCGAGTGACAGGGTCGCGGCGCGGCGCTCGGCGAGTGGGGCGTCGTCGGCGTACATGAACGCGCCGACGTAGCCGAACAGCAGGGACGAGGCCATCGGGGACGGTGTCTCGGTCTCGATCTCGATGACCCGGAGGCGTCGATCGGCGACTTTCGTGAGCATGCCGACGAGCGCGGGGAGGTCGTAGACATCCTGCAGACACTCGCGGAATGCCTCGAGGATGATGGGGAACTGCGGGAACTTTCGTGCCACGTCGAGCAACTGGGCGCTACGCTGCCGCTGTTGCCACAGCGGAGCGCGTTTGCCGGGATTGCGGCGCGGCAGCAGCAGTGCGCGGGCGGCGCATTCACGGAAGCGTGAGGCAAACATCGCCGAACCGCCGAGCTGCTCGGTGACGATCTGCTCGATCTCGTCCGGGTCGAAGTGGAAGAGCGCCGCTCCGGGTGGTTGATCGTCGGTGTCGGGGAGACGCACGATGATGCCGTCGTCGGCAGCGGAGACGGCGCCGTCGATGCCGTAGTCCTGCTGCAGGCGTGCGGCCACGGCACTGGCCCACGGTGCGTGAACACGTAAACCGTAGGGGGAGTGCAGGATCACCCGCCAGTCGCCGAGTTCGTCGCGGAACCTCTCGACGAGAAGCGTGCGGTCGGTGGGTAGGTGACCGGTGGCGGCCTGTTGCTCGGAGACCAGTTGCGCGAGGTTGTCGCGGGCGAACTCGTTGAGCCCCAGCCGCTGCGCGTGTGCACCGAGCTTGCCGGGTTTGGACAATTCGCCGACGAACTTCCCGATCGCCTCGCCGAGTTCGGCGGGCCGGCCGATGCTGTCGCCATGCCAGAAGGGAAGTCGTCCGGCCTGCCCGAACGCCGGCGTCACGAGCACCCGATCGTGGGTGATGTCCTCGATGCGCCAGCTGGTGGCGCCGAGCGCGAAGACATCTCCGACGCGGGACTCGTAGACCATCTCCTCGTCGAGTTCGCCTACCCGCGTCTGCTTTTCGCCGACCATGTACACCGCGAACAGCCCTCGGTCGGGAATTGCGCCACCGGAGGTGACCGCGAGTCGCTGGGCGCCCGGCCTACCGGTGAGCGTGCCCTGCGCGCGGTCCCAGACGATGCGCGGTCGCAGTTCGGCGAACTCGTCGGATGGATAACGCCCGGACAACAGGTCGAGAGTCGCATCGAAGACCGGTCGCGCCAGCGTGGCGTACGGCGCGCTGCGGCGGACGGTCTGGTACCAGTCGTCGACGTCGATCGTGCCGGTGGCGCACGCGGCGACCGTCTGCTGGGCGAGTACGTCGAGTGGGTTGGCGGGAACGGTGAGTTCTTCGATCAGGCCGTCGGTCATCCGCTCGACGAGAACCGCGCACCGAAGCAGATCGCCGCGGTGCTTGGGAAACAGCACACCCTGGCTGATCTCACCGACCTGGTGACCGGCGCGCCCGATCCGCTGCAGGCCGCTGGCCACGGAGGGGGGCGCCTCGACCTGGATCACCAGATCGACCGCGCCCATGTCGATACCGAGTTCGAGGCTGCTGGTGGCCACCACGCAGCGCAGGCGACCGGACTTGAGTTCGTCTTCGATCTGCCCTCGGACCTCTTTGCTCACCGAGCCGTGGTGGGCGCGGGCCAGGAGCGGTTCGGCCCCGGAGCTGATCCCACTGCCGAGCATGTGTGCCGGGGCCCCGCCGGGAACCGCCGGATTGGGCTCAGATTCGGTGGGCCCGCCGAGGCGGGTGGCGTGCACCTCGTTGAGGCGGGCCGTCAGCTGTTCTGACAATCGTCGCGAGTTGGTGAACACGATGGTCGACCGGTTCTTCTCGATGAGATCGACGATCGAGCTCTCGACATATGGCCACAATGAGCCTGCCGCGGGTGCCGACGCCTCGTCGTCGATCTCTTCACTGCTCGCGATGACCGGGATGTTGGTCATGTCGGCGACCGGCACGTTGACCGACAGGTCGAAGGTCTTGGCGGCGGGTGGTTGGACCACGGTGCATGGCCTGCTCCCCGAGAGGAAGCCGGCGATCCGCTCGGGCGGGCGCACGGTCGCAGACAGTCCGATGCGCTGGGCCGGTTTGTCGAGCAGGGTGTCGAGACGTTCAAGGGACAGTGCCAGGTGGGTGCCGCGCTTGGTGCCGGCCACGGCATGCACTTCGTCGACGATCACCGTCTCGACGTTCTCCAGCGTCTCCCGCGCCGCCGAGGTGAGCATCAGGAACAGTGACTCGGGCGTGGTGATCAGGATGTCTGGCGGCTTGCGCAGGAGTTGTCTGCGCTGCGCGGCCGGGGTGTCGCCGGAGCGCACCCCCACGGTGATGTCCGCGATCGGCTGGTCGATCCGCTGCGCTGCGCGAGTGAGGCCGATCAGCGGGGCCCGCAGGTTGCGCTCGACATCCACGGCCAGTGCCTTGAGCGGTGAGACATAGAGAACCCGGGTGCCGGCGGTCGCCACGTCGGACTCCGGCCGCGACAGCTGATCGAGTGCCCACAGAAATGCCGACAGCGTCTTGCCTGAGCCGGTGGGCGCCACCACCAGCGTGTTCTCGCCGGCGGAGATGGCGTTCCAGGCTCCGAGCTGCGCCGCGGTCGGTTCGGGGAACGCCGAGGTGAACCACGCCCGGGTGGGTGCGGCAAAGCGGCCCATGACCTGCTGCGGGTCGAGCCCGGCGGGGGCTGAGGGGGAGGACTTGCGGGCGGCCATTGCTCCATGATCCACGAGAGGTCGGACATCGTCGGCGGTCTAGATCTTCCCCGCAGTTGACCGGGCAAAACGCAGCGGAATACAGTCACTGCGAACCAGGTGAACGGGAAATCCGGTGTGAATCCGGAACGGTCGCGCCACTGTGAGTTCCATCGGGCTTCGCCCGTGGGCGAGTCAGGGCTCCGGCGCTTGGCGACAAACATGTGTACACGCGGGACGCGCAATCCCGCGAGAGGAGATGTCAATGTCCAGTTCGTCAATGGCGCAGCCCATTTCGGGAAAGCCGGCCCTGGCGATAGCGGTGCCCGACGTGTCCGCGGTCAACGCCGCGCTATGGCTGACCGCCACCACCCTGGTCGCCGCTCTCGCCTACTACTTCCTCGGCTTCGATCAAGGGGCCGTGTCCGTTTTCGGCAGTGACACCCACGTTCACGAGTACATCCACGACGCACGCCATTTCCTCGGCTTCCCCTGCCACTGAGTCACCGAAGCCGCTGAGGAACTGAATACATGGAAAAGAAGTTCATCGGCGCCGGCCTGCTCTCGGGCCTGGTCGCCGGAATACTCGCGTTCGTGTTCGCGCGCATCTACATCGAGCCGCTGGTCGAGCGGGCCATCGGTTACGAAGAGGGCCGCGGCCACGCCGAATTGGAGCTGGTCGGTGGGGACGCCGGTCACGATCACGGCGAGGTGTTCAGCCGGGCCGTGCAGCAGAACTGGGGTGCAAGCACGGGCACGGTTGTCTTCGGCCTGATCATCGGGGCGTTCTTCGCGGTCACCTTCACCGTTGTCTGGGCGTACGTCGGCCGTCGTTACCCGCTGGTCGATCCGCGCGTCGTCGCCGGGCTTCTCGCCGTCGGGGGATTCGTGGCGGTGTATTTGATCCCGTTCAGTGCGTACCCGGCCAATCCTCCCGCGGTCGGCAGTGACGACACGATCGGTGCGCGCAGCGGTGCCTACCTCACGATCCTGCTGCTGTCCGTGGCATTTCTCATCGCGGCGACCGTGCTGGCCTTCTGGCTCGCGCCGCGAATCGGTGGCCTGCTCTCGGCAGTCGCCGGTGTAATTGCCTACTTCATCGCGGTCGGTATCAGTATCGCGCTGCTACCGAGCTTTGACGAGGTACCAGGACCACTGCTGGACGGCAACACCATCGTGTTCCCTGGCTTCCCGGCTGATGTCGTCGGCGATTTCCGGTACTACTCGATCGTCAACCAGGTGATTCTGTGGGGCGTCCTGGGACTCGGATTCGCATTGTCGCTCACCTGGATCGGCAAGCGTGCCGCCCGCGAGGCGGGCGTTGCAACACCTCAGAGAAGCGTTCGCTGAGACTACGACTGATCACCGCGGCCCGGACCGGGCCCAATGTGGCACTGCGGTTCGGTGCGCATGACGATCCACTCGACAAACGCGGTCGCGCCGATTGCGCGCGGCTGCGTTTGTCGTATCCGGACACGGTCCGCATCGCGCCGGATCGATCCGCGACCGAAACGGCCGCAGCGATCGGGGCGGACGGGGTCATCGACAACGCCCTGAAAGCACTGGATCTGGGGCGATGGAAAGGTCTCACGCCGGACCAGATCGATCCCATGGACCTGGGGGAGTGGTTCGGCGATCCGGGAACGAGTCCTCACGGCGGCGAGTGCATCACGGCATTTCTTGCGCGCCTGACCGACTGGCTGGACACCGCGTGGACAGTCGATGTCGGTGCGGTGGTCGCTTGCGGGACCGCGCAGGGTCTCGTCGCCGCAGCCACCGGGGCCAGTTTTTGGAGCGTCGAGGTGGTACCTGCCGGGGTGATCGATCTCGAACGCCGAGGTGGACGATGGCGGCTGCAGTTGGGCTCGACCGATTTCTGAAACCTGTTCTAAAAAATGATCTCAGATTCTAGTATTAGCAGAAAGAACACTTGCTGACGCTAGGGGAAATTGCATGTTCGAGTGGTCCGAAGAAGACCTGATGGTGCGCGACGCGGTACGCGGGTTCATCGACAAAGAGATCCGTCCGCACATCGATGAGCTCGAGACAGGCGCCCTACCGCCGTACGACATCGTCCGAAATCTGCTCAAGACCTTCGGTGTCGACGCCATGGCAACCGATTCCCTGGAGAAGGAGTTTGCCCACGACGAGGCCGTGGCCCGCGGCGAGGCCGAGCCCAAGAAACCCTCGCCCGGGGCGGGTATGACGTCGATGGGCTCGATCCTCAACATCGAACTGGCGGGCGTGAGCCTGGGCATCGTCGCCTCGATGGGGGTGAGCCTGGGCCTGACGCCTTCGACGATCCGGTCCAAGGGCACGTTGGCCCAGAAGAAGCGCTGGCTCCCGGACCTGGTCACCATGAACAAGGTGGGTGCGTGGGCGATCACCGAACCGGACTCGGGCTCAGATGCGCTGGGTGGCATGAAGACGACTGTCAAGCGAGACGGTGAGAACTACATCCTCAACGGGCAGAAGACCTTCATCACCAACGGGCCGTTCGCCGATACGATCGTCGTTTTCGCCAAGCTCGACGACGGTGACGCGAGTGTCGACCGGCGTCGTCGCAAGGTGCTCACGTTCGTGCTCGACAAGGGCATGGAGGGATTAACGCAAGGCAAGCCGTTCAAGAAGATGGGCATCATGTCCTCGCCGACCGGAGAGCTCTTCTTCGACAACGTCAAACTCGACAAAGACCGTCTCCTCGGTGAGACGGAAGAGGTCGGTGCGAAGGGCGGCGGCGACGGCGCGAAAGCCGGATTCGTGCTCGAGCGCGTGGGCATTGCCTCGCTGTCGCTCGGCATCATCAACGAATGTCAGCGCCTGTGCGTCGACTACGCCAAACAGCGCACGTTGTGGGGCAAGCCGATCTCTGAACTACAGCTGATCCAGCTCAAATTGGCGGAGATGGAGGTTGCTCGTTTCAACGTCCAGAACATGGTGTTCCACGCGCTCGAGCGCGCGCAGTCGGGCAAGCCCCTCGACCTCGCGGAGGCCTCGGCGATGAAGCTCTATTCCTCCCGGGCAGCCACTGATGTCGCCATGGAAGCGATTCAGTTGTTCGGCGGCAACGGATACATGACCGAGTATCGGGTCGAGCAACTTGCCCGTGATGCAAAGTCGCTGATGATCTACGCCGGCAGCAACGAAATCCAGACCACCCACGTCGCCAAGGGCGTCCTGGCCAGGTAGTTCGCGCCACAACCCAGTCACACCGGCAAACCCAGCAGCTGCTGCTGGGTTTGCCTGGGTTTGGCGCACCCCTCAGACCAACTTACAAACAGACTGGACTGTTTCTTACTTCTCCGCTAACCTCCTGAGTGTGGCGACCAACACAGCAACGACCGTTGAGACGGACGGGGTCAGAGCGCCGACCCGGACACAGGCCGAACGCACCGCGCAGATGCGTGCGCGCCTGCTCGATGCGGCCATCTCGTGCCTCATCGACAAGGGGTATTCCGGCACCAGCACGCAGGAGATCTCCCGGCGCGCCGGTGTGTCGCGGGGTGCGCAACTCCATCACTTCCCGACCAAGGAGTCCTTGGTGGTCGCGGCTGTCGAGCACCTCGTCGAGCAGCGGTTGGCCGAATTGCTCGAAGCGCACGCAGCGGGACAGCGAGCGAGCGTGGAGGTCTTCCTCGACGCGTTCTCCGGGCCGCTGTTCTACGCCGCACTCGAACTGTGGATCGCGGCCCGCACCGACCCTGCACTGCACGCGGCGGTTCTGCCCCTCGAGGCGCGGGTCAACGAGGCCATCAACACCGGTGGCGCCGTGATCTTCGGCGACCGGATGACACCGGAAGCAATCGAGATCAGCGTCGAGTTGGCGCGCGGACTCGCCGTCTCGGCGCTGTTCCGCAATGACAAGTCCGACCAGGAGCTACGCACACGCCTGGTACCGATATGGGAGGCCATGGTGACAACCAAATGACCGCTATCACGACCGACAAGGCGCCGCTCGCAGCGTTGCCCACGCACGTCGACACCCTGATCGTCGGCACCGGCTTTGCCGGTTTGGCTGCCGCGCACAGGATCTTGAAAGGCAATCGGAACGCCGACGTCATCCTCATCGAACGGGCAGGCGACGTCGGTGGGACCTGGCGCGACAACACCTACCCCGGTGCTGCCTGTGACGTGCCGAGCAATCTCTACTCGTTCTCGTTCGCACCGAGTCCGGACTGGTCGAACAATTATGCACGGCAACCGGAGATCTTCAGCTACCTGAGGTCGGTCGCCGACGACTTCGGGTTTCGCGAGCGCACACTGTTCAATTGCGAGCTGCTCGCAGGACGATGGGATCCGCAGCTCTCCCGGTGGGTCGTCGAAACATCGCGCGGAACGATCTCCGCGAAGGTGCTTGTCGCCGCGACCGGAACGTTGTCGAATCCGAGCCTGCCGAACGTGCCCGGCATCGGCGACTTCACCGGCACGATGTTCCACAGCGCCACCTGGGATCACAGTTTCGACCCGACCGGGAAGCGGATCGCCGTTGTCGGTACCGGCGCCTCGGCGATCCAGTTCGTCCCCGAATTGGCAGAGCCTGCAGCGCATCTGACAGTTCTGCAGCGGACGCCCGCATGGATCATCCCCAGGCTCGATCGCCCGGTCGGAAAGCTGGAGCGCACCCTCTATCGGACGCTGCCTCCCACGCAGAAGATCGCCCGCGGCGGTCTGTACCTGTATCGCGAGGCGTACGTCGTCGCGTTGGCGAAGTTCACGTTCCTGCTTCCGCTGTTCAAAATGCTGGCGACGAGTCAGTTGCGCAAGCAGGTCAAAGACCCTGTGCTGCGCAAGAAACTGACGCCGAAGTTCACCATCGGCTGTAAGCGGATGCTGCTCAGCAACACCTGGCTACCGACACTGGCGCGTCCGGACGTGAACCTCGTCGACCACGGCGTGTCCGCTGTGACCGCCGACGGTGTGGTCGATTCGTCGGGCGTCGAGCACAAGGTGGACGCGGTGATCTTCGGAACCGGTTTCACCGCCACCGAACCACCGGTCGCAAAGGTGCTCCACGGCACCGATGGACGTAGTCTTGCGGACATCTGGGACGGTAGCCCCAATGCGTATCGCGGAACCACGGTCCACGGGTTTCCGAATCTATTCCTGATGTATGGTCCGAACACCAACCTCGGGCACAGCTCGATCGTGTACATGCTCGAGTCGCAGGCCAACTACATCAGCTCCGCTCTCGAACAGATGGCTGATCGAAATCTGGTC
Organism: Williamsia soli; assembly: GCF_017377795.1. Lineage (GTDB taxonomy): Bacteria > Actinomycetota > Actinomycetes > Mycobacteriales > Mycobacteriaceae > Williamsia > Williamsia soli. The sequence continues at coordinate 69,901 of NZ_JAFRDR010000008.1, read as the reverse complement.
AGTGTCAATGTGAATCAGCGATCCCAGGACTTCTACAACTCGGCGATCGACGAGGGTCTCGAAGGTACGGTTTGGAACTCCGGTGGATGCTCGAGCTGGTACTTCGACAAGAACGGCCGAAACTCTGTGATGTGGCCGACGTTCACCTGGGGCTTCCGGCAGTTGCTTCGGACCGCCGATCTCGGTGATTACGAACTCGACAAGAACGACACACCCGGTGCAGATGTGCCTGCGCCCCAGCCACAGGAAAGCGAGTCCGCATGAACGACTATGACGTGGTGATCGTCGGCTCCGGGTTCGGTGGGTCGGTGGCTGCACTCCGACTGGCCGAGAAGGGCTACAAGGTCGCGGTACTGGAGGCGGGCCGCCGATTCGCCGACGACGAACTCCCGAAGACGAGTTGGCGACTGCGTAAGTACCTCTGGGCACCCTGGATGGGTTGCTATGGTGTGCAACGGATTCACCTGCTCCCCGATGTGCTGGTGATGGCCGGTGCGGGCGTCGGCGGTGGTTCCCTGAACTACGCCAACACGCTGTACAAGCCGCCCACCAGGTTTTTCGAGGATCCGCAGTGGGGACACATCACCGACTGGCAGGACGAACTCACCCCGTACTACGACCAGGCCCGGCGGATGCTCGGCGTGGTGGACAATCCGAGCGTGACGCCCGCGGACAAGGTGATGCGCGAAGTCGCCGACGACATGGGTGTCGGCTCGACGTTCACCACGACGCCGGTCGGGGTTCTGTTCGGCAATCCCGGTGAGCAGGTACCGGATCCGTTCTTCGGTGGAGCCGGGCCGGAGCGGACCGCGTGCACCGAATGTGGATCGTGCATGACCGGGTGCCGGGTGGGCGCGAAGAACACCCTGGTCAAGAACTACCTTCATCTGGCGGAAGAGGCAGGGGTCACGGTGCTGCCGCTGACGACGGTGACGGCGGTACGCCCCGCGGGCGACGATTACGAGGTCGTCACCCGGCGTACGGGCGCGAAGCTGCGGCGCCGCGAGAAGAGCATCTTCGCGGGACAGGTCATCTTCGCGGCAGGTACGTACGGTACCCAAAAGCTGCTGCTCGCGATGAAGCAGACCGATCAACTCCCGCATCTGTCCGACCAGCTGGGTTCGGTGGTGCGCACCAATTCCGAGGCGGTTCTGGCCGCGACGGCTCGCGACCGCAAGACCGACTACACCCAGGGGGTGGCGATCACGTCGTCGTTCCATCCCGACGACCACACGCACATCGAACCGGTCCGATACGGCAAGGGCAGCAACGCCATCGGCCTGCTACAGACGGTGTTGTCCGACGGGGGCGGCAAGGTTCCCCGCGTCCTGAAGACCGCGGGCGTCGCACTCCGCCATCCCGGAGCCTTCGTCCGGAGCCTGTCGGTACGGCACTGGTCGGAGAAGACGGTGATCGCACTGGTGATGCAGACCGACGACAACTCTCTCGAACTGGGTTCCAAGCGCGGCATCTTCGGCAGGCAATTGACCAGCCGCGCAGGCGCCGGCGATCCACCACCAGAATGGATACCACAGGGACATGAGGCGATCCGGTTGCTGGCCGACAAGATCGGGGGAGACCCCGGTGGCTCGATGGCGGAGATCGTGAACATCCCGATGACCGCGCACTTCATCGGGGGATGCGTGATCGGCGCGGACTCGGGCGAGGGCGTCGTCGACCCCTACCACCGGATGTTCGGTCATCCCGGGCTGCATGTGGTCGACGGGTCCGCGGTCAGTGCCAACCTCGGCGTGAACCCGTCGCTGACGATCGCCGCGCAGGCCGAACGAGCCATTGCGTTGTGGCCCAACAAGGGTGAGATCGACGAACGTCCAGAACTGGGCGCGGGGTACTTGCGGATCTCACCGGTCCAACCGACGTCACCTGTTGTGCCCGAGCGTGCCCCGGGGGCCCTGCGGCTCCCTTTGTTCGTTCGAGATCGTGAGTCCGAATCCGTGAAGGGAGCCTGCTGATGTGGAGTGTGGCCGAGTCTGACGTCGACCCCGGCGAGGTGCCGGTGAGCGCGCCGCCACCCTGGCCCGCGAATGTGCGCGCCACCATCTGGTGGCACCGCAGTACCGATGCTGCGAAAGACATCGGTGCGCAGTCTGCTGGGAGCTCGGAGTCCACGATCGGTATCACGGTGGGCATGGTCGTCGATTATCTCGATTCGCCGGTCGGCCCGTATCGAGAGATTCTCGCCAGCCCGGTGCTGCGGCGGCCCGGTGGTGGGCGGGGTCCGCTTCCGCGAATTTCGGTGCCGTTCATAGCCGTCGATTCCGCCGCGTCGGTGCACGGTGGCCGTGAGCACTGGCAACTGCCCAAGGTGATGGCCACGTTCACCGGTGACGTTCTCGCGGGCGCCGGCGCGAGCGGTCCGGAGTGGGCCGTCCAGACGCAATCCGACGGACGCGGTCCCGCATTTCCGATCAAGGGTGGGATCGGGTTCGCGCAGCCTGCCACCGGTGGGCTGGCCATCGCGGGGTCGAAACTCACTGGGAAGGCCCGATATGCCCGGGTGACGGTGCTGTCGGACGGTCCGACGTTGACGTCCTGGCTCAAGCCCGGCACCCATCACGGTCTGCAGATCGTCTCCGGGCGCATGGAAACCGGCCTCGGAACCACGATCTCGACCGACTGATGCCGCCCGTCGCCGGCACGGTCACCGGTTGATGGCGTGCCAGACCCTCGGTGGGTTCATCGGTAGCTCGTACACCCGGACGCCGATCGCGTTCCGGATGGCACTCTCGAGTGCCGGAGCCACCGGGTTGTACGGCGCCTCGCTCATCGACTTGGCGCCCAGCGGCCCGATGGCGTCGTAGGTGTCGGCAAAGTAGACCTCGGTGTCGGGGACGTCGGCGATCTGCGGGATGTGGTAGTTACGCAGCACCTGCGTGATGACGTGCCCGTTCTCCAGGATCATCTCTTCGTAGAGGGAGCTGCCGATCGCCTGTGCCGCACCGCCTTCGACCTGACCGCGACACTGCTGGGGATTCATCACCACGCCGGCGTCGGCGGACTGCAGCGAATGCAGGATCCGCACTTCGCCGGTAGAGGTGTTCACCCCCACCCGGAACGCGTGCACGTTGAACGCGGTCGACCGCGGGCTCCCGTCGTGCTTGCCCTCCGCCGCCATCGGGCCGCCGTTCGCCGCGACAATCCCGGCCAGGTCGATGAAGCGCGAACCAGCCTGGATGCCCTGTGGTCCCAGCGCGCACTCTGCCGGGTCGGCGTCCAGGGCCCGGGCTGCGACCTCGATCATGCTCGAGCGCAACCGATCGCACGCACTACGCAGTGCCTTGCCCGCTACGACGGTGCCGGCAGATCCGAACGCGCCGGTGTCGTAGCCGATCTCGTCGGTGTCTGCTTGCCGAATCGTGATCTGGCCCGGGGGACACCCCAGTGCGGAAGCGGCGATCTGCGTCAGCACCGTGGTGGTCCCGTTGCCGAACTCGGCGGTGCCCACCGCGGCGATGTACTCACCGTCGGTGTTCAGCGTCATCGCGGCCTCGGCGAAGTGGCCACGCGGAGGGATGGTGGCGATCATGGCCGCCGCCATACCTTCTCCGATCTCCCACTCGGGGAGTTGCTGGAGTTCGACGCCCCCACGCACCGGGTCAGCCCTGCCCGCCAGCAGTGCCTGCTCCGCGAGATCGATGCATTGGTCGAGTCCGTAGCTGCCGAACTCGAGGTCTCCCTCCTCGACTTCCCACGACACGAACTCGTCGCCGGGTACAACGACATTGATTCTGCGCATCTCGAACGGGTCGATGCCCAAACGGGCTGCCAGTTCATCGATCGCACCCTCGATACCGAAGGCGACCTGGCCGAGTCCGTATCCGCGGAAGGCGCCCGAGGGGATGTTGTTGGTGTACACGGCGCGTGCGTCGACATGCTTGTTCGGACTCCGATAGAGCGCTACGGATTCGCTGCACCCGTGGAACATGACACCGCCGCTGTGGTTTCCGTAGGCCCCGGCATCGGAGAGCACCGACACCGACAGCGCAGTCAGCACGCCGTCCGCACCCGCCGCGGCCGTGACGTCGACCCGCATCGGGTGGCGACACGGTGCGATGGTGAACTGATCGCTCCTGGTGAACTCGTAGACCACCGGCCGGCCGGTCTTGAGCATCGCCAGCACCACAAGGTCTTCGGTGAGCAACTCCTGCTTGCCACCGAACCCACCGCCGACCCGCGCCGCATACACCCGGACCTGATTCCGCGGGAGCTCGAAGATGTGGCACAACTCGTCGCGGATGAGGAACGGCACCTGAGTACTCGAGCGCACCACGATGCGACCTTCGTCGTCGCGCCAGCCGACCGCGCCGTGGGTCTCGAGGTGCGTGTGCTGGACCCGTGCGGTCTGCCAGCTGCCGGAGACCACCGCGCCCCCGGTGTCGCGGGCGAGTGCGATTCCGGCGTCGATGTCGCCCACCGTGCCGGCCAGTGCCGCCACGAGGTTTCTCCCGGGGTCGGCGATCCGTGCTTCGGGTCCCTTGTCGCCGTGGACGAGCGGTGTGCCCGGCTCGGTGGCGAGGGCGGGGTCGAAGTTGGCCGCGAGCACCTCGTATTCGACGGTGATCAGGGCACTCGCCCTGCGTGCGACGGTCATCGAGTCGGCGACCACCGCGGCGACCCGTTGACCCACGAAGCGCAGGGTGACATCGAAGACCCGTCCGTCGTCCGGGTCGTCGAGCCGGTTGTCGTGGCGGGCTGTCGAGAAGAGCACACCGGGATCGTCGCGATGGGTCAGCACCGCGCGCACCCCCGGAACTCGTTCCGCGGCAGTGGTGTCGATGGCGACGATGCGGGCGTGGGGATGCGGGCTTCCGATCACCGCGACGTGGCCGAGATCAGCGGGCAGGCGATCCATCGTGTACGGCTCTGTGCCGGTCACAATTCTCGGCGCGGCGGGTGCCTGGACGGACTTGCCCACCGACACGCCGGGATCGCCAGGTGCGACCTTCTCGGTACTCACCACCGCGTCGAGAGCATCGCGGATGGAGCGGTAACCCGTGCAGCGGCACAGGTTCCCCTTGAGACTGTTCGGCAGGTCTGACAGCTGTTCGTCGTCCAGGGCGCTTGCGGTGACAACCATTCCGGCCGTGCAGAATCCACATTGGAAGCCGGCAGCATCGACGAACCTCTGCTGCATCGGGTGCAGGTTCTCCGGCGTACCGAGGCCCGCCACCGTCGTGATGTCGGCGTTCGCGACCCGGTGTGCGGGGACGATGCAGGAGTGTTGTGGCTTGCCGTCGACGAGGACAGAACACGCCCCGCAATCGCCGGCGTCGCATCCCTTCTTGACACCGTCCTGGCCTTGTTCACGCAAGAACGTGCGCAGACATTGCCCGGGCGCCGGAACAGCCTCGACAAACTGACCGTTGATCTTCATGATCGACCGCCCTTCATGCGTTCACGCTATCTCGGCCAATTCCGCGACCACAGCTCTCGTCAGTACCCCCGTGATCTGCCTCCGCCAACCGGCCTCGCCGTGCGGGTCGGAGTAGTAGGCGTCGGTGGGGATCGCCGAGTAGACCTGCTCGAGCACCGTCATGGGTTCGACCGAGTCAGTGGCGATCACATAAGGGACATCTGTTGCGGCGGTGACCGACACGAGGATCCCGGTCGGTGTCGCGCGGCCGATGACCACTGCCCCTGACCGGCCGAGCGGCGACATCGCCATCTTGCGCAGCACAGTCCGCTGCCGTAGTGCGGCAGCGGGTAGCCGGATCGAGCGCAGGACGTCACCCGGCCGCAGGATGGTCTGGGCGATCCCGGTGACGAATTCGGCTGTCGAACAGCGTAGGTCGGTCCCATCGGCTCTCCAGACCAGCAGCTCGGCCTCGAGCGCGGACGCCATGGAGATCATCGCTCCCGCCGGGAAACCGAGACAGATGTTGCCGCCGACGGTGGCGTTCTGCCAGATCTTGAACGACGCGAGCAACGCCTGCGCGGCCTGCCGGAACACGCTGGTGGCGGCCCACTCCGCGGGATGGGTTGCCGCCACGAGTGAGGAAATGCTGCAGGTCGCCGCGATGTCGAGCCCTGCCTCGGTGATCGTCAGGTCGGGCCAGTCCATCCCGCTCAGGTCGACGATCCGGCGCAGATGCGGCTGAGGTTCACTCATCAACCAGGTTCCGCCCGCCATCAATCCGTCCGTCGCGCAGAGGTCGGCGAGATCTGAGCGGGTCCGCGGCGTCGTGACCGAGTCGATGGTGTGCAGGTCCATCAGCCGGCCTTCGCGATCAAGGCCGAGTGAGCTGCGGCCACCTGGGCCGCGATCACCTCGGCGTCGACGCGCGTCAGCCGGCCTCCGCTGACGACGACCTCGCCGTTGACCCAGGAACGCTCGATAGGTGGTACATCACCCAAGACCAGCGCCGCCACCGGATCTGCGATACCACTGTGACCGAGACCGTCGAGACGCCACAGCACCAGGTCAGCAAGCTTGCCGGGTTCGATGGATCCGAGGTTGCCGTAGCCCAGCACCTCGGCGCCGCCGAGCGTCGCCAGCTCGAGAGCGGTTCTCGTGGTCAACGCGGTCGGACCGCCGACAGCCCGCGCCATCATGACGGCTTGGTGCGCTTCTTCGAGTAGTCGGCACGACTCGTTGGATGCCGAGCCGTCGACGCCGAGGCCGACCGGGACCCCCGCCGCGAGCAGATCCCGGGTACGTGCAATCCCGGCGCCGAGCCGGGCATTGGAGGTGGGGCAGTGCGCGATAGCGCTCTGGGTGGCGGCCAGGGTGGCGATGGCCTTGTCGTCGAAGTGCACGCCATGCGCAAACCAGACATCGGGACCGACCCAGCCGACGGTCTCCATGTACTCGAGGGGGGTGCAACCGAAGTGCTCTGCTGTGTAGTCGGATTCGTCAACCGTCTCGGCGAGATGCGTGTGCAGTCGGACGTTGCGCTCCCGCGCGAGTTCTGCGGTGGCGCGCAGCAGGTCGGCTGTCACCGAAAACGGGGAGCAGGGCGCGAGGGCGATCTTGATCATGGCGTCAGGGGACGGGTCGTGCCACCGCGAGATGGCGGCCGAACTCGCGGTCATGATCTGATCGATCGTCTCGACAACGCTGTCCGGTGGCAAACCACCGTCCTTCTCGCTGAGGTCCATCGACCCGCGTGTCGGGTGAAACCGCACACCGACAGCGTGCGCGGCCAGGATTTCCGCTGCCAGGAGGTCACCGCCTTCCTTGGGAAAGACGTAGTGATGGTCTGTGCTGGTGGTGCATCCCGAGAGAGCGAGCCAGCCGAGTGCGCCTGTGGCAGCGACGTTCACGGCCTCTTCGTCTATGCCCGCCCAGATGGGGTACAGGGTGGTCAACCACTGAAACAGGGTGTGATCGGCCGCCAGACCACGGGTGATCCACTGGTACAGGTGGTGATGGGTGTTGATCAGCCCCGGGGTCAGGATGCATCCGGTGCCGTCGATCACCTCAGCGGTGTCTCTGAGCTCATCGTCGACAGCGCCGTCGACCACCGCCGAGATCGTGTTGCCGACGACGACCACCGATCCGCCGCGCAGCTCACGTCGCCCCGCGTCCATCGTCACGATGTAGGCGTTCTCGATGATTGTGCTCATGGCGCCACCGTACGACGACGGAGTTACAAAAAAATGACAACCGGCCACGGCGGACCACCTCGGAGTCCTACCATTTGCGAGTCGGGCAATTCGGGTACAGGCTAGCTGGAATCTGTTCCAGGCAATGGAAGGATCCGAAATGACGCAAGCGACAGTCAATCCGCCACCCAAGGCCGAACCAGAACTCAAGCGGGTGATGGGTCCACGCCTGCTCCTGCTGTTCATCGTCGGTGACATCCTCGGTGCCGGTGTGTACGCCGTGACCGGCCAGATGATCGACAACGTCGGTGGCATGGCGTGGTTGCCGTTCATCCTCGCCTTTGCCGTGGCGACCTTGACGGCCTTCTCCTATCTGGAACTGGTGACCAAATTCCCCCAGTGTGCAGGTGCAGCCCTGTACACCCAGAAGGCTTTCGGCATCCACTTCGTCACGTTTCTGGTGGCCTTCGCCGTGGTGTGTTCGGGCATCACGAGCGCCTCCACGTCGTCGAATGTCGTTGCGGGCAACCTTCTCGAGGGCCTGCACGAATCGTTCAGTGACGCCGACGGGCTCGGCTGGTTCAACGTGCCGACCGGAACCGGCGCGCAACTGTTCGTGGCTCTGGCGTTCATGGTCTTGCTGGCCGTGATCAATCTGCGCGGCGTCGGGGAATCGGTTCGCTTCAACGTGGTTCTCACCCTCGTCGAGATGCTCGCGCTCATCATCGTGATCGTGATCGGCTTCGTGGCGGCCGGTCGCGGTACCGGTGAAGGCGACATCGGAAACCTCGTCGTCTTCGAAGACGCCAACGACAAGGGCTGGTTCCTGGCAACCACCATCGCGACGACCATCGCGTTCTTCGCCATGGTCGGGTTCGAAGACTCGGTGAACATGGTCGAGGAGGTCAAAGAACCGCAGAAGATCTTCCCCAAGATGATGCTCTCGGGTCTCGGACTCGCCTGTCTGATCTACGTCCTCGTCGTCGTCGCCGTGATCGCGGTGCTGCCGCTCGACTACGACTCCGGCGACGAAGGCATCCTGTTGCACGTGGTGCGTATCGGTGCACCGTCGGTCCCGATCGATGAGATCTTCCCGTACCTGACCGTGTTTGCCGTCGCGAACACAGCCCTGATCAACATGCTGATGGCCAGCCGGTTGATCTACGGAATGTCCAGACAACGGGTCCTGCCACGGTCGCTCGGCAAGGTGCTGCCGAATCGCCGCTCACCCTGGACCGCGATCATCTTCACGACGGTCCTCTCGTTCGCGCTCATCATCGTCGTGAACCAGTTGTCCGACAACGACGTCGTTGCGGCGCTGTCGGGTACCACCGGTTTGCTGCTGCTCTGTGTGTTCGCGGTCGTCAATGTCGCCTGCCTGGTCCTCAAACGGGGCCAGGACAAGACGTTCTTCCGGGCCCCGGTCTGGATTCCGGTGCTCGGCGCGGTGCTCTGTCTGTTCCTCGCCGGTCCCTGGGCCCGCACCGACACCCAGATGATCCAGTACAAGATCGCAGGAGTCATGCTGCTGCTGGGCGTGGTCCTGTGGGGCGTGACGTACCTCGTCAACCGGATGGAGGACCGGGGGACCGGCTTCGAAGACGCTGCAGCACTCGAGAACGACGACACCCCGGCGAGGTGAGCCGAGTCCTGGGTATCTGGTCAGCGGATGGTCGCCGGGTACGGCAGGTCGCTGCTCTGGCGTTCGTCGACCAGCACCGGTCGGCCGAGCTGGGGGAATGCGCGCTGTGGACACGATGGACGATCGCACACCTTGCAACCGGCCCCTATCGGCACGGTGATGGTGGGATCGTCCATCGCGATACCCGTCGAGTAGACGAGCCTGTCGGCGTAGGCGATGTCGCAACCGAGGGCGACGACGAACATCTTCTCTGGCGCCAGGTAGCCCGCAGACGCCGATCGCACTGTCCGCGCAATCCAGAGATAGGTCCTGCCGTCGGGCATCTGGGCCACCTGTGTCAGCACCTTGTCCGGCCGCGCGAAAGCTTCGTGCGCGACCCACAACGGACAACTGCCCCCCACCCGTGAGAAGTGAAATGCTGTGGCCGACTGCCGCTTCGAGATGTTCCCGGCACGGTCGATCCTGACGAAGATGAAGGGAACGCCACGCTGACGTTGACGCTGCAGGGTGGAGAGCCTGTGGCAGACCGTCTCGAATCCGACCTGGAAGCGCAGTGCCAGTCTGTCGACGTCGTAGCGCTCCGTCTCGGCCGCCGACCGGAACTTCTCGTAGGGCAGCAACAGGGCGCCGGCGAAGTAGTTGGCGAGCCCGATCCTGGCCACCGGCTGCGATTGTTCGCTGAGCGTGTTGTCGTGCGCCAGGATCGAGTCGATGCGTTCGGCATGCTCAAGAAACGCCAACTGGGTGGCCATCTGGAATGCACGCTGCCCGGCATCGAGTCGTCGCGCGACGCGCAACACCTGTGCTTCCGAGTCGAACACCCTTTTACGAGAGCCGATCTCGCCGTCGCCGTCGTCGATGACGACCCGCACGTCGTGTTCGCGAGAGAGGAGATCCGCCAGTTGGGAGTCCAGTTCGCCGACTCGCAACCCCTGGGCCTCGAATGTCCTCTCGGCGGCCCGGTCCAGTTCGGGTATGTGATTGCGACGGTCGTAGAAGAAGTCGCGGACCTCTTCGAAGGGCATGGCCGGGAACACGACTCCCGAGTTCTCCGTCTGGTCGGGTGCCGCCCCCGCCCGGTAGGTCTCGAGCTCGGTCTGGGCCGCGTGGAGTCGGCGATGCAGGCCGATCACTGTGCGTCCGACGGTGGGCATCCGCGCGACCAGTTCGTCGAGTTCGGCCTGTCCGATGTCGGCTGCCTCGGAGTATTCACCGAGGACCTCCCCGAGGTCGGCGATCAATCGGGCGTCGGTGTCAGCGGAGAAAAAGTGTGCCGGCAGGTCGTAGGTGTCGGTGAGCCGGAGCAACACCGCGACGGTCAGCGGCCGCTGGTCGTTCTCGAGTTGATTGACGTAACTGGTCGACAACCCGAGTCCCTGCGCCAGCGCCGCCTGGGTCAATGCTCGCTCTTCACGCAGACGACGCATCTTGGCGCCGACAAACATCTTGGGCACGGCCATCACAGTACCGGGTCGATGTTTGCAAAGTTCGCAAACGCGTTGCTCGAAATACGCAAAAATACGCCTCAGCAAGGCCTTTTGTGGCGGTAGTGGCTCTGCGTACTGTGCGAACCATGATCAAACACATCGTTCGGACCCGTCGTAGCGCCGACGAGTTCCCGCGCTCTGAGCACCTGGCGCAGAAGATCGCCGAGGTTGCCGCAGACCCGGTTGCGGTCCCGGAAGAGACGGCCGAGATGGTGCGCAATCGCATCATCGACAACGCTGCGGTCAGTGCAGCATCGGTGGTCCGCCGTCCGGCGACGGTCGCCCGTGCGCAGGCGCTCGCACACCCGGTCAGCTGTGGCGGCGCCGGTGTGTTCGGTGTTGCCGGCGGCTGTTCGCCGGAGTGGGCCGCGTGGGCGAACGGTGTCGCGGTACGTGAACTCGACTACCACGACACCTTCCTCGCAGCCGAGTATTCGCATCCCGGAGACAACATCCCCGCATTGGTCGCGGTCGGACAGCATCTCGGCGTCAGCGGCGCCGACCTCATCCGTGGTCTGGCCACCGCCTACGAGATCCAGATCGACCTCGTGCGCGGAATCTCCCTGCACAAGCACAAGATCGACCACGTCGCGCATCTCGGAGCCTCGGCCGCGGCCGGTCTCGGCACCATGTTGCACCTCGACGAGCAGACGATCTACCAGGCAGTGGGACAGGCCGTGCACCTGACCACCGCCACCCGGCAGTCGAGGAAGGGCTCGATCTCCAGTTGGAAGGCTTTCGCCCCGGCGCAGGCCGGCAAGGTCGCCGTCGAGGCCGTCGACCGCGCGATGCGCGGCGAGGGCGCCCCGTCGCCGATCTGGGAAGGGGAAGACGGTGTGATCGCCTGGCTGCTCGACGGACCCGACGGCTTCTACGAAGTGCCGTTGCCCGCGCGCGGTGAAGCCAAACGAGCCATCCTCGACAGCTATACCAAAGAGCATTCGGCGGAATACCAGAGCCAGGCCCCGATCGATCTCGCTCGCCGGCTGCGCGACCGTGTCGGAGACACGGCGCGGATCGAATCCATCGTCCTGCACACCAGCAATCACACCCACGTCGTCATCGGCACCGGCTCGAATGATCCACAGAAGTTCGACCCCAACGCTTCTCGTGAGACCCTCGACCACTCGGTCATGTACATCTTCGCGGTCGCTCTGCAGGACGGCGTCTGGCACCACGAGACCTCCTATGCACCCGAACGGGCGAACCGTCTCGACACGATCGAGCTGTGGAAGAAGATCTCGACGGTCGAAGATGCCGAATGGACTGAGCGCTACCACGATCCGGATCCGGAGAAGCGGGCGTTTGGTGCCCGTGCGGTGATCACGTTGACGAACGGTGAGGTCATCACCGATGAACTCGCGGTCGCCGATGCGCATCCTCAAGGTGCCCGACCGTTCGCGCGTGAGCAGTATGAGGCCAAGTTCAGCGATCTGGCTGCAGACGTGATCGACTCCGCCGAGCAGGAACGGTTCCTGTCCGCGGTCGCCGGTGTCGCGGACCTGCCGGCCGGCAACCTCGGTGAGCTGAATGTCCTGGTCTGCCCGTCAGTTCTCGATCGGGCGCCGGTCATCCCGAGCGGGATCTTCTGATGGGCGACCACCTTCTCGGGACCGACGTCAGCCCGACCGATCGGCGCAAGGCGCTGCGAGCGGGGCTGACCAGCGGGTCGATAGTCCGGATGCCGGGGGCATTCTCGCCCCTGGTCGCGAAACTGGTCGCCGATATCGGCTTCGAAGGCGTGTACGTCTCCGGAGCGGCGCTGTCCGCCGACCTCGGGCTGCCCGATATCGGCCTGACGACCCTGACGGAGGTGACCGATCGGGGCAGGCAGATCGCCGGCGCCACCGATCTGCCGACCTTGATCGACGCCGATACCGGATTCGGCGAGCCCATGAGCGCGGCTCGTACCATCACGGCCCTCGAGGACGCCGGCCTGGCAGGCTGCCACCTCGAAGATCAGGTCAACCCGAAGCGTTGTGGACACCTCGATGGCAAGGCGGTCGTGCCCGCAGAACAGATGCTGGGTCGGGTGAAGGCGGCTGTCTCGGCGCGGCGGGACGAGAGCTTCGTCATCTGCGCCCGGACCGATGCTCGCGCCATCGAGGGGTTGGACGCGGCCATCGAGCGCGCGAAGGCCTATGCCGACGCGGGTGCCGATCTGATCTTCACGGAGGCACTCACCGGTCCGGAGGAGTTCGAGGCCTTCCGTAAGGCGGTGGACGTCCCGCTGCTGGCGAACATGACCGAGTTCGGCAAGAGCACGCTGCTCTCCGCCACACAGCTCGAGGACCTGGGATTCAACGCGGTGATCTACCCGGTCACCACGTTGCGACTGGCGATGTTCGCCATCGAGCAGGGGCTGCGCGAGATCGATTCCACGGGGACTCAATCCGGGATTCTCGACACCATGCAGCACCGCAGCAGACTTTACGACCTCCTGCGCTACGCCGACTACAACAGCTTCGATCAGAGCATCTTCGACTTCACCATCCCGGGAGGGACTCCATGAGTACACCCACGATTCACAAGGGTCTGACCGGCGTCGTGGTCGACACCACCGCGATCTCAAAGGTGGTCCAGGAGACGAATTCGCTGACCTACCGCGGCTATCCGGTACAGGATCTGGCCCAACACTGCAGCTTCGAGGAGGTGGCCTACCTGCTCTGGAACGGCGAGCTACCCGACGCCGATCAGCTGGCACTGTTCACCCAACGGGAGCGGTCCTATCGTCGCGCGGACCGGTCACTGCTGAGCCTGTTGACCCGTATCCCCGACAATTGCCATCCGATGGATGTGGTGCGGACGGCGATCAGCTTCCTCGGTGCCGAAGACCCCGAGGAGGACAACGCCTCGGAGAACCCCGACAAGTCGCTGCGCATGATGGCGGTGCTCCCGACCATTGTCGCGGCCGACATGCGCCGCCGCCGGGGACTCGACCCGATCGCGCCCGACAACAGCCTCGGCTACAGCGAGAACTTCCTCAACATGTGTTTCGGCGAGGTCTCCGACGCCGTCATCGTGCGGGCCTTCGAGAAGTCCATGGTGCTCTACGCCGAGCACGGCTTCAATGCCTCCACCTTCGCCGCCCGCGTCGTCACCTCGACCCGGTCGGATATCTACAGCGCGGTCACGGCGGCCATCGGGGCACTCAAGGGGTCTTTGCACGGTGGTGCGAACGAGGCCGTCATGCATGACCTGATCGAGATCGACAGGCCGGAGCGGGCGCGAGAATGGCTGGAGACCAAGCTCGCGAACGACGAGAAGATCATGGGCTTCGGCCATCGTGTCTACAAGCACGGCGACTCGCGCGTTCCCACGATGAAGGCGGCTCTTGCCGACGTCGCCAGTGCGACTACAACATCCGATGGAGGCCGTTGGCTGGCCATCTCGGATGAGTTGGAACAGCTCATGGTCGCCGCGACCGGTATCAAACCGAACCTGGACTTCCCGACCGGCCCGGCATATCACCTGATGGGTTTCGCGATCGAGTCGTTCACCTCGATCTTCGTGATGAGCCGCATCACGGGGTGGACCGCACACATCATCGAGCAGGAAGGAGCCAATGCGCTGATCCGCCCTCTGAGCGACTACAGCGGTCCCGTGCAACGCACACTCAGTGCCTGACCCTCTGTGAGTTCTACGTCCGGTCGTAGAGTTGTCAGGCCGTGCAGGGAACCAGCGGAGACGACCTCGACCGCCTGAGGTTGTGGTCGCAATCTGCGATTCGCTGCACCGCGCCGGGTGAAGTCGTGGTGAGGTTGTTCAGTGTCCGTGAGCGTGGAGGAGCGTTGATGTTTCGCAAGGTGTTGGTGGCCAATCGTGGCGAGATCGCGATCCGGGCGTTTCGTGCGGCGTATGAGCTGGGTGCGGGCACGGTCGCGGTGTATCCGTACGAGGACCGCAATTCGGTTCACCGGTTGAAAGCTGATGAGGCATATCAGATCGGTGAGCCCGGGCATCCGGTGCGGGCGTATCTGTCGGTGCCCGAGATCATCGCCGCCGCCCAGCGGGCGGGTGCGGACGCGATCTACCCGGGCTACGGCTTCCTATCGGAGAACCCGGACTTGGCGGCGGCGTGCGCTGACGCCGGGATCACGTTCGTCGGACCGTCGTCGGAGATTTTGGAGTTGACGGGTAACAAGGCGCGGGCGATCGCCGCGGCCCGCGAGGCCGGTCTGCCAGTACTCGCCTCGTCGGACGCCTCGGCCGATGTCGACGAGTTGATGGCGGCGGCCGAATCGATGACGTTCCCGGTGTTCGTGAAGGCGATCGCCGGTGGTGGTGGTCGCGGGATGCGTCGGGTGGAGACGATCGAGGGTCTGCGGGAGGCGATCGAGGCCGCGGCGCGGGAGGCTGATTCGGCGTTCGGTGATCCGTCGGTGTTCCTCGAACAAGCCGTCATCGAACCCCGTCACATCGAAGTGCAGATCCTGGCCGACCAACATGGCAATGTGATGCATTTGTTCGAACGCGACTGTTCGGTGCAGCGTCGTCATCAGAAGGTGATCGAGTTGGCGCCGGCGCCGAATCTGCCGCCGGGGTTGCGGGAGAAGATCTGCGCTGATGCGGTCGCGTTCGCGCGCAAGATCGGTTACACGTGTGCCGGGACGGTCGAGTTCCTCGTCGACCGTGAGGGCCGGCATGTGTTCATCGAGATGAACCCGCGGATTCAGGTGGAGCACACGGTGACCGAAGAGATCACCGATGTGGATTTGGTGCAGTCGCAGATGCGGATCGCCTCCGGCGAGAGCTTGTCCGATCTGGGTTTGTCGCAGGAGGCGGTGCAGATTCGGGGTGCGGCGTTGCAGTGCCGTATCACCACCGAAGACCCGACGAACGGGTTCCGCCCCGATACCGGGCGGATCACTGCCTATCGCACCCCCGGTGGTGCGGGGGTGCGGCTCGATGGTGGCGCAACGTTGGGTGCGGAGGTGTCGGCGCATTTCGATTCGATGCTCGTCAAACTCACCTGTCGTGGCCGCGATTTCGAGACGGCGGTCGCGCGAGCCCGGCGGGCGGTGGCCGAGTTCCGGATCCGCGGTGTCGCCACCAACATCCCGTTCCTGCAAGCGGTCCTGGATGATCCGGACTTCCGCGACGGCCGGGTCACCACCTCGTTCATCGAAGAACGACCCCAACTACTCACCTCGCGGGTGTCGGCGGACCGCGGCACCCGCATCCTGAACTATTTGGCTGATGTGACGGTGAACAAGCCGCACGGGGAGCGCCCGGCGACGGTCTACCCCCGCGACAAGCTCCCTGATGTCGACATCTCCACGCCGCCCGATGGCTCGCGGCAACGTTTGTTGACGCTCGGCCCCGCCGGGTTCGCGGCTGATTTGCGGGCGTCAACAGCGTTGGGGGTCACCGACACCACGTTCCGTGATGCTCATCAGTCCTTGCTGGCGACGCGAGTGCGGACCAGCGGCCTGGTCGCGGTGGCGCCGTATGTGGCGGCACTGACGCCGCAGTTGTTGTCGGTGGAGTGCTGGGGCGGCGCGACCTATGATGTGGCGCTGCGGTTCCTGAAGGAAGACCCGTGGGAGCGCCTGGCGGAGCTGCGGGAGGCGATGCCGAACATCAACTTGCAGATGCTGCTGCGGGGCCGTAACACGGTCGGGTACACCCCGTATCCGGAATCGGTGACGACCGCGTTCGTGAAGGAAGCAGCCGCGACGGGTATCGATATCTTCCGGATCTTCGATGCCCTGAACAATGTTGATCAGATGCGGCCGGCGATCGACGCGGTCCGTGAGACCGGCACCACGATCGCCGAAGTGGCACTGAGTTATACGGGGGACCTGTCGAATCCGGCTGAGGACCTGTACACGCTGGATTACTACCTGCGGTTGGCTGAGCAGATCGTGGAGGCGGGGGCGCATATCCTGGCGATCAAGGACATGGCCGGGCTGTTGCGGCCGCAGGCGGCGTCGATTCTGGTGTCGGCGTTGCGGAGCAACTTTGATCTGCCGGTGCATGTGCACACCCATGACACTCCCGGCGGGCAGCTCGCGACGTATTTGGCGGCGTGGCAGGCCGGTGCTGATGCGGTCGACGGCGCCTCGGCGGCGATGGCCGGCACCACCAGCCAGCCGGCGTTGTCGGCGATTGTGGCTGCGACCGCGCACACCGAGTTCGACACCGGTCTGGATTTGGCGGCGGTGTGCGATATCGAGCCGTACTGGGAGGCGTTGCGGAAGGTGTACGCGCCGTTCGAGTCCGGCCTCCCGGCGCCGACGGGTCGGGTGTACACCCACGAGATCCCCGGTGGGCAGCTGTCGAACCTGCGGCAGCAGGCCATCGGGTTGGGGTTGGGGGACCGGTTCGAAGACGTCGAAGGCGCCTACGCCGACGCCGACCACATGCTCGGGCGGTTGATCAAGGTCACCCCGTCGTCGAAGGTCGTCGGGGACCTCGCTCTCACCCTGGTGGGTCGGGGGATCTCGGCGACGGAGTTTGCCACTGATCCCACCGCCTATGACATTCCTGATTCGGTGATCGGGTTCCTGCGCGGGGAGCTCGGCGACCCGGCTGGTGGTTGGCCTGAACCCCTGCGCAGTCGTGCGTTGGAGGGTCGGGCTGAGCCCAAACCGGTGGTGGCGCTGTCTGATGAGGACACCGAGCAGTTGGAGTCGCCTGAGGAGAGGGTGCGGCGGGCGGCGTTGAATCGGTTGTTGTTCCCCGGTCCCACCCGTGAGTACGAGGAGCACCAGAAGGCGTACGGGGACACCTCGAGGTTGTCGGCGAACCAGTTCTTCTACGGTCTGCGGTACGGCGATGAGCATCGCGTGGAACTCGAACCCGGCGTCGAACTCTTGATCGGGTTGGAGGCGATCAGTGAACCCGACAAGCGGGGGATGCGGACGGTCATGTGCATCCTCAACGGACAACTGCGCCCGGTGCAGGTTCGGGACCGGTCGCTCGATGCCGTTGAGGCCGTTGCCGAGAAGGCCGAGGCGGGTAATCCCAAGCACATCGCTGCACCGTTTGGGGGCGTGGTGACCATCGTTGTCGAACCCGGGGAACAACTTGCCGCCGGCGCTGCGATCGGGTCCATCGAAGCGATGAAGATGGAAGCCGCGATCACCGCACCGGCCGGTGGCACCGTCAAACGCGTTGCCATCTCCTCGGTCTCGAGCGTCGAAGGCGGCGACCTCCTCATCGAACTCGAGTAACCGCTCGAATCTGGTCAGTGCTGAGTGGTGGTCAACGCGGTCTCGGTCACGTAGTCCGCGAGATCTGCGTGGCGGGTCATCGTCCAGTAGTCGATGATCCGCCACGGCAGCACCGCGACCACGCGGCCGTCGGCATTGCGATACCAATTGCTCATCCCCGGGTGAGTCCACACCATTGTGCTGTGTGCGTTGTCGACGGCACGGTTGTAATCGTCGTAAACGTCTCTGCGGCACTCGATCACGCCTAGGTCGTCATCGATCATCTGCTTCAGTGCATCCATGATGTAGCGGACCTGGCACTCGAGCATCGTGATGAAGCTACCGCCGTGGCCCAGTGCCGTGTTGGGGCCGGTCATGATGAAAAGGTTCGGAAAATCGGGCACGGTGATACCGAGATACGCGCGGGCATCGTGTTCGCCCCACGCCTCCCGGGTTGTCGCGCCGGAGCGGCCGATCACGTCCATCGGATACAGCAACCGGTCGGTGTGGAAGCCGGTCGCCATGATGATGACATCGAATTCGTACCCGTGACCATCGGCGTCCTTGAGTCCCGACTGCGTGATCTCGGCGACGCCTTCTGTGATCAGCTCGACCCCAGGACGTTTCAACATCCGGTACCAACCGTTGTCCAGCAGCATTCGCTTACCGAAAGGTGGGTAGTCGGGTAGGCACTTGTCGACGAGATCGGGTCTGCCCTCGAGTTCGTCTTCGAGGTAGCGGGTGTAGAAACCGCGGTGTGCGTGATTGGTCGCGTTGATCGACAGCCTCGGCTCGGACCACTCCGGATCGACAGTCAGTGTCGGGTGGACTTTGTCGTTGAAAATCCAGGACAGTCGGACGCGATACCACTCGTGGTAGTAGGGCACGTGGTCCATCAACCAGTGGACATCGTCGCCCACTTCGGAGAAGTAGACGTCGTTGGGCGCGATCCACTGCGGGGAACGCTGGAAGATCGTCAAGTCGTCGACGACATCTGCAATCGCGGGGCCGATCTGCATGGCGCTCGCGCCGGCGCCGACGATCGCCACGCGCTTGCCGCGGAGGTCGATACCCGATGGCCACCGCGCCGAGTGGAAGAGTTCGCCGGTGAACGATTCGATGCCGGGAAGCGCCGGTGTCTTCGGGCGGTTGAGCAAACCGACAGCACTGATGACTGCGTTGGCGCACAGGGTGATCGGGGAGCCCTCGGCGTCACGTGCGGTGATGGTCCAGTTCTGCTCGGACTCGTTGTAGATCGCGCTCTCGACCTCGGTGCCGAACCGGATCTTCGATCGCAGATCGTAGGCGTCGGCGAACTTCTCGAGGTAGTCCTGCACCTCGTCGCGTTTTCCGAAGTGCGTCGACCAGGGATGCTGAAAGAACGAGAGCGAGTACAGGTAGCTGGGTGTGTCCACACCGGCGCCGGGATAAGTGTTCTCCCACCAGGATCCGCCGACGTTGGCGTTCTTCTCCAGCACGACGTGGGTGATGCCTGCCTGGGTCAGGCGCACCGACGAGAGCATCCCGGCGATTCCGGCCCCGATGACGACCACTGAGAAATCGCTGGGCACCTCGCGGCGCGGACGGGGTGCGGGAGTGTCGTCGAAGCCCAGGACCTCACTCATCATGGGGCCGAACTCGTGGGGAACGGGTTCACCCATCGTGAACTCCATGACCTCCATCAGCGCGCCGAGGTCGAGGGTCTCGTTGGCCGGCGCGGCACCCCGGTTCCATTCGAGGACCGCGTCGACAGTCGCTGCGCGGATCTCGTCTTGGACCTCGTCCGGGAGCCCTCCGGTCATGTTGTCGTCCATGCCGCGGCTACGGGTGGGTCGATAGCGCTCGGCGAGCCAGCGCCGGTCGGCGGTCAACTGGTAGAGCACCGCGACGAGGGTCGGGATGTTCGCGGCGACAACGGCCCGTCTCAACCGAGCAGGGTCCACGTCATCCGAGGGTGAGGACGCGATGGGCTGATGGTTCACCTTGAAAGACTAACCACGGATAGTTCAGATTGCGCAAGCCCAATTCTCAGTAGCTGTCGGATGGGGCCGGATTCGGCCGGGAGGCTTGACAGAGTCGTTTACCGACAGGAATGCTGTGACTGCAATCACGCTAACGGCTGTCAGTCAAAATGTGAGGCTGAGTCATGCCGCCCTGGTTATCAAGGAGTTTTGATGGAGCTATCCGAGGCGATGCGGACCACCGGCACCTGTCGGCACTATTCCGACGAGCCGGTCCCCGACAAAGTCCTGTACGACGCCTTCGACGTCGCACGCTTCGGGCCGCAGGGTGGCAACCGCCAGCCGGTCCGGTGGATCGTGGTTCGGGACGAGGCCAAGAAGAAGGCTCTCGCCGATCTTTACCTCCCGTACTGGGAGGCGTACTACGCCGCGATCAGCGATGGCACGAAAGACGTCGGAGCGGTGCCCAAGACCATCCGCAGCGCCAACGAGTTCGCCCACAATCTGGCTTCGGTCCCGGTCTTGATCGTGGTGGTCGCCGAACTCGCCGGCCTGCATCCGACTGACGCCGAACTCGACAGACTCAGTGTCGTCGGTGGGGCGTCGATCTATCCGACGATGCAGAATCTGTGTCTGGCGCTGCGTGAGCAAGGCGTCGCGACTGCCGTGACGACCCTTCTCTGCCATGAGGAGCCGGCCGTCAACGAACTGCTGGGGATTCCGGAGGGGTACTTGACCGCCGCACACATCGCTGTCGGATACCCGCGCGATCACTTCCCGACCAAGCTGACCCGGAGTCCGGTCGAGGACATCGTCTCTATCGACGAGTTCGACGCACCGATGTTCCGGTAGCCGCGGCGGCAACAACATCATCTCGTCGGCTTCCTCACCTCGGAGATCTGAAACGTATGTCTTTGAACGCAATCCACACCACCGCATTGGGGCGTGCCACGCTCGGTGATCAGCTTCGCCGCCATGCGAAGTCGCTGCCCACGAAGCCGGCTTTCATCAGCTATGACACCTCCGGTGCCCGTGATGTGTGCACCTATGCCGAGCTGGACCAACGCGCCAACCGATGCGCCAACGCCCTGCTGGCGCTGGGTGTCGGTCGGGGAGATCGGGTCGCAGTCATCGCGCGTAACCACGTGGACACCGTTGTCGCCTATTACGGAGCGCTCAAGATAGGTGCGGCCTATTCCGGGATCAACGTCATGTTCGGAGCGACCGAGGTGCACCAGCAGCTCTCGCACCTCGAACCCAAGGTGGTGCTGGCCGGTGCCGAGTTCACCGCAGTGGTCGATGCCGTGCGGGGCGATCTCGCCATCGACCACCACCTCGTCTTCGGCGGCGAGGGGGTCGACGGCTGGATGCCGTTCGACGAGCAGCTCCACAGCGCGGACCCGGTGGAGCCTGACTGTGAGGTCGATGAACACGATCTCGCGATGATCGTCTATACGAGCGGCACCGAAGCGGCTCCCAAGGGCGTGATGATCACCCATCGCAACTACCTGATCTCCACGGGTCCGGCGTGGAGTTGGGGTCTGCGTACCCAACCCGACGACATCTGGTTGTACGTCATGCCTTTTCACACGATCGCCGGCATCGGGTCGATGACGACGCTGACGATGATGGGGGCGACGCTGGTCCTTCCGGCCACGACGGAGGCGGGGGCGTCGCTGCGAATGATCCGTGATGAGAAGATCTCGGTTCTCGCGCAGACCCCGACGTTCTACATCGGCCTGTCGAACCATCCCGACTTCGGCCCCGAATCGGTCGGAACTGTCCAGCGGTGCATGACCTATGGAGGTCAGGTGTCACCCCACGCGATCAAGGCCTGGGCCGACTCGGCTCCGGGTATCACCTGGGGGACGTACTGGGGCCAGTCCGAACTGTCTCAGCTGGGTAGCGTCGGCTGGTTCCGGCATCTCGAGGACATCCCGGACGGTGACCCCACCTGGATCGGGAAGCCGGTCTCACATCTGGAGATCGAGATCGTCGACGCCGACGGGCAGCCGGCTGACAGCGGTGAGCTCATCTGTCGGTCGCCGTCGGTGATGTCGGGGTACTTCCGAGACCCTGAGCGCACCGCACAGGTTCTTCGGGACGGCTGGGTGCACACCGGCGACATCGTGCGCCGCGACGACGATGGCAACCTGTTCTTTCTCGACCGGAGCAAGGACATGATAAAAACCGGTGGCATGAATGTCTCTTCGCAGGAAGTCGAGCGAGCGTTGCAGAGTCATCCTGACGTGATCCGTGCCGCGGTCGTCGGTCTCCCGGACGACTACTGGTCCGAAGTGGTGACCGGGTTCGTGATCGTCCGCGAGGGTTCGGACGCTGATGCGGCTGCGCTCGTAGACCACTGCAAACAGTCGATCGCGAGTTTCAAGGCCCCCAAGAAGATCCACCTGGTGACCGACCTACCGGTCGACCCGCAGGGCAAGCTGCTCAAGCGCGAACTCCGACGCCTCCACGGGCAGGTGAATGCGTAGTGCCGGTGTCTCCGAAGTCGGGGGACGACGGCACCGTCGTCTCACTGTCAGATGGTCGGACGCGCCCGCGGGGCGGCGGTGAGGGCCGGCGCGGCGAGATCGTCTCAGCGGCGGCGGACTTCTTCGCCGAGCATGGCTACCACACGGTCGGAATGCGGGAAATCGCTGAAGCGGTGGGCATCCGGGGTGCGAGTCTCTACAACCACTTCTCCAGCAAGGAGGAGATCATGTACGCGATCGCGCTACGGATGACCCGCGAACTGCAGGATCAGCACATGCCCCTGCTCGATGCAGCGGGGACGCCACGGGAACGGCTTGCGAATCTGATTCGGGCCCACATCCTCAGCCTGGCCGAACACCAGACCGAACACCTCGTGAGCCTGCGAGAGCAGACGGCGTTGACACCGGAGCATCTTGCAGAGATCACCGACATCCGCAAGTACTACCAGCGGCGAGTGCGGGACGTGATCGCCGCCGGCGTGGCCGCCGGCGAGTTCCATGCCGTTAACCCGCACCAGGCGGCAGTTGCGGTGTTGGACATGATGAACGGGATCAGCTGGTGGCTACACGACGGCGAGGATGTCGAGGCGCTCGCCGACACCTACACCGCGTATGCGCTGGACGGAGTCCTCCAGAGCGGATCCTGAACCGATCCACCGGCTCCGTAACTGTGCCCTTCTGGCGAACAAAACCCCAGGTCGCGTCCACCAGAAGGGCACACTATCGGTTTAGCCGAGATCGGCCCGGACCGCCGCGGTGGCAGCCACAAGATTTCGGAGAGATTCCTTGACCTCGATCGGCCCGCGGGTCTTGAGTCCGCAGTCGGGATTCACCCACAGTCGTTGCGCCGGAACTGCCTTGAGGGCACTTCGCAGCGACTCGGTGATCTCGTCGGTCGACGGGACCCGAGGTGAATGGATGTCGTAGACACCGGGACCCACGCTGTTCGAGAACCCGATGCCGTTGAGGTCTTCGAGCACCTCCATGCGTGACCGGGCGGCCTCGATCGAGGTCACATCGGCGTCGAGATCTGCGATTGCACCGATGACCTCACCGAACTCCGAGTAGCACAGGTGGGTGTGGATCTGCGTCGAGTCCGCAACCCCGGATGTCGACAGCCGGAATGCACGGACGGCCCATTGCAGGTAGCCGGGTTTGTCGGATGATCGCAGTGGCAACAACTCTCGCAATGCGGGCTCGTCGACCTGGATGATGGCCACACCGGCCGACTGCAGGTCCACCGTTTCGTCACGGATCGCCAGGGCGATCTGATTCGCGGTGTCGGCCAGCGGCTGGTCGTCGCGGACGAACGACCACGCGAGGATGGTCACAGGACCTGTCAGCATGCCTTTGACCGGTTTGCTGGTCAGAGATTGTGCGTAGGTGATCCAGTCGACGGTCATGGGAGTCGGGCGTGCGACGTCGCCATAGAGGATCGGTGGTCGCACACAACGGGTTCCGTACGATTGCACCCAACCGTTCGCTGTTGCGAAGAACCCGTCGAGCTGCTCGGCGAAATACTGCACCATGTCGTTGCGTTCAGGTTCACCGTGAACCAGCACGTCCAGCCCGAGCTCTTCCTGCAGCGTGATGACATCGGCGATCTCAGACCGCATGCGCCGCTGGTATTCGGCGTTGTCGATCTCGCCGGACCGGCGCTGCGCGCGGGCGACCCGGATCGCCGACGTCTGCGGATACGACCCGATCGTGGTGGTCGGTAGCGCGGGCAGACCCAGTCGCCGGGTCTGTTCGACCAGGCGTTCCGCCGCCGGACCGCGGGTCACGCCACCGGAGAGCACCGACGACAACCGCGCGCGGATGTCGTTGTTGCGCAGCCGAGGATCGGCCTCACGTGAAGCCTGTACCGCGGCCGATGCAGCGAACTCCTCACGCACGGTGTCGCGTCCATGGCGCAACGCCCGCGACAGCGTCACCACCTCGGAGACCTTCTCCGCAGCGAAGGCGAGCCGGCTCCGCAACTCGTCGTCCAGTTCGTCCTCGGGGTCGAGGCTGTAGGGCACGTGCAGGGTCGAGCACGATGTCGAAACGGCGAGCGAACCGACTGAGCCGAGAAGCGTGCCCAGGGTGGCGAGCGCCTTGTCGAGATCGGTGCGCCAGATGTTGCGGCCGTCCACCACGCCGGCGACGACGTGCTTGGTCCGGAGCTCCGGAACCGCCGCAATGGCGTCGGGATCAGCGCTGACGAGGTCGAGACCGAGGGCTTCGACGCTGGTCTTGGCCAGCACCGGCAAGGCCTCACGCAGGTCGCCGAAGTAACTCGTGACCATGATGGCCGGCCGGCTGTAGTCGGCGGCGATCGCCTTGTACACCCGGCTGACCGCGGCAAGAACCTCCGGACTCAGGTCGGTGCACAGAGCGGGCTCGTCGAACTGGACCCAGGAGGCGCCGGCGTCCTCGAGCCGACCGAGGAGATCGACATACAGCGGCGTCAACTCATCCACCCGGTTGATGGGTGGGACTCCGCCATCCACAGCCTTGCCCAGCAACAGGAACGTGATCGGCCCGATGATGACCGGCCGGGCCGGAACACGCTGAGCACGAGCTTCTTCGAGCTCGGAGAGAACCTTCTGCGGATGCAGGGTGAACGTGATCTCGTCACTGATCTCGGGAACGAGATAGTGGTAGTTCGTGTCGAACCACTTGGTCATCTCCAATGGAGCGAGGTTGCTGGTCCCGCGGGCGGCGGCGAAGTAGCGGTCGAGGTCATCGTCGATACCGGCATATCGCGTCGGCAGCGCGCCGAGGAGCTCAGCGGTGTCGAGGATCTGGTCGTAATACGAGAAGGTGTTGACCGGCACCGAGTCGAGTCCCGCATTGCTCAGTGCAGTCCAGGCGTCGCGGCGCAGACCGGCGGCCACCCCGTCGAGTTCGATGCGGTCGATTCGTCCGGCCCAATAGGACTCGGTGGCGCGCTTGAGTTCCCGGTTCGGCCCGATCCGGGCGGCGCCGGTGATGGTGGTGGTGAAGAGTTCGGCAGTCACGATGGACGTCCTCCAAAATTGCGACGGAATGGTCGCCACCTGAAGACGGACAGCCGAAGAAGCCCAAAGCCGCCACGGGTGGGTACAGCTCCGCCCAATGGCTTGTCTCCGGCAACCCGCCCATTCCACGAGGCAGCAAGCCGCCGGACACGGCGTGTCCGGCACAGCGGGCAGGTCTTCGGACTCACGGCACTCGGCCTGCGCCACGATGGGCGCACCTGCCGAACCTACTGACCGTCGCTTCCCAGGGATTTCCCCAGTGCTCTGACGGCGGTCGCTTCCGTATACCGCTGCGGGACAGTCCCGGATTCTCACCGGGTTCCCTCTCACGCCGTTACTCGGCGCTTCTCTGACGACAGTCGGTCACCGCGGGGCTCCGCACCAGACCTGGATGTCGTCAAACCAACTGCACCGGCGAGTCTAACCCCTGGCGGTCTGGGCGCAATTCACACGGTGGGGAAGTTGCCCGCCCTGCCCAGAAGCGCAGGAACCTCTTTGGCGAGGCGCTGCCCGAGCCACGCCGCGGTCTCGGTGAGCGTTTCGAGGGACACCCCGGTGGTGACCCCGGATCGGTTGAGGGCGTAGACCAAGTCCTCGGAGGCGATGTTGCCGGTCGCCGCCGGCGCGAACGGGCAGCCACCGAATCCGCCGATGCTGGAGTCCAGAGCGTGGGCGCCGGTCTCGAGTGCGGTGAGCGCGTTGGCGTATCCGGTGTTGCGGGTGTTGTGGAAGTGCCATCGCTGCGCGACCCCCGGTGCCACTCGGGACAGTCCGTCGGCGAGGATGCGGACCTGCTGGGGTACGCCGACGCCGATGGTGTCGGCCAGCGCGATCTCGTCCGGACCCGCCTGGGCAAGTCGATCGGCGAGCTCGATCACCCGGGTGGGGTCGACGTCGCCCGAGAACGGGCAACCGAAGGACGCGGCGATCGTGACGGTGGTGCGAACCCCAGCGGCCTTGGCGTCGGCGGCGATGTCATCCCAGGCCAAAATGCCTTCGTCGACAGTGCAACCCTGGTTACGCCTGCTGAACTCGTCGGTCGCGACGACAACCGCGTTCACCTCGTCCACACCGGCAGCCAGTGCTCGTTCGAGGCCACGCCGATTGAGCACGAGGCCGATGTAGGAGACGTCGGGTGACCGGGGGACCTGCGCCATGACCTCTTCGGCGCCGGCCATCTGCGGCACCCGTTTGGGGTTGACGAAACTGACGGCCTCGATACGTCGGACCCCCGCGGCAACGCTGCGGTTGACCAACTCGACCTTCTCGTCCACCGAGAGCAGGGTCTGCTCATTCTGCAGCCCGTCGCGGGGGCTGACCTCCACCAGCGTTGTCGCAGTCATTGGTCCATTTTGCCCACGGGCCTAGTTGTATGCAATAGCCCTCACGAAATAAAAAATTAACACTCAAACGCGGGACAAAACTATTTTTGCTACCTAGATTGTGAACAATACGAAGATGCGGAGATATCAATGACTCGTGCTGTCGACCGGGTGTACGCGCACATCCGGGATGCCATCGTCGATGGTCGTTACCAGCCTGGCGCGCGCCTCGGCGAGGTCGAGATCGCAGAGCTGACCGATGCGAGCAGGACGCCGGTACGTGAGGCTCTACGCCGCCTGGAGATGGAGGGATTGGTCGAGGTCTTGCCCCACCGCGGTGCAAGAGTCTACGAGTGGACGGCCGATGACCTGGAGGAGATCTACGACCTCCGGATGACGCTGGAGGCCATGGCCGCGGTCCGCGCCGCGAGCCGTATCGACGGTAAGGACCTCGATCGTATGACCGAACTGTGTGACCTGATGGAGGTCGCCGCAGTTCCCGGACCCCGGCAACGTCTCGACCTCGTCGCCCAGCTGAACGACGAGTTCCACGCCATCGTGCGGGCCGCCGCTGCCAGCAACCGGCTCACCACCATGCTCGGGGCCGTCATCCAGCTGCCGCTGGTCATGCGCACGTTCCATCGGTATGCCCCCGAAGATCTCACCCGCAGCTGTGCTCACCATCGGGATCTGGTGGCGGCGTTGCGCAATCGCGACGAGGTGTGGGCCGAATCAGTCATGCGAGCACACGTACGGGCCGCCAAATCCGTGCTGTTACAAGCGCTCACAGTAGATACCGAGCCGGTCGTCGATGCCCGGCAGAGTGAGGAGTTCATGCCATGACAACTGCAGACGCACCCGCCGGACCGTTGACCGACCTCAGGGTCGTCGAGATGGGTCAACTGTTGGCCGGGCCGTTTTGTGGTCAGCTGCTGGCCGACTTCGGTGCGGAGGTGATCAAACTCGAATCACCGGGGGTGGGTGACCCGATGAGACAGTGGGGCCGCGAGAAGGCACACGGCAAGTCGCTGTGGTGGCCGGTCGTCGCCCGCGGCAAGAAGTCGGTCACCTGCAATCTCCGAAGTCCCGAAGGCCAGGATCTGGCCCGTCAGATCATTGCCGAGGCCGACGTGGTCGTCGAGAACTTCCGGCCGGGGACACTCGAACGATGGGGCCTCGGTGTCGAAGAACTGCACGAGATCAATCCGGGGCTGATCATCGCCAGGGTCAGCGGGTATGGCCAGAGTGGTCCGTATTCCGCCCGGGCCGGGTTCGGTTCGATCGGCGAGGCGATGGGTGGGATCCGTTATGTGACGGGCGATCCGACGAACGCCCCGTCCCGCGCCGGGATCTCACTCGGTGATTCCCTGGCAGCGGTCTTCGCGACGATCGGTGTCCTGGCCGCCCTTCACCATCGAGAGAAGACAGGTGTCGGGCAGGTCGTCGACTCGGCCATCTACGAGGCTGTGCTCGCCATGATGGAGTCGCTTCTGCCCGAATGGGCCATCGGCGGCTATCAGCGCGAGCGGACGGGTTCGGTCCTGCCGAACATCGCACCGAGCAACGTCTATCCGACCAAGGAGGACAGCATGATCCTGGTCGCGGCCAACCAGGACAGCGTGTTCGGGCGTTTGGCGACCGCCATGGACCGGACCGATCTGATCGACGACCCGCGGTACCGCGACCACGCCTCTCGCGGGGTCAACATGGACGAATTGGACGAGTTGATCGCGTCCTGGACCGCCGAGCGCGGCACCGAGGAACTGCTGGAGTTGCTCCACGAGGCGGGGGTCCCGGCCGGGCGGATCTACACCGCGAGCGACATGTTCGCCGATCCGCACTTCGCGGCGCGTGAGGCAATTGTGAAGCTGGCCCACCCGGACTTCGGTGAGTTCCCCATGCACGGGGTGTTCCCCAAGCTGAGCAAGACCCCCGGCGCCGTCAGGCACGCCGGCCCCGCACTCGGTGAGCACAACGCTGACATCTACGGCGCGCTGCTCGGACTCACCGACTCCGACCAGGCCGCGCTCGTCGAGCGCGGCACCATCTGACACCAGCCCTTCCACACCAACCATCACTGGAGATCCGTATGCGATACCGGCTCGGAGTTGACGTCGGCGGCACATTCACCGACGTGCTGCTGCTCGAAGAGACCTCCGGAACCACGTTCCGGGCAAAAACGCCGTCCACGCCCGCCGACCAATCCATCGGTGTGCTCAACGGCGTGACCAAAGTCTGCGCCGAGGCGGGCATCAACCTGTCCAAAGTCGGGCAGGTCCTCCATGGCACCACGGTGGCGACCAACGCCATCCTGCAGAACAAGGGCGCCAAGGTCGGTCTGGTGACGACGGACGGATTCCGTCAGGTTCTGCAGATTGCCCGCTCGTTCGTACCGGGCGGGCTGGCCGGCTGGATCATCTGGCCCAAACCCGAACCGCTGGCCAAGCTCGAGGACACGGTCGAGGTGATCGGCCGGATCGGGGCCGACGCCTCGGAGGTGACGGCCCTGGACGAGGACCAGGCGCGGGCGGCGTTGCGTTCCCTGGCGGGTAACGGCATCGAGGCGCTGACGATCTCGCTGATCAATTCTTACGCGAACAACGCCCACGAGAAGCAGGTCGCGGCCTGGGCGGAAGAGGAGTTGCCCGGCATCCCGGTGTCGATCTCCAGCCACGTCCTCCCCGAGATGCGGGAGTACGAGCGGACGTTGACCACGGTCGCCAACAGTTACGTCCAACCGGAGGTGTCGCGCTATGTGCGTAACCTCGACAACTCCTTGCGGGAGAAGGGGATCGAGGCGCCGCTGTCGATCCTGCGGAGTGACGGCGGCCTGGTGCAGTCGGCCAAGGCCGCCGAGGACCCGGTGTCGCTCCTGCTGTCGGGGCCGGCCGGCGGGGTGACCGGAGCGGTCTGGTTCGCGGAGCAGGCCGGGTTCACCGACTTCCTCACCTTCGACATGGGCGGCACGTCGACCGATGTCGCGCTGGTACTCAAGGGCGAGCCCCGGATCGGTCGCGAGACCAAGGTCGGTGACCTGTCGGTCCGCGCGACCAGCGTCGACGTTCGCACCGTCGGTGCGGGTGGGGGTTCGATCGCCCACGTCCCCGAACTGACGAAAGCGCTTCGTGTGGGGCCGCAGTCGGCGGGTGCCGACCCCGGTCCGGCGGCGTACGGCGCTGGCGGTACCGAACCGACCGTCACCGACGCCAATGTGGTCCTGGGCTATCTGCCCAGTGAACTGGCCGGCGGTGAGGTCAGTCTCGACGTCGAGGCCGGGCGGACGGCCGTTGCCACCGTGGCCGACGCCATGGGACTCGCGAGCCCCGAGGTCGCGGCCGCGGGGATCGTCGACATCGTCAACGAGAACATGTTCGGCGCGCTGCGCCTGGTCAGTGTCCAGCAGGGCTTCGACCCCCGCGACTTCGCGTTGGTCTCGTTCGGTGGAGCCGGTCCACTGCACGCGAACGCACTCGGCAAACTCACCGGCTCGTGGCCGGTCATCGTGCCACCGTCGCCAGGCGTCCTGTGTGCGTACGGCGACGCGACGACGTGTCTGCGGGATGAGAGTGCCCGCACTCTGATCCGCGCGTTCTCCGAGACCACCGACTCCGAATTGTGTACGGCGTTGGCAGAACTCGCTGAATCGGCAGCGGGGCGTCTGGCGGCCGAGGGAGTTCCGGCGGAACAGCAGACGGCCAAGTATCAGGTGGACCTGCGGTACCACGGTCAGGGGTTCGAGATCCCCGTCGATCTCGATCCGGCGGTCCTCGAGAGCGGTGAGGTGCTCGCCGGACTCGGCGAGGCATTCGATGCCGAACACCAGCGGCTCTTCTCATTTCTCCTCAAGAACGAGCGGGAAGTCATCAACCTGCGTGTCACCGTCAGTGGTCCGCGCCCCGAGGTCGCGTGGAAGGAACTGGCGCAAGGAAATGCCGATCCGGCGGCAGCCCTGGTGAAGACGACCGAGGTGTGGATGGACGGCGCGTACGTGTCGGCGGGTATCTACGACCGGTCGAAGTTGCTTGCCGGAAATGTGGTGACCGGTCCTGCGGTCATCACCGAGATGGACTCGACCACACTCGTTCTCTCCGGTCACGCCGCAACCGTCCATACCAGTGCCAGCCTTCTCATCCGCCCGGTCTGAACAACGATGCTCTGACCTCGTCACCCATCCCACCGAGACCCACCCCATCCGTAGGAGACTCTGATGGCCACCATCATCGAAACGACCACCACGCCGGTGAACACAGTCCCCGTCGACCCCGTCACCCTCGACATCATCGAGAACGCGCTCCGCAACGCGCGGTACGAGATGGACGAGGTACTGTTCCGCACCGCACTCTCGCCCGGCATCCGTGAACAGCACGACGAGTTCCCGCTGATCGCCGACCCGAGCGGCAAGATGGTCGTCGGACAGTTCGGTCTGTCCGTCCCCGACTTCCTCGACAACTTCGACGGCACGGTCGGTGAAGGCGACATCCTTCTCACCTCGGACCCGTACGCCTGCGGCGCCGCGATCAGTCACGCCAACGACTGGCTCATCGTGTTGCCGATCTTCCACAGCGGACGCGTGGTCGGGTGGTCGTCCATGTTCGGGCACATGTCGGACGTCGGCGGTAGCACGCCGTCGTCCATGCCGGCCGACGCCCACACGATCTACGAAGAAGGCGTGATCATCCCGCCCTTCAAGCTCTACGACAAGGGCGAACTCAACGACACCGCTCTCGACATCATCCTGAACCAGGTCCGGATGCCCGACTGGAACCGCGCCGATCTCAACGGTTTGGTCGCGGCGTGCACCACGGCGTCGCGCCGCATCGTCGAACTGTGTGATCGATTCGGCGTCGATGTCTATCTCTCGGCGCTCGACGCGCTCCTCGATCGCAACTACCAGGCCATGAAAGTGCTTCTGGCAACGTTGTTCGTCGATGGCGAGACCATCGAGTTCAGCGACTACATCTGCGACGACGGCTGTGGCTACGGCCCTTACAAGCTCACGATCAAACTGACGCGACACGGCGAGAAGATCCACCTCGACTTCAGCGCAGATGCCGCGCAGGCGGTCGGCCCGATCAACTACTTCATCAACGAGAACCTCGTCCGGATGTTCTTCGGGATCTACGTGATCACCATCGCCGATCCGCAGATCCTCTGGAATGACGGCTTCTATCCACTGATCGACGTCACGATCCCCGACGACTCGTTCTGGAAGCCGCGCTTCCCCGCAGCCCTGAACGGTCGCAATCACGGCATCGGGCGGGTCTTCGACCTATTCGGCGGCCTTCTGGGACAGAACAACCCGGAAATCCTCAATGCGGCGGGGTTCTCGTCGTCGCCGCACTTCATGTATTCGGGATACTACGACGGTGGTCCGCGCGACGGCGAGTGGTTCCAGCTGTACTCGATCGGATTCGGGGGCATCCCCGGCCGGCCGATCGGCGACGGCCCGGACGGGCACTCGCTCTGGCCGTCGTTCGTGAACATCCCGTGTGAGTACTTGGAGTCGTACTACCCGCTGCGCGTGGAACGGTGGGAGACGATCACCGACACCGGGGGTGCCGGACTTCATCGCGGAGGCAATGGCGTCGACGTCGCGTATTACTTCGAGGAGCCGGGCACCATCGCGATTCACGATGATCGCTGGCTCACCTATCCCTGGGGTGTCAACGGCGGCCAACCCGGCGCACGCGGCACCAAGTGGATCAAACGGGCTTCCGGCGAGATCGAGGTGTTGCCCAGCAAGATCCACGACGTCGAGGTCGCGCGGGGCGACGTACTGCACTTCATCACCTGGGGCGGTGGCGGTTGGGGTGATCCGCTCGCACGCGAACCAGAGCTCGTTGCGCTCGAGGTTCGCCGCGGGCTGGTCAGCGTGGCCGGAGCAGCAGACGGGTACGGCGTCGTGTGTGATGACGCCGGCGAGATCGACACCGGAGCTACAGAGGCGAAGCGTCAGTCGATCCGTTCGGAGCGCGGTGAACTCCAAACCTTTGACATGGGTCCGTCCATTCCCGAGATCTTGGAGCGGTGCGAGGCCGAGACCGGTCTGCCGGCACCGCGACCGCCGGTGAACGTACGGAAGGCGGTGCGGGCGTGAGCGATACGCTCGCGTCCTACCACGAGTCAGGGTTCGCCGGACAGCTCGGGCCGGGCCGCAGTCCGGCAGTGCTGGCCATCGATCTGGCGATGGCCTATCTGGACGACTCCTCGCCGCTGCGGGCGCCGGTCGACGATGCGGTAGCAGCGTCGGCGGCACTGGTGGGCGCGGCTCGCGCGGCGGGGATCCCGGTGATCTTCACTCGCGTCAGTTATCAGCCCGGCGGACTCGACGGCGGATTGTTCGTGCGGAAGATACCGGCTCTGACGGTGTTCGAGGAGGGGTCACCGCTTGCGGAGTTCGTCCCCGATCCTCGTCCCGAGCCAGGGGAGACGGTGATCACGAAGCAGTATGCCAGCGCCTTCTTCGGGACATCACTGGCCGCGACCCTGACCGCGGCCGGCATCGACACGCTCTACATCTGTGGTCTGAGCACCTCCGGTTGCATCCGCGCCAGCGCCACCGACGCGTTGCAACACGGATTCCGGCCACTGGTGGTCGCCGACGCCTGCGGAGACCGGGAACCGCAGTTGCACGATGCGAATCTTCTCGACCTGCAGGCGAAGTACGCGGACGTGCTCGGTCTCGTCGACGCGCTATCCCAGCTGACTCCCCGATAATGGGTTGTTTTGGCGAACCCCACCTGCGGTTTTGTTCCCCAAAACGACCCATCATCGGGAGGGGGCTAGCCGAGCCAAGCCATCTGCTGCGTCCACGACGGACCTGCGTCGGGAGCATCATCGCGGGTGACGGTGGCCTGGATCAAACCGTAGGGACGGTCGTCGGCGTTGAACACCTCTTTGTTGTTCTCGACGCCGAAAGGGGAGAGGTCGTAGACAAAATGATGGATGTTCGGAGCGGACAACTTGACCTCGGCGATGTAGTCGTACGTCTCCAGGATGGTCTTGCCCATCTGATACAGCGTCTGCTGCAACGCCAATGACTGGACCGTGGCGAACTTGTCGACGATGATCTGCTTGATGGCGGGATAAATCGCTTCCCAATCGACGTCGGTGGTCGTGAAGCGCCACTTTGCGACCAGGGATGTCGACATCACGCGGTCGGTGGTCGGTTGCAGGATGGTGTACTCGTCTTCGAGGAAGTCGTGGAACTCCGATCCCGTCGACTTCAGGACGACCAGATCCTTCAGACCTCCGATGACCCAGGTCTTTTGGGCATCGCCCTTGCCTTCGACGGTGATGTCGGCCGTGCGGATTTCCTGACCCTTGCGAACCCACGTGTGGTTGTGTTCCTTGCCGTCCACCACCGCTCGTTCCCAGGCGTACTCCTCGATCTCGATACGGGCCCCGTCGACGGGATCGTTGTCATCGACGAAATGGTGGGCGAGGTCGAGGCCGTACTGCTCGATACTCGAGATGCCCTTTTCCTTGGCGTAGGCGTAGGCCGTCTGCTTCTGGGTGTCGGTCGGCAGGACCTTCCGTTGGTCACCGTCGGTGTGGGCGGCGGAGAAGTCGCCGCGCAGTGCACTGCCGACGTTGATGTCCTTGATCTCGTGTCGCGGGGTATCGCGATAGATCCGAACGACGCGGTTCTCGGCTTTGCCGTACTGGTTCTCGCCCAGAATGATGCCCATGGTGCTTCTAGTCTCTTTCCCTTTTATCAGCTGCCGCGGTAGGTGGAATATGCAAACGGGCTGAGCAGCAGCGGTACATGATGGTGCCGCGTGGTGTCCACGACGGCGAACGCGATGGTCACCTCCGGATAGAAGTTCTCGATCTCCCTCGCGCTGAACCATGAACCGGTGTCGAACGTGAGGCGATAGATTCCTTCGGCGAGGTCACCTCCGGTCACCGAAGCGATGCGGCCGTCGGAATCGGTGATCGCCGAGGCCAATTCGACTCCGGCATCGTCATGCAGTGTGACGGTCAACCCAGGCGCGGGAAGTCCGGTGACCGCATCGAGGACGTGGGTGCTCAAGCCGGTCACGGGCGAGCACCTTCCTCCTCGTCGACGTAATGGACCGCGGGCTCGAGCATCACTCGCAACCGCCGACGGTTGATCTTCCCCAGTTCCATTCGCATGACCCGTCGTTCCGTCTGCGGGTCGTTGCCCATCCGCTCTTTGAGGATGGACAGCAACTCGGCTGCCGGTCTGCCATTGGCGAACACGAGATAGACGTGACCGAACTTGCTCTCGTACTCGGCGTTGCACTTCTTGAGCTCGTCGATGGTCGCGGCGTCGGCACCAACGACCCCAGATTGCTCGTCGGCCGACGACGGGTTGTCGGCACGGTCACCGATGCGTGGGTGCCCGTCGAGGGCCTCGTCGAGATCGGATTCGGTGAGCTCGGCCAAGATCAGATCCGCACGCTCGAACAGTGCTTCGTCGTCGGTGAACGGCCGCCCTGCCGCAACCCGGATCGCCCAGATCCGCGAGGTGCAGCACTCGTAGAGGGCGTGGATGGCTTGGCGGTCGCTCAGTTCGTTGAAGCTCTCGACACCGCGCCAGTCGACTCGTCGCACGGATTCTCCTGCCTTTCGTATCAGCCCATCACGTCTTGGAAACGGTTGAACCGCGCCGACACAATGGGATTGGCGTCTGCCACGAGATCGTCGAATCGGTAGTTCGCGATCTTCGCTATCTCGATCAACGCAAACGACTTCTCGCTGCCTGCTGCATTGTCCATGCGAGTCCAGCCATTCCGGAGTACGCGCTCATACCGCTCGGTCTCTCTGGCGCAGATCACCAGCGGGAAACCGAACTGCTGACGATAGGCTTTTGCCAACTCGACGATGTTATCGTGCTCTTCCTCTTCGAGATTGGACAACGCGGTGTGATCTGAGGCGATCATGTCGCCGACCTCGTCCTCGGCGTCGAGATCGGGGAACGCCCGGATCAATTCCAGTTGCTGCTCGTCGCTGCCGGTGAGGAGCGCGTCCTGGAAGGAAGCCCGCAGGTCATGGGCATTGTCGAACGGACGCTGCTCGTACGCCGCGTCGACGACCCACGTCACGTTCTGTACCAGCCCGCCAAAGGTCTCTCGGAACTTCTCCAGGCTCATCTTGTTGATCTCGGCCAAGCGGATCGAGCCGCCACCTGCGATCGCGACACCGCGACTGCCGGTGTGGAAGAACAACAGGTTCAGCAGCAACGCGGTGATGGCACCCATGGTGATTCCGGCCCCGAACGGGATCTGGAGCAGAACCCCGGGCACGGCCTGATCGACGCCGGACATACCCGGTACCTCGACCACGTTGCCGTCGACGATGACCTCCGACGGTGTCGAGGACTGGCTGAACTCCACGTACAGACCCATGGCGAGTGACGTGCTGACGATGATCAGGTTCCGGTGGTCGGTGAAGTCGACTTTCCCGAGGGTGTGGATGCCGACCACCGCGACCGTGGCGAACAAGGTCATCGCGGCACCGCCGAGCACCGGCGTGGGGATGGCTTCGACGATCTTGGCGGTTTTGGGAAGCAGGCCCAGCAGGATCATGATGCTGCCGGCTGCGGCAACCACCCAGCGACTCTTGACGCCGGTGAGGCGCACGAGCCCGACGTTCTCGGAGAACGCGGTGTAGGGGAACGAGTTGAAGATGCCGCCGATCACGGTGGCCAGGCCGTCCGCTCGAACGGTGGCCGCGATGTCTTCCTTCTTGATGCGTTTGCCGACGATCTCACCGGTTGCGAACACCGAACCGGTGGATTCCACGGCGATGATCATCATGACCACGATCATCATCACGATGGCGATGAGGTCGAAGCGTGGTGCACCGAATGCGAAGGGCGGGGTGAATCCGACCCAGTCGGCGTCGCCGACAGCGCTGAAGTTCGTGTCGCCGAGGATCCAGGCGACGATGGTCCCGACCACCAGGCCCAGCAGCACCGCGATGGTCGCCCAGAAGCCACGGAAGAAGCGTTGCATGAGGACGATCAGGAAGATGGTGCCCACCGCGTACAGCAGCCAGCGACCGTTGCCTGCGTCCGAGGTGTGGGTGGCGGGATCTGTGGTTGCGTCCCCGATGCCGACAGGCAGCAGCGCGATTCCGATGATCGTGATGATGGTTCCGGTCACGACAGGCGGGAAGAACCGGATCAGTCTGGCGAAGAACGGTGCGATCAGGAAGGTGAAGACGCCCGCGCAGATGACGGCGCCGTAGACGGTCAGCAGGCCCACGCGTTCTCCGCCGTTGTCGTTGGCGATCTTGATGACCGGCGCGAGTGCGGCGAACGTGATGCCCTGTAGCAGCGGAAGCCGGACGCCGATCTTCCAGATGCCTACCGCCTGCAGGATGGAAGCGATACCACAGGTGAAGAGGTCGGCGGTGATGAGCATCGTGAGTGCGTCGCCGTCGAGGCCGATGGCGCCGGCGATGATGAGCGGGACCAGCACTGCGCCCGCGTAGAACGCGATGACGTGCTGGAAGCCCAGAACCGCGAGTTTGCCGACCGGCGGGACCTCGTCGACAGGATGAACCCGCTTCTTTCTGACAGGCAGAACGGGGGGAGTGGCTGTGGAGTCGGCCTCGGGTTCGCTACTCATCGTGATACCTCTTGGAAGAAAGGGTCCTATAGGGCGCACAGCGGTCGACACTTTGCGGATCGACCGTATTGCTCAGAGAAAGGATCACCCCAACTCGACTTGTCCGCAGGGCGAGAAAACGCAATATATCGTCGCCGACAGGCAGTGCCATGCGATGAACTCGCCATTGTCACTCGTCGGCCGGACAGTGTCTGGGAGGTGGCTGTGAAGGGTTTGCCCGAGGAACGTGTCTCGGTCGACGGAACTCCGACGGTCGTGGGCGTGCTGCTCGCCGCGGGTGGGGGAACGCGATACGGAATGCCGAAGATCCTTGCAGAACAAGGTGAATGGCTACGCCGGTGCGTGGCAGCACTGTTGGCAGGAGGCTGCTGCAGGGTGTTCGTCACGGTGGGTGCCGCAGCAGCGACGATGCCCCAGGGGGCCGAGGCCGTGCAGGTCCCTATGTGGCGTGAAGGACTGAGTGAGTCGGTGCGCGCCGGGCTTCTTCGCGCCCGCGACTGCCAGGGTGTGGTCGGGGTTGTTTTACACGTTGTTGACATTCCCGATGTCTCGGCAGCTCAGGTCGAGAGACTGCTGGCCGCGGCAGGCCCTGCGGCACAGGCATTGGCGCGCGCGACCCACCTTGGGCAGATCGGGCATCCGGCGTACATCGGTGCCGATCACTTTGGCGCCGTACTCGATTCACTGATGGGTGATCGCGGCGCAGGGGCCTTCTTCGCCGGCCGGGTGGACGTCATCGACGTCGAGTGCGGCGACCTCGGCACCGGCCTCGATCACGACTATCCAGGGCCCGGTCTCTAACCGACGATCCTGTAACCGAGTGCGCCCTCGGCGAATCTGCGGACCACCGGGCGTGCCGCGGCGAGGGGTTCGTCGTACCCCTCGCGCGCGTAACCGGTCAGGCAGGCCTCGCCTTCGTCGCCCAGCGGTTCGATCGCGATCTCGGCGAGCATCTCGCCGGTGGTGGGTTCACAGACGGCCCAGGTGAATCGCGTCTCGTCATCCCACCCGCGTTCGCACGCACGCACGTAGTCGGGGTCGGTGACACCGGCCAGCGCGAGCGCCGGCCGGTCGGTCACCCGGTCGTCATCACGCAGGGCGCGCAGATACCACGCGCCTGCGTTGATCTCGACAGCCTCGATGGTGCTGTCCTACTTGAGCTCGAACAGGACCGTGCCCTGGGTGACCGCTGCACCGGCTTCGATGGACAGTCCGGTCACGACACCGTCCTTGTGGGCGGTGACCGGGTTCTCCATCTTCATGGCCTCGAGAACCACGACGAGTTCGCCCGCGGTGACCTCTTGGCCTTCGGTGACAGCCACCTTGACGACGGTGCCCTGCATGGGTGCGCTCACGGCATCACCCGATGCCGCGGCGGCGCCGCCCTTGGCGCGGGTACGGGACTTCGGCTTCTTCTTGACGGCGCCGTTCGAATTGCCGCCCCCGCCGAGAGCGAGGTCGCCGGGGAGCGAGACCTCGAGGCGGCGTCCACCGACCTCGACCACGACGGTCTTGCGTGGCTCGGCGTCGTCCTCCTCGATGGGCTGCGCGCCGGTGTACGGCTCGATCGGGTTCTCCCAATCGGTTTCGATCCATTTGGTGTAGATGTCGAAGCCTTCGCCATCGCCGATGAAGGCGGGATTCGAGACGATGTGGCGGTGGAACGGGAGCACGGTGGCCAGGCCCTCGACCTGGAACTCGGCCAGAGCGCGGCGTGAGCGCTCGAGCGCCTGCTCGCGGTTCTCGCCGGTGACGATCAGCTTCGCCAGCATCGAGTCGAACTGACCGCCGATGACGTCACCCTCGACGACGCCGGAATCGACGCGGACACCGGGGCCCGTCGGCTCCTTGTAGACACTGATGGGACCGGGGGCGGGCAGGAAGCCACGGCCGGCGTCCTCGCCGTTGATCCGGAACTCGAAGGAGTGGCCGCGGGGGGTCGGATCCTCGGTGAACTCGAGTTTCTCACCGGCAGCGATCCGGAACTGCTGACGCACGAGGTCGATGCCGGCGGTCTCTTCCGTGACCGGGTGCTCGACCTGCAGGCGGGTGTTGACCTCGAGGAACGAGACCAATCCGTCCGCGCCGACGAGGAACTCGACGGTGCCGGCGCCGTAGTACCCGGCTTCCTTGCAGATGGCCTTCGCCGAAGAGTGAATTCTCTCCCGCTGTTCAACCGTCAGGAAGGGGGCGGGTGCCTCTTCGACCAGCTTCTGGAAACGGCGCTGCAACGAGCAGTCGCGGGTTCCGGCGACGATGACGTTGCCATGCTGGTCGGCGATGACCTGGGCCTCGACGTGGCGGGCCTTGTCGAGGTAACGCTCGACGAAGCACTCGCCGCGGCCGAATGCGGCGACGGCCTCACGGGTCGCCGAGTCGAACAGCTCAGGAATCTCTTCGATCGTGTACGCCACCTTCATGCCGCGACCACCACCACCGAATGCTGCCTTGATCGCAACGGGTACACCGTGCTCCTGCGCGAACGCGACGACCTCGCCGGCGTCCTTCGCGGGGTCCTTGGTGCCGGGTGCCATGGGGGCGTTCGCCTTCAGGGCGATGTGACGCGCGGTGACCTTGTCGCCGAGGTCTCGGATCGACTGCGGGGACGGCCCGATCCAGGTGAGCCCGGCGTCGATGACGGCCTGGGCGAACTCGGCGTTCTCGGACAGGAAGCCGTAGCCGGGGTGGATGGCGTCGGCGCCGGACTTGGCGGCGGCGTCGAGGATCTTGTCGAAGACAAGGTACGACTCGGCCGAGGTCTGGCCACCCAGGGCGAAGGCCTCGTCGGCCAGCTTCACGAAGAGGGCGTCCGCATCGGGTTCTGCGTACACCGCGACGCTGGACAGGCCGGCGTCCTTTGCGGCCCGGATCACTCGTACCGCGATTTCTCCGCGGTTGGCGATGAGGACTTTCGTGAGTGCTGTGCTGGCGTGACTTGGCACTTGATCTCCTGTTGGGCGCTGGTGGATGAGCGTCGGCGACATTGTCTCGGGTATCGATGTCTCGGTACGTGGGCCGCCGCGGCCACGGGTCGTGGTCGGCAGCACTCAATGGAGTCTAAGCACCTCGTTCTCCGGGCTCGACCCCAACCCACAGATCGCTCGCTCGGTGCGGTTTTCCTACTCGCGGGTAACTTTTCCGTAGGTGCTCTGGTCGCCGATCGCGGTGAGGAAATCGCCGAATGCACCGAGGAAACGGCCGACCTGATTGTGGGTTCGACCGTGCGAGGGGAAGCGGGCCGAGATGCGCAGCCCCGACGCCGTGCGGTTGATCCAGATGTACACCTCGTCTGCCGAATAGTTGTGGCTGCGCAGAACCCGTGCCCGGCCGGCGTCGGCCTCGGCGTTACCGGGGGCGAACCGCAGATCTATGAACGAGACCACGAATTTCGGCTCCGGGAAGTCGAACTCCTGCCCGAGGATCTGCCCGACGCGAAGGAACGGCAGACTCGATGCTTTACGGACCCGCCGCAGTTCCTCGGTGGCACGTCCGATCGCCTGGCCGAAATCGGCCGGCTGGGAGCTGTCGAGCCGGAACGGGACGGTCGCCACGAACCAGCCGAGGGCCCCGAACCACTGCTGGTCGCCCCGAGTGTGGCGGGGGATGACGCACCGCATCACCGGGCCACCACCGAGGTCGGCATACACCGCGCCGAGCGCCGCCATGACGCCGGCGAAAAGCGAGCCGCCTGCCGCCGAACACACAGCGGTGAATCTGTTGGTCTGTTCGTCGTCGAGCAGCTCGGCGGTGATCGACCCTTGCGGGGTGAGTTCGGCGTGCTCGTCCGCCCCGGACTCGTGGCCGGGCTCGACCTGGGCAGGTTCGGCGTCACCGCCGAGTTCGAAGCCCGGGAGCTTCCCTCCGGTGTCGCGCAGGAAGTCCGACCACACTGCGATCGCCTCGTGATCGGAGCCTGCCGCGTCCGCCTCACGGCGCTGGTACGCGCTGAAATCGACGTACGAACCCACGGCGGGAAGGTCGGGTTGGACCTTGCGGCGGCTCGCTGCGTAGAGCGACACCAACTCGTGCTGGGCCATGATCAGCGAGTAACCGTCG
Organism: Williamsia soli; assembly: GCF_017377795.1. Lineage (GTDB taxonomy): Bacteria > Actinomycetota > Actinomycetes > Mycobacteriales > Mycobacteriaceae > Williamsia > Williamsia soli. Next base: position 28,615 of record NZ_JAFRDR010000008.1, on the reverse strand, counting down.
ACCAGCGAATGGTCGGCCGCGAACAGCAGCGTGAATGAACGTTCGCGGGCGACCGTCGCGAAAAGGTATGCGGGCCACTGCAATGGCGCGGTCGCCCGGTCGAAGGTGCCGCTGAGTTGGTCCAGGAGTGGTCCCGGTTCGCCGTACCAGCCGACCTTGCCCATTTTCAGTTTCACCGAGCCGGGGGGCGTCGTCATCCGGGCCAGGCGGTCGGCCCAGATGACCACATGACTGCGCAGCACCTCGTGCCGGTCGATCCACATCGAGAAGGTGGAGCGGATCGCAGGGATGGACAGGGGCTCGTCGAAATCGATGGCCAGCCCGAGCCAGGATTCGCGTCCGCCTTCACGGCGGTGGCGTAGCCGGTACTCGAATGCCGAGCGCAGGTGCTGCTCGTGATTGTGGGACGTGGGCCGGGAATCGGCCTTCCAGTGCGCCAATCCGCCGTCGGTGTACGGCGACCACTCGACCAGCCCGCCCGGTTCGACGGGCTGGTCCATCATCTGGATGAACTTCATCGACCCGTCGGGCCCAGGTGCGCTTTGATGCGGGCCAGCATGGCCGCCATCCCGCGAAGTCGCAGCGGGCTGATCGCGGAGTCGAGGCCGAGGCTGGTGTAGAAGTCTCCGGGTACCGCCAGTATCTCCGCTGCGCTGGCCCCGTTGAGCCCCTGATGGAGAATGGATGCGAATCCGCGGGTGGTCGGCGCCTGTGGTGGAGCGCTGAAGAAGAGCTGGATCGAGTCGGGGTCGCTGTCGTCCACCGAGAGGAACAACGGTGACTGGCACTCGGGCACCGGTTCCATCGCCGCCTCGGCGAGGTCGTCCGGCAATTCGGGGAGTTCGTCGGAGAACTCGAGTAGCAGCTGGATCTTCTCCGAGTCAGAGAGGGCGGCGAAGTCCTCGATGATCTCGTCGAGCGCCGCGGTCACCGCGTGCCACTCGCGGTGCCCGGTTCGTCGCCGGTGACGATCGGCGCCCGCACCGCGTTGCCCCATTCGGTCCAGGAGCCGTCGTAGTTGCGGACCTTGTCGAAACCGAGCAGATGCGTGAGCACGAACCAGGTGTGCGACGAGCGCTCCCCGATGCGGCAGTAGACGATGGTCGACTGGTCGGGGGCGAAGTCCGAGTACAGCTCGCGCAGCTCCGCGGCCGGTTTGAACCGCCCGTCCGGGGCCGCGGCCTTTGCCCATGGGATCGACACCGCGGTGGGGATGTGGCCGCCGCGCAGCGCACCTTCCTGTGGGTACTCCGGCATATGGGTGCGCTCACCGGAGTACTCCTGCGGTGACCGGACGTCGATGAGTGGTTCGGTGCCGATGCCGGCCCTCACCTCGTCGGCGAATGCTCTGATCTGCGAGTCATCGCGTTGCACGACCGGATAGTCGGACTCGGGGTAGTCGGGTACATCGAAGGTGATGTCGCGGTCCTCGGAGAACCAGGCGTCACGGCCACCATCGAGCAAGCGGACGTCTTCGTGGCCGAACAGCGTGAACACCCACAGAGCGTAGGCGGCCCACCAGTTGCTCTTGTCGCCATAGATGACCACGGTGTCATCGCGGCGAATTCCTTTGCTGCGCATCAGCTCCGCGAACTGTTCGCCGGAGATGTAGTCGCGGGTCACCGGGTCGTTGAGGTGCAGATGCCAATCGACCTTCTGCGCGGTCGGGATGTGCCCGATGTCGAACAGGAGCACATCTTCGTCGGATTCGACGATCTTGAGACCGTCGGTGCCGAGGTGGGCGCTGAGCCACTCGGTACTGACCAGGCGCTCGGGGTGAACGTACTCGGCAAAGCCGGGGTTGTTGTCGATCTCCACGGTCACGGGTTTGCTCCAAATCGGCTGGGCGTTGCGGGGGCGAATACCTCACGAGCGTAGTGCGCGGGAGGAGCTCGTGGAGCTACCAGGGTTGCCGCAGGAACCGGGAGAGTTCACCGAGGAACGATGAGATGACCGGCTCGGCGGCATCGGTGCCCGGATACCGGCTGCGCAGGGCGAGCCCACGCTCGGTCCGCGAAATCCAGAATTGCGCGTCGTCGGCGGTGGTCACGTTGGACACGTGGTGCGCCCCGATGTCCTCGTGCGCGGACCCACCGGGGAGTCCGCGGTAGTCGACGAACGAGACCATGAAGATGTCACTTCGCTGATGGTTGAGGCCTCCCATCGCCGCGAGGACGTGTGGGACGGGCACCTCGCCGAGGGAGACCGCCGTGCGCAGCGCCGGACCCGCACGCTGAACGGATTCGTTGAAGTCCTCGGTCGCGGCCACGTTGATCGGTGCGTTGGTCGTGAACCAGCCGACCGCACCGCGCCACTGTTCGGAGCGGCGGGTGTGCAGTGGGAACAGCAGTGACATCTGTGGGCCGCCCCCAAGAACCCGGACGCACCGTGCCATCGCGGCGAGCATGCCCGCGAACACGGATGCACCATTGCGCCGGCAGAACACCTCGAAAGCGGCGGTGGTGCCTGCATCGAGCAGGTCGCGCAGGTCCACCGCCTGAGGTGCCGACTGACCGGGAGGCAGTCCGAGGTCGAGCGGGAAACCCGGAGGGGTGTTGTCGTGCTCGTCGAAGAACTTCAGCCAGGCACGCATCCGCGGGTCACGGGGGCCGATGATCGCGGCCTCTGCTTCAGCGGCGCAGTAATCGACGAAGTTGCCCGCCATCGGCATCGTGTCGGCGAAGAATCCGCCGGGTTCGGTGAGGCAACCGCGATAGAGCTGATAGAGGTCGTCGATGATGATCGACATCGAGTACGCGTCTACATGGGCGTGGTCGAAGCCACAGAAGACGGTCGAGCGCTCGGCCCGATCGATTGCGGCCAACAGGTAGGCGGGAAAACCGAACGGGTGGCACGCCGTGTTCAACGTGCTCCACAGCAGATCCCGCAATCCAACAGGTGAGTCCGTTCGGACCATGGGCTCCTGCTTCAGGATCAGCTCGGCGGGGTCGTAGAGTTCCCGTTCGATCTCGCCGTCGCGTCGCACGAATGCACTGTGCAACGTGCCGTGGCGTGCGATCAGCAGTCGATAGGCGCGTTCGAGTGCTTTGTCGTCGACCCGCCCTTCGATATCGAATGCTGCTGCAAGCCAGACGCTTTCGCCTTCGGTTCCACTCAGGTGGAAACCTTGGTTGAACGAGGGCGGTACCGGCGAGGCGACAGGTTGAACGGCGCCGGAGTCGACCGTCCACTGCATCAGGTTGCCGGGATCGGGTAGGTAGCGGTCAATGGTGGTGACGTGCAAGCGCGGTTACCTCGATCCGATGTTCATGGCAGAGACATCTCTTCCGTCGCACATCCCGTGGGTCCCGGACTCGGTACAGCGTAGTCCCCGCCGGTGACGACCCGATCGAAAACCGACCACAGGTGTTCGTGATACCGCTTGACCTGAAGCTGGGCCAGAGTGGTGTCCGGGGTCTGGCTGCCGAGGTAGAGACGATCGTCGTCGCGGTTGAACCACATCGAGGCATTTGCGGTCCGGCCTTCTCCGGTGAAGAGCACGCCGCGGTCATAGGCTTGCCCTCCGTATCCGGGGAAACGGCGAAAATCGATGTATGACAGGAGGTTGGGACTTGCCGCGACATCGGCGGGCGAGGCGCCCGAAGTCAGCAGCGCGGCGATGACGCTCTGTGCGGGAACGGCGGCGAGACGTTTCGCCCTGGTGTAGCCGGCCAACGCGGCCGGCACCAGATCGGTGAACGATCGTGCGCCTTCGACGCCGAACGCGACCGGGGCGAAGTTGCAGAACCAGCCCTGGGACATCCCGAAGTCGGCGACGAGCCGCGTCGCGAGTACCGAGATCCCGAAATAGTCGGCGCGGGCGGCCAGTTCGTACTCCGTGAGTGCAACCGCGGCGTAGATCCCCGACAAAAAGGTGCCGCCGGCCTCCGTGCAGATGCGCTCGAACCGGGCGATGCCGTCGGCGTCGAGCAGGTTGAGTTCGACCGGGCGGACCGGGGCCGTCTCACCTGGCGCCAGGCCCAGGTCCAGGGGGAATCCCGGCATGGATCCGCCATGTGAATCGAAGATGTCGCGCCACTCGACGATCTCGGTGGAGTCGGCGGTAAAACCGGCGGCGAGTTGATTCTCCAGCCGCGCGTACTCGACGAAACTGCCGGTGGGTGCGCTCGCGAAGTGGGCCGGCGCGTTTCCGGTGATCTCGGCGTCGTACAACTCCGCGATCTCGGCGAGCGCCAGAGCCTGGGAGGCCCCGTCGCTCAGCGCGTGGTCGCACCCGTAGTACAGGGTGAAGCTGCCGGCACGGCTGATCGCCCCGAATGCGAATCCCGGCCAGCTCGTCGCCACCGCTTCATTCCCGAAGCGGTGGTGGAGGTACTCCCGGAATTGCTCGGACTCGGTGAACTCTCCGACCACCCCGACCTCGAAGTCGACAGCCTCGGGATCGAGGAGGTATCGGGTGATCGCGACCCCGTCGGTGTCGAACCAGGTTCGCAGACCCTCATGGCGTAGTACGAAACTGCGCAATGCCCGGGTCAGGGCACTGCGATCGAGATCACCGTCGATGTCGGTGCCCGAGCCGAGATAGGCCTTGTGGTCACCGCCGCCCTGCCGAGCGACATGGCATGCCTTGATGTGATTCTCCTGCAGGAAAGACAGGGGGCCCGCGTCCTGGGTTGCCGCTGCCGCGCGTACCCGCGCGGTCGCCGTCGGATGCCACTCGAGCAGGGTGCCACCGGCCGGGGTCCACCAATCCATCGCGGTGATGATCACGTTGAGCGCCTCTCTGTACCGGGAAGTCGTCCCGCTGAACCGGTCTAGGCCGGGAACTTGTCTTGCGAGTAGTGGATCGTGAGCGAGGTCGGTGAACGACCGGCGGTGGGATGGTCACCGTCGCGGGCGAACCCGAGCAGTAGTTCACCGAGGGCATCGATGAAACGTCGTACTCCTGTGTCGGCGACCTCGGTTGCAGGAAAGCGGGCCGACACCGTCATGCCGACCGGGGTCCGGGCGATCCACAGGTACACCTCGTCGTCCGAGAATGTGCCGCTGCGCAGGGTGCGTGCGCGCCACCGTTCCCATTCCGCCGCCCCGGGCACGAATCTCACGTCGAGGTAGGAGACCACGAACTGTGGGACTGCGTGCCTTCCGAGCAATTGGGCGATGCGAGGGTAGGGATAGCGGGCGAAGCTCTTGGTGGCGGCCACCGCTTCCGCGCTCGCCCCCATGCAGTCACCAAAGGTCTCGGCGGCGGTGATGTCCACCTCGACCGGGATGATGCCGACGTACCAGCCGACCGATTCGACGTACTGTGACTCGTGACGGGTGTGCATCGGCATCACGAATCGCAGCGTGGACTCGCCCACGAGTTCGCGTTGCGCCAGCGCGAGCGACGCGAGTACGGCCGACTGCATGTTGTGCCCGAGTTCGCGGCAGTTGGCGTTGACTCGGTTGACCTCCTCCGTCGACAGCAGCCACGTGGACATCCCGTTCTGCTGCCGGCCCGCATGTGGGTTGATGCCCTCGGGTTTGACCGGCAGTCCGAAACGGGGGAACTGCCCGTCTCCCGCGTCGAGAAATCGCTGCCACTTCTCGACCGCGTGATGCTCAGCGGTGAGCCCGCCGCCGATGATGCGATCGTTCGCGCTGAAGTCGACATGACTGCCGATCTCGGACAGAGCGGGATCGATTCCGTGGAGTTCGTACGCGTACAAGCGCTGGATCTCGCTGATGGCCAGCAGCATCGAATACGCGTCCATCACCGAGTGGTCGGCTCCGAAGACCACGAGGAAGCCGTTGCCGGCAATCGGTGCGTCGGCGTCGGAGATGGTTGCCACCAGGCAGTGCGGCCACGTCAGCGGTGAGATCTGGGTGTCGAACAGGTCGACCAGGTGTGCACGTACGTGAGCCCCGTTCCCGAGTCGACCGACGGAATGGGGAGCCACCTCCAGCACCTCGCCGGAGCTGGTGAGCCGGGCGAGGTGGGTACGACCCTGCGCGTCAACAGTTTTGGTCACCGTGGTTCGGAATGCCTCGTGTCGGAGCATCCACGCCCGGAGCGTTCGCCTGACGGCGTCGGCATCAAACGGCAGGTGAATCTCGAAAGCTGACCCAAGCCAAGCAGATTGGCCGTTTGACGGTTCACCCGACAGCCCGCGCGTGTAATGGTCTTCGTGGTCGTAGGTGAGAGGGCGGGAGTCCACGGACCAGCATGCGCCGTCGGCCCCGGTCGTGGGTATCCACTCGGTGAGACTGCCCGAGGGCAGCGGATAATCTGCAAGTTCAGTGAATTCCATAGTCCCGCATCCGGTTTCCGGTGATGACGTGTGATTGAGATCGCTGATCGTCGGAGAGGTTCTGACTGCGCTTCCCAATCGTATGGCTGAACTCACGCGATTTCGTCGCGAGGATAAAGTGTTGTTCATCACGTTTAGCGTTGCAAACAGTCGGACAACACAGTTCTTCGGAAGTGCGTGAAACGGTTGTCCAATCGCTGAAAACAATCTCCTAACTGGCATTTTGTCAGGCGCGGTACGAGTGGCGGGGCAGCGTCTGCATGGCGTAGTCGCGTACTTTTTGCGAGTTGGTGTCCGTCATGTGACATCGATGTGAAATAAGTTGGCTTACAGTCGCTTTGATGGGAAACGAAAAGTCGCCGGACCGTGTGCCACTCTTGCGGGAATTCGTTGGCAGGGACTAACCTTCGGCTGTGGGGTAAATGCTCGACGGAATACATTCGTCGTTCGATATTTCTTCTGCCCTATATGTTGGCGTCGTGGCCGGATAGGGAAATGGCCAGGTAGCGAAATGTGATCCAAACGGGGCGACCAGAAGCGGTGTCCATTAGGAGGAGAAACGCGATGGGCAACCGATCACCGCTGGCGATCGAGGCGACCGGACTCGTGAAGAGCTACGGCACCTTTCGTGCAGTCGATGGCATAGACCTCGCAGTACCTGCGGGCATCGTCTATGCCGTGCTCGGGCCCAACGGTGCCGGCAAGACCACCACCGTGCGCATGCTCGCCACACTGCTTCGGCCCGACGCCGGACATGCGGCGGTCTTCGGTTACGACGTCGTCCGCGATGCCACGGCCGTGCGATCCCTGATCGGGGTGACGGGTCAGTATGCGTCCGTAGACGAAGATCTGACCGCGGCCGAGAACCTGATGATCTTCGGCAAGCTCCTCGGCTTGTCGCGGACTGCGGCGAAATCCAAAGCGGCTCAACTCCTCGAGGAGTTCGGCCTGGAAGCCGCGGCCGACAGGTCTCTGCGGCACTTCTCCGGTGGTATGCGTCGGCGCCTCGACCTCGCGGCCAGCTTGATCTCGCGCCCACCGTTGCTGTTTCTCGACGAACCGACCACCGGACTCGACCCGCGGACCCGCGCGCAGATGTGGACCACGATCCGAGCGCTGGTCGCCGCAGGTTCCACCGTGCTGCTGACCACGCAGTATCTCGAGGAAGCCGATCAGTTGGCCGATCGTATCGCGGTGATCGACAACGGCCGGCTCGTCGCGGACGGAACCGCGGACGACCTGAAGGCTGCCGTCGGGTCCTCGACGCTCGGCCTGGCCCTGAGTGATCCGACGGCGGCCGGGGAGGCGGCGGGCATTGTCGCCGGCTACACACGCACGGAGGCCACCGTGTCCGGCAACGGAGGGGTCGCCGCACCATTGGACGATCTCTCGCTCCTACCGGAGCTGTTGTTCGCGCTGCGAGCGGCGGGCATCGAGCTTCGGGAGATCAATGTTCAGAAGCCCAGCCTCGACGAGGTGTTCTTCACCATCACCGGGCAGCCCACGGAGGTACCCGAGATCCGGGAGGACGCCGCATGACCGCGGGTACCGGAATCCCGTTCGATCCCGAAGTCGCTGCGTTGCTTGCCGACCGGCACATCCCGAAACACGTCTCGATGGGCAGATCGGTCTCGCAGGCACTGACCATGGCCGAGCGTGGGTTGCTCAAGATCAAGCACAATCCGCAACAGCTGTTCGACGTGGTCATCCTGCCGATCGTGTTCACGGTGTTGTTCTCGAGCATCTTCGGTGGAGCCATCGCCGGCAACGTCAACGCGTATCTTCCGCTGCTGATCCCGGGTGTGCTGGTCCAGGTCGCCGTCGCGGCGTCGGTGACCACCGGTGTGCAACTGCGCGAGGATCTCGACAAGGGCGTCTTCGATCGTTTCAAATCTCTTCCCATCGCCCGGATCTCACCACTGGCCGGTTCGCTGCTGGCGGATGTGGTGCGCTATGTGGTGGCGACCGGGGTGACGGTTCTTGTCGGATTCGCGATGGGATACCGCCCCGGAAGTATCGCCGGGCTTCTTGCCGGCTGTCTGCTCGTCATCGTCGTGGCATTCGCGTTGAGCTGGATATTTGCGCTGATGGGAGTCCTGATGAACAAGGCATCCACGGTGCAGGGGGTCTCGATGCTGATCCTGATGCCGCTGACCTTCGTGTCGAACGCGTTGGTGCCCGTCACGACGTTGCCCGGGTGGATGCAGTCTTTCGCGTCGGTCAATCCCGTCTCGCATCTCGTCTCCGCGGTACGAGAACTGGCCGTCGACGGACATTTCGGTCCGCAGATCGCCTGGTCGCTGATCGGAGCTCTGGTGGTGCTCGCCATCTTTGCACCCCTGACCCTGCGGGTGTACATGCGCAAGACCTGACCGATCTGTCAGGGAGCGGATCGATCTGTGCGAACTCGACGTCGAAGGAGAGTCATGGATTCGAAGTGTTTGTCGGTGGTGGTCCCCACCTTCAACGAAGAGGAGGTGATCGGCGAATGTCTTGAACGCTTGAGCCGCCAGCTCGATCACATCCTCGAAATCGTGGTCGTCGACAACAACTCGACCGACAAGACAGCAGACATCGTCGCCACATTCACCGAGCGACATCCGGAGATCAGGATGATCTCCGAGACCCGGCAGGGACTCGTCTTCGCCCGTAACGCCGGTCTCGACGCCAGCGGCGGGCCGGTGGTGGCAAGGATCGATTCCGACACACTCGTGCCGCCGCACTGGGCTCGGACGATCGTCGAGTTCCTGCAGAGCGACACAGAACACCGCTGGGCGGCGCTGTGCGGCCGTGGCGAGGCGTATGGACTGCCCTACGGATCGGCCTTGAGCGATGTGAAGGAACGGTTCAGCCCATTGCGCGCGCGACGAGTGAAGACATCACGTGCGGGCACGTCCACGCCCATCGATGTCAAGAGCGTTCCGGTGCTGTATGGGTCCAACATGGTGCTGCGTCGTGAGACGTGGCTGCAGATTCGCGATCGGGTCAGCCTGCGTCGTGACCTGTTCGAGGACGTCGACACCGGACTCTGCGTAAAGGAATCTGGCGGACGAAATGCCTTTCTGCCGGACATCACGGTGGGTGTCTCACCCCGGCGGATGGAGACGAGCGTGCCGGGGTTTGTGACCTATATGATCTGCCTTCCGCGAACCCTGTTGGTCCACAGGCGGTTCGGATGGGCAGCACTGGCGGCCCTGGTGTACCTGCCGACGGTCACGACACTCCATGCCGTTCGACTGGTGGTGATCCGGGCCTACGACAAAGAAACCGGCGGGTTCGCGGCCAAGAACGTACTGCGGCCGACCCACGATCGGATCATGCCGTGACGAGACATCCGTTGCCCCGGATCACTGAGCAGCGATAGCGCGTACATCACGATCGCACGGCATGCTCGACGTGCGCTGCTGCTGCGGCGACTGCTGCGGCAGGCGTGACCAACTGCGCGGACAGGTCCCGCGCCGCGCGGGTGTGATCAGGCGTCAGTATCTCCGCGAGGGCGTTGCGGAATCCGTTCACATCGATGTTGGCGAGTGGAGAACTCAATCCGGCGCCGCTGCGACGAATCTGTCTGCCCCACAGGGGCTGGTCGGCGCCCAGCCAGTAGACGAGTGCCGGCAGTCCTGCCCGCAGGGAGGCGGCGGTGGAGCCCGCGCCACCGTGATGGACGGCCGCGACGCACCGGGGCAGGATCGCGTCGTGGTCGACGGCGGGAACGGCGTAGATCCGATCATCGGGCGCATCGAACGTCAAACGACCCCATCCGGTGGCGAGTAGAACCCGCAGCCCCAGGGACTCGGTCGCGGCCACGATCACCCTCGCCAAGCGGTCGGGATCGGCCACGGCCATGCTCCCGAATCCGACGTAGAGCGGTGGTGGTCCGTCGTCGAGCCACCTCTGCAGCTCATCGTCGGAGTGCCCGTCGCTCATCTGCTTTCGGGTCTGTGGCGTGAGGTTGAAGAACCCCACCAAAGGTCTGCGCGCACCCCACTCCGACGTCAGGTCGGAGAACAACGCGGGGTCGTACGCCTGGATCTCCGGCACTCCTTGCCTTTCGATCCGAGTGGCCGCGGGTGCGTCGGCCGCGGGGAGTCCCAACTCGGATCCGAGTGCGTTTTCTGCCGATCGGGTTGCCCGCCATAGGATCTGTTCGAGTATCGTCCAGCTCGCGCGTGCCACGGGCCGCGGAGGATCGATACCGAACTGAGTGAGCAGTGACACCTCACCGTTGCGACGAATGGGACACAGATGGATGGGGATGTAAGGGATACCACGTACCAGCGCGACATTGAGTGCTCGTTCCTGGCCTGCGCTGCCGCCGATGATGGCGTCCGCGTCGGCGGTGAGGTCGAGCAGTTCTTGCTGCATGGTCCGCCCGCCCCTGAGCGTGATCTCCGACACCGCACGCAGTTTGGTGACCGGGTTGTTGGACTTGAGGTCCCGCGAGACGACCTCGGAGCGGAGAAGTTCTCGAGTGTCGAGCCCGTAGCGGTGCACCCGCAGACCGGACGCCCTGGCGAAGTCGGTGAGGTTCGGTGGGACTGCGAGCACGACTTCGTGACCGCGCATGGCCAATTCGCTCCCGAGGGCGATCGCGGGCTGCACGTCTCCGCGACTTCCGTTGAACGCCAGTACAAATTTCATCGCCCCTCGTCTCGGCCAAGCAGGCTCGATCTTCCCGGTGGTGGATTCGCTGACCCTGCACGACCCTAACGCCTCACCTAAGATGATGTGAATGACGGCGGTCGGGGCCGAGACGGTGCGGGGAGGCGATGATGCGTTTTGTCCTCGCGTTCAACGGAACGCGTGGTGATATCCAACCCGCGGTCGTGCTGGGTGCGGAACTGCTGCGACGTGGACACGAGGTGGTCTTCGGAGCGCCGCCCAACCTGGTCGAGTTCGCAGCAGGGGCCGGACTCGATGCTCGCCCGTTCGGCTACGACACCCGGGCCCACATCAACTCGGCCGTCATCCGAGAGGGCGTGCGCACCGGTGGGCCTCTCAAGCGTCTCCGTGCGCTCGCAGAGATCCGTGATCACGGATGGAGTCAGATGGTCGACGAGATGTTCGGGCTCGCAGTGGGTGCCGACGCGGTGGTGACCGGATTCACCACGGCCCAAATTGTTTTCGCATTCGCGCAACGAGACGACATTCCGTTCTTCGTTCTGCATCATGCACCAGTGACGGAGAATCCTTTCGTCTCGCCGTTCCCCGGGGCGCCCCTGACGCTTCCCGCTCGCGTGAACGCAGTCAGTTGGGCTGCCGTGACGGCGGCGTTCTGGCAGCTGACCAAGGGACGAGAGAACCGGCTCCGGCGCCTGCTCGGGCTCGAGCCGGCGAAGCAGCCCCTGGCACGGCGAATGCAGGACTACGGAGCGGTCGAGGTCCAGGCATACGATCCTGTCTTCTGTCCCGAACTCACGCGGGTGTGGGGTCCGGGTCGCCCACTCGTCGGCTTCATCGATCTCCCGGCGGATCTGCGAGGCCGGATCGGCTCCGACCCTGTGGATCCCGACACCGAAACCTGGATCGACAAGGGGGATCCTCCCATCTATTTCGGGTTCGGCAGTATGCCCGTACCCGATCCGGACGCTCTGTTGGCCGCGATCGACGAGGCGTGCCGAACGCTTGGGCAGCGCGCCCTGGTGTGCGCAGGGTGGAACGACTTCGGCCGGACCTCGAGCGAACACGTGCGCGTGGTCGGGGCGGTCGACCACGGACGCGTGTTCGCGCGGTGCCGGGCGGTGGTTCATCACGGCGGTGCGGGTACCACGTCCGCAGCTGTCCGGGCGGGCAAACCGGCACTGGTGTGCTGGCTCGGTTCGGACCAGCCCTTCTGGGGGCTGCAACTCGAGCGGCTGGGCGTGGGGGCATCGATACCGCTCAGAACTCTCGACGTCGACGTTTTGACGAAGAATCTCGAGTTGGTACTCGGCAGGGCGTACACCGATCGCGCAGCGACGCTGGCGTCATGCCTCATCCCCGCCGAGCAGGCCGCCGCAGGCACGGTCGACCTGATCGAGAACGCCGCCCGGCAGGGGCGCTCGATTCGATTGTCGGCCTGATCATGACGCGACTGGCCCCCGAAGATTTCACCTACTGGTTCGTGCGCCGTGCCTTCAGGTGGTCGGTGGTGCTGCAGGTCTTGTGGAGGTTCGATCGTCCGCCCTCCCACGACGCGCTCATGGCCGTCAACGCACGCTTGGCGGCCAGCCCCTTGAATCGGCGCCTGATCACGTCGCCGTTTCCCTTTTCGCGCCCGCGATGGGTCCACTCCGAGATGGAACCGGATCTTCTGCTCGACGAGACGACGGTCGAGAGCGACGCGGTCGAGAGATGGGCGGCCCGGGAGATGTATTCCGCGCCTCTGGATCCCGAGAATGGAACGTCGTGGCGGCTGCGGGGCGCGCCCACCGTCGACGGCGGCTTCGTACTGTCCCTGACCACGCTTCATCTGGTCGCCGACGGTAAGGCGACGGTGTCGGCCGCCGCAGACGCGCTCGGAGGCAGGGGAGCAGACGCCCTGTCCGTGCGTCCTCAGGCGCATGCCGGCGCGGCGGATGCAGGTGACTCGATTCGCCAGATCGTCGCCGCGGCGCACGGCGTCGTGCGCGCGACGATCTCCACGATGCGCCGCGACTCGACACCACCACCCCCGATGCGCGCACCCCGTCCGCCGATGAACGTCAGGGCGCCCGCTGCCGCCGGCCCGTGGGCGATCGTCAGTGTGGACGTCGACGTGTGGCGCAAGGTCGCCGAGGAGCACGGAGGCACCTCGAACAGCCTTTTTGTGGCCGTCATCTCAGGGTTGTTGCGAACCAGCGGCTACGCACCACTCGGAGAGCCGATCAAGGTGGGGGTCCCCGTCAGCAGTCGAACGGCGGATGACGAGGGAGGCAACGCGACCGCAGGGGTGTCCGTCTACCTGATCGACGAGCCGGCCGCAGGCGGCGACCTGGGCCCGATCCGGCGAAAGTGCAAGGCCGCCTTCACCGCGCTCGCAGCAGGCCGCAGGCCTGCCATGATCCATCTGCTACCGCTGATGTGGTTGCTGCCGACATCTCTGATCGTCAAGGCGGTCAGCTCGGGCAGCGGGATGCCCGACGCGGTCGCATCCAATCTCGGCGCTTTCACCCCGGAACTCTCGGAGCTGGGCGGGGTACCCGCCTCCGGTGTCGCGTTCCGCGGAATTGCGCAGGGGGTCGACCCGTCGCAGCCCTACCGGTTCGGCGAGGGTGTCCAGTCCTGGCTACTCGAGGTGGGCGATCAGCTCACGTTCTCGGTGGCGGCATTCGACGAATCCCGGTTCGGCGACCGGCCGGAACTGCACCGCCTGCTCACTGCCGAACTCGCTGCCTGGGGACTGCCGCACCGCATCTGGTGATGCATTGATCGGAGGACGAACTCATGTCTGAGCAAGGAATACAAGCAGATCGGGTCACCGGTGCGGATGAATCCTATCTGTTGGCCGAGGACCTTTTCGGCCTCGGTGCACCCATCCAGTTCCTGTGGGTCTTCGACCGACACCCCGGTGAGGCGGCGCTGGTCCGACTGCGTGATGAGCTGGCAGCCGGGTCGCTGAACCGCCGGGTACGCCGGACCCGGGTACCACTGGCCCGCGATCGGTGGGTCCGTCACGACGAGGTTCCTGATCTGAGGTGTGCGCCGTCACCCATCGCCGACGACGAGATCGGGGCGTGGATGGACGAACGTGTTCGCGGTTCGGCGCTGCGACCGGCGGACGGTCACGGGTGGCAGCTGGACGGGGCACCGACCGGATCGGGCGGGTACGCGCTGTCACTGTTGGTCTCGCACATGGTCTCCGACGGACAGGGCGTCTATGCGGCACTCGCCGCCGCTCACGCAGGTGCGTCGACCAACACGCTGCCCACCCTGGATCAGACGCGCGGCTGGCCTGGGTTACGGGACGATCTCACCGATGCCCGGCAACAGGTGGCAGCGGCTGCCCGGTCGTGCACACTCCTTGCCACGGCGCTGTGGAAGCAGCGCGGCAAAGACACATCGGTGGACAGCGTCCCGAAGGAACCACAGTCCCCGAAGGCGGCAATGACCCCGGATCGTGGTGGCCCCGAGACAACGCTCGCCACCGCGGATGTCGACAAGGAGCAGTGGATTGCCCGGGCGGCCGAACACGGCGGCACGTCGAACAGTCTGTTCACCGCGCTACTCGGCGGCCTGGTGCAACGCTCGGGGTATCCCGTTCCGGCGCCGGCGATGCGTTTGTGTATCGCCGTCAGCAGGCGCGGCGACGGTGACGAACGTGCGAATGCATCTGGTGGCGTGTGGATTCGAGTGCCCGGGGAGATCACACCCGACCGTGGCCTCGGCGAGATCAGAGCGCTGAGCAAGGAAGCCTTCATCGACTATGCGAACAACGGGGCGGCCGCGGTGGCCGACAACCTGCAACCGGTTGTGCGTCTGCTACCGAAACGATTGATCGGGAAGATGATGCAGTCGATACCGGGCCCGGACACCACGGTGTCGAATCTGGGGGTCGTGCCTCGGACTGCGCTCGAACTCGGCGGAGAGACGGCGACGTCGTTCGGGATCAGAGCGATCATGCAGGGCCGCCCTCCGCAGCATCGCAGGACGCTGGGACCTGCGGTGGCGGCGTGGGCAGTCGAGTACGGGGACAAGGTGACGATCACGTTCTTCGGGATCCACCCCGACCACTTCGGAGACGCCGATCTGATGCGCAAACAGATCGGGGAGGAGTTGACTGCGTGGGGCCTCGATCACCGAATGTGGTGATCAGACGTGGCCGGCGGAACCTGACGAGCGATGGCCGTCACACCCAGAGGTCGGTGATGCTCACTCCGACATCGTCGAGCAAGCTACGTACCAGCGGAAGGCTGATGCCGATCACCGATGACGGATCGCCGTCGATCCCGTCGACGAACCAGCCGCCACGGCCATCGAGAGTGAATGCCCCGGCCACCGTCAACGGCTCCTCGGTGGCGACATAAGCGTCGATCTGCGCATCCGTCGGACTGCTGAAACGTATTGTGGTCGTGACGGTCCGGCTCGCGGTGGCGGCAACCTCGCCGGCGATCAGTCGCACCAGGCAATGGCCCGTCAGCAACTCGGCCTCCGTGCCGCGCATCGCGTGCCACTGGGCTCGGGCAGCAGCAGCGGTATGCGGCTTGCCGGTGAGTGCACCGCCGCGATGGAGCATCGAATCGCACCCGACGAGTACCGCGTCGTCTCGGAGGCCGGGATCGAGCGCGGCCACTACGCTCTCGGCCTTCGCCCTGGCGAGAGCGGCAACGATGTCCGCGGGTGATGTGCTCGAACCGATTTCGGCGATGAGGGCATCCTCGTCCACGTCGGAAACCTGAACCATCGGGTCGAGTCCGGCTGCCTGCAGGATCCGACGCCGCGCCGGTGAGGCCGATGCCAGTATGAAGCGGGTCATCGAGACCTCACCGCGCGTCCACGGGGAGTCAGTAGCCGAACGCGAGGTTCGGGAACACGCTCGGAGCCAGGCCGGTTGCGGCCCGCAGGCGATCGGATGGGGTGCCCCACAGGTTTCGCGGGCCGCTGTCGACCGGTCCGCCCGAGTCGCCGGCGGACGCGAAAACGCCTACGAGCGCGGCGACCTCGGCGTCAGACGGGTTGCCTCTCACGACAGTGAGAAATGGCTTCGCCGGTGCGGTATCCGTGGCCTCCGCCACCGTGTCGTCGCTCATAGGGGGATGTTCCCGTGCTTCTTCGGTGGCATGTTGACGAGCTTGCGCTCGAGCAGTTTGAGGGCAGTCGCGATCTGGCCGCGCGTGTGCGAGGGCGGGATGACCGCGTCGACATACCCACGCTCCGCGGCGACGTATGGATTGACGAGGGTGTCCTCGTACTCCTGCTGCAGCTGCAGCCGCAGGGCATCGACGTCTTCGCCATTCGCAGCAGCATCCTTGAGCTTGCCGCGGTAGACGAACCCGACCGCACCTGAGGCGCCCATGACCGCGATCTGGGCGGTCGGCCATGCCAGGTTGACGTCGGCGCCCATGTGCTTGGACCCCATGACGTCATAGGCGCCGCCGTAGGCCTTGCGTGTGATGACGGTGATCTTGCCGACGGTCGCCTCGCCATATGCGTAGAGCAGTTTCGCGCCCCGACGGATGATGCCGTTGAACTCTTGGTCGGTGCCGGGCAAGAAGCCGGGCACGTCGACGAGCGTGATGATCGGGATGTTGAAGGCATCGCAGGTACGAACGAATCGCGCGGCCTTTTCGGAGGCGTTGATGTCGAGGCAACCGGCGAACTGGGTCGGCTGGTTGGCCACCAGACCGACGCTGCGACCGTCGACGCGACCGAAACCGACGATGATGTTCGTCGCGCGCCCGGCCTGGACCTCGAGGAACTCATCGTCGTCGAGGATGCGGCGGATGACCTCGTGCATGTCGTACGGCTGGTTCGGCGAGTCCGGGATGAGGGTGTCGAGTTCGAGATCTTCCTCGGTGAGGGTGTCTTCGATCGATCCGGCGGCCGGTTCGGCGACAGGCAGTCGCGGCGGATCAGCCCGGTTGTTGCTCGGCAGGTAGCCCAGCAGTTCCTTGACGTAATCCAGGGCGTCTTCCTCGTCGCTGGCGACATAGTGCGCCACACCGGATTTCGCCATATGTGTCTGAGCGCCACCGAGGTCTTCCATCGTCACGTCCTCGCCGGTGACCGTCTTGATCACGTCGGGGCCGGTGACGAACATCTGGCTGGTCTTGTCGACCATGACGACAAAGTCGGTGAGTGCGGGGGAGTAGACGTGCCCACCGGCCGCTGCACCCATGATCAGGGAGATCTGCGGGATGACGCCAGAGGCGCGGACGTTGCGGTGGAAGATCTCGCCGTAGAGGCCCAGGGAGACGACGCCCTCCTGGATGCGGGCGCCTGCGCCCTCGTTGATCCCGACCAGGGGGCGGCCGGTCTTGATGGCCAGATCCATCACCTTGACGATCTTCTCGCCGTAGACCTCGCCGAGGCTGCCACCGAAGACCGTGACGTCTTGGCTGAACACGCAGACCTCGCGGCCGTCGATGGTGCCGTATCCGGTGACGACACCGTCTCCGAGTGGGCGTCGTTCGGCGAGCCCGAAGTTGGTGCTGCGATGACGCGCAAGGGCATCGAGTTCGACGAACGAGCCGTCGTCGAGCAGGTGGGTGATTCGCTCGCGTGCGGTGAGCTTGCCTTTTTCGTGGGTCTTCTCGACCGCTGCCTCACCGACCGGGTGCTTCGCCTCCGATAGGCGATTATGCAGGTCAGCGAGCTTTCCTGCGGTCGTGTGGATGTCCGGCGTCGGTTCCGCGTCCTGGGGGGCACTCGTCATGGCCTTGATGCTATCCACTGCCCTCGGTGGGGGTGCAGACCGGGCTAACCTGAGGGTTCTCTCATGTTTGATCCGGTACTCTTCGACACACATAAAATCGCTGTCACAGCTCTAGGCTGTGACCTCATGACAGACACGCGCGCACCGTTGGATCCCGACGTCCTCATCGCCAAGGTGGCAGGCACCAGGTGGCGGTCGATCCGGGTGGTGGAGGACACCGGTTCGACCAATGCCGACCTCGTTGCGCTGTCGGGTTCGGGTGACACCACGGGTTCGGTCCTCGTCGCCGAATACCAGAGCGCGGGCCGCGGCAGACACTCGCGGTCGTGGACGAGTCCGCCTCGCTCGCAGGTCGCCCTTTCGGTGGCCGCAGCGGCGGACACCTCGGATCAGCCGAGTGCCCTGGGTTGGCTTCCGCTGCTGACCGGTCTGGCGGTCGTCGAGGCGATCGAGGCGGTGACTGATCTGAAACCGCAACTCAAGTGGCCCAACGACGTCCTGCTGCCGGTCGACGGCGACAGCCGCAAGGTCGCCGGCATCCTGGCGGAATTGACGCATGGACCGGCGGGGCCGGTCGTCGTGATCGGGATCGGGATCAACGTCAGCTTGTCGGAGGATGAACTGCCCGTGCCGACCGCGACGTCTCTGAGCTTGGCCGGCGCCGAGGTCGACCGAGCCGATCTGGCGGCGGCCCTGCTCATCGCACTCTCGCACAGGCTCGATCAGTGGCCCGCCGATCTGGGGGCGGTCGCTGACGACTATCGCGCCGCGTCCGCAACTCTCGGGCACCGGGTCAGGGTGCAACTGCCGGTCGGGGACGAGCTCGTCGGTGTGGCCACCGCGATCGACAGCACCGGACGAGTGGTGGTCGACGTCGCGGGGGGTGAGCACGTCGCCGTCGCGGCCGGCGACGTCACCCACCTACGACTGGCGGACTGAAGGTCTGCGCTAGCGCCGTTCCATGCTCTTCGTGCCCATCGCGGGCACGAGGAAAAGGATCGGCAGCCCGATCACCGCGTGAATGATCGCGGTCGAGATACCCGTGGTCCAATCCCGCGAGAGCAGCAGTGGGATCAGCACAGCTGCAATGATCAGCAAGCCGACGATCCACGAGAAGAACTGGTTGGGTGAGGGTGTCGCCAACTGCAGGACGTACCAGAGAGCTCCTGCGAAGAGCGCACACAGGAAGGCGACGACGGCGAACCAGTACTCGTCGTTGGCCATCGGGTTCCAGACACCCAGCTTGCCGGTCTCGTTCACGCGCTCGATCACCAATCGGATCAACCAGGCGACCAGCCAGGCCGCGAGACCGGTGACGATCGCGGTGGCCAGGACGCCGCCGATGAACATGGTCGGATTGACCTGGGGCCGGTTCGACCTGGGGCGGCGCGGCGGCTGCGCCGGCGCGGCCGCGTAGTACTGGTCCGCGGGCGGTTGCTGCCCGTAGCCCTGGTCCTGACCGTAGCCCGGCTGCTGTGGGTACGACTGGCTGTACGCCTGTGGTTCCGGGTCATAGCCCCGGTCGTAACGCGCGGTACGCGGTTTGTTCGGGTCGTTCGGATACATCTCGCACCTCCCTATGCGGCTGAGTCTACTGACCAGCGGCGCCGTGGCGCGCGAATCCTCGCCGAAGCCCACCGGTACGTCTGCATCTGGTTTGATTGCGATGCAGTGGAACCGCGCGCACCGGTCGCGCGAGGCGTGGCGCGAGTCGGAGGGGTTTGTCGATGGGGTATCCCGAGAGCATCCTGGCCCAGGGCGAGCGGGTGGTGCTGCATCACCATCCGCACTGGAAGTGCCTGCTGCTCCCGACCTTCGTGTTCATCGTCGGTACGGCCCTCGCCGGTGTCGCCGGTGGGTACCTGTCCACCTCCGACATCAACTCCACCGCCAAACTCGTGGTGGGAATAGTCATCGCCGTGGTGTGGCTGGTGATCGTCATCTGGTTTTTCGTCCGTCCGTTCATCAGCTGGCGCACAACTCATTTCGTATTGACCGATCGCCGGGTGACCTACCGGAACGGGATCGTCACCCGTTCGGGTATCGACATCCCGGTACAGCGCATCAACTCGGTCGAGTTCCGGCACGGACTCGTCGACCGAGTGCTGCGTACCGGCACTTTGATCATCGAATCGGCATCCGAGGATCCATTGGAGTTCAACGACATCCCGCACGTCGAGCGGGTGCACTCCCTGCTTTACCACGAGGTGTTCGACACCCGGGACGGCGACGACTTCCGCCGTTGATCCGGCATAGGTCCGCCGTGGCGCCCGGTGCATGCCGGCCGAAACACCGGTGAAACCTCCTGGTCAGATGTCCGAAATGTGCGAGTTCGACGATCTCATCGTCAACGCTCCATCGCATCGTTAGGACGCCCATGTCGTTCCTCTCCGTGATCGCCCGAGGTCGCGCCGCCGAACACCCCGTCGACGAGGTCCCTCCGCTTACGCGGCTCCTTCCGCTCGGCCTCCAGCACGTGCTCGCCATGTACGCCGGCGCGGTCGCTGTCCCACTCATCGTCGGTGGCGCCATGGTGAGTGCCGGCGAGCTCGAATCGTCGGACATCGTGCACCTGATCATGGCCGATCTGTTCGTCGCGGGCATCGCGACGATCCTTCAGGCAGTGGGCTTCTGGCGCTTCGGCGTGAGACTGCCCCTGATGCAGGGCGTCACTTTCGCCGCGGTCGCCCCGATGATCACGATCGGCGTCGAACACGGCATCACAGCGATCTACGGTGCGGTGATCGCCTCGGGATTGTTCATGATCCTGATGGCGCCGGTGTTCGGAAAGCTCATCCGGTTCTTCCCTCCGCTGGTCACCGGAACGATCATCTTGATCATCGGGGTGTCACTGATGCGGGTCGCAGCAGGGTGGTTCGGCGGCGGCACCGCGAAGGGACCTGATTTCGGCGCCCCGAGTGCGATCGGCATGGGATTTTTGACCCTGTTGATCATCCTCATGATCGAGCGATTCGCTCCGGACGCGCTGCGCCGGGTGTCGGTCCTGCTCGGTCTGGTGGCCGGCACGTTGATCTCGATCCCGTTCGGAATGCCCACCTGGGACAACGTGAGTCACTACGACTGGGTGGGCTTCGTACAACCGTTCCAGTTCGGCGCGCCGACATTCCAGATCAGTTCGATTCTCGCGCTCCTGATCGTCGCCATCGTGATCATGACGGAGACCACCGGCGACACCGTGGCGGTCGGCGAGATCGTCGGCAAGAAGATCACCCCACAGAAACTGGCGGACGGCCTGCGCGCAGACGGCCTCGGGACCGTCCTGGGCGGCATCTTCAACACGTTCCCGTACACGGCATTCGCCCAGAACGTCGGTTTGGTCGCCATCACCGGCGTCAAGACCCGTCACGTCGCCACCTGTGCCGGCATCATCCTGGTGATCCTCGGACTGCTGCCCAAGATGGCCGCGATCGTCGAGGGCATCCCGATGCCGGTTCTCGGTGGCGCAGGTGTGGCGCTGTTCGGCATGGTCGCCGCCAGTGGCGTGCGAACCCTGTCGAAGGTGAAGTTCAACAACTCCAACATCCTGGTCGTCGCGATCTCCGTCGGCGTCGCGATGCTGACCGAAGCCAAGCTGTACTACACCGATCGCAACCTGGGCGCTGCGCCGGTCGACGTGGCTCTGGACCTCTACGACCAGTTCCCAGACTGGTTCCAGACGATCTTCCATTCAGGTATCTCGGCGGGAGCGCTCACGGCAATCGTCCTGAACCTGCTGTTCAATTCCGCGGCCATGCGCAGGGACGCGATCGACGAGGACGAGGTCGGGGGAGGCGGGTTCGACGCGCCGCGCGGTCCGTTCCTCGACCCGCGGGATGCGCTGGAGGCCGCCGACCCGTCGACGAGCAGCGAGAAACTCCGAGAACTCGCCGAGAAGCACGAAGATCTCCACACCATCATCGTCACGAATCCGAATGCCGACGCCGACCTGTGCGACTGGATCCGGGAACAGGACAACCCCAAGGTCAAGCAGGTGTACGAGAAGTGGGACGGACACACCCACGGGGAGTTCTCCAAGCGCGGGCGCACCTGAACGTCCCTGGATCCATCGAGGTGGCTCAGGCCGCGAGGGAAATCGCCCATTTCGGGCATCACCGATGCGGGGGCGCTGGTGGTGCGTGCCGGTCACGACCAGGTCTGGGTCGGCGGGGCTAAGTTGGCAAGGTGACCGAAGTTCTGCTGGCCGAAGACGACGAAGCCATCGCTACGCCCCTCGCCCGCGCCTTGAGCCGTGAGGGATACGGCTGCGAGGTCGTCACGACCGGCACCGAAGCCCTCGAGATGGCCCGCAGCGGACGATTCGAGCTCCTGGTTCTCGACCTCGGGCTGCCCGAGATGGACGGATTGGAGGTGTGCCGGCGCATCCGGGCCGTACGTCCGCAGCTCGCGGTACTGATGCTGACCGCACGGACCGACGAAGTCGACTTCGTCGTCGGTCTCGACGCCGGAGCCGACGACTACGTCGGCAAGCCGTTCCGGCTGGCCGAGTTGCTCGCCCGGGTGCGGGCGCTGTTGCGCCGCAAACAGAGTGCCGACGTGGTGATCGAGGCCGGTGACATCCATCTCGACGCTCGCGGGCGTCGAGTTCTGGTGGCCGGCGAGGACGCGACCCTGGCCAACCGTGAGTTCGATCTGCTGCGATATCTGATGGAACGCGGCGGCGAAGTGGTCAGCCGCGAGGAGATCCTCACCGAGGTGTGGGGAACACCGGATCTGCTCTCCTCCAAGACCCTGGACATGCACATCTCCTGGCTGCGCCGCAAGATCGGGGACGATCGTCCCGGCCGCAAGAAGCGGATCGTCACAGTGCGCGGCGTCGGCTTTCGTTTCGACCCCGACTAGACGTGCGCCGACGAATCCTGCGGTCGATGATGGCCATGGTCATGGGCATCGGCCTGCTGCTGGGTGTGCCGCTGATGTTCACGGCCTGGTGGTGGGTCGACGACACCGCACACCAAGATCTCGACGATCGACTCAAACGCGTGTCGGCGGAGCTCCTCAACCAGGAGGGGCCGGACGGTTCGGTCAGCGGCGATCTGGATCGCGACAAGTTCCGGCTGCTCGTCCCCGAAGGTGGACGGCTGGAGATCTATTTTCCGGTGGTGTCCGAAGACGGCACAGATCAGGCAAGACTCGACATCGGGGCGTCGTTCGACGAAGAACCCGTGACGGAATCGCTGACCCTCGGCGAGGCGGGCTCGGTGACGCTGTCGGTGCCCTACTCGCAGGTCCGCAGCAGGCAATGGGCGGCCGTCGGGGTGGTGTCACTGGTGGTGACGACCTCGGTCATCGCAGGCCTCGTCGTGGCCGCGGTGACCGCCGGCCGCCTGGCGGACCCGTTGGAGGACGTCGCCGCGCGAGCGGCGCGCATGGCCCAGGGGGACTTCGGGACCGAGGGCAGACACTACGACATCGAGGAACTCGACCGGGTGTCGTCGGCGCTCGATACCGCGAATCGTGAGATCACGGTCCGTCTCGAGCGTGAGGGCCGGATCGTCGGCGAGGTCTCTCATCAGCTCCGGAGCAGACTGACCGCCATCAGACTGCGACTCGACGAGTTGTCCATCCATCCCGATCAGGACGTGGTGGACGAGGCCGACGCCGCGCTCGCCCAGGTCGAGCGGCTCACCAGCGAGCTCGATGAACTGATCACCGCCGCGCGTGGTGAGCAGGTGGCGCGGCTCGACCCGGTGGCCGTGCCCGGGCAGGTGGACCAGGTCGTGGCCGACTACGGGCAGGCGTTCGCCGTGCAGAACCGCACGCTTTCCGCCGTCGCGTCGGGAGAGTGCGCCGCTCGCGTCACCCCGACGCGCCTACGCGAGGCCTTGAGCGTGCTTGTGGACAACGCATTGCGCCATGGTGAGGGTGACTGCCTGATCGAGACCCGCGAGCTGCCCGGGAGCGGCATGATCCGGATCTCGGTGTCGGACCAGGGCGCGGGTGTCAGCGACAAGAGCGCCCCGCACGTCTTTCAGCGGGGGTACTCCGAGGGCGGGTCCAGCGGTGTCGGTCTGCCGCTGGCGCGAGCTCTGATCGAGGCCGACGGAGGACGACTCGACCTGCTGCAGCGTCGCCCGCCGACCTTTGCCATCGTGGTGCCGCGACACGAAGTCGATCCGGATGCCGATCACGTTCTCCCCAGGGGGCCCGAACCCCGCTGATGGTCCGGCGTCAGCTGTGGCCGAGTTCCTCGTCCGCGAGATCTTCGGCAGTGGGGTGTGGATCCGTGGAACCGGCCGCGGTACCGCGAAGGTCGGACTCGGGGAACGCGAAGCGGCGCAGAGCCCAGAACCGGAAGGCCATCTGCAGTAGGTTGCCGATGATGTAACCGAGGACGAAGTCGATGACGACGAGCTTGGTGACGTCGACGGAACTGCGGATGTCGAAGATGTTGTTGGCCACGAACAGGGGCGCGGCCTGCAAGATCACACCGACGCCACTGATCGCGAAGAACAGCAGGGCCTCGTGGTGCGTCTCGCGTCCACCGCGATTCTTGAATGCCCATTCGCGGTTGAGGACGTAGCTGACGATGGTGGCGAGAACACCCGAGATGATCTTGGCGACCACGGGCTTGTTCTCGAGGATCGTCAGACTAAGCGAATAGAAGATCGCCATGTCGAAAAGCATCATCGAACCACCGATGATGGCGAACTTGATGAGCTCGTGGTGCTTCATCGCCAGGCCCCTGATGGGCGCCGGGGTACGGGCCATCAGCCCGTCGATGAATGACACAAGGATGCAGTCTACGAAAAAACATCGCCGGTGAACTAATCCGGCGCGTTCTCGGCCGGTCCCGTGTCATTCGAACACCTCAGATCGTGACAACATGGATAGCCGTGACGAGTGATTCGACCGCGGTACCCGCGCCGACCGTGCCGCCGGCACCCGATTCGCCCGACGGCAGCCGTGATGCCGCAACAACAGGTATGCCCGTGGTGACGATGATCGGTGGGGGTCAGCTCGCCCGGATGACCCATCAGGCGGCCATCGCCCTGGGCCAGCGGCTGCGGGTTCTCGCCGCATCGGCGGACGAACCTGCAGCTCAGGTCACTCCTGATGTGGTGTTCGGTTCGCACACCAACCTCGACGACCTTCGTGCGGCCGCCCGGGGCGCCCACGCGCTGACGTTCGACCACGAGCACGTTCCGGTCGCACACCTCGAGTCACTGGTCACAGAGGGGGTGAAGGTGCTCCCGCCGCCGACCGCCCTGATCTACGCACAGGACAAGCTCCGGATGCGCCGCAAGCTCGCCGAGCTGGGCGCTCCGATCCCGGACTACGTCGAGTTGGGGTCCAGCTCACCGCGCGAGGCGCTCGTCGAGTTCGGTGAGCGACATCACTGGGAAATCGTCCTGAAAACGGTCACCGGTGGCTACGACGGTCGCGGTGTGTGGCTGATCGACAACCGGGAGCAGGCTCTGGCGGTGGTCGACGAGGCGCCGGCGGGCACCGCTCTGATGGCCGAGCAGAAGGTCGCGTTGCGGCGAGAACTGTCGGCGATGGTCGGCCGCTCGCCGTTCGGGCAGGGCGCTGTGTGGCCCGTGGTCGAGACGGTTCAGCGCAAGGGGCAATGTGCGGTGGTGATCGCGCCCGCGCCGGGTCTGGACGCTGAACTCGCCGAAGCTGCCCAGCGGCTCGCGTTGTTCCTCGCCGGTGAACTCGGCGTGGTGGGAGTCATGGCGGTCGAACTGTTCGAGACGACAGACGGCGCTCTGCTCGTCAACGAGCTCGCGATGCGGCCGCACAACAGCGGGCACTGGAGCATGGACGGCGCGGTCACGAGTCAGTTCGAACAGCATCTGCGGGCCGTACTGGACTATCCGCTCGGCGACACCTCGGTACTGGCACCGGCCACCGTGATGGCCAACATCCTCGGGGCCGAGCAGGCGCCGTCGATGTCCATGGACGAACGCCTGCACCACCTGTTCGCGAGAATCCCGCGGGCAAAGGTCCACCTGTACGGGAAGGGCGAACGGCCCGACCGCAAGATCGGCCACGTCAACATCGTGGGTGCGCCGGGTGGCGATGTCGACGACCCGGACTACGTCGCGCAGCTGCGGGAACTCGCGGAACGGGCCGCACATTGGATGTCGCACGGGGTCTGGACCGACGGATGGGATGTGCACGGTGGGTGAGAACACGAACGGTCCGCTCGTCGGACTGATCATGGGCAGCGATTCCGACTGGCCGACGATGGAGGCCGCCGCGGTGGCGTTGGCCGAGTTCGGGGTTCGTTTCGAGGTGGGGGTCGTCTCGGCGCACCGTACTCCGCAACGCATGCTCGATTACGCCGCAGACGCCGCCGGACGCGGCCTCTCGGTGATCATCGCCGGCGCTGGTGGCGCCGCCCATCTGCCCGGGATGGTGGCGTCGGCAACGCCGCTGCCGGTCATCGGGGTGCCGGTGCCGCTGAAGTATCTCGACGGAATGGACTCGCTGCTGTCGATCGTGCAGATGCCCGCCGGGGTTCCCGTGGCAACGGTGTCGATCGGCGGGGCCCGCAACGCCGGACTGCTCGCCGTTCGCATCCTGGCCGCCTCGGACCCTGCGCTGCGCACCCGGATGGAACAGTTCCAGGCCGATCTGTCCGATATGGTTCTCGCCAAAGATCAAGCGCTGCAGGACAAACTGCTCGGAGGCTGATCGCCGGATCTGCGCGAGGTCAGGCCGGTTCGGTCAGCAGCCTCCGCCGAAACAGATCGAGCACGTCGTCGAGCGCCTGCCTGGTGGGTGTTCCGGGTTCGTCGATGAGGTGCTCGGTCAGGGCGGAGTGGGGTGGCAACGGAGACGGCGCGGCATCGCTGTCGTCGAGTTCGATGGCCACGAAGGCCTCACCGAGCTGTTCGCGCAGGAACTCGAAGCGTTTCGGCGGGGATAGTTTGTCTCCCTTGAACCGAACGCCGAGCACCTGCAAGCCTTTGGCGCACCGGCCCTTCACCGTCTCCAGCTCCTCCGCGGAGATGTCGATGTTGCCCGCGAGCGCGTTCAGCGGCCGGAACGGCAGCGACGGTTGGGCGACGACCGGCGCGAGGAGGCGCTCGTCGGTCGCCATGGCCAGTGCGAAACCTCCGGTGAAGCACATTCCGATCGCCCCGACCCCCGGGCCGCCGCACCGTTCGTGTTCGGAAGCGGCGAGAGCTCGCAACCAGTTGACAACCGGCGACGACTTCCCGGTCGCGAGCACCGTGAAATCGCTGCTGATACACCGCGGCACCAGTGCCGACGCCATCTTGCGGGCATCGCCCGGCCCGGCGTGCAACGGATCCAGGCCGTCGACACCGAAGAGGCTCGGCAACACCGCGGTGCAGCCGATCTCGGCGACCTTGCGCGCGAAGCGGAGAACTTTGGGGGTGATCCCGGGTATCTCGGCGATGATGATCACCGCCGGACCGGTGCCGAGCCGGTATATCGTGCGCGTCTGGCCGTAATGGGTGAAATCTGACTTCTCGAAGGCGGCGAGTGCTTCGGCCGGCGACGTCTTCGGACTCATGGGCGATCACCTTTCGGGCAGAATAGGATGTCTGCGGCCAAGGCTAGCTTCCACATTTCGTGGCGGTGGGGAGTACGCGATCTTCAGTTACCCGCCAGTAACTGAGTGTGGACGCGGTATTACGCTTGAGGGCGTAGAGCCCGACTTTGCACTCGGGCGAGGAGTCCGATTTTTCACTGGCGCATATGAGGAGTGTTCTGATGGCCGGCAACCCCGATTTCGATTTGTTCAAGCTCGGTGAGGAGCACGATGAGTTGCGTGCGGCGATTCGGGCGCTGTCGGAGAAGGAGATCGAGCCGTACGCGGCTGATGTGGATGAGAATTCGCGGTTTCCCGATGAGGCCTTGGCGGCGTTGACCGCTTCGGGGTTCAACGCGATCCATGTGCCCGAGGAGTTCGATGGGCAGGGTGGCGATTCGGTGGCGGCGTGCATTGTGATCGAGGAGGTCGCGCGGGTGGATGCGTCGGCGTCGCTGATCCCGGCGGTCAACAAGCTCGGCACGATGGGTTTGATCCTGAAGGGTTCGGAGGAGCTGAAGCAGCAGGTGCTGCCCTCGATCGCTTCGGGTGAGGCGATGGCGTCGTATGCGTTGTCCGAGCGTGAGGCCGGTTCGGATGCGGCGTCGATGAAGACCCGGGCGAAGCAGGACGGTGACACCTGGGTGCTCAACGGCAGCAAGTGCTGGATCACCAATGGTGGCAAGTCGACGTGGTACACGGTGATGGCGGTGACCGATCCGGACAAGGGTGCGAACGGGATCTCGTCGTTCATGGTGCACAAGGACGATCCGGGGTTCACGGTCGGGCCGTTGGAGAAGAAGCTGGGGATCAAGGGTTCGCCGACTGCGGAGTTGTATTTCGAGAATTGCACGATTCCGGGTGATCGGATCATCGGCGCGCCGGGTACCGGGTTCAAGACGGCTCTGGAGACGTTGGATCACACGCGTCCGACTATTGGTGCGCAGGCGATCGGTATTGCCCAGGGGGCGCTGGATCAGACGATTGCGTACGTGAAGGATCGTAAGCAGTTCGGGAAGTCGATCAGCTCGTTTCAGGGTGTGGAGTTCATGATCGCGGATATGGCGATGAAGATCGAGGCTGCTCGTCTGATGGTGTACACCTCGGCGGCGCGGGCTGAGCGAGGGGAGAAGAATCTGGGGTTCATCTCGGCGGCGGCGAAGTGTTTTGCCTCGGATGTGGCGATGGAGGTGACCACCGATGCGGTGCAGTTGTTCGGTGGTGCCGGTTACACCCGTGATTTCCCGGTGGAGCGGATGATGCGTGATGCCAAGATCACCCAGATCTACGAGGGCACCAACCAGATCCAGCGCGTCGTGATGTCACGAGCACTCCTGCGCTAGCCCGATCGTGGTGGGTTCTGGCGAGCATTCGTCCAGGTCGGCGTCGCCACAACCCACCAATTCCGGGGATACAGATCCACCCCAGGTCTGATGTGCGACCGCGTCCGGTGCCACTAGATTGGGCGCAATGAACACCCAGCGGATCATCGAGCGCTGGAAT
>NZ_JAFRDR010000007.1 GCF_017377795.1 Williamsia soli | reverse complement strand
GCCGCCAACGCCTGCGCTGTTTCCGGGAACCGTGGACCGATCACCTCACCACTCGGGGTCACAGACGGCGTCAACGCGTCCATCGCCTCCACCCGGGCCCTAGCCGCACCCGGACGCATCCGCGTCATCGACGTCAACACCGCCGCCGGAGACGAACACCCCACCGTCGAATACGCCCGCCGCACAGCCACATCCCGCAACACCGGCAAACTAGCCGACTGCAACCGCCGCGACGCGACCTCCAACCGTTCCACCACACGCACACAATCCACGTCAGACAGAGCAGTCAGATCCAACGTCGACAAGCGTGCGATCGCAGCATCCAGCTCCGACACCGCACCCACCACCGCCGAATCGATGACAACACCATCAGACATGCAGGCCCCCCAGCCCCAGAAACACACGCAGACAACAACAACCAGAAAGGATTCGCCGTCAAAAGAGTTTCTCTACAACTGACAGTACCAGGGTTTCGCGTATCTGGCAAACATATGTTCGAACACTTTTCGCGGGCTTCGCACGCCCTAACGCGCAGCGTTCTTGATGAACTCTTCAACTCCCGCAGCAGGTTTGGTTCCGCCGAAATATCCGCCGCGGATATGTCGGCGCAGGGTGTTGTCGTCGGTAGCCCGTGCTGCGGAGTGCCAGAGGTAGGCGTCATGGAAGAGGATGTCGCCGCGCTCGGCGTACACGGCGACCTCGCCGCGGATCTTCTCGAAGCCCAGTGGCATCTCGAAGGGCGGCTTTCGCGTGGTGCGTCCGCCGGAAGGTTGTGCGGTATCAGGAACCCTGACGCCGTTGGCATTTCGATACGGTGCCGGCGTCGACCACAGATGACTCCCGGGCACCACTCGCAGAAAACCGTTGGCCGGACTCGTGCCGTCGACGTGAACTGTGAACGCAGTGCTCGGCCAGACATCCAAGCTAGGACTGGCCTGCCAATCGGAATGCCAGCCGATGCGGGTGTAGCCAGACTCCTTGCCTGGTCGGGCATCCTGGTAGACCACCCCGTTCTGTTCATGAGCCCGCAGCCAACACTCGGGACCGAGGAGCCTCGTCATCAATTGCTCGACAACCGGGTGAGTGATCGCGGCATCGACCGCAGGCGACAGTTCGCTGATGAACTCGACGTAGTTTGCGAACTTGTCAGCCTTGGCCGCTTCGTCCAGGAAGACAGTCGATCCGTAGCGCGCATCCAACTCCCCAGCGATCACACCACGTTGCGCAGCAACGCATTCCGACTCGATCGCATCGACGTCTGAAACGCTCAATACCCCACGCAGGGTCGCGTAGCCGTGCATGTCGTAGAACCAGGTCAGCCCCTCGAGGTCGTCGGGACCGAAGACGCCGGGTTCGTGAAGCGGAATAGTCATGTTCCGACGATAGATTCCCCAGAGAAATGCGGCAGTGCGAGTTCACCTGGCGGTAACGAATCACCGCACCGGACGACGCCGGCCTAGGCGCCGGAGTCGATGAGCACGTCTACCGCCTTGATCGGGCCGCGACTGCTGTCGAACTCGAAGAGACCGACGCCCCTCCAGTCGTCGTGCTCCAACCCGACCGCGACGGTGTGTCCCGCGGCCAGATACTTGTGCGCTCGCAGCCCATGAAGTGCTGTCACCCACGCTTGCGCGCCCGCGTCGTCACCCGAGATCGTCACTGCGGCCGCTCGATCGAGGTACCGTTCCGCGCCCGGCCCATCACCCGTCGCCGCAGCATCCAAGAAATTGCCGACTGTGGCCTTGGCCGCGCCCCCTACGCGGCGAAAACCCTCGACGAAACCCAGTGCGCCACGTGGGCCTTGATTCTTCAGCAGCGCCACCGCCAATCTGGTCGACACCGGCGCCGCCGCGATCCCGCTGCGCAGGAACTGCGCAATCATTCCCGGCAGCTCCCAGTAGGCAGCGAGCCGTTCGATCCGGAGCTGGTCGCCGACCTCCCGCAGGTCGTAGCGGATGTGCACAGGTACCCGCATCGTCACCTTCGCCGACATCTCGACCTCGAGCTCGACATCGCGGACGACTGTGCGGCCGCTCACGACGTCAACGTTCCGATGGAAGGTGATGTCGCGAGGACCGATGAAGGTGTCGTAGAAGCGCTCGATCTCGCCGCGACCGACGTGCGGCCGCGAACCGACCGGGTCGTTGACGATGCCGTCGTCGATGAACAGACCGACCCATGCCCTCCGATCGTGGGCACCAGCTGCCTCCGGCGATCGTTCGACTACCGCAAGCATCTGCTCTCGATCGAATGACGGCATATCCACGCTCCCTTTCGCAAAAGTAGAACGTGTTCTAGTCTAGGCGCAAAGTAGAACGTGTTCTACCCGTGCCCGGTCAGCCGAGCGGGGCCCCGACTGAAAGTGATCTCACATGAAAGTAGCCGTAACCGGAGCCGCCGGGTTTGTGGGCCGCAATCTCGTCGACCAACTCGTCGCCCGCGGTGACACCGTGGTGGCGATCGATCGGCAACACCCCTCGACCGCGAGCAAACCTGCGGTGACCTGGGTGGCGGCCGACATCCTCGACCCTGCCGCCCTGGCGTCGGCTTTCGACGGTGTCGACGTGGTGTATCACCTGGTCGCGGTCATCACCCTGCGGCACACAGATGAGAACGCCTGGCGCATCAACACCGAAGGCGTACGCAACGTCGCCGAGGCCGCACTGACTGCCGGGGTCCGGCGAATGGTGCATTGCAGCTCCATCCACTCGTTCGACCAGTACGAATGCGGCGGCACAATCGATGAGCTGTCCGGACGATCAGACAGCACCACGCTGCCCGTCTACGACCGCTCCAAGTGGGCCGGGGAGCAGGAGCTCCAGAAGGTGATCGCGAAAGGCCTCGACGGTGTCATCTGTAATCCGACCGCCGTCTACGGCCCCGTCGACCACGCCCCGTACTCGCGGATCAACGGCATGCTCCGCGACTCCGCGCGGGGCCGCGTGCCCGCGCTGATCACCGGCGGCTTCGACCTCGTCGACGTCCGCGACGTCGCTGCGGGACTCATCCTCGCCGCTGAGCACGGCAAGACCGGCGAGAACTACCTGTTGACCGGCGAGATGACCGAGATGATCGAGGCTTTCCGGATGGTGGCCCGCGAAGCCGGGCGACGCGGACCCGCTGTCGCTTTCCCGATGCGCTGGGTGCAGGCGATCCTGCCGGTCGCCGAACCGATCTGCAAGATCTTCAAGTCAGATCTGGTCTCCAAGGCCGCGCTCGGCGCGCTCGAGGCCCAGCCTGTCGTCGACGGGACCAAAGCCCGCCGCGACCTTGGGTTCGCGCCCCGACCGACGACCGAAACGATGCGGGACTACGTCGACTTCCTGGTCGGTGCCGGCCAGTTGCAGCGTCGCGGCGCGGCGTCGGCTCCCCGGCGGCCCGTAGAGGCTCTTGCCTGACTCCCCCCCCACCTGAATTTGCACCGCCCACCGGCAATTGCTGGTGGGCGGCGCGAATTCGGGTGGGCGGTCAGTCCTTCGTCACCAACCCGCGACCGGTGATCTGCGGCAGGTCGAGCACTGTCAACAATCCCGGCTGCGCTTCGACGACGGCCTGCACCGCGTTCACCAGACGCATTGCCGTGACCAGCATTCCCGAGTCGTTGTGGTCACCGTTCTCGCCGTGGTGGACGAAATCGACGGTCATCACAGGATCGCCGGTGATCTCGATGCGGTAGCAGCCGTCACCGTGACTGGGGATCGGCCACTCCGGCTGAGCGTCGGCTTTGGTGCGGGTGACGTGCTCGAGAACGATTCGCGGCGTGCCGTTCACGGTTCCGATGACCTCGAATCGCACAGCGGCCATGGTCCCCTTCGCGATGTGGCACGACGCGATGTCGTAGTCCTCGTCCGCCGGGCGACGATCGATCTTCTCCACCAGCGGTTCGTCGAGGGTCAGATCCAGCCCGGCGGCGAGCTGCCGCACAACCGGACCCCAGGCGAGCGAGAGCACGCCGGGCATCCACAGCATGGACTCGGTGTCCATCGGCTTGCCGAATCCGAAGAGCTCGGTCATGGTCATCGGCTGGTAGTACGTCGAGTAGTCGGCGATCTCCGCGACGCGCAGTTCGTCGATTCGCTTGGACAGTGATGTCATGGCCAGCGGCAGAACATCGTTCGCGAATCCGGGGTCGATACCGTTGACGTGCAGGCTGGCATTGCCGGCGCGCGCGGCGCTGCGGATGCGCTCGTTGAGCTCATCCGGGAACACGCCGTCGGGATAGACAAGTGCCACCGGGCCTGACGCGACGACATTGACCCCGGCTTCGAGGAAGCTGATCAGGTCCTCGATGGCCTCCATGATCCGGTCATCGGTCATCGCGCCGTGGACGATGCAGTCCGGCCGGAGAGCAAGCAGTTCTTCCTTGCTGCCACTGGCCTTCAGGCCCAGTTCGTGACCAAGGCCGGCCAGTTCGCCGACATCCTTGCCCACCTTGTCGGGATTCGATACCCAGACCCCGACCAGCTCGAGTTCAGGCCGGGCGAGCACGCCCGCGATCGACAGCTTTCCGATGGTGCCGGTCGACCAGACCACTACGCGCAACGCCACTTCAGACCTCCAGGTGCGGAAACTAGAACACGTTCCACACTAGATCCCCAGCCGCCGAAAATGGGCCGTTTTGGCGGAGCCCACCTGGGCTTTCGTTCGCCACAACGACCCACTTTCGGAGGTGCCCGGGGTTACAGCTCCTCGGCTCCCACCAGCGCAGCCTCTTCGAAGCGGCGTTCCGTTTCGGCGGTCGGCTCGGGTTTCGGGGCGCCACCGACCAGGGAGATCGCAAGCACCGCGACGGCGCAGTATCCGACGGCGAACCAGTACGGCGCGGCGTTCGAATCGAACCATTCCGCCAGGTGCGCGACGAGCAGCGCAGACACCGCCGCGCCCATCCAGCGCAGGAAGTTGTATCCCGCAGACGACACCGAACGAGGTCCGGTGCCCGCTGCCATCGCCATGCCGGTCAGGGCGGTGTTCAGGACGCCGGACGGGATACCCGAGACGATGATCGCAGCCATCACGAGAGCCTTGTTGTCACCGGCGGTACCGATCGCCGCGGCGGCCATCACCACCGCGAAGACGCCGACGGCGAAAATGACTCCGAGCTTCTCACCGAGCGCCTCGACGACCCGGGGAGCGAGCGTCACACCACTGAGAGCGACGCACAGTCCCCAGCCGACGAAGACGAGTCCGAGGTAGATGGGTCGCATGTCCAAAACGATGGGCGCCCAGGCGATCACAGTGAAGAAGCCGGCGGTGTAGAAGGCCGATCCGATACCGGTGACGAGCAGTTTGCGGTTCTTGAGGGCGCGGAGGGGGTCGGTGATCCCGACCTTCGGCCGCTCCGAGGACGGGCCGTCCTTGGTCAATTTCGTCGCGCAGAGGATCGCGCCGATGGCCATCAGAATGGCAGTCCCGCCGAACGGTGCCCGCCACGTCCACTCGCCGAGAATGGCACCGATCAACGGCCCGACGGCCAACCCGAGTCCCAGGGCGGCCTCGTACAGCAGGATCGCACCGTGCTGACCACCTCGTGCGGATCCGATGATGAAGGCCAGCGCGGTGGCCATGAACAGCGCATTACCCAGGCCCCACGCGACGCGAAGTGCGATCAGTTCGCCGATCCCGTTGGCTGTGGCCGAAACTCCGGCCGCGACCACGATGAACACCAGCCCGGCAATCAGTGTCCGCTTGGGCCCGAACCGATACGAGCAGTACCCGGTGATCAGCATCGCGAGTACTTGAACGCCCATGTAGACGGCGAACAGCAAGGTGACCTTGTCGGCACCGGCATCGAGCTGCTTGGCGATCTCGGGCAGGATCGGATCGACGAGACCGATACCCATGAACGCGATCACCGCGGCAAATGCCGTGGCCCACACCGCGACCGGCTGACCACGAACCGCATCCAAGAATCCCTGGTGCTCGGGAGCATGCTGCACATCAGCCTGCGTTGACGTCATTTTTCACTCCTCGGGAGATATTGAGAGGGCGCTCGTCTCGTCGACGTCCTCGAGTTGTGTACGAAGCGCGCGCAGGGCGGGCAGAGCCGCATCCAGTGCCTGCAGATGGTCGTCCGTCAGCCCCGACATCGCGCGGGCGAGAACCTCGTTGCGAGCCGATTGCAGCTGCTCGAGTTCGTGGCGTCCGGTCTCGGTGATGCTCACCTGCACGGCCCGACGATCATCGGGATCGGGGTCGCGTCGCACGAGTCGGTGACCGACGAGCACGTCGACCGCCGCGGTGACGGTCGGCATCCGCACGGCTTCGCGGCGGGCCAGTTCGCCCATCCGCATCGAACCGTGGTCGGCCAGGGTGGCCAACGTAGATCCCTGTGCGGCGGTGTATTCACCGAACGGCGACCGTCTCCGGATCGTCAGGTACACCCGCGCCAGCGTCGGTCGGATGGCGTCGGCGAGTTCGGTCAGATCAATCTCGGACATAGTTAGCAATGGTAATACTTAGGACCTCGAACTATCAACCCGAGCGCCGCCCCCACCAACCGAAGATGGGTCCTTCTGGCGACTAAAAACCCAGGTGGGGATCGCCAAAAGGACCCATCATCGGGCTAGCCGAAGAGTTTGGGAAGCGTTCCTTCGAAGGCCTCACGCAGCTCGGTGAGGGGCACGGTGAAAGCATCCTGCACCTCGACGGAGTCGCTGCCCTGGTCGACGACACCGATCCGGGTCCACGGCATCTGCCGGGCGTCGAGCATGCCCGTGAACCGCACTTCTTCTGATCGCGGAACGGCGACCAGCACGCGGCCGGAAGACTCCGAGAACAACCAGACGAACGGATCGGCGCCCTCGGGCAGGACGATCCGGCAGCCGGTCTCCCCGGCCAGTGCGGCTTCGACGACGGTCTGCGCCAGTCCACCTTCGGAGAGATCGTGCGCGGCCGAGACCAGGCCGTCGCGCGATGCTGCGGTGAGGATCTCGCCGAGCAGGCGCTCACGCTCGAGGTCGACCGCGGGCGGCGTACCACCGAGGTGATCGTGGGCTACCTGCGACCAGATCGATCCATCAAACTCGTCGTGGGTCTCGCCCAGCAGGATCAGCGTCTCGCCGATCTCGGTTCCGAAACCGGTCGGGATGCGCCGACGGACGTCGTCGATGACCCCGAGCACACCGACCACCGGGGTGGGCAGTATCGGGGTCGCACCGGTCTGGTTGTAGAAACTCACATTGCCGCCGGTGACCGGGATGCCCAGTTGAGCACAGCCATCGGCCAATCCGCGGACCGCCTGCTGGAACTGCCACATCACGGCAGGATCCTCGGGCGACCCGAAGTTCAGGCAGTTGGTGACAGCCTTGGGGCTGGCACCGCTGACGATCACGTTGCGGTACGCCTCCGCCAGTGCCAGCTGGGCACCGCGGTATGGATCCAGATAGGTGTAACGACCGGACGCATCGGTGGCCAGGGCGATGCCACGTCCCGAGCCCTCATCGATCCGGATCATCCCGGAGTCAGCGTGCTCGGCCAGTACGGTGTTGCCGCGGACATACCTGTCGTACTGCTCGGTGATGAACCGCCGACTGCAGAGCGCGGGCGACGAAATCATCTCGAACAGGGTCTCCCGCAACTCGTCACCGGAGACCGGGCGCTTCAAGTCCTTAGTGGTCGACGCGATCAGATCGTCCTGCCAGTCGGGACGGGCGACGGGACGCTCGTAGACGGGCCCTTCGTGGGCGACGGTCCGCGGCGGCACATCGACCACGGTCTCGCCGTGCCAGGTGATCTCGAGATGTTCGCCGGACGTGACCTCACCGATGTCGGTGGCCAGCACGTCCCACTTGCGGCAGACCTCCATGAACGCCTCGACGTTCTCCGGCGCCACCACCGCACACATGCGTTCCTGCGACTCGCTCGAGAGCACCTCCGCCGGGGTCATCCCGGTGGCGCGCATCGGGACCTTCTCCAGCTCGATGCGCATACCACCGTCACCGGCCGCAGCCAATTCAGAAGTCGCACAGGACAATCCCGCGCCACCGAGGTCCTGGATGCCGATCACGATGCC
Organism: Williamsia soli; assembly: GCF_017377795.1. Lineage (GTDB taxonomy): Bacteria > Actinomycetota > Actinomycetes > Mycobacteriales > Mycobacteriaceae > Williamsia > Williamsia soli. Next base: position 324,888 of record NZ_JAFRDR010000007.1, on the reverse strand, counting down.
GGCCTTGTACAGATCCAGGCAGCATTCGATGAGCACCTTCTCGGTGAACGGATCGCCCACCTGCACCGCAGGCAGCTTCTTCGGCCGGCGCGACGACGGTCGAGCTCCGCCTTCGGCTTCGTCTTCGGCACTGTCGTCGAAGGTCTCCGATGCGAGCACCGAGACCCCACCGATGCCGTCGAGGCCGGTACGGGCGCCGAACAGGATGATCCGGTTACCTGCGCCGGACGCGAACGCCAGGTGCAGGTCTTCGACCCGCATCACGCCTGCGCACAGGGCGTTGACCAACGGGTTGCCGGCGTACGACTCGTCGAACACGGTTTCTCCGCCGATGTTCGGCAGACCCAGAGAGTTGCCGTAGCCACCGACACCGCGAACAACACCGTCGACCACGCGACGGGTGTCCGGCGCGTCGGCGGCGCCGAACCGCAACTGATCCATGACCGCGATCGGACGAGCGCCCATCGCCATGATGTCGCGGACGATGCCGCCGACACCGGTGGCCGCACCTTGATAGGGCTCGACGTAGGACGGGTGATTGTGCGACTCCACCTTGAAGGTGACCGCCCAGCCGTCGCCGATGTCGACGACGCCGGCGTTCTCGCCGATCCCGGCGAGCATCGATGACCGCATCTCGTCGGTGGTGGTCTCGCCGAAGTAGCGCAGATGCACCTTCGACGACTTGTACGAGCAGTGCTCGGACCACATCACCGAGTACATCGCCAACTCGGCTGCGGTCGGGCGGCGGCCCAGGATCTCTTTGATCCGCTGATACTCGTCGTCCTTCAGACCCAGCTCACGGAAGGGCTGCGTCTGATCGGGGGTATCGGCGGCGACGGAAACGGTATCTACGTCTGCACTCACGAGAACAGTCTAGGCGGTGCGCGCGGGTGCCGTCGTCGCGGTCGGCAGGCGCTCCTGCGGTCCGACCGGGGTACGATTTGCTTCGCGCGTCGGGGGGCGGCGTGGCGGGGCGAACGATCGGTGGGGCGCATCCATGAACGACGGGCGATCAGCGCTGGCTTCACGCACGGGCAAGGCGCGTCAACTCTTCGACTTCGCGGTGCTGTCATCGGGCATTCCGGTCGACGGTCAGCAGTATCCTCCCGATCGCGACAAAGCGGCTCTCGCCTTCACACGCGCGACCGAATGGGATCCCGCGCTCGCCGACGCATGGCTGGGCCGGTTGGTGTGCGGAGACAATTCCGCGGCTGTGTTCCTTCAGCTCTACCGCAGTCGGGCGGCACTCGGGGCAGAGCAGCGCCGGCTGGGGTTGCCGCCTCGCACGCTGTCGGGGCGCTTCTCCACCGGGCTCTACATCGACTACCCGCTGGCAGACCGAACCGAGGCGATTGCCGCGTACGCCGCGACCCTCATCGCAGGCGCCGACCACCAGGGTGCCGAAGACGCGCTCGACGAGGCCGCCGCGACAGTCTCTGGACGGGCACCGATCGTCGACTACCTGAGGGCCAGTTTGCATTTCAAGACACAACGGTGGCCTGACGTGTTGACCGCGCTTGGCGACTCCGAGCGCTGGACGGACGACTACATGAGTGCCGGAGCCGACCTGATGGCAGGCTCTGCCTGCGTACAGATGGGGCTGTTCGGCGAAGGCATCCGAAGGCTCGAGGCGGCGCGGTCCGGCCCGATCCCCGCTGCTGCGACGGCAGCGATGTTCACCCACGGGCTGGCGCTGCGCGAGATGGGCTCGGAGGAGGCGGCGCGCGAGCTGTTCGAGGCGGTCTACTCCCGCGACCCGTCCTTCGCACCGAACACACAGGCCTTGGCCGACCAGCGGTTCCGACTGGTGGTCAGCACGGCCCCGACCATCGAGTCACGTACCGACAAGTGGGATCCCGCCACCGCGGTCATAGGGGTGGCCGCAGCCGAGGAGCCAGGTGACAGCCTGCTACTCGGTGCCGCACAAGCCGAACTCGACGAGCAAATCGGTTTGGAGTCGGTGAAATCGCAAGTCGCCAAACTCAAGTCGGCCGCCACATTGGCGAAACTACGCGCCGAGAAAGGCCTGGCGACAGGCCCCCGCAGTCTGCATCTCGCGTTCACCGGCCCGCCGGGCACCGGCAAGACCACGATCGCGAGGATCGTCGCGAAGATCTACTGCGGACTCGGCCTCATCAAGACCGACAATCTCGTACAGGTCTCCCGCCGGGATCTGGTGGGCGAACATCTCGGTAGCACCGCCATCAAGACGTCCGCGGTCATCGACCGCGCGATGGACGGGGTGTTGTTCATCGACGAGGCCTACACTCTGATCCAGAGTGGCTTGTCGGGCGGCGACGCCTTCGGTCGGGAAGCAGTCGACACCTTGCTGGCGCGCATGGAGGACAACCGGGATCGGCTGGTGGTCATCGTTGCCGGATACGACGCCGAGATCGACCGACTCCTTGCGGCCAACGAGGGCATGTCGTCGCGGTTCTCCAAGCGCATCCGGTTCGATTCGTACACGCCGCCGGAGCTGGCGAAGATCGCCGAACTACTTGCTCGCAAGCGTGATTCGCTTCTCTCCCCCGAGGCGCTGACCGAACTCGAGTTCGCCTGCGGTCCGCTGTACCACCAGATCCACGTCGACGCCGACGGACATCAACGACGCGCCATCGACGCTGCGGGCAACGGCCGATTCGTCCGCAACATCGTAGAGAGCGCCGAAGAGGAGCGCGAACACCGACTGACCAGCGGCGAGATCGACCTCACCGCACTCGACGACGACGCGTTGATGCGGATCGAGGTCGCCGACATCCACGCCGCGCTCACCTCGGTGCTCTCTGGACTGCAGCCGAAACCGCAGCACCTCAGCCCTGGCGGGTGATCTCCAGGATGGCTTCGGCCAGCTCAGGCCTGCAGATCACGAGATCTGGCAGGTAGACGTCGCGCTGGTTGTATTCGAGCGCCAGCCCGTCGATCCGGCTGCACCACAAGCCCTGCGACTTCGCGACCGCGACCGGCGCGGCCGAATCCCACTCATACTGACCACCGGCGTGCACGTAGGCGTCGGCCTCGCCGCGAACCACCGCCATCGCTTTCGCTCCGGCCGACCCCATCGCCAGCACGTCACCGCCGATGGCCTCGGCCACCGCCTCGGAGAACACCGGAGGCCTCGACCCGCTGACCACCACTCGTGGCCGGTCGCCTCGCGGCTGCGAGGCCAGGCCGTCCGCCGGTGCGATCGGCGCGCCGTCGTCGATGTATGTCACCGCCAGCGCCGGCAGCGCCACTGCACCAGCGGTCAGCCCACCGGACGTCCCACCGGCGTCGCGTTCCCACAACGCGACGTGGACGGCCCAGTCGGTGTGACCTTCGATGCCGTACTCCTTGGTGCCGTCGACCGGGTCGATGATCCAGACACGGTCGGCGTCCAGGCGAACCAGGTCGTCTGCGGACTCCTCGGACAGCACGGCATCGTCGGGTCGCAGCCGCGCGAGTTCGGCAAGCAGGAACTCGTTGGACTGCAGATCACCGGCGTTGCCGAGCTCTTTGCCGGTCAGCGACGAGTCGGCCCGCAGCGTCAGCAGGAGTTCACCCGCGGCGGTGGCCAGTCGTCCGGCCAGCTCCGCATCCTCAGATGTCACAGTCACACACCCAGATTACGGCGGATCGACTCGGCGACATCCACCGGCGCGCCGTCACCGGGCGTGATGACCACATCCGCGCCCGTGGGCCGTTCGTAAGGCGAACTGATCCCGGTGAAATGGGCGACCTCACCGCGCCTGGCCTTGGCGTACAGCCCCTTCGGATCACGCTCCTCGCACACCTCGAGCGGGGTGTCGACGAAGATCTCGAAGAACGGGATCCCCCGCTCGGCGTGTATCTCCTTCGCGCGCTGCCGTTCTGCCGCGAACGGACTGATCAGTGAGACGATCGCCACCGACCCTGAATCGGCGAACAGCGCCGCCACCTCTGCGGTCCGTCGGATGTTCTCCCGACGATCGTCGTCGTTGAATCCGAGATCCGAGTTGAGCCCGTGGCGCAGGTTGTCGCCGTCCATCAGATACGCAGGCCTGCCCTCGGCGACCATCGACCGTTCCAATTCGACTGCGATGGACGACTTGCCCGAGCCGGACAACCCGGTCAGCCAGATCGTGGCTCCCTGGTGCGCCCGCTGTTCCCTGGTCACCGACGAGCTGTGCCAGACCACGTGCGAGTCCTTGCTCACCGGCCCGTTGATCATCCCGGCGCCAACCGTCTTGTTGGTGGCCTCGTCCATGAGGATGAAACTACCGGTGTCGCGGTGCTGACGATAGGAGTCGAACATCATCGGCTGCTGCGTCCGGAGGGTCACTCGACCGATTTCGTTGAGCCGCAGCTCCTGTGGTCCTTCTTCCCGATGGAGTGAGTTCACGTCCAGGCGATAGGTGAGGTCGCCGATGACTGCTTTGGACTCGCGGGTGGAACTCTGGATGGTGTACCGACTTCCGGCCGTCAGCTCGGTGTCCTCAGAGAACCAGCAGACCATCGCGTCGATGTCGCGGCCGACGTACGGTCGGTTGTTGGGACGGGCCAGCATCTCTCCGCGGGTGATGTCGATCTCGTCGGTCAGCGACAGCGACACCGCCATCGAGGCGAAGGCCTCCGTCACCTTTGCGCCACCCGGACCCCAGATCTCCGCGACGGTGGTCGTGAAGCCGCCCGGGAGTACCACCACCTCGTCGCCGGGTTTGAATGTCCCGCTGGCGATGGTCCCGGCGTAGCTACGGTGATCCGAGCCGTCGCTGACCTGTGGACGGATGACGTACTGCACCGGCATGCGGGCGTCGATGAAGTTACGGTCCGAGGAAATGTGCACGTCCTCGAGGTGACCCAGCAACGAAGTACCCTGATACCACGGCATTTTCGTAGACGGATCGACCACGTTGTCGCCGAGCAGCGCCGAGACGGGGATGAAACTGAGGTCGGAGACGTTGAGCTTGCTGGCGAAGGCGCTGAACTCGTCGCGGATCTCGACGAACCGCTCCTCCGACCAGTCGACGAGGTCCATCTTGTTCACACACAACACCAGGTGCGCGATCCCGAGCAACGACGAGAGAAAGGCGTGTCGACGGGTCTGCTCGAGTACGCCCTTGCGGGCGTCGATCAGGATCAGCGCCACATCTGCCGTGGACGCCCCGGTCACCATGTTGCGGGTGTACTGCACATGACCTGGGGTGTCGGCGATGATGAACTTCCGCCTGGGAGTGGCGAAATAGCGATAGGCGACGTCGATGGTGATGCCCTGTTCACGCTCGGCCCGCAAGCCGTCGGTGAGCAGCGCGAGATTGGCGTATTCGTCGCCGCGTTCGGCGCTGGTGCGTTCGATCGATTCCATCTGATCGGTGAATATGCTCTTGGAGTCGTACAGCAACCGGCCGATCAGGGTCGACTTCCCGTCGTCGACGCTGCCGGCCGTCGCGAGGCGCAGCAATGCTTTTCCATCGCGACCAAGGTTGTCGCCTGCGAGGACCTCTTGTTCAACAGTCATCAGAAGTAGCCCTCTTTCTTGCGATCTTCCATGCCGGATTCGGAGATGCGGTCGTCTGCCCGTGTGGCACCGCGTTCGGTGAGGCGGGTGGCGGCGACCTCGTCGATCACCTCGTGCACGGTGACCGCGTCGCTGAGCACACAGCCGGTGCAGGTTGCGTCGCCGACGGTCCGGAACCGGACCTGCTCAGTCTGGACCGCCTCCCCGGGGGCGAGCTCCACGAATTGTGTTTTCGCAAGCAACATTCCGTCTCGCGGAACCACCTCTCGCCGATGTGAGTAGTAGATGCTGGGCAGTTCGATCTCTTCGGCCGCGATGTACTGCCAGATGTCGAGCTCGGTCCAGTTGCTGAGCGGGAAGACGCGGATGTGCTCACCCTTGTTGTGCCGGCCGTTGTAGAGGTTCCACAGCTCGGGTCGTTGGGCGCGGGGATCCCAGGCACCGAACTCATCACGAAAGCTGAAGACCCGTTCCTTGGCCCTTGCTTTCTCTTCGTCACGCCGCGCGCCGCCGAACACGGCGTCGAAGCCATTGTCCCGGATCCCGCGCAGCAATGCGGTGGTCTGCAATCGGTTACGGCTCGCCCCCGGCCCGGTCTGTTCCACCACCCTCCCCGCGTCGATGTCGTCCTGGACACTCGAAACGAGAAGGCGCACACCGGTTTGTTCCACGACGCGGTCGCGGTACTCGATGACCTCGTCGAAATTGTGGCCCGTGTCGACGTGCATCAACGGAAACGGCACGGGCGCGGGCCAGAAGGCCTTACGGGCCACGTGGAACATCACCACGGAATCCTTGCCGCCGGAGAACAGCAATACCGGCCGCCGAGCTGTCGCCGCCACCTCCCGGAAGATGTACACCGACTCCGCTTCGAGCGCGGCCAGGTGCGAGAGTTCGTACCCCGTTTTCAACACCGTCAACGATCCTTCCCCGGTCGAGTCGACACTTGACCTGTCGAATATTCGACACTATGATTTGAAAATATGACACTTACGGTAGGTGACGCGGAGTCGGGAGGTCAACCTTCGCCTCCCACGCAGCGCGTGGTGCGGGTGATCGAGTTGCTGGCCGACGACCCCGGCACAGCGATCACTCTGGCCGAGATCGTCCGGCGGACCGGCTTCTCCCGAGCCACCGCCCACGCGGTACTGACCCAACTGACCAGGAGCGGATGGGTCACCCGCGAAGACGGTCACTTCACGATCGGTGCCGGTTTCGTCGCCCTGGCCAGGCACGCCGAGCGTGGCTATCCCCTGCGCCGGCTGGCCGCACCGCTGGTGCACGAACTCGCCGCAGACCTCGACATGCCCGTGTTCCTCGCCGAACGCCAGGGCGCCCGGATCACGGTGACCGAACTGGTCGGGATCCCGGCAATGGATTGGATCCGACCCGGACGCCACATCCCCCTCCGTCCGCCGGTGTGCCGCGAGTTCGTCGCCTGGTCGCCCGAAGAAGACATCGAGCAATGGATCGACGCAGCCCCGTCGGGCGCTCGCGATCGCCTGCGCGAGGTGCTCGAGGTCATCTGCGATCGCGGTTATGCGATCGAGAGGTTGACCGCCGACCATGCCGAGATGATCGGCGCGCTTGCCTCCCTACGGGATTCACCGGTGTCGGACACACTTCGATCTCGGGTGGCGGGTTTGCTCACCGAGCTCACCACGATCGACTACCTGCCCGAAGAGTCCGAGGGTCACGTAGCGGTGGTCACCGTCGGAGCGCCCATCATGGATCCCGACGGGGTGGTTGTCGCATCGATCGTGGCTTGTCCGAATCGCGAGATGTTCGCCGACGAGATGGCGCAGATCGGCAAGGCTGTGGTCGCGGCGGCCGACCGGGTCGCCGGCGCGCTCGCCCGCTGATGTTCGTGGGCGGCGAAGGGACGCCCGAAGGCACAGGGCACACCGTGTGTGGAGACGAAAACATGGCGTGACCACGCACTGGGTTTACCAACCAAGCACTTGCTAGGTATGGTGGTCGCTGTGACGATCCCGAGCCCCCTCAGTGCCGCAGAGCTAGGTCCCGACACCTCGCCCGTGGCGTACGAAACGGCCGATGCCATCGCGTACATCACCCTCAACCGTCCCGAGTTCCGCAACGCGCAGAACTCGGTGATGACGTACTCGCTCGATGCCGCCTTCGTGCGTGCGGTCGACGACTCCGCCGTGAAGGTGATCGTCCTGCGCGCCGCCGGCAAGCACTTCTCGGCGGGCCACGACATCGGGACGCCGGAGCGCGACTTCCACGTCAAGTATCCGAACACCGCGTCGCTGTACTGGGACCACACCGACCGGGCCGGCGGCGACCAGCGACTCGCCCGTGAGACCGAGGTCTACATGGGGATGTGCCGCCGATGGCGGGAGATGCCCAAGCCGGTGATCGCCCAGGTCCACGGCGCGTGCATCGCGGGCGGTCTGATGCTCGCGTGGATCTGCGACTTCATCGTCGCCTCCGACGACGCCTTCTTCTCCGATCCCGTGGTGAAGATGGGCATACCCGGTGTCGAGTACTTCGCCCACGCTTTTGTTCTCGGTCCGCGCCGGGCCAAGGAGATCCTTTATACCGGCGAGCGGTTCGGTGCCGACAAGGCACTCGAATGGGGAATGGTGAATCACGTTGTACCGCGCGACGAACTGGCCGCCAAGGTCGATGAGATCGCCGCACGGATCGCACAGATGCCGCAACTCGGGCTGGCACTGACGAAGAAGGCCGTCAACATCTCCGAAGACCAGATGGGTCTGCGGAACGCGATGGATTCGGTGTTCGGCTGGCACCACTTCTCCCACAGTGCGAATGCCGAGGCACCCGAGGGTGATCCACTCGGTGGCATGGACGCGAAGTCCATGAAGGCCGGCGCAGACAAGCAGGGGTCGTAGATGGACCTGCTGTTCGATGACGCGGCCGACGAGTTCCGCGCGGAGATCCGCGGCTGGCTCCACGACAACGTGCCCACCACGCCCTTGCGCTCGATGGACAGCGCCGAGGGCTTCGAGGAACACCGGCAGTGGGAACGGACGATGGCCGACGCCCGGATGTCCGTGGTCAGCTGGCCGGAGGAGTTCGGGGGTCGCGACGTTCCACTGTTGCACTGGCTGATCTTCGAAGAGGAGTATTACCGCAGCGGAGCGCCCGGACGGGTCAGCCAGAACGGCATATTTCTGCTCGCGCCAACCCTTTTCGAGCACGCCCATCCGGACCAGCTCGCCCGGATCATGCCGCGGATGGCTCGTTCCGACGACATCTGGGGCCAGGCGTGGAGTGAACCCGAAGCCGGCAGCGACCTCGCGTCCCTGCGTTCCACGGCCACCCGAACCGACGGCGGATGGCTGCTCAACGGACAGAAGACCTGGAGTTCACGGTCCAGCTTCGCCGACTGGGGCTTCGGCCTCTTCCGCTCCGACCCCGATTCCACCCGGCACCGGGGCATCACCTACTTCATGTTCGATCTGCGCGCCGACGGTGTCACGGTCAGACCGATCAATCAGCTCGACGGCGAACCGGGGTTCGCAGAGTTGTTCCTGGAGAACGTCTTCGTGCCCGACGATCCCGATGCGCCCGGCGAATCGGGCGTCATCGGAGCGGTGAACAACGGCTGGAAGGTGGCGATGAGCACCGCGGCGAACGAGCGCGGACTCTCGCTGCGCTCACCCGGTCGTTTCCTGGCGACCACCGACCGGCTGCTGGCGCTCTGGGACGACACCGACCCGGCAAGCCGGACCGCGGTGGGCGCTCAGGTCGCAGATGCGTGGATCGGGGCAAGAGCCTACGAACTGTCCACATACGCAACGGTCAGCCGACTCGCCGAAGGCGGCCAACTAGGGATGGAATCATCGATCAACAAGGTGTTCTGGTCACAGTGGGACATTGCTACCCACGAGACCGCACTGGACCTGCTCGACGCCGACGCCGAACTCGCGACACCGCATCCGTCGGGTCCCTGGATGGACGGTTACCTGTTCTCCCTGTCAGGACCCATTTACGCCGGTACCAACGAGATTCAGCGCAATGTGATCGCCGAACGCCTACTCGGGCTGCCGCGAGGGGACCGCTGACATGAGATTTCTCCTCGAAGAAGAACATCACGATCTGGCGGCTTCGATCGACTCCATGCTGGCCAAATCGGATCTGCCCACGGTGATCAGGGCCTGGAACGACGGCGACGTCGAACCGGGACGCGCAGTGTGGGCCAAGCTGGCAGAAACCGGCGTCAACGCGCTGCTCGTCACAGAGGATGACGGTGGCGTCGGCGCGGGAGCGGTCGAGATGGTGGTCGCGGTCGAGCAACTCGGTCGCCACGGCGTGCCCGGTCCCGTCGCCGAAACAATGGCTGCCGCACCCATTCTGCTGCGCGATGCCGGTCTCACCGATCAGCTCGGCGCCATGGCCGAAGGTGAGGTGGTCACGCTCGCGTTGCCGCCGCACGTTCCCTATGCCGTGGACACCGACTTCGCTGCGCACTCGTATCTGGCTGAAGGCAGGATGCTGAGCACTGCGATCGCCACGGATTCTCGGGCCTCGGTCGACTTGGCCAGGACGCTGTCCGTTGTTCGGGCGGGCGATCAGCTCGCAGAGGTCGACACCAGCCGCGCCTTCGATCACGGCGCACTCGCCACGGCCGCGCAACTCATCGGCCTCGCCCAGACGATGCTGACGCTGAGCGGTGACTACGCGAAGACCCGCAAACAGTTCGGCCGCGAGATCGGGTCATTCCAGGCCGTCAAACATCATCTCGCCGACGTCGCCGTCGCCGTGGAGATGGCGCGTCCTCTCGTGCACGGAGCCGCGCTCGCCCTCGATGGTCGGGTACCCGAGCCGCAGTGGGCTTCGCGTGATGTGTCAGCCGCGAAAGTCGCTGCCGGCCAAGCCGCTCACCTGGCGTCGCGCGTGGGACTGCAGGTGCTCGGGGCGATCGGGTACACCCAGGAGCACGACCTCTCGCTCTACCTCACGAAGACCCGGGCCCTGCTCACCGCATGGGGCACACCCGCAGCGCACCGCGTCCGCGTACTGGAGTTGATCACCGCATGATTCTGTATTCGCCTGGCATCGACACCGAAGAGCAGGCCGCACTGCGTGATTCCGTCTCTTCACTGCTGAATCGGAAAGCTGATTCAGCTGCCGTACGAGCGGCGACGAGGACTCCGGAGCGCTACGACCACTCCCTCTGGTCCACCCTCTGCGAGCAGATCGGCGTCGCGGCGCTTATCATTCCGGAACAGTTCGACGGAGTCGGAGCGAGTCTGACGGAGGCGCACGTCGTCCTCGAAGAGATCGGGAGGCATCTCGCGCCGGTCCCGATGCTCGGGTCCGCGGTGCTCGCCACGTCCGCACTGCTGCTCAGCGGGGACGACGAGGCCTGTGCAGCAACGCTCCCCACCCTTGCGTCCGGGGAGAAGACCGCAGCCCTGTGCTGGGCGAATGCAGCAGGGTGGCGGGAGACGGGCGTCCACGCGGGTGGCGGAATCCTCTCCGGCACCGCCCATTATGTACTCGACGGTGAATCCGCTGACATCTTGCTGGTACTGGCCAAATCGGGCGGACTGGTCACGTTGCATCAGGTAGACGCGAACGCCGACGGCGTGACCCGGGTCGCCAATCCCACGATGGACCCCACCCGTCCCCTCGCGACCATCACTTTCGACGATGTCGATGCCCTCACCATCCCGACGCCGTCCGGCATCGAGGACAGTCTCCGCGCCATCGCCTTTGTCGCGCTGAGCGCCGAACAGGTCGGCGCTGCGCGGGCCGCGCTCGATCTGACCGTCGAATACACAAAGTCGCGCAAGCAATTCGGTCGCGTGATCGGGTCGTTCCAAGCACTCAAACACCGGATGGCCGACATGTACGCTCTCACCGAGACCGCACATTCGATCTCGTACGCGGCCGTCGATGCACTCGTCACCACAGCACCTGACGCGCTGGAACTCGCAGACAGTGCACGCATCTACTGCTCGGAGGCGTTCTCCCACATCGCCGGTGAGACGATTCAATTGCACGGCGGAATCGGCATCACCTGGGAGCACGACGCCCAGTTGTACTTCAAACGAGCGCACGGGAGCGCACAACTCTTCGGCCAGCCACGGGATTCACTCGAACGTCTCGCCCGCGCTGCCGGTCTGTAGATTACCCGTCTGATCGGCACGGTCGACGGCGTTACCGGCACGCTCGGCGCGAGCTACGGCACGGTCGGCGCGAGTTAAGGCACGGTCGGCGGGACTATCTCGGGTTGAGGCGGGCAACCACCTGAGCGCACTCGTCTTCCGTCATCGGGGTCGCATCCAGGTGTTCGGCGTCTGGGCGCAGGCCGGCGAACATGATGGCAAGGGCCCTGCGCCAACCGGAATCGGTGATCCCGCGCGTGGTTTCGACGACGCCGCGCATCGCCCAGAAGATCACATCGATATCGGTCAGTCCCACGTCGGCCCTGATCCGGCCGTAGGACTTCGCAGTGTCCAACAGCTCCGCGAGAATCGTCCGGAACTCGCGTTTGTGGGCGGCGGTTTCGTCGTCGTTCCACACCCGGGACAGACAGCCCCTGTTGGTCGCCTGGATGGTGCCGACGGCGTACATCAACTGCTCGAGCCCCTCACCGCGCGGTGCAGTCTGCGCCGCATGTGCCGCGTCGACGAAGTCGATGAACACCTGCCGAACCAGTTCGCTGATGAGGGCTTCTTTCGTGGGAAAACGCCGATACAGTGTTCCCGTCCCGACCCCGGCGCGCCGGGCAATCTCGTCCACGCCGACCTCCAGGCCGCGTTCGCTGAACACCGCTGCAGCAGCGTCGAGCAGGCGCTGCCGGTTCTCTGCGGCATCGCGGCGGAGCGTTTTCTCGGCGGTCACAGACGTCATTCCGACTTGGCACCCGACAACGTGCCACCTGCGACCATGGCGAGCTCGGGGTGCGGCATGTCAGCGGAGTCCTCGAGATGGGTCTGCTTGTTTCGCTTCACCGTGGGAATGAACAAGGCGGCGACAGACGCCAGCACCCCGGCCGCACCGAGCATCGCAAAACCGTTGGTGTAACCCGACTCGACCGGGACGCCCGACGACGAGGCTCCGACGGCGACGACGCTGGCCATGAACGCTGCCCCCAACGAGCCACCGATGGTGCGGATGTTGGCGTTCATGCCGCTGGCCACGCCGGTCTGCTCCTGCGGCACCGATGCAACCACCACGTTCGACATCGCGGAGAAGACCAAGCCGAACCCGATTCCCGAGATGGCGTTCGCGAGATAGATGTCGATCTCGGATGAGTGCAGGAATGCCATCATGAAATAGCTGCCGGCCGTGATCAGCGATCCGACGACCAAGAGATTCTTGGAGCCGAAACGTGCCGCGAGGCGGCCGGAGAAGAGTCCGACCGCGAACATCGCGACCGCGTTGGGCAGGAGCATCAGGCCTGATTCGGTGACCGTGGCACCGAATCCGTACCCGGCCGACGACGGTGCCTGCAAGAACTGCGGCAGGAAACCCAGACCGGCGTACATGCCGATACCCATCAGCAGGGCGATGAGATTGGCGGCCCACACGCCGCGGATACGCATCATCTTCATGTCGATCAATGGATTCGACGACCGCGACTCGGCGATGATCCACGCCGCCGCCACCACCAGTGCAGCCCCGAGCAGGCTGATCACCTTCGCGGAACCCCAGCCCCACTTGGGAGCCTGACTGACGGCGAGCAGCAGTGCCACAAGCCACGCCGACAACAGAAAGGCCGTCAGCCAGTTGATCTTTCCGTGGGTCCGGATCGGGGACTCCGGGATCAGGACCAACGCAGCCACTCCCGCAAGGCTCGTGATGATCAGCGGGAGCCAGAAGAGCCAGTGATATCCGAGGGACTCGACGATCGGACCGGCCAGCACGATGCCGGCCCCGGCACCGACGGAGATCAACGCGGCAATGAGGCCGATCGCGCCGGGCACCTTGGCTCTGGGGAATTCGTCTCGGATGATGCCGAAGGCCAGGGGCAGCACGCCACCGCCGATTCCCTGGACGACGCGCGCGAGGATCATCACCGTCAAGGTCGACGCCAGTGCAGCGAGCAGTGAACCCGCAGCAAGGGCGGTCAGAGCGATGACGAAGACCCGCTTCTTGCCGTACATGTCGCCGAGGCGTCCCATGATCGGCGTGAAAATCGAGGCCGACAGGAGATAAGCCGTCAAGACCCACGTGACATTGGTCTGATTGGTACCCAGTTCGATTTCGACGGTGGGCAAGACCGGCATGACGAGCGACTGCAGCAACGCGAACGCCGCGACGCCGACGGTGAGCACGGCGAACGTCACCTGATGGTGCGTACGTCGGGGTGCGGTTTTCATTGAAGCTCCTGGATCCACAAAAGCGGAGTCAACGCTCCGGATGCACAGAAACTTAGCATCAAAGCGGAGGAACCGCTCCGTTTAGAGGTCAGGATCACACGATGTACCTGATCTTTCAGGCAAAGGCGGCGTTCACCTCGTCCTCGGTGAGCCCGTAGTCCTCGAGCGAGTACTTGTGCACCGGCTTGCGGTCACCTGACTTGCTCTCTTCGTCCAGCGTCCGCATCTCAGCCGCGGCAGCGTCGGTGAGATCCAGGCCGAAGGTCCCGTAGATGTTCTCTACCGTGCCCATCGGATCGGTGCGGAAATCCCTGAAGTCGACGTCGATGAATTGGGCAGGGTCGTACTTGACCCTGGCCGCGTTGAATGCGTGCAGTCCCCGCGACCACAACTCCAACTGCGTCTTCCCGATCAGTTCGCCGGTGAAGACGGTCGACCACCCATCGCCCGCGGCTTCGGCCAGGCTGCACATCGAGGGGATGATCGTGGCCGGCGGCCGGTGGGTCTGAATGATCAGCGCGTCGGGGTAGACGGCCATCAACTCGTCGAGCGCGAACAGGTGACTCGGGTTCTTCAGGATCCATCGACGTTCGGGTTGATTGAGGCCGATCAGCTGAAGGTTCTTCTTGTGGCGGGTGTACGCGTTCGTCCAATTCTGCTGCTGCAGCCACTGTGAATACGTCGGAAGGTACGACAGCGACTCGTAGGAAATCGATTTGAAGGTCTGCCGCAGCAGCTGCCAGCACTCTTCGACGTCCGAGGCACTCATGTAGTGCAACCCCATGAACTCGGGGTTTTCGACGTGATGCTGCTCGAGGCCACCCTGGATCTGCTGGAACACCGGATTGGACTCCCAGGTGTCCCGTGGTGGCCGGGGTTGCGGAAACTCGGCAAGCCACATCTCCAGTCCCTGATGTCCGGGATCGGCCGTCAGCAGCCTGTGTAGCGCGGTGGTCCCTGTCCGCGGCAGCCCGGTCACGAAAATCGGCCGCTCTACCGGCGCGGTTGCGTACTGTGGGTTCGCCTTCCAGGACGCTTCGCTGAGCAGCCGAGCCACCAACGCGCCGCGTAGGAAGTACCGGTTCATCTTGCTGCCGAACTCGGTCATCCCCGCATCCCGCACGTAGGACTCCAGCAGCACTCCGAGCGCCTCGGTGTAGTCGTCCTCGCCGAAGTCGTCGAGCCCACAGGCCTTGGTCGCCGAGGCGTGCAGGTCTTCAACCGTGCCGACATCAGTTCTGGTTGTCATTCCCGCGCTCCTTGTTCAGACGTGGTACTCGCCGCAGTTGACGTCGATGGTCTGCCCCGTGATCGCACTGGCCCAGTCCGATGCCAAGAACACCGCCGCCCGGGCGATCTCGTCGGGTTCGGGCAGGCGTTTCAGGTCGGACTTCGACGCGGTCTGTTCGTACACCTGCTCCGGGGTGATGCCGTACTTCTTGGCGACCTCACCGAAGTACCACTTGAGCTGGTCGTCCCAGATGTAGCCCGGAGCGACGGTGTTGATCCGGATCCCCTTGTCGCCCAGTTCGGTGGCCAGCGTCTGCGACATGGCGAGCAGCGCCGCCTTCGACAGCTTGTAGCTCCCGTACCGCGGTTCGGAGTGGCGCACGACCATCGAGTTGATCATCACGATGGAGCCGGACGACTTCTCGAGCTCCTCGGTGAAGGCCTTGGTCATCCGTAGGCCACCCAGCACGGTGAGGTCGAGGCTGGCCCGGATGTGATCGAAGTCGGTGCGCGCCAACGGCTTCATCGACGGCAACGAGAAGGCGTTGTTGACCAGGACGTCAACCTTGCCGAACCCGGAGACCGTTGCGGAAACGAGCGCCTCGACCGCCGCATCATCGGTGATATCGGTCGGGACCTGCAATGAGGTGCCGCCGGCCGCGTCGATCTCCTTGGCTATCTCCTCGAGCCGCGAGACCGTGCGGGCAGCGAGGACGACCTTGGCGCCGGCAGCGGCGGCTTGCAAGGCGATCGAACGGCCCAGCCCGGGGCCGACTCCCCCGACCACCACGACCTTGTCTGCGAGCAATCCTGTGCTCACCGCGGCGTTCATCCGAGCATCCTCTGTGCAAATCCGCGCTGACGCACGGCGATACGTTCCCGCCAGCCGGCCTCGTCGATGGTGTTGCTGTCGTGATAGGGAAGATGCGCCGCGACGTCGCCGACGTCGATGATCGCGACGGACGGTCCGTCGGACTCGGTGAGCTCGCGAGAGACCCGCTGCCACCGGAACTGCGCGATACCCCGCTGCTTGCCGGTCGTCTCGATCCAGTTGGCGATTCCGGGATTCTGCTTGCTGACAACGAGCCGGATCATGCCGTCCGGGTCGACCTGTGCCTGGGCCGTGTTCAGACTCGTTTGATGGTTGACGTAATCGAGCGAGATGTACCACATGCTCCCGAGCTGGAACCCCTGGTACGGCGCATCGGATTTCGGGACGGTGATCACCATGGCCTCGTTGTCGGCGAGGTCGTAGTGGCCCACAGACGAGAACTGGGTACTGAGCCCACCCGGGGTCAACCGAGGTGCGGTCAGGGTGTTGACCGGAAGGTCCAGATAGAACCACTTGGGAAAGTTGAACCAGGTGTTGATGCGGGACAACAGCATCTTGCCCGCGATCTGATAGCGGCGGGTGATCTGCGCGAGGCCCGCTTCTGCGGGGGCGGTGCCGACGGTGTCGACGCGCTCGATCCGCAACTGCCCCTTGTGTTGCGACCAGTCGCCGTACACCTCACGGACCGCAAGCATCGATGAACCTTCGCCCAGTACGAAGTAGTTGGGCCCCGGGTTGTCCTTCGGTGGACCGAACCTCAGCGCGAAGGATCCGTCCGCGTCGATCTCGAGGCGGCGATCGTCGAAGGCGTCGTCGCCACCGGGAACGTCGGTCGCGGTGTAGTCACCCTTGAGCACCTGAAAACTGAGATCCGCGGTGTCACCGCGGGTCCCGGTGATCAGGTACTCGGCGTTCGCCTCGACGTTGGCGTGATAGTAGAGCGTGTCGGGGTTGTCCAGGCCCATCTTGGTATACGGCCCGGTGGACGTGACGAAGAACGGGTGGCTCTTCCCGTAGGCCCAGGCCATCTGCAGACTGGCCCGGATGCTCCCGGCGAGGTAGTCGTACCCTTCGGCGAGATCGTCGTCGTTCCGGATGAAATCGGCTGAGGAAATCAGCTTTTCGGCCTCGGCCACAGCCGCCGCGAACGGTGCTGTCACGTCAGGGGTCACCGTCGTTGTCATCTCGCTCCTCGTTGAACGGCTGAACGCACTACAGCCAGGTGTCGTCGCCGGTCCAGGTCAGGAAGTTCTCGAGCTCCGCCTGAGCGGGGGTGACATGCGGATGCTCAGTGGACAGGTAGCCACCACGGTAGAACAGCAAAGGCTTGTCCTGCAGCACTTCCCCCAAAGTCTGCACCCTTCCGATCACGATGAAGTGATCTCCCCCGTCGTCGACCCTCTCGAGGGTGCAATCGACCCACGACAGCGAATGTTTGATCACCGGAAGCCCCAGCGGTGAAGGATCCCATTCGATTCCGGCAAACTTGTCGTCGCCGGGTGCACCGAAGGCCGCACTGACGTTCTGCTGATTGTTGGAGAGCACGTTCACGCAGAACTTCTTGCTCTGCTCGATCACCTTCCAGCTGCGGGATGTCTTCATCGGGCAGAACAGGACCAGCGGCGGATCGAGCGACAGAGCCGCGAACGATTGACAGGCGAAACCCACCGGGGTCTCGTCCGGCGCCACCGTCGTGATCACCGTGACGCCGGTACAGAACTGCCCCATCGCGGTGCGGAACTGTCGACCATCGAAATCATCGGTTCCGAGCGGATGCGAGACCATTGCGTCAGGCGTTCTTGAACCCGATGGAGAAGTCGTGTCCCCACAGACTCACCGCGGTGCTCTCTCTCGCGACCCACTCGTGGTCATCGACCTGCCTTCCCTCGCAACCGAATTCGACATCGAACCCGCCGGGGGTCTTCATGTAGAAGGAGTACATGAGGTCGTTGACGTGGCGGCCGAGGGTCGCCGACATGGGGACCTTCTTCCGCAGCGCACGGTCGTGCGCGAGGCCCACATCGTCGGTGTTCTCCACCTCGATCATCAGGTGGACGATGCCCGTATCGTTCGGGAACGGCAGGAAGGCCAGGCTGTGATGTCGCGGATTGCAGCCGAAGAACCGCAACCATGGTGGCTCGTCGCCTTTTTCGCGACCGACCAGCTCAGGTGGCAGTCGCATCGAATCGCGTAGCCGGAAGCCCAGCACGTCCCGGTAGAACCGTAACGACGCTGCGTCGTCGTCGGTCGTGAGGACCACGTGGCCGAGCCCCTGTTCCCCGGTCACGAACTTGTGACCGTACGGACTGACCACCCGGCGATGCTGCAAGGCCACCCCGTGAAAGGCCTCGAGCACGTTGCCGGACGGGTCTTCGAACACGACCATCTCGACGACCTGGCGATCCTCGAGCTCCTCGTCCTTGCCTTCTCGGAAGATGACCCCCGCGGCGGACAAGCGGTCGCGGACTTCCTGCAAGGCCGCAGCGTTCGCGCATTCCCAGCCCGAACTCGCGAGGTGGTCGCGGTCGCCCGGCACGATCACCAGGCGAGCCGGGAAGTCGTCCATCCGCAGATAGAGCGCATTCTCGGTGGGACCCGAGCCCTCCGACATGCCGAGAACCTTGAGACCGAACTCTCGCCATGCAGCCACGTCGGTGGCATCGATACGCATATAGCCGAGAGAACGAATCGGGCCCAGCGCTTCAGTCATCGTCGAACTACTCCTCAAGAAATCGGTTGTCCACAAGTGGATGTGGCTGTGCTGGCGTGCACCGAGACGACTCAGACCATGGTGTCGCCGATCGGGATCCCGAACTCGCCGTTGCCGAATGCCACATAGGCACGCTCGGCGTCGTTTGCGGCGTGGACCCGCCCGGCGTGGGCGTCGCGCCAGAACCGCTGAATCGGGGTGTCACTGTCGAGCGCGTGCGCCCCCGAGTTCTCGAAGAGGCGGTCGATCGACGCCACGGCGCGGCCGGTGGCACGAACCTGGTCACGCCGAGTCTTCAGCCGCAGCTCCATCGGGACCTCTTCGCCGGCGACCAGCAGGTCGTACTCGGACTGGAGGTTGCCCGACAGCTGCGTCCAGGCCGCGTCGATGTCACTCGCTGCCTCGGCGATGCGCACCTTGGCGAACGGGTCGTCTTTCGCTTTCTCGCCGGCGTAGGCGGCACGCACGCGCTTGCCCTGATGCTCGACGTGCGCGGCGTAGGCGCCGTAGGCCATTCCGACGATCGGCGCAGAGATGACGCTGGGATGCACCGAGCCCCACGGCATCTTGTACACGGGCGCGGTGTTCTTCTCGAGTCCAGGAGCCGTACCGGTGCTCATCGCCCGGAAACTGAGCATCCGGTGACTGGGAACGAAGACGTCCTTGACGTCGATGGTGTTCGACCCGGTGCCCTTGAGGCCCACGACGTGCCACACGTCGCGAATCGTGTAGTCCGAGCGCGGGATCAGGAAGCTCACGAAATCGACGGGCTTGCCGTTCTTGATGACCGGACCACCGAGGACAACCCACTCCGCGTGACCGCATCCCGACGACCAGGCCCAGGAACCGTTGACTTTGTATCCACCCTCGACGACCTCTCCCACGCCCATCGGGGCGTACGAGGACGAGATGCGCACCGAGGTGTCTTCGCCCCAGACGTCTTCCTGTGCCTGCTGCGGAAAGAGCGCGAGGTGCCAGTTGTGCACACCGATGATGCTGGAGACCCATCCGGTCGAACCGCAGGCCGACCCGATGCGGCGCACGGCTTCGTAGAACGTCACCGGGTCGACCTGGTGGCCACCCCATTGCTCGGGCTGCAAGAGCCGGAAGAATCCGACGTCGGCCAGGGACGCGATCGTCTCATCCGGGATCTGCCGCAGGTCCTCGCATTCCTGGGCCCGTTGTTCGATCTCAGGTAGCAACGCGCTGATCTTCTCCAACACCTCTGCGCCCGCTCGGCTGCGATCACTCATCGAGCAACTCCTCGCTCTCGTTCCACTTCTTCGTTTCAAGACTAGAACACGTTCTCATTTATGTCGAGTGCTGGCCTTTTACGTCCCAATCGCGTGCAAAAGTGCCAATTGACTGGCATGACAGAACAGAGTTTTGTAACATGTTCTAGTAAGCGAAAGCGCTTAATCCGGTGGAGACACAGCCGCAGGCCGAGCTCGACCCGGGCAGACATGCAAACCGGCAGATGCGCAGCCATTCCGGCATCGCCGAACATAGGGAGCAGAACATGGTGGAGACGACGGCGAAGGCCGGGATCGACAACAATGCCGACGGCGGCGCTGTTCGCGAGATCGACACCGGCACGCCCCCGACGCGATTCGCCCGCGGCTGGCACTGCCTCGGCCTGCTGGCCGACTACGACGACGGCAAGCCCCACTCGGTGACGGTATTCGGAACCAAGCTCGTCGTGTGGGTCGCCGAGGGTGAACTGAAGATCCTCGACGCGTACTGCCGGCACATGGGCGGGGATCTCTCGCAGGGTTCGATCAAGGACGGCAACATCGCCTGCCCGTTCCACGACTGGCGCTGGAAGGCCAACGGCCGGTGTGCCGGCGTCCCGTACGCGAAGCGCGCCCCCAAGCTGGCCAAGACCCGGTCCTGGCCCGGGATGATCCGCAACGGCCAGGTGTTCGTCTACAACGATCCCGAGGGAAACCCCCCGCCAGACAACGTGGTGATCCCCGAACTCGACGAATTGAACAGCGATCAGTGGACCGGCTGGACCTGGAACACGATCGTGATCGAAGGCTCCAACTGCCGCGAGATCATCGACAACGTCGTCGACATGGCGCACTTCTTCTATGTCCACTACTCACTGCCGGACTACTTCAAGAACGTCTTCGAAGGCGAAACCGCCGCGCAGTACATGAATTCGCATGGCAGGCCGGACGTCGACATCATGACGGCGTACGGCGACACCAAGCTGGAATCGATTGCGGCATACTACGGCCCGGCCTACATGCTCAATCCGATGGTCCAGTACTACGGCGGATATGCGATCGAGACGATCCTGACGAACTGCCACTATCCGATCGACAACAACTCGTTCGTGCTGATGTACGGCGTGATCGCCAAGATCCCCGAGGGTCTCACCGCGGAGCAGGCAGATAAGATGGCCACGAAGATCACGGCAGGCATCGAGGTCGGTTTCCTCCAGGACGTCGAGATCTGGAAGCACAAGAGCCGCATCGACAATCCGTTGCTGGTCGAGGAAGACGGCCCGGTGTATCAGTTGCGCCGTTGGTACGAGCAGTTCTACGTCGACGTCGCCGATGTCACCGAAGAGATGACCCAGCGCTACGAGTACGAGATCGACACCACCAAGGCAGTCGAGAACTGGAACCTCGAGGTGCAGGAGAACATCCGGATCAAAGCCGAGCGCGCCGACGCCGACAAAGCGACAGCAACCTGATGAGGGAGTGGCGGGAAATCGGGTCGGGCTCCGCTGCGCTCCGTCTCCGATCATGACGGTCAGTTGGTCCAAGGCCCCGGATTTCACCGGAGATCCGGAGCGCAAGGCGGCTGTGGAAAAGGCCACCACCCGGGACAAAGAGCACTATCTGCGGGGTGGCCTCACCGAGATCGAATGCCGGACCTGCCACGCCTGCGTGATGGTGAAGAAGTACAGCCCGCATCACACGAGCGTGCAATGGACCTCACAGGCCCGGGACAACTGCCCCGAGTTCAAGGCGATTCGCGCCGAGGGCGGTAACCCCGCGATGTTGCCGACCTGCCCACGGATGTCGGCGAGCATCGATCACGGGGTGAGTGAGGGGATCGTCCCCAAGGAATCCCCCGACGTGGACCCCGACGGCTACTACTGACCGCCTGAGTTCTTCTGATCGCTCATGGCTGACTACTGCTGACCGTACGGCCCGAACTGCTGTCCCTGACCCGGACCGTGCTGGCCGTACCCATGTCCGGGTTGCTGACCATACCCTTGGCCCGGCTGCTGGCCGAAGCCCTGACCTGGTTGACCCTGGGGAGGGCCATAGTGCTGGCCTTGGCCGTATCCCTGAGATGGTTGTCGACCGTAACCTTGTCCCGGAGTGGGTCCGTACCCCGGAGGGGTCTGATTGCGCGGAGGGTGGCCCGCCGGCGACGTGAGCGCGAAGAACACCGATAGCCCGCCGGCGATCAGTGCGGCGAGCGCGCCGATGGTCACCAGCCAGAGTCCGAAGCCGGCATCCGAGATGTCGGAGTCACCGGAGTCGTCCAGTACCGCCCCCGCCGGGCTGAAGAGATAGACCAACGCCAGTATCGTCGCAATCAGGCCGAGCACCGTTGCGGTGATGGCGCCGATGCCCGGGAACTTGTTGATGATCAGCGGCACGGCCGCTGCAATGATCAGCACACCCAGGATCAGGGTGAAGATGCCGGGCGATTTGCTGCTGTCCTCCAGCAGTTGCGAGATCTCGTCGCTCCCCGAACCATCGAACGACACCGAACCCATACCTGATATCGAGACGCTCCCGAGCTCGTTGTCATCGGCCGCCCAGCTGAAGAAGCTGAACAGCACCATCAGCAGTCCGCCCACCGCCAGCGCGATACCGGTGAACTTCAACAGAGGATTCGACGACGCCGGCGCGAGCAGTCCGGACGCGGACGGTCGCCCGCCACCTGGCGCGCCGAACGCCGATTGATGGCCGGATTGTGACGGCGGGTAGCCACCAGGTTGGTAGCCGCTGCCGGATTGATAGCCGCCGGGTTGATGGCCACCTGCTTGGTATCCGCCCTGCGGCTGACCCGGCCCTCCGGGCGGAGGAAATCCACCCGGCTGACCGCCGGACGGAGGGAAGTTGCCGGGTGGTGGGCCGTAAGTCATCTGTCCCCCTACTGTGAGTGGTTCCACCCGTCCCGCGGGCGCTACTGATCGAAATCGATCGTAACGCGCGGACTCACCGGCCAGTCGACGCAGGCGCAGCCGGCGACCGGACGGCAAGCACGACCGCCCAGCCGGATACGACAAGAGCCACCACAGAACCCACGGCCACCAGGCAGAGTCCCCAGCCCACGTCGCCGATGGACGAGTCTCCCGCGTTCTCGATCAGGGCGTCGACAGGGTCGAAGAGGAAGAAGAGCACCCTGATCGTCGCAAGGAGAGCCAGCACAGCGGCGACCACGGCAGCGATTCCCGGGAACCGATTGAGGATCAACAACACCGCGGCGAGGATGAGCAGCACGCCGAAGACGGCCGTGGAGATCCCTGGTGATTTGCTGTTGTCTTCGAGTAGCTGCTCGAGTTCTCCTGAGCCGGAGCCGAATCCACCCTCGATCGACACCGACCCCATACCGGTCACCGCCGCGCTGAAGAGCTCGTCCTCGGCGGAGGCCCAGCTGAAGAAGCTGAAGATCACCATCGCGGCGCCCGCCACAGCAAGAACGGCACCGGCCGGCTTGAGCTTCGGATTCGCCGACCGCCGAGCACGTAGCCCGGAGCCGGACGCAGAGCCTTGGGTCATCGTCCGTCTTCTCCCTGCACGTCGGTTGGCGGCGCCGGAGCACGTCGCGGTGGCGGGCGCTGACCGGGCGGGACGCCCCTGCCCGGCGGGATCTGGCCAGGCGGTACAGGTCCCGGCCGCACCACTCGAGGAGGTAGATCTCTGCCTCTCGCAGGCTGATTCACGGTGGGATAAGAGTTCGGGAGGGGCCTGGGTGGCGGAGTCGGCCGGTATCCGGGTTGAGCGGGGGGTGGGCGTCGTCCCATCGGCCCATCGCCGCCACCCTGGCGGGCCCGATATCCCGGTTCCGGCCGGAAGTTCGGTCGAGATGCAGGTGCCGATACCGTCGGGCCCGGCCGGGCTCCGCTACGCCTCGCCGACGGTCTGGCCGGAGCCGCAGCCTCGGCCCTGCGCCTGGGCGCCGCGGTCTCCGTCGCCGGCGATCGCCCTCCGCGTAGCGCGATGATCGTCCCGAATCCAGACGCCGCCAGCGCACCGAACGCACCGAGGGTAACCAGCCACAATCCGAGTCCGGCGTAACCGATGCCGGTACTGCCGGTGCCCTCGAGCACGGCGTCACCCGGGGCGAACAGATACTCCAAAGACATGAACACCGCGATGAGCGCGAGGATGCTGCCTGCCGCGGCTCCGAGTCCGGGATAGCGGCCCAGCACCAGTGGTATCGCTGCGCCTACCAGCAGTGCACCCATCAGCGCCGTGAAGATTCCCGGTGACTTGCTGCGCTGGTCGAGTTCGGCCGCCACGTCAGCGGACCCACCCAAAGCCTGAGCGCGCGCCTCCGACGCCTCGAACGACACCGAACCCATCCCGGTCACCGACAAGCTCAACTCGTCGTCCGAGGCGCTCGCCCAGGTCAGAAAACTACAGACAACAACGAGCACACCCGCTGCGGCGAGCAGCAGACCGACGAAGCGCAACCGCGAATCGCCGGACGCCGATGCGAACAAACCACCGCCCGTCGTCGGGCGGCCGCCATCATCTCTCGCCGCGGGCACCGTGCGTGACCTGCGCCTCGAGGTCGTCCCCGCAGACTGCCAACCGCCGGAATCGACACGCGACCGGTCGTACGTCATGGGCCCTCACCGATCACCTCGCGTGGAGTCCGACTCGCATCCGAGTCGTCAATTCGGACAAATGGTAACCCGAGCCACCCGTTCAGGCGTCACACTCCCGCGTTGGCGTCCTGCTTTTTCTTCAGTTCGAGGGCGATGTCGATGAGCTGGTCCTCCTGGCCACCGACGAGCTTCCGGCTGCCGGCCTCCAACAAGATCTCCGCCGCCGACACCCCGTATTTCTCAGCGTGGCCCTCAGCGTGTTTGAGGAAGGAGCTGTAGCAGCCCGCATAACCCATCATCATCGCCGGCCGGTCGACGAGGCATTCGGTGGGCATCACCGGCCGCACGACGTCCTGGGCGGCGTCGGCGATCTTCATGAAATCGATGCCAGTGCTGATGCCGAGCTTGTCGCAGACCCCCACAAACGCCTCGACCGGCGTATTGCCCGCGCCTGCGCCGAATCGACGCACCGATCCGTCGATCTGTTGCGCTCCGGCCCGCACCGCCGCAACGGAATTGGCGACGGCGATGTCGAGGTTCTCGTGGCCGTGGAAGCCGATCTGCGCATCGTCGCCGAGCTCGGCTTTGAGCGCAGCCACCCGGTCCGAGACCTGCTCGAGGACAAGAGCTCCGGCCGAATCGACGACATAGACGCACTGACATCCGGCATCGGCCATGATCCGGGCCTGCTTGGCCAGCACCTCCGGCGGCTGACTATGCGACATCATCAAGAACCCCACGGTCTCCAGACCGAGTTCGCGGGCCAGCCCGAAGTGCTGGATTGACACGTCGGCCTCGGTGCAATGCGTCGCGATCCGGCAGATCTGGGCTCCGTTGTCCTGCGCGGCCCGGATGTCGTCCTTGATCCCCAGTCCGGGCAACATCAAGAACGCGATCTTCGCCGACGTCGCGGTCTCCACCGCCGCCTTGATCAGCTGCTGCTCAGGGGTTTTGGAAAAGCCGTAGTTGAACGACGAGCCGCCCAGACCATCACCGTGGGTCACCTCGATCACCGGCACGCCGGCTCCGTCGAGGGCGCCGACGATGTCGCGAACCTCCTGCTCGGTGAACTGGTGCCGCTTGTGATGGCTGCCGTCGCGCAGGGACGAATCTGTGATGCGGATGTCCAGGTTGTCGCTGTACTTGCGAGCACCGGCCATCACATCGGCTGAGTTGGCGAACATGTCACACACCTACCTTCGCTGCGAGCTTCTGCTTGGCGATCTCTTCGCCGACCTTGGTGGCGGCGGCGGTCATGATGTCGAGGTTGCCGGCGTAAGGCGGCAGGAAGTCCCCGGCGCCCTCGACCTCCACGAAGATCGACACCCTGGCCATGCCGCCGTTGCCGACACTGGGCGGGTCGAACTGCGGATCCTGCAGCAGCCGGTATCCGGGTACGTACTCCTGGATCTCCTTCTCCCGCCGGTGGATCGCGTCGGCGATCGCATCGATGTCCGCGTCCTCCGGGATGGCGCAGAAGATGGTGTCGCGCATGATCATCGGCGGATCAGCCGGATTCAAGATGATGATCGCCTTACCGCGATCGGCACCACCGATCGTCTCGATCCCGCGGGAGGTGGTCTTGGTGAACTCGTCGATGTTGGCGCGTGTGCCCGGGCCTGCGGACTCCGACGACACCGAGGCGACGATCTCCGCGTACACCACCGGGACAACCGATGACACGGCGTGCACCATCGGAATCGTCGCCTGACCACCACAGGTGATCATGTTCGTGTTGGGTGCGTCGAGGTGCTCGCGCAGGTTCGCGGGCGGCACGACGGCCGGACCCACCGCGGCCGGGGTGAGATCGATGGCGGTGATGCCCGCGGCCTCGTACTTCGGTGCGTATTCGCGGTGCACATAGGCCGACGTGGCCTCGAAGATGAGGTCGGGCTTCTCCGTGGACGCGAGCAGTTCGTCGGCGCCGCCGGCCATGGTGATCAGTCCGCGGTCGGCGGCCCGCTTCATGCCTTCGGAATCGGCATCGATGCCGACCATCCACCGCGGCTCGATGACCTCTGACCGCGCCAATTTGTACATCAGATCTGTACCGATGTTGCCCGACCCGATGATCGCGGCGGTGACCTTGTCTGACACTGGATGCTCCTGACGTAAAAGTTGTGAAAGTGTGAAAACCAGAGTTCGGGCTCAGGTGAAGTCGAGAGTGACACTGCCCAAGCCGACGAAGTCGGCCACGAAGTGGTCGCCCGATCGGATGTCGATCGCGCGCGTCGCCGTCCCCGGCAGGATCACGTCGCCTTTGCGCAAGCGCACCCCGAAGCTCTCGACCTTGCGTGCCAGCCACGACACAGCCGTGAGCGGGTGTCCCAGGACCGCGCTCGAGTTGCCCTCGGCGATCAATTCCCCGTTGCGATGCAGTGTCGCGTCGATGTTCCCGGTGTCGATGTCAGCGATCTTCACCCGCTGCTCCCCCAGCACCCAGCCACATGACGACGCGTTGTCAGCGATCGTGTCGGGCAGCGAGATCTTCCAGTCCCTGATCCGGGAATCGATCAACTCGATCGACGGCACCACCCACTCGACCGCTGCGATCACGTCGTCGTTGGTGCATCCCGCGCCGGGCAGGTCCGCGCCCAGGATGAAGCCGACTTCCACCTCCACCCGCGGAAAACAGAACTTCGTGGCATCGATGGGGGTGTGCTCGTGGTACTCCATCACATCGAGCAGATGGCCGTAGTCGGGCTCATCGACGCCCATCATCTTCTGCATCGCCTCCGAGGCGAGCCCGACCTTGTGGCCTGCGACTCTTGCCCCGGCATCAAGGCGCTTGCGAATGTTGATCAACTGGATCTCATAGGCGTCGGTGGCGTCGATGTCGGGAAACGCAACTACCGGCGGGTCGATGGCCACTGCCGTCGCCTCCGCCCTGGCCAGTTCGTCGGCGATCTGGTGACGCTGCTGGTCGGTGATCGTCATGGTCTGCCTCGCTCTCCTGCCGGGCCCAGCGAACTGGAACATGTTTCTGTTTTGCCGTACATCAGGCACTCGCCAACGCCTTCCAGGCTGGTATAGCCTGCCTAGTGAGTCACTTTATAACGTGTTCTACCTTGTCGGTAGAAGTCGGCCGGCTTGAGAGACGTTTTCGGCGCAAAGGGGTAATTGATGACCAGTTCGGACCACACTGGATCTGGACAGACCGGATCGGGGCAGACCTCGGTGGACGAGACCTTCGATGTGATCGTGGTCGGTGCCGGTGGCGCCGGGATGAGCACGGCGATCACCGCCGCGGCACATGGCCTCGACACCGTGATCATCGAGAAATCCGCGTACTGGGGCGGGTCGACCTCCCGCTCCGGCGGCGGCGTGTGGATCCCGAACAACCAGGTGCTCCAGCGCGACGGCGTGAAAGACGATCCCGACGCCGCGCGGACGTACGTGCGCTCGATCGTCGGCGACGGTGTCGCCCCAGAACGAATCGACGCCTACATCGACCGCGGACCCGAGGCGCTGGCATTTCTTACGGAGCACTCGAAGCTCGAACTCGAGTGGGTCAAAAACTACTCGGACTACTATCCGGAGGCTCCGGGAGGTCGCGTGGGCGGGCGTTCGTGCGAGCCGAAGCCGTTCGATTCCCGCAAGCTCGGCGACGACTTCAAGACGCTGCACCCGCCGTACACGAAGTCTCCGCTGAACGTGGTCGTGATGCAGTCGGACTACCGCTGGCTGAGCACCGGCCTACGGCACTGGAAAGGCCCGCTGCGTGCGGTGAAGGTCGGATCGCGTTTTATCTGGGCGAAGCTCACCGGCAAGAAGCTCATCGCCATGGGGGCCGCCCTGATGGGCGAGCTGCTCCTGGGGGTACGTCAGGCCGGAATCCCGTTGCGCTTGAACACGCCCCTCGTGGATCTCGTCACCGAAGGTGGCCGGGTCGTCGGCGTCGTCGTCGAATCCGACGGACAGACGAAGACGCTGCGCGCCCGCCAAGGTGTGGTCCTGGCTTGCGGCGGATTCGAGCACAACGACGAGATGCGCCACAAGTACCAACGCGAGCCCATCGGTTCGCAGTGGACCACGGGCGCCGAGTCCAACACCGGTGACGGCATCAATGCGGGCCTGAAGATCGGTGCGGGAGTGAGTTACATGGAAGACGCGTGGTGGGGGCCGACGATTCCGCTGCCGCGCGGCCCGTGGTTCGCGCTGTCCGAGCGGGCCCTGCCAGGCAGTTTCATGATCAACGATCGCGGCCGGCGATTCATGAACGAGTCGCTGCCCTATGTCGAGGCCGTCCACCAGATGTACGGTGGCGAGTTCGGGCAGGGTGAGGGCCCTGGCGAAAACCTGCCCTGTTGGCTCGTCTTCGACCAGACCTACCGCAATCGGTACATGTTCGCGTCGGTCTCTGGCCGACAGCCGTTGCCGGGCAAATGGTTCAAGTCCGGTGTGATCACGAAGGCAGACAGTCTCGCCGACCTCGCGGAAAAGATCGGCGTTCCGGCAGACGGTTTGACTCAGACCGCAGAGCGATTCAACGCCTTCGCCGCTGCAGGCAAGGACGAAGATTTCGGGCGCGGCGTGAGCCAGTACGACCACTACTACGGCGACATCACCAACAAGCCCAATCCGAGCCTTGGGCCCCTGAAGAAGGGACCGTTCTATGCGGTGAAGATGGTGCCGGGCGATCTGGGCACCAAGGGCGGCATCAACACCGATGCGGCAGGCCGGGCGCTGCGGGCGGACGGCTCCGTGATCGACGGTCTGTATGCCGCCGGCAACACCAGCTCGCCGGTGATGGGCCACACCTATGCCGGGCCAGGAGCCACCATCGGACCTGCCATGGTGTTCGGATACCTTGCCGCCCTGGACATTGCGACCAATGCGCAGAGGGCCCGCGCCACCGAAGAGAAGGCAGGCTGATGCCGATCGATCCCGCCGTCGCCCTCGGCGCCGTGGTGGCCAAGGAGACCTTCAGCTGGAATGCCTCCGACGTCGCGCTCTACAACCTCGCCGTGGGTGCGGGGTCCGACCCGCTGAACGCCGCCGGACTGGCCTACCTCGACGACCAGCGGCCGAAGGTTCTTCCCGCCTTCGCCACGGTCGCTGCCCACTTCCACGAGACCGAGCCACCGAAGGTATCCAAGCCGGGTATCGAGATCGACCTGGGCTCGGTGGTGCACGGGGCGCAGGAAGTGCAGGTGCACAAACCGATTCCGGCGGCGGGTACGGCGACCACCACCACGACGATCGTCGAATTGCAGGACAAGGGTTCGGCCGCGGTCATCGTCGAAGAGTTCGTCACGGTGGACGAAGCAGGCGAGCCGCTGTGGACTGCCCGGTCATCCATCTTCTGCAAGGGCGCAGGCGGTTTCGGAGGTGAACGCGGCACCTCTGACAAGATCACCTATCCCGACCGCGAACCCGATCACGTCATCGAAGAGAAGACCCTTCCGCAGCAGGCACTGCTGTACCGACTGTGTGGAGACCGCAATCCGTTGCACTCCGACCCCGCGTTCGCAGAGAAGGCCGGATTTCCGCGGCCGATCCTGCATGGGCTGGGTACCTACGGGATCGTGCTCCGCACGCTGATCGATCAACTCCTCGACGGCGACGTCGAACGCGTCGCAAGCTACGGCGCAAAGTTTGCCGGGGTCGTGTTTCCCGGTGAAACGCTACGTATCAAGGTGTGGGACGACGGCAACCGATACCTGATCTCGGTGTCGG
Organism: Williamsia soli; assembly: GCF_017377795.1. GTDB lineage: Bacteria > Actinomycetota > Actinomycetes > Mycobacteriales > Mycobacteriaceae > Williamsia > Williamsia soli. The sequence goes on along the minus strand of NZ_JAFRDR010000007.1, from coordinate 294,834 downwards.
TCGCAGACCGCGAGGACGCTCCGGCCCTCGGGAACGTAGTGCTCACCAAGAAGTAGAGATGGGCAGCTGGGACCTCGCTCAGCAATCTGCTCTATCTCGTGAAACCTCGCGAGGGGGCGCAGTTGTGCGAGCGAGGCCTCAGGCGGCGCTCATGAATATTGCGACGAGTCCGACGATGACGGCCACGAGCGAAGCCAGCATCGTGAGTACCCGCCATAGGCGGAGTTTGACTGCGGAGACATCGTTGACCTGAGATGCGGCCATCGGATTCCCTCTCGTCCGAGTGCGGCCGGTCCGGTTGGCTCGGCCATACCAGCAACATGGCGATTTCAGTTACCAGTGTGACTAATGTGACACAAGAGGCAGAGATACTGTGGAAGCCACACCGTACGTAGTGATAACGGTTACACAACGCGAAGTCCCGATGTCAGCCGGGTGTTCTGGCTAGGTTGGATAAATGGAATCAACGGTGGGGGCATCACCAAACGACAAAATCGGATTTCGGACTGTCTGGCTCATCTTTGTCGCATGTGTGGCGGTCAGCATGGTCATCGCGGCGATGGCGTCCCTCAATACGGCCATCCCGGATATTGCGCCTGCAGTTCAGGCGAATTCGAATCAGGTGACATGGCTGATCGACGGATACACGCTCACACTTGCCGCACTGCTGCTCCCTGCCGGTGCCATCGGCGACCGGTTCGGACGTCGAGAAGTACTCATCGGCGGACTTGTCGTGTTCGCGATAGGTTCGTTACTCCCGATTTGGGTGTCTGACCCCACCCAATTCATCGCCGCCCGATGCTTGACAGGGGTAGGTGCGGCCTTCGTGATGCCCGCAACGCTGTCGTTGATCACGTCCGGTGTACCAGACGCCAAACGACCCCTTGCGGTAAGCATCTGGGCGGGTGTTGCGGGCGTCGGAGGCATCGCAGGATTCTTTGTCACCGGCGTCTTACTGGAATTCTTCAGTTGGCATTCCATCTTTCTGACATTCGCCATCGCAGCCGCGGCCACCGCCGCATTGTCCTGCACCATCGCAACGTCGAGAGATTCGACCTCCCCGCGATTCGACTGGTGGGGGTCGGCGACCTCAGCGCTGGCCGTCGCTCTGCTGGTGTTTGCGCTCATCGAATCACCCCATCGCGGGTGGTTCGATCCACTGACCCTGATCGCTTTTGTTGCCGGCATCGGTCTCGTCGCACTCTTCTGGTATTCGCAGCTTCATCGCCCCGAGCCGTTGCTCGACGTGAGGCTGTTCAGAAACCGTGCGTTCGCTGCAGGCTCATTCAGCGTGGCCGTGCAGTTCATGGCGGCGTTCGGGTTGTTCTTGGTGTTGTTGCAATATCTCCAACTGGTATTCGGTTACTCGCCACTCAAATCGGCAGTCGCGCTGTTCCCGATGGTCATAGTCGTCATGGTCTGCTCGCTGATCGGCAATTGGATAGCGGTGAAGGTCAATCTGCGAATCATTTTGGCGGCCGGAATGTTCGTGATGGGCGTCGGCGTGATGCTGATCGGTCTGATTCACCACTCGGAATACTGGACCGTCGCAGTCTGCCTCATCGTCTTTGCTCTGGGCCTGGGTATCGCTACAGCACCGTCGACGACTGCGATCATGGTCAATACCCCGGCGGACAATCAAGGGGTCGGTTCCGCGATCAACGACACCTCACGCGAACTCGGGTCGGCGATCGGAATCGCCATCGCGGGAAGCCTTCTGGCCTCCGGCTACACCCGCGACGTGAGCGCCACCGCAGATACCGCCCAGGCCGAGCTGCGGCAGACCGCAGCCCAGCTGGAATCCGCGGGCCAACTTGGGCAGGCACAGGAGGTGGCGGCCGCCGCCGGCAGCATCAAGGAACACATCACCAATACCCTGGCAGAGGCACTTCAAGTCGCCGAGCGGCTTGCTCCGGGACAGCCAGAGCTAGCGAACAGTATCGCCGACGGCGCGAAGGATGCTTTCATCGGTCCCATGAACACGGCGTCCATCACACTCGGCGCCCTCAGTATCGTGGCCGCAGTACTGCTGGCAATCTTTGCCCCCAATCGGATGGAACCCGTGGCGGAACCCGACAGGGTTGCCGACTCCGCACGGAGCTAGGCCGGCGCGCCCGCCGCGTCGAGTGCTGCCTGCTTCGCCCACTTGTAATCCGCTTTACCGGCAGGCGTCCGCTTGATCTCGTCGACGATGACGAGGAGACGAGGAATCTTGTACCCCGCGAGCATCGTTCGGCAGTGTGCCTGGATCTCGTCGAGTCCGGGTTCGGGGACACCTGGGCGGATCGCGACGACCGCCGAGACCTTCTGCCCCATCCGTTCGTCCGGCGACGGCACCACCAGCGCATCTGCCACCGCGGGATGGGCGTGCAGACACGCCTCGACCTCTTCGGCGTACACCTTCTCGCCTCCGGTGTTGATGCACTGGGACCCTCGACCGAGGAACACGATCGTGCCGTCGGCCTCGACCAGTCCCATGTCGCCGAGCACCGCGACCCTGGTGCCGTCCGCGAGCTGCGGAAAGGTGCGCGCAGACTTCTCCTCGTCGCGGTAGTAGCCCAACGGCACCCGGCCGATCCGCGCGATCATCCCCACGTCCTCGGATCCCGGTGGGATCACGTTGAGTTTCTCGTCGAGCACCGACATCTTCGACGAAGGCGGCATCGCCAGAGTGCCATCTTCGCGCACCTCGAACGCGCCGTCATTGCCCGTCTCCGAAGCACCGAAGTTGTCCCGCAGCACCAGATCCGGCTTGACCGCCAGCATCCGCTCACGTACTCCCACCGACCAGATCGCGCCGCCCGAGGTGATCGAGAACAGGGTGGAAAGATCTACCTCATCCTTCAACTTCTCCATGGCGTCGGCGAGCGGCGAGCCCATGCCATCACCCACGATGAGCACCACGTTGACCTTGTCGGCTTCGATCGATCGGACGACCTTCTCCGGGTCGAATCCGCGCATCAGTACCAGGCGGGCACCGAGCGTCAGGAAGGTGAACAGCGAGTAGAGGGCCGCCCCGTGCATCAACGGCGCCGCGATCAGGAATGACAGACCCGGGAATTCCTTTGCCGCCGCGCCGACTTCGGCGAGGTCCTTCCGTGGGTTCTCGTCATAGGGGTTTCCACCGGACAACGGCTTGTGGAAGAAGTCGTCGTGACGCCACATGACCCCCTTGGGATAACCGGTGGTCCCGCCGGTGTAGAGAACCCACAGTTCGTCGCCGGTGCGGGGTTCGAAGTCGCGCTCGTCTGAGTATCCGGACGGATCGAAGGGCTGCACCGTGACGCCGGAGTCAGCGGCCGCCGCAGCGAGCCCCTCGGTGATGTCGCCGATCACGAAAATGGTTCGCAAGGTGGGGATCGAGGCGACGATCTGAGCGAGGTTGTCCTGGTGCTCGGCCTCTTCGACGACGATCGCCACCGAATCGGAGTTCTCGAAGATGTACAGGAGCTCTGCCGGGGTGTAGCGGTAGTTGATGTTGATGGGTACCGCACGGATCTTGATGACTCCCAAGATGGTGTCCACGTGTTCCACGCTGTTCTTGAGGAACAGGGAGACGTGGTCGCCGGCGCCGATCCCGGCGGCGGTCAGCATGTGCGCGACCCTGTTCGCCTCCACCTCCAGCTGGTGGTAGCTGTGGTCGACACCCTCATACGTCAGCGCGATGGTGTCGGGGACCGAATCCACGACAGTTTCGAACACGTCAGCAAGATTGAACGCCATGCGAAGCTCCTAAGCCGTGAGAACCAAACCACTTGTGGGAACCCCGGTTCCGGCGGTGACCACGACTTTACGTGCCCCCGGGACCTGGTTGACCGATTTTCCGCGAAGTTGCCGGACGGCTTCGGCGATGCCGTTCATGCCATGGATGTACGCCTCACCCAGTTGACCACCGTGGGTGTTGAGCGGTAGTCGCCCGCCCACCTCGAGAGCTCCCGGTTCGCGGACGAAATCTTTCGCTTCACCGCGCCCGCAGAACCCGAGTTGCTCGAGTTGCATCAGGGTGTACGGCGTGAAGTGGTCGTACAGGATCGCGAGATCGACATCATCGGGTCCGAGGCCCGACTGCTGCCACAGTTGCCGGCCGACGAGTCCCATCTCGGGCAATCCGGCCAGATCGTCGCGGTAGTAGCTGGTCATGATGTATTGATCTTCACCGCTGCCGGACGCGGCCCCGGCGATGATCGCTGGGGTGTGCGGCAGCTCTTTGGCCCGTTCTGCCGACACGATCACGAATGCGACGCCACCGTCGGATTCCTGGCAGCAATCGAGGAGATGGAGCGGCTCTGCGATGTACCGGGAATTCTGATGATCTTCGAGCGTGATCGGTTTGCCGTAGAAGAACGCTTCCGGGTTGACGGCGGCATGCTTGCGGTCGACGACCGAGATGCGCCCGAAATCTTCGCTGGTGGCGCCGTATTCGTGCATGTATCGCTGGGCCACCATGGCCACGAAGGCGGCGGGAGTACTCAGCCCGTGCGGATAGCTGAACGCATTGTCGGTCCCCGAGGAGTTGTCCTGTGCCACCAGTGAGGTGTTGACCTGACCGAACCGCATACCGGATCGCTCATTGAATGCGCGATAGGCGACCACGACGTCGGCCACACCGGTGGCCACTGCCATGGCGGCCTGTTGCACAGTGGAACATGCTGCGCCGCCGCCGTAGTGGATGCGGGAGAAGTACGTCAGCTCTCCGATGCCGGACGCCCTGGCGACTGCGATCTCGGTGTTGGTGTCCATGGTGAACGACACCAGTCCGTCGACGTCTGCAGGTGTCAGGCCGGCGTCGGCGACGGCAGCCGTCACCGCCTCGGCCGCGAGACGGAGCTCGCTGCGCCCGGAGTTCTTCGAGAAGTCGGTGGCGCCGATCCCGGCGATGGCCGCCTTGCCGGACAATCCACTCACTGTGCCACTCCTGCTTCACTTCTGGACCCGGATACTCCAGCGACGGTGTGATCCATCACCAGCGTCACCACCGACGTGACGTGGTTTCCGAGACTGTCCTTACCGATCACCTCGACGGTCACGAGATCGCCGTCCACCTCAGACACCGTGCCCGTGAGGGTCAACGTGTCGTAGGCGTACCAGGGGACTCCGAGCCGGAGTTTGATCGAACGGATCTGGGCTCGCTGACCCGCCCAGTCGGTGATGTACCGCTGAACCAGGCCGGTGTCGGTCAGGATGTTGACGAAGATGTCCTTCGACCCCTTGCTGTGTGCAAGGTCGCGGTCATGATGGACGTCCTGGAAGTCCCTGGTGGCCAACGCGGTCGACACCACGAAAGTCGGTGTCGCGGTGACGGTGAGTTGTGGGAGTTCGGTCCCGACAACGGCTTCCGGGGGTGTCACGGGAACGGTCATGAAAGCTCTCCTGCCGGTTGCCACGAGTACAACGTCCACGCCTCGGTGCGTGCGGACCCGTCGGCCGGGAAATCGAGAAACTCGACCTGGACGGGCAGGCCGACGATGACCTGCGCCGGATCGATCCCGCGGAGTTCACCGAGCAACCGCACCCCTTCGTCGAGTTCCACCAGGGCGATGACGAACGGGAGTGTGCGGCCCGGTACCTGCGGAGCATGGTGCACCACATAGCTGTAGACGGTGCCACGGCCCGAGGACACCACGTAGTCGGTGCTCTCCCCCTTCGGTTTCCACAGCGCCGGGACCGGCGGGTGCCGCAGCGATCCGTCCTCGACCTGCTGGATCCGGAGCTCGTGTTCGCGGACCCCATCCCAGAAGAACAACGTGTCGAGGGACGGTGTGGGACGCATCATCTTCGTCGGGTCCACATCGTCGGTTGCGACTCCGAGTGACGAGATCACCTCGCCGCCTGACGAATCCGGCTTGGCGGCCTTCTCAGTCGGCCGGAACTTCAGGATGCGAAAATCCATTTCGGCGACGACTTCGTCACCGACCTTCCAGATGTTCTTGGTGGTGAAGAACCACCCCTCGCCCAGCGCGGTCTGTTTGGGCCCGACGACATCGGTGAGCGCGGCTTCGATGGTCACCTCTTCGCCGGGCGTGGTGTACCGGTGATAGGTGGAGTCGCAGTTGGTCGCGACCACCGACGAGTATCCGGCCGCATCGAGGATCTCTGTCACCTGACCCAGCGGATCATCGGCGGCGCGAACGCCGTTCAGGCCGCGCATGGTCCAGACCTGCGCCATCGCCGGCGGTGCGACCACATCGTCATATCCGGCGGAGCGGGCGGCATCGGGGTCGACGTAGATGGGGTTGGTGTCTCCGATCGCCTCGACCCAGTTGTTGATCATCGGGGTGTTGATCGGGTCGCGCCCGGCTTGCGGAGCACTCGTACCCGCCGCGCGCACCTCGTCGGTGGCCGCCAGGATCGCGGCCCGGCCGTCGCTCATCGTTTACCCCTGGGAAGACCGAGGCCTGCGGTCGCGATCATCTCTCGCATGACCTCGTTCACGCCGCCGCCGAAAGTGATGACGACGTTGCGCTTGGCCTGCACGTCGAACCAGTCGGCGAGCTCTGCCGTCGCGGGGTCCGAGAAGTCGCCATGACGGCCCAGGATCTCGTCGATCAACCTGTGTACGTGCTGCAGTCGTTCGGTGGCAAACACCTTGGTCGCGGCCGCGTCGGCCATGGAGATGGAGTCGCCACCGGAAGCGACCTGCCAGTTCAGCAGCTCGTTGATCCGGTAGTAGGCGTGCAGTTCGGCCAGCGCCCGGCGCACGTCCGTGTGTTTGCCCGGTACCGTGCCGTCCGGCCCCGGCCGATTCGCCCAGTCGGTGATGCGGGCCAGCAGTCCGTCGAGCCGACCGGCCGGCCCGAGCATCACGCGTTCGTGGTTGAGCTGCGTGGTGATCAGGCGCCATCCACCGTTCACCTCGCCCACGACCATGCCCGCCGGGACGCGGACGTCCGAGTAATACGTGGCGTTCACATGGTGAGCTCGGTCGGCGGTGATGATGGGGGTCCAGCTGTAGCCGGGATCCTTGGTGTCGACGATGAGCATCGAGATGCCCTTGTGTTTCGCGACATCCTTGTCGGTGCGGACCGCCAGCCAGACATAATCCGCGTCGTGACCGCCGGTGGTGAAGATCTTCTGGCCGTTGACGATGTATTCGTCGCCGTGTCGCACTGCACTGGTCTTGAGCGAGGCGAGGTCGGTCCCCGCATCGGGTTCGGTGTAACCGATGGCGAAGTGGACCTCGCCGGCGAGGATATCGGGAAGGAAGCGTTGCTTCTGTTCGTCGGTGCCGTAGGCCTGCAACGTCGGCCCGACCGTTTGCAGTGTCACCGCGGGCAGCGGGATGTCGGCACGCGCTGCCTCGTTGACGAAGATCTGCTGCTCTATCTGGCCGAACCCTCTGCCGCCGTACTCTTTTGGCCAACCGACTCCGAGCCAGCCGTCGCTGCCCATCTGCCGGATGACCTTGCGATAGGTCGGGCCATGCCGCTCGGTGAGCATCGTGACCGCGTCCTCCGGCGACACCAGATTCGAAAAATACTCGCGCAGCTCCATTTTCAGAGCCCGCTGTTCGGGGGTCAGATCGATGAACATCTTCTACGCTCCTGCCTCAACCTGTTGCGCCAGGGCGTCGAGCCGGCCGGTGGGTCCACCGACGAGCCGGGCCAGGTCCTTGGCGATGGAAAAGTAGCGGTGCAGTGGGTACGTGAGGTCCACTCCGACGCCACCATGCAGGTGGATCATCGTCCGCATGGTCGCCGGGATCTCCTGAGCCAGCCAGTAGCCGGAGAGCGCCAGATCAGTTCCGGCGTCGAGCCCCTCGGCGAGCCGCCAGCCCGCGGACGTGGTCGCCAAAGTCATCGACCGGGCCACGACGTAGATGTCGGCGAGTTGTTGCTGTACGGCTTGGAAGGTGCCGATCGGCTTGTCGAACTGGATGCGTTCGGACACGTGGGTAGCCGTGAGCTTCATGGCGCCCGCGATCAGTCCGTCGGCGTAGGCGGCCAGGCCCAGACTGTGATGCTGCTCGAGCCAGGTCGGGTCGCCGTCGATGATGGTGTCCGCAGCAACGTCGGTGAACACCACGGCGTACTCCCCCCAGCCTGACGACGACGTGGTGCGGGTGATCCGAACGCCGGGGGCGTCGGCGGGAACCACCACGACGCCGACATCAGCGGAGACGAGAATCGCGGAGGCGCCCTCGGCGTGCAGTACGCCGGTCTTGACACCGGAGAGAGTGCCGCCCGAGACCGAGGTGTGCGGAGTATCTGTCAGGGCCGACCCCGGTTCGCTGACCGCCGTCGCCAGCCAGCCACCCGCCTGGACCTTCGCCCCCAGATCCACCGCCAACTCGGGCGCACGCTGCGCCAAGGGCGCCAGACCAGCGATCAACGTTCCGATCGCAGGCGTCACCGCGGCGGCATGACCCAGGGCCGTGGGGATCGGGATCAGCCCGCCCACCGCGACGTCGTCGCCCCCGGACGCCTCGGGCAGCGGCAGTGCCAACAGCCCCGACTCGGCAAGCGATGCCCACAGCGGGGTCTCGAAGCCACCGACGTCGGCAAGCGCCGCATCCCAGATCGACTCGTGACGTTGCAGGACGGAGTCGATGACATCACTCACAGTTTCAGCTGTGGAGTCGCGCGTGAAGTCCACTATTTACACCTCTTCAGCGAATTAGAACCTGTTCTAGTTGTATCAGAGATTGGGACCCCTCAGCGAGGCAATCCCAGGAGCCGTTCGGCGGCGGCGGTGGCGAGGATCTGGGTGGTACCACCTGCGATCGACAGGCACCTGTTCAAGAGAAAATCTTGCGAAGCCGCCGACTGCGCCAACCCGTCGACACCGTGGAGTTGCTGCGCGAACTCGGGCACTGCCTGGCGGTGCCGGACGCCGATCAGCTTCCGCACGCTCGAGGCTGCCCCCGGATCGGTCCCGTTGATCGAGCTCAGCACGGACCGGAAGTCGAGCACCTGACCGAGTTGAGCCTGAGAGATGAGTTCACCGAGCGTCTCGAGCTGTGATCCGGTCAGTTCGACGCCGTCGATCTGCTCGAGCAGCGCTTCCATCTCCTTGCCGAGCGCCGATCCACCCATCGCCACACGCTCGTTGGCGAGGGTGGTGCGGGCCAGCCGCCAGCCGTTGTTCAGCTCACCGACCAGGCAGTCGTCCGGGACGAACACGTCGTCGAGGAACACCTCGTTGAACAGGGCCCGGCCGGTGATCTCCCGCAGCGGACGGGTCTCGATCCCGTCCGACCGCATGTCGACCAGAAAATACGAGATGCCTTTGTGCTTCGGCGCCTCGGGATCCGTCCGGGCCAGGCAGATGGCCCAGTCGGCGTCGTGCGCATGCGAGGTCCACACCTTCTGTCCCTGCAGGGTCCAGCCGCCGTCGACGCGGGTGGCCTTGGTGCGCAGGGCCGCCAGGTCGGAGCCGGCGCCGGGCTCGGAGAACAGCTGGCACCACATGACCTCACCATCGAGGGTCGGCCGGACGAAACGCTCACGCTGGTGGTCGGTGCCGTGTTCGATGATCGTCGGGATGGCCCATCCGGCGATCACCAGATCGGGTCTGCGCACCCCGGCGCGATCGAGTTCTTCGTCGATCAGCACCTGACTGGTCGGGTCGGCGCCGAGCCCGTACGGCGCCGGCCAGTGTGGCGTCAGGTATCCGCTCGCGGCCAGCGCCTTCCGCTGATCGTCGGCGGCCGCGATGGTCTCGGCCTCTGCGCGGACCTCTCGGCGCTGCCCCTCGGCTCCCGACAGATCGACCCGCAGGGTGCGCCGCACACCGTTCCGATTGAGCTCGGCCACCCGTGCGTGCCACCGCTCGGGGGTTCCGAGCTGCGCCTGCCAGGCCAGCGCCCGTCGCAGATAAAGGTGGGCGTCGTGTTCGAACGTGAACCCGATGCCGCCGAGGATCTGGATGCAGTCTTTTGCGTTCGCGACCACCATGTCCGAGACAGCCACTGCCGCGACTGCGGCGCTGATCTCGACCTGGTCGGCGGCGCCGGTGCGGGCAGGCCCGTCGGCCTCGGTGAGGTCGTCGACTGCGGACGCGAGGTCCCAGGCCGCGGCACCGACCTGCTCGCTCCGGCAGAGCATCTCCGCACAGATGTGTTTGACTGCCTGGAAGCTGCCGATGGGCGCCCCGAATTGCTCGCGTACCTTCGCGTACTCGACAGCGGTGTCCAGGGTCCAGCGCGCGACGCCCGCCGCCTGTGCTGCGATGACGGCGATGATCGCGGCCCGGACGAACGCGTCGGAGACGTGCAGGACGTCGTGCGCCGGGATCACCACATCGTCCAGCCGGACCCGGGACAGCGCCATCGAGAAGTCGAGGGCATCGACCGGTTCGGACTCGATCCCGGCGGTTCCCGGCTCGAGCAGAACCCAGCGATGACCACCGGCGATGTCGATCGGCGCGAGTAGCGCGACGTCGGGTGAGTATCCGGCCACCAGACCGAGGTCGCCGGATGCCGACAAGACCCCGCGGCCGGCCTCCACCGCGCCCGGCGCGACGGCCCCGGCCAGGACGGAGGTCGCCACCGCCGCACCGACCTCGCCCGCGATCAGTTGAGCGAGTAACGCGTTCTCGTTCGGCGCGCCCGAGACAGCCGTGAGCAGGGCGCTCAGCGCGGTGCCGGCCACCGGGCCTGGAACCAGGTCGTGACCGGTCTGCTCAAGCATCACCGCGAGATCGACGAACTGCGCGTCCATCCCGCCCTTCTGTTCGGGTACTGCGGCCGCGAACACGCCCAGCTCTGCCAATTCCCGGAACAGCGCAGGCCAGGGTTCGGCGGCCACGTCCGATCCCGGCTCACCGGCCCGCGCCGTCGTGATGACAGACACCTTTTTTGACCACTGACCAATTGCGTCGGCGACGGCGGTATGTTCTGGGGTGGTAGCAAGAGTCACGGAAGTCTTTCCTTGCCTGCTCGAGGTTGTCGGTGCGTGGTAGAACCTGTTCTAATATTGCACGTCTGCCGGGGCAGAATGAAGGGGACCGTGTCGCAGAGTCCAGAAAGTCGCGTTTTCGCTGCCAGCGATTAACGTGGGGTGGACGAGCGACCTGCTCGACGAGAGATCGACAAACCGACAGATGAGAAAGTGGGGACGCCCCGATGGCTAGCCCGATTCCGGCCGGCAACTCGGCCAGCGACGTGGCCGTCGGGTCCGACGTGGACCTCGGGTCCAGCGCCCAGCGTGAACGCCGCCGCCGCATACTCGATGCGACACTCGCCCTGGCGTCCAAGGGCGGTTATGACGCCGTGCAGATGCGCGCCGTGGCCGACCGCGCCGACGTCGCAGTGGGAACCCTCTATCGGTATTTCCCGTCCAAGGTTCATCTCCTCGTCACCGCGCTCGCCCGAGAGTTCGAGGCGGTCGAGAGCCGGGCGGACAAGACCAGGCTGCGCGGCAACACGGCCCTGGAACGGCTGCGCCACGTGCTGGACATGATCACCCTTGCGATGCAACGTGATCCGCTGCTGACCGAGGCGATGACGCGGGCATTCATGTTCGCCGATGCCTCCGCGTCGGCCGAGGTCGACAAGGTCGCGCTGATCATCGACCGGCTCCTGGCCAACGCCATGGTCGAAGGCGAACCCACCGAGCTCGATCTGAAGATCGCGCGCGTGGTGTCCGACGTCTGGATGTCGAATCTCGTGCAGTGGCTGACCCGCCGGGCGTCCGCGACCGACGTCACCAACCGGCTCGAGCTCACGATCACCCTGCTGCTCGCCGGCCGCGATCAGGATCCCGACGTCAAAGACTGACCCGCTCGATACAAGCACAAGGGGCGCAACCACTTTCGTGGTTGCGCCCCTTGTGTCTCAGTTGTTCCTAGTCGGAGTCACCGGTCTTGGCGAGTTCCACCGGGGTGTCGGGAAGCGCGATCGGCTTCTTCGAACCCTTGAAGGTGAACTTGGCGTCTTCGCCTTCGCCCTCGCCGTCCCAGTTCTCGACGTCGACGAGGATGATCTCGCCGGCACCGATCTCGTTGAACAGGATCTTCTCGGACAGCTGATCTTCGATCTCGCGCTGGATGGTGCGACGCAGTGGCCGCGCACCCAGGACCGGATCGAATCCGCGCTTCGCGAGCAGGCTCTTGGCCTTGTCGGTCAGCTCGAGAGCCATGTCCTTGTTCCGCAACTGTGTCTCGACGCGGGCGATCATGAGATCGACCATCTTGATGATCTCGTCCTTCGTGAGCTGGTGGAACACGATGACGTCGTCGATACGGTTCAGGAACTCGGGCCGGAAGTGCTTCTTGAGCTCGTCGTTGACCTTCTGCTTCATCCGCTCGTAGTTCGAGCCCTCCGCATTCGACTGCGAGAAGCCCAGACCCACGGCCTTCGAGATGTCACCGGTACCGAGGTTCGAGGTGAAGATCAGCACAGTGTTCTTGAAGTCGACCGTACGACCCTGACCGTCGGTGAGACGGCCGTCTTCGAGGACCTGCAGGAGCGTGTTGTAGATCTCCTGGTGGGCCTTCTCGATCTCGTCGAACAGGACTACGGAGAACGGCTTGCGGCGCACCTTCTCGGTGAGCTGGCCGCCCTCTTCGTAACCCACGTAGCCGGGAGGGGCACCGAAGAGCCGCGACGCGGTGAAGCGGTCGTGGAACTCACCCATGTCGATCTGGATGAGCGCGTCGTCCTCGCCGAAGAGGAAGTTGGCAAGGGCCTTGGAGAGCTCGGTCTTACCGACACCGGACGGGCCGGCGAAGATGAACGAACCGGACGGGCGCTTGGGGTCCTTCAGACCGGCGCGGGTACGGCGGATCGCCTTCGACACTGCCTTGACGGCCTCGGTCTGCCCGATGATCCGCTTGTGCAGCTCCTCCTCCATACGGAGCAGACGCGTGGTCTCCTCTTCGGTGAGCTTGAAGACGGGGATGCCGGTCCAGTTACCCAGAACCTCGGCGATCTCGTTGTCATCGACCTCGGCGACGATGTCCATGTCGCCACTGCGCCACTGCTTTTCACGCTCGGCGCGCTCGGTGACGAGCTGCTTCTCCTTGTCGCGCAGGTTCGCGGCCTTCTCGAAGTCCTGGGCGTCGATCGCCGATTCCTTCTCTTTGCGGGCGTCGGCGATCTTGTCGTCGAACTCGCGCAGATCTGGTGGTGCGGTCATCCGGCGGATACGCATCCGGGCGCCGGCTTCGTCGATCAGGTCGATCGCCTTGTCCGGCAGGAACCGGTCGTTGATGTAGCGGTCGGCCAGGGTGGCGGCCGCGGTCAGCGCGCCGTCGGTGATCGAGACGCGGTGATGCGACTCGTAGCGATCGCGCAGACCCTTGAGGATCTGGATCGTGTGCTCGACGCTGGGCTCGCCGACCTGGACCGGCTGGAAGCGGCGCTCGAGTGCGGCGTCCTTCTCGATGTACTTGCGGTACTCGTCGAGGGTGGTGGCACCGATGGTCTGGAGCTCACCGCGGGCCAGCTTGGGCTTGAGGATGCTCGCGGCGTCGATGGCACCTTCGGCAGCACCTGCACCGACGAGTGTGTGCAGCTCGTCGATGAACAGGATGATGTCGCCGCGGGTGTTGATCTCCTTGAGCACCTTCTTGAGGCGCTCTTCGAAGTCACCGCGGTAGCGGCTGCCTGCGACCAGCGAACCGAGGTCGAGGGTGTAGAGCTGCTTGTCCTTGAGGGTCTCGGGAACGTTCCCGTTCACGATCGCCTGGGCCAGGCCCTCCACGACGGCGGTCTTACCGACGCCGGGCTCACCGATCAGCACCGGGTTGTTCTTGGTGCGCCGGCTGAGCACCTGCATCACGCGCTCGATTTCCTTCTCACGGCCGATGACCGGATCGAGCTTGCCGTCGGCGGCCGCAGCGGTGAGGTTGCGACCGAACTGGTCGAGCACGAGCGACGTCGACGGGGTGCCGGCCTCCGTGCTGCGTCCGCCGGTGCCGGCTTCCTGGGGCTCCTTGCCCTGGTAACCCGACAGCAGCTGGATGACCTGCTGGCGCACCCGGTTGAGGTCGGCGCCGAGCTTGACCAGCACCTGGGCTGCAACACCCTCGCCCTCACGGATGAGGCCGAGCAGGATGTGCTCGGTACCGATGTAGTTGTGGCCGAGCTGGAGGGCCTCGCGCAGTGAGAGCTCGAGTACCTTCTTGGCCCGGGGGGTGAAGGGGATGTGTCCCGAGGGTGCCTGCTGGCCCTGGCCGATGATCTCTTCGACCTGGCTGCGCACACCTTCGAGGGAAATTCCCAACGACTCGAGGGACTTGGCGGCGACGCCTTCACCCTCGTGGATCAGCCCGAGCAGGATGTGCTCGGTGCCGATGTAGTTGTGATTGAGCATCCGCGCTTCTTCTTGGGCCAGGACGACAACCCGACGAGCGCGGTCGGTGAACCGTTCGAACATTGTTCTCCCTTACGTTTCTAGGGTCGATCGTTTTCTGGGGTTGATCTACGGCTTCGTCCACCAGTCTGACTGGTCGACGGGCTGCAATCTTTCCCAGGGTTGGCCTTTGTCGACGGTGAACCGATTCGCCACCGCGACAGCCTTGGCTCCCACTGTAATGCGCCCAGGTCACCGGCACCTCAGATGTGCCGGTGAGCCGGCGTGAGAGCACTGCGGTCATCAGGCCACAATCTGTCAACGTCGCAGCTCGAAAGGGTGTTTCACCTCCGGATACGCCGTCAGCGAACGCGGGCTCACAATTCGATCGTGATGGCCCGAATCAGCCGCCGGATGACATCGAGCATTTCCGCACGCGCATTCTCCGGTTCATCGGACCGGGACACATACAGCGCAGCCTCGTCGATGGCACCGATCATGACGTGGGCAAGCGGCCGCACCGGTTGGTCGGGTACGGCGCCGGCGACGACGGCCTGCGCGATCAGTGCCTCGACCATTCCGAGGGCGTATCGCTGCCCGATCTCACGCCACTGATCCCAGCCGAGTACCGCGGGCGCCTCGATCAGGACGATCCGGTGGACCTGCGGATCCGCACAGAGCTCGAGCCATCTCTTCGCGCCCACCTCGAGCGCAGCAATCGGGTCGGTGAGGGCCGCCTCGGTCATGGCCGACCCGATCTGGCCCAGCAGCTCCTCCTCGATCTCCTCGAAGACCGCCATGAAGAGCTGGGCCTTGTCGGCGAACTGATGGTAGAGCGCCCCCCTGGTCACGCCGGCCTCCCCAGCGATCGCCTGGGTTCCGACGGCACTGAAGCCCTGATCGGCGAACAGGGTGCGGGCGGCCTTGATCAACGCCCCACGCGTGGCGGCGGTGCGGTCGGCCTGGGTTCGACGATTGACTTCCATGCAGGCTGTATGTAACTTCCATGCTAGGTGTACGTAAGTGACTCACGGAGGTTACCCGTCATGGCCACGATCGAGACAACGCTGGGGACGATCGAGTACCGCACCGCCGGACCCGACCACTCCGAGAAACCACCCGTCCTGTTCATCCACGGCGCACTCGTCGACGCCGAGTTGTGGCGAAAGCCCGCCGAGCTGCTGGCGGCACAGGGCTACCGGTGCTACCTCCCGACACTGCCGCTCGGCTCACATCGCATCCCGATGAAGCCGGACGCAGAACTCAGTCCGACCACGATTGCCGGCCTGATCCGCGAGCTCATCGTTGGCCTCGATCTGCATGACGCGACCCTGGTCGGCAACGACACCGGCGGCGCCTTGTGTCAGTTCACGATCGACGCCCACCCCGAGCACGTAGGCCGGCTGGTTCTCACGAACTGCGACGCCTTCGACACCTTCCCGCCGTTCCCCTTCGACGTCATCTTCAAGCTCCTCAAGCTGCCCGGAGTCCTGAAGCCGTCGATGAAGCTCATGAAATTCCAGGCCCTGCGTCACTCGCCGCTGGGGTTCGGGCTCCTGGCTAACGACCCCGACCCCGACCCCACCGCGTCGTGGGTCGCCCCCGCCCAGGAGTCGGCCGAGATCCGACGCGACATCACGCGACTGTTCGCGAACATCAAGCCCGCCGAGCTCGACGCTGTCACCCGTCGGCTGGGCTCGTTCGACAAGCCGGTGACACTGGTCTGGGGCATGGCCGACAAGAGCTTCAAGCCCGAGCTCGGCCGGCGGCTGGCGGCGCAGTTCCCGAACGCGACGTTCACCGAGGTTCCGGGGGCCAGAACCTTTGTGTCCCTGGATAACCCGGATGCGGTGGCGGACGCGGTCGTCCAGATCTCCGCGCCGGCGTCATCCTCCACCTGAATTCGTTCCGTCCACCGGCTATTTCCGGTGGCCCATACAAAAACGGGTGGGGCGTGACAGCCGACCCAGCGAGCGGGCGAGCCAGCCCACCCAGCGAGCGAGTGAGCGGGCCAGCCCACGCACCCACCCAAATTTGCGCCGCCCACCGTTTATTTCCGGTGGGTGGCGCAAAAACGGGTGGAGGAGATCAGCGGGTCACGGCCCCGACCACCAGGACGGCGAAGGCCGCGGCGTGGACCACCGCTCGCACGATGTTCCATCGGACCCAGGAGGCCTCGAAAACGTCACGTACAGCGCGGAGGTCGCCGATCCGGTCAGGTTCCCCCGCCGCCTCGAGCCTGTTGTTCAACGGGATGTTGAACGCCATCGTGATCACCAGACCCAGCCCGTAGAGAACAGCACCCGCCACGATCCACCAGAACATTCGGTGATCGCGGTAGAGAACCGCGGCCGCGACGGTGAAACCCAGCCCGCCGAAGAACAGCAGCAGGAACACCGGGTTCACGATGACGACGTTGATGCGTTGCATCGAGGCGATTAAGCTCTTGTCATCGGTCTGGCCGAGCCCCGGCATGACGGCATAGGCGAATGAGGCGAACAGTCCGGCGATCAGGCCGACCGAGACGATGCCGAGCACCAGGGCCAACTCTCGTAGTCCGGTCATGACCAGACGCCCTGCGACGCCGCCTTTTTGATGACGGTGACGAAATCGGTCGGCTCCCGTCCGAGCAGTTCCCGCACTCCCGATGTGATCTGCGAGTTCCGACCATCGAACAGGGTACCGAATAGGGCGATCACCATCTCGGCGTGTTCGTCGGGCACACCGGCCTCAGCCATGCCGGCCCGATACTCGGCGAGGCCCACCTCGACGAACGCGATGTCGCGGCCGAGTTCGCGACCGACCTCCGCCGTCGCCTCCGCGAACGTCAGAAGTCGCGGCCCGGTCAGCTCGTAGACCCGGCCGCCATGCCCGTCACCGGTCAACGCCTCCACCGCGGCGTCGGCGATGTCGTCGGCATCGAGGAACGGCTCCCCCACTGCCCCGACCGGGAGCACCACGGCGCCTTCGTTGACACCATCGGCGAGGAAGGCTTCGCTGAAGTTCTGCGCGAACCAGCTGCAGCGCAGCGCGGTTGACGGGATGCCCGATCCCAACACGATGTCCTCGCAGGCCTGCGCCTCGGGTTCGCCCCGCCCGGACAGCAGCACCAGGCGGTCGACACCGGCTTCGCGAGCTGTTTCGACGAAGGCGGTCATGTCGGCGGCGGACCGAGGCACGATCAGATCAGGCTGGTAGGTCACGTAGACCGCGCCGGAGCCGTGAAGAGCGGGAGACCAGGTCGCGGCGTCGCTCCAATCGAAGACGACCTCGGACGACCTACTCGCCGATCGGACCGGCAGATCGAGTTGCCGCAGACGATCGACTACGCGTCGACCGGTCTTGCCGGTCGCGCCGATGACGGTGATGGGACGTTGCTGGCGAGTTGCTGTGTTCGTCATGGTTCCCAGTACAGCGGCCCGCTTTGAGCTTATCCATAGCTTCTCCGCTCACTTTCATGTTCAATCGTCTACATGGATGTCCTGGGAAGCGTGCTGAACGGCCCTCGTGCGAAGGATGCGTTCCTCCTGCGCTTGGTGATGGCTTCGCCCTGGTCGCTGCGTATCGAGGACGAGGCGCCGTTGACGGTCGTGGTCACGGTCAACGGGACGAACACCATTCGTTTCGACGACGGTGAGCAGGTGACCGTGCGGCCCGGCGATGTCGCCGTCGTGCGCGGGCCGGAGCCGTACGCGGTCGGAGACGAATGCGCGCCGACGGCGATCATCGATCGCGACCAGAACTGCACCAGTCTCGACGGTGTGGACCTCGTCGAGGAGCTGAGCCTCGGTGTGCGCAGTTGGGGCAACAGCAAAGACGGCGAGTCCGTGTCGCTCGTGGGAACCTACGGCGCGGCCGGCGAAGTGTCTGCACGCCTGCTCGCAGCACTTCCTCGACTGATCACATTGCCGAACAACAACAATCCCCTGATATCGCTGCTGTCGGCCGAGATCGACCGCGACGCACCCGGACAGGAGGTGATGCTCGACCGGATTCTCGACCTCGTCCTGATCGACACACTCCGCAACTGGTTCTCCCGACCTGACTCCGTGGGCCCGAAATGGATTGCCGCCGAGTCAGATCCGGTTGTGGGTCACGCGTTGTCGCTGATCCATCACAATCCCGGGCAACCGTGGACGGTCGCCGGACTGGCGGCGCAGTGCGCGGTGTCGCGCGCCGGATTGGCCCGCCGGTTCACCGACCTGGTCGGCGAACCCCCGATGGCCTATCTCACCAACTGGCGGCTGTCGATGGCGGCGGATCTTCTCGCAACCGGCAATGTCACGTTGGAAACCGTTGCGCGGCAGGTGGGATACAGCAGCGCATTCGCATTGAGCGCCGCCTTCAAACGCGTGCGTGGGGTCAGCCCCCGCGACTACCGGCGCTCCCTGGCCGGGTAACCCCTACAACCCGAGCCCAGGAGCCACCGGAACGCAGGGCACCGGCGGCGGGTGTGCCGGATCCAGGGCACCCAGCACAACGGCCACCGATCGCGGCGAGGACACGATCGACAGATGATCTGACCGGTCTGCCGCGCAGGTGTCCTGCAGCACGATGTTGATCGTGTCGGGGCCGGGCACGAACCCGTCGGTCCACGGCTCGACGATGCCGTCGTACCTCGTCATCACATTGGTGTAGGCGATACCCGGAACATAGGGCGAGCCACCGGAATTGATCTTCTGCATGAACGGACTGCCATAGTTCTCCTGCCCGCATTCCGGACACGGCAAGACCTGATCCGGGTCGAATCCGAGCGCCTCGGCCATCGCCTCCAGCTGCAGGTATGCGGCCTGATCCTGGCCCTTCCAATAGGGGGCCAGGGAGATGTAGCGATCGACGTACTGCGCTCCCCCGAGATATTTGAGGTAGTAGGTCGGCATCAGGGTGCCCTCCGAATGACCGATCAGATCGACCTGCGCAGCTCCTGTCTCCTGGCGTACCCGCGCGATGAATGAGCCGAGCTGGTCCGCGCTGTCCTCCATCCGGGTCAAGCCCCCGAAACCGCTGACCGGCCAGACGGTTCCGGGCAACGTGCCGTACGTCAGCGCGAACACGCAGTATCCCTCGTTCCGCAACGCCGGGATCATCGTCGCCCAGTTGGTCTGACGATTTCCGCCGGTACCGTGCACCAGCACAACAGGATTGGGGTGGTCCGCCGATGGGCTGCAGCCGAAGTCGTTGGACCCGGGAAACGAGCCTCCGGGGTTCGTCACCTCAGCTCGGGCACCGTCGAAGAAGTCATGGCTCACCGGCTGCGCACCCGCGACGGCCGGCAGCGCGGTCAGCGTCAGCAGCGCGAGCGTCGGCAGGGTCAGGAGCCGAAGAACGGCGGAACGAACATGCATGGGACATCCCTCGGATCTGCTCGGTCATCGAGTGCGTTCAGCACATGCAGCGCGGCCCGCTGCGATCCACAGATGGCCAGGTGATCACTGTAATCATGTGAACAATTCTCCTGCACAACAATGTTGGTGACGGCGACATCGGAGCCACCGGGCAGTTGCCCGCTGGTGTACGGCGCCACGAACTCGTCGTACCGGGTGGAGATGTTGATGTACTCGATGCCGGGAACGTACGGACCCCCGTCGGCATGCATCTCGGCGATGAACTCCGATCCCGACATCATCTGGGCGGCCGAGTAGCACGGCAGGATGCGGGTGGGGTCGAGGCCGAGCGGCAGATTGATGCGGTGCATCACCCCGGAAAACGCCGAGGTGCCCTGCCACATCGGCGCCAACGACACGTACTTGCGGATCAGGTTCGCTCCACCGAGAAACTTCGCCCAGTAGTTCGGCATCAACGTCCCCTGCGAGTGCCCCACCACGTCGACCTGAGATGCCCCCGTCGCCTCGAGCACCCGCTCCACGAACACGCCGAACTCTTTGGCACTGTCTTCGATCTTGGCCATTCCGCCGATGGCCGACAACGGCCACGGCACCCCGGCGATCGCACCGTAGGTCAACGAGAACACCGAGAAGCCCTCATTGGCGAGCAGTGGCACGTAGGTGCCCCAATTCGTCTGGGCGCCACCGCCGGTGCCGTGTACCAGGATCACAGGATGTGGATGGTCAGCCGACGGTTCGCGATGCCACTCATTCGCGCCGGGCAGATCGCCGCCGGGATTGCGGAGTTCGAACGGTATGCCGGAGAAGAAGTTGTACGCCACCTTGCGCCGGTCGTGCTCGGTGAGCGCGGGCGCAGGGTTCTCGACGCCGGGATCGACCCGAAGGGCCCGTGGGCCCGGCTTGGCACGCACGCCCAGCATGCCTCCCACCCGAAGCGGGACGGTCATGGCGTCTCCGAGCAGACGCCCCACAACATTGCTTGACACATGGTCAGACTAAACGGTCGTCCAGTTTCTCCTCGAACGTCTGCTCTGACCGACCGTGCCGGCCGAGTTCGGGGCGTGTCCCCCGTGGTTGGATGGACGGCATGCTCAAAGGCCGGTCCGGACCCGGGATAGGGATCGTAGTACTGACCCTCTCGATCGCGATGGTGATCAGTGTCGGACTCGTTCTCTCGATGGGAACCTCCGCGACGACATCCGGCGACTTCGCGAACGGCCAACTCCGCTCCTATCAGGGCGAGCCCGCCGAACAGTGGAGCCTGGACCTCACCGACATGCGCACGTACGGCGAAGGCGCGACCCCCGTCGTCGCCGGAACTCATGGTGACATCTGGTTGATCGCGTATCCGTCGGGTCTCGGTACGACGTATCTCGCCATCGATCGCCGAAGCGGCGAACGCCTGTGGGATGTACCCATCGACGCCGGGCTGGGCTCGTGCTCGATCAACGGGCAAGGAGAGCTGGGGTGCGCACTGAGCCTCACCGATCGGCCCGATGGCTTCTATCTCACCGATCTCACCTCCGGTGAACTCCGCGAACGATCCGACATCAAGAACACCAGGGCGGTGACGGGATTCGGTCCGGACTTCTTACGGGTGAACGATTCGGGCTACCAGGTCAGCCGCAACGAACCGGACGGACGTCAGGTCTGGGCTCGGACGTTCGCTGCCGCGGCCAAGGTCGAGGTCCGAGACGACGTCGTCGCCATCAGCGCCTCCGACGGTTCCAAGCACATCATCGACCCCGCAACAGGTGCCGACCGGATCGGTTGCGACTCGTGCGACATGGAGATCTACCCCTCCGGTGTCGCGCTGCAGTACACGAGCACCGACGAACAGCGCGTCGAGTTGTACCGCACCGACGGCACCCGCACCTCGGTCAACGACAAACAGCAACTCGTCTCCGGTACCTCGGTGCTCCCGGTGACCACCGGAACCGGGCCGGCCCAGGTCATGCAGACGCAGGGCACCTACGCGATCTTCGATCCCTCCGATGCGCAGCGGCTCTGGCAGATCACCGATCCAGAACTGTCCAAGGTCAACACCCGGCCGTGCGGGTCGGTGGTGATCTTCGCTCTCAAGAACGCCACCCGTACGGCCTTCGACCTGCGTTCCGGTGAACAGCTCGGCAAGTTCGCCCGCCCCGACCTGATGAATCCGGCGGCCAACATCGACTACTTGTCGTGCGTCGGTCAGGGCGGCGACATCGCCGTCTTCGGCAACGGCGGCGAACTCACCGCGTTCGACGTCCGCGACGGTTCCATTGCCTGGCAGCGGTCGATCGTCGGTGGTCAGGCCCAGGTCGTGGACGGATATCTCGTGCTCGAAGAAGGCAGCACGCTCACCATGCTGGCCCCGTCGTAGAACCATTTCGGATTCGGGCGTCGGAAAATGCCCTGTTCCGACGACGATAGGTATGTGAGCGGCACAGCAGAAAACTCCTCGGGAGGCGCCTCGCCTCCTGGTGGCCCGGCGTTGTTGGCGATCTACGACGACGCGCTGCCTGCGGTGTACGGCTACCTGATCCGCCGGACCAGGGACAAGGGCCTCGCCGAAGACCTCACATCGGAGACGTTCCTGGCGGCGATGGATCACGCCAGGGGCACCGATCCGCACGATCCGTCGATCCCCTGGCTCATCGGAATCGCGCGACACAAACTGGCCGACCACTGGCGCCGCATGCAGCGCACGCCGATTCCGGTCGAAGAAGTACCGGACGGCCCCGCCGACGACCAGTGGGACGTACATCTCGATCGCATGCTCGCCGAGTACACGCTGCTTCGGTTGTCCGACATCCACCGGGCAGTATTGACCCTGCGCTACGTCGACGATTGCACCGTCGCCCAGTGCGCCGAACTGCTCGACCGCACGGTCACCGCGACCGAGGCACTGCTCACGAGGGCAAAGCGGGCCTTCCGCGCGTCCTATCCCTCCGATCCAGCCACGTCCGCAGCGAAGGGAGGCCGGCGATGAGCGCGCACAACGACTTCGATCCGTTCACCACGCTGACCATCGGGGACGTCCCAGTAGACCCCGACGCCGACTTCGCGCGCCGACTGCGCACCCGCCTCGAACGCGGCCTCGACCTACCCGAAGGAGTCACCATGACCACCGATGCGCTAACTGAAACCTCTACTGCTGCACTCTCGATGGTGGTCGAGCACCCCGGCGCCCTGCCCTACCTCACCGTCGCGGATCCGGCCGCCGCGATCGACTGGTACGTCGCCCACCTCGGTGCCGAACTGCGCGGCGAGCCCATTCTCATGGATGACGGCAGCATCGGGCACGCCGAGCTGCTCATCGGCGGTGGCGTGATCTACCTGGCGGGCGAGTTCGCCGAGTTGGGACTCAAAGGACCCGCCCCACAGTCTGTCTCGGTCTCGCTGATGCTCCCCGTTCCTGACGCCGACTCCGCTCTGCGCGCCGCTCGCGACGGTGGTGCGGAGGTCCAGCGCGAGCCATACGACGCCCATGACACCCGCACCGGCGTGATCGTCGACCCCTTCGGCCATCGGTGGATGCTCACCGGACCGGTCGTGGCGTCGAGTTCACCCGAACAGATCCACCGAGGCGATCTCGGATACTGCTCGCTGTGGACCGCGGACGTGGACAGGGCGGCCACCTTCTACGGATCGGTGCTCGGCTGGCAGTTCGACGCCGGCACTGGGCAGGTCACCAACCTCTCGCACCGGCTGGGCATCTACTCTGACCCTGGTGACCAGGGAATGCTCTGCGCCTACGCGGTCGACGACATCGACCAGGCCCGCAGGGACATCATCACTGCAGGTGGCACCCCGAATGAGCTGCAGCAGTTGCCCTTCGGCGAACTTCTGGATGCCATCGACAATCAGGGCGTCGCCTTCGCGGTGTACCGGCCCACCGTGGACGATCCTCGTCCTTCCCTCAATGCCACGGGCCACGGCGAGCTCACGTACATGACCCACTACACGCCAAGCAGCGAGGCATTCCGCGAGTTCTACGGCCGGGTGCTGGGCTGGACGTTCAGCGGCGGGCGAATCGACGACGGCTGGGAGGTCGAGGGCACTCATCCGATGACCGGTGTGGCCGGCGGTCAGGACTCGTCGAAGGCCGTACCGATGTGGGTCGTCGACGACATCGAGGTAGCGGTGCAGCGCGTCCGCGACGGCGGCGGCACCGTTCTCACCGGCCCCGAGCGGCAGTCCTACGCGATCTCCGCCGAATGCCTCGACGACCAGGGAGCACGCTTCTACCTCGGCCAGTACTAGCAACCCCGATGATGGGGCCTTTTGGTGAGCATTTCCCCAGGTGGGGACCGCCAAAAGGCCCCATCATCGGAGGTTACGGGGCGAGGAATGCGGCGAGGGCTGCTGCGTACATGCCGACGTCATGGCTTCCCATGAGCTCGCGAGCACTGTGCATCGCGAGTTGTGGGGCCCCGACGTCGACCGTGCTCAGTCCGGTGCGGGTCGCGGTGATGGGTCCGATGGTGGAACCACACGGCAGATCCGCCCGATGGACGTAGCGCTGTAGCGGAACCCCGGCCTTGTCTGCGGCGTCGGCGAACAACGCTTCCCCCACGGCATCGCTGGCGTACCGCAGATTCTGGTTCACCTTGAGCACCGGGCCACCGTTGATCGCAATCTGGTGCGCGGGTTCGTGCCGCTCTGGGTAGTTCGGGTGCGTCGCGTGGGCCATATCCCCCGATGCACACGCACTCATGGACATCGAGCGGAAGTAGTCTTCGCGAGTTCCACCTGCTGCCAACACGATTCGCTCGAGAACCGTGGCGAGCAGATCGGAGGCGGCGCCGCGATCCGAACCGCTGCCCACCTCTTCGTGGTCGAACAGTGCCAGTACAGGGATCGCTGGCCCGAGTCCTGCCTCGACCGCGTCGAGCAGCGCCCGGGTGCCCGCGTAGCAGGTGCCCTGGTTGTCCAGTCGCGGCGCGCTGATCAGGTCACCTTCGACCCCGACGACGCGACTCGGCGCCAGGTCGTGGGTCATCAGTTCCCAGCCGAGCACCTGGTCGACAGAGACTTCTGCCTGCGCGGCAATCCATTCCAGGAACTTCGGGCCCTTGTCACCGACACCCCAGATGGCATTGACATGCCGCTGCGGATCGAGGGAGACCCCACCGCGATCGTCGGACAGATGGATCGCGAGCTGTGGTACCCGCAGGACCGGCTCGTCGATGCGAATCAGCTCCTGACGCAGTCCATCCGGCTCACGGATGGCGATCCGTCCGGAGATGCCCAGGTCGCGGTCGAGCCATGAATTGAGCCATGCGCCGCCGTACTTCTCGAGTCCGACCATCGCCAGGCCCGCCGAGCGCAATTCAGGATGTTGCTTGACCCGCAGATTGGGGCTGTCGGTGTGACCGCCGATGATGCGGAAACTCCGGCCGTGCCCGCTGCTGTCCCAGGCGACGATGGACCCTCCGCGGATCACATAGTGCCGACCCGGGGTCGACGGCCACTGGTGGCCTTCGCTCAGTTCACGAAAGCCCGCCGCCTCCAACAGCTTCGCGACGCTCTCGCACACATGGAAGGGAGACGGCGAGGCGTCGACGAAGGAGCAGAGCCCGGCTGCGGTGGCCGTGGTGGTCAACATGGAGTTCTCAGGCCGAGGCCAGAACCGCGTCGAGGGCCGAGTAGAACAGGCCGAGGCCGTCGTCGCTCGGGCCGGTCAAGGCTTCGGTCGCGTGTTCTGGGTGCGGCATCAATCCGACGACTTTGCCGTTGGGGCTGGAGATTCCGGCGATGGAACGCATCGATCCGTTCGGGTTGTCACCCGCGTAGCGGAACACCACCCGACCTTCACCCTCGAGTTCGTCGAGAACGTCTTCAGAGGCGACGAACCGACCTTCGCCTGACTTCAGGGGAATGAGAATCTCGGCACCGGGCTCGAAGCGACTGCTCCACGACGAGGTGGTCGAGTCGACCCGCAGCCACTGATCACGGCACAGGAAGTGCAGGCCCTCGTTTCGGGTGAGCGCACCGGGAAGCAATCCCGCTTCGCAGAGCACCTGAAAGCCGTTGCAGATACCGAGGATCGGCATCCCCTTCCCTGCGGCGTCGACGAGCGCACCCATCACGGGCGCGAATCGGGCGATGGCGCCGGCCCGAAGGTAATCACCGTAGGAGAATCCACCGGGTACCACCACGGCGTCGACCCCTCTGAGGTCGCCATCGCCGTGCCAGAGTTCTACCGCCTCGGCCCCGGCGAGCCGGACGGCCCGTGAGGCATCGACGTCGTCGAGCGTGCCGGGAAAGGTGATGACACCGATACGGGCCTTGCTCACGATGCGGGACTCTCGACGCGGGTGACCGAGTACTCCTCGATCACGGTGTTCGCGAGGAGCTCGGCCGCGATGCGATCGAGGGCCTCGTCGCTCACCGAGTCATCTACCTCGAGTTCGAAGCGCTTGCCCTGACGTACATCGGCGATGCCCCCGAATCCCAGCCGGCCCAGCGCACCACTGATGGCTTGCCCCTGCGGATCCAGGATCTCTGCTTTGGGCATGACGTCCACTACCACTCGAGCCACTTCGGCGCTCCTCATTCAGCTGCGGTTTGCAGCCGTCACTCTACCGGCAAACCCCGGGTCGCCCGTTCGCGACCGGCGCCGGCCGCCACAGAGCCCTCAGGCGGCTCTGTGCAGCGACATCGACGCCGGACCCCGTTGGGTCAGCGCACGATAGGTCAGGGGCTCCGCGCCGTGGAGCAGCGCCAGATCGATGCAGTCGAGAACTGCCTTGCCTGCGATGGACCCATCGAGGTGCTTCGCTGCCACCGACAGTCGCACCACTCCACCGCGGCGGGCGATGCGGACAGTGTTCGCGACCAGCAGACGACACCACCACGGCTCGGCCGGGAAACCATCGCCTACGCCGACAACCCGAGCCCTGACCTGGGTGCCGGTGACCACGTTGTCGATGCTCGTCGAACCCAAGTTCGTCCGGAACCCACGGATCGGCATCGCCGCCTTCGCCCCGGGTGACGCATTCCACCGAGGAGCAGCGAAGATACGGGTCCGCAGACCACTGTGCTCGAGAACGCGATCGGCCGCGAGCAGACGGAGTCCGGCCTCGTGCGCACCGAGTTCGGCGAACTCAGCGCGTCGCTTGCGGCTCGGGACCTGGTTGTACCCGTGCAGGACGATGGCGTCGTCGCCTGCCCGTCGCTCGCGCAGCCAGTCACACGTCGCGTCGTCCTCGGCCAGGCGGTAGCCGCCCTTGAGCCGCGGCGCGACCAGATAGGACAGCGGCACCGAACGCTCCGACAGTCGCGTTGCGAAGGCCTGCACCTGGGGGAGCGTTTCTGCGCGGATCCCTGACACCGATACGACCAGTTGACCTGCCATGGCACCCAGTGTCGCG
Organism: Williamsia soli; assembly: GCF_017377795.1. GTDB lineage: Bacteria > Actinomycetota > Actinomycetes > Mycobacteriales > Mycobacteriaceae > Williamsia > Williamsia soli. The sequence goes on along the minus strand of NZ_JAFRDR010000007.1, from coordinate 267,894 downwards.
ACGTCAGATGGTCATTCGGTTGCGTCCGAGTGGACAACACCCGAAATCACGCGGTCGATCGCCCGCGCTGCGGCCCCCGGGCAACCTGTTCTAGCCCAGTACCTTCTCGATGGCACCGACGACCTCGGCCGAATCCGGTTCCGTCCGTGGGCGGAACCGGCCCACCACAGCACCGTCGGCGTCGAGCAGGAACTTTTCGAAGTTCCACTGGATGTCCCCCGCCGTTCCCTCGGCGTCCTCGGCCTGGGTCAGCTCGGCGTAGAGCGGGTGGCGATCGGCGCCGTTGACGTCGGTCTTCTCCAGTAGCGGGAAGGTGACGCCGTACGTGGTGGAGCAGAACGTCTCGATCTCCTCGGCGGTGCCGGGCTCCTGACCCATGAACTGGTTACACGGCACCCCCACAACGGTCAGCCCGCGTTCGCGGTAGTCCTTGGCAAGCTTCTCGAGACCGGCATATTGCGGGGTCAAGCCGCACTTGCTGGCGACGTTGACCACCAGCACGGGTCCGGCGAACGCTGCGAGGCTCGTCGATTCGCCTGAGAGGGTTCGGAGCGGGATGTTCTTGGTATCGGTCATCTGCTCAGGCTACTGAGATCGCGCCGCCCATCCCGTGATGTAACAGAAAACACATTACTTGCGGTGCAATCAATAGTTGCGCTGCCGTTACTGTTGCACAGTGTCATCAGATGTCGAGGTCGAGCAGACCTTCCACACCGTTCACGAGTTCCTGCTGAGGCTCTCGTGCGCCATCGATGTCGACGCCATGAATGACATCATCGACACCGAACTCGGCTTCACCCACTTCAAGGCGCTGCTGATTCTCAGCAGGCACGGGCGGGCGTTGTCAGTCAACGAACTGGCCGATGAACTCCACCTGTCGCTCGCGGCGGCCGGGCGCGCCGTCGACAAACTGGTTCATCTGGACCTGGTGTTGCGACGCGAAGACAGCCACGACCGCCGGATCAAGCGGGTTTCGCTCGCCGAGGCCGGCATCAAAGCAGTTGCGGTAAACGTCGACCGGCGAGAAGATCTGATCCGTGAAGTGATCGCACAACTGCCCGGAGACCTTCGCACGAACCTGCGCGACGCACTCCTGCCGATACTGGCCGGCGACTACCTGAGCACACCGACATGTTCCGAAGGCGCTTTGTTCACACAAGAACTCGAGACGGCCACGCCGGCTGCACAGTAGACGCTCTCTAAACGATTGCAGAAAGTAGCTTGATGACTTCTCCCGAAACCACGAAGGACGCGAGCGACAAGCTCGATCCCGCCGTGATCAAGATCGCCATCGTCGTCGTCCTCGGCGCGATCATGGCAATCCTCGACACCACTGTGGTGTCGGTGGCGCAGAACACCTTCCAGGCCGACTTCGACACCGACCAGGCAGGTGCCGCCTGGACGATCACCGGCTACACCCTGGCGCTCGCCGCCGTCATCCCGCTCTCCAGCTGGGCCGCAGCCCGTTTCGGCACCAAGAACGTCTACCTGACCTCTCTGGTGCTGTTCGTGCTGGGTTCCGTATTGTGCGCACTCGCCTGGGACATCACCTCTTTGACCGTCTTCCGGGTGTTGCAGGGTCTCGGTGGCGGCATGCTCATGCCCGTCGGCATGATGATCCTGACCAAGGCCGCGGGCCCCGCGCGCGTCGGCTCGGTGATGGCTGTCCTCGGTATACCCATGCTGCTCGGACCCATCCTGGGGCCGATCATCGGTGGCGCACTGATCGAGTACGTCAGCTGGCACTGGATCTTCCTGATCAACGTGCCGATCGGCGTCGCGGCCTTCATCTACGCGATCATCATCCTGCCCGGTGAAAACGAATCAGCCCGACCGACGTTCGACTTCATCGGACTCCTGCTGCTATCCCCGGGCCTGGCGCTGTTCCTCTACGGGATCACCCTGAGCACCGAACACGGCAGCTTCGCCGACTCGTCCGTCCTCATCACGGCCGGAATCGGCCTCCTGCTGATGATCGGCTTCGTGTTCCACGCCCTTCGCGCCAAGAATCCGTTGCTCGACCTGCGGCTCTTCCGTAACAGCAAGCTTTCCTGGGCAGTGGTGACGATGACGTTCTTCATGGCCGCATTCCTCGGCGCGGCACTGTTGTTCCCGCAGTACTACATCGGTGTCCGCGGCGAAACCACTCTGATGACCGGTCTGCTGCTGGCCCCGCAGGGCATCGGCGCCATGCTGACGATGCCGATGTCGGGCAAGCTCACCGACCGTCAGGGACCCGGGAAGCTGGTGATGGCCGGAATCGTGCTGATCGTGGCCGGACTCAGCTTCTTCATCTTCGTCGGACCGGACACGTCCTTCTGGTTGCTCAGCGTGGCGCTCTTCATCCAGGGCCTCGGCATGGGTATGACGATGATGCCGATCATGTCGGCCGCGCTCGCCACCTTGTCCGACAAGCAGGTTCCTGACGGCTCGACCCTGATGAACGTCGTCCAGCAGGCCGCCGGCTCGGTGGGCACCGCCATCATCTCTGTGATCCTCGTGAACAACCTGCGAGGAGCGGACAACGTCACCGCGATGGCCGACGGGTTCGGCAAGACCTTCATCGTCACCACTGTGCTGATCGCGCTCTGCATTGTCCCGGCGTTCTTCTTGCCCCGCAGGGCGATTGCCCGCAGCACCACCGACGCCGACGGCAAGCCCGCCGCACCGGTGATGATGCACTAGCAACACCCAGCCGCAAACAGCAGCGCCCGCCCGGTTCGTTCCGGACGGGCGCTGCTGGGTTTGCCGCTGGGCTCAGATGGCGCGGGTTTGCCGCAGCACCCAGGCGTACTCGAAGGCGACTTCCTCCCACTGTTTGTACCGGCCGCTGACACCGCCGTGGCCGGCCTTCATCTCGGTCTTGAGCAGGATGGGCGCATCGCCGGTGGTGTTGTCCTGCAACCGAGCCACCCACTTCGCGGCCTCGGTGTACATCACGCGGGTGTCGTTGAGCGATGTGATCGCCAGGATCTCCGGGTAGGCCTTCTTGTCGACGTTCTCGTACGGCGAATACGACCGCATGTAGTCGTAGACCTCTTTGTCCGCCAACGGGTTGCCCCACTCGTCCCATTCGATGACGGTGAGGGGCAACGAGGGGTCGAGGATCGAGGTCAGCGGGTCCACGAACGGCACGACGGCGAGGATTCCGTTGAACAACTCGGGCGCCAGGTTCGCGACCGCGCCGATCAGCAGTCCGCCCGCACTGCCACCCTCGCCCACCAGGTGCTCCGGATCGGTGACCCCCGTATCGATCAGATGACGAGCCGCCGAGACGAAGTCGGTGAAGGTGTTCTTCTTCGTCAACGTCTTGCCGGTGTCGTACCAGTGCCTGCCCATCTCACCGCCGCCGCGGATGTGGGCGATCACGAACACCACACCGCGATCGAGGAGCGACAATCGTGAGATCGAGAACCCGGGATCGTTGCTCGACTCATAGGAGCCGTAGCCGTAGAGGAGTGTCGGAGCCGGGCCCGCGGACTCCCCGCGCCTGCGAATCACCGATAGCGGAATCCTGGTCCCGTCGGCGGCAGTGGCCCAATCACGGTGCTGCTCATAGTGGGACGGGTCGTAGTCACCGAGGACCGTCTGACGCTTGAGCAGGATGCGCTCGTCAGTCGCGACGTCCAGGTCGAAGACCTCCGTCGGGTTGATGAAGCTGGTGTAGCCGACCCGCAGGCGCGGCGCCGCCCATTCCGGATTGGCACCCAGGCCGGCGGAGTAGAGCTCTTCGTCGAAGGCGACCTCCACGAACTCGACGTCACCCTCGCCGAGCCGAGCGATCGACAGGCGCGGTAGCGCCTCGCGGCGATAGCTCAGGACGAGCTGGCCTGCGAACGCGTCGACGTCCTCGATACGCACGGCGCTGTCGTGCGGGACCAGCACGCGCGTGTCGGTCGGGTCGGTCACCGGGGCGTCGAGCAGCTCGAAGTTCTCGGCGTTCTTGTTGTGCAGGATCAGGAATCGGTCCTGGCCGTCGATGACCGCGTGTTCGACGCCGTACTCGACACCTTCCTCACGCGGCCAGACGATCTCGAACTCACCGGTGGGGTTCGCCGCGTCGAGTACCCGGACCTCGGAGGTGATCTTCGACCCCAAGGAGATCATCAGATACTTGTCGCTGCGGGTGCCACCGATACCGACCCAGTACTGCTCGTCGGGTTCGTGGAACACCTTGACATCGGGGGTGCCGGCGCCGAGGTCGTGGCGCCAGACGGTATCAGGACGCCATGCCTCGTCCACCGTTTGATAGAACACATGGTTACCGTCCAGCGACCAGAGTGCGCCCGGAGCGGTGTCCGCGATCTCGTCGGCCAGCAGCTCGCCGGTCCCGAGGTTCTTGAACCGCATGGTGTATCGCTCGTTGCCGGTCGCGTCGACGCTGTAGGCCAGCAGCGTGCCGTCCTCACTGACCGACAGCGCACCGAGACTGAAGAAATCGGTGCCCTCTGCCTCGGCATTGGAGTCGAGCAGGATTTCTTCGCCGGGGACCTCCTGACCCGGCTCGACCTTCGGCGGGGTCCAGTCATCCGGGTCGGCGATCGGGCAGCGGGCGTGGAGCGGATACTGCTTGCCCTCTTCGGTCCGGGCGTAGTACCAGAACTGTCCGCGGCGGGTGGGCACCGACATGTCGGTTTCCTGTGTGCGACTTTTGATCTCGCCGAAGATGTCATCACGCAGGCCGGCGAGGTCCGCGGTGTGCGCCGCGGTGTGGTCGTTCTGCTGCTCGAGGAATGCGATGACCTCGGGATCGTCCTTGTCCCGCAACCACTCGTAGTGGTCGATCACCGTCTCACCGTGATGGGTGCGTTCGAACGGGATCTTCTTCGCGGCGGGCGGCGTGGCGCCGGGGGCCTGCGAGGTGTCTGTCACTGTTCTCCCTTCGGCCAGTCATCGAATGACAGGCCTGAAATACGTTCATACGCTTCGATGTATCGATCACGGGTGCGCTGCGCGATGTCGTCGGGCAGCGGAGGGGGCGCATTGTCGGCGGCGCGATCCCAGCCCGACTCCGGACTGGTCAGCCAATTCCGGACGATCTGCTTGTCGAAGCTCGGTTGCACCAGTCCCGGACGGTAGGTGTCGATGTCCCAGTACCTCGAGCTGTCCGGGGTGAGTACCTCGTCGGCGAGGACCACCGTGCCGTCGTCGTCCAATCCGAACTCGAACTTCGTGTCGGCGAGGATGATTCCTCTGCCCGCCGCGAGGTCGGAGCCGCGAGAGTAGATGTCGAGGGTCAGCTCCCGAAGTCTGGTCGCCAGCGTTTCGCCGACCGTCGCCACCACCGCCTCGAAGCTGACGTTCTCATCGTGCGATCCGAGGTCCGCCTTCGTGGCCGGGGTGAAGATCGGCTCTGGAAGTCTGCTCGACTCCTCGAGTCCGGCCGGCAGTTCGATACCGCAGACCGATCCGGTCGCGACGTAGTCGAGCAGACCCGAACCGGTGAGGTAGCCGCGTGCGACACATTCGACGGGCAACATGTCGAGCTTCTTGACCACCAGCGCGCGGCCCACGAGGTCGGCGGGGATCCGCGGGTCCAACTCGTCGCCCGCAAGATGATGAGGGACCCCGAGCTCTCCGAAGTAGAAGACGCTCATCGCCGTGAGCACGCGCCCCTTGTCGGGTATCGGCGTGGAGAGGATGTGGTCGAACGCGGAGATCCGGTCCGACGCCACCATCAGCATCGTCGTGTCGTCGATCGAATAGAGATCACGAACCTTGCCGGCCGCGAGGTGTTCGTAGGATTCCAGGCTCGGACGCATGTATTTCAGGCTAGTCGGACCGCGCGCGGGGCCATGATCTGCCCTACGACGGCCGGACCGGGACGGGTCACTGCGACAATGATCCGGTGACCGAGACCAACGCTGCTGAGACCAATGCCGCCGTGACCATCACCTACTGCACACAGTGCAACTGGGTTCTGCGGGCATCGTGGATGGCCACCGAATTGCTGAACACCTTCGGCACCGAGTTGGGGTCGGTCACGCTCGTCCCGGGCACCGGGGGCGTCTTCTCGATCGACGTCGACGGCGAGCTCATCTGGGAACGAAAGCGTGACAAAGGTTTTCCTGACATCGTCACGCTGAAGAAGCTGGTACGCAATGTAGCGGCGCCGGAGTGGGACCTCGGCCACGCAGACAAGACCGATGCCGAGCAGGCCTAGTCGCTGCCACTGATCGCCGACGGTGCTGCGCCCGGAAACCGGGTTTCGAAGTCGAGCACACCCACCCAGGTGGGCTGCACTGCGATGCGGTGCATCGTCGCACCGTCGGCACGCAATCCCGCGAAGTACTCGTCGGCGTCACCGGCGGGCATACCGCGGCGCATAGTGAGCTCGTATTCGGGCACGATGCCCTCGACGTCTGTGACCACCGCGTCGCCGCGCAACAGCAAGACGTGTGGCGGCGCATCCACGGTGTCGATCGTGATCGCCACTGCGGGTTTGTTGCGCAGCGCCCGCACCTTCGCGGCGCCGGTGAACGTCGCCATCACCAATTCGGTACCGGTCCACCAATGATTGATGGGGAGCACCCGCGGAGTTCCGTCGGACGCCGTGTAGGCCAGGCGAGCCGGAATGTCCATCTGCAGCAGTTCCTGTGCGACAGCCGACTGCAACAGGCCGAGGTCGCCTTGCGGCAGCGTGTCGATCGTCATGATGCCGCCTCCACGAACCTGTGGAGCTTGTCGAACGAACTTCCCCAGCCTCCCTTGGCGCCGTCGTCGGAGCTCAGCGGTCCCGGTGCCAGCAGGTGGAAGGTCATGGTGGTCGTGCCCGGCGAGGATTCGACGAAGGTCACCGTGCAGACCGACACGGATTCTGCGTCGGTCGGATCGCCCCAGGAGAACACCAGCCGGTCCGGCCGGGACACTTCCCGATAGACACCCCTCGAGGCGAACTCCTCACCATTCGGACCCACCATCACACCCCCGTACTCACCGCCGGGCCGAGCTTCGCCATACATCCGGTCCCGCGGCATCGTGAAGCCTTCAGGACCCATCCATTGCGACGCCTGATCGCTGTCGACCCAGGCGTCGAACACGACCTCGGGCCTGGCAGAGAACTCCCGCACGATGGTGAACTCGCGAGTTGCTGTGTCTGTCATGGTTCTTCCTCTCGGCTGCCGGATGCCGTGATCCGATTGATGTGTTGTTCGAGGCGGTCGAAGCTGCTTTCCCAGAACCGGCGGTAATCGCCAAGCCATGCGCTGGCCTCGGCAAGAGGGCCGGCCTCGAGCGAGCAGGGCCGCCATTGCGCGTCCCGCCCCCGCGAGATGAGGCCGGCCCGCTCGAGGACTTTGAGATGCTTCGAGATCGCGGCCAGGCTCATGTCGAACGGCTCCGCCAGAGCCGACACGGTCGCCTCACCCTCGGACAGCCGAGCCAGCAGGGCCCGTCTCGTGGGATCGGCGAGAGCCCCGAACACGGCACTGAGCTGATCTTCACCCACGACAACGTCCCCTATGTATTCAACCAATCAGTTATTAACTAATGAGTTGAATACTAGCCCCGCCTGGGCTGTTGTCAACCCTGATCGGCACGCTCGACAGCCACAAAGGCACGATCAACGGTCACAAAGGCCCGCTCGGCAGTCACAAAGGCACGCTCGACGGAACCGCCCACGGTCTCGCGGCCCCGCGTTGTCTGGACAGACGAGGAGCGAGCGAAGCGATGCGAGGAGGAAGGAAGACGACGCGATCAGGGCCGCGACGACCCAGCGAGCGGGCGAGCAAATTCAACACAGTCACAGAATCGGGGCAGGACCATACCCAGCGGCGTCGGGGTAGGCCTTGACCAGTTCTCCGACCTGGGCGACAACGTCGGCGACCTGGTGTTCTGCGGCACCGATGAATGCGGATTTGTCGGCCAGTGCGGCGTCGAGCGCGGCCCGGTCCAGCGGCAGCCGGTCGTCTGCGGCGAGCCGGTCCAGCAGGTCCGGTTCGCGACCGTCTTCGCGCATCGCGAGCGCCACTGCCACGGCGTTCTCCTTGATGGCCTCGTGGGCCACTTCTCGTCCGACCCCGGCGCGAACTGCCGCGATCAGCACCTTTGTCGTCGCGAGGAACGGCAGGTACCGATCGAGTTCTTTCGCGATGACCGCGGGGTAGGCACCGAACTCGGCGAGGACGGTCAGGAAGGTCTCCATCAAGCCGTCGATGGCAAAAAACGCGTCGGGGAGGGCAACCCGGCGGATCACCGAGCAGAACACGTCGCCTTCGTTCCACTGTGCACCTGCGAGTTCGGCGGCCATCGATCCGTATCCGCGCAGGATGACCTGGAGCCCGTTCACGCGCTCGCAGCTGCGGGTGTTCATCTTGTGTGGCATCGCCGAGCTGCCGACCTGACCCGGCTGGAAGCCCTCGGTCACCAGCTCGTGGCCGGCCATCAGCCGGATGGTGTGTGCCAGCGACGACGGACCTGCCGCGACCTGCACGAGGGCGGAGACGACGTCGTGGTCGAGCGACCGCGGGTAGACCTGCCCGACCGAGGTGAGTGACTTCGAAAAGCCGAGATGCTCAGCTACTTTCGCTTCCAACTCGGACAGCTTCTCCACGTCGCCGTCGAGCAGGTCGAGCATGTCCTGACTGGTGCCCATCGGGCCCTTGATGCCGCGCAGCGGGTACCGGGCGATGAGTTCGCGCAGCCGGGTGAGCGAGATGAGCAACTCGTCGGCCGCTGATGCGAATCGCTTGCCGAGGGTGGTCGCCTGCGCCGCGACGTTGTGACTGCGGCCTGCCATCACCACCGACGAATATTGTGCGGCGCGCTCGGCAAGGCGGGCTGCGGTCGCGACACCATGCGCGTGGACGTGCTCGAGGGAGCGCAGGATCTGCAGCTGTTCGACGTTCTCGGTCAGGTCTCGACTGGTCATGCCCTTGTGGATCTGCTCGTGCCCGGCGAGTGCGTTGAACTCCTCGATCCTGGCTTTCACGTCGTGTCGGGTCACTCGCTCACGATCGGCGATCGAGTCGAGATCGATCTGGTCGAGGACTCGCTCGTAGTCGGCGATGGCGCCGTCCGGGACGTCGACGCCCAGATCGCGTTGCGCCTTGAGGACAGCGATCCACAGCTGCCGCTCCAGCACGATCTTGTGGTCGGCGGACCACAGACGCACCAGGTCAGCAGAGGCGTAACGTCCGGCCAGGACGTTGGCCACCCGCGGTTTGGTCACTGGCAATTCTGATTCAGGCACCGGCCCATTATGCGATACGCCGACAGGGGCGAGAAATTCGTCGTTCGCGACCTCAGGCCGAGGCGACCGGGGCCAACTGATCGATGACCTCGCACAGCGCCACCTGGGTGACCTTGACCAGGTCGTCGACGGAGTCGGCAAGGGCGCCGATCACGACGCCGTCCTCGACCGCCATGAGCTGTTCTATGCCGGTCGGATCGGTGCTGCGACCGGACTTCTCCAGAACCTCAAAATGTATGTTGCGTAGCGAGTTACGGTGATCGACCAGTACCTGATGCAGGCGCGGCACACGCGCGCACAGGACTATCGCCTCGTACCGGCAGGTCAGTCGCTCGCGGGTGGTCCGTTCGCCCACGAACACCTCGGCCAACGCCTCGGCGGTGGTCTCACCGCCCCGGCGGCGCCTGGGTAGCGCGTGCGCTCGTTCTGCGATGGCGTCATGGTCGCCGCGACAGTTGAACGCAACCGCCTCGACGACCAGATCCTCAAGGGAGGCAAAGTAATACGTGGTCGACGCCAGGGGCAGTTGGGCGCGGTCCGCGACCGCGCGGTGACGCACGGCGTCGAATCCACCTTCGAGCAGTAGTTCCCCCGCGGCGGCGATCAGTCGCGCGCGCCGACGCGTTCCTTTGGGGGTTGTTGCTGCTCTCACCCCGCCATGGTGCCAAAGCCGCGCAGCGGTGGGTCCATTTCCGCGAAAATCTGACCCTGGGAAACGATTTCAGCTATTGGGCGATCCGGACGACATCTCAGCGCAAGACCGGTTCGAGTCGGCTCAGTGCCTCACCGATGTCGTCGGTCGCGCCGGCGAAGCTCATCCGCACGGTCTGGTTGCCGCGACGGGTGTCGAAATCTAGTCCGGGCGCCATCGCGACCCCGGTCTGTTCCAGCACGCCTTCACACCAGCCGAGGGAGTCGTCGGTGATCGCGGACAGGTCGGCGTACACATAGAAGGCCCCGTCGGGCGGCGCCACATCGGTGACCCCCAGCGCCGCCAGCCCGTCGACGAGCAGTTCGCGGTTGCGGGCGTACCTACGGACGTGGCCGTCGAGTTCGACCTTGGATTCAGCGCTGAACGCCGCGACCGCGGCGTGCTGGCTGATCGTGGGCGGGCAGATCGTGAGATTGGCCGTCAGCCGCTCGACGGCACGCCGCAGCGGCGCCGGCACCAGCATCCATCCCAGCCGCCAGCCGGTCATGCAGTAGTACTTCGACACCGATCCCATCACCACCGACTGCCGAGAGGTCTCCCAGGCGCAGGACGTGGACCTGCCGTAGCTGATCCCGTGATATATCTCGTCGGAGATCAGCAGGGTGCCGTGGGCGTCGCACCAGCGAGCGAGGTCGGCGAGTTCAGCCGGATCCAGGATGGTGCCCGTGGGGTTCGCCGGACTGGCGACAATGAGTCCGGCCGGGGGACGATCAAGCGCGTCGAGCATCGCCGTGGTCGGTTGATAACGCGTCTGGGGGCCACAGTCGAGTTCCACGACCTCACAGCCGAGCGCGGCAAGGCTGTTGCGGTACGCGGGGTACCCGGGCCGGGCCATCGCGACGGTGTCACCGGCATCGAAGGCCGCCAGGAAGATGAGCGTGAAGGCTCCCGACGAACCGGTCGTGATGACCACGTCGGCAGCCTCGGCCTGGACACCGTAGGTGTCGGTGTAGTGCTGAGCGACCACCTCGCGCAGCGGCATGATGCCGAGTGATTCTGTGTAGCCCAGCGGAGAGGCGTCGAGCGCCGACTTCGTCGCGGCCAGGACGGGAGCGGGCGCGGGCGTCGACGGCTGTCCGGCGGCCAGAGAGATGACGTCCAGCCCCCGGGCCCTGCGCTGCGCGATCGCCGCCAACACGTCCATCACATGGAACATCTGTACTTCGGATCTGTCTGATTGCGACCGCATGGGTTCGAAGTTAGCCTCCTCGATCGGATGACGTCAGGTGTGTCGCTCGCGTGCACCACCGACCGCCGGCGCGCTCGCAGGTACCGTGTATTCCGCAATGAGTACTTTTGGCAGCCGCGGGCCCGACATCGGGGGCAGCGGCGAATCCCGGACACCAGGTGCCGTCACCGGCCGTCGCGCTGTCCTGGGTGCCGGACTGGGCCTGGGAGCGCTCGGGATCCTGGCGGCCTGCGGCAAAGACGAACCGGAGCGGGTCGCACCCCAGCCTGCGCGCGCCAATGACCCCGGGTCGCAGACCGTCTCTCCCCCACCGGCGGTCACCGGTGCTGCCGAGATGTTCACCGGAAGTTTCGTGTCGGCGAAAATGCTTGGTCGCCAGACCAACTGGACCGTCGCCCGACCTGCGGGCGTCACCGGCGACCTGCCCGTTGTCGTCGTCCTCCATGCCCTGAACACCGACCAGCGCGCAGCTTTCCAGGGTGGGCTGGAGATGCAGAACCTGATGCAGCAATGGGCCACCGACGGCAACGCTCCGTTCGCTCTGGCGTCGGTGGACGCCGCCCGCAGCTATTACCACCCCCGCGCAGACGGCACCGACGGCGGCGCGATGGTGCTCGAGGAGTTCCTGCCACTGCTCGAGGGCACCCCCGAACTCGGGTTGCGCACCGACCGGGTCGGGTTCTTCGGTTGGTCGATGGGTGGTTACGGCGCGTTGCGCCTCGGGGCGATGCTGGGCGCCCCTCGCGTCGCGGCGATCGCGGTCAGCTCCCCCGCCCTGTGGGCCGACCCCGCCACCTTTCCGGCGAGGGCATTCGACAATGCTGCCGACTACCAGGCCAACTCGTTGTTCGGGCAACAGGATTCGTTCTCCAAGATCCCACTGCTGATCGAATGCGGGTCGAGCGACCAGTTCTTCACGTACACGCGGCAGTGGATGGCGGGGCTACGTCCACCCCCCGCATTCGGGACCTCGCCGGGCGGCCACACAAACCGGTACTGGCGCGGCGTGCTGCCCGGGCAGATCACGTTCCTCGGCCGCAACCTCGCGGGCTGAAGTCGGAGGAAATCACAGGCTGATCCGGCCTTCTTCCGCTGCAAGGCCGATGTCGCTCCGAAAGTGTGATCCGGCGAGCTTGACCCCGGCCAGCCGTTCGTAGGCCTGGGCGCGCGCCGCAGCAAGGTCGGCACCGACCCCGACGACGCTCAGCACGCGGCCACCGCTGGAGACCACGGCACCGTCGGCGAGTGCGGTGCCGGCGTGCAGAACGCCCTCAGCGTCGGATCCGGTGATGGCGTCACCCGTCCGCGGCCTACCGGGGTAGTTCTCCGCGGCGAGCACCACGGTCACGGCTGCGCCGTCTTCCCATTCCAGGGGCGGCAACTGGTCCAGCACGCCCGACGCCGTCGCATTGAGTGCGACCCCGAGCGGCGACCTCAGCAGGGCCAAGACGGCCTGGGTCTCGGGATCACCGAAGCGGCAATTGAATTCGACGACGGCGGGGCCGTCGGCCCCGATCGCCAGACCCGCATACAACAGACCCGAGAACGGGATCTCCCGCGCAAGCAGCTCCGCGGCGACGGGCTTGACGACCTCGTCGACGATCCGCTGCGTCATCTCATCGGGCAGCCACGGCAGCGGCGTGTAGGCACCCATGCCGCCGGTGTTCGGGCCGGCGTCGCCGTCCCCCACGCGCTTGTGGTCCTGCGCGGGCAACAGTGGGACGACAGTCGCACCGTCGACGAGGCAGAAGAGCGACACCTCCGGGCCGTCGAGGAACGACTCGAGCAGGACCGGGTGTCCGCTTTCCAGCAGATCGGCAGCGTGGATGCGGGCGGCGTTCCGGTCGGTGGTGACCACGACTCCTTTGCCCGCGGCCAGGCCGTCGTCTTTGACCACCCAGGTCGGCCCGAAGCGATCGAGCGCGGCATCGAGGTGGGCGGGGTTGTCGACGATCTCACTGTGCGCGGTGCGGACACCGGCAGCGGCCATCACATCTTTCGCAAACGCCTTGGATCCCTCGATCTTTGCCGCCTCGGCACCCGGACCGAACGTGGCGAATCCCGCGGCACGCAGGGCATCGGCAACCCCGAGCACCAGCGGCACCTCGGGCCCGATGACCACCAGATCGGCGGCCACGGATTTTGCCAGCGACACCACCGAATCGGACGAGACGATGTCGACGTCGTGGTTGGTGGCCAGCGCCGCGGTACCCGGATTGCCGGGCGCCACATGTAGGTCGGTGACCGACGGGTCGCGCTGCAGGCCCAGAACTAGGGCGTGTTCGCGGCCGCCCGATCCGATGACGAGTACTCGCACGTGCCTGACCCTACCGCCCGACTGCGCCACTGCGAACCGACGCCTCCAGCGCTTCGAGTGCCTGCGCCCGGCGAGAAGCACCGACGAGTTCGTCGACGATGACGCCGAGGGCGGGTGCCGATGCGACCACGAGCAGACAGATCACCACCGAGACACCGGCAGAAGCACAGACCATCGCGACCACGAGAATCGCGGCCATCCCGATCACCTCGGCCACATGCACCCGGTGAAAGCCCAGCAAGAAACCATAGAGCAGGAAGATGCACGCCAGATAGATCCCGACCGGGATGACCACCGCCGCGACGGCGGCGGTCTCACCGATCGTCGCCTCGTGTTCGATGTACAGCGCGGCGACGTGCAGCCCGGCGCCCATCATCGCGATCGCCATGAAGATGACGATGTGGAAGTACCCGAACGTGAACGATCGACCTCGGCGCAGATGCAGAGCCTGCCCGGAGGGCACCACGAAGTAGATCCACCACATGCCGAACGTGATGCCCACGCCCGCCAGACCGAGGACCGCGGTCTCCACGGTCCAACCCTGCGAGTGGACCACCGCCTGCAGCGCCGCGGCGGTGCCGACGATGCCCTCACCGAGCGTGATGATCGCGAGCAGTCCGTACCGCTCGGCGATGTGATGGGCGTGCCAGGGAGTGGTTCCCTCTCTGCCGAACGTCTCGGCAATCGCGGGCACCGCCATCTCCGACAGCACCAGCAGACCGACGACGATCAATGTCTGGTACAGGGTGGTGTCGAGGAAAATCACTGCCACCCAGGCGATCTGCACAATGGTGATGCCGCCCGCATAGATCAGGCAGGTGCGGCGATAGTCCGGACTGCTCGACGCCGCCCGCACCCACTGCACAACCATGGCCAGGCGCATCACCACGTACCCGAGGACCAGCACCCGGTTGTCGACGACACCGCCGTGGTGGTCCAGCGATTCGAACACCGGCGCGATCCCCAGGGCCAAGATCAGCACGCCGACCATCTGCACCATCGTCGTGAGCCGGTAGACCCAGTCGTCGGTGTCGAAGGCGGAGGCGAACCACGAGAAGTTGATCCAGGCCCAGATTGCCGCGAACGTGCAGAAGATGAATCCGAGCACCGCGGTTTCGAAGTGGCCTTCGGCGACAAAATGCGCGACCTCGACGCCTGCAAACGAGAACGCGACGACAAAGGTGAGGTCGAAGAACAGTTCTAGATTTGTCGCCGCCCGCCCGTCCTCGTGCGGGTCGCGGCCGGCCATCCGCGTGAGCCGGTGTTTGAGGTCCAGCCCGCTGCCCGGCCGACCGTCCACCGAGTGCGCACCGCCGGGTTCGGTCTCGCTCATCCGGTGATGGTCATCAGCGAGACGCGATCGCCTGCCGTGGTGAAGCCGAACGTGCTCGGACCGTTGAAGCCATTGCCGCCGACCTGCGCGACGATCGTGGTCACGTGCCCCGACACATCGGCGGTCGTGATGTCGAGGGTGACCTGCTTGCCGATGAACTCCGCGTCCGACCAGTCTCTGATCGCGTCACTGCCGCGGAAGGTGCGGCCCCAGTCGTCGACCGCACCGTCCTCGGTGAAGCCGGCGAGGAACGCCGACGTGTCGCCGGCGTTCGCCGCGTCGATCAAGCGCTGTACGGGGACTGGGATCTCGGTCATGGTGGCACCTTTCTCCTGTGTTCGTCTCGCGAAGGATAGAAGAAAGGCGCCACCTACCGGTGCTCATACGAGATGGCTCGCCGATATATTTCGATCAGCAATCTCCTCAGCTGAGATCGTAGAGCGTCACCGAACCAACCGTGGTGCTGGTGAAGTTCGCCTCGACCCACGCGGTGATCTCCGACGCGGTGCCGCTGCCGCCGCCCATCATCCCCCCGCCACCGGCGATGAAATAGTGGATCTCGCCGCCCGCGACGTACTGCTGGAACTGCGCCAGGGTCGGCGACGGGTCACTGCCATTGAAGCCGCCGATCGGCATAACCGATCGCTCGGTGGCCAATTGATACCCCGATGCGCTGTTGGAGCCGATGGCTGCCGCCACCCAGGTGAAGTCGTCGGCGTTCTGGTTCAGGACCGCAACCAGCTCATCGGTCGGCTTGGATCCCTCCAGCAGTCCCCCACCACCCATGCCGCGGCCGTCCGGGGCACCGCCTCGACCGGTCGAGCCCGGGGTCGGATTCGTCTGCGCACCGGTCTGATTCGGCATACCTTGCTGCCCGGTCATACCGGGCGGTACTGCCTGTTGTCCGGTCATACCGGGTGGTGTTCCCTGCAGTCCGGTCATACCCGGAGGGGTCATGCCCCGACCTCCCATACGCATGCCGCCCCCTGGCCCGAATCCACCGGCACTTGCCGGGCCCGCACTCGGGATGGAACCGGCCCTGGCCGACGACACGGTGTCGATGGCGTACGCCGCCGGGCCTGCCAGGCCCAGGACCACGGCGGCCAGCGCAGCGACCACCGCGGAGCGCTGCAGCGCAGCCTTTTTCACTCCGGAGAACACGAGACCGGCAGCGGCCACGATCGAGCCGATCAGCACGACGTACCGCAGCCACGGGAGGAAGTCCGCGGACCGGTCGAGCAGCACGTACGACATGACGCCGGTGGCAAGGGTCGCGCCGGCCAGCACGAACCGCACCCGAGTCTGGTCTCGGTGCCGCCAGCACATCACCCCGCCGGCGCCCACGAGTCCGGCGATCGCCGGCGCGAGCGCAACGGTGTAGTACGCGTGGAAGATGCCTGCCATGAAGCTGAACACGGCCATGGTCGTGACGAGCCACAGCCCCCACACGACGAGCAGTGCGCGTCGACTGTCGGTCCGCACTGCTCTGCCGCACAGCCCGATTGCCGCGATACCGAGAATGAACGCAGCCGGGATGAGCCAGGCGATCTGACCGCCTTGCGCGGAGTCGAACATCCGAGTCCACCCGGTCTGTCCCCACATACCGCCGCCGGGCCCGCCTGCGAAACCACCGGTTCCGGTACCGCCCAGCTGCTCGGGCATGGCAGTGCCGCCACCACCGCCGGGTGTCACGCTGCCCGTCTCGTTGCCGCTGAGGCGTCCGAATCCGTTGTATCCGAGCGTCAATTCGAGGATCGAGTTCTCCTGCGAACCGCCGATGTAGGGACGCGAGTCCTTGGGCCACAGCTCGACAGCGAGCACCCACCACCCGGCCGAGACGATCATCGCACCGAGCGAGGCGAAGAGGTGCCCGAGGCGCCTGATCCAGGTCTTCGGGCCGAAGGCGATATACGTCAGCGCCAGCGGCGGGATGACGAGGAAGACCTGCATCTGTTTGGTGAGAAAACCGAAGCCGACGAACACGCCGGTCAAGATCATCCACCGGATACGGCCGTCGTCAATGGCTTTCAGGGTTGCCCAGACCGCCGCGATCATCAGCAGGACGAGCAGCGCGTCGGGGTTGTTGAAGCGGAACATCAGCGCGGCCACCGGGGTCAGCGCCAATGCGGCACCCGAGATGAGACCGGCCGCCGGGCCGAAACGTTTCCGGACGATCCAGTAGAGCAGCGCCACGGAGGCGACACCCATCAGTGCCTGCGGCACGATGATCGACCACGAGTTGAGGCCGAAGATGCGGACTGCGACGCCCGGTATCCACAGCGACATCGGCGGCTTGTCGACGGTGATCGAGTTCGCGGCGTCGGAGGATCCGAAGAACCACGCCTCCCACGATTGCGAACCCGCCTGTATCGCTGCGGAATAGAAGGAGTTCGCCCAACCGTTGGCGCTCAGGTTCCACAGGTAGAGCACCCCGGTGGCCACGACGAGCGCGGCGAACGACGGTAACTCCCATCGTGGCCGGGCGGTGGACTGCGGATCGGGATCAGGCTGTCCCGGAGCCGGATTTGCTGGCGGGCTGTCGATGAGGAGGCTCATGCGGGCACCTCCGCGGCGGAACGGTGCGAGGCGCGGAACACCCAGCGGAATCCGACGAAACGCAGCACCGTGGCGATCAGGTTCGCCACCACCAGCACGAGGAGTTCGATGTGCTTGGAGGCGTCCGGGGCCCACATGTGCAGCAACAACAGCGATCCCGCGGTCAGCGCCCACCCGAAGATGAAGATCGCGAAGCCCTGCAATTGGTGTTTCGCGACGTCGTCCCGGCCGCGGACCCGGAAGGTGAAGGCCCGGTTGGCCGTGGTGTTGAACACGGCCGTGATCAACAAAGCGAGGAAATTGGCGGCCTGCGCACCGGCGACAGAGTGCAATGCCAGGTAGAGCACCGCGTACGCGGTCGTCGAGGCGACACCGACCACACAGAATCGGACCAGTTGACCTGCCAGACCGCGTGGCACACCCGTGACCTGCGGCCCCGTGTCGCCGCGGCCGAGACTGTCCCGCAGATCCGCCACCGGTAGTCGTCCGGTCGCCAATGCCCGTCCGACCCGCCAGCAGCCTTTGACGTCTTCGGTCGCGGTCTTGACGATGTCGACCTTGCTGGCCGGATCATCTGTCCAGTCCACGGGGATCTCCGCGATCCGCAGGCCGGCCCGCTGCGCGAGGACGAGCATCTCGGTGTCGAAGAACCATCCGGTGTCGTCGACCATCGGCAGCAGACGCCGTGCGACGTCGGCGCGGATGGCTTTGAAACCGCATTGGGCGTCGGAGAAGCTCGCGCCCATGGCGGTGCGCAGCATCAGGTTGTAGCCCCGCGAGATGAGTTCGCGTTTGGGACCGCGCACCACCCGCGACGACCGCGTCAGGCGCGTCCCGATGGCGAGATCGGAGTGTCCGGACACCAGCGGCGCAACCAGGGGTAGCAACGCGTTGAGGTCGGTCGACAGATCGACATCCATGTAGGCGACCACCTGGGCGTCGCTGTGCTGCCAGATCGCCTTCAGTGCCCGGCCGCGGCCTTTGGCGTCGAGGTGCGCAACCCGGACGCGGGTACCCTCGCCTATCGACGCCGCGAGAGTGCAGGCGAGTTGAAGCGTGGTGTCGGTACTGGCGTTGTCGGCGATGGTGATCCGCGCCGAGTAGGGCATCGAGGAAGCGACGAAGTCGGCGAGTTGCCGTACGCATCGCGCGAGATCGAGTTCCTCGTTGAATACCGGGACGACGATGTCTAGCACCGGCGCTGCGGGGGTGTCGTCGATGATGATGGCCGGGGCCTCGGCCGGGGCATCGTCGAGAGTGTCTGCTGTCATGGCACTCACTCTTGAATCAGCGCCTGCCACCCACCTCCGACGAGGCTGTCAAGAAGCTGTGAATCCAAATAAGTCGGGCACCAGCTTTACTCAACATACTTATTCCACACATCAAAGAATCACTTCGACCGCCCGACCAGTTACCAATGGCTTGATTCGCGAATCGTCAGTATCACCTAAGCTTCAGTCCGAGTAAACGAAGCGCTGAACTCCGAAAACCTCAGGTCCTCCTTTCGCGAGAATCCTGGAATGACGCAAGAACTGGCCCCTGGCCCCGCGATATCGACGCGTACAAGTTCTGGAAATAGGCCCCAATCAGTTGCGCTCAGATCCGGCCAGGATGGATTACCGGAAGTCGACAGGGCGAGCGTTCTCAGTTTCGGCATTACGGGTAGAGATTTTACTGGAGCCGATATGAATAAAGACTCAACATTATCGCCACCCGACAATCGGACCGATCGACCCGCGGAAATGTAAGACGAAATCGACAGGCGTTCAAGACCTGTCGGCAGGCCTAGAGATAATTCGCCGCTATCGTCATTGTCACCAAGAACTACGATCCTAAGAGTGCGCATGTCAGCGACACCAGATAGCCTAGTCAAGTCAACAAGCTTGGGACTAACAGTCAACGATAGCTCCTGAACCTTTAGGTCTGCGCCGACGTGCTCGAGGTGAGGGCCGCCTACCGTTAACGACTTAACTTCAACTCCCCCAAGGGGCCCCAGATCGCGGATTGCGGTGTTGTACAAATTTATAAGCTCGAAGCGTTCAAAATCAGCGAGGTCGTCAATATTGGACAGCGCCGAACATTGACTGAGATACAGGATCTCCAGTTTCTCGCAAGCCGAGAGCCCGGACAAGGAGCGAACTGACGAGTTTGACATCCACAATCTTGCGAGATTCGGGAACTTTTTGATATCGACCAAGTCATCCAACTTCGTAGCCCAAGACACATCAAGACCCCACGCGGCATCAGAGGCAGGTATCGACGCGAGGTCGTCAAACTTACCTGGAAAGTCCAACATAACGGCCTTGGCGTGCTGCATACTAGACAAAAATTGCACGGTATCTGGGTCAGTCAACCTAATAAAGCCTCTATCGAGAGTCGAGTCGGCAAGTACTTCCCGCGCGTATGTCTCACTGTTGAACTGACCCCAAGCGCGGATCAACTGTCGGGTGACAGTCACTCGTCTATCCCTGCGGTAGGTCTTCAGCACCTCAAGTGCATCGTCTGTGCCGATGAGCGACAACGCCCGTATGCATGCGGCTACCGTCGTCGCTCGACCATTTTCAATCTTTAACCTCGGAACTGCGAGGGCGCCAGCTGACGCCACAGAGGCAGCATCGGTCATGTTGGCCGGAGGCACAACTTCGTCCAAGCAAGTGCCCAGCAGCTCTTGGACCTTTTCGCTTAAGACCGCGGAGGTCTCCAGGCATGCCACGGCGAGCAGGAACAGGCGGTGACGGTGGATCGGCTCCCGCTTCCCTCGCTGCACAAGATTGTTCAACAGTTCCTCACGCTTCTTAGAACTGAAGTGGCCCGCCGACATGATTACTACTTCACGCCAATGGTCAAGATGAGCGTGTTCGACGATCTTTCCAAGGGCCTCGTCATCCACCAGCTCAGCAGCAGCCAAGTACTCGAGAAAGGTCCGGTGCACGAAGTCAACGCGCCCCTCTACCGGACTTCTCAATACCCCACTTCGCGCGAGCATCAGGTCCGCAACCTGCCCACCTTCCAGTTCGGACTGCCGCGCGAGTTGTCGGGTCTTTCCTGCCACCCGGTGCCGGTAGAGTTCCAGCTCCGCGTCCGCAGCACCATTTTCGTGTAGCCAGAGAGCGAAGTCTGAAAGCAGAGCCCTTTTCTCCATGTAACTCAGTGTCGAAATGCTTTGGACCTTGATGTCTCGTTCTTCGTCGCGATTGTTAACCAACATTTGCAGAGCAGTGTCGTAGAGATCCATTCGATTCTCCGGCAGTTTGTTCACATTCTGCCGATGAATGGCGCAAATTAGCGCACATAGCAGTGGTGAGGTACAAAGGGTGCGCACCATTTGAATATCGTCCACAGCAGCGAGCATTTTATTTTCGGCGATACGCACGAGAGCTTTCTCCTCGTCCGAATCAACAGAACCCGCAGCGGCCGCATGCCAATGAGAGACGAACGCCCGTATATCCACTCGCTGCATCGACAAAAGCTCAGAATACTTGAAATCTTTAACTGCCGCCCAGTCGCGCGAGATCGCAAGCGGTCTCGAAGTCACAATGTATCGAGACCCCGGATATGCGTCAATTAGATCGAGCAGCCATACACGCGCCTTCGAGCGCTGGCTCTCAGGCAATTCGTCGAGACCATCGATTAGTATTAATGCTCGGCCGTCTGCCAAGACCCGATGCACCCATCCTTCTGGCATCACTCCTGCAAGGGGTGAATGATTTACTCCCACGAATTCTTCGGGCCTCGGAAGCTCCCCCAAGGCGAACCGCCGTAACGGCAAGAGGAATGGAATGCTTGAATTCCAGCCGGCGAGTTCGTCGCTGAATCGACTTTGACTGGCCGTTACTGCGATCCATTGAAGGAGAGTCGTCTTGCCGGATCCTGCGTTTCCACCTAAGATTAATCGAGGGTGGCCCGTTAAGGCCGACTCGACACGCAAGCCGTCCTCGTCGTGACGGGAGGAATCGCGCTGTTGACTCGAATCATCATCAGGATTTGGCCCTGATACAGCCTTGCTTGCCATTCTACTCTGGCTAGGTTTCATGGGCATGGTCGCTGACAGACTAATATAGGCAACCGACAATGAATACGCAGCCTGATAGTCGCTGTCGCGAACCCCATAGATCTGGAGTTTGTCATTCTTCTGAACCACAGCTTTTAAGTATCTACTGGCGAATATTTCGTCAACAGACCCCCGACCCCAGGAGTCTGGGAGGGTCTTCGGCAACCGGTCCAACACTGCCTCACCGATCTCAAGAAGACGCGTGCTACGCGCCAGCATTTCTCGAGCAGCCCTTGAGCCAAAGTCGGGCAGCCGCCCCCAGGCGGCGACTATGTAACTGCAGCACTCCGTGAGCAAAAGATCGTAAAGCGCTGTTCCACTATCTCCGAGCAGGGCCTCGCTCGCACCACGTGGGTGGTTAGAACGGATTACTTGTTCGAGAAGAGTCGCATCCAGATCGACACTAATTGGATCGAGATTGGCCAATAGACTAATTTCGAGAGTTTTATCGACCGCTATCGCGGCGGCACTTCGTTCACCACGATCTGCGCTCTGGAACTCGCTATCGATGAAGGGCTGAAGTCGTTGGGCCATAAGTTCGGCGAGTTGTTCAAATTGCCTGCTAGCACGTCGACCCTCCATCACGTCTCCGATTCGGCCGCGAACGACATCGACAAGGTCGCCTGATAAGTCAGCGAGAAGTTCATCCTTCATCCACATTCGAAAGACCCACTTAGTCGCTGTTGACCCCAACGCCAGTGCGATTGGCTCCATATGCGTTCCCTCCCGACAACTATGAGGTTATGAGGTTACCTTCGAGTTCTCAATCTCTCATCACACTGGCTGCGCTGGCAGATACACTCGTCTCGGTGGAGATCGGATGTTCGTTTCAGAGTGCCATGAGGTATAGTTTTCCAGGCTGACCCGTATGATTCGCCTTATGGCATCTGTTTTCTCAAAGATAATCAACGGAGACATCCCCGGACGGTTTGTGTGGAAGGACGACGACGTCGTCTCGTTCCTGACGATCAATCCGGTCACCGATGGGCACCTGCTCGTGGTGCCGCGCCAGGAGATCGATCACTGGGAGAGCGTCGAACCCGCGTTGTTCGCGAAGATCAACACCGTCGCGCAGACCGTCGGTCAGGCTGTGAAGAGCGCGTTCGACGCACCGCGGATGGGTTTGCTGATCGCGGGACTCGAAGTACCTCACCTGCATGTTCACGTGTTCCCGGCGTGGCAGATCGAGACCTTCGACCTGGCGACCGCGGATCAGGATCCCGATCCGGCGGCGCTTGATGCGGTCGCCGACAAGATCCGCACGAAGCTACGCGAGCAGGGCCACGAGCAGTACGTCAGCGACTGACCTGATCTTGCGGACCCGCCTCACGCGGTAGCCGCACCCAGAAGGTCGCACCTTGGCCAGGTTCGGAATCGACCCCGACCGTGCCGCCGTGAGCTGCAACCAGTGCCGCGACGATCGACAGCCCGAGTCCGCTTCCAGCTGAACTTTCTGTGCGTTGCCGCGATGCGTCTGCGCGGTAGAACCGTTCGAACACCCGGGCCCTGTCCTGTTCGCTCAGTCCCGGGCCGGTGTCGGTCACCGACATCACCGCATCCGAATCGACCGTGCCGATCCGGACCGTGATCGTGGCGTCGTCGGGGGTGTGCCGGATGGCGTTGCCAATCAGGTTGCTCAGCACCTGGGCGAGACGGCCGGCATCGCCCATCACCTCGGGGATGCCCGGGCCGTCGAAGACATCGATCGTCACGGTCCGCTCGGGCGCTGCGGCCTTGGCGCCGTGCGCCACCTCGGATGCCAGCGCGAGCAGGTCGACCGGCGCCAGTTCGAGGGGTCTTCGGGCGTCGAGTCGGGCCAGCATCAGCAGATCCTCGACCAGCAGTCCCATGCGGCCGGCTTCGGTCTCGATTCGCGACATCACCTGGTTCGCGTCGGTCATCGCGCCTTGGCGGTAGAGCTCGGAGAAGCCCTTGATCGAGGTCAGCGGGGTCCGGAGTTCGTGGCTGGCGTCGGCGACGAAGCGGCGCATGTTGTCCTCGGAACGGCGGGCCTGCTCTTCGGATGCGGCGGTGGCGGCGAACGCCCCCTGGATCTGGTGCAACATCGTGTTGAGCGACGCCGCGAGATGGCCGACCTCGGTGTTGGCCGCGGCAGGCGGAACTCGCTGGTCGAGATTCCCCGCCGCGATCTCCTGCGCGGTGTTCTCGACCCGCTGCAGCGGCCGTAAGCTGGTGCGTACCAACAGATATCCCAGCGCACCGACCAACAGGATCACTCCGGCACCGATACCGACCTGTAGCCAGATCAGCCGGGTGACGGTGTCGTCGACGTCGGTCAGTTTCACCGCGACGACCGATGTGCCGAACGGCGAGGTCGTCTCGATGACCCGCCAGCTCGGTTCACCGCCATCCGCCGAGTTCACGGTGACCGGATCGCTGCCCGCACCACTGAGGTCGCGCAGGTCCGGCTCGCCTCCGACGTCGTTGATCGTCATGACGGTGCCGTCGGCACGGTGAATCTGCACGAAGAACGGCGACGGCGGACGACCGTTCTGATCATCCGGGGATCCGATGTCTTGAGGCGGCAGATCCCGCGGTCGTGCGAAGCTCTCCGATGCCTCTCGCAGCGACTTGTCGGTGCGGTCCATCAGGTTGTTCTTCATCGCAGAGGTGACGGCAACCCCTGACACCAGCAGGCCCAGAATCACGAGGACGAGGGTCAGGGCCACCAGCGAAAACCGCAGTGGCACACCGCGCCGAGGCGATGTGGGCGTCGGCGCGGCAAGCTGGGTCATCGGGGCTCGCGCATCACGTAGCCGACACCGCGCAGGGTGTGGATGAGGCGTTTGTCTCCGGTGTCGACCTTGCGCCGCAGGTAGGATACGTACGACTCGACGACATTGACCTCACCGCCGAAGTCGTAGTTCCACACGTGGTCGAGGATCCTCGGCTTCGACAGCACCGTGCCCGCGTTGATCATGAAGTAACGCAGGAGCGTGAATTCTGTGGGCGACAGCGACACCAGTTCGCCGTCCTTCCAGACCTCATGGGTGTCGTCGTCGAGTTCGATGTCGGCAAACGAGATCCGTGGGCTCTGCTCCGGCTTGTCACCATAACCACCGCGTCGCAACAGCACCCGCAGTCGTGCAACGACTTCTTCCAGGCTGAACGGCTTCGTGACGTAGTCATCGCCGCCGATGGTCAGGCCGGTCACCTTGTCTTCCAACGAATCCCGGGCGGTGAGAAACAGTGCGGGCGCCTCGACGCCGTCTGCACGCAGTCGGCGCAGGAGCCCGAACCCGTCCATACCCGGCATCATCACGTCGAGGATGAGCGCGTCGGGCCGGAAGGTGCGTGCGCGATCAAGCGCTGCGGGCCCGTCGGCAGCGGTCTGGATCTCGAAGCCCTGGAACTTCAGCGACACCGACAACAATTCGCGGATGTTCGGTTCGTCGTCGACAACCAGCACGCGGGCACCCTGATCACTCATGCCACCCACCTTGCCTGACCTACTTCTCCACATTCTGCCGACAAGCTGGGAGGTTCCTGTGAACCTGAACTAAGTGAAGTCTTTGAGGAACGGCGCCGGATACCCGGGTTTCGGCCGATGATCTCCCAGCCACGCCGACAATTCCTCCGCACGAACCTTCACCGCCTTCGTGGCCGCCCGGTTCACCTTCTCCAGCAAGTGCGTCCCGATGGAGCCGTCGGCCCGCTGATACCAGCCACCGACGATGCGTCCGTCCCACCAGAGTGTCTGCCCACCGTTACCGTTTCTGTCGAACAGGTGCGGAGCGTGCGACCCCAGGTACCAGTCGCGCTGCTTCCAGCCCATCACTGTCGGATCCAGTTCCGGAAGTACCAGCGCTGCCGGTTCCACCGCATCGACCGGCTCGAGATCGTCGGGCAGCACGTACCCGAGCTGACCACCCTCGAGATCCACCTCGACCACTTCGAGCTGCGAAAGGGCGGTGCGCACAGCTGTTTTCGTTGACCCGAGCCACCACACCACATCGGTTTCGGTGGCAGGACCGAACCGCTGCAGGTACCGGCGGATCAGGTTTCTGTGTCCGGTCTCGGGATCGTCGATCCGGAGCGGCTCACCGAGCCAATCGGTCATCGACGACCACTTGGGCCGCGACCGCAGCCAGTTCCCGTCGTTGGGACCCCGCACGATGGTCCCGCCGGCGCACATGTGACTGAGGACCCGCGGACCCATCCCCGCGACGCCCGACCAGGCTTTGCCCTCACCGTGCCGGATGACGCCCTCCAGGGCGGGCAGTTCCTTGCGCAGCTCTGTCGACGACGCGGTCCTGCCGCCGGTCAGAGCCCCGGTGACGGCCTCGCGCGCGGTCTCGATCCAGCCTTCCGGATCGGGGAAGTCGTCACTGCGCCGCAGATCGCGCAGCATGTTGGTGCGTTCACTGGCGGCCACCCTCGTACCCACCGCGCTGACGGCGTCGGCGAGGGCAGGCCTGCCGAAGACGAAGAGGGTGCGACGCATCGCGAGTTGCTTGACGAGAGTGCGGTCGACATAGAGCGCGCGATCGAGCTCGGGGATGTCGAACGATCCCATCCGGGCCCAGGTCGACAGGTACACCGTCGAGGCGGTGGTGGCGTGCAGGCCGACGACCGCGTCGGCGACCCCCTCAGCCGTCTGGGCATACGTCTCGGGGACCAATCCATGACGGCGCAGCAAACGCGCGCGCCGCTGCTCGGTACTGATCGCCAGGCGGCCCATCAGGCGGGAACGACCGCCACGGCCTCGATCTCCACGAGCTGATCGTCATAGGCCAGCACCGTCACACCGAGCAGTGACCCTGCCGGTTTGTGCGCACCGAACGCCTCGGTCACCACGTCCCACGCGACGCTCAGATCTGCCTGGAGATTCTCGGCGACGAACACCGTCACCTTCACGACATCGTCGAGCGACGCCCCGGCCTCTTCGACGGCTGCGGACAGATTGGCCATGCACTGAGCGGCCTGTCTGCTCACGTCACCCGGGTAGACCGTCTGCCCGTCGGCGTCGATCGGCGCGGCTCCCGCGGTGAAGATGAGCGTTCCCGGCGGGACTGTAGCGCTCCGCGTGTGGCCGCCCTGATCCCCATTGATCTGCACAGATGACATGGCGTCATCGTATCGTTCCGCGATCTCCCCGCCGACGACCCGCGCGGCCCGCCGACGCGCAGACCACTTCGGGTGCACAATGCGTCCATGGGACCCGCAGTGACACCGCGCAGCGCGTACTTCGTTCTCGGCATGCCCGATCACGCCCGCGTCGGGACGGGACCCGAGATCAGCCACTCAGAGGTCTACTACGACGAAAAACTCGCGGTGGCCTCCATCGACAGCCACTACGCCCTGGCCCAGCACCTGGCCACCCCGGAAGTGCTCGAGGCAACGGAGTGGTTCGTGCTGACCGCGCTCATCGGCGACGGTGTGAGCCCCACCTACGGCGACCACTTCTTCACCTACAGCACCGAGAACGTCGAGTGGGCGATCGCAGGCGGATTCACCCGGGCTGACGAGATGACCGACTGGCTGCCGTTCATCTTCGCCGCAGAGGACCTTCACGACCACTGGTCACCCGGCGGTGTGGACCACGGCCTCGTACCGACCGACGCCAAACGGACCGACTCGATGGACATGTCGCGGCTCTGGTTCGCCCCGGTCATGTCGCAGAGGGTTTTTCCGACCGCGACCTGATCGACGCACACCCGGCCCTCACCGGGTCTGTGGATAGGTCCCGTCGCCGAGGTCCGCATCGGGCAAAACACCGTCGCGGTCGATGAGAACCACCTCGCGGCCGTCGAGGCGGACGCGGCGCATACCCTCCAGCACCATCCGCCTGCCGACATCGCTGAGCCGGTCGACCCGGTTCAGGTCGAAAACAACTGTATTCGCGTCTGATTCGTCGAGCTCCAAGGCATCGAGCACTGTCTCGGCGCCGGTGAACTGGACGACGCCCTGCAGTTCGAACACGAGCTCGTCGGAATCGCGGCGGACACTGCGCAGCACGGTGGATCCGTAGGGTTCGGCGTCCATCAGATGCATGCCCATGTCAGCCGACATCCGCTGAAACATTTTCACCCCGCGCACGCTGTTGCCGTGCGCGTCGAGCCGCGGGGAGACGACCCCGATACCGAGTTGGCCGGGCAGAGCCCCCAGAAGACCACCTGCCACACCACTTTTCGCCGGGATACCGACCGTGGTGAGCCAGTGGCCCGCGGCGTCGTACATACCGCAGCCGGTCATCACCGCCAGCGTCTGGCGGGCCACATCGGTGGCCACCACCCGGCGTCCGGTCACCGGGTGGACCCCGGCGTTGGCCAGGGTCGCGCCCATGACCGCGAGGTCCCGGACGGTCACCTTGATGGAGCACTGCCTGGTGTACCCCTCGACCACGTCATGGGCGTCGACGTCGATGACG
This sequence comes from Williamsia soli, assembly GCF_017377795.1. GTDB lineage: Bacteria > Actinomycetota > Actinomycetes > Mycobacteriales > Mycobacteriaceae > Williamsia > Williamsia soli. The sequence continues at coordinate 240,155 of NZ_JAFRDR010000007.1, read as the reverse complement.
CCGTAGTTGCGGAGCATGTGGGCGATCGAGAGATTACGGTCGGCGGTGTCGAGTTCGGAGCGGCACACCGACTCGTCGATCGACAGCGTGCGATCGGCCAGCTCGGAGAAGAACTCCAGGGCGCGATCGACGCGGTCCGTCACACTCGCACCAGACTTCAGCAGCAGGAAATGGGTCGCGATGGCGCCTGCGTTGATCATCGGGTTCTTCGGCCGACACGAATCGCCCTCGAGGGACAACTCGTTGAACGCCTCCCCCGACGGTTCGACGCCGACGGTGTTCAGCACGGTGTCGAAGCCGCGGTCGGTGAGTGCTGCGGCGTAGGCGAACGGTTTCGAGATGGACTGGATGGAGAACTCCACCTCGTCGTCGCCCGCCGCGTGGGTCCGGCCGTCCACCGTCGTCATCGCGACACCGAAGACGTCGGGGTTCGCGTTCGCGAGATCCGGTATGTAATCGGCGACTGCACCGTCACGGTCGTCGACGAGGCCGTCGAGGACCTCACGCAGGTAATCAGGGACCGGCGATTTCACGCGAGAGACCTCCGAGGAGCGGGGTGCGGCGCCGACCGGCGACCGCACCGGTCAACCTAGCAATCGGCGGTGAACTCAGGCGTGTCGGGAGGCACGTTGAAACCCCCAACAATGACTCCTACGCTGCACACGGGGTGCATCTGCGGACGGTCGAAATCTCGGAGCCCCCTGTCAGGATTGAACTGACGACCGCTCGCTTACAAGGCGAGTGCTCTACCACTGAGCTAAGGAGGCAAACTGCGTGCGCGAGTATATCGCGAGTCTCGGTAAGCGCCTCGCCGGCAGTCGCCGAGCGACGATCGACACGATCGAGCCGTTCGAGCCGGCGGTGTCGCCAAGGCAGCCCGTCGACCTCACCAACGACGCGGCAGTCACCGAGGTCCTCGACCTCGCGATCAAGGTCGGGGCGGTTCTTCTCGACTCCGGAACCGGTGCCATCGACACGCAGACACAGGTCAGATTCGTGGCGAGCATCTACGGCGTCGAGAACTGTGAGGTGGACGTCACCTACAACACGATCTGGGTCAGTGCCACCCGCGGCGGCGCGATGCCGCCGGTCACCGCGATGAAATCCGTCCACTACCGCTCGCTCGACTTCACCCGGCTCGCCGCGGTGGACCGCCTTGTGCGCAAGATCCGCAACCTGGCCATCGACCCCGATGAAGGCCATCAGGTGATCGACGCCATCATCGCCGCACCCCACCCGTACCGCCGCTGGGTCGCGACACTGGCGTGGTCGTCGATGGCCGCCGCGCTCTCGGTGTTGCTCGGTGGTGGCTGGCTCGTCGCGGTCGTCGCGTTTCTCACAACCGCGGTGATCGACCGCACCAACCGCCTGCTCAACAAAATCGGTACCCCACTGTTCTTCCAGCAGATGACGGGCGGTTTCATCGCCGTCATCCCGGCTGCGGTGGTCTATCAGAACCAGGAATCCCTCGGGCTCGACCTGATGCCGTCCCAGGTCATCGCCGCCGGTGTCGTGGTGCTGCTGTCCGGGCTCTCGTTGGTCGGCTCGGTGCAGGACGCCATCACCGGAGCACCCATCACCGGGTGCGCGCGGTTCTTCGAGCTACTGATCATGACCGGCGGCATCATCAGTGGTGTCGGTATCGCCATCACGTTGATGGAGGCCACCGGCATCTTCCTGCCCACCATCACCTCGACGACGTCGTTCGATCTCGCGACCACACCGGCCCGGGTGATCGCCGGCGGTCTGGCCGCCGCCGCGTTCGCGCTGGCGAGTTACGCCGAGACCCGAGCGCTCCCGACCGCCTTCTTCGGCGGCGCGATGGGTGCGGCGATCGTCTCCGTGGCCAACCACTTCACCGTCGGACCCGTCATCTCCGCAGGCATCGCCGCCGCGATGGTCGGCCTCGTCGGTGGTCTACTCGCCCGCCGCGCGCTGACGCCGCCGCTGGTCGTGGCCGTCGCAGGGATCACACCGCTTCTGCCCGGTCTGGCGATCTATCGCGGCCTCTACGGACTCCTCAGTCAGCAGACGATCGAGGGCCTGACCGCGATCGGATCGGCGATCGGTGTCGGCTGCTCCCTGGCCGCCGGGGTGACCCTCGGTGAGTTCATCGCCCGTACGCTGCGACGTCCGCGTATCTCGACCCGTCCGACCAGAGCTCTGTTCACCGCCCGCTCGGCCATCCGGCCCGGTCGCATGACGACCGATCCCGAAGGCGATCCCGACGCTGTGACCGAGCCGTTCCGCGAGATGGACCTGCGCCCCGGTCTTTCCGAGGGGTGACCTCGGCGCAGGTATCATGTTCGCCATGCCTGCCAAGACCAGCGACAAAACTGACATCACTGACGACGAAGACCTGGAACCCGTGGCTGACGAGACCGCTACGTCGGCTCGTCGCGTCGTCGCCGCGTACGCCGTCGACGCCGACGAATGCCGCATGTTGTTCTCGATGCTGGGTATCGCGCCGGACGAAGCCTGATTCGTGGCGCCCTCGCGAACGAAGAAAAAGTCAGACAACCGCGCCGACTTCGTCGTCGTCGCCAACCGACTCCCCGTCGACAAGGAGACCCTCCCCGACGGCTCTGTTCGCTGGAAGCGCAGCCCCGGAGGCCTGGTCACCGCACTCGAACCGGTGCTGCGATCGCAGACCGGCGCCTGGGTCGGATGGTCAGGCGTCCCCGACGCCGCTGAGCATCCCGAAGTCGACGACATACAGCTCTTCGCGGTGTCGTTGTCCACCCAGGAGATCGCGGACTATTACGAGGGCTTCTCGAACGCGACCCTGTGGCCGCTCTATCACGACGTGATCGTCAAGCCCGAGTACAACCGTTCCTGGTGGAACAGCTACGTCGCGATCAACCGCCGCTTCGCCGAAGCCGCATCGGAGGCCGCCGCCGAAGGCGCCGTGGTGTGGATTCAGGATTACCAGCTCCAGCTCGTCCCCAAGATGCTCCGGATGCTGCGGCCAGACCTGAAGATCGGCTTCTTCCTGCACATACCGTTCCCGCCGGTCGAACTCTTCATGCAGATGCCCTGGCGCACCGAGATCATCGAAGGCCTCCTCGGAGCCGACCTCATCGGATTTCACCTGCCCGGCGGCGCGCAGAACTTCCTGTACCTCGCGCGGCGGCTCGCGGGCCAGGCCACATCCAAAGGACAGGTCGGGGTCCGCGCGAAGTTCGGTGTCGTGCAGGTCGGGTTCCGCACCGTCCGCGTCGGCGCGTTCCCCATCTCCATCGACTCCGGCGAACTCGACAACCGGGCGAAGTCCAGGGAGATCCGTAGGCGCGCGACGGACATGCGCGCAGAACTCGGCAACCCGAAGAAGATCCTGCTCGGTGTCGACCGCCTCGACTACACCAAGGGCATCGACGTCCGCCTGAACGCCCTCTCCGAACTCCTCGAAGAGGGCCGGATCAATCCCGACGAGATCACGATGATCCAGCTCGCGACCCCGAGCCGCGAACGCGTCGAGAGCTACATCAAGATGCGCGGAGACATCGAGCAACTCGTGGGCAACATCAACGGCAACTTCGGGCGGGTCGGGCATCCGGTCGTCCAGTACCTGCACCATGGTGTGCCCCGCGACGAACTCGTCTCGTTCTACGTCGCGGCGGACGTCATGTTGGTCACGCCCCTGCGCGACGGGATGAATCTGGTCGCCAAGGAGTACGTCGCCTGTCGCAGCGATCTCGGCGGTGCGCTGGTGCTGAGCGAGTTCACCGGCGCCGCAGCTGAATTGCGTCAGGCCTTCCAGGCGAACCCCTATGACACCGATGGCGTCAAAGAAGCCATCCTGGCTGCCCTCGAGCAAGATCCGGAAGAGGGCAAGCGGCGGATGCGCGCGTTGCGGCGGCAGGTGCTCACGCACGACGTGCAACGCTGGGCGAAGAGTTTTCTCGGAGCGCTCGGCGCAGACACCGACACCATGCCCAGCGGCAATCGCAGCCTCGACGTCATCTGAGTCGGCGGCCCGGGCGATCGCAGATCCACCAGATCTGCTCGAGCAACTGTGACGAACACGTCAATTCGTCCCCCCGGGCGGCGCTGATTGGACGCCGCTGGGGTGGGCGGTCTTAGACTCGCGTAGTGAGTGCACAAGACCTCGTCCCGGAACTGCGGCGCGCCCTCAAAGCAATCGCACGTATGCCCAGGCTGTTGGTCGCCTCGGACTACGACGGCTGCATGGCGCCCATCGTGTCCCGCCCGGAAGACGCCCGGCCCAACGGCGATTCTGTGCGGGCGATGCGCGCCCTCGCCGAACTCGATTCCACCACCGCGGCCGTCATCTCCGGCCGCGCGTTGCGCGACCTCGCCACCCTGTCCCGACTGCCCGCCGAAGTGCACCTGGTGGGCAGCCACGGCAGTGAGTTCGACGTCGGGTTCGTCCACGAGATCACCCCGGCCGCCACCGAACTGCTCGAGACCCTGGTCGTGGAACTGCGCGCAATCGCCGCCGACTACGAAAACGTGATGGTCGAGACCAAGCCGGCGAGCACCGTGCTGCACTTCCGGAACGCGTCGACCACCGACGGCGACGCCGCGCTGCACCGCGTCCGGATCGGGCCGGCCACCTGGGAAGGTGTGCAGGTCACCGAAGGCAAATCGGTCATCGAACTCGCCGTCATCGTCACCGACAAAGGGCAGGCGCTCGACATCCTGCGCCATGAGGCCGGTGCCAGCGCCGCGATCTTCTTCGGCGACGATGTCACCGACGAAAAAGCGTTCCGCCGACTGCACGGACCCGATTTCGGCGTCAAGGTCGGCGAGGGCGACACCCTGGCGACCTACCGGGTCGACGACACCGAGCAGGTCGCCACCGCACTCGCGTTCCTGGTCGAAGAACGCCGCAATTGGCTGCGCGGTGGCGCTGCGGTCCCGATCGAGCGGCTGACGATGCTCGCCTCCCCGCGCACTGTCGCGTTGGTCACCCCCGACGCCAAGGTCTGCTGGATGTGCCATCCCGAACCCGACTCCGCTGCACTGTTCGGCAGTCTGCTCGGTACCGACGAGGCCGGCGAGTTCGCGATCGGCCCACTGGTCGAGGAGGGCAAGGCCACCCCGCTGCCGTTGAGCCAGCGATACATCGACAGCACGATGACCGTCCGCACCCGCTGGGCCGGACTCGAGGTCACCGACTACCTACCGCACGACGTCCCGGTGGGCCGCACCGATCTGACCCGCGTCATCCGCGGTGAGGTGGCGGCGAAGATCCGCTTCGCGCCTCGTCCGGAGTTCGGGCAGGCTGCCGTCCGCATCGAGACCTTCGACGACGGACTGCGGATCTACGGCTCCAACGAACCGCTGGTGCTGCGGGCCCCTGGCATCACCTGGGAGATCGAGAGCGACCGCCATCACCAGACCGCCACCGCAACCGTCGATCCATCGGCCGGTGAGATCATTCTCGAGCTGCGGTGCGGCACCGAGGATCTCGACATCCATCAGCCACCGGAACACGAACGTCGCGCCGAGGCCGAGGCCTACTGGAGTGACTGGGCGAAGACGCTGGATCTACCCGGTATCAAACGCGACCTGATGAAACGGTCGGCGTTGACGCTGCGCGGTCTCGTGCACGCCGACACGGGATCGATCATGGCCGCCGCGACGACGTCGCTGCCCGAGGAGATCGGCGGCGTCCGCAACTGGGACTACCGCTACTGCTGGTTGCGCGATGCCGCATTGACCGCGTCGGCGCTGGTCTCGGTCGGTTCCTACAGCGAGGCCGAAGGCTACCTGAGCTGGCTCCATCAGGTGCTGGGCACGCTCAGTGGACCCGAATGGCTGCACCCGCTCTACACCCTTGCCGGCACCGGCCTTCCGCCTGAGGCCGTGATCGACTCCCTGCCCGGATACGCGGGCTCCCGGCCGGTGCGCGTCGGCAACGCCGCCAATCAGCAGGTTCAGCTCGACGTGTTCGGGCCGATCGTCGACCTCATCTCGACGCTCTCGCATGCACGCAAGGCGGCAGGTGATCCGACGCCACTGTCAGATGCGGACTGGGACCTGGTGCGCGACATGGTCTACGCCGTCGAACGCCGCTGGACCGAGCCCGACCACGGCATCTGGGAGATCCGCGGTAACCCACGGCATCACGTGTACTCCAAGGTGATGTGCTGGATGACGGTAGATCGCGCGCTCAAGCTCGGTGCCGAGTTCGACCGCGAGACCGAATTGGGCTGGTCTGTCCTGCGCGACACCATCGCGCGGCAGGTCCTCAAGCAGGGCTGGAACGACAAGGCCAACTCCTACACCGCAGCTTATGAGGGGGTGGATCTCGACGCTGCGACCCTGCACATCGGGCTGGCCGGACTGATCGACCCGTCCGACCCCCGCTTCACCGCCACGGTCAACGCCACCGAGGCCGAATTGCGCAGCGGTTCAACGGTCTACCGTTACCACCACGACGACGGGTTGCCCGGCGGCGAGGGCGGCTTCCACCTCTGCGCGGCCTGGCTCATCGAGTCCTACCTGTTGATCGATCGTCGCGGCGACGCCGAGGCCCTGTTCGATCAGATGGTGAAAGCCACCGGGCCGACCGGATTGCTGTCAGAGGAGTACGATCCGGTCGCCGAACGGGCCCTGGGCAATCACCCGCAGGCCTACAGCCACATCGGCCTGCTCCGATGTGCGCGTCTGTTGAACGGCTGAGCACACCAGACCAAGCACTCTCCAAGCGAATCCCAAGCACGGCGCGGCACAGTGATCTCATGAGCCACCCGCCCCGCCACGCAAGGAGATACCCATGGGGATGTTCGACGTCTTCACAGGCACGAAACGACCGCCAGATGACACCCCCGTCCGCGCCCCTGGTGAGGTGTACGACTCCATCCTGGCGATCAATCGTCCGACCGCGCCATTTGTGATCCGTGATGGCCGCGGCGACGGCGTCGACCTCATCGCAGAATGGCGCATCGTCGATGCCCGCTGGTATGAGATCTTCGCGAAAGCCGGTCTGAGCAAGACCTTTCGGGTGCTCCTGCAGCTCGATCCAGAGCGCAGCGAGGTCCGGGCCGTCGATCAGGAGTGGGAGGTCGAGTGGCGCGCAGGAGTCCCGTCGCTGCACGCTGCGGCGTCCGGATTCCGCGGCCAGAAGACATCGGTTCAATTCGGCACCGCCTACGCGTTCACCGAGCAACTCGAGTTCGGTCAGGTCTACAACTATCGCTTCAACAGCGGCGAACTGAAGAAGCCGATCCAAGAAGCCGTCGCCGCCGCCGGTTGGACCTACCGCGGCGTGGCATTCGGGAAGCTCTGAGGCGTCAGCGGAGCTGAACCTGTTGACTCGGGTCATCGATGGGCAGGTAGCCCGCTACGACGGCGCTGACCTGATAGCTGTTCAAGATGACGTCGCCGCCGTGATTGTCGAGGAACGCGGTATCTGCGGCGTCGCGACCGGTGGCGATGCGCACCAACGACTGACGGGGCGCGAGCCCGGTGGCGTCGACCACAACCCAGCGATCGTCGATCATCGCCTCGGCCACGGCGTGGAAGTCCATCGGGAACAGGCCCGGCGCGTATACGGCGACGAGACGGGCGGGTATCCCCAATCCGCGCAACAGCGCGACGACGAGATGAGCGAAATCACGGCAGACACCGGCCCCCGACAACAACGTGTCGACTGCGCCGTCAATCGGGTCGCTGGCACCAAAGATGTAGGAAAGTCGTTGTCGCACAAAGTCGGTGACCGCAATGAGCTGGTCGCCGGGGCTCGCCGTGGTGTCGAACTCACCGGCGGCGAACCCGAAGAACTTGTCGGCCTCGGCATACCGGCTCGGCCGCAGGTAGAGCGAGCGATCGAACTGCACCACCTCGACCGGATCGGCCGGGGTGTAGACGTTGGCGTTGTAGGTGACATACAGATTCCCGGGCTCGGCGTGCAGCCAGTGGATGCGGCTGCCGCTGGCGGTGACGATCTCTTCCGGAACAATTGTGTTGCCGTTCAACGTGATCGACAACTCTTCGTACAGGTCGATACCGGGGAGCTTTGCCACCGCGATCTGCAGCTCGATCTCCGTCGCCGCGTTGACCGCCACATCGAGATAGACCGACACGTCACGCTGGGCACTCTGAGCGAACTCGACCGACATTGTTGGGCGACCAATCCTTCCGAGATGAGCTGCCGAGTCAGTCTGTGTGGTTCTGCAAGGCACCGATGGGATCAGCGTAGAGCGCGCCGAGTGATACCACCACCGCAGCGCCCTCCTGTACCCGGGCGCCGAATCGTGGTGGCGACAGTTCGATGGTCGGCAACGAACTCGCCCCGTCGAACGCCGACTGCACCGGCGCCAGCCCGTGCGGGTGCTCGGCGAACACCTGGCCCGCAAGAACAACCCGATCAGGGTTGATCAGGTCCCGCACCAACGCCACCATCTCGCCCAGGACCCGCGCCCGCTCGTCGAGCAACTCCCCGGCGTCCGCGCCTGCGGCCACCGCATCGTCGAACACCTTCCGGCCGACGACATCCTGCAGCGTCGACTGCAGCGCACCCGTCAGCAGCGGCGCCGACACGGGCAGATGCCCGATGTTCCCTGGCCGATCGCGCACCCGGCCGTCGATGGTGGTCGCCAACCCGACCGTCTCCCTGACATAGAACAGCAGGTCGACGCCGGAGGTGTTCGGATCGCCGGCGAGCAACAGTTCCGCGGCCGCCATCGCCTGCACGTGCGGACTGACCGAGACCGGCAACCCGAGTTCATCCTCGAGAGCCTGACCGACCGGCGCGCGGCACCAATCGAGCTGCGCGTGGTCGACGCTGCCGTCCGGATACACCTGTCCGCCCACCGCGGCCCCGGCCCAGAGCGCGGTGCGCTGGGTGAACGAATCCGCGACGAGGGCCGCGCGCCGGGCGATGAGGGCGAGCGCGGGGCCGGCGGGACCCGACGGGGTCGACATGGCAGCGGTCTGCAGCGGTCTGCCTCCGAGATCCGCGACCATCAGCAGGGTGGATCTGGCGCCGATGTGGATTGCGATCACACAGAATCGATCTCGATCCAGCATCAGCGGAATCTTCGGACGCCCGATCGCTCCGGGGGCGATGAGGTCGGGGCGTTCACGGACGAGACCGAGTCGATCGAGGGCCTGGAGCTGGCGGTTCACCGTCGCCGCCGACAGCCCGGTGGCCTGCGGCAACAGGTCGCGCGTCACCGGCCCCTGGGTACGCACCGCTCGCAAGACGGCAGCGGCAGCCCCGTCGCCGCGCTCGAACGAGACGGTCCTGATCGAGGGCGTGGAGTGCGTGAGAGGGGAGTTTCCTTCCCGTCCGACCACCGCGCGCGCTCCCATGGGGTCAAAACCTACCGGTCGGGGCGGCTCTAGGATGGAACCCATGACAGTTGCAACCACCGACGCGTCCAAATCTGGTGATCGCAAGGTCGCCGTAGTAACGGGAGCGAGTTCGGGAATCGGCGCCGCCACCGCGAGGGTGCTTGCAGCGCAGGGATATCACGTGATCATCGGCGCACGGCGGGTCGACCGGATCGAGAAGCTGGCAGCCGAGATCGACGGAACGGCCATCGTCCTCGACGTCACCGACGAGCAGTCCGTGGACGCGTTCGTCGAGCAGATCCCTGCGGTCGACGTGCTGGTGAACAACGCCGGAGGTGCGAAAGGACTGGCAACGGTCGCCGACGCCGACCTCAACGACTGGCGGTGGATGTGGGAAACCAACGTCATCGGCACCTTGCGCATCACCAAAGCTCTACTACCCAAGCTCATCGACTCCGGCGACGGCCTGATCGTCACCATCAGTTCGATCGCCGCGATCGAGGCCTACGACAACGGAGCCGGTTATACGACGGCCAAACACGCCCAGGCCGTGCTGCACCGGACGTTGCGTCCCGAGCTGCTGGGTAAGCCGGTGCGCCTGACCGAGATCCAGCCGGGAATGGTCGAAACCGAGTTCTCGCTCGTACGGTTCGAGGGCGACTCGGAGAAGGCCGACAAGGTGTACGAGGGGTTGACCCCGCTGACCGCCGACGACGTCGCCGAGGTCATCGGCTTCGTCGCGAGCAGGCCACCGCACGTCAACCTCGACACCATCCTGCTGATGCCGCGCGACCAGGCCTCGGCCCGCCGGAACATCAAAACCGGCTGACGGGCCGGGGCACCGGAGATGCTCGAGCCGGGTGGGTTCCCTCGTACGATCAGATGAACCTCGCGATCAGCTGTAACGACTCACCCACGCCGGCCGAGAACCAGACATAATCCACCATTGGGAAGTCCGGTTCGCCAGCATGTGGACCAGCGCCCACACCGGACTTGGAGATGTCGAGTGAACTACCCCTATGGCGCGCCCGCTGGTCCTGTCACCAGTCCACCGAACGACCGCAAGCAGATCATCATCGTGCTCGCGGTGGTTGCCGCACTACTGGTGACCCTCCTCGGGATCGGTGCGGTGTACCTGTCCTCCGGTTCGAGCAAGGTGAAGGCGTCGCCGGCGCCGGAACTCGTCTTGGAAGCGGTGGACAGCAACGGTCTCGATCCCTTCGCGCCGTCGGTTGCCGTGAGCAACCGCCCCCTCGACGCCAATACGCGCAACCTGGCACCCCAGGGTCCGGTCACCGCGCGTGGCGTCCAGGCCGTCGAAGGCACGACTGCCGGCCTGTACGGCGGAACCGGCGAAGCCAGCTGCGACACCGCAGCGTTGGCCAATTTCCTGGCCGGCAACCCGGGCAAGGCCGCGGCGTGGGCGAGCGTGTTCGGAATAGGCGTCGACCAGATTCCGTACTACCTCGACACTCTGACGCCCGTCGTGCTCACCCACGACACCTGGGTCACCAACTACAGCTACGAGAACGGTGTCGCCACGCCCTTCCAGTCGGTGCTGCAGGCCGGTACCGCTGTGCTCGTCGACAGCTACGGCATACCACGGGTGCGATGCGCCTGCGGCAACCCGCTGTCACCGCCAGCGGGCACCCCGCTGTCCGGGTACCGCACTGTGGGCTCCCCCTGGGACTACTACGCACCTCGCCAGGTCGTCTACGTGAACTACCACAATGAGCACACGACGATCATCAACAACACGACAACCGTTGTGGCCGCGCCGAATCCGGCTCCAGCGCCCGCCTCGCTGACCCTTCTCGACCTGAACACACTGCAACCGGTGCTACGCACGGTCGGCGGGATCCTGAACCTGGCCGGGCTACCGCCACTGCGGGGCACCCTGCCGACACCCGCGTCGTTGAACACCCCGTTCGTCAGTCCAGACCCCGAGGTGCAGACCGCGAACGGTGTCCAGGCCGACGGGCAGCCTGCCGAGAATGTCCTGCGCCAGGCCGCTGAAGCGACGGACTCCGAATCGTCGTCCGTGGCGGCAGCTGAATCCGCTGCCCCGCAGGAGGGTTCGCCGAGTGTCGGCGCGAGTGCTCAAGCCCCGGTCGACCCGAGCGTCCCCGCTGCGCCGGGAGAAAGCAGCGCTGCACAGGCACCACCGGCCCCGGCTGCGCCTGCAGCCCCGACCAGCGCCGCACCGACACCGACCGTGTTCACCGGCACTGGAGACATCATCTCGAGTCTGACATTCACCGTGGAGGGAACGCAGGTGAGCTGTTCGGTGCCCGACGTGACCGCGCCGACGGCCGAACTCATCTGCACCGACGGCATTGCCCGCACGGTGTCCAGTAGCTACCTGCAGACGGGTTCGGTCACCTCGGCCACGGACCCGGTGGGCGTCTGGACGGTTCCGCTGACCAGCAGCGCCGGCGTCGAGCGGGTGACCGTGCTCTCGGCCACGTGGACCCTCATCCCGACGCCGACGGTGCAAGCGCCCGCTCCTGCCCCAGCTCCTGCCACGGAGACGGCCCCGACCGAGACGGCGACAACTGCCACCGAGACGACAACGGAGACAACTGCTCCCACGTCCGATACGTCGGCGCCTGCAGTTCCTTGATCGTCTGAGGTCGGCGCCGCTCGCGGCGAGACAGCACCGAATTCGGCCCCGTAGCGGGTGTCCGAGGGAAGATATCCCTCGCTCACTCGATACGGGGCCGAATGTGGTGAAGCGTGTCGCCTCAGCCGACCGGAGTCTGCCGCGACCCCGAGTTCTGCGGCGTCGTCGGGATGCCCGAGACATCCGGAGCGTCCTTCGGTGTCGCCGGGGCCGACTTCACATCAGGCTCGCCGGCCAGCGCCGACATCGACTTCCACGTCTCCCAGTCGTAGATCCAGTCATAGATGTCGCCGTCGGCCTCCGACAGCGGGATGCGAGTGTTGGTGACCTCCACCGGATCTCCGTACATCGCGGTGGCGAAATACTGCGACGCGTTCTCGAGCGAGAGGTTGATGCAGCCGTTGGTGACGTTCGACGAGCCCTGAACGCCAACGGTATCCGGGTTCGCGTGGATGAACTCGCCGTTGTTGGAGATGCGCACGGCGTAGCGCTCGCGGACGTTGAAGTACCCGGCCGCGGGATTGCTCATGTAGAAGTCTTCGTGCTTCTCGCTGACGACGTGGATGCCCGACCGTGTGACGTTGCGGTCGAGGTCGCCCTCGCCGTAACTGCACGGCAGGGTCATCAGGGTGTTGCCGTCGTTCTGCACCACGATCTGGTGGGAGTCGGCGTCCGCGAGCACGACCTGGTTGCGGCCGATGACGAAGTCGCTGGTGACGTCGGCCTCTCCGTAGTAACCGTCGCCGTGGTCGAGTCCGTAGAGTTTCGCGACCATCGAGACCTTGGTGCCGGGCTGGTAGTACTCCTTGGTCCGCCAGTGGACGCGCGATCCGCCGTCTTCCCCGAGCCATGCCCAGCTGCCCTCGGTCTCGGGCGTCGTGGTGACCTTCAGGGCCTGCTCGACGGCCTTCTTGTCGCTGACGACCTCGTCGAAGGTCAGGATGAGCGGGGTCGCGACACCGACTTCTTGGCCGTCGGCGAGGTTGACCACGAGTCCGATCTGGTTCTCCGGGGTCACGGTGGCGAAGGTGCCTGCAAGCGGGACCGCACGACGATCGTTGCCCGTCGCAGAGCCCGACCATGTGTACTGGCCGCCGTAGCCGAGCGGCTCGGTGACGGTGAACGTCTTACGGTCCTCCGACATCGCACCGGTCACGACACGACCGTTGGCGTTGGTCAACTTCACATCTGGGTTCAGCACGCCGTCGGTGACCTTGACCGACACCTCGGCGATCGGTGAGGCGTCGGTCGTGTCGAGCGGCGGGCTGTAGGTCACGGTGGCATCGGGGTCCGAGGGTGCCTTGCTCTCCTGGGCCGCGTCACCGGACTTGTTGTCACTGCTGCAGGCTGCTGCGGTCACTCCGGCCGCACCGACGGCGAGAGCCGTGAGGGCCGATCGCCTGGACAGCATGAGGCCGTCACGGTATTCACTCATGCACGAAACATTACCTGTAGCTCTGATTCCTAATCCCCCACGAAGCCTGCCGCGGGGCCCGCCACCAGCGCAGCAGCGTCAGAGGGTGCATCCCACCAGCACAGGTTCGGGTTCCAACCACAGCCCGAAACGTTCGTGAACTCCGTCACGAACCCGCTTCGCGAGCTCGACGATGTCCTCCGCACGAGCCTCACCCCTGTTGGTGATCGCCAGAGAATGCTTCGTCGACAGGCGCGCCGGTGCACCAGAATCGGGAAATCCCCTGGCAAAACCAGCGCGCTCGATCAACCAGCCGGCCGACAACTTGACGCCCAGATCGGCCGGGAACTGGGGAACCGTCGCCTCGGCTCCGAGCTCCTCGACGATCCTGGTCAACACCGTCGGAAGATGTTCCTGAGGCACAATCGGATTGGTGAAGAAGGAGCCGACGCTCCATGTGTCGTGGTCATCGGGGTCGAGCACCATTCCCTTGCCCGAACGCAGCCCCAGCACCGCCGCCCGCACCTCCGCGGCCGGTGCCCGCTTCCCCTCGGCCACGTTCAGCGCCCCGGCAAGCTCCCGGTACGTGATCGGCTCGCTCAGACCGTCCTCGTGCAGCCGGAACGACACCTGGACCACCAGTTCGTCGTTGCGCCGCTTGAGCCGGCTCGTGCGGTAACCGAGTTCCAGATCGCCGACGTCCACCCAGTTCAGGCCACCGGAACGGCGATCGAAGATCTGCACGGACCGCAACAACGATCCGACCTCGACGCCGTACGCCCCCACATTCTGCACCGGGGTCGCGCCCGCCGCGCCGGGGATGCCGGACAGGCACTCGAGTCCACCGAACCCCCGCTCGATACTCTCCGCGACCAAGTCGTCCCAGTTCACCCCGGCCCCGGCGGTGACGTGGTCCGATCGCCAATCGGTCTCGGTGTTCGCGATCTGCACCACCGTGCCGTCAAACCCGTCGTCGCTGATCACGAGGTTCGATCCGCCCCCGACCAGCAGCACCGGCGTCCCGGCCGCATCCAGGTCACCGACGGTCTGGATCAGCGACTCGGCGTCGGTGCAGCGGACGAAGTTCTTGGCGGGACCACCCACCCGCAAGGTGGTGATCTGCGACAGCGGCAGGGAGTTGTCATATGTGACCACCCGGCAACGGTAGCCTGCATCCATGGCGACCAAGCTTCGGCATTCCCTCGACTTTTCCTGTCCCCCGGCTCAGTTCACCGCGGCGGTGACCTCAGAGCAGTATTGGCACGATCTGGTCGCGAATGTCGCGGCCGACGTCTCCGAACTCGAGTCGTTCACCGCGACCGACGACGAGATCCGGGTCGTCCTGCAGCAGCGCATCCCCGAGAAGAATCTGCCGTCGGTGGTCACCAAGATCCGCAAAGGTGACCTCGAGATCGCCCGCACGGTGGTGTGGTCGGTGAGCGGAGGCGAGGTCAGCGACGGCACTTTTTCCGCGGTCGTCACCGGCGCCCCCGCGAAGGTCAACGGCACGCAGACCCTCGTTTCCACCGCTACCGGGGCGCAGGTGATCTTCGACGGTTCGGTGGAGGTGTCGATTCCTTTCATCGGCGGAAAGATCGAGAAGCAGATCGCGAAAGAAGTGCAGGCGCTCATCGACGCCGAGCGCGACTACACGCTCACCTGGATCGGACAGCAGTGAACAGACACCAGGTGCCTCCGGGGCGAGCGGTCCTGGCACGTTAGGCTTTGCCCCATGGCACGCCGTCTGTCCTACTCAGCCCGTTACCACCATCCCGCCGAGAAGGTCTATCAAGCGCTGTCGATGCGAGAGTTCTGGGACGCGCAGATGGAAGAGTTCCGGAAGCTGACGCCGCAGTCGGAGATCGAGACCTACACGGTGGACGCCAACGGTATCGACGTCGTCCTCAAGCAGGTGCTACCACGCACCGAGCTCCCGGCGATCGCTCAGACGGTGATGTCGAAGGACATGGTCATCACCCGCAACGAGGCTCTCGGGCCGTTCGATCCGGAGAACACGAAGGGCACGTACACCGCGTCGATCCCCGCGGGCCCCGGCAGTCTGACCGGGACGCAGGAACTCTTCCCGACCGACACCGGCTGCACCATCCGCCGCACCACCGAGGTCAAGGTCTTCATCCCGTTCATCAACGGGAAACTCGAACAGATGATGCTGGTGAACCTGGTCGACCTGTTCCGCGGTGAGGCGGAATTCACCTCAGGGTGGATCGACGCCAACCTCTGACGGGCCTGTCCGCGCCGGCAGCGCTGGCCGTCCCGACGGAGCGATCACGCGGGGCACCACCGGTATCAACCGACTTCGGCGAGTAGACCGCTGGATCACCCACCACAGCGAGATCGTGGCAGTGCTGTCCGACGCCGCGACGCCGCTGGCAGTCGACCTCGGATACGGCGCCCGTCCCGACACCGCCATCGAATTGGCGGCCCGCCTGCGGGCCACGGTGCCTGCCGTCCGGTTGGTCGGCCTCGAGATCGACCCCGCCCGCGTGGTGCCTCCGCAAGCGGGAGTCCGCTTCGCGGTGGGTGGCTTCGAGCTGGCGGGTCTGCGACCTCACCTCGTCCGTGCGTTCAACGTCTTGCGTCAATACGACGAATCCCAGGTGCCGGCCGCATGGTCGCGGATGCAACGACAGCTGGCACCCGGTGGGTTCATCGTCGAGGGCACCTGCGACGAACTCGGCCGTCGCTGCTGCTGGATCCTGCTGGACGAACACCGGCCGCTGACGTTCACGCTCGCCTGGGACCCGCTGCACAGTCGGCGGCCGTCGGACCTGGCCGAGCGCCTGCCGAAGGCGCTGATCCACCGCAACGTCCCCGGCGAACCCGTACATCACTTGCTCCGCACCCTGGATCGCTGCTGGGACATCGCGGCCCCGTTGGCGCCGTTCGGTCCGCGCCAGCGGTGGCTTCGGACACTGGAGTTGCTGCCTGACAATGGCATCCGTCCACT
The DNA here is from genome assembly GCF_017377795.1 of Williamsia soli. Lineage (GTDB taxonomy): Bacteria > Actinomycetota > Actinomycetes > Mycobacteriales > Mycobacteriaceae > Williamsia > Williamsia soli. The sequence goes on along the minus strand of NZ_JAFRDR010000007.1, from coordinate 223,883 downwards.
ACCCGACAGACGCCGACACCGCGACAACGTCCTGACCGTCCCGTGGGAACAGGTCGCCCCGACCTCCTGATCCCCCGCCGGCCGTGCCCTTGCCGACGTCGAGCGGTCGTAGGGTGGTCGTATGCGTATCGCCTTGGCCCAGATCAGCAGCGGCACCGATCCGGACGAGAACCTCGCCCTGGTCTCCGAGCAGACGTCGGCTGCGGCCGCCGCAGGTACCGACCTGGTGATCTTCCCCGAGGCGACCATGTGCCGGTTCGGGGTGAAGCTCGGGCCGATCGCGCAGCCGCTCGATGGACCGTGGGCGCAGGCGGTCTCGCAGATCGCCGCCGACAATGCGGTGTCGGTGGTCGCCGGGATGTTCACCCCCGGCGACGGTGGACGGGTGCGGAACACTCTCGTGATCGCCGGCCCCGACGGCGCGGTCTCCGGTTACGACAAGATCCATCTCTACGACGCGTTCGGGTTCGAGGAGTCTCGCACGGTGCAGGCGGGCGATCGGGCGCACTCGTTTCGGGTCGGCGACGTCACGGTCGGCACCGCCACCTGTTACGACATCCGGTTTCCGACGCTGTTCACTGCGCTCGCCGACGGCGGCGCCACCCTCATCGTCGTCCCGACGTCGTGGGGGTCGGGTCCGGGCAAACTCGAGCAATGGCGGACGCTCGCCGCCGCACGAGCCCTCGACAGCGGGTGTTACGTCGCAGCGGTCGGGCAGGCCGTCCCGAGCGACCCCGAGGTGGCCGGATCGTCCGCCCCCACCGGTATCGGACATTCCATCCTGGCCGGACCTTTCGGCGCGGTGCACACCGAGTTGGGGGACCAACCGGAGCTAGCGATTCTCGACCTGGACTTCGGTGAGGTCGAGCGGGCCCGGGCGTCAATTGCGGTGTTGTCCAACCGGCGGGACGTGAATTCCGCGGCGATGACCTGCGCCGACTCCGATACTTAGCCAACTCTTACCATCTGCGACGTCCTACCGGGCATCATCGACGGTGATGAACAACCGCGAAGATGCCGAATCCAACCCGGCCGGGGGGCCGCCTGAATCAACTACCGGTCCCGCCGAGGGCACCGATCTGACCAGGCCGGCGGCCCCTGCCGACCCACCCCCTCCGGATGCGCCGGTTCCCGGGATGCCCGAGAATCAGGCGGGTGACCCCAGTCCATCCACGGACCAGTTCGCACCGGTCCCACCCGGCTCGGTGCCGCAGGCCTACACGCAGGAGCGCCACGACACGGCGCAACTCGACGTGCCCTCAGAAGAGCTGCACCGAGATGGCTTTGCGCCCTACTCAGGTCCCCCATCTGACGGGCCACCGCCGAACGGTCCCGGCCCTGACGGTGGCGGGGTCTCGCCGCAACGCCCGAAACGGCGGAAGGGTTTGATCGCGGGAGTGGTCGCCCTCAGCATCGTGCTGTTGCTGGTGATCTCCGGCGTCGGCAGCGAGCTGTATCTGCGGAGCAAGGCGAAGGACTGCATGGAGCAGTCGTTCGGTGAGCTCACCGGCGCATCGACCTCGGTGTCGCTCAGCAAACAGCCCATGCTGTTCCAGTGGGTGTCCGGCAAGATCCCCTACGTGCAGGTCGACACCAGCGACGAGGGTGACTCCGACATGAAGCTGCACGCCAGGGGCGACGACATCACCACCGGTGACAACACCACGACCATCGGTGGGCTCCAGGGCGAGGGATACGTCCCGTTCGGCCGGATCATGGAACTGAGCCAGCAGGACACCACCGCGCAGCCGACCACACCCACTCCGGATCAGGGTGGCGGACTCAGCGGGCTCCTCGGTTCGATGGGTGGCGGGATGACCGTCGAGTCGGTCACCGGCAACGCCGCCGCGGGCACGGTCACCCTCAAGGCCAGCTTCTCATTGCTCGGCATCCCGATCCCGGCCGAGACCGAACTCAAGCCGGTCACGCAGAACGGCAAGCTGACGTTCGAGGTGGTCAAAGCCAGTGCGCTGACCCTCGGGATCCCCAACTCGTGGGCCCAGACCCTGGTCGACCAGGTCAGCGCCGGAATGTTCCCGCCGTTGTTCGACGACGTCAACTTCGACAAGCTGAGCGTCTCAGACAAGGGTGTCGAGTTCGCGTTCTCCGGCAACGACATCGCGTTGACCCAAGAAAATGTCGGCGCCTCGGACTCGAACGCCGAAACCTGCAGCGTCGTCTGACCGCACTGCTCCACCCGTTTTTGCGCCGCCCACCCGTTATTGCGAGTGGGCGGTGCGAATTCGGGTGGGTGGGCGATTCGCTGGAGCACCCCCGCGCGGCTGTAGCCGGCTCAGCTGAAGACGACGGTCTTGCGACCGTGCACCAACACCCGGTCTTCCAGGTGCCAGCGCAAGCCCCGGGCCAGGACGAGCTTCTCGATGTCTCGTCCTTGCCGCACCATGTCGGCAACCGTGTCCGAGTGGTCGACGCGGATGACGTCCTGCTCGATGATCGGCCCGGCGTCGAGCTCACCGGTGACGTAGTGGCAGGTGGCGCCGATGAGCTTCACGCCCCGCTTGAACGCCTGGTGATAGGGCCGCGCTCCGATGAATGACGGCAGGAAGCTGTGATGGATGTTGATGGCTTTACCCGCCCAGTGCTCACACAGGTCCTCGGGAACGATTTGCATGAACCGCGCCAGCACCACCGCGTCCGGGTTGTGAGAGTCCACCAGTTCGCGCAGTTCCTCGAATGCTCCGGCCTTGTCGGTGCCGAACGGAATGTGGTGGAACGGGACGCCCATCCGAGTGCTGAAGTCCTCGAGATCGCGGTGATTGCCGATGACGGCGTTGATTTCCGCTGGTAGCTCTCCCCGGTACGAGCGGCCCAAAAGATCCCCGAGGCAGTGCCCCTCCTTGCTCACCAGCAGGACGGTTTTCTTCGGAACCGCCGAATCACTCACTCGCCACTCGGTTTCCGACCCCAGTCCGGCCACCACCTCGGCGGCGAAGCGCTCGCGCAGTTGGTCGACGGTGACGGACACCGAATCCGCACGCACGGCCTGGCGCGTGAAGAACCAACCGGTGTCAGGATCCGAGTGGTAGGCGGCTTCCACGATCCAGCCCCCGATGTCTGCGAGGAAACTCGAGATCTTTGCGACAATGCCGGTCGTGTCGGGGCATCCGAGGGTCAGCACGTACCGGTGGTCGGCGCCATTTGCCGGCGAGAGTGTGGTCACAACCAAACAGTGTGCCAAGCTCGGATCATGTCCGACACCGCGCCCGGCCACAGCGGCCTGCACCTGACCCGTTCAGTGGTCGCCGCCCTGGTCGATCACACCCTGCTCAAACCCGAGGCGACCCGCGCCGACGCCGAGGCCACCGCCGCAGAGGCTGCCGAGCTCGGAGTACTCGCGGTCTGCCTGTCGCCGTCGATGCTGCCGATCGACACCGGCGCTCAGCTCAGCTGTGTGGTGGCCGGCTTCCCGTCCGGAAAGCACCATTCGTTGATCAAGGCGTCGGAAGCCAAACTCGCGGTCGATTCCGGAGCACAGGAGATCGACATGGTCATCGATGTCGGCGCCGCGGTGGACGGAAAGTTCGACGAGGTGTTCGCCGACGTTCTCACCGTTCGCCAGGCGATCGGGAACGACGTCACGCTCAAGGTCATCATCGAGTCGGCGGCCCTGCTGGCCCTGGCCGGGCCGCAGACCGTCACCGACGTCTGCAAGGTCGCGGTCAGAGCAGGCGCCTCGTTTGTCAAGACCTCCACCGGCTTTCATCCCGCTGGTGGTGCCAGCGTCGAGGCCGTGACCCTGATGGCCGCAGCGGTGCCCACGACGGTCGGGGTCAAGGCCAGCGGCGGAATTCGTACCGCCGAGTTCGCAGCGGAGTTGATCGCAGCAGGCGCGACGCGACTCGGACTTTCCGGATCGCGCGCTGTGCTGGAGGGTTTCCCGCAGGCCTGAACACCGGTCAACGAGGCAGGTGCGCAGACCGCAACGACCTGACGATGTTGTTGAAACGATGCGGCTGCTCCCAATTGAGCAGATGAGTTGCGCCTCGCCAGATTTCGTGACGTTCGAGTGATCCTGCAGCACGCAGTCCGAGGGCGACGGGTTCGGCGAGCCGCGGCGGGGTGAGTCGGTCGCGGCTCCCCACCACGACCGCAACGGGGACCGGCATGTTCTGCAGACCCGCGCTCACGTCCAGGTCCTCGAGAGCTCGGCCGAGCTTTTCTCTTGTCCGCCAACTGGTTTCCCGCAGGATCGAATCGAGCAGCTTCAACTGTTGACGGCTGATCCCCGGAAAGAGGGTGCGTGCCAACGACAGACCGGTCCGCATCATGAGGTCGCCACCGGGTCGGTGAATGGCGTTGAAGCCCAGCCAGGCCGTCTCGTATTCGACCCGGCGCAGTATCGTCGCGGGGTGGGCCAGCCGGATCGGGGCCTTCGACACCGGCGCGGTGGCCGCAGTGCCGGCCAGCATGATCGCGGTGGCGTACCGCTCGGCGCTGTCCGGAAACTGGGTGGCCCAGCTCATCACTGTCATGCCGCCCATGCTGTGGCCGACGATCACGGCCTTCTCGCCATCAGCGAGGGTGGCGGCGAGGACCGCTTCGAGGTCCTGCCCCAGATGGTCGTTCGTCGTCAGGCCAGCGCCCAGGGTGGAGCGCCCGTGTCCCCGCTGGTCGTAGACGATGACGCGATGGTTGTCGGCCAGGCCGTTGATCTGCGGGTACCAGTACTTGGCGTTGACGGCGAAGCCGTGGACGAGAACCACCACGTCGGCGTCGACAGGTCCATAGCTGCTGACCGCGATGGATGCACCGTCGGACCGGTCCACGAACAGGCGATCAACAGGTGCATCCGGGGCCCGCAGCAGCGCCTGACCGCCTGTCATCAGCCGGCGGTTCGGTCCAGCAGGTCTGTGAGGAGAGTGTTGTAGCCCTCCGCGTTCTCGATGCTGCTCATATGGCCGATACCGGGCCACACCACGAGATCCTCGAGGTGCCCGCGTCCGCGAAGTACCGCCGCCATCGCCTCGGCATGGACCTTCGGGGTGAGCTTGTCGTCGGCGCCGACGACCACCACGGTCGGGACGACCAGTGCGTCGAGACCCTCGGTGACGTCGAGATCGACCATCGCATTACCCCACTTGCCACGGGAGCGTCCCGGACACGCAGCCACCATCTCGTCGACGAAGTCGACGTGCGAGCGTCGCGAGGTGGTGTTGAGGGCAATGTACTGGGTCACCTTGCGCGACATCTTGGTTCGTGGCAGATGCACCGTCGCCCCGGCGACGAGCCGCCCGGTGAAGTACTCCATCGGAGAGAGCACCGTGGGTAGGTCGAGTGGGATGAGACCGAGGTTCGGCAGGAGGTGATCGGAGCAGGTGGACGTCAGCACCACAGCACGGGCGACCTCGGGCACCGCCTCCGGGAACTGCTTGGCCCAGGACAAGATCGTCATCCCACCCATGCTGTGCCCGGCAACCAGTGCTCGACGACCCTTCGGTACCACCGAGGTCAACACCGATTGAAGATCTTGACCGAGGAGTTCGACACTCAACTTGGTCTTGCCGCGCGGGGAATCGCCGTGACCGCGCTGGTCATACGCGATGACGCGGTACCGGTCTCCGAACGCGTTGATCTGCGGATACCAGTAATGCGTGCTGCAGGTCCACCCGTGCACCAGTACCATCAGTTCGCCGTCCGGCGGACCATAGGCCACCACGTTGAGTGCGGTGCCGTCTGCAGCACGGACGTCGAGATGTTCCGGCGTCTGTAAGGGCGTCTCGAGCAGCGGATCAGGCTGATCTGCAACAGGATCCGGGGCCAGCAGAGCTGCCCGCAGGATCGACCCCAAGAACGTCCCGGTGATCGCCGCACCCGCGGCGACCACGCCTGCACCTACAGCGGCCCCACCGACCGCGACCCTCTTCTTGTTCATCGATTACACTTCCCCACCTGATTTTACGGGCCGGAACCCGTTGTCTTGCTCGATTTTTCGTCTTCAGCAGCCATCATCAACTCCGCTCCGCGATCAAGGGCGCGCGAGATCTCGGTGTCCATCGCCTTGCTGAAAGCGACCTCGACGATGTCGTGAGCCATCGGCCGTACGGTCTGCACCAGTTCCGCGAGGCGGATCACCTCGCTCTCCTCCATCTCGAACGGCGCGCCCTCGACGAGATACTTGTCGGTGACGATCGAGACGAAGCTGGCCGCGATGTCTTGAAGGTCGTCCTGGACCCGTTCCCAACGATTGAGCAGGACGTCGAGGTCGATACCGGCCTTCACCAGGACCTCGGCGCCGGCGAGTACCTCCGGGTTGGTAACGGCGTAACCCGCGCCCTCCTTCACCAGCAGTCCCAGCCGTTGCCCGAGGGCGATGTTGTTGTCCGTGGCACCGAGCCCCTTGCGCAGCTCTGTGATGGTGATGGTCGCCATCCGCCTGAGGTTTTTCCATCGGCTGCCGCGTTTCGGCTCGGCCTCCAGCACGTGCTCGACCTTGAGGCCGTATCGCGCTGCCATCAGCAATTCACTGATCGTCGCGAAGGTGTAGCCCCGCTCGAGCATCTGCGAGATCATCTTGAGCCGGCTCAGGTGTTCCGCGGAGTACCAGCCGGTACGGCCCTTGATCTTGGGTGGCGGAAGCAGACCGCGGTCCTGGTAGACCCTGATGTTGCGGACGCTGACGCCGGAAACATCCGCGAGTTCGTTGATCCGGTATTCAGCCATGCGCTCATTCTAGGTCTGCTCGCCGAGCGTTTGATCGACGGAAGGGTGGCAACGCTGCGTAAACGCACTATTCACCGCCAGCGACGGCGGTCGTCAGTGCTTGCGAAACCAGGTCTTGTTCTGGATCGAGTCGACCCGTGGCCGCACGTCCACGATGTAGACGATCGTGGCGACCACGCCGACGATGCCCAGGATGCCGATGGCCCCGAACAACCAGATGAACAGGGTCGCGGCCGTGAGGATGGACACCCAGATCACCTTCGTCTGGCGGTCGACCGCCGGGAAGGCGTCCGGACGCTGCAGGGCGGCGTGCACCAACGACACCGCCGCCGCGATCCCGGCGACAACTGTCAGCAGCAGCAGAACAAGACTTTGGGCGTACCCCAAGAATGAGAGAACATTCACGGGTGCAGCCTACTGTCCGGTTCGCGTGTGGCGACAGGCGAGTGACGGGTTCGCAGCGGCGGAGCCGGTGGCTGGAGTTGGGCGACTAGCTGGTGGCCTTCTTGGCCGGGGCCTTCTTCGCGGGAGCCTTCTTGGCCGGAGCCTTGGCAGCCGGAGCCTTCGCAGCCGGCGTCGCCGGGGTGGCCTTCGCCGGTGCCTTCTTGGCCGGCGCTGTGGCCTGGGCGATCTTCTTGGCAGGCGAATCCTTCGACGAGCGCGCCTTGCTCTCGACCTTGCCCGCGGTTCCGTTGATCGCGTCGGTGGCCTCGTCGGTCGCGTCCTCGATCTTGTCCTGGGCGATGCCCGCGAGCTTGGCAGCGCGCTGGCCGACCGCCCGGGTCTGCGACGAGATGGTGCCGAGGGTGTCCTCGGTCAGATCGACAGCGTCGTTGTAGGCCTTCTCTGCACGGCTGAGCTGTTCGCCCACGGCCGGAGTGGTGCGCAGCCGTTCGACGGTCTCTTCGCCACGCTCTGCGAGCGAGTTGTAGATGTTGGTCGCGACCTCGATGTAGGCCTCGGCGACCTTGCGCAGCTCCTCGGAGGTGAACTTCGCGCGCAGCTCGTCGATGTTCGACGGAACCTCTTCGGGCAGAGCAGAAATGCGCTCGCGAGTCTCTTCGATCCGGGTCTGCGCGGTGGTGCGGGTCTCTTCGAAGCGGGCCTGGGCCTGCTCGGTGGCGGTCTCGGTGCGCTCACGCAGCTGAGCAATCACTTCGTTGACCTGCTTGAAAGCGAGGTCGCCGGCGCCGACGGCGGCGTAGATGGGGTTGGCGAGATTGCGATCAGACTTGGTCATTGGTTTCCTCCAGGTATTCACGTGGGTTCGATTGTGTTGTGTCCGTGTGGCTTTCGACCACAGCCCGGTTCTCTTTACAAAAGGACTCGTAGATCTCGAGCAACACTTGTTTCTGGCGTTCGCTGATGACGGTGTCTGCCGTCAGCGCGTCGCGCACCGGACTCGCGGGCCTCTCTTCGAGAATCCCGGCCCGTACGTACAGCACCTCGGCCGACACACGCAGACCCTTGGCGATCTGGGCCAACACATCGGCTGAAGGCTTGCGCAACCCTCGTTCAATTTGGCTGAGGTACGGATTACTGACGCCCGCACGCTCAGCAAGCTGGCGTAGCGACACCTCGGCGCCCATCCGCTGCGATCTGATGAAGCTACCTATGTCCTGGGCAGCAGTGGCGACGTTGGCACTGATGTCCTGGGCGATGTCCTGTGCCGCGTTCGCGACTACAGCCGTCACCGGCTCGTCATCGGGATCAGCTGGCGTTGGAACCATCTCGGGCAACTCCTTCAAGCCTCGAATGCCATAGTGCCGACCCGTGCTAGCAATTGCAAGCACTTGAGCTAATTCGTGATGAAGGCCACAAACATCACGGTGTCCTTTAGTGAAAGAGCAGTACAGAGACGGTGTAGATCGCCAAACCGGCCAGCGAACCGACCACCGTGCCGTTGATGCGGATGAATTGCAGATCGCGCCCGACCTGCAGTTCGATCTTGTTGCTCGTGTCCTCGGCGTCCCACCCGCGCACGGTCTCGGTGATCACCGAGATGATCTCCTGCGAATAATTCTCCGAGATGTGCCTGGCCACCCGGACCATCCAGATGTTCATCTTGTTCTTGAGCACCTCGTCGTCGCGAATACGCTCGGCGATCTGGATGATCGAGTCCGTCAGCGTCGCGCGGAGCGTCCCGTTCGGGTCGGCCAAGAGCTGCTCGATCAACGCCTTGCCCGCATTCCACGCGGTCGACGCGGCCCCGGTGACCTCGTCACGTTCGAGCAGCTCGGATTTGATCGCCTCGAGGCGCGCGATCGTATCCGGGTCGTTTTGCAGGTCGTGGGCCAGTTGCACCATCACCCCGGTCATCGCCTGGCGGACCTGATGGTTCGGATCGGTCTTGACCTTGAACGAGAATTCGACGATCTCGCGATAGAGCCGATCTCCGACGAGGCTGTTCACGAACTTCGGAGCCCACGCAGGACCGTCCTTGTCGATCACGCGGTCGATCAGATCTTGGCTGCCCAGAGCGAAGTCGTGGGCCCTGTCGCACAGCAGCTGGATGACGGGCTCCAGCCGGTTCTCCGAGATCAGTTGTTCGAGCACCCGGCCCGCCGGCGGCCCCCACTCGGGTTCGGCTGCCCAGCGCATGGCCGCGGTGATCAGCTTCTCGATGTCCTCGTCGTCGAGCATCTCCGCCGCGAACGCGATACCGCGGGCAGCCTCTGCCCCCACGCGGGGCGCGTTCTTGGGGTCGGCCAACCAACTGGAGACCCGGGTCGGCAACGCCAGTTGCGCGACCTTCTCCTCGATGACGTCCGGCGTCATGAAGTTCTCTTCGATGAAGCCACCCAGCTGATCGCCGATCTGGTCCTTCTTCTTTCGGATCAGCGCGGTGTGCGGGATCGGAATGCCCATCGGGTGCTTGAACAGCGCAGTGACGGCAAACCAGTCGGCAAGCGCACCGACCATGCCCGCCTCCGACGCGGCGCGCACGTACCCGACCCAGGCGGCGACGTTCTCGCCGTCGCGATCCTCGAGCCAGCGGCAGCACAGATAGATGACCGCCGCGAGCATCAGGAGCCCGGTCGCGACAAGCTTCATCCGCCGCAGGGCGGCCTTGCGTTCACTGTCTGCGTCGCTGAGCCCGGCGATGTTCCGCTTCGGGGCGGGGTTCGTTTCCTTCGCGGCATGCCGACCGGCGGGTAGCTCCCTCGGCGATCGGTCCGCGTCCGGACCGGCCGTCGGCCGCGGAGCTTGTGTCGGTTGCATCCATCCAGTGTTACCCAAAGCGGGGCGCGGAAACCGCGAGCCCGGTGGTGACCCGCCTCTCGATGCCCTACCCGAGTGCGAGGGAACATAAGGTGGAACCAAGTTCGACCATGACCGGCGCTACGACCAGAAATGACTCCCCCACGATGTCCCCACGCCCCAACCCGGCCGCCGCCGCCCGCGCCGCGGTGGCCGCCGCCGCCACCGCCGCGAGCAAGGGGGTGTCACTCCCGCAGGCCATCCGTAACCAGGTCGGCGCCGACGACGTCAAGACCGACGGACGTAAGCGGCGCTGGGAAGGCCACAAGGAGGCCCGGCGTACCGAACTCGTCGACGGCACCCTCGCGGCCGTGCGGGCCCTCGGCGCCGACGCGGGCATGGACGAGATCGCGTCGGAGATCGGCGTGTCCAAAACCGTCCTCTACCGCTATTTCAGCGACAAGAGCGACCTGACCACCGCCGCGATGATGCGCTTCCTCGAGACGGTGCTCGTGCCGCGACTGGGAAGCGCGATCAACGAAGACGTCGGCGAGTTCGAACTGACACGCATGGTGATCTCCGTCTACGTCCAGACCGTGGCCGACGAACCCCACATCTATTCGTTTGTCATGGCCGGCGGATCGGGCACCCAGGTGCTCGCGGATTCCCAGAAGCTCGTCGCTCAGATGCTCACGTTCGTGATGATCAACCGGATGGTCGAGCAGGGTTCACAGACGGCCGGGGTCGAGACCTGGGCGTACAGCCTCGTCGGTGCAATCCAGCTCGCGGTGCACTGGTGGATGGTCGAACAGCGCCTGGGTAAGGACGAACTGATCGACTACCTGACGATGATGGTCTGGTCGTCGATCTCGGGCATCGCGGCCGCCGGCGGGTCCGCGGAGTACTTCAACGCGCAAGATCATCCGATGCCGCAAACACCCGAGTCGACACGACGGACCGACTGAGACGCCCGAATCCGCATCACGCCCGGATATCCAGCCGATAGATTGGCGCCATGGGTAATAGTTGCGGACACAAGTGAGCGAAACAGGGCCAGTGGCACTGGTCACCGGGGCGAGCCGCGGTGTCGGCAAAGGTGTGGCCACCGCTCTGGGCGCGACAGGCTGGACGGTGTACGTCACCGCACGCGGCGGCATCGGCCCCGATGACCCACTGGGGCAGACCATCTCGGAGATCGAGGACGCCGGCGGGTCCGCGGTCGGGGTGAGTCTCGATCACGCCGACGACGGCGCCGTCGCCGGGCTGTTCAGGCAGATCCACGCCGAGCAGGGTCGCCTCGACCTACTGGTCAACAACGTTTGGGCCGCCCCCAAGGGCTTCGGCGGGTTCAGCGACAAATTCTGGGAGCGACCCGTATCCGACTGGGACACCCTCATCACGGTCGGCGTCCGCGCGCACTACGTCGCATGCGTCGAAGCCGCCAAGATCATGGTGCCCCAGGGTTCCGGTTTGATGGTCAACATCTCGTCGTTCGGAACCCGCGGACACCTGCACTCGGTGCTGTACGGCATGAGCAAGGCTGCACTCGACAAGATGGCATTCGACATGGCGCACGAACTCGAAGGCACCGGAGTCGCCGCGATCTCATTGTGGCTCGGGCTCATTCAGACAGAGCTGCTGCTCTCGCTCGGTATCGAGGAGTTCGCCGGATTCCGGCTCGACGAGGCCGAGCACCCACAATTCGTCGGCCGCGTCATCGATCGCCTGTGGCGCGATCCGTCGCTGTTGGAGAACAACGGACACAGTCTCGTCACCGCCGAACTCGGCGCTTCCTACGGACTGACCAACAATGACGGCGGACTACCGAAATCCCATCGCGAGCCCTTCGGGGGCGGACCCCTGTTCCCGCCGTCCTGAAAGAGACTCGATCCGGAATCTGCTCCACTTTCAGTAATCCGCTCCGGTTCCAACGCACTCCGAACCGGAGCGGATTACTGGAACTGGAGCAGATTCTGGCGGGGTAAACCTTGCAATGCAGCCATTTTCGTTTCGTTGAGTTCATGCAAACGTTGTCAGAGTTCAATGACAGAAAGTGAACTCGCAATTAATTAACGAATGCAATAAAAGTTGAGTTACGTTCTAGGTAAATCGTTCAGATGCATATTTCCCTGATATTGCCGAGGATTTGCATTCAGGCGACTGACGTTTGTTACGTTGACGTCTTCAGCACCAACAGCAGGTCTATTACTGGAGGTCGATCTTCGCATGAACCGCACCATTCTCCGTACCACCACCGCCGTAGCCGCAGTCAGCGCAGCAGCTCTGTTCTTCCCCGCGGTCGCGTCCGCTGCGCCCTTGTCGGCGGAGGATTGCGCGCAGATCTCTACGCTGAACCAGCCCAACGGCTGGGGCAACCCCTTCAGCGACGAGGCGGATCAGGCCGGCAAGCACGTTGCGACTCAGGTCGTCGACGGCGACGGTTCGCTCGAACTCACCACCGTCGCACCCAGAAACCGCGCAGCTTCCTACCACGAAGTCAGTGACCTGAAGCTCTCTGAGGTCGCGGGACCGCTGAAGTTCCAAAGCAACGGTCCAGCCAACTGGCAGGTTCGCGTCACCGGCGCTAACACCATCGGCGCGAACGCGAGCGCGGATGGTTTCGCCACCTTCGTGTGGTCAGGTGACGGCACCCAAGACGCCTCTACCTCCGATCAATGGTGGGCAACCCGCAATCTCGAAGGATACGACCGAGGGGAGAAGGGCACCCTCGACGATTTGGCTGAGGCGGCGGGCGCAGACACTCAGGTCAACCACTACGGCATCTCGGTCGAAGGGCCCGAGGGCACCAAGGCCAACATCGACAATGTGCAGTTCAACGGCTGCACCACGAACTTCAAGGCCGTCGGTGCCGCCGAAGACGACGGTGGCGCCTTTGGGTCACTGGGTGGCTTCGGTCTCGCCAATCTGATCCCGGGACTGCCCAGCTGACGCTGGTCGGACCTGTCCACCGGATGCCCCTGCCGAACACGGTGGGGGCATTCGTCTGTACTGCTCCGGCCGTCTCATCTTGCGACGGCAGTCCCCTCTTGGCCTCAATGCCCGGAGGCTCGTTCGCCCACGCAACTACGATTTCAGGTGAGCGTGCAGTGGCGACGACAAGAATGGAGAAGCGAAGTGATTTTCATCGTGGTCAAGTTCCAGGTGAAGCCCGAGTGGGCCGATCGATGGTTGGATCTCGTCGATCCCTTCACGCAGGCGACACGCGCCGAACCGGGCAACAAGTGGTTCGACTGGTCACGCAGTGTCGACGACCCCAACGAGTTCGTCCTGGTCGAGGCCTTCGAAGACGATGCGGCAGGCCCGCACGTCAACAGCGACCACTTCAAGAAGGCGACGCAGGAAGAAATGCCACAGGCGCTGGTGTCGACGCCGCGCATCATCAGTCACACCATCGACGCCGACGACTGGTCGGCGATGGGTGAGATCACCATCGACTGACGGGTGATCCCGAATACGCGCCACCTAGATGCATACGCGCCTGTTGCACCTGTCGCGTACGCACGCAGGTGGCGCGATTCAGCTGAGCGGGTGGGTATCGAGACGACGCCGCTGCCGCCGCGCGGCGGCGACCATGTTGCGTAGCGACGGTTCGAGCTGCCAATAGTGCCTGGTCTTGAGGCCGCCATCTGGGTTGACCCACAGCCGATCCGAATCGATCGCGGCGGCGGCACGCTGGATGCGCGCATCGATCTCGTCGATGTCAGGAATCGCCGCACTACGACTCTCATATGCCCCCGGCCCGACGTCACGCCTGATCGCTGTTCCCGAACTCGCGATCTGATCGAGGACCCAGCCGATGGAGCGGGTCGCCACGACCGACGTCACGTCGGCATCGAGGGCGTCGAACGCCGCGACCACCGACGCGATGCTCGAGTACCCGATGTGGGTATGAATCTGCGTCTGGGCCTTGGCCCCTCCGACGGCGAGCTTGAATGCGTTGACCGCCCAGTCGAGGTACCCGACCCGGCCCCGTTCGCGCAATGGCAGCAGTTCCCGGATGGCCGGCTCATCGACCTGGATGATCCTGATGCCTGCCTTCTCCAGATCGGCGACCTCATCGCGCACCGCCAATGCCAATTGTTCGGCTGTCTCATGCAGCGGCTGATCCTGTCGGACGAAGGATCTCGCCAACATGGTCACCGGGCCGGTCAGGATGCCCTTCACCGGTTTGTCGGTCAACGACTGCGCGTAAGTGATCCACTCGACGGTCATCGGACCTGTGCGCTTGACGTCGCCGTACAGGATCGGGGGCCGCACGCACCGCGATCCGTACACCTGGACCCAGCCGAAATGCGTTGTGACGTACCCTTCCATCAGCTCGGCGAAGTACTCGATCATGTCATTGCGCTCGATCTCACCGTGCACCAGGACGTCGAGTCCGATGTCGTTCTGTAGGTCGATCACCCGCTTGATCTCGTCGAGCAGCAGTTGCCGGTACTCGTCCCAGGTCAACCGGCCTTGACCGTACTCGTACCGGGCCTGGCGGATCTCCGCGGTCTGCGGGAATGACCCCAGGGTGCAGGTCGGGACCGGCGGAAGTCTCAAAGCCTGCCGCTGCGCCTTGCGCCTGACCTCGTACGGTGGCCGCTCACGCTGATCCGGTCGGATCGCGGAAACACGTTGACGCACATCATGCTTCAACGTGAAGTGCACCGACTTCGGACGATCCGACCACCGTTCGGGAGCCCCATGGGTGACGGCTTTTGCAAGGGCCACGACCTCGCCGACCTTTTGCTTGGCGAATGCGAGCCTGTCGGCGACGTCGCCGGGGATATCGTATTCGACCAGCAGGTCCACCGGTACGTGGAGCAGGCTGCAGGACGTCGACACCACCACATCGGGGATGACGGCCTTGATGGCGAGCAGGTAGTCGAGCGTGCGCGCCTTGTCGGCCTTCCACACGTTGCGTCCGTTGATGACACCCGCGTACAGACGCTTGCGATCGAGTCCAGGAATTTTCGCCAGACCCACCGCGCTGATCGGCTCGGACACCAGGTCAAGACCGATCGCTTCGATTCTCGTTGCGGCCAGAATCGGAAGCGCCGCACCGAGATCACCGTACTGGCCGGTGACGAGTAGACGCGGTCGCTGACTGACGGCGGCCAGCGAGTCATAGACGGTCCCGAGCAGCGCCAGTTCCTCGTCGGTCCGGTCGCTGGTGAAGGCCGGTTCGTCGAGTTGGACGCATGTGGCACCCTGGGCAGCGAGTTCCTTGAACAGTTGCAGATAGGCGGCGATCAGCTCGTGGATCTTGTCGATCGGCGAGAAACCTTCGGGCGCATCAGGTGCCGGCGCTGACAGCAGCAGCAGTGAGATCGGGCCGAGGACCACCGGCCGCAACTCGATGCCCTGATGCTTGGCCCTGGCGTGCTCGGCCAGCAATGATTCGGCGTGCAGTGAGAAGGTGGTGTCCGGGTCGATCTCGGGCTGCCGGTAGTGATAGTTGGTGCCGAAGAACTTCACCAACTCCAGGGGCGGAAAATCGGGTTTGCCGCGAGCCAACGTGAAGTAGAAGTCCAACGGGTGGAGTTCGGCCTCGAGCGCCGCATATCGCCTCGGTACAGCACCGAACAGCAGCGCGTTGTCGAGCACGTGATCGTAGAACGAGAAGGTGTTGCCCGGCACCTGTTCGAGTCCGGTCGCGGCGAGTTCCTGCCACATGTCGTCCTGCAGGTGCCGCCCGACGGTGATCAGCTCTTCGACCGAACCACCGAGATGCCAGTACTTTTCGAGCGCGCGTTTGAGTTCGCGCCGAGCGCCTATGCGCGGATACCCCAGGATCGAGGACCCGTATTCGATCTTCTCCTGCGGGCCGGTCATGGTCTCGCCCGGGTTATCTACCCGCGCCGGTCTTCGCCGGGCTGTCCGCGTACACGTAAAAACCGTGTCCGGCCTTCTTGCCCAGCCGACCTGCCTCGACCATGCGCAGCAGTATCGGCGGAGGAGAGTAGAGCGGTTCCTTGAACTCTTCGTACATCTTGTCGGCGATCGCCTTCACTGTGTCGAGACCGACGAGGTCGCTGAGCTTGAGCGGGCCCATGGGGTGCGCGCAACCGAGCACCATCGCCTTGTCGATGTCTTCGACCGTGGCAAAACCGCTCTCCACCATGCGGATCGCCGAGAGCAGGTACGGCACCAACAAGGCGTTGACCACAAATCCGGAGCGATCAGAGGATCGGACGACCTGCTTGCCGAGAATGTCGCGGGCGAAGGCCTCGGCGCGCGTGGTGACGTCGTCCGAGGTCATCAGCGTGGTGACCAGTTCGACGAGGGGCAACACCGGCACCGGGTTGAAGAAGTGCATCCCGACCACCCGATGAGCATTGGCAGTTGCCATGCCCAGCTTCATGATCGGGATCGAAGACGTGTTGGAAGCGAGCACGGCATTGGGGTCCGTGACCACCTTGTCGAGTTCTTTGAAGATCTCGGTCTTGACGGCCTCGTCTTCGACCACCGCCTCACACACCATCTGCCGGTCAGCGAAATCGCCCAGATCGGAGGTGAAGCGCAGCCGCCACGATGCCTGTTCCCGCTCACGTTCGGTGAGTTTTCCGCTACTCACACCGCGATCGAGGGAGCGCAGGATGCGGGACCGTCCAGCGGCTGCCAACTCACGGGTCGTCTCGTACACCAACACGTCGGCGTGCGCCCGGGCACAGACTTCGGCGATGCCTGCGCCCATCTGACCGGCACCGATTATGCCGACCCGTGAAATCTTCTCGCTCACAACAAGCTCCTAAAACAACGAGCACAACATCTTTGAACAAAGAGGAACCAGCACCAAGGGTGAGAAGAGGGTAACCCTTGTGGGGTACGCCCAAAGCTCACCGAAAAACCAGCAGACGGCCCGCAGCGGTGGCTGCGGACCGCCTGACTGGTTCGCTTAAGTCCCGGAGTGGCGGGTTAGCCCGCAACGGTAGTCGCGAGCCGCCTGACTAGTTCGTTAGAGTCCCGGGGTGGCGGCTCAGTGGAATTGGCCCTCTTCGGTGCTGCCGGCCAGTGCAGTCGTGCTGCTGGTCGGGTCGACCGTGGTGGCGATGTTGTCGAAGTAACCTGCGCCGACCTCACGCTGGTGCTTGACGGCGGTGAAGCCACGCTCGTCGGCTGCCTTGAACTCGCGGTTCTGCAGGTCGACGAATGCCGTCATCTGCTCGCGGGCGTAGCCGTAGGCGAGGTCGAACATGCCGTAGTTGAGCGAGTGGAATCCGGCCAGGGTGATGAACTGGAAGGTGAATCCCATTGCGCCGAGCTCGTTCTGGAACTTCGCGATGGTGGAGTCGTCGAGGTGCTTGCTCCAGTTGAACGACGGGCTGCAGTTGTACGACAGCAGCTGGTCCGGGAACTCGCTCTTGACGGACTCGGCGAACTTGCGGGCGAGCTCGAGGTCGGGGGTACCGGTCTCCATCCAGATCATGTCGGCGTACGGCGCGTAGGACTTGGCGCGCTCGATGCACGGCTCGATGCCGTTCTTGACGTGGTAGTAGCCCTCTGCGGTGCGCTCACCGGTGACGAACTTCTTGTCACGGTCGTCGACGTCGGAGGTGATCAGGGTGGCGGCCTCGGCGTCGGTACGGGCGATGACGACGGTCGGCACATTTGCGACGTCGGCAGCCAGGCGAGCCGAGCTCAGGGTGCGGATGTGCTGCTGGGTGGGGATGAGCACCTTGCCACCGAGGTGGCCGCACTTCTTCTCCGAGGCGAGCTGATCTTCCCAGTGGGTGCCTGCGGCACCGGCTGCGATCATCGCCTTCTGCAGTTCGTAGACGTTCAGGGCGCCACCGAAGCCGGCTTCGCCGTCGGCCACGATCGGCACAACCCAGTTGTCGACGGTGTCGTCACCCTCGACGCGGGCGATCTCGTCGGCGCGCAGGAGCGCGTTGTTGATGCGACGGACCACCGACGGAACCGAGTTCGCGGGGTACAGCGACTGGTCCGGGTAGGTGTGACCCGAGAGGTTCGCGTCGCCGGCGACCTGCCAGCCGGAGAGGTACACGGCCTTCAGTCCGGCGCGGACCTGCTGCACGGCCTGGTTACCGGTGAGGGCGCCGAGTGCGTTGATGTAGCTGCCGTCTCCTGCGGTGACGCCCTCCCAGAGGATTTCTGCGCCGCGGCGGGCGAGGGTCTGCTCCTCGACAACGCTGCCCTGCAGGTTGGCGACCGACTCTGCGCTGTAGTCGCGGGTGATGCCCTTCCAGCGGGGGTTGGTGTCCCAATCCTGCTGGATCTCGGCTGCGGTACGTGGTTTTCCGACGGTGCTCATATATAGCGCTCCATATTCGTTGAGCCTGTGCTGTGTGGCCGCCCTGCTTCCGAGGTTCTGAAGCGGGGCCGAGCCATTTCGGTGCGAATTAGCAATTTCTTCACTCCGGCTAGGCGGTGCCTGTACCGAGAGTGCCACACACAAACCCGCAGGTCCACACGTCGCGGGTGTGAATTCGGGCCAGTTTTGATAGTCCTGTTGCGAAGTTTGCAAAGATTGGCCTGTAAAACGGCCCCGAACTTCTTACCGACGAGTACGCAAAAAGTACGCGCGTACTGCATGTTTGTCGACCGGCCCACAGGGGCTGTTCTGGCTTCTTGCGGGGCCACCATCAGCGGACGAGTTCGGCGGATCCGACGTTTCGTGTGGCCACGATCACATCCGCTAGATCCGGCGGGTGGCCCTCGAGCCATCCGAACGGACGGCGGCGTCGCTAACCGACCGCCCCGGCAACCTGCGTCACTGCGCGAGTGAACAACTCTGCGAACTTCGCGTCCGTCATGCCATCTCGGGTCGAGACCGCCACCAGCTGGACGGTGACCCCGTCGACCACCGCATAGCCGGCCAGCGTCTGGGCCACCGCGGTCTTGCCGCCGGGGTAGGTGGTCGTGGCAACCGACTTGACCAGCAATGACAGGGACGTCGGCAGCGGCGGCGGGGTGAGGCGCTGGTTGTCGGTGACCACGCGGGCGCCGGCTGTGCTGCCGGTCGTGACCGTGATCGTCACCCGGGCGCACTCACCCGTATTGGCTCGGATATCGGCGTCGATGTCTCGCGGTACGGTCGTGACCAGCTCGATGATGCTGTTGCCCGTCGACGACTGCCATGCCGTCACCGCGGCGTTCGAGGGATCGAGCTGCTCGTTCAGCGTCGAGTCCGCGGTCGGGCGGCACTGGGGCGGATCGAACTGCGCGGTGGACGCCGCCGCCAGGGCAGCCGCATTCTGGTCTCGCAGGTCGACGACACCGAGTTCTGCTCGCTGATAACCGGCAGGAAACTCGCGGGCAGGCAACAGGGCACTCGCGGGTGTGAACTCTCCCGACTGCGACGACGACGGCGGCGCCGGATCGGCGTCGCCCCCACACGCGCTGGTCAGCAGGCCACAGGTCGCCAAGATGATCACCGGGACACCCACCCGCTCGCGCAGCATCCCCACAGCGTAGACACCGCCCAATCCGCCTACCCTGGAGGAATGTCCAAGACCTACGTCGGCGGGCGCCTTCGCCAGCTGCGCTCAGAGCGCGGTATGTCGCAGGTGGCGCTGGCCCAGTCCCTGGAGATCTCGCCGTCGTATCTGAACCAGATCGAGCACGACGCCCGCCCGCTGTCCGCGCCGGTTCTGCTCAAGATCAGCGAGGTGTTCGGTGTGGACACCACGTTCTTCGATTCCCAGGACAACGCACGCCTGATCGCCGAGATGCGTGAGGTGGTCATGGACGAGGACGTCGATGCCACCGCTGACGCGCAAGAGATCAGCGATCTCGTCGCCAGTCATCCCGAACTCGCCAAGGCGATGGTCAACCTGCACCGCCGATATCGGATCGCCACCGATCAACTGGCGGCCGCGACCGACGAGCGCGGCGACGGCAGCATGCGCGGATCGATCTCGGCCCCCCACGAGGAGGTGCGCGACTACTTCTACCAGCGCCACAACTACCTGCACGAACTCGATACCGCAGCCGAGGAGCTCACCACGCGGATGCGTATGCACTCCGGTGACGTCCGCAGCGAGATCGCCGACCGGCTCCAGACCGTGCACGGCGTCCAGATCGTGCGACGGGTCGACCTCGGCGACACGGTGCTGCACCGCTTCGACCCGGAGACCCGGCGCCTGGAGATCTCCGGTCACCTCTCCCAAGGACAGCGGGTGTTCAAACTCGCCGCCGAATTGGGCTACCTCGAATGCGGCGACCTGATGAAGCAGATGGCCGACGAAGGCAATTTCACCACCGACGAGGCGCGGGCACTGGCATTGCTCGGTATGGCCAACTACTACGCTGCCGCCGCTGTCCTCCCCTATGCCCAATTCCACGGCGCTGCAGAGGATTACCGCTACGACATCGAACGTCTGTCCGCTTTCTACGCGGTCTCGTATGAGACGGTGTGCCACCGGTTGTCGACGCTCCAGCGCCCCAATCTGCGCGGCGTTCCGTTCACCTTCGTCCGGGTCGACCGGGCGGGAAACATGTCGAAGCGTCAGTCCGCCACCGGTTTCCACTTTTCCAACAGCGGCGGCACCTGCCCGCTCTGGAATGTGTACGAGACCTTCGGGTCTCCGGGCAAGATCCAGACCCAGATCGCGCAGATGCCCGACGGACGGAACTACCTGTGGGTGGCGAGGACCGTCGAGCGCCGCGCCGCGCGGTATGGCCAGCCCGGCAAGACCTTCGCGATCGGGCTGGGTTGCGAACAACGCCACGCCGCGCGACTGGTCTACTCCGACGGACTCGAGATCGGTCCGCAGGCAAACGTCACCCTGATCGGTGCCGGTTGCCGGGTCTGCGAACGGGTCAACTGTCCCCAGCGCGCGTTCCCGGCCCTGGGCGCCAAACTCGACATCGACGAACACCGGAGCACGGTGTCGCCCTACCTGGTGCAGTGACGCGTCGACCTCGCAAACGCGCCGCCTCCGCACAGACACACCGGGTACAGGTGGTGCGTCCTCGCACTTGTGGGGCTGACTAGACCGGATCGAGGATCCGCCGCAGGAACTGCTTGGTCCGAGCATGTTTCGGGTCACCGATGACCTCGGCCGGTGTGCCCCTCTCCAGGACGACGCCACCGTCGGCGAACAGCACCTGATCGGCCACCTTCTGCGCGAAGCGGATCTCGTGGGTCACCACGACCATCGTCCAGCCCTGCGTGGCAAGGTCTTTCATGACCTCGAGCACCTCGCCGACCAGTTCGGGGTCGAGGGCAGATGTCGGTTCGTCGAACAGCATCAGTAGCGGCTTGAGCGCGAGTGCCCGTGCGATACCCACGCGCTGCTGCTGCCCACCGGACAGTTGGTGTGGATACTGATCCCGTTTCTCCTCCAGGCCCACCTGACGGAGCAGCACCTCGGCTTCGGCGACAAGTTCGTCGCGGTTGCGTTTCTGTACGATGAGCGGGCCTTCGAGCACGTTCTCGATCACCGTCTTGTGTGGGAACAGGTTGTGCCCCTGGAAGACCATGCCGCTCTGCGCCTGATATCGCTTGAGGAGGGGCCGCGGGACCGGGCGCTGGGAGAAGTCGACGGTGACGTCGCCGATCGTGATCTCGCCATCGTCCGGAACGTCGAGCGCGTTCAGCGATCGCAGGATCGTCGTCTTACCCGAACCGGACGGACCGATGATGGTGGTGACCGAACCGGACGGCACGGTGAAATCGATGCCGCGCAGCACGTGGTTGGCGCCGAACGACTTCTGCAGGCCTGCGACCGTGACCAGATCAGGGGCCGCCGGGGCGGGCGCGGATTTGCTCAGGGATGCGGGGATATCGGTCATTTCGCAACAAACCTATCCAGTCGGACTTCGAGACGGCCCTGGAACGAGGACAGAATCAGGCACACAATCCAGTAGTACACCGCGGCGGTGCCGTAGAGCGCGAAGAATTCGAACGTCGGTGCCGCTGCTATCTGTGCGGTGCGCAGCAGTTCGGTGACCAGAATCGTCGATGCCAACGAAGTGTCCTTCACCAGCGAGATCAAGGTGTTGGACAGTGGCGGCACCGCGGTGCGCAGGGCTTGCGGCAAGATGATCCGGCGCAGCGCGGTCGCGTAGTTCATCCCGATCGTCTCGGCCGCCTCCCACTGCCCCTTGGGGACACTGCTGATCGCCGACCTGATGATCTCGGCGGCATAGCCACCGACGTTCAGGCTGAAAGCTATTGCCGCGGCCGGGAACGGATTGATCAGAATGTTCAACTCGGGCAACGCGTAGAAGATGATGAACAACTGCACCAGAAGCGGGGTGCCACGGATGACAGAGATGTAGAACCGTGCCACCGCGGACAAAGCCCGATTTCTCGACATCCGCGCCAGCGCCACGCCCAGGGCGATGATCAGGCCGAAGAAGAAGCTGATCGCTGTCAACGGGAGCGTGACCGTCAACGTCGCCTTGAGCATCGGCCAGAGGTTGTCCAGGATGAGGTCCCACGTGCTCGGTGCCGTCCTGGGCTCCGACGTACCGGCCGCGTTCGCATTCAGGTACTGCTGCGAAATCCTCTCCAGCGTTCCATCCGCTTTCAGGACGTCCAGCGCGCCGTTGATCTTGTCCATCAGGCCGCTGTCCTTGCGCGCCGCGAACGCCTGCTCGCTTCGTTCACCGATGTTCGCGGCGATCTTGATGCTCGTATCGCCGGTGGTGGCCTGATAGGCCAACACGGACAGGCTGTCGTTGACGGTGGCCTGGACCCGGCCCTGGTTGAGCAGCTTGATCGCCTGGGTGAACCCCTCGACCGCCTCCACGTTGGCACCGGCATCCGCGGCGACTTGAGCCCAGTTGCTGGTCGACGACTGGGCGGTCGTCTTGCCTTTGAGGTCCGCCAGCGAGGTGATCGAGTTGTCGTCGGCCCTGGTGACGATGACGCCTTCGCCGATGGCGTACGGCTGTGACAGGTCGTATTTCGCCTTACGCTCGTCGGTGATCGTGACCTGATTGGCGACGATGTCGAAGCGGTCGGCCTCGAGCGCGGCGAAGATGGAGTCGAAGGGGGTCTCGACGAACTCGACCTCGAGGTTGAGCTCGTCGGCGACCGCCTTGGCCACGTCGATGTCGTATCCGACCAATTCGTTTGTTGCCGAGTCGTGGTAGCTGAACGGAGCGTAGGTGCCCTCGGTGCCGACCCTCAGGACACCTGACTTCTCCACCTTCTCGTATCCGGTGGCATCGTCGCCACCGCCGCAGGCGGCCAGGCTCAGCAGGGCAAAAAGCCCGGCCACCAACACCATCAGTATTCGCCGCACGGGCTACTCCAGTCCAGGGATCAGTGGGTCGTTCTGGCTGGCCGAACACTAACACCGCGACAGTGCGGGCAAAAGGTTTGCGATCAGTCGTCGCGGGGCGCCGTGTCCGCTAGGTTGGCAGACGTGAGTTCACCACGAATTGCGCCGGGTACGTTCCGCCAACTAGGGCCCTTCAACTGGGTGTTCAGCAAGGGGGCGGCGCGTGTGATCGGGGTGTCCGACGCGCACATCTTTTCCACCCTCGGTCGGGCGAAGGGTCTGTTTCACGGCTGGTTGCACTACTCGAGCCGAATGATGCCTTTCGGCAAGCTGTCTCGGCACTCGACCGAGTTGATCATCATTCGGACCGCCCATCTCCGCGCGTGCGAGTACGAGCTCGACCACCACAAGCGACTGGGCCGGCGTGCAGGTATCGACGAGGCGGAGTTCTCGAGGATCCTGCAGGGCCCCGAGGCAGGGTGGACCGGGCTCGACGAGGTTCTGCTGCGCGGCGTCGACGAGTTGGTCGGTACCAAGGATCTCAGCGACCTGGCGTGGAAAGAGCTGGCCGAGCACCTCGACGAACGCGAGTTGATCGAGTTTGTTCTGCTTGTCGGACAATATGATTCGCTGGCAACCACCATCGGGACCCTGCGGATCGAACGGGACTTTTGAGTAACGCACTGGAGCGCGCTCGCGAGTTGCTCGACCCCGGCCGGCTCAGTGGCCCCGTCGATGAGAGCCGGGGTTATCTCGACCTGCTCGGACCACCGGAGACGGCACCGAGCAGCACGTTGTGGGTCATGCAGAACCCACTGTTCGCCGCGGTCTACGAACGCGCCTGGCGGCCGATCTTCACCCGTCTGTACAGCCTGGGCGGCACCTCGGCTGCGAAGTTCGACCGCAGGTTGGTCACCCACCTCGGCCGGCCCGGAGATCGTACGATCCTCGATGTGGCATGCGGCCCGGGCAATTACACCCGGCGTCTGTCCGAGCGACTGACCGGAAACGGTGTTTGCATCGGCCTCGACTTCTCGGTACCGATGGTCACCAGGGCGGTCGCCGACAACAGCGGCGAGAGGGTGGCCTATGTGCGGGGCGACGCCCACCGGCTGCCGTTTCCGGATGGTTCGATCGACACCGTCTGCTGCCTGGCGGCGCTGTATCTCATCTCCGATCCGCAGGAGGTCATCGATGAACTCGCGCGGGTGGTCGCGCCAGGCGGCGAGGTCGCCATCTTCACGTCCCTTCGAACCCGGCTGACGTCCGCACGTGCGGTGAACAGGGTCGCCGCCCGCAGCGGCTATCGGCTGTTCGGGCGAGATGAGGTGACAGACCGGCTTCGCGCGGCCGGCCTCGTCGACGTGGAACAGACCATCACCGGGCAGGCGCAGTACGTGACGGCTCGCAAGCCCTGATCTCACCCGCACCAAGACGATGCGGGTCAGAGGGCGTGCAAGTTCTTCGCGGTCGGCGATTTCTCGACACTCTCGGGGTCGGGGTTCGTCCGCAGCACACGGTCCGCGGTACCCGAGGTCGTGACCGTGAACCAGTAGTGCTCGTTCTTGTAGTGGTGGAACCTGTGGTGGCGCCAGGTCGCCTTGTACAGCTTGCTTTTCGGCTTGTAGTCGGTGTGGATCAGATAGTGGGTCCACTCGTAGATCATGCCCAGCACACCGAGCGTCACCATGAAGGTCAGCCCGAGACCCACCCGGCCGAAAGCGAACAGTCCCAGGACCAGAGCGAGGGGTAGGACACCGCAGAGCACCTGCCATGGGATGAAGATCAGCGGAATGTTGCGGGGGTCGGAGTGGTGTTCGCGATGCTTGCGCGAGAGCAACGAATCAACGGTGATCCGGCCGAGAACCCTCGGACGCCAGTGCAGGATGAACACGTGGATCAGCCACTCCGCCACAGGGAATGACAGGATCATCGCTACCGGAACGAGGATGTCGGTCCACACCCAGTCTCCGACAGTCACCCTGGCGGCCGCCGACGCGGCAAGAAATGTCACGATCATCCACGGCGTGGGGTGCCGCACGAACTCCCGAAAGGCGGAACCGAGTGTCACCGTCCGCCGCTGCTTGCGCAGCGTGCGCTCATCGGCTCGAAGGTGCGCGCGAGCATCTCGATCAGTCGTCATTGTCTTCCTCCGTCTCCGCCAGTGCTTCCTGCAGAAGCTTTTCCATCTCTCCGAAGGCAGACAGCAACGCCGTGGTCCCGGGCTCGAGCAAGATTGCCGCCGCGTGCGCGGCTGCACCCGGGTTGCGACCTGCGATCGCGTCGACGATCCGCCGATAACCCTCGGCATTGCCGACCTCACCGGACAACGCGGCCGCCAGGGCGGGCAACGCGGGCTCGTACGCGGAACGCATCGTGTTGTACATCAGGCGGAAGGCGATCGAGTCGGCGCCGTCGACGATGGCGTCCCAGAAGTCGAGCGCAGCCCGCTGCTGCGCGATGGGGTCGGTGAGTTCGACCAGTTGTGCTGCCGCCGCCCGAGCGACGACAATCTGGTCCTCACCGGCGCGCAGCGCCGCAAGTTCTGCGACTTTGGGACCGATATGGGCCCGAGCCTCGACCACCGACCGTGCGACAGCGACGTCGAGTTCACCGCCGCGGATGAGCAACTTCGGGAGTAGGTCGAGGCCGCCGAAGCGGCGGACGTCTCGAACTGTCGTGCCACCGCCCTGCCGGATGGTGACCAGTCCGGCCGCGGCCACCCGCTTCATCGCCTCGCGCACCGCCGGACGCGAAACACCCAGTACCCGGGCGAGCTCGCGCTCGCTGGGGAGGTTCTGACCTGCAGGAAGCTCGCCGCTCAGCACTCCTTCGACGATCTGCTCGAAGACATCCTCGGGAACGCTGCGGTGCTCGATCGGTTGGAAAGCCATGCTGCCACGGTAGAAGCAGGGTGGTCATAGGTCAAGTGGTCTTACCACTTGTCAGTGAAATCGAGGTCTGCGTTACCGTGTCAGCCATGACTGAGCGCACACATGTTCACGCCTTTGGCGACGATGCACTGGGAGACCTCGACGCCACCGGCGTCGCCGCCGCGATCGCGTCTGGCGAGATCGGTGCCAGGGAGGCGGCAGAGGCCGCGATCGCCCGCGCCGAACTGGTCAATCCCGCGCTCAACGCGCTCGCACTGCGGGACTTCGATCGGGCGCTCCAGGCCGCGAACTCGCCGGCGAAAGGCGTCTTTTCCGGCGTACCGACATTCATCAAGGACAACACCGATCTCGACGGCCTCCCGACCGGCCACGGATCACAGGCAGTGCAGCCCAAGGCGAAAAGTAAGACGGAGCCATTCGCCGAGCAATACCTGTCCACCGGGATGACGATGCTCGGCAAGACGACGTTGCCCGAGTTCGGCTTCAACGCGACGACTGAATACCAATCCCTGCCCCCGACGCGAAACCCGTGGCACACCGGTTACTCGAGCGGTGCGTCGTCAGGCGGTTCCGCGGCTCTAGTGGCGGCAGGCGTCGTACCCATCGCCCATGCCAACGACGGCGGCGGCTCGATCCGCATCCCTGCCGCCGCATGTGGCCTGGTCGGGCTGAAACTGACGCGAGGGCGCGAGGTCCAATCACTGCAGGGCAAGCAGATGCCCGTCGACATCGTGTCCAACGGCGCGGTGACCCGGACTGTTCGGGACACCGCGGCGTTCGTCGCCGCACTTGAGAAATTCCGTCCGGCCAGAAAGCTGAAGCCGATCGGAGACGTCGCCGGCCCATCGACCCGGCGCCTGAAGATCGGGTTGATCACCGACTCGATCGCCGGCGATCCCACGGACGCCGACACCGCCGCCGCTGTCTTACACACTGCCGAACTGCTGACGTCGCTGGGCCACGACGTCGTCGAGTTCGCAGTCCCGACCGACCACACCTTCGTCCGCGACTTCGTCCACTACTGGGCGCTGATGGCGTTCTCCACCCAATATTTCGGGAAGGTGGTCACTGGGGATCGGTTCGACCGATCCAAGACCGATGCCCTGACGAAAGGATTGGCCCGCAACTTCATCCGGAAGCCCTGGCTCACGCCCGTGTCCATCCGCGGGCTCAAACGCAGCGAGACCCGGTACCGCGAAGCGTTCGAGAACCTCGACGTCGTATTGTCCCCCGTGTTGGGTCACACCACCCCAGAGCTCGGATTCCTTTCTCCGGCAGCCGGCTTCGACGTGATGTTCCCCCGCCTCGTCAACTACGTCAGCTTCACCCCACTGAACAACGCCGCCGGCGGACCGGCGATCTCCCTACCGCTGGGGCGCGCCACCAACGGGCTTCCGATCGGCGTCCACTTCTCCGCCGCCCACGGTGATGAGCGCACCCTGCTGGAACTGGCGTTCGAACTCGAAGCGGCGCAACCCTTCGCGCGGATCCAGGATCAGCACGCGACCGGGCCCGCTTGAACAAAGGCGGCTAGTTGGTGCTCGCGAGCGCGAACGGGAGCACCTCGTCGACACCGGCGCGACGCAGGTGCCGCGCCGCCATCGTCAGGGTCCAGCCGGTGTCGGAAAGATCGTCGATCAGCAGGATCGGGCCGGCGAGGTCTGCGATGATCGACGGATCCGGATCGACCCACGAACCCTCCAGCGCGGCGACCCGATAGGCCGAGTTGGCAGCGGTCACCGGCCGGCGATCGGGCGCGTAGCCCAGGATTCCCAGATTCGTCAGGCGCCCGAGCTGCGACAGCTTGTCGACCACGGATCCGATCAGAAGCGGGTGCGTGTCGGAGTCCAGGCCCATGATCGCCGTGGGTCGCGTCTGCCAGGGCCAGGCCGCCAGGACCGCGACGGCCGCTTTGATCACCTCATCGGACGCCGGGGCATCGGGTTCGTCGAGCAGCCGTCGTAGGCGGGTGCCCCAGCCCAGATCACTGAGTCGTCCGATCACGCGGCCCATCGAGGGGCCATCGCCGATCTTTCCGGTCAGCTCCACACCGAGCTTCTTCATGCCGGTCGGCCATTGCTTGCGCGGTGCCAGTTCGACACCGGGTCGCTGCAGCTGATCACGCGCGGCATCAAGTGAGCGGCCGTCGACGTCGGCCGAATAGCGTTGGCCCGCACAGTTGTCGCAGCGACCGCACTTGCTGTTCGGCTCCAAGTCGGGGTCGTCGAGCTGGGCCCGCAGGAACGACATGCGGCAGTCGGTGGTCGATTGGTAGTCGAGCATGGCCTGCTGCTCGCGGCGGCGGGCCTGCTCAAGTTTCTCGTAGCGCGCCTCGTCGTACTCCCATGGCTGACCGGTACCCAACCAACCGCCCTTGACGCGTCGGACCGCGCCGTCGACATCGAGGACCTTGAGCACCATCTCCAGACGCGAGCGACCCAGATCGACGAGCGGCTCGAGAGCCGGGGTGGATTGCGGACGTTCGGTGTCGAGAACGTCGATCACCCTGCGCACCAATGTCTCCGAAGGGAAAGCCACCGACGCGAAGTACCGCCAGATCTCCTGATCCTCGCTGCCCGGCAGGAGGATCACCTCGGCACTCGCGGTGGAGCGGCCGGCGCGGCCGACCTGCTGGTAGTAGGCGATCGGCGACGACGGGGCACCGAGGTGTATGACGAACCCGAGGTCGGGCTTGTCGAATCCC
Source organism: Williamsia soli (assembly GCF_017377795.1). Taxonomy (GTDB): domain Bacteria; phylum Actinomycetota; class Actinomycetes; order Mycobacteriales; family Mycobacteriaceae; genus Williamsia; species Williamsia soli. The sequence continues at coordinate 195,198 of NZ_JAFRDR010000007.1, read as the reverse complement.
ATGCCCAGAGCCGATGTCGCGACCAGTGCCTTGACGTCGTTGGCGAGTAGGTCGGATTCGAGCTGCTCGCGCTCCGCGGAATCGGTCGCACCGGTGTAAGCGGCCACTTTATGGCCCAGGTCGGTGAGCAGCGTGGCGACGTCGCGGGCCGCAGCCACGGTGAGGGTGTAGATGATTCCCGAGCCCTCGATCGAGTCAATATGTGCAGCAAGCCATGCCACCCGTTCGGCCGAGGTGGGCACCTTCACCACCGACAGATGCAGCGACTCTCGGTCGAGTCCGCCGCGCAGCACCAGTGTGTCGCCGCCACCCACTCCGAGCTGGGCCGCGACATCGTCGACCACCCGGTCGTTCGCGGTGGCGGTGGTCGCGAGAACCGGTACATCGGTACCCAGTTCTGCAACCAAGGTGCGGATCCGCCGGTAGTCAGGACGGAAGTCATGGCCCCAGTCCGAGACACAGTGGGCTTCGTCGACCACGACCAGGCCGGCGTCCGCCGCCAGCGCCGGCAGGACGTTGTCGCGAAAATCGGGGTTGTTGAGGCGCTCGGGGCTGACCAGCAACACGTCGAGATCGCCCTCGGCGACGCGCCGGTGGATGTCGTCCCACTCGGTGACGTTTCCGGAGTTGATCGTCGCGGCCTTGACCCCCGCCCGCTCCGCCGACGCCACCTGGTTGCGCATCAGCGCGAGGAGCGGCGACACGATGACCGTCGCGCCGCGACCCTCGGCCCGCAACAGTTTGGCCGCGATGAAATACACCGCCGATTTTCCCCAGCCCGTGCGCTGTACGACCAACGCCCTGCGACGCTGCACCACCAGCGCCTCGATCGCGGTCCACTGGTCATCGCGCAGCTCGGCCTCGGGCCCCGCCAGCTGCTCGAGGATCTCTTGCGCCTGTTCACGGGTTGCGGTGGTCGTCATGACCCCATGGTGCCCTGTACCGCCGACAGGTCTCGAATCCGCGGGTGCTACTCCGGACGCCAGCGCCTCGGGTTGCCGGTGACCACGGCCGGCGGCGCGAGTTGGCGCGCCCGCGGCAGGTACATGAAGTAGAACCACAGCCACAACAACGGGAAGGACAGCGCCGCGCCCAACAGTTGCTGATGCTCGGTGACGATGCCACCGAGGACCCCGTCATTGAAGCTGTGATAGACGATCGCGAGGATGAATGTGACGATGGCTGGGCGGCTGAAGAACTCCTTGCCACGCCACGCCGAGAGCCACGCGACCGCGGCCACGGCCGCCACGGTGAACGGATGCATCAGTTCGATGAACGACCGGACGAACACCATCGCAAGAGCGCCGTAACGTTCGGTGTCCTCGGCGCTCAGATGCTGGTGCATCTGATGATCGTGAGCCAGATGGGTTGCACCGGCGACGTACTCGGCACCCTCCACGATGCCGAACACCAGACCTGAGATGAACACCAGCGCGAATCCGGTCCGTGGATCCCGCACGTCCCCGCCCAGGAAGAAGAACAGCAGAACCGGCACCAGCAGTTTGGCAGTCTCCTCGATCGGTCCTGCGCCGAAGAGCGAACCGACATGGCTGCCGACCGGGCCGGGAATCTGCATCTGCAGTTTTTCGATGCCGAACGCCAGGCCGAGGGCCACGGCACCGGAAAGCAGCCCGAGCGGCAGGATTCGACGCAGATTCACCACGTCCGCAAGGTCGAGGCGGGCCCACGCGATACGTGCCGCCGCCACGAGCGTCCCACCCGCGGCGAAGAACCCGGCAATCGCGAGCAGCCAGGTGAGAGGTTCATCGCCGGTGAATGCGAGGAGCGCAAGGACGACGCCTATGACCCAACCAATGAGTACGAAGAGCATCCAGCTGTGCGTGTGCCAGTTCCTGACACCACGTTTGGGCAGGCGCGCGACGCATCGATCGGGGATCGGCTCACCGATCCACGCGTGTCCGTCCCACTCCCGGACGTACCCCGGCTTGCCGGTGCGGTACCTGGTCTCTGTCACCTCAGTCGTCACCGCTGAATCGTATGTGATCGTCACAGTCATTTCCTGCCGAAATGAACACTCGGCGAGCAGGTCCGGGATTCAATAGAAGCGGCATGCTATCCGCCGACCGTGCCAATCCGACCATCTTGGGCGGCATTTTTGGCACGGTGGGCGGCATCTCGGGTCAGATGTTGCGGTAGTCCCGGGTGGGCATGCGTGGGGCCCGGCGGGCGGGCATCTTCATGTACAGCATGATCAATCGAATGACTCGAAAGCGATGTCCGGCATAAGGTTCGAGCAATTCGAGCATCCGGTCATCGTCGATGCGCTGACCGATGAGCGCCCGCCCGACCATGGACGGGACGTGGAAGTCCCCCACCGGGACGGCGTCCGCGTCGCCCACCGCGCGACAGCGAACTTCCGCGGCCGTCCACGGTCCGATCCCCCGCAACAACTCCAGGCGGTCCACCTTGCGTTCGACGTCGTAACCCGCAGCATGGACGATGGTGCGACGCCGTGGCGGCTCAGCACCGCTGGCATGCCATTCCCACTGGGGTATCTCGCGCCAGACCTCCCGGGGCGGAGGGACTTTCATACTCGGCGACCCCGGCGCGGGTTCGCCGTACTTGTTGACGATATACCGCCAGGCCCGCCAGGCCTCCCGGCCGGTGACCTTCTGTTCCAGCACGGCCGCAACCAACGCCTCCCACACCCGATCGGTACGGCCGATCCGCAAACCCTGTCCCAGATGCGCGAGTTTGCCGACGACCTCGTCATGAGCGACGAAGTCGTCTGGATTGTCTTCACTGCCCAGCATCAGCGGCAGCTGATCGAGCAGCCACTGTCTGCCCGGACCCCACGCGCGTCCGAGTACTGCTTCCCCCGACCGCGACACCGCCAACGTCCCCGGGCCGTCCGGGGTATGGATCGCCCGCCAGATCGAGCCGTTCGGCGCGTATTTCATCGCGGGGTCGCCGCTGCCGCGGCGGTGCAGGCCTATCGTCGCCCGAATGTCCAAGGGCCAGGGCGGAGTCCACAACCTGGAGACGGGCGCGGGGCCCGGCGAAGTATCGCCGGGCCCCACGCCTGTCACTGAAACTCTAGAGATTGATCATGTGCCCGATGGCGCCGTGGAAGGTCTCCTGCATCGCCTCGGACAGGGTCGGATGGGTGTGGACATTGCGGGCCAGTTCGTTGGCCGTGAGGTCCCACTTCTGGGCCAGTGTCAGCTCGGGAAGCATCTCGGAGACGTTGTCGCCCACCAGATGTCCGCCGATCAGTTCATCGTGCTTCTTGTCGGTGATGAGCTTGACGAAGCCGGCGGGCTCGCCGAGACCCTGGGCCTTGCCGTTGGCGGTGAACGGGAAGGTGGTGACCTTCACGTCGTAGCCCTCGTCCTTGGCCTGATCCTCGGTGAGTCCGAACGAAGCGACCTGCGGCTGACAGAACGTGGCGCGCGGCATCATCCGGTAGTCGCCGAGCGGCATGGTCTCGACGCCGGCGATCGTCTCTGCCGCCACGACACCCTGCGCCTCGGCCACGTGAGCGAGCTGCAGCTTCGCGGTCACATCGCCGATCGCGTAGATGCCCTCGACGTTGGTGCGCATGAACTCGTCGATGGCGATGGCGCCGCGATCGGTGAGTTCGACGCCGGTCTTGTCCAGACCGAAGCCCTCGACCCGGGGTGCGAATCCGACCGACATGAGCACCTTGTCGACGGTGAGCTCACCCTCTTGGTCCTTGGCGTCTTTGTACTTGACGACGACCTGCGAGCCCTGGTCGTCGACCGACTGGACCTTGGTGGAGGTGAGCAACTTGATGCCGAGCTTCTTGTACTGCTTGGCCAGCTCCTTCGAGGAATCCTTGTCCTCGTTGGGCAGCACGCGGTCCAGGAACTCGACGATCGTGACGTCGACGCCGTAGTTGGCGAGCACGTAGCCGAACTCCATGCCGATGGCGCCGGCACCGACGATGACGATCGAACCGGGGAGTTCACGGGTGAGGATCTGCGTTTCGTAGTCGACGACGTTCTCCGACAGCTTGACGCCGGGCAGCGACTTCACCGTGGATCCGGTGTCGATGATGACGTTGTCGAACGTGATCTCCCGGTCGCCGACCTCGATGGTCTTGGCGTCCTTGAACACGCCGTAGCCATCGATCTCGGTGATCTTGTTCTTGCGCATCAGGAAGTGCACACCTTTGACGATCTGGTCCGAGACCTTTCGGCTGCGGTCGAACGCCGCGCCGAAATCAAAGCTCACGTCCCCCGAGATGCCGAAGGTCTTCGCCTGATGATTGAAGATGTGCGCGAGTTCGGCGTTGCGCAACAACGCCTTGGACGGGATGCAGCCCACGTTCAGGCATACACCACCCCAGTACTTCTCTTCGATTACTGCGGTTTTAGCTCCGAGTTGCGCCGACCGGATCGCGGCGACGTAACCTCCCGGACCTCCGCCAAGGACAACTGTGTCAAAGTGTTCAGCCACGACGTCCACCCTACGTCGCAGCAGTTCGGTGCGCTGACGGATACCCCCTTGTCGGGGCTCAGATCGCTGCAGGCGAACACGCGGACCGAAAGACGGTCACCCCCGGCGACGTCTACTTCAGCCCGCAGGAATCCACAGCCATCGGTCGGGCCGCGCCATCGACACCGCGCTGTTCGATCCGCTGTCCCGGTATTCGGCGGCGTCGGGGTCGGCAGGGAGTCCGTCGAAGGCCGGGCTGTTCTCGGGTTCGCACAGCCCCAGATGGCGAGGACTCGGATGTATCCGTGCATTCATGTGAACGCCCCTAACGTCGCAGTCCCCGACCGCTCCGTGTCTTCGGAGCACACATTCGTGTCTGGATGTGCACTCCTCTGGTATTCGGTACCCAACCGCGTCCGGATTGAACCCTTACGGTGCCGAACTAGAACATGTTCTTGTTTGGCGTGCCGATCAGCGATACCGTCGCGAAGGTGCAGCCCACACCCTTTGCTCCAGCCGACCTCGGTCCGTTGCGTCTACGCAATCGGCTCATCAAGTGCGCGACCTTCGAAGGGGCCACACCCGACGCGCTGGTCACCCCGCAACTCATCGAGTTCCACCGGGAGGTCGCCGCCGGTGGGGTCGCGATGTGCACCGTCGCCTACTGCGCGATCTCCCCGGAAGGACGCACCGACCGCCATCAGATCTGGATGCGACCCGAGGCGATACCCGGTCTGATCGAACTCACCGACGCCATCCACTCCGAAGGCGCCCTGGCGGCGGCACAGCTCGGCCACGCCGGGCCGGTCGCCAACTCGATCTCCAATCAGGCCAGGGCGCTCGCCCCGTCGCGTATCCCCGCCCCGATGGGTATGGCGCTGTGCAAGAAGGTCGACACCGACGACATCGCGGTGATCCTCGCAAAGTTCCGGCGGGCCGCCCGGATCGCCGTGGACAGCGGGTTCGACGGGCTCGAGATCCATTTCGGCCACAACTATCTCGCGAGCTGCTTCTTGAGCCCACTGCTCAATCGCCGCCACGACGCGTACGGCGGTTCGCTGATCAATCGCGCACGCTTCTGCCGCGAGATCACCCAGGCCGTCCGCGACGAGGTCGGCCCCGACATCGCTGTCTGGGCAAAACTGAGCATGTACGACGGATTCCCGGGGAGCTTCGGTGTCGACGAGGCCTGCGAGGTCGGGAGGCTCTTCGAGTCCGACGGCTATCTCGACGCCATCGAGCCGACCGCGGGCAGTTCATTGCTGAACCCGATGTACCTGTTCCACGGCGACGCTCCCCGCAAGGAGTTCGCCGACGCGTTCCGTGGTGCCATGAAATGGGGACTGAAGGCCGTCGCGCCCTTCTTCCTCAAGGAGTACGACTACCACCCCGCCTACCTGCTGCCCCTGTCCCGGCAACTGCGGGCCGCCGTGTCGATGCCATTGATACTGCTCGGCGGCGTCACCGATCGGGCTTCGATGGACCTCGCGCTGGCCGAGGGCTTCGATTTCATGGCGATGGGCCGGGCCCTGCTCCGCGAACCAGACCTGCCGCTGCGAATCGAGGCCGATCCGACGACAGTGTCGAAGTGCACGCACTGCAACCTCTGTATGCCCACGATCTACACGCACACCCGTTGTCCGGTCAGGACCGGCGAGGTGGTGGCCTAGGTCGAACCCTCCCGCCGCCTGGCCAGATGCCGGCGTTCGGCGGGGTCGGTGGTCAGGGAGATCGCTTTGTCGAACGCCGCGATCGCGTCCTCGCGTCTGCCGAGCCGGTCCAGCAAGTGTGCCCGGGCACTCCATGCCGGCTGGAAGTGCGTCGTCTCGTCGCTGATGGCGTCGAGTAGTGCAAGCCCTGCCGCCGGCCCGTCGATCTCCGCGGTCACCACGGCCGACGCGACGGTCCCACCCAGGCTCGGCGCCACCGCGTCGAGCGTCTGGTGCAGCTCCCGCAGCGTCGGCCAGTCGGTGGCCCCCGTGTCCCGGCGTGCGATGTGCACGGCCTGCATGGCGGCCTCGAGCTGGAATCGACCGAGATCACCCAGCGGATGGGCGGCCCGCAGGAGCTCGATACCGCGGTCGATCAAGGCACCGTCCCACAGCGCGACATCCTGCTCCGGCAGCGGAACGAGATTGCCCACGGTGTCGAACCTGGCGGGCAGACGCGCGTTCGACAAACAGATCAGCGCGGCGAGTCCGAGCGCCTCGGCGTCACCCGGAGCCACGTCCACCAGCGTCTGGGCCAAGTAAGAAGACTCGGTCGTCAGCGACTCGCGGACCTCGGCGCCACTGCTGTGCCAGTCGATGGCATGGGCTCCGTAGACGGCTTCGAGGACGGCGGGCATCCGGCCGGGCAGGACGTCACGGTCGGGTATCCGGAACGGGATCCGAGCATCCTTGATCCGGCGTTTTGCCCGGACCAGACGGGCGGCAAGAGTTTTCGACGGAATCGCGAATGCACGTCCGATCTGTTCGGCGGTGAAACCGAGCACGGTGTTCAGCATCAGCGGGGTATGCACTGCCGGGTTGATCGCGGGATGCGCGCACACGAGCATCAAAGCGAGGCGCCGGTCCGGTATCGCGTCGGGGTCGATGGCATCGAGGTGTGCGCCGCAGTCGCGGCCGGGATCGATCTCCACCGACGTCCGATGCGACGCCGACTTCCAACGATCCCGCTGCCGGTTCCGGGCCACGGTCAGGATCCAGCCGTCGGATTGTCCGGTATCCCGTCAACCGGCCACCGCGTGAGCGCCCGCTCGAACGCATCCGAGAGCGCGTCCTCCGCGGCGGGCACGTCACCGTCGGCCGCCGCGAGCAACGCCAGCAACCGCCCGTACGAGGTGCGGGCAGCCTGCGCGGCCCACACCGTCGCATCGGTATCGGTCATCGGCTCAACGCCAGGCGCCGTCGATCAGCGAGATGGCGACCGGACGTACCTCGATCACGCCGTACTGCGCGCCCGGGCACTTCTCGGCCCACGCCAGCGCCGCGTCGAGGTCGGGGACATCGATCACGAAGACCCCGGCCAACGCTTCCTTGGTGTCGGCGAACGGTCCGTCCTGCACCTGCACGCTTCCGTTCCGCAAGGTGACCGTGGTGCTCGCGGCCACCGGTTGCAGGATCTCGCCGGCGACGAGGACGCCCGCCGACTCGAGCGCCCTGCCGTAGACACCGAAGGCCTCCTGCATCTCTTCGATCGCCTCCGCTGGAATCTCGCCCTCGGCCGGTTCGACGTTGTTCAGCAGTAGTGAGTAGCGCATGATGTGCTCCTTCGAGTTTCTGTGTTCATTGTCGCTTGCACAGTGATGACGATCGACGTTCTATCGAATCGACACCGTTCCCGAATTGGTGGGTGGTGGTGACCAAAGCCCCAGGTCGGGTCCGCCAGAACCCACCAAGATCGGGGTGGTGGGGAACCGAGATCGCTTCCGGTGCGTCTGACGCACATGACGAACATCGAGCCCCCGACCCGTCGCACCTGCGGGGCGATGGCAGAACATCGCCGGTTGCTGACCGAATCAGCCGATTACCGCCGCACCAGGGCCGCGCTGGAGAACACCACCATCGATTTTCAGCGATTGGAACGGTCCACCGACGAGATCGTCCAGATCCCGGTGGTCGTGCACGTCGTGGCAAGGACCGCCGCCGAGAACATCTCTGATGACCAGGTGGTCAGCCAGATCGAGGTTCTCAACCACGACTACCGGGCGACCAACGCAGACCTGGCGACCGTGCCCGAGGTGTTCTCCGAACTCGTCGGCGACGCCAGGATCGAGTTCGTCTTGGCGAGCGTCGACCCAGACGGCGAGCCGACGTCGGGGATCACCCGCACCTCGACGTCCCAGAGTTCCTTCGGCACCGACAACGCGATCAAATACAGCGACAGCGGCGGTACCGACGCCTGGCCCGCCGACCGCTACCTGAACATGTGGGTGGGCCAGCTCCGCGGCGGGCTCCTGGGCTACGCGCAGTTCCCCGGCGGCCCGAAGGACACCGACGGCGTGGTGATCACCCACACCGCATTCGGGACCACCGGAACGGCAACGGATCCGTTCAACCTCGGTCGCACCGCCACCCACGAGGTCGGGCACTACCTCAACTTGTTCCACATCTGGGGCGACGACGGCAGCGGCTGCGGCGGCACCGACGAGGTGTCCGACACCCCCAATCAGGGTTCGGAGAACACCGGCAAGCCAACCTTTCCGAAGGTCAGCTGCGACAACGGTCCCTCGGGCGATCTGTTCATGGACTATATGGACTATGTCGACGACGACACGATGGTCATGTTCACTGCTGGGCAGGTCAGCCGGATGCGCACCTGCCTCGAGACTGCCCGGTCTTCACTGCGGGCGCCCACGCCGACCGCATCGAGGTAGCTGACATGCCCGCCCAGACCTGGTGGCACTCCTTCGAGGAAGACCACGACGACGTCGCGGTCTACCGACCCGACGGCTTCGGCTTTCCACCGGCCCGGGGGCGTCGCGGACTCGAGCTCGATCCCGACGGCACCGTCGTCGAGCTCGGACTGGGTCGCGACGACACCCCGAGCCGCGCGGCGCCCGGGGCCAGCACAACCGTGGAGGTCGTCCGTCAGGCCGATGACCGACTCGAGATACGACGACTGTGAGCGAGCATGAGACAACCTGTCGCCGATCGGGTGCCGCGCGGATCGACCCGTCGCTGCTCGGGCAACCACCAAGGGTGGAGGGCGCCCGGGATCCGGAGCTGGCCACCCTCGTCGCAACGTTGTCCCCCGCACACTACGAGCGGTATCTGACGACGATCGCCGCCCCGACCACCCGACACTCGCTGAGCCCGGAGTTCGCCGCGGTGATGACGTTCGCCGCAACCGAGCTAGACCGTTTGGGCTATTCCGTGATCCGCCGTCCCATCGCCGTCGGAGCCGGCCGGAGTGAGAACCTGCTCGCCCACCGCACCGGAACCGGCGCAGCTCCCCGGGGGCTCGTCGCGGTCACCGCGCATCTCGACTCGGTGAACCAGGAAGGCCGCTCACTTCCCGCACCAGGTGCCGACGACAATGCCAGTGGATCGGCGGGCGTCCTCGAGCTCGGCCGTGTCCTCGCCGGCAGGACCTGGTCGAACGATGTCGTGCTGATCCTGTTCGGCGGCGAGGAACAGGGATTACTCGGGAGCATCGACCATGTCGGCGGGCTCGACACCGAGACCCGAGCTCGCTTGAGCGCGATCATCAACATGGACATGATCGGTCGGAAGAACACCACGCAGCCCGGAGTCATGATCGAAGGTGGTACTGCATCGAAGGCTTTGATGTCCGAACTCGTCGCCGCTGCCGGCACCTGGACCGCACTGCAGGTGACCACGTCGCTGAACCCGTTCGCGAGCGATCACGTCCCGTTCATCGATGCCGGACTCCCGGCGGTTCTCACCATCGAGGCCGATGACCGCGCGAATACCGATGTACACACCGCCGGCGACGTCCTCGACACCGTCGATCCGTCTGTCGCACTCGAGATACTCACGATGAACCTGGCCGTCCTGGCCAGGCATCTCGAGGGCCGTCCCCCGACTCCCTGACTGCCCGGAGGTGAGCCGTTGCGGCAGACTGGTCGGCGTGAGTGATTCCGATCCCTACCTCTGGCTCGAAGATGTGACCGGCGACAAGGCCCTGGCCTGGGTCCGCGAGCACAATCAGCCGACCATCGACACGTTGACCACATCGACGAGGTTTTCCGACCTGCAATCCGGCGCTTTGGAGGTCCTCGACACCGACGACCGCATCGCGTATGTCCGCCGCCGTGGCGAGTACCTGTACAACTACTGGCGCGACGCCGCCAACCCGCGCGGCCTGTGGCGTCGCACCACCTTGGAGCAGTACCGCACCGACGCCCCGGAATGGGACGTGCTGATCAACCTCGACACCGTCGCCGCCGACGAGGACGAGAACTGGGTGTGGAAAGGCGCACTGGTGCTGCGCCCCGATCACCGCCGCGCGCTCATCCTGCTGTCGCGGGGAGGTGCCGATGCATCGATCGTCCGCGAGTTCGACATGGTCGCACGGACGTGGGTCTCCGCCGACGATGGCGGATTCACGTTGCCCGAGAACAAGTCCGACATCGGTTGGATCGACGAGGACACCGTTTACGTCGGTACCGACTTCGGTGACCAACCCGATGGCGGATCCGCACTGACCAACTCCGGCTACCCGCGCGTGGTCAAGCGCTGGACCCGCGGTACTCCCTTGGAGCAGGCCGCGGTGGTGTACACCGGCGCCGTCGAAGACGTGGCAGTGCAGGCGATGTACGACGACACGATCGGATTCGAGCGTCACTTCCTCATCCGGTCGACAGACTTCTTCAACCAGGAATTCTACGAACTCGACGGCGACGCGATCACTCTGATCGATGTCCCCAGCGACGCGCATACGAGCGTCCATCGGAACTGGCTCCTGGTCTTCACCCGGTCACCGTGGCGGCTCGACGAACAGACCACCTACCCGACCGGCACCCTGCTGGTCTTCGACTACGACGGCTACAAGAACGGCAGTCGCGATGCGACACTGCTGTTCTCGCCCGATGCACACACGAGCCTGCAGAACTTCTCGTTCACGTCCGCGCATCTGGTATTGGTGACCTTGCGAGACGTGCAGACCGAACTCCGGTTGCTGAGCGTCGACGACTGGAGTGTTTCCGAGCTCGCCGGTCTACCGGGATTGGCGACCATCGGTGTCCTCGACACCGATCCCGATCACAGTGACGAGCTGTTCTTGTCGGCGAGCAGCTTCACCACGCCTCCTAGCCTGCTGCATGGGTCGAGCACGGACGGTGTCGCACCCATCAAACAGTCGCCTGCACTCTTCGACACCGCGAATGTGACTGCGTCACAGTATTTCGCGACGTCCGATGACGGCACCCAGGTGCCGTATTTCGTCGTCAAGCGGGACGACGTCGACGCCGGGCCAACCCTGCTCTACGGCTACGGCGGTTTCGAGAACTCGATGACACCCGCCTACGGCGCGATCTCGGGACGCAGCTGGATCGAGCGGGGCGGGATCTACGTGATCGCGAACATCCGGGGCGGCGGAGAGTACGGACCGACCTGGCACACCCAGGCGCAGCTCGCCGGCAGACATCTCGTCTACGAGGATTTCTCCAGTGTCGCAAAGAACCTCGTCGAGCGCGGACTGACCACTCCCGAGCAGCTCGCGGCCCAGGGTGGATCGAATGGCGGGCTGCTCATGGGAGTGATGCTCACGAGTTACCCCGAGCTCTTCGGCGCGCTCGTGTGCCAGGTCCCATTGCTGGACATGAAGCGCTATCACCTGTTGCTCGCCGGGGCCTCATGGGTGGCGGAATACGGAGATCCGGACGACCCGGAGCAGTGGGAGTTCATCTCGAAATATTCTCCCTATCAACTTCTCCGTGAAGACGCGACCTACCCCGAACTCCTGATGACCACCTCCACGCGCGACGACCGGGTCCACCCGGGACACGCACGTAAGTTCGTCGCCCGCCTCGAGGAGTACGGCCACACGGTGAGCTACTACGAGAACATCGAGGGCGGGCACGGCGGTGCGGCCGACAACAAACAGGCGGCGTTCAAGTCTGCTCTGGTCTACGAGTTCCTATGGGAGAAGTTGAGCCGCTGAGGCCGTGAAAGGCGTTGATGATCAACGTCGCTCGAGCAACACAACCCCGTCCCGCTCGCCGACCTCGCGGTACCCGCCACCGTTCTCGACCTTCGCGAGGGCGTCTCGAACACCCTCCGGACTGGTCGGGAACATGCCATAGGTGTTGGTGTCCACCAAGATCCACTGCGGAATGGACCGATCCCGGTCGAGCCGCGGGAAGAGTGTCACCTCGTGATCGGCCACCAACTGCGGTGCGATGTTGTTGGTGGCGGCCACCGACTCTCCTGCCGGTATCTGCTTTTCGAGCGCCGCAACTGCCTGTGCCGCGGTGGCCGGCGTGTAGAAATCGCGTTCGGCCAGCCGGTGCAGCGGGCCACCCGCAGTCAGCACCACTGCGATCACCGCGGCGCCCGCGGCGAACCCGGTCAGCACCCGGCGCGAGCTGCCACGCCTGCGCAAGGTCATCAGCGCATCGATCATCGCGACGAACATAACCGGCATCAGGATGGCGTCGTAGTGGTAATCGTCGGACCAGTAGAGGTGATTGGTGCTCCAGAAGCGCCACGCGATGGTCGGGATCGCGACAAGTGCGATCGGTGAGCGAACCGCGAGGAACACCGTGATGACGAGGAGCATGAACGCGGTGGAAGCCCTGGCATCTCCGGCGGCGAACCCGAGCACCAACTCGCGAACCCCGTCGGCGGGCGACTCCGCGAACTTCGATCCGTACGAGTAGTCGGCACTGCTGAAGGCCGGCACGATCACCTTCGCCGCAAGCACGGTCCAGGCCAGACCCCAAACCGCGGTCGCTGCCGCCCACCGGTACGTCCGCGATCCGCAGCGCACTGCGACGACAGCCGCAACCACGGCAACCGTCAGTCCGAGGTCTTCTTTGCAGAACACCAACGGCAGCGCGTAGAGCAAAGCCGCCCGCCAACGCTCCTCCACCAACGCCACGAGCGAGAAGGCCATCAGCGGCACCGCGAGTGCGATCTCGTGGAAGTCGAATGCCAACGCGTGCGCCACACCCCAGGCCAGGCCGTAGGCGATCGCGATCAGCACCCCGATCACGACGCCCAGTTGTTTGGTGGCGAGCCGGACAATCGGGATCGCGGCGACAGCGAACAGAAGCGCCTGGACGATCAGCAACGTGATCGGAGACGGGCACAGTCGATACAGCGGACCGATGAGCGCGATCCAGGGTTGGAAGTGGTCGCCCATCAGATTGATGTCGGTGCCCTCCAAAGGGACCATCGGCGCCTCGAAGCGGCTGTACGCCTTGACCGCCTGCGTGAAGATCCCGAGGTCCCAGCCGGTGAACCCGAGCCGTTCATACCGCCTCACGGCGTAGACGATGTAGAGGGTCGCGGTGATCGCGAAGGTCGCGAGCGCCACCACCCAGGGCACCTGCCACGACGGCAGTGGCAGGCGCGCCGCAGCTCGTCGACTCCGACGGAGATTCTCACCGGAGCCGGCGTCAACAGGCGCCGACGCCTCGTCGTCGACGACGTCCGGGGTCAGGTCGTCCGAGTCCGACACGGTGGGTGAAGCCATCTAGACACCGTAGCGAAGAGTGCGCGACCCCTCTACCAGCAGTTTTCGAACAGCCGTGCGGGCGGCTCACTTCCCTGACCATGCCCGCCCCGCGTTGTCATCACCACGCCACTCCGGAGGTTTCATGCCTACCCTGCTTGTCGTCGCCTTCGTAGGACTGTTCGGTCAACTCGTAGACGGCAGCCTCGGCATGGCGTTCGGCGTCACCGCGACCACATTGCTACTCGCCTCGACCACGCTGTCACCGGCAGCCGTGAGCGCGACGGTGCACCTCGCCGAGATCGGCACGTCCCTGGTGTCCGGGTTCTCGCACTGGCGGTTCGGCAACGTCGACTGGAAGGTCGTCGTGTCTTCGGTGGGTTCATAGACGCCACCGGCGGCGGTGGTTGGGGACCGGTCGGTACGCCCGCACTCCTCGCCTCCGGCCGGATGGAGCCGCGCAAGGTGATCGGCACGATCGACACCAGCGAGTTAATCATCGCTGTGGCCGCGTCCATCGGATTTCTCACCAACTTCAGCGGCGAAGGCATCAACTTCGGTTACGCGACGGCCATCCTGGCCGGTGGTGTGATCGCGGCACCCATCGCGGCGTTCCTCGTCCGGCACATCCCGCCCCGGCTGCTCGGTGCCGGCGTCGGCGGTCTGATCATCCTGACCAACACCCGCACGATCATCGGAAAAGACGGCTTCGCACTGGACACCGGCGCACGCTGGGTCATCTACTCGATCATCATCGCGATCTGGGTAGGCGCGTTCGCGTACTCGTTCATCCAGTACCGACGCGATTCCGCCGCGGAGTCCGCGGAGGCCATCCGGGAGGTCGCCGAGCGTAACGAGCGAGACGCTCTGGCGACGACCCCCGCCTGACCCAGGAGTCTCAGTCGGGCAGCATCGGCGCCGACATTCCCGCATCGCGGCCGAGGAGCACCGCGCGGGTGACCGAACCGGCGCCGAATCGGTCGCGTAAACCGTCGATGGTGATGTCGAGTTTCTCTTGGTGATGCTCGTCAAACGGCAAGGCCATCTGGATGGACCCGTTGCTGTCGAGGTTGGTCAACGATAGACCGATCAGCGTGCAGCCCTTGCTGCGGATGATCGGCATCGCGTCGTCGAGGAGGGCTCGCGCGGCGGTCATGAGTACCTGGGTGCCGTCGGTCGGTTCGTACAGGGTCCGCGAACGGGTGGCCCTGGTGAAGTCGTCGAATCGGAGCCTCAATATCACCGTGCGGCAGACTCTCTCGGCTTTCCGTAGACGTTTCCCGAGCCGGTCGACGATCGCCACCATCGTCGCCTCCAGATCTTCCTGGGACTTGGGCTTGCGACCAAGCGCACGCTGCGACCCGATCGATCTTCTCCGCTTTCCTCCCTCGACCGGGCGCGGATCACGCGCCAGGGCCAACGCGTAGAGGTGGCGTCCGGCCCCGCGACCCAGCAGCGAACCCAGCGGCGCCTCGCCGACTGCGGCCAGGTCACCGACGGTGTTCAGCCCGGCATCCCGCAACTTGCGCGCCGTGACCACTCCGACGCCCCACAACCGCTCCACGGGCAGCGGATGCAGAAAGGACAGTTCCTCGCCGGGTGGTACCTCGAGCAACCCATCCGGTTTGCCCACCGCGCTGGCCACCTTGGCGAGAAACTTCGTCCGCGCGATGCCCACGGTGATCGGCAGACCGACGTCCACCCGGACCTGCTCACGCAGCCTCGCGCCGATCTCCCTCGGGGTGCCGCTGACCCGGTACAGACCGCCGACGTCGAGGAACGCCTCGTCGATCGAGATGCCCTCGACCAACGGCGTGGTGTCGTGGAAGATCTCGAAGACCGCGCGGCTCGCCTCGGTGTACGCATCGAATCGAGGCGGCATGACCACCGCCTCGGGGCACAGCTTGCGGGCGTCGCGACCGTTCATGGGAGTCCGGACACCGCAGGCTTTGGCCTCATAACTCGCGGCGAGGACCACCCCACCGCCCACGATCACGGGCCGTCCACGCAACTCCGGGTGGTCGCGTTGCTCGACCGAGGCATAGAAGGAGTCAAGATCGGCGTGCAGAATGCTCGCCTGCTCTCTCGGCACCCGCGCGTGCGCTCCCGGTTCATCCGACACGAACACATGTTCGCATGGGCGTCCGACAGTGGCTACTCGCCGCTACCTGCGGCGCTCGAGCAGCGCTGAGATCAGCAGGCCTATCGCGGCCAACGCAACGCCGGCGCCAACGGCGATCAGTCCGACGTTCTGCATGTTGTCGACGACCTTGTCGACCATCAGATCTGCGACCTCACGCGCCGATCCCTCGGCGCCGCCGACTTCGTCCTGCGCCCGGCGACGGGCCCATTCGCCGAGCAACCAGGTCAGGATCCCGCCGATGACGACGCCGAAACCGACTGCCAGCAGCACCAGGCCACGACGGCGGGCGAAGATCAGCGCGCCGAGGGTCGCGACGATCGCCGCTATTGCCACGCCGAAAGCGATGTACCCGATCTGCTCACCGAGCTGGTGATAGCGGCCCGCCTCGAGCCCGGCCTGCGCCGAGTCGCTCAGTGGCACCTCGATGGGCCCTTCGACCTGGATCGCACCGAGCCCCTGCTCGGAGAGCACCCGGTTCACCATCGGGGTCAGGTCGAGGGACATCACCCGCCCCTCGTCCTCGGGAGTGGCTTCAGAGAACAACCAGTCGTGCTGCTGGTTCATCACCTCAGCGAAGTCCTTCGGGAACTCGCTGCCCCGGGTGTAGGCGTCGGCCAGCGGCTGCACCAGCGCCGATGGCACCAGCGGTGCGGCCACCCCGACCTGCGTGGTGATCTCATCCGCGATCAGTTGCTGCACCTTCGCGTTGTCTGCGAGGGGCGCAACGGTTTCTGAGAACCCATCGCGGTCGACCACGTGCTCATTCACCCAGAACGCGGGCACGGCGATGGCAGCCCCGACGATGGCGACGAGGCACAACAGAGCAGTCAGGAATGAACGCACCGGCCCAGGCTACCGATCCGCACGCCGCAGATCGCGCAGGTGCCTATTCACCGGCGAGGTCACGCGCCCGTCCGACGATGAGCGGATCAGGCTCACCGACAACGCTCTCGTCCTTGTTGTCGTAGTCGAAGAGGTTCAGGACATGACGCATCGCGTTGAGCCGAGCGCGCTTCTTGTCATTGCTCTTCACCACGGTCCAGGGCGCGTGGTCGGTGTCGGTGAAGGTGAACATCTCTTCCTTGGCTGCCGTATAGCGGTCCCATTTGTCCAGCGAAGCGAGGTCCATCGGCGAGAGTTTCCATTGCCGGACCGGATCGACCTGCCGGATCGCGAACCGGGTGCGCTGTTCCAGCGGGCTGACCGAGAACCAGAACTTGGTCAGGCTGATGCCGTCGTCGACCAGCATCTGCTCGAACAGTGGGGCCTGACGGACGAATGTCGCGTGCTGCTCCTCGGTGGCGAATCCCATGACTCGCTCGACGCCGGTGCGGTTGTACCAGGACCGGTCGAACATGACGATCTCGCCGGCAGCCGGAAAGTGCTGGACGTAGCGCTGAAAGTACCACTCGGTGGACTCCCGTTCGCTGGGCTTCTCGAGGGCCACCACGCGCGCACCACGAGGATTGAGGTGCTCCATGAAGCGCTTGATCGTGCCACCCTTGCCTGCGGCGTCACGGCCTTCGAACACCATGATGTGCCGCCGGTTCGTGGCCTTGATCCACTGCTGCAGTTTCAGCAGTTCGATCTGCAGCAACCGCTTGTCGAGTTCGTACTCGTCACGGCTGAGCCGTTCGTCGTACGGGTAGTCCTCCCGCCAGGTGTCTATGACGTTGCGACCGGGGAGGGTCAGCAGTCGCGGGTCGTCGTCGTCGCGATCGTCGACGAGGAATTGGGTCGTATCGGCGAGGTCGACGATGTGCTGCAGGGCCTCGCGCCCGGCGACAACGCTGAAGTCCGGACCGATATCGGGATGGTCAGGACCAAAATCTGAAAGACGCAGGATCTCGTTCACCGATCAAATCTAATCCGTCGCGACCACCGAGACATGGCGAGCCGATGAACGCGGGACAAACGCGCACCGTAACCCGCGTCTCGCGATTGCGGACCGAACCTGACCTCGATCAGTCATACCTTCTAGCCGACAGCACATCCGCTCCGGAACCGCCGGAGAGACCGACAACACAAAGGGGTCCACCAGATGAGTGATTCAGTTCCTGCCGGCTACACCACGGTTGCACCCTGGATCGTCACCGACGATACCGGCGCCCTGCTCGATTTCGTCAGCACCGCATTCGGCGGCGTCGAGCTCGCGCGTGTGGCCACCGCCGACGGCACCATCGGCCATGCTGAGATTCGCGTAGGCGACACCATTCTGCTGGCGTTCGACCGTAGGCCTGACTGGCCGACGATGCCGTCACTGCTCCGGGTGTTCGTTCCCGACGCCGAGGCCGCGTTCGCCACCGCAGTCGATGCAGGCGCCACAGTCGTCACCCCGTTGTCGGACAGTGCGTGGGGCGACCGCGGGGGCCGGATCCGCGACCCGTTCGGCAATATCTGGTGGGTGGTGTCGCGAGTAGAGGAGGTCCCCGACGAGGAGATTTGGCGCCGGCTCGCGCTCCCCGAGTACGCCGAGTCGATGCGGGTGGCCCAGCAGACGTTCGACAGGGAGATGACCGGGCGGTCGGTGGGCTTCTCGAGCGCACCGATCGCTCCTGCCTGAGACCGGCATGAATCCAGCACGAAGGGCGACACCGTCAGCGGCGCCGCCCTTCGTTGGAAGTGCGGGGGTTTTCGTGTGCGCCCCCGCCCTGGGTCTACTGAGGTCTCGGTGTCGAGAGCCAGATGCCACCGGAGCCGATGCAGGCCTGGCCGGTGTTGGTATCGATCGCGGCGGCGAAGCTACCGGTGCACTGGGCTCCGTACTCGCCGGAGTAGGCCGTGCCGCCCCACCCGGCAACCGCCAGCGAGGTGCCGCCCTGCCGGGCCTGCGTGATCGCGAGGCCGCCGGGGCCGGTCGTCACCGAGTATCCCGTACCGCCGGACACCGCCCCCGACAACGCCGCCGTACCCGGTTGCAGGTTGATGGCCGTGGCGTTGCCGCCGGTGTCCGACGACGCGACTGCGGTGCCCTTGCGACTGTGGTCTTCGGCGCGCGCGGTACTACCCGGTCCGGCCTTGGCCCCGCACCCGCCGTGGCCGTCTGTCCGGATTACGTTGTGTCCGTTGGCTGCTGTGCAGGTCAGCGGATCCGCCGATGCCGCGCCACTGCCGGCGAGACCGGCCAGCGCAAGCGCTCCCGTTCCGACGAGACCCACCACCGCGACCCGGACCGCGGTCCGCTGACGCCTACGAAACACCTTGCGAATGAACAACCTTGGTCCCATCGAGATAGAAATGTGCAATGTCCCCCGCGCTCGTCGAAACGGACCGGATCCGGCCGCGACTTCCTCGAGCACCCGCGAGGCCCGGGTTGGTCCCGGGCGCCGCTCAGGGCTGAGCGTACTCCCGCGCACGGCCTCCGTGCCGCCGTTCGATTGCATCGGTCCGGTCACGAAATCGGCCCCGACCGAGCGCTCTGTCCTCACCGGTCAATGTTGTTGCCACGGGGCTCAATTGCGATCCCGTCAACCTCTGACCGCGACGTCCGATTTCCCGCTGTCTTCGACACCGGTGTCCACCTCTTCGGAACCAGCCTCAGAATCGTTCCCCGTCGGTGTACTTTTTGTTCCATGCCTGTCAACGCGAAGACCGAGTTCGATATCGATGCACCGCCTGCGGTCATCATGGAAATCCTCATGGATGTCGAAGCACTCCCCGACTGGTCCGGCCCCCACAAGAAGGCCGAGATCGTCGACGAGCACGACGATGGTTCACCCAAGACCGTGAAGCTCGAACTCCAGGCGGTCGGTATGACCGACCACCAGCTGCTCAGCTACACCTGGACCGAGAACACCTGCACCTGGGACCTGATCGAGGCGGATCAGCTCTCGCACCAGCACGGGCAGTACACCGTCACCCCGAAAGGCGAGGGATCACATGTCGCCTTCGAACTCGAGGTCGACCTGAAGATCAAATTGCCCGGCCTGATCGTCAAGCAGGCTCAGAAAACCGCGTTGAACACCGCCCAGAAGGGGCTGAAGGAAGAAGCCAAGCGCCGGCTCGCCTGAGCAGGAGCTGATCCGTCCTACTTCGCCATCCAGAGCCGCCGCCGGACGACGCCGCGCATCTCGTCCACTGCGACGGGTGACAGCGTCTCGGGCGGTTCGGTCTCGAGGAGATCGTTGATCTTGATGAAGTAGTCGCGGTCGGACATCCCGAAGCGCTCGTGGATCTGCTGCGAGGGGCCACCGCCGAGCGGGTACCAACGGACCTCGAAGTCCAGTAATTCTTGAGCTTCCGGTGACATGGCAACCCCCTTCGGGCAAGTGACTGATGTCACCAAGGGTAGCGCGGCGGGGCATGGTTACCGCCACTAGAAATCAGGGCAATTCTAGGGCGGAACCGGACAGCGGAATTTGGACGCCTGTCATGAGTGTCGTTGCGCCAGTTGGGCGGTTCACAGAAGCACACGTTCCGGTCATATGCACACGTTGCGACGTGTGCATATAACTGAAGCGTGTGTTTCTGTGCCGCGATCAGATCCGGTCCGACACCTGCCCGTAGACGTGGTCGGCGTGCAGCCGGATCACGAGGCGCTGGTCGGAGACCAGGGCCCGGGCGTACTCGTCCCAGTCCGGGTGCTCGCCGAGGATGTCGCGGTAGACATCGATCAGCTCCGACACCGTGTCGTCGTCCTGCGTCTGCTCTGCGACCGGGCTGAGCTCCACTCGACCCTCGGCGACGACGTACGACCAGCCGTCGGCACTACTGACGTGAATGCTGGCCCGGGGGTCGCGACGGAGGTTCGTCACCTTCGCACGGCTCGCGGTGACCGAGATCCGGAACAGCCGCGTCCGTGGGTCGAAGGCATAACTGATCGTCGACAGCTGCGGCACCCCGCTGCGCCGGATGGTGGCCAGGGTGCCGCGGGTGTGTTCGGTGACGAACTCGATGAGAGCAGCATCTTCGGAGGACATGACCCGACTATCGCGGTGCCGGCACATCCTGGCAAGTCAGAACGACCCCGGGGCCAGAATCAACCTGACCGCAACCATTCTCGGACCCGGTACGCCCGTCCTACTCTGACCGGCAGATGTCCCACCGGACCGGTCCAGCTCCGCTGCGTCTCGGCCGCCGAACGGTGGACCGCCACCTCGTCAGGAGTTCACCCGTGTCCGCACCTTTGGAGTTGTCCACCGATGTACTCGTGATCGGCGGTGGGCCCGCCGCCACCTGGGCGGCCCTGCATGCCCGCGAGAGTGGCGCGGACGTGGTCCTAGTCGACAAAGGCTACTGCGGGACCAGCGGCGCGACGGCGCCATCGGGCACCGGGGTCTGGTACGTCGCACCCGATCCCGAGAAGCGAAGCGCCGCCAAGGCGAGCAGGGAAACCCTCGGTGGTCATCTCGCCGACCACCAATGGATGGATCGAGTTCTGGCGCAGACGTTCACGAACATGGAACGCCTCGGTACCGAGGGCCGCTACCCGTTCCCGGTCGACCCGACCACCGGCGCACAGGACCGTACCGGCGTGCAGGGTCCCGAGTACATGCGCCGGATGCGGGCGTGGATCCAGCGGGCCGGCGTCCGAATCCTCGATCATTCGCCCGCCCTCGAACTGCTCGTCGAAACCGATGGGTCGGTTCGTGGTGCAGCCGGATACCAGCGACACGAGAACCGTGACTACACCATTCTCGCCGGCGCGGTGGTGCTGGCCAGTGGCGGGTGCGCATTCCTGTCCCGGGCGCTCGGCACCAATGTGAACACCGGTGACGGTGCACTGATGGCAGCCGAAGTCGGTGCGGAGTTCTCCGGGATGGAGTTCTCCAACGCCTACGGCATCGTTCCGGCCGGATCCACCGTGACCAAGACCGCCTACTACGGCTACGCCACGTTCTTCCACGGTGACGGCCGGGTCGTCGAAGGTGCCGGCTCCACCAAGGGTCGCTCGGTGATCGCCCGGACCCTGTTGCAGGAGAAAGTCTTTGCCCAGCTCGACCGGGCGACCCCGGACGTCCAGCGGCAGATGCGGATGGGACAGCCCAACTTCTTCCTCCAGTTCGACCGTCGTGGTATCAATCCGTTCACCGACAGGTTCGAGGTCGACCTGCTGGCCGAGGGCACCGTCCGCGGGACCGGCGGCATCAACATCGTCGACGACACCTGCGCGACCACGGTGCCCGGCCTGTTCGCGGCCGGCGACGCCGCCACCCGGGAGCGCATCTGCGGTGGATTCACCGGTGGGGGCAGTCACAATTCGGCATGGGCGATGTCGTCGGGCACCTGGGCCGGTGCCGGTGCGGCCCGTCATGCCCGGCACACGAAGAAGGTGACGGCGATCGATGTCATCGGGGCCGGCCGCGCCGGTCTACGACCCGAGGGCAGGCAGGCCCTGGGCGCCCAGGACGTGGTCGCGGCCGCCCAGGCCCAACTACTCCCCTTCGAGAAGAACTACCTTCGCAGTGGAGACCGGTTGATCGCGGCGGCCGACGAACTCGACCACCTGTGGATCGACCTGTCCGCCGGGCTGGCACCCATCGGCGGTATCGAGCGGATCCGTTCCCGCCAGGCTGCCGCCATGACCGCCGTCGGCCGCTGGATGTACCGATCGGCACTGTCCCGCACAGAATCCCGCGGTATGAGCAAACGCGACGATCATCCCGATCTGGATCCGCGCCAGCATCACCACATCCTCACCGGCGGCCTCGACCGGGTCTGGACGGCCACCAGCCCCGCCGAGACAGTCCTGCTGGCACACGCCTCATGATCGAAGTGGTATTGGCACAGGCATGCATCGGATGCGACAAGTGCATCGAGGCCTGCCCCACGGACGTATTCGATCGCGGTACGGACGGAATACCGGTGATCGCTCGGCAGGCCGACTGCCAGACATGCTTCATGTGCGAGGCCTACTGCCCCACCGATGCGCTCTACGTGTCACCGGAATCCGCGCCACTACGTGATCGCTCCGTACTCGACGACGCCCCGGTGGGCTCTTACCGAGAAAAGCTCGGCTGGGGTAAGGGCCGTACCGTGGGCAGTCTCCTTGCCGTCGGGCCTCCGATCCCGCACGACGGCCAGCCCCCACGACTTCCACCCACCTGAATTCGCGCCACCCACCCGAATTTTCGGGTGGGTGGCGCGAAAACGGGTGGAGGAGTGGGTGTCAACGGCTCACCGGGATTACTCCGGTGCGCCCATGTTCATCTCGTCGGGATGTATACCGACGCGGACCCCGTCGTCCAGCGTCGCGATCTCCTGCAGGTCGGCGTCGGTCAGGTCGAATCCGAAGACGTCGATGTTCTGCGCGATCCGCTCCGGGTTCACCGACTTCGGGATGACGATCAGCCCGTTCGAGAGGTGCCAGCGGATGAGCACCTGGGCGGGCGACTTACCGTGTCGCTCCGCGATGCCGGCGATCACAGGATCTGACAACAGCGTATTCGGTTTGGACGCTTTGCCCCATCCCGAGTTGCTGGTGCCGCCCAGTGGACTCCACGATTCCACCGCGATGCCATGCTTTCCCGCGACGTCCCGTATTGCGTGTTGGGTCAGGTGCGGATGTAGCTCTACCTGGTCGACGGCGGGCAGTGTGCCACCGCGGTCGACCAGGAGCTGCAGGTGGTGAGGCTCGAAATTGCAGACACCGATGGCCTTGGCCCGGCCCGACTCGGCGATCGTCTCCAGGGCGTCCCACGTCCGGAGCAGTCGTTCGTCGTTCTGCAGCGGCCAATGGATCAGGTACAGGTCGACGTAGTCGAGGCCGAGGAGCGACAGACTCTTGTCGAACGCCGCCTGTGCAGGCTCGAATCCCTGGTCGGCGTTCCAGAGCTTGGTGGTGACGTAGAGGTCCTCCCTGGCGACCGAGGTGGCAGCGAGAGCTCGTCCGACACCCTCCTCGTTGCCGTATGCCGCCGCGGTGTCGATGTGTCGGTAGCCGGCGTCGTCGATCGCCGAGAGCACCGCGCGTTCGGTCTCGTCGTTGGTGGCTTGCCAAACCCCGAGTCCCAGTTGCGGAATGGAGGTGCCAGAGTTCAGTTCGACTGCAGGTACGTCTGTGGTCATGACTCCAGCGTACGGGCCGCGACGCACGGTGTCGGGCGAGTTGCTCGAACAGCTCAGGCCGAGCGAATCCGCGAGCTCAGGGCGGCGAGTTCGTCGACCGTCAAACCTCCCCATATCCCGTGCTTCTCGCCGAAGGTCTCCGCGTGTTCTCGACATTGCCTGATGACCGGGCACGTTGCGCACAACGATTTTGCCTCAGCTTCGCGGCGCCGACGTGCGGTCGCGGACTCGCGTCCGGACGGGGTGAAGAACACATCCCAGTCGATGTCGTCATCGCGACAGGTACCGTGCACTCGCCAATCCCAGCCCACCGCACCGGTTTCCGGACCAAACCCCGCCATCGCAATCACCCACTCCAGTTGTCGACCATCTCTGCCACCAGAGCTTCCCTCATCGCAGCACCCGGTCGTACCTTTGGTGTCGGACAGAACCGAATGCTTGACAAGCACAAGAAGCCCATCCCACACACCTGATCTGAACCTATCTGGAATAGCTCAGGGCTACAGGGGATTTGAACTTCCTGGTGCCGCGACGTCAGGCGGAGGCCGCCAGCGATGAGTCGGCGACGACATCTTTCTCGAATCGGTGGAGGCCGATCTCGTCGGCCTCGCGGCCCGTGTCGTACAACGGTCGGTAACCCGCACCGAGATACAGGCTGCGCGCCTCGGGTTGCTGCGGACCGGTGGTCAGCACGACCCGTCGGTAGCCGTGGTCGGCGATGTCGGCTTCCAGGTCCGCGAGCACCCGTCGCGCGAGTCCCTGCCGACGAAACTTCGCCGCAGTCCAGATCCGATTCAGTTCGACGGTCTGGTCATCGACCGGGCGGTAGGCGCCGCCCGCGACCGCGACACCGCCGGAGACCACCACCAGAAAAGCTCCGTCTTTGCCGGCGGACTGTTTGGTCAGCTTCGAGAACCAGTTGCACGACGTACCGCCGTAGCGGTGGCTGCATTCGATGGCGAGCTCGGAGAGCATTGTCCTGGCCAGGACGTCACTCGGACGTACCCGCACGAGCAGGAGGGAGTCGGCGGGTGTCATCGCACACCTTCGCTGTCCTGCGTGGCCAACCGCGGGTACCCGCAACGCTCGATCATCGGAAGGGCCGGTGGCGCCTCGGGGTGCACGGCGGCGGCGGCCATCATCAGATGGTCGACCGACATCAGCTTGGTGAAAAGTGACATGCGGCAGCTCCCGGTTGAGTGGTCGTTCCATTGAGCACCCGAATCGGCGCCCCGGCGAGAGTTAGATTCACGCTGATCCGAGCCCCGCCGAGACGGAATCTTCACCTGCGCGCGGGACGTTGTGAGCCTGAGGGTGGGAGTTCGACTTCTCGCCGGCCCGGGTACGACTGCACAGGAGATGAATGATGCCGACATCTGACCAGGTCCATCTGGCGATCGCGCTGGACGGAGCGGGGTGGCATCCCGCCGCGTGGCGCGAACCGAACGCCGAACCGCACCGTCTGCTCTCGCCGCGCTACTGGGCCGAACTGATCGCCGATGCCGAACGCGGTGTTGCCGATTTCGTGACGATCGAGGATTCCTTCGGGCTACGGGCTGCCGTCCTAGAGGGCTTGCAACCGCGGACCGACCTCGTCAGCGGGCGTCTCGATTCGGTGCTCATCGCGGCGCGGGTGGCACCACAGAGCACGCACATCGGCATCATCCCGACAGCGGTGGTCACGCACACCGAGCCGTTCCACCTGTCGAAGGCGATCGCGACCCTCGACTACGTCAGCACAGGCCGGGCCGGGGTCCGGCTACAGGTCTCGGTCCAGCCGCACGAGGCGGCACTGCTCGGACGCCGCGAGCTCCCTCAGCTCGACAGAGCCGACCTGGCAGGTCCGACCGCACAGGCGCTCATCGCCGATCTCTTCGAGGAAGCCGGCGATTACGCCGAGGTGCTACGCCGCCTCTGGGACAGCTGGGAAGACGACGCCGAGATCCGCGACAAGGCCAGCGGGCGATTCGTCGACCGCGACAAACTGCACTACATCGATTTCGAAGGCCGTTTCTTCGGCGTGCGCGGACCATCGATCACCCCACGCCCACCCCAGGGCCAGCCGATCATCGCCGCGCTGGGTCATCAGCAGATCCCGTTCGAGCTGATCGGCGCGTCCACCGACGTCGGGTTCATCACCCCCACCGACCCGAGCGACGCGACGACCATCATCGGCAAGATCCGCGACGCGCAGCAGCGGTCAGGTCGCGGGGACGACACCGTCCACGTCTTCGCCGATCTCGTCGTGTTCCTCGCCGAGTCCGATTCCGACGCAGCGAGCCGCAAGTCGCGGCTCGACGAGCGTGCCGGGGCCGAGTACAGCAGTGACGCCCAGATCTTCGTGGGCACCGCAGCCGGTCTCGCCGACCGGATCGAAGAACTCAAAGCCGCGGGTGTCACCGGCATCCGATTGCGACCCGGAGCGATTCCGGATGATGTCCGGGCCATCACGTCGTCGCTGGTCCCGGAGTTGCAGCGCCGCGGCATCTTCCGCACCGAATACGCCGGGACGACCTTGCGAGAGAACCTCGGCCTCACCCGGCCGGCCAACCGTTACGCAGGAGCACAGGAGCTGATCAACCGATGACCAAGCAAGTTCACCTGGCTGCACATTTCCCCGGAGTCAACAACACCACGGTCTGGAGCGACCCGGCCGCGGGCAGTCACATCGAGTTCGACTCGTTCACCCATTTCGCCAAGACCGCCGAACGCGCCAAGTTCGACTTCCTGTTCTTGGCAGAGGGTCTGCGTCTGCGCGAACAGAACGGCGTGATCTATGACCTCGACGTCGTGGGGCGCCCGGACACCTTCACCATCCTCGCGGCACTGGCGGCCGTCACCGACAAGCTCGGCCTGACGGGCACCATCAATTCCACCTTCAACGAGCCCTACGAGGTGGCCCGCCAGTTCGCCAGCCTCGACCACCTCACAGACGGCCGGGCGGCGTGGAACGTCGTCACCTCATGGGACGAGTTCACCGGCGAGAACTTCCGTCGCGGCGGCTATCTGCCCAAGGACGAGCGCTACGGCAGGGCCAGGAAATTCCTGGAGGTCGCGATTGAACTCTGGGACTCCTGGCAGGCCGACGACATCGTCGCCGACAAGGAGTCAGGAACTTTTCTGCGCCGTCCCGACGTCGGATCGTTCGCCCACTCCGACGATCAGTTCGACATCGCCGGTCAGTTCAATGTCCCGCGCAGTCCCCAGGGACGCCCGGTCATCTTTCAGGCAGGCGATTCAGAGGACGGCCGCGAGTTCGCTGCCGCGCGGGCCGACGCCATCTTCTCCCGGCACTCGACTCTCGACGACGGCCAGGCGTTCTACAAGGACGTCAAGGGCAGGCTCGCGACGTACGGCCGCAGCCACGGCGATCTGCTGATCTTGCCCGCCGCGACGTTCGTCCTCGGCGACACCGATGCCGACGCTGCCGAGCGCGCGCACGAGATCCGGCTCCAGCAGGTCAGTGGTCAGACGGCGATCAAGTTCCTCGAGCAATTGTGGAACCGCGATCTCTCCGACCACGACCCCGATGGTCCGCTACCGACCATCGATCCGCTGCCCGGTGAGAACACCGTCGCGAAGGGCCGGGCCAGTGTCCGGATCCACCGCGATCCGCGCGATGTCGCGGCCGAATGGCGGGCGCGGGCCGAAGCCGAGAACCTGACGACCAGGGAACTGATCATCGAGGTCACCGGCCGGCAGTCGTTCATCGGTTCGCCACAGACCGTGGCCGACACGATCAACGACTTCGTCCAGGCCGACGCCAGCGACGGGTTCATCCTCGTCCCGCACATCACCCCGGGTGGGCTCGACGAGTTCGCGGACACGGTCGTCCCCCTCCTGCAGGAAAAGGGCGTCTACCGCACCGAGTACGAGGGCGAGACCCTGCGCGATCACCTCGGGCTGACCCGGTCTGCGGTCGCGGGAGTCTGACGCGCCGACCGAGGCGCGCGAGGCGAGTTCAACGCTCGCGCGCCTCCAGGCGGACCGGCCAGGCCTCGTCGGGGATCTCCCGCAAGGAGCACGGCTCGTCGTGGGTCGTGAACCAGCCCCGGTAGTGGATGAGCTCCCCGAGAACCGGGTTGCGGACGGTCGCGTCGACGCGAAAGCGATTGTGCGCGTCGTCCCATCCCTCGATGTACTGCATGCGGGCGGCCATGAAACCGCGCATCCCGATCTTCGGACCCGCCAGCAGACGCATCGGTCCGCTCTCGAACACCAGCGACCCGTGCCGGTCGACCGACGCCTCGATGGGCCACAGCAGTTCCGGCCCGTCGCCGAAATAGTCCACCAGGCCTTCCTTGCCGTCCACGAGCAGCGAATTGAGTCCATGCGCGCCGCTGGTGTAGTTCAGCGACCGCATCACCGCCAGGGATTCGCGACCGAGTTCGTCCCGATAGCAGTAGTTGTGCATCGTGAAAGGAACGAGTCGGCTCGTCCTGATCGGCATCGCGTTGCGCTTTCCGAAATGACGCAGACCGGTGGCTACGACGGGCGAGCTGTACACCGACTCCATGATCCCGTGCGAGGCCTGGGAGAGTTGAGAGGTGGAATCGATCCCATATCGCCATTGCAGATTGGGATGCAGATTCTCGAATTCCCGACCGAGCACGTTCTGGATGACCGGGCTCACGGCTGCCGCCGGATGGGGGTACCAGACATGAGGTCTGAATGTACTACGACCCGCCTGCATAAAATGATCGGTCGGAGCACGCAACAACTCCACGCACCAACTACAAGCACAACACCCCAAGGAGCTTCAACGTGAGCGCTCAGGTCGAAGAGATGGAGTTTGCCGCGGAGACGCGGCAATTGCTCGACCTCATGATCCATTCGGTCTACTCGAACAAGGATTCTTTCCTGCGTGAGCTGGTGTCCAACTCATCGGACGCCCTCGACAAGCTGCGCATGGAGACCTACCGCAACAAGGACCTCGCGGCGGATACCTCCGATCTGCACATCCAGATCACACTGGATCCCGAGGCCCGGACCTTCACCCTCTCCGACAACGGCATCGGCATGTCCCGCTCCGAGGTCGTCGACCTCATCGGCACGCTCGCGAAGTCGGGCACCGCGGAAGTCCGAAAAAAGCTGAAAGAGGCGAAGGACTCCGCGGCATCAGAGGAGCTGATCGGCCAGTTCGGCATCGGCTTCTACTCGACGTTCATGGTCGCAGACAAGGTCACCCTGCTGACCCGCAAGGCCGGCGAGGAGCAGGCCACGCGCTGGGAGTCGGCGGGCGAGGGCACATACACGATCGAAGACGTGACGGATGCCCCACAGGGCACCACGGTCACGTTGTATCTCAAGCCCGAGGATGCCGAAGACGACCTCCACGACTACGCGTCGGTGTCGCAGATCCGCCAGTTGGTGAAGAAGTACTCCGACTTCATATCGTGGCCGATCCGCATGGACGTGCCCGCGCCACCTGCTCCCCCGGCGCCGGAGACTGATGAGGACGCCGACGCCGAGACTACGGAGGACACCGAGCCGGCACCTACTCACGTCACCGAGACACTGAACTCGCAGAAGGCGCTGTGGACCCGGCCTCGGTCCGAGGTCACCGACGAGGAGTACGCAGAGTTCTACCGCCACGTCAGCCACGCATGGGACGACCCGCTCGAGATCATCCCGATGAAGGCCGAGGGCACGTTCGAGTACCAGGCCCTGCTGTTCATCCCGTCGACCGCGCCGTTCGATCTGTTCATGCGCGAACACAAGGCGGGCGTGCAGTTGTACGTCAAGCGGGTGTTCATCATGGACGACTGCGAAGAGCTGATGCCCGAATACCTGCGCTTCGTCAAGGGTTTGGTGGACGCGCAGGATCTGTCGCTCAACGTCTCCCGCGAGATCCTGCAGCAGGACCGTCAGATCAAGGCGATCCGACGACGGCTCACCAAAAAGGTCTTGTCGGTCATCAAGGACCTCCGCGCGAACGATCGCGAGAAGTACGACACCCTGTGGTCGCAGTACGGCCGCGTCCTCAAAGAAGGTCTGTTGCAGGACGTCGACAATCGCGATGCCCTGCTGGCCATCACCTCGCTGAGCTCCACCCACTCGGTCGACACGGCGACATCGCTGGCCGAGTACGTCGAGCGGATGAAGGACACCCAGAGTCAGATCTTCTACGCCACCGGCGAGTCGCGGGAGCAGATCGAGCGCTCCCCACATCTCGAGGCGTTCAAGGCCAAGGGCCTCGAGGTGCTGCTGCTGACCGATCCCATCGACGAGATGTGGATCCAGTCGATTCCCGACTTCGAGGGCAAGCCGTTGCAGTCGGTCGCCAAGGGCGAGGTCGATCTGAGTGACGAGACCGACAAGGAAGACGACGACAAGAAGGACAACGAGCAGTTCGCCGAGCTGCTGACGTGGCTGACCGGCGTGCTCGTCGACGATGTCAGCCAGGTGCGCCTGTCGTCGCGGTTGACCGACTCGGCGGCGTGCATCGTTGGTGAGGCACAGAGCCTTTCACCGGCGCTCGAGAAGATGTATCGCGACTCCGGGATCCCCATGCCCGAGAGCAAGCGCATCCTCGAACTCAACCCCGACCACGCCCTGACGTCGGGATTGCAGAAGGCGTTCGCCGACCGCGGCGACGACGCTGCCCTCCGGGAGACTGCAGAGTTGCTCTACGGTGCTGCACTGCTGGCCGAAGGCGGTAGCCCGACACAGCCGGCCGCGTTCAGCAAGACCCTCGCCAACCTGCTGACAAGGACTGTGACCGGGGACTGAACACACCCGGCCAGTGCGCCGAGCGTGCCGTCCTGGCACGCTCGGCGGTCGGTCACCGGGCGGCGTACCGCGCGAGCGCGGACAGCAGCACCTCGACGTCGGCGGAACTCGAGCCCAGGCCAAGGCTGGCCCGAACTGCTCCGTCGCCGTGGCCTAGTCGGCCCAGCAGCGGATGAGCGCAGAACCGGCCGTCCCGCACCCCGATGCCGTGTTCTGTGGACAGATACCGCGCCACATCTACCGCCCGATGACCTTCGACAACAAAGCTGACGACACCGACCGAGTCCACGACGTCGTGAAAAATCTTCAGCACCTCAACGCCTGGGATGTCGGCGAGACCCCAGCGCAAATGGTCGGTGAGCGCCGATTCATGCTGCGCCGCCGCATCTCCGAGAGAATTGATCTCCTGGCACGCCGCCGCCAACGCGGCCGCGCCGAGGACGTTGGGCGATCCACCTTCGTGGCGGGCAGGCGCAGGAGCCCACTCCGTTCGATCGACCGTGACGTTGCGGACCGCACCCCCTCCGGCCAAGTAAGCCGCCGCGGCATCGAGCCAATCCCGCCGGCCGACCAGCACACCTGCGCCGAACGGCGCGTACACCTTGTGGCCGGAGAAGGCCAGGTAGTCGATGCCGTCGGCGGCCAGGGACACCCTCCTATGAGGAACGAGCTGAGCACCGTCGACCACGATTCGCGCGCCCCTCGAATGTGCCAGATCGGCGAGCCGGCGGATCGGCAGGATCTCCCCGGTGACGTTGGATGCACCCGTTACCGCCAACAGGGCTGCGCCCGTACGCTGTAGCTCGATGTCCACCCGCGCGATCGTTTCGCCGATGCTGTCGCCGGCCTGGACAACGTGGGACTGTTTCCACGGCAACAGGTTCGAATGATGTTCGATGTCCAGGACCACCACCGGGCCGGGCACGCAGCCGGCCAACAGATTCAAGGAGTCGGTGGTGTTGCGGGTGAAGACCAGGCACTGGTCTCCGGCGGCTCCGACGAACTCCGTCACGACTGCCCGGGCGTCCTCATACGCCTGTGTGGTGACCTGCGAGGCGTACCCGGCGCCCCGATGGACGCTCGAATAGGTCGGCAACAACTCGTGGATCCGCGTGACGGCGCTTCGGAGTGCCGGCGCGCTGGCCGCGTAGTCGAAGTTGACGTAGCGAGTGGTCGAACCATCGGCCAATGGTGCTTGCAGGTCCGAACCTTCTACCTCTGCAATGGCTTTCGCCGCACGAGCGAGTTCTGTCGCGATACTCAATGTCTTCCTCCGGTGTCTCGTTGGACACCACCACGCACAGGGGTCGCAGAACGGAACTGCGATTACCGGACGTGGGGGGTCCGCGCTTGCCGGCTCAGGTTCGAGACGGCCAGGTCATCACCCGGAGCACCCCGCCGCGGTGGAGGGTTGCCGATCAGCAAGCCGGGGCTGTGCGCTGATACTCGTGACCGAGACGAATGCTAACAAACAGGCTCCGTAGACGCCAGTGCCCGCCCGTCGGCACCTTTCCCGGGGCGCCATAGCCTCTGATGACAAACGGGCGCCAGATTAAGTTCTTCGAGATTCGAAGTGCCTACGAATTATTGATTCTGCGGCGACTCTGCGTACCCTTCTGTTCAGGCGGTCGACTCCAAACCCTTTGGTGGACTTCGACTGCCATGTGTCAACGAGTACCAGTGCCAAGTTCCAGCTGGCTGGTCGGCAACCCTCCACCGCGGCGGGGTGCCCTGGATAAAAGACACGGCTCCAGTCCGCAACGGGCATGGAGCAAGCGCGGGTTCACACATGCGAACCCGAGAGATTTCGGGAGTTCGATGTTCAGCCATACCCGGCCGATGAAGTCGGTTCGCCTCACCCCGTACCGCTCACGCCTGCCTGTGCGCGGTCTCAGTTGCATCAGTGTCCACCCATCACCTCAGGAGAGCACCCATGTCCCGACCACCCGGTCGCTTCAGACACCGATCGCAGGCCGCCGTCCTCGCTGCCGTCTCGATCGGACTCATCGCCAGCGCCTGTAGCTCGGGGAACAGCAGCGAGTCGGCAACCGCCACGGGCGATCCCGTCGACGGCGGGACATTGCGGTTCGCCAGTGCGTCGGGTCCGGGCGGTTGCATCGATCCGCATCAGAGTCCAGCCGATATCGCCGGCTTCTACACCCGGCCGATCCTCGATTCGCTGGTCGCGCTCAACGAGGACGGCACGCTCGATCCGTGGCTGGCGACCGAATGGAGCGTTTCGCCCGATCAGCTCACCTATTCGTTCACGCTGCGTGATGACGTGACGTTCTCCAACGGAGAGAAGTTCGACGGCAACGCGGTCAAGGCGAACCTCGACCACATCGTCAATCCGGCCACCAAGTCGCAACTGGCCGCCAACACCATTGCCACGTATACCGGAACCAACGTCATCGACCCCACCCACGTCGAGGTCAGCTTCTCCGAACCGAACTCGGCGTTCCTCCCCTCGCTGGCCACGGCGTATCTCGGCATCGAGGCGCCGTCGACCCTCACCCAGAGTCCGGATGCGCTGTGCAGCAGGATCATCGGATCCGGACCGTTCGTGAGCGAGAACGGTTACACCCCGAACAAGGGCATCGAGTACACCCGTAACGAGGATTACAACTGGGGTCCGGGCAACGCCGACCACACCGGAAAGGCGCACCTGGCGGGGATCAGCATCCAGGAGATCCCCGAGGACTCGTCCCGCTACGGCGCACTGACCAGCAACCAGGTCGACGCGATCGCCAGCGTGCCGCCGGTCAACGTCTCCCAGCTGAAGGACACCCCCGGGTTCACCGTCGACACCGCCCAGGCACCCGGCGGCAACTACAACTACTATCCCAACACCGAGGCCGGTGTCTTCGCCGACGTCAAGGTCCGCGAGGCCTTCCGCGCCGGCATCGACTGGGACACCATCGTCGACAAGCTGTACTTCGGTGTCTTCCAGCCCGCGAAGAACACTCTGAGCCCGGCCACCGTCGGCTACAACAAGGACAGCGAGTCCGCCTACACCTACGACGAGGACAAGGCCAACCAGCTCCTCGACGAAGCCGGCTGGACCGGACGTGACAGCGAGGGATACCGCACCAAGAACGGCAAGCGTCTCACCGTCGTACACCCTTTCCTCAAGGAGTACGCCCGTGAACAGCGCGACACCCTGCTCGAGCAGGTGCAATCGTCGGCCAAGAAACTCGGCGCCGATTACCAGATCAAGAACATCACCGTCGATGACTTCTACACGGCGCTGTACACCAACGGATACGACGTACTGGACATCAGTTGGCAACGCGCCTCACCTGATGCGCTCCGCACGCTGTCGGACTCGAGCAACATCCCGAGAGACTCTTTCGGTACCAATCTTGCGCGATACTCGAACCCGACCGTCGACGCCGACCTCAAGGCAGCACTGGCCGAGACCGACCTGGCCAAGCAGTCGGCGATCTACGGCCGCGCCCAGCAGCAGATCGCTGACGACGCTGCAGTCTTCCCGGTGTACGTCTTCAACTACGCACTCGGCCGCAGCAACAACGTGCAGGGTGTGAAGTTCGAGCCGCAGGCGTTCCCGACGTTCTATGACGCCTGGGTCACGCAATGACTGTGGTGATCGAAACGGCGGCTGTCCCGACCGAGATTCCGCGCACTCGGACTCTCGGCCGGGCGGTCGCCCGCCGGTTGGCCGTCTCGCTGTTGGTGTTGTGGGGCGCGATCACTGCCACCTTCATCGTGATCCACTCCGGCAAGGGTTCGGCGATCAACTCGATCATCGGGACCGCCCAGGTCTCCCCCGAGGTCCGAGCCCAGATCATCAGCGACTACAAGCTCGACGATCCGATCCTGACCCAGTACGGGAACTACCTGTGGCGTCTGCTGCACGGCGACCTCGGCCAGTCCTACGCACTGCGGATGCCGGTCACCGAGGCCATCGGCGGGCAGATCTGGCCCACACTGCAATTGGTGATCGTTGCCGCATTCCTTTCGCTGGTGACCGCTCTGGTGGTCGGCTTGGCGACAGCCAACCGCCCCGGCTGGATCCGCGGCCCGATCACCTCCCTGGAAGTGCTGACCGTGGCTGTACCCACGTTCTGGCTGGGCATCCTGCTGCTGACGATCTTCTCGTTCGAGCTGGGTTGGTTTCCCTCCGTCGGCT
The DNA here is from genome assembly GCF_017377795.1 of Williamsia soli. Taxonomy (GTDB): domain Bacteria; phylum Actinomycetota; class Actinomycetes; order Mycobacteriales; family Mycobacteriaceae; genus Williamsia; species Williamsia soli. The sequence continues at coordinate 160,600 of NZ_JAFRDR010000007.1, read as the reverse complement.
CCGACGGCATGTCCTCGCTGGTGCTGCCCGCCATCGCGCTGGCGGCAGCGCCGGCCGCCCTGCTCTCGCAAGTGCTGCGCCACGGCGTCGAGAAAACCCTGGATGAACCGTTCGTGGTCACCGCCCGCTCCCGCGGGGTCGACGAGACCGTCGTGCTGCTGCGCCATGTGCTCCGGCACGCGGCAATGCCGGTGATCACGTTGTGGGGCTGGATCATCGGAGCGCTGATCAGCGGCGCCGTCGTGGTCGAACAGGTCTTCTCCCGAGAAGGACTGGGCCGCTTGACCATTGCTGCGGTCACCGGAAAGGACCTGCCACTTGTACTCGGCGTGGTCATCATCGCCGCCACGTTCTACACCATCGTCAACACCCTGATCGACGCAGCGTACGGCTGGCTCGACCCCCGCTTACGCACCCAGAGCTCGTCCGCAACCACTGAAGGGAAGGTGACCGGATGACCACGCCTGACATCTTGCCCGACCCCGCACCGCGGAGACGAAGCGAAGCGAAGCTCGACCCCGTACCGCGGAGACGAAGCGAAGCGGAGCTCGACCCCGCACCGGCCGTACGATTTGCTGCCAGCCAGACTGTGGTGCAGCGGATCAGGCGTCTGCGGATCTCGGTCATCCTCAGTGGCATCTTCATCGCCGCCATCACCGTGGCCGCATTTTTCCCGGCGCTGTTCACCGGTCGAGACCCCAACGCCGGGGAACCACTGGACATGCTCCTCGCACCCAGCGCTGAACACCTGTTCGGGACCGATCAGAACGGCCGCGACATCTACGCCCGCATCATCTACGGCGCCTGGCCCTCACTGCTGATCGGCGTCAGCGCAACAGTGTTCGCACTCATCGCCGGCACCGCGATCGGGGTGTTCGCCGCCCGCGGCGGCCGCACCGGCGACTGGGTGGTGTCCCGTCTGCTCGACGTCTTCCTGGCCATCCCCGGCCTGCTACTGGTTTTCCTGATCGTCGCCGCCCGCGGACCCGGCACCCTCACCACCATCATCGGCGTCGCTGTCGTGACGCTGCCCAGCTACGCCCGACTCGTCCGCGGCGAAGTGATCCGCCTACGCGGAGCCGTGTTCGTCGAAGCAGCCAGAGCCCTTGGCTGGACCCAGGCCAACATCATCGGCCGCCACATCATCCCCAACGCCCTCGGACCCGTCCTGGTCCTGGCGACCATCGGCATCGGCTCGGCCATCGGAATCGGTTCCTCCCTCAGCTTTTTGGGCCTGGGTCCCCAACCACCCACCGCCGAATGGGGCAGCATGCTCTCGGCCAGCCGCACCTACTTCTCCGTCGCCTGGTGGCCCGCCATCTTCCCCGGCCTCGCCATCACCCTGACAGTGCTGTCGGTGACCGTGGTCGGCCAATACCTGCAACGACGCACCGACGGACGGACCTCGTGATGACCACCCTCACCACAAAGACCTCCCCGACCGCCGGCCCACTGGTCGAGGTGGAGGACCTGCGCGTCGGCTTCCCCTCCGGCGCCCGCACCATCGCCGCCGTCGACGGCATCTCCTTCACCATCGACCGCGGACAGTCCGTCGCGATCGTCGGCGAATCCGGCTCGGGCAAAAGCGTCACCGCCCGCAGCCTCGTCGGACTGATCGGCGGTAACGCCCACGTCCGGGCCGACCGCCTGCAGGTCGGCGGATCCGACACCCGAAAATACTCCGAGCGGCACTGGCGCGCCCTACGCGGCAAACAGGTCGGGTTCGTCCTACAAGACGCCCTCGTCTCCCTCGACCCGCTACGCACCATCGGCGCCGAGATCGGCGAGGTACTGGGCACTCACCGGGTTGTCGGACGCAGCGACGTCGACGCCCGGGTCATCGAACTACTGACCAAAGTCGGTATCCCCGAACCTGAGTTGCGCGCCGGCCAATACCCCCACCAACTCTCCGGCGGACTGCGCCAGCGCGCCCTCATCGCCTCCGCGATCGCCGCCGACCCCGACCTGCTCATCGCCGATGAGCCCACCACCGCCCTCGACGTCACCGTCCAAGCCCAAATCCTCGAACTCCTCGAACAACGCCGCAGCGACGGCACCGCGCTGCTACTCATCTCCCACGACCTCGCCGTCGTCTCCCGCGTCTCGGACTACCTCTACGTCATGAAAGACGGTGTCTTCGTCGAACACGGACCCACCCGCGACGTCCTGAACAACCCCCACCACGCCTACACCCGCCAGCTCCTCGACGCCGTCCCCGTCGCCCACGCCCGCGGCACCCGCCTGTCCTCCACGGGCGGCGTTCAGAAGCTGACCCGCGCACCGATCTCGAAAGACGTCGTCCTGCAGGCCGACAACCTCACCAAACACTTCGCGTTGTCCGGCAACCGCCGACTGCGCGCCGTCGACAACGTCAGCCTCACCGTCCACGGCGGAGAAACCCTCGGCATCGTCGGCGAATCCGGATCCGGCAAATCCACCATCGCCCGCCTACTCCTGCACCTCGAGACACCCGACGACGGCAGCGTTCACGTCGGCGGCAACGACTGGACATCGTTGTCCGACAAAGAAGTGCGCGCGACCCGCCAGAACATTCAGGTGATCTACCAAGATCCCCTCAGCTCCTTCGACCCCCGACACACCGTCGCCCGCATCATCGAGCAACCCCTCCTGGCCGCCGGTGGCATCAACCGCGCCGACCGCCGCACCCGGGTCCTCGAACAACTCGAACTCGTCGGCCTCAGCAAAGACCACCTCGGCCGCCGTCCCCGCCAACTCTCCGGCGGACAACGCCAACGCGTCGCCATCGCCCGCGCCCTGGCCACCCGACCCGACATCATCATCTGCGACGAACCCGTCTCCGCCCTCGACGTCTCCATCCAAGCCCAAATCCTCGACCTCCTCGCCGACCTACAAGCCGAACTCGGCATCGCCTACGTCTTCATCTCCCACCACCTCGGCGTCATCTACCACGTCGCCGACCGCGTCCTGGTCATGAAAGACGGCCGAGCCATCGAAACCGGCACCGTCGAACAGATCTTCAACAACCCCACCGACGACTACACCCGCGCGCTCCTCGCAGCCATACCCACCCTCGAAAAACAACGCGCCACCGAGAAAGTGGGAACGGGCATATGAGCGCCACCCGCGTGGACACCGTCGTCGTCGGAGGTGGCGCCATGGGGTCAGCCGCGGCCTGGCACCTCGCCCGCCGCGGCGTCGACACCGTGCTGCTCGAACGCTTCACCCCCGGCCACACCAACGGCGCCTCCCACGGCAGCTCCCGCATCTTCCGGACGTCCTACGCCGACCGCACCTATGTCGAGTTGGCGCGCGAAGCCGAGCAACAGTGGGCGGAACTCGAAAGCGAGTCGGGGTCGCCGCTCCTCACGGTCACCGGTGGCGTCGACCAGGGATTTACGCCCTACCTGATTCAAATTGCCGACACCCTCGCTGACCTGGGTGTAGACCACCAGTGGCTGAGCCCCGACGAAGCGGCCGAACGGTGGCCGGGAATCACATTTTCCGGTCGCTCGTTGTACTACCCGAACAGTGGGCGACTGCACGCCGACCATGCGGTGGCGGCGCTGCAACAGGCCTCGGCCAACCGTGGTGCCGAAGTCAGACACGAATCGCAGGTGATATCGATCGAGGTCACAGACGACGATTCCGTCACCGTGCGCACCGCCGACCATGAGTACATCGCGCGGCGGGTGGTGGTTGCGGTCGGGGCATGGGCCGACAAGCTCCTCCGGGACATCGCACCGCTACCCCCGATCCGCGTCACCCAGGAACAACCTGCCCATTTCGCACCACGCGACCCCGCCGCCGACTGGCCCAGCTTCGGAATCCTGCACGACCCCGAAGCGCCCGATGCCCCCGAGTTCGGTGGAGTCTACGGGCTCTCGTCCGGACTCGAAGGAGTCAAGGTCGGATTCCATGGAGTCGGCCCCGTCGTCGATCCCGATCACCGCGACTTCACCGCCGAACCACGCCAGCTCGCCGCACTCCAGGAGTACGTCCGAGAATGGGTTCCCGGTGTCGACGCCGACGCGATGACACCGATCAGTTGCACCTACGCCACCACGCCCGACTCCAACTTCGTGATCGACCGAGTCGGCCCGGTCGCCGTCGCCGCCGGCTTCTCCGGCCACGGCTTCAAGTTCGTTCCCGCCATCGGCAGACTGCTGGCCGACCTCACCATCGACAAAGACGCCCCCGCGCTGTTCTCATTCCGTAGCCATTCTGCAGAAAAGGTGCTCTGACCATGCCGAATTACGCCAGCCCCGCCGATACCGCGACCCACGGCGAGTACACGATCAAGCAAACTCCTGAAGACACCCGCCCGCTCTACCGTTTCACCGGACGGATCAGCAACGACGGCTCCACGCCCTATCCGGCCGTCGCCGATCGCTACCACGTCTACTCGGGCTGGTTTTGCCCGTGGGCACAACGAGTCACGCTGGTCATCGAACTGGCCGGACTCTCCGACATCGTCAGTGTCAGCTATGTCGACGGGAAGCGTGATGCGCGTGGGTGGGCATTCCGGGAGACCTACGGCCCCGACCCCGTCAACGGCTTCACCTTGCTACGCGAGGCCTACAACCTCACCGAGCCCGACTTCGATGGTCATGTCTCGGTCCCGACGCTCTGGGATCGGGAGACCGGGAAGGTCGTCAGCAACGACTTCGCCACCCTCGACGCCGACCTGTCGTCGCAGTACGACGTTGCCGCGAACGGTGGGGTCGAGCTGTACCCGACCGCGTTGCGTTCGCAGATCGACGAGCTGGAGACCTGGCTGCGGGCCGACGTCAACAGCACTGCCCATGTGGCGACGAGTGACAGTCCGGCGGCAGCAGAGGCTGCGGAGACTCTCCAGAAAGCCTTCACACAACTCGACAATCGTTTGCAGGGCAGCCGGTTTCTCCTCGGTGACGACGTGACCCTGGCCGATGTCCGGCTGTTCGTGACGCTGGTGCGTTACGACGCCGCGGCCGCCCGAACTGGCTCGCCCCGACTGTCCGAGTTCGGCGAACTCTGGCGCTACGCCCGCGACCTCTACGCCATCGAGGCGTTCACCAAGACCACCGATTTCAGTTCATTCGGCGGCGACTCGGTGGTCGCAGACTGGCAGAGCCCAGTGGGCGTCGCCCGATGACACAGCTACACCTCGGCGTCGCCCTCGACGGTGTCGGCTGGCATCCGGCGGCCTGGCGGGAGGACACCGAGAATGCCAAGCGCCTGACCGATCCCGGATACTGGGTCGAGCTCGCACAGACCGCGGAGCGTGGGCTGATCGATTTCGTCACCATCGACGACACCCTGGCCCTGCAATCGGAGACCTACGGTCCACCGGTCCCGCGCACCGACCGGGTTCGTGGGAGGCTGGACTCGGTACTCATAGCATCGCGTATTGCACCCCGTACCAAACACATCGGCCTGATACCCACCGCAGTGGTCACGCACACCGAACCATTTCACCTGGCGAAAGCGATCGCGACTCTCGACTTCGTCAGCTCCGGCCGGTCAGGCGTGCGACTCAAGGTCGGCGTGACGGGCACAGAGGCGAGACTGTTCGGCCGCCGCGACATTCCTGAACTGACGCTCTCCGAATTGAAAGCCGCCTCGGACACCTCGTTCATCACCAAGGCCTTCGACGAGGCAATCGACTACGGCGAAGTCCTGCACAGGCTCTGGGACAGCTGGGAGGACGACGCCGAGATCCGCGACCAGTCCACCGGACGGTTCATCGACCGGAGCAAGTTGCACTACATCGACTTCCAGGGTGAACACTTCTCGGTGAAGGGTCCGTTGACGGTTCCTCGTCCGCCGCAAGGACAACCGATCGTCGGCGTCCTGGCGCACTCGACGGACGTCTATCGGCTCGGTGTGTCCGTCGCAGATCTGATCTGGTTCACGCCGCGCAGCAATGCGGACGTCCGTTCAGTGAGTGCCGAGATCGTTGACCTCGCCGCAGCCTCGGGACGAAACACACCGCCTGCACAGGTGTTCGGCGATCTCGTCGTGGTGCTGGATCCCGACCGGGAACGCGCGGTCGACCGGTTGCATCGCCTCGACGAACTGTCCGGTGAACCGCTGGCCTCGGACGCGGACATCTTCACCGGCACGCCGTCGGAGCTGACAGATCTGATCGAGGCGTGGACGACGGCAGGCCTCGACGGCATCCGCCTGCGGCCGGCAAGCAACGCGATCGATCTGCCGCTGATCAGCGACGCGTTGGTCCCGGAGCTGCAACACCGCGGCCTACGTCCACATGGCTACTCGGCCACCACACTGAGGGGCCATCTCGGCTTGGAGCGACCCCGCTCGCGGTACGCAACATCATCAGAGGTGTCATGACAGGCAGGCCGCTCAAGCAGGTGCGTCTGGGGGCCGCGTTTCCCGGGGTCAACAACACCACGGTGTGGAGTGACCCGCGGGCTGGCAGCCAGATCGAATTCAGCAGTTTCGTGCATCTCGCGAAGACCGCCGAAGCCGCGAAGTTCGACTTCTTCTTCCTCGCGGAGGGACTGCGCCTCCGCGAGAAGAAGGGCCTGATCCACGACCTCGACGTCGTCGGCCGTCCCGACACTCTGCCGGTGCTCGCCGCGCTGGCCGCCGTGACGACCGACATCGGCCTGATCGGCACCATCAACGCAACCTTCAACGAGCCCTATGAAGTGGCCCGGCAATTCGCGAGTCTCGATCACCTCTCGGGTGGACGTGCGGGATGGAACCTCGTCACGTCGTCGGATGCGTTCACGGGCGAGAACTTCCGGCGCGGCGGCTACCTGGCCTACGAGGACCGCTACACACGGGCCGCCGAACTGCTCGATGTCGCTCGGACCTTGTGGGATTCATGGCCCACCGACGCGGTGATCGCCGACGGCGAGCAGGGCAGGTTCTGGAACGACCCGGACACCGGCGCCTTCAGCCACCACGGCGAGCACTTCGATGTCCAGGGGCAGTTCTCTGTCCCTGCCAGCCCGCAGCGCTATCCGGTGATCCTGCAGGCGGGCGACTCCGAGGCCGGTCGAGATTTCGGCGGCGCATACGCCGACGGGATCTTCACCCTGGTGCGCGACATCGACGAATCCCGCAGGTACTACCGCGAACTCAAGGCCCGCAAGGTCGCGATCGGCGGCACCCATGACGATCTGCTGATTCTTCCGGCCGCCACGTTCGCCCTCGGCGACACCACCGACGAGGCACAGGAGAACGCCGCAGCGATCCGGAGCCAGCAGGTCAGCGGCGCGACCGCGATCGGGTTCATCGAGGAGATCTGGAATCGCGACCTGAGCTCATACGATCCCGACGGCCCCTTACCAGACATCGGGCCCGAACTCGAGGCACCGGCGATCGTCCAGGGCAAGAGCAGGATCATCAAGGATCCGACCGCCGTGATCGAGGAATGGCGACACCGGGCCGAGACCAAGAACCTGTCGATCCGCGAGCTGGTCGTCGAGGTCAGTGCCAAGCAGTCGTTCATCGGGACACCGGCCGAGGTCGCCGAGCAGATCAACCACCGGGTCCAGACCGACGCCGCCGACGGTTTCATCCTCGCGCCCCACCTCACCCCGTCCGGACTCGACGAGTTCGCGGCCAAGGTCGTGCCAGAATTGCAGGAGCGCGGAGTCTTCCGTACGGAATACACCGGCGCGACGCTGCGCGAGAACCTCGGACTGCCGACCGCCCAAGCTCGGCCATGGCCACACGACAACCTGCCGGCCCACGCGTCGACCACCACCTAGGAGACTCCCCATGGGACCCATTCCGCTGTCCGTCCTCGATCTACTGCCGCGCTCGAGCGGCTCCGACAACGCCACCGCCTTGCGGAACACCATCGACCTCGCGCAACAGGCCGAGCGTTTTGGGTACGCCCGCTACTGGTTCGCCGAACATCATCTGAACCCCGGCGTCATCGGTTCGTCGCCCGCGGTGGAGATCGCCCTGGTCGCCGGGTCGACATCGTCCATCCGATTGGGTTCGGCCGGCGTGCAATTCGGTCACCGTTCCCCGCTGGCGACGGTCGAGGAGTTCGGACTCATCAATTCGCTCTACCCCGGGCGCCTCGATCTCGGTATCGGGCGGTCGATCTCGCGGCCGGAGCCGAAGGTCGATTCCGGCGAGGAGTCCGTGACCGAGGGCGCCAGAAAGGGCTATCTCGCCTCTCGCGGCGGCTCGGCCCATGACGAGGACAGCTACACCCCGAATGGTCTGCTGCTGCCCAAGCAGTTCGACATCTCTTCCGCGTTCTCCAGTGACGCCGTCGCACATCTGCTGAATCTCCTGCAGCAACCCGGTGCATACGCGCCGAGCTACGACGACCAGATCTCCACTGTCCTCGCTCTGCTCGACGGGAGCTATGTGAGCCCTGAAGGACTGCCCGCCCACGCGGCGCCCGGCGAAGGGGCGGACGTCCAGGTGTGGATCCTCGGCGCTTCCGGCGGATCCAGCGCCACCGTGGCAGGCACGAAGGGTCTGCGGTTCGTGGCCAGCTATCACCACAGTCCCAGCACCGTCATCGACGCCGTCGACGCGTACCGCGCCGCCTTCAAGCCCTCGACGGACGTGCCCGAACCGTATGTCGCGGTGTCGGTCGACGCGGTCATCGCCGAAACCGACGAGGAGGCAACGGAACTCGCCAGCGGTTACGCACCCTGGGTGCGGAGCATCCGGCGCGGCGAGGGCGCCATCCCGTTTCCGACCCCCGCCGAGGCCGCGGCCCTGGAATGGACCAACGAAGACCGCGAACTGGTCCGAGACCGCGTGCTCACCCAATTCGTCGGATCTCCGAAGACGGTTGCCGACAAACTCGAACAGCTACGCGATGCGACCGGCGCGTCCGAGATCTCGATCACGACCATCACCCACGACCACGAAGCACGCGTGCGCTCGTACGAACTGATCGCCAAGGAGTGGGCCGACCGATGACCGCACAAGCACTGCCCGACAACGCAGTACTCGAGAACGCCATCTGGGCGAGCATGACCGGGGCGCACGCCCACCTGACCGAAGGTACCGACCGTGCACGCCGCTACCTCCCCACGATCGCACCGTTCGTCGGCATCAACGACATCGACGATCCGCGCACCTGGACCGAACTCGCCCAGCTCGTAGGGCCGAGCCAGGAAGTCGCAGTCCCCCGTGACGTCGCGAGCCTCCCCGAAGGATGGCTGGTGGTCGTCAGTGGTCCCGGTGTGCAGATGATCGCCACCGACGCCGTGAAGCCCAGGCCCTTCGATGAGGCGATCCGACTCGGCGCCGACGACGTAGAGGACATGCTCGCCCTCATCGCCCGCACCGAGCCCGGTCCTTTTCTTCCCGAAACCTACCGACTGGGAACCTATCTCGGCGTTCGACGGGAGGGAAAGCTGATCGCGATGGCAGGCGAGCGGCTGCACCCGCCCGGCTGGACCGAGATCAGCGCGGTGTGCACCGATGCCGAGTTCCGCGGGCAAGGGCTTGCCACACGGTTGGTGCTCGCGGTTGCCGATGGCATCTACGCCCGCGGCGAGACCCCCTTCCTCCACGCCGCCGCGACCAACACCAATGCCATCGAGCTCTACAAACACCTCGGCTTCGTCTTACGGTCCAGCATCACGTTCACCGTCGTCCGGACCCCGTCGACCGTTCCGAACTGACCGTCCACCGGTGGTTGCTTTGACACGCCCGGCGGCGGCGCGGGTCAGTGGATCCCGAATTCCTTGATCTTGCGATAGATCGTCGCACGCGACAAACCCAGCGCCGCAGCGGCATCGGCTTTATTGCCATTGTTGTCGATGAGACTGCGCACGATCGCGTCGCGTTCGAGCGATTCGATCTGCGACAACGTACGGCGGATCGTCGTCCGGCACTCCGCCGGTAGGTGGTCGACGTCGATCACACCGCCGCGACGGAGCGTCAACGTCTCGGTCAGGATTCGACGCAACTGAGCGACATTGCCGGGCCACGGGTGTTTGCTCAGAGCCCGAACCGCCGCGGGGGTCAGCCGCGCCGTCGACCCGGGATGTATCTGGTCGATCAGATACGGGATCAATTCGCCGATGTCCTCGCTGCGATGCCGCAGGGCCTGCAATGTCACCGTGTGCGAGAAGAACGGCAGCAGGGTCGCGTCGATCTCGGGCCGCTCGGTGTTCCCGTTCATGGTGGCCGCGACCCAGCCGGTACCTTCCACCGACTGCAGCAGCAATGCCACCGGATCGACCAGTTGCGCCGGCAGCCTGTCGATGTCGGTCAGCAGTACATTGAACGCGTCGCTCGACTCCAACTCCTGTGACAGGAGGTCGAGAAACCGTTCGTGGTCGCCGAAATCACGGATGCCGAGTGTGAGCAGATGGTTTGCAGGAGCGGCCTTGTGGGCGGCGGCCGTGATGAGCGCACCACGACCGGTCCCCGACTCGCCTTCCACCAGCACCCAGTGCCGATCGGCATAACAGCGTCGGACCTGACTGTAGCTGCGACGCAAGGATGCGCTGTTACCTACGAGCCCGACAGGAAGGGCCTCACTCTCGACCCGCGCCGGTGCCGGCAGCGTGGCGGCATCCGGGAAATCTTCGACGGACACGTGAAAGACGATATTGATTGCACCCGAGCGGATTTCATTTCGATCGGCCACACTCACCCGCGCACTGCGGCCGCTCGGCAGTTGCACGACCAGCGTTCGCGTGTGCGACACCGACTGCATGTCCAGGGCGTGTTCGAGCAACGCGGTCTGATCGCGGGCATCGAGATTGCGCCGAAGGTGTGCGTTCATCAACACCATCTCCCCGGCAACGGCGAGCACACCGCGACTGTAACGACGCGCGGTCGCGAGGTACGTCGTCAGCAGCGCGGTCTCCCGCTCGTTGGCCTGGCTGAGAAGTTGGCTCTCGATCTGCCTGCTCGCCGACTTCGCCAGCGACAGCAGGAGCGGATTTGCGTGTTCGGCGCGACAGGTCATGTCCAGGACCCCGAGCAGCGTGCCGGATCCGGGATGCCGGATGGGCACACCTGCGCAGGCGAGCGTCCCCAACTCGCCGACATAGTGCTCGCTGCCGAGTATGTAGGTCGGCTGCCGCGTCTCGATGGCGGTTCCGATGCCGTTGGTCCCGACGAACTGTTCGGCGTAGCTGTAGCCGCGGGCGAGTTTGACGTCGTCGAGGGTGCGGTTGATACCGGCGTCCGAGGAGAATCGGTCGAGGATTAGGCCCTCCGCGGAGGTGAGGATGACGCTCACCGGTTGCGTGGACATGTCTTCGGCGATGGAGCGCAGAACGGGTTGCGCGGCGTTCATGAGCGGGGTGTCGAGGTCCGGTTCCCGGACAAATGGCAACTCCACGCGGTCTACGTGGATGTGGAGGGCCTCCGAGCGACGCCACGAATCGAGTACCGCGGCCCGTACCGGTAGTTCGCCTGCTCCCGGCGCAGCCAGGAACTTCTCACGGGCCTGTTGCCGTTTCGAGAAATCAGTCATGTTTCCGACGCTCACCTCCGGGACCGAACCACGCCATTCGGCCTACTGCCGATAGTAGAAGCGTCTCTAAATGAGACGAGTCTCACAATGAGACGGCCTTGCCATCCTAGCCGGTGTGTCATCGATCACAGGGAGCTGACAACTCCCTCCACCGACAGCCCGCGTGCTTGAACGAGGAGGATCGCGTTGAGCAGACAGAGTCTGAGCAAGGCACACAAGAAGATCACTGAACTGTCCTGGGAGCCGACTTTTGCGACGCCGGCCACCAGGTTCGGCACCGACTACACCTTCGACAAGGCCCCCAAGAAGGATCCGCTCAAGCAGATCCTGCGGTCCTACTTCCCGATGGAGGAGGAGAAGGACAACCGCGTCTTCGGAGCGATGGACGGTGCCATTCGAGGCAACATGTTCCGCCAGGTGGAGCAGCGCTGGATGGAATGGCAGAAGCTGTTCCTCTCGATCATCCCCTTCCCGGAGATTTCCGCGGCGCGGGCGATGCCGATGGCCATCGACGCAGTGCCCAACCCCGAGATCCACAACGGGCTGGCCGTGCAGATGATCGACGAGGTCCGCCACTCGACGATCCAGATGAACCTCAAGCGCCTCTACATGAATCACTACATCGACCCCGCCGGGTTCGACATGAGTGAGAAGGCTTTCGCCAACAACTACGCCGGCACCATCGGTCGCCAATTCGGCGAGGGTTTCATCACCGGTGACGCGATCACCGCGGCCAACATCTACCTGACCGTGGTCGCCGAGACCGCATTCACCAACACCCTGTTCGTCGCGATGCCCTCGGAGGCGGCCGCCAACGGCGACTACCTGCTGCCGACGGTGTTCCACTCGGTCCAGTCCGACGAGTCGCGGCACATCTCGAACGGCTACTCGATCCTGCTGATGGCCCTGGCCGACGAGGACAACCGGGTGCTGCTCGAGCGCGACCTGCGGTACGCATGGTGGAACAACCACTGTGTGGTCGACGCCGCGATCGGCACCTTCATCGAGTACGGCACCAAGGACCGTCGCAAGGACCGCGACTCCTACGCCGAGATGTGGCGCCGGTGGATCTACGACGACTACTACCGCTCCTACCTCATCCCCCTCGAGAAGTACGGCCTGAAGATCCCGCACGATCTGGTCGAGGAGTCCTGGAACCGGATCGTCAACAAGGGCTACGTGCACGAGGTCGCCCAGTTCTTCGCCACCGGCTGGCCGGTCAACTACTGGCGCATCGACGCCATGACCGACGAGGACTTCGAATGGTTCGAGTACAAGTACCCGGGCTGGTACGACAAGTACGGCAAGTGGTGGGAGAACTACAACCGGATGGCGTACCCGGGCAAGAACAAGCCCATCGCCTTCGAGTCCGAGGCCAACTACCAGTACCCGCATCGTTGCTGGACCTGCATGGTGCCTGCCCTCATCCGTGAGGACATGGTCACCGAGAAGGTCGACGGACAGTGGCGGACCTACTGCTCGGAGACCTGCGCCTGGACCGACATCAAGGCGTTCCGTCCCGAGTACGAGGGTCGTCCGACCCCGAACATGGGCCGGCTCACCGGTGACCGCGAGTGGGAAACCCTCCACCACGGCCGCGACCTCGCCGACATCATCAAGGATCTCGGCTACGTCCGCGACGACGGGAAGACCCTCATCCCGCAGCCGCATCTGCACCTCGACGATCCCAAGAAGTTGTGGACCCTCGACGACGTACGCGGCATCCAGTTCGGCAGCCCCAATGTGGCGCTGAACGAGATGTCCGACGCCGAGCGCGAAGCCCACATCGCCGAGTACAAGGCGGGTGGCCCCGGCGGCCGTCCGGCGAAACAGACCGTAGGCGTCTGATCCCCTCGCCGGCGGGTCTGCCCCTGCCGGTGCCGGGCGCCTACCCAGGACTCGGGGGCAGTGTGGTCGCACGCGCCACGCTGCCCCCGGGGCTCCACCCCTGCATGTCAACCCATCCCAGCGCAAGGAACCCCACCCATGGGTGATACCCACAACGTTCGGTTCGAACCCGTCGATCTCGAGATCGAAGTCGATGAGGACGAAACGATCCTCGATGCCGCATTCCGCCAGGGTGTCTCACTGATGCACGGCTGTCGCGAAGGCCAGTGTTCGGCGTGCAAGTCGTTCCTGCTCGACGGCGACGTCCAGATGGACCGGTACTCCACCTTCGCGCTCGCCGACTACGAGAGCGAAGAGGGATACGTCCTGCTCTGTAAGACGCACGCGTACTCCGACTGCGAGATCGAACTCATCAACTTCGACGAGGACGAGCTCCGCAATGCTGTTCCCCTTCAGCATCTTCGGGCCATGATCGTGGCGATGGACGACCTGACCCATGACATCGTCTCGGTCAAACTCGAGTTGCTCGAGCCGGCGACGTTCATGTTCAAGCCCGGTCAGTACGCGGACCTGATGATCCCGGGCACCGAAGATCACCGATCATTCTCCATGGCCACCACCCCGACGATGGCCGGGCGGCTCGAGTTCATCATCAAGAAGTATCCGGGCGGGCACTTCTCCGGTCTGCTGGAGACGAGCATTGAGGTCGGGCATGAACTCGAACTCAACGGCCCCTACGGCTCTTTCACGATCAAAGAGTCGTCAGAACGACCCATCATCTGCATCGGCGGTGGCGCCGGGATGTCCCCGATCCTGTCGCTGCTGCGCCATCTGTCCGAACTCGAGGCAGGGGGCAACGCCAAGGTCAGGCCGGTGCACTTCTACTACGGTGCGCGAACCGCCAAGGACCTCTTCTACCTCCACGAGATCAAGGAGATCGGCAATCAGCTGCCCGACTTCAGTTTCGTCCCGTGCCTGTCGGAAGAGACCTCGGCGGACTGGGAGAGCATGGGCGTGGCAGGGGATTTCGGCTTCGTCACCGAGGTCGTCGAACGCCGGGAAGCCGACATGGAGGCAGCCGAGTTCTATCTGTGCGGCCCTCCCCCGATGGTCGATGCCGCCATGGCATTGCTCGACGGCGCCGGCGTCCCGATCGACCAGGTCCACTTCGACAAGTTCACCACCACAGTTCCGCAAGACAGTTAGAACCCTTGAGCCGACCGTCAGCTACCGAAAGTGAGTTCACCGATGAGCGCCCCAGCAGCCCCCAAGCCCGATACCGGAGAATCGACCGGGCAACCGGTACGCAGTTTTCCCAAGCCCAAATTCACCGACGCCGAGGCGGGAGCTCTCGACTTCCCCAGCTCGAAGAGCCGGAGTTACAACTACTTCAAGCCGGCCAAGATGCGGGCGACCACTTACGAAGACGTGACCTTCGACGTCCAACCGGACCCGGAGCGCCACCTCTCGCAGGGCTGGATCTACGGCTTCGCCGACGGTCCGGGCGGCTACCCCAAGGACTGGACAGCGCTCAAATCGTCTGACTGGCACCAGTTCCGCGATCCCAATGAGGAGTGGGAACAGACAATCTATCGCAACAACGCCAACGTTGTTCGGCAGGTACAGCAGAACCTGGCCAACGCCAAGCTCTCCGACGCCTACGCGTCCTGGACTCCGAGCTGGGCGACGTTCATCCAGCGCAACCTCGGTGCCTGGATGCACGCCGAGAACGGTCTAGGCCTGCACGTCTTCACCGCCGCACAACGGTCAGCACCGACGAACATGCTCAACAACGCGATCTGTGTCAACAGCGCCCACAAGATGCGGTTCGCCCAGGACCTCGCGCTCTACAACCTGGACCTGACCGACACAATCGAGGGGTTCGACGGTGCCGTGCACCGCGAGGTCTGGCACAGCGACCCGGTCTGGCAGGGCGTGCGCGAGAACGTCGAACTGCTGACCGCCGAGGGCGATTGGGCCGAGGCGGTGTTCGCCACCAACATCATCTTCGAGCAACTCGTCGGTGTGCTCTTCCGGTCGCTGCTGGTGATGCAGATCGCGGCTCGCAACGGCGACTACGTCACCCCGTCGCTGGTCGGATCCGGTGAGCACGACTACAACCGCGATCTCGGCTACACCCGGACCCTGCTGCGTCTACTCGTCAGCGATGAAGAGCACGGCGAGGCCAACCGCGAGCTGCTGGGCCAGTGGTCGGACAAATGGATTCCACTGAGCCTGGCCGCAGCCCGGGATCTGCAGCCGATCTGGTCGCAGCCGCAGGAGCGACATGTGCCGTTCCAGGATTCGTTCAACACCGCCAAGGCCGGCCTTCGGACCGTCCTCGAAGATCTCAAAATCCCCGTATCGAAGGAGCTGGACGCATGAGCAGCGAGATGACATTTGGCGCCGACATCGGATCGTCCAACATGTGCGGTGTCACCCTGATGAACAACCAGAACGGCTACGTGGTCGCCGAGATCATGAGCAAGAAGGAAGGCGTCGAGATCGCCGAGTTCCCGTCGATGATCCGGGTGGACGGAAAGAACGTCCTCACCTTCGACTTCGACGAGATCACCGACGCCCTCGGCGCCGACTTCGACCAGTCCGACTTCGAAGAGATCATGTCCACCCATTACGGGCGGATGGTCCACTTCGATGACCGGACCATGCTGTTCGCCAATCCGGAAGACGCGGCCGAATTCATCGATTTCGATCTCAAAGTCGTCGAATGATCCGAGCGGGCATGGGTTCTGGTCACCAGAACCCATGCCTGCTCGCGTGCACCCCTCCCCCTCAACCCCTCGCCGGCACCCATTCTTCGTTCCGGCACCCCACCAGTATTGGAGTAATCGATGTACAACAAGGACGGCGAAAGCTACTACATCGTCGACAGCCATATCCACTTCTGGAACGGCGGTTCGCGCAATCAGAAGAACCGCTACGGCAAGGGGTTCACGGGGTGTTTCTACGACTACCACGCCAACCTCTCCCCCGAGTCGGAGAAGTGGACACTCGAGAAGTTCGGTAGCTACACCGAAGAAGACCTGATGCACGACCTGTTCGAGGTCGGCTATGTCGACAAGGGCATCTTTCAGCCCACCTACCTGAACGACTTCTACATCGAGGGCTTCAACACCACGGAGCGCAACGGCGCCCTCGCCGAGAAGCACCCCGACAAGCTGATCACCAACGGCGCGTGGGACCCGCGGAACGGCGAGGCCGGTCTCGAGGATCTCGAGAAGCTGGCGTCACGGTGGAATTTGAAGGGCGTCAAGCTCTATACCGCGGAGTGGAAGGGCGATTCGAAGGGGTACAAGCTCACCGACGACTGGTCGTACCGCTACCTGGAGAAAACCCAGGAACTCGGTATCAAGAACATCCACATCCATAAGGGTCCGACCATCTACCCGCTCAACCGGGACGCATTCGACGTCGCCGATGTCGATGATGTCGCCACGGCGTTCCCGGACCTCAACTTCATCGTCGAGCACGTCGGCCTGCCGCGCCTGGAGGACTTCTGCTGGATCGCCACCCAGGAGCCGAACGTGTACGGCGGTTTGGCGGTCGCGATGCCGTTCATCCATACCCGCCCGAAGTATTTCGCCCAGATCATCGGCGAACTGCTGTACTGGGTCGGCGAGGATCGCCTGACGTTTGCCAGCGACTACGCCATCTGGAAGCCGGCCTGGCTCATCGAGAAGTTCGTCGACTTCCAGATCCCCGCGGACATGCAGGACGAGTACGGCACCCTCAACACCCAGATCAAGAAGAAGATCCTGGGCCTGAACGCCGCCAAGCTGTACGACTTCGACGTCCCAGCCGAGGCGCAGATCCAGTCCGACGAAGAAGCCCCCGCGGAGAAGCCGGTCGGCAGCAGCCCGGAGGCGGTCACGGTATGACTGCAGTGACCTGGCCCGGCGAGGTGGTCGCGCGGGATCACGTTGTCGCAGAAAAAGTCTGGGAAGCACTCGGAACCGTCCAGGATCCCGAACTCGATGAGCCGATCACGGATCTGAAGTTCGTCACCACGGTCGAGATCGACCGCGGTGAACGGGGGGCGGAGGTGTCGATCAGACTGCGATTGCCGACGTACTTCTGTGCTCCCAACTTCGCTTACCTGATGGTTGCCGACGCCTACGATGCGGTGGCCGCGCTGCCCGAGGTGTCGCGAACTTGGGTGCGGTTGGACGATCACTTCGCCTCCGACGAGATCAACAGCGGTGTCGCCGCGCGAGCCGGGTTTGTCGGCTCGTTCCCCATCGAAGCAATCGGTGAACTGGAGGAATTGCGACAGACGTTCCAGCGCAAGGCCTATCTGGCCTCACTGGACCGGATGACGAAGCGCCTGGCCACCGACGGTGTGGAGTTCGACGCCTACACGTCACTTCGGATCGGCGACCTGCCCGCCGGGCTGGAAACCGACTCGTTGATGCGGCGGCGGCGCGACGTCGGGCTGCCGGTAACCGAGATGAGCCTGGTCATGGTGGAACACGATGGCGAACGTATGAGCGCCGACAGGCTCCCGAAGAGATTGCGGTTCGCCAAGTCCGTCCGGGTCAGCATCGAAGGCAACGGCATCTTCTGCCGCGGCCTGCTGGAGACCCGGTACGGCGATGAGAGCACACCCGGAACCCGGAGTGGTATCGGCGATCTCGAATCCGCCGACCTGGGAATGCCGACCCTGACGAGTAAGTCATGAATGGGAGAGAGTCATGAGAGCGGTGCAACTGTCCGCCTACGACACCAAGCCCGAACTCGTGGAGGTCCCCGATCCCCACGCCGACGGTGCGCTGGATGTCGTGGTCAAGATCGGCGGTGCGGGCGTCTGCCGCACCGATCTGCACATCATCGAAGGTCAGTGGGAGCAGAAGTCCGGTGTGACCCTGCCCTACACGATCGGGCATGAGAACGCGGGATGGGTCGAGGAAGTGGGGAGTGCGGTCACGTCCGTCAAACCCGGCGATCCGGTGATCCTGCATCCCCTGGCCACCTGCGGACTGTGCCGGTACTGCCGAGCCGGAGACGATGTGCATTGTGTTGCATCGGCTTTTCCTGGCATCGACAGCAACGGTGGTTACGCCGAGTACCTGAAGACCAACGCCCGTGCCGTGGTCAAGCTCGACTCGTCACTCAAGCCTGCCGATGTCGCGGCACTGGCCGACGCCGGCCTGACCGCCTATCACGCGGTGGCCAAGGCGGCCCGATTCCTGCGTCCCGGCGACACTGCGGTGGTCATCGGTGCCGGCGGGCTCGGTCACATCGGCGTCCAGGTGCTCGCGGCTCTGTCGGCGGCCCGGATGATCGTCGTCGACCGATCCGAGCCGGCCCTCAAGTTGGCCTCGGAGTTGGGCGCTCACCACACCGTGGTGGCCGACGGCACCCAGGTACAGCAGGTCCTCGACCTCACCGACGGAAACGGCGCCGAGGCCGTCATCGACTTCGTCGGTGAAGGTGGCGCCATCGAAGACGGAGTCGGGATGCTCCGCCGCGCAGGCAATTATTACGTGATCGGCTACGGCGGCACGCTCTCCATCCCGACCATCGACGTGATCTCGACCGAGATCAACTTCATCGGCAACCTGGTCGGTTCCTACAACGACCTGGTCGAGCTCATGGTGCTCGCGGCCCAAGGGAAGGTGTCCCTGCACACCAGTACCTATCCGCTGGCCGACTTCGCGACGGCCCTGAGCGATCTCGATGCGGGCAATGTCCGCGGAAGGGCGATCTTGGTTCCGTAGAACCCGTTTCATCCCGGCTCTACCAATTCATCTACACAAGAAGGTGCGTGCACAATGGCAAAGGATTTGCGCTTCGGTTCTGACGCCCGGGCTCGATTGGAAGAGGGGGTCAACGCTCTCGCCGATGCGGTGAAAGTGACCCTCGGGCCCAAGGGACGTAATGCGGTACTCGAGAAACTCACAGGGGCACCGACCATCACGAATGATGGTGTCACCATCGCCAAGGAGATCCAGCTCCGCGACCCGTACGCCAACATGGGCGCGCAGTTGGTCAAGGAGGTGGCGACCAAGACGAACGGGGTCGCCGGCGACGGCACGACCACCGCAACGGTATTGGCCCAGGCCATGGTTCGCGAAGGCCTCCGTGCCGTCGAGAACGGCGCGAATCCGATGCAGCTCAAGCGGGGCATCGAGAAGGCGGTGGACGCTGTCGTGGCGTTGCTCCAACAACGTTCGCGTGAGGTGACGGGTGAAGAGCAGCTGCGCCACGTGGCCATGCTCTCGGCCAACAACGACACCGACATCGGTGACATCATCGCCGCCGCCATGACCCACGTGGGCGTGACCGGCGTCGTCAGTGTCGAGGAGTGGCCGCAATTCGGGCTGGGGCTGTCGTACGTCGACGGTGTCGAGTTCGACCACGGGTACATCTCGCCGTACTTCGTCACCGACAAGGACCGGATGGAGTCGCAGCTCGAGGACGCCTACGTCCTGCTCACCAATCAGAAGATCACGACCGTCCAGACCCTGATGCCCGTCCTGGAGCAGGTGCAGCGCAGCAAGCGACCGCTGCTGATCCTGTGCGAGAACATGGACGGTCCGGCGTTGAGCATGCTCGTGACGAACAACATGCACGACACGTTCCGGTCGGTGGTCGTCCGGGCACCGGGCTTCGGACATCGCCGCGTGGCTGAATTGGAGGATTTCGCAGCGATACTCGGTGGCCGCGTGGTCAGTTCCGATTCAGGGCTGGCGTTGGCCGATGTCCGCCTCGAGCACCTCGGCACGGCCAAGAAGATCACCGTGACCGAGAACTCGACCACCATGGTCGACGGCGGCGGCAACGTGGAGGAAGTGAAGGCGCGGATCCATCAGCTCGAACAGGAACACGCCCGCACCGAGAACGAGCACGATCAGGACAATCTTCAGTTGCGCATCGCGCGGCTGTCGGGCCGGGTCGCGATGATCCACGTCGGTGCCGCAACGGGCGTCGAGCTCAAAGAGAAGCAGCACCGCGTCGAGGACTCCCTCTCGGCGACCCGGGCCGCCATGGAGGAGGGCATCGTCGCCGGCGGCGGTACCGCACTCATCCAGGCGCAGCCGACGCTGGATCTGTTGGAACTCACCGGAGATGCGGCGGAAGGTCGCGAGATCGTCCGTCGCGCAGTGGAAGAACCGCTACGGTGGATCGCGATCAATGCCGGTTACGACGGCGACGAGGCGGTCCGGCGGGTGTCGACACTGCCGGAGGGTCACGGGTTCAACGCCGTGACCGACACCTACGGCGACATGTTCACCGACGGGATCATCGATCCGCTGAAGGTGACCCGGTCTGCCCTGCAGAGCGCGGCGTCCATCGCGGCGCTGTTGCTGACCACCGAAACCCTGGTCGTCGAAGAGGTTCTCGTCAATCCCGGAGCCATCATGGCGCCAGGATTCGGTGACCTCGCCGAGGGTATGATCCGTCCGTCGAACATCTACTGACACGGCCATGACCACCGATTTCCTCCCTCCGGCGACCTCCGTTCGAACGCAGCCACGACTTCGGCTGCGTTCGAACGAGGTTGTCGACGGCGGCCGGCTCCGCACGGCGCAGCGCAGCGGCATTCTCGGCGGTGGCGGGCTGGATGTCTCGCCGTCGCTGGAATGGACCGGTGCACCGCTCGGAACGCTGTCGTACGCGGTCACCGCGACCGATTTCGACGGCCGGTGTCACTGGGCCGTGGCCGACATCAGCGGCGGTGTGACGTCGCTGGTGGTCGACGCCGGTAACGGTTTGGGCGAACGACTGCCCAGTGTGGCACGACAATTGCGTAACCATCTGGGCCGGGAGCGTTATGTGGGTCCGGCTCCGGCGATCCTCGGGTTGCCCGGCCGGTTCATCTTCGCGGTCCATGCGGTGGATGTCGGGCGGCTGCCCCTGTCGGCAGATGCCGGCCCTGCTGAACTCATTGCAGCGCTCGACTGCCATGCGGTCGGAAGCGCAACACTGACCGCAGCCTACGGCTGGTCGCCGCCCCGCTGATCCCCCGCACCCCGATGATGTGTCGTTGTGGCGGAGCCGACCTGCGGCTTTGTTCGCAATAAGGGCACATCATCGGGGGGTCGCGATGTTGACCGGGAACAACGATCGCGGATTCTGCAGCAGCGCAGGGGGTTCGACGTCGCTCCGGTCGAGTCGTCCTTCCCACCGCACCAGCCGACGATGTGGCGTCAGGGTGTTTCCGCCCTGAGCGAATTCGTAGTCGCTTGTGAGCGTTGCGAGTTCGAGATGGTTCTCTCCGGGCACCGGAACGGCAACCTGATCACCCACGCCGAGATCGGACACGAACGAGGCCAGTACCCGCAGGTCTTTGCCAGGCCGGCGTCCGGACCCGGCCTTCTTGAGCAGTGCGCGCAGGTCCCCGCCGGAGGAGGCATCGACGGAGATTCCCGATTCGGTGCCGAAACCGACATGACCCCTGCGCCGAAACTCGGCGAATTGCTCGGACGAGGCCGCCCGGAGCACCCACACCACGCCGTGCCCGGTGCGGAGCACGCTCGGTGCGCTGGGCGGATCGGGCCAAAAGTACGGGACGTCGCCGTCGGCGTCGCCGAAGATCGGCCGATAGAAGTCAGGATCTTTGCGGACGAGCGCCGACCTATGGCTGGCGTGCAGACGGTCGTCGCCCCACCACGGCGGCATGAGACCCTCTGCGACCAGTTCGTCCTGTGAACGACCAGCCACTTCCGGCGCGAATTCTGCAATCTGGTCCGCAGTGGTGTCAGCGCGATCGGCGCGGGTCCACTCTGCGACGAAGGTCAATCCGTAGCAGACCAGCGCTGGAGTGTGTCCCCGCCACATCTGGACGGCGGGATGGGTGCCCCAGCCGTAGTCGAACAGTTCCAGTGCACGGAGGATCTGGAGGGTTTCGACCCGCTGTTTGCCGAGCCGCGGCACGTCGAGGACGGCCGCAGAACGAGCGAAATCGGCGTACGGCAGAAACGTCTGCATGCGGTTCGGTTACCCGATCGATATAGATCAAAGCATCGTTGCAGTGCTAGCGGACTTCCTCTGGGTCCGACTCCCCGATCGCGACCTCCGCACCGGGCAGCGCGCACACTCCGTCGACGCAGATACCGACGTCCGCATCGCCGACCATCTCGAACGGCGTCAGCGGCTCAGGCATTGCTCGACTCCTCGGCGCGAACTTTCTCCAGTACGCCCGTGAACGCTTCCGGAGCCTGCGCACCGGAGACGCCGTACTTGCCGTTGATCACGAAGAACGGAACGCCGGAGATGCCGTAGGCGCGGGCCTGATCGATGTCTGCGTTGACGGCGTCAGCGAACTCGCCCGAGGCGAGAACCGCCAGGACGGCATCACGATCAAGACCCACTTCGGCTGCCAGATCGGCGAGTTCTTCGTCGCGGCCAACGTGCTTGCCCTGCTCGAAGTACGCCTTGAAGAGCCGCTCGACGTACTCCAGTTGCAGCCCCTGCGACTTCGCGTAGTGCAGCACCTGGTGAGCTTTGAGCGTCTTGGTCTGCAGCACGGAGCCGAAGTCGTAGTCGAGACCGACCTCGGCGGCGATACCGGTGACCTGTCCGAGCATCTGCTCCACCTGCGCGGCGGGCATCCCCTTGTGCTTGACGAGGAAGTCGACCGAGGTCCCGGCGAAGTCCACCGGTGTATCCGGGGACAGTTCGTAGCTGTGATACGTCACCTCGACGTCGTCACGACCTTCGAACTCGGCCAGACCGGCCTCGAACTTCCTCTTACCGATGTAGCACCACGGGCAGGCGATGTCGGACCAGATGTCGACGGTGATGGGAGCACTCATGTATGAGACAACCGACGTGTCGCTTCCCGCATTCCTGCCGACGGCGGATCAGCGCAGTGCGGGCTCCACCTCCGGTTGAACTACCGGCCCGCGCCTGTTCCGTACGGCACGAACCACGTAGACCGCCGCCACCGCGGTCAGGATGAGGCTGGGCACCGCGAGCGCCGCCACCAGGGCGATCTTCAGGAGCAACGCGCCGCACACCGCTCCTAGGAACATCGAGAGCACTGCCGCCGCTCTCCTCGACGTGGCGAGATTGGAGGCACCACCGCGGAAGGTCCCCGCCTCGGCGAACAACAGTGACAGCGTGGACGTGATCACCACCGTCGACATGTCCGGCACCCCCACCCTGCGCGCCGCGATGGCCTGGCAACCCATCAGCACACCGATAGAGAACGTCGCGGCGTGCAGTGTGAACCCCTCGAGCGGGAAAACCATGAGCGCGACCATGACCGCGATCATCCCGGCGGCGCAGAAAGCGAAGACCGGTGCCACGAGTGGGTCGACGGGAGAGGTCTTCGCGTGACGCCGGGCGATCAGACCGAGCAGCCAGGATCCGGTCGCGAATCCGCCGAGTGCCATCAGCGGCCCGAGGTAGGAGTGCGATCCCTCTCCCGCGATCGACATGGCGATGAGGATCACGTTGCCGGTCATGTTGGCACCGAAGACCTCATCCATCCCCAAAAACGTTGCGGCGTCGAGCGCTCCGGTACCGAAGGAGACCGCCGTCATCGCCCAGAACGGGACCGTGCGGATCTGCATCACGCCACCTTCTTTCCGGTAACAACCACATCCGGGCCAAAGTTCACGACAACCTCCTGCTGCATCTTCGCCGCAGATTGCGGCCCTGGTGACGAACTCCCGCAACGAGCCGAACATCTGCTCGCGTGCGATTGACAGGTCCCGAGAATCTTGGGACCATCTCATAGTATGCGATGCCGTATTGCCATTTGAGGCGGCTGTTTCTTTCGCGACACCACACAAAAGGAACCCAAGATGAAGACCAGAACCCTGGAACCAATCGCCGGACCCACCGCTTGGCGCGGTGACGAACTCGTCAAGACAGACGACTGGATCTACCGCCTGTCCGATGCCGAGAGAGTCGAACTCGAGGCCGCAGGCCGCAAGTTCGTGGCCGCCGACCCAGACCTGCGAACGGTCACCGCCGAGCAATACCCATTGCCGGCATGCGCCGGTGCGCTCGAAGAGTTCGGCGCGGCAATGGATACCGGTCGCGGATTCGTGCTGGTTCGCGGCCTCCGCACCGAGGAGTACGGCGATGAGGTCGCCGGCGCCATCTTCTTCATCATGGGTCTGCACCTCGGGGTTCCCATGAAGCAGAACGAAGTCGGCGACCTGATCGACCATGTGGTCGCCACCTCCAACAAGACGATGGAAGATCCTGCGGCATTGCCGTCGCGGATCCGGGATCGACTCCCCTTCCACTCGGACAGCTCCGACGTGGTGGCACTGATGTGCCTGCGCGGGTCCAAGTCGGGTGGCGCAAGCAGCCTGGCCAGCGGTACCACCATCTACAACGAGATCCTGCGCCGCCGACCGGATCTCGCACCGCTGCTCTTCGAGGAGTGGCACTTCGACTGGTACAAGCAGGACCACGATGCGCCGGCCAACACCTACACCAGCCCGATCGTGAGCTACGTCGACGGGATCTTCTCCACCTACGCCGGGAGCTCGGTCATCAAGTCCGCACAGGACTATCCCGAGGTCCCCCGCCTGACAGAGGCACAGATCGAACTGCTCGACCTGTACGACGAGATCACCCAGGAGCCTGGCCTCGCGATCGACATGGATTTCCAACCGGGTGATGTGCAGTGGCTTCTCAACTACGCTGCGCTGCACTCACGTACGTCGTTCGTGGACTACCCGGAGCCCGAGCGTCGTCGACACCTGCTGCGCCTGTGGCTCAAACGTGATGTCGGCCGGCCCATGGTCGAAGGATTCGGCAGAAACGTCGTGCAGGGCCGCGACGAGGACCGCAGTGGCGCTCCGGTCGCCGACCGCGTCAAGCATATCTCCGGTGCCGTTGTGCCGGACGACAACTGGGGCGTGTGACCGCACCGCCCGCCCCGTCGAAAGGGCCCCATCCGACCTCGTCGGGTGGGGCCCTTCTGGTTATCGGGCCACCGGGCCAGCTGTGAGCCGAACCCCGTCGGGACACAACGCTGCCCCACCCGGAAACACCGGATGCCCCGGCCATCAGGCCGGGGCATCCGGTATCGAAGGGACACAGCAGGACCGACTAGACGAGACCTCGCTCGAACGGCTTGGACAGCGCCTTCGGGGCCCGCTGCTTCTTCGCGAGAAACAGCATGGCGGCGATGGCCAACACATAGGGCGCAGCGATCAGGATCGGCGAGCTGATCTGATACCCGAGCGCGGGCATCGCGAGACGTAGTGCGTCTGCCGTACCGAACAACAGACAGCCGATCAGCGTCATCTTCAGTCGCCAGCCTCCGAAGATCACGGCCGCGAGCACCACGAAACCACGCCCCGCCGTCATGTTGTCGTTGAACGACCCCACCTCGCCCACCGCCAGGTAGGCGCCTCCCAGGCCCGCCATCAAGCCACAGAACAACAGGGCCTGCCGGCGGCGGCGGTTGACGTGAATGCCGCTGACGTCTGCAGATTGGGGATTCTCGCCACAGGCGCGCAGTTCCAGCCCCCAGCGCGTCCGGTACAGCAGCCACCAGCACGCAGGGATCAGCGGCAGCAGCAGGAACGCCGCCCAGCGCTGCGTGAAGACAGCGTCACCCAGGACGGGAATGGACGAGAGCCCGGGAATGGACCACTGGCTGATCTGCACCGGCGACAGCACCATCGCCACACTCAGGATGCTCGTCAGACCGAGCACCGCGACATTGAGGGTCAAACCCACCACGAACGTATTGACGGCGAGGAAGTGTGAGAAGAAGGCATGCACCGCGGCGACCAGCACCCCGGCCAGCGAACCGAGGATCAACCCCATCGTGGGTGAGCCCGTCGCGGTACCGATCGCTACGGCCGCGAACGCTCCGCACAGCATCATCCCCTCGAGCGAGATGTTCAGCGTCCCTGCACGTTCGGCGACGCACTCACCCAGAGCTGCAAAGGCGAGCGGGATGGTCAGGTGGATGGCTGCCGCAAGAATGATTTCAAATGCCGACATCACGACGCCTTAGAGGTAGTGAACTTGTCGAGGAGCCGGAACGGGAAGATCTTCTCGTTGACCACGCGACTTGACCGAAATGCCTGCCAGGCAGGAGGAAAGACACACGCCAGCACCAGCAGCGCGGTGACCACGTCCACGAGGTAGCGCGGAACACCGGTTGCGGTGAGGAACCCGCCGCCGGCGCGCAACGCCCCGAAGAAGAAGGCAACCGGTATCGCAGCGATCGGGTTGTTTCGCGCCACCAACGCCACCAGCAACCCCTGGAAGCCGATGTTGTTGGAGAACCCCGGCTGCAACCGATACGACGTACTCGCGAGGGCAACACCTCCGGCGAGCCCGGCGAACCCACCCGAGATCAGCAGTGCCACAGAGCCGGCCACGGCAGCGCGCACTCCGGACCGGCGGGCGGCAAGAGGGTTCAGACCAAGCATCCGCAGCTTGAACCCCCACACCGTGCGATTGAGAGCGAGGTACAGCAGTGCTGCGACGATGACGGCGGCGAGCGCGGCGCTGGTGACGTTGAACCCGGGATACTCGCCGAGCCTGGGAATCCTTGCGTCGACGGGGATCTGAGGAGACTGGGCCAGCGCCGCAGCTCCCGGCCGGGCCCGTTCGCCGAGGAGATCGGGATCAGTCACCGCGTACGCGACCACTTGCTGGGCGATGAACACCATCAGCAAGGTGCTGATCACCACGGACACCCCACGGGTGAAGTGCATCAGCGCCGCGATTCCGGCCCACAGCGCGCCGCCTACCACGGCCCCCACGAGAGTGAGCAGCAGAACCAGCCAACCGGGCCCGAAGACGTAGAGCGACATCGCTGTTGCGACGGTCGCCCCGATCGCGAGCTGCCCTTCCTGCCCGATGTTGAACAACCCGGCGCGGATGGCCACCGCGGTCCCGAGCGCAACCAGCAACAGGGGGACCGCCTGGTCGATACTCTGACCCCAAGCCGCTCCATTGCTGAGGCTGCCCTCGTACAGGGCTTTGAGTGTCTCCCAGGGTGACCCTCCCGTCGCGCCCACGATCAGCGCCGACAAGCCAAGTGCGACCGCAAGGGCCGCTACATACAGGCCCACGGTGCGCAGAGCCTGGGCCGATGCCGCAGCACGAGCACCTGGCTCCGGCTTGGACGCCGAGGGTCCGACAGGCTCGAGCTCCGGCGTCGCATCAGTCACTGCACTCATACCTTCTGCCCTCCCATCATCAGACCGAGTTTGTCGATGTCGACGTTTTCTCTGTCCATTTCACCGACCACGACGCCGCGGTGGATCACGATGATCCGGGTGGCGAGTGTCAATATCTCTTGCAGTTCGTTTGCGATGAGCAGCACAGCGATTCCACGTTCGGCCGCCTTGCGGAGCTGTTCGTTCATGTACTCGACGGCACCGACATCGAGGCCGCGCGTCGGCTGAGCGGCCACCAGCACACCTGGGCCGTTCGACAGTTCGCGAGCGAGTACCACCTTCTGCTGGTTGCCGCCGGACAGACGTCCGATCGCGGTGTCAGGCGAAGGTGTCGAGATCGAGAACTGCTCGATCAACGTCTCTGCGTGCCTACGCATGGCCCGGCGGTCCATGAACCCGTGCCGCGCAACAATCTGCGGCGCAGTCATGATGAGGTTCTCGGCGACGCTCAGTTCGAGGACGCATCCGGAATCGTGACGGTCCTCGGGAATGACCCCGACACCCGCTCTGCCCATCGAGCCGGGTTTGTCGGACGCGACCACCGACCCGTCGACCTCCACTGATCCGGACACCAGGGGCTGCAGGCTCGAGAACAGATTCCCGAGTGCCCACTGCCCATTTCCCTCGACGCCCGCAACGCCGAGTATTTCACCGGCGCGGACATGAAAGGACATGCCGCGCAGCAGAGGGCGACCCTCCACATCGTTCGCCACGGCGTCGATGATCCGTAGACGGACAGGCTTCTCGGACTGGTCCCGGGGGGCCGTGGTGACACCGCCGAGGTCCTCGCCGTCCAGCACGCCGGTGACGGCCTGCCGGTCCTCCACGCTGATCTGGCGTCCGATCATCTCAGTCGCCAGTTTGTCCACACCGGTCTCGGCCGTGACGTAGCGTCCAACGACCTTACCGTTCCGCATGATCGTGACGCGGTCGCAGCTGTGCTTGATCTCGTCGAGTTTGTGACTGATCAAGATCACCCCGGTGTCGTCCCGATCGACGACGGACCGCAGAACGCTGAACAGGTCTTTCGATTCAGCCGCTGTCAGTACCGAGGTCGGCTCGTCGAGCACCAAGATCGATGGTTGATTGCGAAGGCATTTGATGATCTCGACCCGTTGTCGCAATCCGGTTGACAGGTCGTCGACCACGGCATCAGGGTCGACGTCGAGGCCGTATCTGGCCCCGACGTCGAGGACCTGCTGCCGCGCGGTGGCGCGGTCCACGCGACCGCGATCACCCAGTATCACGTTCTCCCACACCGTCAGTGGTCCGACGAGACTGAAGTGCTGATGCACCATCGATATACCGAGTTCCGCGGCGATGTGAGGGTCGGTGATGCGGACCTCGCG
This sequence comes from Williamsia soli, assembly GCF_017377795.1. Classification (GTDB taxonomy): domain Bacteria; phylum Actinomycetota; class Actinomycetes; order Mycobacteriales; family Mycobacteriaceae; genus Williamsia; species Williamsia soli. Next base: position 131,855 of record NZ_JAFRDR010000007.1, on the reverse strand, counting down.
ACCATCGACCAACACCTCACCTGAGTCGGGCACCACGAGCCCGCTCAGGATCTTCATCAGGGTGCTCTTCCCGGCCCCGTTCTGACCGAGAAGACCATGGATCTCACCGCGGAGAACGGAGAAGTCCACAGAATCGACTGCGAACAGCGATCCGTACTTCTTGGTGGCGCCGTGTATCTCGACAGCGGAAGGAACTGCCACGCCGACCTGATCGCGACGCGCGGAACTCGCTCCTGTCATGACACCGACGCGGCGATGAGATCGTCGGGCTTGATGTCTCCTGCGCCGATTCCGGCGATGAACTCGTTGAGCTGAGCTTCTTCGGTACCCTCCGGCTCGCAGATCTTGACCGTCGGGTACTTGTCGACGCCGAGGTGGTAGACCTTGATCGCGCCCAATTCCAATGTGCCGTCGTTGAATTGGTTCAGCGTCTCTCCGAAGTACAGCCCCGGCGCGAACAGGACCGAGACGTCGTACGAGGGCGCGGTCGAATCGCACCGATCACTTCCGGGGGTGAGGACGGCGACGTTCCGCTCGTTCGCGAGAGACGCGACGGAGTCGGTGGCACCACCCAGGTATGGGTAGATCACAGCTGCGCCTTGCGCCATCTGCGCGGTCGCTGCCTCCCGCGCCTTGCCTGAGTCCTCACTGTCACCGGTGTATGTGGTGAGCACATTCGCGTCGGGGACGACCTGTTTGACACCTGCTGCGTACGCATTCGCTGCGCGGGTGGAGAAGTCGACTTCGGGTCCGCCGATGAATCCGGCGGTCTTCGCGCCGGTGCGCTGCATGATCAGCCCAGCGGAGTACCCGGCCACGATGATCGACTCGTTGGCGCGATCCTGACTCTGCGCGACCTGTGGGTTCTCGTCGACGCCGTCGCCTGAAGAGATGTAGAAAGCCACGTTGGCGCAAGATTCGTCGCTGGTGGCCGACAGCGCATCTTTGAGTTCACTGGCACCAACGGCGATCATGTCCACGTTCTGCCGGCACAGGTTTCGGGCCTGGGCGACGGCGTCGGAGGTGTTGATCTTGTCGACGATGTTGAGCGTCCACCCCTTCTCGTCGGCGAACGCCCGCGCCTCGGTGACGAATGATTCGTAGTACCCGCCGTCGCCGGTGTCACCGGGGCTCATGATGCCGATGACGACGTTGCCATCACCGTTGACATCCGGCATCGCCTCTTGAATGGCTGCTACATCGGCGACAGACCCGGTATCGGTACCCCCACCGTCATCGTTGCGTGAACCACACGCGGGCAGTAAAAGCACACCGGCGGTCAGCGCCGCCAGAGCACCGATAGTCTTCGAGCGCATTTTGTTCCTCCAAGAGCTGAGTTGAGTGTCAGAGCGACGCTGTCCTGACCATTAGAGATCCATCCCGGCATCTCGTCAAGCCATATGGCGTCTCACAATGCGATATTAATATTGCTGAAACGCGGGCGGACGGTTTTTCACGAATCCATCACGAGAACGGCCTTGCCCACCGCGCCCGCACGGACTGCATCTACGGCCGCATTGATCTCGCTGAAGGGGAATTCGGTCAACAATGTGTCGACCGGAAAGCGCCCTGCGCGATGAAGATCGAGCAATTGCGGCAAGAACGTCGCAGGAACGGAGTTGCCCGCCGTGATGCCCGTGATCGTCCGTCCGGCCAGTACCGACCGCCACTCGAGGATCATTTCCGGACTCGGCCCCACGCCGACCACACCACATCGGCCCAGCGGCGCGAGCGCGTCGACCGCGTTTCGCAACACATCGGTGCGCCCGGTCGCGTCGATGCTGTAATCCAGTCCCCCGGGCACGATCTCGCGGATCTTGTCCTGCAGGTCCGCGCTGTCACTACGCACAGTATGTGTGGCGCCGAAACCCAGGGCCTGTTCCAATCGAGCATCCATGATGTCGACGGCGATGACGGTGCCGCACTCCACGCTCGCCGCAGCCATGACGGCGGCGGCTCCAACCCCTCCGACGCCGAAGACCGCGATCGACGACCCGGGCTCCGGACGCAGGACGTTCAGTACAGCCCCCGCGCCGGTTTGAAATCCACATCCGAAGGGACCCACCAGGTGGAGGTCGGTGTCGTCGGGCACCCGGACGACACTGCTGCGCCGGACGACTGCATGGGTCGCGAACGACGACTGACCGAGGAAGTGTCCATACACGGGTCGACCGCCCTGGGAGAGAGCGGTGCTGCCGTCTGGCCTCGTCCCGATGAAGTTGTACTCCCAGAAGTGCTCACAGTAAGCAGGCGCGGAGCCCCCGCAGGTCCGACACCGCCCACAGTGAGCAAAGGACATGGCGACTTTGTCGCCGATCTCCAGGTCGTCGACGCCGTCGCCGAGGGCTTCCACGATCCCGGCACCCTCGTGCCCGAGGACGACCGGCAGATTCATCATCGACGCGAACTCGAGGTCCGTGCCGCAGATGCCCGAACTCATGATCCGAACCAGGATCTCACCTGGGCGCGGGCCTTCGATCTGGACTTCTTCCAGGTCAAACGCCCCTCCGGGACTGCGGACCACGGCTGCGGTGACGGTGTAAACATCTCGTTTCATCGTCTTACAATAAGATATGTCGTCTTGACTTGCGCGACGAAATCCTCGAACATTCAAATATGCACATTGACTTGCCCGAGCGCTCGCAGTTCGTCGACGGCCGTTGGTGCCCCACCGGCGACGAGGGCATCGTCGTCACCGATCCTTCGACCGAAAACACATTCTTCACCGTCGCGCGCGGTTCGGCAGCGGACGTGGACTCGGCTGTGAGGGCGGCTCGCAAGGCGGCCGCAGGTTGGGCGGCCACGTCGGCCTCTGAACGTGGGCAAAGTCTCGGTCGCTGGGCTCGCTTGATCGAGGACAACACCGATGCCCTCGCCGCCTTGGAGGCCCGAGACGTCGGAAAGCCGCTGTGGGGCGGATCGATGAACATCGCGATCGCGACGTCGATCGTCCAGTACTTCGCCGGCGCCGCCGACAAACTGACCGGTGTCACACTGCCGACCCGGTCACCCGATTTCCACGGCTACACCCTGCTCGAACCGTTGGGCGTCTGCGCGGTCATCACACCGTGGAACGTGCCCGCGGTACTCACCGCAGCCAACGTCGCGCCTGCCCTTGCCGCGGGCAACACCGTCGTACTCAAACCATCGGAAGAGGCCCCACGAGTGGTGCTGGCACTTGCTGCCCTCGCCACCGAGGCCGGCCTGCCGGACGGTGTGTTCAACGTGGTGACCGGACTGGCCGAGACGGGTGCGGCGCTGACGGCGCACCCCGGGATCGATCACATCTCGTTCGTCGGTTCGACCGCAACGGGCCGCGCAGTGATGCGTGCAGCAGCCGAAACCCTGGTACCCGTGAAACTCGAATTGGGTGGCAAATCACCCAACATCGTGTTCGCCGATGCCGATCTCGACGAGGCCATTCCCGAAATCGTGCGCTCGATCACCGAGAATGCCGGACAGAACTGTTACGCCGGTTCCAGGTTGATCGTGGCATCCTCCATCGCCGATGCCGTACGTGAGCGGGTCGTCGCGTCGATGCGCGCGGTGAAAATCGGCTCGTGGGACACCAACCCGGACATGGGCCCACTCGTCAACCGCGCCCAGTACGACAAGGTGAGAGGATTCCTGGACGGCGCAGCCGGTGAGGGCGGCCGGATCCTGACCGGCGGGGGACGGCCCACATCGGTGGGTGACGCCGGTTTCTTCGTCGAACCCACCGTCGTGGACAACGTCGACGCCTCATCGCGGATCATCCGAGAAGAGGTCTTCGGACCGGTGCTCGCGATCCAGACGTTCTCGACCGACGCGGCGGCTCTCGAGATCGCCAACTCCACGGACTTCGGTCTGCTGGCCTGCATTTGGACCTCCGATGTATCGCGGGCTCTTCACATGGCCGCGTCCGTTCGTGCCGGTCAGGTCTCGATCAATCAGTTCGCTGACTCCGGCGTCATCGGCTTCCCGTTCAACATGCAGAAGGACAGCGGATTCAGCCGAGGCGGAGGCTACCTCGCAATGCGTGAGTACAGTCACGAGAAGGGAGTGGCCGCCAAACTGCGTTCCACCGTCCACCCCTGAACACCCCCGGTGCCGCGTGGCCGGATAACACCATGCGATCGGTTCGTTCGAAAGTCCTGTGATGACAACTTCGCCCAGCCCGTTCTTCGATCACCACTCCCCGCAATGCAATGCAGACCCTGTCGCGTACTACGCGCAACACCGGTCGGCATGTCCCGTCGCGTGGACAGACGCGCACGAGGGCTTCTGGTACACGACCCGATGGGATGATGTCGTCCGCGTTGCCCGCGACGACAACGCGTTCTCGTCCGAACGACAGCGACCTGACGATGGGGTGTCGTTCGTGATCCCCCGCGGAGGGGGTCTCCCGCAATACCCGATCGAACTGGATCCCCCGGCGTCAGTGGCGTACCGCGAACTGATCAACCCGTTCCTGACCGCGGACGCCGTGGAGAAGCTACGGCCCATGATCGCCGAGCTCACGACCGCGATCATCGACGAATTCATCGAGTCGGGCTCCTGCGACCTCGTCGCCGACCTGACCAATCCCCTGCCGACCGCCGTCACCCTGCGCTGGCTCGGCTTCCCGGACGAGGACGGACCGCTGCTCGCGGGGCCCGTGCACGACATCTTCGCGGCGCCGGTCGGCAGCGAGCGGGCTCAGCGCGGTGTCGACGGGCTCGGGTACCTCGAACAACGGGTCCGGCAGCTGCTCGTCGACCGGCGTCAGCAACCCCGCGACGATGTACTCTCCGAGCTCGTCAATGCTTGGCATCCGAGTGGCCGCCACTTCACCGACGACGAATTGGTCTCCGTCACCTATCTTCTCGTGGCCGGTGGCGTCGACACCACCACATCGCTGACCGGTTCGGTGCTGGTCTGGCTCGCACAGAACCCTCAGCAGCGGCAACGACTGATCGATGAGCCCGCCCTGTTGTCCGGTGCCACCGAAGAGTTCCTGAGGGTGTTCGCCCCATCGCAGTCCATGGCCCGCACCGCGAAGACCGATACCGTGGTCGGTGGGTGCCCGGTTTCCGGTGGGCAGCGCGTACTGATCCCCTGGGTCGCAGCCAATCATGACCCCGACGTGTTCGACGACCCCGAGATCGTCGACCTCGATCGCGATGCGCGGCGGCACCTTTCGTTCGGGATCGGCAGCCACCGATGCGCGGGCGCCCATCTCGCGCGCGCGATGTTCACGGAGATGATCACCGCTGTGCTCACCCGCCTACCCGCGTACGAGGTGCTGCAATCCGGCCTGGTCCCCTACCCGACCCTTGGCAATCAGGCCGGCTGGGATTCGGTTCCGGCGGTGTTCACACCGGGTCCGCGCGCAGCGGATAGGCGTCGACCGACTGCACCGCGGACCACCCTTCGCCTCAAGGTGGGGGCCACCAGGAAAGTCGCCGACCGCATCCTCGAGATCACCCTGCATTCCGAGGACGGCTCCCCGCTGCCTACATGGGCCCCGGGGGCTCACCTACCGGTCACCCTGCCGTCCGGCCTGGTCCGCCAATACTCGTTGTGCGGCAGCGTGTCATCGTCCGACAGCTACCGGATTGCCGTGCTGTTGGAACCGGCGGGCCGCGGCGGCTCGACCGAGATGCATGCGACGGCCGATTCGGGGGTCACCTTGGATGCCGCACCACCCCGGAACCACTTCGCACTCCAGGATGCAGACGACTACACGTTCGTCGCTGGCGGTATCGGGGTGACGCCCATCCTCCCGATGGTCACCGAAGCGCTCCGCCGCGGCGCGCGAGTCCGCATGCTGTACCTGACGCGGGCACCCGACAGCGCGGCGTACCTCGACGAACTCGCCGACCTGCTCGGTGACCGATTGAGCGTGGTGCACACCGCAACCGGCGGTCGACCTGATCTCGCCGAACTCGTCCGTGCCCTACCTCCGGGCGGTTTGCTCTATTGCTGCGGTCCGGCCGGCCTCATCGACGACCTGTCGGCTGCGGCCGACGCCGCCGACCTCGCTTCCCGGGTGCACACCGAACGATTCGCCGCATCAGGCCGTGGTGCCGAGCCCGACGACACGGCCTTCACGGTTCGGCTGGCCCGCACCGGAGCAGACATCGATGTCGCACCTGGACAAACTCTGTTCGACGCGATCTCCGGGGTGGTGCCCGGAATTCCCAGCGACTGCTCTGAGGGCTATTGCGGTGCCTGCGAAACCCGGGTTCTCGCGGGCAAACCGATCCACCGCGACACCGTCCTGACCCCCGATGAACGCGCAGCGAACACAGCGATGATGGTGTGCGTCGGTCGCGCCGCCCCCACCGGACTCGTCCTCGACCTGTGAAAGATCACCAGCCACAGCCCGGCCCGATCAAACAGCTGATGAGAGCTCACACCTCGCATCCGCACTTCTGGAATGAAATGAGCGTGACACCATGACCACAACACTTCCCAACCACGCCGAGACCGACCGTCTCACCGTGGGCAACTCGCTCATCGCCCAAGACTGGGACGACCTGACGTTCAAGGTCCACCGCAGCGCCTACCGCGAGAACGCGGTGTTCAATCGCGAGCGTAACGAGATCTGGGGCCGTACGTGGCTCTACCTCGGACACGAGACCGAGATCCCCGTCAACGGCGACTTCAAGACCCGTACCATCGGTGGGCGCCCGCTGATCTTCGTCCGCGACTCCAAAGGAGAGGTGCGCGCGTACCTCAACGCCTGCCCGCACCGCGGCACCATCCTCTGCCGCGAGACCGAGGGCCGCACCAGAACGTTCCAATGTTTCTATCACGCATGGGCTTTCCGGAACTCTGGTGAACTCGCGGCCCTACCCGACAGCGATGCCTATCCGACCGACAGCGCCTTCGTCGATTCGGTGTCCCTCCGTGAGGTCGCCCGTCTCGACATCCACGAAGGCTTCGTCTTCATCGCCTTCCACGACGGAGTGCCCCCACTCCTCGACCACCTGGGCAAGGCAGCGGACTACATCTCGATGACAGCGTCCATCGGCAAGGACGGGATGACCACGCTGCCGGGAATCCAGAAGTACAGTGTTCGCGGCAACTGGAAGCTGGCGGTCGAAAATGCCATGGACGGTTACCATTTCGCGCCAACCCACAACACTTTTGTCGGGTATCTCCGCGAGACCGGATTCGCCGTCACCGATCACGATCAGTACGCCCACGACCTCGGGGAAGGCCATGGCCTGTTGGTCCTGACCGGACACAACGGCCGCATCGGCATGGTGTGGGAGCCTCGGTTCGGTGAGAGCGAGAAGGATCGCATCGAGGTCAAGCGCGCCGAGATGACCGAACGACTCGGCGCCGACCGGGCGGCGACGATTGCGGACGCGTCACGGATCCTCTTCGTCTTCCCGAACCTTCTGCTCTTCGACCTCGAAGCACTGACCATCCGGCAGCTCGAACCCGTCGAGCCCGGGGTCACCGATGTACGCGCCTGGCAGCTCGTCGAGAACGGGGAGCCGGACGATGTGCGGGCCCTACGACTCAAGACGATGGCGAGCTTCGTCGGCCCCGGCGGCCTGGCCACTCCCGATGACATCGAGGCCTATGAAGCGGTCCAGCGCGGTATCGTCGCGACCGCAGGTTTCGATGCCGAACAGTTCGACTGGAGCGACATGTCCCGCGGCATGGCCGACGACATCGCCGGACCGCGTGGACGGTCCACGGACGAAGGTGCCATGCGCAGTTTCTGGCGGCACTGGAGCAAGCGCGTCGGCGAGGTCGCCGGCGTGAACGGAAAGGTCGGAGAATGACTACTGCAATCCAGATGGACACCACCACCGGCAGCGACCGAGCCGTGGAACGCTCGGAAGTAGAGGAGTTCTTCTACGACGAGGCTGCGCTGCTCGACGACTGGGATCTCGATCAGTGGCTCACGCTGTTCGTCCCTGGCGCCACGATGAATGTGCCCACCACCGACGCCGGCGGACTGGGACCAGAGTCTGCAGGCTACTTCGTCGCAGACGACTGGGATCTGTTGAAGGCGCGCGTCAAACGCCTCAAGAGTCGCAAGGCCCACGCCGAGAACCCGCATTCGCGCACCACCCGTATCGTCGGCAATGTGCGGATCCTGGGGCGTGAGGGCAACGTGCTCCGTGCAGGCGCCAATTTCATCATCCATCGCTACCGCGATGGTGGTTCGTTCCACTACGTCGGTCGCTACACCCACGAGCTGCTCGTCACCGACGACGGGCTGAAGTTGACCCTGCGGCGTGCAATTCTCACCAACGAAGCGATGGAACCCGGTGCGAGACTCAGCTTCATCCTCTGATCAGCGCAGCGGGGCGGTGGTGGTCTTCGGATCGATCAACGCAGACACGTCGGTGTTCGTCGAAGCCCTGCCGGCCCCGGGCGAGACCGTCCACGCCAGGCGAACACTTCGCAACAGCGGTGGCAAAGGCGCCAATCAGGCCTGTGCAGCGGCCTTTTCGGGCGCGGAGACCTTCATGATAGGCAACGTCGGAGACGACACCGACGGTGCGCGTTCACGTGCGGCACTGCGTGAGCAGGGGGTCGACGACACCGGAGTCCTCGTCGTGGGCGCGCCCACCGGGATGGCGCTCATCACGGTCGATCTGCACGAGGCGGAGAACACGATTGTGGTCGCAGCCGGAGCCAACGCATTGATGACCGAAGAACGGGCTGGAGCCGTGGCAGGAGCCGCCGTCGTCGTCCTGCAGCTCGAGGTCCCGATGAACGCCGTCCTCGCCGCCGCGCGGGCGTCGACCGGGCGCGCGATCCTGAACGCAGCCCCAGCCGCCGAGTTGCCCATCGCCCTACTCGAGGCGGTCGACGTGCTCGTGGTCAACGAAACCGAACTGGATGTGGTCTCGCGGCCATTTGTCTCCGGCGGAACCACGGCAGAGAAGGCACGCGCCATCACGGGCCCGCCGATCGTGGTGGTCACGCTCGGTGCCGCCGGCGCATTGATCGTCCAGGGCGATTCCGAGGTGGCCGTTCCTGCGCCCCGGGTCGAACCGGTCGACACCACCGGTGCGGGCGACTGCTTCGTCGGAGCCCTGGCGGCCCATCTCGTCGACGGTATCGACATCGAAGAGTCGGTGCGACGGGCCGTGACCGCCGCGTCGAGGACGACGCTGTTCGACGGTGCTCGTGGGTATCTGACAGAGAGCACCGCCGATTGACCAGCACACACGAGCGCGGCGGGTCACCTCCGGGAGGTGACCCGCCGCGCCTTGTTGTGCTTGCCGGCCTAGACCCAGGCCGGGAAGTCCGCCTTGCGGATCAGGCAGTGCACACCCTTGACGTCATCGACGACCTGACTGACGACGAAGTCGCCTGCTGCGCTGAGGTAGAGGTAGGCGATGGACTCGGGGACGAAGGCCACCTCACTGAGAATCCTGATCGCCTCTCGGACACAAGATTTCATCGCCTCGTTGAGATCTCGGTCCAGGCCCATTGCGATCCAGTGGGTATCGCTCTCTCCGAAAGGGCCTTCGATCGTGCCGGTGGAGGGGAACGATTGCGCTGCAGAGAGAACGGTCAACCGAACTGTGGTGCGCAGCGACGCTTCGAGTGCGGTCAACGACACCTCGCCGTTGCCCTGCGCGAAGTGCGGATCGCCCATGTAGTAGCCGGCCCCTTCGACCTGGACGGGCAGATACATGGTGGACCCCTGTCCGAGATCGCGGACGTCGAGGTTTCCACCGTGAGCGCCCGGCGGAATCGTGTTCAGTGCGACGTCGGTGTTCGCCGTGAGTCCACTCAGTCCCATGAAAGGGCTGAGTGGGAACGTGATTCGACGATTCTCTCCCCACGCCATCGTCGCGGTGTGTTTGTCGACATCCGCCGTGCAGAACTGGCTGATGATGCGCACCGCCTCGCCTGTGACGTCGTCCACCGGACGCTCGCCGGCGAGACACCCGAGACCGTGCCGGCTGGACACGACACCATAGGGCACGCGTGGCGTGAGATCGAGGTACTCGATCTTGAGGATGTCGCCGGGTTTCGCGCCGTCGACCCTGATCGGACCGGTCACCACATGCGGCCCATCCGGCCCTCGCGTGTGCACCACGTCGGATGCCGCGAGTTCCACCAGATCCTCGAGTACGTCACCCGCAGCCACTCCGTGAGATGCAAAGTACGTCAACGGATCCCGACCCTGGTCCTCCATCAGCCCCTCGTGCGAGATCGTGTCCACCGTCACGGTCTCGCCCGAGGCGATGGTCAGGATCGGGTCGCGATCCGGGGTCGGAAGCCTCCCCCACGTCAGCGACTTCACGCTCGCCGCCACATAGTGGTCGCCGAGGCGTTCTCCGGAGTTCGGTTGAAGGATGGGCATCAAGATGGCCTTTCGCGATGGGCAAGAAGAGAGTTCAGCGCACGCAGGCGCGGCATGGGGTGGTGCGATTCGGCGAACGTCAGCGGTCGATCCGATGACATCACGATACATGCATCCATGCCGCATTGTGTGATGATGTCCCATAATGCTTGACGGTATCTGGCTCGGCTCCTAGGCTTTCGACATACCGTCGACGCCCGGACACCGTGCGGTGTTCGCGAACTCCACACCACGAAAGGCAAGATCCGTGTCAGATCTGAAAACCAACCGCCGACGCGGTCCCGCAGGGGTCGCGTTCGTACGTCTGGCAGTGCCCGACATGGCTGCCACCATCGAATTCCTGGAGTACCACGTCGGTATGGCGCTCGAAGGGCACGACGATTCGCACGCGTATCTTCGCGTCGGTATCGAGCACCACAGCGTGGAACTGATCTCCGACCCCTCGCTCACCCAGTTCCGGTACGACGGCGTCGGGTTCAATGTCGCCACTGCGGACGACCTTGCCGATCTGCGCGATCGCGTATCGGAAGGCGGCCTCGAGATCCTGCCGCTGACGGACGGCACCAAGAGCCTGTGCCAGGCGGGTTTCGCGGTTCGCGACCCCAACGGGACCCTGGTGGAGCTGTTCACCGAGTTCATCGAGTACGCCGAGGCACCGTGGCCGGACCTGCGTCCCGAACGGCTGGTCCATCCGTTCATCATCACGGATCACTACGAGGAATCCCTCGACTTCTACATCAACCTACTCGGATTCCAGGCCTCCGACTATGTCGAAGATTTCACCGCGTTCTTGAGGTGTGAGGATCGCTACCACCACAGCATCGCCATCCGGCGCAGCGACCGTTTCTCGCTCGAGCATCTCTGCTTCATCATGGGCGACCTCGACGGTGTCATGCGCCGGCGTGCCCGCGCACAGTACAAGGACGTCAAAATCCTGGGCGATGTGGTGAACCACTCCGCGTCGACCTCCATCGCCTTCTACCTCTATGACGAAAAGCACGGTCCCCGTTACGAACTCTGTGACGGCCACCGGATCTTCACCGAGGAAGAACACGAGACACATCGCGCCCGTCGGTTGAAGCGGGATCCCAGGAACATCGATGTCTGGCGCGCGGAAGCCGATGACCGTACCTGGGCTCACTGATTCCACCGGGATCGAGGACATCGTCGGCGCGATCGCGATACTGACCGCACAGCCGACACCGCGGGGAAGCGAACGCGCCACCGCGAAAGCTCTGGCATCCTGGGCGGGTCAACGCTGGCCCGCCCTGGAGTTCGGTGTGGACGAGATCGGCCCGGCGGGCGCCAACCTCGTCTGCTCCACCGGAGAGCCCTCGGGCGATGACCTGCTGTTCTACTCGCACCTCGACACCTCGCTCACCGGCCTGGGGGTTCGCGACCGATCGGTCACCGGCCGTTCGCAGGACACCCGAATCGGGCACACCCTGCGAAACGACACGATCTCTGCGTCCGGGCTGGCGGTGGCGCGTGGGCCGGCCGCCGCCGCTCTCGTCGGGTTCGCCTACGCCGCAACGACTTCAGGCCCTTCGACGTCGCCACGATTGCGACTGGTGTTGGCGGGCGGCGGGACCCACGAGAACACGCTCAGAGAATCCGATTCTGTCGACGTTCTCTACAGCGGAATCGAGTCGCATCTGGAGCACTACCCGCTACCGGCAGCCGCGCTGATCGCCAAGGCCGGACCCCGTGGAGTGCTGTGGGACGAGCCGGGTGCCGGATACCTCAGGATCCGCGTCAGTGGTCGACGCGGTGCGGTACTGGCGCGTGACGTCGCTGACCCACCCGGCGGGCTTCCCGCGCACGTCGGGACGATGTGCGCGGGAATCGAAGCCTGGCGGGACCGGTTGAGAACACTTCCGCCCCGCGCGGGAGGGCAGGCCGGCCGGGAAGCGGGGATCGGAGCGATACGAACGGGGTCGACCCGCAAGCCCGATCTTCTCCCGGCGTTCGTCGACCTGTACGTGTACCTGGTTCTACTGCCCGGGGAGCGCCTCATCGACTTCGCCGACGACCTGCGCGCCCAGTTACGAGCAGCCTTCGCGGGAGGACCGTTGTCGGCGTGCACGGTCGACGTCGACGCCGCGACATCACAGGACGCGGGTACCACCTCGCCACTGGCGTCGTTCGTCCGATCGGCGACGGAGGTCTGGGAACGCCATCACGGCGGCCCGGCCCCCGAATTGTCCGGCTGGACCGGATCCACCGACGGCGCGCTGCTCCGTGCTGCCGCCGTCCACACAATCCGCACAGGTCCGGCTAATGTGACGGTCAACGACGAGCCGGAATGGGATTCGCTGAGCCTCACGGAGTTGCTCCGCTTCGCTCGGATCTACGCCGAGATCGGCGCCGGCTGGACTGCAGGAAAGAAAAGGGGAATATAAATGGTCGAACCGTCGGGGGACCAGGGCGCGCCCGCAATTCAGGCCGTCCAACGTGCTGCGATCATCATGTCCGCGTTCACCCCGGCCCGGCCGAGGTTGTCGCTCAACGAGATCACGGTCGCGCTCGGTACCAGCAAGGCCACCGCGCATCGTTACACGAAAGCGCTACGCGCGGCCAACCTGTTGCGCTACGACCCCAGTGAGACCGTCTACTCGCTGGGGCCCCAGGTACTCACGCTCGCCGCAGCCGCGCGAGCGGGACTCCCGGTCATCAAACTCGCAGAACCGTTCATGGAGCAGTTGCTGCGTGAGGTGCAGGAAACGGTCGTGCTGAGCGTCTGGGACGGCGAGAGCCCGATTGTTGTCGCATCCAACGACAACACCAACCATGTTGCGCGCGTTGCAGTTCGGATCGGGGCACGACTGTCGCCGACCGCGTCGGCGCAGGGCCGGGTGTTCTGCACCTATCTGCCCGAAGAAGAGGTGCCCATGCTGCGACGCGAAATACAGTCCGACCCCGAGTTCGCCGAGGAACTGGACAGGATCCGTGAGTGCGGGGTGTCGCTCAAATCGCCGGTCGTCAACGGCCTCCGGACGCTGGCGGCACCGGTGTTCCAGGCTGATCGGGTGGTCGCCGCACTCGCGATCGTCGCCACATCGAACGCCACCGAGGAACAGGTGGAGGTCCACATCGATGCCCTGCGCCGAGTAGCCGAGCGACTGTCGGCGACACTCGGCAACGGCTGAGCTCTTGGAGAACTCTTCGGCCCGGGTACCGACGCATTATCTGCGCTGGTAACCGGGCCGAGCTGTTGCACAGGCACCCGGTCCGCCGTCAGCTCAACAACACGCCCCGTGATCGCCTGAAGCCTCCACCGACGCCCCGTTCAGACCGCGCCATGGGGTGGTCTCGATCTCCTCGCCGTAGTTGATCGTGACCACCGGCTCCAGCCTCTTGACGGGTAGGCGGTCGTCACTGGCGTCGGGCAGGATATCCGGGTCGGTCAGCTGGTCGAACACGGTGATCGACGCGAGGCCGCCTTCTTCGAGCAGTCCGAAGCCGTCGACATCGATACCCAGGATCTCAGCCGGACGACTGGTGGCGGCACTGAGTACCTTCGGGAGCGGCATGCCCAGGGCGAGCAATTTCGACATCACGGTCGGCAGGTCGTACGCCGGTTCGCGCCAGTTGCGCAAGCTCAGATCCGAGCCGACCGTGTCCGGGTAGAAGCCTGATTCGAGGGCCGCTCGCGCCACCGCGTAGGCCAATTGCGTAGTGCCGTGACCCACGTCGAACAGGACCCCACGGCTGCGCGCGTCGTGCGCAGCCGGATGAATGGCCCCCTCCTGCAACAGACCTTCCGACTTCCCATGAAATGCATGGGTGAGGATGTCGCCGGGTCGGAGTTCGGACAGGACGGCCTCGAGCGGGCATGCGGTCTCACCGAAGTGGACCATGATCGGCTTGCCGATGGCCGCGCCCACCTCGAGAGCCGCTTTGAGGTACTCGAGTGGTTTGTCGCCGGCCTGACTCCGCGAGAGCCTGACCTTGACACCCTTGATGATGTCCGGGTGCTTCAGTGCCGTGGTGACGGTCTTGTCTTTCATCACTGCTGCAGGCGAAGCGAATTCGCTGACCTCCATGTTGGAGAGTCCGACCGAGGAGATGTTGATGAACCCGAGGATCCGGCACGGTGATTCTTCGACGATGTAGCGACGAAAACCGTCGAAGTTGCTGACCCCGAAACTGCCTGCGTCCACGACCGCGGTCACGCCGCGCCGCAGATGTGCTTCCACCGCGGGCACCGCCTTCTCGAAGACGCCGTCGTAGACGTGCGTGTGCATATCGACCAGGCCCGGGGTCACGATCTTTCCGCTGCAGTCGATGACCTGGGCTGCTTCGCCGCTGATCCGTTCCGAGATCTTGGCGACCTTGCTACCGATCGTCGCGATGTCCGCGGTCCGGAACTCCCCAGCCCGCGGGTCGAACACTCGACCCCCGGTCAAGAGAATGTCAAACCTCTCGGGCTTGTTCTCTCCCGACATCATGTCCTCCAATAGTTCAGTGGTGCCCAATGTGACGCGTCGTGCAGGTGCATGTGCCGGGGATCAGTGATCGCCCGAGTGAAAACCGATCCCTGCGTAGTCTTTTCGCGGAGGTGTGAAGACATCGAGGTTGATGCAGAACTCCGAGAGCGGTTCGATGTGGTGTAGCTGCTTCGCCGGGACCAACAGCATCGATCCGGCGCGCATCCGGTGTGCGGTCCCACCGACGTAGTAGTCCGCCTCACCTTCGAGGACCAGTGCCAGTTGGTCGAAGTCGTCGTGCGAGTGCGGCCGCAGATCCATGCCCCGCGACAGGTGATGCCAGCACAGCATCACCTCGGCGGTCGAGTAGATCTTGCGCCGGACGCCCGGCCGGATGACGTCCTCATCGATGTCGTCCCAATTGACGGACAGTGCGAGTGCTTCGGGTGTGTTCATGTCACTTCCTGGCTGGATTCGCCGAGTTCGGGGATCGGCGAGCTCGGATGTCGATCGATGGTGCGGCTACGGGTCAAGGCACGCAATCCTTTTCCGAGTATCTGTAGATCGGACCCGATGGCGATGTACCGTTCTCCGCGGTCGATACACGCCCCGAGCGCAGCGGGGTCGGAGATCCAGGAACCGGTTGGTACCGCCGCCTTCAGCGCCGCGTCACCGAGCCGCAGGCGTTCGCGCAGATACGCCTCGTGGTCGGTGGCACCGCCGAGCCCCAGCGCCACCGACATGTCCGTGGGCCCGTGGAATGCGACGTCCACGTCGACGATGATGTCATCGAGGGGATCGAGGAGGTGAGGCGATTCGATCTGGACCACCAGCAGCGGCGGTTGCTTCGCCTCGTCGTCCAGGTAGTCCGCGATCGGTGTCCCCCCGTGGTCGGCTCCGGGATGGGCGAGACTGATACTCCTGGTACCGCCCGGGGCATAACGCGTCGCGTCGATGAGGTCGTCGACCTGTTTGCGGGAGTTGACGTTCGAGAGCTGAATGCCCGCCGCACCTGCCTCCAGAGCGCGATTGACGACACCCGGATCAAGGGCCGGCATCCGCACCATCGCCGGAAGTCGCAGCGCCAAAGCATATCTCAACAATCTGCTGACTCCGCTACCACCGAGCTGCGAGTGCTCGCCGTCGATCACAACGAAGTCGAAACCCGCGCTCCTGGCGATGTCCAGCACGCTGAAGTCGTCGATCTTGACCATGGTGCCGAGTGCAGGATCCGCGCCGGCAAGCCGCGAACGAAGGCGGGCCCGAACCTCGGCCACGTCGGACGTCATGTCACTTGACCAGGTCGGACGAGTGGCCCGGGGAGAAGGTCCAGGTGGAGTTCACCAGTGGGGCGATATGGTTGATGGCAGTGGCGGCCTCTGCGAATCCCACTGCGATGATTCGGATCTTGCCTTCGAAGTCCGCGATGTCGCCGACGGCGAACACGCGCTGCACGTTTGTCCGCATGGACCTGTCGACCATGATCCTGCGCTGCTGCAGCTCGAGTCCCCAGTTCTGCAATGGCCCCAGATCCGCGATGAACCCCAGGGCGGCCACCACTTCGGTCGCAGCGAGCTCGTGCACCGACCCGTCGATGGTGTTCACCACCGTCACCGAGCCGATGTGGTGGTCGCCGCCGACGGAGCCGACCTCGTACGGAGTCAGGACCTTCACGGTGGAACCGCGGAGGGCCAGGATGCTCTGCTCATGGGCCCGGAACTGGTCTCGGCGATGCACGAGGGTGACCGACGCCGCGATGTCCTCGAGCGAGAGGGCCCAGTCCACCGCCGAGTCTCCCCCGCCGACCACGACGACATCGCGGCCGGCCAGTTCGGACAGGCGCGGGACGAAGTACCGCAGTCCGTTGCCGAGAAACCGCGATGCGGGCTCGAGCACCCGGGGCTCGAAGTTGCCGATACCACCGGCGATGACGAGGCCCTTGGCACTGACGATCGTCCCACGGTCGGTGGCGATCTCGACTCCGGTGTCGGAGGTTTCGAGCTTCTCCGCCCGCTCGCCGAGCAGCCAGAGCGGGTGCGCCTTCTGTGCCTGCGCGACGAGACCGTCGACGAGCGCCTGCCCCTTGATGGCAGGGAAGCCGGCGATGTCGAAGAGTTCCTTCTCCGGATACAGCGCCGAGCACTGACCACCGGGTTCCGGGAGCGAGTCGATGATCGCAACCGACATGCCTCGAAAGCCCGCGTAGTAGGCGGCGTAGAGACCGACCGGGCCTGCCCCGATCACCACGACATCGACTTCGTGCCGGTCCCCGGCCGCGGGGTCCGCACGAGGTGGGAAAGCGGGGCCGGTGGTCTCGGGTTCGACCGGATCGGGTTGTGCCACTGCGGGTGCGATCGCCGGTGCGGGCGCCGACGTGACCGGCGTAGGTGGGGCGGCGGCGGTGATGGGCAGCGCGGCGACCGTCGGATGATCGGTGGCGAGCGGGCCGAGCAGGCGAGCACCTCCCGGCGCCGGCATCCCGAGGTCGACGAAGACGGCTTCGTTGATGTCGCGGTAGTCGGCACGGTCATCCGGCAGATCTTCTTCGTGGAAGATCGAGATGGTCGGGCACACAGGCTCACAGCGTCCGCATTCCACGCATTCCTCCGGATTGATGTACATCATCCGGGGGCCCTCGTAGATGCAGTCGACGGGACATTCCTCGACACAGGACTTGTCCTGGATGTCCACACACGACTCGGTGATCACATACGCCACGTCATTTCGCTTTCACAAGTTCTTGCAATGTCAGTGCCCTCGAGCGAGAGCGGACCGTATTGATCAACGGACGCAGTCCGGCAACAGATATCGAGATGACGTCGTCGGCCGCCAGAAACCGTCCGCTGTCGACCCCGCGGCCCTCTGGACCGCCGGTCAGCACGACATCTCCCGGCACCAGTCGGACGAACCTGGACAGCAGCGAGATGAGTTCGGGGATCGAATAGATCAGGTGCGCCGTCGACGAGTCCTGTCGCGGTTCACCGTTCACCCAACTCCGGACAGTGATGGCGTCCCTGTCGGCGACGTCCGAGAGCGGCAGAAGACTCGGCCCGATGGCCGCGGTGTCCGGAAATGATTTGGCCAGCGCCGGATTGCCGGTTGCCTTCATCACGTCGCGGGCTGTCGAGTCGTTGGCGGCTGTGATGCCCGCAATATGAGACCACGCCTCAGCTTCCGAAACGTCGAAAGCTGCCTGGCCGATCACCACAGCCACCTCGCCCTCGTAGTCGAACTCGGCGGCCATCGCGCCGGGCGCCCAGATGTCGGCGTGAGGGTCGGCCAGACTCGATGGGGCTTTCATGAAGAACGTCGGCAACCCTCCACGCCGGGTCGGCGTCGCACCTTCGCGCGCATAGTTGGACCCAACTCCCCAGGTCGTGGCCCCGCGTCCCAGTGGGGCGATGATGGTCGCGTCACCATAAGCGATCTCACCACGCACGGGGTACGTACTCAGATCCTCGAGCGCCAGTCCTTTGCGTAGCGGTTCCGCGAGGTCCACGAACTCAGTCGACAACAGCTGTATGCAGTCTCCATCCACCCTGCCGAGACCCTCTGCTGTAGCGATCATTTCCATAACGGCATATTGTATTGTGAGACGGCATAGTGTCAAGCGATACGGCTGCCGTTGCAATACAGCCTTGTATCGCTCGTGTTTCGACCACAAATCTGGACACGCGCGTGCGTGGCAGAACCACCGCATGAACAAACCCGAACCACCGCGCAGCGACGTAGATCCCACCGAGAACGTCGAAGAAACGGCTCGAACTATCAGGAGGTCTTCGTCATCGGCACCAATCCGCAGGACAGCGCTGCGCCGGACATCGTCGCCAACAACGCAATCCAGGCCGTCGAGCGGGCGTCCAGGATCTTGCGAGCCTTCACCGTGGTGCGGCCCCGGTTGAGTTTGTCCGAGCTGACGAGTGAACTCGGCACCGGCAAGCAAACCGCCCACCGATACACCAAAGCCCTACGCGCTGTGGGCTATCTCCGGTACGACCCGGTGGACGCGCTGTACTCGCTAGGGCCGGAGATGATGTCACTCTCCGCCGCAGCGCAGGCCGGATTGTCGATCTTCACCGCCGCGGGCCCGTTCATGGAACGACTGGTCACGGAATTGAACGAGACAGCGGTCCTGAGTATCTGGGACAGCTCCGACTCCGTGGTCGTCATCCGGGTCGACGACAACACCACCAAGGCCATCCGAGTGAGCGTGAACGAGGGGTCGCGGCTGCCGTTGACCGACAGCGCTCAGGGACGACTCTTCTGCGCATTCGCGGACCCCGACGAGCATCCACTGCTGGCCGGCCGCATTCGAGGCGACCGCGCGATGAGAACCGAACTCAAGGACATCAGGGCGAATCGTCTCGCGTTCAATTCGCCTCGCGAGCACGGGATCAGGACGATCGCAGCCCCGGTTTTCCAGGGAACACACGTGATCGCAGCGTTGGCGGTCGTCGGTACGACCGACTGCGTCCCACCCTCGACCGACTCGGACGTGGCGAAAGCTCTGTCCCGGGCGGCTTCCGCGCTCGGAGAGCAACTCGGAGCGGAACTCCACCGCTCGCCTGAGCAGGCGAGCGCCACAGCACCCACGCGAGCGCCCAGGAAGCCGAGGGCAAAGTCGAAACAACCAGCGCCCACCCGCACCATCGAAGCGATCCCCCAGCCCCTGTCGAGCGAGCACTCACCACAGCGTCAGACAGGACCGGCGGTCACCAAGTAGGAGCAGACATTGATCAAGCACGTCGTCGCTTTCATGTTCAGGCCCGAGGTCAGCGACCCCGACCGGGAACGCATCATCGCCGAACTCAACACCTTCCCCGGGCAATACCCGGCAATGCGGAACTGGACGCTCTCCCCCAACAGCAGCACTCGTGACACCACGATGTCCCATGCCTTCATCGTCGAATTCGACAACCGCGCCGACCTCGACGCCTACCTCACCGGGACGCCGCACGAGACCTTCGTCCGTGAGGTGTGGAGGCCTGTCATCGAGACCCAGACCATCGTGACCCTCGAAACAGACGCCTGACGCCCGAAATGGGTTGTTCTGGCGGAGTCCACCTGGGTGTTTGTTCGCCAGAAGGGCACATCATCGGTCATCCCACGCTGCTCGCGAGGTACAACCCGGCGATCACCAATCCGATCTGGATGGCGATCCCCACGAGCGGCACCCAGAACGCCAGGTGCCGCCGGACCAGCAGGACTATCGAGACGATGATCGCCAGAGCCAGAGTCAGCAGCCCACCGCCATCGGTGATCAGAAATGCGGCGTCCAGCGGTGCGGTATCGCACTCGCCGGAGCACGAGTCGGTAGCCATCCCGAAAAAGAGACTGATGTAGACGCTGACCATGAACGCAAGGCCTTGGACGACGAGCAGTACCACCGTCATGACGATGTCGACGGTTTGGTTGGTCGTGCGCGGTGGTCGCGCGGGCTGCTGGGTGAAGGTCATGCGGAGGAGATTACGACCGCACCGATTCCGGCAGCAGCGTGAAACTACTCAGTTCGCACGGGTGAAACACCCTGTCCGCACAAACCCAGTTGTTGCAGGGAGAACCAGGTGTTGCTGCACCTGGTTCTGCCTGCAACGGCTGGTTTTGTGAGGGTCGGAACAGCACTGAGCCCGGCCACCGAAAGGTGACCGGGCTCAGTTGAAAAGGTGGAGCCAGGAAGCGTGGACTAGAAGCCCATGCCGCCCATCTCGTCGCCACCCGGCATGGCCGGTGCAGCGTTCTTCTCGGGCTTGTCGGCGACAACGGCCTCGGTGGTGAGGAACAGAGCCGCGATCGAGGCTGCGTTCTGCAGCGCCGAGCGGGTGACCTTCACCGGGTCGTTGATGCCACGGGCCAGCAGGTCCTCGTACACACCGGTTGCGGCGTTGAGGCCGGTTCCCAGCGGGCTGTTGCGGACCTTGTCGGCGACAACACCAGGCTCGAGGCCGGCGTTGAAGGCGATCTGCTTGGCCGGAGCCTCCAGGGCGACGCGGACGATGTTGGCGCCAGTGGCCTCATCGCCTTCCAGGGTCAGCGAATCGATGGCCGACTCGGACTGCAGCAGGGCCACGCCACCACCGGCGACGATGCCCTCTTCGACAGCAGCCTTGGCGTTACGCACAGCATCTTCGATGCGGTGCTTGCGCTCCTTGAGCTCGACCTCGGTCGCAGCGCCGGCCTTGATGACAGCAACGCCACCGGCCAGCTTGGCCAGACGTTCCTGCAGCTTCTCACGGTCGTAATCGGAGTCGCTGTTCTCGATCTCGGCGCGGATCTGAGCCACACGACCGGCGATGGCGTCGGAATCTCCCGCGCCTTCGACGATGGTGGTCTCGTCCTTGGTGACAACGACCTTGCGGGCGGTGCCGAGCAGCTCGATGCCGGCGCCCTCGAGGGACAGTCCGACCTCTTCGCTGATGACCTCGCCACCGGAGAGGATGGCGATGTCGGCCAGCATGGCCTTGCGACGGTCACCGAAGCCCGGAGCCTTGACGGCGACGGACTTGAAGGTGCCACGGATCTTGTTGACCACCAGGGTCGACAGGGCTTCGCCCTCGACGTCTTCGGCGATGATCAGCAGCGGCTTACCGGCCTGGATGACCTTCTCCAGCAGCGGCAGCAGGTCCTTGACGGTCGACACCTTGCCGGAGACTAGCAGGATGTACGGATCTTCGAGGACAGCTTCCTGGCGGTCTGCGTCGGTGACGAAGTAGCCGGAGATGTAGCCCTTGTCGAAACGCATGCCCTCGGTGAGCTCGAGGCTCAGGCCGAAAGTCTGTGCCTCTTCGACGGTGATGACGCCTTCTTTGCCGACCTTGTCCATGGCCTCGGCGATGAGCTCACCGATGGCCGGGTCGCCTGCGGAGATACCGGCGGTAGCAGCGATCTGCTCCTTGGTGTCGATCTCCTTGGCGGACTTCAGCAGCGACTCGGTGACGGCCTCGACGGCCTTCTCGATGCCGCGCTTGAGGCCCAGCGGGTTCGCGCCGGCTGCGACGTTGCGCAGACCTTCACGAACGAGAGCCTGAGCGAGAACGGTGGCGGTGGTGGTGCCGTCGCCCGCGACGTCGTCGGTCTTCTTGGCGACCTCTTTGACCAGCTCGGCGCCGATCTTCTCGTAGGGATCCTCGAGCTCGATCTCCTTGGCGATGGAGACGCCGTCGTTCGTGATGGTGGGGGCGCCCCACTTCTTTTCGAGCACGACGTTGCGACCCTTGGGTCCCAACGTCACCTTTACGGTGTCGGCGAGGGCGTTGAGGCCCCGCTCGAGGCCGCGACGGGCCTCTTCGTCAAATGCGATGATCTTGGCCATTACGAAGTGATCCTCCGATAGGGGGTGACACTGAAGTTCGTTGGTCGGTTCCGGTGCCCGCGACGGACGATCGGTCGTGTCATTAGGACCGATCTCACCGTTCCGACCTGGCACTCACGGTTGTCGAGTGCCAGCCACCGTTTTAGCACTCACAGGTGCCGAGTGCAAGGTGGCGACGACGCCGAAGGCAGTGCCCGACCATGAACGCCTGATCAGACGGGAACCCGCACGGCGAAGCG
The DNA here is from genome assembly GCF_017377795.1 of Williamsia soli. Classification (GTDB taxonomy): domain Bacteria; phylum Actinomycetota; class Actinomycetes; order Mycobacteriales; family Mycobacteriaceae; genus Williamsia; species Williamsia soli. The sequence goes on along the minus strand of NZ_JAFRDR010000007.1, from coordinate 109,565 downwards.
CAGGACGGCCGCTGTCGCCGCCCGCTGGGCACGCCCCTGTCCCGAGGCAGTGCCGCCGAATGCGATCCCGCCGGTCCACTGGGCCGTCGCGGGCAGGGTGGCGAGCCGGATGAGGTGTCCGGCGTTCTCGAGCTCGAGGAGTTCGTCCGCCGGATCGGAACGTGCTGCGAGCAGTTCGGTCGCCATCCGCGACGACGGCCAGAGTCGATCGTCGGATCCGGCGATGCAGAGGATGGGGACGTCGATGAGTTCGGATGGGAGCCGGGCGGCCCCGGAACCGGCCGCGTCGAGTCCCGCGGTGTACGCCGCGTGCAGTCGCAGCAGGCTGGGCGTGCGGTGCGCGATGTCGCGGTGCACTCGCCAGGCGTTTCTGATCAGCTGCGGCATCAGTGACCCGGTCGGCAGCGGCGTCCAGCTCAGCGGCTCCCCGCCGAAGGTCCACGACGCGGCGTCGGGGAGTTCACCGTCGGGCCCGATTGCCTGCCACGAGACCGAACTCGGACTCACGAGTACGAGGCCACCGATCGGGAGCCTCGAAACGGTGGCCGCCGCGGTGAGGCCTTCGGCACCACGAGAGATCCCCATCGCGGTGAGTCGCCCCGCGTCGACCCCGGGAGTCCGGGCCAGCGCGTCGATGGCGGCGCCGAACCGCTCGAGAGGGATGTCGACCAGCTTCGCCTCAGGGTTGTCGGGCGATTCCTCATCGACCCAGGAGTAGGCCAACGCCGCGACTCCATTCGACGCCAGGGTCGCGATGGTGACGCGCTGGGAGTCCACGCCGCCCTCGGAACCACCGAAGCACGCGACGGCCGGCCACCCGACCTCCGGAGGGTCGCCTGCGGGTAGCGCCAGCAGCGCGGGCCGCCCGGCGATGTCGACTTCGGAGATCGCCACTCCCGGTGCCCACGGCGATCGCAGCACGGTTCGCCGGACCAGCCCGTCGGCGGAGGTGGCCTCGAGCACCACCTGCCACGGACCGACCGGTGGCACGAACAGTTCGGGAACCCGGTCACCCGTCGAATCCGGACTCATCGCCCACAACGGTGCGTCCGGGTCCGCGTCGGTCCAGTCGCCGCGGTCGGGTGCCTGCACACCGACATCGACGACGCCGTCGGCCGACGCGGTGAAGTCCGCGCGACTCGACCAGTGCGTACCGAAGAGGTCGACACCACCTGCGGTCACCGTGACCGCCGCACCCGCATCGGCACCGGTGATCTGCAAGCCGAATCCCTCGTCGTGCCGAGATTCCGCCGGGGCTGTGATCGTGAGCGTGCTGGTCGCGACGTCGGGTTGCGGCGCGGGCTGCGCTGCGGCCACCGGGACGTCGACGGCCTCTCGGGCGGAGACCTCCTTCGACCTGGCGTCGAACCAGTTGGGGAAGACCGACGAGACCAACCCGGCCAGGCCCAGCAACGTGAACGGTGCGACCCAGTAACAGACGATCGACAACGCGTCGCCGTCGTCCTTGATCGTGGCGTCCCCGTCGACGATCGGCGGGATCATCGACAACACGGTCATCGCGCCGAAGGCTGCCACCCACATCCAGGTCATCGCGGTCGTGATGTAGGTGAACCCGCCGCTCGCCGCTGTCTGCTCGTCCACCGATCCTTCCGCGTACTCGCGCACGAACGGCCTGCCGACGAGAACCCCGACCAGTGCGATCAGGAACAACCCCAGGTTGCTCAGCGGTTGCAGCCAGCGCTCGAGAACGTTCTCGTCGAGCGTCAGTGCCGCGATGGTCAGCACCGCGAAGACCGCGACCGTACCGACCTCGAGAGTGCGGAACGGTGCACCCCGCAGGCGCCCGAACACCTGCCCAGCGATGGTCAGCCCGAACGACACCAGGACCGCGGTGATGAAGCCGGCGTTGCCGACCAGGACCCAGAACACGATCCACGGCGCAAATCCGATCACAAATCCCATGGGTGGCTCCCGCTCGACTGAGTCATCGGTGCAGCGTGAGCAGCACCTGAAGATCCCCAGATTAAGACAGAACCGGCCCATGAGCGGGTCCAAATGACGAAGATGTGGATCTCCGCACCCCGGCCGACAAGGAATAGGCGGACCGGTCTTTGCTGTTGGCTAACCAAATGGGAGTCAGGCAGATCGGGCACGTCCCGGCATTCACCGTGATCGCAGCCACCACCATCGCGATGATGTTCGGCGCCGCGGCGCCCTCCCCGCTCTATCCCGTCTATCAAGAGCTGTGGGGCTTTTCGTCCTTCACCCTGACCGTGATCTTCGCCGTGTATGTGATCGCCCTGCTGGGCGGGCTGCTCACCGTCGGTTCGCTCTCCGATCACGTCGGCAGGCGGCCTGTGCTGTTCGGTGGGCTCGCGGTGCTGACGGCGTCCATGGCGATGTTCGCCTTCGCCGACGGCGTACCCATGTTGATCGCCGCCCGGGTGCTGCAAGGGCTGGCGGCAGGTGCCGTCACCGGGACCCTGAGTGCGGCTCTGGTCGACCTGCAACCCACACCGCGTGCGGGGTCGATCGCGAGCTCCGCGTCACCTCCGGGTGGCCTGGCACTGGGCGCTGTCGGTGCCGGGATTCTGGTCCAATACGCGCCGATGCCGCGCGAACTCGTGTTCTTGATCCTGATAGCCGCGTTCGCAATCGTCGCGGTTCTCATCGTCTTCATCCCGGAGACCTCACCTCGTACGGGGTTCATCTCGCGGGCTCACCTGTGGAAGGTGTTGCGGCCGAACGCGAGCCTGCCGCCCGCGGTCCGTGGGGTGTTCTTCGCGTCGACACCGGCGATTCTCGCCACCTGGTCACTCGGCGGCCTGTACCTGTCGCTGGGTTCGTCCATCACGGCCCGGATCCTCGACATCGAGAACCACATGGTGGCCGGCCTGATCATCGGCTCGTTCTTCGGTTCGGGCGCCATCGGATCCATGGCCGCGTCCGGCTGGAGCGCACATCGCAAACTGGCCGTGGGGCTGAGCACCCTGGGATCCGGACTGGTCGTCAGTCTGATCGGCACGATCTCCGCGAATGTTCCGAGCTACATCGTCGGCTCGATGATCGCCGGTTTCGGATTCGGCGCGACGTTCGTCGGGGTGATGGCCACCCTCATCGCCGTCACCGCCCCGGCGTCGCGTGGTCAGGTCTTCTCCACCCTGTTCATCGTGAGCTACACGGGTTTCAGCATTCCGGCCGTCGTCGCCGGATTCGCGGCGATCCACGTCGGTCTTCGTCCCACCGCCATCGGCTACAGCGTCTTCGTGTTGGCCCTCGTGATCCTTGCCGCGGGTGCAGCGATCTGGCGGGCCCGCACCGACCGACCGGCGCCACCTGAGACCGCTGCGGCCGACGCCGATATGGTCACGGCGGCGGCTGACACAGCGGGCACCAGTAGATGACACGATCCATGTCGGTGAGGTTGCCGAGATCCGCCTTCTTGATGGTGGTTCCGCACCGACGGCACGGTCGCGCCGCTCGGCCGTAGACCCAGGTTCGCTCACCGGGCCGGTCGACGTTGGTGACCCGCATCGAACGCGTCCGGTTGTACTCGAGAACCTGCTTGGCCAGCGCCACCCATTCGCTCAGATCGCCGGCATCGGCAACGGGCACGGCAGGATGGGTCCGGCGCAGAAAACACATCTCGACGCGAAAGACGTTGCCGATCCCGGCGAGATTGCGTTGGTCGAGGAGCGCGAGACCGATCGGACGGGCCGGGTCCGCGGCCAGATTGGCGATGGCGGCGTCTGCGTCCCAGTCCGGTCCGAGCAGGTCCGGCCCGAGGTGCCCGACCGCTTTGTCCTCCTCGCTCCGGCGCAGTATCTCCAGTTTGCCGAGCTCGAACCCCACCGCCTGGATGGTGGCCGTCTCGAGGATGATTCGGGCCTTGAAACCTGGGCGACGCCACTTCTCGCCCTTCTTGTAGATGTCCCAGCGACCTTCCATCTTCAGGTGGGAATGCACCGAGACGTCGCCGACACGGATCAGCAGGTGCTTGCCCCGGGCGATCACCTCGTCGACGTGTTCGCCACTCAGATCGACCGTCGCGTACCGCGGGACCCGAACATCACAACGAGTCAATGTCTTTCCGGCAAGGGCGCGGTGCAGTCTGGCAGCCGCCTGGAAAACTGTGTCGCCTTCTGGCATGACGTCTTGGGTGCTCCTCGCGTTCTCAGTTCGGTGATCGCTGCCGAAAGTACATCTCGATCGTGTCGGCGGCGGCCGAGATGTGTTGCCGCAACACCGTCACCGCCTGCTGGACCTCACGCGCGACCGCGTGCTCCAGAATCTGCCGGTGCTCGTCCTGCGCCAACTGACCGGTACCCAATTCTGCGAGATGGAACCTCAGGTAGCGCTCCTCGTCGTCGAGTTCCGCTGCGATCAGTTTCAGCAACTTGGCGTTCGGATGGCGCCGATACAACGAGAGGTGGAACTCGGAGTTCAGCCGACCCAGATCCGCCAACGGGGGTTCGCCGTCCATCGCGAGCAAGCATTCTCGCGCATGGTCCAGATCATCCGGATCGAGTAGCGGTATCGAGCCGCCGAGCGCCTCGGGTTCGAGCATCGCCCTGATCCGGTAGGTGTTGACGACGTCGGCCGCATCCACCGATATCACCACAGCGCCCTTGTGTGGGACGTTGTCGACGAGTCCACGCGCCGTCAGCGCGAGAAGCGCCTCACGGACCGGCATCCGGCTCACGCCGAACACCTCCGCGAGTTCGGCTTGGCGCAGTGGGGTGCCGCTCGCCAGGTCTCCACTCAGGATCGCCTCGGCCAGGGTGTCTTCGATGACCGTGCGCGCATGCTGGACTGCCGTGGGCCGTGATCCCAGCGTGTCCAGGACGTACGTCGAACGCTTCGGTGGCATTGCTCCCTCTGAACGATCACTCTTTATTGGATCCAAGATCCAATCTAACCTACGATAACCGGGTGACCCCCGATCCGACGACCGCCCGCGCGCCGCTCTCGCAGCCGATCACCGCCGGCGTCGTGGCCGCGCTCGTCGGCTTCACGAGTTCGTTCGCGGTGGTTCTGACGGGACTACGGGCAGTCGGCGCGTCGGCCGACGAGGCCGCCTCAGGACTCTTCGCCCTCTGTCTCGCGATGACGATCGGGATAGCTTTTCTCGCGCTCCGCTACCGGATGCCGATCACCCTGGCCTGGTCCACCCCCGGAGCAGCACTCCTGGCCGGCACAGCGAGTCCCGATGGGGGTTTCCCCGCCGCGGTCGGAGCCTTCGTTCTGGTCGGCGTGATGGTCCTGGCCACCGGGTTGTGGCCCCGCCTCGGCGCGCTGGTGCAGGCGATTCCGACTCCGATCGCCCAGGCCATGCTGGCGGGCATCGTGCTGCCGCTGTGTCTGGAGCCCGTCCACGCTTTCGCGGACGAGCCGCTGGCGATCACCCCGGTGGTGCTGGTGTGGCTTGTCCTGAGCCGCTATGCGAAACGCTGGGCAGTGCCCGCCGCGTTCGCCACCGCTGCGGTGGTGATCGCTGTGATCATCCTGACCTCCGACAAGACCATCACCGGCGATTCCCTCATCCCGCAGTTGGATCTTGTTGTCCCCCAGTGGTCGTGGCAGGCCTGTATCGGGATCGCGCTGCCGCTCTACATCGTCACGATGGCGTCGCAGAACTTACCGGGAACGGCGGTGATGTCCAGCTTCGGGTACCGGATCCCCTGGCGGCCATCGATGCTGGTCACCGGAGCCCTGACCGCCCTGGTCGCCCCGGCCGGCGGGCACGCTGTCAATCTCAGCGCCATCAGCGCGGCTCTGGCCGCCGCGCCCGCCGCCGAGCCGAACCCCCGCCGACGCTGGATCGCGGCAGCCACGGTGAGTCCCGCCTACCTGGTACTCGCCTTCAGTTCGGCCGCTGTGGTCGCCCTGATCACCGTCGCCCCTTCCGGCCTGGTCGAGACCGTCGCCGGACTCGCGCTGCTCGACACCCTCGCGGGGTCACTCGCTGCGAGCCTGCGGGACGAGAACTCGCGCACCGCAGCGGTTCTCACCTTTGTCGTCGCAGCTGCGGGGGTGACTGTGGCAGGGATCGGATCGGCGTTCTGGGCCCTGCTCGCCGGACTGCTCGTGTACGTCGTACTGCGGAAGTCGCCGGACGCAGAGGCCCTGCCACCCGAGGGACCAGAGCGTCGTATACCGGTCAAGCCCGACGAGACTCCTCGGTGACCGTGAGCTGCCCGTCCGCCAGATGCAGCTCCCTGGTGACGCCGAGTCTGCGCAGGAACTGCTCGTCATGACTGACCACCAGCAGACCTCCTCTATATCCCGCCAGCGCGTCGATCAGCTGATCAACGCTTGCCATGTCCAGATTGTTCGTCGGTTCATCGAGGACGAGTAATTGCGCAGGTGGGACGACCAGCAACAGTTTGGCCAGCGCGACCCGGAAGCGCTCGCCCCCGGACAGGACTCCGACCCGTTTGTCGACGGCGCCACCGCGCAAGAGGAACTGTGCCAGTTTGGCGCGGATCTCCTGCGGATCGGCCGCTGGGAGCGCCGTCCGAATGTTTGCGAGCGCACTGGCATCGTCGTCCAGACCATCCAAACGCTGTGTCAGGTAGCCGATTCGTTCCGTATGCGCGACGGCATACGGACCATCCGCCGGCGGCTCCGAGCGCCACAGCGACGTCAGCAACGTCGTCTTCCCGCTGCCGTTCGGACCGGTCAGCGCGACCCTCTCCGGCCCTTGAAGCACCACGACCTCGTCGCCGCAACGTATCTCGGCCAGCCGTCTGCTGCCCGGCACATCGGGATCGGGCAGGCTGATCCGGATCTGTTTGTCCTCCCGGATCAGTTCGGCAGCGTCTTCCACCGCTCTGCGCGCATCGCGAATCTTGGCGTCGGCCTCCGTGCGCAGGCGACCGGCCGATGCCTCGGCATTGTTCTTCCGCTTACCGACCAGGATCTTGGGTAGATTCTCTGCTTTCGCCTTCCCAGACTTCGCACTCCGAGCAATCTTCGTCTCGGCCTCGATCCGCTGTCGCCGCTCGGTTTTCAACACCTGCTCGGCAGCCCGCAGATCTCGCTGAGCCGCGCGCTGCAGCTGTTCGACGTGGTCGTGGTAGGCGGTCAGCGGACCGCCGAACACCACCAGCTCGCCCTCTCGCAGTTCTGCTGTCGTGTCCATCAGTTCGAGCAGCGCGGTGTCGTGGGACACGACCACGAGAGTGCCGGGCCAGTGGTCGAGCATGGTGTAGAGCCGCTCTCGCGCGTCACGATCGAGGTTGTTGGTCGGTTCGTCGAGCAGCGAGATCGCGGCGCCGGACAGCCGCAGACCGGAGATCGCCACCAGCATCGCCTCACCACCGGACAGCGTCCCGACGTTGCGGTCCAACGTGATTCCCGCCAGACCCGCCTCGGCAAGCAGCTGCCCCGCCCGGGCGTTGACATCCCACTGGTCCCCGATGATGTCGTAGTGGACGGCATCGGTCGACCCCGATTCGATCGCGGCCAGTGCCTCGACCTGCGCTCGGACGCCGAGCAGATCGGCAACAGTCCAATCCACCCGGAGCGAGAGGGTCTGGGGCAGATAGGCGGTGTCACCGAGTGTGACCACCGATCCCGAAGTGGGAGCGAGCTCCCCCGCGAGCAACCGGAGCAGCGTGGATTTCCCGGTGCCGTTGGCGCCGATCAGACCGGTGCGGCCGGTCCCGATGGTGGCCGTGATGCCGCGCAGCGCGGTGGTTCCGTCGGGCCAATCGAAGCCGAGGTCGCGCAGCAGGATGGATGATTCAGAATTCGGGCGCATGTGACTCCCCAGGATGCAGTGATGGAATGCGCCAACAACTCATCCCGCGGTATGCGCGGTGATGTCAGGCGCGTCAGGACGCGGAGACGCCGGAGGAGTTCACGTGAAGCCTCACTGCAGGGGACACTGGCAGCAGCGATTGTGCCCCCTCCTCGACACGGAGGCAACTGTTTATTGGGCACACTGGACCGATGGTGAGCATCCGATCCGCACGTCCTGATGACGCACACGCGGTTTCCGTCCTGATCAACAAGGCTTTCGCGCCTTACGTCGACCGGATCGGCACCGAGCCCGCGCCGATGCACACCGACTACGCGGCCCTCATCGACACCGGCACGGTGTGGGTCGCCGAGGACGAGGACCAGTTGGTCGGCACGATCGTGCTGTCCCCGAACCCTGACCACCTGTTACTCGACAACCTCGCGGTGCCCGCGCTCGCCCGTGGGCTCGGAATCGGGGCGCTCCTGCTCGACTTCGCCGCCGAACACGGCCGGGCCCTCGGGGTGGCCGAGATGCGGCTCTACACCAACGCGGCGATGACCGAGAACCTGGATTTCTATCCGCGGCGTGGGTTCGTCGAAACGCATCGGTCGACAGTCGACGGCTTCGACCGGGTGTTCTTCTCCAAACAGCTGTGACCCGCGCTACGGCGGTTACGATGGAAACTGGAGGTGGCCGGATGTACCTACAGGATTTTGCGGCGGCCGGCGCTCTCACCCAGGACACCGCCGACCAGATCTCCTGGAAGACAGGCGAATACAACACCAAGATCGTCCTGGTCGTCGATCGCCGTCGGCTGTACGCGCACCTGTTGTCGCTGTGCTGGGACGAGCTGGACGTCCGGACGGGGACTCCGATGTCCATCGTTGTCGGCGACAGAGACGGCGGCGATGACGACGAAGATCGTCGCGCCCTGATCGACATGGTCGATTACATCCGGGAGATGACCGCAACCGCACCTACGAGGGCCCGGCGCCGTCGACGGTTCACTTTTCACTGACCGAGCCCAGATGCCGGTCAGGCACCGACCTCGCGATAGAAGTCCAGGTGCGCTCGCGCTGCCGCTTCCCAGGTCAATCTACCGGCAACTTCTCGGCCGAGTGCCACCCGCACTGAATCCGTGACCATCGCGGCGGTCAGTTCGGTGGCGAGATCGGCCGGGGTCCGGGCATAGCGGACGGAGTCGCCGAACACCTCGTGCAACACGGGCAGATCGCGGGCGACGACGGGGACACCCGCGGCCAGAGCCTCCATGGCGGCGAGGCCGAAACCCTCTTTCGTGGAGGGGAACGCGAAGACGGCCGCCTGGGCCACCAGAGCGGGCAGTTGGTTGTCGTCCACCTGCCCGAGCTCGATCGGCTCGATCCCCAGTTCGGCCGCGCGCCGATCGAAATCGGCTCGGTAACCGCGGTAGTCGAACAGGGTTTCACCGCCGGCGAAGACGAGAGCGAGATCAGGATCGCCACGGCGCATCAGCGCATAGGCCTCGAGTAGGTCGATGCTGCCTTTGCGCGGCTCGATCCCTCCGACCGCGAGCACGTATCGGCCGAGCCTGCGGTCCCAGAGTGTCCGTGCGGCAACCGCATCCGGCGCTGCAGTGGCTGCACCGGCGAACCTGTCTGCCTGCACCCCGTTGGGTATGACGGTCGGCTCGAATCCCCACCCGGCGTGTACCTCCTCAGCCACGGCCGACGAGACGCAGATGCGGGCGTAGGGCAGGGCGATCGCCTTCTCGTGACAGGACGCAAGAATCGGCGTCGTGAACTGGTCGAGGTGATGGATGGTACGGATACAGCGACCGACCGCGTTGGCGCTGATGCAATCCTGCGCATGGACGATATCCGCTGCACCACGGTCGAACTCGTTACCCAGCACCTCGATGGATCGTACGATTCGGTCGGTGACGGTATCGCCTTCCCTGTCGTCGAAGCGCGCGAGCCGGATCGTGACCGCTGGATCGACCTCGCGGAAGAAACCCGGATCCCCACCGCGGGCCAGTGACCACACCGTGACATCAGCGCCCAATTCGGCGAGAGCCTCGGCGAGATTGAGTGTGTGCACCACCCCACCACGCGGCTTGGTCGAGTACGTCAGCAGCGACACCCTCATGACTGTCGCCAGTACGTGTCGACCCGACGTTCGTCCAGATGGTGCAGGACCCTGCGGGCACGATCGATCTCCGCGTCGATGTCGATGTCGCACACCGCCATACCGCCCTTCGCCCAGGTCTTCGCGAGAACCTCACCACCGGGGCCGACCACCTTGGCCTGGCCGAGGAATCGCAGCTTGTCCATGACCCCGGTCTGGTTCGACGAGACGAGGACCACCTGGTTCTCCGCGGCCCGCGCCGCGTCGTAGAGATCGAACAATCGCGACTGGCGGTCGTTGGGCAGACGTGACGCCCGGTCGGTGACGCTGGCGGGCCACGCCGACAACGCGGCGATGATTCGCGCCCCGTCGAGCGCCAGGGTCCGCGCAGACTCCGGGAATGTCTTGTCGTAGTCGATCAGCATGCCCATCCGGCCGACCGGGGTGTCGAACGCCGAGAAATCATCGCCCGCCGCGTATGCGAGCGATTCTCCCGCCGGCTGGTGAACCTTTCGGTGGGTGCCGAGTATCCCGTCCCCGGTCAGGCAGACCGCGGTGTTGTAACGCTCACCCGCAGCGGCTTCGGTGTATCCGACGCAGACCGTCATGGGTCCGGCCGCGGCGACGATCCGCGCCAGCTCCGGCCCGTCGGTCTCGACGGCGGGCGGCAGGTGTTCGATGTCGGGGGCGCGCAGATCCCCGATGTAACCGCCCAGCGACGCATCGGGAAGCACCAACAGGTCGATACCGTCGCGTGACGCAGACTCGATGATGCCGACGATCTTGTTGACCGCGCGTTCGACATCCCTGCCGAAATGGGCTGCCAGTGCGGCAACTCGTATGGGTGCCATGAGTGATCCGACTAGTGTCGAAGCGGTGGCTTTATCGACCGCGCGCGATCTCGGTGCTCGAAGGCGCGATCAACTCCGCACCGGTCATGGCCAGCACCCGCACCGTTCCCTCGGGTGTCCGTTGCGCCGCCCCCTCGATCTCCGCCAACTGAGCCGCTGCCGACGTACACGCGAACCCGAACTTCTCCCGCACCCGATCGCCGGCTATTCCCAGCGCGGTGCTGGTCCGGGCCACGAACTCGGCCACCGGATACTCCGCACCCACCTCGAGATGCTCATGCATGACCAGCGACGGCGAATAACACTGCTGCCGTGCGCCGTCGGGCCACTGCACGGTGAAGGTCATCTCAGGCATAGGTGAGCTCCTCGAAAGTGTTGGGTGCGGTGACACTGCCGTACACCGATGGCCGCCGATCGCGCAGGTTGTACATCCCGCTGCCCCGGGCGCCCCCCAGCGCTCCGGAGACGTCGATGGTTGCGGTCGCGAGGCCGGGCTCGACTCCGGTGTCTGCCAGAATCTCTCCGCCTGGACCGACGATCTTCGCGCTGCAGACGAATCGCAGGGAACCGAACGTCCCGGCCTGATTCGACGACACCCAGATCAGCTGATTCTCCAGCGCACGCGCACGGTCGTAGATGTCGAATCGCTGTTTCCAGCGGTCGTCCTCCATGTTGGGTGTGGCGTTCGTGCGCGAGGTCGGCCACGCCGAGATCGAGGCGATGATCTCCGCACCGCCCAGTGCCAGCTCCCGCGCGGCCTCCGGAAATGCCTTGTCGTAGCAGATCTGCATACCCATCCGCCCGACCGGCGTGTCGAACGTCGAGTATTCCGAACCTGCTGCGTAACAAAGGTTCTCGCCGAGCGGCTGATGTACCTTGCGATACGAACCGAGGATACCGTCGCCGGTCAGGGTGACCGCCGCGTTGTACCGGGTATCGCCGTCGGCCTCGCAGAACCCGAGGGTGACGGTCATGTCGCCCGCCATCTCCGAGATCGTGGCGAGTTCGGGACCGTCGAGTTCCAATGCTGGTGGCAGATCGTCCAGCCGACGTTGGCGGGCTTCCGGGGTCTCATCACCACCCCCGAGACTGGGCAGGTACCCACCGAGACAGGCTTCCGGTAGGACCAACAGGTCACTGCCCTTGTCTGCGGCTTCGGAGATCAGCGCGCCGATCGTGCGGTAACCCTCGTCCATGTCGCGGCCGAACTCTGCCGCCGCGACCGAGATCGTGGTCGTCATGCTGTCCCCAATCCTGTGACGGTGCTTCGCACCGCTTGTGTGACCTGCCCGTCGGGCCACCGCAACCCGACACCGGGAGTATCGGTGAGCTGCCCGCAGACAGCGCTCTGCGCCGGGCCGGCATCTGGAACCGTATGTCCGGGAACGTCAGCGGTGATCATCGCGAATCCCGGGAATGCTGTGATCCATTCACCCACGGCCACACCGGACGGTCGCGGGATGTCGGTGATGTCGAGGACTGCACCCGTACCGCTGGCTTCCGCCAGCATCCCGGTGGTGCCGACGAGGCCCGCCATGCTCACGTCCTTCGCGGCGGCCGGTGCGGCACGTTGGACGAAACTCGCCATCTTCGCGAGGTCGTGGGCGCCACGATGGGACGTCGAATCCCATTGATACCCAGCGTATCCGCGTCGCCATCCGCCACCGAGGTCGGCGGTCAGTCGCAGCGAATGTCCCACCCGACCACCCCCGGCCGGGACCGGGGCAGTGGTCCGTCCGAGCGCGGTGACCGAGAGCGAGGACGGGACTCCGGCCTGGGTGTGCCCTCCGAGGACCGGGACATTCCAGGCTGCAGCAGCTGTGGCCATCCCCCGGATGATGCGGGTCAATTGGGACCGGGTGGGCGCACCCACGGCGTCGAGCAGACCCACCGGGGTGGCGCCCATCGCCGAGAGATCATTGAGGTTCACGAGTACCGCGCACCAGCCGGCCCATTCGGGATCGCGCTCGACCATAGAGGGGATGATGGCGTCGCAGGCGGCGATCATGTCGGTACCGGGTACCGGGGCGCCGTCGTCGCCGCGAAAACCGATCGGCCCGAGGCCCATCGCCTGCTCTCCGAGCGGCGCCAAGACATCGGCGAGCAGTGCTTTCGTACTGGCGACGAGGCGTTCGATCTTGTTGATCGGCCATCGCATCGCGGCATGGGACACACCGGCCACGTCGACATCGCCGGTGTGGTCCCAGCCGAGACGGGAGAACATCGGCCGATACCGCTGCTGGACGGAGGCGTCGAAACGCAGGACGCCGGCGTTCTCGGCGTGGGCGCAGGCCGCCCGCACCAGGGCAGGCCCGACACCGCGCGCGTGATCGGTGGGTGCGACCACCAGCCGACTTCCCGTCCACCACCCGATGTCGTCGGTGGTGGCCGGAGCCAACCGGACCCCACCGAGCAACGTGCCGTCGTCGTCGATGGCGCACAACACCACAGTGCGAGGATCATCGTCGATGTCGTCGTGATCGGTACCTGCGAACAACCCCTGCTCGACCACGAATGCGTCGTGCCGCAACGCGTTGTAGTCCGCGAGATGCGTTCTGCTCTCGGCAGGTTGGATCAAGAAGCCGACGGACGGTGTCGTCACGGGCCGTGGACCGGTCAGTATCGCGAGGTCTCGCGCTGCCACCTGCATGTCAGCCTCCTACGTTTTGCAGCACGCTGCAGGCGCCGCACGCCGCGCAGCCCGCCTTCTGATCGGATCCGACCATCCCGGCCGCGACGAGTTCCTTGCTGACCCGGCGTGTGACGTCTTCCACGACGTCGCCGCGTGGGGCGCAGGCATGGTCGACGTCCACGGCGAGCGAACCCGGATGCGGACGGAACGGCACCACAAACGGATACACACCCATCTCGATGAGTTCGCGAGCGCCGGCGACCAATTCGTCCGGATCTTCACCGAGTCCGATGAGCAGGTACGTGGACACCTGGTTGCGTCCGAACACCCGGACCGCCTCCGCCCACGCAGCGCGGTATTCGTCCAGGGTGACTGTGGCCTTGCCCGGCATCCATTCCGCACGAACCGCGTCATCGAGGGACTCGACGTGGATGCCGATGGACTCCGCACCGGCGTCCCGCAGTTCGGTCAGGGTCGCCAGATCCCCGGGCGGTTCGCACTGCACCTGGATCGGGAGATCCGGGACCGCGGCCTTGACGGCCCGGACACAGCGGGCCAGATGCTTGGCACCACGATCCTTGGCCGCCGAGGTACCGGTGGTCATCACCATCTGCTTGATGCCGTCGAGCCGCACGGCGGCCTCGGCGACCTCCGCGAGCTCGGCGGGCTTCTTCACCGCGACCGTGGCCCCCGATCGCAGGGACTCCTCGATGGTGCAGAACCGGCACCGCTGTGACGGGTCGTAGCGGATGCAGGTCTGCATCACCGTGGTGGCCAGCACGTCTTTGCCGTGCAGTTTGGCAATCTTCTCGTACTCGATGCCCTCATCGGTGCGCAGATCGTAGAACGCAGGCCGCTCGATGGCGGAGACCTGCAATCCGGTCGGTGACAATCCCTCTGGGGCGCCATCGAGCAGTATCTGGTCACCATCGAGGACATACGGACTCAGGGGATTGCGTGGGATCGCGGCGCTGAGGCCGTCGATGAGCAGGTGGCCGTCGTCGCTGGGACCGGCTCCGGCCGATCGGCGCACGGGTAGTGAACCACGAACACCGAGCAGCGCGAGATCTACGCGTGCCGATAGGGACATAGCAACCTCAGACCATGTAGGTGGAGTTGATGATGGCGCCTTTGCGGGCGTAGTGGATGAGTGCGTCCTGCACATCGAGAGGGTGAGCGGGGATGACGCCTTCGATCAGGTCTTCTTCGCGGCCGCCGTGCAGGGCCAGGCCGAAGCGGCAGCAGTAGACGGTGCCGCCTTCGCCGATGAACGTGGCGAGCGAGTCGTTGATGTTCTGCTCGCCCGGGAAGCCCGAGTCTCCGGTGGTCGGGAAGCCGCGGGTGGCCAGGCAGTTGATCGCGCCCGGTCCGTAGAAGTACAGAGCCGACTCGAAGCCTTTACGCAGGGCGCGGGTGGCCTGCAAGACCGCAACGAAGCTCACCGACGATTCGTGGGCGATTCCGTGGACCAGGGTGAAGTAGGTTTCGCCGTCCTCGGCCTTGTAGTCGGGGAACAGCTTGGTGCTGCCGTAGATGTTGCTGCCCTTGGGTAGCGACGGGTGTGGGATCTCGGCGAGGGACTTCTTGATATTCTCGGCAATGGCTTGATCGATCTCAGACATCAGGACTCCTGGTGAGGGGCGAAGATTGAACCGCTGCGACGTCATTGCCGCGGAGGCGAGAAGCCGGATCCGGCTGCGTGTTCCAGTACAGATTCGACACGTTTCCCAGTGGTTATCCCGGGACCAAATCTGCGATTCGAGAACCTCACAGATGTAACGCGGCGGTAATTTTTCTACCCCGCAGATACACACGCTCCGGTCATCTGCACACGTTGCGACGTGTGCAGATGACTGGACGGTGTGCTTTTGCAGGCTGTCCACGGTCTGATGTGACCGTGATCGACGGAGTCCTGCTGACCAAGCTGGCCATGACCGCCTGCGATGTCGCTCGGCAGGGATCTTTCGCGCAGGCGGTCGTTGTCCTCGACCATGCGCTACGCCTCGGTGTCGACCGAGCGGAGTTGGAGTCGATTGCTCAACGGTCGGCAAAGAGTTCCGGGGTTGCGGTGCTGCGTCGCTCGCTGGACGCCGCCGATCGCCGCTCCGAGTCCGTGGGGGAATCGCTGAGCCGCACGTTGTTCATCGAGTGGTCGGACATTCCGATCCCGTCGCTGCAGACCGAGTACCGCGAACCGTGGGGAGAGTTGATTGCCCGGGTCGATTTCGACTGGGATGGAAAGGTCGTCGGCGAGTTCGACGGCAGGGTGAAGTACGAAAAGCACCGTCGTCCTGGCGAATCCGTCTCGGACGTGGTCATTCGCGAGAAGCGTCGCGAGGATCGACTTCGGGAGGAAGGGATCCTTGTCATCCGATGGGTGTGGGACGACCTCAAGGATCCACGGCTGCTGCCCGCCAGGATCCGGAAGGTTCTTCGGGTCGCCGGAGTGATCTGAGACAGATGCACTCACTCCAGTCATGTGCACACGTTGCGACGTGTGTATATGACTGAACGGTGTGCTTTTGTGGGACCCGCTAGAGCTCGTTGAGGACGTGATGCCTGCCCAGCGGGAGCATCAGTGGCTTACCGGACGTCGGATCTGCGATCACCTGACTGTCGAGTCCGAAGACCGCGCGAACATTGTCTTCTGTCAGCACCTCTGCAGGATCGCCTGCGGCGTGCAGCTTTCCGTCTGCCAGTGCGACGAGGTGATCCGAGTAGCGTGCGGCCATGTTCAAGTCATGGAGCACCATCACGATGGTGGTACCGCGGTTCCGATTGAGGTCGGTGAGCAGATCAAGGACCTCGATCTGATGACTGACGTCGAGAAACGTGGTCGGCTCATCCAAGAGCAGCAGATCCGTCTGTTGAGCCAGAGCCATTGCTATCCAGACCCGTTGGCGCTGTCCACCGGACAGTTCGTCGACCGGGCGATCGGCCAGCACGGCCGTTTCGGTGACGGTCAGAGCATCGGCGACGGCTTCGTCGTCCTCGCGGCTCCAGCGCGCGAAGATCCCCTGGTGCGGATGGCGGCCCCTGCCCACCAGGTCCGCGACTGTGATGCCCTCCGGCGAGATCGGCGATTGCGGCAGCAAGCCCAGGGTGCGGGCCAATTGTTTGGCGGGCGTCCGGTGAACTTCTTTGCCGTCGAGCAACACCCGGCCGCCCCGAGGTGCGAGCAGGCGCGACATGGACCGCAGCAGAGTCGACTTCCCGCAGGCGTTGGCGCCGACGATCGCCGTGACCTTGCCGGGCGGTACGAGGAGATCGAGTTCGGAGATGACAGTGTGGTCGCCGTAACCGAGGGTCAGTCCTTCGACGACGAGACTATGGTCGGTGGTCACAGCGAGCCTCCGGCACGGTTGGTACGGACGATCAGATAGATGAGATAGGGGGCACCGAGTACCCCGGTGACCACCCCGACGGGAAAACGGGTGTCGAAGGCGAACTGTCCGGCGAAGTCGGCGACCAGCACGAGCAGCGCGCCGACCAGTGCCGACGGGATCACCAGCGAGCCGTTCGGTCCGACCAGACGCGCGGCGATGGGTCCGGACAGAAACGCGACGAACGCGATCGGTCCGGCTGCGGCGGTGGCAAAGGCCAAAACACCGACCGCGGCGACGATGACGATCAGTCGCAGCCGATTGACCCGGACGCCGAGCGCCGACGCGGTGTCATCGCCGAGCCGCGAGATGTCGAGGTTGCGGCTCTGACCGAGCAGGATCGGGGCGAAGATCACCAGCGCGACCACCACGGGCACGACCTGTGTCCACGAGGCGCCGTTGAGGCTGCCGGTGAGCCAGCGCATCGCGGCTTGCTGATCCCATTGGGACGCCTGGTCGAGCAGGTAGTCGGTGACGCTGTGGAGCATCGCGGCGATGCCGATGCCGATCAGGATCAGCCGGGTACCACCGACGCCGTTCTTGAACGAGAGCACATAGATGAGCAGTGCGATCGCGAGGCCCGAGACGATCGCGAAGGCGGAGACCTGCGTGGCACCGAGGGATAGCGTCACGATCGCGAATGTCGCTGCCGCACTGGCGCCGGCACTGATCCCGATTATGTCGGGGCTGGCCAGCGGATTACGGAGCATGGTCTGAAATGTGACGCCGGCGAGGCCGAAGCAGGCACCGGTGATCACGGCCAGCACGGCACGAGGCAGTCGCAGCCGGCCGACGGTGAACGTCGCGCCCTGCACCTGCTCCCCGAAGATCACCCGCAGGACATCGCCCGGCGGATAGAACGTCTGGCCGAACATGAGCGAGATCGCAAAGGCCGCAATGACAAGCGCAGCGAGCACTGCGATGACCACACGTCGCCGCACACCCCGCCCGCGACGCCGCGACGCGATGTCGTCGGCGGTCAGGACACGGGCCGGTTTCTCCACTCCGGCCGTCACAGCGCACTCACCTTCTGCCGGCGGACGATGTAGATGAAGAACGGGGCTCCGATCAGCGCGGTCAAGATGCCGACGTCGATCTCGGCAGGACGGGCGACGATGCGGCCGAGCACATCGGCTGCGGTCAACAACGCGGCGCCGGTGATCGCCGAGAACGGCAGCAGCCAGCGGTGATCCACACCGACGATCAATCGGCAGGCATGCGGGACCACCAGACCGACGAAGGCGATGGGTCCGCACACAGCGGTCGCGGCGCCGCAGAGGATCACCGCACCGATCGCGGACGCTCCCCGGACCAGGGCAACCCGCTCGCCCAGACCAGCAGCGAGATCGTCGCCGAGGGCCAGCGAGTTCAGGCCACGCGCAGACAACAGCGAGATCGCACATCCCACGATCAGAAAGGGCAGCACCTGCTCGATGCTGGAATACGTCGCCCCGCCGACCCCACCGATGCGCCACGACTGCGCGGTGTCGGCGATATCGTTGCGTCCCAGCACAACTGCGGTGACGAAGGACACCAGAGCTGCCGATGTCGCGGCACCGGCAAGGGCGAGTTTGAGTGGGGTCGCTCCCCCACGGCCGAGGGATCCGACGCAGTAGACGAAGACCGCGGCGATACCGGCCCCGACGATGGCAACCCAGATGAAGCCCGATGCGGTGTCGAGCCCGAAATAGGCGATGCCGACGACCACGGCGAGCGCCGCTCCCATGTTGACGCCCAGAATGCCCGGGTCCGCCAACGGATTCCTGGTCACGCCCTGCATCACAGCCCCGGAGACACCGAGCGCGGCGCCGGCGAGCATCGCCAGAAGTGTTCTCGGTATCCGCTTTTCGACGGCGGCCTGATCGAGTCCGGAACTGTTCCCGCCGAGCACGGTGAACACGTCGGACCAGTCGACGTCCCTGGATCCGACCTTCACCGAGATGATCCCGAGGACCAGCAGTCCTGCAGTGACGGCGAGGAGACCGAGCGCCCGGACCCTCCGCGGGCGTCGCACGGCGGCGACGCCCGGGAGAGCCGGGGCCTCGGTGATGGAACCGGGGTTACTGCTGGTCACTGCGCGTTGTCAGCGGCCTGCGCGAGCATCTCCAGGTAGTCGTTCAACACGAAGGAGATCGACAGCGGGGTCGGGTTCGCGGCGGTGCCCAGCGGGGTGCTCGGCAAGCTCACGATCGCATTGTTGGCAACCGCGGGGATCTGCGACAGCAGCGGATCGGCCTTCAGCGCGGCGATGAGCTCATCCGAGCCATACGTGACGATGATGTCGACATCGCTGATGCCGTCGACCTGCTCGGCGCTGCGGGTCAGCGAGAACTTGTCGGTCTCGGCCGAGGCAGCGGCGATGCTGGCCGGCGTCGTCAGGGTCAGGTCTTCGAAGAACATCGGACGGGTGTCATGCGTGGTGTAGAAACTGACCTCGCTCAGGTCAGAGGGGTCGACGTGGGTCAGGAACATCGCCGACTTGCCCTGCAGTGCAGGGAACTCGGCAACAGCTGTCTCTATCTCGTTCTCGAGCGAGGCGATCAGCTCCTCACCCTCTGCAGCCATTCCCATGGCCTGGCTGTTCAACTGGATCATCTCGCGCCACGGGGTGCCCCACGCGGTCTCGGGGAATGCCACGACGGGTGCGATCTCGCTGAGGGTGTCGTAGTCCTCTTGCGTCAGACCGGAGTACGCGGCCAGGATCACATCCGGATTGGTGTTGGCGACCGCCTCGAAGTCCACGCCATCGGTCTCGTCGAACAGTACGGGCGGCTCTCCGCCGAGTTCCTGTAGACGCTCATCGACCCATGGCAGGATGCCGTCGCCGTTGTCATCACCGAAGTTCGCGGCCGCCATTCCCACCGGCACCACCCCGAGTGCCAGCGGCACCTCTTGGTTGGCCCAGTTCACAGTGGCGATCCGCTCGGGCTTCTCGTCGATGACCGTCGTGCCGAGCGCGTGTTCGATGGTGATCGATTCGAATTCACCACCACTGCCGTTGTCGTCGTTCGACGACGAGCACGCGGAGATTCCGACGGTGAGAAGTGCGGCTGCTGCCAATGCCACCAGCTTCGGTGCGCGAGACATGGATCCCTTTCGATCAACAAACTAAAGGTGAAGACGTCCGTAGGGTGCGGACGATCGTCCGGCCGGCTACGGCAAGGTCGGTAAGGATTACCTAACAGAAGGCTAGGTACTCCTTAAAGAGTTTGCAATCAAGCATTTACGACACTGTTTTTAGCGAAACGGACAAGCGCGACGCATCAGCGCGCCCGTTCACTGCTCACGGAAGCGCCCCGGACTCATCCCGGTGACCCGCCGAAAGGCCGTCCCGAACGCGCTGGATGAACGAAACCCGACCGTGAACGCTATGTCGTCGATGTCTTCCCCCTCGGCCAGCAGCGTGATCGCGTGCTGCACGCGTGCGGTGGCAATCCACCGGGCGAACCCGACTCCGGTCTCGGCAAGAAAAGCGCGCGTGATCGTGCGGGCGCTCACCCCTAGTCGCTTTGCCCACTCGGCCAACTGTGTCCCGTCGGACGGGTCGGCACCGACCGCGGCAACGATCGGCGCCAGCAGTGCCGACTCGGGAACCCGCAGCAGCAGCTCGTTGGGAGCGGGGGCCAGGATGTCGAGCACCATCGTCTCGGTCATCGCACGGGAATCGGCGTCGATGTCGTCGACCGTGAGCCGATCAAGGAGCAGACGCAGCAACGGCGAGGCTTCCACGGCAACCGGCCCCGGCGAAATGGACGGCACGGCCGCGATGCTGAATTGCGCAGCGCGAAGCAAGGTTCCGCCCGGCGTCCAGCCCGAATGCCGGACTCCTGCCGGTATCCACAGAGCAATTGCCGGAGTGATGGTCCAGATCCGCGGTCCGATGGTCGCCGACGACGCGCCGCGCTCGCTCCACAGCAGTTCGTGGGTGGGATGCGAGTGCTCTTCCCACAGGGTGTCGCGCGAGACGTTCTCGTACATGCCCGCGATCACGAACGGGACGTCGATGGCACCGGCCTCGTACATCGGCAACCGTCGGGTGTCGATGTCGCCGACCACGGTCCGATCGTCGACGCGATCAGACGCCGACAGCGGACGATGGTTGTCGATACTCACGGTGAACACGCTAGTGGTCGCGGGGACATTGCCGGTGAACGCACCTGCCCGCCACATCTGGCGCGCGACCCGCGTCACCCGAGCTCGTCGATGGCTTCCATCTGCGCCGGGGCGAGATGCTGCAACCCCGCATGGGCGAGCGCCGTCGCGAACACCCCGACGTCGGCGGGCGGCAGCGAGAGCAGCAACGCCTGCCGCCCCCCATGGATGGCGATACCCACGAGCATCGACGCCAGTAGTTCCGCGCTCTGCGCCGGTGGCGGAAGGCGGCGCTGGATGTAGTACGCCCTGATCCGCACCGCGATCTGATCGGTGATGGCATGCACCAGGTCGTCGCGAACCTCGGCGGCCGGCCCCGACCCGGTGTCGCCGAAGAGCAACCCGAAGCCCGTCGGATGCGTGGTGGCGTAGCGGAAGAACGCCAACATATCGGCCCTGACCTGCTCCTCCATCGTCAGGCCGGCCACCGACTCGTACGCCTCGAAGAGCCATCCTCGCAACTGAGCTGCCTCCCGCTCCAAGGCTGCGCGGTACAGCTGTTCCTTGCTCCCGAAATGCGCGTAGAGCGTCGGTTTCGTCGAGTTCGCGTGCTGCGCAATCGCCTCCATGGACGTCGCGTGATAGCCGGTCACATCGAAGACGTCCCTGGCCGCGTCGAGCAATGCGTCGTCGCTCGGACGATTGCCGTTGCTACGACGCGGGGACTTCCCCACCGAAGCGTGCCGGACTCCTGCCATCCGCGCAGTTTATGGCATCGACCCCGCGGGTAAACCACAGTTTGACCGACGAGTAAAACTTTGTTTCGATGAGCGGGTCGCTCTATGTGATCAGTGTCATACGCGGGTACACGAACGGGAGTATCAAGGAACCATGCATCTCAAACTCAGCGACGAAGATGTCGCCTTCCGCGAGGAAATGCGCACCTTCTTCACCACCGAAATCCCCAAGGAAATTCGCGAGCGCGCCGCGGCCGGCACCTCGATCTGGCCGGACGACATGATCGCCGTGCAGCGCAAGCTCAACGAGCACGGCCTGGCCGTCCCGAAGTGGCCCGCCGAGTGGGGCGGCAAAGACTGGACCCCGGTGCAGAAGCACATCTGGCAGAACGAGATGAACCTGGCCTCGGTTCTCGAACCGCTGGCCTTCAACGCCGACATGGTCGGACCGGTCATCGCCAACTTCGGCTCGCAGGAGCTCAAGGAACGGTTCCTCCCCCCGACGGCCAACCTCGACATATGGTGGTGCCAGGGATTCTCCGAGCCCGAGGCCGGGTCCGACCTCGCGTCGCTGAAGACCAAGGCCGTCCGCGACGGCGACCACTACGTGGTCAACGGCCAGAAGACCTGGACCACGATGGCGCAGTACGCCGACTGGATCTTCGCGCTGGTGCGCACCAACCCCGACGCACCGAAGCGGCAGGCCGGCATCAGCTTCTTGCTGATCGACATGAAGTCCGAGGGCGTCACCGTCCGTCCCATCCAGCTGATCGACGGCGGTTTCGAGGTCAACGAGGTCTTCTTCGAGAACGTGCGCGTCCCGGTCGAGAACCTCGTCGGCGAAGAGAACGCCGGCTGGGGCTACGCTAAATTCTTGCTCGGCAACGAGCGGGCCGGCGTCACCCGGGTCGGGATCACCAAGAACCGGCTCACCCTGGCGAAAGAACTCGCGGCCAAAACGCCTGTCGGTGACGGCACCCTGCTGCAGGATCCGCTGTTCGCCGCGCGCCTGGCCGAACTCGAAAACGAGTTGCTGGCACTGGAATTGACGCAGCTTCGAGTCGTCGCGGCATCTGCCGACGGCAAGCCCGACCCCGTCTCGTCAGTCCTCAAACTGCGCGGAAGCGAATTGCAGCAGGCCTCGACCGAGCTGCTCGCCGACCTCGCGGGAGTCGACTCCCTGGCGGTCAACGCCGCCGACATCGCCTCACCCGGTTGGGCTCAGGAGACGGTGCCGACCTACTTGAACTTCCGCAAGGTGTCGATCTACAGCGGCTCGTCCGAGGTACAGCGCACCATCATCGCGTCTTCCATCCTCGGCCTGTAGACCCCCGGCCGCACACCAGAAGGACTGCCTTTCACCATGGATTTCGAATACAACGAAGAACAGACCCTCCTTCGCGACACCACGCGCGACGTCCTGACCAAGTTCTACGACCTCGAGAAACTCCGCGACGTGACCGACACCGACCTCGGGTGGAGTCGGGACGTCTGGAAGTCGTTGGGCGAGATCGGAATTCTCGGCCTGTCGTTCAGCGAGGACGACGGTGGGATGGGCGCGGGCCCCGAGGAGATCTCTGCCGTGCTCGGTGAGTTCGGCCGCGCCCTCGCCCCCGAACCCCTCCTCGATGCCGTCCTGATCCCGGGCGGTCTCATCGCCGATGTCGGCAGCGCAGACCAGAAGTCGAAGTATCTGCCGCAACTGGCCTCCGGTGACCTGCTGGGCGCGTTTGCGCACACCGAACCCGGCGATCGCTGGCCCCACACCGCGGTCTCGACCACCGCCACCGCATCAGGCGATGGTCACACCCTCACCGGCCGCAAGAACCCGGTCCTGCACGGCGATTCCGCCGACGTGCTCGTGGTCAGTGCCCGCCTCGACGACGAGATCCGGCTCTTCCTGGTCGACGCCGATGCGCACGGCGTCACGCGCACCAACTTCCGGACGCACGATTCACGGCGCGGCGCAGAGATCGACCTGCAGGATGCGCCCGCGACCCTGCTCGATTCGGGCGACACGGCCGGAGACGAAGCGAAGCGGAGCTCGACCGTCAACGCCGCTCTGGTCAAGGCCGAAGTCGTTGCGCAGGTGGCTCTCTGCGCCGAGGCGGTCGGCGCGATGGAGCAGACCCTGCGGCTCACCACCGACTATCTGAAGCAGCGCAAGCAGTTCGGTGTGCCACTGGCGAAGTTTCAGGCGCTCACCCATCGCGCGGCCGACATGTACGTTCTCGTCGAGCTCGCCCGCAGCCTGAGCCTGTACGCGACGGTGACCCTCGCCGAGGGCGAGGTCGATCCGGTGATCGCCTCGCGTGCCAAGCTCCAGGTCTGCCGCTCGGCGCGCAAGGTCGGCCAGGAGGCCATCCAGATGCACGGCGGCATCGGCATCACCGCCGAATATCCCGTAGGCCACTACGTGAGCCGGCTGCTGGCGATCGAGCACACGCTCGGTGGCGCGGCGGAACATCTGAGAACCCTGTCGGACCAGGTCGGCGACTATGACAAGATCCTGATCGGATAGTGACAACGTTCGTTGACGAGTAAGCACCAGACAGGAGACACATGGCTGCACCACTGCTAGAAGCGTCCACCGAGATCAAGGCATCCCCGGAGAAGGTCTGGGAGCTGGTCTCCGACCTCAAGCGGATGGGTGAATGGAGCCCGCAGTGCCGCAAGGTGGTCGTGCGTGGCGGCGGGCCGGTGACCCTGGGGACCAAGACCATCAACGTGAACAAGCGCGGACTGCTGGTCTGGCCCACCACCGCCAAGGTCGTGCGGTTCGAGCCGAACAGAGAGATCGCCTACCGGATCACCGAGAACGGCAGCATCTGGAGCTTCACCATCACGCCGACCGGCGACGGCGTGACGCTGACCGAACGTCGGGAGGCGCCCAACAACACCAAGAAGGTGTCTCAGGTGCTGATCAACGTGGCGATGGGCGGCGAGAAGCCATTCGACGCCGAACTCGTCGACGGGATGAATCAGACGCTGGGCAAGATCAAGGCTGCGGTCCGCTAGTACCGCGCCCCGCACAAACCCACCCGTTCCGGGCACACCCACCTGCTGCAACAACTGGTTGTGCCTGGAACGGGTGGGATTGTGTTGTCAGAGCTTCTCGAGCAGGTCGGGCAGGTCCGCGATCGAGTCGATGACGTGATCGGGGACCTGCCCGAACTCGTCCTTGTGCAATGCGTCGAGCTGTTCCGGGACGAACTTGCCGGTCCGCACCAGGACGCCCGTCATCGCGGTTTTCTGGGCCCCGAGCACATCGCTGTACACGTCGTCACCGACCATGACCACCCCGGACGGATCCCCGACACCGAGCATCTCGACCGCCGACCGGAAACCCAGCGGCGACGGTTTCCCGATCGCGGGAATCTTCTTGCCTGTCGCCTTCTGCAGCCCCTCGAGGTAGACCCCGGTATCGATTTTCGGCCCGCCCGCGGTCGCCCAGGTCAACGAGCGATGCATCGAGATGGCCGGTACGCCCTCGAGCATCCAGGCCAGAGCACGCGAGAGTACGTCGTGGGTGAACGAGGGTCCCGCACCTCCGAAGACGAGGACCTCCGGATCGTCGTCTACCAGATTCACCCCGTCCATGTCCTCGGTCACCGGGCCTTCGTTGAGGACGACGACTCGGGTGCCGGCATGACGCGACCGCAGATACTCGGCGGTCAACACGGCCGCGGTGAGGATTTCATCCGCGCGCACCGTGAAGCCCACATCGGTGAGGGTGTCGGCGATCTGGCCGCGTGACCGCGACGTCGTGTTCGTGAGGAACATTCGCGGGATACCGGAGTCGGCGACGGCTTGGAGGGCCTCGACCGCACCGGGCAGCGGCTGCCACGAGGTGACGATCACCCCGTCGATGTCGAGTAGCAACCCTTCAGCCATACCTGAGAAACCTAGTCCTGCCGCGGGACCGTCGCACGACGGGCCGCCGGTCTCATAGGCCCGAACACCGACGCGAGGTCCAAAACACCTCGCCGAACGCTGGTCGTCTCCGAGTCACTGCGGCATGCTGGGGGCCATGGCCGACCAGCTCTCGACCCTGTCCAAACGCGTGAACGGTTTGATGTCCCGCGCACATTCAGATCTCGCGGATCTGGTGGCCTTGTCCTCCGTGCACGACGACCCCGACAAGCGGGACGATTGCCGGGCCAGCGCGGCCTGGGTTCGCGGTGCTTTCTCCGATGCCGGGATCGATTCCCTGGTGATGGACACCTCCGACGGCAGCCAGACCATCCTCGGATACCAACCTGGGCCGCCCGGCTCGCCCACCGTGCTGTTGTACTCACACCACGACGTGCAGCCTGCCGGCCCGGACGAGCTCTGGGAGACCTCGCCGTTCGCCCTCACCGAACGGGACGGGCGATGGTACGGCCGCGGCGCCGCGGACTGCAAAGGAAACGTGGTGGCGCTGCTGACCGCGCTGCGTTCTCTCTCCCCGCTGCCGCCCGTCGGTATCAGGGTGGTGATCGAGGGATCGGAAGAGGCAGGCGGAGAAGGTCTCGACCGGTTGGCCCGCGCGCGTCCCGAACTGTTCGACGCGGACATGATCCTCATCTGCGACACCGGCAACGTCGCCCCCGGTGTCCCCACCCTCACCACCAGTCTGCGCGGGATGGCCGCGGTGCGGGTGTCTGTGCAAACTCTTGGCTCCGAAGTGCATTCAGGCCAGTTCGGCGGTGCCGCGCCGGACGCACTCGCCGCGCTCATCGCGGGCCTGGCCACCCTGCGTGACGCGGACGGCAACACCACCATCGACGGTCTGCCGAGCGACCAGGCCTGGCCCGGAGCGTCCTACGACCCACGCGAGTTCCGCTCGGACTCGACGACGCTCGACGGCGTGGATCTGCTGGGCTCGGGCACACCCGCGGAAATGGTGTGGGCCCGGCCTGCGGTGACGGTGATCGGCCTCGACGCGCCACCGACCTCCGACGCCCCTGCCGCCATCAACCCGCGCGCTGCGGCCCTGCTGAACCTGCGGGTGCCACCAGGAACGGATCCGAAGGCCGGCGCCGCCGCGCTCGAAGCCCACCTGCACCGGCACATCCCGTGGCACGCACGGGTCGAGGTCGAGGTGCTGGCAACCGGCGCACCGTTCTCGGCAACAACCGACGGTCCGGGCTACACCGCTTTGATCACCGCGATGAGCAAGGCCTACGGTTCGCAGGTGCTGTTCTCGGGGCAGGGCGGCTCGATTCCACTGTGCACCGTCCTGTCCGAGATCTGCCCTCGCGCCGAGATCGCGCTGCTCGGCGTCGAAGAACCGAACTGCCGGATCCACGCACCCAACGAGAGCGTGGACCCAGGCGAGATCTCCAAGACCGCGCTGTCCCTGGCGATGTTCCTCTCGACCTACCAAGTGAAGGCCTGATGCGCAGCGTTCCCGAACACCAGGAGCACGTCAACGCGCTGTTCGCGGCACCCCGAACCGTGACCCTGCCCGCGAGCGAGGCCCTGGGGCGGGTGCTCGCAGAGGACGTCACCGCGACGCTGTCCCTGCCTGGTTTCGACAATTCCGCGATGGACGGTTACGCCGTGCGGGCCGCAGACATCGCCGCGGCGACGGACGACGATCCTGCGATCCTGCCGGTGGCGCAGGACATCCCGGCCGGTCGCACCGATCGCCTCACCCTCTCCGCCGGTACGGCCCACCGGATCATGACCGGCGCACCCCTGCCCGCCGGCGCCGACGCGGTGGTCCAGGTCGAGAAAACCGACGGTGGAGTCGACGAGGTCCGGATCTACGCCGCGGTCGACGCCGGGGCGGCGATCCGGTCCGCCGGCTCCGACATCGCACCCGGCCGCCTCGCACTGACCGCCGGCAGGGTGCTGCACGCACCACAGCTGGGGCTGCTGGCCGCGCTGGGACTCTCACATGTCCAGGTCTTCGCACCACTGCGCGTTCTGGTGCTCTCGACCGGCAGCGAGCTCGTCCCGGCCGGGACGCCGCTCGAGTTCGGGCAGATCTACGAATCCAACGGCGCGATGCTGACCGCTGCCGCCACCGAAGCGGGAGCGTTCGCCGAACAGGTGCACTTCGTTCCCGACAGCGTCGACGAGTTCCGCGCCAGACTCGACGAGTACGTCGACCGCGAGCAGGGCGCGGACCTCATCATCACTTCCGGCGGAGTCAGTGCCGGCGCCTATGAGGTCGTCAAGGACGCGCTCACCGGCCACGGGGTCGAGTTCACGAAGGTCGCGATGCAACCCGGTATGCCGCAGGGTTGCGGGCACTACACCAGCGCGGCAGGCACCGCGGTCCCCATCGTCACGCTGCCCGGTAACCCGGTCAGCGCCCAGGTGTCGTTCGAGGTGTTCGTTCGACCTCCACTGCGCGCCGCGATGGGCCTGCGCCCGGGGCGCAGGACGGCGCACGCCCAGGTCACCGAGTCCTTCACCTCCCCTCCGGGCAAACGGCAGTTCCGGCGCGGGGAACTCGAGATCGTCGGCGCCGGTGCGATCGTCAAACCCATCGGCCCACCCGGCTCGCATCACCTGGCCTTCATGGCGTCCGCCAATGCGCTGCTCGACATCGCGGCCGACGTCGAGCGCGTCGAGGCCGGGAGCACCATCGAGGTCCTACTGCTCGAAGACTGACCCGGTTCGAGGTGTGCGCGGACACCCGCCACATTCGTCCCCGAGGGCGCCGACCGAGGGAAATCTGCCCTTCGTGGCAGCTCACGGAGCCGAATTCGGACAAGACATGATCGCAACGGTCGACGCGAGCACGCCGCCTGCGACAATGGGACCCATGGCCAGACGCCCCAAGCCGACCGAATCCGAGCCGACGACCCGCCTGGCACACTTTGCCGACCTCGTCCGCGAAACCGTGCCGCCACTACACCGCGGCGGAATCCCCTTTGTCGCCGCGCCGGCGGCCGTGGCCATCCTGGGCCGCAGGCACGGGTGGATCCGCACCCCGGCGACCGTCGCGGCACTGGCGACCGCAGCATTTTTCCGCCACCCCCATCGGGTGCCACCCAACGCCCAGGGTGTGGTGGTGGCCCCGGCCGACGGACAGGTCGCCCTGGTCGATCACGCCGCGCCACCCGCCGAGCTGGGACTGCCTGCCACGCCCCGACCACGCGTGTCGATCTTCCTGTCGATCTTCGACGTCCACGTCCAGCGCATCCCCGTCGCGGGGACGGTCGAGGCCGTCGAGTACCGACCGGGCACCTTCGTGAGCGCCGACCTGCCCGAGGCGAGCGAGGCCAATGAGCGCAATTCGATGCTGATCCGGGCCGATGCCGGCGCCGAGATCGCCGTCGTCCAGATCGCGGGCCTGATCGCGCGCCGGATCGTCTGCGACGCCCGCGCCGGTGATGCCGTCACCCTCGGCGACACCTACGGTCTGATCCGGTTCGGCTCCCGCGTCGACCTCTACTTTCCCGAGGGCACCACCCCCCTTGTCGCCGTCGGCCAGCGGGCCGTCGGTGCGGAGACAGTGCTGGCTCATCTGACATGAAAGAGTCCGTACGGAGAGAACCTGCTCGCCGCACCACCCACCGGGTTCCGCAGGCGCTACCGCGCCGGTCGAGACCCCGCCGCTCCGGCACCCTGAACACCGGCAAGCTGCTCGTCCCGTCGGCGCTGACCGTGCTCGCCATCTGCGCCGGCCTGTCGGCAGCCAAGTTCGCCCTCGACGGCCGGATCCATCTGTGCGTCGCGATGATCGCGGCCGCGGCCCTGCTCGACGGCCTCGACGGCCGGGTGGCCCGGCTGCTCGGCGCCACCACCAAGATCGGTGCCGAACTCGACTCGCTCGCCGACGCGATCAACTTCGGCGTCGCACCGGCGCTGACCCTGTATGTGCTGATGCTGCAGGGCAACGACGTCGGCTGGTTGCTGTCGCTGATCTATTGCTGTGCAATCGTTTTGCGACTGGCGCGGTTCAACACCCTGATCGACGACGACGATTCGCCGCAGTACACCAAGGACTTCTTCGTCGGGGTGCCCGCACCTGCGGCCGCCCTCATCGCGATCCTGCCGATCGCCCTCGACCAGCAGTTCGGAACCGGCTGGTGGACGTCCGACGCCTTCGTCGGTGGGTGGATGACGTTCGTGGCGCTGCTCGCCGTGAGCCGGCTGCCCACGGCCTCGCTGAAGTCCTACGCGGTGCCGCCGAATGCGCTCGTGCTCGTGCTCATCGGGGTCGCGCTGTTCGCCGCTGCGCTGCTCACCTATCCGTATCTGCTCATGGTCGTGGCCATCGGGATCTACCTGGCGCACATCCCGTTCGCCTGGCGCACCAAGCGCTGGGTGGCGAGCCGGCCCGAAACCTGGGACTTCCATCCGAGGGAGCGGCGTGCCGAGCGCCGGGCGATCCGCCAGGTCCGTCGCGGCCGACCGACCAAGTCGGCTGCGCGTCTGGGGTTGCGGCGTCCGGGCGGGCCGCCCCGGTAGTCCTCCCATGGACCGGGGTTTTCCGCAATTGCCGGTAGTTTTGCTGAGGTGACCGCCGCATCGCCGCAACTGACGCTGACCGCACGACTCAACCTCTCCGCGGCCGAGGCCCGCCGCGGAATCGTCCGGGTGCATCCGGAGGTACTGGCGGCCCTGGCGTTGCGCGAGTGGGATGGCGTCGCCGTCATCGGATCCCGCACCACGGCCGCGGTCATCGCCGCCACCAGCGACTCGGCTCCGACAGGCAACGCTCTGCTCGACGAGCTGACGCTGTCGAACGCCGGACTCAAAGCCGATGCTCCCGTGGTCCTCTCGCCCACCGTCGTACACGGGGCCACTCGCGTGGTCGTCCGAGGGTCGTCGCTGACCTCCGAATCCGTCGACGAACCGACACTGCGCCGCGCGCTGCTCGGCAAGGTGGTGTCCGCCGCGGACGTGGTCTCACTGTTACCCCGCGACCTCGGCCCCGACTTCGCGACGTCGGACGCGACGCGCACGCTGGCCCGCTCGGTCGGCATCACCTGGACCAATGAATTGCTGACGGTGGTCAGCGCGGAACCCGCAGGTCCGGTGAGTGTGCAACCCAATACGGCGGTGCTCTGGGCCGACAAGAGCGCCGCACTGCCGATACCGTCGTCGGCGAGCCCGTCCGCCTCTGCACCTGCCTCCCCCGCCGCCACCGTTGCGGCAGCACCACCTCCGCCACCCCGAACGGTCGACGAACTCGTCGGCGTCGACGCGCAGGTCGACAAACTCACCGAATGGCTCGGGCTCGCCCTGGACAATCCGGAACTGCTCACCGCCCTCGGCGCCCAGGCCCGCCTGGGTGTCGTGCTCACCGGCCCACCCGGTGTCGGCAAGGCCACCGTCGCCAGGGCCGTGTGCGCAGGTCGCGAACTCATCTGTCTCGACGGTCCGGTCGCCGGTGCGGTCGAGGCATCGGGCCGCCTCGCTGCTGTGAAAGCCGCGGTACAGCAACTGGTCTCTCGTCCCACCGAGAACGGCGCCGTACTGCTGATCAGCGACGCCGAAGCGCTCTTGCCGGCCGAGGCCGATCCCGTCTCGGCTCTCATCCTCGACGCCCTGAGGGTGGCGATCACCGCCCCCCGGGTGGCGCTGATCTGCACCAGCTCCGCCCCGGAGAACCTCGATCGGCGGCTACGCGATCCAGATCTCTGCGATCGCGAACTCTCGATCGGTTTGCCCGACAACAAGATACGTCGCGGCCTACTGGCCGCACTGCTCGACAAGGTCCCGACCGACACCATCGATCTCGCCGAGATCGCCTCGCGGACGCCGGGTTTCGTAGCTGCCGACCTCGCAGCCCTGACCCGTGAAGCCGCGTTGAGAGCAGCTGCCCGCAGCGCCAGGGACGGCGAACCACCCAAGCTCATCGGGTCCGACCTGACCGGGGCGCTCGAGGTGATCCGGCCGGTCTCCCGTTCGGCCTCACCAGAGGTGGCGGTGGGCAGTCTGACCCTCGAAGACGTCGGCGACATGGTGGAGACCAAACAGGCACTCACCGAGGCCGTCCTGTGGCCACTGCGTCATCCCGACACCTTCACCCGCCTCGGCGTCGACCCACCGCGTGGGGTGCTGCTGTACGGCCCCCCGGGCTGCGGCAAGACGTTCGTGGTCCGCGCCTTGGCCGCGTCCGGACAGCTCAGTGTGCACAGCGTCAAGGGCGCCGAGTTGATGGACAAGTGGGTGGGTTCCTCGGAGAAGGCGGTGCGCGACCTGTTCGATCGCGCCCGCGAATCCGCCCCGTCCCTGATCTTCCTCGACGAGATCGACGCGCTGGCGCCGCGCCGCGGCCAGTCGTCGGACTCCGGCGTCGGAGACCGCGTGGTCGCCGCACTGCTCACCGAACTCGACGGGGTCGAGCCGTTGCGCGATGTGGTGGTGCTGGGGGCGACCAACCGGCCCGACCTCATCGACCCGGCGCTGCTGCGTCCGGGCAGGCTCGAACGTCTCGTGTTCGTCCCACCACCCGACGCCGCGGCCAGAGGGGACATCCTGCGGACCTCGAGCAAGTCGGTACCGCTGGCCGAGGAGATCAGTCTCGACGAGCTCGCACAGACCCTCGACGGCTACTCCGCCGCAGACTGCGCGGCACTGCTGCGAGAAGCCGCGCTTGCGGCGATGCGCCGCAACATCGATGCCGCCACCGTCACGGCCGACGACGTGGCCGTCGCCCGGGACAAGGTCCGCCCGTCCCTTGATCCGGAGCAGGTGGAGTACCTGCGTCAGTACGCGGACAAGCGCGGCGGCTGATCAGATCACCGTACGGACACCAGGTACGTGATGGAGTTCGGTCCGACCGCCGACCCCGCGGTGGTGCCGATCACCACGGTGTAGGTCTTCCCGTCCTTGTCGGCGGAGTACCCCTTCACCGTCTGTCCGCCCTCTTCCCGCGCGAACTCCTCGGTGAAGCCTCCGTCGGTGAGTTGGGTGGATGCGTTGTCGAACGGGTTACCGGCGTCCACAGCACCGGCCACCGTGAGGTTCCAGCCTTCTTGCGCGGTTCCCCCGGCAGCGAGTACCGAGCCCTCGATCAGCGGTACCTGCTCGGGAAAATCATCGGGCAGCGCCACCGATCCGGGACTCTCGGTAGGCGACTTCGCGTCGTCACCGCCACACGCACCCACCAACAACATCGCACCCGCGAAAAAGAGCATCACCAAGACCCGCACCCGATTCATGAGGACAGCCTAAGTGGTGATGTCGGAGCGTGCGTGGAACACCTGCCGGTTCCTCACGTGACCTGCTGCGAAGGGCTCGACTGGCGGGAATCGGACGGGCATCGGCGAGCTGTGTCAGCCGGGTCGTCCTCACCCGAATACGGCACCTAGCAGCGCTAACGGTAGACTGGACACCTGGAGAGTGAGGCGAAACCACTTCAATGCGACTTCTCGCACCGATGGTAGGTGCGTAGTTCGCCGCCACCTCTCTCCGCGCCCGACACCCCGCCCACCTGATCGACGGAGTGCCCCTTGATCGCAGTACTGGCCGCCTTGGCCATCACGGCTGCGCTGGCGCCTGGGATCATCACGTGGCTGGGCCGGCGCGGTTTCTACGTACTCGCCCTCGCACCGTTCGGAGGACTCGTCTGGGTCTTCGCCAACTGGCCCGACGAGGCAGACGGGATCCGCACCGAGTCCATCACCTGGGTCCCCGAGCTCCAGATGAACATCGATCTGCGATTCGACACCCTGGCCGCGATCATGTCCGTCCTCGTCCTCGGGGTGGGTGCCCTCGTCCTCTGCTACTGCGCCGAGTACTTCAGCGAGACGCGACGTAGGGTGGCCGGTTTCGGCGGGGAGATGGTCGCCTTCGCAGGCGCCATGTTCGGGCTCGTCTGCAGCGACAACATGCTCGTGCTCTACATCTTCTGGGAATTGACGACGGTCCTGTCGTTCCTTCTCGTCGGCTTCTACGCGGTCCGTGCGACCAGTCGCCGCGCCGCGACCCAGGCCCTGCTCGTGACCACCGCCGGTGGCCTGGCGATGCTGGTCGGCATCATCATGCTCGGCGAGACCGCCGGGTCGTACTCACTGTCGGAGATCATCGCGAACCCACCCGTCGGGTGGTCGGTGACGGTCGCGATCGTGCTGATCCTCGTCGGCGCGCTGAGCAAGTCCGCGATCTTCCCGTTCCATTTCTGGCTGCCCGGCGCCATGGCTGCACCGACCCCGGTCAGTGCATATCTGCACGCCGCCGCGATGGTGAAGGCCGGCATCTTCCTGGTCGCCCGGCTCGCACCCGCGTTCTCCGACCTGGTGTCGTGGCACGTCCTCGTCGTCGGGTTGGGTATGGCGACGATGCTGCTCGGTGGTTTCCGTTCCCTGCGCGAGTACGACCTCAAGTTGGTCCTGGCCTTCGGCACCGTCTCGCAGCTCGGGTTCCTGATGGTGCTGGTGGGCATCGGTGACGCCGATGTGGCAATGGCCGCGCTCGCCATGCTCGTGGCCCACGCATTCTTCAAGGCGGCGCTGTTCATGGTCGTCGGCATCATCGACCACTCGACCGGTACGCGCGACCTGCGCAAGCTCGCCCGCCTCGGCAAAGAGGCCCCGCTGCTCGCGGTCACTGCCGCCCTGGCCGCCGCCAGCATGGCCGGGATACCGCTCACCCTCGGATTCGTCGGCAAGGAGACCGCCTTCGCCGAGATCTGGGACACCGGGGCGCTCAGTGCCTGGCAGGGACCGGTCGTGGTGATCGTCCTGCTGCTCGGATCGATCCTCACCGTCGCCTACTCACTCCGGTTCATCTGGGGTGCGTTCGGGCGCAAGCGCAAGGCCGAACCCAGCCCAGCCGTCGCCAAGATGCACAAGCCGAACCTCGCGTTCCAGCTGCCCGCACTCTTCCTCGCCGTTGCAGGCATCGCCTCCGGCCCGCTGTCGGGTCTGCTCGGCAAGCGGTTCGAGCCCTACGCCGACACCGTCACCAGCTACGGCTCCGAAGAACTCGTCCATCTCGCACTCTGGCACGGCTTCAACCTGCCGCTGCTGCTGACCGCCATCGCCCTCGTGTTCGGCACCGCGCTGTTCGCCCTGGTTCGCGAGTTGGGCCGCCTCGGCTTCGTCAAACCTGCACTCGGTAACGCCGACCGGATCTACGACGCCGTCCTACGCGGCGCCGACACCATCTCCATCAACCTGACTCGAAACACCCAGCGCGGTTCCCTGCCCCTGACCCAGGGGATCATCATCGTGACCCTGGTGTTGCTGCCGACGGTCGTCCTGTTCACCGGCGCCCGCAATCGCCTGGAACTGAACGGTTTCGAATCGCCGGTGCAGCTGGTCATCGGCGGCATCATGATCGCGTCCGCGATCGCAGCGGCCGTGCTGCGCAACCGCCTGGCCGCCGTTCTGGTGGTCGGCGTCACGGGTTACAGCTGCGGCGTCCTGTTCGCCCTGCACGGCGCCCCTGACCTGGCCCTGACCCAGTTCCTCGTGGAGACACTGACTCTCGTCATCTTCGTGCTCGTCCTGCGCAAGCTGCCGGCAGAAGCCGAGTCGCGGCACGCCACCGGGTTCAAGCCGCTGCGTGCCTTGCTCGGTCTCGCGTTCGGCGCGTTGCTGGTCCTGGTCGGCCTCTTCGCCGCCGCGGCTCGAACCACCGTGCCGATGGCATCCGAACTGCCCAATGCGGCATACAAGTACGGGGACGGCTCCAACGCGGTCAACGTCCTGCTCGTCGACATCCGCGCCTGGGACACCCTCGGCGAGGTGTCGGTCCTGCTGGTCGCCGCGACCGGTGTGGCATCGATGGTCTTCCGGCACCGACGCTTCGGTGCGGCGCCGCGAGTCGCCGACGCCACCCGCGCCCGCACCCCGCGACCCGAAGCCGACGGGAAGCAACAGTTCGGCGAACGGACGACCTGGTTGCGCGGCAGCAACTTCCGCGACCCTCGACACCGGTCGATGGTGCTCGAGGCAACCACCCGGATCATCTTCCCGACGATGATCGTGCTGTCGCTGTACTTCTTCTACGCAGGTCACAACGCGCCCGGCGGCGGCTTCGCCGGCGGGCTGACGATGGGCCTGGCACTGGTCCTCCGCTACCTCGCAGGCGGACGGTACGAGCTCGGCGAGGCGCTGCCGATCGACGCAGGACGCATTCTCGGCGTGGGCCTTGGCTTCTCGGTGGGCACCGCGGTCGCGTCTGTCCTACTCGGAGCGCCCGCGCTGTCGTCGGCGACCATCGAGTTCACCTTGCCGATCTTCGGTGACATCAAACTCGTCACCGCGTTGTTCTTCGACCTCGGCGTGTACCTGATCGTGGTCGGACTCGTCCTCGACGTGTTGCGCAGCCTCGGCGCCCGACTCGACGAGGACGCTCCCCGGCGGCGCCGCGAGTCGCAGGAGGCGGCGTCGTGAGCATCAACCTCGGTCTGCTGATCGTGGTCGGCCTGATGGCCGCCTGCGGTGTCTATCTGCTCCTCGAGCGCAGCCTCATCAGGATGCTGCTCGGATTGCTGTTGGTGGGCAACGCGATCAACCTGCTCATCGTCACCGTGGCCGGCGCGATGGGCAATCCCCCGATCATCGGCCGGACCTCCGACGAACGCAGCGCCGACGCCGATCCACTGGCGCAGGGGATGGTCTTGACGGCGATCGTCATCACCATGGGCGTGGCCGCCTTCGTGCTCTCACTCGCTTACCGCAGCTTCATGATCAACACCGACGACGAGGTGGACGACGACCCCGAGGATCTGAAGGTCAAGCGGCAACGCAATTTCGACGCCCCAGACCGGGACCGCAGCGACGACCCGATCACCGGGTCGGACACCATCCGCGGCGATCTGTTCGATGACGACGGCAATCCCGTGACGCAAGAGGAGATCCGGGCCAGGCGGGCGCAGATCCACGAGACCGACGTGCTGCCCGATCCTGACGAACCCGACGACATCGAGGATCGCCACGAACTCGGCGACGACCGAGAGACCGACACCGACGAGCAACCCGCGATCGACGAGGACACCGAAGGGGGTGCGCCGCGATGACACTGTCGAACGCATGGTTCCCCACCCTCATCGTCACCCCCGTGCTGGTCCCGATGATCGGGACCGTCCTGACCCTGATCATGGGGCGCTACCCCCGTTTTCAGCGGTTGGTCACCGTGTCCGCGATCACGATCGCCTTCGTCGCGGCCTGCCTGCTGCTGTACCTCACCAATCGCGACGGCACGTACGCCCTGCACATCGGGGGCTGGGACTCCAAGGGCGGCGATCTCGGGCCGCTCGGTGTGACCCTGGTGGCCGACCAGCTCTCGGCCCTGATGCTGGTCGTGTCGACGGCCGTCCTGCTCTGCGTCATGCTCTACGCGGTCGGCCAGGGTATCCGTGACGGCACCAGCGAACAGCCGGTGTCGATCTTCCTGCCGACCTATCTACTGCTGTGCACGGGCGTCTGCAACGCGTTCCTCGCCGGCGACATGTTCAATCTGTTCGTCTCGTTCGAGGTGCTCCTCGCCGCGAGTTTCGTGCTGCTCACCCTCGGCGCCAGCGCCGATCGCGTGCGTGCGGGCGTCTCCTACGTGATGGTGTCGATGGTGTCGTCGCTGGTGTTCCTCGCGGGCATCGCCTTCGCGTACGCGGCCACCGGGACCCTGAACCTCGCCGAGATGGCGGTGCGCCTCGAGGACGTCCCCGATGGGACGAAGGGCGCGCTCTACGCCGTGTTGCTGGTGGCGTTCGGCATCAAGGCTGCGGTGTTCCCCCTGTCGACGTGGTTACCCGACTCCTATCCGACCGCCCCGGCGCCGGTCACCGCAGTGTTCGCGGGTTTGCTCACCAAGGTCGGCGTCTACGCGATCATCCGGGCGCACACCCTGCTGTTCCCCGGTGGCTCGATGGATCGGGTCCTGCTAGTCGCCGGACTGCTGACCATGCTGGTGGGCATCTTCGGTGCCATCGCCCAGTCCGACATCAAACGATTGCTGTCGTTCACACTGGTCAGCCATATCGGTTACATGATCTTCGGCATCGCCCTGTCCACGGAGTTCGGACTCTCGAGCGCCATCTACTACGTGGCCCACCACATTCTCGTGCAGACGACCCTGTTCCTGGTGGTGGGTCTGATCGAACGACAGGCGGGGTCTGCCTCGCTGCGCCGACTCGGCGGCCTGGCTGCCAGTCCGCTGCTCGCCGCGCTGTTCCTGATCCCGGCCCTCAACCTCGGTGGCATACCGCCGTTCTCAGGTTTCATCGGCAAGGTCGCGCTCATCGAAGCCGGTGTCCAGGACGGCAGCGTACTGGCCTGGACCCTCGTGGCCGGGTCCGTCGTGACCAGTCTGCTGACCCTGTACGTGGTCGCCCGCGTCTGGACCAAGGCGTTCTGGCGTCCCCGCGCCGACGCCCCTGAAGGCGACCTCGCCGACGCCGGGCCTGCCGCGCTCGTCGGGGCCGACGACGACGATGTGGCGTACGACGACCGTGTCGACGTCGGCCGGATGCCGATCGGGATGGTGATCCCGACCATCGCGATGGTCGGCGCGGGCATCATTCTGACGCTGTGGGCGGGCCCGATCTTCGAGTTCACCGACCAGGCCGCTGCCGACCTGACGGACTCCAGCATCTACCTCGACGCCGTGCTGGGAGGTGGTCGGTGAGATGAGCGATGAGCCCACCACCCAGTCCCGACCGCAGCCTCCCCCGCCGCGGGGCCCGATCCGGGCAGCGCTGGTCAACGCCTGGCGCTTCTCGGTCATCTTCTTGGCCTGGTACATCGCCCGGACCATCTTCTGGTTCCGCGCCAAGATCCAGATCAAACGGTGGTTCGGCGGCAACCGTCGCGAGGTCGCGGTCCGGCTGTGGAACGTGACCTGGCTGACATTCGTGTGGGTACTGCTGTGGGGCACCTACGATCTCGCGAACGTCTTCACCGGAATCGGGGTGGCACTGCTGGTGCTGATCGCGTTGCCGCTGCCCCGGGTGCCGGTCGAAGGCCGCATCCATCCCCTCACGCTCCTCGAGTTGGCCGCCCGACTCATCGCCGCGTTCTTCATCTCCAGCGCACAGGTCGCCTGGGCCGCGGTCCGACCGGCCAAACCCCCGCTGAGCGCCGTATTGCGCGCCCGGCTCGCCATCAAATCGGACATGGTCCTGACTCTCGCAGTCGACTACCTCAACCTCGTCCCCGGCACCATGGTCGTCGAGATCGATCACAGCCGTCGGCTGCTCTACGTGCACCTGTTCGACGCGAGCTCGCCGGAGAAGGTCAAGGCCTTCTACAAGCAGATCGAAACCATCGAGCGGCTGTTCATTCGCGGCTTCGAGCGGGACCATGAGTGGCGGGCCAGCCCTTATCACGGCATCGACGACGACCTCAGCGCCGGCGATTACCCACGTGGAGGTATCTGATGGCCTACGTATGGATGATCGCGGCAGGTCTGTTGCTGGCCGCGTCGGTCCTCACCACCGCCCGCATGCTGATCGGACCCAACACACTGGACCGCCTCGTCGCCCTCGACACCGCGGTGGCTGTCGCCATGTGTTCGCTCGCCGTCTGGGCCGCCTACTCGGAGGACTCGACGGTGGTGTCCGGAATCGTCGCGCTGTCGCTGTTGAGTTTTGTCGGGTCCGTGGCGGTCGCCCGATTCCGGGTCCGGGACAACGAAGGTGTGGCCGACCATGATCGCTGACATCGTGGTCGCGGTACTCATGCTGACCGGATCCACCATGGCGTTCACCGCGTCGATCGGCATCTTGCGGTTTCCCGACACCATGACGCGGATGCACGCCGCCACCAAACCGCAGACCCTCGGCCTGATCCTGGTCCTCCTCGGCGCGGGCGTCCGCCTCTGGGACACCATCGATTTCGGCATGTTGGTGCTGTCGGGCATCTTCGCGCTCCTCACGGCGCCGGTCATCGCGCACCGGGTCGGCAAGCTGGCCTATCAGGAGCAACGCATCCGCGACGACCTCATCGATTCCGACGACGTCGAATCGCCGCGCACCGACTGATGACATCCGCCCACCCATGAAGGTCGACCCGCGGTGAGTGCCGACGACGAGTTGTCCGCCTCCCAACTCCGCCGCGGCGGAGAACTGGGCAAGGTCGCCGCGCACTCCGCGATCAGGCGGGTCCGTTCGCGGGCGGTGACACTCGGTGGTTCCCCTGATGAGCGGCGCCTGCGCGCGGAACAGGACGCGCTGGCCGCCGCCGACGAACTGATCACCGTGCTCGGGTCGATGAAGGGCGCCGCGATGAAGGTGGGGCAATTCCTGTCCCTCCTCGATCTCGACATGGTGCCGAGGTCGGCGCGTGGCGCGTTCAACCAGAAGCTGGCCATCCTGCGCGACAACGCACCTCACGTCTCCAACGCGACGATGCTCGGGGTGCTCGAAGACGAGCTGGGTCCGACGATGTCCGAGTTCGCCGACATCGATCCCGAACCGATCGCCGCTGCCTCGATCGGTCAGGTCTACCGCGCCACGCTGACCGACGGCCGCGCGGTGGCGGTGAAAGTGCAGTATCCGGGCATCGACCGGGTGGTCCGCGCCGACCTCAAGAATCTGGCGATCGCCCTGCGGCTGTACAAGAAATTGCTGCCGAC
Organism: Williamsia soli; assembly: GCF_017377795.1. Classification (GTDB taxonomy): domain Bacteria; phylum Actinomycetota; class Actinomycetes; order Mycobacteriales; family Mycobacteriaceae; genus Williamsia; species Williamsia soli. The sequence goes on along the minus strand of NZ_JAFRDR010000007.1, from coordinate 69,582 downwards.
CGTCGATCCGCAGTCATTTGTCCGCGAGATCACGGGCAACATCCTCGCCGAACTGGATTACGAGGCCGAGGCCGACAATCAACGCCGGCTGTCGATCCGATACGCAGGGCATCCGTTCATCCAGATCCCCGACGTGATCGAAAGCCTCTGCAGCACCAGGGTGCTCACCACGGAACTCGTCACGGGCATCGGGCTCGCCGAGGTCGCCGGACTCGATGTCGAGACGCGGGACCAGGTCGGCGAGGTGATCTACCGGTTCTATTGCGGCAGCATCCACACCGACGCCACGTTCTGCGGTGATCCCCATCCCGGCAACGTCATCCTCGCCGACGACGGCCGTGTCGCGTTCCTCGACTTCGGTTCGAGCAAGACCATGTCGAAGGGCTCGCTGAAACTCGAGCAGCAGTCGCTGATCGCAGCCAGGGCGGGTGATGCGGCCGGGGTCGCGAGCGTTCTGCGTCGCGGCGGCGTCCTCGTCAACGAGGAGTCGATCACCGACGAGGACGTGCTCGATTACGTCCGCGACTCCACCTGGTGGCACATGAACGACGAGCCACTGACCATCACCCCGCAGATCGCGAACACCACTATGATCGCGGCCGTCCACCCGGCGACCGACTACGGCGGACATGCCCGCGAACAACGGTTCCCGGAGGAGCATCTGATGGCCCGGCGGGTGGAGTTCTACACCTGCGCCATGCTCGGCCAACTGGGCGCCACCGCGAACTGGTATCGGATCGAAGGTGAGTGGCTGACTGCCGCAGAGCCGGAAACCGAACTGGGACAGGTCGATCAGTGGTGGCGCAGGCGCACGTTCAGCGATTGAGCCATCCCGATCGTGGTGGCTTTTGGCGGGTGTCTCCGCTGGTGGCGGTCGCCAGAACCCACCAACATCGGGCTCTAGCGCGCGAGCTCGGTGACGATCGAATCGACGACGGCGACCATGTCGCCGGTCTCGGCGAACTTTTGGCGCTGTCGCTGATACGAGCCACCTCGAAGTGGAATCCACGCCACGGACGCGAGTTCGTCGACGCAGTCGAGATCCTTGGCGATCGGTGCGAGACGGGTCAACATGTCCGTCAGATCGTCGGTGACCAGTCGCTCGTTGCAGTCGCTGTCGGTGATGATGATCGCGTCGAGTCCGTAACGCGCTGCGCGCCACTTGTTTTCCTGAACCAGCCAGGGAGCCATCACCGGCAGTTGTTCCCCGGCATCCAGGCGTCGGTCCAGATCGACGACGAGGCAGTGGATCAAGGCCACCAGTCCGGCGAGTTCGGAGATCGTGGACACCCCGTCGCACACCCTGATCTCCACGGTGCCGAGGTTCGGCGAGGGGCGGATGTCCCAGCGGATCTCGTTCAGGTGCTCGATGATGCCCGTGTGCATCTGATCGCCGACGAACGCTTCGAACTCACTCCACTGCTGGAACTGGAAAGGCAGCCCGGCAGTGGGCAACTGCTGGAACATCATCGCGCGGTTGCTGGCGTACCCGGTGTCCTGGCCGGACCACATCGGCGACGACGCGGACAGCGCGAGCAGATGCGGATACTGGTTCAACAGCGACGAGACAATCGGTAACACCTTGTCGCGGTGGTTGATCCCGACATGGACGTGCACACCCCAGATCAGCATCTGCCGACCCCACCACTGGGTCCGCTCGATCAGCTCGGCGTACCGGTGCCCGGGCGTGAGCTGTTGAGTGGACCACTGCGCGAACGGGTGCGTACCCGCGCCGAAGAGATCGACGCCGATATCGTCTGCGATCCCACGGACCACGGCGAGCGACTCCGACAGGTCGGCGATCGCCTCGCCGGTGTTGCGGCAGATGCCCGTGACCAATTCCACCGTGTTCCGGAGCAACTCCTTGTGGATGCGATCGCCCGAACTCGGGTTGTCGAGTTCGCTGACCCGCTCGAAGAGCCGAGCAGCCGAGTTCGACAGATCGCGCGTCTCCTTGTCGACGAGCGCGAACTCCCACTCGACACCGATGGTCGGCTTCGGTGAGGAGTTGAACTCGATCGAACGGACGTTGTTTATGTCAGCTCTCTTCGATCGCGGTTTATGTCAGCTCTCTTCGATCACACCGCAGGCGATCCGCTTGCCGGCGTCCCCGGTCATCAGCGTCTCTTCATCCGGCGCCGGGGCGTACTTGGTCGGGATGTTGCCGAAATTGTCGGGCTTCTCGTGGATCACGATCGCGGTCTCGAGGATCTGCTGGATGTCGAAACCATCCGTGGCGGTGACGGTTTCGCCGTTACCCTCTTCGTTGATGTAGATGGACACCAGGTCGCCGCTGGCCGGATGACTGGTGTTGCCGTCGACCTGCAGGTGGCTGCCGGCGGAGAGGAAGTCGCCCGGCGCGCCGCCCGAGGGTGCCGTCGAGTTGGGTTCACATTTGCCCACCGCATGCAGATGCATCGCATGGAAGCCCGGCGCGAGGTTCTCGGCCTTCACGGTCACGATCACCGAGCCCTCACTGCTCTCGAAGCTCGCCTCGCCGGCAGGCTGCCCGTTGGGCTGACGCAGCGTCGCCGTTGCCTCGCCGCCCTCGCTCGGTTGCCCGACGCCGCCGACGTCGACAGGTGCCCGGTCGCCGGTGACGACACTGGGCTGCGTGCCTTTGGCATCGGTCGGATTCTCATCGGGACTGCAGCCTGCCAACAGGAACGCGGCCACCGCGACCGGTGTCACCAACGCAGCAGTCCGCCGCACGGTGGTGAAGTTCTTGAGCGAGCGCTGCGCCATGGTTGGGCTCCCTTGTGGTCGGGCGTGTCGCCGGTTCTACCGTCGGTAGTAGGTCAGCGAAATCATAACTGGTTGAACTCGAGGCGCCGCCGACCGCATAGCTGAGCCGTGGTCCGGAGTCGTCAACGAGTGACCACGATCAGCGGCAACCCCCGCGGGCACTCGTCGAACGCGGACGGGCGGGGGTCCACCGAGACGTCGCCCCCGAGGTCTTCGGCGAGCTGCTCCGCCGCGTCCTGCTGGCCCGAGCTGTAGAAGACAGTGTTCTCGGTGATGCTGGCCGACTGCAGGTTGGCCGGGGTCGCAGTGTCCCAGCCCAGGTCTTCGACCTGTCTCGCATACGTCTGGCCGAGGCCACCGATCGCCCCGGCGTTGAACACGCACACCTGAGGACGATCCGGATCCACCGACGTACTGGTCGAAGCACTGGTTGTCGCGCTGGACGACGTCGGCGCCTCGGAGGATGAGGATGTCGGCTGACGACTCTGCGCCGCTTCGAGGCCTGCCTCCGGATCTGAATCACCGGTGGCGGCTGAGTGCCAGCCCAGCCCGATGAAGACCACGGCGATCGCGAGCAGCAACATGGCGCCCGCGCGAAACGGCAGGTGTGGAGGCTCGGACTTGGTCATTGCGCCCACCTTACGAAACTTGACGACCGCACGACAATTCTCGGACGAGTCAGGTGACGTCGAATCCGAGACGCCGGGCCGCCCGGGCCTTCTGCCTACTGGCTCGCAGACGCCGGAGCCGCTTCACGAGCATCGGATCGGCCGCGAGCGATTCGGGACGATCGACCAGAGCATTGAGAACCTGGTAGTACCGAGTCGCAGACAGACCGAACAGTTCCTTGATTGCTTCTTCTTTCGCCCCGGCGTACTTCCACCATTGCCGCTCAAAGGCCAAGATGTCGTGCTCACGCCGGGTCAACCCGTCGGCCCCAACCTCGCCTGGACCGAGCTCTGCGTGGTCTTGGTTCGCGTTGTCCGCCTGCCCGGATTGCTTCTGGTCTCGCGCGGTTGCGCCGTCCATCTCGCTCCCTTGAGAATCGGTCCTACTCCACCCCATCGCCACACGTCGCTTGTCGATATCAACGGCGTGAATTACAACAGTGTGGTTCGCAGTACATCTAACCACGCCGCCAAAGGAATTCGCGCGATGGCTTGCCGAGTAATCTGACCCTCATGGCAATTCTTCCCATCCGCATCGTCGGTGATCCGGTGCTGCACAATCCCACTGAATCCGTCGCACTGGACGAGGCCGGCAAGCCCCCCGCCGACGTGGTGGCGCTCCTCGACGACATGTACGAAACCATGGACGCCGCCAACGGCGTCGGACTGGCGGCGAATCAGGTCGGAGTCGGTCGCCGATTCTTCGTGTACGACTGCCCCGAAGGCAACGGCCGCGGCGGCGTGCGGCGGCGCGGCGAGGTCATCAACCCCGTTCTGGAGACCTCCGAGATCCCGGAGACGATGCCCGACCCCGACGACAACGACGAGGGCTGCCTGTCGGTGCCGGGTGAACAGTTCCCGACCGGCCGCGCCGACTGGGCAAAGGTCACCGGCGTCGACCGCAACGGCGACAAGGTCGAGATCGAGGGCAAAGACTTCTTCGCCCGGATGCTGCAGCACGAGACAGGTCACCTCGACGGCTTCCTCTACGTGGACGTGCTCATGGGCCGCAACGCCCGCGCCGCGAAGAAGGCCATCAAACGCAACGGGTGGGGTGTGCCCGGGCTGAGCTGGCAACCAGGCGAAGACACCGACCCCTTCGGACACGATGATGATGACGAGTGACTTCGTCACGGATGACGACGAGTGACTTCGTCACGGATGACGACGAGTGACACCGTCACCTGGTGATCGGGTGGTCGTGCGGTTCCGGAAGGGGCCGGGGGCGCCCGCCGATTGGCGCGCCGACGAGTCGGCGACCCTGAGCGACGTCACCGGTGTGCTCGACAGCGAGAGTCCTGACCTGGTGATCCTTCGCGGCGCCGACCGCGTCGTCGTGTCCAAGGATCTCGTCGTCGCGGTGAAGGTGCTCTCCGACAGACCGGTGCGCAACTCGCAGATCAGGTCGCTCGAGGTCGCCGCGGCGCGCGGGTGGCCCGGCGTCGAATCGGAATGGATCGATGGTTGGCTGGCGCGGGCGGGGGGCGGTTTCACCCGCCGGGCGAACTCCGCGGTGCCGTTGGAGATGGGCGCACGACTCGATGCGCAGACGATGGACCGACTGAGCCAGTGGTACCGGGTTCGGGGTCTGCCGCTCAGGATCGCGGCGGTCACGCGACTGCTCCCCGGTGCCCACGTCTCCCCCGCTGACTATGTGATCGACGTCGACGTCCTGGTGGCGCCGGTGGGATCGGCTGCGTCGGACAGTGGGGTGGACGTGGCGATCGACGAGACGCCCTCGAACGAGTGGGTCGCCGCGTACGTCGGTCAGCGCGATGGTGCAGACCGCGCGGTCGCGGCAGCCGTGGTCGGAGCGGTCGACGGCGGGCAGCTCGGTTTCGCGACCGTCCGCGACGACGAGGGCGCGCTGCTCTCCATCGGCAGGGGCGCCGTCACCACGGGACTCGACAACGATGTCTGGCTGGGCCTTTCAGCGTTGTGGACGTCGGCGGATCATCGCGGCCGAGGACTGGGCCGGGCGGTCACCTCGGCGTTGGAGAGCTGGGGCGCCCACAACGGCGCGTCGCACACCTACCTACAGGTGGAGACCGGCAACACCCACGCGCGAGACTGGTATCGCCGCATGGGTTTTGGTCTACATCACAGCTACGGGTACGTCGAATACCCCTGACCACAGATGCACACAGTTGAGTCATGTGCACACGTTGCAACGTGTGCACATGACTCAACGGTGTGCTTTTACGGAAAGCGGGCGACGTAGCGGCGCTGCCAGGGTGTCTCGACCGCAGACGGCGAATAGTGAGCCCGGACGTACGCGACGGCTTCGGCAGCAGGCACCCCATCGATCACGGCGATGCACGCCAGCGCGGTACCCGTCCGCCCTCGTCCGCCCAGACACGCGATCTCGGCCCTCTCCCCCTCCGACCGCGACCACGCCTCCCGGAACGCGTCTGCCGCGTCGACGCGATCGGCCGGGAGCCAGAAGTCGCGCCACCTCAGCCAGCGGCTCGGCCAATCGACCGCGGGCGGTTCGTGTCCGAGTAAGTACAGCCCGAAGTCGGGGTCGGGGCCTGTGGGTATCCCGTGACGTAATCCTCGTCCGCGGACAGTCCGTCCCGATGGCAGCCGTAAGAGACCCGCGGTGGAATCGTCCCAGGTTGTGGCCACAATTTCACCCTAGACGACCCTTCTGTCCGCGACGGCGGCCTCCGCCCACAGCGAACTCGAGTGACGAATCAATGCAACGGTGTAATCATGTAATCACTACAAAGGAGTGAAGATGAAAAGCACACACAAAGGATCACGCGGACCAGGCGGCGGACGCCGCGGAGGCTGGCAGCAGGCAGAACTACCCGACGCGTCCGACGCATCCGGCTGGTTCGCCGGCAGACTGCCCGACGACTGGTTCGAGGGCACCGCAGAGGTCACCGTCGACCGCGACGAGATCACCGTCATCGGCACCTTGACTGCCCCGGAATCCGACGAGAGCACCGCGACCGCCGCGGCAGAAGGTCGAGCATCACGCTTCCGCGAGGACACCCGCGGTGAACGGATGGCCATCGCCGACGAGGCCCAGGCCCGATACGCGCGCAAGGTTTCCTGGGGCGTCCGGGTGGGCGATCAGCGAATCCTGTACACCCACATCGCCGTTCCGGTCATGACGCGGTTGCGACAGCCAGAACGCCAGGTGCTCGACACGCTCGTCGACGCCGGAGTCGCCCGCTCGCGGGCAGACGCACTCGCGTGGTCGGTCAAACTCGTCGGCGAACACACCGAGGAGTGGCTGGGCAAACTACGATCGGCGATGGACGACGTCGACGCACTGCGCGCCGAAGGCCCGGGTCTCTAGGTCCACCCCGAAATTTCAGGCACCTTCAGCGATGGCGCGACTGTTGTCTTTGAGATCGACTCCGCTGCGGCCCAATTGGCGAGCACCCTCGATCAAGGCCGCGCACACCCGAGCAGCATCGGCGTAGCCCAGCCCTCCGGGTGGGTGGATGTTGGAGATGCAGTTCCGTTCAGAATCTGCGCGTCCCGGTCGTGGTAGGTGCGTCAGGTAGATGCCGACGCTGTCGGCGACCGACAGACCGGGGCGCTCCCCGATGATCACGATCAACGTTCCGACCTTCTGGGCGGCTCCGATGTGATCACCGAGGGCAACCCGGGCCTGGGTCGCGATCACCGGTGGCGCGAACGAATATTTGTGCGCAAGCACGTCTTTGAGTGCGGACAACAGGCCGGTCGCATGTTCGGACAACGCGATCGGCGAAAGTCCGTCGGCGAGGACGAAGCCCACATCGGCATCCACCTCCGCGAGCTCACTCAGATCAGCCGGGGACCGACCCAGATCTGGTCGGCGCAGGTACTCGCTCCGATCACCTGCCTGGCTCGTCACGACGATCGGCGAACCCAACTCCAGCTGACCCACCGCTACGGCGAGCGCGTCGGCATCGAGCGGCTGGTGGACCGCATCGCGCGCTGCAGCATGGGCCGCCGCGAACTCCAGTACCCGAGTGGTCGGCAGCGAATCCCCGGTGCGGCCCAACCCGATTCGTGCTGCGGTCCGCAGACGCAGGGCATCCCACAATTCACTCATCAGGACACCGGCCCGGTGAGGCTGCGCAGAGGCGACGACTCGGGTTGCAGATCCAGGACCCGACCATCGGCGCCGAGCATCCCCACCCGGTCGAGCCAGGCCTCGAACTCCGGGGCCGGCTTCAAACCCAATGTGCGACGGGCATACAGCGCGTCGTGGAACGACAGGCTCTGGTAGCCGAGCATCACATCATCGGCACCGGGCACGGTGATCACGAACGGCACCCCCGCGACGCCGAGCAGGGTCAGCAGATTGTCCATGTCGTCCTGATCGGCCTCTGCGTGGTTGGTGTAGCAGACATCCACCCCCATCGGCAGACCCAGCAGTTTGCCGCAGAAGTGGTCCTCGAGTCCGGCGCGCAAGATCTGCTTGCCGTCGAACAGGTACTCCGGCCCGATGAACCCGACAACGGTGTTGATCAGCAACGGATCCAGCTCGCGCGCAACGGCATACGCTCGGGTCTCGAGGGTGTGCTGATCCACCGGCTTGCCACCGGTACCGATGTGGGCACCTGCCGACAACGCCGAACCCTGGCCCGTCTCGAGGTACATGACATTGTCACCGACGGTGCCGCGATGCAGCGACTTCCCCGCCTCGTTACCATCTCGGAGAATGGCGATGTCGACACCGAAACCCTTGTTCGCGCCTTCGGTCCCGGCGATCGACTGGAACACCAGGTCCACCGGGGCACCCGCCTCGATCAGCCCGATCGTCGTCGTCACGTGCGAGAGCACACACGACTGCACCGGGATCTCGTACCGCTGCCGGATGTCGTCGAGCAGATGCAGCAACTCCGACGTGGCGTGCGGCGAGTCGGTCGCCGGATTGATCCCGATCACCGCATCCCCGCAGCCGAGCAGCAGTCCGTCGAGCGTCGCTGCTGCGATCCCGGTCGGGTCATCGGTCGGATGGTTCGGTTGCAGCCGGGTGGCGAGTGTGCCCGGTAGCCCGATCGTCGTCCGAAACGCCGAGACCACGCTCACCGCCCGCGACACCGCGATCAGATCCTGGTTGCGCATGAGCTTGCAGACTGCCGCCACCATCTCGGGGGTCAACCCGTGCGAGACAGCGGTCAACGTGGCCGCAGCAACATCGGCGGGGCCCGACGCAACCTCGAGTAGCCAGTCCCGCAATCCCCCGACCGTCATCGCCTTGACCGGCGAAAAGGCCTGCACATCATGGGTATCCATGATCAACCGGGTGATCTCGTCGCTCTCGTAAGGAACCACCGCTTCGTTCAGGAACACCGTCAGCGGCACATCGGCCAGCGCCCACTGCGCCGCGGCCCGCTCGGTATCGGACTCGGCGGCACACCCCGCCAGTTCGTCACCGCTGCGCGCCGGTGTCGCTTTTGCCATCAGTTCGACGAGGCCGTCGAAGGCGTAGGTGGTCCCAGCCAAGGTGTGCTGATAACGGCTCATCGTCGGTTCATCCCACATCGCTTTCGGCTGCGGCGAGCATCGCGAACTCTTCGTCAGGCGAGTTCGCAACCAGGTGCTTACGACTGTAGAGACCGAAGTACGCCATGAAGGCGACAAACGCGACCAGACACCACAGCGCTGCGGTCGTGTCCACGAGGAAGGTGGCGATCACCGAGACCACCGCGATGACCAGAGCGAAACCGGTGGTGGCGATGCCACCGGGGGTGCGGTAGGGCCGGTGCATGTCGGGCTCGCGAACCCTCAGCACGATGTGGCTGACCATCATCAGCACGTAACTCAGGGCCGCACCGAAGACGGCCATGTTCAGCAGAATCGCGCCCTCACCGGTGAAGGTCAGCGCGAACCCGATGATGCCCGGGATGATCAGCGCCCAGGTGGGCGCCTTGCGAGTGTTGGTCACCGAGAGCGCCCGCGGAAGGTAGCCGGCCCGCGACAGCGCGAACAGCTGCCGCGAGTACGCGTACATGATGGAGAAGAAGCTCGCGATCAGTCCGGCCAGACCGACGTAGTTGACGACGGTGGCTGCGGTGCCGTCGATCGCGTCGACCAGCGGATTCACCGATTCACCGACGCCCTGCGCACCAAGTGCGCCGGTGGCCATGAACAGCACCAGCGCACCGGTGAGCAACAGGACGCCCATCGCAGCGATGATGCCGCGCGGCACGTTCTTCTCCGGATTCTCTGCTTCTTCGGCCGCCAGCGGCACGCCTTCGATCGCCAGGAAGAACCAGATGGCGAACGGAATCGCCGACCACACCCCGAGGTAACCGAACGGCAGGAAGTCCGACGAGCCCGCGGCGTCCGCATCGGGTGCGATGTCGGTGAGCAATGCGGCGTCGAAGTGGCTGATCGCGGCGATGCCGAAGATGACCAGACCGACCAGCGCGATCGCGGTGATGACGAACATCGCCTTCAGCGCTTCGCCGGCGCCGACGAGATGGATTCCGATGAAGATGACGTAGACGGCGAGGTACACCCACCACCCGTCGGAGATCCCGAACAGATCGAGCGATTCGACGTAGCCGCCGATGAAGGTGGCGATGGCGGCCGGCGCGATCGCGTATTCGATGAGTATCGCCGTGCCGGTGGCGAAACCACCCCACGGACCCAGCGCTCTTCGGGCGAAGGTGTAACCACCGCCCGCGGCCGGCAGTGCCGACGACATCTCGGCCATGCCCAGGACCATCGCGAGGTACATCGCCGCGATGACGACGGCGGCGATGAGCAGGCCACCGAAGCCACCTTCGAGTAGTCCCGCGTTCCAGCCGGCGTAATCACCCGAGATCACATAGCTCACCCCAAGTCCCGCGAGCAGGACCCACCCGGCGGTGCCTTTACGGAGTTGTCGTTTCTCCAAGTACTCGGAGGAGGCGGCTGTTTCAGTCATACGCAACGATAGCCAGCAACTGAAACCGTCGTGTTAGATCGGCTTTTCCGACGTGTTTCGTACTTTCTGTTCGCAAATCCGGCCGATTTCGCACCGCCCGCCCGAACATTGCGACGGGTGGTGCGTCACCGGGTGCACGATCAGGTCACCGCGGCGACAGGATCTTCGAGGAACGCGTGCGGAAACGTCTCTGACCTCTGCTGGAACGACAGGATACTCGGATTCTGGACGACACCCTCCCGGATCTCGATCGCCCGCGAGATCGTCGGCGCCTGATCCCACTGGTCCGGTCCGGCCAGAACTGACAGCAGGTGCGGCAGCAAGGCCTCGCTGATCTCCCACGTCGCCGAGTCCCACAGGTATGAGGGACTGTGATCGACCGCGTAGTAGAGCACGCCGTTGCCCACGGTGAATGCCGGAGCTTCGAACGTCGTCGGCAGGGCCCAGCTGAAACCCATACCTTCATCGCACGAGACGTCGATGATCAGGGTTCCCGGCGGGAACCCCGGCAGATCTGTCTCGTCGAGGAATGTCAGCGGCGTGTCGGTGTTCTGCAGAACGCAGTTGACGATGATGTCGTTGCCCGCCAGGAACTCGGCGACCGGGAGTCGTCCCGACGGCGTCTCGGCCCACATGCTGTGCGGGTCCCGGGGATCGCCGTATTCGAGTTGCACGATCTGCGTCGAGTGGATCGGTGAACCGACCGCTGCTACGTCGCGGTTCGTCAAGACATGCACATCGTCGACGCCGTGCGCGTTCAGTGCGGTCACCGCGCCGCGCGCAGTGGCACCGAATCCGATGACGGTGGCCCGCAACCGGCGACCGTAGTCACCGGTTTTCCCTGCCAACTCCAGTGCATGAAGCACCGAGCAGTATCCGGCGAGCTCGTTGTTCTTGTGGAACACGTGGAGCGCGAATCCGCCGTCTTCAGTCCAGTGGTTCATCGCCTCGAAGGCGATGAGGGTCAGCCGCCGGTCGATGGCGACCTGGGTGAGCCTGGCGTCCTGCACGCAGTGCGGCCAACCCCAAACAGTCTGCCCCACACGCATTTCGAGAAGGTCTTCGGCCTGCACCTTGGGCAGCAGGATCACATCGCACTCGGCGATGAGCTCCGAGCGCGTGCCGATGCCTGCCACGAGTGGCCGCAGATCGTCATCTGTGACACCGAAGTGCTCGCCGTAACCGTGCTCGAGGCGGATCGACGAGCGCAGTCCGTGCTTGATCTTCTCGAAATGCCGCGGGTGGATGGGCAGACGTCGCTCGTTCTCCTTCGCTGAGTGAGCCAGTATTCCGATCGAAAGAGTTGGTATTTCAGCGGTTTTCGGCAAGTCAGCGCTTCTTGTTGCCGGTGAAGATGGTCTCGCCCGGGGCGGCGTCTGCCTTCCCCTTCTTGATCGCACGTTTTTCTTTGAGGGACTTACCGGATTTCTTGGTCATACCTTGACGTGGCGACTTGTCGGCCATGTGGCGATCCCTTGATTGGGAACCTGATAGGTCCCGATCCGACCAGCTTACGCCCCTGACCCGGGCCTCTGCCGGGCGCGGCCCGCGTCCGCGAAGGCAGTGTGAAAAACTCGAAGTCATGCTTCGCATCGCCACCTGGAACGTCAACTCCATCCGCGCCCGCAGCGAACGGGTCGTCGACTGGCTCGAACGGGCAAACATCGACGTCCTGGCCATGCAGGAAACCAAATGCAAGAACGAGCAGTTCCCCGAGATGGGCTTCGCCGCCGCCGGCTACGAGCTCGCCACGGTCGGTTTCAGCCAGTGGAACGGCGTCGCGATCGCGTCCCGTGTCGGTCTCGAGAACATCGAGTCGAGCTTCGAGAACCAGCCCGGTTTCAGCAAGGACGCCGAGGTGGACCCCGCGATCGAGGCCCGTGCGATCGGTGCCACCTGCGGCGGGGTGCGGGTCTGGAGCCTGTACGTCCCCAACGGCCGCACCCTCACCGACCCCCATTACACGTACAAGCTCGAATGGCTTGCTGCACTGCGTGATACCTCCGCCAAGTGGCTCGCCGACGACCCCACCGCCGAGATCGTCCTCAGCGGGGACTGGAATATCGCCCCCACCGACGACGACGTGTGGGATCCGGCCCTGTTCGCAGACAAGACACACACGTCCGAGCCCGAGCGCGCCGCCTTCAACGCAATGACCGAGGTGGGCTTCACGGACGTCGTGCGGCCCTACACTCCTGGACCCGGGGTCTACACCTACTGGGACTACACGCAGCTGCGTTTTCCTCGCAAGGAAGGCATGCGCATCGACTTCAGCCTGTGCTCACCGGCGCTCGCGAGCCGGGTGAGCGGCGCCGAGATCGACCGGCAGGAACGAAAAGGCAAGGGCGCCAGCGATCACGCGCCGGTCATCATCGACGTGGTGTAGAGCTGCGCAGCCGAGTCTAGGTCTGCTCGGGGCGCTCGGCAAGTTCGTCGGCCACCTTGCGCAGGGTGCGGCCCAGCACTTCACGTTCGGCCTCGTCGAGACCCTCGAGAGCCGTCTCCAGGGCCTGCACCCGGCGGGATCTGCTGCCCTTGATCAGGTCGGCACCTGCCTCGGTCACCGCCAGGAGGCTGGCCCGGCCGTCGTCCGGGTCCGCGGTCCGCGCGATGAGTCCGTCCCGTTCGAGTCCTGTCACGATGCGCGACATCGTCGGTACCGTCACGTTTTCGCGCTCCGCGAGTTCCGACAGCCGGATCGGTCGAGCAGTGTCGATGAGGACCCACAGCGCCGACAGGGAGCTGAGCGGCTGGGAGTTCTGACCGGTCCGCGACCGCAGCGATCGGACGACCCGCGCCAGGTCGCGGTACACCGAAGCGGCCGATGCTCCCTGCAGATCCATCACCGTTTTCCCGTCAGTTGCGCGGCGGCGACGGAGCCGTCGTCATCGGTCCGCGCCAGGTCGTCGTCCACATAGGTTACCGGCGCCACGGCCGAGGCCACCGCCGCGATCACCATCATCACCGCGGCTGCGACGAACACCACGACCAAGCCGTCATGGAAGGGTTCGGAGATCAGGTGCGGGAAGAAGCTCTGGCCGGTGAGGGTGTCGGCGTCAACCGCAGGCCGGGACAATTCCCCGCTGTCGGCGAGCAGTTCTTCGATCGGGTTGTACCCGAGGAACGCCGCGAACAGACTCCCGACGGGTGGCAGGTCTGCGGTCTGTCCCGCGGCTGCCGCAGAGACGCCGTGGGTCATCAGCCCGTCGCGTAACGCCGACGGCAGATGCTGGGCGAGGCCGACCACCATCAGCGAGAAGAAGACACCGATCGACAACGCGTTGCCCGAGTTCATGAAGGTCGCTCGCACTCCCGATGCCGCCCCACGCTGCCGGGCCGGGACACTCGACATGATGACCGCGGTGTTCGGGGATGCGAACAGCCCGGACCCGACGCCGTTGAGGAAGATGAGCAGTGCAAACAGCCAGTAGTCGAAGTCGACCGGTATGAGCAGCAGCGCAATGAACGTCGCCGCCACGATCAGCGATCCGCCCGCGGAGAACCATCGGGCGCCGTATCGGTCGGACAGCCAGCCGGCTACCGGGCCGCTCACCAGAAAGCCGACCGTCAACGGCAGAAGGAATATCGCCGACCACAGTGGTGTCGACTCGAAGTCGTAGCCGCGCAGCGGGAGCCAGATGCCCTGCAGCCAGATGATCAGCATGAACTGCAGTCCACCGCGGCCGATCGCGTTCATCAAACCCGCGAGGTTGCCGAGACCGAAGGCTGGGACCTTGAAGAGCTTGACGTCGAAGATCGGGTCGGCGACCTTCGTCTCGACCACGCAGAAGGCAACGAGCAACAGCACTCCGGCGGCGACACCACCGAGTATCCACGGACTGGTCCATCCGGTTGCCTTGTCGCCGTACGGCTGGATGCCGTACGTGATGGCGGTCAACAGCACGGTCAATCCGATTCCGAAGAGGATCGTGCCCGGCCAGTCCAGCTTTCCCGCGTTGCGGCTACCCACCTCTCGCAGCGACCGGATACTCCACAGCGTTCCGGCGATGCCGAGCGGAACGCTCACCCAGAACACCGCGCGCCAGTGCCATTCCGAGAGCAGCCCACCGACGATCAGCCCGATGAACGATCCGGCCACAGCAGCAACCATGTTGATTCCCAGCGCCATTCCTCGCTGTCGCGAGGGAAACGCGTCGGTGACGATGGCCGCCGAGGTCGCCATCAGCATGGCACCGCCCACCCCCTGGATCACTCGGAAGGCGATGAGCCAGATGGCTCCGAGGTCGCCGACGAAGGGATCGATGGACAGCATGACCGCACAGACGCTGAAGACGACGAATCCGAGGTTGTAGATCTTGACGCGTCCGTACATGTCGCCGAGGCGACCGAAGGTGACGACCAGCACCGCCGACGCGAGCAAGAACCCCATCAGCAGCCAGAGCAGGTAGCTGACGTTGGCGGGTTCGAGGGGGTTCAGACCGATCCCACGAAAGATGGCCGGCAAAGAGATGATGACAATCGAGCTGTTGACCGTCACCAGCAGCATCCCGAGCGTGGTGTTGGTCAGTGCCACCCATTTGTAGCCGGGGTGGTCACTGCTCATCCGACCTGTGGTCACTTCTGCCGTCATGGAGGCGCCCCCAGGCATTGGTAGTTAGTTGTAGGGCTACAACTAAATTACGGTGCCGGCATGGCCCACGCAAGCCGACGATGCGCCCGCGGTCGGTCAGTTGCTGTGCAGCAGCAGGATGCCGACGAGACCGACGGTGACGATCAGGGCGGCGATGATCGCCGATACACCCACGGCGACCAGCACCGTCGCAGAGTTGATGCCCGCCGACGCCGCGTCTTCCTCCTGCGGTTCGCCCGATTCCCAGGGACCGATCTCCTGGGTCACGTCGTCATCGTCCGACTGCTGCATCGGGCCATTAGAGCACGCCTCGCCCGCCGGAATGAGTACACCGACTTCGCGCTGTCCGAGGATTCTCGCGGCGTAGAGCTTAGGCTAAGCTCACCGTCATGAGCAGGGGACTACAAGGGCTGGTACTCAAGGCACTCGGCGCAGACGACTACGTACTGACCGTGACCGGCAAACAGCAGGTCACGGACAGTTACCTCCGGATCAGTTTCCAGGCCGGCGGACTGCTCGGTCACCACGACCGCCACCCGACCCAGTGGATCCGGTTGTGGATACCGAACGGCGACAAGCAACAGCAGCGCGGATACACCCTGGTCGACCCGGACGAGACGGCCGACACCTTCGACATCGAGTTCGCGATTCACGACGGTCCTGCCGCGAACTGGGCCGTGGCCGCCGACGTCGGCGAGACCATCGGCGCGACCGTCATGGGCTCGAAGTTCGCGATCCCCGACCCGGCTCCGTCGGAGTACGTCATCTTCGGCGATCCGGCCGCCGTGCCCGCGATCAATTCCCTGCTCGACGCGATCGGCGATGTCCCTGCCCGGGTCTGGCTCGAGTGGCAGCACGAATCGGACAAGAACCTTCCTCTGAAAGCGACGCCCGCGACCACCGTGGAGTGGGTCGAGCGCGGCACCAAAGGACAAGCCCTGCGCGACACGGCCGCACAGTTGGCGGTTGCCCCGGGCGCGTTCGGATGGGTGGCCTGCGAGTTCTACACCACCAGAGACATCACGAAGTCACTCAGGAGCAAACTCCCCAAGACATCGGTCAAGTCCCAGGCCTACTGGAAATGATCAAGAGAGATGGATCCATGCGAGCCCGTTCCAACCGCCTGACCGTAGTGCTCGCCCTCCTCGCGGCGCTGACTCTCGCTGTCACGGCCTGCAGTTCACCGGACGAGGACAAGGACAACGGGGCACCCATCCAGGTGAACACCCCGATGGGCCAGGTCACGATCAACGGCGTCCCCGAGAACATCGTCACCATCGGTACCCAATGGACCGATGTGGCACTGGCTTTCGGCGTCACCCCCGTCGCGTACCTCGACAACGTGGAACTGCTGACCAAGGCCCCGACGCCCTGGGTCGGAGACCGACTCGAATCCTCCGAGGCCATCGATCCCTCGCGCGACGTGGCCAGCCAGGTCGCGGCCGTGGATCCCGACCTCATCGTCTCGACGGATTTCGGCGACCAGACAGAGACCTTCGCCAAGCTGAGCAAGCTGGCCCCGACAATCCCTTCCATCACCGGCAAGCAGGTGGACCCTTGGGAGGAAATGGTCGTCTTCATGGGCACCGTGCTCCGGGAGCCCGAAAAGGCGCAGCAGATCATCGATGGCGTCAACAGCAAGATCGACGGGATCAAGAAAGCCAATCCGGGATTGCAGGGCAAGAGCTTCGCACTCGCCTGGATACTCAGCAACGACCAGATCCAGGTCTTCGGTGATCCCGCCGACGGCGCGGCAGAGGTGTTCACCTCGATGGGCATGACCATGGCGCCGGAGCTTCAGAAGATCTTCGAACGCGACGGGCAGCCACGGTTCCCGATCTCCACCGAGAACGTCCCGGAACTGCAGTCGGACATGATGATCCTCGCCGCCAACTCACCGGCCCTCAACGAGAAGATGAAGACATTGCCCGGCTATTCGAATCTCACCTCGGTGAAGAAGAATGCCGTTGCCGAACTCAGTGTTGCCGAGGTCAGCGCCATCAATCAGCCGTCCCCGCTGTCGCTTCCGTTCGTACTGGAGAAGATGACCCCCGCATTCGAGAACGCCGCGCAGTGACGGCAGCACCGGTGACCGGCCACGAGTTCGCCTACGCCTTCCGTGCGGGGGCGTCCGCGATGACCGCTTCCGGAGGCGTTGCGGTGCTGTTGCCCGCGAAGCAGCGACTGACCGGACTGACGCCGGCACAGATGCAGACACTCAAAGCTCTGGGCAGGGGTCGACCGGCCCTGAGCGAACTTCCGGGTGCAGGGGCTGATCCTGCGGTGACCGGGATCCTCGACCAACTGGTCGGTCAGGGGCTGCTCACGGTCACGATGCGGTGGGCGGGCGCCGATCTGTACACGCTGCGGCCCTTCGACACTCCCCCGCCCCGGCCGCCGGTCTCGCACGAGTGCACTGCCGTGGAACAGCTCTCGAAGTTCACGGTGATCCATCGGGTCGACGGTCGGTGCGTGGCCGAACATCCGTTGTCGTGGTGCGACATCGAGATCCACGACGCGGGTGTGCTGGCGGTGCTCACCGGGCTGCCCGGGGTCGATCGGCCGGTACCCCCGGTTGTGGCCGAACTCGCCCGAGACCTGACGTGGGCGGGTTTCACCACGCAGGACGACGCCGAAGAGTCCGGGTTCGCCACCCGTAGCTGGGGCGCCCACGAGTTGTGGTTTCACCGCAAGAGCACCTTCGGTGTACGCGCCAAGGATTGGGGACGGTTCGGCCCGACCAAGTGGGCGGCGGGCTCGTATCCCCCACTACCTGCGCGCAAGCCGGAATATCCGGGTCCGGCGGTCGCACTGAAGGACGTGGACCTCGACGAACTCCGCGTCACCGGGGATGCCCTCACCAGCGCCATCGAGGATCGGAGATCGTGTCGCGACTTCGACACCACCTCGACCCCGACCCTCGACCAGCTCGGCGAGTTCCTCTATCGCACGCACCGCAACCGCGAGCTGCGGGTGATCGGCACCGAGGAATTTCCGTCCCGGCCGTATCCATCCGGCGGGGGTTTGTACGAACTCGAGGTGTATCCCGTTGTACGCGAATGCCAGGGATTGTCTGCAGGCATGTATCACTACGACTCGTTCGACCACGTCCTGCGTCCGGTCACCGGCATCGAGCATGCCGCGATCGGCCGGTTGCTGACCCCGTCGTCGCTCACCCTCTCCGGCGGCCAACTACCGCAGATCCTCTTCGTCTTCGCGGCCCGCGTCGGTCGGATCATGTGGACCTACGAGCAGATCCCCTACGCGGTGATGCTCAAACATGTCGGGGTGCTCACGCAGACGATGTCGTTGGTCGCCACCGACATGGGGCTGGGTACCGTCGCCCAGGGCTACTGCGACACCGCGGCTTTCGCCGAACTCGCCGGTGTCGACGAGCTGACCGAATGCGCGCTGGGCAGCCTCGTACTCGGCACCCCCGAAACGCTGAACGACCGTCACCGAGAGGTCAGGTCCTCGCATCCACACCGGCCTCTGCCTCGTTGGCCGCCTGGGCGGCTCCCGACCAGGCGATGACCATCGCACCGGCCACCGCGACCACGAAACCGACCACTGCCAGCCAGGTGCGACCGGGTAGCGCATCGTCGCCGAGCCAGATGATGCCGATGATCGACGGGATGACCGTCTCGCCGACCACCACCGCGGCCGTTGCCGAGTTCACCGAACCGAGTTGCAGCGCAACTGTGTTGAGGTAATAACCACCGACCCCGGCGAGCGCGATGGCGTATGCGGCCGGGTCGCTGAGGATCTCGACGATGTCGAAGTCGGAGATGCCGTGCAGGATGCGCACCGACACCGCGACCACGCCGAACATCGCACCGGCACACAGTCCGGCAGCGATGGCGGCGCGGGATCCGAGCCACCGGACGAGTGCCGACGAGATCGCGAACAACACGACCGCCGCGATCAGCACACCCCAGTGGAACCAGGTGCCGTCGTGTCCGTGGCCGTCCTGATCCGCCGACAGCCCGATCGCGCACAGGGCCGCGACCACCGCACCGATCGCGATCCAGTCGCGGGGCAGCAACGTGATGCCGAGGACGAAGATCCCGAGGATCGCCGTGACCACCAGGTACGCGCTGACGATGGTCTGCGACAAGAACAGCGGCGCCAAGCGCGAGCCCACGGCGTTGCCCGCGAACCCGACGACGTCGAGGCAGGTACCGGCGATGAAGGCCGTGGTGAGGACCGCAGCCATCGTCGCTCGCAACGTCGGCCCACCCGTCGCGGTCTCCAGGCCCGCGGTCTCGCCGCGCGAGAGGGCGTCGCCCTTGGACTTGCGGGCACCGTAGGCCTGCAACACCGACGAGGTGCCGTACGCGATGCAGGCGAAAAGTGCGGCCAGGACGCCGTAGATCATGGGATGAGTATGACCGATCCCGACGTCGGAGGACGCGACAATTCCTCCGACTCCGCGCAGGTCCTCCCGTTGCAGACGGAGGACGTCGCCAAAGCCGGACGAAGACCCGAATCCTCCGGTTCCGGCGGAGCGCTAGAGTGCGGCAGCCACGGCGGACAGCGCACGCTGCCAGATCTCGGCCAACCGGTCTGCGTCCGCCTCCACCATGAGCTGGTCACTCCACCGCCAGCTCGTGACCAGTTGCGGTCCCAGGGGTGTGCCACGCACCACCGAGACCACGTCCAGTGCGTACCGCAGCGGAAGCTCGGGCTCTGGCGCTGTCGGGAGCCGGTCGTTGAGGTCGAGATCGGTGATGGGTGCCCATGGCTCGGGTGTGTCGGAGGCCCCGGCGGAGCTGAGGTCGAACCGGCCGAGATAGTTGAACTCCACCTGCGGATCGGTCGACGCGACCAGTTCAGGCACCCGCTCGAAATGCCGCAGCAGACCGTAGTCGAGTCCCCGGTTGGGTATACCCGCGATGTGTTCTGTCACCGAATCGATCAGCGCACGAACGGATTCCGGTTCTCTGGCCGCGACGTCGAGGTCCACTGCATCAGCGCCGGCACCGAGGCGGACCGGGAACACGCTCGTGAACCAGCCCACGGTCTGTGACGTGTCGACACCCACACCGACGGTCTCGTCTTCGCGCCCATGGCCTTCCAGGGCGATGAAGGCGCCGGCCGACTTGTCCTGGCCGTTGACGGTGCGCCAGGTGTTGATCGTCAGCGTGAGCGCGGTGAGCAGGAACTCCCTCATCCCGATCGCTCCGCCGAGTAATGCGAGAACGGCCGCGGTCTGATCGACGGACGTGTGCGCTGCTGTGGTGCGGAGCGAGGTCCAGGTGTCGCCGTCCGGATTCACCGCTCGCGCACCGATGATCGGGTCCGGCCCGCCGACCTGTACGGCCCAATACGGACGCTGCTCGAGCACCTCCGCTGTGCCGCTGCGTTCGGCCAGCAGGTGCGAGAACCGCCGGTACGACGTGGACTCCGACCCGAGGGTGGGCAGGGTCCCGGACCTCAGCTGCCGACCGCACTCGGCGAGGTCTCCGAACAGCACGTGCCACGACACCGCATCGGTGGCGAGGTGGTGGATCGCGAGAAGGAGGACATCACCCTCGTCATCGCCACCTCCGACCAGGCGCACCGCGGCGACCATGGTCCCGGCCATCGGATCGATGCGGTCCATCGCGGTCGGCGCTGCACGGTACACGCCGGCCGCAAGGTCGTCACCGACCGACACCGTGGTCAGGATGTCGGTCGCACGCACCGACCCGACGGTCCTGGTGATCAGCTGATACCCGGTCCCGGTGTCCTGCAACTGCGACCGCAGCATGTCGTGAGAATCCAGGATCGCCTGCAGCGTCGCTTCGAGTTCGGCGTCGGACAACCCCTTCGGCAGGGCGATGAGGGTGGTCTGCGTGAACCGCCGGAACCGCCCGAAGTCGTACATCCAGCGGACAACCGGCAGCGCGACGACCTCACCCGGACCGCCGTGTTCGCCTTCGTCGTCGGATCCCACGAACACGCCGTTGTCGATCGCCGCAGCCAGGGTCCGTACCGACGGATTCGCCAGCACGAGGCGCGGACTCACCTGAACGTCCTGCCGTCGCAACAAGTTCACCAGGGACATGGCCACGATGCTGTCCATACCGAGGTCGAAGAAGTCTTCGTCGACACCAGGAGCCGGACCGTCCACCAGCTCACCGAACACCATGCACAGCAGACGTTCTGTGTCCGTCGCCGGTTGCGCTTGTTGTCCCGACGAACCGGCCAGGGCCTCCCGCGCCAGTGTCATCAGCGCCGCCTCGTCCAATTTGCCGTTCGAGGTCATCGGCAACGCCGGCACGGTCAGCACCCGGGCGGGCAGCATGTGGGTCGGCAGTGTCTCGGCCAGGGCCGAACGTGCCTGCGCGACAGGCACGCTCACCCCGACCACGAACCCGACCAGGGTCGCACCCGTCGGACGCCGCAACACCACGACCGCGGCGGTCTCGACCCCGGGCAACCGGCGCATCGCCGTTTCGATCTCGCCGATCTCGATCCGGAAACCGCGGATCTTCACCTGGCTGTCGGCACGTCCGAGGAACGTGAGGTTTCCGTCTGGGAGATGTCGGACCAGATCGCCCGTCCGGTACATCCGGCCACCGCGCGCGGCGGGATCGGCGACGAAGCGCCCTGCGGTCACACCCGGTTGTCCCACATAGCCTCTGGTGACCTGGGCTCCGGCCAGGTACAGTTCGCCGACGACGCCGCGCGGTACCGGGCGCAACCTGGAATCCAGGACATGGGCGGTCATGCGATCGGCAGGGATACCGACCGTCGGGACATCAGAGTCGGCTATCGGGGCGACCAGCGCCTCCACGGTGGTCTCGGTCGGGCCGTAACAGTTGTAGACGTCGACATCCTCGAATGCCTGTAACTGTTGCCACAGAGCCTGACTGATCGCTTCCCCACCGAGTGCCAGCACCGACAATCGCGCGCCAGTCGTGCCGTCGAGCTCCGCCTCCGGCCTCCCGAGAATGCCCGCGGCAGCGAGTTGACCGAACATCGACGGCGAGGTGTCGATCATGTCGATCCGGTGGGCGACCAGACCGGACACGAGTTGCTCCGCATCACGCATCTGCGCTCCGTCGAACAGGTGCACGCTGTGCCCGTCGAGCAATCCGATCATCGGCTGCCAGGACGCATCGAAACTCAGCGACCAGGCATGCGCGATCCGGAGTTTCCGGCCGAGCCGGGCCGTGGCCGGCGCATAAACGTGATCGCGGTGGTCCACGAAATAGCTTGCGACTGCGCCATTCGTACCGATGACACCCTTCGGCTCACCGGTCGAACCCGACGTGAAGATGAGATAGGCGGCAAGGTCGGGCGTCGCAACACCTTTCGGGCGTGACGTCGACTGGACACCGAGTGCCGCAGACGTCGCCGGGTCGTCCAGGACCAGGCGCTGCGTACGACCCGCACCGGCCGCCTCGAGCAGGTCGATGTGTGGGCCCGCGGTGACGATGATCCTCGGATTCGATTGTTGCAGAATCGAACTGATCCGGGGTGCCGGGAGCGACAGATCGATCGGGACGTAGGCGGCACCGGCGGACAACGCCGCGAAGATCGTCACGATCGATTCGGCAGATCTGTCGAGGGCCACCGCCACCACCGACTCAGGACCGACACCGCGGCCGACCAGCTCATTCGCCAGACGCATGACGTCGTCGTGCAGCTCTGCATAGGTGTAGTCGCGAAGCGTGCTGGTCAACGCCGGCGCGTCGGGTGTCGCGTCCACCTGCCGCGCGAAGATGTCCGCGATGGTGCCGCTCGGTACCGCGTCCGGTGCCGATACCGACAGCTCGTCGCCCGTGACCTCATCAGCCAGGCGGACCTCCAGATGATCGGGACCTGAATCCGCTGCATCCGGTAGTTGCCGGAGCACCAGCAGGATTCGTTCCGCGATCTCGGCCGGTGGCAGGTGCGGCAACGCGCCGTCGATGGCTTCGGTCATCACCACGAGATTGACACCGAGCTGGTACGCGGCAATGGTCAGTGGGTAGTGGGCGAGGCTTTCCATCGCCACCGGTAGGAATCGGGTGCCGTCGCCGAGGCTGATGGGTTCGGTCACGGCGCCGATCGGGGCGTTCTCGAACACGAACAGGGTGTCGAACAAACTGCCCCGGCCGCCGGCCCGCTGCACTGCGGACAGGCTGAGGAAGCCGAGCTCACGCATCGTCGCCGACTCGCGTTGCAGCCTTTTACACAGTTCGAGAACAGTTCCGGCCGGGTCGATGTCGACGACCGAAGGCACCGTGTTGATGAACAGTCCGATCATCGTCTCGGCGCCGGGCAACGCATCGGGGCGACCCGAGATCGTGGTTCCGAAGACCACGTCGCGGCGGTCGGTGAGACGGCCCAGCACCACTGCCCAGGCGAACTGGACCGCGGTGTTGATGGTGATCCCGTTGGTGCGCGCCCAGGTGATCAGCCGAGTGGTGTCAGGCGAATCCAGTTGCACACGAGTACGCCTCGGTACTGCATCAGCTGGCGCCACCGCCCCTTCGGCGAGCATCAGAGGAGCACTCAACCGGGCGAGGTAGGTCGCCCACGCGTCGGTCGCCGCCACCGAATCCTGAGCAGCGAGCCAACCGATGTAGTCGCGGTAGGGCCGCGGCGCGGGCAACGAGGCCGACTCGCCGCCCGCCTCGTACAGTGCGAGCAACTCTTGGAAGAAGATCGCGACGGCCCAGCCGTCCATCAAGATGTGGTGCGCCGTGATCAGCAATCGACGGCGGCCCCCGTGGCCCGGCGCGTCGTCGCTGCGGCTGCCGCGCTGGTTGCCGAAGTCGACCAGGACCACCCGCAACGCAGGACCCGAGGACAGGTCGAAGTTCGTGCGCCGCTCCGCCTCGGCGATCGCATCGAATTCGGCGGGGTCGGCGTCACGCTCGGACCACGGGACGTCCACCCACGTCGGCACGATCTGCACGGGCGTCGGGATGTCGCGGTCGTAGAACGACACCCGGAGGTTCGGATGCCGTTGGAAGATCACGTCGACGCTGCGGCGTAGCAACGCCACATCCACCGGACCGCTGATCTCGACGATGAACTGCATGGAGTACAGGTCCAGATCGTCACCGGCGATCTTCGACAGCGAGAACAGACCCTCCTGCAAAGGGCTGAGCGCGAGCACATCCTCGATGGCAGGCGGCGCCGACCGATCGACCACCCCTCCGGTCATGATCCGGGTTTCCAGTTGGCCGTGAGAGCGGCCAGTGCGTCGTCGCTGAGTCCGGACGCACTCATCGGTGCATAGGTGAGGGTCACCGGCTCCGCGGCGGCCTCCACCTCGACTGGCGGATTGGCGAGCGCGTCGTCGATGGCGGCCGCGAGTTCTGCGATCGAGTGATGATCGAAGATCATCTGCGGGGTCAGTGGCAGGCCGTCGGCCGCCGCCCGCCCGGCCATCTGAATGGAGATCACGCTGTCGCCGCCGAGCGCGAAGAAGTTGTCGTCGCGGCCCACGTCGTCGATCTCGAGAAGTTCCCCCAACAGGTCGCACATCGCCTTCTCCGTGGCGGTCTGGGGAGCTTCCCCGCCACCTCCGACACCGGCGACTGCCACGTCCGCGGCGGTGATCTCGAAAATCAGGCGTCCGTCGTGGTCCCACTTGGCTCGATCCCCGCTACGCAGCAACCGCGACCCGGGCGCGTATGGATTCGACACCCACTCACCGACGGCGGTCTCCGTACCCGCCAAGTACACCTCACCGAACACACCGACCGGTGTCGGCGCCAGCGACTGGTCGAGGATCAGCACCGACGCCCCGGGCGCCGGACGGCCCGACCGCTTCCCGCCCATCTGACCCACCACGGCCACAGATCCGAAATCTGCAGGCGCATAGTAGTAATGACTGGTCGATCTCTCGGACAGTGCCGAGAGCACCTCGGCCAGGGAAGCCGGTCCGCCCGGCGACGACGCAACCCAGCTGCGTACCGACGGCATCACGGATGTGCCTGAATGAGCAAGGAGCGCCAACACCTCTGGCTCCGCGACGACCCGCTCGGCCGAATGCCTGGCGATGAGATGTGCCAGCGCAACCGGATCATCTCGCTCTGCATCGGTTGCCAGGACCACTGTTGCCGACCCGGCGAGTCCTGCGAGCAATTCGGCAGTGCCCGCAGGCGACGCGGGCGACGCCGCGATCAGTCGCACGCCGACAGGCCCGTCGACTGCATCCGGCCCACCGGTCGAGGCGGGCCCGTCGCCTCCGGCCGCGCGCGCGAACACCTCGCGGACGTCGGCGAATCCAGCAGCATCGCCGGACCGCAGTTCCCCATAGGTCAGGGACTGCGAACCACGCACCACGGCAACCGAATCAGGGCTCTGCCGTCCAACAGCGCTCAGTCGCGCAGCAAGAGCGCCGGGAGTCACGTCTGCGCCGCGACTGTAGGTGCCGAGCACCCGCTCCCGTTCGTCCGGCGACTGCACGTCCATGCGCCGGACCTGTTGATCGACGTCGTCGGCGAATGCCGCCAGCACACGCATCAGCCGCGCAGCGAGTAATTCCGCACCCTCCCGGGTGTACAGATCGCCCGCGGCGACCAGACGTGCACCCAGTCCACCGCCTGATTGTGAAGCGAAGATGATGTTCAGATCCAGGAACGAGGTCTCGAACTCCACCGGCAGCAGAGTGAGCGTGGTGTCCCCGGATTCGGTGAACGCCTGGCTGTCCGGGGCGCTGTAGTCGTCCCGGAAATGCATCATGACCTGGAACAGTGGATTGCGGGAACGGGAACGCCGCGGGTTGAGTGCTTCGACCAGGCGCTCGATGGGCACGTCCTGATTGCTGTAGGCACCGAGTGCGACGTCGCGTCCCCGCAGCAGGACCTCGCGGAGCGAGAGTTCACCACCGAGGATGTTGCGCAACACGACCATGTTCGCGAACAGTCCCACCAGATCCGTGGTCACCTCGTCGGTTCGGCCGGCGACGGGCGTACCGATCGCGATGTCGTCGCCGCCACCGAGCTTGTGCAGCAGGGTCGCGACGGCCGATTGCAGCACCATGAACTCGCTGACGCCGATCGTGTCGGCCATCTCCCGTAGGCGGGTACGCAGTTCCGCCGGCACCGAGAACGACACCACTTCACCCGTCTTACCGAGTACCGCCGGTCGTGGGTGATCTGGCGCCACGGTGATCTCGTCGGGTGCACCTGACAAGGTGGTTCGCCAATAATCGATCTGGGCCGCACCCACCTCGACCGACGCTCCATCGCCATCGAACAGGTCACGCTGCCACAATGCGTAATCGGCGTACTCGATCGGGTGCTGCACCCAGTCAGGGCCCGTCCCGTGCGCGAGGCGATGTCGGTAGGCGATACCGAGATCGGACAACAGCACCCCGAACGACCAGTGGTCGATGACCATGTGATGCACCAGGATCGACAGCACGTGCGCGTCGTCACCGAGCACAAAGAGGTGCGCGCGCAGTAGCGGCTCGGATTCGACTGCGAAGTTGTACTGGGCGATCGCCTCGAGGTGCGCGGCCAGCTCCATCTCCGATTCGGCGACCGACTCACCGCCGAGCACCGTGATCGGTAGCGGCACAGAGGCGATCGGCCCGATCAGTTGGTACGGAATACCCTCGTGTTCGGGAAACGTCGTGCGCAGGGCCTCGTGGCGCGCCACCACATCGCCCATGGCGGCAGTGAGCGCAGTCGCGTCCACCGGGCCGTCGATTCGCACCGCCATGGGAATGTTTCCCACAGCACTCGCACCCTCGAAACGCCGCGCGAACCACATCGCGAGCTGCGAGTACGACAAGGGAACGCGTTCAGGACGATCCCGCTTCACCAACGGCGGCCGTTGCGGTGTCGTTGCGCCACCGATCGGTTCGTAGTCGTCGTCAGCAGCATCGAGGTCGATACCGAACTCATCGCGCACCTGCGCGACGAGCCACGAGGCCAGACCGGCGACCGTGGGGGTGTCGAAGGGCGCGCGTACGTCGATGTCCACCCCGAACTCGGTACGGATCTGCGTCACCAGGCGGGCGGCGAGCAGCGAGTGCCCACCGAGTTCGAAGAACGAATCGTCGGCACCGATGGAATCCCGGCCGAACAGCTGCGTGAACAGCGCCGCCACGCGGATCTCGGTGCCCGTCGCCGGCGCGCGGAAGACTCGCGGCGCCGCGTCGGCCGGGTCCGGAAGCGCGTCCCTGTCCAGTTTTCCGTGCGCGGTCAGCGGCACCTCGTCGATCACGGCGAATGCGCTGGGCACCATGTAGTCCGGCAGGACCGCGGTTGCGTGTTCGCGCACCGAATCGATGTCCACCACCGCGCCGCGCTCACCGACGAGGTAGGCGGCCAGCGCGGGTCCCACGTTGGGATCCTCGGTCACGATCACGAGCGCACGGGCGACTGCCGGGTGGGTGGACAGCGCGGCCTCGACCTCACCGAGTTCGATCCGGAATCCACGAATCTTCACCTGCTCGTCTGCTCGGCCGACGAACTCGATATCGCCATCGACGTTGCGCCGAGCCAGATCCCCGGTGCGGTACAGCCTGCCACCGGGTCGCATCGGATCGGCGACAAACCGTTCCGCAGTCAGCGCCGGGCGGCCGTGATAACTGCGCGCAAGCTGATCACCGCCGATGTAGATCTCACCGACGACTCCGGCCGGAACAAGCTGCAGTGTTCGATCGAGCAGATATACCGACACATTCCGGTTGGGCACCCCGATGGGGACCACTCGCACACCCTGCGGGCCATCGACCGGGTAATGCGTTGCGGCCACCACGGCTTCGGTCGGACCGTAGTTGTTACGCAGTTGCGCGTCGAACACCGTCCCGAACTTGTCCGCCACCTCACCGGGCAACGCCTCTCCGCCGACCGGGATCTGCCGCAGCGTGGTCCATTCGTTCACACCCGGCAGTAGCAGGAACATGCTCAGCATCGACGGGACCATGTGCATGACCGTCACCCGCTGACGCACCAGCAGATCTGCCATGTACGGAATATCTTGGAGGGCATCGGGTTTGGGAACAACAAGAGTGGCGCCGAGGGTCAGGGTGCAGAAAACCTCGAACAACGACGCATCGAAACTCACCGACGACGTCTGCACGAGCCGGTCGTCCGCGGTCATCCCGAACTGAGCGTGAAAACCCGACAGGTGGTCCGCGATGGCCACGTGCGGTACCGAGACACCTTTCGGCTTACCGGTCGAGCCCGACGTGTAGATGACGTACGCAAGCGCCTCCGGCAGCAGGGGCGTCACCCTGTCCGCATCCACGGGATCGGCAACCGAGAGGCCGCCCGCAGCGCGCTCTGCTGCTGCGAGTTCGGCTGCGCCCAGTACGAGTTTCGGATTCGCGTCCTCGATCATGAAGGCGATGCGGTCACCCGGGTAGGACGGGTCGATCGGCAGGTACGCCGCACCTGCCTTGAGGACCGCTGTCGCCGCGACGACGAACTCCACCGAGGCCGCGACCTCGAGGGCGACGATGTCCTCGGGACCGATGCTATGCGTACCGATCAACCAGTGCGCCAGACGATTTGCGCGACAGTTGAGGTCCTGGTACGTCAACACGACGTGATCGTCGGTGACCGCAGGGTGGTCCGGATGCGCAGCGACCCGGGCCTCGATCATCGCGGGCAACGTTGTCGCGGCCGAGGGGACCTGCTCGCCCAGCGATCGTTCGATCACCTCGGCCCGTTCGTCACCGAGGATGTCCAGCTCACCGATCCGCCGGTCCGGCTCGGCCACGGCGCCGCGGAGCAGATCCACGTAACCGGCGAGCATCCGGTCGACTATCCGTCCGTCGAGTACATCGGCGAAGTATTCCGCCTCCACATGCGCTCCGTCGTCGCCGAGCACCACAGTCAGCCCGAGGGGCAGCTGGGTCACCGAACTGGTCAGCTCCAGTTGCTCGGCACGCACGTCGTCCAGCGCGAAGCCGACCGCACTCTTTCGGGTGGAGAAGCTGAGTCGCACAATGTGTTCGAGCCCATCGCTGCCGCTGACACGGTCGGGGTTGATCTCCCGGACCACGCGATCGACCCCGATGTGCTGGTGCGCGAATCCGCCGAGCGCCTCGTCACGGGTGGCGGCGACCAGATCCGCGAAGGTCCCGTCGGGACGCACACTCGACCGCAACAGCAGGCTGTTGCCGAAGTAGCCGATCAGCGACTGCGCAGACGCGGCGCGATCCACGATCGGTACGGCGACCAGGAAGTCGTCGCTACCGGTGTAGCGATTGACAACAGCGTTGAACGCCGCCAGCAGCACCGCGAACGGTGTGCTCGACTGCTCCCTCGCGTACCGGGTGACGGCGTCGATCACCTCGGACGGGATATCGCGCCTGCCGTGCCCTGCGGTCTTCGCTGCGGGACCTGCATTCTCGGCCGGGAGTTCGAGCCACTCGGGCGGCGGGCGCAACTTCGAGCGCCAGTATTCGATACCCGTCGTGTCGTCGACTTCGCTCAGGCGTCGACCGAGCACCTCGACGTCGACGAACTGTGCCGTCGGGGCCTGGGGCTCGGATCCGGCGTTGTAGGCGGCGTTCACCTCGCCGAAGAACACCTCCCAAGAATCGTCGTCCCAACAGATGTGATGCACCACGAAGATGAACGCCCACTCGTCGACATCTGTGCGCACCAGGCTGATCCGCAGGAGCGCGTCCGAGCTCAGGTCGAATGAGCGAGAGAACTGTCGTCGTGCGAGCACCTCGAGTCGGCGGGCCCGGCCCTGCTCGGGGAGCTCGGACAGATCGTGTTCGCTCCACGGCACGTCCACGTGCGCCGCGGCGACCTGGTACGGAGTTCCCGAGTCGTCGACGCCGTAGGAGGTGCGCAGGATCTCGTGTCGCTCGACGACCGCATTCACCGTCGCACGCAGCTTGTTCGGGTCCAGAGCACCCGTGAGTCGGTATGCCACACACACATTGAGCGTGGTGTCGGCCGGGTCGCGGTGTTGGACGAACCACAGCCGCTGCTGGCCGGGAGCCAGCGGCGAGCGTTCGCCCGGTACCCGGACCGGTACCGGCGCGGTCTCTGCACTCAGTCCGCGTTCACGCAACCTTCGGCGCAGCAGCTCTTTTCGTCGCGCAATCACATCTTCTGACATCTGACGGCCTTTACTAATCTTTCAGCTGGTGTGGGCAGAGTCGGGCCGCCACGAAGAGATCAACTATCTCCCCTGGGAGTTACAGGGAGCAGGGGACCTGCGCGTAGGCCGCGATCTCGCAGGCGCTGGTGTTCGACAATTTCCACTTGCCGTCTTTCCAGACCCAGGTGAGACCCATCGTCGCGTCGTTGAATCCGGGTGAGCGAAGCACCAGGTTGGCGGTCAGCGTGTTGCCGCTGACGTTCACGGGGCCGGCGATCCACCATTTGAGTCCCACGGGCTCGAACGTACGCAGAGTGCTGCCGATACCTTCGCCGACCGGCACCGCCTTGGCGCCACCCTCGAGCTCATCTGCCTTCTGACCACTGGACCCGTTCAGGACGGTCTTGAGCTTGCTGTTCAGTTCGTCCGTCGACAGCGCGGCGGGTGCATCAACCTGTGGTTCCGTCTCCGCTGCCGGTGCCTGTGTGGCTGCCGGGGCCTGCGACTGCGGGGCCGCATAGCCGCCACCTCCCGATGTTCCGCCGCCCACGGCGGGAGCCGGAGCGGCTGCGGGAGCCTGGGTCGTCGGCGCGGGCGCCGGAGCCGCAGGCGCCGTGGTCTGTGCGTTTCCGGCGACCGGCGCGGTCCCCTGCTGGTTGGCGGCGGAACCGAGATTGACGACGGTCGGCTGCGCGGCCGTGGCGCTGGAGTTGTCGGAGTCGACGGCGAACAGGACTCCGACCACGCCGATCGAGACGATCAGGGCCGAGATGATCGCCGACACACCAGCGGCGACGAACACCGTCGGCATGTTGACACCTGAACTTGGTTTCCCGGTCACTGCATCTGCCTTCTACTCACATCTGGTCCGCAATTATGGTTCGGCTCATTCAACCACGGTGGTTACCGAAATGGTAAGCCTGTCCTTACTAGCGTCCAGGTGTGCCGGCCATCTGTCAGCCGACCCGGCTCCGGGACTGCTCGTCCATCAACGCCACGACCTCGTCCAACGACGCGCCACCAAGGATGGCCTCGATCGGAAGGTCCCGGTTCAGTTCTGCCTTCACCCGTTTCCGGAAGTCGAGGGCCTGCAGCGAGTCGAGTCCGAGCGCCACCAGCGGCATCGACCGGTCGATATCGCCTCCGTCGATGCCCATCACCCGGTTCAGTTCGGCGACAACGAGTTCTGCGAACGAGAGCGCAGGCAACTCGGTGGCCGGAGCACGTGGACCGGTTGCGACAACCGGGGGCGGGGTTGCCATCACCACCGGTTCCGGGACAAGCCCCTCGATCAGCGATCCATGCCCGAACGCCGATACCAGGGCATGCACCTGCGCCCAATCCGCCGCGGCGATGATCGAGTCACGCTGCCTGCCCTCGAAGGCGACTGCCAGCGCATCTGCCGGCCTCATCGGGACGACGCCCGCGCCCTCGACCCTGTCGACGGCCGCCTGATCGAGCGGACCTTGCACACTCCACAGTCCCCACTGCAGCGCGTAGGCGTCGATGCCCTGGACCCGCAGCGTGCGGGCCAGGATATCGAGAAGCCGATTGGTCACCGCGTACAGGATCTGACCGCGACCGCCCAGTGACGCCGCGATCGACGAACACAGCAGCACCCGGCAGTCAGCGGTGAGCGGGAACGATCGCAGCACGTTGGCGATGCCCAGCACCTTCGAGGAGGCGGCCTCGGTGACCATCTCCGGCGTGATGTCGTCCAGTCCTGCGTCGACGTAATTGACGGCGGCATGGACGAGCACCCCCGCCGGAAGGTTCTCGTGTGCCGCAGCGAACTGGAGCACGGAGGACTCTTCGCCGACGTCGCAGGAGGCGACGACGATGTCAGCATCTCCGAGCGCCCGGATCGCCCGCAGTCGCGGTTCGATGGCCGCACTCGCGCCGGTGCGG
Source organism: Williamsia soli (assembly GCF_017377795.1). Lineage (GTDB taxonomy): Bacteria > Actinomycetota > Actinomycetes > Mycobacteriales > Mycobacteriaceae > Williamsia > Williamsia soli. The sequence continues at coordinate 37,778 of NZ_JAFRDR010000007.1, read as the reverse complement.
CTCAACAGAGTGATCCGCTCGGCACCCGCGCGTGCGTAGTGCTCGCAGAACTCGAGTCCTAGTTTGCCGGTGCCGCCGACGATCACGACGTGACTCAGATCCTCGGTCGCGGGCCGTGGGTCGGTTCCGGGCGCATCGGACTCTGCGTAGACCAGTCGTTTGGCGTAGATCTTGCCCCCACGCAGCGCGAGGTCCGATTCGCCTGCCGTGTGCAACGCACCGACAACCGTTCCCGCGGGCGCGTCCGCCGGAAGATCCAGGTGCCGGAACACCGTGGTCGGGAATTCGGCGGAGAGACAACGGAATCCCGCCGCGGCGCCTGCGCCGAACAGCTGCGGGAGCTCGTCGTCGGGCAGGACGGACTCGCCGTTCACCGTGACCAGCCAGCATTCGCCGGCACTCCTCGCGACGTCGGGCAGCCACTGCGGGTCTCCGAAGAGCTGTGCCAATCCGGCCACTGCGGTCGGGAGGTCGACGCTCGGCAGGGCCGGTAGCACGACAACCACCGAATCGAACGTTCCCTCGACAACCCCCGCCTCGTACAGGGTGGCGGTCGCGCCGTGGTCGGCGGCCGTGGCCATGAGCCCTGCAGCGAAATCGGGACGGCCATCGCCGTGTTCGACGATGAGCAGGGATCGCGGTGGACCCAGCTTGCGACGCTGCAGCCGCGTCCAGGTCTCGACCACACGACGCGGATACTCGGGCGTCATTGCCGCACCACGGGGCTTCTCGCCTGGAGCGAGGTGAGACGCCCACAGCGACGTCGCCTTCATCTGCACCCCCGGAAAGTCTCGCAGGGGCAATGGCGGCGGGACCGCTTCGTCAGCGACAGCCAGTGCTTCCCAGCGGTATCCGGTGTCGTTGACCGCGACCGTGGCGAGATTTCTCGTGAACTCGGAGAGGTCGACAGAGCTACGGCGCGAGGTGCCGATGACCGGGATCGTCGCATCAGGTGCGGTGACGCTGATGTTCTCGCCGATGGCCAGCATCAGGGTCGGATGTTCGGCGATCTCGATGAACGTGTCGGCGCCACCGATGATCGCCGCCCCGACCGCGAGATCGAACCGGACCGGATTGCGCAGATTCCAGAACCAATAGTCGGAGAGCAGGTAGTCGGTCGTGACCTGCTTGCCGAGCGTGCCACCGACACAACCGATGTCCGTCTCGAGAAACGCCTGGTTCTCGAGCTTGTCGCCGATCGCCTCGCCGAGCTTGGTACGGAACTTGGCCACTATCGATGTGTGCGCGGGATAGTCGACCCGGATCTCCTTGGCGAACTTGCCCTGCGCTGTCAGGGCTTCGACCATTTCGATGACCGTGCCGCGGTCACCCGAGATGCACAGGATGTGGGGTGAATTCACGACGGAGAGCTCGGCCCATCCGGAGTTCGCGGCGAGCATCGCCTCACATTCGTCGCGGTCGATGGCGACGACGGCCATCGAATAGCCCGTCGGCGAGAACTCGACGACCAGGTTCGCCCGGCTGGTCACGACGTGGATGGCGTCGGCCAACGACATCGCCCCGGAGAGGTACGCCGCAGCGATCTCGCCTTGGCTGTGCCCGACCGTGGTCGCCGGTTCCACTCCTGCTGATCGCCACATCTCCGCGAGCGCGACCATCTGCATCAGCAACGCCGGCTGGACGATCCGGATGTCCTCGCGCTCGTCGGATTCCTCTCCGAGCAGGTAATCCAGAGGCGAGATGTCGTACAGCTCCGCGAAGAGCGCATTGCTGTTGTGGACGGACTCGCGGAACACCGGCGAGAGGTCGTAGAACAGCCTGCCCATCCCCGGTCGCTGGCTGCCCTGACCCGGGAAGATGAATCCGGTGGTGCGCTTGGCAGCTGCGCCTCTCCCGACGACCACGTCCGCGTGGTCCGCACTCTCGGCCAGGGCTTCGAGCGCTTCGGTCAGCTGCGCGGTGTCGGTGGCCAGGACCATCGCCCGGTGTCGCCGGACGACCCGGGTGCGCATCAGCATCGAGGCCACGTCCCCGACCGTCACCTCCGGGTGCCGGTGCAGGTAGTCGGCCAAGGATGCGGCCTCGGTCCGCAACAGCTCCGCCGAATCAGAGGACACGATCACCGGGACACGGCCGTCGGGCAACCGGTAGCTAGGCATGTGAGACCTCCGCGGCAGTGTTCGCACGTTGGGACGGACTCCGCGGACCGACGTCAGCCGGCACGGGCATTCCGATGATCGCGTGGGCATTGGTGCCGGACACCCCGAAGGAAGAAACGGCGCCGTATCGAACGCCGTTGGTGGGCTCCCAGTGATCGAGACCGTCGGCCAGACGCAGGGCCGAAGCGTCCCAGTCGACCTTGTCCGTGGGATCGTCGGCGAACAGGCTCGGTGCCGTCTGACCGTGATCGCCGCACAGCAACACCTTGATCAGACCCAACATCCCGGATGCCGCCTGGGCGTGCCCGGCGTTCGACTTGACCGATCCGAGCTTCACCTCAGACGCACCGGACTTGCCGTAGGTGTTCTGCAAGGCGGTCAGTTCCATCGGATCACCGAGCGGGGTGCCTGTCCCGTGTCCTTCGATCAAACCGACCTCGCGGGGTTCGATTTGGGCTGCCAGCAACGTCTTTCGGATCAGTTTCTCCTGTGCCGAGGCACTGGGCACCACGATGGGCATGCCTTTGCCGTTGTGGTTGATACGGGTCGCTTCGACCCTGCCGTACACCCGGTGCCCCATGGCCCGAGCCCGGGATTCGCGCTCCACGATGACGACACCGGCGCCCTCACCCCACAGGGTGCCGGTGGCGTTGGCGGCGTAGGAACGGCAGTGCCCGTCGGAGGCGAGACCGTTGTTCTTGGAGAACTCGTAAAAGGCTGCCGGGGAACCCATGACGCAGACACCACCGGCGATCGCCCAGTCGCACTCATCACCGCGAACCGCGCCCGCAGCCAGGTGCAGGGCTGTCAGCGACGACGCACATGCGGTGTCGACGCTGACGGAGGGGCCGATGAGCCCGAGGCTGTGTGAGATCCGACCGCTCGCGGCGCCGAGGGCGGTACCGGCGATGCGGTGCCCGCTGAACTCATTGACCGCTGCGGCGCGAGGGCCGTACTCGCTGATCGAGACGCCCATGTAGCAACCGACCTCTTCACCGTCGAGCGCCCCGGGATTGATGCCCGCATGCTCGAGAGCACGCCAGGCGACCCGCAGTGCCACCCGCTGCTGCGGATCCATGGCGACCGCCTCGCGGGGGCTGATGCCGAAGAACAGCGGATCGAATTCGGTTGCCGCGTCGAGGAACCCACCGGCATCAGCGACCTTCGTCCACCCGGCGACGCGATCGAGCGCGAGGACCTCCTCGATGTCCCAGTCCCGGTTGCGGGGGAATGCACCGATCAGTTCGTGTCCGCCGCGCAGGGCGTCCCAGAACGACCCGAGGTCGTCGATACCACCGGGTGCCTCCACGGCCATCCCGGAGATGACGATGGGATCGGCTGTGTCATCGGTCATGTCAAGGTTCCTATCGGTACATCGAGGTCTGGGTCACCGAGGTTTGGGACACCGAGGTTGGGGACACCGACGGCTGGGGCGCCAGGAGTTCTGCGATCGGATCCCGGTTCTCGTCCAGATAGAAGTGGCCGCCGTCGAAGACGCTCACCCCGCTCTCCCCGGTGGTGTGTGCGGACCAGCCGTACAGTTCGCGGGGTTTGATGAAGGGGTCTTCGGCCCCGCCCAGCGCCTGGATCTCGGCGGCGACGGTGACGTCTGCCGCGCAGGAGTATGCGTCGAACGCGCGGTAGTCCATCTTCATGACCGGCAACGCCATCCTCATCAGATCAGCACTGGCCAACACGTCACCGCCGGTGCCGTTCAGTGCCGACAGATGGGCGAGCAACTCGGGGTCTTCTGTGGGGTGCGGCGGCAGATTCTCGACCTGCGACGGCGCGACCGCGGCCGAGACCCCGAGCAGTCGGACCTCGATACCGGCGGCCTCGGCGAGCCGGACGAATTCGAACGCGACGATCGCCCCCATGCTGTGTCCGAAGACCGCGATCGGGACCTGTCGATTCCATCGGGACGACACGAACTCGCCGAACGCCCCCCGGGCGAGTTCAGGCAGGGTCTGCGCCGGTGCTTCGCGGGCGCGGTCCTGTCGACCGGGGTATTGGATGATCGCGACATCGAGATCCGCGCTGAGCTGCTTGGAGAACGCCCGGTAGGTCGACGCGCCGCTTCCCGCATGCGGGAAGATCAGCAGAGGCGGATTGTCAGCCGAGACGGGTTTGTGGAATTGCCTGATCCATCCGAGATCACGTGACATTGGGTGGTGCTCCTCATATTCGGCGGCGGTGCGGAGGCCGCGAGGCCTTGACGTAGGCTTTCGTTCATTGACCCCATGCACGTGAACGGAGCACCCCCGACATGACATCGCACGTCCTCAAACGTGAAATCGTCGATGTCGGTGACGACATCCGGGCGGCAGGCCCCCCGGTGGTCCCGACGTTCACCACTCCGTATTCTCTCCGGCTGGTCGATCCGGACAGTGCGGATCCCGACACCATCGCGTCGTGGATGTCGTTGCCGCACCTGGTCGAATCGTGGGAGCAACCGTGGACGCGTGAGGAGTGGCGCGCCGACTCGGCGGCCCGGTTGGCGGGAGACTACTCGCGACCGTGCATCCTCGGTGTCGACGTCTCGCAGCTCGACGGGTTCGACGCGACGCCGTCCGGCGCAGACCTCACTGTCGGCAGTGCCGGGGTGACCGATGTCGCCTACGTGGAGTTGTACCGTGCCGCCCGCGACGAGAACGCCCGGGTGTACGACGCCAACCCCTGCGACATGGGATTTCACATCGCCACCGGGCCAACAGAATTCATCGACCGTGGCGTCATCTCGGCCTGGATGGCACAGCTCGCCGACGCCATCTTCGCGGCGGACCGCCGGTGCGACACCATCATCGTCGACCCCGACCACCGCAACACCCGGATGCGGCGGGCGTTGCAGAAGCGGGGGTACACCGAACTCGGGGAGTTCGACGTACGGCCCGGTCGTCGGATCGCGCTGCACACCATGAGGCGTTCCTGACACAACGCCGCGGCCGTTCACCGGCGCCCCGATCGGGCCTGTGAACGGCTGGCGCTCCTGGCTTTTGCGTCGTCCGACCGCAGCACGCGGTTGGAGAGCTCGCCGAGGCAACTGAGATTCGGGAATCCGGGTCCCTGGGCGAACCCGGCAAGGTTCGGCAGATACAGCTTGGGTTCCAGACCGGTCACGGCCAAGTCATATCCGATGGACAGCTCGAGACGTTCGGAATTCAGCGGCCAGCCGATCGCCAACTCGAGCAGATCTGTTGTGGCCGAGTCGAACAGGTCCATGAACCACAGAGGCTGACCACCGGTCGCATCGACCACCAGGTCGAAGGTGTGTGCCTGCGCGGCACGCAGTTCGTTGTGCAGGGTCAGGGCGACCGAACCGTTCTGGTCGGCCACCCGGACAACCCTGCCCTGCAGATGATGCACCCGGGCGTCGCCGATCAGGGTCTCCTGTACCCGGACGGAGAACACCCCGCGGTCCGTCCGCCGGATGACGTCGCGGCGTTCGACGGTGCTCAGCGCGGCCCACTTCGACGGGTCGCTGAACAGAGCGTTCTCGAAGAAACTCTCACCGCGGGTGTAGATCGTCGCCGTCGGCGAGATCACGGAGATCGTCATCGCGTCATGACGGATGAGCTCGTCGAGTGCAGACCCCGCAGTCTCGCCGCCGCCGATCACCGCAGCCCGCGATGAGGGCGGGATCTCTCTGCGGCCGGCCAGATTCCAGAACTCGGCAATGCTCAATACCTTCGGGTGGGAGGCCAGCGCCCGGTCACTGCGACCGGGTCCCGACATCATCAGCCCGTCGGCCTGCAGGGTGCGTGCCGTGCCATCTGCCGATGTCACCTGCACGGTCCACCCGGCACCGTCCGAGGACACCGACGTCACCGTGCCCACCACCAATTCGAGGTCGATCTTCTGGGCGACCCACTGGAGATACTTCGCCCAGTTGTGGTGAGGGGGGTTGGGCCTGCCACGGTCGATCCACTCCGCGTAGGTGCCGCGGTCCACCAGGAAAGACGACCAGCTGTACGCCATCATCGCGGCGTTGATCTTCTGATTGTGGCCGGGCGCGATGTTGGAGCGATAGGGGAACCCGATATCTTTCTCCGGACTGGTCCCGAGGCGGTGCCGCCCGTCTGTCCAACCGCCGCCCGCCTCCCAGTTCCCGCCGACCGCATGGGAATCGACGGCAATGACCCGTGGTGCCGGCAGACCCAGATCGCGCATCACCGCGGCCTTCGCCGCGACCGCCAGCGCTTTGGGGCCGGCACCGACAACAAGCAGCGTGTCCACCGGTTTCGGGGTCGTCGAGTCTTCGGTCATCTTCTACTCCGCCACCAATTGCGAGAGGTCGTCATCGTCGAGCGCAAGGACATCGAGGTACATCTCGGCGACGCGTTCGAGCCGATCGCCCGAGTTGTCCGACACCGCCAGGCGATCGGCGATCGTGGCGATGGTCCGTCCGGAGAACACGTCGGCGACCCCGGCCCTGGGCGCGTCCAGCCACTCCCGGATGCGGGCGATCAAAGTGGTCGCCAGTACCGAATCGCCGCCGAGAGAGAAGAAATCGTCACCTCGTCCCACCACGTCGACGCCCAGCAACTCGCCCACGATCTGCGCGAGCGCCCGTTCGAGCGCAGTCCGGGGCGCTTCGAATGCGTTCTCGTCCTCACCGGACTCGAGCTGTGTCTGCACTGCCCGCCGGTCGAGTTTGCCGTTCCTCGTGATCGGGAAGACCTCGATGATCAGCAGGTGCCCGGGGATCATGTAGCCGGGCAGCAATTCCCGCAGACCTTCGAGGACCACGTCATGATCCAGTTCGACGCCCGGCTCGGGTGAGACGGCGGCGACCAGTTTCGGTGCGGCCGTCGTGATCACCGACGCGACGGCGCGGTGCACACCCGGCAACAGCCGCAGGGCGCCCTCGACCTCGCCGAGTTCGACGCGGTACCCGCGGATCTTGACCTGATGGTCTGCGCGGCCGAGGAATTCGAGGCAACCGTCCGGCCAGTACCTGGCCAGATCGCCGGTGCGGTACCAGTTCTGCCCGAACTTTCGGATGAACCGGTCGGCCGTCCGTTCGGGATCGTTCCGGTAGCCGAGTGCGACACCGGCGCCACCGATCCACAGTTCCCCGGTGACCCAATCCGGACAGTCGTTGCCCGCCGCGTCCACGACCCTGCACTGGACGTTGTGCAGCGGCACCCCGTAGGGCACGGCCGCCCAGTGGGCGGGCGGGTCGACGGTTTCACAGATCGTGGCGTGGATGGCGGTTTCGGTTGTGCCACCCAGCCCGGCGACGCGGACGCCCGGGGAGAGGGCCGCCATGCGCCTGGGCAGGTCCACACCCACCCAGTCCCCGCCGAGGAACACCGCTCGCACCGACGTCAGGGCGGTACTGCCGGCCGGCGTCGCATTGAGCAACATGTCGAGCAGGCTCGGGACGCAGGCGAGCAGGGTGATCGCGTACCGATCGATCAAGTCGACCCAGGTGTCCGGGTTCGCACGTTCGGCATCGGTGAGGGTGACCACGGTACCTCCGACCCCCCACAGTCCGAAGATGTCGTAGATCGAGAGGTCGAACTCGAGGTTCGACACGAGCAGCGCGCTGTCGGTGGCCGTGACCCCGAACCGATGATGCAGATCCTCGATCGTGTTCATCACCGCGCGATGCGGTACCTGCACACCTTTCGGGACCCCGGTGGAACCGGAGGTGAACAGGACGTACGCCGGCACCTCCGGATCCGGGATCACCGCGTGCGCAAGCGGATTTCGATGACCGGCGGCATCGGAGTACGACAGCGACACCACTGCCTCCGGTTGCTGCCCGGCCGTCGCGTCCACGCCGAGCCAGGCCACGACGTCACCGGCGGTGAGAATGTGCGCGCGCCGGGCGGCGGGCTGGTCGTGTCCGACGGGGACGTATGTGGCACCGGCGGCCAGGATCCCGAGGGTCGCGATGAGCTGGTCAGGACCCTTGGGCAGCTGGACGGCGACGGCCTGTCCCTGCCGTACCCCGGCGTCGCGCAACGCCCCCGCCACCGCCAGGGCTCGCGCGGACACCTCGCGATAGGTCAGCATCCCGTCGGCACCGAAACGTACTGCAGGTGCATCCGGGGTTGCCTGTGCCCACCGGAAGAAGCCCTCGTGCAGAACATCATCGCTGGTCGGGAAGTCGGTGGCATTGACGCTGTCCCGTACCGCGCGCTGGTCGAGCGGCAGGTGACCGGTGGTGTCGGCCTCCCACGCGGCACCCGACATGGTCAACCGGTCGACCGCGCCCCGATAGTGCGCGAACATCGCGTCGATCACGCCGGGGCAGAATGCTGATTCCCGGACGTCCCAATTCAGCAACAAGCCGCCGCGCAATTCGGTGACCTGCGCATCGAGCAGCACCTGGGGGCCTTGCGACACGATCCATTCGGGTTCTCCGAAGGTGGCCACGACCTCGCTGGAGAAGAGCTCACCGAGATTGATGGCGCTGGTGTAGACGACAGGCGCGAGAACCTGTTCACCCCGCTGCCTGCCGAGATCGCGAAGCACTTCCAAACCGCTGTACGACGCATGCGAGCCATTGGCGTGCATGGTCTTCTGGATCTGTCGCGCCCGATCGACAATGGTGGTCGGAGCGGAGGCATCGACGTCGAGCAGCACCGATGTGGTGAAGTCGCCGACGAGGTGGTCGACATCGGGGTGCGCCGGCTCGCGATGAAACAGGGGCAGGTTCAACAGGAACCGCTGGGCGCTGGACCAGCGTGCGATCGACTCCGCAAACACAGAGGCAAGCGCCATCGCCATCGTCACACCACGTTCCTGGGCGGCCGCTGCGAGCGCTTCCTTGGCCTCGGCGTCGATCCAGTGGTGATGGCGGACGACGTGACCGGAGTCCGTACGCTGCGACTGCGGAATGAGGGGAAGTGCCGGTGCAGCAGGTAATTCCGAGAGGCGCTCGGCCCACCAGTCCCGGTCGCGATCACGCGCTGGGTCGGGGTTGGCGCTGCGCCATGTCAGATAATCACGGTAGGTGAAGTCGACCGCGGGGATCCGGGCCCCGTGATACAGCGCGGCGAGGTCGGCGAGCATCGTGCGATAACTCGTCGCATCGCCTGCGATCATGTCGACGTCCACGTGCAGCCGGGTCCGGTTCTGCGGCAGCAGCGACAGCGTGATGTCGAAGACCTGGCCGTCCGAGATGGGCAGCACCTGATGTGATTTCGTGTCCCGGATCGTGTGGAGCCGCTGGTCGAGCTCATCGCGGGCGAGATCGCGAAGGTCGACCACGGAGAACACCTCGCGCCCCGGGGCCGGCAGGATCCGCTGGGTACCGTCGGGCAAGATCTGCGCACGCAGCATCGGATGCGCCGCCGCCAGTGCACCGACCGCTGCGCGCAGCACCTCGGGATCGACGCCGGACCCGTCGAATTCGACGTAGAGATGTGCCGCGACCCCACCCAGCTCCTGACCATCCGATCGCCCGATCCAGTAGGCGTGCTGCATCGGCGCCAGCGGGAACGACTCGGTCGACGCCGAATCGACCCGGGGTGCAGCGATGTCCGCGACGGTGGGCTCTGCTGCCACCCCGATCAGTTCGGCCCAGGCCGCGATGGTGGGGGCCGCTGCCAACTGGGCGAAATTCACGTCATGACCCCGTTTTCGCCACGAGCCGGCGATCTTCATCATCCGGATCGAGTCCAGGCCGAGCCCGATCAGGTCTGCGTCGACCGCGACGTCGTCGACCGCGATGTCGAGCTGCGCAGCAACCTGCTCACGGATCTGACTCAGTCCCAATGCATCCGATGCGTTGTGTCCTGTCACGACGGTATTCCTCATTTCAGCTGTTCTCCGCAGCTCTGCGATAGCCCCTGACGGCCAATCCCCCGAACACCACCGTCATGCCCGCCACCCACAACAGCGTGAGCGCCAGGGGCGCCGCGATGGCGCCGCCCTCGGTGAGGCTGGACATCGTGTCGATGGCCGGACTCATCGGCTGGTATCGGACGATCGGTTGCAGCCATCCCGGATATTCGGTGACCGGGACGAATCCGCTGTTGAAGAAGAGCATCAACAGGAACAGCGCGCCGAGGTGGGTGACGATCTGTTTGCCGGAGGAGACGGTGGCGAGAGCGATCACGAGCACCGCCCAGCCGAGCGAACACAGCATCGCGACGCCGATGGCCGCCACCCCCAAAGCGATTCCCTGCTCGAACCGGAATCCCATGGGGATGGCCACCATGAACAAGATGATCGTGCCGATCCCGGTACGGACGATCTCTGCCAGCAGCCGCCCGGTGATGAAACCGATCCGCGGCACCGGCAACGTCCACAGCCGCCCGAGCAGCCCGCTTTCGCGCTCGGCGGTCAGACTCAGACCGGTCGAGACGGTGCCGAACATCGTGCCCACGAGGGCGACGAGCCCGACGTTGCCGTACACGCTGTCACCACCGCCCATCGCCGTGACGGTCTCACCGAGAACGAGCTGGAACATGACGAGCAGGAATGCGGGGAAGACGATAGCCTGCACCACGACAGCAGGATCGCGGGACCACGCTCGCAGCAATGCCGCGGCATGCACCGTGCTCTGGGTGCCGAGACCGACACGGCTCCGAGTGACGGAAGATGCGGTGGCAGCGACTGAAGCCGTCTGCGCCTGACTCATCGACTCGCCGCCCGGCGACCGACCACACCGGCGGCCACGCCTCCGGCGACCAGCAGGCCGACAGCCCAGATGGTCGGTGCGGTGGCGTCGAATTCCGATCCGGTGGACAGTGCCCGTAGCGCGTCGGCGAATTGAGAAACCGGCGAGTTGCGGACCACCGGTTGCACCCACTCCGGGAACGCCGCAGCCGGCACGATGCCGGTCGAGAGCATCACCAGGATCAGCTGCGGGATCATCAGAGCCTGTCCGACGCTCTCCGCGTTGGTGATCACGGACCCGAGCGCGTCGGTGAGCAGGCTCAGTGCCAGGGCGAAGACCACGACCAGGAGTACGAACACCGCGATCCCGACTGCCGTCGTATCGAAGCGGAACCCGAAGACGGAACCGATGATGAGGCCGCCGGATGTCGAGACCAGCGACATGACGATCACCACCGACATCCGGGCGAGGATGGGTGCAGATCGGGAGATGGGCAACGACGTGAGCCGGTCGCGCACGCCGGCTGCGGCGTCGATGCCCGCGTTCTGCGCAGCCATGATCGCGGTGAACAGTCCTGTCTGCAGCAGGATCACGGGCGTCAGATACTGCGCGTAGTCGATGCCGGACCGCTCGAACTGTCCGTGCAGCGGAACATAGAAGCACACGAAGAAGATGACCGGGGTGAGTGCACCGGAGATCAGATCACCGTCGCGCCAGGCCGAACCGATCGAACGAGCCGAAAGGACCTGCAGCGCAGGCCCGAAGCGAACGCTCGTACGCACCGCTGCGTTGCTCGCCGGCGCGCGGTCGATCTGGGCGGCGAGGCTCACGGCACAACCGACCCGATATCGCCGGTGGCGCTGTCGACGGGCTGGGGGTCGATCCCGGTCAGCCGGAAGAACACCTCGTCGAGCGAGGGTCGGCGCAGGCCGATGTCGAACACCTCGATCGAGTGGTCCTGCAGGCGGGCGATGACGTCGGCGACGGTGGCCATCCCATCCGGCGCTGCCACCCCGAGACGTGGATGCGCTGTGGCGGCGGTACTGTCGCCGTTCTCGATCAGCGCCAGCCCGGCCAGTGCCGTTCGCGCGCGATTCAGATCGGTCGGATCCTGCACATTGATCTCGCAGATGGCCCCACCCGCCCGGGCTTTCAGGGTTTCGGAGGTGCCCTCGGCGACCACGTGCCCGTGATCGAGCATGACGATCTGATCGGCGAGCCGGTCGGCCTCTTCGAGGTACTGGGTGGTGAGCAGCACCGTGATGCCCTGGGTACGCAAAGTGGAGACCGTCTCCCAGACCGACTGCCTGCTGCGGGGATCGAGTCCGGTGGTCGGTTCGTCCAAGAACAGCACCTGCGGCCTCGTCACCAGCGCACAGGCGATGTCGACCCGGCGACGCATGCCTCCGGACAGCGTGCCGATCCGTCGATCGATGAACTCCTCGAGACCGAAGTCGCGGGCCACCTCGCCGATCCGCGCGCGGACCCCACGCCTGCTCAACCCGGTCAGCCGACCGAACATCGTGAGGTTCTCTCTGGCCGTGAGCGATTCGTCCAACGACGCGTACTGCCCGGTCAGCGATATCAGTTCCCGCACGCGGGCGGGATCGCCGACCACGTCGAATCCACCGACGGTTGCGCGACCACCCGTCGGTCGCTGGAGCGTCGCCAAGATCGACAACGCAGTGGTCTTGCCACTGCCGTTCGGACCCAGCAATCCGAGCACGGCACCTTCAGGGACCGCGAAGCTCACCTGGTCGAGCGCTCGGATCTCTCCGTAGTCCTTGACCAATTCATCAATGACAACTGCCGACACAGTTCACCTCTTGTCCTCACGGCCGTGGTGCAGCTCGCGCTCGACGAGATACGGCGCGACACTGCCGAGTTTCTCGCAGGTCTCTTCGAACTCACGGTCCGGGGACGACTGCCCCACGATCCCCGCGCCCGCCCGGATCCACGAACGTCCGTCCTCACGGAAGACGGTGCGCAGGGCCAAGGTGGCTTCGAGTTCGCCTTCCGACGATGCGGTCAGGACCGCACCCGAGTAGAGCCCACGGCGGGTGGCCTCGAGGCGGTAGATCGCGTCGACCGCAGCCGCTTTCGGGATTCCGGACGCGGTGACCGCCGGGAACAGCGCCTCGAGTCCATCCCACGGTCCGAACTGCGGAGCCAGTGTGCCTTCGACCGTCGAAGCCAGGTGCTGAACGCTTCCCCGTTCGCGGACGACCATGAACTCGGTGACCGCGGTGGTGCCGGGGACGGCCACGGACTGGACCTCCGCGAACGAGGTACGCACCGACACCGCGTGTTCGACGATCTCTTTGGCGTCGGAGATCAGCTCGGCACGTGCCGACCGATCCATCTCGTCCGATCGGCCGAACGCACGGGTGCCCGCCAGCGGTTCGGTGACCAGAGTCCCGGCAGCATCGACGGCGCCGACGAGCTCCGGGCTGAACCCGGCGGCCTCGAGGCCGCCGAGTCGCAACAGGAACGACCTCGCCGGGTTGTTGTTCCGGCGACCTTCGGCGTAGGTGGCCGCGACATCGACGTCGAACGGGACCTCTACCGCGCGCGAGATGATGACCTTCTCATAGTCGCCGCGGTGGATCTCGGCGACGGCGGTCGCCACCCGCGCGCGGTAGTCGGAGGTGTCCTCGTGGACCGGCAGGGGGCGCGGCACCACCGCATCGGTGTGATCGGTGTCCGCCGCGATCTGCCGCAGGCGCGCCTCGGTGGCCGTGTCGGCACCCTCGATGCGTATCCCGTCGTTGTCGATCCAGGCCTCGAACTCCGGCACGATGAGGTGCGCGAGGACACTGCCCGCAGCGAGATGATGGCCGGCGCCCAGCCCCGGGGCACAGAAATCGAAGCCCACCCAGCCATAGACGCGCCAATGTGGGAACGGCAACTCCGCCAACGCCTTCGCGATCACGGCCGCGGGTGACCCGGTCCATTCGCCGACAGTCTCTCCGTCGCCGGCGATGGTGGTGATCGTCTCGGTGGTGAGCGTGAGCTCAGCGCGGTGGCCTCCGGCGAAGACCCATCGGTTCTCACGCTCGTAGACCACATGGTCGGAACTGATGCCCGCTGCGGCCCACGCAGCGCAGACCTGCGCCGCATTCATGGTGCCGACGACGCCGGAGTGGGTGTGATCGTTGTTCTCGGTGTCGATGATGGCCGTCATCGCGGCACTCCCGCGGCCCATGCTTTGCTCATGACATCCTCTGCTCACCGCATCACGCGACCGTGCAACACTTAGGCTTGGCTAAGTTCAGCTTGAAGGTTAGCCTAAGCAAAGCGGGGCGCCAAGTCTCTTGTGGCGAAGCGACGCCGGTCCGGAGCCGACTTCGGCCCCGGCCAACCCCGTAGGCCCCCCAGCGAGGAATCAACGCATGCCTGACGTCACCTCTTTCGGCGATCTCACCAGCGGTTTCACCGATCACCCCGGTCCCGCCGCCGCGCGCTACCGCGACCTCGGTCTATGGCTGGACCTACCGCTGTGGCGGGTGCTGTGGGACCAGGCCGATACTCGTCCACAGGCGGCTGCGGTGTCCGATGCCGACCGGACCCTGACGTATCAAGAGTTCGTCGGCGCCGCGCAGGCCCGCGCCGCGGGTTTCCTCGACGCCGGACTCCGCGCGGGTGACCGCGTCATCCTGCAGAACCAGAACTCCGTGGAGTTCGCGATCAACCTGTTCGGGTTGCTCCGCGGCGGCATGGCCCCGGTGATGACTCTGCCCGCGCACCGGATCAGCGAGATCGCTCACCTCGCGCACACGGCCGGCGCGGTCGGATACATCTGCCACGACGAGAGCAAGGACTTCGACTACCGCGACCTCGCGCGCGAACTGGTCACCCGGGAGCCCGCGGTGCAGAACATCTTCGTGACGGGTGACCCCGCCGAGTTCTCCCCGTTGCCCGATGGTGACGCCGAGTCTCTGCGGGACGTACCCGCACCCGACCCCGATGCGCCTGCCCTGTTTCTCGTCTCCGGTGGTACCACCGGTCTACCCAAACTCATCGCACGCACCCACAACGACTACCGGTTCAACGCGCAGCGCAGCGCCGAGATCGCCGCGTTGACCGCGCACGACACCTACCTCGTCGCCCTCCCCGCCGCCCACAACTTCCCCCTCGCCTGCCCAGGACTGCTGGGCGTCCTGTCGGTGGGCGGGCACACCGTCTTCACCGACAACCCGTCCCCCGACAACACGTTCGACCTCATCGAGAAACATCACGTCACCGTCGTCGCACTCGTGCCGGCGCTGGCCCAGGTCTGGACCGCTGCCACCGAATGGGAGCCCGCGGACATCTCATCACTGCGTCTCCTCCAGGTCGGCGGGGCCAAGCTGGCCGAACCCGACGCGATCGCCGCCAACGCCGTGTTCGGCG
This sequence comes from Williamsia soli, assembly GCF_017377795.1. GTDB lineage: Bacteria > Actinomycetota > Actinomycetes > Mycobacteriales > Mycobacteriaceae > Williamsia > Williamsia soli. The sequence continues at coordinate 22,691 of NZ_JAFRDR010000007.1, read as the reverse complement.
GCGCTGTGCAGCAGGTGTTCGGCATGGCGGAAGGGCTCATCTGCTACACGCGGGCCGACGACGCCGACGAGGTCGTCACCCGCACCCAGGGCAGGCCGATGAGCGATCTCGACGATGTGAGGATCGTCGACGACAACGGTGTCGACGTGGCCGACGGGTCTGAGGGCGAGTTGCTGGTCCGCGGCCCGTACACGATTCGTGGCTACTACCGCGCCGAGGACCACAACGCGCGCTCGTTCACCGGCGACGGTTACTACCGCAGCGGGGACCGGGTGCGGAGGCTGGCCTCGGGACATCTGATGGTGACCGGGCGCATCAAGGACACCATCGTCCGCGGCGGCGAGAACGTCGCCGCCGACGATGTCGAAGAGAACCTGTTGGCTCACCCGAACATTCGGCAGGCCGCCGTCGTCGGCCTGCCCGATCCGGGCCTCGGGGAGAAGATCTGCGCGGCCATCGTCACCAACGACTCGGCACCCGACCTACCCGCGGTCAGGGCCTTTCTGGCCGACCGCGGGCTCGCGACGTTCAAGCAACCCGACCAGCTGCGGGTGGTGCGTTCACTACCGGTCACCGCGGTGGGAAAAATCGACAAACGCACACTCGTGGCACAACTCACCTGACGCTGGCGTAGGCTGCGTTCGGTAAGCACACACGCACGGGGGCTCTCGCGAACCGAGGGCTGAGATGACGGCAGGCGGCCGTCGACCGGATGAACCTGACCGGGTAATGCCGGCGTAGGGAGAAGCACATGGCCGACGTATCGAATTCTGTTCCCAACAATCGCGAGACGAAGCGGAGCGGAGCTCGACCCGACAATCGCGAGACGAAGCGGAGCGGAGCTCGACCCGACAAACGCGAGACCCCGATCACCACGGGACCGATCCGGGGTAGTTCGAAGACCTACCAGCAGATCGACCACCTGCGGGTGCCGGGACGCCGGGTCCACCTGTCGAACGGTGAGCACCTCGACCTGTACGACACGTCCGGGCCCTACACCGACGCAGACCCCCATCTCGACCTCGAGGCAGGTCTGCCGCGCACCCGCGACAGCTGGAACCGCCTCGCCCCCATCGACGGCGCCAGCACTCAACTGGCCTGGGCCAGAGCGGGTTTGATCACGGACGAAGTGCGGTACATCGCCGCACGCGAGCGGATGAGTCCCGAATTCGTACGGTCGGAGGTGGCGGCGGGCCGCGCGGTCATCCCCGTCAACCACCATCACCCGGAGTCCGAGCCGATGATCATCGGCAAGGCGTTCACGGTGAAGGTCAACGCCAACATCGGCAACTCGGCGGTGTCGTCGTCGATCGCCGAAGAGGTCGAAAAGATGGTCTGGGCGACGCGATGGGGCGCCGACACCATCATGGATCTGTCCACCGGCAAGGACATCCACGCAACCCGTGAATGGATCATGCGCAACTCGCCGGTGCCGGTGGGCACGGTCCCGATCTACCAGGCACTCGAGAAATGCGGTGGCGACCCGGTGAAGCTCACCTGGGACATGTACCGCGACACCGTGATCGAGCAGGCCGAGCAGGGCGTCGACTACATGACCGTGCATGCCGGGGTGCTGCTGCGATACGTTCCGCTCGCCGCGAACCGCGTCACCGGCATCGTCTCCCGCGGCGGTTCGATCATGGCGGCGTGGTGTCTGGCACACCACGAGGAGTCGTTTCTCTACACACACTTCGACGAGCTGTGTGAGATCTTCGCCCGCTACGACATCACCTTCTCACTCGGCGACGGCCTCCGCCCCGGCTCCATCGCCGACGCGAACGACGCCGCGCAATTCGCCGAGCTACGCACCCTCGGCGAGCTGACGAAACGCGCCAAAGCCTTTGGGGTGCAGGTGATGATCGAGGGACCCGGGCACGTCCCGATGCACAAGATCGTCGAGAACGTACGGCTCGAAGAAGAGTTGTGCGAAGAGGCGCCCTTCTACACGCTCGGGCCGCTGGCCACCGACATCGCACCGGCCTACGACCACATCACCTCCGCGATCGGGGCAGCGATGATCGCCCAGGCCGGGACCGCGATGCTCTGTTACGTGACGCCGAAGGAACATCTGGGTCTGCCCAACCGCGACGACGTCAAGGTCGGCGTGATCACCTACAAGATCGCCGCGCATGCCGCCGATCTCGCCAAAGCGCATCCCAGGGCACAGGAACGCGACGACGCTCTGTCGAGGGCTCGCTTCGAGTTTCGCTGGAACGACCAGTTCAACCTCGCGCTCGATCCGGACACCGCTGTGGAGTACCACGACGAGACCATGCCCGCCGAGCCCGCGAAGACGGCGCATTTCTGCTCGATGTGTGGACCCAAGTTCTGTTCGATGCGGATCTCTGCTGATGTCCGTGAGTACGCGCGCGAGCACGACCTCGTCACCCAGGAAGACATCGACCGCAAGCTGGCCGCTGACATGGCGGCCAAGTCGAAGGAGTTCAAGGACAAGGGAGCAACGGTGTATCTGCCACTCGCCGAGATCGATACAGCCGCCGCGACATGAGCGACCACGCCGGAGCCCGACGCGCGGAGGCACCTGTGCCGTTGCTGCCGCGCGTACCCCTGGGCCAGACCCCGGTGCGGGTGATGACCATCGCGGGGACCGACTCCGGTGGCGGCGCCGGTATCAACGCGGACTTGCGGACCATGGCGCTCTGCGGGGTCCACGCCACCGTCGCCGTCGCGGCGGTGACCGTGCAGAACACCCTGGGTGTCAGCGGTTTCCATCCGATCCCGCCCGAGGTGGTGGCCGCGCAGATGCGCAGCGTCATCTCCGACATCGGGATCGGGGCAGCGAAGACCGGGATGCTTGCGTCCGGGGCGATCATCGACGCGGTGGTGGACGCCGCGGCGGAGGTCGGCCTCGGGGCCGGCCGCGCGATCCCGTTGGTCGTCGACCCGGTCTGCGCCTCGATGCACGGCGATCAGCTGCTGGCGGACGAGGCCATGGATTCTCTCAAGACACGCCTGATCCCCATCGCCACCATCATCACCCCGAACCTCGACGAGGTCCGGCTGATCACCGGGATCGAAGTGATCGATCGGGCGACCCAGGAGGCTGCCGCCCGCGAACTCCACGCGCTCGGGACGCAGTGGGCCCTGGTCAAGGGCGGACATCTGCGAGGGAGCACCAGTAGCCCCGATCTGCTGTTCGACGGAACCGAGTTCACCGAATTGAGCGCTCCGCGAATCGATACCGGGCACGATCACGGCGCGGGTGACACCTTGGCCGCGGCAATCACATGCGCGTTGGCGCACGATTTCTCGGTACCTGATGCCGTCCGGTTCGCGAAGGCCTGGGTCACCAGGTCATTGTCCGTGGCCTACGCACTCGGGGCAGGACATGGCCCGGTCAACCCGCTGTGGCGGCTCGAGGTCTGAACACAAAACCACCCGCCCCAGGAACACCCAGGTGTTGCAGCTGCTGGGTGTGCCCGGAACGGGTGGGTGTGTGTAGGACAGATCAGGCGTCGCGGCGATCGGTGACGAAGACGGCGGCACCGAAGATGAGCGCGGAGATCACCACGAAGTACAGCAGCGATCCGTATTCGTTCCACCACCAGTCGAATCCGTACTCGCGGCCGTCGATGAAGTGGTTGGCGTTGAGGAAGGGCATCAACGGTCCGGCGACGTCGCTGACCTTCGGGATGGCCGACAGGACGTTTTCCAACACCAGGCTCCACACCAGCAGGATCACGATCGCACCTGCCGTCTGCCTGATCAGTGCGCCGAGCCCGAGCCCGATCAGCACCGCGAAGAACGCGTAGACCGGGACACCCCAGTAGAGCCGCACGGCGTGTGAGCCGAGCAGGTCGACGTCGCTACCCGAGAGCGCCTTGCCCATCGGCAGTGAGATGAGTGTCAGCACGAACGTGATCGCCGCCGACAGGCCTCCGTAGACGACGGCTTTGGCGATGAGGACGTTGTACCGCTGTGGCACGGCTTGAAAGGTGGTCCTGATGGTGCCGAACCTGAACTCGCTCGTCACCGCGAGCACGGCCATGATCATCAAGACCGTGATGCCGAATCCGGTGACACCGATCACGTAGTCGGAAACGTTGGTGTCTGCGCTCGTACTCTCGCCGTTCGTCACCAATCCGAAGATGAGGGCGAGCCCGATCCCCAAGACGATGACGATGCCGACACACCAGTAGGGCGACCTGGTGGTGATCAGCTTGATTCGTTCGGCTGCAATGGTATTGGTCAACATCAGGCGTGTCCTCCCCCGAACTGCTTCGGCTGTTGCGGCGATTGACCCGGCGGCGGACCACCGTACGGAGGCTGCTGGGCGCTGTACGGGGCCTGCTGCTGCGCGCTGTACGCCATCGACGAGTCGCCGTGGTACTCGACCGCACCGGCGGTCATCGACATGAACACCTCTTCGAGGGAGGCGGTCTTGCCCGAGAGTTCGTGCAGACCGATCCCGTTGGCCGCCGCGATGTCACCGACCTGATCGGTGGTGACGTTCTCCAGGCTCAGCGCGGGACCCGCGCCGTCGTCGGGCAGGGGTACCGACCGCAAACCGGCCGATGCCAGCGCGGATTGCAGCTCACCGAGCCGTGGGCTCCGCACTCGCACGGTGACCTGTGCGTTGCTGGTGAAGTCCTTGACCGACGAGTTCGCGATGAGCTGACCCCGCCCGATGACGACCAAATGCTCTGCGGTGAGGGACATCTCGGTCAGCAGGTGGCTGGAGACCAGGACCGTCCGGCCTTGATCGGCCAACGCCCGCATGAACTTTCGGATCCAGACGATGCCTTCCGGATCGAGACCGTTGACCGGCTCGTCGAACAGCAGGACACCGGGATCACCCAGTAGGGCACCGGCGATCCCGAGCCGCTGCGACATACCGAGCGAGAACCCGCCTGCCTTTTTGCCCGCCACCTCGGTGAGGCCGACATCGCTCAGCACCTGGTCGACGCGATGTGCGGGGATGCCGTTCGCGGCGGCCATCCAGCGCAGGTGACTTCGGGCGCTGCGATTCGGGTGGACCCACTTGGCGTCGAGCAACGCACCGACCTGCGTCAACGGGTTCTTCAACTGCTGATACGTGACGCCGTTGATGGTCGCCACACCCGAGGTGGGCCGGTCCAGTCCGAGAATCATGCGCATCGTCGTCGATTTCCCGGCCCCGTTGGGCCCGAGGAAACCGGTGACGACACCGGGTTTCACATCAAAGGTCAGATTGCTGACCACCTGATTCTTTCCATAGACCTTTGTCAATCCCTGAACACTGATCATGGAGGTCAGTGTGCCAGAGCACCACGCACCGACGCCTCATCCTTGCGGTTGATCTTGCGCCCGACCACTTACGTTTCGAGCGCGGGAGAGGACGCCTGCGCCCAGAACCGTTTGGGTATCCGCCCCGCTCCGTACGCGAGCCGGCCCGCGATCACCGCGGACCTCATCGCCGCAGCCATCCGTGGCGGATCCGCGGCCCTGGTCACCGCCGAGGCCAACAGGACCCCCGAACAGCCGAGTTCCATCGCGAGTGCGGCGTCGCTGGCGGTGCCGATACCGGCGTCCAGGATGATCGGCACACCGGCACCCGCGACGATCATCTCGATGTTGTGGGTGTTGATGATGCCCAGACCGGTGCCGATCGGTGACCCCAGCGGCATGACGGCCGTGGCGCCCGCGTCCTCGAGCCGGCGCGCCAGGATCGGGTCGTCGTTCGAGTAGGGCAGCACCACGAACCCGTCGTCCACCAACCGGGTGGTGGCCTCCACCAGTTCCACACCGTCGGGCAACAGCGTCCGCTCGTCACCGATGACCTCGACCTTGACCCAGTTGGTTCCGAGTGCCTCGCGTGCCAGTTGTGCCGTGAGGACCGCTTCAGCCGCCGATCGGCACCCGGCAGTGTTGGGCAGGACATCGATGTTCAAGCGCCGCAACAGGTCGAGGACCCCGGTGCGGCCACCTGAGTCGACGCGGCGCATCGCCACCGTCGTCAGTTCTGTGCCCGAGGCGACCAATGCCTCCTCCAGAACAGCCAGATTCGCCGCTCCGCCGGTGCCGGTGATCAACCGCGACGACAACTCTCGGTCCCCGATGACCAGCGCGTCGACCATACCGATCGAGCTCTGCTCCGCTGCCTCAACCACCCTGTACCGCCGTGAGGATCTCGATGCGTTCACACGGGCCGAGCTCCGAATCCCACGACGACTGCGGGCGTACCGTGTCGTCGATGGCGATGGCGACACCGGTATCGGGTAGGTCGAGCTGTCCCAGCAGCGACCGCACCGTCGCACCCTCCGGAATCGCGGTGAGTTCGCCGTTCACCATCACGTTCATGACCGTCTTCTCCCTGCATCGATCGACGGATTGTCAATGGTCCTGCCCGCCAGCACCTCTGTGATCAATTCCGCGGTGATGGCGCTCATCAGGATGCCGTTGCGGCCGTGCCCGGTGGCCACCACGGTGCGTTCATCCAGACGGCCTATCAGCGGCATCCCGTCCGGTGTGGCCGGGCGCAGACCGGCCTCCGCAGAGAGCAACCGGTACTCCCTCAGTGGCGGCATGAGTTCGATGGCGTCGCTCAACAGATCCGCGACCCCGCCCGCGCCGGGCAACCGGTCGTCGCCGCCGTCGTACTGCGTGGCCCCCACCACGACTCCATCGTGGCGCGGCACGACGTAGACGGCTCGTCCGTTGATCCGGCCGCGAACAACATGTTCCGGTGGCGGCAGCGCTCCCGCCGCCCAGCCCAACCGCAAGATCTCGCCCTTCGACGGATAGACACCCAGGCCCGGCCACAACCTCGCAGAGCCCACACCTGCCGCCAGCACTACCTGGTCTCCCGGAACGTCGGCGAGGTCGGCGACCTGCGATCGGACGATCCGCACCCCTGCTGCCGAAGCCCGATCCGACAGCACCTGCAGCAGCCGTCGATTGTCCACCGCGAGCTCGCCGGAGGCACAGAAACCGCTGCGGATCCGGGGTGAGACGGTCGGCTCCAGTGCACGAATGTCTCTGCCGGTCAACGGTTTCACCGGGTGCCCGCGGCCGGCGAGCCAGTCGGCGACCATTGTCAGCTCACCCACATCGGCGCTGTCCACGCCGACCATCAGGCTCGACGACGCGGCCACGATACCGTCGTCGCCGAGCCGCTCGAGAAAGGCGGGCCACCGGGACATCGCCTGTTCGGCGAACGCCAGATACGTGTCTTCTCCGGTACGGCTCTCCCCTGCGATGCCCAGCATGCCCGCCGCGACACGCGACGCCGCAGAACTTTCGTCGGGTTCGAAAACCGTTACTTCCCAACCATTCTCGGCAGCGTAAAGCGCGCAGGACAAGCCGATGACAGCGCCGCCGACGACCCCGAGGGTTTTCATCCCACCTCCTTCCTTCGCCGGCATTACCCGGATCAGGTGTAACGGTCTCTGGACGGCTCGCGTCCCGATCTCAGCCCGACGTCTCCCTCGAGCACCCGTGTGTGTACTGGCTTCGAGGGTACGCCGGTACATTTTGACCTCGTGACTCCCATCGCCCGTTCCACCCGCAGCGCTCGCCTGGCCGAAGCCCGGCTCTACCTCTGCACCGACGCCCGCCGCGAACGCGGAGATCTGATCGCGTTCGCCGATCAGGCGCTCGCCGGTGGCGTCGACGTCATCCAGCTCCGGGACAAGGGCTCGGCGGGCGAACGCGAGTTCGGACCACTCGAGGCCGCGCAGGAGATCGACCTGCTCGGTGCACTGGCGGAGGTCGCCTCACGGCACGGCGCCCTGCTGTCGGTCAACGACCGCGCCGACATCGCCGCGCTCACCGGCGCCGATGTACTCCATCTGGGTCAGGACGATCTACCGGTGGACCTCGCCCGCACGATCGTCGGCGACGACATCCTCGTCGGACTCTCCACCCATGCGACCTCCGAGGCCACCGCCGCCGCGACAGCTGCGGGGGTCGATTACTTCTGCACCGGACCGTGCTGGCCGACGCCGACCAAACCCGGCCGGCCGGCACCGGGACTCGACCTCGTCCGCGATACCGCGGCGCTGGCCACCGAACGGCCGTGGTTCGCGATAGGTGGCATCGACGAGGCCCGGCTCCCTGACGTCGTCGCCGCAGGCGCGAGCAGGATCGTGGTGGTCAGGGCCATAACCGCGGCCGATGATCCTCGCGCAGCGGCAGAACGACTGCGGCGGAAGCTGCTTGCGTCACCGAAAACCTGAGGTCTATGGTGAAGCGATCATGAAGCGAATTCTCGTAGTACGCACCCGTAGCGGGGTCTGATCCGACCGGCCCCCCGCTGCGGGCCGTCGTGCTATCTGCTGGTCATCCTCATCTCATCGGAAGACCGCTCTCATGAACACTCTCACCTCACCTGACACCCGTTTCGATTCCTGTGCCTCGCACTTTCGCACCCCGCTCCCGCCCGCGCTGCGCGCCGAGTCGACCGGCATGAGCTGGTCCACCTTCACCGAGACCTACGCTCCGGCCACCGGCCCGATCCGGCTGGGCGCCTGGACCGCTTCGCGTACGCGCCATGATCTGCTCGAGTGCCAGGCGACCATCGCCTCCGGCACCACGATCGCCTCGCTGACGGCGACCGCGACAGGCTCGATCGCTGCGTTGTCGGACATGCTCTACCGGCTGGGTTCGGGCGTCGAGATCATCAGCTTGCACCAGTACCCGCACGCGGGCGGGGTCGCGACATTCCTGCTCTGTGAGCGAGATGAACGACGGAGCTGGTCGATGGGCAACGGTCCGGGTGGCGAAGAGTCCGCACTCGGCGCGCTGATCGCGGCAGCCAACCGGCTCAGCTGAACCGCGGCCCCGCAACCGGACTCACGCGCCGGCCAGCCCGATGAGTTGTGCGCGCAGTTCGGGCCAACTCGCCGCGAACGCCGGGTGCAGCGAGAGCCCGTCCACTTCCTCGGGGGTCACCCAGCGCAGCTCGACCGACTCCATGTTGGCCGTCGTCGCCAGCGGGGCCGCCACCTCGGCGATGACCGTCGTGTAGGTCCAGCCGCTGGGCGCTCGGTGAGTCACCAGTTCGGCGTGGACGGTGAGCTCGGCGTCCGCGATGCCGGCCTCCTCGTCGGCTTCCCGGGTGGCGGTGTCGACGGCACTCTCGTGGGAGTCGCGCGCCCCGCCGGGCAGCGCCCAGGTGCCGCCCTGATGACTCCAGACCGCACGGTGCTGTAACAGAATGAGCGCTGCGCTCGTTTCACTAGATGTGAAGAGGAGCAAGCCGGCAGCGCCGTGTCGACCCCAATACCGCGATCCATCCGCGTCGAAAACCCATCCGTCGCCGTCGCCACGCACGCGGCACCTCCTCGCCAGGCCAACCGTTCTCGATCCTCACGCTACTTGGACCGACGTGGTGACACGGTGCCGCACTGTCACTGGTGTACCTGCATTCGCAGTAATGTCGGTTTCAGCAACAAAACATCCTCTCAGGTAAGACCCTGAGCAACCGGCGAACTCCGGGAAGAAGGGATCGTGTGACCGGCGGCAACGCAACCTCTTTGCGTACCCGGCTCATGCGTGCCGACAGAGCCGAGGGGTACCGTTTCCGGCGGGCCGGGGCCGATCGGCCTGCTCCACTGACGCGGCGCGAACTGATGGTCCTGACCCGCGAACGCGCCCAGAATCCCTTCACGAACATGCGGCAGCTGGCGTGGACCAGCCCCGGCAAATTGTTCTTGCTGGCGATCGTGTTGGTGATCTCGTGCGTGACGGTCGGCTGGTACGCCTCCGACACGCTGGACGATCGCACCAGCACTCTCGAGGGGATGATCGTCGAGACCGAACCCCTTGCCGAGGCCTCACAGGTTCTGTACAGCTCGCTGTCCATCGCCGACGCCGCAGCCAACACCGCGTTCATATCCGGCGGGCTCGAACCGGCCGAACTGCGGCAACGCTACAACGACGCGATCGCGACGTCTGGGCAGGCTCTCGTCCAATCGGTCAGCGGTGCGTCGATCGACAACGCCAGGATCCGCGAGGACCTCACCATCCTCTCGTCACAGATCCCGGTCTACACCGGACTCATCGAATCCGCTCGCATCAACAACCGCCTCGGCAACCCGGTCGGCTCCGCGTATCTCGGTGAGGCGTCGAACATGATGCAGTCGACGATCCTGCCCGCGGCCGAACGGTTGTACACCGAGCGGGCCGACGCCATCGGCGACGCGCGGACCAACTTCACCAGCCCGCCCTGGGGTGTCTACATCGCTCTCGTCCTGGTGCTCGCCGTCATGATCGGTACGCACATCTACGTCGCCCGCCGCAGTCGCCGCCGGTTCAACGTCGGACTGCTCAGTGGCGTCGGGTTCTTGGTCATCGGGTTGCTCTGGCTGTTGGTCGGCGGTCTCCTCTCGGTGAACGCCACCAGCAATGCCGAGAATCGAGGGGCCGCGCCGCTGCGCGAGCTGACCTCGGCACGCATCCTGATCCAGCAGGCCCGATCCGACGAGACGCTGTCGCTGGTGCGTCGCGGCGATCAGGAATCCCTGGAAGCGGGGTACGCCGACGCCACCGCACAGATCGGCGCACTACTCGACGACTACCGCGACGACGAACGCCGAGATGTCGCCGAGGGTTCGGTGGATGAAGCTGTCGCGGCGCTCGCCATGTGGCGTGACGCGCACGCGGCCATGCTCGAGCGCACCAACGCCGGCGATTTCAACGGGGCGACAGCCATTGCCGTCGGCGACAATCCGGACGGTGCGGCAGCGGCCTACACCCGACTCGACACGGCTTTGGTCGAGGGCATCACCGACACACGGGAGACGTTCCGTGACGACATCAACACCGCCCGCGTCGTGATCGGGTACGCCGGATTGGGCATCATGCTGCTGGGTATCGCCGCGGCGGTCGCGGCGCTGGCCGGGCTGTTCCCGCGAATCAGGGAGTACCGATGAGTATTCGGATGCGCGCTCGTGCCATCGCTCTGGCCGGCGCAGTCGCGCTCACCGCCGCCTCCCTTGCCGGTTGCGTCCACGCCGCCGCGCCGGACAGCCTGCCGCCCTCGGCCACCGCGAACTGGCCGGCGCCTGCCGGGGTCACCAGCGACGTCCCGGTGGAGCCGACCCCGGCCACCGACGAATGCGATGCGACCGCGTCTCTGACTCCCGGCCCCCTGCCCCCGGTCGGACAGATGCCCCCGGGCAGCACGATGGAGACCATCCATCAGCGGGGCTGGCTCAAGGTCGGCCTCGACATCGGTTCGAATCTGCTCTCCTTCCGCGACCCCATCAGCGGCAGCATCGAAGGTTTCGACGTCGACATCGCGAAGGAGTTGGCCCGGGCCATCTTCGGTGACCCCGAACGCGTCGAGTTCAAGATCCTCAAATCGGGTGATCGGATCGACGCCCTCAAGGACGAGTCCGTGGACGTGGTGGTCAAGACGATGAGCGTCACCTGTGAGCGACTCAAGGACATCGCCTTCTCGACTGTCTACTACGAAGCCTCACAGCGAATCCTGACCATGCGAAGCTCCAACATCAACGGGGTCGCGGACCTGGCCGGCAAGCGGGTCTGCGCCGCGCGCGGCACCACGTCCATCTCCCGCATCCAGCAGCGGGTGCCGGATGCGATCGTCGACACGGTCTCGTCATGGGCCGATTGCCTGGTCATGCTCCAGCAGGGGCAGGTCGACGCGGTCTCCACCGACGACGCCATCCTCGCGGGTATGGCCGCGCAGGATCCCTATGTCCACGTCGTGGGGCAGAGCCTCGGCGAGGAGCCGTACGGTATCGGGATCAACAAGGACAACGAGGACCTGGTGCGTTTCACGAACGGCGTCCTGCAGAAGATGCGGGAGGACGGCACCTGGTTCGACATCTACGACCGCTGGCTGTCCATCCTCGGACCGAAATACTATCCGCCGCAACCGGAATACCGGGACTGAGGCGACCATCGTGACCACTGACAAGACATCTGACAACGACCCCGAGGTCGGTACGCAGGCAGCGACCCCCGCCGACCTCGACGTGGGCACCCAGGCCGTGCGCTGGGACATGGCGTTCACAGAACCCACTGCCGTCACCACCCAGAACAGTCAGCCGACGTTCATGGTCCCCACCAGTCGCAGCTCCCGCAGCCGGCGACGCATGGGTGGAGGCCTGGTCGACGTACCCCGGGTCCACGACATCGAACCCGCCGACGCAGTCATGACCGACCCCGTCATCTCCGAGGGCAAACGGCTGTGCTGGAAATGCGGCAAACCGGTTGCTCGCCAGTCCGGGGAAGGGCGGGGTCCCCTCAGCGGGAACTGCGAGAATTGCGGTGCTCGTTACTCTTTCATCCCCGGGCTGGACAAAGGGACGATGGTCGCCGACCAGTACGAGATCTCCGGAGCCATCGCCTACGGCGGCCTCGGTTGGATCTATCTCGCCATCGACCGAAACGTGTCAGACCGACCCGTTGTCCTCAAGGGCCTGCTGAACTCGAAAGATGCTCAGGCACAGGCCGTCGCTCTGGCCGAACGCCAGTTCCTCGCCTCGGTGTCCCATCCTGGCATCGTCAAGATCTACAATTTTGTCGAGCACCACGACCCGAAGGGCAACTCCTTCGGATACATCGTGATGGAGTACGTCGGCGGTAGCACTCTCAAGGACATCGTCTCGTCACAGGACGACGACTCGGGGGCTCCACGCAAGCAACTCCCACCCGAGCAGGCGATCGCCTACCTGCTCGAGGTGTTGCCCGCGGTCTCCTACCTGCATTCACTCGGCCTGGTCTACAACGACATCAAACCCGAGAACATCATGATCGGCAGCGAGGACGTCAAGCTGATCGACCTCGGCGCCGTCTCTCCCATCAACGGGTACGGGCATTTGTACGGAACACCCGGCTTCCAGGCCCCCGAAATCGTGCAGACGGGACCGCAGATCGCCACTGACATCTACAGTCTCGGGCGCACGCTCGCGGTGCTCACCGCGGACATGCCGATGGAGAAGGGCCGCTATCTCGACGGTCTCCCCGACCCTGCCGACGTGCCGCTGTTCGCGGAGAATCCGTCCTTCTACCGGTTGTTACAGCGGGCCACGCATCCCGATCCCGCCAAACGCTTCACCTCCGCGGACGAGATGGCGGGCCAACTCCTCAATGTGCTGCGCGAAACCGTGGCTGCCAAGTCCGGGATCCCACGGCCCGGTTTGTCCACCGTGTTCAGTCCGCAGCGAACCACTTTCGGCACCGAGATGATGCTCGCACCGGTGGACGGAATACTCGAACCGATTCGCGCCCGGATCACCCTCGACACCACCGATGTCGTCGCCGCGCTACCGGTACCGCTCGTCGATCAGTCCGATCCCGCTGCCGGACTGCTGAACTCGACAGCGCTGTCGGAACCGACCCAAACCCTCGACTCGATCCGCAGTGCTCGCGAGGGTGGACTGTCGTCGGTGATCGGCACCGATCCGTCCGACGATCACCCGTCCCGTGAGATCGACCTGATCGAGGCACGCGCATATCTCGAACTCGGCGAGGCACAGACCGCACTCAACCTGCTGAACGAGGCCACCGAGCATCACGGCAAATCATGGCGGACCGAGTGGTTCCTCGGACTCGGCGCACTGTTGATCGATGACGTCGCCGGAGCGCACGCACGCTTCAACGACGTACTCGCCGCCATGCCCGGAGAGGTGGCGCCCAAACTTGCCGTTGCAGCGACGGCCGAGTTGATGGGCAACCATGACGTTGCGCTGCAACACTATCGGTCGCTCTGGCAGACCGACCGGGCGATCGTCACCGCAGCTTTCGGCCTGGCGCGCATGCGGTACGCGGGCGGTGACGTCGAGGGCGCGGTGAAGGCTCTCGACGACGTCCCACCGACCAGCCGCCACTACAACGCCGCGAGCTGCACATCGATCCTCACCTTGGTCCACGGCCGCGACCCCGGCGAGGTCCACGAAGACCAACTCCGCGAAGCCGCACACCGTTTGGAGTCGATGCCCGACAGCGAACCCCGCAAGCAACGGCTCGTGATCCTGGTGCTCGGCATCGCGCTGGGCTGGATCCATCGGCGCCCGGACCAGTCCCCCACGGACGCCTCCGCGCGCGGCGACATCCTCGGTTACAAGTTCAACGACCACGGGTTGCGCGTCGGGTGCGAGCGATCCTTGCGACAGTTGGCACGCGGCACCATGAACCGGACCCAACGTTTCCTACTCGTCGACCTGGCCAACTTCGTCCGTCCGCACACACTGTTCTAGCCCGACGCCTTCAGCGCCTCCACCGACTGCCGCGCGATCGCGAGTTCCTCGTTGGTTGGTATCACCAACACGGTCACAGCGGAATCGTCTGTGGAGATCACCCGTGCATCACGGCTTTTCGCCGCATTACGATCAGCGTCGAGCTGGATCCCGAAGTTCTCGAGGTCTGCCATCGCATCGGCGCGTACCTTGGCGGCGTTCTCGCCGACCCCTGCGGTGAAGACGATCGCGTCGGTTCGGCCCAAGGTGACCATGTAGGCACCGATGTACTTGCGCAGGCGATGGATGTACACGTTGTACGCCAACGTCGCGTCGGCGTCTCCGGCCTCCACCCGTTCGGTCAGCGCGCGGAAATCGTTCTCCCCGCACAACCCCTTCAACCCGGATCGCCGGTTCAGCACGGCGTCGATCTCGTCGACATCCATACCGGCGGCTCGACGCAGATACATCACGACGCCGGGATCGATGTCGCCGCTGCGGGTGCCCATGACGAGGCCCTCCAGTGGGGTCAGACCCATCGACGTCTCGATCGGCCTGCCGCCCTCGATGGCCGACGCCGACGCGCCGTTGCCCAGGTGGAGCACAATCTGGTTCAGGCTCTCCGGGTCAGCGCCCAGGAACTCAGCGGTCTGCTGCGACACGTACTCGTGGGACGTTCCGTGGAAACCGTAGCGCCGGATGTGGTGGGCATCTGCGAGCGCTTTGTCGATCGCGTAGGCGGCGGCATGGTCGGGAAGATCGTGAAAGAACGCTGTGTCGAAGACCGCTACCGAAGGCACGTCCGGGAGGAGCTCCCGGATCGCCTCGATGCCGAGGACGTTGACCGGGTTGTGCAGCGGTGCCAGGTCTTCGAGTTCGTTGATGGCCTCGATCACGTCGTCGTCGATGACGGTCGGCTTGTAGAACTTCGGCCCGCCATGGACAACCCGGTGCCCGACTGCGGTGATGCCTTCGGACGTCAGATCCCGATCTCCCACCCGTGACAGCTCCAGGGCCTTCGCCAGTCCGGCCCGGTGATCGGCGATCTCTCCGACGAACTCCTTGGTGTCATCACCCCGGACGAGGACAACACGCGCTTCGGACTCGCCGATCCGCTCCACCACACCGTGTGCGACAACCTCACCCGATGCCGGTCGCACCAACTGGTATTTCAGCGACGACGAGCCGGCGTTCAAGACGAAGACGGTGTCGGTCGGGTCAGCTTCACTCATCTGGTTGCCCCTGGGCTTGGATCGCGGTGATCGCGACGGTGTTGACGATGTCGGACACGAGCGCGCCGCGGGACAGGTCATTGATCGGTTTACGCAGGCCCTGCAGGACAGGCCCGACAGCAACGGCGTCGGCGCTGCGCTGCACGGCTTTATAGGTGTTGTTGCCGGTGTTGAGGTCCGGGAAGATCAGTACGGTCGCCTGACCGGCCACCGGAGAGTTGGGCATCTTCGTGCTCGCCACCGACGGGTCGACCGCGGCGTCGTACTGGATGGGCCCTTCCATCAACAGTTCCGGGGCCCGCTCGCGCACGAGTTTGGCCGCCTCACGCACCTTCTCGACATCGGCGCCGCTGCCGGATTCTCCGGTCGAGTACGAGAGCAACGCGACCCGTGGCTCGATACCGAAGCGGGCCGAGGTGGCAGCCGACGAGATCGCGATGTCGGCGAGTTGCTCGGCTGTCGGATCGGGAACCACAGCGCAATCCCCATAGGCCAGAACATGATCGGCGAGACACATGAAGAAGACACTCGACACCGTCGAGACTCCCGGCACGGTCTTGATGATCTCGAACGCCGGCCGGATGGTGTGTGCGGTGGTGTGCACCGCCCCCGAAACCATGCCGTCGGCATAGCCGAGTTGCACCATCAACGTGCCGAAGTACGAGACGTCCTGCACGATCGTTCGCGCCCGCTGCTTGTCCATACCCTTGTGCTTGCGCAACTCGGTGTAGGTGTCGATGAACTCGTCGAGGAGCTCCGACGTTGCCGGGTCGATGACGGTGGCCTCGGACAAATCTATACCCAGTTCGGCTGCCCGGTCCCGGACGGCGCGTTCGTCGCCGAGGATGGTGAGGTCGGCGACCTGACGCCGCAGCAACCGTCCCGCTGCCCGCAGGATGCGGTCATCTCCCCCCTCCGGCAACACTATTCGCTTCTTGTTCTTGCGGGCCTGCTCGATCAGCTGGTACTCGAACATCTGCGGCGTGACGACCTCGGGAATCGGCAGCTGCAGCTTCTCGAGCAAGCCCACCGAATCGACGTGCTCTTCCATGAGGTTGAGCGCGACATCGATCTTGCGGACCGAGTCGATGTTCATCCGGGCCCGGGCATGTGCTGCGGCCCGCGCTGTTTCGTACGTCCCCTGTTCACAGGTGATGATCGGGAGGGAGGACTGCAATCCCTCCATCAACGCGGCGATCTTGGGGTGCGGCTCGAGCCCGCCGTTGAGGATGATGCCGGAGAGTTTGGGGAACCCTTCGGCCGCATTTGCTGCGACGAGCGAGACCAGGACATCGGACCGATCGGCCGGGGTGATCACCGCCAGCCCCTCGGTGAGCCGCTCCAAGATGTGTTCGACAGTCATCCCGCCGACCATCACATGCATCGCTTCCCTGCTCAGCAGTTCGGGATCGCCGCTGTAAATCGCCCCGCCCAACTCGGCCATCAGTTCTCCGACGGTGGGGGCGATCAGCACCGGATCTTCCGGCAGCGCCCAGGCGGGCAGGCCGGTCGCCGACTCCAGCGCTTCCTTCACCTGGGCCAGCCGCGCTGGATCACAACGGTTCGCGATCAGTGCGACCGCCTGGGCGTGATTGGTGGCCAGCTCGGCCAGGCAGAGTTCCGCCAAACCGACGACCTCGGCCTCGCTGCGTTCCGCTGCCTTGAGGGCCAACAGCATCGGTGTCTGGAGATTGGCGGCGATCCGGGCATTGAAACTGAGCTCGGAGGGACTGGCGATGTCGGTGTAATCGGAACCGATCACGAGGACGGCGTCGCACCGCTGCTCGACCGCATGGAAGCGGGTGACGATCTCACTCAACGCGCCGTCGGGGTCGGCGTGCACCTGGTCGTACGTGACACCGATGCAATCCTCATAGCTCAGATCGGTGGAGTCGTGCTCGATCAACAGTTCCAGGATGTAATCACGCTGGCCCGAGTTGGTACGCGAGATCGGCCGGAACACCCCCACCCGCCCTCCGGAGGCAGCCAGTAGGTGCAACACCCCCAACGCGACTGTCGATTTGCCGGTGTCGCCTTCGGGTGAGGCCAGATAGATGCTGCTCGACGAGGAAGAGCCCATGCCGCCCACCATAGTGGGCCACACGGGCTCTTCGTGCCTACCGGCTATATGAGCTTGTAGACGGTGCTGCTCCCACTCCAGCCGCCGATGGCCATCACCGCTGTGCCGCTGGCGATCTCGAGTTGCCCGGCAGCCGCAGATCCGCAGGTCGCCGCAGCCCATGTGGCGTCGGAGGCCTCGAGCAGCGCGATCAGAATCGAACCACTGTGCGCCGTCGCGGCGGTCGCGATCGCAAAAGTACCTACTCCCCCGAGTCCGGCGAGCGAGCCGGCCGATCGCCGTGCCGCGGAGCTCCCACGCCAGGACACCCCCGATGCCGACAAGCGCTGCAACGGCGGGAGCCAGCGCGACGGTGTAGTACGGGTGGATGGTGCCGCTCATGTAACTGAACACCAGAGCCGTCACCACGAGCCAGCCCGACCACAGCATCAGCGCGGCTTGGGTGTTGCGCGTCAACGAATTCGGACCGCGGCGCACCGGCAGCAGCCAGGAGATCTCGTAACCCATCTCCGAAGAGAACAGCCGGCTCAGGCCGGTGGCACCACCGAAGCTCGATCCTGCGCCGCCCTGGCCACCGCCACCACCTCCGCCACCACCGGAGGCGCCGAAGATCCGGCCCAGACCGTTGTAGCCGAGCACGAGATCCATCACGGTGTAGTCCGTCGAGCCGCCGATATATGGGCGCGCGCTTGCCGGCCACAATGCGACGGCGAGAACCCACCAGCCGGCCGCCGCGACCAGGGCGAGGGCGGCACCCAGCAGATGCAGCACCCGCCGCACCCAGCCGGTATGTGGCCACCCTCTCTCGAGGTTGCGTATCAGGCGCGCGGTGTCGCCCTTCGTCGGGTTCGGCCGTGGGCCGGCTCAGCACTGTTGTCATGCGACCACACTGGGGTCGCCGGTTGCGCTACGGCTGCGCGAACCCTGGGAGATTCCTGGGAACCGCACATCCTCCGACGTTGGCCTCCACCTCCGACTGCAACCGGAAAACCCGCCGAAGCCGGAGGAACTAGCGGATCACCGAGCGCACCACCATGTCGGCGATGTCCTCGTCAGACATCGCGCTACGCGGAATCAGCATGTACGAGTACACGACTCGGACCATCAGCTCGGTGGCCCGACGCGAATCGGGCACCAACGCGGCCTCAAGTTCGGGTTCTCCCTCGAAGTTGCCGACACTGTTGGCCACGATCAGGTCGACTATGGTGACATCGGTCCCCCGATCAGGCCCGCGGGCGACCAGGGTCGTGATGATCTCTTCCGGCTCGTTCTGCAAAATGTATTGCAGCGCCTCATGTTTGCGGATATACGCCATCACGTTGATGACGAGGATCCGGACCTTGTCCGCCGGTTCGGACCGGGAGGCCGTCCACTCCTTGATCAGGTCACCGAGAGTCCTCACCTCACGCTCGACGATTGCCTGGACCAGTTCGTCACGACCTCCGAACATCCGGTATGCAGTCGCCCTCCCGACGCCGGCATGCCGAGCGACCGACGTCAGACTCAGCGCCCGCGCACCGAATCTCTCCACCACTGCGATGGCGACGTCGACCATCCGCTCACGATCCATACATGAAGATTAGGAGGTCGGGCTCGCTTCGGGTACCTGGGCATCGACAGCGGGTGTCCGTTGCCGGGGCCTGCGCCTGCTGATCGCGACGCCGGTCAACGCCATGGCGCCGCCCACCAGCCCGAGCACGGTCGGAACCTCACCGAGGAACACCCACGACAGCCCGATGGCGATCGCCGGAACCGCGAGAGTCGTCGCGGCCATCTTGCCTGCGTCGGTGCGCGACAACGCGTACGCCCAGGTCAGGAACGCGATCGCGGTCGGTCCGACACCCAGGAACACCACGCCTGCGATCGCCCCCGCGGACGCGTCGGCCAGTTCGCCCACCGCCTGCGGCGCGAACGGTGTGGTGGCGAGCAGGCCCGCGAAACAGCCCACCCACGTAGCGGTGACCGCGTCCACCGTACGAAGGGCCACCTTCTGCATGAGCACGCCCGCCGCATAGAGAACGGCGGTGATCAGGCCGAGGATGATGCCGAGTCGGTCGTTGTGGCTGCCGCCGGAACCTCCGAGGGCGATCAGCAGCACCCCGGCGAACGCGATGACGATCCCGATGACCAGTGGTCGCGGAAACCCTTCGCCCATGAACAGACCCGCGAAGATCGCCACCAGGATCGGGGCGAAGTTGACGAGCAGGGCGGCTGTGCCGGCGTCCAGGTGCTGTTCGGCCCAGTTCAGCAACACCGTGTACGCCGCAAACCACAGCAGTCCGTAGCCGATGACCAGGCCCAGTGCCCGACCCCGCGGGATGGGCCTGCGGTACCGCACCGCGATCACCGCCAGGACCGCCGCCCCGACCAACAGACGGGAGAACGCCATCGCCCCAGGCGACAACGATTCCCCGACAAAACGGATGACGACAAACGACGAGGCCCACAGCAGCACGGTGATCACTGCGGCGACAACGGCAAGGTTGCCCGAGAGCTTGGCTTTCATGGGTCCACTGTCGCCGACTCGCATACGTAAGCACAAGCGATTACTTCTTGATGACACTTCAGTCCGACTGTACGATTGACAGATGCTCGATGTGCACCGCTTACGTTTATTCCGGGCCGTCGTCGCGGCCGGCTCGATCAACGGCGCCGCGGCTGCGCTCGGATACACGCCATCAGCGATCAGCCAGCACCTCACCGCCCTGCAACGGGAAACCGGCCTCACCCTCGTCGAGAAACATGGTCGCGGCATAGAGACGACCGCCGCGGGCCGAACCCTTGCCGAGGAAGCGGCACACGTCCTCGAACGGTTGGCGGAGCTCGAATCACTCGTCTCAGACCTACGCTCGGGTCGAGTCGGCAGTTTGTCCGTGAGTTACTTCGCATCGGCGGGCGCAGCCTGGATACCCCCTGTGATCGCCGCGATCACCCACGAATTCCCCAGGCTCCGGGTCGATTTGCGGCTCGTCGAACTTGCCCACGATTCTTCGGGCGACCCCGATGTGGAGATCTACGTCGAAGGAGCCGCGTCGACATCGCTGCGCGGATACGACGTCGAGGAACTGCTGAGCGAGCCCTATGTGGTGGTCCTGCCCGAGGACCATCCACTCGCCGGCCGCGAACATGTGGAACTCGCAGCATTGCGCGACGAGCGGTGGGTCGACAACGACGTGTCCCGCGGCCCATGCCGGCAATCGATTCTCGATGCCTGTTCGGTGGTGGGCTTCAGTCCCGGATTCCACATCGAGACGCACGACTACCCGACAGCGATCAGCTTCGTCGCCGCAGGCATCGGCATCACCGTGCTGCCCCGACTCGGCATCGGGATCCTGCCCGCAGGATTGGTGGCGAGGCCGCTGATCAACCCGACCCCGATGCGGACGATCGCCGTCCGAACCCGGGAGGCGGTACGCGACAACCCCGCGGTGCAGCGGATCATCGACCTGCTCCGGGAGCGGGTCGCCGTGCGTCAGGCAGCCTGAGGCGGCGTCTGGTCGGCGCGACGGACGATGATCGCGGCCATGCCGTAGATCACCCACGTCGACAAGAGAATGCCCTGAAGGACGACGAGAAGGGGAAAGAACTGCACTGGGGACTCCTGAGTGAGAGATGTTGATGCCGCCGGAGTCGGCACTGACTCACTTCTTGATGACGCGCATGGTGATCGACCGTGCTGTGCGGATCGAACACCGGTTGATCGAGTTCCCCAACGTAGGCGCAATGCGCACGTGAGTCGAGCCAGGAGCGGCCTCCTGTGACCAAGCCGACCATAGGCCCACTAATGTTGAGGGATCCACGAGGTCCAGACCGCGCCCCGTCTCATCACTACACGTCAGAGGTGCCCATGTCTGAAAATCGAGTGAGTGGCGCGGTGGACAAAGCCACCGACAGCACGGCGTTCGAACGGGCGGCCAGGGCCGGTCACATCGTGAGCGGGCTGGTCCACCTGCTGATCGCGTTCATCATCATCCGGATCGCCTTCGGCTCCGGGGGCAACGCCGACCAGTCCGGAGCGCTGGGCACCCTCGGCAGCAGTCCCGGCGGTAAAGCCATGCTGTGGATCGCGGCGGTCGCCTTCTTGGCGATGGCACTGTGGCGGGTTGCGGAGGCCATCATCGGTCCACACGCCACCGAGCCGGGTAACGGCGATTCAGGCGCGTCCGGACTCTTCGATCGGGCAAAAGCCGCCGGCGTTGCGGTGGTCTATTTCGGCTTCGCGTTCTCGGCTGTTCAGTTCGCTCGCGGCTCCGGTCAGTCCAGCGGAAAGCAGAGTTCTGGTCTGTCGGCACGACTCATGGAGAACACGGCCGGGAAAGCAGTCCTTGTGGTTGCCGGTCTGGTCATCATCGCGATCGGCGGCTACCACGTCTACAAGGGCGTGACGAAGAACTTCCTGGACGACCTCAAGATCTCCGGGGGCACGGCGATCACCCCACTCGGCGTCGTCGGCTACGTCGCCAAGGGGGCGGTTCTGATTGGTGCCGGGATCCTGGTGATCGTGGCGTCCATCAACTCGGACCCATCCAAGGCGACCGGCATCGACGGGGCGGTCAAGACGCTCGGGGAAGCACCGTTCGGCAAGTTCCTGCTGATCCTCGCCGGCATCGGGATCGCCGCCTACGGCCTCTACAGCTTCGCGATGGCCCGCTACTCCCGTATGTAACCCCCGAAAGTGGTGGGTTCTGACGCTTCCCACCTGGGGAAATGGTCGCCAGAACCCACCACAACCGGTCAGCCGAGCTTGCGCAGGCGGGGCTCGAGGTCTTTCTGGAAGTTGGTCAGGAACCGTTGCTGATCGTGACCGGGTGCGTGGAAGACCAGGTGGTTCAGGCCCGCGTCGGTGTAGGCCTTGACCTTCTCGACGGCCTCGTCGGGATCGGAGGCGACGATCCAGCGTTTGGCGACTTGCTCGATCGGCAGCTCGTCGGCGAGACGTTCCATCTCCGTCGAGGAGTTCACGCTGTGCTTTTGCTCCGGCGTCAGCGACAGCGGCGCCCAGAACCGGCAGTTCTCCAACGCCAGCTCGGGGTCGGGATCGTAGGAGATCTTGATCTCGATCATCCGGTCGATCTCCTCGAAGTTCCGCTCGGCCTTGTCCGCGCCTTCCTTGACCGACGGGATCAGCTTCTCGGTGTAGAGCTCCATACCCTTGCCCGAGGTACAGATGAAACCGTCACCCGACCGGCCTGCGTAGCGGGCCACGACCGGGCCACCGGCAGCGATGTA
>NZ_JAFRDR010000006.1 GCF_017377795.1 Williamsia soli | reverse complement strand
ATCACCCACGTGTTACTCACCCGTTCGCCACTAATCCACCAGCAAGCTGGCTTCATCGTTCGACTTGCATGTGTTAAGCACGCCGCCAGCGTTCGTCCTGAGCCAGGATCAAACTCTCCATGAAAACTCACCAAAAAACACCGAAGTGCCTTTCAATAAAATATGTCCTGAAGAGATTTTCATAATCCCAACCAAACAAAAACTGACACCACCACAGGACTCAAAACCTGCGATGGGATCAAAAATAAAACTAACTAATGCCGGCACCACAACCATCACCAACCAAACCCCCCACAAAGGAAGTTTCGTCACCGTGACAGAAGCAGCACCTAAATGGCACTAACAATCCATCGACACACTATCGAGTTCTCAAAGAACACACCCCCACCGACTTCGACACCCACAACAGGCGCCATCCCGGCAAAGATATTTTGTTATGTCCGCGACGATACGCTCCACACTGAAGTGGACTCGTATCTATCGTGGGCGGCCAGCGTTGTTCCTTCAGGAAACTTCCTGTCGGTGTTAGGGCCGTTCCGGACTCTCGCTCTCCGGCGCCTCACTCGCTGACTTGAAGAAAGCTACGGGACTACCGTGCCAGGAGTCAAATCGCCTGGTTAACGGCGTGTTGCCGCAGGTTGTCGGGCAGGCAACCGTTCGGCTGCTTCGACTCGGTTGCACAGCTCGCGCAGTGGCTCGTCGCGGTTCTGCCCGGAGATCTTCCCCAGGGCCTCGTACTTGCTCACACTGGAGCCAAACCTTCGGTAGAGGTAGTCACCCTCTTCTGCGCTGATCGAGCTACCCAGCGGCGCAGCCCCGGCCTCCCCGAACACCAGGAGCCGGTTGGTGACCGGACTTCGCGGGGCTGTGTACCCAGGGTTGATGAATGCCCGCAGGATGGGGCGCAGCGCCGACAGCACTTCGCCGAGGCCGGGATCGTCGTGCCCGGTCGACGCCGTGCGTCCGAGTTCCAGCAGGTAGATCGCGGTGTTGAAGTCGGCGTCTTCGGGGCGGGCCGCTACGCTCCCCCGTCCGAACAAGCAGGCCCGGAGGGTTCTGACCTGAGCAACCTGATCCAACGACCTGGCCTTCGATGCCCTGGCAATCAGACCGTCTTCTCGCACGATCTGATCCACCACGTATCGGGTCGTGCTCTCGCGCTCGGCCGCCAGCTCGGCGGCAGCCCTGCGGTATCTCTCGATCAGAGCCAGCTCCCGTGGGCCCACGTGCTCGTCCCGCGTGGACCCCGGCGGGGGTTCGGCAACGATCTCCTGGCATACGAGGTCAGTGCCACCCAACTCGGTCACATGCCGAAGCAAGTCGAGTCGGTGAAGCTGGTCCGGATCGAGCCGGGTGCGCAGCAGGGTGATCCGACCGGCCGGCACATCCGGTCGTGACAGATACAAGGACACCGTGTCCGAAAGCTGCTCCGACGTCGCGTTGGCCGTCCACTTCCCGGGGATCTTTCTCGCGGACTTGATCAGGGCGTCGTCGCGCCACAGACACTCCCAGGCTTGCTGGTCGGTGAGGTCGGGTCGGCGTACCAGGGCCCGCCACGGTTGGAACAGCGGGTGGGCGGTGGCGATCATCCAAGCGATGACCGGCGTCGGCAGTTCGACTGTGGCCCTGCACATTGCGTGCATCAACAATTCCATGGGCGCTCCTCGCGAGCGGTGGTCCGACATCTGTCTACAGACCAACAGGTCAGTTGCCGGCGCAGACTACGCACCGGAAACCAGTGGTTGTCAGCCGTCCTCGGGTGGCAGCAAATCGTCTGGGAAGCGGTACTCGCACCCGAGGGCGTCGGTCGATTCGGTGCCCCAGTTGTCGCGGAACCAGGTCACACAGATGTCGGCGAGCAATTCCGGATCGCGGCTGAACAGGTAGCCGTCGGTGCAGTCATCGAAGTTGTCGTTGTACAGCCACTTGTTCAGGGGCAGCTTGTCCGAGGAGTAGTCGGCGATCAGCAGGTGACCGAGAACGCAGCGGGAACGCCGCAGCATCATCACGCCGTCGGCCAACATCTGGACCTGCGCGCAGACGACCTCGTCTTCATGGTCATCGTCGTAATCGATATATCCGCTGGGCCCCATCTCGAGGATGAAGCCGACCGGCTTGTCCGTGAACGACTCGACGAGCCAAGCGGCCATATCGGACCACTCGTGCACTCCCGAGGTCTTGTCAGGTTCGTCCATGGTGGTCCTCCTCTCGTCGCTTCCGAACACAACATAGCGCCGGGTACCGACAGGAAGGGTCGCAGCATCTCCCGGGCGTTTCACGCTCTGAGATCGCCGCTTCGAAGCGCTGAATCCGGGCCCAGATATCGCAGCCGAGAAACGGCACGTCGCATGACTGCAATGCACGCGCAGGTCGTAGGACAGCGTTTGTTTACCCGTCCAATAGAAAGCCGTTCGACAATGCACATCGTCGGCGCCGAAATGCGTTGTTGCGTGCACCAGGAATTCGATTAAGACCATCTCATTCGAAAGTTCTTTCATCAAACTAAAGACATAGTTGCAGCTCAGGCATGCCAAACCTATGAAGAGAATAATGTGCATACCCACACTTATGACTAACGCTAACGGTGGGTTCCGGTCGACATCGAGATATCGCCACCGAATCATGATGCGCCACCATAAGAGAATTTATTGGAATTCGTAACAAATTCTTTTTCGACGCGGATTAGAGTCACGTAGATACGAACCAGCCCTGGTTTACCAGCCCCTATTAAGGATGCCCTGATGCGTAAAACCCTTGTTGCCTCCGCCTCTGCTGCCAGCGCTCTCGCATTCGTTCTCGTCGCTCCGGGTCAGGCCGGCGCCGACGTCACCACTCCACTGACATTCGGCATCTCCGGTGGATTCCTGACAATCACCGCACCCACCGCGCTGCAAACGCTGCCGCTCGTCGGCGACCAGGCCCAAGGCAACATCACCGGCGTGAAAGTCACTGACGAAAGGCGCGCCCTACTGGGAGTGTGGGCGGCAAAGGCTTCGAGCACGGCGTTCAGCAACGGTGACACGACCATCCCGGCTTCCGACGTCACCTACTCATCCGCCGTGACAGCATTCACCGGTGTTGTCGTCGCAGTGCCCGCCCTCGTACCGGTGGCGATCGCCAGCCCGACAACGATCATGGGGGCAACCGGTGCGACCGGCCTGAACACCGTCACGTGGACCGGCACTGTCACCGTCGACCTCCCCGAAGACATAACTGCCGGCACCTACACCGGCCAGGTCACGCACTCGGTGTCCTGACCTGCCCATGTCGACTCATCGGCGGCTCGCCGCCGGCCTATTGGCACTCATGTTTGCAGTCGTCCCGCTGCTCATTC
Organism: Williamsia soli; assembly: GCF_017377795.1. Taxonomy (GTDB): domain Bacteria; phylum Actinomycetota; class Actinomycetes; order Mycobacteriales; family Mycobacteriaceae; genus Williamsia; species Williamsia soli. The sequence goes on along the minus strand of NZ_JAFRDR010000006.1, from coordinate 368,010 downwards.
CCGGATACGCAACTGCTCAGCCCACGGACACCCCGGAGACGGGCGGGGTCGGCATCCGGCTCCTGGAGGCACCCGTCGCGCTGCAGAACGATCCACGTGCGCTGTCGTACATCGTCGACAACCTCCCGCCGGGTTCAGAGATCACTCGACGAATCGAGGTCCGCAACAGCAGCAGTGTCGAGCGGGTCATCAGTCTGTATCCGGGGGCTGCGTCGATAGCTGACACCAAAGACGGCGGATTCGACGTGGGCGACGACAGAGCGGTGAACGAACTGACCACCTGGATGTCCGTCGCGCCGGCCGAGGTCGAGCTCGCTCCTGACGCCACTGCCGAGGCGAAGGTCACCATCAAGGTGCCCAAGGACGCTCCCGAAGGTGAGCAGTACGCCGTCGTGTGGGCACAAACGGTTGGTGACGAAACCGGTTCCGCCATCCAGAACGTCAGCCGAGCGGGCATTCGCACGTACTTGTCGGTCGGACCGGGTAACGGCCCGCCCGCCGACTTCGACATCGGCGAATTGGCTGCCCAGCGCGCTGCTTCAGGTGCTCCGGAAGTGGTGGCCACAGTCAAGAACACCGGCGGTCGCGCACTTGATCCCCGAGGCACGCTGACCCTCACCGGCGGTCCTGGCGGAATCTCGACCGCACCGGTGTCCAGTTCTGGCGGGTCGATCGCGCCCGGCAAGACTGGAACGCTCGTGTTCTCCCTGGATCCGGCAATCCCCGCCGGGCCGTGGGAGGCGTCCGTCGAGATCAGCAGCGGACTCGTCAAACACTCGTCGCAGGGAAAGCTGACGTTTCCCGACGAAGGCTCAGTCACTGCCAGCAGCAGCGATCGCGGTGAAAGCGTCCCCACGTGGGTGATGGTGGCAGTTGCGATTGCGATCGTCGTTCTGGCGATCATTGCGGCAGGGTTCCTGGTGCGGCGCAGCAGGAAGGTGCAGTGAGATGCGCCGGACCACTGCACGACGACTGGTGACCTGCTGCGGGCTGGTCATCGCGCTGGTGGCCGGCGCACCCCTCGCCGGCGCGCAACCCGAAGAACCCGTCTGCGAATGGGTGACGCCGGCGCCGCCGGAGACCACGACGACGACCACCACAACCACGACGGAGATCCCGACAACCACGACCGAAACAACCACCACGACCACCGAACCCGCGATCGAGCCCATCTGGGTCTGCGAGACCGAGACACCTCCGGTCAGCGTTGTCGCCGTCCCGACCATCCCGCCGGAGACGGTCACGGCAACGACCGCGGCACCCGCCGCGGCGGAATCCACGGCCTTTTCGTCGACGTCGACCGATGCATCGGGTAGCTCGTCGAATACTGTTGCCACGACCACGATCCCACGGTCATCGACGTCGCAGTCAGCGACGACAGGCTCATCGGCACCGTCCGCGCCGCTCGCAACTGCCCCGATTGCGGCACCTGCGAAATCGGCGGCTCCGGTAGCGGCCGGCCTCCTGACGATTTCCGGCGGCTTGTCGCTGAGTGGACCGGAAACAATCGCTCCCGGACAAACGTGGACGGGAACGATGAATATGGGCGTCATCAACGTCGGGATCTTCGAGGGGTGGATTTCAACAGTCCGCTTGTCACCCATTCGAGGCACGAACACAGGCCGAGTAGTGACGCCCACGTCCGCGACCTACAGCGCGCCTGCAACGAGCTGCCTTCTGGTCCTCGGTACCTCGGCCGCCGTTCAGGTCAACCTGACGGCGACCCCCATCAACGCAAAGCGTGGTGCCCCGCAGTGTGTGACCGACTGGACTGCAACCGTCTCCATCGGCGTTCCCGCCACCGACGTCGTCGCCGACACCTACGAGGCGACGCTGACGCATTCGATCTATTGAGTCTGGGAACGACGGGCCGACATCACGTCTTCTATTCCCAGGGCACCAAATGCACGACATTGCCGGCTGGGTCGATGTGGACTCCAGCAGTGCTCGGGTCTGCGGCGAACATCGGGCGCCAGCCACCGATGCCGTCACGCTCGGTAGCTCGGAGGTGCTGGTGCACCGCAGGAAACAGCGTGGCGTGAAACTCGATGCTGCTGTCCGCTCTCGGGGAAACAAGGACCCAATCCACGATTCGACCCGGTCCCGGAACCCGACTGGTGCCAGGATCATCGTTCGGTTCGAACAGTCCCACGAACGCGCCGCCGGGGTCGAGAATCCACGAGAATCGCCCATCCGCACCGACGAGAACAGTGTCGCTCACGATGTCAGCGCCCAGAAGACGTGCATCGGACAGCACGGAGTCGAGATCGTCCACACTCAGGTATCCACGCCAACCGCCGGCGGGTTGAGGCGAGCGCGGCCCACCGAAACCCGCGACCTTCTCACCGCCCGCGAATCCGCGCTGATAACCACTCACCGTCCGATTCTCACCGAACTCCCAACCGAGCAGCCTCGCATAGTGATCCAGCAGCTGGGGTTCGGCCGGACCACCGAGTTCTGCCCAGCACGGAGTGCCAGGGGCGCGTCGGCTCATCGGGCGAGGTATCCGCCGTCGACCGGCATGGCGACCCCGGTGACGAAGCACGCATTGTCGCTTGCAAGCCAAAGAGCAGCGGCCGCAATCTCTTCCGGCTGCGCGTATCGACCCAGCGGGTGTGCGGAAGCCCACTGTTCTCGTAATCCCTCGGAGGCGCCGGCCAACCCCGACATCGGGGTGTCGACCACGCCTGGGCACAGGCAGTTGACCCGGATCCCTCGGGGTGCGGCGTCGAGCGCCACACTCTTGGTCAATCCGACCACCGCGTGTTTACTGGCCGAGTACACCGCCTGTGCCGGACCGCCCACGAGCCCGACCGCGGAGGACATGTTGACGATGGTGCCGCCGTCGACCATTACCGGCAGAGCATGTTTCACCATCAGCGCGGTTCCCCGGACGTTGACCGCGAACACCCTGTCGAAGTCCGACGTCTCCATCGACTCGATGGGCCCGGGAGGACCGGTCACACCGGCGACATTGAAGACCGCATGCAGATCGCCGAGTACAAGGGCCGCTGCGATGGCGGACTTGGCGGTCGCCTCGTCTCCGACGTCACCGATGACCACTCGTACGCCCTCGGCAGCCGACAGATGTGGGAGATCGGCGATATCGACTGCTACGCAGCTCATCCCGGACTTCGCAAGCAGCTGGACGCAGGCCGCACCGATGCCGGAGCCGGCGCCGGTGACGACCGCGACCCGCGGCTGGAACGTTTCAGCGGAGGCTTGCATCAGTCGAGAGTCGCCAGGAACTCCACGAGTGCCCGGTTCACTGCTTCGGGCTGCTCGGCGTTGGAGGTGTGGCCCGAGTCCTCGATGATGACGAACGTGTTGTTCGGGATACTTTCGGCCAGCGGGATGCCGCAGTCGACGAGCGGCAACACGTTGTCCTGCCGACCGTGCACGATGAGGGTCGGGACGGTGATCTCGTGCAGGCGGTCGGTCAGATCGTCCTTGTCGATCCATGACTTGAACTCGCGGTAGACCGAACGTGCCGGACGCTCATCCCAGCGCTGCAGCCACTTGTCGACCAGCTCGGTGTTGTCCGAGATCGTGTGCGGCCCGAAGACCAGGGGCACGCACCAATCACCGAAGCTACGGGGCAACGGACCGTCGGTATCGAGAGGGTTGAATGCCTCGCCGAAGCCTACTTTCTGGTCGGGCTGGTAGGCGCGGGCCATCGTGTCGATGAGGACGAGCCCGGACAGGCGATCCTGGTGCTTGAGGGCCAACTCGAGACCCATGAATCCGCCCATGGACATACCTGCGAGCACGAACTTGTCGAGGCCGAGGCTGTCCGCAGCTGCGATGGTGTCTTCGGCCAGGTCGTTCAGATCGTATTCGGTGTTGTACTGATCTGTGTTGGCGCGGAACTCCAGTGCGACGGCGTTGTGGGTGTCGGCGATGGCGGCGACCTGTGCGTCGAACATCGACGAGTCCATCAATGTGCCGTGGGTGAAGAGCACCGTGGGTTTGCTGTGATCGATTGTGGTCATGGGTCTTTCTCCTTTGCTACTGGCTGAAAACTTTTCCGGGGTTCATGATGTTGCGGGGGTCGAGCGCGGCTTTGATCGCGCGATGTACGTCGAGAGACACCGGTCCCAATTCAGTGCGGAGTAGATCGGCTTTCAGCAGCCCGACTCCGTGCTCGCCGGTGATGGTTCCGCCGAGTTCCAGCCCGAGGAGGCCGATTTCCTCGAATGTGGTCATCGCTGTGGCGGATTGCTCGGCATCCTGAGGATCGAAGATCACCGACGGGTGCATGTTTCCGTCGCCTGCGTGGCCGATGATGCACACGTTCGCCCGGTGGCGGGCAGCGATGTTCTGCGTACCGGACAAGAACTCGGCCAACCGAGAGATCGGGATCGCCACGTCGTCGACAAGAACACTGCCGAGCCGTTCCATCGCGGTGCCGGCCATCCGACGGACCTGCACCAGCATCTCACCCTCGTCGAGGTCGTCGGTGCTGTACACCGCCACGGCACCCGCACCGTGACAGGCCTTCTCGATCACCGCCATGTCGGCCTGCGCCGTCCCGCCCGGTGAATCGGACCGGGCGATGAGCACCGCGGCGACATCGGGTGAGATGTCGATCTGCTTCCATTGATTGACGGCGGAAAGGCTGCCGGAGTCCATGATCTCGAGGAGGGATGGAGTACAACCGGCGACGATCTGCTGGACGGCGAGACCGGCCGCCTCGAGGGATGCGAACTCGGCGAGCACGGTCGACACCGCAGTGCTCGGAGCCCGCAGCAATCGCACCGTGATCTGCGTGATCACCCCAAGAATGCCTTCGGACCCGGTGAACAATGACGTGAGATCCAGTCCGGCAACACCTTTGCGAGACCGTCGCCCGGTTCGCAGGACGCGCCCATCGGGGAGCACGACCTCGAGCTCGAGCACGTAGTCCCGGGTCACGCCGTACTTGACACAGCACAACCCACCGGCATTGGTGGCCACGTTGCCACCGATACTGGAGGTCTCCTGGCTGCCCGGATCGGGCGGGTAGAACAGACCTTGCGCCCGAACCGCCGCAGACAGCACTCCGTTGATGACGCCAGGTTGCACCACAGCGAGGCCGTTGACCTCATCGATCTCGAGAATCGAGTCCATCCGGTCGACGCACAGCACGATACAACCGTCCACGGCGTTGGCCCCACCACTGAGGCCGGTGCCCGCGCCACGCGGCACTATCGGAACCGCGTGCGCGAACGCGATCGCGCACACGGCGCTGACCTCGTGGGTACTCGTCGGGAACACCACCGCGACCGGAACACCGGCACTCGTAAACAACGCGTGATCGCTCCGGTGGGCAAGCATCGCGTCCGGGTCGGAGACGCACCGTCCGGGATCAGACAGCGCAGACCGGAGCTCGGATTGCACCGACGCTACGTCAACGACACTGTCAGACAGCAAGATAACCACCGTCGAGCGCCAGGAGATGTCCGGTCACATGATCGGACGCAGGGCTGGCCAGATATAACGCCGTACCGATGGCACTCTCGGGCCCGACAAAGTCGTGCCAAGGCTGACGGGCCAGCATCGGCTGCGCCGCGACCTCGTTGCGCATCATCCCACCAGCGATGTCGGTCAGAAATCCGGACGGGGCGATGGCGTTGACCGTCATCCGGTCCGGCGCGAAGTCAGCGGCCAACTGCTTCATCAGCCCCACCACACCGGCCTTCGAGGCGGAGTAACCGGGGCACTGTGCGGTCGTACTGCCCCGCTGGCCCCACACCGATGCAGTGAAGATCAGCTTCTTCCCACTCAGCGGAACCATTCGCCTGGTCGCAGCCCTCGCGGTGAGAAATGCCCCGTCGAGGTTGACCGCCATCACCTGTCGCCAGTCCTCGAGCGACCACTCGTCGAGTCGTCCGACCGTTCCGGCGACACCGGCATTGGCAAAGACCACGTCGATGCCGTCGAGCATCTCTGCGGCCGAGTCGAACGCCGACTCCACCGCGCTCTCGACGCGCATGTCCGCCGCGACGGCACCGATCAGCCCGCCACCGGTGTCGTCGGTCGAGGCTGCAGCGCTGTCCAGTGCCGGGCCATCGAGATCGAGCACCACCACGTTGGCCCCTTGGGCGGCCAAGCCCTGCACCATGGCCGCACCGATCCCCTGAGCTCCGCCGGTGACGACGATCCGTCGGCCTCGGACCGAGAAGATCTCAGCCGGATCGAGGCCGCTGCGCTCTCGCGGGGTGGTCGACAATTCGGACACTGCAGTCATGATCTCCGTCACTTTCTATATCTATTGTGCAGTTTTGAGCTGCGCGAGCTGGTCTTCGATCGACACGTACTGATCGATGTTCGCCGAGGTGTATTCGGTGAATCCGCCCTTGACGACTTTTTCGGCGTCTGCGGTCTGACCGTCCAGATCAGCAATGATCAAGTCGGCGAGATCCGAGCCCATCGATACGGGCTGGAAGTCCCAACTTGCTTTCAGAGTGCCATCTTTGACTGCGGCGACACCCTCAGGCTGGAGCTGGCAGCCAATGCTGATGACCTGTCCGGTCTTGCCCGCATTCTTGATCGCAGCGGCCGCACCGATGGCCGTCGGGTCGTTGTACGAAATGAAGGCGTCCAAGTCAGGGTACTTCGACAGCGCCGCGGCCGCAGGGGATGTGGCACCCGCCACGTCGTCCGTGGGGTTGTTGACGCGTTCAACAATGTCGATGTTCGGATAGTCCTTCGCGACCTGTTGCGTCAGCTCCCATTCCTGGTCGAGGGGCGCCACCGGGATGGAGGTTCCGATGTAGACCACTTCCCCGGCTCCGCCCGGCAGCACGCTGCTCAGGTAGTCGAAGCGGGCGCGAACGAACTCCTCGTCCAGGTGGCCGTCGATGAGCTGTCCGGTCAATGGGGCGGGTGGCTTGCCGGGACCTGCCGCGGTGATGTCGGCGTTGTCGCCGAAGATCGCGATGCCCTGGTCCGCAGCCTTGGTCAAGATGTTCTTCTCCGACGCGTAGTCGAGGGGGTAGACGACAATGGCGTCGACACCCTGCGTCATGAACGTCTGGATGTCTGAGATCTGCTGACTGACATCGAGCTTGGAGTCGAGTTCGGTGAACGTGCAGCCGCGGGCCTCGACCTTGATCTTGATGGCATCGACCACTGCGCCGGTATAGGTGTTCTGCGCTGTGGGATTGGCGAACCCGACGGCACAATCGCCGCCACCCGAGGCACTGTCGGACGATTGGCTGCAGGCGGCGAGCGAGAGCAGGGCGACGGCGGCTGCGCCGGTTCGGATGGCGTTGATCCGAGATGTCATCGTATTTCTCTTTCGTGGTGGGCAAACGTGGTTGGGGCTGGAGGTGGGGACGATCAGGATCGGGTGCGGAGTCGGTCGATGACCACCGCGGCGACAAGGAGGATGCCCGTGATGATGAGCTGCCAGTAGGACGCGGTGATGCCGTTCAGGTTGAGACCCTTGGTCAGCACCGAGAAGAACACTGCGGCAATGACACTGCCGATGATCGTGCCTGCGCCCCCGGCCAACGACGTGCCACCGAGCAGGACCGCCGCTGCGACCGTGAGTTCGGCGCCGTTGAGAAGCGTGGGGGACGCGGAATCCGCGTTGAAGCCGATGGCGACAAGAGCAGCGATTCCTGCACACAGACCGGAGAACACGTAGACCAGGAACTTCGAACGCACGACGTTGATGCCCGCGATGGACGCGGCCTTCTCGTTGCCGCCGATGGCGTAGACGTTGCGGCCGAAATACGTTCGGCGCAACATCCACGTTGCTATGGCTGCGAGGATCAGGGTGAGGATGATAGGGGCGTTCACCGGGCCGATGGACCAGCTGGTGAAGTCGCTGAAGGCACTGGACTCCAAGGTGTTGGTCTCGTCGTCGACGAAAAGCCTGGCGAGTCCGCGCCACGCCTGCAGGCCGGCCAGGGTGACCACAAATGCGTTGAGCTTGTACTTGGCGATCAGTACGCCATTGACGGCCCCGACCAGGCATCCGGTGACCAGCGAGACGATGATCGCGGGCGCCGTCCCATAGTTGGTCGCCGTCCATACGGTGACCACCGCACAGAGCACGGCGTTGGATGCGACAGACAAATCAATACCACCACTGATGATGGATGGTGTCATCCCGATGGCGAGAATCGCGATCACGGCCGAATCCGCGAGCAGGCTGCTCATGTTGCCGGAGGTCAGGAACCCAGGTGCCGACACGGAAAAGAACACGACGATGATGGCCAGCAGTCCGAACACCCCCGTGTACGGCGGCAGATCGACCGACTTGGGTATCCGCCTTGTCATCGGGTTCACGGCCGGCTTCACTTCGGTCGTCATGATGCAAGACCTGTTGCAGCGGCGGCGATGCGGTCTTCAGTGAGTTCGTTGTCGGACAGTTGCTGGACAACCTGCCCTTCGAACATCACGTATACGCGATGACACAATTGGATCAGCTCCTCGAGTTCAGATGATGCAACAAGAATCGAGAGCCCCTGCGAAGCAAGGTCTCTCAGCAGCTCGTAGATGGCTGCTTTGGCACCGACATCGATCCCTCGGGTGGGCTCGTCCAAGAGCAGCACCCGGGGATTCGACGCAAGTTGCCGAGCAAAGATGGTCTTCTGCTGGTTCCCGCCCGAGAGCATCGCGACGGAAAGATCGACACTGGCCGCGGAGATGTGGTGCTCGGCCACCGCCGCTCGCGCGGCGGTCCGCCGGCGACCAGGATTGAGCAGCTTGCCGTTCAGCAAACCGTCCAGATCGATGTTCTCGGCAATGGTCATTTCCGGGATCAGAGCTTTACCCAACCGGTCGTCGGGAACCAGTCGGATACCGTGTGACATCACCGTCCGAGTCGAGCCGCTCACCGGGACACCATCTACCGCGACGGAACCCGAAGCTCGTTTGCGCATGCCGTAGACGGTCTCCAGCAGTTCGGTGCGGCCGGCGCCGACCAGGCCTGCCAGACCCACGATCTCGCCCTCTCTGACGTGAAGGTCCACTTCTTTGACGAAGCCGTCACGATCGCTGAGCTTTTCGATTTTCAACACGGTCTCGGTGTCAGGGCCGGCACCGGCGCGACGAGAAAGGTCGATTGATCGGCCGACCATGGCGTGAGTGACCCACTCTCCATCCCAGGCCTGCCCGGGCTTGCGGTCGGCGACGCGGAAACCGTCACGCAGCACGGTGACGCGATCGGCGTACTCGATCAACTCGGGCATCCGGTGCGAGATGAACGCGATGGACATCCCGTCATCGGCCAGCGCGCGGGCCAGGTCGAGAACCGACTCGGCCTCATGACGTTCCAGTGACGAGGTCGGTTCGTCCATCAGCAGAACGGTGGGATGACTCGACAGCGCGCGAGCGATCTCAACGAGTTGCTGTAGATGAATCGGCAACCCGTCAACCAACCGGTGCGGCGGCTCGGTGAGCCCGACCAATTCCATGAACGGCGCCGCCAGCTTGGCGGTCTGCCGCTGACTCAGCGTGAAAGTAGCTGAGCACCTTGGCATGGCCATCACGATGTTGGCGGCTATCGACATCTGCGGAACCAGGGTCAGTTCCTGGCTGACGATACTGACACCCTGCTGATTGGCGGCCCGAACCGACCTCCACTGCTGTTCGACCCCCCGGAGTTCGACGGCACCGGCGTCGGGGCGCAACGCTCCGGACAGGCACGCGAGGAGAGTCGATTTGCCGGACCCGTTCTCGCCGGCGATACCGTGTATCTCTCCGGTGTGAAGCTTGATCGAGACGTCATCAAGGGCGGTGTTGACCCCGAAACGTTTGACCAGTCCGAGCGCCTCCAGAACCACGGCAGGATCACCGGAGGTCTGGCTGGAAGTCGATTCGTCCTGGCTGCGCACGGGGTTGGTGAGCTGCTGAGGCATGAAAAAAGAATGCGGCCAGTTATCTTAGGTGTCAACTGTTGAGCACCTATGTATTGAGCTGTTAACAAAGATGAGACATGCTCTGAACACATCGGCATCGAAGCCCCCAAAATCCGTGATGGGCACCACAACTGGATTCGAAAATCGTTGTAGCACCGATAGATCGGATATAGCTTGAGCGCCAGGAAATCCACTGAACATTGGCAGAGAGTGATTTACATGCACGAGTTCAACGCGCGCCATACACACAGCCCAACCGTCATCGACCTCTCCCGGCGTCACCCGACGGCCCAGGAAATCGACGCCACCAGGGTCGGCGATACGGCCTCAAACCCCCTTGTCCCGTAGCCTGAGAAAGCATCTTGGCGCTCAGAGTGTCCGAGATGCCAGCCAACGCTCCACAGGGGACGGACGCAAGGAGGTCGGTGTGCAGGAAAACAGCGGCAAGGGCAAGGGCGAGGACGCCGTCGACGAGATCGTGGCCCAGTGGGCCCGGCAGGCGCCGGACCTCGACGTGTCCGCGCTGCGTATATTCGGTCGATTGCACCGCAGCTACCTGCGCTATCAGACCGCCATATCGGCGGTGTTCGAGAAGTACGACATCAACATGGCTTCTTTCGATGTTCTTGCAGCGCTTCGCCGTTCGGGGCCTCCCTATCGGATGACATCCGGACAGCTGTCGCAATCTGCACTGGTCACCACCGGTGGCATCACCCTGCGGGTGGATCGCCTCGAGCAAGCCGGACTCGTAGTGCGAGAGCGTGACGAAGACGACCGGCGCATTGTCTATGCCTGCCTCACCCCCAAGGGCCTGCAGTTGATCGATGAGACCGCTGCCGAACATTTCGGCAACGAAAAGCAGATGCTCGGGGATCTGTCCGAGCGGGAGCAGACTCAACTCGCCAAGTTGCTACAAAAACTCGAGCGATCAATCATCCTGAACGACAACGTGCGGCCAGGGCCGACAGCGCATAATCGCTCATCGGGATAGACACCCCACAGCCAGAGGTGGCCGCAGGGACGAGATCTCCGCAGACGAACAGGCCCGGCTGGAGAAGGCACTGCGCAAACACAGGAGATCCCTGTCTGCTTACCCCAACGTGCACAACGTCGACGTGGGGTTCGAATACGCCGACGGCTCCCCCACCGGCCGACTCGCCCTCCGTGTCCACGTGACCGAGAAGAAGTCCAAGACGAAGCTCAAACGCGTCGAGCGGGTCCCAGACGATATCGACGGGATCCCTGTCGATGTCATCCAGTACAACCCCGCACCACATCTCGTCCGCACCGACCGCTTCGATCCTCTCCGCGGCGGCGTGCAGATGATGAACACGTCTAAGACATCGGCCGGAACCTTGGGCATGATCGTCTTCGACCGAGACAGTCTGCAACCGCTTGCTCTGTCGAATTGGCATGTGATGCTGCAAAATCCGGCACAGCCGGCCGATGTGATGGCGCAACCGTCGGGTGTCGACATCATGGGCGGCGTCCTGCGCTACGACCGGGTACTCGACTGCGCCGTTTGCGTCCTCGCCGGACGCACATGGTCCCTCGACCTGCATGAACTCGGCTCGGCGACCGGGCTGAGCGACCCACGCCTGGGAGCCAAGGTCATCAAGTCCGGTTTGACGACGGGGGTCACCTGGGGCGTCATCGAGGGAGTCACCGCCAGCACCTTCACGATCGTGCCTGACGATCCTGCCATGCCGGAGATCAGCCTCGGCGGAGACTCTGGTTCCGTGTGGATCAACCGGTCGGACAGCCTCGCCGTCGGCCTGCACCGCGCCGGTAACGACGAATCGGTGGCCGGCGGCACCGAACGGGCAACGGCCGTCCGCATGATCGCTGTCACCGACAAGCTCAAGGTCCTCGTGTTCGATGGCCTCGCCGTCAGTACGGCCTGGATCGGCGGGACCTGCCGAGTCCTGGCACGGACCGCCCCCGACACCGAATGCTCGGTCGAGATCCGTTATCCGAGTGGACGGCGCAGCAGCGCAGCAGGATTGGCGCCACAGCGCTCCGACAGCACCGGTTGGGTGGAATGGACCTGGCGCATCGGCACGTCCACCGCACGCAAACCGGGCATCGAGTACCTCGTGGCCACGGTCACCCTCGGCGGCGCCACCCGGTCCATCCAGCGCAAGCTCGAAGGTCACACGAGGACCGAGCACTAATCCACGCTCTGCGTGACGATTTTGTCGGGCCAACCGATACCGCGGTCCATCGCCGACTCCGGAAAGCACGGCGAGCCGACTCTGAGTGACACATCGTCCGGCTTTCCCACCATCGTGAGGGTGAAGCCGTCCTCCGTCACGCCCACCACGTCATAATCGCCTTTCACGTGGTGGCCGTCTGCACGCCACGCATCGACGACAGCGCCGCGCACCTGGGCCGGATTCATGTCACCAGGTACGAGCAACCACATACCGAAGGTCCAGTTGTAGGGCTGGTCGGGATCGCCGCTGTCGTCACCGGTGCACGGTCCAGGCGCATCGCCCAAGGTCGAGTGGGGGTATCCGGGGTACGTCGTCATCAGCGTCGCGGACCACGGCAGCGCATCGGCTGTTGACTGGATCAGTTCGACGATCCGGTCGTGGGCCAGTTGATTGTTCATGTGCTCCTCGTCGGCACACCCGCCGACCGCCAGCAGTCCCAGCGCGGTCAATGCGACCACAATCCTCTGCATCACTGCACATCTCCATATTTCCCCGCGATGATGCGGCCCATGTTCAGCAGCGATACAGAATCGTCGTCCCAGTAATCGCTGTGTGCTTCCAGGCTCACGCCCTGCCCCCGCTCGGATGCGAATACCCGCGCCCCGAAACCGCTGTCGTGCGGATCGGCGCCATGTACCACCTCGACGAGGTTGATCACGTCGTCGGTCGAGACCGTCGCCCAGACGCGTTGCGCAGTGGGCCGGTCGTCGGGACCGGTGAGGTTCAGGTCGCCGACGTCGTCAGGCCCGCCGAGCCCGGGGCTGGCGACGAACACGACATCATCGATGTTCAGCTCTCGCCTCCCCGATGCAGCCTCGGCAGCGACGACCGTCCCGTAACTGTGACTGATGATCGTATTGTGCGATCGCCCCACACCCTCATGGGTCGCGCGGAGACCTTCCTGCAGAGTCACCAGGGAATCAGCTCCTCGGGCCGCGTACACACCTGCTCCGGCCTCGACCAGATCCGGCGGCGCGTCATAACCGAACCAGGCGATTGTTGCCGTCTCTGACGCCTTGTCGACGTCCGCGGCTGCCTGAGCCATCCGATCGGCACGCTCGACACCGCCACCGATCCCGCCAAGATTCGCACCCGTGCCGGGGACGTAGGTGGCGACGTTGTCCGCGGTGTCGGGATTGTTGACGGCGACGGCAGCGTGCCGCCTGTCCACCTTCATCAGATACTGCTTCCTCCCGTCAGACTCGGCTGCGACTGTGTTCTGCACTCCGACCAGCGCCGCCAAGTCGGCCGTCGCCGAGTCGTGAAGTTGCTGCCAGTCCTCGAGTCGCTGCCGGTAACCATCGGGATTGCCCTGCTCCCCTGGGGCATTACGGGTCGGATACTGCGCGGGGTCGGGTTTGAGGGCCTCGACGTCCATGATCTTGCCGCGGGCCTCGTTCTGCAGCTCGCCCAGGTAGCGGCGATTGAAGTGGTCGCGATCGGCCACCGGGATCCCGTCCATGTTTCCCACTCCCCGATCATGATCCCAGAGCGCCGCCTTCTCGGCCGAGGTCAGCCCATCCCAGAAGTCGTTGAGCGCCTGCGGGTCTGTCGGTAGCCGACCGCGGCCGGCGATGATGTCGCGCACCACTGGGCCGAGCGGGACGACGGTGGTGGCACGGTCGGCATTCTGGACCAGTTCACCGAGCGTCTTGGTGATCTCGGCGGCCAGAATCGCATCCGCGCTACCTGCCGTCGCGAGCGCATCCATCAGATAGGACTGGTATTCGGCTGCTCTACGAACGGCGAACGCACGAGCCTCCTCATAATCCATGCTCGCCGGTATCGCGATGGGATGTCCAGGTCGGGAGTCTGCCGGAGCCGTGACGGCGCCGTCGTCGGCAACGAGGAAGCCGTTGTCCACGATGTTGTTCGCCCAATTGCGGACGACCTCGCTCGAACGAACGACGTCCGGTCCGAGACGGTTGATGGTGTCGGCAATGTCGAGGATCGTGATCGCGAGCCGGTTACTTGCCTGCTTCTCCGAGTCGGTCCGGGCCTGCGACGCCTCGGCCGCATCACCCCGCCAGCTGTCCATGGTCGTGGCGACAGATCGGGCGACATCGTTCATCGCCGTATCGAAGGTGTCGACCGCGGTGTCGATGCCAGTTGCTGTCGTCGACAAGAAGTGGGCGTTCGACGCCCAGGTACGGGCCTGGGACACAGTGGGTGTACTCACACCGATCACAGCTTCAGCAGTCCGCTGATCGAGTCGGCATACTGCTCGTCGGTGATTCCGACGGTCCGTGCCGCCTCGATGTTCCTCTGCGCCAGGGCGTCCACTCGCACGGCCACTGCTTTCAGTGCCTGCTCGATCTGGATCTCCGCAGTCTCACACGCCGCCGCGACGTCGGATCCTCTGAGACCTGCGAGCAATCCCGCGAACGTGCGGTTCACATCGATGCCGCGGATGTTGTTCGCGGCGTTCGTCAGATCAGTTGCGAGCGTGCGAATCGCGTCGAGATCCGCCTTCAACACTGGTGCCATCTGGATTCCCCCAATCCTCGGTGATCGAGACTGACGCTAGGTCACGTCCGAGTCGTCGGGAGGACTGTGTGAGGGGCGAGCAGGACGCCTGTGGATTGTCGGAGGGCCTGTGGACAACTCAGCGGATCGGTGCACCGTTCCAGGAGACGTCGAAGAACTGGGCCGCCACGAGTTGTTCGCGCGTATCGCGGTCGACGCCGAGAGCCTTCCGGTACCGCAGTACGTGCTGCAGCGACAGCGCCGTGTACAGCAGCGGCAGGTGATCATGCTTCGGGCCGTAGACATCGCTCGCGCCGTGAGCCGCGCGAAGGTTGGTCCGGGCCCGGCTCGGGTGCAGGAGCGCGTCCCGCAGAACAGCGACCTTGATCGACCGCTTCCGTCCCGCGGGAACCACGACCGGCGCTGCCGGCCGCGGCCCGAACAGCGCAGCGTCGAACTCTGCTGCCGTCGCGACGGTACATCCCGACGTCGGGCGTGGATTGCATTCGACCATGTGATGAACTCCGTCGTCGGTGACGAGGTAGTCGAAACTCAGCTGGCCGTGCCAGTTCAGTTCGCGCGCAATGGTTTGCGCCGAGTGCAGCGACTCAGGTGAGTCCACCGATTCGAAGATGATGCCGCCGCGGTCGTCGATGGTGAGCGGATGTTCGTAGCAGGAATGCAGTACCACCTCACCGTGGTGGACGACGCTCCAGCTACAGCGGTCGACGCCCTTCAGGTACTCCTGCACGAGCCAGGGTTCGGCAGGTGTCGGGTGGATGTCGTCGAGACCGGACTCCCCGGCGAGTGGGCCGCTGTTGGTGATGACGTCGAGGCCGCCGCGCCCATACGCGGCACGCGCGAACCAGTGGTCCCAGTGCTGGACAGCCTCGCGGAGCTCGGCGTTCGACGTGGCCGTGATCGACTGCGCCACAGGCAAGCCAAGAGACTCACACAGTTCGCTGAACGCAACTTTATCGTGCACCTGCGCCAGGGTCTCGAACGACGGAAAGAACAATTCGGCCCGGCCGGCGAACTGCTCTCGATACGCCGCGAGGTAG
This sequence comes from Williamsia soli, assembly GCF_017377795.1. Taxonomy (GTDB): domain Bacteria; phylum Actinomycetota; class Actinomycetes; order Mycobacteriales; family Mycobacteriaceae; genus Williamsia; species Williamsia soli. The sequence continues at coordinate 352,413 of NZ_JAFRDR010000006.1, read as the reverse complement.
AAGACCTCTTCGAACATGGGGATCAGCCAGTTGATCTGGTGCTTGTCGATCAACTCGTCGACGGCGGCGATGAACTCCAGCGGATTCTGCGCGGGTGCAGGCACCTCGGCGTGCCGAGCCGCTCCCCGCGAATGGCTACCTGGCGACGCCTTGAAGGTGTCCACCGCCGTCACGTCCCGGCCCGTTTCGCCCAGCTTGCGGATCTCGTCCACCGCGAAGGGCATGCGCGATGTGGTGGCCAGGATGCGGGGCGTGGGCGAGCTCATATCCTGGAGATCCTACGGACCTCAGTTCTCGAAGTAGCGCCGCGGATTGTCGACGAGCATGGTTGTGATCTGCTCGGTCGACACCCCACGTTCGCGAAGTGCCGGCAGCACGTCGTCACTGATGTGGGTGAAGATCCAGTTCGGCACCGCAGCGGCTTTGGCGTGTTCGTCGAACCAGTCGATGAAGCACGACGCGTCGTGCGCCAAGACCATGCGTTCTGCATAGCCTCGGCGCACCATCTCGGCGACTGTGTCGACGCGTTGTTCGAAGGGCAGCAACACATCCAGGCCGAAACGGTCCATCCCGAGATAGGAACCGGCGTCGGCGACCTTGCAGAGGTAATCGAGGTCGGTCGTGTCACCGGAATGGCCGATCACGACCTTCGACAGGTCCGCCCCCTCTTCTTTCAGAACCCGTTGCGCCACCAGCCCCGACCCGGTGTGCGGATTGGTGTGCACCGTGATCGGCACCTTCGTCTCGGCCTGAGCGGCCCCGACTGCGCGCATCACCCGTTCTACACCCGGGGTCAGGCCCTGTACCTCGATGGCGCACTTGAGGAAGGCCGCCTTGACACCGGTGTCGGCGATGCCCTCGCGGATGTCTTTGACGAACAGCTCCACCATCGGTTCGGGCGTATCGAACAGCAAACCCGGACCGGTGTAGTGGAATTGGAAGGGGATCTCGTTGTAGGTGTAGATGCCGGTGGCGACGATGATGTTCAGGTCGACTTCGGCATTGATTCTCTGCAACCGGGGAATGTAGCGGCCCAGCCCGATGACGGTCGGATCGACGATCGTGCGGATCCCCCGCGAGGGCAACGCAGACAGCTTCTGGATGGCGTCTTCGACTCGACGCTCTTCATCCCACGGATTCGGAAAGTCGGGATAGTTCTGTCGCATCTCCTCCCCCAGCACGAACACGTGCTCGTGCATGAGGGTGCTCCCGAGAGCGGCGGCGTCCACGGGTCCTCGAACGGTCTCGACGGTTGACACACCAACTCCTCACCGGGCGTCGGGAGTGACGCCGCCACCTCATGGTGGCGCAGCGCCGCGGCTGAGGAGATCGGTTCGAGGAACTGGGGGTGGCTGACTCAGAGGTCGTCGACGTCGTCGTCACTCAGATCAGGGAGGCCCGCGAGTATGGCCGGGCGCAGCGGCGACGGAACCTCGAGCAGACCATCGACCAACACCAAGTAGCCGTCGTCGATGAGCCGCGCCGTCAGCGCGCTCGCGAAGGTTTTCGCGATGACGGTCTGCTGATCGTCGAACTCGTCGTCCACCGGGTCAATGGGTGACAGCGGCTCGTCGGTCATTCCGGCGAGGAGGAGCTGTACGACTATGAATCCGCCATCCATGGACATGTCTGGCGACAGGGAGTCCGCCAACTCCGCCGCGATGGTGGCCGTGAGTGCCGAGCGCAAGGTCTCCAGATCACCGGCCGACAACAGATTCACGCGGTCGGTTGGCTCGGCCCGGTCCCCGTTGGTCGCGACGATCCCGAGGGCGGTCAGCACCGCCCACGGGATGCTCACGCTGGAGAGGTCGTACATCGATTCGGGCCGCTCGCTGAGCTCGAACCCGAGATGGGTCGCCACGTCGACGGTGCCATCCACGCTCAGCTCACCTGCCTCCGTCACCAGGACGCCATCGCCGATCCACTCGAGGACCGTCGTCAGGCGCGTGAACAGGGGTAGTGCCGCGAGTGCCTCGCCTTCGACCTCCGGATCCACTGGATCGAGTTCGATCATCGACGGTGTCCGAATCGGCGGGACGTCCAGCTGTTCCAGCCCCAGGACGCCGGTGCAGTACACCAGGTTCTCGTCGGTGCCGGTCCACCGATCCGTCTCTTCCAGGAAGTGGAGCCACGCCATGGCAGCGAGCTGTAAGCCATCGGAGACCTGGAGATCGAGCTCAGACCCGGTCGCCTCGACGTCGTCGAGGAAGGCCGCGAACACGTCGAGGTCGGCCATCGTCCACGCTGTCGCACTGAAGCGTGGGTTGCCGTGGGCGATCATGCCCAACACCGGACCGATGCCGCCAACTGCCTGCTCAGGGGTTAATTCGTCCGCGAACTCGGAGTCCGGAAGCCAGGCGACGAAGGCCTGCTCCAACTGAGGACCTGAGAACGAACTCGGTTCTCGAAGAAGCGCGTCGCTGGTCGCGAGCCTTCTGTTTGTCGGCGCGACGCTTGCGATTGTTGCTCTTGCTCGATGCCATCACCCTCGAATGGTAATTGCCATCAGGGCGGTCGAGCGGTGGCCGGCCGGAACCCGAGTATGTAGGCGCTGCGAAAACCCCTCACCTGGCGCAGCATCAACACAATCGGGTTCCGCGCGAGTGCCACACGCTCGAGTGACACTGAATCCGACCGAACCCTACTCTTCAGTAGGTAACTGATAATGCACGTTGAACGAGACAAATACAACCATCGTTAGCGGAACTAACACGGAGGTAACGCAATTCATTTCTTGCCAAGCGTCCAAAACGTAACAATGCTTATCGGCCTTGTAAACCGCGATTCCGCTTATACCTGCTTTCGCTCACCCAGAATTCGAATTGCCCGACGGATGGTTCAGCGATAGCGCACCATGCGGTGTCCGTGTTGCCCGCCAATGCCGGTGGTGCGGCTACTTCGCGACCCCTGCGGCAAGCGCCTCAAGGGTCTCTTTGGACGAATACCTCGGGGTCCAGCCCAATGAACCGGTGGCCCTCGAGATGTCCATCACGACGGACGTCTTTCCGATGTGTATCCATTCGGCATCCGAAGGGACTTTGGGTAGACGCTTGATCACCTCTGCGGCAACTGTCACGGTGGCCGACGGAACCTTCACCGGTTGGCCGCCCAGAGCTGCTGCCACCTCGGAGATCGACACCGTGCCGGTACCCGCGATGTTGTAAGCACCGGCGGGCGCATCGGTGATCACACAGCGAGCAATTGCGGCAGCGACATCGTCGTGGTGAACCAGTTGCACCGGAGTGCCGGGGTCCGGGATCGGCATCTTCAGACCGGGCACCGCGCCCGCGACCTTGCGGACGGCATCGGGAAACCAGTTCCATGGCATGGCGTCGGCCAGAGCCGTCGCTTTCGGGCCGGCAACGATGCATGGGCGAAGAATGTAGACCTCGAGGTCCGTCCCGCTGACGATCTCGGCGACCGCAGCCTCGACGTCGGCCTTCTGCTCGGAGTAATAGTGCTCGCTCGACCCACGGATGGGCGTGTCCTCGGTCAGCGGCAGCGGGTTGTCGGCGTAATAACCGTACGCCGCCACCGACGAGGTGTAGACGATGCGCTTGGGTCGCTCCGCTGCCACCGTGGCCTCGAAAACGTTCTTCGTCCCCTGCAGATTGACCCGCTGTCCCTCCTGCCGCGTACCGAGGACCAGAAAAGCGAGGTGGACGACGACGTCTGCCTCGCTGACCAGCGACGTCACCGCGTCGGTGTCCAGGATGTCACCCTGCCGATACTCGGTCTTGGTCCATCCGTGGGCCGCGGGGTCGAACTCGCGCCGCGCCATTCCGAGTACCCGATCCACTCCCGGGTCCGCTTCGAGTGCCGTGACTGCCGAAATTCCTATTTCACCCGTCGGACCGGTGACCGCAACTGTGAGACCCATGCAGCGCAACGTACCCCGATCAGAACCGGATCATGCGTCTGCGGTGATCACTTCTTGGGTAGTTTGGCACCCATCTTCTCGGCGAAGGCCTGGGTGGCCTTCATCGGCCGCAGCATCACCGTGAACTCGTCGATCAATCGGTCGGGAGTCTCGTGGATGAAGTCGCAGCCCTCGATGTCCAGGCCGTCGACCTTCGCCTTGAACACCAGGCCGGTGTAACCATCGAGTGGCGAATCCAGTTCGCGCACATACTCGAAGTCTTCGAAAGTCTCGAAGGCGGTCTGCAACACGGACGCCACCGTCTCGCGACCTTCGAAGGATTTGAACACCACCGGGCTGTTGAACGTCACCTTCTCATCCAGCAGCGACGCGATGTCGTCGACCTTGTTCGACTCGACTGCAGAACGGAATGCGTGCATGTACTCGACCTCCTCGTCACGGGTTCCCTCACGCTAGCGGCAAGGGACGGCGGGCACGCGCAGAACAGGTATTCGGGGTGCAGCGACTGAATGCGAGCCCGGGGCCTCAGAAGAGCTCGAGCGCTTCTGCGATCATTCGGTGCCCCTGTTGCTCAAACCGTTCGTCGCGGACCTGGTGTGCCCACACTGCGGTGGCAATGGCTTCATGGATCGCCATGATCCGCCACTGGTCTGCAACCCTGATATCGCCGCCGTAACCGGCGAAAAACGCTTCCTCGAGTTGCGGGTTGCCTCTCCATTGGTTGGCAGCAAGACGGCAGAAGTCACTGGTCGCAGGCCGCCAGTCGCAGCGCCCGAAGTCGATGGCCTTGACCATCCCTTCATCGACAAGCCAGTTCCTTGGCTGCCAATCACCGTGGGTAGGAACAACTGCCACCGGCCGCGGACGCAACGAAGCCAGAAGCGCCTGCATCTCGGCACTGAGCGACGGGTCGATTCTGCTGGGCATATCGAGCCAGGCCAGCGATTTCGCCACAGCCGCAGCTTCCCAGTTCACGTCCGGGCGCTCGGCTTGATCGTGGAACACCCGCGCCAAGCGTCCCGCCTGCCGGTGAATGTCGCGGTCGTATTCCATGTCGGAGCCCATTGCCAGGCGCCCGTCCAGATATCGGGTGACAAGAAGATTCGCTGCCCGGTCACAGGCGACCAGCGGCGCAGCGTGTCCAGTGCGTACCAGCGGGTGAGTGAATTGTTGATGCGCTGTTATCTCGCGCCCGATATGGTGATTTGCCGCTCCGGCAGCCTTGATCACACATCGCCCACGGTCAGACTCGACGTCGAGCACGACCGTATCGACCAGATCCCAACTCATATCGGAGCGGAGCGAGCACTCCCCGAGCCAGCGGGCGACCTGGGCGGCCTGGCCCGCACTCAGACGATCCTGATGCCATGTCCCCACACTGGACAACGCTAGCCCAGAGTCATCGAGCGGACGCCCGAGCGCGTGCGCTAGAGGAGCAACTTCTTCTGAACCTTACCCAGCGCGTTGCGTGGCAACTCGTCGACGACCCGAATTTCCCTAGGACGCTTGTGATTCGACAGTTCTGTGGCCACCAGATCGATCAAGGCCGCCTCGTCGATGCCGTCGCCGACCACCACGGCGACGATGCGCTGGCCGAGGTCGTCGTCGGGCACACCGATCACCGCAGCCTCGCGCACACTGGGGTGCCCGAGCAGCACCGTCTCGATCTCTCCCGCGCCGATCCGATAGCCACCGGACTTGATGAGGTCGATGGACGACCGGCCGACGATCCGGTGCATCCCGCCGGAGTCGATGACGGCGACATCTCCGGTGACGAACCAACCGTCGTCGAGCCAGGATTCGGCAGTTGCCTCAGGTCGGTTCAGATAGCCTTGCGACAGCATCGGGCCACGAAGCTGCAGTTCGCCGATGGTCTCGCCGTCGTGTGGGACATCGGTGCCGTCCTCCGCCCGAAGCCTGGTCTCGACACCGGCCACCGGCAGCCCGACCCAACCGGGCCGGCGTTCGCCGTCCACCCGGGTGCTGATCGTGATGAGGGTTTCGGTCATGCCGTAGCGCTCGACGATCTGGTGTCCGGTCAGCTGCTCGATCGTCTCGAAGACCGGGACCGGCAGGGGCGCGCTACCGGAGACGAGCAGGCGGGCCGAACTCAATGCACGTGCGGCATCCTCGTCCGCAGCGATGCGGGACCAGACGGTCGGCACGCCGAAGTACAGACTGCCTTGCGCCGTCGCATAGTTCGCCGGGGTGGGTTTGACGGTATGGATCACCGAACCGCCGACCCGCAGCGGTCCGAGGATCCCGAGGATCAGTCCGTGCACGTGGAACAGCGGAAGGCCATGCACGAGAACGTCGTCCGCTGTCCACGCCCAGGCGTCGGCGAGCGCATCGAGTCCGGCGGCGATCGCCCGCCTGGTCATCGGGACACCTTTGGGAAGTCCGGTGGTGCCGGAGGTGTAGAGAATGAACGCCGCCGAATCCGGATGCGGTTCGGGATGGCTGTGCCACGACCGCGCGAACATCCGGACCGGGAGTACCGGCAGCGTCGGATCGTCGGGTGCTGCTCCGAGCCAGGCCTGTGCCCCCGAGTCGTCGAGCATGTGCTGACGCTCCGCAGTACCGGTGTCGGGCGGGACGGGGACCACCACGACACCCGCGATGAGCGCACCGACCATCGCGACCACGGTCTGTGCGGTGGGTTCGGCGAGGATGGCGATCCGGCGGGCGCCACGGATACGTTCGGCCACCGAGGTGGCCGCGCCGATCAGATCGCTGCGCGAAAGGGTGACATCACCGACCGTGACGACTGCGGATTTGTCCGCTCCATTGGCGAGGGCGGTTTGGGTCAACGTCGGAAACAGCAGCACACCGACCACTTTCTCACATCGTTTCCGCCAGGCTCTCGTCCGTGACGGGAGTTCGGGGGAGAATCGTTGCCATGGGCAATCACGACGGATTTCATCCTGATCTGGAGACCACCGGCGCAGAGTTCGGACGGCAATCACTGCGGTCCCGGCTGCACCACGTCAAGGCATCCGACGTCAGCGGTGACACCGCGCAAACCGACGGGATGCGGCGACTGGCCGCGATCAGCGGCGAGAGCGTCGGATCGGAAAAGCTGTGGATGGGCGAAACCCACGTCGCACCCGACACTGCCTCGGCCAACCATCATCATGGCGAATCAGAAACCGCGATCTTCATCCGCAGCGGGCATCCAGAGTTCGTCTTCCACGACGGCGCCGAGGAGGTGCGGATCAGCACCGAACCCGGCGACTACATCTTCGTGCCGCCGTACGTGCCCCACCGCGAGGAGAACCCCGATCCTAACAATCCCGCCGTGGTGGTGATCGCCCGCAGTACCCAGGAGGCGATCGTCGTCAATCTGCCCGAGTTGTACGCACTCGACTCCGAACCCTCATGACCGGGTCGAGTACCGAGGGATTCGGTGTCGTGGAGACATCCATCGCCGATCTACGCCTGGCGCTGGAGTCGGGCCAGGTGACCAGCGTGGGCCTCGTCCAGCGGTATCTCGACCGAATCGAGCACTACGACCACAGCGGGATCACGTTGAACGCGGTGGTGGTGATGAATCCCGACGCGATTGCCGAGGCGCAGGCTTCCGATCAGCGTCGCGCGCACGGCGCCGTGCTCGGTCCACTCGACGGCATCCCCTACACCGCAAAGGACAGCTACAAGGTGCGCGGTCTCACCGTTGCGGCCGGCTCCCCCGCGTTCGAGAATCTGGTGGCGGGCGACGACGCCTACGTCATCTCCCGTTTGCGGGCCGGCGGTGCGATCTGCCTCGGGTTGACCAACATGCCTCCGATGGCGGCAGGAGGAATGCAGCGCGGGGTGTACGGGCGGGCCGAAAGTCCCTACAACGCTGATTATCTCACCTCGTCGTTCGGATCAGGTTCGTCGAACGGCTCCGGTACGGCAACCGCAGCGAGCTTCGCGGCATTCGGTCTCGGCGAGGAAACGTGGTCGTCGGGCCGGGCTCCGGCGTCGCACAACGGTCTGGTTGCGTACACGCCCTCGCGTGGCGTCATCTCGATGCGCGGGAACTGGCCGCTCTACGGGACGATGGATGTCGTTGTGCCACACACCAGAACCGTCGACGACATGGTGCAACTGCTCGACGTCATCGTGGCGGACGACGACAAGACCCGCGGCGATTTCTGGCGTATGCAGCAGCACGTGCCGATCCCGAAGGCGTCGTCGGTTCGTCCAAACGACTACCGCGCATTGGCCAATACCCCTGCGCTCGAAGGCAAGACAATCGCGGTTCCCCGGATGTACATCAACTCCGACACCGCAGGAAGGGATCCAGTACACACCAGACAAAGCATCATCGACCTCTGGGACAGTGCTCGTGCCCATCTCGAAGCGCTCGGCGCGACCGTGGTGGAGAGTGACTTCCCAATCGTCGAAAATCACGAGGAAGACCGAGAAGGGGCGTACAGCATGGTCAGTCGCGGGCTGGTGCCCGACGACTACTATTCCTGGGAGATGGGTGTGCTGATGATGTGGGGCTGGCACGACTTCCTCGACGCCAACGGCGATCCGAACCTCCACGCTCTCGCCGATGTCGATGGGCCACAGATTTTTCCGCTCCCACCGGGCGCCCTGCCCGATCGCTACGACGTCGAGGACGAAGACTTCACCGTGACCGTCGAGCGGGCCAAGCAAGGGGTGCCCGCACTGGGTGACATCCCGAACCTGCACTGGGCTCTGACCGGACTCGAGGAGACCAGAAAGTCCGATCTCGAGGACTGGATGGACGCGAATGGTTTTAATGCCGTGGTCTTTCCGACCCAGTCCGATGTGGGGCCCGCCGATTCGGATGTCAATCCGGCGTCCGCAGACATCGCGTGGGCCAACGGGGTTCGGTACTCCAACGGGAACCTCGCGATCCGGCACTTCGGCATCCCGACGGTCACGGTGCCGATGGGGCTGATGGCGGATACTCAGATGCCGGTCGGGTTGACGTTTGCCGGACGGGCATACGACGACAATCAGCTACTGGCGATGGCATCGGCCTTCGAGGGCTCCGCCGATCGTCGGCCGGTTCCGCCGCGCACGCCGGAGTTGCCGTAGATCTCATGGCGGCAGACCCCTACCGGCTTCCGGCATCGTTGTGCGCTCAGCCGGCGTTGACCGCCGTCAGTGCGACCAGCGAATCCAGACCGGCCAGTTCGACTCCGCCACCGGTCCGACTCGCGGTGCCCAGGAGCACCTGCAGCCGCCGGTTCAGTGGCGCCTCGATGCCGTGGATCTGCGCAAGCAACACGATCTCGCCGTTCAGGTGATCCACCTCGTGTGACCCCGCGCCGCGGGCGAAGCTCTGCCACGTCGACTGTTGACCGGCCACGACGCCGAGGTCCTCGTCGAGGTGGACCTGTTCGGGTGAGATGGAGAGCGCGCCCGACTCGGCCGGTGTGATCCCTGCCGCGGCGAGAACCACTCTCGTCTCCGCGCCGATGGCCTTACCGACCTGCTTCTTGATGTCGGTGTCACCGGCCAGGACCTCGAGGCCGTTTTTCACGCTGTGCAGAAGTTTGGTCGCCTTGATCGAGGTGATGTTCTCGACCTCCGACACCACGAAGTTCACAGTCCGCAGATCGGCCGCGATCGTCTGGGCAGCCGCGGCCCCGACCTCGGTGGACCGGTACGGTTCGCCGATCAAGAGCGCGCCCAGGTACGGACGACCCCCGACGCGAACTTCGCCCAACGTCGTGTAGCGGGCCGAGATCAGCACCGTCGACGCAATGACATGCGAGAACCACCGCGCAACAACACGTTCCGCATCGAGGCCGTTCTGCGTGGTCACCACCGGCAGCAACTCCCCGGCCGAACCGACCACAGCGCCGGACTCGTCGCGCACGGGTAGCCAGGCGAGCGCGGTCGCGACCTCGCCGACGTGTTGGGTCTTGACGGCCAGCACCAGCACGTCGTCGGTGCGCAGCTGGACCTCGTCGATCGATACGACTGGAAGATCGACGTCGCGACTGCGGGTCGACGTACGAAACTTCAGGGGGTGATGCCGCAGGTGCTCGAGTGCGGCTCCGCGCGCGATCACGAGGACCTCGCTGTGTTCACTCAGCGCAGCAGCGAAGCTCGCACCGACTGCACCTGCGCCGACAATCACATATCTTGGCATCGTCCCATGTCTCTCTCGCCCAACAGATCCCCTGACGCTACGTCCCGCCCGACCGCAGCAACAACGGGGGAACCGGTTTGAATCATCCTGGTTGAATCACCTCATCGATCAGGAATTGCGATCAGCTACGGCTGTCAACCCGACAGGTGGGCCGGACATGATGGAGTGTGCCTTTTTCTACGCTATCGAACCTCTCGTTGACGGGCGATGTCCTGATCGGTGATCAGATCCCCGCCGCATACAGCATCGATCGGTCCGGATTCGTACCCGACGGGGCACCTGCGGTGCTGGTGAAAGCCGCAAGCGTCGACGATGTCCGAAACGCGGTGCGCTATGCGACGAGTGCTGGACTGTCGGTGGTGATCCGAGGTGCGGGCACCGGGCTCGCCGGTGGTGCGAGCGCGGGAGACGGCTCGTTGGTTCTCGACGTCAGTGGCCTCAACCGCATCCTCGAGATCTCCCCGGCCGATGAGCTTGCTGTCGTCGAGCCGGGCGTCATCACGCAGGCCCTCGACACTGCGGCCGCCGAGTTCGGACTGCGGTACGCCCCCGACCCGGCCAGCGCCGCGATCTCCACCATCGGTGGCAACATCGCCACCAACGCAGGCGGGCTGCGGTGCGTGAAGTACGGGGTGACCGGCGATTCGGTGTTGGGACTGAGCATCGTCCTCGCCGACGGGAGGTTGATCCATACCGGTCGTCGCACTGCCAAAGGCGTTGCGGGTCTGGATCTGACGAGCCTCTTCACCGGGTCGGAGGGCACGCTGGGTGTCATCGTCGCCGCGACGGTTCGACTACAACCCGTCCCGGTGAACACGATCACGGTGGCCGCATACTTCGATGACGTCGATGAGGCCGCCGCGGCCACTACAGCGGCGTTGACCGCGCGGGTCCGGCCGTCGCTGATGGAATTGCTCGACGAAGCATCGTTGCGAGAGGCGCAGGACCATCTCGGTGTCCGGGCGGAGTCAGCGGGTGCGTTCGTCGTCGCGCAGGCGGACGGTTTCGGAGCCCAGGCCGAGGCCGACATCATCGAATCTTCGTTCCGGCAATTCACGTCTCGGGTCCTGGTCGGCGACGACCCCCAGGCGGCCGACCACTTGCTCGCGGTCCGACGGGCAGCGCTACCGGCTCTCGAACGTCACGGCCGCGCACTGATCGAAGACATCGCGGTCCCGAGATCTCGCATCGCCGAGGCCATCCGGGCCGTCACCGCCATCGCGGCTCGCCATGACACCGCGATCTACACCTTTGGCCACGCCGGCGACGGCAACCTGCATCCGATCATCGTGGTGCCCGAGAGCGATACCGGTGCCTACGAGCGCGCCGTGGTCGCCGCCGATGAGATCTTCGGCACAGCAACAGAATTGGGCGGTACGATCACCGGCGAACACGGCGTCGGCGTGCTGAAGCGGACGTGGCTGGAACGCGAACTCGGCCCCGAGGCCAGTGAGGTGCAGCGAACCGTCCGGCGAGCTCTCGACCCGAGCGGCTTGTTCAACCCGGGAAAGACGCTGTAGCGGGACGTTGTGGCACGCTCGGCGGCTGTATTGGCACGGTCGGCGGAGCTAGCCGGTGGCGACGGGATTCTCTGAGTCCGAACTCCACTGGGACCAGGAACCGGGGAACAGGCTCGCGTCGACGTCGGCGATCTTCAGCGCGACGAGATCGACAGCCGCGGTGACACCGGACCCGCAGTAGACACCGACCGGGGCGGTTCCGTCGGCGCCCGCGCCCGCGAACAACTCGCGCAGCTCAGCCGCGTCCCGGAAGAAACCGTTGTCGAGTGTTGCCGTGCTCGGTGCATTGCCTGCTCCAGGGATGTGCCCGGCGACCGCGTCGACCGGTTCGACCTCACCGCGATAGCGTTCCGGTGCTCGGGCGTCGACGAGCACGCCGGCGAAATCCGAGACCTGCTCGGCAGTCAGTGTGGGCAGAGCACCGGAATACAGGTCGGAGTGCGCGACTACGACGTCGCCTTCCACCGGAGCCTCCAGACCCTTCACGAGGTCGTGTCCGGCAGCGACCCAGGCCTCGAGTCCACCGTCGAGAACGCGCACGTCGGAGATGCCGGCTGCGCCCAGCACCCACCAGGCCCTCGCCGATCCGGCACGATTCCAATCGTCGTAGACGACGACCGGAACGCCCGTGCGCACGCCCCATCGCCGGGCAGCAGCTTGCAGATTGTCACCACTCGGCAGCGGATGGCGTCCACGACCGGTCACCGAATGATCGGACAGCTCCGAGTCGAGGTCGACGTAGACCGCCCCTGGGATGTGACCACTGTCGTGGTCGGCGCGGCCGTCGGGCTGATCGAGACGCCATCGGACGTCGAGAATCGTCACCGGTGTCGTACCGTCGATCAGCTCGGCGAGTTCGGATACCGAGATCACCACATCATTGCGCGCCATCAGGCAACTCCTACCAGACGCGGGTGCTGAAAATGCGCACTGACCGCATCGACTGCGGCCTGTTCGACATCCGTGTCCAATCCGCGACGTGAGACCAACCGGACATCGATGTCGCCCATCGACGGGAGACTCGTCACTTCACGCAAGCCACTGGGCACCGGACCCGAGAACGGCAGCAACGCGATACCGAGACCGGCGCGCGCGGCCGCGAGAACACCGTCCAGGTTTCCCGATTCGGCACTCACGGTGACGCCGTGGCCCAGTTCGTCGAGCTTGGCGATCGCGCGTCGCCGCAGACCACACGGCTCTTCGAACGCGACCAGCGGCATCGCACTGTCCACCTGGGAGAGGTCCCGATCCGCGGCGGCCACCCAACGCAGGTTCAACGAACCGACCTCCGCGCCCGTGGGTTCGGCGTTGCCACCCAGCACCACGGCCAGGTCGAGCGCACCCTTGCTCACCGACTCGGCGAGTGACGTGGAACGGTCGATGCGGAACTGTACCCAGACGTCGGGGTAGGCCGACCGCAATGCACCGAGCAACTCGGGAAGCAGGCCGTCGGCGGCGTGTTCGGTGGAGCCGATGGTGATCTTTTCCGGCGTGGACACCGAGAAGCGCTGCAGGACCTCGTCTTGTGCAGTCAGGAGCCGCTTGGCCTCGAGGACCAGGCGCTCACCGGCGGCGGTGAACCGGGACCCGCGACCGTCTTTGACGACGAGGGACTGCTTGAGACGCTTCTCGAGCAGACGTACGTGCTGACTGACCGTCGGCTGACTCAGGTGCAGGGAATCAGCGGCCCTGCGGAAGCCACCGGTCTCGGCGATTGCGACCAATGTGCGCAAGTGCACCAAGTCCAAGGGGTCTGCCATCGTGCCCACCATCTTCTTGAGAATTCGCATTCGACTACGCAACTGTTCTGGCCAGTTTCCTCTATTGGCGATCGCTGTGCCTACTTTGATTCTGTCCGCGCAAAACCCTGGCCGGATGACCAAAAGTAGGGCTATCTGAGGCATCGGTAGCCGCGGTGACCTGCGAAGACCGCGCAAACCAGCCCTATCGATTCTCATCGGTTATCCCAATCGAAAACGGTGAGCACAAGTCTGGTTACCCGGGCACAACCGCCCTAGCATCCCTTCACGAACCAGGACCGAACCGTTTCGGACCTGCCCCGGATTCACCTCAGGAAGGACCCCCACATGACCGCCGATCCGTCCCAGGAGTCGTTGCCGGTGCCGGCCAGTGCCGCATCGAAGGTCGAGTTCATCAGCCTCACGCACCTGAACCCGTCCACCGAACTCAACCCGATCCCGTCTCGTGGCATCGACCTTCCGTTCTTCCGCCGCTACGTCCGGAGCCTCGAGGACGGTGGCTTCGACATGACCCTGCTCCCGTATGGGTCCAACACCGCCGACTCGTTCGTACTGGCCTCTGCCGTGGGACAACTCAGCAGCACGATCAAACCGATCGTCGCGCTGCGGCCCAACACGGTGTTCCCCACCGTAGCCGCGCAGCAGCTCGCGACCCTCGACCAGCTGACCGAAGGTCGCGCGCTGGTCCACCTGATCTCCGGCGGCAACGACACCGAGCAGGCCCGCCAGGGTGACTACCTCACCAAAGAGCAGCGCTATACCCGTACCGACGAGTTCATCGACATCTTGCGGGATTCCTGGACCAGAACAGAACCGTTCTCGCACAGTGGAACCCACTACAAGTTCGACAACTTCGGCCCCGGTTTCGCCCCGTACGGGTCGCAGGTTCCGATCTCGATCGGCGGCCAGTCCGACGCCGCCTTCGAGATCGGCGGACGCAAAGCCGACATCTTCAGCTTCTGGGGAGAACCGCTGGCGGACATCAAGAGTCAGATCGAGCGCGTGCACCGCATTGCCGCCGAATCCGGCCGCAAGGATCGCCCCCGGATCTGGGTGACGTTCCGCCCCATCATCGACCGCACCGACGATCTCGCCTGGGCCAAGGCTCACGATTACGTCGACCGCATCGAGGCCAACTTCTCGAAGAACCCGATCTACAAGGCCATCGCCGGCAACACCCCGCAGAACGTGGGATCGCAACGCGCTCTGGATTTCGCGAATCGTAAGGACATCTACGACCGTGCGCTGTGGACCCGGACCGCGGCGGCCGTCAACGGTGCAGGAGCGTCCACCGCGCTGGTGGGCAGTGCCGAGACCGTGGCGGCTGCCATTCTCGATTACATCGATCTGGGCGCCGACCTGGTGTCGATCCGCGGCTACGACACGCTCAACGACGCCATCGACTATGGCCGCTACGTGGTACCGCTGGTCCGTCAGGAACTCGCGCACCGCGAGGCGACCGGTAAGCGCGGAACACTGCAGTCCGATCATCTCGGCGCCTTCGCGACGGCCGGCCAGGCATGACCATCGCTTCCGTGAGGTCGGTGACGCTGCCGACGCCCGATCTCTCACCATCCGGCCTGAAGGCACTGACCGCCGAAGTAGCCGCCACCGCAGAACAATACGATCGCAGCGGCGACATCCCCGTGGCCGGCCTGGCCGCCGCCCACCGCGGCGGATATCTCACCGCGACCGTGGCAGCACGCTTCGGTGGCCCGGAGGCCGGACCGTTCGAGGTCGCGGCGATCCTCGCCGCACTCGGTGAGGGCGACCCCTCGGTCGCACTCATTGCGGCCAACAACCTGGCCATCCACCAGATGCAGGCGGCCACGGACTCCTGGCCCGCCGAGGTCTACGAGAACCTGCTGCAGCAGTCGACACAGGGACCGGCGCCGGTCAACGTGATCCGCGCCGAACCCGAGCTGGGCGCACCGGCGCGTGGTGGTCTCCCCAAGACCATTGCACGGCGGACCGCGAACGGCTGGTCCCTGAGCGGTCACAAGACGTTCGCGACCGGAGGAACGGCGCTGGCGTACCACCTGGTCTGGGCGATCACCGATGAGGACGAACCGCGCGTCGGGCACGTGATCGTTCCCGCCGACGCCGGCGGAATCACCTGGCACCAGACCTGGGATCACCTGGGATTGCGCGCCTCCAACACCCACGACGTCAGCTACGACAGCGTCGAGGTCGCCGAGGAGAACTTCCTCGAGATCCCGAAGACCGATGGCGTCTACCGCGACCCCGCAGTGGCCACCGGCCCAACGGGTTTCGGCCATCCCGCGCTGTACGTCGGAGTTGCGCGGGCGGCCCGTACGGCATTCGTGACCTACGCCCGTGAACGCGTACCGACCGCGTTGGGCCGTCCCATTGCCGAGACCGAACGCATCCAGGCCATCGCCGGGGAGATCGACGCCCAGATAGTGCAGGCCGAAACCCTGCTGTACGGAACTCTTCTGCGGGTCGCCGCCGACGATCCCGCCGTCACCGCCGGCTTGTCGCTGGTCAAGGTCCAGATCGCCCGGTCGGTGATAGCCGCGGTCCAGACCGCGGTCGCCGCACTCGGCAACGCCGCTCTGACCCGGCACAATCCGCTCGAACGGCATCTGCGCGATGTGCTCTGTGTTCGCGTGCATCCACCCCAGGAAGACACCGCCCTGCTGGCGGCCGGACGCGCACTCCTGCGCGACTGAACCCAGCTACCCGCTTCATCAACCCCATTCGAAAGAGATACAGACACAATGCGTCAACACACCCGCTCGAGATCCGGCCGCTGGAAGGTCGCAGGTGCACTCGCCCTGATGTCGACCTTGGTCGTGACCGCGTGCAGCTCCGGCGGAAACTCCGAATCCGGTCCCACCGGCGACGCCGCCAACCCCGTCCGCGGCGGAACCCTCGACATCGCCTACTTCCCGGACAACCCCACGTTCAGTTGTGTCGACCCCTTCCAGACCTACTGGATCGAGCACCGCGGCGTCATCCGCAACATCGCTGACTCCCTCACCGATCAGAACCCCGACACCGGTGAGATCGTCCCGTGGCTGGCCAGCACGTGGGAGATCAGCCCTGACGGCCTCGACTACACCTTCACCCTGCGCGACGGCGTCACCTTCTCCGACGGCGCACCCTTGGACGCCACAGCGGTCAAAACCAACTTCGACGGCTTCGCCGACCTGGCCAAGACCAGCGGCGGCACCGCCTTCGGCGCCAGCTACATCCTGGGACTGGAATCGACCACCGTCGTCGACCCGCAGACCGTGAAGTTCCACTTCACCCAGCCCAACTCTTCGTTCCTGCAAGCGACTTCGACGACCAACCTGGCCCTGATCTCCCCGGCCTCGTTCCAGAACACCCCCGAACAGCGCTGCCTGGGCAACTTCAAGGGCTCTGGCCTGTTCACCCTGGACAACTACACGCCCGGCCAGGGCATCTCCCTGAGCCGCCGGGTTGGTTACAACTGGGGCTCGAGCCTGTCGAAGAACACCGGCGAGGCTTACCTCGACGCGGTCAAATACAGCTACGTCGCCGAAGACAGCGTCCGCACCGGCAACCTGGTCAGCGGCGCCGTCGACATAACCTGGCCCCGTAATCCGCTCACCGTCGAAGACCAGGAACTGATCAAGAGCTCCGGCGGCTACATCGAATCGCGGTCGCTACCCGGCGTCTCGAACACTCTGTTCCCCAATGTCAGCACCGGAAAACCACTGTCCGATCCGCAGGTCCGCCAAGCCCTGTACAAGGCCAC
This sequence comes from Williamsia soli, assembly GCF_017377795.1. Taxonomy (GTDB): domain Bacteria; phylum Actinomycetota; class Actinomycetes; order Mycobacteriales; family Mycobacteriaceae; genus Williamsia; species Williamsia soli. The sequence continues at coordinate 335,387 of NZ_JAFRDR010000006.1, read as the reverse complement.
CGACCTCAAGACCAACGCGGCCACCGTCTACGGCCCGGACTACCCCGTCGTCGAAGGCGCATTCGACCTGACCACGCCGTACTTCCAATCACAGGCAAGCAAACTCGGCTTCGACCCCGACGGTGCCGGCCAACTCCTCGACGCCGCCGGCTGGACCAAGCCTGCCGGCAGTGAATACCGCTCCAAGAACGGACAGCAGCTGACCCTCACCCTGCCTGTCGTCGGCCAGTTCGCCGCCGGCAACGAGCTCCTGCAGGACCAGTGGCGTCAGGTCGGCATCGACCTGCAGCTCAAAGTGGTCACTCAGGCCGAAGCCATCGGCGTCTACAAGAGCGGTGACTACGACCTGGTAGGCACCTACTTCACGCGTGCCGATCCCGGTGCGCTGCAGTTCATCCTGGTCGAATCGCTCGCCAACCAGAAGGCTTTGGCCAAGAACGCGGCGACCCCGGAGGTGGCGGCTCAGATCCAGCAGCTGTTCCAGAAGGCGGTGCAGACCACCGACGAGGCCCAGACCAAGCAGGCCTACGCCGACCTGCAGAACCTCCTGATCGATCAGGGAGTCAGCTTCCCGCTGTTCGAACGCCAGCAATCGGCCGGAGTCAGCAACAAGGTCAACGGTTTCCGGTTCACGTCCGAGAGCTTCCTGGCCCTGAACGACACGTTCCTCCAGCCGTAACCAGCTGAGAACCAACAACGCTCGACCGGTTGGCCCCGGTGATCACCACCGGGGCCAACCGCCACAGAAAGGAACCGCAGCCATGCGCAGATACATAGCAGGCCGAATCGCCCAGGCGGTTGTGGTGTTGTGGGCGGCATTCACATTGACGTTCGTCATCCTCTATCTCCTGCCCAGCGATGCCGTCGGCATCCAGCTGGGCGCGGCCGGACTCGACCCCGACACCATGTCGCCAGACGAGTTACTGGCTGTCAAGGCCAAATACGGCCTCGACAAATCCATGATCGACCAATACTTCTCACTGCTGAGCGGTGCCGTACGCGGAGAATGGGGCCTGTCGATCTCCAAGCAGGCACCGGTGTCCGACCTGATCACCGAACGGCTCGGTGGCACACTGACCCTCAGCGTCCTGGCCGGCCTGCTCGCCGTCATCGTCGGCACCGTCCTCGCGTACCTCGCCGCCTTCGTCCAGTTCAAGCCTGTCCGGATCCTGCTGGACCGCTTGCCCGCGTTCGGCGTTGCGATCCCGTCCTTCCTGATCGCCCTGATCCTCATCCAGGTCTTCGCGTTCAACCTCGGCTGGCTGCCCTCGCAGGGATCCGGTGGTGCTGAGTACCTGATACTGCCGGTGATCACGATGGCCATCCCCACCACGGCCGCGTTGGCGCAGGTGCTGACACGGAGTTTCAACGAGACGTTGAGCGAGCAGTACATCGTGACCGCCCGGGCCAAGGGCCTGTCCCGCGGTGCCGTACAGCTCAAACATGCGTTCCGTAACGCCGCGCTACCGGCGCTGACCATCTTCGGTCTGCTCGTCGGTGTGACCGTGACCAGCGCGATCGTGACCGAGACGGTGTTCAACCGCAACGGGATCGGCAAGTTGGCCCAGGAAGCGGTTCTCGCGCAGGACATCCCGGTGGTGCTGGCGATCGTCACGCTGGCCGCCGCGGCGTTCGTCCTGGTCAACCTGATCGTCGATCTCCTGTACCCGCTGCTGGATCCGCGCATCGCCCACACGACGAAGATTCGTACGAAGACAAAGGTGAGCTGACATGACCGAGAAGCTGAAGGACCGCATCGACATCAGCAGTTCGAGTGCCAGTGCACTGGGGATCGACCTGCCCGTGGAGCGCCCGGTCGCGAAACCCGACCACTCGCTGACCCCACCGGGGGCAACCGAACCCGGCGGACGCTGGGGTCCGCTCCGGGAAACCACCGCCAAAGCCGTTCGGCGGCCGCTGTTCGTCCTCACCGTCCTGTTCATCGCGTTCGTCGGGGTGTCGGCGTTCTTCCCCTCCTGGTTCAGTTCCTACGACCCCTACCGGACCGCACCCGTCGACCGCCTGTTGCCGCCGAGCACCACCCACCTCTTCGGTACCGACGAGATGGGCCGCGACCTGTGGACGCGGACGCTGTACGGCTCTACGCTCACGATCGAAGCGGCGCTGATCGCCCTGGCCATCGCGGTGGTCGCCGGCCTGACCCTCGGCGTGATCTCGGGCTTCTTCAGCGGCGTGACGGACTCGGTGATCATGCGGTTCGTCGATGTGCTGCTGGCCATTCCGGGCCTGCTGCTGGCGCTGGCCATCGTCACCGCCCTCGGCTTCGGAACCGTACCCGTCGCGATCGCCGTGGGCATCGGCATCGTCCCGGGCTTCGCACGGACCACGCGCGCCGAGGTCCTGCGGGTCAAGACCCTCCCCTACGTCGAGGCCGCCCGTGCGGGTGGCGCCTCCTGGACGCGGGTCCTGCTGCGGCACATCCTGCCCAACTCGTGGGGACCGGTCGCGGTTCTCGCGGTTCTCGACTTCGGTGTGGCAATCATCTCGATCGCGGCACTGAGCTTCCTCGGCTTCGGTGCCGCACCACCGGAGGCCGAGTGGGGAACCCTGGTGTCGACCGGACGCAACTTCCTGGTCACCGCGCCCTGGGTGTCCCTGATGCCCGGTTTGTTCATCGCGGTCACGGTGCTCTCGCTCAACCACATCTCCAAGACCCTCCAGGAACTCGAACGATGACCACCAACCTGACCAAGTCCTCCGCGGTCCCTGCGCCGCGTGAGTACACCGGCGACCCGATCGTCGACATCCGTGGCCTGAACATCGGCTACGTCCGCAACCGTAAGGTCGTGCCCGCGGTCCACGACCTGGATCTGCGGGTGAATCCCGGTGAAGTCGTTGCTGTCGTGGGTGAGTCGGGATCGGGTAAGACCACCACGGCCAACGCCATCATCGGACTGCTGCCGGCCAACGGTCGGGTCACCTCGGGGTCGATCAAGGTCGGCGGTGTCGAGATCGCCGGCGCCAAGGAGAAAGTCGTGCGACGACTCCGTGGTTCCGTTGTTGGTCTCATCCCCCAGGACCCCATGGTCGGGCTCAACCCGACCCAGCGCATCGGCGTACAGGTGGCCGAAGCGGCGAAACTCCGGGGCATCAAGGGTCCCCAGATCGGTGACGAGGTGGTCGACGCCCTCGGCAAGGCAGGGCTCGACAACCCCTCGCAATGGGTGCGGCGCTACCCGCATGAACTGTCCGGCGGACAACGCCAGCGCGTCCTCATCGCGATCGCGTTGGCGGGCAAGCCAGACCTGATCATCGCGGACGAGCCGACCAGTGCCCTCGACGTCACAGTGCAGGCCCGAATCCTCGACCACCTCGAGTCGTTGGTCCGCGACACCGACACCGCGCTGCTGATCATCACCCACGACCTCGCCGTCGCCGCCGACCGCTCGGATCGCGTGATCGTCATGCAACACGGCCGGATCGTCGAACAGGGTTCTCCGTCCACCATTCTCGTGGCCCCGGAGGACGGATACACCCAGCGTCTCATCGCCGCTGCCCCGGCACTCGCGCACGGCGGTACGATCTCGCCACGCTTCGTGGTGGCCGCAGGCGACGTCGAGGTTGATGAGCCGATCATCGAATTGACCTCGGTGAGCAAGGATTTTCACATCAGCAGGACCGAGACTTTCACTGCACTCGATGACATCTCGGTGCGGGTGGCACCGGGACGCACTCACGCGCTGGTCGGCGAATCCGGCTCCGGCAAGACCACCACATTGCGGATCGCAATGGGATTGGAGAAGCCGACGTCGGGCACAGTGCGATTCGCCGGGACCGACATCACCGAACTGTCGTGGCGCGATCTACGCCCGCTGCGGAGGCGCTTCCAGTTGGTCCATCAGGATCCCTTTGCGTCTCTCGATCCCCGGTTCACCGTGCGCGACAGCATCATCGAACCGTTGGTGTCCTTCCGAATCGGCGATCGGAACAGCCGCAACAAGCGAGCGTCAGAGCTGCTCGAGCAGGTCGGACTCCCCCAGAATCACCTCGACCGTCTGCCGGTGGAGCTGTCCGGTGGTCAACGCCAACGGGTGGCCATTGCCCGCTCGCTGGTGCTCGAGCCGGAGGTCGTGCTGCTCGACGAACCGGTCTCGGCGCTCGATGTGTCGGTGCAGGAACAAATACTCGAGTTGCTCACCGAACTCCAAGAGCGGCTCGGGCTGACCTATGTGTTCATCTCTCATGACCTCGCCGTGGTCGCCCAGGTCGCCCACACGGTCTCGGTGTTCGAGAAAGGAAAGATCGTCGAGTCCGGTTCGGTGGCCAAGGTGTTCCGGGAGCCGACCAGTTCCTACACCCAGCGTCTGCTGGATGCGATTCCGGGTAAGCGAGCAGCCAGTCGCGTCGTCGCCCCCACCCTTTGATGCGAACCTCGGCAAGCCCGCAGATCTCCGACGACGATCTCGTCACCACGCCACTGCGGGGGTCAGTCCTCCGCGGGCTCCGCGCAATGGCCGGCGGCGCGATCGCCCACCCGGTCCCGGCGGCCGTTGCCACGGCCGCCGGTGTCATCAACGGCGCCACCATGGTGGCCGGTGCCATCGCGGTCGGCTGGGCCACCGATCACTTCATCATCCCGTCGATCGAAGCGGGTTCCGTTGTCGTGTCCGCGATGTGGATCGCGATCGCCGCGATCCTCGGCATCTCAACGGTCCGGTGGATGACGATCGTGATCCGCGGTGTCGCGACCGGCCGGGTGCAGTACGCGTCGCAGGACCGATCGCGGCGCGCGGTGACCCGTAAATACCAACGCTTTTCGCTCGATTGGCACCGTAGTCACTCCCCCGGCCAATTGCTGTCGAATGCGGTGTCCGACGTCGAGGCACACTGGTCGCCGATGGCGCACTTCTTCTTCGCGGTCGGTATGGTGGTGATGCTGGTCCTGGCGGTGGCTCGTCTCGTCACCTACGACTTCTGGCTGGGCCTCATCGGCGTGGTCCTGATCGTCTTGGTGTTCGCCATCAACATGGCCTACCAGCGCGTACTGACACCCCGGACTCGCACCGCACAACGGGCCCGCGCCGATGTCGCCCGGGTTGCTTACGAAAGCGTCGAAGGCGCCGAGGTGGTGCGCACCCTGGGGCTCGCGGACACCGAACGGGATCGATTCGCACCCCGCATCGCCGCGTTGAGGACGGCGAACATCCGGGTCGGGAACGTCAGCGGTGTCTTCGACCCCCTGCTCGAATTGCTCCCCACCGGAGCCATTCTCGCGGTACTCGTGGTCGGTGCCGGACGTGTGGTCGACGGATCCCTGACCGTGGGAACCCTGGTCGAGGTCGTGTATCTCCTGTTGACCATCACGATTCCGCTCAGTGTCATCAGCCGGTTCCTCGGGATGTTGCCGATGTCGGCTGCCGGTGGCGAACGTGTCGGTGCCGTCCTGGCCAGTGGCGACGAACCCGGTCACGGAGACCGGGCTGCGCAGCCGGTTCCGGCCACCGCCGTGTCGGTACGCGGGGTCGGGCTGATCCGCGGCGGCAGCCACATCCTGCACGACGTCGACTTCGACCTCGCGCCCGGTGAGGTCGTCGCGCTGGTGGGTGCCACCGGTTCGGGGAAGACCAGCATCTGCGAACTCGTCGTGCGATTGTCGGATGCCGATGCGGGCACCGTTGCCCACAACGGCGTACCCGTCGCCGATTTCGCCGAGTCGGAGATCGCCGCGACAACCGCCCTGGTTCCGCAGACCGCATTCCTGTTCAGTGGTTCGATTCGCGACAACGTGACCATGTGGGGCGACCACCACACCGACGACGAGGTGTGGGAGGCACTGCGGCAGGCCCGGATCGATGATTTCGTCCGTGGTTGCGACGACGGCCTCGACCACCCGGTGGGCGAGATGGGTGCGGCGCTGTCCGGCGGACAGCGGCAGCGGATCGCCCTGGCCCGCGCCCTGATCCGGCGGCCACGACTGCTGGTGCTCGACGACGCGACGTCGGCGCTCGACCCGATGGTGGAGTCCGAGGTGCTGGCCGGCATCGCTGCATTGTCCGAGACGCCAGACGGACCCACGATCCTGGTGGTCGCCGCGCGGCCGGACTCGCTGGCGTTGACCGACCGGGTGCTGTTCGTCCGCGACGGCACGATCGTCGACAGTGGCGCCCACCTCGACGTCGCCGACCGCCAAGACGACTACCGCCGCATCGTCACCGCGTACTCCGGTGGACACGACGGCGACGTCGTCGGACTGGAGGAGACCCATGTCGGCTCCCGGGTCTGACACCCAGATGCCCGCCGGGGGTCTGACTGACCTCAGCGGCGCGTCGCCCCTGCAATTGCTGCGCAGCGGTATTCGCGTCACCCCGGTGCTGGCGTCCGGGCTGATCGTGTCGACGATCGCCGCCGTGATCGCCGGTGCCGGCCGCATCATTGCGCCGCTGACGGTGCAGTACGCCATCGACCACGGCCTGAGCGATCCCGACCAACCGGACGCCGGGGTGGTCGTCGACGCCGTGAGCGTCGGTGGCGCGGCCCTGGTCGTGGCCGCCCTGGCATCGATGTTCCTCAACGTCCGTCTCTATCGCAGGGTCGAACTGGCCTGTGAGGTGTTGCGCGCGAAGGGGCTGGATCGAATCCATTCGATGGACCAGGCCACCGTGGCGAGCAGCCGGAATGCCGATTTGATGTCGCGGCTGACCAGCGATGTCGACACGGTGTCGACATTCGCTCAGACCGGCGGCGTGGTGCTGTTGACCAACATCGCGCAGATGTTGATCGCCGCCGCGATCATGCTGGCCTACTCGTGGCAGCTGTCGCTCGCCGTGTTCGCGGTGACCGCGATCGTGGTCGGCGCGATGTCGGTGCTGCACAGTGTGATCGTTCGTCGTTTCGATCTGGTTCGGACCAGCATCTCGCATCTGCAATCGGCGATCGCAGAGTCCGTGCACGGTGCTGCGGTCATCCGGTCGACGAGTGTCTCCGATCGGGTTCAGCACAGGATCGATGGCGCCATCTCGGATGTCCACACATCGCAGAAACGTGTCCTGATCCCGTTGCACCTCAACACGTCTCTGGGTGAGGTCGCCATCGCATCGGTGACGGTGCTGATCATCGTCGGTGGCGTCTGGCTCTCCACGACCGTCGTGCCCGGTGAGCTCAACACCGGCGAACTGGTGGCGATGGTGTTCTTGGTGACCTTTTTCGTACGTCCCCTGCAGCTGCTGATCCAGATGCTCGGTGAAGCCCAGAACGCGGCGGCAGGATGGCGACGCGCCATGGAGATCGTCCTCACCGATTCGGCGACCGTCCACAGCGAAGGCAATGTTTCCCCGGCGACCGGCCCGATCGAGGTGGACGTCGTCGACGCTCATGTCCGGTACGGCGACGGACCTGTCGTGTTCGACGGTCTCTCGGTGCGGATCGGGGCCGGTGAACACGTGGCGGTCGTCGGCGAAACCGGTTCGGGGAAGAGCACGTTCGCGAAGATGATCAGCCGGACCATTCGGATGTCCGGCGGGTCGGTGACGTTGTCAGGTGTGCCCCTGCAGGAGATCGCCGACAGCGAGCTGCACGGCAGACTGGCGATCGTCCCTCAGCATCCCTTCCTGTTCGACACCACCGTCGGCGACAACATCGCGATCGGCGTGCCCGGCGCCGGTGTCGAAGAAGCGCGGGCCGTGGTCGATTCGCTGGGGCTGGGCGACTGGCTCCGGTCTCTACCCGACGGTCTGAGCACCCAGGTGGGACTGCGGGGCGAGCTGCTGTCGGCCGGTGAACGCCAACTGGTCGCGCTGGCCCGGACGGCTCTCGTGGATCCCGATCTGCTGATCCTCGACGAGGCGACGAGCGGACTGGATCCGGCCACCGACGTCCGGGTGCAGCGGGCACTGGTGCGGCTGACCCGGGGACGCACCACCATCTCGATCGCCCATCGGATGGTGACGGCCAGGGCGGCCGACCGGATCCTTGTCTTCGATTCCGGACAGATCGTCGAGTCCGGTACCCACGAACAGCTTTTGCCCGCAGGCGGCACCTATTCCGGGCTGTACAGGGTGTGGGCCGCACACACGACTCCATCGCTGACCAGTCCGGAAAGGACTTCGCCATGACCGTGCAGACCGCCCGGGTCGCATTCCCATCCGGACCGGGCAATGCCGAGCGCGCGGCCCGGCCCGACGGCGCCCCCCGCCGTCGTTCACCCTCGCCCAGAACATCCGGCTCCTCGAAGACGTCGCCCAGACCGTCGCACCACAGATCGGTTGGAGCCCTCACGACTGAAGAACATCGGTCCACCTCACCGTCCATCACGCACTATCGAAAAGGAACCTCATGACCATCTCCACCACCGCCGGCTGGACCGACACCTGGAACGACTGGCGCGCCGAGCGCAACAGGGCGGCCACCGCCCCACTGGGCATCGCGTCCGTGACCGGTACGCACTGGCTGACCGACGAGCCGCTGACCATCGAGGCCCTGCCCGGGACGTGGTCCGCCGTGGACGGACGCGCCGTCAGCACCGCAGGCGTGACGTTGGCACCCGGCGAGAGCCAGGCCATCGGAGACCTGTCGGTCAGTGCGCTCGCCCGCGCCGGGAAGGTGGCCGTCCGGGTCTTCGACCCGCAAGCTCCCACCCGCCTCGCGCTGTCCGGTATCGATGCCTTCGAGCCCGATCCAGCATGGATCATCGACGGTGTCCTGGACTCCCGCGAGGAACTGTCGATCGAGCACATCGACGGATTCGTCGGCGCGAAGGAGACAGTGGTGCTGAAGGCAGTCATCGCAGGCGAGGAGCGGACCCTCAGCGCCATCGCCGCACCCGACGGCAGCGCGCAGATCGTTTTCGCCGACAGCACCAATGGCACCGAGACACAGCGGTTCCGGTTCCTGAACGTATCGGTCGGCGAGGTCGGAGAGCCGGTTGTCATCGACTTCAATCGCGCATTCCTGCCGCCGTGCACCTTCACCGATCACTACCTGTGCCCGCTTCCGCCGCAGAACAATCGGTTCGATTTTGCGGTGAGGGCTGGGGAGAGTCGGCTACAAGCCAAGTGATTCACCCTGAGATCGTCCCCAGAACCACCCACCATTGACATATTGCCAATCGGTACCCCAATTGGGGACGATCTCAGGGCCGGGCCGTGTCACACTTCGGCGATGACGGAGAGAGTTGCGGTCATCGGGGCCGGCCCAGGAGGGCTGGTCGCGGCGCGGTGGCTGCTATCGCAGGGCTTCGAGCCGACGATCTTCGATCAGGGTCCGACGGTGGGCGGGCAATGGACCGGGATCGAGGGACGCAGCGGCATCTGGCCGTCGATGCACACCAACACCAGCCGGGTGCTGACGGCGTTCAGCGATCTCGATCACGTCACCGATCGCGTATTTCCTTCGAACGGAGACATTCTCGCCTACCTGCACGGGTATGCCGAGAAGTTCGACCTGTTGACCCGCACCCGACTCGGGACCCGAGTCGATCTGCTCAGCCGAGACGGCGACGGCTGGCTGCTGAGCCATAGCGGGACTGCAGAACGATTCGACCGCGTCGTCGTGTCCAGCGGACGATTCCACAAACCGGCCATCCCGCCGGTATCCGGGCTCGAGACGTTCGCCGGTGCAGCGGGCGTGATCTCGTCGTACGACTATCGGGGGCCGGCTCCGTATCGCGGCAAGTCTGTCCTGGTGGCGGGCTGCGCGATCAGTGCCCTCGAGATCGCCGTTGAGCTCGCTCAACTCGGTGCCGCTCGAGTGGTGATCACCCAACGACGCCAGCGGTACGTCCTGCCGAAGTTCGCGGCAGGTGTGCCGTCGGACCACCGGATCTTCACCCGATACGGCACCCTCTCCACCGAAAGGCTCAAGTCCTCCGAAATCGACCGGCAACTCAAGGAGATCGTGGTCGAGGCCGGAGGCAGTCCCGAGCAGTACGGGGCACCGGCTCCGAATCCCTCGCTGTTCGCCGCCGGTGTCACCCTCAACCAGCAATACCTGCCACTCGTCGCCGAAGGTCGTATCACCGTGCGACCGTGGATCGACCACATCTCGGGCACTGTTGTCACCTTCGCTGACGGACCCGATGACGAGTTCGACGGAATCGTCTTCGGCACCGGGTTCGACCTCGACATCCCGTTCCTCGATCCAGACATTCGCGGGGTCCTCGACCTCGATGCCCAGCACCTCGACGCCGACCGCCACACGTTCCACCCTGATCTGCCGGGACTCGCGTTCGTCGGGATGTGGGACCAGTCGGGCGGCTATTTCGTTCCCCTGGAATTGCAGGCGAGATGGATCGCCTACGAATGGGGCGGCTCGATTCCGCCCACCGGCGACACGGTCCGACGCCAGGCCATCGAGGCCTATCGGTCGCGCCGCGGACTTCCACAGAAAACCCGGATGAACCTGGCCGCACTGACGTTCGCGCGGGCGGCGGGTGTCGAGCCGGATCTCGAGAAATGGCCAGATCTTCGTCGCGCATTGCTCTTCGGACCGCTGGCACCCAGTAGCTTTCGTCTCGAAGGATCCGATGCGCTTCCCGATGCGCCACAACGTTATGCGCGCGACGCGGCCAGCTTTGGTGGCATCACCTCGAAGCAGTTCACCGACCGCGAAGCGCGCTACCGGGCGCTGATCGACCAGTGACCGCGGAAATCCCCTGAGATCGTCCCCAGAACCACCCACCATTGACATATTGCCAACCGGCACCCCAAGTGGGGACGATCTCAGGGCCGAATCCGATGACGACCGGTACGGGCAATGGCTCGCACATCGGCGAGCACGTCGTCCCAGCCGTACAGGACGTCGTCGTACGTGATCCGCATCGTCAGCCATCTGCCCAGCAGGGCGTTGCGGTCCCGGCGCCGGTCGTTCCGATAGTTCTCCAGGCTGGTGTGGTGACGTTCGCTGTCGCATTCGATCAACAGGCGGCCGACCCGGAGGTCTACCCACCCGACGTCGGGAATCTCCGGTTGCACGTGGACAGTGAATCCGGCCGCCCGCAGGCGCAGGCGGGTCAACGTCTCCGTCCCGGACTGCGACCTCGGATCGCACTTCGCCATCATGTCGCGCAGCCAGGCGGGAACGACTCCCATCTCGCGTTGTAGCTCGGCGATGCTGACCCTTCTGTCTTTGTTGAGCGCTGAGTCGCACACCGCAATCCAATCCTCCTCGGTCATGCACTTCGCCGCGCAGCCCAGGGCGATCGGAATCGGATCGAGTGCGGTGAGCACCGGCAGAGCCCGGCCGGGTCCCTGGCAGAAGAGTGTGCGCTTGTGCTTGCCATGCTTGCTCGCGCGCGCGTGAACCCGGTCATAGCCCGGTGGCACCCACAAGCCATGGCACTTCAGTGCGGAGACGCAGCTGAGTGCACCTCCCCTTCGGACGGCCTCCGCCACAACCCGATCGGCGGCCGCCGTCGCATACCACCCGGCCCGCAGACGGATCAGTCGCCCGTCTCGGATCTCCTTGCGGATCTGCCAGTCGTCGTAGCCCACCCGCTGCAGCTCAGCTGTGCTGAAAACCCCACGCTCCATGCCGATTGGACGTTGTGAACGCCTCGCTCGACCCACACGTCCCTGACATCGTCCCCAAGTGGGGCCACCGCTGGCATATTGCCATTCGTCACCCCAGATCGGGACGATCTCAGGGGATTACCCGAGCATGTTCCGAATATCGTCGGCATCGACGGCCGAGGAGAACATCTCGCCATCGTCGACCACTGCGGTGAACAGTTCACGTTTGCGATCTTGGAGCGCAACAACTTTTGCCTCGATGGTATCCGCCGACACCAGTCGGTAGACGGTGACCGGCCTCGTCTGTCCGATGCGGTGAGTGCGGTCGATCGCCTGGGCCTCCGCGGCGGGATTCCACCACGGATCGCAGACGAAACAGTAATCGGCCTCGGTGAGGTTCAGTCCGAAACCACCGGCTTTGAGGCTGATCAGGAACACCTGGGTTTTGCCTGCAGTGAAGTCTTGGATCGCTGCAGCCCGCTCGCGCGCCGACAGTGAACCGTCGAGATAGCTGTACCGGATTCCGTCGGCATCCAACGCCTGCCGCAGAATCGCGAGGAATCCGGTGAACTGACTGAAGATCAGCGCACTGTGCCCTTCGGCGATGAGTTCCGTGAGCTTCTCGCGGATGAAGGTGACCTTCTCGGACTCCACCCCGGCATCGGCGGGATCGATGAGTCCGGCATGCAGGCTGAGCTGCCGAAGCATCGTCAGCGACCGGAAGATCTGGAAGCGATTCTTCTCCCAGTCCCCCAGTAGCCCGAGGACTATCTCACGTTCCCTCACCAACCGGGTGTCATAGATCTTGCGGTGTTTCGCGGACAACTCGATGTCGAGTGTCTGCTCTTGTTTCGCCGGCAGGTCCCGTGCCACCTGGTCTTTGGTACGGCGCAACATCACCGGCTTGATCCGTTTGCGCAACACCGGCAGTCTGTTCGGATCTTCGCCCTTCTCGATCGGTTTACGAAAGTAGTCGGCGAACGACTTCGGGTTGGGAAACAGTCCCGGCACCGTGATCGACAACAGCGACCACAGCTCCAACAGATTGTTCTCCATCGGCGTACCGGTGATGGCGAGTTTGAACGCTGTGTCGAGACGCCTGGCGAACTGGTGGTTCTTCGAATTGTGATTCTTGGCGAACTGCGCTTCGTCGAGAACCATTCCAGCCCAGTCCAACTGGTCGAAGGAATCGAAGTCCAGGCGGAGCACGGCGTACGTGGTGATCACGATGTCCGCGCCTGCGACCACCTCGGCCAACGCCACTTTCCGCTTCTTCTGCGTGGCGGTGACAGCCACTGCGGTCAAGTCGGTGAACCGGTGGCATTCGGCCACCCAGTTGTTGACGACGCTGGTCGGCGCCACCACCAGGAACCGGCCGGCTTCGCCTTGCTCCTTCGCGCGACCGAACAGCGCGAGCGTCTGCAAGGTCTTGCCGAGTCCCATGTCGTCGGCGAGGATGCCACCGAAACCGTTGTCCCACAGAAAGGACAGCCACGTCAGGCCTTCGAGCTGGTAGTCGCGCAACGTCGCGCGCAGCATCAGCGGCGGTTCCACGGCCACCGGAGGCTTCGCGCTGCTGAGCTTGGTGATCCGTTCTTGCCACTGTTTGAGCTGTTCGTCGACGACCCCCAGTTGCAGGAGCTCTTCCCACAGGGTCGCGTTGACCGGCGCCGGATTGGCGCGACCCTCCTTCAGCTCCCCGAGCTTCTCCGCTTCGTCCATCAGCGCTTTCAGCTTGGTCAGTTCGGGCGTGTCCAACGGAAAGTAGACACCCGACGGCAGCAGCATATGGGTTGCATCGGTGGACAATTCAGCGATGACATCCAGCAACAGGACCTGCTCGCCGTCGACGTCCATGGTGATGTCGAGCCCGAGCCAATCGGAGTCGCCCGAGTCCGACGCCGTGAACCGCACCTGAGCACGCTCGGTGACAAGCCGGAACCGCTTCGCTGCCTCGCCGACCTCGACCACCAGATCATCGCGACCCTGAAGGTCGGGCAAGACCTCACCGCACAGACGGGCCGTTTCCAGGAGTGTGAAGTGGAGGTCGCGGCGAAGTTCCTGCGTGCTCAACGCGCTCACGGCCTCGTGCTGATCAGACTTCTCGATCTGATCCGGCGGCGGGACCGTGCCGAACGCGTATCCACCGCCGGTATAGGCGGCGAGAGCCTTGAGCACCGACCGATCCGAGATCAGCCTCACCGAAGCCATCGCACCGCGCAACGTCTCCCACAGAACTTCTTCGGCGGCCTGGTCCCGCCACCGAGCCGATGCGGTCCACGATCCCGCGTCGAAGTCGTAGGGCTGATCGTTGACCAGATACCTTATCGCCCAGTGGGTGTGGGCCACCTGCTCGGTGAACGTCACAGTGAGGAGTCCGACAGGACCGGTGACGGTCGGCGGGGTGAACAGTCCGTCGCGTACGCGGGTCGGGACCGAGTCGACCAGTCGCGGCAGGATCTCGTTGGTGAATCTGGCGGCGTCGCCGGCGGGGATGATGATCGGCTTGGTCCCGAGGAGGGCTGCGACGTGGCGAAGGTGTGGGTCGAACGGCGCGAGCGTCGCCACCCCCTCATCGCCGAGATGGCAGATACCGTGGGGCTCAGGCTTTCCCATCACGGTCACGTCGTGCGGCGCCAGCACGGTGCCGTCGACAGCCATCTCGACGGTCAGCTGCGCGTCTTCTCCGTGGTCTCCGCTGATGTCGACGGTGAGCGCCGCCTGTGTGGCGATGCGTATCTCCGAGATGCCCGAGGCGGGATCGCCGAGGAGCGGGACTCCCGCCGCGAGCGCGTCGTCGAGTTGTTGCCAGATGGTGACCGGAGCGGTCTCCAACATCAGACCGTTGGGCAGTCCGTATCGGGTCGTCTGCGTCGAATCGCGCGCCATCATCCTCAGGATCGAGAGTTGACGAGGGTCGAAGGTGGAGAAGCTCGCCTGCATCAGCGTGGGCCAGTCGATCCCCGACCGAATCCATTCGGTACGCGTTCCGGGACGCATCAGCCGCAAGGCGGCCTGCGGTCCACCTCTGCGGCGCTGCGGATCGAGCGTCGTGACGAACAGCTGCAGAGCCAGGGGTGCACCAGGCGCGGGAGGAGTCGCCAACAGAGGCCGCAGCCGCTGTTCCCAATCGGGAGTGCGCGGCAATGGGAGGGGAATGGTGCCCGACTCCGCGGTGCCCGGCGTGTGGGCGAAGTCGAGCAGAAGAGCGACGGTGTGTTTGCAGAAGTAACCGACCGGGCAGGTACACGTGGCGTCCGCGATCTTCCATTCGTGCCCGAGATGGCTGAAGACGACCTTCATCGAGTACATGGAGACCCCGGAGCCCTGGCACCGTCCGACCAACCGCCGGTTGTTGTCGTCCCAGGTCACGCCCACCAGCCGGCGCTGCCTGGCGTAGGCAGATCCGCGTGTGATCGTACCGGCGTCGTAGTCGCTGCCGAGCGACGCCGGGGTGATCAGGTGCGCCCAGTCGGTGGTCATCGATTGCAGGTTAACGCGACCTACCGACGGACCAAGGGGTCAGAGAGCCTCGAGGGTCTTCGTCATCTGTTTCTCGGTCTCGTCGGCCAGTCGCAGGAATACCAGTTTGACGATGGGGTCCGCCAACTTCGCGGCGCCGTTGAAGACCACGTGCGCGTGATAGGTCACCACGGTGATGTCGGGACCCTCGGCTTCGAACCTGATGTCGTCGACACTCGTCGCGGTCTTGTTGGTCCCGGTGAGCACGATGTGTTCGGGATCGTCGCGGGTCAGCTCGTAGACCAGTTCGGTGGAGATGCCCGCGATCTTCGACGTGTTGTCCCACTTGGTTCCCAACGTGACGGGCCCCGGCGTGCTCTGGACACAACTCTGAGTCCCCGGGTCCCATCGGGTGGCGTTGGCGAAATCACGCAAGAAGGCGCGCACCTTTTCTTTGTCCGCGCTGACGGTGAAGGTGCGTTGCACGTCGACCATGGGTCGTCCTCTCGTAGATCTCGGCCCCGGCCGGTGGCACCGAGAGCCGGATTGCTGCCTGCCGGGTTTCCGGGCGCCTGATCCCGACTGTAGGCGCACACTCGTACCGACCCGGTGACCTGCGGTGATGATGACGCGGCAAACGGTCAGGCGCCCGAACCACCGATCCGCTGTCGACGTAGTTCGCGGCGGCGCGCCCGCCCCGACTGGTCCGTCGCGGCGAGGTCTGCGAGTTCGATGGCGAGCTGGGCGCCGAGGTCGGGCAGAAAGCCACCTGGTGCGCCGGTTTCGGCGATGACCACGTCCACGATGCCGGAGGCGTGTAGATCCGTGGCCCGAATACCCTGACCCTCGGCCATGTCGGGCGCATGGTTGACGTCGCGGTGCACGATCAGGCTCGCACCCTCGGGCGGGAGCGGCGAGAGCCAGGAATTGGCCATGGCGATCACCCGATCGGCGGGAAAGAGCGCCAGTGCGGCACCGCCCGCACCCTGACCCAACAGCACCGACACCGACGGCACCTCCAGCGCCGTCAATTCGGCTATGCAGTGGGCGATCTCGTTTGCGAGGCCGCCTTCTTCTGCGTCGACCGACAGATCCGCACCCGGGGTGTCGATCACCGTGACCAACGGCAGACCAAGGCTCTGCGCCATGCGCATCCCCCGCCGGGCCAGTCGGAGGTCCGCGGGGCCGACCAACGCTCCGGGCAACTGCCGATTGCGATCCTGGCCGACGAGCACCACCGAGTGGCCACCGAACCGCGCCAGTGCCAGCACGATTCCGCTCCGGGCGTCGAGCTCGCCACCTCCGGCAAGCTCTGCCGCCTCCTCCGCGGCCACTCGGAGCAGCTGGGCGACCCCCGGCCGGTCCGGCCGCCGCGATGCCTCGACCACGTCCCACGCTGACAACTCGGCGACACCGGCCTCCCGCGACCGCGGCGCCGCGTCGTCGACCGTGCGCACCGGGTCGGCGAGGATCCGAACGATCTTCGCCACCGCCACACCCAGATCAGCAACGGACACAACAAGATCGATCAGCCCATGCGACCGCAGGTTCTCGGACACCTGGACCCCGGCAGGAAAAGGGGCGCCATAGAGACCTTCGAACACCCGCGGACCGAGGAAGCCGACCAGCGCACCGGGTCCTGCCATGCTCACGTGGCCCAGCGAACCCCAGGACGCGAAGACGCCACCGGTCGTCGGGTGCCTCAGATAGACCAGATACGGCAGCTTCGCAGCCTTGTGGTCGACCACAGCCGCGGTGATGTTGACCATCTGCAAGAACGCGGCAGTACCTTCTTGCATACGGGTTCCGCCCGAGGCCGGCAGCGCCAGCAGCGGGAGCCCCTGCGCGGTGGCCCTGCGGATCGCGGACACCACCCGGCGGCCTGCATCCCGGCCGATCGATCCTCCGAGAAAGCCGAACTCGCTCACCACGATTGCGACGCGGACGCCGTGCACGGTCGCCTCACCGCAGATGATCGATTCGTCCAGACCGGTCTTCTCACGAGCTCGCGCGATGTCGGCGGCATAGTCGGGATCTGCGGGCAGCGTCGTGATCTGCGTGTCCCAGGGTTGCCAACTGCCCTCATCGGCCAACTTCGCCAACAACTCCGTCGCGGGCACCTTCTCCGGCCCCTGTGTTTCGTCGCTCACCCGTCAACCGTAGAGGGGCTTGCGCGATGCGATACTATTGATAATCATTCCCATTAAGCAGGAGGCGTCGTGAAAGTCAGAAACTCGTTGAAGTCACTCAAGAACCAGGCCGGATCCCAGGTCGTCCGCCGTCGCGGCAGAACCTTCGTGATCAACAAGAAGAACCCTCGCCTCAAGGCCCGGCAGGGCTGATCCGTCCCGGTGTTGGTGGGTTCTGGCGGCGCCGACCTGGGCAAACGCTCGCCACAACCCACCAAGATCGGGATCAGAAGTACTGGGCGCCGCCGTCGACGGACAGATGTTCGGCGGTCATGAAGGACGACTCGTCCGATGCGAGGAAAGCGACGACGTTCGCCACCTCTTCGGGTTCGGCGAAGAGCTGCTCGAGGAACGAGGTGCCCATCGAGGCGAGCTTCGGGTTCGCCGCGTTGGTCTCCTCGATCCGCGCCACCATGTCCCCGGAACCCATCGGCGTGCTCACCGCACCTGGGTGGACACTGTTGACGCGAATACTGTGCGCCCCGAGTTCGGCCGCGAAGGCCCTGGTCATGCCGGTCACGGCGTGCTTGCTGGTCGTGTAGTGCACCATGAACGGCTGCACCTTCTTTCCGGCATACGAGCTGATCAAGATGACCGAACCGCCGCCACGATCTATGAGATGAGACGCCGTCGCCATCACGGTGTTCCAGACGCCGGTCACGTTGATGTCCATGTGGTCGCGGAAGATGTCCGGCGTCGCCTCATCCCAGGTCGCCGGGATACAGATGCCCGCATTGGCGACCACGATGTCCAGGCCACCGAGCTCGGTCACGGCATCTGCGGCCAAGACCTTCAATCCGTCGAGATCTCGGACGTCTCCTTGCCGCAGCAACGCCTTTCGACCTTCGGCCTCGACCAGCCCGGCGGTCTCCGCGAGGTCGGCCGGCGTCGCCGACTCGTACGGCACCCCCGGCAACGGGCCTGCCAGATCGACGCCGACGATGTCCGCGCCCTCCCGTGCCAGGCGAACCGCGTGCGCGCGACCCTGCCCGCGGGCAACCCCGGTGATGAATGCGACCTTGTTGGTAAGACGTCCCACGTGCGCAACCCACTCTCGGTTCGGTGCTGTACGCCCACACTCTAGGCAGGAGAGGCGAACCCGCACGTCAGGGCGGCCCCGCCGGACTACGATCAGGGCCATGATCGACCACCTGAGTCTGCAGTCCGCCGACCCCGGCGCGAGCGCGGCGTTCTACCTTCGTGTCTTCGAGCCACTCGGGGTGAAGGAAGTGATGCGATTCGACGGGCCCGATGGCCTGCTCGTCGCACTCGGCAACGGCGACTTCCCGGAACTCTGGTTCGGGCCGCTCGTGGACCCCGGCGTTCGGCCGGTGCATCTCGCGCTGGCCGCGGCGAGCCGCGAGGTCGTCGACGAGGTGCATGCTCTCGCCGTCACGGAAGGCGCGGAGATCCTGCACCAGCCGCGCGTGTGGCCCGAGTATCACCCGACGTACTACGGCGTCTTTCTCCGCGACCCAGACGGAAACAACGTCGAGGCCGTCAGCCACGGATTCGAGCGCCTGGGCTTCTAGCGCGTCACCACCCGTTGAGGTGTATGACGGAGTCGAGGTCTTTGCGGGGTGCAGGCTTGAAGTCAGTGCCCTTGGTATACGCCACGGGCAGCAGGACTCCCTGTCGAACGTTGCCCGGGATACCCAACACCTTCGCCACCTCCCGCTCGTACTGCAGATGTAGCGTCGTCCACGCGGTGCCGAGTCCGCGTGCTCGCAGTGCCAACGACAGGCTCCAGGCCGCAGGCAGCAGTGACCCCCAGAGTCCGGCCTGGTTGCCCGCGGGCAGCTCGTCCTCGTCGATCTCGATGGCCCCGATGACCAACACCGGTACGTCGCCCATCACCTGCGCGAGGTGCTTCGAACTCGAGACGATCCGGGCGCGCGCCGGATCCTCGGCCGGGTCCACCGCCCCTGTGTACGCGGCATGCGAGGCGGCGTAGTACTCCGCGACCTTCTGCTTCAGTTCTGGATCCGTGACGATCAGCCAGTGCCACTTCTGCTTGTTACTGCCAGAGGGTGCCTGCAACGCGACCTCGAGCGCTTCGCGAACCACCTCGACGGGCACAGGTCGCTCCAGGTCGAGCCGCTTGCGCACGGTGCGCGTGGTGGTCAGCAGCTCATCGGGGTTCAGGGGCAGCAGGTCGGTCACAGTGATCCTCACGTCGACGGTTGGCTTCAGTGTCGCAGGCCTCGCATCGACGTCGGACATTCCGCCGATAGTTAATCTCCCGCTGATCCGAAGGGTTCCGCTGATCCGGCCCGGAGCGGATGCTCTCCGTATTCGCCTCTAGACAAATATGATTCGACCAGCATTGGAGATCGCCGAATGACCAGCACCAACCGTTCCGTCGCCATCATCGGAGCCGGCCAGACGGGTATTTCAGCAGCCGTCGGATTCCTGAACGCCGGGTTCGACGTCACCGTCTACAGCGAACGCGATCAGCAGAGCCTCTTCCGGGACATCCCGGCCACCGGAACCGCAGTGACGTTCGGACTTTCACAGCAATCGGAAACCGCACTGGGAGTGGACAATTTCCTGGGCCGCGCACCCCAGGTCACCGGCATCAGTGCGCGGACCATCACCGGCAGCGGGCACGACTACTCCGAGCTCCTCGATTTCGACGCAGACTTCCCGGGCTGGGAGGCGGTCGGTGTCGACACCCGGCTCAAGGTCGATGAGCGCCTGACGCAATTCCTCGAAAAGGGTGGGCGCTTCGTCGTCGAGAACGTCGACCCCGAGCGCCTTGACACCATCGCCGGCGAGAACGACCTCACCTTCGTCGCCACCGGCAAAGCCGGTCTCTCCGGTCTGTTCTCGGTCGATGAGTCGCGATCGCCCTACCAGAGCCCCCAGCGCAGCGTCCTGCTGCTCACCGTCGCCGGACTCGGCCACGGCGACGACGTGTTCGCTCATCGGAGTCCGGCGGGAGCCAAACATCAGGCCTTCAACTTCGCCGATCAAGGCGAGGGCTGGTGGGGTCCGTATCTGCACAAGGACGCCGGGCCATCCTGGTCATTCCTCGGCTGGGCACAGCCGGGCAGCGAATGGGAGCGGCGATTCCAGTCGGTCACCGACGCCCATTCCGCGCACAAGGTCGTCATCGACCTACACCGCGAATACTTCGACTGGGACCTTCCCGAGGTACTCAGCACCCGTGTCATCGACGAAGACCCGCATTCGTGGATCCAGGGAGCTGTTCGACCGGTGGTCCGGAAAGCACTGGGACACACCGCAAGCGGCCACTCCATCGTCGCACTGGGCGACACCGCCGTGTCCTACGACCCCATCACCGGACAGGGAGCCCAGAGTGGCTTCATCCAGGCAGCCCAGTTCCTCGCCGCCGCCAAGGACCATGAAGGCGAGTTCGACGACGCCTGGATCAACGACACCTACAACAACTTCCTCACAAGCCGCGTCGACGCGGCCAACCTCGCCACCCGCATCTTCCTGCGCGACCCCCTCTTCGCCGAGTATGCCTCAGTGCTGTTCCCTGCTGCGGCGACCAATCCGAAGTTCGGGTCCGCCCTGTTCGGTCTGCTGTCCGACCCGTCGCCGGTGCTCTCGATCAACTCGGTCGACGACGCGAAGTCGCTGATCAAGCAGGTCACGGGAGAGGACGCCGACTCGATCCTGGCGAAGTTCGCTCCCGCGGGCCGGTTCTCGCGGTCGCAGTACGACGCGCTGGAGCCTGCCGTCTGAATCATCGCCCTGCTCTACCGGTGGCGGCGATCTCCACCCGATCGCCGCCACCACCCGATAACCTCATCGCCATGGACTCCGACGTCGTGCGGGAAGGGCTCACAGTCGCGGCCCATCGCCTGGCCACCCGCGGCCTGGTGATCGGGACCGGCGGCAACCTGTCGGTTCGAGACGCCGATCGGGTGTTCACAACGCCCAGTGGCGCCGACCTTGCCGAGATGACCGCTGACCAGGTGGTGGTCACCGACCTCGACGGAAACGTGCTCGAGGACACCGAGCACCGCCCGACCTCCGAGCTGTTGCTCCACCTCGAGATCTATCGCTCCACACATGCCGGCGCGGTGGTCCACGCGCATCCGGTCGCGTCGATCGCGGCAGCCAATCTCGTCGACGAGCTACCGGCCGTCCATTACACCGCCGCTCTGCTCGGCGGCGCAGTGCGCGTGGCGCCCCACGAGATCTTCGGGACCCAGGCCCTCACCGACGCCGTTGCGGCCGCTCTCGCCGAACGGACGGCAGCACTGATGCGAAACCACGGCTCGGTCGCTTACGGCGAATCGCTCGGAATTGCCTGCGACAGGATCGAACTCGTGGAATGGTTGGCCGAAATCCATCTCCGCACCGCTGCGGTCGGAACCGGTGCCACGCTCACCCAGGAACAACTCGTCCAGGTGGCGGTGGCCGCCGCGGAGCGTGGCTACTCACCTCTCCGGAGAAAGTAGAACCATGCAGGTAGTGACGTTCGGCGCCCACGTTCTCGACGTGGTGGTACATCCCGTCGATCAGATACCGGAAGGGCAAGGCGCCGTACTGGTCCCACACATCCGACTGGTTCCCGCCGGTCCTGCGGGCGGCACGGCGATCACCCTCGCCAAACTGGGAGCTGCAGTGTCCACCGTCGGGGCCCTGGGCCGCGACGACTCCGGCGACCTGCTGATCACCCAACTGCAACGCTTCGGGGTCGTGACCGAACATCTGCTGCGAGTAGATGATCAACCGACGTCGATGAGCGTGCTGCCGATCAGGAGCAACGGCGATCGGCCTGCCCTGCACCTGCCCGGCGCCAACCTGACGTACCCGCTGGACCAGGTCCCGATCGAGCTCCTCACATCGGCGGACCATGTACACATCGGGGCACCCGAGCTTCTCAACCCGGCCGAGCTCGCGCCGACTCTCGAGAAAATCCGTACTGCGGGGGTGACCATTTCGGCCGACATCCTGGCGCCCGGTGACCCCGGGGTGCTGGCGTGGATCGAGCCTGTTCTGCCGCATCTGGACTATCTGCTGCCCAACGACGAACAGGTACTCGGCTTCACCGGGGGCGCCGACCTCGTCGCAGCGTGTCGCCTGCTGATCGAACGCGGAGTGGGATGCGTGGCGGTGACCGCGGGTGCCGACGGTGCCTGGGTGGTGACGGCCACTGCGGCCGAACACGCCGCAGCCACCGATGTCGAGGTCGTCGACACCAGTGGCTGCGGGGATGCGTTCTCGGCCGGCTTCATAGCCGGCCGGTTGAACGACTTCAGTCTGCTGCGGGCTGCACAACTCGGATGCGCGGTCGCCGGGGTGGTGGCGACGGGCCTGGGCAGTGACCACGGCGACGTCGACTGGTCGTCGGCGACGGCGTCACTACCCGACTGACCAGCGGTTACGCGGGTGCGGCGCCCTTGACAGCGTCGGCGATCGGGGTCTCGCCGCTGACGAAATCGATGGTGGTTCCGACGCTCGACGGCGTCTGCAGTGCTGCGGCGATGACCGCAGCGACGTCCGCGCGTGGAACCCCGTCGTAGTCGGCGCCGCGCTCTTTGGTCGCGATCCGGCCGGTGCCGGCGTCGTCGGTGAGCTTGCCCGGTCCGATGATCGTCCACAGCAGAGTCGTCTTACGCAGATAGTCGTCCGCCTCGGCCTTGGCCTCGGCATAGGCGTAGAACGAATCACTCTCGGGCACTCCGTGATCCAGTCCGGCACCGAAGTACGAGACGATCAGGTAGCGGGGTACGTCGACCTTCAGGGCGGCATCGATGCTGCGAATCGCCGCATCCCGGTCGACCGCGTACGTACGGTCCGGGTTGCCTCCGCCGGCACCGGCCGAGAACACCACGGCGTCGTGACCCTTGATGGCCTCACCGATCTCGTCCGTGGAGAGGTTTTCGACGTCGGCGATGACCGGAGTCGCGCCGGTCGCCTTGATGTCGTCGGACTGATCCGGGTTACGAATCAGCGAACTGACCTCGTGGCCTTCGCCGGTCAGGATCTTGGCGAGCTGGAGCGCGATCTTGCCGTGGCCTCCGATAATGGCGACACGTGACATGTGAATCCCTTCGTCGTTGATGGGCTTGCCCTGCTAGGGCACTTGTTGGTCCAACAAGACCATCAGCGATGGCATTCCACCGGCGTCGTCGGCTCACGGGTGCCTGAGACAAACCCACCCGCTCCCGGCACACCCAGGTGCTGCATCACCTGGTTGTGCCCGGAGCGGGTGGGTTTGCTCGACAAGGACTACTTCTGGGCGGGCAGGACGTGCTCCCCCGTCTTGTCGCATGACAGGGCGAGCGAACTGATGTACTGCTTCTCCCCGTTCGGACCGGGCTTGGCCGACATGAGCATGTCGGGTCGCTCGAACTCGATTCCGGTGACGCAGCACATGAGCTTGTCGTCTGCCGGGTTGCCGTGCTCGTCGAACATCGGGAGATCGATGCCGTCGTCGGTGCGCCGCAGGTAGTACTTGCCCTTCGTCGCCAACGCGATGATCGGCGGCAGGACCAGCCCCAGAATCAACGCGAAGAGCGGCGAGTACGGCTGAATGGCATCACCGAATGCGTGGAAGTAGATCAGGATCGACAGGCCACCGGCGAGGATCACGCTGATGAAGCCGACCGGGTTGAAGTTGTAGAGCATGCCACGACGGAACTCCGGCACCTTCGGCGAGATCTTCAGCAGGTACTTGTTGATCGCGATGTCGGAAGCGACGACGACGATCCAGGCGATGGCGATGTTGGCGTAGAAGTTGAGGATGTTGTTCAGGAAGCTGAACATGTTGGCTTCCATCAGGACCAACGCGATCGCGACGTTGAAGAACACGAAGAACAGGCGACCCGGGTAGGTCTTGGTGACGCGGGTGAAGCTGTTGGTCCAGGCCAGTGAACCCGAGTACGCGTTGGTGACGTTGATCTTGATCTGGGAGATGACGACCAGGATCACCGCGAGGGTCATCGCCAGCCAGTGCGGCATGAACTCCTCATAGACGGCCAGGAACTGCTGCACCGGCTCGTTGGCGACGCCGGCCTCGTCGGCGAAGTTCATGATCAGGTAGACGGCCAGGAACAGGCCGACGATCTGCTTGATGGCGCCGAAGAACACCCAGCCCGGTCCGGCCGTGATGACGGCGGTCCACCAGCGACGTGAATTCTCGGGCGTCTTGGGCGGCATGAACCGCAGGTAGTCGATCTGTTCGGCGATCTGCGCGATGAGGGATAAACAGACACCGGCAGCGAGCATCGTGCCGGCGAAGCTGACGCCGTGACCACCCTGCGCATCGGTGCCACCGCTGAACGCGAGGAAGTCGCCGATCGCGTCGGGGTGCTTGATGACCAGGTACAGGAACGGGAGAACCATCATGACCAGCCACAGCGGCGTGGTCCACACCTGCAGGGTGGCAAGGGTCTTCATGCCGTAGATCACCAGCGGAATGACCATCACCGAGGAAATCAGGTAGCCCAGCCACAGCGGAATGTGCAGGCCCAACTTGAGGCCCTGAGCCATGATCGAACCCTCGAGCGCAAAGAAAATGAAGGTGAACGACGCGAAGATGACGTTCGTGAGCACCGACCCGTAGTAGCCGAAGCCGCTACCGCGGGTGATGAGGTCGAGGTCGATGTTGTATCGAGCCGCATAGTACGCCAGTGGATATCCGGTGAGGACGATGACCACCGCGAAAATGAGAATGCCCCACAGCGCGTTACCGGTACCGTTGGCGATACCGATGTTGGCGCCGATGGCAAAGTCGGCGAGATAGGCGATACCGCCCAGAGCCGAGGTCGCGACGACCGCCGGGCCCCACTTGCGATAGCTGCGGGGCGCGAACCTGAGGGTGTAATCCTCGAGTGTCTCGCTCATCGCATTGATGTTGCTGGGCAATTCGGCACCCGCTAAGGGGTCCGCCGCCTTCCCCGAGTTGTCCACTGACATTCATATCCCCTCACGTGCAGCATCCCGCGCGCCCTCTGTGCTGAAGACTGGCTGAACTTATGGCCGCCATGTATCTGGCGGGCTGCTGTCGTGTTACCGATATGAAAACCACTGGAAACGGTCATTTCGGACATACGCCGCAGGTCCGGCGATGCAGCTACCGGAACGGACGCGTCAGCGACCGGTGAAGACGGGCGGACGCTTCTCCGACCGTGCGGCGCGCCCTTCTGCCATGTCCTGGCTTTGCCAGGCCTTCACCATCGCCGCGCGATGGGACTCGGGAGCCGGGTTGCGCGCACCGTCGTCGCTGAGCACCAGCTTGTAGTGCTGCAAGGTCAGCGGCGCCAATGTGGCGATCATCTCGGCCCAACGCTGTGCCTCACCCAGATCCCCGATGCGATTGGCGAATCCGACAGTGGACGCACGCTCGGCAGAGAGCGAATCGCAGCCGATCAGGATCCCGGCGGCATCCCCGGCACCCACCAGCGACACCAAACGCCGGATTGTCCACTCGTCAACTGTGACACCGATTTTGGCTGCGGGAATGCCGCAGAACGCGTCGGGCGCCATGACCCGGAGGTCGGCCGCCAGCGCGAGCTGCAGACCCGCACCGATCGCCGGGCCGTTCAGGGCTGCGATCACCGGCACCGGAATGCTCTCGATGACACCGAGCATCGCCAGCAGCTTGTCCAGGAAATTCTCTTCGTACACCGGCCCCGACAAGTCAGCGCCGGCACAGAACACAGTCCCCCGACCTGTGAGGACGATGGCGCGTGCGCCGCCGTCGACCGCGTCGGTCAAGGCCCCCGACAGCGCCTCCACCAGTTCGTGGTTGAGCGCGTTTCGCTGGTCTTCTCGCTGGAGTTCAATGGTCAGCACGTCGCCGTCCCGGCTGGTCCCAATCATGGGGGTCAGCGTACAGCTACTGTTTGAGTGGTGAACGATGATGTCCTCGAAGGTCGCACTGATGTGCTGGTGATCGGCGGCGGCCAGGCAGGTCTGTCCGCCGGGTACTACCTTCACCGCTTCGGTCTCGGTGACCGCACCCTCATGCTGGACCACTCCCCGGGCCCCGGGGGTGCGTGGCAATTTCGCTGGCCGACACTGACTTTGGCCGGCGCAAACAACGTGCACGACCTCCCTGGCCTCGGATTGTCCGAGGCACTCGGAATGGAATGTGATCACTGGCCGGCACGCACGGCCGTACCCGACTACTTCGCGCAGTACGAGGAGAAGTTCGGCCTGAACGTGCAGCGTCCGGTTCATATCCGCGCGGTGTCCAAAGACGGCGACGATTTCCGGGTGACGGCATCCGACGGATCAGACCTGCTGGCACGCACCGTGATCAATGCGACCGGCACCTGGGATCGCCCCTTCATCCCCTATGTTCCGGGAATCGAAACCTTCACCGGCGCACAGCTACACACCCACGATTACCTCGACCCCGGCGCTTTCGCGGGCAAGCGGGTCTTGGTGGTCGGGGCGGGCATCTCCGCGGTACAGCTGCTGATCGAGATCGCGCGCAACGCCGATAGGGTGCAGACCTTTTGGTGCAGCAGGACGGAACCTCGATTCACCGAACGTTCTTTCACCGCCGAGCAGGGCCGCGCCGCGGTCGCCCGGGTCGAGGAGCGCGTGCGCGCCGGCCTCGCACCGGGTTCCGTGGTGTCGGTGACAGGCTTGCCCGTCAACGACTCGATCCGACAGGCCAGGGCCGACGGCATCTTGGAGTGGCGGCCGATGTTCACCCGCATCACCGCGACCGGTGTGTGCTGGGATTGCTCGCCCGGGCAGGCCGGCACCGATCACCTCGACGTCGACGTCATCCTCTGGTGCACCGGTTTTCGCAGTTCACTCGACCACCTCGCACCACTGAGGCTACGCGGACCGGGCGGCGGAATAGTGATGACAGGCAGACTGGCCACCGTGGTCGAAGCCGAACCACGCGTGCAACTACTGGGGTATGGTCCGTCGGCGTCGACGATCGGCGCCAATCGGGCCGGACGCGAAGCCGCCCGGGTGGTGCAAGCCCTACTCTCCGGGTCCCCCGAACGGACGTAAAGTCACCGACCGGCTGCGGGGCGGCGTCGCCGGTGGTCAGATGTACAGGTCAGAGTGGGTCGGGCGACGCAAGAGGTGCCGCATGCGCAAGCGACAACGTGGCTGGACCGTAGCCGTGGCGATCGGCGCGATCGTTGCCGCATGCCTCGGATCACCCGCGGCCGCAGCGCCGGCCCCCGTCTCCGTCGCGCAGGTCCCCGTCGTGGCTGCCCCTGCCCAGAGCACACACCCCGACGCCTCGCGGTATGCCCGCACCCATCCGGGCGCAGTGCCGCCAGGGGTGAACGATTTCACCTGCGTCCCGTCGGCGGCACATCCCCACCCTGTGGTGCTCCTGCACGGCACGGATTCCTCCGCATACTCCGACTATGCCGCGATCGGTCCACATCTCGCTGATGCCGGGTTTTGCGTCTACGCACTGAATTACGGCGCGGCGCCGGGCGCGAGCACCTTCGGCACCGAGGACATCCCCACGAGCGCCGGCCAACTCAGGACATTTGTCGACGAGGTCCGGCAGTCGACCGGCGCCGCCGAAGTGGATCTCGTCGGATACTCCCAGGGCGCGACGGTCTCGCGCTATTACACGAATCGACTCGGCGGCGCCGACGCGGTGGGCCGATGGGTCGGCCTGGCGTCGCCGACCTACGGCAGCACGCTGTACGGGCTCGTCACGCTCGCCGAACAGGTGCCCGGCTCGATGGACCTGGCCAAGACGGTGCTGCCCACGGAAGTCGTCTCGACCGCGCTGTGGCAGCAGTCGCAGGGCTCACCCCTGTTGGAGGGTTTGAACAACCCGACCGACACCGTCGCAGGTGTCGAGTACACAACCATCTCCTCGCGGGTGGATGAAGTGATCCAACCCCTGAGCAATGCCGGCCTACGGGGTGCCGGGGCCACGAATCTCGTGATCTCGGATGAGTGCGCGACAAATCAGAGTGGTCACTTCCGAATGCCCTACGACGCGTTCACCATCGCACTCGTCCACGCCGCGCTCGACCCCACCGCCGGTGTGACCGCCCCGTGCACCGAGGTGCCGCTCGGGGACGGCATCCTACAAATGGTGATCGCTGAGAACTCCTGAGTCGACGGCACCCTCTAGTGCGGGGCACGTCCGAGGGCCGGGGGCCTGGTCACCGGCCGATTAGCGACTACCGCTAAATATTTCCGACAACCAAATGGTTGCCACTATTGACATCTTGTTGTGTTTTCACAACACTTGGTTCTGTGAGTCCGGTCAAGAAGGCAGAGCACCTGCCGATCTACAACCGCATCGGCGTCCTACGCGCGGAGCGCCGGATGTCGCGTGCGCAATTGGCAGAGCTGGTCGGGGTGAACGTGCAGTCCATCGGATCGTTGGAGCGGGCAGACAACTACCCGAGCCTGGATCTGGCCTTTCGCATCTGCGACGTGTTCGGGCTTCCGGTCGAGGCCGTCTTCAGCCGCCACGAGTTCAGTGCGATGTCAACTCAGCTGTACAGCAGCAACAACGGAGGGCCGTCATGAACCATCCGAACTCCGCCATCCCCGAATCGGCGAAGCCCTCGTGGTGGCGCCGGTATGAGACCTGGCAGGCCCAGAGTCACGAGAAGTTCCTGCGACGCTGGGGAACCCGGTTTCCGAGGCTGCGCAACCGCCGGTCCTCCCGTCGACTCGTGATGACGCTGATCCTGAGCTGGCTCCTCGTGTTCCTGTGCAGCATCGCGGCGTTCTTCACGATGTGGTTCGTCGTGCCCTTCCTTGTCCTGATCAGCCTTGTCTTCCTCCCCGCCCTCTACGTCTTGCGCGCCATCACGTTGAACGTCAGCGATGCACCCGCCGCAGCGCTCGACGAAATTCAGCTCTCGACTCGCAATGCCGCCCGGTCCCTGGCGTTCACGGTGCTGTGGGTCGGGATGTTCATCCCCTACCTGCTGCTCATCGCCATCTCCCGCGGCTCCGACACCGTCGACGGCCAGGTGATCTATGGAACGGGCATGCTGCTGATCGTCCTGGTGGTCGCGGCCACGAGCATCCCGATCTGCATCGTCGGCTGGTGGCTCAGCGACCCCGATCCCGAGGACTACGCCGTCTACGACCCACCGCAGTACAGCCAAGTATCCCCGCACGAAACCAGGAATGCCACCAACACAGGAGGATTGGACAAGTGACCGCGCCGCTGATCGTCGACAGACTGACCAAGAGATACGGGTCCCTCACGGCCCTGCAGGACATGAGCTTCACCGTCGCACCGGGCGAGATCTTCGGATTCGTGGGGTCCAACGGCGCAGGCAAGTCGACCACCATGCGCATCATCCTCGGCGTGCTCGGCGCAGATTCGGGACAGGTACGCCTCGGCGACCAACCCATCGATCTCGACCTGCGCCGACGCATCGGGTACATGCCCGAGGAGCGAGGCCTGTACCCCAAGATGAAGGTGGGCAAACAGCTTTCATTTCTCGCCCAGCTACATGGGTTGTCGCGGGTCGAAGCCGACGATCAGGTCGAGACCTGGGTACGTCGACTCGGAATCCACGAACGGATCAACGACGACGTCAACAATCTGAGCCTGGGAAATCAGCAGCGGGTGCAGCTCGCCGCCGCCCTGGTCCACAATCCTGACGTCCTGGTCCTCGACGAACCGTTCTCGGGACTCGACCCCGTCGCGGTCGACGTGATGAGCGACGTTCTCAAAGAGAAAGCAGCACAGGGGGTCCCGGTGATCTTTTCGAGTCACCAACTCGAATTGGTCCAGCGACTGTGCGATCGGGTCGGGATCATCACCAAGGGAACCATGAGAGCTCTCGGCACGGTCGACGACCTGAGATCCACCGGGGAGATCCGGCTGGATGTCGGTGCACCGGCAGCGCCGCCCGGATGGGCCGATCACCTGCCCGGCGTACAGGGCAGCGTCCAACGCGGCGCCCTCACCACGGTGAGCCTGACCCCTGGCACCGACGAACAAGCCATCCTCACCGCCGCGCTCGCCACCGGGCCGGTCACGCACTTCGCACTGTCCAAGCCCGATCTCACCGAACTCTTCCGAGAGGTTGTCTCCGCATGAGTGTCCAGTCGTCCAAGACCCCCAGCTCCGGACGCCTCGGTGCCGGCCGGGCGATCAGCCTGGTCGCCCGTCGCGAGATCACCACCCGTGCCGCGACCAAGTCGTTCATCATCACAAACATCATCCTGCTGGTGGTCATCATTGCGGGCATCATCGTCCTGTCGATCTTCACCGGTAACGACAAGGCCACCAAAGTAGGCCTGGTCGGCGACAATCCGGAGATGTCACAGACGATCGTCGCGATCGGTGACGCCTCGGGCGAGAAGATCGAGATCGTCCCGATCGCCAATGCCGAGGAAGCCCGCACGCAAGCCGACAAGGGCGACGTCGAGGTAGCCCTCGTGCCGACAGGCTCTGGCAACAGTTACGACGCCATCACCAAGGACGACCTCGACGGGACACTCGAGGGCGTGCTGCGCACGTCCGTCAGTCAAGACGGGTTGAGCAAGGCCCTCGCGGCCGAGAACGTCGACCTCGCCGCCATCACAGCGGACTCGACGCTCAACGTCACCGAAACCGAACCAGCCAAACCCAATGAGGGACAACGGATCGCCATCGCCCTGACCGGCGTCTCGCTGCTCATGTTCGCGGTGCTACAGGGTGGTTCCATGGTCGCCGCCGGGGTCGTGGAAGAGAAGACCTCGCGCGTCGTCGAACTGCTGCTCGCCACCATCAAACCGCTGCATCTGTTGTGGGGCAAGATCGTCGGCATCGGATTGATGGCGTTTGCGCAGGTGGTCCTACTCGGCGGCACAGCCCTGATAACAGCGCTTGCGACCGGCCTCCTCGACGTACCGTCGACAGCAGGTTCCATGTTCGCCGCCGTCATCGTCTGGTTCATCCTCGGATTCCTGTTCTTCGCAACGCTGTACGCGGCCACCGGCGCCGTGGTGTCGCGACAGGAAGAGTTGGGATCGAGTTCGGCACCGCTGACCATCCTGGCCATGGCGGTCATCTACGCCGCGATCTTCGGCATCAACGCCCTGGACAGCACCCTGATGCAGACACTCGCCTGGATCCCGCCGTTCTCCGCATCGATCATGCCGATGCGGATCGCGACCGGTGACGCGTCGATCTTCCAGGTGATCGCCACCGTCGTGCTGATGATCATCGCCTGCGCCATCGCCACCTGGCTGGCCGCCCGCATCTACCAGCGCAACATTTTGCGCACCGGTGCCCGGGTCAAGTGGATGGAAGCCATCAAGGGCTAGTCCCGGCACCCGAAAATGGGGCCTTTTGGCGGAGCTCACCTGCGGGTTTGCTCGCCAAAAGGCCCCATTTTCGGGGTTGGGGGTCAGCTCGGGATCGGCATTTTCTCGAAGATGTCCACTGCCCGCGACACCGCGACATCCGGGGCAATCATGTGCTGGGCAAGCACGCGCGCGTGCTCGTCCGTCTCCGGCGCCAAGATCTCACGAAGACCCGCGGTCAGCGTGACCTCGTCGAGCCCCTTGAGTCGGGTGGCGGTGCCGACCTTCAGACGGGTGACCTGAGCGCCCCAGTAGGCCTGGTCGGCGCCGCCAGAGCAGACCATTGTGGGCAGCCCCGCCCGCAGGCCCGCCGCGGTGGTGCCCGCGCCCCCGTGGTGCACGACCGCGCGGCACTGGGGCAACACGGCTCCGTGGTCGAGGGCCTTCGCATAGTAGACGTCCGGATGCTCCGGGTCGTGGCCGTCGGGGCGGCCTTTCATCGTGATCAGGGCGCGGACGCCCACCGCGCGGGTGGCACGGATGATCGTCTCCGTCAGCGCATCGGGGTCGCGGACCGGCACGCTCCCGAACGTGATGTGCACCGGGCGGTCGCCCTCGGTCAGCCACGACCACAGGGCGGGGTCGGACCGGGACGATTCGGCGAGGCCGCCGCGCGCATCGGTGGGAAGGTCGAGGTATCCGACGATCGGTTTCGTCTCACCCCACTCCTCGGCGAGGCCGGGGAAGAGCATCGGATCGTAGGCCTGCACCTGGACCGCACCGACCCGCGTGAGTCGCTCCTGTAGGGATCCCGACGCCGGACCGAGGTCGAGCTTCTTCCGAAAGGTGTTCTCGGCCCCCTTGGTGAATGTCCACGTCAGAGCGTCGGACAGGCGCCACGACGCCCGGTTGACCGTCGACGGCAGGTTGCGGGTCACGCCCGGGACGGCGCTGATGATCCCGTTCTCCGAGAACGGGCCGAACCTCATCACCGTGAAGGGAACGCCCAGCTTCTCCGCGAAGCCGTACATACGCTCCTGGCACAGCGGTCCGCTGACCAGCGCGTCGACGCCCGACAGCACCGGGTCGGGTCCGCAGAGCAGGGCGATCATGTCCTCGTCGAACGCGGCGAAACCCGCCTTGATCGTCGCGGTCGCGAGCTTGAACTTGGTGTACGGATTCTTCGTCGCAAGAATCTTCTTCGCGTCCGGGGTATCCCAGACCGACGAGGTGTCGAGGCCGACCGGGTAGGCGCGCAGCCCCAGGCTGGAGGCGAAATCGACGAAGTTCGGCGGGACCGTGATCACGACATCGTGACCGCGTCGCTGCAATTCGAGACCCGCCGCGACGCCCGGCTGGATGTCGCCGCGGCTCCCATAGAACATCAGCACAATCTGCATGACCGCACGATAGTCATCGAAAACCGTTGGTGCCGAATGCGATGGCCTCGCGAAGGCCGGGTGCGAGGGCAGTAACGCGTGCGTAACGCGGAAGAAACCAGCGCCGCCTAGCGTCGCGGGATATGAGCTCTGCCGACATACCGGACACCGATCCGGTCGCCACCACCAAGACCGTGCGCCCGCTGGGCACCGGGATCGACATCTCCGGGCTGACCAAGGAGTTCAAGTCTGCGGGCCTGCGCGGCGGTTCGTCTGTGACCGCGCTGCACGATGTCGACCTGCGGACCTCCGAGGGCGCCTTCCTCTCTCTGCTCGGTCCGTCCGGCTGCGGCAAGTCGACGGTGCTCCGAATCCTCGCCGGACTCGAGGAGGCGACTGCGGGTACCGCCCTGATGAACGGGCGGTCACCCAAGGAGCTGCAATCCCAACACGGCCTGGGCATCGCATTCCAGGATTCGGCGTTGCTGCCCTGGCGCAGTGTCGAATCGAACATCAAACTCCCGCTGCAGGTCGCCGGACTCCCGGTCGACAAATTGGCGATCGCAGATCTGATCGAACTCGTGGGCCTCAAAGGTTTCGAGAAGGCCAAGCCCGCCACGTTGTCGGGCGGTATGCGACAACGTGTCTCGATCGCCAGGGCCCTCGTGGTCAAGCCGACCGCACTGTTGCTCGACGAACCGTTCGGTGCCCTCGACGACATGACCCGCCAACGACTTAACATCGAACTGCTCCGGATCTGGACCGAGAAGCCGGCCACCACCCTGATGGTCACCCACGGCATCGGCGAAGCCGTCTTCCTCTCGGACGTTGTCGCGGTGATGAGCCCACGACCCGGCACCATCCTCGAAACCGTCGAGATCGACCTGCCTCGCCCCCGGGTACCCGAGATGATGCGTACCCCCGAATTCCATGCGCTGCACGACCACCTGAGCGGACTGCTTTTCGGCAGCAAGGGAACGGTGGGAGTGGCGTGAGTACCCTCACTGCCGCAACACAGTTCTCCGGGCGGGCGCAACTCGCCGGGAAGCGCTGGGGTGCAGGAGCTGCCGGCATCGTGGCGGTCTTGCTGCTCTGGTCCGCGGCCGGTTATTTCGAATGGTTCAAGGGGACCATCCCGACGCCGTGGGCCGTAGTGCAGACCATCGGCGATCAGGGATGGACCTACTACGCCAACAACTTCGGCCCGACCATCGAGTTGTCGCTGCGTGGATTCGTGTGGGGCAACGTGCTCGCGATCGGACTCGCACTCATGGTGGTGATCATTCCGCTGATCGAGGGAGTCGCGACCCAGCTCGCGATCATCAGTTACTGCACCCCGATCATCGCCGTCGCCCCGATCGTCCAGGTGGCCTTCGCCGAGGTCCAGACGATGATCATCTTCCTCGCCGCCATCTCCGTGTTCTTCACGACGATGATCGGCACTCTGGCAGGTCTGCGGTCGCCACACCAGGCCAGCCTCGACCTCGTGAAAGTGTATGGCGGCGGGACCATTGCCCAACTCGTCCGGGTACGGATCATCTCCGCCCTGCCCAGCACCTTCGCCGCCCTGAAGATCGCCGCCCCGGCAGCCGTACTCGGCGCGGTGCTGGGCGAGTTCCTGGCCATGCCCGAACGTGGTGCCGGACCGGCACTCATCGTCGCCCAGCAGCGCGGCGACATCCCAGCAGTGTGGGCCATCGCGCTCATTGCCGGCGCCGTCGCCGGTGTGGGTTACGCGATCGTCGCGGTGATCTCGACCTATGTGACCCGATACAGCACCGGAATGGCAGGCAACACATGACCGCCACCACCAAGGCACCGCCGTCGGCACCCGTCCCGGCTGCCGCTGCGGCGCAAGCCAATTCGGGTAACGGCAAGGCGATCTCGTGGGAGATCGCCAAGTTCGTCGGCTCCCTGATCATCTCCTTTTTTCTGATCTTGGTGATCTGGTGGCTGTTCCTACTGGCCTTCCCGGACATCGGCCCGATCATCGGCAAGACGCCGATCGACGTGTTCCACTACCTGTTCACCGAGCCGACGTCGGCGACGAACCGTGGTGAGATCGTCGACAACCTCTGGATCACGTTGAAGGACGCGGGAATCGGTTTCGTGTGCGGCATGGGTGCAGCCATCATCGCGGCCGCGTTGTTCGTCATGTTCCGGCCCGTCGCCCAGACGTTCATGCCCGTCGCCATGCTGCTCCGTTCGGTTCCACTGGTGGCGATGACGCCGCTGATCACGCTCGTGGTGGGGCGCGGGGTCGCGGTGGTCGCGGTCATGGGTGGCATCGTGGTGTTCTTCCCCGCCCTGGTGATGATCATGACCGGACTCGCCAACGCGCCCAAGCAGATCAACGATGTCATCGTCGCCTACGGCGGAACCCGGATGACCTCGATGAGAATGGCATCGCTCCCCTCGGCTGTGCCCGCTCTGTTCGCCGCGGCCAAGGTGTCGGTGCCCGGCGCCATGATCGGCGCCACCGTCGCCGAGTGGCTCGGCACCAACAAGGGCCTGGGTGCCACGTTGCAACAAGCCCTTCCCGCGGCCGCCTACAACGAACTCTGGGCGTCGGTGCTGGTCATCACGGTCGCGTCCATCGTGCTCTACGCGTTCGTCGGAGTCGCGGAAAAGCTTGTCCTCGCCCAGATGGGTACGCAGCCCACATAACGGCGAACCGATTACGTAACAAAGCAATCCGCGCGCGCAATCTGGCCGAAACCAGGCCGCCCTACCGTCTTTCGAAGCAGCTCAACACAAGGAGTCCTCTGATGGCCTATACGTTCGACCGCCGGTCCTTTCTTCGGTATTCAATGATCGCCGGCGGCGCCGTGGGCAGCGCGAGCGTTCTCGCCGCCTGTAGTTCCGGCAGCAGCGACAGCGGCGGTGACTCTGCCACCAATCCGAAGGTGCAGTTGTCGTGGCAGAAGAACATCGAGTTCGCGGGCGAGTACTTCGCCATCGAGAACGGCTATTACGAGGCAGCGGGTCTCGGTACCCCCGACCTCATCACCGGCGGTGGCCCGGGCACCGGTGTCGAAACCGGCTTGACGTCCAACAAGGTGTGGATCGGGATGACCGCACCGCAACTCACGGCCCCGGTCATCCTGCAGGGCGCCGCTCTCAAGACCATCGCCGCGACCTTCCAGAAGAACCCCTTCTGCATCGTCTCCGGCGCGCAGACGCCGATCCTGTCGCCGCAAGAGATGAAGGGCAAGAAGATCGGTGTCCAGGCGTCCAACGAGAACGTCTTCAAGGCGCTGCTGACGGCCAACGGAATGGTCGAGTCCGATGTCCAGAAGATCACCGTCCAGTACGACCCGACCCCGCTGACCACCGGAGAGGTCGACGGCTGGGTGTCGTATGTGACGAACGAACCGATCACGCTGGCCGAGGGTGGATTCCCGAACGCCAACTTCTTGTTCGCCGACTTCAACCTCCCGCTGGTCGCCGAGACCCTCGTGGTCCGGCAGGAGACCATCGACAACGAGCGCGACAAGCTCAAGGCATTCCTGAAAGCCGACATCCAGGGCTGGTACGACGCGGTGGCCGATCCCGCGAAGTCCGCGGAACTCGCGGTCACCAAGTACGGCAAAGACCTCGGACTCGAGATCGGTGAGCAGACCAAGGAGGCCGAGGCCCAGAATCTGCTGATCGTCAGCGACGACAGCAAGGCCAACGGTCTGCTGACCATGACGCCCGCGCTGATCGACCTGAACATCGAGGCACTGGCCAAGGCCGGCTACGAGATCACTGCGGAGCAACTCTTCGACATGTCGCTCATCCAGGAGGTCTACGCCGAGAACCCAGACCTCAAGAAGGCCATCTGACACAGAGCTTCTCACCGGGCGCTTGATACGTTCCGTGCATGCCGATTCGCGAAGAAGTCCTGGGCCGCACCCTGATCGTCCACCTGGACCGAGAGGCCAAACGGAACGCCATCAACGTGGAGATGGCGCTGGGGATCAGCGCGGCCCTCGACCGACTCGATGACGACGACTCGCTGTGGGCGGGGATCATCACGGGCACACCGAACGTCTTCTGCGCGGGCACGGACCTCAGAGACGGCGCCGGGGCCCGCACCGATCGCGGTGGCGAGTACGGAGTCATCCGGCGTCAGCGGATCAAGCCGCTGATCGCTGCGGTCGAGGGTCCATGCATGGGTGGAGGGCTCGAGATCGCGTTGGCGTGCGACCTCATCGTCGCGTCCACAACGGCGCGGATGGCCCTACCTGAGACCCGGCGTGGTCTCGTTGCCACCTCGGGGGCGCTTTTCCGGGTCACCCGCGCGCTGCCGCCCAACATTGCCCGGCAACTGCTGATCACCGGCGCAGGGCTGACCGCGCAGCGCGCGTACGACCTGGGCCTGGTGAACGTGGTCAGCGAGCCCGGGCAGGCGCTGGCGGACGCCCAAGTGCTCGCCGACGACATCAACGCCTCCGGGCCCGTCGCCGTGCGCGCGACCCTGGCTGCATTGAACGAACAGTACGAAGCGGCCGACGCCGCCGGCTGGGATGCGACAGGGCGGGCCCAGGAGAAAATTCTCGCGTCCGACGACATGCGCGAAGGCATCGATGCGTTCTTCGAGAAGCGGCCGCCGGAATGGACGGCCCGGTAGCCTCCGTGCCCCGCAGTGCCGCCGAGCGTGCCGATATCGTCGTCGAGCGTGCCGTAGATGTCGTCGAGCGGGCCCTAGGACAGGCTGTTGTAACGGTCCAGGGCAACCTGGCGTTCGGTCTTGTGATCGACGATCGGCTCGGGATAGTCGTCGGGTCGTGCATCGCCCGGCTCGTGCACTGCGGAACCTTTGATCTCCCGTAGTTCCGGCACCCAGCGACGCACGTAATCGCCGGAGGGGTCGAACTTCTTGCCTTGTGTGGTCGGGTTGAAGACGCGAAAGTAGGGCGCGGCGTCGGTGCCGCAACCGGCCACCCACTGCCAGCCGTGCTGGTTGCTCGCCATGTCGCCGTCGGTGAGTTGATCGAGGAACCAGGCGGCTCCGCGCTGCCACGGCAGGTGCAGATCTTTGACCAGGAACGAGCCGACGATCATCCGCAGCCGGTTGTGCATGAAACCACTACCCGACAGCTGTCGCATCCCGGCGTCGACGATCGGGTAGCCGGTCTTGCCTTGGCGCCAAGCGTCGAAGTCAGCATCGGCGTCCTTGCCCGAATCATGTTCGATAGCATCGAATTTCTTGTTCAGGTTCCACCAACTACTGTCGGGACGCTGATGCAGGACGTCTGCGTAGAAGTCCCGGAACGCCAGCTCGCGGATGTACGCCGCGCGGCCTTTGCCGTCGCCGTTCTCGAGATCGGCGAGTAGGGCCCGCGGGTGGATGTTGCCGAACTTGAGGTATGCCGACATCCGGCTCGTCGACGCGTGGTCGGGGCGATTCCGGTCGTCGTCGTACCCGCTGATGTCGTCTGCCATGAACTCCGCGAACCTCGCATACGCTGCCCGCTCGCCGGCCGGGATGTCCAACTCAGCCTTGGACTTTGGGATCTTGATGGAACGTATCCCGGACACATCATCGGGTGTGAGCCACGTTGCGCTGTCGACGCCGGTGTCTGCGGGGTCGCGCCAACCGTGCTCACGCCACTTCCGGAAGTACGGGGTGAACACCCGGTATCGTTCGCCATCGTCCTTGAGTACGCGTCCGGGCGCGACGGCGTAGGGCGAGCCTTCGGCTCTGAGAGGAATCTCGCCCAGGGCCTCCTTCACCTTGCCATCGCGGCGCGTGCCGTACGGCGAGTAGTCCGCGCTGATGTGTACGGCCTCGGCGTCGACCGCCTTGGCGATCTTCGGGATGACCTTCTCTGCCTCGCCGCGCACGACGAGCAGAGATCCGTCGAGCTGATCCTCGATGTCGCGCAGCGAGTCGTAGAGAAATGACAAACGGCGATCCCCTGATGACGCCTCGAGCGTGGGGTCGAGGACGAAGCACGCCAGCACCTGCCGTCCCTGCGCTGTCAGCAACGGGGGCAGATCACTGAGTCGCAGGTCGCGGCGTAACCACAGGACGATCGGTTGTTCGCTCATCACACCATCCTGCCGAAAACGTTCACGGAAGTGACCTACCCGTGCCCGCTTGCCTCGAAACGGCACGCTCGACGGCGTTATTGG
Source organism: Williamsia soli (assembly GCF_017377795.1). Taxonomy (GTDB): domain Bacteria; phylum Actinomycetota; class Actinomycetes; order Mycobacteriales; family Mycobacteriaceae; genus Williamsia; species Williamsia soli. The sequence goes on along the minus strand of NZ_JAFRDR010000006.1, from coordinate 296,576 downwards.
CACGGTCGACGCACGGAAGAGCACGCTCGACGCACGCAACGGCACGCTCGGCGTCCGGAAAAGCACGCTCGACGCACGCAACGGCACGCTCGACGCACGCACAACAAAGCTCAGGCGAGCAAAAACAAAACCCTCAATGATGCGACTTGTTCGGCGGCCGCAGCAGCAGATCGATCACCAGCGCCGTCCACCCGGTTTGGTGGCCGGCTCCCAGTCCGGCTCCGTTGTCGCCGTGAAAGTACTCGTTGAACAGCAGGTTGTCTTTCCAGGCCGGGTCTGTCTGGAGGATGTCGGTCCCGCCGTAGACGGGGCGTCTGCCGTTCGCATCGGGTAGCCAGATGGAGATGAGGCGTTCGGCCATGTCGTGGGCGATCTCGAAGAAGCTCAGTTCGTCGTCCGATCCGGTCGGATAGTGGATCCGGGTCTCCTCGCCGAAGAATCGCCCGTATTGCACCATGGCGCGAATGGCGAGGTAGTTGATCGGGAACCAGATCGGGCCGCGCCAGTTCGAGTTGCCACCGAACATGGCGGTTCGTGATTCGGCGGGTTCGTAGTCGATCACCGCACCCGCCTCGTTGGGTAGGACGTACGGCACCTCGTACTTCTTCGACACCGAACGCAGGCCGTAGGGCGAGAGCATCGCGTTTTCGTCGAACACGGTGTGCAACAGTCGTTGTAGCTGGTCGGAGGTCAGCACCGACAGCAGTATCCGGGTGTGGCCGGCTGCGTCGGTCCGGAATCGCCACGATCGGCGCTCTCGTTTCTCGAGGTTGCTGAACCGTCGCTGGAAGCGTTTTCGAAGGCGGCCCGCGCGGGTCGCATCGTGGAGTGGCACCGTGGCCGCGGCGAGCGCCGGGATCACCCCGACGAGTGATTGCACCTTGATGGCCGAGGAGTTTCCGGCGGAGTCGGTGAACCGGTCGTAGTAGAAGCCGTCCTCCTGGTCGTGCAGGCCCGACTTCTCGAGTGCTTCCCCGATCAGGGCGAACTGCTCGAGGAACTTGATGACCATGTCCTCGTAAACCGAGTCGGTATCGGCGAGATGTTGGGCGATGCTGAGCATGGCGGCCGAATAGAACGCCATCCAGCCCGTGCCATCGGACTGTTCCAGCGTGGCGCCGGGTGGCAGGTGTGACCGGTCGACCGGGCTGATGTTGTCGAGGCCGAGGAACCCACCTCCGAAGATGTTGTTGCCCTCCGGATCTTCCCGGTTGAGCCACCAGGTGAAGTTGAGCAGCAATTTCTGGAAGACTCGCTCGAGGAACTGTACGTCGGTGCCACCGTCGATGATGAAGACCCGCAGGGCAGCGAGCGCGTGGACGGGCGGATTGACGTCGTCGAAGTTCCATTCGTAGGCCGGCAGCGCGCCGTTGGGATGCTGAAACCACTCCCGCAGCAGCACGACGAGCTGGTACTTGGCGAACGCCGGATCCAGATGGGCCCAGGGAATCGTGTGAAAAGCCAGGTCCCACGCGGCAAACCACGGGTACTCCCAGGGGTCCGGCATGGCCAGGATGTCTCGGGCGTCGAGGTGTCGCCAGCCTTCGTTGCGCACAGCCTTGTGCCCGGCCGGTGGCGGCGGTTCCCCCGGATCACCGTCGAGCCAGCGGCTCACGTCGTAGGAATACATCTGCTTGCTCCAGATCAACCCGGCGCTGGCCTGGGTGACGATCCGCATCCGCTCGGTGTCGATGTCATCCGGTGCGAGCGCGGCGTAGAACTCGTCGGCGTCCGCCTGCCGCGCATCCTGGGTTTCCTCGAATGAGGTTCCCGCCCAATCGATATCGTGTGCTGCGGAGTCCGCATCGGAGAGTCGGAGCCGGAGCTGCACCGTCTGCCCCGCCGGCACCGCGAGCCGGTAATGCCACGCCGCCTTGGTGCCGGTGCGGTTCGGGTTGACGGTGGCGGCACCGGAGACCACGTGGTCGTTGATACCGTCCTTCGGATAGGCAGAGATCGGGTCGCCGCCGAAGATCTTGGGGATGTTGGTCTCGTTGTCGCAGAACAGGATCTGTGGCCGCGTCCCATCACTCGCCGGCGCGGCCTGCAGGCGGTACCCGCCGAGTCGATGATGATCGAGCACCACCGCGTCACCGCTGAACGACAATCCCGGGATCTCCGACATGCCTGCCACCCGCCAGGAATTGCGGAACCATCCGGTCGGCAGCACATCGATGGTCGCCTCATCGGGTCCGTTGTTGGTGACGTCGACCTGCATCAGAAGGTCGGTCGGACTCGCCTTCGCGTAGGTGACGTCGACAATCCAGAAGCGGCTGTCGTCGAAGATCCCTGTGTCGAGCAGCTCGTACTCGAAGTCCTCCCGGCCGCGTCTGGCGTTCTCCGCGATCAGATCCGCGTACGGGAACTCGGCCTGCGGGTAGTGGTAGCGCCATTGCAGCAGTGCGTGACTGGGCAGTCCCTGCAGATACCACCAGTACTCTTTCACATCCTCACCGTGGTTACCCTGTGGTCCGGTGAGGCCGAACATCCGCTCTTTCAGGATGGGGTCGACGCCGTTCCAGAGCGATAGCGCCAGGCAGAAGTCGTGGGCGATGTCGGAGATTCCCGCCATCCCGTCCTCGTTCCAGCGATACGCGCGCGACCGGGCGTGGTCGTGCGGGAAGTACGACCACGCGTCGCCGTCGGCGCTGTAGTCCTCTCGCACTGTGCCCCATGCCCGTTCGGACAGGTACGGACCCCACTCGTACCAGGGGTTCGCGTCGTGCAAGCCGTCCTCGAGGCGGCCGGTGGCCTCCGCCAGTCTCCCGTGTTCGACGGTGCCGGTCGGTGGCTTACGGTGCTCGTTCACGCGCGCTCCTCAGATGATGCCGGGTCGATCGGGTCGATGCGCAGCAGATGCCACAGCCATGGGCCGAGTTCGACGAACATGCCCCCGCGTAGGTCGTCGCCCTTTCGGGTGAACCGCAGGTCCCTGGTGTCGTCGACCAGTTCGAACTCCTTGCCACGCAGGTCGTCCCAGTCGATACTCACCGCTGCGCTGGCTGTCTCCGCACTCAGGTTGACCACAACGAGCCACCGTGACGAAGAGGTCGAGTCCCGCTTCGCTTGATCTCCGGTCAACCCCGTCCATGTCCACGCGATGAGGTCCTGCGACGTCGGGTTGTCGGGCCAGCCGCGGGTCTCGCAGAGTTCCCATCGTCCCGTTCGGAATGTGTTGTCCTGCAGCACCGTGAGCAATCGTCGATAGAAGTCGCCGAGCTCCCGATCGTCCGGTTGATGGGGATAGCGTCCCAACTGCACCGGCAGCCGCGTGGTCCGGCCCTGCAGTTGCCCGTCGTGGATCAGCCGGGCTCCCAGCGTCGTGAATGCTGTCACCGCTGCGACACGCTGCTGGTCGTCGTCGAACACCGCTGCCGCACGCGGCTCGTCGTGATTTTCGAGGAATCGGATCAGTCCGCTCTGGTACCGGCGGTCGTCGGCCAGCAGACCACGCACCGGGTCAGCGCCCTCCTGCGCCACCAGCCTGTCGTACAGGCCCTTGTCGTAGCAATGGTCGAATCCCTGATCCTGCAGCGCGGCCTCGAGGTCCCAGTAGGCCTCCGCGATGAACACGAACTCCGGGTGCTCACGTCGAACGGCCCGAATGACCACTGGCCAGTACTCGTTTCGTGGTCTGGGTCCGGCACGGTCGCCCCACGTCCTGGCGAAGACGTCGCTCATCATGAGCATCGCCATGTCGCAGCGGACACCGTCGCACTGCGATGCGATCTGCAGCAGCGTATCGATGGCCGCCGTCCGGAGCAGCGGTGAGAACGCATTGAGCTGGACCACATCCGTCCACGCTGCGAAGTAGGGGTCTTTGCCGTTGGCGAGGACCTGCCCGTCCACCTCGAGGTAGGACAACGGATCCTGCTGCAGTTCATCGGTCGTGCCGTGGATGAAGACCTCCGGATGAGCAGCCACCCAGGGGTGATCGGCAGCCACGTGATTCGGTACGAAATCGAGGATCAGCGACAGTCCGCGCCGAGCCAGTTCGGCGCGGGCCCGCGCGAGTCCGTCCGGACCCCCGAGATGGTCGTCGACGACATATTCACGGACCGCGTACGGGGAGCCGACCACGTCCTCGGGGGTGTAGTCCGGCAGGGCTTCGCCGAAGGTGTCGACGAGTCCGTTGTCAGACAAAGCGATCGCGATGCCGGCCGGACTCCGCCGCCACACGCCCATCAGCCAGACGGCGTCGCAGCCGGTCGCCGCGACGGCATCCCACTCCTCGGCGGGTACCGCACCGAGCCCGACGTCGCGGCCGTATCGCTCGCCGACGTCATGCAGCCAGGGCCAGGTGTTGATCTCGTAGACGAAGGGGTTCGCGATCACCCTGCAAATCTATCCCGACGCCAAATGCCCTGCGCGTGAACCGCGCAGGGCATGTGGAAGAGCTGTTGATCCGGGTCTAGCCGACGCCCAGCAGGTCGATCACGAAGACCAGGGTCTTACCGGACAACCGGTGTCCGGCGCCTTCGGGGCCGTATGCCAGCAGCGGCGGCACGATGAGCTGGCGCCGTCCGCCGACCTTCATACCCGGGATGCCTTCTTGCCAGCCGGGGATGAGCCGGTCGAGCGGGAAGTTGGCCGACTGGCCGCGGTTCCAGGAGGAGTCGAACTCCTCACCGGTCTCGAACTCGACGCCGACGTAGTGCACGTCGACGATGCCGCCTGCGACGGCTTCGGCGCCCTCACCGACGGTGATGTCGGTGGCGACCAGCTCGGTCGGGGCGGGGCCTTGCGGGAACTCGATCTCAGGTTTAGTCATGGCTTCAGCGTTGATCCATATTCAGGTAGTCGCGTTCGGTGTAGCCGGTGTAGATCTGCCGCGGACGGCCGATCTTTCCGGTCGGGTCGGTGTTCATCTCACGCCAGTGCGCGATCCAACCGGGCAGCCGGCCCAGAGCGAACAGCACAGTGAACATCCGGGTCGGGAAGCCCATCGCACGGTAGATCAAGCCCGTGTAGAAGTCCACATTCGGGTACAGCTTGCGAGAGATGAAGTAGTCGTCGGACAGGGCCACTTCCTCGAGCCCCTTGGCGATGTCGAGCAGGTCATCGTTGACTCCGAGGAGTTCGAGGATCTGGTCGGCAGTCTCTTTGACGATCGCAGCGCGCGGGTCGTAGTTCTTGTATACGCGGTGTCCGAAGCCCATGAGCTTCACACCGTCTTCCTTGTTCTTGACCTTGTTCATGAACTCCTTGGTGTCGCCACCGGAGGCCTTGATCTCGTCGAGCATCTCGAGCACGGCCTGGTTGGCGCCACCGTGTAGCGGGCCCCAGAGTGCGTTGATGCCGCCGGAGATCGACGTGAACAGGTTGGCCTGCGACGAGCCCACCAGGCGCACAGTCGAGGTCGAGCAGTTCTGCTCGTGGTCGGCATGCAGGATGAACAGCATGTCGAGGGCTTTGACCACGTCGGGATTGACGACATAGGGCTCTGCCGGGAAGCCGAAGGTCATGCGGAGGAAGTTCTCGACGAGGTTGAGCGAGTTGTCCGGGTAGAGGAACGGCTGCCCGACCGACTTCTTGTACGCGTACGCAGCGATCGTCGGCAGCTTCGCCAGCAGGCGGATCGTCGAGAGCTCGACCTGCTCGGGGTCTTTCGGATCCAGCGAGTCCTGGTAGTAGGCACTCAGCGCATTGACCGCGCTGGAGAGTACCGGCATGGGGTGTGCGTTGCGAGGGAATCCGTCGAAGAACCGTTTGAGATCTTCGTGCAACAGCGTGTGGCGCTGGATCTTGTCCGTGAACTCGGCGAGCTCGGATGGGGTCGGCAGTTCACCGTTGATGAGTAGGTAGCTCACCTCGAGGAAGCTCGAGCCCTTGGCGAGTTGCTCGATCGGGTAGCCCCGGTAACGCAGGATGCCGGCATCACCGTCGATGTAGGTGATCGCCGACTTGGTCGACGCGGTGTTGACGAATCCGCCATCGAATGTGGTCAGTCCGGTCTCGGCAAGGAACTTGCCCAATCCGACGCCGTCGCTACCCTCGGTCGCCTTGACGATGGGAAGCTTGATCTCTCCACCGGGATACACGAACGAGGCGTTGGCCTCCGTTGCGTTTCCATTGGCAGACACTGTTTCGGCGGACACTTGGTCCTCCCCTTTTCGACGGGCTGCACCGGTCTCGTGAACCGGTGCAGGTGTTTGACCTCCGGGGTCGCCCGAACTGGTCGCGCGATCCGCCTAACAACCTAGTCGGTTTAAAGCTCGCCCGCCCATGGAGGGTCTGCCCCGGGCCGCGAGACGGTCACCGCCGCGGCGGTGGCCGCGAAACCCATGGCCTCCGACCAGTCACTTTGCGACATCTGCCGAACTGAGCGCGGCTCCAGCAGCCGGTGCGTATCGAGCCAGTGGAGCAGCGCACCACAAATCGTGTCCCCGGCGCCGATGGTGTCGACGACGGTGGCGGCGGGCGCAGGAACCTCGACCGAGAACCTCTCGGTGAGGACGCTCAGACCCTCGGCTCCGCGAGTGATCAGCACTGCACCGACCCCCGCCTCGACCCACTGCTCCGGCCCGTCGCCGCCCGGGGTGAGCCACTCCGCGTCATCGTCGGAGACCTTGAGGATGTCCAGGGAGGGCAACCAAGAAGCGAACCGGGTCCGATACGCGTCGGGGTCGTCGATGACACCCGCGCGGATGTTGGGGTCGAGCAGGGTCAACCGGCCCTCGGCGTGACTGCGGTGCAGCAGTGCCTCGTAGACGCTCGCGCCGGGCTCGAGCACCATCGACAAGGTGCCGAAAGCCAGCGCACCGACCGTGCGGGGCAACTCACCCGGGTCCACGACGAGGCGGTCGGCGGTGTTCTCGAGGTAGAAGCTGTACTGGGCGGACCCGTCCTCGGCGATACTCGTCAGGGCGAGGGTGGTGGACTCGGAACCCCGCTGCAGCAGAGACAGATTCACCCCTGCCGCCCGGAGCGCATGGGCGAGCGCGTCACCGTACGGATCGTTCGACAACCGCGAGATCAGGGACACCGCAGAGCCGAGACGCCCCAGGGTGATGGCCACGTTGAACGGCCCACCACCGAGCGCGGGGACCAACGGGCTGAGCGGGCCTGCGCCCGCGGGCACCAGGTCGACCAGTCCTTCCCCGCAGACAACGATTTCCTTCACCGCGCACCCATTCCAGTCAGTCGCTCCCGGTCATCGGAAATTGTCCCCTGCGCCGCGGTAGCGCAAACCCCACCGCCCCGTCCAGATCTGACCCGGTTCCAGTTCGATCAGATCGGTGCCGCTCGCGAGGGCGTTCGGCGGCGCCGTCATCGGCTCGATGGCCACCGCGCGGCCACGACCCGGATACGGCTGGTCATGCGCGGGATCGGCGGTAAAAGCCTGCACCCATGGAAAATTGAGGTCGGTCCACAGCTCCGTCGCGTCCCCGTCCGGACCGATCAGTCGATGCGTGATGAAGCCCGCCACGTCCGCCATATCGGTGAACGGAGTGTCGAGCCAATGCCCCGAGACCGGTTGAGGTCTGGAGAAATCGAAGTCGGTGCCCGCCGCGTCGACCGGGGGACCGTCAGGCAGCTGACGCTCGGGGTCGAGGGGCTGATACTTGCGTGCCGCCAGTTGCAGCTCGCAATCGTCGGCGGGGACATCACCGAGTCGCACGAATGTGTGCTGCCCCAGGGCGTATGGAGCTCTTTGTCTCCCGGAGTTCGTGGCGGTGTGCGTGACCGTCAGCCCGCCGGCGTCCAGCGAGTATGTGACGGTCAGCTGCAGATCGAATGGCCAGCCCGGATGTTGCCCGACCGCGATCCCCAGCGTGACCGAGGACCCGGTGGTGTCGAGAACGTTCCAGTCGACCATCCGAACGAAACCGTGGTTGGCATTGTTGCGGGCGGCTTCGGTGATCGGCAGTTCATAGCTCTGGCCGTCGTAGGTGTAGCGACCGTCGCCGGTGCGATTGGGCCACGGCGCGAGGACCAGTCCACAGGACAGCGGGGGCTTGACCCCCGGCTCGATCTCCCAGGTCTCGGTGAGCAGCCGATCGCCCCACCGCACCGCCCTCAGGCCGGCACCCGTGCTCGCGATCTGTGCGCTGTATCCATTCGCTTCGATGCTGTGACCGGCCACCGGTGCAGTCTAGCGGGCAAAGATCTGAGGCTGTAGCATTCGCCACTTGCCTTGCATCAGGCCGACTGCGGCACTCTGTTAGTCTTCCGCCATCCATGCAAGCAAATCCCGGGGGGGTATTGGGTGGCACAAGAACTGCGAGCAGACAATCGGGCACTCCACAGCGCGTCAGTGAGCCTGCAGACGGCAGCCGAGGTAGCGCAAACCGGCATCCGTCAGAATAGCGACGGCATCGCCGAGGCCATCAGTTGCTGGCCGGGGCGGTCGCGGGGAGCGATGAAAGCCCTCGGTGTGAGCTGGGATGCATCAGTGGCATCGATCACTCAGAGAATTGATTATCTCGGAGCTTCCGTTTCGGACGCGCGAAGGGCTTTTGAAAGAGTCGACGACGACGAAGCAGCCACGATCCATTCGAGCCGCCCCGCGTGACAATCACGTTGTCTCAGATTGACTCGTGGGAAATCGAATCAATTGAAGAGGTATTCGATCGGTGCACGCGAATCCGGGACGAATGCGTTCGCCTGGACGACACCCTGAAGGATGTCGGACGACTTGAAGGATGGGGTGGGGCAGCTGCATTGGCCGCCGAGAATTCGCTCGGCAGGACCCGTGTCGACGTCGGGGATTTGATGGCCCAATCGGTACAGATCCGGCGAGCGGTCAACAATGTCGAGTCAGAGGTCGAATCCGTAAAACTCAGACTGGATGGCGCAAGGGCGACTGCCCGTCACGAATCTCTACTCATCGCCGACGACGGTGTCGTTTCAGAGGACACGTCCAAGAGGCCCACAACGGACGGGTGGACTCTGCGAGCTATCGAGCGCTACACCGCCCACAAGGCGCAGCAGATCGAGAGATTGCAAGCAGACATCGATTCCATCCTCAGAGCCGCTGACGATGCGGACGGAGACCTCGCGGCCGCCATTCTGGGTGCCACAGGCCAGGTTGCCGTATACGAATCCAACCGAGATCAAACCGATCGCGATGCTTTCCGAAAGACCTTTCACCGGGATCCAGTGACCGAGACCGACTGGCGAACCGCCGCGATGCTGAACACAACGGCTTACAAACCCGACTCCAAAGGAGTCAGATCAGAGGTCGTCGTCTCGAAAATTCAGCCGGTGCCCGGACAGGGAACAGTCAAGTTGGGTCTATTCATCCCCAACGAAATGGTATTCAACATCCCGGACGGGGATCTCGGTGACGACCGAGGGTTCGACAAGAACTTCGGTCCCGAAAACACTCGAGCGACCGTTTACATCGACTACGAAAACGGAATCGTGATCACACGACAGAATCCGTCAATCCAAAGTGACGGACAGGTAAGGGTCGAGGCTCCATCCGCAAAAACCTGGCAGCTGCCCGATGGGACCGTGATGGTCGACTACAGAGCGGAGAACGCTTTCGCTCCTCCCGGATCGGAGGTAGTCGATCGAATCGTACGAGGGAAGGTCATCGTGACACCGGGTCCGGACGGCCCCGCCCTTTACGGCAACATCGGCGACTACCCGTCTGCGGAGGCATACTCAGAACGCGAAGGCGTACCAACGCTGCTCACCGATGACGCCGACAATAAAAGTCAACATGGTCCGCTTCTGGAACTCGGAAGCTATCACATCGTCGGAGAAAGACCGGAGGGATTCGACGAACTGTTCGAAAACAAGGCCGGTCCGGGAAGTCGAGCGGTTGTTCCCCATTTACGAGTGGACGGAACGACCTCGGGGGCGCCGTCGGATCCACCGCAGACAATTGTTGTGCAATAACAATGAGACACAAAGTCGGGCGACGGGTGCGAATGTCCGGATGGCTGATATCCAACCTCACGACCATCGTGGTGGCAGGGGTCGCCATCGGCATCGGGGCACGGTACTCGCGGCATCATCCCTCCTTCGAAGGCCTGCATCACCCCATTTCAGTAGTCGTCGTAGCCGGTGTGGCCGACGCTGCGATTCTCTTCGTGGTTCGACGTTTTCGCATGAACGGGCTGCTCGCCGTCGTCCACGGCGCCTGCTTCGCCGTCGTTTTGATTGCAGCCATTCCGGCCGCCAACTCGTTGTTCGGATGGGGATGAGCGACCGAGCACATTTCGGCCCGTGGACGCAGCCTGGAATCGTCCTGGGGCTTGTGATCGGGACAGTTGGATATTTCGTCACCCCCGTTATCTGGTTGGCATTCTTCGCGGCGCTGGTTGGGTTGAACGCACGAAAGCCACGGCCGGCACAGGTTTCGTGCGGTGTATTGCTGTTATTCCCGATCCTGGTCGTAGCCTTGCTGATCTACGCAGCCTGACGACCGCTAGCGTGAGCGGCAACGAGGTGAACGGCGATGCGTGAGCTGCCAGCGGGAGATGCGTTGCTGCATCGACTTCACGACCGAGTCGGGTCCGCTAGCGACAAAGCGACCATCGAGGCGGTAGTGCGCTACTACGCGCCGAACTCGAAGTTCCGCCGCCCCTGGCGGGACTACGCATCTAACTGGCGATCCTCGGTGGCATCGACGTCGCACCGGTGTGCTGGGTTCGCGCTCGGCCGACCGACTGTCCAGACTCGGCCCGCCGACACTGCAGGCCGCCGATAAACTGGCGGTCGGAGGCCTCGCCGGACCATGGCCGTCCGCGACCCATGCTCCGGGGGAGATGCCCACCCCCGACGCCCCTGTGACCTTGCACGCCTCTCCCCCGGCCCCGGGTCGACCGAGTCAGCAAACCGCGCGCCCTCTACACCAGCACGTGGCGAGTGAACCACGAGTCCGATCGCATCGGCGTCCGCATCGACCGGCGACCGGCAGCTGGGACACCACGGGGACGGCGACCTGGCGTCCGGCTGCGCTGGGTTCGATTCAGCTCCCACTGACTTCGCGATCGTTGACAATCGGGTTGAGACGGATCTAGAGTTTCGTCTCAGACAGCTTGTCGATGGAAGGTGCCGCCCGTGACCGACGTCCACGAATCCGAACAGATCTCGCAGCCGAGTCCGGCCGAACCCGCACCCCTGGGACCGGATTCGGTGACCTGGAAGTTCTTCGGGGGCTGGCACGGCATGTTGATAGGCCTCTGGTCCGGATCGATGCAGAACATGCACCCGAAGCTGGGTGCCGCGGTCTGGGAGCACTCGGACTTCTTCGGCGAACGCTGGCAACGCCTCAACCGCTCGCTGTACCCGATCATCGGGGTCGTCTTCGACGGCACCACCGACACCGGCCGCGAGGTCCGCGATTATCACCGCGAGATCAAGGGCGCGATGCCCGACGGCAGCCGCTATCACGCCCTCGATCCCGACGTCTTCTACTGGGCTCACGCCACGTTCTGGTACGGCAACATCCGGTGCGCGGAGGTGTTCGGACCGCCGATCACCGAGGCCGAAAAGCGGGAGCTCTTCGAGGAATCGCGGATCTGGTATTCGATGTACGGCGTGAGCACCCGGCCCTGCCCCGACACCTACGAGGAGTTCCTCGAGTACTGGGACCACATGTGCCGCAACGTGCTCGAAGATCATCCTGCCGTGCGAACCGTGCTCGACATCTCCGAGCTACCGCCGCCGCCATGGATGGCGCGCCTGCCCAGGCCCGTGTGGAAGGTGATGGTCAAGCCGACCGAGAAGTTCTTCACCTGGCTGACCGTCGGGCTGTATCACCCGGCCGTCCGCGAGATGATGGGCTTCACGTGGTCGGATGCGGACGAACGCCGATTCCGGCGGTTCGGCAAGGCCGTCAACATGTTCATGCACGCACTGCCCGAGCGATACCGGAAACATCCGCGCTGCCGCGACGCGTGGGATCGCCTCGCCGGCACGGTGCCCGTCGACGCACCACTGCTCGAGACGCCGACCCGCAACCTGCCGCCCGAGGCGGTGCGCGGCGGATCGATGCACTATTGCCCGGTCACCACAGCCCGGCGGGCGAATCTGCCCTGGCAGGCCAACGAGACCGGGGAATGTCCCGTCGCACATTGATCGCCGCATCCCCCACCCGTTTTTGTACGAACCACCAGCAATTGCGGCTGGGAGGCGCGAAACGGGTGGGCGGCATGCGCAGTTTTCTCGCATAGTGTTAGCGACAACACAGGCATTTGTCGGCGTGGCGCGTTAACATCGTGGCCTGCGTTTTCGACTCCTTATCAGTACGAGAACAGCGCAGCGCGGTAACAACTGCGGTCTGCGGATACTGATCGACCTGGCGATATCGGCCGAATGCCCTAAACTCACCCGGAGCATTCCGGCAGTCGAGTAACTGTGGCCCCACCAGGGCCGACCCAGGCAAGAAGTCGCATGCGGAGGACCTATGACGATCACGACCGAGAAAGCACCCCTGACCCTGCAGAAGGTGTCGCTCACCACCGAGGCGGCCCGCATCGGGGCCACCGCGTGGCAAGCCGTGTGCGGTGGAGCCCGCTTCGCCGCTCGCGTGCCCGGAGCGGGTGACCTGGCCTCCAAGGGCGCCGGGGAGACTCGCAACACGTTCGCAGCGCTCGGCCCGACCTACGTCAAACTGGGGCAGCTCATCGCGTCGAGTCCCGGGGTGTTCCCCAAGGTCCTCTCCGATGAGTTCCGCACGCTCCTCGACCGGGTGCCGGCCGCCGACCCCACCGAGGTCCGGGCATTGCTGACGGCCCAGCTCGGCAGCGACCCCGACGAGATCTTCGCCGAGTTCGATCCCGAGCCGATCGCGTCGGCGTCGATCTCCCAGGTCCACACCGCCACTCTCCTGACCGGCGAGTCCGTCGTCGTCAAGATCCAGCGTCCCGGCATCAAGTCCAGGCTTGCTGCCGACCTGCAAATCCTGCAGCGGACGGCCGCCATCGCGGAGTTCTCGTCGTACGGTCGCATGCTCAGCGCCAAGGCCGTCATCGAGGACTTCACGGCAAACCTCAATTCCGAGCTCGACTTCCGCACCGAGGCCGCGACCATGGAGGAGTGGACGAGCGCCATCTCCGGCTCGCGTTTCGCCGACAAGGTTCGTGTCCCGCAGGTGTATTGGGACTACACAACCGAGAAGGTGCTCACCCTCGAATACGTCGACGCCGTACGCATCGACGACGTCAAGGCCATCCGCCGAGCGGGTCACGACCCTGCCGCGATCGTCAAGACCCTGCTGATGTCGTTGCTCGAGTCCGCGTTCACCGACGGCATCTTCCACGGCGACCTTCATGCCGGGAACGTGTTGGTCGACGCGCAGGGTCGAATTGTGTTCCTGGACTGGGGCATCGTCGGCCGCTTCGACGATGAGACCCGGATGATCGTGCGTTCGCTGCTCGGCAACATGATGCGCAGCGACTACGAAGCCGCCGGCCAGGCACTGGCCTCCATGGGCACGTTCGGCAAGCCCGGAACCGTTCGGGAGACCGCCAAGGACCTGCGCAGGGTCGCGGCGCCGATCGGCGGCACCGAGCTCGGCGACATGTCCTACGCGAACCTCGGCAGGCAGCTGGCCGCGATGGCCAAGACCTACGACGCCCGGCTCCCCCGCGAGCTCGTCCTCGTCGGCAAGCAGTTGCTGTACGTCGAGCGGTACATGAAGCTGCTGGCCCCGCGCTGGAAGGCGATGTCGGATCCGATGGTCGTCGGCTACACCGCCGGACTCCTCAAAGACTCGAGCCGGGCCCGCACCACCGCCGCCCGGTAACCCCGGAAATGGGTCCTTTTGGCGGAGCCGACCTGCGGGTTTGTTCGCCAAAACGACCCATTATCGGGGGTCGCGGGTGATGCGGTAGCGGACGAACGCCGGGATCGCGAGGGCTGCGATCACGGTGCCGATGACGACGAGAACACCGCCGCCCGCGGTCGCCACTGCAGTACCCACCGAGGCCGCTGCGGCGCCATGAGCGACGTCGGCGATCCGGGGTCCGCCGGCCACCACCACGATGAAGACGCCCTGCAAGCGGCCGCGGACCTCGTCGCTCGCCGCGGCCTGCAGCATCGACTGGCGGAAAGCCGCCGAGGCCATGTCCGCGGCTCCGCCGATCATCAACAGGGTGACCGCGACCGGCAGCATGGGAAGTGCCGTGCCACCGGCGAATCCGACACTGACGCCGACCCCGATGATGGCCACGCCCCAGATCAGGATGCAGATGATGACGGCGCGACCCTGCCGTTCGACGCGGGAGACCCACCCGGAGAAGACACCGCCGATCACCGACCCGATGGCGATCGCGGAGAACAACAGCGCGAACGCGACACCACCGCCGTCGGGACCGCCGAAACTCTCATGAGCCATCTGCGGGAACAATGCCCGCGGCATGCCGAAGATCATCGCTATGAGGTCCACCAGGAAGGACGCCATCAGGACCTTGTGCCCGGCGAGATAGCGGAATCCGTCGATCACGGATTTGAGTCCGGGAGTCTGCGCCTTGGTGAGTCCATCACCCGGCCGCAGCGACGGCAGCCGTATGACGGCCCACATCGTCGCGAACAAGAACAGTGCGTCGACGAAGTAGAGGAGCGAATAACCGAGGATGGGGATCATCGCACCGCCCACCAGCGGCCCGGCGATGGCGCCGGCCTGCATCACCGTCATGTTCAGTGAGTTCGCGGCGGGTAACTGCGCCACCGGCAACAACTTCGGGAGGATCGCGGTGCGGGTCGGCTGATTGACGGCGAAAAATGCCTGCTGGACCGCGAACAGACACAGGATCAGCCAGGCGTTGCCGAACCCGAGGAACGACTGCACGAAAAACAGTGCGCTGGTACCGATCAGGCCGATGGTCGTGATGATGAGCAGGATGCGGCGATCCATCGCGTCGGCCAGGGCGCCGCCCCAGAGTCCGAACACCACCAGCGGGACCAGGCCGAACAGACCCGTCAATCCGACGTACGCGGAGCTTCCGGTGAGTTGATAGATCTGCGCCGGGACCGCGACGACGGTGAGTTGCGCGCCGATGACGGTGACGATGTTCGCCCACCACAGCCGCCGGAAATCCGGCTGCGCGAGCGGAGTGGTGTCGGCGAGGAAGCGGCGGGCCACCTACGGCTGCAGTCGCACTGCGGACCACCGGCCGTCGACCAGGGTGGCGCGAACCCGATTGTGCAAGCGGTTCGCCCGGCCCTGCCAGAACTCGACCTCGGTCGGCACGAGCCGATATCCGCCCCAGCGCGGCGGCACCGGCACCGGTTGATCACCGTCGGGGCCACCGAATTCGGCAGCGGTCCGGGCAGCCTTGTCCTCCAGAGCCTGGCGAGACTCGATCGGCTCGGACTGCGCGGACGAATATGCACTCAGCTGCGAACCGCGCGGGCGTTTGACCCAGTAGTTCTCGGTCTGCTCGGCAGGGATCACCTCGACGGCTCCACGGAAATGCACCTGCCGTTCCATCGCGATCCACGGGAACGTCACCGACGCATACGGGACTGCCGCGAGATGGGCACCCTTGTCGGAGTCGTAGCCGGTGAAGAAAACAACGCCCGCCGCGTCGGCGCCTTTGCACAGGACCGTCCGGGTCGACGGATGACCATCGGCATCGACGGTGCCGAGCACCATCGCGTTGGGTTCGGCGACACCGGCATCGATGGCCTCGTGCAGCCACTGAGAGAACAGTGCTGTCCAGGGCGGATCACCGGCCAGCCAGCTCGGATCGAGGTTCCCTTTCACCCCATCCTTGCCCGCGGCATCGTCGCCGCCGCTTACCGCGTAGGACACCCGCATGTTCGCCAAATCGATTGGTTCGCTATCCACGGCAAATAACGCTACTCCCGGGTAACCGGAAACTCTTCGGCCCACTACAGTCCTAACAAGTACGGCAATGGCGCACATGGCAAGAGGAGTCCGGTTCGATGGCAGTCAACGTGGAAATACCCGAAGGTTTCGTCGAGGGCCTCGAGGGTGTCACCGCCTTCACGACCCAGATCGCCGAACCGGACAAGAACGGCGGCAACCTTCGGTACCGGGGCGTCGACATCGAAGACCTCGTCGAGAACCAGGTCACCTTCTCCGATGTGTGGGCGCTGCTCGTCGATGGCAAGTTCGGTGACGGATTGCCGCCGGCAGAGCCGTTCCCACTCCCCATCCACACCGGTGACGTCCGCGTCGACGTGCAGGCCGGCCTGGCGATGCTCGCGCCGATCTGGGGCTACCAGCCGCTCCTCGACATCGACGACACCACCGCCCGCAACAACCTGGCTCGCGCCTCGGTGATGGCCCTGTCCTACGTCGCCCAGTCGGCTCGAGGCATCCACCGTCCCGCAGTGCCCCAGGCGACGATCGACGAATGTGACACCGTCACAGCACGATTCATGACCCGATGGAAGGGCGAGCCCGACCCCGCGCACATCCGGGCCATCGACGCCTACTGGGTCAGCGCCGCCGAACACGGCATGAACGCCTCCACCTTCACCGCCCGTGTCATCGCCTCCACCGGCGCCGACGTCGCGGCGTCCCTGTCCGGGGCGATCGGCGCCATGTCAGGGCCGCTGCACGGCGGCGCCCCGGCCCGTGTGCTCCCGATGATCGAAGAAGTCGAGAACACCGGCGACGCGCGGGCCTTGGTCAAGGGCATCCTCGACCGCAAGGAAAAGCTCATGGGGTTCGGACACCGCGTCTACCGCGCCGAGGACCCCCGCGCCCGGGTGCTGCGCCGCACCGCACAGGAGCTGAATGCACCCCGGTACGAGGTCGCTGCGGCGCTCGAGCAGGCCGCTCTGACCGAACTGCGCGAGCGTCGTCCCGACCGCGCCATCGAGACCAACGTCGAGTTCTGGGCCGCGGTCATCCTCGACTTCGCCGAGGTGCCGCCGCACATGATGCCCGCGATGTTCACCTGTGGCCGCACCGCCGGCTGGTGCGCCCACATCATGGAGCAAAAGCGCCTGGGCAAGCTGGTCCGTCCCGCGGCGCTGTACGTCGGCGCGGCTCCCCGTCGCCCCGAGGACGTCGAGGGCTGGGACACCATCGCCCCGAAGTAAATCCGGAAATGTGCCCTTCTGGCGGCCATCACCAGGGGTTTTGTTCGCCAAAAGGGCACATTATGGGGGTACGGGGGCGGTCTGGAAGACTGGACCCATGAGTGAATCGATAACCATTCCGGCCGACCTTCTGCCCTCCGACGGCCGGTTTGGTTGTGGCCCGTCGAAAGTCCGCCCCGAGCAGCTGCAGTCTCTCGTCGACACCGGCGCCTCGGTCTTCGGAACGAGTCACCGGCAGGCACCGGTCAAGAACGTCGTCGGCGCGATCCGCAGCGGCCTGGCCGATCTGTTCTCCCTGCCCGACGGGTACGAGGTCGTCCTCTCCAACGGCGGCACCACCGCCTTCTGGGATGCCGCCGCGTTCGGCCTGATCTCGAAGCGTTCGCTCAACCTCACCTACGGCGAGTTCTCGAACAAGTTCGCCACCGTCGCCAAAAAGGCCCCCTTCCTCGACGATCCGGTCGTGATCTCCACCGAGCCCGGCACCGCCCCGTCGGTCTCGACCATCGGCGCCGACCAGTTCGACGGCGTCGACCTCGTCGGCTGGGCCCACAACGAGACCTCGACGGGCGTGGCCGTACCCGTGAGCAGGCCCGAGCTCGCAGGTGACGCACTGATCGCCATCGATGCGACGTCCGGAGCGGGTGGCCTGCCGGTCAACGTCGCCGACGCCGACGTCTACTACTTCGCGCCCCAGAAGAGCTTCGCTTCCGACGGCGGCCTCTGGATTGCGCTGATGAGCCCGGCCGCGCTCGAGCGCATCGAAACCATTGGCAAGTCCGATCGCTGGTGCCCCGAGTTCCTCTCACTGCCCACTGCGGTCGACAACTCCAGCAAGAACCAGACGTACAACACGCCGGCTGTCGCGTCCCTGCTGCTGCTGGCGAACCAGCTCGAGTGGATGAACGGCCAGGGCGGACTCGACTGGTGCACCTCGCGCACCGCCGACAGCAGCTCACGGCTCTACACCTGGGCCGAGAAGAGCGAGTACGCAACGCCGTTCGTCACCGACCCCGCCTACCGCAGCCAGGTCGTGGGAACCATCGACTTCAACGACGACGTGGACGCCGCTGCTGTCGCGAAAGTGTTGCGCGCCAACGGAGTGGTCGATACCGAGCCGTACCGCAAGCTCGGCCGCAATCAGCTGCGCATCGGCATGTTCCCGGCCATCGAACCCGAGGACATCAGCAAGCTCACCGCGAGCATCGACTACGTGGTCGGCGCGCTGTAGCCGTCGGTCGGGCTGCGGAGACCCCTGCTGAGCTGGCATTTTTCCGCGTGTCACGGCAGGCGATTTCACTACACTGCATTACGCTGACGCTAATGCAGACCGACGCAAATGTAGAGGCTGGCTCCGAGACGTGAAGGAGGAGCAGATGCGTGAGCTTCGAGTCATCGGCCTGGAGCCGGACGGCAAAAAGGTGATCTGTCAGGACACCGAGTCGGGCGAGAAGTTCCGTATCCCTGCTGACGACACATTGCGAGCCGCTGCACGCGGCGACCTGACACGCATGGGTCAGATAGAGATCGAGATGGAAAGCACATTGCGGCCCCGCGAGATCCAGTCACGCATCCGGGCAGGCGCCTCGGTAGCCCAGGTCGCAGCGGCGGCAGGCGTCGGTATGGATCGGATCGAACGATTCGCTCACCCCGTGCTGCTCGAGCGTGCCCGCGCCGCCGAGCTCGCCGCCGCCGCCCATCCGCTGCGCTACGACGGTCCCGCGCTCTCGACGCTGTCCGAAGTCGTGTCGGCCGCACTCGGGGCGCGAGGACACAACCCCGACGACACCGATTGGGATGCCTGGAAGGCCGAGGACAATCGATGGGTGGTCCAGGTCAGCTGGCGCGTCGGGCGGTCCGTGAACCGGGCGCACTGGCGGTATGTGCCGGGTTCCAACTCGGGCACCGTCGAGGCGATCGACGAGGTCGCCGATGAGCTCATCGATCCGGACATCAGCAGACCATTGCGCAGCGTTCAGCCGGTCGCACCGCTGCCGGTCGACAACGATGACTCCGACCATCCGGAGCTGGCGTTCGATTACACCCCTCC
The DNA here is from genome assembly GCF_017377795.1 of Williamsia soli. Lineage (GTDB taxonomy): Bacteria > Actinomycetota > Actinomycetes > Mycobacteriales > Mycobacteriaceae > Williamsia > Williamsia soli. The sequence continues at coordinate 277,549 of NZ_JAFRDR010000006.1, read as the reverse complement.
GCAGGCCTCCCAGGTGGCACCGATCTCCCCCGTCTCGCGCTCAGCGCGGCTGACGGTGAAGTCCGACGGCACCGAGGCCGTGACCGTCGACGCCGACACGGTGACCGATGCCCAGGCCCGTCGTACTGCGCCCAGGCCGGATCCTCGCCCGACCCCACCCGAGCCTGAGGTCGAGGTGGAGGTGGACGTGGAGTCCGCAGAAGAGTCTGCGCCGGCGGACGATACCGGCGAAGCGTCGGTCCACGACGAGAAGTCACCCCCGTCCCGCAAACGCGGTCGCGGCAACCGGAAACCGTCCGTCCCGGCGTGGGAGGACGTACTTCTCGGGGTCCGCAGCAGTGGCAACACCTGACACAGGTTAAGTTGATCGGTACGCAAAATCGGTCGGACCACACGAAAGGCTTGCATTGGCAGCGAAAGCAGCATCCATGCTCTGGTTCGTCAATTCCAGCGATCCGGCAGCGGAGATTAGGCAGGGCCTGCGCCACGACCCGGCAACGGCCGGAGCGATCGCTGCCGCACTGCTACCAGATCTGACCGCGGTGCCGATCGGCGAAACCACGCTGGCAGATGCCGCGAATCCCGACACCGACCAGCTGTTCATCGGAAGTTACGGCGCACTGACGGTGGTGACGAGCCCCGTGCTCGCCTCGACGACACCGTCGACCCTGCCGGAGTCCTGGATCGCTGCGCTTCCGTCGGATTCGACGATCATGCTGCACACGGACCCCGAGTCATCACTGGGCGCTTTCGCCCGCTGGGACGCCGGTGAACTGCGCCGGTCGTTCTCGGCGAACCCCGTCGACATCCTCGAAAACAACGGCCTGCCCTTCGTTTTCGAGGGTCCGTTCTGGTCGGGCGAACATCCGCTGGTGTATGCCGAAGGCGCGCAACCCGATCCACAGGCCCTTCCCTTCCACCCTCAGGAGTTCGCCGAACAGGCAATCCGCGAGTGGCTGGGATTTCGCTTCACCACGCCGCTCGAAGACTCCGACACCGATCCAGCCACCATCACCGTCTCGGGCTTCGCAATCCGCCCGAAGGGCTACCAGCCGACGGAAGCCGATGTGGAACTGGGGCTTTCGACACCCGGCGCACCCACCAGCAACGTCGACACGGCGCAGGAATCAGAGCCCAGCGCCCCCGGACGTGTCGCTCGCTGGTTCGGCTTCGGCCACAAAAACTAACGCGCTCGTTCGTAGAACGCCAGCGCGGCCGCCGTCGCGACGTTGAGTGAATCGGTGCCGCGGGCCATCGGGATCCTCGCCCGCACATCGCCTGCTCGCATTGCGGTCTCGGAAAGTCCCGGCCCCTCCGCGCCCACCATGAACGCGACCCGCTCGGCGTCCACCGCGTCGGACAGTGGGACCGCAGCGGCATCCGGTGTCATGGAGACGATACGGAAATTGTTGTCGCGCAGGATATCCAGGTCTGCCGGCCAGTCTGCGGCGTGGGCGAACGGGACGAGCAGCGCATGCCCCATCGACACGCGCACCGAGCGGCGATACAGCGGATCGGCACATGCGCCGCCGAAGATCACCGCGTCGACACCGAGGCCGGCGGCATTGCGGAAGATGCTGCCGATGTTCTCGTGGTCGTTGACGCCCTCGAGCACTGCGATCGTCCGCGCCGTCGCGATCACGTCCAGCACCTCGTGCGGGACCGGCCGACGGGCCACCGCCAGGACCCCGCGATTGAGATGGAACCCGACGATGTCGGCCATCACCGCCGCACTGGCGCGATAGAACGGGACGCCTACCAAGGAAGGGTCGGTGAGAGTGGGACCGAGTTCGCGCAGTCGCTTGTCGACGCCCAGGAACGCGTGTGGCGCGAAGCGCGAGGCGACCATCCGCTCGGCCACCAGCACCCCCTCGGCGATCACCAGCCCCTTCCCGGGGCTGCCGCCGGGCAGGATCGGCAGATCAGGACGCCGGTCGACGGAGTTCAGGTCTCGGAAGTCGTCGACCCGCGGATCCGCAGGGTCGTCGATGTCGACCACGGTCACCGCGAGTTCGGGCAGGGCGTCGGCGCGGGAAGGTTGCGATCCGGGCATCCGGCTAGTCTGCCCGACGTCGGGTGTGACAAGTTGGATGGGTGAGCAACGGCAACCTGACTCTTCGTCGCGCAATCGATTCGGACTGGCAGGACATCGCGACCGCCGACGCCCGGGCGTTCGCTTTCATCGAACCGCTCGACGACGAGGCGCTGGCCGACATCCGCTCCAAAGTCGACGACGGCGACGTCGTGGTGGTCCACGACAACGTCGACCCTGATCGTCCGGTTCTGGTCGGCATCGCGATGTTCTACCGCATGGTGATGTCGGTGCCGGGCGGGTACCGCGCGAGTCTGCCCGGTCTGTCCTGGGTGTCCGTGGCGTCGACCCATCGCAGGCGCGGCATCCTGCGGATGATGATCACCGAACTCTTCGAGCAGTGGGAGCAGGAGGAGTCCGTGTTCTCCATCCTCACCGCCTCAGAGGGCACCATCTACGAACGCTTCGGTTACGGCCCCGCCTCATTCGAGCATTCCTGGCGAGTTGATCTGCGCCGGGCCGAGTTCCGCGCGCCGGCGCCTGCCGATTCACGGGTGCGGTTCGGCGAGCCCGATCAGATTCGTGACCGCGTACCCGAGCTGCACAACCGGTGGGTCTCGACCAGACCCGGCGCCATCGTGCGAGCTCCGGTGTGGTGGAACATGATCTTCGCCGACCGGCCGATGCTGCGGAACGGTCGCAGCGGACTGCACTACCTGCTGCACGCCGACGGGTACGCGAGCTACCGAATCCACCACGAGACCGAAAACACCTCGATCGCAGAGGTTTACGAGATCTTCGCAGTCACCGATGAGGCACACACAGACCTGTGGCGCGTGCTTGTCGGACTCGACCTGATCCCGGCCATCACCGCCACCACGCCGGTGGACGACCCGCTGCCACTGAAGTTGACGGACCTGCGGGCCCCGGCCGTCACCGCCATCCGCGACAGCATGTGGCTACGGATCCTCGACGTCGAGAAGGCCCTGACCCTCCGGGAATACGGCCACGACACCGAGTTCGTCCTCGAGGTCTCCGACACGTACCGCGAGTCAGGCGGCAAGTTCGCGGTGTCGATCACCGACAGCCGGGCCACCGTGACCGCAACCGACGCCGACCCGACCGTTCGAATGGACATCTCGGTGCTGGGCAGCCTGTACCTGGGCGGGTACCGGGCGGTTGATTTCGCGGCAGCGGAGCGTCTCTGGACGGCCGATGCCCCCACCCTGCACGCGGTCGATCAGGCCTTCAGCACCGACCGCAAGCCGTACGCGGGAACATTCTTCTGACTCTCAGGCCGCTTCGGCCCGGTCAGCGGCCGCTTCGGCACGGTCAGCGGCTTCTTCGGCACGATCGGCGGGGGTGGTCAGTCGCTTTCGGCGACGATCGATTCGATGATGCCGACGGCACTGCGCAGAGTGGCGAGTTGATCGTCGTCGAGGCGCTTGAGCTGGGCGCGCAGCCATTCTTCACGAGCATTCGCCTCATCGACCACGACGGCGTCACCCGTCGGGGACAGGGTCACGATCACCTGCCTGCCATCGGTGGGGTGGGGATCGCGCTTCACCAACCCCAGGTCCGCGAGTGAGGCGATCACCCTCGTCATCGACGGGGGTTGAACGCGCTCGCGGGCGGCGATCGCGCCCGGGGTCATCGGCCCCTCTCTGCGCAGGGTCGACAACGCCGACAGTTGCGTGAGTGACACCGGCGACGCATTTCTGCGGCCCCGCAGATGCCTCGTCAGTCGGACCACGGCCAGCGCCAAGTCACTCGCGAGCTTTTCGTCATTCTGGTCCACGCAGCCAGGATAAGTCAGCTTTCTGAAATTGCATGCCAAACGGGTGATGTTCATTTGTTCGACCCACCAGTGAATTACGGTTAACTTACGGTCACGGGCGATCACCTGAGTGCCTGCGCACACCGGATTTTTCGCAGGTATAACTATGTGCAGTTTTTACAAGGAGATGTACTTTCACGGCCCGAAAATCACCGTCCGCGCAATTCGAATTAGGCTGATGGTCATGGCCGATCACATCCCCGAATTGCCACGCAGGCTGACCTCGCCTGCGCCGGTCATCATCGTCGGCATGCTCGGGTGGTTGATCGCCACGGTTGTCGTCGCAGGCTGGGGCCTCGGAACCGACAACACGCTCACGATTTGTCTGGTCGGCCTCGGAGTCGGTCTGTTCGGCTGCTTCGTGGTGTCTCTGCAGAAGTGGGCGGTGCGCCGCGGGAGCCGGGCGGCCCAGCAGGGTCTGTCCTGAGCACCAGGAACGCCGCCACCGCGAGGTAGACCGATCCGAAGACCCACCCTGCCAGCACGTCGGTCATCCAGTGTGCGCCCAGGTAGACCCGCGAGATGCCGATGGCGATGGCCAATACCGGCGCCACCACCAGTACCCGACGATGCGCGCGGACCCAACCGCTGCACCAGTAGGCCGAGACCGCGATGGACCCATAGACCACGGTCGACGACATCGCGTGCCCTGACGGGAACGAGTAGCTCGACAGCTCCACCATCCGCTCCGGGATGGGCGGCCTCGGTCGCGCGATGAGCTGTTTGAGCCCGAACATGACGAGCGACCCCACCAGCGAGCCGAGCGAGACCAGCAACGCCGGCCGCCACTGCCGGTTGCTCGCGAGGACCACGGCCACCAAGGCCGCGACCACCGTGAGCACGCTGGTGTTGCCCAGGACCGTGACCGCTTTCATCGCCGAATCCCAGAAGCCGGTCCGATGATCGACCACCCAATCGAGGACCGCTTGATCGGGCCCGAACACCCTGTCGGTTTCGACGACCTCAGCCACCGAGGACATCGAACCCCGCATCCACGTGGACCATCCCATGCTCGTCACGCCACCAGGGAACCCGGTGCTCGCTGCGCTCGTCGCCGTGGCGCAGTTCGATCGTCAGCGCCTCGTGAACGCGGATGGGACCGGTGGGTAGAGCTCGGTCCTGGATCAGCGCCGACCTCAGTGCCTGCGGATGCGCCTGCCAGGTCGTGTCCTCCCCCGGCTCCGTGGGACCACCTGAGTACTGCTCGGTGGCCGTCGGGATGTCCAAGAGGTCGGCCAGTTGCGTCGCGAGGGCAAATCCCGGTGGAGCCAACGCGACCACGACGGCGGGGTCGAGGGCCGCGGCGAGCCATGGCACGTCCAACACCACCGCGTCGTCTGCGACGGATCCGGCGAGGGTGCGGAGCCCGGCCGGGGGCTCGATCCGTCCGAGATCGATACGCCCGTCTCGGAGCGCCACCGCCAGTGCGGTGTGGGTGATGGCAGCCACAGACGGGCTGATCGACCGGTCGGCATCGGCCAGGTGGGTCAGGAACATCAACGCCTGGTCGGTGTCCTCGACGTCGGCCGCGCCCAGGGCCCCGGACAGCTCATCCGCGTGCGGATGATCCAGCGGATCCAAGATTCCCGCCATGGTGTCGTCGCTCGGGGCGCGCCAGTGACCCAGCGGCGCGCCGTCGATCTCCGCGTAGTGGCGAAGCCACCAGGCCGTGTAACCGCCGCGATCGGACAGCAACGCTGCACAGTCAGGGGATTCGGCGAGCAGGCTCAGGGCCTGCGGCCACCGGTCCTGGTCGACGAGGTCGAGGTCGCGGACCGCCGAAAAGGTCTGCGGCGGATCGCCGATCGTGTCCCACCACCGCGCTTCATCGGCAAGATCGTGGTCGGGGCCTGTCGGGTATTCCTCATGGGTGACGGTGAACCCCCACCCCACCCCGAGCGCGCGAAAGGCCTCTGCACCATACGTTTCGACCCAGTCCGGGTCGACGACGCCGAACGGCGAATCGTCGATCAAAACCGACGCCAACGGGCTGTTCGGCAGCAGCAGTTCGTCAGCGGGACGCTCGTCACCGTCGGTGGTCGGCAACAACAGCTGTCCGAGCCAGGCCGGTACCGACGCGTCCGGCGCGGCGCGCAGCAGACCCAGCACGCTACGGGCGAGGTCATCACCATCCGGGTCGGATTCGATCTCACCCCGCAGCGCCGGGTCAGACAGCATCTCCGACACCGACAACTGCCGCGCACCCAGGCGTCCGAGCAGTTCATGGGCCGCCTGCGGATGAACGGTGGGTAGCCACGACGGCGCGACGACCTCGGTGTCCGGGTCGTCGGACTGCGGCGGAGGCAGTACGGTGCCACGCGCGCCGGGCATGGTGCGGCCATCGGTCAACGGCACCGGCACGGCGCCGAGTTCGTCGACCTGCCCCTGGGCGACCACCGACAGCTCGGTGTACAGCCTTCCCCACCACCGGGGTTCGCGATCGATACCGGTGAGCCGCGACGCGATGTCTGCCAGGCCGATCTCCGTCACGCCCACCGAGCGCAGCCGGGTGACGGTACTGCGGTCGGACAGGTCGGGGTGGACCAGCGTGGTGATGATCTCGCCGAGGAGTTCCGCCAGACCGGACGTCAGGTCGAGGAGGACCTCGGCGCGCTCCGGGATCAGGTCGTCGCCACCGGCACCCGGAAGCCACGGACGCGAGGACAACTCATCGACCAGGGCGCCGCGCAGGCGCTCATCGGTACGGCTCGCGGCGAACCCCGGTTCCGGAACAAGTATCGTCCGCTGGTCGATCGGCAGGGATGCGGCAAAGTCCGCGTACCCGATTGCGGCGGTGGCGATGTCGGCATCGGGATGCAAGCCGCGACGGTCAGCGGTCAGACGCACGGCGGCGATACAGATCGCCGGGACCGTGAGTTCTACGTCCGTCCTCGTCGGGGCGCGGAGCACGTCACGCTGCCGGGTCACCAGCCAGTCACCCGTCATCGGCAACAGCCAGCGGGCATGGGGAGCCGAATATTCCAGCCACCTCTGCGACCCCACCGACACCACCGAATCGGTGCGCTCCCGAGTGAACCTGTGATCGGCTACCGAAATCGTCTCGACCGCAGGCAATTCCAGTAACAGTTCGACCGCCTCCACGGCGAACTCCCGCATCATCGCCTCGGTGTCGACGTGGGGTTCCAGGCGCAGCACCACCTCGGTGTCGAAGCCGGCCGCAGGCGCGAGATCAACCGGCCAGGCGAGCCGCAGGGTCGGGACCTCCTCGGCCTCGATCCCATGAGCCGCCAACTCGCGTCGCGTGCGTTCGGCGGAGAACTCGATAGAACCACTGCCCGAACGTATCTGGACGTGACGGGTGACCGCGGCGACGGCGGTGAACCCGACCCCGAAGCGGCCCACCAGTCCGGAGCCGGTCTTGTTCGACGATCGCAACGCGGTCAGCGCTGCGGCTCCGCCTGCGTCGAGAGGACTTCCGGTGTTCGCGACGTGCAGGTCGCCGCCGTCGAGCCAGACCTTCACCACACCGGAGACCCCGGCGGCCGTTGCCGCGTCGGCGGCATTCGCCACCAGCTCCGTGAGGAGCCGATCGCGGTACCCGACCCCTACGAGGTCGGACTCAGCTGCGACGTCCTCGCGCAGCCGGGTCGGCGAGGTCAGCCAGGATTTCAGGGTCGAATCCCGGACCTCGTTGATACCGAACGGATCCGGTCCCGATCGGAGATCGGCCGCGGCAGGCACCGGCGTCAGGAGTTGGCGTGGATTTCGACCGCACCGTCGTCATACGCGTCGTACGCCGGACTGCCGGCACCCGACGGCGCCTTGACGTCTGTGTGGGCCCCGCACCCGTGATCGGCGTGCACCACCCGCCCGTCCGCGGAGAACTCGTTGGCGCACACCCCGAACGCCGCGCGCAGCGCACCGACGATCGGGAGGTAGAAACCGCAGCTGACGCAGTTGTGGCGAGCGCCTTGCGCCATGGGCGAATCCGGGCCGTATTCGCCTTCGGCCCAACGCTGCGCGGTGTCGAGGCGGGCTTCGCGAGTCATCAGCCGGTCGCGGCCCAGGCCCAGTTCCGCAACGACCTGCGTTGCCGGATCGACGGGATCGACGTCGCCGTTGTCGACGTAGCCCGGCTCCAGGCGGGGGTCGTCGGGAGGGCTGGCGAGCAGGTCGCCGGGGTGGAGGTCGCCCGGTTTGAGCCGCTCGGCCCACGGCACCCAGTCGGGCGCGGTGAGCGCCTGAGATCCGGGGAGCAGGGCGACCTCGTTGACGGTCACATCGTCGCTGTCGGGGCAGCCCGCGAGCACAACGCACCACTGCCATCCCCGGTAACCGGGGACGTCGGCGGCGAAGTAGTGGGTGACTGTGTAGCTCGCCTCGGTCACCGCGTCGAGATGCTCACCGACCTCGTCACCCTCTGCGTCGATGGCCTCCCGCGCTTGCGAGACGGCCCCGGCCAGCAACGTGGCCACGCGCTGCTGATCTGCCTGCTCATGATCAGTTGCTGTGTCTGCCTGCTCGGTTACCGCGTTCACCCCTCCAGTGTGCCGTATCGCAACTCGCCGCAGGCGCCCGAGGGTTGGTCGGCCAACCGGAGATAGGGAACAATCGTGGAAGTGAACCGAGGAAATGCACCACGTGATCCTCGTGCGACCTCCTCGGATCGGGGCAGAGCCGCGCGAGACCCTTCCGGTTCCTCGCAGAATGACCCCACTCGGCGCGACCCGCGGCAGGCTCCTCGGCCGTCGCCTGCCGCGCATCCGGGGGCCGCGAACTACCCGGTCGACGGCGCTGCCGGCCCGAGGCTGCCACCGCGCCAGGGCCCCCCGCCGCCGCGGCAGCGACCGCCGGGACCCCCTCCGGCCGGACCCCCGCCCGGTAATCCGGCACCCGGAAACCCACCGACTGCGGCGTATCCCCCGCCAGGGGCAACCCGCCACGAGACCCGGCAGCAGACCTCGCACAATCCGCACCTGCCACCACTCGACGAGACCGACTACCACCGCGACGACAAGCAGCGCGCGATGCCCCGCAAGCTCACAGTGACGCGGGTGGCAGCGCTGCGAGGGCGCGAACTGACGTCCAAGGGCATCGGCAAGATCCACCAGGCCGCCACGGCCGACGGCGCCGACCGTTCGGGTCTGACCGCGCTCACCTACCCGACCGTCGTCAACTTCGCCGTCGACGCCGCCATGACCATCGCCTTGGCGAACACCCTGTTCTTCGCCGCGGCGAGCGCCGAGTCCAAGGGCAAGGTCGGCCTCTATCTGTTGCTGACCATCGCGCCGTTCGCGATCATCGCACCGCTGATCGGGCCGATGCTCGACAAGCTGCAGCGCGGCCGCCGTATCGCGATGGCCGGGACGTTCGTCGGTCGCACGCTCCTGGCCGTGTTGATCATGACCAACTGCGGGTGGGACGCCGCCGCGGGTCAGCTGACGTACGACCCGTGGGTGCTCTATCCCAGCGCACTCGGAATGTTGGTGCTGTCCAAATCCTTTGGCGTCCTGAAGTCCGCGGTGACGCCTCGGGTACTGCCGCCGTCGATCGACCTGGTGCGGGTGAACTCCCGGCTGACCACCTTCGGACTGGTCGGCGGAACCATCATCGGCGGCGGTGTCGCCGCGCTGTGCGAGGTCCTGCTCGGCAAGGTGCTGCCACTCCATCTCCCGGGCGCGATGGTGTGGCTGGCCATCATCACCGTCGTAGGCGCCGTCCTGTGCATGCGGATCCCCTCGTGGGTCGAGGTCACCGCCGGCGAAGTCCCCACCACGCTGACCTACCACGGCGAACCCGCCCGGCATTCACAGCCGCGCAACAACTCCGGCCCCGCTCCCACCGAGGCGCCGAGTGAGAAGCAGTCGCCGGTCAAAGCTCTCGCGGCCAGCATCCGCCAACCCCTGGGCCGCAATGTCCTGGTGGGCCTGTGGGGCAACGGCACGATTCGCATCCTCACCGGCTTCCTGACCCTGTTCATCGCGTTCTACGCCAAATCGCAGCAAGGCGGGGGCAGCGGATGGGCGCAGGTGGCGATGCTGGGCGCCGTCGGAGCCGCGGCCGGCATCGGCAACTTCATCGGCAACGCCACCGGCACCCGCCTCGAGCTGAAGAACCCGCAGAACATCATCGTGATGGTGACCGGGGCCTGCATGGTCGTCGCGGCCGTGGCCGCCATCTTCAGCAACCTGCTGCTCATCGCCATCGCGGCACTGATCGCCTCGGGCACCAGCGCCATCGGAAAGGTGTGCCTCGACTCCTCGATCCAGGATGACCTGCCCGACGAGTCCCGCGCCTCTGCCTTCGGTCGCTCCGAAACCGTGCTGCAGATGAGCTGGGTGTTCGGCGCATCGCTCGGAGTCCTGCTGCCGCCCAACCTCACCATCGGTTTCGGTGTGGTCGCGGGACTGCTGGCACTCGGATTCATCCAGACCTTCGCCACCAACCGGGGATCGACCCTCGTCCCCGGCTTCGGCGGCAGACGACCAGACATGACAATGCCGACCGGTGCGATCCACATCGATCCCACAACCCGCGAGGCCTGGAACAAAGGTGCACACGGCGCATGACCTTGTCCTCCGGCGAAAAGAAATTCTTCGCCATCTTCTCGATCGTCGCCGTCCTCTTCGTCGTCATCGTCGCCGGTTCGGTGGCTGTGCTGACGTCCGGACACGAGGCCGACGACACCCCGTACGTGCAGGTGGCCAGCGGTGACAAGCTCGTCCGGGTCGAGCCGCTCAAGTACTGCAGCATCGACCTCGCCGAGTGCAACAGGGAGGTCCTCGACCCGCCGGCCCGAGTTCCGGTGAAGGTCGGCGAGACCATGATGCTGTCGCTCTCATCAGAACTGGCGGTCGGCCCGTGGACCCTGGTGGTGCAGTACCTCACCGCGGAGGGCTCCGACATCGGCGACGAGGTCTTCTACCCCAGCGATTCGGCACGAACGATCACGCTCGATTCGACCCGCGACAGAATCCTCGCCGCCGTCGAGATCAAACAACCCTCGCAGGTCGAGGACGAGTTCGGCTTCGTACCCCGCGGGATCTGGGGAATCGACACCCTCCCGGACGGCGTCGAGGTGCCCGCTCAGAGCTGAGCGGGCGGGCGTCAGTTCTCGAGCTCGCGGGCCACGGCCCGTACGACCTCGGAGATCATCTGCGCCGTCTTGCGATCGGGATAACGCCCCTTGCGCAGATCCGGCTGCACCTTGCCCTCGAGCAGCGTGACGAGGTCGGCGATCATGCCGTGCAGTTCGTCGGTGGTGTGCTTCTTCGGCTGATCTTTCCGAGCGGCCTCGCGCGTGTTCTTGGCGACGCTCGGCGCCGGATCAAGCACCTTCACCGACAACGCCTGCGGACCACGACGTCCCGCGGCCATCCCGAACTCGACCTTCTGGCCGGGTTTGAGAGCCTCGATCCCATCAGGGAGCGCGGACGAACGCACGTAGACGTCTTCGCCCTCATCTTGCGAGAGAAAGCCGAAGCCCTTCTCCGCGTCGTACCACTTCACCTTGCCGCTGGGCACTGCGCTCACCCTCATCTGCTCGTCATCAAACAAAACGAAAGCGCCCGCTGTGACGGTAGGTCCAGCCAGACGCGTTTGGAGTCAGTCTAGCCCCTGGCCCCGGCGGGCAGCACAGGGGTTTTCCGGCCCCCGGCGGACTGCACTACCGTTGACCACATGCGTAAAACCGACGGCAACCTGCTCCTGCGGGTGGCACTGGGGCTCTTCGCGATCGGGCTCGTCGCACTGGCCGTGCTGTTTCTGATGACGCCGATCACCGGTGAGAGCGCACCGCTGTTCGTCTATCTACTGACCATGTGCGCGCCGCTCGGATTTTTACTCGGGCTGATTTTTGCCCTGCGATCAGGCCGACGGCAGCGTGCCGAGCGGCGCAACCCGACCGGCGACACCCGGGCGAACTAGGCTGATCACTGACATGACGACACCAATCGACGGAGCCCTCACGCCGACCAGCGATGGATCGGCCCTACGGCGCGCCTACAGCTGTTTCCCGACCGGTGTGGTGGCAGTCTGCCATCAGTCCGGTGATCAATCGATCGGCCTGGCCGCCAGCTCATTTGCGACGGTCTCCCTCGACCCGCCGCTGGTGTCACTGTGCGTGCAGAACGAGTCGACCACGTGGCCGAAACTCCGCAATGCGCCGGTCCTCGGGGTGTCGGTCTTCGCCCACGATCAGGACGCCGAGTGCAAACAACTCGCCGGAGCCGCGGATCGCCGCTTCACCGGGCTCGAACTCGAGACGACCGAGGACGGGGCGCTGTTCATCGGCGGCGCCGTCGCCCAGCTCTCCTGCACCATCTACAACGAGATCCCCGCAGGCGACCACAGCCTGGTGTTGCTCAAGGTCAACGCCCTACGCGCCGACCCGGTCCAGGAACCGCTGGTCTTTCACGCGAGCACCTTCCGCGCCCTGGAACGAAAGAAGGCGTCAGCGCCGCATTAGCGGACCCAGTGACAGACGACGCCCGCACGTGCGGATGTGGTCGTGGTCATCACCCCCGTCGCCCCGACCGTCGGCCGGCACAAACCGTAGGCTGGGAGCTGTGACTGTCATCGCTCTCGGCATGCCGAGCGGCTTGTCCGCGCAGAAGCCCGTTCTGCGCGACGCCGCCATGCCCACCAGCGGACCCATGGTCGACACCTTTGGGCGGGCCGTACGTGATCTGCGTGTCTCGGTCACCGACCGCTGCAACCTGCGCTGCACCTACTGCATGCCCGCAGAGGGACTCGATTGGCTTGCGCGGGACAAAGTTCTGACCGCGGAGGAAATCGTTCGGGCGGTCTCGATCGGCGTTCGGCATCTCGGCGTCGAGGCGGTGCGCTTCACCGGCGGTGAACCATTGCTACGGAAAGACCTGCCCGACATCATCGAGGCCGTCGCCGCACTGGACCCACGTCCAGAGGTCGCGCTCACCACCAACGGCCTGGGTCTGAAACATCAGGCCAAGACGCTGGCCGACGCCGGGCTGAACCGGGTGAACGTATCGCTCGACACGGTCGACGCGGCCAGATTCGCCGCGATCACGCGTCGTGACCGGCTCCCCGATGTGCTCGCCGGCCTGGAGGCGGCGGCAGCGGCCGGCCTGTTCCCGGTGAAGGTGAACGCTGTCCTCGACACCGAGCACGGTCTCGACGATGCCACCGCCCTGCTCCGACTGTGCCTGGATCGCGGCTACGAGCTCCGCATCATCGAGCAGATGCCTCTCGACGCCGAGCATCACTGGTCGCGCACCACGATGATCACCGCGGATCAGATCTTGGAGCGACTGCAACGGGAATTCGATCTGCGCCCGGATACCGCACCACGAGGCGCTGCGCCCGCTCAGCGCTGGACCGTCGAGGGGTACCTCGGTGCCGACGGGAAACCGGCTCGCGTGGGGGTCATCGCATCGGTCACGCGGCCGTTTTGTGGAGACTGTGACCGCACCCGCCTGACCGCCGACGGACAGCTGCGCAACTGCCTCTTCGCCACCGATGAGACAGACTTGGCTGGTTTACTGAAGTCAACTTCGTCTTCAGATGAAGAAATCGCGCTGCGGTGGCGCGAATCCACCTGGGGCAAACTTCCAGGCCACGGCGTCAACGAACCGGGCTTCTTGCAGCCGTCCCGACCGATGTCTGCGATCGGCGGCTGAGATGGAGATCTGCGTCCGTTTCTTCGCCGCAGCCCAAGCCGCCGCGGGGACCGAACAAACTGTGGTGAAGCTCACTGACAAAGCCACTCTTGCCGATCTGGAAATTGCGTTGGGTCAACAGAATCCAGAGTTGGCCAACGTACTGAACCGATGCTCGTATCTGCATGAGTCGATCGCCGTTCGCGACCGTTCGCGGGTGCTGTCGAGCGGGGACACCGTCGACGTGCTCCCACCCTTCGCGGGCGGCTGAGACCACCGACGGGTGGTCGGCGATCGGGTCGATCGACCCACATCGGCGCCTCAATCCTTCGAATGACGTAGTGACCTTCATCACATAACGGTACGGTCACGGTACGGACACGGGACGACAGTCATAGCGATGAGCAGCGCGAATAGCATATGAACGCGAAATGGCGTCCCGACACGTCAAACACCTCACTTCGCAAAGATGTGTGTCGACCCGAATTAACACGTACCGTCTGACTCGGTTGATCTGATCGACCGCAACGCAATTGAATATTCCCGGCTCGCCGCGCCCAACCTCGTCCCGCGAACCGAGAACACAACAAACGCAATTCAGGGACGAGGACGGGGGACCCAAACATCTCCTGGAGATCACCGGGCTGCCGACGATCGAAAGCGTCACGCTTTCATCCGACGGAGTCCTTGGGGTGTAGTTCCACTGGAACCGAGCAACCTCTCGCTCGAACCCGACAGCTGACTTCGTAGGCGCGTGGAGAGAGGAAGCAAACTCATGTCAGGACGTCATCGTCAGTCGACCAGCACCGGTCGCACCCTTGCCAAGATCGCTGTCACCTCTGCCGTGATCGGTGGCGGAGCAGGCCTCGCGTTCGCAGGCGGCGGCAACGCCGGTGCAGCAACCGACGCCGAGTGGGACACCGTCGCCGCGTGCGAATCGGGCGGCAACTGGGCCATCAACACCGGCAACGGATACCAGGGCGGACTGCAGTTCTCCCCCAGCACCTGGGCGGGCCACGGTGGCACCGAGTTCGCACCGTCCGCGGACCAGGCCACCCGTGAGCAGCAGATCGCCGTTGCCGAGCGCGTGCTCGCCAACCAGGGCAAGGGCGCATGGCCCACCTGCGGCACCGGCCTCAGCGGCGCCACCGAGCGCAGCGCGCCTGCTCCCGAGGCTGCCCCCAGCCTCGAGATCCCGGCCCTGCCCCAGGTCCAGCTCCCGGACCTCGCAGCACAGACCGATGAGATCGCGAACCAGCTCAAGGCCTCGATCACCGATCCCGCCATCCAGGCCCTGATCGACCAGGCCAACGCCGCCGGCGATCTCGATGCCGGCCAGATCGCCTTCTTCAACCAGTACAAGGACGTTCTGCCCCTCTCCTGATCCTGCACTTCACGGAGACCCAGACGAAGGGCCTCGCACGCGACATCTGAGTCCGTGCGGGGCCCTTTTCCATCCCTCCGGCGCGGTTCCGCCCAAACTGGTCAGCGGGTGGGTGCCGGGAAGAGCGTCTTCTCGAGCGTGATGTCACCCTCGGCTTCGTCGACGAACTCGGCAAGGCTGTGGCCGGCGAGGATCTCCGAGACCGCAGCAATGACCCGGGGGTCCGCCGGTTCGACCTCATGGACGAGGTCGGGAATCGGGGCCACCCGGTACTGGCCACCGTCGAGACGTCCGTCCGCCAGTTCCTCGTCACTACGAATCGAGTAGTACGCCGTGTCGCCCGGGGTGTCGTCTCCGGCGACGAGATCGGCGATGAACGGTGTCACCGGGCAGCCGTCCCAACCGAATCCGGGCAGTTGCGCGCAGCCGCCAGGAGATCCGTACTGCGGGGTGCCGATGGCGATGTAGGTGTCGACCAGGTCCGATCCACCGAGGGTCTTGAGATAACTGCGGGCCGAAAGTCCGCCGTAGCTGTGGCCGACGATCGCCACCGACTCGACGTCGGCACCTGCGGTGGCTCTCGCGACCGCAGCCTTGACCACGCGGGTGTCGGCGGGGAGATCGAGGCCTTTCACATCCACCGTGTGGACGGTGTACCCCTGCGCGGTGAGCTCAGCTGCCATGTCGCGGTATTGATCCCGGCTCGTGGTCCCGGGAGTGGCCTGCTGGCCGGGCACCAGGACGACGATGCGCTCCCCCGTCGCAACTCCGCCGGCCGATGCGGCCGGTGTGGACAGAGAGCCGACTGCAATCAGCAGGACCACGGCAGACAGCATGCGCGTTAGGTAAGCCTTGGTTTTCATGCTCGGACCGTACCGGTCTACCGCGCGATCTTCAATCGCAACCCGGAGAACGTCAGGCCGATCCGACCCACTCGTCGGAACCATCGGCGAAGATCTGGTGTTTCCACACCGGGAGTTGGGCTTTCACCTCATCGACGAGGAGTGCACAGGTGGCGAAGGCGGCGCCACGATGGTCAGCGGCGACGGCGACCACCAGTGCGGCGTCACCGATCGAGA
This sequence comes from Williamsia soli, assembly GCF_017377795.1. GTDB lineage: Bacteria > Actinomycetota > Actinomycetes > Mycobacteriales > Mycobacteriaceae > Williamsia > Williamsia soli. Next base: position 261,618 of record NZ_JAFRDR010000006.1, on the reverse strand, counting down.
GGTCACCGATCCGATGCGACACCGCGACCGCCCGTACCCCGTCGGCGCCGGCCGCCACGTCGGCGACCACCCTCGCGACGACATCGGCCGCGGTGGGGTGGGCGCTGTAGTTCAGTGCGGTGACGTCCCGGCCACCGTCGTGGTTGCGTACAGCACCGACGAAGCTCACGATCGCCCCTGCTGTGCCACCCGCGGCATCGGTCGCGAGTTGCTCGTGAAAAGCGGTCGACAACAGCTCTTCTGTGACCGCCGCCCGCGCGACGACGGCAGCCATCAGTGGTCGCCTCCGTTGATCTGATCGACGGCATGGGCGAGCACCGGGTCCAGCACCTCGAGGCCGTCCTTCACCCCGCCGGTCGAGCCGGGCAGGTTCACGATCAGGGTGCGGCCCGCCGTACCGGCGACGCCCCGCGAGAGAACGGCGGTGGGCACCTTCGGCAGCCCACTGCGGCGAATGGCGTCGGCAAGGCCCGGGATCTGCCGGTCGAGCACCGCGGCGGTCTGTTCGGGCGTGTGATCGGTGGGGCTCAATCCGGTACCACCCGTGGTGATCACGACGGCGGTCCCCTGCGAGATGGCCTCGCGTAAGGCGCGCCCCACCGGTTCTCCATCGGGGACGACGATCGGGTCGGGCACCACGTAGCCACGCTCCCGCAGCCAGGTGACGATGATCGGTCCGCAGCGGTCGGGGTAGACACCGCCTGCTGCTCGGGTCGAGGCAACCACCACCACGGCGTTCGGGTCAGTCATCGCCCGCCTCAGGATCACGTTTCCAGTGCCCCTTCTTCCCGCCGGTCTTCTCGTACAGACCGATGTCGGTCATCGATGCGCGTGCATCGACCGCTTTGACCATGTCGTGGAGAGTGAGACCGGTCACGGCGACGGCGGTCAAGGCTTCCATCTCCACACCGGTGCGGTCGGTGGTCACAGCAGTGACCCGGACCTCGATCGACTCCTCGCCGAGGTCGAAGTCGACGGTCACGGAACTGAGCGCGACCTGGTGACAGAGCGGGATGAGTTCAGAGGTCTTCTTCGCCGCCATGATCCCCGCGATCCGGGCCGTGGCGAGAGCGTCACCCTTGGGCAACCCGTTGGACGAGAGCAAGGTGATCACTTCGGCTGTGGTCCGAAAAGTGCCGGTGGCCACAGCTTTTCGCATCGTCGCGGGTTTGCCGCCCACATCGACCATGCGAGCCGCCCCGGCATCGTCGAGATGACTGAGGCGTCCGCCCTCGGCCGACGTCGTCACCGGATCAGCGATTGACGGAGGTCTTCGGGTGGATGTACGGGAGATCCTCGACGGGCAGTGGGAACTCCACATCACCGAACGGCGACAGCGACCCGGACACGTTGGCCGCGAACTCGCTGACCGCGTGCTCGCCTTCGGGAACTACCGGCCAGCCATTGTCGACGTACTTCTTCTTTTCAGCCACGGGCGTCATTCTGCCATGAACCACCGGCATATCATCGGCTGGATGAAGACCGAGGCGCCAACCACTCTGGCCGACGACCTCGCGGGCCGCGACGACGACCAGCTGCTCGACCTCATGCACTCGCGTCCCGACCTGGCGAGCCCACCACCGCCCGGGGTCGCGGTGCTCGCGCAACGGGCCCTGTCGGCCGCATCGGTCAACCGCAGCGGCGAAGAACTGGACCTGCCGACGGTCGCAATACTCGAGACGGTGAGCGCACTCGGCCCGTCCCCGGTGACCACCGCGGCCATCGTCGACGCGCTGTCCGGCCGGTTGGATCCGGCAGACATCCGCGCCCGGATCGACAGACTGATCGACCTCGCCCTGCTCTGGGGACCTCCCGAGGCCCTGGTCAGCGGCCCGCACCTGGCCGCAGCCTGGCCCTGGCGTTCACGGCTGGCGACGGCCGCGATCAACACGCTGACCCTCGAGGAGATCCGGGAGAAGCTCGCCGCACTGCCCGAGCGTGAACGAGAGCTGCTCGGCACGCTGGCCTCCGGGCCCGGTCTCGGTCGCACTCGCGACGCCGCACTCGGCCCCGACTCGGATCGTCCGGTGCCGCGGTTGGTGCACGAGGATCTGCTGGTCGTCGTCGACGATCAGACGGTGGAGTTGCCGGTGGTCGTCGGCCAGCTGATCCGCGGCGAAGACCCGTCCGAGCCGGCCGATCTCCGGCCACCGGAACTGACCGGCGCCGGGGGCCGGAAGATCACCCTCGGCGAGGTCGACGCCGCGGCTGCAGGTGAAGCCCTGGAATTCCTCCGGCATGCCGCCGACACCCTCGGCACCCTGGGAGCACAGCCCGCGGCGGTGCTGCGGGCGGGCGGAATGGGCGTGCGGGAGATCCGCCGGCTGGCAAAGCTGGTCGGTGTCGACGAGAAACGCATCGGCCTTGTGCTGGAGGTTCTGGCCGAGCTACGGCTCATCGACTCCGGATTCCCCGTTCCCGACATCTCCGACGGGGTCGAACCGTCCTGGGCGCCCACCTCTTCGACGGACAGCTGGATCCATCAGGCCGCCGAGCGACGGTGGTTCTCGATCGCGACGGCGTGGGTGAACCTGCAGCGGCGCCCGTGGCAGATCGGCGGCCGCACCCCCGAAGGCACACCCATCGGGGCCTTGGTCGGCGAGATGGCCGAGGGTGCCGCCCGGGCCGAACGGCTGCTGGTGCTCGAGGCACTCGGTGCGGCACAGCCCGGTGCCGACGTCACGCCGGTGTCGGTGGCCAGGTACATCGCCTGGCGACACCCGCGATGGGTGCGCCGGATGCCGCGAACGACGATCAACGAAACCCTTTCCGAGGCACAGGCTCTGGGGTTGGTCGCCCACGGCGCACTGACGTCGGCGGGGCGCCACCTGGTCGCGGCAGGTGCCGCCGACGACGTGGAGAAGCACACCGTGGCGGCGATGGCCAGATCGATCCCGCCACCCATCGATTTCTTTCTCGCCCAGGCTGATCAGACGGTCACCGCGCCCGGGCCGCTCACACCCGAACTCGCCGCCGACCTCGCCCTGGTCGCCGACCTCGAATCCGGCGGCGCCGCATCGGTCTATCGCGTCTCCGAGTCGTCGGTCCGGCGCGCACTCGACGCCGGCCGCACCGGGACCGAGCTGGTCACCTTCTTCACCACACACTCGAAAACACCCGTTCCACAATCGATCACCTATCTGATCGACGATGTGGCACGCAAGCACGGTCAGTTGCGCGTCGGCGTCGCCACCTCGTTCATCCGGTGCGAAGACGCGACCATGCTGGCAGCGGTTCTCAGTTCCCCTGTCGCCGAGCAGCTCTCCCTGAGAGCTCTGGCACCGACGGTCGCGGTGAGCACCGACCCGTTGATCGAGGTCCTCGAAGCCCTCCGCGCAGCGGGTTTCGCCCCGGCGGGGGAAGACACGACCGGCGCACTGGTGGATCTGCGCTCGCGGGGCGCCCGGCTGCCGACACCCCGGGAGCGCCGGACGGCGCGCACGTCGGCGCTCGTGCCCCCGACCCGGGACCGGCTGGCCACCGTCGTCACCCACATGCGATCACAGGATGCGGCCAACGCGGCCGTGGCCACCAGGATCGGCGCCGGTGGTTCTGCGGTCACCGGCGGCGGCACGCCGGCCGCGGCGCTGCTGCAGACCGCGTTGAACACCAAACGCACCGTGCGTCTGGGGTACGTCAACGCACAGGGGTTCGCCAGCAAGCACATCGTCGCACCCCGGATGATCGGCGCGGGGCAGGTCGTCGCGGTCGAACCCGGCAGCGAAGAAGAGCACCGTTTCTCGCTGCACCGGATCACCACGGTCGAAATCGTCGACTGACCTCCCGATCTTGGTGGGTTGTGACGGGTGAATCCCCAGGTCGCGCTCGCCAGAAGCCACCACGACCTGCTGTCGTGGACAATGGATCCTTGTGACCGATGGACCATTGATCGTGCAATCCGACAAAACCCTGTTACTCGAGGTCGACCACCCCCAGGCGGCGGAGGCGCGGGCGGCGATCGCACCGTTCGCCGAGCTCGAACGGGCTCCCGAACATGTACACACCTACCGCGTGACCCCGCTGGCCTTGTGGAATGCGCGGGCCGCCGGACATGACGCCGAGCAGGTCGTCGACGCCCTCGTCAGCTTCTCCCGGTACGCGGTGCCGCAGCCCCTGCTGATGGACGTCGTCGACACCATGGGCCGCTTCGGCCGGCTCCAGCTGGTGAAGAGTCCCGTCCACGGTCTGACGCTGGTGAGCAATGACCGGGCAGTCCTGGTCGAGATCATGCGCAACAAGAAGGTCGCGCCGATGCTCGGGGCCCGGGTCGACGACGACACCGTCATCGTGCATGCCTCCGAGCGCGGGCGCCTCAAGCAGATCCTGCTCAAGGTCGGCTGGCCCGCCGAGGACCTCGCAGGGTACGTCGACGGCGAAGCCCACGCGATCTCCCTGGATGAGAACGGCTGGGAGCTGCGCGACTACCAGCAGCTCGCGGCCGAGTCGTTCTGGGCGGGCGGTTCGGGCGTCGTGGTCCTGCCCTGTGGTGCAGGCAAGACGATGGTCGGGGCCGCCGCGATGGCCACCGCACAGGCCACCACCCTGATCCTGGTCACCAACACCGTCGCCGGGCGGCAGTGGAAACGAGAGCTGATCGCGCGGACCTCGCTGACCGAGGACGAGATCGGCGAGTACTCCGGCGAGCGCAAGGAGATCCGGCCGGTCACGATCGCGACCTATCAGGTCATGACCCGCAAATCGAAGGGCGAGTACCGCAATCTCGACCTCTTCGATTCCCGCGACTGGGGTCTGATCATCTACGACGAGGTCCACCTGCTGCCGGCACCGGTGTTCCGGATGACCGCAGATCTGCAGTCCCGCCGCCGCCTCGGTCTCACCGCGACGCTCGTCCGCGAGGACGGCCGCGAAGGTGACGTCTTCAGCCTGATCGGGCCGAAGCGCTACGACGCGCCGTGGAAGGACATCGAGGCCCAGGGTTGGATTGCGCCTGCCGAGTGCATCGAAGTGCGGGTGACCCTGACCGACAGCGAGCGCCTCGAATACGCGGTCGCCGAGCCCGAAGAGAAGTACAAGCTCTGCTCCACCGCGCACACCAAGATCAACGTGGTGAAGTCGATCCTCAAGAATCACAAGGATTCTCAGACGCTGATCATCGGGGCGTACCTCGATCAGCTCGACGAACTGGGTGAAGCCCTGGGCGCACCGGTCATCAAGGGGTCGACGAAGAACAAGGAGCGCGAGGTGCTGTTCGCGCAGTTCCGCACCGGTGAGATCCAGACGCTGGTGGTCTCGAAGGTCGCCAACTTCTCCATCGATCTGCCCGAGGCGTCGGTCGCCGTGCAGGTGTCGGGAACCTTCGGATCGCGCCAGGAGGAGGCGCAGCGACTGGGTCGGCTGTTGCGTCCGAAAGCCGATGGTGGACAAGCCCACTTCTACTCAGTGGTCTCCCGTGACACCGTCGACGCCGACTACGCCGCCCACCGGCAGCGCTTCCTCGCCGAGCAGGGTTACGCGTACCGGATCACCGATGCCGACGACCTGCTCGGGCCGGCGGTCGGCTGACGGCTGCGTCGCGCGCTATTCGGTCGGGTCGCCGAGGCAGTAACCCAGCGGCTTCGGCTTGTCGAAGGTGACGGGGTCGTCGCAGTCGGGGACGGTCACGGAGTCGACCCTCGCCGTGACCTTCACCGTCCGGTTGAGCTGACTGCTGTCGCCTGCACCGCACGCCACCTCTTTCATGCCGGTCAGTGACGAGATCGGGATCTCGTAGCAGTTCCCCTGTTCGAAGTTCGGGACGAGACAGAGTTTGGTGGTCTCGTCGCCCGTCTGGGTGAGTTCGGAGTACTGCTCTCCCCCGCACGAGCCGTCGGTGGAGTCGAGCGTCTCGGCGACATAGAAGTTCAGCGGATCCGTATCCCCACAGTCGACCTTGTCGAAGTCGGCGTCGGAGTTCGAGCCGGTGACGGTCACGCAGTCGCCCGCCTTCACGTCGCTGATGTCGTCGGTGAACACGACGCCGACGACCACCAGGGCGACGACTGCGGCGACGACCAGCGCCACCAACGATCCGATGACAATCCAGATCGTCTTCTTTTTCTTCGGCGGCGGGGTGTTGTAGTTCGAGCCGCCGTACTGCGGCACGCCGCCGCCGTAGGGCGGTTGTCCACCGCCGTACGGCTGGCCCGCCTGTCCGTAGTGCTGCCCGCCTGCGGGATACGGCTGCCCGCCCTGTTGCGGGTTGGACGGATACGGCTGGCCGCCGGGCGGTGGGTAACCGGGCTGTCCTTGCGGACCCGGCGGTTGATTGTAGGGATTTCCGCCGCCGGGAGGGTTGTACGGGTTTGCGCCGCCGGGCTGATTGAACGGCCCGGGCGCACCGGGATATGGGCCTTGATCGGACACGAGATACCTCCGGTGACGTGGATGCCTGCGCTGTGAGCGTACTGGCCGGACAGCCCTCCTGCCGGTCAATTCCACCCTGGTGTCCAGGATATTCTGCTTTACCAAACCAATTGATCGCGATCGCAAATAGGTAAGCTGGCCGGATGACTGCTGAGCGTGACACACGGACCGTCGCACGGCTACAACCGTTTTCGTCCACCATTTTCGCCGAGATGTCGCAGTTGGCGGTCGCGCACGACGCCATCAACCTCGGCCAGGGTTTCCCCGATACCGACGGCCCCGCCGCCATGCTCGCCGCCGCGCAGGAGGCGATCGGCACCGGCCAGAATCAGTATCCGCCCGGCCCCGGGATCCCCGCATTACGGACTGCCGTGGCCAGGCACCAATTCGATCACTATGGGCTGCAGTATGACCCGGATACCGAGGTGCTGATCACCGTCGGCGCCACCGAGGCGATCGCGGGCGCCATCGTCGGCCTCGTGGAGCCGGGCTCCGAGGTCGTCATGATCGAGCCCTATTACGACGCCTACGCCGCCGCGACCGCCATGGCGGGAGCCACACGGGTGACGGTGCCCTTGGTCGCAGACGGCGACGGCTTCGCCCTCGACCGCGACGCGCTGGCGGCAGCCGTGACCCCGAAGACCGCGCTGGTGGTGATCAACAGTCCCCACAACCCCACGGGGACCGTTCTTTCCGCCGACGACCTCGCCGCCATAGCCGCGGTCTGTATCGACAACGACGTGGTCGCGCTGACCGACGAGGTCTATGAGCATCTGCTGTTCGACGGCCGCGAGCACACCCCGCTGGCCACCCTGCCCGGCATGAGAGAACGGACGTTGCGGGTCTCGTCGGCGGGTAAGACGTTCAACGTCACCGGCTGGAAGGTGGGCTGGATCAGCGGTCCGGCCGAACTCGTTGCCGCAGCCCGGGCTGCGAAACAGTTCATGAGCTACGTCGGCAGCGGCCCGTTTCAGCCGGCGGTGGCGGTCGCACTGGACTCGGAGATGGACTGGGTCGCCGAATCGGCGGCGGCACTGCAACGCAAACGCGACCTCATCTCGGCAGCACTGACGGACGTCGGATTCGGCGTTCACCGGAGCGAGGGAACCTACTTCGTCTGTGCCGACCCGCGGCCGCTCGGCTACCACGACGGCGCCGCGTTGTGCCGCGACCTCCCCGGCCGCATCGGTGTGGCCGCGGTGCCGGTCAGCGCCTTCGTCGATCACCCCGAACCCTGGAATCATCTGGTCCGCTTCGCCTTTGCCAAGAAAGACGACGTGATCGCGCAGGCGGCAGACCGACTCCGAGCGCTCGCCTGACCCAGGCGCCATCGACCTCGGCCGAGGAGTTTTGGCACATCGCCGGCGTTATCGGCACGGTCGGCGAAGATCTAGACGGGCGTTGCTGGGGTGGGCATCAGCTTGGCCAGGACGTCGGTGATGGTCAGCACCCCGCGGAACCCGGCGTCGTCGATGACGACAGCGAGGTGATTGCGGCTCTCCCGCATCGTGCCGAGTGCCTCGTACACGGGAGTCGCCGCGGTCAACGTCAGCACCGGACGCATCAGGTCCGACGCGGTCGTATGCGCGGGCGCATCCACGCTGTCCCGCACGTGCACCACACCCTCGATGCCGCTTGCGCCGCGGACCAGCAGCCGCAGATGTCCGCTGCGGTGACCGGCGCCGCGCACGTCTGCCGCGCTCGCACCGACATCCACCGTGCTCGGCGCACCGGTTGCGGGGACGAGTTCGCCGACGGTCAGGTGCTCGAGCTCCAGCGCGACCGCAAGCTGTCCGTGATACCGCTCGTCGAGCGTTCCCACCGTCGCCGAGTGTTCGACGAGGTGCTTCAAGGCGGCCGAATCCTGGCCCGTGTCAACCTGATCCACCGGCGTCACGCCGACCCTGCGCAGCAGGCCGTTGGCCATCTGATTCAGCAGGTTGAGCAATGGCCGCGTCAGCCACATGAACCCGCGCATCGGGATGGCCAGCAGGGTCGCCGACTTCTCGGGATGAGCGATCGCCCAGGACTTGGGCGCCATCTCCCCGACCACGAGATGCAAGAACGTGACGATGATCAGCGCGAGCACGAATCCGAGCACGTCGGCCAGCCAGAGCGGCGCACCCCAGTCGTCGAAAACAGGGGTGAGCCAATGGTGCACAGCAGGTTTGGTGACTGCACCGAGCGCGAGCGTGCAGACGGTGATACCGAGCTGCGAGCCGGCGAGCAACACCGAGAGCTCACTGGAACTGCGTAGCGCCGCGCGCGCCGACCGGCTGTCCGGTGCGGCGTCTTCGAGGCGATGCCGTCGCGCCGCGATCAGCGCGAATTCGACCGCGACGAAGAACGCACTCGCAGCGATGAGCCCGACAGTGACGGCGAGAACGATCCACGGGTCACTCATCGTCAGATCTTTCGTCGGTCGCCAGCATCACGAACAGCGATGCGGGCACGTGCTTGTCGATCTCCAGCACCTCGGCGACCAGGGTGCGCTGCGGCGCCGCGCCTTCGTCGAGCAGATCCGACGGGTCGGCCGGCAGAGAGATCCGGACGACCTCACCGATCGTCGGCAGGCCCTCGAACGTGGCCACGACCGCACCGGCCAGGGTCTCGAAATCGCCTTCGGGCAGGTTGAATCCGAGCATTCGCTGCACTTCGTCGACATGCATGTCCCCGGACATCGTCCACCCCGACTCGGGTGAACCCTGCACATCGGCCACACCTTCGGGATCGTGTTCGTCGACGATCTCGCCGACGAGTTCCTCGGCCATGTCCTCGGTGGTGATCACCCCGGCGAAACCGCCGTACTCGTCCACCACGAGCGCCATCTCCTCCGATCGCTCCGAGAGCTGCGCCAGTACCTGCGGCAATGGCAACGTCGTGGGTACGACGACCGCGGGCCGCATCCGCCCGGCGGCCGTACCGTCGATTGAGCTGCCGAGGAGATCATGGAGATGGATGACGCCGCACAACTCATCGGCGCCCTCCCCGATCACGGGGTAGCGCGTGTGCCCGGACCCCATCGTCGCCAGCACCTCGGATGCCGGGGTGTCGGCACGGACGGTATCGACGCGTGAGCGCGGAATCATGGCGTGTTCGGCGGTCCTCGTCGGGAAGTCGAGAATCCGATCGAGCAGGGTCGACAGTTCGGCGGGAAGTTCCCCGGCGTCGCGGGACTGCGCCACGATGTGTTCGAGGTCGCGGGCCGTCGCAGAGTGCTCCACGTCGTGCACGGGTTCGATCCGCAACGCCTTCAACAACAGATTCGACGACTGGTCGAACAGCCAGATCAGCCAGCCGAACAACCGGAGGTAGATGGTGGTGGACATCGCGAGCCACCGGGCAACCGGTTCGGGTCGCGCGATGGCCAGGTTCTTCGGGAACAATTCGCCGAAGAGCATCTGCACGAACGTCGAGAACAGCACGGCCAGGACGGCGCCGACGGCGATCCCGACCGCGGTCGGGATCCCGACCCCACCGAGCAACTCGCCGAGGCCCCGGCCGATCAGCGGCTCTGCGACGTAGCCGACCAGCAGGCCGGTCACTGTGATCCCGAGCTGGGCACCCGAGAGCATGAACGACGTGCGTCGGGTCACCGACAGTGCCCGCGCGGCGCCGGCATCGCCGGCCTCGGCTCCGGCTTTGAGCCGCGAGCGATCGACCGACATGTACGCGAACTCCTGGGCCACGAAGTACCCCGTGAGTGCCGTGATGAGAAGTACTACGAGAATTCCGAACGCGATGGTCAGAATCGTCAACGCGGGCTCGACCCCGCTTCGATCTTCGTGAGGGATTCGGGCGGTGTGCTACTGCACGGGGCGCTGACCATGGCTCTTTCTGTTGTCGACGACGATCGGGAAACGTGACCCTGATAGTAAAGGATATTTTACATTAGAGTCGCCGCCCACGGAGCCCGGTTGGCTCGTGCGTGGTGCCGAAGGTGTTTTCGCAACTGTTCGCATGTATGTTCGACAGCAGGTAGCCTGAGACGCATGCACCCCGGTCGCCAGGCATCGCTGTTCGAGGAGGACGCGGCAGAGGGGGCCGAACGAAGCTCGGCAGTCGGCGACCACACCCCCGGACTGGCTCCGCTCGATGGTGCCGTCGCCCGGCGCACACTCACCGCCGGCGCCTGGGTGGACCTGAGGCCGGGCTGGGTCACCGGCGCCGACGAACTGTTCGACCGGTTGGAATCCGACGCTGCATGGCGCGAAGAACGGCGGGTCATGTACGACCGCGTCCTGCCGGTACCGCGACTGGTCAGCCACTACGAGGATCGCCGCACTTTCCCACATCCGTTGCTGGAGACGTGCCGCGGCGCTCTCACCGACTTCTACCGCGACGAGTTGCCCGAGGGTTTCAGCTCAGCCGGGTTATGTCTGTACCGCAACGGCAACGACAGTGTCGCCTGGCACGGCGACACCATCGGCCGCGGCAAGACCGAGGACACGATGGTCGCGATCCTCTCCCTCGGATCACCGCGACCGCTGCTGCTGCGGCCCACGGGCGGTGGCCGATCGCTGAAATTCACCGTGGGTCACGGCGACCTACTGGTGATGGGCGGCAGCTGCCAGCGCACGTGGCAGCATGCCGTCCCGAAGACCACCGGGGTCGGACCCAGGATCAGTGTGCAATTCCGGCCCCACGGCGTGCGCTGAGGCAGGGTCTCGGAACGGGTGGCCGACGCCGGTCAGCGCTCGGCACCAGAGAAGGCGTAGCGCACATCGGTGAGCGACTCGGACAGGTCCCACAGACCGGCCGCGACAAGCTCGTCGTGTGAGCGCTTGTTCGATTTCGCGGGTCCCGGTGCACCTCGCATGCCGCCGAGCTTCGTGGGCCCGTAGTACGCGCCCGAACGGGCCTGCGGGGAGGTCGCGGCATACAGTTCGGGCAGTGCACCATCGGCCGCGGACTGGGCCGCCAGATTTCCGATCCCCATGAACCGGTCCCAGAACGTCTCGGTATGGGACTGCAGCTCGGTCGCCGCGTATCCCGGGTGAGCCACAATGGATTTCACCGGCGACCCGGATGCCCTGAGGCGAGCCGCGAGTTCGTAACCGAACAACAGATTCGCCAGCTTCGACTGTCCGTACGCCGGCCAGCGGCGGTACCTGCGCTCGCGGTAGTTGGGATCCTCGAGGTTGATCTTGCCGATCTGGTGAATGGCCGACGACATGGTCACCACCCGATCGGAGATCTTGGGCAGCAGCAGTCCCGTCAGGGCGAAGTGTCCGAGATGATTTGTGCCGAACTGCATCTCGTAACCTTCGGCCGTACGAGCCTCGGGCACCGCCATCACGCCTGCGTTGTTGATCAGCACATCGATCGGTCCGGTGCGCTCGGCACACGCCCGCACCGAACTCAGATCGGCGAGATCGAGTTCGGTGATCGACGCGCCCGCTCCGATCCGGGCTGCCACCGGTTCCGCCTTGGACACGGTGCGGCAGGCGAGGATCACCTCGGCGCCCGCGGCGCCGAGCGCGAGGGCAGCCTCCTTGCCCAGGCCACTGTTGGCCCCGGTGATGAGGATCGTGCGTCCGGTCTGGTCTGGGATGTCGGCAGTAGTCCACGTCATCGCTTCAACGTACCTGTGTTCGTGTGCATGTCTCCTTGTGTTGGAAGGTCTTCACCGACGTTCACGTAGTCCGAGCATCATGCCGGGGATCTTGATCGCGCTGCCGACGAGCGATTTCAGGCTCCATCCGGCCGGGTCGGCGCCGGCGGCGATGGTGTAGAGCTTGGTCGGCACCGCGCGACCACGCAGCACCAGCGAACCGATCGAATTCCATTGTGGGGATTCGTCTTCCGACGCATCCATCGCCGATCCGCTGGCCAGCACGTGCGAACGCACTGATTTGGCGGCCTCGGACAGCCTGGCCGACTCGTTGACGGCGTCACCGACCACGGTGTACTCGTATCGGGTGACCGCACCGATGTTGCCCGCGAAGACGGTGCCCGCGGAGACGCCGATCGAAAAACGAAGCGGCCTGAGAACCTCCAGTTCCGCATAGAGATCACGGGCGGCGGCCAGTGCTGCGCCCGCGGGGTCGTCGACCGCGCTGGGAGCGCCGAAGATGGCCAGTGCGGCGTCGCCCTCGAACTTGTTGATGAAGCCGTCGTGACGGTCGACGACCTCTGCGACGATCGCGAAGAAGCTGTTCAGGAGGGTGGCCACGGTTTCGGGTTTCTCGCGCTCGGCGAGCGTGGTCGACCCCTGGATGTCAACGAACAGCACACCGACGAACGCGTTCTCACCGTGGAAGCCCGCACCCTGTTCCAACGCCAGTCGCGCGACGCCGTCCCCGACATGGCGCTCGAAGAGTTCCCTGATCTGCTCTCGTTCGGCGAGCCCGGCCACCATGTCGTTGAAGCCCTGTTGCAGGATTCCCAGCTCGGACGAGTCGTAGACGTCCACCACAGGGTGAACCTGACCCGACTGCACCTGCTCCATACCGGTCCGGATCTCGCGCAGCGGGTCGGTGATCGACCGTGACACCAAGACAGTGGCCCGGATTCCGCCGAGCAGGCAGAAGATGGCGAGCACCACCGTCGGCGTGTCGATCAGCATGCGGTTGTCCGGCAGCCAACCCGCCAACCGGCCGACGTTGATCGCGATGATGCCGAACAGCGGGATGGCACAGAAGACGATCCACACCGCCAGCAGACGTTCGCGCACACCGAGTATCGCGCCGCCGAGCACCCCGCCGCGCAGCGCGATGGCGACCAGCGGCCGCGACATCCGCTCCACGAACAAGTAGCTGAGGCAACCGGCCGACGTGCCCGCCATGAGGAATGCGGAACCGTAGACGACGAACTCGACCGCCGAACCGCCCAGCCCGACCGGGATGTAGACGATGGCACCGACAGCCCAGGTGAGCAGCGCTGCTCCCGCCTGCTGCAGCGGCATCAATTGAATCGATCGACGCTTGGCCGGGGTGGCGGGTACGGCTTTGACGAACCAGGTCAGCTGTGGGTACAGCAGGTAGATGCTGAGGGCGCCGCCCACGGCGAGCGCCACCACCACGGCGATGATGAGAACGGTCAGGTTGGACCCGCTGATCATCCCCGAGACGCTCAGCTCGCCGCCGGTCATCACCAGCTGGATCATCACCACGGTCTCGATCGCGGCGATGATGTTGCTGATCGCGAGTCCGAGGACCGCCAGGATGATGAACCGGTTCGCGACGTGTCTGCGACTGTCCGGGCCGTCCTGACTGGGATCGGGGACTCCGATCAGAAAATCGTCGAGGTGCATGACCGCGCTCAGCGCACCGGAGACCCCGGATCGTCGAGCGCTCGGTCGTGGCATCGAGGTCCGCCTTCTCTCGCCGCTGATCGTGCCCCGGACATGGCCCTGACCGCAACGGAAGTCTCGCCGGTGAGTATACATAATGCAACTAGAGTTGCGTTAGAGTGGGCAGGTGACGCAGCCCCCTCCCCCCGCACCGGAGCGACCGAGCACGACGCGGTCGCATCGCCGGGGGGCCGCCGTCCGCGACGGCGTGATGTCAGCCGCGGTTCACGAGCTGCTCAACGTCGGTTTCGACGGTCTGACCATCGCTCACGTCGCCGAGCGTGCCGGCGTCCACGTGACCTCGATCTACCGGCGTTGGAAGACCAAAGAGCAGCTGGTCACAGACGCCCTCATCGATCACTTCGATCCATCGATCGCCTCCCCTGACACAGGTTCGCTCCGCGGCGATCTCATCGCGATGTGCACCGATCTGCACACCTCCCTGACGAGTCCGCAGATGAAGGCACTCCTGCGCCTGGCCGCGATGCCGGTGGACATCGACCCTCTCGACGAGGCACGGCGGCGCATGGTCGAGGCCAGGCTCGACGTGCTGGCAGTGATCTTTGCGCGGGCCATCGCTCGCGGCGAGATCGTCGACACTGCGCAACCCGACTTCGCGATGGCACTCGAGGTGCTCCACGCACCCATCTACACGCGAGTGCTGCTCAGTCGCGAACCCGTCGACGAGCAGTACTTGGGCGGCCTCGTCGATCTGCTGCTGGCCGGCCTCATCGCACACTGACGAACGCGGGCGGATATGGAAACGGCGGCCGCGGCACCGGGATCTTCCGGTACGCGCGGCCGCCGCTGAACCTGATCCGACGGGGGGATCGGACCAGGTGCTTTCAGGCGAGATCAGGCAGTTTTGCCGGCTTCGATCTCGAGGGTGATGGTGACCTTGTCGCCGACGACGCTGCCGCCGGTCTCGAGGGGCATGTCGAGGTCGATGCCGAAGTCCTTGCGGTTCAGCACAACCGAGGCCTCGAAGCCTGCGACCGGGCCGTTGCCCATGCCGGGGTTGACACCGTTGAACTCGAGCTTGAGGGTGACCGGGCGGGTCACGCCGTGAAGGGTGAAGTCACCTTCGAGGGCGTAGTCGTCGCCGTCGGCCTTGACCGAGGTGCTCGTGAAGGTGGCTGTCGGGTACTTCTCGACCTCGAAGAAGTCAGCAGACTTGATGTGGCCGTCGCGGCCTTCGTTGCCGGTGTTGATCGAATTGACGTCGATCTCGGCGGTGACGGACGGAACGCCGCTCTCGTCGACGGTGATGGCACCCGAGAAGGTCTCGAACTTACCGCGCACCTTGCTGACCATGAGGTGACGAACGGAGAAGGAGACGGACGAGTGCACCGGATCGATGGTCCAGGTGCCGGCTTCCAGATCGGTGGTGGTGAGAGTGGTGCTCATGTGATTGCTCCTTGGTGAACTGCGTTGTGGCCTACAGAGAGTCTAAACGGACCTTGGTCCGAATACATTCCCGGGATCCGCGACCTAACATCCACGCCCTACTGACCTGCACCGACGCGGCCGGAATGTGACCGGAACCACTTCCGACTGTCCGTTTCCTTGCATACTCTGAGTCGGGACGGTGAGCGAAACTCGAGACAGGCGGTAGCGCAGTGGCAGAAACAGGAGTCCTCGTGATCGGAGCCGGACCGGTCGGGTTGACCGCCGCGATCGAGCTACGACGGCGTGGTGTCCGGTGCCGGATCGTCGACCCCCTGCTCGAGCCACCGCAGTATGCGAAAGCCGTCGGGGTCCAGCCCCGGACGCTCGAGGTCTTCGAGGGCATGGGAGTTCTGCGCCAGATCCTCGACGCCTCGACGCAGATGCGGGGACAGATCGTCTATGTCAATGGCGAGGCGGCAGGGCGTTTCGACCTCGGGCTCCCATCGGACGTACCGTTCGGATTCGCCTCCATCCCCCAATACGTCACCGAGCGCATCCTGCGAGAACGACTCGCAACCCTCGGGCTGCCGATCGAGCGCGGCAAGGCTCTGACCGGTTTCGAGCAGAACACCGACGGCGTCACCGCGACCCTGTCCACTCCCGACGGCGAAGAGACGGTCACCGCCCAGTACCTCATCGGCGCGGACGGAGCGCACAGCGTCACCCGGAAGACCCTCGGTCTGACCTTCGAGGGCGCGGCCTTCGAAGAGCAGTACATGCTCGGCGACGTCGAGGTCGATTGGTCGCAGCCCAGCGGCTACGGGATCCGGGCCATGCACCAGACAGATGGCAAGACCGACGATCTCCTGGTCTGCATCCCTCTCGCAGGCCGTGGCCGCTACCGGATGTCGATGCTGGTGCCCGACGAACTCGCCACCGCGAAACCCGAACGCGGCGCCGTCGCCCATGGGTTCGAGGGCGAAAAGAAGCCCGAACTCTCCCACATCCAGGCCGTTATCGATCGTCTGTCGCCCGAACCGACCACGGCGAGAAACCTGCGCTGGTCGTCGGTGTTCCGGATCAGCCACCGCATCGTCGATTCCTACGGTCACGGTCGCGTCTTCGTCGCAGGCGACGCCGCGCACATTCATCCCCCCACCGGCGGGCAGGGCATGAACACCGGCATCCAGGACGCGCACAACCTCGCCTGGAAGGTGGCCTTGGCCGTCCAGGGCAAAGCCTCGGACGGGTTGACCGCCAGCTACGACACCGAACGCCGACCCGTCGGCGAGGAGGTTGTCGGCCGTACCGTCCGCAGCGCCCGTGAGGGTATCGGCGCGGGAGAAAACGACCCCGCCTACGTCATGCGCCGCGAGGCCCAGCTCCTCATCGAATACGCGGACAGCCCCATCATCGAAAAGTCCTCCGACGAGACGCTCCTCCGGCCAGGGGTGCGCGCTCCAGACGCCAAGGGTCTGACCAGGGACATGGTCACCGACCCGATCCGGTTGTTCTCGCTACTGGACCGGCTACGGCACACCGTCGTCATCTACCTGGACGGGACATCGACCACCGACACCCTCCTCGATATCGAGGGCCTGGTCGCGACCGCGCAGTCGGCTGCACACGACGAACTCGACATCTACCTCGTCGCCTCCCCCGGCGCCGACGTCTCGCCGACCGTGCTACCGGTCATCCGCGACACCGCTGGGACCTTTGTCGAAGCCTATGGCGCTCAGGATCATTCGCTCTTCGTGATCCGGCCGGACGGCTATCTGGGCTACAGCGCAGGCACGGTCTCCGGCGACGATCTCATTGCTCATCTGAAGAAGACCTTCCGATAGCTCTCGGATTCCGTTGATCCTCAACGGAACCGCCATGTCGGATCCGCGATTTCATGTGCGCGCAGATTTACCGCCAATTGGTGCCGGATCCGAGAAATGGTGACGATTACGCATCGGTGTCAAAATTTATACAAGTGGTAATTCTGGACAGCTCTCTAATATTCGAAGTGTCTTTAAGGTGCTTTCGAAAACAGGTCCGGTGTGGTGTAACAATATCCACTCCCGTGGAGAACTGAAGTGTAGAGAATGGGAATAGGTCTGGCGTCATGTCGATCGCCGACCGATTTATTCTTGCTTGATGTGTAACAGGTGCGCCGAGGACAAGAGCTTTCCCGGTCGGCCTGGTCTATGGAGGGGAATCGGCTGATGGGTGGGCGTAAGGGGGCCGGCGGCGCCGGGTTTGCGCTGAAGCGTTCTGGTCCGGTCGACGCCGGCGCGGCGAACTCGGACACTCATCGCTGGCGCGACACGAAGCGCTATCTGTGGCCGCTGAGCCTTCTGGTGCCCGCTGGGCCTTTTGTGGCCTGGTTACTGGCCCACACTGTGTCCGGTCTGCTGTGGGGATTCGGCGGGTACCTGCTGTTGGTCGTGGTGCCGTTCCTCGATCTGGTGTGCAGGCCTGACCGAAGCGGACCGCCTGATGAGGCGGTGCCGGCGTTGTCGGCTGACAATTATTACCGCTGGTGTACTCATCTCTTTGTTCCCGTCCAGTACGCAGGGCTGTTCTTCGGGTTCTGGTGTCTGGCGCATGAACCGATGACCACCGGCGAGCGGGTGGGCCTGTGCATCACGATGGGAATGAGTGCGGCAATCGGCATCAACGCTGCGCACGAATTGGGTCACAAACGCGGCACGTGTGAGCAGACCCTGGCGAAGCTGGCCCTGGCGCCTTCGTGGTATGGACACTTTTTGGTCGAGCACAACGTGGGACATCACCTCAAAGTCGCCACCGCACAGGATCCCGCGAGCGCGCGGCTCGGTGAGTCGTTGTGGAGGTTCTATCCGCGGGCGCTGGTCGGGGGCTTCGTCTCTGGAGTGCGGTTGGAGTCTGCTCGCCTGCACCGACGGGGGCTGCGCTTCTGGCACTGGCGTAACAATATTGCGCAGTCGTGGGCGGCGAGCCTGGTGATCGTCATTGTCATTGTGGCCGTGTTCGGCTGGGGCGCGGCGCCGTGGTTCGTACTGCAGGCGGTGATCGGCATGCTGGTTCTCGAAGCGGTGAACTACATCGAGCACTACGGGCTGCTGCGAATCCCTCGAGCCGGCGGTCGGCCGGGGAAAGTGCACCCCGAGCACAGCTGGAATGGAGATCATGTGTTCAGCAACGTGGTGTTGCTGAACCTGCAGCGGCACTCCGACCACCATTCCCGGCCTCGGCGGCGCTATCAGGTGTTGCGCAGCTGCGAGGAGGCGCCGCAGTTCCCCGCCGGGTACGCGTTGATGGTTTTGTTGGCTACTGTGCCGCCACTGTGGCGCGCGGTCATGGACCGCCGAGTGATGGCGCACTACGGCGGCGACCTGTCTCGCGTCAACGTGCACCCAGCCAAGGCCGACGCGATGGCCCGGCGCTACGGACACCACCCTTTGGCGACGCCCGGCAGGGATGTCCGGTGACCGGGCACGGCGATTGTCCCTGCCCGGCACTGCAGCGACATCGTCGACGATGCATTCGGAGCCGTCCTGGGGACGCCCACCCTATTCGTGGTGAATCCGGCCTTCGATCTCGGTGAGCGGACGACCGCCGCCGCCCCAACGTTGTGCGATGATCTCGGCCGCGATCGACACCGCGGTCTCCGCGGGCGTCCGGGCGCCGAGGTCGAGTCCGATCGGACTGGAGAGTCGATCGATCTGTTCATGCGTCAACCCTGCCTCGCGTAACCGGTCGAGTCTGTCGAGGTGGGTACGCCTCGACCCCATCGCGCCGACGAACGCGACCTCCGGCATCCGCAACGCCACTTCGAGCAGCGGGACGTCGAACTTCGGGTCATGGGTGAGGACGCAGATGACGGTCCGGGCGTCGAGCGACCCGGTCGCGATCTGGTCTGACAGATACCGGTGTGGCCACTCGACGACGACCTCGTCGGCGGTAGGGAAACGTGCGGGCGTCGCGAAGACGGCGCGGGCATCGCAGACCGTCACGCGGTAGCCCAGAAAGGAGCCCTGCTGGGCGACCGCCGCTGCGAAATCGATGGCCCCGAACACCAGCATCCGCGGGCGGGGGGCGTGGGCCGCGACGAACACGGCCATACCCTCACCCCGGCGTTGACCGTCAGGACCGTAAGTCAGTACCTCGCTGCGGCCGGCGGCCAGCAAACCACGCGCGTCGTCGATCACCGCGTTGTCCATCCGACCGGAACCGAGTGACCCCTGAGCGGTGTCGGTGCGGACGATCAGCCGGCGACCAACCCAGGAGGCGTCGACATGCGAGACGACGGTCGCGATGGCCACCGGACGGTGCTGTTCGATGTCGTCGGCAATGTCGCCGAGTTCGGGAAACGTTGTCTGCGACACGGATTCGGTGAAGATGTCCAGGATTCCGCCGCAGGTCAGACCGACCGCGAACGCGTCGTCGTCGCTCACCCCATAACGCTCGAGCAACGGTGTCCCGGACTCGGCCGCGGCGGACGCCGACTCGTAGACCGCTCCCTCGACGCAACCGCCGGACACCGACCCGCTGACGGTGCCGTCCGGTGCGACCACCATCGACGCACCGGGTGGCCGAGGCGCCGAACGGAACGTCCGGACAACGGTGCCGACACCGGCTGTCCCGCCGCTGCGCCAGATCTGCATCAGCTCTGCGAGTACATCCTGCATCGTGGCCTCCATGCCGGTGCCCGGCCAGTGAATTGCGACCGGCACCGCGCCGGCAACGTCCAACGTGAACTCCGATCGTGGCACCCACCTCGGTGCGCAGTCCACTCGAACGCAAAGGACGTCTCACGGTGGCGATCGAAGAGCCCGGTCCGACAACCGAGTTCCAGCTCCGGCTCGGCAAAGTCTGTCGTTCGCGACCTGACATCCTCGGCACGATGGGCGGCTGTCTCGGCAGGATGGGCGGGGTCAGGGCATCGCCGGGGGTTCGCTGCCGCCGGGGCCACCCTCACCACCGGGACCGCCGCCCGGTCCGCCGCCACCTGCAGGCGGGGCAGCCTGGGCGTTCTCCGATTTCGCGGCTACACCGATAGTGATCGCGATGTCGTAGCCGGCGGAGACACTGCCGGTGGCGGTGGCGAGTTCGGCATCCCAGCCGTCACCGAACACGTTGTCCGACGACAAGGTGGTGCGGGTCATGTTGGTGACGCTCTTCTCATACCCTTCCGCACCGGCGAAGACCGCGTCGCAGGCCTCCTGCGGCAGCGCGATCTGCGACGTGAGCCGGGCGTTCTCTCCCGCGATCGCGACTTCGAGGGAGTCGTAGACCTCGAAGTGGATGTGGGGCCACCGGCCGGAGTACGCGGCCGGGAAGATCGAGGTGAACGACACAGTGCCGTCGGCGCCGGCGACCTGCACGCCGCGCAGGTAGTTCTGGTCGGTGATCGCTTTTCCGTACAGCGAATACTCGCCGTCGCGGTCGCAATGCCAGAGGTAGACCGCCATGCCGGTGCCCGGATCGCAATTCTTCGTCAGATCCTGCAGCGCCATCGTGATGGTCATCGGGACACCCTCGGCTGTACCCGTCGACGCACCGAAGCTACCGGTGATGTCCTTACGGACGATCCCCGATTCGACCAGGACGTTGGGGCCGTTCGAGCCGTCGCCCGGGTACGGACCTGCGGTTTCGCCGGGCGCTGCGGTGACGCACTCACCCACCGCGTCAGCGGTCGAGGTGCTGGTACCTGCGGTGGCCGTCGACGAGGATGCCGCCGTCGTCGACGAAGACGACGAACCGCACGCCGCGAGTGCGGCGGTGGCGCCTGCCGCGCCGAACAGGGCCAAGGCTCCGCGTCGCGACATCGTCTTCATATCGTGGGAGAGGCCGAGGTCGTGCTCGTGCACCTCCGGGTCGCGACCGAACATCCGACGCTTGCTCATCGATGACTCCTTCAAGGGGCTGTTGTTCCTGTGTCTCCATTGATATCGAGGCAACCCCGGCGCACCCTGCACACACCCTGTGGGTTCGCTGGGAGCAGTCACACGCATCCCGGGCCGGTTCACCTCTACGATGGAATAGATCGCTCGATCATCCGGTTGAGAGATCTGACGGTGTCCGGATCAAGCCCCGGGTACCACCCCATAAGCCGCCGAGAGCGGCCACTTGCCGAGAGGCGCATTGGCGGGCACCGTCCCTGGCATCGAGGAGGCCGCCGACCATCTGGTCGGCGGCTTTTTCGTGGGCCCGCACCTCAGTCGACGGCCACCGCCCGTGGCGGGTCGACCCGAGGGCCCGGATCGTCGGCGGCGTGTAACCACCGTCCGACCACACCTTCTTCGACGAACAGTGCATGGACGATCACGGTCGCGGCGATGACGATCGCAGAGAAGACGAACAGCCAGCTGATCACTGTGAAGATGACGCCGAGAATGCCGAACTGATCCGTCGCCGAGGCCAGCACCCGGGACATCCCGATATGCGTCGCCACGACCAAGACGGTGAGCCCCGCGGCTGTGATGCCGGCGTTGAGCAGCAGGCACCGCGTATTGATGCGGCCCGAGGTGAGCAGCCAGGCGATCCCGAACCACAGGACAGCCCACAGCAGGTACCCGAGCGCCAGCTCGATACCGAAGTCGACGGCCGCGCGGATCGACCAGACGTCGCGGAGCGAGGGCAGGACTGTCTGGATCGCCACACCGATCGCAACAGCGACGATGACGACCAGCCAACGCCAGCTCTGTTTCAGGGACAGCCGCGGCACGCCCCAGACCCGGGAGTACATCCGGTCCAGGGCGCGTGAGAACGAGGTGGCGCTCACGAGGGTCATCACCGCGCCGATCACCCCAAAGGTCACGGCGGCATCCTGCGTCCCCGAGGATCCGAGCGCCAGGTCGCCGGAGGTGAGATCGTACCCCTCGAGCGCGTCGTCGAGAACGCCCTTGCCCGGGATCGCGGACAGCAGGATCATCACCGGGAGAATCGAGGTGAAGGCCTGTCCCGCAAGGGTCATCGCCCGGTCGGCGATCTCGCTGCGGGCGAGATCCGACACGATCTGCAGGACCAGCGAACCACCCGGGACCGACCGGATCCGGGCGGCGCCGGATTCCACCACCGACGCGAGCGCTTGAGTCATGAGGGAACGCTACTGCGTACCCCTTGACGCAGTGATGCCGTCGGGGCAGCTGTCAGTCTTTTCTGTCCTTCTTGTGCACGATCTCCGGCGCGACCTCGCGGGTCGCCATGCCGCCTGTGCCGCCCTCGTCGACAGGCCCCGGTCGCCCGCCCTTGGGCTCTTCGGTGGGCTCGCCGGATTCGGGATGCTCTTTCTTGGAGGTCATCGGCCCAGGTTACGCCCGCAAACACGCATGCCACTCGTCGAGTACAGCCGGATTCACAGATCGGTCGGCACACCCACTGCGAGTATCGCGGTGTCGTCATCGAGACCCGAACCGAAACCGGCGAGTAGTCGCTGCAGCGCCGCCACGATATCGGCGGCTGATGCCGGGGCCTGTGCCTTCGCGAACTCCAGCAGCGCACCATCGTCGTCGTACCGCTGGGTGCCGACGCCGGTACGGGCCTCGGTGAGCCCGTCGGTGTAGAGCACCAGGGTGTCTCCGGCACCGAGTTGAACTCGCGCAGAGACGAATTTGGCCTCGGAGAGTATTCCGACGAACTGACCACCCGCGGTGCTGATGTGTCGCGCCGTGCCATCGGCCCGCAACAGCAGCGCCGGTGGGTGGCCGCCACTGGCCAGTTCGACGTCCCATCCCCCGCTGCGGTCGGCCTTGCCCTCGCGTGCGGTCAGCACCCCGAAGATCACAGTGCAGAAGTGGGGGTCGTCCCCGTGGTATTCGTGGCTCAAGACGGTGTCGAGGTTGTGTAGCACCGCAATCGGATCGGCGTCATACACCGCAGCGGAGCGCAGGGTGTAGCGGGTCAGCGACGTCACCGCCGCCGCTCCGGCACCCTTGCCCGACACGTCGCCCAGGAAGAATCCCCACTGCGTGGACGACAGCGGAAACAGGTCGTAGAAGTCGCCACCGACATCGTCGTCCGAGGCCGGGAGGTGGTACGCAGCGGCTTCCAACCCATCCGGAGGCGACAGGGACGGGGGCAGCATGGCTCGCTGCAGGGTGGCGGCAAGAACCCCCACCCGCGCACGCTCGTGCTCGGCCCGGCGCCGTTCGGAGAGGAGTTCCTTCTCGTACGAGCGCCTTTCGCGGGCATCCTGCACGGTCACCCGGATCAGGACCACGTTGCCGGCCGCGTCGGTCTTCGCGTTCGCATCGACGAAGACCGGCAGCCGCGAATCGTCGGCGCGCACCAGATCGACCGAAATAGCGTCGAGATGTCCGCTCATCTGCAGCACCGGCCGGAAGTGGGTTTCGTAGTGGATCCGGCCACCGGCGCTCAGGATCGTGGTGAACGGTGCACCGATCAGCGAACTCGACGGACGGTCCAACCACCCGCACAAGGTTGTGTTGACCTTGATGATGCGGCCCTCCGGCGACATCGACAGGAAGCCGCACGGCGCGTTTTCGAAGAGGTCTTCGAGCTCGTCGGAACCACCCTCGCCGGCGATCACCTGGCGAAGACCGCAATCGCGTCCGCGGTTGCGTCGGGCGCGCTGAGCTGCGGACAGTGTCCGGTGGCATCGAGGGTGACCAATTGGCTCCCGGCGATGTGCTCGTGGACGTAGGCACCGACCTCGCGAGGAGCCAGCGAGTCGTGAGCACATTCGATCACCAGGGTGGGCACCCTCACGCGGCCGAGGTCTGCCCGGTTGTCGGACAAGAACGTGGTGCGCGCGAACACGCGGGCGCGAGACGGATCGGTGCGGCAGAAGCTATCGGTCAGTTCGTCGCCGAGTTCCGGACGCTCCGGGGTTCCCATGATCACCGGGGCCATCTGCCGCGACCAACCCAGATAGTTGCTCTCCAGGGATTCGAGCAGTTCATCAATGTCGGGACCGGTGAAACCGCCGCGGTACCCCTCGTCGTCGAGGTAGCGCGGTGACGGCGTCAGCAGCACCAACTTCGAGAAGCGGCTTGCATCCGACGCCACGGCCAGTACCCCGATCATCGCGGCCACCGAGTGACCGACGAACACGACATCATGTAGATCCAGGACTCGGACGAGTTCGAGAACGTCCTGCGCATAGCCGTCGAGTGAGGCATAGCGCTGCGCGTCCCAGGCCGCCGGATCGGACGAACCAGACCCCACGTGATCGAACATGACCACCTGAAAGTGCGGCTCCAGCTGCCGAGCGACCAGGCGCCACAGATGCTGGTCACATCCGAATCCGTGCGCAAGCATCACGGTCGGGGCGTCGTCCGCCCCGGTGATCGTCACGTTGTTTCGCACCCGCACATCCACGCGACCATCCTCTCACCCGGCCCGACGTGGTTGATAATGACCGGATGCGGTCGCGCCAGAAAATCCTCGACGCCACCCTCGGCCTGATCGGGACCGGCGGATTCGAGGCGGTGAACATTGCGGCGGTCGCGTCGGCCGCCGGGGTCTCACGACAGACCGTCTACTCGATCTTCGGGTCGCGTGAGGACCTGGTGTCGCAGGCGATCGCCGGAGTCGCGCTGGAGATCCTGTCCGCCATCCGGTCTCGAATGGAATCGATCGAGTCACCGGTCGAATACGTCGTCGAACTGATCGTCAGCGGTCGCGCGCTCGTCCGCGACGATCAACTCCTCGCCACGCTCTGGACGGCCGGTGAGGGCAATCCCGTCTTCGACACCGGGATGATGACCCGCGCAAGACCCATTGCGCACGAACTCCTCTCACCCCTGGCCGAACGCAACGCCGCAGTGAAGGCGGATCTCGACGACATCGTCGAGATCGCGCTGCGACTGGGACTGTCCGTCGTGCTGTTCGACGACGAGGCGATCCATTCCGATGACGATCTACGACGCTTCCTGACGCGCTGGCTCGGGCCTGCGCTGCCCTCATATCCGTAACCGCTTGCCGTGACACCGGGCACAACAGGTTCGTCGAGTAATTCTTGACACTGTCCACCCAGAGTGTCTAGGTTTGAGCACGCTGTGAGGGTCGGGGCCGCAGGGGTCTCCGAACGCAGCGAATCGCGACAGCCAATGGGGGTCATGTCATTTCTGTCATCAAACGCCGCACCTTTCTGACCGGTGCGGCCGCCGCGGGGGTTGCGCTGGCCGGGTCCCGGGTGCTTGCACAGGCGGCGCCGAATCCCGCCACGATCCCGTTGACCCGCGAAGACCACCGTGCGGTGGTCATCGGGTCCGGCTTCGGCGGCGGTGTCGCGGCGCTGCGCCTGGCCGAGGCCGGTGTTCCGGTGACGGTCCTCGAGCGCGGAAAGCGCTGGCGCACTGGCCCGAACGCCAACACCTTCCCCGACGCCACCGCCCCGGACAAGCGCATTCTCTGGCACAAGTCCGCCCCGCAGCTCTTCGGCAGGCCCGCGGTGTTCGACCCCTACGTCGGGCTCCTCGAAGCTGTTGTCGGCGACAACATGACGACGTTGTGCGCAGCAGGCGTCGGTGGCGGGTCCCTGGTCTATCAGGGAATGACGTTGCAACCCGCGGAAGCCGTGTTCAACGCACACTTCCCTCAGGAGCTCGACTGGGCGCTGATGAACCGGGTCCACTACCCGCGTGTCGCCCGCATGCTGCAGCTGCAGGTCGCTCCGGACGAGTTGATCGCCAGCCCGAACTATCGGGCGCCGAGAGTGTTCGCCGACAACGTCAGGCGAGCCGGGCTCCCGGTGTCGAAGATCCCGATGCCGATCGACTGGAACTTCGCCCTCGACGAGGTGGCGGGCAAGATGAAGCCGTCGTATTCGAACGGGTCCGGTGCACTCGGGGTCAACAACGGCGGCAAGCACTCGGTGGACGTCACCTACATCGCCGCAGCGGAGGCGACCGGTCTCGCGACGGTGCAGACGCTGCATCAGGTCACCGATGTCGAGCGGGCCAAGGACGGCCGATGGATCGTCCACGTCGAACGGACGGACACCTCCGGACAGGTGCTCGAGAACAAGATCCTGACCACCAAGGCGCTGATCATGGCCGCGGGCAGCATGAACACCACCAAACTGCTGATGCGCGCCGCCGCCAAAGGTCAGATCCCCGACATGCCGGACGATCTGGGCGGCAACTGGGGTTCCAACGCCGACCGGATCTATGTCTGGACCAACCTGGAGACCGAATTCGGTGCACCACAGGGCGGTCCGGTCGTCTACGGCAGCAAGAACTGGGACGACCCG
The DNA here is from genome assembly GCF_017377795.1 of Williamsia soli. Taxonomy (GTDB): domain Bacteria; phylum Actinomycetota; class Actinomycetes; order Mycobacteriales; family Mycobacteriaceae; genus Williamsia; species Williamsia soli. Next base: position 235,384 of record NZ_JAFRDR010000006.1, on the reverse strand, counting down.
GAATCCGCGTTCACCGTCATCCAGGCCTCCGTGCCACCGCTGTCGTTCGACGCCCGGAGCACGATGATGGTCGGATACGGGGTCAGCCGAGGGCGTGGCCGGTTCTACTACGACTCCGCCGCCGACGACGCCCGCCTGCGCTGGCCGACGGACGCCGATTCGGCCATCCAGAACGGTCACATCGGACCCGCCGTGCGCAAGATCGCCGGACCCGCGGGCATTCTCACCGATACCAACCTGGCGTTCCCCTCCACCTGGCATCCCCTCGGTGGCGCGAGCATGGGATCGGTCTGCGACCTCGAGGGCCGGGTACAGGGCCAACCCGGGTTGTACGTTCTCGACGGCGCCCTGATGCCTGGGAACTCTGCGGCCTGCAACCCCTCGATGACCATCGCTGCGGTGGCCGAACGTGCACTCGACCAGATCGTCGTCCGCGACGTAGGTGTCGCGATATGACGGCCCTGCGTGATCGAGCACCATCTGCACCAGCTGACCGCGGACAGGAAGCACCATGACCAACGATGATTCGAACTACAACCGGTCGCCACGTCGCCGGCGCGGCCGAGCAGGCGCACTCGCCGTGTTGCTCTCGGTCGCGACCGCTGTCGGTCTCAACGCCGCAGTCCCGCAGGCGACCGCGGCACCGGTGACCGAGTTCTATCAACCGCCCACGGCAGTCTCGAGCACACCCGGTTCGGTGGTTCGCACCGAACCGATGCCGCTGCTCGTGTCCGTCCCCGGACTCAACGGTCCGTGGCCGGGCTCGGCGAAGCGGGTGATGTACACCTCGCAGCTGGAGACCGGGGATCCCACCGTGGTGACCGGAACATTCATCGACTCGACCCAACCGTGGCAGGGCTCAGGCGAGCGGCCCACCATCGTGATCGCACCCGGCACCATGGGCCAAGGCGACCACTGCGCGCCCTCCCTGGCATTTTCCACCGGCCTGCTCCTGGACCCCGATCAGCTGTCCCTGTCCGCGAATCAGGAAGCCCCCGCGGCGGCGAGGTGGAACGCGTTGGGAGCAAGGGTCTTTGTCACCGACTACATCGGGCTGGGCACCCCGGGCGTTCACACGTACGTCAACCGCATCGAAGAGGCCCACGCGGTCCTCGACGCAGCACGGGCCGCGAACGCGATCAGCGGCACCGGACCGCAGACGCCGATCGCGTTCTGGGGCTACTCGCAGGGTGGTGGTGCCACAGCCGCCGCAGCCGAACTACAGCCGACGTACGCACCCGAGCTGAACCTCAAGGGGACCTGGTCGGGCGCGCCGCCTGCCGATCTACTCGCCGTGCTGACCAAGATCGATGGAAACCTGATCGGGGGTGCGATCGGCTTCGCCATCAACGGATTCGTCGCTCGGCATCCGAACCTGGAAGAGCCCCTGCGCGAACGCACATCACCGGCGGGTCAGGTGATGCTGGATCAACTCAGCACGGAGTGCATAGGCGATGTGATCATCAAACATCCCTTCCTGCGGACCAGCTCGCTGACCAGAGACGGCCGATCATTACTGGCGAATCTCGAGACCATCCCCGAGGCCGCACCCATTTTCGAGCAGCAACGAATCGGAACGCTGACGCCGAGCACACCCGTCTTGCTCACCGCCGGCATCAACGACGACACCATTCCTCACAACCAGGTGAAGGCACTCGCCACGGGCTGGTGCGAGGACGGCGCCGACGTCACCTTCCGTACCAACGAACTACCCCCGATAGGACCGGGATTGGTCATTCCCAACCACTTCGGGCCCGAGGTCATCGACGGCATCGTCACCAACGGGGTGATCGACTACCTGCTGGACCGTTTCGCAGACAAGCCGCTCAACGGCTGCACGTTCAACTGATCCGGCGCCCTGAAAACCGGTCTATACGGGAGCTCCGGGGGATATCTTCCCTCGAAGCCTTCGTATAGGCCGGTTTTCAGGGGCGTTCGGACAGCAATGCGTAGACCGAACCGGCAACCCCTAGTGCCGCATAAGCGCCGGTGATGGCCACCAGGAGCGAAGCCGCACGGCGCCGCGGTGCGTCGTCAATTGTTCGCAGAGCAGTGAGCCCGCTGATCGTGTCGAGAGAATCGACCAGAAGCCCGAGCCGTTGCCACCGCGCTCGCGCCGGTGGATCTCCCCGGAGGTAACCGACTCCGATGGCCAGTGCACGGGCGCCGAACACCCTCGTCAGGTAGATCACCTCCGGCGTCTGGAGTTCGCCGACCCCGGCAGCGCGTAGATTCGCTCCCGGCGACACGAGCGCGGCACCGCCCCACGCGATACGTCCGGCGGCCGCGACAACATACGCGTGTCGCAGCAGCGCCGGCTGTCTCGGATCTGGTCTGAGCTCCTGCACCCCGTAGTCCATGAGACAAGGCTGCCCCGCCCGAGCCCAGCTCGGCGATTACCTGGCGGGTAAAGCTTTTCTCAGACGGACGAATCCAGTGTCACCTTCACCGACACCTGGCCTTTGTCGTTGCGGCGGCTCACCCCGTGCCCCGGGCGGTCGACGCCGTCGAGCTCGATCGAGATCGGTGCGCCATCGCCTGAGAAGTTGCGCCACCAGGTCTTCTTGTCGGGCATCGCGACCCCGATGATCACGTCGTCGCCGGAACGTTTGTACGCGACCGGGATGGAGAAGGTCTTGCCCGATTTGCGACCGGTGTAGGTGATGGTGGTGATCGCTTTGCCGATGATCTTGTCGAGCACGGGAATACGCGCGACGACCCCGAATCCCGTGTTCACCACTGCTGCAATTTTCTGATACGTGCTCATGATCCCCCTTTTCCGCGGATGGTGTCGCGGCGCGTCGCCGCAAGGCTCCGGGCGTCAGCGTATCCCCCAGCGCCGCGATGAGTCCGCCGCTGAAGCGCAGATGATGCACAGCCGCGCTGCGGGAAGTGCCTCCAGTCGGGCCTCGGCGATCGCGGATCCACACCGTTCACAGATTCCGTACGTCCCGCCGTCCACCCGGAGCAGGGCAGCGTCGATGTCGAGAACCAGTGCCTTCGATCTCTCGATCTGCGCGACGAGCTGGCCACGCTCGAACGCCAAAGTCGATCCTTCCGGATCATGCTCGTCGTCAGAGCTCTCGCCGGCACCGGCCTCGACCACCGACCGGAGGCGAACCGACATCGTCTCGATCAGCTCCGCGGCCTCGGAACGCTCGGTCGATAGAGCTTCGCGAGCGACATCGGGGTCCATGGCGCGATGATACGGACACCCTGCGACAACACGGGCTCGCACGAACAACACAAGCTCGCACGAACAACACGGGGCGCCGCGCACCGACAATACTGCGCGGGTACCGGCCCGGCCTTTGTAGGATGTGTCGACATCAACCGGGGCGGCAGTACGCGTCCTCGCCACAGCAGCACTCGGACGAGAAGGACCACCAGATCGTGAGAGAACCCGGGTTTTTCACGTCGTTGACCCGCCGCGACGGTGGCCGCAGATTGCCACCCGCTCGCGCCGCCCGCCGGATATCGGCGTTCGCCTACGGCAACATCCTCGTGCTGTCGGTCGTGGTGGTGTCCGAGTCACGCGCAGTCGAGGAACGCGAGGCGGCATGGCTCGTACTCGGAACCACGTTGTCGACGTTCTTCGCCCATCTCTTCGCCGAGTGGTTGTCCCACGGTGTCACCGCACGACGGCCCGGCGAGGCCGAAGGCCCGGGGCCGTCGAAGATGGATTTCGCTGCGGCACTACGCGACGCGCTGCCCATCATCACGTCCGGGACGCTGCCGTTCATCATCCTGCTGATCGGGTCGTTCGAGGTGATCGAGTTGTTCGACCCACCCGGCGCCCAGCTGTGCGCGGCGGCGGTCATCATCCTCCGGATCGGATTTCTCGGCCTGGTGGTCGAGCGATTGCAGTCGAGCACAGTGTCCTGGCGCACCATCGCATCCGGGGTCGGCGTGGCGGCCGTGGCGACGATCATCACCATCATCAAGGTGTACCTCACCCACTGACCGGGTCAGACGTCGGCAGCGACCCGGAACCCGACGTTGCCCGACGAGCTGTCGGGCGCACTGCCGATCCGCGCCGACACCCGGTATCGCCGGCAGTACGACGCGTGGCACAGGTACGACCCCCCGCGCTGGATACGCTCCGACCCGGTGGCCGGTCCGGTGGGATTCTGCGCGGGCGAGGTCGCGTAGTACGCGAGGTCGCGCCAATCGGCACACCACTCCCACACGTTGCCCGTCATGTTGTGCAGCCCGTACCCGTTCGGCTCATACGCGTCGACCGGAGCGGTGCCGAGGAACCCGTCCGCCGCGGTGTTCTCGCCGGGGAACACGCCCTGGAAGACATTCATCCGGTGCGTACCCGCGGGTTCGAGTTCGTCACCCCACGGAAACGGCATGCCGCGCAGCCCGCCGCGCGCGCCCGCTTCCCACTCGGCCTCGGTCGCCAACCGGGTCCCCGACCAGGCACAGAACGCGCGGGCATCGTTCCACGAGACGTGGACCACCGGATGATCCGGCCGGCCGTCGATGTCGGACTGTGGACCCTCTGGGTGTTTCCAATCCGCACCGAACACCTGCCGCCACCACGGGGTGCCCTCGACCCCGCGGGTGGGCGGGAAGTCAGCGGGTAAGAAGCCGGCGAAGACGAACGACCACTCGTACTTCTCCGCGTCGGTACGCCATCCGGTCGCGGCGATGAACTCGGCGAAGCGCGCATTGGACACCGCGTACCGGTCGAGCCGGAACGCAGACAGCGACACCTCGTGCACGGGCCCCTCCCCGTCCGCGGGATACGCCCACTGCGAGTCATCGCCCATCCGGAACGTCTGTGCCGGCACGGTGGTCAGTGAATCGGACACCATCGGGTTCGCGCGCGGGGGCAGAGCAGCGGCGGATTCACCCTCGGCCGGGCCGCGGCTCGGCGAACAGCAACCATCTGTCATGGGGCCACTGTATTGGCAGCGGCCAAATCTGCCGGTTGCCGAAGGTCACCCGCGAAGCCGGTGAGCGTGATGTGTTGGCCATCAGACGATTCGACGCCCACCTCGGTGGAGCCCACGCGCGCCTAGACTGGAGGCAATGGCTTCCGACCTGCGCCCTGCTCAGCGGCCGGTCACCGAATGGGACGATGACCGCCGCAAAGAACGGCTGCGCGAGTCCCGAGTGAACAAAGGCGGACCTCGCCGCTCAGTGTTGCGGCTCGGTGTCGCGCTGCTGGCCGTGGCGATCGTGTGCACTCAGTATTGGGTGTACGACGTCGCACCCGAGCGCGCCCGGCTGGCGTCGACGCGGCCGCAGGTACACCACATCTACGACGCGCAGGACCCGCTGGATCAGGACACCGCAGTCGTCGATCTCGTCGGTCTCGGCAATCTCGACGCAAGCGCCACCGCCACAGCGTTGCCCTCGTTCACCAGGATCGGTCAGGTCTGGGCGGTGCAGTACGACAACTCCGGTCTGGACACCGCGGTGATCAGCAGGATCATCGCCCAGCACGCCCTGCGTGAAGGAGTCGATCGAATTGTGCTGGCCGGCCACAGTATGGGCGGGATCATCGCCCTCGAGGTCGCCGAGCACATCGCCGAAGACACCGACCTCGAATTGCAGGCCGTGGTGCTCGACTGCACTCCGATCAATCTGCACGCCGTCCGCGCGCGGAGCCGAGATGCCGGGGAAGACATGCTGCGCTGGATGGGCTGGCTACCCGGAGCCCGAGAGAGTCGATCACTGCGCCTGTTGGTCGAGACCGTGGCACGCAAGGATCGCTACCTGTTCCCGTCGTCCGGCCACAATCGCTTCGTGGACGTGGGCGAGCTCACCCGGGTTGTCGACGAGGTGCTGCACAAGAAGATCCTCTCGAAGAACACCGCCAGCAACGGTCTGATCGAATCCCAGTTCCGGGCGATCGTCGCCTCCGGCGCTCAGGACGACCTCGAGACCCTGACCTCCGACGACACAAACAATCCCGCGTTCATCTTCCTCCGGCCGGCCTTCGGCAAAGCTGATCCGGTGGTCGACGTCGACTACAGCCAACGGGCGCTCTTCGACCTCACCGGCGGCCCCGACGGACGCCTGCTGGTTGTTCGTATGCCCGGGACCGGGCACGCGAATCCTGGGCAGCAGCCGGAGCGGTACAACCGGGCGATCGAGGACGCGGTCGATCCGTTTCTCGCAGAGCTCGAACTGCGCGACGGTGATTCGGCCGTTGCCGACGCCGCCTCCGGACGTGAGCGCGGAACTCCCTAGTCTCGCGTGGCCTTGATCAGATCGGCGCACCGCTCGCCGACCATCATGACCGTGATGTTCGGGTTGACGGTGGTGTGCTCGGGAAACACGGAGGCGTCGGCGACGCGGAGGCCGTCGACGCCTTTGACCCGGAGTTCGGGGTCAAGCGGTGACTCGTCGTCGTAGACCGCGCCCATCCGAACACTCCCCGCGACGTGATAGACGGTGTTGTGGGTCAGCCGGATGTACTCGGCGAGGTCCTCGTCGGACTGCACGCCAATGCCGGGGAAGAGTTCGTCGCCGGCCCATTCCGCCATCGCAGGTTGCGCCACGATCTCACGTGCACGCCGGATCCCGGCGATCATGATGCGCATGTCGTAGCCATCCGGGTCCGTGAAGTACTTCGGATCGACAAGAGGCTTGTCCCGAAAGTCTCTGGTGCGCAACCGGATAGTGCCACGAGACCGGGCGTGCGTGACGTTCGGGGTGAGCACGAACACGTTCTCCGAGGTCGGATAACCCTGCCGCACCGTATGCATGTCGAACGGCACCGAGCCGTAGTGCATCATCAGGTCGGGGCGATCACGGCCCGCGTCGACGGTGTCGAAGATCCCGATCTCCCACCACTGCGTGGAGGTCTCGGTCATCGGCCGCTTCGCCTCCCATGAGATGACCCCCTCGGGGTGATCCTGCAGGTTCGACCCGACGCCGGGCGAGTCGACGAGTACGTCGATCCCGATCTCCCGTAGGTGTTCTGCCGGCCCTATTCCGGAGAGCATCAACAACTTCGGGGAGTCGACCGCGCCCGCCGAGAGCACCACTTCGGCGTTCGCCCGGACGACGTGCGTGCGACCGAACTGTCCGTCCACCACCTCGACGCCGACACACCGTCGCTCGTCGAAGATCAGCTTCTTGGCCCGCAGTCCGGTGAGCAGGGTGAAGTTCGGACGGTCGGAGATCGGATGGATGTAGGAGACGGACGACGACGAGCGGGTCCCGTCGCCTCGCCTGTTGATCTGAAAGAAGTTGGCGCCCTGCACCACTGTGGAGCCGGTGTTGAACTTGGTGGTGGGCAGGCCTGCCTGCGCGCAGGCCTCGAGCAGGGCCACGCCGCAGGGATCGGCCGGAGGGACGTTCATCAGGTGCACGGGGCCGCTGTCCCCGTGGTGCGGGTGATCGGGTCCGGCGTCCTCATTGGTTTCCAAACGCTTGACCAGCGGCCAGACCGCCGCCTTGTTCCAGCCCGTGGCGCCGTGGACCGATTCCCAGTCGTCGATGTCCTCGGCGGGCGGCCAGAACGCGATACACGAATTGTGCGACGAACATCCGCCCATCACCTTGGCCCGCGCATGTCGCAGAAACGAGTTCCCGTTCTCCTGCGGTTCGACGACATAGTCCCAGTCGTAACCGGATTCGAGCAATTCCATCCAGCGGTCGAGCTGCAGGACCTCCGGGACGTCGCGGTCGTCCGGCCCGGCCTCGATCAGCGCCACGCTGACCGATGGGTCCTCCGACAATCTCGCGGCGACAGCGCATCCGGCAGACCCGCCGCCGATCACCACATAGTCGTATGTCTGCTCGGTGCTCATCAGATGCTCTCCTGAGAGTTGTTGTCGAACCAACCGGTGACCGCGGGTGCGATGTTTTGGTAGACGTGCTTGGCCTCGCGATACTCGTCGAGACCGGTCGGGCCGAGTTCGCGACCGACACCGGAGTGACCGAAGCCTCCCCACTCGGCCTGAGGCAGGTAGGGGTGATAATCGTTGATCCAGATCGTGCCGTGCCGCAACCGATTCGCGACGCGTTGGGCTTTGCCGGCGTCCTGGCTCCACACCGCCCCGGCGAGGCCGTAGTCGGTGTCGTTCGCGATCGCGACGGCGTCTTCTTCGTCGGTGAACGTCTCGATGGTGACCACCGGACCGAACGCCTCGTCGACGACCACCGACATCCCGCCGCGGACCTGGTCGAGGATCGTCGGCGTGTAGTAATACCCCGCGTCGAGGTCGGAATCCCCGGATATACCGGTACCGAATGTGCCGCCACACCGCAGGCGGGCACCTTCGGCGACGCCCTTACGGATATAGGCGTCCACCTTGTCGCGGTGTGCAGCCGAGATCAGTGGACCCGTCTCGGCGTTGTCGTCGAACGGCCCGCCGAGCCGAATCTGCTCGGCCCGGGCGACGAGTGCGTCGGTGAACTTCTCGGCGATGCTGTCCTGCACCACGATTCGGGCGCCTGCCGAACACACCTGCCCGGAATGCACGAAAGCTCCGTTGAGGGCGTTGTCCACCGCGGCGTCGAAGTCTGCGTCGGCGAAGATGACGTTCGGATTCTTGCCTCCGAGTTCGAGAGCCACCTTCTTCACGGTGGCCGCTGCCGCCGCGGCGATGACCTTTCCGGTGACCAGTCCCCCGGTGAACGAGACCATGTCGATGTCGCGGTGTTCCGAGAGCGGCGCGCCCGCGCCCGGGCCCGCGCCGGTGACGAGGTTCGCCACCCCGGCAGGCAGACCGAGGTCGTCGAAGACCTGCATCATCAGGATCGCGGTGTGCGGGGTCAATTCCGCGGGTTTGAGAACGAACGAGCACCCGGCGGCCAGCGCGGGCGCCATTTTCCAGGCGGCTTGTAGCAGTGGATAGTTCCAGGGCGTGATCATGCCGCAGACGCCGACCGGTTCGTACTGAACGCGGCTGATGACGGTGTCGCTGCCCGCATCCACCAGGCGGCCGGCGTCCTGGGCGGCCGCGCGACCGAAGTACTCGAAGCACGCGGTGATGTCGTCGATGTCTATCTCCGACTCCACCAGACGCTTACCGGTATCCAACGATTCCGCACGCGCGAACTCGGCCTTGCGTTCACGCAGGGCACCGGCCACCCGCAGGAGGAAGGCCCCGCGGTCGGGTGCAGGCACCGACGACCAGCGGCCGTCATCGAAGGCTCTGCGCGCCGCGGCGATGGCACGTTCGGTGTCGCCGCGGGAGGCCTCGCTGACGGTTCCCACAAGAGTTCGATCTGCCGGGCACTCGATGTCTCGGGTGCCACCGTCGGCCGCAGCCTCCCACGTTCCGTCGATGAACAGGGTCTGAGCAGTCATGCGTCCTCTTTCCGTGCTGTGACGTCAACGTCCTCGGCGGGGATGGACTCGAAGTCCCGTGACCAGTCGAGCACAGGCCCGGCGTCGACCGCGGTCGAATCGGCACCTACGAGACGAAGCCGGAAGTCCTGGGATCACCGCCCAGACGATGATCCCACGATGCGGACGCCCCACCCGATGAACCCATCACCGATCGGCAGCCCTGCCTACTCGCAGATCGCACAACGGACGTTCTGCAGGTCGGCGGCGGCGGAGTTGCCCGTCACATCTGCGTTTGAACACGTTCTACCGGTGGAACCACTGGGTCAGACATCAGAACTGCGCGCTCAACGCGAGCTGACGAGATTGCTGTCGAGAGGGGACTGAACATGACGGAGCACAACAAGGCTGACCAGGCACGCAAGGGCTTGATCGATTCGGTGAAGGGCAAGGCCAAAGAAGTCGCCGGTGCCGTGATCGGCAATGATTCCCTGACCGCCGAGGGACAGCTCGAACAGACACAGGCGAGCGAGCGGAAGAAGGCCAACAGCGTCGAAGCCGTCGCCGATGCCGAGGCCGCGCAAGCGCGTGCCGAGGAGAACGAGGCAAAGCTCGAGAGCGCCAAGGAACGCACCGAGGTCAGCGTCGAAGCCGGGGGCGTGAAGAACGAGGTGGACGCGCGCGCGGCCGCCCAGAAGCACGCTGCGGAACAGGCCGGCGTCCAGGAAGCCGCGCGCAAGAAGACCCAGGCCGAGATCGACGCCGAGCGCGAGGTTGCTCAGGCGCAGGCGGCTGAACGCGAAGAGGTCACCGACGCGGCGCGGGAGGTCGCCGAAGCGGCGGACGAACACCGAGAGACCACGGCGGAAGCAACCAGCGCCCAGGCCGAGGCCGACCGGATCAGGCGTCAGACCGAACGCCTGTCCAACGAAGCCGACCTGCCCTGACCAACCACAACCACCAGGAGCCACTGATGAGTGTCACCGCTATTCCGTTCGCAGTTCTACGTTTCAACTACCGGATTGCCCGCTTCCCGCTGCAGTTCATCGAAGATCAAGTCGTATCCAAGTGGGATCCCGAGGCTCCCGCCCGGTTGTTCTACGAGCGTTCGCTGGGAACGCTCGATGCCACTGTTGGAGGCGTCCTCGGCGACTCCACACTGGCCAAGCGCGGGACCGCGCTCACCGAACGCAGTGATGCCCTGGCCGCGGCCGCAGAGCTCGATGCCGAGGCGGAAGCCAAACGTCAGGCCGCCGACGCCGAACTGAAGGCGAAGCGCGAGAAGGCTGTCGCAGAGCAGAAAGAGGCACGCGAGGCGAAAGAGCAGGAAGTCGCCGAAGCACGCCAGACCGCCGAGCAGCGCCAGCAGGAAGCCGAGAAGACTGCGGCCGAGCGCACCGCTGCCGCCAAGAAGCAAGCTGACGAAGTCGCGGCCCAGCGCAAGAAGTCGGTCGACGCCGCCAAGCGCGACGAGCAGGCGAAGATCCGTGCCGCCGAGCATCAGGCAACCGCTGCAGCTGCGTCCAAGCAAAAGGACGCCGCCGCCAAGCGCGATGACGCGGCGGCTACCCGGGCGCAGGCCGATCGGGTGGAAAAGCTCGCCGACGCGGAGAAGGAAAAGCGTCAGGCCGAACGCGCCGACAAGGCCTGAACCACAGGCACCCTCCAAAGCCGAGAACCGGCGCCGACTACTGCGAGATGTCGGCGCCGGTTTTCTTTGTCGACTTGACCATCGTCGCGGCCAGGATGAGCACCACCGACAGCACCCCGGCAACCATGAACGCGAGGTGGGTGCCGTCTGAGTACGCTGTGACATCGTCGGCGCCATCGCTCACCGACGACGTGGTTCCGCGGGTCATCAGGGTGATGAACAGTGCGGTACCTGCGGCACCCGCGACCTGCTGGACCGTACTCACTGTCGCGCTGCCGTGTGAATAGAGTTCCGGCGGAAGCGAGCCCAGGGCCGAGGTCATCAGCGGTGTCAGGGCGAACGCGATACCCGCACTGAGGATGACGTGCGCACCGATCACGTGGGCCAGCGACGAGGTGGTGTTCAGGGTGGCCAGTAGCCAGGTGCCCACGCTCATCGCGATCGTGCCCGGCAGCACCAGTGGACGGGCGCCCCAGCGGTCGAACAGCGCCCCGACACCGGGTGCCAGCAGTCCCATGACGAGACCGCCCGGCAGTAGGACCAGGCCGGTGGTCAGCACACTCTTGTCGAGCACGTTCTGCAGGTAGAGGGGCAGCAGGATCAGGGCGCCGAACAGGGTCAGCATCAGACCACCCATCAGACCGACCGCCAGACGGAACGAGGCGACCTTGAAGGTCCGCAGATCGAGTAGTGCGAACCCGCGACTCACGAGCCGCTGCTGCCGGATCACGAAGAGGACGAGCGCAACGGCACCGATCACCAAGGGGACCCACGGCGGGACCGGCGCGTGCCCGGCCGCCGATTCACCGATACTGCTCAGGCCGTAGACCAAGCCACCGAAACCGAGTGCCGACAACGGGACCGAGATGAAGTCGAGATGGGCCTTGCGGGGCTCGGTGACGTTACGGACGAAGAGTCCACCCAGCACGAGGACCGCTGCGGCGATCGGGAGGACGATCCAGAACATCGCACGCCAGTCGAACGACTCGAGGATCAGCCCGGACACCGTGGGTCCGATCGCGGGTGCCACGGAGATCACGATGGACACCAGGCCCATGGTCCGACCGCGCGAGTGCTCGGGGACCACGTTCAGGATGGTGGTCATCAGCAACGGGATCATCAGTGCGGTGCCGCCGGCCTGGATCACGCGGGCCACCATCAGCACCTCGAATCCTGGTGCGAGCGCCGCGACCAGGGTGCCGACGGTGAACGCGCTCATCGCCGCGATGTACACGGTGCGCATGTGGAAGCGCTGCAAAATGAAGCCCGTGGTGGGGATGATGATGGCCATCGTCAACAGGAAGCCGCTGGTCAGCCACTGCGCCGTCGATGCGGTGATCTCGAGGTCCACCATCAGCGTGGGTAGGGCGACACTCAGGATCGTCTCGTTGAGGATCACGACGAAGGTCGCGATCAACAGCAACCCGATCAGCAGAACAGGGTTCGCGGCCTTCTGAGCATCGGCACCACCCACCTTGGTGTCGACCATTGCATCCTCGGTCACGATCACATTCCCCTCATAGCCGTGCAGAACTTCAGCAGCATATACCAAGTGGCAGTGACTGCCACATTGTCACCGACTGACGACAACCTCGGCCGGGGCGGATACCCTCGTGACATGCCAGCCACGTCAGCACCAGAGGCCCCCACCGATCTGCGGGCCCGGCGACGCACCAGGACACTGCACGAGATCCAGCAGGCAGCGCTCACCCTGTTCGAGCGACAGGGTTTCGAGGTGACGACAGTCGACGAGATCGCCCGAGATGCCGGAGTGTCCGCACGGACGTTCTTCAGATACTTCACCACAAAAGAAGAGTCGGTGCTCTTCGACATGTACGGATTCGATGAAGCGTTACGGGCCTGCGTGGTCGCCGCAGACCCCACCGAGTTCTCGCTCGCCGACGCGGAGGCCGCGTTCACCGCGGTCATCGAGGGATTCCGCGACGAGCAGAGTGAAGTCGCCCGCACCATTGCACGCATCCAGAAGCTCGTCTGCTCGAATCCCAGCCTGAGTGCCGCGGTGGTCGGCCGGTGCTCGGACAATTCCCAGCGCCTCTCGGCGCTGCTCGAGACCGAGTACGGCAAAGAGGTCCGGTCACACGTTCGGCTGATTCTCGAGGTCGCGCAACTCGCTTTGCGGTCGGCGTTCGACGAGTGGGTCAGCCGCGCGACCACGGAATCGTCGGGGGCTGATCTGCTCTCGATATATCAAGACGTCTGCGTCCGCGTCCGCAATCTCTGAATTGGCGGCCGTCACCTGCAGGGCATAACCCCCACCAGCCCGGTTCGATCGAGTACCGCCCCCGAGTCAGTACAGATCCACACCCTGCGCCTTGGCGATGAGCGCGTCCTCGGGACGCACCTGGTTCAAGTTCACCACTCGCGTCGGCAGCACTGATGCATAGAGCCAATCGGTGGCGACCCGCACCTTGGCGGCCGTGGTCGGCAATGCGTACAGGTGATACCCGCGTGCAACGGATTTCGCCACCGGCCCGGTCAGCTCCACCCCGAGGGGTTTGGCGACGCCATCGAACCCGCCGAGGTCCGCCACCAGCCCCAAGTCCTTGTGCCGGTAGTCGCGGGCCTGGCCGACTCCGAGTGTCGCGGCCACGTTGTGCGCCACCGCTATTCCCTGTCGCTGTGCATGCTGCGCTGTGGGGGCCGTCGGTGTCGACGGATCCCCGGCCAGGTCGGGCACCGCAGCGGCGTCACCGAGCGCCCACACGTCCTTCAGGCCCGGCACCGAGAGATCGGCATTGACGACAAGCCTGCCCTTCTCGGTGGGCAGGCCGAGCGTTTGGATCAGCGGACTCGGCGCCACCCCTGCGCCCCAGACGAGAGTGCGGGAGCCGACCACCGAGCCGTCTGTGAGGGTGACAGACGTCGGGGTCGCGGACTCGACGCTCACCCCGAGTTTGACCTCGACTCCGCGGGCGGCGAGCACCCGTAACGCCTTGGCGCCGAGCTGGGGTCCGAGTTCGGGCAGTACCGCGGTCGCCAGGTCGACCAAGATCCAGCGGACGTCGTCCGGGTTGATGCTCCCCCAGCGGGACTCGACACCTTTGACCCATTTTTGCATCTGCGCGACGAACTCGGTGCCGGTGTACCCGGCGCCGACAGCGACCACGGTCAACCGCTCCTTGCGCTCGTCGCGTCCGGCCGGAGTATCAGGCAACTCGTCGGCGGCGTCGAGTTGCGCGATGACGTGGTTGCGGATGTAGACCGCTTCGCTCAACGTCTTCAGTCCGTAGGCGTTTTCGGCCACTCCTGGGATATCGAACTGGCGCGTCACCGAGCCGGGCGAGAGAATCAGTTTGTCCCAGCCTATTTCGCTGTCCCCGTCGTCACCCTGAACGTGAACGGTGCGTTCATCGAAGTCCACGGAGGTCACTCGGCCGAGCACGGTGCGCGTACGGCGCAGGGTCTGGCGGAGCGGCACCGCGATGTCACGGGGGTCCAGTACGCCCGTCGCGACCTCAGGGAGCAGCGGGCTGTAGAGCAGATAGTCGTGCGGGGCAACCAGAGTCAGACAGGCCCGCTCGGGTCCCAGCAACTTCTCCAGTCGGCGCAGGCCGTGGAACCCGCCGAAGCCTTCTCCGACCATGACCACCCTCGCGGCCTCGGCCGGTGCCGGCGAGTTGACTCGAAAACGTTTCCGGATCGATCGCATGCCGCTCACGATAACGGTCGTGCACCGCAGCGTCGCGCTGTTCGCGTCAGCCCGCCCGCGAAAACATCGCGACCACGAAGTCGGACCGGTCGGTGAATGGTCGCAGATCCCAGGTCGAGAACCGATGATCGACGGACAGCCCGCTTGCCGCTGCGTCGTCGAAGAACTCGGTGAACTCGTAGCCACGCCCGGACCCGAATCCGACCACCACCCGCCCGGTCGGCGCGAGATGACGGGCGAAGCCCGCCAGCACAGCCTGCCTGGTGGACGGCGCGACGAACGCCATCACATTTCCGGCACAGACGATGACCTCGAAACTCGCGGCAATCCCCCGTGCGGGCAGATCCAATTCGGCGAGATCGCCCACCTGCCACGTCGGACCGGGGTAGTCCTGCTGCGCTGCGGCGATCAAGACCGGATCGACGTCGACGCCGACCACCGTGTGGCCGGCCGCGTGCAGATGGCCGCCGAGTCGGCCGGGGCCGCACCCCGCATCGAGGACACGACCGCCGCGGGACATCATCGCGTCGACCATCCGCGCCTCGCCCACGATGTCCTGGCCCTTGGCTGCCATCGCCCGGAAGCGCTCTATATATCGGGTGGAGTGCTCTGGATCGGCGGCGGTGATCTCTTCCCACTGACTGGGGGTGCGCGCGCTCATCAGATACTCCTCAGTTCGGGACGGGTCGGACACTGTCACCGTATGCGGCGGCTTCCGGGGCCCCGACCCGAGGCCTGCTCAGCGCACGACGTCGAAGATCTGCTTCTGGATGCCGTTGCCGTACGCCTCGTACTCCACGAGATCCAGTTTTGTGGCGTCCTTGTCCGAGTCGCTGAACAACCGCTTGCCTGCGCCGAGCAGCAGCGGGAAGACGAGGAGGTGATAGCGGTCGACGAGACCGGCGTCGGCGAGACCGCGGCCGAGGGTCGCGCTGCCGTGCACAGCGATCGGACCGCCCTTGGTCTCCTTCAACGCCGCCACGTCGTCCACCGAGCGGAGAATTGTTGCGGGCCAACGTTCGTCGTCGGACTGCAAGGTTGTCGAGACCACGTATCTCGGCATCGCGTTGTATCCGGCGAAGTCGTCCATCGTGGGCCAGATCGGGGCGAACGCCTCGTACGAGGTCCGGCCGAGAAGGAGGGCGGTGGTCTCCTCTTGTTCGCGTCCCTTGATCTCGTACGCGGCGGGGTCGAACGCGACGTCTTTAAAGGTCCACCCCGAGTTGCGGTATCCCGGCTCCCCACCTGGCGCCTCCATGACGCCATCGAGGGAAACAAAGGCGGTGACGATCAGTGTGCGCATTTTCTGGTCCTCTATGTCGTGGCTGCCGCACCCACCGTAGTGGCGGTTGCGGTCTGTCATCCATACGTCGAACGGGTTCTCCTGAAATCGACAGGCGCCAGAGTGTTCGTTGTCAACGTTTCCGGATCTGCGTACCCAGGTGCCGTCAAGACGCTCTGAACCCCATCCACCGACAAGGAACAGACAATCGCATGACTGCATCCGCCGGTAGGACAAATCCGGTCATCTTCATCCACGGATTGTGGATCCACTCGAGCGCGTGGGAACCGTGGATCACTCTGTTCGCCGAGCACGGTTACACCGCCACCGCACCCGGGTGGCCCGGTGACGGCGCGACGGTCCAGGAGACCAGGGACGCCCCCGACTCACTCAACGAGGTCGGCATCGAACGGATCTGCCGACACTACGCGGATCTGATCGGTACGCCCAACGCCAAACCCAACGTTGACGTTGTTGTCCGACAAAGGCCTCTGAGCCGATCTCGGTGTTGCCGCCCAGCCCGTCTGGGCGGCAACACCGTGCGCTTTCACACTATGGAGTTATCAAGGTTGCGTGCGCGGTCCTGACTCACGGTCAGGTGCGGCTGGTCGAAAAGTGTCAGTGCCCAGTCAGAGTCGTTCAGTAGCAGGGTGTTACGCGGCGAGGGTCATGGTTCGCCTGTTGTAGGCCGGCAGCGGTCGCTGGTGTGGGTCCATCTCGACCGGCGGAATCAACCACGGATGCCCGTCAGACCCCATGATCACGTCCCAGCCGGTGTTGTGGACGGCGCCGTGGCAGGTCCGGCACAACAAACACCCATTGGCCAGGGTTGTTTCCCCGCCGTCGATGTAGTGCTTGATGTGATGGGCATCAGTCCACGTCGCCGGTGCCCCGCACTTGATGCAGCGCTCGTCGCGGATGATGATCGCTTTACGGACCGGCCCGGTGAACAAGCGTTTCGGTGGGCTCAGATCAATCGGCACCTGCTGCCCATCGAGGGTGATGAAGGTGAAAGTCGAATCACACGCCAGCGCCGCTGCCGTTGCTTCGGTGATCGGACCCATCCACCGCAACGACGCCTGATCAGGATGATCAGCAGGAACGGTCACGTTTACCTCGGTCCGCGGCGCCGAGATCAACCCCTGCCCACCACCACCGCAGTCGAGCAACTGATGCAACGCATCGGCCCTCGCCTGCGTCGGCGTGCGCGCATCCGGGGAACCATCAGGCTCCGGGCGCGGCTTCGACCAGAAGTCCAGTGCGGAGAACAACTTCTCCCCGATCTTCACATCCAGATCGAACCTGCCCGCGCACCGACCGTCGCTACCGACCGCATAATCGAGACTGTTCAGCGAAGGGTCCTCCGCGGGCGGTTTCCCACCGGTATCTGCAGCCAGTGCGTTACCTAGACTTCGAGCAGTCCTACTGATCTCAGCCGGCGGCGCCCCCGACACCGCCCCGTTGAGCAGCTCCCCCCCAAATCCGTAACGCTCGGCGTCGGTGACCGGCTCGTCCGAGCGCCCCTCGATACCGGCCAGGCCCTTGACCACCGCATCAACATGCTCGGACGACAGGTACCCATCACGGGCCCACCCGGCCGTGCGATCGAGGCCCGCCAGCCCGGCACCGATCCGCATCCACCGCTGCGCCGACGCCGGCGCAGCACCATTGGCTTCCAACAACTTCGACGTCGTCGACCCCGCCTGCCGCGCCACACCCAACTCATCGAGAACCGCAGCGCACACCGAGACCTGATGCTCGGTGGCATTACGCAACGTGATCAGATCACGCACCAACATCAACAGCTCCGAAGAATCACCAGGGACCACCAGCTCACTCACAGCCGATACCGCATCGAGAACCCGCATAAGACAACACCTTCCACCCACGATCAACAGGGACAGTCGGCGGCATCTTCCCGGAAGGGCATGTATCAAGATTCGTCATCATTGGGCCGACTATCTACAATCTACCGCACTCGAACACATGTTCGCAAGGGCAGGAACGGACCCAATTCCGTTCTTCTACAACATCTTTCGGTGGCTAAGGAAAGGATCCGTCAGCTACTACTGCTGAGGTACTCCTCATCGGTCGCATGCTCTAGCCACGTGGTGGTGGTCGGCGGGTTGTCGGCATTGTCCAATAGCGTGCGAGTGCCAGGCCGTCCGCGCCCCCGGTGCGAACCGCGCCTTCGCGACGATCATCTGCTGGCCGTCCTCACGGGGAAAGGCGATGGGGTCCAGCCACACGTCTCCGGTGAATTGCTCGGGCGGGTTCTTCGTTGTCGGCATTACGGGATCGATCTGCATGTTCACGCCTCCGGGATGTCCAGGCCGAATTTCTCACGCGTGACGACCGCGGGCTCGGGTCCGCCACGGATTCCGGTGTCGAGGGCATCGATCGCAGCGAGGTCATCGGCGGTGAGTTCGAAGTCGAAGACGTCGAAGTTCTCGACGATCCGCGACGGGGTGACCGATTTCGGGATCACCTGTCGCCCCTGCTGCAGGTGCCAGCGCAGCATCGCCTGCGCGGGCGACTTCCCGTGCGCCGCAGCAATCTCCTTGATGACCGGATCTTCCAGTGTGGAGCCATGTTTGCCGTCGCGGTAGAACGTGATGCCGCCGATCGGAGCCCAAGCCTGCGAGAGAATGCCGTGCTTCTCGTTGACCTCGAGGAGCTCCGACTGGCGGAAGTAGGGATGGACCTCGATCTGATTGATCGCCGGAACAACAGAAGTTTCTTCCAGCAGGCGATCGAGATGGTCGGGCATGAAGTTACTGACACCGATGGCCCGGACCTTGCCGTCTGCGAGCAGTGTTTCCAGTGCCTTGTACGCCGCGATCGTGAGGTCGAACTCGCCGGGTAGCGCCTGATGCAGGATCAGCAGGTCGAGTTGCTCGACCCCCAGTTTGCCGGCCGCCTTGTCGAAGGCGTGCAGAGTGGCGTCGTAACCGAAGTCGGTGATCCAGATCTTCGTCTCGATGAAGATGTCGGAACGGTCGACATCGGAACGCTCGATCGCGTCGCCGACCCCCTTCTCGTTCAGGTAGGCAGCAGCGGTGTCGATGTGGCGATAGCCCGTCTCCAGCGCGGTCGCGACCGCAACGGCGGTCTCGTCGGGTGGGGTCTGGAACACGCCGAAGCCCAGGCTCGGGATCTCGACGCCGTTGTTCAATGTCAGATTCGGGATACTCATGACTTCCACGCTAGGCGCGATGTCGGCCGCCCGGGAGTCCTTGACGTACGGGGCCCGATTCACCCAGATCGGATGAAGCTCACCACCCGGTCGAGGAGAATGCTTGGGCAGACCACGACAAAGGAGTGCCGGTGACTGATCTCGACGCACGGCCGACGCAGGAGCACGAGTTCGTCGACGCACCGATGCCCGAACATCCGAGCCCGGGTCGTCAGTCCCGGAAGTTGGTCCCACGCCGCGAGCTCGGACGGTGGAATTCCGAGAAGCGTGGCCATGACGCGCTGCAGACGATTCTCGCGCAGAGCGACATCCGGGCCCCCGACCTGTTGCCCATCCGTCATGGCCGGATGAGTCACTCCCCCTGGACCTATTACCGCGGTGCCGCAGCGGTGATGGCCGCCGATCTGGCGTCGACCCCACACACCGGCATCATGGTCCAGATGTGCGGCGACGCACACGTACTCAACTACGGGATGTGGACATCGCCCGAACGCAACCTCATCTTCGATCTTCGCGACTTCGACGAGACCTTGCCCGGGCCGTTCGAATGGGACCTCAAACGTTTTCTCGCGAGCCTGGTCGTGCTGGCACGCGACAACGGGATCTCGGAATCGGCAGCGCAGGATGCGGTTCGGGCGGGCTACCGCAACTATCGCAAGCACATGAGGACCTACGCGGAGATGCCGCAGATCGATGTCTGGTACGACAAGATCGACATCGAGCAACTGGTGCAGTACGCCAAGAAGGAAAACGAAGAGAAGCTCGACGCCCTCATCGAGAGCCGGGCCAAGAAACGGACCAGTCGGGGTGTGTCGAAAAAGCTGCTCACCACGGTCGAGGGAAAGAGACAGATCACCGAGGATCCGCCATACCGGACCCACCGACTCGGTGACGCCGCGGAACAGATCTTGCGGACGGTCCTGTCGAAGTACCACGAGTCGGTCCCCGACCATCTCGGAAATCTGCTCACCCGGTACGACGCGGTGGACGCCGTGCGCCAGGTCGTGGGTGTGGGCAGTGTCGGCATGCGGGTCTTCCTGACGTTGCTCGAAGAACGTCGTACCGGAGACCCCCTGTTCCTCCAGGTCAAACAGGCCGGACCGTCTGTGTACGAACAATTTCTCGGCCGGAGCAAGTACGACAACCACGGCGCCCGAGTCGTGCACGGGCAGCATCTCATCCAGAGCGCCACCGACATGTTCGTGGGCTGGACCTCGTTCGAGTGGCAGGAGTTGGATCTGGATCTGGACTTCTATGTGCGTCAATTCCGGGACGGCAAGGTGATCCCGAAAGGCGAGGGCGTGGCTCCGGTGCTACCGCGGTTCGCCGCTGCCTGCGGTCATGTGCTGGCCCGGGCGCACGCCCGCAGTGGGGATTCGGCGGCGATCGCTGATTACCTGGGGAACAGCGACAAAGTAGAGGATGCCCTTGTCGAGTTCTCGAGCGCCTACGCCGACCAGAACACCGCCGACCATGCACAGTTGGCCAAAGCCGCTGCCGATGGCGACATCCCAGCCGAGCGAGGCTGGCCCGACGTTCCCTGACCCTGTCGTCTAGAGCATCTCCCAATACCGCGCCGACTCCACCGCCTCTCGGCGGTTGGACACACCCAACTTTCGGTAGATCGAGCGTTGGTGAGTCTTCACGGTGTTCACCGACACGAACAGATCAGCTGCTATCTCCGACGATTTGAGCATGGTCGGCAGATACTTCAGCACTGCGAGTTCGCGTTCGGTGAGGTCTTGCAAGACAGTCGCCGGCGGCGTCGCCTGTTCGGTGACGACACCGAAGGTGCCCGCGAGTTCGGTGACGAACGAGCTGCGGTCGCCGCTGAGGCGGATGTACCGGTTCAGCTGAATCGGTATCTGCGCATCCTGCAGAAGGAACGGACGCCGTAACCCGATCGGCGCGGACAACGCCACCGCCGCGCCAATCCTTTCGACGGCTATGTTGTCGCGCCGAAGATGACCTTGCGCGGTCGCCTCCAGCAGCGCACCTTCGGCGGCGAGTGCCCGAAATTCGGCGAACCGACCTGCCGGACGAAGCTCATCGAGAGCAGCGGCGGGCCGGGCGAGTTCGAGCAGCGCTCTGGCGCGTGTGATGCGCATCAGGCTCGACGCATAATCCACTTCGTCGACGGGGTCGCCGATGACGTCGAGCGCACTGTGGGGTTCTCCTGCCGCCATCGCGACCTCGGCGTGGCACGCGCGTGACCACGCAGCCAACAAGGCTGGCAACGCAACCGCCGCCGTCAGCAGGTCGAGACGATGGAGTGCCGTCCGTGCCGTCGACGGTTCCCGGCGGGCAACGGCGATGCGGACGGCGGCCACGTGCAGGAGAAGCCGGCAACCGAAGTCAGACCCTCTCGTACTGGCGGTCAGGCCCGCGTCGATGTACCGCTCGGCCTTCTCCAGTTCACCTCGTTCGAGATGAACCAGGGCCGCCGCTGCGTAGGCGGCCAACAACTGGGGTTCACGCGCCCATCCCCGCCTCTCCGCAGCCGCCAACGACGCCGTCGATTCGGTCTCCGCCTGATCGAGATCACCCAGCAGGAACTCGATCAGCGACAGATAGGATGCGGCCGAGAGCACCGTCAAACCAATGCCGAGATGTCCGCCCTGGGTGCGCACCGCGGACAGCGCAATCTGCGCCTGGTCGAGGTGGCCCTCGTGCACGAGTCCCGTCGCGCGGTTGTTGATGGCGACGAGGGCATAGGCAGCGGACGCCGGAACCTCCTGTCGGGGAACGTGATCGAGAAGTTCGACCAACGCGTCCGCGGTGTCCACCAGCCGTGACGGCGACCACGCCCTGGCATGAACGGTGTGCGCCATGGCGATGATGACCCGATACACGTCGGCCAATGGGTTGCCCAGCCCATCCAACAGCAACGCCGCGTCGTCGGCATTGCGCTGCATCGACTCGAAGTCGTGTCGCTGATAGTCGCACACCAACGCAACGATCAAGGTCTCGGCAGTTGGTGACCTCGCCACGTCGTCGTACACGGTCGACAGTGCCGACACCAGAGCCGCAGCCTGCGGGGTCAGGATCAGCGGCAGGGCGACCTGACCGAGAACTCTTGCCACTGTTGCCCAATCACGGGCGTATGCATAGTGGCGCAGCGCATCGATCGGTTCGTTCCTCCCGACGTACCAGTCCGCGGCCCGGCGGTTCAGTTCGGCGACACTGTCAGGATTCTCGGAGGAGAGCCTGTCCTGCAACAATTCTCGGAGTAGCGGGTGGTAGCGGAACCAGTTCGGGCGATCCGACAGTCGCACTGTCAACGCATTACGTGCCACCAGGTTCTCGAGAACCTGCCTGCTGTCCACGCGACCGGACAGTGCTCGCGCGAGCTCTGCGGTCATCTGATCGACGACACTCGTGGCAAGAAGGAACAGGCGGTCGCTAGGCGAGAGCCGGTCGAGTATCTCCTCCAGCAGATACTCGGCGACCCTGCGGTTGTTGCCGCTGAAGTGCTCGAGGGCCGGAACTGCTCCGGCAGCCTCGCCGACGCTGATCATCGCCAGCCGAAGTCCTGCCGGCCAGCCCTGCGTGCGTCTGTGGAGCTCGGTCAATGCGCCGTCGGCGAAGGTCACCCCACTCCGGGCGCACACCTCGCGGGTCTCCGCGGCCGTGTACATCAGGTCGTTGCCATCGATGTCGGCGACCTCATCGACGAGGCGGAGTCTGGACAGCCGCAGGCCGGGCTCGGTGCGGGAGACCAACACCAGGCGCAATTGCGGAATGCGGTACTCCGCGACGCGATTGAGGCTGTCCAGGGCGGCGGGGTCAGTGATGTGGTGGAAATCGTCGAGCACGACGACGATCGGGGTCGGCAGATGCATCAGAGCCTCCACGATCCGGTCCAGTTCGGGCTCGCCGAACTGCACTCCCGGAGTCAGGGTGGCGAGCACACTCGACTGCGGCACGACTCCGGCAATCCGCAGTGCGTCCAGCAGGTCAGCCCACAGACCCTGCACGTCATATCTGCTGTCAGCGGTCAGCCAAGCAACCGGACCCGGAGGATCACCGCGCCCGACCCAGGCCGAGACCGCAAGGGTCTTACCGTAACCGGGCCCGGCGCAGACGATGGTGACGGCTCGACGAGCGCCACGGTTCAGCATCGAGTTCAGGCGCTGACGCTCGACGAAACCCGGCGGAGGATCCGATCGGGACGTACGCAAGCGAAATGCAGCGGTGTACTGGTCGGCCATGTCTTGACCACCTCTTCCGGTATTGTTCCAGGCCCCTCCCGTGGAACACCTGGGTCCAATAGTAAGTCTTCTTACCCGCGCGCACATCTCATTCCCTACGGATGACGACAGCACCAGACATCGATTGGGACACTGGCGTCACTCACCGTCGAACGTGCGCGCAGTGCTCCACGCCGACGTGCACGACTGCACATGGAGGTCCGGTTGATCGACTACGCCGAACTGAGTCCGGTCGACTACGTGATCGTCGAGTTCGTGGCCGGGGAGCACAATGTCCCCGCTGCCATGACGCGATCATTGCTGGACCTCGTCGACCGCGGCGTCATCCGGGTGCTCGATCTGCTCATCGTCACGAAGTCGGCGCTGGGCGACATCTCGGTGACCGAGGTCGAAGACCTGGGGGAAGCCTCTGAGTTGGGCTCACTCACAGGGACACTGGCCGAGATCCTGGCGGCCGACGACATCGACAACCTGGCGAGGGCGATCCGATCAGGCGCCACCGCCGCGGTGATCGTCTGGGAGAACATCGGCGTCGCGTCGATTTCAGCATCTGCCCGACAGGTCTCCGCGCAGATCGTCGCGCAGGGGCGCATCCCGTCCCGAGCGATCGTCGCGACGCTCGAAGCCGACCACTCCGAGGCGGATTGACATGACGATGCGCCACGGAAGAGCAACGAGACGCGCGGTGATCGGGCACCCTGTCATCAGGCAGCGGACGAACACGGACGGCGCAGCGGTTGTCGCCGAGGGTATCCGTCGTCGCCAGAGCTCCCCTGCCCATGACCGCGATCGCCGGCCCGGAGCCGGCGAGCCAGAAAATGTTTCACATCAAACCGATCTGTACATCGACGAGAAGCCAGGAGCGCATCATGCCGAAATTGGAGATCAAGAAGACGTCCGAGCTGACCCGTAAGCAGGTGTCCGACAGACTCATAGCCCTCGGCAAGGCCCTTGCCGGCGGTTCCGAGGTGGACCTGGGGGCCGGCGGTGAGTCGATCACCGTCGAGGTCGCCGACCGAGTCCAGTTCGAGCTCGAGATCGAGGTGGACGGGGACGAGACGGAGATCGAGATCGAGATCAGTTGGCGCGACGGAGCTTCTGCCGCGACCGCCGACACAGCACCCGAACCGGCCGCGGCCACACCGGCCAAGGCGACCCGGCGGGCTCGGCCGCGTAAAGCGGCAGCCAAGTAGTACGCCGCACCTGGCACCGTCGTCGGATGAACAGCCACCGCGGCAACCCGGACCCCGCGCCGCCGGCTGCCGCCCGCTGGTTCGCACGGGCGGCGTTTCTTGCCGTATTTGCCACGGCGGCAGTCCTCGTGGTGTTCGCGGGCCTACACACGGTGACACTGCTGATCGGGGCGGTGGGCACGCTGGTGATCGCGATCGTCGGCCTGTTCTGGTTCCTGTCCACTCGTGGAGTGGCGCGTTGGCTGTCGCTGGCGGCGCTGGTCGTTGCCCCACTTGTGTTTCTGGGCATACTCATTCGAGCGAATCTGCTGTGGGTGGTGCTGACGTCGATCGTCTTGCTGATGATCGCCGGGATCTGCGCCCATTCCGCGCTGCGGCGGGACCATGGCGGCGCAGCAATGCCAGAGCGCGGCTCATCGCCACCTGAGCACGCGTTCCTGGTGATGAATCCCCGATCCGGTGGAGGGAAGGTCGGCACGTTCGACCTGAAGAGAAAAGCTGAGGCGCTCGGTGCCGAGGTCGCACTTCTCGACGGCGCCGACATCGTCGACGTCGCAGCGCTGACCCGGGACGCGGTCGAGCGCGGGGCCGATCTACTCGGAGTTGCGGGCGGCGACGGGACACAGGCACTCGTCGCGGGTATCGCTGCCGAACACGACCTCCCGTATCTGGTGATCAGTGCCGGCACGCGCAATCACTTTGCAAGCGATCTCGGACTCGACCTCGACGATCCGGCCACGTGCCTCGATGCGCTGGTCGACGGGACGGAGATCCGCGTCGATCTGGGCGAGATCGAGGGCCGCACGTTCGTGAACAACGCATCGTTCGGCGCGTACGCCGAAGTGGTGCAAAGTCCCGAATATCGCGATGACAAACGGGGCACGATGCTGCGGATGCTGCCCGACCTGATCGGCAACCACCGGGGCGCCGGACTGCGGGTCCGAGCGGGAAACGTGACGATCGACAATCCCCAGGCCGTGCTGGTCAGCAACGGGCCCTATGAGACTCACGATCTCGCAGGACTCGGCCATCGGCCGCGGATCGACCGCGGCGTCCTCGGAATGGTCACCATCTCGGTCGACAGCACCAAAGACGCCCTCGGTCTGCTTCGCCGCACCCGACAACAGGGACTGACCCAGAGCACCGTCGGCGACGTCGTGGTCGAGGCCGATGCACCGGAGATCCCGGTCGGCGTCGACGGCGAAGCGCTGATGTTCTCCACTCCCGTGCGGTGCACCATCACACCAGGCGCACTGCGGGTCCTGGTTCCGCGGAACCGACCCGGAATACGTCGCCCGCCGACGCCACTGGACTGGGTTCGGCTGCGCGAGCTCGCGTTCGGCACTCGGGGCTCCGGTGCTGCTGGTCTGAAGTCCTCGTAGCTCGTCCTACGATTCGTCACCGATGCCGAAGCCGCGGCGAATGGACACCAAACAAAACTTGAGTCTGGACACATGTCTGATGGTCGAGGTAGCGTGCCTACCATGGGACGAGTGGACGGAAAAGTGGCAATCATCAGCGGCGGGGCTCAGGGGATGGGCGCATCACACGCCCGACTCCTGGTCGCCGAAGGCGCCAAGGTCGTGATCGGGGACATCCTTGACGAGAAGGGCCAGGCGCTCGCCGATGAACTCGGCGACTCTGCGCGATACGTCCACCTGGACGTGTCACAGTTCGACCAGTGGCAGGCCGCGGTCGGGGTCGCCGTCGAGGATTTCGGCTCGCTGAATGTGCTCGTCAACAACGCAGGTATCGCGAACGGCAGTTCGATCCAGAAGTTCAAGCACGACAAATGGCACAAGATCATCGATGTGAATCTCACCGGCACGTTCTACGGGATCCAGGCGTCGACCGACGCCATGATCGCCGCCGGAAGCGGTTCCATCATCAACGTCTCGTCCATCGAAGGTCTTCGTGGGGCACCCTGGGCACACGGATACGTCGCGACGAAATGGGCGGTTCGCGGGTTGGCCAAGTCCGTCGCCCTGGAACTGGCCCCCCACAACATCCGCGTGAATTCACTGCATCCGGGCCTCATTCGTACCCCGATGACCGAGAACATCCCGGACGACCTGGTGACGATCCCACTGGGCCGGCCGGGAGACTCGAGCGAGGTCTCCACATTCGTGCTGTTCCTGGCCAGCGACGAATCCTCGTATGCAACCGGCACCGAGTTCGTCGTCGACGGCGGTTTGGTCACAGACGTCCCGCACAAGTCGATGTGACCTGCTTCGCGTCGATCCCGCTCGAACACCCTGCACAGCAACACTTCTGAGGAGAAATCCATGGCGATTCGCGTCGCCCTCATCGGCACCGGCAACGTCGGCCGCCTGGCGCTGACCCAACTCATCGAGAGCGCGGATTACCAGCTGACCGCAGTGGGCGTTTCCACGGAATCCAAGGTGGGCAAGGACGCCGGCGAACTGGCAGGCCTCGACGTCACCACCGGCGTCACTGCAGTCGGCGACATCGACGCGGTGCTGGCGACGAAACCCGACTGCGTCGTCTACTGCGCCATGGGCGACATCCGTACCGGCGATGCGCTCAGGGATTGTCAGAAGATTCTGGAAGCCGGAGTCGATGTGGTCGGCTCGTCGCCCGTTATCTTGCAATTCCCCTGGCAGCTGTTGCCCGACAAGAACATCGATCGGGTCGAGGCCTCGGCCCACACGGGCGACGTCAGTATCTTCATCACGGGCGTCGATCCAGGTTTCGCCAACGATCTGATCCCACTCGCACTGGCGGGGACGTGTCAGCGCGTGGAACAGATCCGCGTCATGGAGATCGCCGACTACGCCACTTACGATGGCGCCACCGTGATGTTCGACGTCATGGGGTTCGGCAAACCCCTCGACGACTTACCGATCCTCTTCCAACCCGGCATTCTCGGGTTCACCTGGGGCACAACGATTCGGCAACTCGCGGCCGGTCTCGGTATCGAGGTCGACGAGATCACCGAGAACTTCGAATTGGAACCTGCCCCCGAAAGTTTCGATGTCGCAGTGGGAAGAATCGAGAAGGGCACCGTTGCCGCCATGCGATTCGAGATCCACGGAAAGGTCAGGGGACACTCCGCGATCGTCGTCGAGCACGTCACCCGACTGCGCGACGACCTGCGCCCGGACTGGGCGCGGCCCGCGCAAGAAGGTGGTTCGTACCGCGTGGAGATCATCGGCGAACCCAACTACGCCGTCGACATCTGCCCGACCAGCGTCAAGGGCGACCACAACCATGCGGCGATCGTGGCCGCCGCCGGTCGCATCGTCAACGCCATACCGGCCGTCATCGCAGCGCCACCCGGGATCCGCACCACCCTGGACTTGCCCCTCGTCACCGGTAAAGGCCTCTACGTCGGCTGATCCGCCACTCGCGTGCCAGGGTAATGGGATGGATCGCGAATACCACTTCGACATCGTGTCGCTCCTGGTGTCCCCTGCCCACGCCTACTTCGGCCGGGCGAAGGACGGACCGGCGGCCGACGTCACGACGCAGACACCCGACGTCGTCGAGATCACCGCGAACAAGGGCATTCGCGGTGACCGCTTCTTCGGCGTCCGGGCGCACACCGAGGCGGCCATCACCTTTCTCGCCCTCGAGGCCTGGGAGGCCGCGGCAGGAGACGTCGATCCGGCGGTGGCCCGCCGCAACGTCATGGTCCGTGGACTGGAACTCGATCCGCTGAGGGGCGAGGAGTTCGAGATCGACACCGGCGACGGGCCAGTCCGATTCCGCGGCGGACGTCCCGCCCACCCCTGCGTGTGGATGGACACGATGGCAGGCGAAGGTACCCGCAAAGCACTGATCGGACGCGGCGGACTACGGACGCAACCGCTGACATCCGGGGTCCTGCGCGTCGGGCCGGCAGTCATCTCCTGCAATGTGGAACTCGACCCGGCGCGGGTGGCAGAGCAAGTCCGTCGGGCCCAGCCGATCTGAGGACTGGCGCGACATCGCCCGGGGAGTGTTCCGCTGCCTACTTGGCGAAGGTGTAGTCGTCAAGGGAGAACCGCCGGCTCTGCCACGCTGCTTCCAGTGTGGTCGATGCCCGGAAGGGCACATCACCGTTGTTGGTGAAGTAGTAGCTGTTTGCGCCCGCGCAGGTCGGGTTGGTGAACACTTGCAACGGGCGGCGCGCCAATATCGAGGTCATGTACTTGTCCTGTGCCGCCGCGGTCACTTCGGCCGACGTGGCTTGGCGGCGGCGAGCTTCGTCGAGTACCCGCACGATGTGAGTCGCACTGTTCTCGACCAGCGTGAAGAAGGAGGCGCCGTTGTAGCCGTAGGGGCCGAAGACGGTGAAGAAGTTCGGGAAGCCCGCCGTCGTGACGCCCTGGTAGGAGTGGAACCGCTCGGCATCCCAGTGCTCGGCCAAGTCGGTGCCGTCGTTCGAGGTGAGCTGGTAGGTCGGTAACGCATCCTTGTCGGTGACCTTGAAACCTGTGGCCAGGATGAGTACGTCGAGTTCGTGTTCGACCCCGTCGGTAGTCCTGATCCCCTTTGGGGTGATCGCCTCGATGGACCTGGTTTCCAGGGCGACGTTGTCACGGTTGAACGTCGACAGATATGAATTGTGGAAGCTCGGCCGTTTGCACCCGAGGGCGTAGGTGGGCGTGAGCTTGCTCCGTGTGGTCGGGTCGAGGACCTGCATGGCGACATACTTGCGGGCGGCAACTTCGAGGGCGAAGGTACCGGGAACCCACCGATGGAAATGCGCCAACACAGGGAACGTCACCTCGACGAACGCCTGGCTCGCCAGGCGGGCGGCCTGCCTGACTCCGGGCACCTTCTTCAGGCCGGCGCGTCCGACGCGACCGAGGGGGAAGTCCGGTTTCGGCAGACACCAGATAGGGGTGCGTTGAAAGACGGTCAAATACTTGACGTCGGGTGCGATCTCAGGGATTACCTGTACCGCCGTCGCTCCGGTGCCGATGATCCCGACCCGTTTACCCGCCAAGGACACCTCGTGGTTCCATCGGCTGGTATGCATCGTCGCGCCCTCGAAGGTGTCCATGCCGTCGATCTCGGGCAGCTTGGGCTGGCTCAGCGGCCCACCGGCGTGAATCAACCAGCGTGCGGTGACATCCCCGGAACTGGTCGAGATCGACCAGCGCGCGGCCTGTGCGTCGAACGTGGCCTTGTGGACCCGGGTGCAGAACTGCAGGTGGGGCGCGAGGTTGTATTCATCGACGATCTGCTGGGCGTACACGCGTAGCTCACGGCCTGGTGCGTAGCTGCGTGACCAGGTCGATCGCTGGGCGAACGAAAATTGGTAGCTGAACGACGGGATGTCGACGGCCACACCCGGGTAGGTGTTCCACTGCCAGGTGCCGCCGGGACCATCGGCGTCGTCGATGATGAGCAGGTCGTGAAAACCGGCCCTTTTGAGTGCGATCGCGGTCCCCAAACCGGAGAAGCCACCGCCGACGACGACGATTTCATGGTGCCTCGTTACTGCCATTGCTCAATGTTACGCTCCGTGATGACAACATCCGCATCCCATGGCAATCCGGAAGGTAACCCCATGACTCACGTCTCCCCTTGGGCGACTGACGACCTGGACGACCTGCGTGGTCTGGTCCGGTCGTTTTTCGAGAAGACCGTCGCTCCCAACGTCGACAAGTACATCGACCAGCATCACGTTGATCGTGATCTGTGGAATCAGGCGGGAGAGCTCGGCCTGCTGTGCATGTCGATCCCTGAGGAGTACGGCGGCGGTGGCGGCACGTTCGCACATGAGGCGGTGCTGATCGAGGAGCAGGCTCGGGTCGGTGACTCGTCGTGGGGCGTCAGCCTGCACAACGGCATCATCGCCCATTACCTGCTCGCCTACGGGACAGAGGAGCAAAAGCAGCGGTGGTTGCCGAAGATGGCCTCTGGTGAGGTGGTCGGCGCCATCGCCATGACCGAGCCGGGCACCGGATCGGATCTGCAGAACATCAAGACCAAGGCGATTCGCGACGGCGACGACTACGTCATCGACGGGTCGAAGACGTTCATAACCAACGGTTCTCAGGCCGACCTCATCATCGTCGTGGTCAAGACCGACACCGGTGAGGGAGCCAAGGGCATCTCGCTGGTGCTCGTCGAGGGCGACCGCGAAGGTTTCCGGCGAGGGCGAGTGCTCGACAAGATCGGCCAGCGAGGACAGGACACCTCGGAACTGTTCTTCGACGGCGTCCGGGTTCCGGTCGCGAACCTGCTCGGCACCGAGGAGGGCCAGGGCTTCATCCAGCTCATGCAACAGCTCCCGCAGGAGCGTCTCATCATCGCCGTCGCCTCGGTCGCGGGCATGGAATCTGCTGTCGCACAGACCATTGCCTACACCAAGGACCGTCAGGCGTTCGGACGTCCGGTCTTCGGTTTCCAGAACACCAAGTTCAAGCTCGCCGAGGCGGCCACAGAGACTCGCATCGCGCGAGTCTTCGTCGACGACTGCATCGTCAAGCACCTCACGGGCGAGCTTGACATCCCGACGGTCGCGATGGCCAAGTGGTGGACCACTGACCGCGCGATGTCGGTTCTCGACGAGTGTGTCCAGCTCTTCGGCGGATACGGCTACATGAGCGAGTATCCGATCGGCCGTATGTGGACCGACGGACGCGTACAGAAAATCTACGCGGGCACCAACGAGATCATGAAGGAAATAGTCGCCCGATCGCTGTAGCGTTCCTGCGTTTCTCAGTAATAGTTACTCGCTGCCGCGCGGCGGAGTGGTCGAGGCCAGACATCAACCGACCAGGTCTCACATCTTCGCCGGCGTCAGCGCCAATCCCCCGCCCAATCCGATCAGAGCGGTTCCCGAGATCCGGTCGGTCAGAACCCTGGCACGCCGTCCACCCATGAGCGTCCGAAGGCGGTGCACTCCGAACACGAACACCGCCCACCAGACGACTCCCAAGGCAACGTCGATCACACCGAGCCCGAGGATCTGCAGCGTGACAGCGCCACCGGTGGACACGAACTGCGGGAGCACCGCCACGAAGAAGAGCGCCGCTTTCGGGTTCAGGACGTTCGCTATGAACGACTGGCGCCAGACGCTGAACAACCGCAGGTCGGCCGGTTCCTGCGCCTCGGTGACGGAACCGCCGGAGCTCGAACGCGAATTCAGCAGCGCACGGACTCCGAGGTACACCAGATACGCGGCGCCGACGAGCTTGAGCACGGTGAACGCCGTCGCGCTGGCCAGCAGAATCGCGGCGACCCCCACTGCGGCCGCCGTCATGTGGACCAATAATCCGCATTGGACGCCGATCGCAGCGACCCAGCCGGACCGCCTTGACCGGACCGCGTGTCTCATCACCACAAACCAGTCCGGACCAGGCGTGACGTAAGCGAGCAGGGCAATTCCACAGAAGGCAAGAACCGTTTCAGGACTCATCGCCATCTCGGGTACCCACCGGAGACGACCCAAACCCTCGGGCCGCCGATATCAAGACCGCACGAACCGGTAACCCATCCCGGCCTCGGTCAGTAGATGCCGGGGAGTGGTGGGATCGCTTTCGAGCTTGCGCCGCAGGCTGGCCAAGTAGACCCGCAGGTAGTTGCTCTGGGTGCCGTAGCTCGGTCCCCACACGTGGGTGAGGATGTCGCGTTGGCTGACCAGCTTGTCCTCGTTGCGCACCAGCAGCTCCAGGACGCCCCATTCGGTGGGGGTGAGGTGGACGGGCACTCCCCCGCGAGTGACCTGTTTGGTGCGCAGATCGACCGTGAACGCATCGGTCTCGACCACAGGTTCCGAGGATTCGGTGGCACGTCCGCGCCGGACCGCTGCCCGCAGCCGGGCGAGAAACTCTTCCATGCCAAAGGGTTTGGTCACATAGTCATCCGCTCCGGCGTCGAGGGCCTGCACCTTGTCGGCCGAATCGGTGCGCGCCGACAGCACGATGACCGGCACGTCGGTCCACCCTCGCAACCCGGCGAGCACCGTGAATCCGTCTATGTCGGGTAGTCCGAGATCGAGGACGATCACTTGTGGATTCGTCTGCCCGGCAGCGGTCAGGGCGCCCGCACCGCTGGAGGCGGTGGTCACGTCGAACCCACGCGCATTCAAATTGATCCGCAGGGCGCGCAGGATCTGCGGCTCGTCGTCGACGACGAGAACCCGCACCCGCTCTGCCCGCGCCTGATCCGACCGCACCTGGTCAACCATATGAGGCCTCCACAGGTGGCTCGACCGGGAGCTCGAACGACATCGTCAGGCCGCCGCCAGGGGTGTCCGACGGGGTGATCTGCGCCCCCATGGCGCGAACGAAACCCTGCGCCACAGACAGTCCCAGCCCCACTCCGGCACCACTGCCCGTGTCCCCGAGGCGCTGAAAAGCGGTGAAAATTTTGTCCCACGACTGCGCCGGGACCCCGGACCCGTGATCGCGCACCGACACCGTGCACCGCACCGGGTCGGACTCAGGGTCAAGGCGAGCGAGCACGTGCACCGACGCGGTCTGCCCGCTGTGCCGCAGTGCGTTGTCGATGAGGTTGGCCAGCACCCGTTCGAGCAGCCCCGGGTCCGCGTAGACGAGCACCTGTTCGACATCGAGTTCGACACGAGTGGCACCGGTGGGGTCGAGGCGGGAGATGCCCATCATGGCACGGCTCACCACCTCCGTCAGGTAGACCATCTGCAGGTCTGGCCGAACCACCCCGGCGGCCA
Organism: Williamsia soli; assembly: GCF_017377795.1. GTDB lineage: Bacteria > Actinomycetota > Actinomycetes > Mycobacteriales > Mycobacteriaceae > Williamsia > Williamsia soli. The sequence continues at coordinate 202,272 of NZ_JAFRDR010000006.1, read as the reverse complement.
GTCGCGACGAGTCGAGCAGATTGCCGACCAGCGCGGTCAGGTGGTCGGTGGATTCTTCGATGGTGGCGAGCAGTTCTGCGGTGTCCTGTGGCGAGAAGGTGACGTCGGTACCCCGCAAACTCGACGCGGCCGCTTTGACCGCGGCCAACGGGGTCCGCAGATCGTGGCTCACCGCCGACAACAGAGCGCGACGCAGTTGATCGGTTTCCGCCAGTGCTCGCGCCTCGGCCGCCTCGGCGGCGAGTTCACGCCGTTCGACGATGCCCGCAGCCTGGGTGGCGACCGCGACGAGCACCTTGCGTTCACGTCCACCGAGTTTGGGGCCGCTGAGCAACATCGCGAAATCGCTGCCGGGGACAGGACACACGGTGTCGGCGGCACCGGTGTCGGCAGGTGGCTCCTCCCCGACCGATCCTTCCACGATGCTCGCCTCTCGGCCGCTGCGACGGATCAGCGAGACGGCACGCTGGTCGTAGGTTTCGCGGACCCGCCGCAGCAGGCCGTCGAGTCCTTCTCCACTGAGAACAGCGCCGGAGAACGTGGCGAGGAGTTCGGCATCACGACCGGCCCGCTGCGCCTGCACCCGCCTCACAGTGGCCGAATCAACCAGAGCGGCAACGGCTATGGCGATCACCAGCATCACGATGATGGTGATCAGATTGTCGGCCTCGTTGATGGTGAAGGTATAGCGCGGCGAGGTGAAGAAGTAGTTGAGCAACAACCCCGACACGATCGCCGACAGCGCCGCCGGGCCGATGCCACCGAGCATCGAGACCGCGAGCACCACCACGAAGAACAACGCCGACTCACTGGCGATACCCAGCCACCGGTCCAGGAAGGCGAGCAGTACCGCCGCCGCGGCGGGCACCAGGACGGCGAACATCCAGCTCAGCGGACGGTGGAAGCGGGTCTGCCTGATGTCGAGCGGGTTTCGTGCCTTGGACTCGGAATGGGTGACCATGTGGACGTCGATTTTTCCGGAGTTCCGCACGACGGTGGCGCCGACCCCTTCGTCGAGGATGCGTTGCCAGCGAGATCGTCTGGAGGTGCCGATCACGAGTTGGGTGGCGTTGACCCCTCGGGCGAACTCGAGTAGCGCGGCGGGTACGTCGTCGCCGACGATTGTGTGGGTTTGTGCGCCGAACCCTTTCGCCAGTTCGGTGAGTTCGGCGATGTCCACCGAGGCGGGAGCGGAGAGACCGTCGGCAGCCGCGATGTGCACCACGACGAGTTCAGCGCTCGAGCGCGAGGCGATCCGACCTGCGCGGCGCAGCAGTGTCGCCGATTCCGGACCGCCGGTCAGCGCCACCACGACGCGCTCGCGAGCCTCCCAGGTGGCGGTGATCTGGTGTGCGGCGCGGTACGTCGCGAGGTTGTCGTCGACCTGATCGGCGAGCCACAGCAAGGCCAATTCCCGCAGCGCGGTCAGGTTGCCCTCGCGGAAATAGTTCGCCAGCGCACCGCCCACCCTGTCCCCGGGATAGACCTTGCCCGCCGAGAGACGTTGCCGCAGTGCCTGCGGCGCGATGTCGACGAGTTCGATCTCGTCGGCAGCCCGCACCACGTCGTCAGGGACGGTCTCGCGCTGGACGATCCCGGTGATCTCCTGGACCACGTCGTTCAGACTCTCGAGATGCTGGATGTTGATCGTGGACAGGACATCGATGCCGGCGGCGCGCAGCTCTTCGATGTCCTGCCAGCGCTTGGCGTTCCGCGAGCCGGGGGCGTTCGTGTGGGCGAGTTCGTCGACAAGGGCCACCTGAGGGCGGCGGGCCAGCACCGCGTCCAGGTCCATCTCGGCGAGCACGGTCCCGCGGTGCTCGACATCCTTGCGAGCAACGATCTCCAGTCCGTCGGTCATCGCCGCGGTGACGGACCGCCCGTGCGTCTCCACCACCGCGACGACCACGTCGACGTCCTCTCCGAGCAGAGCGTGGGCCTGCGCCAGCATCTCGTACGTCTTGCCCACACCGGGAGCGCAGCCGAGGAACACCTCGAGACGCCCCCTGGTTTCGCCGGTCACTGCGCCGACCTTAGTCGCAGGCCGGAGCGGTCAGCCCCAGATCGAGGTTCACCTCGAGGACGTCGACCCTGGGCTGGCCGAGAAAGCCCAGCTGGCGGCCCACGGTGTGATCGGCGATGATCTGCCGAACCTCCGCGATCGACTTCCCGTTCTCCCTGGCCAGCCGCGGCACCTGGAGCGCCGCATAGGCCGGGCTGATGTGCGGGTCGAGACCCGACCCTGACCCGGTGACGGCATCGACCGGAACACGGTCGGCGCTCACGCCCTCCCGAGCGGCGATCAGTTGCCTGCGTTCGGCGATCCAGCCGGCCAGCTTCTCACTGTTCGGGCCCTGGTTGCTCGCCGCGGACGCCGCGGGGTCGCCGGGGGCCATCGGGTCATCCGAGGATCCCAGCACGCGGGCGTGCAGGTACTTGTCAGGTTCGCCGGCGGCCACCTGCGGATCGATGCCGATCAGGCTCGACCCGACGACGCACCCGTTGCGGTCGGTGACCTGCGACCCCTCCGCCGAGGTCGCGCCGATGCGCGAAACCCCCCAGACGACTGCGGGGTAGGCCACCCCGAGGATCACCGTCATCGCCGCGAGGACCGCGACTGCCACGACACACTGCCGTAGCCACGTCGACATCGTTCTCATCTCGTCTACCCCATTCCCGGGAGAAAACGGACCACCAGGTCGATCAGCCAGATACCGAGGAACGGCGTGATCACACCCCCGAGTCCATAGATCAACAGATTGCGACCCAACAGCTTCGACGCAGAACTGGGTCGGTACCGCACGCCGCGTAGCGACAACGGGATGAGCGCCACGATGACCAGGGCGTTGAATATCACCGCCGAGGTGATCGCAGACTCGGACGAGTGCAGACCCATGATGTTGAGCTTGTCGAGCTGCGGGTAGATGCCGCTGAAGAGCGCGGGCAGGATCGCGAAGTATTTCGCGAGGTCGTTGGCCAGGGAGAACGTGGTCAGCGCTCCGCGGGTGATCAGCAGCTGCTTGCCGATCGCCACCACGTCGATCAGCTTGGTGGGATCGGAGTCCAGATCCACCATGTTGCCGGCTTCTTTTGCGGCCGAGGTCCCGGTGTTCATCGCCAGCCCGACGTCGGCCTGGGCGAGTGCCGGGGCGTCGTTGGTGCCGTCGCCGGTCATGGCGACCAATCGTCCACCGGCCTGCTCCTTGCGGATCAACGCCAGTTTGTCCTCGGGTGTCGCTTCGGCCACGAAGTCGTCGACCCCGGCTTCCGCGGCGATCGCCGTCGCGGTGAGCGGGTTGTCGCCGGTGACCATCACCGTGCGTATCCCCATCGCCCGCAGCTGCGCAAAGCGCTCGGCCATACCCGGTTTCACGACATCGGAGAGCGCGATCGTCCCCAGGATGACGGCCCGGTCGTCGCCGGTCTGAGTGCCGACCACCAGTGGCGTGCCGCCTGCCCGCGAGATGTTGGCAACCTCGTCGCTCACCTCGGCCGGGGTGTCACCGTGGTTGTCGGCGACCCACCGCAGCAGCGCGTCGGCCGCACCCTTGCGAATCCTGACCGTACCAGCGGTGCCGGGCACATCCATCCCGCTCATCCTGGTCTGGGCGGTGAAGGGAACGATCTCCCGGGTGGCGCGATCGGCGGCGTCGAGCGCTTCGGGGTCCTGACCGAACTCGACACGGCACAATTCGACGATGCTGCGGCCCTCCGGGGTGTCATCGGCCAGGCTCGATTGGCATGCAGCCAAAGACAAATGCGAGAGCGTCACGCCGGGTGCGGGTACCAGGGCTGTCGCCTGGCGGTTGCCGAAGGTGATGGTCCCGGTCTTGTCCATGAGCAGCGTGTCGATATCGCCCGCCGCCTCGACCGCGCGCCCGGACATGGCGAGGACGTTGCGCTGCACCAGCCTGTCCATCCCGGCGATCCCGATCGACGACAGCAGCGCACCGATGGTGGTCGGGATCAAGCAGACCAGCAGCGCAATGAGTTTCACCGCATCCGGGCTCTGTCCCGCGTACTGCTGCATGGGCCCGACCGCCACGACCGCCAGCAAGAAGATGATGGTCAGGCTCGAGAGCAGGATGTCGAGTGCGATCTCGTTAGGTGTCTTCTTCCGTGACGCTCCTTCGACGAGCGCGATCATCCGGTCCACGAACGATTCGCCCGGCGACGTCGTGATCTTCACGATGATCCTGTCCGACAACACCACCGTGCCACCGGTCACCGCACTGCGATCGCCACCGGATTCGCGGATCACGGGTGCGGATTCACCGGTGATCGCGGACTCGTCGACCGTGGCGATACCGTCGACCACGTCGCCGTCTCCGGCGATCACCTCCCCGGCCTCGACGACGATCAGGTCACCGATCACGAGTGCGCTGCCCGAGATCTCGGTGATGGCGCCGTCTGCGTCGAGGCGACGGGCCACAGTGTCCTGCTTGACTTTCCGCAGGCTCGCGGCCTGGGCGCGTCCACGTCCTTCCGCTACCGCTTCGGCGAGATTCGCGAACAGCACCGTGAACCACAGCCAGAACACCACCGCGATCGAGAACCACGACGGCTGCCACACCGCCAGGACCGTCGTGATGATCGCGCCGAGGTAGACGACGAACATCACCGGATTGCGGGCCTGGTCTCGTGGATCGAGTTTGCGAAGCGCCTGGGGTACCGAGGTGATCAGCTGCCGGGGATCGAACGCTCCGCTGCCGGCCAGATCGTCGTCGGCCCGGACGGGCGCGGTTTCCCGCTCCGCGACTGTGGTCATGAAAGTGCCTCTGCTATCGGTCCCAGCGCCATGGCCGGGAAGAAGGTGAGTCCGGCGACGAGAAGAACTGTGCCGGTGAGTAGGCCGCCGTAGAGCAGGCCGTGGGTGGGTAGGGTTGCGGAACTGACCGGTCGGGGTTTCGCCGAGGCCAGTAGGCCGGCCAGTGCCAGGACGAAGATGATCGGCAGGAACCGGCCGAGCAGCATGGCGAAGCCCAGTGATGTCTGGAACCAGTCGCTGGTGGCGGTGAGCCCGCCGAACGCACTGCCGTTGTTGTTGGCCGCGGAGGCGAACGCGTACAGCACCTCCGAGAATCCGTGAATCGACCCCGGCGATCCCGGTTCGCCACTGTTGCCCTGAAAACCTGTGGTGGACGCCAAGGTAACTGTGATCGAGGTGCCGATCAGCACCAATGCCGGCATCACGAGGATAGACAGCGCCGCCATGGTGATCTCGTGCTGGCCGATCTTCTTGCCCAGGAATTGCGGTGTCCGGCCCACGAGCAGGCCACCGACGAACACCGCGATGATCGCCAGCACCAGCATGCCGTACAGACCGGTCCCGACGCCGCCGGGTGCGACTTCACCCAGGAGCATGTTCCAGATCAGCGCTCCACCGCCGCCGGCGGAGTACGAGTCGTGCGCCGAGTTCACCGCGCCGGTGGAGGTTCCCGTTGTCGACACGGCAAACAGAGCGGACCCGGCGACTCCGAACCGTTGTTCCTTGCCTTCCATCATCGTCCCGGCCGTCTGGGCCGCGAGGCCGTTGGTGTGCGATTCGAACGCCCAGACCAGGGCCACCATGCCCGACCAGATGGCGGCCATGACCCCGAGGATCGTGAGGCCCTGCCGTCGGTCACCGACCATCGTGCCGTAGGTGCGGGTCAGACATACCGGGATGATCAGCAGCGCAATGATTTCCACGATGTTGCTCAGCGGCGTGGGGTTGGAGAACGGGTGGGCGGAGTTGGCCGACAGAGTTCCGCCGCCGTTGGTGCCGAGCTCCTTGATCGCCTCCTGCGACGCGAACGGTCCGACAACGCCGGACCCACTCGATCCGTCGAGCCCGGTGAAGTCGAAGCCGCTCCTGAACGACTGCACTGCGCCCTGGGTGAGCAGCAGTAGGGCGACAATGATGCTCAGCGGCAGCAGGATCCGGAGGGTGGCCCTGGTCAGATCCACCCAGAAGTTCCCGAGTTCGCCGTCGCCCTTCGAACCGATGATTCCGCGGATGAGCGCTACCGCCACCGCGAGACCAACCGCAGCGGACAGGAAGTTCTGCACCGCCAGCCCGGCCATCTGGGTGAGGTTGCTCATCACCACCTCAGGTGAGAAGGACTGCCAGTTGGTGTTCGCGACGAAGGAGATCGCAGTGTTGAAGGCCATCGCGGGCGAGACCCCGTCGCGGCCGTCGCTCCAGGGCAGCACACCCTGGAGACGCTGCAGGGCGTAGAGGAACAGCACCCCCACAAAGGAGAAGGCCAGCACTGCGGTGGCGTATCCGGTCCAGGTCTGGGATCGGCGCGGGTCGATCCTGGCGATCTTGTAGAGCAAGCGTTCCGGCGCCAGGTCTGTCCCGCGGCCTGGCGGTCTGCCGCGCCCACCGGAGAACACGCGGGCCATGTAGTCGCCGAGCGGCACATACGCTGCCGCGAGGATGAAGACCACCGACCCGACCTGGAGGGCGGCGGCCACAGAGGAGTTCACGTTTGCCTAGAACCTTTCGGGAAGTACCAGGGCTGCACAGAGATACAGCACCACCACGATTGCGATGATCAGCAACACGACATTCGTCGCGCCGTCGGCGGTCACGGTCGGGTCCTGGCAGCGACGAGGCGCAGGACGAGTACGCACACACCGAAACCGCCGAAGATCGCCGGCACGAACAAGAGATCTGCCACGTCCACTCCTGAGGATGAGGGGGCCGGACCACTTCGTCGGGTCCGGCCGGGTGGATTCAGCATGCTGGACCTGCGGTGCCAGCGACCAGCGTGTTGACGACCTCCATACGCACACACGCTGCATCTTTACGAGATCTTCGCGCCACCTGATCCTGACGACGGTCGGCGCGCACGGTTAGCCACCCCGACAGCTGGGTACACGCACGATGAGGCATGGCGAGGCGGGCACGATCCGCCTGCGTCATGCCTGTCTCGGTTGAGTCGTCAGCCTTCTGGGATTCCGTGAGCGATGGTGGAGTGAGGTCGTGGGTGAAGCGCAGCAGTATCAGGGTCGCGTCGGTGCCGAACTCGCACGTGTACGTCCGGCACATCTCGCCCCTGATGCCAGAGGAAACGAACATCATTCGTCTGGCTGACCCTGTTCCGGTCGGTGGTCCGGCCGATCCCGCTGTGTGGTGGCCGCCGCGCATGTTCGACCCCCAATGGATCGCGGCCCATCACGCGGAGTTCGACGTCTTCCACATCCACTTCGGGTTCGACGATGTCACTCCCGAGGTCATGAGCGATGTGATCTCCGAGCTCCGATCACGCGGTAAGCCGATTGTCTACACACTGCACGACCTGCGCAATCCGCACCATCGGGAACCAGGTGCACACGAGGAGATACTCGACATCCTGGTTCCGGAGGTCGACGAGATCATCACTCTCACCCCCGGTGCCGCAGAGCGCATCCAGGAACGGTGGCACCGCACCGCTACCGTCCTGCCCCACCCACATGTGGTCCCGCCGCAGTGGTTCCATCGACGTCCGACCGACTCCCCTGAGTTCACCGTCGGCGTGCATGCGAAGAGTGCGCGTGCCAACTGCGATCCGCTGACGGTCGCGCAGGCCCTGGTCGAGATCGCCGGGTCGTACGACGACGTGGTGGTACAGATCAACGTGCACGACGACATCTTTGATGCAAACGCCCACGGATACGACCCCGACGTCGGACGGGCCCTCCGGACGCTCGGATCCCACCGTCGCGCACGCGTGGTCGAGCACCCGCGGTTTTCGGACGAACAATTGTGGGCGTACCTACAAAGCCTGTCCGTATCGGTGCTTCCGTACCGGTTCGGGACGCACTCGGGCTGGCTCGAGGCGTGCCACGATCTGGGCACGGCGGTCCTGGCTCCCAGCTGCGGTTTCTACGGTCAGCAACAGGACTGTTTCGAGTTCGACCTGGATGAAGACCATTTCGACGCCGAGACCCTCGCTGCCGCACTCAAAGCGGCCCACGACACTCCCACCCCGGCACCGTCGTGGTCGCAGCGGCTCTCGCAGCGACAGTGGCTTGCCCAACAGCACTCCGCGCTCTACAGCAGGTGCCTCGATGCCTGACCGGACGACTGATCGGCCGTTGCAGATCGCCGTCATCGCTTCGAGTCGTCACCCCATCGCGGAACCTTTCGCGGGCGGCCTCGAAGCGCACGTCTGGCACCTGACCCGAGCGCTGACCGCCGCGGGACACGAGGTGACCCTGTTCGCCGGCCCGGGATCGGATGTCGGCCCCGGCGTACATGTGATGCACGTCAACATCTTCGAGCCATCGGCGGTCGCGCGGGGTGATGTGTCGATGCCGTCCGAGACGGCGATGCGTGACCATCACGCGTATCTGTCACTGATGCTCGACCTCGTGGCCGACCCCGACCGGTTCGACCTCATCCACAACCACAGCCTGCACTACCTGCCCATCGCGATGGCCCCGGCACTGGCCACCCCCATGGTGACCACCCTGCACACCCCGCCTACGCCCTGGCTCGAGTCTGCGATGACCGTCGCGCCCCATCCGCGATGCGTGGCAGTCAGCGGTCATACCGCGCGGCTGTGGGAGCACGTCCTGGGTCCGACACCTGTCGTCCGCAACGGAGTACGGATCGCCCATTGGCCGGAGGGTGCCGGCGGCACGGACTTTGTGTGGTTCGGTCGCCTGGTGCCGGAGAAGGGCGCACATCTGGCGATCGAGGCCGCTCGACTGGCCGGAAAGCCGCTCCGTCTCGCCGGCCCCAGGAGCGACGAGCACTACTTCACCACGATGATCGAACCTGCACTCGACGACCAGATCCAGTACGTCGGGCACCTCGGGCACAGCGCACTGGCCGACCTCGTCGGTTCGTCGGCGGTCACTCTGGTCACCCCGATGTGGGACGAGCCGTACGGACTCGTGGTCGCCGAATCACTGGCCTGCGGGACCCCCGTGGCGTCCTTCGATCGCGGCGGTATCCCCGAGATCGTCGGTTCCGACGGCGGGATCCTCGTCCCTCCCGGTGACGTTGCGGCACTGGCGACTGCGGCTCTCACGGCCGCGGGGTACGACCGCCGCAACGTTCGGCGACGCGCGCTCACCCACTGCAGCGAAGACGCCATGGTGGAGCAGTATCAGCTGCTGTACTCCGAGATGGCCGGCAGCGAGAACATCCCGGCGTGATCGGCTACTACATCCACCACCAGGGCAGTGGACACCGGATGCGCGCGGAGGCGATCACCGAACGGCTCAGGGTTCCGGTCGTGGCGCTGAGCAGTGCCGACATCAACAGCACCGTCTTCGCCGACCGGATCAGGCTCACCCGAGATGATCTGTCGGACAGCCCGATCGACGTCACCGCCAACGGAGCGCTACATTGGGCTCCGCGCCTGGATGGTGGACTCCGTACGCGCATGGCCGAGATTGCGGAGTTCGTGTCCGTGCACCGCCCCGATGCCATGGTCGTCGACGTGTCTGTGGAGGTCGCCGCCTTCGTCCGCTTGCTCGGTGTTCCCGTGGTCGTCACCGCGATGCCCGGGGAACGGACGGATCCGCCGCATCTGCTGGCCTACCAGTTGGCCGACGCCATCATCGCCCCGTGGCCGGAGGAGCTCTACCGGCCGGATTGGCTCACCGCGCACCTGCACAAGACCACGTTCACGGGAGGGATCAGTCGGTTCGACGGCCGTCCGGTTCACATCGATGCCGACTGGGAGTCCGATGTCCTGGTCCTGACCGGCACCGGCGGAGCCACCACCTCGCAGGCTGCGGTCTCGCAGTTCGCCGACGACCACCCCGACCTCACCGTCCGCGGGCTCGGCCCGGCCTTCGGAACGTGGAGCGACGATCCGTGGCGGGAGTTGTGTGGGGCCCGGCTCGTGGTCACCAATGCCGGACAGGGCAGCGTCGCAGATGTCGCGGTCGCCCAGAGGCCCGCGGTACTCCTCCCTCAGGACCGCCCCTTCGACGAACAACTCCGCACCGGAAGAAACGTTGCCCGTGCGGGCCTCGCGCATGTCTGTTCCGCGTGGCCCACCGCGGAGGAGTGGGCAGTGATCCTGCGGGCAGTGCCTGATTCGGCAACGTCGTGGTCCCGCTGGCGCACCGCGGGCGCCGCAGGACGAGCGGCGGCCGCCATCGAGGCGGTCCTCGGGTGACGGCCGCATCCCAGCCACCGAAGATCGTTGCCATAACCATCGTCTCCGGTCGCCATGACCACCTCGCGCACCAACTCGATGGGGTGGCCGCAGCTACCGTGCGACCGGCCGAACACATCATCGTTGCCATGGATGATCCTGCGGTGCACGACGTCGCGGCACCGTATCCCTCGACCCAGGTGGTCGACGTCGAGTCCGTCGGCGCCCACCTGCCGCTGGCACACGCCCGCAACCTCGGCGCGCGGACCGCGATCGATGCCGGCGCGGACCTGTTGGTCTTCCTCGATGTCGACTGTGTTCCCGGCCCCGAGTTGTTCCGGTACTACGCCGCTGCCACCGAACGACGAGAAGGAGAGCGACTGCTCTTCTCCGGGCCTGTCACCTATCTGCCGCCGCAGGCCGATCTGGGCGACCTCGCGGCGCTGACCGATCCGCATCGGGCACGCCCGAACCCTGATGCCGGCGTCGTCATCCTCGACACCGAGATGACGCTGTTCTGGTCGTTGTCGTTTGCGCTGAGCGCTGCGAACTGGCAGATGCTCGGCGGCTTCTCGACCGCGTACGAGGGCTACGGCGGGGAGGACACCGATTTCGCCATGTCGGCTGCGGCGCACTACTTCCGTCTCGCCTGGGTCGGCGGCGCCCACGCCTATCACCAGTACCACCCGGTGTCCGATCCCCCGGTGGAACACCTCGACGACATCCTGCGCAATGCCCGGATCTTCCACTCGCGGTGGGGATGGTGGCCGATGCAGGGTTGGCTCGACGCCTTTCGAGATCGGGGTCTGATCGCGTTCGATGCGAGCACCGACGACTGGGTCGCCCGACGGGAGTGACCGACGTTTCGAGGCCGTCGGGAATGGCTATGCCTATGAACCTGTAGCACAGCAATATTCGAAGGACGGAGGAGTCGATGATTGCCGATCCCGAGGAGCGGATACCTACCACTTCAGAGCTTGCGCAGTGGTGTGAGAAGTTGGCGGAGCTGGCTGACCAGAACCATCGGGTGATTGCCACCGCCGAGTCGCTCACCGCGGGCAACCTGGCCGCCGAGTTGGGACGCGCAACCAACTCGGGTGACTGGTACTGCGGAGGCATCGTCGCCTACCGCAAGGAGGTCAAACACGACGTGTTGGACGTCCCGGACGGACCGGTGGTCAGCGAAGCTGCGGCTCGTGCGATGGCCCGGAGTACCGCGACGTTGCTCGGCGCCGATCTGGCGGTCGCGGTGACCGGAGAAGCCGGGCCCGAAACCCAGGAAGACGTGCCGCCGGGGACCGTGTGGTTCGGTGTCTACGACAACGGTTCGGTCGAGACCTTGCATCGCGTCTTCGATGGGGATCCGGAGCAGGTCCTCGCGTCGACGATCGCCGCCAGTGTGGATCTGCTCATCCGGCACGCACAGGCGGGGACCGGCGATCCGGACGAGCAGACCCCCCGGCCACGAGAGGAGAACCCATGACCACGCTCCGCGACCAGATCCGCGAGGAGCTACACGTCTCGCCGTCGATCGATGTCGAACGCGAGATCGAGCAGCGAGTGCAGTTTCTTGTCTCGTACCTGCGCGCCACCGGCACACAAGGTTTGGTATTGGGCATCAGCGGTGGCCAGGACAGCACCCTGGCGGGGAAGCTGAGCCAGTTGGCCGTCGACCGGGTCAATGAGGCGGCCGGCGGCGTCGAGTTCGTCGGGGTGCAGCTACCGCACGGACAGCAGTCCGATCAGTCCGATGTCGACATCGCGCTGGATTTCATCAAGCCATCACGGGTGATCAGCATCGACATCAAACCTGGTGTCGATGCCGAGTCCGCCGCCATCGCGGGCGGTCTCGGTGTCGACCGACTGCGAGACTTCGTGCGCGGGAACGTGAAAGCCCGAGCACGCATGGTGGCCCAGTACGCCGTGGCCGGTGAGCGCAACCTGCTCGTGGTCGGAACAGACCACGCTGCCGAGGCCGTCACCGGATTCTTCACGAAGTACGGCGACGGGGGTACCGACGTCAATCCGCTGGAGGGCCTGACCAAAAGCCAAGGTGCGCAACTGTTGCGCTCGCTGGGCGCTCCCGAATCGACGTGGCAGAAGGTTCCCACGGCCGACCTCGAGGACGACCGGCCTGCACTGCCCGACGAAGAGGCGCTCGGGGTGACGTACCCCGAGATCGATCGTTACCTACAGGGGGAATCGATCTCGGACGAGGCCGCCGAGACGATCGAGGCCGCATATCTGCGCACCCGGCACAAGCGCCACCTGCCGGTCGCCCCGTCCGACACGTGGTGGCAGTGACGATCGGATCAGCCGACGAAAGCCGCGAGCATGCCATCGACAGCGTGCGGCCAGCTGAACTGTTCCGCTCGCTCGCGCGCCCGTGATCGCCGCTGTGCCTCAGGGAGATCCAGCACGGCCATGATCGCCTGGGCCACACCCATCGCCGTATCCGGAGCCAGTGCGCCGGACTCGGCCCGCACGATCTCCGACAGCGCGGATCTCTGCGACACCACCACCGGGGTACCCGTGGCGAGCGCTTCGAGGGCTGCGAGACCGAATGTCTCGTGGGGTCCCGGTGCCAACGCCACATCGGACGACGCCATCAACCCGGCGACCTCGGCTCGACTACCCAGGTAGCCCGCGAAGTCGACGGGTAGACCTGCTGCACGCCGCTTCAGCTTACGCATGACCGGGCCATCTCCGACGATCAGCAAGCGTACCGACATACCCGAGTCACACAGCAGTGCAACAGCATCGATACTTCGGTGGACGTGTTTTTCCACCGACAGCCGCCCACAGTGGATCAGCAGGTGCTCGGCTCCTCGTCGGGCCCGGTCGCGTAGCGCGTCGCTGCGGCGCTCGGGGTGGAAGACCTCGAGGTCGACGCCGAGCGGAACCCGGCAGAGGTTGCTCGCACCGATGCGGTCGAACTCCTCGGCCGCGAACGCAGTGGTACACACCACCGTGTCGTAGTCACGCGCGGTCGCGCGGTTGGCGATGTCGGCGAACGTTTGTGCCACCTCTCGTGGAAGTATCTGACCGAGGAGTCTGTCGAGACGTTCGTGCGCGATCATGACGCTGCCGACATCCCGTTCTCGTGCCCAGACACCCATGCGCCGCAGGGTCAGTCGGTCGGACACCTCGATGACGTCGGGGGTCGCCGACGCAGCCACCGCCGCAACGGAGGCGAATCGCGCGGCGCGATATCCCCCCGTGAACGGGAGAACCGGGGCCGGCACCGTCACCCGCACAACGCCTGAGACGAGGACCTCGCGAGCGGCGGCAGGTCCCGGAACGATCAGGGTGACGTGGTGACCATGCCGAACGTATCCGGTCCCGAGTTCGTCGACCGCGGTCCGAAGTCCTCCCGAACGTGGTCCGTAGAAGTTGGCGACCTGCACTATCCGCATGCTCGAAGTGTCGGCTTCTCCCCGGCCGGTGGCCGGAACATGCGGTGGCGCTTCGGTGAACACCGGCCGAACACCTCCTCCGGCACGTCGGTGACGTAAGTGTGGGCGCTGACGTGCCGCGCCGTGACGGCTTCATGGTCAAACGCGTCCGCGACCCAACGGACCCCAGTACATTCATAGACAGTCTGAGGTCCAGCCCCGCAGGCCCGGCCGACCCCACGGCTCTGGGAGGATGACCGTCTATGCGAGGACCCGAGCAGGAGTTGGCGATCCTGCAAGCGCTGATGGAGCGCTCGCCCGATCTCATCTCTCTGTCGGAGTTCTCGGGCACGGTGCGCTATCTCAACCCGGCCGGTCTCGAATTGCTGGGACTGAGTGCATTGCCCTTCGACGGCAGTCTCATGACAGAGGACTTCTTCACGCCAGAAGGCTTGAAGGTCGCGGGTGAGGTCGAGCACGGGCTGAGCACGGTGGGACACTGGCAGGGTCGTAGCGAGATGCGTCATTTCGCGACAGGAGAGGGCATCCCGGTCGCCATCTCGACGTTCGTGGTCGAGCGCGATGGGGACAACCCGCGAATGGTCGCCTCCTATGTCCGAGACCGTCGTGCGGGTCACGTCCGGGACCTCCAACTGCTCGATGCGGCCGCCAGTGCCGCACAGTTCGCCGCGGAGCAACAGGCCGTAGCCGAACTCAGCAGGATCGCGATCAGCGGAGACCTCCCTCAGCTGCTCCCGATCGCGACCGCCGCGGCGGCAACCATGATGGGTGTCGAACGATCGACTATTACCCGGGTCGACCCCCAGGAGGACGCAGTTCTGGTCCTCGAGGCGTACACCGGGACCAAGTCCAAGAATGTGTCGATACCTGCAGGAACCTATTCACTGATGGGTTACACCATCCTGCGCAATGCGCCGGTCGTCTGCGACGACATCGTGGGCGAGACCCGATTCGACACCAGCGCGATGGTCTCCGCCGGTTTGCAGAGCGGGGCATCTGTACCCATCGCCGGCAACTCCGGGCCGTGGGGTGCGCTGTCGGTGCACAGCGCCCGTCCCCGTTCCTACGGTCCCCGCGAGGTCGCGTTCCTGCAAACAGTGGCTGGTGTCCTGTCCACGGCGATTCGCCGGATCGAACTGGATCGGCGGCTGAGGCACCGCCGGATGAGCGATCAGCTGACGGGTCTGCCCAACCGCGAGGTCGCCTACGAATGCATCGATGAGGCGCTTGCGCGCGCCCGGCTCAACGGAACTGTTGTCGCTGTCCTCCTGCTCGACATCGACGACTTCAAGATCATCAACGACAGCCTCGGACACGACACCGGTGACGTCGCTTTGCGCCATTTCGCCCGCCGGCTCAAGTCGGCGATCCGTCCGCAGGACACCGTCGCCCGCCTCGGCGGGGATGAGTTCCTGATCATCTGCGAGGGCATCCGGGACGTGGCCCATGCCCAGGAGATCGCACATTCGATCACCGACGAGATCAGGCAACCGATGGTCGACGACAACTCTCCGACTCCGCGCAGCGCCAGCATCGGAATCGCCGTGTCCGATGAGGCGTCGACCAGGCGAGACCTCATCCATCAAGCCGATCTGGCCATGTACCGCGCGAAGAGCACCGGCACCGGCGGACACGCGGTGTTCGACAACGCCGATGTATATGACGCCGAACGCATCCGAACTCTTTCACTTGCGTTGCGAAAGGCATTGATTCGCGGCGATCAAATGCACATGGTGTACCAACCGATCGTCGAGATCGACAGCAACCGGATCGTCGCGGTCGAGGCCCTGGCGCGGTGGAACCACCCGGCACTCGGTCCGATCGGTCCCACCGAGTTCGTGGCCGTTGCCGAACGCACCGGGCTTTCCACCGAACTCGGCATGTGGGCCCTGCGAACGGCGTGCACCCAGGCCGCCGTATGGCGACAGACCAGCGACATCACCATCCGCGTGAACGTCAGCGCCCTGCAGCTGCGGGATGCGAAGCTGCCCGATCAGGTCGCCCTGGTTCTCGCGGCGACCGGCCTGCCCCCGACCGCCCTCGGCCTGGAGATCACCGAGACCGTCTGGGTCGAAGACACAGAACGAGTTGCCGACACTCTCACCGAACTCCACCGGATGGGCGTGGGGATCCTGCTCGATGACATCGGCGTCGGGCACAGCTCCATCTCGTACCTCGACCGCTACCCGCTGTTCGAGTGTTTCAAGATCGACCAATCGTTCATCGCGAGATTGCCGAGCCCGCGCGGCGAGGCCATCATCTCCGCGATCGTCTCGCTCGCGAACGCCTTCGATGTGACCGTGGTCGCCGAGGGGGTCGAGACCTCGGAGCAGCTCGAGGCGCTCCGGAATTGCGGATGCCAACTGGCGCAGGGATATCTGCTCGGACGCCCGATATCCGGCGACGCGACAACAGAACTGCTGCGTGCTCAGCCGGACTGAGCGGCCCGCGCTTGCCTGTGCAACAGGCGCGCCGATTCGATGAGCACGACACCGTCGGGTCCCCACATCAATCTCATGAAACGGCGTTCGATCGGCGGCTGCTGCATGAGCCAGACAATCGGTAGCACTGCCATCTTGGATAGGATCGCAAGTCGCGCCTTCGTCGGACTCAGTCCCATCGCGCGGCGCGCCTTGCCTGAAAGCACGCCTGCAATAGGAAGATTGAAGATGATGGCCTGAATCATCAGCGGAATAATGGCCCGAACCTGGGTGATGTGGAAGTTCTTGATCATGGCCTTGCCCATGACCTCTTCGAAGTCCTCGCCGGTCTCGGGAATGAGTTTCATCGTCGGGCTGTGGCGGAACAAGTCGTCGTACTTCTCGTAGAGCAGAGCGAGCTGAGCCATCGTGGTCGGTATCTCGCCCTCGGGCACACCATGCAGACGAACGTAGCGCGCGGACTCCCCTATGAATCGATCGCGGGCTGCGGCCGGAAGTCGATGGGGCAGCTTCCCATCCCGGAAGGCAAAGGCCTCATACACGCGCAGCATCGGGTGCATCTCGGTCAGGGCGGCCCACATCACCTCACGCGTGTCGGTCGCGGCGTAGCCACCCAACTCCGGCTCACCAACGTCGATGATGTCGCCCGCCACCCGTCGGTGAATGGTGTGCAGATGTTTCACCATCTTTTCTGCGGTGGCGGTGTCGCCGAGCCACATCGGAGCGTGCATGCCCGCATTGCGCTGGAGCCGCTCGAACGAATCGAAGAACGTCAGGGTGCCGTCGCGGCCCTTGCGCGAGATCGGATCGCAGTCGCGGATGCCGGCCTCGATCGGTTTGTAGATCGTCTGCATGAAACCCTGGATCGAGTTGTGAAACACTATGGTTGCGGGATGGAGCAGTACCTCCCACACTTCGCTTCCCGGACCGAAGATTCCGTAGTCGGGCGTTCCGTCTGCATTCAGCGATTCGCCCGCCGGTGTCGGCGCCCCGAATCGCCTCCATCGTCGTGCGGTACCGAGTAGACGCTCAGTGGTGAGCACCCTGTGCACGGACCCATCGCTCCGACCATCGTCGACAAGTCGCATACCTACCCCCTCGGCTTTCAGTTCCCGGCCGGGAACTGCTGCTTGGGCGACTGTAAGCTGGCCGTTCCGAGGTCGTCAACCCCCATCCCGAGGAGGCAGGGCTCGTGGTTCCCAGAGAACGCACTGCACCCGTTCGCCGTGCACGAGGAGTCCGGGCCGGGCTCGACAGGGACCAGATCGTTGCAGCCGCCAAGACACTCGATCCTGGTGCGGTCACGATGCAGGCTGTCGCCGGGGTGCTGGGTGTCGACCGAAAGGCGGTCAATCATCACGTCAGCGACCGGGAGACCTTGCTCGGACTCGTCGCCATGGACGCCTTCGCGGAGAGCTTTTCTGCAGTTCGGCTCGCCGCAGAGATTCCGTGGAGGGAGGCTTGCCGCACCTACGCGATCGGCTTCACCGACGCAGTCATCGCCATCGGGCCGCTCGCCGACCATCTCCATCTCGGCAATCCGTTTGTCACGACCATGCTCGAGGCATCCGAGGTCATCGTCCAGAAGCTGATCGACGCCGGCGCCGATGACGAGACTGCCCTCCGGTGCCTGGTGCTGCTGACGAACATCTGCCTCTGCCACGCCAGGGACGTGGTCGCGATCGCAACGGCCGATGCCGCTCCGCGCCCAGAGTTGCTCCGTCAAGCCATGTCTGAGCACAATCCTGAGATACCCACTCTCGCCAGGATCGCCGAACAGAGGGTAGATACCTACGACAAAGTCCAACTAGAGCTGTCGATCGACGTAGTCGTCGGAGGTATCGAGGCGCGACTTTCTGCCACCGAGACCCCAGATGCATGATGGACTCCACCCTCGGGCAACACAAAAACACACCGTTCAGTCAAAAGCACCTGTTACAACGTGTGCATATGACTGAACGGTGTGCTTCTGTCGGACGGGGCGTCAGATCGTGAACCCTGGCCCGATGTCGCTGCTTCTGGCAACCTGGATCAATGGCGGATGGCCCCGAGCACACAGAAGACGGACGCTACATCGTGGTGAAGGGCCGCCGATGGCGCGCGACGGATCCCGCGATCCCCGAGGAGCGGAACGCCGAACTGAGGTCGATCCTCATGGCGTGGCGGCGGGAGGTCCGCCGAACCGAGGGGGCCGCTGAATCGCGGGCCGGTGTCCGGGCCGCGAAGGTCGCGCTCGGTGAGCGCGGCACCCCCTGGTGGGAACAGACAGACGAGGAGAGGCGAGCCCGTTGGGAGACCGATGTGGCCCGACCTGATTCGGCACAATGAACACCCAGCGGCGATGTCCCGCCGGATCGACACAAGGAGCCTGACCATGACCGCACTCGACTCCGCCGAAGATGCCGTGGCACTGGCGCGCGACGACAACGGTCTGGCGATTGTCGCCACCCTCCGCGCGGACAACACCATTCAGTCCTCGATGGTCAACGTCGGCCTGCTACCCCACCCCGATACTGGTGAATCGGTTCTCGGATTCGTCACCTATGGGACGGTCAAACTGAACAACCTGAGGGCCCGCCCCCAGGTCACCACGACATTCCGCCAGGGCTGGAAATGGGCAGCGGTCGAGGGCACCGCGGAGATCGCCGGGCCAGAGGACCCCCAGCCGTGGCTCGACGACGAACGACTGCGGGCGTTGCGTCGGGAGGTCTTCACTGCTGCGGGCGGCACCCACGACAACTGGGACGAATACGACCGCGTGATGGCCGAACAAGGACGCGCGGTCGTATTCGTCAGTATCTCAAGGGTTTACAGCAACTGACCTTCAGTGGGCCGCAACCGAGCGGCCCTGCAGAGCGGATACCACGAGGTTGCTCTTCGGCAAGTCCGCTCCGGCCCGGACTGCATCAGACCATTGCGCCGTGGTGGTGACCGCCGCAAAATTGGACTGCAGAAGAACCATCAGTGTTGAGTGGAGCGACTCTGCGGACACTTCTCCGGCTTCGTTCGCCAGGTGTATCGCGCCACTGGCATCGGAGAGGATCTCAGCGGCGAAGCCCAGTCCCTCGGCTTCGACAGCGGTTGCCAAATCGCAGTTGTTCGTCATGAACCCGGCGATCGTGATGGTGTCGAGGTCGTTGGTGCGCAACCACTCTGCGACATCTGTGCCGGCAAACACGCTTCCGTACACCTTGTGGACCCGCTTGGTCGCCGGTTCGAGGACCGCTTCGATATCGGGATGCAACGACCAGCCCGCCGAGCCCTCGACGAAGACCGGCGCGCCCTCCGGCATCTGGTGTTGCACAACGACCACAGGCACGTCGTTGTCCCGGGCGACCGCAATCGCCTTCACCGTGTTGGACAGCGATTCCTCGCGCGGCGGGTACTGGATCTCCAAAGGCCCTTCGAAGTACTCCCGCTGGATGTCCACGACGATCAACGCGCGACGAGGTGCAGTCATTGTTCACTCCTCAAACTGAGATCGGACTCTGTGTCGCACCTCGAACAGGTGCGGTACTTCCATTGTCGAGCAGCAAGGGTGGCGCCGACAGTGGCATGGATGCATACTTTCGATGAGATCGGGCCACCCTGGGAGCAATCGTGCGCATCGCCATCTACGCCTTCGACAACATCACCATGTTCCATCTGGCCGCACCGCTGATGGTGTTCGGAGAGGTGGTGCGCCTCGAGTTGGCCACCGATTGGGAAACCCGCTTGTGGTCAGACCAGCCGGGTCGGGTCCGGACAGCCGAGGGATACCCGATCGGCGAGGTGGCGGGTCCGGAGACAGTCGACTGGGCCGATATCGTCGTGATCCCATCCTGGCCGGTCGCCCTCCCTGCAGTCAGCGATCTGCTGCGCGAACAGCTCGCGGCGGCGCACGGCCGCGGCGCGACGATCGCCGGCCTGTGCCTCGGCGCGTTCGCCGTCGTGGACACCGGGCTCCTCGACGGCCGCTCGGCAGTGACTCACTGGGAAATGATGCCCCAGCTCGCCGCACGACGTCCGGGCATGACGTCGGATGAGTCAGTTCTGTACATCGACCACGGAGACGTATTGACGTCCGCAGGCACCGTCTCGGCGATCGACGCATGCCTACACCTCGTTCGCAAGCATCTCGGTTCCGCGACCGCCACACGGGTCGCGCGCAGCCTGGTGGTCGCGCCGCACCGGGACGGCGGTCAAGCGCAGTACATCGAGCGCCCACTCGCCCGCGCGGCCACGGACACCGCCATATCAAGAGTCCAGGAGTGGGCCTTGAGCCGGTTACACGAACCGCTCGCCGTCGACACACTGGCCGACCAGGCCAGGATGAGTCGCCGGAGCTTCGTGCGCCAGTTCCGTAGTGCCACAGCAACAACACCGGCCAGGTGGATTCTCGAACAGCGGCTCAACTCTGCGCGGCTGCTACTGGAGACGACCGACTGGAGCGTCGACGAGATCGCTACCGCCTGCGGGTTCGGCAGCGCGGTCACCTTCCGGCAGAACTTCGTCTCTGCGTATTCCACCACTCCTACGACGTATCGACGGCAATTCGCCGATGTCCCCGGTGCAGCGGGAACTCCCACCGCGTGATCAGACGATGGCCCGATGCGACAGCGAGCGGGCGGTGATCACCGTCCCGACGGCGAAAGCCAGGATCACCAACGACATGACGACGAAGACGACGGCCTTGACAGCGACCGCGCTGGTCGAGTTCATCGTGGTGTCCACGAGGAGGATCAGCGTGAACACCGCGACAAGCGCCTGAAATACACACGCCACCACCAACAGTGCGTAGCGCACACCGGACGTCGGGATCCTGCCCGCGGCCTTCGCCGCCGCCAGTCGCTCGGTCTTGTCCGATGTTCCGTCCACCTGGTCCTCTCCTGTCAACCGCTCGTTCACACCCACGTCACCGCCCTCCCACCGTAAACGACAGCACCCCGCTCGCCAGTGGCGAGCGGGGTGCCGTGCGAGCGACGTCAGAGGCGTCGGTCTCGAGACATCACTTCACATCGAACCGATCGTTGTTCGCGACCTTGACCCACGCCGCGACGAAGTCGTCGACAAACTTGCGGTCGGCGTCCGCCTGCGCGTAGACCTCGGCCAGCGCCCGCAGCTGCGAGTGCGAACCGAACACCAGGTCGTTGGCCGTGGCCGTCCACTTGGTATCGCCGGTCTTCTGGTCGGTGCCGACGAAGACGTTCTCTTCGGTTTCGGACGCCTTCCATTCGGTGCCGAAGTCGAGCAGGTTGACGAAGAAGTCGTTCGTCAACACACCCGGCCGGTCGGTGAACACACCGTGCTTGCTGCCGCCGTGGTTGGCGCCCAGTGCGCGCAGTCCACCAACGAGAACCGTCACCTCCGGCGCGGTCAGGTCGAGCATGTACGACCGCTCGAGCAGCAACTGCTCCAGCGGCTGCTTCTCCCCTGGCTGCGCATAGTTACGGAATCCGTCGGCTTGCGGCTCGAGAACCTCGAACGATTCGACGTCGGTGTCCTCTTGGGTCGCGTCGGTACGGCCCGGGGTGAAGGGAACCGTCACCTCGTGTCCGGCATCCTTGGCGGCCTTTTCGACCGCCGCCGCACCGGCGAGCACGATCAGATCGGCCAGCGACACCTTCTTGCTGCCGCTTCCGTTGAAGTCCTGCTGAATCTGCTCGAGAACTGGCAGAACCTTGGCGAGCTCGGCGGGTTCGTTGATGTCCCAGTCTTTCTGAGGCTCGAGACGAATGCGTGCGCCGTTGGCACCGCCTCGCTTGTCGGTGCTGCGGAAGCTGCCCGCAGACGACCACGCGACGCCGACGAGCTGAGCGACCGAGAGATCGGACTCGAGCACCTTGCTCTTGAGGGAGGCGATGTCGGCTTCGTCGATGGCGTCGCCTTCGGCGGACGGCACCGGGTCCTGCCACAGCTGCGGCTCGGGAATCCACGGTCCGAGGTAGCGGGTGATCGGACCCATGTCGCGGTGCAGCAACTTGTACCAGGCCTTGGCAAAAGCCTCCGCCAGTTCCTCGGGGTGATCGAGCCAGCGACGGGTGATCTCGGCGTAGACCGGGTCCTCGCGCAGCGCGACATCGGTGACGAGCATCGTCGGAGCGCGTCCGGGGCCGCCGAACGGATCCGGGATGGTGCCCGCGCCGGCTCCGTCCTTGGCGATGTACTGCCATGCACCGGCGGGGCTCTTGGTCAGCTCCCACTCGTAGCCGTACAGGTTCTCCAGGAATCCGTTGCCCCACTGGGTCGGTGTCGAGGTCCAGACCACTTCGAGGCCGCTGGTGACCGTGTCCTCGGCCTTGCCCTTGCCGAACTCACTCTTCCAGCCCAGGCCTTGTTGTTCGATCGGCGCGCCCTCGGGCTCGGGTCCGATCGTGTCCGCGGTGCCCGCACCGTGGGTCTTGCCGAAGCTGTGCCCACCGATGATCAGCGCAGCGGTCTCCTCGTCGTTCATGGCCATGCGGCCGAACGTCTCCCGGATGTCGTGTGCGGCGGCAACCGGATCCGGCTTTCCCTCAGGCCCTTCGGGGTTCACGTAGATCAGGCCCATGGTGGTGGCGCCGAGAGGTTTGGCGAGCTCACGCTCTCCGGTGTATCGCTTGTCGGTTCCCAGCCACTCGTCTTCGGGTCCGAAGAACACCTCTTCGGGTTCCCAGATGTCCGGGCGGCCGAAGCCGAAGCCGAAGGTCTTGAAGCCCATCGATTCCAAGGCGGTGTTGCCTGCGAAGACCAGCAGGTCAGCCCATGAGATCTTGCTACCGTGCTTCTGCTTGACGGGCCAGAGCAGTCGGCGGGCCTTGTCGAGGTTGGCGTTGTCGGGCCAGCTGTTCAGTGGCGCGAATCGCTGCGCACCCTGACCGCCGCCGCCACGACCGTCGTAGATCCGGTAGGTGCCGGCGGCGTGCCAGCTGAGCCGGATGAAGAGACCGCCATAGTGGCCGTAGTCGGCGGGCCACCAGTCCTGGGATGTGGTCAGAACGTTGATGACGTCAGCCTTCAACTCGTCGACATCGAGCTTCGCGAACTCGGTCGGGTAGTCGAAATCTTCACCGAGCGGGTTCGACTTCGAGGTGTGCGCATGCAGCACCGACAGGTCGATCTGCTCCGGCCACCAGTCTTTGTTGGTCCGCGGCGCGGTGCCCTTCGGCTCCGGCGATTTGATCGCCGGGTTCTCGCTCTCGCTGGCACTGCTGGTTCCCGTGTCAGGGTTGGGCGGGCGGCTATCAGAGGTCACAGCGTTCCTTTCGGGGTTGATTCAATCGGGCTGTGATCACGGGCTGTGATCAGACTTGAGGGGCACTCACGCACTCGGGACACAAGCCCCAGTAGATGACCTCGGCTTCGTCGAGCAGGAAGCCGTGGGAGTCGGACGCAGTCAGGCAGGGAGCGTCTCCGACGGCACAGTCGGCATCGGCGACGACCCCACAGGTGCGGCAGACGACATGGTGGTGGTTGTCGCCGATCCGGGACTCGTAAAGGGCGACATGACCGGCAGGCTGAATCCGGCGCACGAGGCGAGCTGAGGTCAGGGCATCGAGAACGTCGTAGACCGCTTGCCGGGAGACATGAGGGAGCACTGCACGCACGGCACCGAAGATGGTGTCGGTGTCGGCGTGCGGGTGGTCATGGACAGCATCCATCACCGCGACGCGGGGGCGTGTCACGCGAAGCGAGGCCGATCGAAGGCGTTCCGCGTTCTCCGGGGCAGTGGCCATGTTCAACGATAAACACAACATGCCGCCCGTGTCAGCCGTTTTCTTGAATCAGTCAAAAAACGCTGGTGAGAGGGTTGCGTGTCCCGGATGTGGCAGATGATTCACCGTGAGTTTTACCCTTGTTCATGGATCTTTTTGCTGCACAACATCTTCGGTACCGACGCGACGGTCCGGACGTCCCCACGGAGCCGCCGACTCCGCGAAGGGAGGATTCACAGTCCCTGGGTAGCACGATTGAACGGGGTTAGCGTTGAGCACATGGAACTCGGATTGCACATCGCAGACTTCACCTTTCCCGACGGCCCGCCCGCGCTGGCGGACGATCTGGTGACCATCGCCCAGACAGCCGAGGCCAAGGGCTTCGCGAAGATCAGCGTGATGGACCACCTATGGCAGATCGGACCGGTGGGCCCCGTCGACACCGACATGCTCGAGGCCTACACCGCGCTCGGCTACCTCGCCGCGGTCACCGAAAAAGTCGACCTGCTGGCGTGGGTCACGGCCACCGTCTATCGCGAACCCGGACTGCTGGCCAAGGCGGTCACCACGCTCGATGTGCTGTCGAAGGGCCGCGCCTACCTCGGGATCGGCGCAGCCTGGAACGAGGAGGAGTGCGTCGGTCTGGGTCTGCCGTTCCCCAGTACGGCCGAACGGTTCGAGCGACTCGAGGAGACCCTCCAGATCTGTCTGCAGATGTGGGGTGACGATCAGGGCCCTTACGACGGCACCCACTACAAGCTCGGCAGCACCCTCAATGTGCCACAGCCGCTGCGGCGCCCCCACCCGCCGATCCTCATCGGCGGCAGCGGAGAGAAGAAGACCCTGCGCATGGTCGCGCAATACGCCCAGGCCTGCAACCTCTTCGGCGGACCGGATGTCGAGCACAAGTTGAATGTTCTTCGCGGACACTGCGAGACGCTGGGCACCGACTACGACGCCATCGAGAAGACCGTGATGTTCCCGCTCGATCCCGGCGCGGACGGCGCGGGCGTCGACGAGTTGTTGGGTCAGCTCAAGGCCCTCGCCGACCTCGGGATCAGTCACGTGCACGGTTGGGTGCCGAACGTCGCCGCCATCACCCCTCTCGAGATCCTGGGTGACCGCGTTGTCCCGGTCATCGCCGACTGGTGACGGTGGGCCGGATCCATACCGGCTTTCCGTCCGGCACCGATTGTCGTGCTCGGCGCGCTCTGGCGGTGCTTGATACCGTTGCCATCATGACCAGGGAAGCTCGCAGGAGGCCGCGCTTCCCAACACTCAAGGTGTCACTGTGGCGACGTCATCCGCGGGTCAGGGATGAGCCGCGGCCCGTCTCATCGGTCGAGGTGTTGGACAGTAAGCTCAGCGACCCGACGGCCCCGGTCGAGGACGTTCTCACCACCTTTGTCCTCGCTGCGATCGATGACTTCGCGGCAGCCGAGGCTCGTTTGATCGACTTCGAGATCGACTGACCGGCTCACCGCCGACGACAGCCGAAACCGGGGCGCCGGTTCGGGTTTCTGGTGTACCCACCACGGGTAACCGCTGGCATGAGCGAAGTCGACGCCAGAAAGACCGATGCGAACACACCGGATCCCGACGACCCACGTAAGCCCGATTCACCGACGGATCTGACCAAGCCCTCTTTCTTCTATGTGGTACGCAAGGTCATTCGCGAGTTCTCCCGCGATCAGTGCACCGATCTGGCCGCCGCGCTGACCTACTATGCCGTGCTGTCGCTCTTTCCCGCGTTACTCGCCCTGGTTTCCTTGCTGGGCATCTTCGGCCAAGGCGAGAAGACGGTCAACTCGGTCCTGCAGATGGTCGACGACCTCGGCCCGTCCTCGGCAGTGGACACGCTGCGAGGGCCGGTCGAGCAACTGGTGGACGCACCGTCGGCCGGTTTGGCGCTGGTCATCGGTCTCGTCGGGGCGATCTGGTCGGCATCGGGTTACGTCGGCGCCTTCGGCCGGGCCATGAACCGGATGTATGAGGTCGACGAAGGTCGCCCCATCTGGAAACTGCGGCCGGTCGTGTTGCTGGTGACGGTCATCGCGCTCGTGATGGCCGCGGCGGTGGCATTGATGCTCGCCATCAGCGGACCTGTCGCGCGGTCGATCGGCGACGTCATCGGCCTCGGTGACAGCGCGCTGCTGGTCTGGAACATCGCACGCTGGCCGATCGTGCTCCTCTTCGTGGTCCTGACGGTGGCGATTCTGTACTACGCCACGCCCAATGTGCAGCAGCCGAAGTTCAGGTGGATCAGCGTCGGCGCGGCGGTGGCCATCGTCACCTGGATCGTCGCCTCGGTTCTGTTCGCCCTGTACGTCTCCAACTTCAGCAGCTACAACAAGACCTACGGCGCTCTGGCCGGCGTCGTCGTCTTCCTTCTGTGGCTGTGGATCACCAACTTGGCCTTGCTGTTCGGCGCTGAAGTCGACGCCGAACTCGAGCGCGGCCGGCAACTGCAAGCGGGTATCCCCGCCGAGAAATCGCTGCAGCTACCGCCCCGCGACACCAAGGTGTCCGACAAGAACGCCGAGAAGGACGCCGAATTCATCGACCGCGGCAGGCAGTTACGGCGAACCCACGGTGACGATGACACTGCTCTGGACGTCAACGAAAGTCCGGCGACCGCGGCGGATCCCGTCCCGGCGCCCACGAACGCACATGCTTCAGTGCCGGGCCCACCAGCGACATCGTCGGCCACACCACCACAGCGGTACGCGTCGACATCCACCGGAGACCATGTCGCAGCTGACGATCTCACTGTGGTTCAACTCGTCGATCGCCTTCAGTCGCAGCTACGCACCCTGGTCCGCACGGAGATCACGACCGCCCTCACAGAAGTGAAGTCCAAGGGCTCGCGACTCGGACTGGGCGTCGGGATCTCGGCGGCAGGCCTCGGTGTCCTGGTCTTGTGCGGTGGAACCTTCGTCGCCTTCGGCGTACTCGCGCTGTCCACCGTGGTCGCGACCTGGCTCGCCGCGCTGATCATCGGAGTCGCGCTGCTCGCGATGGGTGGGCTCGCCGCCTACCTCGGCGCGAGAAAAGCCGCTGCCGCGGTCCCCCCACTGCCCGAGCGCACTGCCCAGAGTGTTCAGCGCGACGTGGCTGCGGTGCGCAAGACCTGATCCGCAGCAGCTGACAGTTCGGCCGAGCCCACAGGAGGTACCGCGGCCCCGTGGATCAGGTGCCGACAGGGTGGTCCTGCTGCACGAGTTTGGCCGCGATGTCGACGAGGCGTTCATTGGAGTCCTGAGAAAGCCTGCGCAACAGCTCGAACGCCTGCACGGCGCCGATGTCGAAACGTTCCATCAGCATGCCCTTCGCCTGGCCGATGATGTCCCGGCTTGCGAGCGCGCTACGGAATTGGTCGCCTCGCGCAGCGGTGCCCCAGACGACAGCAGCGTGCGAGGCGTAGACGTACCCGAGGTCGCGCGCCTCCTGGTCGAAGGCATGGGGCTTGTCGGCGTACAGGTTCAGAGTGCCCAGACCGCCGCGTGCGATGAACAGCCGGAAGATCGCCATCGACCGCACCGGCGTCAGGTCGCACACGTCGGCGGTGAAGGCAGGCCACCGTTCTTCGGTTTCCAGATCAGCGATGTGGACGATTTCGAACTCGGACGCCGCCTCCAGAAACGGGCCCTCGCCGTGCTTGACCTGGAGGGCATCGATGGTTCGGGCGTGCTCGTGCGTGGTCACCGGGGTCGCGGCTTCGGCACGGCCCACCATCGTGGTGATACTCGCGTGATCACACCCCGGAATGTATGCGACCGCGCTCTCGAGAAGTTCCTGCAGCACGTCGGTCGGATCGTCCGGCACCTTGGCACTCATGTCTCGCACCAGTTCGGCCATCTTCACGTACACATCGTCGCCGCCGCGGGTACTCACGTCACTTCCCTTCGCCTTCGTACCAGGTCAGAGGAATATCCTACTAGATTTTCCAAGATTGTTCACGTCATCAAACCTCCGTTCAGGGCCCCGAAGCCACTGCTGGGACCGTCGGCGTCGGCGGGCATGAAACAATGACATCCATCGGTGAAGACGACGCCGTCGCACTCGCAGGGTCACTCTGACCGAGTGTTGATGAGACAGCTTGCCGAAAGGGAATACCGCCGTGCACTCCGAAGATGCCGATGCGTTTGTTGCCGATGGTCAGACCTCTGTTGCGGGAGGCGCAGCGTTGACGATCCTGACCGTCCAGCACAAGGAGCTGGCAATCCTCACCGTGCAGGGCAGCATCGATGTACTGACTGCGCCGCAGCTGTCCGACGCCGTCAGCAGCGCCCTGAGCGGCGAACCCAGCGGACTGATCATCGACCTCACGAGCACTGAGTTCCTCGCCTCCGCCGGCATGAGCGCACTGGTCACGGCATACGAGGCGATTGCACCCGGCGGCCTGTTCGGCGTCGTCGCCGATGGTCCGTCGACGTCCCGGCCGATTCAATTGGTCGGTCTCGACCAGACGCTCACCCTCTACCCGACCCTGGATCAGGCCATCGCCGCGATGACGTGAACGCACGCACGACGCAGCAGATTGCTGCCTGCGTTTCCGGAGGCGCGTGGAGGGGTAGTTCTCTGACCACGTAGGGAGCGCGCGATCTTCCGCCCGTAACCGCCAGCAGGAAGATCACACCATGCGTGCTTTTGTCACCGGTTCAACCGGCTATATCGGATCACGGCTGATCCCGGCCCTGCTCGAGTCGGGCCACGATGTTGTAGCGGGGATGCGTGATCCCGACCGCGCCTCGGAGTTCGGGTGGGCCGACGCGGTGCAGGTCCGCCGTTTCGATCTCCAAGAGCCCGAGGGCATTTCCGCCGCGATCGCCGACACAGACGTGGCGTACTTCCTGGTTCATTCCATGGACGACAAGGGGTTCGAGGAGAGAGACGCCGCCGGGGCGCACGCCTTCGCCGACGCCTGCGACCTGGCGGATACACGTCAGATCGTCTACCTGTCCGGACTCATCCCAGAAGGTGTCGAACTCTCGGACCACCTCGCCTCCCGTCAAGAGGTCGAGCGAATCTTCCTCGACGCCGACACCCCGGCGAACGTGCAGCGGGCGGCGCTGATCGTCGGTGCCGGATCGACCTCGTTCGAACTCGTCCGGCGGCTCGTCGAGCGTCTACCCGTCTTGCCGATTCCGAAGTGGATGAACACCCGGGTGCAGCCGATCGCGACCGAAGATGTCATCGCGGCACTCGTCGACGCGGGCACCGGGGAGCCGACCAACGGCCATCACGATCTCGGTGGCCCCGACCAACTCAGCTATCCCGAGCTCATCGGGCTCATTGCGGACGAACTCGACGTCCGCCGGCCCCGCCCCTCGATCCCCGGAATTCCGACCGGCCTGGTCGGCCGGGTCGCAGCGGCGATCACCGGGATACCGAGGAACACGGTCGTCGAATTGGTAGACAGCCTGCGCCACGACATGATCTGCGGCCCCGACCCCCGCAGCGAGCAGCGGCTCTCGACCCGAGAAGCGGTCAGGCGGTCGTTGAACCCCGCCCGATCCGGGACCGACATCGGCGGGGATCACCAGACCGCCGACCGGGCCGACCCGGCCTGAGGCGATACCGCCCGAGATCGGGCGAGGTACCGCCATCCGCGGTGCTCGCCGGGTCCTCTTCGGCGCGGTGGCGCGGGGCCCGCACAGGCCCCCGCGCCACCGGCCAGATGTCACTCGAGCACTGTTCAGCGAACCGGGCCGAGCACTGCCACCGAATTGTGCCCTCCCATACCGAGAGACGACTTGACGGTGATCCCCGGCTCCATCCGGACGAGGCCGTCGACCAGGCGAGAATCACCTTCAGCGACCGACGGCGCACCCGGGACCACACCCTCGGTGTAACTTATTGCCGCACCTGCGATCTCAACCGCCGCAGCGGCTGCCTGGCAATGCCCGGCCAGCGGTTTGACCGAGTAGATACCGATGTCACTCGGCAGCAGCGCGGTCGCCGCCGCCGCTTCTGCGGCATCACATTGCGCGGTTCCCGGACCATGGGCGTTGAGGTACGACACCTCGCCGGCCTCGACACCCGAGTCGATCAGAGCGTCGGCGAAGCAACCCTTGACGTGCTCGAGCGATGGATCGACTGATGTGACATGGAAGCCGTCGTGACTCATGGCTCCACCCAGCAGGTCGAGATAACCGTCGGTGTCCTGCTTGGACAGGACGAAACCGACGGCAGCCTCTCCGAATACGAAACCTCGACTACCGGTCTGAAATGGCCGGCAAGCGTCGAGCGGCTCGGCATCGGTGATGGCGACCCCGAGTCGCACGAACTGCGAGACCACCTCGGGGGTCGCAGACAGGTCCGTCGACAACACGATCACGTCGTCGACGGTGTCGGTGTCGAGCCACATCTTCGCTGTCAGCAACGCGACGGTTCCGGACGTGCACATCGCAGATACATTCACCGCGGGCCCATGAAACCCGTAGTCGCGCATGAGTAGCGACGCCGGCGTCGAAGGCGCCATACCCAGGTACTGACGGACCGACAACCCCTCACCTTGGCCGGGCTGGAACGCGCGGCTCAACTCGAGGTCGCCCAAG
The DNA here is from genome assembly GCF_017377795.1 of Williamsia soli. Classification (GTDB taxonomy): domain Bacteria; phylum Actinomycetota; class Actinomycetes; order Mycobacteriales; family Mycobacteriaceae; genus Williamsia; species Williamsia soli. Next base: position 172,094 of record NZ_JAFRDR010000006.1, on the reverse strand, counting down.
ACCGTGGCATGGACGAGACCAACCCGCTTGCCGGGAGTCCATCCGCGCTCCAAGGCATCCTCGATGGCCTCCCTTGCGGCCCAACGCATGGCCCGGGCGAACCGCGTCGATCCGTCTTCGAGGTTGCCGCCCGAGGGGATCCGCGACACCCAACCGGATTCGCTCGGACTGCCACCGAAGCCCGCGGTGAGTTCGGCTGCGGGCTTCCCGGAGGCCAGTCCTGTCCACAACGCCTGCCGTCCCCAGCCGTACCCGGTGACAGCGCCCAGTCCCGCGATCCGGGCGTTAGCAATAGAATTCATTCTGGTCTCTTTCCGTGAAATGGGAGGTGCACAAATGTGTGCCCTTATACCGTCCCTGACCTGCATGATTTGTGCGAACGACTATGGTTAATTTCATTCGCGAATCATCTCGGAGAGATGTTGCCGCCAGAACCGTCAGGATCAGGACCGGCTGTGAACAGGGAGGGAAGTGCACGTGATCGAAGGTGACAACGCGTCGCCGACCCCCTCCGACGGTGAAGAAGAACTCGTCGTACCCGTCGAACCGGATTCCGCCGAGTCGCTCGCCAAGCGATACCGCCTGCTCGTCGAACTCAGCCCGGACGCAATCTGCGTCCACGAGGGCGGCGTCGTCGTCTACGTGAACCCTGCCGGGCTCCGACTGGCGCGGGCGCAGTCCACCGACCAGATGGTCGGGCATTGGATCACCGAGTTCGTACACCCCGACTCGATTCCGGGGATGCTCGAGAGGCTGGCCAGCCTGGGTGAGGAAGACACCGCAACCGAGCCCGCCGAAGCCCTCATGCTGTTGACCGACGGCACCACAAAACTCGCAGAGATCGTCTCGGTGCGAACAGAGTGGCAGGGCCGCCCTGCGTTCCAGGTCATCATGCGCGACATCTCGACCAAGAAGGCCGCGGAAGAGGCCTTGAAATACCAGGCCGCTCTGGTCGATCACGTGAGCGATGCCGTGATCGCCATTTCCGCGGAGGGAGTGGTCCAGGCGTGGAATCCGGCCGCCGAGAAGGTGTACGGCACGTCCGCATCGAAGGCACTCGGCCGCGACCTGACCGACGTGATCGGAGCCGCCTTCGTCCCCCGCGAAGCCATTGCGCTCGGTGGCACGATCGAGAGTGTCCATCGTCATCGCGACGGCGCCATCCGGAACGTCCGGGTATCGGTCACCGCGATGGGTGCGGGCTATGTGCTGCTGTGTGCTGACCTGACCGCGTCGCGCCGCGCGATCGAGTTGTTCGGCACCGTGGTCTCGGAACTGACCGAGGCAGTCCTCGTCCTGAACCCGCACGGCTTCATCGAGATGGCCAACCCGGCCTCGGCCACCCTCCTCGGGCTCGATCCGTCGACGGTTCCCGGCGCCCACCTCGGAAGTCTGCCCGTCATGTTCCCCAACGACGACATTCGGGCACTCGTCGATCACATGCGCCAGACCGGAGACGGATTCACCGGCAAGCTGGCCACTCGTACCGACGGCGAACATCGGTGGTTCTCGGTGACCTGCAAGGCATTCGACGTCGATCTCGACGAACCGAGGGCGATCGCGTCGTACACCGACATCACCCAGCAAGTCCTCGACGCCGAACAACAGCGCCATCGCGCGAGCCACGACAGCCTCACGGGGTTGCTCAACCACGACGGTCTACTGCGGCAACTCGACACGCAGCTGGCATCGGACGTCGAACCGAACAGTCCGATCAATGTGCACTTTCTCGACCTCGACCGTTTCAAGATCATCAACGATTCGTTGGGCCACAGCTACGGCGACCAGGTACTCCGAGCGGTGGCCGGGCGCCTTGCTGCGGCCGCGGGGCCCGGCTCGTCCGTGGGCCGGATCGGAGGCGACGAGTTCAGCATCGTCAGCCCCGGCGACGGCACGGGTCCGGCCTCGGCTCAAAGGCAGGCCGAACACCTGCTGACAGCGATCACCGAGTCCCCGATCGATACCGGGATCTCGAGCGTCCGAATGACCGCGAGCGTCGGGTCGGTGTGCACGACCGAGGGTGAGAACCGCTCAGGCGGTGACCTTTTGCGGGACGCCGACATCGCGCTCTACTACGCGAAGCAGTCCGGCCGCGCGCGCTCCGCCGTCTTCGATGTGCGGCTGCGGCGCGAGTTCCAGTTCCGGCAGCAGCTCGAACAGGATCTGCGCGCGCTCATCGCTGCTCCGGCCGACGGCCAGCTCGGCAACCGCTATGAGCTGATCCACGCCACCGCGACCGGCCGGGTGGTGGGCGTGGAAGCCACACTGTGCTGGCACCACCCGATTCACAACGAGATCGAGCCGAACACATTCAATACGTTGGCCGATCACATCGGACTCGGCGATGCGCTCGGGCGGCTGAACCTCTCCAAGGCCCTGCACGACCTGAACGATGTCTTCGGCTACCGTGCAGGCGAACTCACGCTCGCCATCACATTGTCGCCCCGTCAGTTCTGCGACGACCGGCTCCCGCAGAATGTGGCCGCAGCCCTCGATGAATGTTGCGTGCACCCCGGCGACCTCCGACTCGACGTGACCGAGACGATTTTCGCCGCGGATGAGTTCTCCGAGGGCATCCGACCACTCGATCAGCTGCGACGACTGCGTGAACTCGGGATCAGGGTGGCCATCGACAACTTCGGGGCGGGTTATTCGTCGCTGGTCCAGCTCCAGCAGGTCGATGCAATCAAGATCGCCCCGGCGTTCATCCGAGATCTCACGACCTCGCATTTCGCGGACACGGTCATCCAGAGCATCGTCGCGATTGCCCGGGCGGCGGACATGACCGTCATCGCCACCGGTGTCGAGACGGCGGCACAACTCGAGGCGGTCACTGCAGCCGGTTGTCAGCAAGCGCAGGGGCCGTTCTTGCACTCCCCCGAATCAGCAGCCGCGGCGGCGGCACGATTTCACTAGTCTCGGACCGCCTCGTTCACCGTCACACACCCAGCCGTTACAGGCGCACCCAGCGGTAGTGCTGCAGCTGGGTGCGCCGGACGACTGGGTCTGTTTCGGGACGCTCAGTCGCGAGGCGGCGGCTCCACGTTGACGCCACCGGACTCGTGCTCGGGGCCGGCATCAGGATGGCTGGCCGGAACCCGCGACCGGAAGCGAGCGGCCTCGCTCACCCGTTCCGGGTCAGCCGCGCTGTGCGGAGGCCGGTGGAAGGGGTCGGGCTTGGGGCGCGGCTTTCCACCCGGCAGAGCCAACCGGAAGATGGTGCGATGAACCTGACCCCATTGCTGGGCGAAAGGGCCTGTGTTGTAGGGCAGTTCGTAGCGCTCGCAGATATCCTTCACCTTCGGCGCCACCTGTGAGTACCGGGTGCTCGGCATGTCTGGATAGAGGTGGTGCTCGACCTGGTAACCGAGATTCCCGCTGATCACGTGGAACAGCGGGCTGCCCTCGATGTTGGCCGCGCCCAGCAACTGCCGCACGTACCAGCCGCCTCGTGTCTCATTCTCCGTCTCGGCTTTGCTGAAGGTGTAGGTCTGGTCCGGGAAATGTCCGCAGAAGATGATCGCGTGCGCCCACACGTTTCGGATGATGTTGGCGGTGAAGTCCGCAGCGAACGTTGCCAAGAACGTCTGTTCCACACCTGGAAGAGCGCGATCCATGACGGCGGCGACAGTCTTCGTCCGCTTGCCCGCACCGGGCGCGCGCCGTAGACGGCTCGCCAGCCGGGAGGTCTTGGGCTGCTTGATGTTGCCGCCTGACGCGATCTGGGTCAACGCGAAAGCGCCGGCGCTGATCGCGGGCCAACCGATGTAGTCCTTGATCACCTGCCGCCGCATCTTGACTCCGATGCCCTTGAGGTCGTGCCACAGGTCGGACATCGGCTTCTCGCCCTTGCGGATGGCGTCGAGGTCGAGATCGTGCAGCGCGACGCCCCACTCGAAGAACGCCGTGAGCAGCATGTTGTAGAACGGCTGCGCCAAGTAGACCGGATTCCACGGCTGATGCGGATCGATCCGCATGATCTCGTAGCCGAGGTCTTTGTCCTTGCCCCGGATGTTGGTGAACGCGTGGTGGATGTAGTTGTGCGAGTGCTTCCACGCCTCGGCGGTGGACGCGGTGTCCCAGTCCCACACCGACGAGTGGATGTCTGGATCGTTCATCCAGTCCCACTGCCCGTGCATCACGTTGTGGCCGATCTCCATGTTCTCGAGAATCTTGGCCATACCCAGGCAGGACGTGCCGGCCACCCAGGCCACCTTGGATCGTGATCCGAGTAGCAGGACCCGACCCGCGACCGCGAGATTACGCTGGGTGGCGATCACCGTCTTGATGTATCGCCGGTCGGCGTCTCCGAGATCGCCGTAGACCTCGTCGTGAATCGCGTCGAATTCCTTGCCCAACTGCTCGATCGTCTCATCGGACAGATGGGCCAGCGGACTGCGCGGATCCGGCTTGCTGGTGGTTCTTGTTTCCCGCTTCGCTTCGTGGATCGTCATAGTTCTCCTTCGATCTACAGGTCGATTTCGACGTCGCCTTCGGCGCTGTTCACACAGATCCGCACCGAGGCTCCGGCCGGCTCGCTGACTTCACCGGTACGCAGGTCTCTGAGTTGCCCGGATTTCAGGGTTCCGACACAGGTGTGGCAGATGCCGATCCGGCAGCCGTACTTGAGTTCGAGCCCGGCATCTTCGCCTGCGGCAAGGATGGTCTGTCCGGGTTCACACTTGGCATCGGTCTTGCTCTTGACGAATCGGACCCCACCGCCTTCGCCATCGCCCGCGTTCCCGCCGATGACCGGCTGGAACCGTTCGAAGTGGATGCGGTCGGAGAGGTCGTTGTCCTCCCAGTGTTCGACGAGGGAGTTCAACAGCTCTTCAGGGCCCGAGCACAGGGCTTCCCGCTCGCGCCAGTCCGGGCACAGGTCGTCGAGATCCTCGGGCTTGATGCGCCCGTCGTCACCGGTCAGCCGAATGGTCAGCTGCATTCCGTCCTGCCGATTGTCCATCTCCTGCAGGTCCCTGTGGAACATGACCTGGTCTTCGGTACGTGCGGAGTGGATCACCACCACGTCGTTCATGGCATCGTTGTGGTCCAGACTTCGCAACATGCTCATGATCGGCGTGATGCCGCTGCCGGCGCTGATGAACAGCAGCTTCTCCGGACACGGATCGGGCAACGTGAAGACACCCTCGATCTCGCCGAGCCGGATGATCTCGCCCGGCCGAATCTTCCGGACCAGGTAGGGCGACACCACACCGTTCTCGACGAGTTTGGGCGTGACCGCGATCAGCCCGTCGCGCGGCTCAGGGTCTGACGTCAAAGAATATGCCCGCCAATGGAAGACACCATCGATCACCACGCCGAGCCGGACGTACTGCCCCGGCATGTGACCCGGCCACTGGTATCCGGGCCTGATCCAGACCGTAGCGGCGTCCGCGCCCTCGGGCCGTACCTCCTCGATGCGCCCGCGCAACTCTTTCGTCGTCCACAGCGGATTGATCATCTCGAGGTAATCGTCGGGCTCCAGTGGGCTGAACAGGTGACTGATCGCCTTCAGAGCCTTCCGTCGCAACGTGGGGACTTCGGGTTTCGCGCCGCGTTCAGCCATGACGGCACCAGACTGCGTTGTCACACCAGACTGGGTGGGACAGGGTCGTGCTGGGTAGAACGTTCACGTGGACAACTCCCGGGCCAAGTCCGCGCATCTATCAAATGCACGGCACGTCGGTCACCTGCATCGGGGCTTGACAGGTGTGGCTGCAACTAACAGTGTGCCCGCTTGTGGCAGGCTAGGTGTGACCTTACGTCGCACTAACAGAGGCGTCAGTCGATTCGGGAAACGCAGGCCGACATCGTTTGCACCGGGTTCTCGACCGTCAACTCTGACCGCCGCGAGCCCCGGCGTCAGCGAACCGACGCGCACGCCGGACACAGCGTGTGCTGGTCGACAATGTCCCAACCATTCGCTGCAGCAACCAGTTCCGCGGCGGCGCGATGCCCGACGGCCGCCACCCTGAATCGGTGTTCGCAGCGGTCGCATCGCACCGTCCAGGCGTCGCTACCGGTATCGCTGTGCCTACTCGTCATTCCGGCGACGGTCATCGGCGACCGGCCCCGAGGATCGCGGACGTGCCGGACAGCAGAGGTACCACTCGGCTCACACCCGGGTTTCGCCAAGCGGTACGGACCGTTCGGTAAGCAGTCATCTTCACGCCTCTCCAGGGACTGAAATACAAAAGTGTCGACCCGCTTGTCTGGGGGCGTATTACAGCAGTGCGCGGCTCCGAGCCTTCACCCCCACCACCGCGTCGAACCGCCAGGCGGTCGACTGCTGGTCCAGTGTTCCCAGCCGCGGGTGATGTCAAACACGCCCCAGCGTCCAGCCGTGGACAAGCGGTTTGAGATCGTCGACTCGGGGCATCTTCACTCCGTGATGGACAGGCCGGCCGCGGCATCGGCGCCCACGGCGAGCCGCGTGCGGATCATCGCCGAACTGAGCACCGTCGTCCGTGATGCCTCGAGCCGACTCTCACGAGGAGACGTCGCCGGCACCGCGGCCACCCTGACCTATTACTCCGCGATCGCCATCGCGCCGTGGTTGCTGTTCGCCGTCTGGAGCATCAGCTGGTTCGACAACGCTGACGAGGTCCAGCAGCGACTGCTCTCTTTGCGCGTGCTGATCCCGCCGGACATGGGTGCGCGATCGGCCTATGACGCCCTCGTCGATGCGGGTGTACACGCCGGCCTGCTGAGCGCACTGGTGCTGATGTTCCCCGCGTCGTTCTATGGCGAGGGGCTTCGTCGGTCGGCGCTGCTGCTGTCGCCCACGCAGGCGCCGGGCACTGAACAAGACGGAGCAAAACGGAGTTCGACCCTGGGGGCCTGGCGGGCGCGCGCCACCGTCCTCGCCCTGTTCGTGGTGGTCCCGCCGCTGGCGTGGATCTATTCGACGATCGGTGAGCAGCTCATCGGCCTCACCCCAGAAGGTGGTGGCGGCGGTTTCGGCGACCTCGTCCTGCGTTACTACCTGGGCTTCCTGACGACCTGGCTCATGCTGACGGTCGTGCTGACCTGGGTTTTCCGCCATGTCATGCCGGGAAGCCCGCGGTGGCGCGTCGCGCTCGTCGGGGCGCTCGTCACTGCGTCGATGCTGGCCGGTTTCCTCCAGGGTTTCGCACTGTTCCTTTCCATCCCGATCGATGTCGGCCTCCCGTTCGCAGGATTGACGGTGGTGGGCGGGGTCGTCGCGGTGGGCTTGTGGTTGTGGATACTGCATATGGTGCTGATCGCGGGATGGTCGCTCACGCGCTCGATCGACTCCGCGGTGGACAGTCGAGGCAGCACGCCGACCGGGAAAGGGAGATCTTGAGCCAGATTGTCGTGATCGGCGCCGGTGTCGGAGGTTTGGCGGCGGCAGCCCGGCTCGCAGCGCAGGGTCACTCCGTCACCCTGATCGAACAGGCACCCTCGGTGGGCGGGAAACTCGGCGTCGAGCACGTCGACGGATTCGTCTTCGACACAGGCCCCTCACTGTTGACGCTCCCTCAGGTGCTCGATGATCTCTTCGCGGCCATCGGTGGGGCCACCACCGCCGACGAACTACCGCTCCGGCGGCTCGAGATCGCCTGCCGCTACACCTTCCCCGACGGCGTCGTACTCGACCTGCCCGGCGAGGTGACCGAGATCCCGAGCGCACTCGACGCCGCGCTCGGGCCCGGCCGAGGCGCGCAGTGGAGTGCGTTCTCCGAACGGGCCGAACGTATCTGGAACGCCACCGTGACACCCTTCCTGGAATCGCCGATCGATGTGCGGACGATGCTCCGACTCTCCCGGCGGCTTCGCGACCTGATGACCATCGCACCGTGGAAGTCTCTGCGCGGACTCGGCACGTCCTACCTGGCGGACCCTCGGCTCCGCATGCTACTGGACCGCTACGCCACCTACACGGGGTCCGATCCGCGGCAGGCACCCGCTGCTCTGGCCAGCGTTCCGTACGCGGAACAGGCCTTCGGCTCCTGGTATGTCGACGGCGGGCTCGGCCGTATCGCCGCCGTGTTGCTGAGCCGCGCGCAAACACTGGGTGTGGAGGTTCGGCTGGGCACCCAGGTCACCGAGATCCTCACCGATGCGACCGGGGTACGCGGAGTGCGGCTATCCGATGGCTCCGTGACCGATGCCGAGTTCGTGGTGGCCAACGCCGACGCCCAGCAGGTCTTCAACGACCTGCTCTCCCCCGATCAGCCGGGGGCGCGCGCGGCGGCTCGACGACTTCGCCGCACCACACGGTCGCTGTCGGGGTTCGTGCTGTTGCTGGCACTCGATGATCCTCCGAACGATCAACCGCACCACCACGTGCTGTTCGCCGAGGACTACGACGAGGAGTTCGACGCGGTGTTCGGGCGCAATGGCAGGCCGCGTCCGGTTCCCCGCCCCACCATCTACGTGAGTGCGCCGGCCGATCATGCGCTGACGCCCGACGCTCGGACCGGGGCCTGGTTCGTCCTGGTCAACGCGCCGCCGCATGACCCTGCGGGCGGCACCGACTGGGACAAACCCGGCCTCCGTGAGGAGTATGCCGACCAGATCCTGGACCTGATGGCCGCTCGCGGCCTGGATGTGTCCGCGCGGATCCGGCACCGGGTGATCATCAGCCCGGCCGACCTCGAGCGGCGCACGCTGACTCCCGGCGGGTCGATCTACGGCACCTCGTCGAATGGTGCGCTGGCGGCGTTCTTGCGGCCCTCGAATCGGAGTCCGGTGCCCGGCCTGTATCTCGTCGGCGGATCGTCTCATCCCGGTGGGGGTCTGCCCCTGGTGATGATGTCCGCGGCGATCGTCGCGAACATGATCGGCGTGGCCGACTGACGGCCGTTATCGGCGGAGCTGCAGGTGCACGGCAACCAGCAGGTGCACCAACCCGGCCACCGCCAGCAGCCCGGCTGCGATCGAATACAGCGTCGCCAGGCTCGCCCCGTCGATCCACGGCACTACGGTGACTCCGAGTTGCCTTGCACACCAAACGATTCCACTACTCGCCGCGGCGAACGAGGTGACGATCACCCGCGAGGGTCGTTCCCACCACGTCAGTGCACCGGGGCCTTCCATCCCGGCTGCCTGAGCGCTGGCGCGTACCGACTCGAGCATCAGCGTCGCCACGGCGAGGCCGACACCGAGCCACACCGGGGCGCCGAGGATCACGAGGGTGAGTATCAGCAGTAGATCCGAACAGCGGTCCGCGAACGAATCGAGCACCCGACCCCAGCGCGACGCGGTGCCCGTCCGCAATGCGATTGCCCCGTCGACGCCGTCGAGCACCGCCCCCACCAGCACAACCACCAGCGCGAGCAACGGCCACCCGGAGCCGGCGAGCGCAATCATGGGAACAGATGCCGTAACCAGAACCCCGAGAACCGTCGCAGCGCTCGGGCTCACACCCGCCCGGATGAGTGGGCTCGCACAGGCGTGCGCGACGCGCACCCAGCCCCTGATCCAGACCGAGCCAGCCGGGTCGATACCGCCGTGCAAACGCGACCACCCCGCGAAAGCATCCTCACGGGAAAACGTCGACGTCATGGACGGTGGGTACCTTGTTTGTCCGAAGCCCAAACCAGACAACGTCATCCGTCGCGGCGGCCGGCAGCAGTTTTACCAAGCCCGACAGAGGGGTTTGCGGCTGCTTTTCGCGTCAGTTCACATTCGAGAAAAGCCGATGAGCGTCACATTCCGTAGATTGCGGATCAGGTGGGGCCTGGTCACCGCGATTGCGACCTACGGCCGGTGCGACACCTGGGTGAACAATGCCGGGGCCGCGAGCTCGGTCACCATCGCTGACACCGGGTATACCGGTCGTGGCAAGATGGGCGGTTGGTCGAGACAAAGCCCCACCTCGACCCGCCATCGCTAGCACCGTTCTTTGGAGTCCCATGCCTGACGACGAGCAGACCATCACCGATATCCATATCGCGATTGCCGATCTGGCACGTGGCCTGCACGGAAGCGATCAGCAAGCGCTCGACGAGGTACTCGGAGGCGTGGTCACGGCTGCGGTCGAGAACGTGGCGGGTGCCGAACACGCCGGGATCACCGTCACCACCAACCGGGACTCGTTGAGCACTCAGGTCTCGACTGATCCGCTGGTCGACACGCACAACAAGATCCAGGTGACCCACCAGCAGGGACCCTGTCTGGAGGCGGCGTGGGAAGAACCCGTGGTGCGGGTGAACGATCTGACGACCGAGACCCGGTGGCCCAAGTACGCCGCCGACGCCGTCGCGATGACCCCGTTCCGCTCGATCCTCTCGTTTCGTCTCTATACCCACAGCGAGACGCTGGGGTCGATGACGTTGTACTCGCTCACGCCCAACTCATTCCCTGATGACGCCGAAGAGATCGGACTCCTGTACGCGGCACACGCTGCCGTCGCATGGGCGGCCACCGAGCGTGGCGCGCAGTTCCGCAGCGCCCTGGCCAGTCGCGACATCATCGGGCAAGCCAAGGGCATGATCATGGAACGCTTCGACATCAATGCGGTGCAGGCTTTCAATCTGCTACGAAAGCTGTCCCAGGACAGCAACACTCCGCTTGCAAAGCTTGCCCAGGACCTAGTCCACAAGGATCACCCACCGGAGTGACGCTGCCCGCCGGCTCGCGGCGAGCTCTATGATGTTGTCCCGCAACGGCATGTAGCTGCGTGGAGAAAGTTGTTGCGAAACGACAGGTGTTTTGCAAGGATGTTTTCAGGTTGAAAACCAGCCGCGCCCAGCGCTGGCAACCACTCCTGCGTATCCAGCGCCTCCCCATCCACAGTGAGGGGCGTTTGCAATGACGACGTCACAGTTCGTTCTCGACCATTCAACCTCCGGCCGTCCACGTTCGGCGATCACCTCGGACGACCACGCCGGTGTAGCCGTTCTGAACGTGTACGGCGACCTCGACCAGGCGACCGAGCCCCGGTTCGTCCAATCAGTCGACTGCGCCATGTCCGCATCCCCGTCCGTCCTGATCATCGACCTGTCGGACACCCGGTTCCTGGGCTGTGCGGGCATGGCCGCACTCCTCATGGCAAAGGAAAAGGCCCAGGCCAACGGGATAGGGTATGCGGTCGCGGCCGTCGGACCGACGACCGCACGGCCCATGCACGAACTCGGCTTGTCCACGGAAATCGCGATCTACCCGACCGTCGCAGGCGCGTTGCGGGCCACGCGGGAAGCGACGCCGAAAGACCCGCCGACACCGCCGCTCGCCGAGGCCGGGGGCACACGATGAGCCTGCAGGCACCCCGAAAGTCCCCGACCGAGGATCGAACGTCCGAGTCATCGGGCCAAAGAGCGCGCTCACGCGACGATCGGGTGACACCCGACGTGCGCTGGCCGAGCCCGAGCCCTCTCGATTCGTGGTGGACCCAGGTGATGACGGGCGGCGAGCCGAAGGACGGCTGAGACTGTCAACCCTGCGCGGCCGCGACGATCACATTGGTCACCGCCTCCGGCCGGGAGACGAGTGATGCATGGGCGGCGTCGACCTCATAGGTGTGACCGGACGCAGCCCGCGAGGCCATGAAGCGTTGCAGCGCAGGCGGAATGACCCTGTCCTGCCCGGACACCAGATACCAGCTCGGGACCTTCCGCCAGGACGGCGCGCCCGACGGTTCGAGGTTGGCGACCAAGGCTGTCGACTTCTGGTGCGCGAACATGTCCGCGGCGACCGCAGGCGTGACGTCCTGGGCGAAGATGTCCCGGAAGTACTCGCGTGCGATGTAGCCGTCCACGTTCTTGCCTGCGATGCCGGTCTCGTCGTCGACGACCTTCAGTTGCAACGCGGGCGGCAGCAGCCGACTGCCGGGGAAAGTGATCGGGTTGAGCAGGCCCTGCACGAACTCACCCTGCTGCGGCGCGAAAGCGGCGATGTACACGTTCGCCACCACGTCCGGGTCGTGGGTGTTGGTGATGACTGCGCCGCCGTAGGAATGCCCGACAAGCACGATCGGGCCCGAGATCGTCGACAGCTGCTTCTCGAGGAGAGTTGAGTCATGGGACGGGCCACGGAGTGGGTTGTCGAACAACTGCACCGGATATCCCTGCGCAGCAAGCTCGGTCGCGACGTCCTTCCAGCCCGACGAGTCGGCGAAAGCTCCATGCACCAGCACTACGGTCGGTTTCGTCGTTTCCGCTGACGCCGGCGCTGCCGACAGCCCGAGTACCGAGACGAAGAGAGCGACGAGAGTCGCGGTGAGCAGCGACCCGCGGACCGGTGGTCTCGAAGCGGTGGGTGACATGGCGATCCTTTCGATGGAGATCCAAGGTGGGGATCACCTTATGCGCGACTGCTCGCGGTCACCTGATCCTGCGCGCACATCCCTGTTCCCACAGCGCACCGGAGTACGACCCTGCCGTGGAACGGCTGTCGGCTAGCATCGGCGACCAGCTACCACTGAGCGCACGAAGGCCGGCAGAACGCCGGCGCTCGGCGTCACCCGAGGAGGAGAGTCTTGAAGCTCGCAGGCGTAGGAATCTGGAGTTCGCAGTTGCGTTACGGCGATCTCACCCAGTCCGCGGACGCAGCCGCCGAGCTCGACGAGTTGGGGTTCTCGGCGTTGTGGATCCCCGACGTGGGCGGCCCGGTGTTCGATGCGGTCGCCAATCTCCTGCAAGCGACCAGCAAGACGGTCATCGCGACCGGCATCCTCAATCTCTGGATGCACGAACCGGCCGATGTCGCGGCGCAGTACACCAGCCTGACCGGCAAGCACGGAGACCGGCTGCTGCTCGGCATCGGTGTCTCGCACGCGCCGTTGGTCGACTCGGGCAATCCGGGCCGGTACAAGAAGCCTCTCGCGGCCACCGAAGCGTTTCTCGAGGGACTGGATACCGCCGAGGAGACGGTGCCCGTCGAGTCACGTGTGCTGGCCGCCTTGGGCCCGAAGATGCTGCGCCTGTCCGCAACTCGTGCCAACGGGTCGCATCCCTATTTGGTCACCCCGGACTTCACCGCCACGGCCAGAGAAACCCTGGGCGAAGGTCCGCTGCTGCTGCCCGAGCAGACCGCGATCCTGACCACCGACGCCGACCACGCCCGCTCCATCGGCACCGAATGGCTTCGGAACTACCTGCAACTGCCGAACTACGCGAACAATCTGCTGCGGTCGGGGTTCACCCAGGAAGACATCGACACGGTGTCGGACCGGTTGTTCGACGCGATCATCGCGTGGGGCGACGAGGCCGCCATCGCGCGCCGGGTGGATGAACACCGGTCGGCAGGTGCCGATCACGTCTGCGTGCAGGTGCTCGACACTGATCCGCAGGCCTATCCGCGCGAGCAATGGCGGCGGCTGGCGGCCGCCCTGAACTGACACCGACCGGAGGGGCACTGAAGAATTCCCCGTGGTTGCCAGACCATACAGTTGCCCGCGCATGTATGGTCAGGTCATGGTTGCCTCTTTCACCGAATTGGCCCGGGTAGACGGCGGCGGACTGGTCGCCGCCACTCCGGGTCCCGATCTCGCTGAGGCCGGATACGACGAGGCCGAGTTCGTGGTGCGCGGCGAGGCGAGAGCCTTCGAGGTCGCATCACCTGAAAGCGGCGACCATGTGGCGGCGACCGGCGTCGCTGATTTCTGCACCCGCGCGCTGGTGCGACAACCGGCCGACAGCGCACGTTGCAGCGGCAACGTGGTCGTGGAATGGCTCAATGTGAGCAGCGGCTCCGATGCCGGTCCCGGATATACCTACCTCGCAGAGGAATTGGTCCGGAACGGCGACATCTGGGTGGGCATCTCCGCCCAGTACGCCGGTGTCGCCGGCGGCCAGGGAACAGTTGGACCCCCAGGGTCGACACCGGCGCCCGGCCTGATCGGCCAGCAGCGGTACCAGGAACTGTCCCACCCTGGAGATGCGTTCTGTTACGACATCTTCACCCAGGTCGCCGGGGCACTCGGGAGTTCGCAAGGCCCCCTCGAACATGTCGACATCACCTGTTTGCTCGCGATCGGAGAATCTCAATCCGCTCTCGCACTCACGACCTACGTCAACCGCGTGTCCCAGCTGGACAACATCTTCGACGGATTCCTGATCCACAGCCGGGCTGCCGCAGGCCTGCCGCTGCACACACCTGACCGCGCGATCGACCTGTTACCGGTCTTCCGGGAAGCGGCGACGCCGATTCGTGACGACCTCACCGTCCCCGTCTTCGTCGTACAGACCGAGACCGACATCCTGGGCGACTTCCGCTATCACGATGCGCGACAAGAGGATGGGCCGCTGTTCCGTTTGTGGGAGATAGCCGGCAACGCTCATGCCGACCGTTACCTGGTCGGTCCGTTCGAGGAATTCCTCGGATGCTCGGGTCCGGTGAACAGGGGGCAACAGCGGTTCGTGTTGCGTGCCGCGCTCCGCGCACTGACCCGTTGGGTCAGGACGGGTGAGGGTCCCGCGCGGGCAGAGCGCCTGCTCACCACGAAGGCCACCGAGGGTGAGATCCGTTTCGAGACAGACGGTGTGGGCAATGTTCGCGGCGGTGTGCGCACTCCCTGCGTCGACGTTCCCGTGGCTGTCCTCAGCGGCCTCGGGCGAGACAACGAGTCCCGGATCTGCCGTCTGTTCGGCAGTACCGATCGAATCGAGCCGGCAGTGCTCGCCCAAAGATATGACGATGTCGATGACTACCTGCGGCAGTACACCGCCGCGACCGACGCCGCGATCGCCGCCGGTGTCGTCCTCGAATCCGACCGCGACGAACTCCTGGCCGATGCCGAACCCGACGCCCTGACCTGAGGTCCACTCAGTCGATCGACGTCAGGACGCGGCCGACCCCGGCCGAAGAAAATCGGTGATCGCCGCGCGTACGTCACCCGCCATGACGCCGCTGATGTGACCACCGGGGTACCAATGCACAGCGCCACCCCAATGCGCATGCAACCGCTGCGCCGCGGAAACGGACGTGACCCGATCGTTGAGAGCCGCGACCACCAACCGTCGCTCCGGGGCTGCAAAAGGTGTGACCGCCAACGGATCCACCGCAGATGCGACATCCCGCACGGCCTGCGACCGGAACAGTTCCGCGAGGGCGCGGCCCCGGTCTCCCCCGCGGACGAGATGGTGAGCCATCGTCTCGTGCAGGTCCAGCATCGGCACCACCGCCAACACGGATTCCACGCTGGGTTCGAGGCCGGCGATCAGTCCTGCAATCGGCCCGCCCAGCGAGATCCCACCGACAGACACCGGGGTGTCGTCCACGGTCGCCATCCACTGGATCAGCGCCCGCACCTCTGCGACTGCCCGCACCGTGAGTTCCACGTTGGTCAAGACGTCGAAGCTGGGATAGACCCCGCCTCGACGGCGGCGCAGACCATGGCCTGGCAGCACCGGAAAGACGACGTTGTATCCGAGTTCGTGCAATTGCGCAGCACGCAAGGACAGGAGATCGTCGATGCGTCCTTGACCGGCGCCGTGCACCCACAGCAGCCACGGGTGCCCCTTGTCCTGGTGGACGAGCATGCGGGCGGTCGCGACCGAATCAGCTTCGGATTCTTCCGCGCCCGCGCGCATCGAATACACAGGGGCACAGGTGAAGTCGATGCGATCGTAGGACATGCCCCCGAGATTCCTCCGGAGCTTGCGCGTGATCGACAGCTCGGTCGGCGCGAGGTTGACCCCTACTCCCCGAGCTTTCACCGCGACGGCCTCGCGGGCACACTCGTTCACGTAGGCCCGCACCACCTGCTCATCGGGAACCGCCCGCAGCATCGAGAACGCTGCTATGAAGAACTCATCGAGCGCCGACTCTCCTACTGTCCGGACTCCGAAGGACGACGGGGGAATCGAGCGGTGCGGTGATCGCCGACTTGCCGTCCGAGCACCGACGACCGCACGAGGCATCACCTCGGCGATCAGGCTGAGCCTCGTGAGGGACGACTCGAAGCGATCGGTCCAACGGTCTCGGCCGTCGCTGTCGTCAGATGTGGTCACGGCGAGACGTTTTCGTGTCAGCGAGGCCCCGTGCGGCCAGGGTATGCGTCAGTTCATCGAGTGCTTCGCTCATCCGGCCGAGAAAACGCGCAGGGTCGGGCATCGACTCCGGCGTGGTTATCAAACCCAGGGAAAGGACTCCCGCGTAGCTGTACGCGGTCAGGTTGACATCGGCAGGCGCGATGGCCAGCGCGAACGATGTCCATGACTCGACCTTGATGTCCCCGACCCAGCGGGGCTGCCTCGGTCCCGGCATGTTTGCCGTGGTCACGTTGTTCATGACCCGAGGGGCGATCGGCGCCGCGATCGGGCGGGCACGGGGCCCCAAACGTCCTGTGTAGGTGGCCATCTGATCGGTGAGTTCGAAGCCCACCGCCCGGCGCAGGGCCACGGATGCGGAGCAACTCTCCGCAGTCTTGCGCACCCGTTCAATGGGGTCGGCAACCTCCGTGTGGAGATAGGCTGCAGCCGTTGCCAAATCATTGCCCTCGGTTCTGGTCGACGTCAGGTCCCGGCACACCCCGAACATCGCCACCGATGGACGGGAGCTCATCTCGTCCCGAGCGATCATCTCCTGGCGGACCGCAGCAGCAACAATCCCATGGAACACACCGTTGACCGTGGTGCCGGTCGCGACTGCTGCACGCTGAACGTCGGACAGCCTCAACGTACTTCGTGCGCATCGGCGGCGATGCGCACTGGGTGTGCTGAAACTGGTGCGCTGCGCACCCATGAAACGTGGCACCAGAGCGCGGCGATCGAACCGGCATGCCGCGCGGGCCGTGCGGGCGACGCCGACGATGACCGACGGCAGATCTGCGATCAGCCGCAGGGTGTCACGGCGCGCCAGCGCACGCATCCGCCGGCGATCGAGATCCCGTCCGTCCGGGGCGACGGAGCTCGGCCCTGGAAGTGGGTGGCGCTGCGGCAGCGGACCACCGGCAGACTCGGTGGTGGCGTGGAGGAAGCAATTGAGCGCCGCCAACCCGTCGGCCACCGCATGGTGAACTCGCACCACCACGGCCTGCTTGCCGTCGGCAATTCCGTGGACCAAGGTGAGGGCCCATAGCGGCCGCTCACGCGGCAGCCGCCTGGTTGCGAGTTCGGCGAGCAGATCGTCGAAGGGCTGGTCGCCCGGGCCATCCAGAGTCACCTCCTCCAGGTGCCGGTCCAATCGGAAGTCGTTGTCGATTACCCAAAAGGGCCTCGCCCGGTGCCCACGGATCGAGACCACGCGCTGCGTCGCCCTCGGGAATGCGCCTAGATGGTGAGCCAAGGCGGCGCGGATCTCGTCGAGACTCAACGGGCTCCCGCGATGTCCGGTGTCGAGGATTGCGAGCTTGAGCGTGTGCATCGGGGTCGTCACGGTTTCCATGTTCAGCATCAGGGCGTCCGGCCCGGACATTCTCTCCATGATCCCTCGCCTCCTCTGCTGCAGGCGCATGCCGGCATCTAGGTTTCGCGTTTATACGAAAGACATTCGTATTGAGTGACCATAACAAACCCGGCCTCGACGATCGGAATTCGTGGCCCACATCACCTCGGGGCATGGGCGTCAGCCCCCACGGGCGCAGGCTCAGCCGACAACCGCCGCGGTGACCGCACCACGCAAGATCTGCTCAAAGACGTCGTCCGCGTTACCAAAGACAGAGAAAAAGCCGGACAACTGCAGGGTGACGAACCCGCTGATCGCGGCGAAAAGCGCGAGTTGGGTCTGCAGAACCCGTTCATCGGCCACCCCCGCGGTGCGGATCATGACAGCGAGCGCCTCACCCGCTTCTGCACTCGCAGCCGAAAACGCCGCGGTGTCGGCAGGGACTCGGGTCAATGACCTGCACCGATGAGGCCATTGTGCGGCGTAGTCGACGAACACGCGAGCGAGTACCCGCAGACCGTCCACCCCCGTCCGGCCCATCGCGGCCCGTTTGGCCAGGTCGCCGAGCTCACGCATGGCACGCAACTGCAGTTCGTTCTTGATCTCGTCCAGGCTTTTCACGTGGTTGTACAGTGACGACACCCGCACGCCGAGACTCGAGGCGAGCGCTGTCATCGTGAGTGCGTCCGGGCCGAGTTCGTCGACCATCTGTTGAGCGGCCGCGATGACAGCCTCGTGGTTCACTCGCCGCCGACGTGCTGCCGGTGCAGTCGATTCTTGTTCAGACACCGTCATCGGCCGACCTCCTGTACGAATGGCTTTCGTACAGGTACTTTACCTCTTCACTCTGACGATGCCGCCGGACCCCACTTTGCCGCCACGACTCCCCACGGGTCGGCGTACGAACCGGGATAACCGCGATACGGGGACCTGCGGGCGAGGATTGCGCGCGCCAACCGCGACGTCGGCCGCACCACGTGACGTCTCCACCCGGCCGCTTGCCGGGTGTCGGCCATGAGGTCGGCAAACGAGTGCCGCTGGAACGCGAGAACTCGCTGCGACGACTCCGTGTCCATCCAGTCGGTGGCGAACCAACTCGGATCGTTGCCCGGGTCGCCCGGTCTCCCCGCCGGAAACCCGCCGGACAGACCAATGGCTGCCGAGGTCGCAGAGGCGATGTCGGACTGTCGCAGCCGATGGCTGTCATCGCCACCGATCAGATACACAGCCGGTTCTTCTTCGATGCTGCATGCGTTGACGAATGCCGTGGCCACATCGCGTACATCCACTGTCTGGATACGTCCGTCAGCCGGCAGTGACGCCTCGAAGAACACGGCGTCCGGGTTGATGGTCGCACCCAGTTCCGCGGTCAGCACCCCGCCGAGTCGCAGAATCACCCAGTCCAGTCCGGAAGACCGGACGATGTCTTCCGCGGCTGCTTTCTGGGTGCCGTAGACATCCGCCGGGCGACGAGGCGTCTGCGCGGTCAGCAGTTCCGTCTCGCGGTGGGGGTTGCGTGGTCCGTACACCGCAACGCTCGACGCTTGGACGAAACGCGGCGGCACGGGCATCGCCGACGCGGCGCGTACCAGATTCTCTGTTGCACCGACATTGACCCTGTGGGCGAGGTCGGGACGTGCGTAGCAAAGAGGAGGGATCACCGCCGCCAAATGGATGATCGATTGTGGCGCGACCGACGTGAGCAGCTTCTCGACGTCGGCGAAGTCGGTGAGATCGGCCCACCACGTCTGCGCCCCCGGCCTTTTCAGTGCGGCCTTTCGGTTCGCGGGTGATCCCAGATCTGTCGCCACGACGTTGTGACCCCGGCTCACCAACTCGTCCACCACGGACGAGCCCACCAAACCGAAGGCACCCGTCACCAGAACGGTTTGAGCGGTGGTCATGGCGGGCTCGCTTTCCGTTGATCCGTCGACTGCGACCACACCATACATCGGCGAGAAAATGTATGGTCTACCCGTGTACGTCGAGGCGAACGGAGAACAACACGGGTCGCCGAACCGGTCGGCGACACCGTGCTTCTCGCCCCTTCTCAGCAGGGCAGGTATTGGCGGGCATAACGTCCGACACCGCTCGCGGCTTCGGGCAGATGATGCTCAGTCGTCTCGACATCGACTGGCAAGGGGCAGGATTCGACCAACAAGCGGGGACCCACCTCGCAACGCGGAAGATCTACGAAACTACCTCGCACGATGACTGGGGCCTGCGCTCATGCATCCGCGGGCGGACCGATGACGTGCCCCGATCGGCAACTCGTGGTGGAGGACATACGGATCGAACGTATCGAAGGCGTCCCAACCGACGCATCCCCCTCGGGTCCGCCAGGCGGACCAACTCCGCAACAATATGGGGAACGGGGGATGTCGCGCAAGCGAACACGCCGAAAGTTTTCCGATGACGACAGATCACGACGGCAGTATCTGTCGCACCCGCGCGGCCTCTCGCGTGAGGTGGTCGCGTTCTCCGACACTGGTCGCCAGCCGGGACGCTTCCGAATACAGCGCAGCAGCCCGCCGGAAATCACCTGCTCGTTCATACAGGTAGGCCTGCGCCGCGGTATGGCGCGGTAGATCCGGGCTCACGTCGGACAGGGCTGCCAACCCCGCCTGCGGACCGTCCGCCTCCCCGACCGCGACCGCACGGTTCAGCCGGACCACGGGACTGTCGGTGAGAGCCACCAATTCGTCGTACCACTCCACGATCTGAACCCAATCGGTCTCGGGCGTGCTCGTGGCGTCGGCGTGCAGCGCGGCGATCGCCGCCTGTGCCTGGTATTCACCGAGGCGGTCGCAAGCCAACGCGGTCTGCAGGATCATCACGCCCTCGGCGATCAGGCGCGAGTCCCACTGCGACCTGTCCTGCTCCGCCAGCGGTATGAGACGTCCCCCCACCCCCGTACGGGTCTCGCGGCGGGCGTGATGAAGAAGCATCAACGCCAACAGGCCCACGACCTCCGGCTCGTCGGTGAGCGCGACGAGCTGGCGCGTGATTCGGATCGCCTCGGCCGCCAGGTCGACATCCCCGCTGTAGCCCTCGTTGAACACGAGGTACAGGACCCGCAACACGGTGTGAAGGTCACCGGGCTCATCGAGCCGATGGCCGGCGATCCGCCGCTTGGCCCGGCTGATCCGTTGGGCCATCGTCGCTTCCGGGATCAGATACGCCCGCGCGATCTGTCTCGTCGTCAGACCACCGACCGCCCGCAGCGTCAACGCCACGGCCGATGCCGGTGACAGCGTCGGGTGTGCGCAGAGGAAGTAGAGCGCCAGGGTGTCGTCCACAGCCGACGCCTGCCCGGGTGGGGGTTCGAGGTCCACCGCGACCTCCCGACCGCGACGCGACGAGTCGGAGCGGGCGGCGTCGATGAATCTGCGCCACGCAACCGAGACCAGCCACGCCTTCCGATCGCGGGGTGGATCGGCCGGCCAGACGTCCAAGGCCTGGATCAAGGCCTCCTGCACGGCGTCCTCGGCCGACGCGAAGTCTGCTCCACGACGGACGAGGACGCCGATCACTCCGGGAATCAGTTCCCGCAGCAGCGCAGGGTTCACTCGGTGACAGTCGTCGGGGCTGTGAGGAAAGGCCGAACCTCCAGCCACTCGTGGATCGGCTCTCCGCCGGCGCCGGGTGCGGCTGAAAGTTCGCCCGCCAGCTCGTACGCGCGTTCCTGCGACTCCACATCGATGACCATCCAGCCGGCGATGAGGTCCTTTGTCTCGGCGAACGGGCCATCGGTGACCGGCGGACGACCTTCGCCGTCGTATCGCACGAACGTGCCCTCCTGCGACAGTGCCTGCGAGTCGACGAACTCGCCGGAATCCCGCAGTCGATCAGCGAAGTCGTTCATGTATTGCATGTGGGCATCGACCTCCTCCGGTGTCCATTCGTCCATCGGGGTGAAGTTGATTCCTGGGCCACCGCGGTAGTGCTTCAGCATCAGATATTTCATGGCGATTCTCCTTCGTCATCGCGACCCCTTGTGGCCGCTCGTACCACTGGGACGGAGCCGACGCCCCATTCTCGACATGGTTGCGGATAATTTTCAGCGTCGGACACTCATCGCCAGATGACCCCTATCCCGGCAGCCAGCAACGACAGTCCGCCGACTGCGAAGAAGAGTGCGCGGGGCACGGCTTCCCCGGTACGTCGCTGCCGGGCATTGCCCATACCGAGCACGCCGCCGAGCACCACCAGGATGGCCAACTTGATGCCCACCTTGAGGTAGTTGATGTCGGTGCCGGCGGGCCACGGCGCAGCGAGAATCGCGCCGCTGATGAGCGACACCAGCAGGCCATAATCCATGACCCGAGTCGTACGCAATCGGCGCGTTGCCACTTCGGTGGCCCAAGCACCGAACGTCACCGCGAAGCCGATCAGATGGACCCAGATGACCACGTTCCGCAAGGTTTCCATGCCCTGTCTTCTTTCGACTCGCCGATGGCGGCCTGACCTGCAGGCGCCAGTTTCAGTTAGACTGTAACTCGTGCGGAAGCGTTGTCAACATGGCCGATGAACAGCTCGGACCCCGCCCGTTGCGGCAGCCCGAACCGGCCCGGTCGACCCCTACGCCGAGCGCGGCATTTCTGCTGACGGTCCTCGGTCGCCAGATCCGTGACCGGGTCGACGCCGCGTTACAAGGCGAGGGCATCGCGGTCCGCCACATCTCTGCACTCGGCCACCTGTCGCGAAGTCCGGGACTGTCGTACAGCGAACTGGGCCGTAGGGCGGCGGTGACGCCGCAGAGTATGCAGGCGACGCTGAACAGACTCGAGGAGATCGGCGCAGTCGAGAAGATCGGCGACGGTGGCCGAGGGCGCAGCGCGAAGCTTTTCGTCACCGACGAAGGACAACGCCTGATCGGCGTCGGGATGGCGTCCTACGCCGAGCTCGATCAACTGCTCGCCGAGTATCTCGGCCAGGACGTGCTCCGCGAGCTGACCCCCTCGCTCATGCGAGCGTTCCGGGCATTCGCCGCCGATTCCGAGGTCCGTTGAGGTTTCCGCGCCCCACCCCTTCGGCCTCCTACCCGACCCGTTCGTACGCACGATCTCGAGTCCGACGTGATACTGGTAGATGCAAGGCAGGAAGATCCCTGCCGCATGACGAACATGGAGACGAACGCGATATGAACGCAAAGCAGCCGACGATCATCTACACACTGACAGACGAGGCGCCGATGCTTGCGACCCACGCATTCTTGCCTGTCATCCGTGCGTTTGCCGATGCTGCCGACATCAAGGTCGAGTCCACCGACATCTCTGTGGCCGCCCGCATCCTCGCCGAGTTCAGCGATCTCCTGCCTGAAGATCAGCGGGTGCCGGACAACCTCGGCGAGCTGGGTCGACTGACGCAGCTGCCCGACACCAACATCATCAAACTGCCGAACATCAGCGCTTCGGTGCCACAGCTGCTGGCTGCGATCAAGGAACTCCAGGCGAAGGGTTACAAGCTTCCCGATTTCCCGGGCAACCCGAAGACGGACGAGGAAACCGAGATCCGGGACCGGTACACCAAGTGCCTCGGCAGCGCGGTCAATCCCGTTTTGCGAGAGGGCAACTCAGACCGGCGCGCGCCCAAGGCGGTCAAAGAATACGCACGTAAGCATCCGCACAGCATGACCGAATGGTCGCCTGCATCGCGGACCCACGTCGCGCACATGCGCAAGGGCGATTTCTACCACGGCGAGAAGTCGACCACCGTCGACGGTGACCGTGAAGTGAAGATGGAACTGCTCACCGACAGCGGCGAGACCATCGTCCTCAAGCCCAAGGTCTCGCTGACCGACGGCGACGTGATCGACAGCATGTTCATGAGCAAGAAAGCGCTCATCGAGTTCTACGAAGAGCAGATGGAGGACGCCTACAAGACCGGCGTCATGTTCTCGCTCCACGTCAAGGCGACGATGATGCGGGTCTCGCATCCCATCGTCTTCGGCCACGCCGTGCGGGTCTTTTACAAGGACGCGTTCGCCAAGCACGGTGACCTGTTCGAGGAACTCGGCGTCAACGTCAACAATGGCCTGTCGGATCTCTACGACAAGATCGAGTCGCTCCCCGCGTCCCAGCGCGAGGAGATCATCGACGACCTGCACAAGTGCCATGAGCATCGCCCCGAACTCGCCATGGTCGATTCGGCCCGCGGCATCTCGAACTTCCACTCCCCCAGCGACGTGATCGTCGACGCGTCGATGCCCGCGATGATCCGCGCGGGCGGCAAGATGTGGGGCGCTGACGGCCGGCCCAAGGACACCAAGGCCGTCAACCCCGAGTCGACCTTCTCCCGCATCTATCAAGAGATGGTCAATTTCTGTAAGACCAACGGCGCGTTCGACCCGACAACCATGGGCACCGTCCCCAACGTCGGCTTGATGGCACAGAAGGCCGAGGAGTACGGCTCACACGACAAGACCTTCGAGGTCCCCCAGGGCGGCACCGCCAACATCACCGACCTCGCCACCGGAGAGGTCCTGCTGACGCAGACCGTGGAAGCCGGTGACATCTGGCGACTGTGCATCGTCAAGGACGCGCCCATCCAGGACTGGGTCAAGCTCGCAGTCACGCGCACCCGTGACTCCGGGATCCCCGTGATCTTCTGGCTCGACCCGTACCGTCCGCACGAGAACGAGTTGATCAAGAAGGTCAACAAGTACCTCAAAGACCACGACACCGACGGCCTCGACATCCAGATCATGTCGCAGGTCCGTGCCATGCGGTACACCCTCGAGCGGGTCGTGCGCGGCCTGGACACCATCTCCGCCACGGGCAACATCCTCCGCGATTACCTCACGGACCTGTTCCCGATCCTCGAGCTCGGCACCAGCGCCAAGATGCTCTCCATCGTCCCACTGATGGCAGGCGGCGGACTGTACGAGACGGGCGCCGGCGGATCCGCGCCCAAGCACGTCAAGCAGTTGCTGGAAGAGAACCATCTGCGCTGGGACTCGCTCGGTGAGTTCCTCGCTCTCGCCGTCAGCCTCGAAGACCTGGGTAAGAAGACCGGTGACGCGCGCGCGACGATCCTGGCCAAGACGCTCGATGCGGCGACCGGCAAACTGTTGGAGAACAACAAGGGACCCTCGCGCAAGGTCGGCGAGATCGACAACCGCGGCAGCCAGTTCTACCTCGCCCTGTACTGGGCGAAGGAGCTGGCCGAGCAGACCGACGACAAGGATCTGCAAAAGCACTTCGCCGCATTGGCCGAGACGCTGAGTACGAACGAGGACACCATCGTCCAGGAACTGGGCGACGCGCAGGGTGAGCCCGTCGACATCGGCGGCTACTACTTCCCCGACCCCGAGGTCACCGCTGCTGTGATGCGCCCGAGCAAGACCTTCAACGAAGCACTGGGGTCTGCACTGAAGTAGACACTCGGCCTACAGCTACGCAACTTGTCGCGATCTGCCCCGCTTCCAGCACGCTGGAAGCGGGGCAGATCCGTACGGGCGGAGCAGCTCTCGCTCATTCGGTCACCGCACGCACTGAAGTTTGTGCTTAGCCACGCTAATGTGAGCCGTGATTCGTACACGCCGGCCGGCCATTCGTCTGCTCCGATTGTTGACGGCAGCATCAGCACTCATCGCCACCGGTGTCATGTTCCCGGCGACTGCCCACGCCGACCCGGCGCTTGGCTCCGACCCCCACGTGACGTCGCTCAGCCACGTGCAAGGCAGCCTCTGGGAGATCACGGTGCACTCCCCGGCCATGGGTGCCGACATCCCGTTCCAGCTGATTCGGCCGTCCGGCGCCGTTCCCGGCGCGCCGACCGTCTACTTGCTCAACGGCGCCGGCGGTGGCGAGGACGGGTCGGGATGGGTGGAAGAGACCGACGCCCTGCAGTTCTACGCCGACAAGCGCGTGAACGTCCTGATTCCGCAGCGGGGTTCGGGGACGCTCTACACCGATTGGATCGCCGATGATCCACAGGTTGGCCGCCCGATGTGGGAAACCTTTCTCACCAAGGAACTGCCACCCGTCATCGACGCTGCGCTGAACACGAACGGACGCAACGCCATCGTCGGCTTGTCGATGTCAGCGACATCGGTCCTCGACCTGGCCACTGCGGCTCCCGGCCTGTATCGATCGGTCGCGTCGATCAGCGGGTGTGCGCAGACCAGTACCCCTGCGGGTCAGGCCGCGGTGCGCGGTATCGTCTACTCGAGCGGCGCCGACCCGGACAACATGTGGGGCCCCGCGGGTTCTCCCATGTGGGCGCAGCACGATCCCCTGCTCAACGCCGAAAAGCTGCGTGGCACAGCGCTATATCTATCCAGTGGCGACGGCAGGGCCGGAAAGTACGACAACGCGTACTCGGCGCCACCGGGGGCGCCGCCGGTCGAGAACCGGATCGTCGTCGGCGGAGCCATCGAGGCCGGCGCCCGCTTCTGCACCGAAGCCATGGCGGATCGTCTGGCAGAACTGTCGATCCCGGCGACCATCCACCTCCCCGCCACCGGCACTCACTCCTGGCGGTACTTTCAAGACGAGCTGCACCGGTCCTGGTCGACCGTCGATGCCGGACTCCGCGCAGGGCGTTAGCAGCGGAGTCCGGCGCGTGTCTGAGTCATCGGCCAACGTTGCATACGCGTGCCAGAGTGACCCGAGCAGACAATTTACGCGGAGCATCCACGGTGCGTGGAAACTCGACGGGTAGTGTCCTCAGAATCATGGACGGAGTCGATGTCATCGTGTCGCACTGGGCTGTTGCCCGGCCGGAGCTCGATGTGTCGGCACTGAAGGTGTTCGGCCGGCTGCACCGGAGCTTCCTCGTCTACCGGAGCGAGATCTCCGAGACATTCGACAAGTTCGACATCACCGAATCCGGTTTCGACGTGCTCGCCTGCCTGCGGCGTTCGGTGCCGCACCATCGCCTGACAGCGGGTGAACTCGCAGAACAGACATTGGTCACCACCGGTGGACTGTCATTGCGGGTCAAACGCCTCGAAGACGCCGGACTCGTGACCCGTTCGAAAGACGCCGGCGACGCCCGGGTGGTCTATGTCGAACTCACCGATACCGGCAGCGCACTCGTCGACCGGGTGGCCGACGAACATTTCGCGAAGTTGCAGACCATGCTCGGAGAGCTCACCAAGGACGAGGCATCAACCCTGGCAGGTCTCCTCACCAAGCTCGAGACGTCGGTGCGTTCCGTGCTGGACGACGACGTCGACGCAGGCATTTCCGGCTGACGATCTGCTCGCAGGACGCAGTTTCCGAAAAAATATTCTCCGCGCAGTGACCACTGCCACATGTGGTGTGACCTGCATCTCTCCTGTTTCGGAGGCGTAAAAGCGACGTTACGAACGTCTGTACAGGGGTTTCTGGCGTTGACCTCTTAGCGCTAAGGGATTACAACTGTCTTAGCGCAAAGATAGTTTGCGTCCGACGCGTGAAGCGTCGAGACCCATCTCGTCGGAACGGACACCGCATGACCCTCGCCGTGAACGCACCAGCCGACCCCGCTGCCGCGGGTGTCGACGCCGCGCACGATCTTCCAGACCGCATCTACGTGGCGGGCCGCTGGGAGGTCGGGAGCGGAGCAGTCATCGAATCCGTCGATCCGTCGACCGGGCGAATCTTCGCGACCTTGCATGCGGCGACCACCGAGACGGTGGACATCGCTGTGCGCGAGGGCTTGTCCGCCGCCCGCACGAGTGGGTGGGCAGCGATGCTGCCACACGAACGGGCAGCTGTGCTTCATCGGATCGGCAATGCGATCGACGCCGCACGCGATCGGATCGCGGCACTGCAAACGCTCGACACCGGCAAGACCCTGACCGAGACCCGTGCGCTGGCGACCAGTGCTGCCAACACCTTTCGCTACATGGCAGCGGCGCTGGAAACGATGGACGGGGCACTCACCACGCCTCGGGGTCCATGGCTGACGATGTCGACTCACCGTCCGATGGGCGTGGTCGGTGCCATCACCCCCTGGAACTCACCGATCGCTTCCGACGCTCAGAAACTCGCTCCCGCGCTGGCCGCAGGCAACGCTGTCATCAGCAAGCCGCCGGTCTGGGCGCCCTGGGTGACCTTGCTGCTGGCCCGGTTGTGTGAGGAGGCAGGCCTGCCACGCGGTGTGCTCTCCGTGCTTCCTGGCCCCGGTCGTACGGTGGGCGAGGCGATCGTCCGGCACCCCGACGTGGCCAAGGTGAGCTTCACCGGAGGCACCTCCACAGGCAGGCACCTCGCGCACGTGGCCGCGGACAAGCTCATGCCGATCACCCTGGAACTCGGCGGCAAGTCGCCGACCATCGTCTTCGAGGACGCCGACGTCGAGCGAGCGCTGCAGGGCGTCCTGTTCGGCATCTTTTCCTCCAGCGGTCAGAGTTGCATCGCCGGATCACGAGTATTCGTACATCGCAGCATCTTCGAATCCTTCACCGATGAGCTTGTCAGGCGAGCCGGCCGACTGCGCCTCGGCCCCGGAACCGATCCGCAGACCGCGGTCGCACCGATGATCTCACTGCAGCACCGCGACTCGGTCGCAGCGATGGTTGATGCAGCAACCGATGCCGGTGCGCAGGTGCGCCTCGGAGGCGCCATTCCGGACGACCCGAGGCTCG
Source organism: Williamsia soli (assembly GCF_017377795.1). Lineage (GTDB taxonomy): Bacteria > Actinomycetota > Actinomycetes > Mycobacteriales > Mycobacteriaceae > Williamsia > Williamsia soli. The sequence continues at coordinate 144,220 of NZ_JAFRDR010000006.1, read as the reverse complement.
CCGACGGCAGTTACTACCCGCCCACCATCCTCACCGATGTCACAAACACCGCTGACATCTGCAGGCGGGAGGTCTTCGGCCCCGTCGCCGTGGTGCTCCCGTTCGACGACGAGGCAGACGTCATCGACCAGTCGAACGACAACGACTTCGGCCTCGCCTGCGGGATCTGGACCGAAAACTACCGGCGGGCACTCCGCGTCGGCGATGCGATCGACGCGGGCACGGTCTGGATCAACACCTACAAGCAGTTCTCGATCTCGACCCCGTTCACCGGTCTGCGGGACAGCGGTCTCGGCACCGAGAAGGGTCGCGACGCGATCCGCCAGTACTCCGACCAGAAGAGCATCTACCTCGATCTGACCGAAGCACCCCTGACCTGGGGCGCTCCCACCGAAAGGACCTGTCCATGACCACCTCCACGCCCGCAGCCACCGGCTCCGCGCACCCCTACAGCCCGGCATACGCCGTCGCAGGCTTCGGCTTCGTCTCCGGCGCACTGTCTGTCGACGAGAACGGACGTGCGGTCGCAGGGGTCGAGCCGGCCCTCGACGCCGCCGTCGCTCGCCTCACCGAGAGGCTGGGAACGATCGACATGACGCTCGACGACGTCGTCAAGACCACATACTTCGTCACCGACGTATCCCTGCGTGACGCCGCAAATCGTCACTACGAGAGCATCTTCGCCGCACCTCGCCCGGCTCGATCCTTCGTCGAGGTCGCCGCGCTCCCCTACGGAGCCACCGTCGAGATCGAAGCCATCGCCCACCGGGCATGACACCTCCTCACGTCACGAACACCCACCCACCGAACGAAGGGACATCCGCAATGACCACCTCCGAGAAGACCACCCCCGCCGGGTCCACCACCGACCTCGAGCAGCAGATCGATGCCTGCATCGCAGGACGCGAAAGCCGTTACGAGGACTGGGACACCCTGGGCTTCCAGGCTGCCAAGGGCGGAGATCGCTTCAAGCGAGCGCAGATCCGCTACATCGGCTCCGGCGCCACCGGCAATCACGACGGCGACAACCGCACCCTGCCCTCCGAGCACTTCACGTTCTCGAACATGCGGCTGCCGGCAGGAGCCGTCGGTCCGGAGCACACCCACCACGACGTCGAAGAGGTCTTCTTCGTCCTCGAAGGTGAACTGGAGGTGGCCGTGCACGACGTCGAGGACGGCACCAAGAAGGCCGTCCGCCGACTCGGCTACCGCGACCTGATCCGCGTCCCCGCGGGTGTGCCCCGCAGCCTCGCCAACGTCGGCGAGGTCGACGCCCTGTTCTGCGTCATCATCGGAGCCCCCAAGCCGCAGCTGCCCACCTATCCCCCGAGCTCGGAGATGTTCGGCGTCACCCGCTGAACCATTCGCTCAGACAACGACACCGAGAGGAACAGCGATGCACGCGACCACGTCGAGAGTTCTCCGCGTCCACCAGAAGACCTGGGAAGCGGACGGCGTCACCAGCATCACCTTCGTCGACCCGACCGGTGCATCGCTGCCCTCCTGGGAACCCGGGGCACACATCGCACTGCATCTGCCGGGCGGGCTGATCCGCGAGTACTCGCTGTGCTCAGACCCCGCCGACACGACACAGTGGACGGTGGCGGTCCTTCGCGCCGAACAATCGCGCGGCGGTAGCACTCTCGTGCATGACCAGCTGTCCGTGGGCGCGGAGATCGAGATCGACGGTCCCCGCAGCGCGTTCGCACTCGACGCCGATGCCACCGAACACGTCCTCGTGGCCGGCGGTGTCGGCATCACGCCGATCATCACCATGATGCGGCGATTGCACTCCGGCGGTCAGCCCTGGCGGATGCTCTACGCGGGGCGATCGCGGACGTCGATGGCCTTCGCCGATGAAGTGGCGGCACACGAAGGCCACTCGACCGTCCACGCCGACGACGAGAACGGTGGACTGCCGGATCTGGTCGCGATGGTCGGGTCCGCAACGGCAGGCTCGGTGATCTACTGCTGTGGCCCCGCAGCGCTTCTCGACGCCGTTGCAGCCGTTGTTCCAGAGGGAGTCTCGCTGAGGACCGAACGGTTCGCCGCCCCACCGGCCGCCACCCCTGAGGGAGACGAGTCGGCATTCGACGTCGTCCTCGAACGCAGTGGCACGCGCATAGCGGTCGGCCCCGAGGAATCCGTGCTCGACGCCCTCATCGAGGCGGGAATCGACGTCGCCAGTTCCTGTACCGAAGGAATCTGCGGCACGTGCGAGGTCGGTGTCGTCAAAGGCGACGTCGATCACCGCGACTTCCTGCTCAGTGAGAGCGAGCACGCCGCGAACGCGACCATGTTCCCCTGCGTATCCCGTTGCCGCTCGGCCGAACTCGTCCTCGATCTGTAGAAGGAATCATCGTGCTCTACTCCCAGTTCCCGACTCTCACCGAACAGCCGGTGTGTAACCTGCGCAGTCTGCGATCGGTCGCGCTCAGTGTTCCGGATCCCGCCGCCTCCCGCGACTTCTATCACGAGGTCTGGGGTCTGACAACTGTCGATGAGGACCGTGACCGGTTCTGGTTGCGCGCAACCGGTACCGACCACCATGTCCTCGATCTCCGTCGCGGTGACCTGAACGCATTGGGCTGCATCAGCTTTGCCCTCGGCACACCGCGGGACGTCGATGACGCCGCACGTGCACTCGACCGCATCGGCGTACCACTGCTGCGTTCCCCGGGTCAGCTCGACGACGCCGGCGGCGGTTACGGACTCCAGCTGGTCGACCCCGAAGGCCGAATCGTCGAACTGTCCGCGGACACGTTCGCGGTGTCCACGCAAGAACCCGCGGGCCGCCGGGCAGTCCCTCGTAAGATCGCCCATGTCGTCCTCAACACCACCGACATCGAACGCACCGCGGCCTTCTACACGCAGGTACTCGGCATGCGGATCTCCGACTGGTCCGAACGTCAGATGACGTTCCTACGGTGCAACTCCGATCATCACGTCATCGCCCTGAACCAGGCTCCCTGGCCGTCACTCAATCACATCGCGTACGAGATGCCGACCATCGATCACTTCATGCGCGGCATCGGAAGTCTTCGCTCTCACGGCATCTCACCGCAGTGGGGTCCGGGTCGGCATGGGCCGGGCGACAACACCTTCTCGTACTTCACCGACCCCGCCGGGCTCGTGTGCGAGTACACCTCTGAAGTCGCCCAGGTTGACGAGGACGCGTGGCTGTGCCGGACGTGGCGCCGTACCCCCGAGCTGTCCGATCAGTGGGGAACCGCGGGTCCGCCCACCACTGCCGTCCGTTCTGCGATGGCCGGCATCCCGGATCCCGGCGCCCGCACACTGGTCATCGCCCGCGACGCCGACTACTTCTACGGCGCACCCGACACCGTAGGTGTCTCGTGACCGCGGCAGCAACGGTCCTGGATCGGTTGCACTTCGTCGAACGCGCGGCGGGCACCGAGTCCTCGAGGCACCCCCGGATCGTGCTCCTGCACGGGATCGGCGGTTCTGCCCGCTCGTGTGGTCCCGTCGCCAACCGGCTCGCAGCGCGGGGGATCTCCTCGTGGTGCCTGGATGCACCCGGCTACGGCGAATCCGCCGATCCACGGCCGGGCGACGACATCGTCTCCGATGTGATCGAACTGGTCTGCGCCCTGTCGCCGGACCGTCCCGTCGTACTCATGGGAACCTCGTGGGGCGGTGTGGTCGCCACCGCAGTCGCGCTCCGACGCCCAGACATGATCGCGGGTTTGATACTCGCCGACAGCACCCGCGGATCGGGCACCACCCGCGCACAATCCGACGCGATGCTCTCACGGGTCGACGAGCTGAACACCCTCGGTGCACACGCTGTCGCTGCGCAGCGAGCACCCCGGTTGACTGCGCCGGCTGCAGACCCTGCGGTCGTCGACGCGGTGCGGCGGTCGATGGCGGACCTGCGTCCTGCCGGATTCCGGGCGGCCGCCGCGTTCATGGCAGCAACCGACCACGGGCCGGAACTGGTCAAGATCAGTTGTCCCACCACCGTTCTCGTCGGTGAGTACGATCTCGTCACCGGCGTGGAGGAATCACGGTTGCTGGCTGATGCGATCACCGGGGCTCGTCTGCACGTCATAGCCGACGCCGGGCACGTGGCCATCCAGGAACAGCCCGATGCCGTCGCCGAGCTCGTCGCAGACTTCGTCCGGAGGCTGCCGTGAGCGCCGCAGGTACCGTCGTCGTCACCGGAGGTGGACGAGGCCTCGGCCGCGCCATCGCCGAGCGACTCTGCCGCGAGGACCATGCCGTCGTCATCGCGGAGCGCGACCCGGAAACCGCGCACTCCGCGGCCGAAGACCTCACCGCAGCGGGTTACGACGCCACCGCGATCGTCACCGACATCGCCGATGTCGATTCGGTACGCGACCTTGCAGACCATCTGAGAGACAACGATATTCGCCTTATCGGATTGGTGAACAACGCCGCGATCGCCGACGGTGTCGGGGGCGCGACATTCTTCGAGCTCGCCGACGACGAGTTCGGCCGCGTCACCGATGTCAACGTCCGCGGCACCTGGTCGGTGACGAAGTACCTGTGGCCGCACCTGTCCGAGTCGGGAGGCGCGATCGTGAACATCGCCTCCGACGTCGCGATGTACGGGTCGCCGCGCCTCGTGCACTACGTCTCGTCGAAGGCCGCGGTCATCGGGATGACGCGGTCGATGGCCCGCGACGCCGGGACCTTCGGGGTTCGCGTCAACGCGGTTGCCCCGGGTCTGATCCGGATCGAGGCGACCGAGGGCGTCCCCGACGCCCGCTACCAGACGTATGCCGCCGGCCGCGCGCTACCACGTGAACAGACGCCCGAGGACGTTGCCGGTGTCGTGCGATTCCTGCTGTCCGACGATGCCGCGTTCGTCACCGGCCAGACCATCGTCGTAGACGGCGGATTCATCTTCCGATGACCACTGACCACCCACCCCACGAGGAGAACCGATGGACCTGCAGTTGAAGGGTCGACGAATCCTGATCACCGGCGCCAGTTCCGGGATCGGACTCGCGACGGCGCGACTGCTCGCCGAGGAGGGCGCCCAACTCGCGTTGTGCGCTCGAGATGAGTCGCGACTGCGCGAGGCCACAGCCGACCTCGCCTCGATGACCGACGTCGTCACCGCCTCCTGCGACGTCACCGACAGGGCGTCGGTCGAGGAGTTCGTCGGCCGAGCCGTGGACGAATTCGGTGGTCTCGACGGTGCCGTCTGCAATGCAGGGCGGTCTCTGATGCGAACTCTCGATGAGACCACGGACTCCGAGGTCCGAGACGAGTTCGACCTCAAGATCTTCGGCGCCCTCAATGTGGTCCGGGCAGCACGCAAGACGCTGGCGGCATCCGACGCGGGCTCGGTCGTGGTGGTCAACGCCATCCTGTCCCGCCAGCCGGAGCTCCGACTCGCGATCACCGCAGCCGCTCGTGCCGGACTGCTGAATCTGTCCCGTTCACTGGCGAGTGACCTCGCCTCCGATGGGATCAGGGTCAACTCGGTGCTTCTCGGCCTCGTCGACACCGGGCAATGGCAGCGCCGCTTCGAAGACAGCGGTTCAGACGCCGATTTCGACACGTGGAGCGCAGAGATCGCCCGCGACCGCGGAATCGCACTGGGCCGCTTCGGAACCGCTGACGAGCTGGCGTTTCCTATCACTACGTTGCTCTCACCCAGGAACAGCTACATGACGGGCGCAGCCCTCGACGTCGGTGGCGGAGTCCACCGCTACGTCTGACGCCCGACGACCTTCGATCAGGAGAACACCATGAACCGAGAACCCGAGACCCGTCGCCGTACCGGTGGCGACGTGCTGGTCGACGTGATGCGCAAACACGGCATCACCACCGCCTTCGGCGTGATCAGCATCCACAACCTGCCGCTCGTCGAGGCTGTCGATCGCGACCTCGAGTTCGTGGAGATGCGCCACGAGGCCGCGGCCGTCAATGCGGCCGACGCCTTTGCACGAGCGTCCGGAGGGATTGGAATCGCATTGACCAGCACCGGAACCGGAGCAGGAAACGCGGCAGGATCGATGGTGGAAGCACTCACCGCCGGCAGCCGGGTCCTGCACATCACCGGGCAGATCGAGAGCGAGTACCTCAGTCCTGGACGCCCCGCTTCGAGCCGCGGCGTGATCCACGAGTTCCCGGCCCAGCCCCGGATGCTCGAGGCTGTCTCCGCCCACTCGGCCACCATCACCGACGCCAAAGAGGCTGCGGCAGAGCTCGAGTGGGCCATCTCCCGCATCCTGTCCGCGCCGTCGGGGCCCGCAAGCGTCGAGTGGCCGACCGATCTGCAGTATCTGGCATCGCCCGAACACCAGCGTCCCACCGAGTCGACGCCGCGTGCGGTGGCACCCGCTGACCCACAATCGGTGACTCGAGCGGCCGAATTGCTGGCAGGCGCCAAGTCACCCCTCATCTGGCTCGGCGGCGGCGCCGCCGGCGCGGGAGAGATCGTGTCCGCGCTGGCCCATCGTCTCGGAGCCGGCATTCTCACCAGCAACTCGGGTAGGGGAATCGTTCCCGAGGACGATCCGCTGGTCATCGGCAACTTCGCAACCACTCCGGCGGCCCGCGAACTCATCGCCGACGCTGATCTCGTCCTCGCAGTCGGAACGCACTTCCGCTCCAACGAGACAGCCACCTATTCACTGTCGCTACCGTCGACCCTGATCCAGATCGATGTCGATCCGAGCACGGTCGGACGGGTGTATCCGGCCGAGGTCGCAATCGTCGGTGACGCCGAGACGACCCTCGCTGGAATCACCGCTGCGCTCGGCGAGCCGTCCGGGTCTGGCACCTGGCAGGCCCGGATCACCGAGGTCCGCGACCGTGTCCGCCGCGAATTGACCGAGTACATCGGCGGATACGCCGAGATCTGCGATGCGGTCCGGACCGTACTGCCCCGCCGGTCCGTGATCGCCCGCGACGTCACCATCCCGTCGAGCCAGTGGGGAAACCGGTTGCTGCCGATCTTCGAGCGAGCCACCAACGTCTTCCCCCTCGGCGGCGGCATCGGCCAGGGTCTCGCGATGGGTATCGGCGCCGCACACGCGCGTCCCGACGTGCCGACGCTGGTCATGGTCGGCGATGGCGGTCTCGCGGTCCACCTCGGTGAGCTCGCGTCACTTGCCGGATCCGGCGCCCACGTCATCGTGCTTGTCTTCAACGACGGCGGATACGGGGTCCTGCGGAACATGCAGGAGAAGAACGGCTTCCGCCGCTCCGGTGTCGACCTGCACACTCCCCGCTTCGACCTCCTCGCCGCTTCGATGGACATCCCGTACCACCTCGTGCAGGGCGCAGGAAGCATTGCCGGCGCCTTGGCCTCCGCCATCGACCGCACCGGTCCGACGATGATCGAAGTGGATGTCGCCGCGCTCGATCCGGTACCCGGCCCCTTCGTCCCTCCCGTACACGTTCCCTCCGAGGCACACTCATGATCGCCACGACCCTGTGGTGGGACGACGGCGCGCAAGCCGCGGTCGAGGCCGGTGAACCCACTCATGTGTTCGCTGCGGGCGACGATGCGGCGCAAGCCGTGCGACTCGCCATCGTGCATCCGGACGCCGTCCTGAGTCTCGTACTCGCGGATCCGACGACCCCGCCGGCGGATGTGAGCGCTTCCCTCGCCGCCGTCACGGTTCCGACGCTCGTCGTCGCCTCCGCGGAGGACGTCGAGTCCGATCTGACTGTCGCCCAGCAGTTCGCCGGCGAGATCGACAACGCGATCTTCGTCGTCGTGGACGGGTCCGCGCGCCCGGTCCACACCGCAAGCCGAGCCTCATTCACAGAGTGGAGCTCATCGTTCGTCGCCATCGCAGAAGGACTCGCAGCACGTGGCGGCACGTATCTCACCCCACCCACCCCACTTGTCGAAGGAGCACTCCGATGACAACTCGCACAGCCCGCGAGCCATATCTCGAAGCAAACCAGACCCACCCGGAACCGATCACGCCGTACGAGATGAAGCTCTCAGGCTCGCTCACCGAAGTGTTCAGCAGCGGTGCAACGACTCTCGACGACGTCGTCGCGGGACTCAATGCCCTGGGATTACACGGACCCGACGGTAAAGCGTGGTCCGACGACACCTTCCGCGCCGAGATGCGCAGATTGGGGAAGTGACATGACCACCGACACCACCACCAGCGCCAAGCCGGCCACCCGCCCGCGCGGACCCCAGTTCGCCGTCGGCACCCGCCGGCACCTCGATGCCGATGAGATCGCCGCCACCGGCCTCCGTGATCGGTGGTACCCGATTCTCCCGTCCCACATGGTCGAGCCCGGTGCGATGGTCCCGGTCCGCCGACTCGAGGTGGACTGGGTGCTGTTCCGTGACGCGGAAGGCACGATCCGCATGCTCGAAGACCGTTGTCCCCATCGCAGTGCACCGCTGTCGGTGGGACAACACCTCGGCGACCGGATCGCCTGCCTCTATCACGGGGTCCAGGTCGACGGGGACGGCACAGTCGTCTCGGTTCCCGGCATGCCCGGGTGCGCGCTCGAAGGCCGCCGCGCGACGGTGTCACTGGACGTCGTCGAGGCCGCCGACACGATCTTCGCGTTCATCCCGCTGACCGCGGACTCGGTGACGACGCCGTTCGCGCTCCCGGATCGGCTCGCCGACCCCGAGGTGTCGTGGTTCCCGAACTACGCGGAGTGGGCCGGGCCGTGGCGGTTCTACATGGACAACGTCCTCGATCCCATGCACGGGGCATTCCTGCACCGCAATTCGCATTCGATGTTCGGCGGCGACATCTCCGCCCGGTTCCGTATCCGGGAGACCGACCGGGGGTTCTTCTTCGAGAAGACCGACCAGCGCGGTGTGAACTTCGACTGGGTCGAGTTCGTCCGCGGATCGATGGACTTCGTCGATCTGGAGATCCCGTACGGTCCGGCCGCCGGGCCCGGAGGAGTCTTCGGCATCGTCGGGATGAGCACACCGATCGACCGGAACACGTCGGCGATCTTCCACTGGCGCACCCGCAGGGTCAGCGGCTGGGAACGCGAAACCTGGCGATTCCTGTACCGGACGCAGCTGGAGGCGAAACACTGGGAGGTCCTCGAACAGGACCGTGCGGTGCTCGAGGTGTTGGCCGGCGACGCCGACCGCGAAGAACACCTCTATCAGCACGACCTCGGCGTCTCGCGGATCCGGCGGCTGTACCGCGCCGACGCCACCGCGCAGGCGCAGACCCTCGCGGCCGCGAACACATGACCGGCACCGACACCCTGATGCTGACGATCTTCCTGCGGCACGACCAGAGCCAGAACCTGGAGCAGTTGCAGGGCCGCCTCGACGCCAGCGACTGGTGGCACGGTTTCCCACCCGAGGATTGCGAGGTCGTCTCCTGGGTGGTCGCGATGGGCATCGGACAGATCGTCACGCTGCGGCTACCCGCCGATCGGCTGGCGGCGGTGAACGTCGAACTCGAGCGGCGAGCGTGGGGCACGTTCCGGACGGAGTTCTACCCCACCTATGACTTCTCGGACGTGCGCGACCGCCTCACCCGTGAGTCAGACGCACGCCGAGCGGTGGGCACCCGATGACCGGGGTGGACGACCCCTCCGTTCCGGCACCTCCGCGCCCGGACATGTTCAGCAACGCCCGAATCGTCGGCGACCAATTCTTCCTGTCAGGAATGCACGCGGGTTCACCGTCCGGCCCGATCGGCGGCAACGATACCCATGCGCAGGCAGTCGAGGCCTTCCGCCGGACGCAGGCGCTCGCCCGAGCGTGCGGGGCCCACGCCGACGACATCGTCGTTCTGCGTATCTACGTCACCGACATCGCCGACAAGCAGGCAGTCTCCCGCGCTCGCAGCGCGGTCTTCACCGAACCGTTCCCGTGCTCGACCCTCGTCGAGGTGTCTGCCCTGGTCGACCCAGGCCTCACCGTCGAGATCGAAGCGCAGGGATTCCTACCGAAAGCCCGTTCCGCGGGCGACTAAAATCAACCCAACCGGTGCTCACGCATCGACAACCACAAGGACGCCATCATGAGCGGACCGACCATGACCCAGCAGACCAGTACCGGCGAGATCACCCGGCCGAACTGGCCCGTGCTCGCCCTCGCCTTCATCGCCGTTGTGCTGGACGGCTACGACACCATCGCCCTTGGCCTGTCCGTCCCGGCCTTGTCCAAGGACTGGGACGTCTCGGCCTCTCACTTCACTCCGGCGCTGTCTCTGACCAGCCTCGGCGTCGCACTCGGCTACATCGCGGTGGGACGCCTGACGGCCCGTTTCGGTTGTCGCCACGTCATCCTCGCCGCCGTGGTCGCCTTCACGATCGGATCACTGCTCACTGCGTGGGCCGGTTCCATCATCGAACTCAGCGCGCTCCGGTTCATCACCGGGTTCGGGCTCGGTGCCGTGATGCCCGCAGCCGTGGCGCAGGCCACCGCACTCAACCCGACTCGTTACCGCCAATCGATAGCTGTGTTCGTGACCATGGGCATCTCCCTCGGTGCGCTCATCGCCGGCCTCGCCGGATCCCAGATCGTCGGGGCATTCGGATGGGAATGGGTGTTCATCCTCGGCGCGATCGCGTCTGCGGTACTACTGCCGTTCCTGTGGCGGTGGCTTCCCGACGAGCGCACGGTCACCGGTGTGGTCGCCTCGTCACCGAGGGCCAAACACGACGCATCGGTTGCCCGGCTCTTCGAACCACAGGTCCGCTCCCGCACGATCTTGCTGTGGGCCTTCGCCTTTCTGGTGTTCTCGGTCTTCTACATCTTCTCGTCCTGGCTTCCGACCCTGCTGACGAGCTACGGATTCACCACGGGCCTGGCACCGCTCGGTTCGGCCGCGCTCGGAATCGGCAGCATCATCGGCGCCGGCGTGCTGATGGTCGGAGCGTTGCGATTTCGAATGACCTCCGTGTTGGCCGGCACCACCGCGGTGGCGATCGTCTTCCTCGTACTGTCGGCCTTCCTCGGCGCCGACAAAGCCCTGCTGCTCGTGGTGTTCGCCGGAGTGGGCCTGGGTCTTCAGGCCGGGATGATCGGGCAGGCCGCCGTCTCGGTGTCCCTGTATCCGCAGGCAACCGCGGCAACGGGGGTCGGCTGGACCTCGTCGATGGGCCGACTCGGATCGGTCGTCGGACCGATCGTCGGTGGTGCGCTCATCGGACTCGGGGTCGCCACCAGCACGATTGTTCTCCTCGCCTGCATCCCCGTAGCCGTTGCCCTGATCCTCATTCTTGTTCTAGGACAGCTGAAATCCGGCGATGTCGAGGGCTCCGCAGTCAACTGAGGTTCACCACAGCAGCCCGAGACCGACCGTCGTCGCGAGTGTCACCGTGACCAGAAAACTACCCGGCGCCGGTGTCGTCGACGCGAGTTCACTACAGGTAGCGAGCCTTGCCGCGATCGCCGACCTGTTCGGGGTGGTCGCGCCAGATGTCCCTGCCATACCGGACTGACACTGCTGCCCCGAGACGTGCTCACACTGTGAAGTTGTCAATGTTCCAGCCGCACCGGGGTCATCCAATGCTGCGGTAGTAGCTTGAGACTGCGTCGTCGTGTGTAGTTTCTCGGAAATCTGTGGCGGCCTCGGAGGCAGTCTGCGTTGAGAGAGTTGGGTTCAGGCGGCGAGTGGTTCGTTGGTCATGGTGCGTCTGGCGTGTCGCCGCATCGGTTCGGTGGTGCCCGGTTTTATGAACCAGGGGTGCCCGTCTGCACATGGTTCGCGCTCCGCTCCGCTTCGTCTCCGCCGATGAAGACGGTCCAGCCTTTGTGGTGGATGTAGTTGCGTGGGGCCCGTTCGACGATCGCGTCCATGTGTTACCCGGACAGGGTCAGCAGCAGTGGATCCGCCGCCATTGTTGATAGGTGTTCGAACAGTCCCCCGAAGTTCATGAAATGAATGTACCGCGGATTTCGGGCTAGCACAAGTGTTCGACAAGACTCTTTCTTCTGTGCTGCAACGTCTTTCGACATACTTGACGCTGCCCGCAACTAGAATATCAAAGGGTTCTGACATCGTCGGATTCGAGCGACAAGGGCACGCTCGACGACCAAAAGGACACGGTCGGCGCGAGTTTCGGCACGGTCGGTGGATGGGAGAACGTCAACGGACCATTCCCCGATGCATCACACGGTCGCCGACCACACCGCTGTGGTCGGCGCGGTGCATGACAACCCGGTTGTCCCACATCACCACGTCACCGGCGGACCAGGCGTGCCGAAAGACGTTGTCCTCGCGGGTCGAGTGGGCAATGAGGTAGGCAATGATCTCCGCTGTCTCTTCCGACGTCTTGCCGCTCATCGCCGCACACCTCGCCGCTGCCGACAAGTAGAGCGCGGTCCTTCCCGACAACGGGTGGTCCAGGAAGATCGGATGGGCAGCGGACGTTTCCGCGTCAGCGCCCGGATCCACCCCGGTGACAACATGGGTCACTACGCGACCGGCCAGGTCGTCGCGAATCTCATCCGGAAGCGTGTCGTACGCCGCGTACTGGTTGCTGAACTGGGTGTGGCCGCCCTCTGTGGGCACGTGCACCGCACGCAACGCGGTGTACCGGGGCGGCTGCGACACGTACGTCGTGTCGACGTGAAAGGTGGACTTCGGCGGTGTCGTCCGGCCGACGTTGCTGATGACGTTGAGGTCAGGGTAGCCGGCGAGCGGCAACTCGCCCGAAGTGAACATCAGCTCGCCGAACCGTTCCAGAAACGCGAGAAATCCGCTGTCGTCGACGTTCTGGTCAGGTATGACCACCACGCCGAACTCGGCCAGGAGGTTCTCGAGTCGGTCCACCTCAGCGGGGCCCACCTCGTCCAAGGACAGGTCGGTCACGCGGGCACCGATCGGATCGACGACCTGATACCTCATCAGCGAGCCTTCTCCTGTGCGATCTCCCGCAGGCCGATCGCGAACAACTCATCGACGGTGACACCTGCGGCGGAGGCCATCACAGCAATCACGCTGCTCGGTGAATACGAGCAGTACAGTCCGGCCTCGAGGAACCAGGGCACGCCTGCCGGATCGATCCGAAAATCGAACAGACTGTAATGCCTGCAACCGAGAGCGACGTGAGCGCGTCGAGCAGCGGCCCACACCGCCTCGGTCACCGGGTCGTCCACGTCGACGATCCACGCCTTGGTGGACTCCTTCGCCACCAGATACAGCTGACCGTCCGCTGTCCGGTCCAGCTTGTCGGCGCGAGCGCGGATGGGGTGATCCTGCTCATCGACTGCATACTCTTCGAGCGGCAGGCACACCAACTCGCCGTCGCGAACGATGATGCCGCACCGTACCTCTCGGCCCAACGGTACGTAGGTTTCGACGAGCGCCGAATCCGAGTACAGCAGCGCATCGTCGATCGCGAGGTCCATGTCCGGGTCTTCTCGTACCAGAGCCACACCCATGGAATTGTCGGAGTCCGCGGGTTTGACGACCACGGGCAATTCTCCGGTGTACTTCTCACCGGCCCTGACCACCTCACCGGCGGGGACCGCGACTCCCGCAGCGGCGACTACAGTGCGGGTCAACTGCTTGTCGGCCGTCAGCGCCATGACATCGGCGCGGTTACCCAGGTACGGGACGCCGATCACGTCGAACAGAGACCGGTACGCCGTCATACCCGGGAGACAGAACATCTCAGGAACGATCACGTCATACCGGCGCGCCTGGATGTAGCCAACGGCGTCCGACAGAGAGATCGGCTGCGCTGCAGCGATCTCGTCCTCGGTCAGCCCACTCAGGAACCGCCAGCTGCCATCGGGCGAGACGTAGGCCACCTCCACCCGGTAACCGTCCAGACCCCTGAGCGCATCCACGAAGCCCGTTGCGTACACCCGGGACAGGTCGGCGCGGAAGTAGTCGACGGGCGAGCCCGCCAGCGCGAGAACCTTCAGCGTTTGCATCAATCGCCCCCCAGCTCGACGAGCTTGCCGATGTTGAAATCGATACGCGTCCAGACCTTTCCGGTGACCAGGCTCTTGACGAGCAAAGACGGTATCTGGAGGTGATGAACGAGTAGATACGGAAGAGGATCCCATGCTGCGAAGATCGCGTCGCGTCCCCGTCCGATGACCCGCATGCGATCGCGTCGACCCGGTTCTGTCAGCAACCGCCAGAGCTCGTGATAGATCCAATACGTCGGCAGCGAATCCACCTCCGGAACGATCATCGGGTGACGGTCGTCGAGATAGGCGGCGGCCAGCTGTGGGTGGCCTTCGAACATCGTGATGGCCGAGTGGGTCCGGGGATTGCACTCGATTGCGTAGACATGCCCGTCGGCACCCTCGATGAAGTCGAACGAGTACTGGCCGCTCACGCCGAGCCGACCCACGAACCTCTGTACCCACGAGAGGATTTCCGGTTTGTCCACCATCTCGTAGTTGACCTGGAAGGCCGACGACTCGCAGCACGCGTACACCTGCAGATCCCCTGAACGCGCGGTACCGTGCGTGCAATATTCTTGGCCTGCAACATATTCCTGCAGAATCCACGGATCATCCTCGGAGATCGACAAGCTCGCAGCGAACTGCAGATTGCGCTCCGGCGTCTCGCGGGAGAGTTTCGTGAGGTCCATGCGACCGACGGGATTGTAGGCAATACGCTTCAGGATGTACTCGCGGCCCGGCGGAAAGTCGAACTCCGAGATCTGGATCGGGTCGGTGATGCGCCGCGAGTCCGGCACCCGGACACCAATCGACCGCGCGAACTCCGAGAAGTGATCTTTGTCGTCGACCATCCGCACCGTACGCACGTTCCCGTGGACGACGTCACAGAAGTCGCCGAGGTTCTCCCCCGCATCCGCCTCGAAGACACTGGACGCCGGACTCGAGACCGGCACGAAGACATCGACCTCTTCGCGCTTGACCACGTCGAGCAATGCGTCGGCATAGTGTGGCGACGTCGGTTCCGGAAGGCAGTGAAACCTGTCGACGGCCTTCGAGAACCGGTGGCCGGTGAATCGATACTTCGCGGACTCCGCCAGGATGACCCGGTGCCCGGCCAGATGAAAGGCGCGGGCGATCGACAATGACTTGGTCATCTTGCCGCCGGTGATGAGCACCGTGCGGCGCCTGCTCGTTTCGTCCACCACCGGCGGTGGCACGCGACGGAGCACGGCGATCGCAGTGATCGCGAGATCGACCGGCAACGTCACGAGGAGTCCCGCCAGTGCACCGATTGTCCTGATCGACGACGCTGCTGTCATGACCCGTCCACACCCGTACGCCGGATGAGAGTCAACCCGTCCCGCAACGGCAGCAATACCTGCTCCACCCTGGCATCCTTGGCGACGACCCGGTTGAAGTCGGCAATCGCCTGCCCGTTGGTGGATCGAGCACCGTTGAACGCGTACGGCTCCCCCTGTAGGAGCGTGTTGTCGACGGCGATCACGCCGCGCGGCGCGAGGAGGTCACTACCGATGAGGTAGTGGAAGTAGTCGAGGTACCCGGTCTTGTCGGCGTCGATGAACACCAGGTCGAACGGACCATCCAGCCGGAGAACGGTATTCAGGGCCGGACCCACCTCCACCCGAATCCGTCCCCCAGCAGGTGATTCGGCAAAACACTGGCGGGCGACGTCGGCGACATAGGGATCGACCTCACACGCAACCACCTCGCCATCGTCGGGGAGCGCCTCGGCCATGGCCAGCGCCGAGTACCCGGTGAACATCCCGATGTCGAGGACCCGGCGGGCGCGGGTCATGTGGACCAGGAACTTCAGCGTCTGGCCTTCCACATGTCCCGAGAGCATCTCCTGTTCCAACGGCCCCGATCCGGAGACCAGAGACCGGTCTCCCCATGGTTCAGCCCGGGTACGCGCCGCCAGAGCAGCGAGCGCCGGCGACTCCGGTGTCGAGCACTCCTGCAGGTAGGGATCGAGGCCACGCGCCAGGTCGCGCGCCCGGCGTAGCCGCTCCTTGAGCCCGGGATCGAGCTCGGGAGCCGCGTCGACCAACTCCGCGAGTTCGGCCAGCTCCGCCGCGAGGATTGACGACGGCGTCACCGGATGCGACGGGATCGACACCGTCTCAGCCATCGACGGAGGCCATCGGGGCCGAGGTGAACATGTCGACCCCTGCACCCTCGCGCTCGAAGTCGAGACAGATCTTCTTGTGCACGGTGAGTGTGTCGGCGAGCTCGTCGACGGTGACGTCGTTGAGGAACGTGCAGTGCCCGATCGGGTTGGGGACCGCCGCCCGCAACAGTCCATCTCGCGTCCTGAGAATGGACTGCGTTGCCTCAGAGAGCAATTCGGGGGTCAGATGGTCGCTGTCGAGGGCGAGGCCCAGGCGGTTCATCACTCCGAGGATGCGGTCTCGGTCGTCGACGGAGATGAGCCCGCGCTTCTCGGCGAGCGTTGTCGACAGCGCCATGTCGATGTTGATCGCGTGACCATGGAAGAACGGCTCCGGAGGTGAGAGTTCGAGTGTGGGACTCCACGTGTGCCCGAACGCGATGACCCGGTCGAGCATCAGCTCATGGAGATTGGGCGCTTCGAGTTCGAGCATGGTCTCGATGGCCTGATATGTCAGCCTGTCGGCCACCGCGCGCAATTCTGCAGTTCCGTCCAGATGTCCGAATCGGGTGCGCAGGAGTTCGGGGCCGAACTCGTCGAGCATGTCGAAGATGGCGGAGTTACCGACGGTCGCGATCTTGATGAGCTCGGCCATACCGTTTCGTACCTGGTCGGCAGGCAGGGTTCGGAGAAACGCGAAGTCCAGCAACACTTTTTCAGAGGCATGGTAGGCGCCCAGCCGATTCTTGTGCTTGCCGTGATTGACCGCCACCTTGATCGACACACTCGCGTCGATCAGTCCGATCAAGGTGGTCGGTATGCGAATGTACGGTGTATTCCGTCGATAGCTGGCGCACGCAAAACCGGCCACATCGGTTGTCAGACCGCCGCCGACCACCAGGACGGGTTCGGTCCGGACGAGGCCGAATGCGTCGAATTCGCCGACGATGTCCTCGTAGGTGCCCAGCGATTTCGCAGTTTCGGCAATGCCGACGGGAACAACCGTGAGCTGCAGGTCGTGGTGGTCGAAGTAACGATGGATCTGCGTTCCGTAAAGCGCGTATACGCTCTCATCGATCACCATCAGGCAACGGCCGTAGCCGCGATAGGTGTCGGCCAGATGTGGCTGGTCGATGGCGAAGACGCCGTCGACGTATAACAGGTCGTACTCGATCTTCTCGTAGCCTTCCACGTGGAATGCACGTTCGGTAGCGGTGACACGGGCTTGGATGTCGCTCATCTGAATCCTCTCTGACTGCCGTTGAGCGCTAGTGGTCGTTGCCGGTCAAGGCGCGCAGACGATCTGCATCGAGCTCACCGACTACCTCGACGGCTTCAGAAAAGTCGCCACTCACGGTGTTCTGGTTCGGGAACGCCACGCAGATCACCGAGGCGGCGGTGGCCGCGTGCACGCCGCCGACATTGTCTTCGATCGCGACGCACGAGCCCGCGTCTTCCCCGAGTTGATCCAACGCGTACTTGTACGACGCCGGGTCAGGCTTCCCCGTGTCCACAGTGGCCGAATCGACGACCACGTCGAAGGTTTCGCGAGAAACGTCCGGAAGTCCGGCGAGCAACGCGGTGACGTTCTCGGGTGATGTCGTCGTGACCAGGCCGAGTTTGACGTTGTGGGTCTTCGCAGCCGCAACCGCGTCAAGGACGCCGGCGCGAGGCTCGATACCCAGCATCGCCACCAGTTCCTGGAAAATCGACGATTTGGTCGCGTGCACTGCAGCCGCATCAACGGTCTCGCCGCGAGACTCGGCGTAGTCGGCAATGCGTTGCGCGCCACCGTTACTCGATAGCATGGAGATGTAGTCGTCTCGACCCCACTTCCAGT
This sequence comes from Williamsia soli, assembly GCF_017377795.1. Classification (GTDB taxonomy): domain Bacteria; phylum Actinomycetota; class Actinomycetes; order Mycobacteriales; family Mycobacteriaceae; genus Williamsia; species Williamsia soli. The sequence goes on along the minus strand of NZ_JAFRDR010000006.1, from coordinate 126,421 downwards.
TCAATCCGTGAGCTTCAAAGGCTTCGTTGAACGCACGGCGCTGAATTTCGGAGGTGTCCGCGAGAGTACTGATTGATCCAAACAAGATGGCAGCCATCATGTTCCTTCCTGGAATCCGTTGATGTCCAATGCCATTGCTCGACCCCTTCGAGTGTGAACAGACCAGGTGTCGGCAAGGACTCACCGAACATCACGAAAAGGTCACGAAAAGTCACGAAATGGTAACGGCTACTCGGGGCGCGAGCTACTCACTCCCTCGCGCCAGCCCCCTGCACCATCTCTACGACGTGACCGGGCAACGGTTCAGCAAGAACCGAACGGCCGCGGACATGGGGCCGCGATGAGTTCTTCGTCCGGCCCCGGTCCAACAGAGCATGGGAATCGCATTGTCCGACGTGTGGCCGGTCGTTCACGCTGAACGAGCGCGGCTCGTCGAAGACCTGGGTCAACTGGCCGACCGCTCGTGGGCGACGCCGTCACTGTGCCCGGGTTGGGATGTGCACGACGTCGTGGCACACCTGATCGACTCCGCGGGGACCTCCAGACTCAGCTTCGTCCGGCGAATGATCGTGGCGCGTTTCGATTTCGACGACGACAACGCCTCCGGGATCTCCAAGACCAGATGCGACAACCCCCGCGACACCCTGGAAGCGATGCGTGCGGTGGTCACATCGACGCGCACGCCGCCCGCGAACCCGGCCACGCGACTGGTCGAGGCGTTCGTCCACGGGGAAGACATCCGTCGCCCGTTGCAGATCAAGTCGAACTATCCCACTGCTTCCGTCATCGACGCGCTGGACTATCAGTCCAGAACCTCGGTTCGGTTCGGCGGCGGACGAGAGCGCATCGAAGGGTTGCGACTGATCACGACCGACACCGAGCTGGCAATGGGGCCCGAAGATGGCCTGGCGGTGCGCGGCCGGGCCATCGATCTGCTGCTCGCGGTGTCGGGGCGGGTGGTGTCAGAAGAAGCGCTGGCCGGACCGGGCGCAGCGCCGCTCACCGCTCGGACGCCATTTCTGCGCTAGGTGTCACAGTGCTCGATTGTGAGTAGCATCCGACCTGTTGGGGCTGAACCCGAATACCTGGTCAATACCACTGCCGCGGCAATCGCATCGACTTACCTGATAACTGTACGGGAAATCATTCCTGAATTGAACAGGTTCGAGCGCTACGCAATCGGACACACTCGCAGTCGGACACACTAGAGCCGAAGCCGCGTCGACAACAGGTGTGCCGCATCCAAAAGCGTTGCACCCAACGTCGGTAGCCGCTCCGGCCGGAACCGCGTCTGCACCCCGGTCAGGCTCAGCGCCCAGGCCGGACGGCCTGATCGGTCGAACACGGCCGACCCGATACCGTAACTTCCCTCGACGAGCAGCCCCGGGTTGACGGCGTATCCACTCTGCAGCGTCGCCGCTATCCGCCGCCGGATCGATGACTCCGAATGCATCTCACCCCAGGTGCTTTCGAGTGCGGTCCGCGAGAAGAAGCCGTCAACGTCCCGAGCGGGCAGATGGGCGAGGATCACCAAGCCTGCGGAAGCGACCCCCAGCGGAAAACGGATGCCCTCGTGCAGGACGTGCGAACGCAGCGGGAAGCTACCTTCTTGACTCAGCACACAAACGGTTTCGTCGCCGCGGCGTGCGGAAAGGAACGCGCTTTCTCCGGTGTCACGTGCGAGACCGTCGAGGATGTCGCGGGCCTGGCCGGTGATGTCGTAGCGATTCGCGGCGCTCGCGCCGAGCAGGTACAACTCCGGTCCGAGCGCCCAGCGTCCGGTCTTCATGTCCCGATCGATCAGGCCTTCACCCGACAGCGAGGTCAGCAGACGATGGGCGGTCGGACGAGCGATACCGGCGGCCTTGGCCAAGTTTGTGGTCGATGCACCGGCGGGTTCGGCGGCACCGACGGCTCGCAGCAGGGAACCGACACGCGCCACCACGCTTGGGTTGTCCAGATCAGCCATGCACCAAGTCTCGCGTGTTCACTCAGTGAACGCAACAGCCTCGAGCGTTCACACTGCGATCAATTGGACTCGTCTTGGCCCCAAATACTTGATCTGCGAGCTGCGGAAACCTTCACTGGGCCCATAGCGCAGATCGTCTGTCCAGTGAACAAGTGGGAGCATTGATGGCATCGAAAGTTGTGGGTTCGGCGGCCGAAGCGGTCGCGGACATCCGGGACGCCGCGACTCTGGCGGTCGGCGGGTTCGGATTGTGCGGCATTCCTGATGCCCTGATCGGCGCCATCGCCGACGCCGGGGCGAGCGACCTCGAGGTGTTCTCCAACAACTGCGGCGTCGACGACCACGGTCTCGGCATCTTGCTGTCGCTGGGCCGTATCCGCCGCGTCACCGCCTCGTACGTCGGTGAGAACAAGGAGTTCGCGCGTCAGTACCTCGCCGGCGAACTCGAAGTCGAACTCACCCCGCAGGGCACCCTCGCCGAGCGCCTACGCGCCGGTGGCACCGGGATACCCGCGTTCTTCACCCCAGCCGGTGTCGGGAGCCCGATCTCCGAAGGCGGAATGCCATGGCGCTATGCCGCCGACGGATCGATCGCCATCTCCTCGCCGCCCAAGGAAACCCGGACGTTCGGCGAGAAACGTTACGTCCTGGAGGAGTCGATCAACGCCGACTTCGCGTTGGTTCATGCCGCAGTCGGCGACACCGAGGGCAACCTCGTCTTCGAGAAAACAGCGATGAACTTCAACCCCCTCGCAGCCATGGCGGGCCGCATCACCATCGCGCAGGTCGAGAAGCTGGTGCAACCAGGCGAGATCGATCCTGCAGCGGTTCATCTACCCGGCGTCTTCGTTCAGCGGATCGTGCACACCGGACCGCAGGACAAGCGCATCGAAAAACGCACCGTCACAGCGACCGCAGGAGCAACCCGATGAGCGCACCGACCACTGTCAAGGGATGGACCAGAGACCAGATGGCCGCGCGTGCCGCCGCCGACATGATCGACGGAGAGTACGTCAACCTCGGAATAGGGCTGCCCACACTGATTCCGGGCTTCTTGACCTCCGGCGTACAGGTCACCCTGCACTCGGAGAACGGCATCCTCGGCACCGGCCCGTATCCGGCCGACGACGCGGTCGACGCCGATCTGATCAACGCGGGGAAAGAAACCGTCACCGTCAATCCGGGTGCAGCATTCTTCGATTCCTCGTTGTCCTTCGGCATGATTCGCGGCGGACACATCGACACCGCCGTCCTCGGTGGCATGCAGGTCTCACGCCACGGCGACCTCGCCAACTGGATGGTCCCCGGCAAGATGGTCAAAGGCATGGGCGGGGCGATGGACCTCGTCCACGGCGCGGCCCGGGTCATCGTCCTCATGGAGCACACCGACCGCAGCGGCAGCCCGAAGATCCTCGACGACTGCACTCTGCCGCTGACCGGAGAGCGTGTGGTCGACCGCATCATCACGAACCTCGCGGTCATCGACGTCGTCGGCGACGGCAGCCTCGTCCTGCGGGAGCTTGCACCCGGCGTGAGCGCCGACGACGTCGTCGCGGCCACCGGTGCCACTCTGGATGTCGAAATCTCATGAGCGACATGACGCCTTCGGTCATCGTCGCCGGAGCGCGCACACCTGTCGGACGTCTCATGGGTTCACTGTCAGGGTTCTCCGGTTCCGACCTCGGTGGCATCGCGATCAGGGCGGCGCTCGACAAAGCCGGAATCACAGGCGATCAGGTGCAGTACGTCATCATGGGCCAGGTCCTCACGGCGGGGGCTGGGCAGATCCCCGCCCGGCAAGCCGCGGTGGCCGGGGGCATCCCGATGTCGGTGCCCGCCTTGACCATCAACAAGGTGTGCCTGTCCGGTATCGACGCGATCGCGCTCGCCGATCAGATCATCCGGGCAGGTGTCGTCGACATCGTGGTCGCCGGTGGGCAAGAATCCATGACCCAGGCCCCGCACATGCTCGAGAAGTCCCGCACGGGTTTCAAGTACGGCCAGGTGACCATGCGCGACCACCTCGCCTACGACGGGCTCCACGACATCTTCACCGACCAGGCCATGGGCGCTCTCACCGACAGCATCAACCCGCTGGCCCGCGCCGACCAGGACGAGTTCGCTGCCGCGTCGCACCAGCGGGCGGCCACCGCTTGGAAGAACGGACTGTTCGCGGACGAGGTTGTCCCCGTGACCGTCCCGCAACGCACAGGCGAGCCGGTCATCTTCGCCCATGATGAGGGTGTCCGCGCCGACACGACACCGACCGCTCTCGCGCGTCTGCGACCCGCGTTCTCCTCGGAGGGCACCATCACCGCGGGCAACGCATCCACCATCAACGACGGCGCCGCCGCGGTCGTCGTGATGAGCAAAGCCAAGGCGCTCGCTCTCGGGCTCACCCCGCTCGCGGAGATCGGTGCCCACGGGATGGTCGCGGGGCCTGATTCGACGCTCCAACTGCAACCCGCGCGTGCCATCGCCGCTGCGTGCGCCACCGAGGGTATCGACCCCACAACGCTCGATCTCGTCGAGATCAACGAGGCCTTTGCGGCTGTCGGCATCGCGTCGACGCGTGATCTCGGGCTGGACCACACGCGGGTCAACGTCAACGGCGGCGCCATCGCCATTGGGCACCCTCTCGGGATGTCCGGTGCCAGAATTGCTTTGCACCTGGCGCTCGAGCTGGGACGTCGAGGCGGTGGCGTCGGGGCCGCAGCGCTGTGCGGCGGTGGCGGACAAGGATCGGCGCTGATATTGCGCGTGCCCGAATAGTCCTAGCCCTTGTCGACGTCGGCCGAACGATCGTGGCCCGGGCGGCTCATACGCGAACACCTGATGGTCCGGCACCAGAGGCGGAGATACGGGCCGGTCTCGTATTACGAATCTGTGACGTCGCCCCTGCGACTCGTCAGTCGAGTGCCCGGTGAGGCAGGCTGGATTCATGAGCGCTGCCACAGCACCCCGTGTCGGAATCATCGGCGGATCCGGCTTCTATTCGTTCTTCGATTCCGGTGCCGAGCAGGTCGAGGTCAGAACTCCGTACGGCGACCCGAGTGCCGCTGTCACCATCGGCGATGTCGGCGGGGTACCGGTGGCGTTCCTGCCCCGCCACGGGCTTTCGCATGAATACGCGCCGCATACCGTTCCGTATCGGGCCAACGCGTGGGCGTTGCGGTCGGTGGGTGTCCGGCAGGTGTTCGCGCCCTGTGCCGTGGGTGGACTCAGCCCCGACCTCGCACCAGGGACGATGGTCATTCCCGATCAGCTCGTCGACCGGACGACCAGTCGCGCACAGACCTTCTTCGACGGCCCCGCCATCCACGTAGGATTCGCCGATCCTTATTGTCCGACGCTGCGTCGCGCAGCCGCCACAGCCGCACCGGACGCGGTTCCCGACGGGACGATGGTGGTCGTCGAAGGTCCACGCTTCTCCACGAGAGCCGAAAGCCAGTGGTACGCCCGGCAAGGGTGGACCTTGGTGAACATGACCGGGCACCCCGAAGCAGTCCTGGCTCGCGAACTCCAGATGTGTTACGCGGCCATCGCGTTGGTCACCGACACCGACGCGGGCCTGGTGGCCGGCGACGGGGTCACCGCGTCGGAGGTATTCGCGGTGTTCGAGCGCGGGCTCCAACATGTTCGCGAGGTACTCGTCAGAGCAATCGGTGTGGCTGCAGCGGAACCCGAATGTCCATGCGCACGCGGCGAACACGACATCTCCTCTCTGATGGAGGCAGAGCTGTGACCCGGGTGTTGCTGACCGGCGCCGCCGGATTCATCGGGTCCCACATCAGGTCCACGTTGACCGAACGCGGCCACGACGTCGTCGCGGTGGACGGCATGATTCCTGCCGCACACGGGTCGGACGCCATCGCACCCGACGGCGTACTGGTCGCCGATCTTCGGCAGGCATCACTGGTCGAACTGCTCGACGGGGTGGACGTCGTCTGCCATCAGGCCGCTCGGGTCGGTGCCGGTGTCGATGCCCGCGATGCCCCCGACTACGCGGCCGACAATGACCTCGTCACCGCGCGGCTACTGGCGGCCATGTTCGAAACACGATGCCGACGAATGGTGCTCGCATCATCGATGGTCGTCTACGGCGACGGCACCTACCGCGATGGCCTCGGGGCGATCGTGGACCCGCCGCCGCGCAGCACCGCCGATCTCGAGGCCGGCAGATTCGAGCGATACCTGCCCGGCGGCGAGCCCGCCGAGTGGGCACTGACCCCCGAAGATGCTCCGCTGGCACCGCGTAGCTACTACGCGGCAAGCAAGGCGGCGCAGGAATCCTATTGCCGCGCCTGGTCCTTGGAGACCGGAGGTGCGGTGACAGCGTTGCGCTACCACAATGTGTACGGCCCGCACATGCCCCGGGACACCCCGTACGCCGGCGTGGCGGCCATCTTCCGGTCACAGCTCGAGGCCCGTCAGGCGCCGACGGTGTTCGAGGACGGCGGCCAGATGCGAGATTTCGTCCATGTCAGCGATATCGCCGCCGCCAACGTCGCGGCCATCGAAAGACTCGCTCCCGACACGGGCAGCGGCCGGTTCGAGGCGTTCAACGTGTGTTCGGGACAGCCGATTTCGATCAAACAGGTCGCTGAATCGCTCACCACCGGCATCGCCGGTCCGGCGCCGGTGACCACCGGCCGTTATCGGCCTGGCGACGTCCGCCACATCGTGGCCGACCCAGCATTGGCAGCCGCCACGCTCGGCTTCCGCGCCTCGATCATGCCGGAGCAGGGCCTGCGCGAGTTCGCGACGGCGCCTCTGCGCTGATCTCGGGAGCTTTCGGAACCGGAGGGCCGCCGGGAACGGGCAGGTGCACCTCGAACCGGCTGCCCGGGTCCCGATTCGACACCGAGATCCGGCCGCCATGTGCGGAGACCAGACCCTCGGCGATCGCCAGTCCCATTCCAGAGCCGACCGGTATGCCCTTGTCGTCCGTGGGCGTCCGCGCGGATATACCGCGATAGGCGATCTCGAAGATCCGCGCCATCTCGTGTTCGGCGATTCCGGGACCGGCGTCATCGACCCGGAGGAACGCGTGCGAATCCCGCCGCCCCACCTCGATCTCCACGGGGCAACCGTTGGGCGTGTGCGCGATCGCATTGATGACGAGGTTGGTGAGCACCCGAGACACTGCTCGACCATCGGCGTCGACCATGACCGCGTCCTCCGGCATGACTGGCCGCAGTCGGATATCGGCTCGGTCGGCAGCGGCGGCGCACCCCGCGACGACTTCGTCGACCACCTCACGTAGATCCAGGTTCTCGCGTTCGAGCCGCAGGGCGCCGGCGTTGATCTTGGACATCTCGAACAGGTCGTCGACCATCCCCGACAGCCGCATGGCGTCCTTGTCGATCTGACGCGCGAACGTCGATACCTCGTCGGTGTCGGAGACCACGCCATCGGCCAGCGCCTCGGCCATGGCCCGGATGTCGGCGAGCGGGGTGCGAAGGTCATGGCTGACCCAGGCGATCAGCTCGCGACGTGACTGTTCGGCCGCCCGCTCCTGCTCCCGGGCGTGCCGCTCCCAGACCGTGCGTCGCGCCTGGAACCGGGCGAGCAGAACCGCCGCTGGGATGACGATGATCGCGACCGAGGCAAGGACGGTCGCGGTGCGTTTGAGGTCGTCGGTGAACATGAACCCGCTGACCCCGATGACGCCCATCAGAATCGCCACCGGCGGGATCAGGACCAGGACCACGGTGCTCGTCACCAGCGACAACCGCCGCAGACCCAGCAGCAAGAAGGTCCCCAGGAGCACCACCGGCGCCGACCAGAGCAGCGAGAGTCCGACGATCTGCGGAATGTCGGTGGGCATCAGATCACCGTTCACTGACCGATGCGGAGACCCACCGATAGCCCTGACCCCACACGGTCTCCAACGAATCGCAGTCGCCGAGCTTGGCGCGCAACCGCTTGACGTGCACAGTCACGGTCGACAAGTCGCCGAACGACCATCCCCAGACCTGGGAGAGCAATTGTTCGCGGCTGAACACCGCGTCACGGTGGGACAGGAAGAAGCGCAGGAGATCGAACTCGCGTTTGGTCGTGCTGACGGGTGCGCCGGCCACCGTGACGCTGCGTGCTTCTGCATCCATCACGACTAAGCCGTCGGCAAGGTCGTCGGCCGCCGCGGGGCCCGACCAGTTCGCGACACTGCGCCGCAACACCGACTGCACCCGCAGCGCCAGCTCCCGCGGGCTGAACGGCTTGATGACGTAATCGTCTGCACCCGCGGCCAATCCGACCAGGCGATCTTCTTCCTCACCGGACGCCGTCAGCAGGATGACAGGCATCCCGGCATGAGGCCCGCTTCGGATGTCGGTCAGCACCTCGATGCCGGTACGGCCGGGCATCATCACGTCGAGGATCACGAGGTCGATCTGGTGGTTCTGCAGATGTTCGAGCGCGGCGTCCCCGGCGCCGACCAGCGCCACCTGCAGCCCATCGCGCTCGAGGTACCGACGCACCACGTCGCTGACGATCGGATCGTCATCGGCCATCAGAACTCGCACCACACCAGCAAACATGTCTTCTACCAATAGGTCCACACGAGGTGGTTGATCAGCAAGGCCGTGATGGCCTGACCGGCCAGCCAGAACCGGTGGGATCGTCGGGGCAACAGGGCCGTCGCGACCAGCAGCCATACGCTGAACGGCAGCCAGATCCGCTCGACCTCGGCCTTGCTCAGCGCACTGACGTCGGCGACGATCATCGCCAGCAGACCCGCCAACGCCAGCAGCACCACGGCCTCGCGACGTCGGATCAATCCTGGTCGGACAGCGCGGCCGATGCCCACCGCGGCCGCCGGACCGACCGCGCAGAGTGCCGAGGCGAAGTTCGCCCAGCCCCAGTACGAGAACGGCCGCTGCGTCGCGACGCCCTGGTAGTAGCGCTCGACGACCAGGTGGTAACCGTCGAGCCACCAGAAACCGAACGCGGCGAAGATCCCGACGACAGCCAGCGCAGCCGGGACGGCGTACACAACCGGTCGCCACACCCGGGCGACGACGAGGACTGCGATGGCGACGAGACCCATGAGAACGAGTCCGTAGTTCAGGAAGATCGCGAACCCCAGGACCAGCCCGCTCCCCACGGCAGCTGCCACTGCTCGCGGGCCGGACGTGGTCGCGGCGATGGCCAGGAGCGCGATCCCCCAGGCTGCGACGCCCATGTAATAGCCATCGGCTGACACCCCCATCCAGACTGCACCCGGGGTCAACGCGATGAAGGGTGCGATCCGCCGCGCCGTCGCCTCATCGCTCAGGCGCGCGGTGGTGATCAGCAACGCACCTGCCGCACTGCACCCGACGAGGACGACCCAGATGGCCGCCCAGGCGCCGCCGCCGAGACCGATCCGGTCGAGCAAGACGAATGTCAGCAGCGATCCCGGAGGATGGCCGGACACATGTGTGGTCCACGAGTCCGGCTGGAAGTCCAGGATTCGCCCGGAGAATCCGTCGAGCATGCCGGTGATGCTCGAGACACCTGGCACTTCGGCAAGGTATTCGTCCGGCCTGATCAACCGGCCTGCGAACCCGCGGTCCCAGCCGTCGATCATCGCCAACGAGAAGGTCCACGCCAGGCAGGTCGCCATGGCGGTGAAGATGATCGACCTCCACGACAATCGGGTCGCCAGCGTAGGGCCGTACGCGATGACGGCAAGCGCGACGAGGACCGCGGCCACCGATCCGTATCCGAAATGCGGTCCGTATTCCCCGAACAGCGGTGGTGCGAGCGCAAAGATGTTGATGCGCCACGCGGTGTCACCGACGATGGGCGCGACAACTGCGGTCGTCAGCAAGGCTGTTGCGGCCAGCAGCGATAGCAGATCTCCCCGGCTGATCCAGCGCTGGTGTCCTGACGTGTCTGAATCCGAGAGGGTGTTCAGGGTTTCGGTCACCCTTACAACCTAGGCTTCGTTTCCGGCATCGTTGACACTTCGGCGCAGACGTCACTCTTCCGTCACCGGATTCTGCTGGCTATGTGCACCAGCCGCCCCTAGCGTCGAAGACATGGGACAGCAGAGCGCATCACGGGTCAGTGCCACCGTCGTGATCCCCTGCCGCGACGAAGCCGAGTCCTTGCCTGCGATCATCCGCGCCCTGCCGGCCGGAATCGATGCACTCGTCGTCGACAACGGCAGCGTCGACGGCACCGCCGACGTCGCTGCTGCGCTGGGTTGCACCGTTGTCTGTCAACCGATTCCCGGTTATGGATCGGCTGTGCACGCCGGTATCGAAGCGTGCACCACGGAGATCGTCTGCACCATCGACGGTGACGGATCGATGGATCCCGCCGACCTCACCCAACTGGTTGCCGCCGTGGCCGCCGGCGCCGATCTCGCCGTCGGGCGACGCCGGCCCGTCGACCGCCGCACATGGCCTCTGCATTCTCGACTCGGTACCCAGTGGATAGCGTGGCGCCTCAGAAACCGTTACCGCATACCCATTCACGACATCGGACCGATGCGGGCGGTCCGGCGTGACGATCTCGTGGGTCTGGAAATCACGGACCGCCGTTTCGGGTACCCGGTCGAACTCCTTGCGCGAGCAGGCGCCGCCCGCTGGCAGATAACAGAATTGGACATCACGTATCGGCCGCGGTCGGGTGGCAGATCAAAAGTGTCGGGATCACTGAAGGGAACGCTGCGGGCCACCCGTGACTTCCTGACCGTTCTTCACCAGATGGAGGAGAGAGTTGCTCACTGACACGCCGCAAGGAATCCTGATCGTCGCCAAGGCGCCGGTACCAGGACAGGTCAAAACCCGCCTCACCGAGAAGTTTTCGGAGATCGAAGCGGCCGAGCTCGCGGCGGCCGCACTTCTCGACACCCTCGACACCGCGTTGTCGGTGGGGACCGCGCCGGTCGTCGTCGCGATGACCGGCGCTCTCGGTGACGCCGTCGCCGGCGAGGAGATCGGATGGCGACTGCGCCACACCACGCTGATCGCCCAGCACGGCAACACCTTTGGTGAACGGCTCCAGAATGCGCATCGCGACACCGACGACGTGGTCCACGGTGCGGTCTTTCAGGTCGGGATGGACACTCCCCAGATCACCGCCGGTCAGTTCCGGGCCGCATTGGCAGCACTGGAAGAGACGGACTGTGTCCTCGGCCCCGCCACCGATGGCGGGTGGTGGGGGCTGGGACTCCACGACGCCCGCGGCGCGCACACCCTCACCGGCGTACCGATGTCGTCAGCCGAAACCGGCGCGGCAACCCGAGCAGCACTGGAGTCAGGAGGGCTCCGGGTGACCGAGCTACCCGAACTGTGCGACGTCGACCACCCCGAGGACATCGACGGGGTCGCGCGACGATGTGCACCCGGCAGCCGATTCGCGGGAACCGCTGCGACTCTGATGGAACGATCATCATGACCGTCGCGGATGAGTCCTCGGACACCGTATATTTCGACGGCGCCGTCTCCGAGGGGCTTGCCGGTGAGCGCACGTGGCTCAGGCACGCCGACGGCACACGAAATCTGTTGCCGGTAGATCGATGGCTCGGTACGAGCCTCGTCGGTTCGGACTCGGAGTTCGATCGCCGGGTGGCCGACAAATGTCTCGGGCCGACGGTTGATCTCGGATGTGGTCCCGGTCGGCTCGTGCATCGGTTGACCGGCAACGGTATCGCGGCACTGGGCGTGGACCACAGCGATCAAGCTGTGAGCATGACCCGCGCGCAGGGCGGAGTTGCCATCCGGCGCAGTCTGTTCGATCGCCTACCCGGCGAGGGTCGTTGGCGACACGTGCTGTTGCTGGATGGGAACATCGGCATCGGCGGAGATCCCGATCGCGTGGCAAGACGAGCGTCCGAGCTGGTCGCGGCAGGCGGGTCGATCATCGTCGAACTCGACTCCGGTCTGGCCGGGCTCTGGCGGGGTGCCGCTCGCGTCGAAACCGAAAGCTCTTACGGCGACTGGTTTCCCTGGGCGCGGGTCGGCATCGACTACGCCCGCGAACTCGCCGAGACGGTCGGGCTGCATTATCGCTGTGAGACCATCGGCGGTCGCGGTTTGATGGAACTCACCGGGCGGTGATCACCGATGTCGAGCATGGGGCTTACCGGTGACGACTGCGCACTCTTCCACGTCGTAACAGATCCGAACGGTGCTCGGTCCGATCCATCCTGCGGACACCACCCCTCGTACGTTCTCGCCGTGCGCGCGTGCATGAAGCGCTGCGAGGTCGTCGAACAACCCGCCGTCTCGCAACGAAGCCAGCGCGGGATCGTTCCGAGCCAACATGAGGTCGTCGAGAATGAGTTCCCGGCTGCTCATCGGGCGTTCACCACTTCCCACATCGAGTCATCGGCCCAGGCCACGGCCACCTGCGAGCGTGTCGTGTACTGGGTATTCGCAGCCTCTTCCCGCCCGGATGGGTCTCGGCCCCGACACGCGAGGTCGATGAGCCGATGAACACCCTCGATGAGGACGCCGATCGCGATACCGGTCTGCGCAGTCCCCGACTTGTTGCGCGCGTCGGAATGCTGCTCGGGATCTGTATCGCCGTGTGTTTCCTGACCGGGATGCTCAGTCATTGGATACAACACCCTCCCGGATGGTTCTACTGGCCGTCCCGTCCGGTGTGGCTCTACCAGACCACGCAGGGACTGCACGTGATCACCGGCGTCGTGGCCATCCCGCTGCTGCTGGTCAAACTCCAACTCGTCTACCCGAAGCTCTTCGTCAAGCCCGTGATCGGGACACCTGCACGAGCTGTCGAGCGCGCCTCGATCGCAGTCCTGGTGAGCTCGACGATCTTTCAGCTCCTGACCGGATTGCTCAACACCGCCCAGTGGTATCCATGGACGTTCTTCTTCACCACCACCCACTACGCCATGTCGTTTCTGGTGGTGGCATCGATCCTGGTACACATAGCCGTCAAACTGCCGATCATCCAACGCGCCCTGGGTAGTCCAGTCGAGTCGACCGCACCGATCAACACGACTGGCACGACGTCCGAGGCGCACAGAACCACGAGCGAACCGGCACCGGAGCGCGGGGTGGTGTCACGGCGCACGGTTCTTCGGGGCACCGTCGCCGTCGGGTCCCTCGCTGTGCTGGCCTTTGCCGGACAAACCGTGCCCTTCCTGCGCTGGTTCGCGTTTCTCGCGCCGCGTTCAGGCGAAGGACCACAAGGTATTCCGATCAACCGAACGGCATCAGCGGCGGGAGTCCAAGAGTCGGCGCGCGATCCCGACTACCGGCTGATCATCAGCAACGGAAACGTGACGAAAGAACTGACCCTCGAACAGCTGCGGGCCATGCCGCAACACGAAAGCGCCCTTCCGATTGCGTGCGTGGAAGGGTGGAGCGCGACCGGTATGTGGGGTGGAGTCCAGGTACGCGATCTCGTGGCGCTCGTCGGCGGAGACCGACACCGCGACGTCCGGTTCATCTCACTGGAGGCCGGACTCTACGGAGTGAGCACACTGCCCGCGAACACCGCTGACGATCCACTCTCGCTCGTCGCCCTCAGGTTGCACGGCGAGCAGTTGATCGTCGACCACGGCTACCCGTGCCGGCTCATCGCACCGAACCGGCCCGGGGTGCTGCAGACGAAGTGGCTGACACGAATCGAGATCTTATGAAGCTGCGCCTCATCCGGGCGATCCTGATCCTGACAGCGCTGGCGTTGGGGTGGTACGGACTCTCACAGCTCTGGGACATGCCGCGTGCAGATCAGCTCTCCATCGTCTTCTGGCTCGCGGGCGGGCTGATCGTTCACGACGCCCTCTTCGCACCGGCATGCATCGCCCTCGGCTACGCCGCGAAAAGAGTCTTGCCACAACGGTGGTGGCCGCCCGCGCTGCTCGCCGTCTCAGCGAGCCTGGTCGTGGTCATCCTCTCGCTGCCCGTACTGCTACCACGTTCTCCGGACAAGACACCCGACAACGCGACCATCCTCGATCGTCCTTACGGCGTCAGCGTTGTCATCGCTCTCGCCGTCATCTGGTTGCTGGCGGTCTCTCTCATCCTGACCCGACGACGACGCCCTGCGGGGGAATCCGCCCGAATTGAGTAGTACCCCGTCGCAGGGTCACCGTTTGCACCTTCACGTCGGCCCACGCCGCCGTTCACCGGGTCAGGTCGGTGCGAACACACGCCTCAGGCCCACAAAGCGAACCACTGTGGCTACGAGATTCGCCACCACCAGTACGGAGACCTCCTGAACTCGCGATGGATCGGATATCCAGATGTGCAAGAGCCACAACGCTCCACCGGTGACTGCGAGTCCCACAGCGAACACGGCGAGGCCCTGCAGATAATGCCGCATGAGGTCGTCAGTGCCGCGGACCCCGAAAGTGAATCGCCGGTTGACCGCGGTATTGGCGACCGCAGAAATCAGCAGCGCCAACACATTCGCGAGCTGCGACGGCATGACGAATCGCAGCAGGACGAACAACACCACATACGCGAGCGCGCTGGCGCCGCCCACGAGGTAGAAACGGACCAGCACGCTGCGGTACCACCTGCCGGACACAGCGCCACACCCTTGCTCGTTCAGTCGCGATCTCTAGGTCACGCTCGCAAAACTTCGTCTCGCTCGCACTATTTCACGAGCGGGACGAAGTTCTGTGAGCGACGTGCGGTCGAGTCAGCGCGCCGGGGACGTCGACGTCGTGGTGGTGGTCGGAGTGGTGGGAGTGGTCGTTGCCGAGGTGTCGGTGGACGTCGGCGTGGACTCGGTCGATTCCGCATCGGCGCCAGTTGTTTCCGACGGGGTGGAGGTGGCCGATACCGGGGACTCCGTCGGGGTCGCGGATTCGGCGCCCGATGGTGCCACGCTGGACTCCGTGGTCGCGGGTACGTCTGCCGGGAGCACAGAGGGCTCGTCTGCGGCACGCAGCGCAGCATTGGTGGCCTTCGCCGTGCCGCCGGCAACCTCGCCGCCTGCCGCGTCGACGACCTGGGTCTTCGCGGTGACGGGCGGCGTATTCCGCAGTGTCTGAGTCACCTCGTCCCGTCCGTCTCGCAGAGCGCGTCCCCAGTTCTCCCAGGTGTGGCCGCCGTAGTTCGGCAACACGACGACGTTCGCCCCGCTTTGCGCAGCCTGGATCTGCATCAGGATGGTCGACACGGCCGACAGCATCTCGAGGGCGATCGCGCTGATCTGGTCCTGGGGCGCCAACTTGGCCAGTTCGCCCGGGGTGAGGAAGCCGTTGCCGGACGAGATGATCAGCACCTGCCCGTTGTCCTTGAGCTTGCTGACGTTCTTAGACGGATCGTTCTCTGTCCACCGGCTGCTACCCGGGGCACCCCACATGTTGACGATGCCGTTCGTGTAGTTCGACACGAGCGTCTGAGACGCGAAAACACCCAGCGCACCAACGGGATTGTCTGTCTGGTAGTAGCCCGACATCGCCTGCACCACCTTGAACTGCTCGGGGTGGCGTTCGGCCAGGGTGACGGCCGGCCCGGCGGACATCGACAGACCGATGATCGCGTTGTTGGACGGGCTGACCCCGAAGTTCTCGGCGAGATACGCGGGCAGTTCGTCGGTCAGGAACGTTTCTTGCTTGATGGTGGCGTTCTTGTCACCGGCGCCGGCGTCCCAGTCCGTGTAGAACGACGACGCTCCGCCGACCGGCATGACAAGTGTGGTGTCGGTGCTGCGGTCGTAGACCTGCGCGGCCTTGACGTCTGTCGTCCACGCGGAGCGGTCCTCGCGAGCCCGCATCCCGTCGAGTAGGTAGACGCCCCGGTTGCTGCCCTCGGAGGCGCGGATCTGCACCATGACGTACTTGTTCTGGGATGTCGACCAGACCTGGCAGTTCTGCACGTAGTAGGCCGAGGAGTCCCAGGTACACCCGGGACGGAGTTTGTCCGGCTGGCCGGCAACTGCACCTGCGGTGCCGAAGGAGAACAGCAGCGAACTGAGGGCGGTGAGCGCGATGCTCAACACGGCCACGATCGCACCGAGAACCAGCACGCGGGGTCCGCGGCGACGCCGCGGCGCCTCGGGGGACGCGTGCCGGGCCTCACCGACGACCTTCCAGGCGGGGACGGAGTGACCGAACTGGTTGAACGAACTTGGCATGCGAGGGAGCTCTCCTGATCTCGGTCCCGACCGAAACAAGTGCTTCAGGAGTTGTCGCCACACATCGACAAATCGTTACCGCCCGATTCACTGCGTTCGATTGTCTCGATTTGGTTCCGATGTGCCGTGTCGGTGTTTAAATGATCGCCATGCTCATTGTTCGCGCCTTCGCCCTGCGTCTGTTGGCTGTTGCCGCCCTCATCACCGGGACGCTGGCAGTGGCGAGCGTTCCAGCAGCACAGGCCGATCCAGGCCCGGGCTCGCCGTTGCCCTCGGCAGATCCCTTCTACAGCTATGACGGACCCCTGGACGGCATCGCGCCCGGCACCGTGCTGCGCTCGCGACCGATGAACTTTCGAACGCCCAGTCTCGACACCCCAATCACCGGCAATCAGGTGCTGTACCGGACAACTGATCAGCAAGGGCGCGGCGCTGTCACCGTCGCAACAGTCCTGCGGCCGCTGGTACCCGGCCCGACAAAAATTGTGTCGTACCAGATGGCGTATGACGCACTCGGTTCCCAGTGCGACCCCTCCTACACCCTGAGCGGCGGGTCGACGAACCTCATCGCCTTCGGCGAGCAGAATCTCATCGCCGGGTACCTCGCCGCCGGATACACCGTCGTCGCGCCCGACTACGAGGGCGAGGAACTCGAATGGACCATCGGCCGACAGTCGGGTTACGCAATGCTCGACGGGGTCCGCGCGGCTCAGGCATTTCTCGGAGCTCCCTCCTCGACACCGGTCGGCCTGGTCGGCTATTCCGGGGGCTCGGTTCCCACTCAGTGGGGTGCTGAGATAGCACCGAAGTACTCACCCGAACTGAACATCGTCGGCGCCGCGGCGGGCGGCCTGCCTGTCGACCTCGCGCACAACTTGCCCTATGTCAGTGGCAGCAAGCAGTGGGCAGGCGTCATCCCCGCACTCGTCGTCGCCTATCAACGGACGTACAACCTCGATACGAGCACGTTCCTGTCCCCGTACGGCCAACAGGTGACCCAGCAGGTCAGCTCCGAATGCATCGCCAACTTCGCCTCGAAGTACCCGACCCTGACCGACGCGTCGATGGTCAAGGCGCCGTATGACTCCTTGCTCGACGTTCCCGAAGTCGTCGCGGCGATCGATGACAACATCATGGGTAGCCAGGGCACCCCGCGTACTCCGCTGCTCCTGGGGGTCGGCAAGGCGAACGCGCTCGGCGACACCATCATGATCACCGACGACGTCGTCGGTCTGGCACACGAGTACTGCGGCCGGGGCGTCGACGTGACCTACTCCCAGTTCAACGGACTCACCCACGCCGAAGCCTTTGCTCCGTTCGAGGCCCAGGGGCTGCAATTCCTGACCGAGCGGTTCGCCGGCCTGCCCACCCACAGCAATTGCGCGACCATCCCGCGCGGCAACAGCCTGGCACCGACACCTATCCCCTGACCTCGGCTGCCGCCACTGGTTGGCATCTGAGGGATCGGGTACTCAGCCACCATGCCCAATCGAGAGTCAGAAGACTTTGCGTTCGAACCGCAGAACCCCGAACCGAACGACACCGCGGGACTGGAAGCGGGCGGCAGCGTCACACCCGGTGACACCCCTCCGGCCGAGACCGGCGTCGGTGGTCCGAACCACGAACCGCCGCAGCGCGGCCGAGCACTGCCCATCGCCGTCATCTCTGTCGCGGTATTTATCGTCCTGATCATTGCCGTCGGGCTGTTCAGCCGCGTCTTCGACCTGCTCTGACATCTGGGCGGCACCGCATACAGCACTGGAGTGGCTAACCTCGAATGATGGCTACAACACCGAGCTCCGCAGTGGGCACCAACCCAGCGATCACCGGCTTGGAAAGCACGTTCGCCGAGCAACTGAGCGCTCTGGCTGTGCCCTGGCAGGGTGCGGACGCGCCTGACCCACGGTTACTGGTCGTCAACGAGCCGCTGGCCATCTCCCTGGGACTCGATGTAGACGTCCTTCGAAGCGTCGACGGCGTCGAGGTCTTGTCGGGAGCATCAGCGCCTGTCGGCGCCACTCCCGTCGCGATGGCCTACGCCGGCCACCAATTCGGTGGTTACACACCGCTACTCGGAGATGGCCGCGCGCTACTGGTCGGCGAGCTCGTCGGCGACAACGGCGAACGCGTGGACCTGCACCTGAAAGGGTCTGGGCCGACACCCTTTTCCCGAGGTGGCGATGGGTTCGCCGCCGTCGGCCCGATGCTGCGCGAATACCTGGTCAGCGAGGCCATGCACGCACTCGGTATCCCCACCACGCGAGCGTTGTCGGTGGTCGCGACGGGCCGGGACATTCGTCGAACCGGCGCGGAGCCTGGGGCCGTGCTCGCCAGAGTCGCGGCCAGCCACCTGCGGGTGGGCACATTCGAGTTCGCGGTCCGGCAGGGCGAGGTCCTGCAAACCCTCGCCGACTATGCGATTGCACGCCACTATCCGGCGTTGACCGAACTGCCTACCGAGAAGCGGTACCTGGCGTTCTTCGACGCCGTGGTCGAGGCGCAGGCCGCTCTGGTGGCGCAGTGGATGCTCACCGGATTCGTGCACGGCGTCATGAACACCGACAACACCACCATCTCCGGGCAGACCATCGACTACGGACCGTGCGCGTTCCTCGACTCTTTCGACCCGGCCGCGGTGTTCAGCTCCATCGACCAGGGTGCCCGTTACGCGTTCGGAAACCAGCCTGCTGTCCTGAAGTGGAACCTGGCACGACTGGCGGAAACGCTTCTGACACTGATCGATTCCACGCCCGACGACGCGATCGCCGCGGTCACGACAGTGCTCGACTCCTTCGACGAGCGATTCCAGAGGCACTATGCGGCCGGCATGTCGGCGAAGCTCGGCGTGGGTGGTGAAAAAATCGACCCGGCCCTGATCGATGACCTGCTGGCATTGATGACGACCCACAGCGCTGACTGGACCGGCACGTTCAGAGCACTCGCAGGCGAACTCCGTGGGGAATCAACCGCGCTGGACGTCCTCATCCCGCGCGAGCAGCTCGGTTCCTGGCTCACGCGCTGGCGCTCGGAACTTGCCAGGTATGACCGCGACGACGCCGCGGACGCGATGGACGCGGTCAACCCGCTGTACATCCCCCGAAACCATCAGCTCGATGCAGCGCTGAAGGCCGCCACCAACGGTGATCTCGCTCCTTTCGAAAAGTTGCTGGAGATCGTCACCCATCCGTTCGACCGCCGCGACGACTGGGCTGACTACGCAACACCTGCTCCCCCGGTGTTCAGCGAATCGTTCCAAACCTTCTGCGGCACCTGAGCTGGACGAAGAAAGGCTCTGCTGTCACGACTTTCGGGACGCCCACATACCACTGTGGACCCCCACGCGCTGATGATACTCAGCACGCGGACGTTGCGAGGTTGGCCCGATGGCGAACAAATGCTTGGATCTGAAGATGGCCGAGAACGTCGAAAACCGGGTGGTGAGCGCGTCCCGCGACATCGCAACCAACGCCGAGCAGATCTTCGAGCTGATCGCTGACCCGTCACTGCAGCCAAGCTGGGACGGCAATGACAACCTGACGTCGGCTTCAGCCGATCAACGTGTCCGCGCAGTGGGTGATGTGTTCACGATGACTCTTACCACGGGAGCCGACCGGGAGAACCACATCGTGGAGTTCGACGAAGGACGCCTCATCGCGTGGCTCCCCTCGGAAGCAGGTCACGAGCCGCCGGGTCACCTGTGGCGCTGGGAGCTCGAACCGCTCGAGGACAGCCGTACCCGTGTGACGCACACCTACGATTGGTCGAATCTGACTGACAGCAAGCGCTTGGTCAGAGCCCGAGCGACCACGGCCGACAACCTGAAGGCGTCGATCGACCGGCTGGCCGCGCTCGCCGAACGGTAGCGGTCGTCAGCTGCGGGGCGCGGCAAGCGCCTGGCCGTGTTTCGTGGCGAGCGCGTCGGCATCGGAACGCAGACTCGCGGCGAGATCCTTGAACTCGTCGAGGACAGGGTTCACACCGACCAGGGTGAACGGGGCTTCGACAACGTCGAGATCCAGGTTCCACACGTCGGCGAGGACGCGCTTGATCCACCCCGTGGCATGGTCCCAGCCCTCGCGCGGTGTGCCCGCCATATAGTTGCCGCCCTGGACGGTCACGAGCACTGCAGGTCGACCGGCGATCGGCGACGTGCTGGTCGGCCCGAATCGCGGATCGGTGACGACTAGGTCAACCCAGGTTTTGAAGTGCTGCGAGACCCCGAAATTGTACAACGGCACTGCGAACAGGTACGCGTCGGCGGCGATCAACTCGTCGCCAAGGGTCGCGGCCAGCCCCAGCGCTTCTCGCTGCTCGGGCGTGCGCTGATCTTCTGGCGTGTATCCGGCGAAGGCAGCAGTCCCCCAGGTGGTGGCAGGGATGGGCTCGGTTCCGACGTGTCGCCGGACGACGCTGTCGTCGGGATGACCCGCCCGCCACTCCTGTTCGACGATGTCGGCAATCGCGCGGCTGTGTGAACCCTCGACACGAATGCTGGCGTCGAGACGAAACAGGGTCATGGGGACTCCTCGGTGAAAGGGAATGGGGCAGATCTTCCGAACTTGAACGTGCAAGTTCGACTATACCCATCCTTGTTGAATGTTCAACTTCGATAGGATGGACGGGTGACCGACCACCAGGACGAGACGGGCGAAGCGTGGCTTTCCCACGATCAGCAACGCGATTGGGCATCACTGGTCGCGCTGATCATGACCCTGCCCGGCAAACTCGACGCACAGCTCAAACACGAGGCCGGAATCAATTTCTTTGAGTACAGCATCCTGGTATCGCTGTCTGACGCCCCCGATCACGTACAGGGGATGAGCGACCTTGCCGGGCTGGCACGAGGATCACTGTCGCGGTTGTCGCACGCGGTGTCGCGACTGGAAAGTGCGGGGTGGGTCGAGCGGCGCTCCTGCGGCGGCGCAGGCCGTCGCACAGAGGCGATACTGACCGAAGCGGGATGGCATGAGCTACAACGTATTGCGCCCTCACACGTCCGCGAGGTCCGGCGACTTGTCATCGACGCCCTGGAGGCCGACCAACTCGAACACCTCGGCGCGGCCGCTCGCCGTGTCGTCTCCGCCGCAGACCCTGCTCTGGCCGACACCCTTTCCGCCGCCATCGACCGCCGACAAGCGGGTTGATGCCGAGGGCCTCACGCGCCTTCGACGAACCGCCCGTCGGGAAACATACGGCCGTATCGAGAAACCGACTTACGAAAGAACGAACTCTTCTTGACCTCGCTGACGCGCACCGCCATCGTGTACACGTTCGCCCCCTGCTCGCGATACACCGTCGACTCAATGGTGTAGTCCACACCATCCTGCGACACCTGCCGCCTGGTGGTCGACTCATTGTTGTCCGCCCATACGAGCTCGTCATAGCTCACTGCTCGACTCCACTCCACGAGTCGATCTTCGGCCAGTCGTCCGGCCACCCCTTTGTCCATGGCGGGATCGTAGCCAATGCCGCCGAGAGTGGCAGCTGATGCCGTTCGGTCCATCCGGTCGAACGTCAGGTCGGTGGTCATGTCGGTCATTGCGGAGACCGACGAGGGGCAACTCGCCGGCCGGAGTCGTCGTACCGGCTCGTGCTCAGGCAGCTTCTTCGTGAGCCAGCACAACCGAGTTCCCGGACGGGTCGGCCAGCGTGGCGAGCCTGAACTGCCCAGACGGCACGGTGTACGCCTCCCCATCGATCCCGCGGCCACTCAATTCCACGAGCGCCTCGTCCAGATCGGCGACACCGATGATCATGTCGTGGGCACCGGCGTGATCGGGATCGAGATACACCTGGACACCGCGACCGGACCCGAGATCCCATTCGGCGGACGGCGGCATCGGGCGTCGATCCGGTCCCCGCCCGAAAAGGGCCGTGTACCAATCGACGGCAGCATCGTGATCGCGGACTTTCATGACCGACAGCGTGTGCGTGATCTGCATGGTTCCTCCTTCATCGAATGCGATACACCAATGCCGACTCGAGCGACAGCGCAAAATCATCGGAGCCGACGTAGCCGGCCACCCGCGCGTGGATCCAATCGGGCGTTCGGGTGGGTGACCGAATCCTGCACGAGCATTGACCCGCGTCGGTTCTGTTGCCAGTCTCACATGCATGGGCCCACGAGTTTCTTCCAAGGCATTGAGCGGCAAGGTTGCCGTCGTGGCCGGCGCCACCCGGGGCGCCGGCCGCGGCATAGCGGCGGGTCTCGGAGAGGCCGGTGCGACGGTCATCTGCACCGGTCGCAGCAGCCGTAGCGGTGGAATCGACTCTGACTACGACCGTCCCGAGACCATCGAAGAGACCGCGGAACTCGTCACCCGACTCGGCGGCGCCGGCGTGGCAATGCAGGTCGACCATCTCGATCCGCCGCAGGTGCACAAGCTCGCTGAGAAATTACGGCGCGACTACGGTCGTATCGATGTCCTCGTCAACGACATCTGGGGCGCAGAGATACTGAAAGGCGCTCCCCCGGAGTGGAATACCCCGATTTGGGAACACAACCTGGATCGTGGTCTCCGCATTCTGCGGCTCGGCATCGATACCCATCTGATCACCTCGCATCACCTGCTACCCCTACTTGTCGAAGAGCCGGGCGGCCTGTTGGTGGAAATCACTGATGGCACAGCGGAATACAACGCCGGCCGCTACCGGATATCGGTGTTCTACGACTTGGCGAAGGTGGCGGTCAACCGGCTCGCCTACTCGCAAGGTCACGAATTGGCCGAGCGTGGCGCCACTGCCGTGGCAATCACGCCTGGTTGGCTCCGCTCGGAGATGATGCTCGACAATTGGCAGGTCACCGAAGCCACCTGGCGCGACGCCCTGCAGGACAACCGGGGTGATGGCCTGCCGACCGCGCCACCGGCCTTCGCGTCCTCCGAATCACCGCGCTACGTCGGCCGCGCGGTCGCCGCAATCGCCGCGGACCCGAATCGGGCGCGGTGGAATCAGAAGTCGGTCAGTTCAGCGGAATTGGCTCGCGAATACGGTTTCACCGACGTCGACGGCACGTCCCCCGACAGCTGGAATGCCTGACGGCGATCAGCCGATGTGTTCTCCGTAGACGTGATCGACGTGGATCGTCACCAGAACCCGTCGGTCGGACACCATCACCGACCGATACTCGTCCCAGTCAGGATGTTCTCCAGCCGCAGCGCGGTAGTAACCGACCAGCGCTTCCACCTCAGGACCGTGCGGATCGGTGCCCGGCCCGATAATGGTCACGCTCCCTTCAGCGGTCGCCCAGGACCGACCGTCGGCACTGGTGACCTCGAGTACACCACGCGGATCTCGGCGCAGGTTGCGGGTCTTGGCGCGACCGTCTGTGGCGGAGATGTAGATGGACTCGTCGGCCCGGTCGTAGAACGGCGTGACGGGAGACAGCTGTGGACGGCCATCGGACTTGATCGTCGCCAGCACCCCCAGCTTGCTGTTCGCCAGCAGTTCGCGCGGATCGAATGGATCGGCAGTCATGCCTCGATTATGACGATTACGACGTCCTGCATCACCAAGGGCTTTACTTTGGTGGCCAAATCTATCGTTTTACGATAGATTCAGGTTGTTCCTCGACCGAAACGGGCGGGACAGACTGAGGGGTTACACATGGGTAAGTTGGCTGTATTGGCGTTACGTGCCGTCATCGCGATCGCACTCGCGGGTTCTTTGGTGGTGCAGATAGCCATTGCGCCGGTGCTGTGGTTCGACATGGACGACGCCCCCGCAGGTATCCGGGTATCGCTGGCGGTCATCGGTGTGCTGGGTGTTGCCTCCCTGCAGGTGATCGCGATCTGTATCTGGCGGCTGCTGACCATGATTCGCCGCGGAACCGTCTTCTCGCACGCCTCCTTCCGTTACGTCGACGGCGTCATCGGCGCGATCACCGCAGGAGCGGTAATGATCTTCGCCATTGCAGTGGTGGCACGGTTCGCCAACCACAGCTCTCCAGGTGACGAGGTGGCCCCAGGCCTGGTCGGCCTCATCTGCGGTGCGGCTCTCGTCGTGGGCGGAGTCGCCCTCGTCGTCTACGTTCTGCGCGCGCTACTGGCCCAAGCGGTCGCTCTCGACCGTGAGGCCAAGCATCTGCAATCCGAGCTCGACGAGGTCATCTGATGCCGATCGTCGTCGACATCGACGTCATGCTCGCCCGACGCAAGATGGCGGTCGGCGTTCTCGCCGAACTGATCGGCATCACCCCAGCCAATCTCGCCGTCCTCAAGAACGGACGCGCCAAGGCGGTGCGATTCACGACATTGGCCGCGATCTGCGACGTTCTCGACTGCCAGCCAGGCGATCTCCTACGTTGGGAGCCCGATGAAGGGCACGAATCGACTGCATCCACTGTCGTGACACGATCGGCGCGCGATGACTGATCGGGCCAGGTCAGATACTCTGTGCCGGGTCGCCCTGGTCCAGGAA
Source organism: Williamsia soli (assembly GCF_017377795.1). Taxonomy (GTDB): domain Bacteria; phylum Actinomycetota; class Actinomycetes; order Mycobacteriales; family Mycobacteriaceae; genus Williamsia; species Williamsia soli. Next base: position 101,976 of record NZ_JAFRDR010000006.1, on the reverse strand, counting down.
TCGCGCGCGAACTTCCGGTGACGGAATCGGGCAGGTGTCGAGCTTGCCGAACACGCGATAGCGGATGGCTGCGAACCCGTCATAAAGCCGGTCTCGCACGGGACGAGGGATGATCGCAGCAATCTGCAACCACCGCCAGGGCCGACCGGCGTGAGCGATCACACGTAACGCACCGTCAGACCGCACGGCCACGTATTCTGCTGCAGTCTCGGGATTACCGACGTACACAAGGGAATCCATTGATGCCAGGTCGGGATGGCGAGCAATGACGCCGCCGGCGAAGTCACTCTGCAGCGCGGCGAAGCGCAGTTCCCCGCGACGGTCGATCCGCAGCAGGAATTGCACAGCGTGGTTGCAGAAGCCACACACCCCGTCGTACAGAACGACCGGACGATCGGACATCAGCTCCCCCTTAACTCACACACCGAGACACCCGCTTTCGGGTGTTGTCACCAGTCTACGCTCGCGCGAATCCGACTGAGAATTGTTGCAGTGCAGAGTTTCAGACTACGAACGGGAGACGTAACCGCGCTCGATCACGACACTCACAGGGTCCGTGCCGCTACCGTGATTTCTGCCAGGATCTCAGCTTTTCGGCCATCCCCTGCGAAGGATGCGGAGACCGAGTTCCGTGCCAACGTCACAAGATCGTCGGCATCGAGAGCAAGCGCGTCGCGCACCCCAGCGAGGTTGTCGTCGACGTAGCCACCGAAGTAGGACGGATCGTCGGAGTTTACCGACACGTTCAGTCCTCTGTGGAGCATGGCGGCAAGAGGATGGTTGGACAGGTGATCAACGGCTTTCAGGCTGACGTTGGAGAGTGGACACACGGTCAGAGGGACCCGCTCAGTCACCAGGCGGTCGACGAGCCGCGCATCCTCGAGACATCTGATCCCGTGGTCGATCCGTTCGACACCGAGCAGGTCGAGTGCCTCCCAGATGTATCCCGGCGGACCCTCTTCCCCTGCGTGTGCGACGAGATGAAGACCCTCGGCGCGCGCTTTCGCGTACACGTCGACGAACTTGGACGGCGGATGCCCGACTTCAGCCGAATCGAGTCCGATTCCGAGGATCGGGGTTCCCAGCGCGATCACGTCATCGAGGACGTCCATGGCCGACTCTGCGCTCTGGTCACGCAGCATCGAGACGATCAGGCCGGTGCTGACACCGTGGTTTGCGACGGATGCATCGAGCGCTGAGGTGATTCCTTCCATCACTTCTTCCAATGCGATACCGCGCAGGAGGTGAGCCTGCGGGTCGACGAAGACCTCGGCATGCCGGACGCCTGCAAGCGCCGCACGCGTCAGATACGCATTGGTCATCTCGGCGAAATCGGCGGCGGTCTGCAAGGTGGACATGTTGGCGTAGTAGAGATCGAGAAACGACTGCAGGTCGGCGAAGTCGAACCGTGCTCTCAGTTCATCGACGTCCGCGTACGGGAGTGCGATCTTGTTCCGCTCGGCAAGACTGAAAATCGTCTCGGGTTCGAGCGTTCCCTCGAGGTGGAGGTGCAGTTCGGCAACGGGGAGAATCGTCATTCGTGGTCCAATCTGTCTGTCCTGGTGTCGAATCAGCTGCCGGCGGATCCCTTCGATAAGGCAAACGCCGAGACTCGCTCCGACAAGCATCATCACGACAACCTACCGCGAGACCCCGGCGAGGCTCCGAGGTCTGCTGCACGAGTCGGACGCCGCCCCGAGGGTTCCGATGATGGCCGCAATGTGGTACTTGTTGTGAATGAACACATTCGATACGTCGAAAGGCGCATGAGCGCCCCCACGTTTTCCGCTTCCGGCACTTCGACCCCGGAGCGTAGATCATGAAGCTCGCGGAAGCCCTCGCTGAACGAGGGGAACTGATACGCCGGTCCGAGCATCTGAAGTCTCGGATCCTGGCCAACGCGCGTTATCAAGACGGTGAATCACCAGCAGAGGACGCGTCGGCGCTGCTGTCGGAGCTCAGTGCGGTCTTCGACCGATTGGAAGTTCTCATCCGCAGGATCAATCGGACCAACAGCACGGCGTCGGTGCGCGATCAGACCGTCACGGCCGCGCTCGCGCACCGGGATGTGCTGCGGATGCGGCACAAGGTGACCTCGTCGGCCGCCGACGCCGCGTCGGGGCGAGAATCCGATCGATTCGGACAACGGCAGCTGCGTTCAGAGCTCGTTTACGTAGCGGCGCTGCCCGTTTCAGAGTTGAGGGCCACAGCGGACGATCTTGCCCAGCGCATTCGGAACATCGACCTGGAGATCCAACAGGCCAACTGGGAATACGACCTGATCGAGGAATGATCATCGCTGCCGGGTAGTGGTAGCCCTTGTTCGAGGTGAGCACGTGCCGCGGGTCGACGGATTTCGGCCCATCTCCTGCGTGGTGAGCAACGCTCCGAGCACACACTCGGAAGGACATTGCAGCTCAGCACATCTCAGGCAGATCAGCGCAATGCGCACATCACATCACCGAGTGCTGATCGAACGAGGGCGAGGGTGGGCAAGGGGCCACTCGGCACGTGAATTGTTTCGCTAGACCACCAGATTCGGCCTCCTAGCGGCCGATCAAGGGCATATTCCCCTCGGCATCCCGACTCGGGGACGAATGTGGTGGACCAAGCGCGGCACCCGCTACGTCATCCGAGGACCGTGGAGTTCTCCTCGGTGCGCCGGTACGTGTACAGCGTGGTCACTGCGCAGACAGTCGTCGCTGCAATCAGCACCTGAGGTCCGGTGATGACCAGGCTCATGACGCCTCCGGTCACCGCGCCCAGGGTGAATGCTGCGTACAGAAGGAAGTACTCGAGCCATTCCTTCGCGGAGCCACCGCTGATATGCCGTTCGATACCTTGGCCCATCTTGACGAGAGTGCCGGTCACATAGCTCAACGGAATGGAGACTTCACCGTTCTTGACGAAAGACGTATTGAGCGCGCCCATCGCGAACGAAATGAACAAGATGGGCACGAACTGAACTTGCGGGGCACTCCAACCCGTCATCAGGACATCGACCAACGACGCAATCGACAGAGCCACAGTGGTGAGGACAGTCGCTCCGTGCGGGTGATCTCGCCACAGATGGCGGCGGCACAACGACGCAATCACCACTCCTGCAACAAAAACCAAGACCAGCAGGACAGCTGCACCTGCCAGCGCATTCTGGCCCGAAAAGAATCCCACGGCGGCGCGTTCGGTGTTGCCGGTCATGAAGGTCACGAAGTAGCCGGCGGTATTCGTGAAGGCGGCAGCGCCCACCAGACCGGCAAGTCCGCCCAGTATCCAGGACAGTCGGGCATGTGGAGTGAACAATTCGCGCATATGCCCCAACGGTAGGCATGGTTTCGGCACCGGTCGCGGTGTGATCACTCACGTCGATCCGAGTGAGCGGGCGGCATCACAAGCCGAAACTACCGACCTTCCGCCGCCGGTGAGACAGACTCGGCGATCGACCAACCTGAACCGCTGGCCACGACATGACGGCTGCCGTCCACCAACCCGTGGGGTTCAGGATCTGAATCCAATCGGGTGAGATCGATCGTCAAGACGAGTTCCTCACCGCTGCCTCTGGAGATCAGAGTCGCTGACTGATTACTCAAGTCATGCACCTCTGTATGTGCACTGTGCAGCCACGAATGGCGGCGCCGCACGCCGATCAGCGCCTGGTGTAGCTCGAACAGACCACGCCCGTACGGCGCGAGATCATCTGGGCCAGAGGGAAAGACGGGACGTATGGCGTCGTCACCACCGACCCGCTCCTCCTTGACGCCGCGGAAACCCTGCTCGTCGCCGTAGTAGACGCTCGGGACGCCGGCAAGAAAAAACAGCAGAGCCACCGCGACCGGAATGACCCGCTCGTCCGAGAGGGTGCTCGCGATGCGCGTCACGTCATGGTTGCCGACGAACGTCGCCGGCACGAAGGTCTCCAGCATGCCGTTGTTGCGCTCGATGGCATGGCCCAGTTCGAAGAGGTTCTCGTCGTTCAGCGAACTCCACATCGCTTTCCAGAGCTCGTACTGAGTCACCGAGTCGAGACCCGAGGCAGCGACGTAACCCTCGTAGTCACCATGGATCATCTCCCCGACGAACCAGGCCTTCGGCGCCCGTTCGCGCGCCGAAGGCAGCACCGCCCGGAACAACGCGGGAGCGATGGCATAGGCGGCGTCGAGGCGCCAAGCGTCGATCCCGCGGTCGAGCCAGTGCGTCATCACGTCGGTGATGTACTGCCGCACGGCCGGGTTGTCATGGTTGAGCGTGACCAGGATGTCGTGGCCCTCGAAAGCAACAGGCTTGTCACCATTCCACCGAAACCACTGTCCTGCTTCCGAAGTCGGCCCGTCCCGCAGCGCCTCACGGAACTTCGGGTGGTCCCGGCCGACGTGGTTGAAGACCCCGTCGAGCATCACCTTGATGCCGCGGTCGTGCGCCGCCGCGATCAGCCGTTCGAGATCTTCGGTCTCGCCCAGCCGAGAATCGATCCGGAAGTGGTCGATCGTGTCGTAGCCGTGCGTCGACGACGCGAAGACCGGGCCCAGCGACAAGCCGTTGCATCCGAGCTCGAGCAGATAGTCGAACCAATCGACAATCCGTTCCAGCCGGTGCTCCGTTCCCTCGATCGACGTCGCCTCGGCTCCCACGAACCCCAGCGGGTACACCTGCCACCAGATGACATGCTCCATGTCCACAGCCTAGAGACACTGGCAGTCAATGCACCGGACCTCGCGTGCCACGCCGGGTCAACTGGTCAGCCGGCGCCGAGGAGTTCGCTCATCTGCGCGTAGAACGTGGCAGGGTCTCCGGCGAGTGAGGCCTTCACCATTGAGGTCCAGTCGTCGACGATGACTTCGATCGAGCCCTCGCCGAGGCCGTCGAGTGAGCAGCGCGGAACCTCACGGGGATCGATCTTCGGCCCGTCATACCCTGCCGCGATATCGGTGTCAGCGGCGCCGAGCAGTACACCCTGCACGAACGTGCCCTGAGATGAAAGTTCCAAACGCACACCGTTCGTCATGTTCCACTCGGCAGCCTTGGCGGCGGAGTACGAACCGGTACTGGGCGTTGCGAACCACGACAGCGCGGACAGGACGTTCACGATCGCGCCGCCACCGTTCACTGCCAAGGCGGGAGTGAACTCGCGGATGACGTCCAACGTGCCCCAGAAGTGCGTGTCCATCTCGCGACGGATCTCCGCCAGGTCACCGGTGATGAGCGACGCACCGGTTGAGATACCGGCATTGTTGACGAGCAGGGTGACATCCGACGCCGTGGCTGCCGCTGCGACGACGGACTCGTGGTCGAGAAGGTCGAGCCGCACCGGCACCACCCGGTTGTCGGCGAAGTCCAGTGTCTCCGGACGGCGAGCCGTCGCGTACACCTTGCTCACACCGCGGTCGAGCAACTCGAGGACGAACTGGCGGCCGATGCCGCGGTTTGCTCCGGTGACGAGCGCGATCTGGTTGTTGACGTCCATTGGGGGACCTTGCTTTCTGAGAGAGTTCCTGTGCTGATCCGGCCGTATGCGGCCCGACATCGGCTAATCTAGAACTTCACGTTGACGTCAAGGGCAAGTCCGACCGTGGATTGCCTGGTCACAGGAGGTGAATCGGTTGCGAATAGGCGACGTCGCACTCCGCGCGGGGGTCAGCACCCGCGCCCTGCGCTACTACGAAGAGCAGGGGCTGCTTCATTCCGAACGCACCCTCAGCGGCCAGCGGACCTACCCCGAATCGGCCATCGAGCGCGTGAAACTGATTCAGCAGTTCTTCACCGCGGGGCTGTCGAGCCGAACCGTCCTGCAGCTGCTTCCCTGCGTCGACACCGGGCAGGCCTCCCCCGAGGCTTTCGGCATCCTGACAGCAGAACGCGACCGGATCACCACCGCCATGGCGGATCTGGCCGCCGCACGCGACGCCCTCGACCAGATGATCCACATCGCGCACCACCCCACCCCGGAACACTGTCCCGCACTCCGCGAAACGCCCTGGGCGCCATACGAAGCGCACGCCACAACCTAGGCCTCGAACGACCTTCCAGCGGTGTCAGGCGAAGTCATCGGGGACGATGTGCAGTTTCTGCGCGATGCGGGCGAGAGCCTTCTGGTCCGTCGCGTCGAGCTGATCGAGAATCATGCCGCGCACGGCGCGCATATGTGTAGGTGCTGCCAGCTCCACGATCTCGAAACCGTCGTCAGTGAGCTCGGCGAGGGTGTATCTGCCATCGACAGGATCAGGGGCCCGCACCACCCAGCCGCGTTGCTCACAGCGTTTGATCACATTCGACAGCCGTGACAGCGATCCGCTGGCGAGGAAGGCCAGTTCCCCCATCCGCAGCGTGCGCTGCGGTGCCTCCGAGAGATGACTGAGCACGAGGTACTCGAACAGGGTGAGGCCGTGCTCCTTCCGGAGCGGCGGCTCGAGCTTTCCGGGTAGCAGTAACACCAGCGAGATCAACCCCGTCCAGGCGGCTTTTTCCTGGTCATCGAGCCAGCGTACGTCTGCACCACTCTCGTGTTCCCCGTCATCGCTTGCGGCCGCTTTATTGCTGCTCATGATCGTTCCCAACCCCCCGACTCAGTGCTCTTACTTTACGCGTGAAGTCAATAGAGCTAGTATGACTTCAAGCGTGAACTCAATCCGAGACGCGCCGACATTGATCAAAGGACACACCCATGAGCACCGTCACCTTCGGCATCACCCCAGGCTTCGGCGAAAAGCTGCACGAAGCCCGCGGCTACAGCGGAGCCGTCCGCGTCGACGACCGCGTCGAAATCTCCGGCCAGGCAGGGGTCGACGACGACCTCGCCATTCCTTCCTCAATCGAAGACGAGATCATTCAGGCGTTCGACAACGTAGAGCGCACGCTCGCAACCGTGGGCGCGACATGGAAGGACGTCATCCATGTCAACTCGTACCACAAGGTCGCGCCAGGAGATGACGCCATCGGTGAGGACCACAACCGCGTGATGTCTGAACAGTTCCGCCGCCGCCTCGACGGCCGCGCGCCGATCTGGACCGAAACCGGGGTCACGGTCCTCGGTCTCGCCGACATGCGTGTGGAAATCCGCGTGACCGCGATCGTCGGGTCTTCGAGCTGAAACACCTCGTTGAGGCCGTGGGCACACGAATCCGGTTGCAGACCAACGCCTGAGGGCTGCACGACCGCGCCCGTCTGCCGAGTAGATCCAGGCCGGATCGCCGCGCAAGAAGTTGCATCACGTTCGTCTCTTCGAAGACGACTGGAAAATGTTCGTCATCTTCCGGTCTCGGCATCCGAAAGCATTGGACCGATCAGCAATTCGAACCCATCAAGCGAACCTTTCTGACTGCGCGGGTTGAAGGATCTGCTGCACCGAGGCGGCCAATAGTCCGACTGCGAACATAGGAACGGCAAAACCCAATGAGACCCAAAACGACGACCAGTTCGCTACCGCGATAAACGTCAGCACCAGAAAGGTGAAGACAACCAACCACGAAACCCAACGTCTCATCACCAAGGCCGCGACAGCGGGTGGGATAGCGAGCAATTGTCCAAGCTGAACCAGTGGCCACACGCCCTCCACCCGCACGATCGAATCATCACACTGCAGCGCCGCTCGGCTTCCTTCGAGATCCAACTGGCCCGACTTCGAACACGACAACGACACTCCGCCCGCAGGCGACATCGCAGTCCAGACCGTGAACACCACTGCCGCGAAGGCCAAACTCCACCAGACCACTCTCAGGGACAACACAACTGGAGCCTAGCCCGCAACTCTCCTCGTGTTCGCAGCCAGATGTTTTCAGCGCTCTATAGTGTCTGAATGGGGTGGATTCTTTTGATCGTGATGGCAGTATCGGTGGCAATCCTTGCGATGGTCGTGTGCGGGATCTGGCTCCGGATCGACGCCGATGACTCATTGGGTTCGGGTCGTAATCTGGAGCTGATCATCGACCCTGCCCCGCATCCCATACGCCCGCCAGGCGGAACGGAGGCGGCCCGCGACATCACCGTCGCAGTCACCGCACTGGGCCCCGGCCTCTGGATCGATCTGGAAGGTTCTCTGACGCACTACGACGGCACCATCGTCGCTGACCTATGGCCGGGTCAGACGCTCACCGCGACCGACCAACCCATCACCGTCACGCACCGTGTCGACGACGCACAGATCGCTGCGCTGTACGTGGTCATCACGTGGAAGCGGCCCACCCGCACCGGGCCGCGTCCGCTCGCCCTGCGGGCTCCGCTGAACCCCATCATCGACTACCAACCGCTCACCACCGCAGCCGATGTGAGGCCCGACGGCGCGCCCGTGATCCCCATTCGGCTGTACCCCATCGACGAGTTCCATTGGCACCCTGCACATCACCTGCGTCACCGCTACCAGCAACTCTCCCCGCGCTGGTGGCGTCCCGGTGCCGGCATAAGCAAACCTCTCGGCGCGTGGAGACCCCGACCCCAGGCCACCTACAACAACACCCAGGCCCCCGGTCTACCCCATTAGCACCCGGCGGCGCCACCAATATCAGGGATTACAACAACTTTCGGCGGTGGGGTTGTCATCGTTGACCTCGAGCCAAGCCCGACAACCCCCCTGGTGCTGGCGGTAGTCGCGGTAGCATTGCGGGGTCGGTGGACAACATTACCTTCAATCAATAGGTGGTGATCTGGACGCATCACTCGGTGGTGTCGCCTTGTTGCCGACGGCGACGTTCGAGTTCGCCCTGGCGGCGTTGCTCTTGCGCCCGCGCCCGGACCTGCCGCAAGAACTCTTCATCGGCGGCCGGGTCCTGAGGTTCGAAACGGCCCGGTTCGTCGTACTCCGGAAATCCCAGTGCCGTCGCACGCCCCGACCCCACCGGTCGGCCGTAGCCACCGCTCTTGAGGGGTCGACCAGCGACAAACCACACGATCGAACCCACCAACGGCAACACAATCACCAACAACAACCACCCCCAACGCGGCAACCCCCGCACCCCCACTTCGCTGCCGATGATGTCGATCAACGCCGCCACCATCACCACCAACACAATCAAACCCAAATACGGCACCTGCGAACCCCTCCCTGACCTGAAACATGCATGACGATCACGACACCGATATCAACAACAGCGGCAGAGCATCAGTCACCTTGCGAGCGTTTGCTGCTGGAATCCGAACCGGCGGCGCCAGATCACCCATCATCGCGAGTTACGACAACATCGCCCCGCGCCCCGAAAAATCGGTCTCCGCGCATAGTTTCACACTCGAAACCAAACCAACAGAATCCGTTCGATGGACAAGGCCCGCCCGTCCATTGCCAGCGGCGCGGCGATGGATTCCGTTCATAGGCAGCGGCTTCCGCCATCATGTGCAGGTCCGAACTTTTCGTGGGCGGGCAGTAACGGGTAGCACCCGAACGACGACTCCATGGACATGAAACTGTCCCGATGGATCGGTGTTGCCCCTCTGGCCGCGGCGGTGTGTGTTGGCGCGAGCGCGTGGCTGGCGCCTACCGCTGGCGCAGAGGTCGTTGATCTCACTGTGATCCCCGGTCTGAGCACCGGACCGACCACACCCTTTGGCGTGGGCTGCACCTATGTGGTCGTGGCCCGCACCGAAAGACCTGTCGAGCCACGCACCGATATCGTCGACTACACCAACAAATCTGTGATGTTTCCTGGGGAACTGGTCTGGACCATCGACCCCTACTACAGCACGCCGGTGATCGCGGGCCACAAAGTCACCCTGTGGACGCCCACCGCACCCGGGGAACATTCATTGATGGCCTATCAAACGTCCGCAGGCGGACCCATCCAGACCGTCACCGTCAAGCCTGCCACCCCGCTGGGCCCCGCCTGCCTCGTCGCACCCTGAAGCATCTGGACCTCGTGACCACGCGTTTCGAATCTGTCATCAACACAATGCCTTTACGAGATGCGCGCGCAGGAATGCGGGGTGCCGTGACGACCACTGCCGCGAACATGAGAGTGCCCATTCTGACAGTCCTTCTCGGATTCGTCGCTGTACTCGCAATAGACGCTGCAGCCCCCGACGACACCGTCCCGCAACTTCCCATCACTCTCGCCGTCGACGGTGAAACACTCACCATCACCGAACGCGACGGTGGACACGACTACACCTGGACCACCGGTCCCAACCCCGGATACCTTCAGCAGTGACGCGCCAACCGGCGACGCCCAGCCGAAGGGACCCAACGATGGCATTCCGGTTCGTTCCCGCACTCGCCGTCATCGCCCTAGGCGCCGCCGTAATCCTGTTGAGTGCCTGCAGTTCTGAGGTCAGTCTGCGCGATGTGACGGCGACTCAGGAGGTCTCGCAGCAGCGATACTTCACTGAACCGCCTGTCGGTGCGCTGAAGGACCCCTCCGCGACCTGCCTCGACGCGCATCTGGCTAACGTGACGGTTGATGACTCAGTTGCCTATTGGCAGATGATCTTCGACGACCAACGCAGCCACTACCCTGAGCAGTCTTTTCCCTCAAACCAGGACTTGGACAGGCAGAAGCGCGCCGAATGGTCGCAGGTCGTGAACGCCGCGGTGCCTCCCGGCTCGCCGATGTCACGACGCCACCGGGGCAGATCGAGACGTGTGCCGACGTGACTCCGGGTCCATCGGCACGGCCCGAGAAAGGCTTCTTTTGCGCCGGTTGACAATTTCGGCCACTGCCTGTCTTCCGCCGGCGAGGCACCACTCGACGATTGGGTTTTTAACAGACCATGGACGTCGGCGCAACGTTTGCTGACATCTGAGTGAGACGCACCCGCGCGGGTTAGCCTCTTGCGCATGGCGGTTGCAAGGTCGATGCGTTCGATGACCGACTCAGAGATTACGGTGGCGACCCGTTGGGCGTTCGGAACGTGGCTGGCTGCGACAGTGCTGATGCTTCGACTCGAGCGGGCGATGCATGCAACAGGCGGCCCGGGCATCATCGCGTTCGAGTTGGCGGGTAGCGAGCAGCGCGCGACAGCGATTCTCGACATGTGGGGCCCGACAGGGACGGCAGCTGCCCGCAAGTCATTGTGGCTCGACTTCGGCTACATGTGTAGCTACGGCGCGTTCACAGCGTTGCTCTCCGAAGATGCCAACCGTCGAATCGAGCAGTGGTCCGGCATTCGATTCGGACCGGTGGCCCAAGTTTCCTGCGCGACCGCTGTTGCCGCTGACGCATGCGAAGGCGTCGCGTTGCTGAACATCTTGCGGGGCGGAGACCGGCAGGTGTACGCAGCACGCGCCCGCAAGGCTGCCCTGACGAAGTTCGCCATGTTGTCCATTCCGCTTGCTTTGTGGGCAACTTCGCGTATCACCGCGCGGCTGAGTCAGGAACAGACTTGGCCCTGACCCGGCATCACCACTCACCGGATGACTTCCTCGCGTTCGACTCCGATACCGTCACGTCGCCGTCAACCTCGCGATGAATGGATAGGCATTGTTCGGTGGACAACGTCCGTGCTTGCGGACGCCGACTAGCAGCCGGTGCATCTACTCGCCTGCTTGACCTCGTACCCAGCCGGCGCCGCTGCCATTTTCCCTCCACACCGACGGCACAACCCACGGGCACGGGCTCGAGATCGTGCCTACACCTGTCCAATACGCCTGTTCCTGACCATCCGACAGGTGCAACTCCACACAAGCCTGCGGGTCGCGCGCAGCATCCTGAGCCATCCGTGTGGCGAACCAGAATCCGCTCGTCACGGTGTAGGACTCTTTGGGCAATGAGGTGCTGGTCGCGATTCCCGCCAGAGCACGAGCCGGGTCGCTCGCGAAAATCTTGGTTGTCACGTGGCCGAGCCGCACACCGTACCCCTCGGCACTACTCGAATGACTCTCTCCTGCTTCAATTCTTTGGTGCGGCCAATCGTGCTGTAGGTCAGTCCTCTGATCTGCGGCCATGACGTCATGCGTCCCAACGTATCTGCCGCGCCTTGGGGTGGCCAGACCCCATTTCCGAGGACCCCGCCACCGGTGTCACCAGCACTGGGGTATTCCGATAGCAGAACGGGTTACGGTGCCTACTACGCGGCATCAGACACTGACCCGATGTACCACCACCGGAGCCCGAACGTAGATGATCACCGGTATGACTGTGTATCGCTCAACCGCGCTGCCATGGCTTCTACTCATTTTGGCCGGCCTGGTCGCGCTGCTCGGTAGCGGCGATCTGTCCACCCGCGAAACCGGTAACCGCATCTTCATCTGGCTCATCGCTGCCGCGATCACCGCGGCGATCCAGTCCACGCGCACCACTTCACGCGCAGACACTTAGACACCACGATGGCTCGCCGGTAGTAGACGGATTGCGGCAGCCCGAATTGTCACGGGAGATCGCGATTGCTCGCTCGTCGCGAACCGGCGAACCGGCCATGAGAAGGTCCGCGGAGGGACGACACGAAGTGCCAGCCGCGAGCTGTCACAAATGGGGCAGCTGTTCGGTCGAATGCAGTGACCGGGCAGCCAGCCACGGCGTCCGGCGCACAGCGGAAGAGATCTCATGAGAATTGTTGTCATCGGCGGTACAGGCCTGATCGGATCGAAGCTCGTCACCAAGCTCCGAGAGCTCGGGCACGATGCTATCGCTGCGTCACCCAACTCCGGCGTCGATACCCGCACAGGTGAGGGCCTGGATGACGTCCTCGTCGGAGCCGATGTCGTCGTCGACGTCTCCAACTCTCCGTCATTCGAAGACGCGGCTGTTCTCGACTTCTTCACGCGCGCAACGACGAACATTCTCGCCGCAGAGTCCACAGCCGGTGTGCGTCACCACGTCGCACTGTCGGTTGTCGGAACCGAGCGACTCACCGACAGCGGCTACATGCGAGCCAAGGTGAAGCAGGAGGAATTGATCAAGGAATCGAAGATCCCCTACTCCGTTGTCCACGCGACGCAGTTCTTCGAGTTCTTCAAGTCCATCGCTCACGGGGCGACTTCTGGTGATCAGGTGCGCTTGTCGTCGGCGTCGATCCAACCGATCGCGGCAGACGAGGTCGCGAGCGCAGTCGCACGCGTCAGCGTCGGAGCGCCGCTGAACGGCACTGTCGAGATCGGTGGTCCGGAAGTGTTCACGCTCGCGGACTTCGTTGCCCGCGGCCTCGAAGCGCACCATGACCCCCGCACGGTCGTCGTCGACGACGACGCCCTCTACTTCGGAGCCCGCTTGGCCGATCGCGAACTCCTTCCGAGTGCCGACGCCCAGCACGCGGAAACCACGTTCGAGGCGTGGCTCGCGGTTGATGTCGTCAGCGGCCCCAAGCCGTGATCAATCGCCGTCGACTGTTGTGTTTCTCGGACGGCAGGACCGCGCCACAGATCGACATCGCATCCCCGGTGCGAGCTGTCGACACCGCGGAAGAGCTCGCCGAATAGTGCAGACATCGAACGCCCACGACGCCGCGATAGTCGCCGTCGCCGCAGCATGCAGAATCAGTGATGCGGCGACGGTGCGCACACTGCTGGCGGCGCACGTCGTCGCTGTCGTCGACGGAGAAGGCGAACTAACCGGGCCAGGGAGTGTCAGCAGTCTTCTGGTCGAACCCGCCACCGGTCAGCAGAGTTCGGTGTGTGTGGAGTGGGTCAACGGCCAGTCGGCGCTGGCGTACAGGCGGGCTGATCGCGATTCCTCCTAATCCCCGTTCCGAACTCGACCACGCCGCCGACGAGTTCAACCTCGTACGACCCAGGTTGTTCGGGATCGCGTATCGGATGTTGGGCAGCGCCTCTGAAGCCGAAGACATTGTGCAGGACGTATGGCTGCGGTGGCAGGCGTACGACAGATCCACAGTCGAGAACACCGCAGCGTTCCTCTCCACCACCACGACCCGGTTGGCGATCAACGCAGGACAGTCGGCCCGGGCCAGGCATGAAACCTACATCGGGCCGTGGCTGCCCGAACCCGTCGACACCAGCGCAGACCCAGCTCTGGGAGCCGTACGAGGCGAAGCCCTCGGGTTCGCGGTTCTGCTGCTGCTCGAGAAGCTCTCACCGACCGAGCGGGCCGCGTATGTCCTGCGGGAATCCTTCGACTATCCGTACCGCCAGATCGGCGAGATCATCGAAGTGACGGAAGCGAACGCACGTCAGCTCGTCACCCGAGCACGCAAACACATCGCGGCCGAGAGCAGCGCGCCGGTGAGCACCTCAGACCATCGGCGACTACTCACTGCGTTCGTCGATGCCGCGCAGACGGGCGACCTCGAGGCCCTCACCGCATTGCTCACCGCCGACGTCGTCAGCAACTCCGATGGCGGCGGAGTAAAAGACGTTCTCGCCGCGCGTATTCCGATCATGGGCGACGAGCGAGTGGCGAAGTTCGTCGCAGCTTTCTCCTCACATTTCTGGACGGGCGCGCAGATCACCTGGGTGCAGGCGAACGGAGCGCCTGCCATTCTGCTGTCCCGAGACGGCGTGCGCTACACCCTGCTCGCCGCCACGGCCACGCCTTCCGGTATCACGCACCTGCATTGGGTGATGAATCCAACGAAGTTGGAGGGGTTTTCCAGACGCAGCGCAGCCGCTACTGCAGAAGATTCGACGCGCGGATAGGGAACCTGCTACGAGCTGAAACAAGGTGCCCTCGCCCTGGCGCCTCGAAACGGCATCTCGGTCACCGCTCGCGGCAACGATCGCATCGAGCGTGAGATTTTCGTTGACTTATAGTCAACGAAATTGTACCGTCGTGCCATGGACCTCACCGCCAACTCCGTCTCACCCGCAGAATCGGCCACCTGTCCCGAACGGGAATGCGCGTCGCTGGTGCTGCGCCAATCGCGTTGACACACGCTGGCCGGGTCAGCAGAACGCCGCTCTTACAACCGAATGCGCGAACTACGGGAGGACCATCTCATGATCACAACACAATCACCTCAGATCGATTCTGCCGACAACGTGCTGGCCAACGTCAGAGAACTACTGCCGCTGATCAAGCAACATTCGGCGGCCAATGAGCGGGAACGACGAGTAGATCCGGTGGTCATCGAAGCGCTCCGAGATGCCGGCGCGTTCCGGCTGGCCGCTCCGCGACGTCACGGCGGACTCGAAGCCGGACTCACATCCATGCTCGAACTGTCAGCGCTGATCGCGGAAGCCGATGGCGGAACATCATGGGTCACAACCTTATCGAACATCCAGTCGTGGTCGACCTGTATGTATCCCCGCCAGACGGTGGACGAGATCTATGCTGACGGACCAGACAAGATCCTGTGCGGTGTGGTCTCACCGGGCGGTGAGGCTCGAAAGGTCGACGGCGGCTACCGCGTCACCGGCCAGTGGCCGTACGCGTCAGCGAGCTTGCACGCCGAGTGGATGGGCGGTGGAGTGTGGGTGCTCGATGACGACGGCGACGAAGAAGACCAGGCAATGATCCTCCTCCCCCGCACCGATGTTCAGGTCGAAGACACCTGGCATGTGGCCGGCATGCGCGCCTCGGGTAGTAACACCATTGTCGCCGAAGACGTGTTCGTGCCCGAGCATCGATTGATCTCCATGCTCCCGGTGATGTCGGGTACGTACATGGCAGACCATCCCGACTCCGCGTTCTACCGGTCTGCCTTTGGCCCCATGCTGGTACTCGTGTTGGTCGGGCCTCAGCTGGGCCTGGGTCGTGCTGCGCTCGATCTCGCGGTGACCAAGGCGGCCACCAAGACATTGGCCTACACCAACATCGAGCGTCAAGCAGAGTCGGTGGCCTTTCAACTGCTCATCGCTGATGCCGCCACGAAGATCGACACTGCCCACCTTCATGCCTATCGGGCGACCGCTGACGTACAGCGCTACGCAGAACAGAACGTCTATCCCGATTTTGCCGCCAGGGCCAGGATGCGTGCGGATTCCGCAGTCGCGTTGCGCAACATCACCAGCGCCATCAACACACTCCTCGATGCGTATGGAGCCGGGAGTTTCGCCGAAGTCAACGCCATGCAGCGCGTTTGGCGCGATTCGAACGTCGGTGCACGACATGCGGTCATGCTGCCGCAGGTCTCGATGGAAACCTACGGCAAGGCACTGCTCGGCCAACGCGACCACATCACCGCCATCATCTGACAGGCCGTCGTGCGCGGATCTCCCCGCCAACGAACACGTCATCATCCGTCAGCCACAGACATTCAGGAACAGCGATGCCCGAGATCACCACCACCAGAAAACTTCACACCAGCCAGGAAAAGGCTTGGGCGGTGATCTCTGACCCCTCCCGTTTCGAAGAATGGAACGCTCTGCACACCCGGTGGGGCGCCGAGCCGCCCACAGAACTGACCGTCGGTACCCGAATCATCGAAGTGGTCACCATCAAAGGCGTCGTGGACACCATCGACTTCACCACCTCCGCCTACGACGCACCGCGTTATGTGCAACTGGAAGGGTCCGGGAGCACGGGATCGACCGTGCAACTCGATTTCACTGTCGATCCCGACGGTGACAATGACTGCGTCGCAACGCTACACGTCATTTTCGATAGCTCGATCCTGTTCGGTCCTCTGGGAAAGATCATTCAGAAGGCGTTCGGCAAACAGCTCGACAAGTCGCTGGACACGCTCAGCGTACTGGTCGAATAACACACTACTAACGGTCTCGCGGGCCCGAATGCCCGCCGGGCCGGCGAGAGGGGCCCAGCCATGAAGACTCATCTCAGGTGGATCGCCGCGCACGGCGTTGTGCGCTATATGTTGACCAGGGCGGCTCACGCCGGCGATCTGCAGGCGATGCTGCTCGCCGATCCAGCCGCCCGAGCGAATCCACGGCCGGTTTTCGAAAGAATCAGAGCGTCAGGGCCGTTGGTCAAGACGCGGATCAATCACATCTCGGTATCTCATCGCGTGGCGCACGATCTGCTGCGATCAGATGACTTTCGGGTGACCGAACTCGGTGCCAACCTGCCGGGGCCTCTGCGATGGGCCGAGAGAAGGACCCGCTCGACGGCGCTTCACCCGCTCAAGCCCCCGTCGCTGCTGGCAGTCGAACCACCTGAGCACACCCGGTACCGTAAATTGGTCTCTTCGGTGTTCACCCCCCGTGCCGTTGTCAAGATGCGCGATATGGTGCAAGTCAAGGCAGAGCGCCTCTTGGACGACATCGGTTCCCACGCCGACGACATCGACATCATCAGCAGGTACTGCGCGCAGCTACCGGTCGCGGTGATCAGCACCATTCTGGGCGTCCCCGACGCTGAACGCCAGCGCGTGCTGGAGTTCGGGGAACAGGCAGCTCCCAGCCTCGACATCGGATTGTCGTGGAATCAATTCCTGCGTGTCGAGGACGGCCTGGAGCGTTTTGACGCATGGTTGGCCGCCCACCTGGACGATCTGCGTCGCCACCCGGGCGACGATCTGATGAGCGAGCTGATCATGGCCACCGACGACGGCGTCGGGCTGACCGACGACGAACTTCGCGCCACCGCGGGGCTGGTTCTGGCGGCCGGATTCGAGACCACTGTCAACCTTCTCGGAAACGGCATTCGCCTCCTACTCGACAACCCCGACCAGCTCGACATCCTCCGGCGAGACCCTGCACGCTGGCCGAACGCGGTCGAGGAGATGCTTCGTCTGGAATCGCCGGTACAGCTGACCGCCCGCAGGGCCAAGCATGATGTGGCGCTTGAAGGCCGATCTTTGCGTCAGGGCGATCATGTCGTGCTCATTCTCGCCGGCGCCAACCGCGACCCCGAGGTGTTTGACGATCCGTATCGCTTTGACGTCACCCGCGAAAACGCAACCAAACACCTGTCGTTCTCAGGTGGCCGCCACTACTGTCTTGGTGCCTCGCTGGCCAAAGCGGAGACAGAAGTAGGTCTGAAGACCCTGTTCGACCGATTCCCCCACCTCACCTCAGCGGGTGACGCAGTGCGACGTGACACCCGAGTTCTGCACGGCTGGTCGACACTTCCGGTGAATCTGGGGCCGGAGACACGTCCAACACCAGTTTGATCGAGTCGTGCATCGTCGATCGACCGGGTGCCTTTGGTGCGCCCATCCGAGGACGCCGCGGTAGCCGCCCGCTGTCCCGTTAGGATCGTTTGTGTCGGAGGACGTGCGCGACGATGGTGAGCCAAGACGCGGCCGTGACAGCCACACTCAGGCGACGACGCTGGCTCTTACGGAAAACTGACGGAGGTATGTGGTGTCCCGGCCTTCAGCTGTCAAACCCGGTAAGCGCGCGGCCCAGAAAGCGGAGACCAAGCGGCGCCTGATCTCGATCGCCGTCGAGGTGTTCGCTGAAAAGGACTACGACCAGGTGACGGTCGCAGACATTGCCGAGCGGGCAGGGGTTGCGCATGGACTGCTCTTCCACTACTTCAAGAGCAAGCGCGGCATGTACCTCGAGGCTGTACGGGCCTCTGCCGAGCAGATGAACGCCGCTTTTGCCGGTGTGACCGGGGCCTCGGCGGGAGCACTGCTGCGGTCGGCCCTCGAACAGCACCTCACCTATTTACGGGACCACCGTGGCCTGGCTCTCCGGTTGGTGCTGGGCGGTCGCGGCGCAGACCCTCAGGCGTGGGAGATCTATGAGGCCGCTCGTTGGGATGTGCTCGGCGGTCTTGCGATGCTGCTCGGCCTCGATCAGAACAACCGTGCGCTGCGATTCGTTGGGCGTGTGACGGTCGGAGCAATTGATGAAGCGAGCATCCAGTGGCTCAACAATCCCGACGATTTCGATCTCACGCAGGTGGTGGATTGGATGGAATCGCTCATAGTCGGGTGTCTGTCGTCGGCGAGCGTGCTCGATCCCGACGCGGATACCGCGGCTGCACTGGCGTCGTTGAAGTAGAACCCCCTTCGGACGTAGGCGGCCGACACGCTTGTTGATCAGTGTGGGGAACGGGAACGTCGACGAATGGCGGCCATTCGCTATCCGATCAACGGGATCCGGTCGGCCGTCATCGCGGTGAGCTCACGATCCATCACGGCATGAACACGGTGGCTGAAGACTTCGGCAGTCTCCCCATCCTCAGCACGCATCGCAGGGAGCACGGCTGTCGTGATCTTCGTCGGCAACGGCAGATACGGCAGCAATCCAACCAACCCGACATTGAGGCCCCAGGGCAACGAGACCGAGACAGGGAAAGTCTTCAGCCGCAACGCCTTGTCGAGACCAAATCGCTGTGCAACGCTTCGTCCGCTACTGAGGACGAACAATGACTCCCCCGCGCCGGCGGTGACCACCGGGACAACGGGTACGCCGGCGTCGATCGCCAGCCGCGCGAAGCCGGCCCGGCCCCCAAACATGATCTTGTTGCGGTCCCTCCATGATTTGAACCCGTCGATGTCGCCCCCAGGGAATACGAGGACGTGGTCGCCCGAGTCCAGCGCGCGCAATGCCGCGTCGTGGTCGGCCGGTATCCCGTCGAACATGTTGACCAGCCTGCCGACACCCAGCTTCCAGGCAATGGCATGGGTCAGGATCGTAACTCGACGACGATCACCGAGCCGGTCATACGCCGCGGCGAACGCCAACACGTTCAGATCAAATACTCCGCCGAACCCGTGGTTGGCCACGAACAGCACCGGCCCGGTCGGCATCTCGCGGGGCAGACGAATCCGCATCCGATGGTATCGCCGTGCAACAGCAACAGTCGCTCCCACCAGGAGCCTTGGCACAACGTCCATCCCCACAGCGTAGGGCCGGCTGTTACTCATGGCCGGTCGTTTCAGCACGGCGCACCGATTCGGCTGAGAAGTGTCGGATCAGCGGCGAAGACCGTGCGACAGATTACTGAGCCTGTTGATGCCACCCTCGGTCAATGTTCTACGGGCCGCAAATACCAACGGCGCGTGGCTTCCGACTGCGTAGAACGATCGCGGGCGTCGATGTAGGACTACCGAAACAATCGTATGCGCCACTCGTTCGGCCGAGATCCCCCGCTTCTCGTTCTGATCCAGAGCATCCAGCACCTGCTGGAAATCTGGTCCGTACACCGAGTTGTCGGCGATGTACTTGGTGCGCCGCTCGCTGATACCCGTGTTGATCGAGCCAGGCTCCACTGTCACGAGTCTGATGCCGAACGGGGCGACCTCACCCCTCGCTGCCGTCGAGAAAGCTTTCAGCGCTGCCTTGGAAGCCACATACGACGACCGGTACGCCAGCGGAAAGCTGGCCAGCATCGACCCGACCATCACCACTCGCCCGTATCCGCGTTGTCGCATCCCGGGCAGTACGAGTTGTGTCAGAAGCACTGGCGCAACCACATTGGTGGTGAATACGCGCTCGATCGCGTCCATCGGTAGGTCTTCGAGCGGACCGTTCTGGCTTTCACCTGCGTTGTTGATCAGTACGTCCACCGCACCCACCTCTGCGATGCACTGCTCCGCACTTTCGGCGCTCCCCAACTCGAGAGGAACGTAACGCACGCCGTCGACACGTGCGCCGGCAGGGATGGCAGCGGGGTTCCGGCTGGTGCCGTACACCCGAAAACCTTCGGCAACCAACCGTTCAGCGGTGGCCTGACCGATACCTGAGGACGCCCCCGTCACCAAGGCAGTACGGACATTCACAACTATCTCCTAATTCGTTGAGGGAGTACAACGCCCGGAATAGGTCTCAGTCTCGCCCGTGTGCCGGAACCGAAAGTCACCAGATGACATTGTTCTGCGTTCCGAGGTCTAGAGCGCTGTCCGCGGTCGCGATGCGAGCGGTGACCACATCATCTGTCGACAGGTACTTCGGATTGCGTGCCTGGCGGGAGAAGAACAGTTTCCATTTCAACGCCGCGGGCAGCAGTTCACCCAGCTTCTGTACCAGTGCCGGAGGTGCCGAGATGGCCGTCCCTACCGGCGTTCCCGTGAGCAGTAGGTCGCCGGGCGCCAACGTCTGAAAACGCGCTAACCGGGTCAGCGCCGCCGCCGGCGGGGTGAGAAGGTCGTCGCCGATGACCTGGTCCTGTCGCACCTCGCCGTTGACCGATAGTGTCATTCGCAGTTCGGGGATCCGTGCGAACTCACCCGGTTCGAGCAGCACCAGTCGTGGACCGACAGGGGTGAATGTCGGGTACGACTTGCTCTCGTACACCTGCACCTTCGTCAACTGAATCTCTCGAGCGGATACATCATTGGTCACGACAATTCCGGCCACGAAGTCGCTCAACAACTCAGGGGTCACCACCTGGTTGATCGGAATGTGCGCACCGATGACCAGCCCCAATTCGATCTCGTAGTCGAGCAATCCGACTTCGGGCGGGGTCCGGATAGGATCGGTGGGACCGCTGATCGACGCAGACGACTTTCGAAAGAATGTCGGCTGCAGGCTGTCCACGTCGGCGCGGGCGTCGACCGCATGCGACCGATAGTTCAGCAACTGAGCGACGACACGACACGGCGTGGTGACCGGAGACAACGCCGCCAACGTGCCGACCGGAGTATCACCGCCCACCGCTGCGTCTAATGCCGGGCGATCGGCAAGTAAGTCGGCAGTCGTGATTGCAGCTGTGTTCACCTGGGTCGCGACGCCGCCCTCAACCCGCCACCAAGCTTCTGTAGTGCGTATCACGCTTATGCTCAACGGACTTCGGCCTCCATCTACTACAGTCCTCACAGTGTCTTGAAATTCAGCGTCTTCTTGTTCGCAACGATCTTGCGCCCAGGACGCACCCCCGCCTCGCGGCGCCGCAGAAGCTCTTGTGTGGCACCATTCCGGAGCTGACTGAGCAAATAATCAGGATCGATGTTGACGCCGATCGGGTTCTCGGCGAACTCATCGCCGGCGAAGAACTCGGCCGTCTCCTCCGGCGTCGGAAAGTTCTCGACCTGGAACTCCAGACGCGTGCCGTCGGGATCTTCGTAGTACAACGAGATCGTGGGCCCGTGATTGATCGCCCAAACAGGGCGAATCCCTTGCTTTCTGAGCCGGACGTAGTCCTCCAGCAGACCCTCCAGAGTAGGGACGGTGAATGCAATATGGTCCAGGCCGAGCATCTTGCGTCGCAGTTTGGCTAGCGGGAACAGGTACCTGAACACGGTCGGAACCGAGACAACAGCGAGTCTGTGCGACTCGCCATCCCAGGTCAAGAAGGTCACCTGCCCGTCGTCGTGAACCACGCGCGCACCGAAAACCCGTCCATACCAGTCAATTAGCTCACTACGCCTTGTGGATTTCACCACCCAATGCGCGATCACGGCCGGGGCGACGCGACCGGCTTTCACACCACGGTGGGCAGGAAGAGTAGCCAAGGTCAACTCCTACCAGGTAGACGCGAATTGGGTCGACAACTTTGCGCCGCCCCCGCGCGCACGATTTCGATGCCCTCTCAGAGTACACATTCGTTGACTATCGGTCAATGAAATGTTCGTTGTCGGATCAATCAGTGGTAAGCCGCCTCTCCGCGATACGTCACCGTGTGACAACGGTCGCAACTCGCAAGGGCCGGCGAAGATCGCCTCGACACCGATCATTGAATGCACGAACTTTAATGTGCAACGCAGTTTTTCGTAAGCTCTGCCGTGCATGCACTGCACCTCGGCTGCTCTGCCGCTCGCATCGATCAGGAATCGAGAAGCGCCGACATCAGAGTCGCGAATAGCGTTACCGGCAGGGACGTCGAACACGAGATGTCCCAGACAGACTTGGAGGTCGGGATCTGATGAAAATGATGACATGCAGACAACTGGGTGGGCCATGCGATGCCGAACTGCGCGGCGACAAGGCCGACGACGTGATCCACGCGCAGGATCGCCACCTGAAGGAAATGGTGGAGAACGGCGACACCACCCATGAAAGCGCGTTGAACGACATGAAGGCCCGGTGGAAGCGCCCAATCGCCGGGTTGGGCTGGTACCGAAACACAAAGAAGGCATTTGCTGCCCTGCCTGATGACTGAGCATTCCGGGTAGTGGTCGACCACGGCGTTCGACGCCGGCGCCGGCCAGACGCGATACATCAGTTCGGCGAGGTCACGATCGACTAGCCCCGATTCAGTGCCACCGCGGCACGCACCAACGCCACGAAAGCATCAGCGTCGAGCGTATCTTCCTCGTTGATGTCGATCGCGCGCCGGACACCGGCACCGAGACTCGCGTTGAACAGCTTCGCTGGATCCGGGAGGGTCGCGCCTTTGGCAAAGGTGACTTTCACCTTGTCCTTGTAGGTCTCGAGTGTGCAGATGAGACCGTCGAGCGAGAATGTCGGCACGCCTTCGGGATTGGAGGGCTTACGCCACTTGACTTCTTCGACGGCGTCGGGCTCGGCCCGCATGATCAGTGACCGCACTTCACCCACCCGGGATTCCCGCCAGTCGCTACCCATCAGGTCATAATAGCGGATTGCGGTCCCCAGGACTGGATGCTTTCTGCCGTCTTATACACGTTGCAGCGGAACCCACCTTGCAACTCGAAGCCGAGAACTGCGTCCGCGGCACCCGCGTCGGCAACTTCATTCACCGCCACCCGACGACTCGACAAAAGCAGCCGCCGACATCGAAAGAACGGCGTCATCGTCAGCGAGGTTTGCCGTGAACGCGTCCCGGGTTCGTCAGTGACGATGACCTATCAAGGCCAGAGCCTTTAGCCAATGCCGATATCTACCGGCGTAAGCCACTGTAAAGCAATGCATTTCGTCTCCAGCGACGAAACAATAGGTAGGCCTGCAATTACGGACAGACCGGGTGGGCCTCGTCACGCTCGGACAATCGGAACGTCGATGTCGGCGAGTGCATCGAGGGCGGGCCCGGTCTCGGCGTCGGTGATAACCGCGCTGACCTCGCCGAGGGGAATCACCTCGAACGGCGACGCGGCGCCGATTTTCTCGGAGCTGGCCAGGACGTAAGTGTCGCCTGCGTGTGCGGCGAATGCTCGCTTCATCGCAGCTTCCTCCCGGTCGCCAGTGGTCAATCCCGCCTCGGCGTGCACTCCTGTGACGCCCATGAAGAACATGTCTGCGCGAACCTCCCGAATACTGTCGAGAGCAACAGACCCGCAGGCGACCATCGAGTGTCGATAGAGCCGCCCGCCTATGAGTTCCACCGTGACCGCCCGGTGCTCGATCAACGCCACAGCCACCGCCGGGCTGTGCGTGACCACCGTCGCGCGAAGATCGCGGGGTAACGCGGCCACCACCGCCAGGGCCGTCGTCCCCCCATCGATGACGGCCACCGATCCCTCGGTAATGCGTGTCGCAGCGGCCGCCGCGACACGGCGTTTGCCATCCGGCGCGACCGCTGTCCGGGCGGCCACGTCGACGACGGCCGGTGATGCCGGCAGCGCACCACCGTAGACGCGCTGCAACAGTCCGGCAGCGGCCAACTCACGCAGGTCGCGTCTGATCATGTCCTCGGTAACGCCCAATTGCGCCGCGCTCTCGCGAGCCACGATCCGACCCTCGTCTCGCAACTTTTCCAAAAGCACTTCACGCCGTTGCGCACTCAGCACACATTCCTCCTTGTTTATCCTTGTTCTTCCATACTACAGTGCGTTCATGCCATCCCAATTGATCCTGATCGCCGGACCCTATAGGTCCGGCACCAACGACGACCCCGACCTCCTCCGGCGTAATCTGCACCGCCTCGAACAGGCCGCGTGGCCCCTGTTCGCAAAGGGCCACGTGCCGATGATCGGCGAGTGGGTGGCGCTACCCGTGCTCGCCGGCGCCGGCGCCGGTAGCCTCAGCGACCCCATCGCCGAACAGGTGCTGTACCCGACAGCGCACCGACTTCTGGCGCACTGCGACGCCGTCCTGCGACTGCCAGGCGAATCACGGGGCGCGGACGCCGACGTCGCTCTCGCGCGCGAACGCGGTATTCCCGTCTATCGGACACTCGACGAAGTTCCGGCTGCACTACCTGATGGCGAGGCGGATACCGATGCCTGACACCGTTCTTCGAGACGGTGCGCCACGCGACACCGATCGAGTAGTCGCGGTGTGGCGTACGGCTGTCGAAGCGACACACCACTTTCTGACCCCCACCGACATCGACGATTACGAACGGCGCTTGGCATCCCACTTCTTGCCAGCGGTCCACGTCGTCGTCGCACAACACGACGGCGACATCGTCGGATTCAGCGGAACGTCGGGCCACCGCCTCGAGATGTTGTTCGTAGACCCACGCGTGCACGCCCAGGGAGTCGGATCGGCCCTCCTCAACCACCTCGCAAACGAGGTTGGCGCGGTGGACGTCGACGTCAACGAACAGAATCCGGGCGCGGTCGCCTTTTACCGACGCCGCGGTTTCGACCCGGTCGGACGTTCCCCGCTCGACTCCGACGGCAGACCGTTCCCCATCCTGCACCTTCGGCGCACCGCCCGCCCCAGACCACCCCGACACTGAGCACCGGCACGCCCGGCCAACGAAAGGACCGTACAGTGCGCACTCTCGGCCTTATCGGCGGAATGAGCTGGGTCAGCACCGCGGAGTACTACCGCTACCTCAATGAGGACATCGCCCGACGCCTGGGCGGACTGCATTCAGCCAGGATCCTCCTCGAGTCAGTCGACTTCGACGACATCGAACGACACAAGCTGCGTGGCGACTGGGCAACCGTCGGCGCCAAACTCAGCGCCGCAGCACAACGGCTGCAGACCGCGGGCGCCGACGCGATCGTGCTGTGCACAAACACGATGCATCACGTCGCACCCGCTATCGAAAATGCCATCGCGGTGCCGTTCCTACACATCGGGGACACCACAGCACGAGCAATCCTCGCCGAGGGAATCACTCACGTCGGACTGCTGGCGACCTCGTTCACGATGGAACAACCGTTCCTACGTGACCGGATCGCCGCGCACGGAGTGAAGCTGGTCGTCCCCGACGCGGATGACCGCGCCGAGATCGACCGCATCATTTACACCGAACTGTGCCGCGGCCTCATAGTCCCGCACTCACGACAGACAATGCGCGCCATCGTTGACCGACTGCTCGCCGCCGGCAGCCACGGCATCGTCCTCGGCTGCACCGAAATAGAGCTACTCCTCGACCCCGCCGATTTCGACATCCCCACCTTCCCCTCGGCACAACTGCACGCCACGGCAGCCGTCGACTTCGCCCTCACCTCCGACCACACAATGAAGAGACCACACCCATGATCTGGCCACCACCCAAACCACCCCACAGAACAGGCACCGCGAGAACATCCGCCATCACGCAGGCACGAGCCGGAACCCACAACCCGGACCCGACGGCTACGCCGTCATCGGCAGTTGACGCACCACATTTCGTCCTACGTGGAGTTCTTCAGCCCACACAGTGGCCGTCGATGGCATCGCGGGGAGCCCCTCAGCAAATCGTGTAATCGGCCGTTCGCGAACTACGTCCGTACCACTTGAGGAGATCGCTCCGAAGAGGGTCCGCCTGGCCTGCTCTGGCAAACAACGTGGCCCCATGGCGCGAAAATCCGGCCCTCGTGGAGGACCGGATTGAAGGCTTTGAGCCTGTGACCTGAAACTGATGGTGGCCAGAGTCGGGATCGAACCGACGACCTTCCGCTTTTCAGGCGGACGCTCGTACCAACTGAGCTACCTGGCCGGACGGCACTCGAACCGAATGCCACACCTACTGCTGTCTTGCGGCCTCCGGCGAACCGGAGACGGTAAAGCGACCCTGACGGGACTCGAACCCGCGACCTCCGCCGTGACAGGGCGGCGCGCTAACCAACTGCGCCACAGGGCCATGCTTTGTGCTCAGCCATACGTCACTATGGCCATGCGTACCCCCTACGGGATTCGAACCCGCGCTACCGCCTTGAAAGGGCGGCGTCCTAGGCCGCTAGACGAAGGGGGCCGGTAATCTCCGTTGGGAGCTGAATCAGAATATGACACCGATGCGGCAAATCCCAAATCAGCACGTCAACCTTGGTTTTCTGCCATTTCGACGCCTCGGTCGCACGCGGCGGCCGCACCCTTTGGTGCTCCGCGAACCGGTTTGATCCGGCGCGACAGGAACCAAGGTGTGCGCCAGCGTGAGACCTTGAGACAATGGCACTGCCCCGTTTTCATCTACGCGCACCTCATCTGTAAACTTCGTGACGCCCTGAAACCGACGGTTACGGGGCACGCCCCTTTAGCTCAGTTGGTAGAGCTACGGACTTTTAATCCGCAGGTCCTCGGTTCGAGCCCGAGAGGGGGCACCACGTGCCGCGCCGTCGCTCTTGCCAGCGGCCCTGGGGTTGCCGCCAGATGAATACCGCTCCACATCGCGGCGACCGGTTCGGCGTTCGCCCAGTACGCATCCCGATCAGCGATTCGTAAACTTGTGCCCGCGGTCGGGTTCGGGAAATATCCTGGTCATGTCGTTCTCGCGTTCACGCTCCATCGTCTTGACGATGCTGGCGGCCGTCGCCCTCGTTCTTCCGGTCAGCGGGGTTGCCACCGCGGATACGGCGCCGCAGAGCTTCACCCCTGCCCAGCTGATCGGTCCGTACCCGTCGGACCTCCCGGCGGGCGGCACGTATCTGCCGGTCCTGGACGGCTTCACCGAGCTTCGCGCCAAGAACCCAGCCCTGATGGCGCAGAACCTACAGACCGTCGTGCGTATCAACAATGAGGCGACGCCGGAGGCGCAGCAGGACGCGATCGAGATCAACTACGACGACCGCCTGGTCTCGCTTGCCACGGCGCTCGGCGAAAAGCTGGGCCCCGTCTTCCTGGAGCTGTTGGACGACGGCAAACTGCCGAAGGTTGCCGCGCTGGCCGAGGGTGACCTGGCTCGCGCCGGTCTGCCGTCGGGAACGACCTTGCCCGAAAAGCAGTTCTTCAACAATCCGCGACCGTTCGTGGCGGCACCGGCCAGTATCAAGCGGTATGACGAGCCCGGCGGCCACCTCTACTCCGAACTCGAAGGCAACGGCTCGTACCCGTCGGGTCACGCGAACATGGGGTACTGGAAGGGTGCGCTCCTGGCGTCGTGGCTGCCAGAACTCGGCCCCCAGATCATCGCCCGCGCAGGCGAGATCGGACTAGGACGCGTCGTTCTCGGCGTCCACTACCCGCTCGACGTGATGGGCGGAAGGCTCATGGCCATGGACCTCACCGCGGCCCGCCTTTCCGACCCCGGCTTCGACCACCTGATCGACGAGGCAGGCACCGAACTTCGTGAACAACTCGAGAAGGCCACGGGGGTGCCGCTGGCCCAATTCATCGCCACCGATACGCCGTACCTGACCACCGAGCAGGCCGTGTCCGAGCACCAGACGCTGATGACATACGGGCTTCCGCAGGTCAACCCCGGGCAGCAAAACCGGATCCCGGCCGAGGCCGCCGCGCTCCTGCGGACCAAGTTCCCGCACCTGACCGATCAGCAACGCCTGGGAATCCTCGAGCAGACAGCCATCCCGGCCGGCTACCCGCTCGACAAGTCCGGCCCCGACGGCGGCTGGTTGCGGATCGACCTCGCTGCGGCGTACGCGGCGACGCCGTAACACTCGCTCTGAACCGTTGTTCGCGTTCCCGCTGTGACAGGTGGGGTTAATGTGGTTCAGATCACATTTTTCAGCGCTTAGACGCCTGAGGGATCGAACATCTTCGGGTGCCGGGCCTCATCCGCCGTTGACCCGGCGGTGCCCACACTCCCCGGGACACAGCTCGCCGGCGCGTGCCCGAATCGAGTCGAGCGCCCACTTTCTCTGAGCCGCGCCTGCGTGGATCAGCAACTGCGCGGCAAGACCGTCGGTCAACGCCACCAACGCGTAGGCGGCTTCATCGACGTCAAGACCCGGATCGACCTCACCGCATTCCTTGCCGTTGGTCAGACCCGTGGCGACCCGCTCCTGCAGTTGTTCATTCGCCGTTCGCAAATGCCCGCGGAGCTTGGCGTCTTCCAGAGCCAGTCCGGCGAACGCGTGCGCGACATACACCTCATCCCGTTTACGCGCACCGATCGGTAGCAACTCTCCCAAGCCGTCGAAAAGCATTTCCTCGACGCGGGCCCCACGCTTTTCAGCCCGCGCGATCTCGGCGTCGATCCTGGTGAGCACGTCAGCGCGCACCGACGCGAATGTGTCGATGAGCAAGTCTTCTTTCGATCCGTAGTAGTGCTGGACCAAACCCACGGACACACCGGCCGCTTCGGCTGCACGAGCTACCGTCACCCGCCCGATCCCCGAACTGGTGGCTACGGCGCGCACGCCCCCCAGAATCTGCGTCCGCCGTTCGTCGTGGTTCGCCGTGCGTGCCATGCCCCCGACTCTAGGCCCCCTTGCGATCCAAAACAATATGGCTATATTGAGAAAACAATATGGTCGTATTGGAATGGAGAAAACCCGTGAGAAAGATCCGACACCTGATCCTCGGTTGCCTGGTGACCCTTGGTGTCGTCGCGCTGACGGCAGCCTGCCCTTCGGCCGCCGCACCCAGCCCGGTGGCCCCAGACACGAATGCCGATCTTGCTGCGTACCTCTCCGCAGTCGCAGTCGACCAGAACATTCCGGGGATGGCGGCGGCCGTCGTCACGCCGGACGCCACGCGATTCGAGTGGCTGAACGGCGACGACGGCAACGGCGCGCCCATCCGCCCCGACACCCCATTTCTGATCGGATCGGTGGCGAAGTCCATGACTGCGGCGTTGATCGTGCAGCGCGTCAACAGGGGCGAGCTGGCCCTGTCCGAGCCGATCAGCAACCATCTGCCCTGGCTCGCGGACGCCTCGCCGACGGTTGAGCAGTTGCTCACCCACACCAGCGGTTACTCAACCGCTGACGGACTCGCAGTCGCGGAACGCTTCGACAACACCGATGGCGCGGTCCGACACGCAGCAGAGGACCTCGAACACTCCGGCACCCGTGGGCGCTACGAGTACAGCGACGCCAACTACCTGATCCTCGGCGCATTGATCGAAGAACTCGACGGCCGGCCCTTCGGCGAGGCCCTCAGATCAGACCTGGTGGAACCGTTGGGAATGCACCACACCGCGACGACGTCCGAAGCCGCAGCGAATCTCTCTGCAGGACACAGGTATTGGTGGGGAACGCCGCGCAGCCACTCATCCGGGTTCGATGACTCGGGGACGCCATACGGTTACGTCGCGTCGACACTCGACGACATGGTCCGCTACGCACGGGCTCAGAACGGTGGCGCCCCGGATGTCCTGAGCCCGGACGCGCTACGACAGCTCCATGACCCCCGCGTCGACGCCGGTGACGACGAGTACGGCTACGGCTGGCGAATCACACCGTCAGATCTCGGACCGCTGGTGCACCACACCGGGGCAACGCCAGGCTATTTCGCCCACGTGATGCTCGGACCAGAAGGCCAGGCCGTGGTCATCCTGGCCAACGCCTACAGCGAAGCGAAGGCCCCTGCACTCGCCTCGATCGCCGAGAACCTGCTGCTGATACTCGATGGACGATCGCCGACGGCGGCAGGCGCTGACCCGCTGCTCACGGCTCTCCCCTCGCTGGTCTCAACACTCGCGGCACTCGGTCTCGTGATAGCCATCGCGTCCTGGTGGCGTCCGGCCCGACGTGGACTGCGCTGGACGATGGCTGCCGCCGCCATCGTGATCATCGGCGCACTCTGGTTGCTGCCCAGCCTCTTTGGCATCAACCTTCGGGTGATGCGGATCTGGATGCCCGACGCCGCGATCATGCTGATCGCGTCCCTCATCACATGGTCACTCGCCGCGGCGCTACTTATTCTTCCAGCTCGATTCGCGATCGGGCGATCCCGGACGCAGCCTCCCCCAGCGTCAGCCACAGGGCAGCAATGTCTTCAATCAACTGCTCACGACTGATCGACAGGTCTCCGTTGACCCACGACAAGATCGTTTGGGCTGTTCCACCGATGACGAACGCCGGACCGGTTGCGGCGAGCGAATCCCGCTCGAGCGCAACGTCATGAATCTTCCGCGCATGATCGACCAGCACCGTTGTCAGCCCTGAGATCGCCGCTCTCCGCTTGTCGTCCTGACTCGTCGCAGTGGATACGCCGCCCAGCAGCACCAACGCTTTGCGTCGGTCCTCGCCGAGTACGTCGACCACTGCGGCGACCACCGTGCGCGCCTGCTCGTCCAGCGGAGACTCCGCGGTCGCGATGAAGCCACCGACGGCGGCAACAACCACTTCGCCGGCGACCATGTCGATGACCGCGTCGGCGAGCTGATCGAGATCGTCGAAACTCTCGTAGAAGTAGCGCTTGTTCAACCGCGCCTCGGTGCACACGCTCGCGACAGTCGCCGAACGCCAGCGACTCTGCGCCATCTCGGTGAGGGCAGCGTCCAGCAAACTCGCGCGCCTCTTCTCGACGCGAGCCGCTGCACTTGTGCCCGCATAGTTGCGCTCACCGCCACCAGTCACGCTCGCAAGTTTCGCATTCACCGACCGAAACGCGTCTTGACGGGCCCATCCAATCTGGTACCGTTTCGTCCCACAGTGCTAATTGGCACTGATCCGTACCAGATTCGGAGGTCCCAATGTCTGCACCAGCACAGCAGGTCGACTCACCCGTGACGGCTGCGCGAGAGGCTTCGGCGGTCTCTGCGATGCTCGTCGACCTGCGCGGGTTGGCTCAGACCCGCCCCACCGTCGCCCGGGCCGCGACCTGGCAGTACATCAGGGAACTCGGCGATCGAAACGATCTGCCTGCGTTGAGAATCCTCTTCGGCGAAGGCACGGCACCAGAGGGTCCCGACGGCAAACTCGAGGGCCTCATCGTCGGGAAACTCTTCGGGATCCCGGAGGCACACCTGGCCAATCCGCTGATGCGCATCAATCCGACTTGGCAAGGAAAGACGTTCGACCTCCGGGCCGGTACAGGCTTCAACCGTCTCGCCTCAATCGCTCGCCTGGCCATGCCGATCGTCGCTGTCGGGTACCGGGGATTGCGTCGTGTCGACGGGGAGGTGGAAGGTTTTGACTTCGACCATTCGATCGAGGAGGGTCGCATCGAGCCCCGGGTGATGGTCCGCGCCCTCGACTACGGGGTTCCCGCGTACAACAATCCCAGCGTTCGAACCTTCCCCATCAGGCGAACCCGCGACGAGATCGTCGAGATCGTGCCCGGGGTCTACCTCGGCCGTGCGCTACTCACCATGCGGTCGGGAGAGGTTCGTCTCATCGCGCACTTTGCGTTGCGCGAGCCGATCGGCAGCCCGCTGTGATCGAACTCGATGGTGCTCGAGTTGGTGTGACAGGCGGAGCACGCGGGATCGGTAAGGCAACTGCTGCGGCGATGGCAGCACGCGGCGCGATCGTCACCATCGGAGACATCGACCTCGACGCCGCCACGACGACCGCCGGTGAGATCGGCGCACGGTCCCACCATCTGGATGTGACCGATACGTCGAGCTTCCGAGACTTCTTGGTGGCCACCGCCGACGGCGGCGACATCGACGTGTTCGTGAACAATGCAGGGATCCAGCTCATGGGGCGGTTCGTCGAGCACGGCCTCGACGCGCTGCACCGTGAACTGGCCATCAATCTTGGTGCCGTGGTCACCGGAACGCGGCTTGTGTTGCCCGACATGATTGCTCGTGGCCGGGGGCATATCGTCAACGTGTCGTCCATGGCCGGCAAGGTGTCGACTCCTGGGATGGCCACCTACTGCGCCTCCAAGTTCGGGGTTGTCGCGTTGTCGCGAGCGATCCGCGCCGAGCTGATCGGGACCGGGGTCACCCTGACCACGGTGATGCCTGCCGCCACCCGCACCGACCTGACGTCCGGTGTCACATTGAGGCTCCAGCCGACCCTGGAACCCGAAGACGTCGCACAGGCCATCGTCACCAGCACCCGCCACGGTCGTCCAGAGGTAACGGTGCCACGCTGGCTGGCCCCGATGGGTCTCGTCGAGCAGGGAGTTCCCGAGAACATCCTGCTCGGCGCCAAGCGCCTGGTCGGGGGAAGAGAACCCGGCGCCTTCGACCCCGGCCAACGCAAGGCCTACCTCGACAGGACGACATGAAGACTGCAGATCTGCTCTCGCGAGCCTCGGTCGCTCACGCCGTTCAGCGCACCGGTGCGCGGGTGACGTCGATGTATCCGGCCGCGGCACAACCGCTGGCGACGCCTCCCGCCGGCAGCGGCCTCAAGCCGGTGATGGGCAGCTACGGCATGCCCGGTCTGGGACACGCGCTCGAAAGCATCGCCGAACCACTCGAGTTCGGACGCAATCGGTATCGACGATTCGGGCCGGTGTTCTGGACAGGTGCAGTGGGGTTTCGGGTCGTCACGGTGGTCAGCCCCGACGCGCTGCACGAAGTGTGGCTCGACAGGGAGAAGGTCTTCTCGAGCGAGGCCGGCTGGAAGCCTGTCATCGGTCCCTTCTTCCACCGCGGACTCATGCTGCTCGACTTCGACGAACACCTCCTTCATCGTCGAATCATGCAGCAGGCGTTCACCCGTGCACGACTCGTCGGCTATCTCGACATGACGCGACCCCTTGTGAACAGCACCCTGGCAACGTGGGCGCCGGGAGATCGAATCCCGGTCTACGGCCAGGTCAAGAGCCTGCTGCTCGCAATGGCGAGTCAGGTGTTCGTCGGAGAACCCGCGGACGGGGCCACCGCCCGATTCCTCACGCGTGCTTTCGACGACGCGGTGGGCGGCGCACAAGCCATTGTGCGGCAGCCCTTTCCGGCTGGACGCTGGTCCCGCGGCCTCCGAGGACGACGCGAACTGCAACGCTACTTCCGTGGTGCGATCCCCGAGCGGCGCGCAGGAGCCGGCGATGATCTCTTCACCGTGCTGTGCCACTCCGAGACGGAGGAGGGACACACGTTCAGCGATGATGACATCACCAATCACATGATCTTCCTGCTGATGGCAGCGCACGACACGAGCACCATCGCCTTGTCGATGATGCTGTACCATCTCGGCAAAGACCCTGAGCTGCAGCAACACCTACGCGACGAAGCGCGCCGACTTCCCCACGACCCGACCATCGAGGAACTCAACTCGGCGCATCTTCTCGACGGCGTCTTCAAGGAGTCGATCAGGATGTACGCACCCGCAGGCACGCTGTTCCGGCAGGCCACCGCGGACACCAGTATCGCCGGCCACTTCATCCCGCGCGGCACCGAGATCGCGCTGAGCATCCACACGTCGATGCGAATAGACACTTGGTGGGACCGGCCGGATGTGTTCGACCCCAGCCGATTCGACGATCCGGCCACCCTCAAGAAGCTCGAGAGGTACGCCTGGTCACCCTTCGGCGCCGGTGCGCACAAGTGCATCGGAATGCACTTCGCCGGACTCACGGTGAAGGCGATCCTGCACAGGATGCTCCTCGACTTCGCCTGGACCGTCCCGGAGTCGTACACCCCGCTGATGACGTGGGGAACCGGCCCGACACCCGCAGACGGATTGCCCATGCGACTGACGCGAAACTGAAGCGCAGCGCGCTACGAGGAATCCGACTATGCCATGGTCGCTTCCACGGTCTCCCGATCGCGTACAGGATCTGTGCCGAGCTCGTAGGTCGGCAGGGTGTTCGCCACGGTGGTCCCGCCGGCCACCCTCGCCTTCGCCGCCGTGAACTCCGGTGCCGTACCCATGGCCGTCTGCAAGGCGTTGAGTGAGGTCCACACCGCGGTGCGACGGGCGGTGCGCTCGATGATGTTGGGCGGCTTGTACATCACTAGTTGCGCGGCCCAATCTGGCATGGTGTCGCGGACCGCCCAGTCGACCGCACCCTGGAATGGGTCGGTGACATTGATGCCGGTGGCCACCGCGTTTCCGTGGGTCAGGCCGAGCTTGGGAAGGTACGACTTGAGGCAATCGAGGGTCTCGGCCTTGGTGGTCGGCAGATCGGTACCGCCCAGCGCATGCCCGACGCGTACGAACTCGCCGTAATATTGGTCCAGCTCGTCGCCTCGCAGCGGGCGCGGATGATAGATCTCGTGGGCGGTAGCGATGCCCCACACGACAGTGGCGTAGTTCCATCGCAACCATTCGGGATCGTCCGCATCATAGGAGAGTCCATCGGGGCGAACGCCTTTGATGGTGTGATGCATCGCCCGCACGGTGCGTGCCAGTCGCTCCGCCGTCTCCGTCGACCCGTAGGCGGTTCCGATGAAGAACGCAACCGAGTGACCCAACCGCACCGCGATCCCGGCCGGATCAAGCCGACCGGTCGCCTCGCCGTCGTCGTCTTTCTCCACGAGGCGCGAGTGGTGCATACCCATCCAGAAGATACTGGGATCGAGCCGCTCGAGGTAGGATGCGCACTGCAGCCCGAAGATCAACACCGACGTGTGCGAATGCACGTGCCAAACTGCGCTACCGGGTCCGAACCAGCCCGGGTCACCCTCCGGGCCCGCGAAGTCCATTCCGCGGAAGTAGTTCTTGCGGATGTTGTCGTCGAAGCGCTGATTGAGCCAGTGACCAGCTAATTGGTGGGGCAAGACCGGCAACATGAGATCAATCCTCCGCGGTGGTTTGGCTACGTCTGTGACCAGAATAGGTTCTGGAGACGGCCGTGACCAGACCTTGACCGAAGAAACCCCGAACGATCTATGGTGTGGTGATGTCCTCCCCCACCCGATGGGCCGGCGTCCCGTTGCACGACCGCCGCACAGAACGACGCGCATTACTCGTCGATGCGGCGTTCGCGCTCTTCGGATCCGGTGGCGAAGCCGCGTTGTCCGTTCGGTCGGTGTGCCGCGAGTGCGAGCTCAACACCCGCTACTTCTACGAGAGTTTCACCGACACCGGCGAGCTACTGGGAGCCGTCTACGACCGGGTTGCACTCGATCTCGCGACCGATGTCGAGCGGGCGATCACCGCAGCCGGCCCTTCCGTTCGCGCGCGCACCCACGCAGGCATCAAGGCCGTACTGGGGTTCAGCTCCATCGACCCGAGACGTGGACGCATCCTCTTCACCGATGCCCGCGCCAACCCCGTGCTGACCGCGCGTCGCGCGCTCACCCAGGACCTGCTGCGCGACGTCGTCCTGACCGAGAGCGGACACGTCCAACCGACCTCCGATCCGGTCGCCGCACGGGTTGGTGCCTCGATGTACACCGGGGCGATGGCCGAACTCGCGCAGGAATGGCTGAACGGCAACCTCGGAGACGATCTCGACGCCGTCGTCGACCACGCGGTGCGGCTGGTATTGCCTCAACTTTGATTGACATTCTCGATGTCAGACGGCTTCGGTACGCTGTGGTCGCCAGATCTACGACGTTCCTTTGAATGGCGAAAGATGTTGCGCATCAGCGAAATTGATCCAACACACCCCTTGCGTACATATGTTCGACGGGTTACATTGGACGCAGTCGGCCCCACTGATGACGAATCTGGATACATGCCCCCTTCCCGGGAAGATGCCGCCGACTGATCCTTGTTGGTTTCTCGTGGGAGGTGTTGTGCAATGAGTGTTCTCGATTCAGTCGACGCTCTGATTGAGCCGAAGGCGCCTGATGATTCGGCGGGCGTACTGCGGCTGGTGAAGGATCTGATCACGTTGCGTAATGCAACGGAGCATCAGTTGTCAGTGTGTGGATTCCTGTCGACCGAGCACGTCGACGCGATAGTCAAGGGACTCCATCACATCGATGGGCGCTCCGAGGTGGGAGTAACGGCGGAGGAACGAACCGGGCACGAGAGCACACTCCTGTCTCACGTCATCTCCGGCGCGCCACCGACCGAGATCGAGAAATTAGCTCGCGGCCTCGGCAACCAGACCGCGCACGACACCGGCGGCCCACCGCCGGCAGAAGACCCTTCGCTCAACAGCTTTGACTTCGAGGTCAGTGAAGGTCGCCTGGTCGGCCGGTTCGATGTGGACGCGCAGATCGCCGAGAAGGTGCACTCGGCACTGAGCTTCTGGAGTAAACCTCGGCCCCAGCCTGATGGTTCCAAGGATCCGCGGAGCAAGACACAGATCCGGGCGGACGCTTTTCACCAGCTGCTCGATTGCGGTGGGGGCGGCGGGGATGGGTTCATTTCGGCGCCGCGGACCGAAGTGAATGTATCGGTGCCGGCCGACCATCCGAACCGGGCGTCGCTCGAGTGGATGGGTCCGATCACCGAAGCCACCGCCGCCATGCTGGCGTGTGACTCGACCATCAGCTCGATCACCCTGGACGGCCAAGAGGTGCCGATCGACATGAGCCCGCCGAAACGACTGTTCACGGGACTTGTCCGCAAAGCCATCATCATTCGCGAGGAGTCCGTGAGCGCAGGGATGGGCCGCGCGGGATGCAGTGAGGAACGCGGGCGCGCAGCGACCACGTGACGATCGAAGAGCGCGCATCAAGGCCTAGCCCGAAGCGAACAATTGACACTGGGAGATCGAGATGGGTAGCGATGGTCATCCGTGGTTGATCCCGCCCGCCGAGATAGACCCACTCCGAAGACCCCTACCCGCATACAACCGCCGCACCATGACACTCGCAGCCTGACCCCACGCCTCGACCCTCGACCCCATAGCACTGATTGCTTCAAGTCCTGCCGCACCCGACCGACGTCGGGACCGCGCATGCTTCTTTGACAACTCCATAGTGTGAAAGCGAACGGTGCTGCCGCCCAGACGGGCTGGGCGGTAGCACCGCCCTACCTGGTTGTTCAGACCAGGTCGTAGGTGACGTTGGCGTTCGGGAAGGACGATGCGATGTTGGCGTCGATCATGTAGTGGCCGGAGTTGTTGTTGTAGACCCCGGTGTTGATCAGATTGGTGTTGCCGGCCATGTTCTCGATCGAGTAGTCGGCGGTCGGGCCGAACAGTCCTACGTGGTAATTGACGTTCACCGTCAGCGAGGTCTGCCCCGGCGCGACGGCCACGACGGTCTCGGAGGCGCCGGGTGCGAGCTCGCGCTGGGGAGCCTGGACCCATTGGCCACCGTTGGGCCCGGAGTCTCCGAGGTGCTCGGTCTTGTCGGTGTGGTTGGTGATCGTCATGGCGACCGACGGCTCGGAAGGGTTCGTCACCGGCACCGTGCCGGCATGAGCTGCACCCGCACCGGCAGCCACAATTCCGCCGGCGGCCGCAACGCCGATGGCGGCGGCGGCCACCCGGGTGCGAAGGCGAGTCTGGGCGGGGGTGAGCTGTGAGGCTTTCATCGTCGTTCCTTTGTCTCGAGTGGCTGTTCACCTCGTGGTGCGGTGATGAGACAACGATGCGCCCGAAATCGGCCCGCACATACCCGCCGATCAGGGGTTCTGCTGGGTGACAGTGCGTGTCCCCCGATGGGCGGACAAGACCGCGACGAGGGGAGACATCCGACGCACGCGGGTCTACCGTGTGATCCACCGATGAGTTCAGGGAGATATCAGGGTCAATCCTGATATCGCTGCCCTCCGAACAGGGCAATGATGAGAGACGTCCACTCGACCACTGCCCGGGGAGCACGACATGGACCGTTACATCGCATTCATCATTCGCAGGCGCTGGTCTGTCATCGGGGCCTGGGTGGTGGTCCTCATCGCGGCCATCGCGGCGGCGACCATGTGGGCGGGCCCCACCACGACAACCTTCACCAACGACCTCCGGACCGAGTCGGGCAAGGCCGGCCAGCTACTCGAGAACGCCGGGCAAGGCGACGAGGCGACGGCCGGACAAATCGTCATCGCGGCGGTCCCGGGGGTACCCGGCGGTGTCCGCAATCCGGAGGTCACCGAGGCCGTGAACGGCCTGGTCGACGAGATCAGGGATTCCTCACCTGACGTCACCGTCGGCGATCCCTATGCGCCCGGCGCGCAGATCTCGCAGGACGGCCGGATATCGGTGACCACCCTCGACCTCGGCACCGGCACCGACTCCGAGGTGCAAGATCGCGTCGACAGCATCAAGACGATCGCCGACAAGACCGAGATACCCGGCGTCGGAGTCGAGTTCAGTGATCCCCGCTTCGACGAGCAACCGCCGAGCGGGGCCGCCGAGGGCGTCGGCGTGCTACTCGCGCTCATCATTCTGCTGGTCGCTTTCGGATCGGTTGTGGCAGCTGGTCTCCCGATCCTGTCGGCGCTCTTCGGGGTCGGCGTCGGGGCGTCGATATTGTTCATCGTCCAGAACTTTATGAACATCCCGAACTTTGCGATCTCGGTGACATTGATCCTCGGCATCGGCGTGGGGATCGACTACGCCTTGCTGATCGTCACCCGCTTCCGGTCAGGACTGCACGAGGGCCTCGACCCCGAGCGGGCTGTGACGGTCGCGATGCAACGTGCCGGCCGTTCAGTGCTGTTCGCCGGGTGCACCGTCATCATCGCGATGTGCGGCATCCTCATCTCCGGCGGCGAACTCGGTCCCGCGCTCACCTTCGCCGCCATCATCGGCATTCTCGGCACGCTGGTCGCCTCGATGTCACTGCTCCCGGCCCTGCTCTCGGTCATCGGCACCCGTGTGAACCGACTGTCTCTGCACTGGCTGCGCAAACGCCGCGGCAAGGATCCGGACCGGGCGCTGGAGGGCGTCTGGGCGCAGAAGTGGAGCCAGAAGATCCAGCAGCGGCCCTGGGTCGGGGTCGTCGGCGCGGTGCTGGTCCTGGTGATCCTCTCGATACCGGCATTCCAGATGCGGTTGGGCTTCTCCGATGCCGGCAACCGGTCGACGGAAGCAACCACACGAGTCGCGTACGACTACGTCACCGAGGGGTTTGGGATCGGGGCGAACGGTCCGCTGATCGTCGTGGCGAAGTACCCGGAGGGCCGTGATCCCGCCGCGACGCTCACCACGCTCTCCGAACGAATAGCCGCCGATCCTGACGTCATCGACAACGGCGTCACCCCGGTCGTCCCGGTCGGGGTCACCGATGGGTCGGAGATCGCGGTGATGACGGTGATCCCCAAGAGCGGACCACAGGACGAGGCGACGACCGATCTCGTCAATCGGCTGCGATCGGAGATCATCCCGGAGGCGGTCGACGCGAACTCCGATGTGTCGGTACAGATCACAGGCATCACCGCCGGTTCCATCGACTACGCGGAAGTCACCCTGGATCTGCTCCCGTGGTCGATCGCGGCCGTGCTCGCGGCAGCGTTCCTGCTCCTGGTCCTGGCATTCCGGTCGATCGTCGTCCCGGTCAAGGCCGTGATCGTCAATGTGCTCTCCCTCGGTGCCGCGTACGGCGTCATCGTGGCGATTTTCCAGTGGGGCTGGGGTGCATCGATATTCGGTGTCGGACGGGCGGGCCCGATCGACAGCTGGGTACCGATGATGCTGTTCGTCACGGCCATCGGGTTGGCGATGGACTACGAGGTGTTCCTGGTGTCCCGGATCAAGGAGCGATACGAGAAGACCGGCGATGCAACCACGTCGGTGGCGGAGGGACTGGCCAGCACGGCGCGCGTCATCACCTGCGCGGCCCTCATCATGATCTGCGTCTTCCTCTCGCTGGCTTTCCTACCCGACCGCAGCCTGAAGATCCTCGGCGTCGGGCTGGCGGTCGCGGTGCTGATCGACGCCAGCATCGTGCGCCTGCTGCTGGTCCCCTCGACGATGGAGATCCTCGGCAAGGCGAATTGGTGGTTCCCGAGCTGGCTCGAATGGATTCCGCGCG
This sequence comes from Williamsia soli, assembly GCF_017377795.1. Taxonomy (GTDB): domain Bacteria; phylum Actinomycetota; class Actinomycetes; order Mycobacteriales; family Mycobacteriaceae; genus Williamsia; species Williamsia soli. The sequence continues at coordinate 61,678 of NZ_JAFRDR010000006.1, read as the reverse complement.
TGGACGGAATGCACAACGACTCCGACGACACCGACCCCACCCCTGTCGATACCACCCCTTCCGGCAAGACTTCCGACAGTGGCAAGCTGGTGAGGTGAAGTCCGTATCGCCACTGACCGCACCCGTCACCGCAGCAGAGTCGCTGCGCCGCATCGCACTGCTACTCGAACGCTCCCGCGCAGGCACCTACCGAGTGGAAGCCTTCCGCAAGGCGCTCAAGGTGGTCGACAAGCTCTCCGACGACGATCTGGCGGCCCGCGTCGACAGCGGCCGGCTCACCGAGCTGACCGGGATCGGCAAGTCAACGGCGGCGGTCATCACCCAAGCAGTACACGGCGAGCTACCCGAGTACCTGGAGTCGCTGCAGGACAAAGAGATCGGCGCCCTTGCCGAGGGTGGCGAGGAGTTGTACACCGCCACCATCGGCGATCTGCACACCCACTCGGACTGGAGCGACGGCGGCTCACCCATCATCGAGATGGTCCGCACCGCCATCGACCTCGGCCAGGACTGGATGGCGCTGACCGATCACTCCCCCAGATTGACCGTCGCCAACGGCCTGTCCGCCGAGCGGCTCACCGAACAGCTCGGGGTTGTGGACAAGCTCAACCGCGCCCTCGGTGACCAGTTCCGGTTGTTGCGGGGTATCGAGGTCGACATCCTCGACGACGGCTCGCTGGATCAGACCGACGAGATGCTCGACCAGCTCGAGATCGTCACGGCATCAGTACATTCGAAACTCAAGATGGATGCCGGGCCGATGACCCGGCGCATGGTCGCGGCAGCGCTCGATCCCCGCGTGAATGTCCTGGGGCACTGCACCGGGCGACTCGTCACCGGCGGCCGCGGCCAGCGGGCGCAGTCGAAGTTCGACGCTCGTGCGGTCTTCGAGGCCTGCGCCGAATCAGGCACGGCCGTCGAGATCAACTCGCGGCCCGAAAGGGTCGACCCACCCGATGAACTCATCGAACTGGCCCGCGACCTCGGCTGCCTGTTTGCCATCGACTCCGATGCGCATGCCCCTGGCCAACTCGATTTCAAAGAACTGGGCTGCGAGCGCGCCACCCGCCTCGGCATCGACGCCGATCGCATCGTGACCACCTGGCCCGTCGACCGGGTCCTGGAGTGGGCGAACAGTCGCCGGCAATAGAATCCCAGAGCCGAGCGTCGTCAGAGATCACCTATCGGAGCTCGACGGCGATCTCCGTACCGAGGGCATACCCGGGGGCCAATGGGAGCGTATCGCCGCTCCAGAACTTTCCGGGGTCGAACCAATTCGCGTGTTTCTCGGTCGCGAGTAAGCCCATGTGCTCGTAGGTCATTGCCACCACCTCGGCGCAATAAGCGGTCTCCAGTCCGGCGTTGTGCTTTTTCTGATTCCTCTTCTCGACGGTCTGACGAACCTTCTTGTCGAGAACGGGGATTCCTCTGGTGACATCGTTTGCTGTCGGAACTCGACCCCGGAACCAGCGACCGGCCAGCCGGGCAGTGGTGGGAAATGCAGTGCCGTCCATCTTTGCGATGACTTTCAGCAGCAGATCCTCCTGCTCGCGCTGTGCGTACGGCGTGAGCTGCCGTAGCCAGCAACGCTGCCCGTACTTCTCCATCCATTGCAGCGCGGCCTCGCGCGCGTCGTTCAACTGCACCCCGCGGTGATTGGTGCCCGTCCACATATCGGTGAGCTTGTTCCCGAGTTCGGCATGCCACATCAACGGCGGCAGATCATCGATCGCGACGGTCATGGCGACGTGGTTGACCGGGCTGTTGGTGAGCGTCTGAATCGCTCGATCCGGCCCTGAGCGACCGCGAAACAGCCAGATGTCGCCTGTTCTCGCCTGATCCAACGCCTGCTCGAGAGAGATGGGAGGTGGCCTGTGGGGATGCACCCCCAAAGACTAAACGGATCGGCATGACTTACGCAGCACCACACATCGGCGATAGTCTCACCGGTGTGGGCAATGCGTGGAAGTGGATCGGACTGGCCGGGGTCGTCGGGGTCGCGGCGAGCGGCGTGCTCGTCGCGCGCGATCAACGGCAGCGAAATGCGTACTCGGCGGACGACATTCGCGATCGCCTTCGCAAACGGTACGAAGAGATCGACACCCCCGACAACTGACCCCGATTTCCCGCCCCGGTCAGGCGAAGCGAGCAGCCAACGCCTTCAACGTGCCGCTGATCCCTTCACCGTTCTTCTTGTCGAAGCCCATCACGGTGATCATCTGCGGGACCTTGGCCGTCGAGTAGTCGAACGTCTCGACCACGGTGGTTGTGGTGGGCGAGGTCTCCTGGAGCTCCCAACGCCACTTGTGCCCGAGCGGGTGCTGCCATTCGACGACCCGGTTGTCCTCGAAAGCGGTCACCGTCGAGGTGATCTTGTACGGAACGCCGAACTGCTTCATCCCGACGCTGAACTTCGCGCCCGAGCTGAGGCGGTCCGGTCCCTTCACGGGGGTGTCACGGACGGTGCCCGACCCGTCGAGTTCGGGATGTCGGTGTGGATTCGCCACCAGCGCGAAGATCTCGGCGGCCGGTGCGTTCACCACGACCTTGCGCGAAACCTTCTTCGGTCCGGAATCAACTGTTGTCACGGTTGCATCTGCCATGTGTGCCAACGTACGCGGATTCGGTCACAACGGGTATGACGTGCCCGTTTCCTTCTCTGCTGAGGCCCACAGTCGACCGGCGAGTTCGTAATCGCACGCCACCGCCGACCGCCCGTAGAGGACGGGCACTCCGCGGAGTGCACGCAGACCGTCGACGCTGACATAGGACCCCGGCGGGATCGGTTCGGTGAGGCAATAGAGCGTAGGGGCGGCACCGGCGTCGATGTCGTTGGCGAACGTGTTGGCCGCAGCCTGCACCACTTTGTGGACCACGCCCAGCCGGGGCTTGTTCGAGATGTTCGATGCCGCCCACCCGGGGTCGGACAGCATGGCGGTGTCAGACGACCCGCCCACCCGCAGCCGCCGATCGAGTTCGAGACCCCACAGCATCACCGCGAGCTTCGACTGCGCGTACGAGCGCGAGATACGCCACTTCACCTGCCGGAGATGAAGGTCCTCGGGATCGATCGTCGCGTTCCGGTGGGCGTTCGATCCGACCAGGACAACCTGCTCCCGCACCCGCGGCAGCAGCAGGTTTGTCAGGGCGAAGGGACCGAGAAAGTTGGTGCCGATCGCGGCCTCGAATCCGTCCACCGTCGAGGTGCGGTGTTGCGGGACCATTCCGGCGTTGTTGATCAGGATGTCGACCTCACCGTCGAGTTGGTCGACAAACCTGCGCACCGACGACAGCTCAGCGAGGTCCACCTGGGCCACCTCGGTGATCCCGCCCATCTCGGCTGCTCGTTCGGTGCCCAGCTGCGCATTGCGAACCGCCAGCACGACGTTGGCGCCTGCGCCCGCCAACGCTCTCGCGGTCGCGAACCCGATGCCGTTCGTGGCCCCCGTGACCACGATGCGCTTGCCCCGAACGATGCCCAACCGGCTGGGCGACCACGACGACGATTCCATGCGACCGAGGGTATCGACCGATACCTGATGGCAATCCAGATCCGCGGGGCCGCTGTTTTTCCCTGTCACCGAGACAAGAATGAGAGCGTCCCGCAACCGATTCGAGGAGCCTTCATGCAACCCACCGGCATTGTCGCCAATCTGTCCGTTCCCGACATCCCCGAGGCCCGTGAGTTCTACACAGACTTCCTGGGGCTCGGTGTCGAGGCGTTCGATCTCGGCTGGGTCGCGCACTTCCAATCGCCGGACGGCCGCGCAGCGGTCCAACTGGTGACGCGGGACGCCACCTCCCCGGCCGACTCGGTGATTTCGGTGCACGTCGGCGACGGCGTGGACGCAGCCTACGAAGACGCCCTTCGCCGCGGGTTCGAGATCGTGCACCCGCTGACCACCGAGGAATGGGGTGTACGCCGATTCCTGGTCCGGGCGCCCGACGGGAACGTCGTGAACATCGTCAGTCACAAGGACGACTGACGACCACTCACCGACGCCACCTGAGCAGGTGACCGGACCGTACGGCATTGTGAAGTGCATGAGCGGCATCACCACCACCGGCGCAGGCCAGGACAGCCCCGAGGAGCTACGCGCCTCGATCGTCCGGCGCCTCGACGAGTTCGACCACACCACCGCACCACTCGACGGGGCCCGCGGCGCCGCAGTGGTGATCGCCGTGACGAGCCGCAACGGCGAACACGGTATCTGGCTCACCAAACGACCGTCGAAGATGCGTGAGCACCCCGGCCAGTTCGCATTGCCCGGCGGTCGCATCGAACCCGGCGAGGACTACGCGACCGCAGCGCTCCGCGAACTCCACGAAGAACTCGGCGTGAAGGTGGATCGGGCCGACGTGCTGGGGCGACTCGACGACTACGTCACCAGGTCGGGGTACGTCATCACCCCGATCGTCTGCTGGGCCGGACCCGACAGGGAGACCACCCCCAATCCGGGCGAGGTCGCGCAACTCTTCTTCATCCCGATGGCCGACCTACGGGTCACGCCGCGCTTCATCGACATCCCCGAATCCGAGCGCCCGGTCATCCAGATGCCACTGGTGGGATCGCTGATCCACGCCCCGACCGGCGCTGTGATGTACCAGTTCGCCGAAGTGGTCCTCGGCGGCCGCGCCACCCGCGTCGCCGAGTTCGAACAGCCGGTGTTCGCATGGCGCTGAACGTTTCCAGCAACCTCCGACCGGGTAGCTGAGCACTGTGACCTCCTCTCTGAGCCCGATCACCCGCACACTGCCCGCGCCGTGCGGGCCCTTGTCGTCGGCAGTGACCGACGCGCTGGCCGGAACACCCACGACGTCCTGGGAACTGCCCAACGTCAGCCAGAGCGCCTGGGACACCCACGCCTACGGCAAGGATCTGCAGCTCGCGCTCTACATCTGTTACGAACTGCACTACCGCGGCTTCTCCGACGTCGACGACGAGTGGGAGTGGAACCTGGACATCCTCCGGTTCCGAGCGCAACTCGAGCAGGTCTTTCTCGGTGCCCTGCGCGCCGACATCGAGGCCGGTGACGACGCCACCGCGGAGATCGAAGCGTTGTCGATCGAACCGGGCGAAGGCGACGGGCCATCTTTCTACCTGCGCGACGAAGGCACCTGGGAACAGATGCGGGAGACCTTCGTCCATCGCTCGATCTACCACTTGAAAGAGGCCGACCCACACGCGTTCGCCATCCCGCGACTGACCGGGCAGGCGAAGGCTTCGTTCGTGGCGGTCGAGTTCGACGAGTTCGGGGGCGGAAAAGGCGAGAACCTGCACCAGCAACTCTTCGCCGACCTCCTCACCGCCGCTGGCCTCGACTCCGGCTACCTCGCCTACATCGACCACGTTCCCGGCGAATCTCTTGCGTTGGTCAACCTGATGTCGATGATCGGTCTGCACCGCTCTCTCCGCGGCGCGACGATCGGACACTTCGCGGCCACCGAGATAACGTCGTCGCCCGGCTCGCGGCGGCTGATGGACGCACTCGAACGCATGGGCGCGCCGGAGGCCTGCGTACGGTTCTACCGCGAGCACGTCGAAGCCGACGCCGTTCACGAGCAACTCATGCGCCACGAGGTCGTCGGTGACCTGCTGGCACGCGAACCGGAACTCGAGTCGGACGTGGTGTTCGGGATCCGGGCGTTCGGATACCTCGAAGACAAGCTGGCGGACCTGCTGATGGCGGCCTGGCGTGAAGGCCGCAGCTCGTTGCTCATCCCGGTCGACTGAAGCGGTCCGGCTCGTAGAACTCGAGTCGATCAGTCCCGTTGCGGGAGCGCCTTCTTGCGCCGGTGACTGGTGTCGCAGAGTGGATAGTTCTTGCTGCGCTTACACGCACACAGGGCAACCGTGAACCGATCCGACTCGACAACGGTGCCGTCAGGCATCTCGATGCTCACCGGACCGTCGACCATGATCGGACCGCCCGCCACCACCCGGATGTGAGTGGTCGGGCGACGTTCGGACGGACGGTCCGCTGCGGTCATCTACGAACGCCGCCCGTACTCGTCTGCCCGAGCCTTGTCGGCCCTGATCACGACCAGTTCCTCTTCCCGGCGACCGGGCTCCAGCCGACCGAGCACCTCGAGCCAGCGGGCATTCGCATTCAACACGGGTCCGAACGGGATCTTCTGACGGGCAACCACTTCGGCGCGAAGGCCGCCGGCCCGCAAGCCGATCAGGGAACGGTCGACGTCGGAGAACTCCGACTGCACCAGGAGCATCGTCCCGCCCGGGGCGAGCAGATCCGGGGCCGAGACACACAGCGGGTCGAGCAACGACCGTCCGTCGCGGCCGCCGTGCCAGGTCCGGGTCAGTCCGACACCGGCGTCCGACAGGGTGTCGGCGGGCACGTACGGCGGATTCGACACGACCACATCGTAGGGACCGGCGTCGAGCGCCTCATGGAGCGATCCTTTGTGGGCATCGACGACCACACCGGCGGCGGCGGCGTTGGCGCGGGTGGCCAGCACAGCCCTCGGCGCGATGTCGTAGGCACTGACGCGGGCAGCCCCGAGAACGGCTGCCCCGACCGCCAAAACGCCACTACCGGTACACAGATCCAGAACGCGACGGCCGGCCACCAGTTCACACTCGGCCAACGCAGTCAGCAGCAACAACGAATCCTCTTGCGGCGCATACACTCCAGCCGGCACTCGAATCGACTGATAGATCTCGAGTGCTTCATCGACCGGATCGGTTGTGTCGGTGTCGAGAATTGCCGGGACTGGCTGGGCTGCGACCATCTTATTCGCTCCTCGCGATTGACCTGCTGCGCGACGCCGACGCGACTTCTTGGCGGCGGGTCCGAACACCTAATGCCCCCCGGACAGGTGGCGTAAACCACTCACATCAGATCACGTTCTGGTTTCGCGACGCCCAGATCCGGGTATGCGCCCTCAGAAATCACCTTCGAGCAGCCCACCTTCGGGCCGAGGAGAGCCATGAGAGCTGCCGAATTGGCCGGTTTCCCGATCAGGGCCGGGGCCGCGATCCGGGGCGCCCGCCTCTTCCATCCACATGGCGTCCTGGCCACCGGGACCCTGACGCGCACCGCGTCTGACAACGTCGGCCTGCCGGTCGAGACCGGCCCCGTGATCGCCCGGGTATCCAAGGGTGTCGGCGTCCCCGGCTCCTTACCCGATGTCATCGGGCTCGCGGTTCGAATGGAGCCGCACGAAGGCGATGAAACCCCCTGGGACCTGCTGCTGGCCAGCGCACTAGGCGGGACCGGCTGGCGTAAGACCATTCCGTTCCCGGCGCGGTCGGTGGACACCGCGGTCCTGAGCACGCTGCAACCGCTCGACCACCGCGGTACATCCTGGTGGTTGCGGGCTCGGCTCGTGCGGGAGCAGACGGACATAAGTATTGCGACGGACCAGATCGCACGCCGCATCGGTCACCGCGGCTTGATTTTCGAGCTCGAACAGACGCAAGGACATACCCCTTTCTTCCCGCTGGCCCGCGTCGAACTCATTGCCACCGCCGATGAATCGGACTTTCCGGACATCGGTTTCGACCCCACCATGAACACCACCCGCAGTGTCCGCCCAGGACCGAGCTGGCTCTCGTCGATTCGCGAAGTCGCCTATCGGCGCAGTAGACAGGGCCGCGACGCCGAGAGCTGACCCGCACACCAGCTCGACGATTGTGCTCGACCGGTAGGGGTTTGTACGATCTCGAACGAGTCGGTCTCGGCCATCGTCGGTCGAGTCGGGAGGGACGCGGCACCAGATGACGACCGGCAGCGACAAGGTCACCGAACAGTCCGGACCACAGTCCGCGATCGACCGCTATTTCAAGATCACCCAACGCAATTCGACGCTCGCCCGCGAGGTGCGCGGCGGTCTCGTCACGTTCTTCACGATGGCCTACATCGTGGTCCTGAACCCGATCATCATCGGCGGCGTGCCCGGTAACGCCAAGAACGCCGACGTCCTCGGAAATGTGCTGCCGCTGGCGCAGGTCGCCGCGGTCACGGCGCTGGTCGCCGGCATCATGTCGATCGTCTTCGGGCTCGTCGCCAACTATCCGTTCGCCATCGCTGCAGGCCTGGGTATCAACAGCTTGCTGGCGGTGTCCATCGCGCCACAGGTCACCTGGCCTGAGGCAATGGGATTGGTCGTCGTCGACGGCATCATCATCGTGTTGCTCGCGGTCACCGGTTTCCGAACCGCGGTGTTCCGGGCGATACCCGGCGAACTCAAGGCGGCCATCGCAGCCGGTATCGGCGCGTTCATCGCGTTCATCGGCTTCGTCGACGCAGGTTTCGTCAAACGGATCCCCGATGTCGCAGGCACAAACGTCCCGGTGAGCCTGGGCATCAACAACTCCATCGCGACCTGGCCGACCCTGATCTTCGTGTTCGGGGTGCTGCTGATGGGCATCCTCGTGGTGCGCAAGGTCCGCGGTGGCCTGCTCATCGGCATCGTCGTCACCACCGTTGTCGCGATGATCGTGCAGGCGTTCGCCGACCTCGGCCCATCCGTCGACGACAGCAAGGGCTGGAGCCTCAACATCCCGGATATCCCGTCCTCGGTCGGCGATCTGCCGGACCTGAGCCTTGTCGGGGACGTCGACCTGTTCGGGGCGTTCACCAGGATCGGTGTCCTGTCGGCGTCGGTGCTCGTGTTCGCCCTGGTGTTGTCCAATTTCTTCGACGCCATGGGCACGATGACCGGCCTGGGCAAAGAAGCCGAGTTGGCCGACAAGGACGGCAACCTGCCGAACATCGGCAAGGCGCTGGTCGTCGAGGGCACCGGTGCCATCGCCGGCGGCGTCGGATCGGCATCATCGAACACGGTGTTCGTCGAATCCGCATCGGGTATCGCGGAGGGTGCCCGCACCGGGCTCGCCAACGTGGTCACCGGCGTGCTGTTCCTGATCGCGATGTTCTTCACCCCGCTGTACTCGGTGGTTCCCCTCGAAGCGGCCGCGCCGGCGCTCGTGGTCGTCGGAGCGATGATGATCTCGCAGGTGCGCGACATCGACCTCACCCGCTTCGACTACGCGCTCCCCTGCTTCCTGACAATCGTCGTCATGCCGTTCACCTACTCGATCGCGAACGGCATCGGCGTCGGCTTCATCACCTGGGTCGTCCTGGCCACCGCGCGCGGCAGGATACGAACGATTCATCCGCTGCTGTGGGTGGTGGCCGGCTTGTTCGTGCTGTACTTCGCGAAAGAGCCGATCGAGACCCTCATCGGCTGACGCTCCTCCGGCACCCTCCGGAAATGGGTCGTTGTGGCGAACATCAGCCGAGGTCGGCGCCGCCACAACAACCCATCATCGGCGTGCTGGGGAGCGATTCGAATTAGTTTGCACGTCGCAACTAAACTGGTGATGTGCAGCTGCCGTTGATGTTCTCATCCCTCGGGGTGCGGAACTATCGGCTGTGGGCCGGCGGCCAAGTGGTGTCGCTGACGGGCACCTGGATGCAGCGCATCGCCCAGGATTGGCTGGTCCTCGAGTTGTCCGGCGGCAGTGGTGTGGCGGTCGGGATCGTGATGGCTCTGCAGTTCGGACCCACCGCTATTCTCTCGCTTCCCGCGGGCGCCCTCGCCGATCGGTTCGACAAACGCAAACTTCTCATCGGCACCCAGGTCGCGATGGCGCTGTGCGCGCTGCTCCTCGGCGTCATCGACGTCAGTGGTGCGGCGAACCTGCCGCTGGTCTACGCGCTGTCGTTCGCCCTCGGGTGCATCTCGGCGGTCGACGCCCCGGTCCGGCAGTCCTTCACCATCGAGATGGTCGGAGTCGAGCAGTTACCCAACGCGGTGGCGTTGAACTCGCTGACGTTCAACCTCGCGCGGATCGTCGGCCCTGCGCTGGCCGGACTCCTGATCACCCTCATCGACACCGGCCCTGTCTTCCTCATCAACGCCGGGAGTTCGATCGCCGTCATCCTCGCGCTACTGGCGATGCGCAGCAGCGAACTGATGCGCAGCGCCAAAGCCATTCGCGATCGATCGATCCGCAGCGGCATCCGGTACGTCCGGCGTCATCGCCATCTGGTGGTGGTGCTCGCGACAGTGTTCATGGTCGCGACGTTCGGGCTGAACTTCCCGCTCTCGCTCGCGCTGCTCACGGCCAACACCTTCGAGGGTTCGGCCGGCGGTTACGGATTGTTGTCGACGATGCTCGCCATCGGCACCCTGGGCGGAGCCGTGGTGGCCGCACGGCGAACCAAACCGGCACGTGTCCGCCAGTTCCTGGTGGGGGCCTTCGCGTTCGGTATCGCCGAGGTCATCGTCGGATTCATGCCCACGTTTTGGCTGGTGGCCGTGATGCTGATCCCGGTCGGTATCGCCAACATCATGTTCAGCACGGCAGCGATGAACATCATGCAACTCTCGGTCGAATCAGACATGCGCGGCCGGGTCATGGGTATCTACATGTTGTGCTTCCTGGGTGGCACCCCGATCGGGAGTCCCCTGCTCGGGTGGCTCGCCGAGGTCACCGATCCGCGGGCGCCGCTGATCATCGGCGGGATCGTCAGCGCCATCTCGGCCGCCTTCTGCGCGATCCTGTTGCTGCGCTCGACGCACCAGCGGCCCGGCCTCGATCACGGAAAGCTCGTCCTGACCACGACCGGTGACTGATCAGCTGAGCGCGGAGCTCGACACACATCGGACGCGAATCGGACCACCGCGGTCGTTTTCAGTGCCATCCTGGGAAGGTGATCGACATCGACCGTCCCAAGCTCGAAGGCAGCGTTGCCGTGGGCGAAGGCAGGCGCATCGGGTTTGCCGAGTTCGGTTCCGCGACCGGACGCGCCGTCTTCTGGCTCCACGGCACCCCTGGTGCCCGCCGACAGATCCCGCTCGAAGCCCGCGTCTACGCCGAACGGCATGACATCCGGCTCATCGGACTCGATCGCCCGGGTGTGGGTTCGTCCACGCCGTACAGCTACCCCAACGTGCTGTCGTTCGCTGACGACCTCGCGACTGTCGCAGACACCCTCGGCATCGACCGCTTCGCCGTGATCGGGCTGTCCGGCGGCGGTCCGTACGCCCTGGGGGTCGCTCGTGCGATGCCCGAACGGGTGGTGGTCACCGGCATCCTCGGTGGGGTGGCTCCGACCGTGGGACCCGACGCGGTCGACGGCGGCGCGATGGTGCTGGGCAAGTTCCTCGCGCCGATGTTGCCGGTCATCGGGGCACCGATCGGACGAGTCCTCAGTTCATTCGTCCGGGTGGCACGCCCGATCGCCGAACCGGCCATCGCCATCTACGGCCGCCTGTCCCCCGCCGCGGACAGAGAACTGTTGCAACGGCCAGAGTTCAAGGCGATGTTCCTCGATGACCTGCTCAACGGTGGCCGCAAACAGATGGAAGCGCCGTTCGCCGATGTTGTTGTCTTCGCCAGGGATTGGGGCTTCTCGGTGGGCGACATCACCGGACCGGTCCGTTGGTGGCATGGCGACCGCGACCACATCATCCCGCACACTCACGGCGAACACATGGTGCACCTGCTCCCCGACGCCAAGCTATTCACCATGACCGGTGAGAGCCACCTCGGCGGGCTCGGTATGGCGGTGGACATCATCACCGAACTCTTGGGTGTCTGGGATCAGGAGCAGCCGCTCATCGCGCATTGACTCAGATCCCGCGAACGCTCACCAGTAAGCTGACCGAAGGTGCCGCACAGGCGCCTGCGAAGTAGCAGGGAGCGTTGAAACATGTCGGACTGGGTGCACAAGATCAAAGAAGAAGCCAAGGGCTTCGTTGCGAAGGCCGAGCAGGAGTTCACGGTGCTCGAAGGTGTCGACGGCGTGGATCCGCTGGACAAACGGGCCGGCGACGTCGAGGCCCACGAGGCGGAGAGCGCACCGAAACCCGAGTGACCGCCACCTCGCCGGGTGAGCGAGCCAACTTCGGCACGCTCGGCGGCGGCATCGGCCTAGTCGGAAGTCAGACCGGGTAGGGCAAGGCCTCACCGCCGCGCTGCTGCAGCATCACCGTCATCACGGCAATCTCGTCGGATTGGCTCTTCACCATCGCGATTGCTGCGCGCCTGATCTCCGGGTTCACCACTGTGCGACTCGCGTGTCCGGCCATGTCGATCCCGCCCTGATGGTGACGGATCATCAACTGCAGGAACGAGATCTCCCCGTCGACGCCTGTTGCGTCATGCAGGGCTGTGAGTTCGTCGCCATCGGCCATCCCGGGCATCCCCCCGGTCTGGCCGCCGTGACCGTGCCCGGCATCGCCCATCCACCTCATCGGTTCCGCGCCCTGCAACGGTGCGTCGAGCATCTGCAGCCATCCCGTCATCTGCCCGATCTCACGCCACTGCGCGCTACGGATCTGTGCGACGAGTCCACGCACGTCCGGCGCAGCGTCGTCTGGCACCAGGTCGCACATCATCACCGCCTGCTGATGATGCGCGGACATGTCCTGGGCGAAGCCGACGTCGACCCCGGTGGCCACCGGCGACGGCACCGCGTCGCCCTCTCCGCCGTCGACGGTAAGGCCGACGCACAGACCGATGACGAGGGCGACGACCGCCACGATGACCGGCCAGAGCCATTGGCGTAGGGCGATGTTCATGTCAGCGGGTAGGCCGCCGGATCGAGTTGCAGGGTCATGAACCCGTTGTCCATGCACGTCACCCACAATTGATCGCCATGGAATTCCGGTGGCGACAGGCACCAGTCCGCGGACAGATCGCCGCCGACCAGCAAGCTCTGATCGTTGATGATCCCGTCGATCGGCGAATCACCCTGCAGCACCGCTCTCGCGACCGCCAGGGTCCCGATGATCGGGGGCGCCGCTATCGACCCGAGCAGTGCGTGGATGGAATTGGTCAGTTGCAGATGCTTGCTCGTCTGCGCAGGCGGGTTGTAGTAGGCAATTTCTTTGAAGTCATCCGGATCACGGATGTCGAAGACCCGGATGCCCGACTGAATCCAACCGCAGGCCATGGCCGTGGGGTCGGCCGGCCGATCGATCGCGCAGTAATGGGCGTCGTAGCCGAACACGCCGTTCGCGGTGGTGCTGCGGGCCCACCGATTCGCGTTCTCGGGCAGATTGATCGCGAGTTTGAGTGCGTTGCGCTGCCGCAGGTTCGAGGAGTCGACCGCGTCGAACAGCTTGACCCCACCCGAGCCGCCCTCGTCGACAGAGAAGACGTGCGGTGTGCCGTCGTACGTGGCGTAGATGGTGTGTTGGGTGATCTGCCCGTCGGCCCACAGCTTCTCGCCGACGTGCGGCATCAACTGCGCCACGATGGTTCGCGGCTTTCGGTTCTGGACCGCGGTGACATCGATGACCGTCAGCCCCAGCAAATTCGAGAGATACAGCGTGTTCCCGTCGGGTGAGAAACCGACCCCGTGCGCCTCGATACCGGTGATCCCGGACCACACGATCATCGGGTTACGTGGATCGGTGAGATCCACCGCGCTGACGTAGCCCGGCGCGATTCCGGTCACCCAGTATGTGTTGCCGTCCGGCGAGAAGTCGCCCTCGTGCGTGGTGATGGGAATCGGCATCGTCAGTTGCGAACCCGCGCCGCGGTTCAACAGTCGCGGATGTGCACAGTCCTGGGAGATGTCGTAGACCGAGATGTACCCGGCACCCTCGAGGAGCCCGACGCCGGTGCCGACGAGCAATCCACGCTTCTGGTTGACCTTCAACGACTCCCACGTACCGCCGACCATGGCCGGCTCGGTCAGGACCGCAGACAATCTCGGTGCGCTGGGATCCGACACGTCGAGCACCTGCACACCCGGGTTGGGTCCGAGAAAGTTGGTCGGGAAGGTCGAGCCGGTGTACGAGCAGTTCTTGTAGGTCGCGCTGACGATGCCGGCGCCCTGGCCCTGATACCGGCCGACGAGATCGATGTTGCAGTTGTAACCCTGTGTGCTGCGGCCTGACTTACGGTCTTCGAGCGGCACCTCACCCTGGATGCCGGTCTCGACCCGGTCACCGTCGCGGCAACTCGCCTGCGGGGCCGCGGTCGGCCAGACATCGGTCAGGTCGTTGTAGCCCGGTGGGGCGGTCGCCATCGCCGGACTCATGGTCAACGCGGTCGCGGCGACAATCACCACCGCCAGCGTCACCGCCGTCCTGATCATCGATCGTGTAGTCCCCACCCATGTACCCACGCGGCGCCCCCTACGGCTTCATTGCCGGTCCTCGGGAGCGAGGTTATCGGCTGCGCGTCCGCGGTGGAGGGTTTTCGCCGAACCGTGTATCAGTTCACTGGAAGACTGTCGGCAACCTGGGCCAATTCCTCCACGGTGGTGCTCTTGTCGACAGCCGACAACTCGATGTAGAGGTCGGGAATCGAATCCACCGACATACCCATCCAGCGGGTGTCCTCGCCACCGCCACCGTTGATCGCGCGGCCGTGCTGCCAGGTCGTCGAACTCACGCCGTCCCAGGTCCGGATCTCGTCCATCCGACTGTTCAGGGCTTCCGGACTGACGTAGAAGTCAGTCCACAGATCGTATTCGGCGCCGTCGACCTCCACGACGCAGCGGAAGCCGGCCTTCAAGAACTGTTCCCCCGACCCGTTCACGTCGGCTGCCTCCTCCGGCGGGACAGCGTCCATTCGTGTCTCACACCGCATTCCGTTCCAGCCCTCGTCGGACGGCGAGGCTGGCAGCAACTCAGGCAGTGCGGAGGCGGCCTGTGCGAACAACCCCCAGCCGGGCCCGACCTCGACCGACTCGGTGCCGCTGGGTGGCGACACCCGACCCTTGGAGTCGACCGCACGCACCGAGTACGCGACGGTGTTGCTCCCACTCGGCGCGGTGGCCGAGATGTCGCGGAATTCGGTGTCAGAGCCCGAGTACACGACCTCGTCGCCTCGACTCAGGAGGTACCCAGACGCCGCGGAAACCGCCTTCCAGGACACCTTCACCGCCCCGGAGTCCTCGCTGACACTGAGGCCGGTCGGCGCACCGACAGATTCACCGGCACCCCGCACGAAGTACGTGACCGCGAGCGACACCACGAGGGCCACGATCGCACCGACGATCAACAGCGGCCACGCCCAACGCTTCACAGCGGCAACCTGTCCAGTTGCGCCTTCGCATCGGCGTCCTTGCCGTTCTCCATCGCGACGGACACGTCGTAGACCTCCCGGTCAGTGTCATCGAAGGCCAGGATGGCGGTACCGGCCCAGTCGCTGGTGGGGCTCGGTGACTGGTACAGAACACCCGACGCACCCTGGTCCGTTGTCTCCGACGACGTCTTGAGACCCAGCGAGGCGAGGTAATCGTCCCGCACCTGCCGCGACGGGTACTGCCTGATCCGAATCGTGAAGTCGCCGCCCGAATCACGGCACAGAATGCTGCCGGACTTCGGTATCTCGGTGTCGACCGTGCCGGTTCCGCCGAAGCAGGCTTCTCGGCCGTAGTTGTCGCTGGACAACGGACTCGGGCCCACGATCTCCGGGAAGGTTGCGGCGATCTGTTCGAGGCCGTGCCAGCGCTGTGCCACCTTGACCTCGCCGCTGGCCTCGCTGTACGGCGATCCGTCCCGGTCACCGGAGCGGGCCGAAACCGAGTACGCGTAGGTGCCGGGCAGCGGCATGGGTTGAGAAAAGTTCGGCTCGCTGCCGACATAGATGATCGATTCACCCTGCCGAAGAACATATTCCGAGGCGCCGTCGACCTCGGGCCAACTGATGTCCACGGACGCATCCGCCACCGTGGCGGTCGGTGGTGCCGGAGTCGCGAGTGCGCTCCCCGCACCACCGAACAGCAACAGTCCCGCGACCACACCGACCACGAGCGCCAGCACGACAATCGGACCGGCCATGACGGCGGCGCGCTTGAACCACGGCACCTTCGGCGCCGACCCACCCGCACCGGCCGCGGCGTACATCGCACCCCCGGGCCCCGCAGGGGGCGGGGTGCCCGGACTGCCATAAGGCGGGTATTGACCACTGCGCATCTGCGGACTCGACGGCGACGACCGAACTCCGACCGGGACAGCAGGCCGGGACGTCCCGTATCCCTGCTCCACACGAGAAGGCTGATACGGATTCGATTGATAGGGAGTGGATTGCCCACGACCCGGCACCGGTGAGGCCTTGGGCGGATAGGTCACGGCGCCGACCGGGTTGCGCGGCGAACTGTTCTGCGGCGGAACGGGTTTGATCAGCGGAGGTGGGACGAAGGCCTGCTGCGCGCGAGTGCTGTTCGGGGCGCCACCACCCTTGAGCGCCTCGTGCGCCGCATCTGCGAGTTCGCGGCCCGAATTGAACCGGTCCGCAGGCTTCTTCGCCATCGCCCTGGCGATGACAGCCGCCATCGCGGCCGGGACCGCGGGGTTGGCGGCAGCAGGATTCGGCGGCGGGTTGAACATGTGCGCCGCCATCAACCCCTGACTGGTGGGTGCATCGAAAGGAGCGGTGGCGGTGAGCAATTCGTAGAGACTGCAACCCAGGGCGTAGACGTCGGCGCGATGATCGATCTCTTCGCCGCCGATCTGCTCGGGCGCGCTGTACCGCAGTGTGCCGACGGTCATCCCCACCGAGGTCAGGCTGCTGTCGGTCTCCTGCGCCATCCGGGCGATACCGAAGTCGGTGAGCTTGACCGCATCCGGATTCATCGGGTCGGCACCGGGGGTGATCAGGATGTTGCCGGGTTTGACGTCCCGATGGAGCAGACCTTTGCGATGGGCATAGTCGAGACCATCGGCGATCTGCGAGATGATCCGCACGGCGAGGCGTGGATGCAGCGGGCCTCCCGAGAGGAGTTGCGCCGCATCGGTGCCCGGGACGAACTCCATCGCGATCCAGAGCTGGTCGTCGTGTGTCCCGCGGTCCAGAACGTTGACCAGATTCGGATGACTGAGCGGCGCGACCAGGTCCGCCTCCCGCTCGAAACGCGCCCTGGTGTCGGGATCGGTGCCGTAGGTGCTGTTCAGCAATTTGATCGCGTCGGCACGCGGCAGCCGCGGATGCTGGGCCTTGTAGACCTCGCCCATCCCGCCACGGCCGATCAGCTCCAAGATCTGATAGCCACCGATATAAGAACCGATCGCCACGCCCATCGCCATTGCCTTTCACCTGACCTGCTGTCGGCAGGTTAGGCAGATACTATCCACCGCCGCGGCGGCCACACCAGCTATCGCCGACCGAATACACCGTCCGATCGATTGGGCGATTCCTTCGCGTCGATTGGGCAAATCCTTCGCACCCGTTCCGTTAAGCACATACGCTTAGGCTCATGAAATCGCCTGCTTCCGCGGTCCTCGCCTGCGCTCTACTGGCCGGGGCCGCACTGTGCCTCATCCCATCGACCGCTGCGGCAGCGCCGGTCGGCACCTGCACTTCGGCGCAGCAACTCGCCGGCGCCGAGACATACGTCGCGGCTTTGGCCGACCCGTCGTTCGCCTACGACGTCCCCGTCGCCGACGACGTCCTCCGCTTCGAGAACGGTGTTCAGACCGGCTTCTCCGGGGACGTGATGCAGGCCGAACTGGCGGCGCACCTGCAATACGGTGGCATCACGGGAATCAAGAACCAACGCTGGTCGGGAACCGGGAACCTCGTCCGCGTCATCTACGACCTCGAATACGGCGTCGGCGACATCAACCTCGCCGACTCCACCATCGACGAGACCTTCGCGTTCAACAGCGCGTGTGACATCGCACGCATCGACGCGACCTTCTCCGTCCGGCCGGGAAACCCGATCACGGGAGGCAATTGATGGGCCAGTTCAGCAGAGAAGAACTCGAGGCGGAGTTCGCCAAGTTCAAGGCCGTCAACGACGAGGTCGCGATCACCCAGGACTGGGACCCCTGGGCCGACCAGTTCACCGTCGACGCCGATTACGTCGAGCATGCCCTGGGCACCTTCAAGGGCCGCGAAGAGATCCGGACCTGGGTGAAGAAGACGATGGGACGCTTCCCCGGCAATCACATGGTGGGCTACCTGTCCCTGTGGCACGTCGTCGACGAGGAATCCGGCCGCATCATCTGTGAGATCGACAACCCCATGCGCGACCCGGGCGACGGCACGGTGTTCACCGCCACCAACATCACCATCCTCACCTATGGAGGTGATGGCCTCTGGGCCAAGGAGGAGGACGTCTACAACCCGATGGAGTTTGCCCAAGCGGCAAAAGCCTGGTGCAATAAGGCCCGAGAGCTGGGAAATCTGACCGACGACGCCACCACATGGCTCGAAACGGTGGGAAAGTACTTCTGATCAGATGTGCGTGGGGATCTCGACCACCTGCGCGTTAGCTGCACCACACGGTGCCCAACCCGGCTAACACCAGCCCCACCGGCGACGAAGCCGTACAGAGACAGAACCTTGATCGATGTGACGCCGATGAGTGACACGGCGCGTTGTTTACAACTAGGGTGGCGGCGCAGTGACCCCGTATCCTGGAGCCTTACAGCCTAGCCTTCTTGGAGGAATATCTAATGGCACGCGAGTTGACCCAACTTGAGCTTCTGAAGGAACTTGCACCGGCGGCCGAGGAAAACGTCAACCGCCATCTCCGCACCACCAGGAACTGGCATCCCCACGATTACGTGCCGTGGGACGAGGGCCAGAACTTCGCCGCCCTGGGCGGCAAGGATTGGGACTCCGAGCAGTCACAGCTGGACGAGGTGGCCAAGGCCGCCATGATCACGAACCTGCTGACCGAGGACAACCTGCCCTCCTACCACCGCGAAATCGCCGAGAACTTCACGATGGACGACGCGTGGGGACACTGGGTCGGCCGGTGGACCGCCGAAGAGAACCGTCACGGCATCGTCATGCGCGACTACCTCGTCGTGACCCGCGGAGTCGATCCCGTGGCCCTCGAAGAGGCCCGCATGATCCACATGACCAACGGATATTCCTCGATTGCCGCCGCCGGCGACCGCGCGAGTGAATTCGACAACGGCGAGGGCTCGGCCGGAATCCTGCGCTCGGTCGCCTATGTCACCTTCCAGGAACTCGCGACCCGCGTCTCCCATCGCAACACCGGCAAGGCCTGCAACGATCCGGTCGCCGACCGTATGCTCCAGCGCATCGCCGCCGACGAGAACCTGCACATGGTCTTCTACCGCAACATCTGCGGCGCCGGACTCGACCTGGCCCCCGATCAGACCCTGCGCGCCATCTACGAGGTCGTCTCCAACTTCCAGATGCCGGGCGCGGGTATGCCCAACTTCCGCCGCAACGGTGTCCTGATGGCCAAGCACGGCATCTACGACCTGCGTCAGCACCTCGAAGAGGTCATCGAGCCTGTCTTGCGCAAGTGGAGGATCTTCGAGCGCGAGGACTTCAGCGCCGAGGGCGAGAAGATCCGCGAAGACCTGGCCGCGTTCCTCGAGAAACTCGCCGCCGACACCCTCAAGTTCGAAGAGATGCGCGATCGCGCGCTGGCCCGTGAGGCCGCCAAGCGCGAGAAGATCTCCGCCGCGTCCTGACTCTAGAGAAAGCACTGCTCTGACCGCCGTACTCCCCCGCACGACACACACCCCGGCTGCTGAACAGACGGGTCGAGCTCCGGCTTCGCCTTCGTCTCCACAGACGGGTCGAGCTCCGGCTTCGCCTTCGTCTCTGCGTATCGGGTCCATCGAGCTCTCCAGCCCGGTGGTCCTCGCTCCGATGGCCGGGGTGACCAACGTTGCCTTCAGGACCCTGTGCCGCGAGCTCGAGCTGGCTCGCACCGGCACGGTGGCGGGGCTGTACGTGTGCGAGATGGTCACCGCACGTGCGCTGACCGAGCGTCATCCGGTGACGATGCACATGACCACGTTCGGCCCGGACGAGAACCCTCGATCGATGCAGCTGTACACGGTCGACCCCGAGTACACCTACGCCGCCGCGAAGATGATCGTCGACGAGAACCTCGCCGATCATATCGACATGAACTTCGGCTGCCCCGTACCGAAGGTGACCCGCAAGGGCGGCGGATCGGCGATTCCATACAAGCGACGTCTCTTCGCGAACATCGTCGCCGCAGCCGTCCGGGCGACCGAGGGCACCGACATCCCGGTGACCGTCAAGTTCCGGATCGGCATCGACGACGATCATCACACCCACCTCGACGCGGGCCGCATCGCCGCTGAGCAGGGTGCCAAAGCCGTTGCACTCCACGCCCGTACGGCGTCGCAGCGCTACTCGGGTACCGCCGCGTGGGATGAGATCGCCCGTCTCAAGGAACACGTCACCGATGTGCCGGTGTTGGGTAATGGCGACATCTTCGAGCCCGGCGACGCCACCAGGATGATGCAGCAGACCGGGTGCGACGGTGTGGTCATCGGCCGCGGCTGCCTCGGTCGGCCATGGTTCTTCGCCGAATTGAGCGCCGAATTGAACGGCACGCCTGCCCCGGTGGCACCAAATCTCGGCGAAGTGGCGCAGATCATCATTCGTCACGGACAACTCCTCGCTGATCATCACGGTGAGTTCAAGGGCATGCGGGAGATCCGTAAACACGTGGCCTGGTACCTGCGCGGCTTTCCGGTCGGTTCGGAGCTCCGGCGCGAGATGGCGTTGGTGGAGTCGGTCCAGCAGCTCGCCGACCTTGTCGGCCAATTGCCCGCTGACGTGCCCTTTCCCGCCGACGGTCACGGCCCTCGCGGTCGGCAGGGCTCGCCGTCGGCGGTGGCGCTGCCCGACGGCTGGCTCGATGATCCCGACGACGAGGCCGTTCCGGCAGGCGCCGAGGTCATGCATTCAGGCGGCTGATTTCGCCTCCGCAGATCCTGCATCTGGAAACGCGGGTTTCATGTTGTCGAATGCGAACGTGTCGTGAATGCGGTCTATCTCGTCGCCACACCCTCATCGCCCGATCGCCCAGTATCATCGACACCGCGCCGTGCCCGGCTGGTCTCCAGTCCATCGGGCCTGAGATCCAGCCCGGCGCCCATGAGGCCGAAGGAACATGAGTGAGCGACGACGAACTGCGGGGGCGCACGCCCGAAGAACGCCGCAACGAGATTCGCCGTCGGCTCGGTGCACCGTCTGACGAAGTCCTGCGCGAACCCGCTGTTCGTCCCACCGATCCACGCTCCACCGATCCGCGCTCAGGCGACAACCGCCTGACGGTGCGCGAGCTGCTCAACCGGATGAACGCCGCCGGCGGTCCGGATGCCGACGCCCAGTCGCCTACCGGCGCCCCGAGCCCCCAGTCAGGGACCGACCAGCCGGCCCGCCGTCCGCGTCGTTTCCGCCCAGCCGATGCGCCCACCGAGACGATCGTCGGCGCCACCGGCCGCCCACCTGCCGACGAACCCAACACCGAAGTCATTCCTGCCACCCCCCGTGGCGCAGCTGCGCCCGATGATGTCTCCGACGACGTCGAGGTGACCCGGTACATCCCTCCGGTCGACGCAGACAAGGGTCCCGATCTGTCGGGCACTGCCACCGCCCGCCGCGCGTCCAACGAATCGCAAGGGCAGGTCCCCTCCGATCCTCTAGCGGACGACGACAACCCCACCACCCGAGTCCCCCGCACCGTCGTACCGGCGGCCACCGGGGGCGGCAGACGCCACGCCGCTCCCCGGAGCCAACGCGACCGACTGCACCTGATCCGTACCGCCACCATCGGCGGACGCGTCGTCATCGCTGTCGCCTGTGTGATGGCCCTGCTCGGCACCGGTGTCGTGTGGGGATATCAAAAGGTCAAGGACGGCAACTGGAACACCGTCGACGCGGTCAACTCCGACAGCGAGAAGATCCGCGACAAGCAGCTCCAGACCGGCGACGAGACCTACCTCATCGTCGGCACCGACACCCGGTCCGGGGAGAACGGCAAGATGGGCGCCGGCGGTGCCGAACTGTTCGAAGGCTCCGCCCGCTCGGACACCGTGCTGCTGGTCAACATCCCCGCGGACCGTAGTCGTGTCGTCGCCGTGTCCTTCCCGCGGGACCTCCAGGTGGACCGGCCCGAGTGCACGGGCTGGAACAACGACGCCGGCACGTACACCACCGATGTGCTGCCACCGGCCGCCGGCGTGAAGTTGAACAGCGTGTACGGGGAGGGCGGCCCCAAGTGCATGGTCGAAACCCTCACCGACATCAGCGGTTTGAACATCAACCACTTCATCGCCATGGACTTCTACGGTTTCGAGAAGGTCGTCGACAAGATCGGCGGCGTCGAGGTCTGCTCCACCGTTCCGCTCAACGACTACGAGCTGGGCCCGATCCTGACCAAGTCGGGAAAGCAGACGCTCAGGGGCGGCAAGGCGCTCGACTACGTTCGCGCCCGCAACATCGAGACCGAGGGCACCGGCGACTACGGCCGTATCAAGCGTCAGCAACTCTTCATGTCCTCGCTGCTGCGGGCATCCCTCTCCAGCAAGGTGCTCGCCAACCCGGCGACTCTCAACGGCATCATCGACACCTTCATCAAGTACAGCTTCGTCGACCAGGTCAACACCGACGACCTGTTGCAACTCGCGCAGTCGATGCAAGGTCTCGACGCCGGCCGGGTCACCTTCCTGACCGCCCCCACGTCGGGAACCGCCGAAGACGGTTCAGGTAACGAGATACCGCGTGACGACGACATCCGCGCCATCTTCGACGCCATCATCAACGACGAACCGCTGCCCGGAGAGAAACAAGAAACCACGCCCACCACCTCGAGCGGGACCACGACCACGCCGCCCACGACCTCGGCGGCGCCGAAACCGTCCGCGGTCACCGTCAATGCGGTGTCGCCGTACGCCGTGTCGTTGCGGATCCTGAACGGCACCGGCACCACCGGCGTGGCGAGCGGCATCTCAGAGAGCCTGGCCGCGCAGGGCTACCAGGTGAACGGGGTCGCGGATGCGTCGGAGAACCGGACCGACACGGTTATCCGTTACGGCGCAGGTCAGCAGGCTGCCGCCGCGACCGTTGCGCAAATGTTCCCGGGCGCGACCATTCAGTCGGACCCGAACCTCGAGGCCGGTATCGAGGTGATCGTCGGCAGTTCGTTCACCGGCGATCTCGGTCAGGGGCCGTACGAGGGTACGCAGATCAGCGCGGACGAAGTGGCCCGCGAGGCCGACGGCGGCGAACTGCCCAACGACCTCACGGTGACCAACGCCGGCGACACCAGCTGCAGCTGATCGGAAGACGCCCGATACTCGTTCATTCGCAGTTCACCAGCCGACCACCAATAACACCGATTGTGGCAGTACGGTTGATACATGCGTAGTGCCTACATTGAGCAGATGGCGGAACTCAACGGAGTTCTGGGACAGATGTGCGAACTGGCCGGGGTGGCGATGGAACGATCCACCCAGGCGTTGCTCCAGGCGGACCTCGCGGTCGCCGAGGAGGTCATCGGGAGCCATGAGCACCTGACGACACTGTCGACCCAAGCCGAAGAACGAGCGTTCGCGATCCTTGCCCTGCAGGCACCGGTGGCCGGAGATCTGCGGTCGATCGTCAGCGGATTCCAGATCGTCGCGGACATCGACCGGATGGGTGCGCTCGCCCTTCACGTCGCCAAGGTCGCACGCCGTAGGCATCCCGCCAAGGCGTTGCCGGAAGAGGTCAACGGCTACTTCGCCGAGATGGGCCGGCTGGCGATCACCATGGCGTCCAACGCCCGCGAAGTGCTCAACACCCAGAACCCCGAAGACGCCCTGAAGCTGCAGGACGATGACGACGCGATGGACGATCTGCACCGTCATCTGTTCACGGTGCTGATGGACCGCGAATGGAGCCACGGCGTGGCCGCGGCCGTCGACGTGACCCTCCTGGGCCGCTACTACGAGCGCTTCGCCGACCATGCCGTGCTGATCGGCCGGCGGGTAGTGTTCCAGGCGACCGGCCAGACTCCGGAGCAATTCATAGAGGTCTAGCGCTTCTCCACAAATGCACACGCTCCAGCCATGTGCACACGTTGCAACGTGTGTTTTTGACTGGAGTGTGTGCATTTGCCGCTGCGCTGCACAGTGATTCAGCGTGACGACGAACGAAGTGCCGCTATCCGTTCAGCCAGTTCGGCCGCAGTCCTGAATCGATCAGTGTGCGGTGCAAGGCATTCTGAGATCAGATCACGCTCGGCGGGCGACAGGGCCACACTGAGCTTCGGCTTGGTCGACTGTACGGTGCGGATCGCAACCAGTGGCTGCATGTCGGGCAGTTCGCCGTACAGTCCCTCACCGGTCAACGCCCGGTGGATGGTGGCCCCGAGCGCCCACAAATCCGTTGCACGAGAGGGTGTCTGACCGACCAGGGTGTCCGGATCCGCGAACTCCAGGGTCGCCGACGACCCGATGCCACTGACTGCCGTCGCGGCGGTGATCACCCGAGCCAATCCGAGCCCGGAGAGTGCTCCCGCCGGCCCACCGGTACCCGCCCCGGCGATCATGACGTTGGCAGGCTTGATGTCTCCGTGGACCAGACCCGCCTCATGCATGTCGTGCGCTCCCCTCGCCGCACACTCCAGCACCGCGAGCGCGTGATCCCGCTGAAGCGGCATCGCGGGGGCCGCCATCGAGCCACCCGCGTAATAGACCATCGAATACATGAAGAGATCGTGCAACGCCGCCTCGTACAACTGCACGAGGTACTTCGAGTTCACCGCTGCGAAAGTCCGCAGTTCTCGCGCTCCGCGATGGAAGGCATCCTCACCACACGGGTTCGAAAACACTTTCAATGCAACGTGTTCGACCCCGAGCCCCAGTCGCTCCGGCGGTGTCGCGAGGTAGCAGAGGCCGTGACTTCCCGCGCCGAGCCCGCGAACGATGCGGTAGTCCGCGATCGCCGGCGGGACGCGGCGGGAATCAGTGCTCGGCGGGCCGTCAACGAACATCGCTGATCCTCCCGTGGGGTGCCTCGAACAGCAGCGACCGGCTACCCACCCTGAGCTCGGAGCCCGGATACAGGACCGCTTCCTGCCCGCGCCGCAGAGTGATCCACCCCGGCGCCCTGGGCAATCGGACATAGGTTCCGTTCACCGAGCCGGTGTCGACCACCCGCACCTCCCAATCAATCAGGCGAAGTTCACAATGCGCCCGCGACATCGAGCCCGAGGTGTCGTTGATCCGGATCGGGTCGAGCGGGCCGATGCCCACACTCGCGATACCCCCACGGCTCGCGACCATGGGCTCCGGGTCGCGGCCGATCAGCAGGTCACCTGCCACCACGAAGGTGGTGCCGTCGTCGATCACCAACAGCCCCAACGGCGGACGGGGTCCCTGGACCAGCGCGCCGGTCATCCGATCGATCCGGATCCCGCAGCGGGTGCACACCGGCAACCGGGGATCGTTGATATGCCCGTTGGCACAGAGCAATCCGTTGATCTGCAGCTGCTGATCACGCAGCGCGACCTTGGGGTTGACCGCGCTGACCGGTCGGTTCGCGACGTCGGTGGGCGCCGACGACAGCGCCGCATCGGCCGGACCCACGACGTCGCGCGGAGGCACCAGCGTCGGTTCGGCGATGCCCTGCCGGAACGCCGCCGGCGTGCGGGGCCCGCCGACGATGGGCAGCGGGATGCGGGCGGATCTGGGCAGCGGCGGAACGTCGTCGAGGCGGACGGCGAACGTAGGTGGCACCAGTGGTGTCGCGTCTGCCGGGGCGGTCGCGGACCCGACGAGTACGCCATCGCCGGCGGTCGGTTCCGGTAACGCGACCGGCGGCGGCTCGGGAATCGTGTAGACAGCGCTGTCGGTCGACGGTGAGGCCGAGGGCCACAGGACCATACCGGCGCCCGGCGCAGACCCTTTCTCCAGACTGAAGATCTCGGACGGGGCGATCCCGGTCGCCCCGATCGGTCCACCGGCCAGCGGGTCGATCGCATCGATCGTGAGGGCCAGCGCGAAGATCGTGCTGGGGTAACTGCGCTGGACCAGGAACCCGGCGTCCGCCCCGCGAATCACCTCGGGGGTCGCGAACTCGGTGACGTACACCCGCACCGTCGCGGCGCCGTAGGCGAACACCTCGAGCCCGCCGTGCCGGTCCGAAGAAATGACCGCGAAGTCGGGGCTGCTGTCCTCGTTCGCGAGCAACCATTTCGTCAACGACCGCAGCCGTGACCCTTCGACACCGTCGAGCGACTCCGTCGCCAACTGCGCGAGCTCGGTCAGCGTGGCGCTGGTCCGCATCGGATCTGCGTCCACCAACAACAGCGATGGTCCGCGCCGTAGTGCGACACCGCGGCCGGGCAGCACGCTGACCGGATGTTTAGCCGTCACCCGACCATCATTGCAGCAAATTCATCAGAACCGCCGAGGGGGCCAGTGGCCCTCGGCGGTCCTGATGTCGGTGCACGTTTTCTCTCTATCCGAATCGACCGGAGATGTAGTCTTCCGTCGCCTTCTGGGCGGGATTGGAGAACATGGTCTCGGTGTCGCTGACCTCGATCAGCTGTCCCGGCTGGCCGACGCCCGCGAGGTTGAAGAACGCGGTCTGATCGCTCACACGCGCAGCCTGCTGCATGTTGTGCGTGACGATGACGATGGTGAAGTCCTTCTTGAGCTCGTTGATGAGCTCTTCGATGGCCAGCGTCGAGATCGGGTCCAGCGCGGAGCACGGCTCGTCCATCAGCAGCACCTCGGGCGAGACGGCGATGGCGCGGGCGATGCACAGACGCTGCTGCTGCCCACCGGAGAGGCCACCGCCGGGCTTGTCCAGGCGGTCCTTGACCTCTTCCCAGAGGTTCGCGCCGCGCAGGCTGCGCTCTGCGGTCTCGTCGAGCTGCTTCTTGTCGCGCAGGCCCTGCAGACGCAGGCCCGCGACGACGTTGTCCTTGATCGACATCGTCGGGAACGGGTTCGGGCGCTGGAAGACCATGCCGATGGTCGAGCGGACGGAGACCGGGTCGGTTCCCTTGTTGTAGATGTCCTCGCCGTCGAGCAGCACCTTGCCTTCGACGCGGGCACCCGGGGTGACCTCATGCATGCGGTTCAGGGTGCGCAGCACGGTGGACTTGCCGCAACCGGAGGGGCCGATGAAGGCCGTGATGCAGCGCGGCGGCACTTCGAGGCTCACGTCCTTCACCGCGTGGAAGGCGCTGTAGTAGATGTTCAGGTCTTTGATGTCGAGACGTTTTGCCATGAGAGGAGTCTTTCGGTTGCTTCGGCAGAGGGTGCTTTACAAGTCTTGTCGGGTCTCTAGAACTTCTTGGGTGAGAAGACCTTTGAGACGACTTTGGCGCCGAAGTACACGATCGCCACCAAGATCACGAGGGTCAGTGCGGCGCCCCACACAGTATCGAAGGCGCCAGGGCCGTTGTTGTACTGCTGCACCATCATCAGTGGCAGCGACTGCTGGTTGCCTTCGAATGGGTTGCTGTTCAGCACCTTTGTGGATCCGACGAGGATCAGGACCGGCGCGGATTCACCCATCACCCGGGCGATCGCCAGCATCACACCGGTGATGATTCCCGAGAGCGCGGTGGGCAGAACGATCCTCACGATCGTCTTCCACTTGGGAACACCCAGCGCGTACGACGCCTCCCGCAGATCCTGCGGGACGATCTTCAGCATCTCTTCGGTGGACCGGACCACGATCGGGGCCATCAACAGCACCAATGCCAGCGAGACCACGAAGCCCGACCGCGGGAGATCAAGGGTGGTGCGCCACACGGCGTAGACGAACAGCGCGGCGACGATCGAGGGCACACCCGAGAGGATGTCGACCATGAAGGTCGTGATCTTCTGCAGTTTCGAGTTGTTGCCGTACTCGACCAGATAGATGGCCACGAAGATGCCGATCGGGATGGCGATGACCGCAGCGATCGCGGTCTGCTGCAACGTGCCGATGATCGCGTTGAGGGCGCCGCCTCGCAGCTCGGACTTCTGCCACCAACTCGGATCGATGATGGCTTCGAAACCGCGGGAGACCAGGGTCCAGAGCAGCCAGATCAGCGGGACCATGGCGATGACCACCGCACCGGTGACCAGGACGGCCGCGCCCTTGTCACCGATCTTGCGGCTGCGCTTGACGGGAGTGAAACCCGAGGGGGTGCGTTTGACCGGGGCGGTACTTGCGTCGAGTGTCGTCATGTCACTTGGCCTTCCGTCCGGTGATGACTGCGCGGGCCGCGGAGTTGACGATGAACGTCAGGACGAACAGGGTCAGGCCGGCCGAGATGTAGGCACCGGTCTTTGCCGGGGAGTCGAACTCGGCCGCGTTGTTGGCGATCTTGGTGGCGAACGTCTCGCCGCTCTCCATCAGGTTGAAGTCGATGGGTCCGACCGTCGAGATGATGAGCAGCAGAGCCATGGTCTCGCCGAGCGCGCGGCCGAGGCCGAGCATCGATCCGCTGATGTATCCGGAGAACCCGAATGGGATCACCGATACGCGGACGACCTCGAACTTGGTGGCGCCGAGGGCCAGTGCTGCCTCGCGATGGCCGACCGGGGTCTGGACGAAGACCTCGCGGGTGACCGAGGTGATGATCGGGAGGATCATCACCGCGAGCACGATGCCTGCGGTGAGCATGGTGCCACCGGTCGACATGTTCGCGACCTGTGACGGCTCCTGGAAGAACGGGAGGAAGCCCAGGTTGCCGACCAGCCACTCGTTGACCGGCACCAGCGCCGGACCCAGGACGAGGATGCCCCACAGGCCGTAGACGATGGAGGGAACTGCGGCGAGCAGGTCGATCACGTAGGAGATCGGGCTCACCAGCCGCCGGGGTGCGTATTCGGTGAGGAAGATCGCGATGCCCAATGCGACCGGCATCGCGAGCAGCAGTGCGATGAACGACACCAGCAGGGTTGCGTAGAGCAGACCCGGGATACCGAACTTCATGTCACCGTCGGTGACCCACGGACCGGTGTAGGTGAAGAAGTTCGCTGTGTTGTCGAGCAGCGACGGGACTGCCTGGATGATCAGGAAGAGTGCGATCAAGCCGATGATCGCCGAGATGAAGACACCCGAACCCACCGAGAGTGTTCGGAAGATCCGGTCGCCCAGGCGAACTGCGGATCCGTCGGTCTTGATCAGCGAGTCGTCCGGTCCGGCTGGTCCGCCACCGATGGTGGTGTCTTGTTGAGTCGTCGAGGAGCTCATGTGCCCTTTCGCCCTCGTCGTATCGTCGAGCTCAGTCATCCTCGACTACCGTCATTTCGAATCATCTTGGGAGTCCCGTCGCTCTCAGATCACTTCAGAGCGTCGATGGACGTCTGCAGTTTAGCTTTGAACGCATCCGGCAGCGGCGTGTAGCCCAGCTCGGACAGTCCATCCTGGCCCTCGTTGAGGATGGTGGTGAAGGCGTCCTTGATGGTCGTCTGGATATCGCCCTCATAGCCCGCCGAGCAGACGATCTCGTACGTGGTCAGCAGGAGCGGGTACGCGCCTGCTTCTTTCATCGAGAACAGCGCGTCGGTGTCGACGACCAGGTTGTTGGAGGCCGGATCCTTGAAGGTGACCGCGTCCAGGGCCTTCGCCGAGGTGTCGGCGGTCAGTTCGGTCGCGCCGGCACCGAAGTCGATGCTGGCGACTCCGAGCTGGTTCTCCTGCGCGAAGCCCCACTCGACGTAGGTGACCGAGCCCGGGGTCTTCTTGACGGTGTCGCCGACGCCGGTCGACTTGGCCGCAGCCGAGCCACCCTGGCCCTTGAACGCCTTGTCGTGCTCGTACGGCCAGGCCTGCGGAGCCGAGTTCTGCAGGAAGCGCTGGAAGTTGTCCGTGGTACCGGAGCTGTCGCTGCGGTGCACCGGGATGATGGTGGTGCTCGGGAGCGTCTTGCCCGGGTTCAGCGCGGCGATCTCGGGTGCGTTCCAGGTGGTGATCTTCGAGTCGAAGATGCCGGCCAGCACGGCCGGGTTGAGTACGAGGCCCTCGACACCGTCAAGGTTGTATGCCACCGCGACCGGTCCTGCCACCATCGGGAGGTTCCAGGCTTCGTTGCCGCCACAGCGCGTCGCTGCCTCGGTGATCTCGTCGTCCTTGAGGGCCGAATCCGATCCGGCGAAGTCGACGTCGCTGCTGAGGAACTTGGCGACACCGTCGCCCGAGCCCGAGCCCGTGTAGTTCAGGACGACGCCGCCGTTGTCGGCAACCACGGTCTGGAAGTGCTCCATCGCCTTCTGCTGCGCGGTCGAGCCTTCACCGCTGATGGTCCCACCGCTCGAGTCCTCGCTGCTGCAGCCGGCCATTACCAGGGCAGTTACTGCGGCGGCACACACGATGGCGCCACTTGACTTGATTCTCACCGAAGATTCCTCCATGGGCTTTGCTCATGACACCTCGTGATTTCGGGATGCCACGTCAGTTTCCGAACGCCTTACGCGTTACCTGATGAAAGCTAGAGCCCGGTCATGGACGGATTACCTACACATGGTTAACCGAAGATGAATTGAAGGGTGTCGGAATTTCACCGGTTCGGCGCAGGTGAAAATCTGCGTGGACATGCGCCGTTCACCTTCGGGCCACCGGGCGTACGACCAACCCCGGTGAGCAGCAGCGTTCAGGCCTATCCGTACGCCACATCGATGGCGTAACGGGTGAATCCGAGCTTGTTGTAGGTGTTCAGCGCGGCCGTGTTGTCGCCTTCGACGTACAGTTCGACCTCACCGAGACCGAGGTCACTTAGGTGATGCAGCCCCGCGAGGGTCAAGATCCGGCCCAGTCCACGCCCCTGGGCCGAGGTGTCCACCCCGACGATGTACACCTCGCCCAATTCTGCTGTGTCCCCCTCCGCGGGGTGCACCTTGGTCCAGTGGAATCCGAGGAGTCGCTCAGGGTCTGCGGCGTCGAACGCCAGAAACACCCCCGCCGCATCGAACCAGTCAGAGCCGGTACGTTCGTCGATCTGCTCAGCACTCCAGCCACCCTGCTCGGGGTGCCACTCGAACGCGGCGTTGTTCACTCGCAGGATCTCGGCGTCGTCACTCGGCCCGGCGTAGGTACGCAGGACGAGGTCACCCGGCACCTGGAGATCGGGGAGCGGATCGGTGAGCGGGCGTCTCAGTTGGAGCAGCTCGCGAAGCGGGGTCAGACCCATGTCCTCTGCCAGCGCCCTCGCCGCGGGCAGATCGCCGTGCGCCCAGACTCGACGATCGTCCGGCACCTGGCCGAGAACCGTTGTCAGCAAGCGCTTTCCGTGGCCCTGCCGCCGATGCTCGGGGTCGACGACGAGTTCGATCATCGCCGGTTCGCCGTCGCGAGAAGGTTGCACGTTGGCGTACCCGACAACATCGTCGCCGCTGGACACGGTGAACTCCGCGATCCCGGGACGTCCGATCGCCGCGACAGCTTGCTCGCCGAGCGGTGCCACCTTGTCAGCGAGAGTTGCCGCGGCGACGATGTCGCGGACCCGCTGGTTCGACTCAACTCCCATTGGTGCTGGAACTGAACTGCTGATCGGGGAAATCGACGCCGTCCGGGCCGGTCACGTCGTCGAGATCGGGACCGTCGGTCGGATCTTCGGGAGCTTCGGAGCTTCCGCCGCGACCACCGCGGTTGGGTCGGACCGCTTTGTACCCGACGTTGCGGACCGTTCCGATCAGCGATTCGTACTCACTGCCGAGCTTGGCCCGCAGTCGCCGAACGTGAACGTCCACGGTGCGGGTGCCGCCGAAGAAGTCGTAGCCCCACACCTCTTGCAACAGCTGGGCGCGGGTGAACACCCGGCCGGCATTTTGGGCAAGGTACTTCAGGAGCTCGAACTCCTTGTACGTCAGGTCGAGCGGACGGCCTCGCAACCGAGCCGTGTACGTTCCTTCGTCGATGACCAGATCGCCCAGCGTGACCTTGCCGCTGGCTTCTTCGGCGGTGACGCCACGGGTGCGGACGACGAGAAGTCGCAGTCGCGCATCCAGTTCGGCCGGGCCGGTGGCAGGTAGGAGGAAGTCGTCGAGACCCCATTCCGAATTGACGGCAACCAGGCCGCCTTCGGTGAGTACCGCAACGACAGGCACGGACGAACCCGTACTCCCCAAGAGCCGACACAGGCCACGCGCGGCGGCAAGGTCCGACCGCGCATCGACGATGGCAACATCAGCATTTCCGGCTTCCATCAGCGACGACACCTCGGTGGGTGCAACGCGGACGGTATGAGCCAGCAGCGACAACGACGGCAGTACGGCCTCAGGGGTGGGATCGGCTGTCAACAACAAGAGATCCACAAACCACTCCGATCTCGATTATTCGTATATGTACGCTGCCTTACGGGCGTGTGCGAGATAGATGACAGAATAGCGTCATTTCAGTCGGTACCCGTTAACAAGTCCCCAGCGGGGGCCTGCCCTGGGTTCCGCCGGCGCCGTTGCCGAGCGAGCAAAATTCGTGTGTAGAGGGGATTTGGTGCGCAAACTGCTCGCCGGGGTGCTCATCGTCCTCTGCGTCGCGACCGTTACCGACTTCTCTGTCGCGGCTTACGCAGAATACCGGTATTCGAGGGCGCTGCGGGCGGCGTCGGATCTCGACTTCGACCCCGAGGTGACGATCACCGGGTTCCCGTTCATCGCACAGGCGGCCGGTGACGACTACGAGCAGATAGGCATCACCGCAAGGGGCACTGACCTGGGCGATGGACGACGTGGGGACCTTCGCTCGCGACTGTCTGGGGTGCACCGGATCGGGGGTGACTGGGTGATCACCGAGTCGACCCAGCTGCGGGTGGACAAGGTGACCGGGTCCCTGAAGATCGATTCGGTCAACCTCGGCCGGTTTCTCGGCATCGAGGACCTCACGGTGACGACACCGGCGCCCGAGGACAAGGCAGGTGGCGGCGGGCCGGGCGACGGGATCCTGTCGACCGACAAAGGCGTCGTTCTGACCGGTACGGTCACTTTGCCCGATAAGGGTAATTCCGGTCACACCGCCGCCCCGCGGCAGGAAAAGGTCAGCGTCTCGGCTGATCTGTCCGTGCGTGGCGGCGCGCTACGGATCGACGCCACGTCCCTGTATTCGGGGTCGGCCGATCACGTGAAGAGCGACGTTGCCGACGCCGAGGTTCCCTTCGTGCTGGAGCAGTTCAGTCAAACGCTGCCGGTGCTGCCGTTGCCCTGGTCGCTGCGAGCCGTCTCCGCGGCCAGTCAGGGCAGCGATGTGGTCGTCGACGGGGAGCCGAAACCGCTCGTGGTGACCGCGCAGGACTTCCTGCCAGGGTCGTGATCGAGTCCGATTTAGCTGCGGTACGCTGACTGCCATGCAACTGGGCCGTGAGTTGATGCTCACACGTCGCCGGGCGATCGACTTCTGTCGCATCGCCAACTGTTGCTGTCTGAGCCGGTAAAGGCGGTTCCGCAGTACTTCTGCGGCCGCATCCCGGCGTACCCCTGGTCGCATTTTCTGGCTCCAGGCGATCACTGTGCGCCCCAGCAAGCACCCACAGCTGTATCTTCATCGCGGTCTCTCACTGCCGCACCCCCAACGAAAGGAAAACCATGGCTCGCTCCGATGTCCTGGTCAGCGCCGACTGGGCTGAGCAGAACCTGAAAGCAGACAAGACCGTCTTCATCGAGGTCGACGAAGACACCTCGGCGTACGAGGGCGGCCACATCGAAGGCGCCATCCGCCTCGACTGGCGCAAGGACCTGCAGGACGGCGTCCGTCGCGACTTCCTGAACCAGGAACAGTTCTCCGAGCTGCTCTCGGCCAAGGGCGTTTCGAACGATGACACCGTTGTCCTGTACGGCGGCAACAACAACTGGTTCGCCGCATACGCGTACTGGTACTTCAAGCTGTACGGCCACAAGGACGTCAAGCTGGTCGACGGTGGCCGCAAGAAGTGGGAACTCGACGGCCGCCCGCTGTCGAAGGACGAGGTCAACCTGCCAGCCGCCACCTACAAGGCAGAGGCACCCAACAACGACATCCGCGCATTCCGCGACGAGGTCATCAACGCCATCGGCAGCAAGAACCTCGTCGACGTGCGTAGCCCAGACGAGTTCTCGGGCAAGATCCTCGCGCCGGCCCACCTCCCGCAGGAACAGGCTCAGCAGAAGGGTCACATCCCCGGAGCCATCAACATCCCGTGGAGCACCACCGCCAACGAGGACGGCACCTTCAAGTCGGACGAGGATCTCACAAAGCTCTACGCCGACAAGGGATTTGACGAGAGCAAAGAAACCATCGCATACTGCCGTATCGGCGAGCGTTCGAGCCACACGTGGTTCGTCCTCGATCAGATCCTCGGCAAGACCAATGTCAAGAACTACGACGGCAGCTGGGTCGAATACGGCTCACTCGTCGGCGCCCCGATCGAACTGGGAGAGTAAATAATATGTGTGCTGCGCCTAAACAGGGTCAGAAACTGCCCGCCGGTGTTGATACCGAGAAAGAGACCGTGTTGACCGGTCAGGTGCTCGACACCGACGGCAACCCGGTGGCCGGCGCGTTCGTGCGGCTGCTCGACAAGACCGGCGAGTTCACCGCCGAGGTTGTCGCCAGCGGCACGGGTGACTTCCGCTTCTTCGCCGCTCCGGGCACCTGGACGCTGCGCGCCCTGTCGTCAACCGGCAACGGCGACGTCACCGTGCATCCAGAGGGTGCCGGGGTCCACGAGCACGACGTGGTCGTCAGCAAGTAAGAACTCCACTGCAGAACCCGGTCCGCCTTCGAGGTGGGCCGGGTTTTGTTGTGCAACAGGCACTATGCCCACCAGATTCGGCCCCGCCTGGACCACTCGAGGGCATATGTCCCTCGGCGCGCTATGAGGGGGACGATTGTGGTGCCTCTCGGACGCTAAAGATTCAGCGCCGAGCCACCCTGCGCAGGTGTATGTTTCGCGGCCAGCCGAAGCTGTTCTCCCGCATCCTGATCGGCGGTGTCAAGAGCGTTGGCGGCTCCCCGCAGGCCCTGCACGATGTCATCCACCGCCAAGTCCAAAGACTGTCGCCGTTTGCTCAGGTAGGTGGTGAACTCCCCCAGCGCCCCGTGTGCAGCCCAGCTCCCCGTCGCTTGACTCCCCGAGCAATACCCTAGGCTGTTGTCCGCCACACCGAGTGTCGTGGCTTGGTCGTTCGAGGGGCGAATTGGACCTGGGGGATATTCGTGCGTGGGACGTCGCGGGACTGTCCACGTTGCAGACGACGCTGGCCGGTCGAGGGGACACGCTGACGGACGTCCAATCAAAGCTTCAGTCAATTGGTCAGTTGCCGGGCTGGCAGGGCGAATCGGTTCACGCGGCGAGACAAAAGTTCACCGTCACCGCCGATGACCTCTCCGACGAGATTGCAACCATCAGTGCGGTGCAGGAACTCGCGCGACAGACCGAAGTCGCAGTAGAGCATCTGCAGGCCGAACTGAAGACGCTCGAGAGCGATGCCGCATCGAACCAGATGACGCTGCACGACGACGGGCAGGTCACCTACAGCACGGACGGTAAAGACGCCGACGAGATCGAACGATTGAAGCGTGCGGAGTTGCAGATCGAGACTGCTGCGCGCGCCCTGATCACGCAGGCCACCGACGTCGATTCCGATGCCACTGCCGCACTTCGAAAGGCTGCGTCGGGCGAGATAACCGCCGGTGACGCCACGTCCACCGAAGACATCAAGAGGACCGGTCGCGAGCAAGGAAGTCTCACCACAGTTCCGCCTGCGCCACGCCTGACGCCACTGGATGCCAAAGAGTACTGGGACGCGCTGTCGCCTGAGCAACAGAACTACGTTCTTGCGCAACATCCGGGGTGGGTCGGCAACGTCGACGGCATTCCGGCCACAGTTCGCGACCAGGCCAACCGAGCAATGATCCCCGTCGAGAGGGCCCGACTCGAGGCGGAACGTAAACGGTTGCAGGACAACATCGACGACAATCTTTTCGGCGGCACGTTCACGAATGAAGACGCAGCACTCTGGTATGTGGAAGAGAAACTAAAGGATCTAGAGGCTGTCGAGACGACACTGGGGGAAGTCGACCCCGATACCGATCGGCCTCGCGACTTGAAGCTGATGCTCCTCGACATGACAAGTGGCGAAAGAGGTCATGCAGCAGTGGCAATCGGCGATCCCGATACCGCCGATCACGTCTCGGTGACCACCCCAGGGTTCGGGACCACTGTCGACGGCAGCCTGGGCAGCATGGTCACCGAGGCCTCGAATCTACAGAAGGAAGCAGTACGGCAGCTCGAGTACATCG
Organism: Williamsia soli; assembly: GCF_017377795.1. Lineage (GTDB taxonomy): Bacteria > Actinomycetota > Actinomycetes > Mycobacteriales > Mycobacteriaceae > Williamsia > Williamsia soli. The sequence continues at coordinate 25,731 of NZ_JAFRDR010000006.1, read as the reverse complement.
GCGAAAGGGATCCAAAAGTGGCCACGATTGCCTGGATCGGATATGACACTCCGAATGTGACCGGCCCCGGCAATTTCGACACAGCTAGGGGCGGTATCGACGTAGCCTCAGACTCCAAGGCTGATGATGCCGCGTCCGACCTTGCCAACTTCTACAAGGGGGTCGATGCGGCGTCCGAAGCGTCTGATCCCCACATCACAGCGATGGGCCACTCGTATGGGTCGGTCGTCACATCGCACGCGCTCCAAGAATCGCACGGCGCCGGTGTGGACGACGCAGTCTTCTATGGTTCGCCAGGCTTGGGTGATGCAGGCACCGTGTCGACAGTCAATGCACGCACGTTGGGTCTGGACGAAGGAGGTGCATTCGTGATCGAAAATGACGGTGACGCCATTGCCGACATCGGCGGATTCATCGGATATGGCGGCGATCCGACAAGGACAGGCGACCTGGTGCAGTTGACAGCCGACGAAGGCGTCGACCGCACCGGGATTGCCCGCGAGGGAGGAAGCGGCCACGCGGACTATCCACGATCCGTCAAAGGCCCCGACAACAGCGAATGGCTCCGGATGGCTGGATACAACTTGGCGTCAGTGCTCTCTGATTCTGGGCTCGAGATCAGGGAACCACAGTGACCAGCACAACGAGACCACCCAGGAAGTGGCTTCGACCACTATTTGTCACCGGCGCCATACTCGCAGCCGTCGCTGCAGTCCCGATCATCGGGCTCCTTGTACTCCTACACATGTACGAAAGCACCGACGACCCTTACGGAGGAAAAGTGTCAGCTGAAGAACTCTCCCGGAATGATCAACACCTCCGTGGTTTGCCGTCATACCAGGACAGCATTGCTCAGCTCGACGCATTCCTCGTCGTTACCAGCGACGCGCTCACCAAAGCGTTTCCCTATCTGCAGTTCAGCTGGAGCAATGAGCGCACCTTCACCACCTGCCATGGATACTCCGAGAACGCATATAGGGGGCAGTCCGCGACGCGCCTCGCGGACCTACCTGTGGCACCGGACGATTGGGATCGAGCGTTCCGGATCGTCGTCGATCACGCCGCAACGCTCGGACCGGTGGAGACCGGGGCGTTCCATGATCAATCCACAGTGCACGACACCCTGATCACCGCTGGGGGCTTCAGCATCCGTTTCGGATCCATCAAGGCAACCGGACTGAGCGGCGACACCCCATGCCGACTCCCCCAGTCCGTCCTCGATCAGGCACCCTGACTCGCGGTACACCCTGCCTGAAGTGAGGTAATCCCCACACGCACCGAGCAGGCGCCGCGAGTTAGAATGCCTGGGTGGTCATCTTCTTCGAAGCTCTTTTGGTAGTGGCGAGTGTCCTGATCGTCTGGTTCGGCGTGTATGTCCTGTACCGATTGATCACTGACGAATCGTGACCCGATCCGGCAACGAGGCGGTCAACCAGGCGGAGATCCGGGCGCAGGAAACCGGCGCCCGGAACGTTCCGGCGCTGCCTGACCTGCCGTTACCTGACGACACCGCCAACCTTCGACGGGGTGCTGATCTGCATCCCGGCCTGCTCGCACTACTCCCGTTGGTGGGTGTCTGGCGAGGTGAGGGCGAGGGTAACCACCCCGAGACCGGCGACTATCGCTTCGGGCAGCAGCTCATCGTCAGCCACGACGGGCAGAACTACCTGAACTGGGAAGCCCGCAGCTGGACGATCGACGACGATTCCAATTATGTCGGCCCCGATGCCCGCGAAACCGGCTTCTGGCGGATCGGCGACGACGACACCATCGAACTCCTCCTCACCCACGCCGAGGGCTGGGTCGAGATCTTCTACGGCACGCCGTTGAACCAGACGTCGTGGGAACTGGCCACCGATGTCGTGATCAAGGCGGCGTCCGGGGTCAAGGCCGGTGGAGCCAAGCGCCTGTACGGACTCGTCGAGGACGGGGACCTGGCCTACGTCGAAGAAAGAGTTGACTCGGACGGCGACCTGGTGCCCCGCGCCTCCGCCAAACTGAGTCGCTACGCAGGCTGACCCGCGCTCCGATAGCCCGCTGCGAGTTCGTCCTGCAAGGATGTGCGCGTCGGTCGCCAGCCGACCTCCCGTGAACGCACATTCTCACTGACCACCTGATCGAGCAAAAGTGCGTCAGCGAACGCAGCGCCCAAACGGGCCCGCGTCGCATCCACCTCCTCCGCAGTCTGCTTCGTTCCCGCGTGCGCAACGCGGTAGAGGTCGGCAACGGTCACCGACGTGCTCGCTCCGATCAGTCGGCCACCTGGATTAGCCTCCAACGCAAGCACGAGAGGCCGCCGACCACCGGTCCTGAGATCGCTTGTACGACAGCGCATCGAACAGGCCCTTGTCCGTCAACGAGCGGGCTGTGTTGCCGAGGACTGTTGCGAGAACGGCACACTCAGCGCCCACAACGGCACGGTCGGCAGCGGTAAGGGCACGATCGTTGCGTTGGCCTACAGACGAGAACAGACCCCGCACCACCCGCGGGAAGCGGGTTGACCGACCTTGGACGAGGTCGAGGTGCGGGGTCCGGTGACCACCGTGGATTAGCTCCATACCGCCTGAGGCACAGAACATTCCACAAAACGGCCGGTTAGCTGGTGGTCACCTCACGTGTCCTAGAAATCAATTTCAGACCACCTCCTTCCTCGTGTAACGACGAAGCTACTCCCGGTTGCGAGACTCGGCAACAGCTTTTTCTTCCGGCGAACAAGCGGTGAGATCGACGACCAGGTCAGCCCGGTGTTCGCGTGGTAGTTGGTGGGTCACCATCACCATCGCCCGCTCGGGTTCGAGCATGCCGCCATCTCCATCGAGCAGCTGTGCCTGCACGATTGCCGCGTCGCTACGGTCGAGATTCTCCGCGGGTTCGTCGATGAGGAGGATCGGTGCAGCGTTGATCAGGGCCCGGGCCAGCAGCAGGCGGCGGCGCTGGCCGCCACTGATCGAATCGGCCCCCGCGTCGAGCTCGGTGTCGAGGCCGTCGGGCAGGCCGCGGACCCATGCACCGAGTCCCACTCGCTCGATGGCCGCCATCAGTTCGTCCTCGACGGCATCACCCCGTGAAACGAGAAGGTTCTCCCGCACGCTGGTCACGAAGATGTGCCCGTCCTCGGCGAAATACCGCACCATCGGTTCACTGTCTTCGGCGTGTTCGACACTGCCCGCCAACGGATTCAGCAGACCCGCGAGCGTCAGGAGCAGGGTCGACTTGCCGCACCCGCTGGGTCCGACCACCGCTATGCGGTTCCCGGGCGCGATATCGAGATCGAGGCCGGTGTCACCGCCGAACTCGGTACCGCCCGGCCATCCCCAGCGCAGCCCGCGCACCCTGATCTCGCCGCGGTCGAGGCCGGGCGAGAGGCGTGGCTTCACCGGGCGGTAGTCATCCGATCGATCGATCATGGCCATGATGCGGCGGGCTGCGCCGCGGCTGCGCTGCAGTTGCAGCGCGGCCTCGGTCATGGCGCCGGTTGACTCGAACGCGCTCAGCGGCAGCAGGATCAGCACACCGAGGGCCATGGGTGAGACCTCGTCTGCCAGCCCGATCCCGACCAGTGAGGCCACCATGACCGAGATACCCACGGCCAGCGGCATTGCGGCCGTTCCCCAGGCTCCCTGTGCGGCGCCTCGATCAGCGGACCGCTCGGTATCGAGTTCGGCGGCCCGCGCATCGGCGAGCACACCCTGTTGCCGCCGGGCCACGGCGAGTTCGGGAGCGTGGTCGAGCAAGGTCATCACGGCCTCGGCGCTACGTTGCTGCGCGGCCGAACCCTCGCGGGTGGCCCGCGCTGCACCACGTGCGGCCAGCCAAGGCGCGATCACGGCGCTGACAACCAGACACAGCGCCAAGGCCAGAGCAGCCCACCACGACACGATCGCCATGACCGCGACGGCCGCGCCCGAGACCACAGACGACACCCCGATCGGGATGAGCGCGCGAATGACCGCGTTGCCGATCTCGTCGACGTCCGACCCCGTACGTGCGAGCAGTTCGCCCCGCCGGAGACTGACCGAATAGCCCGCAGGTCCTCCGGCCAACGCCTGGTAGAGCCTCCGACGGGCAGTCGACATGGCGTCCAGGGCCAGGTCGTGCGTTGCCAACCGTTCGAGGTAGCGGAACAAGCCGCGGGAGATCCCCAGTGCCCTCACCGCCGTCACGGCCACCGAAAGGTACAGCACCGGCGGCATCTGCCAAGCCCGGGTGATGAGCCAGGCAGACAGCGCGGCGAGAGCCAACGCGCTCCCTGCTCCCAGGACCCCGAGCCCGAGTGATCTGGCGACGGGCTTGCCGCGCAGTTCGAGCAAACCCATCGCACGCCAGAGCGGGTCGCCGCGCAGTCGTTCACGCACGACGCACCTCCGCGACGTCTATGATGTCGTCTCCGATGGCGATCATCGCGGGCCGATGCGCGACCACCACGACCGTGTCTCCCGCCCGGGCGCGGGCTTGCAGCGCTCGCGCCACGGCGGCCTCCGACGCGGGGTCGAGGTGGGTGGTCGGCTCGTCGAGCAGTAGCAGTGGAGCCGGCGACGACAGCACCCGTGCCAGGGCAAGTCGTTGCCGCTGCCCCGCCGAAAGACCAACTCCCCCGGTGCCGAGTCGGGTCTGCCACCCGTCCGGCACATCGTCCAGGACGCTGTCGAAGCCGCTGACCCGGCACGCAGCCTCGCGCTCGGGGTCGCCGACGGGTCCGAGCAGTTCGAAGTTCTCGGCGACGGTACCCGGCACGAGGACAGGATGCTGCGGAAGCCACGCGACCTGCTCCCACAACGCCTGCCGGTCGAGTTCTGTGACGGGCACCGAGCCGATGAGGACCGACCCCTCGTCGGGGGTGTGGAGTCCGAGCATCGCCGCGAGCAACGTCGACTTGCCACTGCCGTTGGGTCCGGTCAGCACCGTCACCCGACCCGGGGTGATGGTGGCGGTCAGATCGTGCGGTGCCCAGCCATCGCGGCCGTGTACCCCGAGCCCTACAACGGAGATGACCGCGCCCGCGACCGCCACCGAGCGGGTGGCGGGTGCCATACGGGTCTTCTCGTCTTCGATGATCGCGAAAATCTCTCGCGCACTGGCCACTCCGGCCTCCGAGTTGTGGAACTGCGCGCCGGCCGTCCGCAACGGTAGGTAGACCTCGGGGGCCAGGATCAGCGCGAAGACAGCTCCGTACAAACCCATCTCACCGAACACCAGTCGCAGGCCGATGCTCACCGCCACCAGGGCCACGCTGAGCGTCGCCAGGAACTCGAGGATCGCACCAGAGAGGAAAGCGACCCGCAGAGCCTGCATCGTGCTCCGGCGATGGGCCTGCCCCAACTCTTCCACCCGTGCTGCGGGATCGCGCTCACGCCCGAGTGCCCGCAGAGTCGGGATGCCGGCGATGAGGTCGAGGAGTTGAGATGACAACCGGCTCATCGCGTCCAGACGATCGGCGGTGCGCTCACGCGTCATCAGTCCGATGAGAATCATGAAGATCGGGATGAGCGGCAGCGTGATGACCACGATGACCGCGGACGTGAGATCCGCCCATGCCATCACGACCACGAGCACCGGAATCATGATCACCGAGAGGATCAGGGCCGGAACGTATCCGGTCAGGTACGGGCCGACGGCCTCCAGGCCCCGGGTGAGGGTCGTGGCCAGCCGATCCCGTCCGCGCAACAACTCTCGCGGCGACATCAGAGCCGGATCCGAGACCGCCGCCAGCGCGGCGCCGCGCAATTCGGCGATCACCCTGGAACTCGCGCGGTGGGCGTACCGATCGTGGAGGTAAACCGCGCCCACTCGAATCAGAATCGCCGCAGCCAGGGTGGTCAGATGCCAGGCCTGCGCATCCAGACTCCGCAGACTCGGCGAGACGATCAGTTCCGACAGGATCGAGGCGACCATGGCGGCGGTCACGATCACTGCGATCACCTGGATGACCGCCATCAGTACTGTGAGCGCGACGTACCGCCGCGATGCCGAGGAATACTTCAGCAATCGCGGGTCGATGGGCGGCCCCGACGTCGACCGTCGTCCCGTCTTCGTGGGCTGGTCGACCGACGTCATGTCGACTTCTCGGCCACCTTCCGTTCTCGCAAGGGAAGCCCGATCGACGGCGGGATATGACTGGTCGAAATCCGTTGGCGGAAGACCCAGTACGTCCAGGCCTGGTAGCACATGACGATCGGGGTGATGATCGCCGCCGCCCAGGTGATCACCACCAATGTGTAATGACTGGAGGCACTGCCCTCGATGGTCATGTCGAAGGCGGGATCGGTGGTTGACGGGATCACGTTCGGGAACATCGATCCCAGGATGAGAACCACAACGCCCGTGATGGCGACCGTCGTGGCGACAAATGCCCACCCTTCCCGGCGGGCGAACGCCAGGGCAGTCGCCGAGATGATCGCCACTGCCGCGACTCCCAGCGCGATCCAGGTCCAGTCCTTGCCGTATTCGATCTGGGTCCACAGACCCCACACCGCCGCCACGACAGTCGTCGGCACCGCGATCCACCTGGCTGCCTTCATCGAATCTTGTTGCAGCTCATCCGATGTCTTGAGCGCCAAGAACACCGCACCGTGGGTTGCGAACAACATCGCCGTGGCGACACCACCGAGCAGGGCATACGGAGAGAGCAGATCGAAGAAGTTGCCGGTGAACTGCTCCTCGCCGTCGATGGGCAAGCCGCGCACCAGGTTCGCGAACGCAACACCCCACAGCACCGCGGGTAGCCACGAGCCCATGCCGATCCCGACGTCCGCCCACCAGCGCCAGCGCGGATCGTCGATCTTGCCACGCCACTCGATGGACACCACCCGCACGATCAAACCGACGAGGATGAGGAACAGGGGGATGTAGAAGGTACTGAACATCGTCGCGTACCAGGCAGGGAACGCCGCGAACAGGGCGCCACCACCGGTGATCAGCCACACCTCGTTGCCGTCCCAGACCGGACCGATGGTGTTGAGCATCGCCCGCCGCCGCGTGTCACCGGGCACCCCGTGTTTCGCGCGGCCCAGGAAGGGCATCAGCATGCCGACGCCGAAGTCGAATCCCTCCAGGATGAAGTATCCGAGGAACAGGAACCCGACGATCGCGAACCAGAACTCTGGCAAACTCATTGAGTACTCCTGCCGATCTCAGTAGGCGAACGAGAGATGTTTGGGTTCATCGGACTTCGGACCGTCCTCTGCCTTCGACGGATCATCCGGCCCGCCATCACCGTCCGGCCCGTCATCCGCGGCGCCCGCGACCGGGGCCGCCGGACCCTCGCGGGTGTACTTGCGGATCAGGGTGAACCAGATGAGTCCGAGCGCACCGTAGAGCAGCGTGAAGATGATCAGTGACGTGAGCACGAGGTAGCCCGAGTGTCTGCTCACACCCTCCTGCACCGTCAGGTGGATGTTCTCCAAACCCCCTCCGGCACCCAGCGATTCCGGGTTCGGTGCCACCATCCAGGGCTGTCTGCCCATCTCGGTGAAGATCCAGCCGGAACTGTTGGCCAGGAACGGTGTCGGGATCATCCAGATCGCAAACGTGCCGAACTTCTTCGAGTCCGGGATACGCCCGCGCCGCATCAGCCAGAGTGCGAGCAGTGCCAGAGCGCCCGAGCCGACCGCCCAACCCATCATCGCGCGGAACGCCCAGTACGTGACGAAAAGGTTGGGCTTGTAGTTTCCGGGCCCGAAGTTGGCGACATGCTCGGCCTGCAACTCCTCGACACCCTGCAGGGTCGAATCGAAGTTGTTGTCTGCCAGGAACGAGAGGAGATTCGGGATCTCGATGAGGTGCGTGACCGCTTCACAGTTGTTCTGTGTCCCGATGGCGAGCACCGAGAACCCGACCCCGGTGTCCGTGGTACACAACGATTCTGCCGAGGCCATCTTCATCGGTTGCTGTTTGAACATGAGCTTGGCCTGCTGATCTCCGCTGATGGCCAACGCGATTCCGCTGATGATCATGATCCAGAGTGCGAGCCGCGTCACCGGACGGTACAGGGTGCGGGCGTCGCGCTCGAGTTGATCTGCGGTCTTGCCGTGCATCGAGGGCGCGAGATCGTCGGCGACGGCGGTTGCCGAACCCATTTCGGAGCCCACAGGCACCGCGAGCCGGAGCTTCTTCGCGCGCCGCATGTTTCGGACCATCCACCAGCAGCCGATACCAGCCACGAAGGTGCTCGCGGTCAAGAACGCACCGGCGATCGTGTGAGGGAACGCGGCCAGTGTCGTGCTGTTGGTCATGACGTCCCAGAGGCTTTTCAGCTCTGGACGCTGCTTCTCCTCGTTCCACTGCGCGCCGACCGGGTGCTGCATCCACGAGTTGGCGGCGACGATGAACCATGCCGACGCGTTGACACCGATGGCCACCATCCAGATCGTCAGCAGGTGCACCTTCTTCGGCAGACGGTCCCAGCCGAAGATCCACAACCCCAGGAATGTCGACTCCAAGAAGAAGGCCACGAGACCCTCGAGCGCGAGTGGTCCTCCGAAGACGTCGCCGACGAAACGACTGTATTCACTCCAGTTCATCCCGAACTGGAACTCCTGGACGATTCCGGTCGCCACGCCCAGCGCAAAGTTGATGAGGAACAGCTTGCCGAAGAACTTGGTGGCGCGCAGCCACGCCTCGTTGCCGGTCACCACCCACACTGTTTGCATGATCGCGACCATCGGCGCCAGGCCGATGGTCAGCGGGACCAGGATGAAGTGATAGACCGTCGTGATCCCGAACTGCCACCTGGAGACGTCCAGTGCATCCATTTTTGCCTCATTCGACGTACTGCTACTACCGACCGTAGTAGTTGCAGGTTACGCCGCTCGAGCAGCCTCGAACAAGCAAAATCAGGGCCATTTCGACGTGCCGCTGACCACATACGGGTCACTTGGGTAGAAGGTCCCACCGCAATGAGGACCGACGTCCCCAGGGCTCTCGTCGATCGCGCGGTGGCGGCGACGGCGACGGATCAGTCGATCGCGCGATCGACCAGTGCCGAGAAGTCCTCCGGCCGCTCCGGAGCCGACATCTGGTAGCCATTGAACTCCGTGATCCGGGCGGCAAGGGTGATGCTCGACACCAGCCACACCGCATCGGCACACACCAGATCCGCGGGGCGCAGCGTACCGATCTCGGTCTGCCAGCCTTCTTTCTCTGCCTGCGTGAAGATCGCCTGTTGCATTGTGCCGCCGAGGATTCCGCTCTCGGGCGGCGGAGTCATGAGATTCTTTCCCTCGACCGCGATCACCGTCGAGCGCGGGCTCTCGAGCACGATTCCCTCACTACTGAGGTAGATCACATCGTCGGCCCCCTGGTCCTGCGCGTACCGAAGCGCAGCCATGTTGGTGGCATAACTCAGGGTTTTCGCGCCCAACAGCTGCCACGGCGCGGTCGCCGCGAGGTCGATCGAGTAGCCACGCGAAGCGGTGATGACCTTGACGCCGTTCTCGCGGACCACGGCGGCACGAGCGGGAACGGGGCCGACCGTCAGATATTCGGTTGCACCGCCGATGTCGCGCGTGAGTCCGGTGTCATCGCGCTCTCTGCTGACCACCGCGTCAACGGGCGCAGATTCCCTGCCGCGCGAGTAGACCACCCGCATCAGTCCCTCTGCGTTGTCATTCTTTTCCGCCCACACCCGAGCGCCGGTACCAATCGCCGAAGCCCATTTCCCGGCGTCGGGCGCGGGCAGGTCCAGCGCCTTCGCGCTGCGGGCAAGTCGCTGTAGGTGCAGGTCAACGATCCGCGCCCGACCGTCTCGGACCAACAGGGTCTCGAATATGCCGTCACCGCGCACCGCTGCGAGGTCGTCCCCATGCAGGATCGGGACGTCTGGATCGAGGACAGCACCGTCGATGGTCACCAAGATCGATTCAGCCATGTCGGCAAGAGTAGCGAGGACGCTCGTACCATTGACAACGTGACTGAATTGTTGGACTCATTGCGCGCCATCGGCGCCGTCGGCGGCCCGGAAGAATCACTCGACGAAGCCGTTGCTTGGCACTTCGGTGACCCGTTCGGCGAGCAACGTGCCGCTGCGACGTCGGCGGTGATGATCGACCGCTCCCATCGTGGCGTGATCGCGTTGACCGGCCCTGAACGTCTCAGCTGGCTGAACACCATCTCGAGCCAACTGGTGACGGATCTGTCCGATGGGCGGAGCGCCGAAAACCTCAGCTTGGACGGCAACGGGCGGGTCGAAGACCACTTCTTGCTGACCGACCTCGACGGGACCACCTGGATAGACACCGAGGGCTTTCGCGCTGAGGCGCTCGCCGCCTTCCTGACCAAGATGGTGTTCTGGGCCCAGGTCGAGGTCGCAGCGCGCCCCGATATGGCGGTACTGACGCTCATCGGTCCTGAAACCCGCACCGGCGCCATCGCTCAACTGCTGAAAATACCCAGGACAGCAACAGTTTACGATGCCGGCGTCCTTCCCGACGGTGGATTCTGGCGCGTCATGCCCGCTCTTGGTGAACACGCTGCAGTCGAGACAATCGATCTGATCGTGCCGATCGATCAGCTCACCACCTGGTGGTCCAGCCTGACCGCGGTGGGCGTACGGCCCTCCGGTACCTGGACCTACGAAGCCCTGCGGGTATCGGCGCTGCGTCCCCGCCTCGGTGCCGATACTGACGAGCGGACGATTCCGCACGAGGTCAACTGGATCGGCTCACCCTCCGAGTTCGGTGCCGTGCACCTGAACAAGGGTTGCTACCGCGGGCAGGAAACGGTCGCCCGGGTGCACAACCTCGGGAAGCCACCCCGCCAGATGTTGCTACTGCACCTGGACGGCAGTGCAGATACGCGCCCGGTCACCGGCGACCCGGTCATTGCCGGCGGACGCACCGTGGGGCGTATCGGCACCGTCGTCGAGCACTACGAGTACGGACCCATCGCGCTGGCCTTGATCAAGCGAGGCGTCCCCGCCGACACAGCACTGGAAACCGGTGGTACGAGCGCCGCCATCGACCCCGCCTCGGTCCCTGCGGACGATCGCGTTCAGGCCGGGCGGGCCGCGATCGAAAGATTGCGTGGCAAATGACCCTTCCCACGGGCAAGGTCTTGGCGGTCTGCGCTGTACATGAGGACCTCCCGCTTGCGGGGACCGTGGGCCGCAGCGCCATCGACAAGCGCCCGGTCGAAGGCCCGGTCGCCGTCGATGAGTTCGGGCTGACAATCGACCACAGCTGTGACGTCAAACATCACGGCGGGATCGATCAAGCCGTCTACGCCTACTCAGACGACGAGGCCCGACGCTGGGCGACGGAGCTCGGCCGCGACCTCGGCTACGGCTGGTTCGGCGAGAATCTGCGGATCTCAGGCATGCCGACCACCGACGCCATGATCGGTGAGCGCTGGCAGATCGGCGGGACGCTGCTCGAGGTCACGATCGCCCGAACCCCGTGTCGCACCTTCGCCGACTGGTCCGACGAGGACCGATGGGTCAAACGCTTCTACGAACGCGCGGACGTCGGCTGTTATCTGCGCGTCATCGAGTCCGGTGCGATTCAGGCCGGCGACGACGTCAGGGTGACCTCCCGCCCCGATCACGGGGTACTGGTCCGACATCTCATCACGGGCCCCGACCCCGCGTCGCTCGAGAAACTCCTCGCCGGCGAGGATCTCCCACCGAAGGTCGTGAGGGACGCGACCCGGTGGCAACGCAAGAAGTCCAAGTAAATTCGCCGCTCACGCGCCGAGCCGGTCCGCATCATGCTTGCGGGCGCGCTAGACTGTTTCTCACGACCATATTTGTAAACACAGAATGGGGCCGCCACATGTTTGGCCGCCCCTTCATTGCGCGAGGGGGTCCCCTATGGGCCGCGGCCGGGCTAAGGCGAAGCAGACTAAAGTTGCTCGTGAACTGAAGTACAGCACACCGAATACCGACTTCGACAGTCTGCAACGAGAGTTGTCAGGCGGTGATTCCGTGGATCCGAACGATGAAATCGCGGACGATCGGTGGTCCGACGAAGAAAGCTGGCGGCGCGCCTGACAACGCGCTCGGAGGCAGCGCCCCAGTGGTGGCTTCCAGCCGATCTTTCACAACCCCCTGACAGCTCGCCTCAGGCGGTCATGTTTCTATGCCCTAGGCAGACTGAGGTCTGACGGCAAGTACACAAGCAAAAACCCCGGGATGTTCCCATCCCGGGGTTTTCGCTTTGTCGCTGTATCGGCCACGTGACCGGTCCGACCAGGTCAGAACCTCGGGTGTTCGCCCATCAGCTCCGCGACGCCGGTCTTCGAATGCTTCGCGTGCTCGCCGGTCTTGGCTGCGTGGGACTTCTTGATCGAGCCCAACACCCAGCAGTTCAGATGACGTGCCGTGAGCACAGCCAAAGCGCGGTCGGTGTCTTCTGGCGCCACCACGGCGACCATCCCGACACCCATGTTGAAAGTGCGTTCCATCTCGACACGCTCGACGCGGCCGCGCTGCGCGATCATCTGGAAGATGGGCGCGGGGGTCCAGGTGCCCCGGTCCAGTTCGGCCACCAGGCCGCTGGGGAGCACTCGCGCCAGGTTGTCTGCGAGTCCGCCACCGGTCACGTGGGAGAACGTCCGCACATCCGTCTCGGCGGCCAGTGCGAGGCAATCCTTCGCGTAGATGCGTGTCGGTTCGAGCATTTCCTCGCCAAGAGTGCGTTCGAACTCTTCGACGTGCCCGCCGAGATCCATGTGGCCCCATTCGAGGAGCACCTTGCGCGCGAGCGAGTAGCCGTTGGAGTGCAGCCCGGAACTGCCCATCGCGATGACGACGTCGCCCGGTCGAACTCGGTCCGGTGAGAGGACCGAGTCGGCCTCGACGATGCCGACACCGGTGGCGGACAGGTCGTAGTCGCCTTCTGCCATCAGCCCGGGATGTTCGGCGGTCTCGCCGCCGAGCAAGGTGCACCCGGCCTCGACGCAGCCGTCGGCGATGCCCTTGACGAGCTCGGCGACCACTTCGGGGACAACCTTGCCCACCGCGATGTAGTCCTGCAGGAACAGCGGCTCGGCGCCGCAGACGACCAGGTCGTCGACGACCATGGCAACCAGGTCGCGGCCCAGGGTGTCGTGCTTGCCCATCGCCTGCGCGACGGCGATCTTCGTGCCCACGCCGTCTGTGGACGAGGCCAACACAGGCTCGCGATAGTCGCCCTTGAGTTTGAAGAGGCCGGCAAATCCGCCCAGTCCACCCATGACCTCCGGTCGCAGGGTGCGCTTGGCATGCGGCGCGAACAGCTCTACCGCCCGTTCGCCGGCATCGATGTCCACTCCCGCCGCAGCATAAGAGGCGCTGGGCTCGTTGTCGGTCATCGGCGTGAGGTTCCCGTTCTCGAAGGTGGCAGTTCGAATCTGCCGGGTGAATAATCCGGTCTCACGCTACCCGAGAGGTTCCCCATGACTTTTTGATGGGACCGAATGTGCAGTTCTGAAGACGGAATCGACTGGTCCCACGGCTCTGTCGCCGCACACACAAACGACCGCTCAGGGCCTGCGGACCGCGCTGACGTTGTCGTTGTCGGCAAGGGCGTTCTGACCCGTCGCGGCGTTGGTGAGCATGGTCTCCAGCACTGCCTTACCCATCGATGTCTCTTTCGGGAGTTCGATCGGGTACTCACCGGTGAAACATGCGGCACAAAGATTTTCGGCCGGTTGCTCGGTGGCTGCGATCATCTCTTCCGTGCTGATGTAGCCGAGCGAATCAGCGCCGATGGCGTGACGCACACCGTCGACGAGATGCTCTTCGGAGTCCATGCCGTTGGCGATCAGCTCTGCCGGGGAAGCGAAGTCGATGCCGTAGAAGCAGGGCCACCGCACCGGACTGGAGGCGATACGAACGTGCACCTCGGCTGCACCGGCCTCACGGAGCATGCGGATCAGTGCACGCTGGGTGTTGCCGCGAACGATCGAATCATCCACGACCACAAGTCGTTTGCCGCGAATGACCTCTTTGAGCGGGTTCAGCTTGAGGCGGATGCCGAGCTGACGAATGGTCTGCGACGGCTGGATGAAGGTGCGGCCGACATAGGCGTTCTTCATCAGACCCTGGCCGTACGGAATGCCCGATTCCTGGGCGTACCCGACGGCGGCCGGGGTGCCGGATTCAGGTACCGGGATCACCAGGTCGCCGTCGGCCGGGAACTCACGGGCCAAGCGGCGTCCGATCTCGACGCGGGTGGTGTGCACCGACCGGCCGTTGATGACGCTGTCGGGGCGGGCGAGGTAGACGTACTCGAACACGCAGCCCTTGGGGGTGGGCTTGGCGAATCGCGAGCTGCGGACGCCGTCGGCGTCGATAGCCAGCAGCTCGCCAGGTTCGATGTCGCGGACAAACGATGCGCCGACGATGTCCAGAGCAGCGGTTTCGGAGGCGACCACCCAGCCGCGGTCGAGACGGCCGAGACACAGCGGGCGTACGCCATGCGGATCGCGGGCGGCATAGAGGGTGTGCTCGTCCATGAACGTCAGGCAGAACGCACCCTTGAGGGTCGGGAGCAGATCCATGGCGGCTTGTTCGATGGTGGAGTCGGCAGCTCCGTGAGCCAGTAGTGCACCGACGACGTCGGAGTCCGAAGTGGCTCCCCCGGCGCGGCGCGAATCCATCAGACCGAGATCGCGGGCCTTGCTCGCGAGCTCCGATGTGTTGACGAGGTTTCCGTTGTGGCCGAGCGCGACGCCGGTACCGGCAGCGGTGGTGCGGAAGATCGGCTGGGAGTTCTCCCAGGTGGTCGAGCCGGTGGTGCTGTAGCGACAGTGACCGATGGCGACGTGACCTTGCATGGCGCCAAGGGTCTGCTCGTCGAATACCTGCGAGACCAGTCCAAGGTCCTTGAACACCAACACCTGTGAGCCGTCGGCAGTGGCGATGCCTGCCGCTTCCTGCCCTCTGTGCTGCAGCGCGTACAAGCCGTAGTAGGTGAGCTTGGCAACATCCTCACCAGGGGCCCAGACACCAAAAACCCCGCATTCTTCGCGGGGTTCGTTTTCTGGCTCGTCAATATCGAGCAAGTTCTTGCTGTTGATCGACAGCTCGGTCACTGGCACTCCCATGAGGTTGGGCTGGGGCTGGTGGAGGGCGTATGGCTGAGTCTACGGGCTGGGTCCTGACGTAAGCGAATCATCGCGGCGTGTCTGCGTGACACCCCGCGTCAACCTCCTGGTCAGACTCTTGCCAGCGGTAACCAGTGAACGATGTCACCCGCGCGGCTCCCCGACGCCGACGCTTTTCCGGAGTCGAGGGCCCCCGCCAGGTCGAGACGACCGGTCACCAGCAGCAACCACGTACGGGCATCGGTCTCGACGACATTCGGCGGTGTCCCCCGGGTGTGGCGGAGTCCTTCGATGCACTGCACCGCGACGAACGGCGGCACCCGAACCTCGACCGAGCCACCCGGTGCCAGCTGCGCGAGAGTGCGTGCCGTGGTGCGGACGGCGTCGGCGATCTGGGGTCGCGTCGGCTCGGCGGCGTCGGGGTCGCGCAACCACTCCGCAACGGCGTCGACGGCGGCGCGCATCGCGGCGGGCTCGACTGTCTTATAGGTGGCCACACCCCCATGGTGTCAGTTATCCACAACCCGCTCGGGCTTCGGGGCCGCTGTCGGATTCGAGCGCTATTGTCATTGACGTTGGAGGGGGGCCATCCGATGTCAGTCTTTCGCGCAGACGCTGCGAGCATGACAACGAGCGCGGCGAAGTACCGCGCATTTGGGGCGGAGATCGAAGAACTGGACGCCACTTCGGCGACCAGCCAGGTCGCCGGTGCGCTGACGGGTTCGAAGACCGCCGTCGTCGCGGCGCGCAGCGGAGAAGCAGTCGATACCGCGTTATCCGCGGTTGCGATCCGGCTCAGCAGCTATGCGGACAGCACAGACAAGAGTCGCGAGGCTTTTGACGGCGCGGAGGATCTGGCTTCGCGTGCGTTCACCGGGCTGTGGCTCTGAGGTGGGCTACACAGTCGGCGGCGTCAGGGGGTGGCGCCCGTCGGAGCTCGGCGATGCGGCGACCGATCTCGCGACTGCGAACAGCGACTTCGAGGCCAAGCTGAACGCGGCCCGAGCTGTGGCGCAATCGCTGCACGAGGGCTCTCAGGGCACGACCGCGGATGCGGCCTGGGACAAAGCAGAGAAGGACCATCGCCTAGGAATACGAGTCGCCGACGCCACAGACGCGGTGATCGAGACTCTCCGGAGCGGCTCGGCACGACTGCAGTCGGTCAGGGACAACGCGATCGCCAAGGTCGACTCCGCGATCTGGAGTCAGTTCCAGGTCGGCGACGACTGGAAGGTGGGCCACTACTCGATTGCCGGTCCCTTCACGAAGGACGAAGTCGCCGCGCAAGAGTCAGCACGCAAGGCTCACCAAGAAGCCATCAACGACGCGGTGAAACAGCTGACCGACGAAGACCAGGCAGTCGCCTTCGCGCTCGACAGCGCGAACGACGAACTGGACGCCACGAAGGTCGACGTCGCCGCGGGACGCGACTACGCACCCCCTTCACTGGTCGGCCTGACGCCGGAACAAGCCAAACTCGTCGTCGACGACCCACGGTTCCAAGAGTGGGTGAAGAACCATCCGGATGCGGCAAAGCCGTTGTTGGATGCGGCCTTTGATGCGGGAACGATTCCGAAAGGCTTCTACGGAACGTTCCTACAGAGCTACTGGCTTCGAGAGTCGCTGGAAGACGCCGGTATCGACGCTTCACAATGGGATCCCTCCAAGGGCACCGAGTTCAACAGCGCGACGATCACGAAGGTGTACGAGTACTACGGGCAACTGTTCCTGGACAATCCCGAGATGCAGTGGGCCGGTATGGCGAACATGATCGGCCCATCGTTCGCCGGAGGCTTCTACGATCTCGCATCCATGCGCGATATCGCGAAGGCGATCAAAGGCCCCTCCGGTGTGATGCTTCCCGACCAGATCGAAGGTATGACCCGCGCCATCGCTGGTATGAGCGACGAGGAACTCGCGTACTACGAGCAGAAGTTTCTCAGCATGCAGAAAGAGATTTTCGAGGATCAAGCGCCGATGCATGAGGCGTACCTGCACGGTGGGACCGAAGAGATTGATCGCATGCGGCGAGCCGCTCTCATCGACGACAAGACACAGGTAGCTTGGCACCAAATAAGTGCTGGAACTGAACAGGGCCACCCTCAGCTCGTTTCGGAAGGAAACAAACAACTTCTGCAACGTGAGCAACTCGAGATCATCGATGACGACTACGACGAGATGCGTAGCCGTCCAGTGACTGGCGAAGCCATGACCTGGATATTGACCACGGTGGGTACGCCGTCCATACCCGGAGCTCAGGCCTATCCCGAGGTATTCCCGACCGAGATCTCGGTCGACAATTCGAGATATATCCCCGGCGAGACGAGAATCGAAACGCCATTTCCGGACGGAAACATCGCTGACCGGCATGACCGCTGGAAGCTGATCACCGAGGACACGCTACCCGCTTATCAGGAACTCCTGGCCAGTAACCCGGATGCGGCCAGGCAGATCATCGGCTCAGACTTCGACTCCCGTATCGAAGATCAGCGTCTTGCAAACCAGTCCGGACAAGTCATCGATCGCATGCTTAACGACTGGAAGGTAGAACATCAGTGGTGAAGTCGATACGGGTACTGACGATATCGGCAGTACTCGCCCTGTCCACGGCGGCATGCGTCTCAACAACAGGTGGAAGTGAAGGCAGCTTCGTGGAATCTACTCCAAGTCCCAACACACAGCCAGAATTCTCTGTGCTCACCGACGATGGAGTGCAACAAATAAAAGACACGGGTAGAGCACGCTTCGACCTACGCGACCGTGTCCTCACCAATGCCGAAGCTGGGGTGGCTCCCGAGTCCAGACAAGAAGTCATTATCGGGAATCCCGGTGACCCTGATATTCAGCTAACCCTCGTCGGCCCCGAAGGCGAAGTTACCATATCGACCCAAACCATCTGGTTCACCCATTTGGACGAGCACAGCTTTACGGAGATCATCTTCTTTCGCGCTTTTGACACACCCGAAACAGCGCAGCAAGAACTCAACGAAGCAGTCACACGATGGGGAATTCTCCCAGAGAACATAGAAATGTGGTCGAGTGTCTCAGGAAAAGTTCAGGACGACAAGGTGAGGCGAAGCCTGGGGACTGGCGTCGGCGCTACCGGACTCATCGTGGGGATGAATGCAAGTATCAAGAATGGAAACCAAGTCTTTCACTACATCGTTGACCTAGACCCTCGAAACTACAACGCAGAAAACATCGCGAATATCCGCTCAACCGGGATCGGTAGGCGAGAGCTCAATTGAATCCACCTGATCGAAGCGCCACTCCCCGCCAGCACGGGCAATCTTCGGCCACGAACGGCCCCGCGGTGGGTCTCGATCCAAGGGACTACACCGCAAACATCGACGCCATTCGAACTACCGGGCGAAGCATGCGCACCAATGAACTCGGCGAATGAACCGACCATCAACAGCTCCGGGCCCGTCAGCAACGGGCCAACACATCGCGACCTCGCCGGAAACCGCATTCGAGAGTCCCCGGGTGAGATTGGCGTGTGCGGTTGTACTGACATTCACCGTCACGCTGCTTGCCGCAATCGCGGTCACCAACCGAACGAGACCAACAACGTCATCAACCGCCGGCCTGCTCCGCCAGGATCAATATTCCTACCTCACCCATGAGGGCGTGCAACAGATCAAAGACAACCGGCGCGCACGTTTCGATCTGCGCGACCACACGCTCACGAACGAGGAAGCGGGCGTGCCACCCGAGTCCACGGGCGAGGTCATCATCGGCAACCCCGGCGACCCCGACATCGACCTCACCCTCGTCGGACCCAACGGCGAAGTGACCATCAGCACCCAAACCATCTGGTTCACCCACCTCGACGAAGACACCTTCACCGAAATAGTTTTCTGGCGCGCCTTCGACACCCCCGAAGGCGCCCAACAGGAACTTGCACAAGCCAACCCACGCTGGGGAATAAGGCCTTCGAAGGTCGAGACCTGGACCGGGATCGCCAAAGACGCCGGCGATGAGAAAGAAAAGTGGAACCTCGGTTCGGGAATCGGACCCACCGGCCTCATCGTCGACATGAACGCAAGCAGCAAAAACGGCATCCAAGTGTTCCACTACATCGTCGACCTCGACCCACGGAACTACAACCCCGTCAACCTCGAAAACATCCGCACCACCGGCATCGGCAAACGAGTTGTCGGTTGACGATTTCACGCACTACGCGACACACGAACCCAAATGGCCGAACACTACTTGTAACTACTGTCTCAGTCGCGGCACTCATACTGTGCGCCTGCACATCAACCACCAGCAACTACGCCGCAACATCCAGCAACACCGCAGCACCTGAGTTCTCCTCACTCACAGAGGACGGTGTGCAACAGATCAAAGACAACCGACGCGCACGCTTCGATCTGAGCGACCGCACGCTCACGAACGAGGAAGCGGGCGTACCACCCGAGTCCACGAGCGATGTCATCATCGGCAACCCCGGCGACCCCGACATCGACCTCACCCTCGTCGGACCCACCGGCGAAGTAACCATCAGCACCCAAACCATCTGGTTCACCCACCTCGACGAAGGCAGATTCACCGAGATCATCTTCTGGCGCTCCTTCGACACCCCCGAAGGAGCCCAACAGGAACTTGCGCAAGCCAACCCACGCTGGGGAATCCACCCCGAAAACGTAGAGATGTGGACCAGCGTGTCATCGAGGGCGGGCTCCGAGAAAGTCAGACGGAGCCTCGGCACGGGCATAGGACCCACCGGCCTCATCGTCGGCATGAACGCCAGCACCAAGAACGACGTCCAAGTCTTCCACTACATCGTCGACCTCGACCCACGGAACTACAACCCCGTCAACCTCGAAAACATCCGCACCACCGGCATCGGCAAACGAGTAGTGGAATGACCCCGACTACGCTTCACGGAGAACCTGCACTTCAAAAGGAGCGTCACCGCCATCAGCGCCACCCTGCACGCCTCCGGCCTCTCCGCCGGACACGGCGAACGCACACTCTTCTCCGATCTTGACCTCACCGTCTCAGACGGCGATGTCTTCGGTCTCGTCGGTGCCAACGGTGCAGGCAAGTCGACGTTGTTGACGCTGCTCGCAGGGGTCGGAACGGCTGATCAGGACGGCACGATCACCCTCAGCCCGCCGGACGCCGAGGTCGGCTACTTGGCGCAGGAAGCTTCTCCTATCGCCGGCGAGACCGTGCGCGAGTTCCTCTCCCGACGCACCGGGGTCGCGCAGGCCCAGGCCGCGATGGACTCGGCGGCGGAAGCGCTGGGTGACGGTGGTGAGGACCTCTACTCCCCCGCACTCGAACGGTGGCTCCACCTCGGTGGCGCGGACTTCGACGAACGAGCCGACCAGGCGGCCGCGAATCTGGGCCTGACAGTCGACCTCGACCTCCCTATGCAGGCGCTGTCCGGCGGGCAGGTGGCACGCGCAGGCCTCGCGGCCCTGCTGTTGTCCCGTTACGACATCTTGCTGCTGGATGAGCCGACCAATGACCTCGATCTCGACGGCCTCAAGCAACTCGAAGAGTTCGTGGCGGGCTCCCGCACACCCATGGTCGTGGTCAGCCATGATCGTGAGTTCCTCGCCCGCACCGTCACCGGCATCGTCGAACTCGATCTGGCCCAGCAGCAAGTGTCGGTGTACTCCGGCGGCTACGAAGCCTTCCTGGTCGAACGCGAGGTCGCACGCCGACACGCCCGCGAAGCCTATGAGCAGTACGCCGGCACGAAGGATGCCCTGACGGAACGCGCACAGATGCAACGCAATTGGATGGAGCACGGAGTACGCAACGCGCGCCGCAAGTCCAAGGACAACGACAAGGTCGGCAAAGGACTTCGTCTGGAGTCGACCGAGAAGCAGGCGTCGAAGGCGAGGCAGACCCAGCGCCGTATCGAGCGCCTCGAGGAGGTCGCCGAGCCACGCAAGGAGTGGGAGCTGCGGATGGAGATCGCCGCCGCGCCGCGGTCGGGAACCGTGGTTGCCACGCTCAACGACGCCACACTCACCCGCGGCGACTTCACCCTGGGTCCGATCAGCACCCAGGTCGACGCCGGAGATCGCATCGTCATCACCGGCGCGAACGGATCAGGGAAGTCGACACTGCTATCCCTGCTGCTCGGCACGCAGGCACCGGACTCCGGGTCTGCGTCCCTGGGATCGGGAGTCCTCGTCGGCGAGGTCGATCAGGCGCGCGACCTCTTCACCGGTGACGCACCCCTCGTCGACGCGTTCGCCGCACACGTGCCCGAGCAGACCGACGCAGAGGTGCGCACCTTGCTGGCGAAGTTCGGTCTGCGTGGGCACCACGTGACGCGGTCGGCCAGTTCGCTGTCCCCCGGTGAACGAACCCGGGCCGCACTGGCATTACTACAGGCGAGGGGCGTGAACCTGCTGGTCCTCGACGAACCGACGAACCACCTCGACCTACCCGCCATCGAACAGCTCGAGCAGGCCGTTGAATCGTTCGACGGCACCGTTCTGCTCGTCACGCATGATCGACGCATGCTCTCGACGGTTCGCGCCACCCGCCGGTGGGTGCTCGATGGAGGGACACTCACCGACGCTCTGGTCTAAGTCGAAATTCTGCTGACCTATTGGAGTCCGTGACACGATGGGGCCATGGGCACGGATGTGAGCACCCGCGAGTTCAGCCGAGAGGACCGACGCCGGTTCCGCGAGCAGGTGGGGCGCTGTACCGAAGCCGTCGCCCGCATGTTGTCGGACGGCCTCTTCACCGACCAAGGCAACCCTCCGGAGCCGCTGCTGGGCATGGAGGTCGAACTCAATCTTGTTGACCGGGCCATGAACCCGGCGATGTCGAACGCGACCGTGCTCGAGGCCATCGCCGATCCTGACTACCAAACCGAGCTCGGGCAATTCAACATCGAGATCAACGTCGCACCGCAGCCATTCACCGGCGGCGACACGGTCTCCCTCGAGGACGCACTGCGTGATTCATTGAATCGCGCCGAAGCGAAGGCCGCCGAAACCGACAACCACCTCGTGATGATCGGCATGCTGCCGACGTTGCGGCAAGAGCACTTCGCCCATCAGTGGATTTCGGCAAATCCCCGGTACGACCTGCTGAATCAGCAGATCTTCGCTGCCCGCGGGGAAGACATCGAGCTCGACATCACCGGCGTGCCACTCACACTCGGAGGCCAATCCGAGAAACTCAGGACCTCGATCGACTCGATCCTGCCCGAGGCTGCGTGCACCTCGCTGCAGCTTCACCTGCGAGTGGCGCCCGAGACCTTCGCCGATCATTGGAATGCCGCGCAGGCGATCTCGGGCGTCCAGGTCGCACTCGCAGGCAATTCACCATTCCTGGCGGGCTCCGCACTCTGGCACGAGAGCCGAATCCCGGTGTTCGAGCAGGCCACCGATACGCGTCCGCAGGAGCTGATCAATCAGGGTGTTCGTCCCCGGGTGTGGTTCGGAGAACGGTGGATCACCACGATCTTCGACCTCTTCGAAGAGAACACCCGGTACTTCCCCTCGCTGCTCCCAGTGGTCTCCGACGACGATCCGCTGGCGCAGTTGGACGCCGGCGAAACCCCGGAGCTCACCGAACTACGCATGCACAACGGCACCGTGTACCGCTGGAATCGGCCCGTCTACGACGTGATCGGTGGGCAAGCACACCTGCGCGTCGAGAACCGAGTGCTGCCGGCGGGCCCGACGGTCCTCGACATCATGGCCAACGCCGCCTTTTACTACGGCGTCCTGCGTGCGCTTGTCGATTCGGATCGTCCGATCTGGTCGCAAATGTCGTTCAACGCCGCGTCAGAGAATCTTCATGCCGCAGCCCGCGACGGCATGGACTGCCAGTTGTACTGGCCCACAATGGGTTGGGTGCAACCTGACGAATTGGTCTTGCGCCGGTTGCTGCCATTGGCGGACGAAGGCCTGCAAAGTTTCGGAGTCGGCGCGGATGCACGTGATCGCTACCTCTCCGTCATCGAAGGCCGGGCCCTCGCGCGCCAGACAGGTTCGGTGTGGCAGCGTGCGTCTTTGGTGGCCCGCGAGGAAGCAGGCGACAGCCGCGAGGTGGCATTGGCCGGGATGCTGCGCGAGTACATAGATCGGATGCACGACGGTGCCGCAGTGCACACCTGGGATGTGTGAGAACTGCTGTGCTGTAGCGATTTACGTGGATGAGTTCTGACTGGCGCGCGAGTAACGCGCCGGCGTGACGCCGAACTCACTGGTGAAAGCAGAGATGAACCCGCTACTCGTGGTGTAACCAACCGCCGCCGCGGTGGCGTGTACGGGTTCGGCCCGGTCGAGGAGTTCGACAGCGGCGAGCATTCGAGCACGCGTTCGCCATCGGCCATACGTCATCGCAGTTTCAGCGGCGAACCCTCGGAGAATTGTCTTTTCACTGACGCCGAGTTCGAGGGCCCACTCGGACAGAGTCCGTTGGTCGCCGGGGTTTGCGATGATCGCACGTGCGACCGTCCGTGCTCGATGATCGTGCGGCAGCACCAAGGCGTCCGGTGCTCCTTCCGTACTGTCGTTCATCAAGTCATAGAGCAGCTCCTGACAGGCACGCCGCCGAGCAGAAGGCAGCGACGCATCGGTCAGATGGGTCAGCAGCTGCACGGCGAGGGGATCGGCGGTGAGTGGTTGCGGACGCGTCCACCTATCGCCGTCAGGGGTCCGTTCCGGCGGTGAGTACAGACTGATCATGCTGCCCTCTGTGAGCAGGGTGATGTGGTGGATCGCGCCACCGGGTAGCCACACGAGATGATCGGCATGCACGTGCCAACTGCTGGCTCCGACCACGACCCTCATCCGACCGCGACGCATCCAGACCAATTGATGTTCGCGGTGGTGATGTTCGCCGAAGTCGAGCACTCCCTCGGTCCGATACTCAAAAACTTCGCAAGCGGTCGATGTCCGATCAGCCGTATCGGCTACCGGAGATGCCACAGCGAGATCAGTCACGTATGACTCTGCGGACATCTGCTATGTCCCTCCTCCGCTACTCAAGTCCGTTTGGCTGCATAGACCGACTTCGATAGTAAGGCTAGCCTCACTCTGTCGCGTCCGCCGGAACGGCCGCGATCTGCACGCATCACATCGGTGATCTGCGCGCCCGCCTAAGTCTTTCGAGGAGTTCGATGTCCCGCCGTCCAGTCTCGTCCCGGTTCCCGATCCACAGCAGGTCGGTGATCTCGGCCTTCGTGGTGAGCGCCGCGGTCCTGGTGTCGTCTGCATGCAGTTCGAGCGAGACGGCCCCACAGGAACCGATCGACCTCAACGCCGACCCGGCGGCTTGCACAGACGCAGACAACGTCGCCCCGGCCGAGCGGGCCTCCGGCCCGTTCACGTTCACCGACGGCCGTGGCCGCACCATCACGCTGGACGAGCAGCCCACGCGAATCATCGCTGACGAAGAGTCGGCCGCCGCGTTGTATTCGATGGGCATAAAGCCCGCAGGAATCTGGTCGACGACTCCGCTCAGCGTGAGTCCGATACTCAAATGCCTCGACCTGGAGGGCGTCGAGTCAGTGGGCGAGACATGGGGCACAGTAAACCTGGAGAAGGCTCTTTCGCTGGAGCCAGATCTGTTTGTAGGCGAGTACAACCCCCGCTTCGAGCAGTTCGGCAAGCTCACATCCGCCGAGGATTCAGCTAAGGGCGACCAGCTCGATCAGATCGCGCCCACCCTCGGCGTCACGCTCGATACGACCTCGACCACCCAGACGATCGAGAACTACCAAGCTCTCGGCGCAGCTCTCGGCGTGAATCAGAACAACGACGAGATGATCCGTATCAAAGCCGAATTCGATGCCGCAGTCGCCAATTTCAAGAAGGTGGCGGCAGATCACGGAGACGTGGTCGGCATGGGCATCTGGCCCCTCGAGGTTGCCTACGTTCTCGAACCGAGCGCGGACCCGGATTTCAGCGACTACACCAGCTGGGGCCTGAACATGTACAAACCCGACACCACTGATGACGGATACTGGCGCAAGTTCGCCTGGGAGACGTACCCCACCGATGCCGCCGACCTGCTCTTCGTCTACCACGACGTATCAGGCGCCGCGAACGTCAACCTCGCCGATATCAGCGAACGCTTCCCGATCTTCCAGCGCAGTCCGGCCGTCTCCGAGGGCCAACTGGTCCTGTGGGACTACGGTGCGAACAAGAGCTACCCGCGATACACAAAGACCATCAACGCATTTGCCGACGCCCTCGGCAAGGCAAAGAACGTCAGCGGCCAATGATTGTCAGACGGACCGCAGGTGCTGCGCATTGCTGCTCGCCCCATAATTGACGTGCTGTCAACATGTTTCATCCCCGCCAGCATGAGGCGTCGGTGTGTCGGGCGGTGGCCCGCTGAGTTCTCGGTTGCGTTGTTCGAGGTCTGCTTTGCGGCGTGCAAGCATGGCCTCGCGGGCCTCGATCAAGGCTTCGTCGGGATGGTGGGCGCGGTTGACCCTGGGTTGTCGTTCCGGGTCGAGGAACGCCGGTGGTATCCACGCGCAGCGTCCGGCGTCGGGGCCTTCGGTGATCATGATGGTCTGCCACTGATGCTCGCCGGGCCCGATCAGCTTGTGGTGCTGCGGGCATGCCGGGGCCAGGTAGGTGATGTCGGTGAGCCCGCCCTGGGCCCATTCGACGGTGTGGTGGGCTTCGGCCCACATCGCCGGAGCTGAGCATCCCGGGGATGAGCAACCGCGGTGCGCGGCGAACATCGCCAGGCGTTGGGCCT
>NZ_JAFRDR010000005.1 GCF_017377795.1 Williamsia soli | reverse complement strand
TTGTGCGGGATCGACGCCATCACCTCCAGCACCACCCCGACATGATCGAGATCGATCACCCCCGCCGCCAACGCCTGCGCTGTTTCCGGGAACCGTGGACCGATCACCTCACCACTCGGAGTCACCGACGGCGTCAACGCATCCATCGCCTCCACCCGGGCCCTGGCCGCACCCGGACGCATCCGCGTCATCGACGTCAACACCGCCGCCGGAGACGAACACCCCACCGTCGAATACGCCCGCCGCACAGCCACATCCCGCAACACAGGCAAACTAGCCGACTGCAACCGCCGCGCCGCGACCTCCAACCGCTCAGTCAACCGCACACACTCAGAATCAGACAACGCCGTCAGATCCAACCCAGCCACCAGAGCGATCGCAGCATCCAACCCCGCAACCGCACCCACCACCGGCGAATCGATGACGACACCATCAGACATGCAGGCCCCCCAGCCCAGAAACACACGCAGACAACAACAACCACAAACAATGAATCGTCGTCAGGAAGTTTCTCTACCACCGACCTTACCGCAGATGTTCGATCTTGTCGAACGTATGTTCTAGAGTCTTGGCGGGCGCCAGACGCACTTCAGGGCCGACACTTCCGAGGGAAGTGCCGACCCTGTTCGCGTGCGACGGGGCTAGTGAATCAGCAGCCCGGAACCGCAGCGCCGGAGCCCTGGACGGCCAGGATGGTGCAGAAGGTCACGCCGGCGACGACCCAGGTGCCGTCGACGAGCACCGCTTCGCCGCTCTGATCAGGCAGACCGGGGCTGTCGCCAACCTTGAGATCCCATGTGACAAGCGCTTTGTCGGGACTTTCGAGAGTAACTTCCTTCACGACCGCCGACGTGCCGGCTGCCTGGGGATTCGCAGTCATGCCCTGCAACACCGGTCCGAATACCGCTGAGTTCTCGACGTATTTGGAGCGCTCTTCGATGGGGGCGGTACCGTCGAAGAATGTCTCATACGCGGTGGTGACCGCTTCCGTGATCGCAGGATCGGCGGCGGCCGCGGTGCTGGAGGCCGCAGCAGCCGATGATGTCGCAGCGGCGGTCGACGACGACGAACTGTCGCTGCTGTCATCACCACAACCGGCAACCAGGCCGACCAGCACGGCTGCGCATGCGCCCGCCGTCAAAGCCCTATGGACAATTTGATTACGCATGACGTGAGTCCTTTCTCGTGGACAGAAGATCCGACCACTCGTGTCAAAGCTGCATCGCCCGTCGACATCCGGACTGCGGCGATCGAGACTGATAATTGCATTCTCAATTGGATCGTACGACACTCTCGCCAAAGCACTATACGATTCGCAAAAATGCACCGACCAGCATTTTCGAGTGGATATCGACCTTCGGACACACGGTCGACTGCGAGCCGACGACGCCGTCGGCAGGGAACTATTTGATCTTCGACTTCATCTCGTCGAACCGGGCCAGCACCGGGTAGCCGCTAACGCTCAAGGCGTTGCCGTGTCCTGTCTGGTGGATGTCGAACACCGACTGGATCGCGGCATAGAACCCTTGGACATCAAGGGTCTGATTGACTGCCCGCTTGGCTTGGCGGAGACCGAACGGCGGCATCCCAGCGATGTGAGTGGCGAGTTTCGTGACCTCGGCATCCAGTTGATCGCGAGGCACCACGCTGTTCACCATGCCGACCCGCTCGGCCTCGTGGGCGGTCACCGGGCGACCGGTGAAGAGAATCTCTTTCGCCTTTCGCGGACCGAGTTCCCAAGTGTGCCCGTGGTATTCGACCCCGCCGATTCCCATCATCACCACCGGGTCGGAGAACAGGGCGTCCTCCGCAGCAACGATCAGATCGCAGGGCCAGCACAGCAACAGCCCGCCGGAGATACAGCGCCCCTGGACGGCAGCGATCGACGGCTTGGGTACGTTCCGCCAACGAAGCGAGTACTCCAGATACCGTCGACTCTCCACCTCATACAGCATCTCGAGGGTGATCTTTTCGGGCACCGGACCCGTTCCTCTGATGTCATGCCCGGCGGAGAAATGTTTGCCCTCGGCACGCAGGACGATCACGACCACCTCGGGGTCCGCTGCCGCTTTCATCCAGGCCTCGTCGAGTTCGTCGAGTAGAGCATGGTTTTGGGCGTTGGCCGCTTCGGGGCGGTTCAGCGTGATGGTCGCGATCTTGTCCGCGACCTCATAGAGGATGTTCATCTCAGCTCAGCTTCTCGGTAGGCCGAGCACACGTTCGGCGATGATGTTGCGCTGCACCTCGGACGTCCCGCCGGCGATGGTCCCGGCGAAGCTGCGCGCGTAGCGCTCGAACCAGCTGGTGCTGAAGTTGTCGTTGTCCAGAGGCAGTGCAGGAGCGGTTTGGGCTGGATGACCCAGACCACCAACACCGGCAGTGTCCAGGGCGACCTCGCTGGCGGTCTGCACCGCTTCGGAACCGAGCACCTTGAGCACCGACAGCGCCGCGACGTCGTTCTTACCCGCTGCCGCACGCGCCAGAGCAGAGCTGCCCATCAAGTTGAGGGCTTTCGCGTCCATCAGCATCGTGGCGTACCGGTCGCGATCCAGCGGACCGGTCGGGTGGAAGTCGGCGATCAGGTCCTGCAGCCGGTCGGCGAACCCCAGCCACAACAGGTTTCGTTCGTGACCCAGAGATCCCGACGCAACACCCCACCCGCCGTTCAGCGGGCCCACCAAGTTGGCGGCGGGCACGCGAACGTCATCGAAGAACACCTCGTTGAAGTCCAGATCGTCCTTGCCGCATATGGACCCGAAGGGCCGGCGCGTGACGCCCGGCAGATCCGTCGGTATCAGCAGCACGCTGATGCCTTTGTGTTTGGGTACGTCCGGGTCGGTACGCACGAAGGTGAGCAGAACGTCGGCATCGTGCGCTCCGGACGTCCAAATCTTTTGACCGTTCACGACGAAGTCGTCACCTTCGGGGACGGCACGTGTGCGAAGTGAGGCCAGGTCCGAGCCCGCACCTGGTTCACTCATGCCGAGAGATGCTGTGATCTCCCCGCGAAGGATCTTGGCTGCCCATTCCTGCTTCTGCTCTTCGGTTCCGAAAGACAGGATCGAGGCCGCGATGATGCCGAGGCCCTGCGGGTTGAAGCTGTGGTAGATCCGGCGGCGAGACAGCTCACGCAGGTGAACGTACTGCTGCAGAATCGACGCGTTCCGGCCGCCGAACTCAGGCGGGTTACCCGGCAACAGCCAACCGTGGTCGAACTGCACGCGCTGCCACCGGCGTGCCCATTCGGGCATGTCCGAACTCGACCGGGCCCTCTCCACCGTTTCGGCTTCCGGCGGTACGTGCTCGTCGAGAAACGCGGCGAATTCCTGCCGGAACGCCTCGAGTTCAGCATCAAATGTCAACTGCATGTCGCTCCTCGAAGATCTTCGCCCGATGCTCTGCGGCACCACCGAGCAGTAGTTCTCCTGCTTTGGCACGCTTCAGCGCGAACTGCAGGTCGTTTTCCCACGTGAAGCCCATCGCTCCGAACAACTGCAGCCCGTGACGGAACACGAGCGACTGGCATTCCCCGGCCGAGGCCTTCGCCATGGATGCCGCCACGACGCAGTGCTCGTCATCGCCGGCCGCAATGGTCAGCGCCGAGTAGTAGGCAAGCGCGCGTGCGCGTTCGATGGCCACGTGCATATCGGCGGCCTTGTGCTTGACGGCCTGAAAGGAGCCGATGGGCGCGCCGAACTGCTGCCGGTTCTTGACGTGGTCGAGGACCATGTCAAGAGTCCGCTGGCAGGCGCCGACCATCGTCAGCGCGAGGCCGGTCAGAGCCACAGGCAAGGCCAGCGCGGGATCTACGTCGACGCGATCCTCACGAGACACGCGAACCCCGGAGAACGCAATCTCCGCGACATGGAGGAGAGGATCGAAAACCGGAGTCCGTGTGGCCGCGACGTCGGCGCCCCTGACGACGAATATCCCGGCTGCCGTCACCACTGCGATTCTGTGGGCGCGATCTCCGTCGAGAACGTGCGAGGCGGTGCCCTGGAGAATCCATCCACCTCCGTCCGGGCGGGCGGCGACCCCTGAGAACACGCCGGTGCCTGCGGCCCCATCGAGCGAGAACCCGGGGGCCAGCGGAGTGAACTGCGTCATGGTCGCCAGGTAGGGAGTCGGATCGGTGCCACGGCCGAGTTCCTCGAGGACGATGCCCAATTCGACCATGTCGGCACGATCGGTGAACTCCGTCCAACCCTGCTTGTTGTACAGCTTCCACAAGGCGTTCGGATCGACTCCGTCGTCCACGACGGACCGTGCGAACGCGGGCGAACATTCCTTTGCAACCACATCACGGACCGTGTCGCGCCACAGGCGCTGATCCGAGTCGAACTCCATCAGCATGACAAGTTTCTTCCTTCCACCGCGTGTGGACGCGATGTCACGAGAATATCATTCTCCACAAACGTAAGTGTTAGTCTCGGATTTTGTATCGAACAGTGGAACGTACCGCCTTTTCGGGGTCTCGGTCCGGTAGAGTGCCAGCCATGTTCTTTACAGATGGCCGCGTTCACGCGTCCGAAAACTCCGCCGGACCGATCACCTCGTGACCAGTCCCAGCGAAGAGCCGGCCTGGAAGCAGCGGGCGGTTGAACGGTCGATCAAGACGGCGAAGGTTCGAGCCGAACAACGGGTTCAGAAGTTCCTCGACGCCGCGCAGGCCATCATCACCGAAAAGGGCACCACAGAGTTCACGGTGCAGGAGGTTGTTGATCGATCGCGTCAGTCATTGCGCAGCTTCTATCTGCAGTTCGACGGGAAGCACGAGCTCCTGCTGGCCCTCTTCGAGGATGCACTCGGCAGGTCGGCTGATCAGATCCGCGCTGCCACAGCGGGACAAAGTGACCCCGTCGATCGCCTCGAGGTGGCCGTCCAACTGCTGTTCGAGCTGTGCCGGCCCGATCCAGACGCCAAAAGGCCGCTGTTCAACGACTTTGCGCCGCAACTTCTCCTCACCCACCCCGCAGAGGTGAAGATCGCACACGCCCCACTGCTCGCCCTGTTCACCGAGCTCATGGAGCTCGCCGGCGAGGCCGGCGAGCTGCGTCCTGATGCCCATCCGAAACGGACCGCATCCATGATCATGCAGACTGTGATGTTCATCGCACAGTCCAGCGGCGGCGCCTCAGATGCCACCGTGCAACCGATCAGTTCCGAGGAAGTCTGGCGCTTCTGCGTCGAGGGTTTCGCCGTTCGCAAATAGAAGAATCTTGTTCTCTCAAGAAAGAATCGTGCTTACATACGTGTATGGCCGATTCATGGAGCGATCTTCTCAATAGCCTCGAACTGCGCCCGTCCGGCGCCGACGGGCAGGACGCGAGCCCCACCACCCGCCTCGAAGGTCGCAACCTCGATCTCGAATACCACCGCCTCTTCGGCGGCCAACTCCTCGGACAATTCGTCGAGGCCGCAAGGTCCGTGTGCCCCGAGAAGTCGGTCAAGTCGATGCACTCCGTGTTCAGCAAGGAGGGCAGGGCCGACGGTCCCGTCCACTATGAGGTCACGCGACAGCATGAGGGCCGCTCCTTCGCCAGTCTGCTGATCACAGCCCGCCAACCGCACGGCGTCATCGCATCGGCTGCCGTCTCGATGCACCTCCCCGAAGGGGGCCCTGAGCTCCAGGACATCACTGACTCCGGCCCCCTCCTCCCAGACGACAGCAGGGTCGACTTCAGCCTGATCCCGTGGGAGGTCCGATCTGTCGGAGACCTCAATCGCACCGCCGCATCAGCGCCTCATTTCGAATTCTGGATGCGCACGCCGCCGGTGGACGCGCAACTGGCCCCGGCCCTGACCGCGTACGCCACGGACCTCAACGTCATCGGGACCGCCCTCTTGCCTCTCGAGGGATACAGCCAGACGGGTAACGGCACCGCGTTCAACTCTGCGGTCACCACACACACCGTCTGGTTCCACCAGCCGTTCCGCACAGACGAATGGCTGCTGGTTCGCCAGCACAGCCCTCTGCTCGCCGGCAGTCGATCGTTCGGCCGTGGCGATGTCCTGACCGAAGACAACCGGCTCGTGGCGTCCTTCGCCCAAGAGGCGCTGGTCCGCATCAAGGCCTGATCAACCCTCAATACATTGCACGACAACCGATCTGAGGTTCACATGACTTCCACCACCGACGCTTCTGCTCACGCCGACACCCTCACCACCCGCCCGTACCGCGTGGCGCAATGGGCGACGGGAAACATCGGCACCAAGTCTCTTCGCGGCGTGATCGAACACCCGTCGTTCACGCTGGCCGGGGTCTACGTGCACAGCGCAGAGAAGGCGGGACTGGACGCAGGCGATCTGTGCGGCGTAGGTCAGACCGGGGTGATCGCCACGAACAGCCTCGACGACATCGTGGCACTCGCTCCTGATTGCGTGCTCTACATGGCAGGCAAGCTGGACGCCGACGAGATCTGCCGCCTTCTGGGGGCCGGGATCAACGTCGTGACCACCCGCGGAGAGTTCCACCATCCTGCGAGCATGGCCCCCGAGCTGCGAGCTGCAGTGGAGGAAGCCTGCCGCCGCGGCAACACCTCGATCCACAGCACCGGCAGCAGTCCGGGCTTCATCACCGAGGCGATCCCGCTGGTGTTGACCTCGATCCAACGACGCCTCGATCTGATCACGATCGACGAATACGCCGACCTGTCCAGCCGCAACTCACCAGAACTGTTGTTCGACACAATGGGTTTCGGGCAGGCGCCCGGGGAGTTCAGTGAAGCGCGACTCAGTCACGCACGCAACAGCTTCGGTCCTTCTCTGCGCTTGGTGGCCGACGGGATCGGCCTCCCCCTCGATTCCGTCGAGGCCGCCGGCGAGATCGCCCTCGCCCGAGTCGACACCACCATCGCCGCCGGTGTTGTCGAAGCGGGAACCGTGGCAGCTCAACGTATCAGCGCAATGGGGATGCGCAATGGCAAGGAAGTGCTGCGATTCCGGGCCACCTGGTACTGCACCCAGGACTTCGACCAGGACTGGGACCTGCTACCGACCGGGTGGCGGGTCACGGTCGATGGCGATGCGCCACTCGAAGTCGACATCAAGTTCCCGATCAGGCTCGAGGACATGGCAGCGACCACACCGGGTTATACCGCCAACCGCGCCGTCAACGCCGTGTCCTTTGTCTGCGCGGCGCCCGCCGGGATCCGGACCGCAACCGATCTTCCCCAGATCATCGCCGCCCTCGGCTAAGCCGGGTTCTTCTCCAATGCGGACACGAGATTGCGGCGCAGCAGCTTCCCGGTTTCGGTCCTGGGGAGATCGCTGTGGAACACCACGGTGTCAGGGGTCTTCGACGACCGGAGCCGATCTCGGACGAATTGCTTGATCTCGTCGGCATCACCCGTTCCCACGACCACGGCCACGATCCGCTGACCCCACTCCGGATCGGGCACGCCGATGACCGCGGCCTCGGTGATGGTCGGATGAGCGTGCAGGACGTCCTCGATCTCGGCGGGTGCGATGTTCTCTCCACCCCGGATGATGGTGTCGTCGGAACGACCTTCGATGAACAAGAACCCGTCGGCGTCAAGCCGACCCAGGTCACGAGTGGCGAACCAGCCGTCCGCGTCGAGCACGCTGCGGCCGCCGTACTCGCCCGAGATCTGCTCGCCGCGCACGAACACCAGTCCGGTGTCGCCGTCCGGGGTGGGAGTGCCCTCGTCATCGCGGATCGCGATCTCGATACCCGGCAACGGCCTTCCCACCGATCCGAGACGATCGCGCACGGCCGGGTCGTCGGAGGCAATCGCGTCACGATGATCCTCAGGCCCGAGTACCGCAATCGACGAGGCGGTCTCCGTCAACCCGTATGCGTTCACGAAATTGGTGTGCGGGAACAACTTCAGCGCCCGCTCGATGACCGGCCGCGGGGTGCGTGCGCCACCGTAGGCGAGGCTCTTGACGAACGGTTGACCTACATCGGCATCGGTGGTGGCTTCGACGATCCGGGCCAGCATCGTGGGAACCACCATCGCGTGGGTGACCTTTTCTCGGCGCACCGTCTCGATCCACTGTCGCGGCTCAAAGGAGTCGAGGTAAACCACCCGGCGACCGCTGTACAGGTTGGACAGGAGGTTCGTCAGTCCGGCGATGTGATACGGCGGCACCGCCACCACGGTCGCGTCCTCGGCTGCGGCAGAGGAGAACTCGATCGTGTTCAGGACGTACGCGAGGAGATGGCGATGCCGCAGGATCGCGGCCTTGGGTGCCGCCGTCGTGCCGCTGGTGTAGATGATCACCGCAACGGCGTCGCCGTCGTAGTGAGCCGCGGGGCGGTCTGCGTCCTCCAGGGGTTCCTGATCGGCGAGGGACTTCAGCCACGAATCCAGGGCATCCTGGCCGAGGATGCGGGCCCCGGGGTGACGCTCCCGCAGTGCGGTCAGCTGGGCATCGCCGAGCCGGTAGTTGAGGGGCACGAAGGGCACACCGGCCATCGCCGCCCCGAACAGCGCGACGGGATATGCGAGATCATTGACGCCCGTGTAGAGCACAGCCGGGTATGCGGTGAACTCCGAGGCCGCACGGCGGGCAAGGTCCAAGATGTCGGCGGCGCTGTGCGACGTGCCACCGGCAGTCACGACGGCCCGATCGTCGGCCGACGCTGCCATTTCCAAGATCATCGTGATATTCATGAGAATATGATTCTCTCAGATTGAGATCATCAATTGCAAGAAGGGAAACAGCATGGAGATCAAGGGTAGTTCCGTCCTCATCGTGGGAGGCACCGGAGGACTCGGCGAGGCCACCGTTCGGCGCCTGCACGCTGCCGGCGCGCACGTCGTCGTGGCCGACGTAGCCGACGACAAAGGCGAAGCACTCCAGGACGAGCTCGGTATCCGTTACGTCCACACCGACGCCAGCGATGAGGAGTCGGTCAACGCCGCCATCGCCGAAGCCGAAGCGCTCGGCCCCTTCCGCGCCAGCATCGACTGCCACGGCGGTCCCGCCGGCGGCGGCCGGCTGGTCGGCAAAGACGGCAGCCCCATGAAGCTCGAAGCCTTCACCAAGACGATCACGTCCTATCTGACCTGGACCTTCAACGTCACCCGCCTCGCTGCAGCCGCGCTCGCCCGCCAAGAACCGCTGGAGGAGAACACCCGCGGCGTCATCATCAACACCGCTTCCATCGCCGCCTACGAGGGCCAGATCGGCCAACTCCCCTATGCCGCAGCCAAAGGCGGAGTCGTCGGCATGAACCTTGTCGCCGCCCGCGACCTCTCGCCCCTGGGCATCCGCGTCATGGCCATCGCCCCCGGCACCATCAACACACCGGCCTACGGCAAGGCCGCCGAGCAGCTCGAAGCGTATTGGGGTCCACAGGTCCCCCACCCGAAACGAATGGGCAACTCGGTCGAGTACGCCTCGCTGGTCGCTGCCATCATCGAGAACGATTACCTCAATGGCGAGGTCATCCGCCTCGACGGCGCGCTACGGTTCCCGCCGAAGTAGTCGAGGGTCGGTTCGTACGACGTCGCCCGGGATCGGAGCATCATCCGACACCGGGCGGCTTTCTGTCGGCAGGACAAAGCACCCGCAGCATGAGAATGTCATTTCGGTTTGACAGCATCATGGTTCTCTGTTTGTATCTGCCAGAGTGATTCACGCCACATGACGAGTCGTGAGTCGAGTACGTGACCTGCTGAGGAGAATCATGTCGCCCGCACCGATCGCCAAGAACTCCACTCCCAGCCGACTGGTCGAACGCCATTCGTTCCTATTGCTGACGACCGCCGCCATCGTCGGCGTTGCACCGCTGATGATCTCGGTGCCCATAGAACCCGACGGACCTCGTCGCTGAGATCGGTCAGGACGGCACGTCGACGGGAACCCAGCTCGGCTCCCGCTTCTCCATGAAGGCGCGCATCCCCTCCCGCAGTTCCTGCGAGGTGGCCAGTGAGCCGAACATGGTCTGCGTGTCGATCAGTCCATAGCGTTCGTTGAGCATCCGCTTCACCTGAGCACGTGCCTCGGGAGCAGTTCGAAGCACCTCACGAGCCGCGGTCAGCGCCGCGTCTCGCAGGTGCTCGTGGGGCGAGACCCGACTGATCACCCCGAGCCGCAACGCCTCCGCGGCATCGAACCTGCGAGCAGACAACATCAGATCCCGCGCGACCGCCACCCCGACGTGGGCCGGCAATGCTGCCGCATAGAAGGCGTCCGGGATCCCACGGAGCAACTCGGGTACCCGGAAGACTGCGCGGTCGCTGGCAATCGCGATGTCGGACATCATCGCCACGAGCAGCCCACCGCCTTGGCAGATGCCGTTGACGGCCGAGATGACCGGCGCCCGACTGTCTCGGATCGCCAGAAACGGCAAGACATCGTTTCCGAGTCCCTCCGGAAGACTGTCACCCGGTTCTGCCCGCCCGCCGAGATCACCACCCGGCGCGAACACGTCGCCGGATCCCGTGATGATGAGTGCGGCAAGATCGGGATCTGAATTGACCAGGCGCACAGCCCTCTTCAGACCGAAATACATCGCGGGCGTGAACGCGTTCCGCGCGGCCGGCCGGTCGATGGTGCACCATCCGATGGCCCCCTCGCGCTCGAACCGCAAGCCGCCCGCACCCAGATCGTCAGCCATTGTGCTGCTCTGTCAGCTCTTCTTTGCGGTGAGTTTGGCGATGTTGTCCTGGAAGTCGTCGGTGCTGAACGACTGGTGCTCGGCGCTCATCGCGAAGTCGAGGGTGGCCAGCACCGCACGCTCGAGATGAAGATTCAGCAGGCGTTTCGTGGCCTCGACGGCCTGCTGCGGCTGCTCGGAAATCCGCTTGGCACAAGCCATTGCCTCCGCGAGGGGATCCGCGACGACATGATTCGCCAGACCGATCTCGCGTGCCCGTTCAGCGGAGATGCGCGCACCGGTCAGGGCGTATTCCTTGGCCAGCAGAAGGCTGGTGTGCAGGGGCCAGGTCACCGGGCCTCCATCGGCCGCGACCAGACCGACCTGCACGTGCGGATCGGCAAGGTAAGCGGTCTCGGCCATGTAGACCATGTCGCTCAGAGATACCAGGCTGCACCCCAGGCCCACCGCGGGTCCGTTGACCGCGGTCACCACCGGGACCCGGCAGCGAGCCATCCCGAGCACGATCTCGCGGCCATGTGCAATTGTTTTCGCCCGCAGCTCATCGTCTTTGGCCAACTCCGCGAGGTATGTGAAGTCGCCGCCCGCGGAGAACGCCTTGCCCGCTCCCGTCAGTACGGCCGCCCGGGCACCGCGATCCTCACTCAATTGCGGCCACAGTCGGGCCAATCCGGTGTGCAGCCCGTCGTTGACGGCGTTGAGCGCATCCGGCCGATTCAACGTGATGATCCGCAGCGAGCCGTCAGCCTGGACGTCGATCTCTTCAGGCATGTCGTACATGGTCAAACTCCCAATCCTAGAATTCGCGAGGCGATGATGTTCTTCTGAATCTGTGAGGTGCCGCCCATGACACTCTGGGCACGGCTGTACAAGTACGCACCGAGCAGTTCCGGATCCTTCGTACCGACCACGTCGAGCGCCGCGTGGCCGACAGCCTGCTCCACCCAGGTCATCAGCAGCTTGTCCAACGAACCGTCCGAGGTGTGCTGCACACCGTCGAGCTGCTCGGACAATCTACGACGCACATGCAGACGCAACATCTCGGTTTCGACTGCAGCCCAGGCCAGATCATCAGACGGCTTGCCCTTGGACTTTGCCGCGATCTGGTTGACCAGTTTGCTGTAGCGGGCCGCGAAACCAAGGGTCGACGGCTCACGCTCGTGTCCGACCACGGTCATGGCGAGCTTCCAGCCGTCGCCGGGTGCGCCGACCATGTTCGCGGCCGGAACGCGTGCCCCGTCGAACAACACCTGCCCGAACTCTGTGGTCACACCGCTGATCATCTTCAGCGGCCGTTGCTCGATGCCGACCTGTTTCATCGGGACTATGAAACCCGAGATACCTTTGTGCCGAGGGACGTCCTTGTCGGTACGGGCCAGCAGCAGGCACCAATCGGCGTTGTCGGAGTAGCTGGTCCACACCTTGTGCCCGTGGATGACGTAGTCGTCGCCGTCGCGGGTGGCCGTGGTCGTCAGCGATGCGAGATCCGATCCGGCACCCGGTTCCGAGAACCCCTGGCACCAGCGCTCGGTACCGTTGATCATGCCCGGTACGAAACGCCGCCGGATCTCATCGCTGCCGTGATGGCCGAGACCGACGACCAGGTATCCCAGGCTCGGCCGTGGCGGGAATGCCGCCCGGGCCAGTTCTTCGTCGAGTATCACGTCGTAGACCGGCTCCAGCCCCTGTCCGCCATACTCTTTCGGCCAGCTCAGTCCGAAGAATCCTGCCTCGTACAGTGCCCGGTGCCATTCGCCCATACGGGTGAAGTACTCATCACCTGAGGTGGCGAAGGTACCTGTGCGCTCTCCGAGCCAGGTACGCAGGCGGTCGCGGAACGCGGCCTCGTCGGCTGTATCACGAAAGTCCACTGTGGATCTCCTCCAAGGTCACCGGGAATAGTTCGGTAGCTGTCAGCGCCCGCCGTAAAAAGACGTGGACAAGACATTCCCAGGTGTTGCCGATGCCGCCATGCACCTGAATTGCTGCTTCGCACACCGTCCGCGCGGTACGGGCGCAGTACAGCTTCGCGACCGTGGCCGCATGGATGGCCTCTGCGGGCTCGAGTTCGTCGACGGCCCATGCCGCGTGTCGTAGCACGCTGATCGATCCCTCGATGAGCGCAAGCCCTTCCGCCAGCAGGTGCGCAACAGCCTGGTAGGAACCGATGGCGTTGCCGTACTGCTCTCGAATCTTGGCGTATTCCACAGCCGTGGCGTGTGCGCCTCTCGCCGCTCCGAGCAATTCAGCGCAGGTGGCCACGAGCGCGAGCGCGTGGCCACGCTGGGCTTGCTCGGTCGATAGCTCCCCGAGCGACTCAGCGGCGCCCACCACCGGCGCGCTCAGTTTGGTCAGGTCCACACCCTCGATCCCGGGTCCGAGATCCACGGCGCTGACGCTGTTCTCGCCGAGAACCACCCCTCGTTCGAGTCCGCGGGCGTCGAAAGCTTCGCCATCCACGACGAAGGAATAGCGGTGCGGGCCTTCGGCCAGGTGCCGGAGTGCGTCGTCCGCGAGCACCGGTCCGACGAAGGGGACGTCGACCAAACCGCGAGCGAACTCCTCCACGACGATGGCGACCTCGACGGCCGAAGCACCGTCGGAGCGAAGATCGCGCCAACCCGTACTCTCGACCACCTTCTCCAGCCGGATGATGCGGGTCTCGTCGTCGAGGTCCGAAACCGATGACGGTCCCAAATCGTCGGCAAGCTTGGATGCGGCGTCCCGTAATTGCCGCTGTTCACTGGTCAGACGTACGTCCATAGCGCTCCTTCAGCACTCGGCGCAGCACCTTGCCGGATGGCAGGCGCGGAATCTCGGACACGAACACGATGTCGTGTGGCCGCTTGTACGCGGCGAGTCTCTCGCCGACGCTGTCGGCGAGCTCGAGCGCTTCGACAGGGCTCGTGAGGGCGACCGCCGCGACGATTGCCTCTCCGCTCATGGCGTCGGGGACACCGAACACGGCACAATCCGAGACCGCCGGATGACCGTGTAACACCGCCTCGACCTCAGCCGGGGCGACCTGAAAACCCCTGACCTTGATCATTTCCTTGGATCGGTCGGTGAGTGTCACCCAGCCGTCTGCGTCGATGGACCCGACGTCCCCGGTGCGGTACCAGTTGTCAGCGAAGGCGGCCGCCGTGGCCTCGCCCGGGAGGTAGCCGGCCATCACCGACGACGAGCGCGCCTGGATCTCGCCGGTTTCCCCGACGCCGAGAGGCTTCCCGCTCTCGATGCCCGCCACTCGTAGTCGCACCCCAGAGACCGCACGCCCGACGCTGTCCAGTCGCGCTCCGCCGTCGACCGGATTGCAGGTGATCACCGGCAATTCACTGGCACCGTACGCGGGTACCCAGGCGACACCGGTCCGCCGGGTGATGATCTCGGCGACGCTCGGGGTGACCGGAGTGGCTCCCCACATCATGTATCGCAACGACGACAGGTCGTACGACTCCAGATCGGGGTGATCCGCGATCGCCAGCGCAATCGGCGCGACCACCATCTCGAGGGTGATCCGGTCACTTTGGATGTGGCGCAACATCGAGTCCAGATCGAACCGCCGATGCAGACGCACCCTGGCGCCGACTTCGAATGCGGTCACAAGATTGAGCAGTCCCAGTATGTGCGAAGGTGGCGTGACTATCTGGATGCGGTCATCGCTGGTTAGTTTGAGGGCGTCCCGCCAATGCCGAACGGCGGCGCGCAACGAAGCATGGGTGTGGCGGACCGCCTTGGGCATTCCGGTCGTCCCGGAGCTGAAGACCAGTACGGCGTCGGCATTCGGGTCGTGCTCGGTTGACTCGTCGTCCTGTTCAGTCGGGTCGACCGGGCTGATCGGTTCGTCCAGGTCGATCATCGGCATCAATCCCGCGAGGATCGGGTTGTCACCCGCAGCGTGGGACACGCTCGTGACCTCCACGGCGTGCTCGATCTCGCCTCGTTTGTAGGCGGGACTGAGGAGCACGACAGCAGCGCCGACATGCCAGATCGCGCGAACGGCGATGGCGAACTCCGGCCGATTCGACGACATGAGAGCCACCCGGCCACCCCGCGTCACACCGCGGCTGCGCAGTGTCGCGGCAAGTCCCGCGGTCAGGCGATCGAGCTGCGGGAGTGTGAACTCCTGCTGCTCGAACACCAGGGCAGTCGGGGTGTGCATGTAGTCATCCTCACCGGGCGCTTGCTGGGGCACCCGCGGCGAAAAGCGTCGTTCCGTCTAAGTTGAGAAGATCCTAGCTCATCTAGAAGAATGATATTCTCATCCAGTAGAATACGGATACCACAGCCGCAGGGTCGGCGATCTAGAAGGAGGTGGCTCATGGCGAGGCCCCCGTTGTTCCAGCGCGCGACCGTGACGAGGATCGTCAAAGAGACCGCTGACGCCCGCACATACGTGCTCGCTCCGGAGGAGGGTGCGTTCTCTTACCGGGCCGGTCAGTTCTGCACTTTCAAGGTGAGCGTGGACGGGGAGGAACTGTTCCGCTCCTACTCCATGTCGAGTTCGCCAGATACCGATACGGAACTGATGACCACCGTCAAGCGCGTGCCCGGCGGCAAGGTGTCGAATTGGATGCACGACAACATCAGCGAGGGTGACACGGTCGAGCTGACGCGACCTGCCGGCCTGTTCTGCTTGAACGAGACAACGGTGCCCCTGCTCGGCTTCAGTGGCGGCAGCGGCATCACCCCGATCCTCTCCCTGGCCAAGAGCGCACTGGCGACCACCGATCGCCGCGTGCGTCTGCTGTGTGCCGATCGGGACCGGGCATCGGCAATATTCGACACTGCTCTCGACGAACTCGTGGCCCAGTACCCTGGCCGACTGTCCGTCACACACAGCTATGACGTCGAGGACGGTTTCCTCGACGCAACCAGGGTGCTGGACTTCATCGGCGATGACACCGACGGCGACCACTACCTCTGCGGCCCCGAACCTTTCATGGCCATCGTGGAAGACAACCTGCCAGGGCCCGGCCGGGTTTTCGCCGAAAAGTTCGGCGCGGCAGCGCAATCCATTCCAGGCGCGGAGGACCAACCCACTCCCGACTCCATCAAGCCCGCGACCGGCGCCACAGCCGCCGTAGAGCTGGGCACCGTCAAGATCCAGCTCGGCCGTAAGAAGGTTGAGATCGCCCGCAAGGAGGGCGAGACGATACTCGAGAGTGCCCGCCGAGCGGGCCTGTCACCCCCCTTTTCGTGCGAGTCCGGCAACTGCGCAACCTGCATCGGAGAAGTGCTCGAGGGAAGCGCGACCATGCGTGCCAACAATGCACTCGACGACGACGAGATCGCCGACGGCATGATTCTGACGTGCCAGGCCGTACCCGACACCCCATCTATCAAGGTGCAGTATGACTAGATGCTGAGAGTGCAATAGTTCTGCAACAGCATTTTTCGTCGATACTCGTATGAATCATGTTGCCAATAATCATTTTTCGGGTCTAGTTCTCCGATGATCGGCCATCGAGAGCGTGTGCCTCTTCGCCCGCAATTCTTCGTATCGAGTTGCGCTACTTGGCTTTCAGATTGGGCTAAGCGTCGCAGCATGTCGTCACTCGGCCGATTCTCCGGATGCCCGATATCAATGTCGTTCAGGCCTTGCCTTTGATGTCCATTATTCCCTACAGTGGTGTCACAGCCGCTTGTCAATGCGGCGTTACTCACAGCCGCCAGATGTAGCGGCACACGTCACAACGTGTGGAGCACAGCCCCCTCCACTCGTCAGCTCGATCCTCGTAGCAGCTGCGAGGCTCCGAAGCGTATTCAGCCCACCGTGCAGGACGAAAGTTGACTATCAATGCTTCTCACAGTTGCTACGCGTCTAGGACGAAGCATCGCCGTGGTCTTGTTGGTGACCATCGCGGTGGTGGCTCTCTTGAGCCTGGCTCCAGGATCGGCATCCGAGGTGATACTCGGCGAGAACGCCACCCCCGAGGCAGTGGCCGAAATGGACGCGCAGCTCGGACTCGACCAATCCGTCTGGATGCAGTACGTCGATTGGCTGAAGAACGCCGTACAGGGTGATCTCGGATCCTCGCCGCTGACCAATCAGTCGGTGACCGACGCGATCATCGAGCGGCTTCCCGTGACGTTGGAACTCGCCGCACTCGGCCTGTTCATCGCATTGGCCGTCGCAGTCCTCATGGGCGTCATCTCGGCGTCCCGCCCCGGCTCATCACTCGACCGCGGTACCAACGCGCTGTCCGCGGTATTCCTCTCTGTCCCCGCGTTCATCGCGGGCCCGATCCTCATCTACTTCTTCGCAATACAGCTCCAGATCTTCCCGGTCATCGGCTGGTCGGATATCAGCGAAGGCATCGGCCCCAACCTGCAGAGCGCATTCCTGCCTGCGATCGCCATCGCCCTCACCGAGATTGCCTCCTTCCACCGCCTGCTCCGTACCGATCTGATCTCCACGCTCGGTGAGGACTACATAGCGGCGGCCCGCGCGAAGGGCATGTCCGGCACCTACGTCATGTTCCGCCACGCGTTCCGGCCGTCCTCGTTCTCCCTGATCACCCTGGCCGGTATGAACCTCGGGCGCCTCATCGGTGGAACCGTCATCGTCGAGACCCTGTTCGGTCTACCCGGTCTGGGTCAGCTCATCGCCTCGTCGATCACCAACCGCGACCTGATCATGGTCCAGGGAATCGTGGTCTTCATTGCCGTCGTCTACGTCGGTATCAACACCATCGTCGATCTCAGTTACGGCATGATCGATCCTCGCGTCAGAAAGGTGGCGGCAACAGCATGACCGACATCCTCGCCAAAAAGTCGATTGATCCTTCCGACAGTGAGAAACTGGCCGCGCCCTCGCTGGTGGTGCCGG
The DNA here is from genome assembly GCF_017377795.1 of Williamsia soli. GTDB lineage: Bacteria > Actinomycetota > Actinomycetes > Mycobacteriales > Mycobacteriaceae > Williamsia > Williamsia soli. The sequence goes on along the minus strand of NZ_JAFRDR010000005.1, from coordinate 426,983 downwards.
TGGTGCGCCAACGTCGCTCGATCCTGGTCATCTTCTCCATCGTCTGGCTGGCCGCCCTGATCCTTGCTGCGTGCTTCGCGAACCTGCTGCCGATCGCGCCCTACGACACCCCCGTCGGAGCGCCACGACTCGGCCCGTCGTTCGGTTCACTGGATCTCCTGCTGGGAACGGACACCTTTGGTCGTTCGGAGCTCTCCCGGATCATCTACGGTGCACGGGTCTCCCTTGTGGTGGGCACCCTCGCGGGACTGTTCGGATTCATCATCGGATCGCTGGTGGGCCTGATCGGTGGATACTTCGGCCGCCACCTCGACAACGGTATCTCCCTGCTGGCCGACGCGATGCTCGCCTTCCCGCCCTTGATCCTGCTGCTCGCGCTGGCCTCGATTCTCGAACCCAGCGCATCGACCATCCTGCTCGGACTGACACTCGTCGTGATCCCCGCGTTCATCCGACTGTCCCGGGCGAATGCGATGGCATGGTCGTCGCGCGAATTCGTCCGCGCTGCACGGAACATGGGCGCCGGCCACTCCCGGATCCTGTTCAAGGAGATACTGCCCAACGTCATCTCTCTCCTGGCGGCATACCTGCCGATCGTCATGGCCGCGCTGATCGTGGCCGAAGGATCCCTGAGTTTTCTGGGACTCGGTATCCCGCCACCCACCCCGAGCTGGGGTGGAATGATCAGCGAAGGTAAAGATGCCCTCTCGACCTCCCCACACCTGGTCTTCGTCCCGGCACTTGCCATCTTCTTCACCGTGTTCGCCCTGAACCAGCTGGGTGATCACCTGCGGACCAAGTTCGACAAGACACTTCAGCGCTGAACGTACACCCGCTCAGACGATTTCACCCGAGCTCTATTCCCGAGATTCACTCCGAGAGGCCCAACATGCTCCGCCCCAGACGAATTGCGCACCACTTCGCCGTGATCTTCTCCGCTGCACTGCTCGTCTTCCTCGCCGCATGCGGTGGTGGAAGCAACACCACCGGCACATCCGCCGAAGACGAAGGGGACCCGGTACCGGGCGGAACACTACGGGTCATCCAAACCGGCGAACCACGATCGCTCGACCCCGCCGCACTCTCCAACACCTGGGCGCATCAGCCCGTCGTCGGCAACGGCCTCTACGGCACGCTCATGATCAACAACATCGAGAACTTCACCATCGAATACAAGATGGCGACCGACTTCTCCACGACCGACAACGGTCAGACGTTCAACCTGGCTCTCCGGCCCGGTCTCAAGTTCACCGATGGCACCCCGCTCGACGCTGCTGCGGTCAAGTTCAACTGGGATCGCCTCAAGGACCCGGCACTCGGTTCGACGTCCATCCGACAGGCCATCCAAGTCGCGAGCAGTGAGGTAATCGACCCTGCGAATCTGAAAGTCACACTGGCGGCGCCCAACCCACACTTCGCCGAGTCACTCGTGGCAGGTGCGCTCAACTGGATCGCCTCGCCTACCGCTCTGCAAAAGGGCCGCGAATCGTTCGACCAGAATCCCGTCGGCGCCGGACCGTTCAAGCTCACCAATTGGACGCGTCAGGCATCTATCGACATGGAAAAGAATCCCGAATACTACGACGCCCCGAAGCCGTACCTCGACAAGATCACCGTTCAGACCGTTGCAGACAGCAACACCCGTGCGAACACCATGGCCACCGGGGCTGCGGACCTGTCCTCTGAGACCAATCAGGCCAGTGTCAACAAGGCACAGGCGGCGGGCCTAAAGACCGAGGTCGTCCCGACCGGCGGCGGACAGTACATGGGCATGAACGAACGCCGCGCGCCCTTCAACGATCAGCGCGCACGCAAGGCGGTCGCGCTGGCCACCGACCTAGCCGGACTGAACACCATCGTCTACAACGGCGAAGGAACGGTTCCGGAGACCCTGTTCGACGAACAATCACCGTTCTTCACCGATGTCACGCTGCAGCAGGCGAACAAGGATGAGGCGCAGCAACTCTTCGACGAGCTCGCTGCCGAGGGAAAGCCGGTGTCCTTCACATTCCTGTCGTACCCGACCACGGAGAGCCGCACCCTGGCCGAGGGCCTGCAGACCCAGCTCAGTGGCTACGACAATGTCGAGATGAAGATCGAGGTTGTGGACTTCGGCGCAGCCACGGCACGGGCCGGAGCGCGAGATTTCGACATGATCATCTCGTCAGCAATCGTCCAGGACCCGGACTTCCCGCTGTGGACCGCATTCCACTCCAAATCGCCGGGAAACTTCGTGGGAACGAATGATCCCGAGCTCGACGCAGCCCTCGACGCCGGCCGTACCGAGCAGGATGTCGAAGCCCGCAAGGACTCGTACAACACGGTTCAGGAACGCCTTGCCGAGATCATCCCGGGCGTCTGGTACACCCGGGCGGTCCCGTCGGTCGTGTACGCGAAGAACGTCAGCGGCGTCGATCTCTACACACTCGGATCGCCTCTGCCCGAGAACATCTGGATGAACTGACCGATAGCCACAGGAAGGGCCGGATCACATGAACGTTGAACCACTGCTCGAAGTGCAGAACCTACGTGCATACATCGGCACCGCACGCGGCACAGTTCGCGCCGTGGACGACGTTTCACTGACTCTCGACAAAGGGCAGGCACTCGGAGTAGTCGGTGAGTCCGGCTCGGGCAAATCGGTGATGGCCCGAGCCATCATGGGGCTGATGCCGCCCCGTTCCGCGCGATCCGGTGTCGTCACGTTCGGCGGCCGGGATCTGCTCTCACTGACCAAGAAGGACAAACTCGAGATCTGGGGCAACCAGATAGCGATGGTTTTCCAAGACCCGGGCCGCTCGCTCAACCCCGTTGTCCGCGTGGAACGTCAGCTCACCGAAGGCATGAGGCGCCACCTCGGTGTCAGTCGTTCCGAAGCTCATGATCGGGCACTCCGTCTCCTACAGGAGGTCGGTGTGCCCGATCCGGAGCGGCGCCTGCGAAACTACCCGCACGAGATGTCCGGTGGTATGCGGCAGCGCGTGATGATCGCCATCGCTCTGGCCTGCGAACCGGAACTGTTGATCGCCGATGAGCCGACGACTGCGCTTGACGTCACGATCCAGCGCCAGATCCTCGACCTGTTACGCAAGGTGCAGCGCGAGCGCGACATGGCGATGATGCTGATCAGCCACGACTTGGCAGTCGTGGCCGGCCGCACCGACAGGGTGTCGGTGATGTATTCCGGAAGACTTGCCGAAGTCGGTTCGACCCGTGAAGTTTTCGACGAACCGCTACATCGGTACACCCACGCGTTGCTGGGTGCCACACCCACCATCGATCACCCGCGCCACGCCCCGCTGCGTGTCATCTCGGGGTCACTGCCCGACCCCACGTCCCCTCCCACCGGCTGCCGGTTCGCGCCGCGCTGCACTCACGCCCAGGACGACTGCCTCACGCCGGGGCCCGAGTTGGCATCGGTCGGTACCGATCACAGCGTGGCCTGCCTGCACCCGGTCACCCCCACGCCCATCAAGACCCTGACCCTCTCCGGAAGGTAACACCATGGCCGGCAGCGGAAGCGCCCATCTTCGCGGCGACGAGGCACTCCTCAGTGTGCAAGACCTCGTCGTCGAATACCCGACCCGCGCAGGCACCGTCCAAGCGGTCTCGCGGATCAGTTTCGACGTCCTGCCCGGGGAAACCCTGGGAATAGTCGGCGAATCCGGCTGTGGAAAGTCGACCACCGGACGCGCCATCCTCCGACTCGACCGAGTCACCGCGGGTCACATCAGGTTCGGCGAGGACTGGATCGACAAGGTCGACGAGAAACACATGCGGAAGCTGCGTCGCGACATGCAGATGATCTTTCAGGATCCCGTCAGCTCCCTGAATCCGCGGCGTGCCGTGAAGGACATCGTGGTCGAGGGCATGGCGGTGTCCGGTTCGCCGAAAGCCGATCGAGTCGCCAAGGCCACCAAGGTACTGGACTCGGTCGGTCTACCCCCGGATCGGTATTCGGATGTGTTGCCTCGCGCCCTGTCCGGTGGTCAGGCCCAACGCGTGGCCATCGCCCGGGCGCTCGCTCTCAATCCCCGTCTGCTGATCTGCGACGAACCCGTATCAGCGCTCGATGTCTCGGTTCAGGCCCAGATCTTGAACTTGATCGAGGATCTGAAGAAGGAGTTCGATCTCACCGTCGTCTTCATCGCCCACGACCTCGGCGTCGTGCGGACCGTCAGCGACAACGTCATGGTGATGTACCTCGGTAAGGTATGTGAGTTCGGTGACTCGGTGCAGGTTTACGAAAACCCGGCCCACCCCTACACCCGGGCACTGCTCGATTCGGTCCCGCTGACCGATCCGGAGAAGGGTTTCGCCGGGCCCGCGCTCGAAGGCGATGTGCCATCACCCTTGTCGCCTCCCGCCGGATGCCGATTCCGCACCCGCTGCCCGAGGGCGGAAGAACGTTGCGTTACTGAAGAACCCGAGATGCATGAGGTTACGCCCGGACAGTATGTGGCCTGCCATTTTCCGCTCGACGTGGCCTTGAAGGACACGCCCGTCTTGTCCAAGCAACTCTGAAGAGAACAGCCGATATGCCGAAGGGGCCGATGAGCATCGATGCTCATCGGCCCCTTCGGTTCAGACGACTGACGTCAGGTCACATCGAACAACACCGGGATGGCAGTTGCCCCGCGCTCGTACATCCCGACGAACTCGGGTTGCTCCGCTGCACGGTCCAGCCGCAGATTCGGTAGCGCATCCAGCAATGCGTTTATGCCCACCGTCATCTCGGCACGCGCCACGTGCATTCCCAGACACATGTGCGTTCCCTGTCCGAATGCCAGAGTTGGCCGCTTCTTGCGGTAGATGTCGAAGACATCGGGATCCTCCCACCGTTCCGGGTCGCGATTGGCGGCGCCGACACACAGATGGATCACCGCCCCCTTCGGGATCTCCTTGCCGAAGAACTCGATGTCTTCGGTCACGAACCGCGAGAACATCGGGTCCGTGGGCGTCCACCGCAGAGTCTCTTCGATCGCGGCTTTGACCAGTGCCCGGTCCTGCCGCACCGCGTCGAGAATGTCGGGACGCTGTAAGAGCGCCGTTATCGTCATACCCATCTGCTTCCACGTCGTCCCGGAACCCGCCGACAGCAACAGAAGTGAGAAAGAGTAGATCTCGTTGTCCGAGAGCCATTGGGTCACCCCGTTCTCATCGGTCAGTTCTGCCTGCACCAGCACGCTGATCAAGTCATCCCGGGGCTCGCTGCGCCGCGCCGCGACGATCGGCGCCAGAATCTCGATGACGCGCGCCTGATCGGTGTTGAGACAGGCCCTGATCTCGAGCGCCTGTTCGACAGGGACACCGAAACTGCCGGTGATCGTCAATACCGGTATCGCGGCGCAGAAGTCCACGTTGAGTTCCGCGTGACCATCGCTGGAGAACGCCTCGATCAACTCGTGTACGCACTCCTCGATCCAGTTCCGGATCCACCACTTGGCGTTGTTCGGGAGAAACGACGGTTGCACCAGACCGCGGTAGCGGTGATGCTGCTCGCCCCCCATTGTCAGCATGCTGTTGTCATGTCCGTACGCCCCGGAGACCGGATCCACCGGTTCGGAAGACGACGCAAAAACCTCCGGATTACGAAAGGCCTCGAAACAGGCCTCGTAACTGAATGCCGAGTAGTGCGGTCGATCCGGGAAGGGCAAGCCCTGAAAATACAGGGTCCCCGGGTGTCCGGTGAGTTCGTGAACCGTTCCCTCGTGTACCGGCCCGGTTGCCCGCAGGTCGTGCCAGATCGGATACGGGTCACCGGCGTAGAGCCCTCCGGTCAATGCGTTGTACGAGCTTCTGAGGTCGAACAGCTCCCGAAGCCGAGCGCGGTCGACTGTGGCCGAAGTCATGTCGGACTCCCTGCCGGTTCGGGTCTCGCAGATGTGAACCGGGACAGTCCCGCTGCGCCTTTCATTGCGTCGCCCATTCGCCAAGTTCCCCAATCGACATACGTTCATCTCCCTGATCGGTAGTGCTCAAACTCCACCTTAGTAGAACGTAGTTCTCGCTTGCAAGAGAGTTGCATTCTTGTTCAACGTCTCGCGAAGAGATCCGACGTCAGAGCATCGTGATCAGCGGCAGCAGAGCCCAGGCGATGTAACAGAATTTCGATCAGCCTCGGTTCGACCTGTGATGTGATCCCCCAGAGATAGAAGCCCCTCACGATTCCGCGACTCAGCGCCCGCCAAGCGACGTCTCTTGCCGGCGGCTTGACGCCGGCGGCCCGGAGGCAATCCAGGTAGTGATCCAGCAGATCGCGTTCATTGCTTCTACGATCGGCGACGGTGAGCGCCGTAGCGATATGCGTTCCTATGTCGACGTACCACATACCTCGTTGAATCAGCTGCCAATCAACCAGACTCGGGTTTCCCTGCGGGTCCAAGAACAGATTTCCCACATGAGCGTCACCGTGGATCACACACCAATCCGAGGATGCATGTTCGGCCGTCAAGGCCTGAGCCAGAAGCACGTACGCCTCCACCAGCCGGGGCGCATCCCGCACCTCGGCAGGTACGCGACGACCATTGGGACCGTCGAAGTTGGCCTCGACCCTGTCGGTGATCGCGTCGATACCCCACGCGCGCAGTGCACCATCAAGGCGTGGCTCGAGCCAGTGCGCGTCAGCCCACCGTGAACCGCCCCACGTGGAGGCATGTAGCCGAGCGAACTCACCAAGACTCTGGGCAACCTGGTCAGGCGTGAACGCACTGGCCGCATCCAAGAACTCGCCGCCACCGGCCACCATGTCTTCGGTGATGATCACCCCATGGCGCGCAGTCGTATCGTAGTCGGCGTAGACGCTGCGCAGCGTCCGGGCACCGCTCTCGGGTGCGAGGTCCCGATAGAAGTACGCCTCACGCTCCCCGACATGGCGGGCCTCCCGTCCGACTTCGCTGAAATAGCCCTTCACACAGAGCGACTCAGACAGCCCATCGGGTACGCCGCCGGCGCATCTGATCGTGAACCGGGCGTTCGTCGACACACGTTCGACAATGGGCCCCGGGGCCACCTCTGTCACCTCGATCCCCGGGAACCGAGGCTGCAGTGCGCCGGTGAGCCACCGCGGCGACAACGCCTCGTCGAGCGTGTCCGGCACCGTCACGGTCATAGCGACTCCACCCGCCGACGTCCGCACCTCACGTCGGGACCAACATGACTCTCACGAAGAGTAGAACGTAGTTTCCTCATACACGAGAATGTAATACTGATTTACTCTGTATGTGGCGTTTCGGCAGACAGCGTCCCACCTGAAGTCCGGGTACGCGGCCAGCGTGGCCGGCAATGCTTCAGCGATCGACGTAGAAGTCGTAGTCGAGGGGTTCAACGCCACCGTAGGCCGACAGATCGGAGACACCGTGGCCGATGAGTACGTCGGCATCGATCAGACATTCGCCGGTGTCGGTGGCCTTGCGGGCCAACACCAAGGCTGCAGCATGTGCCATCACCTCGGGCTCCCTGGCGTGCGAAGCCGCATCGGGATCGGCCTGCAGGTTTTTGACCGCCGCGGTTGCAATCGTGGTCTCGGGCCACAGGCAGTTGACAGCGATGCCGTGCTGCACGAACTCGTCGGCGAATCCGAGTGCCAGCAGCGTCATCCCGTACTTCGAGAGCGTGTAGGCAGGGAACTTGCCGAGCCAGTGCGGCGACATGTTCAGCGGTGGCGAAATCGAGAGTATCTGCGCATCGGCGGATGCGATCAGGTGAGGCAGCGCTGCTTGCGTCAGTGCGAACATCCCCCGGACGTTGACACCCTGCATGAGGTCATAGCGTTTCAGAGGTAGATCAGCCGTCTTTGCCTCGTTGATCACGCTGGCGTTGTGCACGACGATGTCGATACCACCGTACGTCGAAACCGCGGTGTCCACTGCCCGCTGAACGTCTTCGACATTCCGCACGTCGCCGACGACCCCGACCGCTTTGCCGCCGCTCTTTTGAATTTCTTCCACCGCGGTGTGAATTGTCCCGGGTAATTTCGGGTGTGGCGTATCGGTTTTCGCCAGCAGTACGATGTTCGCCCCGCGCTCGGCGAGAGCGATCGAGATGGCCAATCCGATACCGCGACTGCCGCCGGACATCACCACGGTTCGGTTCGCGAATGCATCTGCCGATAGGGATTCGAGTGAGTTGTTCGCCATCCCACTACGATAGCAGAATCCCGTTCTCCATTAAGAGAGTGACGATCTCCAAGCGGATCAGGCGATCAGCGACGCACTGACTTCCAGCTCCGAACAACTCTGCGGAGACAGCGGAAACAGGACCACACCATCGGCGATCTCAAGGGCGTGAATGTCTTTGATCAGTCCGAAAAGACCGCAAACGGTCCCGACGTAGAGCGTCCGCTGCCGCCGCGGGATCGCCAGTTCTGAGAAGATTCGTCGGGCTGCGGCTGCAGAGGTGCTGACAACCACATCGATGTCCAGGAACAGCGGACCCGCTGAGGCCGACCGCCCAACGCGCAGACGATTCGATTGAAGCTGAGCATCCCTGAGATCAACTGCTTGGATACGACTTTCGGCGGCGGGCACCGGTACATCGACCTTGCCGGCCAGCCATCTGTACGACGAGGGTGGCACAGGACCGGACTGGTCCTGCCGATGCGCGAGACACACCAGCGGACCTGTCCGATCGAGAGTTTTCATGACACTACTCGGCCGGAATCTGCGAGAGAATGGCCTCAGCCAGCTTCACGTGTGCAGCATCGACGAGTTGTCCGTCCACGCTGGTGGCGCCGAGGCCGCGGGCTTCCGCTTCGCGGTAGGCCTCGATGTTCCGGCGTGCCCTGGCAATCTCTTCCTCGGTCGGGGAGTAGACCCGGTTCGCGATGTCGATCTGAGCCGGATGGATGGCCCATTTGCCGTTGAACCCCAGTGCCGCTGCGTTGCTCGCATCCTCGGCGTAACCATCGGTGTCTTTGAAATCGGGATAGGGCGCGTCGATGGCCAGGACACCGGCGATACGCGCAGCGGTGAGGACCTGCATCCGCGCATAGTGCCAGAAATCGCCGGGATAGCCGCCGCGCGGCTTGAAATTGGTGTCGACGCGGGCATTCTGGGACACCGACAGGTCGCCGGCACCGAAGATCAGCGCGTCGAGCCGGGGGCTGGCCAGAGCAATCTCTTCGGCATGGGCGACGCCGGCCACGTCCTCGATCAGCACCTCGAGGCGAACCTGTTTGGACAGACCGAGGTTGGCCTCGATCTGGGTCAGCAATACATCGACCCACCAGACATCACGCGCGGAGGTCACCTTGGGCACGATGATCGTGTCGAGATTCTCTCTTGCCCCGGTGACGATCTCGATGATGTCGCCGTAGGCCCACTTGGTCCCGATGTCGTTGACGCGGACCGCCCGGACGGTTGATCCCCAGTCGTAATCGTTCAGAGCGTGCACCGCTTTTCCGCGGGCTTCTTCTCGAAATGCCGGTGCGACCGCATCTTCGAGATCCAAGAAGACCAGATCGGCATTCGAGGCTGCCGCCTTTGCGAACATGCGGTCGTTGGTTGCCGGCGTCGCCAGTTCGGAACGGCGGAGAAGTGGTTTGGCGGAGTTGTCGGGCGTCGAGTTCGCGGTCATCAGATGATCTTTCGGGTGCGGAGGTCGCTGATACGAGAGTCGTCGAGCCCCAGAATCTCGGCGAGTACCTCGTCGGTGTGTTCGCCTAGTTTCGGCCCGAGGGTGTCGACGATCCCTGCGTTGTCAGAGAATCGCGGTACCGGTGCCTGCACCAGCATGCTCTCGAGCTCGGCGTCGTCGATACGGACGAATACTCGCCGAGCTTTCATCTGTTCGTCGTCGACGAGGTCCGAGATGTCGTATACGGGTGCTGCTGCGATCTCCCGCTCCTCGAACACGCGCATGGCCTCGGCGAGGGTCTGCTGCGAAACCCATTCCGCAACAATCTCATCGACCTCCACAACACGTGTGAGCCGCCGCTGGGGGTCGGAGAAGTCCGCATGTTCAGCCAGGTCGTCTCGACCGATCGCCCTGAACACCCGCAGTGCGATCGACGGCGCGCTGCCCGACATCGCGAGCCACTTGTCGTCCTTGGTCTTGTACGTGTTCCGGGGCGCAGAGATGTTCCAACGGTTGCCGGCGCGCTCTGGAACGACGCCCGTCTGGTCGTAGGTCAGCAGCGATTGTTCGAGTAGCCGCGCCAGCGGATCGACGAGATTGATGTCGATGAGCTGTCCGTTGCTGCCGTGGACGTCTCGGTGGTAGAGCGCCATCATGATCGCGTACGCCGCATTCAGCGAGGCCACGCCATCGGCAAGCATGAACGCGGGCAATGTCGGCGGCCCGTCTGCTTCACCTGTGGTGTGGGCGAACCCGCTCATCGCTTCTCCGAGGGTCCCGAAACCGGGTCGGGTCGACTTCGGCCCACTGAGCCCGAAACCGGTGACGTGCAGCATAACCAGCTTCGGGTTCTCCGCCGAGAGCGCTGCATAGTCGAGTCCCCACTTAGTGAGCGTGTGGGGACGGGTGTTGGCGATGACGACGTCACACTCTTTCGCCAATGCCCGGACGAGTGCCTGACCGTCCTCCTTGCGGAGATCGACCGTCACCGAACGTTTGTTGCGGCCGACGCTCTTCCACATCAATCCGACGCCGTCTTTCTGAACCCCCCAGCCGCGTATCGAGTCTCCACCCTGCGGTTGCTCCACCTTGATCACATCGGCACCGAACTCGCCCAGGTAGGTGGCGGCCAACGGAGCGGCCGCGAGGGACGCCATGTCGAGCACCCGCAGACCCGAGAGCATCTGACTTCGTGGGCCAGGTGCAGGCGTGGGCCGCTCCTCAGACACTCGCATTCTCCTGGACGGCTGCGAAGGAGTTGGCGGGCTGCTCGAGGCCGAGATTCTCACGCAGTGTCGGACCGGCATACTCGGTACGGGTCAGACCACGCTTCTGCAACTCGGGGACCACCATGCGGACGAAGTCCTCGAAAGCGCCCGGGAAATGGGTTGCAGCGATGACGAATCCGTCGCACGAGCGCGCCTGGAACCAGTCGTCCATCTGATCGGCGATCTGCGTTGCGGTACCGACGAACCGTGGTCCCTGCAGCAGCGTGGCGCGATGGTTCGCCAGCACACGCAGCGTGAGCTCGACGTCGGCACCGACGTGCTTCTTGACCCCTTGGACCAGACCGCGGATGCCGGAGATCGAATTGATCAATTCGTCGGTCACGACGTCGTCGAGAGAATATCCGGAGAAGTCGAAGTTCGTGACCTCGGACAGCAGCGTGAGCGAGGCCATCGGGTGCACGAGCTCGTTGAGGAAGATGGCTTCCTTGCTGCGGGCGATCTCTTCGGTCTCCCCGACGATCACGTAGACCATCGGCAGCAGACGGACCTTGTCGGCATCGCGACCGATCTCGGTGGCCAACGCCTTCTGCTGGGTGTACTGATCGGTGGCGACCGCCTGACTCGGCGCGCCGGTGAAGATCAGATCAGCCCACTTGGCAGCGAACTCCCGACCGCGTCCCGAGCTGCCGGCCTGGATGATCACCGGGCGACCTTGCGGTGTCCGCGGAACCGTCAGCGGCCCACGGACACTGAAGAACTCACCCTTGTGGTTGAGTTCGTGAACCTTCTCGGGATCCGCGAACTGGCCGCTTTCCTGGTCGCCCACGATGGCGTCTTCTTCCCACGAGTCCCACAACCGGCTGACGACGTCGATGAACTCCTCGGCACGGTCGTAACGGCGATCGTGCTCGGAATGCGAGTTCACACTGAAGTTGCGGGCTTCGGCGTCGTTGACGGACGTCACGACGTTCCACGCGGCTCGTCCGCCACTGAGGTGATCGAGAGTGGCAAAGGTTCGCGCCACGTGGAATGGCTCGTAATAGGTGGTCGAGTAGGTGGCGCCGAGCCCGAGGTTGTCGGTGGCCGCGGCGGCCGCACCCAGGATGGCCGTCAGGTCGAGCTTGATAGGACGGGCGCCATACCGAACCGCGTCATCGGCCGAGTCACCGTAGATCGACGGCATCGCGAGGCGGTCGTCGAAGAACATCAGGTCGAAGCGTCCCTCTTCGAGGACACGTGCGATGCGCTGGTAGTACTTCAGGTCGAGGTAGTCGCGGGCGGAGTTGGAGTACCTCCACGAGCCCGCGTACACGGACACGTTCGACGCCTGCATGAAGGCCACCAAGGTCATCTGGTCGGTTCTACGTGTCGTCATTTCACTTCTCCCTGGGTCACGCTCGACGTGGCGAGCGCATCTGACATATCAACTGACTGTTGATATATTGAATGGTGTTTCCGCTGGACGTCAAGTCGGAGATCACATTGACGTTCCGACGGGCGTTCGGACCAGACGCGCCCGCGCCGGGGGACGCGGCGGTCAATATCCTGGGTCGGCGGCACCAAAGGCCACGGTCTGCGCGACGGGCAGGCAAGAAAAGGCGACGGACCGGTTAGAAAAGGAAGTGCGTGGTGAGTCGAGGCGACAATGGCCCCTGGGTAGTCGGCGAAGTTCGCGACGGCGGTGCCGGCCGACGAACCGAACGCGAACGCGTCGGCGACGTTCTGCGCGACCGCATCCTTTCCGGATTGCTCTCCGCCGGCGACCGAATCGACCTCGATTCGTACGCCACGGAATTCGGTACCAGCCGGACCCCGGTACGGGAAGCGTGCCTGACCCTGGCGCAAGAGGGGCTCGTGCGGGTCGCCCAACGCAGTGGGGTCACGGTCATCGGGGTCTCTGCCGAGACCACGATGGAAAACTTCACGATCATGGCGGCACTGTCCGGCGTCGCGGCCCAATGGGCGGCAGAGAAGATCGGGCCTCGCGATCTGCTCCGTGTCCGAGAACTGAACCGAGAGATACACGTCGCGGTCCAAGCCGGCGACGATATCGCCACCTTGAACTGGCTTTTTCATCGCGAGATCAACAAAGCCTGCGGCTCGCCCCGACTGCAGGCGATGCTCGGCGACGCCGGGCGCATGATTCCCCGGCGGTTCTTCGAGCTGTTCCCCGAACAGGTTCCGTGCTCGCTGGACGATCACGACGCCCTTGTCGCCGCCCTCGCCGCGCGCGACGGCTCCACAGCGCGCCGGGTCAGCGAAGACCACTTCCGCGGGCCCGCCGAGCTGCTCAGCGCCCACATCCACCGCCAGGGCCCCACGCCTACGCAATGAAAGTGGTCCGGGCGCCATCGACACTCCCGGCTCTACTCGACCCGGGACGCAGCGCCGAGCACGTGCCACGTTCGATCATGATAAACCAATGGGGCACTTGAGCATTCGTCCTTCATATCCTTGATCTCGAGCGCTTCCACAGCGATCACGGCCGAACTACCAGCATCCATCTGCCCGATGACCTTCCCCCGAATCCAGGTCCGCGCCGACGGAAAGTGGGGTTCACCGGTGGGCAGCCGCGACCAGATGGACTTGTCGGCGAACCGATCGACTCCGCTAGTCGCGCCCAGCTTGGCTATCGGCAGCTCATCGACTCCCAGAAGGTGAACCACGACGGTCTCGGCCGCCCGGATCGTAGGAGTGCTCGACGACTGATGCGACACCGAGAACATCAGCAGCGGCGGATCGACGCTGACCGACGACACCGAGGTGGCGGTCAGAGCGACCGGTCCCCGGCCGGCGTCGGCGGTGATCACCGACACCCCGCCCGGGTGAGCGCGAAACGCTGCTTTGAAGTGCTCTGCGGTAGTCATATCGATATATTATGCTTTAATTGATATATCAGACAAGACCCTCATGCCGGAGCCACCCACCGGTCCAGCCGCTCCATCCCCGCTACCCGACCCTTGGCCGAGATCACCAATGCCATCTTTCGGGATGCTTCGTCGATCATCTCGTCGCCGAGCATCGCTGCCCCACGCGCACCACCCGATTCGGATGTGCACCACGCGTACGCGTCGAGGATGTTCTCGGCGTGATCGAAGTCTTCTTGGCGCGGACTGAAGATCTCGTTGAGATCGTCGATCTGCGTCGGATGGAGGGCCCATTTGCCGTCATATCCGAGCGCGGCCGCCCGCCCGGCCACACGCCTGAAGCCATCGAGGTCTTTGATCGCGAGGTACGGGCCGTCGATGGCCTGCAGATCGTGCGCGCGCGCGGCCATCAGGATGCTCATCAGGATGTGGTGGTAGGCGTCCCCGACGTCGTATCCGGGCGGTTGCTCGCCGACGACGAGTGACTTCATCTGAATCGACGCCATGAAGTCGGCGGGCCCGAAGATCAAGGTCTCGATGCGGGGGCTGGCCCCAGCGATGGCGTCAAGGGCCAGAAGCCCTTTGGCGTTCTCGATCTGGATCTCGAACCCGATCCGGCCGACCTCGAGACCCTCCGCCTTCTCGATCTGGGTGACGAGTAGGTCCAACGCCTGAACCTGAGCTGCGTCTTGAGTTTTCGGCAGCATGAGGCAGTCGAGGTTGGCACCGGCCCCACCCACGACATCGACGACGTCGCGGTACGTCCACTCGGTGGTCCAGTCGTTGATTCGCACCGTGCGAACCCGGTCTCCGAATCCGCCTTCGTTGAGAGACCTCACGATGTTCTCGCGGCCGGCCGGTTTCGCCGCCGGGGCACACGCATCCTCGAGATCGAGAAAGAGCGCGTCAGACCTCAGCGCTCGGGCTTTGTCGATCATCTTCAGACTCGAGCCGGGTACCGCCAAGGTGGACCGGCGCGGGCGAGGAGAACTCTTGGTCAACGGCCTTCTCCCGATTCGCCCTCCGGCGTCCCCAAGCCTTCCGCCCCGGGGGTGGCAGGAGCCAGCACCTCTTCATCTCGTGATCCCGAACCGGCGGTTGCGGTCGGGCCATCCTGCGAGCCCAGGTTCTCCGCTCCCGGCGTCGCCGGCGCGAGTGCAGCATCGACAGCCTCTTTCGACTCGGCTTCGTGCTGTTGTTCGTTGGATGACATCTTCAGCCTCTCTTGACGCTCTGTTGCGATGCGCCACCCCTCATGCGAGGCGTGGTCGCCGACTGTCTCCGGCGCCCTCAAGAAATCGATATTCTCGAAAATGAGAGCGTTCCTCTCCCCATAGTAGCCCCAAGCTTCCCGCCGCGACAGGTGGTGAACACAAGTCAGGCGTCGCGGCACCGAGACGCCGTGCATCCGATGACTTTTGTCATGGCTCAGTAGTGCAACAACCAGGCTTTATCGATGATCGCGGGCACTACTGTCCGCGGCTGAACTCGACCAGGGTTATTGCCATGACCACAACACAGAACGACTCACCACTGGGCAATCTCCTGTCGGATTCGATGCGCTTCGGTCCGGCCCCGACCCGACCCCGCGAAGTAGCTGTCATCATCAGCACCTTCGTGTTGTTCGGGATCATCGCAGCGGTCGCGGCAGCGCCGATCGTCTTCGTGGCGATCGCCGCAGCAGCGATCGCCACGAACTTTGCGATCCGCTGGGCCGTCGGCAGCCGGAAGTGGGGTTCGCGATGAGCAACGTGATCTCCGCACGCGGCCTACGCCGGGTTTACGGCCAGGGCGACTCCGCATTCGAGGCGGTCAAGGGCATCGATCTCGACGTTGCGGAAGGCGAGGTGTTCGCCCTCCTCGGCACGAACGGCGCGGGCAAGACCTCGACATTCGACCTCCTGGAAGGCCTCGAAGCCCCCACGGAGGGTGATGTGGCCGTCTTCGGCCTGGACCCTCGCAAGGACCGCAAGCTGGTCCGCCCGCAGGTCGGCATCATGCTGCAGTCCGGCGGCCTGCCCGCGGAGCTGACCATCACCGAGACCCTGGAGATGTGGCGCGGCACCTGTAGCAACCCCACGACCGCCGAAGCGGTACTCGAACAGGTCAATCTCACCGACCGTGCGAACGTCCGGGTCGGATCGTTGTCCGGCGGCGAGAGGCGACGGGTCGACCTGGCCTGCGCCCTGCTCGGGCAGCCGCGGCTGCTCTTCCTCGATGAACCCACCACCGGGCTCGACCCGGAGAGTCGCCGCGCCACGTGGCGTCTGCTCGCCGGCCTCAAAGCCGCCGGCGTCACGATGGTCCTGACCACCCACTATCTCGACGAGGCCGAGGCCCTCGCCGACACCATCGCGATCATGCACAAGGGGCAGATCGCCCGCCGCGGATCGCTGCGCGAGATCGTCGACCAGCACCCGGCACGCATCGTGTTCGATCACCCGGGATTGCCCTTGCCACCGCTTCAAGACGCGGGCATCGACGCGCAGTCGCGAGTGACGATCTACACCCACGACCTCCAGGCACATCTGTCCGAGCTGCTGGCCTGGGCCGGCGCGCACCGACTGCAGCTGAACGGTCTCGAAGCACGCGCAGCCTCACTCGAGTCGGTGTTCCTCGACATCGCCGACGACCCTGCCGACCCATCGGCACCCACCCCCGACATGATCGGAGCATCACGATGACCACCATGAGCCCACCCACCACCGCGGGCGTCGGATTCGGCCGACGTCCCCTGACCGCCCTGTCCAAGGCCGAGTACCGCCAGTTCCGTCGCAACAAGACGCTCGTGATCATGGGCACGGTGTTTCCGGTCGCGTTGCCGCTGATCACGTTCTTCCTGACCCGCAACACATCCGGAACCAGCGCTGCCGAGGTCGCGACCAACGGGCTGGAGATGTTCGCGCTGATGGCATTTCTGTTCGTGCAGTACTACTCGGTCCTGTCGCTGATCACCACCCGCCGCGGCGAGGGGGTGCTCAAACGCCTACGCACAGGTGAGGCCTCGGACTGGCAGATCCAGGCCGCCCCGGCGGTACCCAGCGCGCTGCTCACCGTCATCGGCGGCGGCGTTGTCGTCGGCGTGATCTATGGTGCGGGTTCTCCGGCACCGATCAACGCGGCAGCCCTGGTGATCGCGCTGGTCGCAGGCATCATCGTCTTCTCGCTACTGGGTCTGGCCACCAGTGCCTTCACCAAGAACGCCGAGGCAGCGCAGATCACGTCGATGCCGGTCATGATCCTCGCGTTCGTCGGTCTCACCTCCATTCGCGACGTGTTACCAGACCGGATGGCAGGAATAGTCGACTGGACCCCGTTCGCCGCCTTGTCAGACCTCATCTCGCTCGGCGCCTCAGGCAAGCTCGCCACGGCCGATGAGGCCACCGCGCCGACGGACTTCGCGGGTACCTTCACGGAGATGGGCCAGCCTCTTGCGACACTGGGTCTATGGACCGTGCTGACGCTCGCCGTGATCGCGACAAGCTTCCGGTGGGACGACCGCAGGTGAACCCAGTCGTGTCGGTGACTTCCTGGTGGCGTGAGCTGTCTGCGCCGGACAAGTTCCGGTTGTACACGCTCCTCACGCTCCAGGGGGCCACTGCCGTGGTGGCGGTCGTTGCGGCGATCGCCGCCATCGACGTTCGCTGGTCGGCGGCAATGATCGCCGTGGTCGGCATCGCCGCCATCGTGGCCATCCAGGCTCAGCCTGAGCTGTCCTCCTGGTCGCCGAAAATATTGCGGCGCTGGGCATTACCGATCGGCATCGGGGCGCCGATCATCGCGTGGACGATCTGTGCGACCGTCGCGAATCGCGCAACCGACGACGCCACGCTCGATGCGGCACGGACGACCGGCACCTACGTCACACTGCTGGCGACATTGTCGGTGGTGTCGTTCACGCGCCACACATGGTGGGTCCTGGCGGCCATCAGCATCGCGACCGGCTTCGGATTCGGATCGACGGTGACCGCGGGGGTGCAACTGACCGCGGTCATCTTCGCCACCGGCGGCTTCATCGTCTTGACCACACTGCTCACACTGTGGGGACTGAAGGTGGTCGATGAGCTGGAACGCACCAAGACCGTCGAGGCCAGGCTGCAAGTGGCCGAGGAACGGCTGCGTTTCGCCCGCGACCTCCACGACGTGGTCGGGCGTAGCTTCTCGTCGATTGCGGTGAAAAGTGAACTGGCGGCGACGCTTTCCCGAGCGGGAGCAGCCGAGCGCGCGACCGCGGAGATCGACGAGGTCAAAGCGCTCGCCGTCGAATCGATGGACCAGATGCGGGAACTCGTGCGGGGCTATCGCGGCATAGACCTCGAGTCCGAGGTCGCGGGCGCCCGTTCGCTGTTGGCGGCGGCCGGCTGCGACCTCGTCGTCGAGGGCGACCCGGCGAAAGTGCCCACGGCGTTCCACGAGGTCGCCGCGTGGGTGGTTCGTGAGGGCACCACGAACATCGTCAAACACTCGGCCGCGACGTCCGCGACACTCACCCTCGGCGACGGCGGAATGTCGTTGCGCAACAACGGTGCCCCCGATGCATCGCCTGCCACCGATGAACGTTCCGGGCTCGTCGGGCTCGCCGAGCGACTCGCCGCCGTCGGTGCACGTCTCGACACCACTGTCACCGGCGACGGTTTCAAGCTCGAAATACTATGGGAGAAAGATGATTCCAGTACTCCTGGCCGATGACGAAACCCTCATCCGCTCTGCGATGGCCGCGCTGCTCGACCTCGAGGACGACCTCGAGGTCGTCACTCACGTCGATTCCGGCGAGGAGCTTCTCACCGCTTGGCGCGCCCGCATCGCCGACGACGAGGCCGTGGCGGTCGCGGTGATCGACCTTCAGATGCCGGGTCTGGACGGCATCGACACCGCCATCGAGATCCTGTCACTCACCCCGGGCGCAGGGATCCTGATCGTCACCAGCCACGGCCGACCGGGCTATCTGAAGAGGGCATTGACCGCGGGCGTCCGCGGGTTCCTTCCGAAGACGGCATCAGCGGCGACCCTGGCCGAGGTGATCCGCACCGTCCACAACGGTGGCCGCCACGTCGACCCACAGTTGGCCGCCGAGGCCATCAGTGCGGGCGACACCATCCTCACCGCCCGCGAGGCCGACGTCCTGGAGTTCGCCATCGACGGCGCCTCGGTAGACGAGATCGCGAAACGTGCGCACCTGTCCCCCGGAACAGCCCGCAATTACCTGTCCTCGGCGATGGCCAAGCTGGGCGCGTCCAACCGTTACGAGGCGGCGCTCAAAGCCCGCAATCACGGTTGGATCTAGGGCGCGGGCATCGTGCTACTGCTGTTCTTCCGGGACACAGAGTTCTTCTCGTTCCGTGGCCAACCGCTAGGTATCGTCCTGCTGATCGTCGGCGCCGTGGGTGTCGCCACGGCCTTCCGGAAAGCTGGAAGGTCGCCGGGTCGAGCCGACGGCTAGCTCACGACTCGCCGTCGTCGAGCACTCCGACCGAGACACCATAGGGCAAGAAGCGAACGCGGCGGCGCACGTCGACGTTGTCCTTGTGCGCGCGCAAGGCGTCGAGTTCGGTGGAGAAGACCTGGTCGATGCGGGCAGTCCCATCGTCATCGACGGTGTAGATGGTCCACACGCCGTCACCGGTCTCCCCGGTCGTCTCGCGCGTCGGCGCCGGTTGCCTGGTCTGCTGGGTGGCGCCCCGGAACATCGACTCGCCGAACATCGCCGCGAGCGGGTTTCCCCCGCCTCCCGATTGGCCCATCCCCTTGGCCACCTGACCCAACATGTCGCGGAAGCCCTCACTGGCCTCGCGGGCGATGCGGTCGAGATCGTCGGGGTCGAATCCGAACGGTCCGTTGTTGCTCATGGGTGTCTCCTGTCGACGGGTTGCTCTCCAGTGTGCACCTCTCGCCCCGGTGGCAGCCGCGTCCAGCGCACCGTTTACGCTCCCTCCCGGCGTGCGCGGACTATCGTGAGACCAGCGCGTCGATGATTTGTCAATCATTTCGTTCGAGGGCGACCAACCGGAAAGCCGGTGTCCGTGGGAAATCCAGGGGACGACCCCGTGCAGCCCTCTGGCCCGCTGCGCTCGGATCTCATGCAAGAGGTCCTGGTCGAACGCGTTCTGCGGTCCACGGCCTCGGTACAGCAGGTTCGCCCGCTGTACCAGCCGATCGTCGACCTGCGGACCGATTCGGTGGTCGGAGCCGAGGCACTGGCCCGGTGGCCGCACGCGCCGGGGGTCGATCCGTCCTTTGTCATCGAACGGTCCCGGGCACTCGGTCGCGTCTCCGAGGTCGACCGGGCATGCCGCAATGCCTCGCTCGACACCGTGACCGCTCTGGGCTACCTCGACGACGGGATGACGATCTTCGTCAACGTCGAACCCGACGCACTCATCGAGCGGCCGCCGGAGTCGGGGAACATTTTCGACACTTCGACCACCGGTCTCCGGGTGGTACTGGAGTTGACAGAGCGGGCACTTCTCTCCGACCCGGCGCAGTTGCTGAACGTGGTCGCCGATGCCCGACGGCGTGGACTCGGCATTGCTCTCGACGACGTCGGGCGCAACGCCGATTCCCTGACACTGCTGTCGCTGATCGCTCCGGACGTGGTCAAACTCGACAGGTCCCTCATCGCGGATTCACCCAGCCACGAGCAACTGCACATCATCATGGCTGTGGCCGCCTATGCCGAGGCGACCGGCGCGGTGATCCTCGCCGAAGGAATCGAGACCGAGATCCACCGGCAGCGCGCCGTCGACATCGGCGCGACTCTCGGGCAGGGATGGCTTCTGGGTAGGCCCGCGGAACTGCCACCGACGCGTTGGCCACCGGTGCCCGCGACGCGGCGGGTGCATCTCAGTGGAGATCCTCTGCGCATCCCGGCGAAACCATCCGACTTGCTCGATACCGCCCAGCCCCGTGTCGCGACCCGCCCCGTCCTGGTGCGCTACTCGCGCTACTTCGAGGTGCAGGCACTCGCCTCCGGGGAACCGTTGACGATTCTGGCGAGTTTTCAACGGTCGGAACACTTCTCCGGCGCAGACGAGCAGCGATACGGCGACCTGGCCGCGTCGAACTCACTTGTCGCGGTCGTCGCCGTAGACATGCCATCCGAACCATCACCCGGTGTGCGTGGCACCGCCATCCCGGACGACCATCCGCTGGCACGCGAGTGGACGGTGATCGTCTTGGGTAGGCATTTCTTCGCGGCGCTGATCGCATACGATCTGGGCGACGATGGCGAGCCGGGTCGCGAGTTCTCCTATGCGATCACCCATGATCGCTCGACGGTCGTCGCTGCCGCGCGAGCGCTGTTACAGCACATGGGCTGAACAGTCCTCGGGTTCACTCCTCGACGAGCAATGCGGCAACGGGGCAGCTGTCCACGGCAAGACGGACGGCGTTTGCTTCCGATTCGGGCGGGTGGTCGGCCAAGACCGACACCTCCCCGTCGTCGTCGACCTGGAACACCTCGGGCGCGATCGACTCGCAGATCCCGTGGCCCTCACAGACTTCCCGGTTCGCGATCGCCCTCATCGGTGCCTCCTCATGACGTCACCCGATCGGTGGTCCTGCGGCGCAGGGTGATCGGCAGGCCGTCCGCAGGCGTCGGCCCGGTGCCCCAGACCAGCGGCATCACATAGTCGTCGGGCACACTCCACTCGAATCGCTGGAGGAGCTGGTGCATGGTGGCCTTCACCGTCATGCCACCGAAGTACAGGCCGATGCACTTGTGTGCGCCACCGCCGAACGGCGCCCATGCGAACCGATGAGATTTGTCCTCGGCCCGCTCGGGGGTGAATCGCTCGGGATCGAACACGTCGGGGTCGTGCCAGAAGTCGTCGATCCGCATGGTGGCGTAGGGGTTGATCGAGACCAACGTCCCCTCAGGGATGAAGTGACCCATCACATCGGTGTCTTTCACCGTCTTTCGGAACAGCATGCCGACCGGGGCATTCAATCGCAGGGCTTCTTTGAAGGCCAGGTCGAGACTCGGCAGCGAATCGAGGTCGCCGTACTCGAGGGTCGGTTTGCCCAGCGCCAACGACTCGGCGCGGAGCCGTTCCTGCCACTCCGGATTCAACCCCAGGTAGTACGTGAGCATCGACACCGCGAGCGTGCTGGTGTCGTGCGCCGCCATCATCGCGAAGATCATGTGGTTGACGATGTCCTCGTCGGAAAAGGTGTGCCCATCGTCGCTCTCGCTGTGACACAGCACGCTGAAGAGGTCATCACCGTCGCCGGCACGACGTGCGGGCAGCTCGGAACGGAAGTACTCCTGCAGAACTCGCCGCCCTTTCAGACCCTTCGACCAGGTGCCACCGGGCATGTTGGCCCGGACGATCGCCTGCCCACCTTTGACGGCATCTTCGAAGGCATGCTCGAGCTTGGACGCCTCCGGCCCCAGTTGGGCGCCGACGAAGACCTCGGTCGCGATCGCCAGGAGCATCTCCTTGCTCCGGGTGTAGACCGGGAAGTCAGGTGCCGGCTCCCAGGCATCCATGGTCGCCACGATCCGCGACGTCATCATGTCGAGATACGCGACGAGCCGCGGCCGGGTGAAGGCCTGTTGCAGGATCCGCCGGTGGTGCAGGTGCTCGTCGAAATCCATCAGCATCACTCCGCGGCGGAAGAACGGTCCGATCATCGGTTCCCAGCCCTCTTCACTGGAGAACGCCTTGTCGCGGTTGGACCAGACCTGCTGGAGGGCTTCGGGGCCCACCAGATTCACTATCCTCATCCCGAGCGAACCGGACCAGGACACCGGCCCGAACTCGGAGTATCGGTCCCTCGCGACCCGCAGTGGGTCGGCGAGACCGGCCAGCGTGTGGCCGATCCCAGGGGCACCGAAGTCGCCCATCACCGGCTTGAGGTCAGACCCGGCGGGTGGCTCCGCCAACGCATGCGGCGAGCTCGGATACTTCTCCACGACTGCTGCCGCAGCTGCCTGCAGCTTCATCTTCGTTTCTGTCTGCATTGCGTGACCATCCCCATCGTTACGGGCCGACCAGTCGAGCGGCCACATCAGGACTCTACCCACAATGGAACAAACTCTACTTTTCATTCCAAGACGGCAGTCTACCTGTAAAATGAATCCGATCTCAGGTTTTGGCCGGACCGTGGCCGCAACCGCACCGGCACGGGAGAGCTTCGATGAAGAGACTTGTTTTCGAGACCGAGCACGAACAGCTCCGCTCCACGGCGCGAGACTTCATCGAGCGCGAGATCAAGCCCTACGCCGACGCCTGGGAACGCGACGGACAGGTTGACCGCGAGGTGTACAAGAAGGGAGGCGAGGTCGGGCTGATCGGTTTCAACATCCCCGAGGAGTACGGCGGCGGCGGGGTCGACGACTTCCGCTTCAACGCCGTCATCGTCGAGGAGCTGACCAAATTCGGTTCCGCGTCACCGTCTTTCAGCCTCCAGAACGACATCGTCGCGCCATACCTGGTGTCACTGGGCACCGATGAACAGAAACAGCGGTGGCTCCCGGGATTCGCCTCCGGCGAGATCATCGGAGCGATCGCCATGAGTGAGCCCGGGGCGGGCAGCGACCTCTCCGGGATCAAGACCTCGGCGAAGCGGGACGGCGACGACTGGGTTCTCAACGGATCCAAGACCTTCATCTCCGCCGGTATCAACTCCGACCTCGTCATCGTGGTCTGTCGCACCGACCCCGACCCGGCCGCCAAGCACAAGGCTTTCTCGTTGCTGGTGGTCGAACGGGACATGCCTGGCTTCGAGCGTGGCCGCAAGCTCGACAAGATGGGACAGAAGGCGCAGGACACCGCCGAACTGCACTTCACCGACGTACGCGTTCCCGCGACGAATCTACTGGGAACCGAGAACCGGGGTTTCTACCATCTGATGCAGAACCTTCCGTCCGAACGCCTGTCGATCGCCATCGGGGCAATTGCCGGCGCCCGGGCGATCTATGAAGAGACACTCCGGTACGCCAAGGACCGCAAGGCATTCGGTCAGCCGATCGGTTCTTTTCAGGCCAACCGTTTCACCATCGCCGAGATGTCCACCGAACTCGACATCGCCGAGCAGTTCGTGGACCGCTGCCTCGCGGGGGTGGTCGCCGGCGAGCTGACCGCGGTCGACGCAGCCAAGGCGAAGTGGTGGTGCACCGAGCTGGGTAAGAAGGTCATCGACAACTGCTTGCAGCTGCACGGCGGATACGGGTACATGAACGAATACGCTGTGGCCAGAGCCTATGTGGACGTACGTATCCAGACGATCTTCGGTGGCACCACGGAGATCATGAAAGACCTCATCGGACGCGACCTCGGATTCTGACGCCACGGCAGTAAGCCAGTGGGGACATTCCGCCCGGGCCGAAAAATAGACTACTGTCCACTTTGTGAAGTTCTATATCAGCACCGCCTTTCTCCCCACTGCCGAGATCCTCCAAATTGCTCGTGCAGCAGATGAACTCGGCTATCACGGGCTGGGAATACCTGACCATGTCGTCGATTTCGAGGAGATGTCGA
Organism: Williamsia soli; assembly: GCF_017377795.1. GTDB lineage: Bacteria > Actinomycetota > Actinomycetes > Mycobacteriales > Mycobacteriaceae > Williamsia > Williamsia soli. Next base: position 402,830 of record NZ_JAFRDR010000005.1, on the reverse strand, counting down.
CGCCGTACCCATACACCGACGACGGAACGCGGCGCTGGGATCGGTTCACGGATTGGCCTGACCCGTGGGTCCTGATCGGTAGCCTCGCCCAGTGCACCCGGCGGCTCCGATTCGTGAACACGGTGTACGTCGCCGCGTTGCGCGATCCCTTCACCGCAGCGAAGGCCATCGGGACGGCGTCGGTACTCAGCGGTGGCCGGGTGGAACTCGGCCTCGGGGTGGGCTGGAGTAGAGACGAGTTCGAGCTGATGGGGGCTCGGTTCGAGGGTCGCGGCAGGCGGACCGACGAGATCGTCGAACTGATGAGGTCGCTGTGGACACCCGGATGGACCGAGTTCGACGGCGAGAGCTATACCGTGCCCCGTGTCGAGATGTCACCCACGCCGCCGCGGATCCCGATCCTGATCGGAGGACTCTCCGAACGCGCCTTACGCCGGGCCGCCCACCACGACGGCTGGATCGGCGATCTCATGACCACGGACGAAGCCATCGCCACCACCAGCCGCCTTCACGAGCTGCGTGAAGAGTACGGGCAAACGGGCACCGACTTCTCCATCATCGCGCCCCTCACCGATGCCTTCACTGCCGACCATTACCGGCACGCCGAGGCCGCAGGCGTCACCCACATCCTGACGATGCCTTGGCTCCTCTACAGCGGGAGCGACGTCTCCACGGAGCAGAAGATTCTCGACCTCAAACGATTTCGCGACGAGGTACTCGTCCAGTGGCACGGATGAGCTAGAACGGAGGCGGCGGCCCGTCGAGGTCAGATGACGGTTCCGGTGGAGGCGGCGGCGGTTCGGGCGTTTCGATGAGTCGGCGGTTGCGGTTCCGTTCTGCGCGGCGGCGGGCGTATTTGTCCGCGAGGCGGGTTCGCCGACGCGATGGCATGTCAGGTGGCGCACCCCGGGGAGGTCCGGGGTCGCGCCAGGTCATGTCCAGTAGCGCAGGGAAGAGGTCTTCTCCGGACCATGCCGGTCCGTGGAATCGAACTCCTTCGGGACTGATGAAGACGATCCGTGTACGTCCGTTCGCGTCCGTGTCCTGAAGATCAATCCAGCTGCCGAATGTCTTCAGCAGATGATGAAACTTGCACAGGCACTTGGTGTCTTCGGCGCAGGTTTGTCCCCCGGCTGCCGGGTTGTCGTGGTCGTATTCGTCGGTGTGGTCGGCTTCTGATCTCCAGGCAGGCCGCCGGCAGCCGGGGAAGGTGCAGTAGGCATCACGGATCCGGACAAACCTGTTGAGGGCAGCGGACAACCGGTAGGCGTTGCTCGGCTGGGACCTCGGGAGAGCTGTCTTCCGCTTCCGCAGCCGGCGTCGTTCGGCCCGGTTCAGACGCTCGCCTGCACCGACCGATTCCGGCTCTGGCTCTGGCTCTGGCTCTGGCTCTGGCTCTGGCTCTGAGCGTTCCGCTGCCTCTGCCCGCGAATCCGCGTCATCGGGGCGTGCGAGGCCAACTGTTCGTTCAGTGTTCGGCGACGTCTTCTCGTCGACCTCCCCTGCCGGACGTTTCGCGTCTTCTTTGGCTTTGACCAGGCGCTTGATCTCGTCGAGCATCTCCTCCGGGCTCAGTTCTTTCGCCGCAGGGGTATGCAGGTCATCGGCGGCGGAGTCGGGCACCGATGACGGTTGATCGAGGACGTCCTTCGCCAGCTCGCCACCGAGGGGAGCCAAACGTGCGTCGGGTCGGCGGGCGATCTCACGGGCGTGGTCCCCGGAGATGACTCCATGACCGTCCATCAGCGCCGCGTTGTTGGCGCGCCCTTCCACTGTCGCCTGATCCATCACGACGTGAACCACGAACTGGGCGCCGCCATTGTCACCGGTGCCGCTGTCGCTGTCGTCGGTGCGCGCGAACTCGCAGCCCTCGCAGTCTCCGCATTGGCAGAGGAAGTCGACGTCCATGGTGGCGCAGAACATCGCATCCGACAAGCGCTGCGGCGTCGTGCGAGGATCGTTCCCGCAGACCTGAGAGGCCAACTGCTGCACCCTCTTCTCCAAAAGCAGGGCGTTCTCGGCGGTCATCGACGCCACCACATCAGCCATCCCGTCGGCGGTCGCGTAGCGTTTGAAGTTCCGGCCGTCCTTGGCCCGGGCCCGTCGCTCGCGGACGCCTTCGGGGTCGTGGCGGAAGACGATTTGATCGACCATGTTGCGCATCCGGTCTGTGGACCAGGCGCCATCGCGCCACAACATCTCGGCGATCTCTGCGTCCACCGACGCCGACCACGGCATGCCGTCGACCAGTTCGGTGCGCGAGACGATATCACCGATGTGGTGGGGCGCGACCCGGCCGGCGCGGAGTGCGTCGTTCACCTGCGGCAGTCGTTCGCGCAATGCCAGGCCACGTCGAATGATACTGTCTGCCAATCCTGTTGTGACTCCTAGCGCGGCTCCGACCCGTGCTGAGCATTGCGCCCACCCGTCGAGTTGGCGCACGTCGACCTCGGCCGTGGGTTCGGCCAACTGGCGATGTATCTCGGCAGCAGTTGCGTATTCAGACCACGCGGCAAGACCTTTCACCTGGGCGAGCTGTTGCATCGACGTGGTGAGTTCGCGCGGGCGTAGCAGACTCGGGGTCGACACCCCCAGACCCCGGAACGCTGCTTCCACCCGCTCTTCGAACATGTTGTCGACTATGCCATGGGCATCCGACAATATGGCCGCATGGACCGAAAGTCATTGCAGATAAACTCGTTTCAGTCAAACGCTCCGGTTTTCAGCTGGAGCGTTTGACTGAAACGGGTGGGTTTGTGGGTTTTGCGTAAGATCAAACACCATGGCGGACACATCGACCCAGCCCGAACCGTTCCGACCGCAGGCCACCCCCGCCGCGCTCGAGGATCTCCGGGGGCGCCTGCGAGCAACGCGGTGGCCCGATGCTCCCGAGGACGCGGGATGGGCGCTCGGCACCGACGTCGACTACCTCCGGGAACTGGTCGATTATTGGATCGAGGAATTCGACTGGCCGACCCAGGAAGCTGCGCTGAACGCGCTCCCCCGTTTTCGTGTGCCGATCCGCGGACTCGGGATCCACTTCGTCCATGCGCGGGCGAAGTCCGACACAGCCGCTCTGCCGCTGATACTGAGCCACGGCTGGCCGGACTCCTTCTGGCGGTACTCGAAAGTCGTTCCACTGCTCACCGATCCGGGCGCCCACGGCGCTGACCCCGCCGATGCCTTCGATGTCGTGGTGCCCGACGTCCCAGGCTTTGGTTACTCCGATCGCCCGGGGGCTCCGATCGACTCCGTCGCTGTCGCCGGACTTTTCGCCGAACTCATGGGGGTCCTCGGCTACGAACGGTTCGGTGCCGCAGGAGGCGACATCGGCAGCCACGTGAGTCGCTATCTCGCTCTCGACAATCCAGAACGGGTTGTCGCGGTCCACCGCACCGACGCCGGGCTCCCCCTGTATCCGGGTGCACCAACGGACCTCACCCCCTCCGAACAGAACTGGGTCGACGGCGCGGTGGCGTGGGGACAATCCGAGGGCGCCTACGCCGCCATCCACCGCACCAAACCGCAGACCGCGGCCGTCGGGCTCACCGACTCCCCTGCGGGCCTGGCGGCCTGGATCGTCGAGAAGATGCGGTCCTGGAGTGACTGCGCCGGTGACGTCGAACGCGCCTTCACCAAAGACGAAATCCTCACGAACATCACGATCTACTGGCTCACCGAGACGATCGGGTCATCGATGCGGATGTACCGGGCCAACGGCGCGATCCCGTCCGAGCAACACGCTCGGCGGGTGCAGGTGCCGTCCGGCTTCTCGCTCTTCCCCGGAGACGTTGTCCTGCCGCCGCGGGACTGGCTCGATCGCACCGCGAACGTCGCGCGCGTCAGCGAACCGGCGCGGGGCGGGCATTTCGCGCCGTTCGAAGAGCCCGAGCTGTACGCACAGGAACTGAGGGAGTTCTTTCGCCCCTACCGCTGATCCGCACGTCCCGCCGTTCCGTATGTGGGACGCTGACACGATGAGCGGAAATCGTGTCTTTGTGATCGGTGTCGGGATGACCAAGTTCGAGAAGCCTGGTCGCAGGGAGGGCTGGGACTATCCGGCCATGGCCAAGGAATCGGGCACCCGAGCGCTGGAGGATGCCGGGATCACCTTCGACCAGATCGACGAGGCGCACGTCGGGTACGTCTACGGCGATTCGACCTGTGGTCAACGTGCCGTCTACGAGCTGGGCATGACGGGTATCCCGATCACGAACGTCAACAACAACTGTTCCACCGGTTCGACGGCGCTGTACCTCGCGGCCCGATCGATTCGCGGCGGACTGGCAGATTGTGTGCTGGCGTTGGGATTCGAGAAGATGCAACCGGGCTCGTTGGCCGGCGGCGCGCAAGACCGGGAACAGCCACTGATGCGCCACATCGCCGCGGAGTCGGAATTGTTCGAGTTCGCATTCCCGGCTGCACCGTGGATGTTCGGTGCTGCAGGCCTCGAACACATGCGGCGTTACGGGACCACCGCGGAGCACTTCGCCAAGATCGGAGAGAAGAACCATCGGCACTCGATCAACAACCCGTACGCCCAGTTCCAGGACGAGTACTCGCTCGACGAGATCAAGGCCGCGAAGATGATCTACGAGCCGATCGAGCTGACCAGGCTCCAGTGCTCACCGACCTCCGACGGCTCCGGCGCGGTGGTCCTCGCGAGCGAGCGTTTTGTCGACGAGCACGGTCTGGCTGCGCAGGCCGTCGAGATCGTCGGACAGGCCATGGTCACCGACCTCGAGACCACCTTCACCGACAAGAGCGCGATCACCATTGTCGGCGCCGACATGACCCGTCATGCAGCCCGAAAGGTGTATGAGCAGGCGGAGATCGAGCCGACCGATGTCGACGTCATCGAGCTGCACGACTGTTTCTCCGTGAACGAGCTGCTCACCTACGAGGCGCTGGGCCTGTGCGGTGAGGGCGACGGTGGAAAGCTGATCGACGGCGGGGAGACGACCTACGGGGGCAGCTGGGTCGTGAACCCGTCCGGTGGTCTGATCTCGAAAGGCCATCCCCTCGGAGCCACCGGCCTGGCACAGGCGAGCGAATTGACGTGGCAACTCCGCGGCACCGCCGACAAACGTCAAGTCGACGGCGCGAAAGTCGCGCTACAACACAACATCGGGCTCGGCGGTGCCGTGGTGGTGACCGCCTACCGTCCCGCCGATCGCTGAGTGGCCCGCGACCGGCTCCGACCTACCAGTGCACGCCCTTGAGGACGCGAGCGAGCAGGATCTGCTCGGACTCGCTGCGGCCCTGATCGCCGCGCGCAGCGGCGGAGTCCGGGAACACCTGATAGGCCAAATGCAGGATCCGAAACGCCAGCTTGGGCGTCACTGTATGCGCTACGGACCCGAGATTACCCAGGGCCGTGTTGATCTCGTGCGGTCGGTCGACCAGCGCCGTGATCACCTTGTCGGCGGCCTGGCCCGGACTGATGGTCGGGAATCTGTCGTAGAGCTTGGTGGGGGCGATCATCGGTGTCCGCACCAGTGGCATGTGGATCCCGGTGAAGGAGATCCCGTCGCCGACCAACTCCGACGACACCACGTTCGACCACGAGTCCAGCGCCGCCTTCGACGCCACGTAAGCACTGAACCGTGGCGGATTGGTCTGCACCCCGATGGATGAGACGTTGACGATGTGGCCACCGCCCTGTGCACGCATCGTCGGCAGTAGACCGATCACGAGCCGGATCGCGCCGAAGTAGTTGAGCTGCATGGTCCGTTCGAAATCGTGGAACCGGTCTTCCGACAGCTTCAGCGACCGGCGAATCGAGCGGCCGGCATTGTTGACGATGAAGTCGATGTGGTCGAAGTCGTCGCCGAGTTGCTTGGTCAGCGCGTCGATCGCGTCGAGGTCCGACAGGTCGCAGCCGTATGCGTAGGCGGTGCCGCCCTGACCCTCGATCAGATCCTTGGTCGCCTCGAGTTTGTCGAGTCCGCGTGCCACCAGGATCGGGATACCACCGGCTTTCGCGACCTTGACGGCCGTCACCAGGCCGATTCCGGACGAGGCACCGGTGATCACCACCGTTTTGCCCGACAGCTCCTTCACGACACTGCGATCGGATTTGATCGAGTCGTCGAGGAACTGTTCCCAGTAGGTCCACAGGTTGGCCGCATACGTGTCCAGTTCAGGCACAGAGATGCCCGAGCCCGCCAACGCCTCTTCCGTCGCATAGGAGGAGAAGGTTCCCGGGAACGACACGTGGGCAAGGACTTCGGGTGGAATCCCAAGCCGCCCGACAGTCTGCCGGAGCGCGAACTGCGCCGGGCCCGACCGCACGACGGTGCCGAGCAAGGAGCTCGGTTGCAGCGCGCGGGGCAGGAGATACGTCGGCACCAGGTCGGTCACGGACCGGTCGACGGGTACCGCGAATTTGGGTGCGCCTGCGGCTGCGGCAAATGTGTTGACCATCCCGACGGTGTTCTGCGGCTTCGGGTTCACCAGGTGGAAGGCTTCACCGTCTCGGCCCGGCAGATGTGCCAGGTGGTCCATCGCCCGCGCGACATAATCGACCGGGACCACGTTGGTGTTTCCGAGGTCGACACCCAGTAGCGGTAGGGCGCCCGGCAGCGCGTCACGCATCCGCTTGAACAACGGGAAGAAGTAGTACGGCCCGTCGATCTTGTCCATCGCACCGGTTTCCGAGTGTCCGAGGACGATCGCCGGCCGGTAGACGCGCCAGGGGACAGTGGCCTCGTCACGGACGATGCGTTCGGATTCGAACTTGGTTCGGTGGTACGCCGACAGCAGTTCCTGGCCCTCGTCGAACATCGACTCGTCGAACCGGCCGCGGAACTCACCTGCTGCGGCGACGGAGGAGACCTGATGGAAGCACCCGGCGTCGAGTGCCTCGGCGAGAGAGAGCGCCGCCCGCGTGCCCCCGACGTTCAGCATCTCGTTGGCCTCGTCGGACGCGGTCATGTCGTAGATCGCCGCGAGGTGGAAGAAGTGGTCGATGTCGCCGCGATGGTCGGCGATCCACGCCGTGTCGACTCCGAGGTTGTCGGCCTGCAGGTCTCCGACGACCGGGGTGACCCTGTCGGTATCCCACTGCCGGATGAGTCGTTCGATCTTGCGGCGCGAGCCTCTGCGCACCAGTACGAAGATCTCGCCGTCGCGATTGTTCAGCAGTTCGCCGAGCAGATTTCTGCCGATGAAACCTGTGGCCCCCGTCACAAAATATGCCATACCCGCTGACACTAGTGTGGCGCGGCCGCCACGTCATCCCTGGTCGCCGTCACCCGGCCGGACTGTTCGCGAAGTGGGCCTCGATGATCGCCCGAACCGTCTTGCGGCAGCGACCGCAATCCGCGCCGGCACCACACGCGATGGCCACCTCTTTGGAGGTCCGTGCGCCATCGGCCACCGACTGTTCGACCACGTGGCTGGTGACTCCTTGACACAGGCAGACGTACATGAGGCGGTCCCGGACTAGGTCTGCGGCTGCAGGTCCATGATCCGCTGTAGCTTTCCTACGAACAACGGCGGATACACCCCGACACCAGCCCCCGACATCCACTCGGCGGCGGCGTCGGGATGCTCCACCCACGCAACCGCACTTTCTTCGGTGTCGAGTTCTTGCAAGATCATCACTTCCTGGCGGTCGTCGAGAGCCTGGTAGATCCAGACCCTGCGAACGCCGGCGGAGATGAACCTCCGCAGACTCTTCCGCACCGCGCCGAGTAGGGCGGGCACGCTCTCCACCGGAGCGATCGCGGCGACGAGGATGCCCGAGTGATCGGACTCTGCCGAGGCCAGGTCGATCTTCTCCACCACCTCACCGGCGAACAGCGGGGGAATCTCGTCCACACCCGCCGCGTCGAACCAATCGAACACCGCCGGATTACGAACCAGCTTCTCTATCGAGCCGCGATCATGCAACCCGAGGGTCGCGAACACCCGCCGAGGATCGTCCAGGCCGCGGTAGACCACCAGATGACGCGCGCCGAGGCGAGCCAGCGAGTCGTTGTTCTCGGACAGCCGCTCGACGATTCCCTCGCCGCTGGGCAGCGAGAAGTCAGAGGCCAGGATGCGCGAATGCTCGGACAATTTTCAATCCCTGCTCGTCGGTGGCGATGGATGTCACCCGAACTGCATCGTACCGAGATAAATTGATTTCACACGTGATGTCCACAGCCCCATCAGGAACAGCCCTCCCGATGAGAGACGTCAGGTGTCGTTGACGTGAGGAGAAACCATGCAAGGCGATCCGGAAGTTCTCAAATTGCTCAATGAGCAGTTGACCAGTGAATTGACGGCGATCAACCAGTACTTCCTGCACTCCAAGATGCAGGACAGCTGGGGCTTCACCGAAGTCGCGGCGCACACCCGCGCGGAGTCTTTCGAGGAGATGAACCACGCGGAGGCGATCACCGATCGGATACTGCTCCTCGACGGACTGCCCAACTATCAGCGGTTGTTCTCGCTGAAGGTCGGGCAAACTCTCGGCGAGCAGTTCGAAAGTGATCTGCAGATCGAGATCGATGTGGTCGCCCGCCTCAAACCCGGCATCGTCATGTGTCGTGAGAAGCAGGACACCACGAGCGCCAACTTGCTCGAGAAGATCTTGGCCGACGAGGAAGAGCACGTCGACTACCTGCAAACGCAGCTCCAGCTGATGACGACCCTGGGTGAAAACCTGTACCTCGCCCAGTGCGTGAGTCGTCCGCCGTCCTGAACTGAAAAGTGTTCCCAGCACACAAAAAACCGACCGACCACTAGGTCGGGAGGTCATCGTCGGAGCTGCTGCGTGCGGCTCCGACGATGACTGATGCGCGCCCTCTGCCTGGTAGGTTCCTCATGTCGACACCCGAGTTCCACCGTGAGGAATTGATGATCAAAAAGACCGGCACCTTCTTTGCAGTTCTGTGCGCTGTACTGGCACTGACAGCCCTGGGGGTGTCCACCGCATCGGCCGCGCCCGCGAAGGTCAACCTCGGCGGTGGATCCGGAATTCTCCTACCGGACCGCAACGGAGAAGCCTCCGCGTGCACCCTCACGGCGATCGGTCGCGACCAGAACAACGCCCTCGTCGGATTGACCGCCGGGCACTGCGGCAACGCCGGCACCAAGGTCTTCGCAGAGTCTGCCCAGAATGCAGGCCCCGTCGGTGAGGTCACCTACAAGAACAGCGACCTCGACTACGCGATCATCCGATTCGACGCGAACAAGGTTAACCCGGTCCAGAAGATCGGCGGGGTCACGATCCGCAGCCTCCGTACGCAGGCACCGCAGTTCCCCGAGATCAGCTGCAAAGAAGGGCGCACCACCGCCAACACCTGCGGCATCACCTGGTTCTCCGACGGTTTCGCACACTACAGCCAGATCTGCGTCGTCGAAGGCGACTCGGGCAGTCCGGTCGTGGTCGGCGACAAGCTCATCGGGATGGTCAACGCCTACTACTTCATCGGCTGCATCGGACCGGAGACCGGCACGAACATCAAGCCGATCCTCGACGACATGAAGCGGCACGGCGTCACGGATTTCCGGGTCGTCTGACCTGCACTCCGGCCTTCCACTGACGGTCCAGTTCTTCGATTTCCGCCCACCTCCGCCACTCCTCGAGCCCGTACTCCGCGTCGGCGCCGAAGGGAGCTCGCGGCAGGTGGGCGGTTTTCTTTGCGTTCTCCTTGAACACCATGAAGACGCCGATGAATGCTGGGACCAAGATGTATAAAAATTCCATGTCCGAAACTATGCGTCCGAACATTTCTCGCCACCACTGGCCATTTTGACAGTCTTCACAAATTTTCCGCCATACTGGCTGCATGCTCCGCTCCGTCGCCGTCATCCTGCAAGAACCGGTCGCCGCCTTCGAGTACGGCGTCATCTGCGAAGTGTTCGGCGTCGACAGGACCGACGAAGGAGTACCACGCTTCGATCTCCGGGTCTGCGCCGTCAATCCGGGCACGCCGCTGAACTTCACCACCGGGGCCCAGGTGATCCCCCAGTACGGACTCGACGCGTGCGCTGACGCCGACCTCATTGCCATCCCCGCCGGCCAGGTGCGCGCCGACTTCAACGAACAGGTCCTCGACGTCCTGCGGGCCGCGGATGCGCGAGGCGCGTACATCCTGTCGGTGTGCACGGGGTCGTTCGTGGTCGCCGCGGCCGGCCTGCTCGACGGCCTATCGGCCAGCACCCACTGGCGGTACGGCAAGGAGATGTCCGAGCTGTTCCCGCATGTGCAGGTCAACACCGACGTCCTCTATGTGGAAGAGGACAACATCATCACCAGCGCAGGCACTGCCGCAGGTATCGATGCCAGCCTGCACCTGGTCCGGAAAGAACACGGACCCACCATCGCGAACAAGATCGCCCGCCGGATGGTGGTACCCCCGCAGCGCGAGGGCGGCCAACGACAATTCGTCAAAGCGCCCGTCCCCGTGTGTGACACCGACGGCTTCGGCGAGGTGCTCGGCTGGATGCTGCAGAACCTGAGCGCAGACATCGCCATCGCCGACCTGGCGACCCGAGCCCACATGTCCTCCAGAACGTTTGCCCGCCGGTTCGCGGACGAGGTGGGCACCAGTCCCCTCCGCTGGCTCACTGAGCAACGAGTACTCGCCGCCCAAAGTCTGCTCGAGACCACCGATCTCGGGATCGAAGAGGTCGCCCGCCAGGTCGGCTTCAGTTCGGCGACACTACTGCGCCACCACTTCGCGGCCATCGTCGGCATCACACCGACCGCCTTCCGCACCCGGTTCGGTACCGCGGCCAGTTGAGGCCAGATCAGTCGGCGTCAGCTCCGGCCTGGTAGGAGTCCTCGAACGAGATCCTCGGCAAGCTGGTGGCCGCGTAGATCGTCAGCGCCAGGAACACCAGGAACGTCAGGGCGAAACCGATTGCCAGCGCGGCGAAACCGTAGTGGACGGACTTCTGGACAATCGCGGAACCGTCAGCCACCCAGAGCGATCCGAACGCACCGAGAACGGCCCCCAGCAGGGCCCACGCCGCACCCCTGGCCCGGGGCCCGACCGTAGAGACGTAGAACAGGCGCTCGTAGATGGCGGTCTCGAACTCGTCGACAGCCGCACCGCGCACCGGATCGTCAGCCGCAACCGCCCGCAACTTTCCTGCCAGATCGATGTCGCGGTCGAGCCGGACCGTCTCCTGCTGGCGGTACCAGACGTACAATCCGACGCCGATCACCGATGCCACGACGAAGATCCCTACACCGGTCGCACCCCACGCAACGTCATCCACCTGACACACGTTACAGAATTGGTCGAGCTCCGCTCCGCTTCGTCTCCCCAGAATTGGTCGAGCTCCGCTCCGCTTCGTCTCCCCAGAATTGGTCGAGCTCCGCTCCGCTTCGTCTCCCCAGAAATGGTCGAGCTCCGCTCCGACCTGCGTCTCGCACGGTCATTTGAACTGTCTATTGCGCTGTTCACCGGGGGCCGGGGTGCCTACGATAACTCCGGTATCGCAGATGCAGGGATGACCTCTGGAGGGAAATCGGTGAGATGGCCGAGTTACTAGGATTGACCAAGCGCATCGTGGAGGCGCGGCTCAACAACTCCTCGATCAAGGCGGTCAGCGGTTCGATGGTCTCCTACCAGGGGCAGGTCGAGTTCAAGTCGGCCGGATTCGGTGGCGGATCAGGCCTGGTGGCCGGCCTGAAACAGAAGGCCACCGGCGAGTCACTGAAACTGATGGAGTGCACCGGAAACGGGATCGTGCACCTGGCCATCCAGGCGCAGTACACCACCGTGTTGCAGCTGAACAACGAGACTATCCAGGTCGAATCGCGGCAGCTGCTCGCGATGGCAGGCAATCTACAGACAAATGTCCAGTTTGCCGGACTGGGCGGGATGTCCAGCGGGCAAGGCCTTTTCACCACCACCGTGACCGGAACCGGACAGGTCGCCCTCCTGTCGGCCGGTGGACCGCTGATCCACCTCGAGGTCAATCCCAATCTGCCCCTCGTCGTGGATCCGGACGCGTTCGTTTCCGCCAAAGGCCAACTGCAGCAATCATTCGTGACCGACGTCAGCTGGCGTTCGATGATCGGCCAGGACGGTGGCGAGGCATTCTCCCTGCGCTGGCAGGGCCAGGGCGTCGTGTCGATCCAACCCGCGGAACGGTGAGTGGCATGGTATTCCAGAAGATCAACTCGAAGGTCGTGAAGGTCAACGTCGGACATGCCGGTGGTGTGGTGGCACGCAAGGGCGCGATGCTCTTCTACACCGGACAGGTCCATTTCTCACCCCATCAGATCCCGGGCGCCGGGGGCGGCGGTATGCCGGGGATGGGCGGCATGGGCGCGATTGCCGGCATGGCCGGGCGCATGATGCGCGGCGAGCACGAGGCCACCATGATGGCGCAGGGCAACGGCGAGGTCCATTACGGATTCGCCGGTCTCGCAGTACATGTCATCGACATGCCCCAGGGTGGCACGGTCACCGCCGACGCCTCACGCACACTCGGGTACACCGCAGGGTTGCAAGCATCGATCGTCTCAATGACGTCCCAGGGCGGTGGAGGCGGCGGAGGGCGCGGTGGCGGTCTGATGGGAGCCTTGCGGGGCGCGGCCACCGGCGCCTTGACCGGTGACGGCATGTTCACCACCCAACTGCAGGGCACGGGTTCGGTGGTGCTCCTCGCGCACGGAGAAGTACTCGAGATCCAGGTCGGTGGCCAATACCCGGTGATCGTCGATCCGCAGGCATTCGTCGGCACGTTCGGCAATGTGCAAACCCAGTTGAAGTCGACGGCAGGCTGGCGTGACGCAGTCGGCCGCGGCGCCGGCGAGGCGATGCAGCTGCAATGCCAAGGCCAGGGAACCGTATTCGTGCAAGCCTCCGAAGAGAAGCTGTAGGGAAAAGCCATGAGCGACATCTTGAATCCGTCCATGTTGCAGGGCGACGACAACATCCCCGGCAACACCTACGCCTACTACATGCAGCTGACCAAGCCCTGGATCATGTCGAAGGGCGCGATGATCGCGTACTACGGGCAGATGCAGTTCCAGGCGCTGATCCAGGGTATGCAGACAGCAATGATGCAGCAGCTGGCCGGCACGATCAGCGCCCCGTTGTACATGGGCGACTACATCATCGCCCAGGGTCAGGGCACTCTGATCATCGGCGACCGTGGCTACGACATCAACTCTTACGACCTCGAGGACGGCAACCTGACGGTGCGGGCCGCCAATCTCCTCGCCTTCGAACCAGGGCTGCAGCTCAATCAGTCGATCGTGCCCGGCTACCTGACGCTCATCGGCACCGGCAAGTTCCTCGCCTCGTCCAACGGACCGGTCATGTTCGCCGAACCCCCGCTGCGCGTCGATCCCGAAGCCCTTGTCGGATGGGCAGATTGCCCCTCACCCAGCCACCACTTCGACCAGAGCTGGATCACCGGCTTCATGGCGGCCGGCGCCGCGATGATGGGGGCCGCGAGTGGTGAGGAACAACAATTCGACTTCACCGGCTCGGGCACGGTCTTGATTCAATCGAGCGAGAAGGTCATCAACGACCACAACCTGGTGCGCACGTTGGAGAGTCAGATCCCAGGGTTGTCGACGATGGGCCTGCAGCGTCTCAACCAACGGATTCAGCAACAGCTCGGTCAGCAACAGGCGTACTGACGCAGTCGTCGCTCACACGGCGTAGACGAGCGCCAGGCCTGCGGCGCAGGCGGCCACAGAGATCACCAGGGATCCGGCGGCATAACCCACGGCCATGCCTCGGCGACCCTGCTGGATCAGACGTACCGTCTCGACGCTGGCCGTGCTGAAAGTGGTGTAACCGCCGCAGAATCCGGTCCCGATGATGGCCTGTAACTCTGATGCGCCTGCGTGGAAGATGACGATCCCCGCGATGAGGCCGATGAGCAGGGATCCGGTGACATTGATGAGCGCGGTGCCCCACGGGAACGGCGAGGGCAGGCGCCGCTTGCACTCGGAATCGATGACGAACCGCACGACTGCACCGAACGCGCCCGCCAGCGCCACCCAGACGATCACCGCTGTACCGTCGCTCGCGAATGGACCGCGGCGGCCACCGCGATGCCCGCCCAGGCCAGCAGCGCGCCTGCGACCACTGTTGCGATGGTGTAGCCCGCCGCAGTCGCCGCATCTCCTTCACGCAGGATCAACGACGTCTCCAGCGCAAACGCACTGTAGGTCGTGAACGTGCCGCAGAACCCGGTCCCGAACAGCAAGCGGGCTCGCCGGCGCCATCCGGTGTCGTCTCCGAGTCGGGCCAGTCCCTCCAGACCGACTCCCAGGATGAATGCCCCGATCAGGTTGATCACGAAAGTCGCCCACGGCCACTCGGGAGCGTGAAAGGGGTAGGCCTTCTCCAGCAGGTACCGAGCGCCGGTACCGATGACGCCTCCGGCGAAGATCCACGCCAGTGCACCCGGGCGCAGATGCAGGGGCCGCGTGGACCCGATGTCGGGGTCCAAGGGCAACTCGGGGTGTGAGTCCTGCGGATTTACCACGACAAGAATGTACGTCGACGAGCCTCACCGTGCATGCGACTCCGCAAACCACACGCGGATACACGAGAGCCCCCGGCGGCCTTTGGGCTGGGCCGCCGGGGGCTCTCGACAACAGGCGTCACGGGGGGATGACGCCTGTCGGTCTTTCGAGGTCAGGTCATGCGACCTGTGCCTGCCACATCCAGTGCAGCTGCTCCAGACGCGCCGCGATCGAGATCAACAGATCCTGTGTGACAGGGTCGGCCTTCTCCGTCGCCTCGATGCGCTGGCGCAGTCCGTCGACCACGGTCTTGATGTTGGCGACAATAGCCGTCACCACGTCGACGTCTTTTGTCCAGCCTGCACCGAAACCCTTGGTGCCTGCGGTCTTTGCGACAGTTTCGGAGCGGCCGTCGGGGCTCACACCGATCGCGGTGGCCCGCTCGGCTGCGGCGTCGGTGAAGTCACGCGCCGCGGTGACGAGCTCGTCGAGCTCGAGGTGGACCGACCGGAACTGCTGGCCGACCACGTTCCAATGCGCCTGTTTGGCGATGAGAGACAGGTCGATCAAGTCGACAACGGTGTCCTGCAATGCCTTTCCGGCGACACCCTGCTGGTCCTTGTTCAATGTGCTGGTGATGGGGTTTGTCATGAGAAATCCTCTCCTTGCTGTGCTGCTGGTGTTTTCAACGCTGCGACGGCACGATTCATGCCCCGGCGCGTACACCTTCTTCGACCTTCTTGCCCAGTTCCGGGTCGACATTGCTCCAGTACTGGAAGACCCGGGAAAGGACCGGCTCGGTGACGCCACCCAGCACGTGTCCGACTATGTTGCCCACCAGCCGTTCTC
The DNA here is from genome assembly GCF_017377795.1 of Williamsia soli. GTDB lineage: Bacteria > Actinomycetota > Actinomycetes > Mycobacteriales > Mycobacteriaceae > Williamsia > Williamsia soli. Next base: position 387,541 of record NZ_JAFRDR010000005.1, on the reverse strand, counting down.
GCGCATCATCGTCGAGTACCTCGCGATACAGGGTGCCGGCCTGAGTGAAATCGCCGTCTTCAGGATGATAGATGTAACCGGCGCGCACCGCCTGCCCGTCGAACTCCCACAGACCTTCGTCGCCCGCTGCGGTCGGGTCCGCATGCGGTCCGCCGAAGGAGTTCGGCGCATACACCGGCACGTCAGGTGCGCTGAAGTTGTACGCCATCGCACCTTCCTTGGAATAGGTGTTGACGACCGCCGCTTTGGCCGAGTTCACCGGCAGGTGCGAGTAGTTGGCGCCGATCCGGTAGCGATGCGCATCCGCGTAACTGAAGACACGACCGAGCAGCATCTTGTCCGGGGAGAACCCGATGCCGGGTACCACGTTCGATGGCTCGAAGGCGGCGAGCTCGATGTCGGAGAAGAAGTTCGCCGGATTGCGGTTCAGCGTCCACTTGCCGACCTCGATCAGCGGATAGTCCTGCTGCGACCAGACCTTGGTCAGATCAAAGGGATTGAACCGGTACCCTTCTGCCTCGTCGACGGGCATGACCTGGATCTTCAGGGTCCAGGTGGGGAACTCACCCCGCTCGATTGCCTCGTAGAGATCTTGCCGGTGGTAGTCCGGATCGGTGCCTGCCAGTTCGTCGGCCTTGGCCTGGGTGAGGAACTCGATGCCCTGGTCTGTCTTGAAGTGGTACTTCACCCAGAATCGTTCTCCCGATTCGTTCACCCACTGGTACGTGTGCGAGCCGAACCCGTCCATGTGTCGCCAGCTCCTGGGGATACCGCGATCCCCCATCAGCCAGGTCACCTGATGCGCCGTCTCCGGACGCAGGGTCCAGAAGTCCCACTGCATGTTGTGGTCACGCAAACCTGGACCGGGAAGCCGCTTTTGGCTCCGAATGAAGTCGGGAAACTTGATCGGGTCCTTGATGAAGAAGATCGGTGTGTTGTTCCCGACGAGGTCGTAGTTGCCGTCCTCGGTGTAGAACTTCATCGAGAAGCCGCGGGGATCGCGCCAGGTGTCGGGGCTGCCCTGCTCGCCGGCGACCGTCGAGAACCGCACCAGCGACTCCGTGGTCTTTCCTGGCTGGAGGAATTTGGCCTTCGTGTACTTCGACACGTCGCCGGTGATCGTCAGTTCGCCGTACGCGCCACCGCCTTTGGCGTGGACGACTCGCTCCGGCACCCGCTCGCGGTTGAATTGCGCGAGCTTCTCGATCAGGTAGTGATCGTGCAGCAGAATCGGACCCTGGGTACCGGCGGTCAGCGACTCGTTGTCGCTCACAACGGGGATCCCGGAGTTGGTGGTGGTTTTCGGGGTCATTGCTTGCCTCCTGTTTCGAGTGCGACGAAGGGTGTTCGTCGGACGAGAAGATACTTCGACCGGAAAAGCGTGAAAACTGTTGTCAGTGCGGGGCAGCCGCGTGGCAGACCGAGCACAGTCCCCAGTAGGTCACTTCCGCCTCGTCGATGATGAAACCGTGGTCGGTGTCGGGCGCGAGGCAGGGAGCCGCCCCCTTCGCGCAGTCGACATCCCTGATGTCGCCACAGTTGCGACACACCAGGTGGTGGTGATTGTCGCCAGTTCGGTTCTCGTACCGGACCGGCGAACCGGCGGGTTCGATCCGTCGCAGCAGGCCATGCTCTGAGCACACCCGCAGAACGTCGTAGACGGTCTGGGTGGACACGCCACCCAGCTGACCACGAACCCGGGCAGCCACGAAGTCAGCCGTCGAGTGCGGGTGGAGTTCCAGCACATCGAGCACGGCCAGCCTCGGTGCTGTCACCCGAAGTCCCACCGCGCGCAGCTGTTGCCGCACGTCGTGATGTTCAGGTTCCGAAGCCATGACACGAACATACCCTCTTTTCTGGAATCAGTCCAGAAAAGAGACCCGGGGAAATCGCGACAAAACCGACAGGCAGGTCGTCGGTGACCGCCCTCACATAGTCTTGGACTCTCAGCTCAGCCTGGAGGCAACCATGTCGAAGTCATCCGTGCGATCGGTTCTCCGTCTCGCGATGGTCAGTGCGCTGGTCGCGGTCACCGTGTCCTTGGTCAGCATCCCGGCGGCGAGTGCCGCGGGCATCTGCCCCGGTGCCGGGCAGGCCCCCGTTCTCGTCGCGCGCATCCCCGGGGCCGCCCTCGAAGGTGTGACCGTCGATCCGGCCGGCAGGCTCTACACGACCGACATCGTCACCGGCCGTCTCTACCGGGTCGACCGCCCGGGAGCCAGGGCGATACCGGTCGCGACCGTCCCCGGCGGCAACGGAGGCGGCGCCCTGGCCTGGACTCCGGACGGCACGCTGTTGGTCGGTTACGGCGCGGATCCTCGCGTCCTGGTCGGCGATGCGATACGCGCGGCATCGATCGCCAAGTTCAATCCGACCACCGGCCGTCTCACCCCGTTCGTCGGCGGGCTCAGCGCCGCGAACGGTCTGGCGGTGGCTGCGAACGGGGTCACCTACGCCACCAACGATTTCGGATCCCTCATAGGCCGCGTGTTCCCGAACGGCGCAGTGCAGGCGGATTGGGCGAGGCTACCCAGTGCCAACGGTGCAGTCCTCGGCAATGACGATTCCTACCTCTACGTATCCCGCACCTTCGTCAATCCCGGCGTGAGTCGCATCCCGTTGCGAAATCCCGGAGCGCCCCAGTCGCTGGTGACCTTCGGTGGCGGCGACGTCATAGCTGCCGCCGACGGTTTGACGCTCGATTCCCGCAACCGTCCGATCGTGCCCACCGACATCAGCGGCGAGATCCTGCGGGTCACCGGACCGAATCAGTTCTGCGCCTTGGCGTCCGGTCTCCAGGGTTCGAGTGTGGTCACCTACGGCCGCGGCGGCACAGGGTTCTCGGACGGCCGGTTGTTCCGCGCCGGGTTCGACGGAGACATCTACGAGATCCCCGGCGGTTTCGACCCGAATGCCCGGACCGCGGCGCCCTGACACCGGGCGCCACATCCCCGGCTAGATCACCAACCCGAGCAGCAGCACCACGATCAGACCGCTCACGGACAACACCGTCTCCATGATCGACCAGGTCTTGATCGTCTGTCCGACGCTCATACCGAAGTACTCCTTCACCAGCCAGAAGCCGGCGTCGTTAACGTGGGAGAAGAACACCGAGCCGGCTCCGATCGCCAGCACCAGCAGAGAGATCTCACCGCTGCTGAGACCGTCGATCAAACCGAGCATCAGCGAGGAGGCGGTGATCGTCGCAATCGTCGCCGAGCCTGTCGCGAGCCGGATGAGTGCCGCGAGAACCCAGCCGAGTAGCAGTACCGACACGTTCGCGTCACTCGCCCAGTCGGCCAGGAGCGTCCCGATCCCGCTGTCGACCAGCACCTGCTTGAAGCCACCACCGGCAGCAACGATGAGCAAGATCCCGGCGATGGCCGGGAGGGCCGCACCGGTGCACTTCGCGATGGTGTCGCGGTCCATCCCTGACCCACGGCCAAGCGTGAACATTGCAACCACCACCGCGATCAGGAGGGCGATGACAGGCGTACCCAAGACGTCGAGGATCTGGCGCACGATCTGGTCGTCGTTCTCGATGAAGATCTCGGCAATGGCCTTGCCCAGCATCAGCACGACCGGGAGCAGAACGCTGAAGAGCGTGATCGCGAAGGACGGCCGCTTGGTGGTCTCGCCATCGGCGGGGTCGGCATCGAAAGTGGTCGGCACCGGAAGTACGACCCATTTGCCTGCGAGTTTCCCGAAGAGGGGTCCGGCGACGATGATCGTCGGGACCGCCACCACGACACCGAGTGCGAGTGTGGTGCCCAGGTCAGCACCGAGCGCGTCGATCGCCACCAGCGGCCCCGGATGTGGTGGCACGAAGCCATGCATGGCAGAAAGGCCGGCAAGGGCAGGGATGCCGACCGTGATCAGCGACAGACCCGAGCGGCGGGCCACCAGGTAGATGACCGGCATCAGCAGAACGAGGCCGATCTCGAAGAACATCGGCAAACCGATGATGGCGCCGACCAGGGCCATCGCCCACGGCAACATACGTGGTGAGGCGTGGCCGACGATGGTGTCGACGATCTCGTCAGCGCCGCCGGAGTCAGCGAGCAATTTGGCGAACATCGCGCCCAAGGCGATCAGGATTCCGACACCCGCTGCCGTGGATCCGAAGCCGTCGGTGAACGATTCGAGGACAGTCGGGATTGCCTCCCCGGCAACCACACCCACCGTCAGACCGCCGAAGACCAGCGCCAGGAAGGGGTGGACTTTTGCGATCGTGATGAGGACGACGATCACCGCGATACCCGCAAGGGCGGCGACGATCAGCTGCCAGCCGGCCGCGACGGGCTCCGGTAGTTCGGTGTCGGCGGCCAGCAAGACCACCGATTGTGCGGACATCAGTTCTCCTCGGTTGTGGTTGTGGCGACGAAACTCTCGACGATGTCGTCGATGGATTGATCGATGTCGATGACCACGCCGCGCTCGTCCTCGCCGAGCGCTTCGAGGGTCTCGAACTGCGACGCGAGCAGCGACGGTGGCATGAAGTGCCCGGGCCTGCTGGCCTGCCGCCTGGTGATGACGTCATGGGTGCCATCCAGGTGCACGAAGCGGACTTCGGGACAGTGGGCCCGCAGTTGATCTCGATATTTGCGCTTGAGGGCAGAGCAGCTCATGACGCCGCCCCGGGAGTGAGTGGCGAGCCATTCACCGATCGTGTCCAGCCAGGGATATCGATCGGTGTCGTCGAGCGCCTGACCAGATGACATCTTGGCGATGTTCTCGGCTGGGTGAAAGTCGTCCGCATCCGCGAACGGGACCCGAAGGCGCTGGGCGATTGCCGCACCGACCGTCGACTTACCCGAACCGGACACACCCATCACGACCAGTGGCGATCCCATAGCTTCTCCTTGCCCATCTGTGCTACCGGTCACACATACTGCTTCAAAGATCATACTTTTGCAACCCCTGACTTCGATAAGGCAGTTGTTTACTCGTAGCGCATCAGAATGAGAAGATAAATGTCGTGGCTTCAGATGTGACTGTCGGCGAACTCCACGGCAGTGTTCTGACCGGAATCGGGACCAGGATCGTGTCCGGTGATCACGCGGCCGGTGCGGTGTTGACCCTCGACAGCGTCGGCGTCGAGTACGGGGTCTCGCGCACGGTCGCCCGAGAGGCCATCCGCGTTCTCGAATCCATGGGGCTGGTCGCCTCACGTCGACGCGTGGGCATCACCGTTCAACCACGAGACCGCTGGAACGTCTTCGATCCACGGCTCATCCGCTGGCGACTCGACGCCGGCGAACGTACCGACTTCTTGCTGACCCTCTCGGAACTACGTCGCGGATTCGAACCCGTTGCAGCCGCCTTGGCGGCGGAGCGTGCCGACGAACATCAGTGCCGCATTCTCGCGGCGGCGGTCTCGGACATGGTCGTACATGGACGTTCCGGCGACCTCACCCAGTACCTGTTGGCCGACAAGATATTCCACCGCACCTTGCTCGAGGCGAGCGGCAACGAGATGTTCCGCGCACTCAGTGAGGTGGTGGGCGAGGTGCTCACCGGACGGACCCATCACGGCATGATGCCGACGCGTCCCAACCCGGCAGCGATCGCGCTGCACGACGATGTGGCACGGGCGATCAGACTCCGAGATGCCGAAGCAGCCGAACTCGCGATGCGGGAAATCATCGTCGAAGCCGCTGCCGCCGTACAGGATCCGACCCACTCCGGCTGAGAACCACTACTTGAAGCGGTTACCCGGCCTGATCAGGTGACTGGGTTTCATCCGTTCAGACGGCGGCAGCCAACGGTCGACACTGCGACGCAGCGTGAACAGTGCCGACAACAAGAGCAATGCGAACTGGATCCACCCGACGATCCGCAGGGCACCAGGGACCGATGGGTAGTCGAAGAGCAGGTCCATCCCCATCGGGATGCACAGCAGCGTCACGACGACCATCGTGACGTAGAAGTTGCGCGCGCCGCGGCTACGGCGCCGCGACGTCGCGACGAGCAGCGGGTACTGGATCGCGAGCATGACGAGCGTCGTGATCAACAAGGCCGGCGGGAAGAGTCCGGACAGGGAATCGATACGATTGGCGGGAGCCGCATTGTTGGGATCCTGTGCGACACCGACCTGCAGACGCTCGTTCAGCAGATCGCTGATCGCGCCCAGATTGGCGAACCCGTAGACGACGCTGACCAGCGCCGCGACGGCGGCACCGATCCATAGCAGCCACGCGTGATGCAGGGACGCAGGTGGCGGGGCCGGCTCGTCGAAGTTGGCGTGGTCTTTGTCCTTCGACTTCCGCCCGGCGGCCAGCTCGGCCATGTCCAGGGCGTCGAGCTCGGCGAGTGTCGGCATTCCAGACAGATCCGGCGGCACATGGAACGAGTCCGGGGACCTGGCGCTCGGCTTCTCGAGGTTCGGGCGGTCGGACTGCGGATCGGTCGGCTGCTCTTCTGGGTCCTGCGTCACACCCCGATTGTTGCACTAGGTCCGTTCGGACCCCACCCAGCCGGTGCGCACCGCCGTCAGGACGCTTCGGCAGCCGACTTCAGGGCCTGCAAGGTCCGCGCGATGTTCTTTTCCTGGAACTCGGGGAAGGTTGTCCCCGATGTGACGACGCGATCGAAGATCTCGACGACCGCGCGAGGCCACCGGCGTCGGTCATCGAACCAGGTTTCCGTCACCGTGGTGCCGCCGGAATCATTTGCCTCGAACCGGTACTCCCAGGAAGCGTTGGCTCCTTTGAGCTTCGGCGCCTTGCGTCCGATCGCGTGGACGCGGAAGGCAAACCTCTCCGCGCTGTCGGCGGCGGTCACCGTGCACCGGGTAACCCACCGTGCCCGCCCTCGGCGGTTCGTGCCCTCGAACACCATCCCGACGAAGGCCTCACCGTCGGGCTTTGGATTGACGACGGTTGCGCCGAGGTTCTCGGGACTCCATTCCCCCATCCGGGTCGGATCACTGATCATCGAGTACAGCGCCTGCGCGGAGGCGGCGATGTCGATACTGTCCGATGTCTGCATTCTTCTCGGTGCCATGGCCATGACTGCACGGTAGCGGCATCCTCACGGAGATATTTTCAGCATCCGCCCGACGGTGGCCTGCCAGAGCGCTCCACTGGCACCAATGGTGCCGGTGAGCTGCAGTGGCTCGTCCAGCGGCGCGGTACCGACCTGCGTGAACGCCTTGCGGTGACCGGTCTCGAAGTCGACGGCCGTGAAGTAGACCGGTCCGACCTGCTGAATACCTCCGCCGGCGGGCAGCGGACCGTAGGCGAGGGCGTAGATCAAGCCGTCGGCGCGGGACAGCTTGGGCAGGGTCGCCACCCGATCGTTGCTCTCCCAGACCCGGTGGCACCCGGCCTCCGAGACGTCGATGCGGGTCATCCCGCCGGTAAAGGCCGCAGCCGGCGGATCACTCGGGCCCGACGTCGCGAACGGCGGGTATCCGAACCCGTAGGTGCTCGGGATGACGATCGAATTGCCCCACGCCATCGGTGAATTCTCGGTGCCCTGCCCGGAGGTGCCGAAAGCCGGGGTCGAGCAGACCCGCGAGCCATCGCTGCTGCGGTAGACGATGAGGTTCGGCCGGTCCGCGTTGTCCACGATGGCGACCCAGTCGTCTCCCCCGGGACCGAAATAGGTTGGCGTCGTGCCAGATCCGGGAGCCAGCTGGCCCGGCCGCCGGGAATCGCCCGCGTCGTACACGTGCCGCCACACGGTCGTGGGCGTACCGGTCGCGTCGGCTGTCATCTCGTACAGTGCGCGGCTCGTCAGAATCGAGGCGCCACCCGGCCTGATGCTCAGGCCATTGGTCAGTTTCTCGCCTGCCGGTAGCGGCGTCGAGCCGATGACACCGGCCGGGTCGACGGTGCCGATCACACCGTTCGTCGTCGCGAACCAGATGCGGCCCTGGTAGTCCGGAGCGAGACCGGTGATCGCATCACCGGTCGGGATGTGCCCACGGACGTCGATGCGCTGGTCGACGTGAAGCTGCCAGCGGCCGTCGGGATTCTTACGGTGAGCAACCTTCAGGATCGAGCCCGACCCATCGGCGACCACCACGCGGTTGCGATTGTCGAGGTAGCCGTACACCCCACCGAGCAGTCCGCCTTTGGCCAGCTGGAGCGACGCGATCGGCTGGGCGGTCGCCGGGTCGAAGAGTTGGACGGTGGGGACCGCGACATTGACCGGGTTGACGCCGACGTAGCCGGTACACAACGCGACCGGCAGCGAGTCGCTGCCTATGAACGTCGCCGCACAGGCACCTGCGGGAAACGACGACGCGGTGAGCTTCCCCGCCGGCCCCGGTCCGGGGTGCGGCGTCGAATCGGTGGACGCCAGGTCACCGTGGATCAGCGAGGTCCCGGCCGGGCCCACATCGGGGCCGACAGGTGCGGCCGAAGCCGGATTCGCCGGCGCCACCAACGCCACCAGTGCCAGACCTGCCGCAATCCCCCGGACCCATTTCACCCAGACATGAAAGCACGAGGCACCCTGAAAACCGGCAAATATCGTGCCACCGAGGGCTATTTACCCTCGGCGGGCTGCTATGTGCCGGTTTTCAGGGAGTGACAGAGGTGTTGGCGCCACAGAGAATGACGCACGGTAGCCGGCCGGGCTCCGGCTCCACCGCACCGGACAGAAGCGGTGCCAACGCCGCTGCTGTCCCGTGTTCGACGACGATGCGGAACTCGTCCCACAGCAGGTTCCGTGCTGCGGTCAATTCGTCGTCGGTGACGGTGATACTGCCGATCGGCAAGGCAGAGATGGTGTCCCAGCAGAGTGCACCCAGTTGGGTGGCCCCGAGAGAGTCCGAGGCGACGCTGTCGAGTTCGACGGGCACCGGCCTGCCGGCGGCCAAGGCCTGATGCAACGCGGAGGCGCCGACGGGCTCCACTCCGGTGACCGCATGTTCCGGTGCCAGCGCAGCGACCAGACCGCCGACCAGACCTCCGCCCCCGACGGCCACGAAGACATCCAGCGGGACGTCGAGTTGTTCGCGCAGTTCGAGGCCGATGGTGCCGGCTCCCGCGACGATGTCGGGGAGGTCGTAGGCGTGAAGCTGTAGTGCCCCGGTCTGTTCCGCCATCAGCGCGGCTGCTTCGGCACTGAGCGCGTATCGGTCACCTATCTGGTGGACGTCGGCGCCGAGAGCGTTCAGGCGTGCAACCTTGACCGCCGGAGCGGTGGTCGGCACCACGACGCTGCACCGCAGATCGAGCATCCTGCAGGCCATCGCGGCACCGATGGCGGCGTTGCCGCCCGACGCGATGACGACACCGGAGTCGGTGAGCCTGCCACCTTCCTGAGCGTGCAGGATCGCGTTCAGACTGCCGCGGATCTTGAACGATCCACCGAGCTGGAGGTACTCGAGCTTGAGGGCGACGGGGACCGGTCCGGACGGCGTCGGGACCTCGGCGTGCAGGACCGGCGTGGGCCGAATCAGCGAACTGATCCGGCCCCGTGCGGCGACGATCTCGTCGACCGAGATGGAAGGCAACTCGCGACCGGGCTAAACCAGCAGCTCGGCGATCTGAATGGTGTTGAGTGCTGCGCCCTTTCGGAGGTTGTCTCCGGAGACGAACAGCGCCAGTCCGCGGCCCTCTGGCGCGCCCGGGTCCTGCCGGATGCGTCCGACCAGGGAGTTGTCTTTGCCGGCCGCTTCGAGCGGTGTGGGGACGTCGGTGACGGTGACGCCCGGGGCGTCGCCCAGGATCTTCGTGGCCTCCTCGACCGACAACGGCCGGTCGAACTCGGCGTTGATCGAGAGCGAGTGACCGGTGAACACCGGCACCCGCACGCAGGTCCCGCTCACCAGGAGATCGGGCAGTCCGAGGATCTTGCGTGACTCGTTGCGCAACTTCTGGTCCTCGTCGGTCTCACCCGAGCCGTCGTCGACGATCGAACCGGCCAGCGGAAGCACGTTGAACGCAATGGGCGCAACGTATTTCACGGGCTCAGGCAGGGTGACGGCCGAGCCGTCGTGCACCAGCTTCTCCGCGTCGTCGATACCGGCGCGCAACTGAGTAACCAGCTCCTCGACGCCGGCCAGTCCACTGCCCGACACCGCCTGGTACGACGAGATGATCAGACGCTGCAGACCGGCAGCATCATGCAGTGGCTTGAGGACCGGCATCGCAGCCATGGTGGTGCAGTTGGGGTTCGCGATGATGCCCTTCTTGGGGCTCTTCGCCTCATCGCCGTTGACCTCCGAGACCACCAGCGGCACATCGGGATCCTTACGCCATGCCGACGAGTTGTCGATCACCGTGACACCGGCCGCCGCGAACCGCGGAGCCTGTTCCCGGGACATCGTGGCGCCGGCCGAGAACAATGCGATGTCGAGACCGGTGGGATCAGCGGTCGAGGCATCCTCGACCACGATCTCTCCACCACGCCACGGCAACTTCTTGCCCGCCGAGCGCGACGACGCGAAAAACCTGACCTCGTCGGCGGGAAAGTTCCGCTCCTCCAACAGTTGTCGCATGACGGCGCCGACCTGACCGGTCGCGCCGACAACGCCTACTTTGACACCCATCGCTATCGCCCCGTTCCGCCGTAGACAGTGGCCTCTTCATCGCTACCGAGGTCGAACGCCTCGTGCAACGCGCGCACGGCGTCATCCAGTTCGGTGTCTCGGCACAGGACCGAGATCCGGATCTCGGAGGTGGAGATCAGTTCGATGTTGACCCCGGCATTCGACAGCGCCTCACAGAAGGTCGCGGTGACCCCCGGGTGCGACTTCATCCCGGCACCCACGAGCGAGACCTTGCCGATGTGGTCGTCGTAGAGGATCGAGCTGAAACCGAGTTCATCCTTGATCGAGGTCAGCTTCTCGACCGCCAGCGGGCCGACCTCCTTCGGGCAGGTGAAGGTGATGTCGGTCTTGCCGGTCTCGACCTTGGAGACGTTCTGCAGCACCATGTCGATGTTGATCTCGGCGTCGGCAACGGCGCGGAACACCCGGCCGGCGAAGCCTGGCTTGTCGTCGAGGCCGACAACCGTGACCTTGGCCTCGCTGCGGTCGTGGGCAACTCCGGTGAGGATGGCTTCTTCCACGGGAATGTCCTCCATCGATCCGGACACCATGGTGCCCGGCTTGTTTGAGTACGACGAGCGCACATGAACAGGAACGTTGTAGCGGCGGGCGTACTCGACGCAGCGGAGCATCAGCACCTTGGCGCCACACGCGGCCATCTCGAGCATCTCCTCGAACGACACCGTCGCAAGATGCTTGGCGTTCGGCACGATGCGCGGATCGGCGGTGTAGATGCCGTCGACGTCGGTGTAGATCTCGCAGACGTCGGCCTTCAGCGCCGCAGCCAGGGCGACGGCGGTCGTATCGGAACCACCGCGACCCAGGGTTGTGACGTCCTTCGTGTCCTGCGAGACGCCTTGGAACCCGGCAACCAGCACGATCTTGCCCTCGTCGAGAGCGGACCGCACGCGCCCGGGCGTGACGTCGATGATCTTCGCCTTGCCGTGGCTGCTGGTGGTGATCACCCCCGCCTGCGACCCGGTGAAGGATTGGGCCTGAGCCCCGAGGGAACTGATGGCCATCGCGACCAGCGCGTTGGAGATGCGCTCACCAGAGGTGAGGAGCATGTCCATCTCTCGCGGAGGCGGTGAGGGGCACACTTGCTCTGCCAAATCGAGGAGTTCATCGGTGGTGTCGCCCATCGCGGAGACGACAACGACCACGTCGTTGCCCGCCTTGCGCGTCGCGACAATGCGCTCGGCCACCCTGCGGATGCGTTCGGCGTCGCCTACGGACGAACCACCGTACTTCTGCACGACCAGAGCCACGCAGTTTCCCTTCTCTCGCTTGTGTCGAGCTTCTTTTAAATCAAGGAGCGGGTAACGGTACGTACCGTCATCCGCCCCGTGCAAGGATAGCGACCTGCATTTTCTCGTGCACTGAGGTGTCCGCGGTCCGGTGTGCGGTGGCATTAGGATCGCTCACGTGCTGCGCCGAGCGACGATCGACACCATCAGCGATCGGCTGTACCAACGGCGCGACTGGATCGAACCGATCGCGGTGTTCCTCGTGATCCGATTGATCGGGATGCTCGCTCTGGAGCGGTTCACCCAGTTGCGCGGCGGCAGTCTCGGGTCCGCTCTGTCGGCGTGGGATGGCAAGTGGATGCTGGCCATCGCCGAGCACGGTTACGGCGGGGTTCCGCTGACCCAGACCGATGCCCAGGGCATGCGCGACTCCGACACTCCGTACGCATTCTTTCCCGGCTACCCGTTGCTCGCCGGCGCCGTCGACAAGCTCCCCGGTTTCAGCCCATTCGGAGCGGCGCTGACCGTCAACGTGGTGCTCGGCTCACTGGCAGCCGTGGGCGTGGCCCGACTAGGTGCGCTCTGTTGTACGCAGATGCAGAACCGCGCCACGCGGTCGCAATGGATGCCTGCCCGCATCAGCGGCTGGTTCGCTGAGGACTCGGACCGATCCGAACCGAAACCGCCGGCCGTGGGTGCCGACCCGCGGCGGGCCGGCCTGCTGCTCGCGGTGCTGTTCGCCGCGGCGCCCATGGGCATCGTGCTGTCCATGGCGTACACCGAGGCCCTGTTCTGCGCGCTGGCGGCGTGGGCACTGGTCGGGGTGCTCGAGCACCGATGGCTACTGGCCGGCGTGTGCGCATTGTTGTCCGGACTGTCTCGCCCGACGGCCGGCGTGCTGATCGCCGTGGTGATACTCGCGGCGCTGCTACATCGTCGCGACGGTTGGCGGGCGTGGACGGCAATCGTCCTCAGCCCGCTCGGCTATCTGGGTTATCTGGCGGTTGTCTGGCACAAGACCGGCGAGCCCCTGGGCTGGTTCCGGATCCAGACCGAAGGCTGGAACACCGGGGTCGACTACGGCAAAGCCGCTTGGGACTTCGTCAACTACGCGCTGGTCAACTCGTCAGAGATCGCGCCCGTGGCGACGGCATGGATCATCGTGCTGACCATCGGTCTGGCGTTGTTCAGTTTCGCCGAACGGGTGCCGTGGCCGGTATCGGTGTACGGCGCATTGGTGGTGGTGTCGATCGTCGCCTCGAGCGGCCTGATGATGAGCCGGCCACGGCTGTTGCTACCCGCCTTTGTCCTGCTCATCCCGATCGCGATCGGGTTGGCCAAGCGCTCGATGTCGACACAGGTGATCGCCTCTCTCGTCGTCATCACGTTCAGCTCGTGGTTCGGCGCCCACATGCTGACGGTCTATCCGCACGCCATGTGATCGAGGCCCCCACCACGCCGAACGTGCCCCTTCTTGTCGGCGAACGTGCATGGCTTCGGCACGCTCGGCGGCGGTAACGGCACGCTCGACGGCGGTAACGGCACGCTCGACGGCGGTAAGGGCACGCTCGGCGGCGGTAACGGCACGCTCGACGAACCCGACTCAGGGCGGTGAGCAAGGCGAACTCGCCCCGCCCGGCAGGCGGCCCGCGTCGTCTGGACAGACGACGAGGGAGCGCAGCGACTGAGTCGACGGAGGAAGAGCACGCGATGGCGGCCGCCTGCCCGCGAGCGAAGCGAGCCAAAAACTCAGCGCAGGCGCTCGGCCCTCGCCTCGAAGCCGTCGCACAAGGCCTCGACGCCTTGATCAAGTAGGTAGCGCGGATCGTGCAGTTGTTGGTTGCCCGTGCCGACGAGCTCGGCCAAGTGGGGCGGAGGAGTTGCCTCGGGATGTCCGGCCAGCAGATGCGTCAGCCCACTCTGTCCTTCGTCGTCATCGTCGGCGCGGTCGAGCAGCAGTCGCTCGGCGACCGTCGTCAGCACGCAACCTGCGATGTGGTTCCACAGGGTGAGCGCCATCTCGGTCGCTTCGGCCGTGGTGACCTTCAACTCCAGGAACGCCTCGACGAGCCAGTCGAGACAGTTGAGACTTTGCGGGCCCATGCTGGTGCGCGGGGATGCGAAGGCGAGCAGTACCCAGGGGTGTCGTTGGTACAGACCCCAGTCGACCTCGGCCGCGATCAGAGCCCGCTGCCGCCAGTTGGCGCCCTCGGCCGGAGGGTAAGGAAATCGCAGTCCGATCTCGTTGGACATGGCCCTGAGCAGGGCGTCCTTGTCGGAAACGTGCCGATACAGCGACATCGTCCCCACCCCGAGGCGGTCGGCGATCTTGCGCATGGTGACCGCGCCGAACCCGTCCGCATCGGCCAATTCGATCGCTGCACTGACCACGGCGGCACGCGTGAGTTTGGGACCGTCCGCGCCTGAGACGGCATCGGCGACACTCATGTGAACCTCCTTCGCTCGCCCATTGTCCTGCCGACGGTCGATTGTCGCGGAATAAAGCCTTTGCGTACAACGTACTCATATGCGTACGTTGTACCCAACAAGGACAGAAGCAGGAGATCAGAAGTGAGCATCATGGACCGCCCGACCAACCCGCGAGCCGAGGCGAAGATCAGCCGCCCGGACCGCCGGGTGTGGATGGGATTGGCCGTTCTCACCCTCCCGGTGTTCCTGGTCTCGATGGACTTCTCTGTTCTCTATCTCGCAATCCCGACACTGAGTGCCGAGCTGTTGCCATCGGCAACCCAGCAGCTCTGGATCGTCGACATCTACGGCTTCCTGATCGCCGGCCTGCTGATCACCATGGGAAACCTCGGTGACCGCTTCGGCAGGCGCAAGCTGCTGCTCGTCGGCGCCACCCTCTTCGGCATCGCTTCGGCGATCGCCGCGTTCGCGCCCGATGCCACCTCGCTCATCGCCGCTCGCGCGATCATGGGTATAGGTGGGGCGACCTTGTTGCCATCGAGCTTGTCGCTCATCAGCAACATGTTCACCGAACCGGCCGCCCGCGCAAAGGCCATCGGTGTGTGGACTGCCGCGTTCGCCGGCGGTTCGGCCCTGGGCCCGGTCATCGGCGGCGTTCTGCTGCATCACTTCTGGTGGGGCTCGGTGTTCCTGATCAACGTCCCGGTACTGCTCATCCTCCTGGTGTTCGCTCCCCGGCTGGTTCCGGAGTATCGCTCCGGCACGTCCGATCCGTTCGACATCCTCGGGATCGTCTTGTCGCTGGTCGGCATCCTGCCGCTGGTGTACGCGATCAAACACGGCGCGACAGAGGGCCTGGACACCACCACGGCAGTCTTCGCGGCGATCGGCGTGGTCGGCATGTGGCTGTTCATCCGGCACGAACGCAGGACCGCGCACCCGTTGCTGGAGTTGAAACTCTTCAAGAACGCCGGCTTCTCGGTCGCGATCGGCAGTGCCCTGACCGGCATGATGACTCTGGCCTCCCTGAGCTACCTCGCAGGCATCTATCTCCAGTCGGTGCTCGGTCGTGACGTATTGACCGCCGCGGTTCTCGGTATCCCCATGGCCATCGCGGTGGCGATCTTCTCGATGAGCGCTTCGCGCATCGCCCGGTTCGTCTCGGTCCGGTGGGCCTTCGTCCTGGCGATCTTGGCGGCCGCCGCAGGCAACGCGGGCATGCTCGGCCTCGGTGTCTCGAATGGTGTGCTGGTCTACCTGATCAGCTCCACGGTGGCCGGCATCGGTTACGGCGTGATCTTCTCGCTCGTCTCCGACGTCGCGGTCTCATCCGTTCCGGTGGAGCGCAGTGGCGCAGCGGCAGGTATCTCCGAGACCAGCTTCGAGCTGGGGACCGCTTTCGGTCTGGCGGTGCTCGGCTCCGTGGCGACGATGGTGTTTCGGCAGACCGGCGCTGACGCCGGGGTCAGCGACACCCTGTCCGAGACACTCACCCACGCCGAGTCCCTGGACCCGAGCGCTCAGAGCGCCATGGCGGAGGCGGCACGTTCCGCATTCGTCGACGGCTTACACGTCACGTCCGCAGTCAGCGTGGCACTCTTGGTGGCGGTCGCATTCACGGTCGCAGTGGTTCTGCGCCGTAAGTCGCCGGCCACCGTCTAGGAGCCAGATCGGCTCTCTCACAAGGAGTGCCTGCCATGACCTTGCACCCGTTGCTCGCCGGCCGGTGGAGTGCCCGCGGCTACGATTCGTCCGCTGAGATCGCTCCGGCCGCACTCGAAGCGATCCTGGAAGCGGGCCGCTGGGCTCCCACCGGCGGCGGGGTGCAACCGGTACGTTTCGTCGTCGGGCTTCGCGGAGACGCGACGTTCACCGGAATCGTCGACGGCCTCAAACGAGGTAACCAGTCCTGGGCACCGGCTGCCGCGGCGTTGATCGTGCTGTGCACGACAGATCAACCCGACGAGCCGAAGATGCACGATTACGGCGCCATCGACGTCGGCCTGGCTGCCGGGCAGATGATCACCCAGGCCCAGGCCGAGGGCGTGAACGCGCACCCCCTCGGCGGATTCCGGGCGGACGCGCTGACGCAGCGGTTCGCCATCCCCGCGGGCATGCGACCGCTGCTGATCCTGGCGATCGGGCTGATCGCCGACGCACTCTCCGTCGACCCCGAGATCGCCGAGCGTGACCGCCGCCCTCGGACGCGGCTGCCGCTCGCCGAGGTGACCTACGCCGACACCTGGGGTGCCCCATTCAGTTCTGGGGGCACCTTTGGACTTCCCGAGGTTGCGGAGTAGAGTCCAAAAAATGCAGCGCGTGCTCCTTCTCCTCTGCCGCGGCGGGGTCTGATCCAGACCGGCTTCCCGTCGCGGGTTTTGTGACGCGCCGGTCTCTTGCCCCACAACCGGAGAGTTTGACCCCATGCCTGCCGCAGATGCCTTCACCTCCAGTGCCAGCCGAATCAATGAACCGGCCGGACCCATTCCGGACGGCCAGCCGTCGTGGAACCCACAACGCAATTCCGCGATGCCGTCGCATCGTTACCGTCAGTTCGCCGACGAGGTCGAGAACGTCGCCGTCCCGGACCGTACCTGGCCCGACAAGATCATCGATCGCGCGCCGATGTGGTGCGCCGTCGACCTTCGTGACGGCAACCAGGCCCTGATCGACCCGATGAGCCCGGCCCGCAAGCGCCGCATGTTCGACCTGTTGGTCAGGATGGGCTACAAGGAGATCGAGGTCGGATTCCCGTCGGCGAGCCAGACCGACTACGACTTCGTCCGCGAGATCATCGAAGACGGCGCCATCCCGTCCGACGTCACGATCCAGGTGCTGACCCAGTGCCGCGACGAGCTCATCGAGCGCACGTTCGAATCGTGCCGCGGCGCTGCCAATGTGATTGTGCACTTCTACAATTCGACATCGGTTCTGCAGCGGCGTGTGGTGTTCCGCGCAGACAAGGCGGCGATCAAGAAGATCGCGACCGACGCCGCACACAAGATGCGGTCCGAAGAGGCCAAGTACCCGGACACCAACTGGCGCTACGAGTACTCCCCCGAGTCGTACACCGGCACGGAACTGAGCTTCGCCAAAGAGGTGTGCGACGCGGTCAGCGAGATCATCGAGCCGACACCGCAGAGTCCGATCATCCTGAACCTGCCGGCCACGGTCGAGATGGCGACGCCGAACGTCTACGCCGATTCGATCGAATGGATGCATCGCAATCTCGCCCGCCGCGACTCGGTCATCCTGAGTCTGCATCCCCACAACGACCGCGGAACGGCCGTCGCCGCAGCCGAATTGGGCTATCAGGCAGGCGCCGATCGCATCGAGGGTTGTCTGTTCGGCAACGGCGAGCGCACCGGCAATGTCTGCCTGGTGACCCTGGGGATGAACCTCTTCAGCCGGGGCGTCGATCCGCAGATCACGTTCTCCGACATCGACGAGATCCGCCGAACGGTGGAGTACTGCAACCAGCTCGGGGTGCACGAACGTCATCCCTATGGCGGCGACCTGGTCTACACCGCGTTCTCCGGCAGCCACCAGGATGCGATCAACAAGGGCCTCGATCAGATGAAGATCGACGCGGACAACGCCGAATCGGATATCGACGACATCCTCTGGCAGGTTCCGTACCTGCCGATCGACCCCAAGGACGTCGGCCGCAATTACGAAGCGGTGATCCGGGTCAACAGCCAGTCCGGCAAGGGCGGCGTCGCGTACATCATGAAGGCCGACCACGGCCTGGCACTCCCCCGCCGACTGCAGATCGAGTTCAGCCGCGAGATCCAGAAGATCACCGACGGCGAAGGCGGCGAGGTGTCTCCGAAGGAGATGTGGGATGTCTTCGCCGACGAGTACCTGCATCCGCTGATCCCGCTCGAGCGGATGAAGCAGAAGGTCGATGCCGCGGAAGAGGACGGCGGCGAAGATCGCATCACCGCAACCGTCAAGGTCAACGGCGTGGAGAAAGAGATCTACGGGTCGGGCAACGGACCGTTGGCCGCGTTCGTCGATGCCCTGTCCACCGTCGGCTACGAGGTCCAGGTGCTCGACTACGCCGAACACGCACTCACCTCGGGCGGAGACGCGAACGCAGCGGCGTACGTCGAGGTTCAGGTGGGCGGCGAAACCGTATGGGGTTGCGGCATCGCACCCTCCATCACCACGGCCTCGTTGCGCGCGGTCGTCTCGGCCGTGAACCGCGCCACGAAGGTCGCCTCCGGCGGCGTCGTGCCCGACTCCGGCGAGCAGGCACCCCGCACCTGGGCACCCTGATTCGGGTGACACAACCGAGCTGGTCGGCCGAAGTTCGCTATGCCGAGGCCGACCAGCAGGGTGTGGTCTTCAACGCCCACTATCTGCTCTACTGCGATGAGGCGATGGGCGCATTCTGCGCGCAGCACGGCATCCTCGGGTTCGCCCAACTCATCCGACTCAAGACCTCTACCCTCACCTGGCATGCTCCGGCGCGCTGGGGCGAGAAGATCGACGTCTTCGTATCGGTCGCCGGGCTGGGTCGCACGAGCGTCACCGTTCAGTTCGAGTTGAGGGTGGGCCAGCAGTTGTGCTGCACCGTCGACACGGTCTACGTGTACGCCGATGACGCCGGCTCGCCACAACCGATACCGGACGCCATAAGACAAGTTCTACTGCCGGACAACGACACTCGTTGAGTCTGAGGTCACATCGCACGGCGCTATGTGTTCATTCAGTCCACTCCTGCCGACTCCCGCAGGCCATGACTTCGGGTGAGCTGAACTACAATCATCACGTGAAGCGTCAACTGACCAACACCCTGTCGGCCGGGGCCCCGACAGGAATGCGTCCGGACTCCAACGCCATCCAGGCCAAGTATTTCGTCGACCAACTCGAGGCGTGGGCGACCAGGATCGAGCAGGACATCGCTGCTCGCAGACCCTCTGACACCATCAGTCACGCGCAGCGCCGCGAGCTCTATGAGGTGCGCCGTCAGATCGACGCGTTGCATGCTCGCTACCCGTCGGTGTTCGGGAAGAGCGCCCGACAGACCCGGTAGTCATCCCCCGGGTAGTCGGTCGGCGTTCACTCGGCAGCCGCGTCGACCACCGACGATTCAGTGATCAACTCGCTGAGCAATTGTCGAACCGAAGCCCGCTCGGTGGCCCCCGGCCGACTCAGCCCTTCATACACCCGAGCGGCACGGACCCCTGTGAGTACCAGGCGGTGGACGTCGGGGTCGCGCACGGAGAACCGCGGCATCAGAGCAATCCCGTGGTTGCGGGCCACCATCGCCTCTATCGCACGAAAATCATTGATGCGGTGCGCGACCCGGGGCTGCACACCGGTCACCGCGGCCAGCGACAGCAGGACGTCGTCCACCGGAAACCCGCCGCGCACGCTGATCCAGTCCTCGTCCTCCAGCTCGCCGAGCGTGACCTCGGTGCGGCCGGCCAGCCGATGTGAGGTCCCGACCACCAGGTCGATCGGTTCGCGCATCACCGTGGTCACCGACACCCGGGCATCGACCACCTGCGGAGCCCGCTCGTCGCGATGGGTGAGCACCACATCGAAGTCTGCCAGCAGCGCCGGGGCGTCCGAGTACTTGACGTCCTCGTCGGACACCACCAATCGAATCCCCAAGCTGCTCATGCGATTCAGCACGCCAGGCAGCAGGACGGCGGCACCCGACGGGAACATGGCGAGCCGCACCGACCCCACCGCCTCGTCGCGATAGGACGCCATCTCCGAGTCCGCCCGCGCGACGGCGGCGATCACCTCGTCGGCGCGCAGCACGAGCGCCCGACCTGCGTCGGTGAGCCGGACCCGACGACCATCCTGCTCCAACAATGCGATCCCTGCCTCACGGCTGAGCACCTTCAACTGCTGCGACACCGCAGACGGCGTCATGTTCATCGCCTCCGCGACGCCGCCCACCGTCCCGCGGTCCGCGAACTCCCGAAGAATGCGAAGTCGCTGGAGATCCATTGAAGTAAGGCTACAGAGTTCAGCCTCGAACGTTCAGACCCTCTTGGCTCACCTGGGTCGAGCGACAGTCACCGCCGGCGAACGACGAGTCGCCCCTTACGCCTCGGCGAATAGGCAACCCCGCGGCTGTGCCATCGTTCGCTGGGCGCGTCGGTCGGGATCACCTCGAACATCTGCAGGATCGTGCGCAGTGCCACGTCCATCTCCATGTTCGCGAACGCCGCGCCGATGCAGCGGCGCGTCCCGCCGCCGAACGGGACCCAGGATCCGGACGGTTTCGAACCAAGAAAACGCGTCGGGTCGAAGCGTTCGGGATCGCGGAACTCTGCACTGTCATCGTGCAGCAACGAAATACTCACGAGGACGGTGTAGCCCTGGGGAATCCGCCACCGTCCGAGCTCGAACACGGGCGCTTGCACAGTTCGACCCGCCAGATCGATCACCGGGCGACTGCGTTGCACTTCTAGAATCGTGGCCTGCCGCAACTCATCTCCACCCTCATCGACTTCCCGGGTGAGGTCGGCCAGGACCTGGGGATGACGGCGCAGCCGTTCGAAGGCCCACGCGAGCGTGGTCGCCGTCGTCTCGTGGCCGGCAGCCAGCAGGGTCAGCAGCTCGTCGGCGATCTCGCCGGTGGTCATCGACGTGCCGTCCTCATATGTACTGCGGAGCATCAGGGCAACGATGTCGGTGCGCGACTCCAGGTTCGGATCGGCCTTCGCGGTGGAGACGAGTTCGGCGATGACGGCGTCGTACTCCCTGCGACGCGCCAGGAAACGCTCCCAGGGGTTCAGCTTTCCCAGGCGTGCAGGCACATTCGGCAACGTGGCCAGCCGAGAGCCGAGCTCGACCATCGGCGGTATGAGCTGCCGTAGCGAATCCAGTTGTGCCCCATCGGCACCGAACACCGCACGCAGGATCGCGTTGAGCGTGATGCGCATCATCGGGTCGAGGCTTTCGAACTCCCGCCCCTCTGGCCACGACGCGACCTCCTGGATGACTTCTTCTTCGATGATGCGCTCGTAGCTCTTCACGCTCTTGCCGTGCAGAGGCGGAGTCAGCAATTTGCGCCGCCTGCGGTGCTCGTTTCCTTCGAGCGAGAACATCGAGCGCTCACCGAGGATGCGGCCGAGGTTGGGCTGCACATTGCTCAGCACTCCTGCGGGAGTGGTGAACACCTGCTTGGCCAGCTTCGGATCAGAGACCGCGACCGTTCGGCCGAACACCGGGACGTCGAGCGAGAAGACCGGTCCATATCGACGCGAGAGCGCGGCCATCGTCTGCCGCCGGGCAGCGACGAACGCGACGCCCTGGACCGCACGGGGCAATGTCGGCCCCGGCGGCACGCTCGTCTCGGCAACGTCCGATCCTGCGTGATGCACTGCGCACATACCGATGAACTCCTCGCCCCGGGCCGGTACTTCGTCGTACCACGAGACGGTACGCCCAAGTACCACCGGCGGACAAGGGCCCGTAGGCTGGAACACGATGACTTCCGCGCCGACGACCCGTGCAGGTTCGCATCCCGACCAGGACGCCGAACCGTCTCACCGCGCGCGTTTGCTCAACGCCCTGGGAGTGTCGATCGAAGAACGTGGATACCGGGCGACAACCGTGTCCGACATCGTCCGAGAGGCCCGCACCTCCCGCCGCACCTTCTATCAGGAGTTCGGGACGAAAGAGGAGTGCTTCATCGAGCTCCTCCACACCGCGAACACCGACATGATCGACGACATCGTCGCGGCTGTCGACCCCGAGGCCCCGTGGCGAACCCAGATCCGGCAGGCCGTGGAGGCCTACGTCCGATCGATCGAGGCGCGGCCCGCGCTCACCCTGAGCTGGATTCGCGAGCTCCCCGCGCTGGGGCCGACGGCCCGGCCGGTACAGCGACAGGCCATGGAAGACTTCATCCAGACCCTGATCGCGTTGACCGACACCGACCGGATGCGCGCCGCGGGAATCTCGACGATCTCGCGATCCCTGGCGCTGCTGATGCTAGGCGGTCTCCGCGAATTGACAGCTGTTGCAGTCGAAGACGGCCAGCCCGTGTCCGACACTACGGAGACGATGGTCGACGCGTACATTGCCCTTCTTCTGCCGCGCTGAGCCACCTTCTTGCCGTTTCAGCACGGAATCTTGCCACGGAGCGATCACTGCGTCCATGCTCTGCACATGGACCAAAAATTCTGGGATGAGCGTTACCTCGAAACCGAGCAGATCTGGAGCAACAATCCGAACCCGGTGCTGCTCGAACACGCGACCACTCTGACGCCGGGGCGAGCGCTCGACCTCGGTTGCGGCGAAGGCGCAGATGCGCGCTGGCTCGCAGGCCGCGGTTGGCAGGTGACCGCCGTCGACATCTCGCCGGTTGCGATCGACCGGGCCCGCGCCCTTGGCGACGAACCGGCGATCACTTGGCAACAGGCCGATGTGGTCGTCACCCCGCCTCCGTCCCGTGCCTTCGACCTCGTATCACTGCAGTACTTCACCATGCTCAAGACCCCTGGTGACCTCGGCGTACGTGGGATCATCGATGCGGTGGCCGTGGGCGGCACCCTGCTCTCGGTCTTCCACGAGATCCCTGACGACCGCGAGCACTGGCATGACCTCGACCCGCACGACTTTTATGAGCCGCATGACATCGGCCAACTCCTCGGCGACGACTGGCGAATCGACATCGACCGGACGCAGGCCCGCACGACGGCCCCGCCCGAGGGTGCCCATCACACCCACGACACGGTGCTGCTGGCGGTTCGGCTGTCCTGACGCGGACAGGATCATCCGAATCGAGTGAGAGGACGCTGATCGAACGAGGCTAAGGTCGCCGTAACCGGTCGAAAAGGGGCACCTGCGGTGGCGGCGAAAACAGGTTCGGGGCTAGTCCTGGCAGTGCTGGCGTCGGGACAATTCCTGATGACCCTGGACAGTTCGGTCATGAACGTCTCCATGGCGACCGTGGCCGACGACATCGGTACGACGATCACCGGAATCCAGACCGCCATCACGATGTACACGCTCGTGATGGCGAGTCTGATGATCACCGGCAGCAAGATCGGGACCATGCTCGGCCGGCGTCGCGCCTTCGCCATCGGCCTGGTGATCTACGGCGTGGGTTCGACGGTCACCGCCATCGCACCCAACCTGACGGTCCTCCTGATCGGGTGGTCGCTGCTCGAGGGGATCGGCGCGGCGCTCATCATGCCCGCGATCGTCGCGCTGGTGGCCGCCAACTTCCCGCCCGACCGGCGTGCCGGCGCGTATGGGCTGGTGGCCGCGGCCGGAGCGATGGCCGTGGCGGTCGGGCCGCTGCTCGGCGGGGCGGTCACGACGTTCGCCTCGTGGCGTTACGTGTTCGTCGGCGAGGTGGTGATCGTCGGCGCGATCCTGTTGGTGTTGCGCAAGATCAACGACGTGCCACCGGTCAGCATCCGCCTCGACGTGGTCGGTTCGGCACTGTCCGTCATCGGTCTGGGGATGTTCGTCTACGGGGTTCTGCGGTCGAGCGAATGGGGCTGGGTGCAGGCGAAGCCGGGCGGAACGGAACTGGCCGGCGTGTCGCCGGTGGTCTGGCTGCTCATGGGAGGTCTGCTGGTCATCTACGGCTTCCTGCGGTGGGAGGCCCACCTCGCCGAGACCGGCGGCGACCCACTCATCGATCCGGCGATGTTCCGCAACCGGCAGCTGACCGGAGGACTGTCGATGTTCTTCGCGCAGTTCCTGGTTCAGGCAGGCGTCTTCTTCGCGGTGCCGCTCTTCCTCTCGGTAGTACTCGAGTTGAGCGCCCTGCAGACCGGACTCCGCATCCTGCCGTTGTCTATCGCGCTGATTCTGGCGGCGATCGGGATACCGAGATTCAGGCCTCATGCAAACCCACGCCGGGTCATCCGTATCGGGTTGACATCGATGATCGTCGGCATTCTGATCCTGGTCGCCGGTATGGACCCCGGCGCCAACGCCGGTGTCGTCATGATCCCCATGCTGTTCCTGGGATTCGGACTCGGCGCACTGTCCTCGCAACTGGGTGCGGTGACGGTGTCCGCGGTTCCGGACTCGCAGAGCGCCGAAGTCGGCGGCCTGCAGAACACCGCGACCAACCTGGGGGCCTCCCTGGGCACGGCGTTGATCGGCTCGATCCTCATCGCAACGCTCACCACCTCGGCCGTCGCCGGCCTGGCCGACAACCCGAGCGTCCCCGCGGCAGTCTCCGACCGGGCGACCACCGAACTCGCCTCTGGCGTCCCGTTCCTGTCGGACACCCAGCTCCAGAAAGCCCTCGACGAAGCGGGCGTCCCCACCGACACCGCGACAGCGGTGGTCGACGTCAACTCCGATGCCCGGCTGCAAGCACTGAGGGCTGCTTTCACGCTGGCCGGTTTGCTGGCCATCGCGGCGCTGTTCGCGACCGGGCGTATCCCCCGAACTCCGACGGGCACGCCGGTGACGACTGCAGAGGCAACGATGTAGAGCACGTTCGTATGACGCCACGAGCAGTCGTGATCACATACGCTCCGACGATGAGCAGGACGGGCATCACCTCGAGTGGACGTCGAGCCGGTGGGGCGTTGGTGATGCTCCTCGCACTCGTCGTGTTGTCTACGGCATGCACCTCCCTGACGGATGGAGACGCGCGTGCGCCGAGATCAGTGACTTCGCCTGTGCCCCGGTCTGTTCCGACGATGCTCGTTGTCGATTTCTCCGAATCGATGAGGACCGCCGACGCCCCGGGTCCGCGCGTGGATGCGGCTCGCGAAGCCGTCGGATCATTGCTCGAGGAGCTGCCATCGGACGCACAACTCGGCGTCATGGTCTACGGGAGCACTGTCGCGGTGACTCCAGAGAACCTGGCACCCGGCTGTCGTGACATCACGGTGCTGCGCGAACTCGGCCCCCTGGACCGGCCAGCGATCGAAGACTCTCTGAGTTCAATTGCGGCCCTAGGCTTCACACCTATCGGCAATGCCCTCCGGGCGGCAGCCGACGCATTGCCGACCACAGAACCGGCGGCGATCGTGCTCGTCAGCGACGGCGAGGACACCTGCGGGCCGCCACCGTGCGACGTCGCCGCCGAGATCTCCGGTACGCATCCCGAGCTGTCGATCTCGACAATCGGCTTCAAAACGGATTCCGACCAACTCGAATGCGTTGCCGCTGCGACCGGCGGCCTCTTCGTGACCGCCGACAACGCCGAGCAATTGAGCGCGCGTCTGCTGGCGACACAAGATCCCGATATCGCGCGAACCCGGTTGTCGCCACAGGGCGTCGACGGGATCGAACTCGGCAGCACCGCTGAGGCGATCCGGGATCAGCACAGCGACTTCCCGTCGCTGTCGTCGGCGACGCCGGCGGCAGACGGGACTGTCACCATCACCTGGGGCGGTTGCACATTCGTGTTCGATGCCGACGGCCGACTGTCGGAGATTGCGATCGTTCCGGGAGCTCAGACCATCGACGGACTGCGAATCGGTGATGCGCTCACGAGAGCCGACGACCTGTATGGCGACGCCGTATCGACCGACGGGTCGACCAGTCTCTACACCGCCGACGCCTCGTCGAGAACCGCGTGGCGAATCACCCACGACAGCGCCGCGATCACCGCCATCGGGTTGTGTGAGTGCCTACCTGCCACGCCGTCGAAGCCTGTCGGTACCGAGGTCATCGATATCCGGCCGTACCAAGCCGATGGCACGTTGACTCCCGAGTATGCCGCCACCGCCATCACCGGGCCGAAACAGTGGGGGTGCAGGTCGGCTGCTTCAAGTTTCGGAGACCCCGGACTCTTCACCTGCGGGCAGTATCAGACCGACTACATCATCTACATGTGCTCGTTCGCGGGCGGTCGGTCGCTGTGCCCCGACTCGAAGACATCTCCCGACGCGTTGCGCTTTCTGTCCAACCCCGCGACGCAGAACCCGGCGTCGTCGTCCGATACGCCCGTACCTGCACCGCATCCGCTCGCTGTGCAGATCGCCGACGGCACCGTGTGTTGGTACGGGATCCGCTTCGGCGGGCCGGAGACGGACGGAACGCGGGTGGTGTACGTGTGCAGTCAGAACAATTATCTCTTCGCGCCCAACGGCCGTTCGGCTCTCGACACCAGCACTCCGACCTGGACCGCTTTGTATGGGCCCGGCGGTCAGAAGACGACGGTCGGCGTCACCAAGGTGTGGAACATCGAGTCCGCGCGCCGCTGATGCCCAAAGTGTAGCTCAGCTACATCGTGATTGCAGTTTAATTAGATTGAACTGAACTGTTCAGGCAGCTAAATATGAACCATGACCACTCGCGACCGCCTGCTCGGCCTCACCGTTGTGGTGTTGTGGGGCCTGAACTTCCTGGCCATCCACGCCGGCCTCGAGCACTTTCCGCCACTGTTCTTCGCAGCACTGCGTTTCGCGGTCATGGCGATCCCGGTCATCCTGTTCGTCCCACGACCCAACGTCCCGCTCACATGGTTCCTGCTCTACGGAATCGGCTTCGGCACCATCCAGTTCGCTTTCCTGTTCCTGGCCATGGACAACGGGATGCCCACCGGGCTGGCTTCGCTGGTTCTGCAATCGTCGGCACCGTTCACGGTGATTCTCTGCGTCGTGCTGCTCCGCGAGAAGCTCAGTGCGCGGCAGATCGTCGGCATCACCGTGGCTGTCGGAGGCATGGCGATCATCGGTATCGATCGCGCCGCTCACGGCGCCACCGCAGCCGTGCTGCCCGTCCTCCTCACCCTGATCGCGGGGTTGGGATGGGCCTTCGGCAACATCGGGTCCCGGCTCGCCAAGCCCGACAACGCGCTGCACCTGACCCTGTGGATGTGTGTCGTGCCGGTGCTGCCGCTGTACGCCCTGAGCCTGGCCGTGGAGGGTCCACGAGCAGGCTGGGACGCGATGGCCGGCGTCGGATCGCATTCCGGGCTGATCGCACTGGGTGGACTCACCTACGTCGTGGTGCTGGGCACCATCGTCGGATCGGGCCTGTGGACGTACCTGATGTCGCGGTACCCGGCGTCCAAGGTTGCGCCGTTCTCGTTGCTGGTGCCGATCGTCGGACTGACCGCGGCGTGGGCGTTCCTCGGCGAGACCCCGACTGGCTGGGAACTGTTCGGCGGCGCCGTGGTGATCCTCGGATGCTTCGCCGGCCTCAGCGCCAAACGAGGTGCTACGAATCCCGGCACCGAGTCTGAGGACACAGCGTCGCCGGCCGCCAAGACGCCGGTGCCACTGTCGTAGACGGTCGTGCTTGGATCACGACCATGACTTCCCCCACCGGCGACAGTGACTCAACGGGCGTGTACGTCGTGACCGGATCGGCGTCCGGTATGGGACATGCCGTGGCGGTGAAACTGGCCGCGG
Organism: Williamsia soli; assembly: GCF_017377795.1. Taxonomy (GTDB): domain Bacteria; phylum Actinomycetota; class Actinomycetes; order Mycobacteriales; family Mycobacteriaceae; genus Williamsia; species Williamsia soli. The sequence continues at coordinate 360,044 of NZ_JAFRDR010000005.1, read as the reverse complement.
CAGGGCATCGGGTGATCGGCGTGGACCAACGTGACGCCGACATCGTCGCTGACCTGTCGACGGCGCAGGGCCGCCGTAACGCTGTGACAGCCGTGTTGGCCGCGGCCGGCGGCCCGCTTGCCGGCGCGGTCCTCGCCGCCGGTCTGGGACCAGGAGCCGCACTGGGCCCCGGCGAGGGCACAGGTCGTCCCAGACTCATCACCGAGGTCAACTACTTCGGTGTCGTCGAGCTCCTGGAAGGCTGGCGCGACGCCCTCGCTGCCGCAGAGGACGCGAAGGTCGTCGTGTTCTCCAGCAATTCCACGACCACCGTGCCCGCTGTGCCCCGCCGGGCCATCAACGCTCTCCTTGCCGGGGACGGCGACCGAGCCGTCCGATCACTGCGCAGATACGGCCGCGTGGGGCCGGTCATGGCGTATGCGGCATCCAAGATCGCGGTGAGTCGCTGGGTACGCCGGCAGGCGACCTCACCGGCGTGGGCTGGTGCGGGTATCCGGCTCAACGCACTGGCGCCGGGCGCGATCCTCACGCCCCTGCTGGAAGAGCAACTCGCCTCACCGACAGAATCCCGTGCGGTCACGCGTTTCCCCGTGCCGATCGGCGGATTCGGCGATCCGGACAAGCTCGCGGACTGGGCGGTCTTCATGCTCTCGGACGCAGCCGGGTTCCTGTGTGGAAGTGTCATCTTCGTCGACGGTGGATCCGACGCATATTTTCGGGCCGACGACTGGCCGCGGGCGGTGCCGCTGCGCCGATTGCCGCCCTTTCTGCTTCGTTCCTGGCGATTCGGGCGCAGGCCCGGGTAGTGCCGCACCAGATCCGCAGTGGTGCCGACATGGCTCACACCGCGACTTATGACAAACTCGCTGCCATGCCCGACCGCAAGAGCTCCAGCCGACTCCCGATCCGGGCCCGACTCGCGCTACGGGCCGCCGCCACCGCCCGCTGGGCGTCGCAGAAGACGGGTCGTGGCAAGGGGTCGATGATCGGTGGCCTTGTCGCGCTGAAGATCGACCCCCAACTGCTCGGCACGCTGGCGCGGGACAAGCGGACCGTGATCATCACCGGGACCAACGGCAAGTCCACGACGACCCGCATGACGGCCGCCGCTCTCGCCCAACTCGGCGACGTCGCGAGCCAGGCGGACGGCGCCAACATGGACGCCGGGATCGTCGCCGCGCTCTCGCTGAATCGTCCGGCACGGATCGCCGCGCTCGAGGTCGACGAACTGCACGTTCCCCACGTCGCGGACGCCACCGACCCGCAGGCGTTCGTGCTGCTGAATCTCTCGCGCGATCAGCTCGATCGGGTCGGCGAGATCAACATGATCGAACGTCGGCTGCGCGAAGGCATCAACAAGCATCCACAGGCCGCAGTCATCGCCAACTGCGACGATGTGCTCATCACCTCCGCCGCCTACGATGCCCCGAATGCGATCTGGGTGGCCGCCGGCGCCGGCTGGGCGGGCGACTCGGTCAGTTGCCCAAGGTCGGGGGAACCGATCCTGCGCGACGGAGACCACTGGTACTCCACCGGAGCCGACTTCCAACGGCCGAAGCCTGCGTGGTGGTTCGACGATACCCACGTCTACGGCCCCGACGGGTTCAGTCACCCGATGGAGCTCGCAGTTCCAGGTAAAGCCAACCGCGGCAACGCAACCCAGGCGATAGCCGCCGCGGTCGCAATGGGTGCCGATCCGGCGAAGGCCACCATCGCGGTAGGCACCGTCGGCGAGGTCGCCGGTCGCTACAGCGTTCAGCAGGTCGGCCAACACCGGGTCCGCATGCTGCTCGCCAAGAACCCCGCGGGCTGGCAAGAAGCCATGGCGATGATCGACCAGGACGCCGACGGCCTGGTGATCGCCGTGAACGGGCAGGTCCCCGACGGGGAGGATCTCTCGTGGCTGTGGGACGTCCGGTTCGAGGCCTTCGAGAGCATGCAGGTCGTCGCAGCCGGGGAACGTGCCACCGACCTCGGTGTGCGCCTGTTGTACGCGGGCGCCGAACACACCACCATCGCCGACCCGATGGCTGCCATCGCCTCGTGTCCGCCGGGCCGCGTCGAGGTGCTGGCGAACTACACGGCCTTCCGCGACCTGGGTACCGCGTTGGCCCGCGCGCAGAAAGGGGTCTGACCGATGGCCGAATCGACGCTCCGCATCGGACTCGTCCTGCCCGACGTCATGGGAACCTACGGCGACGGCGGCAACGCGCTCGTCCTGCGCCAGCGCGCACGCATGCGCGGTATCGACGCCGAGATCATCTCGATCAACCTGACCGACCCCGTGCCGGAGTCCCTCGACGTCTACACCCTCGGCGGGGCCGAGGACTACGCCCAGCGCCTGGCCACCCGGCACCTGACCCGCTACCCGGGACTTCAGCGCGCTGCCGAGGCAGGCAGGCCCGTACTCGCGATCTGCGCCGCGATCCAGGTACTCGGCCACTGGTACGAGACGTCTGCCGGCGAACGGGTCGCGGGGATCTCGATGTTCGACCTGACCACCGTCCCCCAGGACAAACGCAGCATCGGCGAACTGATCACCGAACCGGCATTGGACTCCGGTCTCACCAAACCGCTGACCGGCTTCGAAAATCACCGGGGCGGAACCACGCTGGGTTCCGACGCGCGACCGTTGGCGCGGGTCAAGCACGGCGTCGGCAACGGTGCCGGCGAGAAGATCGAAGGCGCGATTCAGGGCTCGGTGATCGGCACCTACCTGCACGGTCCCGCACTGGCCCGCAACCCCGAACTGGCCGACCTGTTGCTGTCGCGTGCACTGGGGGTCGACGAGCTGGATGCTCTGCCACTTCCCGAAATCGAGCTGCTGCGGCGTGAGCGATTGGCCGCCGGGAGGCGTGGCTGAGCGACCATGACCAGTCCTGCGCCGACGAACCCCCAACCGACCAGGCGCCGCGCCACCCCCACGGCGCCGGTCGTGTTCGCGCTCGGCCTGATCGTACTGGCCGTGGTGGTCACTGCCACCTGGGCGATCACCTGGTCCGTCGCGGGGAACGACGCCTCCGCCCAACCCGCTGCCGGCGAACAGACTGATGCCGAGCAGGTTCCAGGAGTGGACGTCGCAGTCGAGACCGTCCGCGCCACGGCGGAGTCGCTGTACAACTTCACCCCGGACACCGTCGAGGCGACGATCAAGACGGCGCAGGCAACGCTGTGTGGCGAAGCCCTCGAGCAGTGGAACGAGACCGCTCGGACTCTGCCCGACATCGTCTACGGCACCGGCCGCAGCGTCACCACCAGCAACGCGCACTACGGGGTGGTGCGCGAGGACGAGGTGAGCACCACAGTCCTCGCGGTGTTCGATCTCGCGGCCAGTGAGGACAACACGGCTCCGCCTCCGCCCGAACCGACCGCAATCGAGTTCACCGTCGACCGCAGCGCCGTCCCGGCGTGCATCACCACGATGAAGGTTCTGTAGATGGCCGTGTCTCCGCCGCCGACCAGGCCACGTCCATCCCGGCGACGAATCATCGTGCTGCTGTCCGTGCTTGTCGGGATCGCGGTCGTCATCGCGCTCACCGCCATGATCGCCGCGCTCACGGTCCCTGATGATGACGGCGGAAACGACCAGGCTGCTGCTGCCGCGACCCCAGTCATCACCGACCAGCAGGCGATCGATATCGCGAACACCCTCACCCGCAGCATGTTCGAGATCACCCCAGCGACCGCCGATGCCCAGATCGCCACGTTCAAGGCGAACGCCTGCGGTGATCTCGCGAAGGACGGGCTGCCCAACCTGGTGTCGTTCACTGACGAACTCAAGAGCCAAGACCGCAGTGCAGCAGTGACATTTCAGTCCGTCGCGGTCGTGCCGCATGCACCGCAGGCACCCGTGGTCCAGGCAATCGTCGCGTCCACGTGGCAGTCGGGGGACGCCCTCAACAAAACCCGTGTGGTCTACGACGTGATCGTCCAGAATGGTAAGACCTGCGTCACCAGGGCGCAGTTCCTCTAGTCGACGTACCGAGGTGACCCGCTGTGAGACTGCATCGGGATCATGGAGAACGAACCTTCCGGAACCGCGATGACGCAGGGCGCGAGCTGGCACGATTGCTGACGCGCCGGCATTCCGAACTGGTGCGGAACCCTGATGTCGTCGTGTTGGGTCTTGCACGCGGCGGCGTCCCCGTCGCGGCGCAGATCGCGACCGCCCTGCGCGCTCCTCTGGACGCCTTCGTCATCCGCAAGCTCGGAGTCCCCCGGCGAGAAGAACTCGCCTTCGGTGCGGTGGCATCGGGTGGCGAGCCGTTGATCAGCGATCGCACTGTTCGCGACTTCGGGGTGACCGCGGACGACGTGGACGCGGTCATCGCGAGGGAGCGCGCCGAACTGCTCCGCCGCGAGTCCGTCTACCGCCAGGGCAGACCCCCGACTCCGGTTGATAACCGGATCGTGGTTCTGGTGGACGACGGGCTGGCGACCGGATCGAGCATGCGGGTGGCGGTCGAGAGCATCCGCCGGCGCCACCCTCAGCAGATCGTCGTCGCGGTGGGTACGGGACCGCCCGGGATCGATATCCGAGAAGCGGACGAGATCGTCTGCGCCACTATCCCGTCCGACTTCTGGGCCGTCGGTCAGTCGTACCGAGACTTCGCCCAGGTGACCGATGCCGAGGTTCAGAACCTACTCACGACGGAGTAGCCGCCCTCCGCCCACCCGTTTTCGCACCACCCACCCGAAATTTCAGGTGGTAGACGCAAATTCGGGTGGAGGAGCGCCTCCGTACACCTACCCGATCACTCCGCGCTGGAAGAGCCCCGCGATCTCGTCGGCGCCGAGACCGAGCACCTCGGCCACCACCTGTGCAGAATCCTGACCCACGACTGGTGCAGGGGTCGCCGCCACATGCCTGCGGTCGAATCGCGCCGGGTGACCCGCAGCGAGGTACTGCCCGATACGCGGTTGATCAAGAGTAGAGAACAGCGGATTCGCCTCCAGCGCATCGGATTCGACCACGTCGGTGAACGATCGGTACTGCTCGAAGAGCACAGACGTCTTTCGCAGCGCGTCATGCACTTCCGCAGCGGTGTGCGTGCGGAACCACCGAGCGAAGAGCGCCGTGAGCGCGTCACGGTATTCATACCGCTCGCCTTCGCTGCGGAAATCGGTGTCGAGCGCGGCCTCGAGGGCGTCGACCGCGGCCGCCGCCTCCGTGAGTTCCACCAGATCCCGAAAGTGCCGGCTGGTCAGGGCCACGATCATGAAACGTGCGTGATCCGCTGTCACGAAGTCGGTTCCGTAGGTCCCGTAGATTGCGTTGCCGGTCGCCTGTCGTTGCCTGCCGTTGATCATCACCTCGGTCAGATACCCGAGCGTTCCAGCCGTTGCGAGGGCGACATCCTCGAGTGGCAGCGTGATCTGCGACCCTGCGCCGGTGTGATCGCGATGGCGCACCGCGGCCAGCAGCGCGGTGGAGGCATGAAGCCCGCAAGCGATATCCCAGGCGGGCAGCACATGGTTGACCACCCCGCCGCCGCCCGAACCGGTGACCTGCGGAAAACCCAACCCCGCGTTGACGGTGTAGTCGACTCCCGCTGTGCCGTCGCGCTTTCCGAGTATCTCGAGCGTGATGACATCGTTCCTCAGAGCAGACAGCGCCTCATGGCTCATCCAGTCGCGCCCTCCGGCATTGGTGACGAAGATGCCACCACCGGGCCCGGGCGCCGTGGCCAACTGTTGAATGAGCTTGTGTGACTCCGGATTACGGAAATCGCAGGAAATCGATCGTTTTCCTCGGTTCAATCCGGTCCAATAGATCGATTCACCGTCGGCGGTCACGGGCCACCGGCGGTAATCCGAAGCGCCGCCGATCGGATCAACGCGAATGACCTCGGCACCGAGTTGCGACAACGTCAAACCGCACAGTGGTGAGGCGACGAAACTCGACACCTCCACGATCCGCAGGCCGTCCAGCGGGCCGGCGCCCTTGCCGGAGTCCATCTAGAGAGTCGCTTGCCGTAGAACGGAATCGGGGACGACGTCGCAATGCGCGCGGGTATTGTCGACCGCGAACCATCCCCGCTCGAAGTCTTGCCAGCGCCGCAGGTTGGCACGCTCGGCCTCGCCGTCGCGTGCGACACCTCGCTCGAGTCGCTCGGCCTCGGTCCCACCGTCCAGCCACAGCGCGTGACGCAGTTGTGGACGTACGGGCGCCCGCGCGCTGGAGACTCCTTCGATGATGAGCAAGGGTTCCCAGCGCAACCAGACGCGGGGGCCGGGTTCGGCAGTGCCGTCCCGCCAGACCCGTGGGTGAAAGCGGAAGTCGTGGCCACGCCAGTACGACCGGAGCACCTCTTCGTCGAGTTCGGGCCACCACCCGACCGGGTCGTCCCACGTGGCGAAGTCGTCGGTGCGGATCAACACCACCGGCGTGCCGAGGTCGTTCAGCGTCCGCACGAGCGCGTCCGCGAGTGTCGACTTCCCGGCACCCGAGGGTCCGTCGATGGCGACGATTCCCGACTTCAGTTGCCGGGCAAAGATGTCGATCCACGAATCGTCGGTCACACCGGCCTCAGGTGAGTATCCGGCGGCCCGACAGCGCCCGGCCGAGCGTCAACTCGTCGGCGAACTCCAGGTCACCGCCCATCGGCAGGCCCGACGCCAACCGGGTCACGGACAATCCGGGAAAGTCCTTGAGCATGCGTTGCAGGTACGTCGCCGTCGCCTCACCCTCGGTGTTCGGGTCGGTGGCGACGATGATCTCGCTCACGTCGACGCCGTCTTCCTGATTTGCCAAGCGCCGCAACAACTCCCGGATCCGCAGCTGGTCCGGTCCGATGCCCCCGAGGGGGTCGAGGGCGCCACCGAGTACGTGATACCGACCGGTGAATTCTTTTGTGCGTTCGATTGCCTGCACGTCTTTGGGTTCTTCGACCACGCAGATCTTGCTGGCATCGCGCCGGGCATCCCGACAGATCCGGCACCGCACCTGAGCCGAGACGTTGCCGCACACCTCGCAGAAGACGACGTCGTCGCGCACGTGCACCAACGCCGCTGTCAGCCGGTTGATGTCGGCGGCGGGCGCGGACAGCAAATGGAACGCAATCCGCTGCGCACCCTTCGGACCGAGCCCTGGCAACTTGGCCATCTCGTCGATCAGATCCTGGATCGGTCCTTCGTACACGGAAGAATCATCCGCCCAGGCCCGGGAAACCGCCGCCCAGGCCGCCGGCGAGTGGACCCATCTTCTGCTGGGTCAGTGCATCGCGTTTGGTGTTCAGATCAGCAAGCGCACCGACGATCAGGTCCTGCAAGGTCTCGACGTCATCTGCATCGACCACCTTGGGATCGATCGCGACCGCGGTCACCTCGCCGGTGCCGTTGCCGGTCACGCTGACAAGGCCGCCACCTGCGGTGCCCGTGACCTCTGCCGCTGCCATCTCAGCCTGCGCCGCCAGCAACTGCTGCTGCATCTGCTGAGCTTGCTGCAGAAGTCCGGCCATCGGGTTGTCTGGTTCCACTGCGTCCTCTTCACTCTCGGCGTTCGTGTTGTTGCAGGCGCATCATTCTCTCGAGATGAGCGGCAATGCTGTCGATGGTATCGCCGCCGGATGGCTCCACCTCGAAGTGCAGTCGCGCGTTGCCTCCGAACATCGCCGCAGCCTTGGCCGACAGGGCGAACCCGAACCCGTCACCGGTGCGCTGCCAGGCGAGGACACCCTGCTCCACGGGTGGACCGACACCCGCGCTGATCTGGTACGAGCCCGGGGTCGCGGGCAGGTCACACTGAATCTGGAAGCAGTCCCCGGTCTCGTCGTCCAGGAAGACGACCACCTCGCAGCGCAGGTCTTCGTAGTGGTCGTAGGAGACGACAATCGCCATGGGGCTACCTCCCGGGGTCGATGCAGTTCAGCCGAGTGAACGGCCGCTGACGAACCGCCTGCGCGCGCCGGACAACGGATCGTCGAACTCCACAGCGTAGGCCAGCAGCTGCAGTGGCTCTGAGAAGTCGCCGTGATCGGGCGCGGCCGCGACGTCGGGTCGCACCTGGGGGTACAGCGGGTCTCCGTCGATCGGAACACCGAGTTCGGACATGTGCAGACGCAGTTGGTGGGTGCGTCCGGTCTGCGGCAGCAAACGGTAGATCCCGCGGTCACCGGACGTGTCGACCAGGTCGATCGTCGAGATGGCGTTCTCGGGACCGGGCTCGAGCCGGGCGCGCAGGTCACCGGCGTCTTTCATGATCCGGTTGCGCACGGTGATCGGGAGGTCGAGACCTTCGGCGATGGGTGCGCGGGCCCGATATTCCTTGCTGACCAGGCGATCGGCGAACAGCTGTTGGTACGGGGCCCGGGCCTGGGGTCGGGCGCTGAACATCAGCACCCCAGCCGTGAGGCGGTCCAGCCGGTGCACAGGGCTGAGCGCCGGGTTGTCCAAGAGCCTGCGCAGGCGCACCAGCGCTGTCTGCACCACGTGCGCTCCACGCGGCATCGTCGCGAGGAAGTGGGGCTTGTCGACGACGACGAGGTCGTCATCGGCGTGGAGGATGTCGAGTTCGAAAGGGATCTCGGTCTCGGTCGGAAGGTCGCGATAGAAATAGATCGGACGTCCCGGTGTCGCGGGCGCAGACAGGTCGACTCGTTCGCCGCTCACGTCCAGCACCTGACCGAGCTCGGCACGGGCGGTGAGTTCAGCTGCCGTCAGTCCTACGCACGCCGGTGCCGCGAGCATCGCATCACAAACAGTGCCCTCATCGCTACGCAGCACGACCCGGGTCGCATCGACCCCGTCGCGCAGCGGCAAGGGCGCCGGTCTGCGGTTCCTCACCGAACCGGCCTGTCCCTCGCGACAGACTCAGCCGCGTTCGACGTGGGACTTCAGGTTGCCGAGCAGCTCGGCCTGGATCTTGGCAAGCCCCTTGGGCGCGAACGTCTTCTCGAAGAAGCCGCCGATCCCGCCTGCGCCCTGCCAGGTGGTGACGGTCGTGACCTTGGCGCCTGACCCGGCCGGCTGCACCTGGTAGGTGGTGATCATCGACGAGTTGGCGTCGGTCTCGGTGATGGTCGAGCCGACCAGATCCACCGAAGCCTGCACGTTCCTGGAGCGCTTCTTCGTTGCCTGCAGCGTCCATGTGGCGACGGTGCCTGCGCCGACGCCGCCCTCGAGGACCGCGTAGTCGAGGTACTGACCGGGCAGGATGTTCGGGCGCACGGTCTGGTAGTCGGACAGGGCGACGAGGACCTGCTCGGGTGCGGCATTGATGTCGATCGACTGGGATGCGGTTACCTGTGCCACGAAGAAATCACCTTCCGGGTTGCGAGCAATTCACCCCAGAGCCTGCCAGAACACGCCCGACCGGCTCCCGGGCGGTCCACAAACGGACATATGCGGCGCGGTCCCGCAACGAAGTGGCAAGTACTGGACAGTAGTCCTAGGCTCTTACCTGTGCCGAAGGTAAGAGGGGTCGAATCAGGTCGCGACGTGTTCGATCAGGGTGTGGCGAAACTGCTGGCCAGCTACCGGGCGATCCCTGCCGAAGGCCGGGTTCGCCTGGCCAAGAAAACCTCGAATCTGTTCCGCAAACGCGCCAAGAACCCGTTTCCCGGCCTCGACGTATCGGGTCTCGATCGAGTGATCTCGGTCGACACCGAAGCCCGGACGGCCGACGTCGCCGGCATGTGCACCTACGAGGAACTGGTGGCGACCACCCTCACGGACGGGCTCGCCCCGAAAGTGGTGCCGCAGCTCAAGACGATCACCCTGGGTGGCGCGGTGACCGGCCTCGGGATCGAGTCCACCTCATTCCGCAACGGGCTGCCGCACGAATCAGTCCTCGAGATCGACATCCTCACCGGCGCCGGCGAGATCGTCACCACCTCGGCGACGAGCGAGAACTCCGACCTCTTCTTCGGTTTCGCCAATTCGTACGGCACCCTGGGTTACTCCACGAGACTCAAGATCGAACTCGAGGAGGTCGCACCGTTTGTCGAGCTCCGCCACGTCCGGTTCTCCGATCTACAGACTCTGCAAGAGACCATGAACCAGATCGTCGACGACCGGCATTTTCAGGGTGAACGGGTCGATTACCTTGACGGCGTTGTTTTCTCGGCAACGGAGAGTTACCTCGTCCTCGGTCGGCAGAGCGCCGATGCAGGTCCGGTCAGCGACTACACAGGCGACCAGATCTTCTACCGCTCCATTCAGCACGGCGCCGATTCGACTCCACTGCGTGACCGGCTCACCATCGCCGACTACCTGTGGCGGTGGGACACGGATTGGTTCTGGTGCTCACGTGCGTTCGGTGCCCAGAATCCCCGGATCCGCCGATTCTGGCCAAAACAATTGCTGCGCAGCAGTTTCTACTGGAAGCTCATCGCGCTCGACCACCGATTCGACATCGGCGACAAGCTCAATGCCCGCAAGGGTGAACCGCCGGGCGAGCGGGTGGTCCAGGACATAGAGGTTCCCATCGAGCGGACCGCGGAGTTCACGGCCTGGTTCCTCGAGAACATCCCCATCGAGCCGATCTGGTTGTGCCCGCTGCGGCTCCGCGATCCGTCTCCGGCCGGCGCCGACTCGAATCGGCCGTGGCCGCTGTATCCCCTGGAACCGCACCGCACGTACGTCAACATCGGGTTCTGGTCAGCAGTGCCCAAGCGGGCAGACAAACCCGACGGGTACGCCAATCGGCAGATCGAGATCAAGGTGTCCGAACTCGACGGTCACAAATCTCTCTACTCCGAATCGTTCTACAGCGAAGAGGAGTTCGACGAACTCTACGGCGGCGAGCCCTACCGCCTACTGAAGAAACACTACGATCCCGGGTCGCGGCTCCTCGACCTCTACGCAAAGGCGGTGCAACGTCAGTGACCACATTCAAAGAAGGCGACCTCTCCCCCACGTCAGTGGTCGGCCCGAAGCTCAGCCTCGCCGAGGTCGTCGAGGCGGTCGCCGGCGGGGATCTCAAGGTGCGGGTGACGGCGTACGACGGTAGCTCCGCAGGCCCGGCCGACGCCGAATACGGCGTCGAGCTGGTGACCCCACGCGGATTGACCTATCTGGCAACAGCTCCCGGCGATCTCGGGCTGGCGCGTGCCTACATCTCGGGCGACCTCAAGTTGCACGGCGCCCACGGCGGCGACCCGTATGACGCGCTGAAGGCCCTGTCCGAGGACATCAGCTTCCATCGGCCTTCGGCACGTACGATGGCGCAGATCACCCGGTCGATCGGCCTCGAACACTTCAAGCCAATCGCACCGCCGCCGCAGGAACAGCTCCCCCGGTGGCGCCGCATCGCAGAAGGACTGCGGCACAGCAAAACCCGTGACGCCGAGGCCATCCACTACCACTACGACGTGTCGAACACGTTCTACGAGTACGTCCTCGGTTCGTCGATGACCTACACCTGCGCGTGCTACCCGAATCGCGAGGCCACGCTGGAAGAAGCGCAGGAGAACAAGTACCGGCTCATCTTCGAGAAGCTGAAGCTCAAGCCCGGCGACCGACTGCTCGACATCGGTTGCGGATGGGGTTCGATGGTCCGTTACGCTGCTCGCCGCGGAGTCCACGTGATCGGTGTGACCTTGTCTGCCGAGCAGGCCGAGTGGGCGCAGCAGGCGATCATCGATCAGGGCCTGGGCGAGTTCGCCGAAGTGCGGCACAGCGATTACCGCGACATCACCGAAACCGGGTTCGACGCCGTGTCGTCGATCGGCCTGACCGAGCACATCGGCATCCACAATTACCGCTCGTACTTCAAGTTCATCCGCGCGAAGTTGCGCGACGGCGGAATCTTGTTGAACCACTGCATCACTCGGCCAGACAACCGGAGCCGCGGCAAAGCCGGCCCGTTCATCGACCGCTATGTGTTCCCCGACGGGGAGCTCACGGGATCAGGCACCATCATCACCGCGATCCAAGACATCGGGGCGATGGAGGTGGTGCACGAGGAGAATCTTCGCGAGCACTACGCGATGACCCTGCGCGACTGGAACAGAAATCTGGTGGCGAACTGGGACGGGGCACTCGATGAAGTCGGTGAGGGTACGGCCCGCCTCTGGGGTCTGTACATGGCGGCATGCCGTCTGGGCTTCGACCGCAACATCATCCAGCTGCATCAGGTGCTCGCGGTCAAGCTCGACGACAAGGGTGGCAACGGCGACCTGCCGTTGCGCCCATGGTGGAACGCTTAGCCCCACAAACACAGCAGTTCCAGTCAAACCCACCTGTTGCAATGCAACAGGTGGGTTTGACTGTTTCGAGTGGGTTTGTGGACCAGGGACCTTGTCATGGACCATTCGTTCTACTACCGTGAGCCCAATTAGAACGATTGATCTATACCCACGGATGGAGCCCCGAACATGACCGAGACCGTGTCGCTGTCGACGCCACTGGTTCTGCCGTGCGGCCAGACCCTTCCGAACCGGATCATGAAGTCGGCACTGAGCGAGGGACTCGGCACAACGCGCCACGCGCCCGATGTCCGCCTCGAACGCTTGTATGCACGCTGGGGCGCCGGCGACTACGGGCTGATGGTCACCGGCAACGTGATGGTCGATCGACGGTATCTCGGTGAACCGGGCAACGTCGTCCTCGAGAACGACATCGACCTCGACGCATTCCAGCGCTGGGCCAAGACCGCTCAGGACGGCGGCTCCCCGATCTGGATGCAGCTCAACCACCCTGGTCGGCAGGCCAATCCGATCACCACCGACGGCCCGACCGTCGCCCCGTCGGCCGTCAAACTGGACATCCCAGGCATCCCCACTCCCCGCGAGCTGACCGACACCGAGATCCGCGACATCATCGAGCGGTTCGCCGTCTCGGCCGGTATCGCCGAGGTCGCCGGGTTCGATGGCGTCCAGATCCACGGCGCTCACGGCTATCTCATCTCCCAGTTCCTCTCACCCCTGGCCAACACGCGATCCGACCGCTGGGGTGGATCAACGGCGAACCGCGCACAGTTCGTGCTGGAGATCATCCGGCGGGTCCGCGAAGCCGTCGGCCCGGGCTTTGCCGTCGGCATCAAACTGAACTCAGCCGATTTCCAACGGGGCGGATTCTCGGAAGAGGAGTCACGCACGGTGGTCGAGATGATCGCCGCGGAGAGAATCGACCTCATCGAGATCAGCGGTGGCAGCTACGAATCACCGGCGATGATGGGCCGTCCGGCGGTGTCGGCGCGAACCCGTGCCCGCGAGGCCTACTTTCTCGACTACGCCGAGACGATTCGCGAAGTCGCGGCAGACGTACCCCTGGCCGTGACCGGAGGCTTCCGCACGCACACCGGCATGGCCGAAGCCATCGCCTCGGGTTCCTGCGACATAGTCGGTCTCGGACGCCCGACAGCCTTGGCCCCCAACGCGGCACAGTGCGTTCTGGCGGATACCTCGGCGACGCTGCCGACCACGCACCGATCCGTCCCGCTGCCGCGTCGCCTCACCGGCACCGCGCAGGTCAAGGCCCTTAACGGCGCCCTGGATCTGCAGTGGCACACCGATCAGTTGCATACGATGGGGGCCGGTGGCGACCCTGATCCCCATCGACCACTGTGGCGCACAGCGATCACCACCGTCCGACGCAACGGGATCGACGCGTTTCGTAGCCAGCGAGGGCACCTCGGCGCCTCAGACAAAAAGGCCGTTCGCAAGTTCCGGATCGAACGCGCCGTCGGCAGGTACGTCGCGAACCCGATGGTGGCCTCACTGACGCGGATCGGCATCACCACCAGCTTCGCAACCGAACTCGAGACAATCGGACGCCGGACAGGCCGGCGGCGAACCGTGCCCGTCTCGGCGGCGTTCGACGAGACCGGCGCCTGGGTGATCAGCCAGCACGGCACGCGGTCGGGCTGGGCGAACAACATCAACGCCAATCAGGCGGTGCGCATCAAGCAGGGACGACAATGGCGAAGCGGCACAGCCGAATTCGTTCACGACGATGACGTCGCCAAGCGGGTACGGACCTTCGCGCCCAATCCGGTGTTCGCCTCACTGACCGCAGCCTCGTTCCGGGCCCTGCAGAGCGATCCGGTCTCGGTGCGCATCTCTTTCACCGGCGGGCAGTAGGACTACACAAACACATCGTCCAGTCATAGGCACACGCTGCAACGTGTGCCTATGACTGCACCGTGTGCTTTTGTCGGAAGGGCTAGAGCAGCGGCTTCGCGCCCAACTCGGTCGCCAGCAGCGCGATGGCGATCTGTTCGGGGTCCTGCCGCGGGTCCGGCTTGGAATCGCGTGCGGTGGCGATCATCTCGTCTCGCTCGTCGTCGGTGAGGTCTTCATCGCTGACGGGTTCGGGTTCCGGCGGAAGAGGTTCCGGTTCAGGCTCCGGTTCGGGCGGCTCGCTGTCTCCGGCATTCGAGGCGGCACCGCCACCACCCCGGCTGGGACGAACGTAGGGCTGCTTCGCCTCGGGTTTGCGGGCCTTGGTGGGAGTCGCAGCAGCCGGCTTGGGTTCGGCGGGCAGCGACGACGCGGAATGCACCGACACCTGCCACGTTCCACCGAACACATAGTGGAGCGCCGAGGTGATGACGTCGACCGCGTGCTTCGAACTCAAACGCTCGACCAGTGGCGCTGATTCATGACTCAGGATCAGAGTGTTGCCGTCGACACCGCGGACCGACGCTCCCGACAACATCACCTCGGTGACCTTGTTGGCGGTCCGGACCGCAGTGCGGACCTCCTGCCACTTCGCCTGCACCGCGGCCAGATCCGGGCCGGCTGCGGCAGGGGGCGCCGGAGCCGCGGCGACAGGCTCCCGATCGGGTTCGAGTGCCGGCTCCGGTTCGTCATCCGGTTCCGGCGGCAGCGGGATATCGGGTTCCGATGCCGGGACGGGCTCCGGGGTGGGTTCGGGGGTTGGCTCGGGTTCGGGGGTTGGCTCGGGTTCTGGGGTGGTCTCGGGTTCTGGAGCAGGTTCCGGTTCAGGCGTCGGTACCGGTTTCGGGGTGGGCGCCGGCGCAGGGGTCGACACCGGTTCAGGGGTAGGCGCAGGCGACGGGACCGGTTCGGTCTCGGATGCCTGAGCCTTGTCCTCGTGCGGCTTGTCCTCTTGGGGCTTGCGCTGGGAGGGGCGGACGAACTTTGCGGCTGGATCGTCCGCGGGCGCAGGTGCAGGAGCCGATGTCCGGAGGGGAGCGGGAGCTCCCGCCTTCGCCACCCCTGCCGACGGTATCGGCGCGCCACCGGCCAACTGCGCCTCGATGCGCTCAATACGTTGCAGCACCGCAGATTCCGAGTCGGACGCCGCGGGCAGCAGCATGCGGGCGCACATCACCTCGAGCAACAGTCTCGGTGAGGTGGTGCCCCGCATCTCTCCGAGCGCTGCGTGCACGGTCTCGGCGAACCGGGCCAGCGTGCCGGGGGCAAGTTTGGCGACCTGAGCGGTCATTCTCTCGACCTGGTCGTCAGGAGCCTCCACCAGCCCGCGCTCTGCGGCATCGGGGACTGCCTCCATCAAGATCAGATCGCGCAGTCGCTCGAGAAGGTCGACTGCGAAGCGTCGGGGATCGTGGCCTGCGTCGACCACCGATTCGACCGTGCCGAACAGCACGGCACCGTCGTGGTCGGCGAGCGCATTGACCGCATTGTCGATCAGCGCGACATCGGTGACACCCAGGAGCATGAGGGCGCGCTGGTAGGTGACACCCTCCGGTCCTGCTCCGGCGAGCAGCTGATCGAGCACGCTGAGCGAGTCACGGGGCGAACCGCCGCCCGCCCTGATGACCAACGGGAAGACCGTCGGCTCGACCTTGACCTGTTCGCTGGCACAGATGTTTTCGAGGAGACCCCGCATCACCGTCGGTGCGAGCAGCCGGAAGGGATAGTGGTGGGTCCGCGAGCGGATTGTCGCGAGCACCTTCTCCGGTTCTGTGGTCGCGAACACGAAGATGAGATGCTCGGGCGGCTCTTCGACGATCTTGAGGAGCGCGTTGAATCCGGCGGGGCTGACCATGTGGGCCTCATCGATGATGAAGACCCGGTACCGAGACTCTGCCGGCGCGTAGAAGGCCTGGTCCCGTAGTTCGCGAGTGTCGTCGACACCACCGTGGCTCGCGGCGTCGAGCTCGATCACGTCCATGTTGCCCGGGCCGCCCGGTGCCAGCGCGATGCAGGACGAGCACACCCCGCAGGGCGTCGAGGTCGGGCCCTGCTCGCAGTTGAGTGAACGCGCAAGGATGCGGGCCGACGATGTCTTGCCGCAACCACGCGGTCCGGAAAACAGGTACGCGTGATTGATGCGTCCCGAATCCAGCGCACGTCCCAGCGGCTCGGTGACATGCTCCTGTCCGACGACCTCGGCAAACGTCGCAGGGCGATAAGTCCGGTAAAGAGCCACGCTGCGAGACTACCGGCGGGCTGTGACGTCCGCGGCGTCAGGCAGAAGCCGGGACGTGATCGCCCGCGGCACGCCTGCGCCATTGCCTCACTTCGCCGGGTCCCCACACGATCAACGCGCTGACGGCGCTCACGCCGAACACCCAGAGATACGGCTCGGCCGAGAACCAGCGCAGCCAATCCGGGAACGGCGTCATGAACATACCGGTGCCATAGAACGGCTTCATGCCCAACGCTCCCCCAGGTAGATGGTTGCGCCATACGAACACGGTGGCGAACAGAGCAGGCGCCGCGAGCAGCGCCCATCCGGCCGCAGTCCGGCTCCCCCTGCGCCAGGCCGCGATGGGCAGGTGCACCGCGATCACCAGCAGGGGGACGAACCACACCCAGTGGTGCCCCCAGGTGAAGGGTGACACCGCGGTGGTCGTCATCCCGGTCAGGCACAGGGCCAGCAGTTCCTGGCCGTGCCGGTACGCCAGGTAGGCCGCAGACAGACCCAGCACGACAGCGACCGCGGACAGCAACAGCCACAGCGCGTCACTCGGCGTCGTCGTATGGAACACGGTGGCCAACGCACCTTTGATGGACTGGTTGCTCGGGGCGTCGGTCGGACCCACCCGGCCCGAGTTGATCACCCGGTCGGTCCAGTAGTTCCACGACTGCCGCGGGGTCACCAATGCGCCGATCACCACGGTCACCGCAAAGGTGGCGATCGCCACCACCACCGCCCGCCAGCGGCGCGTGATGGCGAGGTAGAGGACGAAGAAGCCGGGGGTCAGTTTGATACCGGCCGCGAGCCCGACCCCGATTCCCTTGAGCCGACTGCCATCTGGACGTAGCAGATCGGCGAGCACGATGGCCATCAGGAACACGTTGATCTGGCCGTACCAGATCGTCGTTCGCACCGGCTCCATCAGCGTCGAGATGCACACGATCGCCCCGGCCACCGCCAGCAGTCGCCAGTCGACGCGGTAACCCAGGCTCCGGAACGAGGCGACGACCACCCAATAGAGCGTCACGAAGATCGCTGCGCTCCACAACTTCACGGCCATGCCGACGCTCACCCAGGTGGTGGGCTGGAACACGATCGTCGAGAACGGCGTGTAGGTGTAGAGGAGACCGTTCCTGAGCATCGGGACGTCGTAGAGCGGCCTGCCGTCGGCGAGATGTTCGGCACCCGCGCGGTAGACGTCGAGATCGACCTGGTTCTTGAAGAGTCCGAAATGTCGGGTGTCGAGAGGAATGAACTTCACCTGCACGTACAGCGCGATCAGCGCACCGACCACGAACGCCGCCAACACCAGTGGGCTACTCGGGAATCGCGCGCGATCCACCGTCCGCCTACCGCCGGTCCCCACCTGGTCTGTAACCACGCCTGAACTCCTCACCCCGTTGCCGGTGATGCTAGCGCGCCCGGACCTCCACGGGCCGCACCACCGGCGACTGAGATTTCAGCCAGATGACGGCGGCAATCGCCGCCACCACGAAAACCCAGTTGTAGGGGTCGTAGGTGAACCACCGCAGCCAGGGGATCCCGAACTTGTGGAACAGGCCCGTGTAGTAGGCATCGGGGACCATGCGGTCGATCTGGGTGACCGGAAACCCGCGATAGGTCCGCCAGACGAACGTCGCCAGCAACAGGCCCAGGACGGCCGAACCGGACAACACCAGCGTCATCCACTGCCGCGCCTGCATGACCATGTGCACCCCGATGACCAGCAGCGGGACCACCCAGACCCAGTGGTGACCCCACGACATCGGGGACACGACGGTGCCGGTCATACCGACCATGGTCACCGCCAGCAACTCGTGCCCCCGGCGATGGGCCATGGACGCGGCCACCATCCCCAGTGCGAGCGCGGCGACCGCCAGGGTGATCCAGACCAGCGCGTTGGGGTGCTCGGTCTGCCAGAGATTGGCCAGCGCGCCTCGGATCGACTGGTTCCCCACGGTGTTGGGCGCACCGACACGTTTGGAGTCGATGAACGTGCCGGTCCAGTACTGCCACGAATCGCGCGGCAGGATCGCGAAGCCCAGCACGATGGTTCCGACGAATCCGGCGCAGGCCAGCCACACCGCCCGCCAGTTCCGATTGATCACCAGATACAGCACGAAGATCAACGGCGTCAGCTTGATCCCGGCTGCGATACCGACACCCAGCCCGCGGATACGACTGTGTTTGCCCTGCAACAGATCCCACATGATCAGCAACATCAGGAAGACGTTGATCTGGCCGTACCACATGGTGGTGCGAACCGGTTCCATGAGCGTGCTCACCAGGACCAACGCGATCGACAACGTGCGGATCGGCCAGTCGATCCGGTAGCCGAGGTACTTGAAGCACATGACGATCACGAAATAAAGCGCGATGAAGATGCCCGCCATCCAGACCACCCGCGCCATCTCGACCGTCATCAACGCGAACGGGATGAACACGACCACCGACGCCGGGGCGTAGGTGTAGTCCATGACTCCGACGAACTTCGCCTCGTAGAGCCGGTCACCGTCCAGGACGGCCTGCGCACCTTGCCGGTACACCTCGAGATCGAGTTGGTTGCCGAACAGACCCCAATAAGGGGTGTCGAGCGGGACCGCGAGATGCTGTAGGTACACGGCCAGCAGGCCGAGGACCACCGCTCCCGCGATGATCAGGGCCGGTCGCGGCAGGGTCGGGTCAGATTTGTTCTGCAAGCAACTTGTCCGCTGCAGCCAGCAACACACACGTTGCCACCCCGTTCATCGCCGAACGGAGTTCTTCGATACCGGGGAATGTGGGCGCCAAGCGGATGTTGCGGTCGTCGGGGTCGCTCTTGTAGGGAAATGCCGAACCGGCACCGGTCAGCGAAATCCCCGCCTCCTTGGCGAGTTCGATCACCCGGCGGGCGGTGCCGTCGACCACGTCGAGGCTGATGAAGTAGCCGCCGTCGGGTTCGGTCCAGGACGCGACCTTCGCATCCCCCAACCGGTCGGACAAGATCTCCAAGACCAACGCGAACTTCGGCAGCAGCAGTGCGCGATGCTTGGCCATGTGCTCCCGGACGCCGTCGGCGTCGCCGAAGAAGCGCAGATGCCGCAGCTGATTGAGCTTGTCCGGGCCGATCGTCTTCACCCCGGCATGACGCTGATACCAGGCCAGGTTCTCCGCCGATGACCCGAAGAAGGCGACGCCGGCGCCTGCGAAGGTGATCTTCGAGGTCGAGGCGAATAGGTAGACGCGGTTGGGGTGGCCTGCCTCGGCCGCGAGACCGAGGATGTCGATCGGTTCGGGCGGCACCTCGAGCAGGGTGTGGACGGCGTAGGCGTTGTCCCAGAAGATCCGGAAGTCGGGGGCCGCCGCGGGCAGCGAGACCAGCGCGCGGGCAACCTCGTCGCTGTAGGTGGCGCCGGTCGGGTTGGAGTATGTGGGGACACACCAGATGCCTTTGATCTGGGGGTCGGCCGCCACGAGTTCAGCGCACACGGCGACGTCGGGGCCGTCCGGATTCATCGGGACCGCGATCATCTCGATTCCGTACGACTCGGCGATGGAGAAGTGCCGGTCGTAGCCCGGCGACGGGCACAGGAACTTGATCGGGCCGTGCACCCAGGGAGCCACCGAGTCCGGGGTTCCGTGCAGGAGCCCGAAGATCACCAGGTCGTGCATGTATTCCAGGCTGGCGTTACCGCCGGCGAGCAGATTGTCGGCGGGGATGCCCAGCAGCTCACCGAAGATCTCGCGAAGTTCGGGCAGGCCGGTCAGACCGCCATAGTTGCGGCAATCGGTCCCATTCGCATCCCGGTAGACATCGGCCCCCGGCAGCGACAACAGGTCGGCCGACAGATCGAGCTGCTCCGGCGAAGGCTTGCCGCGGGTGAGGTCGAGCTTCAGACCGGCTTCGATGAGCTTCTGGTACTGCTCGCGCAGGTCCGCTTGGGTGGCGGTCAGCTGGCTGGCACTCATCGAGTGAAAGTTCACGACGGCCTTTCGCCCGGAACATCACTCGCCCCGGAACTGTAGTTGTGGGCGCGAGCACCCTCGACGGCGTTATTGCTCCGAACAAAGTAGGGGACCCCGCGCACCCGACAGAGCCCGCTGACCCTTGCTGCCTTCCGGCCCTGGGGGAGTTCACAGGATGCACGCCGCGCGGGATCCGTTGTCGAGTGTAGCGGGCCCGATCCACAGGCGAAAACCCACCAACAGGTCGAGCTCCGAGCAGGCAGGTTTTGGGAGGTCACGTAATTACCGGTAGGCTGCCGGACGGAGGATTCGCCTAGTGGCCTATGGCGCTCGCCTGGAACGCGGGTTGGGTTAATAGCCCTCAGGGGTTCGAATCCCCTATCCTCCGCCACGGGCACGACCGAGCCGGCGCACACGAGCAGTGTGCGCCGGTTTTCTCTTTCCTTTCGCAAATATCCCCTTTACCTGCGGTCTTCGACGGCATACTCGCCTCCTGGTTCCGGGGAAAAGAATTTCACCCATGCATCGAAATAAGCGATCCTACGGAGCCTTTTGCTATAGTTCTGGCGTCTGAGACGAATACGTCCAACATGTGGCGCGAATAGTGGGGGCTCAATGGCCAGGAAACAGATCGTTCAATTCATCGACGACCTCGACGGGAGCGTCCTCGACGATTTCGTCACAGTCCGGTGGGCACTGGGCGACAAGCAGTACGAGTTCGACACCTCCCCGGAGCATGCCGACGAGTTCTATGAGTCGCTCGAGAAGTATGTCGCGATATCGCGTCGAGCGGAGTCGGTCCGGCAGAGCCGCAACACCTCTCGCGCCGCCCAGCCCTCCCGCGACGTGTCCGTGATCCGGGAATGGGCCCGCGAGAACGGTTACGAGGTCAATGCTCGTGGCCGCGTGCCGGCCTCGATCATCGAAGCGTTCGACGCCGCGCACTGACTCGCGGGCACCAGGGGCGGCCCATCACAGCCGGCTCTCCAGGCGCGCCGACAGGCCCGCCTCCTGGAGATCGAGCCGCTCGAGCATCGCACGGACGGCTTCATCGTCGATGTCACCCGCGTCGCGACTGTCGATCAGGGCCTCCCGTTGCGCCTGCAGCACACGGCGATACAGCGTCGCGAAGGTTTCGGCCCGTTCTGTGTGCGCTTCGGGATCCGGCATCTCTTCGGCGTCTCGGGACTGCCTCGCAACCGTGGTGCGGATGTAGTCCACGGTGGAGGAGTCGAGACCGTCTGGCGGCGCGGCGACGAAGTCCTCGATGACGCCGTCCGATGCGAAGTGCACGATGCTCTCGGCTTTCGATGTCTCCCGCTGGACGTACCGTTCTTCTTCTTCGGAGTGCAGATGGAGTCTGGCGATCATCCACGGCAGTGTGGTGCCCTGGATCAGGATCGTCCCGACCGCCACCACGAACGCGATCGCCTGAATCGCCGATCGCTCCGGGAACGGTTCACCCGATTCGAGCGTCGCCGGTATGCCTGACGCGGCCGCCAACGTCACCACCCCGCGCATGCCGGTCCACGAAACCACCAGGCTTTCCTGGAAAGTCAGCTTTCTGCGATCTATCTTGTCCCGCCACGACCGCAACTTCGCACCGGAGCGTCGCGGAGGTCTGTCGGGTTTGTCGGCAACCTTCTTTCGCGGACGAGGTGCCCGCGGACCCGCAGAGATCTCCATTTCCGCCGCAGTGGTGGACATATGACTGCTCAGCAACCCGCGACCGAACATGAGGAACACACAGAGCGGCCGGATCACGAGAACCACGAACAGTACGACCACCGATGCGACGGCGACCCCCACCAGCGATTCCCGCGCCTCCCGCAGGTCGTCGATGATGAACCGGAGCTGTAACCCGATGTAGGCGAACACAAATGCTTCGAGCAGGACGTCTACTGAATTCCACACGTACCGCTCCTGCAACCTCGTCTGGTACCCGGCGTGCACGGACCCCGACCCCACCACGAAGCCTGCGATCACGACCGCCAGCACGCCCGAGGCGTGCAGGTGCTCGGCGGCAACGAAGGCCGCGAACGGCACCACGAACCCGAGAACCGTTTCCAGTGCCGGGTTCTTGAGGTGACGACGGATCCACAGCGTCCCGAATCCCATGACCACACCTACGATGGGCCCGAGTACGGCGTTGTATCCGAAGAGCAGCAACGGATTACCGATGAACGAATGGGTACCCGCGATCTGCGACACCGCGATGGCGAACAGGGACAACGCCGCCGCGTCGTTCACCAGCGACTCACCGGTGAGGATCGCCATGACCCGCTTGGGCAGGCCCAGCTTTCGACCGATCGCCACCGCCGTCACCGCGTCCGGGGGTGCCACGATCGCGCCGAGCAGCAAGGCCAGGAGGAACGTGAACTCGGGGATGAAGAGGGTTGCCACCAAACCCACGGAGAAGGCGGTGACCACCACCATCGCCACACCGAGGCCCAGAATCGGTTTGATGTTCCGCAGGAAGCTGGGGAATGAGAAGTTCAGCGCAGCCGAATACAACAGCGGCGGTAACACCACCGTGAGCAGGATGTGCGATTCCAGCTCGACCCGGGGCAACCCCGGGATGAAGGAGATGAGCAGTCCGACCACCAGGATGATCAAGGCCGGCTGCATGCCGCGGCGATCCGCGAACGCGGTGACGATAACGGCGCCCACCAGCACCAGAAGGAGCAGTTCCATGGGCGGATTGTGTCAGCTGGGGTGTGTTTTCGCTGGGTGTCGGTCCGCCGCTACGGCGTGACCGTCAGTCGTCGCCACCCGGCTCTTCAGGCCGCGCCCGGGACGGTTGCACCCGCTTGGGCTCCCCCGGCATCTTCGGATAGCTCGGCGGATACGGCATGTCCCCCAGGCCGTCGGCCTCGTCTCTCTCGATGAGTTCGATCAATGAGTCGAGACTGCCGCGCCGAGAATCGATGTCGGCCATCGGATCGCCGCGGCGATCGAGTAGGGCGGGAACGGTGGCGATGGTGCAGTCCAACGGGTCGACGTCGACCAGCTCGTCCCAGCTCACCGGGGTCGAGACGGTCGCAGTCGGGGTGCGCCGGGCGGAGTAGCCGGCGGCAATCGTGCGGTCGCGGGCGTTCTGGTTGAAGTCGATGAAGATCCGCTCACCGCGCTCCTCCTTCCACCACGACGTCGTGATCGCGGAACTGTCGCGTCGCTCGAGTTCACGGGCCAGCGCGATCACCGCGCGACGACCCACGATGAAGTCCCACCTGGGTTCGATCGGCACATAAACGTGCAGACCACGGCCGCCCGAGGTCTTGGGGTAGCCGTGCAGTCCGAGTTCGTCGAGCAGTGGCCGCAACACGTCGATCGCGACGCGGCGGGCATCGGAGAAGTCGGTCCCCGGTTGGGGATCGAGGTCGATGCGCAACTGGTCCGGGTGATCGTTGTCGGGTGCGATGGTCGGCCAAGGATGGAACGTCACCGTACCCAGGTTGGCTGCCCAGACGATGTCCTGGGCGCTGGTGGTGCGGATGGCGTCGGCCTTACGCCCTGACGGGAAGGTGATGGAGGTCGACTGCACATGCTCGGGACGTTTTGCCGCAACCCGCTTCTGGTAGATCTCCTCGCCCTCGATGCCATCAGGGAAGCGCTGCAAAAACGTCGGCCGATCCCGCAGCGCCGTCAGCAACGCACCCTGTAGCGCGACGGCGCGATAGTACTCCACCAGATCTCTTTTGCGACCGCCCTTTTCGCCGAGCTGCGGGAAGTAGATCTTGTCGGGGTTGGACAGCCGGACGGCGGTGCCGTCGACGTCGAGTTCCTCAGCGGGTGATCTGGCCATCAGTCCTGTCCCTCCAGCACGTCGAACAGATCATAGGTCAACGGCACTTCCAGCTGCTCATAGCCGCAACTCTCGGGGTCCCGGTCGGGACGCCACCGCACGAACTGGACGGTGTGCCGAAAGCGCGGCCCTTCCATCTGGTCGTAGCCGACCTCGACCACGAGCTCCGGCCTGATCGGAATCCATTGCGCAGAGCCCTTTTCCTTCCAGCGGCTCGGCTCGCCCTCTGCGACATTGTCGGGGTCGAGTCGCATCGGTTCGAGCAGCTTCTGCAGTTCGATCCGCTTGGCGTCCGAGAACGCACCCGCACCACCGATCATGCGTAGGTCTCCGTCGGCATACAGACCCAGGAGCATCGAACCCAGTCCGGTGCCGCTCTTGTGCACGCGGTAGCCGATCACCACGCAGTCGGCGCTGCGTTTGTGTTTGACCTTGATCATCTCCCGTTTGCCGGGCACATAGAGTCCGTCCAACCGCTTGCTGACCACACCGTCGAGGCCGGCTCCTTCGAACTCAGAGAACCAGTTCTGGGCCAGGTCAGCATCGGTGGTCACGCGGCTCACGCGGCACCGTCCGGTGCCCGGGATGGATTCGAGCAGCGCTTCGCGGCGCGTGGAGAACGGCTCCCTGGTCAAGTCGTTCCCGCCGGCTGCCAGTGCGTCGAAGCCGATGAACATCGCAGGCGTCTGTTCGGCGAGCATGGTCACCCGTGACTTCGCCGGGTGGATCCGGACCGAGAGGGCGTCCCAGCTGAGTCGGCGGACCCCGTCGAACACCGCCTGCACCCCGATCTCACCGTCGACGACGACCTTGTCGGGCAGCTCATCTCGCGCCGCCTCGACCAGTTCCGGAAAATACCTGCCCAGGTCTTTGCCACCGCGGGAGCCGATGACCACCTCGTCGCCGTCACGAAAGATGATTGCCCTGAACCCGTCCCATTTCGGTTCGTGCGACCACACCGCTGCGCCCGCCTCATCCGGAATCTTGGCAGCGGCCTTGGCCAGCATCGGCGTCGCCGGGGGCATCACTGGTAGGTCCATGATGTTCCATACTTCCACTTGTAGGCTCGGTGCCGTGGAAAAACGCCCCGCCGGACGCTACGCGCCGTCACCGTCGGGAGACCTGCACCTCGGAAACCTACGGACGGCGTTGCTGGCCTGGATGTTTGCGCGCACCACTGATCGCGCCTTCGTGATGCGGGTGGAAGATCTCGACCGGGTCCGCCCAGGATCGGAGCAACGCCAGCTCGACAGTCTCGCGTCGCTCGGGATCGACTGGGATCAGCCCGTGATGCGGCAGTCGCAGCGACTACCCCACTACAACGCCGTCATCGACGACCTCCGCGAGCGCGGACTGACGTACGAATGCTTCTGCACCCGACGCGAGATCCTGGAAGCGCCGACGGCGCCGCACGCCGCAGCAGGCGCATATCCGGGAACCTGCCGCGACCTCAGCACCTCCGCTCGCCGGGCGAAGATCGACGCCGGCCGGCCCCCCGCGATCAGACTCCGCTGCGAGCGTGACGAGTTCACGGTGACGGACGTGGTCAAGGGGGTGCACACAGGCGACGTCGACGACTTCGTTCTCCGGCGGGGAGACGGAATCGCAGCGTACAACCTCGCCGTCGTCATCGACGACCACGCCCAAGGTGTCGACCAAGTGGTACGCGGCGACGATCTGTTGAGTTCGGCTCCTCGACAGAGCTATCTCGCGGACCTGTTGGGACTGCCGGCCGTGACCTACGCCCACGTGCCGCTGGTGTTGAACACCCAGGGACAACGGCTGGCAAAGCGAGACGGCGCCGTGACACTCGATGATCTGGCGACGAAAGGCGTCGACGCGCACCAGGTCTTGTCACTCATCGCGGAGTCACTGGGACTGGGTGCGCCGGGTGAGGAGGTCTCCGCACAAGAGATGCTCGGCCGGTTCGATCCGCGGACGCTGCCAGA
The DNA here is from genome assembly GCF_017377795.1 of Williamsia soli. Classification (GTDB taxonomy): domain Bacteria; phylum Actinomycetota; class Actinomycetes; order Mycobacteriales; family Mycobacteriaceae; genus Williamsia; species Williamsia soli. The sequence continues at coordinate 334,052 of NZ_JAFRDR010000005.1, read as the reverse complement.
GCATCCGTGGCGAATCGAGCCGGCCGAACTGGTGGAGACGATCAGGCGGCGACGGGAGCCACCGGCCCACCGGTGAGCACGCGATACGCGTAGACACCGGCGAGCAAGGTCACCGGGATGGTGACGAGCAGACCGATGAGGCACAGGATCGCACCGCCGATGTTCAACAGGACACACACCAGGGCCAGCGGGAGCAGTTGGCCCACGTTGTCTGTCGTCAACTTGAAGCTCGCCTTGATCGCAGCAATCGGATCCAGATCCCGATCGATCACAAAAGTCAGCGAATACCACAGCAGGTAACCGGTGATCAGGACCGGCAGGAAGCAGAGGATGAACGCGACCGCGTTGATCAAACCGACCAGGATGGCCACGGCAAAGACCGGGGCCAAGCTCTTGAATCGGAAGAAATCACCGAAACCGGGCTTCACACCGTCGGTTTCGCTGAGCGCGCCGCGCGTGAACGCAGCCTGGAAGATGATCGACACGATGACCGAGACCAGCGAGCCGATGATGCTGAGGATCGAGAAGCTGGCGGCCACGGTCAGATCATCCGAATTGGTGTACCTGTCCCAGCTGAATGCCGCATTGATCACGCCGGACACCACGACAGCGATGAGGCACATGCCGATCCAGACGCCGGCATTGCCCTTGAAGCGGGCCCAACCGTAACCGAGTGCGTCACCGACGCTCACCGTGGCAGGCTGGCCGCCGTATCCGGGCTGGCCACCGAAACCTTGCTGACTCGGATCGCCGTACGAAGGCGGTGGGGGCGGGAATCCACCCGGGCCCTGCCCTGGCGGAGGGTAGCCACCGGGCGGCGGCGGGTAACCGCCTTGCGGCGGCGGGTAACTGCCTTGCGGCGGCGGGTAATTGCCCTCCTGTGGCGGATAGCCACCCGGAGGGGGCGGAGGCGGATTCGCGCCATCCGGCTTGTTCAGATTCGGTCCGTCATCATTCGGGGGATAATTGCTGGTCATCTAAACTCCCTGTGTCGTTGTCGAGGCGGTGCAACGAGCGGCCCGGACAATCGGTGTGCCCCGCGCTCGAGGCAACCATATCGGTCAGAAGGCAACAATTAGCCGCGAAAACTTCATTGAGGCTGTCATTCTTCACCCGACGTCATACCCGCCAACCAAAGAACTCAGACTGACAACGACGTTTGTCAGAGCTCCGGCTCGGTTCGCCAGACGGCAGGCCGACGCCCGGAGTGCCCTCCTACCCCCTGGCGAGCGGGTTTAGGAACTTTCAAAGTCATTCGGACAGCTGAACGTCACCAAACATTCGGTTCACGGCGCGAGAAAGACCCAACCGCTATTGCACAACGACGGCCGCACCCATGACGGCGCCTCTCACCAGTGCGAGCGTCTCCGTCTGCGATGGATCGTCAGTCGTACGTCAGCCGGGCCCACCGCTCGACTCTGACTCCGGCTGTTCGCGGGTATGCCGGGCTTACACTCACCCCACATCGACGAACCGCAGAGCACGACTTCGCGTGAGAGGATCTAGCGACATGAGTGGACCGCAGTACCCAGGCCCCGACCCCTCTGATCCAGGCAGCAATCCCCTTCCAGGCCCGAATCTGGGGAAGAACAGTCCTGAAGGCCCACCCCCAGGCGCTTATCCGCCGCCCCAGAGCAGCTACCCGTCCTCCCCTGGGAGCTTTCCGCCCCCACCCCCGGCTACCTCGCCGTACGGCCAGGAGGCAGCTGTCAGTGCCGGTGGCAACGCCGAAATCGGTATACGTTTCGGTGCGCGAGTCATCGACGCCATCATCGTGTATGTACCGGTACACGTAGTCACCTTCATATTTTTGCTTTTCACACCGCTTCTTCTTGCACTAGCTGTGGCGGTTCTGCTCGCGTTCGCTGGCTACTACTACTTCATTTACTTTGAGACGCAACAGGGCGGTGCCACCCCTGGCAAGAAAGTACTGAGCCTCACAGTGCTCGGAGCACAGGGCGGCATCCCGACCGTCGATGAATCGGCGAAGAGGAACATTTTCATGCTGGCTGGCGCTCTCACTGCGTTACCAATCATCTTTGTTTTTCTAGTCTTCGGTCTCATCTGGCTCGGCCTGGTGATCGCTATCGTGATCACCGTCAGCAGCGATCCGCTCAATCAGGGTTGGCACGACAAGTTTGCAGGCGGCACCAAGGTCGTTAAGCCCGCCTAGTTGCGACGGCCAGGAAGGTTGTGCACGGTGTGGCTGCGGTAGATAGGTCAGGACCGCCGGTCGGTGTGGTCACCACAACTACAGCGACTAGCAACAGGTCCTCGTGTCCCACGCTAATGCCTTGCTCGCCCCTAAGTGCAGAATGAAACTCGCGATGACCATCGTCGTTGACGGTTGGACGATCCGGCGGGCCGCCGAACGGTTCCAGTGCTCACCGACCACCGCCAATAAGTGGGCCGATCGCTACCGTGCCGCACTCCGACCAAGACCGAACGGCGAATTATCAACCTGCGGTTCACACGCCGTTGGGGACCACACCGCATCGCCTCCCACCTGCACCTCTACCCCGTAGCACCGTCGGAGCGGCCCCACGACGTTTCAAAATGCCCTCGTTGCGGTATCTGGACCGGAGCACCAGCCTGCCGATGCGAACGCCCAAGCCGGTTCTCTACGAACATGATGCGCTGCCGAGCGATCTGGTCCATCGACATCAAAAGCTCGGGAGGATCCCCGACTGCGGCGGCCACCGCAAGGTCGGACGCCGGGGGGCCAACCGCTACCACACTCGGAAGGGTTACGCGTTGATTCACCGCACCGTCGACGACCACTCCCGGCTGGGGTTTTCTGAGAACCTTTGCGATGAGAAGAAGAAGGAGACTGCCTTGGCGTTTTGGATCCGCGCCAACACCTACTTCAACCTCATGGACATCGTCGTCCAACGGGTCCTCACTGACTACAGATCTTGTTACCGCTCACTGCTATTCACCGAAACATCCGGTGGCGGCATCATACATAAACGGACTCGGCCGTACCGGCCGCAGACCAAGCGGCAGAGCCGAACGGTTCAACCGTACGTTTAACAATGCATTGGCCTCCGCCCAGACCTATCTCTTCGACGATGCCCGCGCCGCCTCCTAGCAGGACTGGGTCCATGCCAAGCTTGATTATCTGCAACCGCCTAATAGAAGGGCCCTTGGTAACCATTGCTGCCGACGCGTTGAAGCGTATAACCGTCCTGGTCAGTACACGAAGTTGGAACACTCGCAAAGAAGCACTGTTCCGTATCCATTCGACCCTTTTGGACCAATACCCATTCATCTCCGACGTCCTGCACAGGACGAATTCTCCAACCATCGCTCAACTTCTTGCGGGTAGTGACGTCGATGACAGGAGAATCCGAATCATTCGCTATGTATAGATAGTTTCTGTAGTTTGCGAAACGATAGTCAGCTATCCCAGCGAAGTCGGCGCCTTCGACACCGAATAACGTCAACCCCGACCCAATATCGTACAGCTTGAGCGACTCAGGACCCTCGCGCCCCGGCATGTTTACAAGGAGAGTCTCATCAACCTGCTCTGTAACCGCAGGTTGATCTACACCCAGTTCTATAGTACTCCCATTCTCGGGGTTGAAGTAGTAGACAGAATTGTTCTTAGGCCGATACCTTTCAATAAAGTATCCGGTTGACATCGAGTGGGGATCTGAAGTTGTGTTAGTTATATACGATTCATCGATATTATCTAGCAAAACTCGACCGCTCGCTGCATCTCGAATTATTACCCGCGTTTCAGGTAGGGACTGCTGTACCAAGAATGTGCTTCGGTCGTAGTCGAAGTTCACGCCGTCGTCCTGCGTGCGCCAGACGACAGCAAGACTTGCTGGACTGAAGGCAACGATTGCGCCGGCACCACCGGAATAACGAGCGACTGTTGCACCCTCCGTTGGGAAAATCTGTGTCGGCAGTCCGTAAATTTCTGGCGATATGATGGCTTCTTTTCGAAAGTTTTTGTCCGTTACCCCTATTGCCGTAATTGCTGTTGTCGAACTCTCTGGCTGCAAACCAGATGACGGCGTGTGGAAGGTCCAGAAATAGAGGACGACAATATTGTCAGGAGTGCCGGCCAGGACGCATTTGTTAGCGGTCAGTTGCGAACCCGTGGGGACTGTTGGCACAGGTGGGCTATATAATCTCCCGGTCTTAGTGTCAAACACCGCGGGGGGACTGAACGATGACTGGCCCTCCTTGCAGGGTTTATAGATAGTCCCCATGGCCTGCGCCATTCCGGTGATGTCTAGGTCGACGACTTCAGGAGGTTTCTGCGAGGTCTGTGTAGTCGAGGGCAACACAGACTTGCCCGCAGGCAGGGAAGATGGCGCGGCCGTTGTGCTCGATTGCGCTGCCGGAGCCTCCTCCGGAGCGGACGAGCACCCGGACACCGTCACGGCTAGAAACAGCGCTACGAAAGTGACCCACCGGAACCGGAATCTGTCTTGCATAATTAACCAATCCTGAAAGTAGTATGACTGGACGTTCGAGATAACCTGACGCCTAGACGGCACGGCGGTCAGGACCTATCGGAGTTACACCTGATGCCGAACTGAGGGTGAGCACTTGCTCAAGACTTCGCCTACCGGACCGCTTAGCGAACTCTTACAAGCGAGTTTGCGACCCACAAATCGGTCTCGCCGTCGGACCGAAGGCAGAGGACCGCCACGAATGCCCCAACCCAGACCCGACCGGGAGGTCAATATGAGGGCTGCATTCAGAAACAGTTTCAGCGAGGTCGCACTCCTCATCATTTTCTTTGCCATTTCGCGAGTAACGCGCACGAACTCCGGGGTCACCGCGTTCACGACCTCCATTCGAAAGCGTGACCACTTAACTTGAAGATATTTTGGGACCAAACGGCCGAGGTTGCTCTCGACCGAGCAATACCCAGCGCGGCGGTTTATGGGAGACGCGCCTATTGTGGCCGTTCGTCCTGCTGCATGGTAGCCCGAGGCATCCGCGTTGAAGCTTGAATCCCGCGGTTCATTTTGACGACGGCGTAGATGCAACCTGCAGCAATAGCAGCGAAGACAAACATGCGGAAGACGTATGTGCCCGTGCCTGGCACGTCGATGTCTGTGCCATCCAGAATCCTATTCGCCGTATTGATCGTGGCGGCGCCAATGATCGCGCCAATAACCTTAATTACGGCTAGTACGCCGCCTACAAGTGCGATTCCCCAAACCGCCATGTTGTGCGAAAGCTTCGTCCCTATCGCAATGAAGAAATAGGCAAGTCCTGCCCAGGCCGCGTACATGAATAAGTCGAGAAGGAGCGCATCGTTCGCCGAGTAGACGAATACGCTGATCACGAGTGAGATGAGAGTCGCTGCTGCGTACACCCCGATGACTATGCCGGCGTCGTTCTTGCGTGCCGATTGCACAATCGGCCAACTTGAAAGCAATTCTCCACGAGTGCCCGCGGTCATTAGCGACTCGATAGATTTCTTCGCCATGCCGACTTCCTTACGACTGAGAGGACAGTCCACCATCATTCAGCGACGGTTGACCCGGTTTAGAGCATCTCGCGGGCGGACCCATCTCACAGATCAGGGAGCTTGAACGAGATAGTCAGCCTAACAGCGAATTACGTACTGGATATGGGTAAGACCGTAGTATGAACGTACGAACTTTAGTTGCCCTGCCGCTTCAAATCGTACCGAGCAGTCGTCCGACGGGACCACGACGGACGAATCGGCCAAGCGAAACAGCTGGATGCTCCTCTTTGTCCTCACCTGGTTTCCCATTCTGGGGATTATCGCCATCCTCGCCTGGATTGGTCTGGTGATCGCCATCGCCGTCACCATCAACAGCGACCCAAGGAACCGAGGTCTACACGACAAGTTCGCCGGCGGAACCACCGTCGTCCGAACCGGCTAGTTCACGCCTTCTTGGTGCCCGCGTAGTACCGACGAAGAAAGTCGTCCCGGTATTCGTAGTAGGTGCCATCGATGATGGCCTGGCGCGCCCGCTCCACCAACGTCACGATGAAATGTTCGTTGTGAATGGTGCAGAGGGTTGCTGCCAGGCCTTCTTTGGCTTTGAACAGGTGATGGATGTACGCGCGGGTGTACTGCGTTGTGTAATTGTCCATCTCGGGGTCCAGCGGACGGAAGTCTCGGCGGAAGCGGCTGTTGGTCACGTTGTAGCGGCCATCGCGTGAATAGATGGCCCCGTTGCGCGCAACCCGCGACGGAGACACGCAGTCGAAGGTGTCGATGCCGCTCTCGATCGCGGTGAAGATGTCGTCGGGCTCACTGATCCCCAGCAGATGCCGCGCCTTGTCTTGCGGCAGTTCCTCGTTGACCCACCGGACGATCGTCCCCAGGTTCTGCTTTTCGAGCGCGCCCCCGATGCCATAGCCACCGAATCCCCGGCCACCCTCGGCGACGTCGATGTCGCTCATCGCCACGAGGTCGCGAGCCGCCTTGCGCCGCAGGTCCTCGTATTGCGCACCCTGGATCACGCCCCACAGGGACTGCATCGGCCGATGAGCACGGGCCGCGGTGAGGCGATTGTGCTCGGCCAGACAGCGGATTGCCCACAAACGGGTGCGCTCGAGCGAGGTCTCTTGGTAATCACGGGTATTCATCAGCGTGGTCAGCTCGTCGAACCCGAAGATGATGTCGGCTCCGAGCTGGTGCTGGATCTGCATCGAGACCTCCGGGGTGAACCGGTGGGTGGACCCGTCCAGATGCGATTTGAAGGTGACGCCGTCATCGTCGACCCTGGCCAGGCGCTCCTTGCCCTCGGCGATCACCTCGTCGTTCTGCATGCCGGTCACATCCATGGCGATGACCTTCTTGAACCCCGCGCCGAGCGACATCACCTGGAACCCGCCGCTGTCGGTGAAGGTCGGGCCAGGCCAGTTCATGAACTCACCGAGACCGCCGGCCTCGTCGATGATGTCGGGGCCAGGCTGCAGGTACAGGTGATACGCGTTGGCGAGCACCGCCTGCGCGCCCAGGTCGCTGACGGCCTCGGGTACAACCGTTTTCACGGTCGCCTTGGTTCCGACCGGCACGAACGCAGGCGTGTTGATCTGCCCGTGCGGGGTGCTGATCACCCCGGTACGGCCGAGGGTGCCGGACAAAGAGGTCCCGACCGTAAATGTACGGTCGGGACCTTGATCGATATCACTCACCGATGCATCTTCCCAGTCAGCAGCCCTGCCCGGCAAAACGCTCGGCGGACGATCAGACCTTCGATGCCACGCGCTCGTCGGACTCCGCCTGTTCGGCTGCGAGGGTCTTGTTAAGTTTCTCACCCTCGATGTCGACGTTGGGCAGGATCTTGTCCAACCACTTCGGCAGCCACCAGGCTTTGTCGCCGAGCATCGCGAGCACCGCCGGGATCAGTGTCATCCGGACGATGAAGGCGTCGAAAATCACCGCCGCGGCAAGGGCGAATCCGATCGCCTTGATGAACACCATGTCCTGCAGCATGAACGCGGCGAACACCGAGACCATGATGGCGGCAGCGGCCGCCACCACGCGAGCGCTTTGACTGAACCCGCTGACCACGGCCTCCTTGGCCGGCGTTCCGTGTACATACGCCTCACGCATGCGACTCACCAGGAACACCTGGTAGTCCATTGCGAGACCGAACACGATGCCGATCAGGATGATGGGCAGGAAGCTGACCAAAGGTTGCGGATTGCCCACCAGGCCGAGGTCGCCGTTGGTGAAGATGGCCACCGTGGCGCCGAAGGTCGCGCCGATGCTGAGCAGGAAGCCCAGTGCGGCGGTGAGCGGGACCAGGATCGACCGGAAGACGATCATCAGCAGGATGAATGCCAGGCCGACGACGACGATCAAGTACGGGATGAGCGCCGAGGACAACTGATCCGAGACGTCGATCTCGATGGCGGTCTGACCGGTCACGCCATAGGTCAGGCCGGTCCTGTCGGTGACGCTCGATTCGAGGCCACGCAGATCCTTGACCAACTGCTGGGTGGCATCGTCGCCGGACGCACTGGCCGGGAGCACCGAGATGATCGCGGTGTCCTTGGATTCATTCAGATCACCCGGGCTGATGACCGCGGTGGCGACATCGTCGACACCCTTGATCTGGTTCACCAGGCCGTTGAAGGCCTCGATCCGCTGGCCCTCGTCGGCGATACCGCTGCCGTCGGCCACCACCACGAACGGGTTGTTCTGGCCCGGGCCGAAGCCCTCGGCGACCAGGTCGTAGGCCTTGCGCTGGGTGGTGCTGGGGTCTCCGTTGCCGTCGTTCGGCAGGCCGAGCTTGAGCCCACCGATCGGGATGGCGAGCAGGCCGAGGATCACGATCGACCCGATCACGAAGATCGCGGGACGCTTGACGACCTGGTTGACCCAGCGCTGACCGTTGTGGCGACGGGCCGGGTCGTGTGGCGTGACGTCCGGTGGGTTGAGGAACTTGAGCCGTCCGGCGAACACCTTGTTGCCGAAGATCCCGAGGATCGCGGGCAGCAGAGTCAGGGCGACCAGCACGGCCACCAACACTGTGCCGGCAGCAGCCAGACCCATGGCGGTCAAGAAGGGGATGTTCACGATGAACAGGGCCGCGAGGGCGATGAACACGGTGGCGCCGGCGAAGACAACTGCCGAACCCGCTGTGCCCACGGCCTTACCGGCCGCCTCGGCCCGGGACTTCGACGTGTGCACCTCATGTCGATACCGCGAGACGATGAACAGTGCGTAGTCGATACCGACCGCGAGACCGATCATCGTCGCGAGGATCGGGGTCTCCGAGCTCAAGTCGAAGAAGAACGTCGCCGCGGTGACACCGAGCATGCCGATGATGACGCCGACGAGCGCGGTGATGAGTGGCATGCCCCAGGCCACGAGCGAGGCAAAGGTCAGGATCATCACGATGGCCCCGACGCCCATACCGATCAGCTCGGAGGTGAACCCGATTGCCGGCTGCGGCAACGCAGTACCCGACATCTCGACTGTCAGACCACTGGCCCGCGCCGAGTTCGCGACGTCCTCCATCTGGGTGTGAGCCGTGGAGGAAACGTCCGCTGCTGCCTCGACGTCGAAGGCCGCGCCGAGCTGAGCGATCGTGGCATCGGAGTTGATCGGTGAACTCGCCTGCGCATCCGCCTGTGCCTGCTGCGGCGTCTTTCCGAAAGTCTGCTCCTGGTACTGCACGATCGCGTCCCGACCGGGACCCGGATTCTGCTGCGTTCCGAAGGTATCGAACGGATTGGCAATCGACTCCTCAGGAGCCTTGACCCCATCGAACTGCTTCATCTGCTCGACCATGGTGTTGATCGCGGACTGATACTGCGGCTCGGTCAGGTTCGACCCGTCTGGAGCCTTGATGACGTACTTGACGCTGACGTTCTCGTCGAACTTGGGCTTCTCGGGGAAGGCCTCGATCATCTGGTTCTGCGCCTTTTCCGACGGGATACCAGGGATCGAAAAGCTCTCGGACGTGGGCTTCGACAACGTCGCGGCGGCGACCCCCATCCCGACGAGCACCAACAACCAGATCGCGATCATCTTGAATTTGTTCAGATAAGCCCATCTGCCTATCCGATAGAGATGAGTGGCCACGTGCTGGTCCTTCCGTTCTTGGTCGTACAGGGAGGTTTGTCGGCGAGGTCGCGTGTGCGAACTCAGGTTTGGTGGGGCGTCGCCGGAACAGATCCGGCCAGGCCGCTTTTGGTGAGTCGGAAGGCTTCACCGAGGAACGTGCGTAGATCTGTGTCCGCCGGCACCAGGCCCTCGGTCCACATCTCCAGCGCGACCCGCATGGTGCCGACCGCGTTCGTGAAAACGAGTCGTTCGATCAGACCCAGTTCCGTCTGCTGCCCGCGAGCACTGATGACCCCTTCGAACCGGGCCTTCTGCGCGGAGACCACACCGTCGTGCGTGTGATGGTCGGCCAAGGCCGGCTCGCTCTCGAGCAAGCGGATCAGGGTCATGAACTGTCCGGGCTCGGCGTCGGGGCTGCAGGCGATTTCGGTCAGCGCGTACTCGACCGAGTCCCAGAGCACTTCTGACGCAGGCCGGGATTCGATGAGCTCGGCCAGTCGCTCGAGCATCACACCGACGAAGTAGATCAGTGCGTCTTCTTTACCCGAGAAATAGTTGTGGAAGGTCCGGGTCGAGACGCCGACCTCTGCGGCAACTGTGTCCACCGAGACCGACTCGAGGCCGCGGTCCGCCGCGTGACGAAGCACCGCGGTCGCCAAGGCGAGCCGGGTGGCTGCCTTCTTCGATTCCCGTAGACCCATCTGCTGCATGACTGCCAGCGTACGGAACTTGCAGATCGCTGCAAATTTTCCTGCTTGTGCAACTTTGTCGAATCTGTCACTCGTCATCCCGATAATGACCGGCGTCACACATGACTGCCACGGTCACCAGGGGTCACTAAGGGGTGTTTCGTTCGATACGGTTGTCGCCATGCGCACACGCCTACCTCGGTTCATCGGAAGTGCTGTGATGGTCGGCGGTCTGGTGGCCGTACTGGCCGCCTGTGGTGGCGACGAGTCGACCGCGTCGGAAACACCATCCGCTACGACGGGCCCCGCGTCGTCCGCGCCGGCGGACCCCAGCCCGAGCCGCACCGCGTCCGCCCAGAATTCCAACGCCCCGGCGGTGCCCGGACCCTCGCTCCCTCCGGCGACGTCGATACCCGATTCGAAGAAACTGCCCGATGTCGAGGGCACCCGGTGCGACACTGTGAACGGCCCCGACGGTGCATTGCACGTCATCATTTTTCCTGGAGGTTCTGTGGACTGCGCAGTGGTGATGCCGATCGCCAAGGAGTACGGCCCGAAGATCGCTACCGGGAGTCCCCAGAAGGTGAGCGGTTGGGATTGTGGCCCGTCGCAGACCCGCGGAGTGCTCTCACGCTGCACCAAGGGCAGCGACGCCTTCGGATTCTCGATCGAATAGCAATGGGAACACCGGCGTCGCGCGACGCGTACTTCGAAACCGGGCTCGACATCCTGGCCAACGAGGGTTACGGGGCCCTGAAACTCTCAGAGGTGTGTAACCGTCTCGGTGTCACCACCGGATCCTTCTACCACTTCTTCAAGAACTGGGGCGCCTACACCGAGGCACTGCTCCAATACTGGCTCAAAACCCGGACGGTGAGGCAGATGGAGGCCGCCCGGGCCATCCCCGACCCCTTCGAGCGGGTCAGACTGCTCATCCAGGTGGGCCTGGCACTTCCGCACGGCGCCGAGGCGGCGATCCGCACCTGGAGCAGTGTGAGCCCCGATGTGCGGCCGATCCAGGAAGAGGTGGACAAGAACCGTTATGCCATCGTCTACGAATCGGCGTTCGACCTGCTCGGCGACGTCGAGACGGCGCAAGGGTTCGCCAGCTGGGCCATCTACATCCTCATCGGTTACGAGCAGGCCGCACTGCCGCACGACGTGAGTTCGCTCGGGTGGGTGGCTCAGCAGATGCTCGACTCACTGGCGCTGCAGGCCGGATTGAACGTCAGCGGTAGTTTAGAAAATCAATAGTTTAGGAACCATCCATATCAGGTGCGGCTTCGAATAAGAGAAGCCCGCTACATCGCACATGATGAGGAGAGTTCAGATGATTCGAATCGCGCGTACAACCTTGGGTGTTCTTGCTGCCACGGCCGGAACCGCCGCGCTGGCGTTCGCCGCCGCACCCGCAGCCTCGGCTGCACCGCCGCAGGTGTCCATCTGTCCCGGTCTTCCCGGCCAGGCGACGTCCACCGACCAGTGCATCGTCAGCTCCGGTCCCACCGGACTCACGCTGGCCATCACCATCGACGGTGGCGAAGCGAGCGTGGCAGGCGACAACTTCTCAGGTCCCGCTGCCATCGCCATCGGCGAAGGAGCCACTGTTAACATGACCGGCGTCAACCCCGGTCTCTCGATCGGCATCGCCGGCCCCGGCGGCGAGGTGACCGTGAACGGCCAAACCGCTCCGACCTGCGTGGGCGGCCTCGGCTTCGCAGGCGATTTCCAGACCGGCAAGGGCTGCCTCAACAACGGCACCGTGCAGATCCCTCTCGGCTGAGAAAACCGATACTGCCCTTACTTCATCCACAGGTGCTCTAAGTTCGAATTCGCACCGTGTCGCACTGCCTGCGGCCTGGGCACCTGTGGATGGAGGGGCAGTGCTTCGGACAGTGTTCGACGAGGAACATGAAGCTTTTCGCAAGGTCGTGCGCGACTTCATCAGTCGAGAAGTCGCTCCCGTGCACCACGACTGGGAGCTGCAGGGCCACCCGCCGCGCGAGTTCTACAACAGACTGGGCGAGCTGGGCATCCTCGGCATCGAAGCCCCCGAGGAGTTCGGTGGCGGCGGCGCCAAGACGTTCAAATTCACCGCAGTCGTCACCGAGGAAGCGGCCCGCGCCGGGGTCACCTTTGGCTCGTACTCGGTGCACTCGAACCTGATCCTCCCGTATCTCGTCGAATACGCGACCGAGGAACAGAAACAGCGCTGGCTACCCGGATTCGTCTCGGGCGACATCATGACGGCGATCGCGATGACCGAGCCCGGAACCGGCTCCGATCTGGCCAACATCTCCACGACGGCCAAGCTGTCCGAGGAGGGTGACCACTACATCCTGAACGGCGGCAAGACCTTCATCACCGGCGGCGCACTCGCCGATCTCATCCTCGTGGTCTGCCGCACCGCCGCCAGCACCGAAGACAACCGCCGGTCCGGGCTGACGATCCTGTGTGTCGACACGACATCCGAAGGCTTCACTGTCGGCCGAAAGATCGACAAGATCGGGTTGAAGGCCTCCGACACCGCCGAATTGAACTTCGACAACGTCCGGGTACCGGTGACGGACCGCCTGGGCGACGAAGGCGAGGGCTTCAACTATCTGACCCACAACCTCGCGCAGGAACGCCTCACTATCGCCCTGCAGGCATCCGCGTCCGCGCAGGCGGCGCTGCAGCACGGCATCAACTACGTCAGAGAACGCACGATTTTCGGCAAACCGCTCGCGGCGTTCCAGAACACGAAGTTCGTACTGGCCGAATGCGCGACGGACGTCGACGCCATCGTCCTGATGGCCGATCGCGCGCTGGAACTGCACGACGCCGGCGACCTGTCGGTGGCCGATGCCGCAAAAGCGAAGCTGTTCTGCACCGAGGGCGCAGGCCGCGTCATCGACAAGTGCCTACAGCTACACGGCGGCTACGGGTACGTCACCGAATACCCGATCGCCAGGCTCTACGCCGATGCGCGCGTCTCCAGGATCTACGGCGGCACCAGCGAGGTCATGAAGACCATCATCGCAAAATCCCTCGGCATCTAGTCGATCTCGCCGTCACAACCCTTCAGGAGTGAACTTCACATGCGTGACGCTGTAATTGTCGACGCCGTCCGGAGCCCCGTCGGCAAGCGTGGAGGCGGACTGTCCGGCCTTCATCCGGTGGACCTGTCAGCCCAGGTTCTCCAGGCGCTGGCCGCCCGCAACAATCTGGACCCGGCGCGGGTCGACGACGTCATCTGGGGTTGCGTATCGCAGGTCGGTGAACAGGCCGGCTGCATCGGCCGGTACTCCGTACTCGCGGCCGGCTGGCCCGAGGAAGTACCGGGCTTCACCGTCGACCGCCAGTGCGGGTCGTCGCAGCAGGCCGTGCATCTCGCTGCCGCCGGGGTCATCGCCGGCCACTACGACGTCGCGATCGCAGGCGGTGTCGAATCGATGTCGCGGGTGCCGATGGGCGCGGCGAAAGCCGAGGGTGCACACGGAAAGCCATTCGGGCCCATGGTTCGCGAGCGATACGACAACTTCGCGTTCAACCAGGGCATCGGTGCCGAGATGATCGCCGATGAATTCGGTTTGAGCCGAACCGATCTGGACCAGCACGCGCTCGATTCACACGAAAGAGCCGCCGCCGCGATCGATGAAGGCCGCTTTGTCGACCAGATCGCGCCGATCACCGTCACCGCGGAGGACGGCACCACCACGGTGGTGAGCACCGACGAAGGAATTCGACGCGGCGGCACCATCGACAAATTGGCAGGTCTCAAGACCCCGTTCAAAGAGGACGGCGTCATCTCCGCCGGCAATGCCTCGCAGATCTCCGACGGCGCGGCGGCACTGCTGATCACCACCAGCGAACTGGCATCGGTTCACGGCTGGACCCCGATCGCACGAGTGCATTCGGTATCGGTCGTCGGCGCCGATCCCATCACCATGCTGAAAGGCCCCATCCCCGCCACCGCCAAAGTGCTCTCACGAGCCGGGATGTCGATCGACGACATCGGCACCTTCGAGATCAACGAGGCATTCGCGTCGGTGTCCCTGGGATGGCAGCGCAGCACCGGCGCGGACTACAGCCGGCTCAACCCCGACGGCGGAGCAATGGCGCTCGGTCACCCCCTCGGCGGTTCCGGGGCACGGCTGATGACAACGATGATCCATCGCATGCGTGCCGACGGCATTCAGTACGGGCTGCAGTCGATGTGCGAGGGTGGTGGCATGGCGAACGCGACCATCCTGGAGCTCTGCTAGATTGCTCGCTACAGGCTGGGCCTTGTTGCGCGCTCTTCGCTCGTCGCGTGGTCGCTACGCGCCCGCGCTCCTCACTGCATCACGCGCGGCCCAGCCCTCCGCTCACACGCAGAGAAGTGCCACCCGGGTTCTCAGCCGCCCGTCACCATCGTCCACAAGTTGGCTGAGCCCGCTTTGACTGCTGCTCGGGTGAGTTCGTCGTCCCACGACCTGACAGATCCGTATTCGGCTCGCCACGAGAGCAACCTATTGGTGTAGCGATGCAGCTCGTGCTCGCGGGTGAAGCCGATGGCGCCCAGCACCTGGTGGGCGTTGCGTACCACCACCGAGGCGGCGTGACCGGTCACCGACCTCGACGCCGCGACCGCCAGAGCTGTTCGCGGATCACCGAAACCGTGTCTCCCGGCCAGGTCTGCGGCAGCCGAAGTGGTGGCATCTGCGAGTGACGTCTCGGCAGCGAGGTCGGCGACCATGTGCTGCACCGCCTGGAACTTCGCCAGTGGGCGGCCGAATTGCACGCGGGCCCCGGCGTGTTCGACGACAACCTGCTGAACACGGCTCATGGCGCCGACCATCAGGTGACTTCTCGTCAAAGCACCACGCAAGCGATACTCGGCTGCCACCGTGGCGGGCACCGGGGTTGCGTCAAGGCCTGAGGTGTCTACGACCACCGCATCGCGCGATTCACCCGCCCTGCTTCGGCCGGGCTCGACACCAATCTCCGACCGCACGACGTCCGAGACCTGCCAGTCATCTCCGTTGCGCCACAACAGAACCAACCTGTCGGACTCACTCGCCCACGGCACGCCACCGGACCGACCGACGGAGTCCAGTTGCGCCGCAACACGAATGTCGGTGTCGTGGGCCGCGATACCTGCCGCGTCGAGGAGCCACCCGGCCAGCACGTCGTTCTCCGCGACCGGCACCCTGGCAGCTTTCGCCCCCACGGCGCGCAGCAGCAGAGCGGACTCGGCCCATCCGGCCTCACCGCCCTCTCTGTCAGGACCACCGGTGAGCCGGTCGAGACCGGTCTCGCGCAAGTTTGCCCACAGGTTCCGGTCGATCTCGGCGGACTCTGGCGCGGAGTCCACATGACGTTCGAAGAGCGACGAGAGCAGCTCGGCGAGTTCGTGATTGGGCGAGCTCATCAGCGCATCCCCAATCCGCGTGCGATCACGCCGCGCAGTACCTCTGTGGTACCGCCGCGCAAGGTGAATCCCGGCCTCTGCGTCACGCCCACGTCCACCTTGCGCCGGAAATCGACGCTCGCCGTTCCGCTGTCGTCGACCATGAGGTCGAACAGATCCACGATGTCGCCTTCTGTTCTGGTGCCGAGCATCTTCACGACGGAGGCTTCGACATCGGCATCCTCACCACGCGACAGCGTAGTGGCCACAGTGCGAGAGAGCTGATGCAGACCGAACATCCGGGCGGTCAGTTGGCCGACCGACGGGTCCACCGGCAGGCGTCCCGCGGACATCTCGTCGCACGCCGACGCCAGCACCCCGAATGTCGACATGAACCGCTCGGGTCCGCTGCGCTCGAACCCCAACTCCGACGTCACCTGATGCCAGCCGTCGCCGATCTTTCCCAGCACCAGATCGTCCGGTACGAACACTTCGTCGAGACGCACCTCGTTGAAATGGTGGTCCCCGCCCATCGTGATGATCGGACTGATCTCGACGCCAGGTGAATCGAGCATCACGATGAACTGACTGAGACCGGCATGCCGGTTCTCGCGATCGAGAGGTTCAGTCCTCGCCAGAGCGAAGAACCCGTGTGCGAGATGTGCCCCCGACGTCCAGAGCTTGGTTCCGCTTATCTGCCAGCCGTTCTCGACCCGTATCGCCCTGGTGCGCACGCTGGCGAGATCCGATCCGGACTCCGATTCGCTCATCCCGATGGCCCAGAAGAGCTCCCCCGCGGTGATCGCCGGCAGAAAACGAGCCTTTTGAGCATCGGTTCCGAACCGAACCAGCGTCGGCGCCGCCTGACGATCGGCGATCCAGTGCGCAGCCACCGGGGCACCCACGGCGAGCAGTTCTTCGGTCACCACGAAACGTTCGAGAAATCCACGACCGTGACCACCGAGCTCGACCGGGATCGTCATACCCAGCCACCCCTGCTCAGCCAACATCCGACTGAAATCCGGATCCCAGCCGGTCAGCCAACAATCGACGGCCGGAACAAAAACGCCTTCGGCCACACAGCGGTTCAGGAACTCGCGTACCTCGCCGCGCAACTCATCGAGTTGTTCCTGCGACGGCAGCTCACTCACCAGTGAACTCTCCGGTCCGTCGTTCGCCGAAAGCAGCCAGCGCTTCGCGGTGATCGTCGGTGGGATGTGACAGTGCCTGCATCGCAGCGGACAGCTCGAGGAATCCGTCGAAGTCCTGCCTACCGGATTCGCGGAGCAGCCGCTTTGTCGCCCGCAGGGCATGTGGCGGGTTGACGGCGACCCTCGCAGCCAAGTCCTGCGCGGCGGCCAGGAGGTCATCGGGTTCGACCACCCTGGACACCAACCCCCACTCGAGCGCGGTGGCCGCGTCGACCCGATCTCCCGTGAAGGCCATCTCCGCGGCGCGAGCAGCGCCCACGGCGCGTGGCAGCAGCCAGGCACCGCCGTCGCCGGGGATGATGCCGAGTTTGACGAAACTCTCGGCGAAGAATGCCTTGGTGGAAGCGATTCGCATGTCGCACATCAGCGTCAGGTCGCACCCCGCGCCGACCGCGGGCCCGTTCACCGCAGCAATCAACGGAAGCTCGCACGAGTACACCGCGCGGGCCAGCTTCTGGATGCCCCGCCGGTACCCCTGATAGATCTGGTGCGGCTTCCCCCCGAACATCCCGTTGCCGTCGACCATGTCCTTGACGTTGCCGCCCGCCGAAAAAGCGCTGCCCGCACCGGTCAGGATCACCACCCGCGCCTGCGGATCGGTGTTCGCTGCCTCGACCAACTCCACCAGCCGCTCCACCACATCGTCCCCCGAAATCGGGTTCCGGGAATCCGGGAGATTCAGTGTCCAGGTGGTGACGTGCCCCTCGGTGTGAGCGAGGACGACATCGGTCGATTCAGACATCATTCGATCCGTTCGGGTCGGGGTAGTACGGCGCGGATCGACCCGCTGCAGGGCCGGCGTACCACCAATTCAGCGCAACGACTCAGCCTAACCACCGCACCGCGATACAAGTGGAGGATGCAGTTTCCAGACTCGTCATCCGCGGGCGGCGGCATGACGCTCAGCGATCAGATGGCCCGGCACGCGCGCCGCACACCGGACGCGGTCGCCATCCGCCACGACGGCGCCGGGACCACCTACCGCGAGCTGGACCATGAGGTCAACCGCCTGGCCCGGGTCCTCGGCGACCGCGGGATCGGGCCCGGCGATCGGGTCGCGGTGCTGGCGCACAACCATCCCGTGATCGTCGTCGCGATACTGGCGTGTACCCGGATCGGCGCGATCGCGGTGCCACTGAACTTCCGGTGTGTGGCCGCGGAGATCGAATACATGCTCGCCGATTGCGGCGCGGTGTTCCTCGTCGTAGACACCCACTGCGCCGCGGTGGCCTCCGCAGCCCTCCCGGCGGTCGACGCCGTCCGCGGCGGCCTGATGGTCGGGAGCCCGGGTACGAGTGCCGAATTGCCGTTTGACGACTACGCCGACTCGCTGGCTGCGGCGTCCGGCCCAGCGGTCGAGTCGGTGGTGGACGAAAGGACGCCGGCGCTGATCATGTACACCTCCGGCACCACCGGACGGCCGAAAGGCGCGGTGCTCACCCACCACAATCTCTTCGTTCAGGTGACAAGTCGAATCGCTCATTCAGGTACCCCGACCACGTGCCGGGTCTGGCTTGTCGCGACCCCGCTCTTCCACATCGGTGGTATCAGCGCACTGCTGCATTCGGTGTATCTCGGTGGCACCCTGGTGATCGCCGGGTCACGCACGTTCGATCCCGCCGCCATCGTGGAACTGTTCGAAAGCGAGCGGGTGTCGTCGTGTTTTCTGGTCCCTCAGCAGTGGCAGGCGGTCTGCGCCGTACCCGGCATCGCCGAGCGCGACCTGTCCGCGCTGACAGCCATCGCATGGGGCGGCGCACCCGCTTCGACGACCCTGTTGCGCACCCTGATCGACACCTTCCCAGGGGCGGAGCTGAGCACGTCCTTCGGACAGACCGAGTGCAGTCCCGTCACCACAGTGCTCCGTGGCTCAGACGCGACCCGCAAGATCGGATCGATCGGCACCCCGCTTCTCAATGTGGAGGTTCGTCTCGTCGACGCCGAGATGAACGACGTCGCACACGGAGAGGTGGGCGAGATCGTCTATCGCGGACCGTCGGTGATGAGCGGTTACTGGAACAAGCCCGAGGAGAACGCCGCAGCATTTCGGGGTGGCTGGTTCCACTCGGGCGACCTGGTGCGTGAAGACGAGGACGGCTACCTCTACCTGGTCGACCGCCTCAAGGACATGATCATCTCCGGGGGAGAGAACATCTACTGCGCAGAGGTCGAGAACACGATCGCAGCGCACCCGGCGGTCGCCGAGGTCGCGGTGATAGGGCTGCCAGATCGTAGGTGGGGCGAGGTCCCGCACGCTGTGATCGTCACGCGACCCAGTGCCACACCCCCGTCCGACGCCGAGGTCGAGCAGTGGTGCCGGGATCGCCTCGCCGGATACAAGTGCCCACGACACATCACGCTGGCACCCGAACTCCCGCGGAATGCGGGCGGGAAGGTGATGAAGGCTGAACTCCGGACGCGGGCGCAGCCGGTGAACAAGTGAGGCCAACTTCGCGTGGCGCCTAATAGGATCAGCCCATGTTCGCTTTCATCGCGCGCGTCGTGGTCGCCCATCCGTGGCGGGTGATCGCCGGCTGGGTCCTCGTGGCTTTGGCAATCGTGATCTTCTCCCCCAGTCTCGACGATCACACGAGTGGCAACGAGCAGGACTTCCTGCCGAGTTCGTTCGAGTCGATCAAGGCCCAAGACCTGGGCAACGAGTACTTTCCCGAAACCGCCGGAGCCACCGGTTCGCTGGTGGTCTCCCGGAGCGATGGCACGCCGATGTCGCCGCAGGACCAGCAGACGGCCCTGAGCCTGGCCACCACGCTGCAGAACGAGAAGATCCCCGGGGTGACCGATGTCGTCGGCAGCCCGGAATCGTTCTCCCCCAACGGGAAGGTCGCGGCGCTGCAGGTTGTCTTCGCCGGGCAACCCGGCGAGGACGTGGTCGACGACGCGGTACCACTCGTTCGCACAAGCGCCGACAAGGCCCTGCAGGGCACCGACCTCGAAGCGGGCCTGACGGGGAACGCGGCCATCGAGGTCGACACCGTCACCGCATACGGCGACGCCACGAAGGTCATCACCATCGCCACCATCGTCCTCATCCTGCTCACCCTGGGCCTGGTGTTCCGCAGTCCCATCATCGCGGTCCTGCCGATCGTCGTCATCGGCCTGGTCTTCACCGCCGTACAGGGCGTCACGGCCATGGCCGCGAGCATCTTCGACTTCGAGGTGAGTACCTCGCTCAGTGCGATCCTGGTGGTCGTACTGTTCGGCGTCGGCACCGACTACATCGTCTTCTTGCTCTTCCGCTACCGCGAAGAACTACGACAGGGCGACAACCCGCCACATGCCATTGCCCTGTCGACCAGGGTCGTCGGCCGGGTCATCGCATCGTCCGCCCTGACGGTGATCGGCGCCTTCGCAGCTCTGTTTCTCGCGAAACTCGGATCATTGAGTTCTATGGCACCCGGGCTCATCATCGCGGTGGCGCTGATGCTGATCACGGCCCTGACCCTGATCCCCGCCGTGTTCACCATCATCGGCAGTCATCTCTTCTGGCCACTCGGGCCTGGCCGCGAACCCAAGCGGTCCCCCTACGGAGCACTCGGACGTTTCGTCGGACGCCGCCCCGCGATCGTGGTCGCGGCCGTCGTCGGCGGGCTCATCGTGTTGGCCGTCTTCAGTTCTGGCTACAAGGCCACGTACGACACGCTCGCCGAGATGCCGGCGGATACGCCGTCGCAGGAGGCTTTCGACACGCTCGCCGATTCCCTTCCGCCAGGGGCACTGAGTCCGACCCAGGTGTATGTGAAAACACCCGGGCCCGTTCCGCAGGACGAATTGGCGACACTGGCAACAAATCTCAGCAAAGTGCCCGGTGTATCAGCCGTGGAGCCACCTAAGCTGAGCGCTGACGGCACCGCGGCGCTCGTAAACGTGATCCTGACCGAGGGGCCGTACACCACGGGTGCGATCGACACGGTCGAGGGACCGGTGCGCGACACCGCACGCAGTTCAGTGCCCGATGCCGAGGTCGAGGTCGGTGGTCAGACCTCGACGCTCGTCGACGTCCGAGCTCAACTCACCGCCGACACCAAGCTCGTCATGCCGGTGGCCTTCGTGATCGTCGGCGTGATCCTGGGATTGTTGCTCTTGTCGGTCCTCGCCCCACTCAATCTGCTGCTCGGCGTGGGACTCACATTCGCTGCGACGCTCGGCGCGGTCGTGATCGTCTTTCTGCACGGCGCCGGGTTGGTGGGCATCGACTTCTCCACGCCGATCGTGCTGTATCTCTTCGTCATCGCGATCGGGACGGACTACAACATCCTGCTCGCCGAGCGCCTTCGTGAGGAGTTCCAGAACGGGCACTCGCCGCAGAAGGCTGCGGAGATCGCCATCGCCAACGACGGCCCCACAGTCGCGGCGTCCGGCACGATCCTCGCGTTGACCTTCGCGTCGCTCGTCCTCACCGGTCTGGACAATCTCAGGGAACTCGGTGCAGGCGTGGCGATCGGAGTCCTCCTGGCCTCATTGGTGATGGCGCCCATGCTGGTGCCCGGGTTGTCGGTGCTACAACGCGGCGCATTCTGGTGGCCCGCGAACAAAACCAAACCCACAGGGTCAGACGAGACTTTGGGGCCGGACGAGAACTTGGGGCCGGACGGACCCACGAACCCGGACGACTCGTCGTTGGTCAAATCCTGAACGAACGTCGACGGGTTCGGTCAGGCGAGTAGCATCGGCGACGTGACCGACGCCCCGGTACGCGCCACCAATCGTCTCGATGCCACCCGCGTCCTCGTGTACAGCGACGACGCGAGCGTCCGTCGGCAGGTCATCGCCGCGCTCGGTGACCATCCGCCGTCCGGTCTGGCGCCCTTCGTCTACGTCGAGGTCGCCACCGCACCAGGGGTGCTCCGCGAGATGGATGCGGGCGCCATCGATCTGGTGATCCTCGACGGCGAGGCAGCACCCGCCGGGGGGATGGGCATCGCGAAACAGCTCAAGGACGAGATCGATCGGTGTCCGCCCGTCCTGATCTTGACCGGACGTCCCGAGGACCGTTGGCTGGCGACATGGTCGCAGGCCGAGGCCGTGGTGCCGCGACCGATCGACCCCTTCCGGCTCACCGCAGCCGTCGTCGGGATCTTCTCGTCCACCGTGTAAATCCTCTGTCAGACGCTGTTTTCAGTTGCATCAAGTCATGCCCTTGATCGCTATTTATGAGCTATATAGATAACTGCGATGACAAATCGACACGGCGCACAGGCCCCGTAACACTCACAGCGGCGTCGCGACCGCCGGTAGTGTGTGTTTCAGATCACACACAGCCCTGAGCGGTCACCGCGACCGGACGCCCTCGAATCGTCCGCCCGATCGCCCGACCACCTCTCCGCCCGCCATTTGCGCGAAAGGAGGAACGCACGCCGATGAATCTCTACGTCCCGATCCTCGTTCTCGGCGCCATCGCGGTCGCTTTCGCAGTGGTCTCGGCCATGCTCGCGAACCTGGTCGGCCCGCGCAGGTACAACCGAGCCAAGCTCGAAGCGTACGAGTGCGGCATCGAACCGGTTCCAAACCCGCTGGGCGGCTTGGGCTCCGGCAATCTCGCAGCCAGCGGCACCGGACAGCGCATCCCGGTCAAGTACTACCTGACCGCGATGCTGTTCATCATCTTCGACATCGAGATCGTGTTCCTCTACCCCTGGGCCGTGTACTTCGACTCACTCGGACTCTTCGGGCTCCTCGCCATGGCGCTGTTCATCTTCAACGTTTCCGTCGCGTACGCCTACGAGTGGAGGCGTGGCGGCCTCAGCTGGGATTGACCGCACACCAAGCAGTTTCGGAAAGAGTGGCCATCATGGGTCTGGAAGAAAAGCTACCGAGCGGATTCCTCCTGAGCACCGTCGAGGGACTGGCCGGGTACATGCGGAAAGGCTCACTGTGGCCGGCGACGTTTGGGTTGGCCTGCTGCGCCATCGAGATGATGGCCACCAGTGGCGGTCGTTTCGACATCGCCCGCTTCGGGATGGAGGCCTTCCGAGCTTCCCCCAGGCAGGCCGATCTGATGATCGTCGCGGGCCGGGTCAGCCAGAAGATGGCCCCGGTGCTACGCCAGATCTATGACCAGATGGCCGAGCCCAAATGGGTTCTGGCCATGGGTGTCTGCGCATCCTCGGGTGGGATGTTCAACAACTACGCCATCGTCCAGGGCGTCGATCACGTCGTGCCGGTAGACATCTATCTCCCGGGCTGCCCGCCCCGGCCGGAAATGTTGCTGCACGCCATTCTCAAGCTGCACGAAAAGATCGGGGAGATGCCGCTCGGGGTCGACCGCGAAGCAGCGATCGCAGCCGCTGAACAGGCCGCGATGGCGGCGACGCCGACCATCGAGATGAAAGGTCTGCTGCGATGACGTCCGGCAACACAGACAATGACAAGGGCCGCGCAGACCGCGAGGACCGCGAGGTCATCGGGATCCGGCGCGGACTGTTCGGTGTCCGCGGCAGCGGCGACACCTCGGGTTACGGCCGCCTGATCCGCCCCGTCTCGCTCCCCGGCAGCACACCACGGCCCTACGGGGGGTACTTCGACGAGATCGTCGATCTGCTGACCGAGGCGCTGTCGTCCGAGGGAAATCCGGGCGCCCAGGAAGCACTGGAGAAGGTGGTGGTCTTTCGCGACGAACTCACGGTGCACGTGCGCGCACAGCACCTTCCGGTGGTCGCCTCGATTCTGCGAGACGACCCCGCCTTGAGATTCGAACTGAGCCTGGGCGTCAGTGGTGTGCACTACCCGGACGAGACCGGCCGTGAGCTCCACGCAACGTACCCCCTGTTGTCGATCACCCACAACCGGCGGGTCCGGCTGGAAGTCGCCGTGGCCGACAGCGATCCTCACATCCCCTCGCTGTACGACATCTATCCCACCTGCGACTGGCACGAACGGGAGACATACGACTTCTTCGGGATCATCTTCGACGGCCATCCGTCGCTGACCAGGATCGAGATGCCCGACGACTGGGAGGGTCATCCCCAACGCAAGGACTACCCCCTCGGCGGTATCCCGGTCGAGTTCAAGGGCGCTCGTATCGCACCACCCGATCAGCGGAGGTCGTACAACTGATGAGCGAGCACGTCGAACAGGACAGCTACACCGAACCTGACGGGAGCCTCTACAGTGCGTCCGGACAGGACTGGGACGAGGTGGCGAGCGCCGCCGCCGAGGCCGGCGAAGAACGCATCGTGGTCAACATGGGGCCGCAGCACCCGTCTACACACGGGGTGCTCCGGCTGATCCTGGTCCTCGACGGCGAGACAGTGACCGAGGCCAGATGTGGAATCGGCTACCTGCACACGGGAATAGAAAAGAACCTGGAGTTCCGGAACTGGACCCAGGGCGTCACGTTCGTGACCCGCATGGACTACCTGTCCCCGTTCTTCAACGAGACCGCGTACTGCCTGGGTGTGGAAAAGCTGCTCGACATCACCGACGCCATCCCCGAGCGGGTCAACGTCATCCGGGTGATGTTGATGGAACTCAACCGGGTCTCCTCACACCTGGTCGCCTTGGCCACCGGCGGTATGGAACTCGGCGCGGTGACCGCGATGCTGTTCGGGTTCCGGGAGCGGGAACTGATCCTCGACGTCTTCGAGATGATCACCGGACTACGGATGAACCATGCATTCATACGCCCCGGTGGCCTGGCCCAGGATCTTCCCGACGGCGCGGTGGAGAAGATCCGCGACCTGCTCAAGGTCATGCCGGGCCGACTGCGTGACGTTGAAGACCTGTTGAGCGAGAACTACATCTGGAAGGCCCGCACCCAGGGAATCGGATATCTCGACCTCACCGGTTGTATGGCGCTCGGAATCACCGGCCCCGTTCTGCGGGCCACCGGACTGCCCCACGATCTACGCCGGTCATCCCCGTACTGCGGCTACGAGAACTACGAGTTCGATGTCATCACCGACACCGCGTGTGACTCGTACGGCCGGTACCAGATCCGCATCAAGGAGATGAAGGAGTCGCTCAAGATCGTCGAGCAGTGCCTCGATCGGCTACGGCCCGGCCCGATCATGGTGGAGGACCAGAAGATCGCGTGGCCCGCCGACCTCACCGTCGGTGACGACGGCCTCGGCAACTCACCCGAACACATCTCCAACATCATGGGCTCGTCCATGGAGGGTCTGATCCATCACTTCAAGCTCGTCACCGAAGGCATGCGCGTCCCGCCGGGACAGGTCTACGTCTCGGTCGAATCACCGCGCGGCGAGCTCGGAGTGCACATGGTCAGCGACGGCGGCACCAGGCCGTACCGGGTCCACTTTCGGGACCCGTCGTTCACGAATCTGCAAGCGGTGGCGGCGATGTGCGAGGGCGGGATGATCTCGGACGTCATCGCTGCGGTCGCAGGCATCGACCCCGTGATGGGAGGTGTCGACCGATGACGGCCGAGCCGGTGTTCATCGATTTCGCGGTGCACCATGCCACCGCGCTCGATCCCTACCCGGACGATGTCCTTGCCCGCCTCGAGACCGACGCAGCGGTGATCATCGCGCGCTATCCGAGTCCGCGGTCGGCGCTGCTGCCACTGCTGCATTTGGTCCAGAGCGAAGAGGGGTACATCAGTCCGAGCGGAATCGGTTTCTGCGCAGACCAACTCGGCCTCACCCCGGCCGAGGTGACCGCGGTGTCGACGTTCTACTCGATGTACCGACGCCGCGAGACCGGCGACTACCTGGTCGGGGTCTGCACCAACACGCTCTGCGCGGTGATGGGTGGTGACGAGATCCTCGCCGACCTCAGCGAGTACCTCGACGTCGGGCCCGGCGGCACGACCGCTGACGGCACCATCACACTCGAGCACATCGAATGCAATGCCGCGTGCGACTACGCCCCGGTGGTGATGGTCAACTGGGAATTCTTCGACAATCAGACGCCCGGCTCCGGTCGGGATCTGGTCGACGCACTACGCAACGGCGACCAGGTGACACCGACCCGGGGTGCACCGTTGTGCACGTTCCGCGAGACCGCAAGAATCCTGGCCGGTTTCCCGGATACCCGCCCGGGCGCTTCGGACGCGGCCCAGCCCGGCGACGCAACCTTGGCGGGTCTGCGGATCGCACGTGAGCTCGACATGGAGGCTCCACCTTCAGAGACGTCCGGCGATGCCACGGGCCCGGACGACCACCAGGCCGCTGCGGAGACGTCAGCCGACAAACCCGCGCCGGCACCGGATGCGACCGCGCCTCCGCGATCCGGATCGTCGGAGACCACACCGCACGGCAAGGGGGTCTGACATGCCCCTGTCGCCTGTGCTGTCGCGCCACTGGGACGAAGCCGAGTCGTGGACCCTCGACAACTATCGCCGCCACGACGGCTATGCCGCCCTGCGCCTGGCCCTCGACATGGATCCCGACGCCCTCATCGCGAGTGTCAAGGCATCCGGCCTGCGTGGCCGCGGCGGCGCGGGCTTCCCCACGGGAATGAAGTGGTCATTCATCCCACAAGGTGACGGTAAACCGCACTATCTGGTGGTCAACGCCGACGAATCAGAACCCGGCACATGCAAGGACATGCCGTTGCTGCTGGCGACCCCACACGTACTGATCGAGGGAATCATCATCGCCGCGTATGCGATCCGGGCGGCCAAGGCGTTCATCTACGTACGAGGAGAGGTGGTTCCGGTTCTGCGCAGGCTGCAGACCGCCGTGGCAGAAGCCCATGAGGCGGGCCTGCTCGGCACCGACATCCTCGGTTCGGGTTTCGACCTCGACATCGTCGTACACGCGGGCGCCGGAGCCTACATCTGCGGCGAGGAGACGGCGCTGCTCGATTCGCTGGAAGGCAGACGCGGGCAGCCTCGCCTGCGGCCCCCGTTCCCCGCGGTCGCCGGCCTGTACGCCAGCCCCACCGTGGTCAACAACGTCGAGTCGATCGCGAGCGTGCCGCCGATCATCCTGCACGGCAACGACTGGTTCCAGAGCATGGGGACCGAGAAGTCACCCGGCTTCACCCTCTACTCGCTCTCCGGGCACGTCACCACACCGGGACAATACGAGGCACCGCTCGGCATCACCCTGCGTGAACTCCTCGACTACGCGGGCGGTGTGCGGGGCGGTCATGAGCTCAAGTTCTGGACTCCGGGCGGCTCGTCGACGCCGATCTTCACCGCGGAGCACCTCGACGTCACCCTCGACTACGAAGGCGTCGGTGCTGCCGGATCCATGCTGGGCACCAAGGCATTACAGATCTTCGACGAGACCACCTGCGTGGTCCGGGCCGTCCTGCGCTGGACCGAGTTCTACGCGCACGAATCCTGCGGCAAATGCACGCCGTGCCGGGAGGGCACCTACTGGCTGGTGCAGATCCTGCAGGGGCTGGAGAAGGGCACCGGAACCGCCGACGATCTGCAGAAACTACTCGACATCGCAGACAGCATCCTCGGCAAATCGTTCTGCGCGTTGGGCGATGGTGCGGCGAGCCCGATCATGTCGTCTCTCAAGTACTTTCGCGATGAGTACGTCGAGCACGCGGACGGCCGGGGCTGTCCCTTCGACCCCGCCCGATCAACCCTGTTCGAGAAAGTGGGCGCGCCATGACGGTGACCAGCAACTCGACCCCCGATACCACGGCCCCTGCCGAGCTCGTGTCCATCACCATCGACGGGGCCCGGCTCCAGGTACCCAAAGGCACCTTGGTGATCCGCGCCGCCGAACTCATCGGGGTGCAGATCCCACGATTCTGCGACCACCCCCTACTCGAACCGGTGGGCGCTTGCCGGCAGTGCCTGGTCGAGGTCGAAGGCCAGCGCAAACCGCTCGCCTCCTGCACCACCACGGTGAGCGAAGGGATGGTGGTCAAGACCCAGCTCACCTCCGAGAGCGCCGAGAAGGCCCAGCGCGGGGTGATGGAACTGTTGTTGATCAACCACCCGCTGGACTGTCCGGTCTGCGACAAGGGCGGCGAGTGTCCCCTCCAGAATCAGGCGATGTCCACCGGCCGCACCGAATCCCGCTTCGAAGGCGTGAAACGTACTTTCCCCAAACCGATCCCGCTGTCATCGGAGGTCCTGCTCGACCGCGAGCGCTGCGTCCTGTGTGCGCGATGCACTCGGTTCTCCGAGCAGGTCGCCGGAGATCCGTTCATCGACCTCCTCGAGCGCGGCGCCCAGCAGCAGGTCGGGATCGCCGAGGACGAACCGTTCGAGTCGTACTTCTCCGGAAACACCGTGCAGATCTGTCCGGTCGGTGCACTGACCGGCGCGGCTTACCGTTTCCGGGCCCGGCCGTTCGACCTGGTCTCCACCCCGAGTGTGTGCGAGCACTGTGCAAGCGGATGCGCGCAGCGCACCGATCATCGGCGAGGAAAAGTGCTGCGGCGCCTGGCCGGGGACGACCCGGAGGTCAACGAGGAATGGAACTGCGACAAGGGCCGATGGGCGTTCACCTACGAGACAGCGCGTGACCGGATCACCACCCCGCTGATCCGGGGCGCCGACGGCAACCTGGAGGCGGCGTCGTGGTCCGCCGCGCTGGCCATCGCGGCCACCGGCCTGACGGCGGCACACGGCCGGGCCGGAGTCCTGGTGGGCGGCAGGGCCACTGCCGAGGATGCCTACGCCTACGCGAAGTTCACCCGAACCGTACTCGGCACCAACAACATCGACTTCCGTAGTCGCGCGCACTCGGCGGAGGAAGCCGACTTCTTGGCCGCCCACATCGCGGGCCGTCCGATGAACCTGACCTATGGCGACCTCGAGAAGGCACCGGCGGTGCTGCTGGCCGGATTCGAGCCCGAAGAGGAATCACCGATCATCTTCCTGCGTTTGCGCAAGGCGGTCCGCAAGAGCGGGCTGACCGTGGTGTCCATCGCGACGCACGCGAGCAAGGGTCTGCAGAAGCTGTCCGGTGGTCTCATCCAGGCAGTTCCCGGATCGGAACGCACCGTGCTCGAACAACTCCGCGACTCCGAGCTGCTCCGGCAACCGGGCGCAGTCATCCTGGTGGGGGAACGACTCGCCACCTCGCCCGGGGCGCTGAGTGCGGCTGCGGCGTTGGCCATCTCGACGGGTGCGCGCATCGGCTGGGTCCCGCGGCGCGCCGGAGAGCGTGGAGCGCTCGAGGTCGGAGCTCTGGGCAACCTGCTGCCCGGTGGCCGTCCCGTCGTCGACCCGGAAGCCCGCAGGCAGGTGGCCCGGATCTGGGGAACCGAACCGCCTGCCGAGGCCGGACTGGGTACCGACGAGATCTTGGCGCACACCACTTCAGGCGAGCTCGGAGCGCTTGTCATCGGTGGCGTGGACATCTCGGACCTCCCCGACCCGGTGGCCGCTCTCGCGGCCGTCGTCGCGGCGCCGTTCGTGATCAGCCTGGAAATGCGGGAGAGCGCGGTGACCGACCACGCCGACGTCGTGCTGCCGGTGTCGGCGGTGGTACGCAAGAGCGGCACCTTCGTCGACTGGGAGGGGCGGCCACGCTCGTTCGATGCCGCGCTGCCCAGCGACGGCGCCCTGCCCGACCAGCGAGTCCTCGACGCCCTCGCCCATCAGATGGGCCGCGACCTCGGGTTGCCCACCGCAGAGGATTCCCGCGACGAACTCGCGCGTCTCGGCCCGTGGGACGGCGACGTCCCCGGCGGACCTTCGCTGCGAGACACCTTGGCCGGGACCACGGCGACACCGTCCGCCACCGCGCCGGTGGCGCGTGCAGGCGAAGCCATCCTGACGGGGTGGCGCATGTTGCTCGACGCGGGGCGCCTGCAGGACGGTGAACCGCATCTGGCCGGCACCGCCCACCGACCGGTGATCAGGCTCTCACCCGGCACTGCCGCCGAAAACGGGGTGACAGACGATGACCTGGTGACGGTCAGCACGGACCGGGGTTCGATCACGCTGCCTCTCGAGGTGACCCACTTACCCGATCGAGTGGTGTGGGTACCTCTCAACTCTCCCGGGAGCGCTGTGTATCGAGACCTGGGACCCGCTGTCGGACAACCGGTCCGGATCAGCCGAGCGGATCGGACGGAGAACGCATGACCGACCTCTCCGCGTTCGGCCACGACCCCTGGTGGCTGATCCTCGCCAAAGCCCTGGGTATTTTCGTCTTCCTGCTCCTGACCCCTCTCATCGCGATCCTCGCCGAACGCAAGGTGATGGCCTGGATGCAGACCCGGGTCGGGCCGAACCGGGTCGGGCCGAAAGGTCTGCTGCAGAGCCTCGCCGACGGTGCCAAGTTGGCGCTCAAGGAGGGCATCATCCCGAGCGGGGTCGACAAACCCATCTACCTTCTCGCCCCGATCATCGCGGTGGTACCGGCCATCATGGCCTACGCCGTCATCCCGTTCGGGCCGGTGGTCTCGATCTTCGGTCACCAGACACCGCTGCAACTGACGGACCTGTCCGTCGCTGTCCTGTACATCCTCGCCGTGACCTCGGTCGGGGTGTACGGCATCGTGCTCGCGGGTTGGGCATCGGGTTCGACCTATCCACTTCTCGGCGGGTTGCGCTCGAGCGCGCAAGTCATCTCGTACGAGATAGCCATGGGTTTGACGTTCGCCGCGGTATTCCTCGATGCCGGCACGATGTCGACGTCGGGAATCGTCGGCGCACAGGACGGCACCTGGTACGTATTCCTGCTGCTCCCATCCTTTGTCGTCTACGTGTTCTCCATGGTCGGTGAGACCAACCGTGCGCCGTTCGACCTTCCCGAGGCCGAGGGTGAGCTGGTCGGCGGATTCCACACCGAGTACTCCTCGTTGCGGTTCGCGATGTTCATGCTCGCCGAGTACATCAACATGGCGACGGTGTCCGCGCTCGCCGCAACCCTGTTCCTCGGGGGATGGCATGCACCCTGGCCCATCTCGCTCTGGGACGGCGCCAACTCCGGCTGGTTCCCGCTGATCTGGTTCGTCGCCAAGGTCTGGGGTTTCCTGTTCTTCTTCATCTGGCTCCGGGCCACCCTGCCCCGACTGCGCTACGACCAGTTCATGAACCTCGGCTGGAAGGTGCTCATCCCGGTCTCGCTGGCCTGGGTCATGATCGTCGCCACGGTGCGCGCTCTCCACAACGAGGGCTACGGAATCAGCACCGCGGTGCTCGGAGTCGCCGGCGTCGTGGTGGCCCTCGGGCTCCTCGCGGTGCTCTGGACGACAGTGCGTAACAAACGTCATCGTGCGCAGGCGGACTCGGACGCCGTCGAGGCAGCGCGACCATTCGACGCCATGGCGGGTGGGTTCCCCATTCCCCCGATGGCACCTCCGGTCCCGCCGCGACTGCGCCGGGTTCACAGCATCGATCCGAAGGTCGTCGAGGGCACCCCGGAAGGTGTCACAGAAAGGGAGAGCACCGATGCGTAACCCCCTGGAACCACTCGCCGGCTTCGGCGTCACGTTCTCGTCGATGTTCAAGAAGAACAACACCGAGTTCTATCCCGAGGTCAAGACGCCGACGGCAGCGCGCTACCACGGCAGGCACCAGCTGAACCGGTATCCCGACGGCCTCGAGAAGTGCATCGGGTGCGAACTGTGCGCCTGGGCGTGCCCAGCCGATGCGATCTTCGTCGAGGGCGCCGACAACACCGACGACGAAAGATACTCCCCTGGAGAGAGATACGGCCAGGTGTATCAGATCAACTACTTGCGGTGCATCGGGTGCGGCCTGTGCATCGAGGCGTGTCCGACGCGGGCGCTGACGATGACCAACGACTACGAGATGGCCGACGACAACCGCGCCGACCTGATCTACGGCAAGGACAAACTGCTCGCCCCGCTCGCCGAGGGGATGACCGCGCCGCCGCACGCGATGATGCCCGGCAGCACTGACGAGGATTACTACCGCGGCAATGTCCTCGGTGAGATCATGCCCGAAGGCCCGGCGGAGTCTCGACCACGTCCCACCCCGAAGGCGTCGTGAACACCGTGCTCGCCGCGCCGATTCTGGCCGCGGAACCACTGACCCAGACATCCACCGCCGAGGCCGTGCAATTCTGGATTCTCGGGACCATCGCGGTACTCGGGGCGCTCGGCGTCGTGTGTTCGACGAAAGCCGTGTACTCGGCGGTCTTCCTGGCGATGACGATGATTATCCTGGCGGTCTTCTACATCGCCCAGGGCGCCTTATTCCTCGGGGTCGCGCAGGTCGTGGTGTACACCGGCGCGGTGATGATGCTGTTCCTCTTCGTCCTCATGCTCGTGGGCGTCGATTCGTCGGACTCCCTCGTCGAAACCCTGCGCGGACAACGACTCGGTGCGATCGTCGTCGGTCTCGGGTTCGGGATACTCCTGGTCGCCGGCATCGGAAGCGCCTCCGTCACCGCCTTTGTGGGTGTCGAAGAAGCCAATGCCGGAGGAAACGTCGAGGGCCTGGCCGAGCTCATCTTCATCCGGTATCTCTGGGCCTTCGAACTCACCGGGGCTCTGCTGATCACGGCCACCCTCGGCGCCATGGTCCTCGCGCACCGAGAGCGACTCGGCGACAAAGAGAGCCAGCGTGAAATGTCGATCCGCAGGTTCGCCCAGGGTGGCCGGCGCACCCCACTGCCCAACCCTGGCGTGTATGCCCGTCACAACGCTGTCGACATGCCGGCGCTGCTCCCCGACGGCTCGTACTCCGAGCTGTCGGTCAGCGATGTACTGGAGCCGCGCGATCCCGCAGGCCCCAACCTCGGGGCCACGAATTCGCAGGGTCGCTCATGAATCCCGAGAATTACCTGTACATCTCCGCACTGCTGTTCACCATCGGCGCAGGCGGGGTCCTGGTGCGCCGCAACGCCGTGGTGGTCTTCATGTGTGTCGAGCTCATGCTCAACGCCTGCAACCTCGCTTTCGTCACCTTCGCTCGTCTGAACGGCAACCTCGACGGACAGGTGATCGCCTTCTTCACGATGGTCGTCGCGGCGGCAGAGGTCGTTGTCGGCCTCGCCATCATCATGACCATCTTCCGCACCCGCCACTCGGCCTCGGTCGATGACGCAGACCTGCTGAAACTCTGAGCCGGCCATGGACTCTTCGATCTGGGTTCTCCCCGCACTCCCCCTCGCCGGGGCCGTGGTGCTGTTGCTCGCCGGACGTCGCAGTGACGCGTGGGGTCACCTGCTGGGCGTACTGATGGCGTTGGCATCCTTCGCTTTCGGCCTGGTGCTGTTCTTCGACATGCTCGGTCGGGCCACAGACGAGCGGGCGATGACCGAGACGTTGTTCACGTGGGTTCCGGTCGGGGAACTGCAGGTCGACTTCGGCCTTCAGCTCGATCAGCTGTCGATGTGTTTCGTCCTGCTGATCACCGGTGTCGGCACACTCATCCACATCTACTCCATCAGCTACATGGCCGACGATCCCGATCGTCGCCGATTCTTCGCGTACCTCAACCTCTTTCTCGCGGCGATGCTGCTGCTGGTCCTGGCCGACAACTACCTCGGCCTCTATCTCGGCTGGGAAGGTGTCGGTCTGGCGTCCTATCTGCTGATCGGTTTCTGGCACGAGCGACCCAGCGCCGCAGCTGCCGCGAAGAAGGCCTTCATCGTCAACCGCGTCGGCGACATGGGCCTCGCGATCGGCATGATGATCATGTTTGCGACCTTCGGATCGGTCGGCTTCGCCGACGTCTTCGGCGGCGCCGGTGAGGCGGGCGAGGGCACGTTGACCGCGCTTGGGCTGATGCTGTTGCTCGCAGCGTGCGGCAAATCGGCCCAGGTGCCGCTGCAATCCTGGCTCGGCGATGCCATGGAAGGCCCCACGCCGGTGTCGGCACTCATCCACGCGGCCACGATGGTCACCGCGGGTGTCTACCTCATCACCCGCTCCGGTCCCATCTTCAACCTCGCGCCCGATGCCCAACTGGGGGTGGTGATCGTCGGCGCGGTGACCTTGCTGTTCGGCGCGATCATCGGCTGCGCCAAGGACGACATCAAGAAGGCGCTGGCCGCGTCCACGATGAGCCAGATCGGCTACATGGTGCTCGCCGCCGGACTCGGACCCGCCGGGTACGCCTTCGCCATCCTGCACCTGATCACCCATGGATTCTTCAAGGCCGGCCTGTTCCTCGGTGCGGGCTCGGTGATGCACGGCATGAACGACGAGACAGACATGCGCCGCTTCGGCGGGCTTCGCGCCCTGATGCCGGTGACGTTTGTGACCTTCGGTCTCGGCTACCTCGCCATCATCGGGATACCACCGTTCTCGGGCTTCTTCTCGAAAGACAAGATCATCGAGACCGCCTGGGCAGCAGGCGGAGCCAAAGGCATCATCCTCGGCACGGTCGCGGTCCTCGGGGCCGGGATCACGGCGTTTTACATGACCCGCGTGATGCTGCTGACGTTCTTCGGCGAGAAGCGCTGGAAGCCCGACACCCATCCCCACGAATCTCCTGGCGTCATGACGATGCCGATGGTCGTGCTGGCGCTGGGTTCGGTGTTCGCCGGCGGTTTGCTGGTACTCGGCGGCTCCCTGCAACATTGGCTCGAGCCCGTGGTCGGCGAACACCACGGTCATCTGTCGGTCCCGGTCTGGGTCATCACGGTCAGCACCCTCGCAGTCGTTCTCATCGGTGTCGGTATCGCGTATCGGCAGTACGCCGGCAGGACTGTCCCGACCTCGGCCCCCGACGACGTGTCGTCGCTGACCGAGGCCGCCCGCGCCGACCTCTACGGTGACGCCTTCAACGAGGCAGCTTTCATGAGACCGGGCCAAAAGCTCACCACCGCACTCGGACTGGCCGACACCAAGGGCGTCGACGGACTGGTCGGCGGTGTCGCCGCCGCGGTGTCCGGGCTGTCGACACACGTGCGGCGACTACAGACCGGACTCGTCCGTTCCTACGCGCTGTCGATGTTCGCCGGAGCCGCACTGCTCGTGGCGATGATGATGGTGGTGAGGGTGTGGTGAGCGACTTTCCCTGGCTGACCCTGCTGTGGGCGGTACCGGCCGGTGGCGCCGTCCTCATCCTGACCCTGCCGCCGCGGCTGAGACCGCACGTCAAATGGCTGGCCTTGGGAGCTTCGCTGGTGGTACTCGCGATCGCCGTCGGACTGGCCGTCGATTTCGATCCCGGTGGCGCCCAATACCAGTTCACCGAAACCCGCTCCTGGATCCCGGCGTTCGGAACGAAGTACGCGCTGGGCGTCGACGGGATCGCACTGGCTCTGGTGGTCCTCACCGCGGTCCTGCTGCCGCTGCTGTTGATCGCCGGCTGGAACGACGCCGGTGAGGACCGCCGTCGGGCCACCCACCGCTACGTCGCACTGATGCTGCTCGTCGAGGCGATGGTGATGATCTCGTTCACCGCCCTCGACATCCTGCTGTTCTACATCTTCTTCGAAGCCATGCTCATCCCGATGTATTTCCTCATCGCAGGGTTCGGCGGCCCCGCCGAGGCAGGCCTTCGCTCTCGCGCCGCCGTGAAGTTCCTGCTGTACAACCTCGCCGGCGGGCTGATCATGTTGGCCGCAGTCATCGGTCTCTACGTCGCCACCACCGACATGGGCAGCGGGACATTCGATTTCCGGGAGATCGTCGCGGCCATCTCCTCGGGATCGCTCGACATCGACCCGACCGTCGCCAAGGCACTGTTCCTCGGCTTCATGTTCGCGTTCGCGGTCAAAGCCCCGCTGTGGCCGCTGCACACCTGGCTCCCGGACGCCGCAGTCCAGGCCACCCCGGCCAGTGCGGTACTCATGATGGCGGTAGTCGACAAAGTTGGAACGTTCGCGATGCTCCGCTACTGCGTTCAGCTCTTCCCTGACGCCACAAGGTATTTCACACCACTGGTCATCACGCTCGCCGTGATCGGCATCGTGTACGGCGCCATACTGGCGATCGGGCAGACCGATATGATGCGCCTGATCGCGTACACCTCGATCTCCCATTTCGGTTTCATCATCCTGGGGATCTTCGCCCTCACCAGTCAGGGGCAGGCAGGGTCGACGCTCTACATGGTCAACCACGGGATAGCCACCGCCGCACTGATGCTCATCGCGGGCTTCCTGATCACCCGCCGCGGCACCCGCAACATCGCGGACTACGGTGGGGTACAGAAGGTCGCACCGATCATGGCGGGCACCTTCCTCGTCGCCGGCCTTGCGACACTCTCTCTACCTGGTCTCGGACCGTTCGTGAGCGAGTTCCTCGTACTCATCGGCACATTCACCCGGTACCCGGTCGCGGCGGTGTGCGCCACCATTGCCCTCGTCCTCGCGGCGATCTACGTGCTGTGGATGTACCAACGAGTCATGACCGGCCCGGTCACGGCGGGGAACGAAAAGATACCCGACCTCAAACGGCGAGAACTCGCGGTGGTCGCCCCACTCATCGCACTGCTCCTGGTGTTGGGCATATACCCAAAACCCGTGATGGACGTGATCGATCCTGCTGTCGGGCACACCCTCACGGTGATCGATCAGCATGACCCGGCGCCTGCCGTGGCCGAACCGGATGGAGGAGGGCGATGACGTCTCCGGCAATGGCGGTGGAGGTCCTGCCCGCGCCATCGATCGAGTACGCACAACTGTCCCCGATGCTGATCGTGTTCAGCGTCGCGGTGGTCGGGGTCTTGGTCGAGGCCTTCGGTCCCGCACGGTATCGCTACCGCGGGCAGCTGGTGCTCAGTCTCGGAGGTCTGGCGGCCGCGTTTGTCGCGGTGGTCGCGCTGGCCGGGACCAGCTCGTCGGCGGCGGTGGGGTCGGTGGCCGTCGACGGTCCCACGTTGCTGCTACAGGGAACGATCCTCGTCGTCTCCGCGCTGGCGATTCCACTGATGGCCCAACGCGCCACGGCCGGGGTCATGGCCGGTGCGGTTGCCGGCGCGAGCTCCGGCGCAGGGTCGGTCAGCAACCGGAAGGTGCTCGACGCGTTCGCCTCTGCGGCCTCCACCGTGCCCGGGAGTCCGGCGGAGCAGCACGCCTCGCGGGCGGGAATCACGCAGACCGAAGTCTTCCCGCTGGTGATGTTCGCGGTCGGGGGCATGCTGCTCTTCCCCGCCTCCGATGACCTGTTGACGATGTTCATCGCGCTGGAGGTCCTCTCACTTCCGCTCTACATGCTGTGCGGACTCGCGCGGCGGCGTCGCCTGCTCTCGCAAGAGGCAGCGCTCAAATACTTTCTGCTCGGCGCATTCTCGTCGGCGTTCTTCCTGTTCGGTGCGGCTTTCCTGTACGGGTACGCGGGGTCGGTACAGCTGAGTGAGATCGCGACAGCCATCGACGCCGAAACAAGCGACCGCACCCTGGCGCTGATCGGCGCGGGATTGCTCTCCGTCGGCTTGCTGTTCAAGGTCGGGGCCGTGCCCTTTCATTACTGGGTGCCCGACGTCTACCAGGGCGCGCCGACGCCTGTCACCGCATTCATGGCCGCAGCCACCAAAATCGCCGCCTTCGGTGCCATGCTGCGTCTGTTCTATGTCGCATTGCCCGGACTCAAGGACGACTGGCGCCCGATCCT
Organism: Williamsia soli; assembly: GCF_017377795.1. GTDB lineage: Bacteria > Actinomycetota > Actinomycetes > Mycobacteriales > Mycobacteriaceae > Williamsia > Williamsia soli. Next base: position 296,867 of record NZ_JAFRDR010000005.1, on the reverse strand, counting down.
GATCGTGATCGCCATCCTGACCATGGTGATCGCCTCGATCGCCGCCATCACCCAGACGGACATGAAGCGGATGCTGGCGTATTCCTCTGTCGCGCATGCCGGGTTCATCCTCACCGGAGTGGTGGCCATCAATCGGGCCGGCCTGTCGTCGACCATGTTCTATCTCGCCGCGTACGGGTTCAGCACTGTTGGGGCATTCGCCATCGTGACGCTGGTCCGCGACAAGTCCGGTGAGGTCACCGACATGTCGCGGTGGGCCGGGCTGGGTCGTCGATCGCCGCTGGTGGCAGGCGTTTTTGCCCTGTTCCTACTGGCGTTCGCCGGCATTCCCCTGACCAGCGGCTTCGTCAGTAAGTTCGCGGTCTTCCAGGCCGCGGCCTCGGGTGGCGCTGTGCCGCTGGTGATCGTCGGCGTGATCAGCAGCGCCATCGCGGTCGTGTTCTACGTCCGCGTGATCGTGTTGATGTTCTTCTCCGAGCCCGATTCGGACGCACCCACCGTCGTGATCCCGGGCATCGGCACCACCGTCTCCATCGCGTTGTGTGTCGTGGTCACAGTGCTGCTCGGCATCTTTCCCCAACCCCTCCTCGACCTCGCCGACCACGCGGCGGTCTTCTTCCAGTAGCCCGGAAATGGTGGGTTCTGGCGAGCGTTCGCCCAGGTCGACCTCACCCGAACGCACCATTTTGGGAATATCATCGCGCCATGCGGATTCGATCCTTGCTCATCGGCATTGCGGTGTCGGCAACGGCGTTGCTCGCCCCGACCGTGGCTCAGGCAGCGCCCGGCGGTTCGGTCGGGGCCGTTGATCTGACTGGCCTGACGTCGGCGATCGCCGACCGGCTCGCCCTCGCCGACACCGTTGCGGCGTCCAAGTGGGCGTCCGGTGCAGCAATCGACGATCCCGTCCGCGAACAGGTGGTGCTGGACTCGGTATCGCTGCTCGCCGTCGAACGCGAACTCGATCCCGCCTACGTCCGAATGGTGTTCCGAGACCAGATCGAGGCCAGCAAGACCGTCCAGCGCGGCCTGTTCGAGGTGTGGTCATCGCCGGGCGGCATGCCCCCGTCGGGCTCACCCGACCTGGGGCCGGTGCGGACAGCCATCAATGCGCTCAACGTCGTGATCGTCGATCAGCTGGCGGCTCAGGAAACGATCCTGTCCGGCGGCTTCTGCCTGCCTGGTCTCGCCGGATCCACCGCGGCCACGATCGGTGTCAAACAACTCGATCCGCTCCACATCGCAGGTCAGATCCAGGCCGAGACCTCCCTCTGCGACGCTCCCTGACCGCAAACCCAGGTGTTCCAGGCAAAACCAGGTGTTGCAACACCTGGTTTTGCCTGGAACGGGTGGGTTTGTCGAGAAAAACAAAAACAGCCCCTCACCTGGGTCAGGTGAGGGGCTGTTCTGTGGCGGTGGCGGAGGGATTTGAACCCTCGGTACGGGGTTACCGTACACAGCATTTCGAGTGCTGCACCTTCGGCCGCTCGGACACGCCACCGCCGAAAACTGTACCGCAGCACCGGGCTGAGTCAGCAATCAGCTGGTCAGCACCGGTTTTCGGTCAGTTCCGGCGAAAGTCTCAGTGGCCGGTGAGCTTGTCCTTGACGTCATTCGTCTTGTTCTTGACGGCGTCGGCAGCGTCGGTGACCTTCTGCTTGATGTTGGCACTGGCCTGGTCGCCCTGGCCCTCGGCCTTGAGGTCCTGGTTGTCGGTGGCGCTGCCCGCGGCTTCTTTTCCGCGGCCCTTGAGCTCTTCGGCCTTGTTCTTTGCGTCGTCTGCGAGACCCATGGCATAACCTCCGTTTATCGGTAGATCACTCGGCTACTTTTTCAGCGCGCGAGGCGCACGCCGGGCCGATAGGCTCCGTCTACCCCGAGCACTACCCTCCAACGTGCCACAAGGTGCGTGTCGCTGCCACCAACTTCTACTCACTCGACATGGCGATTGTGACAATGCCTGCTGAAGTGTTTACGACGCCGAGACGGGGGGTATTCCGGGCTGTCATCGATGACGGGCGAAGAACTCCCGCAACATCTCACCGCAGCGCTCTTCCAAGACCCCGCCTCGCACCTGCGGACGATGGACGTTCCGACGATCCCGTACCACGTCCCATAGCGACCCCACCGCACCCGTCTTCGGCTCCCAGGCTCCGAACACCAGCCGATCCAGCCGGGCGAGGGTGATGGCGCCCGCACACATCGTGCACGGCTCCAGGGTCACTGCGATGGTGCAACCACTGAGCCGCCAGCTGTCGCCCACCACCGCGACCGCGGCACGGATCGCCAGCACCTCGGCATGAGCCGTCGGGTCGGACGTCGCTTCCCTGGCATTCGCCGCAGATGCGATGACCCGACCGCCGGCGTCGACGATCACCGCTCCCACCGGAACATCCCTCGGATCGGCACCACGCGCTGCTTCCAGCGCCACCTCGATCAGTTCCTCATCGGACATGGGTCGAGCTCACAACTCAGTGATTGAGCTTCTCGAGGGTCTTCGACAGCTCATCGGCAAATCCCAAGCGAGCTGCGATCATTCCGATCTGTTCGTCTGCGTAGAGATCGGTGTCGCCGACGATCACGCTCATCACTGCTTCCTGCAATCCCAGATCGGAGAGCACGCTGAAATCGCCCTCGGCCCACGGTTCGACATCGTCGAGTTCGTCGGGGTCGATGTCGGGGATGTCGACGTTGAGCGCTTCCAGGACGTCCGCGGCGATGTCGTAGTCGATGGCGGCAGTGGCGTCGGAGATCAACAGTTTGGTCCCGGAAGGTGACGGCCTGACGATGATGAAGAACTCGTCGTCGACGTCGAGCAGGCCGAAGACGGCACCCGCACTACGCAGCCCCCGGAGCAGGTTCTCGGCCTCGCCGAGTTCGCCCAGCGCGCTGGTGTCCATGGTGGTGAGGGTCCATTTGCCGTCCTCACGGACGACCGCAATGGCGAAACCTTCTACCTCATCCGCGCTCGCACCGGCCATAGCGGGTAACGGTAGCGGTCAGCGGGGGTAAACCCAACTCCCGCTGTGCTGTCGAGCTCCGATTCCGGCCGATGTGCGAATCTGGACCTCGTGACCCACTCTTCACCGCCACCACCCGTCTGCGTACTCGGCCTCGGGCTCATCGGAGGCTCGCTGATGCGGGCACTGCACGACAGCGGACGCCGGGTCTTCGGCTACAACCGCTCCGAGGAGACCGTGAGCGCCGCGAATGCGGATGGGTATGACGCCTCCGCCGATCTGGTCGCGACGCTGACCCGCGCTGCCCAGGAGTCGGCACTGATCGTGCTCGCCACCCCCGCGCCGACGATCGACGCCATACTCGCCGACGTCGCGACGTACGCGCCGCAGTGCCCCCTCACCGACGTGGTGAGTGTGAAACAGCAGGTCGCCGATCAGGTGCACGCGCGCGGGCTGAGCCGGAACTTCGTCGGCGGACACCCCATGGCCGGCAGTGCAGAGTCCGGATGGCAGGCCACCGATCCGGGTCTGTTCTCCGGTGCCGTCTGGGTGGTCGCGACCGACGACGGGGCAGATCCGCTGGTGTGGCGGTCCGTCGCGCAACTCGCGATCGACACCGGTGCCCGCGTGATCCCGGCCGCATCGGACGAGCACGACCGTGCCGTCGCCGGCATCTCGCATCTGCCCCACCTCACCGCGTCGGTGACCGCGGTGGTGGGAGCCGGCGAGGGCGAACTCGCACTGCGACTGGCGGCAGGCTCCTTCCGCGACGGCACCCGCGTGGCCGGAACCGCCCCGCACCTGCAGCAGGCGATGCTCGAGGCGAACTCCACCGCACTGCTCGCCGCGCTGAGCGAGACCATCGACCGGCTGACGTTTGCCCGCGATCAGCTACGCGACCTCGGCACGGTGGAGACGCTGGTCGCCGACGGTTTCCGTGCCCGCAAGCGTTACGAACAGATCCACGCTGCCACCGACGATCCGGCGATCACCGTCGAGCTGGGTAGCGACGGCTGGGAAGCCGCGTTCCGCAACGCCGCCAGGCAAGGCGCGGTCTGGGCGGGCTGAGACCAACCGGGCTCACACCCGTTCGGCGAGCCCCGGGTAGTTGACGACGAAACCATTCTCGTCGACGGTGATCGTCGTCTGCGCCACCGGCGACACGATGTCGATACCCTCCGCCGCCGGCGTGTAGCTCAACGTGGCCGGATTGACCTCGCCCGAGGGCAGGTAGAGGTAAGCGACGGGGACCTCTGTGGGGCCGGAATCCGGCGTGCCGAGCCCGAGGCGGCGAATCGGCAGGGTGTTGAAGAAGGGGCTCAACGCGAGGTCGACGTCCTGGGCGCCGCCGAAATCGCTGCGTTCCATGCCGCGGGCGCTCTGCACCAGCCACGCGTCCTGCCCGTCACGGGTGATGGAGATCTGGGTGTCCCCACCAGCGCGCACGAGATGCAGGGACAGTCGCTTCGTGGCGCCGGCATCGTTCGTGATCAGGTCGTACGAGGCGCTGAACGCCTCGTGTTTGTCGGTCGCGGCACCGATGATCCGGCCGTACGCCTTGATCCGTTTACCGGTGACGGTGACCCGCACCTGCTCGAGGCGTTCTTCACCGATGCCACGCCAGGTCATCACCGTCTTGAAGCCACCGCTCTCGGACGCACCGGGCTGGGGCGCGACGGATTCTTGGGACAAGTCTGGTGAACTCACCCCTACAAGGTAGGCGACTGAGCCACCTGTTACCGAACCAACCGGCGATATCGGCTACGCGATCGCCAGATCCGGTGCTCGGCGCATCCGGCCCTTACCAGGTGCCGATGCCCAGGCCACCCCGGCGATGATGCTGTCCAGGATCAGGGCCAGCAGCGTCACCAGGATCGAACCGGCGATCATCGGCGGGTAGTCGTACGTGGCCAGTCCATCGAAGATCGGCCGACCCAGACCGCCGAGTCCCACGTACGCGGCGATCGCAGCGGTCGCGACGACCTGCAGTGTCGAGTTGCGCAGACCACCGAGGATCAGCGGGAGCGCGTTCGGCAACTCGACCTTCAACAGCACCTGCAGACCGTTGAAACCCATCGCCCGGGACGCGTCGACCACCGACTTGTCGACGTTCGCCACTCCCGCATAGGTACCGGCGAGCAACGGCGGCACGCCGAGCAGGATCAGCGCGATGATGGTCGGGGTCAACCCCAGACCCATCCACAGCGTGAAGAGCAGCAGCAGGCCCAGGGTCGGCAACGACCGCAGCATGTTGACGAGCCCGACGACGATCACCTCACCCTTGCCGGTGTGGCCGACGAACAGGCCGATCGGCACGGCGATCAGGGCGGCGAGGCCCACCGCGTAGAAGGTGTATTCGAGGTGCTGGGCGATCTCGATGAGCAGACCGTCGGTGTCCTCGGTTCCGGTCCAGTTCGTGGCGGTGGTGAGATAGCTGACCGTGTCACTGAAGATGTTGCTCATGCCGGCGCCGCCTCTTTGCTCAGATTCAACCGGGCTCGCGACAACCGACCCGGAGCCTTGCCGACCCGCGCCCACGGTGTGAGCAGCCGACCGAGCACCACGAGCAGTAGGTCGATGACCAGCGCCAGCACCACCACGGCGATGATGCCCGCGACGATCTCATTGGTGTAGTTGCGGCTGTAGCCCTCGGTGAACAGCCGGCCGAGGCCGCCGAACCCGATCACCGCACCCACCGACACCATCGAGATGTTGGTGACCGCCACAACGCGGACGGTGGCGATCAACACCGGGATTGCCAGGGGGAGTTCGATTTTCAGCACTCGCTGCCAGGGCTTGTAACCGATGGCGGTCGCGGAGTCCACCGCCATCGGCGGCACCGCATCCAGCGCTTCGGGAACCGACCGCACGAGCAGGGCCGTGGAGTACAACGCCAGCGCGACCATCACGTTGACGTCCGAGAGGATTCGCGTGTTGATCACCGACGGAAGGACGATGAACAGGGCGATCGACGGGATCGTGAAGATGATCGAGCCGATGACGATCGTGAGTCTGCGAGCGGGTCGCGAACGATACACCAGGAGCCCCAGTGGAATTGCGATGATCAGCGACACCAGCAGTGGCACCATCGACAGCTTGATGTGCTCGAGCGTGAGCTCCCAGACCTTCGGGAAATGGTTGAGCAGGTAGTTCATGAGGCCGACTTCCGCTGCTGCTCGAGGGCGGCGAGCACGTCTGCGGCGCGGACCCCGCCGCTGATCGTGCCCTTCCCGTCGACCACGACACCGATGCCCGACGGCGACGACAGCGCCGAGTCGAGTGCTTGGCGCAACGTGCCGCCCTCGGTGAACAGCGATCCGCCGGCAGAGCAACTTTCGTACAGCGAGCCCCCGCCGGAGTGCACCTTCACTCCGGCGGCGTCGACCCATCCGAACGGGTTGCCGTCGATGGTCACCAGGCGCCACTCGTCGACGCCGAGGACCTGCCCGTCGATGTCGGCCTCTGTGATGGGGGTGAGCGGCTCGATCTGCACCCCGGCACCCGAATTGAACTGCAGCAGGCGGTAACCGCGGTCGCGCCCGACGAACGATGACACGAACTCGTCCGCGGGAGCCGCGAGCAATCTGGCCGGGGTGTCGAACTGTCGGAGCTTGCCGCCGACACCGAAGATCGCGATGCGGTCGGCGAGTTTGACGGCCTCGTCGATGTCGTGGGTGACGAAGACGATGGTCTTGCGCAGTTCGCCCTGTAGGCGCAACATCTCGTTCTGCAGGTCTTCCCGCACAACGGGGTCGACGGCGCTGAACGGCTCGTCCATCAGCAGGATCGCGGGGTCGGCGGCGAGCGCCCTGGCCACGCCGACGCGCTGCTGCTGCCCGCCCGAGAGCTGACCCGGATATCGGGTCGCGACGGCCCGGTCCAGTCCGACGCGCTCCAGCAACTCCAGCGCGGCGTGCCGCGCCGTTTTGCGCGATTCACCTTGCAGCACAGGCACTGTCGCGATGTTGTCCACCACCCGCTGGTGTGGCATGAGGCCTGCGCTCTGGATCACGTAACCGATGCCTCGTCGCAGGGAAACGGCATTGGCCGATCCGACGTCCTTGCCGTCGACCTTGATCGTGCCCGACGTCGGCTCGATCATGCGGTTGATCATCCGCATGGACGTCGTCTTTCCGCAGCCCGATGGGCCGACGAAGGCGGTGAAGCTGCCTTCCTCGATGTCGAGGGTCAGATTGTCGACGGCGGTGGTGCCGTCCGGGTAGGTCTTGGTCACCGATTCAAAGGTGATCATGGGTTTCGTTCCTTCCGGTGAGCCGTTGCCAAGATCGTGGTCGAGATGCTGTTCACGACCCGAGAGCCTTGTTCAGATTCTGTGCTTCGACCCAGCGCTTCGCCGCGTCCTCGACCTCGAGTTTCTCTTTGCCCGACACCAACTCGTTCAAGTTGCGCAGCTCCTCGACCGTCAGCTTCGACGACACCGCGTCGAGTACCGCGCGGAGTTTCGGGGAGTCCTTGGTCTTCGCGAGGACGGGCACGATGTTGTTGGCCGGGAAGTTGTGTTTGGGGTCTTCGAGGACCACCAGGTTCTCGGTGGTGATCGCCGGGGTCGTGGTGTAGATGTCCGCGGCCGTGACCCGCCCGCTGGTGAGCTCATTGATCGTGGCCTGACCGCCGCTGTCATTGTTGGGTCGGAAATCGACCTTGAGCCCGTAGTTCCGTTCGAGTCCCGGTACGCCGACCTCACGCGTCGCGAACTCGCTGTTGGCCATGAAACTGACCTTCTCCGTTTGCGATACCCGGGCCAGGTCCTCTATCGACTTCAGGTTCCACTTGTCCGCAGACTTCTGCGTCACGGTCACCGAATCGGAGTTGGAACCGGGCGCGGGAGTGTAGGTGAGCAGATCGTCGCCCTCGACCGTCGGCAGTTTCTGTTCGATGTCTTCGAGCGAGGTGAGCGCCGAGTATTCGGCGACCTGGTCCTCGGTGAGACCCGGAGCAGTCGATGCGAGGTACTGCATCAGGTTGCCGATGTAGTCGGGGACGAGGTCGATGTCGCCTGAACGCAGCGCAGGCAGGTACCGCTCACGTGTTCCGGAGTTCAGCTGGTTCTCGACGGTGAAGCCGTTCGCCTCGAGCGCGTCGATGTAGATCTGCCCGATGATCTGGCTTTCCAGGACACCGCCGGAACCCACGACGATGTGGTTCGGATCGGGATCGCGTGATCCGGCTCGGCTGAGGGGGTCGAAGCATCCGGCAACCATGGCCGCGGTGAGCAGGAGGATGGCGGGCAGCAGCGTGAAACGGAGCCACGCATCCCTGCGGATGAGCGTATGCACCCAGTCAATAGAACACGACTGAGCACGTTTGCGTCACGACCTACGGGTGTTTGCGCCGAGATTTCCCGATTTTCGATCAGCGTGCGCCGAAAGGTTTGCCTCCGGGAGGGTTTGGTTACCCGTCCGAGTTGATGGCCTGGAACACGTGGGTTCGATAGGGCAACACGATCGTTCCGTCGGAATCGGCGACCTCGGCGGCGAGTCGGCGCACGCGATCGAGGATGTCTGCGCGCTCGGACTCTGTGGCCGTGATGATCTGACTCCGCGAGTTCACCATCGCGAGGAGTTGCTCGACGTCGAGCCGGCGATCCCAGTCGAAGGTCTCATGGCGAGGTACACCGAACGGCAGGCCCAATGTGGGTCCCCCCTGTGCGACGAACACCTCGGCCTCGCTCGCAGCGATGATCTCGGTCAACCGAGCGACCCACGGAACCGTCTCGTCCCGGATGTTCCAGATCAGGCCGAGCGTGCCGCCGGGACGAAGCACCCGGGCCGCCTCGGCGACGGCGACGAGAGGGTCGACCCAGTGCCACGACTGGCCGAAGGTGAGGGCATCACAGACCTTGTCCGCGAGTGGGATCTGTTCGGCCGTGCCGATCAGTCCGTGGACGGATGGCAGCTGGACGCTGAGGGTGTCCAGCATCGCGGCGTCGGGTTCCACGGCATAGAGCGTGCGCCCCGGTTGGAGCAGTGAGGCCGTCAGTTTGCCTGTCCCCGCACCGACGTCGGCGACCACCATCGCGTCGGGTGCCAGCAGCCGCGCCACGGCCCGCGCCGGATAGCCGGGCCGTCCGGCGCTGTACGCCGACGCCTGCGCACCGAATGACGTCGCCCGTTCTTTGCGTGAGTCTTGTTCGGACATGGTCAGATCGGCCTGTCTACGCCCCGATGTCCACGCAGATCGCGAGGGCCGATTTGTCGCTCGCCACGGTCTTGCCGTTCACCTTGATGCTGCAGGACACGTCCTCCCCGTTGGCGGTGAAGGCACTGAGCTGGAACGGCGGCTCCAGATTGTCGAACGACTTCGTCCATGGCGTGCTCGGCGATGTCTCTGTCTTCTGCTCGCCACCGGCGTCACTGTAGAGAATCATCGACGCATTGCCGGTCACCTCGTAAACGACTGTGCCACCCGAACTCCCGGATGTCGTCGTGGTCGTCTCCGTGGTGGTGGTGTCCCCGGTGCTGGTGCTGCCGGTGGTCGTCGTGGCGCTCGACGTCGTCGAGTTGGCGGTCGGCGAATCGCCGTCACCGTCGCTGCCGAGGACGAGGGCGGCGGTGGCACCGCCGACCACCACGAGCAGAGCGATCACGACGGCGAAGATGATCAGCAGGGTTTTCTTGCTGCCACCGCCGTTCGGGCCCTGCGGGGGCTGCCCGTAGCCGCCGTCATAGGGGGGGCCACCGTAGGGCGGCTGCCCGCCATACGGTGAGTTGCCGTACGGCTGCTCGCCGTAGGGTTGCTGGCCGTACGCCTGCTGGCTGTAGTCGGGCTGCTGCCCATATCCGGATTGGTTGTACTGGGGTTGGTTGTACTGGGGTTGCCCGTAGTCGGGTTGTCCGTAGTCGGGCTGCCCGCCGGCGGGCATCTGACTGGTACCGCTGGGACCGTAACCACCCTGATCCGGCGGCTGATTGCCGTAATACGGCTGCTGATCGCCGTAGTAGGGCTGCTGCGGTGGTTGCTGGCCACCGTAATACGGCTGATCAGGGTTGTTCGGATCGTTGCCGTATCCGGGTCCCATGGACACCACTCCTCGTCGTCGGCAGCTAGGTCTCACACCCTACCGGCGAGCCGGCGGCGGTAAAGTAGTTGTCTTCCGTTCGTCAGTCCGGGGCGATTAGCCCCGCGAGGAACTCGACGAGCAACTTCGCGGTGACCGGCCGGGGCAGCGCTTCGACGGCCGCGAGCACTGTCGCCATGTCGAGGTCGCCGTCTCCGCGTGGGTCGAGGCCCGCCGCCACCAGCGCGGCTCCGACGGACTCACTCGGCAGCCCGAGGACATCGGCGAGCGCTACCTCGCCCCTGCCGAACGCGGCGGCGAGCTCGGCGAGCGCCGGCGGTGGCGCAGCCGGCGGCTCCCCACGGACAATGCCGTCGGCGCTCCCGAACGCCCCGATCAGCTCATCGAGGATCGATGCGGTGACACCGGTGACGGTCACATGCGTGGTTGGTGCCAGCACGGTTCCGTCGGGCTGCGTCAGAGAGGGTTGCATCTGCAGGGTGAAACCGCGGTCTGCCACCGCACTAGCCCACCGATGTGGGTCGACCACATCCTCTGCGCCGGCATCGGCAGCGATCGCGAAGACCGGCCCCACCGGCTCGCCCACCACCCGCAGGCCTCCGATGCCGCGAGCGGCAGCGACCAGCGCATCGGTCGAGTCCCGGACACCCGCCACCAGGCCGGCATATCCCTGCGACCCGAGTGTCGTGGCCACGGCCCACGCGCTCGCGAGACCTGCCGCCGACTTCGACCCCAACAATGTCGGATTCACCACGGGGTAGCCCGGCCAATCGGTGATCCCGAAGTATTGAGCGCGGTGCCGGTCCCGGTCCCGATGCAGTAGCAGCGACGCGCCTTTCGGGGCGTACCCGTACTTGTGCAGGTCGGCCGACAGACTGGTGACACCTTCGACCCGGAAATCCCATGGTGACAGCGGTTTCTCAGCAGTGTCCCACCAGGGCAGCGCGAAACCGCCGAGGCATGCGTCCACATGTAAGGCGACCCCTCGCGCGCAGGTCACCGCTGCGACCTGCTCGACCGGGTCGATCGAACCCGTCGGGTAGTTCGGCGCAGACACCACCACGAGTACGGTGTCGGGGCGGATCGCCGCACCGATCCGATCGGCATCGACGACCCCCGTGGCCGGGTCCACCGGAACCCGGATGAGCTCGAGGCCCAGCAGCGCAGCCGCCTTGATGAATGCTGCGTGCGCGGTGGTCGGGATCACCAGCGAACCGGTTCCACGGGGGGCCGCCACCAGATCGCGCGCCGCCTTCACCGCCAGCAGACAACTCTCCGTGCCTCCGGTGGTGACGTTGCCGACCATCGAGGCGTCACCATGAAAGATGTTGCGTCCGAATGCCACCAGCTCACGCTCCATGACGGCGACGGACGGGAAGACCGTGGGGTCCAGGCCGTTCACGGACTGCACGAGGCGGGCCGCCTCACCGGCGATCCGATCGAGTTCTGCCAGCCCACTGTCGTAGACGTACGACAGGACCCGGCCACCGTGGGTGGGTGCGTCCTGTTCCCGGAGTCGTCGCAGGGTCTCGAGCACCTGCACCCCGCGAGACGCGATCTGCCCTCCGTCCGATGCAGACAACCTGTCTGGTTCAGGCATCGATCACCCCTCCCTCGATGTGACTGTCGTTGTCGTTCTCACGGTAACCGCGCAGCAGCCAGATGCTGATCGTGACGAGAACGGCGGGCACAGCGGAGAACGCGAGCGCTATCGCCGTGACCGCGGAATCAGGTTGGTTCACAATCTCATCCCCGGATGACGATACGAATCCCCCGATCGCGAGCGCGAGCAGGAACACGGCCGGACCCAATGCCAGGCCCGCGGTTTCGGTGGCCGTCCACACCCCGGCGAGCGACCCTCCCCTCTCCCGGCCCCCGCGGCGAGCATCGGAGTCGATCACATCCGGCAACATCGCGAGCGGAAATGCTTGCATACCCGCGTATCCGACGCCCGCCACCCCGACGGCAAGATAGATCCACCAGCCAGGCAGCCAGGTCGCAACCACCAGAGCAGTGGTGGCACATACGAAAATCGATGACGCCGCGACCAGCCCACGCACCTTGCCCCGCCGGGTGGCGAAGCGGTACCACAGGGGCATGACCAGCAGCGCGGGAGCGACAAGCGCTGCAAACAACACCGTCAGCGCACCCTCGTTGTCGAGCACGTACGTCGCGACGTACTGCGCGCCGGCGAGCATCACCGCACTGGCGAGTGCCTGAATCACGAACACCGTCACCAGGATCCGGAATCGTCGTACGGTCCGCAGCGCATCGAGCCCGTCGCGGTACGCCGCCGCGACACCGCTTCCGAGCTCGCGGCCCGAAGCGACCGGCAGCGCGCGAGAGGACGCGAGAAGCGTTGCGGCCAGCATCCCGGCGCAGATGACGGCTGCCACCACGATGGCCATCACCACATAACCCGCGGCATCCCCGCCGAACGCGTCCCGGATGGCCGGCCCCCCGGCGCCGACCAACAGGATCGTCAACGCCAGCACCGCAATTCGAATCGAGATCAGGCGAGTTCGTTCGTCGTAGTCCGCGGTCAGCTCGGCAGGTAGTGCGATGTACGGAACCTGGAAGAGGCTGTACGCCACCGCCGACAGCAGGAAGAAGACAAGCACCCACGCGGCGCCGGCGGCCGCACCGATGGCCGGTGGGGCAGCGAACGTCAGGACGAACACCGCGGGCAGACTCACCGCGCCGAGCAACATCAGCCGCGTCCTGGCGCCGCGCCGCGCCACCATGCGGTCACTGATCGCGCCGATCCAGGGGTCCAGCACCACGTCCATGATCTTCGGCAAGATCACCACCGCGGACGCGACAATCGCCGCGACACCGAGGGTGTCGGTCAAGTAGTACGACAGCACCAATCCGGGCAGCACCCCGAAGCCACCCGTACCGACGCTGCCGGCCGCGTAGCCGACGGTCACCGCACGAGGAACTCTGCGCATCCTAGGTGACGATTGCCGATTCACCCTCATACCTTAGGCATGAGACGCATTTTCGCAGCTCGACATGACCAAGCAGTTGGAGAACCGCAGTGCGCGTGACCACTTCGGCGGTACCATCTAAGCGCTCGGGCCTCGGCAATCCCCGTTAATCAAGCAGCGATGGAGTTCATATGTCAGACGTCGACCGGGGAATGATCACCCCCGCGTACACCGGCCGATTCGCGGTCTCCGGCATTCCCGCCCTTCAGATCCCGGACGACTCGATGGATCCCGAGGTGGCCTACCGATTCATTCACGACGAGTTGATGCTCGACGGGAACTCACGTCTGAACCTCGCCACCTTCGTCACCACATGGATGGACCCCCAGGCCGAGAAGCTGATGGCCGAGACGTTCGACAAGAACATGATCGACAAGGACGAGTACCCGCTGACCGCCGCCATCGAAGAGCGCTGTGTCGCCATGGTCGCGGACCTGTTCAATGCGCCGGACCTCGACCCCACCGTGGCGTCCAGCGCGACCGGCACGTCGACGATCGGGTCCTCCGAGGCAGTCATGCTCGGTGGCCTGGCCCTCAAGTGGCTGTGGAAGGCGAAGAAGACCGGCGGAGACGAAGCCGAAGGCGGAGCTCGACCATCGACCGGCACTCCCAACCTGATCTTGGGCAGCAATGTGCAGGTTGTGTGGGAGAAGTTCTGCCGCTACTTCGAAGTCGAACCGCGGTACCTCCCGATGGAGGAAGGCCGCTACGTCATCACCCCGGAACAGGTTCTCGATGCGGTCGACGAGAACACGATCGGCGTGGTCGTCATCGCCGGTACCACCTACACCGGTGAGCTCGAACCGGTCAAGGAGATCGCCACGGCCCTCGACAAGCTCGCCGCCGACGGTGGCGTGGACGTGCCCATCCACGTCGACGCGGCCAGCGGCGGCTTCGTCCTCCCCTTCCTGCACCCCGACCTCGAATGGGACTTCCGGATCCCGCGGGTGGTGTCCATCAACGTCAGTGGACACAAGTACGGCCTGACGTATCCGGGCGTCGGATTCGTCGTCTGGCGCGACAAGACCTGGCTTCCCGAAGACCTCGTCTTCCGCGTCAACTACCTCGGCGGCGACATGCCTACCTTCACCCTGAACTTCTCCCGACCGGGCAACCAGGTGATCGGGCAGTACTACAACTTCCTGCGTCTGGGCCGCCAGGGCTATACCGACATCATGAAGTCCCTGTCCGATACCGCCCAGTGGTTCGCCGGGCAGATCGAGGAAGAGGACGAGATCGAGATCGTCACGGACGGTTCGGCGATACCGGTGGTCACCTTCAAGCTCCACAGTGACTGCGAGTTCACCGCATTCGACGTCTCACACGGCCTGCGTTCCTACGGCTGGCAGGTTCCGGCGTACACGATGCCTGACAACGTCTCCGACCTCGCGGTCCTGCGAGTTGTTGTCCGCGAAGGATTCTCCCGCGACATGGCCCGCGTCTTGCACCAGCATCTCGTCGAGGTCATGAAGGAGCTGCGAACCATCAAGTCGGACGGCAACCTGCCGCAGAAGCAGCACTTCGCCCACTGACCCCGCGCGGGACTCCCCCGACCTTCGGTGTTCGAACCGGATTTCAGGTAGTGCGCTACTCGCGGCAGCGGGCTCTGGGTCGTCGACCATCGACACATGCGCAATCATGGCGGCAGTCGAGTCAGCACCTACGTCTACGCGAACGATCCGATCCTGCAGGCAGGCGTGACGAGCACGCTTCGCATGTGTGCGGAGGTCCGGCTCGTCGCCGGGTGCAGCGTCGACAGCGCCGAGGTGGCGGTGGTGGTCGCCGACGCCCTCGATGACGCGGTGTACCGCAACCTCAGGGCGATCCAGCGCGGCGGCGTCCCCCGGACGATGCTCGTGCTCGGGTCGCTCGACGAGACCACGGTGGTGGCGGCGGCCGAGGCCGGCGTCAGTGGAATGATCCGTCGCACCGACGCGACCCGCGACAATCTCGTTGCACAGATCAAGCGGATCGCGGCCGGCGGTGGGGCCGTTCCCCCCGACCTGGTCGGCACCCTTCTCGAAGAGGTCGGATATCTCCAGCGCCGCGGCGGTTTTCCTCGCAGGCCGGCCGGCGCGCCACTGTCCGAGCGGGAGATCGAAGTGTTGCGCCTGGTGTCCGAGGGTTTCGACACCGCCGCGATCGCCGATGAACTCTGCTACTCCGAACGCACGGTGAAGAGTGTCCTGCACGGTGTCACCACCCGGCTGCACCTACGCAACCGAACCCATGCCGTGGCCTACGCGATGCGCGAAGGTCTGATCTGATCTGCTGTCATCCGGAGCGCATACTGGCCCGGTGAGGTCACATGGCAACTGACGAGCACGACACCGCCCAGGCCGGGGGCGACAGCTTCCTGACGGTGGCAGGGGTACGGCAAAGAGGCCTACATCTGGTCGATGTTCGCAGAGGGGGTTTCGTTTCTGCGGTCGTACCAGCAGGCGAACAAGGGTGCGGTCCAGCGCCGGGTCGGGTTGCTGAGCCCGGTCTTCCGAACTTCTGACCCCACCTTTCGGGCCGTATTCGCTGAGGATGCTGCCGCTCTCATCGGGCTCGCCGTCGCGTTCGTCGGCAACACCAGAGAGAACGACCTGGCCACAACGCTGCGCCATCTCGAGTCCGAGATCGAGACCGATCCGAGGGTGACCGAGGCGGTGTTGACGCTGGCGACGCCCGAGGAGGCGTCGCTCTCCGCTGACTGATCGCCACCCCCGGCGCCGAAGGATCAAAACTTCAGGTTTGGCTTCATTGATACTTTGCCGTCCAAATGTTCCCCGAAAAATTAATTCTGCATTTACGAGTATCAACTGTCCAACAAAAAGTCGACTGACCTGCAACAAAACCCTCAACTCGTGCGAACGTCGAGTTGTTGGCCATTTGGCCAGCAAACACCCGCCGAGGAGAGCCACGATGCACAGCAGTAACAACCTGCCATTGACGGTCGCAGATGCAGTCGAAATCCATTCCCGAGCCCATTCCGACAGACGGGGCACGGGCGACACCGAGACCGGCGCCCCGCGCTCGCCGCACCGGACCGATGCGTCCTCACCGAGATCCGGCGTCAACGATCCGAAGCTCATGCTGCGCGTAGCCAATGCGATTGAAGAGCAATCGGATTGGACCCGGGTCATCAGCAATGTGTCGATGGGGATGTGGTTCGCCGTGGCGGTTCGCCCCGGCGCATGCGGGTCGCTACTGAGCGGTTTGGCAGCGATGTACTTTCCCGAGACCCAGGTTTTCGGTGACCCCGGCAAAGCATTTCACGCCGCCGTCCAGGAAGCGCTGGTGATGAGTTGAGTGGAATGGAGCGACCGATGCCCGAACAATTGACCACCGGTGAGCGAGGCATTCGACCCTCGGCGCGATCGCCAGAAACTCAGACCGAACCGAACGTGACCGAGGTCACCCGCCGGCAATTCCGCCTCGAGAAAAATGCGTCGAAATATGCCTCCCCACCGACAAAAGCGCAGATCACCCGCGTGCTGCGGACGACCCGACCATCTCCTACGCTGGGGCCCAGAATCAGCGAGGAGATGTATTCGATGCCGTACCGAGACGCCGCACTGGCCGCCAAGGGGGTCGCTGCCATCCATCTCAGCGATGGTCGATTCACGGTGCCCGCGGCGTTGGCGGCAGACATTTCCCGTCAGCTCGAGTCGTCCCCGGAGTCGACCCGTGCAGTTGTCCTCACCCTCAGTGACAACGCCTGCATCCTCATCGCACCCGGTGACCCGTTGGTGATCTTCGTGCCTCGCACCGCCATCGGCGCCGAGGGTTGATCGCCGATGGCGAACGCCCGCGACATCTCGCATCTGATAGGAACAATCCCATGAGCGCACACGATTTCGATGCAACAACGCCTGACGGCGGAACCCAACCTCTCAAGGACTACGCCGGACAGGTCTTGCTGGTCGTCAATGTCGCAAGCAAGTGCGGCCTGACACCGCAGTACGAGGGCCTCGAACAGCTGTACCGGGACAAGAAGGACAGCGGATTCAACATCCTCGGATTCCCGTGTAATCAGTTCGGGGGCCAGGAGCCCGGAACCGCCGAGGAGATCGCCGACTTCTGCGACACCAACTTCAACGTCACGTTCCCGATCTTCGGCAAGATCGATGTCAACGGGGAGAATGCCGCCCCGCTGTACACCTACCTGCGGTCCGAGGCTCCCGGGGATTTCGGCCCGGAGTCCGGCTTCCTGTACGACCACGTGAAGAAGACGAGCCCCGACGCGATCGGCACCGACGACGTCAAATGGAACTTCACCAAGTTCCTCGTCGGCCGCGATGGAGCTGTCATCAAACGGTACGAGCCGACCGTGACGCCAGAGGAGATCAGCGCCGAACTCGACGCCCTGCTGTAGCGCGCGCGGGGGTCATCGGGTTGGTGGGGTCCGGATCGGGGTAGTTCCCTGAGATGACCCCTGCAGGCTCCAAACGACCCGCTGCCACCGGGCGTGATGCACATTTCGATGTCCTGATCATCGGTGGCGGCAACGCCGGGATCAGCGCGGCAGGCCGACTGCGCCGCAAGGGCATCGGCGATGTCGCCGTCATCGAGCCCCAACTGGTGCACACCTACCGGCCACTGCTGTCCTACGTCGGTGGCGGGCAGGCACCTTTGCGCAGCGCCGAGCGCACCCAGCGTTCGGTGACCCCGAAGGGTTGCACGTGGATCCGGGACTCCGCTGTGAGGGTCGATGCCGCCGAACGCGTCGTGCAGTGCGCTTCCGGTCGCCGGTACCGCTACGACGACCTGATACTCGGTCCCGGGCTGGTGCCCGACACCGCGGCACTGCCCGGGATCGATGCTGCCCTCGACACCCCTGCCGTGGCGAGCAACTACGTCGACCGGGCCGAGCAGACGTGGCAGCTGGTGCAGGCGATGCAGGTCGGTGGACATGCCATCTTCACCGTTCCGCGACAGCCGGTGAGTTGCACCGGGACGACGATCAAGCCGCTGTTCCTGGCTGCCGCACACTGGCGCCGCACCGGCCGGCTGTCCGGCATCGACATCACCCTGGTCGTCGACCGGCCTAGCCTTCTCGGGGTCGATGGGCTCGATGAGCGACTCCTCGGCCATCTCGATGATCTCGGGGTCCACCTCCGGCTCGGTACCGCGGTGACCGCCCTGAGCCCGGGTACGCAGGAGATCACCGTCGCCGACGAACCCGGGACAGCCGAGGTGCTGCCGTACGACATGCTGCACCTCGTACCCCCGTTCCGCGGCCCCCGATGGCTCGAGGAGTCGAATCTGACCGGAAGCACTCCCCACGGTCTCGTCGACATCGACTCGCGCACCTTTCAGCACCGCGCGCATCCGAACGTCTGGGCAGCCGGCGACGGCGCCGCCATCGACACCGATCCGTCCGGCGGTGGTCTGCGACGGCAGATCTCGACCCTCGTCGACAATCTGCTCGCGGCGCGATCCGGCGAAGCGCTGCAGGATTATGACGGCTACACGGTGGCCCCGATCGTCATCGAAGGCCACACTCTGATCGCCGCCGAGTTCGACCGGGACGGGACGGTGACGTCGTCACTGCCGTCATTCCTCGACCCGCTCAAGCCACGGCGTTCCGCATGGGCCTTCGACCGATACGGGCTGCCCAGGACGTACTGGAACCTGATCCTCAAGGGACGGTTGTAGATCAACTACTAGGATCGAATGTTCGAGGCGACGACGCGCCTGGCGACGATCGGAGAAGTGTTACATGGGTTTTGACCGTTTGGAAGAGATCGTCGCTGACGCACGCGCGCAAGGGTGGTTCGTCGAAGGATCTGCCAACGACGAACAGCTCGCCTTCCTCAGGGCCGCCGCAGCGGGGACAGAGGTTCAACAGATCGCCGAGATCGGATTCAACGCCGGGTTTTCCAGTCATGCGTTCCTCGATGCGAACCCCCGGGCTCGGGTCACGTCCTTCGATCTGGCGGAACACCAGTACGTATCGGCGTCCAAGAAACACATCGACGAAGAGTTCCCCGGACGACACACGCTGATTGCCGGTGACTCGCTGGAGACAGTTCCGCGGTTCGGCGACTCAGAGCCCGACCACCGGTTCGATCTGATCTTCATCGACGGCGGACACACATACGACATCGCCCGCGCCGACATCACCAACATGAGGCGGCTGGCCCACGAGAAGACCGTGCTCATCTTCGATGACCTGCTGCCACACAAGCCGTGGGGCGAGGGACCCATTCGTGCGTGGCAGTGGGCGATCGACAGCGGAACTGTCGTGCAGACCGGCCTCTACCAAGACGGCATCGTCGTCGACGCCGTACGCCCGGACGCAGCTCGCGGATGGGCCGTCGGGCGCTACGTGTGACCTTGCAGTGTGCGATACGGTCGCGGAGTTGGGGATCGAAGCCACGACGGTGCGTGCGGTTGCGGCCCGCGCGGAGTGCACCACCGGCCTGATCATGCACCGGTTCGGCTCCCGGTCTGAGATGTTGGTCCACGCACGCCAGACCCTCTTCGAACGTACGGCGGCACGTGCAGACAGCGCCGACAGTGCCGGCGGGATTACGGCGGCGGAGTGTCTTGCCGCCGTCGTCTGCACAGCATGACCGCTCGACGATGAACGCATCGTGAAGGCCCGCATCTGGACCGGGTTCGCCGCGGCCTCCATCGCCATCGCCCATGCTGACCTGCGGGAACTGATCAATCGGATTGCAGGTGCTGCGCCGTGATCGACCCTCGATTCGTCCTGATCGGTGCAGCCCTGTCGATGGTGGGTAGCTCGTGGTACGCGGTGCTGACCGTGCGCGGTGTCGTGCGCCCCAACCGGGTCTCGTGGTTCTTGTGGGCGGCCGCGCCCGCCATCGCGTTCGGCGCGCAGGTCGGCGACGGCGTCGGACTGCCTGCGGTGACCACCCTTGCGGTCGGCCTGGGACCGTTCCTCATCTTCTGCGCGTCGTTCGCCAATCCCTCGAGTTATTGGCGGGTCAGCAGATTCGACCTGTGGTGCGGCGTGGGCGCCGCGGTGGCACTGCTGCTGTGGCTGGTTCTCGACGATCCCGTCCTGGCCGTTCTCACCGCGGTGGCGGCCGACGCGATCGGCGGTATTCCCACCGTGATCAAGGCGTGGCGGCGACCCGATACCGAGCGAGGTTTTGTCTACTTGTTCGGCACCGCCAACGGAACCCTCGCGCTGTTGAGCCTGTCCGCATTCGACGTCGCGGCCGTCGCGTTCCCGCTCTACCTGCTTCTCCTCGGGCTCACCATGTGCTCCATCGTGTCGCTACGCGGGCGCCGATTCCACGCCGCAGCAGACCACTCCCCTCACCCGTCCCCGAAGAAACGGAACTGCTACCCACCACGGAGCTGTTCTGGATGCAGGACGACGGCGGCGAGGTGACGGCCACCCTGCGCGTCCTTGCCGACCACGACCCGGTTCATATCGGCCGGGTGGCGACAGCGACCACCGCACGGGGTCGCGGCTACGCGGGCCAACTTCTCACAGCCGCTCTGGCGGCGTACCCCGGCGCAATCGAGATATCCGCGCAGGCCTACCTCGAGCAGTGGTACGGCCGATTCGGATTCGTTCGCGAGGGGGACAACTACCAAGAGGCGGGCATCCCGCACCTGCGAATGCTGTTGACGCCCCGCTAAATACAGAGGAGTCGCCCCCGGAGTCAGTCCTCCGGCCCTGCCGCTGCGCCCGTTGATCTAGCGGCGATCAGTCGCTGGGCGACCCGGACGTCGGACCCGAGGCGCCGCAGATGTTCGACCAACTCGTCGGCGACCGCCATCAGGTGTTCATTGGTCAACGGATCAAGTGCGTCGAGAATGAACAGCGACGTGGTCGTGGCCTCGTTCAGCTGGGTTCGCCGGCCTTGGCGCCAGTTCCACCTCCGGCAGGTCACCCCGATGTCGTCACACCACACCACTTCCCCGGCGGCGGGATGTTCGATCACTTCTTCTCCACCGGCGACGGTGTCGAACTCTTCACTGCCCTCGGCCTGGATCAACCGTGGTGCACCCACGTATCGACTGAGATCTTCTCCCCCGATCGGGATCTGGTGCGACACCGAGATGGCGTTGTAGACGTCGGTCAGCCGGTTCACGCGCGGTAGTCCGTCCTGGGCCCTACGGAGCAGGGCTTCGGCACTGTTACGCGTGCGTTGAGGTTTGGCGCCAAAAGCCCGGTAGGCTTCGCGCCAGGATGCGATGTGCGGCAACTCTTCTACCGGTCGATCAGTCAGCCGGACCGACGCTTCTGCCGCCCGTAACAAGGTGTCACTCGTCTCGTCGCTCGGGCCTGGGACCAGGCCGTCGACCGCGACGAGCAGGGCTCGGTAGTCCGGCCGCAGAGCGAAGACCGCATCATCGACGCGGGCCCGGTCGAGTACATCTTGCATGTCTACCAACCTCTTTCGGCGAGCCGGTGCGGTTGTGGGATGTCGTCGACATTGATGCCGACCATGGCCTCACCCAGCCCGCGCGAGACCTTGGCCAGCACATCGGGATCGTCGTAGAACGTGGTCGCCTGCACGATCGCAACCGCCCGCTCGGCAGGATTACCGGACTTGAAAATCCCAGATCCGACAAACACACCCTCAGCACCGAGCTGCATCATCATCGCCGCGTCCGCCGGAGTCGCGATACCGCCCGCCGTGAACAACGTCACCGGAAGCTTGCCGCTCTCGGCAACCTCCACCACCAGCTCATACGGCGCCTGCAATTCCTTCGCGGCCACGAACAACTCATCCTTCGGCAACGACGTCAACCGACGGATCTCATCGCGAATCTTGCGCATATGGGTCGTCGCGTTCGACACATCACCGGTCCCCGCCTCACCCTTCGAGCGAATCATGCCCGCACCCTCGGTCAAACGACGCAACGCCTCACCAAGGTTGGTCGCACCACACACAAAAGGAACCGTGAACTGCCACTTGTCGATGTGATTGGCATAATCGGCCGGCGTCAACACCTCGGACTCGTCGATGTAATCCACACCCAAGCTCTGCAAAATCTGCGCCTCGACGAAATGCCCGATCCTCGCCTTGGCCATCACCGGAATCGACACCGCAGAAATGATCGAATCGATCATGTCCGGATCACTCATCCGCGACACCCCGCCCTGAGCACGAATGTCAGCCGGAACACGCTCAAGAGCCATGACAGCCACAGCACCCGCATCCTCGGCGATCTTCGCCTGCTCCGCGGTGACGACGTCCATGATCACGCCACCCTTGAGCATCTCGGCCATCCCACGCTTGACACGCGCGGTTCCGGTGCCGTTCTCCGAGGGTTGAGCCTGGGACTTGTTGTTGCTGGACATCTTTGAATCCTTCGCGGTAGGTCGGTGATGGTGCGCTTGGCGGGCTGTCGCTCAGGCCGTGGGTAGTGCGGTGTACGTGGTGACTGCACCGGCCAGTTCACGTTCAGAGGCGTCGGCGGAGTTCGTCAGACCCTCGACGACGCTGCTCTGGTTGCGTTCCGGCTGGTTTTGGGACATCTTCGCCTTGCCCTCCCACCGGGTGATCGCAATCTCGATGCCCACGATGGCCTTGAGCTGGCCGGCGATGAAATGTTCGGGGGCGTCGGTGACGGCCCACGGCCTCTCGCGGACGTGCTCGTGGCGATCACTGAGCGCGCTCACGTGCTCGAGGAGCCAGTCCGCGTCGTCGTGCACCGCGAGCGTGCCGTACACGTTGATGGTCTCGTAGTTCCACGTCGGAACCACCTTGCCGCCCTCGGCCTTCGTGGCATAGAGCGACGGCGAGATGTATCCGTCCAGGCCGGTGAAGATCGCCACCGACTCGCTCCCTTCCTCTGCTGCATGCCAGTGGGGATTCGCACGTGCCATGTGGGCAACCAACGCGTTTCTGTCGGGGTCGTACATCATGGGCAGTGGGGTGATCTGGAGCCCGTCAGTGCTGGGGGTGATCAGATGTGCCATCCCGGCGGTACGCAGCGCTGCTGCGATCTGCTCATCGGTCAACTCGAATTTGCGAGGGATGTACATGGCTCGAGTCTCCATTCGTTGACAGTGGACGGGCGGTGCCAGGTGCGCTGCGCAGCCAGGCTAACATTTGTCCTAGGACAATAGAAAGGCGGTTGAGGTGCAGCGTCGGATCAGCGGTTCCACGGCGGCAGCGATCGCCGAATCCGTTCGCGACCTTGTCGCGGTGGGACATTTCCAACCCGGTGACTCCCTACCGCCGATCCGTACGCTCGCCGGCGATCTCAACCTCAACCGCAATACCGTCGCCGCCGCCTACCGCCAGCTGGTCTCCATGGGTCTGGCGGTGACCCGCAGCCGCGCCGGCACGGTGATCACCGCACTTCCCCAGCCGGACGCCGAACTGGATCCCGCCCCGGGGGCCGTGGATTTGGCCAGCGGCAACCCCGATCCGGCGCTGCTACCTGACCTCTACGCAGCGGTGAACGCCTCGCGCAGTGAGCCGTCTGTGTACGGCGCCCCGGCGGTACACCCCGGACTACGCAGCGTGGCGCACGACCTCTTCGACGACGCCCCCGCGGGCGAGCTGGTGATCACCCACGGAGCGGTCGATGCGGTCGAACGACTGCTGGCCGCCCACCTGATCCGCGGAGACCTCGTCGCGCTGGAATCGCCGTGCTTTCTGGCCAGCATCGGCACCATCCGCCTCAATGGATACCGCACAGCCGCAGTTGCGGTCGACGAACACGGAATGACCCCTGACGGCCTGGATCGAGCACTCCGCGAAGGCGCGCGCGCTGTCATCATCACCCCGCGCGCCCACAACCCCACCGGGGCAAGCCTGAACACCGGACGCGCACAGGAACTCTCGGGCCTTCTAGAGGGTTATCCCGAAGTCCTCGTCATCGAGGACGACCACCTGTCGATGGTCGCCGCTGCCTCCTATCACCGGGTCACGCCCGCCACGACCCACCGCTGGGCGCTGATCCGATCGATGGCCAAGTTCCTAGGACCCGACCTGCGAGTCGCGCTCACCTACACCGACCCGGTCACCGCCGACGCCCTGGGGGCACGCTTGCGCGCCGGGAAAACCTGGGTCAGCCACCTGCTGCAAGGCGCGGCCGCCCACATGTTCACCGATCCCGACTGCATGGCCCTCGTGAATTCCGCCCGCCTGACCTACCAACGCCGACTCGCCGATCTCACCGCGGAACTGCTGCAGCACAACATCACTCCGTTTGGTGCTCCAGACGGGCTGAACCTCTGGATCGACCTACCCACCGATCTGGACGCGGGCACGCTCCACACCGAACTCGCCCACGCGGGCTGGGCGACCCAACCCGGACACATCTTCACCGCCGGCGACGCTCCCCGGCCCAACGCCCTGCGCGTCACCACCGCCAGCCTCGACCAGCCCACCACCGGCCACTTCGCCGCGGCCCTGGCGGGACTACTGCACAGAAAAGCTGGGGATGGACCATCCGCATCCCACGCCACGTAGTGGGGGCTCGCTACTTCGCGCAGAAGAAGAGGCGTCACCCGACAGCTGACAGGGAGCACCGCCGCGGCGCGAACGTAACCGCTTGCGCCGCGGCTGAGAGTTACGCCTCGGTGTCGGCGGCCGCGACGCCGAGGATCCAGGTCACCCCGAAACTGTCAGTGACCATTCCGAATCCGGCGCTGAACGATGATGCCGCGAGTGGCTCGACGATGCTGGCGCCGACCGTCAACTTCTCCCAGTAGCCCTGCACCTCGTCGAGAGTCTCACCTTCCACGGAGACGAAGAACGGCTGATCGGTGATCGTGGTGCCATTCTCCCGATGCGTCGACCCTGCGCCCGCAATCGATCCGCCGGACCGTCCCGGAATGTCGTACGCCATCACACGGAAACCATCGGCGGTGGTCACCTGCCCGAAGACGACGTTCGAGACCCCAGGCGCATCCGCCGGCATCCCGAAGTCTTTATAGGTGGTGATCACGGTCTGTCCTCCGAACACGGATTGATAGAACTCCAGCGCCGGCCGGGCGTCGCCGTTGAAATTGAGGTGGGTAGTGGCCGAAATGCTCATCTGTGCTCCTACGATTCGTCGCCGGGGTCTCCCGACGACAACCACATTCGCAGCCGTATAGGTCAGCTTTTGTCCTAGAAGGGACATAACCTCGGACCCATGACCACCACCACGTCACGGCTGCTGAATCTGCTCTCGCTGCTGCAGACCCGGCGCGACTGGCCTGGCTCACTGCTCGCCGACAGGCTCTCCATCAGCGCCCGCACGGTGCGCCGCGACATCGACCGCCTCCGCGAGATGGGGTACCGCATCCACGCCACACAAGGACCCGACGGCGGGTACCGCCTCGACGCCGGTACCGAACTGCCACCCCTGCTGTTCGACGACGACCAGGTCATCGCTCTCGCCGTTGCTCTGCAATCAGCCACCGCCACCGGCGTCGGCATCGCCGAGGCCGCCATGCGGGCGTTGACCACCGTCCGGCAGGTCATGCCTTCCCGGCTTCAGCACCGCTTGAACGCGGTGCAGTTCACCACCATCGACATCAGGCCCGGCGCCGCAGTGCACGCGACGGTCTCACCCGAGGTCCTCATCGCCCTCTCGACAGCAACCCGCGCCCACGAGATACTGCGCTTCGACTACGAACCCTCCAGCACCGCTGCGGCATCCGTCGCCCTGCCCCCGAGGCGAGTGGAGCCACACCACCTCACCACCGCAGGTGGCTACTGGTACCTCGTGGCCTGGGATTGCGATCGCAGCGACTGGCGGATCTTTCGCGCCGACCGCATCAATCCCCGCACCCCCACCGGCCCCAAGTTCACCCCACGAGCGGTGCCCGGCGGTGACGTCGCCACGTTTGTGGCAGCGCGCTTCAAAGGCTCGCACGGCGAAAACCGTTGGCCGTGCACCGGAAAAGTCATTCTCGACCGGCCCGCGAGCTACGTACGCCCCTTCGCCGGCGATGGGATCGTCGAAGCCCTCGGACCCACCCGATGCAGCCTCCACACCGGCGCCTGGTCATGGATCGGCCTCGCCGCATCCCTCAACCAATTCGACACCGACATCGAGGTCATCGAGCCACCCGAACTCACCGAAGCATTCGCACAACTCGCGGACCGCAACAGAACCACCGCGACCACCCTCGGGAGTCAGTGACGCGGCACAGAAGAATCACCCTGCACACCGCCGGGTGCGTCAATGCAGCGCCGGTGACGAGTCGCGCTGCAAGATGAATCCCGAAGCCGTTCTTGGGCGCACCGCCCTCGCCCTTTGACCCGATAGCGGGTCCTCGGCGCCGCTCAACGAACCAGCGACATCTGCGACAGGATGTCTGATCACTAGCTGGGCTGCGACCGATCCTGTGCTGTTGCGATTATCGAGGTGAACGCAGTTCCGAGAGTGCCGGCCACCGATGCCGCCTGACCGAGATAGCCGTTCACCATTGCCCCATCTCGCAAGAGCATCAATTGCTTTGCAACAGAATCGGGCTCAGGAACTCCGGCCTCTGCTGCGATGTCAGCGAAATAGTTGAGTGTCCACTGACGATGGACAGCTACGGCTTCCCGAACCGGGTCCGAGGCGTCAAGGAACTCCGCTGCCGCATTGATGAAGGCGCAACCCCGGAATCCGGGGCTACAGCTTGCAGCCCCGATGTCCACGGCGAGCGCGCGTAACGATTCCACCGGCTGATTCGGAAGACGCACCCCTTCCATCCAACCCCGCTCCCCCGCTGCCTGCTGCTCGAGGTATGCGACCACGAGATCGCTCTTCGTACGGAAGTGACGGTAGAAGGTGACCTTGGTGATGCCTGCCGCTGCGATGATGCGGTCAGCGCTCGTCGCGCGAATCCCATGGGCATAGAACAGCTCACTCGCAGCGGTCAGGATGCGCGCTCGCGTGGCCGCACCTGACGTGGTGCGCACCGTCGCATCCGGGACTTGGGCACTCACGGCTTGCTCTCCTGTCGGTCAGTTGCTCGATCGCTGAGCACACCCTATAGTCGCCTATGTAGACGAACTAGTACCCCTACATGCTGAATCGACCGGGCTAAAGGAAAGCAATGACCACTACACTCTCGAGCTCAACAACCCCGCAGACTCGTTCACTGCGCCGTATTTACCTTGTCCGCTTTGCATTCGCTGCTGCATGGGCCGCCATTCTGATCTCGACCTCACCTCCCGTCGGACCACTCTTGAGTGTCCTGCTGGTCCTCTACCCGCTCGTCGACGCCGCAGCAGTCTTGTGGCAACTGCAGACCGAGGGCCGCCACACTGCCCCACGCCTGACGGAGATGATCAACGTCGGCGTCAGCCTGGTGGTCGCCGCGACGCTTGCCTGGGCGTCAACCGCGTCCGTCGCCGCCGCCCTCGGTGTCTGGGGCGCCTGGGCTGCGGCCTCTGGAGCGACGCAACTCGCGACCGCCCTACAACGACGCCATATCGGCGGGCAGACACCACAAATCATCAGCGGCTCGTTGTCGATCGCGGCCGGGATCGCCTTTCTAGTGGAATCATTCCGAGACACAGACACCATCACGGGCGTAGGCGGCTACGCCGCACTCGGCGGGATCTTGTTCCTCATCTCCGCCATCCGCTTAGGCACTCTCGAACGGCGGCAGTAGACGCGGATCTCGACTCTCTCTGTCGCTCAACGCATTTCCGCTACCCGAGAGAGGGCTTGGGGTACCGATTATCGGCGTAGCGGTAGATCAGTGGCAGCGAACACGCTGGATCGGCGGGCCGTTTCGAGATAGAGCTGATCAGCTGGCCGGAGCGTGCCGTCCTAAAGTCGAGCGCGAAGCGCGCCGAGCAATCGAGAAACAGCTTCCAATACTCATTCTGTCGTGACATGCAGCCGGTAGCGAGACGGTACGGGTTGGACAGACGCTGCCAGGACGACCCTGCGCCGACCGTCGCCGCTTCTGTCACCCACTCGCCGACCAGATAAGAGGAGGAAGCCGCCCGAAGCCGAAAGCTGTCCGCTGCCGTGCGGTAATCGGCTGGCGTCGGATCGGCCGAGCGCCCACGACAGTCTGAGCCATGCGATCGCCGAGCTAAATGAGCGCGCGGACGCTGTTCCTGGCCCACAGCAATGGCGACGGTGAGCTCATCGGCCGCGTAACCGTCCATGCTCATACGCCCGTGCGGCGACACCGTCGTCGCAGCAGTACCGGTCCGGTCCCGTTTCAGGCAGAGCAGACCAAGCATTCGCCCCTGGTCGTCTGTGACTGCCAGACGTCGTTCTCCGCTGCGGTTCAGCCGCGCAGTGATGTCGATGATCGGGGTGGATGGCCGGGTTGTGCGTCCCGCCAGCCGCCCGACACTGATCGCCTCGGTGGAGTCGGGGATCGATGTCCGTAGGTCCGAACGGGTAATGGTGGTCAGCAGTCGCCGTCCTCCATCGACGATGAGCACCATGTGCATGTGGTCATCATCCAATTCCCGACGGACGGCGCCCACGTCCGAGCGGTCCCCGAGCGTCTTGAGGATGGTCACCATCGCGTCCCCAGCGGTGCATGGCTCACCAACATCCGACAGGGTTGATGCCGGTCGGTCGGTGAACTGGGACAGACCGGGAACCGTGTACGGCCCGTTTGCTCGGGGGTCGCACGGCATTTGGTCCACTCGGCTCCGTCTATTGTCGCCGGCCCGGGCAAACAGCCCTGCCTCAGGCAGAGGGGCGTCTGGGCCTAGGCCTCGACACGTTCCAATGTCACGGGAATGCCGGTGAAGACGGGCTGCAGGGTCAAAGTGTCCGGCATCCGGTCGATGATCCGGTTCACGTTCTGCTCCAACCATCCGTGATTGATGTAGACGGCCGCATCACCCAGGGCGGCGTCGACCTCGGCGCGGCCCTCGACGGCACCCGAGGCGCTGCTGACCCGTACCAGATCCCCGCTGGTGATCGCGTGATCGCGCGCAGCCGCGGCGCTGATCCCGATGGGCGGCGCCTCGTCCGACCCTTGTGCGTAGACCCTGCTGTTGAGGCTCTTCATCCGCCGCCCAGCGACGAGCCGCAAGCCGCCGCTCTCCTGCGGCAGCGCCGCCGTCAGTCGGTCGAGCAGGACGCGCGGCGCCAAGCGCCAACGTCCGCCTGGCAGCATCTTCTCGTGCACCCACCCGATCCCGGTCGGGACAGGGGCACCGTGGGACCCACCTGCGAACACCTCTTCGGCGAAGTCGGCCCGCGCGCGGGCGAGATGCCGGACCACCGTGTCGTCGTCAGAGGTGTCCGGGTCCAGCCCGTCCAGCACGTCTTTGCCGAGCCGGCGTGCCAGCTGCGCAATGATCCACCAGGACTGCTGCCGCTCTCCGCCGGGAGGCACGACAGCGGGACTCAGGTACGAGCGATCGATGCCCTGCAAGGGCTCATGGATGAAGCTGGTCCGTTCTGTCACCCAGGCGCACGGCATGGCATGGGTGGCCATCTTCGTCATCTCGACGTCGAAGGGGTCGATGACCACGAGCACGTCCAGCTTCGCCAGAGCAGCGCGCATCCTGTCCGGATCGGGAACCGAGGTCAACGGGCTGCCACCGAAGACAATCAGTGCCCGTACCTGGCCGGACTCGATCTCGTCCGGCAGCGTGACACTGGGAAACTGACCCAGCATACCGTCGAGATCAGGACGGCTGGCCGGCCCCGGAGAGACACTGCCGTCCTCAGGTGCATGAAAGGCCCATGCCGGCCCGTCGAGCATCCCATTGTCGGCGGCGAGGTACTTGAGGCCGCCTTCGACATCGAGCGAACCAGTGACGATCATGATGGCCAGAGCGAGCCACTCGGCCACGACGCCCTCGGGCTGGAACCCGAGGCAGGTTCCGCCCAGGACCACCACCTTGCCGTGGCGCCGGATCGCCGCCAGGAGCTCGATCAGGTCGTCGGCCGCGAGGTCGGTTCGTGCCGCGACCACGTCCAGGGTAAAGGGCGCCACGGTGGCGCGCAGCCGCTCCACATCGGCGGGGTCACAGGCCGACGCGACCTCATGTGCGTCGTATCCTTCGTCGAGAAGTTCGCGCAGCAACCAGGCCAACAGGAAGATGTCGGTACCAGGACGTGGCGCGACGTGCCGGTCGGCCCGTTCAGCGGAGGTCGTCCGTCGCGGATCCACCACCCACACCTCACCGCCACGTGCCTGGAAGCCACGCAGTCGCTGCGGCAAGTTGCTACGCGCCGACCCGATCCATCCGCCCGAGGTCGACGGGTTGGTACCGAGCATCACGCACAGTGTGGGCCCCTCCTCTGGGAACCAGCTCGGATGCAGGAAGGGAATGCCGGTGACGAGTTCGGCAGCGCGCAACCTGGGGGCGACGTCCAGGGTCATGGGTGAATACACCTGGTTCGATCCCAGCTGCTCCAGGAGGTCCAGCATTGGATAGGCGCCGCCGCTGAAGGCCTGACCGGTCGCGTAGTAGCCGGCGACGCTGTTCGGCCCGCCCTGGGCGATGAGCTGCTGAATCCTCCCAGCCGCGTCGTCAAGTAGGGCGTCCCAGGTGACTCGTTCACCGTGCAGTCGCGGGAAGTCGAGTCGCTGGTCGCCGTAGTGACGTTCGGGGAGTGCCCGACCCTTGGAGCAGGTATACCCGGCCGACGCAGGGTGCTCGCGATCGCCGATGACGTTCACGAGACGACCGTCTTCGACGGTGGCGATCATGCCGCACATGGACATGCAGAGTTCGCAGTTGAACCGCACCGTCTCGACCATGGGTATCCCATCCCTCTGTCAGCATCCGTATTAAGAACAACTGACCCTGTACCGGTCTAACGATCGATAGAGTATCTCGGTGTGACACAGGTCGCAAGAGTCAGCACCTCCGCGGTCTACCAGAGTCGATGGGACGGCACAGCTCGGCGCGTGGCGCTTTTGCTGCGCAAATCCTTCAAAACTAACGAGCGCTAGAGTTCTGCAGGTATCGTCGAGATCTTGCCATTACTGTGAGCGCCGTGACATTCGTGATCACCCAAGGTTGCTGCAACGATGCCGTATGCGTCGCGGTGTGTCCGGTGCAGTGCATCCGGCCCCGTCCGGGCGATCCGGACCTCACGACCACCGAGCAGCTCTACATCGATCCGGCGACGTGCGTCGACTGCGGGGCGTGCGCCGACGTGTGCCCGGTCGAGGCGATCCATGTCGATTACGAACTGCCGGCCCACCTCGACGGATACCTACAGATCAACGCAGCAAGTCGTAGGACTTGCGGTCTTTCACGGGCCAGTGCTACCCCAACCCGTCATATTGAGAACAATTTTGCCCGGACCCTTCGCATGCAGGTCTGCTGCCGACAGGCCGAGTCGCGCGGCTGCACCCGGCCCCAAATTCCGTACGACGACATCCGCGGTATCGACCAGGTCGCCTAGAATCGCCTTGCCCTCATAGGATTTGGCGTCGACGGCTACTGATTCTTTGGATCGATCGAGCCACACGAAGTAGCTCGAGAGACCGTTCACTGACTCGTCATACTGGCGCGCGAAGTCACCGCCGGACGCGGTCGCTCGATCTTAATGACCCGCGCACCGAGATCAGCGAGTTGTCGGGTGGCAAAGGGCGCGGCGACGGCATGCTCGAGTGACAGCGTTCAGAAACTTCGATCGTGCATGGCAGCGGCGTGTTCGTGTATCTAGCGCACGCTCAGACTCTTGGATACGATGCAGAATATGGAACTATCTGATGCAGAGCTGGCCGAGGTTCGTGAGCTCCTCGAGCTGCGCGCAATTCAAGAAGTCATGCTGAGATACGGACGCGCCGTTGACCGTGCGGACGCGGACTTGATGGCTACGATCTTCTGGCCCGAGGGGGTCGACAACCACGGCATGTACGACGGGGACGCCGCCGGTTTCTTTGAGCGCGCGCTCAACGCACGGGACGATGCAGGTCGTGCACGACACCACCTCATCGGAGCGCCGCGAATCCTGTCCCGCGAGGGTGATCAGGCAAAAGTGGAGACGTACTTCATCTTCGTCGGCGTCTACGGAGCCGGTCCCAACGACAACCTCGGGACGGTCGAGCACGACACGATCGGGTTCAACTCAGGTCGCTACCGCGACCTGTTCGAGAAGCGCGACGGCAGCTGGCGGGTGTTAAAGCGCCTCACGGTCTACGACTACGCCCTGGCCAGCGCTTACGAGCCGGCGTGGGACTTCTTCAAGATCCCGCCCGGCATCAACCGAGGCGCGATCGAGCCGCGCGACGCCACTTACGACACCGACTGGTAGGGCCTGTTGTGGCTGAGGCGAACAGCGACGGCAACGCCGTCGCTGTTCGGGTATCCGCTCTGATGCAGCGCATGCGAAATGGTGAGCCTCCGACATGCAAAACCGAGCTGTCGATCTCTTTGTCCAACCAACTTCACGGCGGTATGCCGGAAGGCGCGGTCAAGGTGCGAAACGTCAATATACATCGATCGGATGATCGAGATCTCCTACGTCCCAACTTGATTTGGCTACGGAGAACTGCTGGCCGATGCCCGAGCACTGTTTCGATTCAACCGATTCCGGCCATCTGACCGCGAGGACCGTAACCGGCAAAGGGTTGGTGACACCATGCAACTGGGTTTGGTGGGATTGGGAAAGATGGGCGGTTCATGCGGACCCGGGTCAAGGACGCCGGAATCGAGGTCATCGGATATGCCCCTCGTCCTGAAGTCACCGATGTCGGATCGTTTGCCGAACTCGCCTCCGCGCTCGACGCCTGAGGATCGTCTGGGTGATGGTGCCCTCGGGTGAACCGACTCGGTCCACCGTCCAGACGTTCTCGGATATCCTGTCACCCGGCGATCTTGTGATCTATGGCGGCAACTCCAAGTACACCGACGGCGCGATCAACGCAGATCTGCTGAGCACCAGAGAAATCCGCTATGTCGATTGCGGAGTGTCCGGCGGTATCTGAGGATTGGAAAACGGATACGGCCTGATACACGCCTACGGCGAGGGGTACGAGATCCTCGACGCCGAACCACTCATCGAAGACGTCACCGGCACCCTGCGGGCCCAGACCAACGCAAAGCGGTGTCACCCCTCCGCAACCAATTTGGCGGACACTCGGTGGTTCCCAAGTAGCAATCTTGATGTTGCTCAGTGCGAACCACTTTCAGCGCTAGTGCCTCCGCGGAGACAAACCACGCAACCCTATGCCGGAACAACCGAGAGACTTCTGACTACCGCCCGCCACCGCTTGCTCTCGCGGCAAGACCGCGCCAGATCGGCATGTGACGCTTAGCGTTCGAGCTCCCTATGCTTGACCAGCATGCTCAGGTCGTTGACGAGCTCAGCGGGAACCCGCACGTCCTTCAATTCGACACGACCCCACGGCGAACCCAGACCCAACCTCGGCATGTCCGAGACGGAAATGCCAGCCTGATCGGCATCTAACCAGAACAGGCGCATGTCGCCCTCGAACAGACCGCCGACCCCGATAATGTCGGCAAAGGGGCCATTCCCACGTAGTACCGGACGCCGCTAACGATGTAGTCGTCCCCGTCACGCTTCGCGATGTCTGGATGCTCGGTGTAGTTGGCGATAACGACCGGATCGGTGAAACCGACCGACACAAAGGTCTGTCCGGCCGGCGCGCGGGCGAACTAGTGCTCGGTCGCCTGCGTGTTCATCAGCATGTTCAGGGGAAACAGCATCGTCCCCATGCCTGCGCCACCGGCCTCCTCGGGCGCGACAGTCCGCAGCAAACCCTCCTCGCCCATCAGCCGAGCCATCTCTTTGTGGAACTCCGGATCCTCGGCCTCGAGCCGGCGAGGCCCGACAACGTCGCGCGCGAAGGCACGGGTCTCCTCCCGAAGTTCGTTTTGCTCTGGCGTCAAGATTCTGGAGATGGCGGAGTCTCCTTGTAACGAGTTGGCAGGGGTGGTGGTTGTCGATATTCGTTGGCTTGAATGCGAGGGAGATCTTTGTGGCTCAACGGGGCTGGTCTGGAAGTGATGGGGCGGCTAAGGCGTGAGCTTCCAGTCGGGCCGGCGTAGGACTTGTTCAAGATCCCGCCCGGCATCAACAGAGGCGCGATCAAGCCGCTCGACGCCACCTACAACGCCGACTGTGAGCCCCGGCATGGCTTTGATGAGCAGCTCCGACGATCCCGACGCTGTCGCCTTCCCGCTCTCTAGCACCATACCTACCGCCGACGCTCTATAAACGACTCGCGCGATTCCCGCCAGTTGCTATCGGATGATCGGCGTGAACATCATTTCGGTGTTCTTGCAACGAAGTCGGCCTACGCGACAATCGACTCCGGCGACGGAAGCTCCGTGGTAATGACCGGTTGTGTTGCGGCCGGTGCGCAGTCGCTCCCGTATGGGCGTTCCGAACACACCCGACCTCTGAGGCCCAGACGGGCCCCAGAGGTCGGCGGATAGACAGCGACGAGGCTCGGACCTACAGGCCCCAGGCAGCTCGGTAGACCTGCTGGTAGTTAGCAGGATTGAGCCCCGCCACGTCGACGTTGTCAGCCGTTAAGAGGCGGAAATCGTTCACGGGCGTTTTGGTGGCCAGCTCTTCACCGACCGCCAGTCGCGCCATGGCGTCAGCCATCCGCCACTGGTAGTTGCTCTCGGCCCCGACCACGGCGATGAACTCCCCGTCCTTGATGGCCTGGACGTCCGACTCGTACGGGAACGTCAGGACCAACTTGACCTTGTCTGACAGACCAGCGCCCTTGAGTGCCTGGTTGAGCCCCGAGTAAAAGCCTGTCCCCGGGAATAGCAGGTATTCGGTGTCGGGGTGGCTCTTCAGGTAGTTGACGATGCCCGACACATTGGTCGCTTGCGGCTGAGAAAAGCTCAGCTCGATCAAATCAGCCTTCGCACCTGGGACCTCGGCAATGCGCTGCTGGACACCGTTGGTCATGGACTCCAGAGACGGCAGAGATATATCGGTTGGCACGGCGACGTTCACCGGGCCCTTCTTGTCGTCGAGTGCGACGTCGGCCATGTATTTGCCCGCGGTCTCCAGCGCTGCCGGGTTCTGCGCCATCATCGTGACATTGGTCGCATCGGTCCCGCCGGCACCGATGACCGGAATGTTGTCGGCCTTGGCCTGCTTGAGCTGCTTATCGATCACCTCGGTACCAAAGTTGATGTTGATCGCCAGGTAGTCCGGCTTCGATTTGACCGCTGCGTCAACTGCACGGACGTAATCCTGAGCACCCTTGGTGATATCAAAAACGAAAGGCTTGTCTGTCCACCCCAACTCCTCGATTGCCTCGACCAGAACGCCGGGATTACACACGGGAGCAGTGCAGTTGACATCTGCCACGACTTTGCCCGCAGGGACCTTTCCCGACAACGGCTCCACCACGAACGGAGCCGGGTTTCGCAACTTCTCAACTTCCGCGCTGGCCTCACTGATGGTCGATGAGCTGCCACCTGTCGACTCTTGAGAGGACGACGTGTCGTCCGACGAGCTGCAGGCACTGAGCACCACCAGCGCAGTGGCACAGGCACTGGCCGCCAGAATCCGGGGATAGGTCTTCATCATAATTTTGCTCCGTGTCGTAAGTGAGTTGGGTCACATCGGGACTTACACTAGCGCTCGCTAAATTGCTTGGCAAGACTTGAATTACGCAGTTTGTAGCTATTTTTTGATCGCCGGTTTGGCACGCTGCAGGTCTGCTCGGCACCTTTTTCGGGCGTCGTTCGACGGGCCGGTCTTCGCTGAAGCCCGGTCGTTCGTCAGGTCACTCGCGTCGACACTCCGCGCGTGTGCAGCCCGGTCGGCGACGGACTGCAGTTACCCGTCGGCCTCGTAGGCTGCCGCTGATCCGCCTACGTGGTGGCTACGTCGCCGGATCGGCGGGCCGTCTGAGCGGCTCTGCGGACCGCGCGGCGCGCCTGGGCCCGCTGCACGGTCAGCCCCGCGCCGACCGACGCGATGAGAGCCAGGCCGTTGAACAACGCGATGACCCACACGGGGCCGCCGAGCAGCTGCAGGCCTTGCACACCTGTCCCCAGAAGCAGGATCGCGAGCAAGGTGCCGCCGACGTTGAACCGGCCCCGCTTGAGCAATGTCGTGCCCAAGAAAACCGCCGCGAAGGCCGGCAGCAGGTACTCCGGTCCCATCGTCTCGCTGACCGCGCCGAGGGTCGACGCCAGCAAGATCCCCGCCGCCGACGCGAAAACGCCCGACACCACAAACGTCCCAAACACGATGCGTGACGTGGCAACTCCGGACAACGATGCAGCATCGCGGTTGGCACCGGTCGCATAGATTCGGCGACCCAGCGGCGAATGCTCCAGCACATACCACGCCACCACTGCCAGCACGATGACGTACAGGACCGTGATGGGTACTCCCAGAATCGTCCCGGAGCTCAGCTTGGTGAACGAATCGCCAATCGGTCCGATGTACGCACCGTTCGCGACCACCTGTGAGCCCGCAAGAAGCAGGGACGTGGTGCCAAGAGTCGCGATGAAGCTATCGATCCCGATCACGGCGACCAAGGTGCCGTTGACGGCGCCGACGATCGCACCCACCGCCAGTGTGACAACAATCGCCAACGGGACCGGGAGTCCCGCTTCGACGATCAGGTATCCGACCACAACTGCGCTGAACCCCAGGTTCTGAGCTGCCGACAGGTCAAAGGCACCCGCCGCCAGCGGGAAGAGCAATCCGAGCGCCACGATTCCGACGACCGCCTGCGAGGTCAGGATCGACCGCGCATTCGCCAAGGTCAGGAATGTGTCAGGAGTCAGGACGCCGAAGACCGCAATCAAAAGGAGCAGTAAGAGTGGTCCGCTGAGCTTGCTCAGCTGCGACGTCAACGCCACCTTCTTTTTCGGTGGCTTAAGGCGCTGGGGCGTATCGCCCCCGCTCGCCGGGTGGCTGCCAGTCCGGGCAGCATCCGTCGTGATTTCAGACATTGATCGATTCCTTCGTTCGGGGCCTGGCAATGGATTCTCCGAGGAGGCGGTCGGACGACGCCTCAGCCCGTGGGACGACTGCGCCGAGTTCCCCGTCTCGCAGGACGAGCACTCGATCACACATGGAGGCCGCTTCGTCGAAATCCGACGTCACGAGCAACACTGCCGAACCGTCGGCCGCGGCCTTGATGACGGCGTCGTAGATCGCTCGTCGCGCCCCGACATCCACTCCGGCCGTTGGCTCTTCCAGCAGAAATACACGGGCTCCACTGCGCATCCAGCGCGCGATGACCACCTTCTGCTGGTTGCCTCCACTGAGCGAGGCCAACCGGAGCTCGCAATCAGGCGGCTGCACACCGTATTCCGTGACGAAGGGCATGACGTCGCGCGCCTCCGCACGACGGGACAACCACTTGAGTGGTCCACGCCCCGCGAGCCGCGGCAACGTCATGTTCTCGCGGGTCGACCAGTCCCCGACGATTGCCAGACGCTTGCGCTCACCCGGGCTGAACGCCATGCCCCCCTTGATCGCCCGCGCCGGTGAGTTCGCTGGGATCTCGATGCCGTCCACCTTGACGGTGCCGGTGTCGCGCGGACGCGACCCGAAGAGCACATGGGCGACGTCCTCCGCTCCACTTCCCATCAGTCCGACGACACCGACTATCTCGCCGGCACGCACGGACAGCGATAGGTTTCGGATGCCTCCCCCGCTCAGGTCCTCGACTTCGAGCACAGGTGAACCGTGCGACTCCTCGTGTTCGGGGTATAAGGCTTCGAGCTTCCGACCCAAGATCAGCTCGATGAGCGACTCGTGATCCAGGCCGGCAACGGGCCGCGTCGCCACCATGGCGCCGTTTCGCAGGATCGTCACCCGGTCCCCCAGCTCGAAGACCTCCTGAAGCAGGTGGGTGACGTACAAGACGCTCTGCCCGCGAGCTCGCACGGCGCGCAGCAGGTCGAACAGATGACGCTTGTCGGCCTCGGCCAGCGCGGCCGTCGGCTCGTCCAGGACGAGAATCGAATCCTGTGACGGACCGAAATGCAAAGCGCGGACGATCGCGACCAGCGTCCGAGCAGCAACGCCGAGTGACCCGACCATGGCGGAAGCATCAACGTCAACGTCGTACGAATCGAGGATTTGCTGTGAACTACGGACGTGTGCGCGGTCCGAAAGCCAGAACCGGCCCGGGTAGGTGCCAACCAACGACATGTTGTCGGCCACCGAGAGACTGTCGATCAAACCGAGGTCCTGATGGATGAACCTGAGTCCGGCCTCGGCGGGCGAATGGCTCCCCAGCTGGACGTCCGAGCCGAAAACTATTGCGTGCGAACCCGGATCAGGTGCGTGATACCCCGCCAGGATCTTGATGAGCGTCGACTTGCCCGAGCCGTTTTGCCCCAGGAGACAGTGGATTTCACCGGGTTGAAGTTCCAGGGAGACCTGTCTCAGGGCCTGCTGGCCCTGGAAAGTCTTGGACAGCCCGCTCACACACAAGACCGGCTGGGGCATGTCTGTCCCGACGGGCGACATCGACATAGTTCTCCAAAGGGGAATCGAGGGTGAAGTGTGTCACATGACAGAGGTCACTCTAACGCTCGCTAGTGATGCGCGCAACGCCTCGGCTTAAAATCGTGCAGAGGCTCCTCGCACGCAGCCCTGAAAATGCCGTATCCAGGAATGATGGCCGTCCGGCGACGACCACTGTTCGAGTTGATCGATCTTCGCGCCAGCGGTGCTCGCACGCGTTCAAACACATTCTTGGCAATACGTATCAATCGATCGCTAGAATGACTGATCGACGACAACCCCGCTTCTGAAACCCCTTGAACGTGGTGTCACGATCAAGGCGCCCAGGCCGTGTGACGGTCCAGAACACACCCGGAGGACCCGATGAATCAATGTCTCGACCGTTTCCGTGCCGATGGCAAAGTGGCCATCGTGACTGGTGCCAGTTCGGGTCTCGGCCTGGGTTTCGCTCGCGCAATCGGGTCGGTGGGCGCGTCGGTGGTCGTGGCTGCACGACGTGGGCCACGCCTTGACGAGTTATGCGATTCGCTTGCGTCCGAGGGGATCACTGCTCATCCCTTCGTCATGGACGTCACGAATCCCGATCAATGTAAAGAGGTCGTGGGCGCTGCCATCGACCGATTCGGGCGCCTCGACATCTTGATCAACAATGCGGGTCTGGGGGGCTCCGTTCCCAGCCACAAGGAATCGCCGGAGCATTTTCGAACTGTCGTCGACGTCAACCTCATGGGAACCTATTGGATGGCCCAGGCAGCGGTGTCGGTGATGGAGCCAGGATCGACCATCGTCAACATCGCGAGCTTGCACAGCCTGACGGCTTCCCAGTTCCCACAAGCTGCGTACTCCGCGAGCAAGGCCGGCGTGCTCGGTCTGACACGCGACCTGGCCAGTCAGTGGTCCAAGCGGCGCGGAATCCGTGTCAACGCATTGTGCCCAGGTTACGTCGAGACCGAGATGACCGGCGCTGCAATCGCTCCCCTATCGCAGATGGTCGAGCAGCACAGCATTCTCGGCCGTTTGGGCCACCAGGAAGAGATGGACTCCGGCCTGATCTTCCTGGCCACAGACGCCTCTTCCTACATGACAGGCGGCTCCCTGGTCATCGATGGCGGATACTCCGTCGTGTGAGCAGCTGCCTGCCGTCGATGCACGTGTGAGGGCTGTGGCGGTTGAAGTCATCGACCCGGGTAAGGACACTGCCCAAGTCGAACACCGGCAAACAGCACAACCGCGCCAGGTGCTCACCGCTCCACGGCGACGACCTCACCGGGTTCGGATGCGCTGCTCTGCAACCGCTTTCGGACCTCGGGGATCACGTAGTCCATCAAATACTGCGTCCTGGGATAGGTGCTGCCAACGGGCTCGCCCGGACCCGCGCTCACCAGAAAAGAGACCTCTTCGACGATTGGACTGACGTTGACTGCGTCGACAATCTGCGCTATCGCCATGCCGTCGCGGCCTGTCTCGGCGAGCGCGTCGATGTACATACTCAGGTGTGCGTTGTCGCTCGAGAGAAAGCCGTCGCCGATCT
Organism: Williamsia soli; assembly: GCF_017377795.1. Classification (GTDB taxonomy): domain Bacteria; phylum Actinomycetota; class Actinomycetes; order Mycobacteriales; family Mycobacteriaceae; genus Williamsia; species Williamsia soli. Next base: position 257,045 of record NZ_JAFRDR010000005.1, on the reverse strand, counting down.
GCGCAGCCCGCTTGATGGCGGGCTCGCCGGTACCGGCGTCACCGCGATTTCAGGCAGACTGAAGCGCTTGCCCTCGAACGTGAAGGGCTCACCGGTCCACGAACGACGACAGATCTCGATCATCTCGTCCATCAGGCTGGGTCGATGGCCGAAGTTCACGCCGAAAGCGTCGTACTCGAGCTTGTTGTACCCCGAGCCGACGCCGAAGTCGTAGCGCCCGCTCGACAGGACCGAGGCCATCGCGGCCTCTTCCGCCAAGAGGAGGGGGTGATACAGGGGCCCAGGGCCACAAGGCTGCTGATACGTACGCGGTTGGTGCGCATTGCTGCCGCTGCCGCCATGAGCGGCGGCAGCGGCAGGCGACGTCGAAGTGGTGCTCGGAGAACCACACTCTGTCGAAGCCGATGGAGTCAGCCCAGGCCACGTGGTCGAGAATATCCGCCCAATGCGGTTCGTACCCGCGACGGGCAGGGTTGGTCGTCGTCGTCCGATCACTATCGAGGTAGGCGTACGCCAAGCCGAACCTCAGTTCGCGGCCGTTGGCGCGACTGGACGAAGGCATGCTCCCTTCTTCTAGAGCGGAACCTTTGGCGGGCCGAAGTTCCCTCAGCCCAGCGGACTCGTCGGAAACCGGCTCGTCGGTCACCCGCAGACCCATCAGCGGCTTGAGTCCACTTCATCAATACCCTTGATGTAACGAGATATCAGAACTTGAGACTTCTTGCGATATTCGATCGAATCGGACTGCGCAAGCCGGTCGAATCATACTGCTCCGGAAGCGATTTCGGTCACCTCCAGGCGAAGTCCGTCCGCCGGTCGATCGGGTACCAGTCAGAGTCCTGATCGACTTGTCCAGCAATCCGAACACACGCTTCGAGATCCGCCAGCTTTCCTGATAGAGCTGAAACTCATCGTGGTACTGACCCATGACGATTGAGTCTGGCTTGGATTCGACCCAACGATGCCATGCGTAGACATAGCTGACAGATTTGGCCGTTCCGTCGTTGCCGACCGCGAAGCACGCATTGGAAAGGTGATGGCTCGATGCACGAAGAGTGCCCAGCCCGGCTGTGATCGTCTCTTTGAGAGCCCTGCGCCCCACCACTGCGCCTCCCATCGGGGGGCCGTAGTCGACGACGCAATCGGGTGTGAACAACTCGACGAGGCGTCACCGGCACCGGCACCGGCACCGGCACCGGCACCGGCACCGGCACCGGCACCGAGAGTAGCGTCACATTGGATCGGATGCCCGAGGTATGTGAATCATGTTCAGCGGGCTGGCATTTCGGCAAGCATTGGCAGAAGCCCGTTAGCGTTTTGTTGGACGGTCGCCGCCAACGGCGAACGGTGATCGGCGAAGGGCGCTCGCCAAAAACACCAGCAGTGTTGCACGGCTGCGCCGTGCGATGTGTGTGGCGATAGCCGACCTGCCCACACCGATGATCAGGCCGACTCGTAGCTGCTACGCACGGACGCATCGCCGGTGGTCACCGATCGATGCCGTCCGAGTCCGTGGGTCGGGGAAAGTCTTCCGGCAGCGTTCCCCCGAGGAGGGCTGTGCACCGACGTGCCGCCTGGAGGAGGCGCTGTGCGCAGAATCGTACGGCCTCGCCAGACATATCGGCTTGCAGTCCGTACAAACCCATCTGTACGACACGACCGTCCGCAAGGAAAATCGGGACGCTCAGCGAACGGATATCGTAGGTCTCCTCCGCGCTGTCGAGAGATGGCTGATCCAGCATCGTTTTACGAACTTCGCTGAGCGCACCGAGCAACGTGGGATCCGCGAGCTCATCTCGCCGTTTGTCGATTGCCTCTTCCATTGCGGCATAGGGTGTCTCGCCACGGCCGATCACGTACCCGCGGCGGCGCACCAGGCTCAGCACGTCGAGCCACTGTGTCAGCCCATCTCCGGCCTCGCGATCGATTGACGCTGCCCACCGCTTGATGTCGCTCTCGTCACCCCAGGCCGCCAGTGTCGTGCCGATGGGCGCCAGGTAAGGCAGACGTCGACCTACGCGCGTCGGGGCGCTCGATTGTGGTGACGCCTGGGATCCCGCCCCGGCCAGCACAATGAACTCGTCGCGCGTGTGCGCCGCCAAATTGCACTCGGTTCCACAGTCATCGGCAACACTCTCGAGCTCAGACCTCACCGCCTCCACGACCGGGAGGTATCCGGCGAGCGCCGACTCAGACGCGGCCAACGACGAGTGAAGGAAACGACCGTAACCGCCACGGAAGAACAGCAGCGGCAAGTCCCTGGAGGCCGTTTCCAAAGCATTCACGCGTCCGACGACAAGAAAGTGATCACCCAGCGTCTGCACATCGTCCAGATCGCAGTCGATCCATGCCACTGCTCCCTCGATGATAGGAGAGCCGCCCGGCGACGGGCGCCAGGTGACTCCGTCGAATTTGTCCGAGGCTTTGGATGCGAAAGCGCGGCAGAGTGCCTCCTGGCCGGCACCGAGCACGTTGATGCAAAAGCGCCCGTGCGCCTGGATCTTGGGCCATGTGCTGGACCCGATGCTCGGATAGAACGCTACGAGTGGCGGTTCCAGCGACACGGACGAGAACGATCCGATGGTCAGCGCAATCGGCTGCCCGTCGGGGATGACTGCCGTGACGACGACAACGCCCGTGGGATACTGCCCGAGCACTTGCCGGAATTGCTCCGACGTAAACGAACGCGTCATGAGTGCACCGACCCCGTCAGACGCTGCGAGCGTCTGAGTACACGGGTCCGACCGCCGAGCGTAACGCCCGGCACGCTTCGCCAGTCCTTCTTTTCACTGCTCATCGATCAGCCTCCAAACCTTCGAGCGCGGCCGAGCCGGCCGCCTGTACGGGCATTCCGCATTCCAGAGATAGATAGTCAAGGGAACCTTGATCAGGCCGCCCGCCTCCCGATACAGCAGTTCGGCGAGGGGAGCCAAGCAGGCTGCCCTCGCCGAACAACTACTGATTCAGGTAGCTCATGACGCGCGGAATGACCCGGTCTGCGCCTCCGCGAGCAGCGCCGGAGCCAGGCTCGCGGTCTGATGAGGGCTGAGCATGAGGTGGTTCAACGCGACCGCTGTGTCCCTGGTAAGCCGGGCGAAAACGTTGTCCCGCGGGATTGCATCCGAACCCGCCCAAACCGAAGCGGTCGACACGATGTCCCGGAGCACGCGATGAGCGTAGTGATCAGCCTGCACCACTCGCGCCGTGTCCAGTTCGGTCACCCGCCCGTTACGGGCAGCCTCCCAGATCTGCTGGTATGCACTCATCAAGAACGCGCGAGCACTTTGATACAACGAGTCGATCCGTACGAAATCGCTTTGGAACACCCCGTTCTCGTCCAAGGCTGCGACGTCGCCGCGCCGACGACCTTTCGCCGATTTGGCCACTTCTTCGATGGCCCGCTTGGCAACGCCGAGAACGACGGATGAGTGGTGCAGATGTACCAGCGGCAGGAAGCCCTGGCCGAACACCGGGTCGGAGATCCGGTCACCTTTTGCCAACGACAGCCACTTCTCTTCCAGCACGTGCTCTTTCACACGGTAGTGACCCGATCCGGTTCCCTGCAGGCCCGCCGGGTCCCAGTTGTGAAGCCACTCGATGTTGCTGGGGTCGATGTAAGAGTTGATCACGACCGGGTTGCCATCTTCCCCGATGACCTTTTCTCCATCGCTGTCGAGGAGATGCAGCATGCTGGCGACGCGATCGACGTGCTGGGTGCCGGATCCGAAAGGCATTGGTTCGGATTCGACGAGGTAGCCGCCATCTACTGGTCGCGCAGTCCCGGGAACCTTGCCGAACGCGAAGCCGCACGCAATCCGATCGGCATTCTCACCGACGATCATGCGGTACGAACTTTCGGGAAGCAGGAGGCCTGGGAACATCGTTCCCACCGTGTGGATGGCGAAGGTCCAGCCGGCCGAAGCGTCTTGCCGCGAGATCTCCTCGGCAACTCTGAGATACGACGCACTGTCGAGCCCCTCACCACCGAGCTGTGTGGGGACGAGCAGCCTGTACAGGCCAGCGTCCTTCCAAGCTTGTACGACCTTGCGCGTGACGAGCTTGTCTTCGCTGCCCTGAGCGACTTCGGACTCGACAAGCGGGGCGAGGGATCGGGCGACCGATACCCATTTGTCAACGATCTCAGGATCGGTGAGTCCTCGTTCGACCGCAACCGGTGCGTCAATTTGAATCGTCATGCTTGCGACCTCCATGGTCTGTGGGGAGTATTGAAGTTGCGGGAACGGTGGACTTCAGGTGCCTGTGTAAACGCCGGGGCGCTTCTCGATGAAGGCCGTTGTGGCCTCGACGGCGTCGCGTGACGCCATCGTCATGCCCTCGAGCTGCAGGCTCAGCTCGAGGACCTCTCCGGCGCGCTGGCCGAGAAGTCTGTTCAGCGCCGCTTTAGTGCCCTGGACGGCCAGGGGCGGAAGGGAAGCGATCTTCGCTGCGAGCTCTTGGGCTCGCGGAAGGACGTCCTCAGGGCTGTCGACCAGATCGGTCACCAGGCCGAATGCATACCCGTCTTCCGCGGTGATCGGGTCACCCGTCAGCAAGTGCCTCTTCGCACGCAGAATGCCCGCGGAGATCGGCCAGACGACGGCACCGCCATCACCGGCAACGAGGCCGATCTTGACGTGCGGATCAGCCAGCTTCGCCTGGCGCCAGGCGACCACGATGTCGGTCGCGAAAGCGACGTTCGCGCCGAGCCCCATGGCAGCACCCTGGATAGCGGTGACGATGGGAAGAGGAAAGGACAGCAGCTCGTTCATCAGCTCGAGGCCTTTGGACACTGCATTGGCCCGGGCACCGAAATCGTCGGCGAACTTGCGCACCGTATTGACGTCACCGCCGGCGGAGAATGCCTTGCCCTCTGCGGCCAAAATCACGACGCGGACGCCTTCTTCAGCCCGACGCAAGTACTTGAGCACCTCGATGAACTCCGCTTCTTGCGGGACGTCGAAGCGATTCATCTCATTCGGCCGCGTGAGGGTAACCGTTGCCACTGCGCCGTCTCGAGCGATGTGCATCGTCTCAAGCTGGTCTCCGTACTTCACTGAGCCGCTCACTTCCTCTAGCGATCGATAGGTACATGATGCCGGTCACATCAACGCTCGTCAACCACGAGTCTTCACGACCGTGGGGTGGATCAATTGGCCGATGACTTCTTGATGTCTTTGAACGCGACGCCGCGGTCAGGCGCATGTCCCCGCGGCAGGCCCAGCAGCCTCTCACTGATGATGTTGCGTTGGATCTGATCCGAACCGCCACCAACCGAGTTGATGAACGCGTTCATGATCTCTCGGTTCACGCTCTCGCCCGCCCGGTGATCCGCTCCGTACATCATGGCTTCAGGTCCGAGCATCTGCGCCTTGAACCGGCCCGTGGAGTGCAGGATCCGAGAGGAGGCCAGTTTGCCCAGCGCAGCCGCGGCAACGGGGCTGCTGCCACCGTCGCCCCCGTCGCTCGACAACAACCTTTCGTTGTTCCAGCGATGAACGAGTCGCCAGGTGTGCAGCTGGACGATGGTTTGACGGACAGCCGAATCATCGGCCCGTCCCGCCTTTCGGGCCGCGTCGATGAGATCTGCGCCGCCCTCGGGACTGACCGTGTCGGAGCGATCCAGCTCTTCAGCCCTGACGCCCGGGCGGTTGCCGGCCTCGAGGTATGCTCCCAACCACTCGCGTTCTGCCGCAAGAACTTCCTGCAGAACGGACCAACCGCCGTTGAGCTCTCCGACTAGGTTCTCCACGGGCACGCGGGCATCTGTCAAGAAGACTTCACTGAACTCGGAATCACCGGTGATTTGTTTGATCGGGCGGATGTCAATGCCCGGTTGCTGCATCGGGAGGATGAAGAAGCTGATGCCCTGGTGTTTCGGAACGCTGTCGTCGGTACGAGCCAGCAGCACACCCCAGGTGGATTCGGCTGCCGATGACGACCACACCTTTTGTCCGTTGACGATCCAATGATCCCCGACGAGGGTGGCCTTCGTTTGCAGACTCGCGAGATCCGATCCGGCGCTGGGCTCGCTGTAGAGCGCCACGCCATTGTCCGCGTCGCCTACCAGCAGATCGCGCAGGAATGTCTCTCGCAGCTGGGCATTGCCGTGTCGGGCCACGGCCATACCGACCATCCGGACCCAGCCGTGGAACGCGCTGATGCCCAGGTCTTGGCAAGCCCGCGGAGCTCCGACCGCCTCGAATTCTGCATTGACGACTTCAGCGAGTGCCGTGTCCAGTCCGCGCCCGTAGCCGTCCTCGGGGAAGGTGGGCACCGCCCATCCGGCCAGCACGACGTCAACGCGCCACTGGCGATCGTCGACGCCCTTCCAATGCTCGGAGAGCCAATCACGGACTTCATGGCGAAGCTGGTCGGGTGCTACATCTTTCTTCATGCTGGAGACTCCTGTGTAATGGTGATTGTCTGGTCGGTCGAGCGCGGTTCGCGTCAGACTCCGAGAGCCTTCGCAACCTGCTCTCGATGAGACTCAGAGTTCCCGAGGAACAGAGCCATCGATTTGGCTCGCTTGAAGTACAGATGCGGGGCCATCTCCCACGTGAAGCCCATCCCGCCATGGACTTGGATGTTCTGATGGGACGCCAGCTCGAACACGTCCGAGCAGTACGCCTGTACCAAGGGGGCGATCTCGTCGAGGTCCAGCCCCTCGTAGGCGCTCGCTGCGGCCAGACCGACCTGCATGGCCGACCGCGCCGACTCGACCTCCAGCATGACGTCGGCCAGCATGTGCTTGATCGCTTGGAACGCTCCGATCGGCTGGCCGAACTGGACGCGTGTCTTCGCGTAATCAACGGCCATGTCCAGCGATGCCTGAGCACCGCCTACCTGCTCGGCTGCGAGCCCGATCCCGGCGAGCTTGAGAACACGGCTCAGGATCGACCATCCGGAGCCCTCGACTCCGAGCAGCCTCGCCGGTGCATTGTGGAACGTGACCGTAGCGAGCTTTCGCGTCTGGTCGAGGGTCTCCTCGAGATGCGTGGACACGCCATCTGACTCGCGCTCGACGATGAACAGCGAGACGTCGCCTGCCGTCCGGGCCGCGACCACGAGAAAGTCAGCTATGTGGCCGTCGAGCACGTACAGCTTCTGCCCGGTCAGCTCGTATCCGTCTGCGCCCTTCTTCGCCTCCATGGTGACGCCAGCGTCGTCCCAGCGTCCCGACGCCTCGACGAAGGCCAGCGATCCGATGGCCTCGCCCGATGCGACTCGAGGAAGGAACTCCTTCTGGGCCGACTCATCGGCGCTTTCCATCAGACACGTCGCGGCCAGCACGACCGTGGAGAAGTACGGCCCGCAAAACAGAGACCTGCCCATCTCCTCGAGGACCACGCCCAGCTCGACCCACGTGTAACCGGATCCGCCGTACTCCTCGGGCACAATGAGGCCTTGGAGCTCCTGTTCAGCGGCGAGCTGCTGCCACAGGCCGGAATCGTATCCTTCGTCTGTCGCCATCAGCCGGCGAACTTCCGACTCAGAGGAGCGCTGAGCCAAGAGACTCTTCAACGACGCTCGCAGGCTCGCGTGTTCTTCGCTGAAAACTGTAACCATTTTTCCTCCTGAGGCGCCGTATAGGCCGGTCAACCGCGCTCCACTCCGACGGCGGATACCGTTTTCGTTGAGGTAAACCAGAAATCGGCGACTGATTTACTTAGCGCTCGCTCCACAATGTTATAGCATCAAAGTGACCGTACTCACGCAGCACCTCTCGCTCATTCTCACAACGGAGCCCCCGCATGACTAGCAAGTTAGAAGATCTGCCCCTAGCCGGTGTTCGTGTCGTCGAGCTCACCGATGGCCTGCTCGACATGACCGGTCGCATACTCGGCGACTTCGGTGCAGATGTCATCAAAGTCGAGGCATGTCACACAACTCGCTTCTCGGTGGAGGGACGCACATCGGAGCCCAACCTCCAGTTCTTGGTCGAGAACTTCAACAAGTCCAGTGTCGCGCTCGAGTCTCGTGATCTCGCCGACGAGCGCTTTTATTCTTTGCTTGCATCAGCAGACATCTTCATCCAGGCAGGACACAGGTACGCCGACCATCCCGTCGAAGCCGAGGAACTACTGGCACGCTTTCCTCATCTGGTTGTACTTTCGGTCAGCGACTTCGGCAGTACCGGCCCGTATAGCGACTTCGTGGCCACCGACGATGTCCACCTCGCTATGGGCAGCCAGCTCAGCCGATCCGGTGTCTGGCCCCGGGAGCCCGCCACCATCCCTTTTGACCTGGCGTACCAGTCGAGCGCCGCCCAAGCTGCGTGGGCAGTCGTGTCGGCTTACTACCAGCGGTTGGTGCGTGGTCACGGCGACCACATAGATTTCTCGGTGTTCGAGGCCGCGATCGAGGTCATCGACCCTCCCTTCGGAACCGCAGGAACGGCATCCGCTGGAACGAAGACTGCAGGGGCGCCCACTGACCCGTACAGCTCTGAATGGGGCCGGCCCAAGTCCAAGCCCTACCCCACGTATCCCTGCGCCGACGGATTCGTCAGGTGCCTGGTCCTTGCGCCCGGTCAATGGAAGGCCATGTATGGCTGGCTGGGCGAACCTGCGGAGTTCAGCGATCCGAAGTACCAGACCATCCTCGGCCGCGATCAGGAGAAGGACGCCCTGGAGCGGGCGTACATCGAGCTGTTCCGACACTGGACGAAGGCCGATCTTGCAGTAGAGGGTCAGGCTCGCGGCATCCCTATTGCTCCCGTGCTCACCCTCGCAGAGGTCGCCGCTCAACATCATTTTGCGCAGCGGGGTGCATTCATCAAGGCCGAACTCGACGATGACATCAACGCCGTGATTCCATCAGGATTCGTGGAGATCGACGGTGAACGGGTCGGATTCCGCCACCGCGCGCCCCGCCCGGGCGAACACAATGGGTCGCTGGGCGCCGTCGACAACCTCAGCGTCAAGACTGCGCCCCATACTGGGAAGACCTCAGGATCAATCGCTTCCGAACCAAATCCGCTTCCACTGACGGGTGTCAGGGTCATCGACTTCGGAAGCATCGTTTTCGGCGCCGAAATAGGCAGGCTTTTTGCTGACCTAGGTGCCGACGTCATCAAGATCGAAAACTCCGCCTTCCCGGACAAGTATCGCGGCGGCAGCGAACCAGGATCCCTCATCGCAAAGAACTTCGCTCTCGGCAACCGGGGCCGCAGGAGCTTCGGCGTCGACACCCGGGCGCCGGAAGGACGCGACTTGGTCAAGCAGCTCGTCGTTTCGGCAGACGTGGTCGTCTCCAACTTCAAGCCCGGCACCCTCGAGCGCCTGGGTCTCGGCTACGCGGAGCTCTCGGCGGTCAACCCCCAGATCGTATGGATGTCAGCGAGCGGCTTCGGCGACACCGGCGACTGGGCATCGTGGCTGGCCTACGGCCCCAGCGTGAGAAGCGCGGCCGGTCTGACTTCCCTATGGCGGTACCCAGACGATCCCGGCGGCTTCGGCGACGCCACGACGGTCTATCCCGACCATGCAGCAGCACGCATCGCAGGCGTGGCCATCCTTTCGTCCCTCATCCGGCGCCGGAACCGTGGCATGGGTGCAAATATCCGCGTTTCCCAGGCGGAGGTTGTCATCAATCAGCTGGCCCACGAGTTCGCCCGGGAGGGGGTCGGACTCGACCCGGCCTACGTTCCGGGCGCTCCTTGGGGTGCCTACCAGAGCGCCGGGGAGGACGACTGGTGCGTGATCTGCGTTCGCGACGACGCAGATTGGGCCAGCTTTTGCTCAGCCCTCGGCCATCCCACATGGTCCGCCGATCCGATGTTCTCCGACGCCGAAGCGCGCATCGCGAACCGCGACGAGTTAAACGCGCACATCAGCCAATGGGCCACAGACCATTCGGCGATCGCGATCATGGAGCTACTTCAGTCCCATCGCGTCCCAGCCGGCGTCATGAACCGTCCACCCGAGCTGCTGAACAATCCGCAGCTTCTTGCCCGGGACTATCTCGGACAACAAGTTCAGCCTGGTTTCGACGACCCGCTCAACACAGTCCGCCGCCCGTTCCTGTCACGGCGCATCGAGATTCCTGCCATACGCGAATCCCCCGCCATGGGTCGCGACACTCTCGCCATCTGCTCGGAGCTACTGGAACTGGACGCTGCCGAGGTCGAGCGTTTGGTTGGCCAGAGTGTGTTGCAGCCACCTGCTTCAGACGCCTAGCAACGACAAATGGCTGGGCCCACCTTCGGATCGAAGGTGGGCCCAGCCAGGCTGGTCGAGGCAGTGTTCTCAGCTGGTGTGCCCTGCCTCGTTGGCAGTCGGCATGTAGATGAGCCGGTTGAACTCGACGAGCCATTCCCCAAACCGATCCCCGATCTCGGTGTAGCGCTGCGTCTTCTCGATGAGCAGTGCCATGCTGAGATCACGAATTCTCGGGATACTCGTCTTGTCGGCGGCGGCAAGCGCGGCAGGCATCTCCTTGCACGTCAGGTCGGTGCAATACGCCGGTGACGCCGGCTGCAGGCGCCACGAGTCCGCGAGGAACCCTGAATCGAAGGCGTCAAATCCGCTTTCCTCGACCAGACGCATAGCGATATCGCGTCCGTCCGCGTCGTCGCCCGCAACCGGTATGGCGATCCGGCCTTCCGTTCCCGGCGGCATTGCCTTCGTTGCGAACGACTGGGAAGTGATTGCGTTCCATGCCTTCACGACCGGACGTCCGAGAGTTTCGGACATCCATACGCTCTCAGCCTGTCCGGCATCTACTGCAGGGAAGTTGCCATCGCGGTGCGGATAGTAATTCGACGTATCGACGATCACCACCTCAGGCGGCAGTGCCGCAACCAACGAAACAATTCCCGGCATCTTGTTGAACGGGATCGATGTGACCAGGACGTCGACGTCGGCCGCTACCTCGTGCGCCTCGACTCGTCGCGCACCGAACTCACACACCGACGCGTCGATGGTCTCGGGCTCGCGAGAGTTCGCCACCTTCACGTCGTGCCCGGCCTGGCTGAGCCTCCGCGCCACTGTTGACCCGATTGAGCCGGCGCCCAAGATACCGATGCGCATCCGCGACCTCACGCGACCGCAGACGCAGAGTCCGCCAGCTGCGGAGCCAATGCGCCCAGCTCCTGGATGAACTTGCGCTTTTCGTCCCCACTGATCAGAGCCGGGATCATGAAGACAACCCGGTCAGGCTTCATCGCGGCGTACTGCTCGATGAACTCAAGGCGGCAGAAGTTGATCGAGACATCCACAGTTCGTCCCAGGCTTGCCGCACGTTCGCGGAGCTCGGTGATCCGGTCGCCCAACTCGTCGAGACCGCCGTCGATGTGGCCCGGGAACCACCCGTCTGCATGGCTGAGCACACGGTCGAGCACGCTGGGTCCCATACCGCCCATCATGATCTGTGGATGCGGTGTGGTGATTGGCTTGGGCCAGCTGAAAATCGGGTCGAAGTCGACGTGCTCACCGTGGAACTCCGCTCGATCTTCGGACCAGATCTGCTTCATGGCGTCGATCCGCTCGAGCATCATGTCGGTTCGCGTTTTCAGCGCCACCCCGTGGTTCTCCAGCTCACCGCGATTCCATGGCGCACCAGCACCCACGCCGAAGATCAGCCGGCCGTTCGTGAATTGGTCGATTGTTGCCACCTGCTTGGCGAGGAACAACGGCTCCCGTTGAACGACAAGGCAGATCCCCGTCCCCAGCTTCAGGGTGGACGTCACAGCGCCCATGGCTGCGATGGTGGTCAGCTGATCGTAGTTTCGGTAGTACTCGCGAGGCAGATGGCCGGGCGATACTTTGAACCGTTCTTCGCGTTCCTCGCCACCGCCGTACAAGGCCTTATCCTCTTCAGCGATCGCCCCTCCCACCGGCACGTGCGAGTGGTCAGGCATCCACAGCGACTCGAGACCACTGTCTTCGACAAGCCGGGCCATGTCCAAGGGACTGATGCCGTACTCGTCGGTGTTCATCGTCATAACACCAGTCTTCATTTCATGTTCTCCTCAGCGCCAGGACCCATCGCAAGCAGCTGGACAGCTCACTTGTCTTCGTCTTGTGACCCGTGTCGCGTGACCCACGACACAACTCGAGCCCTTGAGAAATCTTAGTGATGCAGACCACTTCGGTCAATAGCGGACGTTAGATAGGTCGAGGCACTTTTTGAAACGGCTCCAAATGCGGAGAGGGGTCATACGTCGGGTCGCCTTGGTTGACCTTGATGAATTGCCGCATGACGCTCGCATGGGCGTTCTCTTGCAGGGCTTGGATCATGAGCGTCTTCGTAGTCTGTACAGCCCACGACGAATTCGCCGCGATGGTGCTTGCGAGGTTGGCGGTGAAATCGCGCAGCTCTCTATCTGGAACGACGTGGTTGACCAGCCGCATGGAGAGCGCCTGCTCGGCGCTGTAGAGCGAGCCCGCGTACAGGATCTCCGCGGCAATTCCCCAACCAACAAGGCGCGGCAGCAACCACGTAGCAGCAGCGGTGTCCGTGATGGTGCCGAACTTGACTGCGGGATGACCCAGGCGAGCACTTGCAGCAGCGACGCGGATGTCTGCCTGCAGGGCCAACTCGAACCCGTACCCGACCGCTGGCCCGTTGATCATGGCGATAACAGGTTGTCGCACGGCAGTCAAGGTCCAGAGACCCTCTGCGTCGGCGAAAGAACCGCTCGCGGGAGGGGCATTCCGCCCCAGAAAATTGTCGTCGCCTGACAAGTCGGCGCCGGCGCAGAACGCGCGACCCGCGCCCGTCACGACAACCACATGGACGTCGTTACGCGCCGACATCTCCGCAGCTGCCGCGTTGATCGCGGTGATGCGCTCGAAGGTAACCGGATTCAGCCGATCAGGGTCATTGAGCGTGATCCAGCCAATATGTCCATCTACCGCGGTCTTTACAAAGCTGTCCATGCAGACGACCTTCTTCCCAATGTCCACCGCCGGGCGGTCGCCCCAACAGAAAGGTCGGCCGCCGGGCCAACACTTGAATTATTATATAACGTTCGCTAATCAGGCGGGGTAATTGCCGCCACACCTCTCATAATTAGCCAAGAGGCAGTCACGGCCGGGCTTCGAATTGCCTGCGCAGGATCTTCTTGTCGAACTTGCCTGTCGTGGTCCGAGGAATCTGGTCGACGATTTCGAAGCGTTCTGGCACCCACCAGCGTGCAACGCGATCGACCAAGAACTCTCTCAGTTCGGGCTCCGTGGCTGGAGCTCCCAGCACCACGAAGGCCAATGGCCGCTCGCCCCAGCGCTGATCAGCCACACCGATCACGGCGGCCTCGCGAACTGCCGGATGCGCCAGCAGTTCGACTTCGAGATCCTGAGAAGAGATCCATTCACCACCGGACTTGATGACGTCCTTGGCGCGATCGGTGATCCTCAGATGCCCCGTCGAATCGACAGTGCCCACATCGCCCGTGCGGAGCCAACCGTCATGAATTGCTGCCGCGGTCGCGGCGTCGGACTTGAAGTAGCCACTCGCGACCGATGGGCCACGCACTTCGACGTCGCCTACGGCCACACCGTCGTTCGGCAGGACCGCGCCGTCGACGTCCACCAATCGAAGCTCGTACAACGGAGACATTCGGCCCGCCGTTTTGCGACGCATACTCTCGCCGGTCTGCGCGGAATTCATGGACTCGCGATCCACCGTCGCGCCCGGAAATATCTCTGTCATTCCCCAGCCTTCGATCACGTCAGCATCAAAGCGGGTCTTGTACTCCGTGATCAGACTCTCGGCCACCGCCGTCCCGCCACACAGAATGGTTTTGAGCGACGACAGATCGTGGCTGCGGCCTTCATCAGCGGCTGCATCCATGTACTGCAGCAGATCAAGCCACAGCGTCGGGACCCCCGCTGACCACGTCGTGCGCTGGCCTTCGATCACTCGAGCCAGCGGGCCTGGCTTGAGGTGCCTCCCCGGCATGACGATGTCGCTACCGACGAGGCCGCAGACGAACGGCAGGCCCCAACCCATCGCGTGAAACAGTGGCACGAGCGCAAGCACCCGATCTCGACTGGTGATTCCGTAGACATCAGCACCCGACATCGCCAAAGCGTGCAGGATGATCGATCGGTGGGAGTACAGCACCCCTTTGGGGTCGCCGGTCGTTCCCGACGTGTAGCAGAGCGCAGCTGCAGACCGCTCGTCGAAGAGTGGCCAATCAAAGTTCGCATCCTCGCGCTTCAGCAAGGTCTCATAGTCGAGCGCACTCGGCAGCTCCGGCGCGGAACGGCTGAGGTCATCGATCACAATGACCTCCCTGACCGACTCCACATCGGGCAGGACCGCGGCGAACTGGCCCGCCAGCGAGCTCTCGACCAAGACGACGACATCCTCGGCGTGGTCGATCGTGTATGCAAGTTGATCACCGTGCAGACGCAGATTCATGGTGTGGAGCACCGCACCCATGCTCATGACGGCCAGGTACACCTCGAGATGCTGCACGTTGTTCCAGGCCAAGCTGCCGACGCGATCTCCCGGTCGTACGCCAAGGCGCTGCAAGGCGTGTGCCAACTGTCCAGCCCTGGCGACGACCTCACCAAAACTTCGCTCAGCGCACCCGCCGGTATCGGGGTCGATGAGGGTGACGACCTTCTTACCGCCCCAGATGCCTTCCATCCGGCGAAGAACGTGCTGAACGGTGAGCGGGAAGTCCATCATCAGACCCGGCTGCGGGGATCCCGGCTTCGGGCTGGTCGGCTGCATCGGGTCCATGATGACCAACAACTCCTGGTTAGTAGTTCCGTACAAGATCAAACAGCGGCCGACCCCGAGATCTGGTCGGCCGCCGAGTAGTGCTTCGGTGTTGAACGTCGGTGGCGCAACTACACCGCCCCGGTCAGTCCGTTCTCGACCTCGTCGAGCGCGTTGTGAGCGCTCCAGTCGTCCAGACGCCCATAGTGATAAGGCAGGAACACGTCCGCGGGGATCACGGCCTGCAGGTAGTGCTCACCGAGAGGCTTCGGCTGCCCCATCTCCGAGGTCGCATACGATGCGCTGAGGACCTCCAGCACCGGGAACTCGTCGAGCGGGTCGTGGGCCGAACCGCCGAGTACGACTGATCCGGCGCCTGGTCGCACGACGGGGCTGTCCACGTGGACCTCCTGTCCCATCAACAACGCATCGCCCAGGAGTCCGCCGCCGAGGGCAAGTGTCGCCTTGATCGAGTAAAGCGCGCCGTCGCCGCTGACCGGACCCACGTCGTCGCCGGCCTCGACGCGCAACGTCATCAGACGTACACCCTGGCGCTCCACGGTGCCAAGGAAAGAGTTCTGCGTGCGGACCAGGTCAATCGCGGCCATCTTCTTCGGCTCGCCGAACCCTTCGCGTCCGATGAGGAGAGCTGCGTCCTGCGAGTCGATGAACATCGCCAGGATGTACTCACCCTGAATGCCGTTGTGGACTGCGTCGACGTACAGGCCGGCCATCGTGAAGGCGCCGCAGTAGTTGGTCACCCAGCGCGTGACGCGCACGGTGACACGGTCGTTGCCGGCGGGCTTCAGCGGCTCCGGCAGGACAGATGCGATCACATCGGGGTCGCTGCGGAACGCCACCTCAATGCGCTCACCAGTAAGCCGCTTGTTGGCCAAGGTGGCGTTGATACGGTCGATGCTCTCGGCCGACTGTCGGAAACCCACTGCGGAGTCCCTTCTCTTAGAACGTCATTGGCGGCAAACAGATCACTTTGCTCAACCACTGGACCACGGATAAGAACGTACTAGCGCTCGCTAAGTTGAGTATGCCGTAGCTCACGTAGTGCGTCAAGAAAGCACAGCGCGTGGTTCGACCAACGCGAGCCATGGAAGGTCAGCGCATCACGAACGGATCGGCCGTCGGGGCGCCGGTGTTGATCCAGACCGTCTTCGTCTCGAGATATTCGTCGACTGCCGAGATCCCGTTCTCCCTGCCGATCCCCGAATCCTTGACGCCGCCGAACGGCGCCATGAAGCTGACCGCACGGTAGACATTGACCCACACAGTGCCGGCCTGGATGTTTTCGCTCATTCGAAAGGCCCGGGAGATGTCACTGGTCCACACGCCGGCACCGAGTCCAAAACGTGAATCATTGGCGATACGAATCGCTTCCTGCTCATCCTCGAAGGGGATCACGGCAAGCACCGGCCCGAAGACCTCCTCCTGCGCGATCCGCATGCTGTTGTCGACACCGGTAAAGATGGTGGGCTCGACAAACCACCCGTCACCGCACTCGGGTCGGTCGGCAGGTCTACCCCCGATCGCGATGTTCGCACCTTCCTCACGCGCCACATCGATGTAGTCCAGCACCTTTTGATACTGGGGACGTGTCGTGATCGGCCCCACCTGGGTACCCGAGTCCATCGGATTGCCCATGCGAGCAGTTCGGCTCATGGCAACGATGCGCTCGACTACCTCATCATGCACGGATGATTGCACCAGCAGGCGCGACCCCGCGATGCAAGTCTGGCCTGTGGCAGCGAAAATACCCGAAACGACCCCGTTGACAGCAGCATTCAAATCCGCGTCGTCAAACACTATGTTGGGCGACTTACCGCCCAGTTCGAGGGTCGAGCGTTTCAGCTGGCGTGCCGCCTGAGCGCCGATGTGACGTCCTGTGCTGTCCGAGCCGGTGAAGCCAACCTTCCGCACCAAGGGGTGGTCGATCAACGGAGAGCCAACCTCAGCCCCGAAACCCGTAACCACATTGACGACGCCCGGAGGAAGTCCCGCCTCCTCCATCACTTTCGCCAACTGAATTGTCGATGCGGAGGTGAACTCGGATGGCTTGATCACCACGGTGCACCCGGCCGCCAGCGCCGGGGCCAGCTTCCACATCAAGAGCATGAGCGGAGAGTTCCACGGGGTGATGATGGCCACGACACCGAGCGGTTCGCGACGTGTGTAGGTGAAGTAGCCGGGTTTGTCGAGCGGAATGACGGTACCTTCGATCTTGTCGGCCAGCCCCCCGTAGTACCGCAGCCATTCGGGCAGATAGGCGACTTGACCGCGCATCTCGGCGAGCAGCTTGCCGTTGTCACGGACCTCGAGCTCCGCCAGCAGATCCACGTTCGCGGCAATACCGTCGGCAACCCGGTTCAGCACCAGGCCCCGCGCGGTCGGGGTCAAGGTACTCCATTCACCTTCGGTGAACGCGTGGTCCGCAGCCGTGACCGCGGCATCGACGTCGTCGGCCGTACCGCGAGCAATTTTCGCCCAAGGTTCGCCGCGGAATGGATCTTCGGTCTCAAACCATTCGCCCGAGCTGGACAGCCGGTCCTTTCCATCAACATGCATCGCAAATTGCTGCACTGGTGCTCCTCCGAACAAATAGTCGTGCGCTGAACCGGGACTTCTACGCTGAACGCCTCATCGCGTCCCCGAGGCTGTCGCCTTCGTACTCGAGGAGGCACACCCGGATGCCATACAAATCCTCGGCGGCGAAGATTGCCTCCTTCATGCCCCCTACGACGAACTGACGAACGAGCCGCATTCCACGCGTTGACAATTCCTTGATGGCCGCTTCGATGTCGTCGACCCGGAAGTGGACATTACGAAAACCCTCTTCCATACCCTCGACCTCGACAAGCTCGAAGGTGCCGGTCGCATCGAGGGCGACTCGCATGCCCGACTGCGGCGCCCTCTCGTCTGGCACGACCCCGTCGGCCGCTTGGATGTTGAGCTGCGTGGTGTCCACGATGTCGAAATCCATCCCGAACACTTCCGAGAACCGGCGTACTCCCTCTTCGAGGTCCTCGACAACCACACCGATGAATTCGAGGCGATCCAGCTTCATTGCGCTCATCCTCTCTGCTGACGTTCAGAACATTCGGGCAAGAGATGCGTTACCCGGGCTTCGATCACCTCGGTATCGCCACGACAGGTAGGGGCTCTCCGCCGTCGACCGAGTTGAATCCGATTTTCACCGTCTGCCCCACGCTCAACTCGCTATCCGCTCCGGCCTGGGCGTAGATCCACGGGCCCTCATCGAGCTGAATCAAAGCAATAACGTAGGCGGGCTTAGTGGTCTCGCCGTCGCGGATGTGGGGAGCAGTCCAGGAAACGATTTCGCCCCAGCCCGCCACCTCGGTCCAGGTGACATCGTCGGACGAACAGTAGGCGCAGCGTCGCGATTGGGGTGCGGACCACTCGTGGCAATTCCCGCAACGCAGCATCACGAGCTGGCCCCGACCAGCAGCGTCGAAGAACTCGGTCGACCATGCGTCGCGCTGAAGTGGAAGAAGAATCATCTCGTCACGCCGCATCGCCGAGGATCAAGGTGGAGTGGTCGTCGAAAGTGCCGCCGTTGCCGCTGACGAGAGCGAGGTCGTGGCGCTCAACCTGGCGGTCGCCCGCCTGACCGCGGACCTGCATGACAGCTTCGGACAAGGGGGTCATGCCCCACATGTAGTAGCCCGACAGATGCCCACCACCAGTGTTGATCGGCAGTCGCCCGCCCGGACCTGTTGCACCCGAACGGAAGAAGTCTCCCCCGGCACCCTTCTCGCAAAAACCGTAGTCCTCGGCGCTCACCAGCGTCGTGAAGGTGAAGCAGTCGTAGAGCTCGGCCAGGTCGATGTCCTCCGGGGTCACGCCGGCCATTTGATAAGCCTGCCGCCCGGATTCGAGCGCTCCGGTCGTCAGGCCGAATCGACTGCGACGATCCATTGGATAGTCGGGATGCGATTGCCCCATACCCTCGATCGTCACCAGCGGCTGCGCCAGATCTCGCGCCCGTTCCACCGACGTGACGATGACCGCGATTGCACCGTTGGAGACAAGGCAGCAGTCGAACAGGTGAAAGGGATCGGAGATCATCCGAGAGCTCTGATGATCGTCGACGGACATGGGTTTACGCATCTGCGCGTGTGGGCTCAGCTCGGCCCACGACCGGGCACTGACGGCCACCTCTGCCAGGTCGAGGCTCGTCGTGCCGTAGGTCGCCATATGGCGCCGCGCCGCCATGGCATACCCCGCGAGCGCGCCGCGCAGCCCGACCGCAACCGGCATGTCACCCAGCCCGGTCAGCTCGTCGGCCTTGCCCGCGTACTTCGCGCCCGTAGACACTCCCTCACTCAGCGGATTGTCTGCGAATACGCAGGCGACGGTCTCTGCTGCTCCGGCGGCGATTGCCAGGCATGCCGTCTGCACCATGACGCCGGCTGACGAGCCGAACGCCTGGACGTCTGCCGCCAGCCGAAGATCACCAAGGCCGAGTCGTTTGGACAGACGGAGGTTGACCCCACGCATGGCACCCGCGTTGACCAACAACCCGTCAACGTCTGACAGCCGCAGACCCGCATCGAGACACGCCTTCGTCACGGCTTCGTCGGCGAAGTCCTCGGCCGACCGGCCGTAGACCTTGCCCATCTGAGTCATGCCCAGACCGGCAACCGCTCCTTTGGCACCCATGTAGACCTTTCGAATATCGAGCCCTGTGGCGAAATAGCCAGCAGGTCATACCTTGACGGTATGCGGCAACCGCCAAGTGGTCAATAGCGTACGATAGATAAACAATAAAGCACGACAAGCGTAGTCACCGCAGTGAGAGGACCAGACGTGGAGCGCCAGACACAGTCGACGAACGAGCCAGTACTGCTGCAAGAGAGGCACGATCACAAGCTCGTGCTCACGCTCAATCGCCCCGCTGCGATGAACGCCATGAATGCTGCCCTGTCCGGCGCGCTGGGCGACGCCTTGGAGGACGCGGCTCACGACCCCTCGGTTCGGGTCGTCATACTCACCGGCGCCGGCGACCGCGCCTTCTGCGCCGGTGTGGACTTGAAGGCGGCGGCCCGCGGCGAGTCGACCCACGCATCGCAAGAGGCCTTCGACAAGTGGCACTTCGGAGGATTCGTCAAGCACGTGATCAGCAAGCCCATCATCGCGGCCGTCAACGGATTCGCACTCGGAGGAGGCACCGAGATCGCACTCGCGAGCGACCTCGTCGTCGCTGCCGACACCGCCACCTTCGGTCTGCCCGAGGTCAAGCGCGGGATGATAGCGGGCGCCGGTGGAACCTTCAGACTGCCGCAGCAGATTCCGATAAAGATCGCCATGGAGCTCCTGTTGACCGGCGATCGTCTGAGCGCCGAGCAAGCTCGCGAACTCGGCCTGGTCAACCGCGTCGTGCCGCGCGAACAGCTGATCGAGTCCGCGCTCGAGCTCGCCGACCGCATCTGCGCCAACGCCCCGCTTGCGGTCCAAGCGACCAAACGCATGGCCCTACGCATCGATGGGGACGAGATCGAGTCGGACAAAGAACATTGGGAGCGCTCGAAAAAGGAGTTCGCGGAGCTTCGCAAGACAGCCGACTACATCGAGGGTCCGCGTGCCTTCGCTGAAAAGCGCGAACCCAATTGGCAGGGCCGGTAACCGAGAAACAAAAGCGCCTCCCCCACGAATCCGTAGAACGGACATCGCGGGGGAGGCGCCTTTTTGCGCTCGCCCCGTCAGGGCACCCGAGTCAGGCGACTCGCGTCAGCACGTTCGTCGCCCAGTCAGCGACGGACTGCAATGCATCGTCTGCCTCCGGAAGATTCCCGGCGAACAGTTGGAACACGTGCGGAACGCCGTCGTACTCCTTGAAGGCAACCTCAACACCCGCGTAGCCAGCGCGCTCGGCGATGAGCTTTGCGTCGTCGAGGAGAACCTCGATCGAGCTGGCCTGGATCATCAGCGGGGGTAGCCCCGCGAGATCTGCCAATGCAGGAGAGACGCGAGGGTTCTCAAAATCTCCACTCGGACAGTAGTTCTCCCGCAGCGGAATCATCATCGGCCGCGAGCACATGACATCAGACTCGTCGTTGGTCTCGTATGATCCCGATTCGAGCCTGAAGTCAGCCCACGGTGACATGAAGATGCCACCCGCCAGACGCGTGCCCTCACGAGTCAGATCGATCAGCGTCGCGAGCGCCAAGGCCGCCCCACCACTGTCACCACTGAGGAAGATTCGATCAGGTGACACACGCTGCTCGATCAGCCACCGGTAGGCCGCAGCACTGTCATCGATCCCAGCTGGAAACGGATGTTCCGGCGCCAGCCGGAAATCCAGGTTGTATACGGTCATCTTGCTGCGCGCTGCCAAATGGGCGGCCAGCCGGCTGTGTGACTCGGGCGAACCCATGGTGAGTCCGCCGCCGTGCAGATTCAGGATGACGCCGTCGCCGGCGTCCTGCGGGACGTGCTTGAGCGCCCGGCGCCCGCCCATGTCGACTTCGCTGACGTCCACATCGGAACGTGCTGCTCCGAACGTCCCCATGGCCTCGGAACCCTCTCGCAGGCTCTTGAGCGACGGGTTCTCAGCTCCCACCATGCTGGCGGTGAACGCACGTAGTTCCGCGTCCAACTTCTCGGCTACTTCACTTGCCATGTTGCATTCTCCTCGGGTGTGTATCAGATCTCACTAGCTTGTTGCTCGTGCCCGGGCAACCCCTCGCACGAGTGGAATCACCCGCGCGTCGGCGCCGCGGCCAGAAGTAAGTTCTTGAGCGGAATATTGGTATCTGCCAACGCCAATGGGTCGACGACTGCTCGTACGCTGACCATTTTCCGCGCGACGGCAAAGTCGCGCGGACTGGACACGACCTCCGCCGCTCGAACCCGGTTGTCCCGCAAGTAGAAGACGGCGATATGCCGGGCCTTGTCGGGGTCGCGTCGCACGACAACCGTGTCACTCGGGCTTGCCAAACCTACGACTTGAAGCTTCATGTCGTACTGGTCGGACCAGAACCACGGCACAGCGTCGAACGGTTCCGATTTACCCGTAAGGGTCCGGGCCAGGGCACGCGCCTGCTCGGTACAGTTCGGGATGGATTCGAGCCGTCTGGTCTCCGCGGACTCGGAGCATGGATAACGCGCAGCATCGCCGATCGCGTAGATTGCGGGGTCGTTGGTGCGTAACGAAGAATCGACCAGGATGCCGTCGCCGACGTTCAGTCCGGCCGAGAGTGCCAGGTCCGTGCGCGGTTGAAGGCCGATGCCGATCAGGCACACGTCGGTCGAGATTGTGGTGCCATCGTCGAGCAAGACTGCTGTCAGTTCGTCGTTCGAACCGACCTCAAAGTGATCGACGGATTTACTTGTGTGAACCCTCACTCCTTCCTGCTCGTGGACATCGGCAAAGAAGGCTGAGGTAGCGGGCGAGGTCACACGCGCCAGCACGCGTTCCTCGCGTTCGACGACTGCCACTTCTACACCGAGTCCTCTGGCCACAGCCGCCACCTCGAGTCCGATATAGCCTCCCCCGATCACGGTCAATCGAGCACCGGGAGTCAAGTGCTTCCGTATCGAGTCTGCGTGCTCAGCGTCGCGCAAGTAGAAGACGTTCGTCGCCCTCGCCAAAAACTCGTCCGGGTAGGCCCGCGGCGAACCGCCGGTTGCGAGGACAAGGGCGTCGTAGGCGATGTTCTGGCCATCTTCGAGGATCACGCGCTTGTGCTCGCGCTCGATGGACACCGCCCGCTGGCCGAGCTTGACGTCGATGCCGAAACGCCGATATGAGTCCTCAGGCCTGATCAGAAGCTCCAGCCGGGTCTTCTGTTCAGTGAGATATGACTTGGATAGCGGATGGCGAGAGTATGGATAGGAGTTCTCTGCACCGATAACCGTGATTCGGCCTGCGAAGTCCTGCTCACGCAAACTCGCGGCCAGATCGCCGCCGGCCTGCCCCGCACCCACTATCACGACATGATCGACACGGTCTGCATCCATTGCCAGCTCGTATCCGTCGTCGACAACCATCCTTACTGGCTGTCCGGGATGTGCAGCACGATCCCATCGGTCTCACTGACACACGAAAGCTGGCAGCTG
This sequence comes from Williamsia soli, assembly GCF_017377795.1. Taxonomy (GTDB): domain Bacteria; phylum Actinomycetota; class Actinomycetes; order Mycobacteriales; family Mycobacteriaceae; genus Williamsia; species Williamsia soli. The sequence continues at coordinate 234,281 of NZ_JAFRDR010000005.1, read as the reverse complement.
AGCCGACTGAACTCGGTGGGCTCCTCGGCCGTTGCCTCAAGCATCTCCAGCTCTTCGGATTCGGCCGAAGGCAGGCGGTCGAACCATTCCGGCTCGACGAACACGTGACACGTGGCGCACGACAGATCACCGCCACATTCTCCGATGATGCCATTGACCAAGTTGTCGGTCGCGGCGTGAAGCATGGACGTACCCATGAGCACCTCTACTTCCGTTCGGTGCCCGTCCTTGACGAAGACGACTTTCGATTTATCGCTCATGTGCTGTTCCTCATGTGATCGTAGATAGTTTTATGAACTGCAGAAACCCTCGTAGTCAACAACATTGGCGCTGGCTAGATCGCACTACCTCGTCGAACCGAGCCCTGCGGTGGTCCAGTAGCAACTGCGCTACGTCGTCATAGCGTGCGAACTACTAGGAATTGCCGATAGAAGTTCCGGGTTTCGCTGGGCCGCCAGAACTGAGCGCAACCTGTCGCCTACTCGACCTCTCGGATGCGTCAGGGGACCGATCTCCCCTTTGACGCTCAAGCGCGTTCACTCTGAAGATCGGTCCGTACACCCCGGCCGGCGTCTGGGGCTCTACACGACGAGCACAGACGTCACTCATGACGCTCATGAAACTCCCTCAGGCTTCTACAGCGGGCTTCGAACCAGTTTGAATGTGATCGGTACCACTGTCAAGGCCTAGCGCTAGCTCAGTTCCTGATCTGCTTCGGAATCTAGCGCGAACCAAATCTATGCCCGAAACAACTCCTGGACTGCAGTATGGTCGCCGGAGAGATCGCGAGGCCCGCTCAGCAAATGTTGACATTATAGCGATCGGTAGACAGAATGCAGGTGATCCTTTCATACGCCGCCTCTGCAGTCGACGGCCACGTGATCACGGCATCGATGACAGGGCGGCACAATGGCTCGTTCCACTCTGTGACCCATGCGCGCACGACGGAGGGCGCCCACAAGGCAAGGGTCCCCTGTCGTCAGTTTCGATATGTCGGGCATGGCGAGCCCCCATGCCCGACATAACGGCAACAACCGGTGCGACATTCGAGGCCGAGCTCCCGCAGCCCGCTCTCCAAGCCGAGTACCGGTGATACAGTCCGCATTTCTGAAAGGACGGCCGATGAAGTCGGTTCGCGCCGATCGACTGCAGCTGAAGGCTTCTCGACTACAAAACGTCTACCACAACGACAGATCCCGTAATCAGATCGTAGTTCGTCGAGTCGTTCAGATTCGAGCGTCTCTTAGCAGTGCCCGATCCACAAGACCGGACGGGACCGAGTCGCGATGACTCTAAGTCACGTCTCGGCGTTCCAGCGTGAATACAGTGAGGCATAAATGAGCAGCAACAACCACCGCGACGTGATCATCATCGGTTCCGGCCCGGCCGGCTACACAGCGGCTGTGTACGCCGCGCGCGCTAATCTTTCCCCGTTAATGTTCGAGGGGTCCGTCACTGCAGGCGGCGCGCTGATGAACACAACGGAAGTGGAAAACTTTCCCGGCTTTCGTAACGGAATTCAGGGCCCTGACTTGATGGACGAGATTCGTGCGCAGGCAGCACGGTTCGGTACCGAAATGATCAAGGATGACGTCACCGAGGTTGATCTATCCGGCGAGGTAAAGGTTGTCATCACGGCACAGGGCACATTCACGGCGAATGCCGTGATTCTCGCAATGGGTTCTGGTTACCGCAAACTCGACATTCCGGACGAGGACCGCTTGTCCGGTCGCGGCGTCAGTTGGTGCGCCACGTGCGACGGATTCTTTTTCCGGGGGCAGCATATTGCTGTAATAGGTGGAGGAGACTCCGCGCTGGAAGAAGCAACCTTCCTGGCGCGCTTCGCTTCGAAGGTCACACTGATCCACCGTCGCGACACACTCCGAGCCTCGAAGATCATGCAGGACCGCGCAATTGCAGATCCTAAGATCGAGTTCGCGTGGAACTCTGAGGTCGCCCAGCTGCACGGTGACGATCAGCTGACGGGTCTGACCCTGCGCGACACTACGACGGGTGAAGCTCGCGAACTGGCCGCAACTGGTCTGTTCATAGCAATCGGGCATGATCCGCGTTCAGAATTGGTTCTAGGCCAGGTAGATCTCGATGACGCGGGGTACGTTTTGGTCGAGGGTCGCAGTACTCGAACCAACCTGCCCGGAGTTTTCGCTTGCGGTGACCTCGTCGACCACTCATACAGGCAAGCCATTACCGCCGCCGGCTCAGGATGTTCCGCCGCCCTCGACGCGGAGCGTTATCTCGCCGCCCTCAAGCACGCTTCGCTTGCTGCGAAGGCTATCACCGCTGTGCTCGATTAGCCCAATGCAAACCGTCACTATCTCTTCCAGGCGTGGACGATAGGCGAAGTCCCGTCGACCTGACTGTTTCAGGTGGCAGGTCCCGGTTGGCGGGCCAGATGATGTGTACCCGCGCCGTCGACAATGGTGTCTCACGTGTCGAGCACAGCGATCTGGGGGGGGGCACGATCCGCACCGACTCGATCGACGTTCGTCGACAACTCTGCGATCGGTTACTCGCCGGCGGGGTGTGCCCAGTGTCGGATGCTGGCGATCATCGTCTTTGACTCGACGCGCCTTCTTCCGCTCGGGACCGGTACGTGTCGGTCACCAATATCGATGCGTCGCTCAGAACCCCGAATTGATCACATTAGTAAATGTAAATCGTCAATCGTCGAACAACCTGGAGCCGATCCTCCCGACACACTCGGCCGCCGGGAGGATCGACCGCCGGACCGGTCTTCAGTTCGCGTCCAACCCACCTCGTCCGTTGCTAATGCCGCACCGACTGCTGCTGAAGGGCACTGAGATGCTCGACCCAGGCCTCTGCCGGTTTTGTTGGGTGGTCCGCACTCATCCCTCCATCGACAACGAATTCGGCGCCAGAACAATAGCTGGACTCATCCGAAGCCAAAAACAGCACCATTGTTGCGACGTCGGCTGGCTCACCCATTCTCTTCAACGGAAGTGACCAGTCACCCGGCCCGGGCTCGAGAATGCCGGTTCCGTACCAAGCCGCCTGCGCTTCGGTCGCCATTTGAGTTGCAACCCCGCCCGGAGCGACTAAGTTCACGCGGATGCCGAGCGGCCCAAGCTCGACTGCAGCACTCCGGCTCAATCCGGTCAGGCCATGCTTTGAAGCGCAGTAGCCGGCTCCTCCCGCAGACCCGCGGAGCCCGTTCGTAGATCCAATATTGACGATGGACCCTCCTCCGCCAGAACGGCGCATCGGGTCGATCACCGCCCTTATTCCAAGGAAGGGTCCAAGTGTATTGACGTAAAGATGGGTCATGAATTCTTCTTCGGTAATCTTGTCGACCGGCACATAACGCGCGAACCCCGCGTTATTAACCAAGATATCGAACCTACCGAACGCTTTTGTCGCGACGTTGACAGCGTTGTCCCAATCCTCCGCCTGGGTAACGTCGAGATGCGCATAGATGGCCGCTTCACCCAATTCTTCGCTCGCAGCCTTTCCAAGATCGTCCAAGACGTCTGTCATAACGACTTTAGCGCCTTCGTTGACGAAAAGGCGTGCGGTCGCCTCGCCACTCCCTCGGGCCGCACCGGTGATGAGTGCCACTTTTCCCTCTAGCCGATTACCCATGAATTCTCTTTCCCTTGCGATCGGACCTACGATCAAAATTATTAGAACTGGCCAGCGTTGACCTGCCCGATGGCTGCGACAACGTGTACCTACTGAGCCTGTAGTGCGACATCTTCAAAGCCCAATTTCGACCGAGACCGGGACCTTGACCAAGGTATTCACCACGCCGCTCAACCCGCGTTCTGCCTTGCCATTCATTTGGAGAGCAATCCGGCGAGAATGCATTTCCTCGAGCAGGATACGAAGCTCTAGCTTCGCCAGCATGTGGCCAACGCACCGATGTGGGCCTGCACCAAAGCTGAGGCCGGCGCCACCGGTTCCTGCTGCCGGCTTGGGCTCGCTACGGAAAGGATCAAACTCGTTAGGTCGGGGAAACGCGGACGGATCTCGGTTCGCGGCCGAAAAAACAACCATCAACATGTCGTTCTCTTTGATCGCCTGCCCACCGATCTCGGTGTCTCTTTTAGCGACGCGTACAAACCTCATCGCTGGCGTAATGTACCTCAGAAACTCGTCGACCAGTTCTGCAGACCTTCCCTCATTGAGGGCTCGGTTCGATGCTTCTCGGATCTCTGGCCTGGTGGCCAGAAGATGACCTATATGCGCGATCGTTGTATGCGTTGTTTCGAATCCAGCCGTGAGCAAAGAAGCTGTGTAGAGTTGATATTCGAGTGAATCAATATCGCCCTCATCGAGCGATTTGGCCAGCACCGTCGTCATATCATCGCCTGGGTTCACGAGCTTCTCATGCCCCAGGCGAGTCATGTACTCACCGACGTTCATCATTTCTTCTGTAAACTTCGCACCGCCGTCGTTCAAGGCCTGGGCCTCAAAAATGTCATTTGTGGTGTTCACTATGTAACTGCGCTGATCTACCGGCACACCAAGAATTCGGGCGATAACACGCGCGGGGATATAACGAGCGACCGCTTCGACCCAGTCGAATTCGTCAGACTTCAACGCGTCATCGAGCGTTTCGACCACCACTTCACGAATCCAGGTCTCGAAGTTCGCAACAACCCGTGGTCCGAACGATTTGGCCGCCGCTCGACGTACGCGACTATGCTCCGGCGGGTCCATGAAAAGGACGTGCTTACTCATCAGATTGTCGCCTGTTGGGTTGAGCAACGGGTAGACAGCACCCAGCCGCGAGCTATATGTCTCAGCATCCTGCAACACGTCGGCTATTTCGTCATACCGGGTTAGTAGCCAAAACCCCCCCGTGAGAGTGCCCGTGTCTGCCGGCTGCCACACAAGTCCTGGACGAGAGCGCAACGTGTCGTAAACGTCGTGCGGAACGCCCGCTCTGAATGTCTCGGGGTCAGCGAGATCCGGTATTCCCGGGATCTCGGTAGTGATGGTCATCTGAATCCTTTCGCGTAGGGGAATAGAGAGATTTGCGCAATCAGTCGGTACCCCACTTGCGGGCATGCCGAATGACTATTTCACCGGTTATGCATCTACTTGCACAGCAGAGGTCAGAACCCAGATGCCTCGACCAGTCGCGCAATGATGGATCCACCGAATGCTCTATAGCTCGAACCTACTAACATTCGCCGCAATATGATCCGGCAACGCCATATGCATTGTTCGATACATTTACACATTGATGTTGCGACGTTTAAGTATGGAATCGTTGGCATCGGGTAAAAAGATCGCCCGGATGGCTCATCGCGGAACTGAATTGTTATTGATAACTCAGCTATTCGTTGCCGGGCGCCGGTGACCAGACAAACGGGCTTCGACTGGGTGCCCTCAGCAACGAAGATTCATGAGCGGGGCTCGCTGCCGTAGTCGCGGCAAATATAAGCTGCTCGAGTTACATCTATCGGCGGCATCGTATGACCGGGCAGTGCCTCTACAGAACTGCGCTCAGCAGGTTGCTCAGTAGACCCTCTCCAGACCAGGCGATTCCGCTCTAAGGCAGAGAAAAACTCAGCCGATAAAGCTTGCCAGTTCCTTCAAGATCGCTGACTTGGGGCGGGCCCCGTTTATCTGTTTGACGACTTTTCCGTTCTGATACACGTTCATCGTTGGTATACCACTGACGTGGTACTCTGCGGTGACAACGGGATTTTCGTCCACGTTCATTTTGACAACCTCAATCTTGTCGCCAAGTTCTTCTTGGATCTCCACAAGAATCGGCGCGACCTGACGACACGGCCCGCACCACTCGGCCCAAAAATCAACAAGCACAAGCTTGTCAGACTGCAGAACCTCTCCCGAGAAGTTGCTGTCGGTAACTACTTTCAAGTCAGCCATAGAAGGCTCCATTCTGATTCGATAATGCGACTATCGCAGGAGACGTGCTGTCCCTTCTAAGGACGTCTGTTGCGGCACCTCGCGACCGGAGCACATTGAATGGCGCAGAGCCGTCGAAGAGGGATCCATCACGACCTACGCTGCAATGCGACTAGGCGTGAATCGCGTGACCGTCCGCCCCAAACCGGACGTCCTTTACCCCTTCTATCTCGGCTTCGACCCGCAGGGCAACGAGGGTCTTCTGCCAACTCCACTTCATGATATCGAACAGAATCTCTGTGATCTGGACGTCCGTGAAGTGTTGGCGTGCTTGTACTCGCAGCGCATCGTCGACGAGGTTCGGGGAAAGTATCGTGGCGTCGGTCAGCCGAAGTGCAACCTTCCATGAGTCAGGGAAGTCGGACTCTTCAAATCGGTCAATTTGGTCGGTGAGTTCGTCGTCGAGACCTGCCTCTCTTGCTGTCATTTCACGCAGCGATTGACAGACACGGCAGTCGTGGGTCCGAGCGCAGCGCAACCGAACGATCTCAGTGATCCGCGGATCGAGTTTGTCCGACCGTGCCAGTCGCGATCGCACCACCGTCGCAGAGAACACGTCGTAAGCGGTGGTGATAGGCGACTGCTGTACCAGCGTTGGATCGATGCGTGTAATTATCATTTAGTCTCCTCGGGGTGAAGTAGTCCTTGTGCAACCATTCGCATACGCATGTCGAGCTCAATTACATAGATCGCGGCGCTGAAGTTCATTACGTCGGCGTCTGAGAAGTGCGCTCGTAGACCCTCGATGTCCTCGGTTTGCATTTGCGAGACCGCGAGATTGAACTGCTCGGTAAATGCTAGGACGGCACGATCCACATCGTCGAAGGCGGCAGACGTGAACCAACGGTCCAACGAGGCAATCTTGCCTTCGTCGAGACCTGCATCGACGGCGCGGGGATGGCGATACTCTGCTGCATCGCGATTGCCCATGAGCATCGCCAACCGAATTCGACACAATTCCAATCGAACGGGATCGACCGTGCTCCACGTCACTTCCAGGAGATGGTCGAGGTCCTCCATATCGGTGGGCTGCAAGCTTCGGAGGCGGTGGTCCAATGTGACGGGCGACAGCGACGATGTAGACATCTAGCCCACCACGCTATGTAGTGCGGCCGAGTCGGGCATAGCTCTGTCTTCAGGGTTGAAACAACCAACATTGACCATGAGAACTCTCCTTAACGTGCGCTAGATAACATCCTGCGGGGTCTACGCTAATGTAACCAATGTCACGAAGTCAACAGGAATCGTCTGCAAGCTGAACCAGCATCGGTTGACCGTGGCACGTCCCGGCGAGCGTCTGACGGAGAACGTGAATGCGGAGAGCCCGAACCCCCCGGGGGAAGGAGACGCCACACACGTTGGCGTCGGGCGCGCGCAACCACTGGAGTCTCGTAGGGCTGCTGATGCGCCGAGCCCCAGCGAATGCAGGTCTTCTCGCCACCGCAAAGACTCTCGCGGGCTGGTCGAGCTGCGGGCGGGTAAACACGGCCGCGCCGAGCATGTTCCACGTAGGTCCTGGTCGCCCGCGTCAGGTGGGGAATGTCGGATGACTCCCTCATGCCCGACAGGCGCACACTTGATCGGTACTTCCTCGGCCGCGGCTAAGTCCAATACCGTCGGAGGCGTTGCATAGCTACCACCTTCTCAATCTCATGCCGAACCCACTAGATTCAGGGAGACTCAGCTCACGGCGTTCGAGCGGTGTCGACACCGATCAGTCGACACCGCAGCCGTCGGCATCAGGACCTCGAGCGTGCAGCGCCGAATGCTCAGACGCGGGTAGAGGTCTATAGGACACAAGCGTCATACATGTCCTGAGATCTCACGCGTCAGCAGCGGCACGACCCGATTGGGACGTTCAAGCCCGGCATTCTCCATCGCCTCGACAAGGCCGATCCGCGCCGGTCAGGCAAGAATGTTCGTAGATTTGGAATCTGCCGATTTCGTGACAACCGCACCCATCGCACACGGTCTGCAATGCAAGAACTGCCTCACGTCGGCGCGGTGAGCCACTCGGATCGACTGCGCACCTCGTGATTTATGGAACACCACATACCCCCCGGTGCGCGTCACCCGCCGGCCTCGCCCGTTGCAGTTCCAGGTACCGCCGATCCATCCGAGTCTTCTACGCATTCACTAGCTCATCGAACTCAACAGTGACCGAAACAGGTCCTCCGCCAGAACGCTTCGTCGTAGACATTCCACCCGCCACCCGGACACAAAAGTGAAGAACGCGACCACTCATCGGCAACTGAACCAGCTTGGGCGCTGAATCGACCCGCCGGTCGCTCGTTGTCGCCGTCGATAGCCATACCTATTGGCTTTCGGGGATGTTCAGCACGATGCCGTCCGTCTCAGAGGTACAGGACAGCTGGCAGCTCAGGCGGCTGAATTCGGTGGGCTCCTCGACCGTCGCTTCGAGCATCTCCAGCTCGTCGGCTTCGGCCGGAGGCAGGCGGTCAAACCAATCCGGATCGACGAAAACATGACATGTGGCGCATGATACGTCGCCGCCGCACTCTCCGATGACGCCACTCACCAAGTTGTCGGTGGCGGCGTGAAGCATCGAAGTGCCCACGAGCGCAACTACTTCTGTCCGGTGCTCGTCCTAGACGAAGACGACTCTCGACTTATCGCACATTTGTACTTCCTCGAGTTTTCGTGACGACTGTAAGAACTGAATCGTTGAGATTCAAGGCCGCGCCTCCTACGCGAACTCACCTGACCGCCAGGGTGGTCAGAAGCGCGGCGAGAGGGTTCGCGACGCGGTGCGCCTGACGATCCGCGCCGAGAACACCGTCGTGTAAGAAGTTTCCCGCAGCATGCGCAGTTCCTTGTCGCGATAACTTGTCTCAGCAAGCCTGGTCCTCCACGGGTTGAACCTGAGCTGCGAGCACGATGCAGCCTCGCTCAATGCGAGACCGGCTCGCGGAAGGATTCAATCCTCATAGGAGCGCGGTGGAACAGATTGATGAATGACTTGTCTGGATTGCCGACCACCTTGGCGGTGTCAATCGAGTATGTCTCTACGCGTTCCAGCAGAGCCTGTATGACGGCCACTACGATGGCCTGTGCCAAGCCCGCGCCGAGGCAGGTATGTACACCGGACCCAAAACCCAGATGTGGAAGTGCGCCGCGCGATATGTCGAACTCGTCAGGATGGTCATATCTGGCCGGATCAAGATTTGCCGAGGGAAGCAGTGCAAAGACGCGATCACCCTTGTGTATCTTCGCCCCGCCGAGCTCGACGTCGCGCTTTGCGCTCCTCGCGACTCCCATCGCTACGTTGAAGTACCGCAAGCCCTCTCGGACGAAGTTTGGAATCTGCCTCGGATCATCTCGCAGCTGGGCACGGAGATCGGGCCGATCGGCCAGGAACGTCAAGGAGTGGGCAGTGAGTGCCGCAGCCGTATCCGCAGCCCCAAAGATGATGTTGATACACATGCCCTGGATCTCGAGATCCGTGAACTGCCCGTCATTCGCAAGAGTCAGCGCAGAAATGACATCATCACGCGGCTCGGCACGACGAGCGCGCACCACTTCCCCGATGTAGATCCAGCCATCCTTGAACGTCACGATGGCCTGGTCATCAACCTCAGCCTTCTTGTCGTGCGACTGATCGGACATCGCGCGGAAGATTGGAGCCGGGTCTTCCAGTCCAAATCCCATGTGGTCGTTGACAACTCCGGCCACGATCGGGGAAGCCAAGTCGTAAATAATGTCGAACTCGGGCATCGACGAGACCTGATCGAGGACCTGATTCACCTTCGACTTGATCGCGCCTTCCATTTTCTTGACCTGCCGCCTCGAAAAGTGAGGGTTCAGTGCGGCACGCACCGTCTCATGGCGTTCACCGTCGAAGAAGTTGAACAATGTGTTCCCTGGCGACAACCAAGCGGCTTTCGGAGGGGTCGGGATGAGTGAACCACCCTCCGTCTCGCTGTCGACTGCTTCGATGGTGAAGGATTCCGAGTCCTGCAGCACCGCGCCGGCGTGTTCGAAGTCGTTGGCGACCCAGAATCCGCCGTACGCCTCACTCCACACCACGGGGCCGGCTTCTCGCAGTTCTTGGAACTTCTTGCGATACCCGGTTGCGTACTCGGGCGAGTGATGGTCGAAGGGACAGGCCGCTCTACCGTCGTGTAACGCAGTAGACTCTGCGCCGGAACCGGTAGTTTCGCTGGCGTTCATTGGGCCACCTCTGTTGCGTTCGACCGTGATGACTAGACGCGACCCCGGCACGGCAACTGCGCAATATATGCATCGTCGAGCTCAATAGACGCGGGGATCGCTCCTGTGAGCCTAGTTATCGTACGATAGAATTGCAAGGTTTGCCGCGGGGCGTCAGCGTTCGCCACGCGCAAGACCGGCTTGATCTTTGGCCGCGCAAGGGTCATTGGGATTGCCAGCCATGAGACCGCCTTTGCCGACTTCGGAGTTGCTTTGTATGACCATGTGGCGGTTGGTGATTGGGACCACGAATCGCGAGAGGGTGAGCACGGCCTCCTCAAGAGGCTGATGCAACCAACGACCGAGGATCTGCTGCGGCACGGGCTCGGTCTAAGCGATCATGCGTGGGATTTCTCGACGTCAAAAAGGGCGACGGCGGTGCTGTCAAGCGCCTTCGGTGACCAGTCGTACGGCGTACCGTCGATAGCGCGCAGCGATTTCCTCCGGATACAGCGGTCCCCGCGGGGTGTACCAATCCAAGATGCCGCCAAGCATCCCCAATATGGAACGCGCGGTGAAATGCGGATCCGGGTCGGCCCGAAAGACACCACTGTCGATTCCCTCCCGCAGCAACTTCTCCAAGACCTGCTGCACGAGTTCCCGCTTCTCGATGTACTTCTCGCGAAGCTCGGGTCCTAGGAAGCGAGACTCATTGTGAAGCATCGCGAGGTCGCGGCGACAGGTGTAGTGCAACGCAACAGACGTGATGAAGTTCTCGAACTGGGCGAGCAGATCATCACCGGCGTCGGCGAGGCATAGCCGCAGGCGTTCATTCGCGTCGTCGGTTGCGATGATCAGCAGCGCGGAGAGGACGCCTTCTTTGTTGTTGTAGTGATAATAGAGAGACGGCACTGTGAGCCCCGCTCGGGAGGCAATGCCGCGGACTGTTGTTCCGTGGTAGCCGAGTTGTTGAAACTCAGACAATGCTGCGACCAGGATGGGATGGAGCGGCAACTCGTCGAACCTCCGCCAGTCCTCGACTGTTGACGATGCAGCCTCAGCAATTCCGCCTACATTGCTCAACTGCTTCCCCTCCTACGGATTCGGTTTAACTAACGTTCCGTACGGACCATACCTGAATCGCACGATAAGCGTCGCAGTTTGCGATCGTACAGTTCCATTCCGCGTTCCGTCGGCGGACCGGTGGCTCCCCGTGGGTCATCTGGATCACGGAGGCTGACTCCCGCTTAGTGTTGGGTCCCTGGTCAGGCATATTGCGCGAGTGCGAGCATTCCAGTGGTTTACCAGCGGCATCAGACCACATAGACCATGTCGCGCGTCCGCCCATGCCTTGGCGGTGGGCATCCGCCGTGCAATAGAAGGCTGAGAGGGACTCCGAAGGTGTCCGGGAGTCATCGAGCCACTCCTGCGCGGTCAGCGATCTGGCCGAGAGGCATGGGCTATCTGTCTACTACTGGAGTTTCTCTGGCACCTTCGCCTTGTTCTCGACGTCGGGGTCGCCACCGGCCGGCGCAGCGGGATGGGCAGGGAGGTAGATCTGGGTGAGCACTGCCGCGACAGCCGTCACCACACCTGCGACCACGTGACGGCGCCGCTCGCCGGCGGTGAGACGCAGGTTCGTGAACAGTCGCACGTCCAGCATCGGACGTTCCACGCGGATCTCCTGCAGGACGCAGATGACCAGAATGACTGCCGCGATCGCAAGTCCGACGAGGGTCGGGACCGACGCCTACCCACGATCGGGCGCTTCGATGATCGAATAGACCAGCGTCCCGAGCGCAACGGTCGACAACACCAGCCCGACGTAGTCCAGCGGAGGAGTCGCCGGGTCGAGAGAGTCGGGAACGAACCTTGAAGCGAACAGCAGCGTCACCGCAGCGGCCGCCCCATTGACCACGAGAATCGAGCGCCGCTGCGCCGGACCGTCGTCACGGTTCGATCAATACCTTGGTCGCCGTTCGCTCATCCATCATGCGGTAGCCGTCTGCCACCCGGGGCGGCGAGGGGCAGCGTCGCCTCGCAGACTCTCCCCGGTTCGATCCGACCGTTCACCAGCTCCAGTAGCTCGGGCGGGTAACGGCGCACGGGGGCCGACCCGCCCGCCGCACCTACGTGTCAGCAGGAGCACAGCAACGGACTTGGCTTGCGACAGAAAGCCATTCGCGAAACAGTGCGACACCAGCAGTTCACCTGCGGCTCCTCAGCGACCACCCTGACAGATGCATGCGAGACTTTCGAGAAATCACGTCTGAACAATGAATGCCCCATCCCGGCAACACCACGGCAAAAGGTGAAGTCGCCACACACGGCGCTACCGCCCGCTCAGCGTCGTCACTTACCACCACCCGAAACATGACGAACTCGACAGAGCCTCTCGCAGGATGTTTCGGCGGCTCCCCGACTGTGTGGTACCGCCCTCGCACGGTTCTGTGGTGTCAGGCCGGGATCACCGGCAACGTGATGTGGGTGGGCCACGATGCGCTGTGGTGCACCGTTTGGCGGGCCACCCGCATCTGCGTGGCGGTCTGCGGGTTCTCACCGGTGTTCAGGTTGCGGTCCCACCGTGGGAAATTGCTGGAGGTCAGATGAACTCGCAGTCGATGGCCAGCGGCGATGACGATGCTCGTCGACCACATGTCGACCTCAGTCTCGTCGACGCGTCCCGCTTCCGTGTGAGCGCGAGTGATGCCGTCGACCAGGTTGAGCGATCGCCCGTTCGGGTCGACGTCGCACAACCTCACCACCCAGTCGGTAGACGGACCGTCGGTGGCCGCGAAGACGGCTGCCGCCACCCGTCCGGTGATCTCGAGCGGTTCGGTGAGGGGTTCGGAGGTGAAGACGAGGACGTCGTCGCGCGCTTCCACCGCTGCTTGATCGAGCTGTCCGGCGGGGAACGAGCTGGCAAGGATCATCGCGCCACCGGTGGTCGGCACGGGGTTCATCGGGTCGTAGGAGTAGTGGGTGGTCGAGTCTTCACTCAAAGGCGCTGTGGTTGAGAGTGTTCCGTCGGCGTGGAGGTAGAACGGTGTGACGACGGCGCGGTCGAGCGGCCATTTTTCCTCGTGCCGCCACTGGTTGATACCCATCACGAAGATGTCGACACCCGACTCGTGCTCGGTACCCGCAGGTTTACCGGCCAGGAAGTGATCGTTCCAATCCAGCTGCACGCCGGTCATGGTTCCGTCCGCGCCGGGAGCAAGCGAGGACAGACCGTAATTGACCCCGCAGAGGTGGCCAGGGGTCGCACTGACCCCACTCATGTGCGCCCACGGCCCGACTATCAACCGGCTGGTGAGTCCGGCTTCGCGGGCTCCGACGTAGTTGTCGATCGTTCCCTGGGAGAAGACGTCGAACCATCCGGCGACATTGAGAGACGGCACGCGGACGTCGACATATCGTCCTGACACCCGTGCCTGATCGATACTCGCGGGATCGCGCAAACCTCGCTCGGTACCAATATCAGGCTGAAAGGTTCGCGCGATGGCCGGCACTGCGCCCGACGGCAGCTCCCAGTAGGTCCTTTCGGCGAGGTGATCTATATCGTCGAGGGTGGCGCCGAGTTTCGCGTACAGCTCATCGGCGGTGGCCGCGACCTTCGAGTACTGCCCCATCGCTTGGCCCAGCGACCACCAAACGTTCAGTCCGAGTTCGAGCGCGCCGCCGCGGTAGAAGAGGCCGTCCTCGGGCGTAGCCCAGGTGATCTGCGGTGCAATCGAGGTAAGGTGCGGCGGGTCGGCAATGGCGGCGAGCCACTGGGTATTGCCGGTGTAGCTGCCGCCGAACATCCCAACCTTGCCATTGCTCCCGTCGATCGTGGCCGCCCACTCCACGGTGTCGTAACCGTCGTTCTCTTCGAACGCCCACGGGAGCCACTCGCCGTCGGACATGAAACGGCCACGGGTGTCCTGGTTGACGATGATGTAGCCGCGCCGAACGGCCTTGTAGAAATCCAAAACATTCACATTGCCGGTGGCTGTTTGTTTGCCATACGGGGTGCGCTGAAGCAGCACCGGCCACGGTCCGTCGCCGGCCGGGCGGTAGATGTCCGCACGAAGCACGGTCCCATCACGCATCGGCACAGCTACGTCAAACTCTGTCGTCGCGAAAATCATCGATGTCCTCGTCTACCAGGGTCGTCCCCGAACCAATTGGGAGGGAACTTAAAGGGGTACGTTTCCGATGGTAAACGTACCGCAACCGGGCGGACCATGACACCGATTCGCAAATTTGGTGACTCTTACTCAGCGGCGGCGGTCAGCCAGCAACCCGTTGAGGAGAAGGTGCCCGAGTTCGGCAAACGTGTCGGCGGCCGACATTCCCGTCCTGTCGAGGAGTACACCCGATTGGACTCCTTCGATCGCGAGGGCGACGAGCTGCGAAGCAAACACACCGTCACGCGCAGAGAACACTCCAGTGTCGATGCCCTCGTCGATGAGTTCGCGGACACGGTTCGCAGCGGTTTCGGTATTGCGACGATAAATCTGAGCCGTGGGCTCGAAGGCCACCATGTCGGCGTAAAAGGCACGGGAGTTCCGGCGCATCGCCTCCGCGACTCCCCCGAGGTAGGTCGTTATCCTCCTCCTCGGATCCGCCTCTGCCGCAACGTTTATTTCTATGACTTCGGCAGAAGATCCGAAGAACTTCTTGGTCGCCAGAACGACCAGCTGCTCCTTGGTGGAGGCCACGCTGTAGAGCGTTGCCTTGGAACAATGCAACCGTTCGGTGAGCTCGGCCATCGTGACGGACATGAACCCCTCCGCCAGGAAGATGTCTTCGATCTGGCGCAGCAGGTCGTCTCGTCGCGAGACGTCCACACGCCGGCGCCGCGGTGTCCGGACAGTCCCGGTTCCCCTCGATGTTGGCGTGGCTGTCATGACAGCAGTCTTCCATAGCTTCTACGTCGCACCGGGGAGTCAGCGACCAACGGGTTTCCCCGTTGGTACTTTTGTGGGTACGTTACAGTCATCATACGTACCCAGGAGGTAGCCGCATGCCCATCGAGGTCGATCACCGCGTTCGCGAGATTCGCGACCTTTATTCTGATGCCCGTGCGGATGTCGCGCATCTGCTCTGCGACCGACATCCCGCCGATCGGACCGCGGTGACGATCGTGGCCGACGGGAACATTCGCATCGCCCTCACGTACGGGGATCTGGCCGCATCGTCAATGCGTGTCGCCCACCATCTGCGTGATCGCGGGATCGGTCGAGGTGACCGGGTCGCCACCGTGATGGGCAAGAGCGCCGATCTGGTCGCAGTGCTGCTCGGTATCTGGCGTGTCGGTGCCGTGTACGTTCCCCTGTTCACAGCGTTCGCCGAGGAAGCCATCGGATCACGCCTCGCAGAAGCGAACGCGGTGCTGGTCCTCACCGACCGCGATCAGCGACACAAGGTCCCCGATGGCGCCTGGACGACAGAGGTCCTGGACGACGGGCCCGACGGAATCGCGTCCGATCTAGCCGCGCTCCCCGCCGCGCCCGCCGAGACCACGCCGGTCGGTGGCGACGCGCCGCTGGTCCACATGTTCACATCCGGAACCACCGGCACCCCCAAAGGTGTGGTGCACCCTGTCCGCTATATCGCCGGCTGGGTCAGCTATCTCGAGTTCGGTCTCGGCGTCGATGCCGACAGTTCGTTCTGGTGCGGCGCAGACCCCGGCTGGGCCTACGGTCTCTACACCGCACTCATAGCCCCACTCGCAGCCGGCGTACCGACCGTCCTGCTGCGAGGCGGCTTCTCGCCGGCCACCACCTGGTCGACACTTGCCGACCTGGCCATCACCGATTTCGCCGCCGCACCCACCGTGTACCGGGGACTCCGCGCATCCGGCATCACACCCCCAGACGGACTGGTCCTGCAACGACTGTCCAGCGCCGGCGAGCCACTGACCCCCGAAGTGAACGAGTGGACCTCCACCGCGCTGGGCCTGCATGTGCACGACCACTTCGGGCAGACGGAGTTGGGGATGCCCATCGGCTACCCACACCACCCGCAGGTGCGCCGCGACATCACCGAGGGTGCGATGGGGCCGTCGCTTCCCGGATGGACGATGACTGTCCTGCGCCCCGACGCCGACGAGCCCGCCGACCACGACACCATGGGGCGCCTCGCGGTCGTCATCGACCACAGCCCGTTCATGACCTTCACCGGATATACCGGTGCTGCAACGCCGAGTGATCGATTCTGTGGCGAGGGAGCATATTTCACCACCGGCGACACGGCCAGCATCAATTCCGAGGGCATCATCCGATTCTCCGCACGCGACGACGACGTCATCATCATGGCCGGCTATCGCATCGGGCCGTTCGACGTGGAATCGACGTTGCTCCGCCACCCCGACGTCATCGAGTGCGCGGTCATCGCCGCACCCGACGCCGTCCGCGGTGAAGTCATCGAGGCCTACGTTGTACTCGCCGCCGGAGTCATCGGCACTGACGCGCTCGTGAGCGACTTGCAGACGTGGGTCAAGTCCCACTACGCCGCACACGCCTACCCCCGACGCATACACCTCGTCGAGTCACTTCCAAAGACGCCGAGCGGCAAAATCCAACGCGCCGAACTCAGGCGTCGCCGACGCTCGCACGACGCAGGTAACCGGTGAGCGCCGAACCTGCGGTAGTCGTCACCCGCACCGGCGCCGTCCGAACCCTTACCCTCAACCGACCCCACCGACGCAACGCCCTCAACGCGAACCTCATCGACGCATTGGAGATAGAGCTCTCCGCCGCAGAGAACGACGACAACACTCGCGTGGTGATTCTCGCCGGCAGCGGACGCAGCTTCTGCGCCGGAGCCGACCTGCAATACTTCCTCGAACTTCGCGAGGAGCACGGTACGCCCATCGAGTTCTTGCGCCGAGTTTCCGCGCTGATCACCAGGTTCGAGACCAGCCCTCTGCCGGTCGTCGCCGCCCTCCACGGGCACGCCGTCGCGGGAGGGCTCGAGCTTGCGCTCGGCTGTGACGTCGTCGTCGCAGCCGACGACACCCTCATCGGGGACGGCCATGTACGCAACAACCTCCTGCCCGCAGGAGGGTCCAGCGTTCGCCTGCCGCGCAAGGTCGGTGACGCGATGGCGCGGTGGCTCTCCCTCACCGGCGACCTGGTCACACCCGACCGCCTCGCCGCTACCGGGTGGATACACACTGTTGTCCCTGCAACCGAGCTATACGAGACGGCCTTGCACATCGCACAACAGCTCGCAGAGCGCAGCGGACCCGCACAGTCCAATTTCAAAACACTACTGTCCGACCTCACCACTATGAACTCAATCGACGGACTCGCCCGCGAACTCGACGCCTTCGAAGAGCACTGGGCGGCCAATGATGTCCCCACCGACCTCGGCGCTTTTCTCAACCGGAAAGCGCCGTCTACCAACATCACCGACAACGGAAGAGCACGATGAACCGATACCACGAACAGGTTGTCCTCATCACCGGAGGCGCACAAGGCCTGGGTGCTGCAATGGCCACCCGCTTCGCGTCTGAAGGCGCCTCCGTCGCGATCGGTGACCTCAACATCGACGCCGCGGCCACCACCCTTGCAGACAACCTGAGTCAACGCCACGGCCAAGCCTGCTCCGCCCACGCTGTCGACGTCACAGACTCGGACATGGTAAACGACTGGGTGAATGAGGTGGTTGCAGACCGCGGGCGCATCGATGTCCTCGTCAACAATGCAGGCATCATCCGCGACAACAAGATCGACGACATCGACAACGACGACTGGCATTCCGTCCTCGACGCATCGCTCAGCGGGTCATTCTACTGCACCCGAGCCGTACTGCCGCACATGCGCTCTCGCCAATACGGCCGAATCGTCTCGTTCTCATCTATGAGCTGGCGCGGCAACTACGGCCAAGCCAATTACGTCGCTGCCAAAGCCGGCATCGTGGGACTGACCCGCACCATAGCCCTCGAGACCGCCCGTCACGGCATCACCGCCAATGCCATTGCACCCGGACTCATAGAGACACCGATGCTCGCCTCGATGAACGCAGCTGCACGCGACAAACTCACCTCAAAAGTGCCACAACGAAAGACCGGCATTCCAGACGATATCGCCGAAGCCGCCGCTTACCTGTGTTCCCCCGCTGCAGGTTACGTCAGCGGAATCGTCCTCGACGTCGACGGCGGACTCGGAATCGGATCCTCCATCCGCTGAGCTGGCCCGACATGGCCGGAACCTCGCCGTTCATGTACCTGGCGGCGTCGCAAGCAGCTGACGCCTTGAAGGCTTATCCGACTTCCAACAGTTCCGTCCGCGTGTTCTTTCCACTTGCTGCGCCGACGTATGGGGTGCTCAACTGTGTCCCACCACCAGGCGGTGCGGTGCGTGTGCTTCAGCGACGCGGTGTCGCAGGCACAGCGCGTGCGTGCTGCGCTAATTGGATTCAGCGCAGACTGCTCGACCCTGAGTTCGGCTGGAACGAAGGGCTGACGGCCGACGCCCCCGCGCAACCCGCCGTGCCGTCAATCTTTCTCTTGGTAGACGTCAGGGATCCCGTCGTGGTCATCGTCGCGTTCTTCATCCTCACAGATGTTGCGGTAGTGCCGATTTCGAGCGCGCAGCAGAATCGAGGCAAGCAGAGCGGCCAGCAATGATCCGGTCAGCACACCGATCTTGACGTGGTCGTCTCGCTCTGAACCCATCCCGTAGGCGAGATCTCCGATCAGCAGGGACACGGTGAACCCGATGCCGGCGAGCATCGATATACCGACGACGTCGATCCACCGGACACTGGAATCGAGCGATGCTCGCGTCACCGCCGACAACAGTCGCGTGGTGCCGAAGATGCCCACGGCCTTTCCGATGACCAATCCACAGACGATGCCCACAGCGATGGGGTCGGTCAGTGCGTCGGTCAGCCCCTTGTACCCACCGACGGTGACCCCGGCGGCGAAGAACGCGAAAACAGGGACTGCGAACCCCGCGGAGATGGGTCGGATGCGGTGTTCGAAGTGCTCGGCCAGACCAGGTCCGGCATCAGGGCCGCCGGCGGCTTTACTGCGCAGCACCGGAACGGTGAAGCCGAGGAGAACTCCGGCGACCGTCGCGTGCACGCCGGACTCGTGGACAAACACCCACGTCAGGACAGCCAGTGGAATCAACAACCACCAGGACCGGATCCGACGTTGCGCGCAGAACGCGAACAATGCCAGTGGCAGGGCTGCTACCGCGAGCGCGGTCAGATTGATGTCCTCGGTATAGAACACGGCGATCACGGTGATCGCCAACAGATCGTCGACCACCGCCAGCGTGAGCAGGAACGTGCGCAACGCAGCAGGCAGGTGGGTGGAGATGACAGCGAGAACAGCGACGGCGAAAGCGATATCAGTGGCCGTGGGGATCGCCCAGCCCTTGATGGCGCCGTCCCCGACGTGGGCGGTGAACGCTACGAAGATCACCGCCGGCACGATCATGCCGCCGACCGCAGCGGCGATCGGTAGCGCCGCACGGGCAGGGTCGCGCAGATCACCGGCGACGAACTCACGTTTGAGTTCGAGACCGACAACGAAGAAGAAGATCGCCAACAGGCCATCGGCGGCCCACGTCTCGAGCGAGAGGTCGAGGTGCACGCCCAGGGCGTCGGTACCGACCTTCAACTCGCCCAGACTCGTGTATGCCTCCGACCAGGGAGAGTTGGCCCACACCAGGGCGATCACGGTCGCCACCAGCAGCAACGCGCCACCGACGGTTTCTTTGCGCAGGATGCTCGATACACGGGATGTCTCGGCCCAGGAGCCACGCGCGAAGAGTGCGAGGCGCCCGGGTCGATTGCTGTTGTCACGCATGGGAATTCTCCTCGGATCGTTCCATGTTGACGAGAACCGTGACCAGGATGCTCAGTGCGATCCGCGATCGAGTGACGGTAGCGCGTTGAGGACTCGATCGTGTTGACGGCTGCGCTAGAAATAGCTCAGAGGCGCGGTCTCGATTGGACTGGCGGAAGAAGTCAGCGCTCTCGCGGCGGATAACCCGCAAGAACAGCACCCCACGTCGACAGGTAGCCATTGGTGCCCGGATGCGGCAGGACCCACAGCGTCGGCGCGAACGCCATACCTTGGGTGCACTGCGTATGCCTCACACACTGAAAATACCTCACCGGTGTCGTGACCGGCCAAAGAAATACGGCCCGGACCGCACGTGAGTGCAGATCCGGACCGTACTTTTGTGCGCCCGAAGGGATTCGAACCCCTAACCTCTTGATCCGTAGTCAAGTGCTCTATCCGTTGAGCTACGGGCGCGTGCTTTTAAATTTTCGTCAGGCTGGTGCTCTGGCGGAGGCGAGAGGATTTGAACCTCCGGTCTCGTTTTAGCGAGACAACTCATTAGCAGTGAGTCCCATTCGGCCGCTCTGGCACGCCTCCTGGTGGAGTCCTTTCGAACTGCCGAAGCAAAACAGTACACAGCAGATAGCGGCCGGAGCAAACCGGCTTGTCGCGGGCCTTTTGGCGTGGCCTAGATTGGGTCAGGTGACACCGCACATCCGCCCCGACCTCGCCGACGTCCCGGCCTACGTGCCCGGCAGGAACATCCCCGGCGCGCTGAAGCTGGCCAGCAACGAGACGACCTTCGGTCCGTTGCCCAGCGTCGCGACGGCGATCGCCGAGGCGGCCGCCGCGATCAATCGCTACCCCGACAACGGCGCCGTCGAGCTGACGGGTGAGCTCGCCAAGCACCTCGACGTCGCGCCGGAGAACGTGCAAACCGGGTGCGGGTCGGTCACGTTGTGTCAGAACCTGATCACCATCGCGACGCGGCCCGGCGATGAGGTCCTCTTCGCGTGGCGCTCGTTCGAGACGTACCCGCTGGCGACCCGGGTGGCGGGCGCCACCCCGGTTCAGGTGCCGCTGACCGACGGTCGCGTCCACGACCTGCCCGCGATGGCCGACGCGATCACCGATCGCACCCGGCTGATCTTCGTGTGCAACCCGAACAACCCCACGGGCACAGTGGTCGATGCGGACGCCCTGGAAGCCTTTCTCGCAAGAGTTCCCGCCGACGTGCTGGTCGCGTTGGACGAGGCCTACGTCGAGTATCTGAGGCCCTCACAGGCGCAGCGATTCGACGCGATCGAGCTCACCCGCCGCTACCCCAACCTGGTTGTCCTGAGGACGTTCTCCAAGGCTTACGGACTCGCCGGGCTGCGGGTGGGTTACGCGGTCGCAGATCCGGCGGTCACCAACGCGCTGCTGAAGGTCCACGTCCCGTTCAGCGTCAACTCATTGGCCCAGGCCGCGGCAATCGCAAGCCTGCATGCCGCGCCCGAACTACTCGCCCGCACCGACGCGATCGCGATCGAACGGGAGCGCGTCACCGGACGACTGCGGCAGGCTGGGTACTCGGTCCCGCCGAGTCAGGCCAACTTCGTCTGGCTCGATCTCGGCGAGGATGCGCTCGCGTTCGCGCAGGAGGCCACCGAGGCCGGGGTGATAATCCGGCCGTTCGTGGGCGAGGGCGCCCGGGTGACGGTGACCGAGGCGCACGAGAACAACACATTCCTCGACTTCGCTGAAGCCCGCGCCGCCCGCTAGACCCGCGTCCACCCATCCGTTTTCGCGCCGCCCCGCGGTTATTGCGGGTGGATCGCGCGAAAACGGGTGGGTGAGGGTCTTTGGGACGCCTACAAACCTCTGGCGAGCACCGGGTACATCACCTTCAGGTCCTCCGCCCAGTACGGCCACGCGTGGGTGCCGATCGGCCGGAAGTACTCGGTGGGTTGCAGACCGTCGGCACGCATGAGTTCGGCGAACTTCTCCGAGCACTCACGCGCCCCGATTTCGAGCACCGACCCCGTTGCGATCTTCTCGAGGCGGTTGCGTCCGGGGTCCAGGCGCGTCTTCTGGTCCAGCGGTCCGGGGACGCCGGATCCGGCGGCGATGAAGATGTTCATGTCTCGCAGTGCGTCGAGTCGGCGCACCGGGTCGTGGTCCACCCATCCCTGGCCGCCCCAGCCACCCCACATGTTGGACGCGTCGCCACCGTCCCTCGCGACGACTGCGCGGATCTGCGCCTCGTTGTCCGGGCCTGTCGTCGGCGGGCAGCCGCTCACCGAACCCACACCGGTGTAGCGGTCCGGGTTGCGCGTGGCGAGGGTGTAGGCGGCCTGCCCGCCCATCGACAGCCCGGCGATCGCGTTGTTGCCGTTGCCGTTGTAGAGCTCGTCGATCAGCGGTGGCAGTTCGTCGGTGAGGAAGGTCTCCCATTTCGGGCGTCCGAGGGCCGGATCGGTGCGCTCCCAATCGGTGTAGAACGCACCCTGGCCGGCGGGCAGCACCACGTTGACGTTCTTGTCGGCAAAGAACGTCTCGGCGTCTGCCTCGTTGATCCAGTCGCTGACGCCAGATTTCCTACCGCCGCCATCGAGGAGGTAGAGACTGCCACGCGCCTGCGACGTCCGCGGAAACAGCACGGTGATCCGGACCGGGTGGCCCATCGCCGGTGAATTGATCAGCAGGTCGTGACGCTGCGGACCGACGACGTCGACACGGTCGACGGATGCGGCCACCGGGTGTGCCGCCGCCTCCACTGCGACCGAGCCCGAGATCATCACCACTGCCGCAAACGCGGCGACGCCCAGCCGACGCGCGGCGCGCAGTCCTCGTCTCAAGACCTACAAACCTCTGGCGAGCACGGGGTACATGGCCTTGAGGTCCTCGGCCCAGTACGGCCAGGCGTGGGTGCCGATGAGGTGGAAGTTCTCCGTCGCGTCGACCCCGTGGGCCCGCATCACCACAGCGAACTCCACCGAGCAGCGGTAGGCACCGATCTCGAGTGCGGCGCCGGCGGCGATCGTCTGCTCCCGGCTCATACCGTCGTCGAGTTCGGTCGTCTGGTCCAGCGGTCCGGGAAGTCCCGACCCCGCCGAGATGTAGAGGTTCTTGCCCCGGAGTGCGTCGAGACGCTTCGAGGGATCGTGGGCCGCCCAGCCCGACGATCCGAAAGGACCCCACATGTTGGTCGCGTCGCCGCCATCCTTGGCCATGGTGGTCCGCACGTAGCCTTCGTTCGCCAACCCCGTCACCGGAGGGCACCCACTGAGCGATCCCGCCCCCGTGTAGAGCCCAGGATGCCGCGAGGCCAACGCGTACGCGGCCTGTCCGCCCATGGACAGCCCCGCGACCGCGTTGTTGCCGTTGCCGTTGAACGTGGAGTTGATCAGGGGCGGCAGTTCTTTGGTGAGGAAGGTTTCCCACTGCGGTTTGCCAACCGCCGCGTCACGCTGCTGCCAGTTGGTGTAGAACGCGCCCTTGCCCGACGGCAGGACCACGGTGACGTCCTTGTCGGCGAAGTAGTCCTCGGCGCCGCCCTTGGTGAGCCAATCGCTGACCCTGTCCTCGGCTCCGGCTCCATCGAGCAGATAGAGCGTGCCCCGCGAATAGCTCAGGTCGGCGGGGGTGAGCACACTGATCTGGACCTTGCCGCCCATCGCGGGTGAGGAGACGATCAGATCGTGTCGCTGCGGCGACACCTCGGTGGTCTTCTCGATCTGCGCCGCCCGGGGCGTGGGTTCAGCGAGAGCGACACCGGCGCCTGACACGAGCATTGCGCCACATGCGACGAACGTGCCGAGCGCTCGGAACACGCCTGAGGAACGCGGCATCAAAGGGTCTCCTGGATTATTAGATGAGTACGAGCGCGAAGGGTACCGACGGTAATGATCGGAGGGAAAGTCTTCTTACCCAACTCACAGATGACGTCCGATTCGCCCCCATTGTGAGTACGTCGCCGGACTGTGAAAACGCCCAGGCCAGCGGGCTGATCTCGAGCCTACACACCCCGACATCCGCCAACGAACACGGAGAATCCAGCATATGCAAAACGAGACAGACGCTTCCGGGGATGCTTTCGCGTTTGTCGCCCAAGTACCGGTGCGATGGTCGGATATGGACGCCTTCGGGCACATCAACCACGCCCGCATGATCACCCTGATGGAAGAAGCTCGGGTGGCCTGGCTCATCAGCGCCGGCGAGCAGTACGCACCGTTGATCAAGAGCGCCATGATCGTGACCGTGGAGGTCAGGTATCAGGCTCAACTCCGCCACACAGACAGCCCTCTGGCTATCGCCATGTGGATCAAAGGCTTTCGATCTGTGGACTTCACGATCGGTTACGAGATCCGGGGCGCGGGCGCGGCACCGCATTCCAAACCCGCATGCGTGGCCAGCACCCAGATGGCGGTGGTCGACATCGAGAAGCAGAGCCTGCGGCGCTTGACCGATCTGGAAAAAGGTTATCTACAGCAGTGGCGCCGGGACTGAACCCGTCAGCCTTCCGTCTCTTTGCTCAGCTGCGGCCTACTCCGAGCAGGAGCCGGAGGGACAGGGTTCTCCGCGGGCTCTCCGAGAATGCCGGTGACATTGCCCTGCAAGATATTCCGGTAGTCGCGGAGGTGAGATCGCCCCGCGCCCAGCTGCTCACTCAACCGACGCGTGTTCTCGGCGGACATCTCCCGCTCCCCCGACCTCGCGATCAGCTGGTCGATTCGGAGATCGATCGTCCCGGCGTAGTTCACCTGGTCGAGTATCTGCAGTTCCTGCGCAGCGGCGGCAACGGCGTCGGCGACGTCCCACAGCGCGCCGACCCGATCGATCAGCTGCGACCACACCGGTCGCAGTTCGGCCTCCCGCGACCGCAACTGCTCGGCCAGACGGGCATCGGAATCCGCGACGATGCGGACCCGGTCCAGCTCGATCCGGACGGTGCGCAGGTTGATCACGTCGGCCGCGATCTCGGCCAATTCGGCGTGCACGTTGATCTGCGACCGCTGGACCGCGAAATGATCGCTGCGCCAGGCCGCTGAGCGGACGATCCGGTCATAGGCGTTGCCGGCGATGTAGAGCATGGTCTCGTAGCCGTCGACGAACTTCGCGGTCGACGTGCCCTCGACGTCAGAGCCGTCGATGACCGCCGCCTTGTCCGCGACCCACTGCCCGGCGCGCGAACGCCCATCCGACAACTGCCCGATCACCCCTGCCGCCGTGCTCGCCGCCATCGCACCGGCCCTGCGCAGGTAGTTGCCGTCGAGACTGTTCGGCGCGGGTGTGAACAGCAAACCGTTGAACAACCGCTCACGTTCGCTGATATCGAGATGCAGGCCTTCGCGACGTTCCCGCCGGATGCCCCGAACCGATCCGGCGAACACCGGCTTGGACGCGGTCACCAGGTTGCGCGCACTGTCGCGCCGGCGCCCGAGCGCCACGGCCCGCGACTTCACGATGATGGCCGCGACCTTGGGCAGCCGCGGGTTGCGCAACTGGTCCTCGAGCTGACCGATCTCGCGCTGCAACCTGCGAAGCTCACCGAAGCCACCGATCGCGGGCACGGGAAGACCCGCAGTGCTGCGCCGGACCAGAACCGCACGGGCCTGGTCTGAGAGGAATCCCGAGGCGATCAGGATGGCCGCCGGGTCCGACAGATCGGGGTGCTTGCCCGGCATCTTCGCTCGATCACACCATCCGCGGATCTGCGCGGCGCCGCCACCGGCGGTGGATGCAGAGTGCTGAGCCATGGGGTCCTCCGAAAATGGGGCTTTCATCCAGTATTACCGGACAGCGGCGACCGATGCCGTCGTGCGGTGCCAGAGCGGTGCCGTGACCCGGTGCAGCCCCCACGCGACCGGCGTCGACAGCACGACCGTGACGATGAACACCCCGACGACCGAGCCGGTGAAGATCGGATAGTCGAGCAGGTCCATGACGAGCTCCATCACGATGACGTGCACCAGGAAGAATTCATACGAGATCTCGCCGAACCACACCACGACCGGCCGCGACATCGCCCTGTCCCACCAGTTGCCCGCCGGACCGATGGCAAGGGGTGCGATCAGGCAGAAACCGATGACGAGGTAGAGCACGGATTTGATGATGGTCGCCGACATCGAGTTCGGCGTGATCGTCGGCTCTCCCGCCAGCGACGTGCACGAGATCTGGAACGCGAGGATTGCCACCAGGATGGACAGCGTCGGATGCCACGTGCGCACGAGTGTCGCGAGGATCGCCAGCAACATCCCACCGGCGAACCAGGCCAAGAACGCCGGTGCCCAGAGCCGCGCCGTGATGTCGATGCCGTCGAACTCGTGCGTGAGGACCGCCCAGGCTGGGGTGATCGACATCAGCACCGACACCGCGGCGATCATCCGTCCCGGTCGCCACCGCCCGCGGCAGATCACCCTGCAGATCAACCACCCGAACACCGGCAACAGCAGATAGAAGACGACCTCGGTCGCCAACGACCACATCTGGGTCAGCCCGGAATGCAGGTGACCGAACCCATAGATCTGGGTGAGCGTGAGATTGCGCAGCAACCCGCCGGCGCCGTGCCCCAGGGTCGAGGTGTCCTCGCGCCAGAGGAAGATCAGATACACCCCGAGAACGGTCAGCCAGTAGGCCGGCAGGATTCGTCGGGCGCGATGCCAGAAGTACCGCTGTACATCGGGTTTCGCCCCACCCTCGCGCAGGGCCCGCACCCAGGGTGAGAACAGCAGGTAGCCCGACAGCACGAAGAAGATCGCAACCCCGACCTCGAGTCGCGCAAAGAACCAGCCCTCGAAGTCGTCGGTGTACTTGCCGGTCCAGAAGCCGGCGTGTGTCGCGCACACCAGCAGCATCGCCAGCGCGCGTATCCCGGTCAGGGAGTCGGTGCGGCGCCCGGGAGCATTAGCGGCTGGACCGGGCGTCATCGTCGGGTCAGGCCCCTGCGAGCGCAGCGGCGACCCGCTCCAGAGCGGCGACACGAGAACCCTTGACCAGCACCGCATCTCCGGTCTGCAGATCGGACAGGGCCGCAACGGCCTCGTCGACATCCGCGACGTGTACCGCGTCGGGGCCGTAGTCGTCCGTGCCGACCGCGATCACGTCGATCCCGAGCTCCCGGGCCCGGGCGGTGATGGCGAGGTGCTCAGCCGGCGCGGATGCGCCGAGTTCGGCCATCACACCCAACACCGCGATCCGGCGACCTGCCGCAAGGGCCGCGAGCGAGTCCAGTGCGGCCGCCATGGACGTCGGATTGGCGTTGTATGCGTCGTTGAGGACGAGCACACCCCCGGCGGTGCGGGTCAGTTCCATGCGCAGTCCGGAAATGGCGGCGCCGGCCAGGCCTACCGCTATCGCCTCGACACCGACTCCGATGCCGCCGGCCGCTGCGGCCGCGGCGAGCGCATTGGCCACCTGGTGTTCCCCACGGGCGGCGAGGTTCACCTCCGCCGAACCCCAGGGGGTACGCAACGCGAAACTGGCTCGCAGCTCGTCGTCCATGCTGATGTTCTCGGCACGAACGTCGGCATCGGCAGCCAACCCGAACCGCAGCACCCGGGCGCTCGTCCGGGATGCCATCGCGGCGACCACCGGATGGTCGGCGTTGAGCACCGCAATCCCGTCGTCCGGCAAGGCCTCGATCAACTCACCCTTGGCTCGCGCCACCGACTCGAGATCACCGAACAGCTCGAGGTGGACACCTTCCACCCTGGTCACGATGCCGACCGTCGGACGGGCGATGTCGCACAGCAGCGCGATGTGACCCACTCCTCGCGCGCCCATCTCGACGACGACCGCCTCGGTGTCGTCTGCGGCGCCCAGCAGGGTCAGCGGCAACCCCAGCTCGTTGTTGAAGGATCGTTCGTTCGCCGTCGTCGTCAGGGTGGTGGCCAGGACACCGGCCAGCAGATCCTTGGTGGAGGTCTTCCCGACCGATCCGGTGACCCCGACGACGGGTCCGTTCAGGCGGTTGCGTGCAGCGCGCCCCAGGTCGGCGAGGGCGAGCGCGGTGTCGGGGACCTCGATCGCCGCCACGTCGCCGCCGCGATCGATACCGCTGCGATCGGTCAAGAAGGCCGTCGCGCCCTGCTCCAGGGCCTTGGGGATGAAGTCGTGGCCGTCGCGCTCGGCGACGATCGGCACGAACAACTGCCCCGGCCGGACGCTGCGCGAGTCGATACTCGCGCCGTCGATGTCCCGATCCGGGCCGACCAGAGAACCACCGGTTGCCGCTGCCACGTCGCTCGCCTTGAATCGCACGCGTCGACGCTACCGCTCACACCGGGTGGGTATCGTGTCGCCCATGTCAGAACCCGCGCATGATGGCCGTCTGCGGCTCCTCGTCCTCTTCGGCGGGGTGTCTGCCGAACACGATGTGTCGTGCGTCACCGCAGCTCACGTGCTCGCCGCCGCGGACCGGACCAAATACGAGCTGATCCCGGTCGGCATCACCCGCGACGGCACGTGGATCCGCAACGACAAGGCGATCGCCGCGCTCGCCGAGGCGACACCCGCGTTGCCCGACTCCCTCGAACCCGAGGGGACCGAGGTGGAGCCGTTGGTCGAAATCGCCGGGGATGGCGATCGGCCGACGGTCGTGCTGCCGCTGCTGCACGGCCCGCACGGCGAGGACGGCACCGTCCAGGGAATGCTGGAGCTGGCCGGTGTCCCCTATGTGGGCAGTGGCGTGCTCTCGTCGGCGCTGTGTATGGACAAGGCGATGGCCAAAATCGTTGCCGCCCAAGCGGGTATTCCCCAATGCCGATGGATCGAGTTCCGCGCCGGTACCGGCGAGACCGCCCCGCTCGTCGAGCGCACCATTGCCGAACTCGGACTGCCCGTCTTCGTCAAGCCGGCCAACCTCGGTTCTTCCGTTGGTATCTCGAAGGCACACGACGCTGCCGAACTCGCCGAAGCCATCGAGCTGGCACTGCGGTACGACGAGGTGGTGGTGATCGAGGAAGCCGTGACCGCCCGCGAGGTCGAGGTCGCGGTGCTCGGCAACCTCGTCCCGGAAGCGTCCGTCGCCGGCGAGATCCGACCGGGATCAGAGTTCTACGATTACGCAGACAAGTACGTCAACGGTGCTGCGGCGCTGGTCATCCCGGCCGACCTGCCTCCCGCGGAGTCCGATCGGGTCCGAGAGCTCGCGGCCACCATCTTCAGCACGCTGCGGTGCTCGGGCATGGCCCGGGTCGACTTCTTCTACGAAGAAGGCGGCCGGGGTTGGCTCCTCAACGAGGTCAATACGATTCCCGGTTTCACCCCGGCATCGATGTACCCCAAACTGTGGGAAGCCTCCGGACTGAGCTACCCCGCACTGATCGATCGCCTCGTCGAACTGGCCTCCGAGCGACACGCCATCCGGTCAGGCTTCTCCGTCGACCACTGACAGTCGACGGAGAACGTCCGAACCTCAGTCGCTTCCGATCAGAAGAAGACACCCGGCTCGCCGTCCCAATCCACGTGTCCGGCAATGACAGCCGGGCCGTCTTCACCGGGGGACGGGGCACCGGTGTACCAACCGGCGGGAAATCCAGCGGGCGGCACCTGCATGGCACCGGTCTGATCGAGTTCGAGTCCCATCAACGTCGAATCCACTCCGATGGAGGGGATCTCTCCAGATTGCATCTCAAATGTTCCGTGAACTCACGATGTTATGGATCATTCTTTCGGTGCGCTTCCCCGAGGAGGTAGGGCCCACCAACCCATCCGATGGCACGATGGGACGGTGATCGACAACGTGCAGGGCCGCATCTGGCGACATGGTGAACTGCAGGACGAGTTCGACCTCGGAATGGTCTCCGACTGTATCGGCGACAACGACCTCCTGGTATGGGCTGACCTGGTCAATCCCAGTCACGACGCACTGACCGAGCTCGCCTCTGAACTCGACTTGAACACCTTTGCCGTAGAAGACGCTCTGGCAGCCGCCGAAAGGGTGAAGGCGACGTCGTATCCGACGCACAAGTTCGTCACCGTGTACGCAGTCGAGATGAAAACCGACGCCGACTCGCTGCAGCGCGGCGAGGCAATCCACACGCACCGGATCTCCATGTTCATCAAGCACAATGCGCTGATCACCGTCCGTCTGTCCGATGAGTTCGACATGAACCAGGTGATCGAGCGCTGGGATCAGATGGGCGGACAGCAACACGGCGTCGGCGCTCTGACCCACGGCCTGCTCGATGTGGTGGTCGACGGACACTTCGACGCCGTACAAGAGCTTGACGACAGCATCGAGGATCTGGAAAGCCTGCTGTTCGACGAGAGACGCAGGGGCAATGAACTCCAGCAGCGCACCTACCAACTCCGCAAGGATCTGGTGGCGCTGCGCCGCGTGGTGATGCCCATGCGCGAAGTGGTGTCGATGATTCAGCGCAGTCGTCTCGAGAACAAGGCACCCAGCGAACTCGACCCCAACTTCACCGACCTCTACGACCACGTGCTGCGAGCGACCGAGTGGACCGAATCGCTACGAGACATGATCACCTCGCTGTTCGAGACGAACCTGTCCCTCCAGGACGCCCGGCTCAACACGGTGATGAAGAAACTCACCGGTTGGGCGGCGATCATCGCGGTGCCAACCGCCGTCACCGGCTTCTATGGCCAGAATGTCCCGTTTCCGGGATTCGACCACAGCGGTGGATTCATCACCAGTTCCATCATCATCGTGCTGACCGTGACGACGCTGTACCTCGTTTTCAAACGCCGCGAATGGCTCTGACCGTTCAGGCGCCGGCGGCAGCGGTCCTGACCCGCTCAGCCTCGCGCTGCGCGGAGGAATTGGCCACCCCTGCACGGGATCCCGCCAGTTTGCCGGCGATGTGATCGGCGACGGTCACAGGTGGATACTTGCTGCCCGCTCCCACACACGACGGCAGGGTCGCGATCGTCGCGTCGATGTTGCCGTCGTGAAAGTAGGCTGCCGACCTACGCCGTTTGATGCTGCCATCGACGATGGGCGGCTTCACCCGGTGCACGGTCGACATCCACCGCTCATTCGTCCACCGTGCCATCAGATCACCGAGATTGACCAGGAGGGCACCATCGACCGGCGACACATCGTTCCAGCTGCCGTCATGTCCGAGGACCTGTAGACCCGCGACCTGATCGGCCCAGAGCACCGTGACGATGCCGTAGTCGGTGTGCGCACCCATCCCGGTCAACTCACCGTCGATCTCGATCTCGCCAGGTGGCAAGGCGTAGTTGTTCATCCTGAGCACATCGAGTGAGTGGTCGGTGAAATCGTCGAAGTACCGTGGGCCGAGGTCCAGTGCGTCTGCAAAGATGCGCGTCAGCGTGCGAGCCACCCTGGCGGCCTCGGCGAAATACCCCGCCACTGCCGGCTGGAAGCCTGATACCTCTGCAGGCCAGAGGTTTTCGGCGTAGTCGTCAGCCGGCAGGGCGTGGTCGGGATAGTCCTCCGCGCGCACACCGACGTTGAATGCCTCGAAGAAGTCGTTCATCCGGTTCGCTGATTCGATGCCCAGGCTCAGCGACAACGACTCCGTCTTCGGCGGAGCGTATCCGCGGTTGATCCGGGGCGGCGTGCGGTAGTTCTTCTTCGTCTCCAGCGGTAGCGCGAAGAAATCGTCCATGGCTACGGTGAAATCGTCCAGAACGTTCTCACCGATGCCGTGGCCCAGGATCTGGATGAATCCGACCTCCGAGCAGGCGGTGTCGATGTGTGCCGCGACATCGGCGCGGGCCGCATCACCACCGTCTCCGACGTAGGGCGAGATGTCCACGATGGGAACAGCAAAGGATGAGGTTGACATGGGTGACTCCTCGCGACACGCGTGTCGACATCGAGTCAGTTGTGGACGCGTTTCGCTGCAGGCCTACTTTAAATCACCCGGGAGGTGGCTGCATGTCGACCACGGGCCCACCGATCACCGAACGCACCTCGTTCCCGACCGCGCGCACCGCAAGTTCCGCGCCCGGGAGCACGTTGACCAATTGGAAGAACCCGTGCATCTGACCGTCAAAGATGGTCATTGTCACCGGAACTCCCGAGTCGGCGAGCGCCCTGGCGTAGGCCTCCCCCTCGTCGCGCAGGACATCATGCTCGGCGAGGAGCACCAGAGCCCGCGGCGTTCCCGCCAGGACACCGTGCAGCGGAGACGCATCCGGATTCGCTCTGGTGGCCGGATCTGGTGCGTATTGGTCCCAGAACCAGATCATCAGGTCGCGGTCCAGCAGTAGTTGGTTTGCGGGGTCGAGGTAGCTGACGGTGTCGAGGCGGTGATCGGTCACCGGGTAACAGAGGATCTGCAGGACCATGGCAGGTCCACCCCGGGCCACCGCCTGCTGGGCGACCACGGCGGCGAGATTGCCGCCCGCGCTGTCGCCCGCGACGATCAACGGCTCGGTCGGCCAACTCGCCGCGGTCCAGTTCGTCACATCCCAGGCATCACGGGCGGCCGTCGGGTACGCATGCTCCGGAGCGAGCCGGTAATCAGGCAGCACCACAACGCAATTGGTCTCGGCAGCGAGCTTTCGCGCCAGCGTGTCGTAGTGGGCCACCGAGCCGATCACCCACCCGCCGCCGTGGAAGTAGACCATGACTCCGCTGAAGTTCTCGGACGGGATGAAGACCCGCACCGGAATCGAATACCCGTCGTCAGCGGCGACGGTGTCCTCGCGCACAGCGTGCAGATCGGGCCCGGGACCGCTCAGAGCTGCCAGCGCGCCACCGACAGCGCGGGCTTCCTCAGGGGAGAGTTCATGGATGGGAGGGCCGGCTTCCTTGGCCAACTCGGCCAGCAGCGCCGTGGTCGCGTCGTCGAGTGCCATCGTTCGACGATACCCACCCCAGGTGTAGAAGGTCCCTGTCCTGGGTAAACCCGCGTTGACCGGCAGACGTACACACCACCCAGGGAGCAGTCTTGACCACCGCCATTACTGTCTCGACGCGGCGCGGCTGAGCGATGCGGACTGCTTACTACACGCAGATGGCAGAGCTGAACACGCTGCTCGCCGGCCTGTGTGAACGCTCCGGGACCGCGATGGAACGGTCGACAGACGCACTTCTGACCGCGAATCTTGCTGTGGCGGAACAAGTCATCAGCGATCACGACCACATCCAACGAATGTCAGGGGTGGTGGAGGAGCGCGCGTTCAATCTGCTCGCGCGCCAGGCGCCCGTCGCTGGTGACCTCCGCTCCATCGTCACGACGTTTCAAGTGGTCGCCGATATCGATCGCATGGGCGCCCTTGCCCTGCACGTTGCCCAAGTCGCACGCCGCCGGCATCCGATGCACGCCCTGCCACCAGAGGTCGAAGGCTACTTCGCCGACATGGGTGCGCTCGCGGTCGCCATGGCCGGTAGCGCCAGCGCGGTCCTGACCAGTCAGAACGTAGACGATGCCCGCCGCCTGCAAGTGGACGACGACGCGATGGATGAGCTACACGAGCACCTGTTCACCGTGCTGACCGACCGGACCTGGCACCACGGGATCGGCGCAGGAGTCGATGTGACCTTGCTGGGCCGTTACTACGAACGCTTCGCTGATCATGCGGTGCTCATCGGCCACCGCGTCGTGTTCCAGGCGACCGGTCACCCGCCAGACCGCACCGTGGACTCCCCAACTCACTTCTTGTCGGGTTGATCCTCGCGTCGCACCAGTTGCCTCGACAACTCCACCACCGGGGTGTTGGTGTCCTGCGACAGCCTCCGCATCAGTTCGAACGCGGCGATGCTGTCGATGTCGAATCGTTCCATGATGATGCCCTTGGCCTGCCCGATCACATCTCGGCTGGCGAGAGCGCTGTTGAAGTGCTCTTTTTCGCGTGCGCGTTGCATGACCAGCGCGGCGTGCGTGGCGTAGACCCGACCCACTTCTTCAGCCTCGGCCGAGAACGCGTTCGCGTGTTCGGAGAAGAGATTGAGCGCCCCGAGGGTGTTGTCGTTGCTGTGGAGCTCGAAGCTCAAGCTCGAGAGCACCGACGTCCGCGCAAGGGTCTCCGCAACAAAGGCGGGCCAGCGCGGCTCCTCGGCGAAGTCGTTGAGACGCACGGTCTGATGTTCCCACGCCGCCTCGAGGCATGGGCCCTCGCCGACGCGCGTCTGTATGGCATCGAGGAGTTCGACGATCGGATCGGTGACGGCCACCGATTCAGTCGTCATCTTTCGTTTGTCGACCAGGATGATCCCCGCATATTGGGCACCGTCGACGTAGTCGACGGCCCCGGCGGTGATCGAGGCGAGAATTGCGTCGAGATCGCTGTTCCTCAACGAATCATGCATGTCTCGAACAAGATTCGCGATGATCAGATGAATGCCTTCATTGCTGCCTTCGATCACGTCATCGCCTTTCACCGTTTCAACTGCATGCCTACGCGGTGGCGCGACCCTCATGCTCGGGCCGTTCCGCGGCGGTCATGTCGGCCAGGGCCGAGTCCATCGTCGCGTACAACGCCAGAGTTCGGTCCAATCCCACCAACTTGATCGGACGCGCCGTCGATGGGCCATCGGCAACGACGGCGAACCGCCGGTCTGTTCCGATTGTTTCCTGCGCCTGTACCAGTGCGGACATTCCGACGGAGGACAGGAAATCGGTGTACGTGAGATCGATGATGAGGCCTGCAGGCTGCGCGGATACGGCGTCCTCCACAGACTTCGTCAGCTGAGGAACGGTCAGCAGGTCAATGCTTCCCCACACCGTGAGGACCGAGATGTCGCCATGCCCCACTGTGGCTATGGTCAGGCCATCGCCGGTGAGATCGGCGGCATCGGTGACATCGGTGACAGAACTCGGTTTTCTTTTATTCGGCGCCATGGAAGACCCCTAACTTCGTCGGTGCAAAAGCACTTCAGCATCCAGATGTGCCAGCGCGCGGGCGCGGCTTCGTCTAAACCGACTCCCCCATACTGTCACACCGGCTGTGACTGCCGACACCGGCGAAAGACAAGCCGTGCCGCCCAGGCGGATCATCACGACAGGCGGTCGTCACGTGAGGGTTGTTTCGGGCGCATTCCATTCGGGCACGCTGCGGCAATGAGTATCGAAGACGGCCCCGGCGACACCCTGAACCCGAGCGAAAGCCTCGACCCCGACGAACAGCGCACCGGCGCGGACGACGACGTGGTCGATCCACCGGAGGACTGGAGCGAGGCCGACAGCTTCGGGACCACGCCCCGAGAGGAACTCGAAGGCGAATCACTCGACGCGAAGATCGCCGAGGAAGAGCCCGACGTACCGCTCGAAGAGCAGCCCGAGTTCCCCGTCGCAGTCGCGCCCGATGACAAGCTGTCCGAAGACCTCGTGGACCGGATCATCGACGAACCCGGCCCCGAGGTCGACTGACCTCCGCTGCCGGCGCGCCCCGGGAGCAACGACCCGGTGGCATCCGCCTCAGACGTAGTCCCAGAACTGCAGCCACCGCACAGACGCAAAGATCGCCAGCGTTGCGGCGTAGAGGGCCGCGACGACCACGGCGCCGGCAATCGACACCTTCACCGAGGAGCCCCGTTCGGGATCGAGCCAGAACGCGAACACCCAGGTGGCCGCCGGCATCAACAGATACGTCAGCAACGACACCGACAGGATCTGACTCATCCACATCGACAGCCACGGTTCGGCGCCCCACTCGTCGAACGACGGTCCGATGAAGCGGGACAGGATCATCACCGTCGGGTAGAGCACCAGCAGCACCATCATCCCGACCTTCCATTCGGGAGTGGACGCGGACTTTCCATCGGTGACCCGGACGATCGAGCCGAACGAGTTGGTCTCGAACGACTCCGAGAACTCCTGCTCGAGGTTGGAACGCAGTTCGCCGAGCACTTCGGCGCGTGCCGGTGATTCGCGCCAGCCCGCCAGCAGACTGTCGTTGCGGAACTTGACCACCGCAGTCCACTCCTCGATACCCGGTTCGGCAAGCCTCGGCCCGATGAGAACGGAGTACTCGAAACCCGGTGCAACCGCGCTGAGATTCATCAACTTGCGCTGGGCCTCGGTGAACCCGGCGAGATTCGCCGGTTCCACCCGATGCACGAAAACGCCGACGCCCATCGGTGGCTCCTCGCCGTCGACGGTGACGAGGTCGCTGAACTCGCGACGGATGCCCCTACGAACTCCCGACGCGAGGAGTGCGGACCAGCCAGGTGAATCCAGCCAGGTCTGCAGCGCCTCTTCATCGGTGAACGAGAGCGAGACCGCCTGCTGCAGGTGTTCGGCGGCCGCGAGGTGCAGGAAACCCCGCACCTCCGCGACCGCGGTTCTGACCTCCTCGACCCACGCCACGAAGTCAGCGCGGGGTGCCGGATGAAAAGCGACCAGAACTGTTGCCTCGCTCGGCTCATCGGGCATCGAGAATGTCAGTCCTCGATCTTGCGACCCTGGACATACACCGAGGTGATGGCGTCCTCCCGCAACTGCATGAGAAGCGCGAACAGGATCTGATCCCGGGCCATGTCGGCATCGTCGGCGCGGGCGCCATGCCTGACGGCGTTGTTCAGCGCGGGCCACTGCTCGGGGTCGATGACGATGAAATCGGCTTCCTTACCGGTGTCGAAGTTGCCGAAGCGGTTCTCCTGGTCGAGTGCCCGCGCGCCGGCGAGGGTGGACACGAACAGCATCTCCGCTGGATGCATCGACACCCCCGCGTCGCCGGGCTCGGTGATGTGCTGCTTGAACGCATCATTCGCGACCCGCGAGATGAGCCATTCGTCGCCGCCGCCGTGATCGGTACCGAGCGAGATGTTGACGCCCGACGCCACCGTGCGCAGCCATGGCATGGTGCCCGAACCGAGAAACAGCTGGGAGACGGGGCAGTGCGAGATCGAGGTGCCCGTCTCGGCCATGCGGGCCAGCTCGCCGTCCTGGCAGTGCACGGAATGCGCCATGATCGTGCGCGGCCCGAGCAGGGACTCGCCGCCGACCTTGGAGCCGGGCAGGAACTTGCCGTCGTAGGTGTCGAGGTACGAATTGACCTGGTAATCGTCCTTGGTCGCGTCGACCTCGCCGGTCCCGGGGCGGTTGTTCTCGTTGAGGTGGGTGTGCACGTACACGCCCTTGGACCGCAGGTCCTTGTACAGCTCCCCCAATGCCACGAACGTTGTCGGGGTGACCGAGAGGGAGAACCGCGGCACCAGCGCGACATGCAGCAGGGCGGTGTCGACGTCACCGGTGTCGGCGGCATGCCATTTGTCGACCTCGGCGGCAGTCAGCTCGATGGCCTTCTCTTCACTTGTGATCAGAGGGTCGGCCGAACCCGGTCCGCGGGTTTGGATCCCGCGACCGCTGACGAGCCGCAAGCCGCGACGCTTCGTTTCTTCGAACAGCGCGTCTTGGGCGTGCGGGAACGCCGAACCGAAGACCATCGCGGCCGTCGTCCCGGCCCGCACCCGCTGGTTGGTGAACTCGACC
The DNA here is from genome assembly GCF_017377795.1 of Williamsia soli. Classification (GTDB taxonomy): domain Bacteria; phylum Actinomycetota; class Actinomycetes; order Mycobacteriales; family Mycobacteriaceae; genus Williamsia; species Williamsia soli. Next base: position 197,036 of record NZ_JAFRDR010000005.1, on the reverse strand, counting down.
GCGGCCATCGACCCGAAATCGGGATCGCTGAATTTCGATTCGGACGGGAAGATGCAGCGCTCCAACCACTCCAGCAGCTGACCGCCGCCGTAGGAGTCACCTGCGTAGGTCTGCGGAAAGTGGATATGGGTGTCGACAAAGCCCGGAAGGATGAATCCCGGGCGGTAGTCCACCACAGACGAGTGCTCGTGTTCGCTTGGGAGTTGGGAGAACTCACCACACCAGGCGACGATGCCGTTCTCGTCGACCACGAGTGCGCCGTCCTCGACGAAGACGAGCGCCTCGTGGGCCGCGGTCACTTTCGGTGATCCGGAGATATGGAAAATTTGACCGCGATAGACGTGTTTCACGCAATAACTTAATCACTCCGCCGCTGTTCATGTGCGGTGAATCGCATGAAAAACGAATGGTGCCCCGCCATATCGGCCAGGGATGCCCACCGACGTGGCATGTGTGGGCAAGAGTGCACTGTCTCGTCGCGAGTCAGATGTGGTCGTGCCCCGCGCCGACCGCTTGCTGGGTCCGACAACGTCACAGGCGTAACGTGCTGGGCTGATGAATTACCTGATGATCAGATCGAAGGGTCGGCTACAACGATGAACATTGCGACAACCAAGGGACACCACAACGTCTCCATGCTCGGCATCGGCGCCTACCGACCGCAACGGGTCGTCACCAATGCCGAGGTGTGCGAAGTGCTCGACTCCTCCGATGAATGGATCTTCGAGCGCAGCGGCATCCGCAGCCGACGCTGGATCAGCGGCGACGAGACCGCGCGATCGATGGCGGTGGCCGCCGGCGACCGGGCCATCAAGAACAGCGGCATCGATCGCGAGCAGATCGGCGCGATCATCCTGGCCACCGGCAGCTGGAAGACGAAGATCCCGCACGGCGGACCGGTGGTCGCATTGGATCTCGGGATCAATGGCATCCCGGCGTTCGACGTTGCGTCGGGCTGCGGCGGATTCGGATACGGGCTCGGATTGGCGACCGACATGATCCGCGCGGGCTCGGCCGAGTACGTCCTCGTCGTCGGCGTCGAGACGATGTCGGTGGTCATGGAACCGACCGACCGCAACACCGCCTTCATCTTCGGCGACGGTGCCGGCGCCGTGGTCGTCGGACCGAGCGAGGAGAACGGCATCTCACCGACCGTCTGGGGCAGCGACGGCGAGAACAGCGACGCGATCTCCCAGAACTACGACATCCCCGAATACATGGACCGGGCCCAGGCCTTCCAGACCAAGGATCCCGAGACCGAGCCGGTCGGACGCATGGTGGTGGAGATGCAGGGAACTCGCGTATTCCGCTGGGCCGCAATCACTCTGCCCAAGGCGCTGTCGAGTGTGATCGAACGCTCCGGGGTGTCGAAAGACGACATCGAGGTCTTCATCCCCCACCAGGCCAACGCCCGCATCAACACCTTGATGAAAGCCAACCTCGGTCTGGCCGACGATGTTCCGGTCGCCAACGACATCGAGACCACCGGAAACACCTCGGCGGCGTCGATCCCCTTGGCCATCGAGGAGATGCTGGTGTCGGGTAAGGCCAAAGGCGGCCAGACCGCGCTGCTCCTCGGCTTCGGCGCGGGCCTGAGCTACGCCGGCCAGGTCGTCACCCTTCCGCCTGCCCCTGTCGAGGCCAGCTTCTAGACCCGATCGTGGTGGGTTCTGACGAGCGTTCCCCCAGGTCAGGCTCACCAAAACCCACCATTTCGGACACCTATCGTCGCTTGCGCGACCGTGGCCTGTCGGCAGGAGGTGCCGCCTTCTCGGCGGCCGCTTCGGCGCGGACCTCGACCGCGGTGGCGCGCTCGGCTTCGAGCCACTCGGGCATCTCGGACAGAAGTTTGTTGATCTGCTCGGTGGTCAGCGCCTCGGTGATCTCGTGGCGCACCAGCGCGCCCTTCGAGATCCCGAGTTTCATCGCCACCAGATTCTTCGGGTGAGGTCCGTTGATGCGCAGATCACGCAGCCAATCCGGCGGGTCCGCCTGCAGTGCTTCGAGTTCGGCACGGGTGATGACGCCCTCCTGGAACTCGGCGGGCGTCGCCGGCAGGTACACGTCCAGCTTCTTGGCGGCGGTGGCCGGCTTCATCGACTGCGAACTCATACGCCGAGACTATCGGCCGGTAGCCTGTGGGCGTGACCGCGCCTGACAATGCCACCTCGTTTCAGCTGGCATTCGTGCCCGGCGTGACGCCCGGCAAATGGGTCCGGATCTGGAGTGAACGCCTGCCGCGGGTGCGCCTCGAAGTGGTGCCGATCGACGTCGCCGCATGCGCCGATGCCATTCGCGACGGGCGGATACAGATGGCGATCACCCGGCTGCCCGATGCCCTTGGTCACCGCGACCCGGGGCCGCACCACACCATCGAGCTCTATCAGGAAACGACGGTCGTGGTCGTGCCGAAAGACCACGTCTTCACCGCGGTCGATGAGATCGGCGTCGGCGATCTGGCGGATGAGCAACTCCTGTGGCCACTCGACGTACCGTTGGTGGTCGGGCAGCGCCCAGGAACGGCGGTGGACCATCGACCGGAAACCACCAGCGACGCAATCGAACTCGTTGCAGCCGGCACCGGCCTCCTACTCGTCCCGCAGTCGCTGGCCCGGCTGCACCATCGCAAGGATCTCGCCTATCGCCCGGTGACCGACGCACCGACCGGATCGGTGGGCCTGCTGTGGCCGGCCCCGACATCTGAGCTCGCCGAGGAGTTCATCGGCATCGTGCGCGGACGTAAGGCCACGTCGTCGCGGGGTCAGTCCGAACCTGCCCCGAAACGGTCGGCCAAAGAGAAGGCCGCTGCCAAGCGCGCTTCCAGAGAGGCCGCCGGGAAGATCCCCGGCAAAGGCCCACGCAAGCCGAAACGGTGACCAGCCCCGATCTTGGTGGGTTGTGGCGAGCATTTGCCCAGGTCAGCGTCGCCAGGACCCACCAACTCCGGGGTGCGGGTTACTTGAGCAGCGTGTGGAGCGAGACGATCTGACCGTCTTTGACGATCGCGATGTCGATGCCTCTCGCGACCGGAGGCCCGTCCGCCGGGCCGAATGTCCATGCCAGGTGACCGAGATCCTGCGTCTGGAGCACCGGTCCATCCGCGGAGAAGACGAAACCGGGTGCGCCGTCGAGTAATTCTTTCGCTTTCGCGGTCAACGCCTCGCGGCCCGTCGCCACGCCCTCGGGATCGGCGAAAGTGACCTCAAAAGAGTAGATTTCGGCAGCTTTCGCCTCGCGTTTGCTGTCATCTCGTTCTCCGAACACCCCGAGCAGGTTGGCTTCCATCAGTTCGGCGATCGTGTACGGCACGAGGTCTCCTCTTCGCATTACGTGATAAGTCACCTAAATGTGCGACGGCTGATCGCTGTTGTCAAGCGGAACGATCACGGACGGTCGACGGGCCTCGGAAGGGTGCCGTTCTTGATCACTGTGTCGTAGATCTTTTCGATCGTGTTGCTCAGGGTGTCGAGTTCATCGGTGTCCAAGTCCTCGAAGAACAACGAACGGACCAGCCCGATGTGGCCGGGCGAGGCGTCCCGCAGTGTCGACCAACCGTGTTCGGTCAGCGAGACCTCGGTGACACGTCGATCTTGCTCCGATCTGCTCATCTCGACGAGTTCGCGGGCGGCCATCCGCTTCGCATGATGAGACGTCCTGCTGCGCTCCCAGCCAATCCGTGTCGACAAGGCGGAGACGCTCATCTGGCCACCGGCCTCGCTGGTCAGCGCGACGAGGACGTCGAAGTCGGCCAACGAGATCGCATTGTCGGCCTGGAGTTGTCGGTTCATCTCATAGCGCAGTCTGAGCTGGAGCTTCATGTACGCGAACCAGGCACGCTTCTCCTGAGCAGAGAGCAGCGCGAACGGCGACTCCGGCGGGACCTCGAAGTCAGATGACATGTCACGCATCTTGCCCGATGATGTGCCCTTCTGGCGAACAAAACGCCAGGTGGGGGCCGCCACAACGACCCATCATCGGGGGTTGGCGGAAGCGGAGGGATTTGAACCCCCGGTGGTTTCACCCACGCTCGCTTTCAAGGCGAGTGCATTCGGCCGCTCTGCCACGCTTCCTTCGAAAGGCAGACTACTTGACGCGGGTCTGCGGGTTGTCACGCAGCCACTTGTCGACCTTTGAGAAGGTGGTGCCCATGGCTTCACGCTCGTGGTCGTCGAGGTGGTCGAGCAGGTAGGTCCGCACCGCGACGACATGCTCTTTTGCCGCTTCGTGCAGCTTGTCACGGCCGGCGGGGGTGATGCGGCAGACCCTGTTTCGGGCGTCTTTGTCGTGGTCTTTGGCCAGGCGTTCGACGAATCCGGCCTCGGCCAGCCGAGCGACCCGCCGCGAGATGGTGCTCTTCGTGCTCAATGCGCCGTCGGCGAGAGCACTCATGCGCAACTGGTCGTTCTCGGATAGCAGCACCAGGATCCGGTAATCGGCGAACGTCAGTCCGGACGTTTCGACGAGTGAGTCGTTGATGGCGTCGAACAGGCGCTGAGTGCCGTTCATGAAAGACCGCCACGCGATCTGTTCGGCGTCGTCGAGCCACGGCACAGCAGAGTCCTCTGTCATAGTCCTCATCAGTCGGCGATCAAGTTTTACAAACTTTGAGGTTACTCCCCGCAACCTTGCCGGTTGAAGCCACTATTCGACACAGAGTGTCACAACTGGGGTATCAGTGGAGCATGGGCAGAATGCGAGCGATCACGGTGACAGAGTTCGGTCCACCAGAGAACCTGGTGGTCACCGAAGTGGACAAGCCGCGTCCCGGCCCCGGCGAAGTTCTGATCAAGGTTGCGGCCGCCGGCGTGAACCGTGCCGACCTGCTCCAGCGGCAGGGCAACTATCCGCCCCCGCCGGGCGCCAGCGACATCATCGGTATGGAAGCCTCGGGAACCGTCGACGAGCTCGGGCCCGACGTCGACTCCTGGTCTGCGGGAGAGCAAGTGTGCGCCTTGCTCGCCGGCGGCGGCTATGCCGAATACGTCACGGTGCCCGCGGGCCACGTGATGCCGGTCCCGGATGGGGTCGACGTGGTGGACGCCGCGGCGCTACCCGAAGTGGCCTGCACGGTGCTCTCGAACCTCAAGCGAACCGCTCATCTGCAGCCAGGTGAGTTGGTGTTGTTGCACGGCGGTGCCAGCGGGATCGGTACCCATGCGATCCAGTGGGCGAAAGAACTGGGCGCGACCGTGGCCGTCACCGCGGGCTCGGCCGACAAGCTCGAACTGTGCAGCGACCTCGGTGCCGACATCACCATCAACTATCACGACGAGGACTTCCTCGAGGTGACGAAGTCGCATGGAGGCGCCGACGTCATCCTCGACATCATCGGCGCAAAGTACCTGAGCAGCAACGTATCTGCACTGGCGAAGGACGGACGGCTCGTCGTGATCGGTATGCAGGGCGGGGTGAAGGCCGAGGTGAACCTCGGTGCACTCCTCGCGAAGCGGGGAACGATTCATGCGACGGCGCTGCGGGGGCGCGACTCGGAAGACAAGGCCGCCATCGTCGCAGACACCGTCGCGACCACGTGGCCGATGATCGCAGCGGGCAAGGTGAAACCTGTTGTCGGAGCACGGTTCCCGGTCGAGGACGCCGCCAAGGCCCACACGCTGCTGGACTCCGGCAAGGTGACCGGGAAAATCCTGCTGACCCTCTGACCACCAGAATCATCCCCGTACGCGGTCGCCGAGGGCGTCATGCCCTCGGCGGTACCGGAGGGGGACGAATGTGGTGAAGAAATGGTCTAGCCGAGTGAACCCAGCGTCCGCACGAGCTGATCCACCTCGTAGGGCGTCGTGTACGGCCCGAGTCCGATCGTGACGGCGCCACCGACGTCGCCGACCCCGATGCCGGTGAGGACCCGACTGTTGACGTCGGCGAGTGCACAGATCCCGTTGTCGGCCAGACGTCGCACCACCTTGTCGGCTGTCACACCCGACACCGTGAAGCTGACCGCCGGGATGCGGCTCTCCGCTTCACCGACGATGGATACCAGATTCAGCTGACGTAGTGAGTGCAGCAGGTACTGCAACAAGCGCTGCGAATAATCGGCCAGACCCGTCATCGACTGGACCAGGCGCTCGCGCCGGGTGCCGGCGGCGGATTCGTCCAGACCAGCCAGATGCTCGATCGAGGCCACCAACCCGGCCAGCAATGCATGCTGGTGTCCGTCGACCTCGAGCTTTTCCGGTCCCTCTGCGTCGGGTTTGAGTGACATCGATCGCACCCGCGTCAGCAGTTCGGGGTTCCGGAACACCAATGCCGCGGTCGACGGTCCGCCCCACCGTGACGCGCTCACCACCAGCACATCGGCGCCAAGTTCCTCGATGTCCAGCGGCAGGTAGGCGGCTGCGCTCGTCGCGTCCACCACCAAGAGACCGTCGACGGCGTGCACCGTCGCTGCCGCGGTCGCCACGTCGACGACGGTGCCGATGGTCGACGACGCCAGCGGCATCGCCACGACGCTGGTCGAGCGGCTCACCAACCCCTCGTACTGCCAGACCGGGAGTTCACCGTTCTCGATGTCGACCTCAGCCCACCGGACCTTCGCGCCGAACCGATCGGCGGCACGCAGCCACGGCAGCACGTTCGCCTCGTCGTCGAGTCGACTGACCACCACCTCGGACCCCAGCCACACGCGGGTGTTCAAACACTCCGCGAGCACGTTCAGCAGATGTCCACGCGATGGTCCGAGCACCACGCCGCGGGGGTCCCCGTTCACCAGATCCGCGACAGCCTGCCGGGCCGCATCGATGATGCCCGCCGACTGCTTCGCCGCCGGGTAGATGCCGCCGGGCTCCGAGACCAGCCCACGAAAGGCCTTGGACACGGTGGTGGCCACCGAATCCGGGATCTGCATGCCCGCCTGCGGATCGAGGTGGATCCAACCATCGCCGAGGGACGGGAACAGACCCCGAACCCGTGCGACGTCATAAGCCATGGCAGCCACCTTAGACCGTCCCCGCGCCCGCGCACCCAGCAACGGATCTTGGCTTTCAGGGAAGGCAGGGCTGCCGCAGATCGGAAACCACCGCATCTGGACAATGGAGGCATGGTCGACGATATTTTCAGCCAAGGTTCCCCCTCCGACCGCGACGAGGGCATCGTTGTCGTCCCGTCCGCAGAGGCCGAGCAGGCCCGCAGCGACGAACAACAGGGAGTCGCCGACATGGTCGAGCAGCCCGCCAAGGTCATGCGGATCGGGACCATGATCAAGCAGCTGCTGGAAGAGGTGCGGGCCGCTCCGCTCGACGAGGCGAGCCGCGTCCGACTCAAAGAGATCCACCGCTCCTCGATCCACGAGCTCGAGGACGGTCTCGCCCCCGAGCTGCGCGAAGAACTCGAACGGCTCGCGCTGCCGTTCACCGACGACGTCACGCCCACCGACGCCGAACTCCGGATCGCCCAGGCCCAGCTCGTCGGCTGGCTCGAAGGTCTGTTCCACGGCATCCAGACCGCACTGTTCGCCCAGCAGATGGCGGCCCGCGCGCAGCTCGAGCAGATGCGTCAGGGACAGCTCCCGACGGGTCAACTCGGCGGCAGTCAGCCCGGGCAGCACGGGGTCCCCGGCACCGGGCAGTATCTCTGACACCTCGGTCGTCGCGGTAGGGTCGTCTCTCGTGTCAACAGCTGTCGATCCCGAGCCGGTGCGTCCGCCGCCGGCCGAGTCCGATTCACGGACTTTTCGCAGGGCCTTCGGCGATCTGTCGTCGGGTTTCCGACAGTCGGAACTGTGGCTGCTGCTCGGCTGGCAAGACATCAAGCAGCGCTACCGCCGGTCGCTGCTCGGACCGCTGTGGATCACCATCGCCACCGCGGTCACCGCCGTCGCCATGGGCTTGCTCTACTCCCAGCTGTTCGGCAACGAGATCAGCAGCTTCCTGCCGTACGTCATGCTCGGCTTCATCTTCTGGGGTTTCATCTCCGGGTCGATCCTCGAAGGTGCCGAGCTGTTCACCACCAACGAGGGACTGATCAAGCAGATCCCCGCCCCGCTGAGCGTGCACGTGTACCGCCTCACCTGGCGGCAGCTGATCATCTTTGCCCACAACATCCCGCTCTACGCAGTACTGCTGATCATCTTCCCGCAGCCGGTGAACTGGACCGTTGTTCTGGTGCTACCCGGTATCGCACTTCTCGTCCTGAACGCGGTGTGGGTCTCGATCGTGTTCGGCATCCTGTCCACCAGGTTTCGCGACATCGGCCAATTGCTGGCCACTGCAGTACAACTGGTCTTCTTCATGACGCCGATCATCTGGAGTGCAACCGATCTCGAGAAGAACGTCGGAGCGGACTCCAGCCGCGTCAAACTGGTGCAGATCAACCCGATGTACCACTACCTCGAGATCACCCGTGGTCCGTTGCTCGGCGAATCGGTGGCGCTCTATCACTGGTTGATCGTCATCGCGTGCACCATCGCCGGCTGGGTCCTGGCGCTGATGATTTTGCGTAATTACCGTGCTCGCGTTGCGTATTGGGTGTGAGGTCATGAGTCAAGTACGAGTCGATACCTGGGATGCCTGTGTTGATTTCCCTATTTTCGACGCCAAGACCAGGTCCATCAAGAAGTCGGTCCTCGGTCGCGCCGGAGGTGTGATCGGCGCCAACGAGTCCAACGTCGTGGTGGTCGAGGCGCTCAAGCAGATCAACCTGCATCTCGAACACGGCGACCGGATCGGATTGGTCGGGCACAACGGCGCCGGCAAGTCGACGCTGCTGCGTCTGCTCTCGGGCATCTACGAACCGACTCGGGGTTCCTGTTCGATCCGTGGCCGCGTGGCCCCTGTCTTCGATCTCGGGGTCGGTATGGACCCCGAGATCTCCGGCTACGAGAACATCGTCATCCGCGGCATGTTCCTCGGGATGAGCCGGCGCGAGATGCTCAAGAAGATGGACGACATCGCTGAGTTCACCGAACTCGGCGACTACCTGGCGATGCCGCTGCGCACCTACTCCACCGGCATGCGGGTCCGCGTCGCCCTGGGCGTGGTGACCTCGATCGACCCGGAGATCTTGATTCTCGATGAGGGCATCGGTGCCGTCGACGCCGAGTTCATGAAGAAGGCCCGGATCCGGTTGCAGGAGTTGGTGAAGCGGTCGGGAATCCTGGTGTTCGCCAGCCACTCGAACGAGTTCCTCGCGCAGCTGTGCGACCGTGCCCTCTGGATCGACCACGGCACGATCCGGATGGACGGCGGCATCGAGGAAGTCGTGAACGCATACGAGGGTCCTGACGCCGCACGTCACGTGCGCGAGGTCATGGCCGAGGTCGAACGGGATGACTGACGCCGGGGCGAATGGCGTCGCTGACGCTCGGGTCGTCGCCGTGGTCGTGACCCACAAACGACTCGAACTCCTTCGCCAATCCCTGGCCATACTCACCTCACAGAGCCGGCCCGTCGATCATCTGGTGGTCGTCGACAACGACAACGACACCGCGGTCGCCGAGCTCGTTGCTGCGCAGTCGATTCCCGTCACCTACATCGGTTCCGAGCACAACCTCGGCGGCGCGGGAGGTTTTGCGCTCGGCATGCTGCACGCGCTCGCACTCGGCGCCGACTGGGTCTGGTGTGCCGACGACGACGGCAGGCCCGAAGGGCCCGAGGTCCTGACCACACTGCTGGATTGCGCCGTCGCCCATGGGCTTTCCGAGGTGTCGCCGGTCGTCTGCAACATCAACGATCCCGACACCCTCGCCTTCCCGTTGCGGCGAGGCCTGGTCTGGCGCCGCAAGCGCTCCGAGTTGTTCGAGAACGGCGAGACCTCCGAGCTGCTCCCCGGGATCGCTTCACTGATGAACGGTGCACTGTTCTCTGCCGCTGCCATCGACGCGGTCGGGGTCCCGGATCTTCGCCTGTTCGTCCGTGGCGACGAGGTCGAGATGCATCGCCGACTGGTCCGCTCGGGGCTGAACTTCGGCACCTGCCTGACAACGGCCTACCTGCACCCCGACGGCACCGACGAGTTCCGGCCCATCCTGGGTGGTCGGATGCACACCCAGTACCCGGACAACGAGACCAAACGATTCTTCACGTACCGCAATCGCGGGTATCTGATGAGTCGTCCCGGCATGCGAAAGTTGCTGCCCCAGGAGTATGCCCGGTTCGGCTGGTATTTCCTCGTACAGCAACGCGACGTCCCGGGCTTCCGTGAATGGCTGCGTCTGCAGTCCCTCGGCCGACGTGAACGCTTCGGGAAACCTTGACCGAAACAAGGCCATGACCTGCAGCGGCGCGTTAGATTCGGCCGATGAGACTTTCCGTCAAACTCGTGGGTATCGCATGTGTTGCCACTTTGGCGCTTGTTTCTTGTTCTGAATCCGAGTCCGACAGCACGTCTGCGTCGTCGTCCACCGCCTCCGCGCCGACGACCGAGTCGACACCCGCGAAGATCACAGCGGTGGTCGTGTCGACCCTCGCGGACCCGATCCCGGTACTCGGTACCGATGACCGAGTACATATGGCGTACGAGCTCACGGTGACCAACACCCTGTCCCAACCGACGACGATCACCGGAGTGACCGCATCGGCCGGGGATGAGGTACTGGTCGAGCTCCAGGGCGATGAGGTCGGGCAATGGATGCGCCCGTTCGGCGCGACCGAGCTGACCACCACACTCACGCCGGGCCAGGCCTCTCGCATCTGGATCGACGCCTCCGTCCCCGCCGAGGCGGAAACCCCGACCCAGATCGAGAATGAGATCAGCGTCGAGGTCGCTCAGGAAGATCTTCCGCTGGTGACCAAGACGATGACCGTGTCCTCGCTCACCCAGGTCCAGGACAAGACGCCGGTCACGATCGCACCCCCTCTGGACGGAGCGGGCTGGCTGGACGGCAACGGATGCTGCGGTATGACCGCCCACCGAACGGCCGTCAGCCCCCTGAACGGGGAATATCATGCACCGGAACGATTTGCGATCGATTTCGTGAAGCTCGATGCCGAGGGCCGGCTCTTCACCGGCGACATCACCCAGACCTCGAGTTACGCCTATTTCGGAACCGACATCCACGCCGTGGCCGACGGCAAGGTGGTGGCGGTCGTCGACGGCCTCCAAGAACAGATCCCGAGCATCACGCCGAGCAAACTGCCCGTCGACCAGTACGCCGGCAATCACATCGTCCAAGACATCGGCAATGGTCACTACGTGCTGTACGCGCACATGCAACCGGGCAGTATGTCGGCGATCAAAGTAGGTCAGGAACTCGAGTCCGGTGACAAGATCGGCCTGCTGGGCAACACCGGCAACACCGACGCGCCGCATCTCCATCTCCATGTGATGGACGGCCCGGACCCCCTGGCGTCCAACGGCTTACCTTTCGTCATCGACACCTTCACCCTCGACAACGTGATCGCGGGCGATGACGCGATCGAAGCGCTGATCACGACCGGCAACCCGCCCGCCTACGGAGCACCGGTGTCCAATCCGGAGCGTAAAGGCGAGATGCCCCTGACCTACGACGTGATGACCTTCTCGGTGGGCAAGTGAACGATATGCTCCCCTCCCGAAACTAGAACGTGTTCTACTGGATGGAGACGAAGCGCAGCGGAGCTCGACCATGGACGCGCGCGGGACGAATCTAGGAGGATCTGCATGCGGTTCACCTTCGCCGAGGCGATGACCGATCCGAGTTACTACCTGCCGCTGGCCAAGGCGGCAGAAGCGGCCGGCTACGAGGGATTCACGATCCCCGACTCCATCGCGTATCCCGAGGAATCCGACTCGACGTATCCGTACACCGAGGACGGCAATCGAGAGTTCCTCGAGGACAAGGCGTTCATCGAGACGTTCGTGATGGCAGCCGCCATGGGTGCGGTCACCGAGAAGATCCGGTTCAACCCGTTCGTCCTCAAATTACCGATCCGTCCTCCGGCCCTCGTAGCCAAACAGGCGATGTCCGTGGCCACGTTGACAAACAACCGTTTCGCCCTCGGGGTCGGCACCAGTCCGTGGGCCGAGGACTACGACATCATGGGCGTCGATTACAAACGGCGCGGCAAGCGGATGAACGAGTGCATGGACATCATCCGCGGATTGAGCACCGGCGAGTACTTCGAGTTCCACGGGGAGTTCTACGACATCCCGAAGATCAAGATGACACCTGCACCGACCAAGCCGATCCCCCTGCTCGTCGGCGGGCACGCCGATCTCGCACTGAAGCGAGCCGTGATCCGCGGCGACGGCTGGATGCACGGTGGTGGGCAGCCCGAGGAGCTCGACGCGCTGCTCGACAAGATCCAGGACATCCGCAAGGGCGAGGGAAAGCTCAACGACCCCTTCGAGATCCACGTCATCTCCTACGACGCCTACACGCCCGACGGTTGTAAGCGACTGGAAGACAAAGGCATCACCGATGTCATCGTCGGTTTCCGGATCCCTTACATCATCGGCAACGACACCGAGCCGTTGCAGAAGAAGATCGACAACCTCAACATGTTTGCCGATTCGGTGATCAGCAAGGTCAACGGCTGACACCCGATCTTGGTGGGTTCTGGTGAGCATTTCCGCAGGTGAGCCTCGCCAGAACCCACCAACATCGGTCAGTGGACGAGTCCGGCGCGGAACGCGATAAGCGCCGCCTGTACCCGATTCTGGGTGCCGAGCTTGGTGAAGACCGCCGAGATGTGGGTTTTCACGGTGGTCTCGCTGAGAAAGAGCTCGGTGGCGATGTTCGCATTGGACGTCCCGCAGGCCACGGCCCGTAGGACGTCGAGTTCGCGCGGACTGAGCATGGACAGATCCGCCCGCGGGGCAGGCAAGTGCGGCGACCCGGCCGCGACGATCCGGCGCAGCGATTCCTGGCTGAACAGTGTGTTGCCGGCGGCCACGGCCCGCACCGACTGCTGAAAGGTCTCCGGCGGCTCGTCCTTGCTGAGGAAGCTGTGCGCGCCGGCCGAGACTGCCTGCACCACCAGGTCATCGACATCCATGGCCGTCATCGCGATCACTCTGGGCGGCACCGGAACGGTCATCAGCTGACGGGTCGCCTCGAGGCCGCCGATTCGTTTCATCTTCAGATCCATCAGCACCACGTGCGGCCGATGGACGTGGACGGCGCCGACGACTTGATCACCGTCGTCGACGTCAGCGACGACGGTGATGTCATCGGTGGCGGCGAAGATGTCCGAGACCCCGCGCCGGACAAAGGGATCGTCGTCGGCGATCAGCACGGTGATCACGCTGGCTCGGGTCATGGTGGGAACAGAATAGTCCGCCCCTGCGACACCGACTGTGCGGGTTCAGGCGTACCAGGGCAGCCAGCAATCCAGGACGAACTCATCTCCGAGCGCGCCGGCCTGAAAGGACCCACCGATGTTGTGTGCCTGCTCGGCCAGTCCTTGCAGCCCGGATCGCGAGCCGACCGGAACCGCCGGTGGACGAGAGCTGAGTTTGCTGCGTGTGTTGATCTTGATCCCGTGGATGTCCGCGCCGGTGATGGCGATGCGGATCGTCTGGTCTGCCGCGTATTTCTGTGCGTTGGTGAGAGATTCCTGGACCACGCGGTAGGTGACGTGCCCGGAGACCGTTCCCACCGTGCCGGGCCGCAAGTCGGTGTACAGCGTTGCGTGGAGGCCGGCCGCGCGAGCTGATTGGACCAGTTCTGCAATTCCCTCGATCCCTTGGGGACCGCCTTGCTGAGCGGGCACCGAGCCGCGGAGCACCCCGACGATGCTCTTGAGTTCGTCGAGCGCCTCATGAGCCGTCGACCGGATCATCGACGCGTTGGTCACTATTTTCTCCGGATCGTCGGTGCCGCCCACCTGTACCGCGCCCGCCAGCAACGAGATCCGGCTCAGGCTCGCTGCCAGCGTGTCGTGCATGTCCCGGGCGATGCGGGTCCGCTCTTCGGTCCTGATCATCTCGTCGCGCATCACGTCGGTCTGCTTGGTCGCCCGATCGCGGCTCTGTTCCGCTCGGGCGAGCTGAAACTGGGTGTGCCGCAAAAGCGCAACCGTCACCACGATGCCGACCACCACCGCGGCGACGATCCAAGGGATCCACAGCGGAACATCCCAGCTCGGCTTGGGCATCCCGTCGTCGGCCCTGGGCGATCCGATCGTGAGCAGCGAGTTGTCACGCGTCCGGTGAGCGTCATAGGTCAACGAGACCGCGGAAGCGATGTAGACCGCGACCGTTCCGGCCGCCAGACGCACACCGCGTTCTGACTGGGCGAGTGCGTACAGCGCGATCAGCGCCGCCGTCGCGTCGGTCGCGAAGAACAGTGGCGCGAACACACATGCCGCCAGTACCGCGGTCGGAGCCCGGTGCCGCCAGACGAGCGTGGCGGCCGCACCGAGGTTGAGCAGGAATCCGACCCAGGAATTCCAGTCCGGAATCGTTTCCGATGCCTGGGTGAGCGAGACCGCGAGCAACGACCCGAACACGCTCAAGCTCACCGCTCCGGTGGTCCAGAGGCGGCGGCGGACGATGTCCCCGGAAGTTGCGGTCACGTTAGGAGGCTACGGGGTGACTCCGACGGTCCGTCATCGGCCGAAAGGTCCGACCCGCTGCAACTTCCGGCCCAAAGGATGACCCGGCCCGACCGTTCGGCCGAGGCGCCCGGGTATCGGTCTGCGATGTGCTGTTCCTCGACCCCGAACACCTCACGAACAGGAGGATCCGCCATGACCAACCCAGGACAGCCCGGAGACCATCAGCCCTACAACCAGCCCTACGGCGCCGGCCCCTACCCGCCGCCCCCGAAGAAGAAGCGAAAGGTGTGGCCGTGGCTCGTCATCGGAGTCCCCATACTTCTCATCGGAGCCTGCACCGCGATCGTCGCCACCAGCGTGGGTGGCGACAGCGACACCAGTGTCACCAAGGCATCGCAGACCTCGCAGGCCGGAAGCGCTGCCCCCGAGGCCACCGGACCCGACTTCCCCGGCAAGCTCGACGACGACACCGTCGCACTCGGCGGTGACACCATCACCCGCGACGACCTCGAATACACCGTCGCGCCACTGACTCCCGTCAACACCACGTTCGGGAACTATCTCTGCAGCACAGTCACCATCAAGAACGTCGGTGACAAGCAGAACGACTTCAACAGTTACATCGACTGGAGCCTGCAGGACGCAACGGGGACCATCCGCGATGCGACGTTCGCCCCGGAACGGGAGCCGCTGAACTCCGGCGAGATCGCACCCGGCGGGAAGACCGCAGGTGATGTCTGCTTCGACTCGCGGCAGGGCTCACCGGCGGGCACCTACGTGGTCCTGTTCGAGGACACGTTCTCCCTGTCGTCCGACCGCCTCGCCTGGGTCAACACCCTCTGACAGCCCGAAAATGGTGGGTCCTGGCGACCCGACACACTGGTCGAGCTTGCCTCCGGCTTCGTCTCCGCCAGGTCGCCCTCGCCAGAACCCACCAAAATCGGCTACCGGATCTTGAAGATGACCGCCCGCTGGACCACGAAGTTGATGACCGTCGCGGTTCCCTGAGCGATCACAAAGGCGAGCAGGCTCCAGTGAATCTGTTCGTCCCAGAGCCGCGACAGGCCCGTGTAGATACCGACCTGCACCGCAAACGTCACCAGATAGAGCACTGCGACAGCAAAGAAACGGGCAGCGCTCGGCTCCGCGCGGAACGTCCAGCGCCGATTGATGAGGTAGGCCATCGTGGTGCCGCAGACGAAACCGACCGCCTTGGCGGCCCACTCAGGAGCGCCGAAAACGTACTGCAACAGCAGCGTGAGACCGAAGTCGAGAATGCCCGAACCGGCGCCGGTGATGACGAACCGGATGAGCTGGGTCTTCAAATCGACGTCGGTGGAGGCCTCTTGATCGTCGATCGGCAATTCGATCGGCATCGGCGCATGGGCCGATCCGAACTGCTCATGCGTTCGGCGTTGCTCCACCGGCTCATCGGACACCCCGACACCCTAGCTTCTGCGCCCGCAAAGCCTCACGTACGGTGCTTCGATCGCCTACCGTCGAGATGTGGGTGCCCGGCTTCTCGTTCTCGCACTGGCGCTGTTGCTGCTGGCGGTGCCTGTCACCGCCGTGGCTGCGCCCGCACCCGACGTCGGCGCTCAGCCGCGATGGTCGGGACTCGACGCCCGGCAGTACAACGGACCGATCCCCGATGCGCCCGGCACCTTGATCCGATCGGTGCCGCTGGACCCCGAGTTGGTGCAGGCCTCTGTAGAGGACGCTTTCCGGATCCTGTACTCGACGCCGAATCAGCACTCCGCTCGCGCGACCAGCACCGCATTCGTCTATGTCCCCCGGGGCCAGGCTCCGCCAGGGGGCTGGCCGGTCATCGCCTGGGCCCACGGGACCGTCGGACTCGGCGACGACTGCACACCGTCGGCGAACCGACTCGGATCGCGCGTGTTGACGTTGATCGAGCACTGGCTCGCCCAGGGTTATGCGATCGTGGGCACCGACTACGCCGGCCAGGGCACACCCGGGCTGATGAGCTACCTGAACTCACAGGTGCAGGCGAGTTCGGTGATCGACTCGGTCAAGGCCGCCCATCAGATGGGGCTGCCACTGTCGCCGAAGTACGCGATCACCGGTCAGTCCCAAGGTGCCGGAGCGGCGCTGAACGCCGGCAGGCGCGCCACCGAACTCGATGCCGGATCGGGACTCGACTACCGCGGCGTCGTAGGAACGGGGACCCCTGCGAACATCGAATGGCTGGTGCAGTTCGGCGGACCCGGGTTTCCGCCGGTGATACTCCCGGCCGGTCTGACCACCTACGCGATGTACATCGTGGCCGGCCTGCGCGACGCGCGGCGAGACCTCGACGTGGACGGTCTGCTCACCCCGCTCGGCCGCCAACTCGTCGATACCGCAGAGACGATGTGCCTGACGGAGTTCAAGAGCGTCATGGACGGCCGCGATCTGCGCACGGTGTTCGTGAAGCCGGTGTCGTCGCTACCCGATGCCTACGGCGTACTCCGCCGGCACATGCAGACGCCCGCGACCGGGTACGACCGGCCGGTCTTCCTGGGTCACGGGCTGCTCGACATCGACGTCCCGATCCCGTTCCCCGCCTCGTTGATAGCCGAGATGACAGTCAATCGCGAACCGGTGGAGGTCCACGTCTACCCGGAAGACGACCACTTCACGACGATGGCGACGTCTGTCGGCGACGCCACCCGTTTCATGGACGCGATCATGCGTTGATTTCTGGAAATCCACAGTGATCAACACCAAATTATGCGACTCATGATCCTTCCGCACCGGAAGGTGTTCGCCATCTTCCCAGTTCACGCGCCTGGACAATGAAATCGCACAAATGACCGGCAGGTAATTCACGCCGACTTCTTCAGGCGACCCATCTGAAATCACCAGGGTTTCGAATGCCTCGGGACCGGATGTTTCTGGAACCACAGAGCACGCACCGTGCGAGACGTTGCCAAATCAGGTGGGGGGTGGCCGAATTGACCGAAATCATCAACATCTGCGACCGTACGCTCGATGACCGAGCGGTGAACACCGCAGGAACGGGCGGCCGGTGAGTCACCGCGCCCCAGAACCCACCACACCAGCCACCACCGCGCTGGGCGCCAAGGCTCCACACGCCCGCACCACCTTGATCGTGGTGTGCCTCGGCGTCTTCATGTTGCTGCTCGACATGACGATTGTCTCGGCGGCGCTCGCCGACATCCAGTCCGACCTGTCGGCTGACCTCAGTGGTCTGCAGTGGGTGGTCGACGGCTACGCCCTACCCATGGCCGCGTTCCTGCTCACCGCAGCAACTCTCGGAGATCGCCTGGGCCGCAAGCGGATGTACGTCTGTGGTCTCACACTCTTCGTGGCCGCCTCCGCCGGTTGCGCGCTGGCCGGCGACATCACCACCCTCGACGCGGTTCGCGTGGTGCAGGGACTCGGTGGTGCGATCATGCTGGGTGTCTCGCTGCCGATGATCGCGGCCGTCTACCCCGCAGGCAAGGGACGCTCCACCGCGATCGCCATCTACGGGGCGGTGATGGGCGCAGGCAGTGCCGCCGGGCCACTGCTGGGCGGCGCACTCGTGGACGCGTTCGGCTGGCCGTCGATCTTCTTCGTCAACATCCCGATCGGTGCGATCGCGCTCACGGTTGCGCTTGTGCGCGTGGAGGAATCACTGGGCGACACGACCCGCCGGGTGGACATCCTGGGCACCATCACCCTGAGCATCACCTTGGTGACCGCGGTGTACGCGATCATCGAAGGGAACGCCAAGGGCTGGACCTCACCGCTGATCCTCGGATTGTTTGCCCTCGCCGCGATTTTTGCCGTCGCATTCGTCCTGTGGGAACTACGGGTCAGCGATCCGCTGATGGACCTGTCAGTGGTGCGCAGGCCGGGATTTGCGGGGGTCTCACTCGCGGCGTTCATCACGTCCGGCACCCTGATCGCCGCCACGAACTACCTGGCCCTGTATTTCATGAACACGTTGGGATACACCCCGTTCGAGGCCGGGGTCCGGGCCTTGCCGCTGACGATCGCGTGTGTGATCGGGGCGCCGGTGGGAATGATCGTCACGCGCAAGCTACCGATGCATCAGGTGGTGCCGCTCTCGACCGCGCTTATCGCGGCGGGACTCTGGGCCATGACGGGCATCTCCGCCGATACCGGGTGGACGCACTTCATCACGGGAATGGTCGTCGCCGGCCTGGGTGTCGGGATGATGAGCGCCATCGCCTCGGACGCGGCTCTGACGTTCGTCCGCGAAGCCGATGCCGGAATGGCGACCGGTGTCGTCAGCACGGCGAGGCAGATCGGCACCGTCATCGGTATTGCAGGGATGGGAGCCCTGTTCACCCACTTCGCCACCGCAAGCGCCAAGGACGATCTGGGCTCGCTGGCGGTCGGGGGCGTCCCGGTCGACGTCCCGCCCTCAGAGTCGGCCGCCATCACCGACGGTCTGGGTTCCGGCGCCGGTCTACAGATCCTCTCGTTCATCCCGGACCAGTACAACGCGGCATTGCCCGAGATCACCCGACTGGTCCGCGACTCGTCCGCGGCAGGACTACAGGCCGCAGTGCTCGCGGCAGCGACCGCGGCGACGGTGTTCACGCTCGTCGTCTATGGCCTCATCCGTGCCGATCGCCAACGTTCCGAATCCCCAGCAGCCCCACAACGAGAGGAAGTCCGTGAGCATCACCCCGCTCATTCCCGCAGCCAGTGACAACGGGTATTCCATCAGCCTGACAACCGACCCCGTCGACATCGAGCACGCAGAACGGTTGCGCTATCAGCTGTTTGCCGACGAGATGGGTGCCACCCTGCCCAACGCGGTGCGCGGTGAGCACACCGGCGAGATGATCGACATAGACCAATTCGATGCACATTGCGACCACATGGTGGCCCGATCGGAGTCGACGGGCGAGGTGGTCGGTTGTTTCCGGCTCCTGCCCCCTCACGGCGCCAAGGCAGCGGGCGGCTATTTCACCGACACCATCTTCGAATTGAGCGAGGGCCTCGAGGCGGCCCGCCCGAACCTGTTCGAATTGGGTCGCGCAGCTGTGCATTCCGAGCACCGCAGCGGAGCCGTCATGGGTCTGCTCTGGGCCGGCGTACTGAAATATCAAGAGTTGAACGGCTACGAGTACGCCATCGGGTGTGCCTCGGTCAGGATGGAAGACGGCGGGCCCCGTGGGTCACTGGTGCGCAAGGTCCGGGACTTCGCCTATGGCATGAACCTCTCCGATCCTGAACTGCGTGTGACACCGAAGAACCCGGTCAACGTCGATGGCCGCGGCCTCGATGACATCGCCGATCCGGGCCGGGTCAAGATCCCGCCGATGGTGCAGGGATGCATGCGCATCGGTGCCGCCGTGTGTGGTCCACCGTCCTACGACTCCGACTTCGACATGGCCGACTTCGTCATCCTGATCACCCGGTCGAGACTCAACCACCGTTATCTGCAACGAATGACCGAGGCAGCACTGGCCCACTGACCTACAAGTATCGCACACCCACCCGCGTTCTTCACCAAAGGGGCTGAACAGCATGTCGATCGACACTTCACCCGTAGACCTCGTCGGGATCGGTTTCGGCCCCAGCAATCTGGCCTTGGCCATCACTGTCGCCGAGCACAACGAGACTCACCCCGCGAAACCCCTTCGCGCACAGTTCTACGACAACAAGGACTCATTTGCCTGGCACCCCGACATGCTGCTCCCTGGTGCGCAGATGCAAGTCTCTTTTCTCAAAGACCTTGTCACCCTGAGAAACCCGCGAAGTCACTTCACCTTCATCAACTACCTGTGCACGCGGGGCCGGCTGGTCGACTTCATCAACCACCAGACGTTCTTCCCATCGCGCGCCGAGTTCTCCGACTACCTGGGCTGGGCGGCCGGACAGGTCGAGGACAAGGTCACCTACCGCACCTCGGTGACTCAGGTCGAAGCCGTCGGCGACGAGTTCCTCGTCTACATCAGAGACGACTCAGGATCCGAGCGCACCGTCCGCACGCGCAACGTGGTGGTAGGCGGGGGGATCAGTGCCGCCCTGCCCGAACAGGTCTCACCGACGGTTCGGCAGTGGCACAGCCATGGTCTGCTGGGAAACCTCGAACAGCTCCCCGAACTGACCCATCAACGATTCGTGGTCGTGGGCGCGGGGCAGAGCGCCGCGGAGATCACCTCGTACCTGCATGACGCCTATTCCGAGGCAGACGTGCACGCGGTCTTCGGCAAATACGGGTACACACCCGCCGACGACAGCCCCTACGCGAACCGGGTGTTCGACCCCGAGGCGGTGGACGACTTCCACGAGGCCCCCATCGAGGTCCGCGAGCGGTTGCTGGATTATCACCGGAGCACCAACTACTCCGCCGTCGACTCCGAGGTCATCGCCGAGTTGTATGCCCGCGAATACCAGGAGAAGGTGCAGGGCAGCCGCCGATTGTTCATCCACGGTGCCTCGCGTCTGGATTGGGAGAAGACCGAGGAGAACAGCGACGGCGTCCGGGTCACGATCAACCATCTGCCAACCACCACGACCCAGACCATCACCGCGGATGCGGTGGTGTACGCCACGGGATTTCGATCGATCGACCTGCGTGGACTGCTCGCCGAACCCGACAGGGAATACTGCTTCGACGAATCTGGCCTACCCCAGGTCACGCGGGACTATCGCATCCGGCGGCCTACCGACCACGAGGGCAACGTCTACTTGAACGGCGGTGTGGAACACACGCACGGACTCACCGCGACGCTGCTGTCGAACCTGGCAATTCGATCTGCCGACATCGTCGAATCGATCGTCGGCGATCTCAGGGTGTGAGCGACAACAACATCCCGAGAACCAGTCCGTCGCCGATCAGGTGACCCATCGTCGATTGCTGGGTGTCGGCAGTCTGCCACCGCCGGTCGTCGCGGTGCTCCCGGGCGACCAGGTCGTCGACCGCCTGTACCTGC
Organism: Williamsia soli; assembly: GCF_017377795.1. Lineage (GTDB taxonomy): Bacteria > Actinomycetota > Actinomycetes > Mycobacteriales > Mycobacteriaceae > Williamsia > Williamsia soli. The sequence goes on along the minus strand of NZ_JAFRDR010000005.1, from coordinate 175,678 downwards.
TGCTGCCAGATCTGCGGCGGACCGTCGAAGTCGGGTAGATCGGCGACCGCCCCGACCCGCAGGCCCGCGCGGTGGACGAGGTCGAGGAGTTCGTCGCGAGTCGGGAAGTCGTTGCCGTCGGGCTGTTCCGGTAGATCGGCCACCGTCTTGATGTAGACCAACAGACCGACCGCCCCACCGGGCCGCGTCACCCGCCGCATCTCCTCGAGCATCCGGAGTTGATCTGCACTCGAGCACAGCACTCCCAGCGACCACACCGCGTCGGCCCCGCCGTCCGCCAACGGCAGATCGGTGCCCGACGCGGCAACCGTCGCCCGGCCGAACAGTCGCGTCGCCGCGCGGCAGGCCCCGAGCATCGGTTCGACGAGCAGCACACTCGTTCCGCGGGTGAGCGCGGCGTATTCGGCGGCGCCACCCGTTCCCGCGCCCACGTCGACCAGCGTTGTCGTCTCGCCGAGGTTCATCATGTCGGCCAGCCAGGTCAGCGCCGCCGGATTGCCACTGCCCCGGCAGGCCGCCGGTATCGCGTGCGCGGCACCGAGTGATTCGATGGCCTCGACCGTCCACCGCGGCATGGTGTCGAACTCGTCGTCCATCGCGTCGGAACCCTCGGCACCCGAACCGCTCATCGCGCGTCCATCCTCTCTCGAATCCGCTCCGCGACTTCCGCTTTGACATGCGCCGCCGGTATCTCCCCGCTACCCGAGGCAAGTCCGGAGAGGTTGACCCCGGCCACGCCCGGAACCGAGAGCAGGTCCGCCGCCTCCTGTACCGCGGTCTCGATGCCCACGGCGCGTGGATCGTCGGAAGTGACCACGCGCGCGATTTCGGCGGGGTCCAGATGCAGACCCGGAAACGCCGCCAGCACCCGGGCAGACCGTTCGTCCGTGTACACCGCAACGCCCGCGATGATGGGGATCGTGACGCCCGCCGCCCGTGCAGTCGACACGAACTCCGTCAGTGCGCCAACCGTTCCCACGTGATTGAGCACCGCGAGGCCGGCCCCGGCGCGCTGCTTCTGCAGCAGGCGTCCCGGCCGGATCGCGGTCGGCTCCGCCTGGGGGGCCTCCGGCACCCCGACGGACAGGCCCGCTTGCGCGGCAAGGGCCGTCAGCCTGGTGCCGTCCAGATCGAACACCTGCGTGACATCAGGCCGCACACCCTGCGCGCGTCCGTCGCCGGTCACGCAGAAGACACCATCGGCACCGGCCTGTCGCAGACCCATCAGCTCTTGCTCGAGGACCACCCTGTTGCGGTCACGACAGGTCAGGGTGATCCACGGGCGGCCCCCGACGCCTGCGATCATCTGGGCCATGACCGTCGGCGGGAAGTCGGGTCGATTCTGATGCTCACCGACCAGCACGGAATCGCTGGATGCGCCGACGATCTTCGCGACCTCTTCGAGGTTGCTGCGGTCGAACGCGGCCACCGAGAGATCGGTGAGGATCACCGGACCGGACTCGGCGGCGCGCAGCAGCTCACCGGCGGGATTCGGGGCAGGTTCCTCGCCTTCCCACCGCACCGGTTGCGCGGTGTGCCCGAACGGACACGGCCGCGAATCGATCTCGCAGGAGCGGTCATCGCGGATCCCACCGCATGGCCCGAACACCATCCGTTTCGGACAATCCGGATCGGGTCGAGCCGGGTACTCGACGAACAGCCGGGGACCGGTCATCTACTGAGCGCCGGTGTCACAGAGCTTCTCGAGCTCCTCCAGAGCCGTGTCGAGGTGGGTCAGCAGTCGCTGCAGGCTCGGCACCTCGGCACGAGCACCGGTCAGCCCGAAGTTCACCTTGTCGCCGTTCGTGGCCACTGTGATGTTCAGCGCCTGACCGTCCAGCGCGATCGACGCGGGGTACACGCCGTCGAGTTTGGCGCCGTTCCAGTACATGTCCTTCTGCGGACCAGGAACATTCGAGATGATGACGTTGAACGGGGGTGGGGTGTAGCGGACGAAACCGGGCACCGTCGACAGTGCCAGTGGTGCGGCGACCACGGCGCCGAAGCCGAGCGCCTGCAACGGGCTGAGTTCACGGATGACCTGTTTGCTCGATCGCGTCGAATCGACCAGGGTTGCGAGTCTGCGTTCGGGGTCGGGCTGATCTGTGGCCAGATTCGCAAGGATCGCGGTGACGGCGTTGCCCTCTGACGAATCACTGTCCTTGGCGTGCATCGACACCGGCATCATCGCGATCAGCGGCTGCTCCGGCAGGGCATTCTGATCGATGAGATAGGAGCGCAGCGCACCCCCACACATCGCCATCACCACGTCGTTCATCGTGATGTCGAGGCCCGCGGCGACCGCCTTCAGCCGCGTCACCGACCACTGCTCGGCAGCAAACCGACGCGCCCCGCCGATCGGCACGTTGAACATGGTGCGCGGCGCCTGCAGCGGCAACTTCAGATTGTGATCACGCACGGCTCGGATCCCGACGCGGGCTGTGGCGGGAGCAAAACCGGCAAGCTCGCCGGCAACCTTCCAACCCTCGGAGAGGATGCTCCGCGACGCCTCGTCAGATGCGGACTCCAGCCTGGGTCGCTTGAGGAACAGCTCCGGATCCCAAGGGGCGCGGCCGGATCGAGCCGAAGCGTCCGGAGACAGGGTTTTCTCCAACAGCTTCAGCGCGGACACCCCGTCGACCAGCGAGTGGTGGATCTTGGTGTACAGCGCGATACGCCCGTCGGCCAGACCTTCGATCAGATGGAGCTCCCACATCGGCCGATGCCGATCCAGCATCGCGCCGTGGTTCGCGGAGACGTACCGGAGTAGTTCCCTGACCCTGCCCGGACGCGGCAGCACCGTGCGGCGCACGTGGTACTCGAAGTCGACGTCGGAGTCGTAGCTCCACCGCACGGTGCCCATCAGCCCCACGGGCGAGGCGGGTCGTTTGCGGAAGAGCTTGTGCACCTCGGTCTGGGCCTGGAATGCCTCGAACATCCGCTCGCCGAGGTCATCCGAACCCTCCGCCGGCTCGAACAGCTGCAGCCCCCCGACGTGCATCGGATGCTCTCGCGATTCGGCCAGCAAGAACATCGATTCGGTGATCGGCATATACGGCATGCGCACTCCTGTGGGGTTTTCGTCGGTGCAGGGATGCCCGGTCTCGAAGCAATGTGACACACGTTACAAGCTTTGCTCCACGGTGGCCGGGTGGCATCGAATTCGCATGGTTTGGGCGGACACCGACGGGGAACTCCGTTCGATATGCGCTTCGGATACACATTGATGACGGAACAGAGCGGACCCAAGGATCTGGTCCGTTATGCCACGGCCGCCGAGAAGTCCGGCTTCGACTTCGAGGTCATGAGCGATCACTACTCGCCGTGGTTGGTCTCCCAGGGCCATGCCCCGTACGCCTGGAGTGTGCTGGGCGCGGTGGCCCACGCCACCGAGCGCGTCGAACTCGCGACATACGTGACCGCACCGACCCTCCGGTACCACCCCGCCGTGGTCGCCCAGAAGGCCGCGACGATACAACTCCTCGCGGACGGTCGCTTCATTCTGGGTCTCGGGTCGGGAGAGAATCTGAACGAGCACACCGTGGGCCAGGGGTGGCCCTCGGTGGATGAGCGTCACGACATGTTCGTCGAGGCTGTCGAGATCATCCGGGCTCTGCACTCCGGGGATCTGGTGACGTACAACGGAAACCACTTTCGCGTCGACTCATCACGCATCTGGGACCTACCAGACGGAGGGATCCCGATCGGCATCGCTGTGTCGGGCGAAAAGTCCGTCGAACAGCTCGCACCATTGGCCGATCATCTGATCGCCACTGATCCGAAGGCTTCGCTGGTCTCGCAGTGGGACGACCATCACGAGGGTCCGTCGCGAAAGATCGGCCAGATCCCCATCTGCTGGGACACCGACAAGAAGACTGCCGTCGCCCGCGCGCACGATCAGTTCCGCTGGTTCGCCGGGGGCTGGTCGGTGAACGCCGACCTGCCGACGACCGCATCATTCGCCGGGGCAACGCAGTTCGTCCGCCCGGAGGATGTGGAGTCGTCGATCGCCTGTGGACCGGACCTCGACGAACTGGCCGAGAGCGTGAGACCTTTTCTGGATGCGGGCTTCACCGATGTTGCGCTGGTCCAAATCGGTGGCGACAGTCAGGATGAATTCTTGGCCAAGGCCGCCGAGACTCTCCTCGAAAAACTGCGCGGTCTGTGACCGAAATACACACATTCGGCGCCCTCACAGCGCGTATCACGGAACTATCTCAGGTGCCGAACTTCGCGATGCGGTAGGTCGAACTCCGGGCCTGATCAGTCAGGCGCTGAGCGCAACATAGTCCGGCAGCGCCGTCCGCAGCTCGAGTTCGTCGATGATGGCGTCGATCACCGCTACCGCGTCGTCGAGTGAACCTGCCCGGTACCACAGACCCGACCACTGCGACTGTGGACCCTTGACCCTCTCCAGTGCGCGAATCGCCAGCTCAGGTAGGTCGTCGGGCGCGCGAAACTGCTCGATCAGGTGCCGGTTCGGACCATAGTCGGGGGCCAGCAAGGGCCCACCCGGCAGGCTCGACGCCACCGCCGTGGCAGCCGCGACAGCTGCGAACTCCTGGTCGGTGTGATCATGCTCCAGAACGCCTCGCAGTGCGTTCCGCACCACGTTCACGCGTTCGGAAGAGGGAGCTGCGTCGAACTTCGCCACCCACTGGGCCGCATCATCGTTGTCGAACGCCCCGATTCCCCAGGTACTCATTCGGCAATCCTCCAATTCGGCACAATGCATTCAAGAAATACAATACGCCACGGCAATCAATGAGCGTGACGTTCGTAAACAAACGCGAATAAAACAAGAATGAACCTCGCGGGATCGGTAGCCACACATAGCCACTGCCAGGACCCGGTCCATCGAGCCACCGTTGACGGCATCATGGTCACCATGCAGTCCTATGACGACATCGTGATCGGCGCGGGCCACAACGGGCTGACCGCCGCGGCCTATCTGGCACGGGCTGGACGCAGGGTGCTGGTGCTGGAGCGGTCCGATCACCTCGGGGGCGCGACGGTGTCGGCGAGGCCGTTCCCCGGGATGGACGCCCGGCTGTCGAGGTACTCGTACCTGGTGTCCCTGATGCCACGTCAGATCATCACCGATCTCGGCCTCGACATCACGCTGATCCGGCGGCGGTATTCGTCGTACACCCCACTCCCGGGAGATCCCACCCGCGGGCTGCTCGTCGACACCGCCGATGAGTCCGTGACCGCGGCGTCCTTTCGCGCCGCGACCGGCTCTGATTCGGACTTCACTGCCTGGCAGAGGTTTTACGGTTCGATGACGACGATCGCCGAAGGCGTCTTCCCGACCATGCTGAAGCCACTGGTCGGTGCCGACGAGATGGCGTCCATCGCCGGAGGTGATCGCGACGCGAGGGATCTGTGGGAGCGGCTGACGACGCAACCAGCGGGAGAGATCATCGCCGACACCTTCGCCGACGACATCGTGCGCGGAATCGTGGCCACCGACGGCCTGATCGGAACGTTCGCGGACATGGACGAGAAGTCGCTGCGTCAGAACATCTGTCTGCTCTACCACCTGATCGGTGGAGGCACCGGGGACTGGGACGTGCCGGTCGGCGGGATGGGCGCGGTGTCCGAAGCGCTCGCGGCCGCGGCAGTGGCAGCAGGCGCCGAAATCCGCACCGGGGTCGAGGTCACGGACATCGACCCCGATACCGGCCGCGTCGGGTGGCGGGACGGCGCCGCTTCCGCCGACTACATCCTGGGTGCTTGCGCCCCAGCCGTTCTCGATGGGCTCCTCGACGAGCCGCTCAGCGCGAGCGCTGCGCCGGAAGGAGCACAGCTCAAGATCAACGTGCTGCTGCGCAGGCTCCCCCGACTACGCGACACCGCGACTCCCCCAGATGTCGCATTCTCGGGTACGTTCCACATCCACGAGGGCTTCGCCGCACTCGCGCAGGCGTACCAGGAAGCTGCACGCGGGCAGATCCCGTCGCTGCCACCCAGCGAGATCTACTGCCACACCCTCTCCGACCCCAGCATTCTCGGCCCAGGACTCACCGGCATGCACACGCTCACCCTCTTCGGCCTGCACATGCCACCCGGCGTCTTCAGCCGGCCAGCGGCCAAGGACGAAGCAGTCGCGGCGACCCTCGCGGCGCTCGATTCCGTCCTTGCCGAACCCATCTCGGATGTCATCGCGACCGATTCGACGGGCGCCCCCTGCATCGAGGCGAAGTCGCCGCTCGAACTCCAGGACGCCGTGGCACTACCCGGTGGGAACATCTTCCACCGGCCACTCCAGTGGCCCTGGGCCGAAACCGCAGCCGAGGTCGGCACCTGGGGTGTCGAGACCCGGCATCGGAGGCTGCTGATCGCAGGCGCCGGAGCACGGCGAGGCGGCGGGGTCAGCGGCATTCCCGGCCACAACGCCGCATCAGCCGTGCTCGAGGTCTGATCGCCTGTCAGTGCGGCTGCGCGAGCTTCTTGTTGACCACCCTGGTCAGCCAGGCCGGCGAGAACCGCGATCCCAGCGACATCGCCCGCGTCTGATTCCCGACGGCGTAGTGGACGCGGTGGATGAGTTTGTCGACCTTGCTCTCCTCGACCGCAGCCACGATCGCGTCCGCGACATCCTGCGGCCCGAGCTTGATGCCGAGTGAGTTGGTGGTGCCGGTGGAGACGTTCGCCGTCATCGCGGTCTGGACGAACAGCGGCCACATCGCCACGACCCGGATCCCCTGCGGGCCCCACTCGATGTCGAGGGCCTCGGTCAGCCCGCGTACGTAGAACTTGGTGGCGCTGTAACTGGCCAGTTCTGCCTGGCCGTAGATCGCCGAGGCGGACGCGATGTTGACGACCACCGAGCCCGGTGTCGCCTTGAGATGGCGATATGCGCTGTGGCAGCCGTTTGTGACGCCTTTGATGTTGATGTCGATCTGTTTGTGCTGGGTGGCCAGCGGGATCTCTTCGAAGGGGCCGGCCAGCAGGATCCCCGCGTTGTTGATCAACACGTCGAGCCGGCCGCCGTTGGCCGCGGCGAACTCGTCGAGACGTGCGGTGAACTCTTCGGCATCGGTGACGTCGAGGTGGCCGGTGACGATCTGGGTACCCAGACCCTTCACCTCATCGGCCAGGGTGGCGAGTCCCGCCTCGTCGATGTCGTACGCGCCGATGGAGTAGCCCTTGCGCGCGAAGGTCAGGGCGGTGTGGCGGCCGATCCCGGCGGCCGCTCCGGTGATGAACACAGATCGTGAGGTCATAGTGGGATTCTTACACCGCTCGTTGTCATATTGCGAGCAGCCAGGTCGAGCTCCGCTTCGCTTCGTCTCCCTCTAAGGGTCGAGCTCCGCTTCGCTTCGTCTCCCTCTAAGGGTCGAGCTCCGCTTCGCTTCGTCTCCGGAGCGGTAGGCTCTGCTGCGATGTCTACCGCTGAATTGCCCATTGAAACCCGCAAGCTCGTCGGCTGGAGCCGCACGACGCCGATCGAGGGTCACGTGCTGGCGACACCCGATGTCGAGGTGATCGCCAAGGCGCTCGCGCAGGTCGCGGACGCAAACGCCGACAAGCCGTCCTACCTTCGCCGTGGCGTCATCGCCCGCGGGCTGGGACGCTCTTACAACGAGTCCGCGCAGAACATCGGTGGTCTGACCATCGACATGACGATGCTCAAGCGGATCCACTCGATCGACGACGCCACAGGGGTCGTCGATCTGGACGCCGGCGTCTCCCTCGACGAGCTCATGGCCGTCGCTCTCCCCTTCGGGCTATGGGTGCCGGTACTCCCGGGCACCCGGCAGGTCACGATCGGCGGAGCCATCGCCCACGACATCCACGGCAAGAATCATCACAGCGCAGGCACGTTCGGACAGCACGTGCTCGAGATCACGCTGCTGGTGGCCGACGGACGCATCCTCACCCTGACCCCAGGGGGCAGCTCGGACGACCCCGCCGGCGAGCTCTTCTGGGCGACGGTCGCCGGGATCGGCCTGACCGGCATCATCCTGCGCGCCAAAGTGCAGATGAAGCGGACCGAGAGCGCCTACTTCATCGCCGACACCGCCACCACGAACAGCCTCGACGAGACCATCGCACTGCACCTCGAAGACGGCTTCGAGGACGGCTATGAGTACGCCTCGGGCTGGTTCGACTCGATCAGCAAGCCACCGAAGCTCGGCCGTGGTTCGTTCAGCCGCGGCAATCTGGCCCGCCTCGACGAACTACCGGCCAAGCTTCAGAAGGATCCGCTCAAGTTCAACGGCAAACCGCTGGTGACGTTCCCGGACATCTTCCCCAATGGCCTGGCCAACAAGTTCGACTTCTCGATCGTCGGTGAGGCCTACTACCGGATGGGGTCGAACAAGACCGGCCAGGTCAAGAATCTGGCGCAGTTCTACCACATCCTGGACATCTTCGGAGAGTGGAATCGAGCGTACGGACGGACCGGTGGCTTCACCCAGTACCAGTTCATCGTGCCCACCGGCAACGAGGATGAGTTCAAGAAGATCATCGCCGATGTCCAGGCGTCGGGCCACGTGAGCTTCCTCAACGTCATCAAGCTCTTCGGCGAGGGAAACCAAGCGCCACTGAGCTTTCCGTTCCGGGGCTGGAACGTGTGTCTCGACTTCCCCGTCAAGCGCGGCCTCGGCGAGTACCTCAACGAGCTCGACCGCAGGGTGATGGCGATGGGTGGACGCCTCTACACCGCGAAAGATTCGCGCACGTCTGCGCAGAACTTTCACGCCATGTACCCGCAGATCGACTCGTGGATCGCCACCCGTCGCAAGATCGACCCCACCGGAGTCTTCATCTCCGACATGGCGCGCCGGCTCGAACTCGACTGAGCCCCTCCGGCAGCCACCCACGATTCTTCTCAACGACAGGAACATTCATGATCAACGCCGTAGGCGTACCCAAGTCGATCCTCGTTCTCGGCGGTAGCTCGGAGATCGGACTCGCGATCACATCCGAGTACCTCAAGAAGGGCCCGATGCGGGTGGTCCTGGCCACCGTGCCCGGCGACCCTGCCGGGGACGCCGCGGTCGAGACGATCAAGGCGGCGGGCGCTTCTTCCGTCGAGCGCATCGACTTCGATGCCCTCGCACCCGACACCCACCCCGCGGTGATCGCCCAGGCGTTCGCCGGCGGCGACATCGACGTCGCGATCGTGGCCTTCGGTGTCCAAGGCGTCGACGAAGAGGTGTGGCAAGACCAGCGCAAGGCCGTGTTCACCGCCAACATCAATTACACCGCGGCGGTCTCCGTCGGAGTGCTCCTCGGCGAGAAGATGCGCGAGCAGGGCCACGGCCAGATCATCGCGATGAGCTCGGTCGCCGGCGAGCGTGTGCGACGCAGCAACTTCGTATACGGGTCGTCCAAGGCCGGCCTCGACGGCTTCTACCTCGGACTCGGAGAGGCGCTGCGCGAGTACAACATCCGCGTCCTCGTCATCCGACCGGGCATGGTGCGCACCCGGCTGTCGGCGCATGTGAAGGAAGCGCCGCTGACCGTCAACAAAGAAGACGTGGCCAAGCTCGCCGTGGCGTCGGCCGACAAGGGCAAAGAGCTCGTCTGGGCTCCGGGCCCCTTCCGCTTCGTGATGATCATCCTCCGCCACATCCCGCGGCCGATCTTCCGCAAACTGCCCATCTGACCCATGCCGAAACATCTGTCAGCGATCGGAAACCTGATCGGCGCGGCCATAGTTGCGCTCGTCGTGGCGGGAGCCGGCCTGGCAGTGATCGCCAGGGTCGAGTGGCCGGCGTTCAACTCGTCCAACGTCGAGACGGCGCTGACCACCACCGGACAAGTGGTGGCCATCGCGTTGCTTCTCGTCGCAGTGGTGCTCTCCCGGGTCGGTAAGGCCGTGTGGGCGATCAAACCGCTGTCGTGGGTGGGCATCTCGGCGTTCGCCGCGGTGACGCTGGCGATGCCGCTCGGCGCGACCAAGCTGTACCTGTTCGGCATCTCCGTCGATCAGCAGTTCCGGACCGAGTACCTGACCCGGCTCACCAACAGTCCGCGGCTGGCCGACATGACGTACGCCGACCTACCGCCGTATTACCCGGCCGGCTGGTTCTGGCTGGGCGGCCGCTACGCAAGCCTCACCGGACAACCCGGGTGGGAAGCGTTCAAACCGTGGGCGATCATCTCGATCGCCGTCGCCGCCGCCATCGCGATGGCACTGTGGCAGCGCATGATCCGCACCGATCGGGCGATCGCAGTCACCCTCGCGTCCACGATCCTGACGCTGATGTACGTCAGCCCCGAGCCATACGCGGCTGTCCTGGTCATCCTCGGTGCACCGATGCTGATCACCATCCTGCACGGACTGCGCTCGGGAAGTAGGCCCGCGATAGTTGCCGGGGGCCTGTTCCTCGGCGTGAGCGCCACCTTCTACACGCTCTACACCGGACTGTATGCACTGACCGCGGTGTTGATGGCGGTGTACCTGGCCGCATCGGCCTGGTTCGGGCTGTCCAACAAGACAACCCATCGGTCCACCGTCAGATCGCGGCGATGGCGAGCAGTCCTGATCCACGGCGCCCGACTGGCGGCCATGGCGGTGGTCGCCGGACTCGTGGCCTTGATCGTGTGGGCCCCCTACCTGTGGGCACGACTGCAGAACAAACCGGCCTCGGGCGGCACTGCCGAACACTATCTACCGAGCTCGGGGGCCGTGCTCCCGACACCGATGCTGCACTGGTCCCTGGTCGGTGCACTGACGATGGTCGGGCTGGCCTGGATCGTGTTGCGATTCCGGACCCGCACAGTCGCACTGACCTTCGGCATCACCGTCGTCTCGATTTATCTGTTCTGCCTGCTGTCGATGGCACTGACCGCGGTGGGCACCACGCTGCTCTCGTTTCGGATGGAACCGGTGCTGGTGGTGGTCCTCGGGGTCGCGGGCGTGTACGGCTTCGCTGAACTCGCTACCCTCGCCGTCCGCCGATTCGGCGATGTCCGGACGGTCGTCGGCGTACTGGCCGCCGGTGCGGCAATCGCGGTGGCGCAGAGCATCCCTGGTCATCTCGCCTCCGAGATCACCGTTGCCTACACCGACACCGACGGTTACGGCGTACGCGCCGATCAGCGTCCCCCCGGCGCGCAGGCGTACTTCCCGGAGATCAGCGCCGCCATCGGCGAGCAGACCGGTGGCCGGCCCCAGGACGATGTCGTGGTACTCACCGCAGACTACGGTTTCCTCTCGATCTACCCGTACCTCGGCTTCCAGGGACTCACGTCGCACTACGCGAATCCCTTGGCGGAGTTCGACAAACGGGCGGCGACCATCGAGACGTGGTCGCAGGCACAAACCGCCGACAGCCTCATCGAACAGCTCGACGCAACACCCTGGCGGCCGCCGACGGTGTTCCTGTTCCGGTACAGCCCGCAGGGTTACGACCTGAGGCTGGCCGAGGACGTGTACCCGAACGACCCCAACGTCCGCCGGTACACGGTGACGTTCAACCAGAACGTCTTCGACGATCCGCGTTTCACGGTCACCACCATCGGCCCCTTCGTCCTCGTCGTGAGGAAGTAGCCCGCCACCCCACAGATGCACATCGTTGAGTCATAGGCACACGTTGCAACGTGTGTTTATGACTCAAGCGTGTGCTTTTGTCCTACCTGGGCGCGCAGTCCGGGGGCTGAGCTCCGACCACACCACGGACGGAGAGCAGGCCTTCGAGGACGTATTGGCCGGGTAGTGGGGCCTGCAAGGTGATCCAGTCGTCGGGCGTGGTCTGGATGCAGGCGTAGAGGTTCTCGTCGATGGTGCTGCGGGCGACCAGGTATTTGTTGTGGCGCAGTTGAACCGGATGGATGGTGGTGTCGGGGACGTCGAGGACCATCTTCGCGGGCGACGACTCAACGACGGTGAGGGGCGCGGGCACGATCGGCTGCGGATCGTCGACCTTGTAGAGCTCCCACTTGTCGTTGCCCCAGATCCGTTGCAGGTAAGGCAGACCCGACTCGACCAGCGCTGCTTCGGCCTTCATCTGGCGAAGCGGATCGGCCGACACGGCAACGAAGGCCACCGCGTTCTCCGACAGCCAGAGACGGTACGACTCGGGTGTCAGCGCATTCTCGTCGTAGAAGATCGGGTTGAATCGTGAGTCCGACTGATTTTCCCAGCCGCGCGCCAGATTGATGGTCATGCCCAGTTTGTGTGAGCCGGCATGCGTTTGGGCGTCCACGAGTTCCACGCGATGGTTCGCGATGTTCGACTGCGCCACCAACTGGGAGCGCAGCGGGATGTACGAGGTATCGCTCTCGCCGGAGTCGGCACCGACCACCTGATCCGCGGTGGCCACGAACGTGGCATAGATGAGCGCGGGCGCCAGCGCGATCGCCAAGAACTTGAGCGACTTCGGCGAGTAGTACAGGCACAGGCACGGCAGCACCAGCGCGAAGAACCGGCTCAGGTTCGACCCGATCCCGGTGGGGACCAGGAACATGATGATCGCGACCGCGCCGGCGAGTGGCACGATCCAGCGCGCAGGTGGAACCGTCAGCGCCACGCCGGTGCCGACGGCGATGGCCGCCACCCAGAACAGGGTCGTCGCCGGAAATCCCTGCGAACCCGGATTGCCGAACATCAGGAACGGAACACCAACACCCAGCGCCGCACCCCCGAGGACCCACCACGCCCGCCGTGCCGCGGCGTCACGCCCGGCCGCGAACGGGAGCACCGCCAACCCGACGAACGCGGGCGCGAGTGGGCTCGCCAACCCGGCGACGAGCAGTCCGATCACCGTCAGCGATCGGTAGCCCTTCTTGAAGGCGACGATTGCTGCCAGTGCTATGGCCCCGCCGACCGCGAAGGCCACCCGGCCGGAGAGCATGTTCAGCACCGCGGCCACCGTGATCGCCCAGACGAGCACGGTGGGGTGCGCCGCACCCTTGGACAGGGGGAAAGCCAGCAATGCGATCGCGGCGGTCGCCAGGCACAGCAACAACAGCGACCCGGTGACGGTCGAGAGAGCCGGAACGATCAGGGAGTAACTGCCCGGCGAGACGCCGCCGTACCAGCCGAACCAGTAGCCGAGGCCGACGCCCGACCGAGCGGCTTCCTCCCGCGCGATCGCCGCCTGCAGGTCCCCGACGGTGGGATGAGCGAGAAACAGCGCCACGATGGCGATCAGCGCGACCCCAAGCGGAAGCAGGCCCCGCCAGCGGATCGCAGGCAGGGCCACCGAGAGGCTCATCCGATCGGGACTCCCGCCCCGGCCGGCGCATCCGCGGATCTGCCGCGCCACCACCGCAGGAGGGTGGGGGCGTAGACGATCGCGGCGGCGACGGCGAGCAGCGCCACCCCGGCAATGACATCGAGGATGAAATGGTTGCCCGAACCCATGACCACGAAGTACGTGGTGAAGGGGTAGATCAGGCCCAGGATTCGCAGCCACTGCCATTTGGCGAGGAAGAACAGCACCAGTCCGCACCAGGTCGCCCAGGCGCAGTGCAGAGACGGCATCGCCGCGAACTGGTTGGAGATCGCATCGCTACCCGGTGCGCCGGACTCCGGCCACCAGCCCCACGACGAGGTCTGCGCCATCACGTCGACGAAGCCCTCGCCCGGCAGCAACCGTGGGGGCGCGGTGGGCATGAAGTAGAAGCCGAACAAAGCGAGTCCGGTGCACAGCACCAAGGTCCCACTGACCTTGCGGTAATGGTCTTTGCGTCGGAAGAGCAGCCAGATCAGTACGGCCGGCGTGACGAGGAAGTGCAGCGTTGCATACTGCAGGGCGACGATGTTGGCGAGCCACGACGTCGTGTGGACCAGCTCGTTCAGCGGTCGCTCGAGAGCGAAGTGCCAGGCGTCTTCGATGCGGAGGATCTCGTAGGCATTGCGGTAGGCCTGGTCTGCGACCTCACCCACACTGTTACGGATGACCGAATAGACAGCGTAGAGAGCTCCGAGGAGTAGCACCTCCACCCACCAGCGCGGGCGGGCCAGATACCGGTTGACCCGGGTGACCACTGCACGAAATCCGGTTTGTTTGAGCTCGGACTCGAAGGCTTCGAGCTCCCGGGGGTCGAGGTCCGGCGCGACCAGGTCGATCTCGCCCGAATCGGCCCGGCCCTGCGGCGTCGCGGCGCTCTGGGGCGGGTCATAGGTGCGGCGACTATCACGGGGCGCCATACAAGACCTCCCGCATATACCCTCCAACTGCCGACCGACTCTCACGCCCCGATCCGCCTTGGGGATCGAATGCGAAACTACCGCGCGCAGATAACGGCCCCGACACATCGCGTTCACCAACTGACGTCCGAGTGGACGCATTGGTTCTGCAGGAGCATAACCGAGGGCGGCGCCATTCCCTTCCCGCATTTCCCTCAGCGGGCCGGTGAACTGGGCCGACGTCAGGTCGACTGTGGGCGTTTGGTCCGGTATGACTTGCGCCGGAGACACCAGGTGTGACGCTGATCACATGTTACGTCGAATGATCTAATCGCCGGGCCTTCACGCGATCAGATCGGCAAGATGGCGGATCGCGAACTCGTACCCCCGGATGCCCACACCGGCGATCACCCCGGCCGCGATGCCGGAGACATACGAGTGACGACGGAACTCCTCACGGGCATGCACGTTGCTGATGTGCACCTCGATGATGGGGACCTCCGGAACCGACAGTGCGTCGCGGAGGGCGATCGAGGTGTGCGTCCACGCCCCCGGATTGATGACGATGCCGGCGACGGTTCCGCGCGCTGCGTGGATCCACTCGAGCATCTCGCCCTCGTGATTGGTCTGCCTCGCGTCGATCGTCCACCCGAGCTCCTCGGCGACCTCGGTGGCCAGCGTGACGACATCCTCGAGCGTGGCTGTCCCGTACACCTCCGGCTGACGGACGCCGAGCGTGTTCAGGTTCGGTCCGTTCAGCAGCAGGATGGGCGGCTTCGAGGTCATCGTGCAACTGTATGGCGCCGCGCGTGACCGCGGACCATCGCCACACGCGGCGAGCGATAGCATCTTGCCTTGTGCCTGCTGACGCCGTTGACAACGCGACTGGAACGACCCGGTCGCCATCCGGGGGTGACCGGGTCCGATTTGCGAAGATCGCCGCGATCGTCACCGGCCTGATCGGCCTCGTCCTCGCCCTGGCGACACCGCTGCTACCTGTCAACCAGACCACCGCCGAGCTGAACTGGCCGCAGCAGGACAAGCTTCAGTCGGTCCTCTCGCCACTCGTCTCCTACGTGCCCGTGGATCTCGAGATCTCCGTGCCCTGTTCGGCAGTCCGGCAGTTGACGGCTCCGGGACAGACAGTGCTGGTCTCGACCTTGCCGAAGGAAGCCGACAAGGCGGTTGCCCGAGGTCTGTTCGTCCGTAAATCCGGTCAGGCGACCGATGCGCTCGACCGGCAGTCCGTGGAGGTCGTGGTCCGCAACACCCCGGTCGCCATGGCCACCCTCGCCCAGATGGACGACCAGGACTGCCGGGAGATCGTCGTCACGGCCACCGCGACGTCGGTGCGCGCCGAGTTCGTGGGCCTGACCAACGCCGAGGGCGAACCCGTGGTCGGCGAGATCACCGACGGTGACCAACGCCCCCAGCTCACCGGGATCTACACGGATCTGACCGGGGATGCCGCATCCGTACCGGGCTTGGAGGCCCACGCCACGATCGACGACCGCTACAGCACCGCCCCGACCGTGCTGAAGTGGCTCGCCATCGCCGTCGGAGTGCTGTGCACCATCATCTCGCTCGGTGCGCTCGCGGTCCTCGACGGCACGGACGGACGCAAGCACCGCCGTTTCCTGCCCGCGCGCTGGTGGAAGTTCAACGCTCGCGACGCCGTGGTCATCGGAGCCCTGCTGATCTGGCACATCGTCGGCCCCAACACCTCCGACGACGGCTACATCCTGACGATGTCGCGGGTGGCCGAGCACGCCGACTACACAGCCAACTACTACCGCTGGTACGGCGCCCCGGAGGCACCTTTCGGCTGGTACTACCAGGTGTTCGGCTGGTTGGCACACGTCACCACGGCAAGTCCGTGGATGCGCCTGCCCGCCCTGGCCTGCGGGATCCTGGTGTGGCTCATCATCTCTCACGAGGTGCTCCCCCGGCTCGGTCGCGCGGCCACCGTCAACCGCATCGTGCCGTGGACGGCCGCGTTCGTGTTCCTGGCCTCCTGGTTCCCGTTCAACAACGGTCTGCGTCCAGAGCCGATCATCTGCCTCGGCGCGCTGCTGACGTGGTGCTCGGTGGAGCGGGCGATCGCCACCGGCAGAACCCTGCCCGCCGCGGTGGCCTGCACCATCGGCGCTTTCAGCCTGGCAGCCGGACCCACCGGACTGATGGCCGTCGCAGCACTCATCGCCGGTGCCCGACCGATGGTGATGGCGCTGATCAAGCGCGCCAGAGCCATCGGCGCAGACGCAAAGAGTTACCTCGCGATGCTCGCGCCGGTACTGGCTGCCGGCACCTTCGTGATCTTCGTCGTGTTCTCCGATCTGACCCTGGCCGCATTCATCCAGTCGACGCGGATGAAGTCCGCACTCGGACCCTCGCTGCACTGGTACAACGAGATCGACCGCTACTCAGCACTTTTCGAGTTCTCAGCCAACGGGTCGGTGTCCCGGCGATTCGCCGTCCTCGCGATGCTGGTGGGCCTGGTGGTCTCGGGCGCGATGCTGATCCGCAAGAGTCGCATCCCCGGAACCGCTCTCGGCCCGTCCAGGCGCATCGTCGGCATCACGTTCGCGTCGCTGATCTTCATGATGTTCACCCCGACCAAGTGGACCCACCAGTTCGGTGTCTTCGCGGGCCTCGCCGCGGCACTGGCGGCGATCGCGGCGATCGCGGTGAGCGCCGAGGCGATGCACGCCCGGCGCAACCGGATGCTGTTCATCGCACTGGTCCTGTTCATCACCGGACTCGCGTTCACCGCGCCCAACGCCTTCTTCTACTACTCCAACTGGGGCATGCCGTGGGGTGCCCTTCCGGTTCGCTTCGGGGTCGCGTTGGGCAGCGCCCTGCTGTACCTCTGCGTGGCCGCGCTGCTCGTGGCGTTCTGGTTCCACTTCCGAGAACCCTTCACGCCCGACACCCCCGCCAAAGCCGGTACCCCTCCGCGGCGTCGTTGGTTCAGCACTCTCGCCACCGCACCGCTGGCTGTCGCGGGCGCGTTCCTCGTCCTGTTCCAGATCGGCACCGCTGTCGGTGCCGGCGTGAAACAGAGTGGATCGTTCTCGATCCCCACCTCCAACGTGGCCGCTCTGCAGGGCGACACCTGCGGCATGGCCGAAAAGGTCCTCGTCGAGCCGACCCCCTCCGCCGACATCCTCACGCCCGTCGACGGCAACATCGCCGGCGGCCTCATCGGACCGGCCGACCCGGGCGCCGACGCCACGGCCACCTCCGGTTTCACACCGAACGGTCTGCCCCTGACCCTCGACTCGACGGCCAGCGCCGGCAGTCTCGGCGTGCTCGGCGGCAACGTCGCGATCTCCCCCGACGTCCTCAACTCCAACGCCGGTGGCACCGGTGGCGGCGAGACCGACCAGGCCGGGATCAACGGCAGCACCGCGAAGCTGCCCTTCGGCCTCGACCCCGCACTGACCCCCGTACTCGGTAGTTACTCGCAGGACAACCAGTTCCCCGCCTACCTGACCTCGTCCTGGTACCGCCTGCCGCCGAAGGCCGCAGACACCCCGTTGGTGACGATGGCCGTCGCCGGTCAGTTCGACATCGAGAACGTCAAGATGGAGTACTCGACCGGTTCGGGTTCCGCCAACGAGGACTTCGCGGTGGCGGGTGAGGTCGACATGATCGACCCGGGCCCGCGTCCGTCATGGCGCGATCTGCGGACCTACCGCAGCTCGTTCCCCGCCGACACCACGGCGATCCGCATCGTCGCCAAGGACGAGAACCTCGCCCAGGACAGTTTCATCGGCCTCACCCCGCCCCGATCGCCACGACTGCAGACCCTGCAGTCCATGGTCGGCAGCACCGATCCTGTCCAGATCGACTGGACCAGCGGCCTGGCATTCCCGTGTCAGCGACCGTTCGACCACCTCAACGGCGTCGCGGAGATTCCGCAATGGCGGATCGCGCCCGGTGCCGACCTGTCCGCCGCCGTCGGTGCCTGGCAGGACGCGTTCGGTGGTGGGCCACTCGGCTGGATCGAGGTCGCCCTGGACAAGACCACGGTGCCCTCCTATCTAGAGGGTGACATCGGTCGGGATTGGGGCTCACTGGTCAGCTACGAGCCCTACGGCGAGCCCGCAGAGGTGGCGGAGCTCGACCTCGGCAAGGCCACCCGCTCCGGTCTGTGGAGTCCGGCACCGATCCGATACTGAGTCCGCGCGCCGCTCACCTGGCCTGCGGCGGTGAGCAGAGCGTGCGATCTCCTCGCACGCTCGGGGCAGGTTAGAACTCTCAGGTCTGTGCAATACCATCGTTGCTCGTGCCTGTGTCCTCTCACATCCCCCGTGCGGGGACTGTCCGTTGGGCCGCAATTGTCGCGGGTCTGGTGGGAATCGTCTTGTGTGCGATCACCCCGTTGTTGCCCGTCAATCAGTCGACCTCCACGATCAACTGGCCACAGGGGCAAGCCCTGTCGGGTGAGACCGCATCGGTCACCGCTCCGCTCATCGCCCAGACCCCCAAGACGTTCGATGCGAGGATTCCCTGCACGCTGATCGACACTCTCGGCGCCGAAGGTGGGCTGGTCCTGGCGACCATGCCGCAGGCAGCTCAGAGCTTCAACCAGAACGCTCTGGTCGTGGGTGCCTCCCCGACCGCGGTCTCGGTGATCTTCCGCAACGAACTAGCCGCCAGTGCCCCACGTACCGAGGTGGGATCGCCGCAGTGCCGCGAACTCCACATCTGGTCGGGCCCCGGCGGTGTCGGCGCCGAGTTCGTCGGACTGGGACCGGCGACCACGCTCGGCATCGACCAGCGCCCGCAGTTCGACGGCATCTTCACATCGCTGTCGACCGCCGAGGTCAATGCAGCTGCGCAGCAGGGCCTCTCGGTGACCACCGTTGTCGACACCCGCTTTGCCAACTCGCCGTCGATCATCAAGCTGCTCGCCATGATCGTCGGCGTCATCGCCGTGATCACCTCACTGGTGTGCCTGGCCCTTCTCGACAGGATCGGTGGATACCACCGGCTCGTCGGCGAACGCTCCTGGAAGCGGATCCTGCGGCCGCGGGTCAGCGACCTCGCCGTCACCGCGGTCCTACTGATCTGGCACTTCCTCGGTGCCGCATCGCCCGACGACGGTTACATCCTCAACATGGGCCGCGCATCCGACGGTGCGGGATATCTGGCGAACTACTACCGCTTCTACGGCATCGCCGAGGCCCCGTTCGACTGGTACTACTCCTTCCTGGCCATGTGGTCGCAGGTGTCCGCATCGGGACTGTGGATGCACATCCCGTCCCTGCTGGCGGGGCTCGCGTCGTGGTTCATCCTGTCGCGGGTGCTGCTTCCGCGACTCGGTGCCGGTGTCCGGCGCAGCCCATGGGCCGTCTGGGCGGCCGCCGCCGTGTTCACAGCCTTCTGGATCCCGTTCGCGAGCGGGCTGCGCAGTGAATCGATCATCATCCTGGGATCGCTCCTGACCTGGTGGGCGGTCGAGCACGCCATCGCGACGCGACGACTGCTGCCCGCGGCACTGGCCGCGCTGGTGGCCGGATTCACGCTCGCTCTCGCCCCACAGGGCGTCATCGCCCTCGCGGTCCTGATCGTCGGCGCCCGGCCGATGCTCAGAATCCTTCTCGAACGCAGCCGCGAGGATCACCACGGTGACCGGTCCCCGACCACCGAACCTCGCGTCCGCTACTTCCGGCTCGCCTCCCTGATGGCCCCCTCGATGGCCGCCGCGTCCCTCGTGGTGTTGGTCGTCTTCCGCGACCAGACCCTGTCCACCGTGTTCGACGCCGTGCGGACCCGCTACATCGTCGGACCGACCATCTCGTGGTGGCAGGAGTACCTGCGGTACTACTTCCTCACCGTCACCACCGATGACGGCGCCCTGACCCGTCGCGTCCCGGTCCTGCTGCTCCTCGCCTCGGTGTTCGTGACTCTCGCGGTCATGTTGCGGCGCAGCAAGATCCGCGCGATCGATCCGGGTCCGGTGTGGCGGGTGCTCGGCGCCACCCTGGTCACGCTGCTGCTGATGATGTTCACCCCGACCAAATGGACGATCCACTTCGGCATCTTCGCCGGATTCGCCGCCGCGCTCGCTGCGACGGCCACCATCGCAGTCGCCCAGTCAGCGGCCCGCTCGACGCGAAATCTCTCGGTGTTCGTGGCGGGTCTGATGTTCGCCCTCGCCGCCGCCATGGCCGGAGAGAACGCCTGGCCCTGGGCATTCGACTTCGGGATCTCGTGGTTCGACAAGGCTCCAGTGATCGCGGGGCGTGAGGTGTCGACGCTCTTCCTCGTCCTCGCTGTGATCGCCGGGGCTGTCGCGGTGTGGCAGCACCTTCGTCTGGACTATGTGGAGAACAAGGGACTTGCGCACAGCCGCAACGACTCCGGACCGAGTACCGACTCCGGCGCCGACAGCGGTTCCGATCGCGCCGCCCGCTCCGATCGGCGGCGCCTGTTCATTGCCTCCTCTCCGATCGCGTTGATCGCCGGATTCATGGTGATCTGCATGCTCGCGGTCTTCGCCAAGGCCGCCCTGGCCCGCTACCCGGCGTACACCGTGCTGGGCGCCAATCTCGACACCCTGCGCGGCAACAGCTGTGCAATGGCCGATGCCGTTCTCGTGGAACCGGATCCGAACCAGGGCACGCTGACCCCGGCGGGTGGGGCCACGGCGTCGCAGGCCCTCGCAGGCGACGACCCGATCGGGTTCACCCCCGACGGCGTCGCGCCTGATCTGACTCCCGAGGCCGGATCGGCCCGACCAGGTCAGATGAACGTCTCGGCCAGCTTCAACAAGCCGTTCGTGGTTTCCGGTGCGGGCGCCGGCATCACCGGAGGCATCGGCCCCGAAACCGTCAACGGGTCCACGGTCGCATTACCGTTCGGTCTGGATCCGGCGACCACCCCGGTGCTGGGCAGTTACGGCTACGACAGCGGTGAGGCGAACCTCGAGACCGGCTGGTACGAGTTGCCGGCCCGCGACGCGTCACCGCTTCTGGTGTTCAGTGTCGCCGGACCGGTGTTCACCCTCAACGACGAAGGTGTGTCGACGTTCGGGCAACAGCTCCAGGTGCAGTTCGGTGCGAGCGGACCCGACGGTTCCTTCACCGAACTCGGGCCGTTGATCCGGCCGATCGATCCGGGTCCGGACAAGCCGAACCGGCCATGGCGCAACCTGCGGGTCCCGATGGATCAGGTACCCGCCGGCGCGACCGCGATGCGGATCATCGCCAAAGACAACAACGTCAACCCGAAGCAGTGGCTGGCGATCACCCCGCCGCGCGCTCCGCAACTGCAGACGCTGCAGGACGTGGTCGGATCGCAGGCACCGACCCTCATCGATTTCAGCGTCGGAAGCCAGTTCCCGTGCCAGCGCCCGTTCGCGATCACCGACGGCGTCGCCGAGATCCCGCAGTGGCGGATCCTGCCGGACCGCGTCACCGCGGCATCGCAGTCCAAGACCTGGCAGGCAGCCGAGGACGGCGGCGTGCTCGCGGTGAGTGAGTCGATGACCAGCGCGAACACCGTCGCCACCTACCTGAAGGACGACTGGTTCAGGGACTGGGGCTCACTGGAACGACTGACCCCGCTGGTGCCCGATGCACCGTCCGCGACGATCACCACCGGCACCCAGAGCAAGTGGGGATGGGCCCGTACCGGCTCCCTGAGAGTGGTGCCGCAGAGCAATGAGTGAAAAGGCAAGCACCATCAGTAAAAACCGATCCGTGCGCGGATTCGCCGGTCCCGGCTACCGAAACGTGAAGATCGTCGCGGTCGTCGCGGGTCTGATCGGATTTCTCCTGGCCTGTCTGAGCCCGTTGATGCCGGTGAAACAGACCACAGCAGAACTCAATTGGCCGCAGGACAATTCGGTCACCAACGTCGCCGCGCCGCTGGTGTCGTTCGTACCCACCGACCTGCGGGTGTCCGTGCCGTGTGCAACCGCGGCCGACCTACCCGCCTCAGGGGGCGTGCTGCTCTCGACCCTGCCCACCGGCGGCGCCGAGGCCACCTCACGCGGGTTGTTCATCCGGGCCACCGCCGACAGCATCACCGTCACCGGTCGTGACGTCGTACTGCTGACCGCCGACCGCGCGAGCGCTCAGTCGAATCCGAACTGCCGCATCATCTTCAACGCCGATGGCAAAGGCGCCTCCGGCGAGATAGTCGACGGCGGCTCCGAAGGTCAGCTCTCGTTCGACGTACCCGACCCCAATCTGCGGCCGCAGATCGTGGGTGTCTTCACCGAACTACCCGAAGGCACCTCGCCGGCGGGACTCGAGTTCAACGCCACCATCGACACCCGCTTCGTGACCACCCCGACGACCCTGAAATTCTTGTCCATGGTCATCGGGATCGCGATGACCGTGCTGTCGCTGGTGGCACTGGCGTTGCTCGACGCACGCGACGGACGTGGCCATCACCGCTTCCTGCCCGCTCGTTGGTGGACCATCCGCATCTCGGACGTCGTGGTGTTCGGCGTGCTCGCGTTCTGGTGGTTGATGGGGTCCAACACCTCCGACGACGGCTACAACTTCACGGTCGGCCGCATTGCGGGTGAGGCCGGATACGTCGACAATTACTACCGCTACTTCGGTGTGCCACAGGATCCGTTCGGCTGGCACTATCAGGTGATCTCGGCCATGGCCGACGTCAGCCTGTCGGCCCCCTGGATGCGATTGCCTGCGTTCTTGCTCGGCCTGCTCGGGTGGTGGCTCATCTCTCGCGAGGTCATCCCACGTCTCGGCAGGACAGTGCGGCATTCGACCCCGGCGCTGTGGTCGGCGGCCTTTGTCTTCCTCGCCATCTGGATGCCCTACAACAACGGTCTGCGGCCCGAGCCGGCCCTGGCTGTCGGTGCCCTGCTGACCTGGGTGTCGGTGGACCGGTCGATCGCCACCGGACGACTGTTACCACTGGCCCTCGCGACGACCATCGCGGCATTCACCCTGGCGCTGGCACCCGGTGGACTGATGGCTGTGGCCCTGCTCCTCGCCGGTATCCGTCCCCTGCTTCGCCGGATCATGGCCCGCAGGCATCGAGATGGCCTGCTGCCCTTGCTGATGCCGATCTTGGCCGCCGGAACCGCCGTGTTGTACAACATCTTCGCCGACCAGACGCTCTCGACGATTCTCACCTCGTCGCAGGTCGCCTCCGAGGTCGGGCCAACGCTCGAGTGGTGGCAGGAACCGGTCCGCTACTACTACCTGATGCTGCCGACCGCCGACGGCACGCTGTCCCGGCGCTTCGGCATCCTCATGGCGTTCCTGTGCCTGATGGTCGTGCTGCTCATGCTGCTGCGCCGCCGCAAGCCCATGGGCATAGCCAAGGGGCCCACCTGGCGTCTGGTCGCCGGCGTGTTCGGCTTCATGTTCTTCCTCGCGTTCACCCCCACGAAGTGGACACACCACCTCGGTGTCTACGCCGGGATCGGCGCAGCCCTGGCCGCGGCGGCCGGTGCCATGATGGCGCCGGCCCTGCTGCGGCGCAGGCGCAATCGCACGTTCTTCGCCGCCGCTGTCCTCTATGTCGTGGCTCTGTCCTTCGCAGGCACCAACGGCTGGTGGTTCGTGGCCAGCTACGGCATCCCGTGGTGGGACCAACCGCCGCAGATCGCAGGCATCCGCGTCACCTGGATCGTGTTGGTGATCGCCGTGGCCACCACCCTGGTCGGTCTGTGGCAGCACTTCCGCGACGACTACGTCGACGCCGATCAACGTACCGAGGGATCAAAGCGCCTGCACCGCTTGGCGTTCTCCCCGATGCCCGTGCTCGCGGGCCTGATGGTGCTGTTCATGATGGCGTCGTTCGCGAAGGCTGCGTACGTACAGAGGGATAGCTGGTCGTGGCTGAACTCCAACGTCGATGCCCTGCGCGGTGACATCTGCGCGCTCGCCAATGACGTTCTCGTGGAACCGGACCCGAACACGGGCCTGCTGCAGCCGGCAACGGTCGCGGGGCAGACCGACCTGACGCCGGGCGAGGCGCTGGCAGGTACCGACATGACCGGGTTCACCCCCAATGGCGTGCCGAACGATCTCTCCGTCGACGCGACGGAGTCCAGCGACACCGCCGCGGCCCAGAACACCGCCCAGACCGGCGCTGGTTCCGATGACGACTCGACCGATGCCGACGAGGCCGGTACCGGCGGCGGGCAGGGCTCGCTGGGCGTCAACGGTTCGACCGTACGGTTGCCGTTCGGTCTGAATCCCGCCGTCACACCGGTTCTCGGCAGCTTCGGATCCACCGGAGGCGACCTGACGACGGCCTGGTATCAGATGCCGGCGTCAGCGCCTGGAGCTCCTCTGATGACCCTGTCAGCGGCCGGCCGGGTCACCGCGGTCGACGGCGAGGGCGTGGTGCAGTCCGGACAGGAACTGATCGCCGAGTTCGGTCGTCCAGGACCAGGGAACACCGTGATACCGATGGGCCAGATGACGCCGATCGACATCGGTGACCCGCCGATCTGGCGTAACCTGCGATTCCCGCTCTCCGACGCTCCCCCGGGCGCATCGGTCGTGCGGATCATCGCCAAGGACACCTCGCTTGCTCCCGATCAGTGGCTGGCGGTCACGCCTCCACGCATCACCACCTTGCGCACCCTCAATGACCTTGTCGGCACCAATGATCCGGTGCTGGTCGACTGGTTGCCGGCCATGGTCTTCCCATGTCAGCAGCCCATGGCGGTCAAGTACGGCGTCACGGAGGTGCCCAAGTGGCGCATCCTGCCCGACGCCCAGGCCACCAGACAGAACAGCCAGACCTGGATGTCGGGTGATGCGGGTGGTCCACTCGGCATCACCCAGGCCATGCTGCGGCCCACCATCATTCCGTCCTACCTGCGGAACGACTGGGGACGCGACTGGGGATCTCTGCAACAGTTCACCGAGATCGCGTCCGCGAAGCCTGCACAGATCGAGCTGGGTTCGAGCACGCATTCGGGATTGTGGTCACCGGCGCCGATGCGGGCTGTGGGTTACTGAACCCGGCCGTTCGTCTCCGGCGGGCATGCCACACTGAGTCGGGATCGAAAGATGCGGGAGGGTGTGGGTGATGGCCGAGCGGTTGTGGAGGGCCGTCTGGCTTCAGGCAGCGCTGGTGGGTTTCGGTATCGGCATCATCGCCGTCGTCGCCTGGTACTTCATCGCACCGGACGTCGACGGACTGGAATCGACGATCCACGTGCCGCGAGGCCAGGACCTCAACCTCAAGGTGCCCCTGCTGATCTGGCTGACGCCGCCGATCTTCGCCCTGTGCGGCGGTGTGTTCGGGTGGGCGACCATTCGGTTCACCTCACACCTGAGTCCTGCCACCCGCAGCGAGTTCCTCAGCATCATGACCGTCGCCGGGTGCACACTGGGCGGCACCGCGGTGTTGGCCACCGTCTGGCTGGTTCCGCACAACGCCGAACTCGTCGACGGTGACGACGGCTACCTCCCCGACATCGGCTTCACCTGGGCCTACCTGTTCCCGATCATGGGGTTCGCGATCGGCGTGATGTTCGCAGGCAACATCCGTCATCCCGACGAGGACGCAGAACTCGAGTCGAGCTGAGCCTGGTGACAACAAACCCACCCGTTCTGGTCAAACCCAGTTCTCTCGAACCCCTGGATTTGCCTGCAACGGGTGGGTTTGTGGAGGAGCGCTGTCAGATCGGCATCAACAGGTGCTTACGCGGCGACCGGATGACGTGCTTGTCCTTCAACTGCGCCAGTGCTTTCCGGAGCGCGAGGCGGGTCTCCGACGGTTCGATCACCGCATCGATGTAGCCGCGTTCGGCCGCGAGGTACGGGGTGGCCATCGCCGTGTTGTAGAAGTCGATGAAATCCTGCCGGATCTTGTCGGCTTCTTCCGGCGTCGCGTTCTCGGTCTGCCGCCGGGTGAGCACGGCCGCAGCGGACTCGGCTCCCATCACCGCGATCTTGGCCGTCGGCCACGCGAAGTTCAGGTCAGCGCCGAGTTGCTTGCTGCCCATCACCGCATACGCGCCGCCGTACGCCTTGCGCAGCACCACCGTGATCTTCGGGACGTCGGCCTCGACGTAGGCGTAGAGGAAACGTCCGGAGCGCCTGATCGTGCCCTTCCGCTCCTCCTCCAGTCCGGGCAGGATGCCCGGGGTGTCGACCAGGAAGATGAGCGGGATGTTGTAGGCGTTGCACAGCCGGACGAACCGGCTGGCCTTCTCCGACGAATCCGTGTCCAGCACACCGGACATGACGTTCGGCTGGTTCGCCACGATCCCGACCGACGCCCCGTCGATCCGCGAGAACCCGGTCAGGATGTTGGACGCATAGAGCTCACCGATCTCGTGAAACGAACCGTCGTCGAAGATCCGGACGATGATGTCGCGCATGTCGTAGCCGGCGTTGTCGTTGTCGGGCATGAAGGTGTTGAGGGAGAGATCGGTCTCGGTGATCTCCGGTTCGAGCCCGGGGTTGATGATCGGTGGCCGCTCGTGAACGGTCGACGGCATGTATTCGAGGTAGTCGCGAACCCAGTCGAACGCGGCCTGCTCGTCATCGGCCAGGTGATGCAGGTTGCCCCAGCGCGCCTGGTTGAACGACCCACCCAGCTCTTCGGGGGTGACGTCCTCGCCGGTCACCTGCTTGAGCACGTCGGGTCCGGTCACGAACATGAAGCTCTGGTCTTTGACGCCGACCAGGACATCAGTGTTGGCCGGGCCGTACACCGCTCCGCCCGCACACTTTCCGAGGATCACCGACACCTGCGGGGCGAGCCCGGAGATCAGGTCGCTACGGCGACCCATCTCGGCGTACCAGGCCAACGAGGTGACGGCATCCTGGATGCGCGCGCCCGCCGAGTCGTTGATACCGACGACCGGGCAACCCACCTTGCCCGCCCACTCCATGATGGCCGCGACCTTGCGCCCGAACATCTCACCGACCGTGCCGCCGAAGACCGCTTGATCGTGCGAAAACGCCGCCACGGGACGGCCGTTCACCAAACCGTGGCCGGTGACAACGCCGTCGCCATACCCGGTGTCGGCGGCGCCGGGCATCTTGGCCAGCTGCCCGATCTCGACGAAGGTACCGGGATCGAACAGCATGTTCAGGCGATCACGCGGCGACCCGATGCCCTTTGCAGCGCGCTTCGCGATGGCTTTGTCGCCACCGGGTTCTTTTGCGGACTCGAGCTTTTCAAGGAGCTCTTTGAGCTTCCCGGCGGTCGTGTCAGTCAATCTTTGGTCACTTTCCCTGCGAGTTCGTCGAGCCGGGCGGTCAGATCGGCACCGATGATTCCGATGTATGGCTCGTCGACGATGCCGAGGTGATCGCCTCCGACGTGGACGATCTCGAGATCCTCCACGACCTCACCCCATCGGCCGTCCTCGTCGATCTCGGCCCACGCCGGCTCCAATTCGATGGCACCCTCGTGCATCTTCTCGGCCCGATAGAGGATGACCTTGCCGTCGTACCTGGACGGCTCGACGGTGGTCAGGGCCCGGTTGTCGAGGAAGCTGGTGCGTTGGTGCTCGATGATCCCGCCGGGGATCTTGGCATCGCTCATCGCGAGCATCTCCATGATGATCCGGAACTGGCCCTCGTCATCGGCCTGCACCAGCCGTTCCATCGGCAGCGGCGCATCGTCGAGACCGTAGGTGCGCTTGGCGAACTCGTAGTAACGCTCGAGCCGGGCCCGCTTGGCCTCCGGGGTGTCGACGATGGGCTCGCGGGGGCGGACCACATCGATCAGACCGACGAACGACACCTCGTCGCCCGCCTCGGTCAGCAACTGCGCAGCGCCGTACGCGAGAGCGCCACCGAGTGACCATCCGACCAAGATGTACGGGCCTTCCGGCTGCACCTCTTTGAGTTTCGGGTAGTACTGCTTGACGCGTTCTTCGATGGTGCCTTCGACTCGGTCGAACCCGATGACGGGCACGTCGGCCGGAAGTCGTTTGAGCAGAGCCTCGTACGCGGCGGTCGAACCACCGGCCGGGTGGAACACCAGTACCGGTGTCCGATCCGAGTTCTCCGGTGTCCGGAGGTAGCGGACGAATCCGTCCACGAGCCCGCCCTCGAGATGCTCGCGCACGTAGTTCGACATCGTCTCGATGTTGTCGGCGTCGATGACGTCCTCGATGTCCAGTTCGCCGCCGGCACGCTCGGAGAGCCTGGCGGTCAGCTTCTCGGCCATCTCGTCGTCGAGTACCGGAAGCGGGTTGAAGATTCCACCCGCAGACTTACCTGTCACCACCGCCCACACGCCGAAGGTCAGACGCTCGGCGGCATCACGGGGCGGGACGTCGGCGCCTGCTGCGGCCGCCACCGCGGCCTGATTCTGCAGATTCGCTGGTGCCGCAGTCACTTCGGGCTTGACCACTGGTTCGGGCTCGACCACGGGTTCGGCCACTACCGCGGGTTCCGAGTGCGCTTCGGTTTCGACGATCGCCTGTGCCTGCGCCTCGGGCTCGCCCGCGTCGTTGGAGTCACCGGCCTCGATCAACTGCGCCAGAGCAGCGGTATCGAGCTCACCCTTGCCCTCGGCCTCGGCAGCGAGTGCCTGCACCTCATCACGATGTTCCACGGCGTAGGTGACGAACTTGACGACGTCCTGCAGGTTCGCATCGCGCATGGCCTGCAGTTGCAGCTGCGGGATGTCGAACTCCCACTCGGCACGGTTCTTGATGCGCATCGCCATCAGCGAATCGAGGCCCAGCTCGATCAACGGGATCTCGCGGGGCAGGTCCTCGGGTTCATAACCCATCGACTCCGCGACGATGTTTGCCAGCCGATCATCGACGCTCTCACCTGATTCCGGGTCCCAGCGGGCACCGATCTCCTCGGACACCTCAGGGTCGGTGGTGACGGAGTTGTCGACGAAACCGGACTTCTCCGCACTGACCTGGGTTGCAGCGGAGGCGGGGACAGCCGGAGCCGTCAGGGCCGCACCGGAGGTGACCACGGCATCGAGCAACAGCCGGAACGAATCACCGAGGGCGGCATGCACCTGGAGGGCACCTCCGCCTGGGTGGGGAGCGAGCGTGGTCGTCAATGTCGTGGCGCCGAGCGCCTCACCATGCGGCTGGACCGCGGTGACCCGCACGTCGGACAGCACCTGCTCGGCAGCGGCTTTCACCAGCTCGGTCAGGTCGGTGGCTGCGGACGCCGCCACCTGCCACACGTGGCGGCCGTCGGGCAGCGACACGTGTGACCCGGGAATTCGGCCCTCGCCGGAACCACCCGAGATCGACGCGGTGAGCCAGTATGGTTTGCGCTCGAAGCGGGTCCGCGGAACGTGGGCGAAATCGCCCTGCCCGAACAACGATCCGACGTCGACGGCGTGCCCATGGACATAGAGCTTCATCAGCGCGTTGATCACGCCGTAGCTCTCGTCTTCCTTACGGCGCAGCGTCTCGATGAGTTCGGCGTCATGGATGCCGGCCGAGAACGTCACCGCGGCAACGGAGATCAGCACGGCTGGGTTCGGTGAGAGTTCCAGGAATGTGGTGTGCCCGTTCTCTACGGACTTCGACACCGCCTGGGAGAACCAGACACTGTGCCGCAGCCCCTTGGTCCAGTACTCCACCGCGTGCACGGGTGCGTGCCCCGGACGGTAGAACGCCTCGCGGTCCACCGAGCTGTAGAAACCGATCTTCGGCGGCAGCGGCTCGATCCCGGTGAGCTCGTAGGCGAGTTCACCGAGCAGCGGATCGGTCTGCGACGTGTGGCTGGCACCCTTGGTCGCGAGCTTGCGACCGAGCTTGCCTTCGCTCTCTGCGCGCGCCACGATCGCGTCGACCTGCGGCTCGGGTCCACCGATGACCGTGTGGGTCGGCGCCGCATAGACGCAGATCTCGAGGTCGGGATAGTCCACGAGCACGTCGGTGATGTCGTCCGCGCTGTACTCGACCAGCGCCATTAGTCGGATGTCGTCACCGGTCAGCGTCGCCTCGGCTTCGCCCATCAGGCGGGACCGCTGGCAGATGACCCGCACTGCATCCTCGAGCGAGAGCCCGCCGGTGATGTATGCGCCGGCGGCTTCGCCCATCGAATGCCCGACCACGACACCGGCATCCGCGCCATGGTGGCGTAGCAGCTCGGCGAGTCCGATCTGGATGGTGAAGATACCGACCTGCGAGGTCTCGATCTCATAGGTGATCGCATCGTCGAGGATCTTCTCCACCATGGAGTAGCCGAGTTCGTTCTCGACGAGCGCGTCGACCTTGTCGACCGCAGCGGCGAACACCGGGTTCTCGGTGTAGAGCTGTTTCGCCATCTTGCGGTGCTGCGACCCGAAGCCCGACAGCAACCACACCGCGGACGCGGAATCCGGTGAGTCACAGGTGTAGACGTGCGGGTTGTTCTTGTTGTCCGCCACCGCACGCAGGCCCTTGAGCGCCTCTTCGTGCGTACGGGCCATCACGACCGAGCGGGTCCGGCCGTGGTTGCGGTGCGCCAGGGTGCGGCCGATGTCGACGAGTGGGGTTGCTTTCGCCTCGTCGGTCTCGAACCAGTCGGCGAGGTCGGCGGCCGACTTTCGGCGTCGCGAGGGCAGGAACCCCGAGACCACCAGCGGGACAACCGAACCCTCGGCCTTGCACGGTGCGAAGCCTTCGGTCGGATCGACCTCGGCCGCGGGCTCGTCGGCCACGGTGGCGAGCTGCCCGAGCGCGGCACGCTCGGCGTCGGTCAGGTACTCCTCGTCGTCTTCGTCGTCGACGAATGCCTGGACCGTGGCCTGGGCGGCCGGGGCCGCGTTCTGGGCGACCGGTTCGGTGAGGTCTTCGGGCGTGACCTCGCGCACCACCACGTGCGCGTTGGTGCCACCGAAGCCGAAGCCCGAGACGCCGGCGACGGCATGACCGGAGTAACGCGGCCAGTCGGAGGCCTCTCCGATGACCTGCAGTCGCAGGGCGTCGAACTGGATGTACGGGTTGGGTCCGGCATAGTTCAGTGACGGCGGGAGCTTGTTCTCTCCCAGTGCCAGCACCACTTTGATGAGACCCGCAGCGCCGGCGGCGGCCTCGAGGTGACCGAAGTTGGTCTTGACCGATCCGAGCAGGATCGGCTTGTCGGCGTCGCGGCCCTTGCCCAGTACGCGCCCCAGGGCGTCGGCTTCGATCGGGTCACCCAGGATGGTGCCGGTGCCGTGCGCCTCGATGTAGTCGACGTCCCGCGGATCAATCGCGGCGTCGGTGTACGCCGACTGCAGCACCTGCACCTGCGCTTCGGGATTGGGTGCAGGCAGGCCGTTGGACCGGCCGTCGGAGTTGACGGCCGAACCCGCCACCACCGCGAGCACCTTGTCGCCGTCGCGTCGTGCGTCGGACAGGCGCTTGAGCACGACGAGTCCGCCGCCTTCGGCACGGATCATGCCGTCCGCGTCGGACGAGAAGGCTTTGATGCGGCCGTCTTTGGACTGCACGCCCACCGAGTCGAAGCCCAATGTCGCCGCCGGCGTGATGAGCATGTTGACGCCGCCGGCCAGGGCGACATCGGATTCCCCGGAACGCAGGCTGCGCACGGCCTGATGCACCGCGACCAGTGATGACGAGCACGCGGTGTCGAGGGCGACCGAGGGACCACGGAAATCGAAGTAGTACGAAACCCGGCCTGCGACGATGGACGTGGAGGTACCGGTGAGGGCGTACGCCGCGGTTTCGCCCGCCCCTTCGGGATCAGAGACCGCCAGCATCTGGTAGTCGTTGGTGGAGCTGCCGATGAAGACACCGACCTGCCCGCCCTTGAGATCGCTGGCGGGGATGTGCGCGTGTTCGAGCGCTTCCCAGGTCAGTTCGAGCGCAAGACGCTGCTGCGGGTCGACCATCTCGACCTCGCGCGGCGACATCTGGAAGAAGTCGGCGTCGAATCCCTTGACATCGTCGAGGTAGCCGCCGTGCAGATTGGCATCGGCCAGCACCTTGGCGATGCGCGGTTCCGCCTTGAACTCTGTCCAGCGGTCGTCCGGCAGATCGCTGACACCCTCACGGCCGTTGATCAGCAGGTCCCAGGTCGACTCCGGGGTGTGGCCCGCCTTCGGGAACCGGGTTGCCACACCGACGATCGCGATGTCGTCGTCGTCGCCGCGCACACGCTGATAGCGGCCGGAGTCCTCGTCGTCATCGCGACCTTCGTCGGGATCACCTTCGATGATGCGCTTGGCCAGCGACGCGATGGTCGGATGCTGATAGGCGACGGTGGCGGTGAGGATCACCCCGGTCTTCTCCTCAATGTCACCGGACATCGCCACGGCGTCGCGCGAAGACAATCCGAATTCTTCGAGGGGGCGGTCATCGGAGACCTGGTCGACCGGAAGCCCCGTGGTGTCGGAGACCCACTGCCGCAGCCACTCACGTAGCTCGGTGACGGTCATGTCCCCGGCGGTCTCACCGTCGGAACCGCTGTCCGAGGCAGCCGGTTCACCGACGGGGGTCACCTCGACGCCATCGTCGTCAGTCCCGGGACCGAACGTCGAGCCCGGCAACTTGTCGTCCGAGGTCAGATTCGTCTCGCTCGAGCTGTTCAGTTCAGGCATCGCCAGTCCAGACTATTGATTGTCGTTCGGCGCATCGGGGAACGCGGTCTGCTGGTATCCACCACGCAGGGTTCCGTCGATGTACGCCGCCTTGCACGCACGTCGGGCGATCTTGCCGCTGGAGGTACGGGGGATGGACCCGGCCGGGACCATCAACACATCCCGTGCCATCACGCCGTGTCGCTGCGCCACCGACGCGCGCACCGTGTCAGCGACCTCCTGCGGATCGACCTTCTTGCCGGGTCCGCGTTCGGCCACGATCACCAATTGTTCCGACGCGTCGTCGGCATCGAACTTCAGACCGCTGGCCGAGTTCTCGAACACGACCTCGGGGAGCTCGTTCGACGGGACCGCGAACGCGGCGACGAAGCCCGGCCGCAGCGCGGCGCTCGCCTCCTGCGCGGAGAACTCGAGATCTTGTGGGTAGTGGTTACGGCCGTCGACGATCACCAGGTCCTTGACGCGGCCGGTGATGTAGAGCTCACCGTCGAGCCAGACGCCGTAGTCGCCGGTCTTCATCCACTTGCTGTTCTTCGGAGCGCCGAGACTGTGGCTGCCCTCCTCGAGCGGGGTGACGAGCTTGTTGTTGAACGTCTCCTCCGTCTCTTCCGGACGTCCCCAGTAGCCGTGGCCGATGTTCATGCCGTTCAGCCAGATCTCGCCGACGTGACCGTCGGGACGCTCGGCACCGGTCTCGGAGTCCGCGATGACCGCCCACTGGCTCACCGAGACCTGACCGCACGAGACCTGCGCGACCGCACCGGGAGCATCCTGGTCGACGATCTTGAACTTGCCTGCGTTCAGTTCTTCGCGGTCGACGTAGACGATCTTCGCCTCGTTGTCGCGTTTGGTCGACGAGACGAACAGCGTCGCCTCTGCCATGCCGTACGACGGTTTGATCGACGTCTTCGGCAGACCGTAGGGACCGAACGCGTCGTTGAACTTCTTCATCGAACTGACCGTGACCGGCTCGCTGCCGTTGATCAGACCGATGACGTTGCTCAGGTCGAGGTCTTCACCTTCCTTCGGGAGGCCGCGTACGGCCGCGTGCTCGAACGCGAAGTTCGGTGCTGCGGCGAACGTTTCGGTCCCGTCGGCCTGGGCCGCGAGTTCCTTGATCCATCGACCGGGCCGACGTACGAACGCCTGCGGGCTCATGATGGTGATGTATTTGCCACCGAGTGCGGGCAGGATGACGGTCAGCAGTCCCATGTCGTGGAACATCGGCAGCCAGGTCACCCCGCGCGAGTTGTGGTCGAACTCGATCGCGTCGATCATCTGCAGCGCGTTGGCCGCCACCGACTCGAACGTGATGATCACACCGGCGGGGACGCGGGTCGAACCCGAGGTGTACTGCAGGTACGCGGTGTCGTGGAGCTTCGGCGTCGGACGGACCCAGGACTCACCGACCGAATCCGGGACCGCGTCGACCGCGATGACACGAGGGCGTTCCTTGGCGGGCAGCGGCTTGAAGAAGTCGCGTACGGCCTCTGCCGACTTGGTCGACGTCAGGATCGCGCTCGGTTTGCAGTCGGCGAGCACCGCGGTCAGCCGGTCGGTGTGGCCGGGTTCGTCCGGGGAGAACAGCGGCACGGCGATGTTGCCCGCGTACAGCGAGGCGAAGAAGCCGATGACGTACTCGAGCGACTGCGGGGCCAAGATCGCCACCCGGTCGCCCGGTTCGGTGACCTGCTGCAGACGGGCGGCGATCGCACGCAGCCGCTTGCCGAACTGGGACCACGTCAGGTCGATGGCCTCGCCGTCACGTTCGCGGCTGTAGTCCATGAACCGGTACGCCAGGGTGTCGGCCTGCTCCGCGACGTTGCGCTCGACGTAGTCGACCAGGGTTGCGTCTTCGGTGAAGAACAGATTGCCGTCCTCATCCAAAAACTGGTCAAACTCGTTGTTCATTCGCACTCCTGATAGCGACTCCGACACCTGCCGAAATACGTGTGGTCACCGGTTCTGTAGACGCCTCGACCTCTCAGCGTTCCTTATTCTTCTTGTCAAGCCAAACAAGACTCGCAGCCGCGTCCAGGCCCGAGCCAAATCGCCAACATACTACCGGTCAGTAACTCTCTTTTTGCCAGGTGGTCACCCTGAGGGGGACCAACGCCGAGGGTCAACCTACGCCACCATGGCGAAGATCATGGCTACTCACCCTTGAGCAGCGGGATGACCGGTGCGAACGCATCCATCTGAGTCGGGAAAATTCCCACGTACGACATCGTGGTCCTGCGCCGGACCTCGCGGATCTGCTCGGCGATCTGCTCGAACGATCCGAACGCCAGGTACGGCGACTGCAGGATGTCCTCGACGGAGAGCTTGACGTCCATCGCGATGTTCGGGGGGTAGCCCTGGTCGAGAGCGGCCAGCGCCATCTCGGCGGTCGCCTCCCGGTCGTCGGTGACGACGATGGTCGCGATCGTCCAGTTCAGCTCGATCTCGTCGAACCGGTCACCGGCGGCCTGCCGGATGCGATCGACCCGCTCGATGGTCTTCTCCATGGTCATGTCCGACAAGCGCAGCTTGCCCTCGGCCGTGGTGCCCGTGGCCACAGAGATGATGTCGGCATGCTTTGCGGCCAGCGCCAGCATCTTGGGTCCGCCGCCGCCCACCGCGATCGGCGGCCGAGGTCCCTGCCGCGGTCGTGGACTGCCGACGAGGCCCTTGATGGTGTAGAACTCACCGTCGAAGTTGACCTCTTCGCCGCGCAGCAGACCATCGAGAATGGTCAGCGATTCGTCGAGCCGCCGGATCCGCGCACCCGGGGACTCGAACTCGATCCCGGCCTTGTCGAACTCTTCTTTCATCCAGCCCGCGCCGATGCCGAGCTCGAGGCGGCCCTTGGACAGCACATCGATGGTCGTGGCCTCTTTGGCCAGCAGGGCCGGGTGGCGGTATCCGTTCGCGAGGACGGAGGTGGCCAGCCGGATCTTGTCCGTGGCCTGGCTCAGCGCGCCGAGCGCGGCGAGTGGGCCGACCTGATTGCCGAGGTGGTCGGGCACCGCGAAGGTGTCGAAACCGTACTCTTCGGCGGTCTGCGCGAGTTTGACGAACTTGCGGGCACCACCTTCGTCGCGGTTGCCTTCGCCACCCGCCCCGAACCGGAACTTACGCAGGCCCGACTCGGCATTCGCTGACGTCATCTCAGGTCTCCTGTTTCACAAAATCACCCGGCATCATCGCGGGCCGGATCGGGGCCCGGTCCGCCCGATGTCCCGGTCAGCCAGGGGTTGGCCGGGACAACGTTACTTCCGGACCCGGGCCCGGCAAAATGCGATCATTCGTGCTTCGGGAACGGTGCCTTGTCGATGACGCCTCGGGCCCAGTCGGTCATCCAGACGGTGGCGGGCTCTCCGTTGTCACTCCAGTAACGCGTGGTGTTGTACATCGCGTGCACCGGATTGTTGATCGCGCCCATGAGCTTCGTCAGACCCTCGACCGGATTCGCGATCGTCGGCGCATCGCAGATCAGATCGCCTGGCGCGCACAGTGAATAGGTCCGGTCGGTGAGTTCTCCGAAACCACCCGGCCGCGGCCCCGTGAGATCGATCCCCGGTATCGGCAGGATGTCGAGGGCGATCTCCGCCCCGACCCCCGGCGGGTTCGGTCCGGCGTTGCCGACCTGGTTCGGCTGCCGGCGACCGTCGGCGATCAGCCCCACCCCGATGACCAGATCCTGCGACACCGGGCCCCGACCGTTACCGATCTCACCTGCGATGTCGCCGGCGATGACCGCACCCTGCGAGAACCCTGTCAGTACGAAACTGGTCAGCGGGCACCGTTGGTTGACCTCGGCGATCTTCGCTCGCGTCGCGTTGGTCCCCTCGGCGCGCGAGGTGTTGTAGTCGACCTGTCGATCGGCCAAGTTCGTCGGGTTCTTGAACTGCGCCACATACGGGACCGTGTAGACGTCGGCGCGGGAGGTATCGAATTCGTTCGCCAGCGGCGCGGACACCTTGAGCATCAACGAGTTCGGATTCGACGTCGGGTTGTAGGGGTCGTCGTCGCTCGCCGACTCCCACGTACCGGGTACCACGATCACCTGCACGTCGGGGCAGTCCGCCGGCTGGGCGGTCGGCCGCGGAGCCGAGCTTGTAGAAGAATCGCTCGGCCCGGTGGGACCGGCCGGTTCCGGCTTGAACAGATTGATGATCAAGATCACCACGAGGATGATCGCGATGATGCTCAGGATCCCCAGACCGAGGATCGCCAGCAGCAGCAACCGGCCCTTACTTCTTTTCTTGGCGCTCATCTCGGGGGTATCAGCAGAACTTCGACTCGGCGGCCTTGATCACCTTGTCGGCGTCGGCATTGGCTTTGGCCTCATCGGTGGTTCCCGACCCCACCAGCGGCACCACGAAGATCTTGATGTCGTCGGTGCTCGCGCCCTGCTCCTTGCCGTTGCAGACGGCCTGGGCTGCGCTCAGTGCGATCGCGTTGTCGGGGTCGTTGGGAACGCTCACGCCCTGCTTCTTCAGCTCTGCGAGGTACGCCTCGGTCTTGTTGTCCGCCTCGACACCTTCGGGAACGTCGGCCGGAGCAGGCCCGGTCGCGGGCAGGCCTTCGGTGTCGTCGGGCTGGCCGTCGCTGCTGGCCTCGGTCGAGGTCGCGGCGCTGCTCGACGGGGCGGCTTCGCTGCTCGTGGCGCTGGTGCGGCTCGGCGCGCTCGTCGTGGAACTGACCGCATCGGTGGGCGCGGATGCCGTCGAGTCGTCACCGCAGCCGGTGGCCAGCGCCGCCGTCATCAGCAGCGCCGCTCCGGCGGTGAGAATCCGGATGGTCGAGCCTGTCATGTCACGTCCTTTTCTCACGTCGTCAGGAGAAGGTTGGCAGGGTGGAGCCGCCCGGCCCCGAACCCGTAGTTCTCGAATGCCAGCAAGGCTACCGAAGCGACCTGAGGATTTACTTGACGACGGCGACGCCGTTCACGACCTCGATCACACCGCGTTCGAAGAGGACCCGCGTCCCGCCGGTGATCTCCTGTGCGTCACTGATCGGGTAGCCCAGCTTGCCGTTCTCGTACCCGGCCTTGCCCCAGGCGTCGAAGATCGGACCGGGTGCGATGGCGTAAGCACCCTTCGCCGCAGTCCAGTAGATGTTTCCGCCGTCGAAGGCCGTGAGCTTGCCACCCCGGGCCAGACCGATCTCGTTGGTCTTCGGGAATCCGAGCCAGCCACCCTCGTATCCGAGGGTCGCGTACTTCTCGAAAATCTTGCCCTGCACCGAATGTGCGCCATTCGCGGGATTCCAGTAGTACGAGCCGACCTGGAAGTCCTGCACGCGCCCCTTGTCGCCTGGGGTGTTGTGCTCGTCGCCGGTCGGGTACTTCAGCGGGCCACGCTCGTAACCGCTCTTGCCCCAATCAGCGAAGATCGCGCCACCGACCGGGTGCGCACCCGTCGTCCGGGTCCAATAGATGTTGCCGTTCTGGAACCTGTTGAAGCGGCCGACCTTGTCAGGGGTCGCGAGCTCACCGCTGGTCGGGAATCCGAGCCAACCGCCGGGGCCACCTGCGGCGACGTACGCGCCGCCGATGCCGCCACCGACAACCTGTGCGCCGGTCTTGGCCGACCAGATGATGCGTCCGTTACGGAAGTCCTGCGCGCGACCACCCGGCACGTCGTACTCCGGGGTGAGGCACTCGCCGAGCGACTTGTTCGCCTTGTACACGGGCGCGATCGCGCCGCTCGTGGCACAGGCCGGCTTGTCTGTCGCGAGCCCGAGGGCCCCGGCCGCCTGCGGCCACGCCTGCTCCATCTCGAACTGCCAGTACGGCCACGTGTGCGTGCCGGAGGCGCGATAGACGGCCTGCGCCCGCACCCCGAGTTGGTTCAGCCTGCTCGCGAACTGCTGCGAGGTCACCCGTGAGAGAACCTCGAGGCCGACGCCCGCGTAGTTGGTGGCGAGACCCGGAATGGTGGACGGGGTGTCGTACTGACCGACCAGACCGTTGCCCGAGGACACGTAGAGGCTCGTCCCGCGCAGCTTGTCAGCGAGTACGTAGGGATCATGTTCTTTCCACGCCGGTGCGGTCGGCGGACCGAACATCTTCGCCGAGTCATATCCGCCCGCGTCGTTCTGCGCGAACTGGATCGCCTGCGGCATCCCGAACGAGCTCAGCTGCAGAATGCCCGAGAACGACGCGGCGAACTTGAAGAAACCGGGATTGCGGGCCGCGAGCATCATCGCTGCGCTGCCGCCCATCGACAATCCCTCGACACCGCGCACGTCGGTCGATCGCCACTGGCTCTCCATCAGGGGCGGAAGTTCCTTGGTCAGGAACGTCTCCCACTGATAGTTCTTACCGTTGTCGGGTTCGGCCCAGTCCGTGTAGAAACTCGACTCGCCGCCGACGGGGAGGACGACGTTGACGTTCTTGTCCTTGTAGAAGTCCTCGACGTTGGTGTTGAGGATCCAGCCGTTCTGATCATCCTGGGCGCGCAGACCGTCGAGCATGTACATCTGCGGGAACTTGTTCGCCGGACGGTAGTTCCAATCGCGGGCCAGCAACACCTGCACCTGGATGTTGGTGCCCATCGCGGGCGAGTAGACCCACATCGCGACCCGACGGTCGGAATACCAGAAGGTGTTGGTGATCTTGACCCCCGGCACGGCGACCGGGGCGCTGACCGCGGGGGCCTGCGGGGCGGGTACCACCGGCGCGGCCATGGCGGGCGTCGTCACGCCGAGCACCGTGCACACCGATACCGCGCCGGCCATCAGTCCGAGCGCACCGCGCACAAATTGCTTCCGCATGTAGATCTACTCCTCCAAGTCACACCCAGCAGACTCTCTGGGGACCGAACCAAAAACAGAACGCTCTACGTGTTGTCTACACGTAGAGCGTTCTGTTTTGAGGTTGCCACACCTGTGACAGGTGTGAATTTTGTGACTAGAGGGTCACGGGGGACAGATCAGCGGAACCAGCCCTGCTGGAGTGCGCGCCACATCATGTCCTGCCAGTAGCCCCACTTGTGAGTACCCGCGAACGGGTAGTCGGTGGTCAGCTGGACGCGGTTGACGAAGGCCTGCACCTCGAAGGCGCGGGTCTGTGCCAGCGACAGCATCTCGAGCGGCACGCCCTGGACGATGCTGACGGCGTTGTCGTTCTGGTTGTAGCCGCCGGGGATACCGCTGCCCGATGCCACCCGAACCTTCAGATCGTGCATCTTGGTGATCTGCACGAACGGATCATTGTCGTACCAGCGGGTGCTCCACGGCGGGCCCCACATGCTGTCGGAGTTCCACGGGCCGCCGTCGGCGTCGAGCAGAGCGACACGGATGGCCGACTTCATGCCCGGGGCCGAGAGGTTCAGGTAGCCCGACATCGAGAAGGCGTGGGAGTAGTAGCGCTTGTTGTTCGCGGCCACCACGAGCGCGGCGTTGCCGCCCATCGAGATACCGGCGATCGCCAGCTTGCCGCTCGGAACCATGTTCCGGGCGTACAGCGCCTGTGGAAGCGTGTTCGCGATGACGCAGTTCCACTTGTAGGTGTAGGTCTGGCCGTTGAAGTTGCTCGGCGCATTCCAGTCGCTGTAGAAGCTCGCGGCTCCACCGACAGGCATCACGACGTTGACGCCGCGGTCGACCATGTTCTGCACGTTGGTCTCGTGCTCCCAGCCGCTGACGTCGTTCGTCGCACGCAGGCCGTCGAGCATCACGACGGTCTTGTAGTTGCCGGGCTTGCTCCACGACCGGACCTTGACCCCGCCCGGCATCCCGCAGCCGTCCACGCGGAACTGCTGGAACCCGTTTCCGGTGCCCCAGGCGCTGGCGGTACCTGTACCGGCAACAACGCCGATACCGGCAATGGTCGCCAGTGCGGCGACGGAAGCGACTAACCGCTTTCCGAACCCCACTCGCCCAAACGGTGTGCGTACGCGCATCGAATACAACTCTCTCTCTATCCAGCGGCAACGGCCCGGACTGCAGTTCTGCAAACAACTCTGGCCACGAGGACACCGATGCTCAGGTGTCACACAGCCTCACGGACGCAGGGTGCCGCCCGTTGGCAACGCTCGGAGCCTATTAGATAGGCACCGGTCTGACAAACCCTGTGATCGGTCACACTGCGCTCCACGACGCCCTCGTGACCTGCCCAAATCGTTCTTCCCCATACGTATCGCGCCTGCAAAACGCCGCGTTACACATTTGAGACCTTGCGTGTTGCCGACCCCATTCCGGGTCGAGCGGACCTGCACTACAGCCTGAAGTTATCAGGTTTTTCTCAGGAAACCATGCGCGTGTGCTCAGGTGACTGAGCGTGACGCTCACGTCACATCCTGACGTCGCAGCCGCAGGTGCCTAGTTCGGATAGACCGGAGCAGGAATGGGCAACTTGCATCGCTCCAACTCGTACTCGGGCACCCGGTTGATGCGATATGACGTGAACCCCGCCGCCTGCCGCAGGTTGTGCTTGAAGCGCGCGAACGTCCAGGGGGCCGAATACGACGCGATCAAGTCCTCGGTCGGCTTGCAGGTCAGCGCCACCTGCGCCTGGCGCACCCCGTCGGCACTGACGAAGGGCGGAAGCACCGGGTACCGCGCGTAGGCACCCGACTCCGCCACCACCCATTCGGCGTCGAGGTCTTTGTCGTGCCCGATCCGTCCGTCAGGGAGCCGATCCGAATGGGCCGCGATCGGGTACGCCAATCCCATCTGATCGATGACCCGCACATCGAGTGATGCATTCATGCTCGTCATCCCGAGGTTCAGATAGAAGACGGTGATCTGTTTGTCCACGCCCGGCGGAGGCGGTACCGGCAGCGGATCGAAGTACCACTCGTCATAGTTCGGGGAGGGCAACAACACCCCACCGGTGTTCTGATGTTTGTTGATCGAGGCGACCATCGCCCGGATCCGCGGGTAGTTGAGGTAGTCCTCGGCGGTGATCGGGTGCTCGATGCCGATGTTCTGGATGTAATAGCGGCGCTCGTCGACGATGCCACCGCGGCCGATCTCCGTGCCGTTCTTCATGCCGGCCACGTGTGAGGTCGAGATGGCCCATACGACGGTCGTGATCCACAACCCGGCCATGACCACGGTTCCCGCCCAGCCGACCACCTGTGGTCGCACATTCCGCGCGCCGTCGGCCTCGCGCCGGCGCTGCCCGAACCCGGCGGGAAGAGCGACAGGGATCACCATCACCGGCAGCATCAGCAGGAACAGCGGGACCAGAAGGACACGGGCGTGCATGAAGTCGCCGCCCTGGCGCACCCAATAGAACGACTCGAGGAAGCCGCAGACGAACATCAACGTCACCACCGCGGCGGGACTCTGCAACCTGCGACTGATCGAGCCCCCGCGCGTGCGCCAGGTC
Organism: Williamsia soli; assembly: GCF_017377795.1. Lineage (GTDB taxonomy): Bacteria > Actinomycetota > Actinomycetes > Mycobacteriales > Mycobacteriaceae > Williamsia > Williamsia soli. The sequence continues at coordinate 133,775 of NZ_JAFRDR010000005.1, read as the reverse complement.
GTCGGAGCGTCGTCGTGTTTCACGAGATCCACGGGGCGATCGGTGGACGAATCCACCGCACGGCTGCGCAAGTACCAGGTGAGCCCGGCGGCGAGCACGGCGATGATCAGCGGGAGGATCAGGAAGTAGGGGCTGAACATGTTGCCGAGGTACGTCAGACCTTGATCGAACTTCGACCCCGATGCGTCTTTCGCGACAGCCGTATTGGGCACCAGCAGGGCGTAGTAACCCATGCGGAAGATCTGGTAGGCCACGGGCACGAACGCTGCGACGGCCGCGAAGGCACAGCGCATCTTCCAGCTCATCGGGCTGCAGAAGACAAGGAGCAGGGCCAGGCCGCCGACCAGGGTCAACTCGGGACGAATCAACGGCGACAGTCCGGCGGTGAAGCCCAGCAACAACGTCGTCACAACCTGCTTGCGTCCCCAGGCGGCCGGGTCGGTCGAGCGCTGACTCCACGCGATCAGCTGACACCACAGCAGTGCGGCCCAGAAGATACAAAGTGACGTCTCGAGACCGCTGGTCGCGAAGTCCCGCGCCGGCGGCAGCGCGATGTAGACGAGTGCACCGAGCGGGAGCAGCAGCATCCAACCGGGATTGATCGGGCCCTGTCCCCTGCCGATGCGGTAGAGCCGGCCCGTGCCATACATCGCCAGGGGGACAGCCGCTATCGACAACACCAGGGCGATCCAGAGCACCACGTATTCGGTCTGGGCATCGGTCACCCAACTCCAGAACCAGATCAGATAGGTCCAGAGCGTCGAGGTGTTCGCCTCGACGCGCTCGCCCTTGTTGAACACCGGACCGTTGCCTGCCAGCAGGTTTCGGACCGTGCGGAGCACGATCAGACCGTCGTCGGCGATCCAGCGACGCTGCCAGGCGCCGTACCCGAAGATGGCACCGACGACGACCGCGCTGATCCACAGGGAGATGGTGGCCGAGTTGATCGTGCGGCCGAGTAGCCGTGGTTGTGCTGGTGGCCCGCCCTTGTCAGCTGGTGGCCCGCCCTTGTCAGCTGATGGCCGGCCCTTGTCAGTTGATGGCATAGACCGCGACACCAACGCATACTAACCAGGCGATGGCGAGCAGTTGGAGAACACGGTCACCGAGCGCGATTTCTTCGGGTTCGCCGGCCTGACCACCGTCGACGTCGACGGCGTAGCGAAGGATTGCGATGGTGAACGGCACCATCGACAGGGCGTACCAGACGTTCTCGTTGTGTCCACCGTCTGTGTCGAACGCCCACATCCCGTAACAGAGCACGACGGCTGTCGCGGACAGCGTCCAGACGAAACGCAGGTAGGTCGTCGTGTAGTACTCGAGGCTCTTGCGGATCTTGGCGCCGGTGCGTTCGGCGAGTTGTAGCTCCGCGTAACGCTTGCCCGCTGCCATGAACAGGGACCCGAAGGTCATCACGAGCAGGAACCACTTCGAGAGTCCGTCGGGCAGTTCAGCTGCTACGCCACCGGCGATCGCGCGCAGCAGGAACCCGGACGAGACGATGCAGATGTCGATGACCGGTTCGTGCTTGAGACCGAAACAGTAGCCGAGCTGGATGGCCAGGTAGACCGCGATGACGACGGCGAGCTGCCAGTTCGCGAGGAACGAGATGCCCAGCGAGGCGACACCGAGCACCGCGGCGAGAGCGAAGGCCAGCGGGACCGGCACCACGCCTGCAGCGATCGGGCGGAACCGTTTGGTGGGGTGATTACGGTCGGCCTCGACGTCGAGCGCATCGTTGACCAGATAGATACAGGACGCGATGAGACAGAACGCGACGAAGGCGACGCCTGTGCGCCAGAGCACATCCGGCTCGTCGACGGCGCCCGCCGCCAGGGGTGCCGCCAGCACCAACAGGTTCTTGACCCACTGCCGGGGCCTGACCGCCTTCACCAAACCCGTTGCCAGGTTCTTGGGCGGGCCGCGCACGACCTCGTGCTCGATCGGCTCCTCGCTCACTGCACTCCTCGGTTCTCAGTTCTCGTCAGTCTTTCACCCGCAGCGACCGCGACTGCACAGGTGGCTCCGATCAGGGCCCCACCGATCACGTCGGACGGGTAGTGCACACCCAGCACGAGCCGGGACAGCAACATCGGCGGCACCAGTGCCGCGGGCAGCGCACCGGGCGGTAATCCCGCAGCGCGACCGATGAGAATCGCTGCAGCGGTGGTGGAGGTTGCATGGCTCGACGGGAAGCTCAGCTTGCTGGGCGTGCCCACACCGATCGCGATCCGGGGATCGTGTGGTCGGCGTCGGCGCACGATCCGCTTGATGACCACTGACGCGGCGTGCGCCCCGAACGCACCGACACCGGCGGCGACCCACTGATTGCGGTTTGCCTTGTCCCCGCGGGCCTGTGCTGCGGCAGCACCGGTGGCCGCCAACCCGAGCCAGCCCAGGGAGTGCTCACCGAAGTGCGACAGTCCGCGGGCCGTCGCCAGGACGCCGGGACGGTCGGACAACGACTTCTGCACGCCGACCAGGATCTTGACTTCACCGCTGAGCGGTCCGATGAAACTCTGGGGGACCTCAATCGATTCCGAAGACACGCTCCCAGCTTTCTTTACTGGTCAGCTCAGCATGTGCGGACCGATACGTTTCACGGAGTTCGGGAAAACGAGTCCGCAGTTCTTTCACGAGCGCGGCAGATTCCTTCGCCAGGGCGATCATCTTGTCACGGTCGCGCTGCCGGTACACCACACCCCTGCCGTCGGCGGTCGTCACGGTCACCCCGTCGACGCGGCCGAGACTGAACCAGCGGGCCTCGATGGGCGGGTAGTTCGCCTGCGGCACCTCGTGGTGGCGCGGATCGGCGGGCCGCAGATTGTTCACGACTGCCGCCCCGAGTGCTCGGACCTTCTTCACGGGGTTCGTCGGCACGTTCACCCCGAGATGGGTTGCCTCTCCGGATGTCCGGGGCAGTTCGGTCGCGGACGGCAGCACGACCGCGTCCGGGTACTGCTTGCGCATCGCCGCGATCTTGGGCAGTGCCGTCGGCAGGAGGTCGCGAATGTGGTCGGGTCCGGCCAGGAAGTCCCTGATGGCCTCGTTCTGGATGGCCACAGTCGAGTATTCAAGGCAGAGTAGGTGTTTCGCTGTCGCCTTGGCTATCGACTGCAGGATCGGGCCGAGCGGGCCGTCGTGATGAAGCGAGGCGACCACCAACCGGTTGCGCAGGTGGAAGTAGGCCTGCCAATCGATCGCGTCGTCCTTGTCACTCCAGGCCATGTGCCAGATCGCTATGCCTGGGATGGTGGCTGTCGGGTAGCCGGCCTTGGCCGCCCGCAGCGCGTACTCCCAGTCGTCCCACTTGATGAACAGTGGCAGCGGCAGGCCGATCTGTTCCGCGGCCACGCGCGGGATCATGCACATCCACCAGCCGTTGCCCTCGACATCGATCCGCCGGTGCAGGTTCTTCGAGTTCTCGCGGTCGCGCAGCGGGTACTCGGCGAAGTCGTGGTCGTATTCCACGAACGGCGCGGCCGTCCACATGAAGTTGCGGTGGTCGATCACCTCACCCATGCAGTGCAGGTGACTGCGGTCTTGCAGGTTGAGCATCTGCCCGCCGACGAGCATGGGAGACTTGGCAAATCGCGACATCGCGAGCGCACGCAGGATCGAGTCCGGCTCGATGCTGATGTCGTCGTCCATGTAGAGGACGTATGGACTGTCGGTCTGCTTCAGCGCCTCGTACATGATCCGTGAATAGCCACCGGATCCGCCGAGGTTGCCCTGCTTGAACATGTGGAGGCGATCACCCAGTGCCGCAGCGGCTTCGGTGAAGCCGGGCTCGTCGGTGACCAGCCGGGTGCCCTGGTCTGGCATCATCACGGCGTCGATGACCTCGTCGACCAGCGGATCGGACGTCAACGCGTGCAGAGCATTCACCGCGTCGGTGGGACGGTTGAAGGTCGGGATCCCGACCGTCACACGCTTGGTGTCGGGACCGCTCGGCGCATCGATGGGGGCGAACCAACCGGCGGAGACGACCTCGACGTCGGTGTCGGTCGTGATGTCGAACCAGATCCAGCCACCGTCCTCGAACGGCTCCAGGCCCACCTCGAATTCGATGACACCCCTACCACTTTCGTCGGTCGGGACGAGGTTGCCGTCCACCGCGATACGGGACCCGTCGATCTTCGACCGATACACGTCGACACGGCACGCGCCGATCACTTCGATACGAAGCACAACAGACTTCAGGATCGACCAGCGCCGCCAATAGGACGCAGCGAACGCGTTGAAGTAGGTCAGGAAGCTGACTTCGGACTCGGCGCCGAGGAGCACCGAGGTCCGCGACGGGGCGTGGGCACGTCGCGAATTGGACTCGGACTCCACCAGGTAGAGCGAACGCACATCGAGCGGCTCACCCTGCCGCGGCAGGATCACCCGCTGCAGCAAGGTCTTCGCCGCATCGTAGGTTTGGGGGTTCTGCGACTGCTCCGCCGCCGTCGATACCGTCACTGTTCACTCTCTGTCGCCAGCGGCACACCGGACTGCAGGTGCGGCGCAAGCGTGTTCTCGTAGGTGGTGAGCGCGCTGGCGATCGCCATGTGCATGTCGAGATACTGGTATGTACCCAGCCGGCCACCGAATATCACCTTCTGCGAGGCAGTCTCGGCCTTCGCACGTGCCCGGTAGGCGCTCAGCTTCGCCCTATCCTCCGGGGTGTTGATCGGGTAGTACGGCTCGTCGCCACTCTCCGCGAACCGGCTGAACTCCCGCATGATGACGGTCTTGTCGGCCGGGTACGTGCGCTCGGGGTGAAAGTGCCGGAACTCGTGGATCCGGGTGTACGGCACATCGGCGTCGTTGTAGTTCATCACCGGGGTACCCTGGAAGTCGCCGGTCTCGAGCACCTCCGTCTCGAAATCGAGCGTGCGCCAACCGAGTTCACCGTCGACGTAGCCGAAGTAGCGATCGAGGGGGCCGGTGTAGACCACCGGGGCGTCCGGGCTCTGCGCACGCAGGTCGTCACGGACGTCGAACCAGTCGGTGTCGAGGCGTACCTCGATCAGGTCACTCTTCGCCATGTTCTCGAGCCACGCGGTGTAACCGTCTTTCGGCAGACCCTCGTAGGTGTCGTTGAAATAGCGGTTGTCGAAGTTGTAGCGCACCGGCAGTCGCGCGATGTTCGCGGCAGGCAGCTCGGTGGGATCGGTCTGCCACTGCTTGGCGGTGTAATGCTTGACGAACGCCTCATACAACGGGCGCCCGATCAGGCTGATCGCCTTCTCTTCCAGATTCGACGCGGCGTCGGTGTCGATCTCACTGGCCTGCTCGGCGATGAGGGCGCGGGCCTCGTCCGGGGTGAAGTAGCGTCCGAAGAACTGCGAGACCAGTCCGAGGCCCATCGGGAACTGGTAGGCCTGGCCCTGGTACATCGCGAACACCCGGTGCTGGTACCCGGTGAACTCGGTGAACTTGTTGACGTAGTCCCACACCTTCTTGTTGGACGTGTGGAAGAGGTGCGCCCCGTACTTGTGGATCTCGATCCCCGTGGTGGGCTCGGCTTCGGAGTACGCGTTGCCGCCGAGATGGCTGCGCCGGTCGATGACCAGGACCCGCTTGCCGAGCTCATTGGCTGCTCGTTCTGCGATCGTGAGGCCATAGAAGCCGGAGCCGACGACGATGAGGTCGTACCGAGAAGCACCGGGGGCGGAGATGTCGGGGGTCACGGGTGTTCAGGGTAACGGACCCGGAAGCCGGGCCCGACCCACCAGCGAACAAAGCCGGGCCACGAGGGAACATTCTGGGGTGCCGGAGACTCCAATGACTGACAAACCCTCGTCGCACCCGGTGTGCCGACGTACCCCGACCGGAGGAGAAGCACCGTGACCAGCCCAGATGACCAGCTCGACTCGATCTTTTCGCAGATCGGCGCCGAGGACCAGGTCGATCCGGCGGTCTTCGAACAGACCCTCGAAGCCGCATTCGACCACGCAGGCAGCGGCCTCGACGAGTTGATCCCGGACGACACCGACAACGCCACCGACTCCGATGGTGACGGAGATGACCTTCTCGGCGGCGATTTCGAGGACGCCTTCGACACCTCCGGAGACACCGACGGCGGGGACACCGAGACCGGCGAGTCGGACACCACGGACTTCACCGACCACACCGGCGACGACTACGCACCCGCCGACGACCTCGACATCTGACCCCCGGGACTTCCGATAATGGGTTGTTTTGGCGGAGCCCACCAGGGGTTTTGTTCGCCAAAACGACCCATTTCCGGGGGTCGGGGGCGCCCGGGTGGGTCAGCGGAGGTGGTCGATCAGGACGTCGGGGTTGCCCTGGGACCAGACGGTGACGATGGTCAGGCGTCTGATCCGCCAGCTCGCGCCGTCGCGGACGAGCTCGGCGTCGTACTTGTTACCCATCATCACCTGATCGGTCTTGTCTCTGGGACGCCCTTCACCGGGCCGGTAGTGCTGCGCCATCGCGTAACAATTCAGCCGGGCGGTATCGCCGTCGACGTGGACGCGAAAGTTGGACAGGGCGTGCATCGTGTCGAGCGGGCCCATCGACATCAGCAGCATTCCGACGACGGAGTCGCGGCCTTCGATCGCCGGGAAGCCACTGCGCTCGTCCCCCACCTGACTGACGTCGAACAAGACGTCCTCGGTGAACGCCGATTCGAGGATCTCCTTGTCGCCGGCGTCGAGGCCGAAGGCGAAGCGGATCAGTGCATCGGCGGGGTCGGTGGAGGCGGGGATGACATCGAGCGGGACGGGGATTGCGTCAGGCATCGTGCAGAATCTCCAGCAGTTTGGCGCGGGCCCGGTTGATCCGGCTCTTCACAGTCTGCACGCCCACCCCCTGCTGGTCTGCGATTTCCTGATACGAGAGATCGCCGAACTCTCGCAACACGATTGCTTCCCGGAACTCGATGGGCAATGCGCTCAGCGCGGCCCGGACCCGGGCCACATCGGTGACCTGGGAATCGATCCGCGGCGCGTTCGACTCGAACTCGGGCGGTCCGTCGGCCGAGGTGTCCAGCCGCTTGCGGATGACGGCGAGCGCGGCGTTGGAGGCAATGCGGTACATCCAACTGGTGAACTTCGAATCACCGCGGAACTTGCCGATGTTCTGCCAGCCGGCGATCAGCGCGTCCTGCAACGCGTCCTCTGCGTCGTACTTGTTGGCCGTGATCCGCAGACAGATGGCCCAGATCTGATCGCGGTTGCGGGTGACGAGCTCCCCGAATGCCGCTTGGTCGCCGTCCTGGCTCCGCAGCACGAGTTCCCGCTCGCTCATGTCAGTCACTTGATAAATGTCGCAGATAGCTGGGGATGCGGCAGAGTAATCGGCAGCGAAACCGTTCCAACGACTGACCCGGGAGTCACTGTGACCGCAGGTGCCACGGCTGAGGCGGCCGATGCGCTCGCCACCGCGTCCGCAACCCTCCGCAAGTTCGGACAGGCAAAGGCGGCCGAGCTCGCGCACGCGCGCTTCCATGCCGCCGACACCGCCGGTGCCATCGTTTTCGTCGGAGAGGTGAAGCGGGGCAAGAGCACGTTGGTCAATGCACTCATCGGGCACCCGGATCTGGCACCGGTGGGTGTCGACATCACCACCAGCGCGAGCGTCTGGTTCGCACCACCGGACGACACCCTGCCCGCGGGGTCCGCCCGCCTGGTGTTCGCGGACTCGACGCAGGTGATCGACGCAGGCGAGCTACCCGACTGGGTCACGATGGACGGTCGACACGTGCAGGATCAGACGGTCGAGGCCCTACCGACCGAGGCGGTCGTCGCTGTCGATGCCCTCCATCTACCTGGTCTCACGCTGGTGGACACCCCCGGCGCCGGCGGGCTCGATCCGCGCCATGCCCGGCTCGCCTTGACCGCGGCACGCCGGGCGGGCGCGATCGTGATGGTGTGCGACAGCGCCGCCCCGCTCACAGCACCCGAGATCGAGTTCCTGCGGACCGCCACCGAGACGTCGGGGTCGGTGGTGGTGGCCATGACGAAGATCGACAAGAACAGGCGGAACTGGCGCACGATCGCCGAGGAGAACCGGTCGATCGTGCGAAGTCGGCTGGGCCGCTCGGTCGAGGTGATCGGGGTGTCCGGCGTCCGGGCGTTGACCGCGCTCGAGCAACCCGCGGACATGCGCGAGGAAATCCTCACCGCCTCCGGAATCCCCGCCCTTCGCGCCGCCATCGACGCACTCCTGGAGGACGCAGAGATCGCCCCGATGCTCGACGGCCTGCAGGTGTGCCGTAGCGGTATGCACCGCATGAAGGTCCGTCTGGACACCGAAATCGCGGTCGTGCAAGGCGACTCGTCGGCTCTCGATGATCTGGCCGAGAAGAAGGCGGCCCTCAAAGCGCTGCGTGAGCACGGCACCGAATGGGATCAACACCTCTCCCGGGACATCACCCTGGCCCGCCAGCGCGCCGTCGGGTTGCTCGACTCCGACCTGAACAAGATCAAGGAGGGCTGGAGCGAGCGGATCAACGGGGAGGGCTGGCGGATCCTGCGCAAGCAGCCGCAGGTGTTCACCGCGGCGATCATGTCCGATCTCCAGGCGGCGACGGCACGCGCCTTCGAGAACTTTTCCGAGTCCTTGCACCAGATCGTCTCCACGCTCTTCGGTGACGACGAGCACTGGGAGGACATCATGGATGAGGTGGCAGGCGCGATGGTCGCCGAGGACATCAATTCCCCTGAGGTCCAACGCAAATGGAAGGACGTCGTGGATCCCAGCGCTTTGATGATGGGGTTCATGGGCGCGAATCTGCTGACTGGGGGCATGGTCGGCGGGGCCATCTTCGGGAGCCTCGCGATGGCGGCCGTACTACCGATCGGGCTCGTCGCCGGCGGGGTCTGGCTCTCGGTGAACCTCGGGTATCGAGCGATGCGCAACGGCAGGCAGCACCTGATCACCTGGTTGCGTGAGACCTTGACGCTGGCCAACAAATCGACCTTGCGTGTCATCGATCGCACCGTCGCCACGGCGCGACCCGAGATCGTCGTGGCGTATCGCCGTCACCTTCGGGCCCAGACCGACGTGATCACCGATCAGATCAACGCCGGCGCCGAGGCTGCGAAGGAAGACAAGGCGACCCGCGACAAAAGGGTTCGGGGTCTGAGTCGGCGACTGACCGAGATCGTCTCTCTCATCGAGCAACTCGACGCGGCGATCGATGGTCTCAAGGCGGAGGCCCGGACGAAGGGCCCCGTCGCGCTGGGCAAGGACCCTGTCCTGGACGCCGACGTCGCGGAGACCGCTCAGTGAGACAACCCACCCCAGATCAACCCATCCGGCGCACCCGACCCCACGCCTTACGAGATCAGCTCACCGCCGCGCTCGCCGAGATCGCCCGGATCGACCGCTCACTCGCCCGCTCCACCGCCCAGATCCGCGACGCCCTGTGGGCCCCGCCCCGCGTCGTGGTGGTCGGCCGCGTCAAAGCTGGGAAATCGACGCTGGTCAATGCCCTCATCGGGGATCGGGTAGCCGACACGGCTGCCACCGAGTGCACGAAAGTCGTTGCCGTGTACCAGGACGGCGCCCCGTCACGGGCAGAGGTCGTCAAGGTCGGCGGCGCCAGGCACAGTGTCCGGCTGACCGACGGCCGCCCCACCGAGCTCAACTGCCCCACAGACGAAGTCGCCTACCTCGACCGCTTCCTGCCCAGTCGGCTCCTCCGAAGCATGGTGCTCATCGACACCCCCGGCCTCGCGACCATCACCACGGGCAACGAACAGGCGACGAGACGCGCTCTCATCGACGGGTACGGCCAGACCCGCGACGCGTCGGTGGGCGCCGACGCCGCGATCTTCCTGTTCGATGCCACCCCCAGAGCCGACGAGGTGGAGTTCCTCCATGACCTCGGATTCTCCGCGGTGAACACCATCGGCGCCTTGGCGAAGGCCGACACCCTCGGAGAGGGCGCATTTGGCGACGACGACCCGATCATTGCGGCGCGTACACAGTCCGAGAAGATCGCCCGGTCGATGTCGGCGGCACTCCTGACCGTTCAGCCGGTCGCCGGTTTGTTGGCGCAGACTGCCCAGACCGGACAATTCACCGAAGCCGACGCCGATGCCCTCTCCGCCCTGGCCGGGCTGTCCGACATGCAACTGGAACTCTGGCTCGAGTCGGAAACGCCCGCACCAGGTACGCAGGCGGGGCGTGATCGACTGCTCGATCTGCTGGGCGAATACGGACTCCGGCACGCTCGCGCGGTGGCGCCGCAGGGCGCCCACGCGGTGAACGCCTGGCTCCAACGACGTTCCGGCGTAGATGAACTGCGGGAGAACATCGACGTCAACCTGACCCGATCGGTGTTGATCACCAGGGCAGTCGCGACCTGCACGCAGATCGAACATCTGGCGCTGACGCATCCCGCCGGCGGCCGGATCAGATCGATACTGCGGCAGGTTCGGCAGACTCCCCAGGCACACACGATGGAGGAGTTCAAGGCGATGCATTCGCTGACCCGCACCGACCCGGAGTCGCCCTGGGTCGGCGAACTCAGGCAGGTGCTCGTCGGGTCCGGGATAGCCGGCCGGATCGGTCTGCCCGTGGGCGCCGATCGTGGCGCGATGGCCGCAGAACTCGACAACCGGTTGCGCCGCGTCCACGAGGCGGGACTACTCGGTGGGTCCGCTGCCGAAGAACAAGCCGTCGCGGTCCTGCTCCACACCTATTCGATGATGCGCCGCTCGATCTGAAGCCGCAGCACCCGTCGGTTCCGGCACGGTCGGGGATTGCTCGGGCGGTATCGTTCGGCCATGGATTACACAGCAGCGCTCGTCGAACAGAACCGATTGCTCGGTGAGATCTTCCGGGGCGCGGACCACGGCGCGCCTGTACCGACCTGTCCGGAGTGGACGATCCAGCAGCTGTTCCGCCACATCGGCCGAGGTGATCGCTGGGCCGCTCAGATCGTCGCCGAGAAGGCCGACGGTCCCCGAGACCCTCGGCAGGTCCCCGACGGTAAGCCGCCGTCGGACATCGATGGTGCGATCGAGTGGTACCACGGTGGTGTCCGCACGCTGCTCGACGCAGTCGCGGCGACCGGTCCCGACACCCCGGTATGGACCTTCGTCGGTCCACGTCCCGCCGCCTGGTGGATCCGCCGTCGTCTGCATGAGACCACGGTCCATCGCGCAGACGCAGAGCTCGCGGCGGGAGGCGAGTACACGCTGTCGCCTGAGTTGTCCGCTGACTGCATCTCCGAATGGTTCGAGATATTCGCAGCAGAGCCCGCCGGGCGACGAACTCCCCCACTCGACGACGGCTACACCTTGCACCTGCACGCGGCCGAGAAGGATCTCGGCTCAGCAGGCGAATGGTTCATCCGTCGCGACGGCGACGGACTCGTTGTCGAGCACAGTCACGCCAAGGCCACGACGGCAGTACGCGGGCGGGCGGTCGATCTGTTGCTCGCGTTGACCCGGAGACGTCCGACCGATGACGCCGGAGTCGAGATCATCGGAGACCGTTCGGTCTGGGACACCTGGCTCGACCGCACCGGCTTCTGACCTTTACGGCAGGCTCCAGAACACTGTCGTGCAGAGGAAGAACACCGCGACCCAGAAGACGTTGACGCCGACGATGATCGCCCAGCCCCAGCCGTTGGTCCACGACACCGTGCGGTCGTGCCGCGGCCACAGCCAGATCTTGAGGAGCTTGTTGACGTAGTAGGGCATCGTGAAATAGCTCATCACGAAGCTCGAGATCAAGTTGCCGATCAGCAGGCCCAGCCACAGCGGCATCTCCAGCGGCGACAGCGCAAGCGTCAGCAGCACGACGGTCGGGTACAGACCCACCCAGACCGCGACCGAGGTCTTGAAGTCCGACGGCGGTGTGGCCTCGTGTCCCTTGTCGTCGAAGGCGAACCAACTGCCGAACGAGTTGTCGATGGTGCGCAGTTCGAAGTCGTCGAACTTTTTTCCCTCTTCGAGCAGCGCGGTGCGCTTCGGCGACGTCAGCCAGGCATCGAGATCGGCGGCGGTGTCGTACCGGTACAGCGCCGTCCACTCGTCCTGCAAGCCCTCGATCGGGCGGAACAACTCGGTCCCCCGGAAACCCGGAAACGAGGTCTCGGCCTCCCGCAGGCGCCCCTGCCAGGCGAGGAAGTCATCGACGTGTTCAGGATTGACCCGATGGGTCACGACCACCGTCACCAGCGGGTCGGTGGGCCTCGACCCACCGCTGATCACCTGCTGGGTGGCGGGGCCGTCGAAGTAGTCGCGGCCGAGGTCGAGATGCTCCTGGCGGGTCGAACTGTTGATCCAGGCCTGCACATTGGAGATCGAATCGAAGCGGTAGACGACCACCCAGTCGGGCTGGACGTTGGTGGGCTGTGCCGTCTCGGCAGCGATGAATCCGGGGTACTCCGCGGCGGCGGCATTCATGTTGTCCTGCCAGATGGCGAATGCGGCCTCTGCCCCAGGCCTGACCTTCTGCCCGATGATCACCGTCGCGGCGTTGTTGGTGGTCGTCGTGTCGGCGCTCATCGCCATCTCCTACTGGTTGCGAAACGTGTGTTCTCAGGCGGTTCCTACCGCTGAGACAACCGTTTTCTGGTGCTCGAGCAGCGTGTTGAATATACGGTCCGGGGTGAGCGGTAGCTCACGAATGCGGACTCCCGTCGCGTCGAAGAGGGCGTTGGCCATCGCCCCGGCGACCGGATTGATGCAGCACTCCGCCATACCCTTGGAACGCATCGGGCCCACCGAATCCTCGGACTCCACCAGGATCACCTCGGTCCGCGGCACGTCCGCATAGGTGGGGATCCGATAGTTCCGCAGGTTCGGATTGATCATCGTCCCGGTGTGATCGACGTGGTGATCCTCGGTGAGAACGAAGCCGAGGCCCTGTGCGACACCACCTTCGATCTGTCCGCGTACCTGTGCCGGGTTGATGACAACCCCCGGATCGGCGGCCTGGACGCTGTAGAGGACGCGGATCTCGCCGGTCATCCGGTTGACCGCGATCCGGAACCCGTGCGTATTCGATGTGACGCTGCGCGGCGACCCATAGGCTTTGCGGGCCTCGGTGAACCTGATCCCACGGGCCTTGCCCGCCGCGACCACCTCGGCCAGCGTCAGTCTGGTGTCGCCGCACAGGACCCCGTCATCGTCCATCGAGCAGTCGGCCAAAGGCACCTTCGCATGCGACGCCGCAAACGCCAGGATGCGGTTCCGAAGAGCGTTCGACGCATTGAGAACAGCGTTGCCCGCCACGAAGAGCCCGGCGCTGGCGAAGGCACCGGTGTCGAAACCTGTCTTGTCGGTGTCTGATTGGATCAAGCGCACTCGGGACGGTGTGGTGCCGAGCTGATTCGCGCAGATCTGCACATGTGCGGTCGAGGTTCCCTCACCGAACTCCACGGTTCCGACGGCTAGTTCGTACACGAGATCGTCACCGAGTGTCGCCCAGGCCTCGGAGATGTGTTCTGTCGGGGGCGCGGTCTCGTGCACCGAGCTGGCGGTTCCCACGCCGACCGACCATTCGTCCCCGTCGGGCCCTTCGATGGTGTTGCGCGCCAACGCCGCGTCCGCCAGATCGAGACAATGCCCGAGTCCGTCTTCACTGAACATCACGTCGTCGGGCCCGTCTTCGAGCGCGACCAGCGGGTCACCGGGGCGCACGATGTTGCGACGACGCAACTCGAGCGGATCCATGTCCAGTGCGACCGCCAGCTCGTGCATGGCGGATTCGACCGCGAACGACGGCTGGGTCATGCCGTAACCGCGTAGAGCGCCACTCGGCACGGTGTTCGTGTACACCGAGTACGCGTCGTACTTCTTGTTGGCACATCGGTAGATCGCCACCGCCGCACCGCCCGCGAACAGTGTCTCGCCGCCGTGGTTACCGTAGGCACCGGTGTTGGAGATGTTGTGCACCGCGAACGCCGTGAGGGTGCCATCTGCCTTGGCGCCGAGCTTGATGGTCAACGTCATGGGATGCCGCGGTGAGGCGGTGGTGAACTCCTCGGTGCGGGTGAATTCGAGACTGACCGGTCTGCCGGTGTCGAGGGTCGCCAACGACACCAGGTCCTCGACGATCACCTCCTGCTTGCCACCGAATCCGCCGCCGACCCGCTTGCAGAAGACGCGGAGCTGATCCGGACGCAGATCGAACAGGTGCGCGAGCTTGATCTTGGCGATGGACGGCGATTGCGAACTGGTCCGGACATTGAGCCTGCCGTTCTCCATCCACGCGACCGCCCCATGGGTCTCCAGATGCGCATGCTGCACGCGCGGTGAAGAATACGTGCCCTCGTGGATGACGTCGGCCTCGGCGAAACCCGCGTCGACGTCGCCGACGTGTCCGTGGATCTCGAGCAAGATGTTGTGTTCGGGGTCCTGGACGAAGGGATCGTCCGAGCCGTGCAGCGCTGGGGCACCGTCTTTCATCGCCTCGACGGGGTCGAACACAGCAGGCAGTGGCTCGTACTCCACGACAACGCGCCTGCAGCCTTCCTCGGCCGCCCCGATCGTGTCGGCGAGCACGGCGACCACCCGTTGGCCGACAAATCTGACGACGTTGTCGAGCATGTAGGTGTCGTCGGGGTCGACGAGGTGGTCGGTGTGAATGGCCGTGGTGTAGAGCTTCCGGGGCACGTCTTCCCAGGTGTACACGCGCTGCACCCCGGGTACCGCGAGCGCTGCGGTCGTGTCGATCGACACGATGCGCGCATGCGCGTGCGGGGAATGCAGCAGTTTCAGATGGAGCATTCCGTCCATCTCGACATCCATCGTGTATTCGGCCCGGCCGGTGACGACGTCGAGGGCTGCCGGCGCACCGACACTCGTGCCGACGGCCTGCCCGGGTTTCGCCTCCTCGATCTCTGCGACCCCGTTCACCGCGTCTTCGACGGCGCGGTAGCCGGTGCAACGGCACAGGTTGCCTTTGAGGGCGCGCGGCAGATCTTGCTTCTGCTCGTCGGTTAATGTCGCGGCGGTCATGATCATGCCTGCCGTACAGAATCCGCACTGGAATCCGGGTGCGGCACAGAAGTTCTTCTGCATCGGATGCAGATCGTCAGGTGTACCGAGCCCCTCGATGGTGGTGACCTCGCGTCCGTCCGCACGGAAGGCCGGAGTGATGCAGCTGTGGACGGGATCACCGTCGAGCCAGACCGTGCAGGCACCGCAATCGCCACCGTCACAACCTTTCTTGACCCCGTGGTGGCCGAGTGAGCGCACGAAGGTCCGCAGGCACTGTCCGGGGTCGGGTTCGGCGGAGAAGGTCTTGCCGTTCACCGTGTACGTCATGACACACCGCCTGCCAGTTCGCTGCGAATTTCTTCGGCGAAGTGCCTCGCCAGGTGGTGCCGGTGAGCCGGTTTTCCGTTGGGATCGTCGAACCAGGCGTCGGCGGGTATCGCATCGACGGCGCCGGTCAAGGTGTCGGCGTCCGGCATGGTGCTGAAGGCCAACCGGATCGGATGCGTCGTGCCTGCGGTGATGGTCAGCAGCAGATCGTCGCTGCCCGGCGTCTGCGTCGCGATCATGAACAGCGTCGACCGTCCCATCTTGGTGAGGGTGAACCGGCGATGGGTGTAGCGCTTGCGGAGCGCGGAGGACGGGATGTCGATGCGGCGCAGGATCTCCCCCGGCGCTAGCACATTTCTGTTGTTCGCCGTCACGAAATCGACTGCGTCGACTGTCCGTTCGCTGCCATCGGCAGACCACAAGGTGTAGGTCGCCTCCAGCGCGACCGTCATCGTGATCATCGGGCCCGCGGGCAGAGACATCACGATGTTGCCACCGACCGTTGCCGCGTTCCAGACCTTGAACGAGGCCAGAAACGCCTCGCAGCTGGTGCGCAGTAGCGGCCCGACGGTCCAATCATCTGGGGCCGCAAACGCGTAGAGCTCACGGACGGTACAGGTGGCTCCGATCTGGAGTCCGTCGGGACCAGCGGTCAGCGAGTCCCATCCGAGCGCGGTGAGATCGACCAACCGGCGCAGATGCGGTTGCTCGTCGGAGAACAGCCAGGTTCCCCCGGCCAGCCACGCGTCACCGTCGCGCCAGTCTTGCCCCGGCCGGTCGGACGGATGCCGGACCACTTCCGTGATCGTGTTGATGTCCATGGAGTTGCCTCCCTCGGCAGCAGGTGCCACGGCACGGACGGGCCGGCGTCTTGCCGAACCCGATGTCTGGCGGCACTTCTACGAAGCTGTCGAAGAGCTGGAAGGCGGAGTTCGTGGCGGGAGTAAATCTACGTGACCTGCGGCCCCGCCGTGAGGTTTCAGGCCAGAATTGCTCCGGTCCGACTGCCCGGAGGAGCGCAACGACTCAGCGCAGTCCCGAGCGCAGGACGTTCTTCTGGATCTTCCCGGTCGATGTCTTCGGGAGTTCGGTGAACACGATCTCCTTCGGGACCTTGAAACGCGCGAGACGTGTTCTCGCGAAGTCGATCAGCTCCTCCGCACTCAGATCCCGGCCCGCCCCGATCGTGATGTAGCCGACCGGCACCTCACCCCAGCGATCGTCGGGGCGTCCGATGACCGCCGATTCGACGACATCGGGATGGGCATCGAGGACCCGCTCGACCTCGACGGACGCTATGTTCTCACCGCCGGAAATGATGACGTCCTTGCTGCGGTCCCTGAGTTCGACGTATCCGTCGGGGTGCATCACGGCGAGATCACCGGTCCGCAGATGCCCGTCGATGGTGGCCGCAGCGGTGGCATCCGGGTCCCGGTAGTAGCCGAGCATCACGTCATTTCCGCTGATCACCAACTCTCCCATGGTGTTTCCGTCATCAGGGACGTCGATGCCTTCGGGCGTCACCACCCGTGCGGGTCTGGCGACGATGTTGCCGATCCCTTGCGGGCCTTGAGTTCCGAGACCTCGTCCCGGTCCAACTCATCCCATTCCGGCTGCCACTGATTGACCATGATCGGCCCGAACGTCTCGGTCATCCCGTACAGGTGGGTGACCTCCATGCCCAGTCGAGACATCCGGGACAGCAGCGCGGGTGAAGGTGGAGCTCCCCCGGTACCCACAGCCACCGCGCGCTCGAGTGGCGTCGCAGCCAGATGTTCGGCGATCATCGTCAGCACTGTCGGCGCCGCACTGAAGTGAGTGACACCGCTTTCGCGCAGCAGCCGCCAGATCTCGGCGGTGTCGATGGACCGTAGACACACATGGGTGCCGCCGGCGGCGGTGACCGCCCAGGTGAAACACCAGCCGTCGCAATGGAACATCGGCAACGTCCACAGATACTTCGACCCAGGCTCCAGCCGGGAGTGGTAAGCCATCGCCACGGCCTACAGGTAGGCCCCACGGTGGTGATACATCACCCCTTTGGGCCGCCCGGTGGTTCCTGACGTGTAGTTGATCGCGAGGAGCCCGCGCTCATGAGGATCCCGCAGCACCGGCCCTGGCGAGTCCGCGAGCAGTTTCTCGTAGCCACCCCCGGCTCCGTCGAGCACCACATCGATACCGGCAGCATCCGCCACCTCAGGCCGCGGTCTCGGCGAACTCTTCGGTCGCGAACAAGATCGTCGCACCGCTGTGCTCCAGGATGTAGCTGATCTCCGGGACCGAGAGCCGGATGTTCAACGGCACCAGGACCGACCCGTGCAACGGGATCGCGCCGTGCAACTCGAGCATCACGTGGCTGTTCGCACACAACGCCGCCACCCGATCGCCGGCCCGAACGCCTGCCGCGCCCAGCGCTCCGGTCAGCGCCAGTACGCGCCGGTGGTGCTCTGCGTAGGTGAAGAAGTGCTCGCCGTCGACTATCGCGATGCGGTCGGCAAAGGCCTGGGCTGCCCGGGCGAGGAAGACCGCAGGCGACAGCGGAGCAAACGTGAACTCGCCCGCCACTGGGTCGGTGATGTCGTTCGATGTCATCTCAGTCCGCTTCCTGCTTGCCCCGGCACTCATGCTATTCGTCAAAACTTTTTCAAAGATTTTTCGACCCCCGGGAACTTTGCGTGGTCGGCGCCCCTCCTATCAACAACAACCCGGCCACAACAGCTTGCGGCCAATCCACAACAAACAAGGAGAAACCATGTCCGACAACACGATGCCCGAGATCTCTGAAGACGCCACCGTCCTCGACATCCTCGACGTGGACGGCGACGGCACCGAAGAGTCCGCACTCGTCGACATCGACGCCGACGGCAAAGGTGACGTCATGGTTCAGGACTACGACCAGGACGGCGAAGCCGAATCCATCGCCTTCGACACCGACGGCGACAACCATTACGAGACCGCAATCTCCGACACCGACCAGAATGGCGAGGCGGACACCGTCTACTTCGACGAGAACGCAGACGGCACCCACGACATCGCTTTCGTCGATGACAACGAAGACGGCGAGATCGACAGCGCCTACGTCAACGACGGCACCGGCGAATGGACCGAGATCGACCCTGCCAGCGTCGAGACCCCCGATACCAGCGCCCTGTAAGAGCCCCGCTCCCAGACCCAGACCGTGTCGACACCCCCGGGTGCCGGCGCGGTCTGGTTGTCGTCGTCGGCCGCTGGTGCGCGCAATACCTGCAGCTGGGGTCGACGCGCGCCGGGAGAACTTCTGCAAAACTTTTCTCCGATTCCCTCGCACAGGCCGCGAAACCGGAGTGTGCTGTCAGCAAGCTGCGCCACGACGGTGGTGGCACCCGAGTTCAAGGAGCCTGGAATGACAGATCCCAACAATCCCGAGCCCACCGACGCCGCGATACTCGAGGTGTTCGACAACGACGGTGACGGGGTCGTCGACTCGGCCCTGGTTGATGTCGACGGTGACGGCGTCGGCGACGTCGTGGCCTCCGATGCCGACCAGGACGGCGCCATCGACACCCTCTCCTACGACACCGACGGTGACAACTACTTCGAGACGGCAGCCGTGGACACCGACGGCGACGGAAACGCCGACACCGTCTTGGTGGACGAGGACGCCGACGGCAACGCCGATGTCGCATTCGTGGACGTCGACCAGGACGGCGACATCGACAATGCCTACGTCAACGATCCGGGCACGGGCGAGTGGACCGAGGTCGATCCCGGCTCCGGCGACACCAGCGTCGTCTGACCGACCGACGTCATACGCATCCGGAACATTTCGGGCCCGGCGGCTCTCCTACTGACGACACGCAGAATCCATCGCAGCAGAGCAACCGAGGAGCACCGACCATGTCCGATTCCATCAAGTCCGACCCCTCGACGACCGAGACGCCGGACACCACCGAGACGTCCGACACCACCGACACGTCGGGGCCGACCGAGACCGCAGGCCCGACAGTCGTCGAGTACGCAGACTACGACGGCAACGGCTACAACGAGTCCGTGCTGCTCGACACCGACGGTGACGGCCTCGGCGACACGATCGTCCAGGACTTCACCGAGGACGGCGAGGTCGAGACCATCGCCTACGACGCCGACAGCGACGGTTTCAGCGAGACGAGCATGTCCGACCTCGACCAGGACGGCACCGCAGACACGGTCTTCGCAGACATCGACCAGGACGGGTCCCACGACTTCGCGATCTCCGACATCGACCAGAACGGCATCCCTGACGGGTTCCAGATGCTCTAGAAACCGTCCGGCCGGACGTCGTCCGGTCGCAGGACACGTCGGCTGCCGTCAGCACCGGGCATGAACTACGTTGACGGGGGCCGAGTCCCATCTCGTGATCAACTCGATTCGAACGACTCCACACAAGACGAAAGGACCTACACCGATGTCGATGCACTGGTGGCTGGCGATCGACTTCGGCACGTCCAACACTGCCGCCGCCTCCTACGAGCCGGGCTCGGGCGCCCCGCAGGTGGTGCCGCTGTCCCACACCAGCGACATCATGTCCTCCTCGGTGTATGCCGATTCCTACCGCAACATCGTGGTCGGGGAGGCGGCGGTGAACCAGGCGACCAACAACCCGGCTGCCTTCATCACCCACCCCAAACGCCATATCGCCGCCGGCACGGTGCCCGTCGGGAACCTCGACCTGCCGCTCGAGAATCTCGTTGCTGCCGTGCTGAATTCGGCCCTGAACCGGGCCGCCGAGCGGCGCGGTGGCACGCGGCCTGCGCGGCTGATCCTGACCCATCCGGTCGCCTGGTCACCGGAGGAGATCGACGTCCTGACCCGCGCCGCCGAACTGATCGGTTTCGATCGCAGTGCGGTCACGTTGATCTCCGAACCACGTGCCGCCATCGCCCACTACACGCGCATGACCGCGGACTCAGGCTCGACCATCGAGTCAAAGCCCGGGCAAACGGTCGCCGTGGTCGACTACGGCGGCGGCACGTGCGACGTCGCTGTCGTCAAGATCGGTTCCGGCAGCGCCGCTTCCGGCGACGGCGGTCCCATCGATCTGATCGCCCACGACGGCAACAACGGACTCGGCGGAAAGAATCTCGACGCCATGATCCGGCGGTGGGTCGACAAGCAACTCACCTCGCGGGCACCGGAACTCCTCGAATACCTGCGCACCGGCGCCAACCTGACCACCAAGCGCGCCGTCGACGACAACATCCGGCGGGCCAAGGAGCTGCTGTCGGAGTCGCCACGCGCGGTGATCAACATCAGCGCCGGTGGCCACGAGGCGATCCTCGAGCTCACTCGCGGTGAGTTCGAAGAACTGATCGCGCACAACGTCGACTCCGTGGTCGATCTGACCACCCGCACCCTGGCGCGGGCGGGTGCAGGCAAAGACGTGCAGCTCTACCTGACCGGCGGTTCGTCACGGGTGCCACTGGTGCACCGCAGACTCGGGGAACTCGGCACCGTTGCCACCCTCGACAATCCGAAAACCGTTGTTGCACTCGGCGCGCTCGAGGCAATCGTCACCGAAGACGGCGCCGCAGGTGCACCGACGCCTTCGGCACCACCCGTCGTCCCGGTGCCGCTGTCGAAGCCTGCAGCGCCGCCACCGGCCCCCTGGGGGGCGCCGACACCACCGCCGACGCCCACACCGAGTGCACCGGCATGGGGCGGCGGGCCGAACACTCCGAACACCCCGCCCCCGATGCCTCCGCCTGGCGGGTACGGCCAGCAGCCGTCGTACGCATCGGGACCACAGCCCCAGTACGCCGCCGGCGGGCCCCAGAACCAGCGCAACCCGAACCGCAATCGCAACATCGCGATCATTGCGATCGGCGCGGTCGTGGTGTTGATCGTGGCCGGCATCCTGGGAGTGGCTCTCGCGAGTTCTGGCGGAGATGACCCGAAGGCCTCCCCCACCGAGTCGTCTGCGCCGTCGACGTCGACATCCGCTACGACCACCGAACGGGTCGAGCCGACCACCGACACCTCAACTGCCAACGCGTCGTTGAACTCTGATGAACAAGCGCTGGCGGACGCCAACGTCGACCTCGTCGACACCGACACGTGCGTGTCCATCGACAGCATCGATTACGCACTTGCGAGCATCTTCTGTGAACCGACTCCGGCGGTTGTCGGTCAGGGCACGGTCGGCGATCCCGCCAGCGCGATCGGGCTGATCGAGGTCGTCGCCGACACCGACATCAAAGCCCTCGCGGAAGAGGAGCATGCCGCGAGCAACACCTCTGAGCTGTACTCGCGGGTGATCGACGGCGATACGACGTACGCGTACTTCGACACGTTCGACGACGGCACGGTCGCGTACATCGTGTACTCGCCGGGCAACGGCACCGTCACCTGGTGGATGACCGACAGCATCGACCAGGCGGCCTTCGCCGAGTGGCTCAAGTCAGCCGGTCTCTGCCTCTGCTGATGCGTCCTGAGCGGTGGTTCGCCACGATGGATTCGACCACCACATTCATCCCCTCACACTGCCGCCGAGGGAACATTGCCCTCGATGCCTGCACAGGGGGCTGAATGTGGTGCGGACTACCGTCGAGTAGCGAGTCCGGTGGTCGGATCGACCTCGAGGATGCCGTTCTCGAAACGACTCTGGAAGATCTGGGTGAGAGGTCCGGCGAGCGTGCTCAGCGAGTCCTCGAGCGGAAGGCCGAGCACACTTTCCCCGCCCTGCAACGCGAAGTTGAGCAACGACAATCCACCGAGCGCATGCGCTCCGCTCTCGGGACTGAAGAAGACCGATCCGTTCTGGAACTGCTGTACCGCACCCGTTCCCGACGGCGTCACCTCGACCGGTCCGAGGACCGCCCCCAGCAGGCCCGAGCTACCGCCCAACTCAGAGAACTTGCCGCCGATCGCCGCCTCCGCGAGTGCGAGCAACTGACTCAGGGTGTCGCCGGTGGCGCCCGGCGCCGACGGGGTCACCGGAGGGACTCCCGGCACGACGCCAGGAACCGGCACAGCGGGGGCGTTGCCCCCGACGCCGGACGGCGGCGCGACGATGGCCGGCTTGGATTCCTGGCCCTGCACGGAGAAGAACGACGATCGCAGTTGAAGTTTCGTGCGCACCTCCTGCGCAGGGACCTCGACGGTCCCGCCGGTGCCACTGATGCGGACCTTGGCCGCGCGGCCGTTCTCGGCGCCCATCCCATAGGCCTCGATCACCTCGAAGCCCGTGAGGGAGCCGACACCGAAGGTGGACGCAATGCTGTCGGAGGAGACCGCTGCCGTCCAGTCGTGGAACGGAGAGATCGCATCACCGTCGTCGATGACCGCCGGGAAGTCGCGGCCGTCGGTGGCACCGCCGGTGGATGAGGAGAACTCGGTGAAGGCCGGTTTACCGTCCGCCTTGTTCAGGACGATGCCCGCGGTCGCATCGACTGCCGCGTTGGAGCGTGGGTCCTCACCGCCGAAACCGCCGTAGACCTGGGAGTTCTGGGTGTCATCTATCGGTTTGCTGATGTCGATCGAGGCGAGTGCGTAGGTGCGGGCAGCGACGGCTTGTGCCTTGAGCGCCTCGGCACCCCCTTCGTCTGCCCAATTCAGATAGATCTCCTTGGGCAGCACGCCTTTGACGTAGTCGTCGAGGGGCAGCACGTTGATCACGCGGCCTCCGTCGAGACCAAGTGAGCCGCGGAACGTCGCGTTGGTACCGCACATCTTGATCAGTTCGGGGTCGGGCCGTCCGGGCCCCGGGGTGATCGGCGAGACCAGGGGCCTCGGTACCTCCACGGACTGCACGGCGCCGCCGCCGCATCCGGTGGTGATGGTGGCGGTGGAACCCGACAGACTCACGGCCTGCCCGGGTGCCACCACCACATCACCAACTTTCAACCCGGCGTCCGCGAAGACATTGACCGACGTCTCACCTGTGAGAATGACCGAGACGTCGACGTTGTCCACCTTCCCCGCGGTGGTGCCGCCGTAGTAGTGACTCAATATCTGAGTCGAGGTCCAGCCCTGTTTTGCATAGCCGAACGCGCCCCACTGGCCCATCCCGCGACCATGCCCGTTGCCATGCCCGATCAGGGTGACCTCACCGCCAACGGTGAGAGACACATCCGAATCGACTGCCTGGGGTACGGCCCAGACTGCAGCTCCCGCGGCGAGGATCAGGGCCACCCCGGCGGCAGCCGGTCTGCGCAGCCGGGCACCGTACGCAGCTCGGCCCCCGATGGGTCGAGTTGTGTACAGCCCTGGAATACGCGGCATGGGTGTCCCTTCTCAGTTCGCCCCGGTCGACGCACGCGACAGCCGCGATATGTGACTAGTGGGACTCAAGTGACAGTAGTGGCTCGAATTGAGTCACAGAAGTCCCACCCGATAACAACAGCATCACAAGTTTCACGCCACGCCGGGCGGGGTCGTGGACTTCACGGCGCGTAACGGACACCCTTTCGAAGTCTGACAAGTCGATGGGGAAGTCGACATCTGCCCGGACGCCTCCTTCGGCGTGCCCGGCCGATGTCGGTGAAGACCACGAACCACCAGGTGCGACATATCAAGGAGAACCACGTGCGCTACCGCCGACCGAAGCCATCGATCATCCTTGGCACGGTTGCCGCCGTTGTGGTCGCGAGCCCGCTCGCGGTCCTGATCGGCGGCAGCGCGCCGACAATCGCCGTCGACCCGAGCGAGCCACCGGCCGCGGCGGCGCTGACGCCGACCACGATCAGCCAGGTCAGCCTGGACGACGTACCGACAATCGTCCTGAATCTGGTGAAGTCAGGTCTCGCCGACGCCGGGGTCACCCTTCCTCCGATCGATGTCTCCGGCATCGACCTCCCTGACATCCCGCTGCAGATCCCGCCGGGCCTGATCCCGACTGAGTTCCTGCCCGCACTCCCGTCGACCACTGCCCCGGGCGCGCCCGGCGGCACGACCACACCCCCCGCCATCACCGGGCCGGGAACGTCACCGAGCACCGACGCACCCGCAGGTACCCCGGAGGGCGCGATCGTCAAAGAGGTGAGCCAGGACAATCCGTTCTCCATGGTGGGCCTGACGTGGGAGGGCGTGGCGAACACCACCGCCTATGTCCGGGCGAAGAAGCCCGATGGCACCTGGGGACCGTGGATCTCCGCCGACAAGGCCGACGGAGTCAGCGAAAAGGATCCGAACAAGCAGGGCACCGAGCCCGTATGGGTCGGTCGCACCAATCTCGTGCAGATCGCTGTCACCGACAACGGTGTCGCAATACCGGGCGGGACGAGCGCCGGCCCGGCGCAGTCCTCGAGCCCGACAGGGTCGACCGGCCTCACATCGTCGACATCCACGACCTTCACGACGCCACCGGTACCCAAGCGAACCGACACCTCGGTACCCACCTCAACCGTCACCTCCGGTGAAGTTGTGCCGCAGGCCTTCACACCCAAACAGGAACCGATGCTGACCACGACCGGCGCTCCTGGCGCCGACCCACTGCAACAGGTGGTGTCGACGCTCAGCGCAGCCCTGATCTCGCCCGGAACAGGTTCGGCCGAGGGCGCGCAGGCGCCTGCCGACCCGGCTGCGCCCGTGGACCCGGCAGCACCGCTTGCCCCCGAAGCACCGGCGGCCCCGGTACTCCCGGGAATCCCGGCACCGACGGGTGAACCTCAGGTCATCACCCGCGCCCAGTGGGGTGCCGACGAATCGATGCGCTGCTCCGAGCCGACGTACGACCCAGAGCTCAAGGAGACCGTGGTGCACCACACCGCGGGCACCAACGATTACACCCGCGAGCAGTCCGCAGAGATCGTGCGCGGCATCTACGCGTACCACGCACAAACGTTGGGCTGGTGCGACATCGGCTACAACGTGCTCGTCGACAAGTACGGCCAGATCTTCGAAGGCACCTTTGGCGGTCTGGACAAGAACGTCCAGGGCACCCACACCGGCGGATTCAACGACGACACGATGGGCCTGTCGCTCATGGGTAACCTCGACGAGATCGCTCCGACGCCGGAGATGATCAACTCGGCCGGCACCTATCTGGGCTGGCGGCTGCGCCTGGCCGGCAAAGACCCGAACGGGACGGGCTCGGTGGTCTCTCGCGGCTTCGACGGCGGTCTGTATGCCGCGGGTGAAACCGCGACCCTGCCGATCATCAGCGGTCACCGCGACTTCTACAGCACGGCCTGCCCGGGGCAGTACGGATATGAGGCGCTGCCCCAGATCCGTGCGATCGCAGCCGGTGCCGGCGCTCTGCCTGTCGCTCCGGCGCCCGCTCCGGAAGTCCTCTCGACCACCGATCAGGGTGCCATCGCACAACAGTGGGTCGCCACCGGTGGACCCACCGGCACCCTGGGCAACGCGACGACCGTCGAGCAGACCACGCCCGACGGCACCGCGAAGTACGCCGACTTCGAAAACGGCAAGATCTACTGGTCCGAGGCGACCGGCGCCCAGGTCATCCAGGGTGCCATCGCGAAAGCTTGGGGCGCAATGGGATTCGAGAACTCCTCACTAGGGTTGCCGACCTCGCCCGAGACCACGGGTCCCGAAGGCGTGAGTCAGACGTTCCAGGGAGGGACGCTGCTGTTCAACCTCATCACCGGGATCGTCCAGGTGCTGCGGACCTACGTCGACGAGTTCACCAACAGCTACAACGAACAGCGCGGCACCCCGGCGCCGGCACCCACCACAGCACCCGCCGGCTGACCGCTCGGTGGCACTGCCGGGAGCTCAGAACCAGCGGGAGAGGACCTGACCGACGCCGCCCTCGTTGTTGCCGGGCGCGACCTCGTCGGCGGCGGCGAGCGCCGCGGGGTGACCGTGTGCCATCGCGAAACCTCGGGTCGCCCAACGCAACATCTCGACGTCGTTGGGCATGTCACCGAAGGCGACTGACGCGTCGACGGGCAGGCCTCGCAGTTCGGCAAGAGTGGTCAGGCCGTGGGCTTTGCTGACCCCGGGGGCCGAGAGTTCGATCAGGCCGTTGTCGGTCGAGAACGTGACGTCGGCTATGTCGCCGACCACTGCGGTCAGTCGCCTCGCCATCTCGTCACTGCTCATGTCCGGCCGACGCACCAGCATCTTCACCGCGTTCTCCGACAACACATCAGCTTCGTTCATCTCGATGTGGTCGGGATTGAGCCAGGCGTGTTGGTAGCCCGCGGTCGCGACGAACGGCGGGGTCGCGGCGTCGTGGGCACTGCGCCCCACGCGTTCGACGGCCAGCCCGCAACCGGGAATCTGTTCGTACGCGAGCTCGGCGAGCTTGGTCAGCACCTGCGGCCCCAGGGTCGCAGAATGCAGGATGGTGTCGTTCGCCGTGTCGTAGACGATGGCCCCGTTGGCACACACCGCCAGCGGCTGGATGTCGATCTGGTCGGTGATCTCCGCAATCCACCGCGGTGGGCGGCCGGTTGCGATCACGAACGTCGCGCCGGCGTCAGTTGCTCTGCTGATCATGGTGCGTACCAACTCGGGCACGACGTTGTTGTCGTCGATCAGTGTGCCGTCCACGTCGCTGGCGATCAGCGTTGGTGGCCCGACGAGTTCTGGGTGCGGCATTTCAACCATCTTGCCGTTTGTCCCGCCGGGCGGCCGCATCGGCCACGTCGAGGGCGTCGGCCTCGGCCAGGGTCGGAGCCCCGCCACCGAGACGCGACGGCACCCAGAAGGCGTCCGCCGGGTGATCGCCATACTGCTGCTGCACCTCCAGCAGCACCTGCTGCATCGTGGTTCGCAGGCGGTTCGTGAGCTCTACGGCGTCATCGCCTGCCCCGGCATGGGGCCGGATGGGATCGCCGAACCGGACGATGATCGGGGTCTTGGTGCGGCCCAGGTGACGGGGCTGGCCCTTGGTGGCGATACGTTGGGCACCCCAGACGATGACCGGGACGATGGGGACCTCGGCATCGAGTGCCATCCGTGCGGCACCGGTCTTGAAGTCCTTGATCTCGAAGCTGCGGCTGATCGTGGCTTCGGGATAGACACCGACCACTTCGCCACTGCGGAGGGTCTCGACCGCGAGCACGTAGGCCTGCGCTCCGGCCGCGCGGTCGACCGGCACGGTGCGGGTGTGTTTGATCAGGAACCGCATGATCGCGATCTTCTGCATCTCGGCCTTGATCATGAACCGCACGCGCCGGCCCCGTCGCTGCACGCCGAGCGCTGCGGGGAGAAAGTCCAGATATCCGGTGTGGTTGATCGCCAGCACGACGCCGCCGGTCGCCGGCAACTTCTCGACGTCGATGAAGGTGATCTTCAGGCCCTGCGCCCTGGTCAGCGCGTGGGCGGTGATCTCCAATGCCCGGAAGACGGGTTCCATGCCGACGAGCCTAGTTCAGCAGCACGGAACCCGTCTTCGCGCGTTCTCACTTCGAGCGGGTGGACATGACCTCGGTCCACCAGTCGTGCAGGGGACTCGGATCAGGCCAGACCACAGCTGAGTTCTCTTCCAATCGTTCACCTCCTACCCTGCTCCAATGCATCTGCGGACTAACAGATTTCGGGCTCAGATCAGTCAGGTGAGGTCGATACTTGATCGATGGACCTCATCGTGTCCGCGTGTTCGATCTCGATCCGTCGCGGCTTGGCCCGTTCGGCGACCGGGATGGTCACAGTCAGCACTCCGTTCTCGTAACCGGCGCTGATGCCTGCGGTGTCGATGTTGTCGCCGAGGGTGAGTTGGCGACGGTACGAGCCGTAGAAACGCTCGCTGGAGAGCCACTCGACCGAATCCTCCGACCTCGACGACCGATGGGCGGTCAGGGTCATGGTCCCGTTCTCCACGCTCACGTCGACCGAACCCGGGTCGACTCCGGGCAGATCAGCGGTCAAGACGTAATGGTCGTCGACCTTGTACAAATCCATCGGCATGAAACGGGGCGTCCTCGTCGAACCGACCTGCTGACCGGCCAGCAGACCTCGGGCGAGGGAATCCACATCACTGAACGGGTCGAAACGCAGCACAGCAACCCACCTCCATCTCCTCACTCGGGCCCGCCACCGTGGCGGGCGACCAATCACTGTGCGATTACTTTTTTAGCACTCGACGCCGTCGAGTGCCAACAGCTTCGGCAAACTTTTTTCTGACCAGTTCTTCACTCGCACAGTAGGTTCGACGGACCACCACGTGTGCGAGGTCCCGCGACAACCGCCCCTCACCGCTCCCTCCGACGGCAAACATCACCATCTGGTCGACGGGGACGCAAAGTATGCAAATATGGTGTCCATCGGTTCAACTAGCAGCCGCATACGTCGCCGACTCGTCGGTGGATGTGCTGTGTGCCTTACGTCAGCCGAGCAGGGGGATTCGATGGATTCGATAGACGGGCTCTCACCACTCGTCCGCGACAGCGACGACGTTCCGGGCAATGGCTTGACCATCGCCGCCGACCGCACCGGCGGTGTGGTCGTGCTGACCGTCCGCGGCAGTATCGACATACTCACCGTTCCGCAGTTGGCGGACGCGGTTCGAGAGGCCATGAGCGGGGTTCCTGCGGGTTTGATCATCGACATCACCGCGGTCGACTTCCTGTCGTCGGCCGGCATGGCCGCTCTGGTCACGGCGCACGAGAACATTGCGCCGACGAGCCGGTTCGGCGTCGTCGCCGACGGCCCGGCCACCGCGCGCCCCATGCGCCTGGTCGGTTTGGATGAAACGATCACCATGTATTCGACCGTGGACGAAGCTGCTGCTCAGTTCGCCGAAGAACGTGACGATCCGTATTCCGCATAAAAGGAGCCGCTCATGGGTACCAGTGGTGCGTGGGTGCCGATCTAATCATGACCAACTCGCCGACCGAGGGCCTGCAACTCACGTATTCCGACGTGAGTGCGGACCCGATGGCGGCCACACAATTGCGCCAGCTTCTCGCGGAGTGGCTCGCGCAACACGTTCCCAGCGCCGGAGACCGCGCCGATGCCATCACGCTTGCCGCCTATGAAGCCTTGGCGAACGCAGTCGAGCACGCGTACGCAGATCGTGATTCGCCGGGAACGATGACGCTTCGCGCCACTTATCATCCCGCTGATCAGCAACTTCATGTCACTGTGCAAGACCAGGGTCACTGGCAGGAGCCGGCCCCGACCACCAGCAGACTGCGCGGACGCGGGATCCCGTTGATGCAGGCACTGTCCGACCACCCCCGGATCAAGCCCGGTCCGGACGGCACCATCGTCAACCTCGAATGGAACCTCGCCCAGCCTGTCGAGGACTGAGGACAGGTTCGCCGGGGCAATCAGCCGGCCTGCTCGTCCTTCTTTGCCGCAGCACGCTTCGCTGCCTTTTCTGCTTGCTCGTCCGCATCCATTTTATTGGCCTCTTCGAGGGTCGGCGCTCCGCCGCCCAGGCGCGCGGGCACCCAATATTCTCCAGGGGGATAGGGCCCGTACGTTTCTTGCAAAGTGCGCAATTGCTCACTCATCACCTGGTGTAAGCGCATCGTCACCTCGGCCGGATCACCGGTCGACTCGACCGGCGCCGCGACCCCGATCGAGATCGGGGTGTTCGTCCGTCCCAGCCGCTTCGGGTGGCCCTTCGTCCACACCCGCTGCGCACCCCAGATCACGGTCGGGATGATCGGGACCCCCGCCTCCTGCGCCATCCTCGCGGCTCCGGACTTGAAGTCCTTGATCTCGAAGCTCCGACTGATGGTCGCCTCGGGATAAACACCCACCAGCTCGCCGCGCTGCAGGTACTCGACAGCGGCGCGGTAGCTGTCTGCCCCGGCGCCACGATCGACGGGGATGTGTTTGAGGCTGCGCATGATCGGACCGCTGATCTTGTTGTCGAAGACCTCTTTCTTCGCCATGAACCGGACCTTGCGTTTGCCCTGCAGAAACGCGGGTAATCCGGCATAGGTGAAGTCGAGGTATCCGGTGTGGTTCACCGCGATCACCGCGCCTCCGGTCTTCGGTACGTTCTCGACGCCGGACACCGTGAATTTCAGTCCTTCGGCCGCCCACAGCGAACGTGCGACGGCGATGACAGTGTCGTAGACCGGTTCCATGCAGCGAGCTTAGCGTTGGCTGACACCCGACTCCCATCAACTGGTCGATACTCTGGTGGACGTTCCAGGCACCACAAATTTGGAGGCAACACGTGCAGGTCACGAGCGTTGGGCACGCGGGATTCCACATCCAGACAGCCGCAGGGTCGATTCTGTGCGACCCGTGGGTGAACCCTGCGTACTTCGCGTCGTGGGTGCCATTTCCCGACAACACCGAACTCGACTGGACGTCGCTGGGCAACTGCGACTACCTCTACGTCAGTCACCTGCACCGCGACCACTTCGACGAGCAGAACCTGCGCGATCACGTGAACAAGGACACGACCGTCCTGCTGCCGGATTACCCGGTGCCCGACCTCAAGCGCGCGCTGGAAGAGCTCGGGTTCCACAAGTTCGTCGAGACGGAGGATTCGGTCAAGACGACGGTCACGAACGACAAGGGCAGTCTCGAGATCATGATCGTCGCCCTCCGGGCGCCCGCCGACGGTCCGATCGGTGACAGCGGTCTGGTGGTCAGCGACGGCGAGACCACCGTCTTCAACATGAACGATGCCCGACCGGTCGACCTCGACGTCATCGCCGACCAGTTCGGCCATATCGACATCCATCTGCTGCAGTATTCGGGCGCCATCTGGTATCCGATGGTCTACGACATCCCGAAACGGTCGAAGGCCAACTTCGCGGCGCAGAAGCGGCAGCGCGGCATGGACCGCGCGCGCTCGTACATCGAGCAGGTCGGCGCCACCTGGGTCGTGCCATCGGCGGGCCCGCCGATGTTCCTCGACGACGAATTGCGCTACCTCAACGACATCGAGAACGATCCCACCTGCATCTTCCCCGACCAGGAGACGTTCCTGGATCAGATGAAGGAACACGGCACCGACGACGGCGTGAAGCATCGCGGACTGATGATGGTCTCCGGGTCGACGGTCGACCTCACCGGATCCCAGCTGAACGAGATCTCACACCCCTACCCGCCAGAGCAGGTGTTCGGGAAGAACAAAGCCGCATACTTGGAGAGGATGGCGCAGAAGTTCGCGCCGGTCATCGCCGCGCAGAAGGCGACCTGGGCATCCGCGCAGGGTGACCCGCTGCTGGCGCCCCTGAAGGAGCTGTTCGAGCCGATCATGGCCCAGAGCGATCTGATCTGTGACGGCATCGGATATCCCGTCGGGTTGGTGATGGGCGACGAGACCGTGGTCCTCGACTTCCCGAACCGCACCGTCCGCGAGCCCAAGGAGAAGGAAGGCAAGTACCGCTACGGCTTCCGGATCGCACCCGAACTGGTGCGGACCGTGTTGCGGGACAACGAGCCCGACTGGGTCAACACGATCTTCCTCTCGACCCGTTTCACCACCTGGCGCATCGGCGGGTACAACGAGTTCCTTTACACCTTCTTCAAGTGCCTGACCGACGAACGAATTGCGTACGCGGACGGTTGGTTCAGTGAAGCGCACGACGATTCGTCGTCGATCGAGAAGGATGGCTGGAAGATTCAGCGCCGGTGTCCGCACCTCAAAGCCGATCTGAGCAAGTTCGGGGTCATCGAGGCCGACAAGCTCACGTGCAACCTGCATGGCTGGTCATGGGATCTGAGCAGCGGCCGGTGTCTGACCTCGAAGGGTCATGAACTCCGCAGCGCCAAGATCGAATAGCTCGGAGACAAACCCACTGGCTCCAGGCAGACCCAGGTGTTGCAGCACATGGGTTTGCCTGCAACGCATGGGTTTACGAGCTGGCGGCGCCGTTCTCGGCGAGCAGGGCCAGTCGGTGGAGGCACTCCTTGAGACGCGGGGACGTGGCCGCGCGTTGCGCGTTGGTCGGGATCCACTTCACCGGCGCGGTTTCGGCGAACTCGTCCATCGTCAGCAGCGAACCCTGGCCGGACTTCTCCACGTGCACTTTCACTCGCGCAGTACCTGCGGGCCAGCCGTGGGCGGACAGTTCGAGGTGCCCCGCCGAGGACTGGAGCGAGACCGTCTCGTCGTTGAGCAGCACGGGCCAGACCCCGACCGAATGGTGGATCTTCGAGCCTTCCTGCGGCCAATTGCTGTCGACGGCACGGATGCGTGACGCGCCGACCACCCAGGACGAGTACAGCCATCCGTTGGACAGAATCGACCACACCTGGGCGGGGGTCGCAGAGGTCTCGTGAGTCACGCCGATCATGAGGTGTCCCTTCGTCAATTGTTGAGTAGATCGATTGTCTTGCCGGTGATGAAGCGGCGCGGTATCCCGCGCACGCCCGTAGAGGCGAGCGCTGCCCGCGCCGCGTTGCGGCCACAGGTCCCGTGCACACCCCCGCCCGGATGCGCGGATGCCCCACCCAGGAAAAGCTGGCCCACAGGCGTTTCGGCGCGCCCGAGTCCGGGTGACGGACGGAAGACCAGCTGTTGATAGAGCTGCGAGGTACCACCGTTGACCGCACCTGCGAAGAGGTTCTGGTCTGCAGCGTGCAGCTCCGCCGGAGTTTGTAGATGCCGTCCGACGATCAGTTCTCCGAAACCAGGCGCATGAGCCTCCAGTACCGCATCGACACGACCTGCGAGAACTTCCGCAGACTCCCGATCGGCGACGTCGCGAGGCAGATGCGTGTAGGCCCAGGCACTTTCGGTTCCGGCAGGGGACCGGCTCGGATCGGAGGTGGTCATCTGACCGAAGAGCAGAAACGGCGTCCGCGGTACGACACCGGTGTTGAGGTCGGCCATCCACTGGATCATCCCGCGTCGGTCGGCACCGAGGTGCACCGTGCCGGTTCGTCCGAGATCGGCGCAGTTCCAGGGGATCTTGCCATCCAGGGCGTAGTTGACCTTCACGACCGGAGCGTCCCATTCGAAGTTCTCGAGGTCGGTCAGCACCTGAGCGGGCACCGCGTCGGCCGGTAGCAGGTCCCGGTACAGCGTGGGCGCCGCCACGTCGGCGATCACCGCGTGTCGCGCAC
This sequence comes from Williamsia soli, assembly GCF_017377795.1. GTDB lineage: Bacteria > Actinomycetota > Actinomycetes > Mycobacteriales > Mycobacteriaceae > Williamsia > Williamsia soli. The sequence goes on along the minus strand of NZ_JAFRDR010000005.1, from coordinate 100,620 downwards.
CCCATCGTCGGCCGTCTGCCGTCCGGACGCCGATTGCCTTCCCGGAACGGACTTCGATTCCGGTAGCCCGGCAATCGGTGACGATCCGGACGCCACCGGCCTCACATCTGCGGACCAGCGCGTCGGTCAGGGCTCCGGCGCCACCCACGGGCACCGGGAAACCGGTGTCCTGAGCCAGCATCGTGAGCAGGTAACCCATCACGCCGCTGCCGGGCGCATCCAGTGGGATGTCCGCGTGCATCGCGTTGCCGAGGATCGCCAGGCGAGCCGGTTCGCTGTGGAACAGTTCCGTGACCATCCGGTTCGCCGGCAGCAGCAGAAAACGCGCGAAGCGCAGAGAACCGCCGACGCCGAGGGCACGCAGCAGCGACGCCGGGCCGCGCACCGGCGGGAACGGACCGAAGAGCGTGTTGATGACGGCCGAACGGACCGACTCCCACTGCTCCACCAGCTGCAACCAGGTCTCGCCGTCGCGCTTGTCGTACTGTGCGAAATGCGCTGCCGTGGTTGTTGCGTCGTGGTGGACCACCACCGCGTCCCTGTCGTCGGGACCGGCCGGGTGACCGAACGGAATGGGCGCGTGACTCCACCGCAGACCATGAGACCCGAGGTCGAGTTCGCCAAATGCGGGCGAGGTCACAGCGAGGGGATGAAACGCGCTGAACAGATCGCTCGTGTATCCAGGAAAGAGCTCTGCGCTGCGAACGGCTCCTCCGACGTGCGGCTGCGCTTCGAGGACGGTCACGTCCCAGCCTGCGTCGGCCAGGTTGGTGGCGGCGACCAGGCCGTTGTGCCCGGCACCGATCACCACGGCGTCAGAGGTTGTCATACCTGCGTGGGTAGCCGGGTGAGCGGCATTTAAACACCGAGCGCTGGGTACCTCCACACCATGTTCCTTCGCCGCACCCCGAACTCCGCCCGCGCCCTGTTCTACGATCAGACGGTCGTGGTCACCGGCGCGGGTTCAGGGATGGGCCGATCCCTCGCGCAGCAGTTGGCCTCGTCCGGTGCGGCGCTCGCTCTCTGTGACATCGACTCGGGCGACCTCGAGGAGACCGCGGCCACCTGCCGTTCCCGAGCACGACGGGTCAGCACCACGATCGTCGACGTCGCCGATCGGTACGCGGTCGCGTCCTTCGCCGACGATGTGGTGGCCACAATGGGTGTTCCTTTCGCCGTTTTCAACAATGCGGGGCAGACAGCGGTGATCGATGTCGCGTCCGAACCCCACGACGTCGGCAAGCGTGTTTTCGACGTGAACTTCGGCGGGGTACTGAACGGCACCAAGGCGTTCCTGCCCTATCTGCGTCGCAGCGACCGCGGCCACATCGTCAACACCTCGAGCGCCTTCGGACTCGTAGCGTCACCGATGCAGAGTTCTTATTCGGCGTCGAAGTTCGCGGTGCGCGGATTCACCGAGGCCTTGCAGCACGAACTCGCGATCTCCGGCTCCGGGGTCCACGCGCATCTGGTGTACCCGGGTGCGGTCAACACCGCCGTCGCCCGGGACGCGGTCTTCCCTGACGCGCAGGTACAGCGTTGGGTGACAAAGGCATTCGATGACATCCTGCCTGCGTCCAGTCCGGAGGGCGCAGCGCGAGCCATTCTCTCCGGGGTTGCCGAGGATCGCCGCCGGATCGTGGTCGGTCTCGACGGCCGGCTCATAGACCTCACCTGGCGGCTCACCGGGGGTGCTTATGAACGCCTCGGCGGATTGGTCCTGAAGCCACTGCTGTCCCGGATCATCGGCCGCGGGTAGAGGAGCCATCGAACCGTCCTCGGTGAGCTGCGCGTTTGAGCGCCCGTCCGCGAGGGTATTGCCCGGTCGTGTCTGCACTCTGGTCTGCCCGGGTCCCTGTTGAAGCGCCGTCACGACCGGCGGAGGAGTCCCGCTACGAGTGCGTCGTGGTCGGGGGCGGCATCACCGGAGCGACAACGGCGGTGCTGCTGGCCCGGGCCGGACTTCGGGTCGCGCTGCTCGAAGCACGCCATATCGGCGCCGCCGCAACCGGCAACACGACCGCAAAGCTCAGTGTGCTGCAGGGGACCCGACTGTCGACCATCTCCCGAAAGCAGTCGACGGACACCGTTCGGGCCTACGTCGATGCCAACCTCGACGGGCAGCGCTGGTTGCTCGCTTTTCTTCGCGACCAGGGGGTCGCGCACCAGGTCCAGACGGCATACACGTACGCACAGTCCGACGACGGCGACAAGACCGTCGAGGAGGAACTTCGGGCGGCCCGCCGCGTGGACCTGCCCGTACGCCACATCGCCCAGCTCGATGTCCCGTTCCCCGCACGTTCGGCGGTGGCGCTGGACGATCAAGCCCAGTTCGATCCGATGGACGTGCTCGCCGCGTTGATCGCTGACGCCACCGCCCATGGCGCCGACATCTACGAGAACACCCGGGTGGTCACCGTGCGGCGTAAGCACGGCGACCAGATCCTCCACACCGCGCAGGGTGATGTGCGCGCACAGTCGGTTGTCCTGGCGACAGGAACGCCGATTCTCGATCGCGGCGCATTTTTCGCCAGACTCCATCCTCAGCGTTCCTATGCGGCGGCCTTCGACGTCTCGGAACCCCTCGCGGACGGCATGTATCTGGCGGTGGACGAACCGTCGCGATCGATTCGGACGGCACCCGGCGAGAACGGTCCCCTCCTGCTCACCGGCGGAGCGGGCCACACGGTAGGCCGGGCGAGTTCAGAACGCGCGCTGGTCGACGACCTCATCGACTGGACCACAACGCATTTCCCTACGGCGCAGTTGCGGGCTCGCTGGTCCGCCCAGGACTACATGCCCATCGACGAGCTCCCCTTCGTGGGTCAGCTCGCGCCCGGTTACGGCGACATCCAGGTGGCGACCGGCTTTGCGAAATGGGGCATGACCAATGGTGTCGCTGCGGCCCTGTCGATGTCCGGACGCATCCTGGGAAGCGCGCCGCAGTGGGCCCCGGTCTTCGACCCCTCGCGACCGAAACAGCTGCTCGGGCTGCCGACTGCAGCGGTCATCAACAGCGAGGTGGGATTCGAACTGGCCAAGGGGTGGGCGGGCACTGCGCTCAAGTCGCTGCTGCCCAGCAACGACGCACCGGCAGAAGGACAGGGGGTGGTCCGCCGGCAGGGCGCTCGTCCGGTGGGGGTTTGTACGGTCGACGGTGAGCAGCACAGCGTTTCGGCGATCTGCCCCCACCTCTTCGGAATCCTGGAATGGAACGACGCCGAGAGGAGCTGGGATTGCCCGCTGCACGGCTCCCGCTTCGACTATGACGGAGCCCTTCTCGAGGGCCCGACCACCCGATCGCTACACCGGCCTGAATGATTCGCGAGACCGGCCGATCAGGCTGACGCGCAGCCCATCTCAGCTGCGTTCACTTCTCACTTCGACAGTTCGATGGCGACCGGTCGCCCGTTCTGCTGTGTCTCGCCCTCGTGCACCGCGACCGAAGAGGTCAGCGTTTGCAGGACGTGCCAGCCAAAACCCTGTTGCACCAACGTGTTGTCCGCCGGAAACCAGGACTGGATGATCGCGTGGAACTTCTGATCCGCCGCGGTCAAGGCAACCTTCAGCTCAGCGTCCGCAGATGCGCCTCCGATGACCGTCATCGCGGCCTCGTCCACCGCCAGTTTGATGTCGGCGACCTCGTCGAGGGAGAAGTCCGCGAGGACTGCGAGAGTCTCGGCGATGGCCCGGATCATCGGTACCTGCGACCTGTCGGCCGGGACACGAATGTTCACCGGTGCCTCTGCGGCCTCGTCGATATGCATCACACCACCCATCACCACTTCGGTCCCCCTTCAGCGGGCAGAATACCTTGCCGCATCCACCGCTCATCGGTCATGATCGACATACACTCGACCCTCTCGTCGTGCGGTCTTCGGACGTGTACCCCGCTGCCCCGAGCTCTAAGCACCGCACGCGGAGTCGCTCGAGCCCGGGTGCCTCATTGCAGAAATACATTGGCATCACCCGCCACATCGCTTCCCAACTCCTCCCGAAGCTTCGCAAGGGTGCTCGAGAGGATGCGAGAGACGTGCATCTGAGAGATGCCCATCTGCTTGGCGATCTCGGTCTGCGTCTGCGATCCGAAGAAGCGCAACACCAGGATTCGTCGCTCCCGCTCACCAAGCTTCGCCAACGCCGGCCTGATCGCCACGTAGCTCTCGACATGGTCGTACTCGGGATCCTCCGCGCCCAGCGTCTCGAGCAGCGGAGCGCCGATCTCGTCGTCGGCAGCGCCGGAGTCGGTCGACAGCGCCTGGTACGCACCACGGGCCAGCAAACCCTCGGTCACCTCGGCGACATCGAGATCCAGCTCCGCGGCGATCTCGCTGGCCGATGGTGAACGGCCCAGCCTCTGCGATAGATTCTCGGACGCATCGCTGATGGACTTGTGGAGTTCTTTCAGGCGACGCGGAACCCGAGTCGCCCAGGCGGCGTCCCTGAAGTGGCGCCGGACCTCACCCATGATCGTCGGGACGGCGAACGACACGAACTCGGAACCGTGCGCCGGATCGAACCGATCGACGGCATTGACGAGTCCTAGCCGAGCCACCTGGACGAGGTCGTCGTGATTCTCTCCGCGGCCACTGAAACGTCGTGCGATGTTCTCCGCCAGCGGCAGACACCTGGTGATGACCTGTTCGCGCAAGCGTTCGCTCTGCGTGCTGTCGGCCGGCAACTCCCGCAGGCGTCCGATCGTCGCGACCACATCGGAGTAGTCGTCAGACACCCGTGACCTGGGTTTGGCTCGCTCCAACACGGTCCTATCTGCGCGTAGTGAATGTGGCCTGCATGGGGTACCCCGATCTGGGTGTATCTCAAACACCAGCTTGCCACGGTCTCATGCACGTATGCGCAGATGGTTGTCACCGCGGGCCCGTGGGTATGTGGTCAGCAGCATTCACCCACGTGAAAGGGGCGCAACATGCGAGCAGTGACCTGGCAGGGAAAGCGTGACGTACGGGTCGAGACCGTACCCGATCCAAAGATCGAAAACCCGACCGATGCCATCATCGAGATCACCACCACCAACATCTGTGGTTCGGATCTACACCTCTACGAGGTCTTCGGCCCGTTCATGAGTCCTGGCGACATCCTCGGCCACGAGCCCATGGGCAGGGTCGTCGAGGTCGGCTCGGCCATCAAGAACCTGGCAGTCGGGGACCGGGTTGTCATCCCGTTCCAGATCGCCTGCGGCAGTTGTTATATGTGTGATCACGCGCTACCCACCCAGTGCGAGACCACCCAGGTCACCTCAGAGGGACGCGGCGCCGCCCTGTTCGGCTTCTCGCAGCTCTATGGTTCGGTACCCGGCGGGCAGGCCCAGTTCTTACGCGTCCCGCACGCCGACTTCACCCACATCAAAGTGCCCGAGGGACCGCCGGATTCACGCTTCGTCTACCTGTCGGATGTACTTCCCACCGCGTGGCAATCCGTGGAGTACGCCAACATCCCGGACGGCGGCTCGGTGACGGTCCTCGGCCTCGGTCCGATCGGCGACATGGCGGCACGGATCGCGGCGCACAAGGGTTACCACGTCACGGCAGTCGACCTGGTCCCGGAACGACTGGAGCGCGCCCGCGCTCGCGGGATCGACACCATCGACCTGTCCGAGAACGACGACATCGGTGCGATCATGCGCGACCGCACCGACGGCCGCGGGCCCGATTCGGTCATCGACGCAGTCGGCACCGAAGCGCACGGATCCACCGGCGCGAAGATCGTCCAGACCATGGCCGGACTGCTGCCGGACGCTGTCGCTCAGCCGGTCTTCAAATCTGCGGGCGTCGACCGCCTCAGCGCCGTGTACACCGCCCTCGACACGGTCCGTCGCGGCGGCACCGTATCCCTGATCGGGGTGTATGCAGGCGACATGGACCCGCTGCCGCTCGGTTCGATGTTCGACAGGCAGGTCACCCTCAAGATGGGGCAGGCGAATGTGAAGCGCTGGGCCGACGACATCATGCCGCTGCTGACCGATGCCGATCCGCTCGGCGTCGACAGCTTCGCGACCCACGAACTGTCGTTGGAAGAGGCTCCGCACGCCTACGAGATCTTTCAGAAGAAGCAGGACGGCGCCGTCAAGATTCTCTTGAACCCCTGAGGATCACCTGCCGTCGGGCCGCCCGTACCTTCACCGGTTGCGGGCGGTCTTCTTTCTATTCGCCTTCTTGATGGCGGACACCAGTTCCTTCTTCTTCATGTCCGACCGGCCTTTGACATCGAGGCGGCGGGCAATCTCGAGCAGGTGCTTCTTACTCGCATTGGCGTCGACACCCTCGGCGCTCTTACCCTTGGGGTGGGGACCACCGCTCTTCGCTCGATCGTCGGACGGGCCGCGCTTTTTCTTGGCCTCCCAGTGGTCACCGACTTTCTCGTAGCTGTGCTTCAGTGCGTCGAACGCCACCCGATGGGCGCGCTTGGTGTCGTTGTACTGGTCCATCGCCGAGTCGTAGGTCTTCGTGAAGGTGCGTTGGGCCTTCTTCTTCGACTTCAGCAGGGTGCTCGGCAGCTCGCTCTTCTTCGGTGCGCCTGACTTGCTGGTCTTGGGCATGGTGTTCCCTCCTGCTCGGTGACACATCAACCGCACTTGGGTACCCCGAATCCTCCGGTGGCAATCGGATGTTTCGTGGTCGGCTCGCCGCGGGTACCTGCGGTGACAACGACATGGAGGTATCCACATGGGCGAACACCGCGCGGAGAACATCGAGTATCCAGGCCGCACAGGCGATATGGCCGAGAAACCGAACGACGAGATGCGGTCGTACAAGGGGCGTGAGTTACTCGTCGGCAAGCGCGCCCTGATCACCGGTGGCGATTCGGGCATCGGCCGGGCGGTGGCTGTCGCGTTCGCCAAAGAAGGTGCGGATGTGGCGATCGCCTACCTCTCGGAATCCGATGATGCCGAGCACACCAAAAAGCTGGTGCAGGAGCAGGGACGTACCTGCTTCACCTACGAAGGCGATCTCGCAGATCCGGCACACTGTCTGGATGTCGTCGACCGGGCGGCGGCCGACCTGGGCGGTCTGGAGTTGCTGGTCAACAATGTTGCCTACCAACAACCGGTCGATGACTTCGCCGAGATCACCCCGGAGCAGTGGCGGCGCACGTTCAGTGTGAACATCGACAGTTTCTACTACGTCACCCATGCGGCGCTGAAGTACCTCGGACGCGGTGCGGCGATCATCAACACCGGTTCCATCAACGGACTCCGCGGGAACAAGTCATTGATCGACTACTCGGCCACGAAGGGCGCCGTCACCGCGTTGACCTACTCGCTGGCCCAGAACCTCCTCGATCGCGGGATCCGCGTCAACTGCGTTGCGCCGGGGCCGGTCTGGACGCCTCTGATTCCTGCCACCATGCCCGCGGACAAGGTCGAGGACTTCGGCGAGCAGGTGCCCTACGGCCGAGCGGCACAGCCCGACGAGATCGCCCCGTCGTTCGTGTTCTTCGCTTCCGACGTCATGTCGTCGTACTACAGCGGAGAAGTCCTCGCGCCCATCGGCGGTGAGACCCTACCCGGTTGAGTACACCGGGCACCGAACCCGCACTGCAGATCGTCGGCGAAAGGAAGTCCCGTGAGCACGAAGGAACAGAGATCGGTAGCCGCCGAACTCGACAAGCGGGCGGGGCAGACGTACGCCGAAGAGGCCGGTATCAGGTTGCAGGACACGCCGATACCGCTCTTCGAACTACTCGTGTTGACGATGTTGCTGAGCGCCAGGATCTCCGCAGAGATCGCGGTCAGCGCCGCGCGAGAACTCTTCGACGCAGGGTTGCGTAACCCGAAAGCCGTGATCGACGCCGACCGCTCGGCGATCATCGCAGCGCTCGGACGCGGACACTACGCCCGCTACGACGAGAGCACGGCGACCCGGCTCACGGAGGGCTCACACCTTTTGATCGACACGTACGACGGTGATCTGCGAAAACTCGCGTCGGCATGCAACGGCGACGTGACGAAAGCGCAGGAGCTCCTGCAAGAGTTCAGGGGCATCGGACCGGTGGGGGCCGACATCTTCCTGCGCGAGGTGCAGGACGTGTGGCCGTGGGTCGCGCCGTTCTACGACCCCAAGTCCCTTGGTGCGGCGCAGGACCTGAACCTCCCTGCGGACGCGGGAAAACTGGCCGACCTCGCGCCCTCGTCCAATGCGAAGTTCGCTGCCGCCCTTCTGCGTGCCTCGTTGGACGAGGACTTGCGGGCGTCCTTGACCGGCTGATCGATCAGTGTCGTCGAGAGGGATCAGGGGTTCTTCGCATCGGTGATCGCAGCTCTGATCGCTTCCGCGCACTCGGCGCCCGCCGGCTCGGGGCCGAGCCCGATGTAGAAGGTGCCGGGCTTTCCGTGATCACCAGGGAAACCGCCCAAGGTGAACCCGGCGTCTTCGACCGACGAGAAGGTCGTCTCGAGTGCACTTCCCACCCGGATCGTCGCGTGTTCGATCGGCAGCGAGAGAGCCGACGTACCACGTTTGGCTCCCGAGGTCACGATGATCACGTGTGTGGTGTGCAGCACCACGAGCACGTCGTGCTCCTTGTCACGGTCGGTGCGATTGGCCTTGTGCCCGAGCAGTTTTCCCAGTATCGACTGTGACGGCAGGTTAACGCTGTGCGTCAACCAGGCCGGCATCTCGTCGGAGAGCACCAACTGTCTGCTCTCGGCGTGCTCGGCCAGCGCCTGTGTCATGGGCATCGACAATTCCTTGAAGCGGACCATCCTGGTGGACCGGTCGTACAACGGCGTGTTCATGCTTTCTGCTTCTCCCCGCCTGCGGCAGCCCCGTCGGAACCGCCTGCTTCTGCCTGCGCACTGGCCTCGACCGCGCCCGACCACGCCACCGCGATCGCACCTGCAACCGCGAAGACGAAGCCGAGTACGGCCAGCCACGTGCGACCCGGCAACGCGTTGTCACCGAGCCAGATGATGCCGACCAAACCTGGCACCACCGTCTCTCCGACCACCAGGGCGGCGGTCGCGCCGTTCACCGAACCCAGTTGCAGCGCAACGGTATGGAGGTAGAACCCACCGATTCCCGAGACGACCAGCGCGTACGCGGCCGGGTCGGCGAGGATCTCGGCGATGTCGAAATCGGTGATCCCGTGCATGACCCGGACCGAGATCGCGACCGCGCCGAACATCGCGCCGGCGCACAGACCGGCCGCGATCGCGGCCCGGGAGCCCAGCCACTGGATGAGCCCGATCGACAGGGCCAGCAAACCCAGGGTGACCAGCAGCAGTGCCCAGTGGAACCATTCGGCGTCGTGACCGGTGCCTTCCGAATCTGCCGAGATCCCCAGCGCGAACAACGCGATCACCACCACTGCGATCGCGATCCAGTCGCGGCGGTGCAGGTTGATGCCCAGGACGAAGATCCCCAGGATCGCGGTGATGATGAGGTTCGCACTGACTATCGTCTGCGACAGGAAGAGCGGGATGAGCCGCGCCGAGACAGCACTCCCAGCGAATCCCACCACGTCGAGGATCGTGCCGATGATGAATGCGGCCGTCAGCGCCGCAGCGATCGTGGACTTCATCGTCGGCGCGCCGGTCTCGGTCTCGAAACCGGCCTCGCCGCGGTCGGCCGCGGCCTGTCGTGACTTCCGTGCGCCGTAGGCCTGCATCACTGACGAGACGCCGTACGCCACACACGCAAAGAGCGCGGCGAGGATACCGATGATCATGAGGGGATTATGTCGGTGTCAGAACATCTGTGCCGACGAACGGCACCAACGCCGCCGGAACCCGGACACTGCCGTCGGGCTGCTGATGGTTCTCCAGGATGGCCACAATCCACCGCGTGGTGGCCAGCGTGCCGTTGAGAGTGGCCGCGACCTGTGGCTTTCCGTTCTCACCCCGGTACCGGACCTGCAGACGGCGAGCCTGGTAAGTGGTGCAGTTCGACGTGGACGTCAGCTCCCGGTAGGTGTTCTGGGTGGGAACCCAGGCCTCGCAGTCGAACTTGCGCGCGGCCGACGAGCCGAGATCGCCTCCGGCGACATCGATCACGCGGTAGGGCACGTCGATCGCGGCCAGCATCTCTTTCTGCCAGCCGAGCAATTTGTCGTGTTCGGCCTCGGCGTCTTCCGGGCGGCAGTAGATGAACCCCTCGACCTTGTCGAACTGGTGGACCCGGATGATCCCCCGGGTGTCCTTGCCATAGCTACCGGCTTCTCGACGGAAGCAGCTCGACCAGCCCGCGTAACGTTTGGGGCCCGCAGACAGGTCCAGGATCTCGTTCATGTGGTAGCCGGCCATCGGCACCTCGGACGTCCCCACGAGGAACAGGTCGTCGTCCGGCAGGTGATAGACCTCTGCCGCATGCGCACCCAGAAATCCGGTGCCCTCCATCACTTCTCGCCGCACCAGCACCGGCGGGATCATCACCGTGAATCCGTTGGCGGTGGCTTTCTGCGCCGCGAGCTGAAGGAGCCCGAGTTGCAGCATGGCTCCGGCTCCGGTGAGGAAGTAGAACCGCGAACCCGACACCTTTGCGCCGCGCTCCATGTCGAGCAGTCCCAGGCTCTCGCCGAGCTCGAGATGATCCTTCGGATTCTCGATGACGGTCGGTTCGCCGATCGTCTCGAGCAGGTTGAAGTCCTGCTCGCCGCCGGCGGGCGCCTGCGGCGCGACGATGTTGTTGATGGCCCGGTGCGCGGCGTTCATCTGCTCGTCGGCTGCCGACTCGCGTGCGTTCGCGGCCTTGACCTGCTCGGAGAACTCCTTGCCCTTCGCCAGCAGCGCCTGCTTCTCGTCTGCGGGGGCCTTTCCGATCAGTTTCCCGAGATCCTTCTGCTGGGACCTCAACTGATCGGCCTCGACGATTGCGGCACGCCGCGCGGCGTCTGCTTCGAGCAGCACATCCACCAACGCGGGGTCTTCACCGCGGGTCCGCTGGGACGCGCGGACCAGATCAGGGTTATCGCGCAAAATCTTCAGGTCGATCACGAAAGAAACCCTACTTGTCGAGCAAACCCAGGTAGTCCTCGCGCCCGAACATCGACGCCGCATCACGCGCCGTCGGGTGGCCGGCGTCGGGATCCGCGCCCCCCGCGACAAGCGCTGCCACCACCTCGTCGTGCGACTTGAACACCGCACCGGCGAGTGGGGTCTGTTCTTTGTCGTTGGGCCGGTTGACGTCCGCACCGAGCTCGATCAGCCCCGACACCACCTGCGCGTGACCGTGATAGGCCGACAGCATCAAGATGGTGTCGCCCGCCTGGTTGGTCAGGTTCACCGGCACACCGGCCTTCACGTAGTCGATGAGCGCCGCGTCCCCCGCGCGGGCCATCTCGAACATCCGGCCCGCGAGCTCTGCCACGTCCTCGCTGGGGGACTCGTTTCCTGGTGCCTCGCCTGTGCCGTCGACTGCCATGCGTCAGACGATAATGCCGAGCGCCGACCGACACTAGGGCCCATTTCGCCGCCGGGGAGCGCCGCCAGGGCATTATGGATGCCGATGGTTGACAGTGGAGGACAGCGACAACGCCTGGCCCTGGCGGCAGCGCGGCATCCGGTGCGTGTGCTGCTCGCCGCCGTGCTGGCAGGCGCGGTGATCTGCGCCGGCGTGGTCGCACTGATAGGCGGGTTCAACGACGCCGGCACGGTCAAAGGAGACGAGATCGGCGACGCCAAGGCGTCGACGAAATCCACGCCTTTCACAGAGTCCACGGCGGGCGACTGCCTGACCTGGCCCGAAGAACTCCCGACGAGTCAGTCGCTGGTCGATTGCACCCAGGAGCACATGTTCGAGGTCGCCGGCGCCGTCGACACCGCCGCTTACCCGGGTATCCAGTTCGGCGAGGACGCCCCATGGCCGGGCCCGGAGCAGTTCACCACCATCCGCGACGAACACTGCCCCACGGTGGTCAACACCTACCTCGGCGGCAAGCTCGACCCGGCGGGACGCTTCTCGATCGGGCTGATGTACCCGCCCGCCGAACAGTGGGCGGAGGGCGAACGCACCCTGCGATGCGGTCTGCAGCTGTCGGGCACCACCGGCACGCTGAAGCCGTTCCTCGGTCACGTCCGCGACCAGGATCAGTCTCAGCAGTGGCCGTCGGGGACCTGTATCGGGATCGATCTGGAGACTCGCAAGCCGACCGATCCCGTCGATTGCACCGAACCCCATTCGTTCCAGGTGACCGCAGTGATCGACCTCGGCCTCAAATACGGACCGGCCGGTTCACCCTGGCCGAACGTCGACGAGCAGAACACCTACCTGCAGTCGACCTGCCCCGGGGTCACCGATCAATTCCTCGGCGGCAACGACAAACTCGACCAGACCACGCTCAACCTGCAGTGGTCCACCCTGACCGAGACCAGCTGGTTGGCCGGTAGCCGAAAAGTCGTGTGTTACATCGGCCTACCCGATCAGGGCGGATTCGCCACGCTCGTCGGAGATGCAAAGGGCAACCTGCTGATCAACGGAGCGGTGCCCACCCCACCACCGGCCGAGCCGCCGGGCCGACTCAATCCGACCCCGGTTCCGCTGCCTCCCGGCGTCGAGGCCAACCCTGTGGAGACGCCGGCACCCGCCGGTGGCGGCGGAGGCTGAGCGATGCCGGTTGTCATGTCGGACAAAGCGTTCGACGAGCTGGTCTCCGACGCGCTCGACACCATCCCCGAAGAACTCGCCGCGGCGATGAACAACGTCGTGATCCTGGTGGAACCGCACAACGAGGAAGAGCCCGATCTGCTCGGGCTCTACTTCGGCATCGCTCTCACCGAACGCGACAGCCACTACGGCGGCACGTTGCCCGACACCATCACGATCTATCGCGAGCCGATTCTCGACATGTGCGACGACGACGAACAGGTGGTCTCAGAGGTGGCGATCACCGTGGTGCACGAGATCGCGCACCATTTCGGCATCTCCGACGACTGGCTGCACGCCAACGGCTGGGGCTGAACCTCGACGACCCGCTAACCCATCGGGTCGGGGGCCAACTCCGGTTCGTCGTCGGTGTGGAATGGGGGCAGTTCCTGGCCCCAGCGCTCGCAGGTCCAGCCGTCAGGCGTGCGGGTGAGCTCGATGGACCCGGTGTTCTTCAGGTGATGCGCCAGCGCGAACTCGGCAGGCATGCCGACCAGATGCGCCGCGATGAGCCTGATCGCGGCGCCGTGACTCACGAGGTGCACCTCACGAGAGTCCGGCCCGGACAGATACTCTTCCGCGATCGCGTCTATCACCGGTAGGTAGCGGGCGTAGACGTCGTCGAGCGACTCGCCGCCCGGGATCCGCGTCGCGGTGTCGCCGGAGAACCAGCTGCGGACCGTGGCCCCGAACACCTTGTGCGCATCCTCGGAGGTCTGGTCCTCCAGATCGCCCACCTGCACCTCGAACAGTCCGTCGCGGACTTCGTTCGTGACGCCCCACACCGATCCGATCAATTCGGCGGTCTGCTGGGCACGCCGGGCCTCCGACGAGATCAGGATCGGCGCCCCGGCATCGGCACGCTCGAGGGCGTAACGGGCGGCCTGGCGGGCGCCGAAGTCGGTGAGTCCGGCCCCCGGTAACGCCGTGTCCAGACGTTGCAACACGTTCGACGTGGTCTCACCATGTCGGACCAGGTGCAGCGTGCTCATCGGTCCTTCCCCAGCCTGATCGATTCGAGCCATCTGTCGGATTCGTCGTGACGGGGCGGCGGTGTCCCGTTCGATCGGGCCGACGGCCATGACCCCAGGAAGTGCATCGCGGTGGCGCGGCGGTGCAGCGCACCGAGCGCCTCCGCGATGGGCGGATCGTCCAGGTGCCCGACGACGTCGAGGTTGAAGAAGAACCCGCCGGTACGTCGGGGCCGGGATTCGATTCTCGTCAGATCGATGTTGCGCGAGGCGAATTCGTACATCGCCGACATCAACGACCCCGGAACGTTCGGGAGGTCGAGCGTGACCGACGTGCGGTCCTGGCCCGTACGGGGTGGCACCGGTCCCGGTCTCCCGACCAGTACGAAACGGGTGTTGGCGTCGGGTGAATCGGCGAGTCCCGTTGCCAGCTCGAGCAGGTGGTTCAAACGGGCCGCCAGCGCCGTGGTGAGGGCAGCATCGGCCCGGCCGGCCGCGACATCCTGAGCGGCCGCAGCATTGGAGGCGCTGGTCACCACTTGCGCGGCCGGGAAGCGCTGTTCGAGCGTCTCACGGACCTGCGCCGACGCCACCGGGTACGCCGCGATGGTCCGGATGTCTGCCGCGTCGATCTGTTCGCGGGCAGCGAGGGTGAACGCGATGTCCAGCACGGTCTCGGCGAAGATCTGTACTCGCGACCCCTTGATCAGGGCGTCCAGAGTCGCAGATACCGACCCTTCGATGGAGCTCTCGATCGGTACGCAGCCGAAGTCGGCGCGCCCCTCGCGAACAAGGGTGACGGTTCCGGCGGGACTGCCGGCACTGATCCGCTCGGCGGGGCCCTGGTCGGTGAGCCACGCATTCTGCGCGAGCAATTGGTCGAGCGCCATCTCGGTGAACGTCCCGGATGGTCCGAAGAAGGCGATGGCAGGCACCATCCGAGATTACGGCAGAGGTCTGGAGTCGACTCCAGGGTTGCCAACCCACCGCCCGCGGGTTTAGGTTAGGGTTACCTACACCGGCTCACCTACACCCCGCGAGGACCGAGATGCAGAAAACCGCGATCGATCGACCGTCCGACGCCGAGTCGGTTCGTACCGCCTGCATGCGGGTGACCGATGCGATGCTCGCCATCGAAGGCAGCGAACCCTCACCGGTCACGATGGTGCATCTGTATGACTCGCAGGCGTTTGTTCTCGTGCCCACCGACAGCGCGGCCAGCGCGCTGGCGTGGCAGGCCGGGTCGAGCGGGTTGCCCGCGATGGTCGAGGTCACCGATGTGGCGCCCATCGACCTGCGTGAGCAGGTCCGCTCCCTGATCTGGCTCAACGGCACCCTGCACTCGGTCCCGTCGGACCTCGAGCGCGACCTCGCCTGCGAGATCGCCACAGACCACCCCTGCCCCGGCCTGCTCGACATCGGCCACGGCCACTCACTGCTCCGACTCGGCCTGACGTCAGCGGTCCTCGCGAACAGCGGTGGCGCCGCCTCGGTCAGTTCGGACGAACTCGCGCAGGCCGTGCCCGATCCCTTCTGGGAGTTCGAGGCCGACTGGGTCGCGCACATGGATTCCGATCACGAAGACCTGATCACCGCACTCAGCAACCGACTCCCCACCGAACTCCGTGACGGCCGGGTCCGGCCGCTGGGCATCGATCGTTTCGGTATCCGGTTCCGCATCGAAGGTGCGGAAGGCGACTCCGACGTGCGGCTGCCGTTCCCGCGCCCGGTCGGCGACGTCATGGAGCTGTCCAAGGCGCTGCGCACGCTGGCCGGCTGCCCGTTTCTCAACAGCCTCCCCGGCCACAGCTGAGAACGCCTCACACACTCCGTCAGTAATCTCTACCGGGTGAACCTGCGCCCCTGGTTACAGCCGACTCGTCCGGCGCAGATCGAGGTCGTCACCGATCCCACTGCGCGCCGCGGTATCGGCATCGAGATCGCGATCGTCCTGACCCTGACGTTCGGCCTCTCGGCCGCGTCCTCGCTGCTCTCGATCATCGAGGACCTGCTGTCCACGGAAGGTCTCGGCGGCGCCAGCGTCGCACTGAACTCCAGCTCGTCCGACCTCGGTCTCATCGACTTCTTCCGGCAGCTGCTCTCTGCCACGAAACTCTTCGCCGTCGCGGCATTGGGGATCTACCTGATCTGGCGCGCCGGGGTTCCCCTGGCCCGCATCGGTTTCCCAAAGCTCAAAGCCAGGTTCGACGTGGGCCTGGGTGCCGGTCTCGCCGCGCTGATCGGCATCCCCGGACTGGGCTTCTATCTGGTGGCCCGAGCCCTCGACCTCAACGTCCAGGTGTTGCCGTCGAACCTCGACGAAACTTTTTGGCGCCTTCCCATGCTCGTGTTCTCTGCGATCGCCAACTCCGCGGCCGAGGAGTTCGTGGTGGTCGCCTACCTCATCACCCGATTGCGGCAGCTCGGGTGGAACGAGAATCGCAGCGTGCTGTTCTCGGCGGTGCTGCGCGGCAGCTACCACCTGTATCAGGGGTTCGGCGCGGCCCTCGGCAACATCGTCATGGGCCTGGTCTACGGCAGGGTGTTCCAGCGCACCGATCGGATATGGCCGCTGGTCATCGGACACGCCCTCATCGACACCGTCGCCTTCGTCGGCTTCGCGCTCCTGAGGGACCATCTCAGCTGGCTTCGCTAAAGTCTGTGCAATGACAGCTGGCCAGATGCGATGAGCGACCGGGAAGAGCCGTTCATCCGCCGGCCCCGCCAGGGACCGCCCCAGCAGGGGCCGCCCCAGCAGGGACCGCCGCGACACGGTCGTCCACCCCAGCCGAACCCGCAGCAGCGTCCGCGGCCCAATCCGAACCCACGGGGCGCTCCTCCCGTTCCCCCGCCCATGACCCGCAAGGGCCCACCCCCGGCTCCACCCGGCTACCAGTCCCCGCGGGCCTGGTCACAGTCCGAGGCTCCGGAGACCCGCACCGGCCGACCGCCGGGGCAGCCGCCGCGGCAGAGTCCGCCACCGCCGATCGTCGCCTACAACCGGCCGCGCCCACCCGAACCACCGCGGGATCGGCCACCGCGACCGGCAGATCGTTTTGCGCCGCCGCCGCCGTCCCGAACGCGCCGCAAGCGTCGTATCCCGATCCTGCGCACGATTCTCATCCTGCTGCTGGTGATGGTGCTGGGCACCGTCGGCCTGCTCGCGTACTTCGACACCAAACTGAACCGGGTCGACGCGCTGTCCAACTACGAGGGCAGGGTCGCAGGCACGGCCGGGACGAACTGGCTCCTCGTCGGTTCCGATTCACGGGCCGACCTCAGCGAGGAAGAACGAGCAGCGCTGGCCACCGGTGACAGCGAGGGGTCCCGGACCGACACCATCATGCTGGTTCATTTCGGGTCGGGCGGCAAGCCGATGATCATCTCGATCCCCCGCGATCTCTTCGTCGACATCCCCGGCAACGGCGCGCACAAGATCAACGCCGCCTTCAGCATCGGCGGCCCGGAGCTGTTGGTGCAGACGATCGAGACGAACACCGGGGTGCACATCGATCACTATGCCGAGATCGGCTTCGGCGGTTTCGACAAACTCGTCGACGCCGTCGGCGGCATCGAGATGTGCCTCGACGCACCCATCAACGACCCCCTCGCCGGCATCGACCTGCAGGCCGGATGCCAAACACTCAACGGCAAGGAGGCCCTTGGCTTCGTCAGGACCCGGGCCTTCGCAAATGCCGACCTCGATCGCGTGGTGAATCAGCGCAAGTTCATGGCCGCGCTCATGCAAAAGGCCACCAGCTTCTCCACCATCCTGAACCCTTTTCGCTTCTGGCCGTTGGTCAGTGGCACTGTGGGGTCGCTCACTGTCGACAACGGCGACCACATCTGGCACCTCGCCAGACTCGCGTGGGCGCTGCGCAGCGATCCCGTCACCGTCACCACCCCCAACGGAGGACCGGTCTTCACCGACGACGGAGACTCACTTGCGTGGGGAGACAACACAACTCAGTTCTTCAAAGCCATTGCCGACGGCGACGAGGTACCGCCGGAGCTCATTCAGACCGGCGGTTGACCGGCTACGCCTCGGTCGCTGCGGTCCGCACGTACCGGTGGCCGGCGAAAGTCACGACCAGTGACAGCACCGCGGCAAGGGTCAACGCCACGGCAACCCCTGCGGCTGCGAGGATCAGCGCACCGATCACAGCGCCGAGAAAGATCAGGGCGATCGCTCCGAGTCTCCGATTCCACAACGCCTCTCGTCCACCACGGATCCAGGTCTCGGCGGCCAGCGAAGTCAGCGTCGAGGTGACCACCACCGTGGTCATGTCGGCGATCGCAACCTTTCGTGCGACGCAGGCCTGCACGCCCATCGCGGCGGCGGTGGCCGCCGCAACCGCGATCTGTGCGCCGAGATCGTCCTTCACATCCGTCAGCGTGGCGGCGAGGGCTGCGCCGACCAGAATGACCGACCCCGCGGCAAGACACCCCGTCACCGCGGTCGTCCACCCTTTGACTTTGCTGCGCAACACCATTCCCGCTATTAAGGCCCCCGCGACAAAGGTCCCCAGTGCGACCGCCGGCCCGAGGACCGGCAGTTCGTCAGCACCCGCAACACCCATTCCGAGGATGACGATGTTACCGGTCATGTTCCCCACGAAGACCCGATCCAACCCGAGGAAGCCGACTGCATCGACCACTCCGGTGACGAAGGTCAACGCGAGCATCAGAACCAGACCCCGTGTTTCCACACGCCGGCCGAGGGCAGTTTCGTCGGTCGGCTTCGTCATGCTGCCTCGAATCCCAGGCGGTCACTGTGTGCGATGAGGTGCGGCGCGTAGGGCACGGCCGGCGGTCTGACAGCGGAACTGTAGATCACACCCTGTCTACGCCAGTGTTCTTTCCGGATGCCGATGCTGGTCCCGGCCTGGGTCTCGAACGCGATCAGCGCAGAGACCGCGGCGATGATCTCCTGCGCACGGTCCGGATTCCCGGACCTCAACCAGCGCATGGCCTCGACTATCGCCTCCGGACGGGAGATCCCGGCGGCAGCCCACTGGGCACCGGCCAGGTCATCATCGACGAGTCCGATGCCTCCATTGCCTGCCATGAGCGTCACCGGTGTCTCACGGCGGAGCCGTCGGATCCTCGAGAAAGTCGGCGCTGCTTCGCATTTCACTGCCCACACCAGATGCTCCAGACCTTCCAGGGCGCAGAGCAGATCATCGATACCGATGGTGACCCCGGTTGCCGATGGCAAGTCCTGAATCAGCACGGGAAGCCCGCTGCTGTCGTGGGCCCCGATGATCGATCGGCGGAGCGCCGCCGGGTGCGGTGAGGAAACAGGAATCATCACCGCGGTCAGCGAGCCCGCGAACTCGTCTGCGAGCGAATTGATCTCCGCGAGGGCAACCTGCTCATCGACTGCCATGACCGTCGCCACGACGGGCGCGTCTCCCGACGCGTCGAGGACCGCCTCGAGAACTGAGACCTTCTCCTCGTAGGACAGCGACGCCGGTTCGCCGATCACACCCAGCGCTATCGTGCCCGTGCAGCCCCTGGCGAGCATCTCCCTAGTCAGTGCCTGCAGCGAGCGCTGACATACTTCGCTCCCGTCTTCGGTGAACGGTGTCGGGACCATCCCCCACACGGCGGCGGCGTTCTCAGTAGTATTCATCTGGATCCAATCTTTGTCAGTACCGTGGGAGGAACTCGATGGCAGACAGCCCCGATGGGCGCCGCGCCGGCGGTACGGGCGGTAACAACCCGGTCGGGACCACATCGCCGCTGGTGCAGCAGCTCGCCGACACCATTGCGGAGCGGATCAGCCGCGGTGATTACAACTTCGGCACGTGGATCCGACAGGAGACGCTCGCCAAAGAACTCGGCGTCAGCAGAATGCCCATCCGCGAGGCCCTCGGTCAACTGCAGGCGCTCGGGATCGTCGAGATGGTACCGAACCGCGGCGCGCGTCCGCGGCAGCCATCGCTGCGAGAGCTGACAGAGGTCTTCGAGGTGCGGGCCCTGCTCGAAGGTCACGCGGCGCACGAGGCCGCCCGCCTGATCACCCATGCGCAGATGCAGGTGCTCTACGCGGCGGTCGAGGATTTCCGGGGGATCGTCGCGGACGCGCTCACCGGGGACCTCGACACCGCCGAACTGCGGCGACGGTGGGTACAAGCCAATTCGACGTTCCACGACACCATTCTCGAGGCAGGCGGCAACACCCAGCTGCGAGCCACCGTCTCCTCGCTCCACCACCGGATCCCACGGAACCTCACGTGGACGGCCCTCGACGCCGATCCCCGCCTGCTCGCCGAGAACGCCGACGCGCACGAGGCCATCGCCAAGGCCATCGACAGCCGGGACGGCGACACTGCGCGGGCCGAGATGATCGAGCATTCCCGCCGGGCACGGGAGTTGATCACCAGCCGATCGCAGGACTCGTTCGCGCCCTGACCGCCGCGCCGTCGCCGTCACCTGCCGACCGCATAACCCTGCGAGCCACGCGGGTTGGCCGCAGCGCCCAGGACCCCGGTCACCGGATCGCGCGTGACTGCGCTCAAGCGTCCGAGCGCCCAGTCGCCCGCCCTGGTCACCTTGTGTCCGCGAGCGACGAGCTCGTCGATCACCCTGTCTCCCAGCCGGTCCTCGACCACGGCTCCAGCCGGTTCCCAGGCGCGCGGCCAGAACGAACCCGGCATCGAGGTGGTGTGCAACGTCGGGGCGTCGATCGCCTGCTGAGGCGTGTAGCCGCCGATCAGAGTCCGCAGCAGATAGCTCAGCTGCCATTGGTCCTGCTGATCACCGCCTGGGGTGCCCAGAGCGCCCACAGCCCACCCGTCGCGCATGAGCATCGTCGGCGTCAGTGTGGTCCGCGGCCTCATGCCCGGACGCAGTGCAGACGGCGAGGCCGGGTCGAGCCAGGTCATCTGCAGCCGGGTCCCGAGCGCGAACCCCAGTTCGGGAATTGTCGGCGACGACTGCAGCCAGCCACCAGAAGGTGTCGCGGACACCGCGTTTCCCCACCGGTCGATGACATCGATGTGGCAGGTGTCGCCCCGTGTCTCACCGGTCACCGTGACTGTCGGTTCGCCTGTGGCACCTGATGCTTCGCCGGATGCCGCCTCGATGAGGGGTGGGAGGAAGGGGTTGACGGCGCACACACCCGGCCGGAACTCGGCGGACGCACGTTCGCCGATCTCCTTCCGGCGGACCGCCGCATACTCCCGCGACAGGAGCACGTCGAGATGCGTGCGATCCTGTCCGTCGCCGTAGTAGGCGTCCCGGTCGGCCAGGGCGAGCTTGAGTGCCTCCAGGACATTGTGGGCACCGACCGCTGTCGATGGGTCGATCTCGGAATCCGGAAACTCGTCGAGAATGGCGAGGGCCTGCAACAACACCGGTCCCTGCCCCCAGGGGCCGGACTTGAGGATGGTGACCCCGCGAAAGTCGAACTGGACCGGCTGCTCCCAGGATGCCTCGAACGCGGCCATGTCGGACGCGCGGAGCACCCCGCGGTGGTCCCGCCCGTCCGAATGTCTGTGTGGCCGGCGCACGAACGCATCGATCTGCTCGGCGACCGACCCCGCGCACCACTCCGCTCGGGCGGCATCGATGCGCTCGTAGCGCGATCGACGACCGCGTCCGGCGCTCACCAGGCGCCGCAGCGTTGCGGCATACGCGTGGTTCCGGAACAGGCTGCCGGATCTGGGGACACGACCATCGGGCATCCACAGCTCCGCCGATGTCGGCCAATGCTCGAAGAACAGATCTGCGACGGTGTCGATCACCGCGACCACCCGATCCGCGAGCACGTGGCCGTTGTCCGCATAGCCGATCGCATACTCGAGAACATCTGCGGGCTCCCACGTTCCGTGGTCGCGCAGCATCAACAACCAGGCATCCACCGCTCCCGGCACCGCCGCCGCCAGGGCCCCGGCGGCCGGCACCAGGTCCAGTCCCAGTCTCCTCATGTGGGTGATGGAGGCCGCCGCGGGCGCCGGGCCCTGGCCCATCAGCACGACCGGCGGCTTTCCCACCGGTGACGCCAGCGCCACCAGGTCGCCACCCGGGCCGTTCAGGTGCGGTTCCACGACGTGCAGGACGAAGGCGGCAGCAACCGCAGCGTCAAATGCGTTGCCACCCCGTTCGAGGACTGATTGAGCCGTTCCGGACGCCAGCCAGTGGGTCGATGCGGTCATACCGAACGTGCCGGTGAGGTCGGGCCTCGTCTGGAAC
Source organism: Williamsia soli (assembly GCF_017377795.1). GTDB lineage: Bacteria > Actinomycetota > Actinomycetes > Mycobacteriales > Mycobacteriaceae > Williamsia > Williamsia soli. The sequence continues at coordinate 78,851 of NZ_JAFRDR010000005.1, read as the reverse complement.
TCGGCCGGGGCAGCGAACGACATGGTTCTCCTCGTTGAAGACTCACTATTGGATCCGATTATGTCCAAAAGCTACCGGAAATCTTGACAGTTGGCGGGAGCAACACCCGTTCGCGCTTGCCGGGGGGCGTTGGCGAAACTGCACGATCAGCCTCCGTTAACACTGCAGAAACATCCTCTAGCTGCGCATTCTTTACTTACTCGGGTTGACGAGGCTGTCACCTGGTGGCAAGGTCTCGATTGAATCCCGATCATTTTTTTCGGATCCAACTACACAAATCGACTACATCAGCGAGACTGATCCCAGCACTCAGACCCAAGGAGCGACTCATGACAGACATCCCTGCGCCTTCCGGTGAGGCAATCCCTCCCACGCCCGGTGACACACTTCTCTTCGAGAACGATCGAGTACGGGTCTGGTCGATGACCCTCGAACCCGGCGGGATCTTCGACTTCCACCAGCACCATCACGACCACGTGGTCCTCTGGCCGGACGCCGGCGACGTACAGGGCCAAGAGCTCGGCGACGCAGAGTGGGGCATCTCGCAGCACGCCGAACCGGGCTTCGTTCTCTACAAGACGGTCGGATCCGCACAGCCGTTGCACCCACACCGTGTTCGCAACCTCGGCACAGAAAAGGTCACTCACTTCGTGATCGAACTGCTCGAGACCTCACCCAGCGCTGACGAACTGCCTTGGCAGCACAACGATCGCGGGTCGTTCAGCGCTTCCGACGGTCGCTGACATCACCTAGGCCCAGCGCTCCCACGCCGACCACCGTCGGTGCCCCACCTCCTCGCCGGTCGCCTGAAGACCAGAGATCACGCGGCCCCTGCGTGGTTACCCCATGCCCTCACACCTGATTCACCCACATCACAGGAGATAGCAATGGCCGTCCCGAACGACGAGCTCGTCAGCACCACCGAAACAGACCACCTCAAACGGAACACGATCGGAGTGGCCGGCATGGTGTTCATGGTCGTCGCGGCGACCGCACCCCTGACCGCCATGGCCTCGAACCTATCCATCGGACTTGCCTTCGGGGTCGGCGAAGGCCTTGTCGGATTGCTGCTCCTCGTCGGGATCCTCCTTGCAGTGTTCACCGCAGGCTATGTGGTCCTGAGTCGACGTGTCATCAACGCCGGCGCCTACTATGCCTTCATCGGCTACGGCCTCGGTAAGGCGTCGGGTTCGGCATCGGCATTCGTCGCCACTATCGCCTACAACCTCGCTGCGGCGGGAATGATCGCCGCCACAGGCTATTTCACTGATATCGCGGTCAGCTCGATGACAGACATCGATCTTCCCTGGTATGTATACGGCGCTCTGGCCCTGCTGGTGACGGCCGCGCTCGGCTTCATCGGCGTGGAGATCACCAAACGGGTCACGTCCCTTGTGTCGATCGCCCAGTTCGTCATCATCATCTGGCTCGGTGTCGCCATCCTCGTCCAACGGCCCGAGGGGTTCTCGCTCGACGTCTTCGCACCGGATCGGATGTTCGAGGGCAATCTCGCACTGTCGCTGGTGTTCTGCGTGCTGTCATTCGCGGGCTTCGAGGCCACCGCGATCTACGGCGAGGAGGCGCGGGCGGCGCGGCGCAGCATCAAGGTCGCCACGTATTGCGCACTGGCCCTTCTCGTGCTGATCTTCATGGGATCGACCTGGTCCATCGTCGCCGCGTTCTCCGATGTCCAAGCAGTCGCCGCGCAGGACCCGGGCGGGTTGATCTTCGCAACTGCCGACCTCTATCTCGGTGGCTGGTCTGAACAGATGCTGAGCCTGCTGGTGGCCTTCAGCTTCCTTGCGGCCGCTGTCGCGTTCCACAACATGGCGTCCCGGTACATGTTCGCCCTCGGCCGTTCCGGACTTCTCCCCCATCGTTGTGCGGACGTCAATCCTCGGTTCGGGACCCCTCAGGTGTCCGGGGCGATCCAGATCGCCATCTCACTCATCGTGCTGATCCCGTTCGTGATCGCCAAGTCGGACCCGATCATCAACCTGTTCCCGGCAGTCTCCGGCATCACGTCCCTCTCGATCCTCGGTCTCATGATCGGTTGCAGCCTCAGCGTTGTCGTCGCGTCGTACCGGGGACTTCTCGAGGGCGAGTCGATGTGGTCGTCCAGGATCGCCCCGGCAGTGGCAGGTCTGCTCCTTGCCGCCATCGGCGTCATCGTGATCATCAACTACCAGGACGTCACCGGCAGCTCGTCGTGGGTTGTCGCCGCCATGCCTGCGATCCCCGTCATCGGAGCGATCTACGGCGCGGTCATCTACCGGCGGGGGCGAGGCCATGATCTCGAGAAGCATCTCGCCGACTGAGCGCGAACAGTAGAAGAAGGTGGGGGCGCCCTGACCTGGGCGCCCCCACCGCGGTATGTACGGGTCGCTCAAAATTGAAGAACACGCTGCGACACCCGCCGCGCGAGTTCGTCCGCGCATTCGAAGGCGGTGGCGTGCCGGGCACCTTTGATGCTCCAGAACACTGCGTCCGGAATCTGTTCGGCCAGAGTGCATCCGGCCTCGTAGGGGATCACTGTGTCGTCGGTGCCGTGCACCACCAGGGTGGGCATCTGGATCGAGCCCAGCACATCGGTGGTGTCGTGGCCTGCGAGCGCTGCGAGCCGCCGGGCATGGAGTTCGTCGGGCCTGCGCACCAGCGCCGCGCGCACCGTCTCGACGATCGAGGGATCAGATGCTCTGGCCGCCGGACTCACCGCTGCGTCCAGCATCGCCAGGGCACGCTCGTCTGCTGTCATCGCGGTCGAGCCATCGGCGAACGTGCGTGTCGAGGCGTGCGTTGCCGTCGTCGAGACCAACACCAGGGTGCGCACACGCTCCGGGTACCGAACGGCCAGGTGCTGCGCGATCGCGCCGCCGAACGAGGTCCCCAGTACATGCGCAGAGGACCAGCCAAGGGCGGTCATCAGATCTGCCGCGTCGTCGGCCAAGTCCTCCATCGAATACCGTTGGCGATCACTGATCTGCTCGCCGGTGTCGCGCTGATCGTAGGCGACCGCTTCGATGCCCGGCGCAAGACGTCCGGCGAGATCGACGAATTGTCTACGGTCGCTGCCGATCCCGTGGATGAGCAGCAACGGTTGGCCGGAGCCCTCCGATATGCACTGCACCGTTCGACCGTCGTCGAGGGTGATTGCTTTGTCCTGCATGTCACAGCTTCTCTCTCGTACCGTTCGCCAGACGGCCGCCCCGGGAAACGTCGTCATGTTGATTCAACGCACACCGTGCGTCGAGCACCCCGGCCTGCTAGATTGGATCCTATCCCATACGATTGAATACGATCGAATGCCGGCTCAACAACTCATCAGGAGGCAACCCATGGCAGTGCTGGTTTCAGGAGCGAGCATCGCCGGCCTGTCCGTCGCGTATTGGCTCGATCGCTTCGGATTCGACGTCACCGTGGTCGAGCGCGCGCCGGCACTTCGCGTCTCCGGGTCGCCGATCGACATCCGCGGCGACGCGCTGCAGGTCGCATCCGCGATGGGTATCGCGGAGAAAGTGCACGATCAGCGGGTCGCAACCTCGGGACGCAATGCCTTCACCACCTGGGTCGACGCCCATGGTGGACCGATCGCAGTGCTGCCCAACGAGTACGCGGCCGATTCACCGGACGACATCGAGATCGCCCGGGACAACCTGATAGCCATCCTGCACGAAGCGATCGGCCCCGGCGTCGAGTTCGTCTACAACGACTCCATCGACACGGTGGTCGACACAGGCGGGGAGGTCGAGGTGGCGCTGTCCTCCGGACGATCGGATCGATACGACCACGTCGTCGGTGCGGACGGAATCCATTCGACTGTGCGCGAAGCCGTCTTCGGGCCCGAACACCAGTTCCGCAGGCACCTCGACACCTACACCGCGCTCGTGGACCTTCCTCTCGGTTCGGGAACATCCGGCGAGAGCATCACCTTCAGCACACCCGGAAAGATGTTCTGCATCAACGACTACGTGCACCGCACCATCGGGTTCATGGCCGTCAGAACGCCCGAGGTCGACTACGACAATCGCGACCTCGCCGACCAGAAGCTCGTGCTGGCCGCACTCCTGGACGGCGAGGGTGGCTGGCGTTCAGACTTCCTGATGCGCTCGATCGCCGAAACCGACCGGCTCTACTTCGACTCGGTGAGTCAGGTGCACATGCCGCAATGGTCGCAAGGCCGCGTCGTCCTGATCGGTGACGCCGCCCATGCCGCGTCCCTCTTCTCCGGCCGCGGTACGTCCCTGGCCATGATCGGCGCCCATCATCTGGCAACCGAACTGGCCGCGACACCGTCCGAGCACGCAGAGGCGTTCGGTCGCTACGAGCAGCTGATGCGGCCCCGCGTCGTGACCGCACAGGAGGGCGTGTCGGAGGCGCGCGACTTCCTGGTGCCCGCCACCGAATCGGAGCTGCGGTCGCGAAATGAGAGATTCGCCGTCGACGCAGCCCGCTGACCTGAGTTCGTACAAGAACAAACGCCCGCTCTCATCGGTGCATCGATGAGAGCGGGCGTTTTCGTGTGTGAGCAGATCAAGCGTGGGCGTGCAACGGGATTCCGGCCATCGCCAGATGGGCTTCGCCCAACGCTTCGGACTGGGTGGGGTGAGCATGGATCAACCCGGCGACATCCTGCGGATAAGCGCCCCAGCCCACAGTCAGCTGAGCTTCACCGATCAATTCACCGACGCGCTCCCCGACCATGTGGATGCCGACTACAGGTCCTGAATCCACCCCGGCGCGAATGAGTTTCACGCCACCGGCGGTGCCGAGGATCTGACTCTTGCCATTGCCCGCGAGATCGTAGACCAGCACCGAGACGTCACCGAACTGCTCGCGTGCGCGCGCCTCGGTGAGTCCGACAGAGGCGACCTCGGGATTGCAGTATGCGACCCGAGGAATCAGATGGTCGTCGAGCGGCACCGGGGCCTGCCCGGCGATCGTCTCCGCCACCCGGATTCCTTGCGCAAATCCGCGATGGGCCAGCTGTGGACCGGAAACGATGTCGCCGACGGCATACACACCTGCTCGTGATGTCTGCAAGGTGGCGTCGACGGTGACGAAGCCCCTTTCGTCGAGGTCTATTCCACCCTCCGGCAGACCGAGGTCGGCAGTACGAGGTCCACGACCCACGGCGACCAGGACAACATCTGCTTCCAGCGTGTCGCCGTCGTCGAGTGTCGTCGTCACACCGTCGGAGTGTTCGATGACGCTCACACAGCGGACACCCGTCTTGACCGTGATACCGCGCTTCTTGAACGCCCTGGCGAGCTGCTTCGACGACCACTCGTCTTCCCCCGCGATGAGCCGCGGCAGCGCCTCGACCACGGTGACCTCGGCCCCCAGCGACGCCCAGACACTGGCGAATTCGACGCCGATCACACCTCCCCCGAGCACCAGTACCCTTTCGGGCACACTCGGCAGTTCCAGCGCGTCGTCGCTGGTCAGGATGCGTCCACCCCGGTCGACCCCCGGGAGACGGCGCGCGTACGAGCCGGTGGCCAGCACCAGCGATCGGCCGGAGAAGGTGTCCTCGCCGACCCGTACGGAGCAACCGCCGACGTATCGCCCGGTGCCGTGAACGATCTTGACCCGGTGCGCCTTGACGAGCCCTTGCAGACCGCGGTGGAGTCTGTCCACCACCGAGTTCTTGTAGGCGTGGATCCCAGGGACGTCGACCTTGGTCAGCTCTGCCCCGATACCCACCTTCGCCGCCGCCCTCACGGTGTCGGCCACCTCGGCGGCGTGCAGCAGCGCTTTGGTCGGGATGCACCCGCGGTGCAAGCAGGTGCCGCCCACCTTGTCCTCTTCGATGAGGGTCACGCTCTTACCGAGTTGGGCGGCTCGGAACGCAGCAGCGTAGCCACCCGAACCACCGCCCAGAATGAGCACGTCGGGGGTCTCGGACATCAGTTCTCCTCGTGGTGATTTCGGTGTTGCTAGCTCAGCGCTATCAGGCTGATGGGGTCGGACAGGATGTCGGCGATCGTCGCGAGGAACCGCGAGCCCTGTTCGCCGTCGACGAGTCGGTGATCGAACGACAAGCTCAATGTCGTGATCGATCGCAGGACGATCTCGCCTTCGTACTCCCACGGTTGCCGGCGAACTGCCCCGAAGCACAGGATCGCCGCCTCGCCGGGGTTGAGGATCGGCGTTCCCGAATCAACACCGAAGACACCGACATTGGTGATGGTGATGGTTCCGGCAGCGAGATCTTCTGGCCCGGTCCGTCCGTCTTTCGCGGTGGTCGTCAGCGCGACCAGCGCGCCCGCCAGGTCGCGCAGACCGAGAGTGTGGGCGTTCTTGATGTTGGGAACCATCAGGCCGCGCGGGGTCGCGGCGGCGATACCGAGGTTCACGTACCGCTTCGTGACGATCTCCTGATTCACCTCGTCCCAGGACGAGTTCAGGGACGGGTTCGTGCGCAGCGCAACGAGCAACGCCTTCGCGACGAGAGCCAGCGGGGTGATCCGCACCGCCTCGAAATGCTTGGACTGCTTCAGTTTTCCGAGGAGATCCATCATGGGTGTCACGTCGACGGTGATGAACTCTGTGACATGTGGTGCGGTGAATGCACTCTGGACCATCGCTGCCGCGGTGTGCTTACGCACCCCCTTGATCGGAGTGCGTTCTTCGTCGAGACCGACGACGCCAGACGGGCTCGCGGCCGCGATGTCCGGCTCGGGCCCGGCAGTAGGCCTGTCAGCCACCGTCCGCGACACGTACTGCTCGAGATCGTCGCGGGTCACCTCACCGCGGGGGCCGGACGGTTGCACGTCGTTCAGGTCGACGCCGCCGCGCCGAGCCGCGAATCGCACCGGTGGCGCCGCCAGCGGTCGTTCCTGTTGTGGGGCAGGGGCCACCGCGACAGCGGGTGCCGGGCGACGGCGTCTGCGACCGGTGTTCTCAGCGGCCACGCCGTACCCGACCAGAACCGGCGTCCGTTCCTGCGCCGGTTCCGAGACTGTCGGTTCAGGAGCGTCAGGTGCGTGCGCACCGGCCACCTCGATGTCGATGAAGGGACTACCGACCTCGACGGTCGTGCCTTCTTCGGCATGAAGAGCCACCACTGTCCCGGCGTAGGGGGAAGGCAACTCGACCGATGCCTTGGCCGTCTCCACATCGGCGATGTTCTGATTCAGTTCGACTGTGTCCCCGACCGCCACGAGCCAGGTCAGCAGTTCGGCGTCGGTGAGGCCCTCACCGAGATCGGGCAGGAGGAACGTGTGAATGGTCGGCATTGGTTCGGTCGGCTCCTAGAGTGCGAACGTTCGGTCGACGGCATCGAGGATGCGGTCGACGTCGGGGAGAAAGTGTTCTTCGAGCTTGGACGGCGGATACGGCAGCGTGAATCCACCGACTCGCCCCACCGGGGCCTCGAGATGAAAGAAGCAGCGCTCCCCGATCCGCGCGGCGAGCTCGGCCCCGATGCCCAGGAAGACCGGTGCCTCATGGGTGATCACAAGCCGTCCGGTACGGCGGACCGACTCTGAGACGGTGTCGACGTCGAGCGGCGAGATCGACCGCAGATCGATGACCTCGATGGAACGGCCCTCCTCTGCGGCGATCTTCGCGGCCTGCGCTGCGGTCGCCACCAACGGGCCGTACGCAACCAAGGTGACGTCGGTGCCGGGAGTGACAACTCGGGCCTTGTGCAGCGGATATGGGTCACCGTCACCCAGGGGCCCCTTCTCCCAGTACCGCCGTTTGGGCTCGAAGAACATCACCGGATCATCGGAGGCGATGGCCTGCTGGATCATCTGATACGCATCGGCGGATGTCCCGCAGGTGACGACGCGTAGTCCGGCGGTGGCGGCGAAATAGCCCTCGGGGGACTCGGAGTGGTGCTCGATGGCCCCGATGCCGCCGCCGTAGGGCACCCGGATGGTGATGGGCATCTTGACGTTGCCACCGGTGCGATAGTGAAGCTTCGCGACCTGGGAGACGATCTGGTCGAAGGCCGGGTAGATGAAGCCGTCGAATTGGATCTCGCAGACCGGGCGGTAACCGCGCATCGCCAGACCGACTGCGGTACCGATGATCCCGGATTCGGCCAGCGGGGTGTCGATGACACGCTGCGGCCCGAAGTCCTTCTGCAGACCGTCGGTGACACGGAAGACGCCTCCGAGTTTGCCGATGTCCTCGCCCAGCAGTACGACTTTCGGGTCATCCTCCATCGCTGCCCGCAGACCTGAGTTGATCGCTTTGCCGATCGGGAGGATCTCGGGGGTGATTGCCGTGCTCATGAGGCATCTCCTTCGAATCCTTGCAGGTACGAGGCGAACTCGCGTCGCTCCTCGTCGATCAGGGGATGGGGTTCGGCGTATACCTCGTCGAACATCGACAACGGCGCGGGTTCGACGGTGTCAAGACAACCGCGACGCAGCGCAGCCGCGGTCGTATCGGCCTGCGTCCCGATGGCAACGCGCACGTCATCACCGAGGGCGCCCGCCTCCTCGAGCAGCAGTCTGATTCGGTCGAGTGGATCCTTGGCGCGCCACTCGTCGTCCAGTGCGGCCGGGCGGTAGCGGGTGGGATCGTCGGAGGTCGTATGCGGCCCCATCCGGTAGGTGACGGCCTCGATCAGCGTCGGACCACTGCCTTCGCGGGCCCGAGCGAGCGCCGCTCTCGTCACCGCGATGACCGCGAGCACATCGTTGCCGTCGACCCGAACGCTCGGTACCCCGAACCCACGACCCCGCTCGGCGATGGTCACCCGGGTCTGCAACGACACCGGTTCGGAGATCGCCCACTGATTGTTCTGGCAGAAGAACACCACCGGCGCGTGGAAACTCGCAGCGAAGCCGAAGGCCTCGGAAATGTCGCCCTGACTGGTCGCGCCGTCACCGAAATAGGTGATGGCCGCGCCGTCGACGCCGTCGAACTGCATGCCGAGCGCATAGCCGGTGGCGTGCAACGCCTGCGCGCCGACGATGATCGCCGGCGTCGTCATCCGGTACTCGAACGGATTCCATCCCGAATGCGTGGACCCACGCCAGAATCGGAGCATCTGCGTGGGATCGACACCTCGGCAGTAAGCGACCGCGTGCTCTCGGTAGCTGGCGAAGACGAAATCCTGCGGGTCGAGGGCACGCGCCGAACCAACCTGCGCGGCTTCCTGTCCCAAGAGCGGCGCCCAGAGCCCGAGTTCGCCCTGACGCTGCAGAGCGGTGGCCTCGGTGTCGATGCGCCGCACCACGACCAGGTCCTCATACAGGCGACCCAACGCTGCGATGTCGATGTCTTCGACCAGGCCGGAGTACTCGGGGTGCTCGACTCGCCTGCCGTTCGGGGTAATCAGTTGGACGAGGTCATCGTCGTCGGTCACCGGGGAGCTCCACTCAGTAGGCTTTCGGCGGACGTGTGCCGCCAACGGGTTCTATTGCTTGCGCAAGGCAATCAACAGACACCAAAGTGCACAAGAGTAGATCCAGAATTCGAGCAATATGCGCACTTCTGTCCTGCTGAGACGTGCAACACTTGTCGTTATGACACAGTTCGACCGATCCGACGCCCGCTTGCTCCTCGCCCTGTGCGACACCCCGCGGGCGACTGGCGTGCAGTTGGCCGCAGCGTTGCAGATGGCGCGCAACACCGTTCAATCACGTCTTGCCCGCTGGGAGGAGCGGCGGGTCCTCTCCCCGATGGATCGACTGATCTCCACCCGCGACCTCGGATACACGTTGCGCGCATACATCAGCGCCGTCGTCGACCAACACCGCCTGGAACCCATCATCGCGCTCCTCGGCGACATCCCCGAGGTGATCGAGGTCATCGGGATCTCCGGTGACGCCGATCTTCTCGTCGCTGTTGCCGCCGTCGACGCGGACGACCTCTACCGGGTCGCCGGCCTGGTCCTGGCGGTGCCCGGAATCGAACGGACGACGATGTCGGTGGCGATGCGCGATGCGATCCCGTACCGCACGCGTCCGCTGCTCGAGCGACTGGCCCGGAGTCGTTGAACTCAGACGCCGAGTCGGCCATTATGACCAATTGTGCGCCATTCGAGAGGCATCATTTGGGTAAAATGCGCAATTCTTGATCTTGCTGTTGCACATATTGGTATGTCGGGACAGCATTCGCTCAGCTGTTTGCACATCCTCGCCGAACGGCGCCGACTACCCACCCGGAGGTTTCCATGCCAGTCACTGCCACCCCGCCGAGCGCCGGCTCGGCCACGGGCCACGTCTTCGACCGCATCGACTTTCCTGTCGACGAACGTGCCCACGAGCAGGTGGTGTTCTGTCAGGACAGTGTCACCGGACTCCGCGCCATCATCGCGCTGCACTCGACCACGCTCGGGCCGGCTCTGGGCGGCACCCGCTTTCGCGCCTATCGAGACGAAGGTTCCGCTCTCACAGATGTTCTGCGACTGTCCCGCGGGATGACCTACAAGGCTGCGGCCGCAGGCCTGGAGCTGGGCGGCGGGAAGGCCGTGATCATCGGTGACCCCCACGCCATCAAGACACCGGAACTCTTGCGCGCCTATGGTGATTTCGTCGAGCGTCTCGGCGGCCGTTATGTCACCGCGGGCGACGTCGGCACCAACAGTGACGATCTCGACCTGATCGGCCAGTCCACCGCTCACGTGGTCGGGCGCAACGTCATCGCCGGCGGCTCCGGGGACAGCGGCCCCAACACCGCGCTCGGGGTCTTCCAGGCCATGCGAGCAGCAGCGGTGCGCGCCTGGGGCGATCGCGAACTCCAGGGCAGGACAGTAGGCGTCGAGGGCGCAGGCAAGGTCGGCTTCGAGCTGATGGCGCTGCTCTCCGACGCAGGCGCGAACATCGTCGTGGCCGACCCGTATCAGCCGTCACTGGACCGTGCGCTGGCCGCTTTCCCTCAGGTGCGGGTCGCCGCAGACGTACGGGCCGAACGACTCGATGTCTATGCACCTTGCGCACTCGGGGCCACCCTGAACGCCACCTCCATTGAGATGCTCGACACATCGATCGTCTGTGGCGCAGCAAACAATCAACTGTTGGATCCATCCATCGAAAGGGCCCTCGGCGACCGCGGAATCGTGTGGGTCCCGGACTATGTGGCCAACTCCGGCGGGCTGATCCAGGTGGAGGGTGAGCTACGTGGGCGGAGTACCGAAGAGGTTCGTTCGCGTGTCGAAAAGGTCTTTGACACAATGTCTTTCATACTCGATACTGCCGATCGGGAATCAATCCTGCATGGCATCGCGGCGGACCGTATCGCACGGCGTCGATTGGACGGTCCCGCGTGAACCCCAGGCTCTGCATCTGAGTCCGGATGCCATGGTCGCCGGCGAAACCCTTTGCATTCCAAGGTAAACCTTCCCTCAGAACCCTTTGGATAAGCCATCCTAAGTAAGGATGAACTTGGGTGACAATGGGTTTGACCTGCTACTACCGTGGTTTCCATGAGCAACAAGATGACCAAATTCCACTCGCTGCTGCAGGAGCAGATCCGCCACGAGTTCTCGTCGTCACAGCAGTACATCGCCGTGGCCGCCTTCTACGACAACGAGGACCTCCCGCAGCTCGCCAAGCACTTCTACGGTCAGTCGGTCGAAGAGCGCAACCACGCGATGATGATCGTGCAGTACTTCCTCGATCGCGACATCACCGTGGAGCTGCCCGGCATCGAGCAGCCAGAGAACTCGTTCGCGGACTACCGCGCGCCCATCAAACTCGCGCTCGAGCAGGAGCAGCGGGTCACCGACCAGATCGTGCAGCTGGCCAAGGTCGCCCGCGACGAGGGTGATTACCTCGGCGAGCAGTTCATGCAGTGGTTCCTGAAGGAGCAGGTCGAGGAGGTCGCCGTGATGCGCACTCTCCAGACCGTCGCAAACCGGTGCGACGGGAACCTGTTCGACCTCGAGAACTTCGTCTCGCGGGAGATCGGTGTCGCCACCACGACCGACGCCACCGCACCGGCCGCCGCCGGTGGCTCGATCTAGACCAACTCTGCAGCCCACAACGGGCGCCCCTTCTCGGGGGCGCCCGTTGTTGTGTCCGGCGCTTGTAGCTAACGCAGAGTGACCTGACGGCCACGGATGCCGTCGCGAGACCTCCGCTCGGCACTTGTCAGTTCGGCGTCCGAGGCCAGCGCCTCGTTGAGCGCGGCGTTGAACTTTTCTGCGCCCTCTGTCCACTCTTGATGGTGCATTTCGCGGTCCAGGTCGAACACGGGCACCAGCAGGCCATGGGTGCGGAATGATCCCGCAAACCGCGAACCCTCGCCCAGCGTCAGACCGCCGGCGGCATGGACTCGCGCAAGTGCCGCCATCACGTCGTCTTCGTCTTCGGGACGGACCCAGCGCACGTGTGCACGTTCGCCCGCGTCGACCCACCACGGTGCACCGACGAAATCGCCGACGAGCCGCGCCGTCGGACGGATGGCGGCGTTGGCCTGCTCGATCATCTGGACGATCTGCGGGGCCGGATCCGACTGGCCTTCGATCCACCAGTTGAAGTCCTTCTGCACGGTGACGTCCAGCGATGCCGTCGGATCGAGGATGTCGGGGAGCGCCTTGGCCTGGGACGCGTCGACCTCGGTGAGCGTCTCGCCCGCCTCGGCGCCTGCCGCCCACTCGATCGCGACGGACAACGCGTCACCGGGGTCTGCGGGCTCGGGTTCGGTCTGCAGGGCGACCAGCGCCACGGATGTGCCGTTCTCTTCACGAACGAGTGCGGGGCCGGCGCCGGGGAGCACCGTGACCAGTCGAACGGTGTTCGCGGACGAGCCGACCAGCGTCAGATCTGCGGTTGCCGAGGCGACGAACGAGCGCAGCGCCACCAGATCGCATTCCGCGGCGACACCGGCGAACGGGCGCTCGACGGGCGCGATCTCTTGTGCTTGACGCTCTTTACGTGCGGCGACCCGCTCGGCGCGGTTACTTCCGGGGCGCGGACCACTGCCGCGTTTGCTCTTTTTGGCCACGGTAGAACGGTACGCAGCGTTCCGAAGTCCCGGACTCCCGGGGTGAAGAGTCACTGCGTCAGGCAGCGAGCCAGCCCAACACCCGGTCGGGGTAGTTCGTGGCGATCCACCCCACGCCCAGATCTGCGCAGTAGGTCGCGTCCCGACGCTCGTCGACGGTCCAGCAGTACGTTGCCCGTCCGGCGGCAGCAGCTCGATCAACAGCGTCCGGATGCTCGCGCAGGGTGGTGATCGACGGCCCGATCGCGGTGGCGCCGACTGCCGTCGCTGCGCTGCCCCCAAGGAATCGTGCGGTGTCGCCGAGCAACACCGTCGGAAGCATCGGGGCGTTGCGGCGAATGCGCCAGACCCCTGCCGTCGAGAACGAGATGACCACTGCCCGGCTGTGATCAGCCGATGCCGGGGTCGCGACCCCGAACCGCTGCAACTCGGCCAGCAGGAGTTGTTCGACCAGCCCACCGAAGCGAACCGGGTGCTTGGTCTCGATGAACAGCCGCACCGGACGTTTCCAGTCGAGCGTCAGCTCGAGCAGCTCCCGCAGCGTGAGCACCCGGGCGTCGAGACCGGAGGTGTGCCAGCCACCGAAGTTGAACTCACGCAGCTGTGCGAGGGTCAACTCGCTCACGGCCCCCGATCCGTCGGACGTCCGGTCGATGGTGCGGTCGTGGATACAGACCAGTTCGTGATCGGCAGTCAGGCGCACGTCGCACTCCAGGCCGTCGGCGCCCTGCTCGAGCGCCAGCTCATAGGCCGCCAGGGTGTGTTCGGGCTTGTGCCCGGACGCGCCGCGGTGCGCGACCACAGCCGGCATGTCCTGTCGCAGTACCCGGTGGGTATCGCTCATACCGCGGCCAGCCATCGCGTCGGCGCAGTCGCGGGGGCTTCGCGGGCGAACAACCGGGTGATCGTCCACCAGAGAGCGCCTGCGAACGCGGCGCTCACGAGATTCGAGATGATGACCAGGACGACGGCATTGGCCTGCCAGACCAGCGATTGCGAAAATATCCGCACCAAGACCCCGACGACCACCAGCCCGTTGACACCCAGCCATCCGAACCACAGCCACCACAGTCGCTTCCGGGTGTGGACTGGCAGGAGATCGTCGCGGCGGCCCAGCAGTTCACGGAAGAACGCGACCGGCCAGAAGAGATTGAGGACAGGTACCCACAGGCCGAGCATCAACTGCCTGCGCGACCTCGGGTCGGCCTGTCCGTGATCGGCGTACGCGTTCTTGCGTTCGTCGATCAGCCAGCCGGCGACCCCGCCCAGGCATGCCACCATGAGGGCGACCGCGGCCAGACCGGTGATCCAGACCGCGGTCTCGGCGGCGATCTGCATCGGCCTGCTGATCGGGTCTTCCAAGTTCACCACGAGCAATGCGTAGATCAACGCCTCCGCCGCCGCGGCCAGCACCAGAACGACCGCGGCTGCACGTAAGAGGTTCGGCAACCCGTCCCGGAGCCGTTCGATCGGACTGCGCTGGGGTTCCCCGGGCTCGACCGGTGGCAGGTCGCGCAGTCCCCACCCCGGGTTGTGCTCGTATCGCGGCGTGGGGCTCGTCGTGGCGTCAGCGTCGACGCGGGGCCGGGGCCGCGCAGACTGCGGTCGCAGCGCCACCCAACGCACTCGCGCCCGGCCGCCACGCGCAGGGGCGGCTGCAGGCCGCGGAGGCGCAGGCCGTGCAGGCGAGGTGCGCGCCGGAACGTACATGTTGTTCGCCTGAGCCCGCGGTATCGGAGTGGCCTGCATCCCGAGCGGCTGGGCCACCCTGCCGTAGGCGTCGAGCGGAGTCAGCGGCCCACCACACCGAGGGCACTGCGGCCTGCCGATGTCGTGAGGGCCGGCGATCCGGCACCGCGGGCAGTAGTCCCTGGCGGGTGGCCCGCTGGGCGTGCCGTCCCGGGGTCCACTCACAGGGAGGCCCCAGAATCCGGGGCAGCGCCCCGGGACCCTCCCGGACCGGTCTGCATCGGCCGGCCTGCGCCTGCCCATGCGGCCATGCCTCCGCTGACGTTGGTTCCCTCGTAACCGCGCTGGATCAGATAACCGAGCACTCGCTCCGAGCGACCGCCCGCGTGACAGATCACGAACAGCTCGGAATCGGGGTCGATCTCGTCTATGCGTGCGGGCACGTCGCCCAGCGGGATGTGCAGCGCCCCGGCCACGTGGCCGGACTCCCACTCGTCGTGCTCTCGGACATCGAGCAGGAGGCGGCTTGTCTCTCCGGTGAAATCGTCCGGCAATTCGGAAACGGGCACCGACGGAATCTCCGACATATTCACCTGACCATGGTGGCATGCAGCAGGAGAATGCGCCGTCACCCCGCAGTTTTCAACAGGTTATCCACAGGCCTTTGTTCTGCTCAATTTTCTTACACCATAACTGCGGTAATTAATCATCTGACATTCTTTTAGATCAGAGTGAACTCAAATTGTGACCCGTTTCACTAAAGCCGCTGGAAAGTTGCCGAGTTCTCCACAGTTTCCACAGCCTCATCCACAGGTTGAGTGTTGGTCAACACGCGCTGAACCAGCACGTTAGGAGCAGCCTGTGGATAACTTCCGAACTTGGCCTGGCGACTACTCACAGGTGGCCGGCGGGTGGACGCCGACATCGAGTGCCGCCACAGCTCCGACTCGCCGCGCCGACGCGCCGAACCACTACAGGCCGTAGCGGGTCCAGTGGGCGCGACGCTCCAGAGCGGCCACGACGCCCGTGACGATCCCGTCGACCGCGTCGGTGGCGACCGACGACAGGGCTGCGTCCGGAGACGCGACGCTTCCGGTCAGGCGGGCCAACAGAGGCTTGGGGGACGCGATCACCTCCAGCTCGGCATCGGGATAGCGCTCGGCCAGCACGGACCGCAACACCCCGACCCCGTCGACGAGACCGACGTCGAGGGCGCCGCGCCCGATCCAGACGTCGCCGCTGAACAGTTCCGCGTCGGAGCCGACGAGTTTGGCGCCGCGTCGCTGGCGCACCCAGGTGATGAACGCTGCGTGCAGATCCATCTGGAGCCCTCGAAGCCATTCCACGTCCTCGGGCTTCTCGTCCAGGAACGGGTCGAGTCGAGCTTTGTTGGCCCCCGCGGTGTAGACCCGCCGTTCGACACCCGCCTTGCCGATCAGGTCTTTGAGGCCGAAGCCAGACGACACCACACCGATGGAACCGACGATCGAGGTGTGTGCCGCATAGATCTCGTCAGCGGCGCACGCGATCCAGTAGCCACCGGAGGCAGCCACATCTTCACAGAATGCGAGGACCCGAACACCCTTTTCCGACGACAGCTGCCGAATCCGCTCGGCGATGTATTCCGACTGGGCCGGCGATCCGCCCGGCGAGTTGATCACCAGGACAACCGCTTTGAGCCGCTCCGTGTCGAACGCTTTCTTCAGGTTGGATTCCAGATTGTCGGCGGTGAGTCCGCCACGACCCGCACCGCCCACGCCGATGATGCCATCGAGACGCACCACCGCGACCTTGTCGGCGTGTGCCTTCGCCAACTTCTCTGCGATCTTCTTGAATGGACCCATGTCTGCCAGCCTATGCGGGTCTCCGATCAGGATCGCCGTTGCCGATGCCGCCGTACCGACCGCGCGGAATACCGATACTGCAAGACTGACCGTCATGGTCATCGTTCCGCCGCTCGGCCGCACTCACCCCGCATCGCGCGTCAGGGGCAGTCACGACGCGCAGACCGAGGCCCGGTGACGCCCGTGGCGATCAAATGGCTCACCGCCTTCCTCGACCTCCCTGCCGACAGCTTCGGGCCCGAGGTCACGTTCTGGCGCGCCATTGCCGGGAGCACCGTCTCACCGGCCCGTGGCGCGGACCGGGAGTTCGCATCGCTCGAACCCTTCAACGGCGATCCACACCTGAGGGTGCAGCGCGTCAAAGAAGGACCCGGCGGCGTTCACCTCGACATCCACGTCGACGATCTACGCGAGTCCACCGCCCACGCGAAAGCACTCGGCGCGAAAGTGGTCACTGAGAGCAAGAGCGTGGTGGTCCTGAGCTCACCTGCCGGCTTCCCGTTCTGCCTGGTGCCCTGGCAGGGCGAGCACGAACGCTCGCGGCCCATTCGCTGGCCCGGGGACACCATCAGCATCATCGACCAGTTGTGCATCGATGTACCCGCGGCCGCGTTCGACGCCGAATGCGCGTTCTGGGCGACCCTGACGAACTGGGCATGGCGCCAGGGGGTGATGCCGGAGTTCCGCAACCTGCAGCGACCTAAGGACATGCCGTTGCGCATCTTGTTGCAACGGGTGGGCTCACCCGAGGTGGGGGGTCATCTCGACCTGGCGAGCACACACCCGGAGGAAGAGGTGGCCCGGCACGAGGGCTGGGGTGCGACCGTGCTCGAGCAGCAACGCTTTTGGACCGTGATGGCAGATCCCATCGGTCGCCGGTACTGCATCACCCACCGGAACCCGCGCTCGGGCAATCTGCCCGACGACTGAGTTGCCCGGCAGCCCAATTTCGCCTCAGGTGTTGCAGAAATCGACGAGCTGCTCGCGCTCGTCCTCAACGGCCCGCCGATCGGCGGCGGAGATCTTCGAGAAGACGTCCACCTCGATCGCGGTGGCCTTGCCGTTCTTTCTCGGGTGCCACATGCCTGCGACGCGGCCATCGATCAGCACGAAACCAGGCGAGCGACCGTTCGGGGTGGCGAGCTTCGTGAAGACGTCGTCGTCGACGACCCGCCCGCGATCAGGTCCCTGGGCCAGCACGATGTTGTCGAAAGGGGCCACCAGCCTGGCCGGCGCCGCGGCGTCCTCGTCGGCGAGTGGAACACCCTCGATGTCGAACAGCTCTTCGCCGTCCGGACCTTCGAGCTTCCCCAGCTCCCAGTCGGCTTCCATGGCCTCCACGATCGGCCGCAGCCTGGTCATGCCGGCCCAGGTCTGGATACCTTTGATGCTGGCCGGCCCGAACCCGCGCAGGTACAGCCTGATCAGATCCTTGATCGCATCCTCGCCCGTGACAGACGATTCCCCAGGGCCGCACCACTCGTCGTAGAGGCTGTATGTGGTGGTCGCCGACCCCGTCCAGGTCCCCCGCGGCGGCACCTGCACCAGTGGCACCAGGCATCGGACCACGGTGACCAGGGATGAACTGTCGGCATCGGGCCAGCGAGCCCCCAACGAGTCCTTCAGCGACTTGACGGGAAGCTGTGTGCCCGAGAGCAATTGTCGGCCATACTCGGCGACCTCGGCAAGATCGGCACCGGCAATCCTTTTCGCGTGGTTGGACCGCAACTCACCAATCAGACTCGCCTGGGCGAGCGGACGGACCCAGCGGGCGTCCTCGGCATCCATCAGGAAGACGGTGCTCCGCAGCAGTGCCATCCGGATCACTTCGCGGTCCGTCATCAGTTCGTCGAGGTCGAGCGGATCGAAATCAGTGATACGGGACCACAGTCCGTAGAACGCGGCGCGAGGATCCTGGGACTGCAGTCCGACGCAGCGATCGAGCACCTCCAGGATGTCCTCGTCGACGCGTTCGAGTAGATGCTGGCGCTGCAGCAGCGTCCGATTCCACTGTCGCAGCGTGATCTGCCGGGCCACGATCTACTTTCTTCCGCCGGTCGCCCGGGCTGCTGCGAGCTCACCGAAGGTCGCTGCGCGAGCATCCGAACGAGCGCCACCTTCTCCGGTCTGCTTGTCCACCAGGATCACCTGACCGATGAACGGTTCGACGATGCCGACCATGCGGATCGGGGCCGCGATGATCAACTGGAAACCGAACTGCTCGAATGCCCGCAGCGACTGCGAGCTGAAGGTCTCATCCGATTTGCTGAATGCCTCGTCCAGCATCAACGGAGCGAAGCCCGGTCGGTGGTCTTCTCCGTGCGAGAGAGAAAAGCTCAGTGCCGCAGCAAGACAGAACGCGACGAGCTTCTCCTGCTCACCACCGGAGTTGGAGGCGGTGTTGCGGTAGGTGTGTACCGGAGGGTCATCGGCGGGGGCTCCGGAGCTGAGTTCTTTACCGTAGAAGGTGTAGCTGTTGCGAACGTCCAGCACGTTGTCGCACCACCGGCGATTCTCCGCATCGGTTCCGGTGAGCCGGGCGACGAGACCGCGGATGCGGTAGAACTGCCGCGCCAGCACGGCACCGTCACCGGACTTGGCCGCCGGAGCATCCCGGATCATCGAGTCGACGATCTTGGCGAACTCCCGGGACTCGTCCGTCGGATTGTGCAGTTGGGCGATCTGCAGGTAGGTGTCCTCGTTGAAGTCGACCCGCTGCAAGCCGATGTTGACCTCGGCGATACCGCGGGTGATCCGCTTGTTGGTGTCCGCGATCTCCTTGTACAGGTTGGACACCGAATGGCTGATGTCGGTGGTGATCAGCTGCCGGAACCGCTGTTGCGTCGAGGCCAGTCCGTGCTCGACCAGACTCTGGTGGATGGACACCAGATCGGCCGCGTATTCGACACTTGCACTGAGGTTCGCCGACGCCTCCGGCCACTCCCGCAGGAACGCCTCGCCCGCTCGCACGATCCGGTTCTCCGCGCCGTCACGTTCGGCGTTGGCCTTTCCGACCACAGCTTCCAAGGCATTTCGCAGATCCGACCGCACCTCGCCGTAGTTGTCGAGGGTCAGGGTCTTGCCGCCTGCCGACAGGGTTTCCGCCAGCACACCCGCGAGATACTCCCGGTCGGCATCGTCGAGTTTCGTGCTCTCGGCCTTCACCTGCTCGGCTTCGGCAAACCACCGGTCCCAGTCCGAACCGACGTGGCCCAGTTGGTCACCGAGCGCACCGACCCGGGCGACGGCCTCTCTCCAGTCGGCGCGGGCGATCTCGACCTGCTCTTCGAGTTCCGCGAGATCGACACGATTCTCCCGCACGCGGTCGATCCGAGCGTTGAGTTCGTCGGCGTCGCGACGGGAGGACCACCAGTTGAGCTCGGCCCACGAGGCGTACGCCGCGAGCGCGTCCGCGTTCTTTGCGCGTTCGCGATTGGCCTCCAACAGATCTCGCTTGTCCTGGGCCGCCTGACGAGCCTCGGCGAACAGTGCTTCCCGGTGATCGCGCAGTTCCTCGAGTGCGGTCCGCTTGCCGTCGGTGTTCGACCCGAGAATCCATTGCGTGCGATCGGAGACCGAGCGTCGATCGTCCTTGCGGAATCGGTCTCGACCCGACTTCACCAGGCCCTGCGGTGTGACGGCGAGCGGATGCTGGTCGAGCTGCGCCGGAAGATCGACACAGATGTGTTCTGCGCTGCGTGCCACCACACCCGCAAGCCAGCCGCCTGCCGGATGGCGTTCGTCCACCAGCAGCTTCTCCGCCAGCGAACCCGGAACCGGATCGGCGGCGCTGGATGAATATTCTTGATAGACACGGTATTCGAGCACCCCACCCAGATTGGTCCGGTTCACGAAATCACCAATTGTCTTCCGGTGCGCCTCGGGTACGAGCATTGTCATGCCCAACCCCCGCAGCACACGCTCGGCGGCGCCCGCCCACCGATCCTTTTCGGCCGGATCGACGTCGATCAGCTCCGCGGCGAACGGCAGCTCATCGGCAGGCACACCCGTGGCCTGGGCGATCCCATCCCGCTGGCCCAACACCTCGCGGGGCAACAGGGATCGTCGGGTGTTGAGGCTGGCGAGTTCCTCGACCGCGGCCTCGAACTCACGGCGGGCATCGGTCTCCGCGGCGAAGAAGCTGTGCGCCGTGGTGGCCAGCTTGTCTGCAGATTCCCTTGCCGCACGGGCGATTTCCGGGGCACGCAACCGCAGCGCCGCGAACTCGTCCTGCGTCTCCGGGGTCTGTTCCCCGAGACCACCGACCAGAGTCGCGTACCGCTCGTACGCCCGGTTTCGCGCGGTGACCTGCTGCTCGAACGACTTCAGCTCGGATTCGAGGGTGGTCAGTTCGCCCTTCTCCGAGGTCAGTTGGTCACGCAACGACGTGTGGCGCTCCTCGCGCTCGTCGGCGAGATTCTCCCACTTGGCCACCTCGTTGTCGAGACGCTCACGGTCGGTGTCGATCTGGTCCAGGCGCGCTTGCAGCAGCGTCATCCGGTGCTCGCGCATGAACGCCCGCATCGGGGGACCCAGCAGGGTCCCGGCGCGGGTCGTCGATTCCTCTGCGCTGCAATAGGTGTCCCACGCATCAGGGATCGGGCGCAGCACCTGCTCCTGCGCGTTGGCGCGGGCCGCCGCCTGGTAGGCCTCGTCGAGCTGGGTGAAGTTCTCCACCAGCCGTTCTGCTTTCGCGTACGTCTCCGGCCGGTCGAGCATGTAGGTGCGGATGAACAGGTTGAGGTCGCCGACGTTCTTCATCGCCTTCGCCTTGCCCATCAACGACAGCGCGGCCGATGACTGCCCGATACCGACCCGGCGGCGCAGGGCCTCCTGATACGCACTCTGCACGTCGAAGCACTCCACCGCAGGATTCGCCGCGCGGTACCGGCGGATGTCGAAACCGCTCTGCGCCCAGACGTTCAACGACAGCAGGTCGAAATGTCCGGTGTGCAGCTGATACCACGAGCGCAGCGAACTGCCGTCCGTACCCGAACCCGGGAACCACTTGATGGCCACCGCCGTGGTGGACGATCCGGCACCGTTGTCGTACGTTGCGGCGATCGCCGACCACGTCGCTCCGTCGGCCCGCAGGTACTGCACCTGCGACTGGTTGTAGCGGTCATCGTTCTCGGCCCACGCCCCACGGACGTAATCAGCCATGGAACGAGCGGCCTTCTTGGCGCCCTTCGCGGACAGATCGGCGGAGGCGTTGAACACCTGGTCGTAGGTGGGCAGCAAGACCACCGAGTGACCGTCCATCATCGATGACTTGCCCGACCCCGACGGTCCGGTGAGCATCACGCCGCGCTCGTCGATCGGATAGTCCTTGTAACCGTCGAACGTGCCCCAGTTGACCAATTGGATTCGGGTCAAGCGGAACTGGCCGATGTTCATGGTCCGCTTGCCGGCTCGTACCGGGGTCTCGAGGATCTCGGTCATGGCGTGCGCTCCCGGTCGTCGAGTTCGGTCAGGTCGGTTCCGTCTTCGGCATGCTCCCCGGCAAGTCGCCGATAGGCCTCGGTGTACGCGGCGACCTGTTCCGGCCCGAGCAACGAAGCGATCACCCCGTGCACCACGTAGCGATCGGTGCCCGGCAGTGCGCGGATGATCTTGCGCGACTCCAGTTGGTTGATGGCGGCGTCAATACGCTTGATGAACCCGGCCTCGTCGGTGTCCGACACCGGCTTGTAGGTGAGCATGTGGTCCATGATCTCGCCGCGTTCTGCGACCACCGACTCATCTGCACTCGTCAGATACTTCTGACGCAGGAACAGGGCCAGCACCGAGGCGGCCAGGGTGAGGGTCTGTGCGCGCAGGATATTCCGTTGCCTCGGATCGTTTTCCGAGACCTGCCGGGTGAAGGCGTACTTGTGTTCCCGATTGATCTCGAGCTGCAGGTTCAGTTCGGAGAGCCGGGATCTGATGACCTCTTCGTGCACCTCGATGGTCTTCCAGTTGCGCGAGCGTACCGAGACGTGCGCTGCGGCGACCAGCTCCTGCAGGGCGTAACAGACCGGCGCGGGTAGCGCGGAGGTGTCGCCATCGAATCGCGCGTCGACCTGCGGGTCGCTGATCGTCCCGACCGGCTCCGAGCCGTCGAAGGCGAAGTGCGACAGATCGACCGATGGTTCGGTCAGTGCACCCGGATCGTCGACGAACAGGTCTTCGCCTTCCTGCTGCTGGATTTCCTGCTCGCCCGTCGGCTCTTCCGGAGTACTCACCTGACCACCTTCTGTCCCGCTTCGTCTGGCTCGTCCAGCAAGTGCATCACCTCATGTGGCTGCGCGGTTATGGGGTCGGGCAGCGAATGCGTGAAAAGCACGGCGGGCATGTTGATCTCACGTAGACCGCGGGCTGTATGGGCCAGGACGGTGATCTCGGCGCGGGTGTCGTCGGTCGCACCGTGCCGCTGCGCCAGCGACCAGATCCCGATCACATCGCCGGTTCTCGCGGTCGGCAGCAACACCAGGACGTCGTCGATACCGGCCGGTCCCGATGCGATGGCATCGTTCACCGCATCGGTCAGGGCGTGCCAGTCGATCGACTCCACACCGACCAGGTCGGCGGGGTCGATCCTGATCTCACCCGCAGTATCGGCGACCGCACCGGGTGAATCGATGATCCCGTCGTGAAAGACCAGGGCTCCAACGGAATTGGAGCTTGCGGCGCTCATCGGAACGGCGATGCCCATGTCCTTGCCCGGACCCGCATGAACAAATGCGGCAGCGGCGGCGCGCTGGGCGTCGGAAATCTGGCTACGCAGCGCGCGGTAGTGCAGGAAGTCGCCGTCCTTGACGAACGTGTTGATCCGGCGATAGACCTGCCCCCGCACCTCGTCGACCGACTGCACCTCGTCCCACATCCGGTCGATGAACCCGGTGAGGGTGTCGAGCAGGTCGTGGGGCAGGTTCGGCAGCCCCGAGGCGATCGCCGCGATACTCGCCTCGAGGTCCTCGCGGAGCCGGTGGTCGGCGATCAGCGTGTAGAACGTGTCGAACGCCTTGCCCTCGTCCGAGTCGGCGAGCGCATCGTGGCCATCGAACATCCGGTTGAGCACGTCCGCGTGCGATCCCTGCTCGGCGTCGAGGCCGCTGGTGAGCAGGGCGCGTGAGTTCTCCCGCATCTTCTCCCCGTAGCCGATGATGTCTGCCGGCATCCGTTCGGCCAGCGAACTGACCATCCTGATGTCGTCGAGAACCCGGCGGGTGTCGACCGCCGGAATCGCGCCGGCTGCGAGTTCTTCTCTGCGCGCGGTCAATTCGCTGATCTTCTGGTCGATGTCTCGGATGTGCTCACCGGGATCGGGATTGATCGACACCGCGATGTTGGACAATCGCGACATCACCAGCTCGAGCACCGTCTCGGTGGCGACCGTGCGGTTCTGGCGCACTGCCTGCACCTGCGCGATGGCCTGGGTGGCCCCGCGCGTGAGCTGGTAACGCTCGATCTGAGTGTCGGCCACCAGGGTGCGGGCCAGGTACCCCGCGCGCACCCAGCGGTCGAGCAGGTCGTCCGCGGTGGGCAGCTCCCAGCCGCGCTGCAGCCAATGGTCGGCGAGGTCCGCAAGGTCTTTCTCCACGCCCGCGCTCAGATGGTCACCGTCGACCTGACCGTCGGCCAGCCGGGCCGCCATGATCGCGAGGTAGGGAACCGCGTTTCGCGAGCGCAGGAGGCGAAGGGTGACGTCGCTGTCGGCGTTGTCACCGTAGGCGGCGTACAGCTGTGCTGCAGTCGGGCGTGCCAATCGATCCACCTCCGCTCGATCTTCCTGGCGTTTGGACGCACAGCATTCGCATCGCGTGCCCCGCGGAAGATGATAGTTGGATGGGCGATCAGGCCCCATCGCGCGATCACGGCTTGAGTCCTGGCCACAGACATGCTTAGCTTGCGACACATGCGCGCTTGTGACGGTAGTCACTCACCAGTGGCGCACCGGGTGGGAACGGACGGCAGGAGAACGGGTGGCAGCCTCGACCAGTTCCGGAAACAACGCTCCGCTGTTCGAGCGTCGTCCCCGAACGTGGCCGGGTGCAGAACCCATCAATGTCGGAGCACGCTGCCTCACCACCGGCATCAGCGTCGTGGCCCTGCTGCTGGTGCTCGCCATTCTGATCTTCGTCTCCTAGTACGCAGAGCAGGGCCGTTTTCCCCGGCCGATCAGCATCGCCAAACCTCAACCAGGCTTGAGGTGCATCTGGCGCACGCTATTGCACATCGCCATATCCTGCGTAAGGGTAGGAAGTGCACTCAAACGGGTAGAGCCCATTTAGAGGACGACAAACTGGGGATTTTCCGTCCCCGCATAGTGAGAGGAACATCGTGTCTGACTACACCTTGCCGGATCTGGACTACGACTACGCAGCTCTCGAGCCGCACATCTCCGGCAGGATCATGGAGCTGCACCACAGCAAGCACCACGCCACCTACGTCAAGGGCGTGAACACCGCAGTCGAGAAGCTTGCGGCTGCTCGCGAAGACGGCACCATCGCTGACAAGGTCTTTCAGCTGTCGGCCAACCTCGCCTTCCACCTCGGCGGGCACACCAACCACTCGATCTTCTGGAAGAACCTGTCGCCCAACGGTGGCGACAAGCCAGAGGGCGACCTCGCCGCAGCCATCGACGATCAGTTCGGCGGATTCGACAAGTTCCAGGCGCACTTCACCGCCGCAGCCACCACACTGCAGGGCAGCGGCTGGGCGATCCTCGGCTACGACACCATCGAGGGCAAGCTCCTGATCGAGCAGCTGACCGATCAGCACGGAAATACTTCCGTTGGTTTCATCCCCATCGTGATGCTCGACATGTGGGAGCACGCCTTTTACCTCGACTACCAGAACGTCAAGCCGGACTACGTCAAGGCGTGGTGGAACGTGGTCAACTGGGCCGACGCCTCCGAGCGTTTCGCCAAGGCTCAGGCGCAGGGCTCCGGCCTCATCGTGCCTGCCTGAGCGCACCCCGCTCCACGCACCATCACGCGGCGGCCGCCCTTCGGGGCGGCCGTTGTTGTGTCCCTGGCTCGCTTCGCACGCCGGACGGTGTCAGTTCGCTTGGCTCACGGCATGCGAACGGGCCGGATGAGAACTCCGTGTTAAACCGCTGTTTTAGCAGTCGAGTCGGCTTGTGTGCCAACCATTTACCGGGCATGCTGCGATAGCAGGCAAAAATTTGAGATCAAGGGCGATCACATAAACGAATAGCACTTCCGGCAACAGGAGGTCACCATGAGCGAGGACGCCACCGGTCACGAGAAGTCGCGGTCCGGATCCATTCCGATCGGGCTCACTCCCTTCCACCGAGACGGCGAACTACGCGGGATCCTGATCTCGGGTCGCTGGCCGGACACCACGCTCGAATGGACACAGACCCTTGTCGCATCGGTGCGGATCGCCTGCCGCCCCGGCTTCCTGCGCACGACGACGGTGTTCAGCGTGATCGAGGACCGCCCTGAGGTGTGCGACCCCGACACCGTCGGGTTGATGCTCGCGGTCGGCAGTGTCATCGACAACGACTTCGCGGACGCCGGTCCTTTCTATACGCCGCCACCTGCACTGTTGATGCTGCATCCACCGTCAGAGACGCGTCCGTCGCTCCCCGAGTGCTCCGATGTCGCCTCCGGTTGTGTGCTGCTGCCCGGCCTCCCCGAGCTCGGTCTCGAGCACCGCGCGGGGTGGGCCGAGGCCGAGGCCGACGGCACGGTGGTGATGATGCGGAATCAGGTGGGTGTCGATCTCGGCAACGACCCCGACACCGCCGTCCTGGCGATGCTCCTCGCTGCTTAGATCCAGACCACTTGTCCCCCGATCGTGCAGGTCAGGGCAGCGCGGTATGCCGGCGCAGAATTCCCGGGTAAGGGAAACCTAAGTTTCGGTTTCCCAAACTTTTAAGAAAGGGCCTCCCACCTGCGGAAATACGGGTGCGCAAGCTGTTGCAGTAATTGATGAGGCAGGCTTACGTTGGTCGTGTGATTACCGCATTCCTGGTCAGCTTCGGCGTGATCTTCGTTGCCGAACTCGGTGACAAGTCTCAGCTGATGGCGATGACGTTCGCTCTCCGCTACCGGTGGTGGGTCGTTGTCCTCGGCATCACCATCGCCACGACTGCAGTGCATGCGGTCTCCGTCGGCCTCGGACATTTCCTCGGCCTGTCGATCCCCGCCGACCTGATGTCCATCGTCGGCGGGCTCGCGATGTTGATCTTCGGATTCTGGACGTTGCGCGGCGATTCCCTCGACGACGACGAATCGGTGAAGGCCGAACGCGTCAGCAAGTCGATCCTGCTTGCGGTGGTGGGGTCGTTCTTCCTCGCCGAACTCGGCGACAAGACGATGCTCGCCACCATCACCCTGGCCACGGACCACAACTGGGCCGGCGTGTGGATCGGGTCGACCATAGGCATGGTGGCCGCAGACGGTCTGGCCATCGCCGTGGGCGCCCTGCTGGGTCGTCGCCTCCCAGAGAAGGCCATCGCCTACGGAGCAGCTGTGCTGTTCTTCGTCTTCGCCGTCTGGCTGACGGCCGAAGGGCTCGTGACGGCGAACAATTTCGTCGTCACCATGTTCACCATCACCGCGGTCGCGATCATCGTCAGCGGGGGTACCTGGTACGTCCGCAGTCACCGCGAGCACGGCCGCCTGGAAGCCGCACGCGCGGAGCGCGGGCGCATCGCCGACGAACAGGCCCCGGCCGAGCGATCGCTCACCACAGCCGCTGACTAGGGTGTTCACAGCGGGGTCGACAACCCGCGGACACTTGTAGAAGGGACGGCAACAGCAGTGGAGATCTCAGGTTCAGCAGTATTGGTCACGGGCGGCGCATCAGGTCTTGGGGCCGCCACCGCCAAGTGGTTCGCCGACGCGGGCGCGGTCGTCTTCGGGCTGGATCTGCAGCCGTCGATCGACAAGGCCGGCGCGACCGAGGGCGTCACGCTGATCGCCGCCGACGTGACCAGCGAAGCCGACGTCGAGGCGGCACTGGACACGATTGCGGAGTCCGGCGCCCCGCTGCGGGTTGCGGTCAACTGCGCCGGAGTGGGCTGGGCCAGCCGTATCCTCACCAAGAAGGGCCCGCACGAACTCGACCTGTTCAAGAAGATCATCGAGATCAACCTGGTCGGCACCTTCAACGTCATGCGCCTGGCCGCCAACCGCATGCAGAAGCAGGACGCGGTCGACGAGAACAACCAGCGCGGCATCATCATCAACACCGCCTCGGTGGCCGCGTTCGAAGGGCAGATCGGTCAGATCGCCTACACCGCCTCCAAAGGCGGCGTGCACGCGATGACGATCACCGCGGCCCGCGACCTCGCGCAGGTCGGCGTCCGCGTCAACACCATCGCCCCGGGCACCATCAACACCCCGATGCTCGATGGCATCACCCCGGAGTTCAAGAAGACCCTCGAGGCAGGGATCCCGTTCCCGCAGCGCCTTGGCGAGCCGGCCGACTACGCGAAGCTGGCCGCGTTCCTGGTCGATCACGACTACATCAACGGCGAGACCATCCGCATGGACGGCGCACTGCGCATGGCACCGCGCTAGACCTTTCACGCCACCACGAGCCGGGCTCACTCGAGCCCGGCTTGTTGTGTCTTCACCGGAACGATCAGCCCGGCAAGAAGGCATCCGCCGCCGCAGACGCAATGGCAACCATCATCAGCCGGGCACCTGTCCCGAAAGCGGCTGCGAGCACGAACCCGAGAGCGCAGTCCGGCGACGTCGAATCCGGAGCGCCGGCGACCATACCGGCGATCCTGATCTCGGTGGACCATTCCGCGGTGATGCTTGCCTCGTCGGCCGTGAACATCCCGACCTCGTTGTCTCCCCGGTAGCCCGAACCCTTCACGAGACGATGACTGCTCGGCGTTGCCGGGGCGAAGAGCCACTCTTGGCCGTGACCGGAGACCCGGACGCGATAGGACCGGCGAGAGAATCTGCCCCGACCAGGGCGCACGGCATACTCCTCGCCATCGAGCAGAAGCTGCAGATGCTGCCCGTCCCGCGTCCCGATCGGCACGTCCGAGCGGATTTCGGGGGTACCTGTCCTGGTGATCGACGCGGTGGGAACGTCGTCCCCGGAAACCACGATGCCGCGCCCGGCGTCCGTCGTCTCGACGACCACCGTTCCGTAGCGGGCGTCCCACATCTCGAGCATGTCAGCGACGGTAGCCGAACCTGAGAGCTCACCGACGACGCATGCCTCATAGGTTTTCGGACAATCCCTTGACCGATCACGTCACATCATGACAACATCTATTGTTATATCAATGAGCATTGTCGGACTCGGGTGAAGGGAACTCCCATGGTGGCCACAGCTGCAAACGCCTCGACCATTCGCGATCACGGAGACAACGTGGTCAGCCTGCGTGATCAGGGGGCCGACGAGGTGTCGAAGCGGCTGCTCGCGTCGTCCGCGCGGCTGTCCCGCAACGCCATGACGGAGATCGACTGGGATCAGCCGATGGACCCGGCGAAGTACGGGTGCAGTCCGGAGTGGTCGTCGCTCTATGGCACCGACTACTGGGACGAGATGACCGAGCAGCAGCGAGTTGCGCTGACCCGGCATGAGTTCGCATCCATCATGAACATCGGCATCTGGTTCGAGATGATCCTGCAGGAGATGGTGATCCGGGACCAGTACCTCGGCAATTACCACAGCTCCGAGTTCCAGTTCGCGCTGACCGAGGTCGCCGACGAGTGCAGGCATTCGATCATGTTCGCCAAGGCCTCACAGAAAATGGTCGGCAAGTCGTACCACCCGTCGAAGTTCGTCGGGCGTCTCGGCAAGGTGTTCATGCGTACGGCCCGCGCCGAGGTGGCCTACACCGGAATCCTGGTCGCCGAGGAGATCCTGGACGTCTTCCAGCGCGGCTGCATGCGTGATGAGCAGGTGCTCCCCTTCATCCGCACGGTCAACGAGATCCACGTCCTCGAGGAATCGCGCCACATGAAGTTTGCCCGGGAAGAGGTGCGGGATTCCATGAAGGGTGTCGGGTGGGTGCGCCGTCAGTGGAGCGCGCTGGTCGTCTCGATAGCCGCCGCGTTCATCTTCACGAGCATGATCCGGCCACAGGCCTACTCCGACGCCGGACTCGACGCCAAGCGCGCAGTCGCCGCCCGCCGGGGTAACGAGCACTTCAAGTCGATGGTCCGGAGCAGCTGCGCCCACCTCATGAGCTTCCTCGACGAAGCAGGATTGCTCACCAAACCCGCCGCGCGGGTCTACCGGAAAGTCAACATGCTCTGATGTTCGTCATCACCCAAACCTGTTGCAGCGACGCGGCATGTGTCTCGGTCTGTCCGGTCAACTGCATCCATCCGACTCCGGAGGAGCGCGGGTTCGGTAGCTCCGACATCCTGCACATCGACCCCGAGGCCTGCATCGACTGCGGCGCGTGCGCCGATGCCTGTCCCGTGGACGCCATCTATCCCGCGGACAAGCTCGGTACCCGGGACAAGGTCTTCATCGACATCAATGCCTCGTACTACCGCGACAACTCCGACGTCACATCCGGCTGGACCCCGATCACCTACCCTGTCATCCCGAAACTCCCTGCCGGACTTCGGGTTGCGCTGGTGGGCACCGGGCCCTCGGGCGGGTACGCCCTGCGCACCCTGCTCGATCGCAGCTCCGCGCAGGTGACCGTGATCGACAGGCTTCCCACCCCCGGCGGTCTGGTCCGGGCCGGTGTCGCCCCCGACCACCCCGGCACCAAGAAGGTGCTCCAGGGTTTTGATCTGCTCTACCGCAATCCCCGGGTGACGATGGCGACCAATATCGAGATCGGCGACGACGTGGCCGCCGGCCAGATCACGCCTGCCGAACTCAGCGAACACTTCGACGGTGTCATCTACGCCGTCGGCGCGAGTGACTCACGCCGCCTGGGGATCCCGGGTGAAGATCTCCCCGGCTCGACGTCGGCAACCGACCTGGTGGCCTGGTACAACTCTGCACCCGACTTGGGCGAGATCCCGATAGCCGCCACCGACCGGTCCGGCAGGGTGGTGGTCGTCGGCACCGGGAACGTTGCACTCGACGTCGCGCGCATCCTGGTCTCGCCGCCGGAGATACTGGCGACCACGGACATCGCTGATCGCGCCTTGGCCGTCTTGCGGGAACAGAACGTCCGCGAGGTGATCGTGGTGGGCCGCAGAGATCAGGCCGGTGCCGCGTACTCCTCGGCGGAATATCGTGCGCTGTCGTCGATCCCCGGCGTCGAGGTGATCGTCCACGACGATCCGGGCACCACCGTCGACCTCGCGGCACCGGCGGACCCTGCCCGGCGACGCATCGTATTCCTCTTCCACACCACGCCCGAGGCCATCGTCGGAGAGGACCATGTCGAGGGGCTCCGGGTCGTCACGGGTGAGCGCCGGCACGAGATCGCCGCCGACCTCGTCGTCCGGTCCATCGGCTACCGCTCGACCCCGATCGCCGGCCTCCCGTTCGATGATGGCCGCGGGGTGTTCCCCAACGTCGACGGTCGGCTCGTCGGCGCTGACGGCGCCGTTGTTCCCGGCGCGTACGTTGCGGGCTGGGCCCGGCGTGGACCCCGCGGCGGGATCGGCGCAAACAAGGTGTGCGCCGAGAATACGGTTGAGATGTTCCTGAAAGATGCTGCCGCCGGCGCTATCTCGCGCTCACAGCACGCACCATCTGATTTCGGGACCCTGTTGCGAAAGCGTAAGCGCACCGTCATCGGCTATCGGGGCGTCCGAGCCATCGACCGCGCCGAGCGGCAGGCCGGGGCAGAACTCGAGCGTCCGCGCGTCAAGTTCACCACGGTCGGCGAGATGGTCCGCGCGGCCGGCCGCCGCGCCAGGTAGTCCGCGGTCAGCCGGTCCGGTTGCTCCCCCGGGTGACCGGGTGGTCGGCCAACGCCCGTGAAATACGAAGTAGCGGTGCGGCGTCGGCGTCCAGGTCATCACCTGCGCCGACGAGCACCTGCCGAACAGCACCGGACGAGCCGCCTGCCTCGCGATAGACCTCCACGGCGTCACGCAGGTAGAAGACCTGATCCCGATCGGTCAGTCGATCGAAGTCGTCGGGCAACAACGGACTGAGCTGCAACAGCGCATCCCGGATCTCCACGACCCGACGTTGGTAGAGCAGATTGATCGATCCGTCGACATCGGTACCCGAGCGAAGGGGTAACACCACCTCCGGCAGTGCCGACGTGGTCAGAGACCACAGTGGCTCGAGGTCCGAGTGGTCTCGGCGGTGGCGAAAGTTGTACCGCACCTTGATCCAGCGGGCCCGCAGCATCGGGTAGCAGATCCCGGCCAGGAAGAGAACCGCTCCGACGGACGAGATGACCGCCGAGATCTTCAGCAGGACAGGAACAGTGGCCAGACTCAGCCCGGACAACACCACGAATGCGGTCTGTACCAGCGAACCCAGCCCGACGAGCGAGAGACCGGTCAGCAGAACCATCAGGGAATGTCGGAGATAGCCGTCTGCCAATCCGACATATCTCCGGATGGAGAGCACACACGCGCCGAGGCCATAGACGAGGTAGCACCCGGCTATCACGAAAAACAGCGCAAATCCGAAGTGCTGCACCGTCCATTCGGAGACGTTCTCGGTGCGCACCGGGGTCGGGGTGACCAACATCGCCACGTTCAGCCCGATCATCGCGATGACGAGCGGCACCGCTTCCATCCCGGCTCGCCGCTGACGTTGCTCCTCGGCAGATCCGAAGAAGAACACGATGACCAGCGCCGCGACCCCACTTGCCAACAGACAGTAAAAGATCACCCGAGCCGCCCCGGTGAACAAGGTCGTGTCCAGCCATTCCCGCACATGCGGGTTGATACTCACGAAGGCAAGGGTCATCGCAGAGATGGCGACGGTCATGGCCGTCGGCTGAAGTCCCGCGCCCTCGCGTCGTATCCGGTCTATGCGCCAGCACAACGCGATCGCGAACAACGCGAGCGCACCTGCGTTGACGGTTGCGATCACCATCGGTGGCCTACAACCATCCGGAATGTCCTCCGAGAATGCTCTGAATCCCCCGCAGCCCATCGTGTTCGGCTGATCGACCGACGCCCTGCGCTGCTGTGGTCGCCCATTCGCGAATGATCGTCGCCAACATCTCGGCCTCCCACTCCCGCTCATTCGAGTAACACGTCCGGCTCAAAGCCTCAGAGGTACCGGCTTGGTCCGGTGCGTCGGCGGTCAGCAACGACCCCGGAGTGCCCAGGATCTGGTGCCCCGCGATGAGGTGGCCGAACTCGTGGATGATGATCTGATCGCGATGCAGTCTTGTGGTGTTCGCCTGGTAGAAGAAATAGTCTGCGTCGTCCGCCATCAGCCAGACCCCGTTCGGGGTGCCGGCCGGCAGCGGGTGCGCCAGGATCTTGATCGCCCGGCCGCGCCTGTCGCCATATCGGGCACACAACTGTTCGGCGTCAAGAGGCAGATCGAGGTCCAGGTCGGCGAGTTCGCGACGACACAGGGCCCGCAGGATTCTCTCGGATCGCATCAACCATCCTTCGGTTCCTGACGGTCTAGTCGGCGGCCTCGCGCCTTTCCACCACGCGCAGACCAGAATGGCCGTGGCCGAGCTCGGGCTCTGACGACTTGAGAAGATCCGGCGGATCCGCGGGAAGGCCTTGCTGGACCCGCAGGACCTTGATGAGTTCGTTCACGACGGTGACCGAGTCGCTGGACAGTCCGGCCAGCCGGAAGGCGGCCAGCTGAACGCTCGTGTCGGCCTGCAGTCGCATCAGATCGATCTGGTCGCGGGTGCGCTGCGCCGCCCGGTCCTCGAGAAAGTAATGCACGTCGACGCCGAACGCGGCGGAGATGCCTTCGACGGTCCGGAACGACGGCGACTTCGCCTTGCCTGACCGGAGCTGACTCAAATACGACTCACCGAGGCGGAATCCCAGCTCGGTCGACCGATTCGCGATCGCCTTGGCGCTGTATGCACGCCCATTCGGGCCGGGAACGGTGCGGAACAGCTCTTCGAGACGCCGTGCGAACAGGCCCGGATCGAAGGTGGTGTCGGGATCCACCGGGTTCACAATGTCAGACATTCCACGCTCCACGCGCATCTCAGGTGTGCCTCCCAATGAGGGCCGATCGCTGCGCAGCGACCAGCTAGAAGTAAGAAATTCACTACTCCGCACGTCGTGTTTGCCATATGGTAGCTTATCGAAATATTGCTGCCAAGGCGGTGCAGACTGCCCGCGATGGCATGCAGATTGCTCTCGGACTCCAGGTCGACGCTGACCGGGCCCACCTGAATAAACCGTGAACAGCACGAAATTTCAAGAGTCACGCGCCGTTCACCCCCATGGAGGTTTCGATGTCGAAGCACCGTGCGCCGCGGGTGCGTGTCCTGCGGTGGTCGGCAACCCTGGCGGCAGCCGCCCTGGTCGCCGGAGGCGCCGCACTCGTCTTGACCACCTCGTCTCCCGCCGACGCGCACTGTCATCCCGGTGATCACCACCACCACCACTGCAACGGTCCGAGTGAGACCGCGACAGAAACGACCACCACCGAGGCCACGACGACCACCGAGGCCACCACCAGCACGTCGACCACCAGCAGTTCGACAGCCGACAGTTCGACAACCACGTCGGCTTTCGTACCGCCGATCAACGGTGGCGGCACGGGCGGCACCCGCCAGACGCGCACCACACCGACCCCGACGGCCACGCCCACCGGCACGCGACTGCCCGGCACGCGGCTGCCCGGCACAGCACCGAACAAGAATCCAGAGTCCTCCAAACCCGCTGCCGAGCAGGTCCCCGGCGTGGCCGGGGGTGGTGGACGCGGGTCGGGTACCGGTGGAAGCGGCGGGGCCATCGTTCCGGTACCGACCGTCGATGTCCCCGAGACCATCTCGTCACCCGCCGCGCCGCAGGCCACCCGAGCCCCGGGAAACCCCGCCGCGACGCCGCCGAATCCGGCTCCGGTTAACACAGACGCGGGAGCTCCTCTACCTGCCTCGGCGAGTTGCCTACTCGGTGCCGACTCGGCAGGCGGATGTGCCGGCGCGGACACGGCGCGCGACCTCGCCCCGGCCGGATTGCTCGCGCTCGGCGCGCTGGCACTGCTGGGGAGCGGCTCGTTCCTCGAATCCCTTCGCGGATCTCTCCGCGGCTGACAGCGCTGGTCAGGTCGCCGCAGGACCGGGCAGGTCGGTGCCCAACGGGACCTGCTCGGCGGCACCTGCGCTCATCCACTCACGTAGGGCCTTCGTCGCCTGGACGTCGTCTTCGTTGTACTCGAGTAATCGGGCTCGCTGCGTCTGATCGATCTGGTCACCGTCCAGTCCCACCGCACGGCGGTACCACTGCATCGACGCCTCACCCCCGGCTTCGTCGTCGCGCCAGTGAAAACCGGCGTGGGGAGCGACCTTCTTGAGACCCTTGCCCTGCGGACTGAGGAAGTTGCTGCTGACGGCCTCGTAGATGTCCACCCACTGGGGTGAATTGATGAACTCGAGCACCTCGTCGCGGGTCGGGACCCCGGGCTCGCCGACAAACCGGTCCGCGGAGCCGAGCAGCCACCGGTTCTCGGCCTGTTGTGAATAGCAATAAGCCGCAAAAGTCTTGCCTGCCGCGACACTGCGGTCCCGTTCGCCGATCAGCCACGTCCAGAACTCGGCGAACGAGCGGGCCTCGTCGCGGGTCGGCAACGGCGTCCAGGTGACGAACGGGCGATAGATCACCGGCCGCAACGGATCGGTGTTGTCGGTGAGCAGGGTGCCCCATAGATAGGCCCCGTCGTCCTGGTAGCTCTCCATGTCGACATCGACCTCGACGTCGGCGCGCACCACTACGACCTCGGGCATCCGACGGATCAGCGACACATCTGCCAGGCGGGCGCGCGCCATCAGGATCGCGTCGTCGAGGGTGCCCGGCCAGCCCTCCGGCGCCGGTCCGTCGTATCCGGCCAGCTGATCGATGGTCCGTACATCGACTGTCGCGAGCAGTTGGGTGAGATTTCCGTTGACGACGAGGCTGACGTCTCGGGCCGCCTCGAGTTCGGGCCCACACTTCGACCACCAGGCGCAGCTGCGGCACTCGCCGATCCGGGACGGCGCCGTGGGCACGTCCCCAGCCGCGATGCCCTGCCGTCTGATCAGCAGAGCGTCGTACCGGATCAGCGCATCCGTGAGATCGAGGACGACCATGCAGTCGATGTCGAGGCCGATGACGCCTCCTGCCGGCCCGGCGGGCAGCAATCCGACTCCCGCGACACCGAGCGTCTGCAGCATCCGGTAGAGCTGGGCCAGCCGCGTGGTGTCCCGGGAATTCCCGCGCACCTTGCGGGTTTCGTCGATCATCGGCTGCCACGCCCACACAGGACTGGTGATGGCACCCGAACCGGGATCGGACGCCTTGTGGTTGACGACGATCACCGGCATGTACGCCGCACCCTCGTGGGCCTCGGCACCCCGGGTGTCGTCCACCCGGATCAGCAACTCCGCCCAGCCGCGGCGACCACCCTCGACGTCGTCGGGCAGGGTGGCGCCCCAGATCCAGCGCGCACCGGCGGCGATGGCCGCCATCGTCTGCTGCACGCGGTAGGCCCGCCCACCGGCGGACGCGTCGGCCCACCCCGCGAGTTCGTCGGAGTGCAGCGCGTGGAGCATGTCCCGGACCCGGCTCCGGTGGTCGGCGGCCGCTTCTTTGCGCATGGCCACCCCGGCGTCGTCGGGCACGGCAACCGCGGCGGGGAACCTCGAGTCCAGGGCAAGACGATGCTCGCAACCGCTCAGGTCACGAGGCGTCAGCAGAGTGTGTGTCGGGCCAGATGGCACCGATGATCGTGTTGCCATCGACACCATCCTCCGTCTTGAGCGCTCGGGCCTACAACTCCGGTGAGCACGCTATGTAATGCTTGTACCGCAACTGCACGACAATTCGCACACCGCCGCAGGCGGGGCTGGTCGAAACAAGCGAGAGGGTCGCACCGCATGGGTCTGTTCAGTTCCGGTCGCACAAGCCGAGCCCAGCGCAAAGCGCAGGCGAAGGCCCTCAAGGCCAAGGCCAAACTGGAGGCCCGCCTCGAGGACAAGTCCGGCCGCAAGGACGCCAAGGCCGAGCGGAAGCAACAGCGCAAGCTCGCCAAGAAATCGTTCAAGGCCCAGGCCCAGCTGGACAAGAACGCCGCGAAGGTCTTGGCGAAGACCAACGAGACGAATTTGAAGATCGCGCAGGCCAACGCCAAGGCCGTTGCCGACGGCAAGTTGCTCTCCACCGCCCGCGTCAAGCGATACCTGCAGGTCGCGAAGGTGTTGTCCCCGGTTCTCGTACCCATCGCCTACCGCGCGAGCACGGCGGCCCGCGAACAGATCAGCCGCGTCCAGGCCGACCGCGCCGGTGTTCCGATAGCGGAACTGAACCGGTACAGCGGCCACGGCGCGGCCCTGTCCGCACGGATCTCGGGCGCAAAAGAGTCGCTGCAGACCCTCACCGCCAAGCATTCGGACGCCGAGACGAAGACGTTCACCACGATCATGGGGCAGCGGTTGTCGGATCTGTCGACCGCGGTCGCGGCAGCCGAGCACATGCCCGCCGCGCGCCGGCGCAGCGCGCACGCCGCAATCAGTCGTGAACTGGCCGCAATCGACGCCGACCTCCTGGCCCGGCTGGGAGTCCGTCCCTGAAATCTCTGGCCGTCACTTTCACCGCACCGGCGTTGGCGGTTGCCGCCCACGGTGTGGCGTCCGGCCATCTGCCCGGTTCGGCCGGGCTCGTGTTGCTCGTGGTGATAGGCGTCGCCGCGGGTGCCCTGTCACACCGGCTCACTTCGATGGCGGCATTCGTCGCCTTGCTCACCGGCGCCCAGTTGGCGGGTCATACCGTCCTGTCCCTGACCGCCGATCCGATGGCCCATACGCATTCGTCGACCGCGGCCATGGCCTCGACCCACCTCATCGCCATCCCGATCTGCGCACTGTTGATCGCCGGGTCGGGCAGGCTTTACTCAGTGATCACGTCGGTCATCCGGACCCTGCGGTTCCTGGTCGCCGGGCCGATCACCGACCTCACCCGATTCGTGGTGACTTCCGCTCCGCAGCGGCGACCCCTCGTCGGTGTCCTCGCATCCGGCGGCGTCGGACTCCGGGGACCGCCGGCGGCCTGATCGCCTTCTCCTCCCCCAACCACCCGCCTTTCGTGCGCGGTGGCATCACTGCGATATCAAGTCAGGAACAATCATGTCTTCATTTTCACGACGCGCCCGCGTTCTCGGTGCCTCACTCGCCGCCGCCACCGTGGTCGGCGGTCTGAGCCTGCTCGGCGCCGGCGTCGCGGCGGCACACGTCACCGCAGCCGGCGACGACCTCACGCAGGGCGGCTACGGCGTCATCACGTTCCGGGTCCCCAACGAGTCGGACACCGCGAGCACCACCAAAGTGGCGGTGACACTGCCCAACCTGAAGTCCGCTCGAACCGAACCGATGCCGGGCTGGACCGCCGAGATCACCAAAGATCCCGCCAGCGAGGAGGCGACCTCCGTGACGTGGACGGCAGCCCCCGGCAACCCGGGCATCAATCCCGGTGAGTTCGTGCAATTCCGGCTCTCCGGCGGACCGCTACCCGAGCAGGCGACGGTGACACTGCCCGCGGTGCAGACGTACTCCGACGGTGAAGTGGTGGCGTGGGATCAGCCGACGGTCGAAGGCCAGCCGGAGCCGGACAAGCCTGCTCCGACAGTGACACTGGGCGCCAAGACCGCCGACGGGCACGGCGTCGACACCGCAACCCACGAGGAGGACAGCCAGAGCACCTCCGAATCGTCCGAGTCGAACACCGAGTCGAATACCGACAACACCGCGCGTTGGCTCGCCGGTACCGGAATCGTGTTGGGCGCCTTGGGCATCGGCGTGGCGGTCGGCGCACTGGCCCGCAAGCGCTCGTGAGGCGGTTGGCGCTGACCCTCGGCGCGATCGTGATAACACTGCTGACGACGTTCGCGTTCGCCCCGACAGCATCGGCACACTCGGCGCTGGTCAGCTCCGACCCCGCGGACGGTTCGTCCGTCAGTGCGGGACCTCCGACAGTGACGCTCACCTTCAACGAGCCACTGCAGGAGAGCTTTCCGGCGTTGACCGTGGTGGGGCCCGATCGAAACTACTGGCAGGACGGCGAACCGACCGTCACCGGCCGTAGCGTCAGCACGCAGCTGCGCGAGCTCGGGCCTGCGGGCGAGTATCTGATCAACTACCGGGTGACGTCGGCGGATGGGCATCCGGTCGAGGGTCAGCTGACGTTCACCCTCACCACCGCCGGACAGGGCACTCCCGGCGCCTCCGTCGATGACGACGACGAATCCTCGTCCTCGGGCATCCCCGTGTGGCCGTTCATCGTCGTCGCGGTGGTCGTGTTCGGAGGCGGTCTGGCCGTCGCACTCCGCCTGCAGCGCAGGAATTAGGCCGTGCGGGCTGCGGGCACGACGCGTCGTGAATGGTTGATCGGTGTCGTGCCCGCGGCCTGGCTCGGAGTCGGGTTGTGCTGGGTGATCGCCCGCCCGGGCGGTCCCGAGATGGATGCTGCGGCGAGCGCGGTGGCCATCTGCGCAGCCATCGCCGTGCTGGGGCTGACCAGCCTGCGGGTGCTCGGTGGAGAACCCACCGAGCCGCGAGCGCTGCAGATGGTCGCGATCCTGGCCGGCGTCTGGTTCGCGGCCGCGCTGGTCGCCGCCTGGCTCGGGGTCGCCGAGCGGACCGGGCGCTCTCCCGGAGCGGTCGGGTTGTCGGACTTCGTGCGGGTGAGCGGGGTGACGCCGGCCCTGATCGGTACCGGATGTGCGCTGGTGGTGGCGGTGTTCGCGGTGGTCTGGATGTTCCGGCCGACGATGGCGGCTCCCGAGGCCGCGGCCGCGGTGACCGCTCTTGGATTGCTGATCGGACCCGTGACCGGTCACCTCGGTCAGCAGACCGGCGGGCCGGTGTTGGTCGCCGTCCACGTCCTCGCCGCCGGTTGGTGGTGCGGTGGGTTGGCAGCGCTGGCACTGACCGTTCGAGGCCGAAAGGGTTGGGCGACGAGCCTGCCACTGTTCTCCGGGTATGCGCAATGGTGCGTCCTCGTGCTGTTCCTCACGGGCGTGGTGGCAGCGTTTCTCGAACTCGATTCGCTCGGTGAGCTGACAACTACCGGTTACGGCCGCATCCTGCTGGCCAAGTCTGCAGGCCTCGCGATGCTGATCATCGTTGCCTTTCGTCAGCGCACCACCTGGTTGCCCGCGGCGCGCGCCCACCGCACCGGCGAAGAGGTGTCCCTGCGTCGCGCGATCACCGAAGTCATGCTGATGGCGGTGGTGATCGGCCTTGCCGCCGGCCTGGGAACCACTGCACCCAACTGAGCCGACTCGGTCGGTACCGGGCATCATTGACAAGGACGCAGCAGAGAGCGAAGGAGCGCAATCTTCCATGGCCGACCCGGATCTGAACTCCCCTGGCGATCAGCCTTCTCCTGACGGGCCCGGGACTCCACCGGCGAAAAAAGCACCTGCGAAGAAGGCGGCCGCGAAGAAGGCCCCGGCGAAGAAGGCAGCGCCCGCCACAAAGGCTCCGGCGAAGAAGACAGCTGCCAAGAAAGCGGCTCCGGCGAAGAAGGCAGCGCCGGCCAAGAAGGCACCCGCGAAGAAGGCCGCACCCACGACGGACTCGGTGCCTGCCGCCACGTCTGCCGCGGCGAAGTCCGCGCCTCGGAAGCCACCGACGAAGAAGGGGCCCGACAAGCCGGGTAACACCGCGCCACCCAAGTCGACACCCGCGCAAGCGGTGGCACCTGCGCCCCCTGCGGCACCGAAACCTGTTACGCCCGAGCTCGTCGTCGAGGAGCCCACCCCCACCGAGGAGCACAGCGCCCGGTTCACCGCCCTCAAACGTACCGAGCCCACACCGGTGCCCGAGCCGTCGCGGCAGGTTCCGGTGGTCAGTGTCGGACTGGCGTTGTTCGGCGCATTGGTGATCTATGTGGTTCGCTGGTGGAGGAACCGAAGCGGGACCTGACCGGCCAGAGAGTCAGCTGACCTTTCTGGCCGAGGCGTCCGCGCCGAAGCCCCTACCGCCCGGGCAAGAACTTCAGCGACTTGATGAAGGTCGGCACGATCCGCAGGAACAACCCCCGCGGCACGCCCTTGATACCGCCGAGACCGATGACCCGCTGTTCGGCGACGGTCTGCGGCTCGGTGTACTTCAGCAAACCCTCGGCGCCGTGGCGGCGGCCGACCCCGGAGATCCCCATCCCGCCCATCGGAGCGGCAGTGGAACCCCACGCGGCGGCGTACCCCTCATTCAGGTTCACCGTGCCCGCCCGCAGTTCCGCGGCGATCTTGCGTCCCTCGTCCGACGACCCCGCGAAGACGCTGGCGTTCAACCCGTATTCGGTGTCGTTGGCTCGTTTCACCGCTTCGGCCACGCTGTCCACCGGGTAGATCGCGACAAGCGGCCCGAAGGTCTCGGCCGCGAAGCACTCCATACCCTCGGCGACCCCGGTCAGCACGGTCGGCTCGAAGAAGAACGGTCCGAGGTCGTCGCGGCGGTTACCGCCTGCCAGCACCACCGCGCCCTTCTCTTTGGCATCTGCGACATGGGCGGCGACAGTGTCGACCTGAGCCGCTGAGGCGAGTGATCCCATCTCCGTGGTGAAGTCGTACGCGCTGCCGAGTTTCATCGCGGCGACCCGTTTGGCGAACTTCGCCGAGAATTCCTCTGCGACGGGGTTCTCCACGTAGATGCGCTCGATGGAGATGCACAGCTGCCCGGAGTTGGAGTAGCAGGCTCGCACAGCCCCCTCGACCGCATTGTCGATATCGGCGGTCTTGGTGATGATCATCGGGTTCTTGCCCCCGAGTTCGGCGGAGAAGCCGATCAGCCGGCGGCCGCACTGCTCGGCGAGCTGCGCGCCCGTCGCCGAGGAGCCGGTGAACATGAGATAGTCCGCTTTGGCGACAATCGCTTGTCCCACAACCGATCCCGGACCAGGGACCACGGCGAACAGTTCCTTGGGCAGACCGGCCTTGTAGAGCAGTTCCACCATCGCCAGCGCGCAATACGGGGTCTGGCTGTCCGGCTTGAGGACCACGGCGTTGCCGGCCATCAAGGCGGCCAGGCCGTCCGACACCGCGAGGGTCATCGGGTAGTTCCACGGGGAGATCACGCCGACGACACCCTTGGGCTGATAGCGCACCCGGGCGTCGGTCGCGAGCGGCAGCATGCCTTTGACCTTGCCGGCCGCGAGCAGCTTCGGGCCGGTCTTGGCGTAGTGCCGCGCGGTCATCGCGACGTCGAGCACCTCTTCCTGGGCATAGCTCCGCGCCTTGCCCGTCTCGGCCTGCGCCATGTCGGCCAGCGCGTCGAGGTTCTTCATCACCAACGCGGCGAACTCGATGAGCACCGCCGCCCGCTCACGTGGCCACACCTGCGCCCACGTGCGCTGTGCGGCGCGCGCGATCTCGAAGGCGGCATCGACGTCCTCGGCGGTACCCACCGGAACCGTCGTCATCTCCGTGCCGCTGAACGCCTCGAGCACCGGCCGCGTCGGCCGCGATCCGAGGTCGTCGATCGCGATCAGTTCGCGCAACCGGTCAAATGTCGCTGTATCTGGTTTCGCCATGATTTTTCCCCTATTCAGACGCGACGAGGACGATGCCGTCGTCGTCGCTGTACGCCAGATCGCCGGGAGTGAAGGTGATGCCACCGAGCTCGACCGGCACATCGCGCTCCCCTGCGCCGGACTTGGTGGACTTGCGAGGATTGGTCCCCAGCGCTTTGACGCCGATGTCCAGGGTCCCGATGATCTTGGCGTCGCGGATCGCGCCGTTGACGATGATCCCAGCCCAGCCGTTGGAGCGACCCAGTTCCGCGATCACATCGCCGACGAGGGCGGTGTGCAGCGATCCTGAGCCGTCGATCACCAGCACCCCGCCGTTGCCCGGCTCGCCGAGAACCTCTTTGAGCAGGGCATTGTCCTGCAAGCAGCGGACCGTCGTGACCCGGCCAGCGAACTCGCGCCTGCCCCCGTACTGGGTGAGTTGAAGATCGCAGCTGCGTACGTCCGGGCCGATCTCGTCTACCAGATCGGCCGTCGCGACAAAGGTCGTCTCAGTCATGGACAACAGCGTAACGACTTGTACTTACTCACCGGTAACAAGGCTTCGTGTCGGTCACCAGTTGATGTCCGGCTCCGGCCCATCTCCGGACCCGACGACCGCCTCGGCACCACCGATCTCCACCACGTCCCCGATCACCAATTGTCGGCCCCGTCGGGTCTCGGTGTCACCGTTGACGCTCACCAGCCCGTCGGCGATGACTTCCTTCGCTTCCGACCCGGATTCGATCAAATTTGCGAGTTTCAAGAACTGGCCCAGGCGGATGATGTTGTCGCGGATCGGAATTGTTTCTCGGCTCACCGTTCAATCATCGCATCGCCACGCTAACGTTACGTCGGACCAGCCGTGGAAAGGCAACACCTGTGAGCGTGGATTTACCTGAAAGCCAGGAATTGGCAAGGCCAACCGAGCATCACGTGGTGCGGAGAACCGTCCCGTCGGGATTATTCAAGAACGCGCCCCGGCACACGAGCTGGGTGGTCGGCGTCCTCGCTGCCATATCCCTCATCAGCAGTCTCTCGGTGCAATTCCGCCGGCTCACCGAAGTGCCCCGCACGTACGTCGACAATTACATTGTCGTGGCCCCCGACACCAGTTTCGCGTGGGCATTCGTGCTCGCGCTGTTGGCGTTTGCGCTCGCCTCACGTAAACGGATCGCCTGGTGGCTCACCGTCATCTACATCCTGCTGTTCGGCACGGCCAACGTCATCTATCTCTTCGAGCCCTTTGCCTCCGAGAACGGTGTCGACACCGTGGTGCGGGTCAACATCTTCATCGGCCTCGCGATCCAGTTGCTCGCACTCGGCTACCTCGTGGCCAGTTACCGGCAGTTCTATACAAAGGTCCGCCGAGGCGCGATCTGGCGCGCACTCGGCGTCCTCGTCGCCGGACTGGTCGCGGCGTCCCTGATCGGCTGGGGCCTGGTCGAGATCTGGCCGCGCGACCTCGAAGAGTCCGAGCGGTTGCCCTACGCGATCAACCATGTCGTGACCTTCGGCTCGATCGACGTCTCCACCGACTTCGACAACCACCACACCTTCGCCGCGCTTGAGACGTTCCTCGGCCTGCTCGGCGCCTTGGCGCTCATCGCGGCCGCACTGATCCTGTTCCGGTCGCAGCGCTCCAGCAACTCGATGACGCCCGCGGACGAGCGACTCATCCGCCTGCTGATCGAGGGGTACAGCGGCGACGACTCCCTGGCGTTCTTCTCGACCCGCCACGACAAGGCCGTGGTGTTCGCACCCAACGGGATGGCCGCGGTCACCTATCGCGTCGAAGTCGGCACGGCCATGGCCGGCGGTGATCCCGTCGGGGACAAGAAGTATTGGCCGGACGCCATCGCCGAGTTCATCAAGGTCTGCGATCAGTACGGGTGGCATCCAGGTGCCATCGGCGTCAGCATCCACGGGGCCGAGGTCTGGGAGAACGCCGGTTTCACGACACTGAACATCGGCGACGAGGCAATCGTCCACACGCGCGGCTACAACCTCAACGGCCCTGACATGAAGGCCGTCCGGCAGTCAGTCGCCCGTACCAAGCGCGCTGGGATCACGGTGCGCATCGCCCGTCACGAAGACCTGAGTGACGAGCAGATGGCCGCCATGATCAGTCGCGCCGACGCCTGGCGCGACACCGACGAAGAGCGCGGCTTCTCCATGGCGCTCGGCCGCCTCGGAGATCCGCAGGACGGCCGGTCGATCCTCGTCGAAGCGGTGCAGAACGCCGGTACCGACGACGAGAAGGTCGTCGGCATGCTCTCGTTCGTGCCCTGGGGCACGACGGGCGCCTCGCTCGATGTGATGCGCCGCGACCACAACTCGATCAACGGGCTCACCGAGACGATGGTCACCGAGTTCGCCGAGAATGCCGAGGCTTTCGGTGTCCTGTACATCTCGATGAACTTCGCCGCCTTCCGCGCCGTGTTCGAAGAGGGTGGCCAGATCGGCGCGGGCCCGATCATGCGCACGATGTACGGCGCACTGACCTTCGCATCCAAGTACGTGCAGATGGAATCGCTGTACAAGTCGAACGCCAAGTATCAACCCGAGTGGGTGCCGCGGTTCCTCTGTTTCGAGGATGCCCGTACCGTTCCGCGAGTCGGGCTCGCGGCAGTCGTCAACGAGGGGTTCGTCAAACTCCCCAAGTTCGGTAAGGGCCGGGATTTCACCGGCCAGGCGTCGTCGGTCCCGGAGGGTGTCGACGTCGATGCCGTCGCCGCCGAGATCGCCGGTCTGGAGAAGGCCGAGCACCGCGGTCCGCGACGGCCCGAGCAGGTCCGCGTCCGGCTGGCGAAACTCGAACAGCTCACCGCCGCAGGCGTCGACCCCTATCCACCCGCCTATCCCCCCACCCACACCATCGCCGAGGCGGTGGCCGCCCCCGAAGGGACGACCGGCCGGAT
Source organism: Williamsia soli (assembly GCF_017377795.1). GTDB lineage: Bacteria > Actinomycetota > Actinomycetes > Mycobacteriales > Mycobacteriaceae > Williamsia > Williamsia soli. Next base: position 33,932 of record NZ_JAFRDR010000005.1, on the reverse strand, counting down.
CGCGGGCCGGGTCATCCGCATGCGCGACTTCGGCAAGGTCGTCTTCGCGGACCTCCGCGACTGGAGTGGTGACATGCAGGTCCTGGTGGACGCGAGCGCACTGCGTCCCGACACCTTGGATCTGGCGAGCACCGTCGACCTCGGGGATCTCATCGAGGTCAGCGGTGTCGTGGGCCGCAGCCGCAAGGGCGAGCTGTCGCTGCTGGCCAAGGACTGGCGGATGCTCGGCAAGTGCCTGCATCCGCTGCCCGACAAGTGGAGTGGCCTGACCGATCCCGAGGCCCGCGTCCGCCAGCGATATGTCGATCTCACGATCAACACCAAGGCACGCGAGCTGATGCGCGTACACAGCGCGATCGTGAAGTCGATGCGCGACTATCTGGGTGGTCGCGACTACATGGAGGTCGAGACCCCGATCCTCCAACAGATCCACGGTGGGGCGAACGCTGCACCGTTCCGCACCCACATCAACGCGTACGACCTCGACCTCTATCTGCGCATCGCGCCGGAGCTCTATCTCAAGCGACTGTGCGTCGGCGGGTTGGAGCGCGTCTTCGAGATGGGTCGCAACTTCCGCAACGAGGGCGTGGACTTCAAACACAACCCCGAGTTCACGAGCCTGGAAGCCTATGAGGCACACAGCGATTACGACCGGATGCTGCACCTGACCCGGGAGATGATCCAGAACGCCGCCGTCGCGGCGCACGGCGAGCAGGTCGTCTACATCGAGGGCAAGGACGGGGTGATCGAGAAGGTCGACATCTCCGGCGAGTGGCCGGTGAAGACGCTGCACGGCGCGGTGTCCGAGGCGATCGACGAGGAGGTCACCCCGTACACCGACGTCGACACCCTCAAGGCGCTGTGCGACAAGCACGACATCCCGTACCGCAACGATTGGGACGCCGGGCAGGTCGCGCTCGAGATGTACGAGCACCTCGTCGAGGACCAGACGACGTTCCCGACGTTCTACAAGGACTTCCCGACGTCGGTGTCACCGCTGACCCGGCAGCACCGGACCATTCCCGGAGTCACCGAACGCTGGGACCTGGTGGCGTGGGGCGTCGAGTTGGGTACTGCCTACACCGAACTGACCGACCCGGTGGAGCAGCGCAAGCGTCTCACCGAGCAGTCACTGCTGGCTGCCGGCGGCGACCCCGAGGCGATGGAGCTGGACGAGGACTTCCTGCAGGCCCTCGAGCACGGCATGTTCCCCACGGGTGGTCTCGGCATCGGTGTCGACCGGATCGTCATGCTCCTCACCGGGCAATCGATCCGCGAGACCCTCGCGTTCCCGCTCGCCAAGCCCAAGTGACCCCGCTGCCCCCACCGCCGACCGTGCCAAAGATCGCGGCTGGTTCGGCACGCTCAGCGGCTGGTTCGGCACGGTCGGCGGGGTAGGTCAGTGGACTGGTACATCAAACATGTCGTCGACACCGGGCGGTCCGCCGCGCTGGTAGCGCTGATCGGGTTCGTGGTCACCTACGGGATCACCCGCGCGATCACCCGGAAGATCAAGGCCCGCAACGCGACGCCTGCACCGGAGGGCGATGATGCCGGAGGCGCCGTCAACGACATCTACATCGGTGGTGTGCACATCCACCATCAGGTGTGGGGCATCTTGCTGATCCTCGTGGCCGGGCTGCTCGAGTTCCGCTTTCAGCCGGATCCGCCGTGGCGCGAGATCCTGGCCGCCATGTTCGGGATCGGAGCGGCGCTGGCCCTCGACGAGTTCGCCTTGTGGCTTCACCTCGAAGACGTCTATTGGTCCGAAGAGGGCCGTAAGTCGATCGACGCCGTCATGATCGCGGCCGTCGTGGGTCTGGCCCTGTTGGTGGGAACCTCACCGATCGGCGTCAACGAGCCCGGCGCAAACACGCTCGGCATCCTGGTGACCGCAGGTAGCGTCGTCATCCACATCACCTATTCCGTCATCACACTGCTCAAGGGCAAGCTGGCCACCGGATTGATCGGGCTTCCGGTGCCGCTGCTCGGATTTGTCGGCGCGTGCCGGCTGGCCCATCCGAACTCATTCTGGGCACGACGGTTCTACTCCCCGAAGAAGATCGAACGCGCCGAGCGGCGTTACGAGAAGTACGTGAACCGGCGCGAACGGATGCGTGACCTCGTCGGCGGGCGCGAGTAGAGCCACCGGGCCTAAACTTGCGCAGGTGCAGCCACCAGGGACGTTTCACGCGATTGCGGGGCTCCGTACCCATGTCGTGGTCGACGGTGAGGGGCCGCCACTGCTGTTCCTCGCGGCGTTGGGAGGCAACTGGTTCGACTTCGATCAGGTCACCGAGATCCTCCGGGCCCGCTACACCGTGATCCGGTACGACCGGCCCGGCTATGGACTGTCCGATCCTTTGCCTGCCGGCCAGATCCCGTCGATCGCCGCTGAGGTCGAGCGGATCGACCACATCCTGGACGAGCTGGGGATCACCGAGCCCGTCCTGTTGGCCGGTCATTCCCTGGCGTCGCTCTATGTCGAGGGCTACGCGAGGAGCAGGCCCGACCGGGTCGCGGGCGTGATCATGCTCGATGGTTCCTACGTGATGCTGCCGTTGCAGCTGGTGCCACCCGGCTGGAGCAACCGACTCGCGCATGTGGCGGCGCGGTTCATCAAGGCCCTGCGTCTGCCGCGGTCAGCCGGGATCAAGGGACACGCGATTGCGACGTCGCCGGGTCCGCCGGGCGGATTCACCGCGGCGCAACGTTACTGGATATCCGAAGTGTTCAACGGAACCCGTTTCCCGCGGGCTTTCCTGGTCGAGCAGGCGGCGTTCGGGGTTCTCAACTCGCAGTTGGTTGCGCTGCGGCGGACGCATCCGCTGACTGCGCCGGTCCATGTCGTGTCGGCGCTACCGGGACGACGCACGCCGGTGCGCTTGTTCTGGAACTGGAAGCAGGGTCGCTACGCGCGATTCCTCGGCGGTTCGTATACGCCGGTGATCCCGGCGCGGCACTTCTTCATCGTGCAGCAACCCGACGTCGCCGCGAAACTGATCGGCGATTTCGCCGCCGGGGTGACCGTCAGAGGTTGAAGCTGCGGAGTTCGGCCGTGGTGACGAGTCGTTCACCGTTCTCGGGCAGCCGCCGCGCGAGACGCCGGTGGGCGATGTACCCATCGGCCCCGAAGATATGCGGGGTCATTCCGAGCAGTTGAGTGCGGCGGCGGGTGCGGGGGTTCGCCAGCTTCACGACGGATCACATCCTGTTTAGTGCAATGGATACTCTTGTCGATACTGTATGTCGTCGGCCGGCTGATCGCCAGTCGGGACACAAGCATCTCTCGCGATATGTCGCGACGACGAAAAGCGTTGTTACTCTTCGCAGGTCATCGCGACAACATCTCCAAACGCTGTGACGTAGGCCACGTTACGCCGGAGGTGGCATCCCATCGGGTAGCACACGCGGGTGAGTCACATCTGTCCCACTGATCACACTGAGCGAGCGCAGCCGCCCTCGAGGCAGCTCCGCGGAAGGTCAGGCGAGGCCTGCAAGATAGTTCTGTGCCCACTGCAGCGCGGTCACGCCCGGCTCCACCTCGAAGTTGGCGTAGTCCCCGTGCGAACCGGACTGCAGGAACCGGTTGAACGCGACGATCTGTGCGCGCGCCTTCTCGTTGCTCAGTTCGTCGACGAGCGCGCCCGGTCCACCCCTGGTCACCAGCTCGCTGACGATTGCCCAGGCCTCGGCCTGGTACTGAGCGAGCTGATCGGGGTTGGGGTCACTGGTCTCCGCCAGGTAGCCGGCGATCCGGGAGACGTAGTAGTCGCGTGGGATGTTGCAGTACTGGTCGCCGGGCTCGCAGATCGTGAACGTGCGGTCACTGACCCAGCCGAATCCGCCCTGGCGGGGTCCACCGTTGCCTTCACCGGAAAGCTTGGGACCGATGAGCGCGTCCCTCTTGGTACGTCGTGGATCCGAGATCAACACGGCGCCCGCGAACTGGCTCGGCTTGATGACACCGCGGCGGGTGCCGACTTCGGCGGCGAAGTCGCCGGCAGCGTCGGCGCCCTGGCTGTAGCCGATGACCGCGATCTTCGTGGCGGGGCAACGCTTGGTCATCGTGATGGCCAGGCCCTCGGCGTTGGCGACTGCCTGGGCCTTCGACTTGCCGTAGATGCTGCCGCCGGTCTCCCACGGGAATGCGGTGGCGTTGTAACCCACCAGCTGCACGCGGGTCTCCGATCCGAGACCGGACGTCGGGTACGACAGCATTCCGGGCACCTGCCCGTCGGCCGAGTTCTCCCAGGTTCCCGGGATGGCCAGGACGTAGAGCTCCGGGCAGTCCGCAGGATCGGCAACCGCCGTCGGTGCGGACAGAACGCTGACGGCCCCCGCCGTCAAAATTCCTGCTGCCAGAGCACTGACCCACCGCCGCACACGCATGTACTGTCCTTCGTTCATTGATCGCGCCGGGTAGTTTCCCACCCGTCAACTGACTCGAAAAGCTCCCCGGATCCGGACTCATCATTGCAGTTCGGACTCGGTTTCGCGAGTCCTACCGCTGCGGCGCCTGCGTCGGGACGATCGGTGCGGGCAGCAGTGTGGCACCGGCGAGGAAGCGGTCCGCAGCGGCGGCCGCGGCCCTTCCCTCGGCGATCGCCCAGACGATCAGCGACTGCCCACGACCGGCGTCGCCGGCGACGAAAACGCCGGGCACGGTCGTCTCGAAGTTGTCGTTGCGCTTGACGTTTCCGCGCTCGTTGTAGTCGACGCCGAGCTTGTCGAGGAAGTCGGCGCGCTCGGGTCCGACGAAGCCCATGGCGAGCAGGACGAGATCGGCCTCGAGTTCGAAGTCGCTGCCTTCCATCTTCTCCGGCCGGCCGTTGTTCATCTTGACCTCGTGCGCGCGCAACCCGGTGACCTTGCCGTCTTTGCCGACAAATTCCTCAGTGTTCACGGAGAACACCCGCTCGCCGCCCTCTTCGTGGGCGGAGGAGACCCGGAACATCAGCGGATACGTCGGCCACGGGGTCGATTCTGCGCGCTCGTCCGGCGGCCTGGGCATGATCTCGAACTGGTGCACGATCTCGGCGCCCTGCCGCAGCGAGGTGCCGAGGCAGTCCGCACCGGTGTCGCCGCCGCCGATGATGATGACCCTCTTGCCCTTGGCATTGATCGGCGGTTGCCCATCAGAGTCAAGGATGTCGTCACCCTGCTGGACGCGGTTGGCCCACGGCAGGAACTCCATCGCCTGGTGGATGCCGTCGAGATCGCGTCCGGGGATGGGCAGGTCGCGCCCCTGGGTCGATCCGTTGGCGAGGATCACAGAATCGAAATCGGCCCGCAACTGCTCCACCGTGAGGTCGACGCCTACGTTGACGCCGGGCCGGAACTGCGTGCCCTCGGCCTCCATCTGCTCGAGGCGGCGATCGATGTGCCGTTTCTCCATCTTGAACTCAGGGATGCCGTAACGCAGCAATCCACCGATACGGTCGGCCCGCTCGAAGACCGTGACGTCGTGGCCGGCCCGGGTGAGCTGCTGCGCCGCAGCCAAGCCCGCAGGGCCGGAACCGACGACGGCTACCGACTTGCCGGTCTTGGCCGACGGGAGCACTGGCTTGACCCAGCCCTCGTCGAAGGCGTTGTCGATGAGTTCGACCTCGACCTGCTTGATGGTGACCGCCGGCTGATTGATGCCCAGTACGCACGACGCCTCGCAGGGCGCCGGGCACAACCGGCCGGTGAACTCGGGGAAGTTGTTGGTCGCATGCAGGCGTTCGATGCCGTCGGCCCAGCGATCCTTGTACACCAGGTCATTCCACTCGGGAATGAGGTTGCCGAGAGGGCAACCGTTGTGGCAGAACGGGATTCCGCAGTCCATGCAGCGACTGGCCTGGGTCTTGAGGGTGTCGCGATCGAAATCTTCGTACACCTCTTTCCAGTCCATCAACCGCAGGGGCACCGGCCGCCGCTGGGGCAGTTCCCGCTCGGTGTGCTTGATAAAGCCTCTTTGATCAGCCACGTGCGGCCTCCATTACTGCCTCGTCGACATCGCGCCCGTCCTTCTCGGCCGAGGCGATCGCCTGCAACACCCGCTTGTAATCCTGGGGCATCACCTTGACGAACTTCTGGGAGTTGCTGTCCCAGTCGCTCAGAATGCTCTCTGCGACCGGCGAACCGGTCTCGTTGCGGTGCTTGCCGACGATGGCTTCGAGGAACTCGAGATCCTCGGCTTCCAGCTCTTCGGGTAGCACCAGTTCGGTGTTCAGGTTGTCCTTCAAAACATTCGCGGGGTCGTACACGTAGGCGATGCCACCGGACATACCGGCCGCGAAGTTGCGACCTGTCGATCCGAGAACCACCACACGCCCGCCGGTCATGTACTCACACCCGTGGTCGCCGACCCCTTCGACCACTGCCGTCGCCCCGGAGTTACGCACGCAGAAGCGCTCGCCCACGACACCGCGGAGCAGGATCTCACCACCTGTGGCACCGAATCCGATGACGTTGCCGGCAATGATGTTCTCTTCTGCCACAAAGCCTTCGGGCGCGTTGTCGGCCGGGCTGACCACGATCCGGCCGCCCGAGAGTCCCTTGCCGACGAAGTCGTTCGCATCGCCCTTGAGGCGCAGTGTCACACCCTTCGGAACGAACGCTCCGAAGCTGTTGCCGGCAGAACCCTTGAAGTCGATGATCACCGTGCCGTCCGGCAAGCCGTTGGCACCGTAGTTCTTGGTGATCTCGTGACCCAGCATCGTGCCGACGGTGCGGTTGACGTTGGCGATATCGGACGAGAAGCTGACCCGCTCACCCTTGTCGATGGCGGCGCGAGCCTGGGCGATCAGCTGCTGATCGAGCGCCTTGTCCAGCGCGTGATCCTGGCTGCCCGAGCAGTACAGATCCTGGTTCATGAACGGCGAATCGGCCTGCGTGAGGATGGCCGAGAGGTCGAGCTTGCCCGCCTTCGCCGACTTCCAGTGATTCAGCGCCTTGGCGGTGTCGAGCATCTGCACCTGGCCCACGGCCTCTTGCAGCGTCCGGAAACCGAGGCGGGCCAACAACTCCCGAACCTCTTCGGCGATGAAGAGGAAGAAGTTCTCGACGAACTCGGGCTTTCCGGTGAAACGCTCACGGAGCACGGGGTTCTGCGTCGCGACACCCACCGGGCAGGTGTCGAGGTGGCAGACCCGCATCATGATGCAACCCGAGACCACCAGCGGTGCGGTGGCGAAACCGAACTCCTCACCACCGAGCAGTGCCGCGACGACGACGTCGCGACCGGTTTTGAGCTGGCCGTCGACCTGCACGACGATGCGGTCGCGCAGTCCGTTGAGCAGCAGGGTCTGCTGGGTCTCGGCCAGGCCGAGTTCCCAGGGTCCACCGGCGTGCTTCTCACTCGTCAGCGGTGTCGCACCGGTGCCACCATCGTGACCGGAGATCAGCACGACGTCGGCGTGGGCCTTCGAGACACCGGCAGCGACGGTTCCGACACCGACCTCGGAGACAAGTTTCACGTGAATCCGAGCTGCCGGGTTCGCGTTCTTCAGGTCATGGATCAGCTGCGCCAGATCCTCGATCGAGTAGATGTCGTGGTGCGGCGGCGGCGAGATCAGTCCGACACCGGGTGTCGAACCACGGACCTCGGCGACCCACGGGTACACCTTGTGCGGCGGAAGCTGTCCGCCCTCACCCGGTTTCGCACCCTGGGCCATCTTGATCTGGATGTCGGTGCAGTTCGTCAGGTAGTGCGAGTTGACGCCGAAGCGGCCCGAGGCGACCTGCTTGATGGCACTGCGACGCCAGTCACCGTTCTCGTCGGGCTCGAACCGGCGCACGTCTTCGCCGCCCTCGCCGGAGTTGGAACGACCGCCGAGGCGGTTCATCGCGATCGCAAGGGTCTCGTGGGCCTCGGCCGAGATCGAGCCGAAGCTCATCGCGCCGGTGGAGAACCGCTTGACGATCTCGCGCGCCGACTCCACCTTGTCGATGGGGATGGGATCGCGATCGTCGAAGTTGAAGTCGAAGAGCCCACGCAGCGATGCCATGCGCTTGGACTGGTCGTCGACGAGCTTCGTGTACTCCTTGAACACCGAGTACTGCCCGGTGCGGGTCGAGTGCTGCAACTTGAAGACGGTGTCCGGGTTGAACAGGTGATATTCACCCTCGCGGCGCCACTGGTATTCGCCGCCCACCTCGAGCTCGCGGTGCGCCCGCTCTTCGGGCCGACCGGTGAACGCCACGGCATGACGGGCGGCGACGTCGGCGGCGATCTCGTCGAGGCCGATGCCGCCGAGGTGTGACCGCAGTCCGGTGAAGAACTCGTCGACGGTGTCCTGGTTGATACCGATGACCTGGAAGAGCTGGGCGCCGGTGTAGGACGCCAGGGTGGAGATGCCCATCTTGGACATCACCTTGAGGACGCCCTTGCCTGCAGCCTTGATGTAGTTCTTCTGCGCGGTCTTGTAGTCGAGCCCACCGAGCGCATCGCGCAGCGCCATGTCCTCGATGGTCTCGAGGGCCATGTACGGGTTGATCGCGGCGGCACCGAAGCCGACGAGTGCGGCCATGTGGTGCACCTCGCGGGCGTCACCGGCCTCGACGAGAAGTCCGACCTGGGTGCGGGTCTTCTCGCGGACGAGGTGATGGTGCACGGCCGAGGTCAGCAGCAGCGACGGGATCGGCGCGAGGGTCTCGTCGGACTCGCGGTCCGACAGGACCACCAGACGGGCGCCGCCGGCGATGGCCTCCGAGACCTGTGTGCGGACGTCGTCGAGGGCTTTGCGCAACCCTTCGCCACCATCGGCGACCGGGTACAGACCACGGATCTGCACGCTGCGGTAGTCGGCGAAACGCTCGTCCTCACCCAGGCGTACGAGCTTGGCCAGGTTGTCGTTGTCGAGGATCGGCTGCGGCAGCACGATCTGCTTGCACGACTCCGGTCCCGGGTTCAGCAGGTCGGCCTCGCGGCCGATCGTGACACCGATGCTGGTGACGACCTCTTCGCGGATGGCGTCGAGCGGCGGATTGGTGACCTGGGCGAACATCTGCTGGAAGTAGTCGAACAGCATCCGGGGGCGCTGCGAGAGCACCGCGATGGGAGTGTCGGTACCCATCGAGCCGATCGCTTCGGCACCGGTGCGGGCCATCGGCTCGACCAGCAGGCTGACCTCCTCGGTGGTGTAACCGAAGACCTGCTGACGCAGTTTCACCCGATCGTGCGCCATGTGGCTGTGCGGCTCACCGGGCAGGTCGTCCAGGTGCTTCATGCCCTCGTCGAGCCACTCCTGGTACGGGTGCTCGGCGGCGAGCTCGTCCTTGATCTCGTTGTCGTCGACGATGCGGCCGGCGGCGGTGTCCACGAGGAACATCCGGCCGGGCTGCAAACGCAACTTCTGAACCACGTCACCGTGATCGATGTCGAGGACACCGACCTCCGACGCCATCACGACCAGTCCGTCCTTGGTGACCCAGATCCGGCTCGGGCGCAGACCGTTTCGATCGAGGACGGCACCGATCAGGGTGCCATCGGTGAAGCACACCGACGCGGGGCCGTCCCAGGCCTCCATGAGCGTCGAGTGGTACTCGTAGAAAGCCCGGTGCTCCGGCTTCATCGACTCGTGACGCTCCCAGGCCTCCGGGATCATCATGAGCACCGCGTGGGGCAGCGAGCGTCCACCGAGGTGCAGCAGTTCGAGCACCTCATCGAACCGCGCGGTGTCAGAAGCGCCTTGGGTGACGACGGGGAAGATCTTCTCGCCGGTGCCCTCACCGAACACGCTGGTGTCGATGAGCGCCTCGCGCGCCCGCATCCAGTTCTCGTTACCGGTGGCGGTGTTGATCTCACCGTTGTGGGCGACGCGGCGGAACGGGTGGGCCAGCGGCCAGCTCGGGAAGGTGTTGGTGGAGAAGCGCGAGTGAACCAGACCCAGCGCACTCTCGACACGGTCGTCTTGCAGGTCCACGTAGAAGCCCCGCAGCTGCGGAGTGGTCAACATGCCCTTGTAGACGAACGTGCGCCCGGAAAGACTTGGGAAGTAGACCGTTTCACGGCCCGGGCCGTCCTGCCCGGCGCCCTTGTTGCCGAGTTCGGTCTCGACCCGCTTGCGCACCACGTACGAACGACGCTCGAGGTCGTCGCCGGCGGCCCCGGCGATGAAGATCTGGCGGAACGTCGGCATCGCGTCACGGGCCAGCGCGCCCAGCGAACTCTCGTCGATGGGCACGTCGCGCCAGCCGAGGACGGTCAGGCCCTCGGACGTCACGATCTTCTCGACGCCGTCGCACGCGGTCTTGGCGTCGCCGGAGCCCTGCGGAAGGAACGCGACACCGGTGGCGTAGGAGCCCTCGGCGGGCAGATCGAAGTCGACCACGGCGCGGAAGAACGCGTCGGGGACCTGGATCATGATGCCTGCACCGTCACCGGTGTTCGGCTCGGCGCCGGCGGCACCTCGATGTTCGAGGTTCACCAGTGCCGAGATCGCCTTGTCGACGATGTCGCGACTGCGTCGACCATGCATGTCGACGACAAAGGCAACACCGCACGAGTCGTGCTCGTTCTGCGGATCGTAGAGCCCTATGGGGCCGGGAGCGTGCTTCATACTTTTTCGCCCTTAACATCGCGCCCACGTGGGGCGCACCGTTTCAGCAGAGGATACGGCAAGTGAGCTGGGACTTACCCAGTTAGGCAAGCCTCAAATCACGTCCACCAGCGCTGACACTCCACAGGTGGGCTGCACCTCTTACTCCAGGCCAGCGCCGTTGCTGACCGCAGATGATCGGAAGATCATTGCACGAAGGATCACCCCGGCAATGAGCATCGAATCATTTTCTCACGCCACCCTCGCCGTATTGAAATCGGCGACCTCAACACCGTCGCCGCGGGAGCTGACGAACTCGACTTACGGGCGGTGCTCGTGTTCCCACACGACCCGGCCGTCAGAGCCAGCCCCGCTGCTGCGCGATGCGGGCGGCCTGGGCCCTGGTCTCCGCGCCGGTCTTGCCGATGGCGCTGGACAGGTAGTTCCGCACGGTTCCCGCCGACAGGTGGACCTGCGCCGCGATCTCGGCCACCGGCGCTCCGGCCAGAGCGATGGTGAGCACGTCCCGTTCGCGTTGGGTCAGCGGATTGCCTCCGGCGGTGAGACTTTCGGTCGCCAGCGTGGGATCGATGACCCGCAGACCCGCGTGGACGCGGCGCACTGCGTCGGCCAGTTCTGCGGCGGGGGTGTCCTTGACGACAAAACCCGAGGCGCCTGCCTCCACGGCTCTGCGCAGGTACCCGGGCCTTCCGAATGTGGTGACGATGAGGGTCCTGACCTGCGGGAGTTCGGTGTGTAGCAGTGCCGCCACCTCGATACCGTCGGCGCCCGGCATCTCGATGTCGAGCAGGCAGACATCGACAGAGGACGCGCGGGCCTGCTCGAGCACCTCGTCGCCCCGCCCGACCTGCGCGACCACGTTCAGGTCGGGCTCAAGACTCAGCAGTGCCGCCAGCGCCCCGCGGACGAGGGCCTGGTCGTCTGCCAGAAGTAGTCGTATCTCGCTCATGGCAGCTTGACCTCGATCGTCGTGCCGGCTCCGTCGTCACCGACGATACGAAGGGTGCCACCGGAGCCCTGAACGCGTTCGCGCAGCCCGCGCAGACCGTTCCCGTCGGCTGGGCCCTGCAGACCGACACCGTTGTCGGTGACCTCGATCCGGTTCTCCCCCAGTGTGACCCGAGCCTGCGTCGCGCCTGAGTGGCGCACCACGTTGGTGACGGCCTCGCGCAGGGTCCACGCGAACAGGATCCGGTGGGCCGGATTCACCACGTCGACGTCGGCGGGCAGTGACGGCTCGATCCGAGCCGCGACGAGGGCGGTGCGAGCCGAGAGCAGTTCGGTGGCCAGATCCGGGGAACGCAACCCTCCGACCGTCGCGCGGATCTCAGCCAGCGCTTCGCGTGAGATCCGGTGCAGGTCAGCCAATTCGGCCTTGGCTGCGGTCGGGTCGACATCGACGAGCCTGCCGGCGAGCTCCGATTTCACCGTCATCACCGTGAGGGAGTGGCCGAGGATGTCGTGGACGTCGCGCGCAACTCGTTCCCGTTCGGCGACCACCGCGAGTTGTTCGTTCAGTCTCCGCGACGCGGCGGCGGATTGCTCCCGCAACTCTTCGCGGGACCGCAGGACACGTACGGCGAGCAGCGTCGGGCCGACCACCAGCAGCATCACCACGATGCTCGTGTCGAGGGACCAGCCGTCGACGATCTCCGGCGTGAGGATCGCTGCTCCGAGAAGCACCACACAGGTCGCCACCGCGATCGGCAGCGCAAACGCGAAGGCCGAGACCGCCATCAAGTACGGCGCCAGAGCGAAGATGTTCTCGCCGAGCGTCACCATCGCGGCCCCGGCGAGAGCGATGAGCAGGATGAAGACCGCGATCGAGTTCCGGGTACGGGTGGGTTCAGTGAGTCCTCGCCGGAACAGCACGTAGACGCAGGCGAGGACGTACACGAGCGCAAAGCATCCGAGCACGGTCAGCGTGAAGACGCGCTCGGTGGTGCTGAGCGTGTCCGACGACACCACCGACGCGACCGGGTAGATCAGGAACAGCAGCCAGACGGCAGCAAAGCCCCATCGCACGTCTCGCCACGGGTTGGGCCGACTACTGCTGCGAGCCCCAGAGGTCTCCCTGGTCGCGGGCCCACTTCGGGACGATGAAGACCCCGCGCGCCTGAACGGTGACACCCTCGGCATCAGAGATGCTCCCGACCACAAATGTCTTGTACTGCTCGTCGCGATCGATCCGCGCCTCGACCCGCAGTGGTCCCAGCGGGGTCGCCCGCAGGAACTTGATCTCGATCGTCCCGGTGAGGTTGGTCCGGCGTCCGAAACTGCCCGTCTCTCCGAGGATGTGGTCGAGCAGCAGCGCAGCCACTCCCCCGTGGACCAGACCGGGAGGGCCCTCGTAGGCGGCACCCAGGTCGACTTCTGCCCACGAACTGCCCTTCCCGTCGTGATTGATCACCATCGGCGGGGCTGCGGCGTTGCGTAGTCCTACCGCCGCATTACCCCACGCCATGCTCTTACCCGTCGGGGTGACCCGCACCCCGTACGGGCCGTCGAGCTGCTTCGTCCGCAATCGGGCAGTCGCGGCCTCGATCTCGGCCTGCACCGCGTGGAGCGTGTCCTCGTCGACCTCCGTGCGGATGGTCGCGTCCACCAGATCGCGGACGGCATCGGTGAACGAGCCGTACAGGCCACGAAGCCGTTCGAGTTCGGCGTCGTCGACGTCCTCGTGCGCGAAGTGCAACATGCAAGAACTAGAACATGTTTCTGTTTTAGTTGTCCAGGATCAGATTCTCTGAGCTCAGATGCTGTCGTCTGTGTGGTACGACGTGAGGCCGGGAGCGCCGGCGAGCAGTGGGCCCAGGTCGGTGATCGCGCCTTCGCCTGCACGGAACTCGCGGTACTTCGCGTCCTGCTCCACCGACGCCCAGCGCTCGAGGATCACCCAGCGCGTCGGATCCGCGGCGTCGACGAGGACCTCGACCGACTCGCATCCGTCGAATGCCCTGGTCTCGTTCAGCACCCGCTTGAACACTGCCTTAGCTTCGTCGAGGGCTTCGGGCTTGAACTTCACTTCGAGGAGGGCGGTGAGGGACATGTGAGATCTCCGAACTGTGGTTGCTACGGGTGGTCACTGTCGAAGTTACCTACTGTCGCGCCGTGCTCTTGCGGTAGTAGTGAATTGCCGCGTATCCGAATATCGCTGCCCACACGGCGATGTTGACGAAGCAGACCAGCAGCGAGATGTGATCGCCGTACGCCGTGACGCCACCGGTGACCGGATAGTTCGCCAGTTGGCTCACCCCGAACATCGGCGTGAACATGGAGAACGTCAGCATCGCGCCCTTGAGTGGGACGAACACGTTGCCCGCGAACGCCAGCAGCGTCAGGACTCCGCCGAGCACCTGCGTGGCGGCGTCGGACCTCAGGGCGCTGCCGACCGCCAGCCCGAATGCGGCGAACAGCGCCGAACCGAGCCACCCGAGCACGACCGCGGCGACCCAGTCACCAAGGGGCGCACTCGCACCGGTCGAGACGCCGACCGCCGACAACAGGATCAGCGGCAGCGCGGCGACGGTGAGAGCGACGAGCACCTTCGACACCACGTAGGCCGCCGGTGTCATCGGGGTCATCCGGAGCGTTCTCGTCCAGCCGGCTTGCTGTTCCAGGGCCACCGACGCGGCGGTGGTCGTCGTTGCGAGGATCGCCCCGTAGATCGCCATGTGGATCATCACGTACGCGGCGGTGTTCGCGCTGCCGATCTTGTCGCCGCCGTAGTCGGCGGTGGCACCGAAGATCAGGTACATCAGGGTGGGCACGGCCAGGGTGAAGATCATCGCTCGCCGATTCCGCATCACCCGCCGAAGGTCGAGGCGGACATAGGTGGTGGAGAAGCCGCGCAGGACACCTGCCCTCGAATGCGCGGCCGGGCTGGTCAGGGTGGTCATCAGCGGGTCCTCTCGGGTGTTGCGTTCTGTGGGTGATCACTGGTCAGCGCGACGAAGGCGTCTTCCAGGTTGTGGGAGGTGATCTCGACGTCGCGAGCCCCTGTTGCCGTGAGCAGGTGGCGGGCGAGCGCATCGGAGTCCGGCGTACGCAGATGGTGGCGACCACCGCGCTCGGTGACGTCGGTCAACTCCGGAAACTCCGCACGGACCATCGCCAGATCGTTGCGATCGAGGACGGCCGAGACGGTACGGCCGCTCGCCTGTGCCCGGATGCTCGCCGTCGAACCATCCGCGACGATCTGGCCTTTGGCGACCATCACGATGCGGTCGGCGAAATCGTCTGCCTCCTCGAGGTAGTGGGTCGCGAACACCACCGTCCGGCCGCTCTGCGCGTCGGCGCGCATCGTCGCCCAAAATGCTCGCCGCGACTCGACGTCCATCCCGGCTGTCGGTTCGTCGAGGACGATGAGGTCGGGATCGGGCAACAGCGCCAACGCGAACTTCAGCCGCTGTTGTTCACCGCCGGAACACTTGGAGACCTTGCGGTCGGCGATGTCGGTCAGCCGGGCTCGCTCGACGACCCCGTCGACAGCGGCGGCTGCCCCGAACGTGCCGGCGACGATGCGTATGGTCTCCGCGACGGTGAAGTCGGGCAGCAGACCTCCGGTCTGCATCACTGCGGCGATCCGGCCGTTCCCCGCTGCCGTCACGGGGTCGGTGCCGAACACCCGGACCGTCCCTGAATCGGGCGTGGACAGTCCGAGCATCATGTCGATGGTGCTGGTCTTGCCTGCGCCGTTCGGGCCCAGGAACGCGACGATCTCGCCCGCACCGATGCGCAGATCGATGCCGTTGACGGCCCTGACGGGTCCCTTCGACGAAGCGAACGTCTTGGTCAGTCCGCTCAGTTCTATTGCGGTTGTGTTCATGAGAGAAACCCTGCTGCAACCGGAACTGTCGCACCCACTGCCGATGTCACGAGAACCGCATGACAGATGTCATGCCGCTGATGCCTCTCCGTCGATGGGGCGGCTCACACTATTGAGTTGTCAATGTTCCAGCCGCACCGGTGTTATCCGGTGCTGCGGTAGTAGCTTGGGACTGCGTCGTCGTGTGTAGTTTCTCGTGAATCCGTGTGCTCGCTTTGAGCCGTTCAGGCGGCGAGTGGTTCGTTGGTCATGGTCCGTCTGGCGTGGGATCGGATTGGTTCAGTCTTCCCGGGCGCGATGAACCAGGGATGTCCGTCGTGTCCGATGAAGACAGTCCAGCCTTTGTGGTGGATGTAGTTGTGGTGCCGGCGGCACAGCAGGACTGTGTTGGTCAGGCTCGTCTCGCCGCCGTGACTCCAGAACTTGATGTGGTGCGCGTCCGTCCAGCCGGCGGGGCAGCCGCAACCCGGGAAGGCACATCCGCGGTCTCGCACAGTGAGCGCTTTGCGGATTGCGGGTGTGACGGTACGGAATTCGCGTCCCACCTCGAGGGGTACGGCGTTGTTGTCGAGCAGGATCTTGGTGATCACCGAATCGCACACCGTCATCTGTGCGGTGGGCAACGACACCGGTCCGGTCCACTCGAACGTCGCGGCCGCGGTGGGTACTTTCGCGCCGGGGATGCCGTTCATCTGGAAGGCCAGGAGTTGCTCGGCGGAGACGGTCATCGTCACCCGCGGTTTCACCCCACCTTCGGTGGGCCGGTCCTGGTGAGCGAAGAACACATCCAGGATCTTGCCGAGGGCTTCGGACAGACGTTGCGGCGTGCTGCGGGGATCAGGTGACCCATCGGGTTCTGGGACCGGCTTAGCCAACGGACGCAACGCAGCAGACAGCTTCTCGCCGAGCGTTTTGTCGAGGTCGAGGGTGCCGTGGGTGCGGCCGTCGTCGCCGGTCCCGAACGACACTTCATTGAGGTCATCGTTTTCGGCGTCGGGGATCTCTTTGTCGGCCGGTGACAATGCAATGGCCATCTCGTGGGCTCGCCGGCTCACTGCCGCCGGTGTCGACACGCGGGCCTCTGTGAGCAATCCGCGGACGCAGTCGGCGCGATCGGATTCCGACAGATCGGGGTCCCGACGATCAATGTGACCCAGGCCTTTGACGATGGCGTCCATGTGCTCACCGGACAGGGTCCCGTCGATGGCGTAGGTGGCGACTGAAGGGATGGAACCCAGGGCGCGCCCCACTCGGACGTAGCGGCCGGCGACTGCGGGTGGCACTCCGGCGGACTGCAGTAGCTCAGCGGTCGAGTCCACGCCGGATGTCTTTGCCACACCACGCTTGTCGAGGTCGCCGGTGAACCGGAACAGAAGTTGGTCTAAGACGTTTTTCGCCCGCAGTGCGTAGACCGTCTCCTCTGACAACGCCAAGTCGTCGAGCGGTGCGAGCAATAACGGATCCGCCGCCATCGTTGATAGGTGTTCGAACAGCCCCCGGAAGTTCATGACTAAAATCTACCGCGATATCCGTGTTCGCACAAGTGTTCGACAAGATCTATTTTGTTGTGCTTCAACATCTTTCGCCATGCAGAGCACTATCGGCGGCAGTGTAGCAAGGCGGTCTGACATCCACCCCGGGGTACGAGGACGCACTCGCCGGCGGCGGTTCCGGTTGCCCGGTGACCGACGTACGCGAAGTTATCCGTCCAGGCGTCGACGAATTGCAGTACGTAATATCGGCCTGCGGTATCGGGGACATGCAGCGACACCGGGCCGACGGAAAGATCGAGTTGCGCCATGGAGTAGAGGGTGTCGTTGTTGATGGTGACAAGGTGCCTTTCGGACCCGCCAGGGTGCGTGCGTGACTGAACGAATTGAAGGGCGCCGCAGAATTGGCGCCGATCCCTTCGTTGACATATCGGTTCACCTGATCGAGATTGAACACCAACGGGAATCCATACATGTACGCGCGCGCCGCGGCCTCAGGCACTGCACCGGTATCAGCCATTCCCCCGCCTACTGTGAGAGCGACATGCACGCTCTCTTCATCGTCTATTCCGTTTCTGTGCAGTAGTTTTCGAGTTGATGAACTCAGTGTGTGAGTCCGGTGGCCGACTGCATCGGCGCTTAGGTCACGCCCGCAGAATGAACGGTGAGAGGCAGGGTGTGCAGGCGTCTCGAAAGCAGGCTGCGGGTCCACTGTGGCGTGGGGTCATCGAGGGTGAACTCACCGGTCGCGTCGAGGAGAAACTCTATGCTGGTGCGGGTTTCGAGTCGGGCCAGTGCCGCGCCGACGCATAGGTGTATCCCTTTGCCGAAAGCCATGTGAGAGGGGCGTGTCGCGGGGTCGAGGACAATGGTGTCGGGGTCTTCGAACCGGTGCGGGTCGCGGTTGGCTGCGGCCCACGCCAAGTACAGGTGCGAGCCGGCGGGCAGCGTGATGCCATCGAGGGTTGTGTCGTCAACGACATGACGATAGTGCCCGCGAAACGGTGATTCGAGCCGTAGCGCTTCCTCGACGAACGGCGCAATCAGGCTGCGGTCGCCGCGTAGGCGGTTGGCGATGTCGCCGTGGCGGCCCAGGAGCCACACGCTGGTGCCGAGCAGGCTGATGGTCGATTCGGCTCCGGCCGCCACGAGTTGGATCAGGATCATCACTGCGGTGTCGTGGTCAAGAGTTCCGGCGGCAGCGAGTCGGGCGAGATCGCCCAGAATGTCTGGTCCCGGATTCTCAAGAGCCGCAGCATAAGCCGAGGACAGATAGGTGGCCAGTTCTCCGACCGCGGCGGTCGCTACGTCAAGGTCGTCGGCGGTGATGACACCGTCGAGCAACATCGTGGATGCGAACGCCCATCGCACCAGATCGTCGACGTCCTGAGCCGGAAGGCCCACCAGCTCGGTCACCACGAGCATCGGAAGGCGCTGCGCGACCGCCTGCACCCAATCAATACGTCCATCACGCAGTCCTTCTCGCCACAGGTCGCCGGTGGCAGCCTCGATGAACGGCGCCAGGGCGCGGACGCGGCGCGCCACCAACGCGGGCATCACCATCGTGCGATGGTCCCGGTGCATGGGATCGTCAGCGGTGGCCAATACGTGCAACGGTGACGCCAGTTCGGCGACCGGACACTCGGAGACCCCGCCATCGGGATGGACGATCATGGTTGCGGTCAGGTTCGAGGAGAAGTCCTTCGTGCGCGCCAACACCTCGGCGATCAGATCCCACGAACTGACGACGAAGAACGAGGAATCTCCGAGCCGGTGCACCGGGGCATGCGATCGCAGGTGCGCGAGATACGGGTACGGGTTATCGAGATCTCTCATGGCACCAGCGTTGAGGTGCACCGTCGCCAGAGGCAAGAGCTGGACGAAAAGTCGATACGACGTCGTCGCCAGGGCGGCCTTCCATGTCTCACATGAGGCCAGTGAGCTGCGACAACACGCTACTCATTCGCCATGAATGTCTCATACTGAGATATGCCCCCAGATTGGCTCGTCGGCTCCGACCGCTCCGACACCGCCCGCGCCCGCCTGATCGACCTCGCCGGCGCCCTGATCGCCGAGCGCGGCATCGACCGTTTCGACATCAACGACCTCGCCACCCGCGCGCATTGCTCACGCGCAACTATCTACCGCCACACCGGCGGCAAGAAACAACTCATAGAGGCGGTCTTTCTTCATACCTCCACCCGCATCACCACCACAGTGACCGAAGCCGTGGCCGAAATGTCCGGCACCGACCGCGCACGTACCGCGATCGCAGAGGCACTGACCCAGATCCGGACCGATCGGATCGCCCGCCAATTCCTGCGCTCGCAGCACGCCATCGATGGCGCTCGAGCCGCCACCGACTCCGCCGCAATTCGCGCGATCGCCGCTCAGCTCATCGGGCTCGACCCCACCAACATCATCGTGTCGTCGCTGGCTGTGCGCACCTTCCTCGCGCTCGTCCTGTGGCCGCCGACCGACCCCGCCGACGAAACCCACCTCATAGACGCCGTGAGCACCGCACTGCTCGCTGCCGAATCAACCGACTCGTGAGATGTTCTTTTGCTCAACAGCTCTGACCCGCGGTACCCACACCGCAAAGCGGAGACGACAGGCGCGACCTCTTCGCCGCACGCTCGGCGGTCAGTCAACCCTCTAAACGAGGCAGTCTGACACCATCAGTGAGATCAGAGTCGGGAGGGCAATTGTCGGACACCGTGATCCGCATCGGTCCGGCTTTGGCTGTTGCAGTTGTGTTGCTGGCCATCGCCGCCACCGGCATCGCCTACGTCGGACGGACCGGACACCATCGAGCAGTGGCATGGGCGTCGATCCGCGCGGCGGTGCAACTCGGTTTGCTGGCCCTGGTTCTCGGCATCCTCGTCAAGCACCTCTGGGCATCCGCCGGATTCGTCGCCGTCATGTCTGTTGTCGCGGCGTGGACCTCTGCCGGCCGGGTGGTGAACCGGCGCCCCACGGTGGGAGAAGCCGCGACCCTTCTCCTTCCGGTCGCCCTCGCGTCGGTCGTCGTCGTCACCGTCCTGGTTGCGTCGGGAGTACTTCCCCCCACCGGCCTCGCCGTGATCCCGAGTGCGGGCATCATGATCGGCGGCGCCATGAACACGACGTCCCTCGCGGGACGACGTGCCTTCGATGAACTCTCGGCCCGCCGCGGGGAGGTCGAGGCGGCGATGTCATTGGGCATCTCCGACTATCACTCGCGGATGGAGGTCTGCCGCAGCGCCGCAGCCACCGCACTCGTACCCGCGCTCGACCAAACCCGCACGGTAGGACTGGTGACGATTCCCGGAGCGTTCGTCGGAATGGTCCTCGGTGGTGCATCGCCGGCGGATGCCGCTGTCATGCAGCTGTTCGTGTTGATCTCGATCCTCGCGGTGAGTTCCTGCGCGCTGGTGATGATCACCGAACTGGTCGCGCGCGGACGACTCCCGGGTTCCGTAGGAGCACGTCACGTTTGAGGTTCGTCGCCGGTCTGTCCGGTATGAGCCTTCTGATCCGCCTCGGCCTGTTGATCCTCTTTGTGGTGGAGTTCGTCGTCGGAGTCTGGAATCAGATGTTTCCGGCGTCCTTCTACGAGCACTTCCCCACCGTCGACCTCACGCCGCCGTACAGCGAGCACTACGCCCGCGACTTCGGCGGCGCCACCCTCGGCATCGCGCTGTTGCTGCTCCTCGCAGCAATCAGACCGCGCGCGGCGTTCGTCATCCCCGCGGCCGCTGCCTACACGGTCTTCGCCCTGCCCCACTTCTTGTTCCACCTCGGTCACACCCATGGGGCGACGACCACCGAGACCATCGCCCTGACGTCCGCCAATGCCTTCGTGCTGCTCGTGGGTCTCGGGGTGATCGCCCTGACCGTGGTGCGTGATCGCCTAACCCACGCTGGATCCCGTCCGAGTTGAGGCGCGACGTCCACCTATCGGTGGACAACCGTTTCATCCCCTCAACGGTCCGTTGACCCGACACCGCTTCGCCTCCCCAGGGCACATAGTTATTTCATCACCGACAACAAGCCGGAGAAGATCACGAGAAGTACTGCCACAGAGGGAGAATGAGATGACCACCACCACACGACGCACCGTGAACCGCATCGGCGCCGGTTGCCTGGGTATCGCAGCGACTGCCGCAATCGGCTTCGGAGTCGCAGGCGCTGCCAACGCGGGTACCGTCCCGGTCACCCACCCCGGCGAGCCCTCGATCGCCATGACGATCAGCAACAACACCGGGCAAACCGAATACCTCTCCGGGAACGAGTCCTCATCGGGCGGCTGGGTGAATGCCCCGAAGGACACCTTGGCACCCGGAGAGAGCGAGACCGTCGTAGCCGTCGCAGGAAGCCAGAACTTCCTCGAGACCGATGTCGAATACCAGATCGGCGCCACCGGACCAATCGCCACGTATCGCGTCGTGGATTCGCAGATCGACGGGGCCAGCACATTCGGTTCAGGTATCGATGGGGCCGGCTCGACGAATTACGTCCTCATCCCCGGCATCCAATCGGCCTACCCGAACGCAAATGCGACGTTCACCCTGAAGTGACATCCCTGTGAGCGATATCGCTGCAGCAAGGCCGAGCCTTGTCTGGAGGCACCCGGGAGCGCAATGTCCATGCGCTCCCGGGCCCTTGTGCCGACTTCAAGTCGGCGTGAAGTTGCAGACCTGCGCGTACCTGACCAGCGAGGATCTGGGCAGACTGGCGACCACCCGGCCGAATGGAACACTGCAAGCCAGTCGGGTTGGTTTCACGTGCAACATTGCACTGGGGATCATTTCTTACGGTCTCGCCGCGGGCGACCTCGACGTCGAACCCCACCAGATCAAGCCGCACAAGCGGAACCTCCAGTAGCTCAGCTCGCGTAGGCCTGTCGCATCATCGTCAGCAGATCCGCGATGCGATCCGGCGGGGCGTCGCGCTGCCAGGCGAGCCACACCGACACCGGCTCGACATCGACGACGCGTCGGTACACCATGCCGGGCCTGCGGTACTGGTGCACTGTGGATTCCGGCGTCAAGCCGACGGCCTGTCCGGCGGCGATTGCCGTCATCCATTCGTCGATGTTGTGGGTCGTGCGAACCTCCACCGGCCTGTCGGCGAACAGGTCACCTGTGGTGGTCCCCACCAGCGGATCGATGGCAATGGTCCTGTCCTGCAGGTCTTTCAACGTCAAACGTCGGCGTCGAGCCAACGTGTCCGACGCAGCGATCGCGGCAAAACGGTTCTCGGTGCCGATCAATTCGGTGGCGATCCGGCGTACCGACGGCACGCGGCGTAGCACCGCCGCCTCGACCAGACCTTCGTGCAGCCCGGCACTCGCACTGGTGGACTGGACGAACACCAGCGGGTTGCCCGGGTGCAACGCCGACCAATCCCGTTGAACTGCAACGGTGTGCGCGCCGAGCACAGCGAAGTGATAGCCGATCCTGAACTCACCTGCAGGCCGCGACAACGACTCCTCGAGTCGAGCCACCTCCTCCAGCACTCGCCGGGCGTGCCCGAGCACCCCCGAGCCGGCCGTCGTCAGCGTCGCCTCCCGCGGGCCTCTGTGTAGAAGCCGTGCGCCCACCGCCGACTCGAGCCCGGCGACCGCCCGCGACACCGCCGCCTGCGAGACCCGCAGCACGATGGCCGCGTCGGTGAACGTGCCTTCGTCGACCACGGCCACGAAGGCACGAAGCTGATGCAGTTCCAGTGCCATGCGTCAAGCGTATAACGCATGCGCGTAGGGCATTTTTGATTGGCTTCTCAGCGGTCCACACTGACCGACATGACCACCGACCTGACCGCGGGCTCCCTCCAGGGGGACGCCACCGTCGCATCCCCCGAATCGCGGGCCACCGCGGGCGGTGTCGCGTTGATGCTCACGGGCGGTCTCAGCAATCAGGTCGGTGCGGGTCTCGGTGCGCACGCGTTCGCGGCGATCGGGCCGGCCGCCGTGGTCGCGGTGCGTCAGGTCGTGGCCGCGACCGTACTGCTCGCCATCGCTCGACCGCAGGTGCGCGCGCTCCGCTGGACGCAGTGGTGGCCGGTGTTGTTACTCGCCGTCACCGTGTCGACGATGAATCTCACGCTGTACCTGGCGATCGACCGCATCGGCCTGGGCTTGGCGGTGTCCCTGGAGTTCCTCGGCCCGTTGATGGTCGCAATGTGGGCTTCCAGGCGGCCGGTCGATCTGGTCTTCGTGGTGCTCGCAGGCGCAGGCGTCTACATCCTCGTGTGGCCGAACCCATCCACCGACTACCTCGGCGTCGGACTCGGACTGATCGCGGCGGCGGGCTGGGCGTCGTACATCGTGCTCAACCGCGTGGTCGGCACCCGATTACCGGGTCTGGACGGTGCCGCGCTGGCGACCACCGGTGCCACGCTCATCTATCTCCCCGTTCTCGTGCTCGCCATCTCGTCCGGGCAGTTGACGGGATCGGTGCTGTGGTTCACGATCGGCGCCGGTGTCCTGGCGTCGGCGGTGCCGTATGCCGTCGACCTGCTCGCGTTACGCCGGGTGCCGACCGGGCAGTTCGCGATCTTCACCAGCTTCAATCCCGTGTGGGCAGCGCTCGCGGGAATGGTGGTGCTCCAGCAGTTTCTCGGATTTCACGAATGGCTGGGGATCGCACTGATCTCGGGCACCAACATCGCGATCATCAAGATGTCGGGGAGGCGGGGGTAGCTCGTCCCCTATCTGACAGTGATATCAATCGGGCAGTGATACCTATCGAGCAGTGATACCAGCCGCCGCACGGTCTTTCGCCCGAAGTGCGAACAACTGTTGTTCGTCTTCGGTTGCCCCGGTGGTGGTATGGGCGAGCGCAGCGGTGATGAGGTCGTGGTCGGAGTCGGTCCACCGTTCGCGATGCTGGTGTTCGAACTCTCCCCACGACGGGACAGTGAATTGCTCGACGCGGACATCCGGGTCCCCGCCGTGGCAGTACAGACCCCAGGAATAGGCGCCCGTTCGGCGCCGGGCTCTGCCCACCGCCACCATCTCGTCCTCGAACTGTTCGAGTTCACCGGGCCGGACGCGGTAGGTGTTGGAGATGATGACGGGACCGTCGTCGGGCTCGGGGCCGAAGACCACCATCGGCGTCGGCCACGCAGTCGACACCCCACGCGGCAGGGTCCCGGTCTCGGGTCGCAGCGGGAGCACCTTGACACTCGCCGCAGCGACGACCAACAGGGCAGCGGAGATCAACAGCGCAGCAGAGAAACCGGTGTGCGAGGCGATCACACCCCAGATGAACGACCCCAGAGCCTGACTGCCCATGAACACCAGAAGGTAGACCGACATCCCTCGAGCCCGGACCCAATGGGCGAGCGACAGCTGGATAGACGCATTGAGTGTGGTCAGCGTTCCGATCCACGCCGCGCCGGCGACGAGTAGCAGGGGCAACGCCGCCCACACCGGAAAGAGCGCCACGGCGACGACCCCCGATGCATAGGCGACTGCCGAGCCGATCAGGATACCGTTGCTCGACAGCTTCTTTCGAAGTCTCGGGTACACCACGACCCCCACCAACGCGCCCACGCCGAGCAGTCCCAGAACCAGTCCGTAACCCGAGGCACCGAAGTGCAGATGCTGCGCCGAAGCCAGGGGCAACAGCGCCCACAGCGCGGAGGCCGGGACGGCGAACAGCGCCGAGCGGAGCATGATCCGGCGAACAACCGGCGCTGACCGGATGTAGTGCAGACCGGTGACCATCGACCGCCCGAAGCGTTCGCGATCGATCGCCTTGTTGTCTGCTGGTCGCCGCCACCAAATGAGCGCGCCGATGATCGCGAGGAAGGTGAGCGCGTTGATCGCGAAGACCGCAGCCGGACCTGCCGCCGCGACGAGCACTCCTCCGATCGCCGGGCCCACCGCACGAGCGCCGTTCACGGTCACGCTGCCCAGCGCGGAAGCAGCCGGAATCTGTTCCTTCGGAACGAGTTCGGGCTGGATTGCCTGCCAAGCCGGTGCCGACAGAGCGGACCCGCATCCGAGGAGGAACGTCATGGCCAGCAGCATCATCGGCGACAACACGTCGGTCCAGGCCAAGAATGTCAGCAGCCCCGCCGCGAGTGCGGTGTACACGCTCACCGCGATGAGCAACCGACGTCGATCGAGCAGGTCGGCGAGGCCGCCTGCCGGGAGTGCAAGGAACAGAGTCGGCAGCAGGCTGGCCGTCTGCACGAGCGCGATGATGATCGCGCTGCTGTGGTGCTCCACCAGGAACCACTGCGCCCCAACGGTTTGCATCCACAGACCGATGTTCGACACCAACTGGGCGATGAAGAGCATCCGGTAGATCCGGTTTCGAAGCGGCGCCCACGCCGGGTTCCCCGTCACGACGGGGTCGACGGTGGTCATGACGATGCACCTATGTCGGTACCGACCGATGGCGGGGTCTCCCGGATCGCGAAGAGGTTGCCGAACGGATCCAGCAGCTGACAGAGCCTCTCTCCGGTGAAGACCGTCTTCGGCCCCCGGTGTGCCACGGCGCCGTGGGCGGTCCAATCGGCGACGATCGCGTCGACGTCCGAGACCGTCCAGTACGCGGAGACACCCGTGGGCCCCGGGGAGTTGTACTCGTCGGATCTGTGGATGGTGAGCCGGACCCCGTCGATGTCGAAGGCGACCAGCGCACCGCCCCGCTCGACCGGTTGGCGTCCGAGACGGGCGCAGTACCAGTCGACCGCTTCATCGAACTGGTCGACGAAGTAGAAGACGTTCCCGATCCGCCCCAGGCTGAGTGCTCCGGTCATGACATCGAGCCTTCCGTTCCGCTGTCGAGGTCGAGCAATGTCAGGACTGGGCGCCCGATGCCGGGGCTTCCTGAGCCGAGGTCACTTCGGTCAGCGCTTCTTCGATCACAGCGACGACCTCGGCCGGATTGGCGATCATCGCCAGGTGCGGAGCGTCGATCTCGACGACCTTGCGCAGGCCTGCGCGCTCGTATCCGAATCGCTCGACGTCGGGGTTGATGGTGTGGTCGTTGCGGCTGACGATGCCCCAGCCTGGCTTGGTCTTCCATGCGGCGACCGGTGCGGCCTCACCGAAAGCGGCTGCGGCCAAGGGGCGCTGAGATACCGCGAGCACCTCCGCCTCTTCCTGCGGGATACCAGCGGCGAAGATCTCGTGGAAGGTCTTGATGTTCACCGATACGTCGGTGCCGGGTTCTGCGCCGTCGATCGGGTACGGCGAGTAGACGAGGTTGGCCGCGAGGTCCGAGTCGGGGAAACGCCCTTGCAGTTCACCGAGGCTCTCGCCTTCTTCCAGCGCGTAGCCGGCGACGTAGACGAGACCGACGACGTTGTCAGCGGCCCCCGCAACGGTGATGACCGCTCCACCGTAGGAGTGTCCCGCCAGGAGCACCGGTCCCTCGATCTGCTCGACGAACGAGCGGATGTAGGCGGAATCGCCGATCAGGCTGCGGTTGGGTACCGGCGGGACGAGCACGGTGTGGCCCTTGTCGAGCAGGCGTCGGGTGACCGGCGCCCAGCTGGCGCCGTCCGCGAATGCGCCGTGGATGAGAACGATGGTGGGTGTGGTGGTCATGGCAAGCTCCTGTTGCATGGGATGAACGTGGGGTTGGTGCCCGACCGCCCACCCGTTTTCGCACGAACCGTCGGTTACTGCGTGTGGAGGGTGCAAAAACGGGTGGGCGGTGGGGGTGAAGATTCGAAGATTCGAGCGCGATGTCTTGTTCGGCGGCCTTATTCGGCGATGAACTTGAGAATGTCGTTGTCCAGGGCCTTCTGGTAGTCGCCGTAGATGCCGTGCGGGGCTCCCGGGTAGACCTCGAGCCGACCATTCTTCACGAGTTCGATGGACTTCTTGGCCGCGGCGACGATGGGCACGATCTGATCATCGTCACCCTGGGCGATGAAGATCGGGACGTCGAGTGCCTTGAGGTCTTCGGTGAAGTCGGTCTCGGAGAACGCTTTGACGCAGTCGTAGGCGGCAGCGAGGTTCACCAGCATGCCCTGGCGCCAGAAGTCGTCCTTGGCTCCCTGCGACACGTTCGAACCCTCACGGTTCGCTCCGAAGAAGGACTCGGACAGATCCTTGTAGAACTGCGAGCGGTCGTTGAGGACACCCTCGCGGATACCGTCGAACACCTCGATGGGCGTGCCCTCTGGATTGGTGTCGGACTTGACCATGATCGGAGGAACGGCGCCCGCGGTGATCACCTTGACGACGCGGCCTTGTCCGTACCGGGCTGCATAGCGAACCACCTCGCCACCACCGGTGGAGTGTCCGATCAGGATGAGGTCCTTGAGGTCGAGTGAATCGACGAGTTCGGCGAGGTCCTTGGCGTACGTGTCCATGTCGTTGCCCTGGTACGTCTTCGACGACCGGCCGTGTCCTCGGCGATCATGTGCGATAGCCCGGTAGCCCGCATCGGCGAGCAGTTTGAGCTCGATCTGCCAGGCGTCGGAGGAGAGCGGCCAACCGTGGCTCAGCAGCACGGGCTGTCCGGCGCCCTGCTCGGTGTAGTAGATCTCGGTTCCGTCGGTGGTGGTGATGTAAGGCATGGTGTCCTCCTGCGGTTGTTGGCTCGCTCGTGTGAGAACAACATTCGTCCTATCGGAGGCATACGTCGTCGCTGCTGGCGTCCAACCCAGGGGAGGAGTTTCGGCGGGTGGGTATACCTGCTAGCCGGTATACGACCCACGACGAGCCGGGGTCAGAAGGGCGTCGCGGGTATGCGGGCCACCAAGGTCGTACCGACGCCGGCCGGGCTCGTGATCGTCAATGTGCCACCGACAGTGTCGATTCGGTCGTGCAGTCCGATGAGCCCCGACCCGCGTCCGGAGTCGGCGCCGCCATTCCCGTCGTCGCTGACGGTCAGGTCCAGGACACCGGCGTCAGAGGTGGCGGCAATCGTGACCTCCGTGGCATGGGCGTACTTCGCCGTGTTCGTCAGCGCCTCTGCAACCACGTAGTACGCAGCGACCTCGACCGTGTCGGGAAGTCGGGTCGGAATCGAGATGGTGAGCGACACCGGCACCGGCGAACGGCGGGCCAGGGTCTTCAGGGCGGGACCGAGGCCGCCGCGGGACAGGATCGCGGGGTGGATCCCCCGCGAGAGTTCCTGAAGATCGGTGTGCACCTGCGACAGCGTCTCGACGCTGCGATCCAGGCGCTCGCGGAGGTCTTCCTCGCCGGGTGGCACAGTCATCTGCGCGGCCCGCAGTTCCATGCCGAGCGAGACGATGCGTTGCTGCGCCCCGTCATGCAGATCCCGTTCGATCATCCGTCGTGCTTGGTCGGCCGCCGCGACGACGCGCGCCCGAGATCGGGTCAGCTGACCTCGTGTTTCGCTGTTGTACACGGCCGTGGCCACGAGATCGGCGAAATCCAGCACGCGCGCCTCGATGTCGTGGGCTGGACGGTGGTCGACGGAGCCGACGATCACGGCGCCCCAGGTGGAGTCGTCGAGTTTGATCGGCACGCCGAGGCCGGAGAGGAAACCGCGTCGTCGTAACCGCTCGGCGATGGGACCGGTCGCATTCGAGTAGTCGACGGCGACGCTCTGGCCCGTGGCGTGAACGAGGGTGCTGGCGTTGTATCCGCCGAGCGGTAGCCGCTCGCCCACCGTGAGGTGATGCCCCTCGGGATCGCCGTCCCACGCCGCGAGGACGAGGCAGGAATCGTCGCCGTCGAAACGTACGAGCGATACATGTTCGACGCCGAGCCCTTCCGCGAGCTCTGCAGCTGCGACCGGATATACGACGTCGGGCTCACCCCGCTGGGCGACGAGAGTCGCGACCCGTCGCAGAGCTGCCTGCTGGCGTGCCAGGGATTCGGTCTGCTCCCCCAACTCGTGCCGATCTCGCGCCGCCGCGAGCAGCGCTTCGAGAGCGGGCACGATTCTCCGGACCCGCCGCGTGTCTGAAGCCGACAGCACTGCCGGCACGAGCAGCGAACCTGCGGCAACGCCGTCGTCGAGCAGGTTGATCCGTTGTTGTTCCGGTGTCACCGGAGCATCCGCGGGGCCGAGGACCGCATAGGGGGCAGGAAGGTCCAATACCTCGGTCAGGCGAGCGCTCGCGGCGCTGAACATCTCCGCGGACATCGGCTCGCGCAACATGGTTCGCGCAAAAGCCGCCATCATGTCTGCTTCCCGCCGACGCTGATCGGATTCCGCTGCGCGCAGGCGAGATTGGCCGACGAGCACATTGGTGAGCAGAGCGACACTCGTGAACACGATGACGGCCGGCAGCAGACTGTGGGTGTTCTCTGCGACGTGGACGTACGCATAGGCAGCAGCGCTCGCGACGGAGGTGGCGATTGCGATACCGAAGCCCCACCCCGCCGACACCACCAACACGCCGAACAGGAAAACCGCGCCGAACGCACTGTCCGGGGCGATCTTCTCCAGCATGAACACGATCAGCATCTCGACCGCGATCAGCGCAGCCCCAACCGCGATTCCCCACGCCACGGGTGGGGTACTGGGTCGCAATACACTGGTGACGAGTTGATCTCGCCAGGTCCCACCGTCGTGATCACGCACACGGCGATCGTAATCCGGATGCGGTCATCGGGCGGAAGTACCGCTAGCGGGCATGCCTCGCCGGTCCTTCTCTGACACCCTCGAAAGGGTGAAGCCCGCCGACGCTCGCTGTCTGATCGTGGACGACAGCACCGCATTCTGCCTCGCAGCACGCGGTGTGCTTGAGTCTGCCGGGATGACGGTGGTCGGGACGGCTTCGACTCTTGCCACGGCGATGCAGTCAGCACGGTCCACCCACCCCGATCTGATCCTGGTGGACATCGACCTCGGCGGCGAAAGCGGATTCGACGTGGTCGAAGCACTTCACGACGACGATCCCCGATTCACCATGATCTTGGTGTCGACACACGACGAAGAAGATTTCGCGGACATGGTCGATGCGAGTTCGGCGATCGGGTTCCTGCCGAAGTTCGAGCTCTCGGCCGATCGTATTCTGCAGATCATGTCGCGCGGCGGCGACGGCGCCTGAACTCCCGGGATCAGCTCATCGCATCGAGATACAGGATGACCGCGCGCACTCGCCGGTGATCTTCGGAGGTCTCGCTGAGGTCCAGTTTGTTCAAGATGCTCCGGACGTGCTTCTCGACCGTGCCCTCGGTGATCCACAGGCGTTTGGCGATTCCGGAATTCGACAGTCCTTCGGCCATCAACGTCAGGACATCGCGCTCGCGAGCACTCAGCACCGCCAGTGGATCGTCACGCCGTTTCGCGGCGATCAATTCTTGGACAAGCGCCGGGTCGATGACCGACGCGCCGTTCGCCACACGAGCGAGGGTGTCGACAAAGTCGGCGATGTCGGTGACCCGACTCTTGAGCAGGTAGCCGATGCCTTTGCCACTGTCGAGCAATTCCAGCGCGTGATCGACCTCGACGTGGGCAGACAGCAGTAGCATTGCGACGTCAGGGAACTCTTGCCGAATCAGCTTCGCCGCGTCGAGACCTTCGGCGCTGTGCGACGGGGGCATCCGGATGTCGATGATGGCCAGCTGCGGAGGAGCTTTGCGCACCAGCGTGATGAGCTCGTCGCCATCGCCGGCTTGTCCGATCACGTTGAGCCCCGACTGGCTCAGCAGACTCGCCAGGCCTTCCCGCAGCAGCAGATCGTCGTCTGCCACCACGACCTGGAGTCCGTCCACCACATGTCCTTCCGTCGGCACCGTGCTCGGTTGATCCTAATGTGATCGGACCGACGACCGCCTACCTGTGGATGAGCTGCAGGTCCCGTCCCGTGTACGTGTCAATATGGCTTCATGGCCGCCGTCGTACGTCCCTACCGGGGTGTCGCCGCGCAAACGCGTCGAGACCAGCGCCGCGAGCAATTGCTCCAATCTTGTCTCGACCTGGTTGCCGAGTCGGGCGCCACCGCGATCACCGTCGACTCGATCAGCGCCAGGGCTGGTCTGTCGAAGCGGTACTTCTACGAGAGCTTCCGCGATCGGGACGCGATTCTCGTCGAGGCCATCGACGGCGTCCTCAGGCCCCTGGGCACCGCACTCGTGGAGCAACTCCCGCCCGACCTGTCCACCGACCAGCGGATCGGACACGTCGCGACATCAGTGGTCAAAGCCCTGACTGCGGACCCCCGCGCGGCCTACCTCTATACCGCGGCGTCGGGCAACACCACCCTGGAGGGACGCCGACGATCGATCGTCGACGAGCTGACGCCGCTGCTCATGACCGAGGTTCTCGGCACCGACCCGGACAACCCGCGGGACCGTGCCTCGACCATCCTCATGGTCGCCGGCACGACCGAACTGCTCGACCGGTGGCTACGGGGCACACTCGAATTCACCCAGGACGAGTTCATCGACGTGCTCACCCAGCTCGGACAGAAGATCGCCGCCGCGACGTAGGGGTTGGCTGCGTCCGGTCATGAATCACGTTGCGCAATCACCGAATCGACGGCTGCGGCGACCAGTGCGTCTACGTCAGCATCGAACAGGTCAAGCGCTCGGGTCGAGGTGAGCATCGCGACGCCGTGTACGGATGTCCAGAGCTTCAGCGCGCGGTGCATCTGTGCATGCCCACCGATCAGCCCTGCCAGCGCATCGACCACCGGACCGGTCTTGTCGCGGAGGTTCTCCCCGGCACCCTTGAGCAGATCGTGTCGAAAGATCAGCGCGAACATGTCCGGGCGACGGCGCGCGAAAGCCACGTAGAGGCCGGCCATCTTGAGCAATCGTGCGCGCGCGCCCGCCAAATCAGCCGGCCCCGGACCACACAGCGCCGGTTCGAGTTCAGCTCGCAGATCTGCGAAGCCCGCTTCTGCGATAGCGGCCAGCAACGCGCGATGCGTAGGAAAGTAGCGTCTCGGTGCGCCATGAGAGACGCCCGCGGCCCGCGTGATCGCCCTGAGCCCGACAGCCGGCAATCCCCCATCCTCGAGTAGCTCCACGCCTGCCTGAACCAGCCGCGCTCGAGTTCCAACATCCTGGGTCATGTAGACATTGTCTACCATCGCATTCGTAGACATTGTCTACGTATGCCGTCGACAAGGGGACCCTCTGACCATGTGGTACCGAATCTTGAAGTATGCGCTGGTCGGACCTGCGCTGCGACTGACCGCCCGCCCGATCGTCTCCGGTCTCCAGCACGTTCCGCGGTCGGGTCCGGTCATCATCGCCGCCAATCACCTGGCCGTCATCGACTCGTTCCTGCTGTGCCTGGTGATCAACCGGCGGCTGACCTTTCTCGCCAAGAGCGAGTACTTCACGCGGCCCGGGGTGCGCGGCGCTGTGCAACGCTGGTTCTTCACTGCCGCAGGTCAGGTGCCCGTCGATCGCGCGGGTGGAAACGCCGCGACCGCGGCCCTGGACGCCGCGACGGACATCCTGGAGTCGGGCGGTGTCTGGGCGATCCACCCCGAAGGCACGCGGTCGCCAGACGGGCACCTCCATCGTGGCCGGACCGGTGTCGCCAGGGTTGCGGCGGCGACCAGCGCACCGGTGATCCCCGTCGCTCTGCAGGGCACCGCACGCGTGCGCCCGTGGCGCCGGGCTCGTATCACCATCGGGCCGCCATCTGTTCTGCACAGCAACAACATTCGCGTGTGTACCGACCAGCTCATGATGGAGATCCGGGAGATGTCCGGGCAAAGGTATGTGGATACCTACGCGCTCCGGGAGCACGTCATCCCGGTGAACCGTCCATCGTCATGCCCCGGGCAGGATTAACTGTTGACCATGCTGACCTTGAGAGCGGTGTCGACCACCGTGGCTTTCCTCGCAGTGATCGCGGCGGCGTGCGCTTGCACGAGCAGCGACACCCCCAGTTCGACATCGTCCACAGTGCAGTCCCTTGGCGATGTCACCGTTCACCGCGTCTCCTACGACATCTCCGAGGGCAGCGACTCGACCCAGAACTGGGGCGACCTGTACCTACCCGCAGGCGAACAAGCCGTCGACACCATCCCCCTCGTCGTGCTGATCCACGGCGGATCGTGGAAGTCGCAGCTCGACGCACAGACCATGCGCCCCTACGCCATCGACCTGGCCAAGCGCGGGATGGCTGTCTACAACATCGAATACAGGCGGGTCGGGTCCGGCGGCGGGTGGCCTAACACCTTCACCGACGTCGGCAATGCCCTCGACTACGTGGTGGTCCTCGACCAGCAGTACCCCCAGCTCACCACCGACGACGAGCTTGTCGTCGGACACAGTGCTGGCGCACAGCTGGCCATGTGGGCCGGTACCCGCAACAAGCTGTCCAAGAGCGAGATCGGGCACGATCCGAAGTTCCGCCCCACCCGGGTGGTGTCCCTGGCAGGTCCGCTCGACATGGTCTACGCCGCGCACCACGGAAACGACCGGATCGTGACGGCCCTCGGCGGCACACCCGAGCAGGTCCCCGGCCGGTACGCGTCGGTGGACCCGGTACAGAACATCGATCCGACCATGCCGGTCGTCGCCATCCATGGAACCGCCGACACCCTCGTGCCGCCGATCCTGTCGGAGCGGTACATCGACGAGGTGGAGCGCCAGAACGGAATCGGCGATCTTGTTCTTGCCGACGGCGAAGACCACGTGTCCATCGTCAGTGCTGACCGCCCGGTGTACGGCAAGATACTCGACATCATCACCGACGCGTCCGGAAAGACCATCGACGAGCTGGACGATCTCTACGACAACAACTGACGACTATTCGCCTGGCGGGTCGGGTGGGTCCGGCGGTTGTCCAGTGATCTCTCGTTTGCGTTGTTCGAGTTGGGCTTTCCGGCGTGCGAGCATGGCCTGACGGGCCTCGATCAAGGCTTCGTCGGGATGGTGGGCACGGTTGACCCGCGGCTTCTGCTCGGGGTCGAGGAATGCTGGTGGTATCCAGGCGCAGCGGCCGGCGTCGGGGCCGTCAGTGTTCATGATGGTCTGCCACTGATGCTCGCCGGGCCCGATCAGCTTGTGGTGCTGCGGGCATGCCGGGGCCAGGTAAGTGATGTCGGTGAGCCCGCCCTGGGCCCATTCGACGGTGTGGTGGGCTTCGGCCCACATCGCCGGAGCTGAGCATCCCGGGGATGAGCAACCGCGGTGCGCGGCGAACATCGCCAGGCGTTGGGCCT
>NZ_JAFRDR010000004.1 GCF_017377795.1 Williamsia soli | reverse complement strand
CTTCGTCGACACCCCGCCAGCCTTCAACTGCCAAAACATCCGAACCTTCATCACCGGAACAGGCGGTGTGCCCATCGAATCACCCTCTTTTCTCAGGGTGTTGCGACGTTCCCTTGAGCCCAAGACGTACACAAAGGCACGGTCGGCGGAAGGCCCCGAGCCGAACGCCGTCGAGCGTGCCGAAACGGTCGTCGAGCGTGCCTTATCCGGCGGCCGTGAGCTGGGTCAGGGTCTCACGAGCACCTTTGTCGCGCAACGATTCCAGAGTCCAGAGGTACGGCCGGGCAAAGCGGTTGTCCTCGGCGAGATCACCGAACAGATCTGTGTTCCCGACGAACGCCAGTGGATCGTTGCGGCTCTTCTTCGCCAGCGGGACCAGGACATCGGCCAGCGGATCGACGACGTCGATGGGGTCGCCGTTCTCGTCCTCGCCCTCGGCGTAGCGGGTCCAGCTCGCCACCACGGCGGCCGCCAGTTCGACGTCACCACCACTGGCCAACCGACTATTGATCACCGGGACCAGCCACTTCGGAATGCGGTCCGACGAATCCTGGCAGAGCCGCGCGATGGTATCGCCGATGGCCGGGTTCGAGAACCGCTCGATCAGGGTTTCCATGTAATCGTCCAGGTCGACTCCGGGCGCCGGCAGCAAGGTGGGCCGGGCCTCGTTGTTCATGTAGCCGCGGAGCAGTGCCTGCAGCAGCGGATCCTGTGCGGCGTCATGGACGTACCGGTGGCCCATCAGATATCCGAAGTAGCAGAGGGCCTGATGGCTCGCATTGAGCAGGCGGAGCTTCATCAGCTCGTAGGGCCCGACATCGGATACCACCTGGACACCAACGGTTTCCAGCGCCGGACGGCCGTCAGAGAACGAATCTTCGAGGACCCACTGGGTGAACGGTTCCGCGACCACCGGCCAGCGGTCTGCGACACCCGTGCGGTCTTCGACCTCGACCAGCAACTCCGGCGCGGTGGCCGGCGTGATCCGATCGACCATCGAGTTCGGGAAACAGGTGTTCTCGGTCATCCACGATGCCAGTTCGGGGTCTTTGAGTTCGGCGAACGCCGTGAACGTCGCGCGGGCGATGTCGCCGTTGCCCTGGATGTTGTCGCACGACATCACCGTGAAGGACGGCAGCCCCTGCTCCCGGCGGCG
Source organism: Williamsia soli (assembly GCF_017377795.1). Taxonomy (GTDB): domain Bacteria; phylum Actinomycetota; class Actinomycetes; order Mycobacteriales; family Mycobacteriaceae; genus Williamsia; species Williamsia soli. Next base: position 505,012 of record NZ_JAFRDR010000004.1, on the reverse strand, counting down.
GGCCAGCGCCGCGGTCACCAGACCAAACGTGGTCGCCGGCACCGCGTCCGGTTCGAGGTCCGCGACCACAGCCGGATTGCCCTTGTCGAACTCACCGGTCGTCGGCGAGAAGTTGTAGCCGCCCTCGGTGACGGTCAATGACACGATGTGGGTCTCCGGCGCCGCCATCTTCGCGATCACCGCCTCGGGATCATCCGGGGCGTACAGGTATTCGGCGATCGACCCGATCACCGAGGTCTCCACGGTGCCATCGGGATGTTTGAGAGTCAGGGTGTACAAGCCGTTCTGCGGCACGAGGGCGTCGCGCATGCGCGCGTCACTCGGCAACACTCCGACCCCGCAGATCGCCCACTCGCGGGACCCCGGGTCCGCGCTGATCAGCCGGTCGAGGTACATCGCCTCGTGAGCACGATGGAACCCGCCGACACCGAAATGCACGATGCCGCAGGTGAGCTCACCTCGCGGATAGTCCGGCACTGCAATCGACGTGATCGAAGACAGATGCTCGTTGTCCAGTGTCATTGCCTACCAACTCCTCACGACGGGGTCCCGGTTCGACCTGGGTACACAACTGCTTTGATACTGCCCGGTGTGCGATCGGCGTCCAGGGCCTCGGCGACCTTGTCGAGTCCGAACCGTGCTGTGACCATCGCATCGAGGTCCACCTTGCCCGACGTCACCAGAGCCCGAGCGGCCGGCCACGTGTTCGCGTATCGGAACACCCCGGTGACGACCAACTCCCGGTTCTGGATCAACGCCACCGGAAAGGTCATGGTCGACGACGATCCCATACCGACCAGCACAACCCGCCCACCCGGACGCACCGATGCGATGCCGGCGAGGATGGCCGGTTCAGCGCCGGACGCGTCGATGAAGGAGTCCGCATCGAGATCGCTCGGCACCTCGCCCGGCCCGACCGCCGTGGTGGCTCCGAATCCCAACGCTGCGGCGCACCGATCGGGGTTGATGTCGGTGACCATCACCTCTGTCGCCCCGGCCGCAGTCGCGACCTGCGCGCACAGCAATCCGACCGGGCCGGCGCCGGCGATCAGGACCCGGTCACCCACTCCGATCGATGCTTTACGACTTGCTGCAATCGCCACCGACAACGGCTCGAACAGCGCGGCGGCCTCGTCGCTCACCGAGTCCGGCACGGAATGGGCGAACGATGAACCGATCGTCACGTACTCCGCGAGCGCGCCATCCACAGGTGGGGTCGCGTAGAAGCGCATGTGCGGACACAGGTTGTAGTCGCCGCGGCGACTGGGCGCGCTGTTCGGGTCGGGTTGCTGCGGCTCGATGGAGACCCGCTCGCCGATCCGATCGGGCGACACCCCGGGCCCCACCGCGACGATCCGTCCGGCGGCCTCATGTCCCAACACCAGCGGATCCTCCACGATGTAATCGCCGATGCGTCCGTGCCGGTAGTAATGGGCGTCGGATCCACAGACCCCGACCGCGCTGACCTGCACCAACACCTGCCCGTCCGTCGGAGTCGGGACGTCTCGCCGCTCCAGGGTCAGCAGACCCGGCGCTGTCAGCACGCTGGCGGTCATCGTCGAGGGCACCATGTCACGTTTCTCCTGAGGTGTTGCGTACGTCACAGCGTGGATGTTAGCTTACTGAGCATATCCACGACTAGTGAGCATATGCTCACGATCCAGCGAGGAGGGCGCGTGAACGCGTCACCACTTGAGCCATCCGTCGACACAGGTCAAGACCTGCGCCTGCTGGTCCGTGCGGCCACGATGTACCACCTCGAAGGGCTCACACAGGCCGAGGTGGCCGGTCGTCTCGGACTCTCGCGCCCGACGGCCGGACGTCTCATCGCTCGGGCCCGCGCTCAGGGCCTGGTACGTGTGGTCATCGATGCACCCCCGCATCTCGCCGGATCCATCCACACCGACGAAGAACGCGAGATCGAGTCACTGTTCGGGCTCGACGAAGTCCTGATCATCGATCAGTCCGCCGACGGAACACACACCGGCAACGCCGCGCTCGGGAGAGCCGGCGCCTCGGTGCTGACCCGGCGACTGCTTCCCTCCGACACACTGGGGTTCACGTGGGGACCCGAGACCGTCGCGGTCGCGGACTCTCTCGGATCGCGGGCTGCGAACTGCCGCCGCGTCGTCCAGATGGACGGTTCGATGACCTCGGTTGAATATCACACCGGCGTCGACCACGCGCTGTCCCGGTTCGCCGAGCGACTCGGTGCCCAGCCACTTCGCCTGATGGCACCGCTGTACGCCGACGCCGAGACCGTCACCGCGATGCGCCGGGACTCGATCCTCTCCCAATCCCTGGGTGCCGCAGACGAAGCCGATGTCATGGTGTTCGGCGTCGGTTCGGTCTCCACGTCGACGACTCTCTTCGAAGGCGCCTACCTCGATGCGGCGGTCCTCGACGAACTGGCCGGCCTGGACGCGGTCGGTGAAATCGGCGGCCGGTTCTACGACGTACACGGCACCGCGGTCGAATCCTCACTCGTCGACCGCACGGTGTCGGTCTCCCTGGACGCCGTTCGCAACTGCCGCACAACCATTCTCGTATCCGGTGGAGCGCACCGCCAAGAGTCGATTCTGGGCGCCGTGCGGGGCGGATTGGCCACCACTCTGGTGACCGACCTGACCTGCGCGCACTGGCTCATCTCGCAACAGAAAGGTCAACGATGACTGGTTCACCCGAGCCCGACGCAGCGAGCGCCGGCTCCGCACCCCCGCGACAGAGCCGATGGCGGCGCCTCTTCGCTCCCGTGGCGCTCGCATCCGCCGTCGCATTGACAGCGACCGCCTGCGCCGGCGCCGGATCCTTCACGGACGGCGGCAGTGAAGCCGTCACCATCGCACTGGTGTCGAACTCCCAGATGCAAGATGCCATCGCGTTGTCTCCCCAATTCGAGAAGGAGAACCCGGGAATCAAGCTCAAGTTCGTCACCCTCTCCGAGAACGAGGCCCGCGCAAAGATCACCGCCTCGGTCGCCACCGGCGGCGGCGAGTTCGACGTCGTGATGATCAGCAATTACGAGACAGCGACCTGGGCCGAGAACGGCTGGCTGGTCGACCTGAACCCGTACATGGTGTCCAGCCCAGGGTACGACCAAGAAGACTTCATCCCTACTCTTCGCGAGGCTCTGTCCTACGAGGGCAACATGTACTCGGCACCGTTCTACGGCGAGTCGTCGTTCCTGATGTACAACAAGAAGATGCTCGCCGACGCGGGCATCACCATGCCGGCCGAGCCGACCTGGCCCGAGGTCCAAGACGCGGCCAAGAAGCTGAACACCGGTGACGTCTCCGGGATCTGCTTGCGCGGCAAGCCCGGTTGGGGTGAGACCCTCGCGCCGCTCGACACCGTGATCAACGCCTTCGGCGGTCGCTGGTTCGATGAGAACTGGAACGCCCAGCTCGACAGTCCGGAGGTCAAGGAAGCCGTCAACTTCTATGTCGACACCGTGCGCCAATACGGCGAACCCGGCGCAGCGTCAACAGGTTTCCAGGAATGCGCCAACTTGATGTCGCAGGGGCAGGTCGCCATGTGGTACGACGCGACATCGGCGGTGTCGGTGCTCGAGAGCCCCGACGACAGCAACATCGCGGGCAACGTCGGCTATGCATTGGCGCCGAGCATGGCCAAGGGTGACAACGGTTGGCTCTACGCCTGGTCACTCGGCATCCCGGAGAGCAGCAAGAAGAAGGACGACGCCTGGAAGTTCATCGAATGGATGACCAGCAAGGACTACATCAAGATGGTGGCGGATCAGCTGGGTGCTGCCAGCGTCCCACCGGGGAGCCGGCTGTCGACCTACGAACTCCCGGCCTACAAGGAGATCTCCGGCGCATTCGCGGAGCCGACCCTGAAGTCGATGCAGGGCGCAGATCAGAACAAGCCCACCGTGGATCCGGTGCCCTACACCGGAGTCCAGTTCCTGGCGATTCCGGAGTTCCAGGACTTCGGTACCCGGGTCAGTCAACAGATCAGTGCGGCGATCGCCGGTCAGATCTCCGTCGACGAAGCCCTCGAGCAGTCCCAGAAGTACGCCGAGGTCGTCGGCGAGTCCTATCAGAAGGAGCAGTGAGGACATGGCCACCGCACTCGCCGAGCGCGACACCGAGCCCGATCCCGGGTCCGCGCCACCGATAAAATCCAAACGCGATCAGATCTCGCGCGCCGAGGGTTGGCGCCGACGGGGACCACTGCTGCCGGCGTTGATCTTCATGATCATCGTCACGCAGATCCCGTTCATCGTGACGCTGTACTACTCGACCCAGTCATGGAACCTCGTCCGTCCGGGTTCACGAGAGTTCAACTGGCTCAACAACTACGTCGATGTCTTCACCGACAGCCAGTTTCGTACCGTCGCCCTGAACACGGTCATCTTGATCGTCGGGACCGTGGTCATCTCGGTGGTGCTCGGACTGTTCTTCGCGATTCTGCTGGACCGCAAGTTCATCGGCCGCAGCATCGTCCGGACCCTGTTGATCACACCGTTCCTGGTGACCCCGGTCGCCGCGGCCCTGTTGTGGAAGACCAGCCTGCTCTCCCCCACCAACGGCCTCGTCAACTGGGCGTTGAGCCCCTTCGGGCTCGGCGACGTCGACTGGCTCAGCGAGTTCCCCCTCGCGAGCGTCATGGCCGAACTGGTCTGGCAATGGACACCGTTCATGATGCTTCTGATCCTGGCCGGACTGCAATCGATGCCCAAGGACATCCAGGAGGCGGCCCGCGTCGACGGCGCCACCAGCTTCCGCCTGTTCCGGGAACTGACGCTGCCGCATCTGCGACGGTTCATCGAACTCGGTTCGGTGCTCGGGGCCATCTACCTGGTCAACACATTCGACGCGGTCTACATGATGACCGCCGGCGGACCCGGAGTCGCGAGTTCGAACCTGCCCTTCTACATCTATCAGCGCGCATTCCTCGGCTTCGACGTCGGGCAGGCCGCGGCCATGGGCGTCGTGACGGTCGTCGCGACCATCATCTTGTCCAGTCTGGCCTTGCGCCTGATCTTCAAGAGCTTCAGCGGAAAAGAGGAGGCGGCCTGATGTCCAGGACACTGAACAAGCCACCGGCACAAACACATACCGACATCAAGGACATCAAGAAGAGGCGCAACACCGGAGGAAGCCTGCTGACCGCTTTCACCTGGCTCATCGCCATCGGGTTCTTCTTCCCGGTCGCGTGGATGGTGCTCACGGCATTCAAACAGGAGAGCGACGCCGCAACCAATCCCCCGACGTTCTTCTTCACCCCGACCCTCGACCAATTCAAGGCGGTCTTCGACGCCGGAGTCGGTACCGCACTGCTGAACTCGCTGTTCGTGACCACCGTCTCCACGATCTTCGTTCTGCTCCTGGGTGTTCCGGCCGCGTTCGCGTTGTCGCTGCGCCCGGTGAAGAAGACCAGCGACGCGCTGTTCTTCTTCATCAGTACCAAGATGCTGCCAGTGGTCGCGGTGATCATCCCGCTCTACGTGATCGTCGGGCAGATCGGCATGCTCGACAACGTCTGGACGCTCATCGTGCTCTACACCTCGATGAACCTCCCGATCGCGGTGTGGATGATGCGCTCGTTCTTCCTGGAGGTCCCCAGCGAGCTACTGGAGGCCGCCGAGATCGACGGCGCCAGCCTGTGGACCTCGGTACGCGAGGTCATCCTCCCGCTGATCTCTCCCGGCATCGCTGCCACCGCACTGATCTGCGTCATCTTCTCGTGGAATGAGTTCTTCTTCGCGGTGAACATGACTGCCGTCAACGCCCAGACCATGCCGGTGGCACTGACCGGCTTCATGTCCGGGCAGGGCCTGTTCTGGGCCCAACTCTCCGCGGCTTCCGTGATCGCCGCCCTGCCGGTGGTCATCTGCGGCTGGATCGCCCAAAACAAACTCGTCCGCGGCCTTTCCTTCGGTGCAATCAAATGAGCTTCGCTCAGGCAATCAAATGAACTTCGCTCAGGCAATCAAATGAACTTCGCTCAGGCAACCAAATAAACAGGAGCACACAATCATGGCAACCATCAGCTACGAAAACGCCTGCTGCGTCTACCCCGGCGCCGACTCACTGGCCGTCGACTCCCTCAACCTCGACATCGAAGACGGCGAGTTCGTGGTCCTCGTCGGACCATCGGGTTCGGGCAAATCCACCGCCCTACGTATGCTCGCCGGCCTCGAGGAGATCGACAGCGGCGCCATCAAGATCGGCGGCGACAACATGGTCGGCGTCGCGCCCAAAGACCGCGACATCGCGATGGTCTTCCAGAACTACGCCCTCTACCCCAACAAGACCGTCGGCGAGAACATGGGATTCGCACTCAAGATGCGCGGCGTCGGCATCGAGGAGCGCAAGCGCAAGGTCGCCGAGGCCGCCAAGGTCCTCGACCTCACCGATTACCTCGACCGCAAACCCGGCAAGCTCTCCGGTGGTCAACGCCAACGCGTGGCGATGGGACGCGCGATCGTCCGCGAGCCACAGGTCTTCTGCATGGACGAGCCGCTCTCCAACCTCGACGCCAAACTGCGTGTGCAGACCCGCACCCAGATCGCGGCACTACAGCGGCGACTCGGCACCACCACCGTCTACGTCACCCACGACCAAGTCGAGGCCATGACCATGGGCGATCGCGTCGCGGTCCTCAAAAAGGGTGTTCTGCAACAGTTCAGCACACCCACCGAGCTCTACGACCGCCCGAAGAACGCCTTCGTCGCAGGCTTCATCGGCTCGCCCGCGATGAATCTGTTCACCGCACCAGTGCGCGACGGCCGAGTGTCGGTCGCCGGCGCCACCATCGACCTCGACGCCGACTCGACAACCCTGCTCGAGAAGTCCGGGCTGCAGGAGGTCACGGTCGGCATCCGCCCCGAGGAGCTCTCCCTCGGCGACGGCGGCGACGGCCTCGGCGTCACCGTGGCCCTGATGGAAGAACTCGGCAGCGAGACCTACGTCTACGCCACCCTCGAGGACCAGAACGTCCGCAGCCTCGAAGGCGGTCCACTGACCCTGGTCGCACGATCGGGACAACGCTCCCCGGCCAAACTCGGTGAAGCCGTCCGGCTCCGGCAGAACAGCGGCAAGGTGCACCTGTTCCACCCGGAAACCGGAGAGCGCATCAGCCTCTGATCGGAGACGAACCCAGCGGGCTCAGCCGGCAGGTGCAGGCGCAGGCACCGGTTCGGTCGGAGCGGGAGCGGGAGCGGGCGTCTCGCCACCGGGCGCGGCGGGGTCCGATCCCACCCCGGTACTCGACGGACCTGGATCCATCTGTGAGACAAGCCATTTACCGTCGTGCTTTTCCAGCGTCAACCGGAACATACCGACGTTGGTAACCGGCTGGGTAGCCACGCTGCTCGTGCCGCTGATCTCGGCGACAACCAAGGTGGTGGCCGAGTCGCCGTTGACCGAGACGACACCCGACGACCAGATGTCCGGCGTGATCTTCAGCTGCATCTGCGTGATGTCGGCCTGCGTCTTGTCGCGTTCCTTGGTCAGGTTGTCCCGGAACTGACCCGTCGTGAGCGGCGACATCGTGTCGACGTACTCGCTCGCCGTAGCGGTGTTCATGGAGTTCAACAACTGCGTCACGAAGTAGTCGGACGCGTGCTTGGCGTCTGACGCCGCGGCCAGCTCATCGGCATCCGACTTCCATTTGACGCCGAAGAAGATGGCGACCGCGATCAACGCCACCACCAGCGCGCCCGCAACGATCTTGCCGACAGAGGACACGTTGATCGTGATCTGCTTGCCGGGCCTCGCTGCCCCCGAACCGGTCGACGCGGGGACGGCCGCCTCGACGGTCGGAGCATACGAAGTGGATTCCGCCGGCTTCTTCCGCGACTTTCCCGTCGGCCGTTTGCTCACCGAGACACCCTCCGTGGGCTCGGCTCCGGTGTCAGGGTTTTCGGGCACATTGTTGTCGGCCATACGGCGTTTCTACCTCATACACTCTCGGGTTTGTCGGACAGCGCTACAGAGCTCAGCCCAACGGGGCGGTACGCGCGTTCGGATCGAAGTTCGGTGGCGGTCCGGCAGTGTCGTCGCCAGGTGGCCGCGGAGCATTGGCCGCGCCTCTGATCTGTTGCGTCGGGTCTTCGGTGACGCAGTACATGTTGACCGGAACAGAGCTCTGCAAGATCTCGGTCGGCGGCTGCGGCAACACCGGATAGTCGCAATACGGTCGCGGATAGATCGACCCATAGGCCCACCAGGCACCGTCGTGGAACATCGCGAGTGACGTGATCGCGCCATCTCGGATCGAAGGCAGCAGGTTGACCAGAGCGGGAGCCCTCAGCGCGCCCTGCTGGGCGATGTCGAGAAATTGCTTGAGCACGTCGGTCAGCGGATCGGTGAGGGTGTTCAGTGACCCACCGAGCGTCGTCAGCTGGGCGGGCGCACTGCCCAGAAAAGTACGCAATTCTTGATCGGACGCCACGAGCGCGTCGATCAGGCTGCTGATGCCACCGGTCAACGTCCCCAGATCAGGTTGAACATCTGAGGTGGTCTCGAGGATCGTGCCGGTGTTCTGGATCAGCGACACGGTCTCGGGCAACACCCGATACAGATCGGCGAAGATCACTCCGCCACTGTTGAACAGGGCGCGCAGCTGATTCTTGCCACCGCTGTCCAGCGCGACGTCGAGTTCGTCGATCGTCACCTTGAGCTCATCGGGATCTATCTGGTTGACGACGTTGACGGTGGACTCGAGGAGCTTCGGGAACGCCACGGTCGACGACGTCTGCCGTGTGCTGATCTTGTCTCCATCGGAGAAGTACGGGCCTGCGTCGGTCGATGGCTGGAAGTCGACGTACTGCTCACCTACAGCGGACAGACCCAGAGCCTCGACCGCTGCGTCCTTGTTGATCTTGTACTTGCTGTCGATGGTCACCTTGACCTCGACCGCGTTCGGTGTCGTGAGGATGGTGTCGACCTCACCGACCCGGGCGCCACGGAGCGTGACGTCGGACGTCGTCTGCACGCCACCGGAATTGGCGAACTCGACCGTCAACGAATACGAGTCCGCGAGCGGTCGCCATCGCAGCACGCCGAGACTCAGGTACGCGACACCGACCAGCATCACCAGCACCAACGCGAGGTTGGAGAGCAGGATCTTGTTTCTGAGCAACCAGGCAGTCATCGTCGCATCACCCGCAGCATCCCTGGGTACCGGTGAGCCGGGCCAACACTCGCACCAGGGTCTGGTGCAGTGAGTTGACACCCTGATCGATGTCTCCGACTTCCGGGAGGCGGCTGGCCGCGTCGAATCCGAATCCCGGTGAGAGGAACCACACCCTGGCTGCGACGGTCGCGGCGCTGCCCGGGGTCGCGTTGACCCATTTCGGCGTCAAGACCTTCAACTTGTCGGCAACCGGGCCGAGCTCTCCGATGGCACGCCCGAGGGCCTCGACGTCGACGAGCAGGTTGTTGGTCAGCTCCACCGTGTTCCCGGTCTGGGAATCGAGGAAGTCGTTGAGTGCATCGGTGACGACCTTTGTCTTGTCGAGAGTTGTCACGATCGACGGGATCTGCGCGTCGACGACGCTCAGCGCAGGCCCGACGGTGTTGATGGAGGCGACGAGTTGCTCGCGGCCGTTCGCGAGGTCGGTGGACAGCCCGTCCAGCGACGCCAGCGCGGTGTCGATCTCGGTCGTGTTCTGTGCGAGCCTGCTGATCGCCGTTGTCATCCCGGTGATCAGGCCGGTCAGTTCAGGAGCTTTGCCGCCCACCGCGTTCGACAGTTCGTTGATGATCTCGGTGAGGTTCTTGATCGCCCCGCCGTCGACGAATGCCGTGGCGGTGACGAGGAGGTCTTCGACGGTTGCGGCCTCCGAGGTCTCGCCACTCAGCGAATCTCCGGGCTTCATGACGCCGGCGGCATCGCCACCTTCGGGAGGTAACAGGGCCACGAACACGTCACCGAGCGGCGTGCCCTGACGCAATTCGGCGCCGGTCCCCACCGGCAACTCGATGTCCTTGCGAACCAGCATCGTGATGTCGGCGGCGTAGTTGTTCGCCGAGATCGACTCCACGAGGCCGACGTCGTTGCCGTTGAGCTTGACCTTCGCCCGCGACGGCAGATTCAGGGCGTTGCCGAAGGAACCCTTGATCTCGTAACCGCCGCCGACGCCACCGGGCGCAGGCAACGGGATCTGATCGATTGTCAGGCCGGGTATCACCCCACACCCGGACAGCAACATCATTCCGGCCAGACCGGTGACGACGGCGGCCTTCGCCCTGTGGGCGCCACCGGAGAGCGCGCTCATTTGGTCATCTCCACAAGAGCCGAGAACACGCCCAGATCGGGGCCGAAGCCGGTCAACTTTCCTGTCCGGCAACCGTCTTGCTGCAAGTTGATGGCCTCACAGAACGTCGAGAGCAGCTCGTTGTCGAACAACGACTTGTCGATCAACACCTGCGCTCGCCAGGCCCGCTGTTCGACGGAGACCGAGTTCGCGAGGTTGTCGAATGCCAAGGGCGCCACGTCGATCGTGTCGACGAGTTGCCGGGAGTAGTCACTGAGGTTGCTGATCACGGCAGCCAACCGTCCCATCGAGCCACCAAGTGTGGTGGTGTTGCCTTCGAGAAAGGTCGCGGTGTTGTTCAGGGTCTGGTTGAGACCTTCCATGGTCGCCTGCAGTCCGGGCGCCTGATCACCGAGCATCTGCGACACCTGGGTGATCGAGGAGGAGAACGCAGTCATCTTCGGGTAGTTCTCGACCAGTACCGACGTCAGCTGATCCATGTTCTTGATGACCTCGACCAGTGCGTCGCCGTTGTCGACACCGACCTGGGCCGCTTTGCTCAGTTCGTCGATCGCGGCCTTCATGCGAGCTCCGTTGCCACCGAAGATTCCCGAGCTGATCGACAGCATGTCGCTCAGTGGACCGTTTCCGTCCGGATCGGCCTCGAACTGCTCGACCAGGTTGTCGACGGTGTCGAACAGGGTGCCGATCTCGACCGGGCTCTTCGCGTCGGTGATGACGTCACCGTCTTGCAGTTTTGGTCCCTCGGAATACGGCGGCGAGAGCTCGATGTGGCGGGTGGTCACCAGGGAGGTGTTGATGATCGCGGCCGTGGCGTCGGCGGGGATCGGAATGTCTTTGTCGACTGTGAACTCGACCTTGACGCGGCCACCCTGCGGGGTGATCGACAGCACCCGCCCGACCGGCATGCCCAGCACGTCGATGTCGTTGTCGGCGTAGAGACCGGCCACGCTCTCGAAGTAGGCGGTCACCTTGATCGATTGCCCCACCGCATGTTTCAGGTCTGCCGGAATCAAGGTGCACCCGGCCGCGATCAGTGCGGTGCTCATCAGCACTGTGACGACAGTGATGGTCCGGCGTAGTTGTCCGACAGATCGATTCAGCATCCGTTCACCACCCGGGCTGCGCAGAGCCAATTGTCGGGGAAGATGCCCCACGGCAGATATCCCATCGCGTACGGTCCGGATCCGGTGGTGTTGGCGATCGACCGCACCGTCAGCGGCAGCACCTCGAGCATGTGCCGCAGATTGTCCCGGTTCTTCTCGAGTCCTTCGGAGACGGTGTTGAGGTTGCCGATCAACGGCGCGAACTGGTTGTTGTTCTCCGCGCCCATCGCTTCCATCTGCTGGGCAAGATTCGCGACGCCGTCGAGTAGCTGGACCACCAACTGCTGGCGGGTGGCGATCTTCTGCGCCAGCAGCTGCCCCTGGCCGACGATGACGGACAGCTGGTATTGGCTGCTGTTGATCACATCGGTCACCGTCTCGGTGTCCTTGATGAGCAGATTGATCTGGTCGCTGCGGTTGCTGATCACCTTCGACATCTCGGTGAGTGCGTCCAACGTCGTCCGGGTGACCCCGGGCGCATCTTTGAGCTGACTGTTCAGGGCGCTGACGCTGTCACTGAGTTCTTCGGCGTTGACGCCGGCGAGTATGGGCGTCCCGCGCTCGATGGTTTCCTGCAGGTCGTAGGGAACCTGGGTCAGCGGGATCCGTGATCCTTCGAGGGGTGCGGTGGAGTCACCGATCCTGATGTCGACATAGCGCTGACCGAGCAGCGTCGACAGCTTGATCTCGGCGGACCCGTCGTCGCGCACCTCGACCTTCTTGTCGACCTCCATCGTCAGCGTGACGTGGTCACGTGCCAACTCGGTCTTCGACACCTCACCGACGTCGATGCCCGCGACCCGCACCTTGTCGCCGGGCCGGATGCCACCGGCCTGTGAGAAGTCAGCGGTGTACTCCCGCTTGCCGATTCCCGAGTCCGAGATGGCGAACGTCGCGAACACGATCACGATCAGCACCACCGTACCGATCGCACCGAGCCAGAAGAATCGATGGCTGCGCCAGCTGCGGCCCACTGCCCCCGCCCGGCTCATCGACACACCACCGAGTGGTTGGTGCCACCGATCTGGCTGATCAAACCCGGCGGGAACAGAACTCCTCCGATCGACACATCCAGCTCGCACGCATAGATGTTGAGGTAGGCACCTTCGCCCATGACCATCGGGAAGTGCACCAGGAACAGAGGGAGATCGATCGCGAGCTGATCGAGCTTGGGACCGATGTCGATCATGCGGTCGGTGGTGTTCTTGAGGTCCTGACCCAACTCCTGGACATCGGGACGGATCGTGCCGAGCAGGTTGCCGAGCCGGTCGGTCGCACTGCCGATGCTCTGCACTGCCGACCCGAGCGCAGGCGAGTTGGCGTTGAGGCCTTCGATCAGTCCGGCGAGATTGGCGACGAGCTCTTGCATCTGTTCGCCCTGCTTGCTCAGATCCCCCATGACCGCACTGAGATTGGTGATCACGGCCCCGATCACCTGGTCGTTGTCGGCGAAATTGGTGGCCACTTTACCGACCTGTTCAATGGTGTAGCTCAGCGAGACCTCGTTGCCCTGGAACGTTTGAACCAAGCTCTCCGACAACGCATTCACCTGATCCGGATCAAGGGTGTCGAAGACGGGCTGAAACCCGGCGAGTAACGCAGAGACGTCGAACGAGTCCTGCGAGGGTTCCTTCAAGGTCGATCCCGGTGACAGTCGCCTCTGCTCGGCGTCCTCGACCAGGTCGAGCCCGACGTACCGCTGCCCGATCAGGTTCTGGTACTTGATCGACGCCCTGGTGTTGGAGTAGATCGACTGATCTTTCTGAACCTCGAAGGTCACCTCGGCGCGATCGGTGTCGAGTTCGATCGACGCCACCCGGCCGACGCGAACACCGGCCATCCGGACGTCATCGCCTTCGTGCAGGCCGGAGGCATCGTTGAAATACGTTGTGAACTCGTTGGTCTCGCCGGGAACCGATCGCTCCAGGGTCGACCAGATCGTCCAGGTCAGCACGAGTGCGAGCACCGCGAACAGGCTGAATCCGATGAGCGGCTTGCTGTAACCCATCAGCCCTCACCACCTTCGGCGACCTGGACCGACTGCACGAGTGGGCCGAGCATCAGGGTGTCCGCGGCCGAGGGTTCCCGCTCGAGTGCGGCCTTGAGTGTCTTGTTGTCACTCGCCGTGGTGACCGCGACGGGCGTGTCCGCCGGGACCACGTCCAGGTCACCCTGTGCGCTGCTCGGGGTGATGACGAGCGGCCCTGAACTCGTCGGGCCGGTACCCGTACCCGGACCCGAACACCCCGGCCCCCTGGTCATCCCGTACTTTCCGCCGTCGTACACCGGACAGTTCTGCCTGTTGTACATCACAAACGGACTGAAGCTGACCCCGATGTTGAGTTGCGGCTTGCCGTTGACGCCCGTGAACACCGTGAGCACCTTGCCTGCGAGATTGTTGAGAGCGCGAAGCGCGCCGGGCAACGCTTCAGAATCGACCGCGATCGCGCCTGTCATGGTGTTGAGGTTTTCCACGATCTGGATACCCGAGTCCCCGTTGCGGGCGAACAGGGTTTGGATCCTGTCGATCATGCCCTGGGCTGCGGTCAACGTCCCTGCCAGTTCACGCTGGCGCTCGATGATCGTGATCGACGGGATCACCGCGCGCCCCATCGCGTCGAGGAGTTGCGGGGTCGACTGCTCGATCCCGCGCAAGGAGTCGTTGAAGTTGTCGAATCCTGGAGGTGCACCGTCAGGGAATTGCGCGTTGATCTGCTCCCAGTACTGATTGAGTGTTCCGACGAACGCGCTGAACACATTTCCGCCGCCACGCAAGGTGTCGGCAATCGTCCCCAGGACCCGCCCGATCTGCTCGGGTGGCACGGCGGTGAACAGTTCGCGCAGGTCGTTCTGGACCGATTGCAGCGCGATCGTCTCTTTGGATTCGTCGGCCACCACCTTGCTGCCGTTCGACAGATGCCCCTTCGGATCGGCCGGTGGGATGAGTTCGATGGAGTTGACGCCGAACAAATTGCTCGGCACCGTGCGGGCCGTCACGTTCGCCGGAATACCCTCGGCCTGCTCGGGAACGATCTCGATGTTGACGTCGGACAGGTTGGTCTCTGTCGCGTCGATGGAGGTCACCGAACCCACGATCAGACCGTTGTAACGCACGTCGGCCTGGCTGACCAAGCCGTCGCCGATGTCGTCGAGGGTGGCTGTCACCTCGACCTTGGTTTCGAACGTGCCCTGGTACCGCAGCATCAATCCCACCAGGACCAGTGCGACGACGATGAGGAACACGACTCCACGCAGGGCGTACTGCGCCGTGGAGGGGTTGCGCCCGGTTGTGTCTACAAACATGCGTTCACCCCGAAATCCTGATACCCGGCGACAGACCCCAGAACACCAGGGTCAACAGCAGATTCGCGAACACCAGCACGATGATCGCGAGCCGAATGGCGTGGCCGGCCGCCACCCCGACGCCTTCTGGTCCACCCGAGGCGAAGAAGCCGTAGTAGCACTGGATGAAGGTGGTGAGGAGCACGAACACCACCACTTTGATGACCGAATACACCATGTCCTTCGACAAGATGAACTGGTAGAAGTACGACAGATACGCACCCCGCCCCTGACCGCTCTGGATCTGGAACATGAACTGGCACGCCAGATAATTCGCGGCCAGTGAGACCGTGTACAGCGGGATGATCGAGATGACGGCGGCGATCATGCGGGTCGTGACGAGGTACGGCATCGGACGAATCGCGATGGATTCGAGGGCATCGATCTCCTCGCTGATGCGCATCGAACCGAGTTGTGCCGTGAAACGACACCCCGACTGGGCCGTGAACGCGACCGCGGCCAACAGGGGGCCGAGTTCGCGGGTTGTCGCAAAGGCGGAAATCGCGCCGGTCACCGGTGACATACCGAGCAGGTTCAGTGCGGTGTAACCCTCGATACCGACCGTGGCCCCGCCCATCACCCCCAGCAGGATGATGACGCCGATGGTGCCGCCACCGACCACGATCGCCCCATTGCCCCACGTCACGTCGGACAGCAGCCGCCAGATCTCTTTGCTGTAGTGCTTGAAGGCGATCGGCACCGCACCGACCGAGCGCACCAGGAAGGTGAGCTGGTGCCCCATGAGGACCAACAGGTCACGCGGAGTTTCGTAGAGTTTCTTACTCCACTCCAGCGGCTTGAGGACCGGGGGCGTGTACTTGGACGCGACCATCTAGACCACCCTCGTCGGGACTACCACGGCGAAGATCTGGGTGAGGATCACGTTCACGGTGAACAGCAGGATCACAGAGTTCACCACTGCGGCGTTGACCGAGTTGGCGACTCCAGAGGGCCCGCCCTTCGTCGTGAGTCCACGGTCGCAGGCGACCACCGCAACGATGGCGCCGAAGATGACCGCCTTGGTGATGGCGAACGCGAGGTCGGCCGGGGATGCAAAGGACGCAAAGGTGCCGGTGTAACTACCCGGCGTTCCGCCTTGGAAGTAGACGTTGAACACATAACCGGTGACGAAGCCGATGAAGCAGACGAAGCCGCACAGCAGAAAACTGACCACCATCGTGGCGAGGAGTCGTGGGGAGATCAGCCGCTGGACCGGATTGACGCCCATCACTTTCATCGCATCGATCTCGTCGCGGATGGTGCGGGATCCGAGATCGGCGGCGATGGCCGAGCCTACTGCCCCTGCCAGTAGCAGCGAGGTCACCAGCGGCGCGCCTTGGCGGATCACGCCGAGCCCGGTGGCGGCTCCCGAGAACGACGTTGCGCCGATCTGGTTGGCGATGTTGCCGACCTGGATCGACACGATGACCCCTACCGGGATGGCCACCAACAGCGTCGGCATCACGGACGTGTTGGCCATGAACGCGCACTGCCGGATGAACTCGCCGAACGGAAATCGCCGTTTGGCTATATCGACGAACAGCACTTTGAAGACCTCGAGGAAGAGCGTCATCTGACGCCCGAATGTCTCGAACGAGGCGATCACGTGCTCGCGGAACCACCGACGTAGCGGCCCGAAACGACCACGCGTTCGCGAAGTGCCCCCTGCACCTGCCGCCACGGTTGCTGTACTCACACCCTGCCTTCGTTGTCCCCGTCACACGCACCCGGTGCGTATGAGTTCGCTCATAGTGCCACATAGCTAATCGGAGCATCCGACTAACGCGTTATTTATCCGAAGAACTCGTCACCATAACGAAAGTTATGCGTTGTGCAGCGGAGACTCTGTTCACCTGGATCTGAATCAGGCGTTGTCACATTAACTCATCAACGCCGCAAAGCGTATCAACGCCGCGATTCCCGGTTAACTTACCGGATTCGGACGGCGACCCCGGCCGCCCCTCCGCTCGGCATCGACGTGGCCCACCAACTACCGTTCAGAGGTGACCAATCTTCCGGTATGGGCCCCCGACGCCCGGCAGCTTCGCGTAGTGATCGACGACCGCACCCACGAGATGCGCCCGACAGACGGAGGCTGGTGGGAATCCCCGGTCTCCGCCGAAGCCGGTGCCAGGTACGGCTACCTGATCGATGACGCCGCGGATCCACGGCCCGACCCCCGGTCCACCCGGCAGCCGGACGGGGTGCACGGGCTGTCCCAGGTTCACGAAGTCGATCCGGAGATCTGGTCCGACTCCACGTGGACGGGGCGTCCTATCGCAGGCGCGGTGATCTACGAACTGCACATCGGCACCTTCACCACCGCCGGCACCCTCGACAGTGCTATCGATCGACTCGATCACCTGGTCGAGTTGGGAGTCGACTTCGTCGAGCTGATGCCGGTGAACGCCTTCAACGGCACCCACAACTGGGGGTACGACGGAGTCGGCTGGTACGCGGTCCAGGAAACCTACGGCGGACCCGACGCACTGGCGCGGTTCGTGAACGCGTGCCACCTACGAGGTCTCGGCGTCATCGTCGACGCCGTGTACAACCATCTCGGGCCATCCGGCAACTATCTTCCCGAGTTCGGGCCGTATCTGACCACGGGCGCCACCTCATGGGGACAGTCGGTGAACCTGGACGAGGCCGACTCCGACGAGGTCCGCGAATACATCCTGGGCTCCGCACTCCGATGGCTCGAGGTGTTCCACGTGGACGGCCTGCGACTCGACGCAGTACACGCGCTCGTCGACCGGACCGCACTCCACCTGCTGGAGGAACTGCAGATTCGGACCGACGAACTCTCCCGACGCGTCGGCAGGCCGCTGGCGCTGATCGCGGAGAGCGATCTCAACGATCCGAAGTTGATCACCGCGCGGTCGGAGGGCGGATTCGGCCTCGCCGCCCAATGGAGCGATGACGGCCACCATGCCATCCACACCACCATCTCCGGCGAGCGGCAGGGGTACTACGCAGATTTCGGCAGTCTGGAGTGTTTGTCAAAAGTGCTGCGCGAAGGTTTCTTTCACGCACTGACATACTCATCGTTCCGACGCAGACGGCACGGTCGCCCGATCGATCCGCAGCATGTCGCGACCACATCTCTCGTCGTCTACACGTGCAATCACGATCAGATCGGTAACCGCGCGATCGGTGATCGCCCCAGCGCATATCTGACTCCGGGACAGTTGGCCGCGAAGGCGGCACTGGTCCTGACCTCTCCGTTCACACCGATGCTGTTCATGGGCGAGGAATGGGCAGCGAGCTCGCCGTTCCAGTTCTTCACCTCCCATCCCGAACCCGAATTGGGCGAGGCCACCGCCAACGGGCGCAAAGCCGAGTTCGCCGAGCACGGGTGGGATGCGGACGAGGTTCCCGACCCACAGGACCCTGAGACATTCGAGCGATCCAAGCTCCGCTGGGACGAGATCGACGCGCCCGGACACGCGCGGGTACTCGAGTTCTACCGCGCCCTCATCGCCCTGCGTAAGGGCGAACCAGAATTCTCGGACGACGACTTCGCCTCGGTCGCCATCGATTTCGACTCCGAAGGCATGTGGTTCGCCATGCACCGAGGTGCGCTCACCACCGTCGTGACACTGACCGAGACACCGGTCCCGAATCCCTTCCGTGGCGACGTGCTCCTCGCGTGGGAACCACCCTCGGACGACGGCACCCTGAGTGGGCACAATGCCGTGGTCGTCCGCCGCGCCTGACCACCAACGAGCCGGAAATCGGAAGACGCGCCACCTGCACGTGTAGGTGGCGCGTCTTCCGATACGTGGCGCGTGTGGGGTCAGGTCAGGTAGCGGTAGGCCGGTGATCCCGGTTCGAGCCGCTCGCAGGTCAAGCGCGAACTGTTCATACGATCCAAGAGCGGACTGAGTCCGCCGGGTGCACCGAGTTCGACACCCACCAGGGCAGCGCCGGTCTCGCGGTTGTTGCGTTTGACGTACTCGAACAAGGTGACGTCGTCGTCGGGACCCAGCACCTCGTTGAGGAAACCTCGCAACGCGCCGGGCTCCTGCGGGAAGTCCACCAGGAAATAGTGCTTGAGCCCCCGGTGGACCAGCGACCGCTCGATGACCTCGTTGTAGCGGGACACATCGTTGTTTCCACCTGACAACAGGCACACAACCGTCCACCCCGGTTCTATGGGCAGATCTTCGAGCGCTGTCACAGCAAGTGCTCCTGCCGGCTCGGCGATGATGCCTTCGTTCTGATAGAGCTCGAGCATCGCCGAACAGATCGCACCCTCATCGACGTGGGTGACGTGCACGGCACCGGCCGGCAGCTTCTCGTGGCCACGATGAACGGTGGCTGACGGCGGCAGATCGGGATGCTGAGCGACCGTGGCACCGGCCTGCGACATCACCCGATGCCCGAGTCCGCCGATCCGTTTGACCGCGGCACCGTCGACGAAGGGGTCTATGTCGCTGAGGGTGACCGGTCCACCGTCGACCAGAGCTGCAGACAATGACACAGCACCGGTCGGCTCCACACCGACGATGCGGACCTCGTCACTGAGCGAACGAAGATAGGTGGTCATGCCGGCGATGGCGCCGCCGCCGCCGACCGGAACGATGACCAGATCCGGCATCCGTCCCAGCTGCTCGACGATCTCTTTCGAGATCGTCCCCTGACCAGCGGCGGTGCGGGTGTCGTCGAAAGCGTGGATCCAGGTGGCTCCGGTTTCGAGGACATCGGCCTGCGCCGCCGCGGCCGCGGCATCATAGGTGTCGCCCACCGAAATCAGCTCGACGAAATCCCCTCCGTGCCAACGGATCCGATCGCGCTTCTGCTTCGGCGTACTGGTCGGCACGTAGATCCTGCTACGGATCTTCATGGTGCGGGCCGCATACGCGACACCCTGTGCGTGATTCCCCGCGCTCGCCGCCACCACCCCGGCGGCTCGTTCGGCCTCGGTGAGCATCGACATCACGTTGTAGGCGCCGCGGATCTTGTACGACCGCACCGACTGCAAATCCTCGCGCTTGACGTACACCTGCGCACCTGTGGCCGCAGACAGACGCTCCGAGATCTGGAGGGGAGTCGCGACCACCACACCGCCGATCCGCTCGGCCGCCGCGTCGATGGCGGCGGCGTCCAGAGCCGTGTGTCCGTGCGATGTGGTGGTCGAGTCGACCGGCTGTCCGATAGTCACGCCACCAATCGTCTCAGACGATCTGGTCGAGCTCCGCCTTCGGCTTCGTCTCAGACGATCTGGTCGAGCTCCGCCTTCGGCTTCGTCTCGCGCCACCCCAACAGAAATTACTTCACGGGTTCGAGGACGAACACCGGGATCTCCCGGTCCGTCTTCTCCTGGTAGTCGGCGTACGGGGGGAAAGCTGCCACGGCCCGCTCCCACCACAGCGCCTTCTCGTCGCCGGTGATCTCACGAGCGACCATGTCCTGCACATTCGGACCGTCCTGCAGTTCGACCTGCGGGTGCGCGACCACGTTGTAGTACCAGACCGGGTTCTTCGGAGCACCACCGAGTGAGGCGACCACCGCGTACTTCCCGTCGTGCTCGACACGCATCAGTGGGGACTTGCGAAGCTTGCCCGACTTGTTACCGACAGTGGTCAGGACCACGACCGGCATACCGTTGAGCTCCGTGCCTTCGGTGCCGCCAGACTTCTCGTACTTCTCGGCCTGTTCCCGTGCCCAATCGCTGGTACTCGGCTCGTACTCGCCCTGAAGTGGCATCGATCAACCTCCATGTTGTTCTCACCTGCACCCGAGGTCTCGGGAGCGCGTGAAGCGTCGCTTTCCGTCAACCACACTCGCGAGTCCAGTATTCCAGGCCGGGGGCAGGGTCAGCTGGCCATACAGGCCGGTCCGAGCAATGCTTTCAGGTCGCCCATCAGCGCCGACGTCGGGTTCACGCGTAGTTGATCGTCGAGCTTCAGAGTGGTCTGCTTGTTGCCGCTGACCAGCCGCACATGCACGTCGGCTGTCCCCGGATGACGCACCAGCACCTGCTTGAGAGCGCTGACCCGGTCCGCGGTGCACAGCCTGGTCGGCATGATCAGCGAGAGGGGCTTGTCCACACCCACGTGCGAAAGATCCGGCACCGCAAGATCATTGGCGGAGATCATCATACTGTCGTCGCGCAGGTTCACCCGAGCCTTGACCAGGACGACCGCATCGGAGGCGATGTCCATGCCGTAGGCCTGATAGGCGCGCGGGAAGAAGTACACCTCGACCCCACCGACCATGTCCTCGATCTGCACGACGGCATAGGACTCGCCCTTCTTGTTCACCCGTCGGGTGACCGCCGAGATGATTCCGCCGATGACGATCTGGGCGCCGTCCTTGACGTTGCCCTCCAGCAACGAGCTGATCGAGGTGTCGGTCTGCGCGGAGATGACGTGCTCGACGCCGTTCAGCGGATGCCCGGACACGTAGAGTCCCAGCATCTCGCGCTCCAGTGCGAGTTTGTGTTTGGTGTCCCACTCTTCTTCCGGCACCTTGACCGCGAAGGCGTCGTCGGTCACACCTTCGCCGCCACCGGCATCACCGAACAGGTCGAATTGACCGACCGCCTCGGCCTTCTTGGTGCCCAGAACCGCATCGACGGCATCGGCGTGCACGAGAAAGAGGCCCTTTCGGGCATGGCCGAGGGAGTCGAACGCCCCCGCCTTGATGAGGGACTCGGTGACCTTCTTGTTGCAGGCCGTGACGCTGATCTTGCCCAGATAATCCGAGAAACTCGTGAAGTTCGACTTCTCTTCCCGCGCAGCCAGGATCGAGGCCACCACGCCCGTACCGACGTTGCGCACCGCGGCCAGGCCGAAGCGGATGTCGCCGCCGACCGCGGCGAAGTTCTGCTGTGACTCGTTGACGTCGGGCGGCAGCACGGTGATACCCAGCCGACGGCAGTCGGCCAGATAGATTGCGGCCTTGTCCTTGTCGTCGGCCACGGAGGTGAGCAGACCGGCCATGTACTCGGCCGGATAGTTCGCCTTGAGGTAGGCAGTCCAGAACGAGACCAGGCCGTAGCCGGCGGCGTGCGATTTGTTGAAGGCGTAGCCGGCGAACGGGAGGATGGTGTCCCACAGCGCCTTGATGGCCGCCTCGGAGAAGCCGTTGTCCAGCATGCCCTGGCGGAAACCGGCATACGCTTTTTCGAGCTCGGACAGCTTCTTCTTACCCATGGCGCGACGCAGGAGGTCGGCCTGACCGAGCGAGTATCCGGCGACCTTCTGGGCGATCTGCATGATCTGCTCTTGGTAGACGATCAGGCCGTAGGTGTCGGCAAGGATCTCTTTGAGGGGTTCCTCGAGTTCGGGGTGGATGGGCGAGACGGGCTGCCGGTTGTTCTTGCGATCGGCATAGTCGTTGTGGGCGTTCATACCCATCGGGCCGGGGCGGTACAGCGCGAGGACGGCGACGATGTCCCCGAAACCGGTGGGCTGCATGCGCTTGAGGAGCTCGCGCATCGGGCCACCGTCGAGCTGGAAGACGCCCAGCGTGTCGCCCCTGGCCAGCAGTTCATAGGTCTTGGGATCGTCCAACGGCAACGAATCCAGGTCCAGATCCATGTCGCGGTTGAGTTTGAGGTTGTCGATCGCATCGCCGATGACCGTGAGGTTGCGAAGCCCCAGGAAGTCCATCTTCAGCAGCCCGATGGCCTCACAGGACGGGTAATCCCAGCCGGTGATGATGGCGCCGTCCTGGGCACGCTTCCAGACGGGGATCGCCTCGGTCAGCGGCTCGGACGACATGATCACCGCGCAGGCGTGTACGCCCGCGTTGCGGATCAGGCCTTCCAGCCCCAGCGCGGTGTCATAGATCTTCTTGACGTCCGGGTCGGTCTCGATCAGCTGGCGGACCTCGCTGGCCTCTTTGTACCGCTCGTGCGAGCTGTCGGTGATGCCGGCGATGGTGATGTCCTTGGCCATGATCGGCGGTGGCAGCGCCTTCGCGATCCGGTCGGCGATCGCGTACCCGGGCTGACCGAACTGGACGCGGGCCGAGTCCTTGATGGCGGCCTTGGTCTTGATGGTGCCGAAGGTGATGACCTGGGCCACCTTGTCGCTGCCCCAGCGCTCGGTCGCGTACCGCACCATGTCTGCCCGGCGGCGGTCGTCGAAGTCGATGTCGATGTCGGGCATCGACACACGCTCGGGGTTGAGGAATCGCTCGAAGAGCAGTCCGTACGGGATGGGGTCGATGTTCGTGATGCCCAGAGCCCAGGCCACCAGTGATCCGGCGGCGGAACCGCGACCCGGACCCACCCGGATCCCGACCTCGTTCGCGTGGCGGATGAGGTCACCGACGACGAGAAAGTACGCGGGAAAACCCATCTGGATGATGACGTCGAGTTCGTAGTTGGCGCGTTCGAGGTACTCCTGCGGCACCTCGCGACCGGGGAACCGCCGGTTCTTGAGACCTTCGGCGACCTCTTTGCGCAGCCAGGTCTGCTGGGTCTGTCCTTCCGGCACCGGGAAGACCGGCATCCGGTCGCGGTGCTCGAAGACCTCGGCGTAGCTCTGCACCCGCTCGCCGATGAGCAGGGTGTTGTCACAACCACCCGGGACCTCGGAGTCCCAGAGCTCGCGCATCTCGGCGGCGGATTTGAGGTAGTAGCCGTCGCCGTCGAACTTGAAGCGGGTCGGGTCCGAGAGCGTCTTGCCGGTCTGGACACACAGCAACGCCTCGTGGCTGGCGGCATGCCCCTTGGTGACGTAGTGACAGTCGTTGGTCACCAGCGGCGGGATCCCGAGTTTGCGGCCGATCTCGAGCAGCCCTTCGCGGACGCGGCTCTCGATCTCGAGGCCGTGCTCCATCAGCTCGAGGAAGAAGTTCTCCTTGCCGAAGATGTCCTGCCACTTGGCCGCGGCCTCGAGGGCCTCCTGGTCGTGGCCGAGGCGCAAGCGGGTCTGCACCTCACCTGAGGGACACCCGGTGGTCGCGATGATGCCTTCGGCGTGGGAGGCGATGATCTCCGCGTCCATACGTGACCACTTACCGAGCTGACCCTCGATCGAGGCGAGCGAGGACAGCTTGAACAAGTTCTTCAGGCCCGTCGCGTTCTCGGCCACCATCGTCATGTGGGTGTAGGCGCCACTACCGGAGACGTCGTCACCCTTCTGATCCCGGTTGCCCCATAGCACCCGCTTGGTGTTGAACCGCGACTCCGGCGCGATGTACGCCTCGATACCGATGATCGGCTTGATGTCCATCTTGGTCGCGACGTTGTAGAACTCGCTGCCGCCGAACATGTTTCCGTGGTCGGTCATGCCGATCGACGTCATCTCGAGGCGCTTGGCCTCGGCGATCATGGGGCTGACCTTGGCCGCCCCGTCGAGCATCGAGTACTCGGTGTGGTTGTGCAGATGGACAAACGAATCCGACACGCGTCGCCTCTCATTTCGAACCCACGAACGCCTGCGGTCTGCCGAGATCACTCCGACGCCGCAAGAACTCTCAGTCTAGGCGGGGCCACCGACGCTGTTCGACAGGCGCGGCGCAGCGACACCGAAGTGGTGACGGTGGGTCGGATGTGACTCGGATCGAGACCTCCCCACCGTCGCCCCAGAACGGCTCGGGCGACGAGTACGGCTCGGGCGACGAGTACGGCTCAGGCGACGAGGAGGATCGCCACCAAGATGGCGATGGCGATGACCACCAACCCGATGAACAGCGCGATCATCACGGCGTTCGAGCCCGACTGGGCATCCCTGCCACCGGCGCGGTGCGGCGCACCCTGGTGGTGCGGCGAGTTCTGCTGGGGCCCGGAATGCTGAGAGGCCCCCTGTCCGGGACGCGAGACCTGGCCGTATTGGGAGCTCTGGCCGTAGAGGGAGCTCTGGCCATACTGGGCACCCTTGCCGTAGTGGGAACTTTGAGCGGGCGTGTGTGATCCGGAACCGGCCTGCCTCGGCAGCGGTGTCGAATACCGCGTCGCGCCCTGCTGACCCGGTCTCGACGGATTCGACGACGACCGGGTGGGCGCGCTGTGATACGAGGCCTGACCGGCGCTCTGTCGGAAGGCAGATTGCAAGGCATCGGTGAACTGTCGGCAATTGGCGAAACGGTCATCGGCTTCCTTCGCCATCGCCTTGGCGATCACCGAGTCCACGGCCGGAGGGACCGCGGGCACCAGCTCCGACAACTTGGGAACAGGTTTGCTCAGATGCCCGGTGATGACATCGGCGGTGCTGTCACCCTTGAACGGCACCCGACCGGCGATGAGATGAAAGGTCGTCGCCGCCAGCGAATATTGATCGGTCCGAGGGTCGACCTGCTGTCCCTTGAGTTGTTCGGGCGACGCGTACGACAACGTCGCCAGCACGGTGCCGACGACCGTGAGCGACTCGGTCTCGTTCGCAGCCTTCGCCACGCCGAAGTCGGTGAGCAATACCCGCTGTTCGTCGGCCAGGCTGGGATCGAGGCTTCCATCGACCTCGGACAGCAAGATGTTGGCAGGTTTGATGTCACGGTGCAGTAGCTGCTTGCGATGGGCGTAGTCCAGCCCTCGCGCGATCTCCGACGCGATCCGGACCACCCGCTCGGGTGGCAGCCCGACCTGCGCACCGGCCTTCTCCTGTGTCCGGTGCAGTTCTTGCGCGCAGTCGGTACCCGCGACGTACTGCATCGAAATCCACAGCATGCCGTCGCTGCGTCCGCGGTTGTAGATGGTCACGATGTTCGGGTGATCAAGCCCGGCGGCGACCTCTGCCTCACGCAGGAAGCGCTTGCGGAATTGCTCGTCCTCACCGACCTGCTCGCCAAGAACCTTGATCGCGTCGCTGCGCGGCAGTTCCGGATGTTTCGCGAGGTAGACGGCACCCATCCCACCGCTGCCGAGCGCCCGCTCCACCCGGTAACCGGCGATCCAGGACCCCGGCTGCAACATGATCTCCCCTATCGGCCCGCGGGCACCGCGCTCGAGTTGCGCCCCGCCTGGTCTGTGTCCATCCATCTCGTCGATTTCTAGGGGACACCCTATAACGACCTACGCTGCAGGAATCGGTCCATCGTCAGGGGTCGGTGCGACAACGGTCGTCATCGTCGGCAACAACGGGACCACAGAAAAGAGCCCGGCAGAGGCGTCTGCGGGTAGCGCCTGCACAGCCCGTACCTGCGACGTCTCGGCCAACGTCCGCAGCCGATCGAGTGACGCCCGCACCACGACGCCGATCACGCACACACAGCCCGCGCGCAGGCGCGCTGCGGCGACCTCGCCGACGGCGCGGGCGCGTTCGGTACCGGTGGACCGCTGACGTACCGATTCCGCGGCGACCTGAGACGAGGCGATGAAGGACGATTCGGTGTTGCCGCTGGGTACCGCCACGGTCGGCGTCTGCACGCGATCGATCGGCACGTTGAAAATGCTCTGCGACAATATCGAGAGGGCCGGCGTCGACACGTTCTGGGTCAGCGACCAGACGGCCATGGTCTCCATGGGACTCGCCAACGAGATCAGCGCCCACCGCTCGTCATCCGCACCGCTCAGCGAGGCCTCGGCACGGACGAGATACGCCGATACCTCCTCGCCGTTGTCCGGGCCGAGCACATCGCCGGCGATCACCGGAGCGGGTACCGGGTTGAGCCGGCCGACGACATAGAGCCCTGCGACGAGCACCCCCACGACGAGCACCACGGCACATGCGGTACGGGCGGCGGAGTTCACCGAGCTAACCGGCCCGCAATTCGTCCAGCGCGTGCTGGAGATCGGCGGGATACGGACTCGTGAACTCCACCAGTCGACCGTCGGAAGGATGAGCGAAAGACAGCGCTCGGGCGTGCAGCCATTGCCGCTCGAGCCCCAAACGCTTGGAGAGCACCGGGTCGGCGCCGTAGGTCAGGTCGCCGCAGCACGGGTGGTGCAAGGCGGAGAAATGCACCCGAATCTGATGGGTCCGGCCGGTCTCGAGATGGACGTCGAGCAGGCTTGCCGAACGGAACATCTCGACCGTGTCGTAGTGGGTGATACTCGGCTTTCCCGTGGCGGAGACGGTGAACTTCCAGTCATTGCCCCGGCTGCGGCCGATGGGTGCGTCGATGGTGCCACTCGGAGGGTCGGGATGTCCCTGCACGATGGCGTGGTATCGCTTGTCGACGGTCCGCTGCTTGAAGGCCCGCTTGAGCAAGGTGTAGGCCCGCTCGGAGACCGCCACGACCATCACCCCGGACGTCCCGACGTCGAGACGGTGCACGATGCCCTGTCGCTCTTGGGAACCCGACGTGGAGATTCGGAAACCCGCGGCGACGAGGCCGCCGATCACGGTCGATCCGGTCCAGCCCACCGATGCATGGGCGGCCACCCCGACCGGTTTGTCCACGACCACGATGTCGTCATCGGAGTAGATGATCTCCATACCCTCGACCGGTTGGGCCTCGATGGCGAGTACCCGGGCGGGTGCGGGCAACAGGACATCAAGCCACTGCCCGCCGACCAGTTTGTGCGACTTACCCACCGCGACACCGTCGACACTGATGTCCCCGTCATCGGCCAGGGTGGCCGCCACGGTGCGGGAGAGACCGAGCAGGCGTGCCACCCCGGCGTCGAGCCGCATGCCCTCGAGCCCTTCGGGAATCGGCATGGATCGTGCTTCGCGCATCAACGTTCCTGTCGCTTGCCGTTGTCCGAGGCCTCGGACCGCTCGTTCGCCGACGGATTCGACGCACTCTCCGACTCCTGCGGTGCGGACAGGTCCGCCTCAGACTCCGGCGGTGCATTCTTTCCGGTGCGGGTGCCGTCGAACTCGAACCCGAACAAGGTCAGACCGACCAGCAGCACCGCACCGCACACGACCGCCGAATCGGCGATGTTGAACACCGGCCACCAGCCGACGGACATGAAGTCCACAACGTGCCCGCGCAGGGGGCCCGGCGCACGGAAGATCCGGTCGATCAGATTGCCCAGCGCACCGCCGAGCACCAGGCCGAGGCCCAGGGCCCACCAGATCGACCCGAGTCGCTTGCTGTAGCGGATGATGCCCACGACCACCGCAAGGGCGACGATCGTCAGAATCCAGGTGTAGCCGGTGGCCATCGAGAACGCGGCGCCGCTGTTGCGAACGAGTTTGAAGGTGACGGTGTCGCCGATGATCTCGACGGGATCGCCGGGCTCGATGAGGGCGACGGCGAGGATCTTGGTGATGAGGTCGGCGGTCAACACGATCGCGGCGACAATCAGCAACACCAGCCACATTCTGGGCCGCGGTCGGACATCGGTCTGGTCGACGGAATCGTCCGCGGCGGGTGGGGTGGGGTCGGTCGTCACCTGTCCATCATCCACGATCGGCTCGATACGCTGGCTGCCGTGTCCTCTCCAGCTCCTGCGCGCATCCCCCATCGCCTCCGGATCTCCCGCCTGCTCACCCCACCAGTCGTGGTCGCTGCGGTGACCCTGCTGACCCTCGGACTGGCGGGTTGTGGCTCGGACGACGACCAGCCGCCGCCACCGGCACCGACCGGTTGCGCCACGGACTCCACGGCCGGGCAGAGCGCAGCGGCGCTGCTACCGGTTCCTCCGGCGAAAGTCACCATCGTCGATCCCGGCGCCGAGCCAAGGTCTGTCCCGTTGAGCGGCTTCGACCGCGCAAACGCGCAGTCCGCGCAGCTGGTCACCACATCCACGTCATCGTCACCCACCACCGACCAAGGTCCGGCGACGACGGCCACCACGGTGGATCTGCCCTTGACCGCACGGGTGAACTGCTCCGACGCCACCGACATCGATCTGCGGATCGGGGCTGCGGGGTCACCGGACACCGCCCTCAACCAAGCCCTCAAAGCCCAGGACGGGTCGCGGGCGGGTATGAGCATCGGCCCCGGCGTCGTCCCGATCTCCCTGCGCATCCTTCCGGGTGAAGACGCCGACGACACCGCGCGGCAGGCGGTCGAGGAATCCCTGTTCGCCACATTCCAGCGGTCGGTGACACTTCCCACAGAACCCGTGGGCGTGGGCGCGCGTTGGGAGGCGGTCCGCACGGTCAACGCCGGCGCCACCGTCCGTCAGACGATCACCGCAACCCTCACAAAACGGGAGGGTGACGTGCTGACCGTCGATTACAGCGTGGATGAATCGCCCGTCGATTCCACGTTCCGTCTCCCCGACGGGGGTGTGCTCACGATCGAGAGCTACTCGATGACAGGCACCGGAACCGTGGTCGTCGACCTGGCCCGCGGCGTCCCGGTGTCCGGGCAGTCGAAGATCTCGGGCGGGCGCACGCTGATCGGTGCGGACGCGAGCCAGCCCTTCAGTCAGCTGCTCGGCTTCGAATCGACCTGGTCTCCCGGACAGTGAAAAACGGCGTCCCCACGATCGAATCGCGGGGACGCCGTTTTCAGGGTCTTACTGCTCTCGGCAGACTAGCTACTCGCCGGGCACATCGGGCTCTTGACGTTGGCGCCACTCAGGAGCAGGCACACGGTCGTGGACGACAGCTTCCACGTGCCGTTGTCGAAGACGATGAGCGCTTCGACCTGCTGCTGAGGAGCGTCCGGCAGCTGGACCTTGACGTTGGCCTTGGCCTGGTTCGTCCCGGCCGGACGAACCGGTGCGACGATTTCGTAGGTCAGGTCAGGGTTCGCTTCGCGACCTGCGACGAGCTTGTCGAAGAGCGCCGGATCCTTCTCCGAACCCTCGACGAGTTCGGTCTTCTCCGTCGCCGGGATGTTCGGATCGAGGGCCTTCTCCAGCATCTGGTTGAGAGCAGCAGCCGTCGGGGGCTTCTTGGCGTCGGTCAGGCCACCGCCGCCGGTGCTCGTCTCCGAGGCCGCGGTCGTGCTGGTCGTTGTGGTCGGGTCGTCGCTGCCGCCGTCATCGGAACAGGCAGCGATGGACAGAAAGGCGCACACGGCAACGCCGGCGGTCACGAACTTGCGAAACTTCAAAATCCGTCCTTCTCATTGACACCCGACACCCGAAAAGTGTGCAGGTGAGATCTGGTCGTGAGGCCGCTGGGGCCATTGGTCCTGCACCACTATGCCAAAAACATATGGATTTGACGCGTGCCCACCGTCGGCAGAAGCTATCGGGCATGGTCAAGACGGGTGCGGTGGTGTCGGTTCTCACCACCGGTGGAACGATTGCCAGCCGTGGATTTGCCGGCGGCGCCCGGCCGGACGTCCGCGGCGACGATCTCGTCGCAGGCATCGCGCCACCTGACATCGCACTCCGCGTCCGCGAAGTCTTGCACGTCGACTCGTCGGCCATCCTGCCGGCGGATCAGGACTCCATCCGGCTCGCGGTCGACGTTGAATTCGCCGATCCGAACGTCTGCGGTGTGGTCGTGACCCACGGCACCGACACCATGGAAGAAACGGCGATGTTGCTCGATCTCATGCACGACGATCCACGTCCGCTGATCATGACCGGGGCCCAGCGTCCCGCCGACTCCCCCGATGCCGACGGCCCCGCAAACCTGTCGGCGGCCGTCGCGGCGGCCGCGGACGCCCATCTTCGGGACCGTGGAGTGCTGATCGCGATGAGCGACTCGCTGACGCCGGCGCGCGGGGCGACCAAACTCGACAGCGGGGCCCCCGCTCCGTTCTCTGTGGTCCGAGTCGATCTGCCCCGCCCGGTGATACCGCCGACTCTCATCGCCGGAACCAGGGTCGACCTGCTGTCGCTGTATCCGGGCGTCGACCCGGCACTGCTCGACTGGAGCGCCGATCAGGGTGCTGCGGGAATCGTCCTGGCCGCAACGGGTTCCGGCAACACCCACACCGACGTCGTCGACGCGGTGGCGCGGGTCATCGATCGAGGAGTGGTCGTGGTGGTGTGCTCACGGGTTCCGAAGGGCCCTGTCATCGCGCACTACGGCGGTGGCGGTGGGGCCGTCGACCTGGTGAACAGGGGCGCAATCATCTCACCGTGGCTACGCGCATCCCAGGCGCGAATTGCGTTGCAGGCCGTGCTCGCCGGCGGCGGTAACCGCTCTGAGGTTGCCGAGTTCTTCGCTACCGCATGACCCGGGCACGTCCCGCATCACTCTTCCTCTGCCGTCGCCGCTTTCAGGAACTCGTCCGGCCAATCCAAGGTGTGCAGCGAGTCCGCTTCTTCCAACGCTGGATCGTCGAGAGCAAAGGTCTTCGCGAATCCGGGGCCACTGCCGCGGGTCTCGAACCGGACGGTCACCCGGCCATGGCCGCTGCCCTGCACCCAGCCCAGTCCATGTTCGGCGTGTCGCACGTCGTTGCCGGTCGACCAGCGCAGTCGGTCTGCTTCCGGATTGCGGCCACCGGGATGGAACGCCTCTTCGGTCGATGACTCGTCGGCGGTGGCCTCTGCCCCCTCGAACTCATCCAGCTCGGGGAACATCGAGAACTGTTGCACCGCGGTCAAACCCGAGTACCCGACCCCGACGAGCCTGATGGGTCCGATCTCCTGCGGATCGATCGCCAGTCGCTGCGCCGCCGCGGCCAGGACCGGCAATTCGGTCGTGGCCGCCGGCAACGTGCTCGATCGGGTCAGTACCGACATGTCCGACTTCTTCAGTTTGACGACCACCGTCCGAGATCCACGCCCGTCACTCAGTAGTCGGCGGTGGGCCGATGCCGCGGCGCGCTCCACCGCCACCCGCAGCCGGACGAGGTCGGTGATGTCCTCGGCAAAGGTCGATTCCGCGCTGATCTGCTTTGCCGAAGCACGTTCGGCAACGGGTCGGTCATCGACACCCTGTGCCAGCAGGTGCAACCCCGGGCCCACCGTGGCCCCGAGCACCGAGGACACCTCGACCGGCGACATGCGCGCGAGGTCCCCG
Source organism: Williamsia soli (assembly GCF_017377795.1). Lineage (GTDB taxonomy): Bacteria > Actinomycetota > Actinomycetes > Mycobacteriales > Mycobacteriaceae > Williamsia > Williamsia soli. Next base: position 473,585 of record NZ_JAFRDR010000004.1, on the reverse strand, counting down.
ATGGTGTCGATTCCCAACCGCTGCAACCGCTCTCCCGCAACCGGGCCGATACCCCACAGCTTGCGCACCGGCAGCCGTGCGAGAAACTCCCGCTGCTCGGCGGGAGTGACGACGACAACCCCATCCGGCTTGGCCATCCCGGAGGCGATCTTGGCGATCTGCTTGCCGCTCCCGAAGCCCACCGACGCGGCCAGGCCTACTTCATCGCTGATCCGTTTACGCACCCGCTCCGCGAACTGCCGGGCATCGTCGGCGTCCGCACCGGCCAACTCCGCGGGTTCACCGAACGCCTCGTCAAACGAGAGCATCTCAATCACGGGCACCAATTCACGGATGAGGCCGAACACGCGGACACTGACCGCCCGATAGACCGATCCGCGCGGTGGCAGCACCACGGCGCCAGATCCGACGAGTCGTCGCGCCTGGTGCATCGGCATCGCAGAATGCGCTCCGAAGACCCGCGCCTCGTAGCTGCAGCCGGCCACGACCCCGCGGCCGCCCAGTCCCCCGACCAGCACTGGGCGGCCGCGAAGTGTCGGCCGCGTGAGCTGCTCGACGGACGCGAAGAACGCATCCATATCGATGTGCATCACCCATCGGGAACTGGTGTTCCCGTCTTGCTGCCGCACAAGGTCGATGGTAAGCCTCCTCGGCTCGCTCAGGTGCGCGGCTGCGCGATCAGTTCGAACACCGGTATCGAACCAGCCGCAGACAGCAACTCTGCGTCGGTTGACGTGGCCGTGATCTTGACCGGCAGCAACGCCCCGACCTCCCAGCCCCACCGCTTGAGGTAGGGCCGCAGTACTACCGGCTTGTCCTCGAGGGCCACCTCGAGCGCACGGTAGGTGACTGCGTTCCTGCCGCCACGCAAGGCGCAACTCCCCGCCGCACGAACGTTGCGCGACCACTGGGTGTCGCCGCGTGCGCCGATCAGGTAGGTACGGCCACCGAGCCGGAGCGGATTGACCGGAATACGTTGCAGATTACCGGACTTGCGTCCCCGGACCTCGAGCGTCCTGGCGCCGGCGAGCGTGATGCCGCGATCGGCCAGCCAGGCGACCATGCCGTTGAAGAGGTGGACGCTCTTGCCGGGGCGGTTGTAGTGGGTCATTGCGGTCATGGTGGGCTCCTCGATCGTAAAATCAGATTAGAGAGCACTGCTCTCTGTTGTCACGAGTGTGCACCCCTCGACCCGGAAAAGCAAGAGCACCGCTCTCTTTATGGCACGATCGGCAGATGACCGATTCCTCGATCCCTGATCAACTGACGCCACGAGCACAGGCCAGGGCACGCACGCAGCAACGGATCCTCGAACTCGGTCGTGAACACCTCGCCACCTACGGCGCGGCCGCGCTGTCCCTGCGCGCCATAGCGCGCGATCTCGACCTGGTGTCCTCAGCGGTGTATCGCTACGTGGCCTCTCGGGATGACCTGCTGACCCTGCTGGTCGTCGATGCCTACACAGAGCTCGCCGATCGAGTCCTCGCGGCGCACGCCACCGCACCCGCCGACGACTCCCGCGAGCAGTTGAGACTGAGCTGCCACGCCTTCCGCGACTGGGCGGTGGCCGAGCCGGCCCGGTACGCGCTGCTGTACGGCAGCCCGGTTCCCGGATATCAGGCACCCGCCGAGCAGACAACCGAACCAGGCACCCGCGTGGTCGGGCTCCTCGTCCGCACATTCGCCGCGGCCGACGAGCACATCGTGTTCGCTCCGCCGGAGGACGCCACCCCGGTGTTGGACTTCGACTCGGTCACCTCCGAGTTCGATGTGCAGATGAGCGACGACGCCATGCACGCGGCACTCGCGCTGTGGGCCATCACCGTCGGGCTCACGAGTCTCGAGGTGTTCGGTCAGTTCGGCGCCGAGCCTCCCGTCGACCTGTCGGTGCTGTTCACCGTGCAGATCGACGGGCTACTCGGCCGACTCGGCCTCCCCGCCCCCCGATGATGGGGGTCAGGCCTTGGTGAGCGTGGCCTGGACACCGTCGCCGAGGGCGACCCAGTTCCCCAACGGTTCATCCGTCCGCGCGTCGACCAGGTCGAGCTGCACCGCCAGGATCTCTCCGGCGATCAGGTCGCGATGTCGCTGCGCCCACTCGAGGTGATCAGCAGGCACAGCGAGCTGCACTGCGATCCGGTCGGACACGTCGAACCCGGCCGATCGGCGGGCCTCCTGGAGTTCGCGGATCCTGTCCTTGGCCCAGCCCTCGGCCTCGAGCTCCTCGGTGACCGCGGTGTCGAGCACGACCAGACCGGCGGCGGCCGGGAGCTCGGCCGTGGACTCCGGTTTCACCGCAACGAGTTTGCGGGTGAACTCGCCGTCCAACAGTTCGATGCCGTCGGCGCTCACCACCTCGACGCCGTCACGCTCGGTGATGCTGACGTTCCCCGACTTGACCGCCTTGATGACTCGCTGCACGTCCTTGCCCAGCCGTGGTCCGGCGACCCTCGCGTTCACCGCCAGCTCCACCCGCCCGTATTGATCGGCGTCGTCGGTCAACTGCACCGACTTCACATTCATCTCGTCGGCGATGAGGTCGGTGTACGGTGCCAGCCGCGCGGCATCGGCCGATGCGATCGTCAACGACGGCAACGGAAGTCGCACACGCAGTTTGTTCGCCTTGCGCAGACTGGACGCGACCGAGCACACCGCCTGCACATCATCCATCGCCGCGACGAGCTCCTGATCGGCGGGCAGTTCGTCTTCGGTCGGCCAGTCGGTCAGATGAACCGACCGCTCCCCCGTCAACCCACGCCAGATCGCCTCGGTGGCCAGCGGCAGCAACGGAGCCGCGAGACGGCAAGCCACCTCGAGCACCGTGTAGAGCGTGTCGAATGCTTCCGGGGCCTCGTCCTGGCCGGCCCAGAACCGCGAACGTGACCGTCGCACATACCAATTCGTCAGGGCGTCACAGAAGTGCCGGAACTCCTCGCACGCACCAGCGACATCATAGGTCTCCATCTGTGCGGTCATCACCTCGCGCGTGGCCGCGGCCTTCGCCAGGATGTACCGGTCCAGCACATTGGTCGAGGCTGTACTCCACTGCGCGGGCCGCTCGGCATACAACTGCAAGAAGCTGTAGGCGTTCCACAGGGGCAGCAGCGCCTGTCGGACACCTTCACGGATACCGCGTTCTGTGACAACGAGATTGCCGCCCCGCAGGATCGGCGAAGCCATCAAGAACCACCGCATGGCGTCGCTGCCATCGCGGTCGAACACCTCGTTCACGTCGGGGTAGTTCCGCTTCGACTTCGACATCTTCTGGCCGTCATCGCCCAGGACGATGCCGTGGGCGGCGACGGTTCGGAATGCCGGCCTGTCGAACAGCGCGGTCGAGAGCACGTGCAGGTTGTAGAACCACCCGCGCGTCTGCCCGTTGTACTCGACGATGAAATCGCCGGGACTGTGTCCGGGTTCGGTATCGGTGCCCTCGAACCAATCGGTGTTCTCGAACGGATAGTGCACCTGGGCAAAGGGCATCGATCCCGATTCGAACCAGCAGTCGAGGACCTCGGGTACCCGACGCATGGTCGACTTACCGCTGGGGTCATCGGGATTGGCGCGCGTGAGCTCGTCGATGTGCGGCCGGTGCAGATTGTCCGGGCGCACCCCGAAGTCGCGCTCGAGCTCATCGAGGCTGCCGTACACGTCCACACGTGGGTACTCGGGATCGTCCGAAACCCACACCGGGATGGGTGCACCCCAGTAGCGGTTGCGGCTGATGTTCCAGTCGCGAGCACCTTCGAGCCATTTGCCGAATTGGCCGTCACGGATGTGTTCCGGTGACCATTCGATCTGCTTGTTCAGCTCCACCATGCGATCACGGAACGTCGTGACGGCGACGAACCATGACGGAACAGCCATGTAGATCAACGGTTTACCGGACCGCCACGAGTGCGGGTAGGAGTGCTCGATCGTCTCGTGGCGCAGGATCTTTCCCGCCGCCTTGAGGTCTTTGATGATCACCGGGTTGGCGTCGAAGACCATCAGGCCCTCATACGGCGGCACGAGCGCAGTGAACTTGCCGCCGGGATCGAGCGGTTGGACCACCTCGATGCCGTAGGCCGTCGCGAGCTCCATGTCCTCTTCACCGAAGGCCGGCGCCAGGTGCACGATTCCGGTGCCGCTCTCGGTGGTGACGTAGTCGCCGAGCAACACCCGGTGAGCACCGTCGTGACCGAGGAAGAAGTCGAACGGGGGCCGGTACTCCAGGTTTTCGAGCTGCGCTCCGGTGTAAGTTCCGAGAACCTCGGGGTCCTCACCCAGTTCGCGCGCGTAGGCACCGACCAGTGCAGCCGCCAGCAGATACTGCTTTCCGTCCTCGGCGCGCACGTGGCTGTACTCGGTGACGGGATTGACGGCGATTGCGAGGTTTGACGGAAGTGTCCACGGCGTCGTCGTCCAGATCAACGCGTCGACACCGTTCAGCTCGGCGGGACCGGAGTCGCCCGTGTCCAACGTCATCCGCACCGTGACGGCCGGGTCCTGGCGCATCTTGTACGCGTCGTCGAGCTTGCTCTCCTGATTCGAGAGCGGCGTCTGCTCGTACCAGGAGTACGGGAGAACACGGTATCCCTGGTAGACGAGTCCCTTGTCGTGGAGGGCTTTGAACGCCCACATGACCGACTCCATGAAGTCGATGTCGAGGGTCTTGTAGTCGTTGTCGAAGTCGACCCAGCGCGCCTGGCGGGTGACGTACTCACGCCACTCGTCGGCGTACCGCATCACCGAGGCGCGGCAGTAGTCGTTGAACTTCGCGACGCCCATCGTCTCGATCTGTGACTTGTCGGTGATGCCCAGCTGCCGCTCGGCCTCGAGTTCGGCGGGAAGACCATGGGTGTCCCACCCGAAACGCCGGTCCACCTTCTTGCCACGCATGGTCTGAAAGCGCGGGACGAGATCTTTGACGTAGCCGGTCAGTAGATGACCGTAGTGCGGCAAACCGTTGGCGAAGGGCGGGCCGTCGTAGAAGACGAACTCGGGGGCGTCGCTGCGATTGTCGATGGACGCGCGGAAAGTGTCGTCGGACTGCCAGTAAGCAAGGACCCGTTCCTCCACTTCGGGGAACGATGGCGCGCCTGACCTCGATCCGTTGGTCAGATCGACGACCGGGTAGACCCGGCCGGTCTGCGATGCGGTGTCCGGCCCCGGTCCGTTGTCATCGGGGACCGTCGAGTTCTGTGGGTTCACTGCCGTCTCCTCGTGCGCTGGCGTTGCTGCCTGGGCACGGGGACGAACCGACGTCTCACGTCGGCCGCGGTACCACCCCGCTTGCGCCGGAAAGGGCGCCACTCACTCGATCGACCGGCGGACCGGCAATCGTCTGAGGCGTTGACGGGCCTCACCCGCCTGGTTCTACTGAGGGCCGTGCAGCCCTGTTCTTCCAGGTGCTCCCCGGTGATGGCCGGATCAATGCAAATACAAGTCTAACTCGGTCTGTCGAACCGTATTTCTTCGGTCGGCGGATCGTCGCTGCCGTCGCGCGAGATCCGCGGCATCCGTCCGGTCACCTCGTTGTCGGATTCGGGCTGCGGCGATTCGGGACCTTCCTCAAGGTCCGATTCTGTGGACCGATCCCGAACCTCATCAGCGTCTTCGTCAGCGCGATCGTCATCACTCGTGTCCTCGCGGGCCGGCTCACCGGCAGGTCGACCGATCCCGAGCAGATCGGCGATCAAGAACCCCACGCCGATCACGCACACAACGATGCAGGCGATCGCGAGCCACAACAGACCGCTGATGAGGGCCCCCACCAGCAGGACGAATCCCACCAGGGTGGCCCCCAGAGCCAGCACCAGCACAGCAGTGTCCTAGTAGTCGATAACGTCGGCGAAGTCAGCCGACGGTCAGTTGCCAGGCTTGCTGAAACCGCCCGAGTTGGTGAAACCACCATTACCCGGATCGGAGGAGAAGGCGTCGCCGCCACGTGCGTTGTCGACCGGTGCCGCGCTGCCCCGTTGCTGCAGCTCCTCGAGCTGCGACTCCAGATAGGTCTTGAGGCGGGTCCGGTACTCGCGTTCGAAGGTCTTGAGCTGTTCGATCCGACCTTCGAGCACTGACCGCTGCTGGTTGATCGTGCCCATGATCTCGGTGTGCTTGCGCTCGGCGTCGGCCTGCAGGGCGTCGGCCTTTTCCTGAGCCTGTCGCGTCTGCGTCTCGGCGCGGGTCTGCGAGTCGGCCAAAATCGCCTCGGAACGCTGCCGGGCGTCGCTCAGCATCGCTTCCGACTTGGAGCGGGCGTCGCCGACAAGTGCATCCGCACGAGCGCGGGCATCGGCGACCATTGCCTCGGACTCGCTGCGCGCGTTGTTCGTGAGGCGATCGGCGGTCTCCTGAGCCAGGCCGAGCACGCGGGCAGCCCGAATGCTGTGGTCCTCACCCTGGGGCGCGGCTTGCGCAACGGGCTCGGGAGCCGGTGCTGCGGGTTGCGCGAATGTCTGCGTTGCAGGCTCTGCCGCCGGTGTGGGTGACTTCTTGGCCTGATCGACCTCACCCTCGAGCTCTTCGACCCGCTGTTTCAGGTCGGAGTTCTCTTCGATCAAACGCGCCAGCTCGGCCTCGACGAAGTCGAGGAACTGGTCAACCTCGTCCTCGTTGTAGCCGCGTTTGCCGATCGGCGGTTTGCTGAACGCGACGTTGTGCACATCAGCTGGTGTCAGCCGCATTGGTCGGTCCCCTTATACCTTGTGTCGAGCATTGGTCTTCTACTTGTGTAGGTGCTGGCTCACCTGCGCGCCGATCTACGAATCATCGTTCCGATCGACCCACAATGTGGGTCGGTCAGCCATATTATTCACGATCAGCATCCAGGCTGTAACTGGCGTCCATCCTGTCACACTAGAACCGTTCGTCGCACCCTGTGGTTGCTATGTCGAAATCAAACGGTTAGCAGGTCGAGCTCCGCCGGCGGCTCCGTCTCCTGTCGAAACGAACCATTTACTGCGGCGCGCCGGAAATCTGTGACCCGTTTGTTATCAACCTACTCGATACTAGTGCGCCGATCTCGGAGCCGGCGACTGGGCGGCGTCTCGGCGAGTCGCACCCGCTCACAGACCGCCCGGGATGGCCGGGCCTCAGCTGTCAGGGCGCGACGAGTGACATCGCGATCAGAACCACGATCATGGTGATCATCAGGGACAGGTCGAGCCGGACCGGGCCCAGAGGAATCGGCGGCAGTATTTTTCGCAAGGCCTTGATGGGCGGATCGGTCGTCGTGAACACGCTCTCGATCACCACGACGGATGCTCCCGTGGGCCGCCACTCCCTGGCGAAGGTTCTCACCAACTCGATCACCAGGCGTCCCAACAACAAGAGCCAATAGATGAAGAGGATGTAGTAGATAACTTCTCGCGCGATCGTCACGACACAACTGTGCCCGAAATCGGACGCGAATGGGTAAACGGCAGGACGCGCCGGGGCTCAGAGCCGTGAGCGACGGCCACGGCCACCAGTTGAGGCGATCTCACTGATGGTTGTAGAAACCGGTCTCGGCGATCTTGCGGCGATCCTCGGGCGAGACGTCGATGTCGGACGGAGCGAGCAGGAACACCTTGGTGGCAACCTTGTCGAACGAGCCGTGCAGCGCGAACGCCAGACCGGCAGCGAAGTCGACGAGTCGCTTGGCGTCCGCGTTGGTCATCTCCACGAGGTCCATGATCACCGGGCTGCCGTCACGGAACCGCTCGCCGATCGTGCGTGCCTCGGCGTAGCTGCTGGGCCGCAGAGTGGTGATCTTGCCCAGCGGGCTGCCCTCCTCGAAGACCCGGTCGATCTCGGCGCGTGAATCGAGCGCGAGCGCACCGCGGGTGCTCGCTCCGACGGACGGGCCAGGCCGAGAAGCGGTGGGGCGTGCGGACGACAGCGGCTCGAGGCGTCCGGAGACGCGGGCCGGAGCCGCCGCGTAGCGGTCGATGGCCTCGAACTGCGGCCGTCGGGCGCCGGCGTAGGCGTACTCGGGAACGCGCTCGTACTCACCTTCGCGGAAGTCGGCCTCCCGGAAGTCCCGATCCTCGACCTCGTCGCGGTAGAAGGGCCTCGCGGCAGCAGGCTCGTCGGCGTACTCCCGGTACTCGGGGTCCCGATAGTCCGCCTCGTCGCGGTAATCGCGGTCGTAGCGACGCGCCCGCGCGGGGGCGGGATCGTCCAGGTAGTCGTCTTCGTAGTCACCGGGCGGGACCATGCCGAAGTACGCCTTGAACTTGTGGATGGTGCTCATCGCATTTCCTCTTTCAGCCGCGGCCGGTACTCGACAATCCCTGTTAGTCATGGTGCTCGTGTTACTCATGTGACTAACCGTTAGGGCGAGATTACTGGGCGATCGCCCATGATCGCGGTACCGACACGCACGCATGTCGATCCGTACTCGACAGCGATCTCCAAGTCGCCCGACATCCCCGCCGACAATTCGACGGCACCGGGATGGTCGGCGACAAACCGCTGATGGATACCGGCGGCCTTGGCCATCCAGGCCTCCGCCGATCCGTGCAGCGGGGTGATGACCATCAGTCCGCACAGCCGCAGGTTGGCACTCTGCTCGATGTCGTCGGCCAACGCGGGCAGTTCTTCCTCTATGACCCCACCACGACCCTTGGCCTCGTCGTCGTCCAGGCTGATCTGGATCAATACCTCCAACGTCCCGTCGCGATCCCCACCCTCACGGGCGCCGCCAACGGCACGGTCGAGGGCACTCGCCAACTTCGTACTGTCCACCGAATGCACCCGGTCAGCCCACCGAGCAACTGTTTTCGCCTTGTTCCGCTGGAGTTGACCGATCATGTGAAAGCGCAGATCACCCCGGCCAGTGGTGGCCCGGACCTCCTCGGCCTTGCGGCCGGCCTCCGGTTCGCGTGATTCGCCGAACTCCGCCGCCCCGGACTCCACGAGTGCAACAACGTCCGATGCCGGGAAGAACTTGGTGACCGGGAGCAGTTGCACGTCGGACGGCTCGCGCCCCGCGGCAGCGCAGGCCGCGTCGACCCGGTCGCGTACAACGCGGAGTCTCGATGCGAGCTCCGTGCGGCGACCGGCACGATCACTTCCGTCGAGATCAGGCACTGCCTGTATCCATCCAGATGACGGACGCGATACGGCCGGTCGGCGCATCGCGTCGGTGACTGAAGAGTGCGACGTCGGTGATCGTGCACCGTGGGTCCTGCGCCACCGCCGAGACGCCCTCGGCCAGGAGTTGACGTCTGATACCCGCCCGGAGGTCGAGTCCCGGGGTGCCCTTGGCAGTGCGGGTGGCGCTACCGGGGAGATGCCGCTCGACGTCGGCTTGCATGTCGGCAGGCACCTCGTACTGGGCTCCGCTCGCGGCAGGACCCAGGAATCCGCCGATCCTGCTGACCTTGGCGCCTGCCCGTTCCATCTCCTCGAGTACGCGGGGCACGATGCCGATCCGGGCTCCGACACGGCCCGCGTGTACAGCGGCGATCACGCCGGCCTCTTCGTCGCTCAGCAGCAGCGGCACGCAGTCTGCGCTCAAGACGGCGAGCGCCAGATCCTTGGTCGTCGTCACCAGTGCATCGGTGGCAGGAACAGGTTCGGAAACGGGGCCGTCGACCCTGGTGACGTTGCGGCTGTGGATCTGCTCCATCCACACCACGCGGGCCGGATCGACACCGATCTTCTCGGCGAGTCGAACCCGGTTCTGGCGCACCGCCTCCGGGTCGTCACCGACGTGATCACCGAGATTGAACGACTCGAACGGTCCGGTCGAGTAGCCACCCGCCCGTGCGGTGACGACTCGCCTGACCCGAAACCCCTCGGAGGCGCTGGACCCCACCGAAGCGCTCAGCGTTTCATGAACGGCGGAACGTCCACCTCGTCATCGGCCTCGTCCATCCCGTGCGCGGGACGCGACGACGTTCGCGGCGACCTGTCGTCGGCGAACGGATCGCCTGCGGGAACCTGGGCGAACAGCGGATCGCGGCGATCGGCATCGCTCTTGCCGTTCGCACTGCCGTTGGCGACGCGTCCCGAGCCGGCGGCGGCACTGGTGCGGGCTGCTGCGGTGGCTGCGGACTCCACCGGCTTTCGGGCCGGGGCCCCACTGTCGAAGCCGGCGGCGATGACCGTCACCCGTACCTCGTCGCCGAGGTTGTCGTCGATCACCGTTCCGAAGATGATGTTGGCGTCGACATGTGCGGCTTCCTGCACCAGCGTCGCGGCCTCGTTGATCTCGAACAGTCCGAGATCGCTGCCACCGGCGATGGAGATCAGGACCCCGTGGGCACCTTCCATCGACGCCTCGAGCAGCGGGGAGTTTATGGCCGACTCCGCCGCCTTGGTCGCACGGTTCTCGCCGCGCGAGGAGCCGATGCCCATCAGCGCACTACCGGCGTTGCTCATCACGCCCTTGACGTCGGCGAAGTCGACGTTGATCAGCCCGGGCGTGGTGATCAGGTCTGTGATGCCCTGGACGCCGTTGAGCAGGACCTCATCCGCGCTGCGGAAGGCATCCATGAGGCTGACGGCCGCATCTCCCATCTGCAGGAGACGATCGTTGGGGATCACGATCAACGTGTCGCAGGACTCGCGCAGCGACGTGATCCCGACTTCAGCCTGTCCGCCTCGTCGCTTGCCCTCGAACGAGAACGGCCTGGTGACCACACCAACGGTCAGCGCCCCGAGTTTCCGGGCGATACTCGCGACCACGGGGGCGCCACCGGTGCCGGTTCCGCCGCCCTCGCCTGCGGTGACGAAGACCATGTCGGCGCCCTTGATGAGCTCCTCGATCTCGTCCTTCGCGTCTTCGGCGGCGCGGCGACCGACCTCGGGATCGGCTCCGGCGCCGAGCCCGCGAGTCGAATCACGACCGACGTCGAGTTTGACGTCGGCATCACTCATCAGCAGGGCCTGTGCATCGGTGTTGATGGCGATGAACTCGACACCTTTGAGTCCTTGTTCGATCATGCGGTTGACGGCATTGACTCCGCCGCCGCCAATACCGACGACCTTGATCACGGCAAGGTAGTTGTGCGGGGGCGTCATAGCGCTCGCCTTCCTTTTGGTCTAGTTCCGAACCAGCTGGCTCTGCAGCGCACGGCTCCGAAAGCAAAACCCTCAACCTAAACCACAGGCTTAGAGTTATGTCAAGTAGTCGCGTACTGATGGAAACGCTAAGCATCTTTGGTGGGTGGAGCCAGCAAGCGCCGCGGCGTGTCGCCACAAACTCTGCGAATTGCGCTCGAAACGGCTATTTGAAGGTCGGATTCTGCGGACTGGACACGTTGTACTCGGTGCCTTCCTGCGTCAGCACGTGCCGCAGGGTTTCCGCTTTCTCGGCGTTTCGCTCGTCGTCGCCCCAGACAACGGTGCGTTTGTCCTTGAGCCGCAAGACGATATCGACCGGGGAATCCACCTCGATGGCGGCGATCTGATCGCGCACGTAGGGAGGGACCTCACCCATCACCGTCAACGCGGCCCGTGTGGACGGATCGCCCGAACCAGGATTCGCGGTTCTCAGTTCGGCGAGCCCGGGCGGCGGATCCTGTTGAGCGAACTCGAATCCCAACCTGTCCATCAGGTACTTCTGACCGTCGCGCTGGGTGAAGACCACCGCGACCCTTTCGACAACCGAGATCGTGATCGTCGAGGGGTATTCGCGCTTGACCCTGACCGTGGCGATACGAGGGATCATCGACACCCGCTGAGCAGCGGCGGCGGTATCGACCTGCATGAGTGGCTGCCCCTCGGAAAGGGCTGCCGCAGCAAGGATTTCTTCCGCCGGCACCACCGAGTTGCCCGCCACGTCGATGGTCCGCACCGACATCAGCGGTGTGAAGTACGCGACGACGAATGCGGCGATCACCACCAGGATCGTGACGATGGTCGTCACCAGCAAGCGCATACCACTCACGGCGGGCCTGCGGCCGCCACGGGCCCGGTCCCGGCGACGCGTCCGGGAACCCGTCCCCGTGTCGTCGCTGTCCTCGTCATCTCCGACCTCGTCGCTGCCGTGATCGACGTCGTCGGCGGTGGCGCCCTCGACGTACGGATGGGCACCGCGGGCGGGGATCGTCAGATCCGCCAGCACCGTGAGGTCGTCATCCTCGAGGTCGGCCGGCTCGAGTTCTGGGGGCGCAGGGTCGCGTCCGGCCCGATCGCCGCGACGGTCGTCGTCACCACCACGAGGGCGGCGGCGATCGCTCATCTGCGTTCCCTGGAGGACGGATCGGCGTCACCCCGCGGTGCACGGGACGCCGCGCGCAACGCATCGACGATCTCGGGTGCCTGCATGGTGACATCACCCGCACCGATGGTCAGCACGACGTCATCGGGTTGCACCAGGTGCGCGACCTGATCCGGTAGCGCAGAGACATCCGGTTGAAAGGCAACCGGTTTTGTCACCTTCTCGGCGATGGTGAACCCGCTGACCCCGGGGACGGGCTGCTCTCGGGCGCCATAGACGTCCAGGACGATCACCTGGTCGGCCAGATCGAGCGCAGCGGCGAACTCGGTCGCGAAGGTCTCGGTGCGCGAATAGAGATGGGGCTGGAACACCGCGACCACACGTCCGCCGTCGGCGTCGACCATGTCGCGCGCGGCCGTCAGGACCGCTCGCACCTCGGTCGGGTGATGGGCGTAGTCGTCGTAGACCCGAATCCTGCCGATCCGGCCACGCAACTGAAATCTGCGGTGCACGCCGGCGAAACCTTCGAGGCCTTCGATGACCTCGACCACGGGCGCCCCGACGCATACACCTGCCACCAACGCCGCAACAGCGTTGAGCGCCATGTGCTTTCCTGGCACAGTCAAGGCAATGGTGTGCTCGGTGGAGTCGATGCCGTCACCGGCCGGATCGGCGAACCGGATGCGGGCGACACCGCCGCCGTCCTTGCTCTGCCAGCTCAGCAACCGCGCGATCGGCTCGAGTCCACCGGCGAGTTCGCTGTGCACACCTTCGCCGTAACCGAGCACCGCGACCCCACGTTCGGCCAGTCGGGGCGACACCCTGGCCGCCAACGCGGCCGAACCCGGGTCGTCGAGACACACGATCAAGCTGCCGCCCGGTCGAATACGGTCGGCGAAGTCGTCGAACACCTGGACGTAGGCGTCGGTGGTGCCGAAGTAATCGAGATGGTCGGACTCGACGTTGGTCACCACGGCGACGGTCGGCGCGTACTGCAGCAGCGAACCGTCGCTCTCGTCGGCCTCGGCGACGAACACCCCGCCCGACCCGTGATGGGCGTTCGTGCCGGATTCGTTGAGCTCGCCGCCGACCGCGAACGACGGGTTGAAGCCGCAATGCTGCAGTGCGACCACCGTCATCGACGTCGTCGACGTCTTACCGTGTGTGCCCGCGATCAAGAGGTTGGTGTACCCCTCCATCAACGTCGCGAGGACCGCAGGCCGCAGCAGCACGGGGATACCGCGTTCACGGGCCGCCACCAGTTCGGGATTCGTCTTCGGAATCGCCGCCAGTGTCGTCACCACCACGGTCGGGCCGCCGTCGAGCAACTCGAGCGCCGCCGGATCATGCCCGATGTGGATCTTTGCGCCTCTGGTCCGCAGATCGATGACGCCACGTGACTCCTTGGCGTCACTTCCCGACACCTGACCGCCGCGGGCCAGCAGGATCCTGGCCAGCCCGGACATCCCGGCGCCGCCGATTCCTACCATGTGCACCCGGGAAAGAGCTTGCGGCAGAGATTGATCCGCCTGAGGGGATGCCGAGTTGTTCATCGCTGTCCCCCACTGCGGCGAGCGCGTGCCACGTCGATGCCTGCTGCGGCAACGGCGTGGGCCGCACCGCGCGCACCGGCACCTGCCGCCGCGAGTGACATCGCCGACAGCTTGGCGGGGTCGGTCAGCAGTGGCGGGATGGTCTGCGCCACATACTCGGGCGTCAGATCGGCGTCGTCGACGAGAAGTCCGCCGCCTGCTGCCACCAGTGGTGCGGCGTTGAGTCGCTGCTCACCGTTTCCGTGCGGCAACGGCACGTAGACCGCAGGGAGCCCGGTGGCCGACACCTCGGCCACCGTCATGGCGCCGGCACGACAGATCGCGAGGTCCGCGGCGGCGTAGGCAAGATCCATCCTGGAGACGTAAGGCACCCCCACATACGGCGGCGACCCGTCGAAAGGCTCGATGGTGTTCTTCTTGCCATATGCGTGCAGGACGCCGATCTTGTTGTCCGCCAATACTTGTGCCGCGCCGCGCACGGCCTCGTTCAGACTTCGCGCACCCTGCGAACCACCGAAGACCAGCACGGTCGGTGCATCCGGATCGAGACCGAAGTACGCCCGTGCCTCTGCCCGCAGAGCGCCTCGATCGAGATCTGAGATCGCGGCGCGAACCGGGATGCCCACCACGTCGGCCGACTCCAGCCCGGACCCGGGAACCGCGACGAGAATCCGCTGCGCCAGTCGGGCGCCCACCTTGTTGGCTATTCCCGCGCGTGCGTTCGCCTCGTGGATCACCACCGGCAGCCGGTTTCCTGCTCGCACACGCATACGGGCGGCCAGGTACGCCGGTAGCGCCACGTAGCCACCGAATCCGATCACCACATCGGCGTCGACCTCTGCGAGCACCTTCCGGGTGGCCGAGACCGACGAGCGAAGACGTAGTGGCAGCTTTGCCAGATCCGCATTGGGCTTGCGGGGCAACGGAACCGGCGGGATCAGCTCGAGGCGGTACCCACGCTCGGGCACCAGGGTGGTCTCGAGTCCGCGAGCGGTGCCCAGAGCGGTCACCCGGATCGTCGGGTCGAGGTCAATCAGGGCGTCGGCCACCGCCATCGCGGGCTCGATGTGGCCCGCCGTGCCCCCACCGGCCACCACGATCGACAGCGGTGTGGTCAGCTCACTCATGTCCTCGAACTCCGATTCCGGCCGGACGGGACAGATCCGTCACCGGCGCCTGTCCGAATCGCGATATCTCCCTCGCGGATCTTCTCGCGAAGCTCCTCGGGCATAGGGATCATGGCCTCGTCGGTTCTCACGTGGCTGACGGTCTCGGGCATAGGGGTCATTGTTGCGCAACGGCACCTGCCGCGTCCTGGGTGGGCTGGCAGTACCCCGGGTCGAGCGGCGACGCGCTGGGTCTGCGTCGCCATATCCCCAGTCCGGGGTCCGCACCGGTCGCACACGACCGCGATCTTGCGGCGGGTAACTCCTCGCCGGCTGTGCGCTGCGCGCGGCGCGACGGGTGGGTTCGGTGGCCACTGCGCGGCGAGCCCGCACAGCCGGGCCGGGACGCTGTCCGCGGCGCCGGTCGAGCCGATCACGGAGCGCCTCAGCGCGGGTCTGTGAGTACGGAACTGGGTTCGGCAGACGCAGGATCCGGCCGAACCTGCCGTCTCCACCCGAGGCGAGCGCTGCGACCGCTTCAGGTTCATGGCGGGCGGCGTTGGCCAGCAGACCGAACATCACGAGCGTCGTGAAGGTCGAGGTACCACCAGCCGAGAGCAGCGGGAGCTGAATCCCGGTCACCGGGAGCAGGCCGACCACGTAGCCGATGTTGATCAGTGCCTGAGCGGTCACCAGCACCGTGATCGTGGCCGTCAACAATCGTAGGAACGGATCGACCGACCGCATCGCGATCCGCAGGCCGACGAAGGCGAGCAATCCGAAGAGCAGCAAGACGATGAGACCGCCGATGAGACCGAGTTCTTCGCCGATGATCGCGAAGATGAAGTCGTTGTGCGCGTTGGGCAGGTAGTTCCACTTGGCGCGACTCTGTCCGAGTCCCTCGCCGAACGGACCCCCGTTCGCCAGCGCGTACCGGGCCTGCCGGGCCTGGTAGCCGGCCCCCTGAGGATCGTCGATGTGACCGAAGAAGCTTCGCACCCGCTCGCTGCGATATCCGGCTGTCATCGCCAGCACGCCCGCCAGCAGCACGCCGGAAACCGCGAAGAAGCCGAAGACCTTCATCGGCAGACCCGCGAACCACAGCAGGGCACCGACAATGATCGCGATGGTGACCGTGGTGCTCAGGTTCGGCTCGAGGACGATCAGCACACAGATCAGGAACGTGACGGGGATCAGCGGGATCAGCAGTTCGCGGAGCGAAGCGTTGTCGCGGCGGCGGGAGGCCAGCAGGTGCGCACCCCAGACGCAGAGCGCGACCTTGACGAGCTCCGACGGCTGGACCGAGAGACCGCCGACGACAAACCAGCGGCGCGCGCCCTGGCTGAGGGTTCCGATTCCGGGGATCAGCACCAGGATCAACATGATCGTCGTGATGATGATCGCGGGCGCCGCGAGTCTGCGCATCAACCTGACGGGCATCCTCACCGCGAAGTAGAACAGCACCACCCCGAGTGCGGCGAACACCAGCTGGGTGGTGAACAGTCCGTAAGACGATCCGGTCTTCGAATAGCCCTCCACCGACGACGCCGACAACACCATGACCAGACCGAATGTGGTGAGCAGCACGGTGAGCGTGACGATGAGATGGAACGAGGCCAGCGGACGACTGAGCACTCCGGCGACCGCCGAGATCACCGATCCGATTCCCTCGCCCAGCGAGACGACCTTACGGTCACGGGTGGGAGAGGTCCGGCGCGTGGATGATTCGGCTTCTTCGGACTCCGCGACGGTGTCCTGACCAGACGCGGCGTCGGGTTCGGAGGAAGTATCGGTGTTCTCGTCCGGCGCCTCGATGTGGTCCAGCTCATCCGGGCTGTCGACGTCCGAACCCTCCCGCATCAGGAAACCCCTGCGGTCAAAGCTCCCGGCAGCGCCCGGGCCGCAGCTGCGAAGCTGTCGCCGCGAGCGCCGTAACCGGCGAACATGTCCAGCGAGGCGGCCGCAGGCGCGAGGAGAACCGCGTCCGGCGTGTCGGGATCGGCGGCGCACAGGTCCCAGGCGGCCCGCACCGCGCCGGCCATGATCGCAGTGGGGGCAGCTGTCTTCACCCCGTCATCTTCCCCTGTTACTACTGTGACTGTTGGGACCAAAGGGGCGTGTCGTGCCAATGCGTCGGCAATGACATCACGATCGACTCCGATGATCACCACCCCGGCGAGCCGATCGCGAACCGCCACGACGAGATCGTCGACCGTCGCACCCTTGAGTTGTCCCCCGGCGACCCAGACCACCCGGCGATGTCCGAGGATCGACGCCTGAGCAGCGTGGGGGTTGGTGGCCTTGGAGTCGTCGATGAACGTGGTCGCGCCGATGACGGCGACCGGCTGGCTGCGATGACCACCGACCGTGAAGTTCTCCAGACCTCGCTCGACGGCTTGCGGAGAGATCCCGATCGCCCGGCACAGGGCGGCAGCGCCCAGCGCATCGAGCTGGCCGGAGGGGCCCGTCGGACGAACCTTCTCGGCCCTGATCAGGGGTACGACCGAGTGATCACCACTGCCGTCCCAATCGACATGATCGACCAGGTGGCCGTTGGAGATACCGAGTTCTCCGTCACGCGGGGACCCCAGCCGGAACCCGATGGTGCGTGCGCCCGGTGTGCCCGCGGTGAGTTTCCCCGCCACCGGATCGTCGAGTCCGACCACCGCGATCGGCCCGGACAACGCAACCGCTTTCGCCGCGATGTAGGCGGCCATCGACCCGTGCCAATCGAGGTGGTCTTCGGCGATGTTCAGGACGACTCCCGCGGTCGGGCGGACCGATGGCGCCCAGTAGAGCTGGAACGACGACAATTCGACCGCGAGGACCTCGACCCGGGGCTCGGCGACGAGGACGTCGAGGACCGGGAGACCGATGTTGCCGCACGCCGCCACCGGAACTCCGGCGGCGGTGACGATCGACTCGATCATCCCGGTCGTGGTGGTCTTACCGTTGGTGCCCGTGACCACCAGCCACTGTCGCGATGGGCCGAGCAGTCCGGCTTTGTCGATATGCCAAGCCAATTCGACCTCGCCCCAGACCGGCAGTCCGGCCGCGAGTGCGCCCGTCGGCAGCGGACCATCAGGACGGAAGCCCGGTGAAACGACCAGCAAATCGTAGTCGGCGGTCCAATCGGGGCGCTCGAGGAGCTCATCTGCCCCGACAGCGGTCGCCCCGGCGCTCACGAGCGGAGCGGTGATCTCGGTGTTGTTGTCGCAGACCGTCACCGCGGCGCCGAGGTCGAGCAGGAATCGCGCAGCCGATGCACCGGCGACCCGGGCCCCGGCGACCAGGACCCGACCCGACCACAGTTCCGGAACTGCCGAGCCGGGTTCGGCGTTCCTGGGTTCTGCGCTCATGCCTATCCCCCGCTGGCGGTGAGGAACTCGCTGTAGAACAGCGACAGCCCCAGCGCACAGGCGATGGCCGTGAGCAACCAGAATCTGATGATCACCGTGGTCTCTGCCCACCCGGACAGTTCGAAGTGGTGATGGAAGGGCGCCATTCGGAAGACTCTCCGGCCCGTGGTCCGGAACACCGCGATCTGGATGACCACCGAGATGATCTCCGCGACGAACAGTGCACCCACCACCACCATCAGCAGTTCCGTGCTGGTCGTGATGGACAGGCCGGCCAGCATGCCACCGAGTGCGAGTGAGCCGGTATCGCCCATGAATATCTTGGCGGGCGCGGCATTCCACCAGAGGAATCCCAGACACGCGCCGCCGCCGGCCACAGCGATGAGCGCGAGGTCGAGTGGGTCGCGCACGGTGTAACAGCCGGGTTCGGCGGTCTTCGGTCCACCGACGCACGCATTCCGGTACTGCCAGAACGTGATCAGGACGTAGGAACCCAGCACCATCGCCATCGATCCCGCGGCGAGACCATCGAGTCCGTCGGTGAAGTTGACGGCGTTGGACCAGGCCGAGACCACCAGCCAGACGAACACGACGAACGCGACCGACCCCATCGTGATGGCGTCGATCTCGCGCACGTACGACAGATTCGTGCTCGCCGGTGTGTACCCGGCGTCGTTCCGGAACTGCAGTGCCAGGACACCGAACAGGAGGGCGGCGATCAGTTGGCCCACCGACTTCGCGGTCTTGTTCAGACCGAGGTTGCGCTGCTTACGTATTTTGATGAAGTCGTCGAGGAACCCGACCAAGGCCAGTGTCGTCGCCAGCGAGAGCACCAGGATGCCGGACGCGGTGGGACCGCCTCCGTCGGTCGCGAGTCCGACCAGGTGCGCGCCCCAGTACCCGGCCCACAGAGCCGCGACGATGGCGACGCCGCCCATCGACGGGGTGCCGCGTTTGGTCTGATGGCTCTTGGGCCCTTCGACCCGGATCTCTTGGCCGAATCCCTGTCGTGAAAAGACCTTGATCAGCACCGGGGTCAGCAGGATCGCGACAGCCAGCGAGATCACCCCCGCAATCAGGATCTGTCTCACCTAGAAGTCCTCACCTTTCGATACCCCGCCGGCCCCGAATGATTCGGCCAGTCTCAGCTCACGTCCACCCATGACCAGGACCACGTCGTCTTGGCCGAGTTGCGCATCCAGTATGTCCAGCGCCTCCTTCGGGCCCGACACCAGCACCGCCTCCGAACCCCATGACCCTTCCATGACCGCTCCCTGGTGGAGGCCGTGCATCGCCCGCGACGTGCCGACACAGATCACCTGCGCGATGTCGAGTCGTACCGCAAGTCGTCCGAGTTCGTCGTGTGAAACCACCCACCGCGTCATCTCGAGCGCATCGTGAACGTCCAACTCGTCAGGCGGATCGAGCTCACCGAGTATGGCCCAGCTGCGCCGTTCCGGCTGGGCATGCACCACGTCGGCGAGTTCACGCAGCGCCGTCCGCACGGATCGCTGGGTCACGGGCCCGGTCGGCTGGGACAGCAGATGACCCGCCGTGCGTCCGTCCGACAACGTCAATCGCGTCGGCGGCGTCAATCGTGCCTCCGGGATCGAGCCGCCCCATCGGCAGCGGGAGCAGTGCGCGCAATCAGAATCTCGTCGATCGACTCGGCAAGGACGACCCGGTCGTCGAACCGGTGTTTGACGCCATGGATCTCCTGTCCGGCTTCGTGGCCCTTGCCGGCGATGAGCACCACGTCGCCGGGCTGCGCCCACGCCACCGCTGCCCGGATGGCCTCGGCGCGATCCCCGATCTCGCGCACGGCTTCCGCGCCGTCTGGTCGGGCCGAGGGGGCCACAGCGTGCGCGCCGGCCAGCACCTGTGCCCGGATCTCGGCGGGCGTTTCCGTTCGAGGGTTGTCATCGGTGATCACCACCAGCTCCGCGCCCCGCGCCGCGGCCGCTCCCATGAGCGGCCGTTTGCCCGTGTCCCGGTTGCCACCGGCCCCCACCACAACCGCGATCCGCCCGCTCGCCTGACCGCGTAGCGTCTCGATGACTGCCTCGAGCGCAGCAGGCTTGTGCGCGTAGTCGACCACAGCGAGGAAGTCCTGCCCTCGACTCACCCGTTCGACCCGGCCTGGTACCGCGACCTCGCTGATCGACTCGATCGCGACGGTCGTCGCCACGCCGGCGACGGAGGCGATCACGACGGCGGTCAAGGCGTTGGCCACGTTGAATCGTCCCGGCATGGGGACGGTCATCGTGAACGTGTCCCCATCGGGATCGGTCAGCGTCACCGTCTGACTTCCGTCGACGGCAACGTCCGATGGGCCGGCGTGCCAGTGGGCCGCGGTGTCGCCGGTCGAAAGGGTGATCGCGTTCTCGCCGGCGATACGGGCCATCTCCCGGCCCCATTCGTCGTCGACGCAGATGACGGTGCGCAACGCGTGCACCGCCGAATCAGGTTGAAAGAGCAACGATTTCGCGTTGAAGTAGTCGCGCATCGTGGGATGGAAGTCGAGATGGTCCTGCGAGAGATTGGTGAACGCTCCGATCCCGAATACGCTGCCGTCCACCCGGCCGAGCTCGAGGGCATGACTCGAGACCTCCATGACGACCGCGTCCACGCCCTGCTCGAGCATCGCAGCGAGGAGACCCTGTAGTTCCGGGGCCTCCGGTGTGGTCAGTGCGCTCGGCTGACGGATACCCGCGATACGTGTCTCAACCGTGCCGATCAGGCCGACGGAGTGACCATCCGCCATCAGAGCCGCCTCGGTGAGGTAACTGCTGGTGGTCTTGCCAGAGGTACCGGTGATACCGACCAGCGTTATCCGGCGCGAGGGCTGACCGTAGATCCGCGAGCTCAGCTCCCCGAGCACCTGACGCGGCCGGGGATGAACCAGGACGGCGCAATCGATCGGCCCCGCGATGGCCTCGACGATGTCGCGGCCCACCCGGTCGGTGAGCACGGCGGTGGCCCCGGCGGCCAGAGCATCGGCGGCAAACTGAGCACCGTGCACCTTGCTACCGGGCAGGGCGGCGAAGAGATCGCCGGTGCGTACGTGCTGCGCGCGCAGGGTGACGCCGGTGACCTCGGTCTTCTCGGTGACGGCGCCGATCAGATCGATCCGCGCACCACTCGCCGCCGACAGCACCGCGACTTCGGTCGGTGTCACCACGGCTGGGCGCAGCACCGAGTTCTCGGGAGCAGACATTTCCACAACATACCGCCGACGGATCAGTTCGCCTGCAACACCAGTGGTGGGGTGGGCTCGGCCGAGAGTGGTACCTGCTCGCGCTGCAGCATCCACGAAGCGATGGTCTGGAACAGCGGTGCCGCGCTCTGCCCGCCGCTGCCATCGCTGCTTCGCGAGGGATTGTCGAGCATTATGCCGATCACGTAGCGCGGGTTGTCGGCGGGCGCGATGCCGGCGAAGGTGATGTTGTAACTCGATTGCGAGTAGCAGCCACAGTTCGGGTCGACCTGCTGTGCGGTTCCGGTCTTGCCGCTGATCTGGTACCCGGGTACCCCGGCCTTCGACCCCGTGCCCATCTGCACACCCATCGGGTCATTCTGGATCACTGCGCGGAACATGTCGCGCACCGTCTTGGCGGTCTGCGGACTGACCACGCGCACCCCGTCGGGCGGTGCGAGTTCGCCCTCCTGACCGTCGCCGTTGATGGACTTGATGATTCGCGGTTCGATGCGGACGCCGTCGTTGGCGATGGCCTGATACATCGCGGTCATCTGCAGCAACGTCATCGTCAGGCCCTGCCCGATCGGCAGGTTGGCGAACGTACCGCCGGACCACTGACTGCGGGCCGGTACCACTCCGGCGCTCTCCGCCGGTAGCCCGACATTGGCACGCTGACCGAGTCCGAATCGTTTGACCATGTCGGCGAACCGGTCTTCACCGACCTTGTCTGCCAGCATCAGGGTGCCGACGTTCGAGGACTTACCGAAGATGCCGGTGGTGGTGTACGGCTCGACCCCGTGCGCCCAGGCGTCTTTCACGGTGACGTCAGACATGTCGATGCTGCCCGGCACCTGATGAACCTGATCTGCGGTGGTCACGCCGTACTCGATCGCGGCTGCCGCGGTGATGATCTTGTTCACCGAACCAGGTTCGAACGGCGACGTGACGGGCAGGTCACCGAGTTGCGCATCACCCTGCTCATCAAGGGGTTTGGCGGGATTGAAGGTGCCGTCGTTGGCCATGGCGAGAACCTCGCCGGTCTTCACGTCGAGCACCACCGCAGAGGCGTTCTCGGCCTTGGACAATTCCTTGGCCCGCTGCACCTGGTTCTGCACGTACCACTGGACATCGGAATCGATGGTGAGTTCCACGGTGCCACCGTCGACCGATGGATGCAGGTTGCGTGAACTGCCTGGAATCACCGCGCCGTCGGAACCGCGGTCGTAGGTCCGCGAGCCATCGGTACCCGAAAGCACGGAATCCATGGATGATTCGAGTCCGATCAGACCATTGCCGTCGAAGTCGACGTCGCCGACGATGTTGGCGGCCAACGGACCACCGGGATAAAGGCGGATGTCCTGCCGTTCGGACCCGACCTCCGGGAACTCGTCGATGATCTTGTTCGCGGCCTCCGGGCTGACGGCACGGGCGAGGTACACAAAGCTCTCGTCGCTCTGTAGCAGTTCCCGCAGAGACGACTCCTCGAACTCACCCCCGAGCTCGGCACTGATCCCCGCTGCGATCTGACTGATCCTGGTGGACACGTCCGGCAGGGCAGAGTTCTTCGTGTGTGCCTCCTCGATCTCCTTGCGCACCTTCACCGGCTGAAAGGTCAGTGCGCGGGCATCGTCGGTATACGCGATCGCCTTACCGTTGCGGTCTTCGATCGCGCCGCGTTTGGCCGGTAGGACCTCGGTCACCGCTCGTTGGCTCGCGGCCTCTGCCGACAGCCCCGGCGCATCCACGATCTGGAGCATCACCATCTTGATGGCGACCACCGCCACGACGAGCAGGATCAGCGCGGTGGCAAAGCGATGCCGCACAAGGAACTGCCGCCCCGCCTTGACCGCTTCTCCCCGACCATGCGCCGAACCGCCCACCGGGAAACCGCTACGAACACCGTTCGACCGCGATGCACCTCCCGGGTTTTCGGTGGCGCGGGCACCTGAGGCGCCGCCATTCCCCTGCCTGCCTCGAGGCCGCCGCGATGGTCCCATTCGTTCGCGTCCGCCGGCGCGACGGACGGTGCGTCGTTCGCCGCGGGTCGGCCGGGTCATCGGCCACACCCTTTGCGTTCAGCGCACCGGATACCTGCGCTCCTCGCACATACGGACTTCATGGTTGTCAATTCTCCGGTGCGCTAACGTGTTTGGCCCGAATTTGAGCCCGGCGCGCCGCCAGTTGATGGCAGAACATTCGAAAAGGTCGGTGGCGCTGCCGGATTTGCCGGAGTCTGCCCATCGGGAGCCGGCTGCACCTGGGTCGCCGGATTCGGCGTCGTGGCCTCCGGTGTGGTGCCGGCTCCGATCGGTGTGCCCTGAACACCCGGCATGGGCGTGGTGCTCGGGCGCCCCGAGGTGGTCGGAGTTCGCGGCGACGCAGCGGGTGCATCATTCATCGACGGCGCCTTCGGTCCATCGGCCGGCTTGACCTCACCGACCACGAACGACTTCCCATCGGGACCAACCACCAAGCGGGCCTTGTCATTTCCCGGGATCATCCCCAGTGCCCCCGCCTTGTCGGAGAGCTCTGGAGCCGAATCCCCGGATTCGTAGGCCTTTTTCAGTGCGTCACGACGATCGGACAACTGCTCGTTCTGCTCACGAACGACACCGAGTTGATAGGAGTCCTGAGCGGACTTGGTCGAGAGCCACAAGGTGAGCGCGAGACCGGCGAGGAGCATGGCCACCACGACGACCGCGAACGGTACCCGCCTCGCGGCGCGCAACGGCGCAAAGGTGACGCCGACGACCGAGCGCGGATTCGCCTTGTCCTTCTCGACCGGAACCGAACGGACCCGCGCGCCGCGTGCCGAGCGCTCGGAAACCGTCTCGCTCCCAAGACGTTTGCGGCGCTTGTCGAGCGCCCGCTGGGCCGCCGCCGAGCGCACCCTGGTGCCGTCTGCCTTCCGTGCCGACGGGGCCCTGCGCTCGCGAGTACTCGCCTGATCGTCGGTGATGGTCACTGATTCCTCCTGGCGATCCGTTCGACAGCCCGCACCCGGACGGACGCCGATCGTGGGTTGAGCTCGATTTCTGGGTCAGATGCGCGCTCGGCGCCACGGGTCAGAAGCGCGAATTCCGGTGCGGTACCGGGCAAGTCGACAGGTAGACCGGGCGGTGTGGTCGACGTCGTACGCGCTGTGAACTCCCGTTTGACAATGCGGTCCTCGAGCGACTGATACGACATGATCGCGAGCCGGCCACCCACGGCCAGTGAATCGAGCGCGGCGGGCAACGCCGCACGCAGTGACGTCAGCTCGCCGTTGACCTCGATTCGCAACGCTTGAAACGTGCGCTTGGCCGGGTGTCCCCCCGTTCGCCGCGTCGCGGCCGGAATCGACCGGTACAGCAACTCGACAAGCCTGGCGCTTGTCGTGAACGGTTCGACCTCACGCTCGCGCAGTACGGCAGACGCAATCTTCCCGGCGAACCGTTCATCGCCGTATTCCGAGAGGACACGGGCCAGCTCGCCGTGCGAGTAGGTGTTGAGCACGTCTGCCGCGGTCAGCGGATCGTCGGCGTTCATCCGCATGTCGAGCGGGGCGTCGACAGAGTATGCGAAGCCGCGGTCGGCCTGATCGAGTTGCATTGACGATACGCCGAGGTCGAAGAGCCCTGCGTCATAAGCGGCCACGCCGGCCACCCGCAGCGCTTCGACGATGTCGTCGTATCGCAGGTGCACGAACGTGATCCGCTCGCCGAAAGATGAAAGGCGCTCTCGGGCGAGCGCAAGTGCGTACTCGTCACGATCGATCCCGATGATCGACACTCCGGGAAAGGTTCGCGCCACCAATTCTGTGTGCCCACCGGCTCCGAGCGTTCCATCGACATACACCGCACCGCGACCGTGCTCATCATGTCGGGTGATCGCGGGAGCCAGCAGCTCTGTCATGCGCTCTGCCATTACCGGGATGTGTCCGAATACATTTTCGGCGTGATCCACGATGCTGAGCCCCTTCGCGTGTGTCTGAGTACATAAAGAGGTCGGCAACATCATTCACATCGCTGGTGCGGCTACCCGTGGATGAGTCCTGGTCCCTGCCCGACCGAACCTGGCGCTGGGGAAGTGCGTCAGGGTCGGATCGGGCAGAGGCCTCGATTCACCCACGTGAGTCCGCTTGGCGTTACGGCCCTTCGACCGCATCCAGCGCGTCGAAGCCCACGCTCGAGAAGTTCTCCTCGTGCTCGTCCTGGTAGTCGCGCCACGTCTGCGCGTCCCAGATCTCCAGGTGGCTCATGTTTCCAATCACCACACACTCTTTGGCCAGACCCGCATAGCGACGATGGTCCAATGCCAGACTTATCCGGCCTTGCCCATCGGGCCTCTGCTCGTCTGTGCCCGAACTCAACTGACGCTGGAACGCACGGGCCGCCGGGTCGTTCTTCGGCGAACTGAGCACTTTTCGCGCCAACTCGTAGAAGTCATCCCGCAGATACACCGCAAGGCTGCGATCTTGACCTTTTGTGATCATCACGCCTCCCGCTAATGCATCTCGGAACTTGGCGGGCAACGTCAGCCGCCCCTTGTCGTCGAGCTTGGGCGTGTAGGTGCCGAAAAACATAGCGTCAGCCATGTCGACACCTCCAACCCAGTTGATTGGGAGATTCCGGGCTCTCCCACCAACAAGCACCACCATACCCCACAACTCTCCACTTTCCACCCCCTAACTCGCTGATTTTCGGCACGCCAGCTCATTTGTGCAGGCAGAAGGCGCGTGGAGTGGTGGGGCACCATTCCTAGGTCAGCGCGTTTCGGACCGATATGAACGTCGCACGGGTACACCATGGGTCACTGCAGTCACAGGAGCGGCATATTTGCCACGAAGTGGGCGAGAGTGGGGAAGGTGGGGGTGAGCGGGACCTCACGGGGTCTGGACATAAAAAAACCGCGTATCGCAATGGCGATACGCGGTTTTGCAGAACTTTTCGAGCCCTGGGTTACTCCTCTTCGAACCTGCGGTTGAACCGCTCTTCCATCCGCTCGGAGAACTTACGGCCCTGGCGCGGCTCACGACCCGAAGACCTACGGGGGGAAGACCCCGCCGCGGCGGCACCGCTTGCCGGACCCGGACCGCTTCGTGAACCCCACAAAGCCATCAGGCCGGCGCCGAACATCACCAGGAATCCGACGAGACTGATGATGGGGAAACCGCCGATCATCACGTCTACGACCAACCCTCCGATGAGAAGGACCAGACCAACTATGAACAAGACCGCCGCTTGCAGGCGACGACGAGCAGTGGAGCCGCCGAAGCGACGCGATCGGACGTTGGACGCAAACTTGGGGTCTTCTGCGTACAGAGCGTTTTCGATCTGTTCGAGCATGCGCTGCTCGTGCTCTGAGAGTGGCACCCGCCCCCTCCTTCAGCACGTGGTTTCCGTAGAGCTCGCGGGGGACGATTCCGGTTGCCCGGGCCCACTGCGGTGGGCCCACTTGAAATGATACGAGGTGTTGGAAGTCCCGACCACCATTCCCCGCCACAAGTTCGTCAAGATTGGTCCATCTGAGCGAAATTCCCGCGTTCAGGCCGCTCCGGCGGGCATTTTCGACGACTTACCCTGCTCGCGTCGAACGATTTCGGTTTCGACAGCGTGCAGGAACTCGTCCACGCGGGGTCGTAATGATGCGATCTGCTCCTCCGAGACCGCGCGGAGCCCGACCTCGGCGTCCGCACGAAGGCGCGACAGACCTGCGAAGTAGGTGGCCCAACCCGTCATCTCCGGAACCGCCTGCGGCAACCGAGACCAGGCGCTTCGCGAGCCCCGCCGACGCGTCGGCCGTTCGGTCACGGCGAGCACCGCACCGGCCGCCCTGAGCGCCGACTGGTAGAGCGCACTGAATTCTTCGGTGGGATCGGTCACAACGTCGGATTCGCGGAGCCGGGACTCTGCTCGCACCAGCAGGTCGCGGGCCGAAATGATCTGGGCCGGATCCGGAAGCGGGTTCGATTTCAGGCTGCGCGCAGCCGCCGTCCCACGTGACGGATGCGAGATTGTCGGCGACATCTGTTGTGATCCTTCCGTCGGCATCGTGTCCGTGTGGGTCCGGTCCGGTGGCCCACGCTTCCCTCGTCGACCACCGGACCGCCCTCACGTCGTGCGGGCAACGATGTGGCTTGGCCTTTGCGGAGGTTGAAGCCTCGAACACCCGTTCGACATATTCAATATACCTACGACGGCGACAACCCTCAAGCGAAGAAGGCGGAAACTTCTGTGCCCATCCGGCTCGTGGACCTTTCGGCCCAAGACGCACGGACGTGGTTACCCGATGCCTTGACGGTGTACGTGACCGCGATGAACTATCCGGAGGGCACCGAGGTGCAGCGCGCTCCCCTGTGGCAGGAGCACGTCCACCGTCCCGGCTGGCAAGCGGTCGCGGCCGTGGAGTCGCCCGGCGCCGCCTCCTCGCAGGAAACCATCGTCGGGATCGCGTACGGATACCGCGGTGCGGGCGATCAATGGTGGAACCAGCAGGTTCGCTCAGGGCTGACCCGAGCGGGGGCCGATCCGGAGCGGATCCGGTCGATCACCGACGACTATTTCGAACTGACCGAACTGCACGTGCACCCCGCCGCCCAGGGTCAGCAGATCGGCGAGGCGCTGCTGGTGCGCCTGCTCGCCGACAGAACCGAACCGCAAGTCCTGCTCTCGACCCCTGAGATCAGCGAGGAGAACAACCGCGCGTGGCGGCTCTACCGTCGGCTGGGGTTCGCCGACGTGTTGCGTCGCTTCACTTTCTCGGGGGACCCACGACCATTTGCTGTACTTGGTCGAACTCTGCCACTGAAGTAGGAGCATCAATGATCGACACCGTCGTCATCGGAGCGGGCCACAACGGTCTTGTTGCCGCCGCATATCTGGCCGCCGCGGGACAACGGGTCGTGGTGGTCGAACGCGACAGCATCCCCGGTGGCGCCGTGTCGACCGTGGAGCGGTTCCCTGGATACCGGGTGGATCGTGGATCATCGGCGCACCTGATGATCCGGCACACGCCGATCCTCGAAGAACTGGCGCTGGCCGATCACGGTCTCCGCTACATCGATTGCGACCCGTGGGCATTCAGCCCGGCGAGCGACACCCACGAGCCGATCATCTTCTACAAAGACCTCGATCGCACGTGCGCGTCCATCGAAAATGCCTGCGGCGCAGCCGACGCCGAGGCCTACCGCGCATTCGTGGCCGTCTGGTCCGAGCGGTCGGCTGCGATGATGTCGGCATTCACCTCCTCGCCCTCCCCCATCGCGCTCGGAAAAGCATTCTGGGGCCTGCAGGGCCGCATACCCGGCAAAGGGGCGTCGTCCGGCCTCGGACTGTCCCAGGAGTTCCTGATGTCGGGCGACTCCTTGCTGGACTATTGGTTCGAGTCCGAACAGCTCAAGGCGGCTCTCGCCTGGTTCGGCGCTCAGTCCGGGCCGCCGATGAACGAGCCCGGAACCGCCCCCATGGTCGGTTTTGCCGCCGCGATGCACACCATCCCACCTGGCCGCGCGATCGGTGGCAGCGGAGCTCTGACCGAAGCCCTGGTCCGCAAACTCGAGGCAGACGGCGGCGAGGTACGGCTCTCCGCCGCCGCGACGGCCCTGGAGAAGCGCGGCGACGACTGGCTGGTGCGATGTGAGGACGGCAGCGAACAGCGGGCCCGCTCGGTCGTCAGTGCCTGTCACATCCTCACCACCCTGAAGCTCCTGCGGGCCGGCGGTTTCGATTCCGCGACCGCCGATCGCTGGGCAGCACAGATCCGGGTCGGAAACGGGATCGGGATGGCGGTGCGCCTCGGCGGTACCGCACTGCCCAGCTATCGCGGGATCGGCGATGACGCCGGAGTCCACTCAGCACTCGGGTTGCTCGTGACGGACCGGGGACAACTCGCCCGGGCGTATGCCGATGCCTCCGCGGGCGATCTGCCACGCCGTCCGGCCCTGGTGGCGATGAGCTATTCCGCGATCGACCCGACGCTGACACCTGCCGGGCACCACTCGACAAGCCTGTGGGCGCAGTGGCACCCATACCGCCTCTCCGGGGGTCGCAGCTGGAGCGACCTCGCTGCCGAGGCCGCAGCCGGCATCGTCGCCGAACTCGACCGGCACGCGCCGGGGTTCTCCGATTCGATCGAGCACACCCGGATCCAGACGCCGGCCGATCTCGAGACCGAACTCGGGCTCACCGGGGGCAACATCATGCACGTCGAGATGTCGCTGGATCAGATGATGATCTGGCGGCCCCACCCGGAAATGGCCCAGCACCGTATCCCCGGTGCCCCCGGCCTCGTGTTGGCCGGTGCCTCCACCCATCCCGGTGGCGGAGTATGTGGGGCGAGTGGTCGGATTGCCGCCACCGCCGTGCTGGCCGGCCGACGTTCGACCCTGTCGAAGATCACCCGCGGTCGATGGGGATGACGTCACCGGACACCCGGTTTGCACTATCGGCCGCACTGCTCGTCGTATCCATCGCAGCGCAGATCACCTACCCACTCGTCGACGGCACCACCCGGGATCACGTGACTGTCACCGTGGTGCTCGCCTCAGCCGCGGCGATGGTGCTCCATTCGGCAGCCCGCCTCGGCACCCTTCG
This sequence comes from Williamsia soli, assembly GCF_017377795.1. Taxonomy (GTDB): domain Bacteria; phylum Actinomycetota; class Actinomycetes; order Mycobacteriales; family Mycobacteriaceae; genus Williamsia; species Williamsia soli. Next base: position 443,659 of record NZ_JAFRDR010000004.1, on the reverse strand, counting down.
GACGGTGGCGATGGTCGCGGCAACTGCGGGTGTCGGCTGGAGCGCTGAGATCATCGGTACCGCAACGTCTTTCCCGTTCGGCGCCTACGAGTACGCCACCGGCCGGATCGGCCCGTCGATCGCTGACGTGCCGATCGTCATCGGCCTGGCCTGGACGGCCGGTGGCTACTGCATCTGGTGGGTCAGCTCATTCATCACGACAGCACCGTGGTTCCGGGTCCCACTTGCAACTGCGGGAATGGTCGGCTGGGACCTGTATCTCGATCCGCAGATGGTCAGCGCGGGGTTGTGGACCTGGGAGGCCCGGGATGCCGGCCTGCCGGGCATCGATCAGATCCCCATCACGAACTTCCTCGGTTGGGCCGGGGTCGCCGCGGTGATGTTCACGCTCCTGTCGTTCATCGACCGGCAGCCGATCGTCATCACCTGGCGCTCGGCGATCACCCCCATCGGCTGGTTCACCTGGACCTGGCTCGGATCAGCGTTGGCCTTTCTCGTCTTTCTCGACGATCCGGACTTGCCCGCCGCAGTCCCCTACGGGCTGATCGGAATGGGCATCGTCGGTGTTCCTGCCGCGATCTGCCTGTTCGGCGCAGTCGGCAGGGGCCGCCTGACCCCACGTTGAACGCACGAGAGCGCGCCCTTTCCACGCCGGCGCAGCACTAATGGCACGATAGTCGCGTGCCTCAGATCACCCGACAGCCCCGCGGCCGGCAGCGCCGCGGCCCCGTGAGCCTGGTTCTTGCCCTGCTGGTCCTGGTCTGCGGTCCCGCACTCGCGGCCTGCTCGAATTCGCCCACCGAATTCGGCGACCGCCTCTGGGGAGCCATGGTGCTGGCCGAGAAGGACGTCGGCCAGGAAAAAGGCCCTCAGATCGTCGTCCCGCAGTCGCTGGAGTCGGTGGTCAGCGCGACCGAGTTCAAACGAGACGGGTTGATCGGGACCCGCGCGACCTTCACCGAGGCGACCCTCGGACAGTTCACCCAACTCGGAGAACTGGTCGACGACGCGTATCCGGACACGTCGGTGACCATGGACCTCAACGCACAGCGTCGCGGCGATGTCGTCGCATTCCGTGGTACCGCGGATCTGCAGGGCCTCGCGCCGGGCAGAGATTATGTCGAGTTCTCCGTCCAGTTCGCCGGGCCGGTCAGTGCCACCAACGGGCAGCAGGACGGCGAGGACGCGGTGTCGTGGAAGCCTGAGATCGGCAAGGCCTCACCCATGACCGCCGAGGCGAATTACGAAGAACCCGGAACCGCCGCGTTCACAGGATGGACCGGACTGATGGCGGGAATCGCGTTGGCCGTCACGGTGATCGTCGTGGCGCTGGCCTGGGTCAACCGTGATCAATCACCTCGCCCCGGCGCCCCGACCCGACGACCCGTGGACACCCGGCAGAGCTCTGCGACGCCAGGCGGCACTCGAGACGACGACCGGTCGACCCGCTGATCGGCTGGCTACCGCTGGGGTTGTCGGCAGTCAACGTGGCTGTGGCACTTGCCAATGTCCAGCGGGTCGGATCGTTGGCCGAACCCGGCCGGCTGATCGACGAACCCGTCTGGGTGTGCATCCCGGCGCGCGACGAGGCCTCGCGGATCGCGTCCTTGATCTCGGACCTCCGGGCCCAGACAGGGATCGCGGATCTGCGGGTACTGATCTGTGACGACGATTCGTCCGACGGGACCGGCGAGGTCGCGACCGCCGCGATCGCCGACGACCCCCGCTTCGAGTTGCGTCGCAATCACATTCCACCACCGCCGGGCTGGACCGGGAAGATCCACGCCATGACCCTGCTCGCCGATCGCGTCGGCGAGGGGATGGTCGTATTCGTCGACGCCGACGTGCGCTTGTCACCAACTGCCCTCGCCCGGGGCGTGCGCACCTGCATCGACGCAGGCGGCCTGCTGTCTGTATGGCCCGCGCAGCGCGCCGGATCCTTCTTCGAGCACCTCGTCCAGCCGTTGCTGTGCTGGTCATGGTTGGGCTCGGTGCCTTTGGGCGTGTCCGAACGGCTGCAGTGGAGATCAATGGCGGTGGCGAACGGTCAATTCCTGATCACCTCGAGCATCGACTACCGGCGGGCCGGTGGCCATGCGTCGGTGCGCGGCAAGATCACCGACGACCTCGCGCTCGCACGGCAGTACCGCGACATCGGGCTCGGCTCGACCGTCCGCAGTGGCAAAGACGTGGCGTCCTGCCGGATGTACGACGGTCCCGCCGAGACCTGGCAGGGCTATCGACGCTGGCTCGGAACGGAATTCGGTGGTCCGGCCGGGGCCGTCGCTGTCGCCGTTGTGTTCGGCTGCGCAAACCTCATCCCACTTCTCGACCTCGCGTCCGGACGGCGGCGAGAACGGGCTGCGGCAGCACTCGCCTGTGGCATCGCCTCTCGCCTGATCGCCCGTCGCGCCGAGACAGGCACCCTGAGTGGCCTCGACGTGATCTCGGCGATCGCGCACCCTTTGTCGATGGTCGTGAGCGCGGTGGCTGTCGCAGACTCACTGCGGGCCCGTGTCACCGGAAAGTTGATCTGGAAGGGACGAGCGCTGGCGCCCTGACCGCGATGGTTCAGGCAGCCATCACGTTCATACCGAGGCGCTCGAGCACCTCGCTGGTCGCCTTGGCGAAATTCAGACTGCAGAAGTGCAGGCACGGCACACCTTCGGCGATGAGCCGCTGCGCCATCTGCGTGGCGAGATCGATACCAACGGCCCGGACAGCTTCCCGGTCTTCTTCCGGTCCGCCACCGGCCGCCGCTGCCAGGCGCCGATCGATGTCGGCGGGCAGCACCGAACCCGACAGTTCCACCATGCGACGGACCGACGCCAGGGACGTGATGGGCATGATCCCCGGAATGAGTGGCTTCGCGCCCTGCTCGGGATCGGCCGCGACCACCCGGTCACGCAAACGAAGGAAGTCGTCGACGTCAAAGAACATCTGGGTGATCGAATACTGAGCTCCGGCACGGAGTTTCGACACCAGATACTTCGTGTCGTGGTCGAGGTCGGGAGCTCTGTGGTGGCCTTCGGGGAACGATGCGACGCCGACGTTGAAGTCGCCGAGCTCTTGCACCAGTCGGACGAGCTGCTCAGCGTACTCGAGCCCCTCGGGGTGCTTGACCCACTCGCCCAGCGGGTCACCGGGCGGATCGCCGCGCAACGCGAGGATGTTGGTGATCCCCTGATCGGCAAAGCCGCCGACCATCGCCCGCAACTCCTCCACGCTGTGCCCGACCGCGGTCAGATGAGCAACCGGCAGCAACGTGGTCTCGCGGGCCAGCTGCCCGACGATCCGCAGGGTGCGGTCGCGGGTCGACCCGCCGGCGCCGTAGGTCATCGAGACGAATGCAGGACCCATCCGCTCGAAGATGCGCACCGCACGCCACAGCCGCGCCTCGGCCTGCTCATCGCGGGGCGGGTAGAACTCGACGGAAAACGGAACCGGCCCCGGATGTGGCTCGGCCAGCCGCTGCACGATCGATGTCTGGGGTAGCTGCGAACTCACCTGGCAATCATACGATTGCCCAGGCGAGCCGGACCACGTCGCCCGGTCGGCCGAGCCGGTTGTCACCCCGCGGTTAAGGTGACCAGGTGCCCATCGAGTCCCTTCGCGACGTCCCAGCGGCGACCTCCGCGCTACTGCGACAGATCTTTGCAGAGCGCCGAGCTGCAGCTTCAGACATCGCCCCCGGGTTCGCCGAGGCGGTGGAGTCGATGGGCGGATTCGTGCTGAGGGGTGGCAAGCGGGTGCGCCCGACCTTTGCCTGGGCCGGATACCAGGCTGCGGGCCCCGCCCGGGCACTCCCCGACCAGATGCTGACCGTGTGCGCAGCCCTCGAGTTCGTGCAGGCCTGCGCGTTGATCCACGACGACATCATCGATCGATCCGACACCCGGCGCGGGCATCCGACGTTGCACCGGGAGTTCGAGCGACTCCATCGCGACTCCGGGTGGCACGGCTCCCCAGGGTCGTACGGCGAGGGTGTCGCGATCCTGCTCGGTGACCTGGCTTTGGCATGGGCCGACGACCTCTTCTTCGGCGCCGGCTTCACCCCGGATGTGGTCGCCGCGGTCGCGGACATCTGGGCAGGGATGCGAACCGAGGTCCTCGCCGGTCAGTACCTCGACATCACGGCTGAGGCCGCCGGCGACGAGTCGCCCGTGGCGGCCCATCGGGTGATGCGCTTCAAGACTGCTGCCTACACGGTGGAGCGGCCGCTGCAGCTCGGCGCCGCCATCGGCGGCGCCGACGCAGACCTGATCGGAGCCCTTCGCTCGTTCGGAACCGACGTGGGCGTCGCCTTTCAACTCCGCGATGATCTGCTGGGCGTGTTCGGCGACCCCGAGGTGACCGGCAAACCCGCGGGCGACGACATCATCTCAGGCAAACGGACGGCGCTGCTCGCTGCCGCATTGAATTCGAGTGACATCGACAACCCCGCCGCAGCGCAGGTGTTGCGCCGGCGCATCGGCAAAGACCTCGACGCGGCGGAATTGGCCGAGACGACCCAGATCATCCTTGACAGCGGCGCGGTTGCCGAGGTCGAGTCGCAGATCGGCGAGCTCGTCGAATCGGCACTGATCACCCTGTCCACGAGCAGTGCCCCCGCCACCGCGAAGGCGGACCTCGCTGAACTGGCGACCTCCATGACGCAACGGCGGGCGTGATGGTCGTTTCGGTCTCGGGCCCCACCGATCGGATAGTCGTGGTCGGCGCCGGGCTCTCGGGTCTGACCGCGGCTCTCCATCTGCGCGGCGCGGGGCGAGAGGTCACCGTGCTCGAAGCCGCCGCACACCCGGGCGGCCGGGTCGCCACGGAAACCATCGGCGACAACCATTTCGACACCGGCGCAACCATTCTCACGATGCCCGAGCTGGTGCACGCCCCCCTCGCCGCGGTAGGCGTCGAGCGGGAGGACGCAGCACGCCGGCTCGATCTCATCGATGTGGATCCCACGTACAACATGCGCTACGCGGACGGCACCGAGCTTGCCGTGCACCGCGACCAGGATCGGTTCGCGGCGGCCATCACCGACGTGTTCGGGGCGCAACAGGCCCGCGGCTACCGCGAACTGACCGAGTGGCTCAGGCAGTTGTACGCCGTGGAGATGGACACCTTCATCAACCGGAACTTCGACTCGGCGCTCTCTCTCGCCCGCGATCCGGCCACGCGCGCCGGGGCTGCCGCGTTGCTGCGGCTCGGCGCGCTGGGCCGGTTGTCTGCGCGCGTGGGAGAGTTCGTCACCGACGAACGCTTGTTGCGCGCCTTCACCTTTCAGGCCCTTTACGCCGGTGTACCGCCTGAGCGCGCGCGAGCCGTATACGCGGTGATCGCCCACATGGACATCAGTATGGGCGTGTACTACCCGCGAGGCGGGATGGGGCGCGTCGCCGAGGTCATGGCCGGAGCCCTGCACGACGCAGGCGGGCGCGTCGAACTCGGCACTGCCGCGTCGAGCGTCCAGTGGACCGGCGACCGCGTCACCTCGGTGACGAGCACCGACGGGCGCGTCTGGACTTGCGACGCAGCAGTCTTCACCACCGACGCCCCCGTCACCGACCGCCTCCTGGGGCACCGTCGCACCGGGCGCTCGCGCCGGATCGTCTACTCACCGAGCGCCGTCGTCGCCCACGGCGTGGTTCCCACCGACGTCACCGCCGGGTGGCCGGGCGGTCACCACACCCTCGACTTCGGCGCCGCCTGGTCCAAGACCTTTCGGGAGCTGACCGCACGCAGCGGTCGGGGCCGGCTGATGAGCGACCCTTCCCTGCTGATCAACAGGCCCGGCCTCTCCGACCCCGGGCACGGCATCAGCGCCGCCGGCGAATCGGTCACGGTTCTCGCACCATGCCCCAACCTCGATTCGGCACCCCTACCGTGGCAGCAGCTCGCCGGACCCTACGTGAGGGAAGTGCTGGCCGTCCTCGAGACCCGCGGTTACACAGGCATCAGAGAGACCTTCAGGATCGCCCGCATCGACGATCCGGCCACCTGGGCGGCGGCGGGTATGGCGGCGGGGACACCGTTCGCCGCAGCCCACACCGTCCCGCAGACCGGCCCACTGCGCACACGCAATCTCGTACCGGGCGCCGACAACGTCGTGCTGGCGGGTAGTTCCACGGTGCCCGGTGTGGGGATTCCGCCCGTGCTGGTTTCCGGACGACTCGCGGCCCAGCGCATCACAGGCGAATAGGAACTCCACGGCGATGTCCACGTCCACGTCGATGCCGGCCAGCGGTGTCCGAGCGCGACTGACCCGCGCCCGGGTGTCGATGGGTGACTTCTGCCGCACCGACCTCGGTCGCCAGGTGCTGCTGGGGTGTGCCGGTTCTCTGCTCGTCGCCGCAGGCAGCTTCGGGGTCGGGGACGTCCCCCGCAACGAGACGTCGTTGCAGACGATGCACCTGACGTGGCTCTACTTCGGTCACGGGAAGACGTTGAGCGGCCTCGCTTTCTGGCTGGGGGTGGCGCTCATGGTCATCTCGTGGGTCCAGGTGGGGCGCACCCTGAGCGCCGACCCATCCCCTGATCGTCCCACCCGCGCTCTCGGCTGGGCCTCGTTGGCCCAGTCCGCCCCGCTGATGATCGCGGTGCCGCTCTACAGCCGCGACGTGTACGCCTATCTCGCGCAGGGTGCCTTGTTGCGGGACGGGTTCAATCCGTACTCCGACGGCCCGGTGGTCCGGCCCGGACCGCTCCTGGACTCGATGGCACAGGTGTGGGCAACCACCACCGCGCCCTACGGCCCGGCGTTCATGTCACTGACCCGCCTGGTCACCACCGTCACCGGTGACCAGCCGATCGCAGGTGTGCTGGTGATGAGGGTCGTCCTGCTACCCGGACTGTTGCTGACCCTCTGGGCGCTGCCGCGGCTCGCCCGCCACTTCGGTACCGACCCCGCGATGGCCATCTGGGTGGTCGTCCTCAATCCACTGGTGTTGATCCACCTCGTCGGCGGCCCGCACGTCGAGCTGTTGATGATGGGCGTGCTCATCGCGGGGATCACGTTGGTGGTCCAGCGCCGACACATTGCGGGGGTGAGCGTGCTGGCACTGGCCGCCTCGATCAAGATCACCGCCGGTGTCGCGATCCCTTTCGTGCTGTGGATCTGGATCTCGCACATCCGGGAAGACCGGCACGCACGAGCGCCGTCCGACGGCGACCCCACGGGCGTCCGACCTGTCGACGTCGCCGGCGTACTGGCCTGGATCGTCGGACTCAGTGGAGTCATCTTCGGTGTGCTGACCCTGCTCGTCGGCCACGGATTCGGATGGCTGCTCGGACTGACCTGGGCCGCCAAGATCATCAACTGGCTCACGGTTCCCACCGCGATGGCACACCTGACCACTCTCGTCTCGTCACCGTTCGTGAGCCTTCCACTGCTTCCCGTTCTCGACGTCGCCAGGTCCATCGGCTCGGTCGTGTTGGCCTTGACGCTGATCGGACTCTGGGTGCGGTTCCGGGGCAGTGAACGTGATGCGGTCAAGGGCATGGCGTGGGCGATGCTCGCGGTTCTGCTGCTCGAGCCGTCGACGCTCCCCTGGTACTACACCTGGGCGCTGGTGATTGCCGCAGTCTTCACCATCGATCGCCGAGGTCTGGTCGCCATCGTGGCGTTCAGTGTGTTCCTGCTCCAGGTATTCGGGCCGAGCGATGACATCTTCATGTACGAGATCACCGATGTGATCGTCGCGATTGCTCTCTCGGCGCTCGCCGGCTGGTCCCTGGTGCGGCGCGATCCCCTGCGGATCCGGCGGTTGACCCGCGGTCGGTCCGCCGACGGCGCGGATCCTGCCTCATGACGGCCGGCACCCGCCTCGAGACGGCCTACGCGCACTGTGAACAACTCATCGCGATTCACGGGCGCACCTATTATCGCGGAACCCAATTGCTTTCTCCGGCACGGCGCCGCGGCGTCTACGCACTCTATGGGTTCGCGCGAATGGTCGACGACATCGTCGACACGACGACCGGGCCGGATCGGCTGGGTCGGCTCGACGACATCGAGGCAGACCTGCACGCCGCGCTGGAGAATCCCGACCACAGAGCACAACACCTCGAGGTGCTGGCCGTCGCCGATACCTCGGCCGCGTTCGGGATCCCCCACGAGTATTTCGACGCCTTCCTGCGATCCATGCGGATGGACCTCCCCGACAGCGACCTGCACGTGGCCACCTACCGGTCGATGGAACAGTTACGCGAATACATGTACGGGTCGGCGAGCGTGATCGGGTTACAGATGCTGCCCATCCTGGGAACAGTCGGGGAGGTCGCGAGTGCGATGCCGGCAGCGCGGGCGCTGGGCGACGCCTTTCAGCTCACCAACTTCATCCGCGACGCCGGGGAAGACCTCGACCGCGGCCGTATCTATCTGCCGACCGATGAACTCGCCACGTTCGGGGTGGATGGAGCAATGCTCCGACGGTGCCGTCGCAACGGGCAGGTACCTCCGCAGCTGCGTCGGGCGTTGGCGCATCTGATCGCCATCACCCGCGCCGAGTATCGGCTCGCGGAGCCCGGAATCGCCCTGTTGGCCCCCGCCAGCAGACCCGGGATCAGGGCCGCACTGACGATGTACCGAGCCATCCTCGATCAAGTCGAACAAGACGGTTACCGCGTCCTGACGCAGCGAGCCCGCCTGTCGAAACCGGCCCGGATGGGCCACATCGCCGCGGCTCTGGTGCGCGGCGGACGCTGCTAGAAAGCCTCGGCCTGGGCGCGGCGCACCATCTCGCGTGCCTGGTGCCCGTGCAGCGCCTCCGCCGGGCAGATGCCCAGGTCATCATGGACCTCGAACAGCCATCTCATGGCCTCGTCGCGGCTGAACCCGCCGTCGAACAGCACTTTGATCAAGCCGACGAGGTGCTTGGTGATCTCCGGGCCGTCGAAGAACAGCGCCGGGATGGCGACCTGTCCGTCACGGCGCACCGCGAGCAGGCGCTCATCGGTGATCAGATTGAGGACCTTGCTGTTGGAAAAGCCCATTCGGGAGGAAACCTGGGACACGGACAAAACCTCTGTGTCAGCAGGCAGCGTGTCTTCTGAGAGCGGTACGGAACCCACGCAGGTGACACTACCGAGCGGGCCGGTGTGCAGTCGAGTCGCTCCCCCTGTCCGACCGGGAAAACGCCGAACTCCACTCCGCTTCGTCCGTACACACCCGCGCTCGTGATCGTTTCTAGACCGGGCGTCGCTACTGTGGACTCGTAAATCTGCCCACCTGTCCGGCCGCGAAAGGATCTGACGCCTGTGAACGCTCCCTCCGACATGCTGATCGGCATGCTGCTGGAGCGCCGCTACCGGATCGATGCGCTCATCGCCCGCGGCGGCATGTCCAGCGTCTACCTCGGAATGGATCTGCGGCTCGATCGGCCTGTCGCCGTCAAGGTGATGGATCCGAGATTCTCGGCAGACCCGCAGTTCCTGGCCCGCCTCGAGTTCGAGGCGAGGTCGGTCGCCCGGCTCAAGGATCCCGGGCTCGTGGCCGTCTACGACCAGGGCGCGGACGGCGACTACGCGTTTCTCGTCATGGAATTGGTACAGGGCGGCACCCTGCGCGAGTTGTTGCGCGAACGCGGCCCGATGCCACCCCACGCCGTGACCGCCGTGACGGCACCGGTCCTCGGAGCACTCGGGTCAGCCCACCGCGCCGGCCTCGTGCACCGCGACGTCAAACCCGAGAACGTCCTGATCTCGGACGAAGGCGAAGTCAAGGTGGTCGACTTCGGCCTGGTGCGCGCCATCGCCGCAGCGGGCATCACGTCGAACAGCGTGATCCTGGGGACCGCCGCGTACCTGTCCCCCGAGCAGGTCGAATCCGCGTCCGCCGACGCCCGCTCCGACGTCTACTCCACAGGCATATTGGTCTTCGAGATGCTCACCGGCAGAACCCCGTTCACCGGAGACACTGCTCTGGGTCTGGCCTATCAGCGGCTCAACAACGACGTACCCGCACCGAGTTCGCTCATACCGGGCGTACCACCGGAGTTCGATGAGTTCGTCCTGACTTCGACCGCCCGCAACCCCGAGAACCGGTATCGCGACGGTTACCACATGCGCGAAGTGCTCACCGAGATCGCTGCCGACCTCGAATTGCCCGCGTTCACGGTGCCTGCCCCGACCCGCTCGGCGGAACGGGAGACCATGGTCGCCTTCCGCGACCGCCAGCAGCGGCCCCCGGCGGGCCCACCTGGCGACCCGGATGGAACTGATCCGATCGCCTCTCCGTCCGCGCCACCGCAGCAGGGTGGCCGCAATCCGACGCGGATCCAGACCCTCCCACCCGACACCCGCCATCAGCAGCCGCTGCCAGGGCCTCCACGCCCGCAGGGCCCACCGGGCCCTCCTCCCCCGTCGACGGCGATGATGTCGCAGGCCTCGGCCTACGCAGAACAACGCCGCAAATCCCGTCGTACAGCACTCATCTGGGTGCTGGTCGTGATGCTCGTGGCAACTCTTCTCGGGGTCGGCGGCTGGTGGCTGGGGTCGGGCCGCTTCACCACTGTTCCGGAACTGACCGGGATGGACCGCGTCGCCGCGACGGAGGCCATCGAAGACGCCGGACTCGACGTGGTCGACGACCCGACCTTCGACAACGATCTCCCCGTCGACCAGGTGATGTCGGCGCAACCGGTCCCGGGAACCCGCGTCAGCCGGTTCTCCGACGTCACCCTGGCGTACTCGGTCGGGCAGCCGAAGGTTCCAGACCTCAGCGCCGGCGACCCCCTGCCCGAAGTCGAGCAGCGCCTGCGCGACCGCACTCTCGTACCCAAGGTGGCCCGGCAGCAATACAGCAACACCGCACCCAAGGGCTCCGTGGTCTCCTTGACGCCCAACTCCGGAACCACGGTGCCCGTCGGTAGTGAGATCCAGATCACCACCAGTCGCGGCCCCGAACCCATCTCCGTCCCCGATGTGTCAGGTCGTGACCAGGACGATGCCACCAAGCTGTTGGGGACAGCGAAGCTCAAGACGGGGAACGTCCGCAAAGAGTTCAGCCCGGACATCGACGGCGGCAAGGTGATCGGCACCAGTCCCGGCGCCGGCGTGATGGCCGAACCCGGAAGCACCGTCGACCTCATCGTCTCTGACGCCATCGCGGTTCCCGATCTGTCGGGCATGACACCCGATGAGGCACGGCGGACCTTGCAGGACGCCGGACTGATCGCCCAGGATGGCGGAACGTCCACTGATGGCACCGCCAAGGCCGGCGAGATCACCTCCGCGAGCCCGGCTTTCGGCGCTCGTGTGGACCCGCGCAATCCCGTGGTACGAATCTTCGTGTCCGATGCCGTCAGCGTCCCCGATGTCACCGGCGACACAGTCGGCACGGCCAAACGCAAACTCGGCGACGCCGGGCTGAAGGTCAACAGTAGGGGCCTGACAGGGTCTGGTATCTCGATCGTCGTCAGCCAGAGTCCTTCTGGCGGAACCCGCATCAAACAGGGCACCACGGTCGACATCACCTCGATCCCCTGACTTCGGGGCGTTTCGAGCAGCGAATTGTCGGGCACCCGGTGCCCGACGTCCGCGCAAGCCCGCTCCTGTGATCTGATTGTTGGCGACACGGGGTGCCGAATCCTCTCGGCTGAGATCAGACCCGCTGAACCTGACCAGTTAGTACTGGCGGAGGGATGTCCATCATGCCGTCGAAGAACGCGCAATCCATCGAACAGCAGATCGTGCTGATCACCGGCGGGGCCCGTGGGCTCGGCCAGTCGATCACAAGGGGGTTTGCCACCCAGGGCGCGAAGGTGGTCATCAACTATCTGCGAAGCAAGGATGCCGCGGAGTCCCTCGTCGCCGAACTCGGCTCCGATCAGGCACTTGCCGTCGGCGCAGATGTCACCGAACCCGAGTCGGTGGCCGCCCTGTTCGACGCTGCGCGAGCGCATTTCGGCTCACCGATCACCACCGTCGTCAACAACGCCCTCGTCGACTTCTCGTTCAACGGTGACGGCCGGCCGAAAGCCGACACGATCACGTGGCCGGACTTCGATGCGCAACTGAAGGGCAGCGTCGCCGCCGCACTACACACCACCCAGGCGGCCTTGCCGGGCATGCGCGAAGCGGGTTTCGGCCGCATCATCACCATCGGTACCAACCTCGTTCAGAACCCGGTGGTCCCGTACCACGATTACACCGCGGCCAAGGCTGCGTTGCTGGCGTTGACCCGCACCCTGTCCGCGGATCTCGGACCGGAGGGCATCACCGTCAACATGGTCTCCGGCGGATTGCTCCGCACCACCGATGCCAGTTCCGCGACTCCGGAAGCGGTGTTCGATCTGATCGCCGAGAGCACTCCGCTACGACGTGTCACCACACCACAGGAGTTCGCAGATGCTGTCCTGTTCTTCGCGTCACCGTGGTCTCGTGCGGTGACCGGACAGAACCTCGTGGTCGACGGTGGCCTGGTCAAGGACTGAGACGTGTCCTTGGCTCGCTTCGCTCGCGGGTCGACGGCCGTGCCGATCTGACCGCCGACCGTGCTGTTTCGGCACGCTCAACGGCTGTTTCGGCACGCTCAACGGTGATATCGGCACGCTCAACGGAAGGCCACCTAGGGCGGTGAGCAAGGCGAACTCGCCCCGCCCGCGTGCGGCCCGCGTGCTCTGGACGGAGGAGCGAGGGAGCGCAGCGACTGAGTCGACGGAGGAAGAGCACGCGATAAAGGGCCGCACGCCCCGCGTAGCGAAGCGGAGCGAAAAAACACAGCTGGTGAGACAAGAACCAAACCCCAAAACCCGACCCGGCAAAAACCCGGCCCGACCAAACCAGGCCCGAGCGCACTCAGTTAACCCGCGATCAACCTCGCAGCATCTCCGCAACCAGGAACGACAGCTCCAACGATTGCTGGGTGTTCAGCCGTGGGTCGCAGGCGGTTTCGTAGCGACCTGCGAGATCGAGGTCCGAGATGTCTTGCGCGCCACCGAGGCATTCGGTCACGTCTTCACCGGTCAATTCGATGTGGACGCCACCGGGGTGACTGCCGAGGGCGTGATGCACCTCGAAGAAGCCCTGCACCTCGTCGACGATGCGGTCGAAGTGGCGGGTCTTGAATCCGGTGCTGGCCTCGTGGGTGTTGCCGTGCATCGGATCGCACTGCCAGATGACCTTGTGGCCGGTCGCCTCGACGGCTGCGACGATCGGGGGCAGCAACTCCCGAACCTTGCCGTTACCCATCCGCGCGACGAGTGTGAGCCGGCCGGGTTCGTTGTTCGGGTCGAGCCGTTCGACGTATTCGACGGCGAGTTCGGGGGTGGTGCTCGGACCGATCTTGAGTCCGATGGGGTTGGCGATCAGTTCCGCGAACGCAATGTGGGCGCCGTCGAGCTGGCGGGTGCGGTCCCCGATCCAGAGGAAGTGGGCCGACAGGTCGTAGAGGACCTTCTTGCCGCTGTCGGGGTCTGCCGGATCGTCCGCCAGGCGCAACATCGCGCGCTCGTAGTCGAGGACCAGGGCCTCGTGTGAGGCGTAGATGTCGGCCGATTCGAGGTTGGAGTCCCGAACACCGCAGGCGTCCATGAACTTGAGGCCACGATCGATCTCGGAGGCCAAGGCCTCGTATCGGGCGCCCGCGGGCGAGGTACGGACGAACTCCCGATTCCAGTCGTGCACCCGGTGCAAGTCGGCGTGGCCGGCCCCGGTGAGCGCGCGGACCAGGTTCATCGCGGCGCTGGCGTTGGCGTAGGCGCGGACCAGCCGGGACGGATCGTGTTCGCGGACGGTCGACTCGGGCAGGAAGCCGTTGACCATGTCGCCGCGGTACGACGGCAGGCCCAGTGCATCGGTGTCCGACGACCTCGGTTTGGCGTACTGACCTGCGATGCGCGCCACTTTCACCACGGGCAGGCTGGCGCCGTAGGTGAGCGTCACCGCCATTTGCAGCAGCGTCCGGATGTTGCCTTTGATGTGGGGTTCGGTGTTGTCTGCGAACGTCTCTGCGCAGTCGCCTCCCTGCAGCAGGAATGCCCGACCGAGCGCGACCTCGGCGAGTTGGGCCTTGAGCTGTTCCACCTCGTTGGGCAAGCAGATCGGCGGCACGCTTTCGAGCACGGTACGCATCGCGCGTGCTTTGTCTTCCGGCCAGCTCGGCTGCTGCAACGCGGGCTTCGTCAGCGCCGCCGCAAATCGGGCTGCGAGGTCGCCGGGCAGGGGCGGCAGCTCAGGGAGTTCATCAAGCGGAACGTCTACGGTCCAGTTCACCACCAGACCAGCCTAATGCCCCGCCGACATCCGAACCCAATTCATGCCCGGATCACTGCGGCCGGTTCACCGAATTCTCGATGGCGAGCCACTTGTTGAGGTTGTGCCGTGCGTCTGCCAGCGCGTCGTGCGCATCCTTGGGCGCAGCGGGCAACTCGGGGCGCCCGCTGCATTCCCAATGCTGCCGCAACTCACGCGTGTAGCGCGGGAGTTCTCTGGGCAGCGCCGTCATCGGACCCCACAGCTGGCATAGGACCACGTGGTCGTACGCGCCGACCCAGGCCCACAGCTCGATGGTCCCGGGTCCGGCGTTCACGAACTCGAGCAGGTCTTCCTTGATCCGGGCGCGAGAGCGCCATGCCTTCGACGCCGGCGACGGGAGCTTGGGCAGAACGTTCGTCCGCACCCATTGGCCGGCCCGATCAGGGTCGAATTCTGTTGACACGGCGTAGAACTCACGGCCGTCCTCGGCGACCATCCCGATCGAGACCAACTCGATCGTGCGGCCGTCCTCGATGAACTCGCAGTCGTAGAAGTAGCGCACCGGCGGGTCAGGCCGCCGGGGGCGTCTCGGTCACCGGTTCGGCGGCCGGCTGCTCTTTGAGTGTCGCGGCGTAGACGTCGACGTACTGCTGCCCGCTCAAGTGCATGAGCTCGTACATGATCTCGTCGGTGACCGCGCGTTCGATGAACCTGTTGCCCTCCATGCCCTCGTAGCGGCTGAAGTCGAGCGGCTTCCCGATCTTCACGGTGATGCGACCAAGGCGCGGGATCGTGGTGCCGGGCGGATTCAGTTCACTCGTCCCGATCATCGCCACGGGGATCACCGGGACACCGCATTCCATCGCGATCCGCGCCAGGCCGGTCTTGCCCTTGTACAGCCGACCGTCCGGAGACCGGGTGCCCTCGGGATACATCGCCATCAGATCACCGACGTCGAGTTTGCGACGAGCCGACACGAGCGCACCGGCCGCGGCGTCGGCGCCGGTGCGGTCGATCGGGATCTGACTCGAGGCATTGAAGAACCACCGCTGGAACGCGCCCTTGGCACCGGTGCCGGTGAAGTACTCACTCTTGGCGAGGAAGTACATCCGGCGCGGCACCATCAGCGGAAGGTAGAAGCTGTCGACGACCGCGAGGTGATTACTGGCGAGAATTGCCGGACCTTTGGCCGGGATGTTCTCCAGCCCTTCGACCTTCGGCCGACCCAGGGCCCGCAGGGCAGGTCCCATCAGGATGTATTTGAAGACCCAGTACCACATGTCTTCTCACTCTCTGACGAGCCACAAACGCCCCGCCGCTGTTGCCGACACCACATACGCCGAGAACTTTACCCACCCGGGCGCTGGTCCGTCACAGCCCTGGCCCCCATCCTGGCGATCTGAGCGGCACCGATCATTCCCGCCGCCTCTCCGAGCTGGGTTCCGCGGATGCGTGCCATCCGCCGGTGTCCTGCTCCGGTCAGCAACGCCGAGTAGTGCTCCCGGGCCTCGTCGAGATAAAGCCCTGAGGACGACCCCACGCCCCCGGCCAAGACCACGAGATCGGGATCGAAGACGTCGCACACCATCGCGAGCCCCAGCCCGAGCCAGCGGGCGAACTCGGCAAACGCCGCCAACGCGAGCGCGTCGCCGTCATGGGCGGCCGCAGCGATCCGGCGACCGGTCAGCGAACCGGGATCGTCGGTGATCTCCCGGGCGAGCTGGCTGTTCCACATGCCGCCGTCCGCGATCAGCTCGACGACGGTGTCCACCAGTGCCGTACCGCTGCAATATCGTTCCCAGCATCCGAACTTTCCGCACGAGCACGGCCTGCCGTCGGGCATCACGCGCAGGTGTCCGAGTTCGGGGGCGACGCCGAAACTCCCGCGGTAGATCTCACCGTCGAGGAGCAATCCGGCACCGATACCGGTGCCGATCGCGATGACCAGGGTGTTGTGACCGCGGGCGGCCGCTCCGAAATGATATTCGGCCACCGCTGCGGCGTTCGCGTCATGCTCGCAGAACACGGGAAGGCCGATTCGGGCCGTCATCTCCTCGGCGACGCGGGCCTCGCGCCACGGCAGATGCGGAGAGAACCGGATCACCTGCCGGTCGGTGGTGAGAAATCCGGCCACTGCGAGTCCGACCGCCGTCACCGTCCAGCGTTCTGCCAGTTCGGCGACGGTCCAGTCGAGACAGCTCTCGAGCGCAGTCGCCGTCGTGGGGGTCTGAGACCGGACGGTGTCGAGCACCTGGCCGTTCTCGTCGACGACTGCCGCCCGGATGCTCGTCCCGCCGATGTCGATACCGACGGCCATGTCCCCTCTACCCGCGCCGTGCCGGGGTGCGGCGCTCACGTCCTGTCCACGCCGTCGTCACGTACGGGTTCGAAGCGAACTGTGATGGGTTGATACGCCGCATCGCGCCCGGTCTCACCCGGCGAGCGAGGCGCGGGCGCCGCCGCGCCTGCACCGATCACCTGCTCCAGCGCAGCCTGGATCGCCTCCAAGATCGCGATCAGCTGTCCCAGAATCTGCCACAGCAGTTCACCTGCCTCTTCGATGATCCCGTCGAGGGCGATCCGCGCCTGTCCGGCGAAGTCGGTCGGTGGCCCGGGTCCACCTCGGGCGCCTGCCCGACCACCGGATTCGCCGGTTCGCACGCCGCCCTCGCCGAGTAGGCCTGCCGCCAGCGCGTCGAAACGCTCGAGGACGCCGAGGATGAGGGCACGCCAGGCCTCGGCATCCGAGCCTGACCGAGCACCGTCTGCGTCACCGCCATGCTGATGGGTCAAGCCGGCCTTCTCTCGTTCACGCTGCCTTCACGGTCGGGTGGCTCATGCGATGCCCGTCATTGTTACCTATCTGCTACGTCTCGGGCCAGAGACCGGGGTCAGGGCGAAATCGAACCGTCAGTACCCCGCCGTCCCACTGGGCTCCCAAGACCAGACATCGACGCAGCACCGACGGTAGTCGCACCCGCCTGCGCACTCCACTCACGGTGATCATCAGATCGTCACCGCTGCGACCCAATTGCAGCCCCGAGGGGTCCGGAAGCGCCTGTCTCCAGCTCATCCGGTAGATCGAATCGACCCCTGAACCCGATTCGCGCTCGACCTTGGCCGCTTGCGGCCCCACTGTGTCCATCTGCCGCGACCCGATACGCACCCCAAGGCGCCGCAACGTCAACACCGAGTCGATCGGCTCCGAAAGCCATGGCAGGCTTATGAATTCGGCACCCGAGGTGATGTCCCGAATCCGTTCGACGGCAGCGGCCTGGACACCGAGCTGCTCATCCCACCACGCGGCCGGCCCCGTCGCACCGACGCCTGTCGTCGCAGGTGAGAGATTCTCCGGGAGAACACGATTGGCCAGCACGGTACTGAGCGGGAGTCCCATCACCTGCAGCACCGAGAGTGCTCGCTCCGCTGTCGCCACCCCGTGGCGATCGGCGCCGACCACGAGATGAACATCGACGCCGGCGGTGTCGAACAGCAGTTCGTCGACATCCGCGCAGTCACGGACGAGCTCGTCGAGCACCGCGACGACCCTGGCTATGCGGGCATTGTCTGCCGACGCCGCCAGTCGCCGGTGCCTCGGCCACAGCCTCTCGATGGTGTCGGAAACCATCTGCGGAACACGCAACAACTCGAATGGGTCAGTTCCGCCCGACAGGTCCACCACGACCCGCGACCATGACCCCGACGCCGCCTCATCCCTGATCCGGCGCAGGGCCAGCAGCGATTCGACGCCGGGTAGGCCCAGCACCTCTTCGGGATCGAGTCCTGCGAGTAAAGCACCTACCCCGGGCACACCGGTACCCGTCAACTCGCCGGCAGCCAGTGCCGAGCGCACCGTCCCCCAGGTGTCCTCGAGCATCGCCATCGTGTCGAGTTCGAGCAGATCAACTTGCTGCGAGGCCGGAACGGGTTCTCCCGGAACAGAAAAGACACCGAATACAGTCGCCGCCGAGTGGAACCTGTCCAGCGTTACGAGCAAGGTCTTTCCCCGACGGCCGGTGCGACGAGCCTCCCGGTCGCCGGCGGCGCCGGCCGCCGCGACCGTGGTGGTTCCCGCCCCGCCCGCACCGAGTACGAGGTGGATGGGCGCTAGATCGATCAGCCTTCGACCCTCTTCTTGAGTTCTTTGAGCGCTGCGTCCGTGATCGCCTTCTCAGCCCGACGCTTGAGCTGGCCGATCATCGGGATGGAAAGACTGACGCTGAGCTCATAGGTGACCTTCGTCGACCCGGGGGCTTGCTGCACCAGCTGGTAACGCCCGTGTTGGGCAGTCTGCAGATCGCTGCTGACCAGATCCCAGGTCACCGAATTGCCGTCTGTCGACCAGTCGTAGCTCAACTCGTAGTTGTCCTTGAGGACACCGGCATCCAAGACGAACCGGACCTGCCGGGCCCGACCTGACGCACCGGGAACCGTCACCTGGACGTCACGGGCGGCCGAGACCCACTTCGGATACTGTTCGAAATCGGCGATGACCGACATGATGGCCTGCGCATCGGCGTTGATGACGATGGACTGCTCAGTGCGATCCGTCATCTGGCACCCCCGGATGCCGCGACTCCGCCCTCTCCTGCCGCCGGTCCCCCGACATGGCGACTGGCCTCCAGTCGGTCTTTCACCTCGAACGACATCGCACGACCGGCAACACGCCGACGATGATTGATCTTGCCGACCTCGGTCATCAGTGCGCGGGGCTCGGTCGGCAACTGCGATGTCGGTTCCGCATGCAAGAAGTAGTGGAGCACGAACCCATCGAGCACCGGTTCCAGCCAGAGCTCGGTGGTTCCGTTCAGCGGGCCACTCACCTTCCAGCGCACTCCCTGCTCGGCTCGATTCTCGACGACGGTCAACTGCAGGTCCGGCCACCAGCGACGCCAGTTCGCGCGGTCGGAGATCAGCTCCGTCGCCGATTCTGCGGGCGCCGCGACAAACGTCTGGTCGGCAACCTGAATTCTGGTCACCGCATTAGCTTCACATATCGACCCGGCACGCCCATCACAAACCCTTACTTGTTCCGGTATCCAGAGGTCACAGCAGCTGCGCGAGCCGCGACGACATGTGCTCCCACCGCCACCGCGACTGCACCCACTCGCGGCCTGCCCGCCCCATCGATTCGGCCAGTTCGCGATTGCCGAGAATGGTCGTGAGCGCCTCGACCAGCTCCGGAAGCGATCGGCCGTCGACCACGAGTCCGGTCTCACCCGGTCGAACGGTCTCCGGTGCCCCGCCCGAGTCACCGGCGATCACCGGTATCCCCGTCGAGGACGCCTCCAAGTAGACGATTCCGAGCCCCTCGACGTCGAGCCCACGACCGCGGGTCCTGGCAGGCATCGCGAACACGTCGGCGATGTTGTGGTACCCGGCGAGTTCGTCGGCGGGCACAGATCCGGTGAAGACGACGTGATCGGCCACCCCGGTCGCGGCCGCCAGTTCACGCAATCGACGCTGATCGGGCCCGCCCCCGACAATCATCAGGACTGCGCCGTCGATTTGCGCGCGTACCTCGGGCAATGCCCGGATCAACATGTCTTGGCCCTTGCGCGGAACCAGTCGTGACAAGCAGAGGATGGTCGGAGCCCCGCCCAGTCCGTGACGCTCCCGAAAGTTCTGTCGCGCAACCGGATCGGGCCTGAACCGGTCGACGTCGACGCCGGGAGGCAGGTGTTCCAGTGCCGCACGCGGGCCGAAAGCGGCCGCGAACCGGCCACGGGTATAGGTGCTGACGTACGTGATGACGTCGGTGCCACGCCCGATCGTGCCCAGCGTCTGCCGGGCAAGCGGGAGCATCGACCAACCAACTTCGTGACCATGCGTACTCGCGACGACCCGGCTCGCACCCGCACGGCGCACGGTTCCCGCCAGGGTCGCGAGCGGAGCCGCCGCACCGAACCAGACAGTGTCCACCTGGTGTGCGCGAACGAGTTCGGCTGCCCTGTGAGCGACGATCGGCGTCGGAATCATCAGCGTGGTGGGGTGCCGTACGACCTCGTAGGGCTGCTCCTTGTCGAAACGCACGTGGCTGTCACCACGCCATCTCGGCGCGTAGACGATGATCTCGCCGGCAGGCAGACGGTCGACCAAATTCTGCAGGTACGACTGGATGCCGCCCTGCCGGGGCGGAAAGTCGTTGGTGACCAACAGCGTCCGATGCATTGGCCCACCGTAGCTGCGTCAGACCTGCCGGCCGAGCCAGGCGCGCCACTGGCTGACCAGATCATCGCGCGAGGTGTCGAGCACTATCTGCGCCGCGGTGTTCTGCGCGGTGATTACGAGAGCCGGGTCGGTCGGCTGGTCGGCACCGGCCAGTGCGACGTAGAAGCGCTTGAGTTTGTCATCACCGTAGGTGTCGGCGATGAACGCCGCGACCGACCAGGCGGACTGGTACGCGAGCGCGGCATCGGGATTGCTCGGTGCGAAGTTCGCATCGGCCGGGAGATCGGCGGGCGCACCGTTCGCGGCGATCTCCGCGGCCAGCGCAGGGGCGGCCTGCTCGAGTCGGGTGTAGGTTCCACGTCTGCCCACGTACTCGGCAACGCCTTCGGTGACCCACACCGGAACGGCTGCTGCGGTAGCGGTCCGTGCGGCGACGTGGAACAGCTCGTGCCGCAACACGACGGCGAGAGTGTTCGGATCGAGCCCGGCCGCTTGTGGAGTGAACACGACCCGTTGACCCAGCGCGGTCGGTCCCGCGGGATCGATGGAGCCGAAGATGGTCACCGCCGCGGCAGCGTCGGCATCCGCCTGGCTCGAACCGGCGATGGATGCGAACTCCTCGTCGGAGCCCGCAACGATCACGCCGGCACCCTGGGCCCACCTCGTACCCCAGAAGCCTGTCACCGACTCGGTGGCCGCGGGCAGCAGTCCCGCCAGCTCGTCGGTCAACGGTGAGGCGCCGTTAGTCAGCACGAGCGACTTGCTTGGCGGAGTGCTCACCGGCCTGGCAGCAGGCTCATCGTATTGCCAGACCTGGCCTGCCGGACCCGGCTCACCGAACAGGGGCCCGGAGTCGGCGACGATCTTCCAGCCGTCGGGGTACCTCGCCATCACCATCGGCACCTCGAGCACCACGGGAGCGCTGTCGATGCCCTCATAGGCGTATCGCAACTGCACCGGCGCCACCCACGAGTCGCTGCTGCCCTGGGCGTCGAGTCGAGCCTGCAACTCGGGGGGCACCAGCCGTTCAGGGCCACGCGTGCTCGACAAGCGATATTCGAAGGTGGAGATCGGCAGATCACCGATTCCCTCCGCGGATCGTCGGGTGCGATCCCGCAGGATCTCCGTCGCCGACTCGTCCAGCGCCGCGTCCGCTGTCGCCGCATCGCCGTCGCGCAGAGCGGCACTGTAGTCCGCCAGAACTTGCGAAACTCCCAGGGTGCGGGCCTCTTCAAACGGATTCTGTGGCCGCGGCGTGCTCTCTCGCGTCTGCGTACCGCTGTCTGCGCCGGAGCCCGTGAGTGTGACAGTGAGCGTGACCGCAACGGCCACGATGACGGCAATGGCCACCACAACCCATACCCACCGGCGCCCACGGCGGGCACCGCCCTGCTCGTTCTCTGGCGTGGAAGGTTTTCGCACCGTGGGTTTCAGTACCGGCGGGCCGAGTTGAACGGGCCGGCACCATCGACCGATTCGACCTTGACCGGCACGCCGAAGGTGGAGGCGTGGATGACGTACCCGTTGCCGACGTACATACCGACGTGCGTGGCGTCGGGGTAGTAGATGATCAGGTCGCCCGGGCGCATGTCGTTCCTGTCGACGGCGGTGCCGCCCGCCAACTGGGCCTGGCTCGACCGCGGCAGGGTCTTGCCCGCCTGCTTGTACGCCCACACCATCAGACCTGAGCAGTCGAACTGGTCCGGCCCGGTGGCACCCCATACGTACGGATCACCGATCCGGGTGAGTGCGGCCCGCACTGCGATGACCTCGGGCGCGGTGCCCTTGGGAAGCATCGCGGCGTTGAACTCGATCTTGGGGCCCGCGAGCTCGGCGAGCTGCTTTCCGGTGAGGGCCTCGTACATCGCTCTGATCTCGGTGGCCTTGAATACCCGCTCACTCTGTTTGGCCTGCAGGTCGGCGCTGGTCTTCTCCGCGGTCGCGACCGCCGCCTCGGCCTTCGCCTTGGTGTCGTCGGCCAACTTCTTGGCCGCCTCCGCCTTCTCGTTCGCGAGCGTGAACGTGCGGACGTCGTCGACGGTCTGACGGGACACCATCTCGAGGCCGGACATCTGATCGAGCAGGGATTGCGGTGAGTCGCTGACGAGTACGGCGTACAACCGGTTGACCCGGGCGCCTTTGTAGCTGGCATTGACCAGGGCGTCGACAGCACCCTGCAGCCCTTCTGCCTGCTTCTTCAGATCCGCGAGGGTCTGGTCTGCGGCGGCGGCCTCCGTCGTGGCTGCCGCGACCGCCTCACGTTGCTTGGTCAGTTCGATTGTTGTGCTGTGGATGGCTTCGGTGGCCTGCTCTGCCTCACGACCGAGGGACTTGTACTCGGTGAGCATGTCGTCTGGGCTCCGAGGACCGGGTTCGGCACCCGCCGGTACGCCCGCCCCCAGGGCAACCGCCAGCGCCAGCACAACGGCGGCGATCAGTGTCCGCATCACGGCGACATATCGAACACGCACCACGACGATGTAACTCCTCAATACCTGCAGCGGGCCCGCTCGCGCGGGCCGTGACAATTCAGCACCCACCCCAACCCGGCCAGGCTACACAGCCCTCCGCGGCGGCGACGTCGCTATCGGCGCGCCCCCGCTCGAGGACCCGGCCCGGAAGCCACTTGGGCGGGTCCGCTGTGATCAGCGATCCCGCCCAAGTGGCCGTGTTCAATTGTTGTCGCTCAGTAGCGACGAATGTCGAGGACCGACTGGTCGTTGAGACCCATCTTCGCCACGGGCACACCCTCGGTCGAGGAATGCACGACCTGGCCGCCGCCGATGTAGATGCCGGCGTGTCCGCCACCGTTGTAGATGACGACGTCGCCGGGCTGTGCGTCGGCAGCGCTCACGCTGGTGCCGCCACCGAGCTGGCCGTAGCTGTCACGCGGGATGTTCTGTCCGGCCTGCTGATGCGACCAGTAGACGAGGCCGGAGCAGTCGAAGGCATCCGGGCCTGCGGCGCCGTAGACGTACGGCGAACCGATCTTGCTCACGGCGGCGTCGGCAGCGATCTGGCCGACGGGCTTCGCCTGCGGAGCAGCGGCCTGCGGCAGGATGTTCTGGGGCTTGAGTTCATTCGGGATCTGACCCTCGGTCACGCCCGGGATGTCGAATGTTCCGACGCCTGGGACGGTGATCGGTGCGGCCATGGCCGGTGCAGCTGCCATCCCCATTGCGCCGAGCGTGATGGAACCGGCGATCAATGCGCCACGGGCACTTTTCATGCCGCGGTTCGGCTGTTGCAAACGATGTTTCGCCACGAAGCGAGGTCTCCTTGTTTCTTCCCTGTCCGCCGACCGGGTTAGCTGTCGGATTCGGGCCGGAAGATGGCCCTACCCGTTGAACCCCGAGATCCTTTCGGCCTCAGGGTCCGGTGGGATTCACCCCGGATGTGACTTGTGGTCGACATCAGTGGTTCCCCGGCTCACCTTGGTAGGTGATTGAGCGGCGACCTCACGATCCTCTCCGGTTGGAGGGGACGCTTTCGTAAGGTCTCAGGAAGGTTACGAAACGGTGGTGGCCCGTGTCCACTAGGGGGACGACAGAGGAGCCTGCGGCGTGTCGCCTCACATGGCCCACAAATGAGCCCCTTCTTCGGGAACTAATGGGGCCTTACCTGCGTTGATCCGACGAACGTGATCGTGTGTGTCAGCCTTCGACAACATGCCGGCCGCACTGAACAGTGCGATGGCCGCGTCGATGTTGGCCGCGTCGTCAATAACGAATTCATCACAGCGAACTTCGGAGTTCTTGCTGCTCGGGACCCCGACAGGCCCCAAAAAAACGGTCATCATGCAGTCGTCGCAGGCGATGTGTCGGCCCGGGCAGGTGCTGCAGTCCAGAAGCATTGTGATCTCCGTCTCATTCGGTCGCCGACCCCTCTTAGGGGGCCCTCAGGGTTTTCCCTGAGGCCGGATCGCCAACTTTTGATCCATTGCCCCGGACGCTAGCGGCACCGTCCGACAACCCTTTTCGGTCGCTGTCACGACGGCGTACGCGTGGCCCGGATCACCGCCCACAGCGCGGTGCGCGTGTATGTGTCAGAGCTTCGAACTAGTGTTCGTGGGGTGAGTGTTACCGATGAGGCCAATGGGACTCAGCTCTCGTTCGAAGATCCCGCGCTGAGCCACCCGGACGACGCGCCGCTGCGGTCCATCACGTTCGTAGTGGTTGATCTGGAGACCACGGGCGGCAGTTCGGCCCACGACCGCATCACGGAGATAGGAGCGGTGAAGGTGCGCGGCGGTGAGCTGATCGGCGAGTTCGCCACCCTCGTGGACCCGCAGCGCGGGATTCCGCCACACATCGTTCGGCTGACCGGGATCACCGAGGCCATGGTCTATCAAGCGCCCACGATCGAAGAGGTACTCCCGGCGTTCCTCGAGTTCGCCAAGGACGCGGTCATCGTCGCTCACAACGCCGGCTTCGACACCGGGTTCCTTCGAGCCGCTGCCACCGCCATGGGCCACCCCTGGCCATTCCGTCGGGTGCTGTGCACCGTGAAGTTGGCCCGCCGCGTACTGACCAAGGACGAAGCACCCACTGTGAAGTTGTCCGCGCTGGCCTATCTGTTCCGGGTCCAGACGCGGCCGACCCATCGAGCCCTTGACGACGCCCGCGCCACCGTCGAGGTGATGCACCGCTTGTTCGAACGCGTGGGGAATCTGGGCGTCGAATCCTTTCGCGATCTCCTCGATTATTTGCCCGGGGTACCCAAGGAGACCCGTGACAAACGAGTACTGGCAGAACATTTGCCGCCTGGCCCAGGTATCTACATGTTCCGAGGTCCCTCGGACGAGGTCCTGTACGTGGGTACGGCTGTGGATCTGCGACGACGGGTGCGCAGCTATTTCACCGGCTCGGAGAGCCGTACGCGCATCAAAGAGATGGTCGCGCTGGCCACCCGGGTCGATCACGTCGAATGCGCACACCGACTCGAGGCGGGCGTTCGCGAACTGCGACTGCTCGGCGCTCACGCGCCGCCGTACAACCGACGATCCAAATTCCCCCACCTCGGGTGGTGGATCTGCCTCACCGACGAGGCCTTCCCCCGGCTCAAGATCAGCCGCAACGCGTCCGCGGTCGCTCTGGGTCCCTTCCGTTCGAGGGCGGTCGCTTACGACGTCGCCGACCTCATCGCCGAGAGCTGTGGGCTCCGGACCTGCCGAACCGCCCTGAAGGCCGGTGGTAGTCACACGTGCGAGGTCGGCCCGGACGGGCGCCGACTGGTCGGCGGATGTCACGGCGCGACGGCGACGCCGTTGTCAGCGCCGCAATACTCCTCCCGCGCCGAGATCACCGCCGGCCTGCTCACCGGACGGACCGATACCCCCGTCCGCGCTGCCCTCGATCGCCTCATGGCGTTGTCGGACGCCGAACTCTTCGAGAACGCGGCGCGGTTGCGTGACCGACTCGACCAGTTGGTGGGACAACTCGAACGGTGTCAACGACTGGCCGCCCTCGCCCGGATATCCGAACTGGTGGCGGCGGGTCCGGACGGCAGCGGCGGCTGGGAACTCGCCGTGATCCGCCACGGCCGCCTGGCCAGTGCGGGTGTCGCAGCGCGCGGGGTCCCGCCGATGCCTGTTGTCGCCGCGCTCGCGGCTGCCGCCGAGACCGTGATCCCCGACCCCGGCCCACTCCACGGCGCCCCGCACGAGGAAGTGGCGCTGATTTATCGCTGGCTGACCACACCCGGCGTCAGGATCGTTTGCGCCACAAGCGGTCTGAGCCTTCCACTGCATGGTGGCGCCCGCTGGACACAGTGGCGGGAGATGGTCGGCTCGGCCCACCGAACCCTGCGGGAGACCGCGGAACACGATTCCCCCGGGCGAAGGAGCTCTCCAGCACCCGTGCCAGTGCCCGTCCTGTCGCACCGCGGCGGGGCCGCCGGCCCCCGCACACCGGCATCTCGCGGCACTAGTCTGGACGCATGATTACCGCGATCGTCCTGATCCAGACCGATGTTCATCAGATCCCGGAGACCGCGCAGGCGGTGGCCGACATCGCCGGGGTCACAGAGGTGTTCTCGTGCGCGGGTGACGTCGACCTCATCGCCAAGATCCGGGTCCGCGAACACAGCGACATCGCCGACGTCGTCACCGCGGGCATCAACCGGCTGCCCGGCGTCAAGCACAGCGCGACGCACATCGCCTTCAAGAGCTATTCGAGCGCCGACATCGACGCGGGCTTCTCGATCGGCGAATAGACCTCTACAGAGAGTTGCTCAGCCGCACCCAGTCGGCCAGCAGTGCCGTTGCAGCACCTGAATCGATGGCAGCGGCCGCCACGGTCAGTTGCTCCCGCAGTTGTATGTGGAGATCGATGTCGGGGCGGGGCCGGTAGGCAGTCAATGCCCCTGCCGCGTTCAGCAATACAGCGTCGCGCACCGGACCGGTCATCCCGGAGAACAGCTCGTGGGCGACCCGGGCGTTGTATTCGGCATCGGCGCCCTGCAGGGCCGACAGTTCGACGCGGGCCAGCCCGATGGTGGTCGGGTCGACCACCTGCCTGCGTACTGTGCCGCCCGCGACCTGCCACACCGTCGACGTCGCGGTTGTGGTCAGTTCATCGAGACCGTCATCACCGCGCACCACCAACACCGAATGTCCGCGCTCGGCAAAGATCTGCGCGAGGACCGGCGCGAGATCAGCGAATGCGCATCCGACCAGCCCGCTACTCGGCTGAGCCGGGTTCGTGAGCGGCCCGAGGACGTTGAAGACGGTGGGGATACCGATCTCCTTGCGGGCCGCAGCGGTGAAGCGCAAAGCGGGGTGAAAGACCGGAGCGAAGCAGAACCCGATACCGAGTTGCTCGACGCACCGGGCGACACCATCGGCGGTCAGGGAGATCTTGACGCCCAGGGCCTCGAGGACGTCGGCGCCGCCACTCTTGGAGGACGCTGCGCGGTTCCCGTGTTTCACGACGGGTACCCCGGCCGCTGCCACCACGACAGCGGTCATGGTGGAGATGTTCACCGTGTTGGACCGGTCCCCGCCCGTCCCGACGATGTCGATGCAAGGAACCGAGGTCGGTACGACGGTGGAGTGACTGAGCATCCCCGCCGCCAGACCACGCAGTTCCGCCGAGACCGGACCCTTGATCTTCAGTGCCACCCCGAACGCCGCGATCTGGGCCGAGGTGGCACTGTCGGACATGATCTCGTTCATCGCCCACTCCGCATCGGCCACGTCGAGATCATGGCCGGCGGAGAGGGCACCGAGTATCAATGGCCACGTGCGGGCCTGCGCATCGGAATGGGTCACGGCCCAGAGCCTATCGAGGTGGCTGCAACACCTGCCAGGCCAGCACCGTGCCACCGTGCCGCTGCGCCAATCCGGCCATCCGCGACCGTTCCTGCGATACGTGCAGGGCATCGATCAGCTGCACCCGGGCAAGCGCGAACAACTCACCCTCGACATCGATCCCCCTGGACGCCTGGGCCGGCACCGGGACACGTCGATAATGGTCCTGCGCCGCCAGCTCGACGGCCTTCTGAACAGCGCCGGGAGGCACGACCAAAATATGGCGCAGGACCGACTGCTCGTCTTCGCGCCATGCCGAATCGGACAACGTCGTCGACGCGGCGACACTGTCGTCAAAACTCTCCGCAGTGACGACCAGCTCCGGATCGTCGACGGACAACTCCGCGTTGGGCTTTCGGTTGCCACCCAGTCGCGAGGTCCACTGCTTCCACCGCGATGCCTCGATCGGGTTCCCGTTCACGTCACGTGCCACCCCATCAGCCTCCCAGGTGCCGGTTTGGCATGTCCGGGACACGCCGAATCCTGGGGTTTTGCCGCCCCCTACCAGGGTCTGCGTATCCGCCCGAAAAAAAACCTGGACCCAAGTAGTCAGGGGTTACTACGAACCGTCATACTTCTGGGGTGACTAGCGCTGCAGCACCCACAGGATCAGCTATCACCCAGCGCGTGCACTCGCTGAACCGACCCAACATGGTCAGCGTCGGCACGATTGTGTGGCTTTCGAGCGAGCTGATGTTCTTTGCCGGACTATTCGCGATGTACTTCGTCGCGCGGGCCGGAAACTACGGCAACTGGC
This sequence comes from Williamsia soli, assembly GCF_017377795.1. GTDB lineage: Bacteria > Actinomycetota > Actinomycetes > Mycobacteriales > Mycobacteriaceae > Williamsia > Williamsia soli. The sequence continues at coordinate 415,232 of NZ_JAFRDR010000004.1, read as the reverse complement.
CGATGGAGCCCACCGAGCTCAATCTGACCTTGGCGATCCCCGTGACAACGGTGTTGATCCTGTCCTCGGTCACCTGCCAGCTCGGTGTGTTCGCCGCGGAGCGCGGCGATGTGTTCGGCCTTCGCCGGTGGTACACGATCACCCTGATCATGGGCGCGATCTTCGTCGCCGGACAGGCGTACGAGTACTACCACCTGGTCCACGAGGGCACCACGCTCTCGTCGAGCGCCTACGGGTCGGTCTTCTACATCACCACCGGCTTCCACGGCCTACACGTCATCGGTGGACTCGTCGCCTTCGTGTTCCTGCTGATCCGTACGAGGCTCAGCAAGTTCACCCCGGCGCAGGCAACCGCTGCGATCGTCGTGTCGTACTACTGGCACTTCGTCGACATCGTGTGGATCGCACTGTTCGCAACCATCTACTTCATCCGGTAACGCGCCGAGACCGATCTTCAGCCCAGGCAAAGTCAGTCCGCTAAGCAGAGAGATACAGATGAGTTCATCTCCCCCACCCACCTCACCCGGGGATTCGGCCCCGGGCACCCTGAGCGAGGGTGCAGGCCGGATAGACGCGAAGAAAGCCAAGTCGCGTCGCAAACTGCGCCGTCGCGCATCAGGAATCTTGCTGCTGTTGGCCGGACTCGTCGTCGCAGGTGGTCTGGCGAGTGCAATCACGCCGGACCCGCAGGTCGCCAAGGCCGACAGCGAGTCCAGCGCGGCACTCATCCAGGACGGCAAGAAGCTCTACGAGACGTCGTGCATCACGTGCCACGGCGCGAACCTCGAAGGCGTGGCCGAACGCGGTCCGTCCCTCGTCGGCGTCGGTGACGCAGCCGTGTACTTCCAGGTCTCGTCGGGCCGCATGCCCGCCGTTCGCGGCGAGGCGCAGATCGTGCGCAAGCCGGCCAAGTTCACGCAGGCTCAGATCGACCAGCTCGGTGCGTACATCCAGTCGGTCGGTGGCGGACCCCAGGTCGTCTACGCCAAGGACGCCGAAGGCAACGTGATCTTCAAAGACGGGTATCCCGTCATCGAGCAGGGCGAGCTGCGCGGCGACAACATCGGCCGTGGTAGCGAACTGTTCCGCCTCAACTGCGCCTCGTGCCACAACTTCACCGGTCGTGGTGGCGCCCTCTCGTCGGGCAAGTTCGCCCCCGCGCTGGACGCCCCGAACGAGCAAGAGATATACACCGCCATGCTGACCGGCCCGCAGAACATGCCCAAGTTCTCCGACCGGCAACTGACGGATCAGGAAAAACGCGACATAATCGGTTATGTCAAGTACGCAACCACCTCGGGCAACCCCGGTGGATACGGGCTCGGCGGGTTCGGCCCGGTATCCGAGGGCATGGCGATGTGGGTCATCGGCGTAGTGGCTGTGGTCGCCGCCGCGATGTGGATGGGATCTCGAACATGAGTGATCAACAAAAGGCAGCTCCCACCCAGGACGAGCTCGATGCGATGACCAACGATGAGCTGGTCAAACTCGGTACCAACCTCGACGGCGTAGAGGTCATCCATCGCCGCGAGCGGTTCCCCGAGCCGGGTACCAAGGCCGAGAAGCGCGCTGAGCGCAGCGTCGCCTTCTGGTTCGCCCTCTCGGGCATCTCGGCCATCGCCTGCTTCGTGATCTTCCTGTTCAACCAATGGGAGTTCGTGATGCCCGGAGGCGACAACTACCGGGCCTACCTCCTGAACACCCCGCTGCTCGGCATCACCTTCGGTCTGTCGATTCTCGCAATCGGCATCGGCGCCGTGCAGTTCACGAAGAAGTTCATCCCCGAGGAGATCTCGGTCCAGGACCGTCACGACGGTGGCTCCAACGAGACCGACAAGAAGACGATCGTCGCCGAGCTGGGCGATTCGTTGAACACCTCGACCCTGCCGCGACGCAAGATGATCATCGGCGCCGGACTCTTCGGTCTCGGAACCTTCGCGGTCACCGGCGTGGTTGCGCTCCTCGGCGGCATCATCAAGAACCCCTGGGCCGAGGGTAAGAACTCGCCCCTGTGGCACACGGGCTGGTCACCGATCTACAACCCCCCGGAGAACCCGAACGAGACCATCTTCCTACGCCGCGACACCGGTAATCCGATGTCCGTCGTGCTGGTACGTCCCGAGGACATCGACGCCGGTGGTATGGAGACCGTGTTCCCGTGGCGGGTTTCGGACGGCACCGGCGAGACCGAAGAATCACGGCACAAGTTGATCGAAGGCCTGCGTTATATCAGCAACCCCGTCATGCTGATCCGCCTTCGCCCCAACGACGCTGCCAAAGCGATCAAGCGTCAGGGCCAGGAGAGCTTCAACTACGGCGATTACTACGCCTACACGAAGGTCTGCTCGCACCTCGGTTGCCCGACTTCACTGTTCGAGCAGCAAACGAACCGTATTTTGTGCCCGTGCCACCAGTCACAGTTCGACGCCCTTGAATACGGCAAGCCCATCTTCGGCCCAGCTGCACGCTCGCTCGCGCAGCTGCCGATCACGGTCAACGAGCAGGGCTTCATGGTGGCCGCCGGCGACTTCATCGAACCCGTAGGCCCCGCGTTCTGGGAACGCGGGAAGGGGAAGGATCGACCATGAGCAAGATCGGACAGCAGGCCGAGGAAGTAGATTCTCGGTATCACCTCGCGGCAGGTATGCGCCGTCAGATCAACAAGGTCTTCCCGACCCATTGGTCATTCCTCCTCGGTGAGATCGCCCTCTACAGCTTCGTGATCTTGCTGATCTCGGGCGTCTATCTGACGTTCTTCTTCGATCCGTCGATGTCCGAGGTCACTTACAACGGTGCCTACGAACCGCTCAACGGCGTCATGATGACAAAGGCCTACGAGACGACACTGAACATCTCCTTCGAGGTGCGCGGTGGGCTCTTCGTCCGCCAGATCCACCACTGGGCAGCCCTGCTGTTCGCGGCGTCGATCATCATTCACATGGCCCGCATCTTCTTCACCGGCGCCTTCCGGCGTCCGCGTGAGGCCAACTGGATCATCGGCTGCTTCCTGCTGGTGCTGGCGATGTTCGAGGGCTTCTTCGGATACTCGCTCCCCGACGACCTGCTGTCGGGCACCGGCGTCCGCGCCGCCATGTCGGGCATCGTCCTCGGTATCCCCGTGGTGGGCACCTGGATCCACTGGGCACTCTTCGGAGGCCAGTTCCCCGGCGACATCATCATCCCGAGGCTCTACATCCTGCACGTGCTGCTGTTCCCAGGAATCATCCTGGCTCTGATCGGTGCCCACCTGGCGCTGGTCTGGTACCAGAAGCACACCCAGTTCCCCGGCCCGGGCCGCACGGAGAAGAACGTGGTCGGTGTTCGCATCCTCCCGGTCTTCGCGGTCAAGTCCGGTGCGTTCTTCGCGGTCACCTTCGGCATCCTGGCGATCATGGCCGGCGTGCTGCAGATCAACCCGGTCTGGGTGCTCGGACCGTACAACCCGGCACACGTGTCCGCAGGTTCTCAGCCTGACATCTACATGATGTGGACAGACGGTCTGGCCCGACTGATGCCGGCCTGGGAGATCTACTTCGGCAACGCGTACACGATCCCAGCCATCTTCTGGGTGGTTGTGGTCCTGAGCATCGTGTTCGGAATACTCTTCGCCTATCCATTCATCGAGAAGCGACTGACCGGCGACACGGCGCACCACAACCTGTTGCAGCGTCCGCGCGACGTACCGGTGCGTACCGGTATCGGCGCAATGGCGATCTCGTTCTACATCATCCTGACGATCTCGTGTATGAACGACATCATCGCGTTGAAGTTCCATGTATCCCTCAACGCGACCACGTGGATGGGTCGTATCGGGTTGATCATCATCCCGCCACTCGCCTACTACATCGCTTACCGGTGGGCTCTCGCCCTGCAGCGCAGTGACCGGTTCGTGCTGGAACACGGCATCGAAACGGGCATCATCATGCGCCTGCCGCACGGTGAGTTCATCGAGCTGCACCAGCCACTCGGGCCGGTCGACGACCATGGCCACCCGATCCCGCTGCCGTACGAGGGTGCGGCTCTGCCCAAGCGAATGAACAAGCTCGGATCCGCAGGTGCCCCCGGTACCGGCTCGCTGATGCTGGCCGACCCTCCCGAGGAGCAGCAGAAGAACGTGGAGCTCGAAGCCAAGGCTCACCACAAGGAGCACGAGGCTTTGCGCGAACTCCAGAAGCGTGGCGGAGACCCGTTCATCGACTGATCAGTACATGAGAGAAAGACCGGTCTGCACTCTGCAGGCCGGTCTTTTTTGTCCCCGGCCTACGGAAGACGGGCGCTCCCCTCCCCCACGTCGACCGTGCCGTTTCAGCTGCCGACCGTGCCGTTATGCACGCCGACCGTGCCGTTGTTACTCTTGTGCATTCGTGAGCACCATCGAAATTGTCAGCTGTCACGACCCGGCAGAGTTTCCCGCGCTTGCCAGGATCTGGAGGCGCTCAGTTGAATCCACCCATGGGTTCCTGACGCACGATGACATCGCTTTCTACGCGCCGAAGGTGGCCGACAGTTACCTCCCGGCGGTCACATTACGCGTCGCCAGAACCGGTGGTCGGGCCGTCGGGTTCTCGGGTACCGACGGCAACAGGCTCGAGATGCTCTTCATCGACGACAACCACCGCGGCCGAGGCATAGGTGGCGCGCTCCTCGGCGAGGCGCTCGACCGAATCCCGCGACTTGAGCTCGATGTCAACGAACAGAACCCCGATGCGGTCGCTTTTTATCGGCGCCACGGTTTCGTGACCGTCGGACGGTCTGAGATCGACGCCGACGGGCGTCCGTTTCCACTGCTGCACATGGTCTCCTGCGCAGCGTCGACCTGAGGGAGTCCAAGGACCCGCTCAGGCGAGAAGGTCACCAGAGGTCGCCTGAGCGCCAATCACACGTCAGCTCACCGATGGCAGGCTGAGGACCCCCGAAGACGAATACGCTGTCCGCGTCGTCGGGCGTCGAAATCACCCCCGTTGGTGTCATCGCCGACACCGTCCCCTCCCAGGGGCGCCACCCGTGAGAGCGGTACAACCGCAGTCCGGCCTGGCTGGCACTGAGGGCACCGAAGTCGTAGGCCCCCACGATGACTCGCTCGATCGCGGTCATCAGTTGATCGCCGATCCCCTGATGTTGCCGGCCCGGATCCACAGCGACGGCTTCCACATAGCCGACTCGGCGTGGCGCGCGGTCGATCATCATCGACCGGGCGACAACCGCGGCGTGCCCGACCATCGTGCCGGCGGCGTCGGTGACGAACACGTGCACCCCACCGAGGGCGTGGTCATAGTCTGTGTCGGCGAAGTCGCCTGCGAACGCCAGGTCCAAGAGCGCTCTGAGCTCGGTGGCCCGGACAGCACTCAGCTCCCAGGTGTGCTGCACGTCGAGGTGCAGACCTGGGAGCTGAGAGGGTGCGTGTATCAGTGCTTCTCAGGCCCGACGTGGTACTCGAAGACCAGCCCGGCCACTGCACCGATGATGCAGACCGCAGCGAATGCCACGAGCCAGAAGTTCGCCATGGCCAGCGCGACAGCGAAAGTCGCGGCGCCGAGAGCGATCAGCACCGGCCACCAGCTGCCTGCGCTGAAGAAGCCCAATTCGCCTGATCCGTCGGCCACCTCAGCGTCTTCGTAGTCTTCTGGGCGGATGTCCACCCGGCGGGCCACGAAACGGAAGTAGGTTCCGATGATCAAGGTCAGGCCACCTGTCATGACCAGACCTGTCACACCGACCCACTCGACATTCTTGCTCGTCAATCCGGTGGCCAGTCCGTACGCGACCGCCACCAGGAAGAAGAACCCGGTAAGGATCTCGAAGAGCCGCGCTTCAATTCTCATCTCGTAGCTCCTGGCTGACTAGTTCGACGCTGTCTGGGTGCCGCGTTTGGTATCAAAGGGCTTGGTCGTGATCGCCGTCGGCGTCTGTCCGATCGATTCGAGCGCCTGAGCATTCGTCGCGTTCGGGTTGGCCTCACGGAAGTCGATGTAGTCCTCGAACTGATCCGGGCTCACCGCACGGACCTCGAAGTTCATCATCGAGTGGTAGGTGCCGCACATCTCGGCACACCGGCCGACAAAGGCGCCTTCACGATCGATGGAGCTGACCTGGAAACGGTTGTCCGTGTGGTTCTGCTTCGGGAAAGGCAGCACGTCGCGCTTGAACAGGAACTCAGGCACCCAGAAGGAGTGGATGACGTCGGCCGCAGCGATCTCGAACTCGATCCGCTTACCGGTCGGCAATACGAGCACCGGGATCTCATCAGAGGTACCGATCGTCTCGATCTTGTCGAACTTCAGGTAGTTGCGAACGTTGTTCTTCTGGTCGTCTGGAGCGCTGTGCGCTTCCTCTTCCTCGGTCGGATCGGGCTCGGCGACCTGTGCGTCGTACGGGCTGCCGTCCTTCTCGAATCCGTTGTAGACCTTGCCGTCCGCCTTGGTCACGGTGCGATATCCGAACTTCCAGTTCCACTGGAAGGCGGTGACGTCCACGACGACATCGGGATTGGGCTGCTTACCCTCGACATCGTTCTGCACGATGATCGTGAAGTAGAACAGGACCGCGATGATCACGAAGGGGATGGCCGTGTAGGTCAACTCCAACGGGACGTTGTATGCCGTCTGCCGGGGGAACTCGTCACCACCGGGCTTCTTGCGGTGAAAGGTGACGGTCCAGAACGTGAGACCCCACACCAGAACACCCATCACGAGGGCGGCGATGACCGACCACGTCCAGAGGTGCCGCATGTCTTCTGCCTCAGGCGTGATGCCCTTGGGCCAGCCGAACCGCAATGCTTCTTCAGCGCTGCAGCTCGACAACACAAGAGCGCCGACGCCTAGAAAGAAGGCTGCGCTGACTTGCTTGATTCGACGTCCGCGGTGCTGACGCGTAGCCGATGCCGGAGGTCGCCCACCGTGTGCCAATTTCACGCCTTCCTACCCTGCCCTCTGACTGGAAACAGCCACACAGCCACCCACGATTGGTAGCTCGTGTACTACGCAGCGTAGACCAAGCGACAGCAACATTCGTAGTTGGGTTGCGAACGCGCCGTCGCCCGGGTTCTTGGTCCACCCCTTGGCAGGCCGGACGGGCAGAGCAACCCCTGATTGCGGCATACTCGGGCGTGTTCCGCGTGTTCTCCCAGGACGAATCGAGGCATTTTTCGTGTGTGGTCTGCTAGGTCTGTTGTCCAGCGACGCGTCAGCGGGAGAATCAGCCGAACTCATGGCCGCGGCATCGCATTGCATGCGCCACCGCGGTCCGGATGAGCCGGGAACCTGGAACGACGACGACGTCGTCTTCGGTTTCAACAGGCTCTCGATCATCGACATCGAGCATTCACACCAGCCGCTGCGCTGGGGCCCTCCAGAGACCCCTGAGCGGTACGCACTGGTCTTCAACGGCGAGATCTACAACTACCTCGAGATCCGGGCCCAGTTGGCTCGCGACGAGGGCGCCGAGTTCCGCACCGAAGGGGACGGCGAAGCGATCGTCGCCGCCTTCCATCACTGGGGTCCGGACGCGGTGTCGCGACTGCGCGGGATGTTCGCGTTCGCCCTCTGGGACACCGTCGAGCGTTCGCTGTTCCTCGCTCGCGATCCGTTCGGGATCAAGCCGCTCTTCATCGCGTCGGGGTCGGGCGGCACGGTCTTCGGTAGCGAGAAGAAGAGCCTGCTGGAGTTGATCGACAGGGTCGGCGTCACCGACGCACTCGACAACCGCGCCATCGAGCACTACACCGTCCTGCAGTACGTTCCGGAGCCGGAAACGCTGCACGCGGGCATCAGGCGGCTCGAATCCGGCAGCTACGCGACACTGCGTCCCGGCCAGCTCCCGAAGGTCTACCGCTACTTCACGCCACAATTCGCGGTCCGCCCTTTCACCAAGGGCAGCGAGCAGGCGCGCTACGACGAGATCGCCGAGGCTCTGCTGGATTCGGTGGCCAAGCACATGCGCGCCGACGTCACGGTCGGATCCTTCTTGTCCGGAGGCATCGACTCCACGGCCATTGCCGCCATGGCGATCAAGCACAACCCGGACCTGATCACCTTCACCACCGGATTCGAGCGCGAGGGGTATTCCGAGGTCGATGTCGCTGCGGAGTCGGCCGCCGCAATCGGCGCCAAGCACGTGGTGAAGGTGGTTGGTCCCGCCGAGTTCGCGGCCGCGATCCCCGAGATCGTCTGGTACCTGGATGATCCGGTCGCCGACCCGGCACTGGTACCCCTGTACTTCGTCGCCAGAGAAGCGCGTAAGCACGTCAAGGTGGTGCTCTCGGGCGAAGGGGCCGACGAACTGTTCGGTGGCTACACGATCTACAAGGAGCCGTTGTCGCTCAAGCCCTTCGAACGACTCCCCCGTGGCCTGCGGGCTGCCGCCGGCCGCCTGTCGGACCGACTCCCCGAGGGCAGGCGCGGCAAAAGCCTCCTGCACCGCGGGTCGATGACCCTCGAGGAGCGCTACTACGGCAACGCCAGGAGCTTCGACGACGCTCGACTCCGTGCGGTACTCAAGGACTTTCGGCCCGAGTGGACTCACACCGACGTCACCGCCCCCATCTACGCGATCTCCGCGGGCTGGGATCCGGTGGCCCGGATGCAGCATCTGGACCTGTTCACCTGGCTGCGCGGGGACATCCTCGTCAAGGCGGACAAGATCACGATGGCCAATTCGCTCGAACTACGCGTGCCGTTCCTCGACCCGGAGGTGATGCGGGTCGCGGAAGCGTTGCCATTCGACGAGAAGATCTCGCACGGCACCACGAAGTACGCACTGCGTAAGGCCCTCGAGCAAATCGTCCCGGCCCACGTCCTGCACCGGAAGAAGCTGGGTTTTCCTGTGCCACTGAGGCATTGGCTGGCCGGCACCGAACTCTACGATTGGGCACATCAGACCATCGATCACTCGCAGACCGACCACATCTTCGACAAGGATGCAGTGCGCACGATGTTGGCCGAACACCGCGAGGGCACCGTCGACAACAGTCGACGACTGTGGACTGTCCTGGTGTTCATGATCTGGCACGGCATCTTCGTCGAGGGCACGATCGTCCCGGCGATCGAAGATCACCGCTACCCCGTCAAACTCTGACCCCCCACCGAACACGCGCCACGAATACGAAGACGCGCCACATATTTGTGGCGCGTCTTCGTATTGGCGGCGCGTGTGGCGTTTACGCCGGAAGGATGGCCGAGATCTCCGCAGCCGCGTCGTCCCCGTAGGCGCCGGCGAGGCGGGTCAGTGCCGACGCGCGATCCCACACCCATTCCTGGGTGCCGACGGTCTCGAGAACCAGGACCGCGACCATGGATCCGAGCTGAGCACTACGTTCGTGGCTGAGTCCCGCCGCGTTACCCACCAGGAACCCGGCCCTGAATCCGTCACCGACACCTGTCGGGTCCACCTTCGCCGTCTCCGGCACCACCGGGACGTGGGTGCGTGAGCCGTCGGCCTCGACTATCTCTGCGCCTCCGCTGCCGAGTGTCGTGATGCGCAAGCCGACCGTCTTGGCGACCTGCTCCTCGCTGAGCGCGGCCTTCTGCCGGAGCAGACCCCACTCGTATTCGTTGGTGAACAGGAACGCCGCGCCCTCGATGAGGTCTCGCACCTGCTCGCCGTCGAGTCGCGCCAGCTGCTGGGACGGATCAGCCGCGAAAGGGATACCCAGCTCTCGGGCCTCGCGACTGTGCGCGATCATCCCGTCGGGATCGTCTGCACCGACCAGCACCAGATCCGGTGTGCCGAACTCCGAGGCCAGGGCAGAGATCGATATCTCCCGCGACTCGCTCATCGCGCCCGCGTAGAAGCTGGCGAGCTGGGCCATCTCGTCGTCGGTGGTGCACATGAACCGGGCGGTGTGCGCGGTGTCCGACACCCGCACCCCGCGGGTGTCCACCCCGTGGCCCTCGAGCCAGCGACGATAGTCGTCGAAATCGCTACCGACCGAACCCACGAGCAACGGGGATCCGCCCAGGACGCCCATGGCGTAGGAGATGTTGCCGGCGACGCCGCCCCGGCGGATCACCAATTCCTCGACGAGGAAGCTCAGGGAGATGTGACTCAGGTGTTCGGCGAGCAACTGCTCGGAGAACTTCCCCTGAAAGCGCATCAAATGATCGGTCGCGATGGATCCACAAATGGCGATGGCCACGGAGAAGAACCTTTCTTGTCACCTGACAGATGGCTCAACGCTACCTTCGGGGCCGGGTGTCCCCCGGTGGGCCCCACCGGATGTGCGCGCGTAAAGAATATCGAAACCAAAGGGACCGCATCCGAAGAACTTGGATGCGGTCCCTTGCGGTGCGGGGGTCGAGCTACCTGGTGAGAGGTTCAGGCGTCAGTTGAACGAGTCGCCGCAGGCGCAGCTGCCGGTGGCGTTCGGGTTGTCGATCGTGAAACCCTGCTTCTCGATGGTGTCTACGAAGTCGATGCTGGCTCCCATGACATACGGAGCGCTCATACGATCGACTGCGAGGCCGACTCCGTCGAACTCCACGACCAGATCGCCATCGAGATTGCGGTCGTCGAAGTAGAGCTGGTAGCGCAGGCCCGCGCAGCCGCCGGGCTGGACGGCGATACGGAGCATGAGTTCTTCACGGCCCTCCTGCTCGCGCAGGGCCTTGGCCTTGGAAGCAGCGGCATCGGTGAGAATCACGCCGTGCGCAGGCGCTTCTGTCTCGGTCTGCACAGCGGTGTCGTTCGATGCGGTCATGGATTCTCCTCAGTGTGCGGGGCGTAGGCGTGCGATTCCTGGTTGCCAGGTATCGGATACGAACTTCCGTCGCCTATAACCGTACTCCTGCTCCGCCTATTCCCGCGTGCCGCGTCGTCCGCGCCCGGGATCGATCACCAGGCCTCTGCGACCCGCCGGGCGAGCTTCTCGAGCTGGTTCTCCGCGTCGTCCATGGCCACCTGGACCGATCCTGCGACCTCGACGATCGACCGCGCCTGCGTGATCCCGGCTTCGGCGAGCTGCGCCGGGGTCAGCGCGACCTGGCCGGCGAGCACGATGGTCGGGATGCCCCGGCCGCGCGCCGCCGCCGTCAGCGCCGCCACGACCTTGCCCTTGAGGGTTTGTTCGTCACACTTGCCCTCCCCCGTGATGACCAGGTCGACGCCGGCGATGATCTCGGCCTGCCCGGTCGCCTCGGCGATCACCGTGGCCCCCGGCACGCGCTGTGCACCCAACGCCAGCAGAGCCGCACCGAGTCCACCGGCGGCGCCCGCTCCCGGTTCGACCGAGATGTCGCGGCCCGCCAGCCCGGAGAGCACCTGGGCCCAGTCCGCGAGTCCCTCTTCCAGCATCGCGACGGTCGCGGGGTCGGCCCCCTTCTGCGGGCCGAAGACCGCGGCCGCACCCTCCGGCCCGAGCAGCGGGTTCTCGACGTCGGATGCCGCCACCAGCTGCACGGGCCCGAGCAGTCTCGCAGCTTCCGCCAGCCCTCCGAGCCCGTCGATCAACCCGCGGCCACCGTCCGTGCTGCCACTGCCCCCCAAGCCCACGACGATCTGGTCGGCGCCCGCCGCCACTGCTGCTGCGACCAGTTCGCCGACACCGAACGTGTCCGCAGTGAGCGCGGTCCGCGGCGTCGGCGACCCGCCGAGCTGATGCAGCCCGCACGCCTGTGCGCACTCGATGTAGGCGATGGAGCGGCCGTCGCGCCGGTCCAGAAGCCAGTGCGCGCTGACCATCGCACCGAGTGGACCGCTGACGCGCGTGGTCTGGACGTCTCCGAAACGGCTGGCGAGCACCGCCACGAAACCCGGCCCACCATCGGATTGCGGAGCCAGCGAGAGCTCGTCGGCGGGACGTCCGAGGGTCCATCCCGCGGCGATCGCCTCGGCTGCCGCGACGGCCGTCAAGGTGTCGCCGAACGAATCGGGGGCGATCAAAGCCTTCATCGCCCGAGTATATGAAGGGTGGCCCGCTCCAGCAGCGCACGCTCGCGATAATCTGGACGGGTGAAGTTGCCCTGGAAGAAAGACGACGTCGACGCCGACGACGCGGCTGACACCACCGTCGCGCTGACCGTGGATGAAGCTGCGGCCAAGCGCCGGTACACCGAGGCCAAGGGCCGACCGACGCCGAAACGGCGCGACGCCGAGGGCAGGCGCCGCGGCCCGGTCGCCCCAGCCCCGACGACGCGGGCCGAGGCCCGAGCGCGCAAGAAAGAACTCAAGGGCAGCTCGGCCAATCTGAGCAAGGAAGAGAAGAAGGCGCAGTCGGATACGCGCCGCCGGCAACGGGCCGATCAGCGCGAGAAGATGATGGACGGCGAAGAGCGTTATCTGATGCCGCGCGACAAGGGTGAGGCCCGACGTTTCGCCCGCGACATCGTCGACTCCAGGCGCAACTTCGCCGGGCTGTTCATGCCGTTCGCGATCATGCTGATCATCGTGATGTTCGTCCCGGCCATCGCCGTGTACGCCACCCTGCTGATGTTGATCTTCGTGATCTTCCTCGTGATCGACGGCGTGCTACTCGGTCGGATCCTCAACAACCGTGTCCGCGAACGATTCCCGAGCACCACCGACGGTGGTTTCAAACTCGGCTGGTACGGCTTCAGCCGCGCCATGCAGATGCGGTTCATGCGGGCGCCGCGGCCCAAGGTCAAACCTGGTGACGCGGTCTGACCGGGATGCGAACTCTGGTTCTGGGTGGAATTCGTTCGGGTAAATCAGCGTTCGGTGAAGGGCTTCTTCCGCACACCGGGGTTCGGTATCTGGCCACGGCGGCAAACCCTGCCACCGGAGACCCCGAGTGGTCGGATCGGATAGCGCAACATCGGGTCCGCCGTCCAGCGGAGTGGACCACCATCGAAACCGGCGACGTCGCTGCCGAATTGCGTTCGGACTCGCGCACCGCCACCCTTGTCGACGACCTCGGGAGCTGGGTCAGCCGCCATATCGACTCGGTCGGCGGCTGGAGCGACGACGACTTCGACATGTCCGGCGTCATAGACGAGATCTCCTCAGCGGTGTCCGAGTTCACAGGTGATCTGGTCATCATCAGTCCTGAGGTGGGCCTGTCCCTGGTGGCACCGACACCGGCAGGCCGCCTCTTCCAGGACCAGCTGGGCCTGCTCAACAGCGCCATCGCTGCTGCTTGCGACCGGGTGGTCCTGATCGTCGCCGGACAAGTTCTCGAATTGGGCACGGCGAACACCTACTCCCCCTCAGCTCTTCCGCTCGCCGTTCCGAACGAACCTTCCATCGATGCGACGGCGGACTCGGATTCGCCGGAGACGGCGGCGACACCTGACTTCGCACCCGAAGCCGGGACGACGCCGCCCGAGAGCATCCGCGCAGCAACCGAGTTCGAACTTCCCGAGCAGTTCGAGTTCGTCGCGGCGCCCGACCGGGCTGCGGCGATCGAAGCTCGCCACCGGCAAGGCGAGCTCACCAAGCCGCCGGGCTCGCTCGGCCGGCTCGAAGAGGTGGCGATCTGGGTGGCCTCCTGCCAGGGTGTGTGCCCACCAGCCCCGTTCGAAGCCCCGACCGTGGTCGTCTTCGCCGGGGATCACGGCGTTGCGAAAGCAGGCGTGTCGGCGTTCCCTCCGGAGGTCACGGCGCAGATGGTCGCGAACTTCGCCGCCGGCGGCGCGGCCGTGAACGTGCTCGGACGCGTCCATGGAGCCCGGGTCCGAGTCGAAGACCTCGCGGTCGATGCCCAGACCCCTGAAGCGATCAGCCGTTTCAAAGTTCGCAGGAGCTCCGGAGATCTCACCCGCGAGGATGCGCTGACCACCGAGGAGACCCGGGCTGCGATATCCGCCGGACGCACCATCGCCGACCAGGAGATCGATTCCGGCGCCGATCTGCTGATGGCCGGCGAGATGGGGATCGGCAACACCACACCCGCGACGATCCTCGTCGGACTGCTCACCGATTCCGAACCTGTGGTCGTGGTCGGTCGCGGCACCGGTATCGACGACAACGGATGGATCCGCAAAACCGGCGCGGTCCGTGACGGTATGCGACGGGGACGTCCTCATGCACGGGTGCCACTGGAGCTGCTCCGCACGGTGGCCGGAGCCGAGATAGCCGCCATGGCAGGCTTTCTCGCCCAGGCGGCCCTTCGCCGAACGCCTGTCATCCTCGACGGTCTCGTGGTGACCGCCGCGGCCCTGGTTGCCAACGACATGGCACCGGGCGCACGGGAATGGTGGCTGGCCGGTCACCGGTCCGCGGAACCCGCACACAGCATCGCCCTGAGGCAACTCGACCTCGAACCGTTGCTGGATCTCTCGATGCGGCTCGGCGAAGGCAGCGGCGCACTGACCGCGTTGCCTGTGGTCCAGTCCGCGGTCGCCACCCTTGCCTCGATGGCCACCTTCTCCGAAGCCGCGGTCAGCGGCGCGGCGGATCCGACGTCGGTGAACCCGGAGAGATGAGTCTGCGCGGCGCGATCCGTGGCCCGCAGACCGCGTTCTCGTGGCTGACGATTCTGCCCGTACCCGAACCCGCCGGGCCTTTCGACCGTTCTCTGGGCGGTGCTGCCATCGGGTCCACGCCCCTGGTCGGTTGCGTCCTCGGTGCCATCGCCGCGGCCGCCGCCTTCGGGCTGGGCCACACCGAACTCCCGGAACTGCTGTGCGGGTTACTCATCGTCGGGTTGCTCGCCGTCCTGACTCGCGGCATGCACCTGGACGGACTGTCCGACACCGCTGACGGGCTCGGTTGCTACGGTCCGCCGGCCCGAGTCCACCAAGTGATGCACAGCGGCTCAACGGGACCGTTCGGCGCCGCGACCTTGGTGATCGTGATGGTCGCCCAGGCCGTCGGCTACGGCGCTCTGATGCAGGAGAACAACTGGGCGGCATTCATCTTCGTCGGCTTCATCTCGCGAGTGGTCACGGTGATCGGCTGCCGCATCACGCTGCCTCCTGCCGCAGATTCCAAGTTCGGCGGCCTCACCGCAGGCACCCAGCGGTTGACCATCCCGTTCTGGGTACTCGGTGCGCTCGCCGTAGGTTTTGCGGTCGGCCCTGAACTACCGGTGCCAGGTGTGATCGCCGTCGTCGTCGTGACTCTGTTCGCCTGGCTGTTCAGCGCCCATTGCGCGCAGCGTTTCGGTGGGATGAACGGCGATGTGCTCGGCTCCCTCATCGAACTGAGCACCTTGATCGCGCTGTGCGTCGTGCTGGCCGGTTGACGGCGTCGGAGTGACAACCGTCGCCTGACCGAGACTGCCGCCACGAAGCCATCGGCCGAGTAGGCCGCTTCATCGCCGCAGTCTCGCCGCGCTGCCGGGTCAGGTCCGGTTCGGAGACGACGAGCGTCAGTTCCCGTACAGAGTCGACATCCAGCCGTGTGTATCGGCGAACGTTCCGCGCTGGATCCCGGTGAGGGTGTCGCGGAGCGCCATCGTCACCTCGCCCGGCTCCCCGTTCGCGATGGTGTAATCGTCGGTGTCGCCCTTCACGTGCCCGACCGGGGTGATGACCGCCGCAGTTCCGCAGGCGAATACCTCGGTGATCTCTCCCGACGCGACACCCTTGCGCAGCTCTTCGACACTGATCTTGCGCTCGGTGACGTCGAAGCCGGCGTCGGTCGCGAGCTGCAGCAGCGACTCACGGGTGATGCCCGGCAGCAGCGACCCCGACAACTCGGGCGTGACCAATTTGGCGTCGGCACCGGAGCCGAAGACGAAGAACAGGTTCATCCCGCCCATCTCTTCGATGAACCGACGTTCGATGGCGTCGAGCCAGACCACCTGATCGCAGCCGTGATCGGCCGCCTGGGCCTGGGCGAGGAGGGAGGCCGCGTAGTTGCCGCCGAATTTGGCCGCGCCGGTCCCACCGGGCGCGGCGCGGACGTATTCGGTGGACAACCACACACTCACGGGGTGTACGCCCCGCGGGAAGTAGGCTCCGGCGGGCGAGGCGATCAAGAGATAGCGGTACTCACTCGCCGGACGCACACCGAGACCGGCTTCGGTCGCGATCATGAACGGCCGCAGATACAGCGACGATTCGCCTCCGGCTGCGGGAACCCACTCGTGGTCGACCTCGAGCAGCGCCCGCAGCGACGCCATGAAGTCCTCGGTGGGCAGCTCGGGCATTGCCAGCCGTCGCGCCGAACGCTGCAAGCGTGCGGCGTTGGCATCTGGACGGAACGAGGCGATGGTGCCGTCGGATTGGCGGTAGGCCTTGAGCCCTTCGAAGATCTCCTGCGCGTAGTGCAGCACCATCGCGGAGGGGTCGAGCGCGATGGGCCCGTAAGGCACCACGTTCGCGTCGTGCCAACCCTTGTCCGCGGTGTAATCGATCACGACCATGTGGTCGGTGAAGTGCCTACCGAATCCCGGTGCTTCCAGGATGTCGGCACGGCGCGATTGCGACACCGGCTGCGGGTGCTCGGTCCGGACGAACTCCAAGGTCATTGAACAATCGTAACGCCCGTCCTCCAGTGCCCCGCGACGCGAGGGGTTCGCCGATCAGTTGGTGCTTCCTGTCACGAAGGGCGGCAACACGATTTCACATTCGAGCGGACGTCCACGGACGTCGACCACGACCGTGTCTCCCTTCACGACACCGGCTGCCGAATCGATCAGCGCCAGCGCGATACCGGTCTTCAACGTCGGCGAGAACGTACCGGACGTGCAGACCCCGATGCTGTCGCCGCCTGCCTCACCGAGGACGCCCAGATCGGCGCGCGGCACGCCCCGGCCGAGGGCGCGTAGCCCCCACAGTCGGCGAGCGGGTCCCGCTTCCTTCTCCGCCAGCAGTGCGTCGCGGCCGAAGAACTCCGGCTTCTTCCAGCCCACCGCCCAGCTACAGCGCGCCTGTACCGGGGTGATGTCGACGGACAGTTCGTGACCGTGCAGGGGGTAGCCCATCTCGGTGCGGAGGGTGTCCCGGGCTCCGAGACCGGCGGGCTGTCCACCGGCGGCGGTCACCGCCGTCAGCAATGCGTCGAAGACCCCCGCGCTGTCATCCCAGGCCGGCAGCAACTCGTATCCACGTTCGCCGGTGTAACCGGTGCGGCACACCCTGACCGGATACTTCGAATCGTCCACCGCCAGTTCGGCATCGACAAACGACATGTACTCCATCTCGGTCGGCAGACCCAGACCGTCCAGCACCTGCGCCGACTTGGGTCCCTGCACGGCGATGACCCCGAAGTCGCGGTGCCGGTCGGTCACCTCGATCTCCGGTGGCGCGACGGCGGCGAGGGCCGCGACCACTGCGGCGGTATTCGCGGCGTTGGGAACCAGAAAGACGTCGTCCGGCGACACCAAGTAGGCGATCAGGTCGTCGATGACGCCGCCGGAGTCGTTGGTGCACATCGTGTATTGCGCCTTGCCGGGCTCGATCTTGCCCAGGTCGTTGGTCAGCGCGCGGTTGACGAAATCTGCGGCGCCCGGGCCGGTCACCGACGCCTTGCCGAGGTGGCTGACGTCGAAGATGCCCACCGCTTCCCGGACCGCGGTGTGTTCGGCCACCGTGCCCGCGTACGACACGGGCATGTTCCAGCCGCCGAACGCGGCAAAGCTTGCGCCGAGCGCGCGATGCGACGCCTCGATGGGACCGGCCAGCAATTCACCTTCACTCATGGCGCCAACGCTATCGCGCCCGGCACCCCGACGACGTCAGAAGCCGCTGCCGATGCGCACCCCTCCGGCGCCACCGGGCAGCCATCTAAGCTGACCCGCAGGCATGACTACGGCTACGAGTGGGAGTACAAACGTGAGCAAGTCGAGTGCGAATCGTCGTCTGGGTCCGGAGCTGTCGCTGGCCACCGGCATCGGTGAAGACGACGACGTCCTGGTGATCGGACTGACCACAGCAGACGAGGCGGACGGTGGCGGGACACCGAACCTCGTCATCGGCGAGGGCCTGTTCGACGACGCTGTCGGCTCGGCCCTCGACTCCGCGCTGGCCGCCCTCGGCGCACAAGGGTCCGCCGGAGAGCTGACCCGACTGCCCGCACCTGCCGGCCTCGACGTCACGTCGGTTCTCGCCGTCGGCCTCGGCGCGCCGGCAAAACTCGATGACGCCGAACACATCCGACGGCAGGTCGGTGTCGCAGCACGCAGCCTGGCGGGTGTGAACGCCGCCGTCACCACCCTGTCGACCGCGGATTTGACCGCCGCCGCCGAGGGATTCTTCCTCGGCGCCTACCGGTTCGACGAGTTCCGTTCGACGCCGCCGGAGAAGGCCCCCCTCGGCGCTGTCCACCTGCTGGTCCCTGCGGCGGACAAGGACACGAAAGCAGTACTCGAACGCGCAGAAGCCATCGCCCGAGCAGTCGCCATCGCCCGCGACTTCGTCAACACCCCACCGAGCCACCTTTATCCCGACGAGTTCGCAAACCGTGCCAAAGCCCTCGGGTCGGCAGCCGGCCTCAAGGTCGAGATCCTCGACGAGGTGGCCCTCGAGAAAGGTGGATACGGCGGCATCATCGGTGTCGGAAAAGGCTCCTCGCGCCCGCCGCGTCTGGTCCGGCTGACCCACCGCGGCGGCCGCAAGGCGAAGACCGTCGCGCTCGTCGGCAAAGGCATCACGTTCGACACCGGTGGCATCTCGATCAAACCCGCGGCCGGGATGGAGAACATGACCTCGGACATGGGTGGCGCCGCGGCGGTCATCGCAACCGCGATCCTGGCGGCCGAGCTCAAGGTGGGGGTCACCGTGATCGCAACGGTGCCGATGGCAGAGAACATGCCGTCGAGTACGGCGCAACGGCCCGGCGACGTGCTGACCCAGTACGGCGGCAAGACTGTCGAGGTCATCAACACCGACGCCGAGGGCAGGCTCATCCTTGCCGACGCCATCGTGCGCGCCTGCGAGGACGACCCGGACTACCTGATCGACACCGCGACGCTGACCGGAGCCCAGATGGTTGCCCTCGGAACCCGCACCCCCGGGGTGATGGGCACCGACGACTTCCGAGACCGCGTCGCGGCGATTTCGCAGGCCGAGGGTGAATCGGGTTGGCCGATGCCGTTTCCCGATGAGCTGCGCTCCGACCTGGACTCCCGAGTGGCCGATCTGGCCAACGTCACCAACCACCGCTGGGGTGGCATGTTGTCGGCCGGGATCTACCTCCGTGAGTTCGTCGCGGACGGCGTCGAGTGGGCGCACATCGACATCGCCGGACCTGCTTTCAACACCGGAGGGCCGTGGGGCTATACCGGTAAGGGTGGCACCGGCGTCCCGGTCAGGACCATCTACGCCTTGCTGGAGGAGATCGCTGCCGAAGGCTAGCTCGGAAGGTAGGGTTTGAACCGGCGGTTTGCCCTACCGGGCGCGCCCCACCCCCCACTCCGGGTCACCAATACCGGCGACCCGGCCCAGACCTCAGACCGCACACCGGATCTCGAAATCGAGGAGTCGACAACGATGGCCTTCTCCGTCCAAATGCCCGCCCTGGGTGAAAGCGTCACCGAGGGCACAGTCACCAGGTGGCTCAAGCAGGAGGGTGACACGGTCGAGGCCGATGAGCCGTTGTTGGAGGTGTCGACCGACAAGGTCGACACCGAAATCCCGGCTCCCACCTCGGGCGTGCTCACCAAGATCGTCGCGCAGGAAGACGACGTCGTAGAGGTCGGCGGTGAGCTGGCCCAGATCGGTGAGGCCGGCGAGTCCGCCGATGACTCCGACGACACGAGCAGCTCCGACGAGGCCCCCGCCGAGGACGAGGCGCAGGCCGAGCCGAAAGCGGAACCGGAGCCCGCAGCGGAGCCGGAGCCGGAGCCGGAGCCGAGGAAGCCTTCGTCGTCCGGATCGGGTGATGGCACCGACGTCACCATGCCCGAACTCGGCGAGTCCGTCACCGAAGGCACAGTGACCCGCTGGCTCA
The DNA here is from genome assembly GCF_017377795.1 of Williamsia soli. Lineage (GTDB taxonomy): Bacteria > Actinomycetota > Actinomycetes > Mycobacteriales > Mycobacteriaceae > Williamsia > Williamsia soli. The sequence goes on along the minus strand of NZ_JAFRDR010000004.1, from coordinate 395,444 downwards.
AGGAGGTCGGCGACTCCGTCGAGGCCGACGAGCCGCTCCTCGAGGTGTCCACCGACAAGGTCGACACCGAGATCCCGTCCCCCGTTGCCGGCACGCTGCTCGAGATCGTCGCGGCCGAAGACGACGTCGTCGAGGTCGGCGGACGGCTGGCCGTGGTCGGCTCCGCCGATGCGACCCCGACCGTCGAACCGTCGGAACCGGAAGAGTCCAAAGCCGAAGCGCAGCCGGAACCCGAGCCAGAACCGGAGCCCGAGCCCGAACCCGAGGCCAAGGAAGAACTGTCACCGGTCGAGACGCCGGAGCCCGACAAGAAGCCCGAGCCGGCGAAGGCCGAGCCGAAGAAAGAGTCGGCGCCTGCGGCCAAGTCGGACGACAGCGGCTCCAGCCCCTACGTGACGCCACTGGTGCGCAAGCTGGCCGCCGAGAACGACGTCGACCTGAGCTCCGTCAAGGGCACCGGTGTCGGCGGACGTATCCGTAAGCAGGACGTGCTGGCTGCGGCAGAGGCCGCGAAGGCTCCCACCGAGCCTGCTCCGTCGACATCGGAACCGGCTGCGGCAGAGAAGAAGTCTGCACCCGCTGCGCCCAGCCGCGAGCTGGCGCAACTGGTCGGCACAACGCAGAAGATCAACCGGATCCGGCAGATCACCGCCAAGAAGACCCGCGAGTCGCTGCAGGAGAGCGCGCAGCTCACGCAGGTGTTCGAGGTCGACATGACCAAGATCGTGACCCTGCGCAAGGCGGCGAAGGAAGGCTTCAAGACGAGCGAGGGGGTCAACCTGACGTTCCTCCCGTTCATCGCGAAGGCCGTGGTGGAAGCCCTCAAGGCGCACCCCAACGTCAACGCCTCGATCGACGAGCAGGCGAAGGAGATCACCTACTACTCCAAGGTGCATCTTGGTATTGCGGTCGACACCGAACAGGGTCTGCTCTCCCCGGTGATCCACAACGCCGACGATCTGTCCATCGCCGGACTGGCGCGGGCGATCGCCGACATCGCGAGCCGAGCGCGTAGCAACAAGCTCAAGCTCGACGATCTGACCGGTGGCACCTTCACGATCACGAACATCGGCAGTCAGGGCGCGTTGTTCGACACCCCGATCCTGGTCCCGCCGCAGGCGGCGATGCTGGGCACGGGTGCGATCGTCAAGCGTCCGGTTGTCCTCACCGGCGATGACGGTTCCGAATCGATCGCCGTGCGGTCGATGTCGTTCCTGCCGCTGACCTACGATCACCGACTGATCGACGGCGCCGACGCGGGACGGTTCCTGACCACCGTGAAGCACCGTCTGGAAGAGGCGGCGTTTGAGGCGGACTTGGGCCTGTAGCCCATGCGGATCGCCGTCGCGGGATCATCTGGCCTGATCGGCACGGCCCTGGTGGATAGTCTCACCGGGGCCGGCCATCAGGTGTTGCGGCTGGTTCGCAGACCGACGACCTCGGAGAACGAGGTCCATTGGGAGCCGGAGTCTTTCGGGATCGATCCCGCGGCGTTGGCCGGCGTCGACGTCGTCGTCAATCTCTGCGGACGCGGCATAGGCGATCGCCGATGGTCCGGGCACGTCAAACAGCAGTTGCGGGACAGTCGCATCATCCCCACCCAGGTACTCGCAGAAGCCGTTCGCATTGCGAAGGTTCCGACCTTCATCAGTTCCAGCGCGACCGGTTACTACGGCGACACCGGGGCGTCCGAGGTCACCGAGGCAGATGCTGCGGGCGCCGGATTTCTTGCGGACCTGACCCTCGACTGGGAAGCCGCGGCACTGAGCGGCGCACCCAGTGCGACGAGGGTTGCGCTCATCCGCACTGCGCCGGTGATGTCCCGCTCCGGGGGGATTCTCGGCAAACTGCGCCCGCTGTTCAAGCTCGGTCTGGGTGGGCGGCTGGGAAGTGGCCGTCAGTACCTGCCATGGATCAGCCTGCCCGACGCTGTCAGGGTGCTCGAGTTCGTCATGGATCACCCGGTCAGCGGTCCGGTCAACATGTGCGGGCCGGTGTCGGTGACCAACGCCGAGTTCACCCGAGCATTGGGCCGCGCCGTGCACCGCCCGGCCCCATGGCCCATCCCGGCGACGGTCTTGTCGAAGACCGCCGGTGAGATGGCCGATGAAATGTTATTGCAGGGTCAGAACGTTGTACCTGGTGTGTTGAACGAGAGTGGTTTCGTGTTCCGGCATCCGACCTTAGACTCAGCCCTGGCTCATGCCGTGGGCAAGGAGGCGTGATGGGCAGCGCTCGTCTGTCCACCGACCCGCTCGAGATCCGCTGGTTGGGCAGTGTCGAGTACCAAGACACCTTCGACCTGCAGCACCGGCTGGCCACCGAGCGCGCCGACGGCGTCCTCGACCATGACGTACTCCTGCTGCTCGAACATCCCGCGGTGTACACCGCCGGACGCCGAACCGAGGATGCCGATCGCCCCACGGACGGTTCACCGGTGATCGACGTCGATCGCGGCGGAAAGCTCACGTGGCACGGACCCGGACAATTGGTTGCCTACCCGATCGTCGCGCTGGCCCACCCGGTCGACGTCGTCGACTACGTCCGACGCCTCGAAGAGGCCATGATCATGGTGACCCACCAACTGGGTCTGGACACCTACCGTGTGGACGGCCGGTCCGGCGTATGGGTGCTGGGAGACGGGGTGAGGCAGGATCGGAAGATCGGTGCGATCGGCATCCGAGTCGCCAGGGGCGTCGCCTTGCACGGCATCGCGGTGAACTGCGACCCGGACCTGAGTGCCTTCACCTCGATCATCCCGTGCGGTATCCCTGATGCCGGGGCCGGTTCTCTCACAGTCGAATTGGGCCGTTCGGTCACCGTCGCGGACGTGCATCCGCTGCTCGGTCAAGCCATCTCGGACGCGCTCGACGGCACACTTGAAGTCACAGAACATCGACCACCTCCGGTCGAAACGCCGCAGATCGTCGCAGCGGATGGTACGGGCGTAGGGTTGATCCAGTGACCGTTCAGCAAGACACACCCACCCAGTCCAGCGCCCCGGGGTCGGTCGGCCCCAACGGACGCAAACTGCTCCGGCTCGAAGCCCGCAATGCGGAAACGCCGATCGAGCGCAAGCCGTCGTGGATCAAGACGCGCGCGACGATGGGTCCGGAGTTCACCGAACTCAAGGCTTTGGTCAAGAGCGAGGGCCTGCACACGGTGTGTGAAGAGGCCGGTTGCCCGAACATCTACGAATGCTGGGAAGACCGCGAGGCCACCTTCCTCATCGGCGGTGAACAGTGCACCCGACGGTGCGACTTCTGCCAGATCGACACCGGAAAGCCCGAGGACCTCGACCGTGATGAGCCGCGGCGGGTTGCCGAGAGTGTCGTGACCATGGGCCTGCGCTACTCGACCGTCACCGGCGTCGCCCGCGACGACCTGGCCGACGGTGGCGCCTGGCTCTACGCGGAGACCGTCCGGTACATCAAGGAGCTCAACCCGACCACCGGTGTCGAGTTGCTGATTCCCGACTTCAACGCCAACCCGGAACAGCTCGCGGAGGTATTCGCGTCCAGGCCCGAGGTGTTGGCCCACAACGTCGAGACCGTTCCGCGCATCTTCAAACGGATCCGCCCCGCGTTTCGGTATCAACGCAGTCTCGACGTGATCACCGCTGCCCGCGACTACGGACTCGTCACCAAGTCGAATCTGATCCTCGGCATGGGCGAGACACCGGACGAGGTTCGTGAAGCGATGACAGACCTGCACGAAGCCGGTTGCGACATCCTGACCATCACGCAGTACCTGCGTCCGTCGCCGCGGCACCATCCCGTGGACCGCTGGGTCAAACCCGAAGAGTTCGTCGAGCATTCGAAGTTCGCCGAGGATCTGGGATTCGCCGGCGTCATGGCCGGTCCGCTGGTGCGATCGTCGTATCGAGCAGGACGTCTGTACGCGCAGGCGATGGCTCATCATGGGCGTGAACTCCCCGAGTCGATGTCTCACCTGACCGACGGTGGTGACGCCTCCCAGGAGGCATCGTCGTTGATGGCTCGCCTGGCTCGCTGAGCATCCACCGGAGACCGCAGGCCCTTCGCTGACCCAACCTGGCACGGCCTGCCGAGGCCTTGAGGTGGGCCAGTATCCTGGACACATGGCGAAGGCAAAGGCGAGCAAAGAGGCAAAGGCGGCTGCGAAAGCCGCTCGTAAAGAGGCGTCGCGCGCCCGCCGCAAACAGCTGTGGCAGGCATTCCAGATGCAGCGCAAAGAAGACAAGCTGCTTCTGCCGCTGATGATCGGATCGATCGTCCTGCTCACCGGGCTCGCGGTCTTGATCGGTCTATTGACCGGCTCTCTGGTGTTCGTTCTCCCGCTCGGCATCGTCCTCGGTGTGCTGATCGCGTTCATCATCTTCGGTCGCCGGGTGCAGAAGACAGTGTTCACCAAAGCCGAAGGTCAGGCCGGCGCCGCCGCCTGGGCGTTGGACAACATGCGCGGTCAGTGGCGGGTGAAGCAGGCCGTCTCAGGCACCACCCACCTCGATGCGGTTCACCGCGTCATCGGCAAGCCCGGCGTGATCCTCGTCGGCGAGGGATCCCCACACCGGGTCAAGACACTGCTCGCGCAGGAGAAGAAAAAGATCGCTCGCGTGGTCGGCGACACACCGATCTACGACGTGATCGTCGGGAACGACGAGGGACAGGTGCCCCTCAAGAAACTCGAACGGCACCTGAACAAGCTGCCGAACAACATCAACAAGGCCCGCATCGACAGCCTCGAGTCACGGCTCGCGGCCCTCGGCGGCAAGGGCCCCGGCGCCGGTATGCCGAAGGGCCCGATGCCTGCGGGTGCGAAAATGCGCAACATTCAGCGCACCGCCCGTCGCCGGTAGCACCTCCACGCAAAAACACCCGTTCGGGTCATAGGCACACGTTGCGACGTGTGCATATGACCCGAACGGGTGTTTCTGTGCCGAGAATCAGCGTGTGCGGATGAGCGCTGTACCGGTCGCCCGATCGTGCATGCCGCGACCGTCCTGATCGTTGATCAGCGGTGGCACCAGGAAGACGATCAGTGCCTGGCGGATCAATGCCCGCACAAACCCGACCCTCTCCCCTCCGTCCACGCGGGCGACGCGCATACCCGTCAGAAACTGTCCCGGCGTGAAGCCGAAGGTCGTGACGGTACCGACGCCGATGATGAACCAGACGCCCAGCACAACCGTCGACAGAGACGACGACTGCAGGTCCTGGACGAACAGCAGCGAGATGCCGCCACACATCAACCAGTCCGCGAGGAGTCCGAGACAGCGGTGCCAGGACGAGGCCAGCGCGCCCGCGCCGGATTCGGGCAGACCGAGTTTCTCTCCGCGGTACTCGCCGACGTCGGCACCGTCTTGCAGCGCCGCCTGCGGACCTGACAGCCACGATCCGGTGATTCTTCCCATGCCGTCAATGATAGGTGTCGCACAGAGTGAGACGCCGCGATGTCCTGGTGCCCGATCTCACAATCGTTGCCTTGGCGATTTGCGTACGTAACACAGGCGAAACACCGAAGTATCTGGCCAGCAACCTGGCGTCAATACGGTCAGCGTTGATGATCCGCCACTCTAGAGTGGAGACGGACAATCGCCAGGCCTTGCAACATCCATCAACATGGGGTGCTGGCAGCAATTGGGCACAAGTGAAGGAGCCACCCGCAGGTGTACAACTCAAAGGAAGAACTGCTCGAGGGCATCAAGGCCGAGGGAGTCGAATACGTCGACATCCGGTTCTGTGATCTCCCGGGAGTGATGCAGCACTTCTCGATCCCGGCATCGGCGTTCGATGAGAGCGTCTTCGAAGACGGACTGGCATTCGACGGATCGTCTGTCCGCGGATTCCAGTCGATCGACGAGTCGGACATGATGCTGCTGCCCGACCCCGCGACCGCGCGCATCGATCCTTTCCGTAAAGCGAAGACGATGAACGTGACCTTCTTCGTGCACGACCCGTTCACCCGCGAGGCCTACAGCCGCGACCCGCGCAACATCGCGCGCAAGGCAGAGGACTACCTGGCCAGCACCGGCATCGCCGACACCTGCTTCTTCGGTGCCGAAGCCGAGTTCTACATCTTCGACTCCGTCTCGTTCAGTTCTGAGATCAACGAGACCCATTACCGCGTCGAGTCGGAGTCGGGCTGGTGGAACACCGGCTCGCAGACCAACCCGGATGGCAGCCCGAACCTCGGCTACAAGGTTCGCCAGAAAGGTGGCTACTTCCCGGTCGCCCCGTACGACCACTACGTGGACCTACGTGACGAGATCTCGACCAACCTGCAGACCGCGGGGTTCATCCTCGAACGCGGCCACCACGAGGTCGGCACCGCCGGACAGGCCGAGATCAACTACAAGTTCAACACCTTGCTGCACGCAGCCGACGACGTTCAGCTGTTCAAGTACATCGTGAAGAACACCGCATGGCAGAACGGCAAGACCGTCACCTTCATGCCGAAGCCGCTCTTCGGAGACAACGGTTCGGGCATGCACGCCCACCAGTCGCTGTGGAAAGACGGCAAGCCGCTCTTCCACGATGAGGCCGGCTACGCGGGTCTGTCGGATCTGGCCCGCCACTACATCGGCGGCATCCTGCACCACGCGCCGTCGCTGCTGGCGTTCACCAACCCCACCGTGAACTCCTACAAGCGTCTGGTGCCCGGCTACGAGGCACCCATCAACCTGGTCTACAGCCAGCGCAACCGCAGTGCCTGCGTGCGTATCCCGATCACCGGCAACAACCCGAAGGCCAAGCGCCTCGAGTTCCGTTGCCCGGACAGCTCGGGCAACCCGTACCTGGCGTTCGCCGCAATGATGATGGCCGGCCTGGACGGCATCAAGAACAAGATCGAGCCGCACGAGCCTGTCGACAAGGACCTCTACGAGCTCCCGCCGGAAGAGGCCAAGGGCATCCCCCAGGCCCCGACCTCACTCGGTGCGGTCATCGACCGCCTCGAAGAAGATCACGAATACCTCACCGAAGGTGGGGTGTTCACCGAGGACCTGATCGAGACCTGGATCTCCTTCAAGCGTGAGAACGAAATCGAGCCGGTGCAGATCCGCCCGCACCCGTACGAGTTCTCCCTCTACTACGACGTCTGATCCGCCTCCGGCGAAGGACGTCTGATCCGCCTCCGGCGAAGGACGTCTGATCCGCCTCCGGCGAAGGACGTCTGATCTGCAGTAGACCAGACACAATCCGCCCGCTTGGCTTCGGCCAGGCGGGCGGATTTGTTTTCTCCAGATCTCGCGGCGGATCGCCAACTGACCTCTTCACGGAGTCGCCCGGAGCACGAGCGTGCCGACATCGCTACGGTGGGTATCCAGGGGGGCGATCACCGGATGGGACGGCCGGACCGATCACCGAACGGATAGAGGTGCAACCGTATGCAGGCCGCCGAACAGGTCGTCCTGGTGTCCGATGACGGCACGCCGATCGGTGTTGCCCCCAAAGCGACCGTCCACGACGGCGCCACTCCCCTGCACCTTGCGTTCTCGTGCCATGTGTTCGACGAGGAAGGTCGCGTCCTCGTGACGCGGCGGGCTCTGGCCAAGAGCACCTGGCCCGGGGTCTGGACGAATTCCTTCTGCGGGCATCCCGGTCCGGGAGAAGCGATGGAGGATGCGGTCGTGCGTCGAGCCTCGTTCGAATTGGGTATTCACACCGACCGGATCGCTCTGACACTGCCCGACTTTCGGTATCGCGCGGTCGACGGGTCCGGAATCGTCGAGAACGAGATCTGTCCTGTCTACCGATCGGACCTGGTGGGCGACCTCCGGCCCAATCCGGACGAAGTCGTGGAAACCCGGTGGGTGCACACGGCGGCCCTGCGCACGGCAATCGACGCCGCGCCATGGGCTTTCAGCCCCTGGCTCGTTCTGCAGGCCCGGCAACTCTACTGAGCACAGCGTGGCTTCGCCGAGGTCACACCATTCCCACCTCGGACAACATGGTCCGGGTCTGGGCCACGGACGCCAACTCGTCGAGATCGATGTCGAGGCCGGCGACCTCTGCCAGCGGGGGCAGCTCGTAGGTCGTCGATGTCACGCCGGACACCACGGGGTATTCGGCCGCCTCGTCCGCGAAGTAGGCTTGCGCGCCCTCTGACAGCAGCTCCCGCAGGAACTCGATTGCCTGGGGTTTGTTGTCGGAATACTTGACGACTCCAGCACCGGCGACGTTGACCAGGGCGCCAGGATCTCCGGCGGTGAAACGATGGAGGCCAACTGTCGAAGCGCTACCGGCGAGGACGAGCGGGTACCAGTAATAGTGGTTCGTGAGCCCCAAGGTTGCCTGTCCAGAGGTCACGGCCTGCACCACGGACCCGTTGTCGGGCAGAGCAATCGGGTCATTGGCCAAGAAGTTTGTCAGCCATCGGCGAGCCGCCTCGTCGCCTCGGGTCACCCGCAGCGCGGTGACGAATGACTGGAACGACGCGTTCGTCGGCGCGTAGGTGATCTGGCCTCGCCAGCGCGGATCGAGCAGTCCATCGATCCCTTCCGGCAACTGGGCGTCGGTCACCCGCGCAGAGTTGAAGATGAGGACCCGCTCACGTGCCGAGGTCGCGATCCAGGTCCCGTTACCGGAGCGATAGCGCGCAGGGACCAGGGCGAGGATGTCCTCGGGCAACGGCTCGAGCATCTCGTTGTCGTCCAGCAGCCCGAGGGCCGCCGCGTCTTGACCGAAGAAAACCTCGGCGGGTGTGTCGTCGCCTTCGGCAAGCATCCTTCCCACCTGCGCATGGGTGTTGCCCGTGTAGTCGACGTCGACTGTGAAATCCAGTTCACCGCTGAACAAATCGATCATCGGGGCGACCAGACCTTCATCCCGTCCCGAATATACGAGGATCGATCCTCGGCCCGCGACGTCCGAACCGCCGCCTGGGTCACCGCAGGCCATCGCGACCGCCAATAAACCGGAAACCACCACGAACGACAGGACTCGCTTGGGCAGCGACACACGATCTCCATTCTTTGAAAAGGGATTTTTCCGGCTTTTCGGGCGTGCAGATACACAGTAGCGAATAAATTTGTCATGCACACAAGACGCAGCGCCAATTGCGCGACGGATTTCTACGGCTGCGAAGGATTCCCGGTATTGATGATCAACCTCTTCCGGGTCGACGACGATCCCGCCTCAGAGCCATACCCCTGCCGATCGGCAGCTTTGGCCAGCCATCGATCGAACGGGGATGCCCAGTCACGTTCCACCTGCTCATCGAGTGCTTGGAGTCTGCTGTCAATGGGTTCGTGCTGGTCGGGCGGACATTGCTCCCGCAGAGTCTGCAGAAGCGCGCGAAGCCGGCGCTGCACCTGCGCCGCATTCGACGAGTAATGACGGATCTCGTCCGTGCCCACGGCGACGAAGTCGTCCCCACGTACGTCGGTAGCCCCCGATGAGTGTCAACGACGCGTACTTCTGGTCGACGCGCATCCGCGGTGCGAGCATCAGCAGGAGATCCTCGATGTGATCGAGTGCCTGCACCGCACGACCGGGGTCATTGATTGCCGGGGACAGCGCCTTGAGCGCAATGTCCGAGATCGACTGCAGCGCAGCAGCTGGACTGACGGAAGGCCTGTGCGTGTCCCCGAAGAGCAAGGTGGCCAGCAGGTGGTGTGGTCGCACTCGATCGCCAGGACCATGCACCTCGAACACATCGGCATTGTGCGCGACAAAATCTCCGATGCCGATCAACAGATCGACGCGGACATTCCAGTCGACGGCGAACCGTTGCAGCCTCGGCAGATCGACCGCCATCAACACCCTTCCCTGACTGGGTATCTCGCGAAGCTGAATCACGGTTGTGTGCAAACCGGGTTCTGGTTCGACCGCCGCCGGTGGTTCGTCGCCCGCATCGCCTGCCGCCTCGACGGGATACACCCGCCGTATCGCACCGCGTCCCTCGTTGGCGATCCATCGCAACAATTGCGACGAGTTCAGAACACTGCCCACCTTGACGACGAGTGCGATGAACATGAAGACACTCAAGATCGTGACAATGAGCGCCAACAGGGTCGAAAGCCCCGGTGCCGGAACGTCATTGCTGTCTTCGGCGATGTCGAGGGCGGTGATGAGGGTGAAGACGAACGTGGCCAGGAACGTTCCGATCGACCACCGCATGATGGGATCCTGCTGCAACACCGGGATCACCCGGACCGAGATCTGCGAGGCACCGAATTGCATGGCCAAGGTGATAGCGGTGAAGACCAGACCCGTCAGGGTGGCCATGGCGCCGGCGATCACACCGAGAAGTGTCGACGTCGAACCGGCATCCATCCCCTCGATCACAAACGTGTCGTCGACGGTCGTGACGACCAGCGCCGTCAGGATGGACAACGAGACCAACACCGCGGGAAGTCGCCAGACCGGGATCATGCCCAGTCGGTGTCGGGTGCGCCGCCACCGGATCGCGGTGGCCATTCGGTTCGGGGCCCGAGCACCCGGTTCGCGCACCACCACATCGATCGGAATCGGCGCAGGGTGGTCCGGGATTCCGAACCGTCCCGCAACCGCCTCCTGCACGACGATCTTCCAACGAACGATCGGCTCGCGATAACGCTGCTCGCGGCGGATTGCCTTCTCTCGCTTCCCTGGTCGGGTGCTGTATCGCCACCGGGCCCAGGGTGACGCCGGTCTGCCGATCCGGATGGATCCGACGATCAGCAGCGGCAGAACGAACAGACCGATCAGACCGGTCCAGAGCTTGCCTTTGAGAAGCGTGATGACCGCCAACACCGCCGACAAGGCCAGCACCACGATCACCACCACTCTGGCGGCAGTATCCGGCGCATTCTCGTAGTCGTTGAGTTCGCCACCGAACCCGAAGGGCCGCAGACCCATCAGGAACAAGGTGATCACGGCGATCGCGACGAACACCGCATCGATCGACGAACGGCCCTCTTCCTCCCAGTACACATCCCGCAGATGCAGCACCAGCGCGAACTCGTCGAGAACCAAAGCTGCGCCGATACCGAAGATCGAGGCGAGAACGCAGTTGGCGATCGGGGTGTGAAAGCTGGCGAGTGCGACGAAACAGAACCCCGAGATCATCATCATGATCACACCGAAGAACTCGTGATGCATGTGCACGCCGCCGGGTGTCACGTTGCCCGGCCACCACGACACCTGGGCGCGGATCATGCGCACGCTGAACCGGATGAACAAAAACGTCAGGACGAACGCGACCAACAGAAAGAACAGCGGCAGGCGGCCGGTATCGACGATGGTGCGGTCAAACCACTCGTACATGCTCACCTCTCGCGCACCGGACCGCATCGACGACAGCCATCTGGGAGAACACTATCGCCGGGGACTGCGATTGGTTCGGGCAACGGACGCTCAAGTAAGTTGCGATCATGACTCTCAAGCGCCTGTCCCTGACCATCGTCGCCTCCTCGGCGCTCTTCCTCGCCGCCTGCGGATCCGACGATTCCTCGGACGCCGCCGAGTCGACCACCGCAGGTGCCACCAGCACCGCCGCAGCGGAATCCTGCCCGACCGCAGCTCCCGCGGGCGACGTCGCCCCGGAATGGACGCTCCAGGGCACCACCGGGTCGGTCGAGGTCACCGGTTCCACAGATTCCGCCGCGCCCAAGGTCACCGTGGCCTCTCCGTTCTCGGTCGACGCCACCCAGGTGCAGACGCTGACCGAGGGCACCGGCGCGGTTGTGCCCGAGACGGCCGAGGTCTCCGTCTGCTACGTGGGTGTCAACGGTCGCGACGGTTCGACCTTCGACAGCAGTTACGAGACCGGCTCGCCCGTCGACTTCCCACTGACGGGTGTCATTCCCGGCTTCCAGAAGGCCATCGCCGGACAGAAGGTCGGCTCCACGGTCGGGGTGGCGATGACGTCGGCAGACGGGTACGCCTCCGGTAACCCCGCCGCCGGCATCGACGCAGGCGACAGCCTGATTTTCGCCATCAAGATCTTGTCGGCGCAGGGCTGATCGCGGCGCAGCTCACCGACCGGTCGGCACCAGAGATACGGCAAGCCCACGGTGATCTGAGCCGCCGATCCCGAAAGTGTTCAACTCTGCCGCTGTGAAACCGCGCGAGACCACGTGATCGATCGCGATGACTGGCGGGAAAGTGCGATCGGCCGGGTAGCTCATCTTCCACATGCCACCGGCCTGTTCGGTGGCATCCCGAAAGCCCTTCTCCAGCAACGCCCGATACTGGGCGTGGTCCCACGTCGCATTGAAATCACCACTGACGATCACCCGGTCGGTGGTCGTGGAATGGAGGGTCTGTCGCAGGCGTTTCATCTCCCCCACCCACCGATCGGGATCGTACGGGTAGGGGGGAATCGGATGCACCGCGTACACGGTCGTCGACGGCGCACCGGGCAGATCGACCTCCGCTCGCAGATTGTTGAGATCGAAGCCGTTGAGCTCCGCGGTATTACGCAGCGGGAAGCGGCTGAAGATCCCCGTACCCACTCCGCCGCTGTCCGGCACCACGAACTCATACGGCAGCATGCTCCGGAGTTCGGTCTGCTCGAATCGGGCCAACGCCTCCGGAGTGATCTCCTGCACCGTGAGCACGTCGGCGCCGCGTGAGGACACCTCGGCGACGACGTCATCGACGTCGCCTTCACCCAGAGTGATGTTCGACGTGACCACGGTGATGCGCTCACCGGCGGGCGCGTCGGTGGCCTTGAGCAGAGGTGCCTGCGTCCAGATCCCGACGCCGAGGAGGATCACCGCCAGTGCTGTGGAGATCCAGCGTCTGGTGACGGCCAGGATGATCACGGCCGGGATCGCGGCCAGCAGTAACCAGGGCACCGCGCTGGCGAACGCCGTCGACGCCCGCCCTTTACCAGGGTAGTAGTGCAACCAGATCGCGACGATGACCGCGGCGAGCAACGCCCATCCCAGCACGACCGCAAGGAAGTAGAAGACCTTGAACGCAGCTCCGCGCTGTGCGAGACGCTGCTTCACCCGCCGAAGACCTTGAGAACCACTGCCTTGGCTCTGCGGGTGACCCGCAGATAGTTGTCCAGGAACTCCCCCGAGTCATCGTCATGCCAGCCGGCGACGAATGCCACCGCTCGCAACGTCTTGCCGGGCGCAGGTAGTTGGTCGACCGGCTTGCCACGCACCAGGACCAGCGCATTGCGCGCCTTGGTCGCGGTCAGCCACGCCTCTTTCAGCAAGAGGACGTCGTCCTGGGCCAGCAGCTCAGCCGAACCGATCGCGTCGAGACATTGGAGGGTCGAAGTGTTGTGCAGCGACGGCAACCTGTGTGCGTGCCGTAGTTGAAGGAGCTGCACGGTCCATTCGACGTCGGCCAGGCCCCCGCGGCCCAGTTTGGTGTGGGTGGCCGGATCTGCGCCGCGCGGTAAACGTTCCGAGTCGACCCTGGCCTTGATGCGGCGGATCTCGCGCACCGCGTCCGCGGACACTCCCCCCGCCGGGTAACGAATCTGATCGGCCATGTGCAAGAACGCAAGTCCGAGGTCTTCGTCGCCCGCGACCTGGTGTGCCCGCAACAGTGCCTGGATCTCCCACGCCTGCGCCCACTGCTGGTAGTACGCCGCGTAGGCGGCCAACGTGCGCACCACCGGTCCGTTGCGTCCTTCCGGCCGCAGGCCGGTGTCGACCTCGAGGGGCGGATCGGAGCTAGGTGTTCCGAGCAGTGACCGCACCCGCTCGGCGATGGTGTTGGCCCAGCGAACAGCTTCGGCGTCGTCGGCGCCCTCGACGGGGTCGCAGACGAAGAGCACGTCGGCATCGGATCCGTAGCCGAGCTCGCCGCCGCCGAGACGGCCCATCCCGATCACGGCCATCGTGGCCGGTGCGGGCGATTTACGTTCGGCAACAGAGGCGTTCGTGACGACGGTCAGGGCGGCGTTGAGCACGCCGGCCCAGACCAGCGACAGGGCGCGGCAGACCTCGGGTACATCGAGCATGCCGAGGATGTCCGCGGAGGCGACCCTTGCGAGTTCGAAACGCCGATGTGAACGCGCGACCGCGATGGACGCCTTGAGGTCGCGCTGGCGGATGGCCGAGGCGACCATGCCGCCCACGACGTCCTGCGGATCGACCTCGACGAGCTTCGGGCCCCTTGCCCCGTCGGCGTACAGCCGGATCACATCCGGCGAACGCATCAGAAGCTCGGCAGCATACGCCGATGTTCCGAGCACGGTCATGAGCCGTTCGGCGACAACGCCTTCGTCGCGCAGCAGTCGCAGGAACCAGTCCCGGTCGGCCGCGGCATCACAGAGCCTGCGGTAGTTCAATAATCCTGCGTCGGGATCGGGTGTGCGGCTGAGCCATTCGAGCAAGGTCGGGAGCAACAGCTCCTGGATCTGGCCTTTTCGGCCCGCCTCGGAGACAAGTGCCTTGAGGTGTCCGAGCGCATTTTCCGGTTTGCCGTAGCCGAGGGCCCCCAGCCGGCGGATCGCTGAGGTGTCGGATAGTCGCAGTTCGTCCTTGTCGAAACGGGTCACAGCCTCGAGCAGGGGCCGATAGAACAACTTCTCGTGCAGACGTCGGACCCGGTGGGATTGCCTGCGGATCTCTTCCCGCAGGACGCCGCCCGCATCGAGGTCGCCGGTGGGCCGGATGTGCGCCGCACGAGCGAGCCACCGCATTGCCTCGATGTCGTCGAACTCGGGCAGGGTGTGTGTCCGTTTGAGCCGCTGGAGCTGCAGGCAGTGCTCGAGTAGGCGCAAGAACTCATACGAGGCAACAAGATTGGCACCGTCGTCACGACCGATGTAACCGCCGTCACGTAAGACCGTCAGCGCCTCGACGGTGCTCTTCACCCGTAGAGTCTCGTCCACGCGGCCATGCACCATCTGCAGGAGCTGGACCGCGAACTCGACGTCGCGTAGGCCGCCCCGGCCGAGCTTGATCTCGCGCTCACGGAGGTCTTCGGGCAGCATCTCCTCGACGCGACGACGCATCGCCTGCACGTCGATGACGAAGTCCTCGCGCTCGGAGGCCTCCCACACCATCGGGCTCACCGCATCGACGTAGGCGCGGCCGAGCTCCATGTCACCGGTCATCGGGCGGGCCTTCAGCAACGCCTGGAACTCCCAGGTCTTGGCCCAGCGCCGGTAGTAGGTCAGGTGGGATTCGAGGGTGCGGGTCAGGGCCCCGGCCTTGCCCTCCGGTCGTAGCGCCGCATCGACTTCGAAGAACGCCATCGATCCGACTCGCATCATCTCGCCCGCGATGCGGCTGGTCTGGCCATCGGCCGGTTCGCTGACGAAGATGACGTCGACATCGCTGACATAGTTGAGTTCGCGTGCACCGCATTTGCCCATCGCGATGACGGCAAGCCTGGCCGTCAACGGTTTGTCGCCGCAGACCTCGGCGATCGCCACCGACAGCGCCGCGGTGAGTGCCGCATCGGCGAGCTCGGCCAAGAAATTGCTGACTTCGCCGAACCGGAGCACGGGTTCGTCCTCGACGGTGGGCGCGAGATCCCGGGCAGCGACCTGCAGCAGCAGGTCGCGGTAGGCCAGTCGCAGCGCGATGACGGCTTTGGGGCCGGTCAGTTCTGCCCGGTAGATCAAATTGTCGTTGTCTTCATGGCCCGCTTCGGGCTGTGCCGACACCGCGCCCAGCATCGTGCTCCGCACTTCGGCGACATCGAGCAGGTCTTCACGGGTCAGCAACCGCCACGCGTGGGTTTCGGCGACCAGATGATCACCCAGTGCGGTTGAGGAACCCAGTACCGCGAACAGCCGCCCGCGGAATCGGCGATCGGTCCGCAGGAGGTCGTCGATGTCGTTCCAGTCGGGCCCCACGGCCGCCCGCAATCGGACCAGCGCACGCAACGCGATGTCTGCGCTGGGGGCCCGCGACAGCGACCACAGCAGGTCGACGCACTTCTCTCCGTTCCAACCGAGGGTGGCCAGGTCATCCGGAGCGGTCGACTCGAGAAGACCCAACCGGCCGACGCCGGGTACGCGAGATCGGGACGCAGGTGGTGTCACAGATGTAAAGGTACTGGTCTGGTTCTGACGAGCACCATCAACCCACCAACCCGGCCGGGCTCGTTCCCGCCAGGGAGACAGCGATCAGATGGGACGCAGCGACTACAGCGAGAGGTAGTTCTTCAGCTCGAACGGGGTCACGTGGCTACGGTATTCGGTCCACTCCGCCCACTTGTTCCGCAGGAAGTACTCGAAGACGTGCTCGCCCACCGCCTCGGCGACCAGTTCGGACTTCTCCATCTTGGTCAGCGCCTCTGCCAAGGAGCCCGGCAGTTCCTTGTAACCCATCGCCCGCCGCTCGGCCGAGGTGAGCGAAAAGACGTCGTCCTCGGCGTGCTCGGGGAGTTCGTAACCTTCTTTGATGCCCTTGAGGCCGGCGGCGAGCAGGACCGCGAAGGTCAGATAGGGGTTGCAGGCCGAGTCCGGGCTGCGGACCTCGATGCGCCGCGACGACGCCTTGTTCGGGGTGTACAGCGGCAACCGGATCAGCGCCGAACGGTTCGCGGCGCCCCAGCTGGCCGCAGTCGGGGCCTCTCCACCGTGGATCAGCCGCTTATAGCTGTTGACCCACTGGTTGGTGATGGCGCTCAGTTCGTCGGCGTGATGCAGGATGCCCGCGATGAACTGCTTGCCGGTGTCCGACAGCGCCATCGGATCGTCCGGGTTGTGGAAGGCGTTGGTGTCGCCTTCGAACAGGCTCATGTGGGTGTGCATTGCCGATCCCGCGTATTCGCTGAAAGGCTTCGGCATGAACGTCGCCCAGACGTTCTCCGCGATCGCGACCTCTTTGACCACGTAGCGGAAGGTCATCACGTTGTCGGCCATCGACAGCGCGTCGGCGTAGCGGAGGTCGATCTCTTGCTGGCCGGGCGCTCCTTCGTGGTGGGAGAACTCGACGGAGATGCCCATGGACTCGAGGGCCTCGATGGCGTGCCGACGGAAGTTCGGTGCCGAGTCGTGGACGGCCTGATCGAAGTAACCGCCGTTGTCGGCGGGAATCGGGACCGAACCGTCGGTGGTCGGCGGATTCTTGAGCAGGAAGAACTCGATTTCGGGATGGACATAGCAGCTGAAGCCCTGATCGGCGGCCTTGTTGAGCTGGCGGCGGAGCACATGCCGCGAGTCCGCCCACGACGGTTCCCCGTCGGGCATCACGATGTCGCAGAACATCCTGGCGGAGTGATGCCGACCCGTGCTCGTCGTCCACGGCAGGATCTGGAAGGTCGAAGGGTCGGGCTTGGCGATGGTGTCCGCCTCAGAGACCCGCGAGAAGCCCTCGATGGCGGATCCGTCGAAGCCGATGCCCTCGGCGAAAGCGCCTTCGAGCTCGGCCGGCGCGATGGCAACCGACTTCAGATATCCGAGTACGTCGGTGAACCACAGCCGAACAAAACGAATGTCGCGCTCTTCGAGCGTCCGGAGCACGAATTCTTTTTGGCGATCCATGACATCGGAGCCTAGGAGCGCCCTGTTAAATGCATGTTACGAGCGCGCTTCAACCAGAATATCCTGCGCATTTCTGGCAAAAATCTCAGCATTTGAGGCCCTCATCCGGCAGAGTGAGATTCACGAAGTAGTCGGTGACTGCGTCGTCGACGCATTCGTGACCCTCCAGGGACGCTGTGTGCTGAGCACCCTCGAAAGTGATCAGTCGGGCCCCCAACTGCGCTGCGAGATCGACACCGGCCTGGTAAGGGGTCGCGGGGTCGTTGGTCGTCGAGATGACAACAGTCGTGGGCAGATTCGGGATGTTCAGGTCGTGCGGTGTGCTGGTGGGCGGTACGGCCCAAAATGCACACACATCGCGCGCGCCCGTGCCGGTGCCGCGCCCGTCATCGGTGAACGGAGCGGCGCGTCGACCCTCGACCTCGAGCCGGTCGATCTCGGCCTGATCGGTCACTCGCGGGTCGTCGACGCAACGGATCGCCGTGAACGCGTCCGAGCTGTTGCTGTACTCGCCCGCCGCGTCGCGTCCCTCGTAGAGGTCCGCCAATCGCAGCAGGGTGTCGCCGCGACCGCCCTCGAGTTCGGTCAGCGCTTCCCGCAACGGCTCCCACAGCACGCCCGAGTACATGGCCTGCGCCACACCGGTCATCGCGTCGTCGTAGGTCAAACGGCGGCCGTCCGACGTGGGCGCGGGCTTGTCGATCAGAGGCCTGGTCAATTCCTGGAACCGTGTGGTCGCAGTCGCAGGGTCGTCGCCGAGGGCACAATCGCCGCGCGTGATGCAGTCGGCCGCGAACGCGTCGAACGTCGACTGGAATCCGGCGAGTTGCCGGATGTTCTCGTCGACCGGGTTCGCCGAGGGGTCGACCGCACCGTCGTTGACCATCGCCCTGACCCTGGTCGGGAACTGCTCGGCGTACGCAGACCCGATCCTGGTGCCGTAGGAATAACCGAGGTAGTTGAGTTGGTCGTCGCCGAGCGCGGCCCTCAGCACGTCCAAGTCCTTCGCCACATCCACCGTTCCGACGTGCGCGAGAAAGTCGGTACCGACCCGCTGCGCGCACGCGTCGGCGTCTGCCTTGTTCTTCGCCTCGATCTTCGCGATGCCGGCCGGGCTCATGTCGACCAGCGTCTCGGCTCGCTCGTCATCGCGCTCCTGAGCTGTGAAACAACGGATCTGCGGCGTCGACTTGCCGATCCCTCGAGGATCGAAGCCGATCAGGTCGAATCGATCCGCGAGATCGAGAGCGCCGAAAGTCTGTGCCTGCCCCGCCATGAACTCGACTCCAGACGCGCCGGGACCACCGGGATTCATCAGCAGGGACCCCACCTTGTCACCGGACGCGCGGACCCGGAAGATCGCGATCTCCGCGGCGTCGCCGTCGGGGTTCTCGTAGTCCACGGGCACGGTGATCGTCGCGCAGTCACTGCGGTCCTCCGGGTAGCCGGTCGTCTCCTGGTCGGCGTAGTCGGCACACGACTCCCAGCGGATCGTCTGGCCGTAGAACCGGTCGAGGTTCGGGGCCGGCCCGGCGCCGACACTGAACGGGGCATCCTCGGGCTGCCCGTCGACGCTCTCGGTGCAGGCCGTCCCCGCCGGCACCAGCACCAGCAAAGCACCGATCACGCCGAACCATCGCCGCACCCGCGGTCGCCTTCGCCTGCTCACCAGGCACATCGTGCCACGAGGCCCGCCGCCGCAGTCCGCGGAACACGTCCCTTGATGTGACAAATTCCACAGCTACCTGCTGTTTCCCGGCAGAGATACCGGTGCCAGACTGGTGGGGTCATCCACCCACCCGGGTACCTGCTGACGCAGGACTCGAGGCACGAAAGAGACAACGATGTCTGAGAATTCGGTTTATGGTGCTGCGCATTCGGCGAACGATTCGGCCGGCGCAGCCGATTCCCCCCGACGCCGCGTGACCCGCGTGCACCATCTCGCCCAGATGAAGGCCGAGGGCGAAAAGTGGTCCATGCTCACCGCCTACGACTTTTCCAGTGCTCGGATCTTCGACGAGGCACAGATCCCGGTCCTTCTCGTCGGAGATTCGGCCGCCAACGTCGTCTACGGGTACGACACCACCATCCCCGTCAGCATCGATGAACTGCTTCCGCTCGTCCGCGGCGTCGTCAAGGGCGCTCCTCACGCGCTGGTCGTGGCCGACCTGCCCTTCGGCAGCTACGAAGCAGGCCCGCAACAGGCCCTCGAATCCTCCATCCGCTTCTTCAAGGAAGGCGGCGCCCACGCCGTCAAGCTCGAAGGTGGAGAACGGGTCGCCGATCAGATCGCGACCCTCACCGCTGCCGGTATCCCGGTCATGGCCCACATCGGCTTCACCCCGCAGAGTGTCAACGGCCTCGGCGGCTTCCGGGTTCAGGGCCGCGGCGACGCCGGTGACCAGCTGATCAACGACGCGATCGCCGTGCAGGAAGCGGGCGCCTTCGCCGTTGTCATGGAGATGGTCCCCGCCGATCTCGCCGGCCAGATCAGCCGCAAGCTCACCATCCCGACGGTCGGCATCGGCGCGGGCAACGAAACCGACGCCCAGGTTCTCGTGTGGCAGGACATGGCCGGTTTCACCCACGGCAAGACCGCCAGATTCGTCAAGCGGTACGCCGACGTCGGCGGCGAGTTGCGCCGTGCAGCAGAACAATACAACGCCGAGGTGCGTCGCGGGGCCTTCCCGGGACCCGAGCACAGCTACTGACCATACGCCCCATCTTGGTGGGTTCTGGCGAGCATTCACCCTGCTCGACGTCGCCAGAACCCACCACTTTCGGGTCCGTGGGCCACGGGACGGGCATAGTGGACACATGCGCGACTTCTATCCACCGATCGAGCCCTTTGCCGCCGGCCACCTCGATGTCGGTGACGGACAACAGATCTACTGGGAACAGAGCGGCAACCCTGCCGGTAAGCCCGCGATCTTCGTGCACGGCGGACCGGGCGGCGGCACCGCGCCGGCCCAACGGCGATTCTTCAACCCAGACGCCTATCGGATCATCCTCTTCGACCAGCGCGGCTGCGGTAAGTCCACGCCCCACATCGCCGACGGCGCGGACCTCTCGGTCAACACCACCGACCATCTGATCTCCGATATGGAGAAGCTTCGCGCGGAGTTCTCCATTGACCGCTGGCAGGTTTTCGGCGGTTCATGGGGCTCGACTCTCGGTCTCGCCTACGCTCAACGGCATCCCGAGCGGGTCACCGAGCTCGTGCTACGCGGGATCTTCCTGCTGCGCCGCAGCGAGATCGATTGGTACTACAACGGAGGCGCTGCCAACATCTACCCCGATCTCTGGGAGGGCTATCTCGAGCCCATCCCGGCCGCCGACCGTGAGGATGATCTCGTCGAGGTCTATCACCGACTGCTCACCGGCAGCGACCGGGCTGCGGCAACCCGTGCCGCAGTGGCCTGGACGACCTGGGAGAAGTCGACGAGTTATCTTCTGCCGCAAGCCGATGACGACGACGGGTCGGACTCCGATCGGTACGCACTGGCGTTCGCCGGAATCGAGAACCACTACTTCTACAATCGTGGCTTCCTCGACGAAGGACAGCTGCTCGCCGATGCGCACCTGATCAAAGACATCCCCGGTGTCATCGTGCAGGGGCGCTACGACGTGGTGTGCCCCGCGCGCAGCGCGTGGGACCTGCACCGCGCGTGGCCCATCGCCGACCTGCACATCGTGGCCGACGCCGGGCATGCGTCGTTCGAGATTGGGATCCGCCACCATCTGATCGAGGCGACGGACCACTTTGCAGGTCTTGCCGCCGCTGAGAAAGGACACTGAGTTGACCGCGCACGAGGCCCTCGAGATCGAGCTCAAGTACGACTTGAACGCCGGCGCGTCGGTGCCGGACCTGACCGTGCTCGAAGCGGTGCATTCGGTGACCGGTCCGGTCGTCGAGCATCTCGATGCCACCTACTACGACACCGACGCCCTCGACCTCGCGGGCAACAAGATCACCCTCCGACGCCGCGAGGGCGGCCACGACGAAGGGTGGCATCTCAAACGCCCGGCCACCTCCGCGGGGCCCGGACGCCGAGAGATGCAGGTCGGATTGGAAACTGCCGCCGATCCTTTTTCCGAGGTACTGGTCCCGACCGAACTCACCGACCATGTCCAAGTCCATGTGCGCGGTCGGAGGCTGTCCCCTATCGCCACGATCTCGACCGTCCGCCGGATCACCGAACTGCACGATTCTGCAGGCCAGGTTCTCGCCGTTCTCTGTGAGGACAGCGTCGCCACCCAGTCGCTGTTGCCGGGTGGTCACGCCCAGACATGGAACGAGTGGGAACTCGAACTGGTGGCAGGCGACGAGAAGTTGCTGAAAGCAGCGGACAAGGTACTGCGCAGTAGCGGCGCCCGTACCGCGTCGAGTGCGTCGAAACTGGCTCGCGCCATCGGACCGACCCCGACCGGCAGCGACTCGACCAAGCACGGAGACAAGAGGTCGGCTGCGAAAAAGTCGGCGGCGGCGAAGAAGCTGTCGGCGCTCGAGTTGGTGATCGCAGAACTCGCCGAGCACCGTGACCATCTCATCGCCCAGGACCCGCTGGTGCGTGTCGACGCGCCTGATTCGGTGCACCAGATGCGGGTCGCGACCCGGCGCGCCCGCAGCGTCCTACGGTCGTTCCCAGAAGTTCTGCACGGCGACGTGATCGGACACCTCGAAGGCGAGTTGAAATACTTGGCGGGCATTCTCGGTGATGCGCGCGACGCCGAGGTGCAACTCGAACGCAACCGCCACCTGCTCGAAGGTGAGTCCGCGCCCGCGACCATCATCGCGGCATTGGTCGACGACCAGATCAAGACCTGTGGCTCCACGGTCGAGGTGGTGCTCGACTACCTCAGATCCACCAGGTATTACGAGTTGCTCAACGAACTCGACAGCACCGTGGCCGAACCACAGCCCGGACCCGACTCCGATCTCACTGCGACGAAAGCCCTCGACGAGGCGGTGGCACGCAGCGCCAAGCGAGTTCGTAAGGCCCAGCGCAAGCTCGAAGGGCTCACCGTCGAGTCCGCGGAGTGGATCGAGCAGTTGCACACCATTCGCAAACGGGCAAAACAGTTGCGCTACACCACAGATTCGGCTGACCGCCTGGGCACCAAGAAGTACAGCAAGATCGCAAAGCAGGCCAAGCAGGAGCAGGCTGCACTGGGCGATTTCCACGACGCCGAGGTCAGTCGCGAACACCTCGCTCAGTTGGCCGCGGGTTCCGGCATCTCGGTCGCCGACGCCTTCGTCTACGGCCGTCTGGACGCCCGCGAGCAGGCGGCCGCCCAGATCGCGATGCGTGATTACCTCAAGGCGAAGTCTCGACTGTGAACACCAGATTCGGACCATGCGTATCGGCACTGGTCAGGCGCACCGAGATCTGACTGCCCTCGGCAGGGTCCCCGATACAGGTCGCGAAGACGGCGGGTTCGGCAATGAAGATCTGGGCGGGGCGCTTACCTCGTTTCGGGTGCAGCACGGTGGCCGAGAAAGTCTCGCCCACCCGGTCTGCGAGGAGGATCGCCTCGGCTAGGTCGAGTCCCGCCCGGTCCGCCCGCCCCGCAACGGAGCCCGAACTGCGCATGATCTCGGGCAGGGTCGGCAATGCCGCGAGCACCCACTCGGGCACCGGTTCTCCCGCATGCAACGCCAGACACACCTCCGTCGCGAAACGGTCCGCCAACCGGCGCAACGGCGCGGTGACGTGGGCATAGACCCCGGCGATTCCGCCGTGAGTGGTCACCGCGTCGGCCGGGACCTCCCCCAGCAGAGCGAGATAGTCACTGCCGCGGAGCAACGTGGTGGCGTCGGACATCAGCGCGAGCGTGGTGGGGGCCTGGGGATCGAGCCCGGCCAGGAATGCCCCGGGAGAGACCGATTCGGGCCACGACACCCCTAAGGCGGCCGCCGACGTGCGCAGAGCCGCGACCTCGCCGTCCTGCGCATCGGGCAGCGTTCGCAGCAGGCCGACGGCATGGTCGAGCATGAGTTCACCCGCACACATGCCCGTCAGCAATGAGACCTGCGAGTTCCACATGTCTGCACGGGTTCTCGGCTGCACCGACAGCTCCCAGTTGCCGGCGGCGTCGCGGATCACATCCTGCTCGGGCAGACCGAGCTCGATGGCTCCCCGATTGATGGACAGCCTCTGCCGCAACTCACCGAAATCGGGCAGAGCGGCGATCGAGGGGTGCAGGGTGCCGGCGGCGTGGTCGGCCATGACGCCCGCATAGTCGAGTCGTGCCACGGACTTCACCCGGGCCCTGGTCAGCTCCACCGACACCGGGGTCGCCTCGGCATCGACGACGATGCGCCAGAGCACTGCGGGCCGGATCTGTTCGGGGAGCAACGAACCGGTGTTCTCCGACAACGCCCGCGGGTGCAGGGGCACGTTGCCGTCCGGGAAATAGATGGTCTGTCCGCGTCGCCTGGTCTCCTGGTCGAGTGCGCCCTGCGGAACGACCAGAGCCGCAACATCTGCGATCGCGTAGTGCACGATGAAGCCGTGGCCGTCCCGGGCGATGTGCACGGCTTGATCGAGGTCCACCGAACCAGGCGGATCGATGGTCACCAACGCGAGGTCGGTGCGATCGATCCGAGCGTCGGCCAGGCGGTCAAGCGCGGTCTCGGCCTCGTGCTGGGCCGCTGCACCGAACTCCTCGGACAGCCCCAGGTCGGTCCGAATGGTGCCGAAATCAATGTCTGTGGCACGGAGGAGTCTGCGTTGCACAAGCCCCAGACTATCGGGGCGCAGAATCGGCCCCGGGCGAACGAGCCGGCCTGTAAGCCGGATCCTGTGCCGCCCACCTCACGGTGGGCGGTGGCGGCCATCCATCTGGGCACACCGTCGCCGGGTACCTCGAGCGGTCCACCCGCAGGCTCGGGCGAGCAGCCCTCGAACGCCTGCGCAGCCGCACCGGGTAGGTGCGGCCTTCGACCTTGCTCCGGGTGGGGTTTACCGAGCCACCACGGTCACCCGTGGTGCTGGTGCGCTCTTACCGCACCGTTTCACCCTTACCGGCTTGCACCGGCGGTCTGTTTTCTGTGGCACTGTCCCGCGGGTCACCCCGGGTTGCTGTTGGCAACCACCCTGCTCTGTGGAGTCCGGACTTTCCTCGACCGTGGGCAGGTGCGCGTGAGCGACTGTCCCCGCGATCGCGGCCGCCCGGCCGGCTCGTTCGCTCCATCACTCTACGTTCTCGCCGACTGCGGTTCGCACCCGCGACCCGGCGCAGTGAACAATCGACGCGTGGATGTCGTGTCATTGGTCCTGCTGATGGCGGCCCTGGGATTTGCCGTATGGCGTCCACGAGGCCTCCCCGAAGCCACCGTCGCCGTCCCGGCGGCCCTCATGGTCGTCGCTGTCGGGGTCGTGGATGTCGATCGAGCCTGGTCCGAGGTGACCGCGCTCTCGTCGACGGTGCTGTTCCTCGCGGCGCTGCTGGTGTTGTCCTATGCCTGTTCGGTCCTGGGCGTGTTCACGTGGCTCGCGGCGGTGATCGCCCGGCGGGCTTCGCCGTCAGCCGGCGACACGCAGCCGAATCGTCATCGGCTGCTGGCCCTGGTGTTCGGCGCTGCAGCGCTGACCACCGCTGCGCTGAGTCTCGACGCGACCGTGCTGCTACTGACCCCGGTGCTGTTGTCGATGACCCGGACCCTGCGCGTGTCGGCGCGGCCGTACAGCTACGCCACAGTGACCCTGTCCAATTCGGCGTCGACGTTGATGCCCGTCTCCAACCTCACCAATCTGCTCGCATTCGCGGCGACCGGACTCGGCTTCGTCGAATTCACCCTGTTGATGGCACTGCCATGGCTGATCACCCTCGTCGTCGAGTTCGTGTTGTTCTGCATCTTCTTCCGCGGCGATCTCCGTGAACACCCGCACCCCGACCACATCGAGGATCCCGGTCCCGCGCCCCGGTTACCACTGGCGCTGCTGGCCATCACCCTCGTCTCGTTCGGGCTCAGCTCGGTGGTCGGCATCGAGCCGGTGTGGTGTGCGGTTGTCGGAGCCGTCGTGATGGCCGCCCTGGCACTACACGCGGGGACGAGTTCACCTCTGGCACTTGCCCTGTCGGCCAAGCCCGGCTTCCTGCTGTTCGTGTTCGCGCTCGGGGTCCTGGTCGCGGGCATCTCCGACGGCGGGATCGGCAGTGGGCTCGCCGACATCCTGCCAGGCGGCACCGGGTTGGCGGATCTTCTCGTCGTCGCCGCGATCGCGGCGGTCGTCGCCAACCTGATCAACAACATCCCCGCGGCACTGCTGATGCTGGCCGCGTTGGGGTCGGGCGCCCCAGCACCGCTGGTGTTGGCCATGCTCCTCGGGGTCAACATCGGACCTTCCCTGACCTACCTGGGCTCGCTGGCAAATCTACTGTGGCTTAAGTTGGTTCAGCACGACGGACAGCGGGTCACCGCGCGCGAGTTCACGATGGTCGGGCTGGTCACCGTGCCGGTCACCCTGGTGATGTCGGTGGTCGCGTTGTGGGCCGTGACCTAGGTGTGGATCAGTCGTGACCCGGCATCGCGCTTCGCACCGACTGCAGCGCCGCGATGAGGTCTCCGACGATCTCCGAGTGCGCGGCAGGCGATCTCACGACCGCGGACACCGACACCCGCAATGCTCGCTCCCGATCGCGGGTGAATGCGATCCCCGCCAACGGAGTGCGCTCATAGAGAACCGTCCACTCCTCGGGGTGATTGAGCAGCTCCATGGTCGCGGTGTGATCGACCGGCAACGGCGGTGCCTGCCGCGGGCGTTCCAGCCCATGCCGGTCAAAAGCATCGCGGATCACGTTGTGTAACAACACCTGGTCGCGTGCCGAGGGCAACAGCAACGGGTAGTCGCCGAGCTCTGCCAGCCCCACCTCGTCAGCACCGGCCAGGGGATGACTCTGCGACATCGCCACCACGAGGTCGTCGACCCAGAGTTGCTGTACCGCCAGACCGGGCCGATCGAGGCCACCGCGGATGAGTGCGAGGTCGACGTCGCCGCCCAGGACCGCTTCGATCCGTTGATCGAAGCTCTTGATGATGAACTCGATCTCGACGTCGAGGTGCTCGTTCCGCAACTGCGCGATGGCCGCAAGAGACTGCTGGGCGAATGACATGTTCGCCGCCATCCGGACGCGTCCGCTGGGGGTCCGGGCGGTGGCGGTGATCATCGACTCGATCTGCAGCATCTGCTGCGCCAGCGGAAGCACCTGGGCGCCCAGGTCGGTGAGTCGCACGAGCCTGGTCGAACGCTCGATCAGCTTTGCGCCGAGTTCGTGCTCGAGGCGCGCCACCTGATGACTGATCGCCGATTGCGAGATGAAGCAGCGCGCCGCGGCCCTGCTGAAGCTCAGCTCCTCGGCGACGGTGACGAAGTAGGTCAGCTGACGTAGTTCCACGTGACCAGGATATATGAGCGATGCAGATAAGTTCTATCTAAACTATGTGTTTGATCAGGCGCTGATAAGGGATTACTTGTTGTTAGGTGCGCGCTGTACTAGGCAGTAGTCGCCAACAGGAGATAAAAGGATCATGAACACAATGCCCGCACCTCTCAGCGTGCCCACCCACCTGGACGTCGACGTGGCCATCGTCGGATCGGGATTCGGCGGGTTGACAGCTGCTCAGAAGCTGGCCAAGACCGGCTTGCGCGTCGCGTTGATCTCCAGCACCCCCGAGCATCTGTTCCAGCCGCTGCTCTATCAAGTGGCGACCGGCGTACTGAACAGTGAAGAGATCGCACCCGATGTTGCAGGAATCCTGCGCAAGCACCACAACGTCGAGGTCATCCTGGGCACCGTGACCGAGGTGGACCCTGATGCCGGGATTCTGCGCTACCGCCACGACGGACCGACGCAGACCATCTCGTTCCGCTACCTGATCGCCTCGACCGGTGCCACGCAGTCGTACTTCGGACGCGACGAGTTCGCGCACTACTCGTATTCTCTCAAGACGATCGACGACGCCACGAACCTGCGCACACAGATCCGCCGATGCTTCGAGGAAGCAGCCAGGACCGATGACGCCGACCTGCGTCGCCGCCTGCTCAGCTTCGTCGTCGTCGGGGCGGGTCCGACCGGCGTCGAGGTCGCGGGCCAGATCCGCGAACTCGCCACCCGCTACTACAAGCTCGACGATGTGTCGGTGTATCTCGTCGAAGGCGCAGGCAACGCCCTGCCCGTCTACGGCGGCTCGCTCTCGGCCTACGCGAAGAAGGCCCTCGAACGCGGCGGCGTCGAGGTACTGCTCGATTCGCTGGTGACAGAGATGGATTCAGACGGCGTGACCATCAAGGTCGGTGGCGCGGCCACTCGACGTATCGCCGCCGACACCGTCGTCTGGTCGGCCGGCGTGCAGGCCAGCCCGTTCGCAGCAGTACTCGCGAAGGCGACGGGCAGCGAGACCGACCGGGCGGGCAGACTCCTGATCAACCAGGATCTGACCGTGGGCGGATACGCCAACGTGTACGCGATCGGCGACATGACCTCGCTGAACGGATACCCGGGACAGAGCCCGGTCGCGATGCAACAGGCCCGTCACGCAGCAGATGTGATCAGCCGAAAGAAGCTACCGGGCACCGCCTTCGAGTATTTCGACAAGGGCAGCATGTCGGTGATCAACCGGTTCAGCGCGGTTGTCGCGCTCAACGAACGGGTTCGCTTCGGTGGCTTCATCGCGTGGCTGACCTGGCTGGCCGTGCACCTGTTCTATCTGGTGGGTTTCCGCAACCGGTTCGCCGCCATCGCCTCGTGGCTGTTCGCTTTCATCGGCTCTGATCGGCCGGGCTTCGCGCAGGCGGACAAAGTGGAATCGGAGGCCAGACGCCAGGCCAAGGCGAGCTGAACCCCAACACTCAATTGCGGTGCGTCACACCCGAGGAGACCCTCAGGTGTGGCGCGCCGAACTGTGGATTCACCGGTTCAGAAGTCGCCGAGGTGGCTGGTGTCGTTCACGAGGCGGACCGACGCGCCACCATCGGGATAGAACTCGGCAACACTCAGCGACGCCAGGTCCAGATGCATGCGATAGAGGAACGAGGAACCGACACCGAGTGCATCACGCAGCGTCACCTTGATCGGCGTGACGTGCGAGACGACCAGCACTTCGCCGCCGGCGTAGCGATCGACGAGTTCGGATCGAGCGTCCAGTACGCGCTGCGTGACAGTGTCGAAGCTCTCGCCGCCCGGGGGCGCCACCGCGGTGTCACCCATCCACGTGGTGTGCAGCTCACGATCGCGCTCTGCCGCCTCACCGAACGTCAAGCCCTCCCAGGCGCCGAAGTCGGTCTCGGTGAGGCCCTCGTGAATCTGCACAGGCAGTCCCAGTTCGGCAGCGGCGGCTTCAGCCGTCGCGAGAGCGCGGGACAGTGGAGAGGAGACGACCGCGGCGATGCGTGGGCCACCGGCGTCGCGCTGCGCGCGTGCGGCCAATCGCTTCGCTGCGCGAGCCACCTGATCGCGACCCAGCTCCGTCAGCTCCGGATTGCCGCGGCCGGAATAGCGTCGTTCGATCGACAGCGGCGTCTGACCGTGCCGCAACAGAAGCAATCGTGTGGGCTCGCCGCGTGCCCCGGTCCACCCCGGCGAGGGCTTGACCTTCTCTTCCGGCTGCGGATCGGCCGAAGGACTCACGCCCAATCCTGCCGCCGCATCCATCGCCTCGTTCGCCAGCCGATCGGCGTGCGAGTTCTGAGCTCTGGGGATCCAGTGAAAGTCGACGCTCGCGAACCTGCCGACCAACTGCTTGGCCTGCGCCGCAAGCGGAATCATGTCCGGATGCTTGATCTTCCATCGGCCCGACATCTGCTCGACCACGAGTTTGGAGTCCATCCGGACCTGCACCTCGTCGGCCCCGACCTCGGCGGCGGCTGTCAGGCCGGCGATCAGGCCGCGGTACTCGGCGACATTGTTCGTCGCGATTCCCAGGGCTTCCTTGCGCTCGGCCAGGACCGCTGAACGATCGCCGGAGAAGACCACAGCGCCGTACCCGGCCGGGCCGGGGTTACCCCGCGAGCCGCCATCGGCCTCGACCACGGCTCTCATTTCGACGACAGACCGGATTCGTGGGTCCGGACCAGGATGGCGCCGCACTCGTCGCACCGGACGACCTCGTCGTCCGCAGTCGCGGTGATACGACCGATCAGACCACGGTCCAGTTCCATCCGGCAGGCGCCGCAGCGACCCGCGCGTAGTAGTCCTGCCCCGACGTGTCCATGACTCACCTGGCGTTCGTAGATCGCCAGCAGCGCCTCGTCGACGTTCGCGATCAGAGCCGCGCGCTTGGCCTTCGCCTCGGCCTCGTCCTGGGCGATCTTCTCCAGCGCCACGTCGCGGCGCGCGGTGGCGTCCTCGATCTGCCGCTCCGAGTGGTTGGTCATCGCCGAGGCACGTTGCTCGTCGGCCGACACCGCCTCCTGCTGCTCCATCACCTCGAGCATCTCGTCCTCGAGCATGGAGCGCCGCCGGATCAGCCCGGCAACCTCATGTTCCAACTCACTCAACGCTTTCGCCGGCAAGTTGCCCGCGGCGAGTTGCTGGTTGTCTTTCTGCTCACGCAACGACATCGACGTGATCTCGTTGTCGAGCCGGCGCGACTCGCGAAGCAGGTCCTCGGCCGCGATCTGCGCACGCACCGCTTCGTCGCGCTGCGTCTGCAGCTGTTCACCGAGCGCCGCCAATTCGGCGTTCTCGGGCAACATCGCCCGTCGGTGATCGATACGCAAGAGTTCGGAATCGATGTCGGCGATGTCCAACATCAATCGTTGGGCGGCCGGGTCTGCTTTCACCAGTGTCTTCATTCCTCTGCTGTCCGGCCCCGTGGCCGGATCGTCGCCAAGTCCGACATCTATCGCCAGGATGACATTGTGCAACGGTACGCGGTCTGTGCCTCCGTCCGATCACCGCGGCGCTCGCGGCGCACGTCAGGACCCCGGATGGGCATGGATCGTCCACGGGTCTGTCGGGCGGCCGAACACGTCGGTCCGCAATCCGGGCAGGTTTGCCGCCAGCAACCGGCTCACCTGCGAACACCACGGGAACTCCGTGGCCCAGTGCCCGGCGTCGATCAGCGCCGGAGGACCGCCGCGCAGGTGTTCGTCCACCGGGTGATGCCGGAGATCACCGGTGACATAGACGTCGGCACCGCTGCCGCGCGCAGTGTCGAGCAGCGAATCGCCCGCCCCACCGCACACCGCGACCGTCCGGACCACCTGCTGCGGATCGCCCGCGGCACGGATGCCGACCGGCGCTGCCGGCAGTGAGCGGGACACGAGGTGGGTGAACTCGGCGAGCGTCACTGGCTCGGCGAGTTCGCCGATCCGGCCCAACCCCTCATCGCTGGTGGCCGCGGCCATCTCCACGAGGTCGAAGGCGGGCTCCTCGTAGGGATGCGCGCTGCGCAGCGCGGCGAGAACGTCCTGACGGACCGCACGGTGCGCCACCATCTCGACGCGGTCCTCGGCGACCCGGGTCACTTCGCCGGTCGATCCCACCGTCGGATTCGCGCTCGCTCCCGGCAAGAACTGGCCGGTGCCTGCCGTACTCCAACAGCAGTGGCTGTAGTCCCCGATCCGACCGGCCCCGGCTTCGAACATCGCCTCGCGCACGGTGCCGGCATCGGCGGTCGGCACGAACACAGCCCACTTGTCCATCGCGACAGCAGGTTTGGGTTCGAGTGGCCGCAGCGAGGTCAGTCCGAGCACGTCGGCCAACGCGTCGGATACTCCCGGATTGGCCGAGTCCGCGTTGGTGTGCGCCGTGTACAGCGCACACCCGCCCCGGATCAGGCGGTGCACCAGGCGCCCCTTGGAGGTGTGAACGCCCACGGTGTCCACACCTCGCAGCAACAGCGGATGATGCGCCACGATGAGTCTCACGCCGTCGGCGATCGCACGGTCGACCACTTCATCGGTGACGTCGACGCAGCAGAGCACCGAGTCGACCGATTCGGCCGGGTCGCCGCAGACCAGGCCTACCGAATCCCAGCCCTCGGCAAGCCGAGCCGGGTAGGCGCGCTCGAGAACGTCGATCACCTCGGCGAGTGTGGTCATCAGATCACCTTCCTCAATGCTTCGATCAATCCGGCGACGGTGTCCTCGTCTCGAACGGCGAGTCGGAGGTGGTCCGGGTCCAATCCGACGAAATTGGCGCAACTGCGCACCGCGTAACCGTGTTCACGCAGTCTGTTCTTGATGGCGGTGCCGTCGGCAACGGCGACGATCACGAAGGAACCCCGCGGTGACCCGATCACGTCGAGACCGACCGATCGCAACGCCTCGATCATCGAGGTCCGTTGCCTGTCAACCGATACCGCCTGTTCATGGGCGTACTGCGACGCCTGCGCGCCCGCACACAGTTCCAGGGCCGCCAGCTGCAGGGTCCCCAGCGGCCAGTGCGGACGGCGGGCCGACAACTGTTGCAGCAGAGCCGGATCCCCGAGCAGGTACCCGGCACGCAGTCCGGCCAGCGCGAAGGTCTTGGTGATGCTGCGCACCACCAGCACTCCTCTGTGTCGGACGCCGGCGAAGCTCTCCGGTTCGCCTGGAACGACGTCCGCGAAGGCCTCGTCGACCACCACGACCCGACCCGGCCGCACGAGTGACTCGATGGCCACACGCGGGTGCAGCACCGACGTCGGATTCGTCGGATTCCCCAATACCACCAGGTCTGCGGTGCCGGGCACCAGGTGCGGATCGAGTTCCCACGGCTCCGGGAGGACAACGTGCTCGATCTCGATCCCGGCCGCCCGCAGCGCACGTTCGGGCTCGGTGAACGACGGCTGGATCAGGGCGGCCCGCCGGGGTGCGAGCTGCGGCAGCAACGCGAACCCCTCCGCGGCACCGGACAGCAGCAACACTTCGGCGGGGTCGCGCCCATGGCGGTGTGCGACGGCCGCGACCGCTCTGCGTTCGTCGTCGGCGGAGGGATACCCGGCCAGGTCATCGAGGCGGCCGGCGAGTACGTCCCGGACAAAGCGGGGCGTCGAACCGCGAACGTTCACCGCGAAATCGACCAACCCAGGTTCGGCGTCGACGTCGCCGTGCCGTCCGAGGTCCGCCAGCGAAGCCTGCGTCCATTCCGATCCCACGGTTCGGATTCCTGATTTCACAGTTGTCGAGCCTACGGGCAGGATGGACGAGGTGAGCTCGCCCAACGTTTCTCCCCGACCCGACCCCGCCGACCCCGCCACCGTCCTGTTGTTCGATCTCGACGGCACCATCACCGATTCGTTCACAGGCATCGAGAACAGCTTCCGTCACGCGCTGGCCGCGGTCGGGGCACCCGAGCCCGACAGCGCGCTGGTCGCAGGTATCGCAGGCCCGCCGATGGTCGACAGCCTGCGTGGCATGCATCTCTCCGACACCGACGTGGAAGCGGCGATGCTCGCCTACCGCGAACGGTATGTCGCGACCGGATGGCTGGAGAACTCGGTGTTCGAGGGGATGGCGGCGCTCTTGGCCGACCTGTCCGACTCCGGCCGGCCGATGGCCGTGGCCACGTCCAAGAACCAGACGACAGCCCGCCGGATCCTCGAGCATTTCGGGCTCGACCGTCACTTCCAGTACATCGCAGGCGCCTCTGATGACGGAAGCCGACGAACGAAATCCGACGTGATCGCACACGCACTGAGCTCGCTCGGGATCACCGACGTGGCGAAGCGACCGGTCGTCATGATCGGCGATCGCCACCACGATGTACACGGCTCCGCGGAGTTCGGTATCCCGGCGGTCTTCGTCACCTGGGGATACGCACTGGACAACGAAGATTCCGACGCGGCCTGGACCGTCGAGTCCGTGTCGGCGCTGCGGGAGCTCGTACATGCCTGAACGTCTGCACGTCACCTTCGTCTGCACCGGCAACATCTGTCGATCACCGATGGGCCAGAACATCTTCCGGCGCGCCCTCGACGACGCGGGCCTGGCTGACCAGGTCCGCGTGAGCAGCTGCGGGACGGGTGACTGGCACGTCGGCGAGGCTGCCGATGTGCGTGCCCGTACCGAATTGACCTCGGCCGGATACGACGACGAACACGTTGCGGCCCAGCTCGGCAGCGAGCATCTGTCCGCGGATCTGTTGCTCGCCATGGACGCCGGTCATCTCGCCGCGCTGCGTGACGCCGGTGTCGCCGATCGTTCCGCGCTTCTGCGCAGCTTCGATCCCGATGCCGACAGCGACGACGTCGCCGACCCTTATTTCGGGTCGGACGCAGACTTCACCGATGTCCGCCTGCAGATCGAGGCCGCGATGCCCGGCCTGATCGAGTGGGTCCGTACCCGCCGGTAGACCCGCCGCCGACAAACCCACCCGCCCGCGGCACACCCAGCGGCTGCAACGCCTGGCTGTGCCTGCAACGAGTGGGTTCGTGGTCGGTCAGAGGATCGCCGGTGAGATGAGGCCGTGTATGAACCGCATCTTGTCGAGCACCTTCGCCGGCAGAACGAACGGGTACAGGTCCTGGTGACCCATCGAGCGGTTGATCTGGTTCAACGCCCAGGTCAGCGGTAGCCAGAGATCGATGATCTGGTCGAAGCCCACGTCGCCGAGAAGCACACTGTCGAGTGTCGCCCCGCTGGGTGCCATCGCGAACGCAGCGGCGGTGTCGAGGGTGTCGCGGATGTGCAGGTAGTGCGCGAAGGTCTCGGCCCAGTCTTCCGCCGGGTGCATCGTGGCGTATGACGAGACGAAATCGCTCTTCCAGTTGTCGGGCGGCCCTTCGCTGTAGTGACGATCGAGCGCGGCCTGATAGTCGTCGTCGGGGTTGCCGAACAGTTCCTCGAAGCGAGGGCGGTGTTCGCCGGTTCCGACCAGCACCATCTGGTAGTAGTGCCCGATCTCGTGGCGGAAGTGCCCGATGAGGGTGCGATAGGGCTCATCCATCGACACCCGCAGCTGCTCCCTGTGGACGTCGTCGCCCTCCGCGAGGTCGAGCGTGACAACCCCGTCCGCGTGTCCGGTGATCACCGGGTTGTTCGCACTCGAGAGCAGATCGAACGCCAGGCCCGTCTGCGGGTCGACGTCACGTCCCCGGATCGGCAGTCCCAGCTCGTCGAGTTCGAGGATCACCCTGCGCTTGTTGGTCTCGGCGTCCCCGAATACGGCGATCGCATCGACATCGGTGTCGGCCGGACGGGTGCGGGTCAATCGGCACGACTCGCACAGTTCCGACGGATCCTCTTCTCCCGCAGGAGTACTCGCGCCCGGTTCGACCGGAGGGATCAGCCAGTTGCAGGCGATGAGGTCGAAGTTGGCGCAGCGCACCAGAGTCTCGCCGTCGACTTCCGTGGTGGCATTCTCGTCGAGCACGTACATGGTTCGGGCGGGAAGGTGGAACCCGAGCGGACTCTTGCAATTGAGGCACAGGGTGTTTTCGAACGACAACTTCTGGCCACATTTGCGGCAGACCAGATCGCGCATGAGGACTCTCCGATCAGATGATGATGGGCGGCGCGGCGAAGGCCCGCCGCCTGGGGACCGCAGCTTCTCGACCGCCCCTCTGCGGTCAACAATAACCATGCTCTCCCGCGCATCCGACGTCGCTGCCGCGGCCACCGGCGAACTTCATCTCGCGGCGCTCGGTACCGTATGGGTGTGCGAATCCTGCGGAACTTCCTACGTCCGGGCTGGATTGCGCTCGCGCTGGTGGTCGTGGGCTTCGCTGCCGCGTGCTTCTGGGTGCTGGCGCCTTGGCAGCTGGGCAAGAACTCGCAGAACGAGCACCAGAATGATCTGATCAAGCGAGCCGAATCGGCCGAGCCGGTACCGGTGGACGAGCTGTATCGAGATGGTCGGCCGATCACGGACGCCGAGTGGAGCCGGGTCCAGCTCACCGGTTCGTATCTGCCCGACAAGGAAGTTGTCGTCCGGCTGCGTTCGGTGGACGGCTCCCCCGCCTACGAGGTGCTCACGCCGTTCGCCGAGACCTCTGGCAGCACGTACCTGGTCAACCGGGGGTATGTGACCCCGGAACAGGGCACCGCGCTGCCACCTATCACGCCGGCGCCGACCGGACAGGTGACCGTCCAGGCCCGGATCCGGGCGTCGGAGAGCACCATGCCGGGTCGCGAACCCCGCACCGAAGCCGGGGCGATTCAGGTCTACTCGATCGATCCCGTGCTGATCAGCCGCACGGTGGACGTACCGCTGGCCGCCGGTTATCTGCAGTTGACCGATGGGCAGCCGGGCGCGCTCGGAGTCATCTCACTGCCGCAGCTCGAGACCGGCCCCTATCTGTCATACGGATTGCAATGGCTGGCCTTCGGGTTGATGGCCCCCCTCGGGCTGGGCTATTTCGCGTGGTCGGAGATCAAGCAGCGTCGGGCGAACGCAAGCGGTACCGACGTGCCACCCCGCAGGCCACGCGAACGGGGCAAGCAGACCAGGGAGGCGCTCGCGGCCTCGTCGACGCACCGCGAGAGTGCGTCCGCGCGGGGTGTCATCGGTTCAGGTCCTACGGGCGACAACGGTTCGAACCAGAAACTGACCGACCGCTACGGCCGCGAGCGCACCTAGCTGCACCTGGCGCGACAGCGTCGTCGCCCGCGTCACATCGCGGACGGTCGGCGGCGCACCACGGCCCAAGACGGGTCGCGAATCCGTGCCGTGCCGGTAGACGGTGATCCCTCCAAGACTCACCCCGAGAACACCGGCGAACGACGCCTCGACCACCCCGGCGTTGGGGCTCGGATGGGCCGCGGCATCGCGTCGGACGGCTGCCGCCCCGGACCGGCGGTCGGGCCCGATCGCGAGTACCAGGACTGCGGTCAGCCGGGCCGGCAGGTAGTTGGCAACGTCATCGAGTCGGGCACTGGCCCATCCGAAGCGGAGATACCGGTCACTTCGGTAGCCGACCATCGCGTCGAGGGTGTTGACCATCCGGTAACCCAGCAGTCCCGGCACACCGGCGACAGCACCCCAGAACAGCGGTGCGACAGCAGCGTCGGAGGTGTTTTCTGCAACGGACTCGACGGTCGCCCGCGCCATTCCTGCGCTGTCCAGGCTGGCCGGATCGCGCCCACACAGACTTGGGATGAGTGCACGGGCAGAGTCGACGTCGTCGGCCGCGAGCGCCTCACCGAGGCGCTCGCCGACCGCGGTCAGCGAGGTTCCGCCGAGGGCGATCCACGTCGCCACCGCCACGGCCACGGCTCCGCCGCGTCGACCCAGGTAGCCGGTTCCGATGACCCCGCCTACGCAGATTGTGGTGAAAGCCGCACCAGCCCAGCGCGAATCGCGGTAGATCAGTTTTTCGAGGGAGCCGGCGACGTTTCCCATGCCGGCAACAGGATGCAGGCGCACGGGATCACCGAATACGTGGTCCAGCAGGTAACCGGCGCTCAGGCCCGCGGCCCGCGTCCACACATCTGATGCCATGTAGGTCAATATCTCAGACACCGACCACCTGCCACGACCGCCACGGGTGCGAACGGGACCGGCAGCTGGTGAGGGTACCCTCATCCTCGCCAGGTGCCGCTTCAACGTCGCAGCGGTGCCCGGCCCACTGCAGATGCGGGCGAGCACATCGAGAACAATGACAGGCATATGAAAACTTCCAATCTGCCCGGCGATGCCCAGTACACCGGGGACCAGCGGTTGTGGCTGTCGGGATTCCTGGCAGGTTTCGACTCAGCCGTCGCCGGGACCACGCGGGACGACGTGCTGGCCACCGCGCTGGAGGCACTCCGCGAACTCGACACCGTCACCGCTCCTGAAGTGCGTCCTGCCCAGGAAGCTCCGGGCAAGTCGGACAAACCGAAACGATCACCCTGGACCCGGAAGAATCCGTACAGCGCCAAGCTCGTCGCCAACCGGCCATTGCGTGGTTCCGAATCCGGCAAAGACGTTCGGCACGTGGTGTTCGACCTCGGCGACAGCGACATCGACTACGAGGCAGGCGACGGGCTCGGTGTCCGGCCGGTCAACGATCCCGAGCTCGTCGCCGCGCTGATCGAGCGCATCGGCGCCGATCCCGGCGAGTCGATCACCACTCGCACGGGCGAGTCGACACTCATCGATCTGCTGACCTACGAGTACGAGATCTCGCTACCGACCCGCGAGCTCATCGACCACGTCGCCGACCGGACCGGCGACGCCGAATTGGTACACGTGCTCTCCACCGAAGAACGCGAAGCCCTCGAAGGCTGGCTGTGGGGCAAAGATGTCCTCGACCTGCTGGACCTGGATCCGAATCTGGAGATCAACGCGGCCCAACTTCTCGAGTTGCTGCGACCGCTGGCACACCGCGTGTACTCGATCTCGTCGTCGCCACTCACCCACAAGGGCATGGTGCACCTGACGGTGGCCGCGGTGCGGCATCGTTCCGCGCAGCGCGACAGACGAGGACAGTGTTCGACGTATCTCGCTGATCGGGTGGGCGCAGGCAACACCGCCGGTGTGTTCTTGTCCAAGAACCGCTCGTTCCGCCTGCCCGCAGACGACGCGGCGCCGGTCATCATGGTCGGCCCCGGGACCGGCGTCGCGCCCTTCCGCTCGTTCCTCTACGAGCGCAAGGCCCGCGGAGCCACCGGAACCAATTGGCTGTTCTACGGAGACCAATACCGCGCAACAGATTTCATGTACGAAGACGAGCTCGTGCAATTCCAGCGCGACGGTGTCCTGCACCGTCTGGACCTCGCGTTCTCGCGCGATCAGAAACAAAAGATCTACGTGCAGGACAGGATGCGGGAGCACGGGCAGGAGTTGTTCCGCTGGCTGGACGTCGGCGCCTACTTCTACGTGTGCGGGGACGCCGCGCAGATGGCTCGGGACGTCGACACCGCGCTCCACGACGTGATCGCCGAGTACGGCGGCCTCGACGAGGAAGCCGCGGAAGATTATGTGAACACGCTCAAACGCGAAAAGCGTTACCTGCGCGACGTGTACTGAGTTTCTCGGTGGCGAAAGGACGCAGGAACACGCGATCGCGGAACGCCTCTGTCGGCAGCGAGGCGGCTACGGGGCCCGAGCCCGGTGTCTATCCGATCGACACCGGTACCTGCGAGCTGATCCGCGACCACCTCACCGACGGCTGGATCATCACCGTCAACGGGGCGCAGAGTTCACACATCAACCTCGCAGACCCGGCCCAGCTCGATTTCGAGTACATGCAGTGGATCGCGGAAATCGCGAAGGAACACTGGGAGTCCGACGCCCGGTTACGGGTCCTGCATCTCGGCGCCGGAGCATGCACGCTGGCCCGGTACTTCGCTGCGACGTATCCCGCTGCACGGCAGGTGGCAGTCGACATCGATCAGCGGCTGACCGAACTCGTCCGTGAGTGGTTCGACCTGCCACGTGCCCCATTGCTGCGCCTGCGGGTCGGCGACGCCCGCGCCGTCACGGAGTCGCTGACCGAGTCCACCCGCGACCTGATCATCCGCGACGTCTTCGCCGGCACCCGGACCCCACAGGCCCTGACGACTCTCGAGTTCACCCAGGAGGTTCGCAGGGTCCTCGCCCCCGGCGGCATCTATGTGATCAATTGCGGTGACACGCGAGATCTCTCGCTCGCCCGCTCCGAAGCCGCGACCCTCGGCGCTGTTTTCGAACAGCTGACCGTGATAGCCGATCCCGCCATGCTCAAGGGCCGGCGTTACGGCAACATCGTCATCGCGGGCAGCGACGTGCCGTTCGGCGACTCCCCCGCGCTGACGCGCAATCTCCTTGGTGGTGTCCCCGCACAGGTCTGGCTCGATCCCAAGGTGCGCAGCTTCGCTGCGGCAGGGAAGGTCCTGCGGGACTGATCGGCCGTGAGGCGGCTACGGTGGAAACCGTGCTTCCAGTGATAGAACTCGATGAGCTGGCCACCGCCGAGGGGCGGGCACGCCTTCGTGACGTGACGCACGAGGTCGGCTTCTTCTATCTCGACGGCCATGGCGTCGACGAAGAGTTGATCTCACGGGTGCGCGCCGCCGCCCGGGCGTTCTTCGCACTGCCCGAGCACGACAAGCTCTCGATCGCGATGATCAACAGTCCGCATTTCCGTGGATACAACCGGCTCGGCGGCGAGTTCACCAATGGCAAGATCGATTGGCGAGAGCAGATAGACATCGGTCCCGAACGCGAGCCCGTTCCCGGCGCCGACGGGTACATGCGCCTGCAGGGCCCCAATCAGTGGCCTGCTGCACTTCCCGAATTACGGAGTGCGGTCGGCGAATACAACGATGCGCTTGCCGGCGTCGCTCTGCGGCTCCTGCAGAACTGGGCGGCAGGCCTCGGCGCCAACCCGCACATCTTCGACAGCGCGTTCGCCGAGGCCCCCGCAACCCTGCTCAAACTCGTTCGTTACCCCGCGCGAACGGGGGCAGCGGTGGCAGGCGATCAGGGTGTGGGGGCGCACAAGGACTCGGGCGTACTGACACTCCTGCTCCTCGAACCGGGGTCGGCAGGACTACAGGTGGAGGCCACCGACGGCAGCTGGCTCGACGCCCCGCCGCGTGCGGGGGCGTTTGTGGTGAACGTCGGCGAGATGCTCGAAGTGGCCACCGGCGGTTACCTGCGGGCGACCAAACACCGGGTAGTCACCCCACCGGGTGCCGCCGAACGCCTGTCGATCCCTTACTTCTTCAGCCCGGCCCTCGACGCTGTGATCCCGACCATCGCGTTGCCGAAGACGTTGGCAGACAAAGCCCGTGGCGTCGAACAGGATCCGGCCAATCCCCTGTTCACCACGTACGGCGAGAACACCTGGAAGAGCCGGACCCGCGCTCACCCCGACGTCTTCGCGAAGTGGTATCCGGCAGAGGCCGCCGCTCGCACGGCGAACTCGGGAACTTGATGCGCGTGTTCCTCACCGGCGGCACCGGGGCCATCGGGCGATACACCGTCCCGGCGCTCATCCGCGGTGGACATGCGGTTACCGCGTTGGCACGGTCAACTCAGAAAGCCGATTGGCTCAGACGCCAAGGCGCTACGCCCATCGCTGTCTCCCTCTTCGACCGCGAAGCTCTCGCCCGAGCCTTCGACGGACATGACACCGTGGTCAATCTCGCGTCCGCACTACCCAGCACCATGCGCTTCGCGAGTTCGAGGGCATGGCGCGACTGCACCCGAATCCGCGGTGAGGGCTCGGCGACTGTCGCGGCGGCCGCAGCGGTGGCCGGGATCGAGCGGATCATCCAGGAATCGGTCACGATGATCTATCGCGACAACGGCGCGAACTGGACCGACGAGGACGCGCCCGTCGAGGCTTATCCGATTGCACGCACGAATCTGTCCGCGGAGGCAAACATCCGAGGTTTTGCGCACACCGGTGGGACGCCGATCATCCTGCGGTTCGGGCTGTTCTACGGTCCGGGCGCAACCCACAGCGAGCAGATCTTCGCCCTCGCCCGCCGGCACATTGGGCTCGTGTCCGGACGGCCGGATTCGTATCTGTCGTGCATCCACGTCTCTGACGGCGCCGATGCGGTCGCCGCCGCGCTCGGTGCCCGCGCGGGCACCTACAACGTCGTCGACGACGAGCCACTGACCAAGCTCGACCACGCTCGGGCCTGCGCTGATGCCGCAGGCGCGGCGATGTGGATACGGGGACCGGGACGCGCAGGATTGTTGGCCGGCCACCGGCTCACCTCGCTGACCAGGTCGGTGCGGGCCTCGAACACCCGATTCCGCGACGAGAGCGGCTGGCGTCCCGCGTACCCGAGTGCTCGCGAAGGCTGGGTTGCGACGGCCCGGGTGTTGACCGGCCCGCGCACTGGGTCAACCTGAGAGGTGCCAGGCGAGCGCCGCGGCCAACGCCCCACTTGCGTTGACTGCCCAGTGCAGTGCCATCGGGGCGAGCAAGCTGTCGCTGCGTCGTCGGAGCCAGATGAACAGCAGGCCGGACGTGCCTGTCAGCACCACCGCCCCCACGATCCCCGCGGTTTGGGCAGCGATCCCCGAGCCCAGCAGATCGGTCAGACCACCGTTTCCCGCCGTGAGCCCGAGGGACGACGCAACGTGCCAGAGCCCGAACAGGCCGGCGCCCGCGAGGTAGACCACCCGTACCGACGCCACGCGGACGAGCGTCGCGTTGAGGACACCGCGGAAGAGCAGTTCCTCCGGTATCACCGTTTGCAGCGGGATGATCACCAGCGCGCCCCACAATGCGACCGACACGCTGTCGTACCGGTCGGACAGGTACAGCGATCTGGTCAGCGGCAGCAGCGCACCACCGATAGCGATGACCGCCACCGGTATGAGGATCACCGCCGCGTACCTCAGGCCTCGGCGGTGCTGACTGCGCGCGAGACCGAGTTCGGCCCACGAGAACCCGCGCCGGCGTGCGTAAAGCAGGGCTACGAGTGCCCCTAGCGGCACCACGACCGAGATCGCATGCTCGACGGTGAAGTGCGCCAGCACGTTGATCAGTGCCAGCAGCCCGACCACCACCGCCACATCGCGCATCAGAAAACTGTATAGGCCCGTGAGCGCAGGGGTGGGCCGCGCGTGATGCAGAGAGGAACGCGGACGCGCAGCGCTCGTGAGCGCAGGGGTGGGCCGCGCGTGATGCAGAGAGGAACGCGGACGCGAAGCGGCCACGTGACGAGCGAAGAACGCGCACTAGGGCCCACGACGGAGCGAACAATCAAACACTGTCGGTGCCGTTGGCTAGGGTCCCGTCACAATCGATTTCTGCACCACCAGCCACAAGGGGGCATCATGCGCACACAGTCCGACCCGGTCGAGTTCGCTCATCGGGCGATCGCCAAGCGTTACTGGACCGTCACCGCTGTCCGCGCGGCTCAGCGGGTCGGGTTCCCGTCGTTTGCCTACACCACCGGGCTGACCTCACTCGGTCATCCCGAGCTGATCATCTATGGTCTCGAGCCCGGTGTCGCCGGGTCGATCCTCAACACGGTCGGGCATCGGATCGCCCGTGCCGGTGGACGTCTTGCGGTCGGTGAGCTACTCGCCGGGTTCATCGATGATGAGCGGGATCTGATGGTCATCGAAGCCCTGACCACGTCCGA
Organism: Williamsia soli; assembly: GCF_017377795.1. Lineage (GTDB taxonomy): Bacteria > Actinomycetota > Actinomycetes > Mycobacteriales > Mycobacteriaceae > Williamsia > Williamsia soli. The sequence continues at coordinate 353,121 of NZ_JAFRDR010000004.1, read as the reverse complement.
TCTACGGGTTGCCAATTCCGTGTACGGGTCGGTGTCTGCGTTGCAGCTGGTGTGGCCGGATGCTGCGGGCCACTATCCGTGGAGCGCGGGCTACGGCATCGCGAAGACGGTGCAACCGCTCGCGGGTTTGCCTGCCGCCTGAATGACATCGCCGGTGCGGCGGCCGACGTCCGATAGATAATGGGGCGATGGTCTCACTGACGCGCGGCGCCAACGCCACCATTCCCACCGGTTTGCTCAGTGTCGCGGTGTCGGGCGCCGCGCCTGGTTCTGTGGACGTGATGGCGTTCCAGTTGGCGGGCAACCGCAAGACTCGCACCGACGCCGACTTCATCTTCTTCAATCAGCCACGGTCGCCGGAGGGTGGCGTCGTGCTGTCCTCGGGGACCACGCTCGCGGTCGATCTCGCGCGAGTCCCTGCGGACGTCGACTGCATCGCGTTCGCGGTCGCCTGCGACGAGGGCTTCAGCTCGACGTTGGCGGCGCTCCCGGGGCTGGGCGCGTCGCTCAGTGGCAGCGGCGTGGCGGTCGAGTTGCCGGCCGGCGGTCTGACCACCGAGCGGGCAGCGGTGCTGGGTGAGATCTACCGGCGTGGCGGCGAGTGGAAGGTCCGCAACGTCAGCGCCGGGTGGGATCGGGGGTTCGCGGATTTGGTGCGTGAGCACGGTGTCAGCGTCGATGACGACCCAGCGCCTGCCGCGGCAGCGTCGCCGTCATCTGAACCGGCAGTGAGAAGTGTTGCCGGAGAGGAGAAACTCTCCCTCGAGAAGCGTCAGCGCCTCGACATGCGGAAGCGTGAGGTCCATAAGGTCCTGCTGAGCAAGAATGCGACCGGAGTGCGCGCCCGGGTGATCATCGTCATCGACAAGACCGGCAGCATGACCCAGCAGTACTCCCGCAAGGTGGTGCACCGGGTGGTCGAGCGCATGCTGGCCGTCGCCACCCAGATCGACGACGACGGTCAACTCGAGCCGTACATGTACGCCCGCGGATTCGCGAAGGTGCCCGACATCAGCGTGGAGAACGTGGAGTCGTGGACCGAGGAATATCTGCACCTGTCCGGCACTCATGGGCGATTCGACTATGACTCGATCGGTCTCTCCAACGATGAGCTGCCGATCATGAACGAGATCTTGAACTCGGCGGTTCCCGGTCGACCCATGCTTGTTCTCTTCTTCACCGATGGCGGTTTCCGCAAGAAGGGGCCGATCAGTCAGTTGATGCGCGCGGCGTCGACAGCTCCGGTGTTCTGGCAGTTCGTCGGTATCGGCAGAGCCAATTACGGTGTGCTCGAACAACTCGACGAGATGGAGGGCCGCGCCGTCGACAACGCCGGGTTCTTTGCCCTCGACGACATCGATCAGGTATCCGATGACGAACTCTACAAACGCCTGCTCTCTGAGTTCCCCGATTGGCTCACCGCAGCCAGACGCGCGAACATCCTCCCCTGACACCGATAATGGGGCCTTTTGGCGACGCCCACCTGGGCATTTGTTCGCCAAAAGGCCCCACTATCGGGGGACGGGGTCAGGCGCGGGACGCCTTGCCCATCGCTCGGACACCGACCGCGAGGCCGCCGCACGCCATCAGCACCGCGGCCAACACACCACTCAGTACCGTCTGGGTGTCGAAGTCTCCGACGAACAGGACTCGTTCGGCTTCCACGACGTAGTGAAGCGGATTGATGTCGACGAGGAATTGCATCCACCGCGGCGCGTCATCGAGCGGCAACATCGTGCCCGAGAGGATGAGGAGCGGGAACATCAGGGTCTGCTGGACGGTCCAGAACACCCAATCCTGTTCGCGGACAGCCAGTGCGAGGCTGTACGACAAGGCGCCGAGGCCGACGCCGAACACTCCGAGGATGATGATGCCGATCGCCGCGCCGCCGAGGTTGATGTCGAAGCCCAGCGGTAGTCCGATGAGCAGGATGATCACTGCCTGGGCAGCCAGCGGCACCATTTCTTTGAGGGCTCGGCCGAGCAAGAGCGAACTGCGGCTCAGTGGTGTCACCAGCATGCGTTCGTGCGACCCGGTGTGCATCTCGTCCAGGAGATTCGCGCCCGTCATCGAGGTCCCGAAGATCGCGATCATGGCGAGGACTCCGGGGATGAACCAGTTCCAGACGTTGCCTGAATCACCGGCGCCGGGAACATCTTTGAGTAGTGGGCCGAACAGTGCCAGCAGGATGAGCGGTTGTACCAGCGAAAAGATGACGGTGAACGGGTCGCGGATGGTGGGCCGCAGTTCGCGGACCAGGACGATGAAGCTGTCTCGAACAAGGGTGGTTGCCATGGGGGCTCTCCTGAGTCTTTGGGGTCGAATGGGGTGGGTGGTCAGGCCACTGCGGTTTCACGCAGACTGCGACCGGTGAGGGTGAGAAAGACATCGTCGAGAGTCGGCCGCGACGACCGGGCAGAGCTGATGGTGATACCCCGCTCCGCAGCCGCGGTGATCAGGATCGGCAGCATGATATCGGCGCCTGCCACCTGCAGATCCACCGAGGTTCCGGTGATGTCTGCGCCATGGACATTGTCGAAGCCGGCGGTCAGACGCACCAGTTCGTCGGCGTCGGCGACCGAGCCCACAGACAATTCGACGCGGTCGCCCGCCAGGTTGTCCTTCAGCGCTGCCGCGGAGTCGTCGGCGATCACCGTGCCCTTGTCGATGACCACCACCCGTTCGGCCATCGCGTCCGCCTCATCGAGGTAGTGGGTGGTGAGGACGATCGTTGCGCCCGTCTCGGTGCGCAGTCGCTGTATGTGGGTCCACAGGTTCGCCCGACTCTGCGGGTCCATTCCCGTGGTCGGTTCATCGAGAAAGATCACCGGTGGCCGGTGCACGATGCCGAGCGCGATGTCCAGGCGGCGACGTTGACCACCCGACAACGTGCTCACCTTGCGACTCTCCATCCCCGTCAGGTCCAGCGCGGCGATGAGTTCGTCAGCACGCGAGGCACTTTCGGACTTCTTGATGCCGTAGCACAACCCCTGGGTCACCAACTCTTCGCGAACGCGCTGATTGTTTCCGCCGCCGTTACCCTGGCCGACGTAACCGATCTTGCGGCGGACGGCATCGGGGTCCTCCGCAATGTTGTGCCCGGCCAGCCACGCTGACCCCGAGGTGGGCCGGAGCAACGTGGTGATCATCCGAAGTGTGGTCGACTTACCGGCGCCGTTGGGGCCGAGGAATGCCACCAACTCCCCCTCCGCCACCGCCAGGTCGATGCCCTTCACGGCCTCCACCGTGTTCTTGCCCTGCTTGAAGGTCTTGGTCAGTCCGGCGACCTCGATGGCAGGTGTGGTGGTGCTGGATGTGATTGTCATGATTTCCCTCCGTTAGGTGCCCGTGAAATGCATTGACATGAAGCTATGACCCATTGAGGACAGATTCCGTCCTCAATCTCTGACATTGTGGAAAACATGTTGGACACCTCAGCGCGACTGCTCCGCCTACTGAGCCTGTTGCAAACTCGCAAGGACTGGTCAGGCGCAGATCTGGCGGAGCGACTGGACATCACGACGCGAACGGTGCGCCGCGACATCGACCGGTTACGCGAGCTCGGGTACCCCGTAGAGGCGAGCGTCGGAGTCGGCGGCGGGTATCAGCTGGGCGCCGGCGCCGAGATGCCGCCGCTGCTGCTCGACGACCAGGAGGTGCTGGCCGTCGCCCTCGGGCTGGGTGCAGGAGCCACCGGTTCAGTGGCCGGACTCGACGAGGCATCGGTGCGAGCCATGTCCAAACTCCGTCAGGTGATGCCGTCGCGCCTGCGGCACCGGCTCGACTCACTCCAGGTCGACGCCACCCCGACGCGGACCCCGGTCTCCCAAGTCGAGGCCGCGGTGCTGTCGGACGTCGCTGCGGTCTGCCACCGGCACGAGCGACTTCGCTTCGACTACCGGGCACGCGGTGGCGCGGAGAGTCGCCGCGAGGTCGAACCATATCGACTGGTGCGCAGCGGTTTACGGTGGTACCTCGTGGCGTGGGATCTCGGTCGCGACGACTGGCGGTCGTTCCGCGTCGACCGACTCACGCCGAAGACCCCAACCGGACCCCGATTCGTTCCACGGGAGCTGCCCGACGGTGGCGCTGCTGCGTACGTCGCCCGGAGCCTGGGTTCGGTGTATCGGCAGGCCACGGCGCGCGTCGAGATCCACAGCCCGCTCGAACGGGTGGCCGAGATGGTCGACGCGGATTGGGGTGTGGTCGAGTCGGGTGATGTGAACAGTTGCGAAGTGTCACTTTTCGGGCAATCCGTCAGCTCGATAGCGCGGTGGCTCTATGCATTCGACGCCGACTTCACCGTGATCGGGCCCGCCGAACTCCGCGAGGAATGCGCCGGTTTGGCCGACCATCACCTCAAGATCGCAGACCGCTACCGCAACGCCTGAGATCTCCCCTCTGCCGCCGCCATCTTTGCCGACCGGTCAGACCAAACCCTCGCGCTGCGCCACCGATTGTCGGTACACCCGCGAGAAGACATCGAGACGGAAGTCGGTGTCGAGGTATCCGGCTGTGTGGGCCAATTCCGAGTCTCGCAGCCGGTTGTGCACCTGGTCGCCGGTCTGCGGATACTCCTCGACCGGCCAGCGCCAATGCACCGCGATCAACTCACCGTCATCGGACAGCCCTGCCGTCGCATTCGCGATGACGGTGTCGAGTTGTGCGGGGTCGAGATAGTAGAGGACTTCGCTGAGAACGATGAGGTCGAACGTTCCGGTTGGCCAGTCGGCTACGAAATCCCGCGTCTCGACGACTACTCGTCCGCCCAACGGCTCCAGGCGCTCGGCGGCGATCTGCACTGCCTTGTCGCTGAGGTCCACCGCGAGCAACTGGTCGCATCGAGCCGCCAATTGCTCACTGAGCACCCCGATCGAACACCCCGCCTCGAACGCCGCGCCGTACCGCGGAGCTGACAAGGCCGCCAATGTCATCTGATATTTGCGCTGCTCGTACCACCGACTGGTGAAACCCCATGGATCGTCGCTGTCGCGATACATCTCGTGAAAGTAGCTCTCCTCCATCTGCGTCACCGCGTGAACACGTATTCGTCGCGACGAAGCAGCCGTTCGAGTATGTGCGAGGGCAGCACCACCTGATCAGCCGCTGCGTCGGACAGCGGGTGGATCTGCGATGTGAAGGCTTCCACCGCTGCCTTTTTGGTGGCCATCGCGCCGTCGTCGAGGCGATGGGAGCGCAACGCGTCCCAGTCGATCGTGTCCTCGCCGGGAATCGCCCAGTGCCACATCCAGATCGGGTATTGCCACAGCGGCAACCCACGCTGCGCGGTGATCCGGGAGGCACACCGCCCCACCGCCTCGTGATCGGGATGGCCGTCGTGCTCCCAGACCGACAACACCCCGCTGATCATCTCCGGCCGTTCGTCGAGCACCGATTCGACGATACGCGTCATCGCGGCATCCGCGGTGGTGAGCGCGCCGTCGGGCAACCCGCCCCAGACCGAACGCTCCAACCCCAGGATGTCTGTGGCCGCGTCCAATTCGCCGCGTCGGATGGTCGCCAGATCCTCAGGAGAGTGGGTAGGCGACCCCGGGTGCGATCCCGAGCCATCGGACAGGCACACGGTGACCACCTCGATACCGGCCGCGGCAGCGGCGATCATGATGCCGCCCGCACCCAGGATCTCGTCGTCCGGGTGCGCGGCCAGCACCACGAGCCGTTCTACGTCGGTCTCGAGCCCCGGGATCTCAGCGCCTCTCGAGAACCACTGCTGCCAGTGCGTTTCGCTGGTGCCGACGTCGGTTACGGGGGCAGCCCCGAATCGCTCGGTACTGGTCATGTTCGGTCTCCGAAGACGTCTGGCGTGCTGCCTGCGACAAGCCGACCCAGCGCGGCGAGGTCGTGGTCCGCGTGCGATTGTCTGATGTACACAGCGAGATCGGCGACCGCCTGCGCGTGGTCACGAGAGCGCACCAGCGGCGCCGGTCCCAGCGCCCTGTTCACCCGATCGATCACTGCCGTCGCGATCTGCTCGATGCCCCACCGCACGCGAAAAGCCCGACGTTGCGCCAAGGGGGCGTCAGTCGGGGCCTTGTCGATGGCATCAGCGGCACACAGCAACTGTGCCCAGCCGTCGGCGAGCAGTGCGTCGACCGCACCGAGGTGCATCATCAGGATGTCGTCGCTGTCGGGATCGGCCTTGTCATAAAGGGTATCTGCGACCTTCGCCGCGCCTCCGAGCCAGCAGGACGCGACGCCTACTCCGCCGTGCCAGAACCCTGCGCGCTCGAGGTAGTCGCCCGGTTCACCGATTGCCTGTGCAGCCGCGTTCTCGAATTCGACTGTCTCGGTGTCGGTTGCGGACATACCGACGTTCTGCCAGCCGCCGGATTGTGGATGGACGCCGTGCTGGGCCAAGTCCACGGCGAAGAGTCGACGTCGCTCACCGTCGCGGGCGGTCACCAGCGCGTGTGTGCAGCCGACAGCTCCTGAACACCACGGCTTGGTTCCCGACAGCTGCCACCGGTCGCCATATCGATGAGCGCTGAGCACGTGAGACGGAGGCTCTGCGGCCCAGACACCCCACAACTCGCCGCTGCCGGTCCTGGCCCCGGCGATCTCGGCGAGGATTGCGTCGGCGTCGAGATGGGCTTCGACCATCCGCCCGACGCTGATGTCCGATCGGGTGAGACCTGCCAGGGTGCGGAAGCGGGTCCCGGTGTCACCATGACCCGGCAGGGGTGCCGCGAGCTCGCCCGAGTCGACGATCTGCAGGGCCCGGTACGCCGCCGACGGTGTCACGATGCCTCACCTCTCTCCAGACCCCGCAGATGGTCCGCGAAACCACCGGTCAGGCGACCGTACGGACGCGTCGAGGTGATCACCGGCGCCCGTGCGCTCCACTCGATCGACATCCCGGCAATACGCAACCGGTTCACGAGGTCCACGTCTTCGTCGTGGTCGACGAGGGCGAAACCGCCGACACCGAAGTACACCGCCGCCCACATGCCGAGGTTGGCACCGTGGACATGGCGGTGTCCGTCGCTCGCCTGGTATTCCGCTGAGAAGCGTTCCGCCACTTCGGCGGGCCACCGCGCCCAGTCGTCACCGACGACGGTGCCGACGAACACGTCAGCACCGCCGTCCGCCGCGGCGATCTGGATGGCGAGCCAATCGGCCGGAACAACCGAATCCGCATCGGTGGTCGCGAACCATGTCGACTCATCCCATGTGCTCGACTCGAAGCCGACCTTCCGGGCCTGTCCCACCGATCGTCCCGACACCGCGATCGCAGTCATCGGCGGTGACACGCACGCCGCGGTGTCGTCGGTGCAGTCATCGAGCACGACGATCACCTCGACGGGGCAGTTGATCTCAGCGGAGGCGGCCGCGATCGACCCCAGGCAGGAGGGCAGTAGTGCCTGCTCATTGTGAGCAGGCACCACGACGACGATCTTCTCAGGTCTTCGACCCTTGTCCATCAGCGCGAACTTCGTCCGGGCTGACCGGTCAGGCTTTCCACTGTCGCCTCGAGATCGTGCGCGAGATGCAGGCTGTCCTGGAATACCCGCTTTGCTCCGGCGCCGCGCAATGCGTCGCCGCTGATCCCGCCGGTGAGTACCGCCACCGACCGTGCCCCAGCCTTCGTGGCGGCGATCGAGTCCCAGGTCGCGTCGCCCACCATGACGGCGTTCGCGGGTGAGACGCCCGCGCGCTCGATCGCGATCTTCACGACGGTCGCATCAGGTTTCGCGGTATCCACATCCTCTCCCGAAGTCACTGCATCGATGTGTTCTTCGACATCGAGCAGGTCCCGAAGAAGCTTGAGCTCGTCTTCCGGCGCCGAGGTGGCCAGCACCGTGACGAATCCGAGTTCCTTGCTACGCCGAACCACCTCTCGCGCTCCGGGTAGGAGCGCGAGAGTGTCGCCGTGGGCCAGATAGAACTCCTTGTGCTTCGACGACGCCGCATCCGCGATGTCCGAACGCCCGGGGGCATCGTCGTTCACCCCGGCGATCTGCAGCAGTTCGTCGATGAGAAGCGACCCGTCCATACCGATCCGCCGGTGAACTTCCCACAGGGGTACGGTCAAGCCGACATCGGACAGGGCATCCCGCCACGCGATCACGTGCGCGTACACCGAATCGACGAGTGTGCCATCGACATCGAAGAGAATCGCGACCTGCTCGCCCACTACTACGCCTTCTCTTGCATGCTGCTCCGTGCCGAGTTCCCTTGATCCGCTGCCTTCGGATCGGTCTCGTTGGCCTTGGCCCGGACGCCTTCTTGAATCGTCTTGCCGAGATCGGGGTCGACGCGGTTCCAGTACTCGAAGGCCCGCTCGAGCACCGGCTCGCTGACAGCGTTCAGGAGGTGGCCGATGATGTTGTCGGCCAACCTCTCTCGCTCACCATCATCGAGCACTTCCCGCACCATGGTGCCCGCCTGCCCGAAGTCGTCGTCCTCGGGGTGGTCGACATACGCGCTGCGCACGATCTGCCCGTCGGCGGCCCAGCCGGGATCGACCTGGAATGCGTGCGTGGCGGCAGGACCCCCCTTGGAGTTCGGTGCGTACACCGGATCGGAGACGTTCTGGACCCGCATCGCGCCGTCTTTGGAGTACGAATGCACCGGAGACTTGGAGGCGTTGACCGGGATCTGCTTGTAGTTGACACCGATGCGGTACCGGTGCGCGTCGGCGTACGCGAATCCGCGGGCCAGGAGCATCCGGTCGGGGCTCAGCCCGATTCCCGGGACCAGATTGTTCGGCTCGAAGGCAAGCTGTTCGATCTGGGTGTGGTGATCGGTCGGGTTCCGATCGAGCGTCATCTTTCCCACCTCGACCAGCGGGTAGTCGCCGTGCGGCCAGACCTTCGTCAGGTCAAAGGGATTGAATCGGTACGAGGCGGCGTCGTCGAAGGGCATGAGTTGCACCTTCATGGTCCACGACGGGTATTCGCCCTTGTCGATGTGCTCGTACAGATCTCGCGTGTGATAGTCGGTATCGGCCGAGGCCATTTGATCCGCCTCGTCCTGCGTGAAGAACTGATGACCCTGATCGGTGATGAAGTGGTACTTCACCCAGTGCTTGACGCCTTCGGCATTGACCCAGAGATAGGTGTGCGAGCTGTAGCCGTTCATGTGCCGCCAGGTGCGCGGGATTCCGCGATCACCCATCAACCAGGTGACCTGGTGTGCCGACTCAGGCGACAGACTCCAGAAGTCCCACTGCATGTCGTGATCGCGAAGGTTGTTGTCGGCGCGACGCTTCTGGGATCGGATGAAGTGCTGGAACTTCAGCGGATCCTTGATGAAGAAGACCGGCGTGTTGTTGCCGACCATGTCGTACACACCCTCGGTGGTGTAGAACTTCAGCGCGAAACCGCGCGGATCACGCCAGGTGTCGGGGCTACCGCGCTCGCCGGCGACGGTGGAGAATCTCGCGGCCATCTCGGTGGTGGTCCCCGGCTGGAACACAGCGGCACTGGTGTAGCCCGATACGTCTCCGGTCACCTCGAACGAACCGAAGGCGCCGCTGCCCTTCGCGTGCGGTTGACGCTCCGGGATCCGCTCGCGGTTGAACTGTGCCATCTGCTCGATCAGATAATGGTCGTGCAGCACGATGGGCCCACCGGCACCCACGGTCAACGAATGCTCGTCGCTCCCTACAGGCGCTCCGGCGTCCGTGGTGGTGTAAATCTGCTCGTCTGGCATATCGGCCTCCGACCGTCGTTGTTCAGGTGGAACCGCCGGTCCTCGGGCTGTGGCCGACGTCCCCGCGGGCGCACCGACCGTGCGCACAAAAAAGTCAGGCACAGCCGCCGCTCCAGGGAGCCTTACCCGCAGACGTGCGGGTCGAAACCGCGACGGCGCACTACGTCGCGGGACCATCTGCAACCGACGCAGCGGATCCGTCCGTCGCCGAGCCTGCGTCTGGTCCGCGGGCGAGGTCAGCGCGCAACTCTCTGATCTCTGCATGCAACGCGTTGATCTGCTTGCGGGTCGCCACCATGTTGGCCTCGTCGTCCTCACTCACCCGTTCGACGATCCAGGTTGCGATCGTCGCGGTGACCACGCCGATGAGGCTGATCCCACCGATCATCAACCCGACCGCGATGAACCGACCGGTCATAGTCGTCGGCGAGTAGTCGCCGTATCCGATCGTGGTGATCGTCGTGATCGACCACCACAGCGCATCCCCGAACGTCCGAATGGTCGCGTCTGCCCGGTCGCGTTCGGTATCGAGGATTGCCAGCGACGCGACGAAGATCAACACGAGGACCGTCACCACCGTGAACATCAGGACTCGGCCACGAATTGCGCGTCCGGTTACCCGATGCAACACTGCCAGCACCGCCAGCAGCCTCAACAGCCGAAGCGGACGCAGTATCGGCAGGGCGACGATCAACAGCTCCGGCAGATGTCGAACGAACCACCGGCTTCTGTTGTCCGACAGAATCAATCGGATCACGTAGTCGACCACAAAGGCCGCCCAAGACAACCAGATGGTGAGTTCGAGAAGTCGGCTGTAGACACCGACCGGTTCGTCCAGCACCTCGACGGCGTACGCCGTGATGAACACGACCCCCACGACGGCCATCGGCCACTCGGTGGCGGTGATCCACCGTTCCTGCGTCATCGCCGGCTTCGTGTGCGAGACACGGTCGGTGTCGGTGCTCATCATCTTCCCCTCGGTTGCCAGATGGTCAGTAAACCGCAGCTCAGGCGTCATCTGGCGGTGATCGGCGAACTCACGTAACCGCAGACAGCACTGTGCCGCGGACCCGAGGGAATCCGCGGCGCAGCGAGTCGTTCGACTAGGACGTGGCGACAGGCTTTCTGTCGTCGGTCTCGACCTTGTCCCACCGGTCATCTCCGTCATCGACCATGGACAGCTCGTCGAACGGATCTTTGCCGGCAAGAACGCCGTTGACCTTGTCCATGTCGACGGTCTTGGTCCAGGAACCCACCAGCATGGTGGCCACGGCATTGCCCGAGAAGTTGGTGACCGCACGGGCCTCGGACATGAACCGGTCGATGCCGACGATCAGACCGACGCCGTCGAGCAGTTCTGGACGGTGACTCTGCAAGCCGCCTGCCAGGGTGGCCAGTCCGGCACCGCTGACGCCGGCTGCACCCTTGGAGGCGACGATCATGAACACCAGCAGCGAGATCTGCTCACCCAGCGACAGCGGGTCGCCCATCGCCTCGGCGACGAACAGCGAGGCCATGGTCAGGTAGATCGCCGTGCCGTCGAGATTGAACGAATATCCGGTCGGCACAACCACACCGACGGTGGTGCGCTCGACCCCGAGGTGCTCCATCTTCGCGATCAGTCGTGGCAGAGCCGACTCGGACGACGACGTCGCGAAGATCAGCAGATACTCGCGGGCCAGGTACCGGACGAGCTTGAAGATCGAGACGCCCGACACGAAGCGCAGCAACAGCCCGAGGATCACGAAGACGAAGATCGCGCACGTCACGTAGAAGCCGAGCATCAGCGTCAGCAATTCGGTGATCGCGCTCCAGCCGGTCTGCCCGACGACGTTGGCGATGGCACCGAAGGCACCGATCGGCGCGAGCCACAGGATCATACCGAGGACCTTGAACACGACCTTCTGGATCAGCTCGATCGCTCGCAGGATGGGGTCGCCACTCTTGGTCGGCAGGGCCTGGATGGCGAACCCGACGAGCAGCGCGATGAACAGGGTCTGCAGCACGCTGCCCTCGGTCAATGCGGACAACATCGAGGTGGGGATGATCCCCTGAAGGAAGTCGAGGGTGCCGCCGGCCTCATGGGCCTTGTCTGCCAGCTCTTCGCCGGTGCCCATCTTGGACGGGTCGATCGTGAGTCCACTGCCCGGGCTGAGTAGGTTGCCAACCACCAGTCCGATTGCCAGGGCGACGGTCGACATCAGCAGGAAGTAACCGAAGGCGAGTCCGCCCACCTTGCCCACCGTTGCGGCCGCTCGCACCGACCCGATACCGAGCACGATCGTGCAGAAGATCACGGGGCTGATCATCATCTTGATCAAGCTCACGAACATGGTGCCGAGGACGCCGAGGTCTTCGCCCACACCCGGAGCCACCAGGCCGACCACCACACCGGCGACGACCGCGACGATCACCGCTATGTAGAGCCAGTGCGTACGGTCTCGCTTCTTGGGAGCCGGCGGCTGCTCGGCTGTCGAACGATCTTCTGCTGTAGTCATGATCGACTTCCTTTGTGAATGCGGAAGGAACGGGTCTGAAAGAATGGTGTTCCCCAAAGTGAGCCAGGTCACGCTTTAGTTCATTTCGTTCAGACGGAGTTGTTCATGACGAAGTTGGTGCCCCGCTCGCTGGCCGGTCAGGCGTTCGTATTGCAGCTGGTGGTGGTCGCGGTCATCGTGATCGCGGGCAGCACGCTGGCCCTGCTCGACGCTCGTCGCGACGGCGACTCCGCCGCCCGCCAGCAGGTCATCGGGATCGCAAGTGCACTGGCGCGGTCGCCGGCGACGTCCGACGCCATCGAGGACGGCACCGCACCCCAGGTCCTGCAACCCATCACCGAACGTGTCCGGGAGGACACCGGAGTCGCTTTCATCACGATCATGGCGCCCGACCGCACCCGCTTCACGCACACGAACCCCGCTCTCATCGGGCAGGACTACCTCGGCACCATCGAACCGGCGCTGGAGGGCAGAGCGTTCACCGAGGTCTACACGGGAACCCTCGGACCGTCTGTCCGCGCCGTGGCACCGGTCCGCTCGTCGTCCGGCGAGGTCATCGGTCTGGTGTCGGCCGGCATCACCCAGCAGACTCTCGCTCAGCGGTGGCGGCACGAACTCCCGCAGATCATCCTCATCGCCCTTGCAGCGCTGGGGGTCTCATTGGTCGGCATCTGGGCGATCCGGCGAAGGTTGCTCAGGCAGACCCACGGCCTCGGACCGACGGAACTACAGGTGATGTACGAGCATCACGACGCCATCCTGCATTCGGTGTCCGAAGGTCTGATCGTGCTCGACCGTCGCGGCGTTGCGTTGGCGAACGACGAAGCCCGCAGACTTCTGTCCTTGCCCGACGGCGACATCGACAAAAGTGCGTTGCCGCCGTTCTTGCGCTCGTACTCCCCTGGCGCGCGCGACGAGGTGCACGTGACCGGCGACCGCGTCCTGGTGGTCAACCGGTCGCACGTTCCCGGCGAGCGATCCCCCGACACCGAGGTCGTCACCATCCGCGACCGAACCGAGTTGCAGGGCGCTCTCGGCGAGCTGGATTCGATGAAGGTTTTCGCCGAATCGTTGCGCTCCCAGGCGCACGAATCTGCCAATCGCCTGCACACGATCGTCACGCTCGTCGAGATGGGCCGCGGCGACGAGGCAGTCAAGTTCGCGACCACCGAACTCGAACTGTCCCAACGTCTCGTCGACCGGATGTCGGAGGCAGTCCGCGAACCCGCGCTGGCCGCGCTGCTGCTCGGGAAGAGTTCGCAAGCCGACGAGCGTGGGATCACGCTGACCATCACCGACGACACCGAACTGTCGGCAGATGCAGAGGATGTGCCGTTGACCGGCCAGGAGTTGATCACCGTGGTCGGGAACCTGATCGACAACGCGCTCGACGCCTGCGACCGCGACGATCCCTGGGTGGAAGTGACTGTGCGACAGGACGATGACGACCTCCTGATCCAGGTCGCCGACAGCGGCCACGGGATGGACCCCGACGAGTTCACCCGAGCCATACAACGCGGATACTCGACGAAGTCCGGGGGCGAACAGGGCCGGCGAGGCTTGGGCCTGGCGCTGGTCGCGCAAGTGGTAAATCGCCATCAGGGCACGCTCACCGCCGAGATGACCTACGGTTCGGTCGTGACTGTGAGAGTTGGTAAGGAGCAGCGGTGATCAACGTCCTCATCGTCGAAGACGAACCCCTGATCGCCGAGGCACACCGCACCTATCTCGGCAGAGTTGCCGGGTTCAACGCTGTTGCTACGGTCAACACAGCTCAGGAAGCCATGCGCGTCGCAGCCAACGCTGCTGCGAGCGACGCCCCCGTCGACCTCGTTCTTCTCGACATCGGGTTGCCGGACGCGAGCGGCATCGATCTCGCGTCCGCGCTGTCAGGACTCCGGCCGGCGCCGGACATCATCGCCATCACCTCCGAACGCGACCTCGAAGTGGTCCGCGCCGCGGTCTCCAACGGCGCCCTGGCCTACCTGCTCAAGCCCTTCACGTTTGCCGCGTTTCGCGATCGGCTCGAGCGCTACCAGCGATACCGCGATGCCCTCCCCGCCGGAACAGATGCAGCCAGCCAAGCCGAGGTCGATCGTGCATTCGCCGAATTACGCACCGGCACAGATCGATCCGCTGCACCCAAAGGCGCCGCACCCGGAACCACAGACGAAATCGCACGTGTTGTGCGCGACGCCGTCGACGGGATCACCGCCGCCGACGCAGCCAAGATCGTCGGTGTGTCACGCGTGACGGCCTGGCGCTACCTCGAGCGTCTCGCCGACGACGGAACACTGCTGCGCCACACCGACTACGGCAACGCCGGACGGCCCAAAATCCGGTATCAATGGCGCCGCTGACCGAAATCGCCCTGAGATCGTCCGATTCTGGGGGGTCGGATGGCATTATGCCCTCGGTGGGTGCTCACGGGGACGACCTCAGGGACTGCCCCGGAATGGGAGACGATCACTGTAGTTTGATAAGCCCAGTCCGATAACACCGGTTATATTCAGTCGGTGTCGAATACGAACTCAGCCACGAGCACATCACTGCGCCGAAACCTCATCTGGATTGCTACCATCATCGCCGTTTTCTTGACGGCAATGGCCATCTACGACATCGCCAATGGTGAGCGCAACGTCAGTGTGTGGCTGTCGATCGTGTGCTGGCCGATCGTCGCAATTCTCAATGCGGTACAGCTGTACCGGTTGAACCGCCAATCCTGACGGTCAGCTACTGCCGAACAACCCGCTGACGATGTCGCTACTTCCTCCGGATGGATCGGTGACCGCATCGACGGTGCTGAGCTCGACATATCCGTTGTAGTTCCCGACCTTGCCTGCGGTTTTCGAGACATCTTTTCCGGTGGGAGCCGAATAGGATTCGCCGCCGCCCCCACCGCCCCCGGCACCGACGTTGAAACCATCGAAGACGTAGTCGGCGCCATGGCCCTTGCCACCTCCGTTGTAGCCGCCACCGCCACCACCTCCGCCGCCGCCGGACACAGGCCCGTTCTCACCGGCGTCGGTCCCGTCACCGCCGTGGATCGATTCGGTACATCCGCGGATATGCGGTAGTCGCCCGCCACATCCACCGTCTCCGGCCACGAGCCCGTTCTTACTTCCTTCGCCTTTGAATCCAGGACCGCCTATGCCGAATCCTCCGCCGCCACCCTTGTATCCGGCCGAACCACCGCCGCCACCGCCGCCTCCGCCCGCGACCACGAGATACCTTGCATCTGCCAGCGAATGACTCCCGCAGGGCGACGTCGTCGCTTTCACCGCGGTCGAACCACCGCCTCCCGCCCCGGAGGCGTAGGAGGAAGACCCAGGAGAGGTTCCGTGACGCCCACCCTTCCCGTCGCCGAATCCTCCACTCTCATGGCCCCATTGGCCGACCGTGATTGCGAGTTCTGTTCCTGGGACGACCGGGAAAGTTCCGACCACGATGCCGGGGGCACCTCCGGTCCCGGTGTGGTGGTACGTCGCACCCGCTCCTCCAACCGCCGTGACCTTCAGCTCGGTCACACCAGAAGGGACGCAGTAGAAATCGGTTCGGTGGGTATAGGGAAAGCGTTCGGAGACCACGGGCGCTGCTCCTGCACTCCCCATTCCGACAGTTGCTCCGGCGACAACCGAAAACGTCGCGACGAGAGCGATTGTGTGCGAACGTCGAAGATGTCGTTGTGCGAGTCGATATTTCACGGTCTTTCCCCAATCAGCTGCCGCCAGGTTCTGCCCAACCCACCTAGAAATTAGCGTACTAAGTAGACTTATGTCGGAGGTATCGGAGAAGTTGCCTAGAATCGGTCAGACATGAGTGAACGGCGAAAACGAGGCTCTCTGAGCCCGCGGCAGATTGTCGATGCGGCCCTCGAGGTCGCAGACGAAGGTGGCGTGGACGCTCTGACCATCCGCGCGGTGGCCGAACGCGTCGGCGCCTCACCGATGGCGATCTACCGCCACGTCGACGACCGCGAAGACCTCCTTGTCCGGATGCTCGAACGCATCGCGGCCGACTTCCCGGTGACCATCGATGCGCCCACCCCCCTGGAACGGATCAGCGAGCGGTTTCTCGGCCAGCACGATCTACTGGTCCCCCGGCCATGGGTGCTGCACATACTCGTCCGGGGAGATCTCGTCCCACCCAACTCGTTTGCGGCACTCGACGCGACCATCGGCGACCTACTCGAACTCGGATTTACCCCTGCAGAGGCGATCACGCGACTGGGTATGCTCTGGCATTTCGTACTCGGCGAACTCCTCGACCGCCATCCCCAGTTGGTGGGGCCGCGCCCGACGCAGCGGGAGCGCGCGCTGATGAACATGAATGTCGACGAGTTACCGAACTACGCACATGTACTCGCCGAACTCGACCCTGGCGACGGACCGATGAATTGCCCGATCCGAACCACCCTGCCGATCGTGTTCGCCGCGATCTGCACATGACCATCCGTGGTGCGTCGCCCGCGTCCGCGGAAGCCCAGTGATTCAATGATCGCGTGAACGAGGAGGAGCCCACGCGGCGGCCATGGTGGGAGTGGCCGGCACAGTGGTTCCGGGACGACTCGTTCTGGCGCGACGTCGCAGCGCGGTCATTGGCCACTTTGGTGGCGGGCGGGCTGGCATACCTATTCGCGCTCGGATCGGGGTACGTCAGCCGACCCGAGACGGTCGAACTCATCCGCGGGGTGCTGATCGCGCTGATTCCATTGGTGATCGTCTACGTTGCGTATCTGGTATTCCGCCACGTTCTCGTGAGACTATCGCCCCGGCCGCGCGTCGTAGTCGCTGTCGGCTTGGTGCCGGTGCTCGGGGTGATCGCGTGGCTCCTCAGCGACACCGTCACATCGATCATCGCGAGATTGTAGGAATCTGGTGCGCGCAGAGGGATTTGAACCCCCGACCGCTGGTGTGTAAGACCAGAGCTCTACCGCTGAGCTATACGCGCATGGGGCGGCTGAACGAAGGCGAGTTCGCCAGCCGCGGCGACGAGAGAAAACGTTAGGACTCGCCGCCCGTCCGACCGCCCGAAGGCGTCAGACACCTTCAAGAATCTAGCGCGGCCAGAGCTTTCTCCCAAAGCGACTGGTCACGGACCTGCCCGGCGCCCATCATCTCCGAAAAGGTGATGATGCCGTTCCTGTCGATCACGAAGGTGCCGCGGTTGGCGTAACCCTTGTCCTCGTTGAAGACGCCGTAGTCTTGCGCCACCTCACCGTGTGGCCAGAAGTCGGAAAGGATCGGGAAGAGGTAACCCTGCGCCGACGACCAGACCTTGTGCGTCGGCGAGCTGCCCACGGACACCGCCACGAACTCCGAGTGCTCGTTCGAGAAGTCGGGCAGCCGATCGCGCACCATGCTCAGTTCGCCCTCGCACGTCCCGGTGAACGCCAGCGGGAAGAACACCAGTAGCACGTTCTTCTTGTCCCGGAAACTCGAGAGCGTGAGTGGTTGATTGTTCTGGTCACGCAACGTGAAGTCGGGAGCTTCCGCACCCACCGGAAGCTCCCGTCCGAGCGAAGTGGTCATGCCTTCTTGCCGGCACGCGTCTTCGGTTGTACCAACCGCGATCCCAGCCAGTCGCCGAAACTGGCTGCACTGGTCTGGGTGAGCCCCGCGGTGGGGGCCGCCTCTGCGACCTCACTGGGATCGACGTAACCGTCGCTTCCGGTCTTGGGAGAGAGCACCCATACAAAGCCGTCGTCGGCGAGCGGGGTGATGGCGTCCATCAGAGCGTCCACGAGATCGCCGTCACCGTCGCGCCACCAGAGCACGACCATGTCGATGACCTCGTCGGTGTCCTCGTCCACCATCTCGGCGTCGATCGCATCCTCGATGTCGGCACGCAGGTCGTCATCGGTGTCCTCGTCCCACCCCAGCTCCTGCACGATCATGCCCGCGCTCACACCTAGCTTTTGGACGCGATCACCATCTGAAGCGGCAACCAACGCGACGACCTCCTGTCAAAGAAATTATGCGAACACTGTTCGTGCCCGCTTTGATCACTCAAGCGAACAGGGTAAACCCCCAAGTTGCAAGCCGAATGCCGGATTTTTCAAGGTGCAAGTTTTCCGCACGCCTCCACAGCCTTGTTCCTGGCGTCGATCCACCGGTCCGCGGGATCGTTCAAACCTGACCGCAACTCCCCGCGCACGGCGGCGATGAGCTCGGTGTTCCTGCTCAGAAAAGTACGGATCAGCGCCTCGACCGGGGCTTCGACGCCGGGCACCAGTTTGGCAGAAATGGCCCGGTCACCAGCAGTGAGCTGGTCGATCACCACTTGACCTCCCCCGTCGGTGGCCGAATACGACTGCACCTCATTGAGTTTGGTGACGAACTGGTTGTAGCTGTTGAGCATGGTCACCACGGTGGTCGTGAACTGGGAACAGAGGGCGAGGGTGATGGTCCGCGCCGCCTGGGCGGCCCGCGACGACTCTGCGATCCGCGATTGTTCTGCCGTGACCGACACATCGCTCTGGTAGGCGCTCACCTGACCGGAATCCACCGAGCTCGAGCCGTCGATGGTCGTGGCGCAGCCGGTGACCAGCAGCCCGCACATGGCAGCCGCGCCCACCCACTTCCAGTTCACATGCCGATCTTGCACGAAATGTACGAAAACCCTCGCGCGAAACGCCCGTGAGTAGGGTTACTTTGCCGCGCCCAACCCCGTTTGGGAGGTTGCCGATGCCAACACACATCACTTACGGCACGATTGGGGCAACGCCGACACCACACCCCGGTTCCGGCGCAATTTCGGTTACGGCAGCCACCGCTGCCGAGTGACTCGAGGAGAAAGAGCAGCGCAGTGACTGACAGCACGCAAGCACCCAAGAATCAGCCGCGGGTCCGGGTGATCCGAGAAGGGGTGGCCTCTTACCTCCCCGACATCGATCCCGACGAGACCACCGAGTGGCTCGAATCGTTCGACGGTCTCCTCGAGAACGCCGGCCCTGGCCGCGCCCGCTATCTGATGCTGCGTCTGCTCGAACGTGCCGGCGAGAAACGTGTGTCGATTCCCGCGCTCACCTCCACCGACTACGTCAACACGATCCCCACCGAGAGCGAACCCTGGTTCCCCGGTGACGAAGAAGTCGAACGTCGTTTCCGCGCGTTCATCCGCTGGAACGCCGCGATCATGGTGCACCGCGCACAACGGCCCGGCGTCGGCGTCGGCGGTCACATCTCCACCTATGCCTCCTCAGCCGCCCTCTACGAAGTCGGCTTCAACCACTTCTTCCGTGGCCAGGAGCACGCCGGCGGCGGCGACCAGATCTTCATCCAGGGCCACGCCTCACCCGGCATCTACGCCCGCGCCTTCCTCGAAGGCCGCATCGACGAGAAGCGGATGGACGGGTTCCGCCAGGAGCACTCTCATGCCGGCGAAGGCGGCGGATTGCCGTCGTACCCCCACCCGCGCCTGATGCCCGACTTCTGGCAGTTCCCTACCGTCTCCATGGGTCTGGGACCGATGAACGCGATCTACCAGGCACGGTTCAACCACTACCTGGACGATCGCGGCATCAAGGACACCAGCGACCAGCATGTGTGGGCGTTCCTCGGCGACGGCGAGATGGATGAGCCCGAGTCACGCGGTCTGGCACACGTCGCCGCAACCGAGGGCCTCGACAACCTCACGTTCGTCATCAACTGCAACCTGCAGCGTCTCGACGGACCGGTGCGCGGCAACGGCAAGATCATCCAGGAACTCGAGTCGTTCTTCCGCGGAGCCGGCTGGAACGTCATCAAGGTCGTCTGGGGTCGTGAGTGGGACTCACTGCTGCACAAAGACCGCGACGGGGCCCTCGTGAACCTGATGAACAGCACTCCCGACGGCGACTTTCAGACCTACAAGGCCAACGACGGCGCCTACGTCCGCGACCACTTCTTCGGCCGTGACCCGCGAACCAAAGAACTCGTCAAAGACCTCAGCGACGCCGACATCTGGAATCTCAAGCGCGGCGGCCACGACTACAAGAAGGTGCACGCCGCCTACGCCTCGGCGCTGGCGCACAAGGGCCAGCCGACCGTGATCCTGGCGCACACCATCAAGGGCTACACACTCGGCAAGCACTTCGAAGGCCGCAACGCCACGCACCAGATGAAGAAGCTGACGCTCGACGACCTCAAAGATTTCCGGGACAGCACCCGTATCCCGATCAGCGACGCCGAGCTCGAGAAGGATCCATACCTGCCGCCGTACTACCACCCCGGGAACGACGCGGCCGAGATCCAGTACATGCTCGATCGTCGTAAGTCGCTCGGCGGGTTCTTGCCCGCGCGGCGGACGAAGAGCAAGGTGCTCAAGCCGGACACGGCGCCTGCGCTGAAGCTGGCTGCGAAGGGATCGGGCAAGCAGCAGGTGGCCACGACCATGGCCGTCGTCCGTATCTTCAAGGAGCTGATGCGCGACAAGGAGATCGGCAAGCGTCTCGTGCCGATCATCCCCGACGAGGCCCGCACGTTCGGTATGGACTCCTGGTTCCCATCGCTCAAGATCTACAACCGCAACGGCCAGCTCTACACCTCGGTCGATGCCGAACTGATGCTCGCCTACAAGGAGAGCTCGGTCGGGCAGATCCTGCACGAGGGCATCAACGAGGCCGGTTCGACGGCCTCGTTCACCGCCGTCGGAACGTCGTACGCGACGCACGACGAACCGATGATCCCGCTGTACATCTTCTATTCGATGTTCGGGTTCCAGCGCACGGGCGACGGTCTGTGGGCGGCGGCCGACCAGATGGCCCGGGGATTCGTCCTCGGCGCCACCGCTGGACGCACCACACTGACCGGTGAAGGTCTGCAGCACGCAGACGGACATTCGCTGCTGCTGGCGGCGTCGAACCCTGCAGTCGTGGCCTATGACCCGGCGTTCGGGTACGAGCTCGGGCACATCATCGCCGATGGCCTGCGCCGGATGTACGGGGATGATCCCGAGAACATCTACTACTACATCACCATCTACAACGAGCCGATCAGTCAACCGGCGCAGCCCGACAACCTCGACGTGGCCGGTGTACTCAAAGGTCTCTACCGGTACGCCGACGCCCCGGAAGGCAAGAAGTATCCGGCGAACATCCTCGTCTCGGGCATCACTATGGCAAGCGCGCTCAAAGCCCAGGAACTGCTTGCCGAGGATTGGAACGTCGGAGCGTCGATCTACTCGGTCACCTCGTGGAACGAGCTCTCCCGCGACGGCATCGAGTTCGAGAAGGCATCACTGCGTGAACCGGGTGGCGATCACGCGCAGCCGTATCTGATCGAGACCCTCGCCGACGTCGAGGGTCCGTTCGTGGCCGCAACCGACTACATGCGCGGGGTACCGGAACTGATCCGGCCATGGGTGCCGGGCACCTATCTCACCCTGGGCACCGACGGCTTCGGATTCTCGGACACCCGTCCTGCCGCACGCCGGTACTTCAATGTCGACGGCGAGTCCATCGCGGTGGGCGTCCTGTCGGCGCTGGCCCGTGATGGCCACCTCGACATCAAGGTCGCGGCCGAGGCGGCCGAGAAATATCAGATCGACGACGTGCTCGCCGCACCCAAGCAGACGAGCGATCCGGGTCCCGGCGCGTAGCGCGCACTACACCCTCGCCCACCACCCACCCGTTTTCGCACCATCCACCGGATATTTCCGCCGGACCTGGCGAAAACGGGTGGGTGTCTGCGTCAGCGGGCACCAACGATGTCCCCCCACCAGGTCAGCTCTGGCATAGATTGAAACAATGACTGAGTCACGCGGGGCAGAGTCGTCCGCGGGCGACCTCTTCGGACCACGTGGTGCGCACGTACCGGCACCGGCCAACGTTCACGATGCGCTGCCGGATACGTTGCTACGCCGCGTCAAGCAGTACAGCGGCCGCCTCGCAACGGAGGCCGTGCATTCGATGGAGGAGCAACTCCCCTATTTCTCCGACCTCGAAGCCGGTCAGCGCGCGAGTGTCCAGTTGGTGGTGCAGACGGCCGTCGTCAGCTTCGTCGAGTGGTTGCAGGACGCTGAAGGCAACGTCAAGTTCACGGTCCAGGCGTTCCAGGTCGTCCCCCAGGATCTGGCTCGCCGGATCAGTCTGTTGCAGACGGTGGAGATGGTCCGCGTGGCCATGGAGTTCTTCGAGAAGTGGCTCCCACTGCTCGCGCGCAACGACGCCCAGCTCCGCGCCCTGACCGAGGCGGTGTTGCGCTACGGCCGCGAGATCGGATTCGCGGCCGCCTCGATCTATGCCTCGGCAGCCGAATCCCGCGGTGCGTGGGACTCACGACTCGAAGCCCTGGTCGTCGACGCGGTGGTCCGCGGCGACACCGGCCCCACTCTGTTGTCTCGTGCCGCCGCCCTGAACTGGGACGCCGAGGTGACAGCGACCGTGCTCGTCGGTATGCCCCCGCCCGAGCGCAACGTGTCGGTCCCGTTGGCGGTACACAACACCGCTCGACAGCATGATCGCGCGGCGCTCTCGGTGGTGCAGGGCAGTCTGCTCGTCGCGATCGTCAGCGGACCGGTTTCCCTGGACGAGCCGTTCATCATCGATCTGCTCAACCTCTTCGCCGACGGACCCGTGGTCATCGGACCGACGACACCGAACCTCGGCATGGCGCATACGAGCGCGATCGACGCGATGGCCGGCGTCGAAGCTGTCGCCGGCTGGCCGAGCGCACCCCGCCCGGTGCATTCCTGGGAACTGCTCCCCGAACGCGCGCTACTCGGCGATCAGGCGGCGATGGCGACACTCAACGACGTCGTGATCAAGCCGCTCGAAAAGGGCGGCGACACGTTGACCACCACACTCGATGCCTACCTCGATTCCGGAGGGTCGGTGGAGTCGTGCGCACGCGAGCTCTTTGTTCACCCCAATACTGTTAGATATCGACTAAAGCGGATTTCGGACATCACGGGCCGCGACCCCATGAACCCGCGCGATGCCTACGTACTGAGAATTGCAACGACGGTAGGAAGACTGACACGAGTTAGACACGACATGCGCACAGTTTTCACTACAGTCACTCGCGCAACAGGCTCCGACGGCGATAGGTGACGGTTGTGCATCAATTCACACTGGGGTAACGGATATCGGTGCGGTGACGATGCAGCCACACTGTCGTGCAATTTTGTGGGAACCCTACAAAGGCATCGCTTGAGGTTTAACGCGTCCAACACCCTCACCGACGCCCGTTAGGGTGTTCTCTTGTCAGGTGCTCTCCTTGCTTGCGCCCGGACAGGGCTCCCAGACCGTCGGCATGCTCATCCCTTGGCTTGAGCTTCCCGGCGCACGCGACCAGGTCGCCACCTGGTCGAAACTGACCAAGCTCGACATCGAACGACTCGGTACGACGGCGACGGCAGAAGAGATCACCGACACTGCTGTCACCCAGCCGCTGGTGGTCGTCTCCGCATTGCTGGCCTACGACGAGTTGGCCAAGCGTTCGCCGCTTTCCGCTGACACGCTCGTCGCGGGACATTCGGTGGGCGAACTCGCGGCCGCCGCGATCGCCGGGGTGCTGACCGCCGACGAGGCAGTGTCGCTGGCCGCGGTCCGCGGGGCGGAGATGGCGAAGGCGTGTGCTCTCGAGCCCACCACCATGGCCGCCGTACTCGGTGGAGACGAGGCAGCGGTGCTGGCCCGTCTGGCAGAACTCGACCTCGTGCCGGCCAACCGCAACGCCGCGGGGCAGATCGTGGCCGCCGGCTCGGTTGAGGCCATCGACGAGTTGATCGCCAACCCACCAGAGAAGGCCCGCATCCGCAAGCTCGCGGTCGCCGGCGCCTTCCACACCGAGTACATGGCACCGGCCCAAGATGCCGTGGCCGAGGCCGCATCCGGTATCACCCCGCAACAGCCCGGAAAGACGCTGCTGTCGAACTCCGACGGTCGCCCGGTGACCTCCGGCCGCGACGCGCTCGACAAGCTCGTCGCCCAGGTGACCAGCCCGGTGCGCTGGGACCTCTGTTCGCAGACCATGCGAGAGAGCGCCACCACCGGACTGATCGAACTACCGCCGGCCGGTACCCTCACCGGTATCGCCAAGCGCGAACTGAAGGGAACCCCCACCCGCGCGCTGAAGACCCCCGACGATCTCGAGGGCATCACCGAACTTGGATAGCGACATCGACGCGCCCGCGTCGATGTCCCCGGAAAGGTGCGAGGACCGCGTCACGATCTGGTCTGCACCCGTCCAAAGCGGCGCGCAAGCGCCGCGATTCCGGAAACACCCGAAACATGAACAAGAAGGGAGCCACATAGTGGCCGCCGCCCAGGAAGAAATCATTGCCGGACTCGCTGAGATCATCGAGGAGGTCACCGGCATTGAACCCTCTGAGGTGACTGTGGAGAAGTCGTTCGTCGACGACCTGGACATCGACTCCCTGTCGATGGTCGAGATCGCCGTGCAGACCGAGGACAAGTACGGCGTCAAGATCCCCGATGAGGATCTCGCCGGACTGCGCACCGTTGGTGACGCCGTGTCCTACATCCAGAAGCTCGAAGCCGAGAACTCCGAGGCCGCTGACGCGATCCGCGCCAAGCTGGACGCCGACAAGACCGGTGAGTGACCAGTAGTGACTGACTCTCTTCGCGAATACTCCACCCTCGGCGGGAATTTCCCGAACGTTGTCGTGACCTCCATGGTCGCGACGACTTCAGTCGGCGAAGACCTCGATTCCACGTGGAAAGGTCTGCTCGCCGGAGAGAGTGGCATCAAGACGCTCACCGATGACTGGGTCGAGGAGTTCGATCTCCCGGTCCGGTTCGGTGGGCGGATGGTCAACGATCCGTCCAACGAGGTCACCCGGGTGCAAGCCCGTCGGATGGCCTACGTCGAACGGGTCGCGTACGTCATGGGCAAGCGCCTGTGGGCGCAAGCCGGTGAACCCGAGGTCGACAAAGAGCGCCTCGGCGTCGTCATCGGAACCGGCCAGGGGGGCGGCGACGCCCTCATCGAGGCCTACAACTCGATGCACAACACCGGCAACTACCGCAAGGTGTCGCCGCTGGCAGTGCCCATGGCCATGCCGAACGGACCCGCCGCAGTGGTGGGACTCGAGATCGGCGCAAAGGCCGGCGTGATCACCCCCGTCTCGGCATGTTCGTCGGGTTCGGAAGCGATCGCCCATGCCTGGCGGCAGATCGTCATGGGTGATGCCGACATGGTGGTCACCGGTGGCGTCGAGGGTCACATCGACTCCGTGCCCATCGCGAGCTTCGCCATGATGCGAGCGATGAGCACCCGCAACGAAGATCCGGCCGCGGCCTCACGTCCTTTCGACTCCGCCCGCGACGGCTTCGTGTTCGGCGAGGCAGCTGCGCTCATGGTCATCGAGCGCGAAGATCACGCTCGGGCACGCGGAGCGCACATCCATGCGCGTCTGCTCGGTGGCGGAATCACCTCTGACGGATACCACTTGGTCGCGCCGGATCCCGAGGGCACCGGCGCGGCGCGCGCGATGACTCGGGCCCTGCAGACCGCAGGTCTGGGCAAGTCCGACATCACGCACGTGAATGCGCACGCGACCTCGACCTCGGTCGGCGACACCGCCGAGGCCTTGGCCATCAACATCGCGGTGGGTAACCACGCCGCGGTGTACGCACCGAAGTCTGCCCTCGGGCATTCGATCGGCGCGGTGGGCGCACTGGAATCGGTCCTGACGATCAAGTCCATCGAAGAAGGGGTCATCCCTCCGACGCTGAACCTCGACAATCAGGATCCGGAATGTGACCTCGACGTGGTTCACGGTGAACCGCGTTACGGCCAGATCGACTACGCCATCAACAACTCGTTCGGATTCGGTGGGCACAACGTTGCGCTCGCCTTTGGGCGCTACTGATCCCGTCGCCTCTGAACTCGTTCAGCAGGGCGCTTGCAGATCTACCTTTAGGAGATTCCATGACCACCATGGCCCCGATCACCAAGCACGAAGAGTCCATCGATCCCCGGGATCCCTTGCTGCGGTTGACCAACTTCTTCGACGAAGCGTCGATGTCGTTGCTCCACCCCCGAGACAAGTCCGGGGTCCAGGCCGCCGTCGGCCGCGTCAACGGTGTTCGTACCGTTGCCTACTGCACCGATGGCACCGTGATGGGCGGGGCCATGGGAATCGTGGGCTGTAAGCACATCGTCAACGCCATCGACACCGCCATCGCCGAGCAGGCACCGGTTGTCGGTATCTGGCACTCCGGCGGTGCCCGACTCGCGGAGGGCGTCGAGGCGCTCCACGCGGTCGGCGAGGTGTTCGAGGCCATGGTGCGTGCCTCCGGTTACATCCCCCAGATCTCGGTCGTCGTCGGCTTCGCAGCCGGCGGCGCCGCCTACGGTCCGGCCCTGACCGACATCGTGATCATGGCTCCTGCCGGCCGCGTGTTCGTCACCGGTCCCGACGTGGTCAAGAGCGTCACCGGCGAGGTCGTCGACATGGAGTCGCTGGGCGGACCGCTGACCCACGGCAAGAAGTCCGGCGTCTCGCACATCACCGCCGACTCCGAGCCCGACGCCTACTGGCGGGCCCGGCGCCTGATCGGCACGTTCGGTCAGCAGGGACATTTCAGCAGGCAGAAGGCCGAGGCCGGCGACAGCGACCTGCGCGCCCTGATGCCGGAGTCGAACCGCCGCGCCTACGACGTGCACCCCATCGTCCGGGCCCTGCTCGATACCGACGTCGCCGCCGACGGTGAAACCGAGATCTCGAGTTTCGAAGAGCTACAAGCAAAATGGGCTCCGAACATCACGATCGGTTTCGGCCGGTTGTCCGGTCGCAGCGTCGGCGTCATCGCCAACAACCCGCTGCGCATGGGCGGCTGCCTCAACTCCGAGAGCGCCGAGAAAGCCGCTCGCTTCGTACGGCTGTGCGACGCGTTCGGCATCCCGCTCATCGTCATGACCGACGTCCCGGGCTACCTGCCCGGTGTCGGACAAGAATGGGACGGCGTGGTCCGCCGCGGCGCAAAACTCCTACACGCCTTCGCCGAATGCTCGGTCCCCCGCGTCACGCTGGTCACCCGCAAGATCTACGGCGGTGCCTACATCGCGATGAACTCGCGTGCACTCGGTGCCACCGCAGTGTTCGCATGGCCCGGCTCCGAGGTCGCGGTCATGGGCGCCAAGGCTGCCGTCGGCATCCTGCACAAGAAGGCACTCGCCGCTGCACCCGACGACGAGCGCGAGGCCCTGCATGAACGCCTCGCAGTCGAGCACGAAGCCATCGCAGGCGGCGTCGGCCGTGCCCAGTCGATCGGCGTCGTCGACGAGATCATCGATCCCGCGAAGACCCGCAGCATCATCGCCGAAGCCCTCGCATCGGCACCGGCAAGGCGGGGCCGGCACAAGAACATACCGCTGTAACTGTTCGCTTCGTCGTGGGCCTTATCGCGCGTTCCTCGCTGCATCACGCGCGGCCCACCCCTGCGCTCACGGGCGCGGCCAGCACGGCGCAAGCTATTCGGTGAAAGCAAAACCGGCCCGGACTTTTCAGTCCGGGCCGGTTTTGTTTGTGTCGGGGTGTCAGCCCACGCGCTGATGCAGCCAGGTGACCTCGGCGCCATCGCCGCCCATGCGGAAGTCCTCCAGCGCTTCGTCCCACGCGGTACCCAGCGCGGCGTCGAGTGCTCCGGCCAGTTCTGCGCCGTTGGAGTGCGCTTCCATCAACGCGCGCAGCTGCATTTCGGCGATGATCACATCTCCGTTGGCGCTCATCGAACCACGCCACAGCCCCAGGCCCGGCACGTAACAAAAGCGTTCGCCGTCCACGCCGTCACTGGCGTTCTCGGTCACCTCGAAACGAAGCGTCGACCATTCACGCAGCGCGTTGGCCAGACGGGCGCCGGTACCAACAGGGCCGACCCAGTCGACCGTGGCACGCTGCAACCCCGGCCCTGCATCCTGCGCGGACCATTTCAGGTTCGCGCGAGCATCTAGGGTCGACGAAAGAGCCCACTCGACATGTGGGCACAACGCGACAGGTGCGGAGTGTATGAACACCACACCTGCTGTCACGTCCGCAAACTGGTTAAGGTTGCGCACTTTCCACCTCCGGTTTCGACGAGGAACGTCTTCCCCAACGGCCTGGCGAAACCAACGGCAGATATCACACTCTTGTTGTTTATTGTGCCTTAAGTGACCCGTGTTGCGCTAGTGGACGATGATTTCAATGTGACAACGCCCCGACCACCGAGTTGTTGAAGTCGCTCCACAGTGGTTTCGCCCACGAACCGAACGCCCGATCTGTCAGCACCACGCACGCCGCATTCAGTGCGGGATCCACCCACAGGAACGTGCCGGACTGACCGAAGTGCCCGAACGTCTGCGGGCTGTTCTGCGACCCCGTCCAGTGCGGACTCTTGTGGGCCCGCAGTTCGTAGCCCAGCCCCCAGTCGCAGGGGCGATGCTTTCCGTACCCCGGTACGAAGCCGTCGAGTCCGGGAAATTGCAACGACGTGGCCTCGGCGAGCAACTCCCGTGACACGAGTTCTGGAGACAACAGTTCCCGGGCGAATGCGCTCAGATCAGACACCGAGGACTGCGCACCGTGCCCGGCCGAGCCTTGGAGCGACGTCGCGTTCATCTCGAGCGGCTCGCAGATCGCCTGCGTCAGATACTCATCGAAGCCGATGTCGGTCTCCGCGGCGATGAGGTCGGCCAGCACCTCGAAACCCGCACTCGAATAGATCCGCTGCTCCCCTACTCCGGCCACCACGTCGTCTCCCTCGAAGGGCAGACCTGAGGCATGGGCCAGGAGGTGTCGCACGGTCGCACCCGCAGGTCCGGCCGGCTGATCGAGTTCGATCGCGCCCTCCTCGACGGCAACGAGCGCGGCGTGGGCCGTGAGCAGCTTGGTGACCGAGGCAAGCGGGAAAACCCGTTGCCCGTCACCGAACCCTTCCACCACATCCGTGTCGGCAACAATCGCCGCGGACACGGTGTCGACCGGCCAATTCCCTAGTTCTGTCAGCACCGGTTCATCGCATCACGGGCGGCACCGAGGGAGCAAACACAGTCTCCACGAGCAAGCACAGACAGCGAAGCCGGCGAGCACCCAATTGCTCGCCGGCTCCACCGGGACGCCGACAGATCAGACGATCGGCTCAGTGATCTTCGTCGGTGAAGCGGATGACACCCCGGATGTTCTTGCCGTCCAACATGTCCTGATACCCCTCGTTGATCTGATCAAGGCGGTACTGCCGGGTGACCATGTCATCGAGATTGAGCTTGCCCATCTTGTACAGCGACAGCAGCTGAGGGATGTCGAGCTTGGGGCTTGCCCCGCCGAAGATCGTTCCCTGCAGGTTCTTCTGCAGCAGCGTCAGCATCGCGAGGTTGAGCGTGACGTCGGATTCCATCATGCTGCCCATACCGGTGAGCACGCAGGTTCCGGCCTTGGCCGTGATCCCCATCCACAGGTCGACGTCTTTGCCGTGGACCTCGCCGACGGTGACGATCACCTTCTTGGCCATCTGCCCCGCGGTGACCTCCGCGATGGTCATCGCCGCCTCTTCGACAGTGGCAAACGCATGCGTCGCGCCGAACTTCAGTGCCTGCTCGCGCTTCCACTCGATCGGGTCGATGGCGAAGATGTAGCGGGCGCCCGAGATGACGGTGCCCTGGAGCGCAGAGATCCCGACACCGCCGATTCCGACGATCGCCACGTCTTCGCCCGGCTGCACCTTGGCGCTGTGGGTCGCCGAGCCGAAGCCGGTCGGCACGCCGCAGCCGACCAGGCACGCGACCTCGAAGGGAATGGACGGATCGATCTTCACGACCGACGTCTCGTGCACCACCATGTACGGGGCGAAGGTGCCGAGCAAAGTCATCGGATAGACGTTCTCGCCGGCGGCGGTATGGACCCGGAAAGTGTGGTCCGACACCGCTTCACCCTGCAAGAGCATCGCGCCCATATCGCACAGGTTGCTCAGACCGGATCGACACGATGGGCATTTGCCACACGACGGGATGAACGAGAGCACGACGTGGTCGCCGACCTCGAAGTCGGTGACACCCTCACCGAGTTCCTCGACGATGCCGGCGCCTTCGTGGCCGCCGAGCACCGGGAAGCCGGCCATCGGGATACCACCGGTCATCAGGTGATGGTCCGAGTGGCACATGCCGGCGGCTTCCATCCGGATCTTGACCTCGCCCTTGCGCGGGTCGCCGATCTCGATCTCTTCGACCGCCCACTTCTCGTTGAAATTCCGGAGCAAAGCGCCTTTAGTCTTCATCGAAACCCTCCACTCGCGGCACGTGAGTCACGCGCCGACAACCTGCGTCGCCGGCGAACAGCTCACCGGGATTTTGAGTTCGCAGTGACATCGGTCACCGCTCCTCAGAATTGTAACGTGTTTCAGTTTTAACTCCAACGGTCGGACGCGGTCAATACGCGAGCGCGGCCAACCTGCGGTCGGTCAGACCGGGCATCCGCCCCGCTCGTGCGGCGGCGCGGCGAAGGTGCCAAGGGAGACACTTCGGTGCATGCGCACCAATTTCTCGTACTGAAGCCGGTTATAAGCCAACGGCGCCAACAACATCCAGTCCGGAAATATCCGCCAGATCGTCTGCAGGGTCGTTATATACAGGGCGAACTCGGCGTCGTGCCGCCGCTTGAGCCGGTATCCCGTCATCGCCTGAACCCGAGGGTTCATGGCCTTCGACGAGCAGACCTGAATGACGTGTCCGGCCACCGGTCGCACCATCCACCACAACGGGGTCAGCGCCGTACGCGCGACAGGAGGAAGCAGCAATGTGGGCAACGGCAGCCGGTTCAGGCCCGCGAACTGTTCGACGAGGAACGGGGTCGACGCCAATCGCGTCTCGACCATGTGGTCGTAGTACTCCTCGGCGTCAGCGAGAGTACCGGGGAGTTTCCCAGCCCGGCTTTCGAGCTCGAGGTCCGCAAAGCTCTCCCGCACCATCTGGTACGCCGCTTCCTGTTCGCTACGGCGCATCTCGGTGCCCGTGCAGTACGTGAACGTGTTGAGCACGAGCATCATTCCGCTGACCGCGATCCACTTCCAGTTGTCCGGATCGAGCGCGCTGTAACGGATGTCGCTGTAGTCACCGGTACCGTGGCCTCGGACATCGCGGTGCCGCATCTTGAGCCAGCGCGCTTCTTCTGCTCGATCGGCTGCATCGCCCCACACCGCCAGCAACGCCGAAAATCCGCTGCGCACAGCCCGGTCCGCGAAGTTCTCGGCAAAACGCCCAGTGCGGTCGACGGCGGCAGCGACGGGCGGCAGCGCCACTTGATCGAACGCAGCGCCACCGAAGATTCCCGCCAGCACACTTCCCGTGTGCTTCCGGAACTCGGCGATGACCTCGGGACGAACATCGGTCGACTGCCGGGCGCTCCCGCGCGATTGCCCGGCCCGCGATGCGGCCTGCGTGACCATGTTCGCCTCTCGATAAACCGGTGGTGACGGACCTTGAGTCTATCGACCCGGCGACCACCTTGGAACAGATTCGCGGTTTGGTTCCAAACCGAACGTCAAGAAACAAGTCGGGCCCGCTCTCCTGGCGAGAGCGGGGCCCGAATCGTGGCGCTTCCAGTAGATCTCTGGGACTCTCAGTGCCGCAGGCCGGCGTCCTTACCGCCGTACTCTTTACGCAACGACGGCTTGACGACCTTGCCGGACGCGTTACGGGGCAGCTCGTCGATGATGATCAGTTCCTTGGGCTGCTTGAACCGCGCGAGATGGTCGTTCAAGAACTCGATCAGTTCATCGAACGCCAGCTCCTCACCCGGGTTCAGGACGACGATGGCCACGGGCACCTCACCCCAGCGGTCGTCTGCCTTACCGACCACGGCGGCTTCCAGGATCTTCGGATGCGAGAAGAGGGCATTCTCGACCTCGGCGCAGTAGATGTTCTCCCCGCCGGAGATGATCATGTCCTTCTTGCGGTCGACGACGTACACGAAACCCTCGTCGTCCATCCGCACCAGATCACCGGAGTGGAACCAGCCGCCGGCGAAAGCATCAGCGGTGCCCTGCGGGTTCTGCCAGTAACCCTCCATCATGTTCGGACCGCGATAGACGATCTCGCCGATCTCGCCCGGCTGCACATCGTTCATCTCGACGTCGACGACACGCGCCTGTACCGACGGGATGACCTGACCGACCGAGCCCAGCTTCCGGAGTGCGTCTTTGCCCTCGAGGACGCAGGTGATCGGTGACATCTCGGTCTGCCCGAAGACGGCGACGTTGATCGCGTCGGGGAACGTCTCCGCCATGGCGCGCAGCACGGTATCGGAAGCCGGCGCGGCGCCCCAGGAGATGACCCGGAGTTTGACGTTGCGCGGCTTGGCCTTTTGAACCGCGCACACCACCTGCCACTGGGCGGGGACGAGGAAGATCGACGTGATCCCCTCGGCCTCCAGCACATCCAGCAACGCTTCGGGGTCGAACGCGCCGAGCGGATGGATGACGGTCGGGACCCCGAGATAGAAGAGTGGCGCCATCGCGCCCATCGCCGCGATGTGGAACATAGGTGCGACGCATGAGCCCACATCGTCGTTGCGAATCTGCAGGGCAGAGATACAGGTGACGGCCTGAGCCTGCATGTTGGTGTGAGAAAGCATGGAACCCTTGGGGTTTCCGGTGGTTCCCGACGTGTACATGATCAACGCGATCGAGTTCTCGGGCACGTCGATCGGCGGAAGGTCGGTGGCGTCCTCGGCGATCAGACTGTCGTAATCCAACGCATCTTCGACATCGGACGCGCCGACGATGACGAGGTTCTCAACCCCCTCGGTGCTCGTCCGGACTGCATCCGCCAACGGGGCCAGCAGAGATTCGGTGACGATGACCTTCGCTCCGCTGTCCTTGACGAGGAAACCGACCTCGGGCGGCGTCATCCTGATGTTGACCGGTACCGCGATGGCACCGATCAGGTTGGCGCCGAAGATCACCTCGACGTATTCGCTGCGGTTGAGCATCAAGACCAGCACCCGATCTCCGAAGCGCACCCCGCGGCGGTACAACGCGGCGGCGAACGCGGTGGATCGGTCGTTGAGCTGTGACCACGAGGTCTCGTTCCCCATGAATCGCAATGCGGTGGCGTCCGGCTTCATCGTCGCGTGCCGGCGAATGTGGGTGTTCCAGTTGTTCCGTCGTGACCGGAACGGCTCTTCGAGAAGGGGATCGGACTGGGTCAGCGTTGTACTCGTCATGGTGCGCTTCCTTGTAGTTGACCACCCACGCATGAACGCCGGTGATGAGTCGAATGCTACTGAGTGGCGGGTGTCGGTTTTGTCGTTTTACCGCGAGCGAATGCCGCGATCAGAGCAGCAAATTCGGGCGACTGCAACAACTCGATCTGGCCTTCCCGCTCCAGTTCAAGCGCGAGATCGAATCCTGCCATCGTCTGCGCGTCAACGGCCTTCTTGGTGATCTTCAGAGCCCGGGGCGAGGCCCCGAGCAACTTGCTGACAACGTCATCGACCCTGGCGTCCAGCGCATCTGCGTCGACGACAGCGGTCACCAGACCGTCGGCGTACGCCTGCGCCGCGGGCAGCCGTTCGCCGAGCAACGCCATTTCGTTCGCACGGGCGCGGCCGACCGCAGCCGCGACAGTTGCCGTGGCCGCACCATCCGGCATCAGCCCGATGTTGACGAAGGCAAGCAGGAAGTAGGCATCGGCGGCGACGTAGATCAGATCGGATGCGAAGGCGATCGATGCCCCGATCCCCACCGCGGGTCCACCGACCGCCGCGACAACAGGCACTTCGATCGCCCGGATCGCGCGGACCACCCGGGATCCGGTGTCGATGGTCCTGGACGCTCGATCCTCTGCGTCGGCGGGCGACTGCGGTGCGGGTGCGGTCGCCATGTCGACGATGTCGGCGCCGGTACAGAAATCCCGGCCGCCCGCGCCGATCACCACCACCCGGATGGCGTCGTCGACCGCCCATTCACCGAGCAGCTCGATGAATGCGTGACTGGTCGCGGTGTCCATGGCGTTCTTACGGTGCGGGCGGTCTATCAGCACTCGGGCGACGCCCCTGTCGTCGACCGACGCAACGAGACCGTTCAGCGCTTGCATGTATGCCACCCTCGGCTCAGATCTGGCTACTGCGACACAGATCACGTGAATGCACATTAACTTGTCAGATTCGGATGTCGTGCGTCAAGTGCTCACCGAACGCTCACTCGGCGGACCGCGTCGGCATTGCGGACCAGGCTGCGAGCCGCGGCGTACTGCCGCTAGCATGGACAAATGGCATCTGCCGACGGTCGCGCGAATGGCGGCCCCACGACCACCGGCGCGCCGCCGAAACCTCGCCAGCGTCCCAAAGATCGGCGCGAGCAGATCATCAAAGCTGCGGCCGAGTCGTTCAGCGAGCAAGGATATTTCGCTACCGGGGTCGACCAGATTGCCGGCCAGGTCGGTATCAGTGGACCGGCCCTCTATCGCCACTTCCCGAACAAGTACGCGCTGTTCTCGGAGACGGTGCGCACCCTCGGCAGCGGACTCGAGCGTGCGGTCGCAGAAGTCCCGGAACTCATCGACGATCCTGAGCGAGAGCTGCGCACCCTGATCACCGAGTTGACCCGTAACACCATCGAGAACCGCTCCCGCGGGGCGCTCTACCGATGGGAAGCGCGTTATCTCAATCCCGAGGACAGGCGCGCCCTGGGAGAACTCGTGACCCGGCTCCACAACCGGTTCGCGGCGCCGCTCGGCCGTCTGCGACCCGAACTGACCGCGCCGAGACACACCCCCGGCGGGCGCCTCGACAACGACGCCAAATACCTCGCCGGCTCCATTCTCAGTGTCATCGGGTCGATCACCACCCACCGGGCATCGCTCCCACGTAAACGGATCGAGGCGGTCATCCTCGCGACGAGCATGACGGTTGCGTCCACCCGGCTACCACCGGCCGACGATGCGCAGGCCGCCGAGGCCGCACCTGGATCCGTCGGCCTGCAGATGGCCTCCAAACGCGAAGCATTGCTCACCGAGGCCATCCGGTTGATGCGTGGTCGTGGTTTCCACGACGTGACGATGGAGGAGATCGGCGCGGCAGTCGGAATGAATCAATCCGGTGTCTACCGCCACTTCGACACCAAGGTCGCCATGCTGACCGCAGCCTTCGCGCGCGCCAGCGAACGGATCACGACGAGCATCCACGACTCACTGGCAGAATCGGCGACCCCACGCGAGGCTCTGGACAACCTGGTCGCCAGATACGTGGAGTTGTCGTTCGCCAACAGCGACCTGCTGAACCTGTACCTGTCGGAACTCGGCAGTCTGCCGGAGTCCTTGCGGGCCGACCTCCGTGACCAGCAGCGGCGAAACGTCGAGGAGTGGGCTCAGCTGGTCGTGCAGGTACGTCCGGGGATGAACTCGGTCGAAGCCCGGTACCTGGTGCACGCCGCGTCGAACGCGGTGCTCGACCTCGGCAACTGGGAGCGCTATGACCCGAGGCCGTCGACCCGCGACCGCATCCAGGCCGTCATGTCGGTGATTTTGCTCGGCGAGGACGCCCTGGTCAGATGACCTCGAAATCCGCGATGAGCCAACGGTTGCCGTCGCGTGTCAGCGTTACCTTCACCCTGGACTGATACGGGATCCCGTCCGGGAGTTCCCGGGCGGTCTGCGGCGAGGTGATCGTCTGGTCGAGAGCCACGATGAGGACTGCCTCGGTCGACGAGATGGACACGACGCCCGCATCTTTCACGAGCGCCGTCGCAACTGCCTGGGCGTTGGCCGAACCTTCACGCGCTTGCCGCGAACCCTCGATGTAGTCCTTCGCGAACTCCGGGGTCGAAATATCCGTGATGCGGGAGTCGAGGGCGCCGAAGTCGGCCGAGTCGTAGGTCAGGAGGTCTCCGGCGTACTGCTTTGCGCTCTCGACCGCTGCGGGACGTAGCTGGTTGACCTGGTCCGCAGCGTTCGCCCGGTCATCCGCCTCCCGGTAGAGGTACGCGAACACACCCGCCGCCACCAGCGCCGCGATGAGCAATACGGACAGTGCGGGCACAGCCCACCGAGAGCGGGTTACGGGCGGAGCCTTGTCGACAGGTGGCGTCGTGGTGGCGTCCGATTCCCCTCCCGGCGTCTCCGATTCGGCGACCTCAGCGACGACCCCGGGTGTTCGCTTCCACCACGGTGTCTCACGCCGCCTGGCCCGCGCCGCTTCTTTGGCGCGCTTGGCCGCTGCTGCGGCTCGCATCTTGTCCCGGTTTCGGCGGTTTGCCTCGAGGAACTCCTCAGCATCGAACGGCGACGGTTCTCCGGTCGACTTCTTTCGGGTCTCGACGACGGCTTCAGGCTCGGCCACGCGGGCATCGGGGCTGGTGGACGCAGCGTGGGCCGCAGTCGGGTCTTCGCTGTCCCCGGCTCTCACCAACTTCGCTTTCGGACTCATGACAGCCAATGTAGGCGCTGTGCCCCGGACCACAACCCTCGCAGGTACCGAGAGGACGGCTAGTCACCTCAAGAATCCCATCACATATATGTGATCTGATACCTTCGGCAGCGAGCCGCACTTTCTCATCTAGGAGCACCTGCCATGACTACTTTCACTCCCGAACAGACCGACTTCGCCAAGTCGGTCGCCGACTTCTGTCAGCGCGAGGCCGGAACCCGCGAACAGCGCGACGCACTCACCGCGGGAGGCGCTGAACTCCACTCCGTCGAGCTGTACAAGAAGATGGCCGAACTCGGCTGGGCCGGGATCCTGGTCCCCGAGGAGTTCGGTGGCGCCGGCGCCGGGAACGTCGAGATGTGCATCCTGCTCGAGGAAGCGATGCGCGGCAACGCACCCATCGGGGGCATCGGCCCCACCCTCATCGCCGCAGGGGCCTACCAGAAGTTCGCCGACGACCAGCTCAAGAAAGAGGTCCTCGGCGATGTGGTGGCCGGCGAATCCCTGTCCATCTCCATGTCGGAACCCGAAGCGGGATCTGATGTTGCCGCGCTGACCTGCCGGGCCGAGAAGGTCGACGGTGGCTGGGTCATCAACGGCCAGAAGACGTGGTGCTCCAACGCTCATTTCGCCAAGAGCATCCTGCTCGTGGCCCGGACCGACCGATCCGGCAAGAAGCACGAGGGGCTGACGTTCTTCCACATCCCCGCCGGCACCGAGGGACTCTCGATCAACGGGATCGACACCCTTGGTGGTCGCGAGGTCAACGACCTGTTCTTCGAGAACGTCAAGGTTCCCGACAGCGCCGTCGTCGGCGAGGTGGGCAACGGATGGACCCAGCTGATGAGCGGGCTGAACACCGAACGTCTCATCCTGGCGGCAATGCAACTCGGGGTCGCCGAACGATCCTTCTCGAACACCCTCGAATTCGTCACCGAGCGCAAGCAATTCGGCAAACCGATCGGTACGTTCCAGTCGCTGCGGCATCGGCTGGCGGACCATGCCACCGAGATCGAGTGCACCAAGCTCCTCGTCTACAGCGTCGCCCAGAAATCTGACGACAACCCGACGAAGATGCTGCCGCGCGAGGCCTCGATGGCCAAGCTCAAGGCCACCGAGGTGTCGAAGGCCATGACCATTGACGGCATGCAGATGATGGGTGGATACGGCTATGCCACCGAGTTCGATGCGGAGCGTCTGATGCGGGGTGCGATCATTTCCACCGTGTATGGCGGAACCAACGAGATCCAGCGCGACATCATCGGCAAGACCTACGGTTTGTAGACCTTGACGTCCCTACCGCGAACAGCGATGCGCCGGCGACCTCAGCTGTCCGAGGAGGTCGCCGGTCTGCTGCGTAACCGCATCATGTCAGGCGCCATCCGGCCGGGAGAGTTCATCAGGATGGATGAGACCGCCGTCGAGTTGGAGGTCAGCGTCACGCCGGTCCGCGAGGCGCTGCTGACGTTGCGCGGTGAGGGCATGGTCCAGCTTGCTCCCCATCGCGGGTATGTGGTCGCTGATCTGAGCCGTCAGGATGTCCGCGACATCTTCTGGCTGCAGGGTGTCATGGCCGTCGAGCTGGCAATCCGCATCGCTCGCACCATCACCCCCGCACAGCTCGACCAACTGACGCGGCTCAACGAGGACTTACACGACGTCCTGGCCACCGGGCGGGCGTCGGACATCGTCACTGCTGAGTTCGAGTTCCACCGGGTCCACAACCGCATCGCCACCGACGGCAAACTGGCCTGGTTTCTGCTGAACGCCACGCGATACACGCCCCACGACCTGTATGCGAACGACCCGGACTGGGGTCGAGTCGCCTATGACAGTCACGTCAAGCTCATCGACGCCTACCGGCGCGGGGATCGCGAGGAGGTCGTCGAGCAGACACGGCGGCAGTTCACCGACGGTGCGCAGCGCCTGATGACGCACCTGGAGAGCATCGGCCTGTGGGCCGACGACGACCCGACATCCTCGTGAGTGCTTTTCGCTGAGCAAGCAGTATCGGGCCGCAGAATCGTGAACTCGAATACCGCGATGCGTCCGATTTCTCTATCGTCTTTCTATGCCTGACATCTCGGTGCGAGTCCTCGGCGCGCTCACAGTGATCCGGGACGGTGAGCCAGTCGCGCTGGGCGGACCGCTCCCCCGAGCCCTGCTGGCCAGATTGATCATGGCTCGAGGCCAGATGGTGCCCGACGCAACACTCATCGATGATCTGTGGAGAGACAGGCCCCCACGGTCGGCGCAGTTGACCTTGCAGGGGTATGTGGCGTCCCTACGCAAGGCGCTCGAGCCCGAGCGAGGCCGGTCGGCGCCCCAGATCCTGATACGCCAGGGCACCGGCTATGCCCTGGTCGTCGACCGCCAGCACGTCGACTCGGGCAGGTTCGAGACGCTTGCTGCCTCCGGTCACGATCAGCTGACCACAGGAGACGCGGACGGAGCTCGCCGAACACTGACCGAAGCACTCGAGCTGTGGTGGGGTCCCGCCTACGCAGACGCTGCAAACTGGGACTTTGCGTCCATCGAGGCCACCAGGCTCGAGCGCTTGCGCGCCGACGTCCTCGAAGACCAACTCGCCGCACGTTCGGACTGCGGCGAATTCACCGTTGCGATCGCCCAGCTCGAAGCCATCACCACCGCCGACCCCCTGCGTGAGCGCGCCTGGGAGCTGTTGGCATTGGCACAGTATCGCGCGGGAAACCAAGGCGACGCCCTGGCGACCCTGCGATCGGCGCGTGAACGGATCGCCACCGAGCTCGGTGCCGACCCTCGACAGAGTCTGCTGGATCTGCACGATGCGATCCTGCGCCAGGACCCGACGCTGCTGCCCGATACCGACATCGCCACTCTCGCCGGCGCGCCCGCGCCGACGCACAATCCGGAACGCCCGACCGGGAACATCCCGTTGGCGTTGACCTCGCTGGTGGGTCGCGAAGAGCAGATCAACCAGATCGGCGAACTGATGGCCACCCATCGCATGGTCACGCTGACCGGGCCCGGTGGCATGGGAAAAACCCGCGCCGCAGTGGAAGTCGCCCGTGACCGCAAGGATGCAGACGGTCCCTGGTTGATCGAACTCGCAGGTGCGCACAACGCCACAGCTGCACTCGACACCGTGGTCTCGGCGCTCGGTCTGACCATCAACGGCGGCATCCCGGTGCTGACCTCCCTACTCCACGACCGCAACTTCGTCCTCGTGCTCGACAACTGCGAGCACCTGCTCGACGAGGTGGCCACGTTGGCCACCGCGATCTTGCGGACCTGCCCGAAGATCCGGATTCTCGCAACCAGCCGCGAAGCAGTCGGGGTCGCGGGC
The DNA here is from genome assembly GCF_017377795.1 of Williamsia soli. GTDB lineage: Bacteria > Actinomycetota > Actinomycetes > Mycobacteriales > Mycobacteriaceae > Williamsia > Williamsia soli. The sequence continues at coordinate 313,275 of NZ_JAFRDR010000004.1, read as the reverse complement.
GAGGCGCTCTTCGAGATGCCGCCGCTTGCGGACTCAGCGCAGTTGTTCCTCGAACGCGCCGGCGCGGCAGCCGCCGATGCCGACCCAGAGGACGTCGACAAGCTCTGTGCGGCGCTCGATCACATGCCACTGGCCATCGAACTCGCTGCCGGTCAATCGACGGCCTTGTCCGTTCGTCAGATCATCGACATGCTCGACGATCGTTTCGAGGTCCTGCGAGGTGGGCCCCGCACCAACGCGCGTCACGCCACCATGCAGGCGGCCATCGACGGGTCGTACCAGTCGCTCACCGCGAGCGAGCGGCGTCTGTTCTGCGACCTCTCGGTGTTCCAGGGCGGCTTCGACCTCGAGGCGGCGCGTCTGGTCACCGGTCATCGCGGTCTGCTCAGCGACCTGAGTGCGCTGATCTCCAAGTCGCTGCTGAAAGCTGTCGGAGGCGACCCCCGGCGCTACGTCATGCTCGAGACCCTGCGCAGTTACGCAGCGGTGCAACAGGACTCACAGCGATTGGAAGAACTGCGCGCAGCGCACACCGAGTGGGTCGTCGGCATGGCGACCGAGGCCTACCTAGGGCTCCGCGGTCCGCAGTGTCTGGCGTGGACCCGCAAGCTGGACGCCGACATGGCCAATGTCCGGGCAGCGCTCGACCGCGTCGATCCCCACTCCGAGACGTACCTCGAAATCGTCGGGAACGTCTACTGGTTCTGGTTCCGCCGCGGATTCGCCGATGAGGGTATGCGGATGCTCGCACCTGCTCTCACGGCGCCACCGGAGGTCCCGATCGCGACCCGGGTCCGGGCTGTCGCGGGCAGTGCCATCACCAGTTACCTGGGCGCCGATCTGCCCGCGCTGTTCGCCGCTCTCACCCGGCTAGGCGAGATGTACGGCGAGTTCGACGTCGATGCGGCGGACCCTGTGGTGCAGATAGCGCGCGGCGACGCCGCGGTCACGCTGGCCTTCTTCGAGGCCGGATCCGGGGTCGTCGGACCTGCCCGGCAGCACGCCCACGACTCCCTCGAGATCGCCCGCCGATACAACTCACCGTGGACTGCCGCCGAATCGCTGATGTCGTTGGGAACGGCCGACTTCCGCTCCGGCGACCACGCATCCGCGGGTGACTATTTCGATTCCGCGGTCGAGGTCGCACGCGGTTGCGGATACGACTGGTGCGCCGCGTCCATCCTCTGGATCCACGCGAAAAGCGATATAGCGCAAGAAAAGTGGAACGGACCGGCCGAGAACAAACTCGCACGGATGGTCGGATACTGCGAGCGCGCCTACGATCTGACCTCCTGGATGGTCGCCCTGTTCACCCTGTCGTACGTCCTCTTCCGCCGCGGCGAGCACAGGCCCGCAGCCAGGCTGATCGGCGTGGTCGACGGCATGACCGACCTGACCGGGTACTCCCCCGAAAAGATGGACGTGGTCGAACTCGCGGGATTCGGAGCCACCATGCGCCGCGAGATCGACCCAACGGTGCTCGCCGAAGAAGGCAGCCAGGGCCGCGCGTTGTCCCGCGACGAGGTCCGCGAACTCGTCGTCGAATGGGCGGGCCCCACCGACGTTCGGTGAACAGGCGCCCTCGTTCGAGTGGACAACCACCGTCCGGCGTTCCATCCTGTTTAGGCAGTGACCCAACAGTGGTCCTCGAAGGACAACAAGGGTGGGGATTTCGATGGGCACATCACAGACAGAGTGGGATCTGTCTCGATGAGCATTCACCGGGTTGACGTCGCGATCGTCGGCGCGGGACTGATGGGGTCATGCGCCGCTTGGCAATTGGCCTCCCGAGGGTTGTCCGTTGCCATTCTCGAGGCCTACGAGGTCGGACATGATCACGGCAGCTCCCACGGTCGTTCGCGCAGCTTTCGGCGCGCCTATGCCGATCCGTTGTACGCGGCGATGACCGGACTGGCCCTCGAGCAGTGGCAACGGCTGCAGGAGGAGTCCGGCACGCAGCTGTTGACCGGAACCGGCGGCATCGACCACGGTCCGGACTACGACGCAGAGACGTTGTCCTCCCTGATGACCGCGCACGGCGTCCCCAATGAACTGCTCTCCGCCCGCCAGGCCGAGATACGCTGGCCGGGAATGCGGTTCACGACCGACGCGATATTTCATGCGTGTGCCGGTGTGTTCGATCCCGAGAGCACCATCGTCGCGGCGACGTCGTTGGCCGTGGCAGCAGGAGCGCAGATCTTGCCGATGACGCGGGTCGTCGATGCCAATGTGGTGCCGTCCGGGGAGGTTGCCTTGCACAGCGCGGGCGGCGATCAGATCATCGCCGACGTCGCGGTCCTGACGACAGGCGCATGGCTCCCGGATTTCTCGTCCGCAGTTGCCGAGTTCGCAGGTAACTCCGAGCCGGTGCTGCCGCCCTTGACGATTCGACAGCAGCAGACCTTCCATTTCGCGCTGCGACCGGGCGAGCAGCCGCTTCCCACCTTTGTCCACAAGAACGGCAAGCAGATGTACGGCATGTCATCGGGAGCCGACGTACCAATACCCGCCATGAAGGTCGGATGCTTTCACGACGGCGACGTCACCACCACCGAGGTCCGCGACCAACGCATCACCGACGAACAGAGGCAGTCTGTCGTCGACTTCGTATCCGAATGGATGCCTGCCCTGGAACCGACGCCTCTCGCCGAATCCAGCGGCCTGATCACGATGACCCCCGACGGTGATTTCATCCTCGACCGGAGCGGACCGCTCATCGTCGCAGCGACGTGTTCGGGTCACGGCGCCAAGTTCGCGCCGCTCATCGGCAGCATGATCGCGGACTTGGTGACCGGTGCCGCGCAACCCACCCCCCGGTTTCAGATGGACCGCGGCGCCTGGGCCCACTGAAGTCGGAGGAAGTGTCGCCTACACAGAGCAGTGGCGCCGGCCACGAGCACGGTCGTCGGCAAACACGGCCGACACGAGTGGGGCGGGCGGGGCTCGAACCCGCGACCAATGGATTATGAGTCCACGGCTCTAACCAACTGAGCTACCGCCCCAGTCATGGCGGATGCCCGCCACAAACCTCGCTGATGCTACCGAGCGGAGCCGACCGCCGTGAAACCGGCCCTACAACGGTTCGGCGAGAGCATCGCCTGGCGGCGCAGTGCCGTCGGCCTTGCCGGCACCGTCGTCGGGCGGCGATGGGTCGTCCTCAGGCGGTGCATCACTGAGCAAGACATCCGCCCACCGGGTTGCGGGATCCATATCGATCAGCAGCGCCTTGCACATGAGCGACAGCGGGATGGCCAGGATGGCTCCGAGTGGGCCGAGCACCCAGGCCCAGAACACCAGCGACAAGAACGTCAGGGTCACCGACAGTCCGACGGCATCGCCGACGAACTTGGGCTGGATGATGGATTGAATGATCACATTGATGGCTGAGTAGATGATGATCACCCACAGCATCAGCACCCAGCCGCCGTCGAGCAACGCGAGCAGCGCAGGCGGCACCAGGCCGATGACGAATCCGATGTTGGGGATGTAGTTGGTGATGAACGCCAGCAGCCCCCAGAGGAACGGCAGCGGTATCCCCATCGCCCACAGGACCCCGACGTCCAGGACCGCGACGATGAGGCCGAAGACCGTCGACACGATCAGGTAGGTACGGGTGCCGGACGCAAAGCCCTGGAACGCGCTGACGACATCTGGGCGCATGTTGCCGAGGATGGTCATACGTTTGTCGTAGGTGATCGCGTCCACCGTCATGAACAGCAGAAGCACCAGGACGAACACCAGGTTCGAGAACACCCCGAGCGCACTGCCGACGATGTCGCTGACGATGGAGATCACCTTCGACGAATCGACATTCGACAGCAGTTTGTGGACCTGGTCGGATCCGATGCCGTGGTCTCTCAGGGTCTGCTGTAAGTCGTTGACGATGTCATCGAACTTGTCGCTGTACTGCGGGAGGATTGTCGACAACTTTGCGACCGAATACACCAGCGAGACCACCAGCGCCACGAGGATTCCCCACACGGCGAGCAGTGTCGTCAGCAGCGCGAGCCACCCAGGAAACCCTTTGCGGCGCAACCAGCCCGGGAGCGGGTGAACCGCCACGGTGAGCATCAACGCAAGAAATGTCGGGCCGACCACCCCGGAAAAGCTCTTGATCCCGGCAATCGTCACAACCAACGCGGCGATGGCCAACAGAACGATGACCCCGCGCGGCATACTCCACTGCGGAATCGATGGCGGCGACACTGTCTCTGACCTCAACTGATTACCCTCCGGAAGCTACGTGTTGAACCTGGAAGAGCCCGCGGTCGGGTGGCTCACCCACCGCGGATGAGTTCTGACCTCAGGAGAACCATAAGCGAGTTCCGGGCTCGCCACCCGACCTTCGCCGGTGCTTACCCGCAGCCTGACACCCGATCGGCAAGCGACGGGTAGATGCAGAAACGGCACCTTCCGATCTTCCGGAAAGTGCCGTTACGCTGGTAATACTTGCTCCCCCAACTGGACTCGAACCAGTAACCGTCCGATTAACAGTCGGAAGCTCTGCCAATTGAGCTATGGGGGAATATCTGACCCTGGGGCCGGTGAATGACTTTAGCGCATAGGGGCGGTCTCATGCCAAATCGCGCTGGTGGCGGGGCCGCGGGCAGGCGAGATTCCGCACTTCCGGTTTCGATCAGGCAGGATGGGGAAACCACATTTGCGGACGCTACGTCGGTGTCCGCGTCGCACAGCATCTGGAGGCCTGAGTCCCTATGGTTCGATTCCTCGCCGCCCTCGGCGTCGGCTATGTCCTCGGGGCAAAAGCAGGGCGCAAGCGCTACGAGCAGATCAATCGCGCCTACCGGTCCGTCGCAGAGTCACCCGCCACCAAGAAGGCCGTGGATGTCGGCAGGCAGAAGCTGTCCGAGAAGCTCAGCACCCAGCCCAAGTTGACGGAGCTGCGGGAGATCGATGACGCCACGACGGTGCTCGGCCCCGAGGAGAGCCGCAACAACTGATCGAACTAGCCGGTGTTCTCATCCGGGCCCACGGCCAGTTCGAGAAGGCTACGGCGGTAGGCCTCAAGTGCCACCAGATCGCCGAACAGCGCGTTATAGGCATCGGGGTCGTCGCCAGGAGACATTCGCCGCAGCTTTGATTTGAGGTCCGCGATCTGCGAGCCCACCCAGACCTCCTGCAGCCGTGCCAGGACGCTCCCGATGTACCTCGGAATCATGTACTCCGACACCGACATCGGCTCGACAGCCAACTCGGTCATCAACGACTCCAGCACAGCGCCTTCCACCAGCTGGCCGACGCTGTCGACCCACTGCGCTCCCCCGTGTGAAGCACCGGTTCCGCCGGCCGTCGCAATCGCCTCGCGAATCACCTGGTAAGCGGGCTCGGTGAAGCACTCAGGGGGCAGTGAATCGAACACGGTGCCGGCGATGGCCGGATATTGCAGCGCGGCTTTGAGCGCTTCACGCTGCGGCCATAACCGTGGATCCGAGGGGCGGGGTCGCAGCACCGTCGGGATCTTGGAATCGGGATCCACGACGGGGGCGGCCGGCTCCACAGACTGCACCCGGCGGTCCCGTGACTTCGAGGTGTCGGGCCCGCCGGAGCGGGCGTTCCTAGCCTGCTTGCCTGCCTCTTCGCGGACCCGTTTGAGGACCTGCGCCACTTCGTCCCAGCCCACCCAGCCGGCCAGTTGCCGCGCGTATTCGTCCCGCAACGCGACGTCGCGGATGCGGGCCACCACGGGTACCGCTTCACGCAGCGCGTGAACCCGCCCCTCAGCGGTGTCGAGATCGTAAGTGCCGAGCAGCGCCTTCACCGCGAACTCGAACATCGGGATGCGGCGGGCGATCAGATCGCGAACCGCGGCGTCGCCGTGGTTCTGCCGAAGCTCGCACGGGTCCATCCCGTCGGGCGCGACCGCGACGAACGTCTGTCCGGCGATGCTCTGTTCACCTTCAAAGGCTTTGAGCGCTGCGGCTTTTCCGGCATCGTCGCCGTCGAACGTGTAGATGACCTCACCGCGGAAATAGCTGTCGTCCATCATCAGCCGCCGAAGCAGCGCAAGGTGGTCTTCACCGAACGCGGTACCGCACGACGCGATTGCGGTGTTGACCCCTGCCAGATGCATGGCCATCACATCGGTGTATCCCTCGACCACCACCGCCTGGTGCCCCTTGGCGATGTGCTTCTTCGCATGGTCGAGCCCGAACAACACCTGAGACTTCTTGTACAACATCGTCTCCGGGGTGTTCATGTACTTGCCCATGTTGTCGTCGTCGAAGAGTTTGCGGGCGCCGAACCCGATGATGTCGCCGCCCAGGTTCTTGATGGGCCACAGCAGCCGACGGTGGAACCGGTCGATCGGGCCGCGCTGTCCCTGCTTGGAGAGGCCCGCCGCTTCGAGCTCGGCGAACTCGAACCCTTGGGCCAGGAGCGCTTTGGTCATCTTGTCCCAGCCGGCAGGCGCGTAGCCAAGGCCGAACTTCAGCGCCACCGCGCCGTCGAAGGAACGCTCGGTCAGGTAGTCGCGGGCGGTCTGCGCGTCGGGTGTGGAGAGCTGCTCCGCGTAATACTTCTGCGCGGCGGCATTCGCGGCGACCAGGCGGGCGCGGGTCCCCCGGTCACGGGCAACGCTGGTGCCACCACCTTCGAAGCTGATCGAGTAACCCACCCGATCGGCCAGCTGTTCGACAGCCTCGACAAAACTGACGTGCTCGACCTTCTGCAGGAACGTGTAGACGTCGCCGCCTTCGCCGCATCCGAAACAGTGGAAGTGCCCGTGGTTGGGTCGCACGTGGAAGGACGGCGACTTCTCGTCGTGGAACGGACACAGGCCCTTGAGGGAATCGGCGCCCGCTTTGCGGAGCGCCACGTACTCGCCGACGATCTCCTCGATGTGTGCGCGTTCACGAATAGCCGTGATGTCACGATCGGGAATTCGGCCAGCCACGAGGACAAGTCTAGGCCGAACTGGAAGGTGCTCGCCCCACCCCCGATGATGTGCTGTTTTGGCGGAGCTGACCTGGGCGTTTGTTCGCCAGAAGGCCCCGTTTCCGGGCTAGCCCAGGTGTGCGGAGGCACCCATGCTCTGACGATCTATCCGTTCGAGGCGGCCTTCGGTCATCGAAGCGATCTGATCGATGATGACCCTCATCCGGGCAGCGTCGTCGCCGGCGGCATGCCAGTCGGGCACCAGAAGCGGATCCAGCCCGCCCGGGGCGGCATGGAGCAGCCAGTTGGCGACGCGGTGGATCCGGTCCCGCTGGCGGGCCTGATGGGCGCGATGCCGGGCGTCGGAGAAGATGAACCGCAGGGCCAGCGTCTTGAGGACTGCGACCTCGGCCGCGACCATCGGCGGGATGACCAGGTCCGCCTGATAACGGCTGATCCCACACTCCCCCGCCTCACGCCGGGTCATCGTGATCGCCGCCGAGGCGAAGCGGCCGACCAACTCACTGGTCAGGCGTTTGAGCGCAACCAATCGGGTCAGGGTGCCGTCGTAGTCGCCGACGTCATGCACGATCTCCATTTCCCAGAGGCGCGAGGCAGCCTCGATGAGGACGTTCTCCTCGAGCCCGGGGAACTCCTTCACCCCGACCGCGGCGAGATCACGCTGCTCGGTTCGATCACCGAGACTCCGCAGATCGATACGCCCGGCCATCACGCCGTCTTCGACGTCGTGGACCGAGTACGCGACGTCGTCAGACCAGTCCATCACTTGGCATTCGAGCGACTGCCTGGTGTCTTTACGGCCGCCCCGAATCCAGGCCAGTACTTCCGAATCATCACCGTAGGCGCCGAACTTGGCACCTGGTTTCGGGCGGGTCCACGGGTACTTCAGCGTGGCGTCGAGCGACGCACGGGTCAGGTTCAGTCCCACGCTGCGACCTTGCGCATCAAGGAGTTTCGGCTCCAGACGGGTGAGGATGCGCAGATTCTGCGCATTACCTTCGAATCCGCCGAAGTCGGTACTGACTTCGTCGAGTGCACGTTCGCCGTTGTGTCCGTACGGCGGATGGCCGATGTCGTGTGCGAGGCCGGCCAGATCAACCAGGTCGGGGTCGCAGCCGACGCCGATTGCGATGCCGCGACCGATCTGCCCGACCTCGAGCGAATGGGTCAGCCGGGTGCGCGGTGTGTCACCTTCGTGCGGGCCGACCACCTGGGTCTTGTCCGCGAGACGACGCAGCGCCGCACAATGCAGCACCCGCGCGCGGTCGCGCGCAAAGGCACTGCGGTAGTCATTTCGGGTACCAGCCAGCCCCGCGACCTTCGCCCCTTCGGGTACGAGCCGCTCGACGTCGGACTCATCATACTCGGCGCGAAGGACCTGCGGCGGCAACCCCGCGGACAAGTCGGTCACCGAACGGTCAGTCAAACACCCAACCCCGGGCGATGGCGAAGTCGGTGACGCGCTGCCGGATCGCAAGGATCTGCGCCGCGGTCAGAGTGCCCGAGGCGTCGAGCAGCAGTTCGGTGATCTCCTCGGAGAACGTGCCGGAGTCGAGTGTTGCTGCATCGCCGCTGCGGGCAGGCTTGCGTCGATCGTCACGGGCGCTACCGCGATCATCATGCCGACGATCCGGGCGTCCGCCGTCGCGAGCGCCTTCGGTACGCCGAGGGCGATCCGGTGCGCCGGCCGGTGCCCCACCGGTCACGACGAGATTGACCGCCTTGGAACCGCGGTCCGTCTCTTCGATGTCGAATTCGACTGCGGCACCGGGCTTGAGCGAATGCTCGTCGATGTCGATGTCATTGATGTGCAAGAAGACATCCGAGCCACCGGCGTCGGGTGCCAAGAATCCGAAGCCCTTGTTGGCATCGAAATGAACGATTTTTCCACTCACGGACACGATTTACCCACTCTCTCGCCGCCACTGCCGGCCGCACCCCATGCGCGACCCGACGACTCACTACGAATGCCGAGTATCCCAGACTTGGCCGAATTGAGACAGTTCAACGGTCAGCGGGCCGGTCCAGACCCGCTGACAGGTCGGTTACCGGTTGTCTTTCTTGGCCTGCCGGCGCTTGCCTGCCGCCTTCGACGACGCCTCGTGCTTTTTGCGTCCCGGGGACGTTCGGGTGGCATCGACCCGGTCTTTACCTGCGGAGATGACCTTGCCCTGCCCCTTGGCGCCGGAGCTCGGCTTCGTCGACTTCCCACTCGCCGCCTTCAGCCGCGCGTCCTTGAGTTCGGCGGCACTGCGTTTGGCAACAGCGCTCAGCCGTTTGCTGACCCGACCCAGGGCCGCCTCGAAGGCCTCCGCTTTCGCGGCGTTGTGCTTGTTGGCCGGTCGAGCAGCGCCCCTGCCACCTTTTTTCGCGACCTTGGCGGCGCCAGCCTGCCGGTAATTGGTCACATGTTTGTTGCGAGCACGCCGAATCCTCGTGTGGAGCTTGATCAACCGCTCTTCGTCGAGATCGGCCAGCTGCTTCTTCTTGGTCTTCCGAATCAGCACGTACTCATCTTCGGACAGGGACTTCAGAACTGCATTCACGAGCGCTCCCAACTCGACAAGGCACCGTTGCCTACAGCGATCATAGGCAGCGGTGCCCTGTGTCAGCAGCCGATCAGTCGCGGGGCGAGGTACTCGACAACCTTGTCGAGCGCCACTCGTTCCTGCGTCATGGTGTCGCGTTCGCGCACCGTGACGGCCTGATCGTCGAGGGTGTCGAAGTCGACGGTGACGCAAAACGGGGTACCGACTTCGTCCTGGCGGCGATACCGCTTGCCGATGCCCTGCGCGTCGTCGAAGTCGACGTTCCAGTAGTTCCGTAATTCCGCTGCCAGGTCTTTCGCCTTCGGCGAGAGCTGCTCGTTGCGAGAGAGCGGAAGCACCGCGACCTTGACCGGCGACAGCCGTCGATCCAGCTTCAGCACCGTGCGGGAATCGGTGCCGCCCTTGGCATTCGGAACCTGCTCCTCGGTGTACGCATCGCACAGGAATGCCATGAGCGATCGAGTCAGTCCCGCAGCCGGTTCGATGACGTACGGCACGTACTTCTCGCCGGACGCCTGATCGAAGAACGACAAATCCTCGCCGGAATGCTTCATATGGGTACTGAGGTCGAAGTCGGTGCGATTGGCCACACCCTCGAGCTCGCCCCACTCGCCACCGGCGAACCCGAACCGGTACTCCACGTCCACCGTGCGCTTGGAGTAATGCGAGAGCTTCTCTTTGGGGTGATCGAAGAGACGCAGGTTGTCAGGGTCGATTCCCAGGTCGACGTACCACTGGTGGCGGTAGTCGATCCAGTACTGGTGCCAGTTCTCGTCGTCGCCGGGCTTGACGAAGAATTCCATCTCCATCTGCTCGAACTCGCGAGTCCGGAAGATGAAGTTGCCCGGGGTGATCTCATTCCGGAAGCTCTTGCCGATCTGGCCGATGCCGAACGGCGGCTTCTTGCGCGCCGTCGTCATCACGTTCTTGAAGTTGATGAAGATGCCCTGCGCGGTCTCCGGACGCAGGTAATGAAGTCCCGCTTCATCGTCGACGGGGCCCAGAAAAGTCTTCAGCAGACCCGAGAACGCACGCGGTTCGGTCCACGAGCCGGGCTGGCCGGTGTCGGGGTCGTTGATGTCGGCCAGGCCGTTGGGCGGCAGGTGGCCGTGCTTGTTCTCGTACGCCTCGATCAGGTGATCGGCGCGATAGCGCTTGTGAGTGTGCAGCGATTCCACCAAGGGGTCGCTGAAGGTCTCGACGTGACCGGAGGCCTCCCACACCTGGCGGGGCAGGATCACCGACGAGTCGAGACCGACGACGTCGTCGCGCGAGGTGACCATGTTGCGCCACCACTGCTTTTTGATGTTGTCCTTGAGCTCGACACCCAGGGGGCCGTAGTCCCACGCCGATTTCGTACCGCCATAGATCTCGCCGCACTGGTACACCAACCCCCGGCGCTTCGAGAGGTTGACCACGGAATCCACAAGATTGGTTTTGCCTGCCACGTACCCAGCCTATCGGTCGCCACGGGCGCGCCTTTCGCCCGCCGGACACTTGCCGCGAGCAGGGCGCGGTTGACATAGCGTCGAGCGCATATGAAAATGGTTGCCAACAGCTTGCTCGATCAAACAGTGCCTATTTTGGAGTGCTCGTGACCCCACAGCCAGTCCGCAGCGAACCGGCGACCAATGTCTCGGGATCGGCCGCCGTCGACAAGAAAGCCCTCGACGCAGCAGGCGATCTCCTCCGGGCGTTGTCCGCCCCGGTCCGGATCGCAATCGTGCTGGAGCTGCTGACCGGTGGCCGGTGCGTCCACGAGTTGGTGGGGGCCCTATCGGTACCGCAACCCCTGATCAGCCAGCACTTGCGAGTCCTCAAGTCAGCCGGCGTCGTCGAAGGCCAGCGCTCGGGTCGTGAGGTGCTCTACACGCTGGTCGACGACCACCTCGCCCACATCGTCACCGACGCCATAGCTCACGCCAATGAAGAGCTGAAGTCATGAGTTCGGAGACGCAGCAGCGGCCGGTGACCGGGGTGCGTTCCACCAAGCAGCGCAGTGCGATCGCCGAATTACTCGCCGGCAGTGACGAGTTCCGCTCGGCACAGGATCTGCACGACAACCTCAAGGCCGCCGGACAGTCCATCGGGCTCACCACCGTCTATCGCAATCTGCAGGCTCTCGCCGATGCCGGCCAGGTCGACGTTCTGCGCACCGACTCCGGCGAATGCCTGTACCGGCACTGTTCCACCGGACATCATCACCACCACCTGGTCTGCCGACTCTGCGGGAACACCGTCGAAGTCCAGGCCGATGTCGTGGAGAAATGGGCGATCGACGTCGCCGCCGAACACGGGTTCACCGAAATCAGTCACACCGTCGAGGTTTTCGGGCGCTGCAACTCCTGCGCCTAGGCGTTGACCAAGCCCCTTCCGATGACGGGCTAGCCGCGGATGCTCACACCCACATCGGCACCTGCACCGAGCACCATCATCAGCATCGTGGCCAGGGCCTCATCGCTGAGTGTGCTGGCAGGAAAGGGTGTAGTGCAGCAGCACATCCGCTGTCACCTCGTTGACTGCGAGCTTGATCGTCCCGAAGTTCGACGCACTCGAGGCCGCCTCGACGTCGTTTCGCAACTGCTCGGTGACCGGTAGATCCCAGGCCAGTACCTGGGTCAGCGACAGCACCTCGAGGCCGGGTGCGAGCGCCAGCGCTCGTATCGAGACGACGGTGCCCTGGTGATATACCGTCAGCGAGTCGTCCTCGCCGGGCTGTACCGACATCTGCGTGGACAACACTGCCGCGGTGCGGGCGATCAGGCTTGGTCCGTCGTCGACATCAGCCACCGGACGACCCCGGTACCCCGCCGAAGCGACGGTCGCGGCTGGCGTACTCGATGCAGGCCTCCCACAGGTCTCGACGATCGAAGTCGGGAAACAGCTTGTGCTGGTACACCATTTCGGCGTATGCGGACTGCCACAGCAGGAAGTTGGAGATGCGCTGCTCTCCCGACGGGCGCAGGAACAGGTCGACGTCGGGCATGTCGGGTTCGTCGAGGTAACGCGCGAAGGACGCCTCGGTGATCCGCTCGGGGTCGAGGGTGCCTGCAGCAGCCCTGCGGGCGATCTCCTTGGCGGCGTCGGCGATCTCCGCTCTGCCGCCGTAGTTGACGCACATCGTCAGAGTCATCACGGTGTTGTCCTTGGTGAGTTCTTCAGCAATCTCGAGTTCGCGAATGACACTGCGCCACAGCCTTGGCCGACGGCCCGCCCAGCGGACCCGGACACCCATCTCGTTCATCTCGTCGCGCCTACGGCGGATCACATCGCGGTTGAAGCCCATCAGGAACTTCACCTCATCCGGGCTTCGACTCCAGTTCTCGGTGGAGAACGCATAGGCCGACAGCCATCCGACCCCGAGTTCGATACAACCGCAGACGGCGTCCATCAGGACCGCCTCGCCGCGTTTGTGCCCCTCGGTGCGGGGTAGACCCCGGTCGGTCGCCCACCGACCGTTGCCGTCCATCACCAGTGCGACGTGCTTGGGCACGAACTCGGCCGGGATGGCAGGCGGACGCGCGCCGGATGGGTGTGGATCGGGCGGCCGGATCTGACGTACTACCGGTTCAGCTTGCTGCGCCGTGTTGCGCCGTCGCTGGATCACGTGCGTCCTTTCTTCCGGTGTCGGCGTTCACACCGGAGAAGGTGAGACCGCGGTGCGGCGCCTCGCGCTCGATCAACGGCAGCGTGCGCAGTTGGCGCTCCAGATGCCACTGCAGATGCGCCGCGGTGAGGCCACTGGCCTGCCGACGAGCCGACTCGGTCACCTCGGTGGTGTGTTCCCACTGGCCACGGTAGAGCGCATCCATCAGATCCAGGACCCCGGGTGACGGAGTGGCCGCGCCAGGAGGTCGACAGTGCACACAGACCGCTCCACCGACGGCGACGTGAAAAGCGCGGTGAGGCCCGGAATCGCCACAGCGTGCGCAGTTCTCCAAGGCAGGCATCCAACCGGCGAAATCCATGGCCCTGAGCAAGAAGGCGTCGAGGACGAGTTCTTTGGGACGCTCGCCGCCTGCGACCGCCCGTAGCGCGCCGACCGTCAACCGCTGGAGCCGAGCGGCCGGGGCCCGCTCTTCTCCGGCGAGCCGCTCCGCGGTTTCCAGGATCGCGCAGGCCGTGGTGTATCGGCCGTAGTCGGACACGATGGCCGAGGCGAAGGTGTCGAGGCTGTACACCTGAGTGACGATGTCGAGGTTGCGGCCCGGATGCAGCAGGACGTCGACGTGGGCGAACGGTTCGAGGCGCGCTCCGAACTTCGAGCGGGTACGCCGCACACCCTTGGCGACCGCGCGAACGAGACCGTGCTCCTTGGTGAGCAGCGTGATGATGCGGTCGGCCTCCCCCAGCTTGTGCTGGCGAAGCACGACTGCCTCATCTCGATACAACCTCACCGGGTCATTCTTCCACCGACCACCGACGAAGTGGTCCGCGACATGCGTCCTCAGGCGTCGGCGGCATGGGCAGGCGCTGCGATCGGCTCCGGTGGCCGCCGGATCAGCCCCTTACGGTCATAGAAGATGCAGGCGATCGGACCGATCACCAGCCCGACCACCAGGAAGATCGAGAACATGATCAGGGCGTTGCCCAGACCGGCGGCGGCGTTGGCGTCGAAGAAGAGAATCGACCGGGCACCCATGAACGCCTGATGCAGCGGCTCGATCACCGCCAGTCCGCGGAAGAATCCGGCCTCGGCTTCCAACGGCACGGTGCCGCCGGAGGTCGGCAGTCCCAGGATCACGAAGAACACGAGATTGATGATCAGCCCGGCACTGCCGAAGATCGCGATGATCGACGTCGCCATCACACCGACCGCGGTGATGACCAGCACTCCGAACATCCAGAGCGCCATCTTGTTCGGGGTGTACATGCCCACCCAGGTACAGATCCCCACGAAGAGCGCCGACATGATCAACGCGACCAGGAAGACGGTCCACCACTTGACCACCAGCGTCCCCAGCCTGGAGATGGGTATGCGCTTTCTGAGCTCGTAGACGGGCCCCAACTCGATGGGGCCGAATCCGAGCCGACCGTCGATGATGGTCTGGATGATCATGGTGCCGGTGAAACCCGCCAGGATCAGCAGCAGTGCGTAATAGAACGCGGTCAGGCCACTACCGGCGTTGTCAGGCAGTGGGTTCGCCGCACTGACCTGCACGTCGATGGGGTTCGCTATGCCGGTCAGGCCGGCACCGGTGATCCTCACGCCCGCAGCGTCGGTTTGCGCGGTGAGCGCCGCGGTCAGTTGCTGACCGAACTGTTCGTTCAACTGCGGCATCGCCTGGGTGAAGAAGGTCGCGGTGATCTCGTTCGCGATGGCACCGACCCCGGGATTGGTCAGCACCTCGATCACAGGTTGATCGACCTTGTCGTTGCCGATGGCCGAGCCGAGGAAGGCGAAGCTCGACGCGCTGAAGTCGCTCGGAATCATCATGGCGCCGTAAGCCTGCGCGTTGTCCAGGCGGGTCAGTGCGGTGTTCCGGTCGACCACTTCGAGGTCGAACTTTCCGGGATACTGCTTCTCGACGCTGCTCCTGAAACCGTCGACCAGCTGTGCGCCGAGGTTCTGCTCCGCACCGCCACCGGGTTCCGGCGCACCGACGTCGTCGTTGACGATCACGATCGGGTAATCGGTCAGGTGCTCCTGTGGATTGACGACGGGCGCCATGTACATCGCGCCGAGCAGTCCCATCACACCGACGACGACCGCCAGCGGCAGAATCCACAGCTTCCACGACCGCAGCGCCTGCTGGACACCGAGATCCAGCGCGCCTGGCGGGCGTTCGTGGTTAAGCTCGGACTCGCCCCGCTCAGGATCTCCCATACGGGATATTGAACCCTGCCGTTCTCGGTCCTGTCCTACGGCCTGACAGATCTAGAAACCGAGCTTGCCCATCTGCTTCGGATCGCGTTGCCAGTCCTTGGCGATCTTCACGTGGAGATCGAGATAGACCTTGGCGCCGAGCACTTTCTCGATCTGCTTGCGGGCAACGGTCCCGACCTCTTTGAGTCTGGCGCCGTGCTTGCCGATGATGATGCCCTTCTGGCTGCTGCGCTCGACATACAGAATCGCGTGGACATCGATCATCGGGGTCTGGTTGTCGTCGCGCTCGCGCTCGATGACCTCCTCGATGACCACGGCCAGCGAGTGCGGCAGCTCGTCGTGGATGCCCTCGAGTGCTGCTTCCCGGATGAACTCCGCCATCAACGTCTCTTCGGGCTCGTCGGTGAGTTCGCCGTCCGGGTAGAACGCCGGGCCCGGTTCCATCAAGCCGCGGAAGACGTCCACGACGACGTCGAGTTGCTTGCCTTTGACTGCCGAGACCGGCACCACCTCCGCATCCGGCCCGAGCAGAGCAGAGATCGCCATCAGCTGCTGCGCGATGCGCTCCGGCTTCACCTTGTCGATCTTCGTGACCAGCCCGACAATCGGGGTCTTGGGCGCCATCTCCTTGAGCTGCTCGGCGATCCAGCGGTCCCCGGGGCCGATCTTCTCGTCGGCCGGGATGCAGAGTCCGATCGCGTCGACCTCCGAATACGTGTCCCGCACCAGGTCGTTGAGCCGCTTGCCCAGCAGAGTCCGGGGGCGGTGCAGACCCGGGGTGTCGACAAGGATCAATTGGGTGTCATCCCGATTGACGATGCCGCGGATCGTGTGCCTCGTCGTCTGCGGACGACTCGAGGTGATCGCGATCTTCTCGCCCACCAGTGCGTTGGTCAGCGTCGACTTGCCCGTGTTGGGTCTGCCGACAAAACATACGAAGCCTGAACGGAACTCGTTGTCGCTCATACGGCGGCGACCATGACCGCGTAGGCATCGGCGCTGACCTCGGCGAGCGCGGCCAGACCCGGATCGCCGGCGCCTTCGGCTGTTCCCACCAACACCGCGGCCTCGAATCCCGGGGCTCCCGAAGAGACGGCCATCGCCACGGCCACCTGTAGAGCGGACAGATCGAGCGCCGCCAGCGTCACCGGGGCTGCCGCATAGGTCCGGCCATCGGTGTCGCGCACCGCGGCGCCGGTCTTCGCCTCGGCGCGACCCATTGCGCCCCGGGCAAGTGTCAACAACTTCTGGTCCTCGTCATCGAGCTCTGGTGCGGCCGTCTCTGTGCTCATGACGCTTCCTCGTGTAAGTGCGTGGTTCGTTCGGCTGTCCCGGTGGTGTCCGGCTGATCGGAACTCGCATGCGCCGCAGCATCGTCATCCCTCTCCGGGCTGCCCGACTCCGCGTTGTCCGCCGCATCGGCGTCGGCCTGCGCGGCAGCGGCGTCGTCGGCGCGCTCTTCGCGCTTCTTCTTGCGTTTCTTCTTCTTCTCTAGTTCCTTCTCGACCACCTTGTGCACGATCACCGACGTGATACGCACCCGCCCTTGACGATTGGGGCCGCCTTCGGCCAACAGTTGCAGGCCGTGCAGGGTCACAGTCGCACCGGGGAGGGGCACCCGGCCCAGCACCAGACCGAACAGGCCCCCGACCGTCTCGACCTCGTCTTCCTCGATCTCGACGTCGAACAACTCGGCCAGGTCATCGATCGGCAGGCGCGACGACACCCGATAACCGCCGGACTCGTCGTCGAGGGCCTCGATGGGCGGCACCTCGTCGGTGTCGTACTCGTCGTTGATCTCACCGACGATCTCTTCCAGTACATCCTCGATGGTGACCAGTCCGGCGATGCCACCGTATTCGTCCACCAGCAACGCCATGTGGTTCCGGCTACGCTGCATGTCGGCGAGCACCTTGTCGAGCGGTTTGGAGTCCGGGATGAACTCGGGCTCGCGCATCAATTCGCGTACCTCGACAGCGGTCGGTTGTGCCGGCGGCAACCCACGTTGGACGAGGTCTTTGAGGTAGACGACACCCAGGACGTCGTCCGGGTTCTCACCGATCACCGGCAACCGCGAGTGGCCCGAGCGCACCGCGAGGGAGGTGGCCTGGGCGGCCGTCTTGTCCGCCTCGATCCAGACCATCTCACCGCGGGGAACCATCACCTCGCGAGCGCTCGTGTCGCCGAGGTCGAATACGGACTGGATCATCCGTCGCTCACCTGCTGCGACCACGCCGGTGAGCTCGGCCATGTCGACCACTTCCCGAAGCTCGACTTCGGTGGCGAACGGTCCGTTGCGGAATCCCTTACCCGGTGTCACCGCGTTACCGATCATGATGAGCAACCGGGTCAACGGCGTCAGCAGCACGCCGATCGCCTGCAGCACGGCAGCGGAGTTCACCGCGATCGAATACGCGTGCTGGCTACCGAGAGTGCGCGGACCCACGCCGATGATCACGTAACTGACCACAGCCATCGCGGCTATCGCCACCACGATCCCCCCGGGAGACCCGAGCACACCGATCGCGTACACCGCCGCGAATACCGTTGCGGCCGTTTCACATCCGATGCGCAAGAGGACCGTCAACGCCACGTACTTCGGCCGGTCGGAGAGCACCTCGCGCAGTCTGCGCGCACCCGGCCTGCCGTCCTTGATGAGATCGTCGACGCGGGCGGGCGACACTGTCATCAAGGCATTGTCGATGGCGGCGAACAACCCGCCGATAGGCACGAGCGCCACTGCGGCAAGCAGTGGTAACACGTCAGACAACACGGTTGATCAGCTCTCCCCGGAGTCCGGGGTGTTTTCTCCGAAACCAGTACTGTGCAGCAGTTTTGCGTCTTTTTCGGCCATCCGGGCGGCGCGGGCACGAGCGCGGCGGTCGTCGTACCAATCCTCGATGATCTGCCCCTGCAGGCCGAACATCGCCTTTTCTTCCTCGGGTTCGGCGTGATCGAACCCCAGGAGATGCAGTACGCCGTGCACAGTCAGCACCGACAGCTCGTGATCGGTCGAGTGCCGCGCCGTCGCGGCCTGCTCCGCCGCGAACTCGGGACACAACACGATGTCGCCGAGCATCGACGGTCCGGGACCGGCGGTGTCGGGGCGGCCTCCGGGACTGAGCTCGTCCATCGGGAAACTCATGACGTCGGTCGGCCCGGGCAGGTCCATCCACCGCATGTGGAGTTCGGCCATCGTCTCGTTGTCCACGAGCACCATCGACAGTTCCGCGGCCGGATGCACGTCCATACGACCGAGAGCGAAGGTCGCGACGTCGATCAGCATCTCCTCCGGCACCTCGACACCGGACTCGTTCGATACCTCAATACTCACGACTGCCTCCAGGCATCGGCAGGGATCCTCATCGGCTGCGTCCACCGCCGGCGCGCCGCTGGGCGCGATTGCCGTGCAGCTCGTTGGTGGCCTCTTCCCTGCCGTACGCGTCGACGATGTCGGCGACCAGGCGGTGCCGCACCACGTCGGCACTCGTCAGTTGCGAGAACTGGATGTCCTCGATGCCCTCGAGGATGCGCGCCGCGGCCCGTAAACCACTCTCCGAGCCACCCGATGGGAGGTCGACTTGGGTGACGTCGCCGGTGACGACGATCTTCGAGCCGAATCCGAGCCTGGTGAGGAACATCTTCATCTGCTCGGCGGTCGTGTTCTGCGCCTCGTCGAGGATGATGAACGCGTCGTTCAGGGTGCGGCCACGCATGTAGGCCAGTGGCGCGACCTCGATGACACCGGCCTCCATCAGCTTCGGGATCGCCTCCGGGTCCATCATGTCGTGCAGGGCGTCGTGGAGCGGGCGTAGATACGGGTCGATCTTGTCGTGCAGCGTGCCGGGCAGGAATCCGAGTCGCTCGCCCGCCTCCACGGCGGGCCTGGTCAGGATGATCCGGCTGACCTCTTTCCTCTGCAACGACTGGACCGCCTTGGCCATCGCGAGATAGGTCTTACCCGTACCCGCCGGTCCCATCCCGAACACGATCGTGTTCTTGTCGATGGCGTCCACGTAGTGCTTCTGATTGAGCGTCTTGGGCCGAATGGTCTTGCCGCGCCGGGAGAGGATGTCCAGGCTCAGCACCTCGGCCGGGGATTCCCCGGAGCCGTCGGTGAGCATACGGACGCTGTGCCGCACGAGATCGGGGTTCAGCTCCGTACCGCGACGGACCACGGACACCAGTTCGGACACGACTCGCTCAGCGATCGCCACGTCCGCCGGTTCGCCGGTGAACTTCACCGCGTTGCCGCGCACGTGGATGTCGGCCGCGAGATGCGATTCGAGTTCACGGAGGTTCTTGTCGCCGGCACCGAGCAGTCCGAAAATGACATCGGGCGACACTTCGAGCGTTGTGGTCACCGCGCCGCGCACCTGACTCCCGGCCGCGCTGTGATCAGCCCGGGTTGCGCTGTTGTCATCTCTCACGAAAGTTGCTTCTCCTGCTCTGCCAGTGATGCTTGTGCCACGATTCTACGTCCACCGAACGCCCTGTTTCGCCTCAATATTTCGTCCGACGCGGCAATCCGAGGACACGGACGGTCTCGAGGTGGCCGCGACTGCGTGGATCGACGAACACGTCGTGGCCCTCACCAGCGACGATGATCAATTCCGCGGACTGACCGGCGGCCGATGCCCGGCGAACATAGTCCCGGCTGATCTCGGCGGGCAAGGAGGTGTCGAGGTCGCCGTGGATGGCCACCACATGGGCGGGAAACGGTGGTTGATCCACGGGTGAGGCGTCGGCGTAGAGCTGGGGCGCCTGCGCGATCGATGCCCCCATGAGTGCCCGGAGCGATGGTCGGGCCGGACGATCACGGAAGCACAGGTCCAGCGCCGCGGCTTGAGCGATGACGGTGGTGACTGCGGCCCGCTTCGTCTTCGCCCCCAACCGGGACACCGCCCAGACGGCGAGCTGTCCTCCTGCGGAATGACCGATCACGCTGACGTCCGACCAGGCAACCCGGCCGGCGATGTCCTCCGGCAGGGCATATCGAACCGGGGCGTCGAGGGCCGAGAGCGCTGCGATCACGTCGTTGCCGGTCCGCGGCCATCCGCCGCCGTCTTCCCCTACCCTGCGGTACTCGATGTTCCACACGATCGCCCCGCGGTCGGCGAGGTCTCTGGCGATGGCGGACTCGATCGTGAGAGCGAACTCGGTACTCCAGTATCCGCCGTGCACCAGCACGACGAGCGGAACCGGTCCGTCACCGGGGGCGGGCGGAAGGTAGAGGTGCCCGAACTGCGAGTTACGTTCGCCGTAAGCGAGTTTGACGCGTTTCATGGTGCACGCCAGCCCGGCCCGACATTCCACCTGGACGTCAACGCACCGATCGCTCCCAGGGCTACGGCCCCCGCACTGGAGGTGCGCAGCACCTCGGGACCGAGCAGGACCGAGGTCGCGCCGACCGCGGTCAGCGCTGCGATCTCGGAAACGTCCAGTCCACCTTCAGGTCCGACCACGAGCATGATCTGCGTCGCCGTCGCCAGCGGAAGCGCGGAAAGACTCGTCGCCGCTCCCTCGTGGAGCACCGCGACCACACCGCCGCCATCGATCACGGACTGGGCTCTCGCGGCAACGTCCTTGGTGGTGGCAAGGGGTGAGATTTCGGGGATGTAGGCGCGTCGGCTCTGTTTGGCTGCCGCCCTGGCGGCAAACTGCCACTTGGCAACCCCTTTTTCCGCTTTGGGACCAACCCACTTCGACACACAGCGTGCACTCTGCCACGGCACGATCGCATCCACGCCCGCCTCGGTGGCGAGGTCGACGGCCAGCTCCGAACGCTCCGACTTGGGCAGTGCCTGCACGATCGTCACGGTCGGCGTCGGCGCCGGCGTCACGGCGACCTCGAGAACCCTGGCCTCGAGCGAACTCTTCCCGACGGTGTGGACCACTTCACAGAGCCCGGCAGTGCCGGCACCGTCGGAAACGATGATCCGTTCTCCCGCGATCAGTCTGGTCACGGTCACCGCGTGACGACCTTCGTCGCCGTCCAGTCGCACCAGGGACTCCGCACCGGGAACCACATCGACCCAGAACACCGGTGGGCTCATCGACAGTGGTCAGCGCCCGGCAAAGGCGTTACGCAGCCGCGAGAACAGTCCACCGGTGTTGGAGGATCCTGCGGTTACCAGCTCGATCTGCTCCCCGACCGCCAGCTTCTGATATTCCTTGAGTTTCGCGACCTGCTGGGCATCGAGGCGGGTGGGCACGACAACGTCGAGATGCACGTGAAGCGCCCCTCGAACACCGGTGTGCAGATGCGGCATGCCCTGCCCACGCACCTTGGCGATCTGACCAGGCTGCGTACCCGGGTCGATCGTGACGTTGGTGGACCCGCCGAGAATGGTGTCGATGTCGATGGATCCGCCGAGCGCGGCGTCGACCATCGGAACCCGGATGGTGCAATGCAGGTCGTCGCCATCTCTGACGAACACCGAGTGCTGCTTCTCCGCCACCTCGACGTAGAGGTCGCCGGCGGCACCGCCGCCGGGGCCGACCTCGCCCTGACCGACCAGGCGCACCCGCATGCCTTCGCCGACACCGGCGGGGATCTTCACCGTCAGTGTCCTCTCGGACCGCACCCGCCCGTCGCCGCCGCATTTGTGGCAAGGATCCGGAATTGTCTCGCCCGCACCGTTACAGGTCGGGCAGGGGCGCGACGTCATGACCTGGCCGAGAAACGACCGCTGGACCGATTGGATCTCGCCTGCGCCCTTACATGTGCTGCAGGTCACCGGCTTGCTGTTGCCGTTGGTTCCCTTACCCGTGCACACGTCACACAGGACCGCGGTGTCCACGCGGACCTCTTTGCTGACGCCCGCGGCGCATTCGTCAAGATCGAGCTTCATACGCAGCAGCGCATCTGAACCGGGTTGTACCCGACCCCGGGGCCCTCTACTGCCTCCGCCGGCGCCACCGAAGAATGCCTCGAAGACGTCTCCGAGGCCACCGGTGCGGCCGCCGTTGCCGAACCCACCGAACCCGCCGGCGCCGGCCGATTCCAGCGGATCTCCGCCGGCGTCGACGATGCGGCGCTTGTCCGGGTCTGTCAGTACCTCGTATGCGGCCGACACATCCTGAAATCTGGTCTGGGCAGACTCGTCAGGGTTGACGTCGGGATGCAGTTCGCGGGCGAGCTTGCGGTAGGCGCGTTTGATCTCCTGATCGCTCGCGCCCCTGTCCACCCCAAGAATCCCGTAGTAATCACGTGCCACGGCGGTGTGTTGTCCGTTCTCTCTTCGTAAGCGTGTTGTCTGTCTGCGGCGTCCGTGCGGCTCTGCACGTCACCGGTCGGCCAGGACCTCGCCGACATATCTGGCAACGGCGGCGACCGAGGCAATCGTTCCCGGATAGTCCATTCGGGTCGGGCCGAGTACCCCGAGACCACCGAACACTGTTCCCGAGGCACCGTACCCGGTGGAAACCACCGCGGTTCCCCGCAGGTTCTCTTCGCGGGTCTCCTCGCCGATCTGAACCGTGACGGTCCCGGAGTTCTGGGTGGCTGCCAACAGTTTGAGCACCACCACCTGCTCTTCGAGCGCTTCGAGGACCGAGCCCATCGCACCGGCCATCGGCGCGAAGTCAGCGGCGGCCCTGGTCAGATTCGAGGTACCGCCGAGCACGAGGCGGTCTGCGGACCGCTCGACGAGCGTCTCGACCAGGACGGTAGCGACCCGGATGAACGGCTGCCGGAGGTCTTCGGGGGCCTGGTTCGCCAGCTCCGCCACCGCGTGTGAGGCGACCTCGAGGCGTTGCCCGTTCAACGCCGCCGAGAACATGTCGCGCAACCGCGCGATGTCGTTGTCTCCGAGGTCAGCGCCCAATTCGACCATGCGTTGCTCGACGCGCCCGGTGTCGGTGATGACCACCAGGAGCAATCGGGACGGGGTCAGCGCGACGACTTCGAGGTGCCGCACCGCCGACGACGAGAGCACCGGGTACTGGATGACCGCGACCTGCCGGGTCAGCTGTGCAAGGAGTTGTACCGAGCGGCGCAGGACGTCGTCCAGATCGACGCCGGAATCGAGGAAGCTGAGGATCGCTCGACGTTCGACCTGCGAGATCGGCTTGACCTCGCTGATCCGGTCGACGAACAGCCGGTACCCCTTGTCGGTGGGCACCCGACCCGAGCTCGTATGTGGCTGTGTGATGTATCCCTCGGCTTCGAGTACCGCCATGTCGTTGCGGACTGTGGCACTGGACACGCCGAGATGGTGGCGTTCGACAAGCGCTTTCGATCCGATCGGTTCCTGGGTTGCCACGTAATCGGTGACGATTGCGCGCAAAACCTCGAAGCGACGTTCATCGGTGCTCGACATGAGCAGTTCACCTCCAACCCTCAGTGTTGATCCAGTCTACGGCGACCCGGAACGGATACGGTGAACCGGTGATCTTCAAAGGCGTCCGCGATGGCAAGCCGTACCCGGACCATCAGCTGTCGATCCGCGACTGGGCCAAGATCCCGCCGCGCCAGCTGCGGCTCGACCAACTGATCACCGTCACCACGGTGCTGGCTCTGGACAAACTTCTCTCGGAGGACTCGACGTTCTACGGCGACCTGTTCGCGCACGCGGTGCGCTGGAACGGCGACATGTACCTCGAAGACGGTCTCCACCGAGCCGTCCGTTCTGCGCTGCGTAACCGTCATGTGATCCACGCGCGATTGCTCGACCTCGACAACATGTCCGCCCTCACGCAGCAGAGCGCGTCACCGGCGCCACCGGCGGACGACTTCGCTACCCCGCCAACAGGTTTCGAACCACCCCATCGGCAAGCAGACGACCACGGTTGGACAGAACCAGGGACTGTCCGACGAGTTCGGTGAGCCCATCGGCGATGGTCTGGCGCGCACGCCGCTGCTCGGTGGCGTCCAGTTCGTCCCACGGCAGCCCCGTCGAACGGCGAAGGGTGAGCATCACGCGTTCGGTGTGCTGATCATCTGTCGTCAACTCTTCCGTCCCGGCTACCGGGAGTTCGCCCGCGCCCACCGCCGCGGCGTATCTTGCCGGGTGCTTGTGATTCCACCAGCGAACACCGGCAACGTGTGAGTGCGCTCCAGGGCCCGCGCCCCACCAGTCCGCGCTGTTCCAGTAGCCGAGATTGTGGCGGCACAGCGCGTCGGGAACCCCGGTACTCGCCCAGTTCGACACCTCGTACCACTGCATGCCTGCCGCGGTCAGAGTTGAATCGATCATCTCGTAGCGCGAGGCCAGTACGTCGTCGTCCGGAGCCGGTAGCTCGCCGCGACGGACCTTGCGCGCCAGCGCCGTGCCGTCTTCGACGATCAGCGCGTAGGCGGAGACGTGGTCTACCCCGGCTGCCAGGACGGCATCGAGTGATGCGCGCAGGTCTTCGTCTCGCTCCCCCGGCGTTCCGTAGATGAGATCGAGGTTCACGTGCTCGATGCCTGCAGCACGTGCCTCGAGGGCCGCGGCCACCGCCCGGCCCGGCGTGTGCGTGCGGTCGAGAACTTTGAGCACGTGACTTGCGGCCGACTGCATGCCGAGCGAGACGCGGGTGAAACCGCTCCCGGCGATCCCCTCGAAAAACCCCGGTGACGTCGACTCCGGATTTGACTCGGTGGTGATCTCCGCGCCCGGCGCGATGTCGAAGTACCGCCGCACCGAGGTCAGGACCTCGCCGAGCCCCTCGGCCCCCAGCAGCGATGGGGTGCCACCGCCGACGAAGATCGTGGACACCGGCCGCACGGGCGCCAGTTGTCGCGCCGCCATCGCCAGCTCGCCGTCGAGGGCGGTCAGCCACTGATCGGTCGACGCCGCCGTCCCGAGTTCGCCGGCCGTATAGGTGTTGAAGTCGCAGTATCCACAGCGCGTCGCGCAGAACGGGACATGGATATAGAGCCCGAGAGGTGTCTCGGTGTGCGATCGCGGGATCAGAATGTTCGACATCGTGGTTCGATCATCCCAGCAGGGCCGCTCGCAACGCCAAATGCACCGGCCGCGATCGACCGGGGGTTCACTGATGACACCGTCCAGCGGGACAAACACAAAGATCGTGTGGCCGAAGCGACTCCTCGTACTGACGTCGCTGCGCTCGCTCGCCACGGTCGTCGCCTATCTCGTGGCGTATTTCGCTCTGCCGTGGAAGTCCTTCGACGACTGGGCGGGACTGGCCATCGTGGTGGCGTTTCTCGGGGTCGCCCTGCTGACCGCGGTATGGCAGATCGGACAGATCATGCGGTCGGCCACGCCCGCGGTCAAAGCCATCGAGGCATTGGCGATCATCGCGCCGATCTACTTACTCGCGTTCTCCCTCGGGTATTACATGCTCTCGGTCAACGACCCGGCTCAGTTCAATGAGCCGCTGTCGCGGATGAGCTCGCTGTACTTCACGATCTCGGTGTTCGCGACCGTCGGTTTCGGGGACATCACCGCCTCTGTCGACGTATCGCGTGCAGTGGTGACCGTGCAGATGGTGCTCAACCTGATCGTGGTGGGCGTGGGGATCAAGATCATCCTGGCCGCAGTGAAGTGGGGACGCGACCTCAAGAAGTCACAAACTCCGCCGCCCGGGGAATGAGCCCCACATCGTTGTTGTTGGAAACTCAAAGACCGGCTGGCAATGCACTTCGACTCGCCATGAGTCGAACTAAGCCCAAGTAGACGCACCAAGGGAGGCCGTGGCACTATGGGCGACGTGACTTCTCAAGGGGTGTGGCTCGCGATGCGGCGGCACATTGACCTCAAGCGTGCATGCAGCGCGCTGTGTCGTAACTAGTCCGCACGTTCCGTAGCGACCCGCAGCCCGGGTTCGCGCAGGTCTGAACACGTGCGACTACCGCCCTCCCCTTAATCCATTTGCAGGACTCCGGGTGCCATCGGCACATGTTCGCGGCTGCCCCGGGTCCGCCAGACAGGAGCATCCATGACGTCGACTGCCGACGCCCCCGGGAAACCGGCCAAGCGGGCACGCCCCGCGAAACGGCGCGCAGAAGGGCAGTGGGCTCTCGGATATCGCGAGCCGCTCAACGCCAACGAGCAGGCCAAGAAGGACGACAATCCGCTCAACGTCCGGGCCCGGATCGAGAACATCTACTCCAAGCAGGGTTTCGACTCCATCGACAAGGGCGATCTGCGTGGTCGGATGCGCTGGTGGGGGCTCTACACCCAGCGCGCCGAAGGCTACGACGGTACGTGGACCGGCGATGACAACCTCGACCTCCTCGAGGCCCGGCATTTCATGATGCGGGTCCGCTGCGACGGCGGGGCGCTGAGCACCGAGCAGCTCCGCACGGTCGGGCAGTTGTCCACCGAGTTCGCCCGCGACACCGCCGATCTCTCCGACCGCGAGAACGTCCAGTACCACTGGATCAACATCGAGAACGTCCCCGAGATCTTCGAGCGGCTCGAATCGGTCGGTCTCAAGACCACCGAGGCCTGCGGCGACTGCCCGCGCATCATCCTCGGTTCACCGCTGGCCGGAGAAGCCACCGACGAGGTCCTCGACCCGACCCCGGCGATCGACGAGATCGTCCGCCGGTACATCGGCGACCCGAAATACTCCAACCTCCCCCGCAAGTTCAAAACGGCCATCTCCGGTCTGCAGGACGTCGCCCACGAGATCAACGACGTCGCCTTCATCGGCGTCAACCACCCCGAACACGGTCCGGGACTGGATCTCTGGGTCGGTGGCGGCCTGTCCACCAACCCGATGCTCGCCCAACGCGTCGGCGCCTGGATCCCACTCGACGAGGTCCCCGACGTGTGGGAGGCCGTCGTCTCGGTCTTCCGCGACTACGGTTACCGCCGGCTGCGCACCAAGGCTCGCCTGAAGTTCCTGATCAAGGACTGGGGCATCGAGAAGTTCCGCCAGGTGCTCGAGGACGAGTACCTCGGCCGCAAACTGGTCGACGGTCCCGCCCCGATCCCGCTGACCGCGCCGCGTGACCACATCGGTGTCCAGAAACTCAAGAGCGGGCTGAATTCCGTCGGATTCGCCGCCATCGCAGGCCGTGTGTCCGGGACGAAGCTGACCGCCGTGGCCGACGCCGCCGAGCGCGCAGGGTCGAATCGGATCCGCTTCACGCCGTACCAGAAGTTGGTCGTTCTCGACGTTCCCGACGACAAGGTCGAGCAGCTCATCGAGGAGATCGCCCCCCACGGACTCGAGGCCCGGCCCTCGCCGTGGCGACGGAACCTGATGGCCTGCTCGGGTATCGAGTTCTGCAAGCTCTCGTTCACCGAGACCCGCAAGCGGTCGCAGGTGCTGGTGCCCGAGCTCGAGAAGCGACTCGCAGATGTCAATGAGCAGCTCGACGTGCCGATCACCGTCAACATCAACGGTTGCCCCAATTCGTGCGCCCGCGCTCAGATCGCCGACATCGGCTTCAAGGGCATGTTGGTCGAGGATGGCGACGGCAACACCGTTGACGGGTTCCAGGTCCATCTCGGCGGCAGCCTCGGACAAGATTCGGCTTTCGGCCGAAAGTTGCGCCAGCACAAGGTGCTCTCGGGAGAGATCGGCGACTACATGGACCGGGTGGTCCGGAACTTCATCAAGGAACGGAACGAGGGCGAACGGTTTGCGGAGTGGGCGGTTCGCGCCGATGAGGAGGAATTGCGATGAGTACCGCTATTCGCGACGAGGCGAAGTTGCGTGACCTTGCCGAACAGGGTGCCGCTCAACTCGGGCCGGACGCGTCGGCACAGGATCTGTTGCGTTGGACGGCCGACACCTTCGGCAGCGACTTCATCGTCGCGTCGAACATGCAGGATGCCGTGCTCATCGATGTCGCGGCCGCGGCGATCGACTCCGAGCAACTCGGAGGGGACAAGCTCAAGGTGCTGTTCCTCGACACTGGATATCACTTCGCCGAAACCCTCGGCACGCGCGACGCCGTCGAACATGTCTACGGCGTCGAGATCGTCAACGCGAAAGCCGAACAATCTGTCGCGCAACAGGATGCCACCGTCGGTCGCAATCTGTTCGCCACCAACCCCGGAGAATGCTGCCGCCTGCGAAAGGTGGTGCCGCTCAAGCGTGAGTTGTCCGGCTACCAGGCCTGGGTCAGCGGTATCCGCCGGGTGGAGTCGCCCACCCGCGCCAACGCACCGCTGATCTCCTTCGACGACGCCTTCGGACTGGTGAAGATCAATCCGCTCGCGGCGTGGTCAGACGAGCAGTTCCAGGAGTACATCGACGCCAACGGTGTCCTGGTCAATCCCCTTGTCGACGAGGGGTACCCCTCCATCGGCTGCGCCCCGTGCACCAGTAAGCCGGTGGATGGCGCTGATCCTCGAAGCGGCCGTTGGGCCGGTCTTGCCAAAACAGAATGCGGGTTGCACGCCTCATGACCGTTGAACAGAGCACCGATCTGCTGCCGGTGGACACAGACGACGAGTTCACCACCCTGGACGCACTCGAGTCCGAGGCCATCCACATCTTCCGCGAGGTCGCGGGCGAGTTCGAGCGCCCCGTGATCCTCTTCTCGGGTGGCAAGGACTCCACGGTGCTGCTGCACGTGGCATTGAAGGCGTTCTGGCCTGCGCCGCTGCCGTTTTCGCTGCTGCACGTCGACACCGGACACAACCTGCCTGAGGTCCTGGAGTTCCGCGACGCTGTCGTCGAGCGCCACAACCTCCGCCTGCATGTGGCCAAGGTCGAGGACTACCTCGCCGACGGACGCCTCTCCGAGCGCCCGGACGGGATCCGGAACCCGCTGCAGACCGTGCCCCTGCTCGACGGGATCACCGAGAACCGGTTCGATGCGGTCTTCGGCGGAGCGCGCCGCGATGAGGAACGCTCTCGCGCCAAGGAGCGGATCTTCTCGCTACGCAACGCGTTCGGCCAGTGGGACCCCAAACGTCAGCGACCCGAGCTGTGGAACCTGTACAACGGCAAGCATGCGCCGGGCGAGCATGTCCGTGTCTTCCCGCTGTCGAACTGGACCGAGCTCGACGTGTGGCGGTACATCGCTCGCGAACAGGTACTCCTGCCCTCGATCTACTACGCGCACGAGCGGCCCGTCTACTCGCGCGACGGCATGTGGATGACCCCTGGCCCCTGGGGCGGTCCTGCCGAAGGTGAAGAGCTGAAGACCCTCTCGGTCCGTTACCGCACGGTCGGCGACGGTTCTACCACCGGCGCCGTCCTGTCCGACGCGGCCGACAACGAAGCCGTCCTGGCCGAGGTCGCCGCATCTCGCCTGACCGAACGCGGCGCCACCCGTGGTGACGACCGGGTGTCCGAGGCTGCCATGGAAGACCGTAAACGCGAAGGCTATTTCTGATGACAAACGCCTCTGAATTGCATGCTCCGGACCTACTGCGTCTGGCCACTGCGGGCAGCGTCGACGACGGCAAGTCCACCCTCGTGGGTCGGCTGCTCTACGACACCAAATCGGTTCTGGCCGATCAGATCGACGCGGTCACCCGAGCTTCGGTCGACCGAGGTCTCGATCAGCCGGACCTGTCTCTTCTGGTCGACGGCCTGCGCGCCGAGCGTGAACAGGGCATCACCATCGACGTCGCCTACCGGTACTTCGCCACGCCGACAAGGTCTTTTGTACTCGCCGACACTCCCGGGCACGTCCAGTACACCCGGAACACGGTCTCCGGGGCATCGACCGCCGGGTTGGTGATCCTGCTCGTCGACGCGCGTAAGGGTGTCATCTCGCAGACCCGTCGCCACGCCGCGGTGATGGCGCTGCTCGGGGTCCCGCGTCTCGTGCTCGCGGTCAACAAAATCGACCTCGTCGATGACCCCGAGAAGGTGTTCGGCGAGATCCGCACCGAGTTCACCGACATGACCACCTCGCTCGGGTGGAGTGCCGACCGGGTCGTGTCCATCCCGGTGTCCGCTCTGCATGGCGACAACGTAGCGATCCGCTCCGAGAACACCCCGTTCTACGACGGTCCCACCCTCATCGAACACCTCGAATCCGTTCCGGCCAGCGAAGATCGCAAGCCGGTCGGCTTCCGCTTCCCTGTCCAGTACGTGATCCGTCCCCGCACCGCTGAGTACCCGGACTACCGCGGTTACGCCGGCCAGGTCGCTGCCGGCCGGGTCACTGTCGGCGACGAAGTCGTGGTGTTGCCCTCGGGCACGCACACCACGGTCGAGCGCATCGACACCGCCGACGGATCTCTGCAGTCGGCACACACCGGCCGGAGCATCACCGTGGTCCTCGCCGATGACGTCGACGTCTCCCGCGGCGATGTGATCGCAGCGGTTGCCGATGCGCCCGAACCGATCTCGCAGTTCAGCGCCACTGTCTGCTGGTTAGGCGACAAGCCGTTGCGCCCCGGTGCCCGGCTGCTGCTCAAGCACGGCGCCCGTACCACGCAGGCCATCGTCGGAGGACTCGAGGTCTTGTTCGACGAGCAGGAACTCGTCCTGCGTGACGCCCCGGACGCGTTGGAGCTCAATCAGATCGGCCGCATCTCGGTCCAGACCGCTCAGCCGGTCAGCGCTGACGACTACAACACCAATCGTGAGACCGGTAGCTTCTTGCTGATCGATCCGCAGGGCGGAAACACCCTCGGGGCCGGACTCGTGGGAGATGCACTGTCGTCGCTGCACCTGAAAGAACTTGTGTGACAACACTTGTTCTCGCCGCTCACGGGAGCCGTGATCCGCGGTTCGCGGTGACCGTCGAGCGCATCGCGAAGGCGGTCGGTGAGCAACTCGCCGGCGTCGACGTGTGCCTCGCCTATCTGGACCTCAACACCCCGACGGTCCAGCAGGTGCTCGCCGATTGCGAAGGCGACGTCGTGGTCGCTCCCCTACTGCTCTCGGCCGCGTTTCACAGCAAGGTCGACCTGCCTGCGATCATCGACGACGCCTGCGCGACGAATCCGGCGATCAATGTTCGGCAGTTGCCGACGTTGGGCAGCGACCCCCGTCTGATCACTGCGCTCGCCGACCGCCTCGACGAGGTCGGGTTGCGGCACACAGACGGTGTGCTGTTCACGGCGGTGGGCTCGAGCGATGACGCCGCCGACGGCGCTGTTCACCGACGCGCATCCGAGCTTGCGGCCGAACTCGACAATCCCCTCGTCCAGACGGTATTCGCCACTCGTCTGGGTACCGGCAACAGCAATGTGCGCGCCGCCGTGCGCCGCTTGCGTCTCGGCGGTGCACGGCGCATCGTCGTGAGCCCCTACTTCCTGTCGGCCGGGTTGCTGACGGAGCGCGTGGACGCTGCCGTCGACGCGCTGGCCCCAGGGGCACAGATCGCCGGACCTCTCGGCGCACACCCGCAGCTGGTCGACGTCGTGTGCGATCGCTACCGCGCGGCTGTTCACGCAGCGGTCTGATAGAACGCCGTTTTCTACGCGGGTCCGTCGGCCCGATGCTTCAGGTGTCAACGATACTGTGCACGCCGGCCAGCGCCTGGGGTCACAGAAGTTCAGTCGGTGACGTCTGAAGCCTCCGCCGATGGCTTCTCAGTTGTCGGAGCCAGGCTCGTATCGTCGAGTTCAGGGCCGCTCGGTGCGGTGGGATGGGCAGGCAGGTAGATCAGGGTGAGCACCGCCGCGACGGCTGTCACCACGCCCGCGACCACGCACCCGGTGGTGAAGCCATCGACAAAACTCAGGCGTGCAGTGTCGGCAAGGCGGGCTCCCACGTCGGCACCGAGTTGGCCGAACATCGCAGCGGCCCGCTCCGACGCCGCGAGAGCCGCTCCCACCGACTCGCGCGCCGGTTCCTGCAACTGCTCGGGAAGCGACTCGGCATGCAGGTGATCGCGATACACCGACAGCGCCACTGACCCGATCACCGCTACACCCAGAGTCCCGCCCAGTTCGCGGGTGGCATCGTTCACCGCCGAACCCATGCCCGCCTTCTCCGGCGACACCACACCCATGATCGCTTCCGTTGCAGGCGTACTCGTCAATCCAATGCCCGCACCGAGCAAGACCATCTGCCCGACGATGCTCCAATATCCGGTGTCGACGGACAGTGTCGATGCCCATCCGAAGGCAGCACTGAGTGACACCAGACCCAGCGCGACAACCACTTTCGAGCCGATGAGCACCGCGAGGCGCGGACCGAGCACCGACGCAACCGCGATGGATCCGGCGACGGGCAACATCCGCACACCCGTCTCGAGCGCGCCGTAGTCCCGGACGGATTGAAAGTACTGCGTCACCAGGAAGATGAAGCCGAAGAGCGCGAAGAACGCGCTCGTGACCGCGCCGCTCGCAGCGGTGAATCGCAGGTTGGTGAAGAGTCGCACATCGAGCATCGGATGCTCCACGCGAATCTCGTGCAACACGAAGATGGTCAACATGACCGCAGCAACCGCGAATCCGACGAGGGTCGGAACCGACGCCCACCCACGATCAGGTGCCTCGATGATCGAGTAGACCAGGGTCCCGAGCGCAACAGTCGACAGCACCAGCCCCACATAGTCCAGCGGAGGGGTCGCCGGGTCGCGGGAATCAGGCACGAACCGCAGGGCGAACAGCAGCGTAACGGCTGCGGCCGCGCCGTTGAACACGAGAATCGAACCCCACCAGAACGATTCGAGCAGCGCGCCCCCGACTACTGGTCCAACCGCGACGGACAGGCCCGTGGCTGCGCCCCACAAACCCAGCGCTTTCACCCGCTCTGAGCGCTCGGTGAATACGTTGGCCAGGATCGACAGGGTCACCGGGTACACCATCGCTGCTGCGACACCGGCCACCGCACGCCAGGCGATGAGCGTTGTGGAGCCACTGCTCAGCGCCCCACCCACCGAGGCGATCAGGAACACCCCGAGCCCGATCAGCAGCATCGGCCGGCGACCGAAGCGGTCGCTCAGCGAACCACCTGCCAGCACCAACGCGGCGAACGCCAAGTTGAACGCATCGACGATCCACAGCAGATCCCGAGTCGACGCACCGATCTCGGTGGCCAGCGTCGGCAGCGCGATGTTGATGATCGTCGTCGAGACGTTGACGACGAACACCGCCATGCAGAGCGTGATGAGCACGGCAGTCTTGTTCACGGACCCGGTCATGGACTGGCGAATCGTCAGCATAATGAAGTTATACCACGTAGACAGCAGCTTTAAAGAGACGCCGGCAGCTGGTCGCGCTCGCTGATGAGGCCATCACGACCCATGTGAAAGCATGGGCGGGTGGGCAGCGCACAGGAACAACACGAACCCGAACGGGGCGAATCGGTGCGCGAACGCCTCATCCGCTCGACAGTCACCCTGCTGGCCGAGTCCGGCCCCGAGCAACTCAAGGTCCGCACCATCACCGACGCCGCCGGAGTCTCCACCATCGCCGTCTACCACCACTTCGGTGGACTGAAAGAGCTGCTGCAAGACGTAGTGGCCCACGGATACTCCGAGCTGGCGGCCGCCATGACGGCCGCAGCCCAGGCCGATCCGGATCCTGGGGTGCAGTTGTTCGCCATGGCCCTGTCCACGCGCAGCGTGGCCCAGAGCAACGCCCACCTGTACGACATGATGTTTGGACTGTCGACGCGAGGTACCTATCGATACGTCGAATCGCCCGTCCAGAACACCGCACGCGGATTCGCAATCGCATACGCCGCACTCGCCGATGCCTGCGGGAGATTGCTGCAATCCGGGCGGGTTTCGGTCATCGACAGCGACCAGATCGCGGCCGAGCTGTGGAGCGTCGTACACGGTTTCGTCACCCTCGAGATGGCCGGCCACTTCGACCACTTCGCCGACCCTGTCTCCATGGTGTTGCGGCCTATGGCAGTCAATCACTTCGTCGGCATGGGCGACGAACGCGCCAAGGCCGAATCAAGCGCCGACCGAGCCATGCTGTGGTGGTCACAGCAGTAGCGCGAGGTTGTCGATCGCGGGCGACGCGCTCAGAACGAGCGACTACGAGCCAACGCGCGTTCGCAGAGGCGCTTGAACAGATCCGACGTCTCGCCTGCGGGCATACCCCGGCATGTGGTGTCGATAATGGTCGACGACCCAGCCCTTCGCGCTGAGCCGACATAGTTACCGATTATCGGCTCGACCCGTCCAGGTGCTTGCACTGCACTAACTGACGCCATCGCGCTGTGGTTGGGCATCGCATTCGCAGCCGTGCGACTCCCCGCTTTCATCAAGGGCCTGGGACGGCAGTTCTCACACTTAGTGCCAAGGATGTTGCAGCATGCCACTTGAATCGGCGCGGGCGCGGCGTCGCAAATGTCAATGGTCGACCGATACCTCGCCCAAGCCGTCGATGCTAAGCCGGTATTGGCATGTCGGCTCGAGTGGGACCGCGTCCGTGACGGCTCCTGCCAGTACCACCGAACCGGCGGGCAGCACGTCACCGCACCGCGCCAGGTGTTCGCTGAGCAGGACCAGTGATCGAAGCGGGTTTCCGAAGATCGCGGAGCCATGCGCTTGGTGGACCACGGCACCGTTCACCTTGACCGAACACCGCAGAGTCGCCAGATCTCCGACGTCGCCAAGCCGATACGGCGTACCGAGTACGACGCCGGCGGCACTGGTATTGTCGCCGATCACGTCGGCGAGCCCAGAGCGGTACCCGGTATAGCGCGAGTCGACGATTTCGGCCGCAACGCACACCGTCTCGACGAAGCGGGTGACGTCATCCAGCGATATCGGTTCGTCGATCGGATGTGCGGTCGTGAAAGCGATCTCGGGCTCGATCTTTGGCTGCGTCCACTGCCGAAGTTCATTCTGCGCACTCTCGGGGTCGACCATCATCGTGTCGGTGAGAAACCCGACGACTGGTGTCGCTACACCCATCCGGCGTTGCTTTGCAGCGCTGGTCAACCGAGTTTCGCTCCGATTACCCTCTCGCCGCGCGATTCCCGGTATTGCCGGTCGAGCGATTGAACCGCATATCCCCAGTCCTCCTTCAGGGATGGATCACTGTCGCTGAACGGATCTCTGGTGACGCGGTGTTCTCGAGCCGTCCTCAGCGCGTGCTCTGCGAATGCCGGGTCGACGCTCACGCCTCAGTTCCGGCAGCAAGCGCATGACTGGCCGCGACAATGCCTTCGACCGTGGTCAGCTCGTTCTCGTCACGCGGTCCAAATACCATGACGAACCCGACAGCGAGGCGACTACCGGCCCAGGGGTGCATTCGCCCCCACCCCCTGGTGACAAGGTCCGCAGCCAGCTCGGCCGGCAATACGAGATGCAGCGAACCATCGTAGGGTGGATGCAGATGAGCAAACTCGCCCGCCGACGGAACCAGAAATGTCTCGGTCCCTGCGTTGTGATCGTCGAGAACGAATGCGCGCGCCCCGGGGACGGAGATGTGAGACGGCTCGACCGACACCCCGGGTAGCGCTTCGATCGTCTTCACGAGCCGTTCCTGCAGCTCGACGGGCGAATGGTCGGAAAGTTGTTGCTGCGGAATGGTCCACGACACGACGGGACGATCGCCGCGTCGCAGCGGGAGCTGACCGTTGGCGAGGGTGGGCCAGGTGACGTTGGTGCGCGGCCCCGCCACGGGCACGCCACTGCGAGACATGAAATCGAGTCGATGCAAGATCCATTCACCCAGTGCCGACACCATCTCACCACTCACTCCGTGCCCGCCGGGATCGCGTTGTGCGACGGTGGGAGCGCCCGATTCGGACAGCAGGTAGTCCCAAGTGCGTGAGAGCAATTCCGCTGGAATGACCTGATCTTGATCACCCTGCGCGACGAAGACAGGCAGGTGAGCAAGGCGACCTGGGTCAACGGGGACGCCCGCGTCAAAGGGCAGGGTGCCGTAAAGGATCGCGGCCCCATGGAATCGCGACGGGGCGCGGAGGATCAGTCCACCGGCGAATGCCGCACCTCCGCTGAAACCGGCCAGAATCACCGGCCGCCCGATCGGAGCCGCAGTATCGAGCCAGTCCTCGAACCAGCCCGTCGTCGACTCCAGAGATGATGCAATTGGGCGTCCGATGCCGCGGTTCGCGAACCAGGCATAGCCACCACCCTCCGCGATCGGCGCCCGTACCGCGGCGTAGGCGACACCTCGCGGTAGGTGAGCGGCGAGGGCGATGATGTCGCGTTCGTTGGAACCTCGGCCGTGCAGAAGCACGACCAGCGGTGCGCCCGGATCAGTGGACCCGCGGGTCGCGACAACAGGCTCTGCGTACGTCCCGACAGTCACGAGTGATTCTCCACAGGTACGAGTTCGCCGGCGGTGGCTACGCCAGTCCAGCGTTCCACTTCGGCAACGATGTTCAGATGATCGACGGGTGCCGCGTTCGCGAAAGCACCCCAGTCGGACTTGGGAAGCATCCACATCACTTCGAACTCGTTGCCATCGGGATCGCGCCCGTACGCGCTCTTGGTGGCGCCGTGACTCGACGTACCGGTGAGGGCTCCGACGGATTCCAGAGTCGTTCGGGCACTGTCGAGGTCCTCGATCGTGTCAACTTGCCAAGCAAGGTGGTAGAGACCCAGTGCCCCACGCGCCGGCCGCGGTCGGGCACCTACGCCGAACAGACCCAGATCATGGTGATTTCCCGATCTCGGCAGCCTCAGAAATGCGGCGTTGGCACGGCGTTCCCGCGCCATCACCTCCATTCCGAAGGCATTGCGGTAGAACGCGATGCTGTTCTCCAGGTCGGAGACGTAGAGCACCGCGTGGTTGAGGCGGACGGCGTCGATAGTCATGATCTTCCTCTTTCAGTACGAGAATGCGCGGGTCAGGAAATGACCGCGAAACCACCGGTCCACGAAATCTTCTCGCTCGCGGCCAGCGTGAGCTGAAGGAAGCCCAGCGCCTCGAGTTCACGAGCTCGCGCCAGACTGCCTGCGTCGACGGCCTGGAGACCACCAGCGGACACGATTCCCGCCAACAAGGCTTTGGCGTCGGTGTCGTCTCCTGCGATCAGGACAGTGGTCGGGTTGGTGCCTACAGCGCCGGCCGTCAGCGTCCCACCAAAGTTTGTGTTGAAGGCCTTCAGAACATGAGCTCCGGGAATCTTGGCAGCGATCTGAGCAGCGGCAGAACCGTCCGCAGGCACGACCAGAGAATCAAAAGTCTCGAAGTTCAGCGGGTTGGTGATGTCTACGACAACCTTGCCTTCGAACTGGTCTGCACGCTCCGAAAGGACGGTGTCCACAGCCGAATACGGCACGGCCAGAACAACGATGTCACCGGTGATGCGCTTGTCTGTGTCGGCATGGCCGAACTGCTCGACGGTGTTGCCCCCCTTGGTTGCGATACCGGCGATCGCCTGAGCCATATTTCCTGTACCGATGATGCTCACGTGTGTCATTGCGCTCTCCTTTTAGTTGTTGCTACAACTAAAAGCTAACCCGTAAAGGTTGTTGCGTCAAGTAATCGGCTACGATGTGACGATGCAGACACAGTGGCTATCAGACGAAGAACTCACGGCCTGGGTGCGACTGATCGCCGTGGTCGAGCTACTACCTGGCGTCCTCGACAGTCAACTGACCCGTGACGCGGAGTTGACACACTTCGAATACTTCGCGCTATCGCAACTCTCAGAGTCTCCCGATCAGACGTTACGAACGACGGCATTGGCACAGCAGACAAACGCAACGGTGCCGCGGCTCTCGCACGTTGCTCGCCGCCTCGAGGGCCGGGGATTGATCGTGCGCTTCCCATGTCCCGACGACGCCCGTGCGACAAACATCAGATTGACCGAGACCGGGATGACGAAGATCAAAGCGTCCGCTCCCGGACACGTGGCAGTCGTACGCGAGCGTGTCCTCGACGCCCTCACACCCTCGCAGATCAGTCAGCTGTCCAAGATCGCGGGCTCGATCCTCACGAAACTCGATCCGGACGGCGCCATGGCCGCGACGTGGGAAGTACCGAACAGGGTCAAGGGCGCCGCCTCGCAGCTCTAGAACAAGCTCCGGCCGCGCTACAGCCACCGTGGCGGTTCGGTGACCGCTCCCACGACGTCGATCCCGATGTCGCCGCGACCCGCGGCCCACCTGACAACGCCGGCAAGATCACCGGTGACAGTCGTCTGCGGTGACGAATCATCGTGTACTGCAACCATTGGGCGCCCGACGACCTGCAGGACCAGCCCGAGCGCCAGCTCTTTCTTCCGCCACATCCCGACGATGTCGTCGAGAAGAGACTCGAGAACAGGATCCGGGAGATCTCCAAAGCGAGCGCCGTTGTCGAGATCGACTGCATGGATCCAGACTTCCCGGGTCCGGAGCCAGCAGGTCTCCGATGCCGGCACCACCCGGCCCTGAGCGGTTCTGACCTCAGCCGACCAGGCCGCCTCCGGGAGGTGGCGCCACTTCTGGTCGAGCCTGGCCACGGTGTGGTCGAACAGGTTCCGTAGTGCGGCGGCACTGAGTGTGGCGCCCTCTTCGATCTCTCGACCGCGCTGCTCGGTCGACTCGTACATCGGGGTCTCCTGGCCCGTGGCCGCCCAATCCATGAGGCGACACAGCGCTGCAGCGTTGTAGCCGACGTGCGCGACAAGATGACGACGAGACCATCCGGCCAGCAACGTCGGTCCACTCAGTTCCGCATCGGTCAGCTCGGCGAGCTTCTGTGCGAAGTATGCTGTTCCACGCCGGGCCATGAGCAGCCGCTCGTCCAGCGAGAGAGTGTGAAAGCTGTTGTCTGACAACTCTCTATTTCACGATCGTCTTGTTGCGCACCGAACCGAGGCCCTCGATTGTGACCTCGACGGTCTGCCCGTCCTGGATGTACACCTCCGGCTTGCGCGCGTGGCCCACGCCTCCGGGCGTCCCGGTGATGACGACGTCTCCCACTTGCAGCGTGACGATGTGCGAGATGTACTCGACGAGTTTGGCCGGCGTGAAGACGAGGTCATCAGTCGTGGTTGTCTGCATGAGCTCGCCGTCGAGCCTGGTCTCGAGCTTGCCGCCGAACGTGTATGCATCCGTGGTGGTGAGTACCGGACCGAAACCGCTGCTGGCCTCGAAGGTCTTGCCCTGGTCCCACTGCAGCGTCCGATACTGGTAGTCGCGCATCGTGTAGTCGTTCATCACCGAGTAGCCGGCGATGTAGTCCTCCGCGTCGGACTCCGAGACCTGGTAGGCGGTCTTGCCGATCACGAAAGCCAGCTCACCTTCCCAATCGAGTGCAGCCGCGGCGTATGCGGGAACGACCACGTCGTCGTAGGGGCCGGTGAGGGCCTCGCGGAACTTCGCGAACAACGTCGGGAACTCGGGTAGTTCCCGACCCATCTCTTTGATGTGGTTGGCGTAGTTCAGGCCGACGCAGATGATCTTGCCGGGCCGCGGAACAACGGGAGCATAGTCCGCGCCGTTCAGGTCGATCGCCTCACCGTTGGCGCTGTCAGCGACGGCACGCCAATCCGGATTGGCCAGGAGTTCGGAAAGATCGATGTAGCCATCGATGACGGTCGCCGCATTGTCGTTCACGCGGACGGCCACCGTCGTGTCACCGCGGCGCAGGGTTGCGAGCTTCATGAGTGTCAGGCTCCTTCGGTTATCAATGTTCTTGCGAAATGCAACTTCTCGACGATCGGGGCGTCAGAGAATGCAAAAAGGTCGAATTGGCTCTCTGCTTCGATTGACCACTCCGTCCACGACGGCACGACGACCATGTCACCGGTCTCCACTGATGTACTGCGACCGTCGAGCACAAACCGGCCACGCCCTTCGAACACCTGGTAGACGGTGGATCCGACGTCCCTCCTCGGACGAGTGCGGGCACCGTCGCGAAGCCGGTGAAACTCTGCCCGCATAGTCGGCATCACGTCTCCGCCGGTGGTCGGGTTCGTGTACCGAACCGCGGCGTGCCCCGGTTCGGTGGTGGCCGCGTAGCCTTCATCCTCGAGTTCGAGTTGTTCGGTCAGCGCAGCGTCGGTATGCACCCACCGATAGGCGGCGATGGGAGAACTCGTCTTCGCATCGAGCCCGACCAAGGGGCGCAGTCCGGGATGGGCCCAAAGCCTTTCCGATCGTGAGATGTCCGGGGTCGACTCGTCGGTGACGTTCTCTGATCCGAATTCGAAAAAACCCGTGTCGGTGTAGTGGACGAAGGGAATGTCCAATCCGTCGATCCATGCCATCGGTTGGTCTGTTTCGTTGTGGTGGCCGTGAAAATGCCATCCCGGGGTCAGCAGGAAGTCGCCGCGCCGCATCGCCACCGGATCGCCGTTCACGACTGTCCACACACCCTCGCCCTCGACAACGAACCGAAAAGCATTCTGTGCGTGCCGGTGTTCGGGAGCGACTTCCTTCGGTCCGAGATACTGGATCGCCGCCCACAGCGTGGGTGACACGTAGGGCACTCCACCGAGCCCGGGGTTGGCGAGCGCGATCGCGCGCCGCTCGCCTCCCCTACCGACCGGAACCAGATCGCCTGCCCGTTTCGCCAATGGATACAGAGTCGACCACTTCCAGATGAAGGGGACAGCTTTGGACGTGGGCACCATGGGCATCAGGTCACCCAGTTGTGTCCACAAGGGCATCAAGTTCTCGGTCTCGAAGTCCCGATACAGCTTGTCCAGTTGCTCGTCTTCGATACCGGTTTCGATGTCGGTCATTGTGAATCCTCCTCCACAGAAGCTGAACTCGACCGCGTCACGGCTGACTCGAGCCGTTCGCGGATGTCCTCTCGAATTGCCTTCTTGTCGATCTTGCCGACCTTGGTCGTCGGCATCCGGTCCACGATCACCAGACGCTCGGGGATCTTGAACCTCGCGACCCCCGCAGCGTTCATCACGTTGACGACGTCGACGAGGGCCACCTCTCGGTCCTCTGCGACCGACACATAGAGGCACAGCCGCTCACCCAATTTTGGATCGGGCATCGCTACGGCAGCCGCCATCTCGACACCCTCGACCTGATACGCGAAGTTCTCGACTTCCTCTGCGGAGATCTTTTCGCCGCCACGGTTGATCATGTCTTTGTCACGCCCGGCGACGACCATGTTC
The DNA here is from genome assembly GCF_017377795.1 of Williamsia soli. Lineage (GTDB taxonomy): Bacteria > Actinomycetota > Actinomycetes > Mycobacteriales > Mycobacteriaceae > Williamsia > Williamsia soli. Next base: position 272,154 of record NZ_JAFRDR010000004.1, on the reverse strand, counting down.
CCGTCGGGTCGTTGCACCACGATGTCGCCGCTCCCATACCACCCGTCGGGCGTGAACGATCGAGCGTTGTGTTCGGGTGCCCGGAAGTATCCGCGAGGCGTGTACGGGCCACGGGTCAGCAGCGCTCCGGGCACACCGTCAGGCACCGGAGCGCCCTGATCATCGACGACCATGATCTCGTCCGCTTCGCTGACCGGACGCCCCTGCGTATTGGTGATGACTTCGAGGTCATCGTCGAGGTGGGTCATGTTGATCAGCCCCTCGGCCATGCCGAAGACCTGTTGAAGACGTGCTCCGAGAACCGGTTCCACCCGAGCGGCGAGTTCATCGGGCATCCGCGACCCGCCCACCTGAAGAACACGCAGACTCCGTCCGCACAGGGTGTGGTGCTCACGCTGGTGTTCGATCCACGACTGAGCCACAGCGGGCACCACTGCGGCAATGGTGACCGACTCGTCTTCGATCGTTCGCAGTGCTCGGTCGGCGGCGGGCGACGGCAGCATGACGGCGCGACCACCCGCGAATAGGGCTCCGAGGATTCCCGGACAGGCCAGGGGAAAGTTGTGACTGCTAGGGAGCGTTCCCAGATAGACAGTGTCGGAGTCGATGCCGCTCACAGCGTTACATCGGATGACGTTGTAGGCATAGTCGTCGTGGGTCCGGACGATGAGCTTCGGCAAGCCGGTGGTACCCCCGGAAAGCAGCAGACACGCCACGTCCGATCCCCGCGGTTCGTACTCGTCGTCGACGAAGTGGCGCTGAGTGTCAGTGACGGCCGCAAGACTGTGCTCCGGCACCCCGCCACCGTCAGGCTGTTCCACCGACAGTTCACCGTGCACCATGACCGAGTGAACGGTCGGCACTTCGACCGCGACTTGCTGTGCGACTATTCGAAGATCTGTATCCCGGTCGACGTCTGCGACGACGATCGCGACCGCCTCGGACAATGCCGAGAGATGGGTCAGTTCATGCCTGCGATGCGCAGGCAGGGCCATCACGGGTATGACGCCGACCCTGAAGCATCCGAGCGTCAAGGCAACGAACTCCCAGCAGTTGGGTAGTTGGAGCACAATCCTCTCACCGGGCCGTATGCCGAGATCCAACAAACCCTGGCCGCACGATGCGGCTCTGTCCCACAGCTGTCGGTACGTGAGTCTGACGGAGCCGTCGACGAGAGCCTCGGTGTCAGGGTGTTGGTCAACCTTCTCGAAGATGTAGGCGCCCAAAGCCTTTCCCTGCCAATAGCCCGCGCTTCGATATCTCGACGCGTACTCGTCGGGCCACGGCACAACGCCCTCAATCGACATCGGGGTTCGAGTACTCATGTCTGATCTCCTGCACTGTTCTCGGCGGCCGGCACGATCACGGCATCGAGGGCTATCAGCCCGGCCGATGTCAAGCGAAAGGGGTTGATCTCGATCTCCTGGATTTCCGGATGGGATTGCAGGCACTGGGCCAGCGTGACTGCGTGCCGGGCGAATTGCTTCCTGTCGAGTGTCGGGCCACCTCGCCAGCCATCTAAGACCGGCGCGAATTGCAGTTCTTCCAGCATCGCCGCCGCACCGGTAGGCGTGACGCGCCCACTCTTGATCGTCACGTCGCCAATTGCCTCTGCAGCCGTACCGCCAACGCCGGCAACAACAATCGGCCCAAAGACCGTATCTCGGCGAACACCGAGAAACAGGTCGACTCCGGAATCCGCCATCTCCTCGAGCAGATAGGCGGCCGCGCCGATGCCGTCGAGTGCGTCGAGGGCACGATCGAGATCATCGGCAGTGCGGACACCGAGATGCACACCTCCGATATCCGTCTTGTGCAGGACCGCCGCGTCAAGGATCTTGACCGCCACGGGCGCCTGCAGGGCCGCCAGTGCTGCGTGGGCCCCATCCCGGCTGCTACATACATGTCGTTTCGGTGTCGCGAACCCCAACTCGTCCAGTGCGTCCTTCGCGGTGGCCTCATCGGCCGGGAGCGCGATCCTCAAAACAGGTGCTGCTGTCTCTGCGTCCACACCATGTAGGAAGCGCACCCGCGAATCCTGCACGAGCGCCCGGACCCCCGCAGCCAATGAGGTCGGGCTCGAACGGACCGGCACACCCAGCTCGGCAGCGCGCACAGTTGATGCAGCTGTCACCTGGGACGGCCCACCAATGCCCAGCACCACAGGGACCGTAGCGAGGGCGCTGGATTCACCCACCACTGCTGCCAGATCGATCACGTCGGGCTCAGCGAGCGCGTACACCGCGAGCGCATCGATACCACCGTCCGCGGAGGCGACGTCCAAGACTCGACCGAACGTTGCGCCCGGACGTCCGGTATCGACTGGATTGGATTGAAATGTCATCGGCGGCAGCAGTTCGGCCAGTGCCGACGTGGTCTGTTCGGCCAGTGGCGGCACGCGGACGCCGCCGGCCAGCAGGTCATCGAGGATCATCAGGCCGGGCCCGGCCTGAGCAGTCACCAGGCCGATCCCCGGGTCCTGCAACGCGGGAAGGCGCGTACGGCTCAGCACGGCCAGCGCGTCGACGAGTTCGTGCTCACTGCCGACAACGACGGCGCCGGCTTCTGCCAGAAGCGCTCGGGTGGTACGCCACGACGTCGCCAACGCCCCGGTGTGTGATTCCGAAAACGCCGAGACATCAGCTTTTCCGACCACGATCGCCACGATCGGTTTGTCGGCACTCACGTCTCGGACTGCCGCGAGCAAGGCCTCTCCGTCGTCGATGGATTCGACATGCAGCGCAATGGCCCTGACGGTCTCGTCCCGGTGCAGATATCGAAGGACGTCAACGGACGTGACGTCGACGCTGTTGCCCAGCCCTACCCCCAGGCCCACGCCGACTCCACTCTCCGAGAGCAGGAACGACAGGGCATGGTTCATTCCCCCGCTGGCGGCCACGACCGCAACGGGACCGGGCCTGATGTACTCGACAGTCGGCACAAAACTGACCGACAGGATCGCCGGCCGAAAGAATCCGGAGGTGTTCGGGCCGAGCAGACGGATACCTGTCGAGTCCACGATTGTCCGGAGTTCTTCCTGCAGCCGGCTTCCTTCCGGGCCGGCCTCCGCGAATCCTCCGGAGCAGATGAGCGCTGCCCGCACTCCACAGTCGGCGGCTTCGCGAATGGCGTCGGGGGTGGCCACTGCCGGTATGCACATCACGGCCAGATCGATGGCGCGCCCGTGGGTAGATGTTGCCGCCGCGAGGGAGGTTTCAAACCCGTCTCCCTCGCCCTTCGGATTGATGCCCACCGAGGTGACAGATCCCGATTTGCCTCGGTTGATCGCAGCGAGCATGACCGATCCCAATTTGCCGGCAGACGACGATGCCCCGACAACAGCGATCGACGTCGGCGCAAACAGCGCGTCCAGATTGCCCGCCGAGTCGACAACATCGCCCTCGGTCAGGGTTCTTACGGTGACCGTCATTTCGCGACCTCGGCGTGTACGCGATTCCGAACACGCGACTCCGCATCGACCTCGAATGCCACCGCGTCTGCACGTCCGGACAGAATCAATGTTGCAGCGCAATCATTTTCGTCGACCGCGCGGCGTGCGCGGACGGAGTCCGGGCCGTCGACGACGACGACAGGGATGCCGTATCGAAGGCGAACGCGCTCGGCGCTGAGGACACGTGACAGGGGCGTTCCGCCGCGAACCACCACGGCGTCCGGTTTGCTCCCACAGAGCTCGTCCAGTCGGGTCGTGGCGGTTGCCGGCAACGACGTGCCTTCGGTGTCCGACGCGAGATAGAGCCTGACCGGTCCGTGACCCGAGTCTGAGCCGGCGGTCAGGGACTGCCCCGCAGATCCCAGCGTCAGGGTGTCCTCGGTCTCGTCGATCACTTCCAGAAGTCGGGTCGCGAACTCAGTAGCTCCTATTGTGAGGTGTGTTGCCAGCGGACTCGCACCGTGCCGCTGCTCCCATGCCTCGTGGGCAGATCGCACGAACGCCGGATCACGGACTCCCATCTTGGCCGCCGAGATCGCGCGGCTGAAGAAGTGAAACCCGAACTGCCAGGGTTCAAGCCCGCGGTAGTACTCACCGAAGTGATCCCACCAGGACAGACTCGGAATCGACGAGTTCTGGATTTTCGCGACTTGCGGACGCCGCGCGTCTTGGAATGCTGCCATAGCTGTTTCCAGGTCAGAGGGATGCTCAGCGATTGACTGAGCAAGAGCTGCGGCGTCCTCCATGGCCATCTTTGTTCCAGACCCGACCGAGAAGTGGGCGGTGTGCATGGCGTCTCCTAGAAACGCCACCGGTGTGCCCCGGTCCGTCCGGGTGTGCCAGTGGCGCGTCCGTCGGGTACGGAAGTTCGACCAGCGCGAATTGTTGGTGACCAACTTGTGTCCGTCTATTTGCTGGGCGAACAGCGATTCGAGGTACTGCTTGGTCACCTCATCTGATTCACCGGGCGGCGACGACATGTCGAAGCCGTCGAGCCCGGCACGTCGCCACGTCTGCTCGTCGGTCTCCACGATGAACGTGCTGAGGTCCGAACCGATGGGGTATGCGTGCACAGCGAAGTTTCCGTGCTCAGATTCCATGTGTAGGAAGGTCAAACGTTCGAACTGATACGTGGTGCCGAACCAGATGAACTTGACGGCGGCCGTCTCGACAGAGTGGTCGAGCTTGTCAATGAATGCCTCACGGGCAGCAGAGTTGGTGCCGTCAGCGGCGACGATGAGGTCGAAGTCGCCCCGAGCGTCGAGCTCATCGACAGTGACGTCCGCCGAGTGGTGCAGTCTCGCACCCAATTCGAGTGCACGCTCACGCAGCGCACCGAGGAGCACTCGTCGATGGACCGCGGACATGCCATTGCCGCCCGCGGCCATCGTTTCGCCTTTCGCGCGCACCTCGATGGTGTCCCATCGTCGGCCGTGATCGGCCAGGGTGTCCCGCAGCACCGGGTCGACTGTGTCGATGTGGTCGAGTGTGGCATCGGAGAATACGACACCGAAGCCGAATACGTCGCTCTCTCTGTTTCTTTCGAAGACGTCAACAGTTGCCGCCGGCACCGAATGCGCCATCGCTATCGCAGTGAACAGCCCACCGGGCCCGCCGCCGATGCAAGCAATTCGGAGCGCTGCGGAGTCGGATGGCTGGTTCAGATCGGTACGTGACATCAGTGTCGGCCCTTCGAGATGTGCGGCCCCGGCTCTCGGGCCAAGCCAAATCATTATGTGACATATAAAACGTCCATGTCAACGAAACTGTTACATGTCTACTTTTTCTTGCACCGCCGCGTCGCCTATACCGCTGTCCAGCCCGGCCACCTCGGACACATATGCCTCCGCACTCGGTCGCAGGAGGTCGTGGCATTCGGTGAACACTGCATGAGCCGTTCGCCCACGCCACCCCGTTGGTAAGAGCGACTCCGGCAGGTCCGGGTCACGGAACGGATAGCGGCGGTACTCCTGGATCAGTTTCATGCGTTCGACCAGCGCATCGGTGCCGCTCAAACCCCGTCGATAGCGTGCGAGCTGCGGTTGGAACTCTTCGATGAAGTCTTGATAATCGGCACCCAGTCCCTGGAGGTCCCAGCACCTCTCGGAGATCAATCGATCACTGGGCAAACCCGCGGAGCGGCTGCGGAGAAACTGGATACGCAGTTCGTCGGCGCCGGTGAGCATCTCGCGGAGTTCTTTTTCCCGATCATGAGGGGAAAACCACGCGCAACTGGCGTAGCGCCCAAAGCCGTGCCAGGTCAGCGCTTTTTCAATGCGGACACGCTGCTCACGATCGAGGTTCTCTTCATCGACCAGCGCTTGGGTCCAACTGCGATCCCACTGATCGAAGTGACGCTCGAAGATCCGGGACCGCCCGTCGTCCAGCAGCGTCCAACTCTTCTCGTTAAGCCGGTAGGTCACCTCCCTACCGCTCTTCACCGAGTCGAACCACCCCTCCTTGCGAAGACGCGCCATCACGACACGAATCGTCGCGGGTTCGACTCCGAACACTCCCATCAACTCGGTCAGGGCGGCGAGTCTCGCCGCTCCCCCGGAGTAGCGGAAGTACTCCCCGTACAGGTCGAACACCAACGCACGTGGTCGCATCTACAGGCTCTCCTTGCCTTGATCCAACAAACACTCGAACTAAATGTGTCACTTTTCTTGACTTTGGAACTCACTATGTCACATAGTGACTGTAGTCACAGCGGGTGTCCGTAGCTCGTCCCACTCCCTGCCACCGCGCACACCACCAGCATTGTCGATACCAACGACCCCATCACCTCCATGAAAGCGAACCAGTGACAACAAACATCACCGCCGCCGTCGCCCGCCAGACGGGAGAGCCACTGACCATCGAGAACCTCGATCTGGACGATCTGCATCCGAACGAGGTCAGGGTCAAGCTCGTGGCCACCGGCGTCTGTCACACCGACGCAATTGTCCGCGACGGCGTCTACCCCACACCTTTGCCCGCAGTGCTCGGACACGAAGGGGCCGGCATCGTCGAAGCCGTCGGGTCCGAGGTCTACACGGTCGAAGCCGGTGATCATGTTGTCCTGTCTGCCGCTTACTGCGGCAAGTGCGTGCAATGCCGCGCCGGTCGGATGGCCTATTGCGAGAATCTCTTCGCCGAAGACTTCGGAGGCCGCCGGCACGACGGAACCACCGCGCTATCGGATGCCGGCGGGCCGATCTCGTCGCACTTCTTCGGTCAGTCGGCCTTTGCCACCTACGCGAACGTGGTCGAGAACAGCGTCATCAAGGTTGATCGCAGCGCTCCGCTCGCGACACTCGCCCCGTTGGGATGCGGTCTTCAGACCGGTGCCGGGGCAGTTCTCAACGATCTACGCCCGGCTCCCGGCAGCTCGATTGCGGTCTTCGGCACTGGCGCCGTCGGTTCTGCCGCGATCATGGCCGCCCAGATCGCCGGATGCACGACGATCGTGGCCATCGATCTCCACGATTCCCGACTCGAACTCGCCTCGACGATCGGGGCAACCCACACCGTGAACGGCCGCACCGGGGACGTCGTCGAAGAAATAGCCAAGATCACGGGCGGAAAGGGTCTCGACTACGCGATCGACACCACGGCCGTTCCCTCAGTGCTACGTCAGGCGGCCGATTCTCTCGGAATCGGCGGCACCGTCGCACTGGTCGGTGCAGCAGCTCCCGGCACCGAGGTCACCTTCGAAATCGGGGCGTCTCTGGTCAAGGGCTGGACGTTCAAAACCATCATCCAGGGCAGTTCCGTGCCGCAACAGTTCATCCCCCGCCTGGTCGACCTCTGGAGCCAAGGCAGGTTCCCGTTCGACAAGCTGATTGAGAACTACACCCTCGACGACATCAACACCGCGTTCGCGGACTCCGAAAACGGTTCGACGATCAAGCCCGTTGTCGTCTTCTGACCTTCCGCCAAACACCAAAACCCTCGAGTTAGGAACTCCCAATGACCACCACGAGTGAACTCCTCACAGTCGGCCACCTCATCGACGGCGCCCTAACGTCCGTGGATCAATACACAGACGTCCAAGATCCCGGACGGTTGTCAGAACTGGCCGCCCGGGTCGCTGTCGGGACGGTCGATGATGTGAACCGCGCTGTCACAGCAGCACACACGGCTTACCAGACTTGGAAAAACGTCCCCCACGAAGAACGCGCGCGTCTTCTCCTCGAAGCCGCCGATGCCCTCTCAGCCTCCGCCGAAGACCTGGCGCCCCAGTTGGTTCGCGAGCACGGTGGCATGCTCTGGGAAGCACAGACGGACTTCGGGCTCGGCACCGGCGTCCTACAGCACACGGCGAGCCTCATCGAAGGCTTCTTCGAGCCCGTCCAGTACGACGACGAGCAAAGCTTCATCAGTATCGAGCGAGTGCCCCGCGGCGTGGTGGCCGCGGTTGTGCCGTGGAACATGCCCGTCGTACTGACCATGATGAAGCTCGCTCCGGCACTGGCCACCGGCAACACCATCGTCATCAAACCCTCTCCGTTTGCGCCGGCCGCCCTGACCATCGCCCTCGAGCGCATGTCCCGTCATCTTCCCGCCGGAGTCGTCAATGTCGTCCACGGCCACACCGACGTCGGCGCAGCGTTGACCTCGCATCCGTTGGTCCGCAAGGTCGGATTCACCGGGGGCGTGGCCACCGCCCGCAAGGTCATGGAGTCGGCAGCGGGCACGATCAAGAACATCACTCTGGAGTTGGGCGGCAACGATCCCGCCGTTGTACTCGACGACGTCGACATCGATGCCGCCCTCGACCGCATGCTCAAGGGCGTCTACACCCGAACCGGTCAAATCTGCTTTGCCGTCAAACGCATCTACGTCCCACGCTCCCGCTACGCCGCATTCGCCGACGCATTCTGCGAACGGGTCGACTCCTATGCGGTGGGCCACGGACTCGACGAAGCAGCCAGCTTCGGCCCCCTGAACAACAAAACCCAATACGACAGCGTCACAGCACTTATCGAAGCCACCAAGAACACCTCGGCAAAGACCGTGCAGCTCGGCAAAAAGCTCGACTCGGCGTCCGACGGCTATTACGTGATGCCACATGTGATCCGGGATGCCGACAACGACTCAGCCATCAGCACATGTGAGCAGTTCGGGCCGATAGTGCCGCTCATCGCCTACGACAATCTCGATCAGGCGATCGATTGGGCCAACGACTCCGAGTACGGCTTGGGATCATCGGTGTGGACCACCGATACCGACCGAGGGCTCGAGGTCGCTCGTCGCATCGAGGCCGGATCGACGTTCGTCAACACCCACTCCTTCGATTCCCTCGATCTGCGGATGCCGTTCGGCGGTATCAAGCAAAGCGGGATCGGGCGGGAATTCGGAACCGCGGGCATGAGCGAATACGTCGAGGAGCACAGCCTCCGGATCCTTAAATAGCGAGGGTTCGAGTCCAATATCCGGCCGGCCGCTTATCCTGTAAAGGAACCCTTCATGACCGAGGTAACGGATACGACATCCGAGATCACAACCGACACAGTTCAATCCGCCGACGGAACGCTGATCGGTTATCGCAGACTGGGCAGCGGACCGCCGGTGGTGATCGTGCACGGAAGCATCTCGACCGGCGAACAGTGGCTCCAGGTGGGTGCCGATCTGGCAGCCGATCACTCGGTGTACCTCGTCGATCGACGAGGTCGGGGGCTCAGTGGCGACGCTGAGCGGTACGAACTGCGTACGGAAGCGGCGGACATCACGGCCGTTCTTGCCGTCGCAGAGCGGGATACGGGCGCCCCACCGGTTCTCGTCGGCCATTCCTTCGGCGCGATATGCACCCTTGAGACAGTCCGTCTGGGTGCCGAAATCTCTTCCTTGGTGATGTACGAACCACCGCTCCCTGTCGACGGTCCCGTAGCGGGCGATCATCTCGCCGACTACGCCGAGGCAATCGATATCCGCGATTACGACGGTGCAATGCGTATCGCAGCCGAGAACTTTCTACGCATCAGCAAAGAGGAGACCGACGGCCTTGCAGCAACACCGCTCTGGGCGGGCTTCCTCGACCTGACACCGACGTGGACGCGTGAACTTGCCGAGATCGACGCGACCACATCGGTGTTGGCGGAGTTCGCCGAACTGCCGGTGCGCAGCCTCCTCCTGGTCGGCGAGGTGAGCCCAGCACATCTAATCGGTGCGTCAGAGTACTTGAAATCAACTCTTCCCGATGTGGCCGAGGTTGTGTTACCCGGACAGAGTCACTTTGCACACGTTCTCGACCCGACCGGTGTCGCAAGAAGCATCCGCGAATTCATGAGCCGCTGACGCACCCCCTCAGCCGGCGGCTACGCGCCGTGGATGATCTCCGACGTGGTAGCCATCTCGGCGATGTTCGTCAGCGCGAAACTCTCAGCCGCGGTCTGCCATTCAGCACTCAGGCTGGAGGTGGCGTCCGTCGCGAGGATCGCGCGGTACCCGTGGTCAGCAGCGTCTCGAACGGTGTGTTCGACGGCCATGTTGGTCCACACACCAGCAACGATCACATCAGTGACGCCCAGGTTGCGGAGCAGGACGTCAAGCATCGTTCCGTTGAAGCAACTCATCCTGTTTCGCTGTAACACGGGTTCGTCGTCGAGTGCCTCGAGACCTTCAAGCGACTGAGCGCCCCACGATCCCTGCCGCAACGAATCGGGACCGATCATCCTGAAGATCGGGGCATTCGAACCACCAAATGTCCTGCCCGGCAGTGAGACGATGTGGTTGTGAATGACAGGCAACGACTTGCTCCGCGCCCACGCGAGCAAATCGCCCACATGTTCCAGCAAGTTCTGCTCCTTGGCGTGGTCGGCGGCGCCGAAGGATGCATAGGCACCGTCGGGGTGGACGTTGTCATTTTGAAGGTCGACCAGCACCAACGCAATGCTGGCGAGGTTCACATTCAGGTCGCTCATAATTCTCCCTGTGTCGAAAAGAGTTCGATAAATGATCGGTGATTTGTCCGGGCCTGCCGGCGCCGCCGATCAGTTCGGGCCGTCCGGATCTGCCGGTGACGTGATCAGCGACCACAGGTGAGCAACGTGGTCGGCCATGTCCACAGCAGGGTCGTACATCCACTGCATCTGCAGTCCGTCGATCAAGGCCACCATGATCACGGCAAGCTGCTCGGTGCTGAGCTCGCTGCGGAGGCGACCTGCCTCACGCATGCGGCCGATGCTGTCTTCCAGCAGTGTTCGGGTTTCTAGGTAACGGTCGCGAAAGTAGTCGTGCGCCGCATGGTCTGGTTCGGCAGCTTCCGAGGAAAACCGGGAGTACAACTGCACGAGTCCCGGGACGTCGGCGTTGTGCCGAACCAGCCTGACGGTCGATTCTGCAGCATCAGCCGCCGGATCGTCGGCTTCGTTCCTGCCGCTGAACGCACGGCGATCCACCTCGTCGCGCCGGCTCAGGATCTCGACGAAGAGTTGCTCCTTGCTACCGAAATAATGCAGTAGGCCGGCCTGACTCAGACCAACAGCGCTGGCCACCTCGCGGATCGTCGTACGGCTGTAACCGACGCGGGCCACGACCGCCAGTGCCGCATTGACGATCTCTTCTCGCTTGGCAACGCCTTTCGTGTACGCGCCTCGCTCAGCCATGTGTCGACCCTAACGCCGATGTCGCCGAAAACCGAATGGCGTACTGTTTTGAGGGGAAGACCACACCTGCCACCTACCTCGGGGAGCGCACATGAGCACTTCGTCGAACGCTGGTCTGCCGATACGGCAGAAGGCTGCGCTCGGGAGCGGCGCCGATTTCTGGACCACCAAAGCGATCGGTGATGTGCCGTCGATGGTGCTCACCGACGGACCGCACGGCGTTCGCAGGCAGACGGGGGCGACAGACCACCTCGGATTGGCCGGCAGCGAGCCAGCCACATGTTTCCCGCCGGCAGTGGGGCTGGGACAAAGCTGGGATCGCGAGCTTGTTCGTAAGGTTGGTGAGGCGCTCGGACTCGAGGCCCGGAACCTTGGCGTCGACGTGCTTCTCGGCCCGGGGATCAACATCAAGCGCGACCCACGCTGCGGGAGGAATTTCGAGTACTACTCGGAGGACCCCGTCCTGACGGGAGTCTTGGGAAGTGCCTGGGTCGAAGGTCTGCAAAGCACCGGCACCGGTGCGTCGCTGAAGCATTTCGCCGCCAACAATGCCGAGCACGACCGGATGCGGGCGAGTTCTGATGTCGACGAGCGGACCCTGCGCGAAATCTATCTCCGGGCCTTCGAACACATCGTCCGAACCTCGGATCCGTGGACCGTGATGTGCTCATACAACCGCATCAACGGGGTCTACGCAGCCGAGAACCATTGGTTGCTGACGACCGTTCTTCGCGACGAGTGGGGATTCGACGGAGTCGTTGTGAGCGATTGGGGCGCTGTCAGAGACCGCGTCGCCGCGGTCGCGGCCGGGCTCGACCTCCAGATGCCCGGCGGCACAGACGTCCCCGATATGGCTGTGGTGGCCGCAGCGGAAGCCGGCACGCTCGATTCGGCACCCGTCGATCGAGCAGCTGCCGCCATGGCCCGACTCGGGGGAAGGGCGCTCCAGGGCCGAAATGTCACGGTCGCAGACCCCGACCGAACCGCCCATCACGCACTGGCTCGCGAGGTCGCCGGTCGATGCATTGTTCTTCTCAAGAACGACGCTGCAGTGCTTCCGCTCAGCAGGGGACACCACATCGCAGTGATCGGTGACTTCGCTGCGACTCCGCGCTATCAGGGCGGCGGCAGCTCGCATGTCAACCCAACCGAGGTTGATTCACCCCTGGAAGAGATCCGGGCTCTGGCAAGCCCTGACACAGTGTCGTTTGCGCGCGGGTTCACCACCGACGGTTCCGATGACGACTTCCTTCGCCCGGCAGCCGTCGAGACAGCTGCCGCGGCAGATGTAGCGGTGGTCTTCCTGGGTCTCGCGGCTACCCAGGAGTCCGAAGGTTTCGACCGCGAGAACATCGAGCTGCCGACCGAGCAGCTCGCTCTGCTCGCCGAGGTAGTCGCACGCCAGCCCAATACGGTCGCCGTGCTCGCCCATGGCGGTGTCGTACGCCTCGAACCGGTCGCGCGGCTGGCACCCGCGATCCTCGACGGCGCACTGCTCGGCCAAGCCGCCGGTGGAGCCTTGGCAGACGTCCTGTACGGCAGGGTCAACCCCTCCGGCAGGTTGACCGAGACGGTGCCGGCTCGACTACAGGACACACCGGCCTATCTCAATTTTCCGGGCGAGAACTCCCACATCCTCTACGGCGAAGGACAATTCGTCGGCTATCGATGGTACGAGGCACGCGGCATCGACGTGACATACCCGTTCGGTCACGGCTTGTCCTACACGAGCTTCGACTACTCGGACCTCATCGTCGACGTCGATGCCTCTCAAGTTCGTGTGCGTCTGACCATCACCAATACCGGCGACCGTACCGGCCGCGAGGTGGTTCAGATCTACACGTCCAAAAGCGAATCGACCGTCGCGCGCCCGGTGCGCGAACTCACGGAGTTTGCGATCGTGGATCTACAGCCGGGCTCCAGTGAGAGGATCACGGTATCGATCGAACGTGATGCGATGGCGTACTGGGATGTACGCACTCACCAGTGGCTCGTCGAAAACGGAGAATACGACGTCAGTGCAGGCGCGTCGAGTCGCGATATCCGCGCGACCGCACGAGTCACCATCGCCGGCGACCCCGTCGAGATCCCGCTCACGATGGACACGACTTTCGCTGAGCTCATGGCCGATCCGAATGCCGCATCTCTGCTCGAGTATCTGGCCGCTCATGCTCCTGGCGGGATGAAGGCGGATGGCAACGGCGAGGCTGCGGGCATCGATATGGCCCAGATGATGGCGTCGATACCCATCGGCCGGATGGCTGCGTTCGGCATGAGCGCCGACGAACTCGAGCGGATGCAGCGCGTCATCGACGAAATCAACGAATAGTGACAACCATCTTTCCGACTGCGTCGCCGGATTCCATGATCGCGTGCGCCTCCCGGATCTCATCCAGCGAGAAGGATCGATACAGCGGAACCATGGCCCGACCGGCGGCCACGTCGTCAAGAAAACCCTGTAGCACCTCGGCCGGCAGATCAGAGGCGTCACCACTGTAGGCCGAGAGGCGAACGCCCTTGGGCAGGTACTCGATCGGATAAAAGTCCGGCACCGTCCAGACATTGGACAACATCCCGGTGAAGCAACAGATGCCCTTGACACGCACCGCCCGAAGGGTATCGGGCAACGTCGGGGTACCCACCAGTTCGAGCGCGCTGTCGACTCCCTCCGGGACGATGCCGCGGACGGCTGAAGCCACGTCACCGTCGTCGAGGACCACATGGTCCACGCCGATCTCGAGCAGCGATTCGACTCGGTTCGGATTTCTGGTGGTGGAGATGACTGTCATCCCAATCCGTTTGGCGAGAATCGCGGCAGCCATCCCGACTGCCGACGTACCACCACGGACGAGCAGCGTCTGCCCTGGCTGGGCATCGAGTCCCACGGTCAGGGAGCCGTACGCGGTCTGGACCATTTCTGGAACAGCGCCGAGGATGCGCCACTCGAGATCGCTGCGAAACGCAATGATCTGGGCCACGGGCACACACGTGTATTCGGCATAGCCGCCATCGAATGTCCGGCCCATCCCGCCCATCATCGCGGCGACCTGTTGACCCTTCCGGTATCGGCCGTCAGGACATTTGACGACTTCACCCACGGCCTCGATACCCAGAACCCGGGGCAGCGTGACACCTTGGGCCAACCCGAGACGGGTATGCAGTTCGGAGCGGTTGAGGCCGAAGGCTCTGACCTTGATCAGGACCCAGCCATCTGCCGGTGTGGGGATGGGCAGGTCTCGGATCTGGAGTGCGTCGGGGCCACCGGGGGCATCCAGGACCACTGCCCGCATGGTGTTAGATTGCATGACTGTCCTTTCGGAGTTCTCACCCGTAAGCATGACTGACAGCGATCTAGAGTGTTTCGAATACCGCAGCGAGTCCTTGACCGCCGCCGATACACATGGTCTCCAGGCCCCACCGCGCGTCGCGCCTGTCGAGTTCGCGCAGGAGGGTCGCCAGGATCCGGGCGCCGGTGGCGCCCACCGGATGACCGAGAGAAATACCGGAGCCATTCGGGTTGAGCCGCGTGTCGCCGGGTTCGATCGTGAGGGATTGCAGGACAGCTAGCACCTGCGCGGCGAACGCCTCGTTCAACTCGATGACATCGATGTCGTCAAGGGTGAGATCGATGAGCCCGAGTGCTCTTTCCACTGCCGATACCGGTCCGATTCCCATCCGCGCCGGCTCGACACCGCTGACCGCCCACGATGCCAGGCGGGCCAGTGGCCGCAACCCGAGTCGGGCGGCTGTCTCCGGGGTGGTGACGAGACACGCAGCGGCACCGTCGTTCTGCCCGCTCGCGTTGCCGGCGGTCACGGTGGATTCGGCATCGATGTTCAGTCGAATCGGCCGCAGTGTGGCCAATGACTCCACTGAGGTGTCCGCCCGGGGATGCTCATCGGTGTTGACGTTCACGGGGTCGGACCGGCGTTGCGGAACAGCAACACTGACGATCTCTTCTGCAAAGACCCCATTTGCCTGAGCCGCGACTGCGCGCCGATGAGACTCCACCGCCAGAGCGTCCTGATCGGCCCGGCTGATCCCGAATTCGGCGCGAAGATTCTCGGCGGTCTCGATCATCCCTCCAGGGACCGGAAAGTTGGCACCGCCGGCGGTCACCCGTCCCCGGGCGAGGCGGTCGACCAACTCCACTCCGGGTCCCTTGACACCCCACCTGATCGAATCGGTGTAGAACTCAGCCTGACTCATCGATTCCACTCCCCCGGCGACGATGAGGTCGCTGGCTCCGGTGGCCACCTGCATGCACGCTTGGAGCACCGCCTGCAACCCGGATCCACATCGCCGGTCGACCTGCAGGCCCGGGACGTCGATGCCCAGACCGGCGTCGAGCGCGGCGATCCGGCCGATGGCCGGAGCCTCACCACCCGGTGTCGACTGACCGAGGATCACGTCGTCGATCTGATGGCCGGAGATGCCGGTTCGGTTGACGAGTTCGGTGATCACAGTTGCTGCGAGCGTCTGCGGCGCGATGTCTTTGAACACCCCACCGAATCGGCCGACCGGCGTTCGCAGTGGTTCGCAGATGACGGCATCGGGCATGGTTGATCTCCTGAATCGACGGGCTGAACTAGGTGAACGGGGTCCGGGCGTCGGTGGCCGTCAGATGTGTCGTCCGCCGGTCACTTCGGCGACTGTCCCGGTCATGTACGAGGACAGAGTGGACGCGTAGAACAGGGCTACCGAGGCGATCTCGTCGGGTTCGCCGGCGCGCTGCATGGGGATTTCGGTCATCTTCTGGTCCCACGCCTTTTGTGGCATCGCTTCGGTCATCGCCGTGCGGATGAGCCCGGGCTGGATGACGTTGATCCGAACTCCGAGGTGTGCAACTTCTTTGGCGGCAGCCTTGGAAAGCCCGACGATGCCTGCTTTGGCCGCGGAGTAGTTGGTCTGTCCCACGAATCCGACTTTGCCCGAGATCGAGGACAGGTTGATGATCGATCCACCGCCGCTCTCGCGCATGATGCCTGCGGCTTGGCGCGTTCCGATCCAGCACCCTTTGAGGTGGACGTCGATGACGTCGTCGAATTGCTGCTCGGTCATCTTGCGCATGGTGGCGTCGCGGGTGATGCCCGCGTTGTTGACCATGATGTCCAGCGACCCGAAGGTGGCGGTGGCGGTCTCGAGGAGCCGGGCGACGTCCTCTGCCGAGATGACGTTGCACTGGACGCCGATCGACTCGGTCGCCAGCGACGCAGCGGCCTCCTTGGCTTTGGCCTCGTCGAGGTCGCCGATGACGACGCTGGCACCGTTGTCGGCAAACGTCCGCGCGATCGCGAGTCCGATCCCCTGGGCCGCTCCGGTGATGACAGCTGTCCGTCCTGCAAGCATGAGAGTCCTTTCGATGTCTGGTCGGCCGCCCTGGCCGGCCGGTGTCATTCGGCGATGGCCGGCGCGAAGTTGTTGTTCTGCATGGCCGTGCCCTGCCGAACCAGATCGTCTATGTCGGCGTCGCCGAGTCCGGACTCGGCGAGTAGTGCGAGCGTGTGTTGGCCTAGGGCCGGCACATCTCCCATCGGTGCTTCCACGTCGCGGAAGGTGGCCGGCGGCAACAGCGCCTCGACCGAGGCATGCTCGGTACCGATGGTCCGCCAGCGGTCTCGTTCGGCGAATTGTGGATGTGCAACTACTTGATCGAGTTCTTTGACCTGTGCGGCCGGTACACCGGCCGCGGCGAGCCTCGCGTCGAGTTCTTCGCTGGTGAACCGTGCTGTCCGTGCCGCCACCGCCGAATCACAGTCACCCCGGTGTAGTACCCGCTGGACGTTGGTGACGAATCGCGGATCGTCCGCCAACTCCGGTGAACCGAGTACTTCGGCGACGAGGGTGCGCCACCCACTGTCGTTCTGGACGCCGATCAGTACCTGACCGTCGCTGGTCGGGTAGGCATCGTAGGGTGCAATAGAGCTGTGGCTCAGCCCCATTCGTGCCGGTTGCATCCCGGTGTACATCTGGGTGTACATCGCGTAGCCCATCCACTCTGCGGTGGCGTCGAGCATCGACACGTCGATGGTGGCGCCCTCGCCGGTTCGCCAACGCCGCAGCAGGGCCGCCACGACCGATTGTGAGCAGTACATTCCTGACGCGATGTCGGCCGTCGGAATACCGGTCTTGGCGGGGTGGTCAGCGCTTCCGGTGATCGAGATGAGGCCGGCTTCGGCCTGGATCAGCATGTCGAACGCCTTGCGCTGTTCCATCGGGCCACCGACACCGAACCCGGACAGGTTGACCACGACAAGTTCGGGGTGGTCGGAACGGAGTTCGTCGGCACCGAGCCCAAGTCGCTCTGCGGCGCCGGGCGCAAGGTTCTGGATGAAGACGTCCGCTTTGCGTACGAGGTTGTGAACGACCGCCTGCCCCTCAACGGATTTGAGGTCAACGGCAATCGATTCCTTGCCCCGATTGAGCCAGACGAAGTGCGCACCCGTGCCATGAACCGCGTGGTCGTAATCGCGTGCGAAGTCGCCTCCGTTCACCCGTTCGATCTTGATGACCCGCGCGCCCAGATCGGCAAGATTCCGAGTGGCCAGCGGCGCGGCAACCGCCTGTTCGATGGCAACAACCGTGATGCCCTCGAGTGGCAGGGTCATGATGCCTTCTTCTTCGCCGCGCGCACGAGACCGCCACCGATGATGAGGCGCTGGATCTCGCTGGTTCCTTCGTACAGACGCATGAGACGGACGTCCCGGTAGAGGCGCTCCACGGGCACTTCCTTCATATAGCCGGTGCCGCCATGGATCTGGACAGCCAGATCTGCTGCCTTACCGGCCATCTCGGTGCAATAAAGCTTGGCGGCCGACGGTGCGATGCGACGGTCTTCCCCGGTGACATAAAGCCGGGCGGCCTCGCGGGCCAACGCCCGGCCCGCCAGCACACCGGTTTGCTGATCGGCGATCATTGCCTGAACCAACTGAAAATCTCCGATGGCGGTCCCACCCTGTGTCGCCGACGCGGCGTAGGTGACGGATTCGTCGAGTGCGCGCTGCGCAGCACCGACAGCCAGGCCGGCCATGTGGATGCGTCCGCGTGCGAGCGAGGTCATGGCCGCGCGGTAGCCGACCTTGCCGTCACCACCGACCAGCGCTTCGGGGCCCACTTTCACATTGGTGAACGTCACGTCGGCGGTCCGCGAGCCCTCTTGACCCATCTTTGCGTCCTTCACACCGACATCGAGACCCTCGGCATCACCGGGAACCAGGAATACGGCGATGCCCGCATCGGAGTTCGTTGCCGGTCCGGTGCGAGCGAAGACTATGAAGAGGCCGGCTTCGGTGGCGTTGGTGATGAAGCGTTTGCTTCCGTCAATGATCCAGCCATCGCCGTCGGCCTTCGCGGTGGTGCGCAGACCGGCCGGGTTCGATCCCGCACCGGGTTCGGTCAGCGCGAAGGAGGCGATGACGTCACCGGAAGCAATCCCGGGTAGCCACTGCGCCTTCTGCTCATCCGTGCCGAATCCGACCAGCACCTGCCCGGCGATGCCGTTGTTGGTCCCGAACATCGACCGCAGGGCCAGCGAGGTGTAGCCGAGTTCCATTGCGACGTCGACGTCTTGAGTGAGATCAAGGCCGAGACCGCCCCACTCCTGCGGGATCGCGTAGCCGAACAGGCCCATCTCGGCCGCCTGCTTGCGCAGATCGTCGGGGATCGCGTCGGTCGTCATGATCTCGATCTCGCGGGGCAGAACGCGGGTGTGCACAAAGTGGTTGATCTGCTTGAGGACGTCCGCGAAGACGTCGTCTGGTACTTCGGGGGCGTGTGTAGTCATGCACATCACTATCAACCCTGAATTACGATCAGTCCAATACTTAATGAGAGGTTCTGTGATACTGATTTGGTAATTGTCGTTGAACGGAGACACAGCATGGACGTCGATCAGCTCCGATCATTTCTCGCCGTGGCCGAAGAACTCCACTTCGGACGCGCGGCCGAACGCCTACACGTGGCCCAACCGCCACTGAGCCGAACCATCAAGAACCTCGAGCGCGAGCTGGGGACTCGCCTGTTCGATCGGAACACCCGCTCGGTCCGACTGACAGCGAGTGGACATGCGCTCATCGGGCCGGCGCAGGAGGTGCTCGAGGCTCTGCGCCGAGCCGAGGGAGCAGTCCAGTCGGCTGACGACGGAGAGGTCGGGACGGTACGCATCGCGTTTGCCGGAGTGTCAACCCACCGATTGGTGGCCCGGCTGGCCCGCGTGGTGCGGTCTCAGCGACCGGGGATCAAACTCGAACTATCTAGCCAGAATTTCGCTCAACCGGCGATGAAGAAGCTGATCCAGGGTGACACCGATATCGCACTCGGCCGCTGGGATGTCATTCCATCGGACGTTGATACGCAAGTGGTCATGCCCGACTCCCTGGTGGTCGCGTTGCCCGACACTCACGCCCTTGCCGGCGCCCGCCACCTATCGATCGCACGGTTGGCGGGCGACGGTTTTGTGTCACTGCCTCCGCATGAAGGCGCAGTTCTGCCCGACCGGTTGCGACGACTCGCGAGCGAGAACGCGTTCGTCGCGGATGTTGTGCAGATCGCCCCCGACACCCAGACGGCTCTGGCGCTGGTCAGTGCCGAAGTGGGCTGCCATCTCACCCTGGCGTCGGTGGCTGAGAACGTCACCGATCCGCACATCGTGTTCGTTCCGCTCGACGAAGGCAGTCTCGACGTCGACCTGCGCGCCGCCTGGCGCCGTTCGGATCCGAGCCCGGCACTACGCGCCGTGCTGGATGAGGTTCTCGCGCTGAATGGTCCGGCAGATCGCTGACGCGCCGCAATAAGGCCTACGCCGCCGTTTATGACGGTTCCGGATACACACTGATACCTCGTGCGCATCACCGATGCTCCGGCGCGTGGCCTCTCGTGTTCCATATCGGTACAACTTCTACTCCGCCGATCTGACGAACGATGGAGCTCGGAGTGATGTAGCCCACACCGGATGCCAAAGGTGATCGGCACCAGCTCACGGGCTCCGTCAATGTTCGAGGAGAAACGGAGAAATCATGCAGTCATCGTCAAGCCCCACGTTGGGGCTCTGGTACGACTTTCGCAATCCCGCGCAATGGCGCAAGAACGTGGGCTCGATGTATCGCGAGTCCATCGATCAGGTGGTTTGGGCTGAGGAGCTCGGATTTGGCTCGGTGTGGTTGAGCGAGCACCACTTCGCCGACGACGACTATGCGTCGTCACCGCTGACCATCGCCGCAGCGATCGGTTCACGGACCGAAAATATGCGGATCGGAACGAACATCATCGTTGCCGCACTCCACGAACCGGTCCGGATCGCCGAAGACGCGACCGCACTGTCGTTTCTGACCGACAACCGATTCGAACTCGGTGTGGGTCTGGGCTATCACGAGCGTGAGTTCGAGGCATTCGGCCGACGGGTCAAGCAACGCCCGAGCCTCCTCGAGGACGCCATTGCAGTGATCCGGCAAGCGTGGACCGGGAGCGGTGAACCCTTCGAGGGGAAACGCTTTTCACTGCCTCCGATGGCCGTCACACCGGTTCCGGACGTACCACCGAGGTTGCTGATCGGGGCGCAATCGCCTGTCGGTATCGACCGCGCCGCGCGGCTGGCCGATGGTGTCATCACGCTGTCGAACGACCACTGTCAGCTGTATGTCGATGCAGTGCAGCGCCATGGCGGCAATCTCGACGAGTCCCGCATCTATGCGAGCCAATGGGCCATCGTGGCCGACGATCCCGAGCGGGTGTGGGCAGAGGTGGGCGAGCACGCTCTCTATCAGCTCAACAGTTACATCGAGTGGGGATCATTCGAGGGACCCGATCGACCCGAACCGTTCGCCGACCCCCAGGCCGTCCTCGACGCCGGGGCCTACCGCCTCATGGACGCATCCATGGCGGTCGACGACCTGGTCTCTCTGGCCACGACGTTCCCCCAGATCCGAGACTTCCACTACTGGGCTCAGCTACCCGGCGAGTCGATCGAATCCGGCTCTGCCCGAATCGAATACATCGCCAATAACGTCATCCCTGCGGTGACCGCGAAGCTAGGCGGCTAGCTACAGAGTGCCTTCGTCGTCGTCCAAACCGAAGCGACGAAGGCGGCGGTACAGAGTGGTCCGCCCCATACCCAGCAGCGTGGCTGCCTCGGACTTGTTGCCCTTCGCCGCGTCGAGCGCCTTGATGATGGCATCACGTTCGGCCGATTCGATCAGACTCAGGTGACGGCGCGGCGGTGCCTGCTGGATGTGTTGGGGTAGGTGCTTGCGTTCGATCACCGGAGCCCGCACAGTGCTCACCAACGTCGTCAGCGTGCCGGCGAGCTCGCCGATGTTACCCGGCCATGTCCACTGCACGAACGCCTGCAACGCCGCCGGCGACATCGTATGGCGACCGTCCGGATCAACGTCGTGAAGGATGCTCTTGACCAGCCCGGGGATTCTCTCGGGACTGCGCGAGAGAGCATGCGTCCGGACGGTCGGTTCGACCTCATCGAGGATCTCTCGGATCCTGTCCGTTGCACTTTCGCTACAGGACGTGATCAGCAGTGTGCTGGTTCGTTCTCCTGCGGCCAGCGACCGTTGATGATCGGCGATGAGCCTCTTGAGGTGGTCGGCGTTGCTGTCGATGACGTCGCCGACCCGACGCAGGAGCACGTCTGTGCCGCTCTCCAGGAGTTCGGCAATCCGCAGCCACTGCACCTGGTCCACCGAGCTCGCAATGAACTGCTCAGGCTCAACGCTGCCGGGCCGATTGCGGCGTGCGTCCAAAGCCGCTGTGGCCCGGCCTGATCCGCTCGGCCCGTCCACGCGGATGAGTTGGCCGGCGTGGGCAGCGACTTGTGCCGTGGCCAGCTGTCCCAGATCTGGTACGTCCGCGAGCGTGTCTACGACATCGTCGAGGTCTGCGAAATGCAGGACGTAGTGTGCCCGCTGTCCGTCGAGGACCCGCCGTGCCATGACCTCGACCGCTGATCCGTCCAAGCGAATCCGCGCCGATCCCCCGCTGGACCAATCGTGGGCATTCAGCACCTCCCACAGCGCGACGTGGGAGCTGACGTTCACGTAAGGCAGCCCCGGGTTGTTCGACAGAATCGATTCGTGGTCCATCACGACAGTGGGACGCTTGGAGTTGGTGAACCGCAGGAATGACATCGCGAGAGCGAGGTCCTGCGGCCGCGACGCAGCCCGTAGTCGCTCTTCGATCTGCTGTCCGATCTCACGGGTCAGCGACAACATCAGCGGATTGGCGATCTCGATGGGACCGCCCAGCGATATCGATCCGATCACCACCCCGGTGGGGGTACACACCGGGGCCGCCGCGCATGCCAAGGTCGCCAGCGCGTCACTGTAGTGCTCGCTCCCCCGGATGTAGAGAGCACGCCGTTCGACCATGGAGGTACCGAGACCATTGGTACCGATCGAGTCCTCCGAATAGTCGAACCCTTCGGCGGCGTGTAAGCGATCGAGTTTGCGGCGAACACTGCTGTCGCTGGTGCGTCGGGCCACGATGCTCCCGCCGCGATCACTGAGAAACAGCGAGGTGCCGGTGTCAGCGAGTTGGTTCTGCCAGCGATCAAGAACCGGATCGGCGGCGCGACACAAGATCGAATCGGTGTCGACGTCCTCGAACCGTTGCGACGGCTGGGCACTGTCGACGCTGCCGCTGATCGATCGACGCCAGCTGCGCAGAATGTGGTCGGACACGACACCGTCGGTTGACACATCGGCAAGCAGACCGACACGAAGGAGTTCCTGCCGCGCCTCGCGCACCGGATCATCCACGATCCCGCCTCCTCTTCGTACTGCTCAGACCAGTTTGCCTGTCCGACCGGTACTAATCCAATACGCGTCATGCTCTGACTATTACATCTCAGGTATTAATCGCGGCCACGCGGCCGACTGATGGGTGTTCCAGATTGGTACACCCACTACCTCAGTAGTCCAGCACACGATGGTCTCCAAGAAGTGAAGTACGCCACACCGGCCGTACCGACGAAGGAGCAAAGGCATGAACGAACCCGATCAGATCCGCCACATCGATGCACTGGTCGTCGGTGCCGGTTTCGGCGGTATCTACATGATGCACAAGCTGCGCAACGAGCAAGGCCTCGACGCCGTGGCGATCGACAAGGCGTCCGGCGTCGGTGGTACCTGGTTCTGGAACAAGTACCCCGGAGCTCTCTCGGACTCGGAGAGCTTCGTCTACCAATACTCCTTCGACCGCGACCTGTACGCCGACAACCCATGGAAAACGAAGTACGTGCGTCAGCCGGAGATTCTCGCCTACCTCAACGGCGTCGTCGACCGCTACGCGCTGCGCGACCACATCCAGCTCGGCACCGCGATGACCGACGCCTCCTTCGACGAGGTGTCGGGCCGGTGGACCGTGCACACCGACCGCGGCGTGACCTTCACAAGCCGATTCCTGGTGAACGGACTGGGCCTTCTGTCCGCGACCAACATCCCGAACTTCCCCGGCATGGAGAAGTTCGAAGGTCAGCTGGTCCACACCGGCGCGTGGCCCGAGGACCTCGACGTCACCGGAAAGCGCGTCGGCGTCATCGGCAACGGCTCCACCGGCAACCAGGTCATCACCGCCACCGCACCGATCGCCGGACACCTCACCTCCTTCCAGCGGACACCGCAATACAGCGTGCCGGCAGGCAACCGTGAGCTCACCGCCGAGGAACTGCAGGCGCAGCAAGACAATTTCGAAGAGAACTGGAACCAGGTGTGGAACTCCAGCCTCGCCATGGGGTTTGTCGAGAGCGAAGCCGAGGTGTTCAGCGTCTCGGCCGACGACCGCGAGCGGGTGTTCCAGGAGGCGTGGGACGAAGGCGGCGGCTTCGCGTTCATGTTCAAGACCTTCGGCGATATCGCCACCAATGCTGAAGCCAACGAGGAGGCAGCGAAGTTCATCCGCCGGAAGATCTCCGAGATCGTCAAGGATCCGGAAACAGCTCGCAAGCTGACACCGACCGACCTGTACGCCCGTCGGCCGCTGTGCGATTCCGGCTTCTACGAAACCTTCAACCGGCCCAACGTCTCCATGGTGAACCTGACCGAAACCCCGATCTCCGAGGTCACCGCACAGGGGATTCTCACCGAGGACGGCACCCTGCACGAAATCGACATCCTCATCTGCGCCACCGGGTTCGACGCCGTGGACGGCAACTACCGCCGCGTCAACATCCAGGGGCTCGGCGGCGAACGGCTCACCGATCACTGGAACGAGGGCCCTTCGAGCTACCTCGGCGTGGCGACCACCGGATTCCCGAACATGTTCATGATCCTGGGCCCCAACGGACCGTTCACCAACCTCCCGCCGTCGATAGAGACCCAGGTCGAATGGATTTCCGACGCAATCGCACATGTGAACAAGACCGACGGCGCATGGATGCACGTGAAGCCTGAGACCGAGACCGAATGGACCGAGATCTGTTCCGACATCGCCGATCAGACGCTGTTTCCCAAGGCGGCGTCCTGGATCTTCGGTGCCAACATCCCGGGCAAGAAGCGGACCGTCATGTTCTACCTCGGCGGCTTGAAAGAGTTCCGTTCCATTGTCGACGCCGAGGCATCGTCCGGATACCCCGGCTTCCTCACGAACGCTGACGTCCTCAAGCCGGCCTGATCAAGCTGCGGTCACCGGCGGTCTGACGTAACGACCGCCGGTGACCGTTTCGACCTACCGACGTACACAAGGAACGAGTTCATGACGAGCAAGTACGCAACCATCGACCCCACAACCGGCGAGGTCGTCAGAGAGTTCGCCACGATCTCGGACGATGCAGCGGCCGAAGCCCTTCGACTGGCGCACTCCGCCTATCTGTCGTGGCGCAACACCGACATCGCAGAGCGCGCGGCCGTACTACTCCGCACCGCGGCGTTGTATCGCGAGCACGCGACCGAGCTCGCGGAGCTGATGACGCTGGAGATGGGCAAACCGATCGCACAGGCCAAGGGTGAGGTCGAGCTGTCGGCGAGCATCTACGAGTACTACGCCGTCACCGGACCACAGCTACTGGCCGATGAGAAGCTCGATATCGCCGGTGCCGGTTCGGCCGTTGTCCGCACCGCTCCCATCGGGGCGCTCCTGGGCATCATGCCGTGGAACTTTCCGTACTACCAAGTGGCCAGATTCGCCGCCCCAAACGTGTTGCTGGGCAACACCGTGCTGCTCAAACACGCCAGCAACTGTCCGCAACAGGCCGCCAAGATCGAGGAACTCCTCGTCGCTGCAGGGGCGCCGATCGGTGTCTATCAGAATGTGTTCGCATCCACCGGTCAGGTCGCCGACATGATCGCCAGCCCGCTCCTGCAGGGTATTTCGCTGACCGGATCCGAACGGGCCGGCAGTGCCGTCGGCGCGATGGCCGGGCAGCACCTCAAGAAATGCGTGCTCGAACTCGGAGGCTCCGATCCCTTCCTGGTCCTTCCTGGAGCTGATCTCGAGCAGGCCGTAAAGGCAGCGGTCACCGGCCGATTCGGCAATGCCGGCCAAGCCTGCACCTCCTCCAAGCGGCTGATCATCGACGAGAGCGTGTGGGACGACTTCGTACAGCAGTTCACCACTGCGCTCGCCGACTGGCACACCGGCGATCCCACCAGCGATCAGACCAAGCTGGGCCCGATGTCGACGATTTCGGGTCGCGACGAATTGGCTGAACAGGTCGACGACGCAATCAGCAAGGGCGCCGTCGTCCACGTCGGCGGAAAGACACCCGACGGTCGCGGCGCCTACTACCCCGCCACCGTTCTGTCCGGCGTCACACCCGACATGCGTGCCCACCACGAGGAACTGTTCGGCCCGGTCGCCGTCCTCTACAAAGCAGGCTCTGTCGAGGAAGCCATCACCATGGCGAACGACTCGCCCTACGGACTCGGTAGTGCGGTGTTCACCAACGACGACAGCATCGCTGCCGCAGTCACCGACCGACTTGATGTTGGCATGGTCGGACTGAACACCACCATCAAGAGCGCACCGGACCTGCCGTTCGGTGGCGTCAAAAACTCAGGCATCGGTCGCGAACTGGGCCGGTTCGGCCTCGACGAGTTCGCAAACAAAAAGCTCATCCGTTCGCTATGAACATCAGGAGAAAACATGCGCGCAGCAGTCTATTACGGTAACCACAAAGTCGAGATCGAAGACGTCGCCGAACCATCGGCAGGCAAGGGCCAAGTCAAAGTTCGCGTCAGCCGAAACGGCATCTGCGGCACCGACCTTCACGAGTACTACGACGGGCCGATCTTCATACCCGCCTCGGACCCACACCCACTGACCGGCAAAGCCATGCCTGTCGTCATGGGGCACGAGTTCTCCGGCGTCGTCACCGAGGTCGGAGCCGGCGTCACCGACGTCAGCGAAGGTGACAACGTCACCATCGAACCTGTGTATCGGTGCGGCGAGTGTCGACCCTGCCGCGCCGGGCAATACAACCTCTGCAACTCTGTGGGCTTCCACGGTTTGATGGCCGATGGCGGGATGGCCGAATACACGGTCGTGCCCCGCAACCAGATCCACAAGCTGCCCGATTCCATCGCCGTGGAGACCGGCGCCCTCGTCGAGCCGATGTCTGTCGCGTACCACGCCGCCGTCCTCGGCGAAGTCGGCGACCAAGATCGTGCGTTGATTTACGGGGCCGGGCCCATCGGCATCGGCCTCTGGTTCGCGCTGCGCGGTATGGGCCTCACCGAGATCGATGTCGTCGAGCCGTCCGCAACACGACGCGGCGCCATCGAAGCTCTCGGTGCCCGCACTCTGGATCCGACCAAGGTGGACGTCGCAGAACTCATCGCTGACCGCACCAACGGCGACGGGGTCGACGCGGCATTCGACGCCGCCGGAGTGGCCCCAGCCGTCCAATCGGCACTCGACTGCGTCGGCGAGCGCCGCCCCTTGATCAGCGTCGCCATCTACGAGAAGCCGCTGACCACTCCCCTGATCAATCTCGTTCTCCGAGAACGACGCATCCAGGGAACCATCTGTTACACGAGCTCTGATTACAAGGCGGTCATCGACCTAATGGCCAAAGGGCACTACGACACCACCGGCTGGGTCGACACCATCGCACTCAGCGACGTCATCGACGGTGGATTCGAGGAACTCAAGGCCGGCCGCAAGATGAAGCTGCTCGTCGACCCCACCCGTTGACCCACCACCCATTCCCGCACAACAACTTCAGGAGACCATCATGCCCATCGCACACGTCACCGGCGCAGCCCAGGGAATCGGTAAGGCCATCGCCCTTCGTCTCGCCAAAGACGGCCACGACATCGCCGTCTCGGACCTCTCGATCAAGTCCGAAGATCTCGAACTCACCCGCAAGAGCATCGAAGACCTCGGGGTACGTGCCGTCGCGCTCACCGGCGACGTCACCGACCCTGAATCCGTCCACAACCTGGTCACCGACACAGCCGACCAGCTCGGCGCCCTCAACATCATGGTCGCCAACGCCGGTGTCGCACAGACCAAAGCGCTTCTCGACGTCACCCCCGACGAGTACGACCGAGTCCACGCCGTCAACGGACGCGGAGTCTTCCTCACCTACACCGAAGCCGCACGGCAAATGATCAAGCAGGGCACCGGCGGCAAAATCATCGGCGCCTCATCGATCGCCGGCCACAAAGGGTTCCCCCTCCTCGGGATCTACAGCTCCTCCAAGTTCGGTGTCCGGGCTCTGACCCAGGCCGCCGCCCAGGAGTGGGCGGAGCACGGGATCACCGTGAACGCATACTGCCCCGGCATTGTCGACACCCACATGTGGGTCGAGGTCGACCGCGACCTGGGAGCCATCAACAATGTGGAAAAAGGCGAGTCGATGAAGGCCATGGCCGCCGGCATCACCCTCGGGCGAGTGTCCACTGGCGAAGACGTCGCCGCGTACGTGTCTTTCCTCGCAGGACCGGATTCGGACTACATGACGGGCCAGTCCAATTTGATCGACGGTGGAATGCTCTTCGTCTGACCCAATCTTGACGAACCCTCAGTGCAACACAGACGGAAGCGTTATCGCCCCGGGCCGCTACAGGTCCGGGGTGCGTCCGCGAGGAGTGCGCCGTCTTCGCAGGAAAAGCCAGGCCATTCTGCGCTGACTGGTTAGCAGCAGCTGGTCAGCCTAATCGGGTTCTCCGGCTCGACCTCCATCCGACATAGTTACCGATTATCGGCTTCAGCCGCTCAGACCCGCGACGAGCTGCGCTACCGGGTCTCAGCAGCGTCCGGTCCGCACTTAGCGCTTCGGCCGACCCTGATGGTCAGCCCCCACGCGATCACCGATAAGCCGCCCTTATGTCAATTTGGGCACTGCATACTGCATCGGATGGGAACGTGCGTCCATGCCTCTACAACGCTCCAGTGCAGCGCCTCGGTGTCAGCTAGCCAGCGATGGTTCGACGTACCCATGGACAGACTGCGCGATCGACCACAGTTGGTTGGGCGCGACGCGCAGGTTCCTCAGGGTTTTACGCAGGGCAACAGCCAGCAGCACGCGCGCGGCCCTAAACGGTGGTCTTGCCGCGATAACCAGGAAGAAGTGGGGGTACCTGTTGTCTGAGGTCTACAGAACCGATGAACCACCACTGGGGCGGTTAATACACGCACCAGTAGCCGGTCGGTTTAGTTTTCAGCTAAGACCTCGGGGGCGAAGGATGTCTAGTTCCGCCGTGGCTACAGATCCCCAACAGGCCGTGATCTCGCGCCTGGGAGTGGCAACCCGTCTTACTCGAAGGTGGAAGATGCCTTAGAACGACGATGAAGCGACGCAGCCACGGAGGCGACAACGGGTTTGGTGCGCGATGATCACTGAATGGCACAGCATCGGCATGTCGGGCAGTGGTGGCTTCCAGGGCGTAGGGAGCAGAGTGTTGGCGGCGTTCTCGAGATCAGTGATCCGGGCGATATTCGACTCGAGATTGCTGGACGCTTTTTCGACCCCTTCAGCGCGTCTGAACCACATTCTGTGGTGCACGGGGCGGCTGCTGGACGTTCGATCACGTTGTTCGATGTCATGCGAGATAACGGGTCGGAGTACAAACGGGCAGCTCAAGAGGAGACCGACGTCGAGGTCTTGTCGCCGGCAGTTTGCCTCTTCGGCGTACACCTGTCCGCTCAAGATGTTTGTGCCTTTAAGGAAGTGGTCGTCGAAGTCACGCACCTCACGACGTGGTCGTGTAGGTCTGGGTTCGGTGAGCGACTGACCGTTGCTGACGAGTCCGCAGGACGACGCCGGAAGGTCGAGTTCGAACTTGCGTCGTTGCCGTCAATTGGCGCTGAGTTCAACGAGGCGTTCGACATCGAGTTTGATTGGGGCCATTACCGGCGTGGACCCAACAGTGACGCGGAGGCACGGAAGCTGATGATCGACGAGATCGTCAGGCTGCGCGTAAGTTCGGGGCTCCCGCAACAGTGGAACGGATTCGAGCACGTAGTGGCCGCAGTCCGAGACCTTGTCACGCTGGCGACGCAGTCTCCGTGCATTGCGACGAACCGCATGTTGCTAATTCACCTGCCCGGTCGGCCCAAGTATCCACTCGAAGTGAGGTGCTTCATGCGATCAAAACCTGTGGAGACGAGCAATTTCGCGATGCATGACTTGCTCTTTGGTTTGAACGATATCGACCTTGACGACCTCGTCTTCAAGTGGCGCGAACTCCGCGAGACTGTTGGCCTGAGCATTCACGTTCTCTTCGGCATCGACTATCACCCCGGTGTCTACTATGAGAACGAGCTTTTGAACGCTGCGTCCGCCGCCGAAGGCCTCCACGCCAAGCTGTTCCCGAAATCAACCTCGATTGATCCTGCTGAACACAAGGCACTCCGCGCGAGTCTAAAGACTATGAGCCTGCGCGCTGAGCTCAAGCAATGGTTGTTCGATCAGACTGGCCACAATCGCCCTGGACTCCAGCAGCGACTACTCGAACTCTGCGGTGTGCCTGACCAAGATGCAGTCGACAGTCTGCTCGGCGACCGAGAATTATGGGCGCGGTGGTTGTCGCGTGCGCGGAACGCGATCGCCCATGCCGACGACGGTCAACTCCAGCGCGTGCCGGAAGAGGTGCGTTACCGCCTCACGTATGTGACGAAGGCACTCCTGCATCTGGTTCTGCTTCAGCAGATTGGAGTGGCCGCTGAGTTACAGAGGAGTTCCGTCAGCGACCGATGGATGTACGTCGCGAACATCTTCAAGTCGGAGGTGGAGGAAGAACGAACTCGGTTGGCACGAAGTAGGTCCTGACGCTCACACGCGCTTTCCGATCGTCGAGGTCATTTGCGAGATCGTCACCGTGGAAAGCCGTTCCGCGGCGGGGCGTTATGTCGACAGGCGTATAAGGGTCGGGACCTCCTGGGCGTCCGACTCAAAGCTTGATCCGGTGTAGGTGAAACAGTTCCCGAACGAAGGGTTCCATCGCCTTGAACGTTGCCGTCGGCGTCGCAAGCTCAGACGCGCCGAAGCGGTACACCTCGTAACCAGCGAGCTTGAGATCACGATCACCACGCGCCATTGCAGCGTATATCTGCGGGTTTCCCTGACCATTCGACGAATAGTGTTGCTGTCCGTCAACTTCCAGGACGATCCGTGATCGGTCGGGGGGAAGGATAAGGAAGTCGATCCGATGGTTGGTCAACGCTTCAACACCACGTTGCCCGATCGTCTTCGGGTCCCAGTGCAACCACACCTCAGGCAGCAACGCTGGCAACATCGGTGCACGATCGCCGAGCACTTTGTAGTAGGAGTCGAATAAATAGCGTTGCGGCGGTGACGACTTCGGTAAACACGCTCTCAACCGCCTATACAAGCCGTTCTTAGCGGCTTCTGGGTCAGGTTCCCCTGTGGTGTCCGCCCACCACTGCTGCAACTGCCTCCACGTCAAACCGTCGGCCAGCGATCGCGAGTAGACCAAAGCGCGCCGCGACTCGTCGCCTAGGATCTCGAGATCGTTGTCGATAGCACTCAGCACCCGCATGTCGGGCTTACTTCCGAGCCCAGCGAAGATCAGATTCCGCGGAGCGCGCATCTCGGCCCCAACCCTTCGAACTCGGAACTCCGGATATCCGTCCGCTTCGCCGATCTCTCCCAACTCCAACCCGGCGTGATGTAGGCCTACGTTGACCTGAGCAACGACACGCCTTTGCAACGACTCGTCTGCTAACAGCCAACCGGTTGACAACGCTTCAACGAACCGGAGGAAGCGACTATCGCTTGCGTTGTCGATCGCCCCCAACTGGATGAACAGCTCCTCAGCAGACCAGTCATCATGTTGCACTACATGACGCATGATCTCCTTCCGTAAGCTCGGCTCAGCGTCACTCCACCCGAGTACCGGCTCGATATCCCACAATGCCGCGATCATGTCGACGAACCGGCGTCCGTCGACGACAACAACGGAAATATCCAGTGCCCGAGCGACGTCGCGTCGAACCCGGGTGCTGACCGTTGGTGGGTGCTCGTCGATTGCCCACACCAGGTCCTCTATCGCCATCCGCTTCCGCCGGTCACCTACCAGGCTGTCGTCGGCGAGAATCTTCCGGGCGATGTCAGTCAGCTGAGCGTCGTCCGCGGCCGCGATCGCCAAATCCACACGGTTTGCCCGGCTCCTACTCTCCTCCCCCGCCGCGAGCGGGGGTTCTACCATGCCGAGTTCCCTGATCAGCGTGTCTAGCCTCTTATGTCCAACTGGGGCGATCGTCTGCGAAAGGGAAGCGAGCGACGCCCGCAACCGGAAGGGATCATCATCAACCAACGTGGTCACGCCTCACGCATAGCACTCGACTCTCCGAGACACGCACTGTGTCGTCGTACTCAAAGACACGGACCTGACGAGGCCTTCCGTTGTCTCTAGGCATGAGCCGCTGACGCCCAGCCGCCGCTAACTCGTCAATCGGCGCCAACAGCTCGTTCCCTCGACTTTCGGGTCTTTCACCCATTTGATCCATTGACCGATCGTCCCAGTCACCGTGGACGCCGGCCAGCCCGGCATCACACCATCGCAAGCTCCCTACTGACCGCCAGCCTGCTGCCGTGGTCATGGCGATTGGTAAACCCGACGTCGCCCGCCGTAGCATCAAACACTGCCTCGCGGGCGCGTGTAGTGATCGGTCTGATCGTCGCATGATCAGCCTTCGCCGTGGGGCGAGGCCGTGGGTATGAGACCTTCCCGGCACCGCAGCACACCTCTGCGAACGCAGAGTGATCCGTGGTATCGAAGGCCGTCAATCGAACGCCATCCCGTGACCAACTTTTCGACTGCTCGGCAGTACCTGATGGCACTTACGTCTCTTTGGACCATTTCTCCTGGTAGCCGAGGACACATCCGCGCTAATTGGATTTAGCGCAGAAGTACGCATGGGTCTTTCACTCAGTATTTCTCCTCCAGCGTCGATCCAGAGTGACACGGCCGTACAGCCCGAATGAGTTCACCCTTGGCCAGAACCAATTAGCTGCTTGCCCGATCGTGTTCGACGAGCGAAAGCCCAACCCCCTCGTACCGCGCCGACAGCGCAGTCCCAGCAGCGATCAGCGGCCTCGTACTGCGCAACGTCCGTGCCATCACAAATGCCCCCTCCAGCGAGCAGACGATCGCGGTGATCGCTTCCTCGGCCATCTCAGACTTCAATCCCCGCCTCTCGAAGTAGGCCTGCCCCAACGTGATCCAGTCGGTGAACACCCCTGCAGCCGCACGCCGAAGCGACTCGTCGGAGTTCGCGACCTCCCCCGCGACCGTCGACACCGGACACATGTTGGCGAAACCGGTCTGCTCGGTGACCTCGGCGGCCTGGGCGAACGCGGCCCTGATTCCTACTCCGAGGTCGACCTGATCGGCCAGCACCGCCGGGATGACGGCTGCGTACGCGATGCCCGCATTGACCAGGGCCTCTCGCGCGATCTGGGCCTTCCCTTCTGGGAAGTGGTGGTAGATCGAGCCGATGGGCGCGCCAGAGCCCGCCACGATCTGCTTCATGCTCAGGGCCGAATAGCCGTGGATGCGCATGAGTTCGATCGCGGTCGTCAAAATCGTTTCTCGCGTACCTCTTGCCATCCTTACCTCCTTCCTCCCATACTAGAACAGTCACTCTAGAACAGTCGCTCTAGTTTCTGGGAGGTCCGATGCGCACGGTTGATCTCGAGGCGGGAACCATCGAGTACCGCGAAGAAGGCGATCCGAACGGGCCACCGGTGGTGTTCACACACGGATTGCTGATGAACGACCATCAGTGGGATCTCGTGTTGCCGCTACTCCCCTACGGTTTTCGTTACCTACTGCCGGTACTGCCGCTCGGTGGGCACCGGATACCGATGAAGCCCGGCGCAGATCTGGCGATGCCGGGGATGGTCGCCATCCTGTCCGAGTTCCTGAGTTCACTGAAACTGCAGGACGTGACCCTGGTGCTCAGCGATTGGGGCGGACCCCTGTTCCTACCCGAACTGTCGAACGGTGAGCGGATCAGTCGGTTGGTCATCTGTCCCGCCGAGGCCTACGACAATTTCCCGCCGGGATTCCCCGGCAAGGTCGTCAAGGTGGCGACCTCGGTACCCGGCGGAATCCTTTTCGCACTCCATCAATTTCGCAATCGCCTTCTCCGCCGAACGCCCATGGTGCTGGGCCTTATGGCGAAGAAACCGATCTCCGACGACATCATCCGGAAGTGGACCGACCCCGGCATCGCTTCGGCAGGAGTCCGCCGCGACGTACTCGCCTACTGCAGAACGAAATTCGACAAAGCAGAGCTGGTTGCCGCCACCGAGAGGCTGCGCGACTTCACCGGCCCTGCTCTGGTCATCTGGGCACCGAGAACCAACGTGATGCGCCGCGAGCACGGCGAGCAACTCGCGACCCTGCTCCCCAAAGGCGACCTCGCCGAAGTCGACGACGCCTACGTGCTGATCATGCTCGACCAGCCGCAGCGCACGGCCGAGCTCATCAGCAAGTTCCTGCAGTCGACCTGACCGCCGCGAACGCGCCAGAAATGCGAAGACGATCCACCTGTAGGTGGATCGTCTTCGTAAAGGTGGCGCGTTGCGGGTCAGGCGAGCGCGGCGTCCGGAACCCGGGTCGCGCGAACATAGACCTCGTCGCCGTCGTTCAGACCGAGCGCGGACGCATCGCCGCGGGTGATCTGTGCGTGGAAGTCCTCACCGGTGGCGCTGTTCGTCAGTTCGACACGCACCTCGAAGCCGAGGTAGACCACCCGTTTAACGGTCGCCTTCAGTACACCGGTCTCGGCCGCATTCGGCTCTGCCGACTCCAGCGCCAGATCAGGCGTACGTCCGACACGAATGTCGTGCGGGCGCACCAGGACTCCGTTGAGCTTGGCGACGGACCCGAGGAACGACATGACGAACTTGTTGTCGGGACGATCGTAGAGATCGGCCGGAGAACCGATCTGCTCGATGCGGCCCTTGTTCAGCACCGCGATCCGGTCCGCGACGTCGAGCGCCTCTTGCTGATCGTGGGTCACCAGCACGGTCGTCACCTGCACCTCGTCGTGTAGCCGGCGCAGCCACGCCCGCAGGTCCTCACGAACCTTGGCGTCGAGCGCACCGAAGGGCTCGTCGAGCAGCAGCACCTTGGGATCGACCGCCAGCGCGCGGGCCAGGGCCATGCGCTGTCGCTGACCACCGGAGAGCTGTGCGGGGTACCGGGTTTGGAAGCCTGCCAGTCCGACGACCTCAAGGAGTTCGTCGACCTTGGCCTTGATCTCGTCTTTCGGCCGCTTGCGGATCTTCAGACCGAACGCGACGTTGTCGCGCACAGTCATGTGTTTGAACGCGGCGTAGTGCTGGAACACGAATCCGATGTCCCGGCGCTGCGGCGAGACCGTTGTCACGTCGTCGCCGTTGATCAGCACCGTGCCCGAGTCGAGCTGGTCCAGGCCGGCGATGGCTCGCAGCAGAGTCGACTTTCCCGAACCCGACGGCCCGAGAAGCGCTGTCAGTGAGCCAACCGGGATGTCGATCGAGACATTGTCGAGTGCGGCAAAGTCGCCGTATCGCTTGTTCGCATCAATCACCGAGATCGTCATACCAGTTCACTCTCCTGCGTTTTCGGGGCTGTCTCGCTCGGGGCGGTGACCGCGTCGGTCTCGTTGCTCGCCTTGCGACGTTCGATTTGGTTGGTACCGGTGCGCTTTTCGACCAAGGTCATGAGCAGCAGCACCAGGATTGCGATCATCATCAGTAGAGTCGCGGCCGCATAGGCGCCGTACTCGTTGTAGTCGTCTGTGTACCGCGACGACACCAGCAGCGTGAGAGTTTGCGAGACGCCGGGCAGATTGGACGACACCATGATCACCGCCCCGTATTCACCGAGTGCCCGGGCCACGGTCAGGACGACACCGTAGGACAGGCCCCACCGGATGGCCGGCAAGGTGATCCGCCAAAATGTCTGCCAGCCACTGGCTCCCAGCGTCGCAGCGGCCTCTTCCTGCTCGGTCCCGATCTCACGGAGCACCGGTTCCACCTCACGCACCACAAAGGGCAAGGTCACGAAGAGAGTCGCCAGCACCATGCCCGGAAGACCGAAGATGACGGTGAAGCCGGCGCTTTCCAGACCCCCGAACCAGCCCCCGTATCCCCACAGCAGGATCAGGGCGACACCGACGACAATCGGCGACACCGCGAACGGCAGGTCGACGATGGCTTCGACGACCCCACGGCCGCGGAAACGTCCGCGGACGATGGCGAGCGCGGTGAACACACCGAAGACGACGTTGAGCGGGACCACGATCGCAACGATCAACAGACTCAGCTGCAGGGCCGAGATCGCGGCGGGTGTGGTGATCCACTCCCAGAACTGGACGATGCCGTGTTCGAAAGAGCGGTAGAAGATCAGCGCCACCGGCACGACCAGGAGGAGGAACAGGTACACGAGCGCAATGGTGCGCAGAGTGAGTCGCGGGAATGTGGACAGTTTCATCGGCTCTGCTCCTCACGCTTGGACGTGCGACGACCGACGACGCGCAACACCAGTAGCACCACGAAGGCGATGAGCAACAGCACCACCGAGATGGCAGAGGCGTCGACGGGTGAGTCGATCTCGATCTGCTGCTGGATGTACTGCGACGCAACCTGGGTGTCACCGGGGATGTTGCCGCCGATCAGGACGACCGAACCGAACTCGCCGATCGCGCGGGTGAACGCCAGACCGGCACCGGACAGCACTGCGGGAGCCAGCGCGGGGAAGATGATCTTCCACCAGATGACCCAGTTGGTGGCGCCGAGAGAGGCCGCGGCCTCTTCGACCTCTTTGTCGATCTCGATGAGCACGGGCTGCACCTGGCGCACCACGAACGGCAGGGTGACGAACGCAAGCGCGATGACCAGCGCCGGCCGGGTCGCATTCAATTCGATGTCGATCGGGCTGTTCGGTCCGTAGAGCGACAGCAGCACCAGGCTGGCGACGATCGTGGGCAACGCGAACGGCAGGTCGATGAGCGAGTTGACGAACCGCTTGCCGGGAAACTCGTCGCGGACGAGAACCCAGGCGATGAGGGTGCCCATCACGACATTGATCAGAGCCACCACCAGCGACACGAGAACGGTCACCTTGAGCGTGTCGATCGCGTTCTCGTCGGTGACCGCAGTCCAGAACCCGCTCCATCCGTCGTCGAACGCCTCACTGGTGATCGCGGCGAGCGGCAGAAGCACGATGATGCTCAGCCACAGACCCGCGACACCCACGCCGAGCGGCCCGACGCTGCCCCACGTGCGTTTCGCCGGCCCCGTAGGCAGCGGTTTGAGCGGTGTAACCGTGGTTGTCATACCTTGCCTCCGGCGTCATAGATCTCCGTGATGGCGCCCGATGTTCCGAACAGCGCCTTGTCCACCGCGGGCCACCCCTTGAGGTCTTTGCCCTTGTTCTCCTCGGCTGTGCCCTCCCCGAGCACCGCACCGAGTTCCTTGATCGTCCACAGCTTGGCGATCTCACCGGGGAACAGATCCTTGGTCTCCTCGATGACGGTCTCGTCGACCGGCCGGAAGCCCTGCTCCGC
This sequence comes from Williamsia soli, assembly GCF_017377795.1. GTDB lineage: Bacteria > Actinomycetota > Actinomycetes > Mycobacteriales > Mycobacteriaceae > Williamsia > Williamsia soli. The sequence continues at coordinate 235,143 of NZ_JAFRDR010000004.1, read as the reverse complement.
CCAGATCCGCTGCGCGGCAGGGGTGAAGAGGTAGCTGACGAACTCGTTCGCAGCTTCCTTCTCCTTGCTGAAGTTCACCACCGCGACCGGGTTCTCGATCTTGAACGTTTCCGGAGGGATGACGTAGTCGACCCGCTGGCCCGGTTTCGCGGTCGCGTTCTGGTTCTTGAGGAAGATCGCTTCGTTTTCATAACTGATCAACACGTCGCCCTGCCCCTGCTCGAACGCGGTTGTCGCCTCACGACCCGACTTCGGTTGGATGCGGGTGTGGTCGCGGACCAGTTCGGCCACGTAATCCAGACCGGCCTGCTCATCGACGCCACCGTTGCTCTTGGCGGAGAACGGCGCGAGCAGGTTCCACTTGGCCGAGCCGGAGCTACCGGGGTTCGGGGTCACCACCTGGATGCCCGGCTTGAGCAGGTCATCCCAGGTCCGGATGTTCAACGGATTGCCCTCCCGCACGACCAGCGCCACGACAGATCCGAACGGGGTACTGCCGTTCGGATACTGCTCGGCCCAGTCCTTGTCCACCACACCTGCTTTCACCAGGCGAGTGACGTCGGGAGCCACCGAGAAGTTGACGACGTCGGCAGGAACACGGCGCGCGACCTTGCGAGACTGATCACCGGACGCGCCGTAGGACGCGGCGAAGCCGATGTCCTTGCCTTCCTCGGTGTCGCGGAACGCCGGGATGATCTCGTCGTAGCCGATCTTCGGCACCGCGTACGCGTACAGGTTCAGGTGCTTGGAACCACTGGAGATGTCCTGGCCGCCGGGCTCATCGGTGGAGCCGCCGCCGCAGCCGGACAGCACCAGCGCGGAGACGGCGAGAACGATGATCGAAGCGGCGGCGGATCTTCCTGGTCGGCTCCGCCCTCGCTTCCGCGGCGCAGATCGAGCTGATCGAAAAAGCACGGTTGTGTCCCCTAGTTTTGTTCACGTCAGAGTCAGGCCAGAATCTTTGGATGCTGATCGGCGGCAGTAAAGAAGCCCGCGAGAATGTCGATCAGCGACACAGAACGTCAAAAACGCAGCGATACTCGACCGCGAACAGCGCCAGGGTGTGGCGCACGCGGTAACCGCCGGGTGCTGACATAGGCGGAACATTAGCAGCTGAAATTCGGGTCAGAACGTAGCTAGTGAGGTCTTGCTCACGTCGCATTCAGCGCAGCAACAACCAGGCCACGACGACAAGCACGATCAGTGCGATCAACGCCACGGTCACCTTAGAGCGGGGCATCACTGTTCTCCGGGGTCGACGTCGGCGGATTCACGGCGGTCCAGGAGCCGGAACGAGCCGTCTACCAGGAGGTTCATCAGATACGAAAGTCCGACGGCAAGTGGTACGACGATCGCGGCGGACACCAGGATCTGTGGAACGAAGGACAACGACGTCAACCATTCCTCGACGCCGTCCCACCAGCGGGTCACTTCATCCACTCCGTCACCCTACCGCCTAGACTTTTGTTCACAGTGATTCAAAATCCTCCACCGCGCTGACCTGGCCGCCCCATCGCCGGAAAATGACTGTGACGAGAATCGTCGCATCGGTGGCAGACGGCATCGCCCGACAGCATGATAGATCCATGACAACCACATCCGAGGGCAGCAGCAACTCTGACCTCACCGCCACCAGACCGAGAACAGCGTCTCACGGCGGCAACTCACCGTTGAACAGCCCGTCGCCGGCGTCGGCGCCACCGGTGGCACAAAACGCCTTTCCACCCATCGGTGACTATGCGTTCCTCTCCGACTGCGAGTGCAATTGCCTGATCGCCCGCAACGGTTCGGTCGAGTGGATGTGTGTCCCCCGCCCCGATTCGCCGAGCGTCTTCGGAGCCGTCCTCGATCGCAGTGCCGGTCACTTCAAGCTGGCGCCGTACGGGGTCAACGTCCCGGTCGACCGTCGTTACCTGCCCGGCAGCCTGATGGTCGAGACCACCTGGCAGACCGACACCGGGTGGCTGATCGTTCGCGATGCACTCGTGATGGGTCCCTGGCATGACAACGAGGCGCGATCACGCACGCACCGCCGCACCCCGACGGATTGGGACGCCAAACACATCCTGCTCCGGACGGTGCGCTGTGTGAACGGCACCGTCGAACTGGCACTCAGTTGCGAGCCGGCCTTCGACTACCACAAGGGCGGCACCAAATGGGAATACTCGGGTCCGGCGTACGGCGAGGCGGTCGCGACCGCCACCGGAGTGAAGGGCGACGCCCAGTCACTCCGGTTGACCACCAGCCTCAAACTCGGACTGGAGGGCCGCGAAGCGCGGGCGCGTACTCGAATGGTCGAGGGCGACAACGAATTCGTCGCGATGAGCTGGGGAAGCCCTGCCGCCCCGCAGGACTGGGCCGAAGCAGCCCAGATGATGTGGGAGACGTCCGAGTCATGGCGTCAGTGGATCAACGTCGGCCGGTTCCCCGACCACCCGTGGCGCAACTATCTGCAGCGCAGCGCCCTCACCCTGAAAGGCCTCACCTACTCCCCGACCGGTGCCCTGCTCGCGGCCGCGACGACATCATTGCCGGAAACTCCCCACGGTGAACGCAACTGGGACTACCGCTACGCCTGGGTGCGCGACTCCACCTTCGCATTGTGGGGCCTGTACACCCTCGGACTCGACCGTGAGGCGAGCGACTTCTTCTCGTTCATCGCCGACGTCTCCGGCGCGAACAACGGCGAACACCATCCGCTGCAGGTCATGTACGGCGTGGGCGGCGAGCGCACACTCGAGGAATCCGAGCTCAACCACCTCTCCGGCTACGACGGCGCGCGTCCGGTGCGTATCGGCAACGGCGCCTACGACCAACAGCAACACGACATCTGGGGCACCATGCTCGACTCGGTGTACCTCAACACCAAAGCCACGGAGACGGTGTCGGAGACCCTCTGGCCTGTCCTCAAGGCTCAGGTCGAAGAAGCGATCAAGCATTGGCGCCAGCCCGACCGCGGCATCTGGGAAGTACGCGGCGAGCCCCAGCACTTCACCTCGTCGAAGGTCATGTGCTGGATCGCGCTCGACCGCGGTGCCAAGCTGGCCGCCATCCACGGCGAGAAATCCTACGTATTCCAGTGGACCGAGATCGCCGAGGAGATCAAGGCCGACATCCTCGAGTTCGGGGTCAACGATCGCGGCATCTTCACCCAGCGCTACGGCAGCGACGCTCTCGACGCCTCGCTACTGCTCGTACCTCTCCTACGGTTCCTCCCGGCCGAGGATCCGCGCGTCCGCAACACCGTCCTCGCGATCGCCGACGAACTCAGCGAGGACGGCCTCGTCCTGCGTTACCGAGTGGAAGAGACCGACGACGGGCTCTCCGGCGAGGAGGGTACGTTCACGATCTGTTCGTTCTGGTTGGTCTCCGCGCTGGTCGAGATCGGGGAACTGCCCCGCGCCAAGGTGCTGTGCGAACGGTTGCTGTCGTTCGCCAGCCCGCTCAAACTCTACGCCGAGGAAATCGAACCGCACACCGGTCGCCACCTGGGGAACTTTCCTCAGGCGTTCACCCACCTGGCCTTGATCAACGCGGTCATGCACGTGATCCGCGCCGAAGAAGCTCAGGGGCACAGCACCTTCATCCCGGCCAACTGACTGCCCGCCCCCAAAAATGGGGCCTTTTGGCGACGCCCACCAGGGCTTTTGCTCGCCAAAAGGCCCCACTTTCGGGATCAGGTGGGCAGCAGCCCCCGGCGACGCAGGAGGGGTTCGATCTCGGCGGGTCGACCCAGCAGTTCTTGATGCGCGACGATCGGGTCGACGCTGTCGCCGCGGGACAGGGTGGTCTCGGCGAATCGCTGACCGAGTTCTGCCGACAAGCCGCCACCGGTGAGGAACCACTGTTCGGTTTCCGCGTCGAGGACCTCGGACCAGATGTACGAGTAGTACCCGGCCGAATACCCACCCCCGAAGATGTGATTGAAGTACGAGCTGCGGTACCGCGGTGGGATCAGGTCTGCTGCGGCGCCCGCCTTGGTCAGAGCGGCTTTTTCGAAGGCTTCGACGTCGGTGATGTCGTCCTCGACCGTGACACGGTGCCAGGCCATGTCGAGGATCGCCGCCGCCAGATACTCGATGGTGCCGTGAGCGGACTCCACATCGGCGTTGGCACGGGCGGCATCCGCCAGTTCCTGCGGAATCGGGGCGCCGGTCTCATGGTGTTTGGCGTACTGCTGCAACACCTTCGGGTGCAGCGCCCACATCTCGTTCACCTGCGACGGGAATTCGACGAAGTCGCGGGGCACCGAAGTCCCGGACTGCGAGGGATAGCGCACGGTGGACAGGAGTCCGTGCAGGGCATGACCAAATTCGTGGAACAGGGTTGTCAGCTGGTCCATGGTGAGCAGACACGGTTGTCCTGCTTCGGGTTTCGTGAGATTGAGAACGTTGACGATGACGGGTCTGGTCTTGAGCAGCAGACTCTGGTCGATGAAGTTGTTCATCCATGCCCCGCCCCGTTTGCTGGGTCTGGCGAAGAAGTCACCGAGGAACAGGCCGATGGACGCGTCTGACCGATCGAAAACCTCCCACGCGCGGACATCCGGGTGATAGGTCGGTAGACCTGAACGCTCGACGAACCGTAGGCCGTAGAGCTGACCGGCGGCGAAGAACACACCCTGGGTGAGCACCGCGTCGAGTTCGAGGTAGTCGGAGAATCCACCCAGCGGGACCGCTGAGCGTTGCTGCTCGTCCTTGGCCAGCCAGTACGTGAGGTCGGACGGCCCGATGTCCGTACCGACGTCCTTCGCGAGACGGGTCAGTTCACGGCCACCGGCACGCATCGCCGACGACATCAAGTCGGTCAACAGATCTTCGACCGCTTCCGGGCTCGGCGCGGTCTCCTCGGCGATGACGAACTCGGCGTGATCGCGATAACCGAGCAGCCGGGCACGTTCGGCGCGGAGCCGGACGATCTCGAGGACCATTTCCCGGGTGTCGTTCGGACCGCCTCGCGCACAACGGTTCACCGAAGCGTCGAACACTCGTCGACGCGTTTCCGGGTCTTCGAGCGACGCCACGGTGGATTGACTCGTCGGCAATTCGATGGCGAGCAGATACCCGGTGTCGTGCCCCGCTTCGGTCGCCGAGCGGCGCGCGGCGGCGATCTGCCCGGACGAGAGCCCGGCGAGCTTGTCCACGTCGTCGACGAAGACCGCCGAGTCGTTGCTGTCGTCGAGGATCCGTTGCCCGAATGCGGTGGTCAGCGTCGCCAGTCGTTCGGAGATCTCCCTCATCCGGACCTGGCCCGCGGCGTCGAGGCCGGCGCCCGCGCGAATCGATCCCCGGTGCCGCTTCTCGAGCAACCGCAGGGACGGCTCGTCGAGGTCGAGCGATTCCCTGTTCTCGAACAGCGTGTTGATCCGGGCGAACAACCCCGGATGCAGCGCGATGGTGTTGCCGTGCGCAGTCAACTTCGGCGCGAGCACCGTGGAGATCGCGTTGCGCTCCGGGTTGGTGTCAGCGCCACTGAGGTTGAAGAAGGTGCCGGCCGCCCGCGCGAGCAACTGACCGCTGGTCTCGAGCGCCTCGATGGTGTTCGCGAAAGTGGGCTGGGCCTTGTCCCCCGCGATCTTCTCGATCTCCCGCAGGTGCGCGGCCATCGCCTCGTCGAAGGCCGGCAGGAAATCGTCATCCCTGATCGACGGGAAATCAGGCAGACCGTGCAGATGCGGGCTCGGGGCGAGAACCGGGTTCGAAGACATGGCCTCGATCCTAGTTGCGCTACTTGCCTTTCGGCTTGTCGCTGGCAGCATCGGACGACAACGCTGCGACGAAGGCCTCCTGAGGGACCTCCACGCGGCCGATCGTCTTCATCCGCTTCTTGCCTTCCTTCTGCTTCTCGAGCAGTTTGCGCTTACGGCTGATGTCGCCGCCGTAGCACTTGGCGAGTACGTCCTTGCGGATCGCGCGGATGTTCTCGCGGGCGATGATCTTCGACCCGATGGCGGCCTGGATCGGCACCTCGAACTGCTGGCGCGGGATCAGCTCTTTGAGCTTGGTCGTCATCTTGTTGGCGTAGCCGGCGGCGCCGTCTTTGTGGACGATGGCACTGAACGCGTCCACCGCCTCGCCCTGCAGCAGGATGTCGACCTTCACCAGGTTCGAGATCTGTTCACCCGCCTCCTCGTAGTCGAGGCTGGCGTAACCGCGGGTGCGGGACTTCAACGAGTCGAAGAAGTCGAAGATGATCTCGGCCATCGGCAGCGTGTACCGCAATTCGACGCGCGTCTCGGAGAGGTAGTCCATTCCGCCGAGTTCACCGCGGCGGGACTGGCACAGCTCCATGATCGAACCGACGAACTCGCTGGGCGCGATGACGGTCGTCTTCACGATGGGCTCGTAGATGTTGCGAGCCTTGCCCTCTGGCCAGTCCGACGGGTTGGTCACCACGTGCTCGGCGCCGTCTTCCATCTCCACCCGGTACACCACGTTCGGGGCGGTGGAGATCAGGTTGAGCCCGAACTCGCGCTCGAGCCGTTCCCGGCTGATCTCCATGTGCAACAGACCCAGGAATCCGCAGCGGAAGCCGAACCCGAGAGCCACCGACGTCTCCGGCTCGTACGCCAGTGCGGCGTCGTTGAGCTGGAGCTTGTCCAGCGCTTCGCGCAGCACCGGGTAGTCGGAACCGTCCACCGGGTACAAACCGGAGTAGACCATCGGACGCGGTTCGCGATAGCCGGTCAACGGTTCGACGGCACCGTTCTTCGCCAGCGTGATCGTGTCACCGACCTTCGACTGACGAACGTCTTTGACACCGGTGATGAGATAGCCGACCTCGCCGACACCGAGGCCTTTCGAGGGCTTCGGGTCGGGTGAGACGATGCCCACCTCGAGCAACTCGTGGGTTGTTCCGGTCGACATCATCTTGATCTTCTCGCGCGGCACGATCTTTCCGTCGACGACGCGGACGTAGGTGACCACGCCCCGGTACGTGTCGTAGACGGAGTCGAAGATCATCGCGCGCGCCGGGGCGTCTGAGTCGCCGACCGGCGGAGGGATGAGCCGGACCACTTCGTCGAGCAGTTCGGTGACGCCGACACCGGTCTTACCCGACACCCGCAGGACGTCGCCGGGTTCACAGCCGATGATGTGCGCGATCTCCGCGGCGTAGCGGTCGGGGTCTGCGGCGGGCAGGTCGATCTTGTTGAGGACCGGGATGATCGTCAGGTCCTTGTCCAGGGCCAGGTACAGGTTGGCCAAGGTCTGGGCCTCGATGCCCTGGGCAGCGTCCACCAGCAACACCGCGCCCTCACACGCCTCGAGAGCACGCGACACCTCGTAGGTGAAGTCGACGTGTCCGGGGGTGTCGATCAGGTGCATCACATAGTCGGTGCCGTCGACGTTCCACGGCAGCCGGACGTTCTGCGCCTTGATCGTGATGCCGCGTTCGCGCTCGATGTCCATGCGGTCGAGGTATTGAGCGCGCATGTCTCGACCTTCGACCACCCCGGTGACCTGGAGCATCCGATCGGCCAACGTCGATTTGCCGTGATCGATGTGGGCGATGATGCAAAAGTTCCTGATCTTGGCCGGATCAGTGAACGTGGTATCGGAAAGCCTGGGAATTGAACTCACTCCTCGTGTGGAACGCGTGACCCCCAGTTTCTCATGACCCGGGCCCCCGACTGCCATTCGGTGCGTCCGGACACCGGTTAGCGTGAGAACATGACCGTCACCGAATGGGACTCCGAGGGCGTGGTCGGGGCACTGCATCGACCGTCCGGTACCGCCGCGGCGATGGTTGTCCTGGCCCACGGGGCCGGCAGCAACCACAATGCAGCAATCCTGCGGGCCATCGCGGAGGCCTTGAGCGAACGCGGTGTCGCGGTGGCGCGCATTGACCTGCCCTACCGCCAGAAACGTCCGAAAGGGCCGCCGAGCCCGTCCGGCGCCGCCGCCGATCGCGCCGGGATCGTCGCGGCGTGTGAGGCCTTTCGTGACGAATCAACCGGTCCGCTCATCGTCGGCGGACACTCCTACGGCGGCAGGCAGGCCTCGATGGCGGTGGCCGAGAACGGCGACATCGCCGACGGGCTGCTGCTCACGTCGTATCCGCTGCACCCACCCGGCAAACCCGACCGCTTGCGCACCGAACATCTGCCGTCGATCACTCGTCCGACGCTGGTGGTGCACGGGGTCAGCGATCCGTTCGGCTCCACCGAGGAGTTGACCGCCGCACTCGCCCTCATCGAGGCGCCAACCCGTCTGATCGACCTGCCGAAGGTCGGCCACGACCTCAAGCCCGACCGATCCGGGTCACCGGTGCTGACCGCCGACGCCGCCATCGAGTTCTTCGGGATCGCTGGATAGGGCAACACTAAGCTGGTCGGATGGCTGGAAAATTCACCTCGCTCGCGATGTCATTGGTCCGCCAACACGGTCCCCGCCTGTTCCGGGAAATGACGAAGTCGAGCAGCGCGCCATCCCAGCGACCGGCCCCGCGCGCGCCGTCGCGCAGCGCACCCACCGGCAACCGGGCTCGCCGCATCGACTACTCCCCCGCCCTGGACGGCGCAGCAGATCCGGGCGAGATCGTCTGGACCTGGGTCGAATTCGAAGAAGACGCCGGCCAGGGCAAGGATCGCCCCGTGTTGGTGGTCGGCCGCGAGGGCGCCACCGTGCTCGGATTGATGCTCTCGAGCCAAGGCCATCGCCGCGACGACAGCAACTGGGTCAGCATCGGCACCGGCGACTGGGATCGCGAGCATCGCGAGAGCTTCGTCAGGCTCGACCGCATCCTCGACATCCCGGAGAACGGGATCCGCCGCGAAGGCGCGATCTTGCCCCGCGGTCAGTTCGATCGCGTCGCGGACGTCCTTCGACGCAGCTACAACTGGCAGTGAGCCGAGGCGATCAGGCCAGCGGAGTCTGCGTCCACTCGTTGACGAACTCGAGACCACTGCGGACGAACAACTGACTGACCGGGCAGCGTCGCTCGGTTTCAGCGACGAACTGGGCGAACTGCTGCTCGGTCGCGTCCGATTCGACGGTGGCCCGCACGGTCACCTTGTCGAAGTTGGCGTTGCCGTCGGCGCCCTGCACCAGGACCGCGGTATCGAGATCACCCTGGACCTCGAACGAGAACTGGCCCAGCGAGATTCCGAGGTCTTTCGCCACCAGCGACGCAGTCACCTGGTTGCACGAGGTGAGCGCACCGAGGGCGTAGAACAGCGGACTCGGGGCCTCGTCCTTGCCGCCGAAAGCCGGGTAGGCATCGGTTGCGAACTCGTGCCCTTTACCTGAGGTCACCAGATGCTGGGCGACCCCGGTACCGGTGGCGGACACGACAAAGGGAACGACGGATTGTTTTGCTGCAGTGGTCATTACCCGACACTGACAGACCACCGACGGCAGCGCCCGCCTTAAATCCAGCCAGATCGCACTGCTGGCGCTCAGGCCAGCCGCGTGATCTCGACCTTCACGTCGAGATCCTTGGCGCCGGCGCCGGTGTAAATGCCCTTGAGCGGCGTGACATCCGAGTAGTCGCGACCGACACCGACCGACACGTGCTGTTCTGAGATCGACACGTCGTTCGTCGGGTCATAGCCCCACCAGCCACCGGTCCAGGCCTCGATCCAGGCGTGGCTCTGGCCCTCGACGGTCCGGTTGATCGTCGCCTTGCGGTTCGGGTGCAGGTACCCGGAGACGTAGCGGGACGGAATGCCCAGACTCCGCAACAACACCAGGCACAGGTGGGCGTAGTCCTGACAGACGCCCTTCTTCTCTTTCCAGGCGTCGACTGCCGAGGTGTGCACGCCGGTGGTGCCGGGCACGTACTCCATCTCCTGATGTACCCACTGACAGACGGCCAGGACCGCGTCCTGCGGATTCATGCCCTTGGTGAGGCGCTTCGCGACCTGCGCCAGCTGCCTGCTGTTGGGGACATATCCGGTGTTGCTCAGCACCTCGTCGTAACGATCGACCACTGCGTAGGCGCCGAGGCCCTCCCAGTCGACTTGCTCTTCCTCGGTCGGCATCTCGTCGGGTTCGGTCTCCACCACCGACAACCCGGACACCTCGAGTTCTTCATGAGGTGCGTGGAGGTCGAATGCGGTGACGGCGGTACCCCAGTAGTCGGTGTAGCGGTACGACCTCGTCGCCGGGATCGTCTCGACCCGGTTGATGATCACGTTCTGCCGGGCGTCGCTGCGTGGCGTGAGCCGGGCTTCGTTGTACGACGAGGTCACTGCCGCGTTGTAGGCAAAACCGGTGGAATGCACAACCCTCAGGCGCCAGCTCACAGTTCACTCTCCTCGATGAATCGGTCGACGGAATCGCTTGCCGAGGCGTCGGCCCACGCGACGTACGGCGACACGTGGAAGTACTGGGCGGTCACCGCCTCACTGACCTCGCGGCACGTTTCCTGGAGGTCTATCAGCCGTGGTTGCAAGTCGTCCAACAACATTCCCGGTTGCATGAACTCGAGGCCGCTTCGGGCGCGACCCAGCAGACGTTGCGCCTCGGCCCGCGCGCCGACCCGGCTCGGCCGGTTGTCCAGTTCGAGGAGCTGCTGCTCGGCCAGGCTGATCGCGTGGAAGACCGATCGGGGAAAGAGTCTGTCCAGCAACATGAACTCGACAACCCTCGTGGCGTCCAGAGCACCGCGATACGTCCTCAGATACGTGTCGTGGGCACCTGCCGAGCGGAGCACGGTGACCCACGCCGGCGAGCCCGACCGGTCCCCCGCACGCGACAACAGCATTCGGATCGTCATGTCCACGCGCTCCACCGAACGGCCCAGGAGCAGATAGCGATATCCGTCGTCATGGCTCAGGGTGGCGTCTGCCAGCCCGGCGAACATCGCGGCCCGGTTCTTCACGTACGCCAGGAACTCGTAGGGACCCAGTTTGCGAGCTGCACGTTCGGCGTCACCGAGGCCGTTGTAGGTGGTGTTCAGGCACTCCCACATCTCGCTTGAGGTGACTTCTCTTGCACCACGGGCATTCTCGCGTGCCTGGCCCACGTTGTCGACGATGGAACCCGGCTCGTTCTTCGAGTAGGCGACTCGATCGGTGAGCGACCACGCGTCGAGTTCCTCGTTCTTGGGTGGCAGTTCCATCCCGAGAACCTGCAGCACCAGCCGGCAGCGACGGTCGGGATCGACCGTGGCGTCCTCGAGCAGTTGGTGTACTGCGACGTCGAGGATCCGCGCGGTGTCGTCAGCGCGCTCGACATAGCGGCCGATCCAGTAGAGCGATTCGGCGTTGCGGGCGAGCATCATCGGCGCACACCGCCCTGTTTCTGTTGTTGTTGCTGCTGTTGTTGTTGCTGCTGTTGCTGCTCCTGCTGCGACGAGGTGTCCGGCCCCTGTTCGGTCGGGGTACTCGGGGCCTGCAAGGCATCACTACTCACCAGTTCTTCGCCCGAGAGTTCACGCTCCTCGGCCGACGTCCGGGACGCGAGCACCCACGTGTCCTTCGACCCGCCACCCTGGCTGGAATTGACCACGAGAGAACCCTCCGGCAAGGCGACTCGCGTCAGACCACCCGGCAACACCCAGACCGATTCACCGTCGTTGACGGCAAACGGCCGCAGGTCGACGTGCCGCGGCGCGAGCTTGCCGCCGATCTTTGTCGGAACCGTCGACAGCTGCACCACGGGCTGGGCGATCCAGCCACGAGGATCGAGTCGGACCTTGCGCGCCAACACGTTCAGCTCGTCGGCCGTGGCGTCGGGGCCGAACACGATGCCGTATCCACCCGAACCCTCGACGGGTTTGACGACGAGTTCGTCGATGCGATCGAGAACTTCCTCGCGCTCGTCGTCGAGCCAGCAGCGCAGCGTGTCGACGTTGCCGAGACTGGGTTTCTCGCCAAGGTAGTACTCGATGATCTCCGGTACGTAGGTGTAGGTGAGCTTGTCGTCGCCGACGCCGTTGCCGACCGCGCTGGAGATCACGACGTTTCCTGCGCGCGCGGCGTTGAGCAGTCCGGCCACGCCCAGCATGGAGTCGGGGCGGAACTGCATGGGATCGAGGAAGTCGTCATCGATACGGCGATAGATGACGTCCACGCGCTGCTCACCTTCGGTGGTCCGCATGTAGACGACGTTGTCGCGGCAGAAGAGATCTCGACCCTCGACGAGCTCGACGCCCATCTGGCGGGCCAGGAGCGAATGTTCGAAGTAGGCCGAGTTGGCCACGCCAGGCGTGAGGACCACGATGTTCGGGTCCGCCTCGTTGAAGGCCGCCGACGCCCGGAGGGCGCGCAGCAGGTGCGTCGAGTAGTCGCCCACTGCGCGGACCCGGTGCGAGGCGAACAGATCCGGGAAGACCCGGGCCATGGTGCGACGATTCTCCATCACGTAGGAGACACCTGACGGTGAGCGCAAGTTGTCTTCGAGCACCCGGAAGTCTCCGTGCTCGTCGCGGATGAGGTCGATCCCGGCCACGTGGATACGCACCCCGTTGGGTGGCTTGATGCCCATCGCCTGGCGATGGAAATGCTCACAGGAGGTGATGAGACGTTTCGGGACGACCCCGTCGCGCAAGATCTCCTGCTCCCCGTAGACATCGTCGAGAAACATCTCAAGAGCCTTCACGCGCTGGGTGATGCCGCGTTCGAGCTTCGCCCATTCGCCTGCGGAGATCACTCGTGGGACGACGTCGAGTGGGAAGGGACGTTCCTGTCCCGAGTGAGAGAAGGTGATGCCCTGATCGATGAACGCGCGACCCAGTGCGTCGACCCGTGTTTCTAGGTCGGCCCCGTCATAGCCGCCGAGCGCCTTGTGAATCCCTTTATAAGGGCCGCGCACATCGGCCTGATCGAACATTTCGTCGTACGCGGCGCCGTACGGACCGGTGGCATAGCCGTTGAAGATTCCCGACGCCGCCGACGGCCGGCCGTCAGCCTTGGCACTGCCGCGTTTCGCCGGGGTGGTTGCCCCGCCACCTTGCGACCCGGCCACCTTGGCAGGCTTCTTCTTGCCGTTCTTCGTCTCACCTGACACCTTGGCGGTCGTGGCACGTGGACCCACGGCGCGCTTCGACCCTGCTGCTGTTGCGGCACTCATGTGACACATGTTGCCGCAAGTGGCTGCTCTCGGCAGACCTGAGCGCTGGATTGCCTCAGATCCCCCGGGTCGCCGGTGCCGGGATTTGGGTCGGCATCGGTGCGGCTGGTAACGTTATCCGCTGGCGCTGAGTCAACGGTCGAGTTCTGTCTCCGGCCTCGTCTCGCGCGCGAAACCATTGTCTTTGAAGCTAAGGAAAATACACGCGTGGCAAACATCAAGTCCCAGATCAAGCGGAACAAGACCAACGAGGCTGCAAAGCTGCGTAACCAGTCGACCAAGTCGTCGCTGCGTACCGCGATCCGTTCATTCCGCGAGGCTGTTTCCGCCGGCGATAAGGACAAGGCTTCCGAGCTCCTGGTCAGCACCGGCAAGAAGCTCGACAAGGCTGCCAGCAAGGGCGTCATCCATGCCAACCAGGCCGCCAACAAGAAGTCGGCGATGGCTCTCTCGCTCAACAAGCTCTGATCTACCTGCCCGGTGACCGGGCACCCACAACTTGACAGTTACCGATCACCCCGGAGACGCCCACGCAGTCGCCCGGGGTGGTCGGCGTTTGCCGTGCGTCTGCGCTCCACCTGGTGAAGGCGGGTTACGACTTCACCGCCGGCGCGATGGCCGTAGATCGGCGACAGCCGCGACGGCCCGCTGCAGGCTGTAGTCGGCGTCTGCCGCCTGCCCTTTGACCTCACCGTTGAGCGTGGCCACCACCGACATCGCCTTGGCGATCGAGTCCGAATCCCACGCCGACGCCTGCCCCTGCACCTTCTTCACCTTCCATGGCGGCATACCCAGTTCCGAGGCGGCGGCGTACTGATCCATGCGACCCACTCCACGGACGCGGGCGATGGAGTGCACCGCTTCGGCGAGGGCATCGGCCAGCAGCACGTGCGCGACGCCGTGGTGATGCGCCCATTGCAGCGACTCCAGGGCGCCCGCCCGATCGCCCGTCACCGCCTTGTCCGCCACTTCGAAGCCGGTGATCTCGGGTCGCCCGGAGTAGTAGCGCGCGACCGCAGCCACGTCGACCTTGCCGTCCGTGTCCGCGGCGAGCTGACTGCAGGCCGACGCCAACTCACGCAGGTCGGCTCGCACCGAATCCAGAATCTTCTCGATGACATCCGGCCCCGCTTTGACCCCGTGCTGGCGCAATTCGCTTCTGACGAAGTCGGCGCGTGCGCTGCCCTTGAGACTTGCACAGTCATGTTCTTCGACACCGCTTTTTCGCAGCGCGCCAACCATCGACTTCGCCCGGCCACCACCTGAGTGCACGATGATCAGGGTGACGCCTTCAGGCGGATCCACCGCCACCTCGGCGACGAGCTTGGCAGGTTCTTTGCCCGCCTCGGCTGCGGCCTCGAGAACAATGATCCGGTCCTCGGCGAAGAGGGACGGGCTCAGCAACTCGGCCAGTTCGGGCGCCGTCGCGTCTCCCGCCCGCAGTCGCGTCACCGGGATGTCCTCTGGGTTGGAGACTGCCGCCCGAACTGCGGCGACGATGCCACCCGTTGCGCGTTCGGCGAGGAATTCGTCGTCGCCGAGGACAAGATGCACGCTGTTCACAGTCGTCATGGTGCCAGAACCCGGCGACACCCCCACCCCGCACCACAAGTAGGTGGCCCCGCGTTCACCACAGGGTCACCGTCGCCAGTGGCAGCGAACTGCACTTCTGCGCGACGAACACCATCCACCACAGTTCGGGGCCGACGAACCGCACCAACACGAACGCCACCGGCGGGCAGACGAGGCCGAGGACCGCCGCTGTGGTACCCAGCACGGTGATGGGCGCGACGACCACCGTCACGGCCAGGTTCGCGACCACAGCGATCAGACTGAGCCTGCCGCTGAACATCACGACCACGGGCGTGGTCACCAGTTGCGCCGCGAACGCCACCGCCAGGGCTTGGGCGAACCCCCGCGGAACACGATGGCGCCGCAGCCATTCGACGATCACCGGCGCGATGACGATCAGTCCAGCGGTGGCGACGACAGAGAGGAGGAATCCTGGCTGGACCGCGAACGCCGGCCACACCAGCAGCAGGATGACGATCGCGGCGCACAACGCCGGCATGGCCTGCGCACGCCTGCGGACCAGCAGCGCCACCAACCCGACCGCGCCCATCACCGCCGCACGGACCACGCTGGGACTGGGCCGCACAAGGATCACAAAGATCACGATCGCAACCCCGGTCACCACCACCGCAGTGCGCGGGCCCGCACCCAGTGCCCGCACGGTCAACAACAAAGCCCCGATCACGATCGCAAAATTCGCCCCCGACACTGCCGTCAGGTGCGACAGCCCCGCCTCCCGGAAATCCTCCTTCAGATCCTCGTCGAGCGCCGAGACATCGCCGAGCACCAGTCCCGGGAGCAGACCTGATTCCGGCGCTCCGAGCGCACGGGAGGCCAACTCCCGGAACTGGCCTCGGACGTACGTCGCGACCCGCTGGTACCAGGGCGGAGCGCGAACCTGCGTCGGTGGTCCCGAGGCGGTCAACGTGGCGACGGTGAGGTTCGGTCGACGCGGCTCCGACACCGTCACCAGCGCCGACAGATGTTGTCCCGGAACCAGGTCGAGCCAGCCTTCTGCGGGTGCGAGCACCGTCGCCGCCGCCTTCGACACCTCCTGCCGGCGAACCGAGGTCACGGTCACCGCGATCACCACCCGATCCGTGCGTGCCATGGCCCTCGGATCGTCGGTCACCCGCAGCCCTATCGTGACCTTGCTTCCAACGATGGTGTTGTCCGCCAACGGGTTCACCTCGAGATGGTGCTGGCGGAGCACCAGGGCCCAGCCGAAACCTGCGACTACGCCGACGATTCCGAGAAGAACGGGCATCATCGACGTTCTCGCCCCACGCACCAGCGATGCCGATAGGACGATCGTCACGAGCGATGCGAGCAGCGCCAGTCCAACCGTGACGCTCACTGGTGCAAGGATTCCGATCATCGTGATCAGCCAGGCGGCGGAGGCCGCCGGAACAAGCCTCAGATCCAGCGTCGTGGGTCCGGGCGCCACGGCGGCGCTCACACCGTGACCCGGTCCCTGAGTTTCTCCAGACGCGCGGGGCCGATGCCGTCCACTTCGGCCAGCTGATCCACAGAGGCGAACCGGCCGTTGGCGTTTCGCCAGGCGATGATCGCGGCTGCGGTCACCGGACCCACTCCCGGCAGGGTGTCCAACTCGGCTTCGGCCGCGGTGTTCAAGTCGACCCGCGCCTGGCCGGCGCCGGATGGTGGGGGCGAACCCGGGGTGATGCCGACACTCGGCGGCGGGGCTCCTCCGACTCCATCGACCGCGACCACAGCGCTACGCATCTGGGGTCCACCGGCCGGGTCCGCGAAGCCGACGAGAACCTGATCCCCGTCGCGCAGCGGCTGGGCGAGATTCAGGCTGAGGATGTCAGCTCCGTTTTTCGCACCACCTGCCTTCTCGAGCGCATCGGCGACGCGAGAGTGCGGTGGCAGTCTCACCAAGCCTGGCCGTTGCACGAGTCCCACCACGCTGATCACCAATTCTGTCGGCGGATCTGCTGGCTGCACGCTCAGCATCGAACTCGGTGCCGCGCCGGCAGTCTCGGGGAAAGCGACAGGAACATCTGCACCACTCGCACCGTCGGCGATGGCGGTGTAGAGCGCCACCAGAGTGGCCAGGACCCCGACGATCACCAGACCGATCGCAGCGGCGGGAGTCGAGCGCCACCGCCGTCGCAACGGACCGTCCGGGTCCGGGTCGTCGGGATCGAAGGGGTCGTCGCCAGGGTCATCACTCCACCTGGATTCCGCGGCGGGGTCGTCCCGTGGGCTGTCGTGCAGCCACTGCGCAGACCCCAGCCAGGCGGGAACGGCAGCGTCCGGTGTGGAGGGCTGAGGTGGTCCGTGCGGCTCGGGTTCCGACTCCGCCAACCGGTCCAGGTTGCTACTCATAGCCGAAAACGTAGTGAGCCGGTCTGCTCCAGACGGCAGCTGATGCGGGATGCCGGTCCGCGCCTGTGGATTACTTCCGAACTGTGGACTACTCGGGGTCGAGGTCGATCGGGCCCAGTGAGGTTGTCAGTGCGATGCCCACCGCACCGGATCCGACGTGCCGCGACAGCACCGGACCGAGATCGGACTCGACCAGCGACTCGATGGTGAGTTTGGACCGCAGCGCCTCGGTGATCTCCGTGGCCAGTTCGGGAGCCTCGCAGTGCTGAACCCCGAGGGTGACCGGCCGACGTTGCGCGACCTCGACCGCGGTGTCGATCATCTTCGCGATCGCCTTCGACATGGTGCGCTGCTTCTCCTTGAGCACCAGAGACCCGTCGACGACCCGCAGGATGGGTTTGATCGCCAGCGCGGATGCGAAAAGGCGGGTCGTCGCGCCTATGCGACCACTCGAACGCAGATTCTCCAGCTGCTGGACACACAGCAGACACTCGGTGGTCGAACCGACCCTGATCGCCGATTCGTACACGCGGTCCATGTCCGCACCGGACTCCGCGGTCTGCGCCGCAGCAATGGCGGCGAAACCGACACCGAGCCCCACGGTGCGGGAGTCGACGACCCGGATGCGTCCCTGGAACTTCTCTGCGGCCAATCGGGCCGAACCCCAGGTACCGCTGAAGCGCCGGGACAGGTGCACGGCCACCACCCCGTCGCCGTCACTGGCCTCGATCGCCTTCTCGTACGCGACCTCGAGGTCGGCGGGGGTCACCCCGGACGTGGTGGTCTGGGGATCGTTGAAGATCTCCGGACCGATCTCGTCGACGTCCTCCAGCAGGTCGCGGTCGGCGGTCAGGACGTGCATGGGCACCTGTTCGATGCGATACCGCTCGCGGATCGCTGCAGGCAGCCGGGCCGAGGAGTCGGTGACGATGACGACGGTCACGACACCACGGTAGACGCCAGGGTCCTCGAGAGGACGTCGTGGACCAGATCGGCGACTTCGCGATGGCACCCGAATCCCCAGTGGATGCCATCGGGGTTACCTTCTCCGCGGTCGAAATGTGCCGCGGTCGGCGGAAGCAGGTCGATCAGCGGCACTCCCGCCCCGTCAGCCCAGGTGGTCATGGCCGCAACGGTTTTCGGCCTGCCCGAATGCACGTTTCCGTAGTACGGGCTGCGGTGGGTCGACGGTAGGCAGGCCACGATCGGGAGGTCTGGGCGGATCGCGACAAGGGCTTCGTGAATTTTGCCCAGGTAGTCACCGGTCAGCGCCGGCGGGAGTGCGAGTGGCCATCCGGTGGGCGCCAGCCGCGGTTGCAGCCAGCCGTACCCATCCCGAACCCGCTGCCGCAGCCACGGCGGCCGGATGTACCGGATCTGTTCCCGCAGGGCGGTCGGCATGGGCGACGGTAGCGAATCCATGCCGCCGAACGCGAAGACCACCGCCTTCGCCCGTGGAACCGCGGCCCAGATCCGCGGGTCCTGGGTCAGGGCCCACCACACATCGCGACTGGTCCAGCCGATACGACCGAACAATTCGAGTTCGAGACCGAGTTCGCCTGCGACGAGCGTCGGCCAGATCCTCTGGTCGTCGGCCGGCAGCCCACCCTTGGGGCCGTAGTAGGCGAGCGAGTCAGACAACACCAGTAACGAATCACGCTTCGGTGCTGTCATTGCACGGCAGAATCCGCGACCTCGGCGGACGCGTTCCACACGTCGAGTCGCCAGGTCGTCTCGTCGTCGGCGCCGTGCCCGCTGAGTTGGACCCAACTCGTGTTGGCCAGTCCCCCGAACACCGGCCAATGACTGATCGGCAGCCCCAGCAGGCCTGCGGTCATCGCCGCGATCACTCCGCCGTGCGCCACCAGGACCACCGGCGCGTCGGCATTGTCGCCGCGACCCCAATCACCCAGTCCGGCGACGAGTTCCTCCACGACCGGCACACTGCGGGTGGCCACGTCCGTGCGACTCTCTCCTTCCGGGGGCCGCCAGGTCGCATCATCGCGCCAGATACGCCGGGCACCGGGCATCTGGTCGTCGACCTCGTGATGGGTCAGGCCCTGCCACAACCCCAGGTGGGTCTCACGCAGACGCTCGTCGGTGCCGACGTCGAGTCCGACCTGGGCGGCCAGTGCTGCCGCGGTGTCGCGGGCCCGGCGCAGGTCGGACGAGACGATGAGGCGCGGTTCACGGGCGGCCAGCACCTTCGCCGCGGCTTCGGCCTGCTTGATCCCGAGCTCGGACAGGTCGGTGTCGAGTTGCCCCTGCATCCGGCTGGCGGCGTTGTACTCGGTCTGCCCGTGCCGGAGCAACAGCAGACGTCGTACGACCGGCGTCATCCGCTCGACGCTGGAGTCATGGCCGTCGGGACGGAGGGACTCACTCACCAACGTCCTCCCGGTTCCCCGCGTCGTCGCTGCCGTCGTCGTAGCTGCTGAGGGGTTTGGACTCGATACCGGGGATGTCGATGACAGGGCAGTCTTTCCACAGTCGCTCGAGGGCGTAGAACTCTCGCTCCTGCTCGTGCAGGACGTGGACGACGACGTCGATGTAGTCGAGCAGCGTCCAGCGCCCCTCCCGGGTGCCCTCGCGGCGCACCGGTTTGGTGCCGGCTTCCCGCAGCTTCTCTTCGATCTCGTCGACGATGGAGGCGACCTGCCGTTCGTTGTCGGCGGAGGCGATCACGAAACAGTCGGTGATCACCAGCTGTTCCGACACGTCGATCACAACGACGTTGGTTGCCAACTTCTCGGCCGCCGCATGGGCGGCCACGGTGGCGATGGAGACCGCCTCGGATGACGCTGTCACAAAATGCCTTTCGATTGGTAGAGCTTTCGTTTGCTGATGTACTGCACCACCCCGTCAGGTACCAGGTACCAGACCGGACGTCCGCCTTCAGCACGTTTGCGGCAGTCTGTCGACGAGATCGCGAGCGCCGGGATCTCCATGAGGTGCAATGTGTCGGGGGGTAGTTTTTTCAGGTGCCGCTCGAGGTGCGCCGCGCCCAGTTCGTAGCCCGGCCGGCTGACGCCGACGAAGCTCGCCAACTCGAACAGCGCTTCCCAGTCCTGCCACGACAGGATCGACGCCAACGCGTCGGCGCCGGTGATGAAGAACAGCTGCGCGTCGGGATTGACGGCCTTCAGGTCACGCAAGGTGTCGACGGTGTAGGTGTCCCCATCCCTGTCGATGTCGACGCGGCTGACCGAGAATCGTGGATTGGATGCTGTCGCGATGACCGTCATCAGGTAGCGATCCTCAGGCGGGCTCACACCCGCGTCGGCCTTGAACTTCTGCCATGGCCGTCCGGTGGGAACGAAGATGACCTCGTCGAGGTCGAACCGGTCCGCGACCTCACTCGCAGCCACCAGGTGACCGTTGTGAACAGGGTCGAACGTTCCGCCCATCACACCGATGCGCCGACCACGCGAGACTCGGGTATCGGGTGTCGTGTCGGGCATGAGCAGTGAGTCTACTGATCAGCTCACACGGGCAGCAGGTTGGCGATCACCTTGCCGAGTTGCGTCGCGTTGCGGCACTCATGCATGTCGATCACCCCGGAGTAGGTCGAGGCCACCGAATCGCCCGTGTCCCAGTTGCGGGAGGCCTCCGGATTGAGCCAGTAGGCGTGTCTGGTGCTGTCGACCATCTGGGTCAGGGCGGCGAGTTTCGGATCGTGATAGTTGTTCCTGCCGTCACCGAGGATCAGCAGCGCCCCGCGCCTGGTGAGCGCATCCAGGTGGTCGCTCGCGAACCCACTGAAGGCGTTCCCGTAGTCGGAGTGACCGTCCCGGGTGATCAACCTGGCCTGGCTGAGCATCTCCCGCACCGCGGTCGTGAAGTCCAGGTCAGGGCCGTCGAAGAACTCCGTCACCTCGTCGACCGTGTCGACGAACGCAAACACGCGGACCTTCGAGAACTGCTGCCGCAGGGCGTAGACGAGTTGCAGGGTGAACTGCGAGAACCCGGCCACCGAACCGGAGACGTCGCACAGGACCACCAGCTCGGGGCGGCCCGGCCGGGGTTTGCGTCGCACCAGGTCGATCGGGACGCCTCCTGTCGACATGGAAGCCCGCAGTGTCTTGCGCACGTCGATGGATCCACGGTGTGCGCGTCGTCGCCGTACCTCCAATCGCGCGGCCAGCAGTCGCGCCAGCGGTGCGATGGTGCGGCGCACCTCGGCGAGGTCGGCAGCGCCTGCGGACAAGAAGTTCACCCGCTCCGGCAGGTTCGGCACCGCATATTGCGACACCTGCTCCCGGCCGTTGCGCTGGGCCATCCGTCGTTTGGTCTCACTCTCGATCAGCGAGCGGAATTGGCGTACGCGGTCGGCAGCGGCGCGCCGGAACACCGGCTCGGTTCCCGATCGGTCCTCGTCACCGGACGAGCCGGCCATGGCGGCGGCGATCTGCGCGATGAGGGTTTGGGGATTGATCGTCGACATCGCCTGGTAGGTCGAGAATGCCGGACCACGCGAGGATCGATAGCTGCCGAGTTGCGCAACCGCCATGGCCGCGAACGAGGCGAGTTCGGCCTCGGCCTCCTTGGAGTCGTCGGCGAGGAGTTCGGCCAGCCGCTCGCGCACTGCCTCGATGTCGACGTTCCCATCGGCGTCAAGGGCGAACGCGTCGTCCTGATCACCGCTGCGCTCCCCCATGCCGAGCGGGAACCACAGATCGAAGACCGCGTCGAAGACCCGGCGGTGACCATTGTCGTGCAGCAGCGTGCACGCCATGCCTTCGCGAAAGCTGTTGCGATCGAGGAGATCGAGCACCGACGTCGCCTGTCCGGCGTCGATCAGGTTTGCCGGGCCCACCACGATTCCCCGGCCTCGCAGGTCGTCGACGAAGCCGGTGAGTTGTGTGATGAACGGAGAACTCGCGATCGGGGTGTTCACGAGCGTCAGCCGAGCTTCAGTTCCTTGAGGGCGGTCGCGAGATCGGGACGGTGTTTGAGAACCACCCCGAGCGTGCGAGCGATGACGCCTTCGTCGATGGTCGACCCGGGCTTCTCCCCGACCCCCAGCGCGAGCAACGTGTGCGCCCAGTCGATGGTCTCGGCGACCGATGGCTTCTTGCGGATGTCGAGCGTGCGCAGTACCCCGATGATCCGGACCAGTTCTTTGGCCACCGATTCGTCGAGTTCGGGGACCCGGCTGGCGAGGATGTCGCGCTCGCGGGCCGCATCCGGGAAGTCGATGTAGAGGTAGAGGCAGCGACGCTTCAGGGCTTCGGAGAGCTCACGCGTCGCGTTGGACGTCAGTAGGACGATGGGACGGCGGTCGGCGACCACGGTGCCCATCTCGGGGATCGTGATGGCGAAGTCGCTGAGCACTTCGAGGAGCAGACCTTCGATGTCGACGTCGGCCTTGTCGACCTCGTCGATCAGCAGCACCGTCGGCCCGGGCTGCGAGATCGCCTTCAGCAGCGGTCTCGGGAGCAGGAACTCGTCGGAGAAGATGTCTGCTTTCGTCTCGTCCCAGCCGCGCTGGCCGGTCGCCTGGATGGCGAGGATCTGCTTGGCGTGGTTCCACTCGTAGAGCGCTCGGGCCTCGTCGATGCCCTCGTAGCACTGCAACCGCACCAGATCGGCGTTGGTGGACTGCGAGATCGCCCGGGCGAGTTCGGTTTTGCCGACGCCGGCAGGTCCCTCGACGAGCAATGGTTTGCCGAGGCGGTCCGCCAAGAAGACCGACGTCGACGTGGCCTCGTCGGCCAGATACCCGACTCCGGCCAGCGTCTCGCGCACGCCTGGCACGTCGGTGAAACTAGGCTGTACGCCCATTGGATCTCCTAGAGATTGGTTGATCTGGCCCTGGATTTGTCAGGCAACCCGCATTCGGTGGTCACACCGGCCGGGTCTGCCCGTTGCCCCATGCGATCCATTTGGTCGATGTCAGTT
Organism: Williamsia soli; assembly: GCF_017377795.1. Lineage (GTDB taxonomy): Bacteria > Actinomycetota > Actinomycetes > Mycobacteriales > Mycobacteriaceae > Williamsia > Williamsia soli. Next base: position 212,299 of record NZ_JAFRDR010000004.1, on the reverse strand, counting down.
CCGGCAAACCCATGGGTCCGCGGGCGTGCAGCTTCTGAGTCGAGATGCCGATCTCGGCTCCGAATCCGAACTGCTCCCCGTCGGTGAACGCGGTCGAGGCGTTGACCATGACGGCCGCTGCGTCGACGCGGTTGGTGAACTCGGTTGCCGCGGCCAGATCATCGGTGATGATCGCCTCGGTGTGGCTCGTCCCGTAGCGGTCGATGTGCTCGACCGCCTCGTCGAGTCCCCCGACGATCTTCACCGCGATGTCGAGGCTGAGGTATTCGTCGGACCAGTCCTGTTCGGTGGCCGGGACCATGCCGGGCTCGTCGCCGTGGATGATCACTCCGGCGCTCTGCAGCACCTGGGTCAGCCGCGGCAGCGCAGTCTCGGCGATGGCCCGGTCGATCAGCACCGTTTCAGCGGTGTTGCAGACGCTGGGGCGACGGGTCTTGGAGTTGATCACCAGATCCTCGGCCATGTCGAGGTCGGCAGCAGCGTGGATGTAGATGTGGCAGTTACCCGTACCGGTCTCGATGGTGGGCACGGTCGCGTTCTCGACGACCGCTTTGATCAGTCCTGCGCCACCGCGCGGGATGACGACGTCGACCAGACCGCGCGCGCGGATGAGGTGGGTGACACTCGAGCGATCCTCGGACGGCAGCAGTTGGACCGCGTCCGCGGGAAGTTCTGCGGCGGTGAGGGTGTCTCGAAGAATCCGGACCAGCTCGGCATTGGAACTCGCGGCCGACGACGATCCCCGCAGCAGCGCCGCGTTGCCCGATTTCAGCGCGATCCCGAAGGCATCGACGGTGACGTTGGGGCGGGCCTCGTAGACCATGCCCACGACGCCCAGCGGGACTCGGACCTGCCGGAGTTGCATCCCGTTCGGCAGCGTCTTGCCCTGGATCACGTCGCCGATCGGATCCGGCAACGCGGCAACCTGCCGGAGGCCGGCCGCGATTCCCTCGACTCGATCTGCGGTCAGACGCAGCCTGTCGATGAGGCTCGCCTCGGTGCCCGCCAGATCAGCACGGGCAACGTCTTCGGCGTTCGCGGCGAGTATCGATCCGGTCTGTGCGAGCAACGCCTCGGCAGCCTCGTTCAGTACGCGGTTCTTCTGGTCAGTGGTCAGGCCTGCCAGGACACGAGAGGCGGCTTTCGACGCAGTGGCCTGCGTGCGCACGATCTGCTCGACGTCAGCAGGAGTGGTGGTAGGAGCACTCATCGTCCCAGGATAGGTGGTCCTGACATCTGAGTTCTCAGCGACCGACAGTCGAGGGGTACTGGGATCCGGGTCGGTCCCGGGACTGTCGAGAGTCGGATCGACCTCACCGCCCGGTCTCGGTCACCTGCGATATCGCCAGTCTGCAAACCGATCCGTACGTGTGGAGATGACGTGGACTTCGTCACCACCATGATTCGAACAAGTATTCGACATACACGAAAAGTGTTGGTATGATTGGGGAAAGCGTTCGATCGAGGGTCTGGGGGGACTTCGAATGGCTGACTCGTCGTCACCTGATTCGCCGGTGGTCCCGGTTTTGGTTGCCAAGTATCTCGAGTTGGAAGTGTTGCTGGCGGAGATTGCTGAGGCGGGCTCGTCTGATCTTGATGACGTGCAGGTCAATGAGCTTGTGCGGGTGCATGAGCGGATTGCCCGCAAGGTCGAGTTCGTAGGGCTTGATCGTTTGCTCGAGGTGTCGGATCGGTCGTCGTTCGTCAAAGCCGGGTATCCATCGCTGTTCGGGTTCGCACGAAAAGAGCTGCGGCTCAGCAAAGGTGCCACCGGGGAGCGGACGCGGGCGATGGAGGCGGTCGCGCAGTTTCACTCGTTGCAGGGCGAGTTGTTGCCGCCGAAGTGTCCGGCGATGGCGTCGGCGTGGGCGGAAGGGGCGATCGGGTTCGCCCACGTCGATGTGATCTTGGATGTCCGCAAAGAAATCCCGTCGAAGGCCGGCCCGGATGTGTTCGATGTGGTCGATCAGTGGATGACCGAGGATGCGCGGGTGAAGGACCCGACCGAGCTCAAAGAATCCGGTCGCGACATCTTGGCGCGGGTGGATCCGGACGGGTCGTTGACCGATGATGTGGATCGGGCCCGCAAGCGGACGTTCTCGAAGGGGTCGCAGGGTGTGGATTTCATGGCCACCGTCACCGGACGACTCGATCCGAAGACCTACGCGATGCTCGAGACGGTGATGGATGTGTGGGCGGCGCCGGGGATGAACAATCCCGCCGACCCGGACAGCCCGTCCGGTGCGAAAGACGACCCCGCTCAGGACGCGCAGTTGATCGAAGCCGCCGCCCAGCGCGACACCCGCAGCGTCGGGCAGCGCCGTCACGATGCACTCACAGCGATCTTGAAGACCATCCTCGAATGCAACCTGCTGGGTACCTCACATCGGGGGTTGCCGGCGCAGCTCATCGTCACGCTGACCAAACAGCAACTCGAGGAGGCAGCGGGGGTGGCGACCACCGCGAACGGGGTGGATATCCCGGTCAAAGATGTGTTGGAGTTGGCGGCGCGGTCGGACAAGTGGTTGGCGGTGTTCGCCGATCATTCGGCGCAGGTGCTGCATCTCGCGCGGGCCAAGCGGGTCGCGCAGTTGGGGCAGCGGTTGGCGATCATCGCCCGCGACCGGGGATGTAGTCATCCGGGATGCCGCAACCCGGCGACGTGGGCCGAGTTCCATCACGTGCTCACCTGGATCGACGGTGGATTGACCGATGTGGACAATCTGACCCCTGCGTGTGTTCCGCATCATCGGATGATCGGGCCGGGTAAGTGGGCGACGGTGATGATCACCGACGGGCCCGACAAGGGTCGGGTGGCGTGGATACCGCCGGTGTATGTCGATCCCGAGCAAAAACCACGGGTCAACCGTGCCCACCATGTCAACGAGAGCGTGGAGGCGGCGTGGCTCGAGATCCTCGCCCAACGCCACGCCGCACTCAAAGAACGCGAAAGCCAACTGCAACTCCCACCACCACCCGCGCAGCCAGGCGACTATGAGGGTCTCGGAGACATCGATCCCGACCCGCCTGAGCTGGACCACTAACCCGATAGACCACTGAGCACGGCACCAGAAGCCCTCTGATGCCGCGCTGGGTGCAGTTTGGGTGGGGTCAAACACTCCGAGGAGTGATCAGAGCGGACAGTTGACCGTGTAGCTCCACTCAGTGGCGTCTGGGCCGGTGACCCGAACGAGCACTGACTGATCGGATCCCGGCGGTACCAGCACGGTGAGCGATCCAGTTCCCTCGTTGAGGTTGTCGCCAACGTAGCCCGTGTTCGCGATCGGCAAACCTTGGTAGATGACCACGATTTCATCGGGGATGTTCTCGGTCTCGTAGTCGAGGACGAACAGTGCAGGGCCCGTGCGGCCCAGAATGTGGCGAGTCTCGGTCACACCCGCTCCACCGGACAGCGTGGTGTCGTTGCACTCCTGGGTCTGCACTGGAGGGTTGGCCTCGGGCGCGGGGGCCACCGGGGCCGTGGTCTTGGGTGGGGCGGGCGGCGGGCTCGCTGGACCTGTCGTCTGGCCTCCGACCGGAGTGCTGTTCGGTGGGGCTGCGGACGCGACGGCCGGTGTGGTCAACAACCCCGCGGCGGCCAAGGCGATGGCGGCTGCGGCGATTCGTTGGCGATCGCGTCGGCTGTGTGGCGTTGTCAAGAGGGGCCTCCGGTGGGCTTGCAGAATGTAGATGTCGCCGAAACGTTAACCCGCATCGCCTTTTCGCGCGATCCCATGAACATATGACTATTCCCCCACTCACCACACCCACGAAGTAAGCGAAACAAACAGTCTTGGAATGCCTTTGAAGTACGAACGAACTACACCGAGTTACGCTTCGAACGACCCGTGCCGACCCGCACCGCCCGCGAAGCGCGTCGCGCCGGCGACGGTATCGACACTCAATGACGTCATGCCACGCCGGAACTCGTTGTCCATCGCTGCCGTTTCGTCGAGCCCCTCCTGTTCGAGAACCGATAACCGGTCCTGGCGCAGGCATGTCTGTGGGAAGGCGGCGATCTCGCGAGCCAGCGCCTGCGCCGACCTCAACACGTCACCCTGCGGCGCAACACGATTGACCAGACCCATCCGAAGCGCTTCGTCTGCGCGAACCTCCCGGCCCGTCAGGATCAGGTCCATCGCATGTGACGTTCCGATCAGGCGCGGAAGTCGCACGGTGCCACCGTCGATCAACGGGACGCCCCACCGACGACAGAAGACCCCGAGGACGGCCTCCTCGTCCGCGACCCGCAGATCCGCCCAGAGCGCCAACTCGAGACCACCCGCAACCGCGTGACCGGCAATCGCCGCAATGACCGGTTTGGACAACCGCATTCGGGTCGGACCCATCGGACCGTCCCCCTCGGGGTCGACCCTGTTCGCACTGTCGCCGGCCGAGATGGCCTTCAGATCGGCTCCCGCGCAAAAGGTTTCGCCCTCGCCGTACAGAACGGCGACGGCTGCCCCCTCGTCACTGTCGAAGTCGCGGAACGCCTGGGCCAATGCCTGCGCAGTCGGTCCATCGACAGCGTTGCGACGCTGCGGCCGATTGATGCTGATCGTGGTGATCGGGCCGTCGTGGCTCACCAACACCTCAAGACTGACCGACATCTACTCACCTTCCGACACGGGATGCATCGAACCTAACCCGCCACCCGATCTTCCATCGCCGAATCCACCGGCTCCGAAGATCGATGACGAGGCAGATCCTCGCCGGCGTCCACCGCGCAGGGCACCACGACGATGTCACCCGTGGAGATGTCCGCGGGCAACATCACCGGACCCGACCGGCGACCGGACAGCTCCCACACAGTGGTCGCCTCGACTCTCGCCGTCGACACCCGGCCGATCAACCGGAGCTCTGACCACACCGGAGCTACGCCTTCGATCATCGGGTCGACAGACAGCGAACGGGTCCGGTGGCCTGTGGTTGCCGCATCAAGCACCCGCATCACCACGACAACTCCGGGCGACGTCCGACTCCGGTAGATCGCGGGAGTACCCGACAATTCGACCAGATGGCACATCGACACGTCGTCGATCACGACGTCGGTCAAGGTTGCGATTGTGTTCGCAGGCCACAAGGCCTTGTCCAGAGGATCGGGGATGCTGGCGCGCAGGGTTGGCAGGATCGCAGTGAGAGTCATCGCCATCCGCCTATGAAATCCACGTGGACATCGTGTTCGCCAAGCCTTTCAACATTGATCACCGCTCCGTTCTACGCAGTCCGATCCCGCGACGACAGCTCCCGGGCGAAGTCTTGACGAGATCTTTGCGGCTGTGTGCCAGCAGCGTTGAGGCAAATGACCCGTGTGCGGGCACAACGGGATCTGCAGCAGTCGACCCGCGGTCATCGGTGCGCGCGGCGGTGCCGCGAAGAAGATAATGTTGTCGAGAACGTCCAACAGCAGGCGGAAGGTCAAGCCCATCTCACCCATCGACAACCCGACCCCGCAGCCGATCCTGTCGCCGCTGACGGAGGCTGCGATTTTTCTCGTGGCGACCATCGAACCCGGTGGCGAGTCGGACACGTGGGACTTCCTCTCCGGCGTCACCGGCCTGATCCGTTCCGTGGCCTCTCGCGCCCCCGACGCCCGGCCCACCTGCGTCGTCGGGATCGGGTCGCGCGCGTGGGACCGACTGTTCAGGGGCCCGCGCCCGGCCGGACTCGCACCGTTCGTGCCCCTGGACGGCGCCGTGCACAGTGCACCGGCAACCCCGGGCGATCTGCTGTTCCACATCAGGGCCCGCACCATGGACGTCTGTTTCGAGCTCGCCACGCAGATCGCCTCGCAACTCGGCGACGTCGCCCGCGTGGTCGATGAGGTCCACGGATTCCGTTACTTCGACATGCGCGACATCATCGGCTTCGTCGACGGCACCGAGAATCCGGACGGCCCCGCAGCAGTCGCTGCGGTCACCGCCGGCGACGACGACCCCGACTTCGCGGGCAGCAGCTACGTCCTGGTGCAGAAGTACCTGCACAACATGGCCGCCTGGAATGCGCTCACGACCGAAGAACAGGAACAGTCCATCGGCAGGTCGAAGTCGGACAACATCGAGATGGACGACGACACAAAACCTTCGAATTCGCACACGGCTCTGACCGTCATCGAAGACGACGCGGGTGAGCAGGTGCAGATCATGCGGGACAACATGCCTTTCGGGCGCGTCGGGCAGGCCGAGTACGGCACGTACTTCATCGGGTACTCCGCCGGTCCCGAGGTCACCGACGAAATGCTGCGAAACATGTTCCTGGGCAAGCCCGAAGGCAACTACGACCGGCTCCTCGACTTCTCCACCGCGGTCACCGGCAGCCGCTATTTCGTGCCCACCATCGATTTTCTCGACGACCCACCTGAATTCCGCGGCGCGACCGCTGAAGCGCGCGCCGAAGCCGCCCATGTCACAGTCGATCCCGACTCGGACATCACACCACCCGCACCCACCATGGGTTCATTGCGTATCGGCGCCTTACACCGGCGACGCCAGTTGACGACGGAGGAAAAATGAACAACCTGCACCGGGAACTAGCACCCATCTCGACGGCGGCCTGGGAGGCCATCGAAGAAGAGGCTTCGCGATCGTTCAAGCGCAACAGTGCCGCCCGTCGCATCGTGGACGTGAACGGCCCTCTCGGACTGGAACTCGCCGCAGTGACCACCGGCAAGCGCAAACCCATCGACGCGCCGGCCGCGGGCATCCAGGCCAGCAGCCGCACTTCTCAAACCATTGTCGAGTTCAAGGTGCCGTTCATCGTGAGTCGCGACGCCGTCGACAACGTCGATCGCGGCGCGCAGGACTCCGACTGGGACCCGGTGATCGATGCCGCCCGGACACTGGCCCAAGCCGAGGATCGGGCCGTGTTCGAGGGCTATCAGGCCGCGGGCATCACCGGTATCCGCAGCGAATCACCGGGTGATCCCATCAAGCTCCCTGACGACGTGCGCGAATACCCCGAAGCGATCAGTCAGGCGCTGAGCCGACTTCGACTGTCGTCCGTGGCCGGCCCGTACTCCCTGGCGCTCAGCGCCGAGGTCTGGCTCAAGGTCAACGAGACGTCCAACCATGGGTATCCGATCATCCAGCACCTGCAGCGCGTGATCGACGGTGACATCATCTGGGCCCCGGCCATCGACTCTGCCTTCCTCCTCAGCACCCGCGGCGGCGACTTCGATCTGACCATCGGGCAGGATGTCTCGATCGGCTACGACTCCCACGACGCCTCGACGGTCAGCCTGTACCTGCAAGAGACATTCACCTTCCTCGTCTACACCGGTGAGGCGGCCGTCTCGTTCGACACCACGACCGGCTGACCCGCGTTCACCGGGTTTGTGTTCCAGCTCAGCATCTTTCGAGTGCGCGCCGGAGCACGGGGACAGAAGGCCGGTCGAGATAGAGGCCGTACGTCCGCAGCACCGTGACAAATTGGACCGCGTACTGGCAGTGGAAGCCTGAGTTGGCCGGCATCCAGCGCGACGGTGCGGAGTCGCTCTTGTCCTGGTTCGCCTCACCGTCGACGGCCACCAGGTTGGCCGGGTCATTCGCGAAACGTTGCCGCAGAGACGCATCCCACGTGCGTGCACCCATGGCCCACGCGTACGCGAGCGGCACGATGTGGTCGATCTGCACCTTGGCACCTGAACCCTTGCCACGCTTGAAGACGATCCAGCGCCCGCTGTAGGGACTGCGCAGTTCGCCGGAGGCGACCCCACGGGTGCAACTGTCCACCGCCGCAAGGATCTTGTCGTTCAAGTCGCGGTTCAGGATGTCGTTACGGGTGTCGCACCCGTTGTTCGCCCCGGCGGCATCGGTGTTGTCGGTCCACGCCTGACCAAACGCACTCCGCTCATAGTCGGACGCGTCCGGGCGCTGCGCCAGGACCGGAACGAGCGCCAATTCCCTGAGCATTCGTCGCGCGTCCGCAGACGGCGCCTCTCCGTCGTGCGACACCACGCCCGCTCCCGCAGCGAGTGTCGCTGTGACGGCGAATACCGACAGCAGCAGCCACCAGCGGGCCGCGAGACCTACGCCGTCAGGACTTGTCCAGGAACGCCAGGCGTACCGGACCCAGGATCGAGTCGACGAGGGCCGCCATCGGCTTGTGTTCGACAAGCGTGAGGTCGCCGCCCACGACCTCGTCCGCGAGCGCCCGCGTGTCCTCGATGAGGTCGCCGTCGGTGAGGAGCGAGAGGAACCGTAGCGAGGAGGTCTGCCCGGACTGGAGCGAACCAAGCAGATCACCTTCCCTTCGCTGCCGGAGGTCGACATACGACAACTCGAACCCATCGTTGGACGCGGCAACCGCCTGCAGCCGTTCCATCGACGGCGACATTTCCGAGGACGCGGTGATCAGCAGGCACAATCCCGGCAACCCACCACGGCCGACCCGACCACGGAGCTGGTGGAGCTGACTGACCCCGAATCGGTCGGCATCGACGATCACCATGGTGGTGGCATTCGGGACGTCGACGCCCACCTCGATGACCGTCGTGGAGACGAGGATGTCGACCTGCCCGGCGGTGAAATCCGCCATCACCTCGCTCTTCTCGTCGGGTGAGAGCCTGCCGTGCAGCAATTCGATGCGGCGCCCCCCAAGAGGCCCCTCGCTGAGGGTCTTGAACATGTCGACCGCAGCTGTCGCTGGTTCAGCCGCACCCTCTGCCGATTTCTGCTGCGACCGTTGACCTGCGGGCGTCCCGTCGTCTCCGATGCGCGCGCACACCACGTAGACCTGGCGGCCCTCGTCGACCTCTTCGCCGACGCGCTGCCACACCCGCTGCACCCACTTGGGATTGCCCCGGGGCACCACGCTGGTGGTGATCGGCTGGCGGCCCCGGGGTAGTTCTCGAAGGGTCGAGGTCTCCAGGTCGCCGAAGACCGTCATGGCGACCGTCCGTGGGATGGGGGTCGCGGTCATCACCAACAGGTGGGGCACCACACCGTCCCGGCCGCGGGACCGAAGGGTGTCGCGTTGTTCCACCCCGAAACGGTGCTGTTCGTCGACGACGACAAAACCCAGATTGAAGAAGTCGACGTTGTCCTGCAGCAGCGCGTGGGTCCCGATGAGAATGCCCACCTGACCGGTGACGGTCTCGAGCAAAGCGGTGCGCTTGGCGGCCGTCTTCATCGATCCCGTGATCAGGGCGACCCGGGTCGCCCCCTCTTCCCCCTCGAGCTCACCTTCTTTTGCGAGCCCACCCAGCATCGTCTCGAGCGTTCGAAAATGTTGTGCGGCAAGCACTTCTGTAGGTGCGAGCAAAGCGCACTGATAACCGTTGTCGATCACCCTGAGCATCGCCAGCAGAGCAACCAGCGTTTTTCCCGAACCGACCTCGCCCTGCAGCAACCTGCTCATCGGCGACACGACCATGGCGGCGTCCCCACCGTATGGAGGCTGCAGGTCGGCGGTGATCTCATCGATCACCACGCGTTGGCCGTCGGTGAGTGTGAAGGGCAACCGGTTCAGCAGCTTGTCCTCGAGACCGTCCGGGACATGCGGGCAGGACGGTCCCGTCGCTCCCCGATCCACATGCCGACGTTGCGCCAGCGCGAGCTGAAGCGCCAGCGCTTCGTCGAATCTCAGTCGGGCACTGGCCTGATCGATGTCGTGTTGACCTTCCGGAACGTGGATCTTCCGGAGCGCCTCGTCCGATCCGATCAGTCCTCGCAAGGTCCGTTCCCCCTCGGGAAGGGGATCCTCGATCGGCGCGAGTTCACCGAGCACGGCCCGAACGCACTGCCAGATGGTCCATGCCTGCAGCTTTGCCGTCCCGCGGTACACCGGGATCACATCGCGCAGGAAGTCGGAGAAATCGAGGGTGCCGTCCGAGCTGTCGCCGTCGCCGGCGTCGGTCGCCAACGCCTTGGCGATACCCTGCATCAGCACCGACCCGACGGCGTCGTCTGCCTCGATGGACGTTCCGTCCTCCGGCAGCTTGAGCCAGTTCGGATGGGTCAACTGGAGTTCGTCGCGAAAGTACTTGACCTCCCCCGCCATCATCACCCGCGAACCCTTCGGAAGCTTGGCGGCGATCCAGGGAGAGTTGAAGAAGGTCACGGCGATTCGGAACTTACCGTCGAAGACGACGAGCTTGACCATCTTCTTGCGCGAGTTGCGGATAGGGATCGTCTTGTTGTCCTCGACCCGGGCGACCACCGTCAACCGTTCCCCCGGCTCGGGTTTGCGCTCCCCCGACAGGTCTCCCTGTTTGACGTAGCGATCGGGCACATACCGCAACAGTTCACCGACGGTCTGCACGTGAATCTGCTCATCGAGCATGTCGGCAGCCTTGGGACCGAGTACCGACTCCAACGAATCCGACAGCGCCACCGACGGTGCGGTGGCCCGACCCTCCTGTGAACCCACTACTGCGTCACCACTACTCGACACCCACCTGCAACAACTCGCCTACCTGTCCCCCGGGAAAGCTGACGAACTCGACGCCCGGGTGGTTGCTGTTCACGTGCTCCTCGAGTTGTTCGAGTATGCGCGGCTCGAGGTTGCGGCCGGCCAGCACACTGACCATCTCTCCGCCGGTGCTGAGCAACAGATCGATCAGACCTGCAGCAGCGCCGAGGATTTCGGGGTCGATGACCAGCACCCCGTCGCCGATGAGGCCGAGCTGGTCACCGGGCTCGCAGGTGCCGGCGAAGGTCAGGGCACGTTCGGTCGCGGTGACCACCGCACCGAACCTGGTGGCGGCAGCGGCCTCCGCCATCGCGTACGCGTCATCGTCCGGCAGTTCGCTCGGATCGTGCACCGCCATCGCCGACAGGCTCTGCACCATCGAGCCGCCCGGCAAGATCACCACCGAACGCTCACGTGATCGGGCCGCCGCGGCGACGGCGACCAGATCCTGGGCCGGCAGCGCGCCGTTGCCCATCAGGATCACGTGTGCGCTGTCGACCTCGATGATGGCCTTTGCCAATGCGTCGGCATCCAGTTCGCCGGCCCCTCCCGTGTCCGCCCTGACCACCACGGCGCCCTCCTGCTCGAACAACTCGGCCGCCTCGTCGCCGGTCACCACGGCCACGACCGCGCGTTTGCGGCGCGGCGGGTGGCCTGCTCTCTCTTCTTGTCCGCGATGAGCGTCGAGAAGGAAACAGCTGATCCGGATGTCGCTGACGGTCCCCAATGCGAGCCCCGCTTCGACCGCCAGGCCCGGCTCGCAGGTGTGGACGTGGATGGAGAACTTCTCGCCTGCCACCACGTCAGCGCTGTCCCCGACGATGACCACCGCGTCACCCAGCCCGTCGAGCTTGGTTCGTAAAGTCGAGATCTGTTCGGCCAGAGCCCCTTCCAGCAGATACATGACCTCGAAATCCATCTCATCGTCGCTCTCGCAGGGCTCGCCGATCTCGTGCCCCAAGCGGTCGCCGCCGCCGGCCAGCGCGCCCTGATACCGGCGCCGTCGCGCGGAGACGCCGGTGAGTACCCGAACCAACTCATCGAACAGGACCAACAGTCCGCGGCCACCGGCATCGACCACACCGGCCTGCGCGAGGACATCGAGTTGACCCTGCGTCAGATCCAGATCGTCGGCACAACCGTCGGCGATCGCGCGGGCCAGGTCCGCCGGGGTGGCATCGGCGTGCTGCGCGGCGTTCTCACCCGCGCGACGTAGCAGGGTCAGGACGGTGCCTTCTCGGGGCTCACTGACCGCACGGGTCGCGGCGAGCGAACCCAGTCGCAGTCCGGCGACCCAGAGCCGGTTGAAGTAAACCCTCCCGTCCAGCTGGTTCACCTCGGCGGCGTCGGCCAGTCCCACCAGCACCTGCGAGAGGATGATGCCTGAATTACCCCGCGCCTTGGAGACGGCCCCGTCGGCCATCGCTCGCGCCACGCGCGCGGTGTCGGCATCGGGATCGAGTTGATCGACGGCGTCGGCCGCCGCCATCATCGTGTGGAGCATGTTGCTGCCGGTGTCGGAGTCCGGGATCGGGAAGACGTTCAGATCGTTGATCTCGCCACGCACACCGTCCAGGCTCGATACGGTGCCGTGGATCCAATCGCGCAGCAGACCTGGGTCCATCGCGGGAGCCCCAACCTGCTCTGTCACCTGCCCGCCCTCCTCCGTGTGGTCTGACGCACAGCCTAATCTGCCGGCGGCCGGTCCCTGGTTCGCTGCGCAGCGGGACTCGACCATTTTGATCATCGTCGGAGAGCCGCTATTCTTGCAGGGTTGCCTATCGGACATCGGTGCATGCCGAACACCGAGAGGCCATGACCACTATTTTCTCATTGAAGGAGTTCGACGATGGCTGCCGTCTGCGACGTTTGCGCCAAGGGCCCCGGCTTCGGTAAGTCGGTCTCGCATTCACACCGGCGCACCAACCGGCGCTGGAATCCGAACATCCAGTCCGTTCGCGCGCAGGTCGCCCCCGGAAACCGCAAGCGCATCAATGTGTGCACCTCTTGCCTGAAGGCCGGCAAAGTCTCCCGAGGCTGACCACCGTGCCTGATTCACAGCTGAGCGTTGCCTCCGAGTCCGACTCGGTGCAACTCACCGCTGATGGTGTGCTGCGGATTGCCGTGGCCACCGAAAAGGCCGGTAACTCGCTGGATCGCGACTGTTTCAACCGCGGTACCGAGGCCCTGCTCAAGGTTGCGCGTGGCGAGATCAAAGCCGGCGCGGTGCTGTTGCTCGGCACCGGCGCGAACTTCTGCGCCGGTGGCAACGTGCGTTCGTTCGCAGCCGCTCCTGATCGGCCCGTCTTCCTTTCGGGTCTCGCGGGTGACTTCCACGAATTCGTGAAAGCACTCGTCGGCGCCAACCTCCCGGTCGTCGGCGCCATCCAGGGGTGGGCGGCGGGGGCAGGCATGAGTCTGGTGACCCACTGTGATGTCGCGATCGGCGGAACCGCCACGAAACTGCGCCCGGCCTATGTCGGCATCGGACTCACCCCGGACGGCGGATTGACGTGGTCGCTTCCGCGCGTTGTCGGCGCTGCACGCGCCCGGGACATCATCTTGACCAACCGCATCCTCGGTGCCACCGAAGCCCTGGAGATCGGTCTGCTCTCACGAGTCGTCGAGGACGAGCACGTTCTTGCCACTGCCGAGGCGGCTGCCGCCGACCTGGTCGCCGGACCGTGGCGAACCCTCGCCGCAACCCGGGCGCTGCTGTCGGATTCGCCGACCGCCACGCTTGCCGAACAACTCGACGCCGAGGCGCGGTCCATTTCCGCCCTGTCCGGCGTGCCTGAGGGCATCGAGGGCGTCGACGCGTTCATCGGCAAGCGGTCACCCGACTACTCGGGCCTCAACGGCAACTGACCCTCACGGTGTTCGGTAATTGAACTCCGTCACGGCAACCGCCAATCGACTTCCACGCCGCCCTGCTCTCTGAGCGCGGTGTTGGCCTGTGAGAACGGTTTCGACCCGAAGAATCCCCGCCGCGCCGACAGCGGCGACGGATGGGGTGAGGTGATGGTGGTCACCCCGGGTAACCACGGTTTCAGAGATGCAGCATCCTTACCCCAGAGGATCGCGACGAGCGGCTGATCGCGCGCCGCGAGCGCCTTGATCGCGCACTCGGTCACCGCTTCCCACCCTTTTCCGCGATGGCTTGCGGCCGACCCCGGAGCAACGGTGAGCACCCTGTTCAGCAGCAGCACGCCCTGCTCGACCCACGGCGTCAGGTCACCATTTGACGGCCGCGGATAGCCGAGATCGTCACAGTACTCGGTGAAGATATTGCCCAGACTGCGCGGCACAGGGCGCACATCCTCGGCCACGGAGAAACTCAATCCGACCGCGTGTCCGGGCGTCGGGTACGGATCTTGGCCGACGACGAGCACCCGCACTTCCTCGAACGGAGTGGTGAACGCGCGCAGCACATTCGCACCCTCGGGTAGATAGGTGCGGCCGGCGGCCAGCTCACCGCGCAAGAACTCGCCCATCTTGGCGATGTCCGGCGCCACCGGTTCGAGCGCACTCGCCCATCCGGGGTCGATGAGCGCTGAAAGTGGTTGTGGGCCAGGCATGCTTCTCCCTACCACTAGTCGAGCCGGCGCAATGCGGCCTGGTAGTAGATGGCGTTCTGCGCGTACATCTCGACGTTCATCTCGATATGGCCCTCCGGCACCTCGAAACCCGCGCGGATCTTGGCGGGCACGCCCAGCGCCATCGCCCTCTCCGGTACCTCGAACTTGAACGGCACCACAGCGCCTGCGCCGACGATCGCTCCGGCGCCGATCCGAGAACCGTTGAGCACCACCGATCCTGACGCGATGAGGCAGTTGTCGCCGATCACTGCACCTTCAATGTGCGCGTTGTGCCCCACCACGCAGCCGGCGCCGATGACCGTCGGATCGATCGGGGTGCAGTGGATGACCGTGCCGTCCTGGATGTTCGTGCGATCGCCCACGGTGATGGTGCCGTAGTCACCTCGCAAGACCGCGCCTGGCCAGACGGAGACGCCGGCGCCGAGTGTGACGTTGCCGATCACCACCGCGTCGGGATGCACGTAGGCACCCTCACCCAATTGCGGTTCTCGGTCATCGAGTGCGTAGATCGCCATGACGATCACAGTATCGGTACCCCTGACGCGACCGGTATCAGTGGGTGTGGTTGCTTTCAGCCTCAGAAGGTTCGCCACCCGGCATCGAGGTCTACATCGTCGAGGCCCGTGACCACCACAGCCGGACCTGCGCTTCTGCGCTCCACGGTACCGATGACCGTCCACCCGTCCGGAACCACACCAGCAGGAAAACTCGCGAGTAACTCATGATCCTCGCCGCCACCGAGCACCCACCGGAGCGGATCGGTGTGCAGCGCGGCGGCCGCGGCGGCCAACTCGGGCCGCACCGGGATCCGGGTCGGATCGACATTCATGGTGTGACCCGATTGCCGTGCCATGGTGCGGAGTTCACTGAGGAGGCCGTCGGAGACATCCGTCATCGCGTGAACGCCTGCACTCGTCGCTCCTGCAGCCAGGACGAGATTCGGCGATGGTTCGCAGTGCGCGGCGACGAGCGAGGGAAATCCGGCCTCGCCCGCGAGCAGTAGATCGAGTCCAGCACCGGAGGCACCCAACTGCCCGGACACGGCGAGCACGTCGCCCTCCCGCGCAGTCGACAGGCGCACCGGCGAGCGGGAATCCATTGCCCCGATCGCGGTCACCGCGATGACGAGTTGGCTCCCTGCGGTCAGATCTCCCCCGACCACCTGCGCGCCGTACCTCGCGGCCGCCGAGCGCATCCCGTCCCGCAGGCCTACGAGCGTGTCGACCCCCAGGTCCTTCGGACAGGTCAGTGAGACCACGAACCCGGTGACTCTTCCGCCCATCGACATCACGTCGGCGGCGTTGGCAACGATCGCCTTCGCCCCGACCTGTATCGGCGTGCTCCAGTCGAGGCGGAAATGCTGCCCCTCGACGAGAGCGTCGGTACTGACGACCACGGGGCCACCACCGACCAGCACCGCCGCATCATCCCCGGGGCCGACCAGAACTCCGGCGTCGGTGCCGTCGACCGACTCAGGGCCGGCGATGAGATCGATCAGTTCGAGCTCACCGACGTCACCGACGGTGCGGACCGGATCGTCCGACACTGCTCTCACCACCCTCTCCGCCATCTCATCAGTCCCTTTGATTCGCCACTGCGCACCGTTGTCGGTGAGAATATGTGCCAGTGTATTTGGGTCAGCCACCGGCTGATCACCGTCGTGGACGAAAGGAACGCCGTGGTTCAGGCTTACATACTGATCCAAACCGAGGTCGGTAAAGCTGCCGTGGCCGCAGCGACGATCGCCGGTATCGACGGCGTCGCCTCATCGGAGGAGGTCAGCGGCCCATACGACGTGATCGTCAGGGTCGACGCGACAGACGCCGCGCACCTGACCGAACAGGTTGTGCCACAGATCCAAAACGTCGACGGCATCACCAGAACCCTGACGTGCCCGGTCGTCACCGGCAGCCCAAGGCACCCGTGAGCGAAGGTTCCACCCGGCGTCTGAGCCCGGCAGTCATCGCGAGCATCATCACCATTCCGGTGATGGTGATCGTGGGCTTCATCACCTACGCGGTGTTGAAATCCGACGACGTGACGTCGGCGGACACACCGCTCAAAGCCATGGCCGCGCCGGAGCAGGCCTCCCCCGACTGCGCGAAGTTGATCGCGTCGCTCCCGGAAACCTTCGAGGGATTCGGAAAACGCGAGACCGGCGACAACGGAATGGTCAGCTGGCCTCCCGGCGATCAGGTGCCCGGGCCGGTGCAGGTCCGCTGCGGCGTGGACAGACCCGAATCACTCTCGCCCACCTCCGGGCTGCAGGTCGTCGATCCCGTGCAGTGGTTCCTTGTTTCGGCGGAGACCGAGGCCAAGGGCTTCCTGTGGTACGCCGTCGACCATCGCCCCTACGTCGCGATCTGGCTGCCTGAAAATGTGGGCAACGGCCCCATCCAACAGATCTCGACCCTCATCGACCAGAACCTGCCGACGGCACCGATCGATCTCGGGTGAACGGCCCAATGGATGAATCGTCCTACTCGGGCTTGGTACGCCTGCCCAGCAGCGAGTAGATCGCCTCGGTGACCGTGAGTCCCTCGTGGCAAACCTGGTGGACGGCTTCGGTCAATGGCATGTCCACCCCGTGCTTTTCGGCCAGCGCTCGCACCGAGGTGCACGACTTGACCCCCTCGGCGACCTGGCCGTTGGTGGCTTCCTGAGCCTGCGCCAACGTCTTGCCCTCACCCAACCGGCTGCCGAAGGTGCGGTTGCGTGACAACGGTGACGAGCAGGTGGCAACCAGATCGCCGACGCCCGCGAGCCCCGCCAGCGTCTCCGGACGACCCCCGAGTGCGACCCCGAGTCTGATGGTCTCGGCCAGTCCACGAGTGATGATCGAGGCAAGCGTGTTCTCACCCAGGCCCACTCCCGATGCCATCCCGCACGCCAGGGCGATCACGTTCTTGACCGCCCCACCGATCTCACATCCGATCACATCAGTGTTGGTGTAGGGCCGGAAATACCTTGTGCTGCAGGCGCGTTGAACTTCTTTCGCTCGATCCTCGTCCGAACACGCCACCACAGTCGCGGCAGGCTGGCCTACCGCTATCTCCCGGGCGAGATTAGGGCCGGACAACACGGCCACCCGTCCGGTCTGGGCTCCGGTGACCTGTGCGATGACCTCGGACATACGCAGTAGCGTGCCGGTCTCGACACCCTTGGACAGCGACATCAACGTCGCGGTGTCACTCAGATGCGGTAGCCAGGTCTCCATGCTCCCGCGCAGGGACTGAGACGGCACCGCGCACACGACCAACTCTGCGTCTTCGAGCGCCTCCGTCAGATCGGCACTGGCACGTAGGGCCTCCGGGAGAGGGACGTCCGGCAGGTAATCGGGATTGGTGTGCGTCTCATTGATCGCCGCTGCCAGTTCGGCCCGCCGCGACCACAACACCGTGGGGGTCCCGGCGTCGACCAGGACCTTGGCCATCGCCGTGCCCCATGAACCCGAGCCCATGACGACCGCCCGCATAACTCCACCACCTCTGTTCCGTACGCACCATGTCCGGATCTGACCCCGGACGCCCCAGCCTAGTGTCACCAGAGCGTCGCCGGACAGGGGTGCAGTTTCCCCGCCCGTCGCCGACGACCATGATGGAGGCCATGGACAAGCGGGCGGTGGCAGTTGTCATCGCGGTGAAACGACTCGACGCAGCCAAGACGCGGCTGACCCCGATCATCGCAGCGGACGATCGGCGCGCACTGGTGCTCGCGATGCTCACCGACACGATCGGCGCCGCGCGGGCCGCCGGTCTGAATCAGCTGGTCATCGTGAGTCCTGACAGCTCGGTGGCCGCGGTTGCGCTCGAGGCCGGCGCCAGGACTGTCGTCGACGACGGCGAGGTTCTCAACGATGCCTTCGCAATCGGTATCGAGCACGCCCTGGCCCTGTGGCCAGGGAATCGAATCCTGGTGTTGCAGGCAGACCTACCGGCCGCTCGCCCGGCGAGCCTGAAAGCCGCGGTCGACCACTCGGCACAGCACGACCGGTCGTACATCCCCGACCACTCCGGAACAGGAACCACCGCCCTGTTCCTGAACACACAAGGGCCCGGTGGCGCCGATGTCCTGCGGTTCGGGCCGAACTCCGCATCCGAGCATCGCGGCCGCGGCGCCGTCGACCTCACCACCGGTGTCGACCGGTGGCCCGATCTTCGGATGGACGTCGATACCGTCGATGATCTGCTGGCCGCACAGGACATCGGCCTGGGCCACGCGACCTCACTGGTCGTCTCGCGCTTGCAATTGCGTGAACAAACTCAAACACCCGGTGCCACGGCTCCTGCGGATGGTCCATGATGGGTACGTGAGCACAGCAGAACCGAGCAGTCAGAACGCGTCACCCCCACCGTCACCTTCGCCGTCGATGCCCACCGCACCGCCCGCCGCAACGGCGACGCCCACCGCGACCGCGGATCTGCCCGAAGATCGTTACCTGAACCGAGAACTGAGTTGGCTCGACTTCAACGCCCGGGTACTGGCGCTGGCCGAGGACACCTCACTGCCCCTGCTCGAACGGGCCAAGTTCCTCGCCATCTTCGCGTCCAACCTCGACGAGTTCTTCATGGTGCGCGTCGCGGGGCTCAAGCGCCGCCACGAAACCGGCCTCTCGGTACGCTCCGCCGACGGTCTCTCGCCGCGCGAGCAGTTGGCCCTGATCGGTCAGCGCACGCAGGTGCTGGCCGAACGGCACGCCGGAGTGTTCCTCGATTCGGTCCGACCGGCGTTGACCGACAACAACATTCATGTCGTCACCTGGGATGCGCTCTCCAAGGAAGAACGCCAGCGCATGGACGAGTACTTCCATGAGGTGATCTTTCCTGTACTCACTCCCCTTGCCGTCGATCCCGCTCACCCTTTCCCCTACATCTCCGGTCTGAGCCTCAATCTCGCTGTCACTGTGAAGGACGTCAGCGAAGGCGGCGAGCACTTCGCCCGCGTCAAGGTCCCCGACAACGTCGACCGGTTCATCCGGGTCGATCGATTGATGCCCGCGCAATACCGCGATCGGTACGCGAAGACGGCGACGACACCGGCGAAAGCAGTGCTGCTGCCACTGGAATACCTCATCTCGGCCCACCTCGATCAGCTGTTCCCCGGCATGGAGATCGTCGAGCATCACGCCTTCCGTATCACCCGCAATGCCGACTTCGAGGTGGAGGAAGACCGGGACGAGGACCTGCTACAGGCGCTCGAACGCGAACTGGCCCGGCGGCGCTTCGGTTCCCCGGTGCGGCTCGAGGTCGCCGACGACATGACCGAGCACATGCTCGAATTGTTGTTGCGAGAACTGGATGTCGATCCCGGTGACGTGATCGAGGTGCCCGGACTGCTCGACCTCTCGTGTTTGTTCCAGGTCGCCGGTATCGACCGGCCGGCGTTGAAGGACCCTCCCTTCGTCCCGGCCACTCATCCGGCCTTCGGCGAACGAGAGACTCCCAAGAGCATCTTCTCCACGCTGCGTGATGGTGATGTCCTCGTCCACCATCCCTATGATTCGTTCTCCACCAGCGTCCAGCGCTTCATCGAGCAGGCCGCCGCGGACCCCAACGTGCTCGCCATCAAGCAGACGCTGTACCGGACCTCAGGTGACTCACCGATCGTCAACGCGCTGATCGACGCGGCCGAGGCCGGAAAACAGGTTGTCGCACTGGTCGAGATCAAGGCGCGCTTCGACGAGCAGGCCAACATCAAGTGGGCCAGGCAACTCGAGCAGGCCGGAGTGCACGTCGTCTACGGACTCGTCGGCCTCAAGACACACTGCAAGACATGTCTGGTGGTGCGACGGGAAGGTTCGACCATTCGGCGGTACTGCCACATCGGCACCGGTAATTACAATCCGAAAACCGCGAGACTGTACGAAGACGTGGGCCTGTTCACGGCCTCTCCCGACATCGGCGCCGACTTGACCGATCTGTTCAACACACTCACCGGTTACTCACGAAAGGTTGAGTACCGGAACCTACTGGTGGCACCGCACGGGGTCAGGGCGGGAATCGTCGGGCGAATTCTCGCCGAAGCCGAGCGACACCGCGACGGACACCCAGACGCTCGGATCAGGCTGAAGGCCAACGCGTTGGTGGACGAACAGGTCATCGACGCGCTCTATCGCGCGTCGCAGGCAGGCGTCCCGGTGGAGGTTGTCGTTCGTGGCATCTGCGCGCTGCGGCCAGGCGTACCCGGGATGAGCGAGAACATCACCGTGCGTTCGATCCTCGGACAGTTCCTGGAGCATTCGCGGGTGCTGCACTTCCAATCACTCGATGAGTTCTGGATCGGCAGCGCCGACATGATGCATCGCAACCTCGACCGCCGGGTCGAGGTCATGGCGCAGGTTCGCGACCCGCGCCTGACCCGCGAACTCGACGATGTGTTCGCCTCGGCGATGAACCCGGCGACCCGATGCTGGGTCCTCGGCGAAAACGGAAGTTGGACAGCTTCGCCCGCCGCAGGTGAGGACGTGCGCGATCATCAGCGCCAGATGATGCGTCGCAATCGCAGCCGGGCCGACCTGATCCAGTGAGCAAATCGGCAGGACGCACCGCCGCCGTCGTGTACGCGGCAGGTGGGGTCGTGTGGCGCGAGACCTCGGCCGGCGACATCGAGGTGGCTCTTGTGCACCGTCCGCGATATGACGACTGGACCCTACCGAAAGGCAAGGTCGAACCGGGAGAAACGCTGATCTCCGCCGCCGTTCGCGAGATCGGCGAGGAGACCGGCTATCAGGTGCAGCTCGGTCGTCACCTCCGTAGGGTCAGTTACGACCTTCGCGGGCCCGGCCGTAAACACGTCCACTACTGGTCGGCCGAAGTCACTGCGGGATCGTTCGAGCCCAACCATGAAGTGGACGAATTACGTTGGCTTTCAGTGGATTCGGCAGAAGACACGCTCTCGTACCGACTCGACCGACAGGTCCTGGGCACCTTCCGGAAGCTGCCCGCGAGACTCGACATCCTGCTGCTCGTGCGGCACGCGAAAGCAGGTCGGAAGTCTCGCTACCACGGGGACGATCGGCTGCGACCGTTGGACAAGGTGGGCCGAGCACAAGCTGAAGCCTTGCTCTCACAGTTGCTCGCGTTCGGCCCGACGGCGGTGCATTCGGCAGATCGGGTGCGGTGCAGCCAAACCGTTGCACCCTTGGCAGACGAGCTCGGGGTCGTCATCGAAGACGAGCCGACACTGTCCGAGGAGGCGTTCGCCGACGATGCGAAGAGCGGGAGACGCCGAATCCGCGACATCGGAGAGGCCGCCGGTACCCATGTCGTGTGCAGTCAGGGCAAGGTGATTCCGCCGCTCCTGAAGTGGTGGGCGGCGCACGACGAACTCAAGCTCCCGGCAGCACGCAATCGCAAGGGGAGTTTCTGGGTGCTCGCGCTCCTCGATGGGAAGCTGGTCGCAGCGAGCCACGTCGACAGTCCACTCGCCGCGTCCGACAACTGAAACCGCTACCCGCCACCCGACCAGGATGGCCACGACGCCAGACAGACAAAACAAGCCCCGGCAGAGGGAAGGTCTGCCGGGGCTTGTGATGTGTCGGTTCAGCGTTTCTTGGCCGGAGCCTTCTTCGCCGGAGCCTTCTTGGCTGCAGTCTTCTTGGCGGGAGCGGCGGCCTTCTTGGCCGGTGCTGCCTTCTTGGCCGGGGCGGCGGTCTTCTTCGCCACGGTCTTCTTGGCCGGAGCTGCCTTCTTGGCAGGAGCGGCCTTCTTGGCCGGGGCGGTCTTCTTCGCCACGGTCTTCTTGGCCGGAGCTGCCTTCTTGGCAGGAGCGGCCTTCTTGGCGGGAGCGGCCTTCTTGGCCGGGGCTGCCTTCTTGGCTGCTGTCTTCTTGGCCGGGGAAGCTGATGCAGTTGCACTGCCACGCTTGACCGCCGGGCCCGAAGCACTCAGCTTCTGCTTTCCGGCCACGACCAACTTGAACTGAGCGCCCGGACGGAACGCCGGAACCCAGGTCGGACGAACCTTGACGGTTTCGCCGGTGCGCGGGTTGCGAGCAACCCGGGCAGCGCGACGCCGCTTCTCGAAAACGCCGAAACCTGTGATGGTGACGCTTTCGCCCTTGTTCACCGCGCGCACGATCGTGTCTACGATGTGCTCGACGGCGTCTGTCGCCGTGCGCCGATCGGTCCCCAACTTCGTTGTCAGTTCCTCGATAAGCTCTGCCTTGTTCATGGATTCAACCTCCGCAGACTGTTGGCCCACTTTGGGCCAGCTACAGGACACGGTAAACGTCAAATCGCAAAACGTCCACGTCCGACGCCAAATTCGCTCGGCGTGGCGAAAGGTAAGCCGCCTAACAGGTTACGGTAGGGCCCGCTCTCAGGCCCCGGAAAGGGGTATCGGGAGGGTCTTTGGTTTCCATACGGGCCTTACCTTTTCGAACTCAGAAATGGCCTCGACCTGCCGCAATGTCAGTCCGATGTCGTCCAGACCCTCCATCAGACGCCACTTTGTGTAGTCATCAATTGCAAAGGGCACCACTAAGTCCGCAGCGGTGACCGTCTGATCCTCAAGGCTCACCGTCAATTCCAGTCCGGGCTGCTCCTCGAGCCGTTTCCAGAGCAGCTCGACGTCGGATTGTTCGACCTGAGCGGCCACCAGACCAGCTTTTCCGGCGTTCCCGCGGAAGATGTCGGCGAACCGGGAGGAGATCACCACCCGAAACCCGAAGTCCGATAACGCCCACACGGCGTGCTCGCGGGACGACCCTGTACCGAAGTCGGGACCGGCGACCAGGACCGAGCCCCGGTCGTAGGGCGGGGTGTTCAGGATGAAGTCGGGATCGTTGCGCCAGGCGGCGAACAGACCGTCTTCAAACCCGGTGCGGGTCACTCGCTTCAGGTAGACCGCGGGGATGATCTGGTCGGTGTCGACGTTGCCCCGGCGCAGGGGGACGCCGATCCCGGTGTGGCTGTTGATCGGTTCCATCGTTGTTTCTCCTTGTCGCCGGGGTTTCAGACCGTGGTCACGAGGTCGGGCAGATCCGTCGGAGCGGACAGGCGACCACGGATGGCGGTCGCGGCCGCGACCGCAGGTGAGACGAGGTGGGTGCGTCCGCCCTTGCCCTGCCGCCCTTCGAAATTGCGGTTCGAGGTGGACGCGCAGCGCTCGCCGGGGGCGAGCTGATCCGGGTTCATTCCGAGGCACATCGAGCAGCCGGCCTGCCGCCAGTCGGCGCCGGCCGCGTCGAAGATCGCCCCGAGCCCCTCCTCCTCGGCCTGCACCCGAACCTGGGTGGAACCCGGCACGATCAGCATCCTGATGCCGTCGGCGACTGTACGACCCTGCAGGATCTCGGCGACCGCCCGGAGATCCTCGATCCGGCCGTTGGTGCACGAACCCACGAAGACCGTGTCCACCGGGACGTCGCGTAGCGGCGTTCCCGGCTTCAAATCCATGTACTGCAGCGCCTTCTCAGCGGCCGCCGCCTTGTCCGCATCGGCCATTTCGGAGGGGTCCGGCACCGTCGAACCCAGTGGCGCCCCCTGGCCCGGGTTGGTCCCCCAGGTGACGAACGGGGTCAGCGCCGAGGCATCGATGTGGACCTCGGCATCGAACACGGCGTCGGGATCGGTGCGGAGTTCCCGCCAGTTGGCCACGGCGGCATCCCAGTCGGCCCCGGTCGGCGCGTGCGGGCGGCCCTTGATGTAGTCAAAGGTTGTGTCATCGGGTGCAATAAGCCCGGCCCGGGCACCCGCTTCAATGGACATGTTGCACACGGTCATTCGGGCCTCCATCGACAACTTCTCGATGGCCGAACCGCGGTACTCGAGCACATAGCCTTGTCCGCCACCGGTTCCGATCTGGGCGATGACCGCCAGGATCAGGTCTTTGCTCGTCACGCCGGGCGGCAGTTCACCGTCGACGGTGATGGCCATGGTCTTGAAGGGCCGGAGGGACAGGGTCTGCGTCGCCATCACGTGCTCGACCTCAGAGGTGCCGATTCCCATCGCGATCGCGCCGAATGCACCGTGGGTCGAGGTGTGGCTGTCGCCACAGACGACAGTCATCCCGGGCAGGGTGAGCCCCAGCTGAGGACCGATGATGTGCACGATGCCCTGACTGGCATCGCCCATGGAGTGCAGGCGGATTCCGAACTCTTCACAATTGCGGCGCAGCGTGTCGACCTGGATGCGCGACACCGGGTCGGCGATGACCTGATCGATGTCGACGGTGGGCACGTTGTGGTCTTCGGTGGCGATCGTGAGGTCGGGCCGCCGCACCGGCCTGCCGGCGAGGCGGAGGCCGTCGAACGCCTGCGGGCTCGTCACCTCGTGGACGAGGTGGAGGTCTATGTATATGAGGTCCGGCTGGCGCGAGACCCCGTCCCCCTCACCGCGCACCACCACATGTTCTTCCCACACCTTTTCGGCCAAGGTCAACGGACGTTCGCTCATCGTGATCACCACTTTTCTTGAAGTACCGAGTTGGGGCTGGCATCTCAGTATGCGAGAGCATAGTATCGGCTTGTGAGAAATGATACCGCATCTCCGGTGGCCAGTGGAATCGGTGTTCTGGACAAATCCGTAGCCGTTCTGCACGCCGTCGCCGAGGGTCCGTGCAACTTGAACGAGCTCTGTGCGCGCACCGGACTGCCGCGCGCCACCGCACACCGTCTGGCCGTCGGCCTCGAGACGCATCGGCTTCTTTCCAGGAACACCTCCGGGTTGTGGTGTCCGGGACCAGTTCTGGGCGAGCTGGCGGCCGGGGCGACCGATACCGTTCGAGAGGCAGCGGCGCTGGTACTCCCACGTTTGCGCGAGATCACCGGGGAAAGCGTGCAGTTGTACCGCCGGGAAGGCGCCGACAGGATCTGCGTTGCAGCGATCGAACCACCGTCGGGTTTGCGGGACACCGTGCCCGTCGGAGCACGACTGCCGATGAACGCCGGTTCGGGCGCCAAGGTCCTGCTCGCATGGGCGGATCCGGCGACCGCCCGGCTCCTTCTGGGCGAGAACGGCTTCAGCGAACGCACACTGCTCGAGGTCCGGCGACGCGGCTGGGCACAGAGTGCCGGCGAACGCGAACCGGGCGTGGCGAGCGTCTCGGCTCCCGTGCGCGACAACGGCGGCGAGGTCATCGCGGCGATCTCGGTGTCCGGGCCCATCGACCGCATGGGCCGCCGACCCGGATCGCGGTGGGCTGCCGACCTCCTGGCCGCGGCCGACGCCATCAACAAGCGGCTCTAGCGACGGTCCGTGGGCGCAGCCTCGAGGCAGCGCAACGACGATCGGCTGCGGCACTAGGGTGAGTAGCAAGGATCACAACACGATCGGTGTGTGAGCCGTCAACGCGGCGAGATCACATCAGAGGCGAAAGGACACCTGTGGGAACCAACGAGCGCGGCAAGATCGTCATGGCCGAGGACGAGATCACCGAGTTCATCGTCCGCAGCCGCACCGCCACCTTGGCGACGGTGTCGGCTCAGGGCCGGCCACACCTGGTGGCCATGTGGTACGCCGTCATCGACGGCGAGATCTGGTTCGAGACCAAGGCGAAGTCCCAGAAAGCCGTGAACATCCGGCGCAACCCGACGTGCACGGTGATGATCGAGGACGGTCACACCTACGACACCTTGCGCGGGGTGTCCATCGAAGGGACCGCCGAGGTCCTCGACGACCCGGACTCCATCCTCAGATGTGGAATCAGCGTGTGGGAACGCTACAACGGCCCGTACAGCGAGGAGGTCCGTCCCTTCGTCGACCAGATGATGAACAAGCGCGTCGCCGTTCGCGTCGTCCCCGATCGCACCCGTAGCTGGGACCACCGCAAGCTCGGGCTCCCCGAGATCCCCATCGCCGGTAGCACCGCCGAGTTCCTCGACCTCAAATAAGTCCGCCGCCTCACTGCAACGCCCCGCCCATCAATCGATGGGCGGGGCGTTGTTCGTTGATGAAGGGGGTCAGCTGTCGAGCTTCGCCGCGATCTCGTCGATGATCGGATCGTCCGCGCCGGCCGCTTTCACCTGATCGCGCCACTGTCGCACCTGCGCGTCGCGTGACCGGATCTCGGCCGTGGTGTCCGACGTCTCGTTACCGGTTTCGTCCGACGCCATGTCCGGGGACACCGACTCGACCTTCAGGTCGAGTTCGGCCAGCAGCTCGTTTTTTGTCAGCTTCTTGGTCATCGCCCAATCCTGCGCCACGGCACGGCGATAGTTCAACCCAGGCCGAGACCGACTCCCATACGCGGTCAGAAACCCAATTGCGCACGAACCTCTGTCCACTGCCCGTCGAGCGGCAGTGTCCAGCATTCGGGTTCGATAGAGGTATTGGTGCATCCCGCTGCCTTCCATTCGTCATAAGCGATGTCCCAGCCGGCAATGGATTCGAACAGTTCGGACCGCAACGACGACGGCTCGAGGCTTTCCGCACCCGCCCGGATCGCATGCATGACGGTGTTGCGACTGCCCAGACAATCCCCGCGAGCGGCCGTGTTCTGGCAGATCGCCTTGTCGAGAGCGAGCTCATCTGCGAACTGCTGGGCGAGCTCTTCGGGCGTCGTGACAGCGACATCGGCCGATGACCCACCGAGCGCCAACGGTTCATCAGTGGTGTCGCCGCACGCGCCCAGCAACGGGATCGCGGCGACGACGACCAGCACCCTGACCATGAGCTTCATGCGAGGAATTGTCACACAGGATCGTCCGCGACAACGACTCGTAAACAGGACTAACCAAGTTGCGCCACAAGCGATTTGACCACTCGGTCACATTATTGATCGTGAGAATCAGATGTCCCTATCCCAAGGCTGCCCAGCCGCGCGTCTCCGCTCGGCCACCAGGTACATCCCCTCTCGCCCTCGCCGAGGGCAATCTGCCCTCGAGCACCGCTGTGCGGGACAAATCCGGTGCCGGTCTCGACACTGCGGTCAGCGCAGGGACTTGTCGAGCAGACAAAGAGAGACCCTCCCCTGCAGTGCAGGAGAGGGTCTCTCTGTTGTAGCCCCGACGGGATTCGAACCCGCGCTACCGCCTTGAGAGGGCGGCGTCCTAGGCCACTAGACGACGGGGCCAAGCTGACTCAGCTTACGCTGTAGTCGCTGGGGTACCAGGACTCGAACCTAGAATGGCGGTACCAGAAACCGCTGTGTTGCCAATTACACCATACCCCAATCAGTACTTCTCATCCGCTCGCGCTGCGGCGAAAAGTGCCGAGAAGAAGAGTATCAAACCCCTCGGCTGAACCTACAATCGCCAGTTCAGAGGCCCTTTTCAGGCGATGTCCGCGCGTGCGGCGCGAAGCCTGGCGAGGGTCCGGTCGCGGCCGAGCAGCTCCAGGGATTCGAACAGCGGCGGACTGATGTGCGACCCCGTCACCGCGACACGCACCGGACCGAAGGCCTTCCTCGGCTTGAGTTCGAGCTTTTCCACCAGAGCGTCTTTCAGGGCGCTCTCGATGCTCTCAGTGGCCCACTGACCGACTGCAGACAGCGCCTCGATGGTCGCGTCCAGTACAGGCCCCGCATCCGCACCGAGGTTCTTACGCGCGGCAGCCTCGTCGATGGTGAAATCGGCGTCGTCGACGTAAAGGAACGCGATGAGTCCCCATGCATCGCCGAGAACCTGGATGCGTGTCTGCACCAGATCTGCGATCACCGCGAACTGGGTGTCGTCGATGGGCTCACTCAGTTGCCCGGCGTTGACCAGGAACGCCCGCAGGCGGCCGGCGAAGTCTTCTGGCGTGAGCCTGCGCAGATGCTCTGCGTTGATCGCATCAGCCTTCTTCTGATCGAAGCGTGCCGGGTTCGAGTTGACCTGACGCACGTCGAAGGCAGCGATCATCTCGTCGAGGCTGAAGATGTCGTGGTCGTCGGCGATACCCCAACCCAGCAGCGCCAGGTAGTTGAGCAACCCCTCGGGGATGAACCCGCGATCGCGATGATGGAACAGGTTCGACTGCGGATCCCGCTTGGACAGCTTCTTGTTGCCCTCCCCCATCACGAATGGGAGGTGACCGAATTGTGGTGTCCCCTTGGCGATCCCGATGCGGGTGAGCGCCTCGTACAACGCGATCTGCCGCGGGGTCGAAGAGAGCAGGTCTTCACCGCGCAGCACGTGGGTGATGTCCATCAGGGCGTCATCGACGGGATTGACCAACGTGTACAACGGATCCCCGTTGCCGCGGGTGAGCGCGAAGTCGGGAACGGTGCCCGCCTTGATGGTGGTTGTTCCGCGCACGAGATCATCCCACTCGATGTCGTGGTCGGGCATCCTGAGCCGCACCACGGCGGGCCTGCCCTCGTCGCGGTACGCCTGCCTCTGCTCGGCCGTCAGATCCCGATCGAAGTTGTCGTAACCCAGCTTCGGGTTGCGGCCTGCGGCAAGGTGGCGGGCCTCGACCTCTTCTGCGGTCGAAAACGCCTCGTACGCCTCACCGGCGTCGAGGAGCTTCGCGACGACCTCGAGGTGCTGTGGCTTGCGCAACGACTGCCGATACGGCTCGTAGGGTCCGCCCACCTCAGGGCCTTCGTCCCAGTCGAGACCGAGCCAACGCAGGGCATCGAGAATCGCCTGGTATGACTCCTCGCTGTCGCGGGCGGCGTCGGTGTCCTCGATGCGGAAGACAAAGGTGCCACCGGTGTGCCGGGCATGTGCGAAGTTGAACAGTGCAGTGCGCACCAGCCCGACATGCGGGGTGCCGGTCGGAGACGGACAGAAACGAACGCGGACCTGCGAATCACTCATGTTGCCCAGGCTATCGCCCGCGGCCCGCCGCTTCACCGACCGGGCGCACTCACCTCACGTTCGCGCGAAGGAAGTCGATGAGCAACGCATTGACCTCATCCGGTTTCTCCAGATAGCCGTAGTGCCCGGCCTCGGCGACTTCCCGGTATATCGCACCGGGTATCGCATCCGCGACCTCTTTCGCGAGGTGCGGCGGCAGCGTCCGGTCGTCGGCGAAACCGATCACCAGCGCCGGCCGGGTGATCCCGGCGTATGCGGCAGTCCTGTTCGCCTCGGCCTCGTGCAGTTGGAGCTGGGCCCGCACACCGGCGGTGACCTCCTGGCCGGAGAACTCGATGACGTCCAGCCAGTCGCGCACCTTCGTGTCGTCGTCGAGCGTGTGCCGGGACAGGTTGAGATGCGCGGTGATGGCAGCGTGGTAGCGCGGTGGCAGCGTGATCTTCCTGTCGTACAGTTCGCGCTCCCCGACGGAGATCGACTCCTGCAGGGGACCGCTCCGCGCATACGTCGCGATCATTGCCACACAGTTGACGACATCGGGCCGGGCCAGAGCCAGCTCCTGGGTGATCTTGGCGCCCAACGAGGTTCCGATCACGGCCGCAGGGCCGGCGCCGAGATGCTCGATGAGCGCAGCGGTGTCGGCCACCATGTCGGCGATCGTGAATCCGGCGGGACACTCACTCGACGGCGCGATACCCCGGTTGTCGAACGTGACGACTCGGTACCCGGCCTTGACCAGGGCCGGTTGCTGATTGGCTTTCCATACGCGGCCAGGACTGCCGGTGCCCATCACCATGACCACGAGCGGGCCTTCACCGGAGTCCTCGTAGCTGATCGTAATACCGTTGACCTGAGCGGTTTTCGGTTGCTGACGCACTCCCCTACCCCCTATCGGCGACCGGGTTGGTGAGCGTTCCGATACCTTCGATCGTCACGCTGACCTTCTGACCGGCGTTCATCGGTCCGATACCTTCCGGGGTTCCCGTGAGGATCACGTCGCCGGGCAAGAGGGTCATGACCGCGCTGATCCATTCCACGATCTCACCGACGTCGTGCAGCAGTAGACTCGTGCGGCTCCGCTGTTTCACTTCACCGTCGAGCTCGGTGCGGATCTCCAGATCGCTGGGATCGAGCTCTGTTTCGATCCATGGGCCCAGCGGGCAGAAGGTGTCGTGTCCCTTGCCGCGCGTCCATTGCCCGTCGGCTTTTTGCTGATCGCGCGCGGTGACGTCGTTGCCAATCGTGTACCCGAGGATGACGTCTTTGGCCGCCGACGCCTTCACGTCGCGGCACGGCCGACCGATCACGATCGCCAATTCGCCCTCGTAATCGACGCGATCGGAGGACTTCGGGCGCAGGATGGGTACCTGTGGTCCGATGATCGAGGTGTTCGGCTTGATGAAAATTACCGGGTTCTCCGGCGCCTCACCACCCATTTCAGCAGCATGCGCGGCGTAGTTCTTCCCGATACAGATCACCTTGCTGGCGAGGATCGGCGCCAGCAATCGGGTGTCCGCGAGGGGCCAACTCCGCCCGGTGAAGGTCGGTGTTCCGAAGGGATGTTCAGCGATTTCACGTGCCGTCTCGGCACCGTCCTCACCCTCGATACTGACAAAGGCGACCCCGTCGGGGCTGGCAATTCGACCTAGACGCATGATCGCCACACTATCGCACCAGCGGTGTCTCAACCTGCGGGAGACCGGGTTGGCCGACCGGGTGCCGTGTTTTAGAATGTGGGCATCGCGTTCCATATATTGAGACACAAGGAGCTGTGCACCATGCCCACCGATACCCGACGCTGGGTGATGCTCGCAGCCTCCCTCCTCGGTGCGATGGCGACCACCTGTGTCGTCAGCGGAGTCGCGTTCCTCATTCCGGAGTTGCACAGAACCGAAGGCCTCTCACTGGCCCAGGCATCCACTTTGGCGGCCGTACCCATGGTCGGATTGCTGCTGTCGACGATCGCGTGGGGGTTCGCGCTGGACCGTTTCGGAGAACGCCGAATCCTGTTGCTGTCGCTGATCCTGACCGTCGCCGCGACCGGATCGGCATGCCTGGCAGACGCGCTCGACGCGTCAGAGTTCGTGCTGGGCGCACTCCTGCTCGTCGCCGGCATCACCTCTGCGGCGACCAACGGGGCCGGCGGCAGGATCGTTGTCGGCTGGTTCCCGCCCGAGCGTCGCGGGACGGCGATGGGCGTCCGGCAGATGGCACAGCCACTGGGTATCGGAGTCTGCGCTCTGACCATGCCCGTGCTGGCCGAAAAATACGGCGTGACAGCGGGTTTGGCTGTTCCCTTTGCTGTGACCATCCTCGCCACGATCTTTGTCGCGGCGGTGATCATCGACCCGCCCCGCGAGAAGATGGCCGATGGATCGGCGATCACGTCACCGAACCCCTACCGGGGAAGCGCGTTCTTGCCGCGAGTGCACGGGGTGAGCATCCTGCTGTCGATTCCCCAGTCGATGCTCTGGACATTCGTTCCGGCATGGCTCATCGTGCAGCACGAGTGGTCGGCACTGACCGCCGGCGTACTCGTGACGATCAGCCAGGTACTCGGCGCGTTCGGTCGCATCGCGGCAGGCCGGTGGTCGGATTCGTGGGGCT
Source organism: Williamsia soli (assembly GCF_017377795.1). GTDB lineage: Bacteria > Actinomycetota > Actinomycetes > Mycobacteriales > Mycobacteriaceae > Williamsia > Williamsia soli. The sequence goes on along the minus strand of NZ_JAFRDR010000004.1, from coordinate 180,998 downwards.
CCCGAACCAAACCCATCCGCCTGATCGCGATCGGTGCAACGGCATCGGTGGGCCTGTTGGCATTTACCGATTGGCTCGACAGCCCGACCGCGGCCCTCGTCATGGTCGTCGCCAGTGTCATCACGGTGGCCGACAACGGGTTGGCGTTCACAGCCATCGCAGAGTTCGCCGGCCCGCAGTGGAGTGGCCGCGGCCTGGCGATACAGAACACCGGGCAGTACCTGTGGATGGCGGCGTCCACCCCGGTATTCGGCGTGGCGATCGGCACGTTCGGCTATCCGGCGGCGTTCCTGCTCTCAGCCGCCGCACCCGCGGTCGCGATCGGTCTGGTACCGGCGGACGAGGAACGCAAAACCGCGGTCACCGTGTCCTGAGCGTTCGTCTCCAAGAAATTCGCGCCACCTGGGTGCGTACGCGCCAGTTGTATCTGGCGCGAACGCACGCAGGTGGCGCGAACTCGTGAAGTGGGTTCAGCCGAGAGCGGCGCGGATCCTGGAGCCGACCTCGGTCGTGGTCACCGGGGTGTCACCCCGGCTCGCCAGGTCGGCGGACACGGCCTGATCGATGCGGTCTGCCTCGGCGTCGTGTCCGAGATGCCGCAGCAGCAGCACGACCGACAGTATTGCTGCTGTCGGATCGGCCTTGCCCTGCCCGGCGATGTCCGGTGCGCTGCCGTGGACCGGCTCGAACATCGACGGATTGGTGCCGGTGGCGTCGATGTTGCCCGACGCCGCGAGGCCGATGCCGCCGCTGACCGCGCCGGCGATGTCGGTGATGATGTCGCCGAACAGGTTGTCGGTGACGATCACGTCGTAACGACCCGGGTCGGTGACCATGTAGATGGTCGCCGCGTCGATGTGGTTGTACGCCACCTCGACATCGGGATATTCGATCGCGACCTCGTCGACCGCCCGCTTCCACAACGACCCGGCGAACGTGAGCACGTTGGTCTTGTGGATCAGGGTCAGATGCTTACGGCGATTCTGTGCACGCGCGAAGGCGTCACGGACAACCCGGTCGACACCGAACCGGGTGTTGACACTGACCTCGGTGGCGATCTCGTGCGGCGTGCCGACGCGAATGGCACCACCGTTGCCCGTGTACGGGCCTTCGGTGCCCTCGCGGACGACGACGAAGTCGATCGCGGGATTGCCCGCCAGCGGCGACGCGACACCCGGGAAGAGCTTGCTCGGGCGCAGGTTCACGTGGTGGTCGAGTGCGAACCGCATCTTCAGCAGCAACCCGCGCTCGAGAATGCCGGGTGTCACCGACGGATCACCGATGGCGCCCAGCAGAATTGCGTCGTGGCCGCGAATGGCGTCGAGATCCTCGTCTGTCAGGAGCTCACCTGTGCGGTGGTAGCGCTGTGCGCCCAGATCGAACTCGGTGGTCTCGACACCGGGCAGCACCTGATCCAAGACGGACAACGCCTCGTCGATGACCTCGGGGCCGATACCGTCACCCTTGATGACTGCGAGCTTCATGACAGGTCGACCTGTTCGATCAGGGTGGCCTCGACGGCCTCACCGATGGCCGTGATGACGGCGTCCGGGATCTGCTGACTCACTCGCAACAAGATCGTGGCGCCTTCGCCCTCGGCGTCCTGAGACAGACCGGCAGCCTGGATGTCGATGCCGGCGTTGCCGAGCAGGGTGCCGATCTTACCGAGCGAACCTGGCTGATCTCCGTAGGAGACGACGAGGTTGAGGCCCTCGGCACGCAGGTCGAAGTTGCGGCTGTTGATGTTGACGATTTTCTGGACCTCGGCCGGCCCGGAGAGGGTGCCCGCCACGTTGAGGACCGTGCCGTCGCCGAACACTGCTCGCAGATCGACGAGATTGCGGTGGTTCGGGCTCTCGGACGCGGTGGTCACCTCTGAGGTGACGCCGCGCTCGGCAGCCAACGACGGAGCGTTGACGAACGTGACCGGCTCTTCGATGACCGCCGAGAACAGACCTCGCAGCGCGGAGAGCCCCAGGACGTCGACGCTCTTGACGGCGATCTCACCGCGAACATCGACCGTGAGGTTTGCCGGTACCTGACCGGACAGGGCACCGACGAGGACACCGAGTTTGCGGACGAGTTCGAGCCACGGTGCGACCTCGTCGTCCACGGTGCCGCCGGTGATGTTGACGGCGTCGGGGACGAAGTGGCCCGCCAGCGCCAGCCGCACACTCTTCGCGACATCGGTGCCCGCGCGGTCCTGCGCCTCGGACGTGGACGCTCCGAGGTGCGGGGTCACCACGACCTGAGGGAGTTCGAACAGTGGCGAATCGGTGCACGGCTCGGTCGCGTACACGTCGAGGCCTGCGCCGAAGACGTGCCCGGAGTTGATGGCGTCGGCAAGGGCCTGCTCGTCGATCAGTCCGCCGCGCGCGGCGTTGACGACGATGACGCCCTTCTTCGTGCGGGCCAGTTCGTCGGCACCGATCAGACCCAGCGTCTCAGGGGTCTTGGGAAGGTGCACCGAGAACATGTCTGCGCGTTCGAGCAGTTCGTCGAGCGTCACCAGCTCGATGCCGAGCTGCGCGGCGCGCGCCGGGGACACGTAGGGGTCGTAGGCGATGATGTTGGTCTCGAATGCAGCCAGACGCTGGGCGAACAGCTGGCCGATTCGGCCGAGGCCCACGACGCCGACCGTCTTGCCGAAGATCTCGACACCGTTGAACTTCGAACGCTTCCAGGTGTGCTCGCGCAGGGTGGCGTCGGCGGCGGGGATCTGACGCGCCGCGGACAGCAACAGACTCACTGCGTGCTCGGCAGCCGTGTGGATGTTCGACGTCGGGGCGTTGACGACCATGACACCACGCTCAGTCGCCGCCGGGACGTCGACGTTGTCGAGGCCGACACCCGCACGGGCAATGATCTTGAGATTCGGTCCGGCCGCGAGGACCTCCGCGTCGACCTGCGTCGCGGAACGGACGAGGATGGCGTCGGCATCCTTCACCGCTTCGAGCAATTTGGGACGATCTGGCCCGTCGACCCAGCGCACCTCGACATCCTCACCGAGGGCGGCAACGGTGGACTGTGCCAGTTTGTCGGCGATCAAGACGATTGGGCGGCCGGTGGGGCTCACGGTTTTTCTCCTGCGGTCAGGCAATGTCCGGCGCATTACGCCGGACTCACGATGGTGGCAACTCCAGCGATCAGCTTAGTGGCCGCCCGCGGTGCGTTCGCCCCCGGCCTCTTGCTCGCAGAACGCGCGGACCTGCGCCGATGCTGCATAACGATTCGCTCCGAGGTAAACCGCCGGTATGTGACATGCATTACCGTTATATTGCAACCGGGCCGGGGGACGGAACGCAGCACAGTTCGACCGTTGATGCCGCGATCCACGAGGACGCCCGTATACGAATTGGGGATCGAATGCTCAGGAAACTGCTCGCTCTGTGCGCGGCACTCGCGACTGTCGCTCTCCTGCTCAGCGGGGTGAGCACCGCAGCCGCGGCTCCGTCGAAGGTGGCGCTGGGCGGCGGGTCGGGAATCCTCGTCCTCAGAGGTGGCAACAGTGCGTCGGCGTGCACACTGACGACCATCGGCTATGACAACAAGGGCGGGTTGTACGGCTTGACGGCAGCCCATTGTGGCGAAGGCGGCCAGCGCGTCGCCTCCGAACAGCAACAGAACCGCGGCGTGCTCGGTCGCATCACCTTCTCCAACCACAAACTCGATTACGCGGTCATCTCGTTCGACCAGGACAAGGTCGTCCCCACCCGGACGGTCGGTGGTGTGACCATCCGCGGCGTGCAGACCACGCCTCCCAACTTCGGAGCCATCGCGTGCAAAGAAGGCCGGACCACCGGCAACACCTGTGGCGTCACCTGGTTTTCCAACGGCGTCGAGCACATCAGCCAGATCTGCGTCACCGAGGGAGACTCCGGAAGTCCGGTCGTCGTCGGCGACAGACTCATCGGCATGGTGAACGCCTACTACTTCGTCGGATGCATCGGCCCCGAGACAGGCACCAACATCCGGCCGATCCTGACGGACCTGCCCAAACGCGGCGTCGAGGGCTTCCGCGTCTTCTGATCGGATTCTCTTTCGGCTGCCGTCCCGGACAACCCGCAATCTCCTTCTGCCTCGGTTACGGTCATCACACCCCCGCTCCTTCGGGGCCGGCGTCGGGAATCGAGAAACCAATGGTCCGCAGGGCGGTAGTGGCACTGATCGGCGCACTCGCCGTGCTGACCGGTTCCGCAATCACTCCCGCCGCCGCGATCCCCGCCCACGCGAAGGCACCGCTCGGCGGCGGCACCGGGATCGTGATCGAGCAGTGGGACGGCACTGCGGCCATCTGCACGCTGACCACCATCGGCCATGATCAGGACGGCAACCTGATCGGTCTCACCGCCGGTCACTGCGGGGACCCGGGGCAATCGGTCCTGTCGGAACTGTGGCCGGTGAAGCACCCACTCGGCGTGATCGCGGAGGTCGACACCGACCTCGACTACGCGCTGATCCGATTCGACGAGCGCCGTGTCGAACCCCTTCGAACGGTGGGCCGGGTGACCATCGATTCGGTTCAGATGGCGCCGCCGCGATTCCCTGACATCGCCTGCAAGGACGGCCGGACCACCGGACACACCTGCGGCGTCGTCTGGATCTCCGGCCATGAGGTCCACATATCGCAGATGTGTGTCATCGAAGGCGACTCCGGCGCTCCGGTGGTGCTCGGCGACCGACTCGTCGGCATGGTCAATGCGTACTTCGAAGTCGCCTGTGCGGGCCCGGAAAAGGGAACCAACATCGGCCCGATATTCAGGGATCTAAGAGCCCGAGGGATCACAGGGTTTCGGTTGGCGTGAGTCAGGTGGCCGTGTCACCCGTTGTGGCTGTGTGAGCAGTCAGGTCACCAGCTGTGTCTGAGTGAGCAGGCCCGTCACCTGCTGTGTCTGAGTGAGCAGGCCCGTCACCTGCTGTGTCTGAGTGAGCAGTCGGGTCACCAGCTGTGTCTTTTCGCTCCGCTTCGCTACGCGGGGTGTGCGGCCCTTTATCGCGTGCTCTTCCTCCGTCGACTCAGTCGCTGCGCTCCCTCGCTCCTCCGTCCAGAGCACGCGGGCCGCACACGGGCGGTGTCAGTTTTAAAGAAGCAAACCCCGGACCTAACGGTCCGGGGTTTGAGTGGTGAAGCTCAGAGCTGCTGGTATCAGGCAGTTTCGGTGATCGGACGATCAACCCAGCTCATCAGGTCACGCAGTTTCTGGCCGGTGACCTCGATGGGGTGTTCAGCGTTCTGCTTGCGCAGGCTTTCGAGCTCCTTGTTGCCGCCTTCGACGTTGGCGACGAGGCGCTTGACGAAGGTGCCGTCCTGGATGTCCTTGAGGATGCCCTGCATGCGCTCTTTGGTACCGGAGTCGATGACGCGGGGACCGGAGACGTAGCCACCGAATTCGGCGGTGTCGGAGACCGAGTAGTTCATGCGGGCGATGCCGCCTTCGTACATGAGGTCGACGATGAGCTTGAGCTCGTGCAGCACCTCGAAGTACGCCATCTCGGGCGCGTAGCCGGCTTCGACCATGACCTCGAAGCCGATCTTGACGAGCTCTTCGGTGCCGCCGCAGAGCACGGCCTGCTCGCCGAAGAGGTCGGTCTCGGTCTCTTCTTTGAAGGTGGTCTTGATGACGCCCGCGCGGGCTCCACCGATGGCGGCCGCGTAGCTCAGGGCCAGCGCTTCGCCGTTGCCCTTGGGGTCCTGATCGACCGCGATGAGGCAGGGAACGCCCTTGCCGTCGACGTACTGACGACGCACGAGGTGGCCGGGACCCTTGGGGGCGACCATGCCGACGGTGATGTTGTCGGCCGGCTCGATGAGGTCGAAGTGGATGTTCAGGCCGTGGCCGAAGAACAGCGCGTCGCCGTCGTTGAGGTTGGGCTCGATCTCGTCTTTGAAGATCTTGGCCTGCGAGGTGTCGGGGGCGAGCACCATGATGACGTCGGCCCAGGCGGCGGCCTCGGCTGCGGTGAGCACCTTGAGGCCCTGCTCCTCGGCCTTGGCGCGCGATGCGCTGCCCTCGCGCAGACCGATCACGACCTCGACGCCCGAATCACGCAGGCTCAGCGAGTGCGCGTGTCCCTGGCTGCCGTATCCGATGACCGCAACCTTGCGGCCCTGGATGATCGACAGGTCGGCATCGTCGTCGTAGAACATCTCGACTGCCACTTGACTTCCCTTCTTCGGTGAATCTCCCGGCCCTCTTTGGCCAGGGATCAGTACTTGGTTTCGATATCTAGCGAGTTGCCGACATGCTCTTCGGTCCGCGGCCCAGGGCGACGATGCCCGACTGGGCGATCTCCCGGATGCCGTACGGATCGAGCATCTTCAGCAGCGCCTCGAGCTTGTCCGGGGTGCCGGTCGCCTCGACGGTGATCGATTCGGGCGACACGTCGATAACTTTCGCACGGAACAGGTTCACGACTTCGATCACCTCTCCGCGCGCCGAGGCGTCGGACCGCACCTTGATCATCATCAGTTCGCGGGCGACCGAGGTCTCCGGATCCTGCTCGACGATCTTGATCACGTTGATCAGCTTGTTGAGCTGCTTGGTGACCTGCTCCAGTGGGAAGTCCTCGACCGAGACCATGATGGTCATGCGCGAGACACCCTTGAGTTCGGTGGCGCCGACCGCGAGCGACTCGATGTTGAACCCGCGACGCGAGAACAGCGAGGACACCCGGGCGAGGACACCCGGCCGGTCCTCCACGAGCACGCTCAGGGTGTGGTGTGTGGTGGTCACTGCTGCTCGCCTTTCTCGTCGGATTCGCGCTGCGAACCGACCGCTTCGACCCCGCGGACATTGCCGGCGGTGGCCTGGGGATCCTGACCGGGCTCGGTGGACGCTTCGGCATCGTCGTCGAACAGCGGACGGATGCCACGGGCGGCCATGATCTCGTCGTTGCCGGTGCCGGCGGCGACCATCGGCCACACCTGTGCGTCGGCACCGACGACGAAGTCGATCACGACCGGGCGGTCGTTGATGGCACGCGCTTCGGCGAGCACGGCGTCGACGTCTTCCTCACGCTCACACCGCAATCCGACACAGCCGAGCGCTTCGGCAAGCTTCAGGAAGTCCGGGATGCGCACCGATGACTCGGTGTTGTGGGTCGACAGATTCGTGTTGGAGTACCGCTCCTCGTAGAAGAGGGTCTGCCACTGCCGGACCATGCCCAGGTTGCCGTTGTTGATGACGGCGACCTTGATGGGGATGCCTTCGATGGCGCAGGTGGCCAGTTCCTGATTGGTCATCTGGAAGCAGCCGTCGCCGTCGATGGCCCACACCTCGGTGTCGGGCATGCCCTGCTTGGCGCCCATGGCGGCGGGCACCGCGTATCCCATGGTGCCCAGTCCCCCCGAGTTGAGCCAGGTTCGTGGCTTCTCGTACGAGATGAACTGCGCCGCCCACATCTGGTGCTGTCCGACACCGGAACAGTAGATCGCGTCGGGCCCGGCAGCCTTGCCGATCGCCGAGATGACGAACTCCGGCGACATCGAACCGTCCGCGGGACGGTCGTAGCTCAGCGGGTAGGTCCGCTGGATCCCGTCGAGGTACGACCACCAGGTGCTCAGGTCGGGCGCCGCGGTGGTGGTGGCGCGCTCGTCGCGCACCGCCTCGACCAATTCGGAGATCACCGCGCCGCAGTCGCCCACGATGGGGACGTCTGCGTGCCGGTTCTTGCCGATTTCGGCGGGATCGATGTCCGCGTGGATCACCTTGGCGTCCGGGGCGAACGAGTCGAGCATGCCGGTGACGCGGTCATCGAAGCGCGCGCCGAGGGTGATCAGCAGATCGCTTCGTTGCAGCGCGGCCACCGCGGCGACGGTGCCGTGCATTCCTGGCATTCCCAGATGTTGCTTGTGGCTGTCCGGGAAAGCGCCGCGGGCCATGAGGGTGGTGACCACGGGGACGCCTGTCAGTTCTGCGAGTTCGAGGAGTTGTTCGGAGGCGTTGGCCTTGATGACCCCGCCGCCGACGTACAGCACCGGTGAGGTGGCTGCCGCGATGAGCCGCGCCGCCTCGCGAACCTGCTTGCCGTGCGGTTTGGTGACGGGCCGGTAGCCCGGCAGGTCGAGCTGGGGCGGCCACGAGAACGTGGTCTGCGCCTGCAGCACGTCCTTGGGGATGTCCACCAAAACCGCACCGGGACGGCCACTTTCGGCGATGTAGAAAGCTTCGGCCATCACCTTGGCGATCTCGGCGCCGTTGTTGACGAGGAAGTTGTGCTTGGTCACCGGCATCGTGATGCCGGAGATGTCGGCCTCCTGGAAAGCGTCGGTCCCGATGAGCGAGCGACCCACCTGGCCGGTGATCGCGACGACGGGAACCGAGTCCATCTGGGCGTCCGCGAGCGGGGTCACCAGGTTGGTGGCACCGGGACCCGAGGTCGCGATGCACACTCCGACGCGACCGGTCGCCTGCGCGTACCCGGTGGCCGCGTGACCCGCGCCCTGCTCGTGGCGGACGAGAATATGGCGGACCTGCTCGGAGTCGAGGAGCGGGTCGTAGACCGGCAGCACTGCGCCGCCGGGAATACCGAACACAGAGGTGACGCCGAGCTCTTCGAGGGCGCGCACTACCGCCTTCGCGCCGCTGACACGTTCCGGCGCCACCGTGCGCCGGGTTGCGGCCGCGGCCGCAGTTACTGGCGAGCCGTTACCTGACTGGCGCCGCGGCGCTGCGGGCCCTTTGGCCTGCTGCGATCCCGGACCGCCTGGGTGCGACCCCGGCTGGGTGCGTGCTGCTGGTGCGCTCACTGCACTTCCCTCTGCTCTGACGCTGCGGCCTGGGCCGCGCACGTCGGTGGACAACAAAAAACCCCCGACAGCAGGTGCTGTGCGAGGGTGGCGCGTCGATGCTTTGTGAGTACTCGTTGTACTCGGTCAGGCGTTGACGCGCCGGCCGAGTACGAGAATCTGTTTTTGCATCACAGTGAGCCAGGCTAGGACTGTGTGCTGCAGTGAGTCAAACTTGACCATCTCGTATCCCACATGATGGGACACCCCCTGCGGGATGAAACAATGGCGGCGTGTCTGAACCCCAAGCCATCGAGTTGCCCGCGGAGTTCCGCATTCACCCGATCGCGTACTTCGCCGTCTTCATGATGGGTGTGTCCGCGCTCGTACTGGCAGGTGTGTCACTGCCCTACCTCGGCTGGACGCTGGCCCTTCCGATCGTGGTGGCCATCTGGGTGCGACGCCTGCGCACCATCGTGACCGAGGACGGCGTGACATCGGTGACGCTGCGCGGACGCAGGTCAGCGACGTGGGACCAGATCTCAGGGCTGCAGTTCCCGCGTTGGGGTGCCGTCCGCGCCGTACTGGACGACAAATCGCATCTCATCCTGCCCGCCATCAGTTTCCGGGATCTGCCGCGACTGTCGGCCGCAAGCCGCGGTCGCATTCCTGATCCCTACGCCATCGACAGTCCCGACGCCGAACGCATCGACGTCGAGGCGCCGCCGAAGAAGGCGACGGACAAGTCCGTGCCGACACCGAAATCGGGCACCGCTCCCGATCCCGCCGCACCGCAGCAGAGCTCGACCAGGCCAACCGATCTGGCCGGCAAGGACGTCGACAAAGGCATCGACAAGGCCTCGGAGTAGCCTGAACTGCGCAAGTTCTCCCCCGCGCAGCCCGTGGGCGGAGTCGACCCGAGCCAGTCGAGGAACGAATAGCCATGCCGCAGTTGAGGTCACGCACAACCACCGTCGGTCGTAACGCAGCCGGAGCGCGCTCGCTCTGGCGCGCCACCGGCATGACCGACGACGACTTCGGCAAACCGATTGTCGCGATTGCGAATTCGTACACCCAGTTCGTACCCGGCCACGTCCACCTCAAGGATGTCGGTGAGATCGTCGCCGACGCGGTTCGGGCCGCCGGTGGTGTGCCCCGGGAGTTCCACACGATCGCCGTCGACGACGGGATCGCGATGGGCCACGACGGGATGCTCTACTCGCTTCCGAGCCGCGAGATCATCGCGGACTCCGTCGAATACATGGTGAACGCGCACACCGCCGACGCCCTGGTCTGTATCTCGAACTGCGACAAGATCACCCCCGGGATGCTCAATGCCGCGATGCGGCTCAATGTCCCCACCGTGTTCGTGTCCGGCGGGCCGATGGAGGCCGGCAAGGCCGTGGTCGTCGATGGCACCGTCCATCCGTCCTCGGACCTGATCACCTCGATCTCCGCGTCGGCCAACGACGCTGTCGACGAGGCCGCCCTCCGCGAAGTCGAGCTCGCGGCATGCCCCACCTGTGGATCGTGTTCGGGCATGTTCACGGCCAACTCGATGAACTGCCTGACCGAGGCCCTGGGTCTGGCGCTACCGGGCAACGGTTCGACACTGGCCACGCATGAAGCGCGACGGGGACTGTTCACCAAGGCAGGCCAGGTGATCGTCGAGGCGGCGCTGCGTTACTACCGCGATGACGACGAGTCGGTGCTCCCCCGAAACATCGCCACGCCCACCGCCTTCCGGAACGCCATGGCCCTCGATGTCGCCATGGGTGGATCCACCAACACCGTCCTGCACGTGCTCGCCGCCGCACAGGAGGGTGAGGTCGAGGGCTTTGACCTCGGAGTCATCGACGACATCAGCCGCAAGGTCCCGTGCCTGTCTAAGGTCTCCCCCAACTCCGATTACCACATGGAAGACGTTCATCGGGCCGGTGGAATCGCGGCCATCCTCGGCGAGCTGCGCCGCGCGGGTCTCATCGACGACACGGCGAGTACCGTTCACTCGCCCACCCTCGCGACGTTCTTGGACGATTGGGACATCCGCAGCGGCACCGCCACCGACGAGGCGCTCGAGCTGTTCCACGCCGCTCCGGGAGGGGTGCGCACCACGACCCCGTTCTCGACGGAGAACCGCTGGAGTTCCCTCGACACCGACGCCGCGGGCGGATGCATTCGCGACCTGGAACACGCCTACACCGTCGAAGGTGGCCTGTGCGTACTCAAGGGCAACCTCGCTGTCGACGGCGCCGTGCTGAAGACCGCCGGCATCGACGAGGACCTCTGGCACTTCCAGGGTCCGGCGCGGGTTGTGGAGTCGCAGGACGAGGCCGTGCAGGTGATCTTGAGCAAGACCATCAAGGCCGGTGAGGTCCTGGTCGTGCGCTATGAGGGCCCGGCGGGCGGTCCCGGAATGCAGGAGATGCTGCACCCGACCGCGTTCATGAAGGGCACCGGCATGGGCAAGAAGTGCGCGCTCGTCACCGACGGCCGGTTCTCGGGCGGCTCATCAGGACTCTCGATCGGACACGTCTCCCCTGAAGCCGCCGCGGGCGGGGTCATCGGGCTCATCGAAGACGGCGATCAGGTCCTGATCGATGTGAAGACCCGCAAACTCGAGGTTCTCGTCGACGACGAGGTACTCGCCGACCGCCGCGCGAAGATGGATGCCGCCGAACGGCCGTGGCAGCCGAAAGAGCACCGCGAACGCAAGGTGACCACGGCTCTGCGCGCCTACGCCAAGCTGGCCACCTCGGCGGACAAGGGTGCGGTCCGTCAGGTCGACTGACCCGATTGTGGTGGGTTCTGGCGAGTGTTTCCGCAGGTCGCGGTCGCCAGAACCCACCACTTTCGGGCTATGGGACGGGGTTGCCCGGTGACTCGAACGGGTTGGTGCCGTTGAAGAGGAACCAGATGACGACCGGCGCAGCGATGCCGACGACCAACCAGGCGACCGAACCGATGAACGGTCTCGTCGCCCACCCGCGTCCGAAGTCGAGTGAGATGCGGCCCGGCCCGGTCAGGATGATGACCGCCGCGGCGAGCCCGAGGAACAACTCGTACTCGATACCGCCGCCGGTGAAGTCGGGGTCGGCGGCGAAGAACCAGACGCCCCCGGCGAGAGTGGCCTTGTAGGCCGCGGCGACGGTCATCACGCCCAGCACCGCCGAACCCGCGATCGGGGTCAGCAGCCCGAGTACCAACATGAGTCCGCCGATGGTCTCCGAGAGAGCACCGATGATCGCCAGAGGCTTCGCGGCGTCCGAGCTGAATCCGATGTTGGTGTTCGCGGCGTTCAGGAGGTAGTCCTCGAAACCGCTGAGTCGCGGGCTATTCCACCAACCGAACAGCTTTTGACTTCCGTGTGCCATCGCTATGAGGCCGACTCCGACGCGAAGCAGCAACAACCCGAGATCGAGGGTGCCGCGGCGGGCAGGAATCTCGGTGACGAGTGGTTCGATGGGTTCCGGCTCGGCAGGGCCCCGCAGCGCGAAGTCATCGTCGTCGTCGTAGCGCGGCGCAGGTCCGTGCTCGCGGTGGAAGTCGTCGCGGTCGACGACCCCCGCCGGGATCCGGGTGGTGTGGGCAGATGGGGCACCGACGACATCGGTGTCCTGATCGGCGACGTCGTCGCGGACGACCGGGCCGCCTGCAGGGGGATTGGGCCCTCGAGACGTAGACGCGGGAGAAGCGCTCCCAGGAGAAGTGCCCACCGCTTGCTTGCGCAGGGTGGGGATCTGCTCGGTCTCCTCGAGATCCTCATCGAATCGGGCCGCTTCGTCCTGGCCTGCCTTGTTCGACCGGTACGGGGCGTACCCGTAGGCGCCGGTCTCACCTTCGGCCGGATAAGGCTCGCTTGCCCGCGTCACGGGCAACTCGATCTGTTCGGTGGGTTCGTCGTATGGGCTCGACCCTTGGCCGTCGGGATCTCGTTCGGTCACCCTAGTGACCTTAGAGGCATGTCGGTCGAACGCATCCTTGCCCTGGCCACGGCGCGCCCGATCAGACGTCTCGCCCCGCCAGATCAGTAGTGTGGACGCCATGACAACGCCCCACCGGTCTGCGATCGCGCGGATCGTGATCATGCTGGTGGCGGCCGCCGTCGTGATGACCGGATGTTCGGGCGGATTCGCCGAGCAGGACCGGAACCGAGAGGCCGGCGAGTTCTCCACGAACATCAATCCCCCGATGCAGCAGCCGGAACAGACACCGCCGAGCACACCTCGCGCGGATCCCGGTGCCCCGACCGGCCCCTGCCCCGATCCGGACCCGACCGTGATCGCCACCTGCTTGGACGCGACCAGCGGTCTGATCGCTGCCAGCGCGGACGCCACGTCGACCGTGGTGGCCCAGCGCACGAGCGGCAAGATCGTCCGCACCAAACGGGGTGGACCGACGGTGGACATCGCGTCGTTTGATGTCGACGCCTCGGGCGACGGCGGTCTGCTCGACTTCACACCTTCCCCCGACTACGCGCAGGACCAGTTGATGTACGCGTACATCACCACCCCCACCGACAACCGGGTGGTGCGGCTGGCCCCGGGCGACGTGCCGAAGCCGATTCTCACCGGTATCCCCAAGGGCGACATCGGCAACATGGGCACAATCCACTTCAAGAGTCCGGGCGAACTGCTGGTGGCAACCGGGGACGCAGGCGATCCCGCTGCCGCCGCAGATCCGGGCTCACTGGCCGGGAAACTGTTGTCGGTGACCGATCTGTCGTCGGGGGGCAATACTCCCCCGCGGGTGCTCACCAGCGGCCTCGGCCAGAATCCCGCGCTGTGTCCGGACGTGGTCACCGGCGCCCTGTACCTGAGCGACCGGGCACCTGCGGAGGATCGCCTGCAGTTGATCAGCCCGACCGGCGTCGGACGCACGCTGTGGACCTGGCCCGACAAGCCCGAGACCGCGGGCTGCGCGGCCGTCAACGGCGTGATCATGGTGTCGCAGACGAGGACTCAGCGATTGCAGGCCATCACCGCGCCGACGGAGGAGAAGCCCACCACGGCCGAGCCCATCACGGTGCTGGAGCGGCGCTACGGTGCGCTCGGACGCCTGACCGCCGTTCCCGCCGGTCTGTTCCAGGTCGGCACCGTGAACAAACAGACCGGTACCGCGGGCCCCACCGATGATCGGGTGATCATCATCCCGATGCCGCAGGGTCCCGCCGACACCAACGTCTGAGCTACTGGCAGGCCGCCAACACAAGCTCTTTGACGCGGCCCGGGTCGGCCTGGCCGCGGGTGGCCTTCATGACGTCGCCGACGATCTTGCCTGCGGCCGCGACCTTGCCGCTGCGGATCTTCTCGGCAATGTCGGGGTTGTTGGCCAGGGCCTCGTCAACAGCCTTCTGCAGGGCCGAATCGTCGCGGACCACTTCCAGGCCCTTGTCCGCGATGATCTGCTCGGGTTCGCCCTCACCGTCGAGGACCCCGGTTACCACCTGCTGGGCAAGCTTGTTGGTCAACTTGCCCTCCTCGACGAGAGCCACGACCTTGGCGACCTGAACCGGGGTGATCGGTAGATCAGCCAGCTCGGTGTCGCGGGAATTGGCCTGCTGCGCAAGGAAGGACACCCACCATCCGCGGGCCGCCTCGACCGGCGCTCCGGCGTCGACGGTGGCGATGATCAGGTCAACCGCACCGACGTTCACGAGGTCGCGCATCACCTCGTCGGAGACGCCCCATTCCTGCTGGATCCGCGCCCGGCGCAGCCACGGCAGCTCGGGCAGGGTGGCACGGATCTCTTCGATCCAGTCCGCGGCGGGCTGCACCGGCGGCAGGTCTGGCTCGGGGAAATACCGGTAGTCGTCCGCGGTTTCCTTCCGCCTGCCCGCGGAGGTCGATCCGTCGGTCTCCTGAAAGTGCCGGGTCTCTTGGACGATGGCGGTTCCCGCGAGCAGAAGCGCTGCCTGCCTGCGCATCTCGTACCGCACCGCGACCTCGACGCTCTTGAGGGAGTTCACGTTCTTCGTCTCGGTACGGGTACCGAACTCGGTGGCGTCCTTGCGCATCAACGACAGGTTCGCGTCACAGCGCATCGAACCCTGATCCATCCGCACATCCGACACGTCGAGAGACTTGAGCAGGTCACGCAGAGCCGTCACATATGCCCGGGCGACTTCGGGAGCTCGGGCGCCCGCACCTTCGATGGGCTTGGAGACGATCTCGATGAGTGGCACGCCCGCGCGGTTGTAGTCGAGCAGCGAGTGACTGGCCCCGGAGATCCGCCCGGTGGTGCCGATGTGCAGGGACTTGCCGGTGTCCTCTTCCATGTGCGCGCGCTCGATGTCGACACGCCACGTGGTGCCGTCATCCAAGACGACGTCGAGGTGACCGTCGTGCGCGATCGGGTCGTCGTACTGCGAGATCTGGTAGTTCTTCGGCTGATCCGGGTAGAAGTAGTTCTTGCGCGCGAACGTGCTCGACGGCCGGATGGAGCAGTTCAGTGCGAGGCCGATCCGGATCGCTGACTCGATGGCCTTCTCGTTCACGACGGGCAGCGATCCGGGCAGACCGATGCAGACCGGGCACACCTGGGTGTTGGGCTCGGCGCCGAACGCGGTGGGGCAACCACAGAACATCTTGGTATTGGTGCCCAGCTCGACATGGACCTCCATACCCATCACCGGGTCGAACTCCGCGATCACGTCGTCATAGTCGAGCAAGTCAGTCATACCACGAGTTTAACCGCCTCCCGCGGTCCGGAATTGGTGGGTTCGGGCGAACAAACGCCCAGGTCGGCATCGCCGAAACCCACCAAGACCGGGAGGTGGGTCAGCCGAAGAAGGCCGCCGCGTCCTCGTACCGGTTCTGCGGGACGAGCTTGAGTTCCTTGGTTGCCTCGCCGATCGGGACCAGTCCGATGTTCGGGCCCTGCAGGCTGACCATCATCCCGGTGTCGCCGTTGTGCGCGGCGTCGGCGGCGTTGACACCGAACCTCGTGGCCAGCACCCGGTCGTAGGGGGTCGGCTTACCGCCGCGCTGGACATGTCCGAGCACTGTGGTGCGGACTTCTTTGTTGATCCGGCGCTCGATCTCGATGGCAAGTTGCTGCGCGACGCCTGTGAACCGCTCATGACCGAACTCGTCGATACCGCCTTGGGCCATCGAGAAGGTGCCCTCCTTGGGTTTGGCCCCCTCGGCGACGACGCAGATGAAATGCGAATCACCGCGCTGGAAACGTCGTTTGACCAACCGGCAGACCTCTTCGACGTCAAAGGGCTGTTCGGGGATCAGGATCATGTGTGCGCCCGAGGCGATCCCGGAATGCAGTGCGATCCAGCCGGCATGCCGTCCCATCACCTCGACCAGCATCACGCGCTGATGCGATTCCGCGGTGCTGTGCAGACGGTCGATCGCATCCGTGGCGACGGTCAGTGCGGTGTCGAAGCCGAACGTGACGTCGGTGCAGTTGATGTCGTTGTCGATGGTCTTGGGCACACCGACCACAGGTACTCCCTCATCCGAGAGCCAGGTGGCCGCGGTCAGCGTCCCCTCACCGCCGATGGGGATCAGGACGTCGATGCCGTTGTCGTCGAGCGTCTGGCGGATCTGATCGAGGCCGGCCCGGAGCTTGTCGGGGTGGGTCCTAGCGGTGCCGAGCATGGTGCCGCCCTTGGCGAGCAGCCGGTCGTTGCGATCGTCGGCCGCGAGGTGGATGCGCCGGTCCTCGAGCAATCCGCGCCAGCCGTCGAGAAATCCGACCACCGCCGAGCCGTACCGCACCTCGCTGGTCCGGACCACCGCGCGGATGACCGCGTTCAGGCCCGGGCAGTCGCCGCCGCCAGTAAGCACTCCAATGCGCATGTGGTGTCCCGCTCCTCGTCTGGCGATCATCGTTCGGGTCGGGCGGGCATCTGCCCGCCATGGTCAATTGTGCAACTCATCGCCGGGTCTGGCTGAGCTACCGGCGTCGGAGGTGGTCAGCGAACTCCGTTTTCGTAGGCATAGACCACCGCTTGCGCGCGGTCGCGCAGATGCAGCTTCGACAGCACGTTGCTGACATGGGTCTTGACCGTCTGTTCGGCCACGAACAGATGCCCGGCGATCTCGGCGTTCGACTTGCCCTCGGCGTCCTGTTCGAGCACTTCACGCTCGCGCGGAGTCAGGCCGGCGAGCTCGCCGGGTTCCGCTCTACGGGGCCTGTGCCTGCTGGTCACCTCGGCGATGAGCCGGCGGGTGACCGACGGCGCGAGCAGCGCCTCCCCCGCCGCCACGACCCGTACCGCCCGGACGAGCTCCTCCGCGGGCGCATCTTTCAACATGAAGCCGGAGGCACCGATCCGGAGCGCCTGGTAGACGTAGTCGTCGATGTCGAATGTGGTCAGCATCAGAATCTTGCTCTGGACTTTGCCGGGGCCGGTCAACAGCTGTTCGGCTGCGGCCAGGCCGTCCAATTTGGGCATCCGCACATCCATCAACACGACGTCGGGATGCAATTGACGGATTGCGGTGACCGCCGCCTGACCGTCCGCTGCGTCACCGACCACCGAGATATCGGACTGCGCGCCCAGCAGAGCACCGAAGCCCTGCCGCACCATCGCTTGATCGTCTGCGATGAAGACCGTGATCGACACGCCCCCACCCTACTTTCAGGCCGACTCGGCGACGGGACCCCATTGCCCGAGTCCGGGTGTGCCGACGGCCCGCAACGGCAGCCGGGCTCGGACCACAAAGCCCCCGTCGGGCTGCGGAGCCGCCGAGAGCACCCCGCCGACGGCCTTCGCGCGTTCGAGCATTCCCGGGATTCCCTGACCGCCAGCCGATTCCAGGTTGATGGGACTGGCGGTCGGCACGGTGTTCGACACCACCACGTCGAGATCGTCGCCCGATACCGACAGGACGACGTCGACCCGGGCACCGGCGGCGTAGCGGGTGACGTTCGCCAGCGACTCCTGGACAATGCGGTACGCCACCAGCGCGCAGGCATCCCCCACGTGCGCGCCGGTGTCCAACGGTCGATAACTGACGTCGACGCCGGCCCCTCTGGTCGCGGCGACGATGCCGTCGATGTCGGCGATCCCGGGGTTCGGATTTCGCGCATACGCTTCCGCACGAGGCGAATCATCTTCGAGCCGAAGCACTCCCAGCATCACGCGGACCTCGTCGAGTGCCTCTCGCGCAACATCGGCGATGGCGTCGAACTCGGCAGCGGCGGCCTCCCCCACGCCGTCGATCCGGTATTTCGCGGTCTGCGACTGCACCACCACCACCGACATCCGATGCGCCACAACGTCATGAAGATCTCGGGCGATTCGCGTACGCTCTTCGAGTACGGCGTTCTTCGACTTCTCGGTGTCTTTCAACATGGTTTGCTGGGCCAATTGGGCACGGGACCGCAGGATGATCCTGATCAAGACGCAGATCACCGCCGCGATGGTCAGCCCCACCACCCAGCCGTCCTCGGCTTCCGGCGGCGCCGCCATGTAGACCACGACACACGAGACCGCCCAGAACACCGGCAACAATCGCAGTGGTGCCCGCAGGTACGCCAACACCGTCAGCACCAACAGTTCGATCAGGTGCACCACCTGGATGGTGTAGTTCCAATCGTTGATGCGATCGACGGTCAGCCCGATGACCTGCGCCGAGATCACCGAGATGGCCCACCCCAGGGTCGGGTTCGACCATCCGAACATGATCGGCAAGGCAGCGAACGCCGAGATGATCGGCAACATGGCCGGCTGCACCTCATGCGTGACGGCCAGGGTCGGCCAGGCAATCGAGTACATGATCAGTGCGACGACGGTGAAGAAGAGGTTGATCTTCTGACCCAGGAAGTGCGCGACCGCGGGCTCGGTGGCGATCGGCAACTTTTTCGCCTCGTCGACCACGTAGTCGGTGGCGGCATTCCACAGTCTCATTGCGTTCACGGTAGCCACCGAACCCTCATCGGTCCTCATACCTGAGAGGGAGATGACGGTCTGACTTCCGGCGCGCACCCGCGGCCGACCTCACGCCGGCAGGGTGGCCCGCGGTCCCACATCCGACCGATGTGGGACCGTGCCATCCATTCCTAGATTGACTTCATGCACGCAGCACGAAGTCGAATGTTGTTGTCCAGCTTGGCGATCTCTTTTGTCGTCGGACTCGGGGTGTGGCCGGCGTCCGCGGTGGCGTCTGCCGCCGGTCCGTATAGCGACGCCGCCGACCTCCGCACCCCGGCCGGCGCCGCGGTGTCCGCTCTCGTCGGCCCGGATCCTGCGATCGCCCTGTCCGTTCTACCCGCGGATTTCGAGGCGGAGATGGGCTACCGCCCGGTCCTGGTCGACGGCGCGCCTACCGATCCCGCAGGCGATTGCTCGTCGCCGGTCCCGTTGCCCGGCCGGTTCGAGGCGCCGTGCAAGGTCCACGACTTCGGGTACGACCTACTGCGGCTTGCCGCGAGGAACGGCACGCCGCTGGGCGGATGGGCCCGCGTCGCCTTGGACCGCATGCTGGGCGACAGAATGCATCGGACCTGCAGTAACCCGGCCTGCGACTGGGCAGCCGACCTGGCGCATGCCGGCGTTGCCTTCAATACCTGGCGCCAGCGGGGCAGCGCCCCGGTGGCGAAGGAGTCGACGCCGGCGATCATCGCATCGTCCTTCGCCCGCGGCGGCGAAGAGATCATGTCGCTGGCAGGCCTGCGATGAGCGCGCCGCGGTGGCCTCATTCCCTCGTCAGTACCGGCGCGCTGATGGGCGCCGCTGTTGCGTTGGCGCCTGGCTCACTACCGCGCACCGGTCTGATCGCCGGACTGCTGCTCGCGGCATTCGGTGGCCTGGGCGCCCTGCTCGGCGCGATCGCGGGTCACTGGCGGCCGTGCGGCAACCGGTCGCGACGGATCGCGGCCGCCGTCGCAGGCACCCTCGGTCTCGCATTCTTCACAGCAATGGTGTTGTGGCAGAACGATCTCCGTGGTGCGCTGGGCACCCGACCGGTCGACGCGGTGTGGATTGTGACCGCGCTCGCCCCGTCGGTGGTCGTCGCGGCAGCGTGCGCGCTCGGTCGCCGGAGCCGCGCCGTTGTTGCGGTGGTCGCCGCAGCCCTCGCGCTCACGGCGATGCCGTCACCCGCAGGCGCGAACCCCGCCGAGGCGGTGGCGACCACTTTTGTCAGCGCCGACGCGCAGCCCTCCTCCTTACGGATCTACGGCTCACTCGAGGGCTCCGACAAGGACTTCGACAACCGTGCCGCGGCGACCGTGCACCGCTGGCAGATCGCGGGAGGTATGGAGCGCGGCGCGGTGGTGGTCGCGGTGCCGACCGGATCGGGTTGGGTCGACGGCGACGCGTTGAGGGGATTCGAGTCGCGGTTCGGGGGTGACGTCAGTGTGATCGCGCTGCAGTACAGCGACATCCCGTCCTGGCAGGCTTTTCTGGGCAGTCCGGAACCGGCCCGTGCGAGCGCCGTCGCGCTGGTGTCCGCGCTCGTGCGCACCGTCGGTGCGGCTCCGGAATCCTCGCGGCCCAGCATCTATGTCTACGGCCAGAGCCTCGGGGCGGTGGGTGCCGACGCCGCCCGGTCATGGGCGGAGCGCCGCGCCCCGGACTCCATCTGCCACACGGTATTGGTCGGCGCGCCTGCCGATTCGGCCGCACTCGCAGCGGCAAGGACCACCGTGGTCGCCAACGGCTCAGATCCCGTCGTGCGATGGTCGCCGCGACTGCTGTGGCAGCCACCGGTATTACCGCCGGCAACCAGTTCAGACCTGCCCACGCCGCCGTGGTTTCCGGTCGCCGGTTTTGTCCAGGCGAGTGTCGACCTGATCGGTGCGCTGTCGTACCCCGCCGGCCACGGACATCAGTACGGCACGGAGCAGGGACTCACCGTTCCCAGCTGCCCCCGATAGACCGAAAATGGGGCCTTTTGGCGACCAAACGCCCAGGTGGGCACCGCCAAAAGGGCCCAATTTCGGGGGTTTGGGGTCAGACGATCGGGCCTCGGGCAGCTTCGTAGGCGGCGCCGACGCGGTAGAGCCGCTCATCGGCCAGAGACGGGGCCATGATCTGCAACCCGACGGGCAGACCGTCGTCGGCCGACAGGCCCGACGGCACCGACATCGCGCAGTTTCCTGCGAGGTTGACCGGCAAGGTGCACAGGTCGAAGAGATACATCGCCAGCGGATCGTCGACCTTCTCGCCGATCGCGAATGCGGTCGTCGGGGTGGTCGGTGAGATCAGGACGTCGACAGACTCGTAGGCCTTGGCGAAGTCACGGGCGATCAGCGTCCGTACCTTCTGGGCCTGGCCGTAGTACGCGTCGTAGTAACCCGACGACAGCGCGTAGGTTCCGATCATGATGCGCCGCTTGACCTCTGCACCAAAGCCCGCTTCACGCGTCAACGCCATCACCTGTTCGGCACTGTGGCTGCCGTCGTCGCCGACCCGCAGTCCGTACCGCATGGCGTCGAACCGCGCGAGGTTGCTCGACACCTCCGACGGCAGGATGAGGTAGTACGCGCCGAGCGCATAACTGAAGTGGGGGCACGAGACCTCGACGATCTCCGCGCCACGCTCTTTGAGGGTCTCTACGGCAGCGTTGAACGAGCTCAGCACGCCGGCCTGGTAGCCCTCGCCTTGGAGTTCGGTCACGATCCCGATCTTCACACCGGAAAGATCCTCGGTCGCACCGGCTTTCGCGGCCGCGACCATGTCGGCGACGGGCTTGTCGATCGACGTCGAATCACGTGGATCATGTCCGGCGATCACCTGGTGCAGCAACGCGGTGTCGAGCACGGTACGTGCACACGGCCCGCCCTGATCCAGGGACGACGCACAGGCGACGAGGCCGTAGCGCGAGACCGTGCCGTACGTCGGTTTGACGCCGACGGTGCCGGTGACCGACGCGGGCTGACGCACCGAACCACCGGTGTCGGTACCGATCGCGAGCGGCGCCTGGAACGATGCGAGCGCCGCAGCGCTGCCGCCACCCGAGCCGCCGGGGATCTTGGTGGTGTCCCACGGGTTCCGGGTGACGCCGTACGCCGAGTTCTCCGTGGAGGACCCCATCGCGAACTCGTCCATGTTGGTCTTGCCGAGGATCGGGATCCCCGCGGCACGCAACCGTGCGGTGACCGTCGCGTCGTACGGGGGCACCCAACCCTCGAGCATCTTCGAACCGCAGGTGGTCGGCGCGTCAGTGGTCGTGAACACGTCCTTCAGCGCGAGCGGCACACCCGCAAGTGGCGAGGCAGGCTTCTGTCCGGCCGCGACAGCCTTGTCGACCTCAGCGGCAGCGGTGAGCGCTTCGCCGGAGTTCACGTGCAGGAAGGCGTGCAGCTCGCCGTCTACCTCGCCGATGCGATCCAGGTGGGCCTGGGTGACCTCGACGGCGGACAGGTCGCCGGAATGGATCTTCTCGGCGAGTTCGGCAGCCGACTGTCCCGTGATGGCACCGGACTCGCGGGTGGTGGGGGCGCTCATTCGTCTTCTCCGAGGATCTGCGGTACGGCGAAACGGCCCTGCTCGACGTTGGGCGCGCCGGACAGCGCTTCTTCGGTGGTCAGGCCTGGAACAACGACATCGGGCCGCAGCACGTTGGCCAGATCAGCCGGGTGTGCGGTCCCGGGGATGTCGGCGGCGGCGACCTCGGAGATGTTGGCGACGTGCGACAGGATCGAATCGAGCTGTCCTGCGTAGTGGTCGAGTTCGTCGTCGGTCAGCGCCAGCCGCGACAGCCGGGCCAGATGCGCAACCTCATCGCGCGAGATGGCAGACACGCAGATGCACCCTTTCTAAAATCGGTGGTGTGGCTCGTGGCCATGGGCCGGAACCCCGGACCAGCCTAGTCGCCGAGCGCACTCCCCCGGCAGGCCGTCCGGTCACAGCCAGCGTTTGAGCCTTGCGGTGATCCACGGCAAGACCAGGTAGACCATCAGCGGCGTGTTGATCAACGTCGCTATCAGAGTCTTGACCACCAACGGCAGGGTGCCCAGATGAGCGATGACCAGGAAGTTGATGGCCAGGCTCAACGGGAAGAAACCCAGCCAGATGGTGATCGCCTGTTTCCAGCGCGGCGGCGGGGGGTTGAGGATCCGGACCGCGTTCGTCAACGTCGACTGGGGCTCGAACCAGCCCTCGATGCCCGACAGACGATGGGTCGCGTAGTCGACGGCGATGCCTTCCCCGCGCGACAACCACGCCTTTCGGACCGGCGACGACACCCAGTCGTCGACCTGCGCGTGGGTCTCGAATCGGTACATCACGTAGTACTCGTCGCGAATCCTGGACGAACGGACCCAGCCGCCACCCAGGAATCCGGGGAACGTCCGGGCCAGCGCGATGCCGGCATCGGTCCAGGCGACGAAGTCGTGTTCGCGCTCTGGTTCGATCCGTCGGGCAACGGATGTGGTCACATCTGAATCGTCCTGCCGATCGGGCAGATTCGACTGTTGCTCGCTCGGATCACCGGAGTCTTGTGGACTGTGTTCGGTAACCATGACGTCATGGTCCCGCCTTCCGGGTGCAAGTGCACAACCGCTGCCGACAACGCGCCTGCTCGGTAGGGTCGACGAATGATCATCGTCACATCCAATGAGATCCCCGGCTACCGAATCAACTACGCGTTCGGCGAATGTTTCGGCCTCACGGTTCGCTCCCGGAACATCGGTTCGAACATCGGCGCCGGATTCAAGGCCATGGCAGGCGGTGAGCTCAAAGGCATCACCCAGCTGCTGCACGACTGCCGGCAGGAAGCGCTGCAGCGCCTGGCAAACGAGGCCCAGCAACGCGGCGCCAACGCCGTCACGGCGTTCCGTTTCGAGACCACAGAGTTCGGTGGGACCGGCATCGAGGTCTGCGCATACGGAACCGCGGTCGCCATCGAACCCCTGCCCGGAACGGTCCCCGGTCCCAGCGAGTTCTGACCGGGCCCGACGACGGTCGCGACCGGGCGCGCGGCGCAGGTGACCGCGCGGTGCGACAATATCCGGCGTGTCATACCTCTTGCGCGTCTACCTCCAAGACCGCCCCGGATCGCTCGGATTGCTCGCTGTCTCGCTCGGCTCGATCGGTGCCGACATCCTGTCGCTCGATGTCGTCGAGCGAGGCGAAGGCTACGCGGTCGATGACATCGTCGTGGAGGTACCGCGCGGCGCCCTGCCCGACACCCTGATCACCGCGGCCGAAAAGGTGGACGGCGTCCGGGTCGATTCGATTCGGCCCTACACCGGGGTCCTCGAGACCCATCGCGAACTCGAACTCGTCAACGACATCGCCGGTGCGGGCCGCGAACGATTGCAGGTGCTCGTCGACGCCGCTCCAGGTGTGCTCCGAGTGGCTTGGGCCACCATCATCACCTCGGGCGGCGCCGGCGCCATTCAGCTGTTCGGCAGCTCCAGTGCTCCTGAAACCCAAGTGACCGATGCGAGTTGGCTGCCGATCACCCACGCTCAGGAACTCGATCCGGAATCGAGCTGGGTGCCCGCGCTGTGGCGGGACATGGACACCCGGTTGGCCGCAGCACCGATCGGTTCGCCCGGGAAGGCGCTGCTCCTGGGTCGGCCCGGTGGGCCGGACTTCCGTCCCTCGGAGATCACCCGCCTGGGTTATCTGTCGAAGATCGTGACGACGGTGTTGGCCCAGCCCTAGGCCTCGACCGGCTTGTCCGGGTCTTCGGTTTCTTCCTCTGAGTCCGCGTCGTCTGGCTCCGCCGCCGGGGGGCCCTCGGCGAGCAGCTTCTTGAATCCGTCCTCGTCGAGGATCGGCACCCCGAGTTGCTCCGCTTTGGCCGCCTTGGAGCCAGGTGACTCACCGAGGACGACAAACGCGGTCTTCTTCGACACCGACCCCGACGCCTTGCCGCCGCGCATCAGGATCGCTTCTTTCGCCCCATCGCGTGAGAAGTCCTGCAGTGACCCGGTCACGACGATGCTCAAACCCTCGAGGTTGCGCGGGATGGATGCATCGCGCTCGTCCTCCATCTGCACCCCCGCAGCACGCCACTTCTCGACGATCTCCCGGTGCCAATCCACCTCGAACCAGTCGACGACGCTCTGCGCCAACGTGTTTCCCATACCCTCGACATCAGCCAACTGTTCGACCGTCGCGGACTCGATCGCCGCGAGGTTGCCGAACTCGGTGGCCAGCGCCCGCGCCGCACTCGGCCCGACATGCCTGATCGACAGGCCCACCAAGACCCGCCACAGAGGTACCTTCTTGGCGGCTGCCAGGTTCGCCAGCAACCGTTTGCCGTTGGCGGAGAGTTCCCCGGCCTTCGTGGTGAAGAGATTGGTCTTGAGCAGATCGTCCTCGGTGAGACTGAAAAGATCACCTTCGTTGTCGAGCACATTGTTGGTCAGCAAGGCGGATGCGGCCTCGTAGCCCAGCGCTTCGATGTCGAACGAACCGCGGCCGGCGATATGGAACAGCCGCTCGCGTAGCTGCGCCGGACAGGATCGACTGTTCGGGCAACGTATGTCGGCGTCACCTTCTTTCTGCGGCGCCAACTCGGTGCCACACTCGGGGCAGCGCGTCGGCATCTCGAACTCGCGCTCTGTGCCATCGCGGAGATCGACGACGGGTCCCAACACCTCCGGGATGACATCGCCCGCTTTGCGGATGGTGACGGTGTCACCGATCAGGACACCTTTGCGTTTGACCTCGGATCCGTTGTGCAGCGTTGCCATCGAGACGGTGGACCCGGCCACCAACACCGGGGTCATCGAGGCGAAGGGGGTCACGCGGCCGGTCCGGCCGACGTTGACCAGGATGTCGAGCAGCTTTGTGGTTGCTTCCTCTGGCGGATATTTGTAGGCGATGGCCCAGCGCGGTGCTCGCGAGGTGGATCCGAGTCGACGTTGCAGACTGAAATCGTCGACCTTGACGACGATGCCGTCGATCTCGTGTTCGACGTCGTGGCGATGTTCGCCCCAGTACTCGATCTTCTCCAAGATTGCTTCGGCGCCAACGAGTGTGGTGGTGTGCTTCGACACCGGCAGGCCCCAGGCCCCGAGTGCCAGATAGATGTCGCGCAAGGTCTTCGGCGTCATGCCTTCGAGTCGGCCCAGCCCGTGGCAGATCATCCCGAGCCGGCGCCGCGCTGTGATCTGTGGATTCTTCTGCCGTAGGGAACCTGCGGCAGAGTTTCGCGGGTTGGCGAACGGCGCCTTGCCGGCCTCCACGAGGGACGCGTTCAACGCCTCGAAGTCCTCCACCCGGAAAAAGACCTCGCCGCGGACCTCGAGCAGGTCCGGGATGGGGTACTCGTCCGATGCCGAGAGTCGGTGGGGGACGTCGTCGATGGTCTTGGCGTTGAGGGTGACATCCTCCCCTGTCCGTCCGTCCCCGCGGGTGGTGCCGCGGACGAGTACACCCTTCTCGTAGACCAGGCTCAGTGCCACCCCGTCGATCTTGAGTTCGCAGAGGTAGTCCAGACCGGTCCCGGCGTCCGCCTCCACCCTGGCCACCCACGCCCGCATCTCGTCGGCGTCGAAGACGTTGTCCAGCGACATCATCCGTTCGAGATGGTCGACCGCCTTGAACTCGGTCGCGAAACCGCCGCCGACGAGCTTGGTCGGCGAATCAGCGACGGCCAGCTCCGGGTACTGCTCTTCGAGCGCCTGGAGATTGCGCAGCAGCGTGTCGAACTCGCCGTCGGTGATGACCGGCGCGTCCTTCACGTAGTAACGAAACTGGTGATCACGCAGCTCTTCCGCCAGCTTCGACCACTTCTCCCTCGCCGCGGACGGCGTCGGTTCGGCGGGCGTCTCTTCGGTGATA
Source organism: Williamsia soli (assembly GCF_017377795.1). Lineage (GTDB taxonomy): Bacteria > Actinomycetota > Actinomycetes > Mycobacteriales > Mycobacteriaceae > Williamsia > Williamsia soli. The sequence goes on along the minus strand of NZ_JAFRDR010000004.1, from coordinate 154,563 downwards.
TCTGCACTGTCGGCCACTCAACCAAGATAGTCGAGTGGACCGACAGATCATCCGAGGTCTTTTACGCTGGTCCCATGCCGCACCCGATCATGTTCTCCGACGACGACCCGGTCTTGATCCGGCTTCGCGAGGTCGCGCTCGCGTTTCCCGACGCGACGGAGGTCGTCGCACACGGTCGGCCCACCTTTCGCGGCGGCAAGATGTTCGGGATGTACGGCGGTGGGGTCAAGGGTGGGCCGCAGTTCGAGACCTCTCTGCTGTTCAAGGTCGAGGAAACCGACCGCGCCGCACTGGAGCAGGATGCCCGCTTCTTCTACCCGGCATACGTGGGTCCGTACGGCTGGCTGGGTCTGGACTTGTCGAAGAAGCCGGATTGGCGGGAGGTCGCAGAACTCCTCGACGCGAGCTACCGCCTGATCGCTCCGAAAAAGCTGATCGCCCGTCTCGATGACGGGGAGCGACCTGCAGAACTGCGCTGATCGGTGGGTGTGGCGGGGCGGGACACGTGACCTCACCTGCATATACTCCTCGCATGCTCATCATCGGTCTCATTCTGTTCGGCATGCTGATCGGCGCCGGCGCCCAACTCATCGTCGGTAGACCCGAAGGTGGGATCAACTGGGGTCTGGCCATCGTCGCCGGCCTCGTCGGATCATTCGTCGGCGGTCTGCTCATCAGTCTCATCGCCGGCGACGGCCTCGATTTCCGACCCAGCGGCATCATCGGTTCGCTGGTGGGCGCGATACTGGTGACCGGAGGGTGGCTCTGGTACAAAAAGCGCTCGGCCGCCTGACCGGCGGCGGGGGCTGCACCTCGACGGGCGGCCGCAGGTCCGTTCGTAGTAGCTCATACAGGTCAGAGTCGACCCGGCGGCGAAATGTTCCCGGCGGTGGTTCAGACTGCGGTCGGGTCGGCCAACAGCCCGTGCGCCGCAGTCGAACACAGTCCGAGTGCTCTCTTGGCCCACTCGTCGTCCGCGCCGGCCAGGCCACAGGCCGGACTGACGACGACATGCTCGGCAAGTACCTTGCGCGACAGACCGATCCGGTCGGTCAGCTCTGCGCATGAGGCAGCGACCTGCTCTGCCGCGGGCACGGGGTCCGGGGCGGTACCCGGCACCGCCCCGATGATCACGTCCCGTCCCTCGTCGAGAAGCTGACCGATGCCGTCGAGATCTGCCGTCCGTATCTGTGCCAGATCGACGCTGACGCCGGTGAAACGAGTGCGTGCCAACAGATTCCACGGAACGTCCGCCGAGCAGTCATGCAAGATCACAGGCCTGGCGACCACGGTCATGAAGTTGTCGAACTGTTCGGCGAGCACCTGCTCCGGGATCGGGTTGATGATGTTGAACCGCGTCAGCGGAGTCACCGACCCTTCGATCACCCGGCTGATCATCGGCTCGTCGATCTGCACGACCACCGTGGAGCCGGTCCGTTTCTGGACCTCATCGGCATGTACGCGGAGGCCTTCGGCCAGCGAATCGACGAGATCGGTCCAGGCCCCACGGTCGTGCAAGATCTTGTGCCCGTTGGTGAGTTCGACCGACGCCGCGAGCGTGAACGGCCCACAGGCCTGCACCTTCACCGTCCGTTCGGTGCCGCGCAGGCCCGCCCGCTCCCACGCCTCCTCGAAGGCGTCGAGGTCGGCGCTGAGAAAATCACGACTCCGCCTGCCCATGACCGACTGCCTGGTCGAGAGTCGGTACCCGGAGGCGGCATAGTCCATCGGTATGTCCACGAGCAGGGCCGCCGCACGACCGACCATGTCGGCGCCGAGCCCACGCGCGGGTAATTCGGGAAGAAACGCGAATTCGCACTCACCGACGCTGATCTCGGCAGCTCGAAGCGGGTCGAGCCCCGGCATCGAGCCGACGCCGGACCCGGTGCCCACCGGGATCGAACTCACGTGCCCGCGCTGGTGGCGAGTTCGCCGGGGACCGATCCGGTGACCGCGATCCGGCCGCTGCCGAGTACCAGATCGCCCGCGTCGGCGTCGGGCCGGTAGAGCACCGCCGCCTGACCACGCGCGACTCCGGTCAACGGGCTGCGCAGCCTGATCCGGAATGCCGGTCCCTCCACGCCGTCGGTGCCATCGCCGTCCATCGGCTCGACGTCGGCGAGAGCCAACCCACCATGAGCGCGGACCTGGACCATCGCCTCGAAGGGTTCGGTCGGCGTCGTGCCCGAGGTCCAGATGGCCCGGCGCGCAACAATCGTCCAGACCTGCAGGTGCTCAGACGATCCCACCGTGACCGTGCCGGAATCCGGGTCGATCTCGGTGACGTAGCGAGGCTTGCCGTCTGCGGCGGGGGCATCGATACCCAGCCCCTTGCGCTGCCCGATCGTGAAGCCGTGGACACCCTCGTGATCTCCGAGTTCGGCACCGGAGTCGGCATCGACCACCTTGCCGGGCCGGACACCGATGGTGGCACCGAGGAAGGCTCGGGTGTCGCCGGTCGGGATGAAGCAGATGTCGTGGGAATCGGGCTTGTTCGCCACCGACAGCTCGCGAGCTGCGGCCTCGGCGCGGATCTGGTCCTTCGGGGTGTCGCCGACAGGGAACATCGCGCGCGAGAGCTGCTCCGGGGTCAACACGGCCAGCACGTAGGACTGGTCCTTGTCCTCGTCGACGGCCCGGCGCAGTTCCCCGTTCTCGAGCCGCGCGTAGTGACCGGTGGCCACCGCGTCGAAACCCAGCGCGACCGCACGCTCGGACAATGCCGAGAACTTGATCTTCTCGTTGCACGTCAGGCACGGGTTCGGGGTCTGGCCGGCCGCGTAGGCCGCCACGAACTCGTCGATCACGTCGTCCTTGAAGCGATCAGCGAAATCCCATACGTAAAACGGGATTCCGAGCACGTCGGCAGCGCGACGCGCGTCTCCGGCGTCTTCGCGCGAGCAACAACCTCGTGAACCGGTGCGTAAGGCGCCGGGAGCGGTGGACAAGGCAAGATGCACGCCCACCACGTCGTGACCGGCGTCGACGGCGCGTGCCGCCGCCACGGCAGAGTCGACTCCGCCACTCATCGCCGCCAGTACCCGCATCAGCGCTCTCCTGCCATAGCCGTCGCCATTCCTGCCGCCCGTGCCCGGGACACCACCTCACCGATGACCGCTCCGACGGCGTCGATCTCCTCTGCGGTCGTCGACGGGGCCAACGAGAACCGCAGCGAGCTGCGGGCGCGGGCGGTCGAGACGCCCATCGCGGTCAGCACATGACTGGCCTGCGCCACTCCCGCCGTGCACGCCGACCCGGTAGAACACTCGATGCCGTTGGCGTCGAGCAACATCAGGAGCGAGTCACCTTCGCAGCCGGGGAACGAGACGTGCACGTTCCCGGGCAACCTGTCATCGCCGAGAGGCCCGTTGATCACACAGTCATCCGTGGACCGCGTGAGCACGTCGAAAAGCCTGTCCCGCAGCACCGCGACCGCAGGCATGGTCGTCGTCAGCTCGCGAACCGAATGATCGAGCGCCACAGCCATTCCGACCGAAGCTGCCACATCCGGAGTACCGGACCGGACATCGCGTTCGTGTCCGCCCCCATGCAACAGGGGCACACAGTCGACGTCGCGACCCAGCATCAGCGCACCGATGCCGTGCGGGCCTCCGAATTTGTGGGCAGCGACGCTCATCGCCGAGAGGCCGCTCGCTGCGAAGTCGATCGGAAGGTGGCCGGCAGCCTGGATGGCGTCCGAATGCATGGGCACATCGAACTCGCGGCAGATCGCGGCGAGCTCGACGACCGGCTGGACCGTACCGACCTCGTTGTTGGCCCACATCACGCTGACCAGAGCCGTCGCGTCGGCGTGAGCGGCGAGTTCGGCGCGCAGGTCCGCGGGATCGACGAGTCCGCGACTGTCGACAGGTAACCAGGTCACCTCGGCACCTGCGGAGTCGGCCAGCCACAGCACCGGGTCCAGCACCGCATGATGCTCGATGGCGGAGGCGATGATGCGCGGCCTGCCATTCGGGCGGGCGGCGTCGGGCTTGTTGCGAGCCCAGAAAATACCCTTGACGGCCAGGTTGTCACTCTCTGTTCCGCCGCCGGTGAAGATCACCTCGGACGGTCGCCCACCCAGCGACGCGGCGATCGATTCGCGAGATTCCTCGAGCTGCCTGCGCGCTCGGCGACCAGATCCGTGCAGCGAGGAAGCGTTTCCGGCCGTTCCCAGGATCTGGTTCATCGCCACGACTGCGGCGGGAACCATGTGGGTCGCGGCAGCGTGGTCGAGGTAAATCGGGCTTCGATCGGCTGAGAACATAACCAACCAAGGATAACCACATCTGCAGGTGGTTCTGTTCCCGCTGGTAGCTGCCGTGCCCGGATCAGGCCGCCAGGGCCACCGAGGTGGTGTCCGTGGAGGTCAGCGCGACCGGATGGCCGAACACCACTCGTTCGCAACGCCGCGCCAGCTCACGACGGTCGTCCCCGGGTAGCTGCTGCTCGCACATCTGTATTCGGACGACGAGGCCCTTCGCCGCCAGGACCCTGCGCATCGTGTCGCCGATGTCGTCGGCGCCGATGAAGCACGCAGCAGTGCTCAGTTCGCCGGTGGATGTGTGGAAACTCACCACCACCGGGTGTATGGGGACGCCCGTGTCGACCGCCGCCTGGAAGAGCGCGGGCCGGAAACGGCCTCCGCCCCGCCCGCATCGCGTGGTGCCCTCGGGAAAGACGCCCACGTTGTCCCCCGCGAGCAGACCGCTGCGTGCGGTGTCGACGACGGCGGGGAGTTCGCGCAATGACTCCCGCCGGATCGGGATCACCGCGAGCCTGCGGGTGATGGGTCCGATGACCGGCCAGGTTGCCAGTTCCGCCTTCGCCACGAAACGTGCCGGCCTCACCGACGCGATCGCGAGCACATCGAGGAACGAGATGTGGTTCGACACGATCAGACCGTTGTCCGATCGATCCTGCGGGTTCCGTTCATCGAGGTGGTTCGGTCGATCGTCATGGACCTCGATCCGGATGCCGAGCGAGCTGATCATCAGGTGCGCAGCGGTCCGGACGTAGCGTGCGCGGGCGCTGCGGGGCAGCAGCCCGATGGCCATCCCCACCGACAGCACCAGGGCCGCGGTGGTCAGCAGAGCGAACACCCGCCATCCTTGCCGGACCCGGCCGGCCACCGACTCGTCGGTGAGACAACTGTCGTCGCACGAGCTGGACGGGAACCAGCTGTGCGTCGCTCGCGCGCCCACTATCGCGCGCCCGCCGTGATGTGACGAAGCCGTTCCAGATACCTGGTGTTGGCCCGCCTGCGGTCGAGCACGGTCGGGAAGTCGGCGACCCCGAAGTCCGGGTCGTGGGCGGGCTCCCCGCAGATCCAGGCACCCATGCGCAGGTATCCGGTCAGCAGGGGCGGGAACGCCAGCCGAGCGGGTGCAGCGATCTCATCGAGTGCCTTGCCGTCGAGCAGCACCGGCTGGTGAGGATGGACCTGCCAGGGTCCGCGGTGACGCTCGGAGACGAAATCGCGGATCCCCCGGATCTGTGACCCCGCGACCCCGCCGTCGACGTCCCGCAGGACCGGGACCGACGTCGCGCCCATCAGGTAGCGGTAATCCGTGCGCTCGAGATAGACGAGGATCCCGGCCCACATCAACGCCAGCACCGCGCCCGAACGGTGCTCGGCCGCCACACAGGCCCGGCCCATCTCCACCGTCTGGGGGGCGAGGTCATCGAGCTCGGTGAGGTCGAATTCCGTTGCGGTGTACAGACCTCCGGCGGCGATTGCGCCGGGCGGCGGCAACAGCCGGTAGCAGCCGACCGCTTCTCCGGTGAGGTTGTGGCGCACGATCAGGTGGTCGCAGTGTTCGTCGAAGCGGTCGGTGTCGCGGCCGTCGGTGATCGCCGCCATCGAATCGGCGAACCCCGGTTCGTCGGCGAAGACGCGATAGCGGAGCCGGGCGATCAGGTCGATGTCGTGGAGGTCGGTGCTCAGGAACAGGCTGTAGGTCGAGCCGGTTACGAGTGCTGCAGTGATTCTGGTCGAGCTCCGCTGCGCTTCGTCTCCGGCACGACTGGTCTCTGCTGTAGTCCTCATGGGCACAGGTCTATCGAGCCAGGTGTACCTCGCGGCTGCGGCGGCGTGACGTGTCGATGCAAGGTGAGTGAACAGCAAACGACCCCCGGGTCGGTGACCAGGGGGCCGTTTGAGTGTTCAGGCTGTCAGCAGCCGGGCGGTGTCACTTGCGTGCTTTGACCGCTTCGGTCAGCTGCGGGGCGACGTTGAACAGGTCGCCGACGATGCCGAAGTCCGCGATCTCGAAGATCGGGGCCTCTTCGTCTTTGTTGACCGCCACGATCGTCTTGGAGGTCTGCATGCCTGCGCGGTGCTGGATGGCACCGGAGATGCCGAGCGCCACGTACAGCTGGGGCGAGACCGTCTTGCCGGTCTGACCGACCTGGAACTGACCCGGGTAGTACCCGGAGTCGACTGCGGCGCGCGATGCGCCGACTGCGGCACCGAGCGAGTCGGCGAGCTCCTCGACGACCGAGAATTTGTCGGCACTGCCGACACCGCGGCCACCGGAGACCACGATGGTGGCCTCGGTCAGCTCGGGACGGTCGCCACCGACGTTGGGCTCGACCTTGGTGATCTTGACGCCGTTCTCAGGCGCTGCGGGCACCTCGACATCGACGCGCTCGCCGGCGCCGGCCTGCGGTGCGGCCTCGACGGCACCGGGACGGACCGAGTACACGGGAACGTCGCCGCCGGCGGTTGCCTCGACGGTGAAGGCGCCACCGAAGATGGAGTACACACCGGCGCCGCCTTCCTTGACCTCGATGACGTCGGCGTGCACGCCTGAACCCAGGCGCGCGGCGAGACGGCCGGCGATCTCTTTGCCGTCCGCGGTCGCGGCCACGATCACACCGGCGGGCGATGCCTGCTCCACGACAGTGCCGAGGATGTCGACCTGCGGGGTGATCAGGTAGCCGGCGACGTCATCGGACTCGGCGACGTAGATCTTCTCTGCGCCGGCTTCCTTCAGTGCGTCGGCGATACTGTCGGTGGTACCGGGCTTACCGGCGACGACGACCGACGGGCTGCCCAGCGAACGGGCAGCGGTGATGAGCTCAGAGGTGACCTTCTTCAGGGCACCTTCGGCGTCCAGCTCAGCGAGGACAAGTACTTCAGCCATGGTGGTTACTCCTTGGGACTGTGGTCGATGGGTGGTGTGGCCGGCCGTCAGATGATTTTCTGACCGACCAGGTACTCGGCGACCTTCGTGCCGCCGTCACCCTCATCGACGACCTTCTCGCCCGCGGTCTTCGGCGGCTTCGGGGTCGAGCTGGTGACCGTCGAACCGGCGTTGGCCAGTCCGACCTCTTCTGCTTCCACACCGATGTCCGCGAGCGAAAGAACCTGAACCTCTTTCTTTTTCGCAGCCATGATGCCCTTGAAGGACGGGAAGCGGGGCTCGTTGATCTTCTCACCGACGCTGACGATGGCCGGGAGCGTGGCCTCGAGGTGGAAGATGCCCTCGTCGGTCTCGCGCTCACCGGACAGCTTGTCGCCGTCGACACTGAGCTTGCGCATGTGGGTCAGGTGAGGCAGTTCGAGGTACTCGGCGATGATCGCGGGCACGGCGCCGACGCGACCGTCGGTCGCCTCGTTGCCGGCGATGACCAGCTCGACACCTTCGACGGTGCCCAGGGCGCGGGCGATGACCCATGCGGTCTGGATCGCGTCGCTGCCGTGGATCGCGTCGTCTTTGATGTGGATCGCCTTGTCGGCGCCCATCGAGAGAGCCTTGCGGATGGCGTCGGTGGTGCGGTCGGGTCCGACTGCGAGCACCGTCACCTCGCCTTCGCCTGCCTCTTTGATCTTCAGCGCCTCTTCGACGGCCTTCTCGTTGATCTCATCGAGAACGGCGTCGGCAGCTTCGCGATCCAGGGTGTAATCACCATCGCTGAGCTTGCGCTCGGAGTAGGTGTCAGGGACCTGCTTGATCAGAACGACAATGTTTGTCATGGGTCTTCGTCGACCTCCTGCGTAGGGTTCTGGACAACTTACCGAAAGGAACTTACTAAGCGGTAAGTACTCCGGGGTCTTACCCACCTTAGCGCGGCCTAATGCCAGGTCGAACACCAGATTACGCGTGCAATGAAGTGCGTCACATTCGTGCGGTTCTTCCCGAGTTCTGTACTCCGGTTCTAGCTGCTGCTTCAGGTCTCGTTCGTCGCCTACTAGGCTCCCCTCATGGCCAGAGGACCGCGTGGATCACACGACACCATTTCAACGCCGCAGCCAGTGCAAACAGAGCACGAAACGCTTGCATTGACCGGCGAGAGGACGGTGCCCGGCATAGCCGAGGAGAACTACTGGTTCCGGCGACACGAGGTGGCTTACGAGTACATCCTCGAACGGTGCCGCGACCGCACGGTGCTCGAAGCCGGGTCGGGCGAGGGGTACGGAGCGAACCTCATCTCCAGGGTCGCTACTGCCGTGACCTGCGTCGACTACGACCGCTCGGCGGTCGAACACACCCGTGCGCGCTACTCACATCTGACGATTCACCAGGCCAACCTGATCGATCTGCCACTACCGGACTCCTCCGTCGACACCGTGGTCAACTTCCAGGTCATCGAACATCTATGGGACCAGCAGGCCTTCATCTCCGAATGCCTGCGAGTGCTGCGCCCCGGCGGGGAACTTCTCATCTCCACCCCCAACCGCATCACGTTCTCCCCCGGCCGCGACACCCCGCTCAACCCGTTTCACACCCGCGAACTGAATCCGGCGGAGTTGCGCGAGCTCCTCACCACACAGGGATTCGCCGTGACCGAGACGCTGGGTGTGTCGCATGGCACAGTTCTGCGAGATCTCGATGCGGTCTGGGGCGGGTCGTTCATCGACGCTCAGATCGAGCGCGCGCTGTCGGGGCAGCCGTGGCCGCAGGAGCTCACCGCCGACGTCGCAGCGATCACCACCGCCGACTTCGACATCAGTGATTCCAACCTCGACGCCAGTCTGGATCTGCTGTACGTCGCGGTGAAGCCTTGACCGCAGACGGTCACACGGTTCCGGGGATGTTCTCTCTGGTACTGCACTCTCACCTGCCGTGGCTCGCGAACCACGGCCGCTGGCCCGTCGGCGAGGAATGGCTCTACCAATCGTGGGCGGGGTCGTATCAACCTGTCTTCGCGGCACTGCGCCGGCTGGCCGCGGACGGATTCACCGACCAGCTCAGCCTCGGTATCACCCCGGTTCTCGCCGCCCAGCTCGACGACCCGCACTGCCTCTCTGCGATGCACCAGTGGCTGGGCGACTGGCAAGTGCGGGCGAGCGAGGCCGCCGTGGCCGGAGACGAATCCGGCACCGACGCTCGGCCGTCATCGGCTATCAACGCCCTCGGCGGACGCGAATACCGTGCCGCGGCAGCGGCACTCACCGATTTCGAGACGCATTGGCGCCACGGCTGTTCGGCTCTGGTCCGGTCGATACTCGACGCGGGCACCATCGAGCTCCTCGGCGGCCCACTCGCGCACCCCTTCGGACCACTGCTGGATCCACGGCTGCGCGACTTCTCGCTGCGCGAGGGTCTCGCCGACGGAGCGCAGCGGTTCGGCTCCGGTCCCGGCGGTATCTGGGCGCCGGAATGTGCCTATGCGCCGGGCATGGAGATCGATTATCAGCGTGCGGGCGTCGGTCATTTCCTAGTCGATGGCCCTGCGCTCCACGGGGACACCGCGCTGGGCCGGCCGGTCCATGACAGCGACGTCGTCGCCTTCGGACGCGACCTGCAGGTGTCTTACCGGGTCTGGTCGCCGAAATCGGGCTACCCGGGCCACGCGGCGTACCGCGACTTCCACACCTACGACCATCATTTCGGGCTCAAACCAGCCCGGGTCACGGGGCGCGGCGTCAGCGGGTCCGAGAAGAAACCGTACGAACCGGACCGCGCGAAGGCAGCGCTGGAGCGCCATGTCGCCGACTTCGTGGACTGCGTCCGCGCCCGTCTTATCGACGAGAGTGCACGCATCGGAAGGCCGGCGCTGGTGGTGGCCGCCTTCGACACCGAACTGTTCGGGCACTGGTGGCATGAGGGGCCGCAATGGCTCGAGGCGGTACTGCGTGCCCTCCCGGAAGCCGGTATCCGGGTCGGCACGCTCGGGGTGGCACGCGAACAGGGATACGTCGGCACACCTGCTCCTCTGCAGAGATCGTCATGGGGTTCGGGCAAGGATTGGCGCGTGTGGAACGGCCCCCAGGTGGCGGACCTGGTGCAGATCAATGCCGAAGTCGTGCAGAGCGCGCTGGCCACCGTCACCAAGCGAGGAGACCGCGGCCTGATGGCACGGGACCGGGTCAGCGATCAGATTCTGCGCGAGGCACTGTTGACGGCGTCGTCGGACTGGCCGTTCATGGTCTCCAAGGACACCGCCGCCGACTACGCCCGCAACCGGCTCTACACCCACGCCCACGCGACCCGCGAGATCTGCGATGCCGCCGACCGCGGCCGAGAACCGCTGGCGGACAACCTCGCGGCGCGGTGGAACGCCGCCGACAATCTTTTCCCCGGGCTCGACGCCCGCCGGCTGGGGGTTGCATGAGAGTCCTGATCGTGTCGTGGGAGTACCCGCCGGTGGTCGTTGGCGGCCTCGGTCGTCATGTCCATCACCTGGCGGTGGAGTTGGCAGGCGCCGGCCACGAAGTGGTGGTGCTCTCCCGCCAGCCCAGCGGTAGCGACGGTCTGAGCCACCCCGGCAGCGACCGCATCTGTGAGGGCGTCCGGGTGATCGCAGCCGCCGAGGATCCGCCGCACTTCGTGTTCGGCGAGGACATGATGGCCTGGGTACTGGCGATGGGCCACTCACTCATTCGTGCAGGCTTGAAGCTCGGCGACTCGAAAAACCTTGGCGCAAAAGGCCCGTGGATCCCCGATGTCGTTCACGCCCATGACTGGCTGGTGGCGCACCCGGCGATCGCACTCGCCGAACACTTCGACGTACCGCTGGTGAGCACGTTCCACGCCACCGAAGCCGGCAGGCACAGCGGCTGGGTCAGCGGTCGGGTCAACAGGCAGGTCCATTCGATCGAGTGGTGGCTCGCCGCGGAATCGGACGCTCTGATCACGTGTTCGGTATCGATGCACGACGAGGTCAACAGGCTCTTCGGACCGGAACTCGCCGAAATCCACACCATCCACAACGGCATCGACATCGACGCCTGGCCGTTCGCCACCCGGACCCGCCGCACGGGTGGCCCCGAGCTCCTGTTCGCAGGCCGGCTCGAATACGAGAAGGGCCTGCAAGACGCGATCGCGGCGCTTGCCCGCGTGCGCCGCACACACCCGGGCACCACACTCACCGTCGCCGGGGACGGAACCCAGCTGGCCTGGCTGCAGGAGGTCGCCCGCAAGCATCGTGTCTCGCGGGCGGTCCGCTTCGTCGGAAGCGTCGATCGCACAGGTCTGACCACACTGCTGCACCGGTGCGACGCCATGGTGCTCCCCAGCCGGTACGAACCCTTCGGGATCGTCGCACTGGAGGCAGCTGCGACCGGCGCACCGCTGGTGACCTCCACCGCGGGTGGGCTCGGCGAGGCGGTCACCGACGGGGTCACCGGTATGAGCTTCGCCCCTGGCGACGTCACCGGACTGACCGCCGCTGTCCGCGGCACCCTCACCGACCCCGAGGCCGCGCAGAATCGCGCGATCGCCGCACGCCATCGTGTCGCGGAAGGCTTCGCGTGGAATCAGGTCGCCCAGCGCACGGCCGGGGTATATCTCGGTGCCAAGCGCCGGATCCGCCGTCCACTCGGACGGCCGAACATCGTCGAACGTCCGCTACCCGAACGAGATCCGGCAAAGCCGGCCGACGTCATTCTCCCTTAGCAGCAGCCTTCTTGCGCTCGATGTCGGCCAAGGCCCGTTCCAATTCGGCGCGCTCCTGCGCGTTGGTGGCCCAGTCGTCCTTACGGTTCTTGACCACCCGCGCGGGAGCGCCGACAGCGATCGAGAAGTCAGGGATCACACCCTTGACGACAGCGTGCGAACCGAGCACGCACCCGCGGCCGACCACCGTGTTACGCAGCACCGAGACTTTCGCGGCAATCCACGTGTCGGGACCGATCCGGACCGGACCCTTGACGATCCCCTGATCCTTGATCGCGACGGTGATGTCGTCCATCTTGTGGTCGAAGTCGCAGATGTAGCACCAGTCGGCGACCAGCGTCGACGCGCCGATCTCGATGTCGAGGTAGGTGTTGACCACGTTGTTCTCGCCGAACACGACCTTGTCACCGATCTTGAGGGAGCCCTCGTGGCATCGGATCGAGTTCCCGTCACCGATGTGCACCCAACGACCGATCTCCATCCGCGACAACTCCGGGGTCGCGTGGATCTCGACGTCCTTGCCCAGGAACACCATTCCCCGCAGCACCACATGCGGATTGGCAAGCCGGAACCGCAGCAGTCGCGCATAGCGCACGAGATACCAGGGCGAGTACGCCCGATTCGCGATCACCCAGTGCAACGACTCCCGGGTCAGGAACCTGGCCTGCGCCTTGTCTCGGCGCCGGCCTGCCCGCCACCGGCGATGCAGCGGGGCATTCCACATGCTCGTCATGTCTAGGAACCCTAATGGACACCGTTACCGGGTCGTGCTGGTCGTTCGCGATAGGCTCACGGGCGATCGAAGAGAAGTGCGAGTGACGATGAGGAGCACGATGCGCCGCCGGACCACCACACGCGCCCTGCTGGTGCTGGTGCCGCTGCTCGCGGTGCTGATCAGCTCCTGCTCGGACGGCGTCGATGATGTCCGTTCGATCCCGAGCGCAGGGTGGTCGAGTTTCGGCGGGAACGCTCAGAACTCGAACTTCGTCTACCCCGAGGTCAGCGATCAACTCACGCTCTCCTGGTCGCGGCCTGTCGGAGGACCGATCTCGGCTCCGCTGACCATCTCCGGACGCTCCAGTGTCGGCGTCACCGCCGGCACCGAGTCGGGCTGCAACACCTTCCTGTTCGACCCTCGCGCCGGCCGGAAGAACTTCTGTAAACACCTCGCCGACGGTGTTCAGCTCAACGCCATGCTCGTCGATCAGTACGAGAACATCTATCTCGGTGAGGCGGGGACCTTCTTCGGGCTCACCGGATCCGGGGACGTCCGCTGGCGCTTCGGCACCGTGGGAGTGCCGCTCTCGGCGAAGTTCGCGGCACCCGGACTGGTGTTGATGGTCAGTCACCTGGGCCAGATCCTGCTGTTTGATTCGCAGACCGGCAAACTCGCGGCACCGGGCATCGCCCTGCGCCCTGATGCCGACCCGAATCAGCCGCTGTACGGTCTCGGCGACTGCGTGTCCGGAGGCCCCCGCTGCCCCGTGCAGGCGCCGCCCGCCGTCGACTCGGACCGTGAACGCTTTTATCTGAACTACTGGCCCGAAGGTGCCATCGCGTCCCAGGTGCGCGGCTACGAATACGCCGAGCAAGACGGTGGACGCGGTATCCGCGAATCGTGGCAGGCCGAGATTCCCGGCGGTGTCATCGGCCCACCGACCCTGTCTGCGGACCGTCGCACGGTGTACGTCTTCAACCGGCTCGGCAGCATCTATGCACTCGACGCTTTGACCGGGACCCCGAAGTGGGACTACTTCGTCGACAACTACGGGTTCGCGACCATGACCATCACACCCGACGGGTTGCTCATCCCCACCGGGGTTCTCGACTCACCGGTCAGAGCGTTCAAAGATGAAGGCGACAAAGCGGTTCCGGTGTGGCAGCGTACGGATCTGCGGTCGGTCAGCCTCTCGGCGCTGACCAACTACGGCACCGCCTGGACCGTGGTCCGAAAGCCTGGCGAGGACGAGCTCACCCTGATGGAACTGAACGCCGCCGACGGAACCACCAAACGCGAACTGGCCGTCCCGGGTTCGGTCGGTTTCACCACCGGGGTCGCGGTGTCGGCGTCCGGTCAGGTCGCCACCGCCACCAACCTCGGCGAGGTCTACTTCTACGACCTACCGAAGCAGCAGTAGCCGGTCCCACAAACCCAGGCCCTCCAGGCAAACCCACGTGCTGCAGCAGGTGGGTATGCCTGCACCAGCTGGGTTCGTGACGGCTCGTTAAGTCTGCCGGACACCGGCCTCGCAGATGAACATGACCCCGGCCCTTCCGACGCGCGTGATCACCACAGCGAGCGATCGTGAACCCTTGAGCTTGAGCCGTTTACGCAACCGATCCGGGTCTAGATCGATGCCACGGACGGTGATCTCCAGAGTTCCGCACTCCAATTCGGCGAGTCGGCGCTTGAGATTCTTCTCCGAGAAGCCGAGTTGCTCGATGACCCGCCAGCCACGCTCCCCCGGCGGCAACTCCTCGCCGCTGAGATAAGCGATCTGGGGGTCGAGTTGCCACAGCCCGTGCGCCTGCGCGAAATGCCGGACCAGGCCTGCCCGGATCACCGCACCGTCGGGGTCGAGAATCCAGGTGCCGGCGTCATCGACGCCTGCCGCATCATCCGCGGCGTCGGTGATCTCGAAACCCGTTCCAGCCGTACGGATCACCGTTGCGCGGCGACGTACACCGGGACTCGGCTGCGACCAGAGGCAGGCCTCCCGAACGCCCCCGTTCAACGACACCAGCTGCACCTCACCTGCGAATCCGTACCGGTCCCGTAGCAGTCGATAGTCCACGCCCGGCGCCGATTTCACCACGAGTGGCCTGCCCGCGTACACCGCAAGTACCTCCAGGAGCGGAGGCTGGGTGTCCTCGATCCGAAAGCTGCGCCTACCTCCACTGCGGCGGGCCGGATCGGCGATCACGACGTCCGCGTTGCTCGTCGGTGTCAGCGCATCGGCGCGAGCCAGGGTCGCGCCGGGGACGTTGTGGGCCGCCATCGCGAGCCTGACCATGTCGAGATCGCTGCCGATCGTTCCGGCGATGCCTTCGGCCGCCGTCAGTGCAGCGAGATCGGCGCCGATGGAGCAGGTGACATCGTGCACGGTCGCGTCCGGATACCGGTCCGCTATCTCAGCGGCGCGGTGTTCGGCGACCTGAAACGCGGTCGCCTGCTGCAGGGCATCAGCAGTCAGCAACAACCGATCCGGATGGCGCAGCTTACCGACCGCCTTCCGACGACACGTAACGGTCTCCACCAACGCCGCCTGGTGTTCCGGGAATCGCCGAGAGAGATTTCCGATGTCGGCGAGCATTGTGTCCGGTTGCAGGACAAGCGAATCGGCGTACGCGAGAGCGCTGCGTCCGGAATCCGACCGCAGAAAAGTGACGTCGTCGATGGTGAAGTCGTATCCCACAGGTATAACAGTATCGATGCCCGCCAAGAGGAGAACGTGAACCGACCCAAACCCCGATGCCGCCGTATGCGTTGCCGGGCCGCCGGTCCGGTGTCACTGATCGCGGTGGTGACGATCGCGGGCCTGACCTGGATCGGCGCGAACACCGGCGGGGGCGAGCAGGGTGCGGCACCGTCGATGACGACTTCGGCTCCCGCTCCCCCGCTCTCATCACCGACTGCGCCGGTCTCACCGTCTATCGCGAAAGCCCAACTCGACTCGCTCGACGTCAAGGGGCGCGCCCCGAAAACCGGCTATGACCGGAGCGAGTTCGGCCAGGCCTGGACCGACGATGTCAATGTTCCCGAGGGTCACAACGGTTGCGACACCCGTAACGACGTCCTGCGCCGCGACCTCACCGCCATCACCGTTCGACCCGGGACCCGGGACTGCGTGGTGCTCACCGGGGTACTCGTCGACCCGTATTCCGGGAAGACCATCGCTTTCGTCCGCGGCGAGAAGACCTCTCCCGCAGTGCAGATCGACCATGTCGTCGCACTGTCCGACGCGTGGCAGAAAGGCGCCGCGCAATGGGACAAGGCCAAGCGCACCGACTTCGCCAACGACCCGGCCAACCTCCAGGCCACCGATGGCCCGACGAATCAGCAGAAGGGCAACGGCGACTCTGCCACCTGGTTACCTCCGAACAAGGCCTATCGCTGTACCTACGTCGCCCGGCAGATGGAGGTGAAAGCCCGCTACGGACTCTGGGTCACCACCGCGGAAAAGGACGCCATGGTGGGGGTCCTGTCGACCTGCTGAACCCACCACTTTCGGGCGCGGGTCTTGACGTTTACGCGACGTCAACCTCTAGCGTCATGGATGGTCGGAGTTGCCGAATGGTTCAGGTGGAGGTGGCAGATGTCGTGGTCGATCGTGGAGGTCGCCCGGATGTCCGGGGTCACATCGCGGACCCTGCGTCACTACGACGAGATCGGGCTGCTGCCGGCCGCCGGCGTACGGAGCAACGGCTACCGCTACTACGAGGCAGATGATCTGTTGCGACTGCAACAGATTCGCGTGCTGCGGGAACTCGATCTCGGACTCGCCGAGATCCAGACAATACTCGACCAGCAGTCCGACCAGGTCGAGGCCTTACGCGGCCATCACGCGAGATTGTTGCGTGAACGCGACCGGCTCACGCTGGTGGCGGACACAGTGGCCCGGACCATCGCAGAACTCAAAGAACACGAAGGAGAAACCACCGTGTCGAACATCGCCCGCCCCGAGAATCTCTTCGACGGATTCGACCCGACCGAATACGACGAGGAGGCACAAGAACGCTGGCCCGAGCAGTGGCAGGAGTCGAAGAATCGCACGGCCTCGATGACGCCGCAGGACATCGAGCAGTTGCAACGTGAGCAGACGGCGGCCATGATCCGCATGGCGGAACTGATGGCCGCGAAGACACCCGTCGACGACCCGGTCGTCCAGGTCGAGATCGACGCGGCGTACCGGACGATATCGAGGATGTGGACACCCGATGCCACGGCCTTCAGATGCCTCGGTGAGATGTACGTCGACGATCCGCGGTTCACCGCGACGTACGACAAGGTCGCGAAAGGCCTTGCGGGCTACTACCGAGACGCGATGGCGGTCTACGCCGATACGGTGCTCGCGCAATAATCGGGATGCGTCATCGTCCTCCCCCGCGGTACGGTGGTCAGGTGATCCATCGAGACGAAGCAGGTGCTGGCGCCCCGAGCGCCGCATCGAGATGACTGCGCCCCGCAGCCGACCCCCACGGTCGGCTGCGTAGCCATGTCCTCGCCCCGACGCCGTCGGGGATTCGACTCACCGCGTCGCGGACGCGGTTCTCCAATGGCAGGTATTGCGTCGCCGATGCCTGCCGGGATGGATGCACCATGCAGCACCTCACTCAGCAACAGATCATCGACTCGTTTCATGGCGCGACGCGCAGCGAGATCAAACGGGTCACCTTCCCGGCCGATTTCGACGAGACCGACTTCGACGCACTCGATTTCTACGGATGGCGGGACCGAAGGATCCCGCGCCGCGGGTACATCTGTGTGCCCCATCAGGGCGAACTCGTGACGCTGCTGCTGACGCAAGCGGACGCCGTACCGAAAAGGCGGGCGATGTGCGCGTGGTGCCGCGACGTCAACCTCACCAGCGTGGCAGTGATGTTCTCGACTCGTCGGGCAGGACAGGCCGGGCGTCGCGGCGATACGATCGGCGTCCTCGTGTGTGAGGACTTCAGCTGTCCACGGAACGCTCGCCGACTTCCGCCGGCCTTCCACAAAGCCACCGACCTCGATGCGTTGCGATCCGAAGCGGTGGCGGGGCTGAGGCAACGCGTTGAGGCGTTCGTCTCCAATGCGTTGTCCGTCGAGGACGTCTGATCGCTCGCGCCAGGACGAAAAAGACCCCCACCGGTCGTGGTGGGGGTCTTCTTCTGTGCCTTCAGACTGATCTCAGTTCGGCTTCGTACCGGTGACGATGACGTTGTAGAAGAACTTGGGCGGCACCACTTTTCGCAGGATGTTCTCATCCACCCAGGTGAGCCGCTTCCAGCCACCGAAGGCGAACCGGGCCCAGCCCCAACCGAGCTTTTCCGGAGGTACTGCGGCCTCGAAGGTCCTGACGGGCCACCCCAGCATCGCGGCAGCGAACTCCTCGGTCGCGGTCTTGACGTTGACGGCGCCTGCCGACCGCGACATCGTCTCGAGATCTGCGGGGTCGAAGGTGTGGATGTCGACAACGGCTTCCAGTGCTGCGGCGCGGGAGGATTCGTCGAGTTCTGCCTGCGGCCTGCGCCAGTCCTGCAGCGGACCGAGTTTGGTGATGTTCGTGGTCGCGGCCCAGGTGGCACGCGAGAGCCAGCGGGCGTAGAAGTCACCGATCGTCGACGGTTCACCCGCGAACACGAAGCGGCCGCCGGGCTTGAGAACACGCAACACCTCACGCAACGACCTCTCGACGTCGGGGATGTGGTGCAGGACCGCATGCCCGACGACGAGGTCGAAGGTGTTGTCTTCGTAAGGAATCGTCTCGGCATCGGCAACCCTGCCGTCGACGTCGAGGCCGAGGTTCTCGGCATTGCGCAGGGCGACCTTGACCATGCCGGGCGAGAGATCGGTGACCGATCCCTTGGTGGCGATGCCACCCTGCATGAGGTTCAGAAGGAAAAAGCCGGTGCCACAACCGAGTTCCAAGGCGCGTCCGTACGGCAACGGCTGGTCGCCGGCCACCGCGTCGAATCGGCCACGGGCGTAATCGATGCACCGTTCGTCGTAGCTGATCGACCACTTGTCGTCGTAGGTCTCTGCTTCCCAATCGTGGTAGAGCACCTGGGCGAGCTTGGTGTCCTTGAGCGCTGCCTGCACCTCATCGGCACTGGCGTGCGGGTTGGGAGCGGGATCGCTGGGAGACGAAGTCATGGGTCTACAACCACTTTCCGTAGAGGGAGGCTACTTACCGGTGAACTCGGCCTTGCCCGGGCCGTTCTCGACGAAGGAGGCCATTCCGATCTTCCGGTCGTCGGTGGAGAACAGTGCCGCGAAGACGTGCTCTTCGATCTTGAGTCCGGTGGCCAGATCGACGTCGAGGCCCTCGTCGATGGCAGCTTTGGCGGCGGCGAGCGCGACGCTCGCGGCGCCACTGAACTTCGACGCCCATTTGAGCGCAGCGTTGTAGACCTCGTCCGGTGCGACGACCTCGTCGACGAGTCCGATATCCAGCGCTTCTGCCGCACCGACGAAACGCCCGGTGAACACCAGGTCCTTGGCCTTCGCGGGGCCGATCAGTCGAGCGAGACGCTGGGTACCTCCGCCACCGGGAATCACGCCGAGCAAGATCTCGGGCACTCCCAGTTTGGCGTTGTCCCCGGCGATCCGGCGGTCGGCACCGAGTGCCACCTCGAGTCCGCCGCCCAGTGCATATCCGGTGATGGCCGCAACGGTCGGCTTCGGGATGGCGGCGATGGAACCGAGGTCGGCCTGCAGGCGGCCTGCGACCTTCTGAACCTCGGAGAACGTCAGATCGTTGAGTTCTTTGATGTCGGCGCCCGCGGCGAGCACTTTCGGACCGCCGTAGACGACCACTGCCTTGATGTCGTCGCGCACGGTCGCTTCTCGTGCGGCCTCGGCCAGCTCGGCCTGGACCTGGCGGCTCAGCGCGTTCATCGGGGGACGGTTCAGCAGGATGGTCGCGACCCCGGGAAACTCGTCAGAGGTCTGCAACGTCACGAACTCAGGCATGCTCCGCAGGCTACCGGGTGCACCGGTGATCCCCTACTGTCGGGGGATGGCAGCGACCCCACACGGTGAGGCAGTCGAGATCGAGGTCGGTGGCCGCGTGGTGCGCGTCTCGAGCCCACAGCGCGAGTACTTTCCGGCTCGCGGTGAGACCAAGCTCGACCTCGTCAACTACTACCTGTCGGTCGGCGACGGAATCGTGCGGGCCCTCCTCGATCGGCCGTGCATGCTGCATCGCTACCCCAAAGGCGTCGCCGGGCAGAAGGTCCACCAGAAGCGGATCCCCGCGGGCGCCCCGGACTGGCTCGAGACCGTCAACATCTTTTTCCCGCGGTTCGGCAGAACAGCCGATGAGGTCTGTGTGACCGAGCTCGGCAGCGTGATCTGGGCGGTCCAGATGTCGACTGTCGAATTCCATCCCTGGAATTCTCGGCGCTACGACACAGAAAAGCCCGATGAGTGGCGCATCGACCTCGATCCGATGCCCGATTGTTCCTTCGACAAGGTGCGGCGGACCGCTCACGTAGCCAACGAGGTCCTCGACGAACTCGGTATACGCGGATTCCCGAAGACGTCAGGCGGATCCGGCCTGCACATCTATGTCCGCATCGAGCCCGACTGGGGGTTCGCCGACGTCCGCCGAGCAGCGCATGCCTTCGCCAGAGAGGTCGAGCGCAGGGCGCCGAGCGAGGTGACCACCACGTGGTGGCGCAAAGACCGCGACCCCACCGCTGTGTTCGTCGACTACAACCAGAACACTCGAGACCACACGATTGCCAGTGCGTACTCGGTGCGCGGCAACCCAGAAGGCACCGTCTCGACACCCATCAGCTGGGACGAGATCGACGAGGTGGAACCTCAGGCCCTCACGATCGCGACCGTGCCGGCCCGATACGCCGAACTCGGCGATCTACACGCGGAGATCGACGATCGCGCCTACCGCCTCGACACCTTGCTGGAGTGGGCCGACCGCGACGAGCGCGAAGGCGCCGAACCGACACCTGATCCCGACGCCTGAGCACGTTTCCCTGATCAGAAGAGATCGTTGATACGACGGTATTCCTCCTCGCCGTCGAACTCGATTCGGACCTTTTCGCCGGTGGACACGAAGTTCGGGGTGATGCTCTCGACCACCCGGTCGGCGGCGAGCGCGTCGTCGACACTGTCGAAACTCGAGAGTTCTTTCAGCTGGGTCCAGGTGGGAGGCAGCAAGAAGTGTTTTCCTTCATCCCACGACGCGATCGCCGCCTGAGGGGTCGCCCAACCGGTCTCGGACGCCTCGGTGGTCTCACCGTCAGCGGTCTGCCCCTCCGGCAAGACGGCGAGAAAGAACCGGGTGTCGTAGCGACGCTTCTCACCGAGCGGGGTGATCCAGTGCGCGAGTGGGCGAAGCAGATCCGCACGCAGCGACAGACCGGCCTCGCGCAGGAACTGCGCGAATGACAGGGATTTGTCGACGAGCCCGGCACGTTCAGCCGTCAGTTGTGACGTGTCGGGGAAGCTGCCGTCCGAGCGGGCAGCCAGAAGCACGCCACATTCTTCGAAGAGTTCGCGTACTGCTGCGCAGACCAGCGCCTGGGCGGTCGCAGGCTCGGTGTGAAACTGTTCGGCCCACCAGTCTTCGTCGGGTCCAGTCCAGGCAAGATCGACCTCGGCGTCGCGCGGGTCGACACCGCCGCCGGGGAACACCGTCATGCCGCCGGCGAACTCCATCTGCTTCACCCGACGCATCAGGAACACCTCGATCGGCGCACTCGCCCCAGTCCGCACGAGCACCACGGTGGCGGCGTCGCGCATCGGAACCGATTCCGGGTCGTCGACGAGGGTGAACGTCATTCGGCACGCCTCCGATGGCCACCGGCCGCACGTGCCCGGCGGGCGAAGAACCGGCCGTCGGCCTTGTCCAGAGCGATGGACTGGCTGAATGCGCTGGACAGGTTCTCGGCGGTGATGACGTCTTCGATCAGGCCTTGAGCCACGACCAGACCCTCCTTGAGCAGCATCGCGTGAGTGAACCCGATCGGGATCTCTTCGACATGATGCGTCACCAGGACGGTCGCCGGGGCGTCGGGGTCGGTCGCCAGGACTGCGAGCCGGGCCACCAGTTCCTCACGACCACCTAGGTCCAGGCCTGCGGCGGGTTCGTCGAGCAGCAGCAGCTCCGGGTTGATCATGAGGGCCCGCGCGACGAGTACGCGTTTGCGTTCGCCCTCCGACAGCGTGCCGAAAGTGCGGTCGGCAAGGTGTTCGGCCCCCATCGACTCGAGCATCTCGAGGGCCTGTTCACGATCAACGTCGTCGTACGCCTCTTTCCAGCGGCCGAGCACCGCGTAACCGGCGGAGATGACGAGGTCGCTGACCATCTCCTGTTCCGGGATCCGCTCACCGAGCAACGCCGAGGTGACGCCAATCCTGGTGGTCAGCTCGCGGACCTCAGTGCGGCCGACCGGTTCACCGAGCAGGAACGCGCTGCCGCTGGAGGGGTGGGTTTCGGCGGCCGCCATCCGCATCAGGGAGGTCTTGCCTGCACCGTTGGGGCCGAGGATCACCCACCGTTCGTCGAGCTCGACCTTCCAGGAGATGGGCCCGACGAGGGTGTTTCCGCCGCGCCGCAACGCCACGTCCTCGAAGTCGATCAATAGGTCTGGGTCGGTTTCACGCACCCCCCTATCGTGCCGCACCGCGGGGCGACTGACCGTCCGATGCCCAGAGTGTCGCCGAATCCGCGGGTCGCGTATCTACGGCCGTGCCGGCGTCAACCCATCGTGAAGTCGGCAAAGTCGAAGCCCGGCACGACAATACAACTCACCAGCGACGGTTCGTCTCCATGAGGGGTGGCACGCTGCCACTGTCCCGGAGACAACACGTACTGCGGATGCTGCCCGGCGAGGATGTCCGAGCCGACCAGCACCGTGTGTTCATCCGCTGGTGCGCTGCCCTGACCACCCAGGCCCAGTGCAACCGGGGACCCGCGGTGGTGCAGCCAGATCTCCGCGCTGCGCACGGTGTGCCATGCAGAATGCTGGCCGGGTAGGAGCAAGAAAAGGATTGCGGTACCGGCGGCGCGCTCCGCGGGATACCCCTCCGGTAGCACCGATTTCGGGATGGTCAGATCGCTGACCCATGTCTGCCGATAGAAACCGCCCTCGGGGTGGGGCTCCAATGCGAGGTCGACGGCCCACTCCGGCAGCTCTGTCATACGGCCAGATTAGTCCGGCGCCGGCCGGACCGCCCGGCTCGTCTCGGCGATCACGGTGACCGAACCGGGCGCGATCTCGGTGAAGCCGGCATCTCTGACCGCGACAGCCGTTCCGTCCGCATCTGCGGCGAGGAGTCGATCCCAATCGCCGGTCGACGAGTCTCGAACAGACACCGGACAGCCGGCAGAAAACCATTGGGCCGCTTGCTCTCGATTCATCAGCTTGACAGCCAGCATCGAGGCATGCCCGACCTGTGCCGCGAGCTTCCCGACCGTCATCTCGAGCGCAGGGTTGACCCACAGCACTGGTCCGTCGGGCGCCCGGCCGGCAGCTGTTTCTCCCGAGATCTCGGTGCCACCGATCTGCAGGCGAGCAATGCGTTTGTCGGTTTCCCCCACCGGACCCGGGACAATGGCCCTGGCGCTCGCCGTCCCACAGCCGGCCGTCACCCCTGGAACCTCCTGCGCGGCTTCCCAATGAGCACCGCGCGCACGCCGCGCAATCTTCCTGATCCGCGCATCGCACCAGGCATCCATCGGCCCCGCCCATGGGCCGTCGCCACCACTGCGCTCGTCCAGACACAGCAGTGCGACCGCCGATGCCGCGGCATTCAGAAGGTCGGTGCGATCGGGCTGCTCTGCCTTGGGTATGTGCAGCACCATCTGCATGGCGAGCACCTGCCCGGGATCCGGCGGATCACTGTGCCCGCCAACGTATCCGACCAATCGATCGAATCGCTCAGCAAAGGTCGATGGCCGAGCCTCACTGCCTTGGGCCTCCGAGACGTCGTCCGGCTCCGAATCCATGGTCAGTTCAGCGGTACCCGGCGCATGACGCCGTCGATCGCATCCGCGGCCTCGATCTCGTCCCGGGTCACGCCGAGGATGAACAGCACGGCATCGAGGAACGGATGCGACAGGGCCGCATCGGCGACTTCCTGTAGCGCAGGTTTGGCGTTGAACGCGATACCCAATCCGGCGACCGTCAGCATGTCGATGTCGTTGGCACCGTCGCCGACGGCGATCGTCTGTTCCATCGGCACGCCGACACTGTCGGCAAACGCCCTGAGCGCCTTTGCTTTTCCGGCACGGTCGACGACCTCACCGATAACCCGTCCGGTCAGCTTGTTGTTGGAGCCGATCTCCAACGTGTTCGCCTTGACGAAGTCGAGTTCGAGCTCGTGGGCCAGCGGTTCGATGACCTGGCGGAATCCGCCGGAGACCACGCCACAGTGATAACCCATCCGGTGCAGCGTCCGGATGGTCGTCCGCGCGCCCGGCGTCAGTTCCAGTTCGTTCGCGACCTCGTCGAGCACGGATACATCGAGTCCGGCCAGCGCGGCGACGCGCTCGTGCAGCGATTGGGCGAAATCGAGCTCACCGCGCATAGCAGCCTCGGTTACCGCGGCGACCTCGGCTTCGCGGCCCGCACGAGCGGCGAGCATCTCGATGACCTCGCCTTGGATCAGCGTCGAGTCGACGTCGAAGACGATGAGACGTTTGGCCCGGCGGGCCAGGCCACCACGCTCGACCGCAACGTCGATGCCGTACTTGCTCGCGACACCGGCCAGCCCTTTACGCAGCGCGGCGTCTGCCGCGACGCTGTCGCGATCGACACTGATGAGCAGCTCCAGGCCGGTCACCGGGTAGTCCGCGATGCCCCGGATCGAATCGATGTTGCCACCCTGGCGGGCGAGTTCACCGGCGAGAGCGCTGAAACTCTTCGCGCTGACCGGACTTCCGAGGACAACCACAGCGTGCGTCGAGAGCCTGCGGTCGCCGTTCTCGGCGCCGACCTCGACGGTGACGTCGACGCCTACCGAGTCCATCGCCTGCTCGATGACCTCCTGCAGCTCCTCGCTGTCACCGATGCACCGGACGAGGACGCCGAGCGTGAGGCGGCCGCGAATGACCACCTGCTCGACATCGAGGATGCTGACGTTGCGGGTAGACAATGCCCCGAACAGGACTGACGTGACGCCAGGTTTGTCGTGTCCGGTCACGGTGATGAGCACAGACGTGCCCTCCGGCCCCGCGGTGTCGGCGCGGCCGGGGTTGATATCGGTGGTCACCTCAGTTCGAACCGGAATCTGATTCGCCCGACGATTCGTGACTCCCGACCGTCAACGGCTCTTCTTTGATCTCTTCGGCTTTGTGACTCTTTTGGCCAACGTGGGCTTCGTCGCGCATGCGGTCCACCATATGCGGGTAGTGCAACTCGAACGCAGGCCGCTCCGACCGAATGCGCGGAAGCTCGGTGAAGTTGTGCCGCGGCGGCGGGCAACTGGTCGCCCACTCCAGCGAATTGCCGAAGCCCCACGGGTCGTCGACGGTCACCACTTCGCCGTAGCGGTAGCTCTTGAACACGTTCCACAGGAACGGCAGCGTCGAAGCACCGAGGATGAACGCACCCACTGTCGAGATCACGTTGAGTGTGGTGAACCCGTCCGAGGACAGATAGTCGGCGTACCGACGCGGCATGCCCTCGTTTCCGACCCAGTGCTGCACCAGGAACGTGGTGTGGAAGCCGATCATCGTCAACCAGAAATGGATCTTGCCCAAACGCTCATCCAGCATCCGCCCGGTCATCTTCGGGAACCAGAAGTAGATACCGGCATAGGTGGCGAACACGATGGTGCCGAACAGCACGTAGTGGAAGTGCGCGACGACGAAGTAGCTGTCCGAGAGGTGGAAGTCCAGCGGCGGGCTCGCGAGCAGGACTCCGGTCAAACCACCGAAGAGGAACGTGATGATGAAGCCGACGGAAAAGAGCATGGGTGTCTCGAAGGTCAAGTGACCTTTCCACATCGTGCCTATCCAGTTGAAGAACTTCACACCCGTGGGCACCGCGATGATGAAGGTCATGAACGAGAAGAACGGCAACAGGACCGCACCCGTGGCGTACATATGGTGCGCCCACACCGCCACCGACAACGCAGCGATCGCCAGGGTTGCATAGACGAGCGTCGAGTACCCGAAGATGGGTTTACGGCTGAACACCGGGAAGATCTCCGAGACGATGCCGAAGAACGGCAGCGCGATGATGTAGACCTCAGGGTGACCGAAGAACCAGAACAGGTGCTGCCACAAGATCACGCCACCGTTGGCCGGGTCATAGAGCTGGGCGCCAAATTGTCGGTCGACCTCCAGACCCATCAACGCCGCCGTCAGCAGCGGGAACGCCAGCAGGATCAGCACGCTGGTGACCAGGATGTTCCAGGTGAAGATCGGCATCCGAAACATCGTCATGCCGGGCGCGCGCAGGCACACCACGGTGGTGACCATGTTGACCGCACCGAGAATCGTACCCAGACCGGAGACACCCAGGCCGAGGATCCACATGTCGGCGCCGGCACCCGGAGAGTGCACCGCATCGGTCAGTGGCGTGTAAGCGGTCCAGCCGAAGTCAGCCGCACCACCGGGGGTGATGAATCCGGCCACGGCCACCGTCGAGCCGAACACGAACAGCCAGAAACTGAAGGCATTCAACCGCGGGAACGCCACGTCCGGCGCGCCGATCTGCAATGGCAGCACCACGTTCGCGAAACCGATCACGATCGGCGTCGCGTACATCAGCAGCATCACGGTGCCGTGCATGGTGAACAGCTGGTTGTACTGCTCAGTCGACAGGAACTGCAGACCTGGAACAGTCAACTCGGACCGCATCAGCAAGGCCATCAGACCACCGATGAGGAAGAACGCAAAGCAGGCAACCAAATACATGATGCCGAGCAGTTTGTGGTCGGTGGTCGTCAACAACTTGTAGATGAACGAGCCCTTAGGCCCGGTGCGGTCGGGGTAAGGCCGTACCGGAGCCACCGCATTTGTGGGCTGGTCTAACGCAGTCACAGATCCTCCTATGGCGCCGCCACTCGCTCCGAGTCGTCGTGGTCGGCTGTTTGGCCCACGGCGGCGCGAAGCGCACTGGAGATGATCGTAAACCCTATGGGCCGACGAAACCGGCTATCCCCTACGACGGTTCGTAGGAGATAGCCGGTTTCGGTGTAGAAGGTGGCGCGATCAGCTCGGATCTGGGTCGGTCGACGACTCGTGGGTTCCGACTGTCAGCGGATCGCGACGAGCTTTCTCGGCCTTGTCACTGGTCTTGCCGTGAGCGGCACCGACGTGGGCTTCTTCCCGCATCCGCTCGACCATGTGCGGGTAGTGCAACTCGAACGCAGGCCGCTCCGACCGAATGCGTGGGAGCTCGGTGAAGTTGTGCCGCGGCGGCGGGCAACTGGTCGCCCACTCCAGCGAGTTACCGAAGCCCCACGGGTCGTCGACGGTCACCACTTCGCCGTAGCGGTAGCTCTTGAACACGTTCCACAGGAACGGCAGCGTCGAAGCACCGAGGATGAACGCACCGACCGTCGACACGATGTTCAACGTGGTGAACCCGTCCGAGGACAGATAGTCGGCGTACCGACGCGGCATGCCCTCGTTTCCGACCCAGTGCTGCACCAGGAACGTGGTGTGGAAGCCGATCATCGTCAACCAGAAATGGATCTTGCCCAAACGCTCATCCAGCATCCGCCCGGTCATCTTCGGGAACCAGAAGTAGATACCGGCATAGGTGGCGAACACGATGGTGCCGAACAGCACGTAGTGGAAGTGCGCGACGACGAAGTAGCTGTCCGAGAGGTGGAAGTCCAGCGGCGGGCTCGCCAACAGCACACCGGTCAAACCACCGAACAGGAACGTGATGATGAAGCCGACAGAAAAGAGCATGGGTGTCTCAAAGGTCATATGACCTTTCCACATCGTGCCTATCCAGTTGAAGAACTTCACACCCGTGGGCACCGCGATCAAGAAGGTCATGAACGAGAAGAACGGCAACAGCACTGCACCCGTGGCGTACATATGGTGCGCCCACACCGCCACCGACAACGCAGCGATCGCCAAGGTTGCATAGACCAGACCGCTGTACCCGAAGATGGGTTTACGGCTGAACACCGGGAAGATCTCCGAGACGATGCCGAAGAACGGCAGCGCGATGATGTAGACCTCAGGGTGACCGAAGAACCAGAACAGGTGCTGCCACAAGATCACGCCACCGTTGGCCGGGTCATAGAGCTGGGCGCCAAATTGTCGGTCGACCTCCAGACCCATCAACGCCGCCGTGAGCAGCGGGAACGCCAGCAGGATCAGCACGCTGGTGACCAGGATGTTCCAGGTGAAGATCGGCATCCGGAACATCGTCATGCCGGGCGCGCGCAGGCAGACGACGGTGGTGATCATGTTGACCGCACCGAGAATCGTGCCCAGACCGGAGACGGCCAGGCCGAGGATCCACATGTCGGCGCCGGCACCCGGAGAGTGCACCGCATCGGTCAGTGGCGTGTAGGCGGTCCAGCCGAAGTCGGCCGCACCACCGGGGGTGATGAATCCGGCCACGGCCACCGTCGAGCCGAACACGAACAGCCAGAAGCTGAAGGCGTTCAACCGCGGGAACGCCACGTCCGGCGCGCCGATCTGGAGGGGCAGCACCACGTTGGCGAAGCCGATGACGATCGGCGTCGCGTACATCAGCAGCATCACGGTGCCGTGCATGGTGAACAGCTGGTTGTACTGCTCGGTCGACAGGAACTGCAGGCCCGGAACAGTCAACTCGGACCGCATCAGCAAGGCCATCAGGCCACCGATGAGGAAGAACGCGAAGCAGGCAACCAAATACATGATGCCGAGCAGTTTGTGGTCGGTGGTCGTCAACATCTTGTAGATGAACGACCCCTTGGCCCCCGTGCGCTCGGGGTAAGGCCGTACCGGAGCCACCTGAGTAGTGGGCTGGTCTACCGCGGTCACTGATCCTCCTACCTGCGTGGCCACTCCGGAACGCCGCCGGGCGAGATGTTCTCCCGCCCACGACATGAGGGCACGGCGATGAATGTGCGCTGTGCACGATCGTATCCCGTCGCGGGAGCGCCGTTTGAGTGGGTCCTACGAAGTGTCGTATTTGTTTTGAGCAACAACCCGGGCCCCTCGTGGCCTGGGCGGTCAGCACGATCGCGAGTGCTAGTTTGTTCGAGAATTCAACCCTTGTCCGGCTGCCCGCAGAACCGAAAGAGTCCTCCAGTGAGCGATGTGTTCCGCCGTCCGCGCGGCTGGGCGGCTGTGGTCCTTACCGCGCTGGTCAGCGTAGCCGTGAGTGGGTGTATCGACTCCGAGGTTCCCGGTGGCGAGGGCACGATCACGACGACTACCACCCGGATCGCATCGGTCGACCTGGTCGATCCGACGCGGGACACCAACCTGACGTGTCAGCCGGCCGCTCCCGCCGACGCCGGTGCTCCCGATCCCCGACGGATTGTGGTCGCCGATCCAAATCTGCTGGATGCGCTGTGCGCGCTGGGTCTGCAGAACCGGGTAGTGGCCAGCACGACGATCGGAGGCTCGCTGCCGACGTTCATGGGCGATGCGGTGCACGACCTCCCGACCATCGGCGAGAAGAGCCGGCCGAATGTCGCCATGGCGGCAGCGGCGAACCCGGACCTGGTCCTCAGCTCTGGCGATTCACCCCTCGACGGCGCCATGGGATCCGTCGAGGTCGTCTCGATCGACCCTGCACAGGAGTGGGAGAAACGCTTTTCGGCCGTCGCTGCAGCGGTGGGCCGGACGGGCGCCGGCAAAGAACGGCTCCAGGCGTACCTCGACAGTTCCAAGGCGGTCGGCGACCGTATCGGTGCCCGGTATTCGCAGGCATCCTTGGTGCGCTTCGCCAAGGATTCCGAGATCGTGGAAGGCACCGACGCGTTTGCGGCGCAGGTCCTCACCGACATCGGAGTGCAACGGCCGCCGGGACAACGGGAACCCGAGCCCACGATCATCGACGACAAGAACTTCGAGATCGCGGACGGCGACGTCGTCTACGTCAGTTTCCAGGGCACGGACGGCGAGAAGTACGGCACGTCCGTCATGGAGAGCGACCGCTGGCTGGACATGGGCGCTCCGAGCTGGCGTCGGGTGCTGATCGTTGCCGATGACGTCTGGTACAGCTCAGGCGGCCTGTCGGCTGCAAATGTCGTGCTGGGGAATGTCCGGGACTCCCTGAACTGATCTGCAGGTCAACCATTCGGCAGGGTCGGAGTAACGGATGGGATTGGAATCACCCTGAGGACAACCCTGTGCCCCAACTGATGCACCCATGAGCATGACTGCATGACTGTCACCGACGAATACCTGGACAACAACCGCGCTTACGCGGCGGAGTTCTCCGGCCCCCTTCCGCTACCGCCGAGTCGCCATGTAGCAGTCGTCGCGTGCATGGACGCTCGCCTCGACGTCTACCGCATTCTCGGACTCAAGGACGGTGAGGCGCACGTCATCCGCAACGCAGGCGGCGTCGTCACCGACGACGAGATCCGCTCGCTCGCCATCAGTCAGCGTTTGCTCGGCACCACCGAGATCATCCTGATCCACCACACCGACTGCGGAATGCTCACGTTCACCGACGACGAGTTCAAGCGCGGCATCCAGGATGAGCTCGGTGTCAAGCCGCCCTGGTCGGCCGAGGCGTTCCCCGACCTTCACGAGGACGTGAAACAGTCACTGGCCCGCATCGAGAACTCCCCGTTCGTCACCAAGACCACATCCTTGCGCGGCTTCATCTTCGATGTCGCCACCGGAAAGCTCGAAGAAGTTTCTGCCTGAGATCGGGGCGGGGGCTCTGCACAGAAACGCTCCACTGGCCACGCGGCCGGTGGAGCGTTGTGCTTGGACTCCCCCAACAGAATTCGCGCCACTTACGACGAAACGCGCCAGCTGCTACTGGCGCGTTTCATCGTAGGTGGCGCGAACTTCTGGGTGGGCTAGAAGTCCCAGTCCTCGTCTTCGGTGTTGATGGCCTTACCGATGACGTAGGAGCTGCCGGATCCCGAGAAGAAGTCGTGGTTCTCGTCGGCGTTCGGTGAGAGCGCCGACAGGATTGCCGGGTTCACGTCGGTCTCATCCCGCGGGAACATCGCCTCGTAACCGAGGTTCATCAGCGCCTTGTTGGCGTTGTAGCGCAAGAACTTCTTGACGTCTTCACTGAGACCGACGTCGTCGTAGAGCGCCTCGGTGTAATCGGTCTCGTTGTCGTAGAGCTCGAACAGCAGCTCGAAGGTGTAGTCCTTCAGTTCTTGACGACGCTCGGGCGACTGGGTCTCCAACGCGCGCTGGTACTTGTAGCCGATGTAGTACCCGTGGACGGCCTCGTCGCGGATGATCAACCGGATCAGGTCGGCGGTGTTGGTGAGCTTGGCGCGCGACGACCAGTACATCGGCAGATAGAAACCGCTGTAGAAGAGGAACGACTCGAGCAGCGTCGAGGCGATCTTGCGCTTGAGAGGGTCGTCGCCACGGTAGTAGTCCATCACGATGCGCGCTTTGGTCTGCAGCTGCTCGTTCTCCTCGGACCACCGGAACGCCTCGTCGATGTCCTTGGTGGAGCACAGCGTAGAGAAGATCGAGCTGTAGCTCTTGGCGTGCACCGACTCCATGAACGCGATGTTGGTCAGCACCGCCTCTTCGTGCGGGGTGCTCGCATCCGGGATGAGGCTGACGGCGCCGACGGTGCCCTGGATGGTGTCGAGCAGCGTCAGGCCGGTGAAGACCCGCATGGTGAGCTGCTTCTCGACCTCGGTGAGCGTCCCCCACGACGGGATGTCGTTGGACACCGGCACTTTTTCCGGCAACCAGAAGTTGCCGGTCAGACGATCCCAGACCTCCGCGTCCTTCTCGTCGGGTACGCGGTTCCAGTTGATCGCCGAGACCCGGCTGACCAGCTTGATCGGCGCTCCGTCGGCCGGGCTGTGGCTCTGGGTGGACGTCATCGGGCTCCCCTGATGTTCGAAGGTGTTGTATTCCAGATGTTTACAGCATGCATGAGACGCAATTTTCCACCTCGGTCCCCTCGAGAGCCATCTGGCGCAGGCGGATGTAATAGAGCGTCTTGATGCCCTTACGCCACGCGTAGATCTGCGCCTTGTTGACGTCGCGGGTGGTGGCGGTGTCCTTGAAGAACAGCGTCAGACTCAGACCCTGGTCGACATGCTGGGTGGCGGCGGCATACGTGTCGATGATCTTCTCGTAGCCGATCTCGTACGCGTCCTGGTAGTAGCCCAGGTTGTCGTTGTCCATGAAAGGCGCCGGGTAGTAGACGCGGCCGATCTTGCCCTCTTTGCGGATCTCGATCTTGGCCGCCACCGGGTGGATCGAGCTCGTCGAGTGGTTGATGTAGCTGATCGAACCGGTCGGCGGAACCGCCTGCAGGTTCTGGTTGTAGATGCCGTGTTCCTGCACGCTCGCCTTGAGTTCGCGCCATTCGTCCTGCGTCGGAATCGCGATCCCCGCCTGCCCGAACAGGTCCCGGACCTTGTCGGTCTCCGGTTCCCAGGTCTTCTCGAGGTACTTGTCGAAGAACTCACCGGTGGCGTACTTGGACCGCTCGAACCCACCGAACGCCTTGCCGCGCTCCTTGGCGATCCGGTTCGAGGCCCGCAAGGCATAGAACAGCACCGTGTAGAAGTAGATGTTCGTGAAGTCGATGCCCTCTTCGGATCCGTAGTAGATCCGCTCACGGGCGAGGTATCCGTGCAGGTTCATCTGGCCGAGGCCGATGGCGTGCGAGGAGTCGTTGCCCTCCTGGATCGACGGCACCGAGGTGATCGCGGTCTGATCCGACACCGCGGTCAATCCACGGATGGCGGTCTCGATGGTGTGCGCGATGTCCGGAGAGTCCATCGTCTTGGCGATGTTGAGCGACCCGAGGTTGCACGAGATGTCCTTGCCCACACGGGAGTACGAGAGGTCGTCGTTGAACGTCGAGGCGGTCGAGACCTGCAGGATCTCCGAGCACAGGTTGGAGTGGGTGATCTTGCCGTCGATCGGGTTGGCGTTGTTCACCGTGTCCTCGAACATGATGTACGGGTAGCCCGATTCGAACTGCAGCTCCGCCAGGGTCTGGAAGAACTCGCGCGCCTTGATCTTGGTCTTGCGGATCCGACGGTCCTCGACCATCTCGTGGTACTTCTCGGAGACGCTGATGTCGGCGAACGGCACCCCGTAGATACGTTCGACGTCGTACGGGCTGAACAGGTACATGTCGTCGTTGCGCTTGGCGAGTTCGAACGTGATGTCCGGGATCACGACACCGAGCGAGAGCGTCTTGATCCGGATCTTCTCGTCGGCGTTCTCGCGTTTGGTGTCGAGGAAGCGGTAGATGTCGGGGTGGTGCGCGTGCAGGTACACCGCGCCCGCACCCTGACGGGCCCCGAGCTGATTGGCGTAGCTGAACGAGTCCTCGAGCAGCTTCATGATCGGGATGACACCCGAGCTCTGGTTCTCGATCTTCTTGATCGGCGCGCCGTGCTCACGAATGTTGCTCAGCAGCAGCGCAACTCCGCCGCCCCGCTTGGACAGCTGCAGCGCAGAGTTGATCGAGCGACCGATCGATTCCATGTTGTCTTCGATACGCAGCAAGAAGCATGACACGGGCTCCCCGCGCTGCTTCTTACCGGAGTTCAGGAACGTGGGGGTGGCCGGTTGGAAGCGGCCTTCGATGATCTCGTCGACCAGGTCGCGAGCCAACGCGGTGTCGCCGTCGGCGAGGGTCAGCGCCACCATCGACACCCGATCCTCGAATCGCTCGAGATAGCGTTTGCCGTCGAACGTCTTCAGCGTGTACGAGGTGTAGTACTTGAACGCGCCCAGGAAAGTCGGGAAGCGGAACTTCTTGCTGTAGGCGTGATCGAAGAGTCCCTTGACGAACTCACGGTCGTACTTCGCCAAAACCTCGGGCTCGTAATAGTTTTCCTCGACGAGGTACTTGAGCTTCTCTTCCAGGTTGTGGAAGAAGACGGTGTTCTGGTTGACGTGCTGCAGGAAGTACTGGTTGGCCGCCTCGCGATCCTTCTCGAACTGGATCTTGCCGTCGGCGTCGTACAGGTTCAGCATCGCGTTGAGCGAGTGGTAGTCCATCTCACCCGGGTCGCGCCCCGACGGGTCGGCGTGGGTACCGGACTTGCTGGCCGAGGCGTCTACTCGCGCATCGGTTACTGGGGTTGCGGTTGGCGACACTGTGACGACTCCTGGGCGTGGTCTGGGGCTGTTTGGTCTGGGGCAGATGATCTTTGGGCGAAGTGGTGGAGTCCGGTCTGGACCCGCTCGACGTCCTCGGTGTCACCCATCAGCTCGAACCGATACAGATAGGGCACCTGGCATTTACGCGAGATGATGTCTCCGGCGAAACAGAACTCTTCACCGAAGTTAGTATTCCCTGCCGCTATGACAGCGGTGATCAGGGAACGGTTGTGTGGGTTGTTCAGAAACCTGATGACCTGCTTCGGAACGAAGCCGCCGGCGCTCTTGACCGGTCCAGCTCCGCCTTCGGCTCCGTGTCCGCCCGATGTCTTACCGCCACCATAGGTGGGGCAGATCAGAACGTAGGGCTCATCGACGGTGAAACTGCCGTCGTGATCGATCAGCGGGATCCGGCGCGCTCGCAGTCCGAGCTTTTCGACGAATCGGTGCGTGTTCTCCGAGACGCTCGAGAAGTAGACGATCAGCGGCGCCTCGGAGAACTCTGCGGGTGCGGAGCGTCCGGGAATCTTCCCCATATCCCGACCTCCACGATGTTGCCGACGGGTAGAGCTGAGAACGATGGATCAGGCAGCTGCTGTGACGAGCGCCTTGATGCGATCGGGGCGGAAACCCGACCAGTGGCTGTCACCGGTGACGACAACAGGTGCCTGCAGGTAACCGAGGGCCATGACGTAGTCGCGGGCGTCAGAGTCTTCGGTGATGTCGACGATCTCGTACGCGAGACCGTTCTTGTCGAGGGCCTTGTACGTGGCGTTGCACTGCACGCACGCAGGCTTGGTGTAGACGGTGATGGTTGCGGTGGCCGAAGCTGTCATATCCCCAGAACTCCCTCTTGACGTGCCGACGGTCGGTTGACGCGACCTGCTCAAACGTGTTTCAAATCTTGATTCTGTCGGCTTGTCGGTGTTGTTCCTCAGGTTCAACCCCTGGCGGCCGTTCAGTGTTCCAAACACTACACCTAGTGCCTGACATTCGGGAACAACACAACACGTTGCGAATGACATTCATGAAAGTCCCAGGTCGCGTGTGTGCACCAGCGTGAATTCCGGCGTGTCCCGGCGTGTCGTGCGTCACAGATCGAGAATCCATGATGCGGCGGACACAAACGTCCCCGTCGGCAGTGTCCGAGGGCGGCGTTCCCTCGGACACTGCTGACGGGGACGTTTGTGGGGAAGATCAGGCAGCAACCTCGGTGGTTGCGGCAGCGAGCACGGTGACGGCCTGCCGCAGCTGCTCGACGACCTCGGGAACGTCGGTGACCGGTCGGCCTTCCAGCCGCCCGATCGGGAGGTGGAGTTCGATGTCCTCGACCACGCGGCCGCCGGCGATACCCACCGCGCGACTGGTGTCGTCGTGCGACCATTTGCCGCCGAACTGCGCCAGTGCGGCGCCCAGGACGCCAACGGACTTACCCGTGATCGCACCTGCACCGTATGGACGGGAAAGCCAGTCGATCGCGTTCTTCAAGACGGCAGGAATCGTCCCGTTGTATTCCGGGGTCGAGATCAGCACGGCATCGGCGTCCCCGACGGCCGCGCGCAGCCGGACGACCTCGGCATTCACCGGTTCGACGTCGATGTCCTCGTTGTAAAAGGGCAGCAACTCCAGGCCTGCATACATCTGAACCTCGACGCCGGCAGGAGCATTGTCCGCCGCCACCTGAGCGAGGGAGCGGTTGACCGAGCCCTTCCGCAGACTTCCGACCAGCACCAGGATCTTCGTATTGTTCTCGTCGCCCATCACAGTCCTCCTTCATCCGGGCCGTTGATCGCCCGGGTCTTCTCGCGTCGATCACATGACACCACCTCAAACGGACCGTGGTCCGAATCCATTCCCGATCTTGGTACCCGATACAGTCAGGGTTGTGTCAACGCCCTCTCGGCACCCGTCGCAGGGTGTGGACCCCCAGCACACCGGCAACAGCACTGCGCTGCCGGTTGTCGGTCTCGGCTCACCCACACCCGCCGCCGCGCCCACCGCCGCAACCGACAGGGCGCTGCCGCTGTCGAACGCCCACGAGCATGTGTTCCCAGTCCCCGAGTCGGGTGAATCCGAGCGTGCCGACGCCGCTCGCAACCGCCAATTACTCATGGAGGCCGCAACCCGCCTGATCGAATCGCAGGGGGCCTCGGCGGTGACCATGGACGCGGTCGCTCGCGAGGCCGGCGTCGGCAAAGGCACCGTCTTCCGTAGATTCGGCAACCGGACCGGCCTGATGCTCGCACTGCTCAACCATTCCGAGATGCAGTTGCAGCAGGCCTTCTTGACCGGGCCCGCGCCGCTGGGTCCCGGAGCGCCCGGTGAGCGGGTCGACCCGCTCGATCGCTTGATCGCGTTCGGACGGGCCCGCCTGGCGACGGCTTCGGCACACCTCGACATCCTCCTCGAGGCCGAGGACACCGGTCCCCAGCGCTTCAGTCACCCCACCCGCACCGTCGTTGTCATGCACACACGAATGCTGTTGACGCAGATCGGCTTCCGCGGAAACCTCGAAGTGATGTGCATGGCTGTGCTGGCTCCGCTGGAAGCACCTGCGATCCATCACATGCGCAACAACGACCGAATGTCCGTGGAGGAGATCGGCGACTACTGGGAGAACCTGGTCCGCGCGCTACGTCCTCTACCCTGACCCGTCGTTCAGGTCGGCGGCTCGATTCGACTGCCGGCCGGATCCGGCGCCATGCCATCGTGCGACACCAGGGCGTTGTCTCGGGACAGGGTTGGCCCGGCCGCGAGCAGCGACACGATCGACCACGGCGCCAGAGCGGGGGTGTCCCCGAGCCCGATGGTCGCGGCGGTGTCCAGGTCTGGGATCCCGTAACGGACACCTGAATCGTTGACGTAGAACAGCGATTCCGCGCGGGTGCTGTCCGGTTCGGATCCGGTCACCTGGATGAGATGCCCGCGCCCCGGTTCGACGAAGACCGCGTCCAGGCCCGGGCCGGGGCCGTCGGCACCGGCGAGTACGACGGGCATCTCGCGCGTGCCCAACGGCAGTATCGAGCCGAGCAGCAACCGCGCGTCCGCTTCGTGATCGTCGGCAGACCTCGACCATGCGTGACACAGCACGGGATCGGCCTCGACACCAGCCCATCGGGGCACCTTCACCGGGAACTCGTCCACCGGGAGAAGGCTCACCGTCTCAACCCCGGTCAACTCTGCCGGACTCACGGTCGGGACGCTGTCACCCCCGACGGGGTCGGCCTGTCGAATGACCTCGGCCGCGACCTCACCGATCTGCTGCACGCCCTGCGCCAACGCGACGTAGAACGTCGGCTCGCCCGTCAGCGTCGTAGCCTTGATCACAGCGCCGATCGGGATGTCGCGACCGAGTGCAGAGGGGGCACCCCTGTTCGGGATGGCCGGCACCACAAGCGGATCGACCTCCGGGAGCGCGTTGAGGACACCGGGGCTGATGGGTCGTACATCTGCACCGTCGATGTCCAGGGCCCGCCGCACCGGGACACTGCCGACGTCGACGCGAGACCGCGTGCCGCCCGCGACCAGGAACACCTCATCGCCCGCTGACACCAACACCGCTTCCCCACCGCCTGCGGCCCGGATCTGGTCGCCGAGCTCAGGTTCGGCGGTCGCGGCGACCGTGGTCACCTGCCCCGCCACGACGGTGTCACAGACCGTCCAGTTCGACTGCCCCTTGTTAGCCGGCCCAGGCAGAGCAGTAGGCGCGCCGGGGATGCCCAGGAGCGGACCCCGGGGGTACCCGGTGAGCTTCTTCTCACCCACCGATTTCGGCGAATCGTCGGTACCGATGATCAACCGGGCAGAGGTGAGATTGAGCACCGGATGCAGACGACCGTCGACGACGACATACGTCGCGCCCGCCTTCTTGCTCACGATGATCTTCGAATTCCCCACCGCGCCCTGCGGTTTGATCAACCCATACACACCGAATCCAGCCACGACGAGTACCGCGAGCACCACACCGACCATCAGTGAGCGCATCTGCGAACGCATCGGATCGTGCAGCATCCTCACGTCGCGCCGGATCAGCGCATGCTCGAGTCGGCGCAGCAAAAAGCGATAGCCATTGACCTGAGCCTTTGTCGTCAATTGAGCCGGCACAGCCGTACCCCCCGTCCTCCCGCGGTGTAGCGTATAGCAGCATCGCGGGGGACGATGGGTGTGGGGGATTTCATGAAGATCGTCGGGCCGGGCGTATCGCAGCGGAGCTCGATCGTGTGGATCGAACTATTGATCGCGGGGGCTCTGGTGTTGTCCTACGACGCCGGTGCCCTGTGGTGGTGTGCTGTGGCTGTCGCCGTCGCGGCGTCGCTGATGCTGGTCGCGCTACCCGGACGGATGTCGGGCGCGAGGCGCATCGGTCTCCGCGTGGGTCTGTGGCGCCGTCAGGTGTTCGGGTCGCCCCAGTCCGACGGTTCCAAGCCTGATCAGGCCCCCTTCGACATCCCGGTTCCCGAAGCAGGTCCGATCGGCGCACGTTGGGACGGCGCGTGCATGGTGACCGTCGTCCGTATCGACACCCCCGCACCTGGTTTGAACTTCCTCGACCCCGGTCGAAGCACCGGCGGCCCCGCCGTACCCCTGTCGACGCTGGCGGAGTGCGTCGACCAATTCGACATCGCCCTCGAGTCGATCGACGTGATCAGTCACGGGATCCGCACGCACGGCACGGGTCGGGTGGCACAGGTGTACCGACGCACCCTGGGACCGCTGCCCGCCACGGCGTACCGCTCGGTGCTGGTGGTGCTGCGTCTCGACCCCACGCGGTGTCCCGACGCTGTCGCCCGCCGCGGCGGTGGCTCCGAGGGTGCGCTGCGTACCGCCATCGTCGCCACCCGCAGGGTCGCGAACCGGATCGCCGAACGCGGATTGTCGGTGAGCATCCTCTCCGCCGCCCAGATCACCGCGGCGACAACACAGTTGGCGCATGGCGCCGACTCCGGTTCCGCCAGGGAGGATTGGGACTCGGTCACCACCGACCGCCTCCGGATGCGGACCTACGCTGTCGATCCCGAGCATCTGCCGTCGATGCTCGGCTCGGTGTGGGCGGTCCCCTCACTCTCGACCACCCTCACCCTCAGGCTGAGGTCCGCGGGCGACCGCACGACGTCGCTCCGCGCGCTCGTCCGCTTCAACACACTCGGTGACGACGAGCCGGTGATCGACGGACTGATCGACCTCGTCGGCCGTCAGCGTGCCGCCCTCGCCGCGAGCCTGCCGGTCGGTGCGGCGGACGCGTTGCCGGCCGTCGGCGAACAGGCGCACACCCTCGAATCACTGGCGGCCCTGCGCTTGTCAGCTGCCGGATGCGGCCAGCTCATCGGCGCCGATCACAGTGGCCGCGCCGTCGCCGTCGACCTGCTCGGAGGCGGTCCACACGTCGTCGCCATCAGTGGCGGTCTGCATCTGGCCCAGCAGGTGCTGCTGCGGGCGATCGCGGTGGGCGCCCGCGTGCTGGTCCACACCGACGATCCCGCTCAGTGGCACCAGTTCGTGACGGCGGTCGGCGACCCCGGATTGTTGGCCCTCGCCGGCGGCCGGGTCTCGCCGGGTCACTTCACGGTGGCGGTCTTCCACGGGATGTCGCCTGTCGCAGTCGACGCGCCAACGATCATCATGCTGCTGCCGCCGGGCACCGACAGCACCGAGGCCGACGTTCGGCTGAAACAGAACCACGCAGCGCCACAGGACATCTGGGTCGGCACGCCCAGCGGTTCAACGATGGTGACGATGGTCGCCACGCCAGACGAGATCGGATTCATCGGGCACAGCCTCCCGTCGATGGCACGCCAGAGCTGACCGTAGACCCGATCCGGTCACCTGAGGGGTCTGAACCCGGTCGACGCGGCCTCGACGGGGGAAAGTCAGAAGTTGCCCGGCACAAGCGCACGGAAAAACGTCGAATGGGCCGACGCCGCGTGCACCACGACGTCGGGCTCATCGTCGCCGATCCAGGCCGCAGACCCTTGCGGTACGAGCAACTGCTTGGCCGATCCGCGCAGTTCGATCGATCCGGAGGTACACAGCAGGATCTGCGGGCCGGGGACATCGAACAAGATCGATGATGGCCGGCGCATACCGGTTCCGTCCAACTCCACCTTGGACAGCCGGAACTCCGAAACCGGCGCCTGATAGATCATTTCGGCGTTGACGGTGTGCACCGTCGGGGCGATGTCCGCTGGGGTGACAGGGGTGAAGTCGAGCACGCGGAGCAGTTCCGGGACGTCGACGTGCTTGGGTGTCAGCCCTCCACGCAAGACGTTGTCGGAGTTCGCCATCACCTCGATGGCCGTACCACCGAGGTACGCGTGCAGATTGCCGGCCGGGAGGAAGAGTCCCTGCCCGGGTTTCAAAGCGACCCGGTTCAGCAGCAACACGGCGAGCACCCCGGGATCCGTCGGGTAGTTCTCGCCGATCTCGAGCAG
Organism: Williamsia soli; assembly: GCF_017377795.1. Lineage (GTDB taxonomy): Bacteria > Actinomycetota > Actinomycetes > Mycobacteriales > Mycobacteriaceae > Williamsia > Williamsia soli. Next base: position 114,360 of record NZ_JAFRDR010000004.1, on the reverse strand, counting down.
GGTCCGGGCCACGAGTGCGAATTGCGTCTGCCCGGATTCGAGGTATCGGATCGCCCCGGCCAGAACGGCCGGGATCAGCACCGACAACGCCGATTCCGGAAGGGTGATCCACGTGGTGAACAGGGCTCGGAGCCCCTGCGGATCAGGTTGCCCCGCAAGCATACCCAGATGGCTGTCCAACTCAGGTACCTGCAAGACCCGCAGCAACTCGACGGTGTCGGCGATATCGCGAAAGCCTGCGAGCGCATCGAAATCGGTGAGAGCGACGACGAGTTCCGGTTTGTGGTTGTCGTCGCGGTAATTACGGTTGGCGGCCCCGACCTCGATCCCCTGCGCATTCTCGCGCGCGAATCCCTCCTTCGCCTGCTCCAGGCTGGGATGCGCCTGCAGGGACAGCGGTTCTTCTGCCGCGAGCACCTTCAACAAGAACGGCAGACGTCCGCCGAATTGGTCAGCACACTGTGCGCCGAGCTGACCCGCGGGATCAGAATCGATCACCTCGAGCAGCGTCGCTGTCGAGTTGCCATCGTGCGCCGGCGCCGGCGCCGCCGGATGCGCGCCGAACCACAACTCCGCTTCGGGGTGAGCACTCGGGGTCGGCAATCCACGCAGATCGGCCAACGCGGTCCGCGACCCCCAGGCATACGGTCTGACCACGCCGTCGAGCAGGCGCATCAGCGTTCCCCCACCAGTCGCAGATAGGCACCGGCCATATCGGTCCGCAGCGCAAGGATCATCAGAGGCACAAGATCTCCCAACCCAGGCGGGCCCGACGGCGGCGACTCGCCGGTCGGTGCTTCGGCGGGACCGCTGATCTGTATGTCGACCTCCGGCAGGGTCGCGGTGAGACGACGGGCAAGCCATTCCCGATCGGGGGTGGTGAGCACTTGGACTCGTACCGGTTCGGCGGCAGGACCGTCGATCTGCGCATCATGGAAGATTGGATCGTAGTCGGTGGGCAACGCCGCGCCGTGCAGCAGCCGCCCCGCGGCCACCACGTCATGCAGATCCGTTGCCACACTGATACTTCCAGCGCTCGCGAAGAAGGTTCGCGCCGCGTGTGCGGCCAGAGCCATTCCGGCCGGGGTCTCCGCGGTCCACACGGTCGGTCTGCCGACCACCCGGGCGGCGAGTTCCTTGGCAGCGTTGTGGAACATCTCGTTACCGGGATGGTTGCCTGCCGCTTCTCGGTCGAGTTCGTCAGCCAGCTCCGCCAGCTTCGCCCGCTCGCCGGACATCCGGACAGCATCCAGGTTGTCGAGCACCGCGACGAGCACCGAAACGTAGTGTGCGAACCGGAAACGTTCGAGTACGCGTATCCGCGGGGACATGTCGAGCACCGGTCCACCAAGGGATTCGCGCAACGGACCCTCGAGAGGCCCGGCGACAACGACCTCGGCCTGTCTCCGACCTGCCCTCGACGCGGCCTCGGCAAGACGCGGATCACCCGCGTCGTCGCCGGCGACGACCACCACATCCAACGGCCCGATCCACGACGGCAGGACGGCGGTCTTGATGAGTGGCACGTCGATATGCGGGCCGACCAGGGCCAGCACCAGATCCGTCGCGCGTCCGGCAGTCCCGTCGCCGCAGACGACGACGACCGCGCGAGGCCGCAGATGCCGCAACGGCTCGAGCGCACCTTCCTCGCGTGCCGCGACAACGGCACGCACCTGTGCTCCGGCCAGCGCGGACGCGGGCAGCAGACCTTCGACGTCGGCATCCGTCAGGGCGGCGACATCGTCGAGGTCGGGAGCTCCGGTCAGCATGTCACCAGCCTAGTGCTCCGAGCCGATCAGGCGGCGTCTCACACGCAAGCCCACGACCCGTCGACGTCTGCCCGGCAACGTTCCGCTCTCAACCCCGAACCACCCCGAGGATCCGCTCCACCAGTGCGTCGACGCGCGAGGGCGACGCCGCCTCCACATTGAGCCGCAGCAGCGGCTCGGTGTTCGAGGCACGCAGGTTGAACCACGAGCCATCGGTCAGGTCGACCGTCACCCCGTCCATCCTGGTGGTGCCCGCGGTCTCATCGGCGAACTCCGCCAACACTGCCGCCGTGCGGGCGGCCTGGTCGTCCACCGTGGAATTGATCTCGCCCGAGTTCGAATAACGTTCGTAGCGGGACATGATTTTCGACAGCGGCTCGTCGGACGCCCCGAGGGCGGCCAGGACGTGGAGCGCGGCGAGCAGTCCCGAGTCGGCACCCCAGAAGTCGCGGAAATAGTAGTGCGCCGAATGCTCGCCGCCGAAAACCGCGCCTGTTTCGGCCATCTGTTGCTTGATGAACGAATGCCCAACTCGCGTGACCACCGGAGTACCACCCAACTCGCGGACGAGTTCAGGAACCGCCCGTGAGGTGATCAGATTGTGGATCACGGAAGCACCGGGGTTCTTCGCGAGTTCCCGCTCGGCCACGAGCGCGGTCACCGCCGACGGCGAAACCGGTTCACCCAGCTCATCGACCACAAAACAGCGGTCTGCGTCACCATCGAACGCCAACCCGATGTCGGCGCCCGTCTCTGTGACGTAGGCCTGCAGGTCGATCAGATTCTTTGGATCGAGCGGATTCGCCTCGTGGTTGGGAAAGGTTCCGTCGAGCTCGAAGTAGAGTGGCCGTACGGTGAACACCTCGCAACCGCCGAGGACCACCGGAACTGTGTGACCTCCCATGCCATTGCCCGCATCGACGGCGACCGTCAAGTGCCGCAGACCGGAAAGATCGACGAGCTTGTGCAGAAACGCCGCATAGTCCGCGAGTACGTCGCGCTCGGTGAGAGTTCCCCTGGCGACCTCAGGTGTGGACACGCCATCGACCAGTTCCGCCGAGATGGTGGCGAGACCGGTGTCCTGGCCGACCGGTTTGGCGCCCGCCCGGCACAACTTGATGCCGTTGTAACTCGCGGGGTTGTGACTCGCGGTGAACATCGCCCCGGGCCGGTCGAGATCACCCGATGCGTAGTAGAGCTGATCGGTGGAGGCCAGACCGATCATCGTCACGTCCAGCCCCTCGGCCAACGCGCCATCGGCAAAGGCCGCGGCCAGCACCGGCGACGATTCACGCATGTCGTGGCCGACCACCAGGGCACTCTGACCTTCGGCCCGCATCAGCCGCGCGAACGAAGCTCCGACCGCCCTGACGAAATCCTCGTCGATCTGGCTCCCCACCAGTCCACGCACGTCGTAGGCCTTGATGACAGCGCTCACGAGTTCGGAACTGAAGACCTTTGCGGGACCACTCACAGGTTGGCTCCTTCTTGTCATGTGCGGGTGCGTGATCGGGGACTCGAAGAGTCCCGCATGTGTTCAACCCTAGTCGGGTCGAGGTCCGCTTTCAGTGGCCCGCGAGCGATCGCGGGCAACGGGGCCGCCGGATAACCATGACGGAACTGCAGAGTAAGCACACCGAAGACCCGACTCCATCCTGGTACTCCCGGGTGCGTTTCGCCGAGTTCACCGCGGCGCGGTTCGGGTCCACCACATTCGACCTGGTCCTCGTGCGCCGGGTGACCGTGACGATCTGGGCCCTCACGCTCCTCGTGCTGCTCGGCACTCGGACGATGTCGTTCAGCAGGTCGTACGTCCTGCTCGCCATCGCGATCGGGCTCGCGGCCGCATCGATCGGACGCCGCAACATCCTGTCTGTCGTCCGCGATTGGCTCCCGTTCGGCATCCTCCTCGCGGTCTACGACTCCACCCGGGGTATCGCCGCATTCCTGGGGATGCCGACGCAGTGGGAATGGCCTGTCGATGCGGATCGCTGGATGTTCGGTGTCGTGCCGACCGTGTGGTTGCAGGAACACCTCAAAATGGCAGAGCCCCAGTGGTGGGAAGTCATCACCAGCGCTGTCTACATGTCTTACTTCATCGTCCCGTACGCGTTGGCCGGCTACCTCTGGCTGCGCGATCGGGTCCAGTGGAAGAAGTTCGTCCTGCGCTTCGTCGCGATCTTCTTCCTCGGGCTGATCGGGTACATCATGGTTCCCGCCGCGCCGCCATGGGCCGCGGCAAAGTGCACCACGGCAGAAGTTGTCGACGGCCCGGCCTTTCCGCCCTGCATCACCGAACCGGTCCAGGACGCTCCCGGCGGCGGACTCCTCGGCCCGGTCGAGCCAACCAACCCCGGCGCAGCGCCGTACACCGAACGGATCTCGAGCCGCGGCTGGGACGTCTTGCACTTCGGCCCGGTCCGGACGGTTCTCGAGCAGGGCCAGGAGAAGTCCAACCAGGTGGCGGCGATCCCGTCGTTGCACGCGGGTGTGACGGCGCTGCTCGCGATGTTCATGTGGTCCCGCACCAAGGCCCTCGGTCGCACCCTGTTCACCGGCTATGCGCTCATCATGGCGTTCACGCTCGTCTATTCGGCGGAGCACTATGTGATCGACGTGTTACTCGGCTGGGGCCTGGCCGCGCTGGTGATGATCGGCAGCAACTACGGCGAAAAAGCATGGTCCCGGCGCAGAGCCAGGCGAGCCGTCGACAAGCCCGAGGCCGACATGGTCGATCTGCCGAGCGCTGCGATGACCGAGACCGAGGAACTCAGTCGACGGGATCAGGCAGGACTCGAAGATGTCCCCGGCGGCCGGGTCGTGGGCGGGGAAGCGGATCGGGCCCGCTGAGGGACTCCTCGCGGCGACCATGCGAGCGGATACGCGGACTCGAGGCGTCGGACGAGGCGACGGGAGCCGACCGCGGCACCAATCCCCCGCCTGATGCCTCACGCACGACGTCGGCCAACGCGGTCAGATCGTCCTCGTCGCGCAGTGGCGGGGCGAAGCCGCCCTCGCTGCGCAGCATCTCCCAGCCGCGCGGGACAGTGATCCGGGTTGCGTGGGTGTCGCAGAGATCCCAGGAGTGCGGTTCGGCCGACGTGGCCAGCGGCCCGACGACGGCGGTGGAATCTGAATACACAAAAGTCAGGGTTGCCACCGCCGGATTGGCGCAGCCGGGCCTGGAACACTGACGTGGGAGCCTCACGGTAGGAAGATTATCCCGACCACCCGGCGGGTCGAAGCAGGACACACCGCAGCCGACTGCTTAGACTTGCGGCCTATGGCTCACATTCGACCTCCACAGGCCCGCCCGCGGCGTCGCCGTAGTGGTCGCGGTGTTCCGCGGGTCAGGGATCGTCGTGGTCGCGGATTGCGGTCGACACTGCTTCCGCCGCATGTGCCCGCCTGGACGAGCCGGGCCCAGAGCTTCGACGCGATGGTTCTGGAGGCATTCGCCGAGATCGACGCGCGATGGCACAGCCGGCTGACCGGATTGGACCTCGCCGTCGACGACGTGCCTCGAATGTTGCCGAGGGACCCCGATACCGTCCAGTGGCCTGCGGAGGTCACCGCGGATGGCCCCATCCCCCTGGCCAGGCTCATCCCGTCCGGTATGGACTCCGCAGGTAGGGCCACGAAGGCGCGGATTCTGCTGTTTCGCAGGCCGCTGGAGAGTCGCGCGACGAAGGGCGCGGATCTGTTGGATCTGATTCACGAGGTGCTGGTCCAGCAGGTGGCAGCCCACCTCGGCGTCGACGAGGACACCATCGACCCACCATCGTGACGTCACCGGGACAAGCGCCGGCAACTCAAGAGTTATTGCGGTACAACAAAATTCAGGCTCAGAAGGTCAGACGATGCCGCGCTTGATACGCCGGCGCTCCCGTTCGGACAACCCGCCCCAGATGCCGAACCGCTCGTCCTTGTGCAGGGCATACTCAAGGCATTCAGAACGCACCTCGCAGCCCTGGCAGATGCGCTTTGCTTCCCGAGTCGATCCACCCTTTTCGGGGAAGAACGCCTCCGGGTCGGTCTGTGCGCACAGCGCACGGTCCTGCCACTGGTCTTCGATGTCTTCGAACATATCATCGAATGCGGATGTGACCAGGCTCAGGCGAGGACGATCATCTAGTTGGTTTTCGGTTGCGTTCGATTGCGAATCGACTTGCGGTTCAAGGCTGTTGGTAGCCACGTGTTCAAGAGCCATCGTCCCGCCTCCTCATCTCACTTCGAATTGTGCAGTTGGTCAATCTGATTCGAACAAGTGATCGATCACCAAGTCCTGCAACAATTCTCGCTGTCAAAACTTGGAATGACACTGATGTGATTAGACACGGTTTCAGGTGTCCAGGTCAAGCTCAGCGGGAAATTGCTTTATCACCCCCACCGCCGATTCCCGAGTCTCGACACGGGGTTGATGCCGAAATCGCCACTGAAAAGTGCACCCAAGAGTATCGAACAGTTCGAACGCGCCCCGGACTCCGGTCGTCCTCACTACACCCCTGTCCCCAACGTTACGTGTAGTCGGCTCGGTGCGAGGCACTTCGGAAGACCGCCTACCCTGGTTCCCTGTGAAGGTGACGGTTCTCGTCGGTGGCGTCGGTGGCGCCCGGTTTCTGCAAGGGGTACGCACGCTTCTGGGACCCACCGCGTTCCCAGAGGTGCTCGCGTCCGGACGCGTCCCGTCCCCGCATGAGGTGACGGCGATCGTGAACGTCGGCGACGACGCATGGATGCACGGGGTGAGGATCTGTCCTGACCTCGATACCTGCATGTACACGCTCGGCGACGGCATCGACCCCGAACGGGGCTGGGGCCGGCGGGCGGAAACCTGGCATGCCAAAGAAGAATTGGCCGCGTACGGCGGTGACCCCGACTGGTTCGGCCTGGGCGACCGAGATCTCGCCACCCACCTCATCCGGACCCAGATGCTCGACGCGGGTTACCGCCTCAGCGACATCACTGCCGCACTGTGCAAGCGGTGGGACCCGGGTGTGCGGCTGCTGCCGGCCACCGACGACCGCCACGAGACCCACGTCGTCGTGACCCGGCCGGGCAGCGGCGACGGAGAGGCCGAAGAGAAGGTCGCCATCCATTTCCAGGAGTGGTGGGTTCGCTACCGCGCCCAGATACCGACCGACGGTTTCGCCCAGGTGGGTTCCGACGATGCGAAGGCCGCCCCGGGCGTGCTCGAGGCGATCGCCGACGCCGACATCATCCTGATGGCGCCATCGAACCCTGTTGTCAGCGTGGGTGCGATCCTGTCGGTTCCCGGCGTGCGCGGCGCGTTGCGGACCACCAGCGCGCCGGTCGTAGGCATCTCCCCCATCATCGACAATCGTCCACTGCGCGGCATGGCCGATGAATGTCTGTCGGTCATCGGTGTCGAGACGACCGCGGAAGCGGTCGGGCGACACTACGGCGCCCGTTCTGAGAACGGGGTCCTCGATGGCTGGCTCATCGCCACAGGCGACACCGCCGACGTGCCCGGTGTCGCGGTGCAGTCGGTACCCCTGCTGATGACCGACCCCACCACGACCGCCCAGATGGTCCGCGCGGCCTGCGATCTCGTCGGCGTGTCCTATGAGTGAGTACACCGCAGACCTCGGGGACCACGCTGCTCCCGGCGCCCTGGAGATCCTCCCCATCACCGGCCTACCCCGCTTTCGCAAGGGCGACGACCTCGCCGGTGCTCTGGCATCCGCGGCGAACTGGCTGCGTGACGACGACATCCTGGTGGTGACGAGCAAGATCATCTCCAAGGTCGAAGGTCGCATGGTGCCTGCGCCGACCGACCCCGACGCCCGCGATGCCGCCCGGCGCGCACTCGTCGACTCCGAAGCGGTTCGCGTGGTGGCCCGCAAAGGCCGGACTCTGATCACAGAGAATCGGCTCGGCATCGTGCAAGCCGCCTCCGGCGTCGACGGCTCCAACGTCGACGGGGACGAGTTGGCGCTGCTGCCCGTCGATCCCGACGCGAGCGCGGCAGCGTTGCGCTCAGCGCTACGAGAGCTCCTCTCGGTGGAGGTGGCCGTGTTGATCACCGACACGATGGGACGGGCCTGGCGCGTCGGACAGACCGACCAGACGATCGGGGCCTCGGGCATCGCCGTCACGCACCCGTATGAGGGATCGGTCGACGAGTACGGCAATGCGCTCATCGTGACCGACATCGCGGTCGTCGACGAGCTCGCCGCCGCCGCAGACCTGGTCAAGGGCAAGCTCGGAGAGATTCCGGTCGCCGTGGTGCGCGGTCTGCGTCCCCGCGAAAACGGCACCACGGCAAGAGATCTGGTTCGACCAGGAGCCGAGGATCTGTTCTGGCTCGGAACCACCGAGGCCATCGACCTCGGTCGCAGACAAGCCCAACTGATGCGCAGATCGGTCCGCCGCTACGCGAGGGCCCGGGTGCCGGCCGACGTCATGAACGAAGCCTTCGCCGAAGCGCTGACCGCACCTGCTCCACATCACAGCCACCCGGTGCGGTTCATCTGGCTGCGTGACCGCGATCGGCGCGTGCGACTACTCGACGCGATGTCGAAGCGGTGGCGTGCCGATCTGACCGCCGACGAGAAGTCGGCCGAGTCGATCGACAAACGCGTGGCAAGAGGGCAATTACTCTACGACGCACCAGAGGTGGTCATCCCGATTCTCACCTCCGAAGGCCGACACGATTATCCGGATGCCGTCCGCAATACCGCCGAGCACACGATGTTCACTGTCGCCGCCGGCGCAGCGGTCCAAGGATTGCTGGTCTCGCTGGCGGTACGTTCGGTGGGTAGCTGCTGGGTCGGTTCGACGATCTTCACGCCGGACCTGGTCCGCAGCGAGTTGGAACTACCCGCGGATTGGGAGCCTCTCGGTGCGATCGCCGTCGGGTATCCCGATTCCCCCGACGACGGGCCACGGCCGCCGGCCGAGATCGAGAACCTGGTGGTGGAGCTGTGAGTGCAGAATCGCTGCATCAGTCCGCCACGGAGCTGCTCACCACGTGGACAACGTCGGACCCACACCAGGACTCGTTGCGACACACCGTGTTGGCGTTCCTCGCCGCGGCACCTCTCGGATGTCTCCGGGCGTGCGAGGCCGGACACATCACGGCGTCGACCATTGTGCTGAACGCTGCCCGGACCCATGTGCTGCTGACATTGCATCCACGGGTGGGCAAGTGGATTCAACTCGGCGGCCATTGCGAGGAGTCCGATGCCACCATCGTCGCCGCGGCCACTCGCGAGGCGCAGGAAGAATCCGGGATCTCCGACCTGGTCGCCGAACCGCAACTGGTGCAGGTTCACACGCATCCGATCACGTGCTCGCTGGGTATACCGACGCGTCATCTCGATCTACGGTTCGTCGCCGTGGCGGTCGACGGCCCCGATGGTGCGCTGCCCGACTTCGTCCGCAGCGAAGAGTCGGTCGATTTGGCTTGGTGGCCGATCGACGCACTCCCCGAGAACACCGAATTGCCGGCAATTCCCGAGCTCATCGCCGCGGCACTTCGCGTCTCCTGACGGCGCAATCAGGGCCCACTCGGCGGCTGTTTGGGCACGCTGGGCAGCATCTTTGGCACGCTCAACGGCAGTATCGGCCCGCTCGACGGAAGGCCACCTAGGGCGGTGAGCAGAGCGAACTCGCCCCGCCCGCGTGCGGCCCGCGTGCTCTGGACGATGGAGCGAGGGAGCGCAGCGACTGAGTCGACTGAGGAAGAGCACGCGATGAAGGGCCGCACGCCCGCGCAGCGAAGCGGAGCGAAAAAACACAGCTGGCGACCCGACTACGAAACCAAGCCCGGCGGACCAAGAACCGCTAGACCCTGACACCCTTACCGATGGCAACGACCCCGCCACTGCTGATGGCAAATCGCTCGCGGTCGCGTTCTTCGTCGACACCGATGATCTGGCCGGGCGAGATCACGACGTTCTTGTCGAGGATCGCTTTGCGCACCACAGCGCCCTTGCCGATCCTGACGCCGGGCATGAGGACGCTGCCCTCGACGGTGGCGCCTTCTTCGATCATCACGTTCGAGGAGAGCACGGAGTTGCGGACGGTGGCTGCGGAGACGATGCTCCCCGAGCCGACCATGGACTCCTGCGCTAGGCCACCCTTGACGAACTTCGCCGGTGCCACCAGGTAGTCGGCGGACCCGTGGATCGGCCAGCGGCGGTTGTAGAGGTTGAAGATCGGGTGCACCGACACCAGGTCCATATGGGCGTCGTAGAAGGCGTCGAGGGTTCCGACGTCTCGCCAGTACCCGCGGTCACGGTCGGTGGCGCCGGGGACCTGATTGTCTTTGAAGTCGTAGACGAACGCCTCGTTGCGCTCGACGAAGGCCGGGATGATGTCGCCGCCCATGTCGTGGTCGGAGTCGGGATTGTCGGCGTCTGCCTTGATCGCGGCCACCAGGGCGTCTGCGGTGAACACGTAGTTGCCCATCGATGCGAACGTCGCGTTCGGGTCGTCCGGGGTGCCCGGCGGATCGGCGGGTTTCTCGAGGAACTGGGTGATGCGGCCGCTGTCGTCGGAGTCGATACAACCGAAGGCGGTGGCCTCCTCCCGTGGAACCCGGATACCCGCAACCGTGCACTCGGCACCGGAGGCGATGTGCGCCTCGACCATCTGCTCCGGATCCATCCGGTAGACGTGATCGGCGCCGAAGACGACGATGTACTCGGGCTCTTCGTCGTAAACGAGGTTCAAAGACTGGAAGATCGCGTCGGCGCTACCGGTGTACCAGCGTGGGCCCAGTCGCTGCTGCGCGGGGACGGGGGTGATGTACTCGCCGTTGAAACCGGACGGCCGCCACGTCTGCGAGATGTGCCTGTCGAGTGAGTGCGACTTGTATTGGGTGAGCACACACAGGCGGGAGTACCCGGCGTTGACCAGGTTGCTCAGCACAAAGTCGATCAGCCGGTATCCACCACCGAATGGAACTGCAGGTTTGGCACGGTCCATCGTCAAGGGAAAAAGTCGCTTTCCCTCGCCGCCGGCGAGGACTATCCCGAGCACGTGGCGCTGTGAAATCACCCCTTAAACCTATCCGGCATCCGACGCCGCGGCCATAGGACCGGCCGATCCGTCGAAATCGCTTGTCACGTCGGGACAATTCTCCACGATTGTGTCGAGGCAATTTTCCCGCGCACTTGGCGCCGAAGCCACCGGACCATTAGCGTTTGGAGTATGCGCGTGGCAATGATGACCAGGGAATACCCGCCAGAGGTGTACGGCGGAGCCGGCGTACACGTCACCGAATTGGTCGCTCACCTGCGCCGGCTCGCCACGGTCGACGTGCATTGCATGGGCGCTCCACGCGAGGACGCACACGTCTATGGCGTGGACCCGGAACTCGTCGGCGCCAACCCCGCGATCACCACGCTGTCGGCGGATCTGCGGATGGCCGTTGCGGCCGAGGGCGCCCAGGTGGCCCATTCGCACACCTGGTACACCGGGCTGGCCGGACATCTCGCCGGACAGCTGCACGGTATTCCCCATGTGTTGACCGCACATTCACTCGAGCCCCGCAGGCCGTGGAAGGCAGAGCAGCTCGGCGGCGGATACCGGGTGTCGAGCTGGGTGGAGAAGAACGCCGTCGAGTACGCCGACGCGGTGATCGCCGTCAGCTCGGGCATGCGAATCGACGTCTGCGACGCCTACCCCCGGCTGGACCCCGACAAGGTCCACGTGGTTCGCAACGGTATAGACACCGTGAAGTGGCAGCCCTCCAGCGCGCCCGACGAGGCGACGTCGGTGTTGCGTGAGATCGGCGTCGACCCCGATCGGCCGATCGCGGTGTTCGTCGGCCGGATCACGCGTCAGAAGGGGGTTCGCCACCTCGTCGCCGCGGCCCATCACATGGATCCCGATCTACAGCTCGTGCTGTGTGCCGGAGCCCCGGACACCCCCGAGATCGGGGCCGAGATCGCGGACGCCGTCGACAGACTCTCGAAAGCCCGCAACGGCGTCTTCTGGGTACGCGAGATGCTCCCTCTCGAAAAGATCCGCGAGATACTTTCAGCAGCAGACGTTTTCGTATGTCCGTCGATCTACGAACCGCTCGGCATCGTCAATCTCGAGGCGATGGCCTGCGGCACTGCGGTCGTCGCCTCGGACGTGGGCGGCATACCCGAGGTGGTCCGCGACGAGGTCACCGGACTACTGGTGCACTACGACGAAGACAGGACAGACGACTTCGAACACGACCTCGCGGCAGCGGTCAACCGGGTCATCGCCGACCCCACCCTGGCCACCGCGATGGGCGTCGCCGGGCGAGAACGTGCGATCGCTGAGTTCTCGTGGGATTCGATTGCCGAACAGACCATGAAGATCTACGAGTCGGTCACCGAATCAGCTTGATACACCGCGGCCGTCACGGATACCGTGACCGTCATCGGGTCGGCGTACCCGGTCAGCTGCGAGGTCACATGGTGTTCGGTCAGGTGGAATGCCGACGGGCCCATCAGCACCACGTCGACAACCTGGCTGTGGGACAACGTGATCGGATACTCCAACAACGATCTTTCGGTACGGGTGAAGTAGCCGGCCATACTGTTGCCGATCCGTACGGACTTTTCCTTGTCCACCCCGATCATCCCGACACTCCCGACGACCTCGGTCAGGTGCCGCGGCGTGGGCGAGACCACGACCAGTCGCCCGCCGGGCGCGAGCACACGGGCGAACTCGGCCACGTTACGCGGTGAGAAGATCGACAACGCAACATCGATCACGCCGTCGGCGATCGGAAATGGTTGCCAGCCGTCGGCGACGACCGCGCCGATCCGGCCGTCGAGTCGACTGATCTGCCTGGCGGCCAGCTTGGAAAGGTCCACACCCACCCCGCGCCCGCCGCAATGACGGACCGCCGCAGCGAGGTAATGCCCGGTGCCGGCACCCATGTCGAGGATGGCGGAGTCGTCCGCACACTCCTCGTTGACCGCGCGCATGATGGGGTCGAAGAAGCCGCCATCGAGGAAACGTGTTCGGGCGGCGAGCATTTCGGTGGTATCCGAACGAAAATTGTTGCCGGCGCCGCCCAGCAGGGTGACGTACCCCTGCCTGGCCAGGTCGAAGCTATGCCCCTGGCCACACCAGAGCGTGCGATCGGCACGCTCGAACGGGGCCCGGCACACCGGACAACACAACAGATCGACCACTGCGGAAAGCACGGTCGATCGTCTCCTTCTGGTTGATCTGACCCCGCTACGAAGCGGTGGTCACCCCACGCAATTCCTCACCCAGTGCAGCTGCCTCATCGGCCGTCAGCTCGACTACCAGTCGGCCGCCGCCCTCGATAGGTATGCGCACGACGATTCCTCGCCCTTCCTTGGCTGCTTCAAGGGGACCGTCCCCGGTCCGTGGCTTCATCGCCGCCATCTCTGCTCCCTTCAGATTCGCTGCCGCAGTCGGCGTCGAAGTCTGATCTTATTAGGTTGGTGCCATCAATCGTTGGACACCGCGCGGTTCACGTTGCTTGGATTCCGATTCCATACTACGGACCCGGCTCAGGTTATTCTGCCCCTTGCGCTGGGCTTTCGATCTCATCCCGCGCCTGCAGGTCGTGCAGGGCGTTCCGCAATTCGTCGATCTCTCGTGCCAACTTCTCCAGCGCCCAGTCCACCTCGCCGGCCTTGTAACCCCGGGTCACCTGTGCAAAACGTAGTCCCCGAACGTCATCGCCGGTGATGCCCGCCCGTGGCAACCGCGTCAGCGTTGTCCCTTTTTCCAGCGGTGGCAGATCCTCTGAACGTCCGAAAACCCGCCAGACCACCGCGAACACGACCCCGATCACCGCCACCATGATCACCAGGTACAGAAGTAGTGTCAGCACTTCACCACTATCCCACGGTGGGCGCTTGCCCGCGTCAGCTCCTTGCCACGACCTCGGCGTCCTCGAAGGTCATCTCGATCTTCCCCACAGAGGACGTCATCAGTGCGCGGCGAGAGAGTTCGAACGTCCGCAGCTCATCGGCGATCGGGTGCGAGCCCAACTGCAGCTGCGCACCGCCGAGTCGGGTGCGCGTGTCTGCGGTGTTGTTCAGCACCCATGGCGTCTCGCGGGTGACCCCGTCGAGGTGCGAATACGCCCGCAGCACCGCCGAGGCGGGCGAATCGGGCACCTTGACACCCGGCCGCACGGTCAACGCAGCGATCATCTGACCGCCCTCGGTGACCACCCCACGTTTGGTCCGGCTCTGGTGATCGACGTCGAACTCGGCAAGCGTCTTGGGAAAGCCCCAGATCCCGCGCCCAGCCGCGAGCGTGAACTCACCGTCGACCGGCAGTCGGTGCACCAGTGCCCGGGCCTGTCCGCCGGCGAGATCCTTCAGGTTGCGCACCATCGACTGCCCGGGCCGTTCCCGGTCGGCGACCAGCACGCAGACGCCGAACTCGTTGTACGGGCCCAGATCACCGTCCACGTAGTCGACGAAGACGAGCATGCACATCGCGCGGCCCGGCCTGATGCGCAGGACTTCCAGGCCGGTGTGGGCGATGGCGGACTGGACAGCGCCCGCCGACGCCGTGAACCCGGCCACGAAGCAACTCGCCTGCCGGATTCGGACCGGCATCTCGATCGCCGTGCCCAGCACGTCGTGAGCGGTCATGATGCCGCCACCTCATCCGAGACCTGTCCGTCCGGCACGGCCACCACACCGCGCAGTCCTTCCGCGCCGAACAGCGGCTCGAGCATCGAACTGAAATCCGGTCCGCGACGCAACATCTGACCACCGTCGACGTTGATCACCTGTCCCGTGATCCAGGTGGACTCCTCGCCGAGCAGGAACAGCGCCAGGCCCGCGATGTCCTCGACCTCTCCGACTCTTTGCAGCGGCGTGCTGACGCGGTAGTCCTCGCTCAGCGCGGGATCCTGGGTGATCATCCCGACGAGTTCGGTGCGGGTCAGCCCCGGTCGGATGCCATTGACACGAACATTGCTCGCGCCCAGCTCATCTGCAGCCAAGGCCACCAGATGGTCGACCCCGGACTTGGTGACACCGTATGCGCCGAACCACCGGTGGGTGTTGCTGGCTGCGATGGACGAGATGGCGACGATTGCGCCGCCTCCACCGCGAACGAGCTCTCGCGCACCGTGTTTGATCGTGAACATGGTGCCGTTGAGATTGAGGTCCACGGTCCGCTTCCAGGCCTCGGTGTCCATCTGGGTGATCGGTCCGATCGTTTCACTGCCGCCCGCACAGGCGACGATGCCGTCGAGCCGGCCGGTACGCGCGGTGGCCACCGCAACCGCGTTCGCAACCTGGTCCTCGTCGGTGATGTCGGCGGAATGTCCCAGCACCGACGACCCGCCGGCTGCGGCGTTGAGCTTTTCCGCGACCGCACCCAGTCGCTCGGCATTGCGCCCCAGGATGGTGACCTGGGCACCACGTTCGGCGAGCAGCGCCGCGATCCCCTCGCCGATCCCGCTGCCACCTCCGGTGACCAGAACTGATTTCCCCGACATCGAACCCGACATTGACAACTCCCGTAGTTAGAACATGTTCTAGTTTCTACGATAGCGTGCCGGATCCATGGACGAGCCGGATATACGAAGACGAGCCGCCTATCGGCGGCTCGTCGTCGTGAAAGCGGATCGGGTGGAGCTAGGAGGCGCGGCGACTACGCTCCGCGACCGCGGGCCGCAGTGTGTTCATCGCCGGCCGATCGGTGAGGTAGACGTCGGTGGTCTTCGGGGAGAAGGTGCCGTCCGGCTGGATCTTGAACTGGGTCAGTCCGACGCCCGAGTCCTCGATGCCGCACCTGCCCATCAGGGTTCCGACGATCTGCCTGCTCATCACACCGAGCTCCACCAGGGGACGGTTGCGGTGCGTCCGCACCCCCAGGTTGACCTGGCCGATACCGGCCATGCCGTAACGGTCGTAGGTGTCGACCAGCAGGCCGATCTCCACCCCGTACCCGGGAGCGAACGGCACTGCGCACAGCAGCTCGCGTGTTCCCGCGTATTCGCCCCCCAGCGGCTGGAGTACCGCGGTGAGTTCGGGTTTGAACGAGGCCAGCAGCGGTCGGGCGACGAGTTCGGTGACCCGGCCTCCCCCGTTGGCGTCCTCGACCTGCCCGGTGCGTAGCGGCCGCCGGTAGAAGCCTTTCACCAGCTGGATCTCCTCGTTGATGAGAAGTGGGCCGAGGAGTTTGGGCACGAACATCGGATCCGGATCGATCAGGTCGGAGTCGACGAACGCGATCAGGTCGCCGGTGGTGGCGGCGAGCGAGCGCCAGAGCACCTCGCCCTTCCCTCGCACGGGCTCTACCTCGGGAACGGCTTCCTCGCGGGTGATGACCTGAGCGCCCGCAGCGAGTGCGCGTTCCGCTGTGGCATCGGTGGAGCCCGAGTCGAGCACGATCAGCTCGTCGACGAGGGTGCCGAGGAGCGGGCGGATCGACGCGATGACGTCGGCCACGGTCTCTTCTTCGTTGAGTGCGGGCAACACCACCGAGACGGTGCGGCCGTTCTTCGCCGCGACGAGCTCGTCGACGGTCCAATCGGGACGATCCCAGCTGTGATCGGCCGCCCACACGGAGTGAGGCGAGCTCCGGCCTTTCAGTCTGCTGTCGGGTGCGGACGCAATCGGCGTCCAGGCACGGTCGGACTTTCCAGTGACTTGCTTCCCAGCGGTCATGCCAAACCCCTTACTGTTCGGGTGGGTGGTCTGGTTCCGTTCACAGCGGCAACCATATCGACCACCCTTCGAGTGGCGGCAACCTCGTGTACGCGAAACACGCGAGCCCCGGCCGAGGCGGCAAGTGCGGTCGCGGCGAGAGTTCCCTCCAGCCGATCTTCCAGGCCTACACCCAGAGTCTCCCCTACAAAATCCTTGTTGCTGAGCGCCATCAGCACTGGCCAACCGGTATTAACCAGAACGTTCACGTGGCGTAACAAAGCGAGCCCGTGATGAGTGTTCTTCCCGAAATCGTGGGTGGGGTCGATCACGATCGAATCTTGTCTGACGCCACTGGCCAACGCATGATCGGCAGCACGGGTGAGTTCACTGTGCACATCCGCGACCACATCCGGATACCGCACGCGGTGCGGCCGGGTGCGTGGGACGGCCCCACCGGTGTGGGAGCAGACGATGCCCGCCGACATCTCGGCGGCCACGGCCACCAATTCGGGATCGGCACCCGACCAGGTGTCGTTGATCAGGTCGGCGCCGGCCGCGACGGTCGCGCGGGCCACCTCGGCGCGCCAGGTGTCGATGCTGATGATCAGATCGGGGTGCCTGCCCCGGATCCACTCGATCATCGGCAACACACGGCGCGTCTCCTCGGCGGCGTCGACATCCGCACCGGGCCCTGCCTTCACCCCACCGATGTCGACGACGTCCGCGCCTTCGGCCACCACCTGGTCGACCCGTGACTTCGCCGCGTCGTCGGTGAAGCTTGATCCGCGATCGTAAAACGAGTCCGGGGTGCGATTGACGATGGCCATGACGAGGGCGCGGTCGGTGGCGACGGGACGGCCACACAGGGTCGGCGAGACGGACGGCCCGGCCGGGCTGCGCTGGGGCAGCGTCATGTGAGCCGGCCCCTAGCCGCGCGGAACCTTCGCCGCGGCGACATCTTGCGGATAGTCGTCGTAGAACTCGACATATCCGTCGTCGCTGCCTTTGAGGACGTAGAGCTTGTCGTCCCCGACGTCGGCGAAACCCTCGTCGCGCAATTCCACCTTGCGGTTCTTGAACGTCGAGGTCTGTTCGAGTTCGGAGACCACGCGAACGAACAGCGGCACCGCGTATGCCGGCAGGGAGTCGTAGAGATGCTTGCCGAGCGCTTTCGGGTCCAGTTCCTGACCGTCGCGAAGGGTCACCGCAGCCATTCCGGCCTTCCCGTCGGTATCGGGCACCTCGACGCCGTAGACGACGCAGTGATCTATCGCGTCGACGCCGCCGAGTTCGGCCTCCACTTCGGTGGTGGCGACATTCTCGCCCTTCCACCGGAACGTGTCCCCGAGCCGATCGACGAACGCGATGTGGTGCATCCCGAGATCCCGGACCAGATCGCCCGAGTTGAACCAACGGTCCCCGGACTTGAACGCGTCTTTGATGATCTTCTTGTCCGAGGCCTCTTCGTCGGTGTACCCGTCGAATGGGACGCGATCGGAGATCTCTGAGATCAGCAGTCCGGAGCCACCTTTCGGTACTGCCGTCAGTCTGCCTTCTGCGTTGCGCTCGGGATCACCGGTCTCGGCGTCGTATTCGACGATCTTGAACGGAAGCGGGCAGAACCCCGCCGTCTTGGTGAGGTTGAAGACGTTGATGAAGGCGAGATTCAGTTCGGAGGCCCCATAGAACTCGACCACCCGCTCGATGCCGAAACGCTTGGTGAAGTCGTCCCAGATCTCCGATCGCATCCCGTTGCCGACGATGATGTTCACACCGTGACTGCGGTCGGTGGATTTCTCCGGCTGTGCCATGAGGTACCGGCACAACTCCCCGATGTAGCAGAACGCGGTGGCCCGGTTGAGGATGATGTCGTCCCAGAACTTCGAGGCAGAGAACGACTTGCCGATGGCCAGGCACGCCCCCGAGGCGAGCACCGACGACAGGGCAACCGTCAGCGCATTGTTGTGGTATAGCGGCAGGGCGGAGTACATGGTGTCGCTGTGCCGCAACCGCACACCCATCCCGCCGATGCCGTCCATACTCGTCATCCACCGGTAGTGCGACATGATGCTGGCCTTGGGCATTCCGGTGGTACCCGAAGTGAAGATGTAGAACGCCTTCGTGGACGCCGGAAGACCAGCGGTGACGGATGGATTCTCTTCACTCAGCCCCTCGGACGCGTCGTCGAGTTCCGCGAAATCGACCGTGACGTCGGGAGCTTCGGCCCTGTCGATGGAGTCGAGGGCTTCCTTGGCATCCGGATCCACCACGAGCACGGTTGCGTCGAGGATGCCGAGGCTGTGGCTCAGCACGTGGCCGCGCTGGTTGTAATTGAGCATGCCGGCGATCGCGCCGAGTTTGACCGCGGCGAGCATGACGAGCAGCGTCTGTGGTTTGTTCTTGGCGAGCACTCCGACGACGTCACCGACACCGACCCCGTTCTTGCCGAAGAACGCGGCGTAACGATTGACCTGCCGATTGGCCTCGCCGTAGGTGATCGACTTGCCCTCGAAGCGGATGAACGGACGTTCGGGGTGCTTGGCGACGAGCCCGTCGAAGACCGAGCCGATCGTGGCCTCGGCTTTGGGGCGACGCAGGATCAGTCCGGGCGCGTGCCGGATGACCCCCGGAAGGTCGGGAACCATGCCCAGGGCGCCTTTGGCGACATCGAGTAGTCCAACACTGTTCCGGGTTTCGTTCGCCACGTAAGCTCCGATGCTTGTGAGTTGTGCCACGGTTGAATTTAGTCGAACCCCGCCCCGGTCAACCTCGCCCCGTCGCGGTCGCGTAGAAGAGGTTACCGACATTCACAGATAAATACCGCAGCCTGCCAGCGCATCGGGCACCGTGCGCGTCACGAGCAACCGGTCGAGCGCCGATCGCGACACGAAGCCGGTTCCTGCGAGAGTGTCCAACCACTGCAGCAGTGGTTCGTAGTGCCCGTCCGGGTCGAGCAGCACCACCGGTTTGTCATGCATGCCCAGATACCCGGCCGTCCACGTCTCAAACAGCTCTTCCAGGGTGCCGATCCCTCCGGGAAGGGTGATGAAGGCGTCCGCGCGGTCATCCATCTGCTGTTTACGCTCCCGCATGGTGTCGGTGACCACCAGCTCGTCCGCGTCGACGTCGGCGACTTCCCTGTGTACCAGCGCTTTCGGAATGATTCCGACCGTCTGACCACCAGCGTTCCGGGTCGCGACCGCGATGGCACCCATCATCGAGACATTGCCCCCACCGGAGACCAGGGAGTGGCCCGCGGCCCCGATGGCGGTGCCGAGTTCGGTGGCCAACGCCAGGTGACGGTCCGCGACAGGGCCGGACGCGCAATAGACACAGATGGCGCTCATCGGAGGTCCTCCCCGCCCTGCCGCTGGCGCGACTCACCGATGATCGCGACTGCATCGGCGACCGAATCGGTCACCTGCAGCAGCTCGACGTCGGCGGGCGAGACGAAGCCTTGCTCGACGAGAGTGCCGCGCACCCAGTCCAGCAGGGGGCCCCAGAACTCCGTGCCGAGCAGGACGATCGGGAACTGGGTGACTTTTCGGGTCTGCACCAGGGTCAACGCCTCGAACAATTCGTCGAGGGTGCCGAAACCTCCCGGGAGGCAGACGAAGGCCTGCGCGTACTTCACGAACATCGTCTTGCGGACGAAGAAGTATCGGAAATTGATTCCGAGATCAACCCACTGGTTCAAGTTCTGCTCGAAGGGCAACTCGATGCCCAAACCGATGGAGTAACCGCCGGCCTCGCAGGCCCCGCGGTTGACCGCCTCCATCAGCCCTGGACCGCCGCCGGTCATCACCGGATACCCGGCGTCGGCGAGCGCACCGCCGAGTTCACGGCCGAGGTCGTAATACGGGGTGTCTGGGGCGATGCGCGCCGATCCGAAGACGGTCACCGCTCCGGAGACCGTGGCCAGGTTGTCGAAGCCCTCGACGAACTCGGACTGGATGCGCAGCACCCGCCAGGGATCGCGGTCGGAGTCAGCCGACCGCAGCAGCCGCTGATCGGTGGTCTGCGTCGGAGTGGTCTGGTCTTCGCGGATCCGGGCTGCGCCGCGGTAGCTGAGCCTGGTGTCGCGGTCGGGTTGGGGCATGGCCACGACGCTAGCTCAGCAGATATCGCCGCAGGATGTCGGTCACCTCGGTGATCTGCGCGGTGGGTACCCGCTCGTCGCGCTTGTGCGCGAGGTTGGGGTCGCCCGGGCCGAGATTGACCGCCGGGATGCCGAGGGCCGAGAACCTGGAGACGTCCGTCCAGCCGAACTTCGCCCGGAACTTTCCGCCGGCCGCGGCGACGAGCGCGGCTGCCGCCGGGTCGGACAATCCGGGCAGCGCCCCTCCTGCCGCGTCGGTGATCTCGAAGGTGACCGCGCCCGAATCGATTGCAGCGGCGAACACCTCGCGCACGTGCTCGGTGGCCTGCTCGACGGAGCGATCCGGGGCGAACCGGAAGTTCACGTCGACGCTCGCGGCGTCGGGTACGACGTTGCCGGCCACGCCACCGTCGATGCGCACCGCCGAAAGCCCCTCGCGGTATTCGCAGCCGTCGATGTCCACGCGCCGAGGACTGTAGTCGGCCAAGGTCTGCAGCACCGATCCGAGCTTGTGGATCGCGTTGTCGCCCTTCCACGACCGCGCCGAGTGTGACCGCACTCCGGACGCGGTCAATCGTGCCCGCAGTGTCCCCTGGCACCCGGCCTCGATCTGGCCTGCGGTGGGTTCACCGAGGATCGCGACATCGGCGCGCAACCACTCCGGCAACTCTCGCTCGATGAAGCCGAGACCGTTGTAGCGGGCAGCGATCTCCTCACAGTCGTAGAAGATCAACGTCAGATCACACCCGGGGTCGTCGAGGGTGGCGGCCAGGTGCAGGAACACCGCGTCGCCGGACTTCATGTCCACCGTCCCGCAACCGTGCAGCACATCGCCCTCGGCACTGTCGCGCTCTCGCCGGCTCGGTACGTTGTCGGCGATGGGCACCGTGTCGAGGTGCCCGGCGAGCATCACCCGCCGGCTCTTCCCGAAGTTGGTGCGGGCCAACACCCGATTGCCGTGGCGCACGACCTCGAACCCGGTGGTCTGCTCGCGGAGCGCGGCTTCGACGGCATCGGCGATGAGGGATTCGTCATGGCTCTCGCTGGCGATGTCGACGAGCGCGGCGGTCAGCTCGATCGGGTCGGAGTGCAGGTCCAATGCGGGAATGCTCACGGTGTTCACCGTAGCGTCCGAAGCACCGCAGTCGTCAGCCTTGCCCAGACATCTGGCGCGCAAGCACTTCCGTCCCGGGACCGGTGGTGTCTGTCAATGCGCAACCGCGCAGGATCAGCATCAGAGATGCGGCCGGGCCCTCGACCACCGGAACCCAAGCCCGAGAGCAACGTCTTACCCCGGACACCGGCCCTGAACTGGCCGGGTCAATACAACTAGCCAGACGTCAGAACTGTCCGAATTGTTCATGCCGGTGAGCCGGCGGCGGCGATAGCGTCGACACCATGACATCAACGACACCCAACCTCAACGCCCTGTCGATCGTCGTCGACGACATGGCCGAGTCGCTGGCGTTCTATCGCGCCTGCGGTCTGGATTTTCCCGAGGATGCCGGCGCCCCACATGCGGAAGCCGTTGCAGCCGGAGGGTTCCGGATCCTGCTCGACACCGCCGCGAGCGTCGCGACCTTCGATCCGGACTGGCGTCCCGCGACGGGTGGCCAGCGGATCTCGCTCGCCTTCGAGTGCTCTGCTCCCGCCGAGGTCGACGCGCGCTACGAGGTGGTGACCGCAGCCGGGTACGCCGGACACCTCGCACCGTTCGATGCGGTGTGGGGTCAGCGATACGCCACGGTCACCGATCCGAACGGCAACACCGTCGACTTTTACGCCGCGCTCCCCTGACCTCCCGAAAATGAGTTGTTCTGGCGAGTAAAAGCCCAGGTCAGCTTCGCCAGAACAACCCATCATCGGGGGCGGGAGGAATGAAATCCGCGGGTGAGCGGCCGGTCACGGACCGGAAGTCGCGGAACATGTGGGCGTAATCGGCGTATCCGCAGTTGTATGCCGTGTCGACGGCCGAACAACCCGTCCGCAGACCGGTCATCGCCGCGTTCACCCGGAGGATTCGCTGCAGCATCTTCGCGCCGTAGCCGTAGTGATGCCGCGACCAGCGCTGCAGTTGCCGCGGACTGGCACTGATCTGATCGGCGACGCCCGCCACCTGGTGGCCCGCCGACAGCAGGGAAGTCGCCGGATGGAGCCATCGCGGGGGTGGATTCCGGTCGAGTTGCGCGGCCGCGAAGCGCTCTAGGACATCTCCCGGGTCTCCGGCGGCGGCCTCCTCGGACAGGCGACGGGCCTGCGACGCCCCCGCAATGTCGGCGAAGTCGACGCGGCCGTTGACCATCGCGTCGGCCGGGGCACCGAGCACCGACGCTGCGACGCCGGGATCGAACCGCAACGCCACCATCTCGCCAGAGCCCGCCGCGCTGACCGGGGCCGTGTCGGGCCCGGCGACCAGCAGCCCGTTACCTGTCCAGATCAGATCCATGCAGCCGTCGGGCAAGATCTCGACAGGAACGACCGGCCCCTGGCGACGCCAGACGGTCGCCGGGACCAGCGTCGAGCGCTGCTCGGAGTAACCCACGCGCTCCATTGTCCTCGGTCAGATCGCCCCGCGTAAACTCCTGACCCGTGACCAACGCATCTGGAGCCTCCGCCATCGGCATCGCCACCATCACCGACTCGGGCGCAGTGCTCGACACCTGGTACCCCTCCCCCGAATTGACCGAGGCGGGCGAATCCGGCACCACCGAACTCGACGCTGCCGGTACCCCCGCAGAACTGTCGTCGCTGGTGGGCACCGATTCGGCCCGCGGCGTCCGGACCGTGGCCGTGCGCACCTCGATCGTGCTGGCCGATGCCCCCGCCGACGCCCATGACGCCTACCTGCGACTGCACCTGCTCTCCCACCGACTCGTCATCCCGCACGGCGCGAACATGGACGGCGTGTTCGGCAAGCTGTCCAACGTGGTCTGGACGAACTTCGGCCCGTGCGCGGTCGACGGCTTCGAGGTGACCCGCGCGAAGCTCAAGAGCCGCGGTGCGGTGACCGTCTACGGCATCGACAAGTTCCCCCGGATGGTGGATTACGTTGTGCCGAGCGGGGTCCGGATCGCCGACGCCGGTCGCGTCCGCCTCGGCGCACATCTCGCCGACGGCACCACCGTCATGCACGAGGGTTTCGTGAACTTCAACGCGGGCACACTGGGCCAGTCGATGATCGAGGGACGCATCTCGGCAGGTGTCATCGTCGGAGACGGTTCCGACGTCGGCGGCGGCGCATCGACGATGGGGACGTTGTCCGGCGGCGGCAAGGAAATCATCTCCCTCGGGAAGCGATGCCTGCTCGGCGCCAACTCCGGCTGCGGCATCGCGCTCGGCGACGACTGCGTCATCGAGGCCGGACTCTACGTCACCGCCGGTACCAAGGTCACCGGTCCGGATGGCACTGTCGTCAAGGCTCGCGACCTCTCCGGCAAGAGCAACATCCTGTTCCGGCGCAACAGCACCACCGGCGCGGTTGAGGTCGTGCCGTGGAAGGGCGACGGCATCGAGCTGAACGCAGCGCTGCACGCCAACTGAAGCAGGCGGTTTCTCCACTGCTCCACCCGAATTTGCGCCGCCCACCGGTTGTTACCGGTGGGCGGCGCGAATTCGGGTGGGGGGGCGCCCGATCAGTCCCCGCCTCCGCCGCAGCCCGAGCCACATGAGGACGAGCTGCACGACGAACCCGAGCTGCAGGAGTTACCCGAACTGCAGCTGTTGTTGTCGCCGTGATGGTGGCCAGAATCCCAGGTGTTACCGGACGAACCGCTCCAGTACCCACCCGTGCCACCGGAATCATCCCGGTATCGATCGGCCACCCTGGACGAATGCGACCCCACGACCGCGATCAGGGCAATCACCGCCCCGCCCACCACACACGCCAGCACCACCACGAGAACTGTCATTGCCTCACCCTCCTATCCGCCGCTGCTTCCACAACCGCCACCACCACCGGAGGACCCTCCCCCGCAACTGCTTCCGCACGAACTCCCGCAGGAGGCACCGCCGCCACCCTCGCCGCCACCGCCGCTGCCGTCTCCGACCCAGCCGCCCGGACGACGTCGGCGGGCGGTGTCCGACCCGGAGCCGCCGTAGAACGCCCTCGTCGAAAAGAGCACCGCTGCGCTCACCAGTCCGACGATCACAATCACCGCAATGGTCATGACAATCCCTCCTTCTCGTTCTCTCGTGGTCGCGAAACAGCTAGATGCCAAGTGTTCGAACCGATCCCGATGATCAACACGCGCCTACCGCGATAACGCACCCACGCAGTCCGCCTGGCGCCGGCGTATACCCTTTCGACGCGTAGCCAGTCCCGCGTCACGCCGTCGAGGTCGGAGCGCGTTCCGAGCCACCGAGTGAACGCCGCGACATCATCGTGCGCGCATCCGCTGACCGCGACCTGCCGTCCGTACTCGACGAACCGGCGCCGCCACTGAGGCAGCGTGCGGAGTTGCGGTCCTGCCCGCAGGGCCGCCGATGCGCGTTTTCCGATGAGGATGTCACTGGTCAGGGCAGACCCCACCGGATCGAACCCGGCCGGCACCCTTCCGGCCAGCAGTTCCGTGACCACCGCGTGCTGCCGTGCCGCGAGGGCTGCCCGGGCGTCGTCACGTGCTGGGTTCGAGGTCACGCGATTCCTCCTGCCCGCGCGAGGTTGCCGCACCGATGATCTGGTCGATGACCTCCAGGTCGGCGGCCACCGCGGCCGAGGTGACGTCGCTGTCACGCTCGAGCATGATCCCGGGCAGTGGCAGACCACCCTCGCGGCAGTGCGCGACAAACGCCGTGAGCATCGACCCGACATCGTCGATCATCGGATCTCCGTGGGTATCGATGTACATCCCCTCCCGGAAGCGCCCACCGGCCGTATGGACGTACGCCGCGTGTGCCAACGGGAATCGGCACAGATCGGCCACGGGGTCTGAACCTCGGGCGACTGCACTGGCGTAGAGGTTGGCCACATCGAGAACGAGCCGCACACCGGTGCGGCGGACGATCTCGGTCAGGTAGTCAGGTTCATCGAACTCGTCTTCCGGCCAGCCGATCAGCGCCGCGACGTTCTCGAGGGCCAACGGCACCCCCAGCACATCTTGAGCGCGGGAGATGTTGTCGCACAGGACATCCAATGCCTGGCCCGTCCGCGGCGGCGGCAGCAGGTGGCCGGCCTCGAGCACGTCCCCGTGCATGACATCCGGGGACTCGGCGGCCCGGACGAAGGCGATGTGCTCGCTCACCAGCGGCGATTCCAGCTCGCGCGCGAGTCTCGCGAGATGTGTCAGCCGTTCCGGGTCTGGTAGGTCCGCTCCGGCGAGACCCAGTCCCACCCCGTGCGGGATCACCACCACGCCCCGCGTCCGCAGTTCTTCGACCCCGCTGGGCAACCGGCCAGGAGTCATGTTCTCGGCAACGACCTCGGTGAAGGTCAGCGATCCGGCGTCGGCAAGCCCGACAAGCATCTCCGAGATGGCCGGGCGCCACGCGATGGTCGAACCCGAGACTTGTGCCCTCATGTGCGCGTCCTTTCACTCGCTCACGAGTGGACGACGTTGGCCACATTCGAATCCGTTGTCCGAGTTACAGATTCGTAGTCAGTTCTGCTTCTTGTCCACAGTTTCACCGAAACTTCGAAGTAAAGGGTAACGGACTGGTCTCAGATTGGACACAGCTACGACGACGCAGGTCAGGAGGCCAGACGGCTCGCTGCCTCAGCGATTCTCTCATCGGTGGCGGTCAACGCCATCCGGACGTGCCGCGCTCCGCGGGGTCCGTAGAAGTCGCCGGGTGCGGCGAGGATTCCGCGCTCGGAGAGCCACGCGACGGTGTCGCGACACGGCTCGTCGCGAGTGGCCCACAGATACAGTCCGGCAGCGGATTCATCGATCCTGAACCCGGCGCCGGTCACCGCGTTTCTCAGGGTCTCGCGGCGCATCCGGTAGCGTTCCCGCTGCTCGGCTGCATGCCCGTCGTCGCCGAGTGCCGCCGCCATCGCAGCCTGGATCGGGAACGGAACGATCATCCCGGCGTGCTTGCGTACGGCCAGGAGCTCGCCGATGAGCGTGGGATCACCGGCAAGGAACCCGGCACGATAGCTCGCGAGGTTGGACGTCTTCGACAGCGAATGCACCGCGAGCAGACCGGTGTTGTCTCCGTCGGCCACCCGCGGGTCGAGGATCGAGACGGGCTCGTCATCCCAGGCCAGGCCCAGGTAACACTCGTCGGACACCACCACCGTGCCGCGTTCGCGCGCCCAGGAGACGACTTTGCGCAGATGCTCGACAGGCAGCACCTTGCCGGTCGGATTCGACGGTGAATTGAGATAGATCATCGCCGGCGTCGCGGGGCCCAGCTGGGTCAGCGAGTCGGCCCGGACGGCCTCCGCACCCGCGAGCAGAGCACCGACCTCGTACGTCGGGTAGGCGACCTCCGGTATGACCACCTGATCACCCGCGCCGAGCCCCAGGGTCGACGGCAACCCGGCAATCGCCTCTTTGGTGCCGATCACGGGGAGCACCATAGAGAGGTCCAGACCATCGATGCCGTGCCTGCGCTTCAACGCATCGATCGCGGCCCTGCGCACCTCCGCGGTGCCGATGGTCGTCGGATAGCCGGGAAAACCGGATGCTGCTGCCAGCGCATCGCGTATCAGCGGATCGACCGGGTCCACCGGGGTACCGACCGACAGGTCCACGATCCCGCCGGGGTGTGCGGCCGCGCGCTCCTTGGCACCGAGCAACGTGTCCCAGGGAAAGTCCGGGAGTCGCCTCGACACCGGCGCCCGGCCACGCAGCACAGACATCGGCGTCGTCAGTCCTCGGTGTTCATCGGGGGCAGGGCCTTGACGAACGGCGAGTCGTAGTCGACCTTGCCCAGCTTGCTGGCGCCACCGGGAGATCCCAAGTCGTCGAAGAAATCGACATTCGCGTTGTAATAACCTGCCCACTCGTCGGGCACATCATCTTCATAGAAGATGGCCTCGACCGGACACACCGGCTCGCAGGCACCGCAGTCGACACATTCGTCGGGGTGGATGTACAACATCCGACCACCCTCATAGATGCAGTCGACAGGGCACTCCTCGACGCAGGCCTTGTCCAGGACATCAACGCAAGGTTCAGCGATGATATAGGTCACCGGCCACCCTCCTCACAATCACAGTTCACTCACGCGTGGGCTGCACGCGCTCGAAAGCGGGCATGCCTTGTGGATTGAAGGTCGCCCAGCCTGCCCGCTTGTTGCCTCCCAGTATCCGCGTACTGCATTCCAAGTCAAAACCCGGGTCACCCTGTCGCGCGGACGCCTCCCCAGGTCAACGCAATCGATTCCGCCAGCAGACGTCTGACCACTGCTTTCAAATCAGACAGGTCTTAAACCTGTGCGAGACGCCTCAGCGACGGCAGTATCTGTCCCGTGACTGTGCGACCGACCCCCCTGTGGAACCGAATGTGTTGTTGCTGACCTCGGGCAACCAACACCACTCGATTCATCAGGAGCATCCTCACATGACCTCAACCCTTTCGCGGCCCGCGTCCGTCAGCGCGCCGACACAGCACCTGTCCAGCCGCACCCCGTCGCCCACCCATCACCTGCCGACGCGCCTGCGTCCCGCGGACCTGCTGCGGCTGACCGATCAGGGTGCATCGGACGTCCTCGACGGTCGTCACGACGATGTACTACCCAAGTACTGGGACCGGGAGAAGCGCTGGGCCACCCGCCTCCACTACGACGACGACGTCGACGTGTGGCTGATCAGCTGGACCCCAGACGAGTCCACCGACCTGCACGATCACGCCGGTTCCCTCGGCGCCCTCACCGTGCTGTCAGGTGCTCTGACCGAGTATCGCTGGACCGGGAGCCAGCTACGTGCCCGTACCCTCGACGAAGGAGATCAGGCGTCGTTCCCGCTGGGCTGGGTCCATGACGTCGTCCGTAGCCCGAGTCGGGTCGTGACGAGCGAGCCGACCCTGAGCGTCCACGCCTACTCGCCGCCGCTGACCGCAATGTCCTACTACGAAGTCACCGACAGCCAATCGCTACGACGCACGAAGACAGTGCTCACCGACGGAGGGTCTGCGTGAGCGCACGACCCAAGAGCATCGACGAAGTGCTCCTCGAAGCGCGTGCCGGTCTCGACCGGCTCGCGGCTGAGGATCTTCCATCTGCACTGGCGAATGGCGGTGTCCTCGTGGATATTCGACCCGCTGCCCAGCGCGCCGAGGAGGGCGAACACCCTGGTGCGCTGGTGATCGAGCGCAACGTCCTGGAGTGGCGGGCCGATCCGACCTCCGATGCCAGGATTCCCGAGGCCGTGGACCACGACGTGGCCTGGATCATCCTGTGCTCGCAGGGTTACACCTCGAGCCTGGCCGCTGCCGCGCTGCAGAATCTCGGACTGCACCGCGCCACCGACGTGATCGGCGGCTACGAGGCACTTGTCCAGGCAGGTCTGGTCTGACGTGACCGCTGAGCGGTGATCCGCTCAGCGGATGTTCTTCACCGCGTTGTCCGCGGCGCGGCGCAGTGCGCCGGTCTCCCCGATGTAGTCGGCGGCCGCTCCGACGATCGGTAACGCGCCGAGCAGTCGCCAAGGCTGACGTGAGGACGGTCGCCGGGCCAGTTCGGAGAGGATCGCGCGCGACTTGCCGATCCCGTTCCAGGCCCCACGGGCGAGGTCCGCGGACGAATGCTCATCTTCCTGCGTAGCAGGTTTGCT
This sequence comes from Williamsia soli, assembly GCF_017377795.1. Taxonomy (GTDB): domain Bacteria; phylum Actinomycetota; class Actinomycetes; order Mycobacteriales; family Mycobacteriaceae; genus Williamsia; species Williamsia soli. The sequence continues at coordinate 85,164 of NZ_JAFRDR010000004.1, read as the reverse complement.
GAGCACGGCTTTCGAGTCGAGGTTTCGGTTGAGGAGCACGCGCGCGAGCAGGTCCACGTGCCGATGGCGATCGTCGACTCCGTAGGCGCGGGCAACGGCGCACAGCAGTACGGCCTGCTGCGCGAAGCCGATGACGGTCTGCAGCGGAAGCCGGTCGGCGATGACCCCGAAAACACCCGGGTACGCCACTGCCAGGGTGCTGATCGGGCCGACCCGCTTGATCCACCAGTCCCGACGCTCCTCTGCGGTCCACCCCGCCCACTTCGCGGTTCCGGGCAGACCGGCGCTGTCGGACGCCCAGATCAGCGAATCATCAATGGCACCGATGACTTTGGTGACAAGCGCCTCGGACGACATCGCCTGGTTCGCCTGCTGTTCCACGGTCCCGAAGGTGCGCCGTTTGATACCCAGCGGGTCGAGATGCTCGACCGCGGAGAGCGCCGGGTCGATCACACCGGTGAGGGTGTACAGCAGTGTGGCGACGTCGCGGTCGGCCAGGGCCCGAACGGGGGGCAGCAGCATCAGCCGGCCTCTGTCGTCGACGTGAGTGGTGCGGCCGGTTCTGCGTTCTCGTGCCACGGCGCCCCGGTCGGGTTGACGTCCACGGCCAATCCGGTGTTGGGATCTGCCAGCGCATGCACGTGCGCACTGATCCGGTGATCGATCCAGGGCTCACCGGTCAGCACGTATCTCGGTTGCGCCGCAACACGTTCGGTCAGCACGTAGCCGGTACCCGCCGTGATCTGCGCCAGCGCGTCGAGGTTGGGCCACGGCCTCTCGGGATTGACGTGGTCCGGTGTCAGTGGTGACACGCCGCCCCAGTCATCCACTCCGGCACTGACCAGCGACGCACATTCTTCAGGCGACACGAGATTCGGCGGGGCCTGGATCCGGATGTGCGGCCCCAGTACGAGTCGGGCCACCGCGACTGCGGCGAGGAACTCGTCGAACTCCGCGTCGGCGACCCCACGCATCGCGGTGTCGGGCTTCGCCCGGAAGTTCTGCACGATGACCTCTTGTAGATGTCCGAACTCCTTGTGCACCTTCGCCATCTCGAACAGCGAGTCAGCCCGCTCCGCCCGGTTCTCCCCGATCCCCACCAGGATTCCGGTCGTGAACGGCACCGAGTTCTTGCCCGCGTCGATGAGCACCTGTTTGCGGACCTCGGGGTCCTTGTCCGGACTTCCGTAATGGGCATTGCCCTTGTCGGTGAACAACCTGCGGGCGGTGGTCTCGAGCATCATCCCCATCGACGGGGCAACGGGTTTGAGCCAAGCCAGCTCATCACTGGTCATCACACCTGGGTTGAGGTGGGGCAGCAGCCCCGTCTCTTCGAGCACACGGATCGAGGCGGCGCGGACATAGTCGAGAGTCGATGTGTACCCGTGGTCGTCGAGCCACGCCCGCGCCTCCGGCCAACGATCCTCCGGACGATCGCCCAGCGTGAAAAGCGCCTCTTTGCAGCCCATCTCGGCGCCGCGGCGCGCAATGTCGAGCACCTCGTCCATCTCCAGGTACATCCCTCGGCCCGCCCGGGCTAGCTTGCCGGGGACGGTGACGAAGGTGCAGTAATGGCAGCGGTCGCGGCACAGTGTGGTCAGCGGGATGAACACCTTGCGCGAGTAACTGATCTGTCCTTCGCGCCCCTCGGCCTCGAGTCCGGCATCGCGGACCCGGCCCGCATAGGTGCACAGCGCGGCGAGATCGTCCCCCCTCACACCGAGCAGGACGGTGGCCTCGTCGAGGTCGATCGATTCGCCGGCGCGCACCCGGTCGAGCGCGCGCGCCACCTCTGCGGGTTCGGGCGGTTCATCGGACGGGTTCACGGCCCCGGGCATGGCCGGATCGGGCAGCAGCGTCGTCTCGGAGGTCACCATCAGATAATGCTCCCTGGTCGCCGGTTCATTCCCCGCCACCCGTGGTCGGGTGCACCGGCGCCGTCTCCGGCGCAGGCAGCACTCCCGCATAACCCGCGAACATCGGTGCCGCGATGCCCAGGGCCAGCAGCAGGAACGAGCGCCAGTCCTGCGGGATCACCGCATCGCCGCCGGGACCGCCCGCAGCCGAGACGAAGAAGGCCACCGCGAACGCGACCAGCGCTCCGAACTTCGCAGGTCCCGCGGTCAGGGTCGCACTGAACCACAGCAACACGTAGTTCGCGAGACCCGCCGCCAGCGCGCTGATCGGGAAGGCCACCGAACCGATGGACAGTTGCAGGAACGCGACGCCGAGGATGCCGACGAGAAGACCATCGATCCACAGGAACCCGAGAAGGATCTTGCGCATCACCTCGCCCTGCATCACAACCCTCCGAAAAGGTCGGTTTCCCGCCCTACCGGGCCGAGCGGACCGGGGTCGCCGGCCACCAGAATGTAGTGTTCTTCCGCGAAGATGGGCTGAATGATGTTGTTCGACAGCGCGTATTCGGTGCCCGACGGTGCCACCGTGACCTGCGTGGCGTGCGCCGCCAGGGCCCGGACCTTGCGGTCGTAGACCTCTCGGACGTCGATGGCGGTGGTGATCTCGCCGTCGCGATGGCTGGGCAGTTCGCCGATCGCCGGCATCCGCCAGCCGGCAGGGACGCGGGTCTGTGCAGAAGCCAGACCGTCGGACAGCGCCGACTCCTCGGTGACCGTCCAGTAGTGCTTGGACACCGCCCACGGGTCGTCGGCGGCGGCGGCGATGTCGATCGCCTCGGCACAGATCGCGTGCACCTGGATGTGGTCCGGATGCCCGTAGCTGCCGACCGGGTCGTAGCCGACCAACACCTGTGGGCGCAGTTCGACGATCAACTCCGCGAGAACCTGCGCGGGCGCCCGAGATCCTGCGCCGATGAACGCGCGCGGATGGTCGTTCGACGGTGCGCCGGCCATGCCCGAATCGCGCCACCGGCCGGCACCGCCGAGATAATGCGGTCCGAGCGGTTTCGCCGGATCAGGGCTGAGCGCCACCAGCGCCTCGGTCAGTTCGCCGATCCGGTAGCCACCGAGCTGATCGGCGCCTCCGTCGGCCACGAGGCCGCCCCATCGCGCCCCGATGACCTCACCTTCTTCTCCGAGGGTGCAGGTGACCACGGTGACCTCGGCGCCGGCGGCCAGATACTTCGCGATGGTGCCGCCGGTGGTGATGGTCTCGTCGTCGGGATGGGCATGGACGAGCAGCAAACGGTTCATCGTCTCGATTCGCTTTCAGTTACCGGTCTGCTGCTGCCAGGCCGCGGATCCACCGAAGATACCGGTCTGCACCGGGCCGGTCACCGCGGCTCCGGTGACCAGTGGCGAGACCGCGGTCGTCAAGACGTCCTGGTAGACGGGCAGGTAGACCGACCGGTCGTCGAGCAGGCGCTGCGCCGTCCGCAGGTTGTCCGTGGGGTCGTCCTCGGAGATCGCGCGGGTCGCGAGATTCTCCAGTGCGGGGTCGCACAGTCCGGAGACGTTGCTCGTGTATCGCGGCTCACTGCGCTCGGAATCAGGAGCTTCTGAGCCGGATGGCGACGGGGTCGTCTCCGACTTGGGCGCACCGGTCTGCGGTGTCTCGGTCGTGGGAGTCTCGGTCGTAGGGGTTGGGGAGACGCTCGGTGTCCCGGATACCCCGGGCACTTCGGTGCTCAGGCATTCGGTGTTCGAGGCGAGCGCCGTGGCCGGGGACTCTCCCGCCCGACTCCAGCCGACGACGAGGTCGACCCGGCGGCCGGTGAGCGCGGAGCTGTACAACTCCGCGGTCGACAGCGTCAGGGCCTCGGCCCGGATGCCGGACCTTCGCAGCTGATCGACGATGTTCGCTGCAGCTGCCCCGGTCCGCGGGTCACCGGTCACCGACGCCACCCGGACGATCAGTGCGTCGCCGCCACTTTCCTCGACCTCCTGCGCGCCCGCGGGAAGAGGAGGCAGACTGCTGTTCTCCGATCCGGCCGTGCCCTCTTCGCCTGACGCAGGCGCCTCGTTCGTGGTTGTGGTGGTCGCTGCGCCCGGAGTGCTCTGCGCGGGGGTGGGAGCGGGCTCCACCGGACCCCGCTGGTATCCCGCCGACGTCAGCCATTGCTCGATCTGTTCAGGCGTCACAGTGGGTCGGGGCACCGGGTAGTAACCCGGATCGGACGGCGCGTACACCGAGTTCTCGGCGGGCAACACCTCGGTGTCGTCGGCCCCTGCGAAGGTGACGAGCCGGGTGTCGATCGACGCCAGGACTGCGCGCCGGAGATCGAAGTTCGACATCGACTCGGTCCGAGTGTTGACCGTGACACCGAGCGTGCGCGATTGCGGGACGTTCCCTGTCTGCACGCCGCCGATGCTTCCGAGGTTGGCGGCGAGGGCGGGTCCGCCGCTGACCGCGGCCACCCTGGTGTCGCCCGAACGCATCGAGTCGGCGAGCTGACTGGTGGTACCGGCGCGTCGTAAGGTCATCCGGTCGAGCAGCGCCGGGGTGAGCCAGAACCTGTCGTTGCGGATGAGCCGAACCTCGTCTCGGCTGTGATCGATGCCGCTGATGGTGAACGGACCACCCGAGGCCGGGAAGCCGCTGTCCATGCCGGATTGGAAACCGCCGGGTGCGCCTTTGAGGACGTGCGAGGGCAGCAGATCATTGAACAGTTCGCGCCACGCCGGGTAGGGCGCAGCGAACGTGGCCGTGACCTCTTTACCTCCTGCGCCACTGCGGACGTCGGTGATGAGGCGATAGCCGGCCGGAGCCGTCACATTGGGTTGGCGGCCCATCTGCTGCCAGAGGTAGATGAAGTCTTCCGCGGTGATCGGCAGGCCGTCCGACCACTGCGCATCTTCGTGGATGCGATAGGTGACGGTGAACGGCGCCGTGCTGGATACGTCTGCGCTGGTCAGCAGCGCACTGTCCATCGTCCACACCACGCGACCGCCCTCGTTCACGGGCCGGAACGAACTGGGCAAGGTCATCGCGGCGACCGCTGTGGTCACCGCGGACTGATCCGCGGCGAGATGCGGGTTGAACCCGATACCAATCGAGTCGGTCGCCACGTAGAGGACCTGCCCGGACGGTTCGGCAGGTTCAGGCGGCACCGAATTGGTCTGCTGCACGGGGGGCGGCGGATCCGCGACGCAGCCGGTGACGACGAGCAGGCATGACAACGTCAGCGCGAAAATCCATCGTTTGCCCAATTGCCCGCTTTCCCCTGTCCTACCCGTTGCCGCCGCGGCCCGGTTCACCCGTCAGGGCTGGCGACCTTTCTACCCGAAGGCGTCCCCGGGGCGTCGCCGCCCCGGGGACACCGCAGATCAGCCGACGCTTTGGTTGCGAGCCTTGGTCTTCGACCGCTCGCGGGCGCGGGTGTTGGAGTCGAGGTTGACCTTGCGCACCCGGACCACCTCAGGGGTGACCTCGACGCATTCGTCGTCGGTACAGAACTCCATAGCCGCTTCGAGCTCGAGCTTGATGGGCTTGGCGAGGGTCTCCATCACGTCGGCGGAGGACTGACGCATGTTGGTCAGCTTCTTCTCCTTGGTGACGTTGATGTCGAGGTCTTCCATGCGTGGGTTGATGCCCACGACCATGCCCTCATAGGTATCCGCGCCCGGCTCGACGAAGAAGGTTCCGCGATCGGCCAGCTGGATCATGGCGAACGGGGTGACCGTTCCGGCGCGGTCGGACACCAGCGACCCGGTGTGGCGGGCGCGGATCTCGCCGGCCCATGGCGCATAGCCGTCGAACACCGCGTTGGCGATGCCGGTGCCGCGGGTCTCGGTGAGGAAATCGGTACGGAATCCGATCAGGCCGCGCGAGGGCACGATGAACTCCATGCGGACCCAGCCACTGCCGTGGTTCGTCATGTCGCCCATGCGACCCTTCCTGGCGGCCAGCAGCTGCGTGACCGCACCGAGGTACTCCTCGGGGACGTCGATGGTCAGGTGCTCGAACGGCTCGTGGAGCTTGCCGTCGACCTGCTTGGTGACCACCTGGGGCTTGCCGACGGTCAGCTCGAAGCCTTCGCGGCGCATCTGCTCGACGAGGATGGCCAACGCGAGCTCGCCACGCCCCTGGACCTCCCAGGCATCGGGCCGGCCGATGTCCAGGACACGCAGCGAGACGTTACCGATCAGTTCGCTGTCGAGGCGGTCCTTGACCATGCGGGAGGTGAGCTTGTGGCCCTTGACCCGTCCGACGAGGGGCGAGGTGTTGGTACCGATCGTCACCGAGATGGCAGGCTCGTCGACCGTGATCCGGGGCAGCGCGATCGGATGATCGACGTCGGCGAGGGTGTCGCCGATCATGATGTCGGGCATACCGGCCACGGCCACGATGTCGCCGGCGACAGCGATCTCGCCGGGCGTCCGCTCGACGCCGACAGTGATCAGCAGCTCGGTGATCTTGGCGCGCTCGGTGACGGGCTCACCGTTGACCTCACGCAGCCAGGCCACGGTCTGGCCCTTCTTCAGCGAGCCGGCGTACAGGCGGACCAGTGCGAGACGACCGAGGAACGCGGACGCGTCGAGGTTGGTGACGTGGGCCTGCAGGGGCGCATCGAGGTCGCCCTTGGGGGCAGGGACATAGGACAGCAGGACGTCGAACAGGGCGTCGAGGTTCTCACCGTCGGGAACGTTGCCGTTCTCGGGCGCCTTGGTGCTGGCGATCCCGGCGCGACCCGAGGCATAGAGGACCGGAAGGTCGAGGGCCAGTTCGGCGGCCTCGGCGGCTTCGTCGTCGACGTCCGATGCGAGGTCGAGCAACAGGTCGTGGCTCTCCTCGACGACCTCGGCGATACGAGCGTCGGGGCGGTCGGTCTTGTTCACCAGCAGGATCACGGGGAGCGAGGCGGCGAGGGCCTTGCGGAGCACGAAGCGGGTCTGGGGCAGCGGGCCCTCGGACGCGTCGACGAGCAGGACGACGCCGTCGACCATCGACAGGCCGCGCTCGACCTCGCCACCGAAGTCGGCGTGGCCCGGGGTGTCGATGACGTTGATGATGACCTCGGTGCCGTCGGGCTGACGACGGTGCACAGCGGTGTTCTTGGCGAGGATCGTGATGCCTTTTTCCCGCTCGAGGTCACCGGAGTCCATGACGCGGTCGACGAGTTCGGCGCGTTCCTCGAAAACGCCCGATTGCCGCAGCATCGCATCAACCAGGGTGGTTTTCCCGTGGTCGACGTGCGCAACGATCGCGACGTTGCGGAAATTGGGGGCAGCAGTCACTGAAGTTCTCCGGACGTGAAGTGGGCATGTCAAAACTGTCGAGCAAGTTGCTCAGACCTCTAACAGGGTATCGCGTGCACTGTTCGGGCAGCGAAGCGGCGCTGAACCGAATCGGCCGATGAGAGCGCCGTCACAGCCGAAACCCGAGGCAAATCAAGGTGATGCTAACCTCACTTTCACCAGGCAAAGCAGACGAATCAGCGGAGAACCCGGACGAAAAGGCAGGTACGTGGGCAAGAAGAAGGCGTCCAAAGTGTGTGGACTCAAGCCCAAGAAGAAGTGCTGCCGCAGCTCCACCCGTTGCGTGCGCTGCCCCGTGGTGATCCACAAGATGCAGAAGCTCTCCGGTCAGGGTCTGTCCGAGAAAGAACTCGGAAAAGCGTTGAAGAAGGTCCGCGCCCGCGCCGCCTGAGCCTCTGCAGATGGCTAGGTGAGCAAGCCGGCCAGATCGTCGAGCCAGACCGCATCGGCGGGAACCAGCTCACCATCGGCTACCAGCCGCCGGAGGTCGTCCGCGTCCACCCAACAGATGGCGCTGTGCTCGGTCGGCCGTGGATCACCGGCGACGAGTGTTGCGGCGATCGCCACTAGCACCAGACCCTCTCGCAGTGGTACCTCGGCTCCGATCTGCTCGCCGGCAACCACCTCGAGCCCGAGCTCTTCGGCGAGCTCACGTTCGAGCGCGCGGCGGCGCGACTCCCCCGCTTCGACTTTGCCGCCGGGAAGCTCCCACAAACCCGCGACCTCAGCTGGATAACTGCGCTGCGCGAGCAACAGCCGGCCGTCGACGATCACCGCGCCGGCAACCACCTCACGCATGGTGGGCCGTCTGCTGGGGTTCGGCGATGATCGCGATCCTGTTGGGATCGAGGGTGATACCCACGTCGTCACCGACCGCCACCCGGATGTCGCTCACTGCGTCGAGTTCGATATCCGCAATCGACAGGCGCACCCGGACTCCATCGGGCAGCGACGCGACATGCACCGCGCGCCCGACCGGGCGGCCGCTGCCGACCGGACCGGCGATCACCGCCTCGGGCCGCAGGCCGAGTCGCACCGGCCCGTCGGGCAGATCGATCGGCACCGACCCGAGCGGACTGGCGAGCACTCCCCGACGGACGACCCCGTCGCACAGGGTGGTGCAGCCGATGAACCGCGCGACGCTCTCGGTTCTCGGTGTTCGCCAAAGCTTTTCCGGAACATCGTCCTGGATGATGCGACCCGCTTCCATGACCGCGATCCGGTCGGCCATCATCGCCGCCTCGGTGTGGTCGTGCGTCACCACGATCGTCGGGGTCGCGGTGGCGGCGATGACCTCCGTGATCTGCAGCGCCAGTCGTTCGCGCAGTTGCCGGTCGAGTGCCGAGAGCGGTTCGTCCAGGAGCAGCAACCGTGGTCGCGGTGCGAGCGCACGGGCAAGGGCAACCCGCTGCTGTTGGCCGCCCGACAATTCGGCGACCTTCCGGGACCCGAACCCGGCGAGGTCGACGAGGTCCAGCAGTTCGGCGACCCGCTCGGCAACCTCGCGTTTCGGCCGACGTCGCACCCGCAGCCCGTATGCGACGTTGTCGGCGACGGTCCTGCCCGGCAGGAGTTGACCATCCTGGAAGACGACCCCGAAGTCGCGGCGGTGCACGGGGACCGGCGCCAGGTCTGTGCCGTCGAACGTGATGGCTCCACCGGACAGCGGTTCGAGTCCGGCAATCGCGCGGATCAGCGTGGACTTTCCGCATCCCGACGGGCCGAGCAATGCGGTGATCGCCGCGCCAGAGGTGCCGATCGCGAGATCGAGTTCGGTGAGCACCATCTCTGAGCGGTAACCGACCGTCACAGAGGACAACTCGAGCATCAGAACTCCCCCCCCTCATCTTTGCGGACGACTTCGATCAGAGCGACCACCGCGGCGGTGACGACCAGCATCATCACCGAGCACGCCATCGCGGTCGCGAAGTTGCCCGAACCGGGTCTTGCCAACGACGAGCCGATCAGCACCGGCACCGTGGTGGTGTCGGGCCGGGCGACGAAACTGGTGGCCCCGAACTCACCGATGGCGATGACGAACGCGAAACCGGCTGCGGCACAGAGAGCACGTTTGATGACCGGAAGGTCGACAGTCCACCACACCCGCAACGGTCTGGCGCCGAGGGTGGCCGTCGCCTGCCGCAGCCGGTCATCGACCAGACCCATCGCGGGGAGCAGGATCCGGATCACCAACGGGCAGGCGATCAATGCCTGTACGGCCGGGACGATGGCCGGGGAGGTGCTGATCTCGCGGGGCATCCCCGTCAGGATCACCAAGTACCCGAGCCCGACCGTGACGGCGCTGACGCCCAGCGGAAGCATCGCGACCACGGTCGCCGCGCCCGCCAGCACCCCGCGGGCGCGGGCGAGGGCGAGGGCACCGAGTAGCCCGAGCACCATCGCGATGACCATGGCCCATGTCGCGCTGATCAGCGAATATTGCATGCTCTGCCACGGCGTCTGACCGTTCACCGAGTCGAACAGGGCTCGGTAACCATCGAGATTCCAGCTGCCACCGACGGTGGGCCGTACCGAACGCCAGAGCAAGACGGCCAGCGGCGCGATCAGGATCAGCAGGGCCACCGTGACTATCGCGATGATCGGCACCCAGTGGCGCCCATGCGGCCTGCGACGCCGGCGCGGCGCCCCGACCGCCCGTGCGCGGCGACCCAGCACTGCGCTGATCGTCACCACCACCGCGACGACAACGATCTGCACCATCGACAACGCCACGGCAGCAGGCAATTTGAAGAAGCCGATGGCCTGACGGTAGATCTCGGTCTCCAGGGTGTTGTACCGACCGGCGCCGAGGATGAGCACCACACCGAAACTGGTGGCACAGAACAGGAACACCACCGAAGCGGCCGACGCGATCGCGGGAGCGAGCGCAGGCAGCGTCACCGTCCGGAGCACGCGCCACCGGTTCGCGCCCAGGGTCCGGGCTGCCTGCTCGGCGCGCGGGTCGATCTGAGCCCACACCGATCCGACGGTCCGAACCACCACCGCGACGTTGAAGAACATGTGCGCCAGGATGATCGCCCAGAGGGAAGCGCCGATCCCCAGCCATCCCAGCGGCCCGCGGTCCCCGAGCAGCACGGAGAAGGCCACACCGACGACGACAGTCGGCAGCACAAAGGGAATGGTGACGATCACCCGCAACGCCAGCGCGCCGGGCAGTTCATAGGTCGCCAGGACCCAGGCCACCGGGAGGCCGACGACCAGGGTGGCGGCGGTGGACGCCGCGGCCTGCGCGATCGTGAACCACAGGAGGTCCGCCGCATTCGCGTCGGAGAGCAGTTGCGGCAGATCGGCGCTCTCACCGTCGCCGAAGGCGCGCACCGCGAGCGCCAGCAACGGCCAGCCGAACATGACCGCAACGAACAACAAGGGTAGGGCGCCCAGCAGCGCCAGCCGGGAACCGCGGGGACGTCGAAGCAGGGGTCGGCCCTCGTGGAGCTGGCCTGCCGTCACCTCGGTCAGCGACCCATGACGGTGCGCCACTCCTGCTGCCACGCCTCCCGGTTGCCCGCGATGACGTCGGCAGGCATGGAGGCCACGAACTCGGGTTCGGGTGCGTACTGCGCCCATTCAGCGGGCAGCGGCGTACCGGTCCGCACTGGATAGACGTACATCGATTCGGGCAGTGCCGCCTGCACGGGTTCGCTCAGCAGGAAGTCCACCACCTTGTGCCCACCCTCGACGTTCTCGGCGCCGCGCAGCACTCCCGCGTATTCCGTCTGTTCAAAGCAGGTGTTCAGCAAGGCCTTCGTCGTCGGCAGGTAGGCGGGCGACGAGGCGTAGGAGACCACGACGGGCTTGGATCCCTTGCCCTCACCCGCGGTGAACTCCTGGTTGTACGCCTCCGACCACCCGGGAGCGACCGCGACGTCGTTGTCGCGCAGCTGCTGCCAGTAACCCTCCCAGCCGCCTGCGGTCGAGCTCGGATACGCGGCGATGGTAGCGAGTAGAAATGCCATCCCCGGCGACGACGTCGCGGGGTCGAGAACCACGGTCAGACCCTTGTAGCGGGGGTCGGCGAGATCGGCGAAGTTCTGTGGAGGTTGCTGTCCTCGCTGTGCGAACCAGTCGCTGTCCACGTTCACGCAGACATCTCCGCGGTCGATCGCGGTGAGACGGTTGGGTTCGGGCAAAGCGTGCTCGTTCGGTCCGAGACCATTGTCGGGACTCGTGTAAGGCTCCAGGGCGTCCGCATCGAGCACCCGCGAGGCAAAGGTGTTGTCGATGCCGTAGACGACGTCGCCACGCGGAGATCCCGCCGTCAGCGCAATCGAGGACGACAGCTGACCGGCATCGGACTCCTTCACGACCTTCAACGTCAGCCCGGTCTGGTCCTCGAACGAGGTCAGCAACTCTTCTGGCAGGGCGAAGGAGTCGTGTGTGAGCAGCACCACTTCGTCGTCGGACCCCGAATCGCCGCAGGCGCTCAGGGCAGTGGCACCGACCGCCGCAGCGATCAGGACTGCCGCAATATGGACTCTTCGACGCATGGTGCCTCCAGATAGCGGTTTTCTTCTCGTGTTGATCTAACCAGCACGGGCGAGGTGACCCGAAGTCGAAATGTGACATCACAATTGCATCACCAGCACCAGGGGCCTCATCAGTAACAGGCTATGGTCCCGGGGCGGAACGAATCGTCGGCTGAACCGGGATGACAAGTCGGCCGCACTGTTGGCGGCAGGGTCACGGAACGGTTACCGTCAGCACGGCGATACAGAACACAGGCACCTGCGACAGCGGGTCACCAACGCAAGATGGGACACCAAGAACAGTGCTACTGAGTGAGCTGACAGGTCGCGACCGCGGGCGTTTCAGTGCTGGGCGCACCGCCCGCCGGACGATGGCGGCTGTGGCGATAGCAGCCTGCGCAGCGCTGGCACTGCCGGCGACCGCCTCTGCCGAACCGACCGCACCCCCCGCTCCGAAGATCGATGACGCGACCCTGCAGTCGCTGGGCGCCTTCGTACCGGCGATCATCGGCTCCGCCGCAACCCCGGGTCCCGACGGCAAGGTCAACGCCGACCTCGTGGCCAATGCCAAGACACTCGCGGCCGACTCCGGTTTGCCGCCGGATCTCGCCGAGATCTGGAACAAGGTCATCAGCTTTCTCGAGGGCACGGGCGGTGGCGGCCCCGCCATCCCCACCGGCAACGGCGCTCCGGTCATCCAGCAATTCCTGTACCCCACGCTCGGCCAGGGATGTATCCCCGGCGGCAACTCGGTGGGCACCGCGCTGGCCACCGCAGGCCCGCAAAAGGCCCCCGCGCCGGGCCCCGGCAGAGGTGAGGCCGGATTCGTCTACACCAGCCTCGGCACCGGCCCGGCACTGAACAACAACGCCGCGCCGCTCACTGTCGCGTGGATCAACGTCGACACCGGCAAGAGCGGCCAGCAAAGCCTCCAGCGCAACGAGAAGATCAACGTCGCCGAGGGCCCCGGCACGTTCACCACCATCGCGAAAACCGGCCAGGGGCGGGTCATCTCGGCGATCTACGGCAACGTGACCACCAAGACCGAGGGCAAGACGGTCAGCTGCACCATCATTCCGACGGTAGGGCTCGCAATCATCTGATCGCAGACACCACAGCAGCAGGCGCCGACCACCAGGTCGGCGCCTGTTCTGCTGTCTGGGGTGAATGCCGTCGCACTCTCCAGATTCGTTGAACCACAGCAGAAATGCGGTTGGGTCGCAGTTCTGTCACAGGTAGGCCTCGCCGCTTGCCATCTACGCGAATCACATGGTTGGCTTTAACAACCGCAACATTGGCCACATCTGTCACATCCGTAACAAATGGGCCGGTTTCATCTGTTCAAGGAGAACCATGCCGAACCAACCGCTGATCCGTCGTGGTGTCGTAGCGCTCGCGATCGCGGCCTCAGCAGCCCTGATGTCGCCGGCACTCGCAGTGGCCGCCCCGGTTCCGCCGGCCGATCTGACCCTGACTGCACCCACGAGCGTCCCTGACAACAAGGCCTTGTCCGCAGCCATCGCGCAGCTTCAGAAGACCCGTGTCGATCCGGAAGCGCTGGCGGCCGCCAAAGCGATACTCGGCGTCGGCTCACAGCTGTCGACCACGACGCTGTCCAAGACCGAGGTGGCAGCGCCCACAGCAACGCCCGCGGCGTCCCCCACCGACGTACTCACCCTGCTCGCAGAGGCAAACTCGGCGCTTCGTCAGTTGGGAATCCAGAGCTTCATCAACCCGTCGGTGGCGTTCAACTGCACCGAACCGACACCGGACAACCCCTTCGGTCTACTACCTGCGGTCGGTGGAGCCGTACCCGGCCCGTTCTTCCTCCCCGGATTGAAACTTCCCGCGGCCATCGATGCCAACCTGGTCAAAGATGGTGAGACTCTCTTCGGTTTCGTCCCGTCCGGAATCACCAAGGACGGCACCGCCAGCGGGATGCAGGTTGCGTGGTTCAACGTCAACACGCTGCAGGGCGGCTTCGCGGACATGGCACCGGTCGGGACCACCCTGGTCGACATCTGGATGAAGAAGGTTCCCGACAACAACCCCTTCAAGGGACAGATCAAAGCAGCGCTCACGACGTTCGCCAATCGCCTCAGCGTGCCCGGGTCGCGTCTGGCGCCGGTCAAGACAGGCAACGGCACCGTGCTGTCTGCAGTTTTCGGCACCGTCGAAAACGGCAACCGCAGTTGCTTCTTCCTCCCGATGATCGGGATCACGCAGGCTTAGTCCGCTCAGCGCGGACCTTCGTAGGAGACATCATGAAAAGTGTTCACAAACAAGCACTGCAACGTATCGGAACGTGTGGGCTGACCGCGACGGCACTTGCCGCCGTGGTGGCGAGCGGGCTGGGCGCCGGGACGGCTGCTGCCGCACCCGTGCCGACCGGCGGCACCGCGGGCAAGGTATACGCAAACATCGGTCTACCGGATGATCGGTGGGTCACCGGGGCGGGATCAGCCAACCGATTCACCTACTGGACCAACGCCGCCGCGGACCGCACCGAACTCAGCAGCGCCGCAATTTATCTGCCGAACGGCGATGCCCCCGAAGGGGGTTGGCCTGTGGTTGCCTGGGCCCACGACACGGTCGGCCTCGCCGACAAATGCGCTCCGTCGTGGTCGGGGAAGACGGAGTCGGCAGCGCGGTGGAACGACATCACGCCGTGGCTGAAGAAGGGCTACGCGATCGTTGCGTCGGACTACGCCGGGCTCGGTACAGAGGGCAAGTTGCCCGATCTGCAGACGACGATCAAGTCGGACAACATCATCGACGCCGTCAAGGCAGCACACGACATCGCTCCGGACCTGTCCGCCAAATGGGCTGTCAACGGCAACGGCAGTGGTGCCACCGCCGCACTCGCGACCGCCCGCAACGCCGTGAAGCTACAGGGCCCTGACCTCGATTTCCGCGGTGCGACGGTCACCAGCGTCCCGGCCGACCTCGGTGCCCTCGTCCTGAACGCAGGCCCCGGGTTCATCCCGGTGCCTTTGCCCACCGATCTGACCGCAGAGGTGCTGTACGCCGTGGCCGGGATCCGGGCCTCGCACCCTGAGCTCAACCTCGACTCCTACCTCAGCCCCGAGGGTCGCGCACTCACCGACAAGGCCGTCAAGGTCTGCTCGGCCGAACTCCAGAGGGCAGTTGCCGGAACCAGTTTGAACGAGCTGTTCACGAAGCCGGTGGCGTCGATCCCCAACCTCAGGCCGATCGTCGAGGCGTACCTGGGTGTACCAGACAGCGGATTCGCCAAGCCGGTGTTCGTCGGCCAGGGCCTACTCGACACCACTGTGGTGCTGCCGTACACACTCGACTTCCTGAATCGGGTGCAGGCCACCGACCGCACCGCAACAATCCGGACCTACCCGGTCGACGGTCCGGGCACATCGGCAGCGGCCCTGCCCGACGCCACCGCCTTCATTTCGAAGATCCTGGGCGGCTGACGCCGAGATGGGTCTTCCCGGTTGGAAACTGCCGGAACGGAAGATGTTCGTCGCGGCCACTGTCGCGGTCTCGGTAGCCGGCGCGCTGCGCTGGCAACCGGGCGTCGCGGCGGCCAAGCCCGCGGCCCTCGCGATGCTGGCGCTCACGCTGGCACGCGGCACCCTCGGTCGCAACGCACCCGACAACGCCTTGCTCGCACTGGCTGTCGGCGCATCGGCGGCCGGCGACTACTTCATGTATCGCGAAGAGTTCGCGACCGGACCGGAGAAAGACCGAGCACTGCAGACGGGCGCTTCGATGTTCGGCCTTGCACACCTCGCCTATCTGGGGTTGCTGGCCCGGCACGGCGGCCGCCCGACGAATCGTCGCCTACTCCCCCGTTTCGCCGTCATGAACGAGGTTGCAGCCCTGCTGATCCTGCATCAGCCGCGCATGCTGCCGGTCCTGGGAATCTATGGTGGCACCTTGGCGACGATGGCGGCCACCGCCGCCGACCCGGTTCTCCTGCGTGGTTCGAGCACCGACCCGACCCGCCTGCTGGCGGCGGGCGGCGTCGTCTTCATGGCATCGGATGCGACCCTGATGAATCGGCGGTACCTACTGCGCGGCCCGCTCCCCCGCGCCCTTGCCGAGGCCACGGTGCTCTCCACCTATTTTGTGGCGCAGATGCTGTTGCTCGACGGCATGGACGCGCTGAGTCGCCGCGCCGGCTCCCACTGATCAGGCGGCGACCGTGTTCACGTGCCCCTTGTCCATCGGGATCACGAGCCACAGGGCGAGATAAAGCACGAACTGCGGACCAGGCAGCAGACACGAGGCGATGAACGCCACGCGCACCAGATTCACATCCCATCCGTACCGCCGCGCTATACCCGTGCACACGCCACCCAGCATCCGGCCCTGGGAAACCCGAACCAACTTGTCCATCACATCAACCTCTCGTCGACGGGGCGGAAATCGTCTCCCGCCTCACCACATTCACGGTAGGGATCAGATGGCCTCGGCGGCATCGGGGAACGACCCTGATCTTCGGCGTCCCCTGCCCTGACCTCGATGCCGGTTTTCCCTGATCCGCGCCTCAGGGATTCGGACGCATGCCACGATGGCCACATGTCTTTCGTCGAGGTCGATCACCCCCGTCCGCACGTCGCCCTGGTGACTCTCAACCGTCCAGAACGTATGAATGCCATGGCATTTGACGTCATGATTCCGTTCAAGGAGACGCTCGAGCAGATCAGCCGCGACAACGACATCCGCGCCGTGGTCATCACCGGCGCCGGGCCCGGGTTCTGTTCCGGCGCCGATCAGAAGTCGGCTGGAAAGATCCCACACATCGACGGACTGACCGCGCCGACGATCGCCCTGCGGTCCATGGAGATGCTCGACGATGCCCTCGGCGCACTGCGGGCGATGCATCAACCGGTCATCGCAGCGGTCAACGGCGCCGCGATCGGCGGCGGGCTGTGTCTCGCGCTGGCCTGCGACATCCGGATCGCGGGGTCGAGCGCCTACTTCCGGGCCGCCGGGATCAACAACGGACTCACCGCCAGCGAACTCGGCCTGAGCTTTCTGCTTCCGCGCGCGGTCGGCACCTCGCACGCGGCCGAGATGATGCTCACCGGGTGGGACGTGCCCGCCGAGGAGGCGGCCAGGATCGGGCTCGTCTCCCGTTCGGTGCCCGACGACGATCTGCTGACGGAGGCCTACCGCATCGGGACGAGGATCGCGGAGTTGTCGCGGCCGGGTATCGAACTCACCAAACGCACCCTGTGGTCCGGTATCCAGGCATCCAACCTCGACGCCCACATCCAGGCCGAGGGTATGGGCCAGCTGTACGTCCGGCTCCTGACCGACAACTTCCAGGAAGCGACGGCCGCCCGCGCAGAGGGACGGCCGCCGAACTTCTCCGACTCGAAGTAGCGGGTTACTTCAGATCTTTGGCCGCTGCCTTGTCGGCGGCCTTGCCGGCCTTCAGAGCTGCTTCGACGTCGCCCAAGGTGTCCATGTCCTCGAGTTCCATACCCTTGGTCTCGGGCACCTTGATCTGGACGTAGAAGTACGAGGCGAACGCGCAGAAGGCGAAGAAACCGTAAATCCATGCCAGGCCGAGCGTCTCGTTCAGCTGCGGGAACAGCAGCGAAATCGTGAAGTTGGCCAGCCAGTTCACTCCGGTGCAAACACCCAGCGCCACACCGCGAATGCGGTTCGGGAACATCTCACCCAGCATCACCCACATGACCGGGCCCCAGGTTGCCGCGAACGCGACGACGAACAGGTTGGCACCGATCAGCGCCACCAGACCCCAGGTCTTGGGCAATGAGATGTCGTCGCCGGCGCCCTGCTGCTGCGTGAACGCCACGCAGGCGAGCACCAATCCGATGAACATTCCCACCGAACCGATCAGCAGGAGCTTCCGCCTGCCGATTCGGTCCACGAACAGGATTGCGCCGAAGGTCATGACGACGTTCACCACAGCGGTGATCACCGAGGTCTTGAACGATTGACTCTCGCTGAAACCGACTGACTGCCACAGGGTCGTCGAGTAGTAGAAGATCGCGTTGATGCCCACGAACTGCTGGAAGATCGCAATCCAGATACCGACCCACACCAGCGGGTGCAGACCGAACGACGGCCCGCGGATGTCCTTGATGGACACGTTCGATTCGCGCTTGAGGGTCAACCGGATTTCTTTCACCCGCTCCAGCGGATCGGCCTCACCGGTGACCTCGGTCAAGATCCGGGCAGCTTCTTCGTCCATGTTGCTACCGACGAGGTAACGCGGGGATTCCGGGATGAGGAACGCCAGGATGCCGTAGATGAGCGCCGGGATGACACCGACCATGAACATCCAGCGCCACGCCTCGATGCCGAACCACAAATCGTTGGCCGCACCCCCGGCACTGTCGGCGAGCAAAGCGTCGGAGAGCAGGGCGACGAAGATACCCATCGTGATGGCCAGCTGCTGCAACGATCCCAGCGCCCCGCGATAGCGGGCCGGTGCGATCTCGGCGATGTACGCGGGCGCGATGACCGACGCGATACCGATACCGAGACCGCCAATGACGCGCCAGATCAACAGATCTGGCACCGCCCAGGCCAGGCCGGTGCCGATCGAGGAGGCGATGAACAGGAACGAGCCCAGCAGCATCACCTTCTTGCGGCCCCAGATATCGGCGAGACGGCCCGCGAACCACGCGCCGAGCGCGCAACCGAGCAAGGCGATCGCGACCGAGAAGCCCTTCATGAAGTCGTTGAGCTCGAAATGGGTGCCGATCGAATCGACGGCGCCGTTGACCACCGAACTGTCGAAACCGAAGAGGAAACCGCCGACGGCGGCTGCCACCGTCACCCCGATCACCTTGGCTACGTGAGCCTCTCCCACCTGTGGCGAGGGCGAACTCTTGCTCGCATCTGTGGACATCGGGGGGAACCCACCTTCCGATCGGCGGCCGGCGTCATTACCGGCGTCAGGCACCTTCGCGTGACGTTACTCCTCGGCGCCTGGCCAGTTCGCAAGTCCTCTAGAGAAAGTCGGTCACAATTCGAACACCCGGGCCCGGCCCTCCCAGCGGGCTAGACGGTGGCCGCTCCCCCGCACGAGGAGTACTGCGGGTTCACCATCGGGAAGAAGGCGAGCGCGCCGATCTTCTGGTGGACGGTGAACTGGACGGCACCATGGCCCGTTCGCAGAGAACCCTCCCAGCTCGCCGAACGTCCACGGGCCGGGATGATCACCGTGCCTCGAGCGCCCGTGGTCGTGTTCACCCAGGTGACGGTCGACTCCACGTTGTATTCGAAGAGGAAACCAGCTCGCGGGTTGTTGGCACTGAGGTAGAGCACCGGCCCCCTGGCACCGTCTTTCGGGAACTGCACGTTGTTGTAGAGGTCGATGTTGATGGGCAGCGGACTGCCGTTGCTGATTGGAGGACCCCACGGATCGGCACTGTTGCAACTGATGGTGTCGACCAGGTTGGGTTCGGCAGCGGCAGGCGCGACTCCGACCACCGTCATCGCGGCAGCCGCCCCCGCGACCGCGGCCCCCACCATCATTTTCCGTGCCGTACTTCTGATTGCTCCGATTCCCACCGCGAACTCCCTCATCCCCGAGCCGAGTGTGTTTCCTGCCAGCATTGAACCAGTCGAGGGATGGATTGTGCCGGGAAACTGCCCTATACGCTGGAGCGCGACGTGTCCGAACGGCGTTTGGAGAGCGACATGACCCGCCAGATCTGCATCGCACAAGACCCTGCGGCCGACGAGTTGTTGTCGAGGGACGACTTTGCGCTCGTCGTGGGCATGACCCTCGATCAGCAATATCCGATGGAAGCGGCGTTCAAGGGACCGCACAAAATCGCTGAGCGGATGGATGGTTTCGACATCCACCGCATCGCCGAGTCGGATCCGGACGAGTTCGTGGCGTTGTGTTCGGTGACGCCTGCGATTCACCGATTTCCGGGGTCGATGGCCAAGCGCGTCCACGACCTCGCGACCGTGATCGTCGACAACTACGGTGGCAAGCCGTCGGCCATCTGGACCGAAGGCGACCCGGACGGCAAGACCGTGCTCAAGCGGCTCAAGGCGCTGCCAGGGTGGGGTGACATGAAGGCACGGATCTTCCTGGCACTACTCGGCAAGCAAGTAGGCGTCGAACCGAAGGGCTGGCGGGAAGCTGCGGGCCACTACGGAGACGAGGGATCCCGCCGCTCCGTCGCTGACGTGGTAGACGACGCCACCTTGCAAGAGGTCCGTGAGTTCAAGAAGCAACAGAAAGCCGCCGCCAAGGACAAAGCCGGGTGAATGTGCCCGGGGGCTACGGCAACGCCTTAGGCTGAGGCCATGGATGCCAAATTGGTGATCGAGATCCCAACTCGGCTGGGGTTCGCGGCAGCGGGAGCAGCACTGTCGGCCGTCGAGGCGAGTGTGGCCCTGAGCCGTGTCGCCGTCGAGAACGTGCACTACGAGATCTCCGCGGCGATGGGTCTGCGGGACAGTCCGGCCTTTCGCAGTCCCCTGCAGTTGCTCAACCAACTCGGCGAGCTGCTGGAAGAAGACCGCTCGCTGGGCCGGATCCTGGCCCGCGGCGGTCCACTCGATCGGTTACTTGCCGAAGACGGGCTGGTGGAACGCGTACTGGCCGACGACGGAGTGCTGGATCAGATGACGGAGGCGGGCGGACCGCTCGATCGTCTGCTCTCCCGCAATGGACCCGTGGACCGGATGCTGGCCGAAGACGGGGTCCTGGCCAAGCTCACGAAGTCAGGCGGCCTGCTGGACCGGCTGTCCGAGGACGAGGGTTTCCTGGACCGCCTCACCGCGGATGAAGGTTTGCTCGAGCAACTCGTGGGCGACAACGGAGCGCTCGAGCGCACCATCGCGCCTGGCGGCCCCATCGACCGGCTCTCGGATCTGGTCGAGATGATCGGCCAACTGGCGCCGAGCATCGAAAAGCTCCAATCGACGGTGGACGAACTCAACGACGCCGCCGAGACGCTCAGCGTGGCCGTCACCCCGCTCGGTGAACTCGTCGGAAAGCTGCCGAAACGCCTCGTCCGGAGCAAGAACGGCACCGGCGAACACTGAGGCGCCGCCGCGCAAGTACTGCGGAGGCGACTACCGACTACTCGAGACGATGTGGTTCCAGGCGATCGAGGCTCCGAGAATCTCCATGTAGTTGTCGATGTCGCCGACAGCGGACTCTGCGGCATGCACGCTGATCGCGACCGTGTCACCGATACCGTGCACGGCGTGGGTCAACCCCATCACCGGGGAGAGCGCGGGAAAACCGGTGGTGAACACGATAGGGGCGTCACCGAAAGTCAGGTCGGCAGCGCCGCGGTTCACGCTGGAGACGACGGTGTTGCCGGTCACCGATGCAGGCACGTGCGTCGGATCGAACTGCGCGACGCCCCATCGCAGCAGGGGTGCGGGCACTGCCGCGAACGCCTCGTCACCCGCGCGCAGCGCCGGGTGATTGTTACGCAACTGCCGCTGTCCCAGGGCATCCGCGATGTGCCTCGACCGAACTCCCAGGTCGGCGGTGTCGGCATAGAGGCCGATGCCGACGTTCCGAAAGTGATTGCGAGACAGTGCGGCACCGGACTTGGCCATCGTCACCTCGGCACCGAGCGTCGTCGGGTCCTCGCCGCACTCACGGAGATAGTCCGAGAGTCCGAGTGAGATCGCCGTGAGCGCACTGACCGTCACAGTCGGCCCTGGAAAGTCGTCCCGGCGGCGTACGAGGGTGCGTACAGTCCGCACACCCTCGGGCCGGGTGTTGGTCAGCAGCAGCGGCCGACCTTTGGCCTGTTGCGGCACACGACCTTTGACCATGTCGTCGACGAGTCGACGGTGCGTGCGCGCAGCGTTGAGGCCGCGCCAGCCCAGCGAGCCGATCTGCATCGGAAACCGCAGAGCCGCCACGGCAGCGGCCTGCACCGCCGAGTAGGCCTGCTCGGTGCGCCCCGGCCCTGGACCTTCTGGCCCGACGGGGCCGAACAGTAGGCGGGCCAGGCCCGAGGATCTCCTACCGTCGGCCAGGGCGTGGCAGATCTGCAGCACGACGACAGTCGCCGAGTGATCACAGTGCGGGGTGTCGGCGATGTGGGTGAACACGTGAAGTCGCCACGCCTTCTGGCGCGGGTCGAGCTGCGCATCCGCGAGCCCGGCGATCTCGTCGAGGCAATTGCCCCAGGTCGGATCCTCGAGGTCGTGAACGATGACCTGGTCCCAGTCGGCATCGCACCGGACCCAATACGGGTAGTCCAGCGCGCAGTCGACGTCGGCGATCCGAAGCCGGAGATCAGGGATCGATCCGGCTCGCTCGATCACGAAATCTATTGCCGATTCCAGAGATTGCGGAGCGCGGTCGAACGCGTAGACCAGAAACTGGTCGTTGGGGATCTTCTCCGACATCCAGTACATCTGGGCGTCGGCCGGCGACATTCGCTCCATGAGGGAAACCTACCGCAGGGCACACGATCGCAAACCCAATTCTCCTAGGCGTACCGCTGGGGCGTTGACGTGCGTCGATTCAATAGAGCTATTGAAGATCGGCACATTTGACTTGGACAGGAATGAATCCGCCTCCTACGGTCAGAGTTATGACTCAGGTCACGCTTCTGGGTTTCCCGGGCGTGATCAGAGTCGGCAACGAGAGCACGCGCATCGACAACGCAAGGAATCGACCATGACAGCAACGGTAAAACGGACCGACGCCCTGACCGGGCAGATGATCATCGCAGGCACTTTCGTGACCGGCAGCGGCGAAACGATCCGTGGACTCGACCCGTCGACCAATGACGTGCTCGAGCCCGGCTACGCCTATGGCAACGATTCGGATGTCGATAGCGCCTGCTCAGCCGCAGCAGCGGCCTTCGACGACTACCGCGCGACGACGTCGGAGACCCGCGCGGGCTTTCTCGAAGCCATCGCGAACAATCTGGAAGCCCTCGGGGACACCCTGATCAACCGGGCGGTCGCCGAGTCCGGCCTCCCGATCGGACGCATCACCGGCGAGGTCGGCCGCACGTCCGGCCAGCTGCGATTGTTCGCAGGAGTCCTGCGCGATGGGGGCTGGAACGGAGCACGTATCGATCCGGCGCAGCCCGATCGTTCTCCCCTGCCGCGCGCCGACATCCGCCAGCGCAAGATCCCACTCGGGCCCGTCGCCGTCTTCGGCGCCAGCAACTTTCCGCTGGCCTTCTCGGTTGCCGGCGGCGATACCGCATCGGCGCTCGCCGCGGGATGCCCAGTGATCGCCAAAGCCCACGACGCCCATCCCGGCACCTCCGAGCTGGTGGGCCGCGCCATCACCGATGCCATCGCCGCCACCGGCATGCCTGCGGGCACCTTCTCCCTCCTGTACGGGTTCGGTCCGACCCTCGGCACACGACTCGTCACCGACCCCAGGGTCAAGGCCGTGGGATTCACCGGATCCCGTTCCGGTGGAACAGCTCTTGTGGCCGCGGCAGCTGCCCGGCGCGAGCCGATCCCCGTCTACGCCGAGATGAGTTCCATCAACCCGGTATTCATCCTCGACAATGCGCTGCAGACTCGTGGAGCAGAGCTCGGCAAGGCCTTCATCGGGTCGTTGACGCTGGGCTCGGGTCAGTTCTGCACCAACCCCGGGCTGGTCATCGCCGTGGACGGCCCCGGGTTGACCACGTTCGTGGAGGCCGCGGGAGCCGCGATCGCCGACACCGTTCCCACCCCGATGCTCACCCCGACCATCGCGAGCTCGTATTCGGCCGGCGTCGAAGCCCTCTCGTCCGCGTCGACGATCGAGGCTCAGGCTCCAGGCTCCGGCGCGCCGAACAGCTGTGGCGCAGCGGTGTTCAGCACCGACGCCGACACCTTTCTCGAATCAGAGGTGTTGCAGCAAGAGGTGTTCGGGTCGGCGAGTCTGGTGGTCAAGTGCACCGATGCAGCGCAGGTCCGCACTGTGGCCGCAGCACTCGAGGGGCAACTCACCGCCACGGTGCACGCCGACGACGCCGACACCGACGACGCCGCGGCCCTGCTCGACGTCCTCGAACTCAAGGTCGGGCGAATCCTGTTCGACGGGTGGCCCACCGGGGTCGAGGTCGGGCACGCGATGGTTCACGGAGGCCCGTATCCGGCGACCTCGGATTCCCGGAGTACCTCAGTCGGATCACTGGCCATCGAACGCTTTCTGCGCCCGGTCGCCTATCAGGACGTCCCACCCGCTCTGTTGCCGTCTGCGATCGCCGACGGCAACCCCGATCGCCTGTGGCGCCGCATCGACGGCCGCCTCGTCCAGGACTGACCTCACCCCCGCTCGATCAGCCCCCACACATCAAGGAGATACCCCCATGCTCGACGGAGTCCTGTTCTTCCCCGTCACCCCGTTCACGCCGGCCGGCGACGTCGACTATGCGCTGCTCGCGCAACACCTCGAGAAGGGCGTCGCGGCCGGTCCCGGCGGAGTGTTCATCGCCTGCGGGACCGGGGAATTCCACGCCCTCGGACTCGAGGAGTTCGGCCGGATCGTCGCCACTGCCGTCGACGTCGTCGCCGGTCGGGTGCCGGTGTTCGCCGGTGCCGGCGGCTCGCTGGTGCAGGCGAAGGAGTTCGCGGTCAGCGCCAAGGCCGCCGGTGCGGACGGCATCCTGCTGCTACCGCCGTACCTCGTCACGATGCCGCCTGCCGGCCTGGTCGAGTACACCCGCGCCATTGCTGCCGCCACCGACCTGCCGCTCATCGTCTACAACCGCGGCACAGCCGTCTACAACGAGGCCGCCGCGGTGGAGGTTGCGCAGCTGCCGACGGTCGTCGGTTTCAAGGACGGCACGGGCGATCTCGACAACGTCGCCCGCATCGTGATCGCGGTCAAGGATGCGTTGGCGCCGTCCGGCAAGGAGTTCCTCTTCTTCAACGGGTTGCCGACCGCCGAGATCACCCAGCAGGCCTACCGCGCGATCGGCGTGACCCTGTACTCGTCGGCGACATTCGCGTTCGCACCCGAGATCGCATTGGCGTTCTACAACGCACTCGAGTCCGGCGACGACGAGCTCGCGGAAGCGCTGCTGCGCAACTTCTTCCATCCCCTGGTTCGCCTGCGCAATCTCGTTCCGGGATATGCGGTCTCGCTGGTGAAGTTCGGTGTCACGATGGAAGGCATCGACGCCGGACCCGTGCGCGCACCCCTCGTGGCCTTGACTCCCGAACACCAGCAGGAGTTGGTCGAGATCACCGCGGCGGGACGTGCAGTCCTGGACAGTGCACTCGCGTCGGCAGTCGCGGTCTGATGAGCGCCGCACCGATTCGGATCACCGGGGCCCGTATCACCCCGGTGGCCTTCGTCGACCCGCCGCTGTTGAACACGGTCGGCGTCCACCAGCCCTACGCGCTGCGGGCGATCATCCAGCTCGACACCGATGCCGGACTGGTCGGGCTCGGTGAAACCTATGCCGACACCGCCCACCTGGCCCGGCTCGAGGCGGCTGCCGACGCCATCGTCGGTCAGGATGTGTTCGCCCTGGGCGCCATCCGGCAGGCGATCGACGCCGTGCTCGATACCCTCACGGTCACCGGCGGCGACGGCGTCGCAGGGATGATCACCACCGCGAGTACGACCGACCGGGTCCTCTCCCCATTCGAGGTCGCATGTCTCGACGTGCAGGGCAAGGCGCTGGGTCGACCGGTGTCCGATCTGCTGGGCGGCGCGGTACGCACCGAGGTGCCGTTCAGCGCGTACCTGTTCTACAAGTGGGCCGCGCATCCCGGTGCCGAACCAGACAGTTGGGGCAGCGCCCTCGATCCCGAAGGTCTGGTCCGCCAGGCACGCCGCATGATCGCCGAGTACGGCTTCACGGCGATCAAGCTCAAGGGCGGGGTCTTCCCTCCCGAGCAGGAGATCGCCGCGATCAAGGCGCTACGCGTGGCCTTTCCCGACCTGCCGCTGCGGCTCGACCCCAACGCCGCCTGGACGGTCGACACATCGATTCACGTGGCGTCCGAACTCGCAGGAGTGCTGGAGTACCTCGAGGATCCGACACCGGGACTCGAAGGAATGGCCGAGGTTGCCGCGGAGGCAAAGATGCCGCTCGCCACCAATATGTGCGTCGTCGCCTTCGATCAACTCGAACCATCCGTACGCCAGAACTCGGTGTCTGTGGTGCTCTCCGACCACCACTATTGGGGTGGCCTGCAGCGATCGCGACTGCTCGCCGGCATCTGCGACACCTTCGGCCTCGGACTGTCCATGCACTCCAACTCGCATCTGGGGATCAGCCTCGCAGCCATGGTCCACCTGGCTGCGGCGACGCCGAATCTCTCGTACGCGTGCGACACCCATTGGCCCTGGAAGAGCGAGGACGTCATCAAACCCGGCGCGTTGTCCATAGTCGACGGCGCGGTGCCGGTCCCGACCGCTCCCGGACTCGGAGTCGAGCTCGACGAGGACGCGCTTTCTGTCCTCCACCAGCAGTATCTCGACTGCGGCATCCGCGATCGCGATGACACCGGGTACATGAAATCGATCGACCCGTCGTTCGAGAACACCTGCCCGCGCTGGTAGCTCGGCGCTCCGCGGCCCGAAGAGGCGCATACATTGATCCACTGGGACGCGTACGCGTCTCCTTCCGATACCAGGAGTGGATCAATGTTCTCGCTGGCCCGCCTCACGTGCTTCATCGCCGTCGCCGAGGAACTCCACTTCGGTAGGGCCGCCGAGCGCCTGCACATGACACAGCCGCCTCTGAGCAGACAGATCCAGCAGCTCGAGAACGAATTGGGCGTTCAGCTCGTCGACCGGACGAGCCGCTCGGTGACGCTGACGGCTGCGGGTACGGCCTTTCTGCCCGACGCCCGTCGCATCGTCCGCCTGTCCGAGAGTGCGGTGCTGACCGTCAGACGGGTACCCGCCGGCGACCTCGGCACCGTGATCATCGGCTTCACCGGGGCATCGGCGCACGCCGTCCTGCCCAGGCTGCTGTCGACTGCGCGTGAGAAACTCCCCGACGTCAAGCTGGTCCTCCGCGAGATGGTTTCGTCTGCCCAGATCGAGTCGCTGTCCGGAGGCGAACTCGACCTGGGGCTTGTCCGGCCGATCATGACGCGCCCAGGGATCAGTAGCAGGCCCATTCATCACGAGCGGTTGATCGCCGCGCTGCCCACCGACCACGAACTGGTCGACGCCGAGCATCTGACGATCGAGGACTTCGACAACCGACCGGTGGTGATGTACTCCCCTGTCGACGCCAGGTACTTCCACGAACTGCTGATCAGCACCTTCACGATCGTCGGCGCGACACCGAGGTACGTCCAGTACGTGACGCAGGTGCACACGATGCTGGTCCTCGTCCGGTCCGGCCTGGGGATGGCGCTGGTGCCCGAGTCGGCGGCCACCATGCACCCCGAGGGTGTGGTGTTCAAAGAGGTGACGTCGGTGCGGGACCGGCCGGTGCAGATGAATGCCGCCTGGCGCCCGGACAATCAGAACCCGGCCCTGGCCAGACTGATGGAAGACGTGCTGCCGCAACGGGAATGGATCTGACCCCCGGTCAGACGGCTGAGCGCACCGGGGGTTTGACTGCGGTCACCGGGCACTGGGCATCGAGCAGGACCCGCTGCATCGCACTGCCCGTCAACAGCTTTCCGACGGGCGAGCGGCGGCGGATGCCGATGACGATCAGCTCGACGTCGTCGCGGTACGACGCATCGATCAGGTTGTCGGCATGGGACAGATCCGGGTCGTTCGGCTCGAGCTTGACCACGACGTCCGTCGCGTCGGCGGCGTGGCGAGCGGCGGTCAGGTCGAGGTCGAACTCGGGCGTCGCGGCGCTGTCGTCCTCGGCGATGACCAGGAGATCAGTGCCACGCATTCGAGCCTCCGCGAAGCCGAAGCTCAGCGCACCGCGGCCCTCGACGGACGAGACATAGCTCAAGACGACGCTCATGAGTGCACTCCTGACGTGGACTTCGGTTGCAGCACAGGGGTTGTGAGTGTCCCGCGCTCGAGATACTCATTCAGATTCGCCAACGTCAGCGCCTCCATCGCCGCACGGGTCTGCGTGGTCCCACTACCCACATGGGGCAAGAGCACGACGTTGTCGAGATCGAGGAGTTCGGCCGGCACATTCGGTTCGTCGGCGAACACGTCGAGGCCGGCACCGGCAAGACCGCCGGAGGTGAGCATCTCGACCAGCGCTGCCTCGTCGACGACGCTGCCACGGGCGACATTGATCAGGAACCCGTCGGCACCCAACGCCGTGAGGACCTCCCGATCCACCAGCGCTCGCGTGCCCTTGCCCCCGGAGGCCGCGACCACCAGGACATCAACCGACGCCGCCAGTTCCATTGGCGACGCTGCGTATCGAAACTGCGAACCCGGGACCTCGTTGCGGTTGTGGTACGCGATGTCGCAGCCGAATCCGACGAGCCGGTCGGCGATGGCTGCGCCGATCCGGCCGAGACCGATGATGCCGACGCGGGATCCGCTCACCTTGCGGGACAGCGGGACGTTGCCTTCGCTCGGCCAACGGCCTGCCCGCACGAAGCGGTCTGCGGCGGAGAAGCCGCGCAGGGTGTCGATGAGCAGCCCCACGGCCGTGTCCGCCACGCAGTCGGTCAGGACGTCAGGGGTGTTGCTGACCCCGACGCCGCGCTGTTCCGCGAGCTCGACGTCGGTGGTGTCGTAGCCGACACCGAAATGCACGATCGCGCCGAGGTTCGGCAGGTCCGCCATGAGAGCGGCGTCGACTCCGGTGCGTCCCGAGGTGACAACGGCGCGAACAGCGTCTCCGTGCTCGGCGAGGAACGCGGCCCTGGTCTCATCGGTGGGCAGCAGGATCGCGTCGTGGTCGACGGCCAGCGACGTGGCGAGTGAAGGCTTCAGTGGGCCGACTTGGAGCACCCGATCAGCCTGTTTCACAACCGATTTCGCATCTCTTGTCGCGGCTGTTGCTGCGTTCACCATCGCGCCTCCTGACGGCAGGGCAGAACCATCGTGGTCCACCACTGGGCTACAGGTACGGTATGCCGCTTCAGGAATACCTGTCCAACTCGTAAATAACATCAACTGATACCCAAACGGCATGATTCACTCGGCACCGCTCGTCGGACGTGTCGGGCCATTCGGAGAATCGGCTGGTCACGCAGTATATTTACAGTGATTCAAGTCACCAGTTCGGCGCCTCGGAGATGGTCATCATCGGCCAAAAGAGCCTTTTCCAGGCGTTTTGGCCTGTTGACGCGTTCTCGGAGCCCTCCTACGTTGTGGCTACCGTCACAAACGGCAGCGTCGTATGACCGACGCGATTCATCTTCACAACGGAGGAACCATGCACGCCGCAGCCCCGATGCAGCCGGCTTCCCGACGCACCCTGCGCGCTGTCGTGGCTGCCGCCGCAGTCGCCGCGCTCGCCACCGGATGTTCTGTCGCCAACACGACACAGACCGACGCCGCCGACCCCAACACCCTCCGCATCGTGCTCCCGCAGGAGCCGCCCACACTCGAACCGTGCGACGCCTCGCTGACCGCCACCGGGCCAGTGGTCCGTTCCAACATCACCGAACCGCTCATCGAGCGCAACCCCGACAGCGGCGACCTCGAACCCAAGCTCGCCGACTCCTGGGAGCAGACCTCGCCGAACACGTGGACCTTCCGCATCCACCAGGGAGTGAAGTTCAGCGACGGCACCACGTTCGACGCCGAAGACGCCGCCTTCTCCATCAACCGCACCATCAACTCCTCGATCGGATGCGAAGTAGACGGATACGTCTTCGGCGACGACGAGCTCGTCGTCGAGGCCACCGATCCCGCCACGGTCACCGTCACCACGCCGACGCCTGACCCCATTCTGCCGCTGCGCATCTCGTTCATCGAGATGGTCCCCACCACCACCGATGCAGGAGACAAGGTACGCATCCCGATCGGGACCGGGCCCTACCTTGTCGACTACTGGGACGCGGGCCAGAAGCTGGCACTCGCACTGAATCCCGAATACTCCGGTCCGGCACCGGAATACACCCGCGCGGTGTACCAGTGGCGCACCGAGGGCAGTGTTCGGGCCGCGATGGTGACCAACGACGAGGCGGAGATCGCCACCTACCTCGGCCCCGAGGACGGTGCCGGCGATCTCGGGGTCTCCTACCCGAACAACGAGACCACCGCGCTGCGGATGCAGGCAGACGAACCACCGCTCGACGACTACCGGGTCCGCGAGGCCATCGACCTGTCGGTCAATCGTGACGGCATCATCAAGGCCCTGTTCCGAGGCTTGGGAGATCCGGCGTCGCAACTCGTCGGTCCGAGCATCGTCGGATTCAACGACGAGATCACGCCCACCGCCTACGATCTGGCTCGGGCGAAAGAGCTTGTGGCAGAAGCGAAAGCCGACGGTGTTCCGGTCGACAAACAGATCAAACTGATCGGGCGGACGGGAATGTTCCCCAAGATCAACGAGACGATCGAGGTCATCCAGAACTCTCTCGACCAGGCCGGTCTCAACGTGAAGATCGAGATGATGGACACCTCGGGACAGATGCTGTACCAGATCCGCCCTTTCCCTGACGAGGGCCCGGTCATCCTGATGATCCAGCACGGAAACCAGGCCGGAGACGCCCAGTTCACCGCAGAGCAATACCTGCTCAGCGATGGCTACCAGAGCACCTATGGCACCGCCGCCTTCGACCGCGAGATCGAGACCGCTCAGGAACAGATCGGCGACGCTCGCCAGGATGCGTTCGCGGCGGTGCTCGCCGACGAGCCACGCCTGATCCGCCAGTATGCCTACATCGCGCACATGAACGCCGTCCTCGCCAAGGCGCCGACCGTTGCATACCAACCCAATTCCGCGACCGGCGACGAGATGCGATTGGCCGAGATGACCCACGCCACCGCATCCGGCAACGACTGACATCGCCGTGAGCCCACTTGCGCTCTGCACCCCATTTGCGCTCTGCAGCCCATTAGAAGGAACCGTCATGACCAGTCCCACTCAACCGAGAAAGCGGTGAGAGATGTTCGCCTTCCTGCGACGCCGCATGTACACCAGCCTCATCCCACTACTGGTCGTCCTCTTCGGTGTCTTCCTGCTCGCCCGCCTGACCGGTGATCCCACCAATCTCTACCTACCGGTCTCCGCCACTCCCGACCAGCGCGCCGAGTTCGCCGCCGAGAACGGCCTCGACAAGCCCGTCTGGAACCAGATGCTCGACTATCTAGGTGGCGTCATCCACCTGGACTTCGGCGAGTCGTTGCGTACCGGGGAGTCCGCCGCCGGAATGGCCCTGCGCGCGTTCCCGGCCACCCTGCAGCTCGCGTTCTTCACCATGCTGCTGGCCATTGTCGGAGCAGTGATCCTCGGATGCTGGGCGGCCCTGCGCCCGAACTCCCTCGCCGACCGCTTCTCGTCACTGCTGTCGATGACAGCGGCGAGCGTCCCCGACTTCTGGTTCGCCATCACCGGGATCTGGATCTTCGCGGTGGTGTTCGGGTGGTTGCCCACCTCGGGCACCGGCAGCACCTTGTCCTGGATCCTGCCGATCGCGACCCTGCTGATCCGGCCGCTGGGTGTTCTGACCCAGGTCGTCCGCGGAGCGATGGTGCAGGCGCTGTCGGCACCCTACGTCCGACTCGCCCGCAGCAAGGGTGCAGGCGACTTCCGGGTCGTCACCCACCACGCCCTACGCAACGCTGCCGCGCCGGCTCTCACCGTCGCCGGTGATCTCGCCGTCGCCCTCGTCAACGGTGCCGTGGTGGTCGAGGCCATCTTCGGGTGGCCCGGCATCGGCAAGCTGATGATCGATTCGATCCTGCAGCGCGATTTCGCGGTGCTGCAGGCCGCGGTGCTGCTGACTGCAGTCAGCATCTTCATTCTCAACGTCGTCATCGACGCCGGATACGCGCTGCTCGATGCGCGGGTCCGCGAAAAGGTCAAGGTCTAGGAGAACGACATGTCGATTGCCACCGGACCCACCGAGTCCACCGTCACCGACCCCACCGGGTCTCTGGTCGCACCCACCGACCTCGCCGGCGATTCCGTCGCCACCGGCAAGGTCCCGTCCGGCAAGATGCCGCTCTGGCGTCTGCTGTTGCGGGACCCGATGGCCACCGTCGCCGCGGGAATCCTCACCTTCGTCCTACTGGTCGCGGTCTTCGGGCCGTGGCTGGTCGGCGGTGCCGCGACCGACCAGAATCTGGACGAGTCGAACCTGGCCCCGTTCAATCTCGACACCGGTTGGATGAACGTCCTGGGTACCGATCCGCTCGGCCGCAGCATGCTGGCCCGACTGATCGTGGCCTGCCAGACGACGATGATGGTTGCGCTACCCGCAGTGGTCATCTCGGGCATCATCGGATCGGTGATCGGCATGTGGGCCGGTTACCACCGCGGCTGGCGTGAGACCACCGCGATGCGGGTCGCCGACGTCATCATGAGTTTCCCGTCGTTGCTCCTGGCGGTCGTCGTGCTCTACGTGTTCTCGCCGAGCGCCGCCAACATCGTGCTGGTGCTGGCCTTCACCCGGATCCCCATCTACCTGCGCACCGCCCGCGCCGAGTCGGCTGAACTGCAGAGCCGGATATTCGTGGACGCCGCAAGAACATTCGGGGCCAGCAGCGGATCGATCATCCGCTCGCACGTCTTCCCCATCCTGCTCCCGACGCTGCTGACCGTCGCCACCCTCGACTTCTGCTTCGTGATGCTGGCCGAGTCGTCACTGAGCTTCCTGGGGATCGGGATCCAGCCCCCGGACATCAGTTGGGGCCTGATGGTGTCGCAAGGGCGCACCTATCTGCAGACCGCATGGTGGCTCTCGTTCTTCCCCGGACTGGCCATCGTGGTGACCACCGTGTCGGCAACCATCCTCGCGGCGTGGGCCCGCATCGCCACCGATCCCGGTCAGCGTTGGCGCCTGACGGTGCCGCGTGCCCGCCGCCGTCTGTTCTCCTCACGAAAGGCAGTCGCATGAGTGCTCCCGCCATCGACAACCCGACCGCCACCGCCGCCGACGACCGGATCGCGCTGGATGTCTCGGATCTGACTGTCGATCTGCGTACGCCGACCGGTGTCGTGCGCGCCGTCGACCACGTGTCGTTCATCGCCCGCCGTGGTGAGACCCTGGCCCTGCTCGGCGAATCCGGATGCGGCAAGTCCATGACCGCTCAGGCGCTGGTCGGGCTGCTCGATCCCATCGCCGACGTCACCGACGGGACGGTGCTTCTGGGCGAGACCAATCTGACGACGGCCAGCAAACGGACGCGGCGTCGAGTCGCTGGCACCGAACTGGCGATCGTTTTCCAGGACGCTCTCACTGCACTCAACCCCGTGTACACGGTTGGGACACAACTGGCCGAGCCGTTCCGGATCCATCGCAAGTTGTCGGCCAAAGCCGCCAGGCGCGAGGCGATCCGGCTGATGGAACACGTCGGGATCCCCGAACCGGAGTCGCGGATCGATTCCTACCCGCACCAGTTCTCGGGCGGTATGCGGCAACGGTTGCTGATCGCCATGGCCGTGGCCCTGAGTCCGAAGGTGCTACTCGCCGACGAACCGACCACCGCACTCGACGTCACCGTGCAGGCGCAGATCATGTCGCTGCTGCAGAATCTGCGGACCGAGTTCGACATGGCGGTCATCCTGATCACCCACGACCTCGCACTCGTCGCCGAGCAGGCCGACCGTGTCGCGATCATGTACGCGGGCAACGTCGTCGAGACCGGGCCGGTCTCGGAGGTCTTTGCCAATCCCCGTCACCCGTACACCAAGGGCCTGCTCGATTCGGTGCCAGTGCACACCAAGCGGGGCGAGGATCTCAAGTCCATCGGCGGCACCCCGCCGGATCTGCACTCGATCCCCACCGGATGCGTCTATCAAGCGCGATGCCCACTGGCACAAGACATCTGCCGCACCACGCGTCCCGCACTGCTGTCGCTCGACACCGAACGCTCGGCAGCGTGCCATTTCACCGAGGAGGTCGGCAATGCCTGAATCAACCCAAGTCGCCAAGAAAGCGAAGGTCCTCGAGGTTCGGGATCTCACCAAGACGTTCAAGGTGCCCGCCGGTAAGGACGGGAAGACGCAGCTTCGCGCGCTGGACGGAATCAGCCTCGATCTCGCCCGCGGCGAGACCCTCGGCCTCGTCGGAGAATCCGGTTGCGGCAAGTCGACGCTCGCCCGGACCCTGATGATGTTGGAGCGTCCGGACGACGGCACGGTCAGCTGGGACGGAATCGATCCCTACACCCTAGGTAGCAAGGACATGCTCGCCCTGCGGCGCCGCGTCCAGATGGTCTTCCAGGATCCATACGCCTCCCTGAACGCCCGGATGACAGCAGCGGAAATCGTCTCCGAGCCGTGGCGGACACACAAGACGCTCTACAAGTCGAAGCGCGACCGGGCTGCCCGGGTCCGCGAACTCCTACACCTGGTGGGACTGCGACCGAGCGACGAGCACCGCTCACCGCAGGAGTTCTCAGGCGGTCAGCGGCAACGGCTCGGCATCGCCCGCGCGCTCGCCCTCAACCCGTCGGTGGTCATCTGCGATGAGCCCGTCTCCGCACTCGACCTCTCCGTCCAAGCGCAGGTGCTCAACCTCCTCAACGACCTGCAGAAGGAACTGGGGATCTCCTACATCTTCATCTCGCATGACCTGTCGGTTGTCCGGCACGTCGCCGACCGCGTCGCGGTGATGTACCTCGGACGGATCGTCGAAACAGGACCGACCGAAACAGTTTTCGACAAACCCCTGCACCCGTACACCGAAGCGCTGATGTCAGCGGCCCCCACGCTCGACCCAAGCACCCGCCGGACGCGCATCATCCTCGACGGCGAGGTCCCGTCGCCACTGAATCCACCGTCGGGCTGCCGATTCCGCACTCGCTGCATGCATGCCACGGCCGAATGCGCGGAGTCGGCGCCACCCGTCGCGACCGATGTGGCACCGGGCAAGTCGATCCGGGCCGAGCTGAGCGAACCCTCGCACATCGCGGAGTGCTTCCATCCCCGGGGCTCGGTATCGCTGGGCATACCCACTGCGGTCGGGTGAGCGCCGCCGCCTTTTGCCTGGTGGCACTGGCGGTCTTCGCCGCCGCCTGCATGCAGGCCTCGATCGGATTCGGGATGGGCATGCTCGCGGCCCCGATCGTGGCTCTGGTCGAGCCCAGTCTGATCCCCGGCACCCTCATCATGTCGGCGGTTGTCGTCACGTTGCTGGTGGTGCTGCGAGAGCGGCAGAGCCTCGACCTGCGTGGCACCGGTTGGGCGTTGGCCGGCCGGGTGCCCGGCACCCTCGCCGGCGCGGCGCTGCTGCTGTTCCTGCCTGAACGGGGACTGTCGATCCTGCTCGCCGCGGTGGTGCTCGCCGGCGTCGTCATGGCGACGATGGGGTGGGCGCCGCAACCGCTGCGACGGAACCTGGCGACGGCAGGCGCAGCCTCGGGACTGCTCGGGACCGCGACCTCCATCGGCGGCCCACCCATGGCGTTGGTGCTGCAAGGCTCGACCGGTGCCCGGCTCCGCAGCAATATGAGCGCCTTCTTCCTCGTCGGTTCGATCATGTCGATCGCCGTACTTGCGGCCGCCGGAGCGATCGAGCGGGAGAACACCGAGATGTTCGTGGTGCTCATCCCGGCCACCGTTCTGGGTTACGTCGCATCGCGTTTCGTGAATCGGATCCTCGACCCGGCTCGTCTGCGGTGGCTCTCGATCGGGATCTCATCCGTCGGGGCCGTCCTCCTCATCGGACAACAAATTCTTTGATCACCACCACCCGAAAGGCCGCAGGAATGACCACACACCCGAACTCGGCAAACCGCGGCGCGCCCGTCGTCACCGACATGCGCGTGATCCCTATCGCGGGCCGCGACAGCATGCTGCTCAACCTGTCCGGTGCGCACGCGCCGTTCTTCACCCGAAACCTGGTGATTGTCACCGACTCCGACGGCAACACCGGTGTCGGTGAGGTACCCGGCGGCGAGCCGATCCGGCAGACGCTCGACGATGCCCGGCAACTGGTCGTCGGCCGCAAAATCGGCGACCACAACGCGGTTCTCGGCGACATGCGACGCACCTTCGCCGATCGCGACGCCGGGGGTCGCGGTAACCAGACGTTCGACCTCCGGATCGCGATCCACGCCGTCACGGCCGTGGAATCCGCCCTGCTCGATCTCCTCGGGCAACACCTCGACGTTCCGGTGGCCGCCCTCCTCGGTGAAGGGCAACACCGTGATCGGGTGCAGGCGCTCGGCTACCTGTTCTTCGTGGGCGACCGGAACAAGACCGGACTCGACTATGCCGACGGTGCCGGTGAGACCGACGACTGGTTTCGGCTTCGGCACCAGGAGGCGTTGACCCCGGAGGCGGTGGTCGCACTCGCCGAAGCCGCGCAATCCCGTTACGGTTTCGAGGACTTCAAACTCAAGGGCGGCGTGCTCACCCCTCCCGATGAGGCGGCAGCTGTCACCGCCCTGGCGCAACGGTTTCCCGAGGCCAGGATCACCCTCGATCCCAATGGTGGGTGGCTCCTCTCGGAGGCGATCGAGACCTGCCGCGGCCTGCGTGATGTGCTCGCCTACGCCGAGGATCCGGTCGGACCAGAGGGCGGCTTCTCTGGCCGCGAGGTGATGAGCGAGTTCAAACGGGCCACCGGGCTGCCGACCGCCACCAACATGATCGCAACCGACTGGCGCGAGCTTGGCCACACCATCCGGTCGGGGGCCGTCGACATCCCGCTCGCCGACCCGCACTTCTGGACGATGGCCGGATCGGTGCGCGTCGCGCAGTTGTGCGATGCCTGGGGCCTGACCTGGGGGTCGCACTCCAACAACCACTTCGACGTGTCGCTGGCCATGTTCACCCACGTGGCAGCCGCGGCCCCCGGCGACGTCACGGCCATCGACACCCACTGGATTTGGCAAGACGGACAGCGGATCACCACAGCACCCTTCGAGATCGTGGACGGCTACCTCTCGGTCCCCGACCGACCAGGGCTGGGCGTCGACCTCGACATGGACCAGGTCGAGGCCGCCCACGAGTTGTACCTGCGAGAGGGTCTCGGTTCCCGTGACGACTCGGTCGGTATGCAATTCCTGATTCCCAACTGGACCTTCGACAGCAAACGACCCGCACTCGTGCGGGCCTGAACAGATCGGGACAAGCATGCGCGTGGTCATCGGCGATCGAAACCTATTGCCCCACCGGGAGCTCCTGGAGAGCCTGGTTCCGGCGCACACCGACCTGATCTGGCACGAAACCTTCGACGAAGCGGCGATCATCGCGGACCTGGGTACGGCCGACGTCTATGTCGGCGGCAAGTTCACCGCGGCAATGGCGGCCGCCTCACCCCGGTTGCAGCTGGTCCATGTTGCCGGGGCAGGTACCGACAACGTCGCCTTCGCGTCCCTGGATCCACGTACCAAGGTGGCCAACACCTTTCACCATGAGGATTCGATCGCCGAGTATGTGCTGTCCACCGCGATCCTGTTGCGGCGCGGATTCCTCACCCAGGACCGGGCGCTGCGACAGGGCGAGTGGTCGAGTTCCGTCTACGACGACTCCCTCCCCCAGCCGTTGTCGATGAAGGACGCTCACATCGGCTTCGTCGGGTTCGGGCACATCGGGTCGAAGAGCTGGAATCTGCTCCGCGGCCTGGGATGTACCGGGTCTGCGGTCACCGGCCGCGGCACTGTCGACGCTGCGGCCGCCGGCCTGTCCTGGAGCGGTGACGCAAGCCATCTCGGCCGTCTGATGACCGGATCCGACGTCGTGGTGGTATCCGCACCCCTCAATGACCACACCCGCGGGATGATCGGCCAAACCGAGTTCAAGGCGCTGGGCAGTGACGGCGTCCTGATCAACGTCGGGCGCGGACCACTCGTTCAACAGAATGCGCTCTACGATGCGTTGCATCGCACAGTCATCCGCGCCGCCGCCATCGATGTCTGGTACTCCTACCCTGGTCCAAACGGTAACGGCGATCCCGGCGACCTGCCGTTCGCCGAGCTGCCGAATCTGCTGATGACCCCGCACTCGTCCGGGGTCACCAGAGACACCTTCGTCGGGCGTGTCCGCGACATCGCCGACAACATCCGCCGCCTCGACCGCGGTCTGACCCTGGCCCGCACCGTCCGCTGATCGTGCCATTTCGCGCGTTGACCGTGCTTTTGATACCGGGAACATTCGCTCCAGTGCCGACGGAGTAGCGAAGCCCCTGACCAGCTCACTCGAGTCGTATCTCGTGCGGTTCGTCCGAAAACAGGGCGGAGACCGTGGTGCTGCCGTCCGGCCCATCCGGGCGGCAGCACCGTGCGTTTCACACTGTGGAGTTGTCAATTTGCGTGCGCGGTCCCGATGCGTTCTCGGGTGCGCGGGGGTCGAGCGGTCTGGAAGTTGTTGTGTAGGTAGGTCAGGCTGCGAGTGTCATGGTTCGCCTGTTGTAGGCGGGTAGGGGTCTTCGTTGCCGATCCATCTCGGCGGGCGGGATCAGCCACGGGTGCCCATCAGAGCCCATGGTGATTTCCCATGCTGTATCTATTGTTCGCTGGGGAT
Organism: Williamsia soli; assembly: GCF_017377795.1. Lineage (GTDB taxonomy): Bacteria > Actinomycetota > Actinomycetes > Mycobacteriales > Mycobacteriaceae > Williamsia > Williamsia soli. The sequence continues at coordinate 47,040 of NZ_JAFRDR010000004.1, read as the reverse complement.
GGGCCTTCATGCGCACTCTTCCCTCGTCTCTCAGTCGCTGCGCTCCCTCGTTCCTCACTGCATCCCGCGCGGCCCATCCTGCGCTCACGGGCGCCCCCCACTTGACCCAGCATTGGTCGCGGATGATGATCGCCTTGCGAACAGCGCCGGTGAACAGGCGTGTGGAGGGTCCCATGTCGATCGGCACCCCATGCTGGTCGAGGATGACCGATGCCATCGAGGAATCACACGCCAGCAATTTCGCGAGGTCCTCGGTGATCGGGCCCATCCACGCCAGCGTCGCACGCTCGGGGTGATCGGCGGGGACAGACACATTCACCTCGGTCCGCGGCGCCGAGATCAGCCCGTCGCCGCCACCACCAGCACCGCCACCACTGTCGAGCAGTCGATGCAGGGCGTCGGCGCGACGCTGGGTGTCGCTGCGGGCATCATCAGACCCATCAGGCTCTGGGCGTGGCCGGCTCCACAGGTCCAGCGCAGCGTACAGCTTCTCCCCGATCTGCGCATCCACATCGAACCGACCCACCAACCGTCCCTCACTGAACGCGTAGTCGAGTTTGTTCAGTGCGGGATCCTCGGCCGGGGTGGGTCCGCCGGTGTCGTGGGCGACTTGGTTTCCCAGACCCTGGGCGATCTTCTCGATCTCGGTGGGCCGCGCTCCGGAGATGGCGTGAGTCAACAATTTTTTTTCGAAGACGACTCGTTCCTCGTCGGTGATCGCGGCCTCTGACCGGTCGTTGATCTGCTTGATCCCTTTGACCACGGCGTCGACGTGCTCGGTGGAGAGGAATCCGTCCCGGAAGTAGCCGGCGGTGCGATCGAGCGTCGCGACGCCGGCGCCGATACGTAGCCAGCGTGATGCTGATGCTGGGGCGGCGCCGTTGTCTTGCAGCCACTTCGACGGTGTGGTGCCGGCTTTCTTCGCGAACCCGAGCCGGTCGATCATCGCCGCGCAGACCGACAGCTTCGACTCGGTGGCATTGCGCAGGGTGATCAGGTCTTTCGTCAGTGACGCCAGGTCACCGGGATCGTCTGGTACCACCAGACCGATCATGTCTTCAGTAGTGGCGCGGATGTTCATCGAACCCCTCCCCAGGTCGATCGACTAACACCAATCTAACCGTTCGAACATATGTTCGCAAGTGGTCCGAACGGATGAATACTACTGGCAGTCAACAGAATCTGGGACACCACACACTGACTCGACTCGGGCACAGTGCCTTCGATTGAAGGTTATCAGTGACCTAAGACAGTGAAACCGGTTGTTCGCGCGGGTAACTGGTTGCGCTGCTGCATAACTCGCAAAGGGCACGATCGACGTCGACAAAGGCACGATCGACGCGATTACTGGCACGATCGACGCGATTACTGGCACGGTCGGCGGAAGGTCAGGCGCCGCTGCCGCCGATACCGGCGTCGCGGGCTCGGGCCACCGCTTCAGCGCGGGTCCGGGCCCGCAGCTTTGCCAAAATGTCACTGACGCGATTTCGAACGGTTTTCTCCGACAGGAAGAGCCGCCTGGCGATACTGGCGTTGTCCAGACCGCGGGCCATCATCTCCAAGACCTCACGCTCCCGGGCCGTGAGATCAGGAAATGCCTGTGGCTCGGCCGATGTGGTCGCTGACGCCGAGAAGAAGCCGACCACCTGCTCGGCGACCCGCGCACCGAAGACCGCCTCACCATTGGCCACCGCTGCGATGGTCCGCTCAACGTCCCTGGCCTCGGCTTCTTTGAGGAGGTACCCGCGGGCACCGGCCCGCAGCGCCGCGAACACCGAATCCGGGTCCTCGCTCATCGTCAGGACCACAACGGCCACGTCCGGATGTCGTTCCACCACCCGCGCCGTCGCGGCAAGCCCACCGATGCCAGGCATCCGCAAATCCATGAGCACAACCTGCGGTTTCAGCTCGGCCACCGCGACCAGCGCCTGCTCACCGTCGGCCGCCTCCCCGACCACGTCCACGTCGTCCATGGCCGACAACACCGCGAGTAGGCCCGCCCGGAACAACGCATGATCGTCGACCACCAGCACCCTGACCGTCACGCTTGTGCCACCTTTTCCTGTGCCAGAACAGGGTCCATCGGCAACACCAATCGCACAACTGTTCCGCCGCCGGTGGCGGAGAGATGTTCCAGACGTCCACCGACCTCGGTGGCACGCTGGCGCATACTCGTCAGCCCTACGCCGGGTGCCGGACGGCCCGGCATGCCGCGGCCGTTGTCGCTGACCCGTAGTTCGAGGCTGCTCTCATCCCGCTCGACATCGATCCGGACCCGAGACGCCGCGCTGTGTCGGACTACGTTGGCCACCGCCTCCGCGGCGATGGCGTAGGTGGCGACCTCGGCCGCCGCCGGGAGTTCGGTGAGGTCGTCGAGACCGGTCGACCCCTCGATCACACCCAACCCGTCGACGAGTTGCCGCAGCGCCTGCTCGAGACCCAGCTGATCGAGCACCGGCGGCCTCAACCCGTGTGAGACCGCCCGCACCTGGGCCACGGTCTCGCGCACCCGATCCCGGATCGCGCGGGCGTTCTCGGCGTCCTCCCGGTCACCCCCACGTTCCAACGCCGCCGCCAGGGCGTCCATCTGCAATGCGATACCCGCGAGACTCGGACCGACACCGTCGTGCAGATCGTTGCGCAGTCGACGCCGTTCTTCTTCCCGCGCGGTGACGATGCGCGACCGAGAGATCTCGGTCTCCATGACGAGCGACGCCGCGTACGCCATCATCGCCGCATGCGCGGCTGCCTGTTCGAGAAGCCTGCGCTCGTCGACACTGAACCCGTCGCCCGCGCGCCGGGGCGCGACCTCGAGCTGACCGACGCTGCGGCCCAATGCGATTGCCTCGATCGACACCACCCGCTCGGGGCGACGACCGGCGCTGACCCGGACGACCCCGTCGAACGCCACATAGGGCATTCGCAGTTCGGTCCGCAACACCGAGATCAAATCGGTCAGTGCCGCACGAGGTTCCGAACTCAGCGACACCGCCTCCGAGATTCGCGGAGCGAGGGTGCGGGAGCCGCGTAGTTGCGGGAACCACCAGTCGTCGATGACCCGTTGGAGCACCGCGCGCACCGCAAACGCCGCCAAGACGCAGACCACCACCAGTGCGATGCCGGCCCGCGACCCCGCCAGCTCCGGATCGATCTGCCACAACACCAGTCCACCTACCGTCGCCACGAGTACGACCACGAGCACCAGAACGATCGACCGGCTCAGCGCGAACTCGGCGTCGACCAAGCGATACCGCAACGTCGCCAACACAATTGCCACCGGCGGAGCCAACAACGCCACCACGAAAAAGGTGTCGCCGAGCCGACTGTCGTCCCGGAGGAGCAGCGCGACGATCAGCGAACAGGCCATCACGATGCCACCGACCATGAACCACTGGAGTTGAGCCCGCTGCACACCGACCGTGCGACGGGTCCGCATCACAAGCGCGATGACCGTCAGTGGAGTTGCGACCGCCAGGCAATAGAACGAGCTCACGAGAGTCACGAAGTTGAGCGGCTCGAGCGCTGAGATGCCGATTGGGTTACGGATCACCGAATCGACATCCGCAGGACCGGGAACCACCATGCGGGCGAGAATCGCCGCACCGGCCGCCGACAGCGCCGATACCGCCAAGAACTTCTCGGGCCGAGACCCGAGCCTGCCGTCGGGGAAGATCAGCGTCAGCAACGGCAGTACGACGAAGTACACGCCGAAGCCGAACATCGAGACCCAGTCGGACACAGCGGCTCCGGGCAGCGGAGCGACCTTGGCACTCCAGACGCTGTACTGGCCCATCAACAGGTAGACGCTGATCAGCCCGGTGGCAACCAGCAGCCAACCGCATCGATTGCGCGGCTGTTGGTGCAGCACAACCACACCTGCTGCGGGCCACACCGACCCCAGCACGAGGTCGCTCGCGAACATCGGGTCCACCTCGACCCGCTGCGTGAGTTCGTGATTCAGGACGATCGTGCCGAGGACGCAGGCGACCGCGACGATCCCGCCCGCGAGACCAATCCGGCGCAGCGCCGCGTCACCGACCCTGCCGGCCAGACGATGGACAAAATCGCTCACCAGGTCATCGTGGCATGTCAGATCGGCCGAAGTCGCTGGTCGGGCGAAGATTCCCGTCGATCCGGGACCGGCGTCCCTGTTGGCCGGGACTCCTCCCGCCGCACCGTTTCGCCATGTCAACCACCGACACATCCAACCGACCACAGGAGAAGAACGATGACCACCCCGACCAGCACGACATCACTGACCGAGACGGAGACCACCACGAGCAGGGGTCGCTGGCCCTGGGTGGGCGTGGCTGCCGGCATCGGCGCCTTGGCAGCAACGCTCGCTTTCGATCTGCATCCGGAGTGGGACGAGAACACCCCGTACACCGCGGACATTGTCGACGACATCAGTAGCGGCAAAGCTCATGGATCGATCATCACCGGCTACCTCACCGTGGCCCTGTTGCTCGTCCTCGCTGCCTCGTGGAAGCGCCACGTCGAACCCCGCACCCCGTCGAGCACCGCGGCCCGCGTCGTTCCCCTCGGATTCACGGCGTCGGCCGGCGCCTTGTCCCTGGGCTACGGCTGGAAGGGCGCGATGGGTCTGTACAACGGCGGCAACGAAGACGAGACCTTCGACAAAGCCGGCCTGTACGTGCTCTACGTCCTCAACGACTTCGGGTCGTTCATCGGATACCTCGGCGTGACGGTCGCTGCGGGGGCGATCGCGTGGATGGCCTTCGGCGAGCGCCTGGTGTCGCGCTGGATCGGTGTCGTGAGCGTGCTGGCCGTCCTGCCCGTCATCGTGACGGTCGCCGCGTTCGGCCTTCCTGGATTCCCCGGCGTCGTCAGCGGTGTGTGGCTGGTGGTCGTGTTCGCCGGGCTCGCGCTGGGCAAATCGACGATCAATCGCTGAGGTTGCCTACCCCACGGCAGAACCTTCGCAAAGGAAAGGGGGTGGAAATCTCCGATCGGGGTCGGGCGTAGAGTGACGCGCGCCACACTGGTTCATACCCGCGAGCCAGGGTGGCGCCGGATCCAACGCCTCCGTCACCACACCGGAAGCGGTAAGTCCTCCTACCGCCCACAACGCACAGGAGTAATGGTGACGCTCACCCAGGAACGCGACAGAGATCCGAATATCGATCTCGTCAAAACAGACCCCGATCTTCCCCCCGTCGCGATCATCGATCGCAGTCCGATGACCGTCGGCAAACGCATCATGTTCGCCGTCATCGCCGTCATCGGCGCCATCGCGTGGGCGATCATCGCCTTCGTCCGCGGCGAGACCGTCAACGCGATCTGGTTCGTGATCGCAGCCCTGTGTACCTACGTGATCGGCTACCGCTTCTACGCGCGACTGATCGAGATGAAGGTCGTCAAGCCCCGCGACGATCAGGCCACGCCGGCCGAAGTCCTCGACAACTCGCAGGACTACATGCCGACCGATCGCCGCGTGCTCTTCGGGCACCACTTCGCCGCGATCGCCGGCGCAGGCCCCCTGGTCGGGCCGGTCCTCGCCGCGCAGATGGGATACCTGCCGGGAACGATCTGGATCATCATCGGCGCGGTGTTCGCCGGATGTGTCCAGGACTATCTTGTGCTCACCATCTCCACGCGACGTCGCGGCCGCAGCCTCGGGCAGATGGCACGCGACGAACTCGGAGACGTCGGTGGGTTCGCAGCCCTCATCGCGGTGTTCGTCATCATGATCATCCTCATCGCCGTCCTCGGACTCGTCGTGGTCAACGCCCTGGCTGAAAGCCCTTGGGGCGTCTTCTCTCTGGCCATGACCATCCCCATCGCGCTGTTCATGGGCGTGTACCTGCGATTCCTGCGCCCCGGCCGGGTCTCGGAGGTCTCACTCATCGGCTTCGTGCTGCTGATGCTCGCCATCGTCATGGGCCGGTACGTCGGCGAATCGAGCTGGGGCTCTGACTGGTTCAGTCTGTCCCCCGTCTTCCTGAGCTGGGCGATCATCATCTACGGTTTCGCCGCCGCAGTGCTGCCTGTGTGGTTGCTGCTGGCTCCGCGTGATTACCTGTCGACCTTCATGAAGGTCGGGACCATCGTGCTTCTCGCCCTGGGTATCGTCATCGCCCGGCCCGTGATGCAGGCACCCGCGGTCAGCGAGTTCGCGCACAACGGTCAGGGCCCCGCGTTCGCCGGTTCGCTGTTCCCGTTCCTGTTCATCACGATTGCCTGTGGTGCGCTGTCCGGATTCCACGCGCTGATCGCCTCGGGTACCACCCCGAAGTTGATGGAGAAGGAAAGTCAGGCGCGCATCATCGGGTATGGGGGCATGCTCACCGAGTCGTTTGTCGCGATCATGGCGCTGATCACCGCATGCATCCTCAACCAGCACCTCTACTTCGCCATGAACGCCCCCAAGGGGGTCACCGGCGGGACAGCCGAAGGCGCGGCCGAGTACGTCAACACCAAGCTCAACCTGTCGGGTGATCCGACGACCGCGGCAGCGCTCGACGCCGCCGCCAAGGCAGTCGGCGAGGAATCGATCATCTCCAAGACCGGTGGCGCCCCGACGCTGGCCATGGGTATGGCCGACACCATGCAGAGCGCGTTCGGCGGCGAATCCCTCCGATCGTTCTGGTACCACTTCGCGATCATGTTCGAGGCGCTGTTCATCCTGACCACGGTCGACGCCGGTACCCGCGTGGCGCGGTTCATGCTCTCGGACGGACTGAGCAATGTGAAGGGCGGCAAGCGCTTCAAGGATCCGTCGTGGAAGCCCGGCGCCTGGCTGTGCACGCTCATCGTTGTCGGCTTGTGGGGTTCCATCTTGCTGATGGGTGTCACCGATCCGCTCGGTGGCATCAACACGCTGTTCCCGCTCTTCGGTATAGCCAATCAGCTGCTGGCCGCGATCGCGCTGACCCTGATCCTGGTGGTCGTACTCAAACGCGGCCTCCTCAAATGGGCGTGGATACCCGGTATCCCGCTGGCCTGGGATCTGACGGTGACCATGACCGCGTCCTACCAGAAGATCTTCTCGAACAATCCCGCGATCGGGTACTGGCAGCAGCACAGCGACTTCAAGAACGCGAAGGATCAGGGGCTCGGCGAGTTCAAAACGGCGTCGACCCCAGACGCGATCGATGCGGTGATCCGCAACACGTTCATCCAGGGAACGCTGTCCATCATCTTCGCGGTTCTCGTGCTCATCGTTGCGGCCGCGGCCGCGGTCGTGTGCGTCAAGGCCATACGCAAAGGCGGACTCCCGACCACCGAGGACGAACCGGTGGAGTCGAAGATCTTCGCGCCGAGCGGTCTGATCGCGACCCGGACCGAGAAGGAGGTGGAGAAGGAGTGGGAGAAGATCGGCAGGTCAGAAAGGACGTCACACTGATCGAGAACCTGCGGCGTGGAGCCGGAGCGCTCCGCTGGTACGTCGGTTCGGTCATGGGCGACAATCACTACCGGCGGTATGTGACGCACCAGTCGGCACAGCACCCCGGCGTCCCACCGCTGAGCGAGAGCGACTACTGGCGGATGAGATACCGAAACCAGGATGCGAATCCGCAGGGACGTTGCTGCTGAACCCAAATGTTGGAGTGCGGTCGGACGGCGTTTCAGTCGGGCAGGGTGGCGAAGAAGCGGCGCAAACTCTCGGTCCAGTAGTGCTCTTGGCGACGCTCGAGTAGTTGCCGCGAGCGCTCGCGTGCGACCGCGATCAGCAACATCGTCAAGAACACCGAGAGCACCACGGCCGCCGTCGTGCCGTACATCCGCTTCTCGGCGGCCGACACTTCGCCGGCCCAGTTACCGTTCTCGTCGACATTGATGGTTATGCCCGCTCCGGCCGCCGTGCCGGAAGGGACCGCGATCACGCCGTCGAGCCGGCGGCCGTTCCACTCCCAATGCGCTTGAACCGACACCAACGGCGCGCCCATGGTCTGCGCCGTGATCGGTGGGGCGGGCGTGTCGACCACTGCCCGGGCCTGGGAGATCACCACGGGAGATCCTGCCGGAGCAGCGGCTTTCCAGACCATCACCCCGGCGAGCACCGGGATCGCGGCCACGACTGCAACGATCAGGATCAGCCATCGACGGAGTCGAATTTCGTAGCGATCGACCGGCCTGCTGAGCGCACCCAAAGGTGCGGCACGCTTGCTGTGCCCCATGTGCCTTCTACTACGCATCCCATCGACCCCTCGTCCGCGGCGGCCCGGCCGTCAATTCGATTGTCGCGACATTTGACGATTGTGCAACCGACGGCCGCGCCGCCGTTAGGGTGGGCCTGCGCATGGGCAACCGAAGGAGCGGGACAAACACGTGAGTCGACTGATCGAACTATGGACCGGCGATGACGGCGAAAGTCACTACGCCGAACGCGAATTCGACATACCCATTCAGGACGCGTTGCGCGTCCACGCCACCGTCACCCCTGCGGGTGGAACATACGAGTGGCACACCGCCCCGCACCGTCAGTACGTGATCACACTCACCGGCACCCTGCGTTTCACCACCCGGGGCGGCGACGAGTTCGTCGTGGCCCCGGGCGACGTGCTCCTTGCCCACGACACCGTCGGCGGTGGCCACCGCTGGGAGCTGATCGACGACCAACCGTGGACCCGCATCTACGTCGAGCTTCCCCAGTAGCGGCAGTTCACCTATCCCGCCATGCACCGCGAACGTACTGCGGGCGGTACGGAGCATCGTTTCGGCTGACCCCGAGTTCATGCGCGGCCCGCAGCGGCCAGGCCGGCTCGCGGAGAGCGACGCGGGCGAGCAGGATCGCGTCGGCGGCGTCGGAGGTGAGGATTTTCTCGGCCTGCCCGGGCTCGGTGATCAGGCCCACTGCTGCAGTAGGGACCCCCGACTCCTCGCGGATGCTCTGCGCGAACTCCACCTGATATCCGGGGCCGACCGGGATCTCGGCGAGTACGTTGCCGCCGGTCGACGCGTCAATGAGGTCGACTCCGTGTGGTGCCAGCGCCGATGCCAGCTCTGCGCTTTCCTGGGCGGTCCACCCACCGTCGACCCAGTCGGTTGCCGAGATTCGGACGAACAGGGGTTTGCCCTGTGGCCATACCGCGCGGACGGCGTCGACCACCTCGACCAGGAAACGGGTTCGCCCCGCGAAGTCTCCGCCGTACTGGTCATCACGCTGATTGGACAGCGGCGAGAGGAACTCGTGCAGCAGGTAGCCGTGAGCAGCGTGGATCTCGACGACATCGAATCCGGCTTCATCGGCGCGCCGGGCGGCAGCAGCGAACGCACCGACGAGGTCGGCGATCTCGGTGACGCTCAGCGCAGTAGGCACGTCGTAGCCCTCGAATGCGATCGGCGACGGAGCGCTGGTCACCCAGCCTCCCTCGGCTGCAGGCAGCGAGCCTTCCTTGTCTGCGAAGGGCGAATAGGTAGACGCCTTACGGCCTGCGTGCGCCAGTTGAACGCCGATCGCCGAGTCTTGGGCGTGTACGAAGTCCACGATCCGTCGCCAGGCGGTCGCCTGCTCCTCGTTCCAGATCCCGGCGTCCTGCGGACTGATCCGACCGTCCGGTACCACCGCGGCGGCTTCCGTCAAGATGAGCCCGAAGCCGCCGGTGGCGTGCGAACCGAGATGGACGAGGTGCCAGTCGGTGGGTACGCCGTCCTCGGCGAAGCAGCTGTACTGGCACATCGGTGCCAGCCAGATCCGATTCGCGATGGTCAGGTCGCGCAGGGTGATGGGCTCGAAGAGGGCGGGAGTACTCATGCCATCGTCCAACCGTCAACCGCGTCGATAGATTCCATGAACCATTCACCTGCCACCGACCTCTGTCCCCCGTTGAGCTGACCGACCAGATGCCGGATCAGGCGTCCGCCCTGACCACGCAACCCGCGGGTTCGTGATCGGTCGCCGGGAAGGCGGTGGCCAATGCCGTCGCGAACCGGCGGCCCCGCTCGGTATAACCGGCCGCGGTGTAGTGGATCCCGTCGGTGAACCACGAGGGATCGGTTTCTGCTGCCCAGTCGTAAAGCCGCAGATTCGGATACCGCTTGCAGGCCCGCAGCAGCGCGAGATTGAACTTCTCCATCTCGCCGTTGTCGTACGCCGGGTTGGCGTTCAGTTCAGTCGTGCGAACCGTCGGCCACAGCACAGGCTGGTCGCCGAGGGGCTTCAGCAGCCGATCGATTCTCATGTCCACCGGACCCAGGCCGCCGACCACAACATTGGCGGTGTCGTTGATACCCATCGCCATCACCCAGCAGCCGGACTCACCTCGGTCGATGTGCCCCTTGATGGCATCGACGGCATTGGGCTCTCCGGCGACCTCTTCCAGACTCGACCGCGCGCCAGAGATGTCGGTGATAACCGTGGTCGCTCCCACGCGCTCGTACTGCGCCGGCACCCTGGTGATCGGATCGGGCAGGGTCTCCTCGCTGATCATCCCCACCGAGGTGGAGTCGCCCACGTGGATGACCGTGGCGCACTCGGTGCGGCGTTGCTCGATGGGTACGGTCGGCCCGGCTGAGACCTTCTCGGGGGCCGATATCGGGGCGACGGGCAGCGCGTTGATCGACGTCGTCGCCGGACCGGAACCGGGAAGCGCGTTCACGAAGGCGGTGTCGGTGTTGAGCCCACTCAACCCGACCATCGCCCCGGCGGCGAGCGTCAGCACAAGCGCGCAGCTTCCCACGATGGACCACCTCTGCCGGCGGACGCGGGGCGCTCTGAGCCTCTCGAGTCCTGCGATGATCTTGTCGACCAGCGAAGCGATGAGTGGGCGTTCACGCTCGACGCCGAGACGCCAGGCTCCGGCGAATCCATGGGTACGGATCGGATTCTCGACGAACCGCCACGACAGCGCTGCGAGGATCACCGTCGCGACGATGATCACCACAGAACTGATGGGACGCGAGTAGGCCCGAAAGGCCATGGGCGTGAAAGCGATCAACGGCATATGCCAGAGGTAGATCCCGTACGACCGTTCCCCGATCCAGCGGAGCGGTGCCAGACCGAGCACGGTCGCGACGAGCGTTGCCGGGACGACGGCCGCGATCAGCACCGCGGCCGTCGCGAGGCTCAGCAGCGCGATTCCGTAGGTGTACAGGCCGGCTCCGCCGTCGGGCGTCGTCGTCACCAGCGCCACGACCGTCACCAAACCCACCAACGCCGCGACATCGAGGGCGCATCTTCCGTTGTGCGACACGATGGTCGAGCGTGCGGGCCACCACATCGCGACCGCGGCGCCCACCAGCAGTCCTCCCGCACGCGTATCGGTTCCCTCATACGCGCGGGTGTTGTCGAAGCCCGCCACCGAGAGATCGTAGAGGAGATAAAACGAGAGGAGCGCGAGCGCGACGGTCGCCAGGGTGATCAACGCGCGCCGCCGCACGACGAAGAACATCGCCGCGAGCACCAGTGGCCAGATGAGGTAGAACTGTTCCTCGATCGACAGCGACCACATGTGACCGAGCGGACTCGGCGGGCCGAACCGATCGAAATAGGACGTCTCGGCAAAGATGTTGTGCCAGTTGTTGACATAGCCGAGCGAGCTGAGGGCCTGCCCGGCGTATTCGCCGAGCCGGCCAGGTTGGGCAATCGCGGCGGCGGCGAGTGTGGCCGCCAGCACCAGTACGACGGCAGGTAGCAAGCGGCGCAGGCGTTTAATCCAGAATGTGCCGAGGTGCCACTTGCTGGACTTCTCTTTACCGGAGATCAGGATCGAGGTGATCAGGTAACCCGACAGGGTGAAGAAGACCCCGACCCCGAGCAGTCCACCGGTGACACCGGGGATTCCGAGGTGGTACAGCACGACGAACGTGACTGCGAGCGCGCGGATTCCGTCGAGGGCTGGCAAGTAGGTCGCGTCGGTCTCAACTGGACGTGGCATGTCGTGCTGACGGTTCCTTTGATCGACTCTTGAGATCGCGTCGGTCACAAGGTGTGCTGAGACCCACCATCCGTGGGAATCATGTGTTCTACCTCGCCCCCGAGGCCGCCCAGGAGGGCGGACAGGTGGCCAGCCTATCCCGGCGAGATCACCGGCAGTATCGTCTGATTACGCTACATCAACCGCGCGACGTCAACGGTTGGTCGTTGACGACGAACCGAAAGCTGTTGTCGGTAAACAAAAATCTAGGACCGGGGCGAAGCAGACCCGCCCGTTGCCGGGCAGAGGTGCGGCAATCGGGCCCGGCGGACCCTCCGGTGAGGACCCGGGCGTTGTCGATCCCACCACACACGCCGGTGTGGGATCTGAGGCTACCGGGAAGGCGGTGGCCAGAGCGCCCGCGATACCGCCGGCGAACACCTCCGAACCTGCACCCGTGTGATGGATTCCGTCGACGAACGCGGTGTCTGGAAGGTCTGCTGCGGCGTCGTAGATCCGCAGGTTGGGGTACCGCGTGCAGGCCGCCATGAGAGCACCGTTGTAGGCAACCATGTTTTCGGGCTCGTAGTGCGTCGGCGCAGATGCGATCGTCTTGAGATTCGGCCACAGCACCGGTTCGTCGCCGACCACGTGCATCAGTTGGTCGATCCGCGCAGTTGCGTCAACTCCCGACCCGGCGGAGATGTTGGCAGCGTCATTGGTGCCGATCTGCAGCACCCAGCACCGGCCCGTAGCGGGGTGCGTGCGACTCAGTTCTTGCGCAGCCGAGACAGCGTTGGGCTTGTCGTCCACTGTTTCGATGCTCGATCGTCCGCCCGCGACATCGAAGAACGAGGTCCTCACCCCGGCGGCCTCGTACTGCGATGCGATCTCGGCGCCGGGGCTGTGCGCCTCGGCCGTGATGCCCAGCGACAGCGAATCACCGACATGCACCACGCTCTGGCAGGACGTCTGGGAATGCTGCTGGTCAGCGGTGGCATCAGACGTGCAGGCGACGACGGCAGCCATGCACCCAAGCGTTACCAGAGTTGCCAATGGGGCTGATGTGGATAGGCGCACGCGGCTGATCCTAACCGCGTTCGCCCTGACGCCCGGTCACGATCGGGTGCCGAAATTCAAGCGGAGTCGCGCTCGAATACGCCGAGGTCCTCTGCGGTGACGCTGTCGAGCGTCTTCCACAGCTTCCGGGCGAGATCCTCGTCCGCGCCGCGCCCGACGAACTCGTCGCTCCACAGCCGCTTGTCGGATCGGCGCGTATGCCAACCGAGGAATCGCATCGAGGGTGCCTGCTCGCTGGTCGCCGCGAACAGCAGCGGCAACACACCCTCTTCTGCGTCCCGCGAGATCAGAGCGTGCGCGAGACCCATCACCGACTTCTGGGCGAACCCGCCGACATTGTCGTGCATGGGGGTCGTGCTCATCCCCGGGTGGGCGATGAGGCTGCGTACCGGCGACTCGACGGACCGTAGGCGTCGCTCGAGTTCGGCGGCGAACAGCACCGTGGCGACCTTCGACCGGACATAAGAGCCCTGCGGTGAGTAGTAATCACCGAACGCGAGGTCGTCGAATGCGAGGTCCGCGCGGAAGCGGCGGTACAGGTTGGACCCCACGCTGACCACGCGGGGATCTCCGCCCATCTCCAGCAGCGGGAGCAACAGGTTGGTGAGTGCGAAGTGTCCGACGACGTTGGTGGCGAACGTCTTCTCGATGCCGTCGTCGGTGAACGAGTAGGGCTGATTGCTGACGCCGGCGTTGAGGAGCAGGACGTCGAGTGGTTGACCCGCGGTGAGCATTCGGTCGGCGAATGATCGAACTGACGACAGTTCGGACAGGTCGAGGTGCTCGACACGGCATACCGCTCCCGGGCTGCTCGCCCGGATGCTCGTCGCGACACGATCCCCTTTCTCGAGGTCACGGACCGCGAGGATCACATGGGCGCCGGCGCCGGCCAGCTCACGAGCCGCGATGGCACCGAGACCACTACTGGCGCCAGTGACGATGATCCGGCGGCCGACCTGAGACGGCATGTCGGCCCGTGTCCAGTGGAAGTAGTTGTCGCTCATCGCTTCTCCTCGGTCTGTCGAATCGGATAGCAAATCCGGTTGACCAAACACTAGCAGAAGCGGATAGATCATCCGAGTCGATGAACATTCCGGTATACTCGCGGTGTGGACGACAGCTTGCATGCGCGGAGCCCGGCAGGGCTGAGGTCGGACGCTGTCCGGAACCGCGACGCGTTGCTCACGGTGGCGCGTCGGAGCCTGGAGGCCGGCGACGACACCCTCGCGATGAACGCGCTGGCGAAAGAGGCCTGCGTCGGCGTCGGCACCGCCTACCGACACTTTCCTTCTCGGCAGGTGCTGCTCGAGGCGCTCGCCGTGGATTCGTTCGACAAGCTGGTCGTCGAGGCGCGCGACCTCACACACGACCCGGATACCGCGGGTGCGCTGCACCGCCTGATCGTCGCCGAGATCGAACTCCAACTCGACGACGCCGGCTTGAGCGCGGTGCTGGCGTCCGAGACCTGCGCGTGCACCGACACGATGGCGATCATCGGAGAGCTCGGGGAGCTCACGTCACAACTGCTCGAGAGGGGCGTCCGAGAGGGCATCGTGTCGGCCGAACTCGACGCCGACGACATCCGGCACCTGATCTGCGGTACCGCCTTCGCAGTCCGGGCGGCCGGCCGCGAAGCCCTGGACAGCTACGTCCGCGTACTCGTCAACGGCCTGCGCCCCTGACACTGTTCCAGGCCGCAGTTACCATCGATCGTGATCACTGATGATCACGCCGGACGATCGAAACCGTACCCGGACGCCGACAAGACGGTACTTCCCCAAGAAGGGAGTACGTCATGGCATGGCTGGTATTGATTGCCTCCGGTGTTTTCGAAGCCGTGTGGGCCACTGCGCTCGGTCGATCCGAAGGTTTCAGCAAGCTGACACCGACCATCGTGTTCGTCGGCGGTTTGATCATCTCGATGCTCGGGCTCGCCTACGCGATGCGGACCCTCCCCACCGGGACGTCCTACGCGATATGGGTGGGGATCGGCGCTGCGCTGACCGTTTCGTACGCGATGATCACCGGTAGCGAGACCGCATCTGTTCTGAAGATCGTCTTGATTTTCGTCATCATCGGCGCGGTCGTCGGTTTGAAACTGGCCCACTGACCGACGACTGCGTCCCGGCTCACAGCTCCATCATCAGCCGATTCTCATGATTTCGCGTGGTCCATGCACACAATCGGTCCGTACCATCACAAATGATGAGCATTCAGATGAAGGCACTGTCAGCGTTGCTGCGGTTCCAGACGTATCGCCGCGGGGACACCGCGGCGAGCGTGCGTGCTTACATCAACCGCACCAAGATCGCGGCGACCCCGCCGGCAGACTTGCGTGAGACACACATCGTCACCCAGCGCCTCGTCGCTGGATTCCCCACCTACCGGGTGATCTCGCGTACCACCAGAACGGACTCGACCGTGCTGTATCTCTACGGCGGCGGCTACGTCAGCGAGATCGGGCCGGGCCACTGGACGCTCATCAGCCAACTCGCCGATGCCGGCATACAGGTCGAAGTGCCGATCTACGGCCTCGCGCCCCGCTACGACCACCACGACGCTTATGAGTTCCTGACCGCCGTCTATCAACGTGTGCTTGCAGAGAACCCCGGGCAACCGATCTCCTTTGTCGGCGACTCCGCCGGTGGCGGACTGGCTCTGGTGCTGGCCCAGGCAGCCGCCAAACTACAGCTGCCCCCACCCGATCGCCTGATACTCATCTCCCCCTGGGTCGACCTGTCCCTGAGCAATCCCCGCATCGGCCCCGTAGAACGTCGTGATCCCTGGCTCAGCCGCATCACGCTCGACATGGCGGCCCGGGCCTGGGCGCCCAACACGATGCTCACCCATTCGTCGGTCTCGCCGATCTACGGCGACCTGAGCAACCTCGCTCCGACAGATATCCACATCGGTACACACGATCTGCTCTACCCAGACGCCATCCGTTTTCAGGAGCTGGCCGCGGCGGCGGGATCCGAGGTGCGGTTGCACACCTGCCCGTCGGGTCTGCACATCTTTCCCCTCACCCCCACACCGGAGGGCAGGGCGGCCACTCGCGACATCATCGAATCCCTGCAGATCGCCTGACTCGAGTCAGTGCGGGCGCAACGCCTCGAGCATCGCAGCTGCCTCGCGTTTCGTTCTTGCGACGGGGTGGATCATGGGGATGTCGACGCCGGACTCCACGAAACGCGCAACTTTCTCGCGGCATTCGACCTCGTCGCCGACGATGGCGAGGTCCGAGATGAGCTCATCGGTGACACCGGCGGCCAAACCTGCGCGGTCGCGATCGTCCCAGCCCGCCTTGATCTTCGCGGCCTCGGCTTCGTAACCACACGAGGCGAGAAACGAGTTGTAGGTCGGGGTTGCGAGATAGGGCCCCATCGACGCTCGCAATGTCTCCAACGCCGACGCCCGATCGTCCGTCACGATCGTCTGCAGTCTCACGACGAGAGGTAGCGACGCAGTCTTCGCCGCTCGGGCGGCGCCGACCGCGACCGTCTGCTTGAAGGTCGGGACCGCAGACGCGGGAATGAAGTTACATGCGACGCCATCCGCGAACTCGCCGGCGACCCCGGCCATCACCGGACGTTGCGCACCGATCCACAGCGGTACCTCACCGGCCGGCGGCACACCGAGACGAAAGTTCCTCACCCGGGTCGTGGCCCCCGAGTAGGAGACCTTCGGTTCGGAGAACATGACCCGGAGTGCTTCGACGGTCTCGCGGACACGGGTGACGGGACGCTCGAACGGTATCCCGCACCAGTCCTCGACGATGGCCGGCGATGACGAACCCAGCCCCAGGATGAACCGATCGGGGCCCGCGACCTGACTGACCGACGCCGCCGCGGCGGCCAGCAGCGCCGGCGGACGGGTGAACACCGGCACAACCGCGGTCCCGATCCGCACCGCCCTCGTGGCGGACGCCACAAGGGCCGCCAGTACGAACACATCGATGGTCGCCGTGTCTGCCAGCCACACGTCTTCGTAGCCGAGTTCTTCCCCGAGGCGGGCGAGCTCCAGGTTGTCGTCGACCGAGCTGACCAGAGGCAAGCTGAAGGCTGACCGTACCGACGTCATTCGCTATCTCCCCACATCCATGAGTGATCGCTCCACGTACGAACCGTAACCCTCGGTCCACGCGCCGACGCCGATACGCTGATTCCTCCCATCCAGGACATGAGATACGCGTTCATGCCCTCGTCCTCGCGACCGTCGTTGCCCGCTGGTATTTGCAGTGGGTAGGCCGGTTCGGCGAACGGATGGCCGTCCTCGACGAGTGGGGAGCGACACAGTCACGACGCTGTCCTCGGCCATCTCGAGGGCTCAGCAGTTGTCAGGTGCTGGTTTTTCGTCGAACCGGTCGGCCAGATAGCCGACAGCCTGCTGATGGTTGAGGATCTCTTCGGTGACGTGTTCGGCGACAGGACTGCGAACGCTTTGAACGGGCGTCCCGTCCGAGCACCATGCTCTCGTCAAGGAATCTGCTTGTCCGACAGGGATTATCTCGTCGAGATTCCCGTGATAGCTGTACACCGGCACCGTCGGCGCGGCACCCCCGAGCGCATGACGGCGCAGCGCCGAGGCGGGGCCCGGTTGCGAGATCGGGTCCCGAACCGTGGTGTAGTCGCTGAGTTTGCGCAGGGCATAGTTCGAGATCACATCCACGCAGGACGACCGCATCTCTCGGAGCATGGCCTGTCCCCGCGTGTTCAACATCCCTTCGATACCCGCTTCTGGATGTTCGGCGGAGAGTCCCGCCAGTCCGGCAAGCATCAGCCCGCTGAACGGCGTTCCGTCGAGATGTCGGGCGACCACGGCGGGATCGGCCGGTAGCCCGCCGAGGGCGACGCCTTTCAGAGGAAGCTCCGCTGCGTAGGTCGGCTGCAGCTGGGCCGCCCATCCGGTGGGCTGAGCACCTCCGGAGTAGCCGTCCATTGCCCACGGGTTTTCCTGGGCGATACCGCCTTCGCCGAGGTTGCGCACCGCGCGGATACCGTCGAGCACAACGTGACCCCCGGATACTCCTGCCATGAACGCCGCTCGGGGACCCTCGTGGTCAGGTATCGCCACCGCCCAGTTCCGGTCCAGAAAGATGCGAGGATCCCCCGACGCGGTCGACATCGACACCGATGGTGCACAGTGCTGACCGGCGGAATCCTGGGCGAACTGCTGGGACACCACAGGTCGTGCTCCCGGGCCGGTCCATTCCACGACCGGAACGATCAGGGTCGTGATCGCCAGGATCGCTTCATCGTTGGTGTCGTTGCTTCGATAGGAGATCTGCCACCCGCGGACATCCGGGATCACATCACCGTCGAGGACCGGAGTGGTCGGGCGCGTCTCGACGATCTGGCCCGGACTCAGCGAAGCCAGGTCGGACGGCGGCCGTCGAAACAGGTCGTGCTCCAGGGCAGACGCTTCGGCGCCGGGTGTATCTGCCGCGGCGGGCCCGACGTGAGGTATCACGCCGAGCGCGAACC
This sequence comes from Williamsia soli, assembly GCF_017377795.1. Taxonomy (GTDB): domain Bacteria; phylum Actinomycetota; class Actinomycetes; order Mycobacteriales; family Mycobacteriaceae; genus Williamsia; species Williamsia soli. The sequence continues at coordinate 28,658 of NZ_JAFRDR010000004.1, read as the reverse complement.
CCAGGGTGACGGCGGAAACGACCCGCCGAATGCGTAAGGTGCCGAAAAGCGTGGCGGGTGAGCGCATCTTATCCGGTACTCCTTTGTGTGGCCACGCAGGCTTGTGTACAGAACATGGCTTCAGGCGTTCGGATGCACCAGTATTTTGACGTGCCGCTCAGGATCTCTGAGATCGGCGAACGCCGCGCCGACACCTGCGATGTCCACGTGTCCGGTGATGAACAGCTCCGGGTCGATCTCGCCGGCAGCCAGGCGCTGCAGAGTGATTCCGTAAGGATCCTCCACCGGTCCCCCACCGAAGTTCACCACGATCTGCTTCCACTGCGCGATGACAGGAGTGATGGACTCCGGTTTGAACGGCGATGCGACGACCTGGATGGCCGATCCGAACGGCAAGGTTCGTATCAGCTCATCCAAGGTGCCTTGACGACCACTGCACTCGTAAGCGATGACCCTGCCCGGGTTCTGCGCATCGAGTGCCTGCGCAGCACCACCTTCGAGAGGTGGACTCACCACCTGGGCTCCCAATGTCTGCGCCAACTCGCGTCTCTTGGGTGACGGTTCGACGACGACGATCGACTGGCAGCCACGGGCGGCCAACGCGATCACCACTCCCAGACCGATGGTGCCGGCACCGATCACCAGACCGACGTCACCATCTCGATAGCTGGACTGCTGCACGTGGGTCTCGCCGACGTGGAGCGGCTCAGCCAACGACGCAGCGTCCAAGCCGAGAGCATCGGGAACCTTTCGCGCCCAAGACGAATCGATCACTATCCGTTCCGCAAACCCGCCGGGATACTTGTTCGAGTAGCCGATGATCGTCATTTCATCCGTGTCCGGATCGGTGGCGATGCCGATACCGCTGACCCGGTCGCCCCTCGCGAAGTCGTCGACGGCTGACCCGACATCGAGCACGGTGCCCGAGAACTCATGACCTGGCACCACCGGCCGCCGTGGATCGAATATCGACAGGGCGTTTGAGCCTCGGATGGACACGTCCACGAACGTGTCAGCGTCCTTCCAGAGGCTGAGATCGCTGCCGCAGATCCCACAGCTGTGCACGCTGATCAGCAGTTGGTCACTACCCAACGCCGGGGGTTCGGGAACGTCGGTAGCACTGATCTGGCCGTCCGACAGTGCTGCTGCGCGCATGGCCTGCCTACTTTCCTTCGATCGCGGCGATCAGTTCTTCGGGCTCTTCCGCGAGCGGCTCCGCTCGGCGGGGCACCAAGAACGCGATCACTCCGCCCACGACGGCAACCGCAGCCGCCAGCAGGAAGAACATCGTGACGCCCTTGCCACTGTAGATCGGTAGACCTGCCACGACTTGCAAGGTGTTCTTGCTCAAGATCAGTCCGCCCAATTGCGCAAACAGGCTGCCGAGAACACCCGCCAGAGCGCCAAGCATTCCTGCCGATACCCCACGCTGTTCAGCCGGCGCAACCTGCATCAGCAAGTTGGGCCCCGCCGCGTACACCATTGCGCCGAAACCGACTATGCCGTAGCCGATCACCGGCCCCCACCACTGAGTGGTGAAGGTCGCCAGACCCACCGATCCGAGTGCGATGAGGAATGCACCGATGATCAAGAAGACGCGGAACCCGTACTTCTTCGCCGCGAAGCCGACGACAATCCCACCAAGAACCGTCATGATCCCGGGCACGAGTAGATAACGCGCAACGCCGGTCGCATCGACACCAAATCCATAGTCCACGGCGAGCTCTCGCGGCGTCTGTAGCAGTGTCGGAAGGTAGCTGGCGATCACGGTGATGGCGCCACCGGCGAACGCATAGGCGAACAGAACCGTGGCGGTAGAACGGTTTTTCAAGATCTCCGGGCTGATGAAGGGCTCCGCGTGGCGCTTTTCCCACATCCACCACAGGGCCAGCACGACAAGTCCGCCGATCAGAAGACTCAGAGTGCGTGGGTCGATGAAGTCCCACGTGGATATCTGTGAGATGCCCAGCAAGAGCATGAATCCGGCAATCGCGACGCCTGCAGCACCGACGAAGTCGATCTTCGACGCGTCTCGGACGGGCGACTCAGGGACCAGCGCAATCGTGCCGATCGCGCCGATCGCCGACAGCACTGCCACGAACCAGAAGACCGATTCCATCGACACATTGTCTATGAGAAAGCCTGCGATGAACGGACCGGCAATGGTGACGACACCGACGCCGTTGGTCGCGATGCTGATGCTCATATCGCGCATTCCCGCTGGGAACACGTCACGCATGAGCGCGTAGGTGATCGGCAAGAACGCGGTGCTGACGCCGGTGAGTGCGCGTCCGGCGAGCAGGATCTCGAAACTGGGGGCCAACGCGCTGATCGCTGCTCCGACGATGGAGATGAGTGCTGCGTAGATGAGTACCCGTCGCTTGCCGAATCGGTCGCCGAGCTTGCCGATGATCGGTGTCACGACGCCGCCGACGAGGGTGAACGCCGTGATGACCCAGATGACCTGCGTCGTATCGTATTTGACTGCGATGTCGGTCAGTGCAGGCGCAATGAGCTGGAAGCCGAGTGCGGTCTGCTCGGTCAGCACCACCAACACCACAATTGCCAGGATCCAGCGCCCGCGGCCGCGTTCCTGCGCCTTCTCGGCTTCCGCGAGGGCCCGCTCATCGACCGCCAGCGTGCGTTTACTTCCGCTGATCGGGTGCGAGTTGTTGCCGTCCATGATCGTTCTCCTTGGGGGACTGAGATCAGCACGCCACTGCGTACTGCGCGACATTCAGGTGACTGAGAGACCTGGGTCACAAAGAGCACTCTCACACATTTCGCCCCGTTCGTCAATCACTTGATCGGAGCACTTGATTGCTTCATTTGATCAGGAGCTTTTCATTCCTGCTCAGGAGCCGTTTCCGGCGATCCCCCAGGGCGCAAACCACCACCAGTTCGTCGCGTTTCACGCGCCGATTTATACAGACTGCCGGCCCGATAGGACGACCGGACCAGTGGACCCGACAGGACGCCTGAGAAGCCGATAGCTCGCGCGCACTCGGCGTGGTCCTCGAATTCGTCGGGATGAACCCAACGGTCAACGGGGAGATGCCGGGAGGAAGGACGGAGGTACTGGGTAATGGTGACTATCTCGCAGCCGGCGGCATGTAGGTCGCTCAGGAGGGCCGGGACTTCGTCGGGCGTCTCACCCATTCCCAGGATGATGTTGGACTTTGTCACCAGACCCGCGCTTCGTGCCGATTCGATGACGCCGAGAGACCGACCGTACTCAAAAGCGGGTCGCACCCTCTTGAACAATCGAGGAACCGTTTCCACGTTGTGCGCCAACACATCTGGTTCGCTTCGAAACACTTCTCGAAGCTGGTCGGGTTTGCCGTTGAAGTCAGGGATCAACACCTCCACCCCGGTTTCCGGGTTGAGCTTCTTGATGGCTCGCACGGTTTCGGCGTACAACCATGCACCTCCATCAGGAAGGTCGTCGCGGGCGACACCGGTGACCGTTGAATACCGTAGCCCCATGGCGCGAACGGATTCCGCGACCCGTCGTGGCTCGTCGCGGTCCAGCGGTTCCGGTTTCCCGGTATCGATCTGGCAGAAGTCGCACCGGCGCGTGCATTGCGATCCGCCGATCAAAAAGGTCGCCTCGCGATCAGTCCAACATTCGAAGATGTTGGGACAGCTGGCTTCTTGGCAAACCGTGTGCAGATCCTTGTCGTCGACGAGCTGTAGTAGTTCACGATAGCCGGGACTGGATTTCGCAGTGGTACGAATCCAGGCCGGCTTGGACTCGATCGGGGTGCGCTGATTACGGACCTCGATCCTCAACAGCTTTCGCCGTTCCGGCGCAGTCATGGCGCTGCGAGATAGTCGGCCGCCCGCCAGCCCTCAACCTTTTCCCGCACCGAATCGAGGTACCGAAGTACAGTTCCACCATCAAGTGCACGGTGGTCAAAGGTCAACGACGGCGCCAGCACGGAGCGGGCCTCGATCCGTTCGCCCTCGCCGTCGTCGACCACCACCGGGACGCGGCGCATACCCGGTAACCCAAGAAGCGCCACCTGGGGCGGATTGAGGAGAGCCTCCGCACGCAGCGAGGGCGCAACTGCACCGGGATTGCTCAGGGTGAACGTTCCGGCCTCCAAATCGGAGAGCGCAAGTTCCTTCGCCCGGGCACGACTGGCGAGGTCTCGTACCGCCTCCGCGATCTGGGAGACCGTCAGGGTATGGGCGTCTCTGATGACCGGCACCACCAGGCCACCTGGAGCGTCGACTGCGACACCGAGGTTGACGGTCGACCATCGGATGAACTCTCGCTCGCCATAGGTCGCGTTGAGATCGGGGTGATCGTCCAGCGAAGCGACCGACGCCTTGGCCACGAAAGCGAGCACCGACGGCTTGGGTCCGGAGTCCCAGGCGGCGCGTACCGCAAGCAGTTGCGTCAGATCGAACTGCATGTCTGCCGTCAGCGAGGGAATCGCCGCTGCTGCAGTCAAATTGCGCGCGATCGCACGACGGCGCGCCCGGTGACGTTCGATCGTGTGGGGTACCTCTTCGTAACCGGGCGGGAGTGTCGCCGCACCGGTGTCGGCTGTCGCCATCTCAGCCGTCGCTCGAGGGCGTGTAGTCGGCCACCGCTGCAGCGGCGTCTTCGTCGCTGACACCCGGGGCGACCATCAGCGCCGCCACGGTTCCCACCGACAGTTCCGATTCGTCGCCGAACAGCAGGGCGGCGATGCGACCGTCACAGGGCGCCACCAGTTCTGTATCGACCTTGTCGGTGCTGACATCGGCGATGGCCTGGTCAGCCTCTACATCGTCGCCGACCGCCACCAGCCACTCGTTGATCTCTACGTTCTCCACCGAACCGCTGTGGGGAATCTTCACCTCGATGATGTCGGCCATGATCTCTCCGATCGTTCCTCTTGCGCACATCGGCATGACGTGCGTCACTTCGCCGAGCGTAACGCCGATCAAGTGATTGGTGCAAGTGATTCAATCGGAAGGCTCGTGAACCGCCTACTATTGACCGCAAGCGCACGAGCAATCAGGGGTAACGAATGAGCAAAAGACCGGACGGAGAGGGCAAGACCCTCCTCATCAACGCTGCTTTGGGACTGTTCGCCACGGAGGGGGTGGACGCCGTGTCGATCAGGGCAGTCAACCGGGCCGCCGGACTGGGTCCGGCTTCGGTTCACTATCACTTCAGTACCAAGAACGCACTCATCGACGAGGTTCTGCACCTCTACGGCGACGAAGTCGTCGCCAGCATCTTGAAGCGCTCAAACGAGTTGAATGCCGCGACCGACCGGCCCGACCCCGAGCAGCTGATCCGGGTGATCGTCAACGCGTACCTCGAGCTTCTCGACACTCGCGGCAGGGACGGAGCCAACTGGATCCGCCTGGTGAACCAGTACCTCTCGTCTGATGTCGATCGCGTGACCAACGAGACCGCAGAACTGGCAATCGCCGAGTCGGTTCAGCACGCCTATCCGACCGTGCCCACCGCCGACATCCAGCGGGCGCTGACACTGTCGATCGGCGTCTTCGTCCGCGAACTCGCCAACCTCACCGAGGATCTCCTCTCCACAGACCCCAGCTGCCGGGAACAGGCAGCGGCCCACCTCGAGTTCCTCGTGCACTTCCTCGCGGGCGGGATCAGCGCCTCACTCGGCGCCACCAACATTGCTTGAATCAATTGATCCAATCGATTGACCGGAGCACTTGATTCACCTACTGTACGACTGTGTGGTGTAACCCACAGTCACGATCGGGCGCGCAGCGCTCGGATCCAACAGGAGGTAACGCGATGGGGCAACTCAGCGACGAGCAGCTCCGCACGATGCTCGAGCGAATGGTGTACGCCCGCACCATCGACCGCGTGGTGACGGAGTATTCGAAAGACAATCGTTTCGATGGGTACTGGCATCCCGGCGAAGGACATGAAGCGGCACCGATCGGTGCCACCGCAGCGCTACGCGACGACGACTACCTGGCGTACCATTTCCGCGGCTCAGCGTGGGCCCTCGGCAAAGGTATGGCCCTCGAGCCCGTCGTCGGCGACATCTTCGGACGGGTCACCGGTTCGACCGGCGGAAAAGGCGCCGGTTCGCCGAAGTGGGCAGACCCCGCCATCGGTTTGCTCGGCGAAGGCGGAACGCTCGGCAGTGCGTTCGTCATAGCCGGCGGCGCAGCCCTCGCCATCGACATCCGCGGCACCGATCAGGTTGCGCTCGCCGCGTTCGGTGATGCGACAGCCGCTCGCGGCACCTTCCATGAGACCTTGACCCAAGCAGCGGTCTGGAACCTCCCCGTGGTCTTTTTCTGCGAGAACAACCACTGGCAGGTCGCAACTCCCTTCGAGGTGTACAGCCCGACCAAGACCGTTGCCGAACGCGGTGTCGCATACGGGGTTCCCGGGGTCGAGGTGGATGGGCAAGATGCCGTCGCAGTCCACGAAGCGACAGCTGAGGCAGTTGCCCGCGCACGTGCCGGTCACGGACCGAGCATCGTCGAAGCTCACGTGACCCGAACCCGCGGTCACTACGAAGGCGACCTGCATCGTGCGGACGCCGACACCTATCGGGACCCGATCGACATCCTCTCGGCCCGAATCCCGGACGCAAACGCGGTCATCGCACGTGCGGAGGCTGATGTCCGTCAGGCCTACGCCGACGCGCTCGCGGCGCCCGTCGCCGATCCCGACATCCTCTGGAAGGACGTGTACGCGTGAGTACAGTAACCAGCGCCGAAGCCGCTCGCGTCGAAGGCGAAACCAAGCGGATGCGCTACATCGAAGCCATCGAATCAGCAATCTGGGAGGAGATGGCGCGCGACGAATCTGTCTTCACCCTTGGCCAAGGCGTCAGCATCGGCGGCTTCTTCGGCAAGAAGGGCGCCAAGACCCTCGCCGAAGAGTTCGGAACCAAACGAGTCCGCGACTCCGGAATCACCGAGGCCTTCATGGCCGGATCCGCGGCCGGGGCGGCGATGGTCGGCATGCGCCCGATCATCCAGATGGGCTTCGCAGGGTTCTCCCTCATCGCCGGCGACGAGATCTACCACAAGCTCGCGAAGTGGCGATACATGCACGGCGGAAAGTTCGAACTCCCGGCCGTCATACGCCTTCCGGGTGGGCACCAAGATGCCGCAGGGCCAGAGCATTCCAACAGCTACGAGGTCCTCGGAATGCACATGCCAGGCCTCAAGGTTGTGGTCCCAGGAACGGCAGCTGACGCCAAGGGGCTGCTCAAGGCGGCCGTCCGTGACCCGAACCCTGTCCTCTTTCACGAGGTCCGGTCACTCAACTTCATCAAGGGCCCGGTACCGACCGACCCCGATTTCGTGGTTCCGATCGGAGTTGCCGAGGTGGTGACCGTAGGCTCCGACGTCACCCTCATCACGTACGGCCACATGCGGAAAGAAAGTCTGACCGCCGCTGCGGAGCTGGCAGCCGAAGGCATTTCCGTCGAGGTGATCGACTTGAAATCGCTGGTGCCGCTGGACTACCCCACCGTCTTCGAATCGGTGGCGAAGACCGGCCGCGCCATGGTCGTCAACGAAGCAGCACTGACCGCCGGCCCGGCATCAGAGATCGCGGTCAAGATCTACGAGGAGCTCTTTGCTTCGTTGAAGGCCCCCGTGGTCCGGGTGTGTGCACCGGACGTCCCCGCGCCTCAGACGCTGCGTCTGGAAGCGATGATGCGGCCTACCCCCGAGCAGATTGCATTCGCCGCACGAGAGCTGGCGAGCAAGTAGCACAATCCACACCCGGGGCGATAGGCGATCTCGCCTATCGCCCCGAACCATTGAGAATGGAAAACAGTTGACAGAACACACTTTTGACGTCGTGATCGTCGGTGGCGGAAGCGGTGGCTACGCCTGTGCGCTCCGGTCAGCACAACTCGGAATGTCTGTCGCGATCATCGAGCAGGATCGGACCGGCGGGACGTGCCTACACAACGGATGTATCCCGACGAAGGCGCTCCTCCACGCCGCCGAGGTAGCCGATACCGTTCGTGACAGCACTTCGTTCGGCGTCACCGCATCTCTCACGGGCATCGACATGGCCCAGGTCAACACGTACAAAGCCGGGGTCATCGATCGTCTGCACAAGGGCCTGAACGGGTTGATCGCGTCCGCAGGAATCACCGTGATCGACGGAAGAGGAAAGCTCGTTTCCGAGAAGACGGTCGAGGTCGACGGACACTGCATCACCGGCAAATATCTCGTGCTGGCAACCGGCGCCCTGGCCCGCACCCTTCCAGGCCTGACGATCGAGGGTCGCGTCATGACCAGCGAACAAGCGCTGAACCTGCCGAACATCCCGGAGACGGTGGTGATCATCGGCGGATCGGTGATCGGTGTGGAATTCGCCAGTCTGTGGCGTTCGCTCGGTGCTGACGTGACCGTGATCGAAACGATGGGGTCCCTGGTACCGCAGGAAGATCCGTCCATCTCGAAGAAGCTCGAACGAGCCTTTCGGAAGCGAAAGATCAAAGTGAAAGCCAACGCCAAGGTGATAGGCGTCGAGCAGACCCAGGAGACGGCGACAGTCACGCTCGCTGACGGTCAAACTCTGAATGCCGACGTCGTCCTGGTCGCCGTCGGCCGCGAACCTCGCACAACGGGCCTGGGCCTCGATGAACTCGGAGTTCAACTCCATCGCGGCTGGGTTGCGACGAACGAACGCCTACGGACGACCGTGCCGGGAATCTACGCCGTGGGTGACCTCGTCGAAGGTCCTCAACTCGCCCATCGCGGATTTGCGCACGGCATCTTCGTCGCAGAGGACATCGCCGGTCTCTCGCCGGATCCCATCGAGGACTCGAAGATTCCCAAGGTCACCTACTGCGATCCGGAGATAGCGTCGGTCGGGCTCACCGAAGCCGAAGCGGCCGAGAAGTTCGGCGAGGTCGACACGGTCGAATACAACCTCGGCGGCAACGGCAAATCACAGATCCTCGGTACCGGCGGAGCGGTGAAACTCGTCAGGCAGCGTGGCGGATCCATCGTCGGGGTCCACATGATCGGTTCGCGGATCAGTGAGCAGGTCGGAGAGGCAGCGATGGCGGTACACCTCGGCACGACGCCTGAGGACTATGCCCAGCTCATCCACGCCCATCCCACCCAAAACGAATCCCTCGGCGAAGCAGCCATGGCATTGGCCGGCAAGCCGCTGCACTCGCATTCGTGACGTGGATCGAGCCCCCCAAATCGACCATGACGCTCCCTCTGGACAGCTGGAAGGCTTACACGTGACAACTGATACCGCCACCGTCAAGCGCGAGGAAAGGGCGGCCGGCAATCCCTGGGCTGCTCTCGCGGCGATCGCGATGGGCGTGTTCATAGTCGCGCTCGACGGCACCATCACGGCCGTCGCCAATCCGGTTCTCGCCAAGGACTTGGGGGCCAGCCTCGGTGGTCTGCAATGGATCACCAATGTCTACTTGCTCGCCCTCGCCTCGATGCTTGTCCTCGCGGGACGCCTCGGCGACCGATACGGCAAAAAGACGATCTTCATCGTCGGAATCATCGGATTCGGAGTGGCGTCGGTCGGGATCGGACTGTCTCCTTCCGTGATGTCGGTGATCGTGTTTCGTGGATTGCAGGGCCTGTTCGGCGCGCTCATCATCACCAATGCGCTGTCGCTGCTCAGATCGACATTCAGTATCGAAAAACTGCCGTGGGCCATCTCGGTGTTCTCTGCCTTGATCGGCGCGGCCAGCGCCGGGGGCCCGATCCTCGGGGGCATCCTCGTCGAGAGCCTCAGTTGGCGTTGGGCGTTTCTCGTCAATGCACCGATCGCGGTGGTGAGCGCGCTCATCGGCATCGTCGTCATCAAGCAACCGGAGCGGGTCACGAACACCCGGTTCGATGTTCCCGGTGCCCTGTTGCTGATCGGAGCGCTTCTCCCGCTGACGTATGGCGTGATCCACGCGGGTGAAGAGAGCTGGTCAGCTCCCCTGGTGTGGGTTGCGTTGGGCGCCGGCACCGCCATGGGCATCGCATTTCTGCTGATCGAACGACGAGCTGCGGATCCGCTTGTCCCCCTGCGGTTGTTCCGTGACCGATCGATCTCGATCGGAGTGACCATGATCCTGCTGACCTTCTTCGCGATGGTCGGTTCGCTGTTCTTCATGCTGCTGTATCTGCAGCAGGTCAAAGGGGATTCGCCGATGACAGCAGGACTGCAGCTGCTCCCGATGTCGATCGCCAACGTGATCGGGGCGACCGCGACAGGTGGTCTGATCCGCCGCTGGGGTCCCCGGCCACCGTTGGTGATCGGAATGCTCCTCACGTCCGCCGGCCTCGCTCTCATGACCACGATCGACCTGACCACCGACTTCTGGGGAATGTGCCCGTCGTTCGCAGTACTCGGCCTCGGAATCGGTTTGGTGATGACCGCGTCAGCACAAGCCGTGATCGGGAACGCCAGTGAGGCCGACGCAGGCGCCGCTTCGGGTGTTCATCAGACCGCAAGTCAGGCCGGTGGCATCGTCGGCACCTCGGTCCTCGGCGCGATCATGGCGACCATCGTCGCTCGCCGGTTCGGGGAGAACGCTTCAGCCGCCGGGGTCCCAGAGAGTGTGGTCACCGAGGTCAGCGGCGAGGCCTCACGCTTGGTGGCTCAGGGAGTGACGCCGCCGGTGCCATCCGCTACACCTGAAATTCAGGCCACCCTGGCCGATATCACGGCTACGACCTTCATTTCGGGAATGCACACCACGTTGTGGATCGCGGCCGTCGTCGCGCTCGGTGGATCCGTCGTTGCACTCTTCATACGCCGAGGGCGCCAGACAGAAGACGAGCTGATCCTCCACTGACAGCCGGTCTTGCGTGTGGCGGGGGGGGGGGGGGGGGGGGCCCCCCCCCCCCCCCCCCCCCGCCCCACCAAACGCGAGGGGGTTAGACACCGCCGAGACAAACAACACCATGCGGTGTGCGCCCCCGCCCCCGGCGGGGTGGGGGGGGGGGGGGGGCCCCCGCCCCCCCCCCCCCCCCCGCCACACAGCGAAGTCCAAACCAGATGCGTGTGAATATCCGCGGTCAGAACAATCCGAGACTGTCATCGATCAGGTTGCGGCAGAACGCTGTGGTGTCTCGACAACTACGCCGCCTCTTGATCGCCGGCGTGCGTGGTTCACGCCACCGCCGTGCGACGATGAGGCCGGCGAGGGCACGATGCCACCAGAGGTCGTCGACATCGATCCCGGTTGATCCGGCATACCGATCGACGAGATCCTCGAACTGGGGGAAGCCCTCGTGCGCTGCCGGTCTCGCAGCCACCGCTGAAGTCGGCCGAGTCGACCAGTAGGTCGCTGCGATCGCCAGATCCGTCAACGGATCTCCGACCTGGGCAAACTCCCAATTTTCCACCGCGAGAATATGTTCGGGTCTCTCACTGTCGATCACGACGTTGCCGAGACGGTAGTCACCGTGAACAAGACTGGCTCGCTGCCCCGGGGGCCGGGTCCTTTCGAGCAACTCGAGGAGGCGAAGCTCCTGGGGAGTTGCACCATGTGTCATCAACTCCATGCCGAGCCGGGTCAGCAGATCCGCCGAACTCGCCACCGGCAGCCGGTCGCAACCGGCGGGCTTGTGCACGTGGATCGCGGCGAGGGTATCGATGAAACTGACGGACAGCCGGTGTCGATGCGATTTCGGTACGAGCGCGACCTCCGCATCCTCGTGGACAGTCCTACCGGGAGTCCGGCGGACCAGATAACCCGCAGACGCCCCGAGTTGCGCATCTGCGACCAGGGTGGGGACCGGAACATCACTCCCCTGCAGTAGGTCGAGCGCCAGCACCTCCGATGGCACAGTGTGTATGCCCGAGAGTGGCATTTTGAGAAACCACACACCACTACTCGAGCCCACCAGATGGACCGCTGCGTGCTGTTCCGCCGGCCAACGTTTGACGTTGAGCGGTGCTTTGCCATTTATGGCGCCGACGGCGGTGAGACGCAGACGAATCGAGCCGAGATCGACCGAACGGGTCTGCGGCGAGCGTAGAAGCATCAGTGACTGCGCAGTTCCCTTGTGGCCACGACCATCCGATGGACTTCGTCGGCACCATCGATGAAGCGCATCGTCCTGGCCTGCGCCCACAGCATCGCCAAAGGATGGTCCTGCGTCATCCCACCCGCCCCGAAAACTTGAATCGCCTTGTCCAACACCCACTCCGTGGTGTCCGGCGCCGCCACCTTGATAGCAGAGATATCCGTACGCGCCTCGCGCGCCCCCACGGTGTCGATCAACCAGGCCGCACGAAGAACGAACAATCTCAGCTGATCAACACGGACCCGAGACTGCGCGATCCAATGCTGCACAATGCCCTGATCGGCCAGACGACTACCGAATGCTTCGCGCTCATTGGCGCGGCGGCACATCAGATCGATCGCGCGCTCGGCCATACCGATCATCCGCATGCAGTGATGGATCCGCCCTGGCCCCAAGCGCGCCTGCGCCAACGCCTGCCCACGACCACGCTCCCCCAGCATGTTCGCCTTGGGAACCCGGACCCCATCGAAACGCACCTGCGCATGACCACCATGCGCACCGTGAGTGAACCCGAAGATCTCCAGACCCCGCTCAACGGTCACACCAGGGGTGTCGGTCGGTACCAGAACCAAACTGTGCCGCCCCCGAGCATCCGCGTCAGGGTCGGACACACCCATCACGATCAGCACCTTGCAATCGCTGCTCATCGCACCGGTCGACCACCACTTCGTGCCGTTCACCACCCAGTGGTCCCCGTCTTCGGTGATCGATGTGACCAGATTGGCCGCATCAGAAGACGACACATTCGGTTCGGTCATGCAGTACGCAGACCGAATGCTCCCATCGAGCAACGGCGCCAGCCAATCGTGCTTCTGAGCCTCAGACCCGAACATGGTCAACAACTCCATGTTCCCCGTATCGGGCGGATTGCAGTTCAGAGCCTCGGGGGCGACTTCTGGACTCCAGCCCGTGATCTCGGCCAGCGGTGCGTACTGCAGATTCGACAGACCCGCACCCTCTGCGTGATGAGGCAAAAAGAGATTCCACAAGCCACGGCTACGCGCTTGCTCCTTCAGATCCGCCATGACTGCCGGCCGCTCCCACTGCAGAGAGCCCTCGCCCGGCCGGTCATGAAAATAATGCTCATTCGGATAAACAAACTCGTCCATGAAACCCAGCAACCGCGAACGATAGTCCTCAGTAGTCGAGTCGAAAGTGAAATCCATTGCCTAATCCGTTCTTCGATGTCAGGAGGGGTTGTCAGCCGAGCGCGTCGAGTCCACGCGACGCCAACGGAACAACCATGTCGCCGATGTTCTCGAATCCCTCACCAACCGTGTTGCCGTCGACGTAGCGACGTTGGATGCCCTCGAGGATCACGGCCATCTTGAAGAATCCAAAGGCTATGTACCACGGCAGGTTCGAAAGATCCTGTCCGCTGGCGCGCTGGTAGTCGGCAGCCAAGTCATCGAACGTGGGATATCCCTCGATCGACCCCGGAGATCCGGCAATGGGGTTGTCTATGCCACTCCAACCCTCCCAGAACAGGTACACCAATCCGAGGTCCGTCAGCGGGTCGCCGATGGTGGACATCTCCCAGTCGAGAACTGCGACCACCCGCGGAGTGGGCGAGAGGTCCATGATCATGTTGTCGAAGCGAAAGTCTCCGTGCACGATCGCGGCCGGGCCGGACGGCGGCAGGCGCCGTGCGAGCAAGTCACCGAGGCTTCCGAGTTGCGGCAGTTCGCGTGTTGCCGAGTTCGACAATTGCTTGGTCCACCGCCGGATCTGGCGTTCCAGATATCCTTCAGGTCGCCCGAACTCACCGAGCCCCAGGGCTTCGTGATCCTGGTTGTGCAGGAGAGCAAGGGCGGCAATGTATTCGCGCGCCATCGCTGGGCGCGATCCAGGCGTGACCCGCTGGAAGTCTGCGTCGGTCCGAAGCACCGAGCCGTCGACCTTGTCCATCACATAGTACGAACCCCCGGCGTGGTCCTCGTCGGTCGCAAACACGATTCGGGGTACGCGGACCGGAGTGTCGGAGAGTGCGCGCTGCACCGAGACCTCGCGTCTCATGTCATGTGCGGTAGCCAACCGCTCACCCAGCGGGGGTCGTCGCAGAACCCAGGTCCGGGTGGAGCTCGCCAATTGGTAGGTCAGATTGGACCGCCCACCCGCCAGCAATTTCACCGAGATGGGATCGTGCTCGTCGACCTCATAGAGATCGATCAGGTGGCGCCGGACGATCTCTTGGTCGAAGGGAACTGTCGCCTGTGACGTGACTTCCTGCACAATCGCTCTCCGAAACTCGCATGCGGTTCGCCGGCCAGCCCGGAGATGCATGTGTGGCGTGTGCCACCACCGATCACGCTACATGTTTGGATCGATTGATTCAATCGCTTGATCGCCACAGCGTATCCGTGTCGCCCGCGACTCAGCCGAGAACGAAGTACGGCACTTCCCCGAAGCCCGGCACCGTGTCGAATGCCACGTGCACCGGCGACCCGATCGCGACCTGCGCACTGCTCGACTGCACGATTCGGCCGAACATCCGAACAATCTCGTGTCCGGCCAATGCAATCCACCCGACGATGTAGGGCTCAGCGCCGCGGTACTCAGGGACGAAAGTCCGGTGGATCTCGGTGAAGGTGTCCACCACGCCGACTCCTTCAACCGCCTCGAACCGAAACTCGGCCGAGTGACAGAACGGACACTCTCGCTCCGGGTGGTGAATGAAACGCAGACAAGCCAGGCACCTCTGCAGTCGGAGCTCATGCTCTCGGCACCCCTCCCAGAAGGGCCTGGAGAGGTCTCCGACGTCCGGGGCACGCAAGATCAACATGACGTTATGCTCGCAACCAAGCGCTTGTTTAACAAGAGGGAGTTGTCCATGCAGTCCTTCTCCGGGCTCACAGCCATATCCGGCATCGGGATGACCGAAATCAGTCGAGATTCCGGCACCGATCCCTTGAACCTCGCCCTGCGCGCCTCCCGCGAGGCGATCGCTGATGCCGATCTCTCACCCGGCGACATCGACGGCGTGTTGAGCTACCACCTCAACGATTCCTGTCCGGTGAATCAGGTCTCGGAACGTCTGGGCCTCGACCCCGGCATCTGGACGAATGAAATCTTCGGTGGTGGAACGCAATCCGCATCCATCCTCGGGGACGCAGCAATGCTGATCGAGAGTGGGACCGCCTCGAACGTACTGGTGTTCCGGGCCCTCAACGGGCGATCCGGCAAGCGAATGGGCCAAGCGGCGCTCTCGATGGCCGGTGGCGAGCAACAGTTCACTCTTCCCTACGGAATGGCGGGCCCAGTGAATCTGTTCGCGCTGTCCACAACACGCTGGATGCATGAGAGCGGTGCCACCACCGACGACCTCGCAGCCGTGGTGATGCAATCGCGCGAGCTGGCGGCGGACAATGAGCGAGCGCTGGTCCGCACCCGGCTCACGCGCGAGGAATACGACAAGAGCCCGATGATCGCCAGCCCGCTACGGAGAGTGGATTGTTGCCAGGAGACTGACGCTGCCGCCGCACTGGTGGTCAGCCGCACCGACAACTGCCCGCAAGCACGAATCGGCCCACGCATACGCGCCGCCGTACGTGGCGGCGGCCCGGGCGCGTCCGCCATGGACAAAGCGCCTTCGGTCAGCACGCTCTTCACGCACCACCTACGCGAAAAGCTCTGGGAAACAGCCGGTGTCATACCCTCCGACATCGACGTGGCAATGATCTATGACGCGTATTCACCGGTCGTCCTGCAACAGCTCGAGGACCTCGGGTTCTGCGAACCGGGCGGGGCAGGAAGCATGTTCAGGGAAGGCCGCACGCTCCCTTCCGGTGACCTTCCGGTGAATCCGTCCGGCGGCCTCCTGTCGGAGGGCTACGTACACGGCCTCAACAACGTGCTCGAAGCGGTCCGACAACTACGCGCCACAGCGGGGGTCAACCAGGTCCCTTCCCCCTCCATCGCCTTGTGCACGGGCTTCGGGGGGAGCTACGGCAGCGCCCTCGTCCTCGAGCGCAGCTGAACGCGGCAGACGACGAGACTCGTCTCACGAGAAAGAAATACGCCCTCTGGTCAGCACTTCGGCTTCGTCGACCGAAGCACCGAAGCAGTAGCCGCCTGTGCCGGTGTTGGCAGGCCACGTCACGATATTGAGCATCTGACCGGGATACACCGGCGCAGCGAAACGGGCGTCGAGCTCGCTTAGCTCCCACGGGGCGGCCGCCGAGTCACGAGCTATCGCGAGGGCGGTGGTTCCGAGAGTGCACAATCCGTGAAGCAGAGGCCTCGCAAATCCGGCGGCGCGGGCAGCTTTCGGATCCACATGGATCAGATGTTTGTCCCCCGTCAGCCGGTACAGAACCGCCGCGCGTTCGGACAGTGCCATCGGGCCGATGGCGCGGGCGGTACCGACCGGACGATTCTCGGAAGGTGCCTTTTGAGCAACCGCTGAGCCCTTGGAAAAGCCACCTTGCCCCGGCAGGATCACCGAGTAGGTCGCGGCGAAAAACTCGGATTCGGCGGTGATGTCGAGGATGGCCGAGCGTCCCGTGTCGCGCACCTGCGAAATTCTGCCTGTGACCTCGAATTGTCCGGAACCCGGCAGCGCTCGAAACGATCGCAGTCCTTGTTCGGCATGCAGAGCCGCCGCGGGTTCAAACGCGCCGGCCGACGACGCCGCATCAGCAACCCACAGACCTAGCGGCAGAGCGAATGTAGGAAGCACTCGAAGATCGCGTTCGAAGATGAGCGGAAGGTCGCCCGCCTGGGCGCCGACCGCCAACGCGTAGAGCATCACGTCGTCCTCGTCGTAGCTCACGAGCCTCGTCCCCAGGTCGAAGTCCGACCATTCACTCAAGTCCATGACGCCAGACTATAGTATTTGAGCAAGCGCTTGGGTTACGCTGAGATGGAAGTCGCCGAAGCCAGTCGTTGGACACAAACTGATAGGAGATCGAGAATGGCGAAACTGCGCGCAGGGCTCGGCTACGAGTTGGAAGTACGCGGACGGACCAAAGAGGTGGAGCAACAGGCGTTTCACAACCTCCTCGAGCAAGTGGTCCTGGCCGACAGCCTCGGATACACCACGGCATGGATGGTCGAGCACCACTTCACCCGCGGTTTTTCTCATTCCTCGGCGCCCGACATCGTGCTGAGCGCCCTGGCATCGATCACCAACCGGATCCGACTCGGGCTCGGCGTGGTCCTGCTGCCCTTCTCGCACCCGATCCGTACGGCCGAGCGTGTCGCGACCATGGACATCATCTCGAACGGGCGAATCGAGTTCGGAACCGGACGCGGCGCTTCTCCGCTGGAGTACCAGGCCTTTCAGCGACCGTTCGAACAGTCCCGGGCATTGTGGGAGGAGAACCTCGACACAGTCCTGGGGATCTGGGAGGCCGACGGCGAACCCTTCAGCGCTGAGCACGAGTACTGGAGCGTTCCCGACGTAGGCGTCTATCCTCGCCCTGTCCAGGAACCCCATCCGCCCGTATGGGTCGCATCGACCAGTTTGGACGGATACCTGCAGGCGGCGCGGCGCGGTTACAACCTGCTCGGGATGACCATGCTCACCGGTATCGATCAGGTAGCCGAGGACATCTCCAAGTACAAGGCAGAACTCGAACGCTACGGCCATGATCCCGAGACACGGAAGATCGCACTGATGGTGCCCTGGCATGTCGCACCCACCACCGACGAGGCTCTCTCCAACGCCGCCGATGCGGTGATGTGGTACATCCGTAGGCAGGTGAATCTCGTTGCACCGCCAGATTATTACGACGCCCGCCACGCCAGCCATCGCGTCCTGGGCGCATTGGCAGCCGGACAATCGCAAGAACAAGCCATCGAGACCCTTCGCGACAATCTGATGATCGTCATCGACGACGTCGCCGGTTCACGCAAATGCGTCCAGCGCCTCGAAGACGCCGGGGTCACCGACCTGATCGGGCAGTTCCAGGTCGGCGGACTCGACAACTCGCATGTGCTGAGTTCCATCAAACTGTTCGCCTCAGACGTTGTGGAGATCTGATGAGCACTTCGACACATGCACCAGCCAGCGGCGCGGTGAGCCGCACCGAGCTGTCCCGCAACGGTTTCGCTGCCGGCAAGGCCACAGGCCTGCTCTCGATCGACCCAACAGCGGAGTACGCGTTCCCCCTCGCGTCGGCCGATGCCGAGGCAGCCGTAGGGTTGGCGGCAGAGACACTCACCGCGGCCGGCCTGCGCGACAAAGATCGCGTGGTGGTGGCGCTCAACAACGACGGTGATCTCGGCGGAAACACCTACGCCACGGCCGCGTCCCGCGTGGCGTCGGCGGCGGCCTCGAGCGGACCGCGGGGCCGGATGCGTCTCCTACGGACGATCGAACACCTGCGAGCCAACGTCCTGATCGGTACGCCTACCGGCGTTGCAGACTTCCTGGCGCGCCTTCACCTCGAGTTCCTGGTCGACCCTCTCGATCTCGAACTCCGGCTCATTCTGCTGACCGGCGAGATTTCTGAACCCGGGAACCGGGAACACCTCGCACGCGAGTTCGGAGCACAGTGCGTCGAGCTGTTCACCGATCCGGTCAGCGGACTACCTCTGGGATTTCAGGGGCCGTCCGACGAGACGATCACACCGGTCCGCGACGGGCTTCTGACACTCGTCGAAGTCGAATCCGCACCTGCCAAGGGCAGATTCGAACTCGCCGTCGGCTATCCGTGGCATTCTGTACTGGGCAGCAAGGTTGTTCGTACCGGATATCTCACCGAATCCGATGTCCTGTCGATGCCCACCAACACCTACGGTGATCAGATCCTGATCCGGGGACGATGGTTGTCATTGAATGCACTGACAAAAGCACTCAAGGGCATCGATGGTATCGCCCACTGGGAGTTACGGGTTGCCCGACGGGGCACCCTCGACTCGGCCACCGTCGTTGTCGCCTTCAACCGCGAGAGCCTCGTCAACAACGGTATGTGGCACTCCCGGATCAAGCAGTCTCTGACCACCCTCACCCCGATCTCGATCGACGTCGAGATCGACCCGGTAGTTCGGGAGTCGCCCGAGCCACCGTCGATTCGCGACGACCGCGGACACCACATCCACGCCTGACATCACTCAATGGAGGACATGATGACAACCACCTCGGAACCCGCTGCCGCATTCGAACCGGTCGATTCCACCATGCTGCGATCGGTGCTCGGACACTTCGCCACCGGAGTGATCGCGATCACGGCGATCGATCCCGACACCGGCAAAGGCGCTGGACTCGCCGCCAACTCGTTCACATCGGTATCCCTCGACCCGCCCTTGGTCGCCTTCTGCGTGGCGCACTCGAGCGGTTCGTGGCCTGCAGTGAAACGTGCCGAAAAGTTCGTGATCAACATCCTCGCCGAAGACCAGGAACACGTCGGGCGCCAGCTCGCGGTCAAGGGTGGCGACAAGTTCGCCGGCCTCGACTGGAGTCCTTCACCCAATGGCGCACCGATCCTCGACAACGCTGTTGCGTGGATCGAGGCGCAGGTCGATGCCGAACATGTTGCAGGCGACCATGTCATCGTCGTCTCTCGCGTGAACCACCTGTACGCCGACGGACGCGCGCCCCTGCTGTTCCACAAGGGCAAATACAGCCGACTGCTCAGCGAGTAGTCCGATGTACCCGATCAGCCTCGACCGCGGCCGGGGCTGATCACTTCCATCCCGCATCAGGAGCCACCATGAGAAAACCTGCAGCACCACAACCGTTCCCCAACCCCGGCCCCGACCGCTCCCCTCGTTTCGACGACGTCCAGGACGCAATCAACGCTGTCGCGGCCGGGCGACCCGTCGTGGTCGTCGATGACGAGGACAGGGAGAACGAGGGTGACCTGATACTCGCCGCGGAGCACGCAACCACCGAGAACATGGCGTTCCTCGTTCGGTACACCTCCGGATTCATCTGCGTCGCAATGACCGGCGAACGCGCAGACGAGCTCGATCTTCCGTTGATGGTGAGCGAGCAGAACAACGGCGAGTCGTTGCGCACGGCGTTTGCGGTGTCGGTGGACGCCGGCACGTCGGTGACCACCGGCATCTCGGCGAAGGACCGCGCGACGACCGCGCGCGCCCTCGCCGATGCGCGCACCACTCCCGACGGCCTCACCCGACCCGGACACGTGATGCCGCTACGTGCCCGCGACGGTGGTGTTCTCGTCCGCGCCGGCCATACCGAGGCCACAGTCGATCTGTGTTCTCTCGCCGGGTGCGCACCGGTCGGAGTGCTCTGCGAGCTGGTAGACGACGACGGTGAGATGTCCAGGAGACCATCACTGTTCGCATTTGCGCGACGACATGACCTGCCGATCATCTCGGTGCGGGAACTGATCGCTTACCGTCGGCGCAACGAACCCCAGGTGTCACGCGTCTCCGCCGCTCAGATCCCCACCATGGACGGCGAGTTCACCGGGCACGTGTTCGTCGACCGCGACGGCGTCGAGCATCTCGCTCTGGTCATCGGATCCCCACATCTCGCGGCCAGCACATCCGATGCCGCCCCGCTGGTGCGACTCCACAGTGAATGCATGACAGGCGACGTCCTCGGTTCGCTTCGCTGCGACTGCGGGCCACAGTTGCAGGATTCACTCCGGGCCATCGCATATGAAGGGCGTGGCGTCCTCGTCTATGTCCGCGGGCACGAGGGGCGTGGAGTCGGCCTCGGCGCGAAGATCGCGGCCTACGCGTTGCAAGAGCAGGGACGAGACACTGTCGATGCCAATCTCGATCTCGGCCTGCCCGTCGATGCCAGGCAGTACTGGCAGGCGGCAGCCATCCTGCGCGACCTGGGCGTTGATCGTATTCGCCTGATCACCAACAACCCGGACAAGACCGCTGCACTCGAAGAACACGGGATCACCGTTGTGGAGCGTGTTGCGCGACCCCCACACGTCAACCAGCACAATCGCGCATACCTGCGCACCAAGGAACTGCGCATGGGTCATGAGATCGGCGGCGATCCGCAGGCCCGGTTCGCGATGTGATCCGACAGACCTACGACAAGAGCCATAGCCCCACGGGCTATGGCTCTTGTCGTAGGTGAGGTGATGATCTCCGGTCAGGTCCGCGAATACACGACCAACGGGTTGTCCCAGGGATCGATCAGGACCGCGCGGATCTCGTGCGGTCCTTGTTCCGGCGCGCGCAACACTCTCGCACCGTTGTTCACCGCGCTGTCGACGGCCTGCTGCACATCGTCGACCTTGAACGAGGCGGCGACTCGCCCGTCGGTCACGTCTTCTTCGTCTCCGGCCAACGCCACACTCACGCTGCCACCGTCGAGCGCAGCGAATCGCGTACCGTCTTGGAACTTGGTCGCCAGCGACAGCACGGACGCGTAGAAGTTCACGGCCGCATCGACGTCTTTCACGGGGTACAGTACGTTCCCCACCGAAACCTGTTGTGTCATTTTCCCTCTCTTACACTGCGTTGTTCTTGGTTGCCTCGTAGCGTGCACGTGCCCGAGCGTTTGCTGCTCCGAGTGCCACCTGGAAGTCGTCCTCGGAGTTGTGGAACGTGTTCCAGTTCTCGATTCGGCGCCGATTCGAATCCTGGAAGTGCGGAACGACCTCACGTGCGAACAACTCGTACGAGTCGAGCGTGTCCCTCGGGGACGCCCAATCAAGGACGCGGATCAGGTGTGTTCCATAGCCTCCGGACATCTCCTGCATCTTCTCGATGTGGTCGATCGCGTCCTGGGGTGTGCCGACAACGCCGAGATTCGACGCCCGGAAGATGTCGAGAATTGGTGCGTCCGGGTCCATGCCCGACGTCTGGAAGATCGCCTTCAGGAAACTCGCATCGCGGAAGAGGTAGCGACCGGCCTCTTCGATGGCGTACGAGACCTGACGCTCGGCCTCTTCACGGGTAGGCGCCACATGAATCACGCTGACCAGTCGCCAATCTGCCCGGTTTCCTGGTCCGTGACCGTGCAGCTCGCGCTGCTCGGAGTAGATGTCCCAGTGCTCGGCGAGTACCTTGCTACCGGCGTCGGTGGCAGCGGCCAGCGCCAACATGGGCAACCCGAATCGACCCGCCAACGTCGCACCGGCTGGCGAGATCACGGCAGTAACAGCAACTTCCGGATGCGGACGCGAATAGGGCAACATCTGCAACTGTGCCTGCCGCAGTTCGAACCACTCGGTCTTGCGATCAATGTGTCCATCGGCGCGAAACAGTGCCAGTATCGCTTCTAGGGACTCCTCCATGCGCTCGCGCAGCGAGGAATACTCCAACCCCATCATCGCGGCGTCGGACGGAAGCGCACCCGGTCCGACACCCATGATCAACCGGCCTCGTGTCAGATGGTCGAGCAGGGTCATTCGTTCGGCCACCATCAGTGGATGGTGGTAAGGCAACGAGATCACCCCGGTGCCGAGTTTGATGTCCCGCGTCCGCTGCGCGGCCGCGGCCAAGAACAGCTCGGGACTGGAGATGATCTCCCACCCACTCGAATGATGCTCTCCGACAAAGGCTTCGTCATAACCCAAACGGTCGAGGTGCTCGATGAACTGAAGGTCCCGTTCGAGGTCCCAGGTCGGATTGTTTGATGGCTTGTGCTCAGGACCGAGGAACACCCCGAACTTCATCCTGCTCTCGCGTGCGGTCACCGGCGGTCACTCCTTAGTTTGGTTTGAAACTCGACTCGAACGGATTCACGCAGGGGGTGCGGCATTGCCGGCGCCGGACACGATTTCTCCACTGTCATCGATCACGACGTCATAATCGCGTCGGGCGCCTTCTTTGGTGATGCGGCCGGATCGATGATCGGCAGCAATATCGTCCCTAGAGCGCGTCGACGGATCGCCGATGCCACCACCCCCGCTGGTCTCGACGATGAAGCGGTCCCCGGCGGCGAAGAAGTGATTGCTGACTTTGGAAGCGAGTCGAATCGTCTCACCGTCGACGGTTCGCCGGAGGAATGCTCCGGTCACTCCGGGCATTCCTCCGTCGCGGCCGCGCGGGCCCATGGCGAGTCGATCTCCACGGGTGGTGATGTACGCATCCGCGAGCAGCTTGAACGTGGTCCTGGTGCCCAGCCCACCACGCCACTTTCCCGGCCCACCTGAGTCGGGGATGTACTCGACGCCCTCGACGAGCAGGGGGCAGCGCGTCTCGACCGGCTCGACCTGAGGAACCGAGTTCCGTCCCAAGCCGAAGTGGATCCCCGTCGCGTCGGGTCCGTCTTTGCCGTATCGAGCACCCACGCCGCCGAACTCGTAGGCGAGGTGCACCCAATACGGAGCGGTTGTGGCCGCGATCGAAAAGGGTTGAAGTATGCCCGATGCGGCGATGGCCCGCTCGGGAACCGCATCCGACAGTGCCGTCAGGACCGCCTCCATGGCAGCGTAGGCCGGAAGGAAGCGTCCGCCGCACGGGTAGGGGGCCTCCGCATTGAGAAGCGACCCCAGGGGTAGGTGGACGTCGAGTACGCGCAGACATCCATCGTTCATGGGTATCTCGGGGTCGATGAAGCAGCGGAATGCGAACACTGCAGCGGCCAGCGACTGCGAGATGCTCGAGTTGACGGCTGCAGCGACCTGCCCGTCCGTGCCGGTGAAGTCCAGCCGGACTCCGTCACCGTCGATCGTGACCGTCACCTGAACCCGGTGTCCCCGGATATCGGTCACTCCGTCGTCGTCGATGGTGTAGTCGGCGACGTAGGTGCCGGCGGGCAGCTCAGCGACCGCCTTGCGGGTCAGTGTCTCGGTGTAATCGAGGTACGCCGTGACTCCGTCGGAGAAACCCGCCGCGCCGTAGGTGTCGATCAGTTCCTCGACCCGCCGCGCCGCAGTACTCGCGCCGGCGATCAACGCACGGACATCGCCCTTGACCTTCTCCGGAGTCCGGCTGTTGAGGGCCAGGATCTCCATGATCGGGCGCTCGAGTCCAGCGGCGGTGGCGATGAGCACCGGCGGTAGCTGGAGGCCTTCGGAGAAGATCTCCGTTGCCAACGAAGCCATTCCGCCCGCGGAAGCGCCCCCGATGTCCGACACGTGAATCAGGGTGGCAGCGAAATACTCCACGACCCCGGCGACGAATATCGGCCTGAAGATGAGGATGTCGTTGGTATGAACCCCACCCTTGTAGGCATCATTGGTGGCGAAAACATCACCGGGACGCATCTCGGAGGCAGGAATGTCCTCGAGGAGGAACGGAACCGCGACAGACAACGCCATGCTGTTCATGAGCGTGGTCGCCATCGAATGGGCGATGAGCCGGCCGGTCTTGTCCAGCAACGCAGCCGAGGCGTCGGATCCTTCGACCACGAAGGTCGAATACGCCGAGCGCACCACAACGATGCTGGCTTCCTCCGCTGCCACCACCAACGCGTTACGCAGCACCTCGGACGTCAGGTCGTCAGCCGCATCGAGCCGGTCGTCGAGAATCACATCGGTCATTTCGCCTCCTGGGCGGTACGGGTCAAAATAACGTTGAACTCGTCGTCGACCCGCGCACTCCAGGTCGGTGGGACCACGATTGTGGATTCAGAATCGGCCACGACGAGCGGTCCGCTCACGGACGTCCCACCGATCAGACCGTCGCGCTCGTACACCGGCGTCTCGCGGTATTCGCCGAACTCTTGGAACCACACCGCCCGCTTGCGCGAGGGACCCTGGACGGCACTGGGTGTCGCCCTTTGACCCAGTGGAACTTTCTCCACCAGGTTGGTCACCCGAACCCGGAAACTGACCACCTCGATCGGACCGGTGCCGTCTATTCCGTACGCCTCCTGGTACTTCTCCGCGAATCCGACGCGCAGCTTCTCGAGCGAAGCATCGTTCCAATTGTCGGCGTCGTCGCTCAGCCGAATCGTCAGTTCGTGTGCCTGACCCGCCAGCCGGACGTCCAGCGACTTCTCGATCCGTGTCGACGGACCATCGATGTCGACGCCGAGATCTACAGTTCCCGCAGCTGCCAATTCTGCGAAGGCGGCATCGACATCCGCTGCGGCGAGGTCGTTCTCGTGACATATCCGGGTCATCACCCGGTCCGTGCTCAGATCTGTACCGAGGAGACCCACCGCCGATCCGACGCCACATGACGGTGGCACGATCACAGTGTCGATGCCGAATGGCTCGGCGACCCGGGCTGCATGCATCGGACCGGCACCACCGAACGCGACGACCGCAAAACCTCTGGGGTCGAGCCCGCGTTGTACCGTGACGACCTGGACCGCAGATGCCATTGCCGCATTGGCGATCTGATGAATTGCGTTGGCCGCCGCCGACAGGTCGACGCCCATCGGACCAGCCACTTTCTCCTCGATCTCTTTCGCCGAGAGATCAGGCCGCAGTTCCAGTGAGCCGCCGGCGAATCCGATCGGATCCAGATACCCGAGGACCACGTTGGCGTCGGTCACAGTGGGATCCGAACCGCCGTTGCCGTAGCAGGCGGGGCCCGGCTCGGAGCCGGCCGAGTTCGGTCCCACGCGCAGTGCACCACCGTGATCCACCCACGCGATACTGCCGCCGCCGGCACCGACCTCCGCCAAGTCGATGGCAGGGGTCTTGATCGGGACACCTGTACCCGCGCGTCGTCCGCCGAAACTCCCCTTGCCGCCGACATGGAACTCGGTTGTGATGGCGGCGATCCCGTTCCGGATCACGGACGCCTTGGCAGTGGTGCCTCCCATGTCGAAGGAAATGACGTCAGATCTGCCGGCGGCCAGGCCCGCCGCGCGCGCGGCGAGTACACCTGCCGCAGGACCCGATTCGATGGTTGCCACCGCTCGCCGACCCGCGAGGTCGGCCGACATCACGCCACCGCCCGACTCCATGACCTGCACCCGGGCCTCGACCCCCATATCCGCAAGACGCCGCTCCAGGTTGCGCAGATACTTCACCATCACCGGTCCGATGTAGGCCGACATCAATGTGGTCGTCGTACGTTCGTATTCACGAACCTCGGGCCAGATCTCTGCTGATGTCACCACGGTGGCGTCAGGACCCAGAACCTCGCGGACGATCTCGCCGACGCGGTCTTCGTGACGACGGTTCGCGTAGCTGTGGAGCAGCGTGATTGCCACCGACTCGATCCCGCGCAGGCGAATCCGCTCGGCAACGTCTCGCACCGACGATTCGTCCAAAGCCACGACGACCTGTCCGGCGCTGTCCATCCGCTCAACGACCTCGTAGCAGTCCTCGGCGGGTATCGGTGCGGCGGGTGGGTCGAAAAAGGTGTCGAACCGGTCTTCCTCCACACGTGCGTACCGACCGAGCGGCAGAAGGCTGCGAAAACCGGCTGTGCCGATGTGGGCAACCCGCTCGCCCTTGTTCTCCAAGATCGCGTTCGTCGCCAACGTGGTGGCGTGAACGACGCGCGTCACCTGGTCGGGCCGTACTCCGGCCACGTCCAATGCGCGTCGTACGCCGGTTCGTATCCCCTCGGTCGGGTCGTTGTGAGTACTCAGGGTTTTGGCCACGGCCTCTTGACCGAACGGTCCGGCGAGTACGACGTCGGTGAAGGTTCCGCCGACATCGATCCCGAGGGCATATCCGTGTGCCGCGCTGGGTGCAACTAGTGACATGCCACACAGAGTAGTTACTTGAACAAGCGCTTGTCTAGCTGGTTGCGCCGGAATGTTCTCGTGATCGGAGGAACTTGGGATTTATTTGACCAAATGCTTGCTTGATCTCGTAGAATCATCGCTATGACTTCCTCACAACTGGCAGGCAAGACTGCTCTGGTGACCGGGGCGGGGGCGGGTATCGGTGCCGCCATCGCCCGGAATCTGTCTGCGCAGGGCGCAAAAGTCGTGGTGGTCGACCGCGACGGCGCAGCCGCGAAATCAGTCGCCGACACCCTGACGGATGCCGAAGTCTGCGAGGTCGACCTTGGTGACCCCGATCAGATCACCGCGCGACTGAGCGGGCTCGACGAGATAGACATTCTCGTGAACAACGCCGGACTCACCCGTGTCGAGCGATTCACGGAGAGCGAACCGGCGACGTGGGATGCGATGTGGCAGGTGAACTTACGCGCCCCCATGCTGCTGTCACAGCTGGTTGTTCCTCACATGATCGAGCGCGGGTGGGGACGAATCGTTTTCGTCTCCACAGACAGTGCCCGCGCGGGCGGCGGAGGCGAGTGCGCCTACTCCGCCACCAAGGCAGGGTTGCTCGGCTTCGCAAAATCGCTGGCCCGGGAAACAGCCAAAAGGGGCGTTACCAGCAACGCCATCTGTCCCGGACTCATCGAGACGGCGATGCTGCAGGATGTTGCCAGCGGCAATCCCGATTTCATGGAGAAACTGCGCGGGGGAATCCCGATGCGCCGACTCGGCACCGCAGATGAGGTGGCGTCAGCCGTCGACTATCTGTGCTCGCCCCTCTCGTCCTATACCACCGGCCAGATTCTCAGTGTCAATGGCGGCATCGTCATGCCCTGAGGTGCGAACGCCGCCCGGGTCGCCTGAACACTTCAACCACCAGGTACCGCCCGCGGACGCAGTTCGCTTTTCGCTACAACCATCCGATGGACTTCGTCGGCACCATCGATGAAGCGCATCGTCCTGGCCTGCGCCCACAGCATCGCCAAAGGATGGTCCTGCGTCATCCCACCCGCCCCGAAAACTTGAATCGCCTTGTCCAACACCCACTCCGTGGTGTCCGGCGCCGCCACCTTGATAGCAGAGATATCCGTACGCGCCTCGCGCGCCCCCACGGTGTCGATCAACCAGGCCGCACGAAGAACGAACAATCTCAGCTGATCAACACGGACCCGAGACTGCGCGATCCAATGCTGCACAATGCCCTGATCGGCCAGACGACTACCGAATGCTTCGCGCTCATTGGCGCGGCGGCACATCAGATCGATCGCGCGCTCGGCCATACCGATCATCCGCATGCAGTGATGGATCCGCCCTGGCCCCAAGCGCGCCTGCGCCAACGCCTGCCCACGACCACGCTCCCCCAGCATGTTCGCCTTGGGAACCCGGACCCCATCGAAACGCACCTGCGCATGACCACCATGCGCACCGTGAGTGAACCCGAAGATCTCCAGACCCCGCTCAACGGTCACACCAGGGGTGTCGGTCGGTACCAGAACCAAACTGTGCCGCCCCCGAGCATCCGCGTCAGGGTCGGACACACCCATCACGATCAGCACCTTGCAATCGCTGCTCATCGCACCGGTCGACCACCACTTCGTGCCGTTCACCACCCAGTGGTCCCCGTCTTCGGTGATCGATGTGACCAGATTGGCCGCATCAGAAGACGACACATTCGGTTCGGTCATGCAGTACGCAGACCGAATGCTCCCATCGAGCAACGGCGCCAGCCAATCGTGCTTCTGAGCCTCAGACCCGAACATGGTCAACAACTCCATGTTCCCCGTATCGGGCGGATTGCAGTTCAGAGCCTCGGGGGCGACTTCTGGACTCCAGCCCGTGATCTCGGCCAGCGGTGCGTACTGCAGATTCGACAGACCCGCACCCTCTGCGTGATGAGGCAAAAAGAGATTCCACAAGCCACGGCTACGCGCTTGCTCCTTCAGATCCGCCATGACTGCCGGCCGCTCCCACTGCAGAGAGCCCTCGCCCGGCCGGTCATGAAAATAATGCTCATTCGGATAAACAAACTCGTCCATGAAACCCAGCAACCGCGAACGATAGTCCTCAGTAGTCGAGTCGAAAGTGAAATCCATTGCCTAATCCGTTC
>NZ_JAFRDR010000003.1 GCF_017377795.1 Williamsia soli | reverse complement strand
TCCCCCGCCAGATCACCAACGTCCTGGCCGGCATCCGCCCCAAGCTCTACGGCCACGGCACCAACGTCCGCGACTGGATCCACGTCCACGACCACAACGACGCCGTCTGGACCATCATCGACAAAGGCACCATCGGCGAGACCTACCTCATCGGCGCCGACGGCGAAGTCGACAACCGCACCGTCATCGAAACCATCCTCGAACTCACCGGCAACCCCACCGACGCCTTCGACTTCGTCACCGACCGCCCCGGCCACGACCTGCGCTACGCCATCAACTCACACCGCCTCCGCACCGAACTCGGCTGGCAACCCCAATACACCGACTTCCGCAGCGGCCTCACCGACACCATCGCCTGGTACCGCAACAACCCCGACTGGTGGCAACCACTCAAAACCCAGGTCGAAAAGACCTACGCCACCACCGAGAGGATCGTTCGCTGATCATGGCGGGCTGGGCAGGCGACCGAGTCAGCAGCGAAAGGCCGTTGCAATGTGTGAGGGCCCGGGGTGTTCAGGGATAGACATCGGTCCGAAGCCGCGGTCTGGTGCACCCATAGGCAGGTCTTGGTCAGGGGACGGAGTTTGGACCTACCTTAGTGAGTGACATCTGACGGTCGCTAATCCCCCTGGGGTGATTCCGTAGGCCAGCGCGCACCAGACAACACGAGTGTCCTCATCTCCGGATCGTGCCTCACGACGGGGACCCTTGGCGTTGCGAACGCCTTCGGCTGACTCGGGGCATACACGTGTGACATCCGACTGGCGGGGTCAGCAGCCCCGAGTTCGCAGGCAGCGACTAGTCGGAAGTCACGATGGTGGCTGTAACAAGCCTCAGCGGACAACGATGTAGTGCGTAGGCGGTTCACCACGAGCTCGTAGACATTGGTGTCTACGAAGTGGTCAGGCGAGGAGCCACCGAGGCGGACCCTGTCATCGGCCGAGATCTACGGTCCAAGCGGACTTGACCAACGAATGGACACGAGCGACCCACTGCGATATAAATGACCGTAACGATCATTATGGCGCGGACGCTGACTTGGCGAACACGTCAGAAATGGCAGTGGAGAGTTTTCGGCGGTCTCGAACTGATGCGTCCGCGTTGGCAACGGTAAAAGTAGGGGGAAGTTCTGATGACATGGAGTTTAAATTTGTGTCACAGTGCGACCCGGGTGAAGCGACGAACCAGTTTCTAAGCCTATAAGTTACGAACGCCAATCGCGTAACAACTCGATCTGAGTGATTTTAATCGACCTGCCTACTGGTTGATGTAGTCGGATTAATTAGGTGCATCGACACGAAACATGTTGTGCTGCAGAAAGCTTCACTGGGCGATGCATCGCTACCCATCGCACTGGAATTCCTACCCGACCGAAAAGTGTGACGCCGGACATAGTCCATATGGTTGTCTAGATTACCGTGAGTTATGAAAAGTAAATAGTGCGTTTCGACTCGCAGTGCAGAAACATAAGCGCTAATGTTCGACTATTAAGTACGAGCGCAGGGCGATCTCAATAGGTGATATTCGTAGGACAAGATGCCCTTTAGTGATAGTTGATTTCTTTCTTGGCAGGGGACAGCTGTCCTATGGACGAGATCCCGACGAAGCGTTGGGGAGGTAGGGATGACACGTAGCACGAGGCTTGTGAGCACTGACTGGCGGCGCGCGCCCCAGGTGCCCCCGCTTGCCGTCCGGCCTCGTCTGCGGACGTGGGCGGATGCCTACATCACCCGCGTTCAGGTCGTGGACGCCGTGATCATCGCTGTCGCCGTTTTTGGTGCCCAACAGATTCGATTCGGATTCCCGTCAGTCTTGGACCCCATCGGTAGATTCAGTACACCGGGAGTGCTTGTCTCAGCGGGATTCGTCCTTGCCTGGATCGTCGCCCTCCGCGTCGTGCAGAGCACAGATCGGCGGATAGTCGGATCGGGTGCCGAGGAATATAGCCGAATCGTTCGAGCTTCCCTCGCCGTCTTCGGGCTGTTGGCAATCGTTGACCTACTGTTCAAGTGGAACGTGGCGCGGGGGCTCCTCGCAATCGCATTGCCAGCCGGCACGCTCGGGTTGCTGCTCGCCCGCTGGTTGTGGCGCTGGAGTCTCGCCCGCGCACGGCGAGACCGTCGGAACCTCAATCAACTCCTGGTTGTAGGTAGTCCGGCATCTGCAGCTCCTTTGATTCGCCATCTCGATCGGAACCCTGGTCTGGGCCTCGAAGTAGTTGGCTTATGCGTTCCTCCGGGGGACCCAGCGCGGCATCGCGACGTGGTTGAAATCGGTGGCCGGAACCACCCGGTCTTCGGCGACTCTAGTGATGCCCGTGATGGGGTGGCGCAGTCCCAAGCGACGGCAGTTGCGGTTACATGCGCCGAAACCCTCGGCCACACGGCGATGCGCGAGTTGTCTTGGGATCTTGAAGGAATGCACGTCGACCTGCTCGTATCCCCCGGAGTTGCGGACGTCGCGGGGCCACGCATGTTGGTTCGCCCGGTAGCAGGGCTGCCGCTCCTCCATATAGATAAACCCCGCTACGAGGGTGCCAACAAGTTCTTCAAGGCAGCCTTCGACCGGCTAGGTGCAGGGTCCATCGTGCTTCTGCTGTCTCCTGTGATGATTGCGTGTGCGATCGCTGTGAGAGTCGGATCCCGAGGACCCGTGTTCTACCGTGCGGAGCGTATCGGCCTGAACAACGAGCCATTCCAGATGTGGAAGTTCCGGACGATGGTTGACGGTGCGGATCAGCAGAAACTCGCACTCGCTCAACAGAACGAGGGCGCCGGGGTTCTGTTCAAGATCCGCGACGATCCTCGGGTAACGCCAATCGGAAAGATATTGCGGCGCTACAGTCTTGATGAGCTGCCACAGTTGTTCAATGTACTTGCGGGCACCATGAGCCTCGTGGGCCCTCGTCCACCTCTACGTGCTGAGGTTGAACAATATAGCGCACTGGTGACGCGCCGAATGCTTGTGCGGCCTGGTATCACGGGGCTTTGGCAAGTTTCGGGTCGGTCTGATTTGGACTGGGACGAATCCGTGCGCTTGGACCTCTCCTATGTCGAAAACTGGTCAATTATGCAGGACGCGATGATTCTCTGGAGAACTTTGCGGGCCGTACTGCGAAGTGAAGGCGCGTACTAGTCGTGAAGGTGCTGTTCGTATATACGGGAAACATATGTCGATCACCCGTCGCTGAGCGCATGCTCGCTGCTAACAGCGACAACATGGGACTGAACCTTGTCGTGCAGAGCGCTGGTACTCGTGCGATGAATGGACACGATATGCATCCGGAGAGTCAACGGACGTTGATCGAAAGCGGCACCGATGCGAGCGGCTTTCGTTCGAGGCTATTGACGCCATCGATCGTCGCTGAATGCGATCTTGTTCTCGGAATGACTCGAGAACATCGTGCGGTTTCCAGACAACACGCGCCAGCGCAGTGGAAGCGCATGTTCGCACTTCGAGAGCTTTCGGAAATTTACAGGCGCGAAACATCTACGGAGAACTACTATCCCACACTCGATCCAATGAGTCCGAACTTGGATATAGCAGATCCGATCGGCCGGAGATCCACAGTATTCGATTTGGTCGCTGTCGACATCGAGACCTGCATCGTGCAAGTAGCACGATGGATAAACGATAACCGCAGCGCTGTCGGCGTCTCTGCTCTTAACCAGCGATAAATGGCCAACGTGGACCGACCGATTGAAATCGGCACTGTTAAACCGTCGCCGGCCCAGCCCCAGCGCACGACGAACTCAAGGCGCCGGGGGGACCAAATAGCAGAAAACGCTCAAGGGCAAGTGCTAGGAACACCAGCCCCTTGCCGGGAACACGCCGTGCACAGACCGCTTAGAGCGCATTGCGACCCAAACGCACCCAAACGCAAAGTCTCCGACTCTACACTTAAGGCGGCAGCAGAGCGATGGTGAGAACCGCCACACGTGCACGCGGCCGACACGCGAAGAGCAGCCGTGATCAGAGAAGCGGTGCGAGTCTGCTAGGCATCGCTAGAGTCTGCTACCTGGCCCTCGTGGGTCTGGGTTTCTTGTGGGCGGCCGAGAGGGGCGTACCGGCTGAAATCGGATACTACTCACTTGCGGTGTCAGTCGGCGCTATTGCCACGGTCATACTCCAGTACGGAATCGACAGGATGCTCCTAGTCGAGCTGAGTGACACTGCCGAAATGACTGTGTCGAGTTGGAAAGTCTGGCTACGAAGACGTTCCATATCGCTTGTCGTTGCACTATCGGCGCTCGTAGTTTCGCTATTCTTCCTACCAATCGGCGTGCCGGTGACGATATTAGTCCTGTCGCGAATATTGCTGTCCGACTTCGAAAATATTGCGATCCCATCTGGAAAGATGAGGCTCGTTGCGTGCGCAACTTTGGTGAACGGGATTGTGTCGGGGTGCGCGATCGCTGCAGCGGGAACTAGCGGAGCCGTCATGCTTGCCTGGGCGTCAACACTGGGCAATTTGGTCGGACTAATTGTGATTAGTCCTGCGCTGCTGCTTTCTACACGCGCCATTAGTACCCGATTCAAGAAAGATGGCGACCTGGCGGCGCCGATTAAACTGAGCTGGCACGCAAGCTTGCCGTTTGCCGGAATGGCGATATCCGCAACTGTATATCAGCGGGCAGACCTCGGAGTGATGGGTCTGCTCGGGGTTACCGCGGCGCAGTTGGCGGCCTACGCAATCGCCCTCCGCGCATTCGAGGCTGTGGTCGCATTTCGTGGGGCATTGGTCCAACATCACGCGTCAAATTCACTAAGCCGAAACAGAGATGCAGCACAATTCTTACAGTGGTCGAAGCGCCTCTGCCTAGCGGCTACCGGCGCCGGACTTTCCATAATTGTCGCAGCTATACTGTTCCGCAACTTGGGAATCTTGTCTGATTACGGAAACATATGGACACTGGTAGCAATAATAGGCGTCGGTACCCCGTTGATCGCCTCACATACACTGACTTCGACTTGGATCTACAGTAACCGAGGTTCTTACGCCACGATGTCAGTGAGTATCGGTTTGGCGACACTATCTGTGCTTATGACATGTGGTGCAATGGTGCTAGGTGGAGTTGCACTAGTCACTGTGGCCGCCACCGTGAAGGAATACGTGTCCTTCCTAGTGTTTTGGAAGCCAATGAAGCGAGAAAAGTATCCTACGCTCGGAATGCAGATCGCAATGATGTGGCCCATTTCTTCGGCCCTACTAGCACTAATATTCCTGGGTTGGGCAGCGACATGAATGCGCCGCATAGATCTGTGACTGCGGGCTCCGTTCTGTTCCTCGGGTTCAAGTGGTGGGGACCTGGACCACACGACTTCGCGGCCGCTGTGTCGCAAAGAACTTCCACCCCGCTCGCCCTTGCAAATCTCTCTGGTACGCCGAGTAGGTTTCTGGTGCGCAACAGCGAGGTCCTCAACTGCGCCACTCGACTTCAGCTTCTAGCTCGACCTGGGGAAAACGAACTCGCAATTGTCATGGCACCGCACAGGTTGGGAGGTGGAGTGCTCCGTCAACTCAAGAAGCGCTCTAAACATCTAGTGGCGTGGATTGGAGACGAGCCGATCGGCGAGCGCGACTTCGCTACGACATTCGACTACTACGATGCGGTCTTTGCGGCAGATTCCTGTTGGAATCAATCGGGGCCGGTCGAAAATATCCATATGCCGTGGCCTCACCTCTTGCCTAGTTACCTCACCACTCTGATATCGCAAACGGTTTCGACGAGCCACAGTCTAGTTATCGTCGGAACCGCGTATCGAGAACGAGTCGAGAGCGTAAGAGCGTTAATTGCACGCGGAATGGACGTGCGGATTATCGGGTCGGGTTGGCCACCGGACTTAAACTCTGAAAAGCCGGTAGATCGTCTCGCTCTAATCGAACGCCTCAGGCGTACGTCCGAGGTTGTCATCAATCTGCCGCACAAGCAAATGAGAAACACCCGCAACCCATTCTTCTTTGATCTTGCCGCTGCAGGTATTCCACAAATTATTGTCGGCGGCTCTGAGGCCGTAGATATTGCTCCACCGCACGCAGTCATATCCAGAATTGAGGATCTCGATATGAACATTATCGAGACAGCAAGAGACGTTTCGGAAAGGCTTCAACAGTGGGCAACGAACTCGCAGACGGTGGACGACCGCATAAACTTGATGATTCAGAGGGTGTCATTGTCTGCGTAATAACCTACGGTCACTCGGAACAGGAAGTACGGCAGGCGCTGGCATCAGCGAAGTCGCTGTCAGACAGAGGCCTGGCGCTGAAGTTGTACGTAATCGATGACTCGTCGGGGCGCGCGCCTCGGGTCGAGTTCGCGACCACACTGACCACACACGCAAACGAGGGATATTCTGCGGCGCTCAACTTCATTTTGAAAGACGTCGTCCAGTCCGAGAAGAGACTGGTGATGATTAACCCTGACGTCGTTATCGATGAGGCGTCCTTGCGTGCACTGTGTTGGCCACCGCAATCTGCGGCTCCCATTCTGGTTCCGAAGATAGTAGACGCCGATCGTCTAGAGAACGTGCGCGAGATCTACACCACTCGGAACGCTCTGATGCAGCTCACGTATGGCAGTCTCTCTAAACAGAAGCAGATGCTTGCGCAGCTTGGAAGCGGAACCTTTCCTCTAGGAAAACCATGGGTGCCGGCCGGTACAGTACTTTCACTAGACCCGCGCTTGCTAGACGGGATCGTGCTTGACCCAGAGATGTTCTGGATCGAAATGAGCGCATTGGCGAGAGACTTAGCGAGCGACACCCAGTTCGAGGTACTTGCTGTCTCAGCGCAACATCTCGGCAATAGTTCCAAGAAAATAGCTTCTGCAACAGTGGAGGCAAGCCTGCTCAATGCACGTTGCGCTTATGTGAGAAAGTACGGGTCGGTCTGGGAGCGGCGACTTATTCCATTTGTGGTCGCGATCGGTCTGGTTGTCAAGATCGCCGCCAGACGTACTACTCCTATTCAGGCGGGACGCATGTGGCTAGTTTCTCGAGGTGCGCTGAACTGGAATAAGGTAAGCAAATGATACTCATTACCGAGTGTTATTCGGGTGAAAATTTGGGAGACCGCGAGCTGGTCGATGCCACGCTAGACAAGGTGACACAGATTCACCCAAACGAAGAAGTGCACATAGTCGCGCTCGATGACAGGATATTCAAAGTCATGTACCCGCGCGTGACAATCCATAAACGAATGTTTGATCGAATTGAATACAATTCGAGAACGGGGATTCCACGCCTCCACCTTTTAGTACAGTGGATGCTCTCAATTACGCTGTTATCTGGAGCTTCGATGTTGCCATCGAAGTATCGGCGGCAAGCAACTGAGCGCGTAGGCATGGCTCTGCCGAGGGGCTTGAAGCCGACTGCCTTGGCATACATGACCGCGACTCACGTATATCCGGTTGGCGGCGGATATATAGGCGATCGATATATCAAGGAGAGCGCACTCACTCTCTGGACCTGGTGGTTCAGTCAACGCTCGGGCGCGGCTGTGACTACTATGCCGATAAGCATCGAAGCAGAAGGTTCACTACTCAAGACGCTCCTCCGGAAGCTAGCTGGCGAAGTCAACATCAACGTTCGTGACCGGTCTAGCAAAGCTGTCGCCGAGAGTTGCGCGTTGGACGCTACTTACGTTCCTGACCTCGCGTTTCGCAACTACGAAAGTCGTCACGACGGGTTGCCGAGCTCGCAGAACGATTCACTGCGTGTGCTGATTGTGCCGGTAGCGGGCGACTATTTCGATGAGAGGACCTGGCAATGGCAGGTCGACGAGATTCTCGCCTATATTCTGAACCATCCACAGAAGGTATTAACCTCGACCTTCGAGATGCATCACCGTGTTGCCCAGTCAAGCGCTGGTCAGGACGGCGACGCGGTCAAGTATATCGAGCAGTCGTTGCCGAAGCACGCAAGTGCGGGACGCTTGGAAGCTGCAAGTTATAGAGCGCTGTGCGAAAGCATACGCCTGGACTTCGACTTGGTGATCAGCGCGCGTATGCACGCCGGAATTGCAGCGCTTTGCAGTGAAACGCCACTTGTTTTGCTCGGCTACGAAGAGAAGCATTCGTCGCTAATGAATGAGATCGGTATGACTAAACAGGCAGGCTACTATGGACGAACAACGGAGGCAGCGCTAGCGGTGATGGTCGATGCGGCTATCAATTTTGACGAAACCGCTCGGTCAGTCGCGATCAAGCAGCTTAAGACCCGTCTCGACGATTGGGCTTCGTAAAATGAGTCGTATCCTTGTCGTTAGTAAGTTCATGCATCACGTTGGTGGAGTGGAAACATATATCGATTGGCAGGCTCGGAACCTACCCGCCGCGGGCCACGACTTGCACTTTTTCGGAATGGAGCCTCCTCTTGGAGAAGTGCCGATGGAATCAGTTAATGGTCGTGTTTCATATTCTCCTACTCGGATTTATGACGTAGATGGAGCCCTAGCAAAAGTTAACAACGGCGTACGGTCGGTGTACTCGCCGGCTGTTAAGAGAAGGTTGTTACGCGTAATTGATCAGTTTAGGCCCGACGTCGTTCATTTTCATGGAACCTGCTACCAGTTGACGCCTTCGGTTGCTCGTGCCTGTGTAGCGCGTGCCACACCCTGCGTTATCACGGCGCATGAGTACAAGACCGTTTGCGCGAACCAGCGGCTCTGGGACGACAGGGCGGGCGCCGCTTGCTTCGCTTGCGTCGGCGAAATGTCAAATGCGCGGCGGTCAATAAACATAATTTCGAAGCGTTGTGTAAAGTCCAGCGCGGCTGCGTCTGCGCTTGCGGCTGTTGAACATCCACTCTCATCAAGGCTGTGGGGGACTGCAAGCCCGGTTATTCATACCCCATCTGCTTATATGAAGTCGGTAATTGAACGATCGGGAGTTGGTGTCGGACCTGTATTGCATTTGGACTTGCCATGGTCACGTGAATCTGCTGCGCAGCGCAATGGTGCCGGAGAGGCCAACGATAAGGCGGACGGCCGTTTTGTCGTTGCGTATATGGGTCGTCTTGCGGTCGAGAAGGGCGTAGACGACCTTGTCAGGGCGTGGCGATTCGTTGAAATTGAGCTACCAAATGCTGAATTGCGCATCTACGGTGACGGTTCCGAGCGGGCAAGGCTAGAATCTCTGGCGTCAGAAATGAAGCTGAAAAAGGCGACCTTCCACGGCGTATACCGCCATGAGGACCTGGAACGGATTCTGCGCGACGTCGATTTGACTGTGCATCCTTCGCGCTGGGCGGAAAATAGTCCGTACACGGTGCGGGAAAGTCTGCAATACGACGTTCCCGCAGTAGTCAGTGATATGGGCGGAATGCCGGAGCTTGTTAATGATCGAACCGGTGCAGTTTACCAATCTTCCGACATTGTGGCGCTCGCCAAGGCGATCTGCGACGAGAGCGGCGTTAGGCGTGCTCGTTCAGCGGGCCTTCGGTCTGGAGTCGCTGAGTTGCGCGTTGACTCTTCCGAACACGTCGCTGCGCTGGCCGATTTGTATGGGCTGGCAATGAGACATGCCGAACGGAGACGGAAGGTTGTTACCAATGGCAGTTAGGCAGCATCAGGGAAAATCGCTGGAGCATGAAACTGAGTCCGGCGCAACGCAGCTAGCAGTCTCATCTGGTCGCGCGACCTTCGGAGGACTCGCGTTCTCGCTTCTGGCGGTTCCTGCGATCTTCGATCTCCCGTTGGCCGGCCTAGCGGTGCTTTGCCCGTTGGTTTTTGCAATTACATTCAAAAGGCTGCGTCCTTTATACCTTGCCATATTTGTTGGATGTTCGCTGACCTGGCTTGGTACGGCTGGCCAGCTGAGTTATCTCGGAGTCTCGTCGATCTCGAGTGAATCATTTAGATTTGCTCTCCTATTCGGCATAGTTTTGGCGGCAATCATCGCAATTCTTGGTTCGTTGCGGTCTGGTAGTCGTTCTAAAGCGTATGGAATCGAAGTATCGACACGGTCTCATGTGTTTCTGCTGATGCTGGCCTTGCTGTTGTTGGCAAATAGGCTGTCATCGGGCATTCCCCTATTGCAAGGAAATGAAGCGCGCCTGCAGTCGGTGGCTAGTGAATCGCCCATCATGGGTATTGCTCTCGGTTCTGCGGTAATTTCTGCGGCCTTTCTCCGGTCTAGCCCGCGGGCCTCGATAGGTGCTCTCCAAATCCTTCTGGTGATCATGACCTTAGGGACGGCAAGCCGACTGCTCATCGTAGCTGTCCTCTTGGGCGTGGCTACTGGCTACCTGGGCCATCTCAACAGGTTCAGTGGAATCGCTCGGAGCCTTGTCGCCGCCTCCGCGGGGTTTGTTGTTTTGGGCGCCGCTCTCTTGACCTATGGTGCCCGCACCGAGGGGCGTCTGGAGGCAATCCAGTCTGAACGCGCAAATGCCATCGGTGGGTTTGCTGGTTTCTTTAATGAGACGCTGGGACCAAGCCTTTATCTGTCGGCGCGAAATGGTTTGTCGGTAAACGAACTCATTCAATCTGGGGGCCTGCAGCCCCCGGGGGGATTTATAATCGGCGGAGCGACGAAGTCCTTGGGTCTGTCCGGGGGGTTCGCCGACCCAGAACGCTGGTTGACAACGGCACTCGGTTTTTCTGTAGATTCTACGGGCGCTATTGCTACACCAATTTGGTCGGGCGCGTTGAGTGACTATGGCTTCTTGGGTGGTCTGCTACTCGCTGCAGTGGTGGGAGCGCTCTGCGTCCTGTATGTCGATTTTGTCCCAGGATCGGTTGTATGGCTCAGCGTGGGGATTGTCTTTTCTTTTTACGGTAGCTATTTGGTATCTGCGCAATTTATCGGTGCCTCGCTACTACTTGCGATGATCTCGATCGGAACTAGGTATCTGCGGGCCGGAGAAGTGCCAAAGTCTGAACCTCGGTCCGCTTCGGTGGCACCTGACTGCTCTACGAACAAGGGAATGTGAAGATGCCCAAGGTTGCGATAATCGGTTCGCGTGGTTACCCCAGCTACTATGGTGGTTTTGAGACCCTCATCAGGCATCTGGCGCCGTACCTTGCCGATGAGGGTTGGGATGCTGTTGTCTATTCGCGGCGCGGCGCAACCGTTGAAGAAGAAGCTTCAGGCAGGCGCGACAAGGGTTCTATAGTCAGCATTCTTACGCCGGGTATTGAGTCTCGATCCATTAGTACCTTGTCTTACGGGTTGTCGTCGGTTTTGCACGCAGCTTTTAAACGCCCAGACGTGGCATTGGTGTTGAATGTCGCCAACGGATTCTGGTTGCCGATTTTGAAGTTGTCGCGCGTGCCTACTGTCGTTAATGTTGATGGAATTGAATGGGAGCGCGAGAAGTGGGGCCGCCTGGCCAAGGCTGTTTTTAAGTTTGGCGCTCGATTTACTGCAAGGTTTGCCGATGTGATCGTAAGCGATTCTGAGGAGATCGCAGCGCGATGGCGGCGCGACTTTGGGCGTGAATCGGAGTTTTTGCCATATGGCGGCACTGTTTCGGCCGACAATGATCCTGTGCCGGGTCTAGCGCCAGGAACGTACATCTTGTATGTCGCCCGGTTTGTGCCCGAGAACTCGACGGAGACATTCTTTGATGCGGTGAGCATTCTTGCTGAGCGTCGTCAAGTGGTGATTGTGGGGTCGACTGGGTACGGCGGCGAGCTCGACGACCGTGCGGCTGCCCTCTCGGCAAGTCACGACAACGTTGAATGGTTGGGTCACCTCAGGGACGACAAGAAACTATTCGCGCTTTGGAGTAATGCTGGCGCATATTTTCATGGGCATAGCGTCGGGGGAACGAATCCGGCTCTAGTTCAGGCTATGGCCTGTGGAGCGCCGACAGTAGCAAGGGACACGGTCTATAACCGCGAAGTCTTGGGTGACGGAGGCGCGGTTTTTACTGCTCCCGACCCACAAGAGATTGCACGCGCTTTGGATGCGCTGATGGAGGATCCAAACCTGAGGCAGCGGCTAACTATGGCCGTTCGTGATCGTCAGTCAGAAGCGTATACCTGGGAGGGGGTCTGTTCTGGTTACGCGAGTGTTTTGCGTTCGGCGATACGACAGCGTCGTGGCTAGCAGTTTAAGAAGGCGTCTGAAGTGCAGAAGGTCGTGATAGGCGCCCGTTGTCCATCGTGCGGGTATTGTCTCCGCGGGTTAGACTTCAGGCTGGAGCCGTTTAGTTCAGTTCGGAGCTGGCCGATGTCGGGGGATGTCTCCGGAGTAGTAATTTTTTCCTGTAGCCACGATTGGGGCTTAAATTGGTGACTATGACCTCGCGCAAGCCGATCAAACCGGCTAAGGCGTCCTCCATGCGTTCATCCCTTGTGGCGCTTCGGCGCGGCTGGCCGATCGTAATTATTCTTGCGCTGCTTGGCGGAGCGGTTGGTCTGGGTCTGAGTTTGTATCAGGATCCTACGTACAGATCAACCGCCACAATGTACGTAACTTCAGGCAACGAAGATAACGCGCAATCCGCTTACCAAGGCTCGCTGGCGTCTCAACAGCGAGTTACGTCGTACACACGGCTGGTGAACTCAGAAGCGGTGTTGACGGGAGCGCTCGGCTCTTTTCAGTCCGGTATCTCCCTTTCTGAAGCTAAGGTTGCGGTCAGTGCGACTACTACGCCTGACACGGTGCTTCTGAATGTCTCTGCTGAGGGGACAAATGCCGTGCGTGCCGCGGAGTTGGCGAATGCAGTCGCAGCATCCCTTGAGGAGTACGTGAGTGAGCTCGAGACTCCGAGCGGTGGTGGGTCGCCACTTGCGAAGATCACTACAGTCTCGCCGGCAAATGTTGAGGACAGCCCGATCGCGCCGCGCACCGAACGGAATGTGCTAGCGGGCATAGCAGTAGGACTGATCCTCGGACTGGCGTGGGTCGCTATTCGTAGCCGGTTCGACAACCGCGTTCGCGACGGCGAGGGCGTCGAGGGAGTAACGAGTGCACCGGTCATGGCGTCAGTGCCATCTGACGACACTTTGAAGGGTCGTGGTCTGATCAACTTTGGGTCGGGTGCGACACTTGCGGCAGAATCGTACAGAAAGCTCCGAACAAATTTGTCATTCGCCAGTGTTGACAGGCCGATCCGGCGAATCTTGGTAACAAGCGCGTTAGCCGCTGAGGGCAAGACCACTACTGCGATGAACTTGGCAGCGGCACTTGCCGAGACGGGTAAACGCGTCGTGTTGGTCGACGCCGACCTTCGACGACCGCAGGTCTATCACCGCACGGGCGGCATCGGGGATATTGGTTTTACGAACTATCTAAAAGGCGACGGAACCATGGCTGACTTGCTGCAATCCAGCGATGTGGTTGGCTTGCATATCCTCGCGAGCGGTCCTCAACCTCCCAATCCGGCTGAGCTGTTGGGGTCCAAGAAGGCCGGTCAGGGTATCGAGAACTTGTCAGCAATGTTCGACTATGTGGTAATCGATTCGCCGCCGCTGTTGCCCGTAACGGATGCTGCTGTGTTGTCGCAGTGGGCGGACGGCGTGCTACTCGTAGCTCGTGCCAATCAGTCTCGGTTGCCCGATGTTGCGGCAAGCATAGAGCAGTTAGAGGCGGTAAACGCCGATCTGATTGGCGTCGTTCTCACTGATGTTCCTACACGAGGCGGTGCGTACAAATATGGCTACTACTACACCTCGTCAGATGTCTTGAAGAATCAGCGCGTCGGCGGTCTCTTCGGAAGGAAGCGAAACAAACACCAAAATATCGAGGTTGCTCTAGAACCAACATCGAACATCGAAGTTAGGTGATATTGCGCCTCAACCCAAGTGAGGAGGGGCCCTCGTGGGCATGGTGCTCCGCCAGCAGCTGACTCGCGCCCAGCGAGCGCTCTGGTCGGCGCAGCAGGCGATGCCCCTGTGCCCGATCAATATCGCCGAATATGTTGAACTGACCGGCGATATCGATCCGGACCTCCTTCGTACGGTGACACAAGAGGTCGGCCGGCAGACCGGGATCGCCTTCACCCGGTTCGAACAGACCTCGAGCGGTGTCGAGCAGGTTATTGACCATGATCTGAGCGGTGATATCACCGTGTCGGATCTGCGTGGCGAAGCCGATCCGATGAACGCGGCCCATGAGTGGATGCGCGCCGATTACACGCGGCCGGTGGATCTGTTCACCGACCGTCTGATGGCGTCTGCGATCCTGCGCGTTGCCGACGACAAGTGGCTGTACTACCAGCGCGGGCACCACCTCACATTCGACGGCACCGGCGCTTTCAAGACGCTCAAACTCGTTGCGTCTGCATATAACCAGCGCGTTGCCGATGGACCCGTCGATGACATTCCTGCCGCGGACTTGGCGGGTCTCGCTCAGGCAGACATCGACTACCGAGCGTCGTCTCGGTACGAAAAGGACCGCGAATATTGGCGTGAGCACGTGGCTGAATTGACGTCGCCGGCGTCTTTGAGTCATCGAGTAGGTCACGCCGGGGCTGACCCTCGACGGGTTTCATGCCTGATTCCGGCTGAGTTGGTGGAACTGCTGCAGCGGGCGGAATCAGCGCTGAAGACCTCGCTACCGGTGCTGGTCGGCGCCGCAGCCTCCGGTTACCTGAGCAGAATGACCGCACGCGACGATGTGGCGCTCAGCCTTCCGGTCGCTGCTCGTACCACCGCGACGCTCCGGAACACGTACAGCACTGTCTCCAAC
This sequence comes from Williamsia soli, assembly GCF_017377795.1. Lineage (GTDB taxonomy): Bacteria > Actinomycetota > Actinomycetes > Mycobacteriales > Mycobacteriaceae > Williamsia > Williamsia soli. The sequence goes on along the minus strand of NZ_JAFRDR010000003.1, from coordinate 755,308 downwards.
GTCGTCCCGCTGCGGACTGCCGTTGGCGCGGAATCAACGCTCGCGTCTGCGGTCGCATCCACCCAGGCCGCCATGATGGGCGCGCTCCGGCACCAGCGGTTCCGGTTCGAAGACATACGCGAGCTCATGGACGGTGCAACGTCGTCGTTGGCCGCTCGGGAGTTCGCCGGACCGCTACTGAACCTGATGCTGACCGTCGATCCTCTGCAGTTCGGAGACGCCACCGGGTCGTTGCACATCCTCACCACCAGCGCTGTCGATGACTTGGCGGTGAACCTGTACCGCACCGGCAATCCGCACAATTCCAACGAGTTCAGATTCGATCTCGAAGCAAATCCGAATCGGTATGGCCTCGAGGAACTGCGTGGCCATCACGGTCGGTTGCTGGCGTTCATCGAGTCCTTCGCCGCGACAGCGGTTTCGGCGCCGGGCACCACAGTCGACGATCTGCCGTTGCTGTCCCGGTTCGAACGAGACCGAGTTCCGCTCGCCGCCGCACCGCCGCTGTCCGCGATGACACTCCCGCAGCTGTTGGATGAGGCGGCCTTCCGTCACAGTGACCGCCCAGCGTTGCATGCCGGGTGGGCGCACTGGACGTACGACGTACTGGCGGCACGGTCTCGCCAACTCGCGCACATCTTGCAGGCCCGTGGAGCGAAACCCGGGACCACCGTTGCAATCGGCACCGGACGCGGACTCGACCAGGTGCTGTCGTTCTGGGCGGTGGCTCACACCGGCGCCACCATCATGCAACTCGACCCCGCGCATCCCGCGCCACGGATCGCAGCGCAATTGGCAGACTCCGATCCCGTCCTCGTCCTCACGGCCTCGGGCGGCATAGCGGCCGAACACGGTGATCGCTGGTTCGATCTGACCAACGTCGACCTGGCAGGTGCCTCCGATGCCCCTCTGGTCTTCGAACGTCCGATTCAGCTCGCGGACGTTGCCTACCTGGTCTACACCTCGGGATCCACCGGAACCCCGAAGGGCGTGCAGGTCACCCACCGTGGCCTGTCGGCGCTGATGCAACAGCAGCGGCACCTGGGTGCCGACGACGTATTGCGCGTATCCGGACTGGCATCACCGGCTTTCGACGCATCCATCTTCGAGATCCTGTTCGCTGCTGCGGGTGGAGGGGCGTTGTGCCCGGCCCCTTCAGGAATCGTCGGCGGCGCCGAGCTCGCGGATTTCCTCAACGGCAGCTCCGTTACACACACGGTGATCACCCCCAGCGTGCTGTCGTCGATGGACCCGGCCGCGTTACGCGACGGCGTGTCCACCACGTTGATGCTCGCCGGTGAAGCCTGCCCGCCTGATGTGGTGCGGCGCTGGGGAACCGGACGTGAGGTGTTCAACCTCTACGGTCCCGCCGAATCGACCGTCATGGCGACGGGCACCGAACCCCTCACTGCAAGCGGCAGTGCACGTCCTCCGATCGGCAGGCCGATCGTGGGCATGTCCTGCTACGTGCTGGATCACCGTCTCCGCCCGTTGCCGCCCGGAGCGGTAGGTGATCTGTATCTCGCGGGACCTGCACTGGCACAGGGATACTCCAAGCACGCGGGCCTGACCGCAGCTGCCTTCATCGCCAACCCGTGGGGTGGGTCAGGGAGCCGGATGTACCGCACCGGCGACCGCGTTCGCTGGAGTGAGAACTTCGCAGAACTCCACTACGTGGGCCGCAGTGATGATCAGGTCCAGATCCGTGGTGTGCGTGTGGAACCGGGCGAAATCGCCATGGCAGCGATGACCCATCCGGCAGTCCACCAGGCTGCCGCGATCGTGGTCGGCGACGAAGCTGATGCGCGCCTGGCCCTGTACATCGCCTCGCCCGACAACGACAGGCGCCTGACCAAACGGGTCCGCAACCACATCAGTCTGCGATTGCCGACGTCGATGTGGCCGGCCCACATCGTGCAGCTCGACGCGCTACCCATCACCACCACCGGAAAACTCGATCGGGCGGCCCTTCCGCACCCCAGCGACGTCGACACCAGGACTCATCGGGCTGCAGTCACTGAGTCGGAGAGGCTTCTCGCCGAAGCGATCTCCGATGTCTTGACCATCACGAACCCGTCGATGGACGACGACATCCTTGCACTCGGTGGTTCGTCTCTCGATGCCACTCGAATCGTCGCCCGGATCAAAGCGGTCACCGGGTCGACGCTGGGCGTTCGGGACGTCCTCGAGGCCGCGGACCTCGCTGAGTTGGCGGAGGTCATCGACCGAACCGCGTCGGGCCCTCAGCGTGAGGACGCCGTGACGATCCGCCCGCCGCGACCCGAGGCCTCGTCCGGACAGATCTCATTGATTCTCGCCGACCGACTCCAGCCGGGGTCGACCGCAAACCACCTCAGCGCCGCCATCGAACTGCGGGGGACGCTGGATCGGGACGCGCTGATCGTAGCGATCACGGACGTGGTGGAGCGGCACGAGGCGCTGCGCACCATCATCCGGATGGAAACCGACGGCACGGACTGGCAAGAGATCGTCAGTGCGGCCGAAGCTCTGTTCTCCGCAGACTTCGGCTTCGAGGCCCCGGAGACCGACTTCGACCTGCTGAGCGCCGATACGATCGATCCGACCGTCCGGCCTCCGCTCGCCCTGCAGCTCAGAACAATTGACGAAGGCGTCCACCAACTGTTGGTGCGCACCCACCACGCAGCGGTGGACGGCTGGTCGCTCGGCGTGCTCGTCGCCGACCTCGCCATCGCGTACCGCGCTCGGATCGCCCGCGCGGACCCGGCGTGGGCCCCGACGACGCAGTACATCGATGCCGGGGTGGATGCGCGGGTGGCCTCTGAGGTCTCCGCTGCCCAGCTCGAACGCTGGCAGCGACGGCTCGAGAACCTGCCGTCCCGTCCCGAACTGCCGACCGACCTCTCCGTGGCACGAACCAGAACCGAACCCGCGCCGGCCGCGGTGGTGCGTCGCGCACTCGGTCCAGAAATGTCGTCAGCGCTGAATGAGGCTGCGACGCAGCGGGGGACGAGTACCTTTGCCTGGCTGCATGCATGCCTTGCCGTGACCATTGCCCGCTACACCGGCGCCGACGACCTCGTGATCGTCGTTCCCCAAGCGGGACGGTCGGGACCCGACCTCGACAACGCAGTCGGGATGTACGTCAACCCCGTGGCGACCCGTATCCGGATCGCGGCGGCGGAAACCTTCGACGGCGTCCTCGTCAAGTCCACTGATGCAATCGATTTCGCACTCGACAACGCTGACGTACCGTTCTCGACGGTGGCTGCCGCAGTCGAACCCCGGCGCGACATCACCGTGTCACCGCTCGCGGACATCCTGCTGACGTATCAAAACCAGCCACTCGGACAATGGAATGTCGACGACCTCCAGATCGAGGTACACCCATCCGATTCCCGTCATGCACGGGCCGCGCTGCAGTGGAGTGTCGACGACACCGCCGACGGACTGCGCATCGAGCTGACCTACCGCAGTGATCTGTTCAGTCAGTCGATGGCGGCGGCTTTGTGCCACGCATATGTGACGGCGATTGCGCAGTCCGTCGCTGTTCCGAGTTCTTCACCCGCAGAGCTGGTGCCAGGATCACAGACACCCGTGCGCAATGCTGTTCGCCCGGCCGGCGGCACACTGGTAGATCGAATCCGCGACGTCGCACAGCACACCCCGAACGCACCCGCCCTGACATTCGGGGACGAGACCCGCGACTACGGCAGACTCGTCGCGGACGCGGAGACCTTGGCGACAGAACTCCAGGACGTCGGTGTCGGGCGTGGTGACCTGGTCGCGGTGGCTCTGCCGCGCAACGCTGATGCACTCGCGGTCCAACTCGCGGTCCTGTGGGCCGGCGCAGCCTACGTTCCGATCGATCCCGACTACCCTCAGCAGCGGATCGCGGCGATCCTCGAGGACGCCAACCCCCGAGCGGTGGTGGTCAGTTCATCGACCAAGCATCACTTTTCAGCCTCTCTGCCGCAGATCGATCTGGATGGCGGGCGGAGACCTATTGAGTCCAGTGCGCCTTTCACGCCGGTCGACATCACCCCGTCGGACGGGGCGTATGTGATCTTCACGTCGGGATCCACGGGCCGACCCAAAGGCGTGTCGGTCACCCACGGCAACGCGATCGCGCTTCTCGACGCCGCGCGGCAGAGCTACACCTTCACCCCACACGACGTGTTCAGCTGCACCCATTCCACGGCGTTCGACGTCTCGGTCTTCGAGATCTTCGCTGCATGGACCGCGGGCGCACGCGTGGTCTTGGTGGACAGGCCAACGGTTCTCGACCCCCAGCTGCTCTGGCCGCTGCTGCGTCAGAGCGGGGTCACGATCTTGTCGCAGACCCCGTCGGCGTTCTATCCGCTTGCTGTGGTCGCGACCCGCGACGCAGACCCCGGGCAGCTCCGGGCGGTGGTGTTCGCGGGTGAGGCGTTACGACCGGCCCGCCTGCTGGACTGGCGCGCTGCTTTCGGTGAGCGGGTGCTGCTGTCGAACATGTACGGGATCACCGAGACCACCGTGCATCTCACGATCGGTCCGGTCACGCCCTCGGACTCACGGTCGCTGATCGGTGAACCGCTCGCCGGAACGACCCTGTTGATTCTCGATCGCCACCTGCACCCCGTACCGGTAGGGGTGTGGGGGGAGCTGTACGCCTGCGGCCCACAGGTCACCCGTGGCTACGTGGGCAAGCCCGCACTGACCGCCGAGAGATTCGTCGCGTGCCCGGAAGGTCTCGGCGGCGGCAGAATGTACCGCAGCGGCGACGTCGTGCGGATGACGATCGACGGCGACCTCGAGTATCGGGGTCGATCCGACCGCCAGGTCCAGGTCCGCGGCCACCGCGTCGAACCCGGCGACATCGCCTCCGCGCTGACGACCATTTCCGGTGTGGCAGAGGCCGAAGTGCTGATCCGCAACACCGAATCAGCCGGTGGCGGCGACATCACCGGCTACGTCCGGCTGCGCACCGATGATCTGATCGACGACGTTCTCGACGAAGACCGGTTGCGAGTTGCTGCGGGGCAGGTCCTGCCCGGATACCTCGTTCCTGCACGCATCGTCGTGGTGCAGCAGTGGCCGCTGAACGCATCGGGCAAGCGCGATCTGGCGGCGCTGCCCATCCCGGCCGCGCACGCGGAACCGGTGGGCGAGGGGGTCATCTCGCCGGTGCGGGCGGTCGTCGCGGAGGTGCTCAGAATCGACCCGGGCGCCATCGGCCCCAATGTCGGCCTGTTCGATCTGGGTGCGAACTCGTTGTCGGCCATGCACATCGCTTTGCTGTTGTCTGAGCGCACCGGTCGCGACGTCGGCGTTCGGATGGTGGCCGACTCGACGTCGATCGCAGACCTCGAGACGGCGGTCAACGCAGCGCCGCGACACACCAACCCCGGTCTGCCGACGGGCCAGACGTCGCCGCCGCCCCCGACGTCGCAGCAACGGGCCCTGTGGGTTCTGAGCCGTATCGACGCCGGCAGCGCCGTCTACCATCTCCCGGCGGTCCTCGACCTTCCCGGAGCCGCGACCCCACGGACGGTCGTCGACGCATTGACCGATGTCGTTGCGCGGCATGAGGTTCTCCGCACTGTCCTGGCCGACAATGCCGGACTGCCCCAACCCCAGCTCCTTCCGATCGACCGGGTCCGCAACCAGCTGTCCGGATTGCTCTCCCCACGTCCACTTCCCACTGCGCACGCAGCTGCGAACCTGCAGGCGGAGGCTCTGCGGCCCTTCGATCTCGCCACCGACCTGCCGTGGCGTGCCGATCTGTTCAGCGCGGAACCGGGCACCGAACAGAACGACGCACCGGGTGCGGCCCCCACGTTGCGCCTGCTGCTCGTCGCGCACCACGTCGCCGTGGACGGCTGGTCGATGACAGTGCTGGCGGAAGACTTCGGCCGAGCCTTGCGCGCCCGAATCGCGAACACCGCACCCACCTGGCCGGCACCCGCGGCTCAATACCGCGATCATGCCTGGGCCGCGACGAGGGCACTGGGAACTCCTGGCCATTCGAGTGCGTATCGGGATCAGTTGCTCGACCACTGGTCGCGGGTACTCGATGGCGCGCCGATTCATCTGCAGTTGCCGTTCCAAGCGAACCCGGCTCAGATGCCGTCGGGCCCCGAACCCGCGCAGTACCTGGACGTCGCGGTCTCCGAACGCACCCGTGCCGCCCTGCAGCAGTTGGCGGTCGGCGAAAGTGCCAGCGTGTTCCACGTACTCCACGCGGCGCTCGCAGCCACCCTCGGACAGTTCACCGGAACCGACGACATCGTCATCGGTACACCCACCGCGGGCCGGACGACGGACATGATGTCGGCGGTGGGAATGTTCGTGCAGACGGTCGTGCTGCGGAGTGACACTGCGCCCGCAGCGTCGTTGCGTACCGCAATCCGGTTGAGCCACCACGTCGTGACCGATGCGATCGCCCACGCAGAAGTCTCGTTCGAGGAGGTGAAGGAACAACTCGCGCCGCCGCGAACCCTCGATTCCGATGCCTACCTCGACGTCATGATCGCCTACCAGCTCGCCCCCAGCAGTCCCGCAGAACGTGACGTCACACTGACACCGATCCGAGTGGGACAGGCCCGTGTACCCCTCGAGTTCACGATCACCGACAACGGCGAGGGCGCGCCTCTGCAGATCACGCTGACCTACGGGCTGTGGCACGTCCGCCCGGCCATGGCGCAGCGATTGATCGGGGCTCTGGTCCGGACCATCGAGGCGATGTCCCGCACCGTGGATCCGGCAACGGTGACCATGCATGAGCTGACGGCCCCCGACGCCGAACATCTCGCCGACGCCCAGATGCCGGCGGTTCCGGCGCTACGAGACGACTTCGTCGACGTCACCGAAGCCATTGTGCTGCGCGCCTATACAGATCCGGACGCGGTTGCCGTGAGCGACGCCGACGGCGCCGTCACCTACTCCGAACTCGTGAGCCGGGCGATCGATGTCGCAGGGGTCCTGCGCGACCGGAGCGTGGGCCGGGGCGACTTCGTCGCGGTGCTGGCCGACCGAAACACCGACACCGTCGTCGCGATGGTCGGTGTGTTGCTCGTCGGCGCCGGCTATGTGCCCATCGAGCCCACCTACCCGGCCGAGCGGATCGCGGGGATCCTGCGCGACGCGAACCCCGCAGCGGTATTGGGCGCCTCCCGCTACGCAACAGCAGCAACCGGTCTCGCGGACATCGTCGACATCGGGTCGACCGCCCCCTCACCGACGGCACTGGCCGACCTCCGCGACACGGCTGTCGCACCACGCCCGAATGATCCCGCCTACGTCATCTACACCTCGGGTTCCACCGGAACCCCCAAGGGAGTGGTGATCACCAGATCGAACATGGCGACGCTGCTCGAGTCCGCGTTGTCGACGATCGATGCACGCACCGACGACGTGTGGACCTGGTTCCACTCCGCGGCATTCGACTTCTCCGTCTGGGAGATCTTCGGACCGTTGACGTCGGGCGGCAGGGTGGTGGTCGTCGACCACGACACCGCACGCGAACCGGCGGCACTGGTCGAATTGCTGAACCGCCAGGCCGTCACCATCTTGAACCAGACCCCAACCGCGTTCTCACGGTTGCTGCAACTGCCCACGGTGGCGACAGGCAACGGCCGCGCGATCCCGGAGTCGCTGCGAGTGGTGCTGTTCGGCGGCGAAGCCCTGGACCCGAAAGCGTTGGCGTCCTGGCACGCCCGGCATCGCCAGGTGCGACTGGTCAACATGTACGGCATCACCGAGACCACGGTGCACGCCTCGGTCACCGAGGTCGACGTCACGGATTCGCGAAGCCTGATCGGGTCGGCACTCCCGGGCGTGGGCCTGGTCGTCCTCGACCGGTATCTGCGGCCGCAACCGGTGGGAGCCACCGGCGAGCTGTACATCACCGGCCCCCAGGTCACCGCGGGCTATGCCAACATGCCGGGGTTGACCGCCACCCGATTCGTCGCCACACCGTGGGGACCTGCCGGATCCCGGATGTACCGCACCGGTGACCTCGCGCGCTGGGTCGATGACAGCAGGCTGGAGTACCTGGGACGCGGGGATCAGCAGCTCAAGATCCGTGGGCACCGGATCGAACCGGGGGAGATCACCGCCGTCCTGCGCGCGCAGTCCGGAGTGGCGGACGCAAAGGTGTTGCTGCGCAACAGCGATCGGGTCGGCGAAGAGGTGCTGGTCGCCTACGTGGTGGTCGACGACGCAGGTGTCTCATCGACCCGGCTGCGTACGGCGTGCGCGGCGATCCTGCCGGCGCATCTGGTTCCGGCCCAGGTCCAGATCATCGATGACTGGCCGCTGACCTCCACCGGCAAACTCGATGTCGCCCGGTTGCCTGCGCTGACCGCACCTGAGGCCAGTCGGCCGTTGCACGGCACGGAGGTCGCCGTCGCGGCCGCGGTCGCGGAGGTCCTCGACATCGAGGCCGGTGCCATCGGCCCCGACACCAACTTCTTCGAACTCGGCGGGAACTCGCTGTCCGCTGCGCGCCTGTCCGCAGCCATCAGCGCGGTGACCGGCGCCGACCTACCGGTCCGGGCGATCTTCGAACAGCCGACCATCGCGTTGCTGGCCGCCGACATCGACACCGCCTCGGTCCGCCCGCAGGCGCTGCCGGTCGCGACACCTGTGCGGCGAGAACGTCCGAGCCGTGTGCCGTTGACGGCTCAGCAGCAGGCGCTGTGGCTGAACTGGCAGCTCGACCCCGAACGCACCGATTACAACCTCGGCGGTCTGGTCCCGATGGCGGACATGTCTCCCGAACGGATCGGCGTCCTGGTGCGCACACTGGTGGCGCGGCACGAGGGTTTGCGCACACGTTTCCCGGCCGATTCGGCAGGTCCCTGGCAGCAACTGGTCGATACGATCGAGGTCGATACGTCCGCGCAGGTGGTGGCAGATCCCATGGCGGCGCTGGCCGAGCTGGACCGTCCGTTCGATCTCGAGCGTGAACTGCCCTGGCGGATAGCGGTGTTCGAATCCCCGATGGGTGGGGTGGAACTCGCCGTGGTCGTGCATCACATCGTCGTCGACGGTGAATCCGTTCGGGTGCTGCACGCGGAAGCCGCTGCACTCGCCGCGGGAATCGAGCTGCCCCCGGTGTCCCTGGACTACGGGGACTACACCGCGTGGGCCGGCGAGACGCTGGCGCACAACGGTCAGATCCTGCGTCAGTACTGGGAAGGTGTGTTCGCCGAACCGGTCTCACGACCACAGTTGCCATGCCTGCGACCACCGGTGGGAGAGGCCGGACCGGCCTCGATCGCCGAGGTGGTCATCGATCCGGTGCGCATGCGGCAGCTGCGGGAGCAGGCCCAGGCGCATCACAGTTCGCCCTTCATGGTCGTGCACGCGGTGCTGGCCGTTCTCCTCGCCCGGCTCGGGGATGAGCCCGACGTCGTCATCGGGACGGTGGCGGCCGGGCGAGACACCCCGGAGTTCGCGAGGACGGTCGGCATGCTTGCGCGAACCGTGCTGCTGCGCACGGACATCGACATCGAGCGACCCTTCTCGGCGATCGTCCGACAGGTCACGCGGACCGATCTCGACAGCCTCGCGCACGGCGCATACCCGGCGGAGGCGATTGCCGACCTGGCGGATCCAGAACACCGCCGCGGGGTCCGTCCCGTTGTCGATGTCTTCGTCGCCGACCTGGGAACTGCGCTCGAGGGCAACCACACGAATGTCGAACGTCCCTACGCCCGTTTCGGCCTCGACCTGACGGTCGCCGAGGTCGGAGACGCTCTGCAGATCAGGTTGGCGTATTCGGAGTCCCGGATGGACACCGCAGACGCGAAGCTGTTCGTCGACCGGCTGGCGACCCTGCTCTACGCGGTCTTGGACGACCCAGCGGCGCCACCGGCGCGCCACCTCGTCGGATCGACCGGGGACATCGAGTCGATTCCGCAGATCACCGACTTCGAGCCGTTGCCTGATCTGTTGCGTCGCAGCGTGATGACGCAACCCTTGGCCACCGCGGTGGAGGACGAGGCGTGGGTCCTGAGCTATCGCGACCTGGACTCGATCAGCACCACGATTGCCCGGGCCCTCATCGCCCGCGGTATCGGCGCCGGCGACGTCGTCGCAATCTGCGTGCAGCGGTCGGCATGGTCGATCCTGGCCACCTGGGCCATCGCGAAGACCGGTGCTGCCTTCGTCACCCTCGGCGTGAACGATCCGCTGAGTCGGCAACGCACCATGGCGCGCGCTGCCGGGGCGACGATCGGCCTGCACGGGCCGGGGCAGCGGCCAGAACTCTCGGTGGTGGACTGGCTCGATCTCGCGGACGTCGGCAGGGACGCGGCGTTCGCCGGGGACGCCAGTGCGTTCCGGGCCGACGAACGCCGGCGGTCGATCCGCCCGGACGACGTCGCGTACATCATCTTCACCTCCGGTTCGACCGGAGAACCCAAGGGCGTCAGCGTGACCCACGCCGGCCTGCGACCACTCGTCGACGCCGTCATCACGCACGTGGATCTCACGCCGGACAATCGGGTACTGCACAACTACGCCACGACCTTCGACGCCCACCTCATCGAACTGATCCCCGCCTTCGCCGCGGGAGCCACCGTCGTCGTCTGCCCACCGGAAGTGATCGGCGGCAACGAACTGGGCGAACTGCTGACCCGCAGGGCAATCACCACGTTCTTCTCGACACCTGCCGTGATGGCGACGATCGATCCCGAGACCCTGAGCTCGGTGCGAATCGTCGTGACCGGTGGCGAGGCGCTGCAGGAATCGGTGGCCGCACGCTGGGCACCCGGCCGGCGCATCGTCAACTTCTACGGCCCCACCGAGGCCACCATCGCAGCGACGGCCAATCCCTCGGTGGTGGCGGCCCCGGTCATCCCGATCGGACGCTCGATGGCAGCCGCCGCGGCATACGTGCTCGATCACCGGTTGCGGCCCGTGCCCCACGGGATCGTCGGCGAGCTGTACCTGGCGGGCCCCGCCGTGGCGCGTGGTTACACCGGCGCCAGCGCGCTCACCTCGACGAGATTTGTCGCGCATCCGTTCGATCCCAACGGTTCCCGCATGTACCGGACCGGTGACCTCGTACACCGCAACGCCTCCGGTGACATCGTGATGCACGGCCGTAGCGATGAACAGATCAAGGTCCGGGGTGTCCGCCTCGAACCGGCCGAGATCGACGCGGCCCTGATGTCCCTTCCCGGTGTCGAACGGGCAACCACGGCCATCTCGACTGGTGGTGTCGAACCGGTTCTCGCATCCTGGCTCATCCCCGACCCCGACCACCCCTTCGATGCCGGCTCGATCCGCGACCAGTTGCGTGCGATCCTTCCCGGCACGCACATCCCGACACACATCACCGTCGTGGACCACTTCCCGATGACGCCGAGTGGCAAGCTCGATCGCCGAGCGCTGCCTGCGCCGTCACCGGTGATCGACGACCTGGTGCCGCTCCAGACGCCCACCGAGGACATCCTTGCCGCGATCTGGGCCGAGGTGCTCGACGTGCCCGCCGAATCGCTCGGACGGCAGAGCGAGTTCTTTGCCACCGGTGGTACGTCATTGTCGGCCAGCCGAGTTGCCGGCCGGCTTCGTCAGCAGCTGAACCGCGACGTGACGGTGCGCCACGTGCTCGACGCGCGCAGTCTCGCCGCTCTCGCGGCATCCGTGGATCTGCTCGCACCGTCGCTGTCCTCGCGCGACGCACCCCACCACCGGCCCGTTCCCGCCGACCTCGGGTTGGCCTATCCGCAGCAACGGCTCTGGGTCCTGAACCGGATAGACCAGAACTCGACGGCCTATGTGATTCCGATGGTCCTGCGCCTCACCGGTGCACTCGACACCGAGCGGCTCGCCGATGCGGTGGCCGAACTGCAGCGCAGACACGGAACCTTGCGGGCCACATACCCGCAGACCTCGCTCGGGCCAAGGCAACTCGTCGGCGAGCCCGCCGAGGTCCGGCGTGCGCCGGTGACCGACATTCCTGGCGACGGTGTCATGGGGCGGATCGCCGAGCTGATCACCACGCCGTTCGATCTCACGACCGAACCGGGTTTCCGTGCTGAGGTGCTGGTCGCGGGCGAGAGTGAGGCATGGCTGGTGATCGCATTGCACCACGTGGCCGCCGACGGATGGTCGATGCCGATCTTGCTCGGCGATCTCGTCGGTGCCTACTCCGGAGAACTCACGCCCGGACCGGCCCTGACGTACGCAGACTTCACGCAGTGGCAGGGTGCCCACCTCGGCGACCCGGCCGATCCTGCGAGCCGATACGCGCAGCAGATCGCATTCTGGCGGCGTGAGATGGCCGATGTGCCGGGCCCCGTACGCCTTCCGGGTCGAGCGACCGACCCCTCCGACGTCGGCGACGGGGGAGCGGTTCACGGAACCATCGATGCGACGACGCTGGCGTCGCTCACAGCGGTCGGGCAGGCGGAATCGTCGACGCTCTTCCACGTCACGCACACGGCGTTGGCGGCGTTGCTGGCGCAGCGGACAGGATCGCGCGACCTGGTCGTCGGCGCACCGGTGCTCGGGCGTGACGACCCGGTGTGGGAACCGGTCGTGGGCATGTTCGTCAACACCCTGGCGCTGCGCACCGTCGTCGACCCCGAATCAACAGTCCGCACGGCCCTGCGCCGCACCCGTGACACCGACCTGACCGCTCACGCGCACGCCGACGTGCCGTACGACGCGGTGGCGCGTGCCGTGAGCCCGGCCGGTCGAGCCGGGACTGCTGCAGTCGCCGGTGCCGACCCCCTGATCTCGGTGCTCCTGGTCCACCAGGAAGCGCTCGGCGCAATGACGTCCGACCAGTTGGCCCTGCCCGGGCTCGAGGTCGAGGTCCTTTCCGACACCGCACGGCTCGTGGCGCCGAAGTACGACCTTGAGTTCGTGCTGTCGGCCGGGGCCGGCGGCGACCTCGACATCACGGTGGTGCACGGTCCGGCGATTCCCGCCGGGTTGGCGGACGAGTTGCTCGCCGAGTTCACGCGTCTGCTCCTCGCGGCGGCCACCGCACCGGATCAGCCGTTCCCCGTGGTGCACATCCGCGAGATCGCGCCGCGCCCGGAGCCGGCCGAGATCTCCGTCGCCGCGCCACCGAGCTGGTCGCCGGCAGCGGAAGATCTCGAGCTCGAGGGGATTGTCACCGCCGCGATGGCCACGGTGCTGGGCCTGTCCGTTGGCGAGATCGATCGCGACGCAAGCTTTTTCGACATCGGTGGTACCTCGCTGTCCGCCACCCAGGTGGTCGCGATCATCGGCGAGGCCACCGCGACGGCGATACCGGTCAGGCACGTGTTCGCGGCGCCCTCGCCGATTGCTCTGACGTCGCTCTTGCTGCAATCGGAATCCCCGGGCGTCGAAGCGCTCCCGCCGCTGACCGGTGCCGGTGCACCGCCCGACCTCGGACCGGTGCCCCTCTCACCTGCCCAGCAACGGCTGTGGCTCATCCAGCAGATGTTGCCGGAGCGTCCGCTCTACGCGGTGCCGGTGGTGGTCGGTGTTCCCTCCGGCGCGGATCCTTTTGCTGCGTGGAACGCGGTCGCTGCCCGGCACGCGCCCCTGCGCACCATCTACCCGGACCGCAGTGGCGCACCCGTGCAGGTCACGCTCGATGAGATCCCGCCGATCACAGATCTCGGCGACCGCGAGTTGACCGACGTCGTCGCGACGCTGCTGGCAACGCCTTTCGACTTGACCGCATCCGTACCGGTCCGTCCTGCGCTGGTCGATCAGTCCGGACACCGGTTCTTGGTGATCGTCGCCCATCACATCGCGATGGACGGTGAATCGGTCGCAGTGCTCCGCCGGGACCTCGACGCCGCGTTGGCGGGCCGCCCGCTACAGCCGCTGCCCGTCGACTACGGCCAGGTGTCGCGCTGGCAGAACGTCGTCAACGCCGGCACGCGCGACGAGATGCTGAGCTACTGGCAGCAGGCGTTGGCCGGCTACCCGGGGGTACTCGAACTGCCCGACTGCGCTCCCCGGGATCCGCAGCGGTCACTGCGCACGGCCACCGTGGCGGTGCCGGTCGACGAACCGACCACGGAGGCTGTCGCGCTCACCGCCCGCCGCCGCGGCGTCAGCGAGTTCCACGTCTATCACGCAGCTGTGGCCCTCACGCTCTCCATTGCGTGCGGCACAGACGATGTCGCGGTCGGCACGCCGGTGTCGCTGCGGCGGCATCCGGAGACCGCGGACATGGTCGGCATGTTCGTCTCGACGGTGGCGCTGCGGACGACGCTTCACACCGGAATGACGACCGACGATCTACTCGAACTCGTTCGCGACATCGATCTGGCCGCGCTCGATCACGCGCTTCTGCCGTTCGATGAGGTGGTGGCACAGCAAGATCCGATCCGGGAGCTGGGCAGACATCCGGTCGTCCAGGTGACCCTGTCGGTCAATGACGAACCCGGCGGCCATGTACCGAACGAACTGAGCCCGAACTCGGAGTTCGACCTGCAGGTGACCGTCGGCCGCGACACCGCGATGTTCACCTACGCGACGGCGCTCTACGACAAGCGCGCCATCGAGACCCTCGCGCTGCGCTGGAAAGTGGCCCTGCGACTGATCGTCGCCGACGAGATCACGTCGCTCGAGGCGGCCGATCTACGCACCGAAGAGGAGCGGGCCGACCGCTTGCACCGCGTCCCCAGTCGACCCGAGGTGACCTTGGGAGAGCTGCTGCAGGACTCGCTGCGCAGGCGCCCCGCCGCGGTGGCCGTCGACGACGGCGTCACCGCCGCCACCTACGCGCAACTCGACCACTGGTCGGCCGCTGTGGCCGCAGACCTGCAGGCTGCCGGGGTCGAGTGGGGTGACCCGGTGGCGATGATGTTGCCGCGCAGCGTGGAATCGGTGGTTGCATTCTGGGCCATCGCACGACTTGGCGCGGTGTACGTCCCCGTCGACCCGCGGTACCCGTCCGAACGCATTGAACGGATGATCGCGATCAGCGGCGCCCAGGTCGCGGTGACGGCGCCGAACGCGGCCCACCACTGCCGGGTCCAGGTACCCGTAGCCGCACCCGACGACAACGCGCCTGTTGTCGGTTGGACGCCGATGCGCGTCGATGATGCCGCCTACCTGCTGTTCACCTCCGGTACCACGGGAAATCCGAACGGTGTCGTGGTCTCGCACCGGGGATTGCGCAATCTGGTGGAGCCTGCGGTGTTCTCCGCCACCGACGACGACCGCGTCGCCCACCTCGCCAGCCCCAGCTTCGATGCATCGATCCTGGAGATGGTGTGGGCGTTCGCATCCGGGGTGACCCTCGCCGTCGTCCCCGCCGACGACGCCAGCGGCAGGACCCTCACCGACCAGTTGCAACAATTGGGTGTCACGCAGGCATTCGCCACCCCCTCGGTTTTGGCGACCCTCGACGAGACCGCACTGCCCGCGCTGCGTGCCCTCTTCGTCGGCGGCGAGGCATGTCCTCCGGAACTCGTCCGGCGGTGGAGTCATGGTCGTAGCCTGACGAACCTGTACGGACCTACGGAGACAACCGTTCTCGGTACCGCACGTGGTTCGATGCAGCCCGAGAGCGCGGCCGTGATCGGTCGCGGAGTGCCCGGATTGCGCAGCCATGTGCTCGATTCGCATCTCCGTCCGACTCCGGATGGAGCCGTCGGCGAGCTGTACTTCACCGGCTCGGCGTTGGCGCTCGGTTACCGCCGGGACCCTGCACTCACCGCCGCTCGGTTCGTGGCGGCGCCCGGGGGTGAGCGGATGTACCGTACCGGAGACCTGGTGCGCCGGTTGGAAAGTGGCGATCTCGAGTACCTCGGTCGAGCCGACCGTCAGGTCAAGATCCGTGGCCAGCGGATCGAGCCCGGCGAGGTCGATGCCGCACTCGTCGCCGCCGGTGCGCGTACCGCGGCCACCGTGTTGCGCACCGGTCCCACCGGGCCCGTACTGGTGTCGTACGTGATCGCCGCCGATCCCACCGATTCGGTTCCCGAACGCTTCATGGACGTCCTGGTCGCGCAACTCCCTCATCACCTCGTGCCGGCCGCCGTCGTCCTGGTCCCGGAGCTCCCACGCACGCCGGTGGGCAAACTCGACACCGCAGCCCTTCCCGAACCGGTGTGGACCGTCGCCGGCGGCGTGCCCCGTACCCCGACCGAAGCCGCTGTGGTCGAGGTGTTCCGCGACGTCGTCGGCAACCACGAACTCGGCATCTATGACGACTTCTTCGCTGTCGGCGGCAATTCGCTGCTGCTGGCCTCCGCGGCCGCGGCACTGACCGCCCGTCTGGGTCGACCGGTGCCGGCAGCTGTCCTGTTCGCACAGACGACACCCGTCGCGTTGGCCGCCGTCCTCGATCAATACGCAGACCTGGCAGCGGGTCTGGGCGCGGTCGTGGACCTCTCCGCCGGTCGGGCAGGGACGCCGCTGTGGTGCATCCACCCGATCAGCGGGCTGGTGAACGACTACCGTCCGCTCGCTGCCACACTGTCGATCCCGGTGCTCGGGCTGCAGATGCCCGGACTCGACGACCCCGCCGCACCCCACCTGCTCACGATCGAAGAGCTGGCGGCCCACCACGTGGCGACGATCCGCAGCACCCAGCCGAGCGGCCCTTACCGCCTTCTCGGATGGTCGCTCGGTGCGGTCCTCGCACACGAGGTGACCCGCCAGCTCACGGCTTCCGGCGCCGTCGTCGACACACTCGTACTGCTCGATCCGCGCCTTGATCACGAGGCGTCCCGCGGCGCCGCCATCGATGCGTCGCTGGAGGCGGCGCTCAGAGCCATCGACCACGAGAGATTCGAGCAGTACCGGGTACGCTGCGTCGAGGCGATCACCGCCGCCGCAGCCTATCAACCAGGTCCTTCCCGGGCGGAGAGAACGATTTTGATAGCAGCACAAGACAATCCGGACCCCACTCAATGGGAACAGCTGGTCACAGGGACGATGAACCTCGAACGGGTGCCGGTCGCGCATCACGCGATGGGTAGCGAAGAGGCAATGACGGCGATCGCCGGCCTGGTGGGCGGCCACATCGATGCTCCCGTCTCGGACGGCCTGAGCAGCAACACAGATCTCGACATCACCGATGGCACCAGGAGAGAGAATTGACCAGCGCTGCAACGCCTGAACCCGCCCCGAGAAGAAGGTCGCGCCTGCGGTGGTGGCTGCTCGGGATCTTCGTGGTGTTGGTGCTGCTCGTCGCGGCGGCCCTGTATCTCGGCTACCTGGGATTGAAGGCGAAGGATTCCCTGGATTCGGCCCGCGGGCATGCCTCGTCGGCGCAGCGGGCCTTCCTCGACGGCGACACCGACAAGGCTGTCGGCGAAGCGGAGGCCGCCGTCTCCGACGCCCGGTCGGCGAAAGACGATGCGCACAACCCGGTGTGGTCGGCGGCTGCCGCGATCCCCTGGCTCGGCGATCCGCTGCAATCGGTGCAGGAGATGACCGATTCGGTGGATGCGCTGGCGTCGGATGTGCTGGCGCCGACGGCGGAGCTGGCCGGGGTCATCAACCCTGACAACCTTCGATCGGCAGACAACACGATCAACACGGCGGCGCTCGCGCAGGCGCAACCGCAGCTGGCAGTCATCGCCGACCGCGCCGAAGCGATCCAGGCCGACGTGACGTCCACGGACGGAAGCTGGTTCGGCACGGTGTCCGATGCCCGGACCAAGTTGCTCGACCAGCTCACCGAATCCGCGCGGTTCATCCGCGGTACCGACACCGCTGCCCAGTTGCTGCCTCCGATGCTGGGAGGAGGAGGCGAGCGCAACTACTTCTTCGGATTCCAGACACCGGCCGAATCCCGCCCCACGGGTGGACTTCTCGGTGCCTACGGGGTGGTGAGCGCCGAGAACGGACGGGTGAACGTCGACGACCTGGGGACCAACGCCGAAATCGATGCGCCGGCAAACCCTGTCGACCTCGGGGAAGAGTACGACTACAACTACAAGTACAGCCGTCCCTACACCGACATCCGGAACAGCAACATCAGCGCCCACTTCCCGTACGCGGCGCAGATCTGGATGAACATGTGGCAACAGCAGTCGGGTACGCAGCTCGACGGTGCGGTCGCGCTCGATCCCGTCGCGCTCAGTTACCTCCTCGACGCCACCGGGCCCGTGACTCTCGACAACGGCCAGAAGGTGACCGGCGACGATGTCACCGAGCTGACCCTGTCGACGTCCTACCAGCAGTTCGCGAACAACAACACCGCTCGCAAGGCGTACTTGCAAGAGATCGCCCAGAAGTCGGTGTCGGCGCTGACCTCGATGCGCGGGAACACGTCCAAGGTGCTGGAGGCGCTGGGGCGTTCGGTGCACGAACAGCGACTGATGGTCTACAGCGCCGACGAGAAGGAGCAGCAACTGCTCACCGACGCCGGTCTCGCGCACGAGGTCGCCGAAACCCCCGCGCCGTACGCGAACGTCGTGGTCGGAAACCTGGCGGGCAACAAGATCGACTACTACCTGGAACGGGAGATCACCTACAAGGCCGGCAGCTGCGATTCCGACACCCGGACGTCGACTGTCGAGGTGAAGTTCACCAACACATTGACCGACCTGAGTCTGCCGCCGTACGTGATCGGCAGTCT
Source organism: Williamsia soli (assembly GCF_017377795.1). GTDB lineage: Bacteria > Actinomycetota > Actinomycetes > Mycobacteriales > Mycobacteriaceae > Williamsia > Williamsia soli. Next base: position 736,782 of record NZ_JAFRDR010000003.1, on the reverse strand, counting down.
GGGTAATCCGCAGCTGCAGCTACCGAACGGTACGAACTTCTCCGCGGTGACCCTCTATGGAACCGAGGGCGCGACCATCGATTCGGCCACTGTGAACGGTGATCCGATGTTGATGGCCGTCGGCACCGAACGCGGACATCCCTTCGCCACCGGCCAGGTCCAGATCCCGCCCGGTGAGACGGTGACGGTGACGTATCAACTGACGGAACCGACCTCACCCGGTGAACCCGTCGTGCCGGTGCAGCCACTGGTCGACGATCCGGAAGTGAAGGTCGAGGTCCCTGTCTGTGAATGACGCCCACGCAATCGAGGTCGCAGACCTGCGGATGAGCTACCGCGGTGTCGACGCGCTGAAGGGGATCGACCTGGTGGTCCCGGCCGGCACCGTGATGGGACTGCTGGGCCCCAACGGTGCGGGCAAGACCACCACCGTCAGGATCATCGCCACCCTCTTGTCGCCGACGTCGGGTTCGGTACACATCAACGGGATCGACGCTCGGACGCATTCACACCAGGTGCGCAGTCTCATCGGACTGTCGGGACAACATGCCGTCGTCGACGACAACCTGACCGGACACGAGAACCTGGTGATGATCGGGAGACTGTCGGGTCTGGGGCGCACACAGGCCACCCGGAGGTCGCGAGAGTTGTTGGAGCAGTTCAATCTCGCCACGGCGGGCAAACGCCGAGTCGCCACCTACTCGGGCGGGATGCGACGCCGGATCGATCTGGCGGGCGCCATCATCATCAGGCCGCCGGTACTGCTGCTCGACGAGCCGACCGCAAGTCTCGATCCCATCAGCAGAACCGAATTGTGGTCGGAGATCAAAGCTTTGGTGTACGAGGGGACAAGTGTTCTGCTGACCACCCAATACCTCGAAGAGGCCGATCAACTCGCGGACGCGGTGACCGTCATCGTCGGCGGTGACGTGGTCGCGCGCGGCACTCCCGCGGAACTGAAGTCGACACTCCGCACAGCGCAGGTGCGCCTGCAGCTGACCCGCGCGGGCGACGCGAGATCCGCCTCCGAGGTGATCGGCCGGATGGACGGTGTGCACGCCGTTGACGTCGACGGCTCAGTGATCACCTATTCGACGCACGACGCCAGTCGCAGTCTGACCCACGCCATCGGCGTACTCGCCAGAACGGGTATCGAGGTCGCTGACTCGAGTGTCTCCGAACCGACCCTCGACGACGTCTTCGTGTCCCTGGCAGGGAGCGCACCCCGTGGCTGACACACTCGCCGTGGCGGAACCGATCGTTGGCCCGCGGCCACGGAACGCCGGAACCTTCCTGGTCGATTGCGAAGTGGTGGCGCTCAGGAACATCCGAACAATCCTGCGTAACTGGCAGATGATCCTCGGTGTCGTGTTGCAGCCGCTCATGTTCGTGCTGCTGTTCTCGTACGTCTTCGGCGAGGCTCTCGGGGGTGACCGCTATCGGGAGTTCCTGATCGGCGGCATCATGACGCAGACCGTCGCCTTCAATGCAGGCTTCACCGCACTCGGGCTTGCCACCGACATCAAGAGCGGCATGGTCGACCGGTTCCGGGCGCTGCCCATGTCCCGGCTGGCCTTCGTGGTCGGCCGGTCGGTGTCGGACATCACGGTCAACGTGGTGGGGCTGATCGTGATGTCTCTGGCCGGGCTCGCGATCGGGTGGCGCATCGACACCAGCTTCGGCGAGGCACTCACCGGCTATGCGATCGCGCTGTTGTTCGGATTCGCGCTCTCGTGGGTGGGGGCGGTGGTGGGGTTGCTGGCAGGGTCCGCAGAGGCGGCGCAGAGCCTGCTCCTGACCGTGCTCTTTCCGCTGACGTTCATCTCGTCGGCGTTCATCCCGGCCGCCACGCTGCCGGGTCCGCTGCGCGCTGTCGCGAATTGGAACCCGGTGACCGCTGTCGCGCAGAGTCTTCGAGAGTGCTTCGGGAACCCGGTGACGGTGAACCCGCTACTGCCGAATCCCGTGACCTGGGCGTCGGAAAATCCCCAGCTCTACTCGCTGATCAGCATCTGCGCGCTGCTGGTGGTGACAGTTCCGCTGGCGTCGCGGGCCTTGCGTCGCCTCTGACCACCAGATTCAGCCCCGTGTGGGTGCGCCGAGGGCATATCGCCCTCGGTGACGTCGTACGGGGCCGAATGTGGTGGGACAGGTGCCGTGATGGCCTCTGCTGCGTCAGATTCCCATGGATGTCGGGGTGTACAGCCGGGCCGAGCTTCGGGAGCGCGGCCTGGACGGGTGGCAACTGCGTAAGCAGTTGGCAGGCGGGCTGCTGGTCAGCGTGCGGAACGGGTGGTATGCGTTACCGACTGCGGATTCTCTTGTCGTGGAGGCGGTTCAGCTCGGGGGAGCGTTGAGCTGCGTATCCGCGTTGCGCAAGCATGGGCTCTGGGTCCCGGTTGGCTACGAGCGCGTGCACGTGCGGACCACCAGACACGGCAAGCAACATCGGAGCCGCTCGTGCCAGGGTCCGGGCCGTCCTGTTCCGGTGAGCACCGCCCTCGACCCGATCCCGATCGCACTCGGGTGCGCGTTCCGCTGCATGTCGGCCGAGGATTGGATCGCGGTGTGCGACTCGGTCATGAACACTCTCGGGCTGTCGGTCCCGGCGCTCCAGTCCGAGATGGGCAGGGTCTCGCAGAAGATGTTCGACCTGATGGGCAAGTGCGACCCCAACTCCCAGTCGGGGACCGAATCGCTTGCGCGGCTGCGACTGCGGGCAGCAGGTTTCACTGTTCACGTTCAACCATCGATCCACAGGGTCGGTTACGTGGATCTGCGGATCGGCCGTCTTTGGATCGAGTGCGACAGCATCAGTCACCACACGAGTCTGGAGAACTACCGCAACGACCGCCGCAGAGATCGCAACGCCCTGGTGGGCAGGTGGTTGACCATGCGGCTCACCTACGACGATGTTGTCTACGGCTGGGATGAGGTGATGGCCGACATCCGAGCCATCACATCCTCCGATCGCCACCGAATTCGGTCCGGATAGGGGTGGCCGAGGGAAGATAGCCCTCGGCGGTCGCTTACGGGACTGAATGTGGTGGAGCTACCGGGACGGTTCCTCTGACGGCGAGGGCGGTGGGGTGGTCGACGTCGACCTGGTCACCGACGGCCGGGACGGCGGTGTGTAGGTCCACGGCGTGGTGGTCGGAGTCGACGATGTCGTGCGACCGGGCACCCGAATCGGCACCGGACGGTCCGAGGTCGTCTCGGGGGTGACGTCCACCGTCACCGCGGTGGTGGTCGTCGGCTCGACGGTAGTCGTCGTCGACGGCCCCCGGCTGGGCGACGTGATCCGCGGTGATGTTGCGCTGGGCGTCTTCGTGGAGGTCGCCGTGGTTGAACTGACGGAGAAAGGTGCAACCACATCGGCGTTCCGCGGGCTCTCGGAGTCGCCGTTCTTGATCAGGTACGCCGAACCCCCGATCAACGCGGCAGAGACGGCCAGACCGGCCGCGCCGGCGAGCAGCATGCCCTTCCGCTTACCCGGGCCGGCCGCCGCGGCCATAGGCGCAGGTTCGTTCGACTTCGTGAGCGCAGCTGCGCCATGGGCGACAGCGAACTCACCGTGGTCAAGGGGCTGAACTCCCAGGCCGGTGGCTGCGCCCAGCGTGCTCGCGAGGTGGGGGATATCCGATCCCGCGCCGGCCGAGGCGATCATCTCGACGTCACGGCCGCGGCCGGGCATCTTCGACATCGAGTCGGCGACAGCGTTGGCGCCGGCCATCTCCTGCACCGGGGGTGTCCCCGCCGGCAGCGTCGCGGTGTCGACGACGGATTCGGTCAGCGGGTCGACGAGCACCATCGGCTGCACTGCTGCGGTGTGGCCGGCGCCGTCGACGTTGACCACCAGGATCTTGCCCATTCCGGCGAATTGGCGGGCGGCCACCACGGCCACGGCGGTGGCGATCGAGGTGATGCTGGCGGCCAAGAGCCACGCCGGGATGGCGTCGTCGTCGTCTTCTTCGTCGGTCTGCGGGGCGGGGGAGCTTCGTCGTGCTTGATTCAGCAGGATCTGGGTGGAAGGGTCGGCGCACGCGATCCCCACCGAGGTGATCGTCTCGGGGGCCGACCGGATCAGTCGGTCGATGGTGGCGATCAGATCGGACTGCGGCGAGATGGGCATGCGGTTCTGGGCCAGCAGCTCGCCACTGGCGCCGTCGATGAGCACCGACAGGATCTCTCCGGCATCGATGGAGATCCCCAGGACGACGTCGTTCCGCATGACTTCCTTCGTTTGAGGTTCGATCGTGAATGTTAACGCTCGGAAGACCCGAAAATCGACGTCGCATGACGAACGATCGACACCGCGGGAGATAAAAGCTCCCTGTGAATCTTGGTCAACCGTGTCCAAAACGGCAATCTGTTGGCACTATGGACTGGTGCTTGCCGTTGTGATAACCATCGCGGTGCTGGTGTGGATCGCCATCTCCGTGGCTGTTGCAATCCTGGTGGGCCGGGCGATACGGCTACGCGACATCAAGGAGGCGCGGCCGGAGTCGCCCGACGGCGACGACATGAGATCCAGGGCTTCCTGAGGGCACTGAAGTCGTGGTTGGCCCTGCTCTTTTGCTGCAACATGCTGCATACTGTGTCGAAAGGTGATCGTGAAACTCACTTTCGATGGTCTAGGGATACCAGGGGTCGGGAATGCTGTCTGAATCCGAGATCGCCGCCAATAATGGGCGGTTGGTTAATCATGCGCGGGGGCGATCAGAGCTCATGGCGTTGGTGGATACGTTGTCGCCTGGAGTGCTGATCCTGTCGCCCCACGGTGACATCGAGGTAGCCAACGACACGGCGCGGGAGCTGCTCGCGATACTCGAGGGCCGCGGTGGTGCCCGGGTGGACATCGCCCGCCCCCAGACGATGTATCTGGCGGATGGCAAGGAAATCACCTTCGAGCAATTGCCCCACAACACCATCGTCAGGGATCGGCGAGCGGTCAGGGATCTGGAGATCCAGATCGATCGACCCGACGGCGAACGAATGTGGTTGTGTTGCAGCGTATCTTTGATGGACGAGTCCGATCCGGAGTCGTCTGTGGTGGTGGCCTTATCCGACATCACCGAGCTGCACAGGCTGCGTGAGCGCGTGCACAAGAGTGACAACTACGACGCCGTCACCGGACTCCCGAACCTGACCTTCGTCCTCGGGCAGATCGGTGACCTGCTCGCCGCCACCCGCAGCGACGACGCCGACGTGTCGACGGTGGTGATGGTCATCAACTTCGACAAGCTCAAAGAGCTGAATGTTTCCCTCGGGCACCTGCGTGGTGACCGGGCGCTGGCGATGACCGCCGAGCGGCTTCGTGCGGCATTGCCGTCGCGGCATCTGGTGGGCCGCGTCGTCGGGGCCGAGTTCGTCGCCGTCCTGACCGGACTCGACGAGGACGGCATCGAGGACATCTCTGATCTGATCCACCTGTTGCTCACCGATCCCACCGACATCGACGGCAACGACCTGCGGATGCGGGCGAGTGTGGGACTCGTTCGGTTGCGACCCAACGACAGCCGCAGCGCCGAAGACATCATCAGCGACGCCGACACCGCGATGTACCACGCGAAGATGAAGGGCGGCGGCCACACCGTCGACTTCGATCGCCTCCGCCTCACCGGCGTCTGAACCGGCTGTTAGCCACGCGCCGCCTGTGGTTTGAAATATTTAATTTGCACAGATGTCAAGCCAGTGAAATGCGTCATAGCACTGGCGATGGCATGAGTTGACGGCAGGCCGCACGACACCAATCTTGGGGGCCTGCTGTGGGGTCGTCACGGGCTGGGCGTCTACTCACACTCGCAAATGATCGTTGCGATCACGGTGCCCCGTTTAACTTTAGTTAGCCGCTCCGAAATCCGTTGTTGCGGGTATCTGAGCAGCCGTACAGGATCGACAGCAGACGATACGCACGTACTCGGCCATGACTACCAAGGGGACTCGCAAGAGATGAAAACTTTTGCGCGACACAACACACCGAATCGCACAGCCCCGACGCCCGGATCCGACGGCCGAGACGCGGGCCTCGATCACGCGTCCGTCATCAGCTCGCTGCTCGAAGCGGTCGTTGTTGTCTCCGCTCGCCAGGGCATCCGCGTCGCCAATCCCGCGGCACGCGAGCTGCTCGAATTGGATGCACGTCACCTCGGCCTCGGCGGCGGTTTGGCCGGCGTGCTGAGCTTCACCGACGCGGAGGGCTCACCCCTCACTCCGGGCTCGTACCCGGATCGGATGGTGATCCGGACCGGACGGCCCGTCAGCGGAATGATCGTCGGCTACGTGCTGCCCAGCGGGCGACGTGTGCATCTGAAGTGCAACGCAGTGCTCGTCGACGGGAGCGCCGACGACGATCCGACCATCGCGGTGTCGATCCGGGACATCACCGAAAAGCAGGCGTCATGGCGACGGTTGGCCTACGCCGCCCAGCACGACCACATGACCGGACTCCTGAATCGGCCCGCCGCGCTCGCGCGGCTGCAGACGACACTGACCGAGCGACTGCAAGGCGATGGACAGCCACGATCTCTCGCGGTCATGTTCGTCGACCTCGACCACATGAAACGGGTCAACGACACGTTCGGCCACGCAGGCGGGGACCGGGCGCTGATCGCGGTGGCCCGGCGCCTGCACTCGCTGACCCCTACACAGGGGTTCGTCGGCAGACTCGGAGGCGACGAGTTCATCGCTGTGATCGACAGCGACGATCGGGACGAGGTGGACTGGATCTCACGCATGATCCACCAGAGCCTCGCCGAGCCGGTTGCCATCCGCGGACAGAAGTTTGTGATCAGTGCAAGCGTCGGTGTGGTGTGGGTTCGGGGTCGAGGCGATCAGCCGGCTGCCGACATCATCCGCGACGCCGACGAAGCGATGTACGCGGCGAAGATGGCCGGAGGCGGGCGCACGGTCGACTTCGACTCCATCGGACGCGACGGCCTCCGGTCGATCGGGGCGTAGGGGACGCGTCCGTAGCTGTGCCGGGGCGCTACGAGCCGGTGCCGCGGACGACAGCCCGAATCGTCAGGATGATGATCTTGATGTCGAGCCACACCGACCAGTTCTCGATGTAGAAATTGTCGTAGAGCGCCCGGTCTCGGATGCTGGTGTCGCCGCGCAGGCCGTTGATCGCGGCCCACCCGGTCAGTCCGACATCGACGCGATGCCGATCTCCGTACGACGTCACGGACTCTCGGAACTGTTCGACGAAATGTGGTCGCTCCGGACGCGGTCCGACGAGCGACATGTCGCCGCGCACGACATTCCACAACTGGGGGAGTTCGTCGATGGAAGTCTTGCGGAGAATGCGGCCGACAGTGTTCAACCGCGGCGACGCCGTGCCGGGATTCCAGTCCTTGTCCGAGGCGGACGCAGCCACAGGGTTCATGGAACGGAACTTGTAGAGGGTGAACTCTTTGCTGTGCCGGCCGACCCTGACCTGCCGGAAGATGATGGGTGCACGACGATTGCCGAGGTACACGGCCACTGCGGCTGCGGCCATGAGCGGGGACAACACGACGAGGGCGATCAGAGCTGCTGTGCAGTCGAACACCCGCTTACAGCGCCAGTACCAACTGCGGTACGCGTTGCGGCGCACCTTCATCAGGGGAATGGTGTGCACTCGATCCATGTCTGCGCTGAGATGGGTGAACTCGAACAACCGCGGCACTATGTAGATTTCGCAGTCGAGTTCTCCGCACTCGCGCAGTGGTGAGACCAGTGCGGAGTCGGCGGTATTGGTGAAAGCGACGATGACTGTGCCCACGCGTTCGCGCACCACGAGTTCGCGCAAAGAGATGTCGGCGATGACCGGAATGCGGAGCGAGCGCGTATCGAAGAGCGGGTCCCGATCGATGACGGCGACGGGTTCGAGTCCGAACTCCGGGTGCTCGGCAATCCGTTCGATCAGCTCGGCAGCCACCACCCCACCGCCGATGATGACGGTGCGGCTTCGCGAACTGACGTTGCGTGCCCGCCGCCTCCGCCGGACCCCGTAATAGATGACCCGTAGCGCGAACAATGCGGCGAAGAGCAGCAGTGCCCTGGTGAAGATCTCCAGGGTTGTCGTCTCGACATCGAACAAGACGGTGATCAGGAAGATCGCAATGATGCAGGTGCCGGCCAGTCGAGGTATCTCATCGAGCGCCGACAGGGTGATCTGATTCTGGTAGTGGCCGGCCAATTCGATGAGTAGGACGACCACTACGCCGGCGACGAGGGCCTCGATCATCGAATGCCAGAGGACACTCAGGCCTATGGTAACCAGCAAGAAGTCCAGCGCGGCCAAGATCACGTCGACGCGATAACGGAGAATCGACATTCGCGGTCGCGTGGAGTCGCCCGAAGCGCGGGTTTCCTGCTGTTTGCGTTCGGGGGTGAAGTTGGACAATTTCAACGTTGCTCTCCGGCTGTTCGACCCAAGCGGGCGACTATCTCGCGGTGCATCCGTCGGCTCCCCGTCCACGCAACGTGGATGCTTCCCATTGCGTGATCACTGTACTGATACTTGGTCGAATACCGCCAGCTGAGCCTATATTTCGGGTCATTCTTTTCCAGGTTCCCCTGCTGTGCGATCGCCTCGCACAGTGGTACTTGCCCGGTAGTCGGGAGAGTATTTTCTGGCGGCCAGGTGATAGGGAACGAACATGATGACCTCGGTGACCACAAACGACAAGAACACGGCGACTCCGCTGTCGAACGCGAACAGAAACCCCAGCCCCAACGCGACGTACAACGCGGTATTCGCCGCACGGAGCCAGAACACCTGCCTGGTCTGGCCGACTCGCCGCAAGGCAGCAAAGGGAATCGTCGAGAACAGCATGGTCGCTTTCCACAGGCAGGCTATTGCCAGCCCGGGAAGTAACGTGCTGCTCCATGCGGGGCCGAAAATCATGCTCCATAAACCCAGATACGCCGCAACGAATATCGCGGCCGTTCCGAGGACGAAGATCAGCGCCACGTGAGCGACCTCGCCGCGGTGACCGTGGGCGAGCTGTCGGACGCGGCCGTACGCAAGAATCGGTTCGAGCACGCCCGAGATCGTCGAGATGACCCGGAATCCGACCGAGGCGGCGGGTCCGAGCAGAACGAGGATGAAGGCCTGCAGGGTCGGCTGCACGCTTCCGACCGTTGCGGTCTCGCCGGTGACCCAGGCTGCTCGGCGGAGGTCCGGCGGCATCCCGGTGTCGCGGTGCGCGGGACGCGGCCAGTACCTCACGAGGATCGCGACGACCGCACTCGCCGCAAGGACCCTCACACAGTTGGGGTTGTCGAACACGGCCAGCAGGAGCGCTGCGAGGCAGCCACCGACCAACAGGAAGGCCGCCGCCGACTCGAGTTTCCATCTGCCTCGCACCACCCCGATGGTCCGGGCCATCAGGAGACCGGAGGACAACCCGAGGACGCCGATCAGAATGATCGGAGTCGGCGGAACCGTGGGACTCACGATGAGCAGGACCCCGGACACGACGCTGAGCAGTGCCATCCACCACGGCATGAACAGGTCGTGATCGGCCTCGGGCGTGGCCAGACGAGACTCGACGACAAAGGCCGAAAGAAGCTGGGCGACGTAGGTTCCGACGGTCAGCGAGACCGCGAGCTGGCCCTGTTGTTCGATCGGCGCCACCCGCGCGAACACCGCGATGAATATCGCGGGGAACACGTTGAGCGCGAGACCGGCAACGATTTGCGTCGCTGCCTGCAGATGCTTGGCGGTCACCCGGATCGACCGGAGCCTCCTCAGCACGCGACAGGCTCGAATGTCTGGAGTCTGAACCTCACCGCAGGACAGCTCGATGGTCAGATTTCCGAGTGAACTTGCGGCCGAGAATGCCCTCGCTGCGCCCGATGAGCAGTACGAGACCGTCCCGGAATCGATATTTCTTGGGTTCGCGTAGCGGGAGACTAGCGGCCCCGGCGAGGAAACGGATCTTGTCGCGCGCCGGGTAATCCCAGCGCCGGAACATATAACCGGTGCCGCGCCCGTAATTCCGCAATTTGCGGCGCCGTTCCTCAGGGGTGAGGTGGGTGAAGTCCGTGTGTCCTGTGACCGTGATCTCAGGCACCCAGCGGATCGAGAAGTCGTCCGCCTGAGCGAGCTTCAACACGAGGTCGGTCTCGTCCCCGCTCTGCCACGGGGATTCGGACCCTGAACCGATCGTGGTGTCGAACCCGCCGATCGCCTCATAGTGTCGCCGGCTGATCGCCATCGCCGGCACAACTGCCGACCACGCGTTGCGCCTGTTGAACGGCGTACCCGGGGCAGGCACCTTGTTCCTGTTCCCGTCTGCGTCGACAAGGCGCATCGCGCACAACGTTGCCGGAGACACGCAATGCGGAGCGAGCCGTTCGAGGAGGTCGGGTTCCAGCCTGCAATTGTCGGTGAGCAGATAAATCCAATCGACCTCGTCATCGAGCACCGACACCGCGGTGTTGTGCCCCGCTGTGCTGCCACCATGTTTCACAACTGTCCGAATCGTCAATTTCGGCGAGAACTCGCGCATGACTCTCTCCAGGCCGGACGCGGCATCTTCGTTGTCGTCGTAGGCGATGGAAACCGTGTGAGGTGGGAAAGTCTGAGCGGCAAGATCATCGAGAAGCCGGCAGATGTGATCCCACCGTCCGACCGTGGTGATCGCCATGCCGAACGAGGGGCGGGAGTCGGCGGTGTCACGGTTTTGCGGCATGGATGAGCGCGAGTTGTCAGTCATGTTGTTTAGATGTGTCGCGGCGAATCGACGTTCCGTTACCGACCGTTCTTCTCAGCTGCTGGGAACAGAGTGCCGATTCGCACAGAGCGCAGAATCGCTGATCGGTGCCGTAGGATACGCTTCACCTGCGTCAGTGTAAGCGACGATGTGGCGCTTTGCTCGCGGGAATCGAGCCATCTTTGAGCGACAACTGGAGGGTCTGGCGATGATGGACGCAACTCGCGCTCTCGTTGCTCTGGACCTTGTGCGGCACAGAATGTTCTCGTCTTGACCCAGGCGCAAAGCCTGCTGTCCGAGAGCGGCTCCGATACTCCGCCCAGGCGCAGCGCCGTCGCACGATTGCTCACTCCGGCCGTATTGATCCTCGTTCCGGTTGCCGCCTCTTTCATCTCGTGGATGTCGTTGATCGGGTGGTGTTCCGCGGGCGGGTGTCCTGCCGGATCGGTGATGCAACTCCGTGGATTCCTGCAACCGGCATCGATCACCGTTCCCGGGGTGACGATGCTCTTCGTCTGGTACGGAGCAGTGGTCGTGCTCGCGACGATCGGCTGGCGGCTGGGGTCGGGAACCGCACCGGACCCGGAGCTGAACGAGCGGTCCAGCACCGCGACCTTCGAGCGTCGCTACTTCTTCACGATCCTGGCTGCTGCGACGATCGGGGTCGGCTTCTCGTTCTACACGATTGCCGGTGCGACCTCGATCATCGGCTCATTGACCTCGCAGACGGGCAATTCGTTCACCGAGGCTCTCCCGGACTCGGCCGGGATACCCACTCTCCGGTACGCGACCATCCTCGCCGCACCGATTGCCGTCTACCTGTGGCGCAAAAAGGTGATCGGCATCGTCTGGATGCTGATCGCGGTGGCTCTCCTGCTGCTCAATTCCCTGATCGCATCGCGCCTCTCGCTGCTGATGGCGATCGTCGTCTATGTCTTCATCTGGGCAGTCGCCCACCGCCGTAGGAGACCAGGTGGTCAGAGATCTGTCCGGCCGTGGCACCTCGTCGTTGCCGTCCTGATCCTGTTCTCGCTCCTGACGGCTTTGAATTTCGTCCGGAATGGAAACTATTACCGCGATGCGGGAGTCACCAATCCCGTGGCCATGAATCTGTATCAGTCAGGCGCATATCTGGCGGTGCCGGCGCAGGTGTCGCTCGGCGTCTCGGACGCCATCATGCGGGGTAGCTTCGAGAGGCCCGGGGGACCGGTGGAGTCGATCTACGCCGCGCTCCCCAGCTTTGTCGTTCCGGCAGAGGTCAACCGTTCCAAGGAATCGGTGAGCGCAGACGCATACGAATTCACCGTGTCGTCCGCGTCCAACTTCACCACCAACTCCGAGTTCGCCGACACCTATTCTGAGTTCGGTGCCTGGGGCTGGTTGTACACACTGCTTCTCTTCCCTTTGGCCGGGTACATCTTCGGCCGTTTCATGACTTATGGGCCGGTACTCGCGGGCTCCGCGGGAGTGATCGGTTACTGCTTCGCCGAGGTGTGGCGAATCCAATTGTTGACCCAAGGAATTGTCGTATTCCTCGTACTTCTCACGCTCGTCGGCGCGTTCTTCGCCAGTGCGAGCACGAAGGCGGGGAGGGCGCGGGGACTCCGCGCCTCGAGAGGGGAACTGAAGTCCGGTGAGTAACAATCAACGTGGAATCGCCTATCGACCCGACAACGTCGGAAGTGATTGGCTTCGTTCGACGATCGGCGCGCTGCGGAGCAGCTGGATCGTCGTGCTCGTGTGCGTGGTGGTCGGTGGCGCACTCGGCCTCATCCTGACCACACAGCAGGCACCGGCCTACGAGTCGACCGCTACGATCTACCAGACGCCGCGGACCAGCGACAGCGAGAGCACCAGTCGGCAGCGGACCGAGGCCTTCACCGAATTGTTGACGTCGGACCGACTCATCGCGACCGCGCTGGCCGACAGCGGGATTCAGATGTCGGTGTCGCAGGTGCGGGATGCAACGACTGCAGGTGCGAACGAGGGCAGCGCGATCTTGACGGTCACCGTGCGGACCGATGACGCCGACGAGTCGGCTGCCCTCGCCAACGCGCTCGCGGCGGCTCTCCCACCGACTGTCGCCGCCCTCGACGGCGAGCAGGCGAACGGTGCGCCAGGTGACGACGCGGCGGCCCCGACGCGACTGTCACTGGTGACCCCGGCGACACCCGACACCTCGGGGGTCGGCCGCAACTACGGGCGCAACATCGCGCTCGGGATCGCCGCCGGACTGTTGGTCGGCTTGTTGTACAGCTACCTGCGGGCCCAGCTCAGCCGCCGCGTCCAGGGCGACACCGCGCTCGGTACGTTCCTGTCGGGGCCGGTGGTGGCCAGCATTCCGGCAGACAAATCGCTCTCCTCATCCGGCCTCGTCGACTTCCGCGGTTCGGGCGGCGCTGCCGAGGCCTTCCGCCGACTGCGAACCACGATCACGGGTGAGCAACCGGACAACCACGGCTTCCGGACAATCGTCGTGACGAGTGCGACCGATGGCGATGGAAAGACGACAACTGCTGTCAATCTTGCGGTGGCACTTGCCGAAGCGGGCTCGGACGTCGTATTCGTAGACGCCGCTCTGGTAGCCGGGGAGGAGGGTGCTCACCACGCAGGTGGTGGCACCGCCGACGGGTTGTCCGACTATCTGCGCACCCAGCGCGACATCGGCGAGTTCCCGAGCGCGAGTTGGCAGCCGCGTCTGTGGGTCGTCTCGGGTGGCTCGTCCGCGGACAGTCCCTCCGAGTTGCTGGCCACAGGACGGATGAGGGCAGGGCTCGCGGACCTGGCGACGCGCGCCGACTATGTCATCGTCGACTCGACGTCGCTCGGTACCTCTTCTGACGCGATCGTGCTGGCGCGCGCAGCCGATGGCGTGCTGGTCGTCGCGCGGTCCAATCGCACCCGGTACAACGACTTGAGTGATGCCCTCGAACGGTTGTCGCTCGCCGATGTCCCGGTGGTCGGCGTAGTCCTCAACGGATACCCCCGAGCAACGTCGAGGTCGGGCCGCGGTCGCACCGCGGGCCTTTCCGTGGACCGTCTTCTCTCCACGTTGCCGCGTGCGAATGGCAGTGCGGGGGGCACGTTCCTATCCACCGGCGGAGAAGGTCGCCGACGGGCGGTGCCGCCGACGACAGAGAGGTGACGTTCCCTGTCTCGCACCCGCTTTCGCTAGCACCGGACCTCTCGTGGTCTGGTGAGCGTGGTGGGCACGACGCGGAGCGTGGTGATCTTCACCGGAGGGTTGGTCGGGGAGCAGCCGGAGTTGGCGCGTCCGACGATCACGACGGGCGTCCACCCGACATTGGCTGCGGTCCACGTGACATCAACTGTTCTGACCGTCCCGTCGGAGCCCTGGAATTGGACCGCCGGCCCGGCCGAAGCGTTGGCCGGGGCAGTCACGATCACGCGGATCAGAGTGGCTGTGATGAGACTCGAGTTGTCCCCGGAGAAGGCGACGACCGGAGCGTCACTGTTGATCGTGATGTTTCCCAAGATCACACCACGGGTTGTTGCCAGACCGAATATCCCCGTTCCGGAGGCGATCTGAGACGCAGTGGCCGTGCAGTCCCGGATTGTTATCCCGCTGGCAGCGGCGCCCAATGACTCGAGGATCACCGACCAGCGAGGACACGAGCGGATCGTCAGTCCGGAGACATCGATGCCGAAGCGGCTGAACATGTCTCCCGTCGACCCGTTCGGACGCGCGAGAACCTGCAGTCCGGTCTGACAGTTCTCGATGGTGACGCGGTCGAGGCGGATTGCGCGGGACGCGGCATATTGCCAGCCCGCGTCTGCGCCGGGCGACGCGGAGTCGAACACCACGCCGGCGGCGGATTGTGCTCCCCGGATCGTCAGGTCCGTCAGGGTGGCCCCGTTTGCCCCGGCGATGCGTACCCCGTTGGCGCGACTGCCGGCGACGGTGACGGCAGAGATCGTGAAGTCGGCATCGGACCAGCTGCCCAGCTGTGCCAGGGAGAACGTCTGCGAAGCGTTGTCGAATCCGTTCGTCGCGGAGTAATAGGTGACCAGCGCCAGTGCGTCGTCGCCGGTATCGGTGGCGATGTAGTCGCTGACCTTCCCACGACGGCACGCATTGAAGTGGAGTCCGTCTGCCATCGTCTTGTTGACGCGGAGGCCGGTGACGGTGGGATTGGATACGCCCATCATGATCACCCCGGCCTGGGGGCTGGACGTGACCGAGCAATTCAGTAGGGACACATACGAGGCCGGCCCCTTCGAACCGGTCCAGCCGGCCGGCACACTGGTGGACGTCGAGGGGTACCCGACCACGCGGATCCCGTCTCCCATCGACCGAAGTGCGGGCTGCGTCTTCCAGCGCACGACGACACCTCGGAGCGTGACTCGCGATGCCGGACCACGGACAACGATGCCATGACTCGTACCGGCCCCATCGGATGCCAGGTTGTCCATCAAGAGTTCGGCACCGGGTTCGAACTCGACGGTGACGTTGGACAGGCCGGCAATGGTCATCGCGGCCCCACCGGCCGGATTTCGTTGTGCAAAACGATATTTCCCGGGAGGGAAACGTAGGGTGTCCCCGGATCGCAACTGGGACACGGCGTTGGTGATGGCTGCGGAGTCGTCGCGGATCCCGTCGCCGACAGCGCCGAAGTCGCGGACGATCCGGGTCGCCCCCGACGCGACGGCCGGGCAGGCGCTGAGAACCCCGGCCGCAGCGACGATTCCGATGAAACCTCGTCGTGACAACCGCGAGATGGACCTTTCGGGCACAATCACTAGCTTTTCAGTGCTGCGCATATTGCCTCGAATAGTTGGTGGAGAGCCAATAGATCGAGCGACGCACGGAAGATGAACGCCACGATCAAAAACGTACGTCTCGAATAGTCGGCAAAACGGTTAGTTACGCAAACGTGTCGCTTATGACTCCGAATCGTTGGCGTCGACGACGTCGAGACATCGGTGCGCCCGACAGGTCGCAGCCGCGGTCAGCAGCCGTCGTCGATGGGTCCGGCAGCGGTGGTCGGCCGGGTGGTCAGGGTGCCGAATTGCACCAGTGAACTGGTCGTTTGTGACCCGTCGGTGCATGTTGCGCCGGTGATCGCAATGGGGCTCCAGCTCGACGGCGCCTGGGGCCATTGCACATTCGCGGTCGATATCGAGCCCGTCGAGTTCTGGAACTGTGCCAGCGGTCCCGCAGCGGTGGGGTCGGGGCCCGCCGAGGTCACCACGATGCCGAGTTCGTCGACCTGCAGTCGTGCCGAGTCGTTGGCAGAGAACGCCACTGCCGGTTCACTGCTCGTGATGGAGATCTTCCCCAACGTCACGCCCTGGGACGTCTGCAGGCCGACGATGCCCGTACGGTCGTCGATTCCGCTCGCCGACACCGTGCAGTCTCGCAATCGAACGCCGCTGACGGGCCTGTCCGAGAGTGATTCGACGAGTACCGACCACCGGGGGCAATCGCGAATCTGCACGCCGGACACATCGACGTCGAAGCGGCTGAATCTGTCGTCGGTCGCACCTGCTGGTCGTGCGAGTACGTGGAATCCGCTGTCGGAGCTGTCGACGGTCAAGCCTTCGATGGAGACCCCGCGAGAAGCGAGATAGTCCCAGTCCGCATCCGAGTCGGCGGCGGCGGAGTCGATGATGACACCGGCCCCGGTGCGCACTCCCCGGACACTCACGTCGGTGAGTGTCGATCGGTTGACGCCTGCGAGACGGACGCCGTTTGCGTTGCCCCCGTTGATCGTGACGTTGCTGATGGTCAGGTCTGCATCGGACCAGTCGCTCAGCTCGGACAGCGAGAAGGTCTCCGCGCTGTTGTCGAAGGTGTCGTCGGACGAGTAGTAGGTCACCAGTGCCAGACCGTCATCTCCGGTGTTCGTCGCCGTGTAGTTGGTGACCTGTCCGCGCCGGCAGGCGTTGAAGTGGAGACCGTCGGCCATGGTGTCGTGCACCTCGAGGTCGGTGACCGTGAGGTCGGACACCCCCATCATGATCACGCCCGCCTGAGGCGATGACTGTATTCTGCAGCCTTGCAGTGTTATCCGGGACGCACGGCCCTCGGAACCGGACCACCCGTCCGGCACGCCGGAAGATTCTGATGGGTAGCCGACCACCCGGATCCCGTCGCCCATGGACCGTTCCGCCGGCTGCGTGGCCCACCGCACGGCGACACCGAGGAGCGAGATACCCGTCGCCGGGCCGCGGACCACGATGCCGTGACTGGTGCCGGCCCCGTCCGATGCCAGATTGTCCATCACGAGTTCGGCGCCGGCGTCGAAATCGATGGTCACGTCAGAGAGTCCGGCAATCGATATCGCAGCGCCGCCCGCCGGATCCAGCCGGCCGAAGCGATACGTGCCCGCCGGGAAGGCGAGCGTGTCCCCGGACTTCAGTTCGGCGACGGCGGCCGTGATGGCAGCGGCATCATCGCTGACCCCGTCTCCCACTGCGCCGTGGTCACGAATGTTGCGCGTCGAGCCGCGAACCGGCGCCCCGGAACATGCGGCAAGAACGGCGACAACGGGTATCGCGCCGAGAAGGCGTCGTCGGGACACCTTGGGCACCTTCCCGTTCGTCACGGGCTCGTGCCGTCGAGCGCGGCGCAGATCGCCGTCGCGGTCTTCGTCGGGTCGATGGCGGCCTGGCGCCGCGTCACATGCGACCACCCGCGATCGCGCAATTCGCCTCGCGCGGAGTCATCGTCGGAGAACTTCCGGAGTAGTTCCGCGAGGGCGCCGGCGTCGTACGGATCGAAGTAGTCCGCGCCATCGCCACACGTCTCCTGCAGCACCGCGATGTTCGACGACAGGACTGCCGTATGTGAGGCCATCGCTTCGACAGGTGGGAGGCCTGCGCCCTCGTAGAGCGAGGGCATGACCAGCAGGTCGGCACGGGCGACCATGGCGCGTAGCTGGTCGAACGGCAGCCTGCCGGGCACCTCGACGCGGTCACCGAGCTCGTCGACGAGTTGGTTGACGCGCTCGTCGAGCGTTCGGAGGGTGTCGCCGCTGCCGGCGATCACCAACGTGTGTGGCACCGAGTCCAAGACCTTGGTGAAGGCGTCGAGGAGAACGAGGAGGTTCTTGTGGCGCTTGATGTTTCCGACGTAGAGAAAGTACCGGGGCGCAAACGGTGACAGCGCAGGGTCCACCGGCGCCAGCCACGCGTCGTCCACAGGGATGGGCGTCACCGAGACGTTGGCCGACGCCGTGAAGTCGGTCAGCGCCCGCGCCGTCGCCTCGGATGGGGTGAAGATCGTCGCGGCCCGCTTTGCCGTGAGGCGGAGCATCACGCGCGCGTAGGTGCGCCGTGCCGTCCCCTGATTGCTGAGCGATTCGTCCTCGATGTGGAGGGTGTCGTGCACAGTCGAGAAGAACTGGACGCCGCGGTGGCGGCGTCGCAGCAGGGCCACCGGGAACGGGTAGTGCGGGACCCACAGTGCCCGTGGTCGGGCCACTGTCAGTGCGTGATCCCACGCCCGCTGCTCACCGGCGGAGTACATCCGGGCGCCGGCAGGATCGGAATGGATCACCCGAGTGGTAGGGCTGACCGCCGGTGCTGTGTCTCGATCGGCGAGGATCGCGAGGGTCATTCCCCGCTCGCTCATCACCTGCTCGAGGTAACGCAGCTGGGTCCTGATGTAGGTGCCGATGCCGCTCTGCCGGATGTGGCGTACATCGAACAACAGGTCGACCGGAGGCCCGGCGTCGTCAGGCGATTCGTGGGGGAGAGGCGCGGACACGTCGTCCATCCTTCCAGTTGGTGCGTATATCGGCTCACGCCTCGTCGTTTGCGCACGTCAGGCGGCGACGGAGCAACCTGCCGATCGCTAACCGGGGTGGTAGGTTCGGCAATGACACACCGCGTACGCAGGTGCGGGGAGGACCAGCAGGGAGAGGGCGAAGCGGCGTGGAGCAAGCATGAGCGAACCGCGGATGGCGATCGTGCACGAGCGGTTCACCGAGGTTGCGGGCTCTGAGCACGTTGTCGAACAGTTCTCGAAGACCTGGCCGCAGGCAACTGTCCACGTCCCTATCGCCCGCCAGTCCGGCACGCCGGCCGGATTGTCGTCGCCGCCGGTGACCACGTGGCTCGACGGTCCCTACCGACTTCTCGGTCACAAGTCGTACGCCCCATTGGCACCGTTGTTGCCGAGGGCATTTCGTGGCATGGATCTCGGCGCGGTGGATGCGGTCGTCGTGAGCCACCACGCATTCGCCACCCAGGTGGCCTTTGCCACCGAGGCCCCCGTGATCGCCTACGTGCACAGCCCGGCGCGCTGGGCCTGGGACGCGACGTTCCGCGCGCAGGAGGCGGGCGGTGCAGCCGGCGCCGCCGTGCTGTCGGGATTGTCGCGGATGGCACGGAGGGGTGAGCTCGCGGCCGTCGATCGCCTCGATCAGATCGTCGCTAACTCCAGCGCCGTCGCGGACCGGATCCAGCAGTGGTGGGGCCGCGAGGCCGTCGTCGTCCATCCTCCGGTGGACACCCACGGCTTCACTCCGGACTTCTCGGTGGAGCGCGAGGACTTCTTCCTGCTCGCCGGACGGATGGTGCCCTACAAGCGGCCAGACCTTGCGGTCAAGGCGGCACGGCGGGCCGGCAAGCGCCTCGTCGTCGTCGGTGATGGCCGGTCGATGGAAGCCTGTCGGGAGATGGCCGCTGACGACACCGTCTTCCTCGGTCGCGTCCC
Source organism: Williamsia soli (assembly GCF_017377795.1). Lineage (GTDB taxonomy): Bacteria > Actinomycetota > Actinomycetes > Mycobacteriales > Mycobacteriaceae > Williamsia > Williamsia soli. The sequence goes on along the minus strand of NZ_JAFRDR010000003.1, from coordinate 717,393 downwards.
CCACGAGCAGTTACTCGATCTCTATCGGCGGACCACAGCGCTTCTCATGCCCGGCATCGAGGATTTCGGGATCGTCCCCGTCGAGGCGATGGCGACCGGAGCCCCCGTGATCGCCCTCGGTGCGGGCGGTGCACTCGACACCGTGATCCCGGGTTCCACCGGAAAACTGGTCACGCCAGGCACTGATGACGACGTGGTTGCCGGTCTCGCCGAGGCGATGTCGACGTTCGAGACGAGCGAGCACGATTCGCGGGAGATCCGAACGTGGGCCGAAGGGTTCTCGCGTCACAACTTCGGCGAACGGATGGCGAAGGTCGTCGACGACGTCCTCGCGTAGCCCCCGGCTAGGGGAGGCGGCGCGGGTGTGCGTATCGGCGTACGGCAGGTGCGACCGGGCGGCCGCGGAGCAGTCCGTCGGTGGTGCCGGCCTCCAGTGCGCGGGCATAGGGCCCGAGCGCGGCGCGTGTGGCCTCGATGGTGAGTTCGATGTCGGCGTCGGTGTGGGCGGCGGAGGTGACAAAGGACTGGCCGAGCACTCCGCGGTCGAGGAGTTCCTGCATGAACAGGGTTCGGAACGGTTGCGAGGCATTGCCTTCGGGATCGCGGGTCACGAAGATCTCGCAGGATGGTCGGCCGATGACCTCGACAAAACCTTCGACGCCCGCCTCGCGTGCCGCGGCGTTGACGCCGTCGGCGAGCAGGGCGCCGACCCGTTCCATCTGGCCGATCGGATCGCTCTGGCGGTAGGCCGCGACCACCGCTCGAAACGCCGCGAGGGAACCCCGTTCGGGGCCCTGGGTTGTCGACAGCAAGAAGACGCGTTCGTGATCGGTGCGTAGGCCACCGCGTTCCATGAACTCCCGGCGTCCGGCGAGCGCAGCGATCGGAAACCCGTTGCCCAGGCCTTTGCCCCACGTCGACAGGTCAGGGGTGACGCCGTACAGCGACTGTGCGCCGTGTTCGGACCAGCGGAACCCGGTGATCATCTCGTCGAAGATCAGCAGGGCGCCGTACTTGTCGCATGCCGCTCGTACGCCCTCGAGAAATCCCGGTTCGGGTTCGGCGAGAGCGGTGGCGGCCTCGAGGATCACGCAGGCGATCGACCGCCCACTCAGCACCCGATCGAGCGAATCGAGATCGTTGTAGCTGAACTGATGCGACTGTGCCGTCTGCGAATCCGGGATGCCGCCGTTCATCTCGGATGTCCCGATGAACCAGTCATCGACGGAGAAGAAGGGCTGCGTGCACATCGCCACGCCCTCGCGGCCGGTGACCGCTCGGGCCAGCCGGATGGCGGCGGTGGTGACGTCGGAGCCGTTCTTGGCGAACTTGACCATCTCTGCGGTCGGGACCAAGTCGAGGAAGTCTTCGGCCGCAGCCAGTTCCAGCTCGGTGGGACGCGAGAAGTTGACCCCGTCCACGATTGCCGCAGAGACCGCCGCCACCACGGGTTCGTAACCGTGGCCCAGGGTGACCGACCGCAGCCCCATCCCGTATTCGACGAATTGGTTGCCGTCCACGTCCCAGACGTGCGCACCCTTGCCCCGAACCAGGATCGGCGCCATCTCCTCGGGGTACTGGTCCGAACCCCTGGCGTAGGTGTGTGCCCCGCCGGGGACCAGGTCGTGCAGGCGGGCCTGCAGCTCCGTCGAACGGGTGAACGAGCGGCCCACGGCTCAGCTGCCGACCGGGAGGCGGCGCATGGAATCGTCGAGAACGCCTGCCGCCTGGAGCTTCTCGAGATGCGTCAGACGCGTGAACCGGCTGAAGAACTCGTCGCCGGTGATCCCGGCCGCCTGGTACTCGCGGGTCAGCTCGACGGCACCGTCGGCGATGCTCCACTGCGCCTCGTAACCGAGGGCCTTGCGAATCGCGCTGAAATCGACCCGGTACGACCGCGGGTCGGCACCGTTCTCGCCGGTGATCAGCAGCTTGGAGCCGGGTACCGCGTCGACGACCGCCTCCGCGATCTCCGCGACGGTGACGTTGTTGAGTTCCGAGCCGACGTTGAACGCGGCGCAGTGGATGGCCTCTGTCGGCGCCGACAGCGACAGCGAGAACGCGAGCGCGATGTCGCGGGCGTGGACGAGCGGTCGCCACGGGGTGCCGTCGGACAACACCCGCACGTCGCCGGTGTAGACCGCGTGTCCGACGAGGTTGTTGAGGACGATGTCGGCGCGCAGACGAGGGGAAAAGCCGAAAGCGGTTGCGTTGCGCAGAAATACCGGCGAGAACGACGAGTCGGCGAGTTCGGCGACGTCGGCCTCGACGCGCACCTTGCTCTCGGCGTACGGCGTCAGCGGATTGAGCTCGGCGTCTTCGGTGACGAGGCCGTCACCGGCCGCGCCATACACCGAGCAGGTGGACGCGTACAGGTACCGGCTCACGCCGGCCTCCTTGGCGGCCCTCGCCAGCCGCACCGAGGCGTGGTGGTTGATGTCGTGGGTGATCCCGGGTTCGAGGTAGCCCAGCGGGTCGTTGGACAGCGCGGCGAGGTGGATGACGGCGTCGATGCCTGCCAGGTCGTCGGGGGTGACGTCGCGGAGATCTTTGTTGATGGTCACCGGATCGGTGGGCGCCGCGCCCATCACACAGTCGGCGAAGTACCCGGAGTCGAGCCCGGTGACCGAATGTCCTTCTGCGGTGAGGACTTCGGTCATCACGGTGCCCAGGTACCCCTGGTTGCCGGTGATCAGTACACGCATGTCATGGCCTTTCGAAACTCAATTGGGCTTTTTCCAGTATCAGCGCTTCGGCGTGGGGCGCGCGGCACTGCACGCCCCGGAGGCGGGAGAGGGCGAGGAACGCCGACCCGTCCCCGAACCAGTCATGTCTGACCTGCGACGGATAATGCTCGATGAGCAGTTCGACCTTGCGTTGCGCGACGTCGGTGGACAGCGGCAGGAACACCTGGGGCTGTGGGGTGTCGGTCTCCCACTTGAGGATCTCGTACCCGAGGATCAGGTGATCGCGGAACTCGGTGGGGGCGATCTCGGCGAGGAGCCGGTGATCCTGGTGGGCGTCGTGTCGCTGCGGCGCGAAAACCACGTCGGCAGAGGTGGTTCGGGCGAACGCCGCCACGGTGTTCTTGACCTCGTTCCAGTGCGCGGGCAGGCGGCCGTCGGGGAAATCGCCGATGGTCACCTCCACTGCCCCGCCGGGGCAGAACGCGTCGAGCGCGCCGCGTTCCTCGGCTTCGCGCTCGCTGCCCCCGCCGGTCAGGATCAACGCCCGCACCCGCAGGCCCGGGTTCGCCGCGGCCAGGGTCAGCAGGGTCCCACCCATGCCGATCGCGATGTCGTCGCAGTGCGCACCGATCAGCGCCACCTCCGACACCGACGCCAGCAGAGAAATCATCAGACCGGCGCTTCCGGGCGATTCCACAGCACCCAGGGGCGGTCGCCGCGATGGTAGGACTCGTCGAGTTCGGCGCGCTCCTTGAAGGTGTCGGCCGGCTTCCAGAAACCGAGATGCTGGTAGGCATACAGCTTTCCGGTCCCGGCGAGGCTGCCGCAGACATCGGCGACCAGATCGCCGCCCGGGGGGAGCAGGTCGAAAATGGCCTGGGACAACACAAAGAAGCCGGCGTTCTCCCAGATCGGGAACTCGCTGACCGGGGTGATGCCTGTGACGGTGCTGCCCTCACCGAGCTCGACACAGTGGAAGGACGACTGCGGCGGCACGACCATCATCGATGCGGTGGCCCCCGATTCGTGGAAGCGCTTGATGATGTCGTCCATCGGTGCATCCGTCAGCACGTCGGCGTAGTTCGCGAGAAAGTGCTCGTCGTCGCCGAGGTGCTTGCGGACCCGGCGTAGACGTTCACCGATCGGTGACTCCAACCCGGTGTCGGCGAAAGTGATCGACCAATCGCTGATGTCGGAGGAGAGGAGCTCGACCTTGCCGTCGCTCAGGACGAAGTCGTTGGACTCGGTCTCGGCGTAATTGAGGAAATACTCCTTGATGTACTGGGCGCCGTAGCCGAGGCAGAGGATGAACTCGGTGTGGCCGAAGTGGGCGTAGTACCGCATCACATGCCAGAGCAGGGGACGCGAGCCCACCATCTGCATGGGCTTGGGCAGACCCTCGCCGACATCGTTGCGCATGCGCATGCCGTAGCCGCCGCAGAACAAGACCACCTTCATGTGAGCTCCACTCCCTTGTGCTTCGAATCGATGACCGTGAGTTCCGGTAGTGGATAGACGAGTTCGCCGCCCCACTCGAGTACGTACTGCAGCTGCGCGGTGAGTTCGGTGCGCAGGTTCCAGGGCAGCACCACCACGACGTCCGGCCGGTCGGCCTCGATCCGGTCGGGGTGGAAGATCGGTATCCGGGTGCCCGGGGTGAAGCGGCCGTGCTTGTACGGGTTGCGGTCGACGATGTATTCGATGAGATCGGGCCGGATCCCGCTGTAGTTGAGCAGGGTGTTGCCTTTACCGGGCGCGCCGTAGGCAACCACCCGCTTGCCCAGATCCTTCTGTTCGAGTAGGTATTTCAGCAGATCGCGGCGGATCTTGTCGGTCTGGTCCTGGAGGCTGCGGTAGCCGTCCAGCTCGTGCAGTCCGGCCTCGCGTTCGAGGGCCAGAGCGGCCTCGACCGACGGCTCCGGCGTGTGATCGACGGTGTCGGGCCTGGCCCACAACCGAATCGAGCCACCGTGTGTGGGCAAGAGTTCGACGTCGACAAGAGTGAGGCCGGCGGTCGCGAGAGCCCGGCTCGCAGCGAGCACCGTGTAGTACTGGAAATGCTCGTGATAGACAGTGTCGAATTGGGCCAGCGCAACCAGATTCAGCGCGTGATGGACCTCGATGCTCAGCCAGCCGTCGTCGGCCAGCAGGGTCCGCAGGCCCTGGGTGAAGCCGAGGAGGTCGGGGATGTGCGCGTAGACGTTGTTTGCCGCGACGAGCGCCGCAGGGCCGTGTTCGGCGCGCACCGCGGTTGCGGTCTCCGGGGTGAGGAAGGCCGTGAGGGTCGGTACCCCGCGATCGCGGGCCGCCTCGCCCACGTTCACCGAGGGTTCGATCCCGAGGCATCGAATGCCTGCCGCGACGACGTGCTGGAGCAGGTAGCCGTCGTTGCTGGCGACCTCGACGACGAGTGAGTCGGAGTCGAGGCCGACCCGCTCGATGGCGCCGTCGACGAACGCCTTGGCATGCGCGACCCAGCTGTCGGAGAACGACGCGAAATACGCGTAGTCGGTGAAGGTGTCCTCGGGGGTGATCAGCGCGGGAATCTGCAGGAGGAAGCACTCCTCGCAGATCCTCATGTGCAGCGGGAACGTGGCCTCGGGCTGATCGAGTTCTTCGGCGCGCAGGAACTTTTCACACGGAGGCGTGGCCCCGAGATCGAGCACACTGAGCAGCGCATCGCTGCCACACAAACGGCACGTCAACGTCTTAGTCCTCCCTTGACCCGGCGATCACCGAGTCGAACTGTCTCCCGACAGCAAATAGTTAACCTCAAACTCGGACACGAGACCGGCTCCGGGGCTCCGGATCGGACTCATCGACCGTCGGGGTCGTCGAGGACCCACCGGCCGTCGAGCTGGGGAAAGTGGGCCGAGACCTCCGCGAGAAGGTCCGGAAGCATTAGTAACACCTGATCCGGACGCATGTCGATCATCTCTTCGGGCGATGTGATGGGGACGTCGGTGCCGGGCATCCGGCGTCCCTGCTTGGCGGTCGAGGCGTCGGCGATCGCGGTCACCAGGGACCGGTCGACCCCGGCGCGGTAGAAGACCGCACTCGCCCGGGACGCGGCGCCGTAGGCGCACACCCGCCGGCCCGCGTTCCGCTGATCGACCAGCCATTGTTCGAGGCGCCCGACGTGTCCGTCGGCTGCGGTCTGCAGTCCGGCGACCACCTCGGGCTCGGTGATGCCGAGCTGCGCCTCGTGGTCGAGGATCTCGGTGACCTTCGCCGACGGGGCAACCCCGGCGCCGTGCACGGCCGCGATCAGGTGGGTACCGCCGTAGAGGTCGAAGCTCCAGGCCTCGACCACAGACATCCCGGCGGCCGCGAGCAGCTTCTGCAGTGCTGCCAGCGAGTAGTAGGCAAAGTGCCCGTGGCGCAGGGCGTTCCACTGGCCCTGTTCGACAATGGTGACCAGTGAGTGGAATTGGAGCAGGAGCACACCATCGGGGGTGACGGTTCGGGCGCGGGTCGCGAACGCCGCGGCCTGGTCCGGCTCGTGCATCACCGAGAAGGTGTCGACGACCACGGCGGCGGCATCCCCATCGGCCACCGGGGACAACCCGCGCTCGAACAGATGCGGTAACCACGAGCCGCCGTGGGGGCTCGCGAACTCGGTGACGGAACCGCGGCCGTCGAGCCAGCCGGCCCCCGCGACCTGTGTGATCGCGTCGACGGCCTGGTCGATCAGGGCCTGGGGTTCTACCCCGCGTGGTTCGTCGGTGACGGTGTCGTCGTCGGCCAGTTGGGCCAGACCGCACGTCAGGCACAGATCCATTGCGAGAGGATGAGCTGTCTCTGCTGCGACCACCGGCGCATCGGCAGGCGGGAAGTTGTCCGCGGCAGGCTGATCGCCGAGATCCAGGACACGCTCGGTGACCGCCCCGCCGCAGGCTCGGCAAGTCATCTCACGGACCTCGTTTCTGGTGCAGCATAGGTGGGGTGCGCATTGAAGTTACCGAATTACACGACGTCCTGCTCATGGTGCCGCAACCGCATCGAGATGCGCGGGGGCTGTTCACCCGAACTTTCGACACCGAGATCTTCGACGAGGCCGTGGGTCAACCGGGGCGGTCGAGCACATTCGTCCAGGATTCCCAGTCGAGGTCGGTGCAGGGTGTGGTCCGCGGCATGCATGGTCGATCCGGAGAGGGTGAGGCGAAACTGGTCCGGTGTGCCCACGGCGCGGTGTACGACGTGCTGGTCGACATCCGGCCCGGCTCACCGACCTTCGGCAGGCAGCAGGCGTTCCAACTCGACGACGAGACGTTCGCGCACCTGTTCGTTCCCGCGGGCTTCCTCCACGGATTCCAGGCGCTGACGCCGATCGCCGACGTCTGCTACCGCATCGACCGGACCCATGACGCCACCGAGGACATCAGCGTCGCGTTCGCCGATCCCGACCTGGCGATCGCGTGGCCGCTGACTCCCACGCACGTCTCCGAGCGAGATACGCGGGCGATGAGCTGGCAGACACTCGCCGCGGGTTTGGGAATGTAGCGGGTTTGTGAATGTAAAGGCGAGCGCCGATCACGCGTCGAGGGTGATCTCGTCGGCCGGGGCGGGTTTGCCGAACAGGTAGCCCTGCCCATGGGTGAATCCGATCTCTCGCAGCTGCGCGATCTGTCCCGGATCTTCGACACCTTCGGCAACGGTCGCCATCCCGAGTGAGCTCGAGAGAGCACAGACGGCCTTGACGATGCTGTGCATGGTGTTGTCGTCTGTGCCCACCTTCGCGACCAGGGACCGATCGACCTTGACCACCTGCACGGGCTGCTCGACCATGTACCGCAGCGCCGCGAACCCGGTGCCGAGGTCGTCGACGCAGACGGTGCACCCCAGCGCGTCGAGCTCGATGAGCGTCGCCGACGCGGGCGAACCGACCTCGATGAGATCCCGCTCGGTGACCTCGACCCACAGCGCGTCGGCGGGTACACCGGTGGTTTCGAGGGTCGTGGCAATGAGTTCGGGCAGTGTCCGGTCTTGCAACTGCCGAGCAGAGAAGTTGACCGAGACGAACAGGCCGGGGGGCGCGGATGCGGCCCGCCAGATCGCGAGCTGTTCCAGGGCCTCCTGCACTCCCCAGCGGCCGATCGGGACGATGAGCGACGTGGCCTCAGCGGCGTCGAGGAAGTCGTGGGGCTTGCGGACCTCGTCGGCCACCCGCCACCGCAGCAGCGACTCGTAACCGACCGTCTTCATCGTCGTGATGTCGATGATCGGTTGGTAATAGAGCGCGAAGTCGGTTCCGACCGCGTTCGACAACTCGGTGGTCCTCGAAACCTCGGTCTGCAATCGGGCGATCGAGTCAGGGGTCGCGTGCGCCACCGTGTCGCCGTCGACGATCGCGTAGTGGACCGCGGAGATCGCTGCCTGGACGAGGTCGGCCACGTCGGTGGCGGTGGTGACCACCGAAGAGATGGCCAGACCCTGACAGGCCGGGACGAAGTATCCGCCACCCTCGATATCGAGTTGTCGCGTCAGACACTCCGAGATCAGGCGTTCCACCGTTTCCGGTGCGATGGCCCTGACGTCGAAACACACGGTGAGAAGGTCGTTGTAGGGTCCCACCGACACCGTGCATGCGCGCCCGAGCATCTCGACCAGCGCACTGTGGGCCGCAGGCCTCATCTTCTCTGACGGATCCCAGCCGACCGCGCCTGCGAGGAGGCCGGTCGGGTCCAGGCAGACCACCGAGACGCCGAGGAAATCGAAGTCGAGGTGAGCGGTGCAAGCGCGGATCTCCGTGATTCCGTCGCGGGCGGACCCGGGCGACGATGGGGGGAGCGGCATGCCCAACCTTCCTGCCCACCTGCGGAACCGACACCGGGTCGGGCTCCCATTACACGAGCTGGGTCGCCTTGAGAATACCTCCATCGGACGATTGCGCTCTATGTGCCTGGTCGGGTTCCCGTCGGCTGTCTACACTGCATGGAGCCGTGCGACCCGAGCTGGGTGCACCATCGGGTTTCGTGAAGCCTCCGCGGGATACGATTGTGCAACCCCATCTTCGGCATCGACGAATGCGCGGTGGGTTCGAGCTACTTTCCACGGGGATGGGCAGGCTGCGACAGTGAGTTCACGGTATTTCGAACGCTTCGACGCGCGTTCGACTGCCGTACTCATCAGCACCTTCGGCGCAATCGGGTTGCCGGTCTTCGCATTGATCGCACCGTCGCTCATCGTCGCCGGCGGATTCAAGTATCTCACGGTGATCTGGCTTTTCTCGGCCATTACATTTGCGATCACTCTTTACGTGGGGCGGTTGACCGATCGGCAGTTCGCGATACTCGGTTTCGGTGGGATGGTCGGTGTCGCCTGGGCTGCCTATCTCGTGACAGATCCTGCCGTTTCGCGAGCAATTGTCGCTCTGCTGGCCGCAATTCCCGCCATCGCGGCCATGGCCTCGTCGCTTCGGGTGACCATTTCGTTCGCGGTGTTCGCGATGGGGCTCGCCGTTTACCTGTCCACTCTCAACGCCACGTCGTGGGTCGCGGTGATGGTTGCCGGTGGTGCCTCGGTGACCACCGTCCTGGTACCGGTTTTCATGGTCGGTGCACTACGCCGATCGCTCGATTTCGCGTTGTCGCGCGTGGCCAAACTGGGTGACACCGATCCGCTCACCGGCATCCTCAACCGGCGTGGATTCCTCAACAGCAGCAGTCGTCTGCTGGAATGGATTGTTGTGCACGGAAAGTGCGTGGGCTTCATGATGATCGACATCGACGACTTCAAAAAGGTCAATGACGCCCTCGGCCATGCAGCAGGCGACGCGGTGTTGGTGGACGCCGTCGCGAAAATCGAGAGCGCGGCGCCGCCCTTTTCTCTCATCAGCCGATTCGGCGGCGAGGAGTTCGTCGTCATGTACGCCTCCGACAATCGAGAAGAGTTCTTCGAGATAGCCGAAAACATTCGGTTGGCAGTCGCGGAAAAATGTCCTGTCACGATCAGCGTCGGCGCCGTGCAGGCGCCTTTGGGAAAAACCGCCGCCGGGACACCCAATATCGACAAGGTCATCGATACGCTCACCCGAATGGCCGACCAGAGCGTCTATTACGCGAAGAACGGTGGCCGCAACAAAGTGGTGTCCATGGTGGCCCCGGCGATCCAATGGACCCCAGGGCCACCATCTGAGCCGACCGTCAGGATCGTGGACACGACCCGCAACGTCGGCGTGTTGGCACTGATGCGTCGGGTCACCGACAAAGATCAGGCGGCTCCCGCACGCGACGGCGAGAACAGACTCTGACGGTTGGTGGTCAGCGGCGCCGAGGTGGCCACCATCTGTGCGTACACCGCCGGGTCGGCGTCGGCGGCCAGGGTTTCCCGGTCCCACCACATCAGGCTGGTGCGGTAGCGGTTGTCGGGGTACGGCGAGGCCGGGATGTCCTCGGCCACGCGACCGCCGGCCGACTCCCACCGGCGCAGTACGTGATCGGCGGCCGTCGCCATGATGTAGCGCGTACCCATCAGCGTGAACGTTGGAATGGCCAGGCGTGCGAGCATGCCGGCGACGGTCGGTGCGGCGGGACCGTCGGCCGCCCAGGCGGTCTTCATCTCGACGATGCCCTCGTCCAGCCGTGACCGGATCGCCTCGGTGACCAGTTCCAGGCCGGGCTGGCCCGCCCACTCCAGCAGTGCGTGTGATTGATGCGGGTCGACGTACGGACCCTGAGCGCGGACGCCGCCGATGACGGTGCCGTCCTCGTCGACTGCCGCGTAGAACAACGAGGTGCACTCACCGCGCACCACGGTGTCGTATTCGAGGGCCATGGAGACGCCGTGTGACGCGTACGACGCCCGGGCGCCGTCGAGGTAGTCGAGCCATAGGCCCGGGTCGGACGAGGGTGTTGCGACGACGAGCGACGTCGAACCCCTGACAGTCAGGACCTGCGTCTGGATATCACTCGCGGGGATGTCGGTGCGCGAGAAACGGTGGGCGTTCACATAGTCTGTAGTCACTGAGACTCCTGGGTTGAGGGGTTTGCACTGATACATCATCAATTCATTAAAGACAATTGTTGATGGGTGATGGCTTGCGGCGCCACTTAGTTCGGCGTAGAAAACGGGTTCACCGCGAGGTTCATCTGGTCAATTGTCGCTCGTGGAGTGTGGACGTGTCATCGCCGCTGTGGGCGTCGCCATATCCCGGACTACGATGAGATATCGTTAAGATGTGATTTTCTTTTGTTCGATCCCGCGTATTCGCTTGCTGCGAGCCTTTATTGGCGAACTTTCTCACGCCACGCATTTCAGTTTCCCCCATTTCTGAAGAGACGACTGCATCGGTATAACGTCTCACTACAGCTGGCCACTTGGCCAGGAAACGACGTAGAAGACGGATGAGGAGGCGGTGCCGTGCCCGCGCCAGCGCAGGATCACACGCCGGCAGGAGGGGCGGCCGTCGAGATTCTCGATCCGCGATCCTCGAAGGACCAGCTCAAGCTGGATGGACTCCGAGCCGATGGCGCGGTCGACTTCATCGATCTGACCGCCGAGTTGACCGAGGCGGCAGAGAAGCTTGTGCCCCCTCCGAGCGGCTCGCCGGAAGCCGACGGCAGTCGCTGGATCCACTACCCGTGGCGCGGCAAAGCGGTGCATCTACTCGGCCCGGCCGCATACCGGAGGTTGCGGCTCGATCGGAACCGAAACAAGCTGTCAGCCGTCGAGCAAGATCACGCGGCCACGCTGCGTATCGGTGTGGTCGGTCTGAGTGTCGGTCATGTGGTCGCGCACACGCTCGCTCTGGAAGGGCTCTGTGGGCAGTTGCGACTGACCGACTTCGATGAGATCGAACTCACCAACCTCAACCGGGTGCCGGGGTCGGTCTTCGACATCGGGGTGAACAAAGCAGTGGTCGCGGCCCGCCGGATCGCCGAACTCGACCCCTACCTCGATGTGCAGGTGCATCAGGGAGGCGCCGAGGCGGCGACGATCGATGCGTTTCTCGACGGGCTCGATGTGGTGATCGAAGAGTGCGACTCCTTCGACGCCAAAGTGTTGGTACGGGATCGGGCCAGGGCTCTGGGGATTCCGGTGATCATGGAAACCAGCGATGGCGGCGTGCTCGACGTCGAACGTTTCGATCTCGAACCCGACCGGCCGCTGTTCCATGGCCTGCTCGGAGATTTCGACTCCGAGGCCCTCGCCGGACTCACCACCGAGCAGAAGGCGCCGTTCGCGGTGAAGATCCTCGACGGGGCACGGCTGACGGCGCGCATGGCGGCGTCGGCGCTGGAGATGGGCCGAACCCTGTCTGCCTGGCCGCAGCTCGGCGGCGACGTGGCTCTCGGCGGTGCGACGGTCGCTGCGGCGGTGCGCCGGATCGTCCGAGGCGAGGACCTCCCCTCCGGCCGGGTGCGCGTGGACCTCGATTCGATTCTCGACGGCCTGGAATCCCCGGTTGTCGACGAGGTTGTGCCCGAACGTGTTCCGGCAGATGTGCACACCATCATCGACGGTCTCACCGCCCGCGATGCGGTGCTGTTCGCAGGATCGCGCGCACCGTCCGCCGGCAACTCGCAACCGTGGCGGTTCTCGTCCGACGACGACGGGGTGACCGTGCGGCTGGACGCGACGCCGACGTCGAGCGCCGATGTCGGGCGCCGGTCGTCGGCGGTGAGTCTTGGTGCAGTGCTGCACAACCTGACTGCCGCAGCCGCAGCCGTCGGGGTGTACGGCAAAGCCGGCATCGTCGGGGACGGCGACGACGTCCAGGTGCGGGTCGACTTCGGCGACATCGCCGAAACCGGCGCGAGCATTACACCCATCCTCGACCGTCGCACCAACCGCGCGTTCGGGGACGGCAGCGAACTCGATGCGGGTGTGATCGCGGCGTTGTCGTCCGGCGGTTCCGCCGGCACCGGTGTCCGATTGATCACCGAGCGCAGTGCCCTCGCCGGATTCGCGGCCGTTGCCGGAGCCACCGAACGCCTCCGGTACCTGACCCCCGAGCTGCACGCCGAGATGATGGCCGAGATCATCGATCCATCAGACGTGCACTCCGACACCGGTATCGATGTGGACGACCTGGCGTTGCTGCCGCAACAAGCGCCACTCATGGTGCTGCTGCGCAGGCCCGACGTGATGGCTCACCTGAACGCGTGGGGCGCCGGATCGGTACTGGGTGCCGACGCCCAGGGCCGCGTCATGACGTCGTCGGCGCTGGCTGTGGTGACCCAGGAAGGACGCAGCACAGCAGACTACGTCCGCGGTGGGCAGACGATGCAGGAGCTGTGGATTCGTGCCGAGATGATGGGCCTCGCGGTGCATCCGATGAACCCGGTTTTCCTCTACGCCGACGGCCGTTCGGAGTTGGCGCAGATCGCGCCGGATCGGGTGGACGAATTGGAGTCGTTGGCAAAGCAATTCGCGGACGTCCTGAGTGTGGCCGACGGCGAGGTGGTCACCACGGTGCTGCGCCTGTTCCGCACGGACGCGACACCACCGGCGAGCCGGCGTCGGTCCTTGGCAAACCTGTTGGCCTGACGCCGCTCGAATCTGCTCCGGTTGTGGGAATTTGCTCCGGTTCCAGGGTTCTGGAAGCGGAGCGTCTTTCTGGAAGTGGAGCAAGTTAGGTGGGTCGGGTGACGATGACGCCGAGACGTGCGAGTTTTTGCTCGCGCTTCTTCTCCCGTTCATAGGCGTCGGCAATGGTCTCGCCAGGTTTGAGGTAGCGGATGTACTTGGCGTAACCGTCGAACTCGCCGGCTACCACTCCGTCCCAGTCGAAGTCGGTACGTGCGACGAAGGCGCCGCTCGCGTCGTGAAACCTGTGCTGTAACCGTGGTCTCGGGATGTCGCCGAACGTGTGCATCAACGCGCGTGAGAGTGATTCACCGATGCTCTCCGCGTCACCGTCGGCAATCGCGAACGCGCGGATCGCGTTGGCGACGCCCGTGCGACCGCGGCTGCGGTCCAGAATCGACTCCACGTCAGCGCGCGTCGCGCCCATCCGGAGGGCGCCGTCGAAGGCACACACCGCCTGCAGGAAGCTTCCGATACGAGCGAGGTCGACGGCCGTCCTCGCCAATGAGGTGACCAGCAGGCCGTCGATCTCGATGACTTCGTCTGAGAGCCAGGGCGCCGCATGAAGGACGTTCGCCCGTCCCTTCTTTCGTCCACCCGTTTTCCGATTCGCGGTGAAGTGGACCTGTGTTGTTCGGCCGCCCAGTAGGGGCAGGCCATGCAGGACCGCAGCCGAGTGATGACTGACAGCTTTCGACCCGTCGCCCGCGTTCGCGGCTCCGAGCACCGTGCGTCGATACTGCAACTGTTCACGCTCGTGTTCGGCCAGATCGGTGAGGTCGCAGCTGAACGTGTAAAAGCCACGGTAGAGCCGGGTCAGTTGCCCGGTCTTGACCCGAACCTTCAGTGCGTCGTCCCCGAGGCCGACGGACGCGGCATCGCGTCGCCGGATGAGCCTGTCGTCATCAGAAGTGTTGTCCCCCATGAATCTGATGATGGGCTACGGCTGCGGCCCAGACTGGCGGCCGGAGGGTGGGTTGTGGATGGCCGGCGGAGGTGTGGATAACTTGATCTGCTCCGGTTACAGAGAAATGCTCCACTTCCAGGGCTCTGGAAGTGGAGCATTTCTACAGAAGTGGAGCAGATTCAGCTGAGGCGCTCGGTCTCGAGGCGGAACCCGGCGCCGCGGAGGCGTTCGATGAGGACGTCGCCGATGGCGGCCGCGGTGGTGAGGACTCCGGTGCGCGGCGGCAGATCGTCGCGATGGAGGGCGAGCGACAGAGCGCTCTCGGCGAGCATCACCGCGGTGGCCTTGTATCCGGGATCGCCCTTCGCGACCATCCGCGAGCGATAACGCTTACCCGTCGTGGTGGTCGTGTAGGTCTCGGTGGTGAAGTGTCCGGTCTCCCTGGCCTTCTCGGACGGTCCCTCGCCGGGCTTGGGGAGCAGCCGGTCGAGGACGCTGCGGATCGGCCCGATCGACATCGCGCCGAGGAACGCGGCGGTTCCTGCGGTCACGGCGCCGGCGATGGCCGTCGAGACCCCGGGGATGCCGCCGACGTACATCGTTTCGCCGTAGTGGAAGTCTGGGCCGTATGCGTTGTCGAGAATGGCGTTGCTGCGACGCACGATGCGGGTGTTGTAACTCGCCATGAAGAATGGGGCAAGGGTGCCTCGCAGGCTCGGATCGACCTTGGATCCGCTGACCATGGCCATGTCGCTGGGCTCGGCACTGCGTTTGATGCCGGCATATCCGCCCGGCTCGGTGGACAGCGCGTGTGGGTCGAGAAGTGTGCGACGGGTGTTCGCATCTCCGGCTTCCTTGGCGATCACCCGCATCGAGTCGACGGTGCCGCCGCTGATCCCGCCGCGGAAACTACGTACGACCATGGTGGTGTCACCCATCGTGCCCTCGCCGTCCTCGGCGACCTTCTTGTGGAGCAGGTAGGCGCCGATATCGGAAGGGACGGAATCGAATCCACAGGAGTGGACGATGCGGGCGCCGTTGGACGCTGCCTGATCATGGAACTTGTCGATCGAGAGTCGGACGAACGGCACCTCGCCGGTGAGGTCGACGTAGTCGGTGCCGGCGTTGACGGTGGCGGCGAGGACGTTCTCGCCGTACTTGAGGTACGGCCCGACGGTGGTGCAGACGACGCGGGTGCGCGCGGCCATCGCGTCGAGCGAGGCCGGTGAGTTGCTGTCGGCGATCACCAGCGGCCACTCGTTCGCCGGTGCGGGAAGGTTGAATCGAACCTGCGCGAGCTTGTGCTCGCTGCGGCCCGCCAGCGCGACCTTGGTGCCGGCGGGAGCGTGTTTGGCCAGGTACTCGGCGGTCAGCTTGCCGACAAAACCCGTGGCCCCGTAAACGATGACGTCGAACTCGCGATCACTCATGCCCACGACCTTACTGATCTCGGTGGGGTCGTCGATGCCGGTCGCCGATCCCCATGACTGTTGCGCAGATGACTGTGGCGCGGTACCGCGGGAATGTCCCGTCGTACCGCGCCACCTGAGTCAGTTGTGACTGTGCGGGCCCCTACCCGGCAGAGCCACTCGCTCATTGCGTGTCTAGTAGTAGTGCGCTCGCCCGCCGACCTTGCGGCCCGTGGCGCCGAGGATCCAGAGGACCGCTCCGATGACGATCAGCACGATGCCGATGGTCCACAGAATTGAGATCCCGAAGACGAAACCGAGAATAAGAAGAAGTAAACCGAGAAGAATCATCGTTGATCTCCATACACCCCGAGTTGGAAGCGTTCACGGACTGGTCCGCTCACACCTACGAACCCCCTTTGTCTTTGCACGGCTGCTGTGCCGGGGGTCACGCTCAGAGGGAATACCCCGGTGTCCGGACCATAAACCTACTTTTGCAAACAAATCTGAACAGGTAGGTGCTCGGGTCAGACGGGCACCAGATCATCTGGCGCCGCGGCTCGTCTGCGGCGAAGCCACCACTGATAGCCCCGAGCCGCGAACGGCGCGATGAACAGCATGATGAGGACCCTGACCATCTGGGCGGCCACGATGAAGGCGATGTTGCCTCCGGTCGCCGACGCCGTCGCGAGTACCGCATAGATCCCGCCCGGCGTCGTCGCGAGGTAGCAGTCGAACATCGATTCGCCGGTCCACAGACTCAGCAGCACACCCAACCCGGCGCAGGCCGCGGCGATGACGACGATGAGAAGAGTTGCCAGCGGGAGGATCTTTCCGATCGCAACCAGCGAGGCCCTGGTGAAACCCAAACCCGCCTGCCACCCGATCGCCGCGTACGCCAACTGCACGAGGATGACCGGGACCGCGGCCGCCGACGTGATGCCGAGGAGCTGACCGGCCACGGACAGGATCAGGGGTCCGAGCAGGCCGGCTGCGGGAAGGCGGATCAGCCGGCCCGCGCAGTAGCCGCCGACCATGCAGACCACGAGCATGAGCAGGCCCCACCATGGGTTTCCGGTGTTGCCGGAGAACTCACTGCCGCCTGAAATCGATTCGTGGAACACGAAGATCGCCACGAGCGGCATCGACATAGTGATGATCGCGACCCGCAGGTACTGGATCACGGCGACGATGCGCTCGTCGCCTCCGAGTTCGCGGGCCAGGGCAACCAGTCCCGAGGCGCCGCCGGCGACCAGGGCCAACGATCCCGTCAGCGGGTCGACCCGGCGGTGTAGGCCGAGCAGTGCGCCGCCGATCACCGAGAGTGCAAGGGTCACGAACGCCATCGCCAGGACCGCAGGCCAATGCGACCCGAGACCGGCGAGGGTGTCGGGGGAGATGAGGGTCCCGATGTAGACGCCGAGTACCCCTTGCGCGGCCAGTCCGATCGAGCGGGGCATCGGCGGTTTGTCGCCGCGAGCACGGGGTCCCCAGCCGGCGATGGCCAGCGCCGCCGCGACCACGAGCCCGGCGAACAATGCCGCCGACGGGACTCCGACGGCGGACAGTCCGATGGACGCTCCGCCGGTGATCACCATCAGTCCGATCCACCGCAGCATTGTCATGAGTCTACGCTTGCTAATCGTCACTCGCGAACTGGACAAATAGCGACAGATAGCAAGTATTGTCTTGGTATGTCTGAATCAGGGGTTCACCTGTGGTCTGTCGGCACCGAAGAGGCCACGTCGTTGCGCGAGGCAATGATGGCCGTGACCCGCCAGGCCCGACGCCACCGGCCGGCGCACGGGATGACGATGACGCAGGTCGGAATCCTCGGGGACCTGGACCGCCACGGCGTCAGTACCGTGGCCGAACTGGCCGAACGTGCGCAGGTGAAGGTGCAGTCTCTGACGCTGAGCATGAACAGGCTCGAAGAGCTCGGCCTCATCACCCGCCGCGCCGACCCCGAAGACCGGCGTCGTCAGCTCGTCGAACTGACAGAGGACGCCCACCCTCTGCTGGCGTCGGATCGTCGTCAACGTGATGAGTGGCTGGCCCAGGCGCTCAACACTCTCCCCGACACCGAGCGTGGGCTACTGATGCTCTGCATCCCGGTGCTGCGGCGGCTCGCAGAAACCGGTGGTGAAGCTCAGCCCGAGGACGGGTAGGCGAGGAAGATAGACCCTCGGAGAGCGGCGAGGGGGACGAACTTCACCGAGGGCTTTCCCGCTGATACGGCTCGCAGTGGCGGGGCTGCTGCGGGGGCTCGCGATGGTGCAGTGTCGGGATCGGCAGCACGGTCTCGCCGGAATGCACCGTGAAGGGCGTGCCGTGATGCCGCAACTCCATCGGTTCGCCATAGGTGAGTTGATACGTCGCTTCGTCCGCCCGCACCCGGACCTCGATGCACCGGTCGCGCACGGACAGGCGGAACGTCAGTCCATGCAGACGGGCCGGCAGCCGCGGCGCGAATGTGATCGACCCGTTGTGGTCGCGCATTCCACCGAAACCAGCAACACAGCACAGCCAGGTCCCGGCGAGTGAGGCGATGTGCAGACCACTCGAAGCGTTGTGATGCAGGTCGTGCAGATCGGTCAGGGCTGCTTCGGCGAAGTAGTCGTACGCGAGGTCGAGATAGCCGACCTCGGCCGCGACGATCGATTGCGCACACGCCGACAGCGACGAGTCCCGCACGGTGATCGGGTCGTAGTAGTCGAAGTTCTTGAGCTTCTGTTCCGGGGTGAACGCGTCGCCACGGAGGTACATCGCCAGCACCAGGTCGGCCTGTTTGACGACCTGCTTGCGGTACAGATCCTGATACGGATAGTGCAACAGCAGTGGATAGTTCTCTTTCGGGGTGTTCTCGAAGTCCCACAACGCCTGCCGGGTGAACGACTCGGATTGCTGATGGACGCCCAGGGCGGGATCGAACACCACCAGCATCCGGTCGGCGCAATCGCGCCAGTACGCCGTCTCCTCGTCGTCGACCCCGTGGTGGCGGGCGGTGGCCGGATGCTTCTCGCAGGCGTCCGCCGCATCCCGAAAGTTCTTCTGCGCCATCAGGTTGGTGAAGACATTGTTGTTGGCGACCGCCGAGTACTCATCGGGCCCGGTCACGCCGTCGATGCGGAAATCGCCGCGCAGGTCGTGGTGGCCGAGGGAGGCCCACGATCTCGCGGTCTCGATCAACAGTTCCACGCCTTGCCCGAGCTCGAACTGTTCGTCGCCGGTCGCGGCGATGTACTGCGACACCGCGTGGGCGATGTCGGCGTTGACGTGGACGGCGGCGCTACCGGCGGGCCAGTAGCTCGAACACTCGTCACCGTTGATGGAGCGCCACGGGAACATCGCGCCGACCTGCCCCAATTCGATGGCCCTGGCCTTGGCCTTGTCCAGCGTCGAGTGCCGCCACCGCAGCGCGTCCGCCGCGGCCGCGGGCACCGTATAGGTGAGGACCGGCAGCACGTAGGTCTCGGTGTCCCAGAACGCATGTCCGTCGTAGCCGGGGCCGGTGAGGCCCTTGCCCGGGATCGCGCGGGTCTCCCCGCGGGCCCCGGCCTGCAGCACGTGGAAGAGCGCGAACCGTACCGCCTGCTGCAGTTCGGCATCGCCGTCGAGGGTGACGTCGGCCGAGCGCCAGAAGTCGTCGAGGTACTGGCGCTGGCGGGCCAGGAGTTCATCCCAGCCGTTGTCCAGTGCGGTGGCCAGCGCGGCATCGACCTGCGCGCGCAGCGCCGACGGCGACCGCTGGCTCGACCACCCGTAGGACAGATACTTCACAACAGTGAACTTCTGCCCTGCTTGGACTTTCGCCGTCACCGTGAGTCGGGCGAGGTCGTCACTGAGGATTTCGCAGTTGACCGAATTGGTGCCGAACAGTTCGTGATCCATGCCGGCTGCCATGCGCAGTCCGGACTCTTTTGTGTGGTGACCGAGAACTCCGCGGTGACCCTTCGCTTCGGCGAAGTCGCCGACCAGTGGCCGATCGAGAGCGGCGGCCAGTCGCGGATCGTTGCCCGGCCGCGGGACGTCCTCGTTCGCCAGGAGGTCCGACTGCACCACGATTTCCATCTCCAGGTCGAGCGGTTCGACCTCGTATCGGATGGCGGCGATGGCGCGTTCGGTGAACGAGACCAGGCGCGTCGAGCGCACCCGGACCTTTCGGCCGGTGGGTGAGGTCCAGTCGGTGACGCGCTCCAGAGTGCCTGCCCGGAAATCGAGCTTCCACTCGTGCTCGTCGGCGTTCCCGTACCGCATGTCCATCGGCTCGTCTTCGACCAGCAATCTGATGATCTTGCCGTTGGTCACGTTGACAACCGTCTGGCCGTCCTCGGGATAACCGTAACCGCCTTCGGCATAGGGCAATTCACGCTGCTCGTAGAAACCGTTGAGGTAGGTGCCCGGATTGAAGACCGGCTCACCCTCCTCGAGGTTCGCGCGCAAGCCGATGTGTCCGTTCGACAGCGCGAAGATCGACTCGATCGCGGCCATCGCGTCGGGATCGGTACCCCTCCACGACAGGTGCCAGGGCGCGACCTCGAATCCCGCGAGCCTCATGCGGGCTTCAGCAGGTCGGTGAGGGCGGTGACCACGACATCGGCGCCTCCGCTGCGGAGGTTGCTCGCATGGGTGTCACCTCCGGTTCGATCGACCCCGACCACATATCCGAAACCGCCCGCATGCCCGGCCTGCACCCCGGACACCGCATCTTCGAAGACCGCGGCCTTCTCCGGTGGCACCCCCAGCGCAGCGGCCCCGGCCAAGAACGAGTCGGGTGCCGGTTTCCCGGCGAGCCCACGTTCGGCGATCACCTTCCCGTCGACACGGGCGACGACAAACGGGCTCAATCCGGTTGCCTCCAAGATCTGTTCGCCGTTCTTCGACGACGTCACCACCGCGATCTGCAACGAGACCTCCTGAGCTGCTCTCACATACGTCACGGCGTCGGAGTAGGCCTCGGCACCGTCCTTGTCCAGGAGTTCGAGGAACAGCTTGTTCTTCGCATCGCCGATAGCGGTCACCGACGCCCCGGTGTCGCTCTGTGTCGGCAAGGCGATGTTCCGGGACTGCAAGAAGCTGACGATGCCGTCGTCCCGGGATCGTCCGTCCACGTAGGTGAGGTAGTCGTCCTGGCTGAAGGGTCGCCGTTGCTCGTCGGTGACGTCGGGGTACCCGGCCAGGAACGAATCGAAGGCCTGTGTCCAGGCCTGACTGTGTACGACTGCAGTACTGGTGAGGACACCGTCGAGATCGAAGAGAAGTGCGGTGACGGAATCGGGTAGGCCAATCACGGGTTCGACGGTACCCGTGCTGCGGAGTGGTTGCCCTGTGGCGCGCTGCATCGATGAGTTTCGTCGGTGGGAGGTGTCAAACTCATCGACAACGACGAAAGTGACGAAGGGGACAGTCCATGGCGAAACTGCGAGTGCACAACATCACGATGTCTTTGGACGGGTTCATGGCCGGGCCGGACCAGACTGCTGACGCGCCGATGGGCGCCGGAACAGAAAAATTGCACTCCTGGGTGTTCGACACCAAGTTCGGCCGAGCGATGATCGGCCAGGAAGGTGGTTCGGAAGGGCTCGACAACGACTACCTGGAGCGTGGTGACAACGGGATCGGCGCAACCATCATGGGACGCAACATGTTCGGTCCTATCCGTGACGAGTGGGACGACAGCGGCTGGCAGGGATGGTGGGGCGACACCCCTCCATACGGTCACCCCGTCTTCGTGTTGACCCACTATCCGCGTGACCCGCTGCCCATGAAGGGCGGCACCACCTTCAATTTCGTCGACGACGGTATCCACAGCGCGCTGGAGCAGGCGTTCGATGCGGCCGACGGCGCCGACGTGCGGCTCGGCGGCGGAGCGTCTGCGATCCGCCAGTACCTGGCAGCAGGATTGGTCGATGAGCTTCATCTGGTCATCTCACCGGTGGTGATCGGTGGCGGGGAACGTATCTTCGACGGCCTGGACGCCGGGTGGCCGGCGGGTTTCGAGGTCGCCGAGTTCGTGCCGTCCGAGACAGTGACCCACGCGGTGCTGCGGAAAGTCTGATGCGGTGACCTGCAGGTCATGTGATCGCGACCACGACAGGCGCGAGGCTAGCCTGGTCTGATGAACCCTTCGACCCTGCAGGCCCGAGTGATCGTCGACGAGATGATCCGCGGTGGGGTCCGGGACGCCGTGTTGTGTCCGGGGTCGCGGAACGCCCCGTTCGCATTCGCGCTGCATGCGGCCGATGCCGCGGGTCGACTGCGCTTGCATGTCCGGGTCGACGAGCGCACCGCCGGGTATCTCGCCCTGGGGCTCGCCATCGCGTCCGGCCAGCCCGTTCCCATTGTGATGACCAGCGGTACTGCGGTGGCGAACATGAGTCCGGCCGTGTTCGAGGCAAATTACGCACGCCAGCCACTGATCGTCGTCAGTGCGAACAGGCCCTACGAGCTGCTGGGGTCGGGCGCGAACCAGACCATCGAACAGTTCGGGATCTTCGGCACCCAGGTGCGCGCCGCGATCAGCCTCGGGCTGGCCGAGCAGAACCTCGACACCAACAGTCAGTGGCGTTCGGGCGTGGGCCGCGTCCTGGCCGCGGCACGCGGCGCCCGGACCGGTAATGCCGGACCGGTCCAGTTCGACATCCCGCTACGTGAGCCGCTGGTACCCGACGCCGGGGTCGCACCCACCGACGATCTCGGCGAGTACTCCGGACGTCCTGGCGGTGCGCCATGGACCGTCACCGCCGTCGGCAAGCTCGATGTGCCCGTCGAGATCGACATCACCGAACCGACCGTGGTGGTCTCGGGTCACGGTGCCGGTTGTCTGCCCGAACTCGCCGCGCTGCCGACCGTCGCGGAACCCACCGCGCCGGCGCCACAGAATCCGTTGCACCCCTTGGCATTGTCGGCGCTCCGTCCGACCCAGGCCATCATCTGCGGTCGCCCGACGCTGCATCGACAGGTGTCGACCCTGCTCGCCGACCCCGAGGTGCGGGTGTACGCGCTGACCACCGGCCCGCGCTGGCCGGATGTGTCCGGCAACGTCCTGGCCACCGGATCGCGGGCAGTGACCAGCGGTGAACCCGACGAGGCGTGGATCAAGTCGTGCGCGCAGGCGCACCAGCGTGCGGTGAGCGCGGTGGATGTAGAGCTGGAGCAGTCCGAACACGTCACCGGATTGCACGTGGCGAAGGTGGTGAGCGCCGCGATGGCCCCCGGTGAGCAGCTGGTGGTGGGGGCATCGAACCCCATCCGCGACGTTGCGCTGGCCGGTCACGTGGGCGCCGACGTGCGCGTGCTCTCCAATCGCGGGGTCGCGGGGATCGACGGCAACGTCTCGACCGCCATCGGTGCCGCGCTCGCCGCCGATGTGCGGACCGTCGCGCTGATGGGCGACCTCACCTTTGTGCACGACGCGACCGGACTGCTGATCGGTCCGGCCGAACCACGTCCGCGTCGCCTGACGATCGTCGTCGCCAACGACGACGGCGGCGGCATCTTCGGGCTCCTCGAACAGGGCGATCCGAGGTTCGAGGGCAAGGATTACCTCGGTGCGTACGAGCGCGTCTTCGGCACCCCTCATCACACCGACCTCGCCGCGGTCTGCGCCGGCTTCGGCACCCCGCACCGGGTGGTCACGTTGGCGGAGCTGCCCGCAGTGCTCAACGCCCCGAGTGAGGGGATCGAAGTGATCGAAGTTCGCACCGACCGGTCCCGGCTGCGGTCGCTGCACGCCGCGATCCGCGCGAGGTTGTGATCGCCCGACCGATCACCGCGATGGATTGGGGCGTCGATGACCGGTTGACTATTGTGGCGTCATGTCTCCCACCGTTCTGCGCCGAGTTCAACTCGGCCTGATCTCGCTGGGAGTGATCATCACCATCATGATGGCGATCATGGTGGCCGGGACGTACCGCAACGACATCCTCATCAACCAGGACGAGGCGACCGCCGTGGCCGAGGTGGTCAGTGCGACCCCGACGAAGGCCACCGTCAACTTCTCCACCCCGGACGGCATGTTCCACAGCCCCCGCCTCGGTGTCTTCTACCCGGGGCGGCTGGCAGAGGGACAGCGGATCAGTATCGAGTACTCGCGGGCGAGTCCCGAACTGGTGCGGGTCGCTGGTCGAAACGCAAGCCTGGCGATCGTGCCTGCGCTGTCGGTGCTGATCTATTCGTACCTCGTCATCGGTGCGCTCATGGTCCTCTTCGCTGAGGTCTCCCGGCGCAAGGGCACCGGAGTGGAGCCCGACAAGGGACGTTCATCCGAGGTTCCACCACAGGTCACGGCGACGAAGACCTCCTGACATGTGCCCTGCCCACACTGGGCATCGTGCGAGTGGCAATTGTGTCCGAGAGTTTTCTCCCGAACGTGAATGGCGTCGTCAACTCCGTCCTGCGGGTGGCCGAGCACTTCGACCACACCGGACACGAGGCGATCATCGTCGCGCCCGATACGCCGTGGTCGATGCGGCGAACCGACCGCGACACCTCGGGGCCGAGTCGGGTGACCGGTGCCGACGTCCACTACATCCCGTCGGTGATGGTGCCCAAGGTGAGTTCGTTGCCGGTCGGTGTGCCGGCGCCGTCGATGTTCCGGGTTCTCGCCGATTTCCAGCCCGACATCGTCCATCTCGCGTCGCCGTTCGTGGTCGGAGCGGCCGGTGCTGCGGCCGCACGTCGACTGGACGTTCCCGCGGTCGGGGTGTTCCAGACCGACGTCGCCGGATTCGCGGCGAGCTATGGCATGAAGCTCGGCACCCGGGCGGCCTGGGCATGGACCCGCAAGCTGCACAGTGCCTGCGACCGGACGCTGGCACCGTCGACGGTTTCGGTGAAAGCCCTTCGTGATCAGGGTATTCCGCGAGTCTTCCAGTGGGGGCGCGGTGTTGATGCCGAACGATTCAATCCTGGGCGCCGCGACGAGGAATTGCGCGCCCAATGGAGTCCGGACGGCAAGTTGATCGTCGGATTCGTGGGCCGGCTCGCACCGGAGAAGCATGTGGAACGGCTCGCGATCCTGTCCGGTCGCAGTGACGTGCAACTCGTGATCGTCGGCGGCGGACCCGAACGCGCCCGACTGGAGCAGGTGATGCCGGACGCTGTCTTCACCGGTGAACTGCGTGGCCTCGACCTCGCCCGCGCCTACGCCAGTCTCGACGTGTTCGTGCACGCCGGCGAACACGAGACGTTCTGCCAGGCCGTACAAGAGGCGATGGCCAGCGGGGTCCCGGCCATCGGACCGGACGCCGGTGGTCCGCGGGACCTGATCGGGCACTTCCGGACCGGCTATCTTCTTCCGGTAGAGGGGTTCTCGGAGCGCCTCGTCGATGCTGTGGGGACTCTTCAGGACGCGGGGGTTCGCGCCGAGTTCGGCTCAGCCGCGCGCCGCTGGGTACAGGGACGCACCTGGTCGGCCATCAGCGATCAGCTACTGGGGCACTACGACGCGGTGCTCGGCCGGGATCTGGTTGC
The DNA here is from genome assembly GCF_017377795.1 of Williamsia soli. GTDB lineage: Bacteria > Actinomycetota > Actinomycetes > Mycobacteriales > Mycobacteriaceae > Williamsia > Williamsia soli. Next base: position 692,386 of record NZ_JAFRDR010000003.1, on the reverse strand, counting down.
GCGCCGGTCGGCCTAGGGTCGCGACGCGGTAGCGTGGCTCTCATGTCACGTGCATCGCTGGCCAAAGAGCCCGCCGACGTCGCCGCCATGTTCGACGGAGTCGCCGGGCGGTACGACCTGACCAACACGGTGCTCTCGTTCGGCCAGGACCGCGGCTGGCGCACAGCGACTCGCAAAGCCCTGGCGCTCGGCCCCGGCGACGTGGTCCTCGACCTCGCGGCGGGAACAGCTGTGTCCACCGTCGAGCTGGCCCGCTCGGGCGCCGAGTGCATTGCGGCCGACTTCTCGCTGGGAATGCTCAAAGCGGGGGCGGGGCGGCCTGTCCCGAAGGTTGCCGCAGACGCGCTGCATCTCCCGTTCGGCGACGAAACGTTCGACGCCGCGACGATATCGTTCGGGCTGCGCAATGTCGCGGACGTCGACGTCGCATTCGCAGAGCTGTTCCGGGTCCTCAAACCGGGTGGGCGAGTGGTGATCTGCGAGTTCTCCACCCCGGTCTTCAACCCGATGCGCGTGGTCTACATGGAGTACTTGATGAAGGCGTTGCCCGCGGTTGCCACGAAGGTGTCGAGCAACCCGGAGGCGTACGTCTACCTCGCGGAGTCGATTCGCGAATGGCCCGATCAGCCGGCTCTGGCCCAGCGGATGCGCGATGCCGGGTTCAACGAGGTCCGCTGGCGAAACCTGACCTTCGGCATCACTGCTCTGCACCGCGGTATCAAGCCCCGGTAGACCCGGAATTGGTGGGTTCTGGCGGACCTCACCTGCGGAAATGCTCGCCAAAACCCACCAAGATCGGGTCAGGAGAAGGGCGGGCGGCTGTCGATCTTCGAGCTGACGATGCCTGCGGTACGCCAGGCGCGCGCGATCAGGTCGGAGTCGTCGTCGGTGATCAGGTTGCCCATCACCCGCACGACCATCGACATCAGGGCCGCCGAGCGGATGCCCGGACGGCCCAGCACCGGAACCACCTTGGGGACCGTCAGCACCGCTGCGAGCCGGCGGGCCGCCGAGAACGCCAGCGAGTACCGCTCCCGGAGCAGGTTGGGCCAGAGCCCCGAAAGATCCTTCTCGCCAAGGACTTCCACTGCGAATCGTGCGGTTTCGAGCGCGTAGTCGATCCCCTCACCGTTGAGTGGATTGACGCAGGCGGCGGCGTCGCCGATGAGCACCCAGTTGGCGCCTGCGACGTTGCTCACGGCACCGCCCATCGGCAACAATGCGGACGCGATCCGCACCGGCGGGCCGGTGAGCTGCCAATCGTCGCGTTGAGAGTTGGTGTAATGCTCGATGATCGGGCGCAGCGCCATGTGTGCGGGCCGTTTTTCGGTCGCCAGCGCGCCGACGCCGATGTTCACCAGACCCGATTTCGCACCCAATGGGAAGACCCAGCCGTACCCGGGTAGCAGCGCCCCGGCGCCGTCGCGCAGTTCCAGATGCGAACCCATCCAGTGGTCGTCGCACCGGCCGGACTCGACATACGCCCGCGCCGCGACGCCGTATGCGGTGCCCCGGTGCCAGGCGCGGCCGAGTGACGTGCCCAAAGCGGACTTCACGCCGTCCGCGACAATCAACTTCTCGACCTCGATCTGGTCCGATCCATCCGCTGTATTGACTTGCACAGCAGTGACTTTGCCGCCGGTGATGGTGGCGCCCACGGCCTTGACCCCGGACACCATCGTGGCGCCGGCGTCGAGCGCGTGGCGACGAATGCGATCGTCGAGCTCGGTACGCGCAACTGCACTGCCGTAGTCGGGGAAGTGGTCGGAGGCCTGCGGCCACCGCACCTGCTGTCGTCGGCCCCAGCCCTGTAGGTCCAGGCCCTCGATCCGCGGGCCGGTGAAGGCATCACCGAGCCCGAGTGCGTCGAGCTCGGCGATGGCACGCGGGGTCAGTCCGTCGCCGCAGGTCTTGTCGCGGGGAAACACTGCGGCGTCGAGGAGCGTCACCTCGTGGCCGGCCTTGGCTGCCGCAGCGGCGGCAGCCGAACCGCCGGGACCTGCACCGACGACCAAGACCTCTGTCCGCGCCGGAATCGGGGTGGGTGCACTCACCCAGTCAGTATCCCGCACCATTAGGCTCGTCCTATGACGGGAGCAGGTCAGGCGTGAAGACGACGTTCGCAGGTCTTGAATTGGAGCCGGAGGCCTTTGCCGCCGATGTGGGTGCCTCGCTCGAGCGTGTCGAGACGTTGCTGCTGGGGGAGCTGTCTTCCGGCGAGGATTTCCTCACCGAGGCGGCCACGCATCTCGCGAAGGCCGGGGGTAAGCGGTTCCGGCCGATCTTCTCCATCTTGTCGGCGCACTTCGGCCCGAATCCCCACGCGGAGGATGTGATCATCTCGGCGACCGTGGTGGAGATGATCCACCTGGCCACGCTCTACCACGACGACGTGATGGACGAAGCCGAACTCCGCCGAGGTGCGGTCAGTGCCAACAGCCGGTGGGGCAACAGTGTCGCGATCCTGTCGGGGGACTTCCTGTTCGCCAGGGCATCCCGCCTCGTCTCGACGCTCGGGCCGCACGCGGTCCGGATCATCGCCGACACGTTCGCCGAACTGGTCACCGGTCAGATGCGCGAGACCGTCGGCGCCCAGGGCAAGGCCGATCCCGTCGAGCACTACCTGCGGGTGGTGTGGGAGAAGACCGGATCGCTGATCGCGGCCAGCGGCCGATTCGGCGCCATGTCGTCGGGTGCGGACGCCGAGCAGATCGAACGGCTCTCCCGCCTCGGCGACAACATCGGGACCGCTTTCCAGGTCTCCGACGACCTCATCGACATCACCTCGGTCGCCGGGGATTCCGGTAAGAACCCGGGCACCGACCTACGTGAGGGTGTTCACACTCTTCCGGTGCTGTACGCCCTCGCCGACCCCGCCGAGACCCGGATCCGTGAGCTGGTCCTGAACCCGGACGGCACGAACCGGCCTATCACCGACGACGCCGAGGTCGCCGAGGCGCTGGCATTGCTCAACAAGTCTGATGGCCTGGTCAGAGCCCGCGCCACCCTGCAGCGCTATGCGGATGCTGCGGAGGAGGAACTGGCTCAACTGCCTGCCGGCCCGGCCCATGACGCGATGAGTTCGCTGGTTCGGTACACGATCGCCAGAATCGGCTAGCAAGCCCGATTGTGGTGGGTTCTGGCGGACCCCACCTGGGCGAACGGTCGCCTGAACCCACCATCTCGGGAACCCTGGTGAGGCTTTCGTTCGTTGCGGCTCCAGTGCAACACCGGACAGGAGTGAGATACATGGGCGGCCATGCCAACGGACTGAAGACGGTTCTTCTACTGGGCTTCATGTCGGCGATCATCGTGGGGATCGGGGCGGCCTTTCGAAGTCCGGCAATCCTGCTGTTCGCCATCGTGCTCGCGGTCGGGTTCAACGCCTACATCTACTTCAACAGTGCCAAGATGGCTCTCAAGGCGATGCACGCGCAGCCGGTGACCGAGGTGCAGGCACCCGCGCTGTACCGCATTGTCCGGGAGCTGGCGACGGTTGCCCGACAGCCCATGCCGGCGCTCTACGTCAGTCCCACCGAGGCGCCCAATGCCTTTGCCACAGGCCGTAATCCGAAGAACGCCGCGGTGTGCTGCACGGCCGGTATCCTGCAGATCCTCGACGAGCGCGAATTGAGAGCCGTTCTCGGGCACGAACTCTCCCACGTCTACAACCGCGACATCCTCATCTCGTCCATTGCAGGTGCCATGGCGGCGGTGATCAGCGGCATCGCCAACTTTGCGTTCTTCTTCGGAGGCAACCGAAACGGTGGTGCCAATCCCGTTGTGTTGCTGCTCATCACGTTTCTCGGTCCGATTGCGGCGACTGTCATCAAACTCGCGGTGTCGCGATCACGTGAGTATCAGGCGGACGCATCCGGCGCCGAGTTGACCGGCGACCCACTGGCTCTGGCTTCGGCGCTGCGCAAGATCTCCGGCGGCGTACAGATGGCGCCGTTGCCGCCCAATCCCGACCTCGCCGCGCAGTCACATCTGATGATCGCCAACCCATTTCGCGCCGGTGAGCGGATGAGCAAGGTCTTCGCCACCCATCCGCCGATGGAAGATCGCATCCGCCGACTCGAAGAAATGGCGGGCGGTCGGCGGTAAGGGCCCGCTCGGCGGTCAGGTCGGCCCGCTGGGCGGCGTTTTCGACACGGTGGGCGGGTCAGGTCACGACAGGTCGCGGACGACCTCCGCGACCTTCTCGAGTTGGCCGAGGTCAGAGCTCGTCGGGATGAGATGGATTTCATCGGTGCCGGCGGCGGCGAACGCCGACAACGTCTCGGCGAGTTCATTTGTCGAGCCCGACCAACCGGTGGTGGGTGCGATCGCGTCGACGAATTCGGATGGAATCCAATTCATGTAACGCCGCAAATGATGGTGTATCTGCCCCCTCGCGGGTTCGGCATCGCCGATCGCGAACCAGAACGACGTCGCCAGATGCGGCGGCTTCTTACCCGCCTCGGCCCATGCCGTCGTCGCGACGTCGAAGAGTTCGCGCTGCTTGGCGACGTCGAGGTCGAGGGTGGTGCCCGCGAGGCCGTCAGCCCACGCGGCCGCGCTGCGCAGGGTCTTGGGCCCGATCGTCCCGACGAGCAACGGCGGCCCGCCTTCCTGGATCGGCGTGGGCCCGACCGGGAGCACAGAATCGGTCTGCCGCTCACCCGCCCAGACCCGCTTCATCACATCGACGCGGTCCGCCATCTGCCGCATCGTCTGCGTCTTGGGGTCCGCGCCCACCGATCGATAATCTTCGTGCCTGCCGCCGACCCCCAACCCCACCGTGAGCCGGCCGTCACTGATCACGTCGCCAGTGGCGAGGGCCTTGGCCAGCATCACCGGGTCGTGCAGCTGGGGGACGATCACCGTGGTGACCAGGCGCACTCGCTCGGTCCACGCCGCGACGGCGCCCAGCAGCGTCAGGCTGTCCGGATTGTCGAACGCGATGCGTTCGCCCCAGCAGAGCGACGAGAACGGTCCTTCGTCGATCGCTTTCGCCCAGCTTCTGAGCATGGTCGCATCGAGGTCCGGTTCCATCACCGGCAACGTCATTCCCACCTGCACGGGCTGATTCTGCGGCATCGATGGCCCGTACGTCCCTGAAATCATCCCCCTGAGGGGTGGCAGGCGGAAATATGCCGTCGGTGACCCGTCACGGGGACGATCTCAGGGGCAATTCACAGCTACCGGTAGTTCACGAACTGCAGAGCGATCTCGAAGTCCTTGCCCTTGAGCAAAGCGATCACTTCCTGCAGGTCGTCGCGTTTCTTGCTCGAAACCCTGAGCTCCTCGCCCTGGATCTGCGCTTTGACACCCTTAGGGCCTTCGTCGCGGATGGCCTTGGTGATCTTCTTCGCCTTCTCGGAGTCGATGCCTTGCACCAGGGTGCCGGTGACCTTGTACGTCTTTCCCGAGCCGATGACCTCGCCGGCGTCGAACGCCTTGAGGGAGATGTCGCGTCGGATGAGTTTTTCCTTGAACACCTCGAGTCCGGCCTGCGCGCGTTCCTCGGCGTCGGAGGTGATCACGATGTTCTCTTCACCGGACCATTCGATCTTGGTGTTGGTGCCACGGAAGTCGTAGCGCTGCGACAGCTCTTTGGCCGCCTGATTGAGGGCGTTGTCGACCTCTTGCCGATCGAGCTTGCTGACCACGTCGAACGATGAATCTGCCATAACGGTCAAGCGTAGCCGCGCCGGTGCCCCCGCTCGCGCAGCATGGGTGCAAAACGTCAAAAGAGGCCCGCTTGTACTGGGCATTTGTGTTCTTGGGCCCTGCCCGATGTAATGTTTCCCGCGTTGCTTTCCGCCGGTCCAAAAGACTGCGGGAGGCAGCTTGCCAGGTTGCCCGAGCGGCCAAAGGGAGCGGATTGTAAATCCGCCGCGCAAGCTACATAGGTTCGAATCCTATACCTGGCACAGCACCAAGAACTCGGCCTCGAGCTGGCTCGACCAGCCCGGGGTCGTTTGGTGCGAGGAGGATGAGAGAACACACGATTTGGCACGCGCCAGCGCCGCTGTGTAATCTCGTTAAGGCCCTTCGCGAGGGCGCCGGAGACGGTGCCGATGTGAGAGGCGAACGCCCCCTTAGCTCAGTCGGTAGAGCGTTTCCATGGTAAGGAAAAGGTCGACGGTTCGATTCCGTCAGGGGGCTCGCTGGACTCAGAACTCGATGAATGCGCAGCCGGCAGCGGCGCGCGGAAGTCGGTTTCCGGGCCATGGCGGTGTAGCTCAGTTGGTTAGAGCGAACGACTCATAATCGTTAGGTCGCCGGTTCGAGTCCGGCCATCGCTACGATGCACACGACGTGCCGCTCACGGCGACACAACAACGTGGAGCCCTTCGGGGGCAACACACCAGACGTGACGTCCCTCGGGGCCGTCGCACCACACGATCCACCTGAAAGGCAATCCCGTGGCCTCCTCAACAGACGTGCGCCCCAAGGTCACCTTGGCCTGCGAGGTTTGCAAACACCGCAACTACATCACCAAGAAGAACCGTCGCAACGATCCCGATCGTCTCGAGATCAAGAAGTTCTGCCCGAACTGCGGCAAGCACCAGAACCACAAGGAATCGCGCTAGACCGCTACAGGCGGTCAGCAGACTGCCTGACATGACCGGGGACGCGAAAGTGTGCCCGGTCTTTGGTCTTTTCTGCGCACCCGGCACTGCCCGGCCGGCGAGGCGATAGTCGAAAGTTAGAGGTCTTCTCGAGTGACGGATGCGAGCCAGAGCAAGGTAGCCGAGCGGGTCGAAGCCCTGCAGCAGGGCGTCAAGCTGACTCCCGACGAGATCGCGGCGCACACCCAGGAAATGGTCGGCTTCAAGTACACCGTCGACGATTACTACGAGGTCGGCCGTGAAAAGGTGCGCGAACACGCCCGAGCCGTCCAGGACACCAACCCGGTGCACTGGAATGAAGCCAAGGCGCGCGAGATGGGTCATGACACCCTCGTCGCAGCACCGACCTTCGTCTCCGTCCTCGGCATCATCGCCCAGCGACGTCTGTTCGAAGACGTGATCACCGGCTACGACCTCTGGCAGATCATGCAGAGCGATCAGCGGCTCGTCTTCCATCAGCCGATCAAGGTCGGCGACCACCTGATCTGCGATGTGTCGCTGGATTCGTTCCGGCAGATGTCCGGGACCGATCTGATGGTCACCAAGAACGTCATCTGGAATCAGCGGAACGAACCGGTGATGACCACCTGGACATCTCTCGCGGCACGCGCAGCGATCGAGGTCGATCCGGAACTGGTCGACAAGATCGAACACGTGATGATGCAGGAGCCCGTCGGTATCGACCCCGGCAAGACCGTCGCCGGTCCCTTCGCCCGTTACGACGACCCCGACCCCGAGGTCGCCCCCCAGCCGTACGGCGCGATCAACTTCGACGAGTTGACCGTCGGCCAGGAGATCCCGGCTCGCACGTTCAAACTCACCCGCGGCAACCTCGTCAACTACGCGGGCGTGGCGGGTGATCCGAACCCGATTCACTACAGCGACGAGGTCGCCAAGGTCGCCGGACTGCAGGACGTCGTCGCGCACGGCATGCAGACGATGGGACTGGGCGCCAGTTTCATCGGTGAGTTCATCGGCGACCCTGCCGCGATCCACGAGTACAACGTCCGCTTCACCAGCCCGGTGTACGTGCCTGCCGGCGATTACGCGGCCGTGGACTTCACGGGGAAGGTCAAGTCGCTGGACCCGCAGACCCGCCGCGGCCAGCTCTCGATCGTGGCCAAACAGGGTGATCGCAAAATTTTCGGGCGAGCACTCGCCAGCGTGCAGTTCAACTGATCTTGTGCGTCGACGGAGCTGGTTGGAGTTCCACCCACCCGGTGACGTACACTCGAATAGTCGTCAGCTCTATTTCAACTTGCGCGCTGCCCTAAGGGTGGCGCGTTGGTTTTGTGTAGTGCAGACGCCGGGTCGACGGAGCCCCGGTGATCACCTCGGTGGTCGTCGGCGAAATCGGCCCAAAGGGGCGTAGCTCAACTGGCAGAGCAGCGGTCTCCAAAACCGCAGGTTGCAGGTTCAAGTCCTGTCGCCCCTGCCCTTGATCGTGTGAAAGCACCTCAGGGCACCCGATGTCAGCTGCCACGCAGCCGGATCAGCTGGTCCAACTGCAGGCATCCGACTTCAGCCACGAGAGGAACAAGTTGAGCAAGCGCGACCGTGCCGAACGCGCCAAGAACGCGGCTGAGTCGACCGACGAGGTCGAGCTCGACAGCTCTGTGGACTCCGAGGCGGATTCGGCGGGCGAGACCGGCAGCGGCGACACCGCGACCGTGGCCCGTCCGAGCGGCAAGCGTTCACCCCGTGGCAAGCGTCCGAGCCTCGCCAAAGACGGCGACGATGACGCGGGGTCGGCAGTTGCCACCAAAGAAAAGACCAAAGACAAGAAAACCGACGGCAAGCGCAAGCGCGTCAAGCCTGAGGACAGCCGCAACCCGTTCGTCAAGTTGTGGGTGTTCCTCACGCAGGTTGTCAGCGAGCTCAAGAAGGTCATCTGGCCGACTCGCAAGCAACTGATCCAGTACACGATCATCGTGCTGATCTTCGTGATCATCATGGTCGCGTTCATCTCCGCACTGGATCTGGGCTTCGCAAAGGCCGTTTTGTGGCTGTTCGGGTGAGAAACCCGTTCGGCTGCTTCGAGGAAAGGGAGCGTGGGCTGCAGTGAGCACCCCCGAGAACGACGCTGTTACCAGCGAGACAGAGACCGACGTCATCGACGAGACAGTCGGTGATTCGGAGGCTGTCGACAGTGCCGTCTCCGATTCCGAAGAGGCAGACGTGGACGTGACCGGCGAGGCCGAGATCGCCGCGCAGGTCACCGAGGACGCCTCCGGCGAGGTCACCGAGGACGCCTCCGGCGAGGTCACCGAGGACGCCTCCGGCGAGGAAGCGGTCGTAGAGCCCGAGGAAGAAGAAGATCCGGTCGAGGCGCTGCGCAAGTCCCTGAAGAAGGCTGCGGGCGACTGGTACGTGATCCACTCCTACGCCGGCTACGAGAACAAGGTGAAGGCCAACCTCGAGACCCGCGTGCAGAACCTCGATGTCGGTGACTACATCTTCCAGGTCGAGGTTCCGATCGAAGAGGTCACCGAGATCAAGAACGGCCAGCAGAAGAAGGTCAACCGCAAGGTCCTTCCCGGCTACATCCTCGTTCGCATGGAGCTCAACGACGAGTCGTGGGGCGCGGTGAGGAACACCCCTGGCGTCACCGGCTTCGTGGGATTGACTTCGCGTCCGTCACCGTTGTCCATGGATGACGTGCTCAAGTTCCTGCTTCCGCGCGTCGAGCCCAAGAAGGCCGCAGGCAAGTCCAGTTCCGACGGTGGCGCCGATCTGGCCGCCGCATCGGCACCGGTCATCGAGGTCGACTTCGCGGTCGGCGAATCGGTCACCGTCATGGACGGCCCGTTCGCGACGTTGCCCGCCTCGATCAGCGAGGTCAACGCCGAGCAGCGCAAGGTGAAGGTGCTCGTCTCGATCTTCGGTCGCGAGACCCCGGTCGAGCTCGCCTTCAACCAGGTAGAGAAGATCTGACGATCCTGCAGGTGGAAAAGATCTAACAGATTTTCGCGTCTCCAGCGGGCGCGAAACCGGGCTGAGTCAAGATTTTCAGCCCAAACGCAATCAATCAGAAACAGGGAAAAGGATGCCCCCCAAGAAGAAGAAGAAGATCTCCGGGATCATCAAGCTCCAGATCCAGGCAGGCGCCGCCAACCCGGCACCGCCCGTGGGTCCGGCACTTGGTCAGCACGGCGTGAACATCATGGAGTTCTGCAAGGCGTACAACGCTGCGACGGAAAGCCAGCGCGGCAATGTCGTGCCGGTGGAGATCTTCGTCTACGAAGATCGCTCCTTCGATTTCAAGCTGAAGACCCCGCCTGCGGCGAAGCTGCTGCTCAAGGCCGCTGGTCTGCAGAAGGGTTCGGGAGAGCCGCACAAGACCAAGGTCGGCAAGGTCACCATGGATCAGGTCCGTGAGATCGCCAAGACCAAGCAGGAAGACCTCAACGCCAACGACGTTGACCAGGCCGCCAAGATCATCGCCGGAACTGCCCGCTCCATGGGCATCACGGTCGAGGCCTGATCTTCCAATAAAGCAAGCGTGGGAGGGCCGGCTCGGTCCGCACCACCAACCCGCATGTGTTGCGGAGAAAGAGAGAGCCAATATGAGCAAAACCAGTAAGGCATACAAGGCCGCTGCTGAGAAGGTCGACAAGTCCAAGCTCTACAGCCCGCTGGAGGCTGCAAAGCTTGCCAAGGAGACCTCCTCGACCAAGACCGACGCAACCGTCGAGGTTGCCGTTCGTCTCGGCGTCGATCCCCGCAAGGCAGACCAGATGGTGCGCGGCACCGTCAACCTGCCCCACGGCACCGGTAAGACCGCTCGCGTCATCGTGTTCGCGGCAGGCGACAAGGCCAACGAGGCCGTCGCAGCCGGAGCCGACGAGGTGGGCGCCGAAGATCTGATCGAGCGGATCCAGGGCGGGTGGCTCGACTTCGACGCCGCCATCGCCACCCCCGATCAGATGGCCAAGGTCGGCCGCATCGCACGGGTCCTCGGACCGCGTGGCCTGATGCCGAACCCTAAGACGGGCACCGTCACCACCGATGTGACCAAGGCCGTCAACGAGATCAAGGGCGGAAAGATCAACTTCCGCGTCGACAAGGCAGCGAACCTGCACTTCGTCATCGGCAAGGCGTCGTTTGATCAGAAGCAGCTCGTCGAGAACTACGGCGCAGCCGTAGACGAGATCCTGCGTGCGAAGCCGTCGGCGGCCAAGGGCCGGTACCTGAAGAAGGTCACCGTCTCCACCACCACCGGACCGGGCATCCCGGTGGACCCGGCGATCAACCGCAATTACCTTGAAGAGGACTGACTCTCTCTTCTAGACCGATGAAAGCCGGGACTCCCTGACGGGGGTCCCGGCTTTTGCTTTCGGGCGGTCTCGCCCTGAAATCGTCCCCAGATGGCGGGTCAATTGGCAATATGCCCGGCGACCCTCCAATCGGGGACGATGTCAGGGCGAAAGTCAGACCTTCGCGGTCTTCATGGCTTCGGCGGTGAGTTCCAGGGACTTCAGCCGGCCCTCGGCGGTCACCGACTGATGCGCGACGATGACCTCGTCGGCCTGGGCCAATTCAGCGAAGTCCTCTAGGAATTCACGCACGTCAGACCCGGTGCCGACCCCGGTGTACTTCATCATGTTTGCGATGCCCTGACCTTCCCGGGTGGTGAGGAAGGCATCGATCTCTTCATCGCTGTAATGCGGGCTCGACGGTCCGCGTGAGATCAGCATGCGCACCCGAATCCGGCGCAAGGCTTCGAAATCGCGGGCGGCGGCCTCGGGATCGTCGGCGGCGACAGCGTTCGCGCCCGCGATCACGTACGGCTCGGACAGCTGACGTGATGGCTTGAAGTCGCGGCGATAGAGAGCCACCGCCTGCTGCAGCGCGTCAGGAGAGAAGTGCGAGGCGAACGCGTAGGGCAGGCCCAATGCGGCAGCGAGCTGCGCCCCGAAGAGCGACGAACCGAGGATGTACAGCGGCACGTCGGTGCCTGCGCCGGGGATCGCCTTGATGCCGGGGATGCGGGACTCGTCGCGCAGGTAACCCTGCAGTTCCAGCACATCCTGCGGAAAGCTGTCGGCCGAACTGTGGTCACGACGCAGCGCGCGCATCGTGGCCTGATCGCTACCCGGCGCGCGGCCGAGCCCGAGGTCGATGCGACCCGGATGCAGCGTCTCCAGGGTGCCGAACTGCTCGGCAATGGTCAGCGGCGCGTGGTTCGGCAGCATGATGCCGCCGGCGCCGAGGCGAATGGTCTCGGTGTGCGCCGCGATGTGCGCGATCAGCACACTCGTCGCCGACGACGCGATGGACTCCATGTTGTGGTGCTCGGCGTACCAAACTCGTTTGTAGCCGTGTCGTTCCGCAGCGCGCGCCAGATCCACGCTTGCGGCGAAGCTCTCCCGGGCGTCGTGTCCGGGGGAGATGGGAGCGAGGTCGAGAATGGACAGGGTGAGGGACATACCTATGGGCCTTCTTAATCCGCGAATACGTTGAACAAGATGTACCTCTGTTCCAACGTCGCGGCGGCCGAGTACCTTCCCGCCCGACAGGTCAGGGTCGTTCGAGCTCGACGACCTTGCTCGGCAGGCCCCACTCGGAGCGGCCGAGGCGGGCCATCGGAGCGAGCTTGGCGAAGTCCGGATGACCGTCGGCGGCAGCCACCGCGGGGTCGACCGTGACCGCCACGACCTTGCCCATCACCACCTGGGAGTTACCGATCTGGAGGATTTGGAACAGCTCGCACTCGATGGCGACCGGGCTGTCTTGGACCCGCAGGCAGTCGACGACCGTCGCCGGTGCCGAAGCGACGCCGACCGCCTCGAACTCGTTGACGTCCTCGTCGAAACCGGCAGAGGTCGCATTGACCTGCTGCATCATGGGCTCGGTTGCCACATTGATGACATACTGCTTGGTTGCTGCGGCGTTGTCGGCGCTGTGTTTGCCGCCGACCGCCGTGAACTGCACGATCAGCGGATCGGTGGAGCTGACGGAGAAGAAACTGAACGGCGCGAGGTTGTCGACGCCATCGGCGTTGCGCGAGGACACCCACGCGATCGGTCGCGGTACGACGGACGCGGTGATCAGCTTGTAGAAGTCCCTCGTCGAGGTGTTGCTGTGGTCGAAGAGAATGCGCTCGGCTGCGGCCGGATTCGGATCTGAGGTCACCCGACCAGCATGGCACCCGCGGCGCGGTGCTCAGTCGGTGACTCGGTAGACGGACTGCGTGATGCCTTGTCCCAGGGTCGTCGACCGCAGCAGTTCCAGCGACACGTCGTGGTCGATGACGCCGAACAGCGGTAGCCCCGACCCGAGGATGACCGGGATCGTGGTGATGGTGAGTTCTGTGATGAGGCCACGTTGCAGAAAACTTGTGATCAGGCGTCCGCCATCGGCGTAGACGTGGTGGATGTCCTCGGCCGCCGCAGCGACGAGTAGCTCGTCGATCGTGCGGTGGACTGTGACGCGGTCGTCGACATCGGTGTCGAGCTGGGTGCTGAGCACCATCACGCGCAGGCCGGTATAGGGCCACTCGTCAAAGGTGGTCCCGATCTCATAGGTGTTGCGGCCCATGACAATCGCGCCGGTGGTCTCGATGAAGGCGTCGTAGCCGGTCTCACCGATGTCCTGGCTGCGGCTCAGCAGCCAGTCGATGTCGCCGTCGGTGCGGGCGATGTAGCCGTCGAGGCTGGTGGCGATGAAGACGGCGCCGGTGACGGCGGGTATCGGGGTGGTGGTCATGGGATTCCTCATTTCCAGGTGGTGGTCAGTCGCTCGAACTCGTCGTCGAGGATCGCGGTGAGAGAGCCGTGCGGTTGCACGGTCCAGGCCAGGAACGTGCCTTCCAACAGGGCGAACAGGGTGCGGGCCGCGGCAGTCGGTTCAAGCGCGCGGGAGAGCTCTCCCGCGTCGATTCCACGGGCGACGACGCCGGCCAGTTGCTGACGTTTGCGTTCCCAGCCCAGCCCCAGCAGCCGGGTGAGCTCGGGGTCGCCGAGGTCCATCGCGAGCGAGGACACGTGATTGGCTGCGTCCGAGATCCGATCGCTGTCGGCGTAGGAACCCACGGACAGCCGCCGGAGCGCGTCGAGAGCGCTTTCCTCGGTGCCGAAGAGCGGGGTCACGTCGATGGAGTCGACCCAGCGTTGGGATACCGCGAGTAGAACGGCCCGTTTCGATCCGAACCGTTTGACGAGCGTCGGAGCGGAGACGCCGGCCTCCTGAGCTGCGAGCTCCAGGGTGAACCGGGCAGAACCCACCCGCGCCAGGACGACGTCCGCGGCGTCGAGTAGCTGCTCGTCGGTGTGAAGCCGGGGGCGGACCATGCGAGTTAGTAAACCAGAATTTCCTAACTCGGCCAAGTCGGATTTCTCCACAGAGCTGGGGCTATCAACAGGCTGAGCCGTCATCTCGTCCCGGTGTCGGTCGAGACGCCTAGGGTTGATCGGGTGCGAGACGACAAACTCCTGACCCGTATCTCCGGGCTGTTGCGGCAGGCCGAAGGCACCGACAACGAACACGAGGCCCAGGCATTCATGCAGGCGGCGCAGCGGCTCGCCACCTCGGCGTCCATCGACCTGGCGGTGGCCCGTGCCCACGCCGGCGGCAACCGTCGGGTCACCCCGGAGCAGCGCAATATTGCGATCGGCGCCGCAGGCAAGCGGGGACTGCGCACCTATGTGCAGCTGTTCGTCGCGATCGCCCGCGCGAACGACATCACCTGCGATGTCGCGAGCAACTCCACCTTCGTCTACGCCTACGGGTTTCCCGGCGACATCGACACCTGTGAGGCGCTGTACGGCTCGCTGGTGGTGCAGATGGTCGCCGCGAGCGACGGGTACCTGAAATCGGGTGCGTACAAGGGTGAGACATTCGCCCGCGTCGTGACCGAACGTCGTGGCTGGGTGTCTCGGCGGGTTGTCGAGGAGAAGCCGCTCTCGCCGATCACCGCGCGCCTCAACTTCCAGTCGGCCTTCGCCGAACGGATCGGTAAGCGGCTGGCCCAGGCGCGCGACGAAGCCCGGGCGCAGGCGGTCGCCGACGATGGCGGAAAGGCCGATTCGGGAACGGCGCTGGTATTACGCAACAAGGAGATCGAGGTCCGCGATTTCCACCAGGAGACCTCGACAGCCCGTGGTACCTGGCAGTCGCAGAGCGCGTCGGCGGGGTACTCGGAGGGTGCACGCCGCGCGGGGGACCGGGCCGGGCGCCGAGCTCGCCTCGGCGACGACGCGCAGCTCGATGGAACCCGCGGGGCACTCGAGGCGTGACCGTGCGCCGATGACGGAACGGGACAGCCAACGATCGGCTCTCTACGCAGCGGAACGATTGGTGCACAACGTGTTCGAACGGGCAAGCGCCGGTTCGGGCGCACTGACCATTGCCGGTACGGCGTTGACGTTGCCGCCGGAGGCGAGGTTCGGGTCGGTGGAGTCGGTGCGTTCCTACGTCGACCGGGTACTGGCGTTGGCGACGGTGGCAGCGCAGTTCCCGCGGGCGCAGGTGCCGGTCAGCGTCCGCGCCAGACGCGGCCAACGGCAAGCTCACTACGAATACAACCCGGCAGGCGGCGCCGGGGTCATCGCTGTTCCCGTCGCCGATGATCGCTGGGCCATGCGCGAGCTCGTGGTGCTCCACGAGGTGGCCCACCACCTGAGTCCGGGGTCCGCGACGGACAAGCACGGACCCCGTTTCGCCGGCACGCTCATAGAGTTGGTCGGCTTGGTTCTGGGCCCCGAGGCCGCCTTGGTCTACCGAGTCACCTTCGGCGACAGCGGTATCGAAGTGGCATAACGGCGGGCACAAATGCACACCGTTCAGTCATTTGCACACGTTCGAACGTGTGCAAATGACTGAAGCGTGTGCATTTGCGCGCTACATCCCCTGGAAGGTGAGATAACTCTGGTGGTAGGGGTCCAGGACGACTTTCTGGGAACGCCAGCCCGACTTGATCAGGTCAGGGACCACTGCGAGGAATCGCGGCATGCTCGCTGCGTAGATGTTGATCCGAAGCCGGTGGCCCTCTTCGATGATCGCGTCGGTGGGGACCAGGTCGATGTCGAGATCGATGGGGGAGTTGGGGGTCACCTTCAGCTTGCGCTTCTTGCTCAGCGGATGGTGGGCAACCAGTAGCGAGCCGTCCTCGGCGTATTCGCAGAGTCCGGGGTCGAGGGACCGGTTCGATGCCGTCAGCGAACCATTCGTCAGGACCGTGGACGTGCCGTCAGGGGCGACATCGTTGAGGGTGATGGCCCACAGAGCTTCGTGACCACCGCAGGTGGTGCGCAGGTGAAGGTTCATCGACCCCGAGATCTGCATCGGCTCGGACATCGGCTCGGTGGTGAAGGTCAGCGCGCCGACCTCCTGGAACTTCGCCTTGGTGGTGAAGGAGCCGCCGAGGAGCATGGTCGCGCCGGCGGTCACCTGGGTCATGTCGCGGGAGATGAACCCGCGCGCATCCGCTCGCAGCTTCAGCTCGCCCGCGGTGGAATTGACGGCGGCGCCGAGGCTGCCGTCATGCCTGCTGTGCTTCGCGGTATGCGACGACGCCGGGGACAGATACAGCCGCTGCACCCGAGCGTCTTTGCGAGGGAACGACTCTCCGGACGTCCAGGATCCGCCCTGCTGCTGCAGGGTCACCGGGCCGTACTCGTCCACGCCGTTGTCGAGACCTTTGAGCCACTTGTCGAACCAGGCCCGCTCGAGCACGTCGACGCGCGGTGGGGCGATGTGCTTGCCGAAGCCGCGACCGGCGTCGAGGTGATAGCCGTCCGCCATGACGAGTTGCTTCTGCCCCGGTTGCAGCTTCAGTTGGTTGTAGATGCGGGTCGCGCTGCGTCCGAACAGGTCGTGCCACCCGCCGAACACGAATGTCGGCGCGGTGATCATGTCGATCTTCGGGTCACGCTCGTCGAAGTATGGGTCGTCGTAGATGCGGGGGTCCCGGCCGGTGAGGAAACCCCATGCCAGAGAGCCGATCTCGGTGGCGGGAGAGGCGACTCGGTCCTTCAGCCAGCGCACGCCGTTGCTGCCGAACGCGTCCGCCAGTGCCGCGGACGGGTTGGGGAGCCACTTGAGCATGTTCACCCCAGCGAGCCAGATCGGGATGAATGCCGATGGGGCGCCGCCGGTGATGTAGATGTCCCGCACGATGTCTTCGCACCCCTCGACCGCGAAGACGGCCTTGAGGTGTGGCGAACCATTGCCCGCGGCCTGCAGAGAATTGATGGCTGAGTACGACCAGCCGGCCATCCCTACGTTGCCGTCGCACCACGACTGATCGGCCGCCCAATCGATGACCTCGATGGAATCGCGCTGTTCGCGTTCTCCGAGGATCTGCCAGCGACCATGCGAGGCGCCGGTGCCGCGCACATCGACGACCAGCTGGACGTAGCCGCTCTGCACGAGCTTGCGGTTGATGCCGAAGACGTCGAGTGTGCCGCCGGAGATGGGAGGTAACGGCAGGCGGTGTGTGGTCTGGTCGATGAGGTCGAGAACGGCGCGGTTGTAAGGATTGATCGTCACCACCGTCGGCATCGGTGATTCCACGATCTGACCGGAGGCGTCGATCGGCCGGACCAGCGTTGCGCGCAGACGTACCCCGTCGCTCATCGTCAGATGAAGGGAGCGATCGATGGAGACCTTGGGGAACTCCGGCTGCCCATCGACCTGTTCGCGCCACCAGAGTGCGTTGGCGCCGCCGGTCGGGTCGCCGAGGGGGAGTGTCGGAGCGCTTCGCGGCGAGGGTGCTCTGCCCGTGCGTTCGTAAGGACTGACCTGGTAGACCATGGCGCTACCTCTCCGCTGGGGAATGGGGCCACGCCGAGCGCGAATCACCCGGTGTGAACCGAGTAATTGCAGGTCGCGGCAACACTCCGTCGTGTTGCTGCCAGTGCTGTTGGTGTTGATAGTGGTTCGTGACCGACCTCACACTGGACTGGTTCGATTCAACGTACCCGAGCGGGTGTTCGGTCGCGACCTTTGGGGTGTTCCGCCGTCACACCTTGATCCCGACGTGGCTGATTTGTAACCGGTGACCCACTGCCGGTACTGTGGCTTCTTGGTGTTCGCAGGCCATATGCCTGCGGACGTCAGTTCAACCAGAGACCGTTGGTCACCGGGGCGCGACTATCGCGAGCCGGCCGAAGGCCCGACACATACGTCGGCGGCCCACGCAGGGAGAACGAGGAATCACTGCTGCAATGCTCTGCCATTGAAGCTCGTGTGCGCCCCGTGCCCTGTGCCGGGGCGTTTGTCGTTGGTGGGGTCAGCGGCCGTTCACGAGACTCGCGCTCCTACGTGCCAACCGACACGTCATGAGAGGAGGCGAAGTATGGCAAATAGTGAAAAGGTCACCGCGGTTGCGGAGATCACCGAGCAGTTCAAGGGAGCCACTGCGGCAGTCGTCACGGAATACCGTGGTCTGACCGTCAAGCAGATCTCGGAGCTGCGTCGCTCACTGGGCGAAGGTGCTGTTTACTCCGTCGCCAAGAACACCCTGGTCAAGCGCGCTGCTGCTGATGCGGGCGTGGCCGGTCTGGACGAGCTGTTCACTGGTCCCACCGCAATTGCCTTCATCGAAGGTGAACCCGTTGTGGCGGCCAAGGCGATCAAGAACTTCGCCAAGGACAACAAGGCCCTCATCATCAAGGGTGGATTCATGGACGGCCGCGCGCTGTCTGTGGACGAGGTCAATCAGATCGCTGATCTCGAAACCCGTGAGGTGCTCCTTGCAAAGCTCGCCGGTGCCATGAAGGGCAACTTGGCAAAGGCTGCGGGCCTGTTCAATCAGCCCGCTTCCCAGGTCGCACGTCTTGCGGCCGCACTGCAAGAGAAGAAAGCTGCCTCCGGCGGCGAAGAAGCCGCGGTCGCACCCGCAGAAGCGGCCGAATAAAACCCCAACACCTCCCTGGTCGCATCACTCTGCGGCCGAGGAAAGAACGAAAGGATTGCCCACATGGCAAAGCTCTCCGCTGACGAGCTCATCGATCAGTTCAAGGAATTGACCCTGCTGGAACTCAGCGACTTCGTGAAGAAGTTCGAAGAGGTCTTCGAGGTCACCGCTGCCGCTCCCGTCGCCGTCGCCGCTGCCGGTGCACCGGCCGCTGCCGAAGCCGCTGTCGAGCAGGACGAGTTCGACGTCGTGCTCGAGTCGGCTGGCGACAAGAAGATCCAGGTCATCAAGGTCGTCCGCGAGGTCGTCTCCGGACTGGGTCTGAAGGAAGCCAAGGATCTCGTCGAGTCCGCTCCCAAGGCGATCCTCGAGAAGATCGACAAGGATGCCGCCGAGGCAGCCAAGACCAAGCTCGAAGAGGCCGGCGCCAAGGTGTCGGTCAAGTAGCTTGCGGATTGCCTTATGGCAGTCAAGTAAGACCGTTTCTTCGCTTTACCCACGATGGCCCGCAGCGTTTGCTGCGGGCCATCGTGCTGTCTCGGGGCCTCTATATAGGCGGCTCCGGACGCCACCCTCACAGGCCCGCTCAGGGGCTCAGTTGCCCCGAAGGTTACCGGCTAGTAGGTTTCAGAACCGATCACGATCAGAGCGCGAAAAAAACTTTTCGGCATAACGTAAGTTACTCCCGAGTAACCGCGGATCTGGTCTACCAGCAACAACCCGTACGGCTCGCCCGACCCAGCACGACCTCGGGAGAACCGTGAACCTGAGAAACGGCGACGGCGCGTATATTCGTCACGCCAAGTGGGTTAGAGTGAGCCGAACCACAGGCTCCGCACGGGGGCGGACTTCGTTTTGGAGGGACATTTCAGTGGGTGTTGAGGTCAGTGTTGAGGGGCTTACGAAGTCGTTCGGGTCGCAGAACATCTGGCGGGATGTCTCGCTGACTCTCCCGATGGGTGAGGTGAGTGTGTTGCTGGGCCCGTCGGGTACGGGTAAGTCGGTGTTCCTCAAGTCGTTGATCGGTTTGCTGCACCCGGAGCAGGGTTCGGTGATCGTCGACGGCACCGACATCACGAAGTGTTCTTCGCGTGAGCTGTATGAGATCCGTAAGTTGTTCGGTGTGCTGTTCCAAGACGGTGCGCTGTTCGGGTCGATGAGTTTGTTCGACAACATCGCTTTCCCGCTTCGTGAGCACACGAAGAAGAAGGAAGACGAGATCCGTCAGATCGTGATGGACAAGATCGAGTTGGTCGGTTTGACCGGTGCGGAGAACAAGCTCCCCGGTGAGATCTCCGGTGGTATGCGCAAGCGCGCCGGCTTGGCTCGCGCCCTGGTGCTGGATCCGCAGATCATCTTGTGTGATGAGCCGGACTCGGGTCTGGATCCGGTGCGTACGGCGTATCTGTCGCAGTTGCTGATCGACATCAATGCGCAGATCGATGCCACGATTTTGATCGTGACCCACAACATTCAGGTCGCTCGTACGGTGCCGGACAACATCGGGATGCTGTTCCGCAAGGAGCTGGTGATGTTCGGTCCGCGTGAGGTCTTGTTGACCTCGGATGAGCCGGTGGTCGAGCAGTTCCTCAACGGTCGTCGTATCGGGCCGATCGGTATGTCGGAGGAGAAGGACGACGCGCAGCAGAAGCGTGAGCAGGAGATGGTCGACGCCGGGCATTCTGATGGTGGCACCGCCGAGGATGTGCGTGGCATCGTTCCGCAGCTGCAGGCGACGCCGGGTCTGCCCGAGCGTAAGGCGGTCGGTCGTCGTCAGGCCCGTGTGCGGGAGATCCTGCATACTCTGCCCGAGCCTGCCCAGCGTGCGATCGAGGAGAGTTTCGAGGTCGAGGACGCCGCGCAGGAGAACCAGCGCGAGGCCTACCGCAAGACCCAGCAGCAGCCGGTGGGGGTCGGCTCGGGTTCCAATTCCGGATACGACGAGACTCAGCAGCAGTCTTCCTACCAGGGCTCCGATGCCCAGACCGAACAGTTCCCCGCATATCGCGCCGGTGACAAGGCTCTCTAAATGACAAGTGCCACCACACGTGGCGTCGACAAGGTTTCGAAGGCTGGCTCTGGGGCGTTGTCCCAGACGGGCAACATAGTCCAGCTGTTCGTCGACGTCGCGCGCCAGACCTTTGTGCGTCCATTTCAATGGCGCGAGTTCATCCAGCAGGCCTGGTTCATCGCCAGTGTGACGATTCTGCCGACCGCGCTGGTCGCCATTCCGTTCGGCGCGATCGTGTCTCTGCAGACCGGTTCGCTGATCCGGCAGCTCGGCGCCGAATCGTTCACCGGTGCGGCCAGCGTCCTGGTGGTGATCCAGCAGGGCGCGCCCCTGGTGACGTCACTACTGGTGGCCGGTGCCGCCGGCTCTGCGGTGACGGCCGACCTCGGATCTCGGACCATTCGCGAAGAGATCGATGCCATGGAGGTACTCGGCATCAATCCCGTTCAGCGACTGGTGGTCCCACGCGTCCTGGCCATGATCTTGGTGGCTGTCCTACTCTGTGGCCTCGTCTCGGTGGTCGGCATCGGCGGTGGTTACTTCTTCAACGTCATCGTCCAAGGCGGTACCCCGGGTGCCTATCTGGCTTCGTTCAGTGCATTGGCACAATTGCCAGACCTCTACGTGGCCTTGCTCAAAGCTGCAGTCTTCGGTGTGATCGCCGGAGTCGTGGCCGCGTACAAGGGGCTCCACCCCGGTGGTGGACCCAAGGGTGTGGGTGATGCGGTCAACCAGGGCGTCGTCATCACCTTCTTGTTGCTGTTCTTTGCGAACTTGATCATCACTGCGGTCTACTTGCAGATCGTTCCGGCCAAGGGTTCATAGGAGAACAAGGGTGACGATCGCCAAAGGCCGAGGAGACATCGGTTACCGCGCGGGCAAAATCGCGCGGGTCCCGCTACGCGTACTGGACGGCGCGGGCGACCAGATGTCGTTCTACGGACGCGCCATCGGATGGTCTCCGCGCACCATTCGCCGCTATCCCAAGGAGCTGCTCCGGCTGCTCGCCGAGGTCGCCTTCGGGTCCGGTGGCCTCGCGGTCATCGGCGGCACCATCGGCGTCATGATCCTGATGTCCGGATTCACCGGTGTGGTGGTCGGGCTCCAGGGTGCAAACGCACTGGACCAGCTGGGGTCGCAGGCGCTGACAGGATTCCTCGCCGCGTACGCCAACACCCGTGAGGTCGCGCCGCTCGTCGCCGGCCTCGCGCTGTCGGCAACAGTCGGTTGTGGCTTCACCGCTCAACTCGGCGCCATGCGGATCTCGGAAGAGATCGACGCGCTCGAGACGATGGCCGTGCCGTCGATCCCGTTCCTCGTGACCACCCGCGTACTCGCCGGCTTCATCGCAGTCATCCCGCTGTATGTCCTCGGTCTGTTGTCGGCCTACTTCGCGTCCCGCCTGATAGCCACGCAATTCACCGGTCAATCGTCCGGTTCGTATGACCACTACTTCAATCTCTTCTTGCCACCTGCAGATGTGTTGTGGTCGTTTGGCAAGGTCATGATCTTTGCGTTCGTGATCATTCTCGTGCACTGCTACTACGGCTACTACGCCACTGGCGGGCCCGCCGGCGTCGGCGTGGCGGTCGGACACGCCGTTCGAGCCGCACTGGTGATCATCGCGGTCCTCGACTTTTTCCTCGGTCTGGCCATCTGGGGCACCACGACGTCCGTCAGAGTGGGGGGCTGATCGATGCAGGCACTCAAACGCCGGGCGCTCGGTCTGGTGTTCTTCCTGGTGGTCGCTTTGTTCCTGACGCTGACGATCATGCAGTACAACAAATCGTTCACGAAGTTCGTCGACGTGAAGCTGATGACGACCTCGGCGGGCAACGCGTTGCCCAACAACGCCGACGTCAAGGCTCGCGGACTCATCGTCGGGGAGGTGCGCAGCGTCGAGCCGAACCTGGAAGACGGCTCGGTGGTCGTCACCCTCGGTCTGCAGCCCGACAAGGTGGACCTGCTGCCGGCCGACACGACGGCCCGGATCCTGCCGAAGACCTTGTTCGGCGAGCGGTACGTGGCGTTGCAGATCCCGGACGGTCAAGAGGGCAGCAAGGGCGATCACCTGACCAACGGCTCGACGATCGACGAGGACAAGTCCGGTAACGCTGTCGAGCTGCAGGAGTTGTTCGATCAGCTGCTTCCCGTGCTCGAGGCCATCCCGCCGGCTGACCTGAACGTGACCCTGTCCGCGCTGTCGAAGGCGCTGGCGGGCAACGGCGAGCGCCTCGGTGCGTCGTTCGAGCAGCTCAATACCGTCTTCAAGGGGATCAACGAGAACATGCCCGAACTCCAGGGCACGCTCCGCGGTCTCGCCAGCTTCTCGCAGACCTACTCCGAAGCCCTGCCCGACGTCATCGATTCCCTCGACACCCTGCGCACCACGACCAACACCCTGGTCGAGCGTCAAGGCGATCTCCGCACAGTGATCGCGGCGGTCACCCAGGTGGCGATCGACGGCACCGGGTTCCTCGAGACCAACCGCCGCGACCTGGTCGATCTGGCGATCCAGTCCGAACCGTTGCTGACGGCGTTGGCACGACAGTCACCGGCGTTCGGCTGCACGTTCAAGAACTTCGCAGGACTGGTTCCCGAAGCCAACGTCATCACCGGCGCCGGGACCGAGAACCCCGGTGTGCGGGTCAACCTGCAGTTCGTCAACCCACGCGGCCGGTACCTGCCGAACCAGGACGAGCCACGACTGTTCGACGAGCGTGGACCGATCTGTTACGAGCAGGCCCGAAACGGCAGGCCTTTCCCGCAGTATCCCGCGGGCTCGGTCAACGACGGCTCGTACCAGCCGCCGTCCCGCAACGCCGGACCCCGGAACATCCCCACGCTCCCTGAGCCGCAGTACTCGGCGATGCCCGACGGCACCGCCACACAGGCTCAGGAGCCCGCCACCAACTACAGCGATCCGAGGAACAAGCTGCAGATACAGGCCATCGTCGCCGCCGCGGCGGGTAAGGAGCCGGCAGAAGTGCCCAGCTGGATCGGTTTGATCGCGGCTCCCACCGTGCAGGGACAGCAGGTGAGCATCCGATGAAGAGTTTGGTCGGACCGCTCATCAAGCTGATCATCTTCGCAGTGGTCACGGTGTTCGCCACCGCAGTCCTCGGGTTCGCCGTCGCCAACGGCGGTGCCGGAGGCGGTACGGACTTCAAGGCGGTGTTCACCGACGCCACGCAGGTGGCCCCGGGCGACGACGTCCGGATCGCCGGCGTCCGCGTCGGTCAGGTCAGTGGCGTCGAGATCGTCGACCGCGACAAGGCAGAAGTGGCTTTCTCGGTGGACCGCGGTGAACTCCCTGCCGGTGTCCGGGTCGCGATCAAACTCCGTAACCTGACCGGTCAGCGCTACCTCTCACTCGAGAAGGGTCCGGGCGACACGGCCGACACCATCGGTGGCGGCACGACGATCGGTCTGTCCCAGACCACCGAGGCGATCAATCTCACCGAACTGTTCAACGGCTTCCGTCCGCTGTTCCAGCAGCTGACCGCGGACGACGTGAACAAACTGTCGGCCGAGATCATCAAGGTCTTCCAGGGTGAGAGCGGGACCATCTCCGAGCTGGTCCGTGACACCGCGAGCCTGACCAACACGATCGCGGACCGCGATCAGGTCATCGGGCAGCTGATCGACAACCTGAACGTCGTCCTCAAGAACCTCAACGAGCACGACGACCAGTTCACCCAGCTGTTGACGAACACAGAGAAGTTCGTCACCGGGCTGGCGAACCAGAAGGAGTCGGTCGGATCGGCGATCACGTCACTGTCCAACCTGACGGCCGTGACCGCCTCGATCCTGCAGCCGACCCGGCCCGCCATCCAGGGATCGATCGCAGCACTGAACGACCTCGGACAAACCGTCGTCGAACGGCAGGACGAGATCAAGCAGACGCTGACCACCCTGCCGATCAAGCTCCAGAAGATCGGCCGGGCAGCGACCTTCGGTTCATGGTTCCAGTTCTATCTCTGTGGTCTCGACGTCACGGCGGGGAACGGTCAGAGCAACCTGCTCACGCAGCCGCTGATCCCGCTGCCGGACATCAACCACGTCCTGTACACGAGCGCAGCGACCCGCTGCTGGGCGAACGAGGATCCACCGTGACCAACACGACGACCAGGGGGGTGACCGCATGACCGATCGACGAACCATCAAGCGCAGTCCTGTCACCATCGGATTCATCGGCATCTTGATCCTGCTGATGTTGTCGACGTCGGCGTTCTTTCTGCAGTCCCTGCCGTTGATCGGCGCGGGCATCATTTACAAGGCCGACTTCTCCGAAGCGGCCGGCCTCCAATCCGGCGCCGAGGTCCGAGTCGCCGGCGTCAAGGTCGGCAACGTACGCAAGGTCGAGCTCAAAGGCGACCGCGTACGAGTGGACATGCAGGTCGACAAGGCCTGGATCGGCAACCAGACGTCGGCCTCGATCCAGATCAAGACCGTGCTGGGCCAGAAGTACATCGCCCTCGACCCGGCGGGTAACGAATTGGCGGATCCGAAGAAGGTCATTCCGCTGGATCGGACCACGTCGCCGTACGACGTCATCGAGGCGTTCTCCGATGCCGCCGATCAGGTCGAGGAACTCGACACCAATCAGCTGGCAACCAGCATGCGAACGCTGTCGGACGCGTTCTCCGGGACCCCGGCGGATCTTCGGTCGTCACTCGACGGCCTCACCCGCCTCTCGGAGACCATCGCCAGCCGTGACCAGAAGGTGCAGGAGCTTCTCGCCGCCACCGCGGACACCTCGAAGCTACTGGCGGATCGCAACCAGGAATTCGAGCGACTGATCTCCGGTGCGGGCGAACTGCTCGGGGAATTGAACAATCGGCAGCAGGCGATCTCGGTACTCCTCTCGAGCACCATCACGCTGTCCGACACGTTGACGGGAATCGTCAAGGACAACCAGGAGCAGATCGGTCCCACGCTGGAGACCCTGCGCCAGGTGATCGAGATCCTCAACGACCAGAACGAGAACCTGCGGCAGTCGCTGACGTACATGGCACCCTTCTATCGCCTGTACGCCAACGTGCTGGGTAGCGGCCGCTGGTTCGATTCTGTGGTGACGAACCTGCTTCCGCCGGCACTGCCGCAGCAGAACACGACACGACTCCCTGTTCAGCAAGAGCAACTGGCGAACGGTGGCGGAACGGTGGCCGGACAATGATGACGTCGGCAAGCAACATGCAGGACACCCGCGGACCGGGGCGGTGGTTCACGCCACGGCACATCGTGTTCCTGGTGATCGGGCTGATCCTCGCCCTGCTGGTCGCCGGTTCGCTGTGGTGGGTGTTCCAACGGGTCACCGCCACCAAGATCACGGCGTACTTCCAGAGCAGCGTCGGTATCTACGACGGCAGCGACGTGCGGGTGCTCGGCGTGCCGGTGGGCACGGTCAGCAAGGTGACCCCCGAAGGCGAGCGCGTGAAGGTCGAGATGACCGTGCAAGGCGATGTCTCGCTGCCGAAGGACGTGGGCGCCGTCCAGGTGACCCCGTCCGTGGTGGCAGACCGCTACGTGCAGCTGACCCCGGTCTATGTCCGTGGGCCGAAGGCGCCGCAGGACTTCACGCTCCAGCTCGACAAGACAATGGTTCCGGTCGAGGTCGACGAGCTCTACGCCTCGGTGCAGAAGCTGTCGGATTCGCTGGGGCCCGAGGGTGCCAACAAGAACGGGGCGGTCTCCGAACTGGTGACCACGGGTGCGGAGAACCTGGCCGGCAACGGCGAGGCGCTCAACGAGACGATCAGCGGCCTGACCAAGGCCGCCAACACCCTGAACGAATCTCGGGGAAATCTCGTCGACACCATCAAGAACCTCGACAGCTTTGTCGGCATGCTTGCCCGCAATGACGCACAGGTGCGCCGATTCAACACCCAGATGGCTGATTTCACGACGTTCCTCGCCGGTGAACGCGATCAGCTCGGGACCGCGCTGGACAAGCTGTCCATCGCGCTCGGTGACGTCGCCGGCTTCGTCGAGGACAACCGGGAGTCCCTGGGCGCGCGGGTCAGTGAGCTGATCCCGACCACCCAGACCCTGGTGGACACGAAGGAGTACCAGAAAGAAATCCTGACGTCGCTGCCGTTGGCTCTGTCGAACCTGGTGAACGCGTACAACGCGGAGTCGGGAACGCTCGACCTGCACCTGACGCTGCCCGAACTCCAGGACCTGCTGGGAGCTCAGTGTGGGCTGCTCGATCTGGGACAGCTCAAGCCAGGGGACCCAGCGTTCGTGGAGTTCAGCAAGACGCTGCGACCGCTCATCGACCAGTGCACCAACGTTGCCGACCAGATCCAGGACGGCATCAAGACGCCGACCCTGAATCTCCCGTTCGGCATCTTCAGCACCGAGAACCAGCAGCGCAGTGGCCCCGTCCCGGGGACGGTGCCAGGCATTCCCGATCCAGGACTGGAGGGTGAGAACTGATGAGATCACCCAGACGCGCGACGGTCCACAAAGCCGGTGCCGCCGCCATGATCGGTGCCGCGGTCATCGCGATCGCCGGTTGCGGAACGCAGGGCCTGCAGTCGGTTCCGTTGCCCGGTGGGGTGTCGGTCGGCGACAACCCACGGACGTACAAGCTGCAGTTCACCGACGTGCTGGACCTGGTTCCGCAGGCGACGGTGAAGTTCAACGGCATCCAGGTCGGGCGCGTGACCGAGATCAAGGTCGCGCCGGACCAGTGGACGGCCGAGGTCGCCATCGAGGTGCAGAACAGTGTCGACCTGTCGGACAAGGCCATGGCGGAGGTCCAGCAGACCAACCTGCTGGGTGAGAAGTACGTCGCGCTCGAAGATCCCGAAAAGAACGCCGATCTGCCACGCCAGAACCCCGCTCAGGTCATCGGCTGCCCCGAGGTGGGGGCGCCCGACTGCCGGACCCGCACCGCGACCGACGTCGAGCAGGTTCTCGGTGCGCTGTCGCTGCTGCTCAATGGCGGCGGCCTCAACCAGCTCAAGCCGATCGTGGACGAGCTGAACGATGCCCTCGAAGGCCGCGAGAGCGAGGTCAAGGGTCTGCTCAACGAGACTGCTCGGCTCATCAACGGTCTCGACGAGCAAAAAGAGAACATCGTCACCGCACTGGACGGCCTCGACAAATTGTCGAACCGTGCGCGCAGTCAGACCGATCAGATCAACCGGGTTCTCGACGAGTTGCCGCGAGGCATCGCCGTTCTCGAAGAGCAGCGGCCGCAGTTCGTGACCATGTTGCAGCAGGTCGACCGGCTGGGCCAGGTGGGTGTGCAGGTGCTCGGGACGGCCCGTGAAGAGATCATCACCGATCTCAAGGCGTTGCGGCCCACGCTGCAGGCATTGGCCGGCGCAGCGCCGGATCTGATCACCGCGTCGCCGCTGCTGTTCACCTACCCGTTCCCGGATGCTCTGCTGCCGGGCGTCAAGGGTGACTCGACCAACCTGTTCGCCAATCTCGACCTGCGGTTGCTCAACCAGCTCGAGGCGCTCGGTGTCGGTCAAGGTGAACCGGTGTACAGCCCGCCCAAGACGGGCCCGACGCCGATCATCGATCCGCAGAACCCGTACTACAACGGCAACGGCCCGCGGCTCGGGTGGCCGACGATCACCCTGCTGCCGTTGCCCAACGCGAGACCGGGACCCAACACCCCGCCGTCGGGTGGCCAGTACGCACTGATGCCCGAGGACCGCGCTGAGCACAGCTTCCTGCAGGCCCCCCTCGCGCTGCTCTCCGGAGCAGTCGGGCAGGGTTCGGGCACGCAATCCACGACGACGCAGCCTGGAGGTGCCCCGTGATCTCGAAACTGGTCAAGTGGCAGCTCGCCATCTTCGTGATCGTCGGTGTGGTCGCCATCGTCTACGTCGGTGCCACGTACGCCAAACTCGACCGTCTCGTCGGTATCGGCTCGTACACGGTGAAGGCCGAGTTCACCGATTCCGGCGGCATCTTCACCAACGGTGAGGTCACCTACCAGGGTGTGCCGGTCGGTCGCGTCGGTGCGCTGACGCTCTTGCCGGACGGTGTCGAAGTGGCTCTGATCCTCGACTCCGACGGCCCGAAGATTCCCGACTCGGCCATGGCTGTCGTCGCGAACCGGTCGGCGATCGGCGAGCAATACGTCGATCTGCGCCCGACGAGCAACGAGGGGCCGTACCTGAAGAACAATTCCGTCATCACCGACACCGACGTCCCCCCAGCGCTCGACGGGGTCCTCAAGTCGGCGGTCGACTTCACCGACTCGATCCCGGTGGAGGACCTGACGACGGTGGTGACCGAGTTGGGCAATGCGTTCAACGGCAACGCCGACAATCTGCGCTCGCTGATCGACTCGCTGACCAACCTGTCCCAGGCCGGGGTGGACAATCTGCCCGAGACCATCTCGCTGATCCAGAACAGCGATGTGGTGCTCGGGACGCAGGCCGAACAGTCAGACGAGATCCTGGCGTGGTCGAGCAATCTGAAGTTGATCACCCAGACGCTGCAGGCCTCCGACCCGGCCATCCGGAGACTGCTCACGACCGGTACGACCAGCGCCACGCAGATCTCCCGGCTGTTGCAGGACAGCGGCGGCGACATCACCACCGTTGTCCGCAACCTCGCCGAAGACGTCCGGACGATTTCGCCCACGTTCTTCGCGGTGAGTCCGTCCCTGGCGTTGCTGTCGGCGCTCTCGAGCGGTAGCTACAGCCCGGCGCCGGGCGACGGCACCATTCACTTCGGCATCGTGCTCGAGGTGAACAACCCGCCTGCGTGCACGCTCGGCTACGAGGGCACCGAGGACATCATCGCCGAGGAGAAGCGGAAGAACCCCGACTTCGACATCAACTACGACGACTTCCCGTTCAATACTGACGCGAAATGTACTGTCGCGCAGGGAAATCCGACTGATGTTCGCGGTGCGGCCCGCTCGGTCTACTCGAACCCGAACATCCCGCAGCCGTGGGACGACAACCCGAAGAAGATGCCCGACACCCTCAACCTCAACCCCATTGCGGAACAGATCGCGTTCCTTCTTGGCGTGCGCGACAAGTGATCTGGGTGGCGGCGCAGACGGCGCGGATCGACCTCTCAGGCGGAGTGTGTACCTTGGGCGGGCGATGACTGACAAACCCAAGCCCGGCCGACAGCGACGTCTAGGTTCAAGGCGGCTGTGGCTGCGGATCTCGGCTGCCCTGGCGGTGGTCGGACTCGTAGCCGCAGTGGTGTGCACCGGCGTCTTCGGATACCAGTGGTACGACGCCAAGTTCAACGTCCAGGCCACGCAGCAGGCCCGCGACGATGCCCAGGACGGTGCCGAGCAGGTGATGCTGAACGTCACCAACATCGATCCCGCGAACATGACCGCGTACCGAGAACAGCTCAACTCGTCGCTCGTCGACGAAGCGGCGAATCAGGTGACCCCGGAGACGTTCCAGCAGCTGGTCGCCGAAGGTGAGGCAAACGGCGGCGCCTCGGCGAAGCTGACGTCGTCGATCGTGCGCAGTGGGGTCGTGGAGTTCAACAAAGAAGACGAGACGGCGAAGGTGATCGTCTACGTCGAGTCGGTGCGCTCGGTGGCGAATCAGGAACCGGTGACCCTGCAGTCGGGTTTCTCGGTCGGAGTCCGCAAGGTGGACGGCACCTGGAAGGCCTCGGACATCCAGCCTCTCGATGCGTTCGCACTGCAGGACCCGGCCGGCGCACCCGCGCCCGCCGACCCCTCCGCAGTTCCTGCGCCCGCCACCACCGCGCCGGGAGGAAACTGATGACCAACCAGCCACCCCGCAGACCCGGCCGACCGGCCGGGCCGCGCGGCAAGATCCGTGTCGCAGGCAGCGGCCCGGCCAAGGGTAAGGTGCGCAGCGGCGCCGAGGACGAGGTCGCCGAGACCACAGCCGTCGAGACCGGCCAGGCGGCCCCCGAGGGAGCTGACGCCGTGGCACCTGATGCGGTGGCAGCCGACGCGGTGGCAGCCGACGACGGGGAAGCGAAAGCTGCAGATGTCGCGGAGCCGTCGGCTGCTGTCGCCGACGACACCGTGTCGCTCGACAAGGGCGGCCGCAAGAGTCGGCCCGTGGCCAAGAGTGCATCCCTGAAGAAGCCCGGACGGGACGATGAGAGCGTCGCCGGCCCGGAGGGGCGTCCGACAGCGAAGGGTACAGCTGCGACGAAGACTCGCAGTGGGTTCCTCACCTGGCGCAAGGTCGCCGCGGTGGCGACCGTGGCCGTGGTGTTCGCGGTCCTGGCCGTCGTACTCGCGTTCAAGCCAGGCGCGAAGACCGAGTCGAATGACGCTTTTCTCGATGCCGCGGCCACCAGCGAGCTCAAGGCGCAGGCCGGTGAGCGGATGTGCACCGTCCTGGGTGTGGACCCGGTGAAGTTCGACGACTGGGCCGCGCGCGCGAAGGCAGCACTGACGGGTGAGTACATCAACGAGTTCAACGAGTACCTGCAGGCCAACCGGGATCTGGCCACCCAGACCGGGCAGGGCGCAGAGTGCAAGGTCGACCTCATCGGGATCAGCAACATGGACGACACCCGCGCCAACGTGATCGGGACCTTCGTGCTGAGCAACACCCAGCAGGGCGTCGCAGTTCTGGGCACTCCCAATCTCGCGCGCGTGGACGTCGGACTGCAGAAGGTCGACGGGCAGTGGCTCATCAGCCGCATCTCTGATTTTTAACCCGGACGCCGCAGACTTTTTTACCAACCTATCCGCGCGTTCCTCTTGACGCAGGGCCGTCTTGGTTGCAGTCTGTTCGCAGTAACCAAAAGGGGTTGTTTACGTGCGCCCTTTTTCTGGTACAGTTGGACGTTGCGCTGGCTGCCTCCTGTCCACCTCACGATTTCACCTTCCGACCACACAAACGTGGAGCCTCGGGTGATCGCCGTTGACCAGGTCGTACAGCAGCGAAACACCACCTAGGCACTACGAGTAATTCGTGTTGGAAGGACATATCTTGGCAGTCTCCCGCCAGTCCACCTCAACCATTCCAGGTGCGCCTCGGCGCGCCTCGTTCGCAAAGCTCAGCGAGCCCCTTGAAGTACCCGGACTGCTTGATGTGCAGCTCGAGTCCTTCGAATGGCTGGTCGGGTCCGCGGAATGGCGTGAGCGCGCTGCATCTCGCGGCGATGCAAACCCTACCGGCGGTCTGGAGGACATCCTCACCGAACTGTCTCCGATCGAAGACTTCTCCGGGTCCATGTCGCTGTCCTTCTCCGACCCTCGGTTCGACGAGGTCAAGGCCTCCGTCGAAGAGTGCAAAGACAAGGACATGACGTACGCGGCTCCGCTGTTCGTCACCGCGGAGTTCATCAACAACAACACCGGCGAGATCAAGTCGCAGACCGTCTTCATGGGCGACTTCCCGATCATGACCGACAAGGGCAGCTTCGTCATCAACGGCACCGAGCGTGTCGTCGTGAGCCAGCTGGTGCGTAGCCCCGGTGTGTACTTCGACGCCAACATCGACAAGACGACCGAGAAGACGCTGCACAGCGTCAAGGTCATCCCGGGCCGTGGTGCGTGGCTCGAGTTCGACGTCGACAAGCGCGACACCGTCGGTGTCCGCATCGACCGCAAGCGTCGCCAGTCGGTGACCGTGCTCCTCAAGGCCCTCGGCTGGACCAAGGAGCAGATCGAAGAGCGCTTCGGGTTCTCCGAGATCATGATGTCGACGCTGGAGAAGGACAACACCGCCGGCACCGATGAGGCGCTGCTCGAGGTCTACCGCAAGCTGCGTCCGGGCGAGCCCCCCACGAAGGAGTCCGCGCAGACCCTGCTGGAGAACCTGTTCTTCAAGGAGAAGCGTTACGACCTGGCCAAGGTGGGCCGCTACAAGGTCAACAAGAAGCTCGGCCTCGTCGAGAACCCGATGGCCGGCGCCCCGGTGCTGACCGAAGAGGACATCGTCGCGACGGTCGAGTACCTGGTGCGTCTGCACGAGGCCGATCCCAACATCACCACCACGATGACCGTGCCCGGTGGCGTCGAGGTCCCGGTCGAGGTCGACGACATCGACCACTTCGGTAACCGCCGCCTGCGTACCGTCGGCGAGCTCATCCAGAACCAGATCCGCGTGGGCCTGTCCCGCATGGAGCGTGTGGTCCGCGAACGTATGACGACCCAGGACGTCGAGGCCATCACGCCGCAGACCCTGATCAACATCCGTCCCGTGGTCGCCGCGATCAAGGAGTTCTTCGGAACCTCGCAGCTGTCGCAGTTCATGGACCAGAACAACCCGCTGTCGGGTCTGACCCACAAGCGTCGCCTGTCGGCGCTGGGCCCCGGCGGTCTGTCCCGTGAGCGTGCCGGCCTCGAAGTCCGTGACGTCCACCCGTCCCACTACGGCCGTATGTGCCCGATCGAGACCCCGGAAGGCCCGAACATCGGCCTGATCGGTTCGCTGTCGGTGTACGCCCGGGTCAACCCGTTCGGCTTCATCGAGACGCCGTACCGCAAGGTCGTCGACGGAACCGTCACCGACGAGATCAACTACCTGACCGCCGACGAGGAAGATCGTTACCTCGTGGCCCAGGCGAACTCGCCGATCGGCGCCGACAACCGGTTCACCGACGATCGCGTCATGGTCCGCAAGAAGGGCTCGGAGATCGAGTACGTCCCGATCACGGACGTCCAGTACATGGACGTCAGCCCGCGGCAGATGGTGTCCGTGGCCACGGCCATGATCCCGTTCCTCGAGCACGACGATGCCAACCGTGCCCTGATGGGCGCGAACATGCAGCGTCAGGCGGTGCCGCTGGTGCGCAGCGAGTCGCCGCTCGTCGGTACCGGCATGGAGTTGCGTGCCGCTGTCGACGCCGGTGACGTGATCATCTCGGCGAAGGCCGGCGTGGTCGAAGAGGTCTCGGCCGACTACATCACCGTGATGGCGGACGACGGCACCCGGGATACGTTCCGGATGCGCAAGTTCGCCCGGTCGAACCAGGGCACCTGCGCCAACCAGCGTCCGATCGTGGACGAGGGTCAGCGCGTGGAGACCGGCCAGGTCCTGGCCGACGGACCCTGCACCGATCAAGGTGAGATGGCCCTCGGTAAGAACCTGCTCGTGGCGATCATGCCGTGGGAAGGCCACAACTACGAGGACGCGATCATCCTGAGCCAGCGTCTGGTCGAAGAGGACGTGCTCACCTCGATTCACATCGAAGAGCACGAAATCGACGCCCGCGACACCAAGCTCGGTGCCGAGGAGATCACCCGGGACATCCCGAACGTCTCCGATGAGGTGCTCGCCGATCTCGACGAGCGCGGCATCATCCGTATCGGTGCCGAGGTTCGTGACGGCGACATCCTGGTCGGAAAGGTCACGCCGAAGGGCGAGACCGAGCTGACCCCGGAAGAGCGCCTGCTGCGCGCCATCTTCGGTGAGAAGGCGCGAGAAGTTCGCGACACCTCGCTGAAGGTTCCGCACGGTGAGACCGGCAAGGTCATCGGCATCCGCGTGTTCTCGCGTGATGACGACGACGATCTGCCTCCCGGTGTCAACGAGCTGGTCCGGGTGTACGTGGCCCAGAAGCGCAAGATCCAGGACGGCGACAAGCTCGCCGGCCGTCACGGCAACAAGGGCGTCATCGGCAAGATCCTTCCTGCCGAGGACATGCCCTTCCTGCCCGACGGCACCCCGGTCGACATCATCCTGAACACCCACGGTGTGCCGCGTCGTATGAACATCGGTCAGATCCTGGAGACCCACCTCGGGTGGATCGCCAAGACCGGCTGGAACGTCAACGTCGCGGAAGGGACGCCTGAATGGGCGTCGAAGCTGCCCGAGGACATGCTCTCGGTGGAGCCCAACACCAACACCGCCACCCCGGTGTTCGACGGCGCCACGGACGCGGAGCTGAACGGCCTGCTGGGCTCGACGCTTCCCAACCGTGACGGTGAGGTGATGGTCAATGCCGACGGCAAGGCCACCCTGTTCGACGGTCGCAGTGGCGAGCCGTTCCCGTACCCGGTCTCGGTCGGCTACATGTACATCATCAAGCTGCACCACTTGGTCGACGACAAGATCCACGCTCGTTCGACCGGGCCGTACTCGATGATCACGCAGCAGCCGCTCGGTGGTAAGGCGCAGTTCGGTGGACAGCGTTTCGGCGAGATGGAGTGCTGGGCCATGCAGGCCTACGGTGCGGCGTACACGCTGCAGGAGTTGCTCACCATCAAGTCGGACGACGTCGTCGGTCGCGTGAAGGTGTACGAGGCCATCGTCAAGGGCGAGAACATCCCGGAACCGGGTATCCCCGAATCGTTCAAGGTGCTGCTGAAGGAACTTCAGTCGCTGTGCCTGAACGTCGAGGTGCTCAGCTCCGACGGTGCCGCCATCGAGATGCGTGATGGCGACGACGAGGACCTGGAGCGGGCTGCGGCCAACCTGGGTATCAACCTGTCGCGCAACGAGTCAGCCACCGTCGATGACCTGGCCAACTGATCACCCTTGCTGTTTCTGACTGAGCTACTGAAAGGTAAATAGTGCTCGACGTCAACTTTTTCGATGAACTGAAGATTGGCCTGGCCACCGCCGACGACATCCATAACTGGAGCTTCGGAGAGGTGAAGAAGCCGGAGACGATCAACTACCGCACGCTCAAGCCAGAGAAGGACGGCTTGTTCTGCGAGAAGATCTTCGGTCCCACCCGGGACTGGGAGTGCTACTGCGGTAAGTACAAGCGCGTCCGCTTCAAGGGCATCATCTGCGAGCGCTGCGGCGTCGAGGTCACTCGCGCCAAGGTGCGTCGTGAGCGGATGGGCCACATCGAGCTGGCCGCTCCGGTCACCCACATCTGGTACTTCAAGGGTGTGCCGAGCCGGTTGGGTTACCTGCTCGATCTGGCGCCGAAGGATCTCGAGAAGATCATCTACTTCGCCGCCTACGTGATCACCGCTGTCGACGACGAACTGCGTCACAACGAGAAGTCGACCCTCGAGGCCGAGATGGAGGTCGAGAAGAAGGGTGTCGCAGACACCCGGGACGCCGACCTCGAAGAGCGCGCCAAGAAGCTCGAAGAGGACCTGGCAGAGCTGGAGCGCGAAGGCGCCAAGGCCGATGCCCGCCGCAAGGTCAAGGATGCCGGCGAGCGCGAGATGCGTCGTATCCGTGACACCGCGCAGCGCGCCCTCGACGATCTCGACGAGATCTGGGACAAGTTCGTGAAACTTGCTCCCAAGCAGATGATCATCGACGAGAAGCTCTACCGCGAGATCCAGGATCGCTACGGCGAGTACTTCACCGGAGCGATGGGTGCCGAGGCCATCAAGCGTCTGCTCGAGGACTTCGACATCGCGGCGGAGGCCGAGATCCTGCGCGACACCATTCGCAACGGCAAGGGGCAGAAGAAGCTCCGCGCGCTCAAGCGTCTGAAGGTCGTCGCAGCATTCCACCAGTCGGGCAACTCCCCGCTGGGTATGGTTCTCGACGCCGTGCCGGTGATCCCGCCGGAGCTGCGCCCGATGGTCCAGCTCGACGGTGGCCGTTTCGCGACGTCCGACCTGAACGACCTGTACCGCCGCGTGATCAACCGCAACAACCGCCTCAAGCGACTGATCGACCTCGGTGCTCCCGAGATCATCGTCAACAACGAGAAGCGGATGTTGCAGGAGTCCGTCGACGCCCTGTTCGACAACGGCCGTCGTGGCCGTCCGGTCACCGGACCGGGCAACCGCCCGCTGAAGTCGTTGAGCGATCTGCTCAAGGGCAAGCAGGGTCGTTTCCGTCA
This sequence comes from Williamsia soli, assembly GCF_017377795.1. Taxonomy (GTDB): domain Bacteria; phylum Actinomycetota; class Actinomycetes; order Mycobacteriales; family Mycobacteriaceae; genus Williamsia; species Williamsia soli. The sequence goes on along the minus strand of NZ_JAFRDR010000003.1, from coordinate 656,193 downwards.
GAACCTGCTCGGCAAGCGCGTCGACTACTCGGGCCGTTCGGTCATCGTCGTCGGCCCGCAGCTCAAGCTGCATCAGTGTGGTCTCCCCAAGCTGATGGCTCTCGAGCTGTTCAAGCCGTTCGTCATGAAGCGTCTGGTCGACCTGAATCAGGCACAGAACATCAAGTCCGCGAAGCGGATGGTGGAGCGTCAGCGCCCCGCCGTGTGGGACGTGCTCGAAGAGGTCATCGCCGAACACCCGGTGCTGCTCAACCGCGCTCCGACCCTGCACCGTCTGGGCATCCAGGCGTTCGAACCGCAGCTCGTCGAGGGCAAGGCCATCCAGCTCCACCCGCTCGTGTGTGAGGCGTTCAACGCCGACTTCGACGGCGACCAGATGGCAGTGCACCTGCCGCTGAGCGCCGAGGCACAGGCCGAGGCCCGCATCCTGATGCTGTCCTCGAACAACATCCTGTCGCCCGCGTCGGGTCGTCCGCTGGCCATGCCGCGTCTGGACATGGTGACCGGTCTGTTCCACCTGACCACGCTGAAGAACGACGCGATCGGTGCATACACCGCGTCGTCGAACGACGACATCGAGCGCGGTGTGTACTCCACTCCGTCCGAGGCCCAGATGGCCGTGGACCGTGGGTTGCTCAGTGTTCAGGCTCCGATCAAGGTTCGGCTGACGCACCAGCGTCCGACGCGCGAGATCGAGCGGGCTCAGTACCCGGAGGGCTGGAAGTTCGGCACCCCGTGGACCATCGAGACCACTCTCGGTCGCGTGCTGTTCAACGAGCTCCTGCCGAACGACTACCCGTTCGTCAACGAGCAGATGCCGAAGAAGCGTCAGGCCACGATCATCAACGACATGGCCGAGCGCTACCCGATGATCGTCGTCGCGCAGACCGTCGACAAGCTCAAGGACGCCGGCTTCTACTGGGCCACCCGTTCGGGTGTCACCATCGCCATGTCCGACGTGCTCGTCTCGCCGGACAAGGCAGCGATCCTCGACAAGTACGAGGAGCGGGCCGACGGCCTGGAGCGCAAGTTCCAGCGTGGTGCCCTCACCGGCGCCGAGCGTCGGGACGCCCTGGTGGAGATCTGGAAGCAGGCAACCGAAGAGGTTGGCGCCGACATGGAGCGGCACTACCCCGACGACAACCCGATCCCGATGATCGTGCAGTCCGGTGCTGCGGGCAACATGACCCAGATCCGCTCGCTCGCGGGCATGAAGGGTCTGGTGACCAACCCGAAGGGTGAGTTCATCCCGCGCCCGATCAAGTCCTCGTTCCGTGAGGGCCTGACCGTTGCCGAGTACTTCATCAACACGCACGGCGCCCGTAAGGGTCTGGCCGACACCGCGCTTCGTACCGCCGACTCGGGTTACCTGACCCGTCGTCTGGTGGACGTGTCGCAGGACGTCATCGTGCGTGAGACCGACTGTGGCACCGAGCGTGGCATCAACACGATCATCGCCGAGAAGCAGTCGGACGGGTCGCTCATCCGTGACGCCCACGTCGAGACGTCCACGTACGCACGTACGTTGGCGACCGACGCGGTCGACGCGAACGGCAAGGTCATCATTGAGCGTGGATTCGATCTCGGTGATCCCGCGATCGAGGCCCTGCTCGAGGCCGGTATCTCCCAGGTCAAGGTCCGCTCGGTCCTGACCTGCAGCACAGGCACCGGCGTCTGCGCCACCTGCTACGGCCGTTCGATGGCGACCGGCAAGCTCGTGGACATCGGTGAGGCCGTCGGTATCGTCGCGGCTCAGTCGATCGGTGAGCCCGGTACCCAGCTGACCATGCGTACCTTCCACCAGGGTGGCGTCGGCGACGACATCACCGGTGGTCTGCCGCGTGTGCAGGAACTGTTCGAGGCTCGTGTCCCCAAGGGCAAGGCCCCGATCGCCGAGGTCTCCGGACGCATCCGTCTCGAAGACGACGATCGCTTCTACAAGATGACCATCACACCCGATGATGGCTCGGAAGAGGTCGTCTACGACAAGATCTCGAAGCGTCAGCGTCTGCGTGTCTTCAAGCACGACGACGGCACCGAGCGTCTGCTCGCCGACGGCGACCACATCGAGGTCGGTCAGCAACTCATGGAAGGTGCTGCCGATCCGCACGAGGTGCTGCGCATCATGGGCCCGCGTCAGGTGCAGGTCCACCTCGTCGGCGAGGTCCAGGAGGTCTACCGGAGCCAGGGTGTGTCGATCCACGACAAGCACATCGAGACGATCGTTCGTCAGATGCTGCGTCGCGTGACGATCATCGACTCCGGTGCCACCGAGTTCCTGCCCGGTTCGCTCACCGAGCGTGCCGAGTTCGAGGCGGCCAACCGTCGCGTCGTGTCCGAAGGTGGCGAGCCCGCCGCCGGACGTCCGGTGCTCATGGGTATCACCAAGGCATCGCTGGCAACCGAGTCCTGGTTGTCTGCGGCGTCGTTCCAGGAGACCACTCGCGTGCTCACCGATGCGGCCATCAACAGCCGTAGCGACAAGCTCGTCGGCCTCAAGGAGAACGTGATCATCGGTAAGCTCATCCCGGCCGGAACCGGTATCAACCGGTACCGGAACATCCAGGTGCAGCCGACCGAAGAAGCCCGAGCAGCTGCGTACGCGGTGCCGTCCTACGACGACACCTACTACAGCCCGGACGGCACCTTCGGTGCCCCGTCGGGTGCGGCTGTCCCGCTGGACGATTACGGATTCAGCAGCGACTACCGCTAGGTAAACGCATCAAAGGCGGGCGTCCTCTTCGGAGGGCGCCCGCTTTTGTGTGTCGAGCGTGTAGTAGTTGCGATGTCGTCTCGATCGATGCCGCAACAACTACACGCTCGAGCTGGTGAGGATCCGTTCGCTGCGCAAGCACGTCGAAGGTGCATGGGGGAGAGGCCCTTTCTGGGCGCAGAGGCGGTGGCGGTTGGCCGTCTCACGCCATACGAGTTGCGCAAGGACTACGTGTCGATCTACCGGGGTGTGTACGTCCACCGCTCGGTCGAGCCCACGCTGCGGGTGCGGACCGAGGCCGCGGTGTTGTGGGCGGGGTCGCCCGTCACCGTCGTCGGCTTGGCGGCGGCGGCCCTGCACGGAACCAAATGGATCGAATGTGATGCAGCGGTCGAACTCAATCGGATGGAGCGACGATCGCCGCGAGGGATCGTGGTGTGGAGCGGTAGGTTGTCTGACGACGAGATCTGCCAAGCAAGTGGGTTGCCTGCCTCCACCCCGGCCCGGACGGCGTTCGATATCGGCAGGCGGCTGGATGCCGATCGTGCCGTCGAGGTTCTGGACTCTTTGATGGGTGCCACCGGGGTCAAAGCGATCGACGTCTGTGCACTCGCCGACAGGCACCCGGGTGCGCGCGGTCTCGCACAGATGCGAGGAGTCCTCGAACTCGTCGACGCCGGCGCAGAGTCGCCGCCCGAGACTCGAACGAGATTGCTGCTGATCAGAGCTGGACTGCCTGCGCCAGAGACCCAGATCGAACTGCGCGATGAGTACGGGCACGTCTACATCCGTCTGGACATGGGGTGGCGGAGGTGGAAAGTCGCCGTTGAATACGACGGCGGGCACCATTGGACAGACCGTCGGCAGCGTTCACGGGACATCGACCGGTGGGCGGACCTAGAGGCTGCGGGCTGGCGCGTTGTGCGGGTCAGCGCTGAGTTGCTCGCGGAACGTCCCGGAGTTGTCGTCGCCCGGGTTCGGGAGGCGATATCCCGATCGAGCGTGTAGTTAGCGCGAAGGATTCTCGGCCGATGCCGCGACAACTACACGCTCGAAAGGAAGCTAGGCGTTGCGGTAGGGCATGTATTGCACGGACCACTGGTTGCCATCGGGGTCGGCGAAGCCGACGAAGTGGCCCCAGGGTTGGATGTCGATCTCACCGGGGTCGATGCCGACGGACTGCAGGTGGTCGTGGGCTTCCTGGATATCGGAGACAACGACCTGCATCCCCTTCACAGAGCCGGGTTCGGCGTCGGTGATGCCTTTGCCGAAGGCGATCGAACAGGCCGAGCCGGGCGGCGTCATCTGGACGAAGCGAACCTCGTCGGAGACGACGTGGTCGTGGTCGACGTTGAAGCCGACCTTCTCGTAGAAGTCCTTTGCCCGGTCGACGTCGGTGACGGGAAGGATGACGAGTTCGAGTGTCCAGTCCATGATGTTCCTCCAGTGCGTGTGCTGAGTTGTTCTTTGCTGCTGAGAACATCATCGCAACCAATGAGGACAGTTTCGGTCCTCAATGTTCGTCGGAGTTCAAATCGGGTACGCGAGGCGCATGAACAGCACCGAGCTTCTGATCATCGGCAGCGGTCCGGGCGGGGTGTCCGCGGCCGAAAGTTATCGCGACAACGGCGGCAGCGGACGAGTGCTGATCGTGACGTCGGACCCCGATCTGCCGTACTTTCGGCCCCCTCTGAGCAAGGATTACCTGCAGGGGGACAGCGGCCCCGACGATGTCGCGCTGCACCCGCGGGAGTGGTACAGCGAACGCAACATCGAAGTACGCACCGACACCTCGGTCCTCGAGCTCGACACCACGGCCAAGAACGCGAGGCTCTCGACCAGCGAGACCATCGATTTCGGCACCGCGATCATCGCAACCGGTGCCCGGCCGGTGCCGATTCCGGTGCCCGGCGGCGAACACGCACTGTTACTGCGGTCCTTCTCCGAGGCCTCGAGCCTGCGCGAAGGCGCCGAGAAAGCGGCTTCGGCCGTGGTCATCGGCGCAGGGTTCATCGGTTGTGAAGCTGCTGCCTCGCTCGCATCGCGCGGGGTGACCACGACCCTCGTCGCGCCCAACGATGTCCCGCAGGAAAGCCGTCTCGGCCCCGATGCCGGCGCCAGGATCCGGGCGATGCTCGACGACTCCGGCGTGCGCTACGTCGGCGGTCCGAACGTTGTCAAGATAGAACCGGGGGCGGTGACCCTGGACGACGGAGTCCGCATCGACGCCGACCTCATCCTCGCGGCGACCGGGATCACGCCATGCGCGGACATCGCGGAGTCGGCCGGCCTGAAGGTCGACGACGGCCGGATCGTCGTCGACGAACACATGCGCACCAGCGCGGCCTCTGTTCTCGCCGTCGGCGATGTCGCAACCGCGCACAACACGGCGGCCGGGCGTCAGGTCGCGACCGAACACTGGCAGGACGCGGTGGACCAGGGGGAGGTTGCCGGCGCGACGGCAGCCGGGGTCGACACATCGTGGGATTCCGTCCCTGGATTCTGGACGACCATCGGCAATCACACACTCAAGTACGCGGCATGGGGCGACGGCTACGATTCCGCGCACCTCGTCGAACGCAATGGGGGCTTCCCGGAAGGTGGCTTCACCGTCTGGTATCAGCGCGGCGGGGTCACCGTCGGTGGGCTCACCTTCAACAGCAACGACGACTACGACCTCGCGGAAAAGTTGGTTGCCGATCATAAACCGCCGCCGGGCTGACGGTAGAGGCGAAAGCGAGCGCAGACTATTTGCGCTATGCCAACATGATTCGCGAGTTCGAGCCAATTCGCCCATTCAACTGACGCGCCGACTCCTACAGGGTTGTAATCCGACCCATGGCCTTCGACACAGTGATCCGCCGAGGCCGGTGGTTCGACGGCACCGGCGCGGCTTCGGGTGTCCGCGACATCGGTATCCGCGACGGCCGCATCGCCCTGATCTCTGCCGAGCCGATCGATGCCGACGGTTGCGCCGACGTCATCGAGGCAGCGGGGCTGTGGGTGCTCCCGGGCATGATCGACATCCACACCCACTACGACGTGGAGGTGCTCGGCGGTCCTGACCTGAGCGAGTCGTTGCGCCACGGCGTCACCACCGTGCTGCTCGGTTCGTGCTCGCTGTCGACCATCCACGTCGACGCCGAGGTGGCCGGGGATCTGTTCGGGCGCGTGGAAGCGATCCCGCGCGGCCACGTCATCTCCAACATCGATCGGCACCGGACGTGGCGCAACGCCCGCGAGTACGTCGACACGCTCTCGTCGCTGGCTCTCGGCCCGAACGTCGCGGCCTTCATCGGGCACTCCGACATCCGGGCCGCGGCGATGGGCCTCGACCGCGCGACCCGTGGCGACGTGGTCCCCACGGCAACGGAACAGGTTCGCATGGAGCGCATGCTCAACAAGGCCCTGGATGCGGGTTTCGTCGGGCTGTCGTCGCAGCAACTGCTGTTCGACAAACTCGACGGCGTCGTCTGCCGCTCCCGGACCCTGCCGTCCACGTACGCGAAGCGGCGGGAGTTGCGCCGACTCAATGCGATCTTGCGCAGGCGTAAGCGGGTGCTGCAGTCGGGGCCCGACATCTCGCGCCCGCTCAACGTGCTGTCGCAGCTGTTCACGTCGCTGGGAGTCGGACGGCCGCAACTGAAGACGAGCCTGTTGTCCGCGGCCGACATCAAAGCCCGACCCGAGGTCGTCCACGCCATGGGCCCGATGGCCAGGCTGATCAACAGGCTCGGCGGCGACTTCCGGTGGCAACACCTGCCCGTGCCATTCGAGGTCTACGCCGACGGCATGGAACTGGCCGTGTTCGAGGAGTTCGGTTCCGGCGCGGCGGCATTGCACCTGCAAGACGCGATCGACCGCAACGAGTTGATGCGGGACGAGAGCTATCGCCGCCGGTTCCGCCAGGATTACGACAAGAAATACGGGCCGAGGGTCTGGCACCGGGACTTCTTCGACGCGGAGATCGTCGAATGCCCGGACGCGGCCGTGGTCGGTAAGACCTTCGGCGACGTCGGACTCGACCGCGGCGGCCTTCATCCGGTCGACGCGTATCTCGACCTGCTACTCGAGCACGGATCGAAGATCCGCTGGCGCACCACCATCTCCAATCATCGGCCCGAGTTGCTGAAGAAACTCGCCAGGGATTCCGGGATCCAGATCGGGTTCTCCGACGCGGGCGCGCACCTGCGGAGCATGGCGTTCTACAACTTCGGGCTGCGACTGCTCCGGCACGTACACACCGCGGCAGAGGCCGGTGAGCCGTTCATGAGTGTCGAACATGCCGTGCACCGCCTGACCGGTGAGCTCGCCGACTGGAACGGCATCGACGCCGGGCACCTGCGCGTCGGTGATCGGGCCGACCTGTTCGTGCTCGACCCCGAACACCTGGACGCCTCCCTCGAGGACTATCGCGAGGCGCAGGTCGAGCAGTTCGGTGGGCTCTCGCGCATGGTGAACCGCAACGAACGTACCGTTCGCATCGTCATGGTGGGCGGTGAGACGGTGTTCGTCGACGACCGCCCAGCAGATGCGCTGGGGCACAAACGCATCGGACGTTTCCTTCCTGCACACTCGAATGAGAAGAGGTACGAACGTGTCAGCTGACAACAAGTCCGTAGTGCTGGGTCTCTGGGCCGCGCTGAGCAAGCGAGACTGGGAGGGGGTCAAAGGTTTTGTGTCCGACGATTGCATCTACATCGACATGCCGGTCGGTCCCGGACTCGCTGCCCGAGGCCCCGATGACATCGTCAAGCGGCTGAAGGTCGGGCTGGAGAGCCTCGCCGACTACATCAACCACGACGGTCTGCTGATCTCCGACGGCGCCGACGTGATGTACGAGCACAGCGAGACGTGGACCTGGGCGACAGGCGAGACCGCGACCCTGGCCTTCGTGACCGTGCACAAAGTGGTCGACGGCAAGATCACCCTCTGGAAGGACTACTGGGACTTCGGTGGCCTGGCGAACACGGCTCCATCGGACTGGATGGATACGCTGGCCGCCGCCGACACGTCGTGGATCTACGACGCCACCGGCCAGGTCTGATCTCAGTAGTAGACGGGTCCGACCACCCCGCCGCCGACGGCGATCGCGTCGCCGGTGATCCCGACACTGCGTGGTGAGGCGAGGAACGCGACCACGTCTGCGACCTCGGAGGCGTCGACGATCCGGCGGATCGAGTTGGTGGCCAGCTCTCTTTCCAGATCGGCCACGGACTCACCTGATTCGGCGGACTTTTCCGCGAGTTGCTCATCGAGACGTGCGGTCCGGGTCCGGCCGGGGTGCACCACGGTGACGTTGATCCCGTGCGGGCCGAGTTCGTCGGCCAGGTTCTTGGTGAGCGCCGACACACTGACGTTCCGGATGGTCTGGGCGATCGAATTGGCCTGTCGGGCACCGAGTCCGCTGATGTTGATGATGCGTCCCCAGCCCTGGTCGATGAGGTGTGGCGCCACGGCCCGAGCCGTCCGCAGGTAGCCGAGCACCTTGATCTCGACCTCGCGGCGGACGACGTCGTCGGTGGTGGCCGCAAAGTCGGTCGGCTTGCCCGCGCTCCACGGTGTCGCGGCCGAGTTCACCAGGATGTCGACACCACCCAACTTTGCGACCACGCGCGCCACCAGCGCCTGCACGGACGCGTCGTCGCCGGTGTCCACCGGGACGTCCACGACCGTGCGGCCCGACTTCCCTGCGATGTCGGCGGCTGCCGCGCTCAGCGCCTCCGCCCCGCGCGCCGCGATGACGACGTCGGCCCCTTCGGTGGCGAGGGCGGTGGCGATCGCGAGGCCGATGCCCTTGCTGCCACCGGTGACGATCGCCCGTTTACCGGTCAGACCCAGATCCATGTGCCTTCTCCTTACCCAAGACGAACTTCGCCCGCGTGTACTGCGGAACATATTTACCCAACAACACCGCTCCACCGGCGGAGAGCCCCGACACCGTGAACGCGGCGATCGACAGCGGGAAGAGCGCAGCCGCGCCTGCGATCGCCAGCGGCCCCGCGAAGAACCCCGCGTCGTGGGTCAGTCGCCAGGCCGCCAGGAACTCGGCGCGACCGGTCGCAGGGGCCACGTCGGCGCCGATGGTCATGATCACCCCGTTGCCGAAGCCGTTCCCGATGCCCATCACGATGGCGACTGCCGCGAAACCGGCCACGGCCGTGGTGAAGGGCAAGGCCACGTACGACACGGCCAGTACCAGGATCGACGGGATCGCCACGAAGGTCCGCCCGAAGCGGTCCATCAGGTGTCCGGCCGGGTAGGCGCAGATGACGTCGGCTGCGGCGCCGACTCCGAACAAGATGCTGGCGACGGCGGGGGACAGGCCGATGTGGTTGGCCCACAACGGCAATATGGCATCACGTGAGCTGCGGGCGACACCGAGCAGCAGCGATCCCGCACCGAGGGTGGACAGCAACCGGCCGTGTTCGGCAAACACCCCGCGGAGGCTGACCGGCGATTGCACCGCGCCTGCGCCCGGTGGATCCGCCAGCCGCGCCATCATCAGCCCGGCGACGACGACTGCCACCAGCTGCACGACGAAACCACCTCGAGCCCCCATCAGCACGATCCCGCCCGCACCGATGAACGGGCCGGCGAAAAAGCCGAATCGCATGGCTCCACCGAACAGCGACATCGCCCGCGCCCGCCACTCGAACGGCACCGCCAGTGACAGGTAGTTCTGCCGCGCCAGGCCCCACACCGCGTTGGCCAGGCCAACCATCGAAATCCCCACGGCCAGCAACCACACAGTCTGCGCCAGTAGGCAGGTCAGTGCACCCGCCGCCGCCACCGAACTCGCGACGATGATCGAACGGCGTTCACCGATGCGCGCGACTATCTGGCCGGAGCAGGTGTCGCCGACCACCTGTCCGAGTCCGACCAGCGCCACCGCCAGGCCGGCGATCGCGACGCCCGCACCGAGGTCGAGGGCGGCCAGCACCATCACCGGTGCGGCCGCCCCCTGCCCGATGCCGTATGCCGCAGCCGGAAGGTAGACGGTCCCTGCCAGCGACCGCAACGGACGCTGAGCATCCAGGGTCGCCGTCATACCGCGGTGGCTGCTTCCTCCCGTGACTCGGCGGCGGTGGGTACGTCGAGACCGTAGTGGCCCCGCAGGGTCGACTCCGTGTAATCCGTGCGGAAACGGCCGCGTGCCTGCAGGATCGGGACCACCTGGTCGACGAAATCATCGAGTCCACCGGGCAGGTAGGGCGGCATGATGTTGAACCCGTCAGCCGCACCGGCGTCGACCCATTCGATGAGGTCGTCGGCGATCTGCTCGGGGGTGCCTGCGATGCTGCGGTGGCCTCGACCGCCACCGAGTTCGCCGATCAACTCCCGAATCGTCAGGTCACCCTTCGCGGCGAGCTGCCGGACGAGTGTCGAGCGGCTCTTGTGTCCTTCGATCTCCGACTCCGGTGGGAGCTCGGGGAGTCGGGCATCGAGGGAGAGTCCCGTGAGGTCGACATTGAAGAATGCCGAGAGCTGCCCGAGCGCGTAGTCGGGAGAGATGAGGTCGGTGAACTCTCGTTCGAGGGCTTTCGCCTCTGCCTCGGTGCCACCGATGAACGGGACGATGCCCGGCAGGATCTGCAGATCGGAGAACGTGCGGCCGTACTTCGGCAACCGGCTCTTGAGGTCCTGATAGAAGCTTCGGCCCTCGGCGATCGTGCGCTGTGCGGTGAAGACCACCTCGGCGTAGTGCGCTGCGAGTTCCTTGCCGTCTTCTGACGACCCGGCCTGCACCAGCACCGGCCTGCCTTGCGGGGATCGCGGCGAATTCAATGGCCCGCGAACCGAGAAATGCTCTCCCACATGGTCGATGGTCCGGACCCGATCGGGGTCGGCGAAGACTGCGCCTTCCACATCGAGCACCACCGCGTCCTGATCCCAGCTGTCCCACAGTTTCGTCACGACGTCGACGAACTCTTGGGCCCGGCGGTACCTGCCGGCGTGCTCGGGGATGGAGTCGAGGCCGAAGTTGAGGGCTTCCTGACTGTTGCCGGACGTGACGATGTTCCAGCCTGCCCGGCCGCCACTGATGTGTTCGAGCGAGGCGAATGCGCGGGCCAAGGTGTACGGATGGTTGTAACCCGTTGAGGCGGTGGCGATCAGACCGACCTTGCTGGTCCCGCCGGCAATGGCCGACAGCAGGGTGATCGGTTCGAAGATCGCCTGGGTGTTGCGCCGGATGTTCGGGCCGATCGCCAGTCCGTCGGCGAAGAAGATCGAATCGAGCTTGCCGCGCTCGGCGATCTGACCGAGCCGGACGAAGTGATCGACGTCGAGGACGTGATGTTCGGCGGTGCGGGGATGCCGCCAGGCGGCCTCATGGTGGCCGACGCCCATGACAAAGGCATTGAGATGCAACGTGCGTGACATGCTATTCCTAGGGTCGAAAGGTCAGGAGGACGACGTTTACCCGTTCGAGGGGGTGCGCCAGCGCGAGAATCGGCGTTCTATGACGACCAGCACGAAGTTGAAGACGAGACCCACCAGGGCGATGGTCACGATCCCGGCGTACATCTGTGGGATCTGGAAATTGAGCTGGCTGGCCATGATCAGGTAACCCAGTCCCGAACGCGCTCCGACCATCTCGGCGGCGATGAGGACAAGGATCGACGCGGCCGCAGACAGGCGGATGCCGGTGAAGATCGTCGGCAGTGCCGCCGGCAAGATCACCTTCTGGAAGAGCCGAAACGACGACAGGCCCAGTGAACGGGCCGATTTGATCAGCAGGGGATCGACGGTGCGCACGCCCGAGATGGTGTTCAGGAGGATGGGGAACATGCACGCGTAGATGACGAGCGCGACCTTGGACGTCTCGCCGATACCCAGGATGAGCACGAACACCGGCAGCAGTGCCAAGGCCGCAGTGTTCCGGAACAACTCGAGGACCGGGTTGAGCAGCTGCGCCACAGGGCGGTACCAGCCGATCACGATTCCGAGCGGGACGGCGACGACGACGGCGACCGTGAAGCCCTTGAGCGCGCGACCCACACTCGCTGAGATGTGTTCGGACAGTTGGCCGCTCTGGGCCAAGGTGATCAGCGCGTCGACGACATCGGAGAACGGAGGCAGAAACGTCTTGTCGACGAGGCCGATACGCGGGGCCACCTCCCAGAACACGAGCAGCAGAGCCAGCACGATGGTCGTGCGGAACACCCAGGTGCCGGTGCGCAGGATGGTCCGTCCCACCGGCTTGCGGGTCCTGGGCTTCTCGGGTGTCGGTGTCGCGACCGGCGGTGCTGCAACCTCGGCGACCGGGGACGCCTTCTCCAGGGTGACGTTAGACATGTGAACCTGCTCCAATCAGTGTGGTGGCCTGCACTTCCGGCCGCAACGAGAGCCAGATCCGGTGCCGGTAGTCGCGGAACTGTTCGGAGGAGCGCAGATCGTCCACCGCCTCGCGGTCGATGTCGATATCGAGGATCTCCTTGATGCGCCCGGGACGTTCGGTCAGTACGGCAACGCGTTGCCCCAGATAGATCGCCTCATCGATGCCGTGAGTGATGAAGAGGATCGTCTTCCCGGTGGCCTTCCAGATGCGGAGCAACTCGTCCTGTAGCGACTCCCGAGTCTGTGCGTCGAGCGCTGCGAACGGTTCGTCCATCAGCAGGACCTCGGGGTCGTAGGCGAGGCTGCGTGCGATGGCGACGCGCTGCTTCATGCCGCCGGAGAGCTCGTGCGGTAGGTGATCGGCGAAACCGTCGAGGCCGACCAGGTGCAGGTACTCATCGGCGATCACCTTGCGGCGACGGCGCGGAATGCCCTTCGCCTCCAGCCCGAACTCCACATTGGCACGCGCGGAACGCCAGGGCAGGAGTGCGTATTGCTGGAAGACGACACCCCGGTCGAGGCCAGGGCCGGTGATCGGTCTGCCGTCGAGCAGGATCTCACCGGACGTCGGCTTGGTCAGTCCGCCGATGAGGTCAAGCAGCGTCGACTTACCGCTACCGCTGGGTCCGACCAGAACAAGGAACTCGCCTTCGGCCGCGGCGATCGTGATGTCGTCGACCGCCACGAAGTCGGGCTTGCCGGGGGAGGGGAATGCCTTTCGTACCGAACGTAGCTCGAGCTTGGGTGTGGTCATGATGCAGCCTCCACAGGGGCACCGTCGGGTCCCGACTCAGGCGGGTAGGTGCCGTTGGCGTAAGGGTTGTCGTCGTTGGTGAAGACGTCTTCCGGGGTGAGCTTTCCCTTCTCGAGTTCACCGTTGCGTACCAGCCAGTCGATCCAGAGCTGGAACTCTTCAGGCTTGATGACTCCGCCGGCGGTCGGGATGGACGAGCTCTGCCAGTAGTCGGCGAGTGCCGGGTCCTCACCCCGACCGCGCTTGCCGATGATGTCCTTGAAGCGTGCGACGACTTCGTCGCGCGGGGTCACCTGGGTCCATCGGACGGCGCGGGCCGTACCTTGCACGAAGTCCTTGACGGCCTCGGGGTTCTTCGCGATGAAGTCGTCGCGCAACACAAGGCTGCCGTAGCTGAAGTCGCCGAACACCGCGTCGGTGAAGAGCTCCCGCAGTCCACCGGTCTCGAGGGCCTTGTCGCGGAAGATGTTGTTGAAGGCGCCGACGTCGATCTGTCCTTGACGAAGGGCGGTCTCGGTGTTGATGGGTGGCACCACCAACAGCTGTACCGAGGCGATCTCATCCTTCGAAAGACCCTCACGTGCAAGCCATTCGCGAATGACGAACTCGGAGTGCGCACCCAGGGTGTTGATGCCTACCTTCTTGCCGATCAGGTCGCGGGCGCTGCGGATCGGGGAGCCGTCGAGTACGTAGAACCCGTTGTAGGTCTTGGAATCAGCGCCGTAATAGTCGACGACAGCGGTGATGGGCGACCCGGCTGACTTCAACTTGACGATGGCTCCGTTGAAGGCGCCGCGCCGAAGTCGGAGTCGCCCGTTGCTGTCGCCTGGATGGACTGCGGTCCGCTGGTTGTTTCACCCACGGACTTCAGTGTGACTTCGCTGAAGTAGCCGAGATCGGCTGCCAGTTCTGGGAATACGACGGTCGATGGTGAGGTGAGATAACGCAGTTCGGTCTTGCCGTCTGCGGTCAGGGTGGCCTCATCGGAGGACGACCCGCACGCGGTCGTTGCCAGTCCGAACGAGAGCGTCAGTGCCAGAACCGCAATCGTGCGCAGACGTCGCGGTGGTGTTAGTTTCACGAGATTCCCCTTCGGTTTTCCGCGCGGTGGATCCCGCGGAAAGTAATTGTTCGAAATCGACGTCCTGCCGAGCCCCTGACAGCGGACACCGCTGATCGATTTCGTGTGCTGGGTCAATGATGTTGGGCGCCGAGCGCCCGTCACAACAAGCTATTTCACGACGTGGAATATGCGGCGCTATTAAATCGTGCCGCGTAAAAGGTCCGGAGAAACCGCCAGCGCTCCCACCGGTGAACCCGGCTTCTGCGGCGATGACTCAGATACCACATCGGTGAGCAGGGCCGCGGTATTCCGCATCGCCGGATAGATCTGGGAGATCAAGTTCTGATTCAGTCGCACGCTGAGTGCTTGCACACCGACCGAGGCGCGGACGCGTCCTCCCGCGTCGAAGACCGGGACGGCAATCGCGGTGACCTCGGCCGGATCCGAGATCGCGTAGCCACGTCGGCGGGCGGCGTCGCCGGCGGCGACTCGCTGTCGCCCTTTTCGCCCTGTGAACGCGACAATCGCGCGACCCATCGCGGTCGCGTCCAGTGCGGCGCGTTGCTCGGGGATCTGGTGGTCACAGAAGGCAACCGGAGGACGCGCCGAGTAGACCGTGACTGCCTGGTCGTCCTCGGCGATACCCAGGCTCGCGGTGATCTTGATCTGGGACGACAGGGTGTGCAGGTGTGGCGCGGCGGCGTCGACGTCGATGCGCTTGGTGGTTGAGGTGGCCAGGGTCAGCAGGCCGTCGCCGATGCCGTAACAATCGGTCTGCGGGTCCTGGGTGAGCAGTCTGCCCCGCACCAGTGCCTGCGCGATCCGGTGAGTGGTGCTGATCGGCAGTCCCACCCGGCGGGCCAGCTCGCTGATCGGGATGAACGCGTCGGTGTTCTCCAACGCGTACAGCACCGAGATCGCCCGTTCGATCGCCTGAGACCCAGTGCGCGGCCGCAGGGGCACTGCGGCCCCGCCCTCGCTTGTGTCCATCGCTGTCTCCCCGCCGACTCGTCAACTCTGTTGGTCACGATCCCCGGTGCGCCGTCCGAGCGGAAGGATTGTGCGCGCCGTGATCTTTTCACCGCGAATTTCGGGCGGATTCGCGTGCTGGTTCCACGTTGTGGAAGCCGCGCTGGTGTTAATTTCCGGCGCCTTCGATATTTCGACTCAGGCCGTGTTCACGGCAACTCGAGTATTCATCCATCGCCAGTTGAGTTATCTCAAGGCCCGAAGAAAGGATCATCACGGTGACCATCACAGCAACCCAGACGGCGGCCGCGTCGACGGTACAATCGATCGAGGTCGCACCGATCGCCGGATATCTCGGCGCAGAGGTCTCCGGCCTCGATCTCACGCACGTGCAGAGCGCGGCAACCCAGCGTGCCCTGAATGACGCCCTGTACGAGTACAAGGTGCTCTTCTTCCGTGATCAGGTCATCGATCACGCGCAGCAGGTGCAGTTCACCGAGTACTTCGGCCGGGTCACAGATGCTCATCCGCTGGGATACGCGGACAAGTCGCCGGAAGGTTATCCGCAAGTGCTGGAGGTGGATTCGCGCACGTACGCCAACCGGGGCGGCTCCAAGCAATACAGCTACGCCAGCTTCTGGCACCAGGACGTCACAGCGCTGGTCAATCCGCCCGCCGTCACGGTGCTGCGGGCGGAGCTCGTACCCGACGTCGGTGGCGACACGACGTGGGCCGATCTCGGCGCTGCCTACGACAACCTTCCGGCCTCACTACAGCGGTTCCTCGAGGGTCTGTACGCGGAGAACCGTTTCGGCGGTCGCGAAAAGCGTTGGGAGAAGCAATCGGAAGCGGCGGCCCTGACCCAACAGAATCCGATCATCAGCGAGCACCCTGTGGTGCGGGTACATCCCGTCACCGGGCAGAAGCTGATCTACGTCAACCCGGGATTCACCAGCCGAATCGTCGGACTCAGTGCTGCGCAGAGTGATCGGCTGCTCGATCTCTTGTTCGCGGAGATCACGAACCCCGCGTATACCGTCCGAGTCCGCTGGACCCCGAACAGTATCGGAATCTGGGACAACCGCGCGACGATCCATCAGGCGCCCACCGATCTCGGCCACCTCGATGTCGTGCGCGTACTGCACCGCACCACCGTCGAGGGCGACATACCGGTCGGTGTTGCGGGTCAGCAGTCGCGCTCGATCTCCGGCGCTCCGTTCTACGCCCGAACCGCCTGAAAACCCGACTCACACAAGGAAAAGCCATGACCATCACCGATCTCCACACCAACGAAGACGATACGTCCACCGTCCACTTCGCTCGGGTCGCCGGCCACATCGGCGCCGACGTCACCGGCGTCGACCTGACCCGACCACTTGATCCCGAGGTGGCAGACGCCATCGTCGCCGGACTCCACCGGCACAAGGTGATCTTCTTCCGTGATCAGTTCATCGATCACGCCCAGCAGATCGCGTTCGCCCGGAACTTCGGTCCGGTGACCGCCTCGCATCCGTACGACGACGATGCGCCGACCGATTTCCCCGAGATCCTGAAGATCGACAACCGCGACTACGAGCGCAAGTTCGGGGTCAAGGCCGCCAGTTACACCAACGAGTGGCACACCGATGTGACCGCGCTGGTCAACCCGCCTGCGGTGTCGATCCTGCGGGCAGGCAACACCCCGGTCCGGGGCGGGGACACCAGCTGGGCCAACCTGGCCGCCGCGTATGCCGGACTACCGGAGTCCATCAAGGAGCTCGTCGACGGACTGCGGGCCGAGCACCGGTTCGGTGGCCGTCACCCGGTGTTCAAGGAGGGCAGCAACTATGGCGACAAGGTGGCCCGGACGCCGCTGATCGCCGAACATCCGGTGGTCCGGGTCCATCCCGTGACCGGCGAGAAGATCCTGTTCGTGCAGCCCGGCTTCACCAGCCGGATCGTCGGCTACAGCAGGCGACAGAGCGACGCCCTGCTCGATCTCCTCTTCGAGGAGGTGACCAACTCGGCGTACACGGTCCGATTGCGGTGGCGCGAAGGCACCATCGCGGTGTGGGACAACCGCGCGACCGCGCACCTGGCGCCGGGGGACGTCAATCACCTGGACGTGGCGCGAGTGCTGTATCGCACCACCATCGAAGGGGACATCCCGGTCGGCGTCGACGGTGCCTCATCGGTCGCGATCTCCGGCGAACAGTTCATCGGGTCCTGACCGGTACCCGAATCACTCACAAGGAAAATGAAGATGCGAAGTCGACCAAAGTTCCTCTCCGGTACCGCGATCGCGGTGTTCACCGTCCTCACGGTGGTCTTGGCATCGTGTTCGACAAGTGAGACTGCGGAGGTCGGGGCGGACGGCAAGGTGACGGTGCGATACCAGGGATGGGCGTCGCAGGTCGGTTGGTCGGAACTCGCCGAATCGCTGGGCTATTTCCAGAAGGTCAAACTCGAGTGGGTCGGTGACACCACGAGCGGGCCGCAGGACATCCAGGCGGTGGCGACCGGTGAGATCGACACCGGCTCGGCATTCAACGGGTCGGTGGCCAAACTGCAGCAGGCCGGTTCGAAGGTGACCGGGGTCGTCTCCACCAATGGTTCGGACACCGAGACGTTCCACGGCTATTACTCCCTCGAAGGCAGCGGCATCGAGACCGCGCAGGATCTGGTGGGTAAGAAGGTCGGCATCAACACGCTCGGCGCTTATCACGAGTACGCCATCAAGGAGTGGCTGCACCGCGAGGGGGTCTCAGATGCAGACATCAAGAATGTGGGGCTGACCGTGGTCCCTCCGATCAACACCGAACTGGCGCTCCGCGAAAAACAAATCGAAGTAGGCAATCTCGGTACGATCTTCAAGGACGTGGCCCTGCAGAAGGGTGGTCTGCACGAGATCTTCCGGGACACCAGTCTCATCGGGAATCTGTCCATCGCCACCGCGGTCTTCCGGGATGAGTACATCGACGAGAATCCGGAGGTCGTGAAGGATTACGTCCAGGGGGTGGCCCGCGCCATCCGGTGGGCGCAGCTGCGTCCGCGTGAGGAAGTGGTCAACCGGTTCGTCAAGATCATCGAAGACCGTGGCCGCAACGAGAACACGGAGTTCGTGAAGCAGTGGAAGAGTCCCGGTGTCCCGGTGCCCGGTGGGGTGATCGAGCCCGAGGAATTCACCCTCTGGGTCGACGAGGCGGTTCGGCTCGGTGAGCTGCCTGCCGGGGTCAAGGTCGAAGAGCTCTACACCAACGAGTTCAATCCGTACGCGAACGGGACGTATCCGCCTGCCTCCAACGAGGAGGGTGTCTGAGTCACTTTCGCTTCATGAGGTCAGGCGCCTGCGATAGCGCGGGCGCCTGACCTCGTTTTGCAATAACGTCGGCAGGGATGACTGAGCCGCTCCGGCGCTACCGCGCGATCATGCACGTCGACCTGGACCAGTTCCAGGTGTCTGTCGAGCGCCGCGGAAACCCGGACCTCGTCGGTGTGCCGGTGATCGTCGGCGGCACCGGTGATCCGACCGAACCCCGCAAGGTCGTCACGTGCGCGTCGTACGAGGCCCGCGATGTCGGAGTGCGGGCCGGGATGCCGCTGCGGTCGGCGTTTCGGAAGATGCCCGATGCGGTGTATCTGCCGCTGGACCATGCGTCCTATGACGCCGCGTCCGCCGAGGTGATGAACACGCTGCGAAGTCTCGGATATCCGGTCGAGGTCATCGGCTGGGACGAAGCGTTCCTGGGTGTGCCCGCGGCGGAGGCGGGGGTCGATCCGATCGAGTTGGCCCAGTCCATCCGGCAGCGGATCCTCGACGAGCGTGGACTGCCGTCGGCCGTGGGGATCAGTGACAACAAGCAGCGGGCAAAGATGGCGACGGGCTTCGCCAAACGCGATCCCGAGCACATCTTCGTACTGAACAGCACCAACTGGATGCCGATCATGGGCGAGCGTGGGGTCGGCGACTTGTGGAGCGTGGGACCGAAGACCACCGCCAAACTGAACGCGCTCGGGATCTCGACCGTCGAGCAGCTGGCCAGCGAGGATCGCGGACGGCTCATCGCCGAATTCGGCCCCCATCTCGGCAACTGGCTCAACCTGCTGTCGCGGGGAGGCGGCGACATCACTGTCGAGACAGAGCCGTACATCCCGCGCTCGCACAGCAAGGTCGAGACGTTTCCCAAGGATCTGTCCGAGCCCGCTGAGATCGATGACGCGATCCGAAAGCTGACGCGAGAGTTGTTGGCGCAGGTGGTGTCCGAAGAGCGGGTCGCGTTCCGGGTCGCTGTCACGGTTCGAACGATGACGTTCTACACGCGCACGAAGTCGCGCAAGTTGCCTGCACCGACCACCGACATCGACGTCATCGAACCGGCGATGCTCGAGGTCCTGCACAAGTTCGAGTTCGATCGGCCGATTCGCCTGCTCGGGGTGCGCCTGGACCTGGTGATGCCGGAATAGACCCTCGGCGCCGGCCGCGGTGCTAGTTTTCCTCCGAGGCAGCGAGAGGAATCAGCATGAGGTGGACGAAGCGATCAGGTGTGGTGGCCGCCGCTCTGGCACTGATCATCGGAATGGGTTTCGCCCCCGCCGCGACCGCTGCGCCGCTGCCGGTCGACCACAACTTCCTCGCCGGGATCCCCGCTGAACTCGCGAACCCGGGTGGATCCCTTCCCGGCTCCAATGACTACGGCTGTAAACCCTCGCCGGAGCATCCCAATCCGGTCGTCCTGGTGCACGGGACGGCCGGCAGCCAGCAGACGAATTGGATCTCGCTGGTGCCTGCGCTCAAGAACGAGGGCTATTGCGTCTTTGCGCTGACCTACGGGGAGCTGTCACCGCAGTGGCCGCTCTCGCGGATCGGCGGCCTCGGCGACAAGACCATCAGTGCCTGGCAGCTCAAGCTCTTTGTCGACAACGTCCTCGCCAAGACCGGTGCGGAAAAGGTTGACATCGTGGGGCATTCGCAGGGTACCCAGATCCCGACCTACTGGGCGAAGTACTACGGAGGCGCCCGCCACATCGACAAGTACGTGTCGCTGGCGCCGTTCTGGCAGGGATCTGACGGTGACGGTCAGGGGCGTTCCGACCTCATCGCGATGTTCGCCGACGCGTTGGGGCTGCCGCCGGCTGCGGTTCCGCAGACCGACTGCCCCGATTGCGTCGCCGCCCCCGGTGACGACGACTTCGCCGCGGCCATCGACGCGCCGAATGGTCCCTACGTCGAGGGCATCACGTACACCAACATCGCCACCCGCTACGACCAGCTCGTCACGCCGTACACCAGCGGCATCCTGGCGGGTCCCGCCGGCATCGAGGTCACGAACATCGTTGTGCAGGACACATGTTCGCTCGATCGTTCCGATCATCTGTCCATCGTCGCGAACCAGCGGACGGAGGCGATGGTCCTCAATGCACTCGACCCGCAGCACCCTCGTCCGGTGCCGTGCCTGGCGGTGCCGCCCTACACGGGTGCGTGAACGAGCTTCAGGAAGGCATCGAGCAGGATCCCGCAGTTGCGGTGCGATTCCTCTGCGCGCGCGGTGATCTCGGCGGTGATCTTCTGGAGATCGATACCGCGCTCGACGACCAGTTGCCCCTCGCGACTCACCGCCCAGCTGGCCTGCCAGGTTGCCCACACCGCAGGGGAGATCTCCGGATGGAACTGCACGGCGAGGTTGCGGCCGAACGTGAACGCTTGCAGCGCAGCCCCGTTGCGCGCGATCTCGCGGGCGCCCGGGGGGAGCGAGAAGCGGTCGAAGTGCATTTGCATCCACGGCCCGTTCGACACCAGCTCGGGCGCCACGCTGTTGACCGTCACGTACCCGTGTTCGGGGTGGTCGGAGCGCTTCACGGTGCCGCCCAGCACCCGACTCAGGAGTTGCCCGCCGAAACACACACCGAAGATCGGCACGTTCGCCGCCAGCGCGGCCCGCAGGTAGGTCAACTCCGCGCCGAGCCAGGGCACGGAATCGTCGTATGCCGACTCCGATGAGCCCATGACGACGACGAAGTCGAAACCGCTGACGTCAGGGAGTTCGCTGGAGGGGTGCACGATCTGGACCTCGTAGCCGCGGTCTGCCACGTGTCCGCGGAGCGTCCCGGTGTCGGCGATACCGCGGTCGGTGTCGGTGTCGTGGACCACGAAGAGGGCTTTGCCGCGCCGGGCCGTCGAGTTCTCGATGCGCTGGGCCGTCGAGGAATCGCTTCGCTGGGCTGTCGAGGTATCGCTTCGCTCGGCCATCAGGTCTTGTCGGGGATCTGTGCGGCGATGTAGACCCCGAGCGCGGCGTAACTCACGGCCACGGCGGTCAGGGCGTACTTCGGCAGCTTCGGGATGCCGCCGGTGGTCAGTGCCGCGGTGGCGTCCCAGGCGTCCACGCCTGCGCCCGAGAGCAGGAGTTTCTTGAGCAGCGGATTCTCCTGCGCCTGCGCGGCCGCGATGACCACGCCACCGAGGTAGACCTCGCGGGCGCCGAACATCTTGTTGGTCAGCTTCGCGCCGGGCAGTGCGGCCTCGGTGCCGATCACACCCTGGGCGGTCGTCTTGGGGGCGAACATGTAGCCGAGGCCGAGCCCCGCGCGTCCCGCCCCGAGCAGTATGGCCATGGTCTTCACGTCGATCTTTGATGCGGGAAGCTTCATTGCTGTCTCCTGGGCCGGCGTTGGGAGTTTTGTCCAGTATGGCCAAAACCGTCTGACTCTGGACATTCTGGGGCCTGCAGCGGCGGTCGTGTGCCTTTTTCGCGTGGTCACTCTTGGGTCGACTCGATCACACCGCCCACCTGTTTTTGCGCGGCCCACTGGAAATAACATGGGGAAGACGCAAATTCGGGTGGGGGAGAGGCGTCAGGGCTCCCGCGGAATCGCCATCTGAACCAGCCGAGCTGTCGGGTCGGGGTCAAGACCTAGCTGGTCCCAGGGTGTTTCGGTGTTGACCACGGCGTATGCCGATGTCGGAAAACGTTCGATCTGCCCTTCCGGGTCAAGGGTCAGTGCCGTGGCAGGCATTCCGGGCTCGTGTCCGACGACGAGCAGCGTCTGCGCCTGCGACGGTGCGTGCAACCGGATCGCCTCGAGGATGTGGTCTGGATGCCCGCCGTAGATGTCGTCGACGTAGGTCACCGGCGCAGCGATGCCCGTCCGTTCCAGAGTCTGCCGGGTGCGGGTCGAGGTCGAGCACAACACGTGGTCGACGGTGAGGCCGGCGTCAGCGATCCAACGGCCTGCGAGGGCCGCTTCGCGCTGTCCGCGTTCGGCCAACGGGCGCTCGTGGTCGCGGACCCCGTCCGGGTAACCGGACTTGCCGTGCCGCATCAATATCAGTGTCCTCGTCACAGCTTCGACGGTAGTCGTACGCCGGTGACGCCAGCAAAGCATCGCCACCAAGCATTGCGATCGGGATCACCGCGAACGGGAGTGCTGACCTAACCTTCGTCTGTCGTCCGGAGGAAGTCGCCGGCGACTTCGACGGCCGGCTGCGAGCTGCCGCCCCCGACGACGAGCGCTGCGAAAGCGATGTCACCGGAGATGCCGGTGAACCATCCGTGCGCAGCGCCGTTGTCGCCGTATTCGGCGGTCCCGGTCTTGCCGCCGAGACCGTTGATGTCACCGAGTGCACTCGCGGTTCCCGAGGTGACCGTTTGCCGCATCATCGCCCGCAACTGGCCGACCACCCTCGGATCAAGAGGCTCCGGCGTCTTGTCCGCCGTGGTCCGCTGGCCGACGATCAGGCTCGGCAACACCATGGAGCCGTGCCCCAGACTGGCCTCGGCCACGGCCATCCCGAATGGTGACGCCGTGACGCTGCCCTGACCGATACCGTTCTCCACCCGCAGAGCCGGACTGTCCGCACTGGGCACCGACCCGGTCACGGTGACGATCCCCGGGACAACGAAATCCACGCCGATGCCCAACTGCTGCGCCGCGGCCGGGAGTGCATCCGGACCGAGCCGGTTCGACAGCGCGGCCATCGTGGTGTTGCAGGACCGGGCGAACGCCGTCGACAGGGGCACCTTGCCGAGGTCGAAGTCGTCCTCGTTGGGTATAGTCCGGCCCTCGATGGTGGCGCGGCCGGGGCACGGCAGGACGGTGTCGGGCGTGGCGGTGCCCGACGACAGCGCTGCTGCGGTGGTGATCGTCTTGAAGGTCGAGCCGGGCGGGTAGAGACCGCTGAGGGCGATGGCGCCATCGCGGTCTGCGGCGCCGTTTTGTGCCACCGCGAGTAGTCCGCCGGTGGACGTGGACATCGCCACGAACACGGCCGGTTTGCTCTGTGCCGCAACGGCCTGCTGGGCCATCAATTGCAGTCGCCGGTCCAGGGTCAGCTGTAGCGGGTCGGTGGGCTGCGCCGCAACCGAGGTGAGCTGGTCGACGGGATTCCCGTCGGTGTCGACGATGCTGACAGACCAGCCGGCACCCTGCGAGACGCGGTCGTTCCACGCCTCGTCGACACCGGCGAACACCGGCGACTTCAACGCCTTGTCGGCGGTGAGGAGTTTCCCCTGCTCCTCGACGGTGACGCCGTTGATCGACTCGAGGCGCGTCCGCACGCGGTCGAGGTCGCGTTCGCGCAAGGTCGCGACGGTGATGGTGTCGCCCTGCTGCTGTGCGGCCGCAGTTCGGATCGATGCGTCTGTGATGGCGGGATCGATGGCGGCGAGAACAGGGGCGAGCGCGGCTGATCCCTCCGTCAGGGCCGCTCGGCGAAGGGCGATCACACCAACGGTCTGCCAGGTCATCAGGTCCGCGCCGCCGCGGTCGACCACGGGGGTCAGCAGATTCCTGTCGTCCGAGTACTGAAAGTGCGTTCCCGGCGCGAGGTTGTCGTGCAGCAGGGTCGGAGACCATTCGAGGCGCCATCCGTCGTCGGTGTCGACGGCACGCCCGCTGGTCTGGTATTCGAGTTCTCTGTCCTCACCGAACGTCCAGGACATCATCAGTTGTCCGGCACCGTTGTCGCCGTCCACGTCCCGGGCGCCCACCCGTACCTCGGCGGATTGGCCGAGGTAGGTGAACATGTCGCTGATCGCTTTGTCCGCCGCCGCAGGATCGGTGGTGTGTTCGGCTGCTTTGCTCGCGTCGCCGGAGGTCAGCGCCGACGCGAAAGCGCCGAAGGGGTCCTTCGGATCGTCACCCAGCGCGGCGCAACCTGTGCCGAGCAGGGCCATGACCATCAGCAGAACTCTTGTCGGGAACCGAGTGCGCTCAACATTTCTCATCGCTCGCGAACTCAACCAGCGCGCCTCGTGCGGGACAACCGGCGACACCCTGACTGCCGATAGCGTTTCGCTATCGGCACAGCTGAGACGACCTGTACAGGGCGCAAAGTCCGTCTCAGCCCTTCGCGCTGCGGACCTCGTTCACAGCGACGCGCGCTGCCTGACCGATCGCCGCTTCCACCGTCGGTAGCGATAGCTCCGATCGCGCGGCGTGGGTGAACACGGCGACGGCGACCGGGTGTTCGCCCGGGTATTCGACGACGGCGACCTCGTTGCGGATCGCTCCGAGGGTCCCGGTCTTGCCTGCCACCGTGGCGATTCCGAGCGGGAATCCAGATGAGATCCGCTGCTTCCACGCCTGTTTGCGCATCGTGGTCCGGATGAAGTCGCAACTGCCGGCCGAGGCGACGCGATCGGTCCAGATCAGATCGAGTAGGCAGGTTGCCTCCCGAGCGGTGGTGGCGCCGGTCAAGGCGGGATCGTAGGCGCTGATCGTTCCGGTCCGGTCGACGTCGGCGAGCGCAGCGAAGGCCTCGGCGACCGTACTCGACCCGGTGTCGGAAAGAAGCTGCTGCTGTACCTGCGCCATACCGCCGACCACGTGTGTGGAGTGCAATCCCGCACCGTCGAGGACTTCACGAACACCGCCGAGTCCGACCTCCGCGAGGATTACATCAGCTGCTGCGTTGTCGGAGACGACCATCATCTGCACGGCCAGGTCGCGCCAGCTCAAGGTGATCGGATCATGCAGGGTGGCAATGCCTGTCGGTCCTTCCGCGCACTTTCTGGGATCGACCGTGACCGTGTCGCGCAGGTTGACGTCGCCGCGGTCGGCGCGTACGCACAGGGCCGCGAGCAACGGGAGTTTGTACACCGATGCCATCACCACAGGGTCATCGGCGTACCAGCCGAACTCGCGTTCCGGCGTGCGCCCGATGGTGCGGGCGTGCAGCCAGGCGGCGCACCCGGCGTCAGCGAAGATCTCCCGAAGCCGTTGCCCGACTGCGCTGCCAGGATGTCCGACCGTCATCGGGAGAGCTTCCACAAGGCCGATTCGAGGGCGTCGATCGGTGGCCTCGGCGCCTCGGGTCGGCGAATCACCAATAACCGCAGTGGCACGTCGTCGGAAATCATCGAGACCGTCTCGATTCCCGTGACGAGACCCAGGTGCCCCGGTACCGGCGCCACGGCGAACGCTTCGCCGCCGGCCACGGCAGCCACCAACTCGCCCGGCGCCCGCACCGGCAGGAACGCCGGGTCCAGACCTCGGACGTGGAGGGTGTCGACGAGTAGATCGAATGCGGGTGGATTAGCGGCGCGCGGCGAGTGCGCCAACGCCAATCCCTGCAACATACGAACAGTCGGCCGTTTTGCCGCCGCGACCGGATGTCCGGCGGGCACCAGGAAGGTGCGATCGATCCTGGCCACCGGACCGCTCTCGAGACCATCACGCACGCAGGGGTGTTCGACGATCGCGAGGTCGAGTAACCCCTTGCGTACATCGTCGACGAGATCGACCACGGGCGCCACACTGATCCGATGCCGCCGGTCGGAGCCGAGACCGGCAAGCGCCGCGGCACACTGCGCTGCGATCGACGGATCGAGGTCGGGCGGAAGCCCGCACCGCAGCACGTCTGCGTGCTCGCGCAGGCGACGTGCCTCGCCGGTGAATCGGTCGGCGTCGTCGATCAGGACCCTCGCACGGGGCAGCAGTTCGCGTCCCGCCGGGGTCAGTTCGGCACCCTGCGGCGCGCGGCGGATCAGGTCGACCCCCAGAGTGCGCTCCAGCCGGCGCAGTCCTTGCGAGACCGGAGGCTGAGTCATCTCCAACCTGACCGCGGCGTTACCGAAATGCCCTTCATCGGCGACGGCAACAAAGAACCTCAGATGTCGGAGCAGGTCCATCAGTGGCCGGAGGTCACGACGCGCGCCGGTGCCGTCCGGTGTGCTCCTCGATACCCGCAGCGGCCAGGGCAGCGCGCAGTAGTCGGACGGTATGGCCCCAGGCCGACGCTTCCTGCTCCAGATGCTGCGCGATCTCGGCGTTGCCGCGATCCCATTCGTGTTCGGCGAGCTCGCGGAGCTCCACCACCTCGTCCATGCCGAAGCCGACGAGCTCGATCAGTGCTGTGGAGTCGGCGCACGCCCATTCGATCTGGTCGCGGCGCAGCGTCATCAGTCGCTCCAGGTCGTCAGCCAGCGCCGACTGCGCCGATGCGGTAAGACCACTCACCCGACCCAGGGTGCCTGACGTGGTGGACCAGGACCAGCTGACGCGCCGAGTACCGGCGGATCTGGTTTCGCCGCGGACCCGACCATCGGCAGTGGGGCCTACCGCCGAGCGTGCCACAATCTCCCCCGAGCGTGCCAAAAAGTACTGCTCACCAGCAGCTTCGGCACGCTCGACGGCAACTTTGGCACGCTCGACAGCGTTGTCGGCACGCTCGACGGGCGGTCGTCGTCGGGATCAGACCGGTGCCGCTAGGACCACTTCCACTCTCGGATCTCCGGCATGTCCTCGAAGTGTTCACGGACATAGTCGTGATGCCTGCGCAGTTGCGACTGGCAGAACTCGGCCAGCTCGCCGCTCTTCTCGGGCACCCGTCTGCTGCGTCGCAGTGCTTCGAGCACCAGGTGGTAGCGGCTCATCTTGTTGAGGACCACCATGTCGAAAGCGGTTGTGGTGGTCCCTTGTTCACTGAACCCGCGAACATGGAACCGTTCGGGGTTGGTGCGTCCGTGTAACTGCTGGTGTACGGCGCGGGGATAGCCGTGGAACGCGAAGACGACATCGGTGTCGGCGGTGAACAAATCGACGAACTGTAGCTCGGGCAGCCCGTGCGGGTGATCGTTCGGCGGCAACAGCACCATCAGATCCACGACGTTGACGACGCGGACACGCAACCACGGCACCCACTCCCGCAACAGATGCGCCGCTGCCAGGATCTCCTCGGTCGGGACATCGCCGGCCGCGGCGAGCACGATGTCGGGCTCCTCCTCGGCTCCCACCGCTGTCGGGTTCTCCGTTCCGGCCCACTCCCAGATCGACACCCCCGCGGCGCAGTGTTCGTTGGCCTGTTCGAGGGTCAGGTACTGAGGATGCGATTGCTTGTCCACCACAAGCACATTCACGTGATCGCGACTTCGGAAGCAGTGGTCGGCGACCGAGAGCAGCGTGTTGGAGTCCGGCGGCAGCCAGACCCTGACCACCTCGGGCGAGAGCGGGATGACCGCGTCGATCATGCCGGGACCCTGATGGCTGAACCCGTTGTGATCGTTGCGCCAGCAGGTGCTGGTGAGGAGCACGTTCAGGGAGGCGACGGGTTCACGCCACGGCAAGGCGACCGCGTGCTGCAGCCATTTGGCGTGCTGCACCAGCATCGAGACGCTGACCATCGCGAACGCCTCGTACGTGGCGAACATGCCGTGGCGACCGGTGAGGAGGTAACCCTCGAGCCAGCCCTGACAGAGGTGCTCACTGAGAACCTCCATGACCCGGCCCTCGGGCGAGAGGCCGTCGTCGTTCTCGGTACGCGGCAGTTGCCAGCACCGGTCTGTCACCTCGAAGACGGCCTGCAGCCGGTTCGACGCGGTCTCGTCCGGGGAGAACAACCGGAAGTTGCCGCCGTGCTGGGCGTCCGAGTTCTGCTCGTAGATGTCGCGCATGAGTTCTCCGAGGACCTTCGTCGTCTCATACGCCCGCGCGCCAGGGGCCTCGATCTCGAGCGCGTACGACTCCAGCGCCGGAATCTTCAGCGGCACCAGGTTGCGGCCGCCGTTGGCGTACGGCGTCGACCCCATCCGCAGATCGCCGTCCGGGGCGAGCTCGGCGAGTTCCTTGGAGAACGTGCCGTTGTCGTCGAAAAGGTCGTCTGGCCGATACTTCTGCAGCCATTCCTCGAGCAGTGTCAGGTGCTCCGGATTCTCGCGCACCCCGGACAGCGGAACCTGATGACTCCAATGGGTGCCTTCGATCAGCTTGCCGTCGACTTCGTGGGGTCCGGTCCAACCTTTGGGCGTCCGCAGCACGATCGCCGGCCACTTCTCACCAATCGACTCACCGGCCCGGGCAGCGCCCTGAATGTCCGCGATCTTCTGGTGAGCCGCCGCGAGCGCGGTGGCCAGAGCGGGGAAGACCTCGCTCGGGTCATCTCCCTCGACGAAAATCGGAGCCCATCCCTGACCCGACAGGTACGACTCGATGTCGCGGTCACTCGTGCGGCCGAGCACGGTCGGGCTCGCGATCTTCGCGCCGTTGAGATGCAGGATCGGCAGGACGGCACCATCGCGGGCGGGGTTGAGGAACGCCGGGATCTTCCACGACCCCGACAGCGGACCGGTCTCCGCCTCACCGTCGCCGACGACGCACGCAACGACCAGATCGGGATTGTCGAACGCCGCGCCCGCCGCGTGGATGAGGGCGTAACCGAGTTCGCCACCCTCGTGGATCGAACCGGGGGTCTGCACACTGACGTGACTCGGGATGCCGCCGGGCGTCGAGAACTGCCGGCACAGGGCTTTGAGCCCCGCCGAGTCGCCGGAGATGTGCGGATAGACCTCGCTGTAAGTGCCTTCGAGATACGTCGCGGCGACCAGTGCCGGTCCGCCGTGACCCGGGCCGGTCACATAGAGCCACTTCGTCCCTGTGTCGCGGATGTGCCGGTTGAGCAGCGTGTAGATCATCGACAAACCAGGGCTGGTGCCCCAGTGGCCCAACAATCGTGGCTTGATGTGCTCGACGGAGAGTGGTTCGCGGAGCAACACATTGTCCTGCAGATAAATCTGGGCGACCGTCAGATAGTTTGCCGCGGCCCACCACCGCAGATCGAGTTCGAGTTCGGAGTCGGTGTATTCGGCCAACGTCATATGCAACAACTTTCGTCGTGCGAGCAGGGCAAGGTCGATTATCGCGGCATCGCAGCGGTGCGCGCCACGGCACGAGTACCCAATGCCGGGCTTTCTCTCTCCCGCCACTGCCTATTCGCTCACACGGCCCGGCGACAGCCAGGTTTCTCTGAGGACATCCAAGTATCGTCGCCTGAGTGCACTTGTTCCTCCCAGCGCTATTGGCGACGCTGTCGGCGCTGCTCGTCGCCTGTGGAACACTCGTGCGTCAACGGTCGTCGACGTCGTCGGGGGGCATCACCAAACGGTGGTGGCTGGGTGTTCTCATCGCGGCCGCCGGCTTTGCGCTGCAGGCTGTCGCGCTCGGGTTCGGTTCCCTGCTCCTGGTGCAACCGCTGATCGTGCTGTCGGTGCTGTTCGCCTTGCCGATGGAGGCCTATCTCGACCATCGTCGCCTGAACTTCCACGAGTGGAAGTGGGGCATCATCCTGACGATCTGCATCGCCGCGTTCGTGGTGATCGCCGCGCCCAGCCCCGGCAAACACAACGTGTCGGCGGGCGTGCTCGCCGGCACGATCGTCGTGGTGATCGCGGTGCTCGCGGGACTGGTGATCGCGGCGAGACTGGTGTCACCGCATCATCGCGCGTTGTTGTTCGGCTCTGCATCCGGTTTGCTGACCGGCGTCCAGGCGTTCCTCCTCAAAGGGGTGGTGACCCAGCTCGGTGACGGTTTCGTCGAGATCTTGATCCACCCCGAGATCTATCTGATCCTGCTGGTTGCGAGTGCCTCCGTTGTCACCCAACAACTGGCCTTCGCGGCGCACGACCTGCAGACGTCGTTCCCCGCGATGACCGTCTGGGAGCCTGCTGTGGCGATGTCGCTCGGCGTGGTGCTGCTCGGCGAGCGGGTCGACGTCAACTGGATCGAAGGGGTCATCGCGGGCTTCTCGCTGGTGTTCATGTTGCGGGCGGTGTTCGTCCTGGCCAGGCATGCCGCCGAGCGCGAGACAGAGTTCGAGGTCACCAAGAGACCCGCGCCCGCACCGGGGGGCAGCGCCATGGGCCCGACGGACCATTAGCGACCCGATGCACACCATCGTCCCGGCGATGCTCGCGGTTGCCGCCGCCTGCCTCATCGCAATCGGAACCGTCCTGCGGCAACGCGCGTCCGCGGCCAGCGGGGCCATCACGCCCGGCTGGTGGCTGGGCGCAGGTCTGGCCGTGTCCGGTTTCGGGGTCCAGGCGGCCGCGCTCGGTCTCGGGTCGATCCTGCTGGTGCAACCGCTGCTCGTCCTCGCGGTGCTGTTCGCGCTGCCACTGGAAGCCTGGTTCGACCATCGCCGCCCGACCCGGATCGAATGGGCCTGGGGCGGCGCCCTCACGGCCTGTGTCGCGTTGTTCCTCTGTTTGGCCTCACCGCGTTCGTCCGACCACCGGCCAGGGCAGTTCGTCTCCGTGGTGACGATTGCCGCAGTCCTGATCTGCCTCATCGGGCTGGTCGTCGCTGCAGAGAGTTGCACCAGCCATTTCCGGGCACTCTTCTACGGGCTCACCGCAGGCGCACTGTTAGGGATCTCGGCGCTCCTCATCAAGACCGTCATCAACCAGGGGGTCGAGAACTCGGCGACCGTCGTGGTGCAACCCGAGATCTATCTTCTGGTGGTGGTGATCGGGGCGGGGATCTATGCGCAGCAGCGCGGTTTCGGATCCGGGGACCTGCAGACCTCGTTCCCCGCCATGACGGTGATGGAACCTGCCGTCGCCATGGTCCTGGGTATTGCGCTGCTGTCCGAGCGGATCTACGTCACGGTGTGGGAGGCCGGAATCGTCTGCGTGGTCCTCGCGGTCATGGTCGTCGCGGTGATCGAGCTGGCCCGTCATTCCGCGATCCGCACACCCCATAGGTTCCACCCGGAAAACCCCAGGCCTGAAAAGTCATAGCCCGCAAGACTGGAACCTCCCCACCGGCAATGGCAGGGTGGGGTGATGGCAGCTGCAAGCGCGTCGAAGTCGAGAGAAGAAGTCGCAGGACTCGATGATGAGAAATCGGGGGACGAGTACGACGTTCTCGTGATCGGTGGTGGGCCGGCAGGCGAGGTCGCCGCTCAATACGCCATCGCCGGATCGGACCGGACCGCCGCGATCATCGAACACGAACTGCTCGGCGGGGAGTGCTCCTACTGGGCGTGCATGCCCAGCAAGGCGCTGCTCCGGCCCGTCGAAGTCCACGCCGCCGCCCGCGCTCTCGACGGGATCAAGGTCGCGAAGAAACTGCTGCCCGAAGAACTCCTGCGGCGGCGCGACGCGTGGGTGAAGCAGTACGAGGACGGTGGCCAGGTGAAGTGGGCGGGTGGCCTCGGCATCGACGTCATCCGGGGCCACGGTGTGATCACCGGTGAGAAGACCGTCGTCGTCGACAACGGTGGCACCGGCCGTACGATCCGTGCCCGGCAGGCTGTCATCGTGGCCACCGGCAGTACCCCGGTGATCCCTGATGTCTTCGCCGGCACCCAGCCGTGGTCGTCCCGCGACGCCACGGGGGTGCGAGAGATCCCGGCGTCGCTCATCGTCGTCGGCGGCGGTGTGGTCGCCTGCGAGGCCGCGACCTGGATGTCTGCGCTCGGTAGCTCCGTGACGCTGCTCTCGCGAGGGACACTCCTCGGTAAGTCCGAACCCTTCGCCGGGAAACTGGTGGCAAAGGCGCTGGCCGACAGTGGAATCGATGTCCGACAGAAGGTCGACGTCACCGAGGTGCGGCGGCCGGTCGCCGACGACACCGGAATCGGCCGCATCCACGGCGATCAGGTGACCGTGGTCGCCGGGGGCGAGGAGTTCACCGCGGACGAGGTCCTCGTCGCCACCGGGCGTCGCCCGGCCCGCGATGGTGTCGGACTCGACGCCGTCGACGGCGACGCGTCCTGGCTGTATGCGGTCGGCGACGCCTCCGGCGGTCCAGCGCTGACCCACTGGGGCAAGTACCAGGCCCGCAACGTCGGGCATCTGATCGCAGCCCGCGCCGAGGGCAGACCCGAACCCGTTGTCCCTGATGATGTCCCGGTTCCCCAGGTGGTCTTCACCGACCCGCAGGTCGCCAGTGTCGGGCTGACGAAGAAGGATGCCGGTGACAAGGGCCTCGACATCACGATCGCCGACGTGGAGTTGACCGGCGTCGCCGGATTCGGGTTGCTCCGCGACGACGCCCAGGGCCGGGCCCGACTGGTCATCGACAAGGCCACCGACACGATCGTCGGCGCGACCTTTGTGGGACCCGAGGTCGATGAGCTTGTGCATGCCGCGACCATCGCGATCGTCGGCAAGGTGCCCACCAGCGTCCTGCGGCATGCGGTGCCCTCGTACCCGACCGTCAGTGAGGTCTGGCTGCAGTTGCTGGAGTCGCTCGACTCCTGATCAGGTAGCTCACGCGCGCAACACGAACCAGCCCTTGGCGTCGGTGATGGTGGTGTCCTCGGGTAGCGATGAGGTGGTGGTCTCGCTGCCGAGGCTGAAGGGCCCGTCTTCGAACAACGTGACGTCGGTGCAGGTGAACTCCCCGGCGATCATCTCGTCGTCGAGTCCGGTCAACGTGACCTCGCAGCCGCTGTGCATGCTGTCGGCGAAGTATCCACCGTCGACCTGCATACCCATGAAAGCGTCGTCGACCCGGTGCGGGACCTCGGTCGGGAGATTGCCCTCCTTCTCGCCATCGATGGTGATGAGCAATCCGGCCGAGGTGTCGCCGAATCGGATGTCTATCTCCTTGTCGGTGGAGTCGAAGTCTCCGCCGCTCGAATCAGATTCGACCACAACGCATTTCTCGGTCCCGTCGGAAAGCGTCACCGAGTAGGCGGACTCGCCGGAGGTGTACTCGGTCGACGAAGTCGGAACGGCCAGCGGACCGGTAGGGGCCTCGCGGCTGCACTCCTGCATCTCGGGCGAGACCGGCGTCTTCTCGGAGGTCGTCGCCACCTGACTCTCGGACGTTGCCGGTGACGCATCGTCTGAGCTGTCGGAACAAGCGGTGAGCAGACCCAGCCCGAGGGCGCCCACTCCCAGGACGGTGGCGACGGTTCGAGCGGAACGGATGGTGGACACGGGATTCTCCTCGGCGAGTTGCTGGCCGACGTTTTGTCGGTCGTCAAGGAAATTACCCAGCGGGCGTACGGCGGGCCAGCGGATGAAATCGTTTGAACGTCAGTGGTTCCGGCTCGGTGTCGATCAAGTGGTGGAACGTCGTCCGCGGCCCGGAACATCGCAAAGCCCTACAGCATCGTGCCCGGGTTGAGGATGCCCTGCGGGTCGAGACTGTTCTTGATGCGCTGGGTGAGCTCGATGACGTCGGCCCCGAGCTGATCGGGCAACCAGCCCTTCTTGAGCCTGCCGACCCCGTGTTCGCCGGTGATGGTGCCTCCCAGGGCGATCGCGAGATCCATCACCTCCCCGAACGCGAGGTTGGCGCGCGCGGTCTCGTCGGCGTCGTTCGGATCGTGGACGATCAGCGGATGCGTGTTGCCGTCGCCGGCGTGTGCGATGACCGAGATCAGCACGTCGCGGTTGGCGGCGATCGCCTCGATCCCGTCGATGAGGTCGGGGAGTTTGTGCAGCGGCACGCCGACGTCCTCGAGAAGCAACGGACCGATCTTCTCGATGGCCGGGATGGCGTACCGACGGGCCGCGGTGAACGCTTCGCCCTCGTCGGGATCGTCGGTGGCGAACACCTCGGTCGCCCCGCAGCGCGTGAAGGCCGCTTCGATGATCTCGACCTCGGCGGCGGCCGCCGCACCAGGTGCGTCGGACTGCGCGACGAGCAGTGCCCCGGCGCTGCGGTCGAGGCCCATCTTGAGCTGGTCCTCGACAGCATTGATCGCGACCTTGTCCATGAACTCGAGCATCGCCGGGCGGATCGTCGAGGTGATCTCGAGGACAGCCTTCGAGGCGGCGTGGACGGATGCGAACGACCCGACCACGGTCGACGCCGCCGCCTGCGGCGGTAGCAGGCGCAGGGTGACCTCGGTGATGATCCCGAGCGTGCCCTCACTGCCGACGAAGAGTTTGGTCAGTGAGAGCCCTGCGGTGTCTTTCAGGCGCGCACCGCCGAGACGTACGGCACGGCCGTCGGCGAGCACCACTTCCATGCCGAGGACGTAATCGCTGGTGACTCCGTACTTGACGCAGCACAGACCGCCTGCGTTGGTGGCAGCGTTGCCGCCGATGGAGCAGATCTCGAAGGATGACGGGTCGGGCGGGTACCAGAGGCCGTGCTCTTTCACCGCTGCCTTCACCTCGGCGTTGAGCAGACCCGGCTGACAGATCGCGGACCGCGTGATTGGGTCGACGGTGATGTCGCGCATCTTCTCGGTGGTGAGCACGATGCCGCCGTCGACAGCGGTGGCTCCGCCCGACAAGCCGGTGCCCGCACCGCGGGGGATGATCGCGATGTTGTTGGCGGCGCACCAGCGAACGGCCGCCTGGACGTCGGCGGTGCTGGTGGCGCGGACCACCGCCATGGCGGTACCCGCAGCCGGATCGAATGCGCGGTCCTGCCGATATGACGCGACGATGTCGGGATCGGTGATCACCACTCCGGCAGGCAGGGCTGTCACCAAGTCGTCGAGCGCAGTGATCGTCGTCATGGTTTCGAGGGTAGTGGCGGTCCGACGCCAGGGGTGCCGGAGCCGAGAAGTCAGTGGTTGGCGGAACTGATGACCTTCGAGATCTCGGCTGCCCACTCTGCTGCCTGGACCTTCGCGGCGATCTTCGACGACGCGTCGTGGCGGCCGTGCTCTCCGACCTGCGAAGCACCCAGGTCCACGAGCTTTTCGGCGATGATCTCGCCGCCGCGGTTGAAGGTGTCGTCGTACACGCTGTCGCCCAGTCCGAAGGTGGCGAACCGCAGGCCGTCGAGCTCCGGCTTCTCGTCGTCGAGACCTTCGGCGAACGGCTCTGCGCCGGTGGGCAACTCGCCCTCGCCGTAGGTGGAACACACGACGACGTAGAAATCGTCGGACGAGAGGTCCTCGACGGCAAAGTCGGTCATGTCGTACATCGACACATCGTGTTGCTGCGACAGCACGTCAGAGATCGCATCAGAAACCAGTTCGGCGGTTCCGGTCTCGCTGCCGTACAGGATCACCACAGACATCTAATTCTCTCTCCACGTAGATCAGGGGCGACTAAGGGTACCCTTTGGCTCGGTTGAACGGACCAGCGGGCAAGTGGCGCCGACCCGCGATTTTAGCGAACAGTTGCCGCATATCCCAGTCGCGTTCCGGCGCTCGGTAACCTTGGCCAATGACAGACGACCAGGCCGAACAGCCCGCCAATGCCACGGATGCGCAGGGTCGTAAGACCGGCTTGTGGCGCGAGTCCGACCCGCACGGCGGTGAGGCGACCGGGACCTACCGCCGGGATCGTCGAGAAGGTCTGTGGCGCCACTATTTTCGTGATGGGACGCTTCGTTCCGAATCGAACTATCACGACGGCGAACTCGACGGGGCGTGTGTGTGGTACCGAGCGGGCGGCGGCCTGTTGCAGAAGGGTTCATTCGACAGAGGTCAGAAGAGTGGGCTCTGGGAGCGCTGGAGTCCGGAGGGCAACCTGATCGATCGCGGTGACCGGATCGGCGGCAAGAAGATCGGGCAGTGGCAGTACTTCAACGCCGATGGGACGGTCGAGCGAACCACGAATCACCGGCCTATGCAGAGCTGACCGATGGTGGCGTTTCGGCCCGGTCGGGCAATGATTGCCCGGACGGCAAAAACCAGCTGACATCGGTTGTCGCCGCTGGATACGCTCACCACCATCAACCGCACGTGAAGGGGTACGACATGGCTGCAGACGACGAGACCAAGCGAAAGTTCCGCGAGGCACTCGAGCGCAAGAAGCAGAAGGGCCAGCCGACGTCCGATCACAAGGATGCGACGTCGAAGGCCGCCGGGCAGCACGGGCCGGAGAGCGGTCAGCAGAATTTCCGCCGCAAGACGGGGTAGTCGCCACCACTCGGCCGAGATGGCCCTGAAAACCGGCACATAGGTGAGCTCCGAGGGGTATACGCCCTCGAGCGGCGGCTATGTGCCGGTTTTCAGGGCCATTCGTCGTCTCGGGCCGCCTGGGGTCTTTATTACTAGGAAGTCCTAGTATATGGTGATGGGGACAACACGCTCGTAGATGACTTGTGAGGACCCCATGACCAGGCAAATCGACCATTTCGTGGACGGCGCACACGTCGCCGGGACCAGCGGGCGCACCGCAGATGTGATGGACCCCAGCACCGGCAAGGTGCAGGCAACCGTTCCTCTGGCCAGTACGGCCGAGGTCGATGCCGCGGTTGCCACCGCAGTCGAGGCGCAGAAAATCTGGGCTGCATGGAACCCGCAGCGTCGCGCTCGCGTGATGATGAAGTTCGTTGCACTCGTCGGCGAGAACATGGACGAACTCGCCGAGCTGCTCTCCAAAGAGCATGGCAAGACCGTTCCCGACGCCAAGGGTGACATCCAGCGCGGCGTCGAGGTCATCGAATTCGCGATCGGCATCCCGCACCTGCTGAAGGGCGAGTTCACCGAAGGCGCCGGCACCGGCATCGACGTGCACTCGGTTCGCCAGCCGCTCGGTGTCGTCGCAGGCATCACCCCGTTCAACTTCCCCGCCATGATCCCGCTCTGGAAGGCCGGCCCCGCGCTGGCAACCGGAAACGCGTTCATCCTCAAGCCGTCCGAGCGTGACCCGTCGGTGCCCGTGCGCCTGGCCGAGTTGTTCCTCGAAGCCGGA
Organism: Williamsia soli; assembly: GCF_017377795.1. GTDB lineage: Bacteria > Actinomycetota > Actinomycetes > Mycobacteriales > Mycobacteriaceae > Williamsia > Williamsia soli. The sequence goes on along the minus strand of NZ_JAFRDR010000003.1, from coordinate 619,540 downwards.
CTGCCCGCAGGCGTGTTCCAGGTCATCCACGGCGACAAGGAAGCCGTTGACGCCCTGTTGAACAACGACGACGTGCAGGCATACGGCTTTGTCGGCAGCTCCGACATCGCGCAGTACATCTACTCGAACGCAGCCGCGAACGGCAAGCGCGCACAGTGCTTCGGTGGCGCCAAGAACCACATGATCATCCTCCCTGACGCCGACCTCGATCAGGTCGCCGACGCACTGATCGGTGCCGGGTATGGCAGCGCCGGTGAGCGCTGCATGGCGATCTCGGTGGCCGTGCCCGTGGGTGAGGCCACCGCAAATCGCCTGCGCGAGAAGCTGGTCGACAAGGTCAACGCCCTGCGCGTCGGCCACAGCCTCGACATCAAGGCCGACTACGGCCCCCTCGTCAGCAAGGCTGCTCTCGAACGCGTCAAGGACTACATCCAGCAGGGTGTGGACGCCGGCGCCGAGCTGGTCATCGACGGCCGCGAGCGCACGACCGACGACCTGACCTACGACGGTCAGAGCCTGGAAGAGGGCTACTTCATCGGGCCCACACTCTTCGATCACGTCAAGAAGGATCAGACGATCTACACCGACGAGATCTTCGGACCGGTGGTCTGCATCGTTCGTGCCGCGGATTACGAAGAGGCGCTGGCGCTTCCGTCCGAGCACGAGTACGGCAACGGTGTCGCGATCTTCACCCAGGACGGCGACGCCGCCCGCGACTTCACCGCCCGCGTGCAGTGCGGCATGGTGGGCGTGAACGTGCCCATCCCGGTGCCGGTGGCCTACCACACCTTCGGTGGCTGGAAGCGCTCCGGATTCGGCGATCTGAATCAGCACGGACCGGCAGCGATCCAGTTCTACACCAAGGTCAAGACCATCACGACGCGGTGGCCCTCGGGTATCAAGGATGGCGCCGAGTTCGTCATCCCGACCATGGACTGAGACTCCTCAATGTCTTTCGAGATTGATGAGGATGACAGGGTCATCATCGACACCGCGGCAGCGTTCGCGCGCAAGCGGATCGAACCGTTCTCACTCGACTGGGATGAGCGCAAGCACTTCCCGGTCGAGGAGTTACGGGAGGCCGCAGAGCTCGGCATGGCCGGGATCTACACCAGCGAGGACGTGGGTGGCAGCGGTCTCCGCCGGATCGACGGAGTGCGCATCTTCGAGGAACTGGCAAAGGCCGATCCCACGACCGCCGCGTTCCTGTCGATCCACAACATGTGTACGTGGATGGTCGACTCCTACGGGACCGAAGAGCAGCGGAACACGTGGGCGTCGAAGATGGCGTCGATGGAAGCCGTCGCCAGCTACTGCCTGACCGAGCCGGCCGCGGGAAGCGACGCCGCGGCGTTGCGTACCAAGGCGGTTCGCGATGGGGACGACTACGTGCTCGACGGGGTGAAGCAGTTCATCTCCGGTGGCGGCGTCTCCGACGTCTACGTGATGATGGCGCGCACCGGGGCCGAGGGTCCGCGCGGCATCTCCACGTTCATCGTCCCGTCCGACACCCCCGGGCTGTCGTTCGGGGCGAACGAGGCGAAGATGGGCTGGAATGCCCAGCCCACCGCGCAGGTCATCATGGAAGGTGCCCGGGTCCCCGCCGCCAATCTCCTCGGTGGAGAAGAAGGCAAGGGTTTCGGTATCGCCATGAACGGACTCAACGGCGGCCGCATCAACATCGCGGCGTGTTCGCTGGGAGGCGCGCAGGCGGCCTACAACAAGGCCATCAGCTATGTGTCGGATCGGGAAGCGTTCGGCGGCAAACTGATCGACGAACCGACGATCAGGTTCACGCTGGCGGACATGGCCACCTCGTTGGAGACGTCGCGGCTGATCCTGTGGAAGGCGGCCAGTTCGCTCGACGCCGGCCACCCCGACAAGGTCGAGCTGTGTGCGATGGCCAAGCGCTACGTCACCGACACCTGCTACGACGTGGCCGATCAGGCGCTGCAGTTGCACGGTGGGTACGGGTATCTGCGGGAGTACGGTCTGGAGAAAATCGTCCGCGACCTCCGCGTGAACCGAATACTGGAGGGCACCAACGAGATCATGCGGGTAGTGATCGGCCGCGCTGAAGCGGACAAGTCGAGTAAGGGGCAGTACATATGAGCACGATCGCGTTTCTGGGTCTGGGGAACATGGGTGGACCCATGGCCAAGAATCTCGTCAACGCAGGCCATACGGTGCATGGGTACGACCTGTCGGCGGCGGCGATCGCGGCCGCCGAGGCGAACGGCGTCAACGTGGTCGCCGGCGGTATCGAAGCTGTCGCCGACGCCGACGTCGTGATCACGATGTTGCCCAGCGGCAAGGCCGTCCTGGACTGCTACGCGGAGATCCTGCCGGGCACCAAGACCGGTGCCCTGCTGATCGACAGCTCCACCATATCGGTCGACGATGCCCGCACGATCAATCAGCAGGCAGCCGAGCACGGCTTCGCGCAGATCGACGCGCCGGTCTCGGGCGGGATCAAGGGCGCGGACGCGGGCACGCTGGCGTTCATGGTCGGCGGTACCGATGAGGCGTTCCTCGCCGCGCAGGGCGTGCTCGAACCGATGGCGGGCAAGGTCATCCACTGCGGGGACGCCGGCAGCGGACAGGCCGCCAAGGTCTGCAACAACATGGTGCTCGCAGTCCAGCAGATCGCGATCGGCGAAGCCTTCGTACTCGCCGAGAAGCTGGGTCTAAAAGCGCAGGCACTGTTCGACGTGATCACCGGCGCCACCGGCAACTGCTGGTCCGTGCACACGAACTGCCCGGTTCCGGGTCCGGTTCCGACGTCACCGGCGAACAACGAGTTCAAGCCGGGCTTCGCGACGGCCCTGATGAACAAGGATCTGGGTCTGGCGATGGCGGCTGTCGAGTCCACCGGTTCCACGGCCCCGCTCGGCGAGCATGCCGCAACGCTCTATGCGGACTTCGCGCAGGAGAACGGCGGCAAGGACTTCAGCGCGATCATCGAGACGCTGCGCTGATCTGATCCCACGTCGGCATCCCTGTGCGGGCGCCGACATACGACACCGACAACGCAGCCGCCACATTCGCAACCGTGGCGGCTGCGTTCGTCGTATCGCCCGCAGCAAGTCGCGCCGCGAAGACCCCGTTGAACGTGTCGCCCGCCCCGGTGGTGTCGCGGACCGTCGCTGTGCGCGCCGGTATCGTCTCGAAGTCCTGTCCCGGGATCCCGACGAGCACCCCGCCCGCGCCCAGCGTCACGACAACTGCGGCGCCGGTGGCCTCTGACAGCGCTGCCGCGGCCTCCTCGACGGTGTCGGAGTGCTGTCCGACCATGCTCGCCAGCTCGAGGCATTCCCCGGCGTTGGGGGTGAGGATGGGCCCGTACCGGATGGCGTCCGCGATCTCCGGTATCGGTGGGGCCGGATTCAGCACACACTGCGCACCGGCCGCAGCAGCGGTTTCGACGGCAGCGACGACGGCCGCCCCCGCGATCTCGGTACTGACCAGTACGCAGTCACCGGGCCTCAGGTCGGTGAGTGAAGCACGCACCTGCGCCGCGGTCAGCTCGGAGTTAGCGCCCGCGCCGACGGCAATCTGGTTCTCACCGGCCTGATCCACGACGATCAGCGCGACGCCGGTCGGGGAGTCGGTGCGCATCACGGCCCCCACGTCGACGCCCTCGTCCCGCAAGTCGGCCGACGCCCCGTCGCCGGTGTCGTCCGATCCGGCCGCACCGATCAACTCCACGGTTGTCCCGGTCCGGGCGGCGGCGACGGCGGCGTTCGCGCCCTTGCCGCCGCCGTGGCGATCCACCCTGGGGCCGACCACGGTCTCCCCGGGCCCGGGGAGGCGAGGGGTGGCGATCACGAAGTCGACGTTGATGGCGCCCACCACGATCACGCGGGCGTCAGCAGGGGTGGTGTCCATATTTGTTAACCGTACTTCGCACGAATTCCCGGAACCAATTGTGCCGTCCGGCCTACGGGACGGGCTGTCGCTGGTAGACATCAAGAGTAAGCGCAACGCTTCGCGAGGAGAGAAAAATGGCATCACCGAACACCCAGAAGTTCTACATCGACGGCGAGTGGGTGGATCCTGTTTCTTCCGCCACCCTCGACGTCATCAACCCGGCCACCGAGGCGAGTATCGCGACCATCGCCCTCGGCGACGAGAAGGATGTCGACCGCGCGGTCACCGCCGCCCGCAAAGCCTTCGACAGCTTCGCCGCGACCACCCGGGAAGAGCGGATTGCGCTGCTGGAACGGGTGATCGAGGTGTACCAGACCCGCCTCGGCGACCTGGCCGAAGCAGTCAGCTCCGAAATGGGCGCACCGGTCGGCCTGGCATCTGCAGCGCAGGCCCCCGCCGGACTCGGGCACTTCCTCAACACCCTCGAGGCCCTCAAGAACTTCGAGTTCGAAGAGACCATCGGCTCGACCACCGTTGTTTACGAGCCCGTCGGGGTCTGCGCGTTCATCACACCCTGGAACTGGCCGCTCAATCAGATCGGCGCGAAGGTGGCCCCGGCGCTCGCATCGGGCTGCACGATGGTGCTCAAGCCGTCGGAGATCGCGCCGCTGAACGCGCTCGTGTTCGCGGAGATCCTGCATGAGGCCGGCGTGCCCGCAGGCGTGTTCAACCTCGTCAACGGCGACGGCCCCACCGTCGGCGCGGCGTTGTCGACGCACCCCGAGGTCGACATGGTCTCCTTCACCGGTTCGACCCGCGCAGGCATCGAGGTCGCCAAGAACGCGGCTCCGACCGTCAAGCGGGTTGCCCAGGAACTCGGCGGCAAATCGGCCAACATCATCCTCGACGACGACGGGTTCTCGGACGCTGTGGCTCGCGACGTCGCTGCCATGGTGGTTAACTCGGGCCAGTCCTGCAATGCCGGTTCGCGCATCCTGGTGCCGGCAGCGCGGATGAACGAAGCGGCTGAGATCGCCGAGAAGACCACGGAGCAGATCGTCGTCGGCTCGCCAGAGGATTCGGGAACCCACGTGGGGCCGGTTGTCTCCGAGGCACAGTTCAACAAGATCCAGCGCCTGATCCAGACCGGGATCGACGAGGGCGCGGCCGTTGCCGCCGGTGGTGTCGGGCGTCCGGACGGTGTGGACGTGGGGTACTTCGTCAAGCCGACCGTGTTCGCCGACGTCACCAACGACATGACCATTGCCCGCGAGGAGATCTTCGGGCCGGTAATGGTCCTCATCGGCTACGAGGACGAAGAAGATGCGGTCCGCATCGCGAACGACACGAACTACGGACTGTCCGGGTACGTGTCGTCGGCGGATCCCGAAAAGGCCCGCAAGGTGGCCCGGCGGTTGCGGACCGGAAACGTCCACATCAACGGCGCCCCGATCGCGTTCGACTCCCCGTTCGGTGGATACAAGCAGTCCGGTAACGGACGCGAGTTCGGCAAGTTCGGCCTGGATGAATTCCTCGAGGCCAAGGCGATCTTCGGTGACAACGCCTGAGCTGAAGGTCTGATCTATCCGGATGTGAGGCCGGGTGGTCCGCTGCGGACCACCCGGCTTCGCGCCGCCAGCACATCAAGAGGATGATTTGCGGCGCAAGCTTCACTCCAGAGCTCGAACATCCAAGGCAGCAGGGACGGCTAACACGGTGGCAACCACGAGTACGCGGGCCGGCAACGACAAGAAACTGATGCTGTTCTCGGGCCGGGGACATCCCGAGCTCGCTCGGCAGGTGGCCGCGGAACTGGATATCGAGGTGACCCCGCAGACGGCCCGGGATTTCGCGAACGGTGAGATCTTCGTCCGTTTCGAGGAATCGGTGCGCGGCTCCGATGCATTCGTGCTGCAGAGCCATCCGCAGCCGCTGAACACCTGGCTGATGGAACAGCTGATCATGATCGACGCCCTCAAACGGGGCTCCGCCAAACGCATCACGGCTGTCTTGCCGTTCTACCCCTACGCCCGCCAGGACAAGAAGCACCGGGGTCGCGAGCCGATCTCGGCCCGGCTGATCGCCGATCTGCTCAAGACCGCGGGTGCGGACCGGCTCATCACCGTCGACCTGCACACCGATCAGATCCAGGGTTTCTTCGACGGTCCTGTCGACCACATGCACGCGGACCGCACGCTGACCGAGTACATCGGAGCGAAGTACGACCTGCAGCGCATCACGGTGGTCTCGCCCGACTCGGGCCGGGTCCGATCGGCTGAGAAGTGGGCCGACTCGTTCGGCGGCAGGCCGCTGGCGTTCATCCACAAGACCCGCGATCCGCTGGTGCCGAATCAGGTGAAGGCGAACCGCGTCGTGGGCGACGTCGATGGGCAGACCTGCATCCTCATCGACGACATGATCGACACCGGCGGCACCATCGCAGGTGCGGTGCGGGTTCTCAAGGAAGCAGGAGCGGGGGACGTGGTGATCGCCGCGACCCACGGCATCCTGTCCGACCCGGCGACTGCGCGGCTGGCCGAGTGCGGCGCCAAAGAGGTCGTGGTCACCAACACCTTGCCGATCGACGACCTCAAGCGTTTCGACACCCTCACCGTGCTGTCCATCGCTCCACTGCTCGCGCGCACCATCCGGGAAGTCTTCGAGAACGGGTCGGTGACCTCGCTGTTCGACGGGCACGCGTAGCGCGCGTTCCAATTCTTTCCGACATGGACGGTCATCCAGTAAGGTAGAACGTGTTCTAGTTTTCCGTTCTAAGGAGCCGCAATGGGCGAGGTACTCGACCGTATCGAAGAGCACGCGGAAGAAATCCGTGCTGCCGGCGTCGAAGGCGACGAACTGATGCGGTTGCCGGACACCTCGGCGCAGCGACTCCGCGAAGCGGGCGTCATCCGGCTCCTGCAGCCGGTCGAGCACGGCGGGCTGGCAGCGCATCCCCGGGAGTTCGCCGAGACCGTGATGGGCGTCGCCGCGATGGACGGCGCCGCCGGCTGGGTCTCGGGCATCGTCGGCGTGCACCCGTGGGAGCTGGCCTTCGCCGACCCGAAACTGCAGGACGAGATCTGGGGCGACGACCCGGACACCTGGCTGGCTTCTCCGTATGCACCGATGGGCGTGGCCAAGCCCGTGGACGGCGGGTACATCCTCAAGGGACGCTGGCAGTTCTCCTCGGGCACCGACCACTGCCGGTGGATCGTGCTCGGTGCGATCCTCGGCGACCAGCACGGCAAGCCGATCATGCCGCCGACCATCCTGCACGTGTTCCTGCCCCGGGCCGACTACACGATCGTCGACGATTCCTGGGACGTCGTCGGACTCCGCGGTACCGGTTCCAAAGACGTGATCGTCGACGGCGCGTTCATCCCTGACTACCGCACACTGGATTCGGCGGACGTCATGGACGGCAGCGCGCCGCGCAAAGCGGGCCGCACCGAGTCGACGTATTTGATGCCGTTCAGTTGCATGTTCCCTCTCGGCATCACCTCGGCGGTGATCGGTATCGCCGAGGGCGCCCTCGCGTGTCATATTGCCGCACAGAAGGATCGGGTCGCGATCACCGGACAGAAGATCAAAGAAGACCCGTACGTTCTCTACGCCATCGGTGAATCGGCCGCCGAGATCGCAGCGTCGCGGGCGGCGTTGCTCGAGACCGTCGACCGGTTCTACGACAAAACCGAAGCGGGCAAAGAGATCTCGTTCGACGAGCGCGCCATCGGTCGACGTACCCAAACCGCCGCCGCCTGGCGCGCGGTGCGGGCTGTCGACGAGATCTTCGCGAGGTCGGGTGGGGGAGCGCTGCATCGGAAGTTTCCGATGCAGAGGTTCTTTCGCGATGCGCACGCCGGTCTGGCGCACGCCATCCACGTCCCGGGTTCAATCTTCCACGCCTCTGCGCTCACCCAACTCGGCGGCGAGCCCGAAGGCATGATGCGTTCGATGATCTAGCGCGCTGCACGCACCACCTGTTCGATCAGATGTCGCCGGAGTGCTTGCGGACGGCATTGATCGACTTCACCAAGGCATTCGACTGGGACTCGGTCATGCCGACGTCCCCGAAGACCTCGGTGTTGAGTGCGATGGTCGCCTCGTCCACCGTGGTGCGGCCGGCGTCGGTGATCTCCACCAGCGTCGTCCGCCCGTCGGTCGGGTGCGGGACCCTGCGGACCAGGCCGGCTTCCTCCAGCCTGCGGATCGCGTGGGTCACCGACGTGACGTGCACCTGCAGACGATCGCTGGCCTTGGTGATGGGTAGCGCACCGCGTCGGCTGAAGGCCAGCAGTCGCAACAACTCGAAGCGGGAGAAGCTCAGCTCCCACGGCTTGAGGACGGCCTCGACCCGGGCGAGCAATATTTGGTGCACCCGCATCACCGACGTCACGGCCTGCATGCCTCCGGCCACGTCGCCCCAGCCGGCGTCTTCCCAGTTCTTCCGGGCTTCTGCGATCGGGTCGGGTCTGAACTCGCTGGACATCCCCCTATTGAACATCAGGAGTCGGGTGCGCCTGTGCTCTCCACGGCGCGAGCGGTGCGTCACCATCCGATGGAACAGTGATCATTGACACATTAGATAGCGGAGCCTAGCGTCAGGAGAACAAGCCTTCAGAAGGGGAACAGATGTCGGCACCAGCACGTGAGGCCATCGCAACCCGGTTGCTGGGCGGATCGGTCAAGAGATCGTATTCGCCCGTCGTCGACCTCGATTGGGACGCGCCTCTCGAAGAGGGCAAGTATTTTCTGCCGCCGCGCGTGTGCAGCCTGTACGGCACCGATCTGTGGAACGGGCTGACCGAGGAGCAGCGCATCGAGGTCTCCCGGCAGGAGATGGCAAACATCCTCTCCATCGGGATCTGGTTCGAAAATCTTCTCAACCGGGCTCTGCTGCAACGACTCATGACCGAGGACCCGGCGTCGGCGAGCAGTCACTACGCGCTCACGGAGATGGGTGATGAATGCAGGCACATGGTGATGTTCGGCCGGGCCATCGAACGCAGTGGCGCACGGCCGTATGGCATGTCGCTGCCCGAACGAATCATCATGTCGCTCTTACCCTTCGGCATGCGGGGTTCGTTGCTGTGGGTTGCGGCCCTGGTCGGGGAGGAGATCTTCGACGCACTGCAGCGCGAGATGCTCGACGATCCCCAGCTCCAGCCACTGGTGTCGCGACTGATGCGGATCCATGTCACCGAGGAGGCCAGGCACATCGGATTCGCCAGGGACGGCGTTGTCCGCAGGCGGCCGATTCGCGGACGGTGGGAATCGATGATCGCAGCAAATGTCCACGGTCTGAGCGCACTTCGATTCAAGTACCTGTTCACCAACCCGGCCATGTATGCCAGGGCGGGCCTGGACAAGCACGAGGCCACCAAGGCTGCCCGCAGTAATCCGAACTTCCACCGCATGCAGGTGCTGGGATTTTCGAGCCTGGGCAAATTCCTCGAAGACAACGGACTCATGAGCCGGTTCGCGCGCGGGCAGTGGCGGCGGGCGGGATTCCTGGAATGAGTTCGCTACGCGTTGGTGTGGTGGGTGGCGGCCCGGTGATCGACGCCATTCGGGCCCGATTACGTAAGTCGGCGCTGGATATCGAGGTCGCGGACGTCACATCCGTCGGACACTTCGACACCACTCTGGACCGCTGGGACGAGGCGGGCGTCCACGTACTGGTGACGTCGGACCCGCCGCCGTCCGAGAACTACCTGGGGGTGGCCGCACACCGGCACCCCAACCTCTTCTACGCCGGCGCGCCCACCTCGTGGCCCCGGGCGGTCGCGGGATACCTCGTGGCAGCCATCGAAGAACTCGCACTGGCCGGCGCGAGTCGGGTACAGGTGCGCCACCCGATCGAACGGTCCTGGCTCGGGTACGTCCGCGCCACCGGCGGCATCCGCAAACTGGCCCGCGAACTCAAACGATTCGACGCAGGCGACTTCGACTACACCAGCGCGGCGACACGGGATGACGACGTCTACGACGGCCCGGTGGCGATCGAGCACGACGATGAGGTGATCACCACGCGCATGCGGGTCCAAGGCTACTTCGACCCGCTCGACGGACACTTCCACTGGGCCGGAATCGCTTTCGGGGACCAGGTGCGCGATCTCAAAGACAAGCGCGTGACCGCGGTCGAGGTCGCCGTCGCCGATGGTGACCCGGTGCCTGCGCGGCTGACGGACATCACTCCCTGGGGAACCGTCCGCATCACCGGCGTGGGCAGGCCCCCCTACCCGTTGGACGACATCCACATCCTCATCCCGGCTCCATCTCCGTAGACTGGTCGAGCTCCGCCTCCGGCTTCGTCTCCGGTGATCTGGTCGAGCTCCGCCTCCGGCTTCGTCTCCGTAGACTGGCGGTGGTGGCCCGAACCGGTCACACCGGTCCAGGAGGAATCATGGCCAAAGAAATCAACAGAGCCCGCACCGATGCAGTGAAACAGACGGTCGCAGCGCATCCCGGAATGGTTGCGTTCGCACTGGCGCCTGCTGTTGTCGTATTCGGTGTCCTGTGGCTCGTCACCAACTTCTGGCTCGCGCTGCTCGTCGGCCTGGTCGTCGGCGGCGGTGCCGCCTGGACTCTGCTGCGCCGTTAGTGGCCTCGCGCGTACATGGCTGAACCCTCTGCACGAGTCGACAGCTGGATCTGGTCTGTCCGGCTCCTGAAGACCCGTTCCGCCGCTGCGTCTGCATGCCGCGGCGGTCACGTGAAGGTGAACGGGACACCCGCCAAACCCGCTCAGCACGTGGCCATCGGCGACGAGATCCGCCTCCGGGTAGGCGGCCGTGACCGCATCGTCGAAGTCGCCCGCGTCGTGGCCAAGAGAGTGGGGCCTGCAGTCGCCGCGGAATGTCTCATCGACCGCAGCCCGCCGCCACCGCCAAAGGAAGTGCTGGCCGCCCTGCCGCTCCGCGACCGCGGAGCCGGCAGACCCACCAAACGCGAGCGGCGGGACACCGATCGGCTTCGTGGGCGGTGAGACCTGGCACTTCGGGAAGCACCCGAAAGTGCCAGTCGGGCTTCTCTACACTGCAACGTGTGAACACCTCGGCGGGTAAGAGATGGCTCGGATCGCTGGCCGTCCTGGTCGCCGTCGTCCTGGCGCTTGCAGGATGCTCGGACAACGATTCCGATGATGCGGGGCCTGCCGCGACCACGGAGGCGGCTCCAGGTAAAGCGGGCGACGGCCCGTTTTTCGGGGAATGCGGGGGAGTCACCGTCGAGGACGTCGCCAGGGTGAGCAAAATCCCCGGGCTCACCAATACGGTCAACAATCCGTCTGTGTGCGAGTGGGTTACCGCGCAGGAACAGCTGGGACCGCAGCTCTCGTTCAACTGGTACCGCGGCAGCCCGATCGGGCGTGAGCGGGCCACCATCCAGCTCTCCCGCGACAACGTCGAAGACGTCACCATCGACGGCCATGCGGGCTTCATCGGGTCGAGCGAGGGCATCTGCGAGATCGGCATCGCCTTCGGCGCCGACTTCTTCGAATGGTCGGTGTCGTACGGCCTCGCCGTGGAAGGTGTACCGACACCGTCCGTCGCAGAGATCTGCGCCACCGCCAAGACCCTTGCCACGCAGTCGATCGAGAAGGCGAAATGATGCGCCGCAGAGTTGCGGGCACGGTGCTCGCGATGCTCGCTGTCCTCACCCTGCTGGGTGGGTGCACTCGCGCGGTCGACGGTGACGCCACCTCGATCGGCGGCGGCGACGGATCCTCGGACGGCAACGTCGACACCGACCGCTACGACGGCCTCCTGTACGAGTGCGAGATGTTGCAACCCGCCGTGATCGCGAAGACCGTCGGCGGGACGATCGCCGAGCCGGGGTTCTACGGGGCGATCTGCCGGTGGGTGGTCAACGGTCCGGCCATCACCGACGTGACCTTCAACTGGTTCGAGTGGGGCGACATCGAAGTCGAGAAGAGCACGGCCAAAGAACTCGGCTACACCACCGAGAACATCAAGGTCGCCAGCGTCACGGCGTTCACCCAGCGCAATCCTGCCCGCCCGGCGTCGTGTGGTGTGACTGCGCGATCACCCGATCGCGGCGTCTACACCTGGTGGGTCGAGCCGCGGACAGCAACGCCGATCGGCGATCCCTGCGCGGCCCCCACGAGGCTGATGGAACTGTTGCTGGGCGGCGGCCAGTAGGGGTTGAGTTACTGCTCGCGCCGTTGCTGTGAGGAGTATCGAGTTCGGCTCGCCAGCTGTGCTTTCTGCTCGCTACGCTCGCGGGGCAGGCGGCCGCCATCGCGTCGTCTTCCTTCCTCCTCGCATCGCTTCGCTCGCTCCTCGTCTGTCCAGACGACGCGGGCCGCCTGCCGGGCGGTGCGAGTTCGCCTTGCTCACCGCCCTGAGGCGGGGTTCCGTCGAGCGGGCCGATCCGACCGTCGAGCGGGCCGATCCGACCGTCGACCGTGCCGATACCGCCGTCGAGCGGGCCGAAACTGCCGTCGAGCGGGCCGAACTGCCGTTGACCGGGCCTTTATGTCCGTCGAGCGGGCCGAAACTGCCGTTGACCGGGCCTTTATGTCCGTCGAGCGGGCCCTTCCCGCCGGCACGGGCCCACTCGATGTCTGGAGGGGCACGCTCGGCGCACGAAAGGGCACGTTCGGCGACTGGAAGGGCCCGGTCGGCGAGTTGGTCAGGCGGGGGGACGCTTGGTGATCGTGACCGTCGCGGCGACCTTGTCTTCGACTATCAGCCACATGCGTAGCTGATCGCTGACCCGTTCCCGCTTGATGGTCACCGTCGACTCGGGGGCGATGGCACGCAGATACTCGATGACGGCGCGGTGCGGCCCCTCGACGAGATCGGGATGGTCGAGCAGCTCATCCTCGACCGCTGCCCAGTAGGCGGCATTGTTGAGGTGTTTGAACGGATCGAAATCGGTCGCGCGCAGGACGTGGTTCCGATCGGAATCCGTCGTCTCGGGTGCGGGGGCGGTGTTCATCGATTTCCATTTGAGCCGGTGCTCCTGCGCGCTCTGGCTGAGGAGGTCGAACGCGTTGTCGCTCAGACGGGTCGGAAGGCCCTTGTCGTTGACGTTGATCCAGAAGGCCTCGGTTTCGATGAGGCCGTCCTCGCGTGGTTCCGGATTGAACCGGTTGGTCTGGTGGGTCGAGGTGACCCGCACGCGCATGTTCGTCCACCGCGTCGAGAGTGCACCGCACCAGCGTTGCAGCGTCACGTCGCCGGGCCAGGAGATCGGCCTGATGACATCGATGACGGTGCGGCGGACGATCCAGTACGGATCGCTGGTGTGGAACTCGGTCGCTTCGATGTTGTCGTTCGCGATGTCTTGCAGGTAACGGCTCAGTCCGTCCAGACGCAGTCGCATCTCCTGGTCGATGTCGCCGGTGCGGACGCGGTAATTGGCCTCGTAGAAGCGGGCCTGCTCGAGGCGTTCGGGCAGATCGATCGGGGTCAGAGCGTCGGTGGTCGGCTTGTCAGACATCAGCAGATCCTCTCATCCGGAGTACTGGATCGGGGTCGGACGCTCCTACAACACCCGGTGGCAGCATAGGTGGCTTCGCGCAGAGTGAGGTCTGCCACTACCGTTGTGGGACTGACGTCGAAGAGTGTCTCTGCGGTTGGGGTTGATCGAGGGTCTGGCGGCGTCTTACACATGGTGGCCTAATCTGGACACCAATCTGGACAAGTGACAACCCCGAACGGCTCAGCCCTTGGCCGTCGGGGAAAAATCGAGTAAAAATTGGAACACGTTCCAATTCCGGGACGACGAGGATAGTCGAGGTAGAGGCCGTATGGCGCACGTGATCACGCAGCCTTGCTGCAACGATGCCAGTTGCATCAGTGTCTGCCCGGTGAACTGTATTCATCCGACACCGGATGAGCCGGAGTTCATCAGCGCGGAGATGTTGTACATCGATCCGGACACCTGCATCGACTGTGGTGCCTGCATCGACGAGTGTCCGGTGGAGGCCATCTTCCCCGACGATTCACTCGACGAGGGGCAGGAGCGTTACCTGCAGATCAACGCGGATTACTACACCGACCACGACGTCTCGGGTGGTTTGGTGCCGCCGCGCAAGAAGCCGCCGCTGCCGGCAGGCAAGGAACTGCACGTGGCGATCGTGGGGGCCGGTCCTGCGGCCTTCTATGCCGCCGAGGAGTTGGTGAAGCACTCCGCGATCCGGGTCGACATGTTCGACCGGCTCCCGACGCCGTACGGGCTCGTACGGGCGGGTGTGGCTCCCGATCATCCATCGACCAAGGGCGTGGAGAAGACGTTCGCTGCCACCGCTGCCAAGCGGACGTTCGAGTACTTCCTGAACGTAGAGATCGGCAAGCACATCAATCACGACGAGCTGCTGGACCATTACGGCGCGGTCATCTACGCCCACGGTGCGTCGTCCGACAAACACCTCGGCATCGATGGTGAGGACCTGCCGGGATCGATTGCCGCCACCGACTTCGTCGCCTGGTACAACGGCCATCCCGACTACGCGGATCGCGATTTCGACCTGTCCGCTGAGCGTGCGGTGGTGGTCGGCAACGGCAACGTGGCGCTCGACGTCGCCCGCATCCTGCTCGACGATCCCGACCGTCTGGGCAAGACCGACATCGCCGACCATGCTCTCGACAAGCTGCGATCGAGCAACATCAAGGAGGTGGTGCTGCTCGGCCGCCGCGGTATCGCGCAGGCTGCCTACACCAACTCCGAGTTCCTGGCGATGGGCGACCTCGCAGGGGTCGATGTCATCATCGATCCCGATGAGCTGGTCCTCGATGCGGCAAACCAGGAGGCGGAGGATTCGGGCACCCTGGATTCGACGATCGCGACGAAGGTCCGCATCGCGAAGGAGTTCGCCGAGCGCACCCCGACCGACGGCAACAAGCGGGCGGTGTTCCGGTATCTCGTCTCCCCGCTGGCCATCAAAGGGTCCGAAGAAGGAGTCGAGACGATCCGCTGTGTGCGCAACGAGTTCGTCGACGCGCCTGATGAAGCGGCCGACAATCCTGGCGACACCCCGCGGCCCTCGTCGGGCCGGGTGGCGATCAGGCCCACCGGCGAGGAATTCGATCTCCCTGCCGGTCTGGTGATGCGGGCAATCGGTTACACCGGTCTGCCACTGGACGGCCTGCCGTTCGACGGTGGTCAGGGTGTGGTTCCCAACGACGGTGGCCGGGTGCTGGATGCGAAAGACGGGGACCGGGTCGAGGGTGTCTACGTGACGGGCTGGATCAAGCGCGGCGCCACCGGCGGTATCGGGATGAACAGGTTGTGCGGCCAAGAGACGGCATTGGCCGTGATCGCGGACTTCACCGAAGGCAAACTCCCCGAACCGGCCAAGCCGCGTGAGCAGGTACCCGACCTGATCGCCGAACGCGGCGCCGGCCGCATCGCGGGCGATGGTTGGAAGAAGATCGACCTGGCCGAACGAACCGCGGGCAAAGAGGCGGGCCGTCGGCGGGTCAAACTGGTCAGCATCGAGGCGATGGAAGCCGCTGCGCGGGCCTGACCGCTGACCCGCGACGGCGGGCAGACGCGAGGGAGTTCGGCCGGACAGCGAGGACATCGCTGGGCGGATAAGGTTACGGCCACCCAAGGCCCGTACGAAAGGTCACAATGCGCATAGCTCTGCTGTCGTACCGAAGTAAGCCTCATTGCGGTGGACAGGGCGTTTATGTTCGTCACCTGTCGCGGGAGTTGGCTCTACTCGGTCATCAGGTCGAGGTGTTCTCCGGTCAGCCGTATCCCGATCTCGACGAGACGGCCGTCGCTGCCGGCGTCACGCTCACCAAGGTTCCGAGCCTGGATCTCTACAACGACGAGAACCCCTTCCGGACGCCGTGGCCGTGGGAGATCAAGAGCTGGATCGACGCGCTGGAGGTGCTGACGATGTGGACGGCGGGCTTTCCGGAGCCGCTGACCTTCAGCCTCCGTGCGGCGAAGCTTCTCAAAAAGCGCACCGCCGACTTCGACGTGGTGCACGACAACCAGTGCCTCGGTTACGGGTTGCTGCAGATCGAACGCGACGGCCTGCCGGTGGTCGCCACGATCCACCACCCGATCACCCGTGACCGCGAGCTCGCGGTGAAGGCCGCGAAGGGTCTGCACAAGATCACGGCGCGGCGTTGGCACAGTTTCCTGCGCATGCAGGGAAAGGTCGCCCGGAAGATCCCGCGGTTGCTCACCGTCTCGAAGAGCAGCGAAGTCGACATCCGGAAGGCGTTCGGCATCCCCGAGGGTCGCCTGACCACCATCCCGCTGGGCGTCAACACCGATCAGTTCCGGCCATCTGCGGAGCGGATTCCGGGCCGGATCGTCTGCGTCGCCAGTGCGGATGCACCGCTCAAGGGCGTCTCGTACCTTCTCGAGGCCGTCGCCAAGCTGCGCGCCGAGCGTCAGGTCGAGCTCGTGCTGGTGTCGAAGCTGGTCGCCGGCGGCCCGTCGGACACTCGAATCGACGAACTCTCGATCCGGGATTCGGTTCGGGTCGTCTCGGGTCTCGACGACGACGAACTCGCGGATCTGCTGGCGTCGGCCGAGGTCGCCTGCGTGCCGTCGCTGTACGAAGGGTTCTCGCTGCCCGCGGTCGAAGCGATGAGTTGCGGTACGCCGCTTGTCGCGACCCGGGCGGGGGCGATCCCTGAAGTTGTCGGCGAAGCGGAAGAGGCGGCGCTGCTGGTGCCGCCCATGGACTCGGGTGCGCTGGCCACGGCACTCGGCCGTCTGCTGGACGACGCGGAGCTGCGTGACCGGCTCGGGGCGGGCGGCCGCGAGCGGGTCGAGGCCCGGTACAGCTGGGCAGCCGTCGCAGCCAAGACCGCACAGAACTACCAAGAGGCGATCGATGAGTTCGCCGGTACGACCAAATTCGGACAGTCAGAAGATCTCGCCCCAGGAGGCAGCGTTGCTAACCGTTGATTTCGACCGGCTCGGCGTAAGTGCAGGAAGCAAGGTCATCGACATCGGCGCAGGCCAGGGTAGGCACTCGTTCGAGATGTTCCGTCGTGGTGCGGACGTGATCGCCTTCGACATGTCCGAGAGCGACATGGCCGACGTCGCGGAGATGTTCGACGCCATGATCGCCGAAGGTCAGGTGCCGGCATCGGCGAAAGCACGCGCGGAGGTGGGCGACGCGCTGCGCTTGCCCTACGGCGACGGTGAGTTCGACGTCGTGCTGATGTCGGAGATCCTGGAACACATCCCCGATGACACCGATGCCATCGCGGAGATGGCGCGCATCCTGGCCCCGGGCGGCGTCGCCGCCGTCACCGTGCCGCGCTACTGGCCGGAAAAGGTGTGCTGGACCTTCTCCGACGAGTATCACGCCAACGAAGGCGGCCACGTCCGCATCTACAAGGCGTCCGAGCTCGCCGACAAGCTCCGCAGCGCCGGACTCGAGGTGACCGGCACCGATCATGCCCACGCCCTGCACTCGCCGTATTGGTGGCTCAAATGCGCTGTGGGCGTGGAGAAGAACGACAACCCGCTGGTCAAGGCGTACCACAAGCTGCTGGTGTGGGACATGATGAGTGCGCCCAAGCTGACCAGGGTCGGTGAGCAGGTGCTCAACCCGGTGATCGGCAAGAGCGTCATCCTCTACCTGCACAAGCCGGCGTAGGCAATGGCGGCGATCCCCGAGCTCGATGATCTGATCACCGCAGACGAGACGCTGGCCACGGGCCGTGCGATCGCGGCGATGCAGGAACCCTCCGGTGCCATGCCCTGGTTCCCCGGCGGACAGACCGACCCGTGGGATCACATCGAGTCCGCAATGGCGCTCAGTGCCACCGGTCTGATCGCCGAGGCCGAGGCCGCGTACGAGTGGTCGCGGCGCGAGCAGCGGGAGGACGGGTCGTGGCCGATCCGCATGGTGGTCGGCGACATCGTCGATCCCAACACCGACAGCAACTTCTGCGCGTACATCGCGGTCGGGGTGTGGCACCACTACCTGATCACCTCGGACGTGCGGTTTCTGGAGAAGATGTGGCCGACGGTCTGCTCGGCGATCGACCTGGTGGTTTCCATGCAGGCGCCGGGCGGGCAGATCTACTGGGGCGCAACCTATCCGATGCCGGACCAGGCGTCGGGATCGTTCCCGGGGATATATCACTCGGCGCTGGTGACGGGCAATTCGAGTATCCATCAGGCGCTCGGATGCGCGGTCGCGATCGCGGCGGAGCTCGATCAACCGTGTGAGCAGTGGCGGCTCTCGTTGAGTCTGCTCGGCGATGCTCTGCGTAGTCGCCCGCACCTGTTCGAGCCGAAGTCCGAGTACTCGATGGACTGGTACTACCCCGTGCTGGGCGGCGCTATCCGAGGCCGCGCAGGGCAAGAACTCATCGCGCAGCGGTGGGACGATTTCGTCGTGACCGACCTCGGTATCCGCTGCGTCGATCATCGGCCGTGGGTCACCGGCGCCGAGACCTGCGAGTTGGTGCTGGCTCTCGACGCACTCGGTGACACCGCGGATGCCCTCGAGTTGCTCGGCGACATGCAGCACCTGCGGGACCCGGACGGCTCGTACTGGACCGGACTCGTCTTCGCCGACGGGAAGCGCTGGCCGGTCGAGAAGAGTTGCTGGACATCGGCGGCCGTCGTGCTCGCGGTCGACGCATTGAGCCGGACGACGCCGGGCAACGGCATCTTCAGGGACGCCGATCCGCAGGCCGAACTCTTCACCGGTAGAGAAATCCGCGCAATCTAGAACGTGTTACTGTTCTTCGACCTAGACTGGTGTCCAGTCACTGGTCCGTATCGGGCCGGTTGGAAGAGCAGGAGACACGATGGACTACGGAATCGTCCAATTCACGAGTGATCGCGGACTGGCGCCCTCGATCCTGGCCCCGCTGATCGAGCAGGCCGGATTCGACGCCTATTTCGTACCCGAGCACAGTCACATCCCGACCAAGCGGGACGCGGCGCACCCGCAGACCGGCGACTCGTCGCTGCCTGACGACCGCTACATGCGCACGCTCGATCCCTGGGTGTCGCTCAGCGGCGCAGCGGCGGTGACGTCTCGGATCAGGCTGGGGACCGCAGTCGCATTGCCGGTGCAGTCGGATCCGATCACCCTCGCGAAGGTCGTCGCCACGCTCGACCACCTCTCGGGAGGACGCGTCACACTCGGCGTCGGCTTCGGCTGGAACCTCGACGAACTGTCGGATCATCACGTGCCCCCGAAGCGCCGTCGGACGATGCTCCGCGAGTACATCGAGGCGATGACCGCGCTGTGGTCACAGGAAGAAGCCGAGTACGCAGGCGAGTTCGTGAACTTCGGGCCGAGCTGGGTGTGGCCCAAGACCGTGCAGCAGCCCGGTCCGCCGGTCTTGGTCGGCGCCGCGGGCAACGAGAAGAACTTCAAGTGGATCGCCCGCAGTGCAGCCGGTTGGATCACCACGCCGGGTGAGCAGGACATCGAGCAATCGGTGGTGCTGCTCAAGCAGATCTGGGCCGATGCGGGACGCGATGGCGAACCGCAGATCGTGGTCCTCGACTTCAAGCCCGTGCAGGAAAAGCTGGACCAGTGGCGTGAACTCGGAGTCACCACGGTGCTGTATGGCGTCCCCGACGACAGCGAGGAACGCGCAGGTGCTTACCTGACGAAGCTCGCCGGCAAATTGGGTCTGAGTCCGGCGACGGTGTGATCCCCCGACCGTGCGGCGGGGGAGCTGTCGGGGTCATCGCGACGAAGGAAGCGACATGACAGCTGACCTCCCCCCATTGCCTGAACTCGGTTGCTATGGGCTGGCGGGACATTCGAACAGCCCTCGCGACCTGGTGGACGAGGCCAGGCTGGCCGAGCAGTTGGGCATCGGGTCTGTCTTCCTGTCCGAGCGGTTCAACACCAAGGATGCGGGTGTGCTGGCGGGCGCCGTCGGGGCGGTGACCGACAGGATCGGGATCGCCTCGGCAGCAACCAATCACAACACCCGGCACCCGTTGGTCACCGCGACGATGGGCACCACGCTCCATCGCCTGACCGGCGGGCGATACGCACTCGGCCTCGGCCGCGGATTCGACATGCTCTTCGACGTGATGGGTCTGCCGCGGGTCACTTCGGCGCAGATCGAGGATGCCGTCGGTATCTACCGCGCTCTCTGGTCCGGTGGCAGTGTCGTCGGGCACGATGGCCCGGCAGGTGAGTACCCGTTCCTGATGCAAGACGCGTCCTTCGACGAGGACATCCCCATCATGATGGTCGCGATCGGTGAGAAGACGCTGGAACTCGCCGGCCGGATCGCCGACGGTGTTGTACTACATACGTTTTTCAGTGATGAGACCCTGTCGCGGTCGGTGCAGACGATTCGTCGCGCCGCGGAGGAAGCAGGACGCGACCCCGGGGCCGTACGCATCTGGTCCGTACTCGCCACAGTCGAGGATTCGATATCCGAAGAGCTGAGGATGCGAAAGCTGGTCGGCCGGATGGCCACGTATCTACAGGGGTACGGGCACGTGCTGGTGCAGGTGAACGGCTGGGACGCGGCAGATCTCGAGCGGTTCCGAGACGACGAGTTCGTCAAGAACTTCCCCGGCGCCTTCGACGCGATCGGAACGGTCGACGACCTCACCCGGGTGGCAGAGCTGCTGCCGGACCACTGGCTCGCCGCGTCGGCGACCGGGTCGGCAGCACAGTGCGCGAAACGTGTTGCCGACCAGTTCGACTGCGGCGCCGACGGAGTGATCCTGCACGGCGCCACCCCTGAGGAACTCGCGCCGGTGCTCGACGCCTGGCGAACTGTGCGGCCCTCCGGCCGCTTCGACCATCTGCCCGCCAATCCAGGAAGGACGGCATCATGACCGCACCCGTGGTCTCCTCGGTCGCCGAGCTCACCGCCGAGTGGCTCTCCGACACCCTGGGAAAAGATGTGGAGACCGTCACCGTCGAACAAATCGGAACAGGTCAGATCGGCACCTGTTTTCGGTTGGACCTCACCGGCGTGGACGAGCCGACTCGTATGCTTGCGAAATTACCCGCCGCCGATCCCGCAACACGCGAGATGCTCTCCGGCGTGTATCGGTCGGAGGTCAGGTTCTACAGCGAGATCGCGGCCACCGTCGCGATCAGGGTCCCGGAGTGCTACTACGCCGACATCTCCGACAGCGGAGCGGACTTCACTCTGCTCCTGCAGGACATGAGCCCGGCGGAACAGGGTGATCAGCTCGTCGGATGCACGGTGGCGCAGGCCCGGGACGCGGTGGAGAACTTGGCCGGTCTCCACGGACCGCGGTGGTGCGACCCCTCGCTACTCGAGATCGACGGCCTGGCGGTGAACGGACCCGAAGACGCCAAACTCCTCGCCGAGATGTACGGTCCCGCCACGGAGATCTTCATCGACGGCCTCGGTGATCTGATCGCCGACGAGGACCGGGCAACTCTGTGGAAATGCGTTGATGTGGCCGAGAACTGGGCGCTCGCGCGTTCCGGGAGGTTCGGCCTCGTCCACGGGGACTATCGTCTCGACAATCTGCTCTTCCCGCCGAACGGTGGACCGGGTGTGACCGCGATCGACTGGCAGACGCTGAGCCTGGCGCTCCCAGCTCGCGACCTGGCGTACTTCATCGGCACGAGTCTCTCACCCGCCGAGCGTCGCGAGAACGAACGGGAGCTGGTCGCGGGCTATCACCGCGCCCTGCAGACGCACGGTGCTCCCGACTACACCTTCGAGAACTGTTGGGAAGACTATTGTTTCGCGATGATCCAGGGCCCGCTCGTGTCGGTGTTCGGTTGCGCATACGGCGCGCGAACCGAACGTGGTGACAAGATGTTCGCGGCCATGGTCGCCCGATCATGTGCGGCCATTCGCGATGTCGGCACCATCGAGTTGGCAGGCTCTGCTCAGGCCGGGTGAGTCAGCGTGCGGCAAATCCCGCATCGACGGGCAGTGCCACGCCGGTGATGTACCGTCCCTCGTCGCTGACGAGGAAAGCGATCGCGTTCGAGATGTCTTCCGGCTCGACCCAGGGCACCGGAATCAGATTGCGCGTGGCCTCGATGGCCTCGGGGAACGCCTCGAAGATCTCTTCCATCAACTTGTTGCGGATCATCGGGGTGTTCACGCCGGTCGGGTGAATCGTATTAACCCGAATGTTGTGCGGTCCCAGCCAGTTCGCCCAGGTACGCATGAGCCCGACGAGTGCGTGCTTTGCCGCAACATACCCGGTGTTGCCCGGCGCTCCGACGCCGCCGGTGCCTTTGAGGCCCTGCGATGAACTCGTGAGCACTATCGATCCGGCGTTGGCCTGGATGAGGCTTCCGACTGTGGCCATGACCGTGTTGTAGACGCCGGTGAGGTTGACCCCGATGACGTCGTTCCACGGCGTCTCGACATCGGAGCCGTCCTCACCGAAGACGGAGATACCGGCATTGGCGAGGACGATGTTCACCTTGCCGAGCTGCGCTTCGCCCTCCTTGACCGCTGTCTTGAGGGCGGCCAGATCGCGAACGTCGGCCTGGGTGGCGATGATCCGGCGATCCAAAGCCTCCACCTGCCGCACGGTCTCGGCGAGTTCTTCGGGCGTGCCGAGGGGGTAGGGCACTGTCGCGATATCGGCACACAGATCGACGGCGATGATGTCCGCCCCCTCTTGCGCGAGCCTGATCGCATGGCTACGACCCTGACCGCGCGCCGCGCCGGTGATGAATGCGACTTTCCCGTCGAGCTTGCCCACGGCGATTTCTCCCCAGTTCGTTCGAGCGCAGAGCCGAGCGGCCCGCGGTCTTTTCGGATGAACCTGTCAGACAGAAAGTTTCGATCTGGACATCTGTCTGGACTCTTGAATGCACACTAGGGCACAGCGCTGCGCGTGTCCACCGCCCCGATGACGATGCTCAGACGCCCGCCATGCCGACCCGGCCGGAACGCAGCCCGGCGACCACCCCGCCGTCGACCAATAGGTCGGTGCCGGTGATGAAACTCGACTTGCTGTTGTCCAGCAGGAATTCGGCGGCAGCGGCGACGTCTTCGGCGGTGCCGAAGCGCCCGGCGGCCGAGTCTCGGATCATCGCTTCGTAGGCCTGGTGGGCGAAGTCGGCGTTGAACTCCTCCCAGCCCATCGCGGTGGCCACCACCCCCGGGCTCACGCTGTTGACCCGTGCGCCTCGGTCGCCCCACAAAGGCGCCGCGGTCTGTACCCGGAGTTGATTCCCTCGTTTGCAGTACCCGTAGGTCAGGGCCCTGGCGAGGTCATCCGGCACATCCGGCATGTCGAAGATCGCCGCACCGGCCAGTTCGTCGGGGGTACCGCCGCTGAGCAACGCGGCAGCGGCCTGGTCGACCGCCGCTCCGAGGATGTGGCCTGCCACGCTCGCGATGTACACCCCGGCACCGCCCGGGGCGATCACGGAACCGAACACCTCGAGCGAGAGCGCGGTGCCCACGAGGTCGACGTCGACGATCTGCTGTGCGGGGGCCTGAGCGGGGGAGACGCCTGCAGTGTGCACGACGGACGTGATGTCACCGAGCTCGCCTGCTGTTGCCGCCAGGGCGCTCAGAGAGTCTCGGCAGACGACATCAACCCGTTGTGCGTGAACGTCGTAGCCGCTGTGTCGCAGCTGCTCTCGCAGGCTCTCGACCCGTTCGGCATCGTGGTCGGCGATGAGCGTCGGCCTGCCGGAGCCGAGACGGCGCGCGATCGCCTCTCCCATACCGCCGACACCGATGACCACCAGGACGGATCCGGTCATTACTCACCTCTCGCCGGCCGCCGAATGTAGGGCGGTTCGAAAACTATTGTCCGGGTGCGGATTGCAGCCCGGGTAGAACGTAACGTCTGATGTGGCGGAGCACTGCGGTTTGATCATCTGGGTCCAACGTATCGCCGGGAACCGTTGCCAGGCTGATGAGCACGCGAGCCACCCATTCCGACACCTCGGCGGTGTCGACGTCCGGATGGATCTCCTCGCGCGCCCGGGCTTCGACCACGTACGGATGCCAGAATGCTGCGAGGTCCGGTACGAGCCCCTGGACACCTGCCCCGGCGCAGGCAGCGAACTCGTCCGGCTCGGTGGTCCGGAGCTTCATCAGGAGTGCGCCGGGCTCGTCGTAGGCGGTGCGACCGATGGCGACACCGGCGGCGAGCTGGGCCTCGAGGGTGTCGAACTCGGCGAGCGCGGCATGCGATCCGGCCCAGAAGGCCTCGTTCAGCCGGACTATCGCCGCGCCGAGCAGGGTTGCCTTGTCCGGGAAGTGCCGGTACAGCCAAGCGCGCGACACCCCGGCGGCCTCGGCCACCTCGAGGACGGTGGTGGCCCGGATTCCCTTGACGCCAAGGCATTGTTCGGCGGCATCGAGCAACCGGTCCTGCACAGATGCCATGTCGGCGGTGTCGGTCACTGGTCATCCTCGCCTGTTGTCGGCCGCCGCGGGCAGCGGGTAGTGGGTCGAACATAGCAAAACTTGTAGACAGATCTGACGATCTGTGTACTCTGCGAGTGAACAAGTTCTACTTTTTGTCTACTCTGGCGCGAGGAGCTGCAATGCCCGGACCGACCACAGCCGTCATCGGCGCCGGCATCAGCGGGTTGACCGCAGGAAAGATGCTCGGCGACTACGATATTCCGTACACGTGCTTCGAGTTGTCCGACCGGATCGGGGGCAACTGGGCGTTTGGCAACCCCAACGGGTACAGCAGCGCGTACCGGTCGCTGCACATCGACACGTCGAAGCACCGGCTGTCCTTCAAGGACTACCCGATGCCCCAGAGCTATCCGGACTTTCCTCATCACACCCAGATCAAGTCGTATCTCGAGGACTATGCGGATGCCTTCGACCTCAAGAGGAACATCGAGTTCGAGAACGGCGTGACGCATGCCCGTCGGCTGGAATCGGGCGGCTGGGAGTTGCAGACGCAACGAGGCGAACAACGCCACGTCGACCTCCTCGTGGTCGGTAACGGTCACCATTGGGATCCGCGCACGCCGGTCTTTCCGGGGTCGTTCACCGGGGAGTCCATCCACGCCCACGAGTACATCGATCCCAAAGACCCGTTGTCGCTGTCCGACAAGCGAATCCTGATCATCGGGATCGGTAACAGCGCCGCAGACATCGCGGTCGAACTCTCCTCGAAGTCGACCGGCAACGAGGTGACCCTGTCGACCAGATCCGGGGCGTGGATCGTCCCGAAGTACATCGCGGGACGACCAGCGGACAAGTACTACAAGACCAGTCCATACGTGCCGCTGTCATGGCAGCGCAAGATCGCGCAATGGGGCCAGCCGCTCTCGGCCGGACGGCCGGAGAACTTCGGCTTGCCCACCCCGAATCACAAGTTCTTCGAGGCACATCCGACCCAGTCGGTGGAACTCCCTCTGCGACTGGGATCCGGTGACGTGACCCCCAAACCCAACGTCGCGCGACTCGACGGTCGTCGAGTTCATTTCGACGACGGAACGAGCGGCGACTTCGACGTGATCATCTACGCGACGGGGTACAACATCACCTTCCCGTTCTTCGACGAAGACTTCATCAGCGCACCGGACAATCACATTCCGCTCTACAAGCGGATGTTCAAGCCCGGCATCGACGATCTGGTGTTCATCGGGTTCGCGCAGTCGACGCCCACGCTGTTCCCGTTCGTCGAATGCCAATCCCGACTCCTCGGCGCATATGCCGCGGGTAGGTATCGGCTGCCGTCGCAGGAGGTGATGGAGGAGGTGATCATCTCCGATCAGCAGAAGTACACCGGCCACATGCTGGATCGTCCTCGCCACACCCAACAGGTCGACTACTTCATCTACGAGCACGACCTGCGGACCAAGGAGTTGCAGGCGGGCATGGACCGTGCCTCCGAACTCGGCGCACCGGCCTGGGCGGTGTCGGCATGACAGCGCAGGTGGACGTCCCCCGCGCCGACGCCTTCGAGACGGTGCAGTTCACCAGCGGTGGAACTGAGTGCGACGCGTGGCATTTCCGCGCCGCGAACGACGCTTTGGCGGGGCAGACCGGACGGCCGATCGTCGTGATGGCGCACGGACTCGGCGGTACAAAGGATTCTGGTCTCGCGCCGTACGCGGAGCGCCTCGCGGCAGTCGGTCTGGATGTCTTTGCCTTCGACTACCGAGGCTTCGGTGCTTCCGGGGGTGAGGTCCGTCAGTCGGTATCGATCGACGATCAACTCGAGGACTACCGGGCGGCGGTGGTGGCCGCGGCAGCGCTCGACGGGGTCGACGCCGGCAGGATCGTCCTGTGGGGGGTGTCCCTGTCGGGTGGACACGTCTTGGCGGTCGGTGCCGGTCGTGATGACGTGGCCGCGATCATCTCGATGACCCCGTTGGTCAACGGCATGGCCGCGGGCCGCTTGGCATTCGCCAATGTTCCGGTGGCTTCCATCGCCCGCTCGACGGGTCTCGGAGTTCGCAGCCGACTCCGGACCCGGGTCGGACGTACGCCGCTGATGATGCCGATCGTCGCGGGGCCGGGTGAGATGGGCGCTCTGACCCTGCCCGGGTACCGGGACGACTATCTCGGGATCGCCGGGCCGACGTGGAAGAACACCATCGACGCGGCCATCGGTTCCGAGATCGGCTCGTACAGGGCCGATCGCCGCGCCGCCGACATCAGCGCTCCGGTGCTGATGCAGATCGCGGACTTCGACCGGAGTGCGCCACCGCAGTCGGCAGCGAACGCGGCGGTCAAGGCGCGAGCCGAGGTGCGTCACTATCCGTGCGATCACTTCGGGGTCTACCACGGACAGGCCTGGTTCGAACGTGCTGTGGCGCACCAGGTCCACTTCCTGACCCGACATCTCAAACCCTCGCAACCCGAGGTCGTCGACTCGTCGGACTCGTGAGCGCCAGGCGATCGCCGCAGACGGAGCGACTCGTCGATGTCGTCGAGAGGCTTTCGGCGCCGCCCGGACGCAGTGAGAGTCTGACCGACCTCGCCGCCGCACTCGACATCGACAAGACGACGCTCTATCCGATGCTCACCGAGTTGACCAGGGTGGGCTGGGTGGTCAAACACCCGAGCGCGAAGACCTATCAACTCGGTCCTGCCCTGGCCAGGATCGGGAGCGCGGCGGAGGCGGGTATCGCGGAGTTGGCGCCCACCGCAGAAGCGCTGGCCTCTCTGGCGGAGGCCACCGGCAAGCGATGCTGTGTGGTGGTGCCCTCGGGCGACGACCTGGTCGTCGCAAAGGTGCAGTCCGCGACCGCTGGGGACGCAGGCGGTCTCCAGTTGCGCTCCGGTGACCGCGTCGGATTCAGCCCACCACTCGGTGCCGTGCTGGTCGCCTGGTCGTCCGCGGCCGCCGTCGATGCGTGGCTGGACCGTAATCCTGCACTGACCGAACACTATTCGCGGTACCGCGACATCTTGGTCGCGGTACGTCGCAGGCATTATGCAGTTGAGCAGTACCCGACGGCCGAGTCGGGTTTCGACGACAGGGCGGTCGCCGTGACGGGTGCGGACTCCTACGGTTCGCGGCGTACCTCTCGGTTCGCCGAGGGGCAGCAGAGCAGACTGGGTGCCGACATCCTTGTCGGGGCAATCGACGATCACGCCCGCTACCGGCCGCTCTCGGTCAACGCCCCGATCTTCGGCGCGAAAGGCAATCCGGTTGGCGCACTCTGTGTCCTCGACGCGCCTGAACCGATCCGCGGATCACATCTCGCCGAACTGGGCGAACTGGTGAGCTCTGTCGCCGACGACGTCACATCGCGGTTGGGTGGGCGGACGCCGTACCGCTCCGCCCGATCGTGAGCGCACGTCGCGTCATCGTCTGGGGGACCGGAGCGGTCGGGACGGAGGCGCTGCAGACCATCATCGACACCCGCGACGATCTCCAGATCGTAGGCGCGCGAGTGTATTCGAGTGGCAAGGTCGGTGTCGACGTCGGTGATCTCGTCGGTCGACCCCACCAGGGTGTGGCGGCGACCGGTGACTCGGCGGAGATCCTTGCGATGGAGGCAGACCTCGTCATCTACACGCCGCGGACCGCGTCGGTCACGGAGGTCTGCGAGATCCTGGCGTCGGGCAAGAACGTGTGCACGACCGCGTTCATGTTTCATCCGAACCGTCTCGACACCGCCGATCGCGATCGCGTCGTCGCAGCGTGTGAGGCCGGTGGAACGAGCGTGCACGGCAGTGGACTGAATCCGGGCAATCTGTCCGGCGTCCTGCCGCTGGCGCTGTCCGGGATGAGTAAACGCATCGAGAAGATAACCCTGCAGGAGCGCGCAGACTGGTCGGTGTACGAGAGCACGGGAATCACGTTCGACAACATGGCGTTTGGCGAGCCTCTGGAGACGATCAGCCCGACAGGTAGCGATTTCCTTGCCTTCAACAGTGCACTGTTCGTCGAGCAGGTGTGGTTTCTCGCCGACGCGCTGAACGCCGGCATCGACAGGGTCACGGCGGATGTCGAAGCAGTTGCTGCGGTTGCGGATCACCAGATCTTCGATCATCTGTTGCGCGCCGGGACCACCGCCGGCCAACGCTGGAGATGGGTGGGGCGTCGCGGCGACGACGAACTCATCGAGATCGAGGCGCTGTGGACTGTTGGCGGTGAGGACCCTCCGCACTGGCCGAGGCCCAGGCATGGATGGACCCTGACGATCGAAGGGGAGCCGTCGATGCAGACCCACTTCTTCTCCCTCGCCAGTTTCACACGTGACGCGCCGATCGCCGACCATGTCCACGCTGCCAGCGTCGCCACCGCCATGCAGATCGTCAACGCCATCGACGCGGTGTGCGAGGCCCCGCCTGGTCCTGCGACCATGGCCGACCTACCGCTTGTCCGCAGCCACTACGGCTTCGGCAACGCCTCATCCGACCCGATTGCGAGGCCCAACCCACTCCCGTAGTGTCTGGACGCGTGTCTGAACCGACTGCAGTTGAAGCGACCCGCCGGCGTCTGACCGGTAAGCGCGCGGACACGGTCCTCCGGCTCGGCGACGCCACGGTTGAAGTCCTGCGCCAGGTGGGTTACTCGGAGATGACGGTGCCGATGGTCGCCGCGCATGCAGGCATGGCCCGGGCCACGGCGTACATCTACTTCTCCTCGAAAGAACACCTCGTCGCGGAAGTCTACTGGCGACGATTGGCGAGCATCTCGCCGACCGACAACGATGCTCCAGCGGTGGCCGACCGCGTGGTCGCGGTACTGCGTCAGCTCGCCTTGCTCGTCGCGGACGAGCCCGAGTTCGCCGGGGCGGTGACGAAGTCATTGCTCAGCGATGACGCAGATGTGGTGGAGCTGCGAACACAGGTGAGCCGGGTGATCCACAAATCGATCGCTGCAGCCGTCGGCACCGCCGGCGACGCCCAGACCATCGAACTCATCGAGCTGATCTACACGGGCGCCATGGTGCGAGCCGGGTCGGGTCACTTCTCCTACGATGAGGTGGCGGATCAGATGGAGTCGGCCGTCCGCCGCGTTCTGGCGTGAACGGGAGTATGTGTTTCAGCCCATTGCGGCAAGGTGTTTGAGCAGGTCGGGGTATCGGCGCGTGTGTGCGCCTCCGTTGACGTCGAATGCGGCGCCGGTGATCCACGCGGCCTTCTCCGACAGCAGGAATGCGACCATCGCTGCGATCTCCTCGGGTTTTCCGCTGCGCCCGAGCGGGGTGTTCTCGTGGTAGTCCTCGAGCATGCCCGGTACCAACGACAGCCCGGCCACCAGTGGGGTATCGACCAGTCCGGGCGAGATGGCGTTGACCCGGACACCTCGTTCGCCGAGCTCGAGAGCCGCAACCTCGGTCAGCATGAGCACAGCAGCCTTGGCCGCGCAGTACGCCGCCATGCCCTTCGCCGGTTGACGGCCGTTGAGTGAAGCGATCGTGACGATCGAGCCGCCGTCGACGATGTGCCGGGACGCGTACTTGAGGGTGAGGAAGGTGCCGGTCTGGCAGACCCCGATCGTCGTGTTCCAATCCGCGAGACTCAGATCGGCGATGGCACCGGGAATGGTCAGACCCGCACAGTTGACCACGGACTGGGGCCTGCCGTACTTCTCGGAGACGTGGTCGAACAGCGCGCTCACGGATTCTTCGCTCGTGACGTCGACGTCTGCCGACACGCTCTGGCCGCCGATATCGGCTGCTCGTTCTGCAGCGGCCGCAGCGTTCACGTCGGCGATGACGACGAGATCGCCGGTGCCACTGAGTTCTTGCGCCGTGGCCAGCCCGATTCCGGACGCGCCGCCGATGATGATCGATACTTCAGATGAGCTCACGGGGTACTCCTCGTCAGGGGCGTGATGATGATCTTCTGCTGATCAGTGGGACGGCCAAGATTCTCGGCGACCTCCTGGAGGTCTTCCAGGGCCGCAAAAGCGCTGACGTAGCCGTCGAGCCGCAGCTCCCCGGCGCCCAAAGCGCGGGCCGTGATGGCGAACTCATCACGCGAGTAGTAGCTGACGAAGCTCATGGTGATGTCCTTGACGACCGCGCCGACAGGCATGAAGGTGTCCTCGGTCATGCACACACCCGCGATGACGACGTGGCCGCCTGCGGCGATCGCATCAACGCACGCGGCGACCATGCCGCTCTTGCCGACGCACTCGATCACCACGTCGAAGTCGGTTCCCAGGGGCGTGGTCGTCGGATCGATGACACGGCTGGCACCCAGGGCGGTGGCACTGTCTCGACGTCCTGACACCGGGTCGACCACAGTGATGTCGGCGATACCTCGATGTCGAGCCCAGACCACAACAGACAGTCCCACGGGGCCGGCTTCGATGACCAGCACCCTGTCGCCGATGCGGGCGCGCCCGCGATTCAACGCGTGCAGACCGACCGCGAGTGGCTCGACAAGGGCACCGGTTCGTAGGTCGATCGACGGTTCGAGCGCCACGGTCTCAGAAGCGGCGACGGCGACGTACTCGGCGAAACCGCCGGAGCGAACACCCAAGCCGAGAGGTTGCGGGGTGACGCAGCGCGCCGGATCGCCTTCCGCGCAACGGCGGCATCGCCGGCAGCCGATCACCGGCAGAGCCGCTGCGGGGGTGCCGATCGGCCAAAGACCGGCTACGTCGGGTCCGGCTGCGACGACTTCGCCGGCGAACTCGTGACCCATGATCGTCCCGTCCGGCAGGAGCGGATAGGTCTTGAGATCCGAGCCGCACACTCCGCAGCCGTGGACGCGGAGGATCAGTTCGTCCGGTCCTGGCTGCGGATCGGGTACCTCGCGGACGGTGAACTTTCCATTGTCGAGCACTGCAGCTCTCATGATGATCGATTAGCTCACATGCGCGTTGTCGATGTCAACAGTGTCATCCGAGGATTACTTGCCGCACAATGGTTTTCGAAAGACATTTGCACTATGCGAACATCGTGGGTGCCAGATTCGTGGCCATGATCACGGGTGCCTTTTCGACTCGAGGTCTGGCCTGGGGAGCCGACGGCGGCCTGCGCTGCGCTGTCGATGAACTCGGCTCACTGTCCTGGGGTGTTGTGATCCAGAAATGTTTGTCGCAGAACCCGTTTGAGGAGCTTTCCGGTGGCGTTGCGGGGTAGCGGCTCCGTATTGAAGACCACCTCGTCCGGGATCTTCAGTGAACTCAAGGTCGCGCCGACAATGGCCTTGACCTCGTCGCTGCTGATGCGTGCATACTCTGCCCGCGGGCAGACCGCGGCGATCAGACGTTCGCCCAGCCGTGGATCCGGCACTCCGAACACCGCTACCTCGGTGAATCGATCAGACGCTGCGAGAACGGATTCGACCTCCACGCACGAGATGTTCTCCCCCCGGGTGATGACCAGATCCTTCTTGCGGTCCACCAGATAGACCAGGCCGTGCTCATCGACGTAGCCGATGTCACCGGTGCGCAACCAGGACCCGTCGAACGCGGCATCGGTGTCGGCCGGGCGTCCGAAATATCCCTTCATGATCAGACCGCCCCGCAAGTACAGCTCGCCGGCATGGCCCGCGGGCAGTTCGTGTCCGTCTGCGTCGACGACGCGGACATCCATGGTCGGGCTCATCGGCCCTGCGGTCTCCGGGAACGCTGCGAGGATGTCGCCGCCCGCGGTACACACACTCCCGCCGACCTCGGTCATGCCCCATCCGGCACTGCGGCGAGAATTCGGGAGGCGCGTGGATATCTGGGCGGTGATGTTGGGTGGTGTGGCCTGACCGCCGGGAACCACGTTGACCAGGGTCCCGAGCTTGTCCTCGGCACTCTCGATCGTCATGAGGTCGCTGACCACCATGGGCGGGCCCGACATCAGGGTGATCCCGTGCTGCTGGATGAGGTCCGCGGCCCGGACCGGATCCCAACGGTCCATGGTCACGATGAAACCGCCTGAACCCATTGCCGATGAAAGTGCGGCCAGGCCCGACACGTGGAAGAGCGGGAAGATCAGCAGCGCGCTGATCTGTGGCATGAAGCTGCGCACTTCATCGACCGACAGGCCGTACGTGTTGGCGGCGAAGGCGATGTTGGTATCGGCGACGAATCGCATGTTGAGCACGACATTGCAAATGTTGCGGTGCGTGAGCTCAACACCTTTCGCGGCGCCTGAGGTTCCTGAAGTGAACAGTATCAGCGCCGTCGAATCAGGGTCTGCCTGCGGGGAAGGGGGGTCGGGGTGATCACGGGCGATGATCTCCGAAAGGTCGGCCGTGTCGTCGACTGTGGCCTGCGTCGCGATGACCCTGGTGCGTGGATCAGCCGTCCGCACGAGGTCGATCCTTCGCGGGTCGACCACGGTCACCGACGACGGGACATCCGTCATCGCAGCGGTCAGTTCGGTGGTCGAGCTACGTGCGTTGTAGAGCACCGCGACACCGCCGGCGCGCAGGATCGCGAAAAGTGTTACCAGATAAGCATACTGATTGCTCATCACGACGCCGACGTGGTCGCCGGTGGTGATGCCGTAGTCGCGGACGAGCGCGGCGGCCAGTCGGTCGGCATCGGCGAACACCTCGTCGTACGTGTGGGTGGTCTCGCCGTCGGTGACCAACAGGTTGTCGCCGTGGTCGCGGCCGAGTGCGGCGAAGACGTCGTAGAGGCTGGATTCGGCGTGTCGGTAGGTACGAATCGGCTCGCCGCGCACGATTGTCGAGGTCATCTCGAAGGGTGCGCCGGGTGAGGTCAGAGACCGTTCGATCTCACGGTAGGTCTGGACGACGGACTGGGTGTCCACGGTTCCCTGGCTCACACGCCTGCTCCTTGATGCGAAGTCCGCAGTGGACCGCGCGAGATTTGCACTGTGCAAACAATGAGATCTGGGTCACAGTTTGCTGTGCCCATTTAGTCATAGTGGCCTTTATGTGTCAATTGCCGCGAAGTGGCTCGGAACTCGCTACTGTGCACCGATGGTCATCAGCGCCAAGGGAACCCGGCTCAATCGGCGCGGGCTGGAAACGCGTCGTCACGTCCTCGAGGTGGCGATCATGTGTCTGGCCGCCCATGATGCGGCCGACCCGGCCAGTGCGAGTCAGATAGCAAGAGAAGCGGGCGTGACGTGGGGGACGGTCCAGCATCAGTTCGGTGACGTGGACGGGCTCTGGGCGGAGGTACTGGCGCTCATCTTGGACGAGTGGGAACTCCTGCCGTCGAAGTCGGCCCCGTCGTCCAGTGCTTCCCTCGAGTCGACGGCGGATCGCGTTGCCGCGATCGTCGACCGGTTCTGGAATCTGCTGGGGACACCCCGCGCCCGGGCCGTCAACAACCTCCGAACAATGCTGCCGGGGGACCGGGCCGAGCTCGAGTCGGCGTACCCGCGGACCGCAGGTGCCATCGCTGACTGGGACCGGGTGTGGACTGCTTCCTACGAAGGTTCCTTCATCGGCCTGCCCGTGAACTCCGAACGCCTGCGTCGCGTTCGGATCTTCTTGCCCGGAGCGCTGCGCGGGCTACGCGCCGAGTTCGAGATGAGTACCTATGCCGATGAGCCCGAGGGGCGCCGTGGTCTGGTCGAAGCCATCGTCGTTTATCTGGCCACAGAGGATCGATGATGGATTCTGCTGAATCGGACACCGTCGGTGGTCTATCTTCGACTAGAACGTGTTCTCATTGGAGTCCCCGTGACGCTCGTTCCAGAGGAGATGACTCATGACCGCCGCTGTCGAATCGGTGTCCCTGTACCGAGAACTCGAGTCGGAGTTGACCGGTCCGCAGGGTCCGTTCGCGCTGACGACGCTCGACGTCGCGGGAGAGTCCATGAGGGTCTACCGCGAGACCCCGGCCAGTCTCGACGACGTCTTTCGTGGTCTGACCGATGCCTACGCGGATGGCGTTCTCCTGATCGAGGAGGGCGTCGAGTACACCTACCGCGACATCGCCGAGCTGGCGGAGCGGTTGGCCGGCGCGCTGGCTGCGGAGTATCGGATCGAGGCCGGGCAACGGGTCGGTGTGATCATGAGAAACCAACTCGCGTTTGTGGTTTCGCTGATGGCCATCGCGCGACGCGGCGCAGTGGCGGTGCTGTTCAACAGTCGTGAGACGCCCGGTCAGATCGGCGCGGCGGTGGCCGACGCGTCGTGCGTCGTGGTGATCGCAGACGGCGAACGTGCCGCTCTCGTCCGCGAGAGCGACGTACTGGCCGAGCTGATCGTGGTCGACGGTGAGCTGCCCGCCGGCCCGGCGCGGAACTATGCCGACCTCGTCGCGAGCGGATCGGTGAGCCCGGAACCGGCGGCCGTGACAGCCGACTCCCCCTGCCTGATCCTGTTCACCTCCGGTACGTCGGGGCGGAGCAAGGGTGTGGTCCTCACGCAGCGCAACGTCTGCACGATGATCATGAATCTCCGACTGATCAAAGAGATGAACATCGCGGTGAACGCCCGTAAGTACGGCATGGAAACCGACGCCCTGCGCGACTTGATGCCGAAACTGTCGGCGCTGCTGATCTTTCCGCTGTTCCACACCTCGGGGCTCGTCTCGTTGCTCACGACGATGACATCGGGTGGTTTCGTGGTGATCCTGCGGAGATGGGATCCTGCGGCGGCGATCGACATGATTTCCCGGCACAAACTGGCGATGCTCGCCGGCCCGCCGATGGTCATCACCGACCTGTTGTCGGTGAACCCTCCGCCGGAGGCGGTGGCCAGTCTGGTGAACATCTCGCCGGCGGGCCAGGCGACCCCTCCGGATCTGGTGGCGAGAATCGGTGCGGTGCTACCGTCTGCCGGCCGTAGTGTCGGATGGGGGATGACCGAGGCCACCGGGAGTATCTGCACGGCGGGTGGGGATCTGCTGGCGGCGCACCCGGATTCGTCCGGACCGGTGAGTCCGGTGATGGATGTTCGGGTCGTCGACCCGGCGGGTTCCATCGCGCCACCCGGTGCAATCGGTGAACTCCAGGCCCGCGGACCTCTGATCATGGCCGGATACCTCGATCGACCGGAGGAGACGGCGGCGGTATTTGACGGGACCTGGTATCGCACCGGCGATCTCGGATATGTCGACGACAACGGACTCGTTTACGTGGTGGACCGGAAGAAGGACATCGTCATCTCGGCCGGCGAGAACATCTACTGCGCCGAGGTCGAATATGCGCTCATGGCGTCGGGTTTCTTCACTGAGGTCGCGGTGTTCGGGGTCCCTCATGAGCGTCTCGGTGAGACGGTGGTCGCCGTTGTGAACACTCACGACGGCCGGGAGATGACGACCGCCGAGGTCCAAGACATTGTTCGACAGACGCTGGCAGAGTACAAGATACCCACCGAGGTGGTCTTCGACCTCGGGCCGCTGCCCAGGAACGCCACCGGAAAGATCCTCAAGCGGAAGGTGCGCGAAGCCTATTCGGCCTGAGTTCTGACCCGGGCGGTCACGTTTGGAGCTATCAGCAAACGTGATCTTTTGTGCTGTGCGAGAAAGTATCTCGCAGAATGGACGATTGTCTATTCGGTTGACGATACGACCCTCCATGCGTAATGTTCCTTACGTTCCACAACAGAAGTGACGTGTATCACCATCGCTTCGTCCTCCACCCTCGCGCGCCGGATTCGCCGGCCGAACAGTCGCCACCGCGAAGGTGAATCGGCGTCGCACATCTCGTTCGCCCCATCACGGACTGAATAGGACACCACATATGAAGGCACGCAACGTGAATTGTCGAAGGCATCGGGCCGTCGTCGGAGTCGGCATCTCGCTGCTGGTCGCGTCGCTGGGCGTCACTGCGTGCAGTGACGGCTCGGACAGCACGGGCGACAGCGTCGAGTCCTCGTTGGCAACGACCGCTCTGCCGGCAAACGAAGCGACCGGGGCCCCGATCAAGATCGGGTTCATCAACAGTGAGGGTGGCTCCTTCGCGTCGTTCCCGGCCAACCGCGAGAACGCGGAAGCCGCGACCGAATACATCAACGCGAACCTGGGTGGAATCGGCGGGCGGCCCATCGATCTCGTCGTCTGCAAGCAGCAGGAAGAGCCTGCGTCGGCGACCAGCTGCGCCAACCAGATGGTGGAGCAGAAGGTGTCCGCCGTCGTCGTGCCCGGTGGTGCTCAGGGCGGGGCGATGTTGCCGATCCTGGCAGGCGCGGGCATCCCCTACACCGGTCCGGTGGGCGTGACTCCCCTCGAACTCACCTCGCCGGATTCGTTCATGTACACGGCGGGCCTCCCCGGCGTACTGTCCGGAATGGCCGAGTACTCGGCAAAGAACGGCATCAAGAAGGTTGCACTCCTGTCCGGTGATGGTGGTGGCACTCCCGCGGCGATCTCGGCGATCGGCGCTCCGATCTTCCAGGCGGCGGGGCTCGAATTGAAGGTCGTCCCGATCCCGGCAGGAGTGCCGGACCCGACCCCGCAGGTGACTGCGGGTCTGTCAGACAACCCGGATGCGGTGGCCATCGTCGGTGACGCGAACATGTGCATCACGGTTCTCAAGACCATTCAGACCGTGGCTCCCGGGAAGGAACGATTCGTCGTGCCGACCTGTGTTGCACCCGAGGTCGTCGAAGCGGTCGGTGGGTCGGTCATCGAAGGCATCAAAGACTTCACCACCGTCGACCTGTATTCGGACGAGCCTGATTCGGTGGAGTACCGCTCGGTCATGGCGCAGTACGCACCGGACACCGACATTCGCGGATACGGGTACACCGGTTATCAGGGTGTGATGGGCCTGTATCGCGTCATCCAGAATTTGACCGGGGATGTAACCCCGGCAGCGGTGACCGAAGCACTTCGGACAGCGAAGGACGTTCCGCTGCCACTCGGTAGCGGCCTGACGTTCACGTGTGATGGGACGGCGATCCCGCAATTGACATCGATCTGCAGCAAGTCGCTGCTGATCGGTGAAGTGGACAGCCAGGGCCGTCCGCAGAATCTCACCACCGTCGGCTAGATCCGTCGACCTGGCGATCCGTCTGTGTCGTGAAGAAGTTGGGAATGAAGTAGATGACCGAACACTTTGCCTATCTGTTCCTAGGTCTGGGCAATGGTGCGGTGTACGCCGCCCTCGGACTCGCGTTGGTGATGACCTTCAAGAGTTCGGGGGTGGTGAACTTCGCAACGGGTGCTGTGGCGCTGTACACCACGTACACCTATGGCATGTTGCGTCAGGGTGAGCTACTGAACCCGATTCCCGGCTTTCCTTCGTCGATCGATCTCGGTGGTGAGCTGGGACTTGTTCCAGCTGTTGTGATTTCGCTGGTGATCGCGGCGGTGCTCGGGGCCGTGCTGTATCTGGCGATCTTTCGCCCGATGCGGTCGGCACCGGTGGTCGCCAAGGCGGTGGCCTCGATCGGCTTGATGCTGACGATTCAGGCACTGCTCGCGTTGCGGTTGGGGACGTCGTCGGTGCCGGTGGCGCCGATCTTCGAGCCGGGCACCATCTCGATCGGTGAGAGCCAGGTGCCCACGGACCGGATCTGGCTCGCGGTCGTGATCGTCGCGCTGGCGACCGTGGTCGCGTTGGCCTACCACTTCTCCAGATTCGGGGTCGCGACGGAGGCTGCGGCGGAATCGGAGAAGGGCGCCTTCGTCACGGGCCTCTCGCCGGATCGCATCGCGATCAGCAACTGGGCCCTGTCGTCGGTGATCGCCGGGCTCGGCGGCATCTTGATCGCGCCGATTGTTCCGCTCAGTCCGATCGCTTACACGATGTTCATCGTGCCGGCGTTGGCCGCGGCCCTGGTCGGGAATTTCTCGTCCATGGCGTTGACGGTGGCGGCCGGGATCGGTATCGGTGTCTTGCAGTCGGAGGGTACCCACTTCCAGAGCATTTATGACTGGGTTCCCGATTCAGGTGTGTCCGAGGCGATTCCGCTGATCTTGATCTTGGTGTTCCTCGTGGTGAAGGGTCGTCCGCTGCCCAGTCGTGGTGCGATCGTGCATCAGAATCTGGGTCGTGCGCCTCGCCCGAGACGGGTCCTGATCCCGGCCATCGCGGGTACGGGCATCGCGGTCGTGGCGGTGTGCCTGACCTCGGGCAGCTACCGAGGGGCGATCATCGCGACGTTCATCTTCGCGATCCTCGGGCTCTCGCAGGTGGTGGTCACCGGATTCGCCGGGCAGGTCTCACTGGCCCAGCTGACCCTGGCGGGGGCGGGTGCGTTCGGACTCAGTGCGGTCAACACCGAGCTCGGCATCCCGTTTCCGTTTGCTCCGATCCTGGCCGCTCTCATGGCCACGGTGATCGGTGTGGTGGTCGGTCTGCCGGCGTTGCGGATCCGCGGATTGCCGTTCATGGTCGTGACTCTGGCACTCGCGGTCTTCCTGGAGGCCTTCTGGTTCCGCAATCCCTCGTTCAACGGCGGGATCGAGGGCGCGAACTTCGACGCGCCCGACATCTTCGGTGTCGACCTGGGAATCGGTGCGGGGGAGAACTATCCGAGGATCTCGTTCGGTCTGATGTGCCTGGTCATCGTCGTCGCTGCGGCGGTCGGCGTTGCCTTGCTGCGGCGTAGTCGGCTGGGTTCGTCGATGCTCGCGGTGCGGGCGAACGAGCGGGCCGCAGCCGCGGCGGGGATCAATGTGTCGCGAACCAAGTTGGCCGCCTTCGCGATCGGGTCGTTCCTGGCCGGGATCAGCGGCACGCTCCTGGCCTACCAGCAGACGCTCGCGACCGCCGGGTCTTACAGCGTCTTCGCGGGTATCGCCATTTTCGCCGTCATCTACACCGCCGGGATCACCTCGGTGTCCGGTGGTTTGCTGGCCGGGGTGCTGGCACCTGGCGCACTGTTGTTCGTCTTCCTCGACCGGGCCTTCGATTTCGGCGACTACTACGCGTTGGTCAGCGGGGTGCTGCTGATCATCACCGTGATGGTCAACCCAGACGGCATTGCCGGGCGAGTGCAGCATGCGATCGCCTCGCGCCGACAGCCTGGCGGCACGGCGCCGACGGGCTCGGAGGTCGCCCGGTCGGACGAGGAGGCCGATGGCGTCGCGCGCGTGCCGACATCGGATGTGCCGCTACTGACGATCTCCGGGGTGGGAGTCCGGTATGGAGCCGTGGCAGCGGTCAGCGAGGTCTCCTTCGAGGTGTTCGAGGGTGAAATCGTCGGCCTCATCGGTCCCAACGGCGCAGGCAAGACGACTCTCATCGACGCCATCAGCGGATTCGCTGCCGCCGACGGCACCGTGACCCTGGGTGGGCAGAGCCTCGATGGCGTCCCGCCGCACCAGCGCAGTCGCCGCGGGCTGGGCCGCACCTTCCAGGACGTGGAACTGTACGACGACCTGGCGGTACACGAGAACGTCGCGGTCGGGGCTCGCGGCGGCGCAAGCGGATCCGCCGATGTAGACGCGGTCCTGGAACGACTGGGACTCGGTGGTGTCGCCGACGTCACCGTCGCATCCCTGTCGCAGGGACAACGCCAACTGGTGTCGGTGGCGCGAGTGCTCGCAGGCAACCCCTCGTTGGCGTTGCTCGACGAACCAGCCGCCGGCCTCGACAGCACCGAAAGCCGTTGGCTGGGTACGCGTCTGCGCGCCGTCCGCGACACCGGTGTGACCATGCTCCTGGTCGACCACGACATGGAACTGGTGCTGTCGGTGTGCGATCGAATCGTCGTGCTGGACCTGGGCAAGGTCATCGCTACGGGAACCCCCGAGGTCATCCGGGCCAACGAGGAGGTCATCCGCGCCTACCTCGGTGTACCGAAAGGCACGGGCACGTCGTCTCCACCCACCGAACTGACCAAGCCAGGAGCGATGTCATGAGTGCGCTGGTGTGCACCGGGCTCGAAGCCGGATACTTCAAGCGCAGTCCCTGCGTGCGCAACGTCGACCTCACCCTCGAGGCCGGACAGGTGCTGTGTCTGCTCGGGCCCAACGGTGCCGGGAAGACGACCTTGCTGATGACCCTGGCTGGGCTGCTGCCACGCTTCTCCGGGCAGGTGAGCGTCGGTGATGCCGTCATCAAGAGTGGAAGTCCCCGTGCTGCAGTGGGTTCAGGCCTGGTCCTGGTCCCCGACGACCGAGCCTTGTTCCGCGGCCTGAGTGTGCGCAAGAACCTACAGCTGGCCACCCGGGGCCGAGGTCGCGGCAAACAGGCACTCGGGGAGGTTCTCGACTACTTCCCCGCGCTCGGCGCACGTCTGAAGGTCGACGCCGGACAACTCTCCGGCGGCGAGCAACAGATGCTCGCGATCGGACGCGCCCTGATCCAGCAACCCAAGGTGCTGCTGATCGACGAACTGAGCATGGGACTGGCCCCGGTCATCGTCGAATCCATCCTGCCGATCCTGCGGACCGTCGCAGAACAACGAGGAACTACAGTCGTTCTGGTCGAACAACACATACACCTGGCACTCGAAGTCGCCGACCGCGCGGCCATCCTGGTGCACGGAGAGATCGTCCTCGAACAACCCGCTGCTGCCCTCCGCGCTGATCCTGGGCTGGTAGAACGGGCCTATTTGGGCGCGCGTAAGGACGACTCCGAGAGTGTGGTCGCCGCGGCCGATCCGACGAACTGATTGCCCGGGCTCCTCCCATTCGGCATCGTCGCACCGCAGGATACGGACGGCAACGTCGTCGACCGGACCATCGCCAAGATGCAGATCTCGGGCGGCAGCCCACCACTATGATCAGTGTCGTGCAGATGACTCCGGGTTACGTCCGGCCGGCGAGGCGTGAGAAGTTGCATGCGTAGTCACGGCTGGTCGGGCAATGCACCCGCTTCTGATGAGGAAGCCATCGACCGGATTCTCGATGCGGCGGCCGCCATGGTCGCCGAGCCCGGCTCGACGGTCAGGATCGCCGATGTCGCACGGTCTCTCGGGGTGACGCGACAAACCGTCTACCGGTATTTTCCGGGCAGCGATGCGCTCCTCATCGCTGTCGCCATGCGATCGGCGAATGGTTTCCTAGATCAACTGGCGCGGCACCTCGAAGGTATGACCGACCCGGTGGAGGCGATGGTCGAATCGATGGCCTTCAGCGTGGAGAATCTGGCCGGCGATGAGCGCATCAGATTCTTGCTCGGTGGTTCAGGCCAGACGGGAGCAACTGTGTCGCTGACCGGGGACGCCGCGATCACGTTTGGTCGCAGCATGTTGCGCCGCTTCGACGTCGATTGGGAGTCCCGCGGTTTCGATGACGATGCCGTCGACGAATTGGCCGAGTTCACGCTTCGACTGCTGCACTCCTACCTGGTCGATCGTGGCCCGGCCCCTTACGACGGAGCGCAGTTGCGGCGCTTTTTCGCCCGTTGGTTGGGCCCGGCGCTCGCTTGGCCCCAACGGGCCTGAGCCATCCGCGGTGGCGATCTCCTGAATCGCCACCATACGTTTTCCCTGAGGTGTATGGTCAACCGCACAAGTGTCGCCGTCGTGGGGTGACAAGGGGTCGACCCCGCCAAAGGGGAGGATTTTCAATGGCTTTCGATACGATCATCCGCAACGGGCGGTGGTTCGACGGGACAGGTGCACCGTCTGCGATCCGGGATCTCGGCATCACAGACGGCCGCGTCGCAGCGGTTTCCGCCGAACCCCTTGATGCCGACGGGTGCGATGACGTCGTGGATGCGTCGGGCATGTGGGTGGTGCCGGGATTTCTCGATATCCATACGCACTACGACATCGAGGTCCTCGAGGGCGCGGGGCTGGCAGAATCGGTTCGGCACGGCGTGACCACGGTTGCGCTGGGATCGTGCTCCATATCGACGATTCACGCCGATCCCGTCGTCGCGGGCGATCTGTTCGGCAGGGTGGAAGCCATCCCGCGCGACCATGTGATCTCGTCCCTGGAAGCAAACAAGACGTGGAACAGCAGTGAAGAGTACATCCGGGCAATCGAAACCCGTCCTCTCGGCCCCAACGTCTGTTCGTTCATCGGGCACTCGGACATCCGTGCCACCACGATGGGCCTCGAGCGTGCGACCGACGATGACATCAAGCCGACGAAGGCCGAGCTCCGCCGCATGGAACGCATGCTGGGCGAGGCCCTTGATGCCGGATTCATCGGCCTGTCGACGAATCAATTGCGATTCGACAAGCTCGACGGCGAGCTGTGCCGATCGCGCACGCTGCCGTCGACGTATTCGAAGTTTCTCGAGAAGAGGCGACTGAAGGGCATCGTGCGCAGGCGCGGTCGTATCCTGCAATCAGCTCCTGACATAAAGATGCCGCTAGACCTCGCCTTTCAGGCATTCGGATCGATCGGTCTGGGTCGCAAACCCCTGAAGACCACCCTGCTCGCCGCCGCGGACGTCAAATCCAACCCGGTGTCGCCGTACGTGCTCCAGGGCCTGGCAACCGTCGCCAACCGGCTGGGAGCAAATGTGCGCTTCCAGCATCTTCCGGTGCCGTTCACGGTCTACGCCGACGGCATCGATTTCGTCATCTTCGAGGAGTTCGGTTCGGGGGAATTGGCGATGCACCTGACCGACTGCATCGAGCGGGACGACCTGATGCGCGACGAAGACTATCGTCGGCGCTTCCGCAAGGATTACGACCAGAAATTGGGCATCCGGGTGTGGCATCGAGACTTCTTCGATGCCGAGATCACCGATTGCCCTGACCCGTCCGTCATCGGTAAATCGTTTGGTCAGGTTGGCCTCGACCGCGGCGGCATACATCCCGTGGATGCCTTCCTCGATCTGGTCCTCGAGCACGGCCGCACACTTCGGTGGTACACCACCATCTCGAACCACCGTCCGGAGGTGCTCAAGAAGTTCGCGACGGCAGACTACATCCAGTTGGGGTTCTCAGACGCCGGTGCGCACCTGCGGAACATGGCGTTCTACAACATGGGTCTACGCCTGCTCAAGCACGTGCGCGACGCCGAACTCGCCAGCACCCCGTTCATGTCGGTGGAGAGGGCGGTCCATCGGCTGAGCGGCGAGATCGCTGACTGGTACGACATCGACGCCGGCCATCTTCGGGTGGGGGACCGCGCGGATCTGTCGATCCTCGATCCGGAGCATCTCGACGAGACACTCGAGGGGTATCACGAGGAGCAAGTGGCCCAATATGGTGGGCTGTCGCGAATGGTCAACCGCAACAACGAGACTGTGCGCGCCGTGTTCATCAGTGGCCGGCGGGTGGTTCTCGACGGACAACCCACCGCAGTCCTGGGAACGGACCGAACCGGGAGCTTTCTCCGCGCCGGCCGCCCCACGGCCCCGACGACCTCGGCGCAGACCGGTGTTGAGGTGCGCCCGTCGGTCGTCGCACCGTGACCGGCGCCTCGTCCCCGAGCACGCTTCGGATCGAGTTGCCCGAACTCACCATCGCGGCATTGACCTGGGGTCCCGCCGACGGGCCGTTGGCGATATTGCTGCACGGGTACCCCGATTCAGCGTGGTCGTGGCGATATCTGGGACCAGCATTGGCCGGTGAGGGGTACCGCGTCGTCGCACCGTTCACCCGCGGATACGCGCCCACCGACATCCCGTCCGACCGCGACTTCAACATCGGCGCCCTGATGCATGACGTACTCGGGGTGCACCGTGAACTGGGAGGCGGGAAGGACGCCGTGCTCATCGGGCACGACTGGGGCGCGGTGACCGCGAACGCCCTGGCGGCGTATGAGAATTCACCGTTTCGGTCGGTTGTGTCGATGTCGGTGCCGCCGGTGCCGGCGATGACGAAGTCCGATCTGTCGACCTGGAGTCGGTTGCGGCTATCGCGCCGACAGGCGCGCAACAGTTGGTACATCATGTTCAACCAGCTGCCCCTGATCTCGGAGCGATCTCTCGGTCGCCTGATCCCATGGCTGTGGAGTGATTGGTCTCCGGGTTACGACGCGACCGAGGACCTGGAATACGTCTTCGCTTCGCTGCCCACTCTCGAGAACCGCTGGGCCGCCTTACGGTATTACCGATCGGTCCCGTCGCCGCGACGTCCGAAGGCGCGTTACCGAGAGTTACAGCGAGTCTGGCGTGGGGCACCGATAGTGCCCACCCTGTATCTCCACGGCGCTGACGACGGATGTATGCAGGTCGAATACGTCGCTCCGGTTCGAGAGGTGTTACCTCAGGGCAGTCGAGTGCACATCATCGACAAAGCAGGACATTTCCTGCAGGTCGAGCAACCAACGGCTGTGAACGAGAACATCATCGCCTTTCTGACGGACTGATACGAAACCCTCTCGAGCTGTCCAACGGGACACTGCCGGTGCTCGAGCTGGCGGTGCTGATCCCGCAATGGAATCGTGAACGACGAGGTGGGCAGGGACCGGTCCCGAATCAGTTCGTGCGCGTCTTCGGCCCGATCTACCTGCTGGTCCTTGCTGCACTCTGGATATCGGCGCTGCCGGACTATTTCGGCGCACGCGACGGGTTCACCTCGGACGGCACGCAGGTCGGTAGCCTCCTCTACGCGTCCGTCTGCTTCGTCGTAGCGGCCATTCTTGTCATCGCCACCTCCATCGGCGCCCGGCGCACGCTACGTTCGACCAGTGGACCTGCTGCTCATCTCTGACACCCATATCCCCAAGCGCGCCCGGGACCTGCCCGGGCAGGTCTGGGACGCGGTGGACCGTGCCGATGTGGTCATACACGCCGGCGACTGGGTGGACCTTGCGTCATTCGAGGCGCTCGAGGCCCGGTCCCGACGGCTGATCGCATGCTGGGGCAACAACGACGGC
The DNA here is from genome assembly GCF_017377795.1 of Williamsia soli. Lineage (GTDB taxonomy): Bacteria > Actinomycetota > Actinomycetes > Mycobacteriales > Mycobacteriaceae > Williamsia > Williamsia soli. The sequence goes on along the minus strand of NZ_JAFRDR010000003.1, from coordinate 574,765 downwards.
GACGATCTGCGTGCCCGGATGCCCGAACGCGTCGATGTCGAACTCGGCGGGCTGCGGTTCACGATCACTCACGAAACCGGTGCGGCGACCGGCCGCGAGAAGCGGATGTCGCTGGCGTACCCCGACACCGACGTTCTCGTGTTCGGGCACAGCCACATCCCCTGGGACACGACCAGCGACACCGGGCTGCGGCTGCTCAACCCGGGTTCACCCACCGATCGCCGCAGGCAGCCGTACTGCACGTACATGACGGCAACGATCGGCGAGGGGACGATCGGTGAGGAGCCGGTGCTCGAGGTCCGGGTGCACAAGCTCCCGGTCAGGAATCAGAAGAGCGGCTGACCGGGCTCGCCTGAGTCGCGTCGCAGCACCCGCAAGGATCCCTGGACACCGACCTCGGTGAACTGGCCGGTCGAGAGGGCCTTCTCGTAGATCTCGAATGGGGGACGTCCGCCGTCCGCAGGGTCGGGGAAGACGTCGTGGATCAGTAGGGCGCCGCCGACGCGCACCCATGGGGCCCAGCCGGCGAGGTCGTTCTGAGCTGCTTCGCTGCTGTGACCACCGTCGATGAAGATGAAGTCGGCGGGCCGGCCCCACACCTTCGCGGCTGCGGTCGACGTGGCCAGCAGCCCGATGACGGTGTCTTCGAGTCCTGCATCCCACATGGTCTGCCGGAATCGGGCGGACGTGTCGAGGGTGCCCGTATGCGGATCGACGAGCGAGGTGTCGTGATACTCCCAGCCTGGCTGGTGTTCCTCGGAACCGCGGTGATGATCGATGGTCACGATGGTTGCGCCCACGGGCTCGGCCGCTGCGCCGAGGAACACGGTGGACTTGCCGCAGTACGTGCCGATCTCGACGCCGATTCCGACGGCATCATCCTTCGACAGATACTGTCCGGCAACCTGATACAGCGCGATGGCCTCGTCGATGGGCATGAAACCGGGGGCGTCGGCGGCCGCTTGGAGATGCCGCTCGGACGGTTGCTCGGTGCTGATCTCGGGTACTGATGTCATGCCTGTGATCCTAGTGGCGTGCCGCGTAGGGTTGTGCGTTATGAAGGCGCAGATACTGAACGAAGAAGCCGGCCCGAGCGGACTCACCCTCAATGACGTCCCCGATCCCGTTCCCAACGACGATCAAGTGCTCGTCGACGTCAAATCGTGCGGGGTGTGCTTTCCCGACCTGCTGATGAGTCAGGGCAAGTACCAGCTCAAGGTGCCGGTTCCTTTCACTCCTGGAACCGAGGTCGCGGGCGTGGTCGCGCAGGCGCCGGCCGGTTCGGGATTCTCCGTCGGCGATCGCGTCCAGGTCATGTCGATCGTCGGCGGTTTCGCTGAGAAGGTGGTTGCGTCCCCCGACCAATTGCTGCGGATCCCGCCGGAACTGAGCTTCGACGAGGGTGCGGCCATGGGTATCAACCTGCAGACCGCGATCTTCGCGCTCAAGACGCGGGCGAACCTGCAGCCGGGGGAGACCGTAGGTGTCCTGGGTAGTGCGGGCGGTGTCGGAGTCGCAACCATCCAGGTCGCAAAAGCCATGGGCGCGAAGGTCATCGCGATCGTGCATCGGAAGGGCGCCGAGGACTTGCTCCGCTCGGTCGGAGCCGACGAAGTCGTCCAGCTCGAAGAGGGCTGGGGCGCAAAGATCAAAGACCTCACCGGCAGTGGTGTCGATGTGCTGATCGATCCGGTCGGCGGAGAGGTCTTCGACGAGGCCCTGCGCCAGGTCGCACCTGACGGGCGCTTCGTGGTCATCGGGTTCGCGGCCGGCGGGATCCCGACGGTCAAGCTGAACCGCGTCCTGTTCCGGAACATCTCGGTGGTGGGCGCGGCCTGGGGCGAGTACGTACGTACGCATCCGGCTTTGCCTGCCCAGTTGCACGAGGACCTGACGGCCATGGTCGCAGACGGGATGCGTCCGCCGGTCAATGTCACGTACACGCTGGACCAGCTTCCGCAGGCGCTCGACGATCTCGCAAACGGCAAGATCCTGGGCAAGGCGGTTGTCAAGATTTCTGAATGAGGGAGTACCGATGTGCCGCAACATAACTGAACTGCGCGGTCTCGAACCGCCCGCGACCGACGTCGAGATCGAGGCGGCGGCGCGGCAGTACGTACGTAAGGTCAGCGGCGTACAGAAGCCGTCTGCGGCGAGCGTCGACGCCTTCGAACTCGCGGTGCAGCGGGTGACGGCGGCGACGACGGAGCTACTGCAGTCGCTGCCGGCCCGGCGCCAACCGCCGAAGACGGTTCCGCCGCTGCGCAGGCCGGAGGTGCAGGCCCGGATCGCGGCCCGGGCGGCTGCCCAGACCTGAAACCCCCTGTAAATCCACATGTTTCAGTCAAAATCACACGTTGCAACATGTGGTTTTGGCTGGAACGTGTGTATCTGCGGGTCAGGCGATAGCGAACAGCCGGGCGGCGTTGTCGTAGAGCACCCCGCGCGTCCAGTCATCACCCAGGCCGAGCCGCGTCACGGCGTCCAGCGCGCTGGTGTAGGTGTAGGGAATGTTGGGGAAGTCGCTGCCCCAGAGGATGCGATCGCCGAGGTCGCGAAGCTTGTGGGCCGAGGGGGCCGGGAACGGCGCCATCTCTTCGGCGAAGTCGGTGAACGCCATGGTGGTGTCGAGATGAACCCGGTCGTATGTTGTTGCCAGATCCAGGAACTCGTCGTACTCAGGCATGCCCATGTGGGCGATGACGAGCGGAAGTCTCGGAAATCTGCGCAGCAGTTCGGTGATCGGCTGCGGTCCGGTGAACTGTCCGGGAGCCGGGCCCGATCCGCAATGGATGACCACCGGTACTGCCGCGTCGGAGATCGCGCCCCAGACGCCGTCGAGCAGCGGATCAGTCGGACTGTAGTTGCCGACCTGGATGTGGGACTTGAACACTTTCGTCCCGGCCTCGATGGCTGCGCTCACATACTCGGGCGCGGAGGCTTCCGGATAGAACGTCGCCGTGTGGAGGCAATCCGGCGTGTGTGCGGCGAAGTCGGCGGCCCAGCTGTTGAGCCACGCAGCCATCTCCGGTTTGTGGGGATAGATCATCGACGTGAACGCGCGAACACCGAACTCGCGAAGGACCTCGACCCGCCGGTTCTCGTCAGCGCGGTAGGTGATCGGCCACTCCCGGCCGACCAGGGGTCCCACCGAATCGAAGTACGCCCAGACCTTGTCCATGACCGGCTTCGGCATGAAGTGGGTGTGCACATCGATCAGTCCGGGCAGGCCGAGTTGCTGCCAGACGGCGCGAACGGCTTCGGCCTCGGCGGCGGACAGCGCTTCGGGTTCAGACACAGTTCTTCACGTTACCCACCGACGGTGTTCATCCCGGAGACGCCTGGTGATCGGCAGCGTAGGCATACTGGCGACGTGTCTGCGCCTGCACCTACGCCAGTCGTCCTCGTCCATGGGATTCGCGTCAGCGGTGCCTCACTGCACCGGATTGCCGCTGCCATTCCCGGTCGAAGGGTGGTGTATCCCGACCTTCCTGGTCACGGTGAGCGCAGGGAGGAGACCTTCACCCTCGCCGGCGCTGTCGACACCATCGTCGATGCAATCGACTCGCTCGGCCGGCCGGCGGTGGTGGCCGGTATGTCGATGGGTGGCTACGTCTCGATGGCGGTCGCGGGCAGGCGTCCAGAACTGGTCGCAGGCCTGGTCGCGATGTGCGCGACCGCGCAACCCAGCCGGCTCTTCGCCACCCCGTTCCGTGCCTTCGGGGCCGCAACCGCGTACCTGCCGGAGCAAGCTGCGACCATGAGCCGGTGGCTGACCCGCGCCGCGGTCGGACGACAGGTGTCGAGCGACATGGAGATCGGTGGCCTTGCGTTGGCATCGATCAAGGACGTCGTTGCCGAGGTTTCCCGGTTCGATGCTCTGGGCGAACTCGCGCAGTATCCGGGTCCGATCGAGTTCATGAACGGTGGGTGGGACCAGTTCCGCGTGAACGAACGTCGCTTCGCAGCGGTGTCACCGCGCGCGAACCTGACGGTGATACCTCGAGCGAGTCATCTGTTCCCACTCATCCAGCCAGAGCTCACGGGCGCGTCGATCACTGAGTTCGCGGAGTCCATCGACGTCAGGCCTTCAGAGCGGGGATGACCTTCTCGCCGATCAGGTGAACGCTCTCCCAGGACGGCTTCTCTGGCATGCCGCCGCACAGAGGGTGGCTGGTGACGAGCTTGAACTCCCGGCTCCGGCAGCGCGCGATGAGATCATCCGGAGTGCACACGACGTAACCTGTGCCACTTCGTAATTCGGCCACGCTCGTCGAACTGTCCCTGACATGAGACGCGTGGTCGCCGTGCCAGGCGTCGTAGGCTTTGGCGTCGGCGAGGAGGAACTCACCGTACTCGCGCCAGAAATGATCGGGATCCTCGGCACAGAACACCGTCGACGGTCCCGGTGGCGGAGTCATGACGAAGCCGGGTTCTCGACCGTGGGCCCGACATTCGGCGTTGTACAACTCCCGCAGTTCAGGGTCGGCGACTTGAGGCTGAAAGCCGAGGTTCAGACGTGCCGCCCGGAGCGCTGCCGCTCGAGATCCTCCGCCGTAGGACAACATGGGATGCGGCTGCGACAGGGGTGTCGGGGTGACCGTCACCGGGCGTCCGTCGAACTCGAACTCCTGACCGGTCCAGGCCTGGCGCAGAACCGTGATCGTGCGTTCGATGTCGGCGCCGCGGGTTTTCCAGGACGCGCCGAGCTGGGCGTATTCGTCGGGGAGGTAGCCCAGTCCGAGGGTGTACGACACCCGGCCACCACTGAGGTGATCGAGCACCGCGATGTCTTCGGCGAGCCGGAGCGGGTGATGCAGATTGACGACGACGGCGGAGATCGTGAGCATGATCCGCGATGTGACCGCCGCAAACGCCGAGGCAACCATCAACGGGTTCGGAAGATACCCGTCGGGGGAGCCGTGATGCTCCGACAGCATCACGACATCCTGATCGTGGGTATCGAGATAGGAGACCTGCTCGACCGCGCGCGCGAACAGTTCGGCACGCGCGGTCGGCGAGGCGCCAGGCGCCCGGAAGTCGTACCGGGTCGCGAAGAAGGTCATGAGCTCGCTGGGGTCCCGTTGCTCTCAGCCTGCTTCCGCTGCGCTTTCTCATACTTGCCGATGACGTCGCCGAACATGAAGTTGAGCCGGGTGCCCTGCGGCCACCCGATGTAATAGCAGAGAAAGAGGGCGATCTCGCGAAGCTGGTCACCGTCGAGTTCCCCGTTGCCAAGGGCGGCACCCGCTTGGATCTCTGCGACATCTGTTTGGCCGGTCGCCGCCAGTGCGCCCAGGAGAAGCAACCGACGATCCCGGATCGAGAGCCCCTCACGCGTCCATACCTCGCCGAAGAGGTGATCGGCAGTGTGCGCGAAAAAGTCTCCCGGCCCGTCCTTCATCTCCCAGCCGTAGACCTTGGACATCATGTCCAAGCCTTTCTGACGCTGCTCAGTTGTTTCTTCCGATGTCATGCGTTGTCCCTTCCCACGCCCAAGCCGTCGGCAAACCGTTCCAGGGCGATCTCGCCCAGTGGAAGTTCCACGCCCAGTTCAGCTCCCAGTTGCAAAGCCAATCCGAGGTCCTTCTCCCCGAGTCCCCGCACGTGGGTGAAGATGTCGTACCAGAAGTCGTCTTTGGCAATCGGGGCAGTGCTGTCCCGCAACATGATCGCTCCGGCCCCACCGGTGATCGCATCGGTGTGGCGAACCACCTTGCCGAGCTTGACGATGTCGATCCCGGCCGCCTCGGCGAGCCGAGAGGCCTCGGTGGTGGCGGTGAACGAGATGAAGTGAAGGAGATTCCGGGCCAGCTTCATCTTGGTACCGGCCCCGATGGGCCCGGCATGGATCATCATGTCCGAAACCAGCGAGTACGGTTCCTTCAGTTTCAGATAGGCGTCCCGCTCGCCACCGACCATGATTGCCAGACGGCCCTGTTTTGCTCCGTCCGCACCCCCGGATACCGGGGCGTCGACCAGGGCCACGCCCTCTGCTGCACAACGCTTTTCCAGGTCGACTGCTGTCTGGGGGCTGATCGTCGAATGGATCGCGATCACGGTGCCCGGCGCCGCCGTTTCGAGGATGCCCTTCGGCCCGGCCACCACGGCGAGAACCTGCTCGTCGTTGAGGACCGTCACTCCGATGACGCTCGCGGACTTGGCAAGTTCGGCAGCGGAATCAGCCCGTGTCGCGCCCTCCACGTCGATGTCCGGGTTCAGGTCGGAGAAGGTCAATCCGCCTTCCCATCCGGCCAGCTGCTGCGCCATCGGCAGTCCCATGTTGCCCAGACCGATGAAACCGACGGGTGCGTGTTCGCTCATGACCGGATGATCTGTCCGCCGTCGACATTGAAGATCTGCCCGGTGATCCAGCTCGCCTCGTCGGAGAGCAGGAACAGGAGCATGCCGACGAGGTCGTCGGGGGTTCCCATCCGGGACAGTGGCAACTTGGCGACCATGTCCTTGACCATGTTGCCCGGCGTGGTCGACTTGGTGGCCTCGGTGTCGATCGGTCCTGGTGCGATGGCGTTGACACGGATGCCGGAACCGCCGAGTTCGGTCGCCAACTGCTGGGTCAGGCCGTTGACACCGACCTTGGCCAGTCCGTAGAAACCGCTGTAAAGCCATGCTGCAGTCGAGGACTGGTTCACGATTGCACTACCGGGTTTCATGTGCCCGTAGACGGCCCTGGTCACGTTGAGTGCACCGTCGAGGTTCACGCTCATGAACTTCTTGTAGTAGTCCCAGGGAACGGTGATGAGGAAGTCGAGCTGCATCCCGCCGTAGATGGCGGCGTTGTTGACGAGGTAGTCGATCTGTCCGTACGCGTCGAGCGTCGCGGTGGCCAGGGCCTGCGCGGACTCGGGATCGGCGACATCGGTGCTGACGTAGAGGCCTCCGATATCTGCGGCGACCTGCTTGCCGGCCTCGTCGTTGAGGTCGGCGACGACGACGTTGGCACCCTCGGTAGCCAGCTGCCGTGCGTAGACCTCGCCGATCCCACCGGCGGCACCGGTCACAATGGCGGTCTTGCCTGCGAATCTGTTGTTGCTCACTGTTTCTTGCTCCCTATGCTGGTGTCGCGATGGCTTTTGTTTCCAAGTACTCCTCGAAGCCGGCCACACCCATCTCGCGGCCGATTCCGGACTGTTTGTAGCCGCCGAAGGGGATGTCGGCGGAGTACCAGATCCCGCCGTTGATGCTCATGGTCCCGGTGCGGACGCCGTCGACCACCTTCTTGATGCGGTCGGGATCGGTGCCCCAGACCGCGCCGGACAGTCCGTAGGGGGAGTCGTTGGCGATCCGGATCGCGTCGTCGTCGCCGTCGTGCGGGATGATCACGAGCACGGGGCCGAAGATCTCTTCCTGGGCAACCCGAGCCGAGTTCTCGACGCCGGAGATCAGCGTCGGCTCGATGAAGTAGCCCTTGTCCTTGTTCGCGGGGCGTCCGCCACCGATCTCGATGGTGCCGCCTTCGTCGCGGGCGAGCTGGATGTAGCTCTCGACGCGGTCACGTTGCACTGCGGAGATGACCGGTCCGCAGATCGTCCCGGAATCGGACGGATCGCCAGCAGGCAGTCCCGCCATGCTGTCGCGCACGTGTCCGATTGCCTCGGAGTACTTTTCGCGCGGCACCAGGAGGCGGGTGGTGATGGCACATCCCTGGCCTGCGTGGGTGACCACAGAGAATCCGGCCATCGAGCAGGCCGAGGCGAGGTCGGCATCGTCGAGGACGATGAACGCCGATTTGCCGCCGAGTTCGAGGAAGACCCGCTTGAGCGACTCGGCCGCGGCGATCATCACCTTTTTGCCGGTGGCGGTGGAGCCGGTGAACGAGACGATGTCGACTCGAGGGTCGGTCGAGAGCAATGCTCCGACGCTGTGGTCACTCGAGGTCACGATGTTGATGACGCCTGGGGGGATGTCGGTTTCCTCGGCGATGACCTTGCCGACCAGTGCCGCACACCAGGGGGTGTCGGGGGCAGGTTTGAGCACGACGGTGCAGCCGGCGGCCAGCGCGGGCCCGATCTTGGCGAAGTTGATCTGGTGCGGGAAGTTCCACGGTGTGATGGCGCCGACGACGCCGGCGGCCTCGCGTTGCACCACGCGGTCGTTCTTGATGCCCATCGGCTTGGCGCGACCGAGGTCGGCACTCCACTCGTAGTTCTCGGCCAGGTCGGCGAAGTAGCCCAGGTCGGCGATGGGTCCCTCGAGTTGTGGACCCGAGGTGAGGAAGTGTGGTGCCCCGACCTCGGCGATGGTGATCTCCCGGAGTTCGTCGACGTGGCCCTGCAACGCATCGCGTAGTTGCCTTAGGCACTTCGCGCGGAACGCCGGATCACGTGACCAGGTGGTCGTGTCGAAAGCGGTTCGTGCTGCCGCGATGGCCGCGTCCATGTCGGCTGCGGTGCCGTCGGCGGCTTGCCCGATCACCTCCTCGGTGGCCGGGTTGATGATGTCGAAGGTGCCGCCGGATCCCGGTACCAATTTCCCGTCTATCAACAGCTCGGAGCTGCTTTCTGGCCTCAGCGTCATCGCCGATCGCCTCCTTCTGGACACGTGTCTGGACTCGCGTTTGAACCTAGTGTAATGTCACTGTCCATGTCCAGTCCGGTTTCTTTCGAATCCACTCGCCGTCGGCTCACCACCGCGCAGGCAGACACGGTGAACAAGCTCACCGAGGCTGCGGTCGAGGTGCTCCGCGAAGTCGGTTACGACGCCCTGACGGTGCGGTCGGTGGCCAAGCGTGCCGGTGTCGCGCCCGCAACCGCCTATACCTACTTCAGCTCCAAGGGGCACGTGGTCGCCGAACTGTTCTGGCGCCGTTTGGCAGAAGAAATCGTGGAGCCCGATCCGTCGCTGCCCAGGGCGGAGCGGGTGGCTGTTGTCCTTCGTTCGGTGTCACTGGCGGTAGAAGACGACAACCAGTTGGCGCGGGCGGTCACGGCGTCGCTTCTCGGATCGGATCCCGACGTCGAGCACCTACGGGTGCGTATCGGCGTGCTGATCCGGCAGCGGCTGTCGTCGGCACTGGTGGCAGACACTGGGGCGCCGGCCGACGAGAGCCTGCTCGAAGCACTCGAAATGCTGTACTCCGGCGCTCTGGTCCGCGCCGGCATGGGTTACGAAACGTATTCCGCCATCGCCGACCGGCTCGTCGCCGCGGCCAATCTACTGCTGGAGAACCGATGACCGCAGGTATGCAGACACAGGTCCCGTTCGACCCGTACGACTACAACTTTCACGAGGATCCGTACCCGACCTATGCGCGGCTCCGAGCCGAGGCGCCGGTTTATCACAACGCGGACATGGACTTCTGGGCCTTCGCCAAGCACGAAGACGTGCGCAACGGGTTCCGTGACGCGGCCCGGCTGTCGAACAGCTGGGGTGTGTCGATGGATCCCGCCGCCTACGGGCCCGACGCGCACAAGTCGATGTCCTTTCTGGCACTCGATGATCCGAAGCACATGCGGATTCGCAAACTGGTGTCGAAGGGGTTCACGCCCAAGCGCATCGGTGAACTCGCGGATCGGATCGCCGAACTGACCCACCAGCACTGGGACCGGTGCCTGGAGATGGGGGAGTTCGACTACGTGACAGAGTTCGCCGGACTGCTGCCGATGGATGTCGTGTCGGAGTTGCTAGACGTTCCGGTGGCCGACCGAGCTCACCTGCGTACCCAATCGGACCTGCTGATCCACCGCGAAGAGGGTGTTTTCGACGTCCCGGAGGCCGCCGTCTACGCGTACTTCGAATTGACTCGCTACTACGGCGAATTGCTCGTCGATCGCCGCAAGAACCCCGGCACCGACCTCGTCTCGGCGCTGCTGGACGCCGAGGTCCTCGATGACGAGACCGGTGAGAAGACCAGACTGACCGAAGACGAGATCATCGGCTTCATGATCCTGATGATCGTCGCGGGCAACGAGACCACCACCAAACTGCTTGCCAACGCCGTGTATTGGGGCTGGCGCTATCCAGATCAGCTAGCGATCCCGATGGCCGATCCAGAAGCCGTGCCCGCGTGGACCGAAGAGACACTGCGCTACGACAACTCGACGCAGATCGTGGTACGCCGCGTGCTCGAGGATGTCGAGTACGGCGGCTACACCATCCCCGCAGGCCAGCGAGTGCTCTTGTTGCTCGGTTCGGCCAACCGAGACGAGGAGGTGTTCGACCATGCCGACCGCTACGAGATCGGTAGGGACAGCGCTCAGACACTCACCAGCTTCGGTCTGGGAACACACTTCTGCCTCGGTGCGCACCTGGCCCGGCTCGAGTCGAATGTGGCATTGGGCCAGATCGTGAAGTCGATCAACCAGGTCGACATCGATATCGACAACGCCGAGCGGGTCCACTCGGTCAACGTGCGCGGCTTCGCGTCGCTTCCCATGAAAGTGAGGGCGCGCTGATGCCCAGATTTGCACCACACCCGGACCGTAGGCCGGTGATCGTCGCCGGAGCATCGTCGGGCATCGGCGCCGCCACCGCCGTCATGCTGGCAGCGGCCGGCTTCCCGGTCGCGCTGGGCGCCCGGCGGGTGGCGAAGTCGCAGGAGTTCGTCGACCAGATCACCCAAGCCGGCGGCGAGGCGGTGGCCCTGCCGCTCGACGTCACCGACGCCGCGTCGATCGACGAGTTCGTCACCAAGGCCGAGGCCCAATTCGGGCCGACCGAGGTCGTGGTCTCCGGGGCGGGTGATCTCGATCCGGGACGCGCACACGAGTTCAGCAACGAGGAGTTCGCCGCGCAGGTCAACATCCACCTTCTGGGCGCCCAACGCTTGTACCGACGGGTCGTACCAGACATGGTCACAAGGCAGCGTGGGGATTTCGTCTTCATCAGCTCCGACGTCGTCGAGCGTCCGCGGCCACACATGGCTGCCTACGTCGCCGCCAAACGTGGCGTCGAGGGACTTGCCGAAGTGGCCCAGATGGAGCTGGAGGGCACCGGTGTGCGGGCCAGCCTCGTCCGACCCGGTCAGGTGATGACGGGTATGGGGATGAACTTCACCCCTGAGGTCGGCGCAGCGGTTCTCAATGACTGGATTCCGTTCGGCTTGGCCCGCCACAGCAATTTTCTCAAGCCCATCCATCTCGCCACAGCGATTCACACGATCGTTTCCATGCCGCGAGGAGCGCACATGCGCTTGGTCGAGGTCGAGGCCGAAGCCCCGGTCCCACGCATCGAAGGAGACAAGAAATGACCCTCACAAAACCCAAGCGCGTATCCGGTGGCGAAGGGGAACACGGCCACCTCGAAGAACTGTCGACTGATCCGATCGGTCTCTTCTGGCGGGTTCGCGAAGAGTGCGGCGACGTCGGGGTCTTTCAGCTCGCCGACCGTGAGGTCGCGCTGGTCTCGGGGGCCGTCGCAAACGAGGCGTTCTTCCGTGCCTCGGAGGAAGACCTCGACCAGGCAGCCGCCTACCCGTTCATGACCCCGATCTTCGGTGAGGGTGTGGTGTTCGATGCCAGCCCCGAGCGACGATCGGAGATGCTGCACAATCAGGCGCTCAAGGGTGCTCATATGAAGCAGCACGCGATCACGATCCCGCTGGAGACCGAGCGCATCATCGCCGATTGGGGCGACGAGGGCGAAATCGACCTTCTCGAGTTCTTCGCAGAATTGACGATCTACACCTCCTCGGCCTGCCTGATCGGCAAGAAGTTCCGAGAGCAGCTAGACGGTCGGTTCGCGCACCTCTACCACGATCTCGAGAAGGGTACCGACCCGATCGCGTATGTCGACGCCCATGCCGACATCGAGAGTTTTCGCAAGCGGGACGCGGCCCGAAAAGGGTTGGTGGAGTTGGTTCAGGAGATCATGGACACCCGGATTGCCGGTGAGCCCGCCACCGATGAGGACAAAGACCTTCTCGATGTGCTGATCTCGATCCGCGACGACGAGGGCAACCTGCGGTTCACCGCGGACACCATCACCGGCATGTTCATCTCGATGATGTTCGCCGGTCATCACACCACCTCGGGTACCGCCGCGTGGACGCTGATCGAGTTGCTGCGGCATCCGGAATACATGGACCAGGTGCGCGCCGAACTCGACGACATCTATTCGGACGGTGCTGAATACAGCTTCGGTGCGATGCGTCAGATCCCCAAACTCGAATCAGCGCTCAAAGAGGCGCTGCGCCTGCACCCGCCGTTGATCGTGCTGATGCGGGTCGTTCAGAACGAGTTCGAGGTCGAGGACTTCCTGATCGAGCCGGGGCAGACCATCGCGGTGTCGCCGGCGACGTCCAACCGCCTGCCTGAGGACTTTCCGAACCCGGACAGCTTCGATCCGGACCGCTACCTCGAGCCGCGCCAGGAAGATCTGGTCAACCGGTGGACGTGGATTCCGTTCGGTGCCGGCCGGCACCGTTGCGTGGGTGCTCAGTTCGCCATCATGCAGCTCAAGGCGATCTTTTCCGTGTTGCTGCAGAACTACGAGTTCGAATTGGCGCAGCCGTCGGAGTCGTACAAGAACGATCACTCGAAGATGGTTGTGCAGATGTCGCAACCGTGCAACGTCAAGTACCGCAAGCGCGCACGTTAGTCAGCGGAGGTTCCCGTGAGGATCGAAGTAGATCTGGATCTGTGCCAGGGGCACGGCATGTGCGAGATGGAGGCCCCGGACTTGTTCGAGGCTGAGCGTGACTCGGTGAATCTTCTTGACCCGCAACCCGATAGCAGTCATTTGCCGGACGTGGAGCGCGCCGTGCGTTACTGTCCGACTCAAGCCCTCAAAGTCATTCAAGAATGAAAGATGGTTACTGTCATGTCTTTTGATCGCGCCGAACTAGACGAGATGAAGGAACGCTGGCTGCAGGCCAACGTAGATTGTGAGAAGACCGGGGACTGGCGACCGCTCTCGGAGTTCTACACCGAAGATGCCACCTACGGCTGGAACTACGGCGCCAAGCACGACTTCATGGCGATCGGACGCGAACAGATCCGGGACTACGCGATCGGATACGAGATGGACGGCCTGGACGGTTGGACCTACCCGTACCAGTCCTGGGTGATCGACGAGAAGACCGGCGACATGCTGGGGTTGTGGAAGCAGATCTTCGAGGCCACCCGGCCGGACGGGAGCCACTACGGACTCGAAGGCATTCAGGGAAGCTGGTTCAAGTACGCTGGCGATTTCAAGTGGGGCTGGCAGCGAGACTTCTTCGATTACGGCAACGTCACGGCCCTGTTCATGGAGATGATGAACGACGGCGTGATGAGCAAGGGAATGCAGGGCCGCATCGATCGTGTGCTCACTGCCGAAGAGCTGCTGCCGGGTTGGTACCCCCTCGGCAAAACGCCGGTTCCGATGTGGTGATCTGACCCATGTCGTACGCAGCCCTCGACCGCACGACCCTGGCGAAGCTGGTCCCCGAGCTCCTGCTGTCGGGCCAGTTGATCGACCGGTCCGGAATGGCGCACTGCATCGCAGCATTTGGACGCGAGACCATGGCCCAGATCGCCATCGAAGAATGGATGGCGGCAAGTCCCGTCTACACCAAGCGGATGCGCACCGCGTTGCAGATCGACGGAGACGGGGTGGCGGACATGTTCAAGTGTCTCCAGCTCGACATCGGCGCACCGCCACAGTTCATGGACTTCCGCTACACGATCTTCGACGAGTACCACGGTGAATTCGTCCTGAACCACTGCGGGGCATTGCTCGATGTCGAGCCGATGGGGGACGACTACGTCACCTCGATGTGCCACGACATCGAGGATCCGACCTTCGACGCGACTGCCATCGCCACCAACCGGCGTGCCCGGATCCGACCGATCCACCGCCCGCCGCGCAGGCCGGAGGGGCGGCACCCGCACTGTGCCTGGACGGTGACGATCGAACCCGACCGGGAAGAGCTGCCACTGCCTCCGGAGTCGATAATCATGTCGGGCACCCGGGCCGCCCATGTCGAATTGTCGGTGATCGAGCCCGGGGGCGGAGGCCACGATGACTACCTCGGTCCGGTCTGGGAGGACCTGAAGTTCGAGGACTGGTCTCATTCGGCGCTGGTGCGTATTGCGGAAGAGGTTGCGCTGCAACATCAGTTACTGGCTCTCGGCTTTCTCATGTCGGTCCGTGGCAAGACCGACGAGGACGGGGCCATCGAGATCTTCCGGAAGCAGCTCACCGGGATCAGCGGGCTGACCGCGGACCGCCTGCGGAAGAGTCTCGGTCTCGACCGGGGAGCCGAAGATCTGGCAACGGTGTTGCGACTTCATCCGATTCTGGGTCCCGTCCAGTACACCGGCGTCCAGATCGAGACGGCCGGCTCGGGAGAGGGCGCCATCGTCAGAGTGCGACTGCCCCGGACATCCGACGCAGTCGTGGATGACGGATGGTTGGCGCACCTCGATCCTGAGCACCTCGAGCCTGTGTTGGCGATGGCCACCGCGGTTGACCTGCGCTGGTCCGAAGTGTCCGGATATGTGGACGGCGACGACCTGGTGATCGAGATATCCCATGGCACCCCGCTCAAGAAAGAACTAGGGGAAGTCGCGATTGCCCGGTTCAGCGGTGGCGCAACGTTCGAGTTCGAAGACCGTGGCCGCGGCATCCCCTTGTCGATCACTCCGGTGACGGCAGGCACCTGAGCGGCCGTGACCACACAACAGCTGCTCGGCAAACGCGCGGTCGTCGCGGGTTCGAGTCGGGGCATCGGACTCGCCGTCGCGAAAGCGCTTGTCGCCGAAGGTGCGTCGGTGATCGTCAACGGACGGGACGATTCGACGACCGAGGCCGCTGCTCGAGAGTTGGTGAGCGGAGGTGGCCGGTCCATACCGGTTGTGGGGAACGTCGCCGACGAGGAGGTGGCGCATCGGTTGGTCGAGGCGTCGGTCAGCGAGTTCGGTGGCATAGACATCGTCATCAATTGCGCGGGGGTCGCTGAACCCGCGGGTTCGTCGATCCTGACGATGAGTACCTACGAGTTCTTCGCCCAACTCGATGCCCATCTCGTGAGCACCTTCGAACTGACGAGAGCCGCGGCCCCGATTCTGGTGCGGCAAGGATCGGGCGCGATCGTCACCACCGGTTCCGCCGCATCGGCGGGCAACTTCGGCGGCACCGGCTATCCGGCGGGGAAAGGTGGGGTCAACAGCCTGTCGGTTGCGCTGGCCGCGGACCTCGCGCCACACGGCGTACGGGTGAACGTGGTGTGCCCGGGTGGTAAGACGCGCTTGTCCACCGGACCCGAGTACGAGGCGCACATCAACGACCTGTTCGAGCGTGGGCTACTCGACGCCGGTACGCGCGACGCTGCGCTCGACCCGGCACCTCCCGACTACGTCGCGCCGCTCTACGCCTACCTCGCGAGTGACCTCGCATCGGGGATCACCGGCCAGATCTACAGTGCTGCCGGTGGATTCATCGGTCGATACCCGGCCTTCGAGCCCTCGTTCGTGGCGTACCGGGGCCACGACGACGAACCGCCCTACACCCTCACGGAGCTGGCAACGCTGGTCACCGAATAACCAGGTTCACGCACGTGGTAGGTGTTCAGTCATGACTGCAGCACCTGACCCCCTGGCCGCCCTCGCCATCTCCTCGTTTCCCGGCGAGCCTTACGGCACCGTGCTGCGACAGCACATCGGCGCCGGGCTCGTCGACCACCGCGGTGAGGTGGGGCTTTCTGCGATCGCGACTCTCGCCGAGATGGTCGGCGGGTCGAGTTTCTATCACTCCCAGCCGCCGGGGACGGCGACAGTGCAATCACGGCTTTCGCTCTCTGTTCCGGAACCGGTCACCCTCGGAGCGCGGGTGACCGGGCGCGGTCGGGTCGTCGGCGCGGTCGAGGGTCACGGCACGACCTATGCCGAGCTCGTCGACGACGCCACCGGAGCCGTGGTGTGTTCGGCCACGGGGCGCGCCGTTGTCGTCAGTAGGGCGACCGGGGAGATACCCCGACGCGACGCGATGGCGACAGAGTCCGAGATGCTCGGCGCGAGTCTGCCCGAAACGTTGGATCCAGCCCTGACCGGACGCGAAATCCTTCGCGGCCTGGCCGACGGAACCATTGCTCCGGGGCCCATCCAGAACGTTCTGGGGATGGCAGTCACCGCCGTGGGGGAGTCGAATGTCGTCGTGACCGCGACGCCGAGCTCGGCGATGGCCAACCAGATGGGAACGATGCACGGCGGGGTCGTCATCGCACTCATGGCCGAGGTGTGTTCGCTCGGTGTCGAACTCTCGGCCGCAGCCGGGATCCGCTACCGGATCAGCGACATCACCGTCAGTTTCCTTCGATCACCCGCCCTCGACGCCGGAGATCTGACGATCACCGTCGAACAGGTGAAATCCGGTCGACGCATCGCATCGGTCATCGCCACCATGGTCGATCCCGCAGGAAAACTTCTGACCCAGGCGGTCGCTGACGGAACTCTGTAAATTTTTGCTCGCCCGCTCGCTGGGTCGTCGCGGCCCTGATCGCACGTTCTTCCCTCGTCGGTCGCATCGCTGCGCTCGCTCCTCCTCAGTCCAGAACGTGCGGGGCCACGAGACCGTGGTGGCTGTGTTGAACTTGCTCGCTCGCTCGCTGGGTCGTCGCGGCCCTGATCGCGTCGTCTTCCTTCCTCTTCGCATCGCTGCGCTCGCTCCTCGTCTGTCCAGACAACGCGGGGCCGCGAGACCGTGGTGGTTCACTCGGCGGCGTTACTGGCACGGTCGGGCCTAAAAACAAGCACCAGTGCTTGCTTTTGGTCAGGGCCCGTGTGATGCTGGCGGCGTGAGCATCGTGGACGAACTGGTGTCAGACCTGTCTGCCGAGACCGAGTTGGTCGACCGTTTGGTGGCCGATTTACCCGAATCGGGCTGGGAAACACCGACTCCGGCTGCCGGCTGGACGGTGAAGGACCAGATCGCGCACCTGTCATGGACTGACGAACAGGCGCGGATCGCGGCCACCGACAAGGTGGCCTTCGACGACATCCTCAAGGTGGCGTGGCAGAACCCGACCGGCTTCGTCGACGACGGCGCCCGGGAGGAAGCCGCCAAACCGACCGGGCAACTCCTCGACGAATGGCGACAACGGCGGCAAGCACTCGCGGACGCCTTGGTCGCCACCCCGAGCGGAGAGAAGCTCCCGTGGTTCGGGCCGCCGATGTCCGCGGCGTCGATGGCCACCGCGCGACTGATGGAGGTCTGGGCGCACGGCCTTGATGTCGCCGATGCGCTCGGTGTGGTGAACGCACCGACCGGTCGTCTGAAATCCATTGCGCATCTGGGTGTGCGGACCCGGGACTTCGCGTATCAGGTCAACGGTGAAATACCGCCCACCGACGCCTTCCGGGTCGAACTGGCAGCGCCGGACGGTTCGACGTGGACCTGGGGGCCGGATGATGCCACCCAGCGCATCACCGGATCCGCACTCGACTTCTGCCTGCTCGTCACCCAGCGGCGCAATCCTTCAGAGCTCGACATCGAGACAACCGGCGAAGACGCGGCGCACTGGGCAACCATCGCGCAGTGCTTCGCCGGACCTCCGGGACGTGGCCGATGACGGCCTCGATCCGGGTCGGTAACTCGTCCGGCTTCTACGGCGACCGGTTCTCGGCGATGCAGGAGATGCTCAACGGCGGGCAACTCGACTACCTCACCGGCGATTATCTCGCCGAGCTCACCATGCTCATCCTCGGCCGAGATCGGCTCCGGGATCCCGGGCTCGGTTACGCCAAAACGTTTCTGCGGCAACTGGAATCCAACCTGGGGACCGCCCTGGATGCGGGAGTGAAGATCGTCAGCAACGCCGGCGGAGTCAATCCCGCCGGCCTGGCGCAGGCGCTCACCGAACTCGCGGACAAACTGGGACTGTCGCCGACCATCGCCTACGTCGACGGCGACGACCTGACCAAGAATGCGGCCGATCTCGGGTTGGGATCACCGCTCACCGCGAACGCCTACCTGGGTGGGTTCGGGATCGCCGCTGCTCTGAGCTCCGGCGCCGACATCGTCGTCACCGGCCGGGTCACCGATGCGTCCCTGACCGTTGGGCCGGCCGTCGCCCACTTCGGTTGGAAACCAGACGATCTCGATCGATTGGCCGGAGCGGTTGTGGCAGGTCACATCATCGAATGCGGAGCACAGGCCACCGGCGGAAACTACTCGTTCTTCACCGAGATCAAAGACATGGCGCACCTGGGGTTCCCGATCGCCGAGATCGCAAGTGACGGCAGTTCGGTCATCACCAAGCACGCGGGCACCGGCGGGGCGGTCACCGTCGGTACCGTCACCGCGCAATTGCTGTACGAGATCACCGGTCCCCGTTATCTCGGGCCCGATGCGACCACACGTCTGGATTCGATTGCCCTCTCCGACCTCGGCGACGACCGGGTCCAGGTCAGCGGCGTGAAGGGCGAAGCACCGCCTGACACGCTCAAGGTGTCTCTCAACCACCTCGCGGGTTTCCGCAACGAGGTCACGATGGTGCTGACCGGCCTCGACATCGACGCCAAGGCCGAACTGGTCCGTAGCCAATTCGAGGCTGCGCTCGACCCGGCACCTGCCGACCTCGCCTGGACCCTGACCCGGCTCGACCAGCCCGATGCTCCTACCGAGCAGCAGGCCAGCGCGTTGTTGCAATGCATCGCCAAGGATTCTGACCCGAAGGTGGTCGGACGGCAGTTCCCCTCGGCAGCAGTCGAATTGGCCCTGGCCAGTTACCCCGGGTTCACGATGACCGCACCTCCGGGGCAGGGCGCGCCGTTTGCGGTGTTCGAGGCCGGTTACGTGCCTGCTTCTGCGGTTACGCACACTGTCCACCTCGCTGACGGCACCGAGCAGGTGATCGCGCCGAGCCCACTGGCGACGTCGGAGATCCCTGAGTCGATCACCGAACGGACGACGCCGGACATGACGGCCAGCTCGTGGGGGCCTACCCGGGTCGCACCACTCGGGGAGATCGCCGGCGCGCGGAGTGGAGACAAGGGGGGCAACGCGAACGTCGGTGTCTGGGTCCGGGATGCCGGGCATTACGACTGGCTGGCAGCGACTCTCACCGTCGAGGCGTTCAAGCACCTCATACCGGAAGCAGCTGAGCTCACGGTTCACCGCCACGAGCTACCGAACCTCCTCGCCGTCAACTTCGTCATCGAAGGCATCCTCGGCCGAGGAGTCGCCGACAACGTCAGGTTCGATCCACAGGCAAAAGGGCTGGGGGAGTGGCTGCGTTCGCGTCACGTCGCCATCCCTGTCGAGTTTGGAGAATGAATGAAGACTCTCGAAGCACCGGCGTGGGGCACGCCGGAACGATCTCAACTACGCAGCACCGTCAAGGCTTTCGCAGAACGGCACATCCTGCCCCATCAGGATGAGTGGGAGCAGATCGGCGAGCTGCCGCTCGACCTCCACAAGCAGGCGGCCGAGGTCGGTCTGCTGGGTCTGGGATTCGGCGAAGACGTCGGCGGATCCGGCGGCGACCTGATCGACGCCACCATCCTGGGTGAAGAACTGCACTATGCGGGCGTTGCCGGCGGTGTGTTCTCGTCGCTGCTCACCTGCGGCATCGCGCTGCCGCACCTCATCGGAGCCGGTGAGGGCGAACAGATCGACCGCTGGGTTCGGCCGACACTTGCCGGCGAGAAGATCGGCAGCCTGGCCATCACCGAACCCGGTGGCGGCAGCGATGTCGGGCATCTGACCACCGCGGCAGTGCGCGACGGCGACGATTACATCGTCAACGGATCGAAGACCTACATCACCTCGGGGGTGCGAGCCGACTTCGTGGTGACCGCCGTTCGGACCGGCGGGCCCGGCGCCGGTGGTGTGTCCCTGCTCGTCGTGGAGAAGGGCACACCGGGGTTCACGGTCACCCGCAAGCTCGACAAGATGGGTTGGCGCGCGTCGGATACCGCCGAGCTCGCCTACGTCGACGTCCGGGTCCCGGTCGGCAATCTCGTCGGTGCCGAGAACTCCGGGTTCCTCCAGATCGCGCAGGCGTTTGTCACCGAGCGGGTCGGGCTCGCAGTGCAGGCCTACGCGAGCGCGCAGAGATGTCTCGACCTCACCCTCGACTGGGTGCGCGAACGCGAGACGTTCGGCAAACCGCTCATCGCCCGCCAATCGGTCCAGGAGGCCGTGACCGAGATGGCGCGCAAGATCGATGTTGCCCGCACGTACACCCACGCGGTCGTCAATGCTGCGATGGCCGGTGAGACAGACCTCATCGCCGAGGTGTGCTTCGCCAAGAACACCGCGGTCGAGGCAGGTGAATGGGTGGCGAACAAGGCGGTTCAGCTCTTCGGCGGCGCCGGATACATGACCGGAACAGAGGTCGAACGGCAATACCGCGACATGCGGATCATCGGCATCGGTGGCGGTACCACCGAGATCCTCACCGGCCTCGCCGGCAAGAGATTGGGATACCACCCATGAGCGCACCCGAGACCACGACTGCGACCGAGTCGATGCTCGGCAAGATCGCCGAGCTCGAAGAATTGTTCACGCAGGCCCTTGCGGGTGGCGGTGAGAAGAAGATCGCCAAGCATCGTCAGCGAGGGAAACTTCTTCCGCGCGAACGGATCGAACTCCTCATCGACGAGGACAGCCCGTTTCTCGAACTGTCTCCGATCGCTGCCTACGGATCCGATTTCCCGGTCGGCGCCTCGATCGTCACCGGCATCGGGGTCGTCGAGGGCGTCGAATGCGTTCTGGTCGCCAACGACCCGACCGTGCGCGGCGGCACCTCCAACCCCTGGACACTCCGTAAAGGGCTGCGCGCCAACCAGATCGCCCTGGAGAACCGGCTGCCGCTGATCAACTTGGTGGAATCCGGCGGCGCCGATCTCCCGACGCAGAAGGAGGTCTTCATCCCGGGCGGCGCGATGTTCCGGGACCTCACGCGACTTTCCGCGGCGGGGATTCCGACACTGTCTCTCGTCTTCGGCAACTCGACGGCCGGTGGCGCCTACCTGCCGGGCATGTCTGATCACACGGTCATGATCGAAGGGCAGTCCAAGGTCTTCCTCGGTGGCCCGCCTCTGGTGAAGATGGCCACCGGTGAGATCAGCGACGACGAGTCGCTCGGTGGTGCCCAGATGCACGCCCGAACGTCGGGCCTCGCGGATTACTACGCCGCCGACGAACAGGACGCCATCCGGATCGGCAGGCGGATCGTCGCGCGTCTGAACTGGCGTAAGAAGGGTCCGGGCCCGGTCGCGGAGACGATCGAACCACGCTTTCCGGCAAGCGATCTGCTCGGCATCGTCCCGGGCGATCTGCGGATCCCGTTCGATCCCCGTGACGTGATCGCCCGCCTCGTCGACGACAGCTTGTTCGACGAGTTCAAACCCGAGTACGGATCGTCACTGTGCACCGGATGGGCACGCATCCATGGTTATCCCATCGGCATCTTGGCAAACGCCCAAGGTGTGCTGTTCAGCGCCGAGGCGCAGAAGGCGACACAGTTCATCCAGCTCGCCAATCGTTCGAACACACCGTTGCTGTTCCTGCACAACACCACCGGCTACATGGTCGGTCAGGAGTACGAGCGGGGCGGCATCATCAAACACGGCTCGATGATGATCAACGCGGTGTCCAACTCGACCGTTCCCCACATCTCGATGCTCATCGGTGCGAGCTACGGCGCCGGTCACTACGGAATGTGTGGCCGCGCCTACAACCCGCGATTCCTGTTCAGCTGGCCGAGCGCGAAGTCGGCGGTGATGGGCGCCGCGCAGCTCGCCGGCGTGATCTCGATGGTCTCGCGCGCCGCCACCGAAGCGCGCGGAGGCACAGTGGACGAGGACGCAGACGCCGGTATGCGAGCGATGATCGAGGCCCAGATCGAGAAGGAGTCCATGCCCGCCTTCTTGTCCGGAATGATGTACGACGACGGCATCATCGACCCGCGTGACAGCAGAACCGTTCTGGGTCTCTGTCTCTCGGCGATCGACAACGGACCGGTGGAGGGCACCAGCAACTTCGGCGTCTTCCGGATGTGATGGAGAACATGCACACAGTATTGGTAGCCAACCGCGGCGAGATCGCCCTTCGGGTCTTCGCCACCTGTCGTCGACTCGGCATCGGCACCGTCGCGGTGTACTCCGACCCCGACGCCGACGCGCCCCACGTGGCGGCCGCCGATGTGGCGGTGCGCCTTCCGGGCAACACCTCGGCGCAGACCTACCTCGACATCGACCTGTTGATCGCTGCGGCAGTTGCGGCCGGCGCCGACGCGGTGCATCCCGGATACGGTTTCCTGTCCGAGAACGCGGCTTTCGCACGTGCGGTCCACAATGCCGGACTGACCTGGATCGGGCCGCCTGCAGCCTCGATCGACGCCATGGGTTCCAAGGTCAATGCCAAGGCGATCATGGAGCGTGCCGGTGTGCCGGTGCTCGGCAACCTCGACCCAGGCACCATCACCGCCGGGGAACTGCCGGTGTTGATCAAGGCGTCGTCCGGAGGCGGTGGGCGCGGCATGCGGATCGTGCGTGACCTGGCCGACCTCAAAGAGCAGGTCTCCGGAGCGGCTCGGGAGGCCGCCTCCGCGTTCGGCGACGACACCGTCTTCTGCGAGCCCTACATCGAACGGGGCCACCACATCGAGGTACAGATCCTCGGCGACGACGCGGGCACCGTGTGGGCGGTCGGTGAACGTGAGTGCTCCATCCAGCGCCGCCACCAGAAAGTCATCGAAGAGGCGCCGTCCCCGCTGGTCGAGCGAGTGGGACAAGGCCTGCGCGACAAGCTGTTCGACGCGGCGCGATCTGCGGCGTCGGCCATCGGCTACACCGGGGCGGGTACGGTGGAATTCCTCGCCGATGACGACGGCCGGTTCTACTTCCTGGAGATGAACACCCGACTGCAGGTGGAGCATCCGGTCACCGAGGAGACCAGCGGTCTGGATCTGGTGGCTTGGCAGTTGCAGATCGCAGGCGGTGAGTCGTTGCCGCCCACCCCGCCGGAGCCGCACGGCCATTCCATCGAGGTTCGTCTCTACGCCGAGGACCCGGCTGCCGATTGGCAACCCCAGTCCGGACACATCCACCACTTCGGTGTCGCCGCCGACACCAGCTTCACCCGACTCGGGGCTGCCGGCGTCCGGCTCGACTCCGGGATCGTCGACGGCAACGAGATCTCCACCTACTACGACCCGATGCTCGCCAAGGTCATCAGTTGGGCGCCCGACCGCACGACCGCCATCAATCTGCTGGCCGGTGCGCTGGGATCGGCCCGCCTGCACGGACCCAGGACCAATCGGGACATGTTGGTCAACATGCTGCGGCACAGTCAGTTCCGTGCAGGCGACACGACCACCAAGTTCATCGACGAGATCGGAATCGACGTGTTGTCGGCGCCGCTGGCCGGCCCCGAACAAGTGCGTCTGGCCGCGATCGCGGTGGCCCTCGCCGACGCAGCGGCGAACCGACAGCGTGCCGCGATCTCGCCGGGATTGCCTGCCGGGTGGCGCAATCTTGCGTCGGGTCCGCAGTCGAAGGGGTACCTGCACGACGACAACGAGATCGAGGTCCGTTACCGGAACACGCGGGACGGTGTGCTGCTGCCGGACGATCCCGAGGTCTCCGTGGGGGCGATCACCCCCGATACGGTGATCCTCACCGTGGGTGGCGTCGACAGACGATTCGTCGTCGACCGACTCGGGGACTCGGCATGGGTGGACTTCACCGGTGGATCGGCAGCCCTGACGCGCAAGCCGCGCTTCGTCGATCCGGCCGAGGTCAGTGCACCCGGATCCCTGCTGGCCCCGATGCCGGGTTCGGTCATCCGGATCGCGGTGGTGTTGGGGCAGGAGATCAAACGCGGCGATCCACTGATGTGGCTCGAAGCGATGAAGATGGAACACACGATCGCTGCGTCTGCTGACGGGATCGTCGAAGAATTGCCGGTGGCAGCGGGACAGCAAGTGGCGGTCGGGGAAATCCTCGCTGTCATCACGGAACAGGATTGAGGGAAGACATCGTGAGCTTTGTAGAGACCGACGAACAAAAGGCACTGCGCAGTTCGGTGGCCGCCCTCGGTGGCCGATTCGGGAGCGAGTACTTCCAGGAATGTGCCCGCGCCGGCCGAAAGACCGACGAATTATGGACCGAGGCGGGCAAACTCGGGTTCATCGGTGTGAACCTGCCCGAGGAGTACGGCGGCGGTGGAGCCGGGATGTACGAGCTGTCGATCGTGATGGAGGAACTGGCCGCGATCGGCAGTGGTCTGCTGATGATGGTTGTGTCGCCGGCCATCTGCGGCAACGTGATCGCCCGGTTCGGCACCGAGGAGCAGAAGCAGAACTGGCTGCCGGGTCTTGCGGACGGCTCCGTCACGATGGCTTTCGGTATCACCGAGCCGGACGCCGGTTCCAACTCTCACAACATCACCACGACCGCACGCCGCGACGGCAGCGATTGGTTGCTCTCGGGACGAAAGATCTACGTCTCGGGTGTCGACCAGGCGCAGGCCGTTCTCATCGTCGCCCGGACCGAGGACGCCAAGACCGGGCGACTCAAGCCGGCACTGTTCATCGTCCCGACCGACGCTCCGAGTTTCGAGTTTCAGAAGATCGAGATGGAACTCCTCAACCCCGAGAAGCAGTTTCTCCTGTTCCTGGACGATGTGCGCTTGCCCGCCGATGCACTGGTCGGGTCGGAGGACGCCGCGCTGAGCCAACTCTTCGCCGGACTCAACCCCGAACGCATCATGGCGGCGGCGTCTGCGGTGGGTATGGGCCGCTACGCGCTCGGCCGGGCCGTCGAGTACGTCAAGGAGCGCACGGTCTGGAAGACACCGATCGGCGCGCACCAGGCGATTGCGCATCCGTTGGCGGTCGGCAAGATCGAGATGGAACTGGCCAAGCTGATGATGCAGAAGGCCGCGACGCTCTACGACGCCGGTGACGACTGGGGCGCCGCGGAACCGGCGAACATGGCGAAATACGCTGCCGCCGAAGCCTGCGTGAAGATCGTCGACCAGGCGGTGCATTCGCTCGGTGGAAACGGACTTTCCACCGAATACGGGTTGGCACCCTTGCTCAACCTGTGTCGCATCGCCCGTGTGGCGCCGGTGAGCCGAGAGATGATTCTCAACTTCGTGGCGCAGAACAGCCTGGGCCTTCCGAAGTCGTACTGACATGAGCGACGTCGTTCGGTACGCGGTCGATGCCGGGATCGCGACCATCACCTTCGACTCACCGGCCAACCGCAACGCCATCTCGGTCGCGCTGGTCGAGCAACTGAGCGATTGTCTCGTCGACGTCCGGGACGACGATGCGGCTCGCGCCGTTGTCCTGACGCACACGGGTGGGACATTCTGTGCGGGAGCTGATCTCAGCGAGGCTGGTCGCTCCCGGCCCGACGTGATGATCGACCTCATGCGGTCGATTCTGGAATTGCCGAAGCCGGTGATCGGCCGGATAGACGGCCACGTCCGGGCCGGTGGATTCGGTGTCGTCGGCGCCTGCGATCTGGTGGCCGCCGGGCCGAAGAGCACGTTCGCACTGACCGAAGCACGCATCGGGGTGGCCCCGGCGATGATCTCGCTGACGGTTCTGCCCCGGTTGACGTCGCGGGCCGCGTCCCGCTACTTCCTGACGGGGGAGAAGTTCGACGCCGCGACTGCGCAGGACATCGGGCTCATCACGGCCGCCGTCACCGACAGCGCCGCGTTGGATGACATCGTCGCCGGGTGGTGTGCCGACCTCCGGAAGGGCTCACCGCAGGGCCTGGCCGCGAGCAAAGCCCTGACCACGGCGTCGACACTTCGTGACTTCGACCGAGATGCGGAGCGGTTGGTGGAGCAGTCGGCAACGTTGTTCGCCTCCGATGAAGCCAGGGAGGGGATGACGGCGTTCCTGACCAAGCAGCCGCCACCATGGGTGACATCGTGACCACCCGTGTGCCACAGCAAGATCGCAGCCGGGCAACACGGCAACGGCTGCTCGACGCGACCATCGAGGTCCTGGCCGTCGACGGCTGGGCCGCGTGCACGGTCGGGGTCGTCGCCGGCCGCGCCGGGGTCTCTCGCGGCGCAGCACAGCATCATTTCCCGACGCGCGAAGACCTGATCACCGCAGCGCTGGAGCACGTGTTCGAATCACTGACGATGCGCGCCACCGACGCGGCCGATCGGCTCCCGCCGGGCGGAGAACGCATCGAGGTCGCGGTCGCGACGGCTGTCGATTTCTACACCGGGCCGGAGTTCAAAGCGGCGCTGCAGGTCTGGTCCGCGGCAGCATCCGACGACGCACTCAAGAAGCTGATCCTTCCGCTCGAGGGTCGGTTCGGTGCCGCGGCTCATCGCCGGACGGTGCACATGCTGGGCGTCGACGACAGTGACCCCCGAGTGCACCGCCTTGTCCAGGCGACGCTGGACTTCGCGCGTGGACTCGGACTCGCAGACACTCTCTCCGACGACTCTGCTCGTCGTAAGCAGGTGGTCGCGGCGTGGGCCGAGCAATTGCAGACGTCGCTCCGCTGAATTTTGTGCAACCGTGGGGTTGCGGGTCATATCGGGAATGTGCAATCCTGGGGTTGCAAGTCGCCAATTCGCGAACTGGAGGACATCATGACCGACGAATTCGACCGCATCGAGAAGCAGATCGACATCGCCGCCGCTGCCGACCGCGTCTGGTCGTTGATCAGCGAACCCGGGTGGTACATCAATGACAAAGCCATCAGAGACCATCGGATCGAGCGGTCCGGTGATGTGGACATCGTCCACGATCCGGTCCACGGCGCCTTCGCAATCCGGACGGTGACGCTCGACCCGCCGAGATATGCGGCATTTCGGTGGATTGCCGATTCGGCAGAGGTTGATGGACCGTCCACCCTGGTCGAGTTCTGGATCGATGAAACAGGCTCGGACTCTGTGGTTCTCAAAGTCGTCGAGAGCGGATTTGCGTCGTTGCCCGGCGATGCGGCCGAGCGGCGCAGGAAGTTCGACGACAACACCGAGGGCTGGACCATCGAACTCGGAGTCGCCAAGGATCATCTCGAAGATGTTCAGGTCGATGTCCGGAGCTGAGGAGACCCTGCCCGCGGTCTTTGCGGCCCTCGCCGACGACACGCGCTGGAACCTCCTGGTTCGGCTGGGTCGATCGTCGGCGTCGGCGTCCGCGCTGGCGGCTGAGTTCCCGGTGTCTCGGCAGGCGATTGCCAAACACCTTGCGGTGCTGGAAGAAACCGGTCTCGTGTCAGCTGAGAAGGCTGGTCGCGAGGTGCGCTTCTCGGCTGTTGGTGCACGCCTGAGTCGCATCGGCCGGGAACTCGACACCATCGCAGCGGGCTGGGACCGCCGATTGGCCGACATCAAGGCGCAGGCGGAGACGTCTGCATCCGAGGGAACCGACGTCTGAGAATCAGGCCAGCTCATCGACCTCGAGGACTTCGTGTCACGCGAAATGGCGCCCAGGGCCGCCGACACAGCGTCGCCCGCCGCTGCAGGCGGTGATCTCTGACCGTTTCTGATAGGAAGTCTGGTGTGACTACCAACCGGGTGACGTGCGATGTTCAAGACGGTGTGGCGCAGGTTCGCCTCAGCCGCCCCGAGAAGATGAATGCCCTCGACCCGGCGATGTTCGAGGCGCTCGTGTCGGTGGGGTCGAGCTTGATCGACCGGATCGATGTGTCCGCCGTGGTCATCGCGGGCGAGGGTCGCGCATTCTGTGCCGGCCTCGATACGGGACAGTTCGCCAAAATGGCAGGTGGCGTCGATGACCTCGTCGTGGAGACCGAGCGCATCGGCGCGGCGAAGGCGCTCGGGCAACAGGCGGCGCACATCTGGTCGTTGGTACCGGTCCCCGTGATCGCCGCGCTGCACGGCGTCGCATTCGGTGGCGGCCTGCAGGTGGCCCTCGGTGCGGACATCAGAATCGCGGCGCCCGATACGAAATTGTCGGTGATGGAAATCGTGTGGGGTCTGATACCGGATATGACGGGCACCCAGTTGCTGCCCGAACTCGTGGGGCGAGACGTCGCCAAGGAGCTGGTCTTCACAGGCCGCCGGCTCAGCGGAACCGACGCTGCCGCGCTGGGTTTGGTGACCCGCGTCGACGACGATCCGCTGGCCGCCGCGACGGCCCTGGCGACTGAGATCGCGGGGAACTCGCGCAATGCGCTCGTTCACGCCAAGCATCTGCTGGATCTGGCCGGGCGGGCGACGCTCGCCGACGGTTTCGACGCCGAACAGGTCGCGATCCGCGAATTGATCGGTTCGCCCGAGCAGACCGAAGTGGTCCGCAAGCGCACTGAGGAGCTCGCCGCCAAGCGCAAGTCCTGACGCCGACCGTGCCCTTCCTGACGCTGATCGTGCTCTTTCGGACGTCGATCGTGCCCTTCCTGACGCCGATCGTGCCCTTCCTGACGCCGACCGTGCCCTTCCTGACGCCGACCGTGCTGTTGGGTAGTTGAGTGGGCTGCTGCTTTTTGCAGCGGATGGAACCGGTCAGGCTCATTCAACGTCGTTTATTGCATTGAATCGGATGGCCCAACACTCTGGGGAGCGGCCCGATCACGGGCTGCGTCGCGTCGGCTGTACCGCGGTGTGCACGTCCCGTTGGACGCGGAGGTCGACCCGGCCTGGCAGATGCGTAGTGCACTGAAGCGGGCTGGACCCGGTGCTGTCATCAGCGGTCTGTCAGCCGCCATCTTGCATGGCATCGCGTAGTTCGACGACGAGTTCGAGGTCGAGGTTTGTCGGCCGGCCACCGGGCAGGGGCGAAATCGTGGCGGAATCAAGGTGGTGCGCGCAGATCTGGATCCGGGTGATGTGACGACTGTCGAGGGTATCCCGGTCTTGTCAGTGGTGCGGACCGCTTACGATTTAGGTCGAAGGCCCCCTGAATGGAGGGCCCTGGGCCATCTCGATGACCTGCTGAAGGTAACCGGCCTCAACACGTCTGACCTGTGGGCGTACATCCGCGCACATCCGGCGACGCGCGGGGTCTGCCAGATTCGTGGACTGATTCCTCACATCGATACGAGTTCTGAGTCTCCACCGGAGAGTTGGTTGCGACTGCTGATCGTTAGAGGCGAGCTGCCCAAACCGGAAACGCAGATTTCTCTGTACGACCAGAGCGGCCACGAGTTCGCTCGCTTCGACCGCGGGTATCGAAAGTATCGCATCGGAGTCGAGTATGACGGTGAAGAGTTCCACTCTACCGAGCAGCAACGTCTTCGCGACAAGGCTCGCGACGCGAAGACCGCAAGCCTGGGGTGGGTAACCGTTCGTGTTCGTGCCGAGCAACTTCGCAACGATCCGCAGGAAGTAGTGAGCGAGATGCGAAAGCATCTGTGGGACAGAGGGTATCGAGAATGAGCGCGGTCGTCGCCGCTAAGGGCACGGTCGGCGTCTGGAAGGGCACGGTCGGCGTCTGGAAGGGCACGGTCGGCGGGTGGGGGCATGGCAAAGGCCCGCACCGCGAGGGGGGACGGTGCGGGCCTTGCCTTATCCGGGTGCCGCGGAACTAGCCCGCGTGGTGGATCACACCCCGAATGTTCTTGCCGTCGCGCAGATCCTGGTATCCCTCGTTGACTTCCTCGAGACTGTAGGTCTTCGTGATCAGCTCATCGAGCTTCAACTGCCCGGCGTCGTACAGCCGAAGGAGTTTGACGATGTCGTACTGGGGGTTCATCGATCCGAACAGGCTGCCCTTGATCGTCTTCTGATTCAGCGTGAGATCGGTGCCCGAGACCTGCACTGTCAGCTTGGTGGGGTCGGCGAGACCGGTGATGACGACCGTGCCGCCCTTGCCGATGACAGCGGTTGCCGCCGAAACGACTTCCTGGTCGACCGTACCGACGAGGATCAGGGCAGCGTCTGCACCCTGGCCCCAGGTCAGTTCGTTGACCTTCTCGGCAGCACTGGCTGCGTCGGCGAAGGCATGTGTCGCACCGAACTTGAGCGCGGTCTCGCGCTTGAGGGCCACCGGGTCGACGACGACGACGTACTTGCAGCCCGCGCCGACGGCACCCTGAACGGCGTTGATGCCCAGGCCACCGATGCCATAGATGACCGCGGTGTCACCGTTGCGCAGGTTGCCCGCGTTCACTGCCGTGCCCCAGCCGGACGGAACGCCGCAGCCGACGAGTACCGCGGTCTCGAGGGGCAGCCAGTCATCGACCTTGACCACGGAGTGCTGTGAGATGGTGGCGCGTTCGGCGAAGGTTCCGAGCATGCACATGGCGCCGAAATCTTTACCGTCACCGTGGAATCGGAAGGAACCGTCGGGCATGGAGCCCTCGAGGATCGTTGCGCCCATGTCGCAGAGGTTCTGGCGGCCGGTCGAGCAGTAACGGCAGGTGCCACAGTTCGGGATGAAGCTGCACACCACATGGTCGCCGGGATTGACCTTGGTGACGCCGGGGCCCACTTCTTCGATGATGCCCGAGCCCTCGTGTCCGCCCACGATGGGGTAGCGGGGTGGAAGATCACCGTCGGTCAGGTGCAGGTCGGAATGACAGAGGCCGGCTGCGGTGTACTTGATGAGGACCTCGCCGGGGCCGGGCCCGTCGAGTTCGAGTTCCATGATCTCGAACGGTCTACCTGCTTCGAGGAGTACTGCTGCTTTGGTCTTCATGTGATTTCCCTCTCGTGAGTTCGATTGTCAGAGTGCGATGTTGACGGACTTGGTTTCCGTGTACAGATCGATCGCCGAGCTGCCGAGCTCGCGTCCCCAACCCGACTGCTTGTAGCCGCCGAACGGCATGGCGGTGTCGAAACCGTTGTATTGGTTGACCCACACCGAACCGGCCTTGATCCGGCGGGCGGTTTT
The DNA here is from genome assembly GCF_017377795.1 of Williamsia soli. GTDB lineage: Bacteria > Actinomycetota > Actinomycetes > Mycobacteriales > Mycobacteriaceae > Williamsia > Williamsia soli. The sequence goes on along the minus strand of NZ_JAFRDR010000003.1, from coordinate 544,038 downwards.
GTGCGCCTTGGACAGATCCTTGGTCCAGATCCCTGCCGCCAGGCCGTAGATCGAGTTGTTCGCGGCCGAGACGACGTCGTCGCCGTCGAACGGCATGGCCGCCACGACCGGTCCGAAGATCTCTTCCTCGACGATCGAAAAGCTCGGTTCGACGTCGACGAACACGGTCGGTTCGATGAAGTAACCATCGGTGCCCCAACGCTTTCCACCGGTCAGCGCGCGGGCGCCGTCGGCTAGGCCCTGGGCCAGGTAGCCGCTTACCTTGTCGAACTGCTCCTGGGAGATCAGCGGTCCGAGCTCGGTGGTGGGGTCGAGCCCGGGACCGATCTTTGCCTTCGAGGCGGCCTCGGCAACCGCCGCGGTGAAGTCGTCGAAAATGGGGCGTTCGACGAACAGCCGGGTGCCGGCGACACAGCATTGACCGTGATTGAACATCCACGCGGCCACCGAGCCGGCGACTGCTTGCTCGAAGTCGGCGTCGGCAAACACGATGTTGGGGCTCTTGCCGCCGAGTTCGAGAGAGACCTTCTTCAGGTTGCCCTGCGCGGCGGCGACGATCTTCTTGCCCACCTCGGTCGAGCCGGTGAACGCGATCTTGTCGACGTCGGGATGTGCGGACAGGGCTGCGCCGGCGTCGCCGAATCCGGTGACGATGTTGACCACTCCGGGCGGGAAGCCTGCTTCTTCGAAGACCTCACCGAGGAGCAGCGCGGTGAGAGGGGTCTGCTCGGCCGGCTTGAGGATGACGGTGTTGCCGGCGGCCAGTGCGGGGGCCAGCTTGAACGAGGCCATCAGCAGCGGGAAGTTCCACGGCACGATGAGTCCGCAGACACCCACAGGGTCGCGCAGGGTGTAGGCGTGGAACTCACCGCCGGGGACGAACGGCATCGACACGTTGACGGTGGAACCGAAGATCTTGGTCGCGAGTCCGGCGTTGTAACGGAAGATGTCGGCCGACCACTGGGTGTCGACGGCGGCGGCGATACCGGCGGACTTGCCGTTGTCGAGGGCTTCGAGCTGGCCGAACTCCTCGGCGCGTTCGGACAGGATGTCGCCGACGCGCCACAGCAGACGCTCACGCTCGTTGGGCTTCATCCGGGCCCAGTGGCCGTCGTTGAACGCCTTGCGAGCAGCGCGGACCGCGCGGTCGACATCGGACGCGTCGCCGTGGGCGACATCGGTGATGGGGGCGGTGGTGGCCGGATCGTAAGTGGTGAAGGTCTTGCCGGACGCGGCAGCGACCCATTCACCACCGATCAGCATCCTGCGTTCGGTCGAAACGAAGTCCCTGACCCGTGAGGTCAATCGGGGTTCGGCAATGGCGGTCATTCACATCTCCTCGTTGAGCATGCACAGTCATGAATATGTGACTGCCGTCATAGTGCCAACGAAGTGTGATGCGTAACTGTCCGGAATTTGTACACCGCGTCGTCTCCGGACACTTCGGTCGAGCTCCGCTTCGCTTCGTCTCCGGACACTTCGGTCGAGCTCCGCTTCGCTTCGTCTCCGGACACCCGGAAGTGGTGGGTTCTGGTGAGCGCGACCTGGGGAAACGGTCGCCAGAACCCACCAAGACCGGGTCAGTGGTCGATGCCGAGGGCCCGGATCCGGGTGTACAGCGTGCTGCGGCTGATGCCGAGCATCTTCGCTGCGTGCACCTTGTTGCCTGCACAGGCACTCATTGCGTCCACGATGGCCGCGCGTTCGGCCCGATCGCGTCCGGACAGCCGGTGCGCGCGTGCTGTCGTCTGGTACTGACTCGGCAGATCGGCGACGGTGATGGTCGTGTCCCCGCGTCGGCCCGCCTCGTCGGCGGCTGTTCGCAGCACCATCGTCAGCTCGGTGAGATTGCCGGGCCAATCGCACGCCAGCAAGGCCTCTCCGGCGGCGGCGCCGAGTCGGGCCTGCGGCGCGACCCGGCTGAGCACCTGGCCCGCGAGTGCCGGGATCTCGGTACTGCGCCTGCGTAGGGGAGCGAGGTCTATTCGTTTGGGGCACAGGGAAATCAGGGCAGCCACCGGACTGCTCAACTCGGCGATGGGGGGAGCGGTCAGCACGATCGGGCCCGCCCCGGCCAGGATGGCGGCCCGTAGCGCGTTGAGGCCCACGGGATCGAGCAGATGCACGTTCTCGACCACGACAGCGTCGTCGGCGCCCAACGCCGTCCCGAGGTCGCTGGCGCTGCGGGTGCCGAGGAACCCGGCCGCGTCGATGACCCGCGCGGATCGTGCGCCCATCAGGTCGGTCGCGGCGCTCGTGCGTCCGGTACCCGGTTCCCCCGTGATCGCGGCGTGGGTCCAGCCGGTGTGCGACGCAACGGGTGCGACCGGGTCAGAGGAGGGTTGCTTGCGCGGCACGACCACACGTGAGAACTCGCTCGGCCGAATCCGGAACAGGGCGCCACCGGCGCTGCCGGGGACCGGGTTCGCGAGCAGGTCCACCGCGTTGCCCGAGGACAGCGTCATCGTGGTGCTACGTTCGCGCGAGTCGAGGTCGGCGGCGACGGCCCGGAGCGTTCCGAAGTCGGCGGACGCCAGGATGTCGGCGGCCAGGGCATTGGTGAGCAGCAGGTCGTCGCCGATCGCCACCACCGCGACGTCGCGTCTCGGGGCGACCCGCTGGAAAGCCTCGACCACCGCGAGCTGGCGGGCACGTGAGTTGTCGAGCAACCTCTGCTCGATGTCGCCGGCGATCCGGTCGACGAAGGGCGCGAACAACGGGTTGACGGTCTGCTCGAGGTTGCTCATGCAGATGATGCCCTCGAGGCGCCGCGACACCGGATGCAGGATGGGCCGCCCGTAGCAGCTGATCGCCTTGAACTGATCGAGAAAGTGCTCGGACGCGTTGATCGTGATGCCACCCCGGATCTCCAGCGGAGTGCCCAGCGCGGTGGTGCCCATCGCGTCCTCGGCGAACCCGACTCCGCTGACCGCGCCGACGGACTCCATCACCCGCTCGACGCGGACGCCACCGAAGGTTCGGGACACGAGCCGTGCATCGGAGTCCACGAGAAGGATCGCGGTGTCGGAATCGGCGAGCTGATGGGCGACCTCATCGAGTACCGGGTTCGCAGCCCGGAGCAGCGGATGGTCGCGGGCGGAGATCGACACCGGCCGTACATCCGGCGAATCCTCCGGATGCAGTCCGCTCATCTGCGACCGTCGCCATGATTGAGCGATGACGGGACGGTCTACCGGGGAGCTGGATCCTGTGGTCATGATCACAGTTGACGTTACCCCCGCCGGCGCGCGTTCTCGTCGAGAGTTGACGTTCCACAACGACGCATGTCTGATCTGCCCCGTTCCGAGGAGAAGTCGATGAGACCCCGAGACGTCGTGTGGTCCGCCGGCCTGGCGCGGCTTCCTGGAATCGCCACCGCGCGGACGTATCGCCGGGAATGGCTCCGCCCGGACATCACGGCCGGTCTCGTGTTGACCGCCCTGCTCATCCCTGCCGGGATGGGGTATGCGGAGGCGGCCGGGTTGCCCGCATACGCGGGTCTCTACGCCACCATCGTCCCGTTGCTGGCCTACGCAATCGTGGGACCGTCGAAAATCCTTGTCCTCGGACCTGATTCATCGCTCGCGCCGCTGATCGCCGCGGCCGTTCTGCCGCTCGCGGTGACCGACGATCCCGAGGATGCACTGGCATTGGCCGGCGTTCTCGGTGTCCTGGTCGGCCTCATCCTGCTACTCGGCGGGTTCTTGCGACTCGGGTTCGTCACCGACCTCCTGTCGAAACCCATCCGGCTCGGCTACCTCAACGCGATCGCCCTGATCGTCGTCGTCGGCCAGCTACCCAAATTGCTTGGTTTCTCGGTCGACGCGGACAACCTGATCGGCGAGGTCGCCGAGACGCTGAAGGCCATTGCCGGCGGCGACGTCGACCCCATCGCCGCCGGCGTCGGGTTCGGCTCACTGGCCATCATCATCGCGTTCCGCATCTGGATCCCGAAGGTCCCCGGTGTGCTCGTGGCGGTGGTCGCCATGATCATCGTGTCGGCTGCTCTGGGGCTGGTCGACGACATCGGGATGGTCGGCGCGCTGCCGGAGGGTATGCCGTTGCCCTCCTTCGGTGGCGTCGACTGGGGCGACGTGGCCGAACTCATCGGGCCCGCTGCCGGCATCGCGTTGATCGCGTTTGCCGACACCGGTGTTCTGTCCCGCACGTTTGCCGCGCGCCACGGCCAGGACGTGAACGGCAGTACCGAGATGAAGGCGATCGGCGTCGCCAACATCGCCGGGGGGATGTTCAGCGGATTTCCGATCTCCGCGAGCGGATCGCGGACCCCGGTGGCCGAACAGAGCGGTGCCAAGACCCAGCTTGCCGGTGTGGTCGGAGCGCTCGCGGTCCTGGTGTTCATCCTGGCCTTGCCCGGCGTCACCGAGTACCTGCCCGACGCCACGCTCGGTGCCGTGGTGATCGTGGCGGCGATGGCCCTGGTCGATGTCTCCGGGATGGTCCGCATGTGGCGGATGAGCAAAGTCGAGTTCGGTCTCGCGGCCGCAGCATTCCTCGGTGTCGCCCTGGTGGGAGTTCTACAGGGCGTGATCGTCGCCATCGGGTTGTCCTTCGTCGCGGTGGTTGCCCGGGCTTGGCAGCCGTACCGCACCGAACTCGTCGAGACTTCCGACGCACCGGGCTTCCACGACGTCGAACGGCACCCCGACGGTCGGCGTATCCCGGGATTGGTGTTGGTGCGTTTCGATGCTCCGCTGTTCTTCGCCAACGGTGACATCTTCGACAATTACGTGCGCTCGGTGGTCGCGGCCGCGGAGGCGCCCGTGCAGTGGGTTGTCGTCGCCGCCGAGCCGCTCACCGGACTGGACACGACGGCGGTGGACGAAGTGGTCGACCTCGACACCTATCTCGAGAGCCAGGGCATCACGTTGGTGTTCGCGGAGATGAAGGGCCCGATCAAGGATCGGCTCGTCCGGTTCGGGGTCGGGGATCGGTTCGACGCCTCGCATTTCTACCCGACCATCGACGCCGCGGTCGAGGCATTCCGGTGCCGTGCGGACGACTGAACCACGACGGAATGGAACTGCGCTCGCGGTGGTTGTAAACGCCGTATAGGACCTCTGCCAGCACTTGGCCGCTCATCTTCGGCAAAAGCCTCGCGACATCGTCGCTGAACTGCAGGATTCCCGCCGCCCGCTGTGGTATCGAGCGATTTTGACCTGGGCATCGCTGGTCGGTACAGTTGACCGCTGGTGCTCGGCCTCCGCTTTCGTCAAGATACGGCCGGGTCCCATCTGCGTGCCTTCAACTACCGCGCCGGGCAAGTTCGACACGCCCGACTGTGGGGTAGGGAAGGCCACACCTGACCAGGGCTTTGTCTTGGTGGGGCGTACTGCGGAGGTTCCGATCTGATCGGGAACTTGCCCGGAGCAGAAACCGCAGCAGAGTACGAAGAACGCCAAACAAAGGAAGAACTCTCAGTGCCAACTATCAACCAGCTGGTCCGCAAGGGCCGTCACGACAAGCCTGCCAAGCAGAAGACGGCAGCGCTGAAGGGCAGCCCGCAGCGACGCGGCGTCTGCACCCGCGTCTACACCACCACTCCGAAGAAGCCGAACTCCGCGCTCCGGAAGGTGGCACGTGTTCGTCTCACCAGCTCGGTCGAGGTGACCGCATACATCCCCGGTGAAGGCCACAACCTGCAGGAGCACTCGATGGTGCTCGTTCGCGGTGGTCGTGTGAAGGACCTCCCGGGTGTGCGTTACAAGGTCATCCGCGGCTCGCTCGACACCCAGGGTGTCAAGGCCCGCAAGCAAGGCCGCAGCAAGTACGGCGCGAAGAAGGAGAAGGGCTGATGCCACGTAAAGGACCCGCGCCGAAGCGCCCGCTGATCAACGATCCCGTCTACGGCAGCCCGCTGGTCACCCAGCTGGTGAACAAGATCCTGCTGGACGGCAAGAAGTCGACCGCCGAGCGCATCGTCTACAAGGCTCTCGAGCAGGCTCGCGAGAAGACCGGCACCGATCCGGTCGTCACCCTCAAGCGTGCGCTGGACAACGTCCGCCCCGCGCTCGAGGTCAAGAGCCGCCGCGTCGGTGGTGCCACCTACCAGGTGCCCATCGAGGTCAAGCCGGGCCGCGCCAACACGTTGGCACTGCGCTGGCTGGTCACCTTCTCCCGGCAGCGTCGTGAGAAGACCATGGTCGAGCGTCTCGCCAATGAGCTCCTCGACGCCAGCAATGGTTTGGGCGCAGCAGTCAAGCGTCGCGAGGACACCCACAAGATGGCCGAGGCCAACCGGGCATTCGCGCACTACCGCTGGTGACCTTCCGAAGCTTGCTTCGGTGGGCGCAGTAGTCGCGCTCGCAATCAAGACAGTCTTCAGTCAGAAAACTTCCCGAAGGGAATCAAGTGGCACAGGAAGTGCTCAGCGACCTGAACAAGGTTCGCAACATCGGCATCATGGCCCACATCGATGCCGGCAAGACCACCACCACCGAGCGAATCCTCTTCTACACCGGCGTCAACTACAAGATCGGTGAGACGCACGACGGCGCGTCGACCACCGACTGGATGGAGCAGGAGAAGGAGCGGGGTATCACCATCACCTCCGCTGCGGTGACCTGTTTCTGGAACAAGAACCAGATCAACATCATCGACACCCCCGGGCACGTCGACTTCACCGTCGAGGTGGAGCGAAGCCTGCGTGTGCTCGACGGTGCTGTCGCGGTGTTCGACGGTAAAGAGGGCGTGGAGCCGCAGTCCGAGCAGGTCTGGCGGCAGGCCGAGAAGTACGAAGTTCCCCGTATCTGTTTCGTCAACAAGATGGACAAACTGGGCGCCGACTTCTACTTCACGGTGCGCACCATCGAAGAGCGTCTCGGTGCCAAGCCGCTGGTTCTCCAGCTGCCCATCGGTGCCGAGGACGACTTCGACGGTGTCGTCGATCTCATCGAGATGAAGGCCATCACCTGGCGCGGCGTCGTGCCGACCGGTGCCGAGCCGACCATCGAGGAGATCCCGGCCGATCTGCTGGAGAAGGCCAAGGAGTACCGCGAGAAGCTGATGGAGACGGTCGTCGAGACCGACGAAGCACTTCTCGAGAAGTACTTCGGTGGCGAAGAGGTCACCATTCCCGAGGTCAAGGCCGCCATCCGGAAACTGACGGTTACCCGTCAGCTGTACCCGGTGCTGTGTGGTTCGGCGTTCAAGAACAAGGGCGTCCAGCCCATGCTCGACGCGGTCATCGACTACCTGCCCTCGCCGCTCGACGTTCCTTCGGTGGAAGGTCACGCGGTCGGCAACGAAGAAGAGATCCTGTCGCGTAAGCCGTCGTCCGACGAGCCGTTCGCGGCGCTGGCGTTCAAGATCGCCGCACACCCGTTCTTCGGGAAGCTGACGTTCGTGCGTGTCTACTCCGGACACATCACGGCAGGCACCGGCGTGCTCAATGCCACCAAGGGCAAGAAAGAGCGCATCGGCAAGCTGTTCCAGATGCACGCCAACAAGGAAATGCCGGTCGAGGACGCCACGGCGGGCCACATCTACGCGATGATCGGCCTCAAGGACACGACCACCGGTGACACCCTGTGCGATTCGAACGCACCGATCGTCCTGGAATCGATGAGCTTCCCGGACCCGGTCATCAACGTCTCGATCGAGCCGAAGACCAAGTCGGACCAGGAAAAGCTGGGTGTCGCCATCCAGAAACTGGCCGAAGAGGATCCGACGTTCTCCGTCCAGCTGGACGACGAGACCGGCCAGACCGTCATCGGCGGTATGGGCGAGCTGCACCTCGACATCCTGGTCGACCGCATGAAGCGGGAGTTCAAGGTCGAGGCCAATGTCGGTAAGCCGCAGGTTGCCTACCGAGAGACCATCCGCAAGACGGTTGAGAAGCACGACTACGTCCACAAGAAGCAAACGGGCGGAAGCGGGCAGTTCGCCAAGGTCATCGTCAAGCTCGAACCGCTGGTCGACGCCGAAGACGGCGCCACCTACGAGTTCGTGAACGCCGTGACCGGTGGCCGCGTTCCTCGCGAGTACATCCCATCCGTGGATGCCGGCGCGCAGGACGCAATGCAGTACGGCGTGCTCGCCGGGTACCCGCTCGTCAACTTGAAGTTCACTCTGCTGGACGGCGCCTACCATGACGTCGACTCCTCTGAGATGGCGTTCAAGATCGCCGGATCGGCCGCCATGAAAGAGGCGGCCCGGATGGCGGGCCCAGTGATCCTGGAACCGTTGATGGCCGTCGAGGTCACCACGCCAGAGGATTACATGGGTGACGTGATCGGTGACCTGAACTCACGCCGTGGTCAAATCCAGGCCATGGAAGAGCGCAGCGGCGCACGTGTCGTCAAGGCACTTGTTCCTCTGTCGGAGATGTTCGGCTACATCGGTGACCTGCGGTCACGGACCCAGGGCCGGGCGAACTACTCCATGGTGTTCGACTCGTACGCTGAAGTTCCGGCGAACGTGTCGAAGGAGATCATTGCCAAAGCAACGGGTGAGTGAATACTCTTCCCCTCGCCTTGGCGATAGCGCCGCCACCGGCGCAAAGCAGATAAAGAAACACCTGCTGCGCACGAACTGAATATTCAATGCAGTGGGATTACACCCAGTGACCAGGACAACCCCGGTCACTACAACAAGTCCAGGAGGACAATCAAGTGGCGAAGGCGAAGTTCGAGCGGACCAAGCCGCACGTGAACATCGGCACCATCGGTCACGTCGACCACGGCAAGACCACGCTGACGGCGGCCATCACCAAGGTGTTGCACGACAAGTTCCCGGATCTCAACGCGAGCTTTGCGTTCGATCAGATCGACAAGGCTCCGGAAGAGAAGGCTCGTGGTATCACGATCAACATCTCGCATGTTGAGTACCAGACGGAGAAGCGTCACTACGCCCACGTCGATGCTCCTGGTCACGCGGACTACATCAAGAACATGATCACCGGTGCAGCCCAGATGGACGGCGCGATCCTCGTGGTTGCCGCCACCGACGGCCCGATGCCCCAGACGCGTGAGCACGTGCTGCTCGCCCGCCAGGTCGGCGTGCCGTACATCCTGGTCGCGCTGAACAAGGCCGACATGGTCGACGACGACGAGATCATCGAACTCGTCGAGATGGAGGTGCGTGAACTTCTCGCAGCTCAGGAATTCGACGAGGACGCCCCGGTCATCAAGGTCTCGGCTCTGAAGGCGCTCGAAGGCGATCCCGAGTGGGTCAAGACCGTCGAAGAGCTCATGGACGCAGTCGACGAGAGCATCCCGGAGCCGGTCCGCGAGACCGAGAAGCCGTTCCTCATGCCCGTGGAGGACGTGTTCACGATCACCGGTCGTGGCACCGTCGTCACCGGTCGTGTGGAGCGTGGCGAGGTCAAGGTGAACGAGGAAGTCGACATCGTCGGCATCCGCGAGAAGAGCACCAAGACCACCGTCACCGGTATCGAGATGTTCCACAAGCTCCTCGACTCGGCACAGGCGGGCGACAACGCCGGTCTGCTGCTGCGTGGTCTGAAGCGCGAAGATGTCGAGCGTGGACAGGTTGTCATCAAGCCGGGCACCACCACCCCGCACACCGAGTTCGAAGGACAGGCCTACATCCTGTCCAAGGACGAAGGCGGACGGCACACCCCGTTCTTCAACAACTACCGTCCCCAGTTCTACTTCCGTACAACTGACGTGACGGGCGTTGTGACCCTTCCCGAGGGCACCGAGATGGTCATGCCCGGTGACAACACCGAGATGTCCGTCAAGCTGATCCAGCCGGTCGCCATGGACGAGGGCCTGCGCTTCGCGATCCGTGAAGGTGGCCGCACCGTCGGTGCCGGTCGCGTCACGAAGATCAACAAGTAGCACTCAGCTAGAACCAGAACGGCGCTCACCCTCACGGGTGGGCGCCGTTTTTGCTGTGTCCAGTAGCGGTCACCCTGAGATCGTCCCCATCCAGGGGTGCCGATGGCATATAGCCCTCGGTGACCCCTCAGGGGGACGATCTCAGGGGCGCCGGTCTGCCCTCACGAGTAGTACAGGAGTGCGTCGCATTCTCCGGTGCCGTGTGGCATGTCGTGCTGACTGTTGATGACGTAGAAGCCGCCCTGCGGGGACGGCGTCACGACCAACATCTGTGTCGCCATCGCCTGGTTGGACAGAGCGATGTGATCACGCAGCAGTGCGAAGATGTTCGTCTCCAGATCCGGTACGTGCAGCACGCGGTACTCCTTGCCGTTGCCGAGGAGGTCGACCTTGGTGACAGAGGCCCAGCCCTGCGGAGTCGTCGCGATGTGGCCGGCCTGCTGCGCGGCCGCGAGATGGTTCGCGGCCGATGTCTGGAGCTGGCTCAGATGGATGTGGAGCTGATTCTCGTGCCGCGCAGCGACTGAGTTGATGCCCAGGGCGGTGACGTGACCCGCCTTCTTCACCGCCTCGGCATACGCCCACTTCCAGTAGTTGATGGTCGTCTTCTTCCAAATGCGGTCGCACTCGATGCCCGAGATGCGTTGCAGCGGGATGAACAGGTTGTCGAAGTCTCGTGTCTGCCCCTTCTGGCCGCCGCGAATCGCATAACCCTGATCTGCATCTCCCGGGGGCTGCGGAGGCGGGGGCGCAGGTGGCGGCGGTGTCGGATTCGGCTTTCGCTGCCACGGATCCATCTTGATCCCGCCGAACACGACCACCCGCTCGTTGGGCGCCGGATAGATCGGCGTCGCATCCTGCACGCCCTCCCAGAGTGCGTAATGCTTGCCGGAGTCGCCCACGTGACCGCACACCGAGGAACCAAGTGGCCCGCACAGCTCCGGCCCGGCCGACCCCGTCCCCGGTAGGTCGCACAGGCCGGGTGCCGCTTGTGCCGGCCCCGACGACGCGAGCGCTCCGACTGCGAGTCCGGCCACGGTGGTGGCGGTGATCGACAGCATTCGCCGCCGGTTGATCTCGGGTGGGTTGATCTCGACCATCGCGGCTACCTCCACACGTGCACTTGCGATGCGAGAAAGTATGCGCCGGGTCATCGCGTGAGGCGTGTCATTGCGAAGAAATCCTGCCGGTCGAATGACTTGGCATCAACACGCTCGACCGGCAAACTGCAGTGCGCGATACTGATCTGCAGACTTCGAGAACAGGGGTGGGCGATGGGCCTTTTCGGGCACGGCAGCAGAGACACAGAGCCGAGTTTCGTGCGGACGTTCGTGCCGATTCTGGCGTTCTCGCTCCTGTGCGGGATCGTCGGCCCGATCTTCCTCGTCGCGTACTTCGTCATCGGCGATCCCATGGTGGGCTGGATGTTCTACGCCGGGCTCGGGATCACCATCCTGGATGTCGTCATCGCCTTCTTCATTTCGCAGTTCACCTACCGGGGAAAGCGCCGGCGGTTCGAACTCGAGCAGACCGGGCGGCTAGGGGTCGCCGACGTGCTGTCGGTGGAGCAGACCAATGTGCAGGTCAACAACCAGCCGATGATGAAGCTCAAGCTGCGGATCCACGGCGATGGGATCGCGCCGTTCGACGCCGACAAGCGGCTTGTCGTCCCGCTGATGCATCTGTCAGCACTCAACGCGCGACGGCTGGCGGTCCTCGTCGACCCGTACTCGGGCCAATTCGAGATCGACTGGCAGCGGACGCCTTTGCTCGCCGGGTCGGCCCCGGCGCGGTTCACCGACACCGACACCGGCCGCGAGTTCGACCTGTCCGGGCAATCGGATGCCCTCCTCGAGATCATGAACGTGTTCAAGAACAACAACATCCCCTTCGGCGGAACGGTCGATCTTCGCTCCAACCCGGTGGCGCGCCAGCAGGTCATGGACATCGTGCGCCGCGTCGGAGGACAACCCGCGGGCGGCCCGGATCTGCGGAAGGCCGACTACGCGGCGCCTCCTGCGCCACCGCGGAGCCCGAGTCAGCGGCTGGCCGAACTCGAGGCGATGCGTGGCGCCGGGAACATCAGCGACGCCGAGTACCAGGCGGTTCGGACGCGGATCCTCGGCGAGTTGTAGACCCGAATTCTGGCCGCTGCTGAGGGCAGAACTGCTCACGGCAGCAACGGCTTTCGTGATCGCCATCGGCCACACAGGATTGGTTCATGACGGATGACAAGACACCCAGTCCCATCGACGACGAACTGGTCACCAGACTTTTTCATCAACGCGTGATCGTGCTCGGCGACCAGCTCGATCAGCAACTCGGCAACCGACTCTGCAGCCAACTGCTGCTGCTGTCGGCCGAAGATTCTCACAAAGACATCAGCTTCTGGATCAATTCGCCCGGTGGATCGGTTCCGGCGATGCTGGCCATCATGGACGTCATGCGTGCCATCCCCAACGACGTGAGCACGCTCGCCCTCGGTATCGCTGCGAGTGCCGGTCAGTTCCTGCTCTCCGCGGGTACTCCCGGTAAGCGGTACGCCTTGACCCACTCGCGAATCCTCATGCACCAGGGTTCATCCGGCATCGGCGGCACGGCTGTCGATGTCGAGTTACAAGCCGACGACCTGCGGCACACCCGCGACACCGTGCTCGCCCTGATCGTGGCCAACACAGGTCGTCCGGCCGAGCAGATCTGGACGGACTCACTCCGCGACCGCTGGTACACCGCGCAGCAAGCCGCCGACTACGGGTTCATCGACAGGGTCATCGACAGTGTCGAGGACATCTATCCCTCGTACTCCAGGCCGGCAGCGCTGGGAGGCCGGCGATGAGCGGCTACACGATTCCGTACGTGGTCGAGAAGACCGCAGGCGGTGAACGGTCGATGGATGTGTACAGCCGACTGCTGTCCGAGCGGATCGTGTACCTGGGTACCGAGATCGACGACGGGGTGGCGAACGTTCTGATCGCCCAGATGCTGCATCTGGAGTCCGACAGCGCCGACCTCCCGATCAATCTTTACATCAATTCCGCGGGTGGATCACCCGAGGCGATGCTGGCCGTGTACGACACCATGCAGTACATCCGCTCCGAGGTGGCCACCACCTGCGTCGGGCAGGCGGGTGGACCCGCGGCGGTGCTGCTCGCGGGAGGCGCTCCCGGACAACGCGGGATCTTGGGCCACGGGCGGGTGGTGCTGCACCAGCCGTCCATCCAGGGGCAGGGTTCCATTCCCGACCTCATCATCCACGCGGACGAGGTGGTGCGGGTGCGTTCGGAATTGGAAGAACTGCTGGCCCGGCACACCGGGAAGGATCTTCAGACGTTGCGCCACGACACCGATCGCGACCTCATCCTGCCGGCTACAGCCGTTGTCGAGTACGGGCTGGCCGATGAGGTGCTCACGACCAGGCCTCGATGAGGGTCAGGACACCATGCGAAGGTGCGCGCGTCCGGTCGCCGGACTCGCGGCAGGCGAGCGGGCTCCGCGGCGGATGCCGCCGACAGCGACGACGGACCGCGACTGCGCGTGTTCGAGCAACGTTGCGACGCCCCTTGTGACGTCGAGCAGCGTGAGTCCGAGAGCGCCGGTGACTGCGGACAGGATCTCGGACGAGGGCTCTTTGCGCCCGCGTTCGATCTCCGAGAGGTACTGCGGCGACACCCCGGCCACCGACGCGATGTCGGTGAGAATACGTCCCTGTGCGGTTCGTTCGGCGCGCAGGTACGACCCGAGCACGCTGCGCCACAGCTCGTCTGGCCGGAAGGGAGTGAACGCGCGTTCCCCGCGGTCGGGGAGGGTCCTCGAGGTGTCGCCCATGTTCCGAAGGTAGTTCGAAGGCCCGCCCCGTGGTGCGGATATCTGCTCTGGGCAGAATTCAGACGAATCTTTGCGAGCGGTCACTCTCTATGTTACCTTTGTCGAGAGTGATGGAGGTCACATATGAGTCTGCAGCAGGAATTAACGGGATCGGTTGTCGGCGACGACGGCGGTCGCTACGACATGGTCGTCCGTGGGGGAACCTGGTTCGACGGGACGGGGGCTCCCGGCCTGCGCCGCGACCTCGGGATCCGTGGCGGCAGGGTCGTGGAGATCTCCAACGCTCCGCTGCCGGTCGGACCCGACACGAAGGTCATCGAGGCCGGCGGTCAGTGGGTCATGCCCGGGTTCATCGACGTGCACACCCACTATGACGCCGAGGTGTTGGTCGCCCCCGGACTCGGCGAGTCCATCCGGCACGGCGTGACTACCGCGATCATCGGGAACTGCTCGCTGTCGACGGTGTACACGACTCCGGTCGATGCTGCCGACCTGTTCAGTCGGGTCGAGGCGTTGCCGCGCGACCACGTGATCGGGGCCCTCGAGCAAGGCAAGGATTGGACGGACCCCGCGTCGTACATCGAGTCGCTCGAGTCGCTTGCGCTGGGCCCGAACATCGCGGCCTTTCTCGGTCATTCGGACATCCGCGCATCGGTGATGGGGCTGGGGCGATCCACGGATCGCGCGCACAAGCCGAGCCGCTCGGAGATGGCCGCGATCAGCAGGGCGATCGAGAACGCACTCGACGCCGGATTCCTCGGGGTCTCGTCGATGACCAATCCCTGGGACAAGCTCGACGGGGACCGCTACCGGTCCCGGTGCCTGCCGTCGGTGTATGCGCACTGGAGCGAACGCCGCAAGATCAACCGAATTCTGCGGAGGCGCGATCGGGTCTTGCAGACGATCCCGAACCTGAACACCAAGTACGACATCCTCTTCTTCCTCGCGGGCAGTACGGGGCTTGGTCGCAAACCACTGCGCACCTCGGTGCTCGCGGCCGCCGACGCCAAATCGGATCGTTGGGTGCGCCGGATCTTCGGACCCCTTGCGACGCTCGCGAACGACATCGGCCGCGGTGCGTTGCGGTGGCAGCATCTCCCCGTGCCGTTCGAGGTCTACAGCGATGGCATCGATCTCGTGGTGTTCGAGGAGTTCGGTTCCGGCCGTGCGGCGCTGCATCTGCGCGAAGAGATGGGCCGAGGCGATCTGCTCTCCGATCCCGAGTACCGTCGGTGGTTCCGCGAGGACTTCGAGAAGAAGTTCAGCTCGCGGGTGTGGCATCGCGATTTCGACGACGCCGAGATCAGCGAGTGCCCAGACGAATCCATGATCGGCAAGACGATCGAGCAGGTGGCTCGCGAACGCGGGGTCCACAGCACCGACATGTTCCTCGATCTGGTGGTCGAATACGGCACGGCCTTCCGCTGGCACACCGTCATCACCAACGACCGACCCGAGATCGCCGATTGGCTGATCAAACAAAAGGGCGTCACCATCGGTTTCTCCGATGCCGGTGCGCACCTGCGGAACATGGCTTTCTACAACTACGGGATCAAGCTGCTGCAGCGGGTGAAAGAGGCCGAACACGGGGCCCGGACGCCGTTCCTCACGATCGAAGAAGCGATTCACAAACTCACTGGCGAACTCGGTGAGTTCTATGGCCTGGACGCGGGATTCCTGCGGATCGGTGATCGAGCGGACTTCGTCGTCGTCGACCCGGCCGGCCTCACCGACCAGACGAAGGAATACGCTGAAGAATCAATGCCCGAATTCGGAGGAATCAAGCGGATGGTCAATCGCAACGACGATGCGGTGACCGCCACGGTTGTCGCCGGTGAATACCTTTATGGCAGCGGCGTATTTGCTCCCGGATTCGGAAACACGCTGCGCAGCGGTCAGTTCCTACGCGCGGGCCAGCCGCGGGGCACGGTGAAGAATCAGCCCGAACAGCTCAGGCACACGGTGGTTGGATGACCCCTGCCACGGACACCACCGGGGATGGCCGACGGACCCAGCAGCAGCGCCGGGACGCGACCAAGGCCCGGCTGGTCGATGCATGCGTGAGCTCGCTGTGCGAGATCGGCTACCAGCGCAGCACGATCAGTGAGATCTGTGGACGGAGTGGGGTCTCGCAAGGTGGATTGTTCAGGCACTTCCCGACCCGGCTCGACCTCGTGATCGCGGCCGCCGACGAGGTGCGACGCAGGCAATTCGAGGCTTTCTCTCAAAGCCTCGCGATGCTGGGGACCGATACTCTGGCCGACTGTCTGTTGCTGGTCCGGGCCGCCTGCCGGGCTCCGGTGAACGGCGCCTGGTACGAGTTGCTGGTGGCGGCCCGTACGGACGCGGGCCTGCGCGAACGCCTTGCTCCCATGCTGGCCGAATATCACACCCAGATCGCCGACTTCGCCAGGATGATACCTTCGGTACAGGGCCTGCCCCCGGGGCAGATCGAGGTGGTCGCGTTGACGGTGGTTCACCTGTTTGACGGTGAATCCGTTGCCGCAGCGGTCAATCCGCAGCCCGCACTCGACGATGCGCGCCTCGAACTCGTTCTCGGCTGGCTCGCCGGGCTCGCGGGATAGGCCGATGCCGATGCCCACAGGGCCGTCGTATTCCGATCTCGCGTCCTCGGCTGTTGTCGTCGCGTTGCCGATGCGGATGCGTTTTCGGGGGATCATGGTTCGCGAGGTGATGATCTTTCGCGGCCCCGCGGGATGGGGTGAGTTCGGGGCGTTCGAGGAATACGACGACGTCGAGGCGTCGGCGTGGTTGGCAGCAGGTATCGAAGCCGCCTATGAGGGCCCGCCGCCGCCGGTGCGCGCGGCCGTCCCCGTCAACGCCACGATCCCCGCGATTCCCGCAGACCAGGTCGCAGAAGTCATCGCGCGGTTCCCGGGTGCGCACACCGCGAAGGTCAAGGTGGCGCAGGAGGGGCAGACCCTTGCCGACGATGTGGCCAGGGTCGAGGCCGTACGCGAGCACATCACCAACGTCCGCGTGGACGCCAACGGAAAATGGACTGTGCAGCAAGCGATCACAGCTCTGCGCGCACTCGGTGAGCTGGAGTACGCGGAGCAGCCCTGCGCCACGATCGAGGAACTCGCCCAGGTGCGCAGGGCCACGACGACGCCGATAGCCGCCGATGAGAGCATCCGCCGCGTCGCGGATCCGCTGCGGGTGATCGCTGCGGGTGCCGCTGATGTCGCCGTCCTCAAGGTCGCCCCGCTCGGTGGGATGCGGCGCGTTCTCGAGCTCGCAGCGGACATCCCGATACCCGTGGTCATCTCCAGCGCGCTCGACTCGGCGGTCGGGATCTCCGCGGGGGTGGCCGCGGCGGCGGCGTTGCCGGATCTCGATTTGGCGTGCGGTCTCGGCACCGGAGGGTTGTTCACCACCGACGTCGCCGAGCCTTTCGTCCCCGACGGCGGCGCGCTGATGCCGCGAACGGTCGACGTCGACGTGGCGGCTCTCCCGCGGGCTGATGAAGCACGAACCCGCTGGTGGATGGACCGCTTACGACGCTGTCATGCACTTCTGAACGGGTAGCCGGGCGATCGGTAGTGGCCTTCGTCACCGACAGAAGATACAATTTCCGCAAAACGTTCCAACAGCGGGCGTTCAGCACAGCGGAGGTTTGGTAAATGTCGGTCATCCTGGCGCAGGCCCCACCTGACAGCGGTCTGAAATCGGTGCGCGGGTCGAAGACCAACGGCGCGATCCAGATCATGAGGATGCGCCGCGATCCGTTCGCCTTCGCCGACGCCCAGCAGTCCGAGTTCGGGCGGGTCTCGTTCATCAATGCGTTCGGGCAGAAGTTGGTGACCTGCCGCGGTCCGCAGGCGGCCGACCAGATCCTGATGAACAAGGACAAGGCGTTTGCGAACGGGCCCGCCTGGAGTTTCTTCATCGGCCCGTTTTTCAACCGTGGCGTGATGCTCCTCGACTTCGAGGAGCACCGCCATCATCGGCTGATCCTGCAGCAGGCATTCACCCAGCCCGTGCTCAAGGGCTACATGCAGGAGATGCAGCCGATGATCACCGAGCGCATCAAGCAGTTCCCGGTGGGTGAGGTGAAGCTCTTCAGCCAGTTCAAGGCCCTCACGCTCGACGTCGCCCTCGAGGTATTCATGGGTCTGGAGTTGCCGCAGGCCGAGGCCGATCGGATCAACAAGGCCTTCATCGACACCGTGCGGGCAGGAGTAGCGCTGGTACGCCACCCGGTGCCGGGCGGACGCTGGTGGAAGGGTCTGCGCTCACGCAAGGTACTCGAGGACTTCTTCATGAGTCATATCGCCGAGAAGCGGGCGGGGGAGTCGCCTGATCTGTTCTCGGTGCTGTGCCACGCCGAGAGCGAAGAAGGCCACCGGTTCACCGACGAGGACGTGGTCAACCACATGATCTTCGTGTTGATGGCCGCCCACGACACCTCCACGATGACGATGACGCAGATGGCCTATCGCATGGCCAAGTCGCCTGAGTGGCAGGAGCGCGCCCGCGTCCAGTCTCTCGAACTCGGCCCGGAACTCGCGTACGAGGATCTGGCCACATTGACCGACCTCGACATCATCATGAAGGAGTCGCTGCGCATGTGCGCGCCGGTGCCGGGTCAGCCCCGCATGGCGATCAAGGACACCGAGGTCCTCGGGCACTATGTACCCAAGGGCTCGATCGTCACGGTGCCGAGCCTGACCAATCACTACGACGCCGAGTATTGGTCGAATCCCTACGTTTTCGACCCCGAGCGGTTCACTGCCGAGCGTCGTGAGGACAAGTCGCACCGGATGGCGTGGTCGCCGTTCGGTGGTGGGGTGCACAAGTGCATCGGGCTGTATTTTGGCCAGATGGAGATTCGGACGATCATGCACCAGTTGCTGCGCGGATTCGAGTGGTCGGTTCCGGCGGACTACACGATGCCGATGGATTTCAGCGCCCTGCCGGTGCCCAGGGACAACCTCCCCGTGACGGTGCGGCGCGTCTGATGCCGCAGTCACCGACCCGTCCCGCACGTAAGGTCCGCAACACCGCATCGCCGCGTGAGCAAGAAGGCGCGATTCTGCAGGCGGCGCGTAAAGAGTTCGAAGAGAACGGCATCCGGCGTACCGGTGTCGACGACGTCGCCAAGCGTGCGGGCGTGAGCAGGAGCACCCTGTACCGACGGTTCCCGAACAAGGAAGCACTCCTGCTCGGCGTGGCCGAGCGGATCTACCTCGACGGCATGATCGTCCTCGAGGAGGCCACCGTCGGGCACGGGCCGCAGGAGGCCGTGGTCGAGGCCTTCCTCGCCGGCGCAGAGCTGGTCAACGAAGACCCGCTCATCCGCAGGATGATGGTCGACGAACGGGACGCGCTCAAGGGCATCACGAACTCGGTCACCGGTCTGTTCATCGAGATCGTCACCGGGCGGATCATGCAGACCCTGCGCGGCGCAGGGGCCCAGATGCCGGACGACGACCTCCATGCTGTGACAGAAATCCTTGTTCGGCTGGTCATCTCGTACCTGGACACCCCGTCGATCGACGAGGCGCGGTCCGAGCCGGAGTCGGTACGCGACTTCGCTCAGCGCTACCTCGCGCCGATGGTGTGGTGAGCGGTGTCGAAGCTCGGCCATCTGAAGACGGAACTGCTGGCGGTCCGAGAGCTGGGGCGCGCGGGCGCGTTACCCGGCGCGAAGCTGGTGCCCCAGATCGCGAGATTGCGCCGCCAGGCCGGTGAGGCCTCCGGGCCCGCGGTGTACGCCGCGATGTACGGCGAGAGGGTCGCAATCATCGACCCCCACGGTGAGGTCACCTACAACGGTCTCGCGGAGCAGTGCCACGGGGTCATCAACGGACTGCGCGAGGTCTTGGCGCCCAGAGGCCAGCCGACGGTCGGCGTGATGTGCCGCAACAGCCGGTATGCCGTGATCGGCCTGCTGTCCGCGATCGGTCTCGGCGCCCGGGTGGTGTTGCTGAACACCGACCTCGGGGCCAAGCAGATGGCCGAGGTGGTATCCCGCGAACGGGTGGATGTGATCCTGCACGATGCGGAGTTCGCCGCAGTCCTCGAACTCGTGGACGCGGATGTACGCCGGTACGTGGCGTGGACGGATGAAGTGACCAGGTCGGCGACGGTGGATGGGCTGGTGGCGGGCAATTCCACGGCACTGCCCCCGGCCCCGTCGTCGAAGTCCTCCCTGGTGATCCTCACCAGCGGGAGCACCGGAGCACCGAAGGGCGCGCCCCGCGATGGCGGTCCGGCGATGTCATTGCCTGCGGGGTTCGTGTCGAAGATCCCTATCCGTGGGTCGGACACCGTGCTCATGTGTGCGCCCGCATTTCACGGCTGGGGGCTGCTCGCGACCATGGTGTGTCTGCTCACAGGCGCCACCGTCGTCATGGACCGCAGATTCAGGGCGCAGGCCTCACTGGATCTGTTGGTCGACAATCGCTGCACCGCGGTGATGATGGTACCCACGATGCTGCGGCGTCTGATGGCTCTGGACGATCGTGATCTCGACCGGATCGACCGAAAGCGACTGCGCATGATCGCCTCCGGCGGCGCGAAGCTCGACGAGTCGTTGGTGCGATCGGTTCAAGCCCGATTCGGCGCGGTACTCCACAACCTCTACGGCGCCACCGAGGCGTCCTACATCACGATCGCCACCCCGGAGGATCTGGCCGCGGCACCGACGACCGCAGGTCGTGCACCGCTGGGGGTCGCCGTGGCGATCATCCGCGACGGCGTTCCGGTTCCCGGGGGAGAGACCGGTCAGATCTTCGTTCGGTCGGGTAGCCAGATCAGCACGTACACCAATGGCACCAGCAAAGAGACGCTCGGCGGCATGCTGGCGACCGGGGACACCGGTCGCTTCGACTCCGCCGGACGTCTGTTCGTGGAGGGCCGTAGCGACGGCATGATCGTCTCCGGCGGCGAGAACGTCTTCCCAGAAGAGGTGGAACTGGCGCTCGGTCGGCACCCCGACATCGTCGACGCCGCAGTGATCGCGGTCGCTGATGCGGATTTCGGAGAACGACTGCGTGCCTTCGTCGTGGCCCGTGACGGCGCGACGGTCACCGAGGAAGAAATCAAGCACTACGTCGGCACCGAGTTGTCCCGGTCGCGAGTCCCGCGCGAGGTGATCGTGGTCCCCGAACTGCCCCGCGGGGCTCAGGGAAAGGTCACGAAGCTGACCCTCGACGCATTGGCCGCCGCACACATGCCGCGCTGAGCGCTCACCAGTCCTCGAGGCGGGTGTACCCGTCCTGGACGGCTCTGGCGAACAGGCTCGATTTGGTTTTCGCCGGCCTGCCGCAGGCCGCATATTTGGCCCGTATTCGTGTCACGTGGGTGCTCACCGTCGCGGCCGAGATATAAAGTCGTGCTGCCGCAGCATCTTTGGAATCGGCGTCGAACCAAGCCAATAACACCTCTATTTCGCGAGATGACAATTGCGGCTTGTCATTCGTTTCGCGAACGAGTCTAAGCGGTGTGGGCCGCGAATCCTTTTCATCTGAATAGACGATTGAATCGCTTGCCTCTGTGTGCATTTGAAGCTCCCCTTCGCCTATCGACCCAGGCGTGTCATTGCCGCACAAGCGGACCTGTCTATCATTTCCAGGATCAGGAAACGATCGCCACCTGAAGTGGCGTATCGGGGCAAGTCGATACGGAATCCGTACAGCGAAGTGGCTGTTCAACGAGGAAGATCGCCAGACGGGATTGGTATCGCATGTATGCGGAAACAGTTCAGACACGGGAGGACCTGGGCCGGGCACTCACCGAACTTCGCGAGAATGCCGGTCTCACGGTCAGGGAATTGGTCGAGCAATCCGACGCCCTGCTCGGAACGGTGAGCGGATGGCTGGCCGGCAATCACGCGCCGACCGCCGCCAGTAAAGAAATGTTTTTCGCCGTGCTCAGAACGTGCGGGGTGGATGATTCCGACACCGATGTCTGGTGGTCCGCGGTACGGCGGGCGCGTCGAAAAGTATCGACCCGTTCGGAAATCGCCCCGACGCCTTATCGCGGATTCGAGTCATTTCAGATCGATGACAGAGAGTGGTTTTTCGGCCGAGAAGATGTGACCGACCGCCTCGTCGACGCTGTCTCGTCGGCAGCATCGAGCAGGGATCCCCGTCGGCGCATGGTGATCGTGGTGGGGCCGTCGGGCGCCGGCAAATCGTCGGTGGTCCGCGCCGGTCTGCTTCCCTCGGTGGGGAGCGCGTCGCTGGCGGGTTGGCGGTCGACCCTGATGGTGCCCGGAACAGATCCTGTCGCGGCTCTCGCCTCGGTCGTTGCGGACGGGACCGGCGACGGAGACGGGCCGCTGCTCGTTGTCGTCGATCAACTCGAGGAGCTCTGGACGTTGGCTCCCGCGGTGGCCCGGGAGAAGTTTCTGGAGGCCGTGACGGAATTGGTCGCCGACAGTGGTGGTCCCGGGGCAGTGGTCGTCGGTGTGCTGCGCGCCGACTACTACGCGCGGGTCTCGGCGGTGCCATTCCTGGTCGAGGTCCTGCAGCATTCGCAGGTGGTGGTGGCGGCGATGGACGTCGACCAGCTCCGTGAGGTGATCACCGGGCCGGCCCGCAGGGCAGGATTGGACATCGACGACGATCTGGTCGAGCTGCTGCTGGCCGACGTGGCTCCAGCCGCGGGGTATTCCGGAGCCACCGCATTGCCGATGCTCTCGCACGCGCTGTTGGCGACCTGGTCGCACTCGGATCGTCGCCGGCTCACCGTCGCCGACTATCTCGCCACCGGCCGCATCAGCGGCGCCGTCGAGCGCACCGCCGAAGCGGTCTACTCCGATCTCGACGACGCGGAGCGTGATCTCGCCAGGCGCCAGCTCCTCGCCATGGTCAACGTCGACGACGACTGGGTCAGTCGACGGAAGGCACCGCTCGAGGCGCTCGGTATCGCGATCGCCGACCCGGTGCCGGGCAGGGATTCGCAGGCAGAGCTGAGCCCACAGACCGCGCGGGCCGTCGAGGTGCTCGAACGGTTCGCGGCGGCGCGGCTGGTCAGTGTCGACGCCGACTACGCGGAGGTGACCCACGAGGCCCTGCTGACCGCCTGGCCCAGACTCCAGCAGTGGATCGATGGTGATCGTGCTCGGTTGTTGATGCACAAACGCTTCCGGCAAGCGTTCACCTTGTGGGAGTCGGGTGACCGCGCCGACGAACTGCTGATCCGCGGCGCCTGGCTCGGCATGGTCAACGACTCCATCCCGGGCGAGCGAGATGAACCGCGACTGACGAGCGCCGAATCGGAATTCCTGCGCGCGAGCAATGAAGAGCAGGACAGGCTCGAGGCGGGTGAGCGGCGCCGGGTGCGGCAACTGCGGCGAACCGCCTTCGGCGTCGCCGTGGTGGCGCTGGTCGCTGCGCTCGCCGCGACGTTCGCGGTGATCGCACGCGGAGACGCGGTCGAGGAGCGGAATCGGGCCGAGCAGCTCCAGAGACAGGCCCTGAGCCGACAACTCGCAGTGCAGTCGGGCGAACTCACCGAGCGCGATCCGGCTCTCGCCCGGCAGTTGGCGATGATCGCCTATCGCACGTCACCGACCTTGGAGGCGCGGTCCAACCTGATCGACAACAGCGCGATCGCCACCCCCGCCCGGTTCCTCGGCCCGGTGGGTCCGGTCAAGGTCGCCTACAGTCCCGGGCGTGGACTGCTGGCCATGGCAGATGCCGGCAATCGCGTCACCCTCTACACCACGGCGCCAGGGGCGACCGGTCCCGTGGTGCTGGGCGGGCTTGCGCACCGGCTCGGTGATTTCGGCGGCCACGACTCCAACGAGGCACTACGTGCTCTGTCGTTCAGTGCTGACTCGAACACCCTCGTGCTCGGGGGGCGTGCCGCGGTGGAGGTGTGGGACATCCGCGATCCGCTGACACCGATCCGCGCGGCGGTGCTGCCGACCGGCCAGCCGGTGAACGGGGTGGCGCTCAGCCCCGACGGCAGGACGCTCGCGGCCGCCGTGGAGCAGGTCGGTGTGTTGGGCTGGCAGCGCGAAGGTGCGAACTGGGTGGCCGCGACCATGCCGAACGTCGCCGGGACCGGGCAGGCTGTCGCCTTCTCGCGTGACGGTTCGGTACTCGCCACGAGCAGCGTGGCACGACGCGTCGATCTGTGGACGGTCTCGGGATCGGGCCTGGTGCCACTGCCGCCCATCGAGCTGAACCAGTGGGCCGACAACCAGCAGGCCCTGAGTCTGGTGTTCGCTCCGACCGGAGAACTTGCGATGGGACTGAAAAGTCACCAGGTGCAGTTCTATGCGCTGATCACCGGCGGTGGCTCGTCTCTGGTGCGGACCATCGAAGGATTCGGGAACTACGTCAACGGCATCAGCATCAGCGACGACGGCAGTCGGCTCGCAGCAGCGGGGTCGGACAACACCGTCCGCGAGTTCGACCTGCGCGCCTCGGATCCTGACGCGGCTCGCATCTGGCACGGGCCGTCGACGTTCACGTCCGTCGTGTACGTCGACGGTGAGGTCGTCGCCACGGCCGACGACGGGGTCGTCACCGCGTGGCGCAGGACGTATCCCGTGATCCGCTTGGGACCGGAGACCATCTTCCAGATACCGGCAGGCTCCCGAAGCCCAGACATCCTTGCCGGCAGTGGGCCGTCGGGAGAGGTCACCCGGTTGCGCGTCTCGGATGGCCCGAACCTAGTCAGGGTCGGGCCCGAGCTCGTGCCGCCGCCGGATGCTTCGTTCTCCGGAGCAATCGGTGTCTCGGCGACCGGTCGGCTGGCCGCACTGGGATCTGCTGACGGCACGATCTACTTCGCGGACTACTCCGATCCCGGGGAACCGAAACTCCTCGGCCCGGGAGTGCGAGCCCTGCAGACGTTGAACGAGACCGTCGACATCAACGAGGACACCGCAATCGCGGTGACCGGCGGTCTCGAGTCGAATTGGCTGCCGGTCATCGACGTGTCCGACCTGGCTGCCCCGAGAGTCGTCTCGAGTATCGAGGTGGGCGAGGGCGTGACCTGGGCGTCGCTCAGCCCGGACGGGAAATCGGTCGCCTTCGCGACCCCGGGCGGATCGGTGTCGGTGTACGACCTCACCGATCCGACGCGGCCGCAGCAGCTGACGGCGATCGAGGTCTTCGACACCGCCGCCCTCTCGGTCCGTTTTCGGCCAGACGGCGACGCGCTGTTGGTGACGTCGTCGACCAAGGAACTCGCCACCATCGACATCACCCGTCGCCGCAGTCCTGAGATCACCGCCCGACTGTCGGGTCCGGTCGGTCAGATTTACAGCGGTGCCTATTCATCCGATGGAGAAACGATCGTGGTCGGGGGCGGCGCCGGTGAGATCTGGACGTGGGATGTCTCCGATCAACGCCGTCCCGACCTCCTGGTGGTGCTCAGGGCGTTCGGTGGGAAGGTGTTCGACGTCCGGTTCGCCGACGACGACCGCACTGTCCTGGCCGCCGGGGACGGCGGTGCGGTGATGTCCTGGACGGTGGACACCGATCTGATGCTGTCCAGGGCCTGCAGCGAGGCCGGTGACCAGATCACCGAAGCCGAATGGCGACAGTATCTTCCGGCCAGTCCCTACGAACCGCCCTGTGGCGGGTGACCTACGGGGATCGATCGGGGGGCGACTGACCCGGTGGTGCGCCGTGGCCCGGAATGGTCGCGGCGCCGCCGAGGGGGTCGGACGTGACGTTCAGCAGTGAGTGTTTACGTCCGTAGACCAGGTAGTACACGAGCACCACCGACACCCACAGCAAGAAGAACACGTAGGTGTACCAGTGCAATCCGTACAGGATGTAGATACATGCCGCGATCGCGAGGACGGGTGTGACCGGATAGAACGGCACCTTGAACGGCCGGTAGAGATCGGGCTCGCGACGCCGCAGGAGGATCACCCCCAGGCTGACGACGCTGAACGCTGTCAGCGTGCCGATGGACACCATGTCGATCAGGTAGTCCAGCGGAACGAATCCCGCGAGCAACGCAACGATGACCGCGACGACGACGGTGTTGTTCACCGGCGTCAGCGTGCGGGCGTTGACCCGGGTGAAGAACCTGGGGAGCATGCCGTCGCGGCCCATCGCGAACAGGATGCGGGTCTGTCCGTAGAGGGTCACCAGGGTCACCGAGAAGATCGAGATGACCGCTCCCAGGGACAGCACCATCGATGGCCAGGTCTGGCCGGTCACCTCTTCGAGGATCGCGGCGAGTCCGGCTTCCTGTCCCTCGAAATCTGCGGCGGTCTGGGCGCCGACAGCGGCCAGCGCCACCAAGACGTAGACGAGGACAACGGTGACCAGGGCAGCGATCAGCGCCCGCGGCATCGTCCGCTGGGGATCCTTGACCTCCTCGCCGGCCGTCGACACCGCGTCGAGGCCGATGAACGAGAAGAAGATCACTCCGGCGGCGACGGTCACGCCGTCCGCCCCGTGGAGGAAGAACGGGCTGAGGTTGTCGGCATTGAAACCCACGAAGGCGATTCCGATGAACATGGCGAGTACGGCGAGCTTGATCGCGACCATCACGAAGTTGGCCTTCGCTGATTCGCTGGCGCCGCGGATCAGCAACAGTGCACATAGTCCGACCAGGATGATGGCGGGCAGATTGACCCACCCGGAATTGTCGTCCCAGGGTGCGGCACTCAGGGCCTGCGGGATCTGCGGGATGTGCAGATAGCCGAGCAGTGCGTTGAGGTACTCACTCCAGCCCACCGCGACAGCCGCCGTCGACACCCCGTATTCCAAGAGCAGGCACGCGGCCACCGCCATTGCGACGATCTCGCCGAGCGTGGCGTAGGCGTACGAGTACGTCGAGCCCGAGACCGGTACCGAAGACGCCATCTCGGCATAGCAGATTGCTGCCAGTCCGGCGGCGATGCCGGCGACGATGAACGCCACGACCACCGATGGGCCCGCGTCCGGCACGGCCACGCTCATCACAAAGAAGATGCCGGTGCCGATGGTGGCACCGATACCGAAACAGGCCAGCTGTGTGGTGGTGATCGTGCGCTCGAGGCCGGTGTCGGCCTCGGCTTCGTCGCCTTTCGGAATCGGCTTTCGCCGGAAGAGGGTTTTCGTGTTCAGTGCGCCGGGCTGCTGCGCCGGGTCTTTGCTCAAATCCATGTGGACACCTCAGCCTGGGAAGATTATTGCCGGAACAGTTGCGGAGGCAACGATTTTCGCCGCCCTCGAGCCCAAGAACACCCGCTTGATCGCGTCTCGTGGCGTGGTGCCGATCGCCAGCACCTCACCGTCGGACCACTCGATGGCGTCGAATGCGGCGTCCCAGTCGTTGCCGGTGCTGATCTTCGTCGGAACACCGTCATCGATGATTTTGTCTGACACCAACTTCTGCATCGATGCGGTCATCTGTTCCTTCCACGCCTCCAACACGCTGCGTTCGACGTCGAAACCGACCTCGGGTGGGAACATGTCCGCGGGTGTGACGCCGAATGTGGCCACCCGCAACGGAACACCCATCCGGGCGGCGAGCGCCTTGGCTGACGTGACCACGTCTTCGCTGTGGTCGTCGCCTGAATACGCACAGGTGACGCCCGTGATACGGGCGCACCTGTATCCCTTGGGCGCCAGCGCCAGCGGGATGGAGCTCGAGTGCATCAGTCGACTGGTCGTCACGCCCAAGGACATCCGGCCGTCGTCGGACCCGTGGGTGGTACCCAGGACGAGGATTTCCCCGTCGTGCTCGGTGAGTACCTTCTGGATCGACTTGGACACCGACCGCTCGCTGACCCGGAGGTAGGTCACCTCGGTGTGCGGAGCACGCAGGGCCAGATGCGCGCGGGCGGCAGCCTCGGCGTCGTCGCCGTACCGTCGGGCGTATGCACTGAATTCAGCGTCCACCCGCGCCAGGGATGGGGTCGTCCACGGTTTCGGTGTCGCGATGACCATGACCAGATTGGTGGACAGTGCGATTGCCAGGCTGGCTCCGAGTTCGACCGCTTCATCACCACCCCGGCCGGGCTGGTACCCGACGATGACACTCATGGTCGCGCGGTATCTGCCGGGCGCGACACCGGATTCGCAGGCGGCGAACCAGCCAGTGTCGGGTGAGTGGCCATCGAGGACCTCCGAATCAGTGTGGTGGAAAACCATGTAACCATCGCAGGCGCGATTCGGCGCGGTTAGCGACAAATCGTTTCTTTACACGCCCTTGTGCCGGACGGACGGGTTCACCGATTCACTGAACGTGTTCTACTAGGCTGTACCGGTGCTGAACGTCCGCGCACTGCGCCCT
This sequence comes from Williamsia soli, assembly GCF_017377795.1. GTDB lineage: Bacteria > Actinomycetota > Actinomycetes > Mycobacteriales > Mycobacteriaceae > Williamsia > Williamsia soli. The sequence goes on along the minus strand of NZ_JAFRDR010000003.1, from coordinate 516,163 downwards.
GCCGTATCCGGGGAGCAACGCGCCCTGATCGCCACGGACAAGGCTGCCCGTGCGCACCTGCGGGCCGCCGAGCGCGAACTGGCCGCCTTGGAGACCGAACTGGGCGAGCGCGAGCCGGATACCCGCCCGCGGTGGCTCACGGGTCTGGTGGTCGCAGTCCTGATCGCGGCAGTCGTCGCAGCCATCGGCGGATATCGATACGCCCACACCGACCGCGGGTTCACCGACGCCCAGTACATGCAGGCCGCCGCCGAGCGGGTCGAGGTGTTGCTGACGCCCGACGCGGGCGACGGTGGCAAGCGCGCCAGGCAGATCCGCGCGGGCGCCACCGGCAGGTTCGGGGACGAGTTCGCCCAATCCACCGACGCGTTCACGGCATTCGTCCAGAAGATCGGCACGGTCTCGACAGGGACTGTCGACGGTGTCGGGATCTCGTCGAGGTCAGGTGAGCGCGCGACACTGCTCGTCACCGCGGCGATCGAGGTGAGGACCGGTCTCGACGACCAGACGCAGGTTCCCGCGGTGCAACGCTTCCGATTACAGGTCGACATGGTGCCCGACGAGGGTGCCCTGAAGATCTCGGCCCTGGAGTTCTACCCGTGACCGCGCGACGCATGTGGTGCTGGTATCTGGCGAATCTGGTGGTGGTCGTCGTCTGCGCGGTCGCTCTGATGGCGGCCTGGCAGCTCCATCGAGGCGACGAAGAATTGGCCACCAACCGTTCCGAGGTACTCGAGCTGGCGGGACCGGCTGTGTCGGAGCTGTTCTCCTCGGACCCGGGCGAGACCGAATCGCAGCGCCGGCGGGCGCTGGCCGTGGTGACCGACGAGTTCGCCCGGGAGTACGGGCAGCTGCTCGACTCGCCGACCGCCCCGACCCAGGCGGTGACCGTGACGTGGAGGCCGGTGCACACGTCGATCGCGTCGGTTGCGGCGGACCATGTCGACACCGTGGTGTCGGCAGCGGTGACCGAAGAGCGGCCCGGTGCCGAATCCGTCGCCTACACCAAGGTTCTGGACGTCAGGTTCGAACGATCCGGCGGGGACTGGAAGATCGCCAGGGCGGACGAGGTGCTGTGAGCGCAGGCGAGGATGAGTCGTCGGCTGCCTCGTCGCGGCGGTTGCTGGCAGCGCGCGAGCGGGTCGCGGAGGCCCGTGTCGACGCCGAGCGCGCGAGCGTGGCGGCGGAGCAGGCGTGGGCGGCCCGTGCGGTCGGGCGTCGGCGTGCGGTGATAGCGGTGACAAGCGGCTGTGCGGTGGTGTGCGTGGCAGCCCTGGTCGCCGCGATCGTCCTCATCGCCATGCATCGCGGCGCGGTGTCGGACCGCGCCCGCGATGCGGATGTCCTGGCGGACACGCGTTCCGCGGTGACAACCCTGCTCACCATCGATCCGGCGCGGGCTGAGGAGTTCGTGGACGGTGCGTTGGAGGTCACCACCGGCCCGCAACGCGAACGCCTAGAGAACGCACGAATCGAGTTGATGGACGTCATCGGCGGGCTGCGGGTGCCGAGCACCGGGCAGGTGCTCTCCGCAGGCATCGTCGGCGAGGCCACCGACGACTCGGCCGACGTCCTCGTGGTTGCCGAGGGCACCAATCCGACCGTGCTGGGAGCCGACCCGGCTCAGAGTCGGGTCGCGTTGCTGGTCACGATGAAAGAGGTCGACGGCCGCTGGAAGATGGATCGGACGCAGCTGCAATGAGCGCCACCGGGGAGAACCTGACCAGACCCGCTGTGGCGGGGCCGATCCTGACGATCGTGTTGGTGGTGCTGATCGCCATCTCGGTGGTGGGTTTCATGGGGCCGGCCGCCCCCGGCCGGGCCGATGAGGATGCGCGACAAGAGGTCCAGCTGGCCACCGCCGACGCGGTCGGCTCCCTGATGACCTTCGGCCCGGATTCGCTGACCGCGCAGCAGCGGACCGTCGGGACCAAACTCACCGGGCGGCTTCTTCTCGAGTTCCGCAGCCAGGGGCCCGCGGTGGTGTTGCCGACCGCGGTGGAATCGAAGGTCGTGATGACGGGTCGGGTGCTGGCCACCGCGGTGAACCGGATGAGCAAGGATGCCGCGCGGGTGCTGGTTTTCGTGAACCAGAGCATTGTGTTACCTGCTGCACGTGCCGAGCCGGAGGTGGTGGCTGTCACTCGCTGGGCGGACATGCGTAAGGTCGACGGAAATTGGCTGCTTGCCGGGTTGCAACAGGTCGGGCCCGGATAGCACGAGGATCCGTGGGGATGTGAGGTGGCGATGAGTGCCGCAATAGTGATTGTCGGGGCCGGTCTCGGTGGCGCGCGACTGGTGGCCGATCTCCGGAACGAAGGCTATGAGGGCGAGCTGATCCTCATCGGCAAGGAGACCCGGATCCCTTACGACCGACCGCCACTGTCGAAGGCGGTGTTGACCGGGGACAAGGACGACGTCGACCTGCAACCGCAGGAGTTCTACGCCGAGAAGAATGTCGATCTGCGGACCGGAACACGCGTCACCGCAATCGATCCGGATGCACACACCGTGACCGTCGAGCCGGTCGAGGGTGGGGCAGCGGAGACCGTCGCGTACAGCACCCTGATTCTGGCAACCGGTCTCGATCCCCGCAGCCTTCCGTTCGCGGCGGGCAGATCCGGCGTGCACACCCTGCGCACCTACGACGATGCGATGGCGCTGCGCTCGGAGATCGAGGACGCGTCCACCGCGGTGGTCATCGGGGCAGGGTTCATCGGCTGCGAGGTCGCTGCGAGCCTGAGCACAAAGGGCCTGAAGGTCACCGTCGTCGAGCCGGCCCTCGCGCCGCTGGCGATCGCACTCGGTGAACAGGTCGGCACCATGGTCGGCCGGATCCATGCGGATCGCGGTGTCGAGATCCGCACCGGCGTCGGCGTCACCGGCATCACCGGAGACGACAGGGTGTCGGGCGTGACGCTTGCGGACGGGACGGAGTTGCCCGCCGACATCGTGGTCCTCGGCATCGGTTCGACCCCGGTGGTCGACTACCTGGAGGGGTCCGGCATCGCGCTGGCCGACCGTGAGTTCGGCGGCGGCATCGCGTGCGACGAGGTGGGCCGCACCAGTGCGCCGGATGTCTACGCCATCGGAGACGTCGCCAACTGGCGCGACGAGCACGGCGTGCCGTCGCGGGTCGAGCATTGGAACAACGTCATCGAGCAGGCCGCGAAGGTCGCGTACGCAATCCTGGAGGTCGACGAATCGAACGCCCGCCCGTTCGTGCCGTATTTCTGGAGCGACCAGTTCGAGGTCAAGGTTCAGGCCCTGGGGCATCCCTCGGCCGGTGACGACGTACACGTGATCTCCGACGACGGCACCAAGTTCGTGGTCTACTACAGCCGCGGTGGCGTCTTCACCGCAGTGGTCGGCGCAGGTAAAGCCGGCGCCGTCATGAAGATGCGGGCCAAACTGCTCGAGAAGACCCCGATCTCGGAACTGATCGGCTGATGCCCGCCGCCGGGCCGGCGCCGACCGCGGCGGCGGTCAAGGCGGCCCTGGCCGGTCTTGCCGATCCTGCCCGCGCGGAGAGCTCGGCCTGGTTCTTCAAGACCGGGCCCGGTGAGTACGGCGATGGAGACCGGTTCATCGGTGTGAGAGTTCCGGCGCAACGCCCCGTGGCCAGAGCTTTTCGCGGTCTCGACCGGGCGGGTGTCCGCGACCTGCTCTCCAGTGAGATCCATGAGCACCGGCTGACCGGCCTGCTGCTGCTCCGGTCGGGTTTCGAACGGGCGCATTCGGAGTCGGACCGTCGGGAATGGGTGCAGTGCTATCTCGACGCGGTCTTCGAGGGCCGCGTCGACAACTGGGATCTGGTGGACTCGTCGGCTCCCTACATCCTCGGCGAATCGCTTGTCGGAGGGGATCATTCGCTCTTGTTCGAGCTGGTCGCGGAGGTCGATCTGTGGCGGCGGAGAGTCGCGGTTCTCGCGACGCACGCCTTCATCAAACGCGGCGACGGCACAACCTTGCTCGAGTTGGCACCGTTGATTCTCGATGATCGTCGTGATCTGATCCAGAAGGCGGTGGGCTGGATGCTCCGCGAAACCGGTAAACGGGTGGACCGTGCTGTCCTACTGGACTTCCTGGAGCAGCATGCAGCCGAGATGGGACGCACCGCCTTGAGCTACGCCACGGAACACCTGGCCGGAGAGCAGCGAAAGTACTTTCGTGAGATGCGCTGACGTGGTTCAGAACTCGATTTTCAAAGTGTTCGACGTCGGCCGGGCCTGGCATCCGAGGATGTAGCCATCGGCGATGTCCTCCTCGTCGAGCGCGCCGACGTTCTCCATCTCCACCGTGCCCTCGGTGACCGTGCACGCGCACGATCCGCACTCACCCTCGCGGCACGAATACGGCACGTCGAGTCCGGCCGACAACATGATGTCGACCAGGGTTTGACTTCTGGGCCAAGACATCTCGTGGACCTCACCGTCGAGCTCGACCTCCACCGACGCGGCGTCTGCGATCTCGTCCTCGGTGAGTTCGGCGGGTGCGGTGTCCTCGAAAGGGTCGCCGGACAGCGAGCTGAAGACCTCGGCGTGCACCTGATGATGTGACATCTCGATGGCGGCCAGGGCTTTGTGCACCGCGTCCATGAACGGTCCCGGACCGCACATGTAGGCGTTGTACGCCTTGAACGGGCGCAGCAGAGTGGCGAGCGACTCCACCGACGGCATGCCCTGCACGGACTGCAGCCAGTGCACCACGGTGAGACGTTCGTGGAACCGCTGCTGCAGATCGCGCAATTCGGCGGCGAAGATCACGTCGTTCTCGCTGCGGTTGGCGTAGACCAGCAGCACCCGACCGCTGCCCTGAGACAGTGCAGATTTGAGGATGGACATCACGGGGGTGATGCCACTGCCTGCACCGAGTAGCAGGATCGGCGCATTCAGGTCCGCGGGGGTGAACACACCCGACGGTGGCAGGACCTCGATCTGGTCACCGACTCGGATGTTGTCGCAGATCCAGTTCGAGCCGTACCCGTCGGTTGTCCGCTTGACGGTCACCTTGGGCTTCTCATCGCCATAGGGGGACGAGGCGAGCGAGTAGCAGCGGGCCACGGATCCCGTTTGGTCGCTCGGGATCCGCAGGGTCAGGAACTGCCCGGGTTTGTAGTGAAAACGCTCGGCGCTGTCTTCCGGCACATCGAAGACCAGCGATTTCGCGTCGCCGGTCTCCTCGATCACGTCGGCCACGGTCAGCACAACGCTCCGGGTGCTGTGCGGGGACACGGTCACCGGCGTACCTCCTAGTCGTGGAGAACTGTGCCCGAAAACAGGAACACGTTCTAGTTTAGATTACCAGTGCCCACACCCGGCCCCGACCTGCTGTCGGTCACGGGTGTGAGAACCTCGTCCAGTCCGTGGGTCAGTATCCGACTGCCCTGGGTCAGGAGTTCGTCGAGGTCCGCATTCGCATCGTCGAGCCACTGTTCGTAAGCGGCCAGGGCCGTGGCCAGCAGTGTCCACGCCACGGTCTGGGGGATGAGACCGGACGGGTCGCTACCGGTTCGCGACGCGACGAACTCGGCGACAACGTTGCGCCACCCGGTGTACATCAGCATCGAATGTGCCTGCAGGGCGGGAACGCCGAGCAACAGGCGCATCCGTCGCCGATGGTGTTCGCGATGTTCGGCGGGCACCTCGTTGAAAGCGAGCAATGCGGTGTGTAAGGCGTCGGCCATCGGCATGTCCGTCGGCAGTTCGGCGAGCAGGCGGCGCATGTCCTGGAGATGTTCATCGAAGTCGCCCCAGGCGATCGCATTCTTCGACGGGTAATAGCGGAACAGAGTCCGGCGGGCGATCCCGGCGGCGGCCGCCACATCGTCCACGCTCGTCTCGTCGAAACCGGACTCGGTGAAGAGATCGATCGCAGCGTCGGTGATCTTCGATTTCGTCGTGCTGGGTCGCCTGCCGATCGGGGCGGTCATGGCACCCGCAATCTGCTGGTCAACGGACAATCCTTCCATGCCCCGGGCATCGGCTCGGGTCGCGGGTGCGACAGATGCAATGGTAGTTGCTCACCGATCCACGAAGTCGAGTACTGCGGCAGTGAACGCGTCGTTGTCGTCACCTGCTGCCGTGTGTCCCGCGCCGGCGAGTTCGACCACTTCGACCGTCGGGACGAGTTCGACGAAACCGCGGACGGCTTGTTCGCTGACAACGTCCGAGAGTCGGCCTCTGATCAGCTGGATCGGAATGGTCAGTGACTGGGCCTGCCGTTCCAAGAGATCGGTGCGAATCATGGACTCGTCGCTCGGGGGCGTGAGGAACGCAGGATCCCAATGCCAGTACCAGCGGCCGTCGTCGCGCCTGCGAAGGTTCCGTTTGAGTCCTGCCGTGGAGCCCGTGCCCCGGCGGTGCGGCAAGTACTCGGCGATCGCGGCGGCGGCCTGATCGAGATCGTCGAATCCGTCGACATTGCCGGCCATGAAGTCCCGAATACGCTGACTGCCGGACTTTTCGAAGCGTGGGACGACATCGACCAACACGAGTTTGTCGACCGCGCCGGTGGGAGCCAGTGCAGAGATGCCGATCCCTGCCATGCCGCCCATGCTTGCGCCGACGATCGTCACCGGATCATGTCGTCCGGTCAACTCGGGGATCTGGTCGAGTACCCCCAGCCCATCCCTGTTCTGCGCCTGCAGGCTGTAGTCGGCTTCCGGGTCCCAGTCGCTGTCACCATGACCTCGGCTGTCGAGTGCGATCACATCGGAACCACGCTGCGACAGGATCCGGCCGGTGCTCTTCCATGAATGGCGGGTCTGACCACCGCCATGCAGCAGGAGAATCGTTCTCGCGGGGGAGTCGTCGCCCCGGACCGGCCTCCAGTGGTCGGCCGCCAGCGAGAGTCCGCCGGAGCCGCGCAATCGCACCACTGTCGGTTGCGGTGCATCAGCTGAATCCACGTCACGCTCCTCTCGGTGTTCTCTGGGTCCAGCCGCCTCCGGCTTCCTCCAGACCCCCTCGACCATCTCACTGAGCCCGGTGGACATGGTGTCCAGGATCGCCGCCGGAGGTGATCGCATCACCGGGGATGGCACGCGCAGCCCTGGGCCACCTGTCCTTTCGGGTGGTTTATGGCGTTTTTCAAAGGACTTCTACTCAAAGCTGGTATTTGTGCACTGAGTGCCATTATGGTGGTGGTCACAGTCCCGACTACATCTGGAGGCAACCACATGACCGCTCAGAACCCGGCTTCGCAGTCCGACAGCGTCACCTCGACCGAAACCGAACTGGTCTCGGAGTCGTTGGTCGAAGAAGTATCGATCGACGGCATGTGCGGCGTCTACTGACATGACCGCTGCCACGACTGATCGTGTGTTCGATGCTGATCGGGCGTGGGTGCTGAATTCTTCGGTCGCACTGCGGCCGGAACCGTTCGGAGCGCTGCTGTACCACTTCGGCACTCGTAAGCTGTCGTTTCTCAAGAATCTGACAGTGGTCGAAGTGGTGCAGTCGCTGCCCGATCACCCCAGCGCCAACGACGCCCTGGCCGCTGCCGGTATCGCCGATACCGACCGTCCGCTCTACCTGAATGCGCTTGCCGCACTAGCTGCTTCGGGCATGATCGTCCACCCCTCTTGAGCTCGCGCGCCCTCGCGAACTCCACCCCCTTGAGGACTCTGCCATGACTTCAATTCTCGAGCGCCCCGCCGCGCCCCGCCAACCTGTCGGTCGCCTTGTCGATCAGTTCGAAAAAGGACTCGACGCCCCGATCTGCCTGACCTGGGAGCTGACGTACGCCTGCAACCTGTCGTGCGTGCACTGCCTGTCGTCATCGGGCAAGCGTGACCCGCGTGAACTCGACACCGCTCAGTGCAAGGCCATCATCGATGAGCTCCAACGCATGCAGGTCTTCTACGTCAACATCGGCGGTGGTGAGCCGACCGTCCGCTCGGACTTCTGGGAACTGGTCGATTACGCGACCGATCACCAGGTGGGCGTGAAGTTCTCGACCAATGGACTCAAGATCGACAAGAAGGTCGCCCAGCGCCTGGCCGCCTCCGACTACGTCGATGTGCAGATCTCTCTCGATGGTGCGACCGCCGAGGTCAACGACGCGGTGCGTGGTCCGGGTTCATTCGACATGGCCATCAAGGCGCTCGAGAACCTGCACGAGGCAGGCTTCGCCGACGCCAAGATCAGCGTCGTCGTGACCCGCCAGAACGTCACCCAACTCGACGAGTTCAAGGCGCTCGCAGATCGTTTCGGTGCCACGCTGCGTATCACCCGACTGCGTCCGTCCGGTCGCGGTGCGGACGTGTGGGACGACCTGCATCCGTTGCCCGAACAGCAACGAGGCCTGTACAACTGGCTCGTCGAACACGGCGACGGTGTGCTGACCGGGGACTCGTTCTTCCACCTGTCGGCGTTCGCCGAACCAGGCCAGGGTGCCCTGCCCGGCCTGAACCTGTGCGGCGCGGGGCGCGTGGTCTGCCTGATCGACCCGATCGGTGATGTCTACGCCTGCCCGTTCGCGATCCATGAGAACTTCCTCGCCGGAAACATCCTGTCCGACGGTGGTTTCAAGACCATCTGGCAGGAATCGGATCTGTTCCTGGAACTGAGGGAGCCGCAGAACGCAGGCGCGTGCACGAAGTGTGCGCACTTCGACGCCTGCCGTGGTGGTTGCATGGCCGCCAAGTTCTTCACCGGTCTGCCGCTGGCCGGCCCCGATCCCGAGTGTGTGCAGGGCTTCGGTGAATCCCTGCTCGCCGAGGACCGCAGTGTGCCCTCGGCCAACAAGGACCACTCCCGCGGTGTCCCGCTGACCCTGATGACGCGGCCACCGTCCCGAGATTGCGACGAGAACCCACTCGCGGGGTTCACGCCGGAATTGACCTCCTCCAAGTAAACGAAGAACCCCGGCAGTGCTGCCGGGTGAGCAAAGGAATATGGCGATGGCGAACCCCTGGTTCGAGACAGTTCTAGAAGCCCAGCGGCGGGCAAAGAAACGCCTGCCCAAGTCGGTGTACTCCTCCTTGGTCGCCGGCAGTGAAAAAGGTGTCACGCTCAGTGACAACGTCGAGGCCTTCTCCGAACTGGGGTTCGCCCCGCATGTTGTCGGTGCCAGCGCCGAGCGCGAACTCTCGACAACGATCATGGGACAAGAGATCTCGCTGCCGGTGATGATCTCGCCGACCGGCGTGCAGGCCGTCGACAAAGACGGCGAGGTCGCGGTCGCACGCGCCGCTGCGGCCCGCGGCACCGCGATGGGACTGTCGAGCTTCGCCAGCAAGCCCATCGAAGAAGTGACCGCGGTCAACGACAAGATCTTCTTCCAGGCCTACTGGCTCAACTCCCGCGAGGACATCCTCAAGCGCGCCGAGCGGGCCCGCGAAGCCGGCGCCAAAGGCCTGATCGTCACCACAGACTGGTCCTTCTCGATGGGCCGGGACTGGGGTAGCCCCGAGATCCCCGAGAAGGTGGACTTCAAAGCTCTCCTCAAGTTGGCGCCCGAACTCGCGGCCCGGCCGCGGTACGCCTGGGACTGGTTCAACAAGGGCAACTTCACCATCCCGGACCTCACCGCACCCAACGTCGTCGACAAGGGGCAGACCGGTCCGACGTTCTTCGGCGCCTACGGACAGTGGATGCAGACCGCGCCCCCGTCGTGGGAAGACCTGGCCTGGCTGCGTGAGCAGTGGGGCGGAGAGTTCATGGTCAAGGGCATCACCCGCCTCGACGACGCCAAGCGCGCCGTGGACATCGGCGCCACTGCGATCTCGGTGTCGAACCACGGTGGCAACAACCTCGACGGCACCCCGGCCACCATCCGCATGCTCGGACCCATCGCCGACGCGGTCGGCGGCGACATCCAGGTGCTGCTCGACGGCGGCATCCGCCGCGGCAGTGACGTCGTCAAGGCGCTCGCCCTCGGCGCCGACGCCGTCATGATCGGTCGCGCCTACCTGTGGGGCCTGGGCGCCAACGGCCAGACCGGCGTCGAGAACGTCCTCGACATCCTCCGCGGCGGTATCGACTCCGCTCTGATGGGTCTGGGCCGCAAGAGCATTCACGAGCTCACTCGCGACGACATCATCATCCCCGAGGGCTTCGAGAAGCGGTTCGGCGAGACCACCGCATAGATCTCCACCGCACACCCACCCGTTTCGGTCACACCCAGTGGTCTCCGGCCCCCTGGTCTTGACCGGAGCGGGTGGGTGTGTTTCTCGGGACCAAACCTGGCCACGCGCCACTAGAACACGTTACAGTTCTGCTATGGGAGATTTCGACGGCAAGGTCGTCTACATCACGGGTATCGCCCGCGGGCAGGGTCGCAGTCACGCGATCAAGTTCGCCGAAGAGGGTGCCTCGGTCATCGGTCTCGATGTCTGTCGGGAGATCACGGCGATCGGATATCCGGCCGCCACACCTGAGGACCTCGAGGAGACGGTTCGCCTGGTGAAGGAAGCCGGCGGCAACATCCTTGCCATCCAAGCGGATACCCGCGATCTCGCCGCGCAGCAGCAGTTGGTGGCCGACGGAGTGGCGCAGTTCGGCCGCCTCGACTACGTGATCGCGAACGCCGGCGTGCTCACCTGGGGTGCGGTCCACGAGCTGACCGAGAGCCAGTTCATGGACGTCATCGACGTCAACGTGAACGGCACCTGGAAGACCCTCAAGGCCACCATCCCGGCGATGATCGACGCGGACAACGGAGGGTCGATCGTGATCATCTCCTCGGTGGCGGGTATCAAATCGATGCCCATGCAGGCCGCGTACTCGGCGTCCAAGCATGCCCTGGTCGGTTTGTCGCACACCACGGCAAAAGAACTGGGCAAGCACCGCATTCGGGTCAACACCGTTCACCCGTACGGAGTCGACACCCCGATGTGTATCGAGGACACCGACGCATTCGCGGTCTTCGAGATGCCCGAGTACCAACCACATTTCCTGCCGATCCTGCCCGGGATGGCCAAGTCCGCAGACATCAGTGACGCCGTGATGTACCTGTGTTCGAAGAAGGCCCGGTTCATCACCGCGTCGTCGATCGAGGTCGACATGGGCGCGACCAAGATCTGACAGACACAAAAGCACACCGTCCAGTCATGTGCACACGTTGCAACGTGTGCCTATGACCGGACGATGTGCATCTGTGGGATCAGTCGAGCCAGAGGGTCGCCGGATCTGTCGCGGCGCGGGCCGGCGCGGCGGGAACGTCCGGCACGGAGCGCGAAAAGCGCGGTGCCACAGCCGGTTGCGTGACCCCGTCGACCTCGATGAGTGTCTGTCGCGCGGCGAGGTGCTTGTTCTGCGTCGCCTCGTCCCAGTCCAGGACCGGCGATGCGCAGGCATCGGTGCCGTCGAAGATCGCGGTCCACTCGTCGCGGGTCTTGGACTTGAACACTTCTGCGAACCGCACCTTCATCGCCGGCCACTGAGGCATGTCGAGCTGATGGGGCAGGGTCTCGTCGTCGGTCAGGCCCATGCCGTCGAGGAGAAGAGCGTAGAACTGGGGCTCGATGGCACCCACGGCGAAGTATTTGCCGTCAGCGGTCTCGTAGACCTCGTAGAACGGCGCGCCGGTGTCGAGGAGGTTGGCGCCGCGTTTGTCGCCCCAGAAGCCGGTTCCGCGCCAGGCCCACATCATCTGACCCAGGACGGAGACCCCGTCGACCATTGCGGCGTCAACGGTTTGGCCCTTCCCGGACTTCTCTCGTTCCAGCAGCGCAGCCAGGATTCCCTGCACCAAGAACATCGATCCACCACCGAAATCACCAAAGAGATTCAGCGGCGGCGTCGGCCGTTCCTCGGCGCGCCCCACCGCGTGCAGCAGGCCCGTCAGAGAGATGTAGTTGATGTCATGGCCGGCCACCTGTGAAAGAGGTCCGTCCTGACCCCAGCCTGTCATCCGGCCGTAGACGATGCGCGGGTTGACTGCGGCGACGTCGTCAGGACCGAACCCCAGTCGCTCTGTGACACCGGGACGAAAACCCTCGATCACGACGTCAGCCTTGGCGATCAGGTTCATGATCGCCTCCTTGTCGACGGGGTCCTTGAGGTTCGCCTCCACGATCGTGCGGTTGCGCAGCAGCTGGTCGGCCACCTGGCCGTCTTGCGGGAGCTTGCCGGGGCGCTCGATGCGCACCACCTCGGCGCCCAGATCGCCCAGCATCATTGCCGCGTGCGGTCCGGGTCCGATCCCTGCGAACTCGATTACCCTTGTCCCGCTCAGCGGTCCGCTCTTTGCCATGTGTCGCCCCTCATCGTCGAGTGGTTGACCACCTGCGCTGCTCGCTCGCATGATGATTTCAAACCAGTACAGTCGGTTCCCCAGTAAACCAGGTACCGAGCATTTGCTCGGGTCGAGCTCCGCTTCGCTTCGTCTCCTTTGCTCGGGTCGAGCTCCGCCTCCGGCTTCGTCTCCTTTGCTCGGGTCGACCTTCGTTTACATGCTCGGGTCGAGCTAGGCCTTTCGGTTCGCCGAGGCAAACCCTTCAGACCGCGACACAGACGGGCTAGCATTGTCCGAATGACATCGTCTGGCGGACTCGGTTTCGAGAGCTGGACCGAATTGGACGGGCGCCGCGCAACCGTGATCGTTCCACTGGGTTCCATTGAGCAACACGGTCCCCATCTGCCCCTTGATACCGACGTCCGGATCGCGACGGCCGTGTCAGAGGCCGTTGTCGGAACGGGCCGCATTGCCCCGCGCGACGGAGGCCCCGACCTGCTCGTGGCGCCTGCGCTGAACTACGGCGCGGCGGGGGAGCATGAAGGGTTTCCCGGCACCATCTCGATCGGCCGGGACGTGTTGATGTCGCTGTTGGTGGAGTACGGTCGCAGTGCGTGCCGCTGGGCTGAACGCGTGGTGTTCGTGAACGGACACGGTGGCAACGGATCGGTGCTGGCCAACGCGGTGAAACAGTTGCGTTACGAAGGCCGTGAGGTTGCCTGGTACGGCTGTGGCGCGCCAGGGGGAGATGCGCACGCGGGTTTCACCGAAACATCCCTGCTGCTGCATCTTTCACCTGAGGCGGTGCGGCAGGAATCGATGGTACGTGGCAACGTGGCGCCGGTGTCGGAGCTGATGACAGCGATGCGCTCAGGGGGTGTGGCAGCAGTGAGTGGCAACGGGGTTCTCGGCGATCCGACGCAGGCGTCGGCCCCCGACGGGAGGCGAATGTTGAACGAGATGGTCGCGCGACTGACCGAGGCACTCGAACGTTGGCACCCCGACGCGATGGGAATGTTGCGGTGATCTCTGATCAGGACAACCGCCGCGATGCCACGGCTGCGGCAGAACAGACGGCGGTGGGTGTCGACCCGGGGTCTGCGTTACCCCCGACGGGTTTCCAGGTTCAGATCGATCCGCACTGCACCGTGTCCGACGACCGACGTCACATCGTGGGCGGCTCACCACTGCGGCTACTGAACCTCTCTGAGGTGGCCGGCGGACTGCTCGACGCCGACGGCAGGCTGATGGTGCACAATCGGCTCACCTCACAGCTCGCCCGCAAGTTGCTGGACGCCGGGGTGGGCCACCCGCGGCCCATGTTCGGACCTTCCGAAACCGACATCACGGTGGTTGTGCCCGTGCGGGACAACCAAGCCGGGATCGACCGGCTGCTCCCTCGACTGACCGCACACCGGGTCGTCATAGTCGACGACGGCTCAGCGGTACCGGTCCTGGCCCCAGGGGCAACGGTGCTGCGGACCGAGCGCAGCGAGGGTCCTGCTGCCGCCCGGAACCGTGGGGCCGCGCTGGCGGACACCGAACTGCTGGCATTCCTCGATTCCGACGTCGTTCCCGAGCACGACTGGCTGACAAAACTGGTGGGGCACTTCTCCGACCCCAAGGTCGCGCTCGTGGCGCCGCGCATCGTGGCTCTCGAATCCGGTGGTGGCGCCACCTCGCGGTACGAGGCGCTGTGTTCCTCGCTCGACATGGGCCGCCGCGAAGGCCCCATCGCCCCGCGCTCACGCATCCCGTTCGTACCCAGTGCCGCAATGGTGATGCGACGCAGCTGTTTCGAAGGTTTCGACGAGACCATGGAGGTCGCCGAAGACGTCGACCTGTGCTGGCGGTTGCACGAGCGTGGCTGGTCACTGCGGTACGACCCGATCGCGACCGTCGCCCACGACCATCGCAGCCGGTTGTCCAAGAGTCTCGATCGCAAGCGCTACTACGGCACCGGTGCCGCACTGCTGTCCGGCCGCCACCCCGGCCTCGGAGCACCGCTGGCCCTGACCGTCCCGATGGCTGCCGCCATGGCCGCCCTCGTGACCGGGACTGCGTGGGGGGTGTTGGCTGCACTCGTCGTCTTCGGAGTGATCGGTGGGCGGCTCCACAAACGCGTGTCGCCGATGCCGGACGCGGCACGCATGGCAGCGAAGCTGACGGCCCAGTCGGTGGGCTTCGGATTGCTGCAGTCAGCATCCGCGCTGTGTCGGCACTATTGGCCGCTCTCGTTCCTGCTTGCTTTGGTGTCCAAACGTTTTCGGACCCTGCTGCTGGCGGTGGCGGTCGGTGAGGCGGCGTACGAGTGGGTCCGTCTGGAACTGTTGAATCCCGAACCGGGTGCCAGGGTCGGGTGGTGGCGCTTCATGGCGCTCAAGCGGCTCGATGATCTCGCCTATGGCGCCGGGCTGTGGCAGGGGGCGCTTGCCGGCCGTAGCGCCGATGCCCTCTACCCCAGGATCAGCAACTCGGTGACCACCGAATCGCGACCCTCGGCAACACGTAGCGGAGTCGGGTGACCGCTGCAGCAGACGCCGGTGCCGACGTGATCGTGGTCGGCGCCGGTAGCAGTGGTTGTGTTGTCGCCGAGCGTCTCTCGCGTGAACCGGAACGCAAGGTGATCGTGCTCGAGGCCGGCGCCGGCGCCCCGTCTGCTTCCTCACTTCGGCTTGATCGGCTTCCTATCGGGGTGGGTTCGGACCGGGTCGTGCATTACCCGAGTCAGCAGGGGTTCGACCTACCCCGAGGGCGGGGGCTCGGCGGGTCCTCAGCCGTGAACGGTGGATACTTCGTTCGCTGGCATCGGGCCGATTTCGACGGCTGGTCGCCGCAGATGTGGCCGATGAGCGCCATCGAAGAGGCCTACGACCATCTTGACGGTGGTAGTCCGGGCGGTGGGGTCATGAATGTGTCGTTGTTCGCCGACGACGAACTGCATTCGTACGCCCACGCTTTCGAAAAATATTGGCAGAAGCAGACTTTCGACACGGGGACGTCGCCGTGGCCCGATGTCGGGATCGTGCGGGTCCGCTCCAATCGTGACGGCTGGTCGCGGCATTCTGCCGCGGGCCTGCTGGAGAAGGCGCGTGCCAGGCCCAACGTGCGAGTGCTGACCCATTCCCAGGTCGTCGGGCTCCGACGGGCAGGTGGTCGCGTCAACGGCGTCGTGGTAGGGGAGCAGGTGCTCTCGGCCGACGAGGTGATCTTGTGCGCCGGAACCCTCGGCACGGCAGAGCTCCTGGCGCGATCGGAAGTGGTCGAGATCGAAGGCGTCGAGGTCTGGGAGCATCGTGAACAACTGGTGCGGTTCACGGCCTCCGGTGGCCGCCCTGAACCTGCCAGGGCGCTGCTCCAGTCCGTGCTGCACACGGCAGATGGTGTGGAAGTGCGTTGTTACAACGACGATTTCGCACAATTCATCGATGGTCTGCCGCCCTCGTCACCCGCATTCGGCGTTGCGCTCATGCACCCCGAGCTTTCCGGATCGATGTCGTGGGATCCGGTGGCGCGGCTGCGCGTCGACCTCGGTGAGATGTCCTCGGAGGATGAACACAAGATTCGCCGCTGCGCGGAACAGGTCGTCTCCATGCTCGGCGGAGATGACTTCGAGACACTGGTGCAACCGGGGTCGCCGCGGATCGAACCGGTGATCCGGACCTCCCAACATGCCTGGGGAACGATGCCCATGGGTGTGCGCACCGATTGGCTCGGAGGAGTCGGGGAGATGCCGGGGCTGCGCATCGTGGATGCGTCCATCCTGCCGACCGCCGGATCGAGCGGGCCACACGCGACGGTGATGATGGTCGCCTGGCAGATCGCGGAATCCATCGCGTGAGTGACGTGCATTCACCTGGCCGTGTCGTTAGCTTGGTCTGGTGACCACATACCGACTATCGGTCGTCGTTCCTGCGTACAACGAAGCCGAGGCCCTACGGGGATGCCTGGACAGTTTGCTGAGCCAGATCTCGCTGATCGACGAGGTTGTCGTCGTCGACAACAACTCGACCGATGACACGGCAAAGGTGGTCGAGGGGTTCACGCAGATCAGCCAGAAGTTCAGGCGTGTCGAGGCGAAGCAGCAGGGTGTCATGTTCGCACGCACCGTGGGTTTCGACAGTGCGCGCGGTGAGCTGATGGCTCGCATCGACGCCGACGCTCGGGTGAACCCGTCGTGGGCGCAGGCGATCCTCGACTTCTTCGCCGCACACGGCGACACCTACGAAGCGGGCGTGGGTATGTGCACCGCGTACGACCTGCCATTCCAGGAACGATTCCGACGCTCACATCGTACATTGACCGAGCAGACCAGGATGAAGCTTGCGGCAGGAGAGCGGGCCGACACACCAAGGCTTTTCGGGTCGAACATGGTCATCACCAAGTCGGCGTGGGACGCTGCGCGCCCGATGAGCTGCATGCGCGACGATGTGTTCGAAGACCTCGATCTGACCCTGTGTATCGAACGCAACGGTGTTCACATCGGACTCATCCCCGGAGCAGACGCCACGATCTCCGGTCGCCGGTACCTGACCCCGGTCGGGCCCTACTTCCGTTACTGCTTGAGGGATCAACGCACGTTTGGGGTCCACGGGCTTCCCGATCGCCGCCGTAAGGCAATCATCCAGATGTTGTTGGTGGCCATGCCGTTCTATCTCGTGCAGTGGATCCCCTTTCGGGCCTACGATCCCGCAACGGAGTCGTTCTCTCTGCGGATGTTGCGCCAACCGGCCGACAACCGGCCGACGCCGCGGGCGCATCGATGATCGAGCGGCAATGGCCACCGGGATGCAACGCCGGTTAGGCTGCCGGTATGACATCTCTGACAGATCCAGCAGTGCGGACCTTTCTCGAGACCGGCACGCGGACCGGGCATCTCGGTTACACGGCGACCGACGGCCGCCCCTTGGTGGCCCCGGTCTGGTTCGTGGTCGACGGCGATCGTCTGGCATTCAACACCGGTGCCGGGACGGCCAAGGGCAAAGCAATCGCCCGCGATGGAAGACTTGTCATGTGCGTCGACCTACAGGAGCCGCCGTACGCGTTCGTCCAGGTACAGGGCATTGCGGAGGTCAGCGACGATCCTGCCGAGGTTCATCGGATCGCGACGGCGTGCGGCGGTAGATACATGGGTGCCGATCGGGCGAAGGAGTTCGGCGACCGAAACGGGGTACCCGGGGAATTGGTGATCTGGATCCGGCCCACGAAAGTCATTGCCTCCTTGGACGCCACGGCCTGACCGAGCACGCTCGCGGGTAGTTGCCACACTGTCCGGGACGACTCAGGAGAGTGCCTTCTGATGTTCCCGAAATGATTCGCGAACACGATCGCAGTAGTCGCCGGTGTCGGGCATCACCGATCCGTCGACGGTGATCGAGATGTTGATCATGTTCTGCCGGTTCAGCACCGAATGTGCAAGTGTCGTCCCGGTCGCGATGGGCTGAATGGCGAAACCGTTGACGATGTTCCAACCGAATATTTTTCGTTCGATGTCAGGTGTGCGTACGTTCGACACCACGGTGTTGAACGGCGCCCGTGTCTGGGCTGTGCGACGCCGTCGGCTGCGGCGACCCAGGTAGGCGAGCAAGCGCAGGACGGGAGCGGGAGTCACCTCCACCATCGCGTTGTCCGTGCGATCGGCATGTGCTGCCAGCGCACGTGCCTTCTCGGCTTTGGTGCCGGCTGCGATGTTCTTCAGACGCACGGCCCTGTCGGGCTCGTCTGTGTGCATGTTCGCGACCATGAATGTGAATTGATTCAGCGTGTTCGACGGTCTCTCTGATCTGGTGGCGACCGGAACCAACGACGACAGTGAGGCCTGCGGCGATTCGCCGTGAGAGGCGAGATAGCCGGCGAGCGCTTCGCCGATGACGGAGAGCATCAGGTCATTGACCGTCACGCCCTCGACGCGCGACTTCAATTCGAGGACTTCGTCACGCGGCAGAGAAACCAGGTCCGCGGTACGTGGCCCGGTGAACGTGCCGTTGAAGCGGGTGACGGGCCAGGCAGTGTCCGGAACCGACGGAGTGTCGGACGGTCGTTGCCGGGCATCGCGGAAGGC
This sequence comes from Williamsia soli, assembly GCF_017377795.1. Lineage (GTDB taxonomy): Bacteria > Actinomycetota > Actinomycetes > Mycobacteriales > Mycobacteriaceae > Williamsia > Williamsia soli. The sequence goes on along the minus strand of NZ_JAFRDR010000003.1, from coordinate 497,919 downwards.
GGTGTGAGCGCCGCGGATGAACCGGTACGCGACAGCAGGCAATCGGGCGCTCTCACGCCGGATCAAGGCAGCACGGGACACGACCGCCTCGCCGACGACCTCGTCGGGGCGGATGAGCCTCTCGTCCCCGAACATCTGCGTGGAGATCAGACCGAGCGTCATACCGTCGAAGGCGGCGTGATGACAGTGGAATGCGACCAACGAGACCAGTCCGTCGCGGTCTGGGAATCCCTCGATGTCGGGTATGACATGCAACTTCCACGGTGGGCGGCGCAGATCGAGTGGCGCGTCTGCCAGCCGGGCCAACTGCGCGCGTACCGAACCCCAGTCGCGGCGACCGGACCGATGGATCTCGATGTGGTCACCGATGTCGAAGTCGGCATCGCGCATCCAGTACGGGAGCGCGAAATCGCCAGGGAGTCGAACGAGCTTGCTCCGGAAGAGATCACTGATCTGGATGCGTACCTGCGCCCAGGCGGCGATGTCCTCGACGGTGATCTGGAGAGGTTGACCGTCGGGGTTCTCGACGACGTTGCACGAGAGAACAGTCGAGGCGGACCCGTCGTCGCCCAGATACAGGAACACCGCGTCGCGACCGTTGATCTGTCTCACGTCATCGCCGTTCTGCCGTCGTCAGGTTCTCGAAGCTGCGGCACGACGGTACCCGCGCATCGCGGGGTAGATGAAGAGCAACAGTGCGGCGACCGCCCACAGGACGGTCTTGGTCAGGTTCTCCGCGACCGGCCCCCCGGTCGCGAGCGCGCGCATGGTCTCGATCGCACATGTCATGGGCTGGTTGCGCACGAGCGGTTGAAGAACTTCGGGATAGGCCTCGATCGGTGAGAAGCCCGAGTTGAAGAACATCAACAGGCTGGTGCACAGCGACATGATCGGAACCAGGGGAGCGTTCGAAGCGGAAACCGCCAGCGTCAGAACAATGGTCGAGTACGCGGCTCCGTAGAGCAACGCGACACCGAAGATCCCGAGCGCGGGAAGTATGCCCTGATTGAAGCGCCAGCCGATCAACATTCCTGCCGAGGTGAGCACGAGCGTGCTTGCCAGAATCCTGACCATCTCGACGTTGACGCGGGAGGTGAGGTCGGACCCGCGGTGTACCGGCATGACGTAAAGCCTTGTCAGCAAACCGGTTCTGCGCTCGCTGATCAACCGGGTCCCGACAGCGAGCGAGCCGAACATCGCCCCCACCAGCACAACCAGGGGCACGGTGCCGTACGCGCTGTTCTGTCCGGTCGCCTGACCGATCGCATCACCGAGCACAACCTTGAACATCACCATGCTCAGCAGCGGGAAGAGCATGCTCTGCATCAGCGTGAGCCGGTCGCGGGTGACGACCCGCAGCTGTCGACCGGTCAGGATCTTGGTGTGCCGGAGATATGCCCGGAGTCCGCGTTCGTCGGTCTCCGCGGCCGACGGGAACCGGGTCGCCAGGCCCGATGTGGCATGTTCGGCGGCGTCCGCCTCTGCGGCTCGGGCGGCGATCTGACCCAGATCCAGCCGCTCTGTCTCGGCTTGCTGCAGTTCAGGAGACAACTCGACATAGTCGAGCGACCCACGATCGGTGAACGTGGTGACCTGGCGGTCGACGCGCTGGCCGACACCGGCTGTCGCCTCTGCATGCCGTTCCGCGATCTGTTCGGCGGTCCAGTCCGAGGTCGCGGCTCCGGGAGAGAGCATGGTCCACGGCCCGACCATGGTTCGGCGTGAACCGATGCCACGGATCTCTTGTCGGGACTTCGACATGTCCAGGCGTGTGGTGGGCTCGTCATCGGGAGAGGCTCGCCGGCGCGTTCGAGGTGCCGAATCGCTCGTCCGCCACCAATGATCGCTCTGCGCGGCGTCGTCGCCACGATGCCGCGGGCGGCGAGGCTCAGAACTCCAGCCGCCGCCCGGGCGGTCGACATCTGCGTCGCTCATCGCCTGCTGCTCCGGATGGTCACCCAGGCTCCTCCGATGATGCCGATCGCTGCGATACCTGCGGCCCAGCACACCGACGGCAAGGCCATGTCCCAGGTCGCGGTCCCGCTGTCGAAGCCACGCATCAGTTCTGCGAACTGGGAGATCGGCTGGTTACGGGCGAAGGGCCTGATCCAGTCGGGAAAGCGCTCCTCCGGAACGAACCCGGTCGAGAGCATTCCGAGGATCAACTGGGGGAGAGCGAGCGCCTGGCTGGTCGCCTGAGGGTTCTTGCTGATCGCTCCGATGGTGTCTGCGCCGAACGCGAGAATGATCCCCACGACCATCGACACGGAAAGAAACCCCAGAAAGTTCAGCAGTCCGGCCTCCGGGCGCCATCCGATCACCAGGCCGGAGATCAGCGCCCAGCTCAGCGATATGACGAGCAGGACGACATTGGCGCACAATCGGGCCATCAGCGGGACGATCACGCTGACCGGCATGCTGCGGAGCCGGTTGGTCAACCCGAGGCTGCCGTCGGTCGCCGCGCGCATCGCTGCCGAGGTCGCGACGAAGCCGACCGATTGAAGGCAGATCACGGGCATCAGGAACTGCGCGTAGTTCATGCCCGGGTAACCGTCCATGATCGTGCGCAGCGGGATGTAGAAGCAGATCGTCAGCAGAACGGGCGCCGTCACGCACAGGAAGAACTCACCGCGGCGTTTCATTCCGATCAGCGAACGAGTCGTCAGTGCGAGCCACTGCCGAACAGGACGAACCGTCGGATGGTTGTCGCCGGACGACACGACCCGGGCCGGGGTCAGCGTCGTCATGGGCGCGCTCCGGTGGCCTTTGGGCCCTCGGTGAGTTTGAGGAACACGTCGTCGAGCGAGGGGCGTCGGAGGCCGACGTCGGTCAACTCGATCCCGGCAGCGTCTGTGCGCCGAACTATCTCGACGAGGGTCTGGGTCGCCATGACTGCGGGGAGGGTCAGCGATGTCCGGGCGAGGTCGATGCGGATCTGGTCGGGCGGCACCAGGTCGGACAGCAATGCCTTGATCTTCTTCAGGTCATCGGGGTAGCTGGGCACCACCTCGCAGAACGTGCCGCTGACCTGTTCTTTGAGTTCTCCCGCGGTGCCTTCCGCGATGACCTTGCCCTTGTCGATGACCACGATGTTGTCGCTGAGGAGGTCCGCCTCTTCGAGATACTGGGTGGTGAGCAGGGTTGTGATGCCCTGCTCGCGTAACGACGTGACGATGTTCCACACGTCTTGACGGCTGCGGGGGTCGAGGCCCGTGGTCGGCTCGTCGAGAAACACCACTTCCGGACGGACGACCAGTCCGCACGCGATGTCGATCCGCCGGCGCATACCGCCGGAGAACTTGCCGACCCGCCGCGATGCGGCCTCGACGAGGTTGAACGCTTCGAGCAACTCGTCGGCGCGGGTCAGGGCGTCGCTTTTCCTCAGACCCATCAACCGGCCGAAGAGGATGAGGTTCTCACGGCCGGTCAACGACTCGTCGAGGGCCGCGAACTGGCCGGTCAGCATGATGGACTTTCGGACCGACGCGCGATCCTTCACCACGTCGTAGCCGGCGATGTGGGCGCTACCCCCGTCGGGTGTGAGCAGAGTGGCGAGCATGTTGACGGTGGTGGTCTTGCCGGCACCGTTGGGGCCGAGCAAACCAAGGACTGTTCCGGTCGGCACCGCGAAACTGATTCCGTCGACCGCGGTGAAGGTGCCGAACCGTTTGACCAGACCGTCCGCCACGACGCTGTTCGTCCGGCGGTTGCCGCCCGCGCCCCTGAGCCCGTCGTCTGCAGAAGCGAACGCTGTTGTCGCCGGTTCGTCCCGCGCACTGCTGGTTCCCGTAACTCGGCCTCGCCTCGCTTGCATGTCCGTCCCGTCATCGTCATGGTCGCATGGCGATGCGATCGCCCCTGCCGATTCATAGCGAACCTAGCGCAGAAATCCCGGCGTAACACTACGCGGCGACACGGCGATATCGTCTCTGTGAATGTAATGTCGGCCAATTGGTATTCAAAGGTCGAGCAATAGCTATAGTTTGGTGACCTGGGTTGGGGCAAATGCAGGTCACCGATCAACGAGAACGTGTTTCGTAGGTCGCATTCGACGCACGAGGCGAGATGGGAGGGCGTTGTGGTACTGCAGCTCCGCCATATTGGCAGGGGACCGTCGGCCCGACCCGACGAACGTGGATTTCGCGATCGGGGTACTAGGACCCTCACTCAGCTGGTGCTCGCGGCGGCGGACGCTGCGCGGGACAAACCGGCAGTGATCAGCCGCGACAACGACCACGCCGTGAGCTTCGGCGAATTGAAGGCTCGCGCGCAGAGCGCCGCGATCGCGATGGCCAGTGAAACCGGTATCGACGATTCCGCGTTGACCGTCGCGCTGATGACGGCAGTTCCGGGACTGGCGGTTGCGGGACCGAAGGGGCTCGCGGATACGCTTACCGCGATACGTATTCAAGCAATGATGGTTCTCGCAGAACCACAACAGGTCTGACCTGCGGTTGCCTACGCCCGGTGCCTGGGCGTCGGTGACCATCCGGCGGGCTCGTCGTGGGCTGCGCGAAGCGAGACACGACAGGAGGGTCTGCCATGAGCAACCCATTCGATGACGAAGACGGCCGTTTCTTTGTGCTGGTCAACGACGAGAATCAGCATTCCCTGTGGCCTACGTTCGCCGACATCCCTGCGGGCTGGAACAAGGTCTTCGGCGAAGCGTCTCGCTCGGAGTGCCTCGACTATGTGAACGAGCACTGGACGGATCTGCGGCCGCAGAGCCTCATCGATGCGATGGAAGCAGATTCGGCGAAGTAAGTTACAGTTGATCGTCAAGATCATTACTGTTTGACGTTGCCGCACCATCAGATGTGCGGCAATCGGTCGTGGCTCGAGTCTGTTTTCGCAGGTCAGCGCCCAGCGGACGCTGAGTGTGGCGTGGATCACACTTCAATCGTGTAACAGCTTAGCCATTCTCTCTTCCCTTCTCGTTCGGGTACTGTGAATATAGCTACGCTGGCCCAATTGGGGTCGGGGTACACGCACAGGTTGGTGAGCAGATGGCTATTTCCACAGTCCGGAACGAAGAGGTCACCGCGGAGTTCGCCGTGCCCCTGGCTCAGCTGCCGGAAGCGGTGTCACGACTGACTCGTGTGACGCCGGATCGTGTTGTGGTCCGGTACCGCGCCCGCGGGCTCAACTACCGCGATCTGTTGGCCGCCATCAACCTGATGATGCCCGTCACCCGCAGTCAGAACATGGACGATCGCTCGGCCGTGGTGGCGGCTATCTTTGCCGGCATACCCAACCTTGGTTCGGAACCCGATTCAGCGGTCGTGGCCTCGGTCGTAGACGCCGCGTTGGCCCGGATCGGCGCCGATTTGAACCAGTTGGACATGGCCACCGAGCCGCCGCGTCAGCCCGTGCGTGCGAATCGGACGAGCGAGATGGACCTCCGCGTCATCGCCAGCCGGTTGTCGAGCGCATAAGCCGTCGTCCGACCGAGTCGTCGCCGCACACGCGGCCTACCGTTGTTTGATTTGTCTCCAATGAGCCGGGTGTGTGACCCATTCAATTGCACGACAGGCGTTTGCGGTATCTCTGCTGTTCGGTATTGCCTCTCATGAGGGATATTTAGCATAGAGAACTACAAGTTGGTGCAGCTTGCAGCTGCATCGCGGAACCGGTCCAGGGCCGCTTTGAACTCCTGTAACGCGTGTGACAGCCTGGTCGATAGGTCACAGATAGACACGCCATATCGCGTGTCTGTTAACCGCGGCCCGCTCGCGTGGTTACTGTTGGACTAACCCGTTGCTCGGCACAATGTAAACGATGAAGACTTCGGTCGATACATTTGTCGGAGCACGCAAACGTCATGATTTGAGGCCGAGCCGAGCAGTCGTTCGAGATTGGAGCGCGAGATTTTGAGTGCTGGCCGCTTCGACGAACCAGCAGACGCGCCCGGCGACTCATTCGAGCTGTCGGCAGCGCAGCGTGGGATTTGGTTTGCCCAGCAGAGTCTGGGACAGGTTGCGATCAATATCGCCCAATACGTCGAGCTGTTCGGAAGCATCGACCTCGATACCCTCACCCGTGCGTCTCAGATGGTCGGCCGCGAGATGGGCTCGGGGTACCTGAGCCTCGTCGAGACGGATGCGTTGCCCCTGCAATATGTCGACCGTTCCATCGACGACAGCATCGCGCTTGTCGACGTATCGGACGCCCAAGACCCCGAGCACACCGCTCAGGCCTGGATGCGCGACGAGTACCGCGCTCATGTGGACCTGTTGTCGGATCGGCTCACCACCAGCACCCTCATCCGCCTCGGTGACGACCACTACTACTGGTACATCCGCACCCACCACATAGCACTGGACGGGTTCGGGGCAATGGCCACCGTCACCCGTATCGCAGAGGTCTACACCGCCCTGATCGCCGGCGCCGACATCCCGCCCGGCAAGGGTGCGGAGCTGTCCGAAGTGGTCGCCGAGGAACGCCGCTATCGCGACTCCGACCGGTTCGGGAAAGATCGGGACTATTGGTCGCAACGGACCATCGACCTGCCTGCCCCGCTTTCGCTCGCGCAACACCGCGCCGCGCCGGGCGACTACTCCCGGGTGGCGTCGGTGACCCTGCCGGACGACACCGCACAGCTCCTCGACGAGGCCGCCCGTGAGGCTGCTGGGAGCACGGCGCCCGCGGTCATCGCTGCGTTCGCTGCCTACCTGGCGCGGATGACCGACAGCGAAGACATCGTGCTGAGTTTGCCGGTATCGGCGCGAAATACGGCCAAACTCCGGCGTGCGGGCGGAATGGTCTCGAACATCGTGCCGTTGCGCCTGACCGTCACCCCCGGGACGAGCATCGGCGAACTCATCCGTACGGTCCAGACCGAGCTCACCGGCGCCCTACGTCGGCAGCTGTACCGGCACGAGGACATGAGACGGGACATCGGGCAAGGTACCGGGCAGCGAGGCCTGTTCGGTCCGTCGGTGAACCTCATGATGTTCAAACCGGTGATCAATCTCGGTGACGTCGTAGGACACACGCACGTGCTGACCACCGGTCCGGTGGAAGACCTGTCGATGAACATCTATCCGGGTGTGCACGGAAGCAACTTGCGGGTCGACTTCGAGGCGAATCCGCAGTCGTACTCCGATGACGAACTACGCAGGCACCACGACCGGTTCATCGACTTCCTCGGACAGGTGCTGCGCGTCGGGCCCGACACCACAGTCGGTTCTCTGAACCTCGGCTCGCCCGCAGAGATCGCCGCCACGATGGAGCAGTGGAACTCGACCGAGCATCCGATCGAGTCCGGTGATCTCACCCAGATGTGGGCTCGCCAGGCGGCGCTGACCCCTGACGCGATCGCCATCGTCGACGCGGGGCGGCGGGTGTCCTTCGCCGAGTTCGACGCGTGGACCAATCGTCTCGCCCGCCGCCTCATCGAGGTCGGTGTCGGGCCAGACGTACGGGTCGGGGTGGCGCTGCGGCGTTCGCTGGACATGATGGTCGCGTTGTACTCCGTACTCAAGGCCGGCGGCGCCTATGTGCCGATTGATCCAGACCATCCCAGCGCCCGGATCGCGGACGTCCTGGCGACTGCCGAACCGGCGTGTGTACTGGCGGCGTCCGGTGATCACGAGCAGTTCACGGACTCCGGTGTCCCCGTCATCGCGCCGCAGTCCTTGGATCTCTCCCACATGTCCGATGGCGAGATCACCAACGCGGACCGTTCCGGTCCGCTGACACCGAAAACGCTGGCGTATGTCCTCTTCACGTCCGGTTCGACCGGAAAGCCGAAGGGCGTGGCCGTGCCTCACGGCGCGGTGGTCAACCAACTCGAGTGGATCGCAGGACATTACGGTATCGGCCCGAACGATGTCGTTCTGCAGAAGACCCCGAACACGTTCGACGTGTCGGTCTGGGAGTTGTTCTCCCCGGCGGTCGGTTCCAGGATGGTCGTGGCGAAACCGGATGGCCATCTCGACCCCGAATACCTGGAACAGGTCATGGTCGACGAGGGCGTCACCGCGACCTCGTTCGTACCGGCCATGCTGCAACTCTTTCTCGGGTCGGGAGGCCTGAGAGACGCCGCCGCGCTGCGACTGCTGCTCGTGGCCGGTGAGGCCTTCCCCGCGAAACTTGCAACCCAAGCCCGCCTGGCGCTACCCGAGGTCAGGATCGAGAACCTTTACGGGCCCACCGAATTCACTGTGCACGCCACCTACGCACCAGTCGATTCGACGGTTGTGCAGGGTGTTCCGATCGGCCGTCCGGTATGGAACTGTCGCGCGTGGGTTCTCGACCGCCAGTTGCGTCCCTGCGTCGTTGGCGCGGTGGGGGAGTTGTACCTCTCGGGCGCACAGTTGGCTCGAGGGTACTTCGGCAGGCCGGATCTGACGGCGGAGCGCTTCGTACCCTGCGTGTTCGGTCCGCCCGGAACGCTGATGTACCGGACCGGAGACCTGGTCCGCTGGAACGCCGCGGGTTCCCTGGAGTATGTGGGGCGCAGCGACTTCCAGGTGAAGGTGCGGGGCCTGCGGATCGAACTCGGCGAGATCGAGTCGGCAGTGCTGGCCGACGACGCGGTCCGGGAGACCGTGGTGGTGGTCCACCAGAGCACCCACGGGCAACGCCTGGTCGCGTATGTCGTGGGGGGCGGGACGCCGCTCGACACCGCCCGGTTGATGAACATCGTGCGGGCGCGCGTGCCCGAGTACATGGTTCCCGACGCCGTTGTCGAGTTGCCGCAGATGCCGCTGGGCCCCAGCGGAAAGGTCGATCGCAAGGCACTGCCTGAGCCCGACTTCTCCGCTCATGCAGTGGCTTTCAGGGCGCCGACCACCGACGTGGAACGGGCGATCGCCACCATCGTCGGTGATCTGCTGGGACATCCCGAGGTCGGCCTGGACGATTCCTTCTTCGGCCTCGGTGGCGACAGCATCATGTCGATCCAGCTCGTCTCGCGGGCGCGTGCCATGGGCTTCCACTTCTCGTCACGAGATGTGTTCGAGTGCAAGACGATCGCCGAGTTGGCCGCCGCGGCCAGCGACGAGAGTTCTACGGTGGTGGTCGACGAGCTCCCTGGCGGCGGTACCGGATCTGTCGACGTCACGCCGATCGTGGCGTGGATGTCGGAAGTGCCGGCTTCGGTTGGCCCCTACTCACAGTCGGTGGTCGTGCCTGCGCCGGCCCCCTTCGACATGGAACTGCTGCGACGCACGGTTGCCGCGGTCGTTGCGCATCACGACGTGCTGCGTTCTCGGCTGTACATCGGCGGCGACGGCCGCCCCGAGCACGTTGTCGTCCCGGTGGCCGAGGCCCCGACGGTCGACATCGTCGAACGAAGCGTGTCGGCCGTCCCGGGTACTGCAGGATTCGACGAGCAGCTGACCGCTCTCGCTGAAAGTGCCACGGCGGCAATGGATCCGGCTACGGGCCGGGTCATGAGCGTGACGGTGGTGGATTCGACCGGCGAGCCCCAGGCTTCTCGACGGTTGCTGTTCGTCCTCCACCACCTCGCTGTGGACGGAGTGTCCTGGCGGATCCTGCTGCCCGACCTGGCGATGGTGTGGGCGCAGCTCGCAGCAGGTGAGGAGCCCGCGCTGCCGGCAGTGGGGACCTCGATGCGCCGGTGGGCCCGGGGACTGAACGAACTCGCTGCTGATCGACGTGTCCTCCATGAGCTGGATCATTGGCGATCGACGTTGGCCGCGGTCGACGATTCCACGCTCACCCTCGACCGTGGCCGCGATGTGGTGTCGACCCTGCGGCATCGGGAACTCACCCTCTCCACGAGCCTGACAGACACGCTCCTCACCCGCGTGCCGCAGGCGTTCCATGGGGGCGTCAACGACGGTCTGCTCGCTGCGCTCACACTCGCGACCACCCACTGGCTGCGGTCCAGGGGCGCATCGGCCGATTCCGTGGTCGTCACCCTCGAGGCACACGGCCGGGAAGAGGAGTTGCTCCCGGGTGCGGACCTGTCGCGCACCGTCGGTTGGTTCACCACGATGTACCCGGTTGCTCTGCGCACAGCGGGGATCGACGTCGATGATGCGCTCGCCGGTGGTAAGGCAGCAGGCGATCTGGTCAAGTCCGTCAAGGAGCAACTGGCTGCGGTTCCCCGGCGAGGTGTCGGCTACGGATTGCTTCGTTACCTCAGTACCGAAGGCGCCGCGGCACTTTCGTCGTATCCCGAGCCGGTCATCACATTCAATTACCTCGGGCGCCTCGCCGGGTCCGGTGTGTCGGGCCCCTGGGTTCCGGACGGGGAAAGTGCCCTGCGGGGAACTCGCGGAGCTCACGTACCCGTGCGCACAGCGCTCGACATCAATGCGGTCGTCACCGAATCGCCCGGCGGACCGCAATTGTCGGCCGGAATCGACTATCCCGCGGGGGTCGTCGACGACGAGCAGGTCGACGAGCTCATCGAATTGTGGCAACGGGCCCTCGAGTCCATCGCGCTGCATGCGGTATCGGCCGGTGCCGGTGGACTGACTCCCTCGGATCTCGACCTGGTCAATCTGGAGCAGCCCCAGATCGAGGAGCTCGAGGCACGCTTCGACGACATCGCCGACGTGTGGCCGCTGACGCCGTTGCAGAACGGATTGCTGTTCCACGCCGAACTCGCCGCCGGTGACGTCGATGTCTATGCAGCACAGATGGTCCTCGATCTGAGTGGGCTCGACCCGGAACGGATGCGGCGCAGCGCGGAGGCGCTGATCGCCAGGCACCCCAATTTGCGAAGCGCCTTTTTCACGGACTCGTCCGGTAGTGCGGTGGCGGTGATCCCGGCGTCTGTGCAGACCCCGTGGACCGACCACGACCTGACCGATCTGGAGCCGGGCGCACAAGAGGTCGCGGTGTCCGAACTCACCCAGGACGAACGGCTTCTGCCCTTCGCGATGGACCGGGCGCCCCTGATCAGATTCACGATGATCAAGCGCGGCGACTCTTCCTATCGGTTTGTGATCACCAACCATCACATCCTGCTCGACGGTTGGTCGTTGCCGATCTTCATGAGCGACCTCCTCGGTCTCTACCGTGCCGGAGCAGACGCGAGCTCCTTGACTGCGCCGAGCCCGTACCGGAGCTATCTGACCTGGCTGCACGCGCAGTCTGCGCAGCAGTCGCTCGACGCATGGAAAGCTGCGCTCGACGGGGTCGAAGAACCGACACTGCTCTTCCCAGGTACGGAGGCCCACGGCAGGGGACAGGTACCGCGGCAGATCGAGGTCGTCGTGGCCGATGACCTGATGTCGGGGATCACCGACTACGTCCGTGAATCGGGCGTCACCCTGAATACCGTCCTGCAGACCGCATGGGCGCTCGTGTTGTCGCGGCTGACCGGTAGCAACGACGTGGTCTTCGGCACCACCGTGTCCGGACGACCGCCGCAGGTGCCCGGCATCGAGTCGATGCTCGGACTGTTCATCAACACGTTGCCGGTGCGAGTCGTGCTCGATCCCGGTGATGAGCTGGCGAGCCTGGTCTCCGAGATCTCCGGTCGGCAGACCGCACTGCTCGATCACCACTCCGTGGGTCTGGCGGACATCACCGCCGCCACGGACGTCGACTCGCTGTTCGACACGATGCTGGTCTACGAGTCGTACCCGTTGGACCGCAGCGCGCTGAGCGCCGCCGCAGACATCGATGGCCTACGGGTTGATCACGCGGACGTCCTCGACGCCACCCACTATCCGCTCACCCTGATCGCCGTGACCGATCCCGTGCTGCGGTTGTCGGCCAAATACCTGCCCGGAATCGTCGATCATGAACGCGCGGAATCACTTCTGCACATGATGGTTCGGGTGCTGGAGCTCATCTCGTCGGACGCGGCGCTGCGCGTGGGAGACGTGGACGTCCTCACCGCCACGGAACGGGCGGAAGTCCTCGGTCAGGCCGGTAGCGACGACCTCGACTCGGCGACGTTGCCGGAGTTGCTGGCGGCGGCCGTGGACCAGGCGGCCGATCGCGACGCTGCCGTCTCGCCCGCCGGTTCCATCACCTATCGCGAGCTCGACGAGCGGTCCAACGCCCTGGCCCGCCTTCTCATCGCGCGCGGCATAGGACCAGAGCAGATCGTTGCGCTCGGCATGGGACGGTCGATCGAGTTCATGGTCGGTCTCTGGGCAGTGGCCAAGACCGGCGCGGGCTACCTGCCGGTGGACATGCGTTACCCGGTCGAACGCATCGAACACATGCTGCGGGACTCAGCTGCAGTCTTCGGCCTGTCGACCTCGCGCTGGCGACAGGATCGGCCGACGCTGATCGAGTGGCTCGAACTCGATTTCGCCCAGACCGCTGAGACGGTGGGATCGTATTCGTCAGCTCGTCTGACCGACGACGATCGACGCGCACCGATCCGAGTGTCCAACACGGCGTACATGATCTACACCTCCGGAACCACGGGACTGCCGAAGGGCGTGACCGTGACCCACGGTGGGCTCGCCAATCTCACGCGTGAGCAATCCGACCGGTTCGTCCTGAAGCAGGACTCGCGAACCCTGCACTTCGCGTCGCCGAGTTTCGACGCGTCCGTCCTCGAGGTGCTGCTGGCTCTGGCCAACGGTTCGACGATGGTCATCGCGCCGACCGAGGTCTACGGCGGCGAAGAACTTCACGACTTCCTCGCCGAGTTCGGCGTCACACACGGGTTCATCACGCCCGCCGCATTGGCGTCGGTGGATCCCTCGGGTCTCGAGAAGCTCGAGTCCGTGGTGGTCGGCGGTGAGGCGTGCCCGCCGGAACTGGTGGATCGGTGGGCTCCGGGGCGCCGGATGTTCAACGGGTATGGGCCAACCGAGACAACCTGTTTCGCGGATATTGCCGGTCCCATGCAGCCAGGTGACGACATCACGATCGGGTCGCCGGTCCGAGGACTCACCTCGCTTGTCCTCGACCATCGACTACAGCCGGTACCAGTGGGTGTGACGGGCGAGTTATACCTCAGCGGCCCGGCCATGGCTCGCGGTTACAACGAACGTCCTGGACTGACCGCTGAGCGTTTCATCGCGAACCCCCACGGCACCCCCGGTGACCGGATGTATCGAACCGGCGACGTCGTCCGCTGGGAAAGGCGAGGAGAGCGCCTCGAGATCAAGTACATCGGCCGCAGCGACTTTCAGGTCAAGGTCCGCGGTTTTCGCATCGAACTCGGTGAGATCGACGCAGCTCTCGCGGCGCATCCGGACATCGAGTTCGCCTCGACATCCGGCGCGACGCTGCCATCGGGCGCGACCGCCCTGGTCGCGCATGTACTTGCGTCGAGGCCACTCGACGCCAAAACCGTTCGTGATTTCGTCGGCACCCGGCTGCCGTCCCACATGGTGCCGGGAGCCGTTGTCTTCCTCGACGAGATCCCGCTGACCCGTTCGGGCAAACTCGACCGAGGCGCGCTGCCTTCCGCGGATCTGGAATCGCTGGCCGGCGGCGGGACCGAGCCGTCGACCGAAACAGAACGAGTCCTGGCCGAGGTGCTGGCGGAGGTGCTCGGACTACCGTCGATCGGGGTCACCGACTCGTTCTTCGATCTTGGTGGGAACTCGCTGGTGGCCACCAAGGCTGTCGCGAGGATATCTGCGCTGGTGGGTCGACGGGTCGCGGTCCGAGAGATCTTCGAGAACCCGACGGTGGAGTCGCTGGCAGCACAACTGGATTCGGGACCGAGCGCTACCGCAATGCCTGACCTCGTGGGTGGGGTCGCGGGGGAGCGTCCACCGCTGTCGCTGGCCCAGCAATCGATGTGGCTGCTGAACCGATTGGACCCTGAGTCCGCCGCCTACAACATCGTCTTGCCGTTGACGATGTCAGGCAACGTCGACGTCGATGCCCTGCGGACGGCGGTCGCCGATGTGGTGACCCGCCAGCAATCGTTGCGAACGGTGTTCCCGGACAGTGCCGACGGCCCGTATCAGCGGGTGATCCCCGCCGCAGAGGTGTCGATCGACCTTCCGGTCGTCGATGTCGCCGACATCGACGAGATGCGCTCGTCCGCGCTGCGATTCGCGAAGGATGGCTTCGACGTCACCGGTGGCCCGTCCGGCGACGTCCCTCCGGTTCGTGGAGTGCTGCTGCGTTCGGGTGCCGAGCACCTCTTGCTGGTCACCGTGCACCACATCGTCGCCGACGGAGCGTCGATGGCTCCGCTGGCGCGCGATCTGGTGACCTCGTATCTGGCGAGGACGGCCGGTGGCACACCGGAGTTCGAACAACTCCCCGTGCAGTACACCGACTTCGCACAGTGGCAGCGCCGCGTCCTGGGGTCGCCGGACGATCCGACATCGACAGCGGCCGGTCAACTGGACTTCTGGCGGGGTCGACTGGCCGGAGTGCCGGAGGTACTCGAACTGCCGCTCGACCGCTCCCGGCCGGCTCGCCGGACCATGCAGGGCGACGCCGTGCCGCTGGAGATCCCGCATCGGGTGGTCGCGGCGCTCGACGAACTCGCGCAGCGCAACCAGGCATCGCTCTTCATGGTCGTGCATGCGCTGGTGGCCACGTTGCTTTCGCGGTTGTCCAATTCCACCGACATCACGGTCGGTACGCCCGTGGGCGGCCGCGACCACGCGGACCTCGAAGAACTGGTCGGCATGTTCGTCAACACCGTCGTCCTGCGCACCGAGGTCAACCCTGATGACGTCTTCGGTGACCTGCTCGATCGAGTACGTGCGGCAGACCTCGACGCGTTCGCCAACGACGACATACCGTTCGAAAGTGTTGTGGGCGAGCTCGTCCCGCGCCGGCAGACGTCCCATTCGCCGCTCTTTCAGGTGTTGCTGTCGTTCGAGAACAACGAGACGGCCCGGGTGGACCTGCCAGGCCTGAGCGTCGGGGTCATCGACGACATGGCCACCGGGGCGAAGTTCGATCTCACGATCACGCTGGATGACACCACCGACTCGAGTGGTGACAGGGCGTTGATCGGACGCCTCACCTTCGCGACGGACGTCTTCGACCGGCCGACGGTGGAGGCCATCTCCGCCCGGCTGTTGCTGCTCGCCGAGGCAGTCGCCGATGATCCGTCTTCGGTCGTGGGCGACATCGATATTCGCACCGCCACGGAGCGGCTCGAGGACAGTGCCCACGGTGCTGCTCCGGTGCAGGCACCGAAGGTGTACACAGCGCGCGATCTCGCTGCCTTGCTGGCAGCTGCCGTCGACATCGATCCGGATGCGATCGCGATCGACCACGACGGCACCCGGGTGACCTATCGCGAATTCAACGATCGCTTCGCCCAGCTCTCCGGGCCACTGACCGAGCGCGGGATGGATGCCGACGCCATCGCCTCGGTGGTGCTCACCGGCCTGGTTCCGACCATCATGCTGGCACCCGAAGGCTTCGCCAACGCCCTCGACAACGTGATCGCCGCCGCCGCAACGCTCGTCGGCGACCGTGACCTCGCGGACTACCGCGCCCCGGCCGGTGACGTGCCACTGCAGGTCGAATCGGCGACAACCCAGACCCCGCTGTCCGAGTGGGCCACGCGGGTCCGGGAGAAGCCGGGAGCTGTGGCGGTCCGCGGTCCCGAGACGGCATTGAGTCGGCTCGAACTCGATCAGGCCGCGAACCGGCTCGCGCGAGAACTGATGTCGCATGGCGTCGGTCCCGACGACGTCGTGGGACTGCTGACGCCCCGGTCCGTGAACTGGGTGGTCGGAATGCTCGCGGCATGGAAGGCGGGGGCTTCGTACCTGCCGCTCGATCCAGGCGCACCGGCAGAGCGAGCGGTGGCGGTCGTCGCCGACACCGGCGCCACCGTGGTCGTGGCGAGTCATGCTGCTGTGACAGACGAATTCCGTACCGGTCTCACCGGTGTCGGGGCCCTGCTGATCGAACTCGGGGAGCCCGGCACCGATGATCGCCTGGGCGAGATCGACGCCACCGGATTGCCGGACCGGTGGGTGGAACCGGGCGCAGCCGATCGGCTCGCGTACGTGATCACCACCTCCGGATCGACCGGACGACCCAAACCAACCCTGGTCCCTGCCGCGGGTCTGCTGAACATGTGGAACTGGTACCGCGAGCAGATCGACTTCGGTGACGGTGACGCGGTCCTGGTTGCCTCATCGCCGCGTTTCGACCTGACACAGAAGAACATCTGGACCGCGCTGCGGGTCGGTGGCGTGATCCGTTTGGCACGAGAAGGTTTCGATCCCGAGGAGATCCTCGGGATCCTGAAGTCCGAACGGATCTCGCTTCTCAACCTCGCGCCGAGTGCGCTGGAGCTGCTTGTCGAATTGGATGCCGACGCCGTCATTCCCCAGGTGACGACAGTGGTCGCCGGTGGCGAAGCCCTGCTACCCCGGGCCTACCGGACTCTGCTGGGCTCTCCGGTTCGGCTGATGGCGGCCTACGGTCCCACCGAAGCTGCCGCGACCAGTTCTGCGACGTTGCTGGAGATGTCCGACCACCAACCCAACGAGCCGGGGCAGGTGCAAGACATCGGTCCGATCCCACTCGGACTGCCGATCCCGAATGTGACCTACAAGATCCTCGACGCGCGACTGCGTCCGGTTCCGGTGGGCGTGGTCGGCGAGCTCTATATCGGCGGGATCGCACCTGCACGCGGGTACGGGGGGATGTTCGGCCTCACCGCAGCACGGTTCGTGGCGGACCCGGGCAGCAGCACCGGCGGTCGGATGTACCGGACCGGAGATCTCGTCCGTCGGCTACCTCACGGCAACGGCCAGTTCATCGGCCGCAGCGACTTTCAGGTCAAGGTCCGCGGTCTGCGCATCGAACTCGGTGAGATCGAAGCTGCGCTGACGGCGATCGAAGGCATCCGGCAGGCCGTCGTGTCGGCTCATGGCGAGTCGTCCGATCGTCGATTGGCCGCGCACGTGGCGGGCGCCGAAGATCTGGACCAGGGGGAGATCCGCGCAGCATTGTCGCGGTCGCTCCCTGATTACATGGTTCCAGAGGCCATCGTGATCCTGCCGCTGCTGCCACTGAATGCGAACGGCAAGGTCGACCGAAAAGCCCTGCCCGCACCGGAATTCGGTCAGAGTCAGGTCGAGGAGTTCGTCGCACCCCGTACCCCGCTCGAAGAGATTGTCGCGGGGGTGTTCGCGGATGCCGTCGGCGTCGACAGGATCAGCGTCACGTCCTCGTTCTTCGAGCAGGGCGGCAACTCGCTCAGCGCGGCACGCCTTGCGAACCGGCTTTCCGATGCTCTGGGCACCACGGTGGCGTTGAGGGACGTCTTCGAGAAGCAGTCGCCCGCCGAACTGGCGGCGGTGGTCGAGCAGCGACGTACCAGCGGAGGAGAGTCGGCCGTCACGCCTGCGCGCTTCGTGAAGCCGACCGGCCCGGCGCCCGAACGTATCCCGTTGTCGCTGGCTCAGCAGCGGCTGTGGTTCATCAACCGGTACGACCCGGAATCCGGGGCGTACAACATCCCGATGACGCTGTTGCTCACCGGTGAACTCGATGTCGAAGCTCTCGGAGCCGCTGTCGTCGACCTGGTGGAACGCCAGCAGGTCATCAGAACGATCTATCCGGAATCGTCGGCAGGCCCCGAGCAGGTCGTGGTGCCGATCATGGACGCGTTGCCACCGCTGCGTCTCGACTCGATTCCGCAGGCGCAGGTGTGGGAACGACTGCAGGCGTTCTCCAGAATCGGATTCGACGTCACCTCGACCGTCCCGTTCAGGTCGGCTCTCTGGCGAATCGAGCCGGAGGTGCCGACAGCAGACGGCCCGGATGAACACCTTCTGGTGATCGTGGTCCACCACATCGCGTCTGATGGATTGTCGATGCGTCCGCTGGCCACCGACCTCCTGACGGCGTACCAGGCGCGCCGCGACGGCCGTGAACCCCAGTGGGCACCACTGCAGGTCCAGTACGCGGACTTCGCCATCTGGCAACAGCAGAACTTCGGGGAGGGAGCTCGGCCGGACAGTCTCGCCGGTGTGCAGCTGGCCTTCTGGCGACGAAACCTCGTCGATCTGCCGGAGGTCATCGGCCTGCCGACCGACCGGCCGCGCACCAACGTGCGCAGCGGGGTCGGCGCGAGCCACATGTTCTTCGTCCCGGCAGAACTCCACCAGAAGGTGGTGGACCTGGCAGGGGCCAACGGTCTCTCCAACTTCATGGTGTTCCATGCAGCGCTGGCCTTGACACTGGCCCGCTCCGGCGCGGAGAACGATGTCGCGGTGGGCACTCCGATCGGCGGACGCGGTGCGCCCGAGCTCGATGCACTGGTCGGAATGTTCGTGAACACTCTCGTCCTGCGGACCGAGGTGCCCCTGGCGAACACGGTCGCCGAATTCCTGGCCGCTGTTCGGGCGCGCGATCTCGACGCGTTCGAGCACAGCGACGTCCCGTTCGAGCAGATCGTCGACGCCCTCACCGTGCACCGGTCGACCGCGCACACTCCGCTGATCCAGGTCATCCTCGGCCTGAACAACACGTCGCGGCCCATCCTCGACGTCGAGGGACTCTCGGTGACGCCGGGCGCGGTCGACACCGAGTTCAGTAAGTTCGATCTGGCCTTCGAGTTCACCGAGCAATGGGATGCGGATGGACAGCCCGCAGGACTGGCGGGCTTCCTCGGTTACGCCACCGACATCTTCGATCGATCGACCGCGCAGGCGCTCGCCGAGCGGCTGATCCGCGTCTTGGAGGGCATGGTCGCCGACAGCGGTGCGATCATCGGTGAGATCCCACTTCTCGACGAACGGGCGTTGGCAGAGCTCGTTCCGGTCCGAGGCGTGCAACCGGCCCCGCCTGCGACCCTGATCGAGTTGCTCGAGCGCGCCGCGATGATGGATCCCGCAGGCATCGCACTCGTATGCGGCAGCCTGAACATGACCTACCGGGAGTTGGACGAGAGGTCCAACAGGCTTGCCCGAGAACTGATCTCGCGTGGCCTCGGCCCCGAGGACGTGGTCGCGCTCGGCATCACCCGCAGCATCGAATCGGTGCTCGCGGTGTGGGCTGTGGTCCGCTCCGGCGCCGCCTTCGTACCTGTCGATCCCAACTATCCGGCCGACCGTGTGGCTCATATGCTGGTCGACTCGGGCGCCACGATCGGCCTCACCCGCCGGGTCGATGCGGTGCTGCTGCCCGGCACCGTGGAGTGGCTCGACATCGATGACCCGGGTTTGCACCGGCATCCCGGCGGCCGGATCGACCCGGCGGAGCGCCGCGGCCCGGTGCGAACGTCGAACTGCGCGTACATCATCTACACCTCGGGGACCACGGGTAAGCCCAAGGGCGTCGAGGTGACCCACGGTGGTCTTGCTGCCTTCAGTGAGGAGCAGCGTCGCCGATACGGAACGGACAGTCACTCGCGGACTCTGCATTTCGCCTCGCCGAGTTTCGACGCGTCGGTACTGGAACTGCTGCTGGCAACGGGCCCGGGCGCAACCATGATCATCGTTCCGCCCGGTGTCTACGGCGGAACGGAACTCCATGAGTTGCTGGCGGAGAACGCGGTCACGCATGCGTTCATCACCCCGGCGGCCCTGGCATCGGTTGACCCCGAGGGGCTTCCGTCGTTCTCGGACGTCTCGGTCGGGGGCGAGGCGGTGCCTGCGGATCTGGTCGCGCGCTGGGCACCGGGCCGTCGACTCTACAACGGCTACGGACCCACCGAGACGACCATCATGACCAACATCAGCGATCCGATGGTGCCCGGGGAGCCCATCACCATCGGTGGGCCGATCGCCGGGGTCAGCGCGCTGGTGCTCGACAGCCGCTTGCGTGCGGTTCCGGCAGGTGTTCCGGGTGAGCTCTACATCAGCGGTCCGGGTGTCTCTCGTGCATACCGGGGCCGGCCGGATCTGACGTCGCACCGATTCGTCGCGAACCCTTACTCGACCGGTGAACGGATGTACCGGACCGGTGATGTGGTGCGATGGGTCGAGGTCGGCAAACCTGATGGACGCACGGCTTACGAGGTGGCCTATCTCGGTCGTTCGGATCAGCAGGTCAAGGTTCGCGGCTTCCGCATCGAACTCGGCGAGATCGACGCGGTTCTGGTCGGGCATCCGGCGATCGACTTCGCAGTGACGATCGGGGTCGAGGGCCCTACCGGTGACACCGCCTTGGCGGCGTACGTGAAGGCGAAACCGGGCAGCACGGTGGACGCAGGAGACCTGGCGGACTACGCCGGTGGCTTCCTGCCGAAGTTCATGGTGCCGTCGTCGATGGTCTTCCTCGACGAGGTTCCGCTGACACCTGTCGGAAAGCTGGACAAGCGGGCCCTGCCGAAGCCGGAATTCCGGGGCGGGGCGACGCAACACCGCGACCCGTCGACGCCGATGGAGCAAGCGATCGCGGTGGCGTTCGCAGACGTTCTCGGAGTCGACTCGGTCGGCGCAGACGACTCGTTCTTCGACCTCGGCGGCAACTCACTGGCGGCCACTCGGGCGATCGCCCGGGTCAACGAGATTCTCGGTATCCGCCTGGGCGTCCGAATCCTGTTCGAGGCCCCTGTCGTGGCGGATTTGGCGGAGGCCATCGCGTCCTCGCCGGATCTTGACGGCGTGGCCGTGCGTCCGTTGACCCCGCAGCCCAGGCCGGACCGCATCCCGCTGTCGCTGGCGCAGCAACGCATGTGGTTCGTGAACCGGCTCAACCCCGACGCCGCCGACTACAACATCCCGCTGGGATTGCGTCTTCGCGGAGATCTCGACGAAGAAGCGCTCGCAGCGGCGTTGATGGACGTCATCGACCGTCAGGAGATCCTGCGAACGGTGTATCCGGATTCGGTCCAGGGCCCTTACCAAAAGGTGCTGCCGGTCGCGGAGGCCGTTCCGCAGTTGACCACGCGAGCAGTGGCTTCCGAGCAAGAGCTGCTCGATCTGTGTGTCGAGCTCGCGACCGAGGGCTTCGACGTCACCGGCGCGCCGCCTTTGCGTGCGATGTTGCTGGAAGTGTCGCCCCAGGACCATGTGGTGCTGCTCGTGATCCATCACATCGCTGCGGACGGTTCATCTCTGGTACCACTCGCGACCGACCTCATGGCCGCCTACACGGCTCGGGCCGCAGGTGTCGCGCCGGTTCAGCGACCGCTGAGTGTGCAGTACGCGGACTACGCCATCTGGCAGCGTGCCGTGATGGGATCCGAAGACGATCCGGATTCTCTTGCTGCCCGGCAGATCTCGTTCTGGCGCGAACACCTCTCGGGCCTGCCGGAGCTACTGGACATCCCGACCGACCGGCCTCGCACCGAGAAGCGGTCGGTGGCAGGCGGCGAGGTGTCCTTCACCATCGGCGAGGAGCTGCAGGCGCGGTTGCACGCCGTTGCCCGCGAGAACGAGACCACCATGTTCATGGTGATCCACGCTGCGTACTCGATACTGCTCGCCAGGTTGAGCGGTTCGACGGACGTGGCGGTCGGAACTCCGACTGCCGGGCGAAACGCCACCGCGGTCGAAGGTTTGGTCGGCATGTTCGTCAACACCCTCGTGCTGAGGGCGCAGGTACAACCGTCGGATTCGTTCCTCGATACCCTCGCGGCCACCAAGGCGGCCGATCTCGCGGCCTTCAACAATTCGGAGTTGCCGTTCGAGCAGGTGGTAGAAGCCGTCGCGCCGGTTCGTTCCCGCAAGTACGCACCCCTGGTGCAGGCGATGTTGACGATGCAGAACATCGACATCCCGACCGTGACGTTGCCAGGACTCGAGGTCAGCGGTCTCG
Source organism: Williamsia soli (assembly GCF_017377795.1). Lineage (GTDB taxonomy): Bacteria > Actinomycetota > Actinomycetes > Mycobacteriales > Mycobacteriaceae > Williamsia > Williamsia soli. The sequence continues at coordinate 476,316 of NZ_JAFRDR010000003.1, read as the reverse complement.
AGTCTCCGATTCGATACGTGAAATCGGATCTGGGACTGACCGTCTCGGAGTCGTTCGGTGCCGACGGTCGGGGGCGGGGTATCGACGCGATACTCGACTACGCCGTCGACATCTTCGACGAGTCGACGGTCGCGGCGATGGCCGAACGCTTCCTCGCCGTGGTGACGGCGATCGCCGAGGACCCGAACGTGGTCGTCGGAGACATCGACATCTTGACCGAGTCGGAGCGGCGCTCGGCGGGCGTCGCCCCGAGTGCCGGTGAGGTCGAAGGATTCGGGTCAGCCCTGCAGGACCTGCAGGGCAAGTCGCTCTCGGAGTTGCTGGAGACCGCCGCGCGGATCAACCCGGACGGAATAGCGCTTTCCCACAACGGAACCGACGTCACCTACGGTGCCTTGCACGCGAAGTCGACCGAGCTGGTCGTGACGCTGGCCGCAGTCGGGGTAGGCCCGGAAGCTGCCGTCACGGTCGCCTTGTCGACCCTGTTGCCGGGACTCCTCGAGGGTGAATCCGCAGAAGGCTTCGCAGACCAGTTCGCAGGGATGCTCGCCTCGGTCATCGCCGAGTCGGGACAGGGTCCTGCCGGTCCGTCGACATTGGTCGAGTTGTTCGATGAGCGGGTTGCGCTGGCGCCGGAAAACCGCGCGCTGGTCGACGGGCGATCGGTACTGACGTACGCAGAACTCGACGACCGCGTGAACAGGTTGGCCCGGTTGCTCATCGCGAGGGGCGTCGGACCAGAGAAGCTGGTCGCCATCGCGCTCGACAAGAACGCCGACCTCGTCGTCGCTCTGCTTGCGGTGCTCAAAGCCGGTGGCGGGTACCTGCCGATCGACACCAGTCACCCGCGTGAACGCCTGCAGTTCATCTTCGAGGACGCAGCGCCGACCGTCCTCGTGACCACCGAGGGACACCGCGCCGCCCTCCCGGTCGACCTGCCTCCGAACCTCGTGCTCGACGATCCCGCCGTGATCGAAGAGCTTGCGGCCGCCGGCGGCTCAACTGTGCTGCCAGAGCATCGAACAGGTCCCTTGCGGTCCGAGAACACGGCGTACGTCATCTACACCTCTGGGTCCACGGGTCGTCCGAAGGGTGTGGTCGTACCACACGAGACGGTGGTCGCCCTGATGCGTAACACCGAGGCGGACTTCGGTTTCGACGAGAACGACGTGTGGACGATGTTCCACTCGTACGCCTTCGACTTCTCGGTATGGGAATTGTGGGGACCGCTGCTCTACGGTGGCGCACTGGTGATGGTCGACTTTGCAACCTCGCGGTCGCCGCGGGAGTTCAGGGAACTTCTCGTACGCGAACGGGTCACCGTCCTCAACCAGACGCCCTCTGCCTTCTACCAATTGGCCGAGGCGGATCGGGTCCAGGGCTCCGAGGGGTTGTCGTTGCGTTACGTCATCTTCGGTGGCGAGGCACTCGATCTCGGACAGCTGGACCGCTGGTTCGCCAGGCACGGCGACTCACAGCCGGTTCTGGTGAACATGTACGGCATAACCGAGACGACGGTGCACGTCACCAGGATCCGTCTCGATCGCGAGTTCGCCGCGGCGGCCACCTCATCGGTGGTCGGCGATGCGATAGCGGGATTGCGCGTGCACGTCCTCGACGGCAGACTCCATCCGGTATCTGCCGGAGTGGCCGGCGACCTCTACGTCTCCGGCGTACAGCTCACGCGCGGCTATCTCGACCGCGCCGATCTGACCTCACAACGCTTCGTCGCCGACCCGTTCGGTGCTCCCGGCACTCGCTTGTACAGGTCGGGCGACATCGCTCGGTGGAACTCTCGTGGTGAACTCGAATACCTCGGCCGTAGTGACTCCCAGGTTCAATTGCGGGGATTCCGAGTAGAACTCGGCGAAGTCGAATCGGCCTTGCTGCGTGTCGACGGAGTGGCCTCGGCGGTTGCGTTGGTCGACAGTGCCCAGGATTCGGAACACCCCGGGGAGGACCGTCTCGTCGCGTACGTCGTGCCCACCTTCGGCGCCGAACTCGTCGCGTCGGAGATCCGCAGTGCCGTCGGAGACTTCCTGACCAAGTACATGGTGCCGGATGTGGTGGTGTTCCTGGACGCACTGCCGCTGACGGTCAACGGAAAGCTCGATCGCGCGGCACTTCCGCGGCCGGAATCGGCAGGTGGTGGCCGAGATCACGTGGAACCTCGTACGGCGGCGGAGCAGGCTGTCGCGGAGGTGTACGCGGAGGTCGCCAGGACGTCCTCCGTCGGTGCCACCGACTCCTTCTTCGACATCGGCGGGACGTCGCTGGGTGCAACCCGCGTCGCAGCCCGCGTGTCGGCGGCATTGGGTACGGAGATCACCGTTCGCGACGTCTTCGATCATCCGACGGTGGCCGAACTCGCAGGACTGACGATGAGCCGTGCGAGCGGAAGTCGTGTCCGCCTTCCGCTGGTACGTGCCGAGCGCCCCGAACGGATTCCGCTGTCGCTGGCCCAGGCCCGGATGTGGTTCATCAATCAGTTCGACACCTCTTCGCCCGCGTACAACCTGCCGTTGCCCCTGCGATTGTCGGGTGAGCTGGACGTGGCGGCGCTGCGATCGGCGATCGGCGATGTGGCAGAGCGGCACGAATCGCTACGAACCACGTTCCCGGACACCGCGGACGGGCCATATCAGCTCATCCATCCGGCGCAGGAGTCGCTTGCGGACATCTATCGCGAGATCGAGGTCCGTAACACCTCGGAGGCGATCGCCGACGAGTTGCGGCGCCACGCACTGGCCGGTTTCGATGTCACCAACGAGCTCCCGCTACGGATCGTGTTGCTGCACATCAGCGAAACCGAACACATCCTGATGTTGGTCGCGCATCACATCGCTGCAGACGGCGCCTCGATGGCACCACTGTTCGGTGATCTGGTGCTTGCCTACGAGGCCCGCCGCAGCGGTTCGCAACCGGAGTACGCACCGCTCGCGGTGCAGTACGCGGACTTCTCGATCTGGCAGCGTGCAGTGCTCGGCGACGAGAAAGACCCGAGCTCGCTCGCCGCTCAGCAAATCGATTTCTGGCGTACCGCGCTGACCGGTTTGCCGGAGTCCGTGGAACTGCCCACTGATCGGCAGAGGCCCGCGTTGCAGTCGTTGCGGGGGGCAAGCCTGCCCTTCACCGTGCCCGCGTCGGTCCGGGAGTCTCTGCAACAGGTGGCGCGATCGCATGACGTCAGCATGTTCATGCTGATGCATGCAGCGCTGGCGGTGTTGCTGGAAAGGCTCAGCGGGCAGACCGATATCGCAATCGGTACCCCGATCGCCGGGCGTGGCGAACAAGATCTCGATCCGCTGGTCGGAATGTTCGTCAACACCGTGGTGCTGCGTGCCGAGGTCGACCCGGCAGAGACGTTCGTCGACCTGCTCGATGCAGTGAGGGCATCGGACATCGACGCCATGGCGCACGGCGACATACCATTCGAGCGACTCGTCGAGGTGCTCGATGTCCACAGGTCGACGGCGCATCACCCGTTGTTCCAGATCGCGCTCTCATTCGACAACAATCAGATGCCCGAACTGAATCTTCCCGGGCTCCGGGTGTCGCCGGTCCGCGCGGACTTCGACGTCGCGAAGTTCGACCTGCAGTTGTCGATCGGTGACAACGACGCGCCGGGTGCCGACATCCAAGCGTTGTTCACCTACGCGAGCGATCTGTTCGACGAATCGTCGGTCGCGTTGTTCGCCGACCGATTCGTTCGGATCCTCGACGCTGTCGCCGACGACCCGAACGTCGTGGTCAGCGACATCAATGTCCTCGGCGAAGACGAGTTGGCCTCCCTCGCCGAGACCTCCGGACCCACCGGGGTTGCGCCAGAGACCCTGCCGGCGTTGCTGACCCGCGGTGTGGCGGAGAACCCCGACGGCGTCGCGGTGTCCTACCAGGGCCGCACGCTCACCTACACAGCGCTCGACGAACTCACCAACCGCCTGGCCCGGAGGCTCATCGCGTTGGGGGCCGGTCCCGAGACGGTGGTGGCACTGGGAATCAGGCGGTCGCTGGCGTCGATCGTCGGAACCTGGGCGATCGCCAAGACTGGCGCCGCATACCTGCCGATCAACCTCGACTACCCGCGCGAGCGCATCATCGAGATGATCGAAGATTCGGGGACCCGCTTCGGTGTGAGCGCGTCCGGCGAGCGGAACCTCCCCGCGAGCGTCGACTGGTACGAACTCGACGAGCTCGAGGCCGACGCGGAAGGTGAGCTGTCGACATCGGTGACCGACGAGGACCGCATCGCGGGCCTGCGACTCGACCACCCCGCCTACCTGATCTATACCTCGGGTTCGACAGGCAAACCCAAGGCGGTCGTCGTCACCCACCATGGCCTCGCGAATCTTGCGACCGATGTCCGTGAGCACTACGACGTCGACACGACGTCGCGCTTCCTGCACGTGGCGTCACCGAGTTTCGACACCTCGGTCGGTGAACTGCTGGCGGCATTCAGTGCCGGCGCTGCTCTGATCGTGTCGCCACAGGACGTATTCGGCGGCTCCGAACTCGCCGAACTGATTGCGGCGGAACGAATCACCAATGTCGTTATGACTCCCACCGCCTTGATGACGGTGGATCCCGACGGACTGGACTCGGTTGGTTCCGTGGTGGTCGGCGGCGACATCTGCCCGCCTGAGCTGACCGAACGTTGGTCGGGTGCATTGCGGAATGCGTACGGCCCCACCGAGGCAACGGTCATCGTGACGATAACCAATCCGCTGGCCGCGGGTGACCGGGTGACGATCGGCAGTCCGTTGCGCGGCGTGACGACCCGTGTCCTCGACTCGCGGATGCGGGTCGTGCCGCGCGGGGTCGTGGGCGAGCTCTATCTCGCAGGCCCGGGCATCGCCCGCGGATATCACAACCGTCCGCAGATCACCGCGCAGCGATTTGTGCCTGATCCGTACGGTGAAGCCGGCGCGAGGCTCTACCGCACAGGTGACCTCGTCCGGTACAGCAACGACCCCTCGGTGGCACCGAACTCACTGGAGTACATCGGGCGCAGCGACTTCCAGGTGAAGGTGAGAGGGTTCCGGGTCGAACTCGGAGAAATCGATCGTCTTCTCGACGCGCATCCTGACGTCGATTTCGCGGTGACAGTGGGTACGCCGGGCCCCGGCGGAGACACGGTGCTGGTGTCGTACATCCTCCCGAAGGATCTTCGAGACGTCGATGTCGATGCCCTCAAACGCAGTGTAGGCGAACACCTCCCACAACACATGGTGCCGTCGGTGGTGACGGTGCTCGACAGCATTCCACTGACCCCGATCGGAAAGCTCGATCGGCGCGCTCTGCCCGAACCCGTTTTCACCGTGGGAGACCGCGTGTATCGCGCGCCCAGGAACCCGGTGGAGGAGACCTTGGCGCAGGTGTTCGCCGAGGTTCTCGACGTCGACGAAGTGAGCATCGACGAGAGCTTCTTCGATCTCGGCGGCAACTCCTTGAGCGCCACCAAGGTGGTCGGCCGTGCGGGGGCTGCGCTCGGAAGCAAGATCGGCGTGCGCGAACTGTTCGCCGCGCCGACGGTCGAAGAATTGGCGAGCCGGCTTGCGGCGGGGACGGACGTGCGCGCGCAGCGACCGCCGCTCATCGCGCGGCCTCGGCCCGTACGGATCCCGTTGTCGCTGGCTCAGACCCGGATGTGGTTCCTCAACCGTTTCGATCCGGATTCCGTGGCGTACAACATCCCGGCCGCGGTGTCTCTCACCGGAGATTTGGATGTTGCCGCACTCCAGCGCGCGATCGTCGATGTCGTGGCACGTCACGAATCGTTGCGGACGGTCTATCCGGACTCGCCTTCCGGCCCACATCAGGTGATCCTCACCATCGACCAGGCCGCACCATCGATGGAGCTCCTGGACGTCACACCGGAATCGTTGCCGACCGAACTGCGTCGTTTCGTGGCAACCGGATTCGATGTCACAGTCGCGGTACCAGTGCGGATCGCACTCTTCCGGTTGGACGACGCACGGCATGTCCTGGCGATGGTCGTCCACCACGTGGCAGCAGACGGGCAGTCGATGGCCCCGTTCGTCGGTGATCTCGCAATGGCATATGCGGCGCGGTCGCAGGGGGAGTCCCCACGCTGGGTCCCGTTGGCCGTGCAATATGCGGATTACTCGATCTGGCAGCGCGACCTTCTCGGCGACGAATCGGACCCGACGAGCGTTCTCGCGACCCAGATCGAGTTCTGGAAGCGGAATCTGTCGGGAATCCCCGACCAGCTCGAACTGCCAGCTGATCGGCCCCGGCCTCCGGTGCAGTCGCTGCGGGGTCGACAGACATCGTTCCAGGTGACGGCAGATCTGCACCGCGGACTGGCAGATCTCGCCCGAGGCCACGGTGCGAGTACCTTCATGGCCTTCCACAGTGCCTTCGCGCTGCTCCTCGCCCGGCTGAGTGGATCCGGCGACATCACCGTGGGTACACCGATGAGCGGACGCGTGGAGAGCGAGGTCGAGGGCGTCATCGGTATGTTCGTCAACACCCTTGCCTTGCGGACCGAGATCGACCCCGGACGCAGCTTCAACACGCTTCTCGAAAGCGTCAGGGATCGGGACGCCGAGGCGTTCTCGAACGCAGATGTACCGTTCGAGCGGTTGGTCGAGGTGCTCAACCCGGTGCGTTCGACCGCCCGGCACCCGATCTTCCAGGTCGGCCTCTCGTTCCAGAACATCGACAGGGTCAGCCTCGAGTTGCCGGGTCTGCGTATCGAACCGGTCGAGATGCCCGAGGGCGTCGCACAATTCGACCTCCACCTGATACTTTCCGACAACTATGACGCCAGCGGTGAGCCGACCGGGGTGGACGCGGTGTTCACCTATGCCGACGACCTCTTCGATGAGGCGACGGTGGCAGCGGTTGCGGAGCGGTTCGTCACCTTGATCGCGGAGATCATCGCTGAGCCTTACACGGCCGTCGGTGATCTGCCGCTCATCTCGGACCGCCACCGCCGCGAGCTCGTGCGTGGTCGTAACAACACATCCGTCGTGCTCGCGCCCGGCACTCTCGCGAGCGCGTTGTCGACGTCGCTGCAGGACAACGCGAGTGAGGTCGCGTTGGAAACCGATGACGGGACAACGCTGAGTTATGCGGAGCTCGCGCATCGTGTGAACGCCCTCGCCCGCGTACTGATAGACAACGGCGTCGGCCCGGAAATCGTTGTCGGACTTGCGATGGAGCGGTCCGTCGATCTGCTCGTCGGAATGTACGCGGTCACCATCGCGGGCGGCGCATATCTGCCGGTCGATCCGGATCATCCGGCCGAACGCATCGCGTACATCGTGGGCAGCGCGCGACCTGCGCTGGTCCTCGTCTCGGGAGACCGGCCCACGGGTCTGCCGGAGCAGGCCAGGACCCTGGACATCTCCGATCTCGACCTCGCTGCGGTCTCGTCGTCACCCGTCACCGACCTCGACCGCCTCGCTCCGCTGCGACCGCAGAACACCGCCTACGTGATCTACACGTCGGGTTCGACCGGCCACCCCAAGGGGGTGGCGGTGCCACACGCGGCAATTGTCAACCAGCTCAACTGGATTGCTGCGGAGTTCCGTCTCGGTGGCGACGATGCGCTGCTGCTCCGGACGCAGGCCACTTTCGACCTCTCGGTATGGGAGTTCTGGTGGGCCGTCACCTCGGGCGCACGTCTGGTCGTCGCTTCCCCACAAGGACATCGGGATCCGATCCATCTCGCCGACCTGATCGAGAGGACTCGGGTCACCACGGTCACGTTCGTGCCCTCCCTGCTCGGGGCGTTCCTGCAAGAAGCGCACCCCGAACAGCTTGCGTCGCTACGTCATGTGCTCTGTATCGGAGAGGCTCTCACGCCCGAGATCGTCGACAGGTTCCGGCAGGTGGCTGGAGGCCAAGGGACAGGCGCGGCGATGCACAACCTCTACGGGCCCACAGAGGCCGCGGTGAGTGTCACCCACCAACCCGTGCCCGAGCAGGTCGGCAGCGTCGTCCCGATCGGTCGGCCCGAGTGGAACAGTCAGGTCTACGTCCTCGATGGCAGGCTGCATCCGGTTCCGGACGGCGTCACCGGTGAGCTCTACCTGGCCGGTGCACAGCTGGCCCGGGGTTACGAGGGTCGAAGCGACCTGTCGGCGGAACGGTTCGTCGCCAACCCGTTCGGCGGTCCCGGTACCCGCATGTATCGCACAGGCGACCTCGCTCGCTGGACCGTCGTAGCCGGTGACACCGAACCCACGCTGGCATACATGGGTCGCAGCGACTTCCAGGTCAAGGTCCGTGGATTCCGCATCGAACTGGGTGAGATCGAACGCGTCCTGGCGCTGTCCGATCAGGTCCAGGCGGCAGTCGTCACCGTGCATTCCGATCCCCACGTCGGTGAGCAGCTGGTCGCCTATCTCGTTCCGGCGCCGGGCATCACTGTCGACGTGCGCGCGGTGCTCGCAGCCGCTGCGGAGGACCTTCCGGCCTACATGGTGCCGGCACTCGTGGTTCCCATCGACTCGCTGCCGCTGAACATCAACGGCAAACTGGATCGAAAAGCACTGCCGGAGCCGGTGTTCGCTGGATCAGAGAACTACCAACCGCCGAGCAGTCCGGTGGAAGAGATTGTCGCCGGGATATTCGCGGACATCGTCGGCGCCGATGCAGTGGGTGTGCACGACAGCTTCTTCGCTCTCGGCGGTAACTCCTTGTCGGCGACGCGGGTGATCGCCCAGATCAATGCTGCTGTCGGATCGGACCTGGCGGTCCGAGACCTCTTCACCGAGCCGACCGTGGCCGGCCTGGCGCTGCTCGCCGAACGCGCCGAAGGTGGCCGCAGCCGCCCGCAGCTGATCGCAGGCACCCGACCCGAGCGATTGCCGTTGTCTCCGGCGCAGAGTCGTATGTGGTTCATCAACCAGTTCGACACGTCGTCCGCCGCCTACAACATCCCGGCTGTCATCCGGATGTCGGGCACACTCGACGTCGAGGCATTGCATGACGCTGTCACGGACGTCGTCAGCAGACACGAGATCTTGCGGACCAGGTATCCCGACGATGGGCAGGGGCCGCGTCAGCTGATTCTCGACACCGACCAGGCTCCTGCCTCCGCTCCGGTCCTCGACGTGCGCGAGGTGTCCGACGAAGGGGAACTGCACGCCCAACTGGGTTCGGTGATCGGCACCGGATTCGATGTCACAGAGACGGTTCCGGTTCGCATCGCACTACTGCGACGATCGTCTACGGAACATGTACTCGTGGTGGTGATCCACCACATCAGTGGCGATGGTTCGTCGGTGGCGCCGCTGGCCCGCGACGTGATGGTTGCATACACGGCGCGGGCAGCGGGCATCGAACCCAACTGGTCGCCACTGCCGGTGCAGTACGCCGATTACGCGCTGTGGCAACGGGCCGTACTCGGCGACGAGCAGGATCCGGATTCGCTGGCGGCGAAGCAGATCGAGTTCTGGAAGAACGAGCTCGCCGGATTGCCCGATGTGATCGACCTTCCGATCGATCGGCCGCGTCCTCCGGTGCAGTCCATGGCCGGCGCGTCGTTCGAGTTCGCGCTGGACGCTGAGTTGCGAACGGGACTGCAACGCGTTGCGAACGCACATCACGCCACCATGTTCATGGTGTGCCACGCGGCGCTGGCGGTACTGCTGGCGCGTTCGGGGACCACCGACGACGTCGCGGTGGGCACCGCAATCGCCGGGCGGGGCGAGCCCGAACTCGATGATCTCGTCGGGATGTTCGTCAACACATTGGTGCTGCGTACGCAGGTCGACACCGGCGAGCGGTTCGCCGAACTCCTGGCCCGGACGCGGCGTGCGGACATCGCTGCCTTCACGCACACCGAGGTGCCGTTCGAACGGCTGGTGGAGTACCTGGCACCGGAACGAGAAACGTCGTACGCGCCGCTGTTCCAGGTGGCGCTGGCATTCCAGAACAACGAGCGCGCTGAACTCGAGCTCCCGGGCATGCGGGTCTCCGGACTCGAGATGGACACACCGACAACCAAGTTCGACCTTCAGTTGACCTTGGCAGACCAGATCGACCACGAGGGCGGTGCTGGGCTGACCGCTGTGTTCACCTACGCAACGGCGTTGTTCGATCCAGCGACGATAGCCGGGCTGGCGCAACGATTCACCGCGATCGTGTCGGCAATCGCGTCCGATCCCGGTGTCCGGGTCGGCGACATCGAGCTGTTGACCCCCGAGGAGCGACAAGCGCTTTCCCCGGTCACCGGTCCGCCGGATGCCGCGCCGCGCACCATGATCGACATCTTCGAGGACGCGGTGGCGAACAACCCCGACGGCGAGGCGCTGGTCTGCGGTGACGAGTCGTTGAGTTACGCAGAACTCGATCGAAGGGCGACGGTCTACTCGGACCTGCTCATCGAACGCGGCGTACGTCCGGGGACGCCGGTTGCGTTGGCGATCGGACGATCGACCACGTCGATGATCGCCTTCTGGGCGATCGTCAAGGCCGGTGGTGCCGTGTTGCCGATCGACCCGAACTATCCGGCCGAGCGGATCGAGGGGATGGTCGCGGACGCCGAGGTCACCATCGGCCTGACCACCGAGGAGATCGCGGGACGGCTACCACAACTCGCGAAATGGCTCTCGGTCTCGAGCGAGGGCCGGCCGGGTGGGCGCACTGGGTCGCAGCCCGATGGGGTCACGACACCCGCCTCCCCGGTGCGTAGCCGACCGAGCATCGACGATCTCGCCTACGTGATCTTCACGTCGGGTTCGACCGGCAGGCCCAAGGGCGTCGGAACCACGCACCGTGGTCTGGCGAACCTCGTTGCCGAGATGCCTCCGCGCTTCAAACTCACCCAGAACTCGCGCGTCCTGCATTTCGCCTCCCCGAGCTTTGATGCCTCGATCTTCGAGATCATGATGGCCATCACGGCGGCGTCGACCCAGGTGATCGCACCCGCCTCGATCTTCGGAGGCGAAGACCTGGCCAGGCTGCTCGCGGAACATCGCGTGACGCATGCCTTCGTGACCCCGGCAGCACTTGCCACGGTCCCGTCCGACGGTCTCCGGAGCGTCGAGATGATCGCCGTCGCCGGTGACGTCTGCCCGCCAGAACTGGTGCGCCGCTGGGCGCCCGGACGTTCGATGTTCAACCTGTACGGTCCGTCGGAGGCGACCATCTGGTCGACATCGACAGCGCCCATGGACCCGGCTGCGCCGGTGACCATCGGTGGACCGGTGACCGGTGTGCGTGCGTTGGTGGCGGATTCACGCTTGCAGCCGGTTCCGCCGGGGGTGGCCGGCGAGCTCTACGTCTCCGGTGCCGCGGTCGGACGTGGATATCTGGGCCGCTTCGATCTGACGGCACAGCGCTTCGTCGCGGATCCCTACGGTGAGCCGGGTTCGCGGATGTACCGCACCGGCGACGTGGTTCGCTGGAAGCAGGTGTCCACTCACCGCCTGGAGCTGGAGTTCCTGGGACGCAGTGACTTCCAGGTCAAGGTCCGCGGCTTCCGCATCGAACTCGGCGAGATCGACTCGGTGCTCGGGGATCAGCCCGACATCGACTTCGCCGTCACCGTCGGTCACAAGAATCCGAACACCGGCCAGACGTTGCTCGCGTCCTACGTGTACCCACGTCCGGGGCGGAGTGTGTTGCCTGCGGAGATCGGTGCCCGCCTCGGCGAGAGGTTGCCGGCACACATGGTGCCCTCGTCGATCATGGTTCTCGACTCCGTGCCGTTGACCCCTGCGGGCAAACTCGATCGAAAGGCGCTGCCGGAGCCGACCTTCGACAGCAGTTCCGAGGGATACCGCGCGCCGACCACGCCGATGGAAGAGCAACTGGTCGCGCTGTTCGCAGACGTCCTCGGGGTAGAGCGCCTCGGTGTCGACGACTCGTTCTTCGCACTCGGCGGCGACAGCATCGTCTCCATCCAGTTGGTCTCGCGCGCACGAGCTGCGGGGATCGTTTTCACCCCTCGAGACGTCTTCGACCGCAGGACCGTCGCCGAACTCGCGGCGGTCGCCCAGCGTGACGCCGACGCCGAGGTCCGGATGCTCGCCGAACTGCCAGGTGGTGGTGTGGGGCAGGTTCCCCTGACACCGATCCTGCGATGGCTGGTGGATACCCGCCGCGAGTACCGGCAGTTCTCTCAGGCGAGTTTCCTGACGTTGCCCGCCGACCCGGGACATGAACGGCTGCTGTCGGCGGTGGCTGCCGTCCTCGAACGTCACGATGCCCTTCGCGCCACCCTCGTCGTCGACAGCGACGATCCCGGGCGATCACACCTCGTCATCCCGCCCGCCGATGCAGTCGATGCGGCCACCCTGTTCACCAGGGTCGAGTTCGACGATGCCCCAGGCACACCGGGCTTCGAGGCAACGGTCGCGACGGCAACCCGGGCGGCAATCGACCGGCTCGATCCGGCCGCCGGCTCGATGATGCAGGTGGTGTGGTTCGACCCGTCTGCGAACGCCCCCGCAGGAGTGACCGGACGACTGTATGTGCTGATACATCACCTCGTGGTCGACGGTGTTTCTTGGCGGATCCTGCTACCCGATCTTGCTGTGGCCTGGGGCCAGAGTTCGGACGGAACGCGGCCGCAATTGCCGGAGGTGGGTACCACGGTGCGCGCGTGGTCCACGGCACTCGTCCGGACCGCACCAAACCGCGAGGACGAGATCGGCTATTGGGCAGATGTTCTCGCCGCAGCAGACCCTGTGCTGGGGCGTCGCCGGGTAGACCCGGACCGGGATGTCGCGGCGACCATAGAACGCCTGAGTGTCGAGTTCCCCGAGAACGTGACCCAGTCCATGCTCACCGGCGTCAGCGCTGCCTACCGCGGCGGAGCCAACGACGCCCTGCTCGCTGCGCTGGCCATGGCTGTCGCCCGGTTCCGGCAGCGCCGCGGAGTTGCATCGGACACTGTGCTCATCGATCTCGAGGGACACGGTCGCGACGAGGATGCGGTCGGCGGGGCAGATCTGTCACGCACGGTGGGTTGGTTCACCTCCCTGTACCCCGTCGCCCTGGATCTGTCCGGAATCGACATCGAGGACGCGTTCGCCGGTGGAGACGCGGCCGGCGCTGCCTTCAAGGCGGTCAAGGAGCAGCTGCGCTCTGTGCCCCACAACGGAATCGGATACGGCGTCCTGCGGCACGGTGTCGACTCGACGCTGTTGGCGTCGGCCGACGACCACGCCCCCCAGATCGGGTTCAACTATCTTGGCAGGATCGCTGCCGCACACGACGACGGCGACGACGCTGCCTCCGCCTACGGCTGGCAGCGCGCAACCGACGGCGGCGAGGTGAGCGGCGCGCAGGATCCGGGCATGGTCGTCCCGGCCGCGCTGAGCATCAATGCGGTGACCACCGATCACGCCGAGGGGCCACGACTTTCGGCTTCCTTCGCCTTTGCCGGTGGCATCCTCGACGTCGAGGAGGTCCGCGAGCTGTCCGATCTGTGGCTGGAGGCCGCTGCCGCGCTGGCCGCTCATGATCGCCGGGGCCTGGCCGGAGGACTCACTCCGTCGGATGTGCCTCTGGTGCAGATCGAACAGCATGAGATCGAGGCGCTCGAACGCGAACATGTCGAGGTCCAGGACATCTGGCCGCTGTCTCCGTTGCAGATGGGCATGCTCTTCCATGCGGAGGTGGCAGGCGAGTACATCACGGACGTCTACACGGCCCAGGTCGTGCTGGAACTCCGCGGCGTGGTCGATGAGCAGAGGTTGCACCGGGCCGCGACCGCACTGATTGCTCGGAACCCTAACCTGCGGGCCGGTTTCCGGCATATCGACGACGGATCGGTGGTTCAGGTCATCACGGCGGGGGCGCACGCGCCCTGGGAGGTGGTGGACCTCTCGGACCTGTATCGCGAAGATGCGTCTGCCGCCGACCACGAGGTGGATCGACTGCTCAGAGTCCATCGCAGCGAACGCTTCGACATGGCGGCACCCCCGCTGATGCGACTGCTGTTGCTGCGCCTCGGAGCGGATGACTCGGGGCAAGACCGGTACCGGATGTCCATCACGAACCATCACATCCTGCTCGATGGATGGTCGGGTCCGTTGCTCATGGAGCAACTGTTCACCTTGTATGCCACGGGTGGCGATGACACGCATCTCCCGCGGTCACGGTCTTACCGGGACTTCCTGGCCTGGCTGGGCGATCGCGACCCGTCCACCGCTGTCGCTGCGTGGAAGCATGCTCTCGACGGCGTCGATTCGTCGACGCTGCTGATCGATCCGGGCACCCAGAGTGCCCAGGTGGATCAGACACCGGTCGAACTTGCCCTCCGGGTGGATCGGCGCACGTCCGAAGGTCTGGCGGATCTCTCCAGAGATCGTGGGATCACGATGAACACGTTGGTCCAGGCGGCGTGGGGATTGGTGCTCGCCAGGTCCCTCGGCAGCGACGACGTCGTGTTCGGTGCCACGGTGTCCGGTCGGCCGCCCGAGATCTCGGGTGTCGAATCGATTCTCGGTCTCTTCATCAACACCATTCCGGTTCGGATCAGGCTCGATGAGCACGAGACCGTTCTGGCCATGCTGGAGCGGATCCAGTCGGAGCAGGCCGGACTTCTCGACGCCCATCACGTGGGTCTGCCGACGATCCAGCGGGCGGTCGGACTCCCGATCCTGTTCGACACGCTGACCGTTTTCGAGTCGTATCCGGTCGACCGCTCCAAGCTCGACGCCCAGTCGAACATCGACGGTATGTCCATCGCAGGTGCTCAGATCAATGACGCCTCGCACTACCCCGCCACGCTGCTCGCGCAGTCGGATCCGGATCTGGCCCTGACGCTGAAGTATTTGCCGGCGCTCGTTCCGCACGACCGAGCCGAGCTGCTCGCAGCCCGGATGGCCCGAGTACTCGACGTGTTCGCACAGGCGAGCTGGCGCCCCGTGCGCGAGCTCGATCTGCTCGACGCCGACGAATGGCGTGCTCAGCTCGAAACCTGGAACGACACTGCTCAGCACATTCCCGACCGCAACACGATGGACCTGTTCTCCGAGCAGGTCGCGCAGACTCCGAATGCCGTGGCCTTCGTCAGCGGTGGACGTGAGGTCTCCTTCGCCGAGTTCGATGCACTGACGAACAAGCGTGCCCGGGCCTTGATCGCCAGGGGTGTGGGACCCGATTCGGTTGTGGGCGTGGCCTTGCCGCGAAGCCTTGAGCAAGTGGCGACCGTCTACGGCATCCTCAAGGCGGGCGGTGCTTACCTTCCTCTGGACATCGAGGCCCCTGACGACAGGATCCGCGCCATCGTCGGCGACGCGGAGGTCAACTGTGTCGTCACCGACGGGACCCGCCTCGGCCACCTGCGTTCGGTTCTACCCGGCGTCACCTCTCTGGATCTCACGGCCGCCGATCTGCAGTCGATCGATTCCGGCCCGCTGCGCGAGGTGGAGCTGCGCGGAAAGGTGCTCCCGGAATCCCTGGCGTACGTGCTCTTCACATCGGGGTCCACGGGCAGGCCGAAGGGTGTCCAGATCACTCAACGCGCCTTGCTCAATCAGTTGCGGTGGATGACGACCGAGTTCGAGTTCGCGGCCGATGACGTCGTCCTCCTCAAGACACCGTTCACCTTCGACGCATCGGTCTGGGAGATCTTCGCACCTGCGTTGGTCGGCGCCCGCACCGTCATCGCCGAACCGCAGGCGCATCGCGACGCGGATGAGCTGGTGTCGTTGGTGAAGCGGCACGAGGTCACTGTCGTCCAGTTCGTCCCATCGGTGCTGGCGGTGTTCGCCGACGTCGCGAAGCCGGAGTCGCTCTCGTCTCTGCGGACTGTGTTCAGTGGAGGTGAGGCGCTGCCGACCTCCCTTGCTACGCAGGTTGCGACCCTGGCGGATGCACGCGTGGTGAATCTCTACGGCCCGACCGAGGTCACCGTCGACGCGACGTCTTTCGTGGCGACCGACGGACGCGGACCCGGGGAGGGCTCCGCCACCAACGGGCATGCGCCCGAGGCCGACGTCGCGCCGATCGGGCGGCCAGTCTGGAACACCCGCAGTTGGGTACTCGACCGCTGGCTGCGGCCGGTGATGGTCGGTGCCGTCGGCGAGTTGTACCTGTCGGGTGACCAGCTCGCGCGTGGGTACCTCGGCAGGCCCGATCTCACCGCGGAACGCTTCGTCCCGGGCATCTTCGGTCCGGCGGGTTCGCGGATGTACCGCACCGGCGATCGGGTTCGTCGGTTGGCGGACGGAAGTCTCGAGTACGTCGGACGCGTTGACTTCCAGGTCAAGGTTCGTGGCCTCCGTATCGAGTTGGAAGAGATCGAGAACGCTCTCGCCCAGCATGATTCGGTGGCACAGGCGGCCGTGGTGATGCACGAGGAGGCCGGGAGGCAGCGCCTGGTCGGTTACGTCACCGGCAACAACGTGGTCACCCAGGACGTGCGTGAGCACGCCGGCCGAAAGCTCGCGCCCTATATGGTGCCCGAGGTCATCGTCGTCCTCTCGGAGTTCCCGCGTGGCCGGTCGGGCAAGATCGCCCGCCGTGAACTACCCGCACCCGAGCTGTCCACCAGTGCCAGCCGCGAGCCGGCGACCCGCGGTGAGCGGATTCTGTGCGAGATCGTGGCCGAGTTGACCGGCACCGAGGCAGTGAGTCCCGACGACTCGTTCTTCGAGCTCGGTGGCGACAGCATCTTGGCGATGCAATTGGTGAGCAGGGCTCGTTCCGCGGGCTTGACCTTCACCGCGCGGGATGTGATCGAGAAGCGGACGATCGTCGCGCTCGCCGCAGCGGTCGGGGAGCGCGCGGACCAGACCCCTGAGGTCGTGGATGCGAATGCCGGTGACGGACTGGGGAGGGCGCCGCTCAGTCCGGTCGCCGCGAGGATGTTCGACAGAGGCGGTGACTACCGGCGTTTCGTGATGCCGATGGTGGTCAACCTGCCTGTCGGCGTCACCGCCGACGACATCGTCGCGACATTCGCGGGAGTCATCGACCTGCACGATGTGCTTCGCTCGCGAGTCGTCGACGACGCGCTGCTGATCGGTGGGCCGGGCTCCGTCGATGTCGCTGCGCTGATTCGCCGTGTCGACCTGGTGGCAGGACAGCGTCCGGGCGAATCGGGTTATCAATCCGCGCTCCGAGACGCACTCTTCGCCGGGATGGACGACCTCGACCCAGCCGCCGGGATCATGCTGCGGCTGATGTGGCTCGACCCCGGACCGGCGATGGCAGGCCGTCTGCTGATCATCGCGCACCACCTCGTTGTCGATGCGGTGTCGTGGCGGATCCTCGCGGCCGACATCGCGACAGCCGGGTCCCAGGTGTCGGCGGGTGCGCCGATCGACCTACCGGATTCCGGGATGTCATGGCAGCACTGGACAACTCAGCAGCACGAGCAGATCGCCTCCCGCCGCAACGAGCTGAAGCACTGGGTCAGCGTCCTCGACGGTGAGGACCCGGCGATGGGCAGACGGCGGCTCGATCTCGCCCGAGACCGAGTCGACCAACTCACCCGGGTCGAGGTACGGGTACCGCCGGAGATCGTCGAACCCCTGTTCTCGGCGGCTGGATTCGATGTGACCGTCGCCGATCAGTTGGCTGCCGGACTGGCAGCCGCCGTGGTCGGCTGGCGTCGTGATCGAGGTTTCGACGTCCCGAGTGCCTTGCTGACGCTCGAGGGCCACGGTCGACAGGAAGAGCTCGTCAGCGGTGCCGATCTGTCGCGGACCGTCGGCTGGTTCACGACGATGTTCCCGGTGCGAATCGATCTCGGTGGCCTCGACATCGAGCGTGTGTACGCCGAGCCGGCCGTCGCCGGTGAGGTGCTCGCGCGCACGGTCGAGGCGATGGCCTCCAACCCGGACAGGGGTATCGGGTACGGCATGCTCCGCTACCTGGACCCGGCATCGTCGGCCGAACTCGCGCCGCTCGGTGAGCCTCAGATCGTGTTCAACTACATCGGGACGGTCGCAGGCGGAGACGTGGACGATCAGATCGCTCAAGCGCCGTGGTTCCCGGATGTGCGTGGTCCGCAGCTCGGTAGCACCGACGCCGAGGTGATGGCGCGGGGTAACCGGATGCCTGCGCAGGCAGAGATAGACATCCAGTCGATGGCGACCGAGACGTCTGACGGCATGGTGGTTCGGGCATTCGTGACCTTCGTGGCGGACGCCATCGATCCCGAGGACCTCGACGAACTCATCGAGCATTGGCTACTGGCACTCGCTGCACTGTCGCGCCGCGGTCAGGCCTGAGGGGACAGCCCGGACAGTCTGGAGGGGACAGCCCAGTCAGACTTGAACAAACAGAACATCCGGCATTCCGAAGAGGAATGCCGGATGTGTCGGTTGTCGCGTACGGGTCAGATCAGGGACAGGGCGCCGGGTGATTGCGGCCGTACTCCGGGTCGAGGGCGTTGAGGACGATCCACACCGAGCGCGGGCTGCTGGTCACCTTCATGTGGTCGACTCGCGCGGAAGCGCATCCGTCTTGAACCCATACGTTGGTCACATCGCCGCCGGCCCCGGGCCGCAGGAACGCGTTCTCCGGCGGGGTCACCATGGTGTCGTTCTTGGTGGCGACCGCGACGTAGCGGACCCCTGGCCTGGTGTCGCCCCCTGCGTTGAGGTCACGCAGGAACGGCGAACCGGCCATCTGCTCGACATACGAGGGCCCCACGGTTGCCGCTGCGAGGCGAACCACGGGAATACCGAGCATCTCGGCGATCGCGCCGAGTTGCTGGTTGATGTTGAAGCTGGTGCCCTGATTGGTTCCGGCCAGGCTCACCAGAGAGTGCACTGCATTGCGTGCGGGTCGCGTGGCGTCCGAACCGCCCGAGGACTTGAGGTACTCACGAGCGACGAGCGCACCCTGCGAATGACCGACGAGGTCGACTTGACTGCCACCGCTGGCCGACCGGACGCGGGAGACGAATTCGGCCAGTGCGTCGGCGGAGTGTCTGATCGTGTTGCCGCCGACGAGATCGAGGAGGTTCTGGCCACTCTGTGGGTCGCGGGTTCCGTAATTGAGGGCGTACACGCAGTAGCCCTGCTCCTTGAGCGCGGGGGACAGCGTCTTCCACGTCGTAGCCATGTCAGCCCACGTCCCGTGCACCAGCACGATCGGGCGGGGATGCTCGACTGTGGGTGTGCAGCCCCAGTCGTTTGCTCCGGCGGGCGATTCAGACGCAGGATCGGCCGAGGCCGGCACGGCGAAGCCGCACAACGCGATGAGGCATACCAGAATGGTGACGACTAGCGGCCGAATCTGACGATTCGAAAAATGCATCTAACTGTTTCTCCCAGCGTTCGCCCCGCACGTCGTTCTACTCGACATTCGCTCCTGAGCTGAACGAGTGGTGAGAGGTCACAATGTCAGGCTTGGTCGAGTGACGATATCACGCAGGTAGATGGTCGCCTCAACGCAAAGCGTTGCAGGTAGGGGAGGTCGCCACACCGAGTCCGGAAAAAGAAATTCATATGTCGAGTTACGTCAGCCTCGAGTCATTGAATTGATTGGGCTCCCGAATGCAAGAAAACTCTGCAGGTCTTTGTCGCGGCGTTTATTCGCATAATCTGGCTGGATATTGATGTTCGGGCAGAGCGTTCGGATGGGAGGAATAGGGCCCTGTTTCCCGAACGCCCACAGTTCACGCGTCGTGCGCCGTGGCGTAAGGCAACGCGCGTTGTTTGTGCTTCGAGAAGAGATGCCGAAGCGAATAACGTTCGGTTGTCGGATTCCAGGCTCGCGACGGCACCCAGAAGATGAGGTGGAGGGCTCGCATCGTCCTGACGTTTGCCCACGATCGTTTCGCCGCTGCGGGCATGCCGCGCGCTTCGAGGGTGGCCGGCATGTAGGCGGTGAACTTTGCGTAGGTCTTGGTGTCGGACAGCATGCGTCGACCAGAGGCACTGATGTGCATGTCCGGGATCACGACGCTGCGCTTGCCGACCTCGTTCACGCACAGGGTTATGTCGAGATCATCGAAGATGCCATCTTGCTCCAGCAGCAGTGGCCGGATCTCTTTCCAGGTGTCAGCGCGGACGGCCATGTTCGCGCCGAACAGCGAGTGGACGTTGCCGTTGTTCTTTCGTGCGTGATCGAACGCTTTGCTGAGCAACTTCTTGTGCAAGAACTGCAGGGGCATGTCGTACTGGTCGAAGAAACCGGTACCCGCACCGATCGATGTGTCCGCGTTCGCAAAGAAAGTACGCGTTGCCTTCGCCCATCCGGGCTTGGCGCGGGCATCGGCATCCAGTCGGCCGATGATGTCGCCCTTGGCGAGGTCGAAGCCGGCGTTTCGTGCAGCGACGACGCCTCGCCTGGACTCGGAGATCACCTTGAGCTGGGGGATTGCCGGGCGAAAACCCTCGACGATGTCGGCCGTCTCGTCAGTAGACGCGTTGTCGACCACGATGATCTCCTCGATGTGGTCCAGCTCGGTCTGCAGAGAGGTCAGAAGTGATCCGATCGTGTCGGCCTCGTTGTACGCCGGGATCACCAGCGAGAGCGTTGGCTGAGTCATGAGAACCAATTGTGGCACGCTAACTAGCTATGCTACAGGTCTGAGGAACATCGATTGCTCGTCTGTGATCAAGGCGACTCTCGCTCGTCGGGCGACTGACGACGCTGCGAGTGCCACCGCGACTTCTCCACTTGACGGACAGAACTGACTCTGAAGCTCACTTATTTGCGATCCGTTGTTTACCTCCGCTAACGCTCTGACCTGCAGTGATGCAGGTCATAAGAAATCTTATGGTTTTCCTGCAGACAGGGCCTGTGACGGTGCTGTACACATAGCACCAATAAAGAACAGCGCATTCTCGCGCCCGCGCAGAAACCGAAGGTAGATCCTCGTGAGCGATACGATCCCGGCGCCAGGGCGCCCCGCCCCATCCGCTCTTCCCGCGGTCGCGGTGATCGAGATGGTGGCAGCCGCACGCCCCGCTCGGGTCGCGGCGGAGTGTGGCGACGACTTCGTCACGTACGGGCGTTTGCACGCAACGATCCAGGCCTATCGAACGGTGATGGAGGCGAACGGCATGGATGCGAACGCGGCCGTCTTCGCGGCCGTCCTGAGCACCCTGCCGGGGCTGGCCGACGAGACCCCGGGCCGCGTCGCCGATCGGGTTGCGGACATTCTGCTCGGAATCACCGGGGATACCGGGTGGGAGCAGACAGCGCCGAGCAGACAGGTCGGCTGACTGAGGGGACCGAGCTCACTCGCCGAACTGCGCGAGGATCCCCGTGTAGTGCTTGGGCAGTGGGGCTGCCAGTTCGCCCGATGATGCGGGGGTCACCTGCATCGTGACGAGCGATTGCAGCAACAGTGTGCCGGCGGCCACACCGTCGATGACGGGGATGCCGATCTTCTGACCGATGAGATGTGCGAGGTCCGCCATTCCGGCGCAACCCAGCACGATGGCATCTGAGCCATCTTCCTCGGCGGCCGCCCGGCAGGCCTCGATCAGGATCGCGGCGGTGTCCGGATTCGTCTCCAACTCGAGGACCGGGATCTCGCACGCGTGGACGCCGCGGCATCTCTTGGTCATCCCGTAGCGCTCCACCAACTCCTCGGCGCGGCCGATCGTGCGGCCCAACGTGGTCACCACGGAGAACCCCCGTCCGAGCAGTGACGCGGTATGCATCGCGGCTTCGGCTATCCCGATCACCGGAACCGGAGCGATCTCGCGAGCGGCGTCCAACCCTGGGTCGCCGAAGCAGGCCACCAGATAGCCGTCGGCAGGCGTGTCGCTGCGCTGGCTCCTGATGATCGCCTCGAGTAGCCCCGGGACCGCCAGGGCCTCGTCGTAGTGGGATTCGATCGATGCCGGACCCATCGTCGGGGTGACGCCGACGATCGCGGTGCCCGGCGCCGCAACCGATCGCGCGGCAGCGGCGATCTGGTCGGTCATCGCGACGGTGGTGTTCGGGTTGATCACGCTCAGTAACACGCGTCCATCCTTCCATCGGTACCGAAAATGGGGCCTTTTGGCGAGGAAACCCGCAGGTCGCGGTCGCCAAAAGGCCCCATCATCGGAAGGTTGTCAGACTGCTGCGGCCGTCGTGCGGGTTCCGTAGATGAGCTCCTTGGGCAGGAACCTCATGCCGACCAGGTACATCGCGAATCCGATGGCGGCACCGATGAACCAGGTGAAGCTGGCTTGGTAGGCGGTACCCCAGATGACGACGCCGATCGGGATCAGCGCGCCCACGGCGGTGGCCACGACCGCTACCGGGTTGACCCCGCCCCGGAAGTAATACGTGGACGTCTCATCCATGGTGAACAGATCATCGACGATGATCTTCTGCTTCTTGATCAGGTAGTAGTCGGCGATCAGGATGCCGAACAGTGGCCCGATGACAGCTCCGAGGGTGTCCAGTGTGTAGTGGATCGCGTCGGGATTGTTGTACAGGTTCCACGGCGTGATCAGGATGGAGCCGACGGCCGCGATCATTCCGCCGGTACGCCAGGTGATCTTCGTCGGCGCCACATTCGAGAAGTCGAATGCGGGAGAGACGAAGTTGGCGACGATGTTGATGCCGATGGTGGCGATGGCGAAGGTCAGCACACCGAGCACGGCCGCGGTGGTGTTGTCGATCTTGTCCACGATGTGGACCGGGTCGGTGATGATGTTGCCCTCGCCGTCTTTACCGATCACGGTGGCGCCGGCCGAGACCGTGCAGACCACCAGGATCGAGAAGAACAGGAAGTTCACCGGCAGGCCCCAGAAGTTGCCCTTCTTCACGTCGCCGTAGGTCTTGGCGTAGCGAGAGAAGTCGCCGAAGTTCAACATCGGTCCCGAGAAGTAGGACACCACAAGGGCTATCGCTGAGATCAGTGCGGTGATCGATGCCCAGCCCGATTTGCTGGGTCCGACGGAGAGGTCGAAGCTGACGTTGTCCCAGCCGGCTTTCCAGATCAGGTAACCGGCGAGGATGACCATCACCACATAGACCGCGGGACCACAAAAGTCGATGAACTTGCGGATGGTCTCCATGCCGTTCCAGAACACGACCGCCTGTAGGACCCACATGAGCATGAAGCCGGCCCAGCCGAGCGGGGACAGGCCGAGGAATGCCATATCACCGCTCTCGCTGTACTTCTCGAGCGACGGCCAGAACTTGAGTGCAAGCAAGCCGAATGCCACGGAAGCCAGATACGTCTGGATTCCGTACCAGGCGACGGCGATCAGACCGCGAATGATCGCGGGTAGATTGGCGCCGCGAACGCCGAACGCCACGCGGGTGGTGACGGGGTAGGGCACGCCCGCCTGTTGCGATGGTTTGGCGACCAGGTTGCACAGGACGTTGACGATCACGATGCCGATGACCAGTGCGACCAGCACTTGCCAGGCCGCGATGCCGAGCGCAAACAGGCTGCCCGCGAACACATATCCGCCCACGCTGTGCACATCTGACATCCAGAACGCGAAGATGTTGTACCAGGTCCAGCTCTGGTTCTTCAGTGGAGCGAGATCTTCGTTGGTCAGGCGTTGGTCGTAGCTGAGCTTGATCACGCTCTCGCCCGCACCGTTGTTGTGGCTTGTCGGTACCTCGGGATCTGATCCCGACGTCTTGACGTCTGTCATGGGCTTTCCCTGCTCTTGGTGTGGACCGGTCACCCGGTTCTTCAATGGCTGAGAAAAACCTAAGTCTCCGATGTTGCCCTCGGATTACATGCGTAACAAATTGCCGACGACAAGTGCAGGGAACCGGATATATTCGCAGAATATATTCTGCGCGAGTGGCGATTTGGCTGATTGTATTCGTGCGCCTAATCGGCTGTGGCGGGGTCCTCGCCGGCGACATT
Organism: Williamsia soli; assembly: GCF_017377795.1. Lineage (GTDB taxonomy): Bacteria > Actinomycetota > Actinomycetes > Mycobacteriales > Mycobacteriaceae > Williamsia > Williamsia soli. The sequence continues at coordinate 452,588 of NZ_JAFRDR010000003.1, read as the reverse complement.
GAGTTGAGCCGCGGTCTCGATGATGACGGATTCCAGCCGGAGGTGATGTGCCTTGGCCACCGCGATGAGGTCAGCCGGATCACGGCGGGCCATCGCGTCGATCATCTTCTCGTGGTCTCCGTGCAGCTGTAGTTGCGTGGGTCCGGTGGCGCCCTGCATCACCTGGAAGGGCTCGGTGATGTCCCAGGTGGAATCGAACATGTTGAGCAACCGGTGCATGCCGCACGGGTTCGCGAGCGCCTGGTGAAACCGGCGTGAATGCACGTGATAGGCCCGGCGATCGCCGGCGATCGTCGCCTCTTGGAGGGCTTCGTGTTCGGCGCGCGCCCGGTCGAGGTCGGCGTCGGTCGCCAGTTCGCAGGCCCGTCCGAGTGCCGCCTGTTCGAGCACACCCCGGACGAAGTAGATCTCCCGCAGTTCGGTCAACGTCAACTGCGCGACGAAATACCCGCCGCCGGTCCGGTGACCCACCAACCCCTCGCCGATGAGTGTCTTGAGTGCCTCGCGAACCGGGATCGCGCTGACGCCGAACAGGTCGGCCACGTCGCCGACCGGAATGGGCGACCCCGGCGCTGCGCTGCCGTCGAGGATGACCCGCCTCAGTTCGCCGAGCACGCTCGCGTGGGCGCTGCCTGAGCGCTCGCCGTTCAGGTAGGACACCAGCGGGCGATGGGGGCGGGGAGGTGGCACGACTTCCTCTAGGCGATCAGGCGACGACGATGTGGAGAAGCGTAGGCCCAATGTCGGCGCTCGGCCTGTCGAGGGGCGCGTGTCCCTACGCCGGGTTCACCCAGGTCGTGATGTCGCAGTGCACGACCTCGACGCCGTGATGGTCCGTGATCGCGATGTTCACGACGACCTCGCGGCCCTCGGTGATCTCCGCCCAGTCGATCGGCTCGGTGATCGTCGCCACCGCGCGCAACCCGGTCTTGGCCTTGGTCAGGTACCGGGTTGTCATCGCCTTCGGAATCCATCGGTGGGTGGTGGGGGCGGTTGCCTCCATCAGCATCCCCATCGCCGTCTCGGCCAGATTGCAGGCGGCGATCGCGTGGAAGGTTCCCAGGTGATTGCGGATGCCGAACCATGTGGGCGCGGTGACCTCGCAATAGCCGGGTTCCATCGTCTTGACGTAGGGCAGGATCGTCGCGAAGTAGGGGACGCGGACACACATGCCCGCAGAGAAGAGGACGGCGCCGAGTCGCCCTGCCGGGAGTTTCTGCCGAAAGCGATAGGTGGGGCTGGACGGGGCGCTGGTGGTGGTCATGAGCGCTGATCTTACTGCTCGGTAAGTTACCGTGATCCGCAGGATGTGAATGTCCCGACCGGAGCGAGTCGTAGGTCCTGGAGCTGCTCTTTTGCCTGCGCCCGCCCGATGTTGGCGTCCATGGGACCGCGGTCGGCGCGCACGTCCCGGGCGATGGCCCGGAGTACACAGCGGCGCAGGTCCGCGGGCAACTCGAGCAGCGCTCCGGTCGCGTCCGGGGAGAGCTGGGACAAATACCCGAGGTCGATCTTCCCGGTCTTCTCGAACCGGTCGACATTTGCCTGCGCGACCCGGTGGTCGGGGTTGTACACGGCAAAGCCCAGCGCTGAGGCGATGGTCAGGACGCCGATGACGCGGGGGAGATGGCGCGTGCCCAGTCCGAAACCTGCGGCGATCAGGATGACGAGAATCGCGCCGAGCCACAGTTCGGCGGCCAGCACACTCATTCGTAGCCGGGTGGCACCGAAGGCGTCCATGTACAGATCCATCCGGTGCAACGCCGACATCACCACCGCGAGCGCACACAGGCAGAGCCCACCGAGGATCGTTCGCGCCAGCGCTCGCCGGCCCGCGGTGTTCCGGGCTGCGCGCTGCCAGCCGATGGACACCACCACGATCGTCAGAGCGGTGATCGCGAACAGTTGCCAGAATCCGGATCGTGCGTACTCGGCGTAGGTCAGGTCCGCCGTGCGCTGCACGTAATCGTCGCCGCCGAACATCGCCCGGGCCTGGGTGAGAAGAAAGGCGACGTAGAGTGCCAGCACGGTGCCGGTCGGGACAGCCCACGTCCACGTGTCACCGACAGGACGGTGAGGCCGCGGCGGCACCTGCGGCTTCGCGAACCGGAGATAGCACCCTAGGGCGGTGAACGCGGAAATCATCAGTCCCAGAACGATGTTCGGTCCGATGCTTGCATCGCCCAGGTCTGGAGCGAGGGCGCTCAACAGTGACGCGAACGTGGCGTCGGCCCCCGCGAAGAGTGCACCGAAGACCACCAGCAGGACGACGGTTGTCGCACTCACCTTGATGATCGTCCCGAGGTTCCTGATCGGCTTGCCGGCGCGCGCCGTTGCGGCACCGCGGTACAGCCAACTGATCGTGCCCAGGGACAACATGATCGGTGCCACGAGGGTGAACGCCATGTCGCGGATCGACCGGCCCCCGATCAGCAGCACGCCTGTTGCGAGTACGGCGAGCAGGATGCACCAGCCCGACAACCATTCAGCACTACGCCACCCTGCAACCATCAGCAGAGCCAGAATGCTTGCGGCGATGATCAGTTGCGGTGGAGTCGGACGCTCGGGTGAGCCGATGAACAGCGCTGTGAGCACTCCGATCCCGATGAGCACGATGCCGATGCCGATGAGCGATGACGGCATCAGCATGGGGGTGGAGAGTGCCACCAGAGCGACCACCGCCAGCACCCTCGACGGTGCTGCGCCCGGAAGTGCAGTGGACAGCGTGATCCTGAAGGCACGTGGGGTCTTCTTCTCGAGTGAGACCGGAGGAGCCTGGGGCAGAGCGATTTCGGGCATGGGGTATCGCCTCTCGAGGGTGATGATGAGCGTGCTGGAAGAAAAAAGGGGTTAGGCCACGGAGCGAACCGGCAGGCGGATCCTGATCCGACATCCGCCGGGGTCGTCGACGACCGCGATCTCGCCGCTGTGGAGGTTGATCACCCACTGGGCGATTGCCAGGCCCAGGCCGGTGCCGCCATCTCGAGAACCGCCGCGAGTGAACCGGTCGAAGATCCGCCTTCGTTCGGCGGGCGCGATGCCCGGGCCCTGATCGGCGACCTCGAGGACGATCACATCCAGGTCCTGCCGGCCGACGACGCGAACCACGCCGTCGGGCGGGGAGTGGCGTGCGGCGTTGTCGAGCAGATTGGCCAGCACCTGGTGCAGCCGCGCCTCGTCGGCCACAACGGTGAGATCGGGCGGGATCTCTGTCGTGAACCTGATGTCGCGGCGCGATCGCAGTCGGCATTCGGCTATGGCATCGGTGGCGAAACGCAGGACGTTCATCGATGCGATGTCGAGCTGGGCGACGCCGCCCTCCACTCGCGAGAGATCGAGCAGTTCGTTGATCAATCGACCGAGACGATCGGTCTGCGACAGGGTCAGCTCCAGCGTGTCCTGATCGGGTGCGCTCACTCCGTCCACGAGGTTCTCGAGGACGGCGTGGAGCGCCGCGACCGGGGTACGCAGCTCATGAGCGACGTTGCCGATCACCTCGCGGCGATACTTGTCCTCGTCGGCGAGGTCGTCGGCCATCTGGTTGAACGCGGTGGCAAGCGTCCCGATCTCGTCCTTCGATGTTGCGCGGACGCGGACTGTGTAGTCGCCCCGCGACATCCGCCGCACGGCTCCGGTCATCTCGCGCAGCGGCGACGTCATGCCGTGGGCCAGAACCAGCGTCACCAGGAAAGCCACGAGCAGAGCCACGAGCAAGGCGTACCTGAACTGCCACTGGGCGGTGACCCAGAACGAGACGCTCGACAGGGTCAGTGCGGACCCCACGACAACCGCGGTCTTGAACTTGAACGAGTGCAACGCATCGAGCGGACGCGGGAAGTCGAGCATCATGGCCTGCTGCCGTCGAGTGCGTAACCGACGCCGTGGACGGTCCGGATCCGGTGGGCCCCGACTTTCTGTCGCAGCGACCGGACGTGGGAGTCGACGGTCCGGGTCTCGCCGGCGCTGGGCCATTGCCAGACGGTCTCGAGCAACTGGGTGCGGCTGAGCACCGCGCCCGGGTGCCGCGCCAGAGACGCCAGGAGATCGAACTCGGTCCGCGTGAGATGAACCGTTGCTCCTGCGACGGCGACCTGGCGGGCGGAGTGATCGATCTGAAGGTCTCCGATCACCTGGGCGACGGGGGGTTCGTCGGCCGTGTCGGGCTCAGGTGCCCCGTAACGCTCGGCCCGCCGCAACAGCGCCCGGGTCCGTGCGACCAGCTCGCGCATGGAAAAAGGCTTCGACAGGTAGTCGTCCGCCCCGACGCCGAGCCCGATGACCAGATCGGTCTCGCCGGAACGGGCGGTCAGCATCAAGACGGGAGTCGGCGAATGTGACTGCATCCGGCGACAGACCTCCAATCCGTCCATACCCGGGAGCATGAGGTCGAGGATCACCACATCGGGCCTGCTCTCGGAATGCAGGGTTACTGCGGCGGTGCCGGAGTCGGCGGTCTCCACCTCGAACCCCTCTGCCCGCATCCGATCGGCGATCGACGTCCTGATCAAAGGCTCGTCGTCCACGATCAACACGGACGGAGTTCGTTCCCCGGATGGATGTGAGGTCATGGAGGCGACGTTAGCTTCGGAATGTCGACGGCCAGCGCAGATGTTGTGAAGAGACTGTGTAGATCCGGCGCAAGGTCGCCGCTGGTCGGGGCAATTTGGACCTGCGCCCGATCTGTTGCATACTTGTCGGGTTGCCTTGATCGGCAGCTCGACTCCGTATGCGTCTTCATCGAGCGTCAGAGCGCCTGTCGATCAGAGAGCACCACCGGACGAACCAAGCGGCTTCCGAACTGGTTCGAGCACCCGTCGTGGCGCACAACATGCAAGCTAGACCCCGCGTTCGCAAGGATGCACCCGGTACGAGCGGTAAGCGCATGCGCATAAGTGTGTGTAGCGATCGCGACACGCCCGAGTGCGTGGACCGGAGGCCCGCTCAGGCGGGCGCAGCTCGAAACGGCTCGCGCAAGCGGGCTTTGAACAATGACAGATGAACAGCGTCGATCACCACCGCGAGGTTTTGGTCACGAGGGTGCGGCCACTGCGTCGCGACCGCGAGGTGTTCATCTGTGCAGCCGAAAATGACGGAAGAGGACACAGCGTGGCGGGACAAAAGATCCGCATCCGGCTCAAGGCTTACGACCATGAGGCGATCGACGCGTCGGCGCGGAAGATCGTTGAAACCGTGACCCGTACGGGTGCACGCGTGGTCGGCCCTGTGCCGTTGCCCACCGAAAAGAACGTGTATTGCGTCATCCGCTCGCCGCACAAGTACAAGGACTCGCGCGAGCACTTCGAGATGCGTACACACAAGCGACTGATCGACATCCTCGATCCCACGCCGAAGACCGTTGACGCTCTGATGCGCATCGATCTGCCGGCCAGCGTCGACGTCAACATCCAGTGAGTGGCGGGATTTAACAGATGACTCAGAGAAATGTGAAGGGAATCCTGGGCACCAAGCTCGGGATGACCCAGGTCTTCGACGAAGACAACCGGGTGATCCCGGTGACCGTCGTCAAGGCCGGACCCAACGTGATCACCCAGATCCGTACCGAAGAGACCGACGGCTACACCGCCGTGCAGCTCGCCTACGGTGCCATCGATCCGCGCAAGGTCACCAAGCCTGTCGCCGGACAGTTCGCCAAGGCCGGGGTCACCCCGCGCCGGCATGTGTCCGAGATCCGCGTCCACGATGTGTCCGACTACACCGTGGGTCAGGAACTGACGGCCGAGATCTTCGCCGACGGCGCACTGGTCGACGTGACCGGAACCTCCAAGGGCAAGGGCTTCGCCGGTGTCATGAAGCGTCACGGCTTCAAGGGCCTGGGCGCGAGCCACGGCGTGCACCGCGTGCACCGCTCGCCAGGATCCATCGGTGGTTGCGCCACCCCCGGTCGCGTGTTCAAGGGCATGCGGATGGCCGGCCGGATGGGCAACGACAAGGTCACCACCCAGAACCTCAAGGTTCACAAGGTGGATGCCGAGTCCGGCCTCCTGCTGATCAAGGGAGCGATCCCCGGTCGCAAGGGCGCCATCGTCATCGTTCGCGACGCAATGAAGGGTGGTGCGTAGCCAGTGAGCGTCAACACTGAAAAGCAGCAAACCCGCACGGTCGACGTCAAGGTGTTCGGCGGCAAGACCGACGGCACCGTCGAACTGCCTGCCGAGATCTTCGACGCACCGGCGAACATCTCGCTGATGCACCAGGTCGTCGTCGCCCAGCAGGGCGCCGCACGTCAGGGCACCCACGCCACCAAGACACGGGCCCAGGTCCGTGGTGGCGGCGCGAAGCCCTACCGTCAGAAGGGAACCGGCCGCGCCCGTCAGGGTTCGACCCGCGCACCCCAGTTCGCCGGTGGTGGCGTCGTGCACGGCCCGCAGCCGCGTGACTACAGCCAGCGCACCCCCAAGAAGATGAAGGCCGCCGCCCTGCGCGGAGCCCTCTCGGACCGGGCTCGCAACGAGCGCATCCACGTGATCACCGAACTCGTTGCCGGACAGGATCCGTCGACCAAGACGGCCCGTCAGTTCCTCGCGGAACTGTCTGATCGCCGCAAGTTCCTGCTCGTCGTGGGTCGCGAGGACATCGCAGCCTGGAAGAGCGTGCAGAACCTGCAGCACGTCCTGCCGATCGCTCCGGATCAGCTGAACACCTACGACGTGCTCGATGCGGACGAGGTCGTCTTCAGCCGTGAGGCCCTGGGCGCGTTCATCGACGGTGCTTCCAAAGAGCAGAAGGAGGCCTGAGAAACATGACAGTTCAGGCAAACCCACGCGACATCATCTTGGCGCCGGTGATCTCCGAGAAGTCCTACGGACTGATCGAGGACAACGTGTACACGTTCTTCGTGCACCCGGACTCCAACAAGACCCAGATCAAGATCGCCATCGAAGAGATCTTCGGTGTGCAGGTCACGAGCGTGAACACCGCGAATCGGCAGGGTAAGCGCAAGCGCACCCGCGCCGGCTACGGCAAGCGCAAGGACACCAAGCGCGCGATCGTGACCCTGGCAGCCGACAGTAAGCCCATCGAGATCTTCGGAGGCCCGGTCGGCTGACGCCGCCCGGACTCAGAAGAAGTAGAGGACAAGAAGACTCATGGCTATTCGTAAGTACAAGCCGACGACGCCTGGTCGTCGTGGCGCTTCCGGCGCGGATTTCGCGGAGGTCACTCGTGACACCCCGGAGAAGTCGCTGGTTCGCCCGCTGCACGGTCGCGGCGGTCGAAATGCCCACGGACGCATCACGACTCGTCACAAGGGTGGCGGCCACAAGCGGGCCTACCGCCTCATCGATTTCCGTCGCCACGACAAAGACGGCATCAACGCCAAGGTCGCTCACATCGAGTACGACCCCAACCGCACTGCGCGGATCGCGTTGCTGCACTACGTCGATGGTGAGAAGCGCTACATCGTTGCACCCAAGGGCCTCGGCCAGGGCTCAGTGGTGGAGAGCGGCCCCAACGCCGACATCAAGCCCGGCAACAACCTCCCGCTCCGCAACATCCCGACCGGTACTCAGATCCACGCGATCGAGCTCCGTCCGGGTGGCGGTGCCAAGCTGGTCCGCTCCGCCGGAGCGGGCGCTCAGTTGCTCGGTAAGGAAGGCGCCTACGCCACGCTGCGTCTGCCGTCCGGTGAGATCCGTCGCGTCGACGTGCGCTGCCGCGCAACCGTCGGCGAGGTGGGCAACGCCGAGCAGAGCAACATCAACTGGGGTAAAGCCGGCCGTATGCGGTGGAAGGGCAAGCGCCCGACCGTCCGTGGTGTCGTGATGAACCCGGTCGACCACCCGCACGGTGGTGGCGAGGGCAAGACCTCCGGTGGTCGCCACCCGGTCAGCCCGTGGGGCAAGCCCGAGGGCCGCACCCGCAAGAACAAGCCGAGCGACAAGCTCATCGTCCGCCGCCGCCGCACCGGCAAGAACAAGCGATAACCCAGGAGGGAGTTAGAGAATGCCACGCAGCCTCAAGAAAGGCCCGTTCGTCGACGACCACCTGTTGGGCAAGGTCGATGTTCAGAACGAAAAGGGCACCAAGCAGGTCATCAAGACCTGGTCCCGTCGGTCCACCATCATTCCGGACTTCATCGGACACACCTTCGCCGTCCACGACGGTCGCAAGCACGTGCCGGTGTTCGTCTCGGAGTCGATGGTCGGTCACAAGCTCGGCGAGTTCGCGCCGACCCGCACCTTCAAAGGTCATATCAAGGACGACCGGAAAGCGAAGCGCCGGTAATCATGAGTACTGAAACAACGAATCCGACCGCCAAGGCGACCGCGAAGTTCGTGCGCGTCACGCCGATGAAGGCTCGTCGTGTCATCGATCTGGTTCGCGGCAAGAACGTGGACGAGGCCCTCGACATCCTGCAGTTCGCTCCGCAGACCGCGAGCGAGCCGGTTGCCAAGGTGCTCGCCAGCGCTGTTGCCAACGCGGAGAACAACCTCGACCTCGACCGTCGCACCCTCGTGGTGGCACAGGCGTTCGCCGACGAGGGACCGACCATGAAGCGGTTCCGTCCGCGTGCCCAAGGGCGTGCGTTCCGGATCCGTAAGCGGACCAGCCACATCACCGTCGTCGTCGAGAGCATCGCCGACAAGGGTGCGGCCACCAGCCGCAACCGCCGGAAGGGAGCTCAGTAGTGGGCCAGAAGATCAACCCGCACGGCTTCCGTCTCGGTATCACCACGGACTGGAAGTCCCGTTGGTACGCAGACAAGCAGTACGCGGAATACGTGAAAGAGGATGTTGCCATCCGCAAGCTCCTGGCCACCGGCCTCGAGCGGGCCGGCATCGCCAAGGTGGAGATCGAGCGCACCCGTGACCGGGTTCGCGTCGACATCCACACCGCCCGTCCGGGCATCGTCATCGGTCGCCGCGGCGCCGAGGCCGACCGGATCCGTGGCGACCTGGAGAAGCTGACCGGCAAGCAGGTGCAGCTCAACATCCTCGAGGTCAAGAACGCCGAGTCGGAAGCTCAGCTGGTGGCACAGGGTGTCGCCGAGCAGCTCAGCAACCGCGTGGCTTTCCGCCGGGCGATGCGTAAGGCCATTCAGTCGGCCATGCGTCAGCCCAACGTCAAGGGAATCCGGGTCCAGTGCTCGGGTCGTCTCGGCGGTGCGGAGATGAGCCGTAGCGAGTTCTACCGCGAAGGCCGTGTGCCGCTGCACACCCTGCGCGCTGACATCGACTACGGCCTGTACGAGGCCAAGACCACCTTCGGCCGCATCGGCGTGAAGGTCTGGATCTACAAGGGCGATATCGTCGGTGGCAAGCGCGAGGCTCTGTCCTCGGCCGCTGCTCCGGCCGGCGATGACCGTCGTCCGCGTCGCCCCGCACGTCCGAAGCGGAGCGGTTCGTCGGGCACCACAGCGACCAGCACCGAAGCTGGACGTGCGGCCACCGCGACTGCAGATGCACCTGCGGCAGCCGACGCTCCAGTTACTACGCCTGCGCCCGCGCAGGCCGAGAACCAGGAGGGCTGAGGCATGTTGATCCCTCGTCGGGTCAAGCACCGCAAGCAGCACCACCCCAGCCTGAAGGGTCAGGCCACGGGCGGCACCAAGGTGACGTTCGGTGACTACGGCATCCAGGCTCTGGAAGCTGCCTACATCACCAACCGTCAGATCGAGTCAGCTCGTATTGCCATCAACCGGCACATCAAGCGTGGCGGCAAGGTGTGGATCAACATCTTCCCCGACCGCCCGCTGACGAAGAAGCCTGCCGAGACCCGCATGGGTTCCGGTAAGGGTTCGCCCGAGTGGTGGGTTGCCCCGGTCAAGCCCGGTCGCATCCTGTTCGAGATGAGCTACCCCAGTGAGGAGACTGCTCGCGAGGCCTTGCGCCGCGCGCAGCACAAGCTCCCGATCAAGACCCGCATCGTGACCAGAGAGGAGCTGTTCTGATGTCAATCGGAATCGCCGCCGCTGAGCTCCGTGAGCTCAACGACGAAGAACTGGTCGAACGTTTGCGTGAGTCGAAGGAAGAGCTGTTCAACCTTCGGTTCCAGATGGCCACCGGTCAGCTCGACAACAACCGCCGGCTGCGTACCGTGCGTCGCGAAATCGCGCGCGTGTACACCGTCATGCGGGAACGCGAGCTCGGCCTGGCCGCCGGACCTGAAGCAAAGGACGGTGACGACGCATGAGTGAGGACCAAAAGGTGACAGAAACGTCCACCACCGAAGATCGTGCGCGCCGCAAAGAGCGGATCGGGTACGTCGTCTCGGACAAGATGCAGAAGACCATCGTGGTCGAGCTGGAAGATCGTGTGAAGCACCCGCTTTACGGCAAGATCATCCGCACCACCAGCAAGGTCAAGGCCCACGACGAGAACGAGACCGCCGGCATCGGCGACCGCGTCCGTCTGATGGAGACCCGCCCGACCAGTGCCACCAAGCGCTGGCGTCTGGTCGAGGTCCTCGAGAAGGCCAAGTAGAAGTTCTGTAACTCAAGCGGCCCGTCCCTTCCAGGGGCGGGTCGCTTTTGTTTTCATCACATTCGTCCCCATCTCGCACCACCGAGGGCATATCACCCTCGGCGACCGCCGTAGGGGACGAATCTGGTGCCGCGGTCACTGTCTGCTGAGAGCGAGTACTTCCTCGTCGGACAGCGGAGACGATGGGTGAAAGCTCAGGCACAACGGGGTGTTGACTTTCTGGAACGCTGCCCCGTCGGGGGCGACATAGAACTCGCCGGTTCCTAGGCGGGCGATGTCGCTGATCCTGGTGCCCTTGGCTGCGGCCATCTCGGCGGCGGCGTCGATCTGGGCCGGGCTGTTGAGTCGGCCGAAGAACTGGGTTGACGCGTTGCCGACGATTTTCGCGTCGATCCCCTTGGGTGCCTGCGTCGCGAAGACGAGGCCCAGCCCGTACTTTCGTGCCTGGGATGCGAGTGCGACCGTACTTCGGGTGCACGGGGTGACTCGCCCGGACGGGACCAGGGTCTGGGCTTCGTCCATCACGAACAAGCCGCCGAGGGGCTTGTCGCCCGCGGGGTTCTTCTTGATCCAGGCGAACAGAGCAAGTTCGAGTTGGTTCACGAAACCTTGGCGTTGCCCCTCATCTGGTAGGCCGATGAGGCTGATGACCGAGATCCGAGCGCGCTTGCCGACAGTCGGGGTGAGCAGGACCGCGGGATCGACCGCGGCGCCCTCGCCGCCGAGCATCGGATTGTTGATCATCGCCGCTCGAAGGTGCTCCGCCATCGGCTGGGCCAGCCGGGCGGCACCGGTCAGGATGCTCATGTCATCGGTGAAGTCGGCCAAGAACTCGACGTACGCGGAGAATGATCCACTCGATTGACGTCCGTACTGCGACATCGATTCCCGCAAAACCGCTTCCTGGAGCTTGGCGCGCGCACCGCCCACCCCGGCGTAGGGCTTCAGCGCCGACACCGCGGCGTCGACGGCCAGGTCGAACTCATCCGCGTCGTCGCGTACGGCAGCGAAGTCGGGGAGTGGCTGGAAACTCAGTGGGCGGCCTGCGCTGCGTCGCGGCGTCCAGATCACTGTCTCGACGTTGGCGATGTACTCCGCTGCCTTCGCAGCATCGTCACCTGACCATCCCGACGGGGCTTCGGGCCACGCGGTCCCCAGCCGGGCGAGGTCGTTGTTGGGGTCGAGGACGATCGCCGAAACACCCTGTAGTGCGCATTCTTCGATGAGCCGGCGGATCATGACGGTCTTGCCCGAACCGGAGCCCGCGAAGATCGCGGTGTGTTTGCGGAGCGCCTCGAGTTCGACGGTGGCCTCCCTGCCGGAACGGGCCACACCCAATCGGATGCTGCTGGACGCGGGAGTCGATGCGACGGCAGGGGAGGGTGGTTGCTCGGGTTCGATCACCGGGATCTCTGCGGTGGTCTCTGCGGACACCTCGGCCGATGGCGGCGTGGGTGATGCCGGAGGTGTGTACCGTTCTGGCTCAGCCTCTTCCATCGGCGGGGCCAGGGGCGTCACTGCATCGAGCGGCGCGACCGCTTCGCTGCCGGCGTCGCCCAGTGCGACACTCAGGAACTCGATGTCGTGTGCCGGTTTACGCTCTTGGAGCCAGCGGTCCAAGCCGCCGGGCATCTTTTTGAGCATCTCGTTCAGCGCGCTGAGTTTCGAGATGTCGTCAGTCGACAGGGACAGCACCTGACCACCGTTGGCGGCGAACTCGCTGACGATGTGCGCAGTCTTGGGCCCGCCCGGCCAGTCGATGTTCCGGAGAATGAACAGGCGGCGGCGCCGGACGTTGGCGTCGAGGCCGGTTTCGATTGCGGCATTGCGCAGACGTGATTGCACTGCAACGGCATTGGGTGAGGAGATGGCGCGGAAGGCCCAGTGCTGTTCGTCGTCGATATCGGAGTCGAGGGTCAACCGTAGGCGAGCATGTAACCGGAAGTGGCCACCGACCGGATCGATCTCGAAGGCGTCAGAACCGGATTCGATGGCCCAGGCGCGCAGTCCTGCGTTCAGCAGATCAGGGACCACGTCGTCTTCCTTCTTGGGGTCCACGACCGGAGCGGTGATTGCGTTGCGAACGTGGCGCTGATACACCTCGTCGAGGTCGCCTGCGGCCGCCTCGTCGCGGATTTCCTTCCTAGGCCGGTGCGGGGCGTCTATGACAGTCGTCGGCTGATCGATGAGCGATGACAGCTCAACCACTTCGTCATTGTCGAGGCAGTCGTTGATGTGGCGGTCGATTCGCTTGATCAACAGGCGTGCGTTGAGCTCAGATGCCTGGGTGAATGCTTGATCCTTGACCGGCCAGGTCGGGTACGGCGGCGTGAAGGTTGACTTGGCAAGGGCTTTGGTGAGGCGCCTCTCGACGAGCGCCCGTGCGAACGCCTCATCGGGAAGGCCTTCGAGGACGAAGTTGGAGCGGAATCGGTCACGGACTGTGCCAGTCGCCAGAGTGTCGATGGTCGTCCATACTGCCGGTAGACACGACACCATGCACACGGTCCGCAACAGCACCTCACGAACCGACATCAGACCGTGGGCCAAGAGGTCGATGATCGAACTGGCGTAGGCATCTGCCGCCGAGGCGTCGGTGCTCGACCGCGATTGCGCGACAAGGGTGTCGATCTGGTCGATCGCCAATACCGACGGCCCGGTGGCGGCCATGAACTCTGAGATGGCGCGGATGGTCTGGTCGTGCGGCATCGCTCGTGGTGGCAGCTGCCAATCGTCCCGATCCGCCGGTTCGATCTCCTCGATGTTGTTCTCCAGGTACGCGATACCCAGATCGTTGAGGCGCGAGTTCGGCGCTGCGGTGAGAACGAGTGCACGCAGGGTCGCGTGGTGGCTTCGAATGAGCGCGGGGAGGGGCTTGCGCAGACCGTTGACGAACTCGTCCAACACTTCGGGAGTGATGATCGTGTCACCGGAGATCGCGCGACGCGCACTGCGGGTGGTGCCGGCAAGGTCGGCCAGTCTGCGCATGACTTCATGCAGCTGGGTCTTGTCGACCGGTGGTTCGATTTGGCGGTTCAACGAGTCGAGTAACGAACTGAGCAGCGTCCGCCAGAAGTCACTCGGATCCAGCAGATCGAGCATGATGAAGTAGCCGTCCTGGGCCTGGACGTATTCGCGCACCTGCCCGAGGAGATGCGTTTTGCCTGAACCCGCAGAACCCTGCAGGACCACGCCGAGCGGACTCGGTCCGCTGCTGTCACCCGCGTCGGCGACAGCGCGTTCGATCGCACGCCACGCCTTCGCATGCAGCCCCTGGACATGAATGTCGTTGTGCGACACCCAGACGTCTTCACGCGTGTGTGCGGAGTTGGAGAAGCCACTACGAGCAGCGGCGAGAGCTTCGAGCGGGGATGTCGAGGTCACACGGTCTCCACGTAGATGAGGTGTTTGTTCTGGCCGCCGATCGACACTGCTGCGGCGCGATCTTCCGGGGTCAACGACTTCTGGTTCTCTTCTGGGATAAGCGTGATCCCCGGCCGGGTGTAAAGCGATCTCAGAGCGTCGTCGAGAACATCTCGCTCGACGTCGCCGAGGGCGGGCCGTAGTCGCCGCAGCGATACCCACGCACCAGGCTTCGCCGCCAGCGACCGGTATGCCTCGACGATCCGGATGTCGACGGCAGGCTTGAGGTGGGCCGAATCGTCGACCGGGGGAGCAGAGGGTTGCAGGGTGGCGTCGGGTACCTCGGTAGGCAGAAAGACATCGGCCAGACGCAGGTCACTGCTCCGTAGATGACGTCCGAGCCCCGCCAGCACGGTGAACAGCGCTTTGCCCTGAGGAGTGGTTCCGGCCGGTGGCTGCGTACCGAGGAGTTCGTTGCACCGGGCCCATCCCCGATCGGACAGCGCGTGGCGGTGGGGTCGCGCGGAAGTGTCGCTCTCGATGAGTCCCAATTCGTTCAACTTTTTTCGGGACGGGGTGGCACGGAGTTCGGGCCCGCGTTCCTTGATCTCGGCGTTGGTGAGGCCACGTGCCTCGGCCATCAGGACCAGTAGAACGATCATCTCCGTACCGGTGAGGTCCGAAGTGGTCACGGGAGCTCCTTTGCAGCCAAACGGTCAGAACGCAGCTTCTCGATTATGTCTGCAACGCGGGGGGTATCGCTCAGTACCTGTTCGTTGGTGAACCGGACCACCGTGTAGCCGGCCAGTTGCAGGGCGACATCGCGTCGGCGGTCGTCCGCGTACTTGGCGGCGGTCCGGTGGTCGGCGCCGTCGATCTCCACAACGAGGCAGGCCTCTGGCCAGACGAGATCCGCTCTCACATACGGCGAGAGATCGCCGGTCGGCACGGTTTGGTTCCACCGGCGGCTCCCCGCCCAGTGCTGCCGGGCGAGATGGGCTTCGAGCTTCCCCTCCGCAGTGCTCGCTGGATGCGGCCGCCCGGCAAGGGGAGGGTAGGTGAGAGTGGGAAGGGTCCAGGTTTGTTCATCTGCCACCGGGGCGTCGCCGGGTTCGAGGCTCTGGATCGGGAAACGGTCGAGCGGAGACGTGATGTCGTCGAGCAGCCAGACGCCGACGTAGGTTGCCAACCAATCGCACGTGGCTGCCAGCTGCTCTTGCTGCGCGGCGGTGAACACGGCGGCGGGGTAGAGAGCGAATACGACGGCGTCCCGGACGAAACTTTCCGAGATCACCCGCACGAGGCCGGCCATGAGGCCGGCCGAGGAATACTTCAGCGACAACTCCGATGACTCGCCACCACTGTGCGCGGCAACGGCATTGGCGGCCAGGTCCATGAGGAACGGACGATGGTGGGGTGTCGATGCGGCCATGGTCGCCGCCAAGGATCGGGCGGCGACTCGGTCGATCGTGCTTCGCCCCGGCGTCACCTCTGCGCCCGGAAGCCAGGCCGGATAGAGATCGTACGCAGTGCGTTCGAGGCGGCCGATCAGTTCGTCGATCACCTGGGACGCGCCGCTCACCTGATCGATGCGCGTCAGCAGGACGGCAGGTGCATCGTCGGGAAGGTCGTCCAGCGCCAGCGCGATGGCGGCTGCACCGACTCCTTTCAGAGAGACCACGCCCGAGGCAGGCAAAGCGGACCAGTCCATGAGGAAAACGTACTCGCCTGCGATGTCACCGCGGTTCGTCATCCATTCGAGCTACAGACCGTTCAGCGGCGGGCACGCTGGTGCCGGCCAGAGTTGCCTATGGTTGTCTCGTCGACTCGACCACCCGAGAAAGGTTCTCGACATGAGCGATCCATACGACCCGACGCAGGGCTACCGGCCGGATCTGAACAAAGACGCGAACAGCGGTCAGGACAACAACGGTTACGACGGCGGTGGATACCCGCAGCAGGCCTACCCGCCACCGCCTGCGTATGGCCAGACATACGATCCCTACGGCCAGTACCCCGCGGCGGGATCTGCCTACGGCCCACCGAACCAGGGGTTCGCGCCCCAACCGTTCGGTCAGCCGGGCTATCCCCAGCAATTCCCGGTGGCCGGGCAACGCACCAACGGGCTCGCCATCGCCGCGCTGATCTGCGGATTGCTCCCGTTCTTCTGTGTGACGTCGATCATCGCAATCATCCTGGGGCACATCGGTCTCAGCCAGGTCAAGAACAGTGGCGGGGCCGAGAGCGGTGAGGGTTTGGCCCTGGCCGGACTCATCTTGGGATACGTCTTCGTCGTCGGATGGGCCCTCTACTTCTTCATCTCGATTGCCGTCGCGGCGAGCAACAGCTGATCATCAGCACGTCGTCTGATCAAATGGCCCCCTGAGCGGTAAGATTCACTCAGGGTCGGGCAGATCTTTTCGTGGTCGACACCGCGAAGAGCTACCCGAAGGGTTTCTACAGATGAACGACGGTGGAGTGCCACAACCGAAATACCGGTGTGGCCGCGATAGATCCTTCATGCCCGACTACCGGCACTTGGGTTCGTGGACCCCATGAGCGCCGTGCGTGCGACCCCTCCTATCCGCCACGGACTCGGTAGCCGCCGCGAAGCGCGCCGGCTGCGGGCCGTCGAAGGAGCTCACGTACGGTTCGCCGACGCAGACGAGATCCTCCACTGGGACGAGCTGATCCTGCGAAGTCCCGACGAAGGCAACGTCTATCGCGGCAGCGACAACATCGCCGGCATGGTCGTGGGTGGGGCGACCCCCGTCTATCTGATCGTGGGCGGTTTCGCAGTCACCGCTTTCCAAGTCAACGTTCCGGTGACCGGTCGTCTGTGGGTGCTGATCGGGCCGCCGGTAGCCGACGTACATGCCCTGATCGCTGCCGCGCGCGAGGTAGCGGCATTCGGAGCCCGAAACGGCATCACCGCGGTGCGATTGCGTACCCAGCTCAGAGCGAACTCGGGCGATGAGATGGCGCTTCGCGCAGCGGGGCTCAGACGCGCCCCGACCTGGCTCGACGACAGCACGGTGCTCGTCGACTTGCGAGGTTCTGAATTCGATGTGCAGGCCCGGTTCAAGAAGCGCGCCCGGAAGTCGATTCGTCGCGCTGCCCACGAGGGGGTCACCGTCGACCGCGTGCCGGCCACCGACGACAATTGTCGAGTTCTGTACGAGATGCTCGACGCGACGAGCGGAGGCCGATTTCGGATACCGAGCCTGCCGACGACCACCGCCGTCTTCCAGCGCTACGAGCAGTTCGGTCACGGCCAATTGTTCCTGGCGCGGCATCGCGGCGAAGTGGTGGTCGGTGCGTTTGTGACGACGTTCGGGAAGACTGCGTTGTACTTCGGGGCGGGTTCGGTGCGTAAGCGGCCGGGTGACCCCACCGAGTGTGGACTCGGTGGGAGCCGTGCGGCCTACGCGTTGCAGTGGGAGATCATGCGTTGGGCCCGCGAACAGGGATGCGAGTGGTACGACCTCGATGGCACGCCCTCGTCGGCGACCATCACCGACGAGTCCCACCAGCGCCACGGCGTCGGCCAGTTCAAGACCGCGTTCAGCGAAGAGATCACCGACTACCTCGGGGCCTACCAAATCGATGTCCGGCCGGGACGGGCATGGACGATGCGACAACTCGAGATCTGCGTGGGGCGTATCGATGAGTCACCGTTGTTGAACCGCCTGCGCCGGCGCCCGGTGCGGCCGAACCCGGATTATGTGTGGCTCCACCCGAGGCGGCGGAGTCAACAGGTGTGATCAGTTGCCGCCGATGACGAGTGGCAGCAGCGTCCACGGGCGCTCGGTGAGCCAGTCGATGGCGGCTTTGAGATCGGTGAGATCGTCACTGTCATAGCCGGAGTCGAGTAGCGGATCGGCGGAGTCGACAGGTGCGCCGTGGGTATCGGTATTCGGTGAGGGTTCGTCGCAGACGATCATCGTGTTGTTCGCATCGCCCCACGCCTGTTCGAACTCGTCGAGGGGAACCTCCATGCGGTCGCCGTCCGGGTGCCCTGGGTCGCTGAGGTAGACAACGCCTTTCTCGTAGTCGATCTCGCTGATCACCACGCAGTGGTCGCCGCCCTGATCGCGTCCAGCGGCCTCGTCCTTCGCCTCCTGCTCGGGGTCCCAGTACTCTCCGGAGTCGACGTAGAGCATCACCCCGCGGCCCTCGTCGAGTGCGACGGATAGGTCGTCCATCTCCCCGGTTTGCACGGTCGCCGGTATTCCGTTCTGTTCCAGCAGATCTGCCGCTGCGTAGATCGACATCCCGTTGTTGATCTCGCCGTCGAGGAAGTATCCGTTCTCCTGGGACAGCTCGACGAACGCCTCCTCATCCTGGATGTCTTCGCCGGTGTACTCCGCGACGATCTGAGCGACACTAGCGGGAACGCAGGTGCCGTTCTCCGCCTGCAGGAACCAGTGGTCGGAGTATTCGTCGGAGTCGCCTGCGCTGTGACCTGGTTCGGGCTCGGCCGACGAGTCGTCGATGTCAGGATCGTCGAGCGAGATGTCGGAACGGTCTCCGATGATCTCGACTCCGTCGAGGTCCGACCAGCCGGCCTGAGCCGTGTTGTCCTGCTCGTCGGTCGGGCCGGTTTCGTCCGGGACCGATATCACGTCGTGCGAGTCGAAATCGGTGCCGGCGTCCATGGTCATGTTCCTTCTGCAGTGTGCGGGTAGGTGTCGATGAGAGTCAGGGGCGGGCACAAATGTTCCCGACAACTTCCGGTCCTTGACAGCAACTTCACAGGCTGACCAAGGATGCCGGTAAGTTTCGATCCTTATCGTTGAACGCAGTCGGTTGAGATGTCACCGATGTCGACGAAGGAGTGGTCAGATGGAGGCCAGGAAGGCTATCGCGGCAGCTGCCGTCACCGGTGGAATCAGCCTGGCGGCGTTGGGAATCGGGACCGGCACAGCGACGGCGAGTACGGCTGCTGCGCCAGAGCGGACAGCTGTCGGCCAGACGTCGCAGGTTGCTCCTGCGCTCGGCGCGGTGAAGCGGCCCGATCTCGAGACGTTCGACTACCGTGGCCAATCGGTGACACCGATCTTCGACGATCGCAAACAGGGTTGGGGCTTCTGGTTCTTCGGACTCTGGGTGCCCGTGGTGCTGTGACACGCAAGCGCCCGCCGTGGATCGTCGACACCACTTTCGGCCTCTGATGGGCCGGCCGAGGGCTCTGTGCCCTCGGCGCCCTCAGACGGGGACGGATTCGGTGGACACAGTTTGCCGCGTCAACACCAACGGTTCGCCATCGGTGATTGCGATGGTGTGTTCGCTGTGCGCGGTCCGGGACCCGTCGGCGGAGCGGATGGTCCACCCGTCCTCGTCGTAGACGATCTTGTCGGTGGTGCGGGCAAGCCACGGCTCGAGGGCGAGCGTCAGCCCTGGTTTGAGTTTGAGGCCTCGCCCCGCGCGTCCGGTGTTGGAGACGTGCGGATCTTCGTGCATGGTGCGGCCCAGCCCGTGCCCGCCGAACTCGGTGTTGACCGGGTATCCGTAGTCGGCAGCCACCGCGCCGATGGCCGCGGAGATGTCGCCCAGACGGTTGCCTGCTCTCGCCGCGGCGATCCCGGCAACCAATGCCCGTTCGGTCGCCTCGATGAGGCGTTCGTCCTCGGGGCGAGGGGTGCCGACGATGATGCTGCGAGCGGAGTCGGCGACCCACCCGTTGATGGACACCGCGATGTCCATGGTCAGCAGATCGGAATCACGAAGGACGTAATCGTGCGGAAGGCCGTGTAGCACCGCGTCGTTCACCGATAAGCAGATGACGTTCCGGAACGGGCCGCGCCCGAACGAGGGTGAGTAGTCCCAGTAGCACGACTGCGCGCCGCGATCGTCGATCAACCGGCGGGCGCGGTGCTCGAGGTCCAGCAAGTTGACCCCGGGCTTGGCTTGGAGCGTGAGGTCGTCGAGCAGGTCGGCGATGAATGCGCCGGTGACCCGCATCGCTTCGATCTCCGTGGGCGTCTTCAATTCGAGCATGATCAGTCCCTTCCGTCGGCCGACGTGGCCGGTATTTAAATACCACCGTAGCGGACCTGGGCGGTATTTTCATACCGCCCAGGAGCACATGGGCGCGATAGGTCCATGAAATAAATCGGACCGCGGTCCGGTTAATGTCATCGTAGCTTCCACCCTAGGAGGTAGGCATCATGCAATTCGGAATCTTCACCGTCGGTGACGTCACCGTCGACCCCACCACCGGCCAGGAGCCGACCGAGAACGAGCGCATCAAAGCGATGGTCGCGCTGGCCACGAAGGCAGAGGACATCGGCCTCGACGTATTCGCCACCGGCGAGCATCACAACAAGCCATTCGTCCCGTCGTCGCCGACCACGATGCTCGGCTACATCGCTGCCCGGACCGAGAACCTGCAGTTGTCGACGTCGACGACGCTGATCACCACCAATGATCCGGTCAAGATCGCAGAAGACTTCGCGATGCTGCAGCATCTCGCCGACGGCCGGGTCGATCTGATGTTGGGCCGCGGTAACACCGGGCCGGTCTATCCATGGTTCGGAAAAGACATCCGTCAGGGAATTCCGCTGGCCATCGAGAACTATCACCTCCTGCGCCGCTTGTGGCGCGAAGAGAACGTGGACTGGCAGGGCAAGTTCCGTACCCCGCTGACCTCGTTCACCTCGACGCCGCGTCCGCTCGACGACGAGCCGCCGTTCGTCTGGCACGGTTCCATCCGCAGCCCGGAGATCGCCGAGCAGGCCGCCTACTACGGCGATGGCTTCTTCGCGAACCACATCTTCTGGCCCACAGAACATTACAAGCAGTTGATCGGGTTCTACCGGGAGCGCTTCGAGCACTACGGCCACGGCACGGCGGCACAGGCGATCGTCGGACTCGGTGGTCAGTTCTTCATCCGGCCGAAGTCCCAGGACGCGGTCGACGAGTTCCGTCCCTACTTCGACAACGCGCCGGTGTATGGACACGGGCCCTCGCTCGAGGAGTTCACACAGCAGACCCCGCTCACCGTCGGAAGTCCGCAGCAGTTCGTCGACAAAACGCTGGGCTTCCGCGAGCATTTCGGTGACTACCAGCGTCAGCTGTTCCTCGTCGATCACGCGGGACTGCCGCTCAAGACCGCCCTCGAGCAGCTCGACCTGCTCGGTGAGGTTCTGCCGGATCTTCGCGCGGGTTTCGCAGAAGGCCGTCCCGCCGACGTGCCCGATGCTCCGACGCACGCGGCGTTGGTGGCTGCCCGCTCAGTCGCTGACGCAGAGGCGGTCAGCTGATGAGGACCCGACGCATCGCAGTGGTCAGTGCGGGTATGAGCGAACCGTCGTCGACGCGACTGCTGGCCGATCGTCTCGGCAATTCGATTGCGCAGCAGTTGGACTCGATCGAGGTGGACGTCATCGACGTGCGGGACATCGCGGTGGACGTGGCTCAGAGCATGCTCGGCGGTTTCGCCGTGGGCGGTGCCAGGGACGCAGTCCGTGCCGTTGAGGCAGCGGATGCGGTGATCGCCGCGACCCCGGTGTTCAACGCCTCGTACAGCGGATTGTTCAAGTCCTTCTTCGACATCGTCGACAAGGACACGTTCGTGGGCAAGCCGGTACTGATCGCCGCCACGGGCGGCAGTCCGCGGCATTCGATGGTGCTCGATCACGCCCTGCGACCGTTGTTCGCCTACCTGCGCGCGGTGGTTGTCCCGACCGGTGTCTACGCGGCTTCCGAGGACTGGGCGGCGGGATCGGGCGATACGGCGACATTGGCAGATCGGGTCGAACGGGCCACCGGTGAGCTGGCGGCGTTGCTGGGCGGGCGCGACCGGCGGCCCGATCCGGTGGATACCGACCAGGCCGGGATCGACAACTTTGCACGACTGATGGGGGACTCACTGTCCCAGGGCTGAACTGGCGGGTCAACGACGCTGAGTCCCGACTGACCAGGTCTCTGCCGCCACCGGTGGGAGGAAAATTGGGATCGGTAGCCGAGGGCGTGGCTTGTACTTCTCTCATGACGGCGCCACTCCAGGCGACGCATCAACGAAGGGAAGACCAATGAAACGAGTCCTCGCAGCCACCATCGGACTGATCGCCGCAGTCGGAATACTCTCCGCCTGTTCCGATGACAGCAGCAGCAGCAACAGCAGCCCTGCCGCCACCCCGGCGGCGAGCACCGTGCAGACGGGCGGCACCGAGGTCTCCACGGGTGGTGACACCGAGGTCAAGGTCGAAGGCAAGGATCTCGCCGGCGTGGATCTCGACTCGGTCAGCTGCGTCAAGCAGGGAGGAAAGATCAATGTGGGCAGCGGGTCGACGGGTGGTCAGCAGGGCCTCGGCATCGTGATGACCGACGAGGCCACCCCCAAGGTGGAGTCGCTGGGAATCGTGGTCGACGGAAGTGCCCTGGCGGTCACGAACAGCATGGGCATGTCGGTCGGATCGGCCGAGGTGTCGGTCGATGGCGACACCTACACGATCACCGGTGAGGCCGAGGGGGCGGACATGAAGAACCCGACCGCGGGAATGATCAAGAAAGAGTTCACCGTCACGGTCACCTGCAACTGATATCTCGTCTCGAGCGGCGGGCGTGCACATGCACGCCCGCCGCGTTCGTGTTGACTGCACCTCCTTGTTGTCCAGGTGATCTCGCTGTCAATAGGATGCGTCCATGTCGGTTCCCGGTGAGCTCGAACGTGCCCGCCAGTTGGCGTTCGCCGATGATCACGCCGGCGCGCAAGCCCTGCTGCTCTCTCTGATGCCACAGATCGTGGCCCTGGACCGCGACGACCTCGCGCTCGAGGTGTTCGCGCAACTGGGCGAGGTGTACCTGGTCCGCAGCGCCTACGACGGTGTGGCCGAATGTGTTCGACGAATCCGCGACTGTGTGTCGGCTTATGTCCAGATCGCCGCGGATCCGTTCTCGAAGGACGCCGCACAGGTGACACTGCCTCCTGACATCGTCGACGAGATGGTTGTCCGGTACACCCGGCGGGCTGATCACCTCGAAATCGGGCTCGCCGCCGCTGCCGGTGACCACGAAGCGGCGGCTGCGGGTCTGGCAGATCTGATCGGCGAGAGTGATACGGGCGCCGCGCCGAACCTCGCCGACGAAGCTCGTGAACTCGTCATGCGGGCCCGTATCAGTTGCGCCCTCGCCCTCGCTGACGACGACGATCACGTCCGGGCGGAGCCACTGTGGGATGCGGTGCTGGCGGTCCTCGATGAGCGCGAGCAGGATGCCCGGTCCGATCACCTGTGGGTCCTCGTCGGAATCGGATATGGACGGTTCTGCGTTGAGACGGGGCGCCTGGCCGAGGCGGAGCCCCACCTCCGTCGCGCAGGTGCGCGTGCAGAACGTCGGGGGTGGGAGTTGGCCTCGGCGAGAGTGCTGTTGGAGCGGTCCGCTGCCGCGTGGTCGCGATCTGACGTCGTGGACACCGAACGTCTGGCCACGCTTGCTTATCCGGTCATCGCCCAGCATGCGATCGCCCACGATGTCTCGCGATGCTGGCTGTACTTCGGGCTCACCCGGATGGCTGCGGGCGCATTGGAAGCAGCCGACGAGTGCTGGCAGCACGCCCAGCGGCACTGGGAAGAACTCGGCAGGCCGCTACATGTGCATCGAATATTGTTGCAGCGCAGCTGGACAGAAATTTTCCGAGGCCGCTATGCGCAGGCCCGCGACGCCATCGAGCAGGCCCGCGGTGTGCTCGATTCGAGTCCGCGATCGACGTGGCTCCAGTACGCCCGGCTCGACGATCTGCTCGGTTCTGCCTGGCGTGCGGAAGCGCTGGCGGACATGGGATTCGATGGGGCTGGAAACCCCGATGAGGGGTGGCGTGAGCTGGAGGCGAGACTGGCCGGATCGCGTGGGGTCGTGGACGCGGCTCTCGGCACCGACGGCTACGAGAGGGCGATGACGAAGTTCGAACGTGCCGCGGACCTGAAGATTCCGGCGGCACTTGCGGTTGACAGTGTGCGGTACACCCTCGCCGACGCGACCGCGCGTCTGCGGTGGACTGCCTCGGTCTCGGCACCGATCCTCGCCGGGGCGTTTGCCGTGGCGTGGGAGTGGGAGAATGTGGAGCTGGTGGCAGAGCTCATCGAATATCAGTGTGCACGGGGTACTTTCACCACTCAGCCTGATCCCTCGACGGTCGTCGACTGGGAGGTGACAGCGACGGCCGCGACTCCCGTAACGGCTGACATCGCCGAAGTGGCGTTCGCAGCGGGTGCTGCCGTCGCCGCCACGTCAGCGTTGACCAGGCTCGGTCCGTTGCCGCCATTGCGGATGGATCCCGCGGGCCCGCCCGTGCTGGCGCGGTATCGCGAGTTGGCGCAGGAGCGTTATGGTCGCGTGGTCACCAGCGCCGAGCCGGTCTGGGCGACATGGCCGTGAACGGCACCGGTGGTATGACGCTGGTGCTGAGGTTCGCTGATGTGGGGGTCGCGACCTACGGGAGTCTGCGGGTCGTCGGCGATCCTGCGCGAACGGTGACCTGGGTGGTCGCGGATTCGCACCTGAACGCGGCGACGGCGCTACTCGACGCGGCGTTACCGGTGCCGTACGGGGAGGAATCGGCCGGGGACGCGATCGACAGGGCTCTGACGGCCGGTCCGTTGGCGTCCCCCGACTCAGAGTTGCGGTGGTCGTACCAGTTGGGATCGCTCCTGCTCTCAGTGCAGGCATGGACACTGCTGTCGGAATGTGTCGCCGATCCGCGGCCGATGCTGTTCGTCACTCCCACTGCGCGTCTCGCGCAGACACCCTTTGCGATGCTCGCGGTGCCCACCGCGTTGTCGTTGGCGAACGGGTTGGTGGACACCACACCAGCAGAATTCTCTGGTGGCCAAGAACTTCCGGACTTGCCCGAGCTGACCGACGGGTATCGACTGATGGAGATCGCCGATGTGGTGATGGCACCACCCGCCAACATCGTGCGGGCGCCGCGGCGCGTGGTGAGTTGGGAAGACCGGCGTCACAACCCTCCGGTGCTGCTCCTCGATCCGCGCGTACCGGGTCAGCGCCCGGATTCTCCGCTCGGGTCGGTGTTGGGACGACCCTCGCCGACAAGTGTCGTCGCGCAACACTTCGCGGAGATCCTCGCGGCCGAGACCGTCATTCCTGATGTCGGGACTGCGGTGGAGTTGTTCCGGCGAAGCGACATCGACCGGATCTGGATGTCGAGAACGTTGCAGGACGAACCGAGCCGGCTGCTGTTCGTGGGTCATGCGAGTGCGGCGCCGGGCGACGCCGGATACGCCGAACGCGCCGCGATCCACCTGGCGTGCAAGGAGAGCATCCCGGGATACGCGGATGTGGTGGGAACGCACCGCCCGTTCACCGCGGCTGATCTCTTGGTGGATACGTCGCGGTGGCCGATGCCGCCGCGGGTGGCGTTGGTGGCGTGCGCATCTGGCAGCGACTACCGGTTCGACGAAGCGACGGGCATGGTTGCTGCGCTGATCCTGGCGGGTGCGGAGGTCGTCACGGCGACTCTGTGGTCACTGCCCACAACGGCCGGCTACCTCCGATTTCAGGGGGAGGCGGCGGCCGGCGGCAGGGATCCGATGGCGGAGCTGATCGTCGCGGTCGACAGTGCACATCGGGCCGACGACGCGGCACGGTCCGTCGGTCGGTGGCAGCGGGCTCAGATGCGACGCTGGCGAGATGGGGACGTTGGCGCTCATCCGATCTACTGGGGTGCGCTGGTCACATTCGTCGTAGGCGCTGATTGAGCGAGCTGTGGTGACCACCGTCGATCGTGCCCAAACTCGCGCCAACCGTGCCCTTCTGACTGTCGACCGGGCCGAAACACCCACCGACCGTGCCCTTCTGACCGTCGACTGTGCCCTTCTCGTGTGTTTTCGGCGATGTCAGACCTCGCTGATATTCTGGGTGCGGTCAGCCTGCGGTTCGTTGAAACATGTTGCTGGACAATGAAATAAGTAACTTTCGAACACTTGTACTAATCCAGGTCTTGAGGTAGTTTCGAGTTATGAACTTGCGGGGGCTGTTCGAACACTTATCAACGATGGCGGCGGATCCATTGCTGCTCGCACCGCTGGACGATCTGGCGTTGTCCGAGGAGACTGTCTACGCGCTGCGGGCCAAGAACGTGTTGGATGTGCTGCTCTTTCGGTGCACTGCCGACCTCGACAAGCGTGGTGTCGCGAAAACACTCGGTGCGGACTCGACTGTAGAGCTTCTGCAGTCGGTGCAGACGCCGCCGGCTGCCGCGCAACGCTACGTGCGGGTCGGTCGCGCGCTCAGCTCTGTTCCTTCGGTCGCTGGCTACGCCGTCGACGGGACACTATCGGGGGAACACATGGACGCGATAGTGAAAGGTCTCAATCACATCGATCGACGTGATCCGGATCTGTCGGAGTCTGACCGCAACGACTGCGTGCGTGGGTTGTTGACCGAAGCTCGTGTGTCGACGCCGGCGGCAGTGAGCCGGCGAGCCCACGAGATGGCTATCGCCCTGTCCCCACCGGACAAGGAAGTACCGGACGCGGAAAACGATGACCTCAATGAGGTGTCGTTCGGGACCGGTGACGACGGCCGTACCCACGGCACTCTTGACCTCGACAAAACGCTCGGCGAGAAGCTCTCTGCTGCGTTGCGTCCGGTGGCCAAGCCGGTCCCAGAACCCGACGGGTCACCTGATCCTCGCAGCACGCCGCAACGTCTGTCCGAAGCCCTCGGCAAGATCCTGGATGTGTTCTTCGCTCACCAGGACCGGCCCACCGAAGGTGGCGTGAAACCGCGGGTGACGATGACAGTGTCGGCTGAGCAGCTCCTGGCCTTTCAGATGAACGGCATCTCCGGCGCGAAGGTACCGACCGCGACGTTCGAGTGGACCGGACCGGTGTCTTTGCCCACCGCACAGATGACGGTGTGCGATTCGGTGATCACCAAGATCCTGCTCGACAACAACGCCGTACCCCTCGATGTCGGACGCGAGTTCCGCACGGTCACACCCGCCATCCGTAAAGCACTCATCGCGCGCGACAAAGGCTGTGCGTTCCCCGGCTGCGGCTGCCCCGCCGGCTGGACAGAGGCCCACCACATCAAGTTCTGGAGTCATGGCGGCGAGACCAGCCTCGCGAACACTGTCCTGCTGTGCCGTCGGCACCACAACTACATCCACCACAAAGGCTGGACCGTGTTCATTGGCGGAGACGAAGCGGAGCGGAGCTCGACCCATGTGGCAGACGGACACCCCTGCTTCGTCAAACCCGGCACCACCACGCCCATGCGGTCGCACGCCCGGCGAACCCTGACCAACGAACCACTCGCCGCATAAACGGCCCACAAGTTCACGAGAAACTACTTCGACGACGTAGCCCGAAGTTACTACCGCAGCACCGGATGACACCGGCGCAGCTGGAACATTGACAACTCCACAGTGTGTCAGGCCCTGGGAACCGTGATCGAGATCGTCGATTCGTCTGCAGGCCGATAGTAGACGGCGATCACGCTCCCCGGCGCCACCGAGGCCACGGATGTGGCTGGAATGTAGGCGGTTTCACGGGCGGCGAATTGTCCACCGTCGGTCTTGCTGACCATCAGGTCGACCGTGACCTCTTGATGGTCCTCGATCACATCGCCGGTGACGCGCACCGCGGTCACCACACCCTGAGACCGGTTTCCCCGCCGCACGAGATCGATCTTCTCGGTGGTCGTGAGTCCTTTACGGATCAGCATGTGGTCGAACGCTGCACGCGCAGCGATCATGTCGTCGGCAAGGGTGAGAACGGCCGGCCTGTCCGGATCGAATCTGACCGCGATGACCACTCCGGGCCTCAGGTCGAGGGCCGCGCCGTGACAGGTGGAGGTGGTGAGCGCCCCGCGAAAGCGTTCGCCTGAGACGGTTTCGACGTCGACGGCCACCGCGGAGCCCTGACAGCCTTCGGCGGCGCCCGACACTGTCCCGAGGCCGATGGCCGATGCTGGGGGTCTCGCCGGGCCTCGTCGTGGTCGGATGGACGTCATCGAGGTGGTCTTCAGGTGGGAAAGTCGTGTTCGCATGCGTCAACGATCTCGTCCGCGAGCGGCTACCGATCCCAACTTCGGCACTGGTTCGACTCGGCCGCCTCGGTCTACGATCGCCTGATGAGTACGGGGCTGCAGGTGACGACCGACGTGTCGGTGGCCCGTCCACGACGGGCGGTGATCGACGAGGCGTGGCGACGTATCGGTCCGGGACTCGAGGTGCTCAGCAGCACGGACGGGGGACCGCTGCGGCGCACTGTCAAACGCATCCTCGATCCGCTGGTGTTGCGGCTGCGCGTGAATCCGCAGTTCTCCACACCGATCCTCGCGGGCGAGGCCGCCGCCGCCGTCGATGCCTTGATCACAGCCCATGGCCGCGAACTGGTGTTGACCGCCACGTGGTTCACCTTCCTGAAGAAGGCTCGCAAGCGGCTCCGGATCACCACCGGGAATGCCCAGGAGATGTACTTTCCGATCTGTTTCGAGCTTGCCGTCACCGTAGGGGTGCCGCAGGCTGACGCAGACGATGTCGCAGAGGCGACGCTGCTCGAACTACATGGGGACCGGGACCGAACTGCGGGTGCGGTTCTCACCGACCATCTGTCCGATCCTGCCGTGGTGGACAAACTCACGCGGCAACTGGCAGCCAGTTGGGGTGATGTGGCACCCGGCGGGTCAATCACCGGGCCGTTTCTTTCAGGCCTGCCCGCAGTGTTGGGGCCGGCCGACGATCACAGCTCCCGCGGCGCCCGGCAGCGGGTGTGGTCGGCGCTCATCGCCGATGAGACACCGTTCAACCTCGGGGCGCTCGCTCGGGACGAAGTATCGGTACTCCCGTGGTCAATCGTCGACGTCGGGCTGAGTTCTGTTGCTCCACAACAACGTCCGACCGTACTCGGCGAACCGCGTGGCGATCGGCCGCTCGACCGGACGGTTGCCGAGCGGGTCCGGGCCACCCTGCGCCGCGGCCTCGACCAGACCGAGCTCCCTGACGTCCCCCTGCTGTGCGACGAGGAGGTGGACCGCGCGTGTGCGCCATGGGGCCTACTCGGCGAAGATCGCCAGGCCACATTGATCGCCGGCATCGAGGTCGCCGTCGACCTCGTGCCTCTCGACGAGAAGCACACTCCCCAGACCGCTTTGGCGATGCAGATCCAAGCGCGACTGCGCAAGGAGGCGTATGTGCTGCACGCGCGACGCTGCCTTGCCGGAGACACCGCATTGCATCCGCGCCAGCAGCGGGTGGTCGATGATCTCCGGGCGTTCGCCCGGCCATACCTGAGCCGGCTGTGGGCCAGATTGCACGGTCGCGACGTGTGGCAGGAAACATGCGCCGACGTCGACGATGTTCGCGCGCTGCTGGATGGGGTGGCGCGGTCGACGAGCCTGGACCAGCGCCAGCGCATCAAGGCAATGTTGGAGAATCAACTGAACCCGGCATCGGGTGTGGCGGCGATATGAGGCTGCACCCGCAATCGAGGCTGTGGACCATCGGCCCAGAGGTAGAAGGTCCGCCACTGGTCGCCGTACTCGAGGTCGGTGGCGCGGTGATGTCGTGGACTGTTGATGCGACGGACCCGCCTCAGATCACCTTTCTCGACCACGATCAGGCCGACTGGCTGTGGCATGTGGTCGGGGAAGACGGTCACATCGCACTTGCCGCCGGTATGGCGGATCCGGCTGTCGGGCCAGACTCTCTCGAGATCGACGACGTCGAGATCGTCGCAGGGGCGCTCGAGGTGCCACGGCGGCTCGCGCTCGGACACTGGCTGCGTCGCTGGTGGCCGACCAGTGTTCGCGACGCGATCGGACCGCTGGACGCCGCCCTCCTCGACGCCGAGGTCGCAGTACTGACGGCAGATGCCCAACACTTTTTCCCCGCCGACACCTTCGACTCCGACGTGGCCGCGTTGCTCGCGCCGCATGCGGTTGCTCTGACCAGGCACGCACGTGGTGGCGATCATCGGATCGTGGAACTGGTATCTCGCGCAGTCGAACTGGTGGAGGAAACCGGCGCCGGCGCCGGCCCTGACTCGGCACTGTGGCTCGATCTCGCCGACACGCTGGACAACTCGGATCCACGCGCGACGGCCGAAGCCGGCAGGCAGGACGACTACGCCCTCGCGGCGGGCGCAACAGCCGGCACCAATTCGGGCGCGATCGCACGGGGTACGGCGTCGATCAAGTGGGGCGCTGTCCCGCCGCACACCTTCGATGCTGCCGAGAACACAGCGGAATGGCTGATACCAGCCGGTTCTGGCGACGCCGCAACAGCGGTCGTCCGGACAATGTTGATCGGGGGCGACCCGGCGGGTATCGCCGTCACCTTGCGCTCGGGTGCGATCGCCGGAGCGGCCGTACTGGACGGCAATGGTGCCGCGAGGATCGAGCTCAGCGCCGGCGATGACGCTGCAACGGAGTCAGAGCTGTGGGGCCATGATTGGTCGTCGACAGCCTTGACTGTGGGGGCGGCGGTATCAGAGCCGGTACAAGCCCGTGAACGGGTGCGGGCCTTCGTGCGTGCGCGCCTCGCCGCGCCGCCCGCCGACGCGTTCCTTGCCGAGATCTTGGCGGCCGAATCCGACTACTGACCTGTTCACGCATCCGAATTTGGTGGGTTCTGGCGACCGTGACCTGCGGAAATGGTTGCCAAAACCCACCAGGATCGGCTAATGGCTGGCGACTGAGCGGTAACGCCACAGCGACAACGGCACGAACACGACGAGGATCGCAGCGCACGTGAGGACTGAATAGAGCACTGCGTTGTCTGCCACCCAGCCCGTCGCTTGCGGGAAGTCGGCAGGCGCCGCGTTACCGAGCAACTGCCGAGATGCAGTGGCCACGGCGGTGATCGGATTCCACTCTGCGATTGTCTTGAGCGGCCCGGGCAGACTCTGCGCCGAGATGAACGCGCTCGAGAGGAACGTCATCGGGAACATCCACACGAAACCGACGCTCTGCGCCACCTCGACATTGGGCGCCATGAGGCCGGAGAACGCACCGACCCACGACATCGCGAACGCGAGCAACAGGATCAGGCCGAGGGCGATCAACGCATCGAGTGCGCTGCCGCGGATGCGCCAGCCGATGACCAGGCCACACAGCGCCATGACGGCGACGCTGACGATGCTGACCAAGAGATCGGACAGTGTCCGTCCGAGCACTACCGCCAGCGACCACATGGGCAGCGTCCGCAGGCGATCGACAATGCCGGACTGTAAGTCCTGGGCGAGTCCGACAGTGGTGAAGGCCGAGTTGAAAACAACTGTCTGCGTGAAGATTCCTGCCATCAGGAACTCGCGGTAGGACGCGCCGCCGAGGGTCGCACCGAACACGTACGCGAAGAGGAAGACGAACATGAAGGGCTGCACGGTGGCGCTCACGAGCAGCGTCGGTACCCGGCGGATGGTCAGCAGATTTCGCCCCGCCATCACCGAGCTGTCGGAGAACAGTCCGCCACCTTTCGCGGGAAGGAAGTCCTCAGAACCCATCGACGTCGCGGTCACCTTGTTCGGTTTCTCCTGCTTCTCGTTCGCACGCTTCGTGTCGTCGGGAGTCGGCTGTGCCGATGTTGTCGTCACGCAGCACGCTCCTCGTCTTTGTCGGGGGTGGTCGACGTCAGGTTCAGGAAGACGTCGTCGAGCGTGGGGGCGTCGACGGTGAAGTCCGACACCATCACGCCCGTCTCGGACAGAGCCTGGATGATCGCTGCCGCACTGGCGTTGCCGTGCGCGACTGGAACATGCCAAGCCATCGAGTGCGCGTGACTGTACGGTTCGCCCGATCCGTATTCGGTCAGCACGGCGATGAGCCGGTCCCGGTCATAGCCCTGAGCCACTTCCACTGTCAGCAGGGTGGACTGGGACGCGGCCTTCAGTTCGGCGGCGGTGCCCTTCGCGACCACCACGCCCTTGTCGATCACCGTGATGATGTCGGCGAGGGCGTCGGCCTCCTCGAGGTACTGCGTGGTCAGGAGCACGCTGGTGCCCGTGCTGACGAGATTCTCGATCAGTGCCCACATCTCGCGTCGACCTCGTGGGTCGAGGCCGGTGGTGGGTTCGTCGAGGATGACGACGCCGGGCCTCGCGATCAGCGAGCCGGCGAGATCGAGTCGGCGGCGCATGCCGCCGGAGTAGGTGCGCGAGGGACGATCTCGTGCGTCGGTGAGCCGGAAGTCATTGATCAGTTCGTCGGCGCGAGCGCCGGCGGCCTTCCGTTTGAGGCCGTACAGGCGCGCGACCATGCGGAGGTTCTCCCAACCGGTCAGGTTGCCGTCCACCGCGGCGTACTGTCCGGAGACCCCGATGCTGCGACGAACCTTGGCGGGATCGGCCAGGGCGTCGGTGCCCAGTACGGTGACCGTGCCCTCATCGGGTTTGAGCAGAGTGGATATCACCCGCACGGTCGTGGTCTTGCCGGCCCCGTTGGGTCCGAGGAGAGCATGAACGGTACCCCGCTTGACCTGCAGGTCGACACCCCCGAGTGCGCGATGAGGTTCACCGCGCCCGAACTTGCCACCGAAGGTCTTCGTCAGACCGGAGACCTCGATCGCATACTCATCCATTGATCCACCACTTGTCGTCGCGGACTGCTCGGATCTCGTGCTTACGTTCTGACATCGACTGCTTGAGGCTCATCGGAGCGATATCGCGCCAGTTCTGCTCGACGTACTGCAGGCAATCCTCGCGGCCGGACGGTCCGTGCTGGGATGTCCAGCCACCGGGCACGGGCGCGAAATCCGGCCACAGGGAATGCTGGCCCTCGTGGTTGACCAGAACGCGGAACGTACCCCGCTCGTCATCGAATGGATTCATCATGATGTGTCCTCTCCCTGGCTGATTCGTACTTGTCGGCACTGTGGAACTTGTCTGTGGTCGCGTCGTGGACCCGGTGTGCTCCGGCGAGCGCATCGAGGTGATCGCGCAGCGCGTCGGCCACCGGGGCGACGTGCTCGGAATCGAGAAGCTGGCTGTGCCGGCACGGCGCGGTGATGTGATCGATCTCGCCCGAGACATGCTCTCGCCAATCCTCGATCGCGGGTTGCCCCGCAGGCGGATCTTCTGCCGCAGTGACGAATACGACGTCACCTTCGTAGCGTCGCGGTGTCCAATCCCGGGCGACCGCGGTCGCTGCCACGTACGCCTCGTACAGCGATTCGAGAGCGGTGACCGACAGGTGGGCCAGTGGCCCTTCGGCTTGGTGGACGATCTCCGTCGCCTGCTCGATGCTCAGGTCGGCATCCACGTCGTGACCGAGGGCTTCGCGAACATCGGAGAAACCGAACTCTTCCAGTAGCTCTCCGACCGAGGGTTCGACGTTGAGCTCAGGCCTGCCCGGGATCACGTAGGAGTCGAGCAGCATCAGCAGGTCCACCTGTTGGCCTTGCTCTCGGAGCTGAACGGCCATCTCGTGGACGATCGAACCACCCAGCGACCAGCCGACCAGATGGTAAGGCCCCTGCGGCTGTACCGAACGGACCTGTTGCACATAGAAATCCGCCAGATCAGGGACCGAGCGCAACTTCGGCCCACCGGACAGTGCGGGGTTCTGCAACCCGTACAGCGGTTGGTCGGAGTCGAGATGTGTGAGCAGGGACGTGTAGCTCCAGGCGACGCCCAGCGCGGGATGTACGGCGAACACCGGATGCCGGGTGCCGGTGGCACGCAGCGACAGCAGAGGTGCCAGCGCCGGATCGTCGGCGGGTACAGCCGGGGCCGCATCGGGGTCGTTCGCCGCGCGGTGCCGCTCGCTGTCGATGCGGGCTGCGAGCTCCTCGGTGGTCGAGTCACTGAACATCCAGCCGACGGGCACCGCGATGTCGGCTTCCTCCCGCAGCGTGGCGATCACCTTGGTGGCCAAGAGTGAGTTGCCGCCGAGGTCGAAGAAGCCATCGTTTGCGGTCACCGTCTCGAGGTCGAGCGCCTTGGCGAACGCGGCTGCCACGAGCGTCTCTGTGCCGGGTGCCGGCGCGCGGCCCGTCGTCGTCGACACCTCGGGTTTCGGCAGGGCAGCCTTGTCGAGTTTGCCGACCGGGGTCATGGGGATCTCGTCGAGGACCGTGATCGCCGACGGCACCATGTGCCGAGGAAGTTTGTGCGACAACTGCTCTCGCAGCGACGCAACGTCCACATCGACACCGTCTGCGACGACGATGTAGCTCAGCAGACGTGCCTGCCGGTCCGAGTCGCCGTCCACGATGGTCGTGGAGTGCCGGACCTCGTCGAAGCCGGCGAGGACCGCATCGATCTCCCCGAGTTCGATGCGGAAGCCGCGCACCTGTACCTGATCGTCGCTGCGACCGATGTACTGCAGCGTCCGGGCAGCGGTCCACCGTACGACGTCGCCGGTGCGGTACATCCGCTCGCCGCCCACCCCGGTCGGATTGGCGACGAATCGCGCCGACGTCAGATCGGGGCGACCGAAGTATCCGCGGGTCACCTGATCGCCGATGAGGTAGAGCTCGCCGGCCACGCCGACCGGGGTCGGATGCAGGCGACTGTCGAGCACCAGTGCCCGGACACCACGGTTGGGAGAACCGATCGTGATCGGACCCTCTGGGGTCAGCGGATTGCTGCAGGTGGTGATGACGGTCGTCTCGGTCGGCCCGTAGACGTTGTACATCGTGCGGCCGTCCGACCACTTACGGACCAGGTCGCGTCCGAAGCTCTCGCCGCCGACGGCAATCGTCCGCAGGCCACGGACCCGACGGTGGTCGAGGCTCGCAAGGGCGGCCGGGGTGATGAACGCGTGCGTGACCGCGCTGAGTTCGAGGAAGTCGGCCAGTTGCTCGCCGCCGTAGATGTCCACCGGGCTGATGACCAGCGCTGCACGGCCGGAGATGGCCATCAGCATCTCGAGTACCGACGCATCGAAACTCGGTGACGCGAAATGCAGTACCCGGGAGGCGGATTCGGGGCACATCTTGGCCTTGAGCTCGTCGTGCACCGCAGCGAGACCGCGATGGGACACCATCACGCCCTTCGGTCGGCCGGTGGATCCCGACGTGTAGATGATGTACGCCAGTTGCTCGTGCCGGATCCCGTCACCGATCTCATCGCGTGTCAGCGGCAATGCCGACAGCGCCGTGGTGGCGCCGTGCACTGCCGCGTCGTCGAGGACGAACCAGTCCACTGCAGCGGGCAACGACTGTGCGTGCTCGGCCATCGTGATGCCGACGCGAACCCGGCTGTCGGACAACATGTGTTCGATGCGGGCCGAGGGATAGGACGGGTCGACGGGAAGGAATGCTGCGCCCGTCTTCGTGATCGCGAGCGTCGCGATGATCGAGTCCACAGAACGCGGGATGGCCATGGCCACCAGCGAATCGGGGCCGAGGCCCCGGCGGAGCAACAACCGGGCCAGCTTGTTCGACCGGTAGTCGACCTCTCGATAGCTGACGCTCGTGTGCGCATCGATCAACGCCGTGCCATCCGGATTGTCGCGCACCGCCGCGGAGAACAACTCGGCCAACGCCCGCGGCCGAGGCGCGGGCAGGCCGCGTACCGGTGCCAGGGTCGCCTCTTCGACGAAGTCCGTGACCGGGGTGTCGCCGATCGGCCGCTCGGGGGTGTCGGTGACGGCGCGCAGCACCCTGACCAGGCGCCCGGCAATGGCTTCCGCGGTCCGCTCGTCGTAGAGCGCGTTCGCGTAGGTCATCTTGATCCGGGCCTGACCGTCCGCACCCGGGTTGATCCCGGTGACGGTGAACTGCAGGTCGAACTTGACGGTAGGGGTGTCGACCTCGGTGACCTGTGCTGACAGTCCGGGGCCGGCATCGAGATCACCGCCGAGGCTGCTCTCGGACCAATCGTGCACCGACAGCGCGATCTGGAAGAGCGGATGCCGACCGACCACGCGCTGCGGATTCACAGCCGCCACCACGTCGTCGAACGGTATGTCCACGTGGGCAAGCGCTTCGAGATCGCTCTCGCGGATCTCCGAGAGCAGGGTGGTGAACGATGAGGTCGGGTCGAGCGCGCTGCGCAATGCAAGCGTGTTGACGAACATGCCGACCACCCGTTGCAGTTCGGGCTCGAACCGACCGGCGACCGGGGTGCCGATCAGCACATCGGAACCCGCTCCCATCCGGTACATCAGCACGGCGAGCGCTGCGTGCATGAGCATGAACGGGCTCACACCCTCATGCCGTGCCAGGTCTGCTATCGCACCTCGCAGATCGTCGTCGATGGTCAGGACGGTGTTCCCGCCACTGTGATCGGTGTCGGCGCCGGCCACACCCATCGCGTTCTCGGTGAGTGAGGGAATCGTGGAATCGGTGGGGGCGCCCTGCAATACGCCCCGCCAGTACTCGAGCTGACGGTGTGCGGCGCTCTCGGGGTCCTCGGGGGATCCCACCGTGGCGCGTTGCCAGAGGGTGTGATCGATGTAGCTCACCGGCAGCGGCTCGAACTCCGGCGCGGCATCGGAGATGCGCGCCCGGTACGCGGTCATCAGATCGCCCAAGAGGGTCGGCAGTGACCAGCCGTCAGCGGCGATGTGATGCACCACCACCACCAGGGTGTGGCTCAGTGGCCCGGTGCGGAGCAACCGGAAGCGGACGGGGGCCTGCGTCGCCAGGTCGAATCCCTGTGCAGCCGTAGCCAACACGAGTTCGTCGCGATCGGCGTCGTCGTGGTGCTCCACCGGGAGGCGATTGCCGACGATCTTCGCGGCGTCCGGTTCCGGAACCTGTACGGCCTCGCCGTCCACCTCGGGGAACAGGGTGCGCAGACTCTCGTGCCGGTCCAGCAGATCGATGAGGGCCGAGCGCAGGGCGTCCACGGACAGTTCGCCGTGGAAATCCACCGCGAACGGGACGTTGTAGGCAGCCGATTCGGGATCGGTGCTCGCGAGGAACCACAGCCGCCGTTGGGCCAGCGACAGCGGCGCGCTGGTCACGTGTTCGGCTGCGCCGGTCAGCGGGGTGCGTTCGGGGCTCGCAGAGGTGTCACCCTCGGCGGCGAACTGTGCAAGATCGCTGACGGTCGGGTGGTCGAAGACGACCTTCACGGGCAGGTCCGTGCCGAGCGAACGATTGATCCGGCTGATCAGCTGGGTGGCGGTCAACGAGGTTCCGCCGAGTTCGAAGAAGTCGTCATCGGCTCCCACCTGGTCGGCGGGGACTCCGAGAACGTCGGCGAACAGCTCGGCCAGCGACTGCTGGGTGTCGCCGGTGACGGGGCGTCGCTCGGCCCGGTTCGCCGCCGCCGGCTCGGGCAGGGCTTTGTTGTCCAACTTGCCGTTGGGAGTCAGCGGGATCTCGTCGATGGAGGTGATCGATGCCGGAACCTGATGCCGCGGAAGGCGTGACTGCAGGTGGCGCCGGACGTCCTCGAGATCGAGGGATCCGTCGACGTTCTCCTCGGGCACGACATAACTGGCGAGGCTCGCACCTTCACCATGGCCGCGCACGACCGTCACCGCGAACCGGATGTCGGGGCGGGCGGTCAGTGCCGCATTGATCTCGCCGAGTTCGATGCGGAAGCCGCGTAGCTTGACCTGGCTGTCGCTGCGTCCGAGGTAGGTGATGACCCCGTCGGGATCGGACACGACGACGTCGCCGGTCCGGTAGAGAACTTCGCCGGAATCACCGAACGGGCTGGCGATGAACCGGGTTGCCGTCAAACCTGCCCGCTGCAGGTAGCCGCGGGCGACACCGGCGCCACTGAGGTACAGCTCGCCGGGGACGCCGGCAGGCACCGGACGCAGGCGGGCGTCGAGCAGGAGCGCCCGCTCGCCGCGTACCGGGGTACCGATGGGTATGACGGTCTGTCCCGTTCCCTCGGAGGCGGCGTGCAACTCGGCCATCAGCGAGACGACGGTGGTCTCGGTCGGGCCGTAGGCATTGAGGAACGTACGGCCGGGCGCCCACTTCTCCACCAGCTCGGGACCACAGGCCTCGCCGCCGACGGCCAGGGCCCGCAGCTCCGGTAGATCCGTTCCCGGGACCGTCGCCAGCGCAGCGGGGGTGATGAAGGCGTGTGTGATGTGGTGGTCCCGCAGGAAGTTCTCCAGGTCGATCCCGCCGTAGATGCGCGGCGCGATGACCATGGTCGCTCCGGCGGATACGGCGAGGAGCAGCTCGAGGATGGACGCGTCGAAGCTGGGCGATGCGAAATGCAAGGTACGAGAATCGGTCCCGATGCCGTAGCGCTCGCGCTGCTCGGTTGCGAGCGGGGCCAGCCCGCGGTGGGTGACGGCGACGCCCTTGGGTACGCCCGTCGACCCCGAGGTGTAGATGATGTACGCGGTGTTGTCGGGTGTGGCCCAGCGCTGGCGCTTGAGCCTGCGTCCACTCATGGTTTCGACTGCTGCGCCGAGCTGTCCGTCGAGACTGATCCACCGGACACCGGTCGGCAGATCGGGTGCCGTCACCTCGTCGGTGATGCCGACGGTGGCGCCGCAATCGGCGATCATGTGCTCGATCCGCTCGGCCGGGTAGCCGGGATCGACGGGCACGAAGGCCGCGCCGGTCTTCGTGATCGCCCAGAGCGCGGCCACCGAGGCGGCGCTGCGGCTCAGCGCGATCGGCACCACATCTTCTGGCCCGATCTCGAGGCTGAGCAGGTAGCGCGCCCACCGGTTGGACCACTCGTCCAGCTCGCGGTAGGTCAGCGCGCGCTGATCGCTCGTCGCCCCGGGGGTGGACCACTGGCCGGGCTCGAACTCGAGCGCCACCGCGTCGGGGTTACGCGAGCTGGCGTCGGCGAGCAGATCGGGAAGGAGGATCTCGTTGTCCGACCAGGCATCACCCTGCTCGTCCACCGACACCTCGGCTGTAGGCCATTCGGTCTCGGCGAGGATGTCGATGTCGTCGACCGAGATACCGGGGTCGGCGGCTACGGCTTCCAGGATGCGGACGAATCGCTGCGCCATCGCCTCGACGGTGTCACGGCGATACTTGCCGCGAGCGTAGGTGAGCCGCATCGATGCGCCGGTGACGCGGAGCTCGAGATCGAACCGGGTACCGGCAGTGTCGATTTCGGACACCTCCGCGCGCAGGTCACCCAGCGCGAGATCGGGTCCGGAGTCCTCTGCGAAGGCAAGCGCCACCCGTACCAGCGGATCCTGCTGCCGTCGATCGCCCGCCACCGCTGCTGCCAGCTGGTCGTAGGGCACATCCGCATGGGAGAACGCGTCGATGTCGTTGTCGCGCACCCGGTCGACCAGGTCGGCGAACGAGGTGTGCCCCGGAACCACGGTGCGGAGCACCACGGTGTTGACGAACATCCCGACCAGTTCGGCCAGCTGGGGATGATCGCGTCCGGCGACGGGGCTGCCGATCACGACGTCCGAATCAGCACCTTCGAGGTGTACCGCGGGATCGGTGCTGAGCCGGTGCAGCAGTGTGGCCAGCGCACTGTGCATGACCATGAACAGGCTGGCGTCGCGGGAGCGAGCAACTTCGTTCAGTCGCTGCAGGATCGTGGCGTCGACGCTGAAATCGACTGTCCCACTTCCATTGAGGCCGGTGATCGTCTCAGGGAGCATCGATTGCCTGCGGACGCCGGCCAACGTACCGCGCCACCAGTCGAGGAGCGAATTGACCCGACTGTCCTGATCGCGATCGTCGCCGAGGGCTGCCCGTTGCCATTCCGCGAAATCACGGAATCGGACGGGCAGCGGCGCGAAGTCGGGCGCCAGGTTTCCGCTACGTGCCTGGTAGGCCTGCGCGAGGTCTGTAGCGAGCGGCCGCAGGGACCAGCCGTCGGCGGCGATGTGATGGATCACCATGGTC
Organism: Williamsia soli; assembly: GCF_017377795.1. Classification (GTDB taxonomy): domain Bacteria; phylum Actinomycetota; class Actinomycetes; order Mycobacteriales; family Mycobacteriaceae; genus Williamsia; species Williamsia soli. Next base: position 413,066 of record NZ_JAFRDR010000003.1, on the reverse strand, counting down.
AGCACATGGTGCTGTTCGCCGGTCTTCGCCAGCTCGGCCCGGATCGGATGCTCGCTGCGGAGGTCGAAACCTTGTGCAGCCAAGCTGCTCTGGTGGTCTGCGAGCTCGGTGGGTGCGATCTCGCGGGCGGTCAGGTCGAAGGTCGGCGCTGCGAGCACGTGTACCTGCGGCTTGCCGTCGTCCTCGGGGTAGATCGTGCGCAGCGGTTCGTGGCGGTCGGTCACATCCGAGAGTGCCTGCTCGAGGGCCTGCACGTTCAGATCGCCTTCGAGACCGACGGCGAACGCGATGTTGTAGGCGCCGGATTCCGGTTCGAGCCGGTTGAGGAACCACAGTCGTGACGCGGCCAACGCCGGCACCGAGTCGAGGCCGGTGTCGGGCCGATCACGCGCGATGAGTTCGGGCAGGGGCGCGATCTGCTCTCCGTCGGCCGACGAGCAGGCGCGGGCCAGCCGCGAGATGGTCGGATTGTCGAAGAGGGTCCGGACCGGGATTCGCCGGCCCATCGATGTCTCGAGTCGCGCGACGACCTGGGTGGCCATCAACGAGTTGCCGCCCATCTCGAAGAAGTCCTCGGCGCGGCCGATCTGATCGGCGTCGCGGCCGACGACCTCGGCGAATATCGCCGCGACCTCGAGCTCGCGGCGACCACGGGGGCTGCCGCCGTTGTCGGTGGAGGTGTCGCCGGCGCCACGCGACGGTTCGGGCAATGCCCGGTAGTCGATCTTGCCGCTTGGGGTCACCGGCAACTTGTCGATCACCATGATGATCCGAGGCACCATGTGCCCCGGCAGCTGGCGGGTCAATCGATCTCGAAGGGAATCCGATTGCAGGGTCTGCGCGCGGGCGGGGCTCACGTACGACACCAATTCGGTGGAGCCGTCCCGGCCCGGACGGGCGATCGTCACCGCCTCGGCAACGAGATCGTCGCGGACCAGAGCCGCGTCGATCTCGCCGAGTTCGATGCGGAATCCGCGCACCTTGACCTGGCTGTCGGCCCGGCCCAGGAACTCGAGTTCGGCTGCCGATGTCCAGCGCACCAGGTCGCCGGTTCGGTACATACGGTCGCCGTCGCGCCCAAAGGGGTTCGCCAAGAAGGATTCCGATGTGCGACGGGTGCGCCGGTGATAACCGCGGGCGAGATGGCCGCCCGCCAGATACAGCTCCCCGACCGCGCCGACGGGTACGGGCTGCAGTCGCTCGTCGAGCACGAGGAGATCCATGCCTCGCACCGGACCGCCGATGCTGAGCGCGCCTTCAGGGGTGATGGGGGCCGAGATGGTCGCGGCCACTGTCGCCTCTGTCGGACCGTATGCGTTGAACAGGCTGCGATCTCGTGCCCAGCGGGACACGACCTCCGGGTTCGGGTGCTCGCCACCGATGATCACGGTGGACAGGGTCGGCAGAGAACTCGGGTCCATTGTCGCCAGGACGGACGGGGTCACGAACGCGTGGGTCACCGAGGCATCGGCCAGCACCTCTTGGAGTTCGTTACCGCCGAGCACGTGGGGTGGTGCGATGACCATCGTTGCGGCTCCGCCGACGGCCATCAGTACTTCCAGAACAGATGCGTCGAAGCTGGGGGACGCGAAATGCAGTGTGACGCTGTCGGGTTCGACGCGGAACCGCTGGACCTGCTCCGTGGTGAAGTCGACCAGTCCGTGGTGGCTGACCACGACGCCCTTTGGGGTGCCGGTGGTTCCGGAGGTGTAGATCAGGTATGCCGGATTGTCCAGCGTGAGCGGAGCGATCCGATCGGAGTCGCTGACGGGACGGGCGACGGCAGTGCGGAGTCGCTCGAGCAGCTCAGGGTGGTCGATTGCCATCGTGGGGGTGTCGTCGGGAGTGACCGGTGCTTCGCTGATCGTCAGGCACAGCCGCGCACCCGAGTCGGAAACGATGTGGTTGATGCGCTCCATCGGATACTTGGGATCCACCGGTACCCAGGCGGCGCCGGTCTTCGCGGTTGCCCAGAGGGCGACGATCCAGTGGATCGATCGGGGGATTGCCACGGCGACAAAGTCTTCCGGGCCGATCCCTTCGCCGATCAACAGGTGGGCGAGCCAATCGGAGCGAGCGTCGAGTTCTGCGTAGGTGAGGTGGTCCCGCGTATCGCGAACTGCGATGGCGTGCGGGTTCTCCTCGACTGCGGCAGCGAGGATTCCGGGCAATGTCCGGGGACGACGCGGGGTGGGTCCGGTGGCAGGCACCAGTGATGCTTCCTCGCCGCGGCCGAGGATGCCGATGTCTCCGATCGGGCGGGTCGGATGGGTCAGGACCCCGCGCGCGAGTCGCTGCAGGCGTTTGCCCAGTGCTCGGATGGTCGAATGATCGAAAAGATCTGAGGCGTACTCGATCTCGACCTCTACGCCGGCTGGTTCACCCCGGTCGTCGAGGTGCTCGGTGATCGTGAACTGCATGTCGAACTTGATCAGACCCGTCGGGATCGGCGCGGCATCGACACTGACGCCGGGCAACTCGATGGTGACGCGAGAGTTCTCGTTGACCGCGATGCTGACCTGGAAGAGCGGGTGGGCGGGAGTCGAGCGGTCCGGGTTGAGTTCTTGTACGACCTGCTCGAACGGGGCGTCGGCGTGCGCGAGCGCGTCGAGGGTCACCGCCTGCAACCGGGTGAGTAGTTCGGAGAACGTGTCGGACTTGCTCACCGGCGCCCGCAGCACCACGGTATTGACGAACATGCCGACGAGTTGGTCGAGGGCGTCATCGCCCCGCCCGCCGACCGGAGTTCCGACCGAGATGTCGTCGTCGGCGGCCATCCGGCGCAGCAAAGTGGCGATCAGTGCGTGGACGACGGTGAACATGGTCTGTTCGCCGGGAGCACCCGACAGCGCGAGTAGTCCGCGGTGGACCCCGGCATCGAGTGTGAGGCTGTGCCCACCCGCGCGCATGGTCGGGGCGGCGGGGCGGGGCCGGTCGACGGGCAGTTCCGTCTGCGCAGGGATGTCGGACAAGGTGTCGACCCAGTATTCCAATTGCGCAGCGATGGAATCAGCGTTCGTGTCATCGGTCAGCTGGTTCTGCTGCCACACACTGAAATCGCTGTACTGGATCGGCAGGGGCTGCCACTGGGGGGCCTGACCGGCGTGTCTCGCTGCGTAGGCGACGGAGATGTCGTGGGCCAACGGTGGCAGGGACAGGCCATCTGCAGCGATGTGGTGCAGGACGATCACCAATCGGTGCTCGTCGTCGGACACCTGAAGTAACTTGACCCGTAGTGGGATCTGTTCGCCGAGATCGAAGCCCTCGCCGGCGATCTCCCGTGAAACTCGTTCTGCCTGAGCTGGTTCGATGGCGATGGGCGTTACGGTGAGTTCCTCCGACACCTCGTCGGCGGGCAGTACCCGCTGGAAGGGGCCCTGTTCGTCGAGGGGGAAGACCGTGCGCAGGATCTGTTGTCGTGCAACCACATCGCGCAGCGCCTGACCGAGGGCGTCGATGTTCAGGTCGCCGCGGAGCTTGAGCCGGAACGGGATGTTGTACGCGCCCGATTCCGGGTCGGACCGGTTGATGAACCAGACCCGCTGCTGAGCGGCAGACAGCGGGATGCGGTCGATGTCCGCCGGGGCCACAGGGATCGCGCTGCGCCGATCCGGGACGATCTGCGTCTCGTCGATGCCCATCTCGCGCAGTGCCGCGGCGAGTTCGGCAGGGGTAGGTGCATCGAAGAGTGCCTTGATCCCGATCCGGGCGCCAACCATCGCGCTGAGCCGGGACACCACCTTGGTGGCGAGCAGCGAATTGCCGCCGAGGTCGAAGAATGAGGTCCCCGCTCCGGTGCTCTCGCGGCCGAGGATGCTCGAAAACAATTGGCACAGAGCAAGTTCGAGGTCGTCGGCGGGTTGCTGGTCCACGAGCTCGACCGCCTCGAAGTGCGGCTCCGGCAAAGCGCGTCGATCCAGCTTGCCGTTCGACGTGGTGGGGATCTCGTCGAGTTCGACTATCGCGGCCGGGATCATGAACTCGGGCAGGGTCCCACGCAGTGCCGCGCGGACCTCGGCGGCCGCAGGCAGCGCGGAACCGGTGACGTAGCCGACGAGCATGGTCTCAGAGGTCGCCGCGTCGGTGCGTGCGATGACGACGGCCTCCCTGACTCCGGTGACCGCGTCGAGTGCCGCCTGGACCTCACCGAGCTCGATTCGCTGTCCGCGGATCTTCACCTGGAAGTCGCTGCGGCCGACGTAGTCGAGAGTGCCGTCCGCGCGCCACCGGACGAGGTCGCCGGAACGGTACATCCGGCGGCCGGGCTGATGGGGGTTGGCGACAAAACGGTCGGCCGTCAGGTCGGGGCGCCGAACATAACCGCGGGCGAGCTGGTCGCCTGCCAGGTAGAGCTCGCCGATGGCGCCGACGGGCTGCGGGCGGAGCTGCTGGTCGAGGACGTAAACGGCGGTGTTCGCCACCGGACGTCCGATCGGGACGGAGGATCCCTCGGATGCAGCGCTGTCGTTCTGATAGGTGACGTCCACCGCAGCTTCGGTCGGGCCGTACAGATTGTGGACCGGGGCAGAGCTGATGGTGCCGAAGCGGACGGCCGTCGGTGTGCTCAGTGCCTCACCGCTGGTGAACACCAGGCGCAGGGAGTCGAGGGTGCCTTCGTCTGGCCGGTCCCCTGATTCGAAAGCCGAGACGAAGGTCGCGAGCATCGACGGTACGAAGTGGGCGACGGTGATGTGGTGCGCGGTGATGACCTCGCGGAGGTACCACGGGTCGCGGTGGCCATCGGGTGTCGGAACCACCAGTGCGGCGCCGCTCATCAGGGGCCAGAAGAACTCCCATACGGACACGTCGAAGGTGGCCGGGGTCTTCTGGATCACGCGGTCGTGGCGCCCGAGACCGTACTCGGCCTGCATCCACTGCAGCCGGTTGGCGATGGCAGCGTGGCTCACGCTGACACCTTTCGGCTTGCCGGTCGAGCCTGAGGTGAAGATGACGTACGCGGGATGCTCGGGCCGCAGCGGCGTAGGCCGGTCGGCGTCGGTGATCGGGTCACCGCGTGTCGCGCGGAGTTCGCCGAGCTCGACTGTCACCGTCGCCACCGGGATGTCTTGGTGGTCCGGGGTCACGAGAGCGAGCGCCGGGGTTGCTGTGGTGAGGATGTGCTCGATCCGGTCAGCCGGGTCGTCGGGGTTGATCGGCAGGTAGGCGCCCCCGGCCTTGATGACCGCGTGGATGGCGACCACTTGCTCGATGCTGCGAGGGATCATCACCGCGACGACCGACTCGGGGCCGACACCTCGCTGGATCAGGTGACGGGCGAGCGCGGTTGTGGCGAAGGAGAGTTCACCATAGGTCAGTGCGGCTCCGGCGGTGTCCGCGTCGAGAAGTGCGGGGGAGTCGACGTGCTCGGCTTCGGCGCGGTCCACAAGCTCGGTGAGTGTTTGTGCAGCGAAGTTGGCCGCGGTGTCGTTCCAGTCGGAGAGCACCCGCTGCCGCTCCTCGGGGCGGACGATGTCGAGGTGCGCAATGGTGGTCTGCGGGTCGTTGGTGACCAGTGCCTCGAGCAAGGCTTCGATCCGCTGATGGTGTTCGCGCACCTCGTCGTTGGTGTAGCGATTGGGATTTGCTTCGAGATCAAACATGATCTCGTCGCTACCGAAGTTCTCGTACACGTTGACCGAGAGGTCTTCCACCGGGCCGGTGGAGAGCAGGTGCACCTCTCCACTGACCGGGCCGAAGTCGATGTGGCTGAAGAACAGCATCACGTTGACCATCGGTCCGAAGAAGTCACGCTCTGACCCGTTGTCTCCGAGGAGGTCACGCAAGATGTCCTCGTGCCGGAATCGCTGATGCTTGAGCGCATGCTTGATCTGGAAGTTCGCGTGGGTGAGCAGCTCGGCGATGGTCATCTGAGGCGTCGCGGACACGCCGATGGGCAACACGTTGGACGTCATGCCGGCGCTCGTGCGCATCAGATCGGAGGTACGTGCCGCCACCGGCAGGCTGATGACCGTCTGGTTGCGTCCGGTGAATCCCGCGAGGTACAGCGCGACGGCAGCCGTGATCACAGATGCCGGCCGGACGCCGTTGTCGGAGGCGACCGCACGCAGAGTGGCCGCGAGCTCAGAGCTCAGCTGGCCGTACTCGATGCGTGCGATGGCCGACGCGGACGTGTCTTCGTCGGCGTCCGAACCGCGTTTGGTCTCGGTTCGCGACAGTGACGCGCGAGCAGTCTCCGCGACCTCGGGATCGATGCTGTCGAGTTGCTGCCGCCAGTACTCCCTGTCGGCTTCGAACTCCTCTGACGCGCGATAGGCGTGGTCCAACTCGGAGATCTCCGCCATGGTTGCCGAGGTCATGGCCGTGTAGTCGCGTCCATCGAGGAGGGCGCCGTAGCGCTGCCCGACGGCCGTCATCATGAACATGGCGGCGTAGCCGTCGAATGCCAGGTGGTGACCCCAGCAGTAGAAGATGCGATGGTCTTCGCCGAGTTCGAACAGGAAGACCTCGAGCAACCGGTCGGTTTGCAGGTCGACGGGCTTGGTGCGATGAGCTGTCATGAACTCCATCGCGCGTTCATGCGGGTCGGACTCGTCCCGCAGATCGACGAACTGGAGCGGGACGTCCAGGTCGCGATCGACATACAGGCGGGGTTCGGCGTCGGTTTCGACCACTCGCAGCAGTCCGGACTCGGTCTCGGATGCGGTGTAATGCACAGCTTTCGCGAGGGCTTCGAGGTCCATCGGTCCGCGGAACTCGACGTAGGCCGAAACAGAAAGTGGGACTTCAGAATCGAACTGATGTGCATACCAGATGCCACGCTGGGCTTCAGTCATCGCAAACGTCTGGTCGACCTCTGTAGGCGAATCAAGTTCCGTAAGTTCAGTTGTGGTGACGATTTTGTTGTCGCCGGTATAAGGAAAATCCATATTTGTGCTGCTCAAGGCTCGCTTCACAACGCCCCTCCCGTGGTTTTCGTTGTGCAGTCTGTCTGTATCTCGCTAGTCGTTCGGGCTGAGGTCAACGCCGGATGGGTCTTCTGTGGCATTAATGATCAGATGACCGAAGTTAGATGCGCACAGGGGCTACGTGCTACACAGGTACATCGCAAACGCTTCTGGTTTCGTTACCCTGCGACGGAAGGTGGGAAACGTAAGTCGACTTCGGTGGAAGTTTGCGTGGCTAAGCGCATTACAGCAACCCTGCGACGTCAGGCAAGTCCTGCGGTCATCATTGCGCTGAGCATGTCGACGATCTCGTCCGGCTCGGAGTCGGATTGCTCACCGAGTTCGGTGCGCCGTTCGTAGTCGGCGATGAGCGAGAACATGGCGGTCGCGACTGCTGTGACGCGGCGAATCCTGGCCGGTTTGTCGGCCCTGATCGATTTGTTTAGTTGGTCAAGAACTTTCGGCCATTCGGTGTAACCCGTCGGAATGGATTCGTCGGGCCAGTGCGGACGGATGGCCTCCAGAAAACGGGCATAATGTGTGCCCTTCATCTGCAGGATGGGCAACACCAGCACTTCGATCAGGTCGCGGACTGCCGGTTGTTTACCTTGTGCGGCAAAACTTTCGAGCATCTTCGCCCGTTCGCGTTCCATCGGGCCGAGGCGGCGGGCCACAACCGCTGCGATGAGTCCCTGGCGGTTGCGGAAGTGATATTGCACGGCCGAGTTGTTGCGGTGTCCGGCGGCCACGGCAACGTCCCGCAGGGGCACCTCATAGCCGCGCGTCGCGATCAGCCGCTCGGCGGCGTCGAGCAACTCGCGTTTCCTGTGGTCGGCCCCGTTGTCTGCCATGTGACCTCCGAGCTTATCGTCCGCTCTTCACGACGAGCGTTGACATGGTTTACTACTGCCGGATGGCGCATTCGTGGGTACCGACGTTCGGGGGAATCGCAAGTGAGACGGCAGCTTTCGGTGATCGTAACTGCAGTGATCCTCTGTGTCATTTGTGAGCTTGGAGTGCTTTCGACAGCCTCTGCCGACCCGGCCGGTCGAGAACTGGTCGAGCCGGCGGAGATGCGAGCGATGGTCATGGCCACGCCGCATCGGGCCGAGCTCACGGTCTTCTCGCACGCCATGCGTCGAGCCGTCCGGGTCGACGTACTCCTGCCGGCGAAGCCTGGGCCGAGCGCGAAGCGTCCCACCCTCTACATGCTCGACGGAATCGACGCCGGCGTGTACAGCGGGTACACCGAGAGCGGATGGACCCAGTACACGGACATCGTCGACTTCATGGCCGACAAGAATGTCAACGTCGTACTGCCGATCGGCGGTACCGGGAGTTACTACACCGACTGGCAGCGCGATGACCCTGCTCTCGGCAGGAACAAGTGGGAGACATTTCTGGTCGAAGAACTCCCACCGTTGATCGATGCGACGTTCCAGGGCAACGGTCGCAACGCCGTGGAGGGACTGTCGATGGGGGCGACGGGCGCAATGATGCTCGCGGTCCGCAACCCTGACCTGTACGCCGGTGCTGCGCTGCTCAGTGGCTGCCTCGATCTCGGCGATCCCGCGGCGCAGAACGCGACCACGGGATCGGTTCGGACCCGGGGCGGCGAACCGGAGAACATGTGGGGGTCGGTCTACAACAAAACGTGGGAGGCGCACGACCCAGGGGTGAACATTGCGGCTTTGCGCGGAAAACCGCTCTACGTGGCGGTCGGCAATGGGCTGCCCGATCCGGCGCTGGGACTGGCGGGTCTGGCTTCGCCGGTCGGCGGTGTCCTCGAGGCGGCGGCCCTGGCGTGCACCCAGTCCTTCGAAGCGAAGGCTGACGCCGCAGGTGTGGAGATCACGTTCGACTACCGCGAAGGCTTGCACTCCTGGGGCTACTGGAATGAAGACCTCCATCGGTCCTGGCCGACGATCGCCGAGGCGCTCGACATCTGAGCTGACCATCACCCTCCCGTTAAGCGGACGTGCTTATATAGTCGCATGACCGATGCCGTGCAGAACCCTGGCATGTCCGCGCTCGCCGGAAAGGTCGCGGTCGTGACCGGGGCATCGTCGGGACTCGGAGCCGCCGTCGTCCGACTGTTGTCCGCTCGTGGCGCGCGAGTTCACGGTCTCGCACGAGACGAGAGTCGTTTGTCCGAGGTGTTCGCCGAGGTGCCGCAGGGCCGGTGGCGTATCACCGACCTCGCCGATCCCGGTGCCTGCGCCGACGCGATCGCAGACACCGTCGCGGAATTCGGCCGTATCGACACGCTCGTCAACGTCGCGGGTGCGCACACCATGCGGCATACCGCCACGGTCACCGACGACGAGTGGCACCGTGACCTCGCCGTCAACCTGAACGGCCCGTTCTTCCTGAGCCGCGCTGCCCTGCCGCATCTCGTGCAGACGGGCGGCAACATCGTCAATGTCGCCTCGACCGCGGGAACGCAGGGGCAGGCATATTCGGCAGGATACTGCGCCGCCAAACACGGACTCGTGGGACTGACCAGGGCCTTGGCCGTCGAGTACGCCCACACCGCCGTTCGGGTGAATGCGGTCTGTCCGGGCGGCATGCTGACCCCGCAGGTCAGCAATTTCGTCGCACCTGACGGCGCCGACTTCGACCTCATCATGCGGACCGCATCACCGCGGGGCATGTCGAAACCCGCCGAGGTGGCCACACTCATCGCCTTCTTGGCCAGTGACGACGCTTCCGCGGTGCACGGCGCCGTGTACGCCGTCGACAACGGGCGCTCGGCCGACTGACCTCGGGGGAGGTCCGACCGATCGGCTCAACGCTGCCACGGGTTCGCGTACCCGCGCGGCACCAGGCCGTCGAACATCGACCGCATGTCGTCCGAGAGCTTCATCAGTTCGACGTACGATCCGAGGGCATTCCCCTCGATGTAGACGAATTCCATTCCCACGCCGGAGAATTCGCCTGATTGAACGATGTCGACTCCGGCGGTGCGCAATTGTTCGACGGTGCGGTCGAAGTTTTCCGGAATCCAGGCGACGTGATGCAGGCCTGGTCCACGGGAGCTCAGGAACTCGGTGTACAGATTGTCACCGGCCACCGGTTCGATGAGTTCGAGTTGTTGGCCACCGGCATAACCGAGCGACACGTGGATGGTGTAGTCGGCGGGCCGTCCGCGATAGGTGCAGCGTTCGGGCGTGAACGCGACGTCCGGGATGCGGAGCCAGGAGTCGACGCCATAGCGCGCCGTGAACTCTTTCTCGGCGGCCGCGATGTCGGCCACGACCCAGGCGAGTTGGAAGATCGGCCCATAAGCATACGGCGGCGTCACAGGCCGTCCAGAGCAAAGGCGAACCACAGCACGCCGATGAGAACGCAGAACAGGGTCAGCAACCCGCCGACGATGATTCCGGTCCACGCCTGCGCATCGCCGGATTCGTTCGGTCGGTCTCTGATCTGTCCGAGCCCGATGATGCCGAGGACCACACCGACTGGCGCGAGTGCCACCCCGAAGCACATGAAGACACCCGGGATGGCGACCAGTGAGCAGACCATGGCCGCAGTCGACATGGCGTTCGTCTTCGGCGGAGCCGTCAGATGTGGAGCCATCAGGTAGGGATTGGGGGAGTAGGGCCCCGGAAAGGGACTCGACGGGTACGCGACAGGGTAGGGCGGATACAGCTGATCGAGGGCGGCGAGGGGGTCGGCCTGGTACGGCGTGTAAGGGTCGTACGGCTGCCAATACTCGGCATCGGCCGCGGGCGGTGAAGGGTACTTGTTCAGATCCGGCCCGGTGCTCCGATCCCCACCAGTGCTCCGATCCGCCCCGTCAGCATCGGTCATCGGTGCCTCTCGTCGACTGTGTCGGCCAGTTTAAAGGAGGCTCGGCGGGCGCCGGTGGAGCTGTCCGACGTTCGAAGGACGGGGAGACCGAGAGGGCTGCAGGTGGCCGGGGAGCAGATACAGCGATGCCCGGCCACGTGAACGCGGCCGGGCATCGTCAGAGTGTGCCGTCGGATCAGCCGCCGTGGCTGCCACCCATCGAGGCGAGATCGGTGATCGAGGTGGACGAGAGCTTCCACTGCCCGCCGGCGTTGACGAAGGTGACCGGCATGGCGACGGGCGCAGGTGTGTGAGGGCTCGCGACCTCCACGTTCGCGGTCGCCGTATCGGCCCCGTCGGCGGTCACGGTGGTGACGGTGAACTTGTCGGGGGTATAGCCGGCCGCGGTGAAGCCGCGCGCGAGTCCGGACAGCTGCATCCCGATCCCGGGGTCGGTCGAGTCGACCAGCTTCGCCGACTCGGCGGGGTCGGTGTCGGGCGAGAGGACGGTGCGCAAGGTGGTTTGGGCTTCGGTGACCTCCAGTGCACTCGCGGTTTCACTGCCCGCGCTCGAACCACTCGACGTCGAGGCCTCGGCCGATGTCTCGGCGGCAGCCGAACTCGTCGTCGTGGACGAGTCTGAGCTGCTGTCGTCGCTGCACGCGGCGGCACCGAACGCGGCCAGACCGATGAGGGCAGCCGTGGCCATACTCTTGCGAATGTTCATTTCTCACTCCTCGACACCTGGTTGGTAAGCCAACACTAACCTAGGTCCCGCGGGGCCCCGGGGTCATGCTGCAGTGACGGTGTTCGCTGTCGGTGGCGCCTCATCCGCGGGCCGGGAGCAGGCCCAGCACCGGCGAAAACACCGCAGACTCACCCTGCACAATCCGGCCTCGCATAAGGCGTGGGCAATAGTTGACTTCCGGTCGGCGACAATCCGCTGTCGATCGCCGGCTACCTCTAGGTCTTGAGCATTGCGAAATATATTGGTGGCGAGCAGGTTCCGCGAGCGCACGATAAGTTGGTACGAACTGTGAGGTCGAGGAGTCTGTGCAATGACGGGCGTGGGTTCGGCGGTTCGCCGGGTTGGGATGGTCGACGATCACCTGTCTCCGGTCTGGGGTATCGAACGAGTCGTCGATGGTCTCGACGACCTCGAGTTCGCGGGGGCCGCGACCAGCGTGGCTGAATTGCTCGAGAAGTATCTCCCGCTCGACGTGGTGGTCCTCGACCTGCGGCTGACGGACGGCACCACGCCCCGAGAGAACGTCGAACGGCTGGCTGCGCGAGGTATCCACACCATCGTTTACACCTCGGGTGAGTATCCAGACCTTCTGCGATCAGCCGCTCGCGCGGGCACCCTTGGGGTCATTCTCAAATCCGCTCCGGAAGGGGTTGTGGTCGAAGCCATCAGGCGAGCCGCTGCCGGACACGAGGTGCTCACCACCGAATGGGCCGCGGCCATCGACGCCGACCCGAGACTCGACGCCGTGGAACTGTCGCCGCAACTCCAGAAGGTACTGGCGCTCTACGCGTCCGGCGAGACCTCGGCCAGTGTGGGCGAGTCTCTGGGCCTGCAGACCGACACGGTGAACGAGTACCTCAAACGCATTCGGCAGCGCTATGCCGAGGCAGGGCGTCCTGCGCACACCAAACTCGACCTGTTCAAACGCGCTGTGGAGGATGGATGGCTGCCGACCCCGCTGCACCGCATTCGTCAGCAGTGACCGACGACTCCGGCGACGGCGATCGCGTTCTGCGCGTGATGGCGCGATTCATCGGTGTCGGATTCCTGGCTTACCTGCTCGTGGCCCTGCCGGAGATCGGTCCCGATGCAGCGATCGTCGCCCCGTGGTGGACACCTGTGGCCCTGATCCTTGCATTCGGGCCTGGAATCGCGTTGCTGCTGAGTACGTTCTGGGCGGACCTGCGTTGGCTACCTCGGTGGGGTGCGGCGTGCGCCTGCGGGTATCCGATCGCAGTGCTGCTGTGGCTGCCCGCTTGGAACGACCAGCTCATCGACTCCTCACGCAGTACATGGCTGGTGAACTTCTCCGGTCTCACCAGCCTGGCGGCGGCCTTGGCGTGGCGTCCGGCGTGGACGTTCGTGCATCTGGTGTTCGTCAGCGCCGCAGTCGCCTTCGTCAACGAACTCGGTCGCGGTGGCCGCGATGCCATCGGGGCGCAGCTCGTCTACGAGACCATGTGGGCGGTTACCTTCAGCATGGTGTTCCTGGTCGCGGCAATCATGGCACTACGCACAGGAAAGTTGCTCGACGCGACCCGCGCAAATGCCCAGCAGGTCACTGCCGCGGCTGCCGCGAGCAAGGCCCAGGGCGCCGAGCGCGCCCGCTTCGATTCACTGACCCACGATCATGTGCTCGCGACCCTACTGGCCGCCGAGGGGGCAAACGGCAGCGAGAAGCTCGCCAAGCAGGCCTCGGCGGCGCTCTCTGAACTGGATCGATTGTCATTGCCCGATGATCAGCAAGAGAACTGGTGGCGGTCGGCCGACGTGGCGGCGAGCCTGCGCGCAGCGGTCTCGACGGCATCGGATCTGTTCGAGACGGAGGTACGCATCCACCCCGAAGCGGCCTACATCCAGTACCCGGCGGCGGCGGTCCGGGCGCTCGGAGAGGCGATCGGCGAAGCCTCTCGAAACAGCTCGATCCACGCCGGGCCCGACGCTGATCGTGTCGCGGTGATCGAGATCCACGAGGCCGAGGTGCGGGCGGTGGTGGCCGACAACGGCGTCGGGTTCGACCCGGTCAGGGTGCCGCCGGGACGGCTGGGCATTGAGGTGAGCATCATCCAGCGCATGGTGCAGATCGACGGCGGGTCAGCCCTGATCGATGCCCGGCCCGGCGGCGGCACGTCGGTTCAGGTGGGCTGGGCGGCGCGATCGTGAGGTTTGCTCAGGAACGTCGCGAGGACGCGTCGACGATCATCGGGATGCAGTCGCGCGGCGCCGTGGTGGTCGGCGCTCTCCTGCTGCTCGGATACCTGGTGACCACGCTGGGCACCCTCGAGCAGGTGCGATCGGTCTGGCCGCTGGTCGCGGGATTCCTGGTACTGGCGGTAGGTATAACAACCCTGCTGTTCGCCTCGGGCGATCCACTCCCACTGCGGCCTGCGCTGATGATCTCAGCGGCACCCACGATGATCTTCGCCCTCGTACTGCCGGCCCTGGCCGTGCCCCCCGGAAACAGCTTGCAGCTGGGGCCGCCGCTTGGCGGGAGCGTGGTGCTCTGCTCTTTCATGTGTGTGCGGGGCAGGGTGGCATTGGCGTGGCTCGCGTTGGCGGGGTCGTTCTTGGCACTGGCCGTGTGGGGGGTCAATACAGGTCAGGGGCCACTGTCGGCCGTGGGCCAGGGCCTCGGGAACGTAGCGGTGATGTTGATGGCAACGTTCTTCGCCTATCTCCTGCGGCCCGCGGCGGCAGCCATCTACGAGCTCAGGGCCCAATCCGTGCGGCAGGTGGCGGCACAGGCCGCGGCAACGGCGTCGCGCGTCGAACGCGATCTCCAGTTGAAAAGGCTGAACACCATGGCCAGGCCCCTGCTTGAGCCGATGACGAACCGAACCGCGATGACAGACGGACAACTCGCGGAGGCGGCGCTCGTCGAGGCGAGGTTGCGCGACGGCATCCGGGCCCGCTCGCTCGCCGGTCCTGTGGTGGCCGCCGCGGCGTGGGCGGCGCGCGAACGGGGTGTGCGGGTTGTGCTGCTCGACGACGGAGGACTGGAAGGCGCGGGTGATTCGACTCGGACGCGTCTGACGGAGGCGGTCGCGCGACACCTCGACGACGCAGTGGGCGGAGAGGTCACCGTTCGCGTCCAACCGCCGGGGCGGCCGTTCCTCGTCACGGTCATCGTCGACACCGGGGCGAAGGTGTTCCGACATTCGTATGGGGCGGACGCGGTGGCCGCGCGATAGGCCTTTTTATCCCCCAGGACTGGGACTTACTGCAGAGGACGCGGCTTCCTAATCTTGGGTGGTCAGCAGCGGCGAAGCCGAACTCGACCAGGTCTCGGGTGTTTCTTGCGCCGATGACATCGACAGATGACACCGGAAAGAGTTTCAGATGAGTGTGGACAGCTACTTCTCGGCGCCGTTGGTTCCGGAAGACCAGATCCCGCCGTTGTCGGCTCGGGAGATCGAGGTCCTTCTCGCATGGTTCGCGGCCGATTCGAAAGGGGAAGCGGCCGCCGCACTGTTCATCACCTCGGCGACTGTCAGCACGCACATCACCAGGATCCGCGGAAAGTACGATCTCGTGGGCCGTCCGGCCCGGACGAAGGCGCAGTTACTGGCCCGTGCGATCCAGGACGGGATCACGGCGCTCGACGACTGGTGAAGCGGGTTCGCTGCGACGTGATTTGGTTTCCACCAGCGAGTTCCCTACACTAGACCGGTTGCCTGGACACTCTCATGTCTCGGGTGGCAAGACCGCGCGCGTCGGGTCGGAAATCCGGCGGGCATATTTGCAAACCAGGTCAAGGAGAAAAAGTGATCCAGCAGGAGTCACGCCTGCGGGTTGCCGACAACACCGGTGCCAAGGAAATCTTGTGCATCCGCGTGCTCGGAGGCTCGTCACGGCGCTACGCCGGCATCGGGGACGTCATCGTCGCCACTGTCAAAGACGCCATCCCCGGCGGAAACATCAAGCGGGGAGAGGTCGTCAAGGCGGTCATCGTGCGCACCACCAAGGAGCGCCGTCGTCCGGATGGTTCGTACATCAAGTTCGACGAGAATGCCGCCGTCATCATCAAGAACGAGAGCGATCCTCGCGGAACCCGCATCTTCGGCCCGGTCGGCCGCGAGCTGCGCGAGAAGAAGTTCATGAAGATCGTCTCGCTGGCTCCGGAGGTGCTCTGACATGAAGGTTCACAAGGGTGACACCGTGATCGTCGTCGCAGGCAAGGACAAGGGCGCCAAGGGCAAGGTCATCGAGTCCTACCCCTCGCGTAACCGCATCCTCGTCGAAGGCGTCAACCGCATCAAGAAGCACACCTCCGCCTCGCAGAATGAACGCGGCGCATCCTCGGGCGGCATCGTCACCCAGGAAGCCGCCATCCACGTTTCGAACGTGATGGTTGTTGATTCCGACGGCAATCCGACGCGCATCGGCTACCGCACCGACGACAACGGCAAGCGCGTCCGCATTTCCCGCAAGAACGGGAAGGACATCTGACATGAGCACCACTGAGAAGATCCAGCCTCGGCTGAAGCTCCGCTACCGCGCGGAGATCAAGGACGCGCTCAACGAGCAGTTCCAGTACGACAACGTCATGCAGATCCCCGGCGTGGTCAAGGTCGTCGTCAACATGGGCGTCGGCGACGCTGCCCGTGACTCCAAGCTGATCAACGGCGCGGTCAAAGACCTCGAGCTGATCACCGGCCAGAAGCCAGAGGTCCGCAAGGCCCGCAAGTCGATCGCGCAGTTCAAGCTGCGTGAGGGCATGCCCATCGGTGCGCGCGTCACTCTTCGTGGCGATCGCATGTGGGAGTTCCTCGACCGGCTCGTCTCCATCGCGCTGCCCCGTATCAGGGACTTCCGCGGTCTGAGCGATCGCCAGTTCGACGGCAACGGCAACTACACCTTCGGTCTCAACGAGCAGTCGATGTTCCACGAGATCAACATCGACAACATCGATCGGCCCCGCGGCATGGACATCACCGTCGTCACCACCGCGACCAACGATGACGAAGGTCGGGCACTGCTGCGTCAGCTCGGCTTCCCGTTCAAAGACCCCAACGTGAAGGACAACTGACATGGCAAAGAAGGCTCTGGTCAACAAGGCCAACAAG
Source organism: Williamsia soli (assembly GCF_017377795.1). Lineage (GTDB taxonomy): Bacteria > Actinomycetota > Actinomycetes > Mycobacteriales > Mycobacteriaceae > Williamsia > Williamsia soli. The sequence continues at coordinate 396,552 of NZ_JAFRDR010000003.1, read as the reverse complement.
AAGCCCAAGTTCGCCGTGCGTGGCTACACCCGGTGCAACCGTTGCGGACGCCCGCACTCGGTCTTCCGCAAGTTCGGCCTGTGCCGTATCTGCTTGCGCGAGATGGCACACGCGGGCGAGCTGCCCGGTGTGCAGAAGAGCAGCTGGTGACTGAGTAGCCTCACGGCTCTCAAACGCTCCACTTTTACAAAGACGCTCCACCTATAGGTGGAGCGTCTTTGTGTATCCGGAGCGTTTGCCGGGTTGCTACCTCCGGCGTCGGCGCGCGGCCTGTCGTCGTTGCGCTCTGTTCAGCCCCGCCGCGGGTGAGATGACTCGCGGACCCCCGGTCCTGCTGCCGCCCAACGGGGGCACGCCCTTCACGAGCTGATGATCCGGGCGGAGCGAGTATTCGTCCATCCAACAGGTCACTCTTGTCGACGATCTCGATCAATCGGACCGGGACCTCAATGGACCGCAGGGTCATCGCGACGCCGTTGTCGACGATGTCGGTCCACTCGTATCCGTGGAGCAGGTCGCCGAGTTCATTGAGAACGCCGAAACTCGTTGCGGCGTCTAACCCGTACACCGCCAGTTCGGGAAGGGCGTGCAACCCCAGGCCGGTCGTGTAGCCGAAGGAGCAGTCGGGTGGAGAGCAGCCGGCGGAGTCGCACTCGCACTTGTCGCTGACGGCTGTGACCGCCCATCCGTGAGCTCGGATCTTGCCGATGGTCGCGTTTCATCAACAACAAACCCAGTCGTTCCAGGCAAAACCAGGTGGTGGTACAGGGGGTTTTTTCTGGCGCCCCTGGGGGTGTTGGGTGGGTCCCTACCGCCCGAGCAAACCGCCGAGGCCGCCTTGCACACCGGATTGGCTGCCGCCGCCGGTGCCGCCGATGAGTCCGCCCGGCGGGAGTTCGGAGGGCTGGACGACGACGAAACCCTGTCCGCTGAACGCGAGGGTGAAACGCTCACCGGTGCTGCGACCCATCAGCGTCCCGAGATTGAAGGAGTCGTTGCGTTTGACGCTGGTCTGCAAACTCGACGACCACGCGACGGCGGCGTTCGGGTCGGCAAAGGTCTGCTGATCGACGGTCAGGACCACCGGGTTGCCGTCGGTGGTGATCGCGATGCGGCCGCGACCGGTGAAGACGCAGTTGAACAGTCCGGCGTTGCCCTGCGCGCCGGCACCTTGGACGCGTTTGACGTCGTAGGTCAGCGTGGAGTCGAACGCGAGCACGTTGGCCCCGTTGATGGTCAAACCGTCGGAGCCGTCCAAGTCGATGAGGTGGACGTCGCTGGCCGCGTCGGCGAGGAACAGGTCGCCCCGTCCGGTCACCTTCATCAGCGGCACACCCTCGCCGGTCAGGGTGTTCCGGATGGCGCGGCTGATGCCGCCCGAGCCGAGCGCCTCGAACTTCAGATCGCCCTGATAGGCGACCATCGACCCGGACCGTGCCATCACCTCGCCGTTCATCCCGACGCGGCACATCTTGCTGCCCTGCTTCTGGATGCCACTGCCGGACACCTCGGCGTGGGCGGGATTGAAAAGGTCACTGTTCATGGCGTGAACTCCCTGTTGCTGAGGCTGAGGCTGAGGCTGAGGTGCTGGGGTCGGCATATGGCCGTATTGCTGGGGTGGTGCTGGGTTCTGGCTTGCCGGCGGCCACGGCATCGGGTCGGGTGTGGGCGGCGTGGTCCCCGGATCGTCGTCGACCTGGATCCCGAAGGCCCTGGCCAGACCCGCGAGTCCGTCGTCGTATCCCTGGCCGACGGCGCGGACCTTCCAGGTGTCGCCGCGCCGGTAGACCTCCATACATACGACACCGGCCTCGGAGGTCAGTTGCGCCGGGGTGAACGAGACCGTGGGAGCGCCGGAGCCGTCGCGGAGCTCGGCCCGAAGCGTGCCCGCCGTCGCGAAGGTGGTGGGCCCGGTGCCGTCGAGGCTGGCGGTGATCGCGACCGTCTCGATGTCGCGGGGCAGGCGCGTGGTGTCGATGGTGATCACGTCTGTTCGACCGGCACTGCTGTAACTGACACCAGGACCGGAGGCCTGGTTGTAGAAGATCAGGTCGTCGTCCGAGCGGACCCGTCCGGATGTGGTCAGCAGCACCGCCGACGTGTTGACCGGCGACGCACAGGTGACCGTCACGCTGACCTGCGGTGACGGTAGGGGAGCGTTCTCTCCCGGAGCGAGTTCTCTCATGGCCTGCTCCATTGTTCCAGGCGGTGGGTCAGTCTCGATTCAGTAGCGGGACCAGTGCCTCGGTTTTCGCCTGGTTCCATCCCGGCGGGTCGAGAATCGCGGCCCACGCGTAAGGGATGGCGGACAGGTAATCGTGACCATGGCCGTCGGGGACATCGGTCGACACGGCCAAGTCCGCCGAGACCTGCAAAAACGACACGAACGGGATCCACCGGGTCGACGACAGGACGTCGTCGCCGCGGGCTTCCTTCAACCAGTCCGGCTCGTTCAGGATCAACCGGGGACTCCACCAGGCGATCGGGTCGCTGGCGTGCTGCAGGTAGACGATCCGTGACTGCTTCCACGGCGCATCCGGTCGGTCGAGGTCTGTTTCATCGGCGATGAACCGGACCTGGCTGCCGTCGTCGTAGATGGGGAGGATCTGGGGCGATCCGGCATCACGATCCGTCGTCGTGTCGTTCCACAGCGTGTTGTTGAACGTCGGACCGCTGAAGAGTGCACCGTCGGTGCGCGCGGCCAGCGCCGGGATGCTGCCGAAGGCGGACTCGCCGGCAAACGACCCGAGACTCTCTCCAAAGACCACCAGCTTCGGGCGCTGTGCCTCCGGGATGGCCTGGACCCGTTCGGAGACTGCCTCGAAGAGTGCTCGGCCGGCTTGCCGGGCACGCTCTTTGTCGACGAGGAACGACAGCCAGCTCGGGAGGTACGAATACTGCATGCTGACGATGGCGGTGTCGCCGCTGTACATGTATTCGAGTGAATCCACGGTCCCCTTGTTAAGCCAGCCGCTACCGGTGCTGGATCCGACCGCGACCACCTGGCGCTCCAGGCCGCCGGTCCGGACCAGTTCTTCGGCCGCGAGTTCGGCGATCTCGCGGACCGACTCGGCGGACTCGAGGCCGGCGTACACGCGGATCGGCTCGGTGGCGGGAACACCGTTGAACCGGGTCAAAGCCTCGACGTCCGGGCCCTTCGAGATGAACACCCGACCTTCGCGGCCGAGCGAATCCCAGGACACGAGCGACCCGGGGCCGCCGGAACGGAGTGAGGATGTCGGTGGCGACGAGTCGGCCTTTGTTTCGTCGTTTGCGGCGGCGAAGCTGGCATTGAGGGCCTGCATCGAGTAGTTCACGATCACCCCGTTGAGGATGAACACCGTCAGAACGACGACGACACCAGCACCGATGACCGCGGAGATCCGTGGCGGCGCGACCTTGTTGAGCTGTCGTACGCACCATCGCACCGCGAACCCGAAGCCCTGACCCAGAGACATTAGAAGGAAGAACACGATGAGCCCGACCACCGCGATCGTCGGGTACGCACTCCAGCTCAGGTGATCGACCCCCATCAGGTCGCGGATCTCGCTCTGCCACGAAGCGAACCAGACGAGCATCAGCGACGTGCCGACCACCGCGGACGCCGCGAGCGCGAGCCAGGCCACCCGGCCTGCGCTGCGCCAGGGTTCGTCCCGCGAGATCATGAACCGCACGAGCCAGGTGAAGAACACGCCGAGGCAATAGCCCAGCGCAGCGGAGCCGCCACTGACGACACCCTGGAACAATGGGCCCCGCGGAAGCAGTGACGGTGTCAGCGACAACCAGAGGAACACGACGGCGGCCACCATGCCGGCGTATGCGTACCGCTGCAGGTGTCGACGCCACCACGACGGCTCAGGATTGTCCGCCGATGTCTCGTCGGATACCTGCGGGTCTACGGGCTCCCCAGGTGCACGGGCACCGGAGTTGTCCGTTGTGGAGATGTCGTTGTCCGCTGCCACCGGGTGCACTCCCTGCTGTTTAGGATTCGCAACCGTATCAGCGGAGCCCGCCCTCGGTTTCCCCTTCAAAGCAGGTCGGCGATCTCGAGCAATTTGGCCTGAGCAGCGGTGTTCCCTACACTAGAACGGTTGCCCAGGGTGGGATGTGTTCGCGCACGTCCAAAACGCCCCTGGTGACCACCATTTTTCTTGGCCATCGAGCTTTGAAAACTCGCGAGTGCATCCGTGGACTCGGGGGAGCAACACCCCTGACCGGCAACGGTCGGTCAGGACGCAAAACTCACTTCGTAGTAGGCCCACGATGTGACGTGCGAGGCCCACGGCGCGCAAGCGCTCACGGGAACCGGTACGCGCATGCTGCATGGGAACCGCCGCGAGAAAGGTTGACGGTCTGTTATGACCATGACTGATCCGATCGCAGACTTCTTGACTCGTCTGCGCAACGCCAACTCGGCGTACCACGATGAGGTGACCCTGCCCGCCTCGAAGATCAAGGCCAACATCGCCGAGATCCTCAAGCGCGAGGGTTACATCACCGATTACCGCACGGAGGACGCAGAGGTCGGTAAGAGCCTCGTCGTCTCTCTGAAGTACGGCCCCACCCGCGAACGGAGCATCGCCGGCCTGCGTCGCGTCTCCAAGCCGGGCCTGCGGGTCTACGCAAAGTCCACCAATCTGCCCAAGGTGCTCGGTGGCCTGGGCGTGGCGATCATCTCCACGTCCTCGGGTCTGCTGACCGACCGCCAAGCCGCCAGCGCGGGCGTGGGCGGCGAAGTCCTCGCGTACGTCTGGTAAGGGGCAAAAACAATGTCGCGTATTGGAAAGAACCCGGTCGCCATCCCGGCCGGAGTAGACGTGAAGATCGATGGCCAGACCGTCAACGTCAAGGGCCCCAAGGGGACTCTGTCGGTTGACATCTCGGAACCGATCAATGTCGCTGTTGAGGACAACACCATTGTGGTGACCCGTCCCAACGACGAGCGCAAGAACCGTGCGCTGCACGGTTTGAGCCGCACCCTGGTTGCCAACCTGGTCACCGGCGTCACCGAGGGATATGTCCGCAAGCTGGAGATCTTCGGTGTCGGTTACCGTGTCGCGCTCAAGGGCAGCGACCTCGAGTTCGCGCTCGGGTACAGCCACCCGGTGCCGATCAAGGCGCCTGCGGGCATCACCTTCGCGGTGGAATCGCCCACCAAGTTCTCGGTTTCGGGAATCGACAAGCAACAAGTCGGACAGATCTCGGCGAACATCCGCCGCCTGCGCCGTCCGGACCCGTACAAGGGCAAGGGCGTTCGCTTCGAGGGTGAGCAGATCCGTCGCAAGGTCGGAAAGACGGGTAAGTGACATGAGTGAAGCAACAGTAAAGCCAAAGCGTCTGCCCCTGGGCAAGGACGTCTCCACCCGTCGCCGGGTGTCCAACAACCGCCGCCACTTCCGGCTGCGCAAGAAGGTCAGCGGCACTCCTGAGCGTCCCCGGCTGGCCATCAAGCGGTCGTCACGGCACATCCACGTGCAGTTGATCGACGACCTCGCAGGCAATACCCTCGCCGCCGCCTCGACCATCGAGGCAGACGTGCGCAGTGCCGGCGGTGACAAGTCGGCACAGAGCAAGAAGGTCGGCGAACTGATCGCCGCCCGCGCCAAGGCTGCCGGCGTGCAGACCGTGGTGTTCGACCACGGTGGCCACGGCTATCACGGTCGTATCGCCGCTCTGGCGGACGCCGCCCGCGAGGGAGGGCTCGAGTTCTGATGATTGATACGAATACTTGCAACGGAAGGACCATCTGATGCCGGGACGTCAGCGGCGTGACGGCGGTACCGGAAGCGGACCCGCCGGAAGCAACAGCAATGACCCGAACGCCAACAACGCAGGCGGCGACCGCCGCGGTGGCGGCGGCAACCGCGATCGGCGCGACAACCAGCGCGGCGGCGGCCGGGAAGACAAAAACCAGCTCGAGCGCGTGGTTGCCATCAACCGCGTCTCGAAGGTGGTCAAGGGTGGACGTCGGTTCTCCTTCACCGCCCTCGTCGTCGTCGGTGACGGCAACGGACTGGTCGGCGTCGGCTACGGCAAGGCCAAAGAGGTCCCTGCCGCGATCCAGAAGGGTGTCGAGGAAGCTCGCAAGAGCTTTTTCCGCGTCCCGATGATCGGCGCGACCATCACGCACCCCGTGCAGGGCGAAGCCGCTGCCGGTGTCGTGATGCTGCGTCCGGCCAGCCCCGGTACCGGTGTGATCGCCGGTGGCGCGGTGCGTGCCGTGCTCGAGTGCGCGGGTGTCCACGACATCCTCGGCAAGAGCCTCGGCAGCGACAACTCGATCAACGTCGTGCACGCGACCGTGGCTGCGCTCAAGCTGCTGCAGCGTCCCGAAGAGGTGGCCGCACGTCGCGGACTGCCGATCGAGGACGTCGCTCCGGCCGGTATGTTGCGTGCCCGTGCAGGACAGGGAGCATAACGACATGGCAGAGCTGAAGATCACCCAGGTGAAGAGCACCATCGGGCAGAAGAGCAATCAGCGTGACAGCCTGCGGACCCTCGGTCTCCGAAAGATCCGCCAGACCGTCACCCGCGAGGACAACGCCCAGAACCGTGGATTGATCAAAGCGGTTCGGCACCTCGTGACAGTCGAAGAGGTTTAACCGCAATGACAATCAAATTGCATCACCTTCGCCCCGCTCCGGGGTCGAAGACAGAGAAGACCCGTGTGGGTCGTGGTGAGGGATCCAAGGGTAAGACCGCGGGTCGCGGCACCAAGGGCACCAAGGCGCGCAAGAATGTGCCTGCTCGTTTCGAGGGTGGGCAGATGCCCATCCACATGCGGCTGCCGAAGCTCAAGGGCTTCACCAACCGCAACCGGGTCGAGTACCAGGTCGTGAATCTCGCCGACATCAACCGGCTGTTCCCCGACGGGGGCACGATCGGTGTCGAGGACCTCATCGCCAAGGGCGCCGTTCGCAAGAACGAACTGGTCAAGGTGCTCGGCGACGGAGAGCTGACGGTGGCCGTGCAGGTCACCGCCAACAAGTTCTCCGCCTCTGCCACCGAGAAGATCGCCGCCGCGGGCGGATCCACGACCGTCCTGTAGGTCGGCCGTAGTCCATCGATCACCCAGGACTCGCTACAGTGGCGGACGGCGCGGCATCATCGCTGCGTCGTCCGTCACTCCGGCGGTCACCCAACGTGGTTCCAACAAGGTGACTGTTAGAGTTCAAGAGTTGTTTGTAGCCCGGTGCAACGCTGCTGCCGGAGCGACATTGCCCAGGAGGAGTTAGTGCGTTCCGCCGTCATATCGGCCTTCAGGACACCCGACCTGAGGCGGAAGATTCTCTTCGTTCTGGGAATCATCATTCTTTATCGTCTCGGCGCGACGATCCCGTCGCCCGGTGTGGACTATCAGCAGGTCCAACAATGTCTCGACGATGTCTCGCGTGGAGATTCCGCAGGCATCTACTCCCTGATCAACATGTTCTCCGGCGGAGCCCTGCTCCAGTTGTCGGTGTTCGCGATCGGCATCATGCCGTACATCACGGCCAGCATCATCGTCCAGCTCCTGACCGTGGTGATCCCACGATTCGAGCAGCTGCGTAAGGAAGGTCAGTCCGGCCAGGCCAAGATGACGCAGTACACGCGCTACCTCACCGTGGCCCTGGCGTTGCTGCAGTCGACGGGCATCGTCGCACTCGCCGACCGCGGTGATCTGTTGCGAGACTGCCAGAACGGTGACCAGATCCTGCGGGACCAGTCCATCTTCGGCCTCTTCATCATCGTTTTGGTGATGACGGCGGGGGCGTGTGTGGTCATGTGGTTCGGCGAGCTGATCACCGAACGTGGCATCGGTAACGGTATGTCGCTGATGATCTTCGCCGGCATCGCCGCGCGTATCCCGGCCGAGGGCAAGACCATCCTTGACACCCGCGGTGGCCTGGTGTTCTTCCTGGTCATCCTGGCGGCGCTCGCGATCGTGGCCGGTGTGGTGTTCATCGAGCAGGGCCAGCGCAGGATCCCGGTGCAGTACGCCAAACGCATGGTCGGCCGCAAGATGTACGGCGGATCGTCGACGTACCTGCCGCTGAAGGTCAACCAGGCCGGCGTCATCCCGGTCATCTTCGCGTCGTCGCTGCTGTATCTCCCCAACCTGATCCTGCAGCTGACGCAGAGTCAGACCGAGGAGCCATCGTGGTGGCAGCGCGCGATCCAGACCTACCTGGTGGATCCGAGCAACCCGGTGTACATCCTCATCTACTTCCTCATGATCATCTTCTTCACGTACTTCTACGTGGCGGTGACGTTCAATCCGCAGGAACGCGCCGACGAGATGAAGAAGTACGGCGGCTTCATCCCCGGTATCCGGCCGGGTCAGCCGACGGCCGACTATCTCGGCTATGTGCTCAGCCGGATCACGCTGCCCGGCTCGATCTATCTCGGCACCATCGCGGTTCTCCCCAACCTCTTCTTGGAGATCGGCAATTCGGGTGGTGTGCAGAATATTCCGTTCGGCGGCACCGCGGTGCTGATCATGGTCGGTGTCGGTCTGGACACCGTCAAACAGGTCAATTCGCAGCTCATGCAGCGTAAATACGAAGGGTTCCTGAAGTGAGACTGGTTATTCTCGGCCCACCCGGAGCCGGCAAGGGTACGCAGGCAGAACTGCTGTCCGAGAGCGCGGGTATCCCGCACATCTCGACCGGCGACCTGTTTCGCGCCAACATCTCGCAGGGCACCCCGATCGGTGTCGAGGCGAAGAAGTACCTGGATGCCGGAAACCTCGTGCCGTCTGAGATCACCGTCGACATGGTGCGTGCGCGCGTCGCCGAGCCCGATGCGACCAAGGGTTTCATTCTCGACGGTTTCCCGCGTTCGACGGCGCAGGCGGATGCGCTCACCGAGATCCTGTCCGAGCTCGACACCAAGCTCGACGCAGTGTTGTCCTTCGGCGTCGACGAGGATGTCGTCGTCAAGCGCATGCTGGCCCGAGGCCGCGCGGACGACACCGAAGAGGTCATCCGCAACCGCATGCATGTCTACCTGCGCGAGACGGCGCCGTTGCTCGAGTACTACGCCGACACGGTCAAGACGATCGACGCGATGGGCGACGTCAACGAGGTGCATCAGCGCGTGCTCCGCGCTCTGAGTGCCTGACGTTTCGGCCCTCGCGGCACAGTTCGAGAATGCGCAGGTGTGAGAATGGGTTTTCGTAAGCCCAAGCCGGTGCCGTTTCGTAGCGCCGGTGAAATCGACGCCATGGCCGCGGCCGGCGCCATCGTCGGCAACGCCCTGGTGGCAGTGCGGGACGCTGCGCGGCCCGGGGTGAGCACTCTGGAGCTCGATCAGATCGCAGAGTCGGTGATCCGCGACGCAGGCGCGGTCCCGTCCTTCCTCGGCTATCACGGCTTCACTGGTTCGATCTGCAGCTCGGTGAACGAGGTTGTGGTGCACGGCATCCCGTCAAAGGATGTGATTCTCGCCGAGCACGACCTGGTGTCCATCGACTGCGGCGCGATACTCGATGGCTGGCACGGCGATTCGGCCTGGACGTTCGGCGTCGGCGAGTTGTCACAGGCCGACCAGGATCTGAACGCCGCCACCCAGCAAGCCCTCGACGCCGGCATCGCCGCGATGGTCGACGGCGGCCGGCTCACCGACATTTCCCACGCGATCGAAACCGCAACGCGCGCAGCGGAAAAGACCTTCGGTCGGACTTTCGGGATCGTTGCCGGTTATGGCGGCCACGGTATTGGCAGACAGATGCACCTCGACCCATTCCTCGCCAACGAGGGTAAGCCGGGCCGCGGGCCGGTCCTGGTGATCGGTTCGACGTTGGCGATCGAGCCGATGCTCTCGCTGGGTACCGTCGACACCACCGAGTTGGACGACGGCTGGACCGTGATCACCGACGATGGCACCAGGGCTTCGCACTGGGAGCACACGGTGGTCGTCACCGGCGATGGTCCGCGGATTCTCACCACGCGCCCGTAGGCCCACCTCGAAATCTCCCTGACATCGTCCCCCTGGCGGGTGTTCGAGGGCACTATGCCATTCATGGCCGCAGATGGGGACGATCTCAGGGCGCCAGGGCCGAGTCACACCTCGAGTTCGATGGTGACCGGGCCGTCGTTCACCAACGAAACCTGCATGCTCGCGCCGAATCTGCCTGTCTCGACCTGTGCTCCCGATGCTTTCAGCGCCGCGACCACTGCGTCGACAAGTGGCTCGGCGACCGAGCCGGGCGCTGCCGCATTCCACGACGGGCGCCGCCCCTTGTCGGTGTTCGCGTACAGGGTGAATTGGCTGATGACGAGAACGGGTGCACCGAGGTCTGCGGCGGACTTCTCGCCCGCCAGGATGCGGAGTCGCCAGATCTTGTCGGCGAGTTTGGCAGCGGTGTCTGGGGTGTCGTCATGCGTGACGCCGATCAACGCGACGAGTCCGTGGGCACCGGCAGGGATGGTCAACTCGCCGATCACCTGACCGTCGACGCTCACCGACGCCGACGTGACCCTCTGCAGCACTGCCCTCATCCAGCCAACCTAGCGACTGAACAGTTCGTAGGCGACGGCCACCTCCACCGTTCGGGTCGGGCCGGTGTCGTCACCGCCCTGCACCGTCCACCGATCCGACGTGCGGTCGATGACGTTCCGCACCGGATTTCCGATCTCAGCCAGGGGTTGCACGTACACACCCTGGGTCGGGCCGTCCGTGCAGCCGTAGACGTGGACGAACTGTGTGTTTCCGGTCGCCATGGCCATCGGATTGCGGCCGAGGGTGCAGTGCGAGCCGTCGGCCAGGTCGAGACCTGCGGGAACATATGGGCTGACGTCGGTCATGAACGTGAGTGTTGCTCCCACATAGCCGAATTCGGTATCTCGCGGATCGGCCAGGCACGCCGCTGTGGTCTGGCCGGCCTCGACGCAGAAGCGAAGGCCTTCCGGAGTGTCTGAGCAGCGAAGGCCACCGGTGATGTCGGTGAAGCAGTCGAGCGGTGCGAACGTCGGTACGTTCCGTCCGGTGTAACCGGGCGTCGCGTTGCCGCCTGCGTCCACCGGCGCGATCGTCCGAATCTCGGTCACGGAGTCGAATGTTGCAGTCTGGTCGGTCGAGTTCTCGTGCCCGGACGTACAGCCGACGAGACCTGTCAGGAGCGCAGCAGCGAGAACGACGGTCATCCGCATGCGGGCGACACTACGGACATGTGTCCTGGTATCCGTCGTCTCGCGACACAATTGCTGCGCGCGAATGACGCCCAGTGGAATGGTCGCCGCGGTGGGGGAGTTGCATTGAAGTATGACTGGATTCGGAACTCATGGGGTGTGGGCCGGCTTTTCGGCGATATCCCCGCAACAGGCACTGGAGATCGAGAAACTCGGCTACGGCACGATCTGGCTGGGCGGTTCGCCGCGGTCGCTGACGCCGGCGCGCACCATCCTCGAGGCGACGTCGTCGATCCGGGTGGCGACGGGTATCACGAGCATCTGGAACACCGAAGCCGCGCAGATCGCTGAGCAATTCGCCCAGCTCGAGACTGATTTTCCCGGCCGCTTTCTGCTGGGAATCGGAGTCAGCCATCCGGAGGCCGTCCAGGAGTACAGAAGTCCCTACGACTCGCTGGTCGCCTACCTCGACGTCCTCGATGAGGGTGGGGTTCCCGCGGACCGCAGGGTGATCGCAGCCCTGGGGCCCCGCATGTTGCGTCTGGCCCGAGACCGCGCGCTCGGCTCGCACCCATATCTCGTACCAGCAGCTCACACCGAGTACGCCCGGAAGATCCTCGGCCCGGACAAGTTCCTGGCACCCGAGCACAAGGTGGTACTCACCGAGGACGCCGAACTCGCGAGGTCGGTCGGACGGCCCTACGTGGACCAGCCGTACCTGCATCTGCAGAATTACACGAACAACCTCAAGCGTTTTGGCTACACCGATGCCGACATCGCCGACGGTGGTTCCGATGCATTGATCGACGCACTCGTCGCGCACGGCAGCGCGGAGGTGGTCCGTGAACAGCTCGATTCACACCTCGGTCAGGGCGCCGACCACGTCGCCATCCAGATCCTGGGTGACGTCGACATCGTCGAAGAGCTCGCCAAACTGATCTGACCCCCGATCTTGGTGGGTTCTGGTGAGTTCGACCTGCGGTTTTACTCGCCAGAATCCACCAATTCCGGAGCTTGGGCGGCCAGGTGGGCGCGAATCGAAGGCTCCAGCGGTGTCACCTCGATGGGCACGCCGGTCATGTTCGCCATGCCGGCGAGTCGTTCGAGATCCTCGGGATCGGACGAGATGAGTGCGTTCACGTTCGCCCCTCCGCTGCCGAGGTCAGTGGACGCGGCGTCATTCGCCTTCGTCCAGCCACCGGTGCCGTTGTGTCCCCAGCCGTGAGGAATGGCGACGACCCCGGGTTTGATGTCGTCGGTGACGCTGATCGGCAGGGCTATCTGCCCGTGCCTGGACGTCACCGTGACCAGGTCGCCTTCGTCGAGGCCGCGAGCGCTCGCGTCCGCAGGGTGCATTCGGGCGGTGTGAGCGCGACCACCGCGCAGGAGCATGGGTGCATTGTGCTGCCAGCTGTTCTCCGATCGGATCTCCCGCATCCCGATGAGCCGCAACGGGTACGACGGGTCGACGTCTGGATCGAGACGGTCGATCTCGGCGAGCAATTCGGGCGCGTCGAGGCGGATCCTGCGATGCCGATGGGTGACGAACTTACCCAACTGACCGGGTTCGAGATGGTCGGCGACGATGGTGCCGTGCGGGAACTTGTCGAGCAGCCGCTTGAACGTGAGTCCGCCGCGGCGTAATCCGAAGCGATCCCCACCCGTTCCCAGCCGGACCACCAGATCCGAGAGTCTTGTCGGTGTCCAGGGTTTGCCGATCCGGTCGGCGAGCTTGTTGAACAGGTGCAGCCCACGGAGTGCCGGTGCCTGGGGAGCGAGCGCGCCCACGAGCTCGTTGACGATCTGCCACTCCTCGCGGGCTTCGCCCATGGGCGGGATGACCGCGTCGGTCGCCTGTTTGAAGGGTGTGGTGAACAGAGGCTGGAAGGGGATCAGGAAGTCCGCCCGCTCGTACATGGTGGTCGTCGGCAAGATGTAGTCGGCGTGGGCATTGGTCTCGTTCTGATAGAAGTCGAGCGACACCATCAGGTCGAGCCCGCCGAGGGCTTTGACGAGTTCGTCGCCGTTCGGCACCGACAGCACCGGATTGCCCGCGCTGACGAACAGTGCCTTGAGCTGTCCCTTGCCCGGGGTCAGCATCTCTTTGGCCATCAGCGACGCCGGTGCAGTGCCGAGGACCTGCGGCAGACCGCCGACCCGACTGCGCCGACCGTTCCACGCGAAGTTCGAAACATGCTGCAGGGCAGTGACCCCGGCCCGCTGTCCGGGTACACCCAGGTCGCCGAACATCGAGCCGCCGACCGTGTCGAGGTTGCCTGCGACGAGGTTGACGATGTCGAGCAGCGCCGTGGTCAGGGTGCCGGTCCGGCCGAGTGAGGTGCCCACCCGGCCGTATAGTGCCGCGCGGTCGGTGAGCACCAAGGTGCGGGCGAGGTCCCGCACGGTGTCCGCGTCGATGCCGGTGCGCTCCGAGGTCAGCTCCGGCGGATATTTCGCCGCCAGCGACTTGATGGCCGCCACCCCGGTGGCCTGGTCGCGGAGCCGGTCGTCGTCGGCGAGCTTTTCGTCGAACATCACGTGGAGCAACGACAGCAGCAACAGGGCGTCGGTGTCGGGGACGATCGGCTGCCAGTCGAACTCTCGGGCCGTCTCGGTGCGACGCGGGTCGATGACCAAGACCCGACCGCCGCGCTTGGTGATCGCGGTGAGCCCCTCGCGGATACGCGGCGAACTCATCACGCTGCCATGCGAGACAACAGGGTTGGCGCCGATGATGACGAGGAACTGGACACGGTTGATGTCGGGTATGGGCGCGGCGACCGGGGTGCCGTAGAGAAAGTGGCTGGCCACGAAGCGGTTGTTCACGTCCTGAGAGCCTGCGGAGTAGACGTGGGGCGTGCCGAGCAGCGTGGTGAAGTTGGCGACCCAGAGGGTGTGGCCGGTCGAGAAGGTCGCGGGATTGCCGAAGTACCAACCGATACCGGACGCTCCGTCGCGCTTGTGTACCGCCGCCAGTTTCTCGGTGATCTCGGTCATCGCGGTGTCCCACGAGACCTGTTCGAACTCGCCGAATTCGTTCTTTCGAAGCGGGTGCAGCACTCGATCGGGGTCATTGACGATCTCGCTGAAGGCGATTCCCTTCGGGCAGGCGAACCCCTTCGACAGGGGGTTCTCCTTGTCCGGCCGCAGGGACAGCAACCTGCCGTCTTCGACGGTGGCGATCATCCCGCACAGCGGTTCGCAGATTCGGCAGAAGGTGGTTTTGTTCTCGGCCATGAGCAGCTCCCTGGTGATCCGTCTCACATCTGACAACGAGTGTTCCACAATGGTGGTCGATAGCACCAGGGAAAGTGCTCGAGGGCCTTGGTCGATCCAGCCCGGTCAGCGGGTCAGGCGGGCGCGGTGGAGGCCCGGATGACCAGCCGCGGCTGGAAGAGCACATGGCGGGGCGGGGTCTGTGGGGACCGGGAGATCTCGTCGACGAGCAGCTCGATGGCGCTGGACCCCAGCTGGCGGCTCGGCTGGCTGATCGACGACAGGGGGACCACGGCGGAACGGGCGAAGTCGATGTCGTCGTAGCCGATGAGCGCGATGTCGCGCGGTACCGCGATGTCGCCGAGCATCGTCAGGGCTTGCAGGATCCCGATGGCCACGAGGTCGTTGGCACAGAAGATTGCGTCGGGACGCTCGTTCGCCGGGCGCCTGCGGATCTCCTCGCCCGCGGCGCGACCCGCCAGCACACTCAGCGATGGCGTTTCGATCACCTCGAGCGTTGCGCCGGTCACCTGGGCGATCGCCTGACGCGCGCCGCGCAGTCGGTCGGCCACCTGGTGCAGGCCGCGGGGGCCGCCGATGAAGGCGAGCCGGCGCCTCCCGGTCTCGCACAGGTGCGTGCACGCCAGCGCGCCGCCGGCGACGTCGTCGACGGTGACCGACGGGAACACCGTCCCCTGTCCGTTCCGGTCGACGAGGACCACGGGCGTTCCGCGCTGATGCAACGCTTCCAGCCGACTGAGATCGTCGCCGACCGGCGACACCAGAACCCCGAAAACCCGCTGCTCGTCGAAGGTCTCGATGTACATGTGCTCGCGGGCGACGTCGTCGTCGGACGTACCGAGCAGGAGGGTCAGGTTGTTCTCCGCCGCCTGCCGCTCTGCGGCCCGGGCGAGATCGGTGAAGAACGGGTTTCCCACATCGAGGACGATCAAGCCTACGCAGCGCGACCTACCTGCTTTGAGTTGCCGCGCAGCATCGTTGCGTACGAAGCCGAGTTCGGTGATCGCCTTGTGCACTCGATCGACAGTCGCCGGTGCGACCTTGTCGGGAGCGTTCAGCACATTCGACACGGTCCCGATGGACACCGATGCGGCTGCGGCCACCTCGCGCATGCTCACCGACATCGCTGCTTCCCTTTCCGACCTCCGGGCGGGAACCCGACCCCGCGTCCACCGACAGGCTAGCGCGGAGCGAGCCGGGTCAGTTGTGTGACGTGCGCCGGGGTCAACTCTTCGAGCGAGGTGACACCCAGTAGCCGCATGGTGCGTTCGACCTGTTCGGCGAGGATGTCGACGGCCCGGTTCACCCCTGCTTCGCCGCCTGCCATGAGGCCATAGAGGTAAGCCCGGCCGATCAGGGTGAAACGGGCGCCGAGCGCGATGGCCGCGACGACGTCTGCCCCGGACATGATGCCGGTGTCGAGGATGACCTCGGTGTCGGAACCGACCTGACGGGCGACCTCGGGGAGCAGATGGAAGGGAATCGGTGCCCTGTCGAGTTGTCGTCCACCATGATTCGACAGCACGATGCCATCGACACCCAGGTCGACGACGGCTCGTGCGTCGGCCACGGTCTGAATGCCCTTCACGACGATCTTGCCGGGCCACTGATCGCGGATCCAGGCCAAGTCGTCGAAGGTCACCGTCGGATCGAACATGGTGTCCAGCAGCTCGGCGACGGTGCCCGACCAGCGATCGAGGGAGGCGAAGGCCAGCGGTTCGGTGGTGAGGAAGTCGATCCACCACTTCGGGCGCGGCAGCGCGTTGAGGACTGTGCCCGGGGTGAGCGCAGGTGGGATCGACATCCCGTTGCGCTTGTCCCGCAGACGCGCGCCGGCGACCGGGACATCGACAGTCACGAGCAGGGTGTCGTAACCGGCCTTGGCGGCCCGGTCGACCAGGGCCATCGAGCGTTCGCGTTCTTTCCACATGTAGAGCTGGAACCAGTTGCGCCCCTGCGGATTGGCCTCCTGGACATCCTCGATGGACGCGGTACCCATCGTGGACAGCGAGAAGGGGATGCCTGCCCGTGCTGCGGCATGGGCGCCGGCGATCTCGCCTTCGGTCTGCATCATGCGGGTGAAACCGGTGGGCGCGATACCGAACGGCAACGACACCGGGGCGCCGAGGACCTCCCAACCGGTGCTCACCTTGGAGACGTCACGCAAGATGGCCGGATTGAACTGGATATCCGCGAAGGCTTCTCGGGCACGGCCGATGGAGATCTCGGCCTCGGCCGAACCGTCGGTGTAATCGAAGGCGGCCTTCGGGGTGCGGCGTTTGGCGATGCGGCGTAGGTCTTCGATCGTGAGCGCGGCGTCCAGTCGCCGCTTCGTGGCGTCGAACTCAGGCTTCTTGAACTTCATGAGGGGTGCGAGGTCATGGACCTTCGGCAGTTGTCGTCTCACAGTGCTGTGTCGTGTCATCGGGTTGCCTTCAGGTGGTGTGCGTGGGCCGCAGTACGCGGCTCGAAACGTTCGGGTGGGAAGGTGGCGGCGACCAGCGCGCGTGCGCTCTCGGGATCGTCGGCGAGCAGCTCTTTGGTGCGGGCGGAGACCAGGATGTTGCCGATCGCGGTGGCTTCGACGGGGCCGGCGAATACCGGGAGGCCGAGTCGGTCTGCGGTGAGCTGACACAGCAGTCGATTTCGGGAGCCGCCGCCGACTATGTGCACCACCTCGACGTCAGTGCCCGAGAGCGATGCCGCCTCCTGGACACGACGGGCGAAAGCTCCCGCGAGGCTCTCCAGGATGGCTCGAACCATCGGGGCGCGGTCGGCCGGCACGGGAAGGCCGCGGCTGGTGTACCACTGCGCGATACGCGCCGGCATGTCGCCGGGTGCCAGGAACTCCGGGTCATCGGTGTCGAAGAGTTCGACCGGTGGGTGTGCCTGGGCTGCCTCGTCGAGCAAGCGGGACAGCTCGACGGCAGTGCCTTCGCGCTCCCATTGCCGGACGGACTCACTCAGGAGCCACAGGCCCATGACGTTGCGGAGGAACCGTATTCGACCGTCCACCCCGACCTCGTTGGTGAAGTTGGCGACTCGAGCCGCGGGATCGACGACGCGGTGGGCCACCTCGACTCCGACCAGCCCCCAGGTGCCGCACGAGATGTATGCGGCCGATTCCGGGCGCATCGGGACGGCGACGACCGCCGAGGCGGTGTCGTGCGAGGCAACGGCGCTCACTGTGACCGACGACGGCAGCCCGAGCTGCGTGACGATCTGCGGCAGTACCGCACCGAGTTCGGAGCCTGGTTCGATGAGCGCAGGGAACAACCCGCCGGGCAGCCCGAGCGTACGTTCGAGTTCACTGTCCCAGATGCCGTCCGCGCCGAGCAGCCCGGTGGTCGAGGCGTTGGTGCGTTCGGTCGCCATCTGGCCGGTGAGCCAGTACCCGATGAGGTCCGGGATCAGCAGTGCCCGGTCGGCGAGCTCGAGTGTCCCGGCCTGTTTTTCCGCCATCAGTTGGTACACGGTGTTGAAGGGCAGGAATTGCAAGCCGTTGCGGGCGTAGAGCACTGCGGGATCGATCCCTTGGTGAACCGCCGAGACGCCGGCGCGGTTCCGGTCATCTCGGTAGTGGTAGGGCAGGCCGAGCAGGCGCCCGTCGCGCAGCAACCCGTAATCGACTGCCCACGAGTCGACCCCGATCCCGATCAGATCCGTGGCCTGACGTGCTGCCGACGACAAGCCGTCGCGGATATGCGAGTACAGGGCGGGTACGTCCCAGTGCAACGCCGTCCGGTGGCCGTCCCAGATCGGGAGGGGACCATTGGGGAATCGATTCACCTCGCGAATGTCCAGCCGGCCGCCGCCGACCTGGGCCAGCATCACCCGACCGCTGGTCGCTCCCAGGTCGACGGCGGCCAGCTCGGCCATGCGTGAGCCCTTGCTCATCGCAGGAATGCCGCGGCCACACCGGCATCGACGGGCACATGCAGGCCAGTGGTGTGCGACATGTCAGAGCTGCACAGCACGAACGCCGCGTTGGCGATGTTCTCCGGCAGCACTTCGCGTTTGAGCAATGTGCGCTGGGCGTAGAACTCGCCGAGATCTTCTTCGGCGACACCGTAGACCGCGGCGCGCTTCGCGCCCCAGCCGCCGGCGAAGATGCCCGATCCACGGACCACTCCATCTGGGTTGACGCCGTTGACCTTGATGCCGTGCTCGCCGAGTTCGGCGGCGAGCAGTCGAACCTGATGTGCCTGATCGGCTTTGGTCGCCGAGTACGCGATGTTGTTGGGGCCGGCGAACACCGAGTTCTTCGACGAGATGTACAGGATGTCGCCGCCCATCTGCTGATCGATGAGTGCCTTGGCGGCAGCCTTCGACACCAGGAACGACCCGCGGGCCATCACGTTGTGCTGCAGGTCCCAATCGGCGGCCGTGGTGTCCAGCAGCGACTTCGAGAGTGAGAGTCCGGCGTTGTTCACCACCAGGTCGATACCGCCGAACGCGAGGACGCAGGCCTCGACCGCGGCTTGTACCTGCGCCTCGTCGGTCACGTCGGCTCGCACACCGATCGCGACATCGGCGGATCCGATCTCGGCCGCTGCAGCCGCTGCCTTGTCCTCGTCGAGGTCGGCGATCACGACACACGCACCTTCGGCCGCGAGCCGGGTCGCGATGGCCTTACCGATGCCCGAGGCGGCACCCGTGACGAGGGCGATCCGGGTGGCCAGCGGCTTGGGCTCGGGCATCCGGGCGAGCTTGGCCTCTTCCAGGGCCCAGTATTCGATCCGGAACTTCTCGACTTCGTCGATGGGCAGGTAGTGCGAGATCGACTCGGCGCCGCGCATGACGTTGATGGCGTTGAGGTAGAACTCGCCGGCCACCCGGGCGGTCTGCTTGTTCTTGCCGTAACTGAACATCCCGACACCGGGGATCAGCACGATCGCCGGGTCGGCCCCGCGCATGGCGGGGGAGTCTTCGGTGGCGTGTCGGTTGTAATACGCGGTGTAGTCGTCTCGGTAGGAGCTGTGGAGCTCCCGCAGACGTGCGATGCAGTCCTCGATGGGCGCATCGGCCGGCAGGTCCAGCACCATCGGCTTGACCTTGGTGCGCAAGAAGTGATCGGGACACGACGTCCCGAGTGCGGCGAGCCGGGGATGCTCGGCGCCGGTGAGGAACTCGAGGACCGGGTCGGTGTCGGTGAAGTGCCCGACCTGGGCGTTGTCGGTGGACACCAGTCCGCGCAGGGTCGGTGCCAGCGCAGCGGCTTTCGCGCGACGGCCGGCCGGACTCAGCGGGCCGAAACCCCGTAGCGGCGGACCGAATGGCTGCGGCCGGCCGTTGGTTGCAATGAATTCCTCCGCGGCCGCGATGATCTCGAGTGAGTTGGCTTCGGCCGCCTCGGAGGTCTCGCCCCACGCGGTGATGCCGTGGCCCCCGAGGATGGTGCCGATCGCCTGCGGATTCTGGCGCTTGACCTCGGCGATGTCGAGTCCGAGCTGGAATCCCGGTCGCCGCCACGGAATCCAGATCACCCGGTCGCCCCAGATCTGCTTCGTGATCGCCTCGCCGTCGGCGGCGGTGGCGATCGCGATACCGGAGTCGGGGTGCAGGTGATCGACGTGGTCGGCCTCGACCAGGCCGTGCATCGCGGTGTCGATCGAGGGTGCTGCGCCGCCGCGCCCATGCAGGGTGTAGTCGAACGCGGCCACCATCTCGTCCTCGCGGTCGACGCCGGGATACACACCCGTCAGCGCCCGCAGGCGATCCAGTCGCAGCACGGCGAGACCGTTCTCGGTGAGGGTGCCGAGGTCTCCACCGGAACCCTTCACCCACATCAGGTCGACGTCCTGGCCGGTCACCGGGTCGCGCTCGGTGCCCTTGGCGGAGGTGTTGCCGCCCGCGTAGTTGGTGTTCTTGGGGTTGGCGCCGAGTCGGTTGGAGCGTTCGATCAGTTGGGTGACGGTCTCGTTCGTCATTCGCTGTTCCTTAGAGAGGGTAGTGGGTGGTGTGGAATGCTCAAGCGCCCCAGGAGGACTGCGTACCGCCGACGCGGACGGCGGCGATCTCTTCCTGGTATCCGGAGTCGGCGAATGCGGCCATCGGATCGGCCGGGAGACCGCGCTCGGTTCGCCAAGTCGCAAGATCGGGCCGGATGTCGGTGTAGAACGCATCCATGAAGATGGCGTTGGCGCCCAGCACATCTCCCGCCTCCTGGGCGGCGGTCAGCGCGTCGGTGTCGACGAGCAGTGCGCGGGCGGTCATCTCCTGCACGTTGAGCACCGACCTGATCTGTCCGGGGATCTTTTCCTCGATGTTGTGGCACTGATCGAGCATCAGGGCGACCGGCGACCCGGTGGCGAGGCCACCGCCGCGGATGACCTCGAACATGATGCGGAACAGTTGGAACGGATCGGCCGCACCGACGATCAGGTCGTCGTCGGCGTAGAACCGCGAGTTGAAGTCGAACGAACCGAGCTTCCCCAGCCGCAGCAACTGCGCCACGATGAACTCGATGTTCGTCCCCGGTGCGTGGTGGCCGGTGTCGAGGCAGACCAGGGCACGCTCACCGAGCGCGCTGACCTGGGCGTAGGAGGTTCCCCAGTCGGGCACATCCGTCATGTACGTCGCGGGCTCGAAGAACTTGTATTCCAGCACCATTCGCTGTTCGTGGCCGATGTGCTGGTAGATGGTCGCGAGTGACTCCGCGAGGCGATCCTGCCTGCCGCGGATGTCGCCCTGTCCGGGGTAGTTCGTGCCGTCGGCGAGCCAGATCTTCAGGTCGCGCGACCCGGTTTCGTTCATGACCTCGATGCACGCGAGGTGGTGGTCGATCGCCTTCTGCCGCACATGCTTGTCGGTGTGGGTCAGGCTGCCGAACTTGTAGTCGTCGTCCTGGAAGGTGTTGGAGTTGACCGTTCCCAGGCCGACCCCCAGGTCGGCGGCGTAGCTGCGCAGGGCCCCGAAGTCGTCGACGAGATCCCAGGGGATGTGGAGTGCGACCTTCGGGGCCAGTCCGGTGAATCGGTGCACGGTCGCGGCGTCGGCGATCTTCTCCTCTATTGTGCCGGGGGTGCCGGGGGTGCCGAAGACTTTGAACCGCGTCCCGGAGTTCCCGAACGCCCAGGAAGGGAGCTCGATGGCCAGGTTCTGAAACGTTTCAATTGCATCTGTGTTGAGGTTTCTCACGTCAGTTGCCTCCTGTGTTGCCTGCTGACGCCGGTACGTGCACCGTCGGGGACGGCTCGTGTCGGACCGGATCATGTCGAGTTGCAGGTGTGGTGGTCGTCAGTTCGGGACTGATCGGCTCGCCGTAGCGTTCGATCTCGATGTCCTTGAGTTCCTTGCCGCGAGTGTTGGGGGCCCAGACGACCCCGACGATCAGCGAGGCGGTCAGGCAGATCATCAGGATGAGTCCGACCCAGGCCAAACCGGTGGCGGCGAGCAGGGTGGGGAAGAAGTAGCTCAGCAGGCCGGTGGCCGTGCGGACCACGAAGAACATGATGCCCTGAGCGCTGGCCCGGTAAGGGGTCGCGAACAATTCGCTGGCCCAGAGGCTGTAGAAGGCCTGCGCACCGACACCGCTCGAGATGCCCCAGCAGATCGCGAAGATGAGCAGGGTGGTCATGCCGCCGTCGGTGAACAGGACCAGCACGCCCCAGGCGAAGATGCCTGGGATGGCGCCGAGCGCGAACAGCAGGCGCTGCGACATGTGGTCGGCGAGACGCATGAAGACGAAGTAGGTGGCCAGTACCGTCATGCCCCAGACCAGCACCTGCAGCAGGTTCTGCTGGACCTCGCTCTCGAGGCCTGCGGTCTCGTACACCCGGGGCATGAAGATGCCCGCCTGGCCGGCGACGGTGTTCCAGAAGCCATAGATGCCGATGAGCACGAGAAGGGCGGTGATGTTGACCTTCTTCGAGAACAGGCCACGCAGGCCTTCTCCGCCCGAGGCGGACGTCTGCGGCGCATCGACGTTCTCGCGCCCCTCGTCCTTCCAGATCTTCGATTCGACCAGCCCCTGCCGGATCCACCAGACCACTGCGGCGACGACGAACAGGTGTAGGAAGATGATGCGCGATCCCAGGAGTCCGAGCGGGGCGAGTGCGGCGGCCAGCGCGAAGCCGACCAGCGGTCCGACCGACCACGCGAGCTGGGCGGTGCCGACGTGCTTGGCGCGAGCGCCAGAAGGGGCCTGCTCGGCGATGTAGGTCCACGACGCGGGGACGCCGGCACCGACCGCGATACCGGTGACCACGAACGCGATCATCAGCATTCCGAAGTTCATGGCGAACGCGGCCAGCAAAACGCCGACCATGTAGACGATCAGGTCGTAGGTGTAGATCGCCTTGCGGCCGTAGCGATCACACAGGGGACCTCCGATGGCGGCACCGATCGCGGCACCGAATGCGTTGGCGCTGAGCGCGGCGAGCAACCCGACGGCGAAGTTGCTGATGCCGAACTCGTCCTGCCAGAAGCCGAGACTGGTGGCGATGGCGATGATCGAGCCGGCCTCGATGTAGTTGGACATGGCGACCGAGATGGTCGCCTTCCAACCGGTGGTCTTCTTTGCCCCGATTTTCATGGGGTCTCCTTCAGGGGTTTATGAGATGGGAGGGTACTGCGGCACAAAACGAGGGAAAAACGAGGAAAACGAGGGGAGGGTCAAGCGAGGTGGAAATAGTCGTCGAGAACGGTCAGCGCGGTGTCGGGGTTGGTGCCGGTATTGAAGTACTCGGCCATCTGGCTCTGCCACTTCTCGTTCACCGCGGTCTGCGCCATAAGCTCGCGGGCGCGGTCGAAATCGTCGGTCTCGAGGTATCCGACGACCAGTCCGTCGTCTGGCCGCAGGAACAGCGAGTAGTTCCGCCAGCCTGTGGAGCGAAGGGCATCGAGCATCTCGGGCCAGACGTCCTTGTGGGCGGCGAGGTAATCGTCGATGCGGTCCGGTTGCAGATTCATCGTGAAACACACTCTTTGCATGCGGGGCGGCCTATCGGTGGCGAACGCTTTTGAAACGTTTCAATTTGTGAGTGGAGTCACGGTAAACCGCCAGATGTGATCGCGTCAAGGGGGAGTTTCGAGCCGGCGTCGACTGCCGGGGGTGGGGGAGATCGGACTTATTTGTCCTGAGCAGCGCAGCAGCGTAAAGTAGATCAACGGTGCACCCGCGCCGGGTTGTTTTCGTGCCCAGATCCGCAGAACTCTGTCGAGTCCTCTGCCAGCTGTCACTCGAATATCCGGGACACGGGCGTGCCACGAAGGTAATCGAACAGAACTGTTCAGGTGTGGTGAACACACCAGAATCGTGGAGGCTATGGCCAAAGAAGGCGCGATCGAGGTCGAGGGTCGAGTTGTCGAACCCCTGCCCAATGCAATGTTCCGCATTGAGCTGGAGAACGGCCACAAGGTGCTCGCCCACATCAGCGGCAAGATGCGGCAGCACTACATCCGCATCCTGCCCGAGGACCGCGTGGTCGTGGAGCTGTCGCCCTACGACCTGACCCGCGGCCGCATCGTTTACCGGTACAAGTAAAGGCTTCCCGGACACCTCCGGGTAAGAACACCAGCTGTGGTGCAGCATTGCGCTGCGCCGCGGGGCTTTGAAGGAGATCGAGACGTGAAGGTTCAGCCGAGCGTCAAGCCGATCTGCGAGAAGTGCAAGGTGATCCGGCGTAACGGCCGGGTCATGGTGATCTGCGACAACCTGCGTCACAAGCAGCGTCAGGGCTGATCAGCACCCTCGCAAGATCGCTTGCAAGAGCGAGACACAACTGAATACAGGCACTAGAAGACCTTCCAGCACCAGCGGCGATAAACGGATCACCGCCTACCCCCGGCACGGAGGCCGGGGCCCCTCGCAGAGCAGGGGACGGACTGGGAGCAGACCTCCGAGAACCAAAGGAAACGCCACATGGCACGTGTTGCTGGTGTAGACCTCCCGCGCGAAAAGCGCCTGGAGATCGCACTGACTTACATCTATGGAGTTGGCCGCACCACCTCCAAGGAGATCCTTGCCGCGACCGGACTCAGCGCCGATCTGCGGGCCAAGGACCTCACCGACGAAGACGTTCTGAAGCTTCGCGAGTACCTCGAGGCCTCGGTCAAGGTCGAAGGTGACCTGCGCCGTGAGGTGCAGGCCGACATTCGTCGCAAGATCGAGATCGGCTGCTACCAGGGTCTGCGTCACCGTCGTGGACTGCCTGTCCGTGGACAGCGCACCAAGACCAACGCCCGGACCCGCAAGGGCCCGAAGAAGACCATCGCCGGGAAGAAGAAGTAATCCATGCCTCCTAAGTCACGTAGCGCCGGCCCCAAGAAGGGCACTCGTCGTCGCGAGAAGAAGAACGTCCCGCACGGCAGCGCGCATATCAAGAGCACGTTCAACAACACCATCGTCTCCATCACCGATCCGGCCGGCAACGTCATCGCCTGGGCGTCTTCGGGCCACGTCGGCTTCAAGGGTTCGCGTAAGAGCACCCCGTTCGCCGCGCAGCTCGCCGCCGAGAGTGCTGCCCGCAAGGCGCAGGAACACGGCGTCAAGAAGGTCGACGTCTTCGTGAAGGGCCCGGGTTCGGGCCGCGAGACCGCAATTCGATCACTGCAGGCCGCCGGCCTCGAGGTCGGCACCATTTCCGATGTCACCCCGCAGCCGCACAACGGTTGCCGTCCGCCCAAGCGGCGTCGGGTCTAACGGGAAAGAAGAGGACTAGAAAATGGCTCGTTATACCGGACCCGCAACCCGCAAATCTCGCCGTCTGCGCGTCGACCTCGTCGGCGGAGACCAGGCGTTCGAGCGTCGCCCCTACCCGCCCGGCCAGCATGGCCGCGCACGGATCAAGGAGAGCGAGTACCTGCTCCAGCTGCAGGAGAAGCAGAAGGCCCGCTTCACCTACGGCGTGATGGAAAAGCAGTTCAGCCTCTACTACAAAGAAGCCAACCGTCGCAACGGCAAGACCGGTGACGAGCTTCTGCGTCTGCTCGAGACCCGTCTCGACAACGTCGTGTACCGCGCCGGACTGGCTCGTACCCGTCGTCAGGCCCGTCAGATGGTCAGCCACGGACACCTCACCGTCAACGGTGTGAAGGTCGACGTCCCGAGCTACCGCGTCTCTCGCTACGACATCATCGATGTCCGCCCGAAGTCGTTGCAGACCACCCCGTTCCAGATCGCCAAGGAAATCCAGGGCGATCGTCCGGTGCCGGGCTGGTTGCAGGTCGTGCCCAGCACGCTGCGCATCCTGGTGCACTCGGAGCCCGAGCGCGCACAGATCGACGTGCCGCTGCAGGAGCAGCTCATCGTCGAGTTCTACTCCAAGTAGAGCATTCGGGCACCGCCCGATCGAAGTAAGCCCGAACCAGCACAAGCTGATTCGTATTCCGCGGCCTCCCGCCGCAGAAGTTCCGTTGTCTAGGTCGTCATATAGCGGGCGTCCAAGAGGAGAAGAAGATAGATGCTGATTTCACAGCGACCCACACTGTCCGAAGAGATCATCGCGGAAGACCGCTCGAAGTTCGTCATCGAGCCGCTTGAGCCAGGATTCGGTTACACCCTCGGCAACTCGCTTCGTCGCACCCTGCTCTCGTCGATTCCCGGCGCTGCTGTCACCAGCATCCGGATCGACGGGGTGCTTCACGAGTTCACCACCGTCCCCGGAGTGAAGGAAGACGTCACCGACATCATCCTGAACCTCAAGGGCTTGGTCGTGAGCTCGGAAGAAGACGAGCCGGTCACCATGTACGTGCGCAAGCAGGGACCCGGCGCGGTCACCGGCGCCGACATCGTGCCCCCGGCAGGCGTCACCGTGCACAACCCGGATCTGCACATCGCCACCCTGAACGATAAGGGCAAGTTGGAGATCGAGCTCGTCGTCGAGCGCGGTCGCGGCTATGTCCCCGCCGTCCAGAACAAGGCGTCCGGCGCCGAGATCGGCCGTATCCCGGTCGACTCGATCTACTCGCCGGTGCTCAAGGTGACCTACAAGGTGGAAGCCACCCGCGTCGAGCAGCGCACCGACTTCGATCGGCTCGTTCTCGATGTGGAGACCAAGAACTCCATCACCGCGCGGGACGCGCTGGCCTCGGCCGGCAAGACCCTGGTCGAGCTGTTCGGACTGGCTCGTGAGCTCAACGTCGAAGCCGAAGGTGTCGAGATCGGACCCTCGCCCGCCGAGGCCGATCACATCGCATCGTTCAGCCTTCCGATCGAGGACCTCGAACTCACTGTCCGGTCGTACAACTGCCTCAAGCGTGAGGGAGTGCACACCGTCGGCGAGCTCGTGGCCCGCACCGAATCGGACCTTCTCGACATCCGGAACTTCGGCCAGAAGTCGATCGACGAGGTCAAGGTCAAGCTGCACGCGCTCGGCCTGGCACTCAAGGACAGCCCGGCCAGCTTCGATCCGTCCCAGGTGGCCGGATACGACGTTGCCACCGGCACCTGGTCCGACGACGCTGCATTCTCCGACGACGCTGCCGGCGAAGACTTCGCGGAAACCGAACAGCTCTAACCAGACCCCAGCTCACGACCGAGAGGTCGAGAGCGAACCCTAGGAGTTCGAAATGCCCAAGCCCACAAAGGGTACCCGCCTCGGCGGGTCGGCTTCGCACCAGAAAGCGATGCTGGCGAACCTCGCCACCTCGCTCTTCGAGCACGGCCGGATCACCACGACCGAAGCCAAGGCGAAGAAGCTGCGTCCCTACGCGGAGAAGCTGATCACCCACGCGAAGGCCGGTAACCTGGCCCATCGTCGCGAGGTGCTCAAAGACATCCGCAACAAGGACGTCGTGCACACCCTGTTCGCCGAGATCGGCCCGTTCTACGCGGATCGTCCCGGTGGCTACACCCGCATCATCAAGACGCTGCCACGCAAGGGCGACAACGCCCCCATGGCAGTGATCGAACTGGTGAAGGAAAAGACCGCTTCGTCGGAAGCCGACCGCGCGACCCGCGCAGCCGCCTCCAAGAAGAAGGCCGATGAGGCTGTCGTCGAAGCCGATTCGGCTGACGACAACGTGGTCGAGGCCGTGGAGGCCGACGCCACCGATGCCGAGGTCGAGAACGCCGAGGCAGTTGCCGAAGGTCTGACCGATGAGACGACGGCCAAGAGCGCCGCCGAGATCGTCGACGAGGACAAGAAGTAAGACGCCTGCGCGTCAACGTTTTCTGGCGAGCCCGTCACCGGAACATCCGGTGGCGGGCTTCGTCATAGGGGAAGGGTCGTTATGCGGTTGCGGATGCAGATCGGCTACGACGGAACCGATTTCGCAGGTTGGGCCAGGCAACCCGGACAGCGGACGGTATGTGGGGTTCTCGAAGAAGCGCTGAGTACAGTGCTGCGAGAGCCGGTCACCCTCACTGTTGCAGGCCGCACCGACGCGGGCGTTCATGCGACGGGCCAGGCCGCACACTTCGACGTCAGCGAAGCATCGTTTCAGACCCGGTCGATCGCGGGGGATCCGGGAAAGCTGGTGCGCCGACTGGCGAAGATGCTGCCCACCGATGTGCGGGTCAAGGACATCGAGGAGGCCCCTGTTGAATTCGATGCGCGGTTCTCCGCGCTGCGCAGGCACTACGAATACCGGTTGGCCGATGACCCGTGGGGTGCAGAGCCGGTGTCGGCCCGGACTACCGCGGCGTGGCCACGGCCGCTGAACGCCGATCTGCTCGAAGATGCGTCGGGTGTGTTGTTGGGGCTCAACGACTTCGCCGCGTTCTGCCGCCGCCGCGACGGGGCCACGACCGTGCGCGAACTGCAACATTTCAGCTGGATGCGCGACGACTTCGGGGTCCTCGTCGCGCAGGTCAGCGCCGATGCATTCTGTTGGTCGATGGTGCGTTCACTCGTCGGGGCAGTTGCGACCGTGGGTGAGGGGCGTCGATCGGTGCAGTGGTGCGCGGGACTGCTGCAGCAACGCAGCCGCTCGAGTGAGGTCCCGGTTGCGCCGGCATGCGGTCTGAGTCTGGTCGGTGTCGATTACCCGGCCGACAGCAAGTTGGCGCAGCGCAACGCCGTGACCCGCGAGACCCGTACCGCGATCGACCCGAACGGCTGCTGCGGCGACTGACCCGTCCCGAAAATGGGCTGTTCTGGCGAACGAAACCGCAGGTGGCGGCCGCCAGAACAACACATCATCGGTGGCAGCGAGTCAGTCTCTGAGTTTGAGTCCGCGGGAATCGCGGACGCTGCCGGTGAAGATCATGATCGCATCGACGATCACCCAGATGCCCAGTCCCAGCAGGATGATGTAGCCGATCAAGACGATCGCGAGTACCCATCCGGCGATCAGAGCGCACAGTTGCCCTATCGCGATGCCATTGGAGCCGATGTAGAAACGGCCGGCGCCGAACCCGCCCAGGAACAGTTGCAGCAGACCGGCAACCACTTTCGACTTGTCTGAAAGGGGTTCGCCGGTGTACGGATCGCGTCCGAAGGGTGCGCCCGGATCGCCGGAGAACCCGGCGACGGGACCGAAAGCCGACGGCCCATATGTTGGTTGTCCGTATGGAGTGGGAGCCTGAAACATCGGAGCCGGCGCCTCGTAGGGTGCCGGGTATCCCGGCGGACCCTGGTATGGCTGACTGTCCTTCCACTCCGGTGTACCTGAATTGTCATATGGGCCTGGATAACTCATCGCTTCACCTTACTGGTCGGCCGTGGGGATCAAGAACTGGTGTACGGCTCGTTACGTCTGATCGTGGTGGACGGAAAGTCGTCCGCCACCGTCGCCGCCATCTCCACCAACGCCCGCCGGGTCGCTCTGCCGAGAAGGTCGAGATCGACCTCGGCACCCTCGGCGAGGTGATCGTCGAATGGGATCTGTTGCACCGCCCGACATCTGGTCAAGAAATGTGCACTGAGCTGATCTGTGTCGATGGACGATGCGCCCGGACGTGAAGAGCTCAAGACCACCACCGCGCTGCTGACGAGGTGCCCGAAGCCGTGTGCCTGAAGCCAGTCGAGCGTGGCCCCCGCACTCCGGGCGCCGTCGATTGCCGGTGAGGTGACGAGGATGAGTGCGTTGGCCATGTCGAGAACACCGTTCATCGCCGAGTGGCTCAGGCCGGTACCGCAGTCGGTGATGATGATGTTGTAGAACCGCTGGAGAACGGTCATCACGCCGCGGTAGTCGGTTTCGCTGAATGCTTCCGCGACCGCCGGATCACGCTCTGAAGCAAGAATTTCCAGCCTGCTCGGCGCCTGTGAGGTGTGCGCGCGCACATCGGAATAGCGGTAGATCGACTCATCGGACAACAGATCGCGCACCGTCGAACGGGTTTGCTGTGGAATCCGTTGGGCAAGTGTGCCCAGGTCGGGATTGGCGTCGACGGCGATCACCCGATCACCCCGCAACGATGCAAAGGTCGAACCCAAACCCACTGTGGTCGTGGTCTTACCGACCCCGCCCTTGAGGGAGAGCACCGCGATGCGATAGTCACCGCGGACGGGTTGGTTGACGCGCTCCAGCAATTGCTTGTAGACCAGGTCATCTGGTGACTCACCCGGATTGATGGTGCCCGCCGACAGTTTGTGAACCGTACGCCGCCACCCGCTCGCAGGGGCGCGGCGCGCTTTGCGGAGCAGGGCGACCTCATCGAGACTGGCCGGGCCATAACCACCGTTGCCGTAGGGAGGGGATTGGGGAGGTTGCCCGTATCCCGGCTGTTGCAGTCCGGGTTGGGGTGGCCCGGGTTGAGGTGGATACTGCTGTCCTGGAACAGGTTGTTGCGGCGGCCCGTGCTGGGGAGGTCCCGGTGGTGGGGGATAGGCCGCCGGCGGCGCAAAGCCCTGGCTGTGCCGTGGTTCCGCTGCGAACTGAGCCGGACCGGCCGGTGGCGTGGTGTGCGGAGGCGCCTCGGCGTGCAGGGGGGCGGGTGCGAATGTCGCGCCCGACGCCTGCGTGTGAATTCCGTAGGACTGCTGCTGTGGGTACGCGGGTGGTACCTGTGCGGGCGGCTCCTGCTGCGACGGAATGGCTTGCGCATCCACCGGCGGAGGAGCGGGGGATGGATTTGGCTGTGGCGCTGAGCTTTCTGAACGTTCGAATTGCGAAAGATCGATGTCGGCGTCGGCCTGCAACCACGGCGGCGGAGCCGGCACATCGGCGTTGTTGTAGCTCACGGAACAGCCCCCTGTTGGCACGTTCGGTCTTCTGCGGCAAATCGACGCAGGCAAACCGTGCACTTTTAGCCGCCCCCGACCGTTTGTTAAGGGGAGCATAGACCAAGAGAAGAACCGGTGAATGTCTGAGCACCACTTCGCCGGTGTTGTGGGTATCGTCTCCAGCCAGGGGTCGAACAAGGGGGGACATCTATGGCTGCGGCGACTTCGCGCACCGGGACCATCACAGTGGTGACGACAGAACAGGGCTTGCCGACGGCGGTCCGGCTCGAGCCGACGGAACTACGCAAAGATCCGTCGGCCCTGGCCGCAGAGGTACTTCGGCTGTGTCAGCAGGCTGCCATGCACGCGGGGGTGGCGCGTCGGGAGGAACTCAGGGCACGCGGCGTGAGCGGCGACATCATCGACCAGATGAAACTGCCGAGGGCCGACGATCTGGCGCGGGCCGAGTATCAGGACGACGCCGACGCCGGTGCGCCGAGCAGTTGGATGAGGTCGGTATGAGCTGGGCCATGGATGAGCTGGAGGCCAGGGCCCGGCGCCAACTCGACGGACTGCATGAGGTCAACGAGCGCCTGGCCGCGATCTCGGCGCGAGAGACATCGCCGGGCGATCACGTCACCGCGGAGGTCGACGGGGTGGGGACACTGACCGGGTTGTGGTTCGCGCCGTCTGCGCTGACCCTGGGCGGCGATGCGCTCGGCGAGCTGATCGTGGCAACTGCCGGGGTCGCAGCAGGTCGGGCATTCGCCCGCCGGGCAGCGATACTCGAGGACTTCACCACCTCGTTCGCCGAACTCGTCGACTCGCGTCCGGCGTCATTGACACCGACTCCGCCGACGCGGGGAACCGGATCGGAGTCGTAGGCGTCAGATACGTCAGATGTCGCAGCCGGGGTCCCGGTATGCCGGCATCTGCGAACCAGTTCGTGAGTAATTCCGGGTTCACAACACATGGGGGAAGAATGTCCGAACTCACCGCGGTACCAGCCGCGATAGCGGCCTACGCAGACACTGCCGCGGTGATGTCCGCGGCGGTGGCCACCGCCGGGTCGATCAACGCGGCTGCCAATGTCGCGACAATGGTTCCGGTGTTCGGTCTCATCGGCCAGGAGTTCCTGCTCGCTTTCGC
The DNA here is from genome assembly GCF_017377795.1 of Williamsia soli. Classification (GTDB taxonomy): domain Bacteria; phylum Actinomycetota; class Actinomycetes; order Mycobacteriales; family Mycobacteriaceae; genus Williamsia; species Williamsia soli. The sequence continues at coordinate 365,000 of NZ_JAFRDR010000003.1, read as the reverse complement.
GCAAGCGCAGGCCGGCCACCTGCTCGCGGTGGGTCAGCTCGCAGCGGTGCACGCGGGCACTGCAGCCGCCGCGCTGGCGACCGCCGCTGAGTTCACCGAGACCGACGACGGAGCGGGTAGCCAGTTCAGGGCCATCGAGTCAGCGCTGTAGCGACCGGTCGGGGGACCACGTGAGCACACCGAACATCACACCGGATCCGGCCGCGCCGCCGCTGGATCCGACCATCCGCGAACTCGTCGAGTCGAGTCCGCTGGGTCCGATCCTGGATACACCGGTCAGTCAAGTCCTCGCGGACCTCGGCCTGCCCGGCCTACCGGAATTGCCGGCCGTTCCGCCACTGCCGGGTCTTCCGCCGCTGCCACCACTCGATCTCAGTGTGTTGATCAAGCCGATCACCGACCTGCTCGGTGGCTTCGGAACAGGCGATCTCGGTGGGGGAGATATCGATCCGACCATGATCCTCGAGGGCCTCTCGCAGATACTGGAGATGTCCATGGGGATGGGCTCGAGCGCACTCAAGGCTCTCGACCAGGTGTGGACCGGACAGGCGGCGGCGGCCACCACGGTCAAGGGCGCACAGGCAGGCGCTGACACCGCGGCGTTGTCCACCCAGGGTGGGGTGATGTCGATCGACACCCAGGCTGCCGCAGCCATCGTGGGCACCGGGCTGTCCCTGGTGCAGGGGATCATTGCGAAGACGATCGGAATCATCGCCGCGTCGGCGCCGATCCTGGTGACACCACCGGGTCAGGCGCTGGCGCTGGGGGTCGCGGCCGAGGGGCTCGCCGAGGCGACCGCCGTGGTCACCGCCACGCGTGCCCAACTTCTCGCACCCACGAGCCACATGGTGATGAACGGGCAGCCCGTCCCGGTGACGGGCGCCCCCGCTGCCGGACCCTCGCCCTTCTCCATCGCGAGCACAGTGCTCGACGGGGTCGGGAAGCCGATGGTCACCGGGGTCGGCAAACTCGGCACCATGACGAGTTCCGCGGGTGGTCAACTCCTGAAAACCCATGAGGCTCAGCTGAAGAGCGCGTATGACACCAAGAACGGTGAACTGGGGACAACAGTTCCTGCCGGACTCGCGGGTCTGGCGGGTGCGGGCCGTGGCGGCGGTGGCGGCGGTGGCGGATCGGGACCCGGCGGTGGTGGACCTGGTCCGCTGAGTGCGCGGACGGCGCCCGGTTTGATGAGTGGACCGAGCCCGGAGGGAGCGGGCGGTCCACCGAATCGCACTCAGAGCACCGTCGTGCCCGCAGGCATGGGGGGTCCGATGGCTCCGATGGGAGCGATGGGAGCCGGACGCGGCGCCGGCGCGTCGGATGATCAGCACGAGGCCGCTGACTACCTGGTGACCGAGCTGAACGGGAGCCGCATCATCGGAGAGATCTCGGATGTCGCACCTGCCGTGATCGGCGAGACTCAGGCACCGGACCCTGCGCCGTCGCCTGATGTGCGCCTGCGCCTGGGTCCACCGGCCCGCGATCACGAAGTCTGACCAGCAAAATTTTCTGACCTGACAGCAAACGGGGAGCAACAGTGGGCAGCGATCAGTTGAATGTGGATTCCGACGAGTTGTTGAGGGCGGCCATCGAATTGGACGCGCTCGCCGACGGATTGGCGGCCACACTGGCGCAGGAGAAGCCGAATCTATCGGTCGATCCGGCGGGGCGCGACGAGGTATCGGTTGCGGCGGCCACCACCCTGTCGGAGGTCGCCGAGACCTTTGCCGGGGGAGCCTCTGCCGGGGTGCACGAGCTCCGGAAGATTGCCGCAGTTCTGCGCGCGCAGGCCGTCGGATACCGGGGGGCCGAGGAGACGATCGAGGAGGCCTTCCGCCTCTGACCGGGCGGTGAGGACAGACGATGACAGGTTTCACGAATGTGGTCTGGCAGGCCAGACCGACCGAGCAGTTGGCGAAGGATCTCGGCGACGGTGCCGGGCTGGGGTCGATGGCAGACGCCGGTGCCGGCTGGACCCGGTTGTCGGCGGTCCTCGCCGACGCCGGTGTCGATTACCTGAGAATCATGGCCAGGCTGGGTATTTCGTGGGAATCGGCGCACTCGGACCATGCGTTCGCCAAGCTCAGGACGCTGGCACCGTGGTTTGTCGATGCGGCCGCGGCCGCGGCGGACAATGCAGGACGGGTCGCGGCTCAGTGCGCGGCGACCACGGTCGCCCGGCTCGCCATGCCGAATCTCCCCGAGATAGAGGTCACCAAAGGGGTGAGGGACACGGCTGCGGCTGTGGGAACAGCGCTGGGCACCCCCATCGGGGGTGTGGCAGCCGACGCCGAACGTGCGCTGCACGACCAGAAGCAACGCGCTGCGCGCGTGATGGAGACCTACGAGTCGGCGTCGGAGCCACTGGCTCGTCCATGGACAAACCCTCCTCCGCCGGAGGTCGTCTCGTCCGTAGCGCTGGCATCGGAGGAGGCTTCCCGGCAGCACCGCTCCGCGCCCGCGGCACCGGGGTTGCCGACGGCGCCAGGTGGATCGGCAGGGATGGGGCCTGTGGCCGTGCCGATCGCCGCCGCCGCGCCTCGCGAGAAGTCTCGCTTCGCGGCCACGGTGGTGGCGGGGTCGAGTGTCGGGCCGACCGTCGCGGAGCCCGCGGCCTCCACCGCAGCACCCAGGCCGACGTCTCCGATTCCGCCGATGGCTCCGATGGTGGGCGGTCTGATGCCGAACAGCGAAACGTCGGCACGTCAATCGCGTTCGGTTCCGTCGGCGGGTATCGACGCCGGCGGAACCGAGACCGCGAACACCATGATCGACTGGGCTCATTTTGATCGACCTGCCACTGCGGTCGAGCCTTCTGATCCTCGCTACAGCAGCGGGGTACTAGATTTGCCTTCGACCACATCGATACCCGCCGTGCTTGGCGCGGGGGACCAGGACCGGTGAGCGCCATGTGGACGATGGAGACCGCGCCCGGTTATGAGCTGACCGACGACCACCTGGATCATCTAGGAACGCTTCTCGGGCATCAGACGTGGCCTGTGGTCTTGGCCGTCGAACCCGGGTACGAGTATGGTTCGGCGCGCGATGCCGCACTGTCGTCGGCCGTCGAGGAACTGACCTCGCTGGGGATCCTGTGCGACGACCCGCATGCACACCGAGGCGTGGTCGAACCACTGGCGGACACGCTGTCAATACTTGCCAATCCGGAGATGCTCATCGAGACAAGGGTTTTCGCTTCCGGGCGATGTGTGCGGTCGTGTTTGGCCCGGCAGGGTCCCAGACATGTATCGGCCAGGCGCACGGGTGTGGGTGTCGACGTCCGAGAGGTACCCGTTCACTCCGTCAGGGACGTGGGTGCCATCGTCTCGACGCACCTCGGAATGGCGGACACACCGGCCCTCCCGGCGTTCAGCGCTCCGGCCGACGAACTGCGTGTGCGGCTCGATCGCGCACGTTCGGCAGCCGACTACTCGGATGCGTTGCACGCCATGGGCGCAGGCGATCAGGTGGCGGCCGGCTACGCCACCGCGTTCGAATCATGCACGGGCCACGCCGAGATCGTCGCCATCGAGTCGGAGCAGGGGCGGACAGTTCGATCCGCCGGCGCCGTCGCGATATACGACACAACGCGCGGACGGATTCTCGCTGGGCCGAGCACGTCGCCGGACGGGCGGATCTGGACGACGTTGTCGGGCGGTAGCCCACACAGGATTTCTCAGGCAGTCGAGCTTCTCGTGGAAACACTGCCGTCGGGGAGGTGGTTGCCGTGACCCGAAGGACACGGACGGACGCAGGTTGCGAAAGCAGTCCTTGTTCGCCGCGTCTGCGGGGGCGGCACCAGACGTTAGATCCGTGGACATCATCTGATGCCGCGGTAGCCATACAAAAAGGGGAAGAAAGATGACCAACGGTCTCGAACTCGACGTCTCGGCCGGCCTGGCCTCGACAAGATCGGTGGGGGATATCGTCGCCGACATGGGTACGGTACTCGCCCGTATCACGGCCGACGCCGATGAAGCGCTCGCGCTGTGGAAGGGCAATGCCAGCGGGGCATTCCAGAATGCGGTGACCGCCTGGAAAGACGAGGCAACCCAGCTGCAGACGGCTCTCGAAGGCCTCAAGACCTCGCTGTCCACGGGTTTCAACGGCTATGACGCCGAGGACCAGGACACCGCGGGCACCTTCAACAATGTCTCGGGTGGCTCCGGCCTCCGCCTGTAAACCACCGCCTATAACACCACTGTCCGTAGAGCCACTGCCTGCAGCCACCGCCTGTAGACAACCGACCACCACACACTCAGATCGAGAGGACCTACCCATGAGCATCATCCAGTACAACTACCCGCGGATGGAAGAGCTGGCCGCGCAGTTGAACAGCAACTTCAACCAGTTGGAGCATCTGGCGACCACGTTGAAGTCAGAAGTTGCCCGGCTGCACGAGAATTGGCAGTCGCAACAGGCCTCGCAGGCGTACGGCTCTGCTCAGCAGACCTGGGATACCAGCTTCACCGACTCGCGCACGCTGCTGACCGCACTGTCGTCGAAGGTGACGGAAGCCTCGACCAACATGCAGGCAGCGGATCAACGGACGGCCGGCTACTTCAGCTGACACCGGCCACCACCGAAACCCGTCGAAGCGTCGCTTCGGCGGGTTTCGGCGTCTGCCGGGCGGTCGGCTGCCGGCGGACCGCGTTTGGAGTAGCTCATCGCGGGGGATACGACTCGCGTCTTGTGATTGCCTAACAGTCACCCGTCCGGTCAGATAGTTTCGCAAGCAGACCCTGCGCACCCCGCAGCGTCTTACCGTCAAGTGAGGAGCTGTAGTGAGCAATCCGCTGACACGGACAAAATCCGTAGAGCAATCCATGGCTGACACCGAAGAACCCGGTTCACAGCTGAAGAAGAATTTGACGTGGGTGGATCTCACGGTGTTCGGCGTCTCTGTCGTCATCGGTGCAGGTATATTCACCGTCACTGCATCGCAGGCCGGCAACAACGCCGGGCCTGCAATCTCCATTTCCTTCGTGATGGCGGCAATCGCGTGCGGTCTCGCAGCGCTCTGCTACGCCGAGTTCGCTTCCGCGGTACCGGTCGCGGGATCGGCATACACCTTCGGCTACGCGACATTCGGCGAGTTCTTGGCGTGGATCCTGGGCTGGGACCTCATCCTCGAGTTCGCGGTCGGTGCTGCGGTGGTGTCGAAAAGCTGGTCCAGTTACCTCGGCTCGGTGTTCGACTTCGCAGGCGGTACCGCCGATCTATTCGGTTTGAAGGTCGACTGGGGTGCGTTGGTCATCGTCGCCTTCATCACGACCCTCCTCGTGCTGGGTACCAAGTTGTCGGCGGCCGTCAGCGCCCTGATCACGGCAATCAAGGTGGCCGTCGTGCTGCTGGTGATCGCCGTCGGCTTCTTCTACGTCAAGGCTGAGAACTTCGATCCGTACGTGCCGGAGTCGGTGCCGAGTGACTCCGGCGGCAAGTCCGTGGATTCGACGTTGTTCTCGCTGATCACCGGAGGCGGTGACTCGAGTTACGGCTGGTACGGCGTGCTTGCCGCAGCGTCCATCGTGTTTTTCGCATTCATCGGATTCGACGTCGTCGCAACCACCGCCGAGGAGACCAAGAACCCGGCAAAGGATGTGCCGCGTGGAATCCTGGGATCGCTGGCGATCGTCACGGTCCTGTACATCCTCGTGACCATCGTCGTCACCGGCATGGTGAAGTACACCGACCTCTCGACCGCTGCCGGTGACGGAGAGCCCAAGAACCTCGCCGACGCGTTCGCCCTGAACGGCGTGACCTGGGCGGAGAAGGTGATCTCGATCGGAGCGCTGGCAGGCTTGACCACCGTGGTCATGGTGTTGATGTTGGGCCAGTCCCGCGTGCTGTTCGCAATGGCACGAGACGGACTGCTACCGCGTCCGCTGGCAAAGACGAGCAAGTTCGGTACTCCGGCCCGGATCCAAATAGTCGTCGGTGTCGTGGTCGGCATCGTCGCGGCCTTCTTCCCGATCGAGAAGCTCGAAGAAATGGTCAACGTCGGTACGTTGTTCGCGTTCGTCGTCGTCGCAGCCGGCGTGATCGTGCTGCGCAAGACCCGTCCCGATCTGCCTCGCGGATTCAGGGTTCCGTGGATGCCGGTGCTCCCGATCGCGGCGATCCTTGCATGCCTGTGGTTGATGCTGAACCTGTCGGCCCTGACCTGGATCCGCTTCGCGATCTGGATGGTCATCGGTGTCGTCGTCTACTTCGCGTACAGCCAGCGGCACTCGCTGGTCGGCAAGCGCGAACGCGGTGAGTTGTCGGATGACGTCGGCGACGCGACGCGTGCCGCACATCTCGAGAAGAGTGGTGAGAGCTGACCTTCTGCTCCGTCCAGATAAGCCCCGGCTTGAGGTGACCACCTCGGGCCGGGGCTTTTCTTATGAACTGGGTCACTTTACAAATGATGCAATATGTATAGACACGCGACGAAGTAGGCGGTACTGTCCATAACAGGTTTCACACGTGTTCGATCCAGCAGGAGGCAGTTGATGAGCACCGATCTCACAACCAGTGGTGCCGGCGGCACCGACACCGGGCCGGCGCCCGAGCAGTGGCGCGACAAGAAGCGCCACCTGTGGCTATTGGGTCTCGTCCCGCCGACCGCACTCTTCCTCGCAACCGCGTTGGTCGCCGGATTCAATGGGCTCGGGCTAGACGCGGTGTCGCCGGTCTGGTGGTGGATCGGGCCGATGCTCGTGTACGTTCTGCTGCCGATCCTCGATGTGTTCTTCGGCCCGGACGGCCAGAACCCGCCAGAGGAACTCATGGAGCAGCTGGAGAACGACAAGTACTACCGCTACTGCACGTACGTCTACATCCCGTTCCAGCTGGCCAGCCTGATCTTTGCCTGCTACCTCTGGACCGCCAGCGATCTGAGTTGGCTCGGGATCGACGGCGGCCTGGGGATCGTCTCCAAGCTGGGGATCGCACTGTCGATCGGTGTCATGGGCGGCATCGGGATCAACACCGCACATGAACTGGGCCACAAGAAGGATTCGCTCGAGCGCTGGTTGTCGAAGGTCACTCTGGCGCAGACGTTTTACGGTCACTTCTACATCGAGCACAACCGTGGCCATCACGTGCGGGTGGCGACTCCGGAGGACCCGGCCAGCGCCAAATACGGAGAGACCTTCTGGGCCTTCCTGCCGCGCAGCGTGTGGGGGAGCCTGAAGTCGTCGTGGAAGCTCGAACGCACCCGGATGCAGCGACTCGATCACTCGGTGTGGAACATCCGAAATGACGTGCTCAATGCGTGGCTGATGTCCGTCGTCCTGTGGGGTGTCCTGGCGGCCGTCTTCGGCTGGCAGATCCTGCCGTTCATGGTGATTCAGGCCATCTACGGTTTCAGTCTGCTGGAGACGGTGAACTATCTCGAGCACTACGGACTGCTCCGGCAGAAGACCGAGAGCGGTCGGTACGTCCGGGCGGCCCCGGAGCACAGCTGGAACTCCGATCACATCTGCACAAACATCTTTCTCTACCACCTGCAACGGCACAGTGACCATCACGCCAATCCGACCCGGCGCTACCAGACTCTTCGGAGTTTCGACGAGGCCCCGAGTCTGCCAAGCGGCTACGCAAGCATGATCACGTTGGCGTACTTCCCGCCGATCTGGCGAAAAGTGATGGATCACAGAGTGATCGAGCACTACGCCGGAGACCTGTCGAAGGCCAACATCGTGCCCCGCCGGCGCGAGAAGATCTTGGCGAGGCACGCGGGCGGTGCACGGTGAGCGCCTTTCGCTGCCCGGTCTGCGAGTACGTCTACGACGAGGCCGCCGGAGCTCCCCGCGAGGGGTTCCCGCCCGGAACCGGCTGGCAGGACGTGCCCGACGACTGGCCATGTCCCGACTGTGGCGTCCGCGAGAAGGTCGACTTCGAGCCGAATACGTGAGGAGAAGGAATGAACTACAAACTGTACGTATGTATGCAATGTGGATTCGAGTACGACGAGGAGAAGGGTTGGCCGGAAGACGGCATCGCCCCCGGGACGCGATGGGATGACATCCCAGACGACTGGAGCTGCCCGGACTGCGGGGCGGCCAAGGCCGACTTCTATATGGAGGAAGTCACCCGATCTTGACCGGAGACGCAGCGGAGCGGAGCTCGACCCTTCTGGCCGGAGACGCAGCGGAGCGGAGCTCGACCAGGTGACCGCTACGCTTGCGGGCATGCCTGAAGTGTCCGCCAGTGTGATGTCCGCCGCGGGTGGTCCGGCTATGTCTTATGCGCAGGCCACCAAGAAGTTGCTCCGCAACAGCCTGCTCGACGGTATGCGCGAGCTGCTGCGTACGCGGGACTGGTCGTCGGTGACGATGGCGGAAGTCGCCCGTGCGGCCGGGGTCAGCAGGCAGACGGTCTACAACGAGTTCGCCTCTCGGCAGGGGTTGGCCGAGGCGTACGCACTCCGCCTCACCGACCACTTCGTCGATCAGGTCTCCGATGCGGTCCTGGCCCATGAGGGCGAAGCGAAGACAGCTCTGGCGGAGGGTTTTTCGAGATTCTTCGCCATCGCGGCGGATGACCCGCTGATCCAGTCGTTGTTGACCGGGCAGGCCAAGCCCGACCTGTTGCGGCTCATCACCACCGACGCCGATCCCCTCATCACCACCGCGAGTGCGCGGATCGTCGCGCTGCTGAGGACCAGCTGGATACAGGCCGAGGAGGCCGCCGCCGTCCGTATCGCCAGGGCCATCGTGCGGATGGCCTTGAGTTATGTGTCGATGCCCCCCGAGTCCGACCGAGATGTCGCCGACGATGTGGCCGAGATCTTCGGGCCGGTCGTCGATGCCGCAGCCGGGGGTGGGCGCCGGGAGTCCACCGGTTAGCCTGGTAGGCAACATTCAGGTGGGATTTGAGGAGTGGTATATGACATCGGTCCAGAACGGCCCGCTCACCGCGGAAAGCCGCAACGGTATCGACTTCAAGGTGGCGGATCTTTCGCTGGCCGAGTACGGCCGCAAAGAGATCGGCTTGGCCGAGCACGAGATGCCGGGGCTGATGGCTCTGCGTCGTGAGTACGCAGATGTGTTGCCGCTCAAGGGCGCTCGCATCTCCGGTTCGCTGCACATGACGGTGCAGACCGCAGTCCTGATCGAGACGCTCGTCGCGCTCGGTGCCGAGGTCCGTTGGGCGTCGTGCAACATCTTCTCGACCCAGGACGAAGCGGCCGCGGCCATCGTCGTAGGGCCTTACGGCTCGGTCGAGGAGCCGAAGGGCGTTTCCGTGTTCGCATGGAAGGGCGAGAGCCTCGAGGAGTACTGGTGGGCCGCCGAGCAGATGCTCACGTGGCCCGGTGAACCGGCGAACATGATCCTCGACGACGGCGGCGACGCCACCTCGCTCGTCCTGCGCGGCGCGCAGTTCGAGAAGGCCGGCACCGTCCCGCCGACCGACGACGATCTGGACTCTGCCGAGTACAAGGTCTTCCTCGCGCTGCTGCGCGAGCGTTTCGAGACCGACAAGGGCAAGTGGTCGGCGATCGCGGAGTCGGTTCAGGGTGTCACCGAGGAGACCACCACCGGTGTGCTGCGGCTCTACCAGTTCGCCGCGGCCGGCGAACTGGTGTTCCCGGCGATCAACGTCAACGACTCGGTCACCAAGAGCAAGTTCGACAACAAGTACGGCACCCGCCACTCGCTGATCGACGGCATCAACCGCGGCACCGACGTCCTCATCGGCGGCAAGAAGGTCCTGATCTGTGGCTACGGCGACGTCGGCAAGGGGTGCGCTGAATCCCTCGCGGGACAGGGTGCACGCGTGCAGGTCACCGAGATCGACCCGATCAACGCGCTGCAGGCACTGATGGACGGCTACGACGTCGTCACCGTGGAGGACGCGATCGGCAATGCCGACATCATCATCACCTCGACCGGCAACCTCGGGATCATCACCTTCGAACACATGAAGCAGATGAAGCACCAGGCGATCCTGGGCAACATCGGCCACTTCGACAACGAGATCGACATGGCGGGCCTCGAGTCGTCCAAGGACATGACCCGCATCAACATCAAGCCGCAGGTCGATCAGTGGATCTTCCCGGACGGCAAGGCGATCATCGTCCTGTCCGAGGGTCGGTTGCTGAACCTCGGCAACGCCACGGGTCACCCGTCGTTTGTGATGAGCAACAGCTTCTCGAATCAGGTGATCGCCCAGATCGAGCTGTGGACCAAGAACAACGAGTACGACAACGAGGTCTACCGCCTACCCAAGGTGCTCGACGAGAAGGTCGCGAAGATCCACGTCGAGGCGCTCGGTGGAACGCTCACCAAGCTCACCAAGGAGCAGGCCGAGTACATCAATGTCGATGTCGAGGGTCCGTACAAGGCGGAGCACTACCGCTACTGACACCCGACACACCAAAAATGGTGGGTTTTGGCGACCGCGACCAGCGGAAATACTCGCCAGAACCCACCATTTTCGGTTTCGTGGGGGTTAACCGGTGATGATGTCGTCCCCGCCAGTGCTCGGTGCGGTACTGGACCGTCGCTCGGACAGGCTCGGGCAGAACCGCCACTCGCCGTCTTCTTTCTTGAACGCCCAGTGGATGTCGCCGGTCTCGCTGTCGATGGCCATCTCACCATCGACTTTGCCGACGCTGCCGTCGACGTTCACGTCCTGGACGTCGATGGTGGCGACGATGCTGCCATTGCGATCGAAGAGGTCTTCGTAACCCGCCCTCGACTCGGTGCGTGAGTCGGCGTCGCAGGCCATGTCGTGCAGTCCGGCAGCGTCTTGATCGTTGATCAGCTGGACGCGTTTCTCGGCGGCGGCCTGGACGGCATTCTCGTCGCTGCTGCCACCACCTGCATCGCTCGAGCTGGTGGTCGTCGACGCCGAGGTGGACGGATCGGCGACGGAATCGCTGTCACCGGAATCGGTGAGGGTCACAGCGGCGACGGTGGCTCCGGCCAGCACTACCAGCGTCGCGACCACACTCGCGATGATCAGTCCGGTGCGGGTCTTCCGAGGCGGCTGCGGCGGCTGCGGCGGCGCGCCCCAGGGGCCATGTGGTCCCTGGGGGCCGGGCGGAAACTGTGCACCGGGAGGAAACTGTGCACCGGGAGGACCGTAGGCACCGGGCGGTCGCCCCTGAGCACCTGGACCTCTGCCGTAGGGCGGCTGCTGCGGCGGCCGACCCTGCGACCAGTACGGATTTCCCGGACCCTGCTCAGGCTGCTGGGGCCTACGCTGGCCGGGTTGCTGCGGCGGCCGGCCCGCAGGACCTGGCTGGTCGGGAGTGCCCCATCCCGACGGGCCGGATGGTGGATAACTCAACAAGTCCTCCCTCAGGCACCGATCAGATCTTGCGGGTGGTGCAGATCTTCCAGTCCCCTAAACGGTTCTCCATCTCGAATGTATATCGGTTGGTCTCGAGCGCGGACTGGTCGGCCGGGTTGACGAAGGTCAACGAGACGGTGGCCTCGGCCGAATCGCCGGTGACCTCGATACCTGTCACGGAGTTCAACTTCATCCCCGCGGTGTCACTGTTGTCGGTCTGGATCTCTCGCACCGTGGCCTGCTCGGCGCCACAGGTCACGGAGATCGCGGTGTCCCAGTCGCGGTCGGTGAACGCGGTCGTGTAGGTCCGGATGGCGGTCTCGACCTGCTCCTCGGCCTGCGCCACGGACGACTGCGACGACGTCGTCGTCACCGATGAGGTGGTGTCGGCCCTGGTGTCGGAGGAGTCGTCGCCGCCGAGGACCACGAACAGCACCACGGCCAGCACGATGACGATCACGGCAGCCGCCGCGATCCCGATGATCCACGGCGTCTTGTTCGACTTACCGCCGCCCGGAGGTGGTCCATAGCCACCGGGGCCGCCCGGCCCACCGGGCGGTGGGTTGTTCCCGTACTGCTGGTAACCGGCGGGATACTGGCCGGTCTGGCCCGGCTGCGGGTAGTCGGAGGTCGGCGGGTACTGCGGCTGCGACTGATTGCCCCAGTCGGGGGCGCCGCCGGGCTGTCCGCTCCAGGTCGGCTCGGATGCGGACTGGCCACCCCAGGTCGGCTCCGACGGAGGTTGGCCACCCCAGGTCGGCTGGTTCGGCGTTCCGCCCCACTGGGGATCCTGCCCGGGCGTTCCGCCCCAGGTGGGCTGCTGTGACCCGTCGCCCGGTCCCTGGCCCCACTGGGGGTCGCCCTGGTTGTCGCCGGATCCGTAGGGACCTTGTGGTGGTTGCGTCATGAGGGACCTCCGGCGAGAACGTGAGCGATGGACCACTGCTCGGGGCGAGTGTGAATAGCGTTTGGGCAGCGGTGCTTTGCTGCTGATGGAACCTTACTGGGCGCTTCGGACAGCCAACAACACCGTCGAAATCAGACACAAACACTGATGCCGACATGTGATGTTCGTGTCGGTCACCCCGCCGGTCAGGGGCGCGGCGATCAGACGTGGAGCAGGTCAGCCGAGTCATTACCCGGATCGCACATCTGCCAGCCGGTTTCGCCCTTTCGGAACATGCTGACCGTATCCGGCCGCAACTCGATCGCGGCGAGGTCGGCGCCGGTGAACTCCACCTGGACACGGGCCGTCGCCAGAGTCGAACCGATGCGCTGAATGTCGGTTATCCGGGCGACACGCAGCATTCGGTTGTCGGTGCGGGGGCCGAGGGCCTCGACGATCAGGCCGGCGACCTCGCCCTGCTGGTGGCAATACGTCAGTTGCAACCTGGCGGCGTCGCGAGCGTTCAGCGCGTCGATCTGCTGCTCGACCACGGTCCGGATCTGGCCGGCGTCGTCGGCCGGATCGGACCGGATGCTCAGCGCGAGCCAGACCAACGCGAGATTGGCCAGCAGGACCGCGATGAGCAGGACAACGGTCTGCCGGACCGGTACGTGGTGAACCGGGTGCAGCATGAGGTGACTCATCGACCGACCTCCCACCGGACCGGCGGTCGTGGCCGGTCCAACGTGTGCGTCGGGTGTGACGCTAGTTGCCTACAAGGGAGGGCCGGCGCACATAACGGTGGCCGTCGCCGAGTCTTGACCGGGTCGTTACCGCGGGTCAGATGGCGATGAGTCGATCTGCGAGGTCGGGGTCGGGTTCGGTGCCCAGGCGTGACCACGGAGACATCCATCCGCGTTCGGCGAGGTCGCGGTAGACGATGCCGGTTTTCTCCTGCAGGTCGTGGTCGCGTTCGTAGTGGTCGCGGGTGCGGGAGGCGTCGTTCTCGGCGCGCGACTGCGCGCGTCCGATCGCCACGTCGGTCGGTACGTCCAGCAACAGATGGTGATCGGGGACCGGTAACCCGAAACGTTCGAACTCGAGGGTCGACACCCAGTTCACGACCTCACCGTCCGCGTCCTGTCCCAGCCGGGCGGCGCTGTAGGCGGCATTCGAGGCGACGTAGCGGTCCAGGATCACCGCGTCGTTGGCGGACAACAACTTCCGGAGCTCGGCGTCGGCGTCCCTGCGGTCGAGTGCGAAGAGCAATGCCATGGCATGAACGCTCGAGCGTAGGTCCCCGTGTTGTCCGTGCAACGCCTCGGCCGCGATGTCCGCGGTGACCGACTCGGAGTAACGCGGAAAGGTCAGCGTCGCGATTCGGTAACCCTGTGTGGCCCAACGATTCACGAGCCCGGTCACCAACGTGTGCTTACCGGCTCCGTCCAAACCCTCGACTGCAATCAATACGCCCACAGTCGAAGGGTAACCGCGTCTGGTGGATAACCGCCGCAGCCGAGCCGCTCCGCGGTCGGCGCGTCAGCCACAATTAATCACGATTCGGTGACACCATGAGCCCATGAAACCCAGGATCCTGGTTGTCGACGATGATGCTGCATTGGCGGAGATGCTCACCATCGTGTTGCGCGGAGAGGGCTTCGAGCCCTTTGTGGTGGGCGACGGCACCCAGGCACTGACCGCGGTCCGCGAGATCCGTCCTGACCTGGTGTTGCTCGACCTGATGCTGCCCGGGATGAACGGGATCGACGTGTGCCGGGTGCTGCGTGCTGACTCCGGTGTGCCGATCGTGATGCTCACCGCCAAGTCCGACACCGTGGACGTGGTGCTGGGCTTGGAGTCGGGTGCCGACGACTACATGATCAAGCCCTTCAAACCGAAGGAACTGGTCGCCAGGGTCCGGGCGCGCCTGCGTCGCACCGAGGACGAGCCCGCGGAGTTGCTGTCCATCGGACCGGTCGAGATCGACGTCCCCGCGCACAAGGTCGTCCGCGAAGGTGTGCCCATCTCGCTCACCCCGCTCGAGTTCGATCTGTTGGTGGCACTCGCCCGCAAGCCGCGGCAGGTCTTCACCCGCGACGTGCTGTTGGAACAGGTCTGGGGTTACCGGCATCCGGCCGACACTAGGCTGGTCAACGTGCACGTACAGCGCCTGCGGGCCAAAGTCGAAAACGATCCGGAAAACCCTGAAGTGGTTCTCACGGTGAGGGGGGTCGGCTACAAGGCCGGACCACCGTGATCGGACGCCCTCGGCGTCGTATCAATGGCACGTTCGGGCCATCGATGCGGCGAGTGGGCTCGGTCGGTAGGGCAGTCGGACAACTGTGGCGTCGTTCGCTCCAGTTGCGCGTGGTGGTGTCCACCCTCGTGTTGTCGTTGGTCGTGTTGGGGATCCTCGCGTTCGTGCTGACCAGCCAGATCACCGACCGGCTACTCGACCTCAAACTGCAGGCCGCCACCGAAGAGCTCGAGCGCACCCGGGTGACCGTCGAACGTGACCTCTCCGGCGCGGACGGCAACACTTCTCTGACGAACAGGTTGCGGCAAACTCGCTCGATACTCACCGATCGCGATGTCGATTCGGGCGACACCTCCGGTGTGGTCGGTACCTTCGACACCGTGTTGCTCGCACCTGGATCCGGCCCCGCAGGGCCCACGGGCGTGGGTCCGATCGGCGAGATCCCCGAGAATCTGCGGCAGATGGTGCAGGGCGGTCAGATCGCCTATCGCTATTCCTCGGTGACCGGCTCCGGTGGAGCCCAGAGTCCGGCCCTGATCATCGGGACCCCGACGAACTCCGACATCCCGGGGCTGGAGTTGTACCTGGTGTTCCCGCTGACCAACGAAGAGAACACCGTGTCGCTGGTGCGCGGCACGATCTTCACCGGTGGTCTGGTCTTGCTCGGCCTGCTGGCCGCGATCGCCATCCTGGTCTCGCGGCAGGTCGTCATACCGGTGCGGTCGGCTTCGCGGATCGCGGTGAGATTCGCCGACGGCCGGCTCAAGGAACGCATGCCGGTGCGCGGTGAGGACGACATGGCCAGACTCGCGATGTCGTTCAACGACATGGCCGAGAGTCTGTCGAAACAGATCACCCACCTCGAAGAGTTCGGCGGTCTGCAGCGGCAGTTCACCTCCGATGTCTCCCATGAGCTCCGTACCCCGTTGACCACGGTGAGAATGGCTGCGGACGTGCTGTTCGAGAGCCGCGAGGACCTCGAACCCGTTCTCAAACGGTCGGTCGAGTTGCTCGACATGGAACTCGACCGATTCGAGACCCTGCTGGGCGAACTGCTCGAGATCTCGCGACACGACGCCGGTGTCGCGGAACTCGCCGCAGACAGGCTGAACATGACCATCCCGATCGATGCGGCGGTCAAGACGGTGCGGCATCTCGCGGACGAGACCGACACCGAGTTGATCCTCGACCTACCGGCCGAGCCGGTGATCGCCGAGATCGATCCGCGCCGCGTGGAGCGGATCCTGCGAAACCTGCTCGCCAATGCCATAGACCACGGGGAGCAGCAGCCCGTCACACTGACGATGCGCAGTGACGGCGACGCGGTGGCGGTGACCGTCCGCGACCGGGGTATCGGACTGCGACCGGGCGAGGAGAAGTTGGTGTTCAACCGGTTCTGGCGTTCTGATCCGTCGCGGTTCCGCCGTTCGGGTGGGACCGGGCTCGGTCTGGCGATCAGCGTCGAGGACGCCCGGCTGCATCAGGGCCGTCTCGAGGCCTGGGGCGAGCCCGGCAAGGGTGCCTGTTTCCGGCTGACGCTGCCGCTGGTCCGCGGCCACAAGGTGCTCGGCAGCCCGCTGCCACTCAAACCCCCGGGCCGGGGCAGGGCCGCGCGAGACCAGGGGCAGGGCCATGGCTGAGCGACGGTACGGCCTGGCCCATCGCCGCTTCGCGGTGTTGGTCGGGATCGTCGCAATGGCGTTGCTGTCGGCGTGTGTGTCGATCCCCAACAACTCGAGTCCGCAGCCTCTCGGATCGCTCGAGCGGCATCAGCCGACCCGCAATGTTCCGACCCCGCGTCCCGGGATGGACCCCGAGACACTGGTCCGCGACTTCCTGAAGGCCTCGGTGCAACCCGGTTCGGGCCACTTGGCAGCGCGCCAGTTCCTCACCCAGGACGCCTCGAACTCCTGGGACGACCAGGGCGGGGCCCTGTTGCTGGACGAGATCAATGTGCTCAGCGACGACCGGACCGACGACACGATCACTGTTCGGGTCAACGGCGAGAACACCGGCGAACTGCAACCGAGCGGGCAACTCGTCCCCAGCTCCGGACGTATCGAGACGCGATTGTCGCTGCGCCGCGTGGACGGCCAGTGGCGGATCGACGGGCCGCTCCCGGTCGGGGTGATGATGGACCGCGAACAGTTCGAGGCGTCCTACCGCCCGCATGTTCTCTACTACCCGAGCACCGACGACCAGCATCTCGTTGCAGATCCGCGCTGGTTGTACGCGGGGGCCGACCAGCTCTCCGACCAGCTGATCGGACTGCTCATCGCCGGGCCGGTCGACGATCTGCGTAACGCGGTGACCAATGAGTTCCCGGCCAGGTCGTCGCTGCACGGTTCCATCGAGTCGTTGCCCTCGGGAGGCATCCGACTCGATCTCGCCGGGCTGAACGGCCTTGGCGATGCCGACCGCAATCGGCTTGCTGCTCAGATCATCTGGACCTTGAGCGACTCCGACATCTCCGGTCCGTACGTGATCGACGCCGATGGCGCACCGCTCAACGAGCGCCGTGCCGCCGGGTGGCAGACCCGCGACGTCGAGTCACTCGACCCGAGCCCACCGGCCGGGGCGCTGGGACTGCACATCGTGCGCGGCGGATCCTTACAGGCCGTCGCGGACAACACCGTGGCGCCGGTGCCCGGACCGCTGGGTTCGACCAGGAGCCTGCTGGCCGCCGACATCTCCGCCGACGCCGGTCGCGTCGCCGCCGTCTCGCAGAACATCGCGCCCGGGCCCGCTCCGCGACTGTCGCTGGCGATCGGCGACTACGGCGCCGACGTGACACCGGTACTCGAAGGCGAGACGATCAGCCGCCCGTCGTTCGCCGGCGACAGCCGGACCGTCTGGGTCGTGGTCGACGAGAACCGCGTCACCCAGGTGACGCAGAGTTCGGGCGCCGGACAGGTGACAGAGGCCGAAGTGGATTCGACCGCGATCCGGTCGGTGGCCCAGGGCCCGATCACCGAACTGCAGATCTCGCAGGACGGTGCCCGGGCGGCACTGATCGTCGGCGGCCAGGTCGTCTTGGCGATCGTCGAGCGACGCGCGGACGGCAGGCTGGTGCTCTCCAACCCTCGCGGCGCTGCAGCGCTCAACATCGCGGGCGCGGTGTCCCTCGATTGGCTGAGCAGCGAGACCCTGGTCATCGCCCGTAACGCGGCGGACGGGCCGGTGGTGCAACTTCGTATCGACGGGACACCGCCGGGGGCGCTGCCCAGTGGCAATCTCACCCCGCCGGTCACGTCCGTGGTCGCCGGACAATCGACGATCTATGCTGCCGACAGTCGTGGGGTGCTGCGTCTGGGCAGCACCAACGACGAACCGGACCAGTACTGGAGCGAGATCACCCCGACTATGGGGTCGAACGCGATACCTGTTCTGCCGCACTAGATCCGACGTGTTCGGCTTACGCAGCGGCGCGGGCCCTGTGGATGGTGCGGCGATATGTGGACAACACGCCGCGACACCCGGCTGCGAGATGTCCGCCGTGTGCATCGGGGTGATGATGGGCGGATGCGTGCGCATGACGCGGGTGCCCGGATCGCCGGTGCGGTGGTGGATCTGGTGATCCCGACGGTGTGCGGAGGTTGCGGGGCGCCGGGCACGCGGTGGTGCCGCCGATGCGCCCTCGTGTTCGCCGACACCCCGATCGAGCTGCGCACCAGCGTGATGTTGCCCGTTCCCGCCTACGCGCTGGGCAGGTACACCGCAGCGCGCAGGCACGCGATCCTCGAGTTGAAAGAGCACGGGCGCACCGATCTCGCCGTCCCGATCGGACTCGCGCTCGCGACAGCCCTGCTGACGCTGGACCGGTGGTCGGCTTTGCCGAGGTCGGCCCGCCTTGTCCTCGTCCCGGCACCGACCCGATGGTGGGCCGCGCGTCGCCGGGGCGGCGACCCCGTCACCGCGCTCGCGGCAGCGGCGGCCGGTGAACTCGGTCCCGGGGTCTGTGTGGTGCCCGCGTTGGTCACCTCGTCCTGGGCGCGGGATTCGGCAGGTCTGTCGGCGCCTGAGCGTGGTGAGAACCTGTCCGGTGCGGTCAGGCTGCGACGGGGTGCCGATCTTTCGGCATGCGGCGGGGGAGCCGCCGTCGTGCTGGTCGACGACGTACTCACGACCGGTAGCACCGCCGCACACTCGATCGAGGTCCTGCGGCGAGCCGGCATCGAGGTGCACCTCGTACTGGTGGTGGCCGCCGCGTGAGGAGCCGAAAGCATCGAAATGATTGGTAGGCAAAGCCATTGGTACAGACCGGCTCGCAGGGTGTCGTTTGCGCACCGGTTGGGCGCGTAAGTGAACATGCAATGTCGAAAGTGTGGCGAACACCTGCCCGGCAGACTAACGTCGGGGGTGCACTCGTAGATGCCAGAGGTCAGATCACCCACCGGGTGACGTGGGGAGGTGAGGCCCAACTCTCAGACCGGTATGTGGCCGAGTGCGGTCGCGGTATCGGAAGTCCTGTTCACCAATCCAGGAGGTACGCCGCAGTGACGACAAGTGTCGGCAAGAATGCCGTTTCAGCCAACAATGTCAGCCCCGATCCGGGTTCAGACCCGACGACCAGCGCCGATCCCTTCGACCCGGGCATATATGTCCGATCCGACTCAGATGAACTGTCCCGACCCGACGCCGAAGTGCAGGTCAGTGGCCGCAATGTCGAGATCCCCGAACATTTCCGAATCCACGTGATGGACAAGCTCTCACGTGTCGAACGCTTCGACCCGTCGATCTTCCGATTCGACGTCGAGCTCCACCACGAAAAAAACCGCAGACAGTCGAAGATCTGTCAGCGTCTCGAGATCACCGCGGTGGGTAAGGGCCCGGTGGTGCGAGGCGAGGCGTGCGCCGAGAACTTCTACGCCGCTCTCGACGCGGCCCTGAACAAGCTGCAGTCCCGACTTCGCCGGACCAAGGACCGCCGCAAGGTCCATCACGGTCTGCGTACCCCGATCTCGGTGGCGGAGGCCACCGCCGCGGCCGACCCGATCCTGAACGGTGAGGCCTTCAAGCATGCGGACTCCGCAGACGACGACCGCTGGGCCGATCACGTACCCGAGACCGCCGGCCCGGGACAGATCGTTCGCATCAAAGAGCATGAGGCGATCCCGATGACCGTCGACGATGCGCTGTACGAAATGGAACTGGTCGGTCACGACTTCTTCCTGTTCCATGACAAGGAAACCGACAAACCATCCGTCGTCTACCGCAGACACGCCTTCGACTACGGATTGATCCGCCTCGCCTAGCCGCTCGGCGCGGGGTTGATCGGCCTCGCCGGGCCACCCCCGCCACGAGCGTGGCTACCATGGAGTCCGACCTGCGGGGATCTGTAGGTCGGATTTCGTGTGTAGTCGATCGGATTGAGGATAAAACCAGTGCTCAACAAGCTGCTGCGCGTCGGTGAAGGCCGGATGGTCAAACGCCTGGATGCGATCGCTTCGCATGTGGAGACGCTCGACAAAGAGATCGAGGCTCTGTCCGACGAGGAGTTGCGGGCGAAGACCGACGAGTTCAAGAAGCGGATCGCAGAGGGTGAAACGCTCGATGACCTGTTGCCCGAGGCGTTCGCGGTCGCCAGGGAAGCCTCGTGGCGTGTGCTGTCGCAGAAACACTTCCACGTCCAGATCATGGGCGGCGCGGCGCTGCACTTCGGAAACATCGCCGAGATGAAGACAGGTGAGGGCAAGACCCTCACCTGTGTGTTGCCCGCCTATCTCAACGCGCTGGCAGGCGACGGCGTCCACGTGGTGACCGTCAACGACTATCTCGCCAAACGTGACTCCGAGTGGATGGGTCGCGTGCACCGCTTCCTCGGACTCGAGACTGCCGTGATCCTCACCGGCATGACGCCGGACCAGCGGCGCGAGGCCTACAACGCCGATATCACCTACGGCACCAACAACGAGTTCGGCTTCGACTACCTGCGCGACAACATGGCGCACTCGCTGGCTGACCTGGTGCAGCGCGGGCATCCGTTCGCCGTGGTCGACGAGGTCGACTCGATCCTCATCGATGAGGCCAGGACGCCGCTGATCATCTCCGGCCCCGCCGACTCGTCGAGCAAGTGGTACGCCGAGTTCGCGCGCATCGCCCCGCTGCTGAAGAAAGACGTCCATTACGAGGTCGACATCCGCAAGAAGACCATCGGTGTGCACGAGGAAGGTGTCGAGTTCGTCGAGGACCAGCTCGGTATCGACAACCTGTACGAGGCGGCGAACTCGCCGCTGGTGAGCTACCTGAACAACGCCATCAAGGTGAAGGAACTGTTCGAGAAGGACAAGGACTACATCGTCCGGAACGGCGACGTGCTGATCGTCGACGAGTTCACCGGCCGCGTCCTCGACGGGCGGCGTTTCAACGAAGGACTGCACCAGGCGATCGAGGCCAAGGAACGCGTCGAGATCAAGGCCGAGAACCAGACCCTGGCCACCATCACGCTGCAAAATTATTTCCGCATGTACGAGAAGCTGTCCGGCATGACCGGTACCGCCCAGACCGAGGCCGCCGAGCTCGACCAGATCTACAAATTGGGTGTGCTGCCGATCCCGACGAACAAGCCCATGATCCGGGTTGATCAGACCGATCTGATCTACAAGACGGAAGAAGCGAAGTTCGACGCGGTGGTCGACGACATCACCGAACGGCACGAAAAAGGTCAGCCGGTCCTGATCGGTACGACCAGCGTCGAGCGGTCGGAGTACCTGGCCCGCCAGCTCAAGAAGCGCGGGATCCCGCACAACGTTCTCAACGCGAAGTTCCACGAGCAGGAAGCGCAGATCATCGCCGAGGCAGGCCGCAGCGGTGCGGTGACGGTGGCCACCAACATGGCCGGCCGTGGTACCGACGTGGTGCTCGGTGGTAACCCAGACATTCTCGCCGACATCCGACTGCGCAAGGCCGGGCTGGACCCGGTGGACACGCCGGAGGAGTACGAGGCCGCGTGGGACGAGGCGATCGCCGCGGTCAAGCAAGAGGTCGCCGAGGATGCGGTGAAGGTCAGGGAGTCGGGCGGGCTGTACGTGCTCGGCACCGAGCGTCACGAATCGCGACGCATCGATGACCAGCTGCGTGGTCGTTCCGGCCGTCAGGGCGACCCCGGCGAGTCCCGTTTCTACCTCTCGCTCGGCGACGAATTGATGCGTCGCTTCAACGGCGGAGCGCTCGAGTCGATCATGAACCGGGTCAACCTGCCCGACGATGTGCCGATCGAGGCGAAGATGGTCACCAAGGCCATCCGCAGCGCGCAGACCCAGGTTGAGCAGCAGAACTTCGAGGTCCGTAAGAACGTCCTCAAGTACGACGAGGTGATGAACCAGCAGCGCAAGGTGATCTACTCCGAGCGCCGCACGATCCTCGAAGGCGAAGACCACAGCGAGCAGGTCAAGCGCATGATCGACGACGTCGTCGGTGCCTACGTGGACGGTGCGACCGCCGAGGGTTATGTCGAGGACTGGGACCTCGAACAGCTGTGGACCGCGGTCAAGACGCTCTACCCGATCGAGCTCGACTACAAGGAGTTGCTCGAGGAGAACGAGTACGGCGAGCGCAAAGAGATCACCGCCGAGGAACTCCGCGAGACCCTCGTGGCCGATGCCCACGCGGCCTACGACAAGCGCGAGAAAGAAATCGAAGCCATCGCAGGCGACTCCGCCATGCGTCAGCTCGAACGCACGATCCTGCTCAGCGTGCTCGACCGCAAGTGGCGCGATCACCTCTACGAGATGGACTACCTGCGCGAAGGTATCCATCTGCGGTCGATGGCCCAGCGTGATCCGGTCGTCGAATACCAGCGTGAGGGCTTCGACATGTTCACGGGCATGCTCGAGGGCCTGAAAGAGGAGTCCCTCGGATTCCTCTACAACGTCAGTGTGGAGACCACGCCGGCGCAGCCGGCTGCCGCTGCACCCGCGGTGTCCACGACGAAGGCTCCGGCTGCCCCGGCACCGTTGCCCACCCAACAGGCGGCGCCGAAGCAGGCTGCACCTGCTGCGCTACGCGCCAAGGGAATCGAGGACGACAACAATTCTCGCCTGACGTACAGCGGACCCTCTGAGTCCGGTGGCACGTCGGTCCGGCAGACAGGTGGGTCGTCGAACGGTCAGGCCGACGGGACCCGCAAAGAGCGGCGTGCTGCCGCGCGGGCAGGGTCCAAGGGGTCGGGCTCGAAGCCCCCGAAGTCGCGCAGAAAGCGCTGACGCTCACAGGAAACGCGGACGATCTGAGCTCGTGGGGAACCCGGGTCCCGTAGTACACGTCGTACTGCTGGTACCCGGGTTTTCTTGGTACCGGGCCGGCGATGCCGGTCGGTGTCGCGAACTCGCCGGGGGGCGTAATGACTTCAGCTCGCAGTGCCCAGATGACCTACATCGACCAGCCGCCCGAGCGCCTGCGGGTGATTCCGGTGCCGCGGTACGAGCCGGAGGCCTGCGAATCAGGGTCGTGGCCACGCGAGCCTCTCAGTGCGCCCACCCGGCGACCGACGGCGCCGCCGCGTCCGGAGGCCGTGAACATCGAGATACGGCAATTCGCCACCGGAGCAATCAAATTGGTCCTCGAGGTCATGGATCGAAGGCGACCGATCGGGCAGTTGAGCAGGGTCGCCCTGCCGCACATCGCGGATCAGTTCCGAGTCCTGTTGGCCGCAGGAAGTACTGCCAGGGCGCCGGCGCCCTCCACCTTGCTGCGAGTGCACAGCCAGAGTTCCCGGCCGGACGCCGCGGAGATCACCGTGGTCTATCGCCGCGGAGAGCGCGTGCACGCCATGGGTGCGCGGGTGGAGAGGCGTTTGGTCACGATGCCCGCTGCCACACCGACCGCACCCCGTCGCAAACAGTGGCGCTGGGTGCTTGTCGCGATCACCGTCGAATGAACCGCACTGCCGTGGATGAATTCGCACGGCATTGCCGTGGCTGCGCCCACAACTCACCCGGCGGCTACGATTGCCGATGTGAACCGGCTGTCGCCTCAGGACTCGATGTTCTACTACCTGGACGAGCGCGGCGCCACCACTCAGGTGGGATCGCTGCTGATCCTCGAGCGTCATCCGGGCGGTTTGGACTACCCCACGTTGCTCAGCACGGTCGAAAGCCGGTTGCAGCTGGTCCCGCGGTACCGGCAGAAGATTCGTGAGGTGACGCTAGGTCTGGCACGTCCGGTGTGGGTGGACGACCGCGAGTTCGACATCACCTACCACGTCCGCCGATCCGCGCTCCCGAGTCCGGGCGCTGACGACCAACTGCACGACCTCGTCGCGCGGTTGATGTCGCGGCCCCTGGACCGCACGCGGCCTCTATGGGAGATGTATCTGGTCGAGGGGCTCGCCGACGATCGGATGGCCATCCTGACCAAGACCCACCGGGCATTGGTCGACGGGCACGACGCGCTGGAGATCAACCAGATCATCGTCGACGACACCCGCGAATCCCCGGCGATGCCAGAAGATCTCTGGTTGCCGGACCGGGAGCCCGGCAATGGGGAGCTCGTGGTCGGCGCGATCACGGACGTCCTGACCAGGCCGTGGGAGATGGTCGATCAGGTCCGCGCCGCGACCAACCAGGTCACCTCGGTGGGCCAGGCGTTTCTCGGTGCTGCCCGCCGGGTCGAGACCGTCATGAAGATGGCCACCAGTTCGGCGCCGCCGAGCCCGCTGAACGGTGGGACCGCACCTGCCCGACGGTTCACCGTCGCATCTTGTTCCGCCGATGACTGTGTCGACATCGCCGAGCGTCATGGGTGCGCACCGAACGACGTCATCCTGGCTGCGATCGCGGGCGCGTTGCGGCGCTGGCTGCTGTCGAGAGAGCAGGCCGTCGACCAGGTCGAGACGGTTCGGGCAATGGTGCCGTTGTCGGCGTATCCGCTGGCGGGCGATTCCGCCGACTTCGATGCCGGCGATTCCGGCAGCTCGACGGAATGGATGGCCGGCGGACTGCATGGCTTCGTCACCGATCTGCCGGTGGGAGAGCCGAACCCGGCAGTGCGTTTGTCGCAGGTCGCGCAACTGGCCGACCGTCACTCACAGTCGAACCGACGCGGGGCCATGGGTATGGAGCCGTGGATCCCGGAGATCGGCCCGGCGACCTTCCACGCCATGAGTGCCCGGGCAGCGGCATCGTTGTCGCGGCGCGCGTTCAACGTGCCGATCACGATCGCACGCGGTCCGAGGGCTGCGCAGTACCTCGCGGGTAACGAGGTCCTGGCCATCTACCCTGTACCGGTCATGGTGCGCAATCGCGCTCTGGCCGTAGGACTCACGTCATACAACGGGCGAATCTATTTCGCCTTCAACGCAGACCGGACAGTGATGTGGGACCTGGGTGCGATGACCGAGTACCTCACCGACTCGTTCGAAGAATTACTTCCCGGCACAAGGTGATCCACGACCGCCGTGCCCCGAGAAAGGTCACATGAGAATTTATCTGCCCGCCACGCTGTCGATGTTGGTGGCGCTCAACGAAGCCGGCGACTTCCGTCCGGTGGGAGGCACGGCGTTCGCGCTCACCCCTGCTCTGCGCGAATCGTATGTCGACGGTGACGACGAGGAACTCGCCGAAGCCGCGATCCGTGAGGCCGCACGGGCGTCGCTGCGGCTCATCGCCGCCGACAGCGACGACGAGCCCGCCGAGTCCACGGATCCACCGGCATTACCCGCGCGTCGAGTGGTCATCGCGGCCGACGTCGAGGCGGTCAAGTTGCGGCCGGATCTCGATGCCGCGGTCGTGAAAGTCGGGGGGCCGGTATCTCTTTCGGCTGTCGCCTCGATTCTTGTCGACGGCGCAGACGCGGAGGACAAGGTGATCAGGGCTGTCGCGCTGGTCGATTCCGCCGACCTCGGGGACGAGGACTCGGAGCTTGCCGTTGGCGACGTCGAAGACTTCGATCTGGGCTGGTATGCCACCCAGGAGCTACCGTTCCTGCTCGAACTGCTCTGACCGGTTCACCCGGCGGCAGGAAGGGTCTCGTTATTGTTGAATGAACTCGGCGGGGAGGCTGGGGATGAGGGTTGATCCGGGGGAGCTGCGCGGTGCGGCAACCATGTTGGACGCTTTGGGTACGGACATGGATGGTGCGACGTCGACGACGATCAGTACTGCTGGGTCCGGTATCTCGTGGTCGCAAACGTCGAAGGCTCTCCAGCCGGTTGACGAGCAGTGCACGCGAGCGGTGGACGTACTCGCCGGGCGAATGCGTGCGATGGCGGATGTCTGCGAGCGATCGGCGGCGGAGTATCGCGATACCGATGTCGACGCTGCGGAGAATTTCACCGCGATGGGGGAGCTGAACACGCTGCCTCCGGGCACCCGGTAGGCGTACGTGACCACTCCCACCTGGGGACAGGTGAAGGGGTCGGACGCGTCTGCGCTGGCCACAGCCGCGACATCGCTGGACGACCCCATCGACCGAACCACGAAGAATGGCCGCCTGGTCAACTCGACCATCGACGGCCTCGATTGGTCCGGCGATGCAAAAGACGCCGCGCTCGGTCGGGCAACGCGCGAAGAATCTGAGATGAAGAGAGTTGCAGCGGCATTCGAGAGTTTGCAGAAGGCCGTGTCCGACGGGGGTGCTTCCCTCAGTTCGTTGATCGGCGAATTGAAATCCGAGGCAGGCGGTTACGAGCAGAATCATTACACCGTCTCCGGCGCGTGGTCGGTGATCGATGACTACAACTACCAAGCCGCCTACGCGGCGGCGGGTGATGACGAGGCGACGATTGCGCGCCTCGACCATCTCAAGATAGTCAGAGCGTCGATCGCGACCAACGGCGGGATTTCGTTGGTTGCGAAGGCCGGCGAACTCGGAAGGGTCGACGACGAAACGGCGAAAGCGATCACCGCCGCGGCGGCGGCTTTGACATCGTTGGCTCCGACGGTCGCCGGCCTGAACGAGAGTATCGCCGAAGCCGACATCCACGCCATCAACAGAGGTACTGCGACTCCAGAGCAAATCGCACGATTCGCTGCGGCGACGACATTGACACCTGAGCAGCAACAAGCGCTTGATCGCGGTGATCCGGTGGTGCTACCGCAGGGACAGTTCGACTATCTGAACGAAGTCATGCGCTACCTGGATGGCAGGAGCGTCGACGACATCGCAATGATGGGTGAGCAGTGGCCGAGTCCGCGAGGGGATGCCATCAGTGCGAGCCTCGGAAACGGTATGCGCATCATCTCGACCGAGGGAGTCAGGACGGGTGGCGCCTCGTCCGACCGCGGGGGGATGGACATGTTGCCGTCGGGCGTGCGGACGCTCCTCCAAGACAATCGGTTAAAGATCTGGGAGAAGCCGATTCCTGGTTCGAAAGGAGGGAAGCTGAGCGGAGCGGAAGTGCCGCGGCTGAACGAGTTCCAGGCCCTCAGCGGGATCCTCGACCATGCTGATCCCGGAATGACAAATGGGTCGTTCCTCGACAAGGGGCTCATCAAGCAGGCGGCCGAGATCGCCTCAGTCGACGAAGGTTACGGCCGGGAATACAAGGCGGGCAGCTTCACTGCCGACCGGTACCCGGTGAACGAGGTCACCAGTCACATGCTCTCGCTTGCGAGCAGTGACCAAACTGCCGTCCACGACGCCGTGACGGGCGTTAATATGGACGCCACCTGCAACTACGGCGGCCAGTACATCGCGGACACGCATATCGCGGGTCTGCTGCAACATGATTGGGCGGGCAACGAGCAGGGGGTGACAGACCTGTTGGGCGCCATCGACAATGACTCGACCAGTGTCAACCCGTGGGCGAATCAGCAAGCAGGTGAATCGGCGAATGCCCTCGCGCACTACATTGCTGCCAACGATGAGAGTTTGATGAACATCGATGGCGCGCCGCGATCCATCGGTGAGGTGAATCCAGAGATCACCAAGGCGCTCGCAACCACGCTGGACAATTACATTCCGAGTATGGCGGGCGCTGATCAGGCCCTGACGGGTACGAGCGGGTTCTCGTCCTTCGACAACGGTGACGAGATGCGCGACCTGTTCAAGGTGATCGACACGAACGACGAGGCGGCCGCATATTTCAATCAAGCGGCGTACTCATCCGTTGCCGGGATGGAAGCCAATATCGGTCGTGACGGCGGCGAGGACTCTCTGGCGCAGGCGACGTGGGCAGGCCGAGTCTCATTCGCGGCGCAGGGGGGAATGGACGACATGCTGGAGTCGGAGTACCAGGATGAGCAAGCGCAGAAAGATGCTTTCGGAACCATCTACGATCTGACGTTGGGCGCGGTCACGACGGTAGGTGGTGACGTTCCCGTTCTGGGTCCGGGCGCAGATGCTTTCGACACATTTGCTGCAGAAGAACTGAAGGGTTTCCTGATAGGCGACGGGTCGGCAGGGTACGACAACGACGACGCAAGTCTCGATACACACGCAACGCAGCAGCGGCAGTATTACAACGTCTTCAAAGGTGCAGTGGATGCTGGGCGAGTAGATATCCATGATCCGGCAGTCTCGAGATATTTCGACGAAAACGGCCAACTGAAGTCATACGACGACATCAAGCGCGGTAGTTCCGGAAAGAAGCTTCCAGATTTCGCGGGGGACGTGGCCCGGTATGTGCCGGACAAGTTCGATGCCTTTTGGGCGGCGGGCGATGAGGCGTCATGGGAGTGAGGACGTTTCGGCTTGATCGGTTGGGGGTGTCGGTGTGTGTTGTTGCAGTGGCGCTTTCGGGCGTTGTTGCGTGTGGTGATCAGGCGACGGTTCCGGACGAGTATGCGCCACCGGAGCACATAAACAATACGTTTCGGTGGTCGGTGTCGACGCCGGAGATTGATCTGACCTCGCCGGCGGCGGTGGTGACTCGTGCCTTCATGGAGTCGTTCTGGATCACGATGTTGTCCAGGATGGAGGGTGGGTATCCGGGGTATTCCCGGGTCATCGAAACTCTTCCGAAGTATGACTTCAGGTGGACGAACGCGGAGAATCAGCAAGAGGACGGAACGGTGTATTTTCGCTTACTTCGCTTGGCGCGGACCCCTGTGGGTGGGTGGGAATCGGTGGTGTGTATGCACCTCGATGCGGCGACGACGTATCAGGTCGGTGCTAAGTATGTCTCGTCGGATGCTTCGCAAGAGACCATCGACGCCACCACGATTGTCTGGAGACCTCCGGTACCGCCGGGGCCGCAGCGGACGAGCGCTGGGTACGGGCCGGCGTCTTATCCGGTAAATGATGTGTTCAAAGGCTGGTCGGTCGAAGAGTCTCTACCGTTCACGTCGTCGAAGGCTGATCTGCTTGCCTGTATGGATCCGGCGAACAACCCCGTTCCGCAGGAGGATCGGCACGACGAGGAACTGACATTCGACCGCCCGCTGCCGGCTCTTGCGCCGGTCCCGGGGTGGCCCGAGAACGAAGACACGGTGGTGGCACCAACTGATGCCTGAATCGGAATTGCACGGTCTTCCCGCACATGTGGTGCGAGCGTTGAAGTCTCCGAAGACAGACAACTGCGAGCATCCGGCACCTCCGGCCGGCAACCCCTGGCTGACTGCGGCCGAGCAGCGGCAGGAGGCCCTCGACGAAGGGGTCTATCAGACGCTCGCCGAACAGATCGACGAGTGGCACCTTTCCAACGGTTGGTTGATGCCCGACGATGTCCTCCGCGAGATCGTGGAACGCCAGAAGTCCCACCTGGCGGGGCGAATGGCTGCCGGGTGACCGACGCCTTCTGGCGCAGGTGGTCACGCTAACCTACGGTTGCGTAAGTTAGCGTGACACGGGCTCGTCGAATGGAGGCATCAAGTGGGTTGGCGTGAACGATTGGAAGAGCCGGTACGGGACGTCGCGAGTCGCCACCGGGCGATGAACACCATTCGCGCGGTCGCGGCCCGGGTCACCACGCCTCTGCTGCCCGACGATTACCTGCATCTCGCAAATCCGCTCTGGTCGGCGCGCGAGCTGCGCGGCAAGATCGTCGAGGTCCGGCCCGAGACCTCCGACTCGGCCACGATCGTCATCAAGCCGGGATGGGGCTTCTCTTTCGACTATCA
This sequence comes from Williamsia soli, assembly GCF_017377795.1. Lineage (GTDB taxonomy): Bacteria > Actinomycetota > Actinomycetes > Mycobacteriales > Mycobacteriaceae > Williamsia > Williamsia soli. Next base: position 335,569 of record NZ_JAFRDR010000003.1, on the reverse strand, counting down.
GCCCGGCCAGTACATGGGTATCGGCGTGCTGGTGGAAGGCCGCTGGACCTGGCGGTCGTACTCGCTGACGTCGGTGCCGCGGACCTCGGGTGAGGGGCGCAGCAAGCTGGTGTCGATCACGGTGAAGGCGATGGCCGAGGGATTCCTCTCCGGTCACCTCGTGAACGGACTGGCGCCGGGCACAGTCGTGCGCCTGGCCGCGCCGCAGGGCGAGTTCGTCCTCCCCGCAGAGCTTCCCGAGAAATTGCTCTTCGTCACCGCAGGTAGTGGCATCACACCCGTCATGTCGATGTTGCGCACGATGGCGTCGCGAGGGCAACACACCGACGTCCAGCTGATCCACTCGGTTCCGACCGTCGATGACGTGATGTTCGGGCAGGAATTGAACGAACTCGAGGCAGAGGGGCTGTTGCGCACGCACATTCAGCTGACCCGCACCGAAGGCAAGATCGACGACGCGCGGCTGGGCGAGCTCGTACCGGATTGGGAACAGCGACAGACGTGGGCGTGTGGTCCTGCGCCGCTACTGGATTCGCTGACCCACATGTGGACGCAGGCCGGCCTGCGCGATCACCTGCACATCGAACGGTTCGCGCTCGAGCGCGGAGAGGTCGGTGCCGAAGGCGGGACGATCACGTTCGCGACCACCGGCAAGACCACCACGGTCGACGGCGCGACGACACTCATGGCGGCGGGAGAGGCCGTGGGGGTCCAGATGCCGTTCGGTTGCCGGATGGGCATCTGCCAGAGCTGTGTCGTCATGCTCGGCAAAGGCTGTGTGCGCGACCTACGCAGTGGCGTCGAACATGTTGAGGGCGAACGTATTCAGACGTGCGTCAGCGTCGCCGCCGGCGACTGCACGCTCGAGGTCTGATCCGAACGCACAAACCCACCTCGTCCGGGCAAACCCACTCGTTGCAACGAGTGGGTTTGCCCAGAACGGGTGGGTTTGTTTGTGGTGCTGGGGTCTAGCGGGCGCTACCCGAGCCGGTACGGCTGGTGCTGGTACGACGGCTGCCGCCCTGGCCGGTGTGGCCGCGGGTGCGACCGTTCTCGGCGCGACCACCTTCTGATCGGGCGCTCTGCCCGCGACCGCGACCCTCGTACGGCGCGGAGCCGTTGGCGGTTGGACGGGCCGGACGACGGCCGCCGCCGGAACGGCTGCTGCCGGGCGCCTTGGCGGTCCGGTTCGGAACGTTCGTGACGGCCGGGGGCGCCACCAGATCGGCAGGCTCACCGACGAGTGTCTTGAGCTGCTCGGAATCGGAGGTCACCTTGATCGGGGTGGCCTTGATCGCGGCCTTGCGCAGCAGCTGCGACATGTCGCGACGCTGCTCCGGCAGGGTCAGGGTGACCACGTCGCCGGCACTGCCCGCGCGGGCGGTACGGCCCGAGCGGTGCAGGTAGGCCTTGTGCTCGGTGGGCGGATCGACATGGACGACCAATTCGACGTCATCGACGTGGACGCCGCGGGCTGCGACGTCGGTCGCCACCAGCACACGGGCCTTCCCGCTAGAGAAGGCCAGCAGGTTGCGGTCGCGAGCACCCTGCGAGAGGTTGCCGTGCAGGTCGACGCTGGGAATACCGGCATCGGTGAGCTGCTTCGCCAGCTTGCGGGCCTGGTGCTTGGTGCGCATGAACAGGATCCGGCGGCCGCGGCCCGAAGCGAGGGCGAACACCACGCCCTTCTTCGCGTCCTGGCCGGACACCTCGAAGATGTGGTGGGTCATCGCCGAGACGTGCGAGGTGGCCTCGTCGACCGAATGCATGACCGGCTGGTCCAGGAAGCGCTTGACCAGCTTGTCGACGCCGTTGTCCAACGTCGCCGAGAACAGCAGACGCTGTCCGCCGGTCGGGGTGGCGGTGAGGATGCGGGTGACGCCGGGCAGGAAGCCCAGGTCAGCCATGTGATCGGCCTCGTCGAGCACGGAGATCTCGACGCGATCCAGACGCACGAGGCGCTGGCGCATGAGGTCTTCGAGACGACCGGGGCACGCGACGACGATGTCGACGCCGCCGCGCAGCGCAGAGGCCTGACGGCCCTGCGGCACGCCGCCGAAGATGGTGGTCACGCTCAGGCCGAGGGCTGCGGCCATCGGCTGGACCACGGCGGTGATCTGAGTCGCGAGCTCACGGGTGGGAGCAAGGATCAGGCCGCGGGGGCGGCCTGCACCTGCAGAGGTGCCTTCGGCGAGACGGGCGACCATCGGGATGGCAAACGCCAGGGTCTTGCCGCTTCCGGTCTTACCGCGTCCGAGGACGTCGCGTCCCGAGAGGCTGTCAGGCAGGGTGTCGGCCTGGATGGGAAAGGGGGCGGTGATGCCGCCGGCGGTGAGCACCTTCACCAGGCGCGGGGGTACGCCGAGGTCGGCGAACGAGGCCGTGGCCGGGCTGGGTGCAGTGGAATTCGAAACAGGAGTCATCAAAAAATCACGTTTCCGTTTTACGCGGTGTCTCGAACACGATCGACCGCTGGTGGGCGCGACTGCCGCACGCCTGGGCCGGTTCAAACTCGGCCACCGGGGTGGGTGGGCAGTAACGATCGCCGTGTGAATAGCTCAGTGGGTTTGATCGACTCATAAAGACGGCACCGAATCTCTTCGGTAGCTGTATCACGAGGAAGCAGTTCCACGACGGTTCCGCGCATTTGGCGCGGAGTACCCGACAACTATAGCTCGCAGTTGGGGCAAAAGTGGACTCGGCGGAGGCGTGAGGTGAGTCTCACCCCACTGGACAACTTACGGTTCCGGAACCTACGATGGCGTAAGTTACGTACCCGTAGGTTGCTCTCAGCTTGGACGCTGACCCTCCGTGAAGAGTACCCAGAGGAGTTTTTCTCGATGGCGATTTCTGACATTCCCGAGTACGCCCATCTGACCGACGCCGACGTCGAAGCGCTCGGCGCGGAGTTCGACGCGATCCGCCGCGACATCGAGGCCGACCGCGGCGAACGCGACGCCAAGTACATCCGCAACACCATCCGATTCCAGCGGACCCTGGAGCTCTCCGGGCGGGCGCTACTCTTCGGAGCCCGCGACCGCAAGCTGTGGGCACTGGGGGCGGGCGCGCTCGGTGTCGCCAAGATCGTGGAGAACATGGAGCTCGGTCATAACGTCATGCACGGTCAGTGGGATTGGATGAACGATCCCGAAGTGCATTCGACCAGCTGGGAGTGGGACAACACCGGCCCGTCGGCGCACTGGAAGCACACCCACAACTACATCCATCACAAGTACACGAACGTCCTCGGAATGGATGACGACGTGGGCTACGGACTGATCCGCGTCACCCGTGACCAGCGCTGGAAGCCGTTCAACCTGGGCAACATCGCGTACAACACATTGCTGATGCTGTTCTTCCAGTACGGCGTCGCCGTCCAACATCTCGAGCTCGGTCGCGTCGCCGCCGGCAAGCATCCGAATCCCGAGGCCTTCAAGAAGGATCTGAAGGACGTCGGCGTCAAGGTCGGTAGGCAGATCAGCAAGGATTACGTCGTGTACCCCGCGCTGGCCGGTGGTGCCAACCGTTCCTGGAATGCCTGGGGACGGGCGATGAGCGCGACCTTCGTCGGCAACACCATCCGCAACATCTGGACCAACGCCGTGATCTTCTGCGGTCACTTCCCCGACGGCGCAGAGAAGTTCACCAAGCGCGACATGGAGAACGAGACGCAGGCGCAGTGGTACTTGCGGCAGATGCTGGGAAGCGCCAATTTCCACGCGGGTAAGCCCTTGGCCTTCATGAGCGGCAACCTCTGCTACCAGATCGAGCACCACCTGTTCCCGGACCTGCCGAGCAACCGCCTGGCCGAGATCTCGGTGCGCGTCCAGGCGCTGTGCGAGAAGTACGACCTGCCCTACACCACGGGCCCGTTCCTGGTGCAGTACGGAAAGTCGTGGCGGACGATCGCCAAGCTGTCGCTGCCGAACAAATACCTGAAGGCCACGGCTGACGACGCACCCGAAACCGCATCCGAGCGCCGGTTCAAGAGCGATCCCGAGCAGCGCCTTGTGGCATCCATCGACCCTGCGACCGGTAAGCGCAGCGGTCTGCGCAGTGCGATCAAGAATCTTCGTCGCAAGCGGTCTCCGGTGACAAAACTGCGTCGCGCTCAGGCCGACGGCATCCGGGCTGCGTGATATACGTCTCCGGTTCGCCACTACACCGGAACGTATGGACAATGAAACAACACATCACGTCCAGGCCTGCTGCGGCCCAGGAACCACGCCGGCGAGGAGTAACCACGCGCAATGGCAATCACTGACATCAACGAATACGCGCACCTGACCGAAGCCGACGTCGAAGCACTCGGCGCCGAACTCGACGCGCTGCGACGCGAGATCGAATCCGATCGCGGAGTGCGCGACGCGCGGTATCTGCGTCGAACGATTGCGGCACAGCGGATTCTGGAGGCCGGCGGTCGACTGACCCTGCTGGGCAGTCGCAATCGTGGTTTCTGGCTTGCCGGGACCGCGATGCTCTCGGTCGCCAAGATCATCGAGAACATGGAACTCGGCCACAACGTCATGCATGGGCAGTGGGACTGGATGAACGATCCGGAAATCCACTCGACGTCCTGGGAGTGGGACATGGTCTGTGCCTCCGAACACTGGAAGCACTCCCACAACTACATCCATCACAAGTACACGAACGTGATCAACATGGATCACGACGTGGGCTACCGGCTGCTCCGGGTCACGCGCGACGAGCCGTGGCAGTGGAAGCACGCGAGCCAGCCGCTGGCGAATCTGCTGCTGGCGGCCACGTTCGAGTGGGGCATCGGTCTTCACGACCTGGAGATCAAGGAATACCTGGCCGGCAACAAGCCGAAAGAGATCGCTGTTCCCCAGATCAAGGCGTTCGGCAGGAAGGTGGCCCGGCAGCTGGCCAAGGACTTCGTGATCTTCCCGCTGCTGTCCGGCAAGGCCGCCCGTCGCACGTTGACGGCCAACCTCACCGCCAACGTCGTCCGGAACTTCTGGGCCTACGTCGTCATCTTCTGCGGGCACTTCCCCGACGGCGCAGAGAAGTTCACCGAGGAGACGCTGGTCGACGAGACCCAGGGTCAGTGGTATCTGCGACAGATGCTCGGCACCGCGAACTTCAAGGCCGGACCCGCGATGGCGTTCATGAGTGGCAATCTCTGCTACCAGATCGAGCACCACCTGTACCCGGATCTGCCGTCCAACCGTTACGCCGAGATCGGTGTCCGGATCCGCGAGCTGTGCGAGAAGTACGACCTCCCTTATACGACGGGGTCACTGTCTCGGCAGTACTGGCAGACGTTCCGGACCATCAGCAAGCTGTCGCTGCCCGACCGCTTCCTCAAGGCGACCTCGGACGACGCGCCCGAGACCGCGTCGGAGAAGAAGTTCACCGGTTTGCGGGCGGCTGCGGCCGTCCGCGGCAAGCAGTTGGCCGCGGCGGGCGAAGAGAGGCGAGCCGGTCTCAAGACCGCGATCGCCGAGGTTGCCGCCCGACGAAAAGCACTGCACGCCAGCTGATCAGCAAACGAGCCACCTGAACGAAGACGCGCCACCTGTAGGTGGCGCGTCTTCTGTTTTGTGGCGCGTTTGAGGTGGGTCAGTCCCAGGGGTTGGCAACGCTGAGGGAGACGAGCAATTCGCGCACCGCCATGGCGCGCCGGTGTTGCTGACCGGTCAGCGCGTCGAGGGCACATTCCGGATCGGCCGGGGGGCCGAAATGAGTGCACCCCCGTGGACAGTTCTCGATCGCGGCGTTCAGGTCGTCGAAGGCCCGGATGACGTCTTCGGGTCCGACATGGGCGAGTCCGAACGACCGGATGCCCGGGGTGTCGACAGCCCAGCCGCCGCCGGGCAGAGGCAGGACAACCGACTGGGTCGACGTGTGCCGGCCCTTGCCGACCCCGGACACGACGGCCGTTGCTCGATAGGCGTCCGGGACGAGCCGGTTGATCAGCGTCGACTTGCCGACGCCACTGTGCCCGATCAAGGCGGTGATCTTGCCCGCCAGCAGTTCCTGGGCGGGCTCGATCGGATCGTCGCGTCCGGCGATCAGGACCGGCAACTCGAGATCGGCGAACGCGGCCCGGAACGAGTCGGGATCGGCCAGGTCGCCTTTGGTCAGACACAACACCGGCGTGAGTCCACCGACGTACGCGGCAGCCAGAGCTCGTTCGACGAATCCGGTGCGCGGCGGGGGATCCGCAAGGGCCGTGACGATGAGGAGCTGATCGGCATTGGCGACAACGATCCGCTCGTAGGGATCGGTGTCGTCGGCGGTGCGTCGCAAGACGGTTCGACGCTCGGCGACCCGCACGATGCGAGCGAGGGTGTCGGTCTTGCCGGACAGGTCACCGACGACAGACACGTCGTCGCCGACCACGATCGGGGTTCGACCGAGTTCGCGCGCCCGCATGCACACCACCCGGGTGCTCGGATCTTCTTCGAGCACAACACCCCACCGGCCACGGTCGACCGAGACCACCATCGCGGTTTCGGCATCGTTGTGTTCCGGACGGGTCTTGGTACGCGGACGACTGCTCCTGCCCGGGCGTACCCGGACGTCGGACTCGTCGTACTGCCGCTTGCTCAACCGCGGATCATCCCGGCCCACATCGCAGGAAAGTCGGGGAGTGTCTTTTCCGTGGTCTGTACGTCGTCCACCTGGACACCGTCTGTCACCAGCCCGATCAGCGCGCCTGCGGTTGCCATTCGGTGATCCGCGTAGGCACGCCAGAGCCCGCCGTGCAGCGGCGCGGGGTCGATGATCAGCCCGTCGGGGGTTTCGCTGCACCCACCGCCGAGCCTGGTGATCTCGGTGACCAGTGCGGCGAGGCGATCGGTCTCGTGCCCGCGCAGGTGCGCGATCCCCGACAACTCCGAGCGCCCTTCGGCCAGGGCGCACATCGCGGCGACGGTCGGCGTCAACTCGCCGACTGCACTCATGTCCCAGGAAATGCTCTGCAGCACATCAGGTCCGGTGATCGTCAGCACGCCATCGGTGACGTCGCTCCGGCAGCCCATCGCCTCGAGAATGTCCACGATGACGGCTCCGGGCTGGGTGGTCCGCGCGGGCCAGCGAGGCACGCTGATCTGCCCTCCGGTGACCGCTGCCGCGGCCAGGAATGCTGCAGCGTTCGACAGGTCGGGCTCGATCTGCCAGTCGACGGCATGTACCGGTCCCGGGTCGATCCGCCAGCGGTCGGCAACCGTGGTGTCGACCACGACGCCGGCCTCGCCCAACATCTCGACAGTCATCTCGATGTGCGGCATCGACGGCACCGGCGCGCCGACGTGGTGGATCGTCACACCGTCGGTGAAGCGCCTGCCCGAGAGCAGCAACCCGGAGACGAACTGCGAGGACGCAGACGCGTCGACCGTGACGTCGCCACCACGTACCGCCCCGGTGCCGCGGACGGTGAAGGGGAGCGCGCGGCCGTCGATGTCGACGCCGATGTCCGCCAGCGCGTCGAGGATCGTGTGGAGCGGACGGCTGCGGGCCTGCTCGTCACCGTCGAACTCGACCTTGCCCTCTGCCAAGGCGGCGAGCGCGGGTACGAAACGCATGACCGTGCCGGCCAGTCCACAGTCGATGACGGCCCCGTGCATCGGCGCGGGCGTGATCGTGACGGTGGTGGGGTCGGCCGGATCCACCTCGACGCCGACACCGAGCGACTCGAGGGCGGTCAGCATGAGGTCGGTGTCGCGGCTGCGCAGTGTCCCGGCCAACGTGGAGGGGCCATCGGCCTGAGCCGCCAGGATCAGCGCCCGATTGGTGATCGACTTGCTACCGGGCAGGGTGACGGTGGCGTGCACTCGCGCCGGGGCGTACGGGGCATTCCATGCATTCACGCTGACAGTCTTTCATGTGGCCCGAGGAGCCCTGTTCGTCTCGCCGATCATGCCCCGTTCACTTCACAGATCTCGCCCCGCTCGGGCGACGGCGACGAGTCTGCCGAATGACGGACAATCGGGGTTCTGACAGCGTTTTGCCCGCTATGTTCTTTTCATGAAACTTGCCCTTTCCCGTGGCGGCGCAGCGATCGCAGTCTGTGCGGCAGCACTTTTGACCCTGTCGGCATGCTCCGGCGACTCGTCTGACAACGCGGACTCTTCCTCGAGCGCCGCGCCCTCGAGCACCGCCGAGGCCGTCGCGGCGGACCTGGACGCGCGCGCAGAGGACCTCATGCTCGCAGACTCGGACTTCCCGCCCGGCGGCGAATACATCATCATGGACAAGGCCGCCATAGACGCCGATGAGGACTCCGAACCAGAGGTCACCCCGGCCACGTGTTCCGCCATCGCCGAGATGGACGAGGGCACCGAGGCATTCGACCGGGCCAAGGTCGAGTACTCCCTCGAGGACGGCAGCACCATCGAGACCGAGGTGGTCCTCGGCCAGAACGGCAGCCTCGAGCAGGTGGCGAGCGACATCGAGGCCTGCCCCGCGATGACCTTGCGTGGTCCGACCGACAGCGGTGCAGAACTCGTCGCTGAGATGGAGAACTCCGTCGAAGACGTCGAAGGCAGCACGGTGCCGGCCAAGACCATCGTGAGTACCGGCACCGCGACGGTCGGCGCCGACAGCGTGCCCATCACCATCCGGTCCACCGGCGCCTACGTGGACGGCACGACCGTGAGTGTTCAGATCACCCTGACCGGGGATACCGCGGGCAATTGGAACAATGCTGACGACGCGTTCGTGGTCGAACTCCTCAACAAGCAGATCGCCAAGGTTCAGGAAGCCGCGGCGGCCTGATGCACCCGACCCGAGCCCGGCGCCCCTCGATATCGTCGAGGGGCGCCTTGCTGCGCAGGATCTGTCCGAGGGCAGGTGGATAATGACGGTCATGTGCGGTCGATACGCCACCACGGCGAGTACCTCTGATCTGGTCGCGGCGTTCGACGCCGCTTTGGCCGAAGACGACGCGAGCACGCTGGACCGGCCGTCGTACAACGTCGCCCCGACCACGACGGTGCCGACAGTGCTCGAGCGAGCAGGGCGTTCGGATCCCGAAGACGCCGACTCAGACCCCGCCGTGACGCGGCAGCTGCGCCCTCTGCGCTGGGGTCTGGTGCCCAGCTGGGCTAAGGACCCCAAGATCGGTAGTCGCATGATCAACGCCCGATCGGAGACCCTGACCGAGAAACCGTCGTTCAAGGCAGCAGCAGCGCGGCGGCGGTGCATCCTTCCTGCCGCGGGATTCTTCGAGTGGACCAAGGACTCGGACGGAAAGAAGATCCCGTACTTCCTTCATGACCCCGACACCCCGATCCTGGGGTTCGCCGGGCTGTACGAATTGTGGCCCGACCCCGAGAAGGCCAAGGACGACCCCGATCGCTGGCTCTGGACGACCACCGTCATCACCCGTCCGGCCGCGGATGCGCTCGGCCACATCCACGACCGCACCCCGGTGATCGTGACGCCGGAACTGCAAGACCGGTGGCTGGACTGCACCAGTGGAAAGGCCGACGTGGCCCGCGAATTGCTCGACGCCCTACCCGAACCGCACCTCGAGCCCTATCGGGTCTCGACGGATGTGAACAACGTGCGCAACAACCGCGCCGACCTCATCGAGCGCGTGTGAGCACGAGGCGCACTCCTAACCCGCTGCAAGTCATCACCTACCTGATGGGCAGGCCACTGCCGGAGTCGATGCGTGATTGGGTTGTCCGCGATGTGACCGGGCCCGGGAGCAGGCGCCGTTATCTCATCCGTGGCGTGCTGCCGTTCCTGCCGATCCTGCTCGCGTTCGCGCTGTTCGTTCCCGGCCCCTTCGTCTATCGCATCGGGATGATCGCGCTCTTGCTGGTGCCGCTGGTGTACTTCGAGATCGCGTTGATGAGCATCTATCGGCGCCATCTGCTGACCAGCAACGGGCTCGACGGGAACCTCATCGACGTGAAGCGCCAGGCCCGGCGTGATGTCACCAAGACCGAGTACGAGGCCAACTACCCTCGTACGCCTGACTAAGTGGTCGCCGGTACGGTGACGAGCCACCGTCCCGGTGAGGTCTTCGCGGCCATCGACGCGTGCGCCTTCCGTGCTTGTTCGAGAGGGAAGTCGCCGGCGATACGCAGCGGCAGGTGACCCGCGCTGACCTCGGCCAGGAGCTCCGCCAGTTCCGCTCCGTCGGCGTGGACGGTGACTGCCTCGACGGCGATCCCGCGCTCTGAAGCGGGTACGGCGGCCGGGATGAAGCCGATGTAGTGGCCGGCGTCGACAGTCAACTCGAACAGGTCTGCGCCGATGACAGCGGCGTCGACAACCGCGTCGAATCGTTGTCCGGTCAACTCGTCGAGCGAGGCCACCACGGTGGCAGCACCCGATTCGCGTAGCCGCTCGGCGTCGTCGGCTTTGCCGAGGGCGGTCACTGTGAGCCCGCGCCGAGCCGCGAGCGGAACAGCGTATCCGCCGACACCACCCGACGCGCCGGTGATGAGAAGTGTTGCGACCTGTGGCCTGAGCAATCCCATGGCCTGGTTGGCCGTCTGGGCGATCAGCGGAACTGCCGCGGCCCGTACGAGGTCGAGGCCCGCGGGTAGGTGCGCGACCGCGTCTGCGTCCAAGACGACCTGTTCGCTGTAGGTCCCGATGTCGGAATCGAATCCCGTGAGCAGTCCGGCGACCTCGTCACCTGGCCGGAATGCGTCGACACCGTCGCCGACGGCGTCGACGACCCCGGAGACATCCCAGCCGATGCCGACCGTGGTGTCCGGTGCCAGCAGACCCAGCCTGTGGAACATGCCGTCCGCGGTGGACAGATCCACCGGGTTGACCGCTGCTGCCTTCACCCGGATTCGCACCTGGTCGCTGCCGGGTTGAGGCGTGGCGATATCGGTGACCTGCAGGTCACCCTGTCCGGTGGTGAGTATTGCGCGCATGAGATGTCCTTCCGTTGCGTTGTCGAGGCTTGCGAAATTCAGGTTGCTCCTGGCACTCTCTATTGGGAAGTAGGCACCTGAAAGTGCGTAACTATCTGCGAGGAGAGCCATGGCCACCACGACAGCCGCCGCGCGTCGAGATCAGGCTCGCCGCGACTACGACGCCTACCTCGCGGCCTGCCCGAGCCGGATGTTGCTCGATCGGATCAGCGACAAATGGGTGTCGCTGGTGATGGTCGCGCTGGGCGAGGGAACCCTGCGGTACTCGGAGTTGTCGCGGCAGGTGGCCGGCGTCAGTCAGAAGATGCTCACCCAGACGCTGCGCTCCCTCGAGCGCGACGGCCTCGTCGAGCGACGTGTTACCGCGAGCGTGCCGGTCCGGGTGGACTACTCGCTGACCCCGTTGGGAAATTCGTTGCGGGAGTTGATGTACGGAGTCAAACTCTGGGCCGAATCGCACATGGAAGAGGTTTTCGTGGCGCGCGAACGCTACGACGAGCGGTGACCGTCAGGCAATGATGTCGCCGACGGAGGCGGCGCACACCCTGATGAGGTCGTCCGGGGCGAGCTCGATCTCCAGGCCGCGTTTTCCGGCGCTACAGAATACGGTGTCCCACAGGTGCGCACTGTCGTCGACGACTGTCGGAAGAGGTTTCTTCTGGCCGACCGGGGACACCCCGCCGAGCACATAACCGGTGACCCGCATGACGTCCTTCGGGTCGGCCATCGCGGCTTTACCGGTGAGATTCAGGGCGGCGGCGGCCTTCTTCAGAGACAACCGTTCGGGCACCGGTATCACCGCCACAGCCAGCGAACCGCCGACGTCGAACACCAGCGTCTTGAAGATCTGTTCAGGCGTCGCCCCGGCGCCGGCCATGTGCGCGACGGCTTCAGGACCCCACGCCCCGTCCGAGGTGGTCGCGTACTTGTGGACGCGATGGTTGATCCCGCCCAGGTCCAGGGCCTTGATCGCCGCCGTTGCCGCCATAGCCGGTCATTCTCCCAGGCGATTTACGCGCAGCGTCGGCGAAAGTGGACATATCCGGAACAAGCCACCTCGTCGCGGTGTTGAGTCATCTGCGAAGGGAGGTGTGGTGTGCACAGTAACTCGGACCAGACCGGGTCGGTAGGCTTGCTCGACAGACTTGATATTCCCGCGGGTCTTGAAGGGATTGTCGTGACAGAAGCCGAAGCCACAGCCACAGCCGAGACACCGGAAGAGCAGTTCGCCCGTTTCGAGCGTGATGCGTTGCCGTTGCTCGATCAGATGTATGGAGCCGCGCTGCGTATGACGCGCAACCCTGCGGACGCAGAAGATCTGGTGCAAGAGACCTATGTGAAGGCGTTCACCGCCTTCAAGTCGTTCAAGGCCGGTACCAACCTGAAGGCGTGGTTGTACCGCATCCTGACGAACACCTACATCAACGGTTACCGCAAGCGGCAACGGCAGCCTGCGCAATATCCCACCGATGAGATCACCGACTGGCAGTTGGCCGCGACGGCGGAGCACACCTCCGCCGGTTTGCGTTCGGCTGAGATCGAAGCGCTCGACGCGCTGCCGGACGACGACATCAAAGCGGCTCTGCAGGAATTGCCCGAAGACTTCCGAATGGCTGTGTACTACGCCGACGTGGAGGGGCTGCCCTACAAGGAGATCGCCCAGATCATGGACACCCCGATCGGCACCGTCATGTCGCGCCTGCACCGTGGCCGCAAGCAATTGCGGGAACTGCTCGGCGATGTCGCGCGCGAGCGTGGATTCAACAGAGGAACTCCCGGCCCAGGCGCCGGCGGCCAGTCCGACCAGGAACAGGAGGTTGCCCGATGAGCACCGGAGACGTAGCGGGCAGCGGATCGCCCGAAGAGATCGATGAAACCGAACGCCTCGATTGTTCGGCGGTCATCGCGGACGTCTGGCTGCTGCTGGACAACGAGTGCGACACGCACGCGCGCGCACGCCTGCAGTCGCACATCGACACGTGCGCACCATGCCTAGAGCACTACGGCATAGAGCAGCAACTGAAAAGTCTGGTGAGCCGCAAGTGTGGCGGTGAGCAGGCTCCTGCCGGTCTGCGGGAGCGGCTGACCCTCGAAATTCGAAAGACCGTGATCATCCGCGAGACGCGCGGATAGTTTTCACTTCCTTCGCGTGCGCGTGACGATCACGGCCTGACAAAAGGGCCGAGCCCCGGTGAGGACCAACACCGATCAGGCGTTGGGACGCTTACCGTGGTTCGCGGCATTCTTCTTGCGGGCCCGCTTCTTACGTCCACGCTTTCCCATGGCAGTCTCCTTTCGACAGCGATCCATTGTGACACGAGGAGTGGCATCGGCCGAAATGCGGCGACGGCTGCGGAAGAAGCGACAGACGCGCCCCGCAGAAACCCGGTGACGCCGTCGCGATGAATCGGCTGCGCGCTTCGGTGCGATAGGTTGATACCGGAAAACCAACTCCGGGAGGATGGCGATGTCAGAAGAGGTCGTGGCAGAGATCGTGGCGAGCGTTCTCGAAGTGGTTGTCACCCCCGGTCAGAAGGTGGATGCGGGCGACACCTTGGTGTTGCTGGAATCGATGAAGATGGAGATTCCGGTGCTGGCCGAAGAGGCCGGCACCATCAGCGAGGTCAAGGTCAAGGTGGGCGAGGTCATCCAAGCCGGAGACCTCATCGCCGTCATCGACAACTGAGAAGTGAGAACCCCGGACCTCGAGAACCCCGGACCACTGCGACGACGATAGGTCCCGTTCCTGATGTCGACTCTGTCTGAGCTCCTTGCCGAACACACCGAGCTGATCGGCTCCGCGGGTGCCCATCTGCAACGGGTCGTGGCCGAATGGCAACTCCTCGCCGACCTCTCGTTTGCGGACCTGCAGTTGTGGGTGCATTCGCAGCACGGCTCGGCCGCCGCATCCGGCGATGACGCCGCGCAGATGGTGTGCGTCGCACAGTGTCGCCCGAACACCGCGCCGACGGTCTTTCCAGTCGACGTGGTGGGTACCTCGATAACCGTCGACGACAACCCTCAGGTTTTCGGAGCCTTGGCATCCGGGCGCATTCTCCGCGAGGAGGATCCGACCTGGGTCGGTTCGGTGGCGATCCGGCGAGAAGCAGTCCCGGTCCGATTCGACGGTGCTGTGATCGCGGTGCTCGCGCGGGCGATCAATCTGACACAGCCGCGATTGCCGTCACCACTCGAGGTGTCGTACCAGGACTGCGCCAACGACTTGTGCCAGATGGTGTCCGAGGGGACCTTTCCGCAGTACGAGGGCAACCCTCGCGGCCTGTCGACCCCTAGGGTGGGCGACGGGCTCATTCGTGTCGACGAGCACGGTGTCGTGCAGTACGCGAGCCCCAACGCACTGTCGGCCTACCACCGCATGGGGTGGAACTCCGAGCTCGGTGGGAACGATCTCGCGGACGTCACCGTCTCTCTGCTGACCGATCCTTTCGAGTCGGAAGAGGCTGCGGCGATGTTACGGGCCGCCGTTGCCGGCGAGGCCGGAATGCGGATCGAGGCGGACGCCCACCGGGCGACTGTGCTCATCCGGGCGGTCCCGCTGCGGCCGCGCGGCGCTCTCGTGGGTGCGGTCGTCCTCGTGCGCGACGTGACCGAGGTCAAACGTCGAGATCTGGCGTTGATCAGCAAGGACGCGACGATTCGCGAAATCCACCACCGTGTGAAGAACAATCTGCAGAGTGTGTCTGCGCTGCTCCGGCTTCAGGCCCGGCGGACCTCCAACGCGGAGGCAAAGCATGCGCTCGGTGAGGCCGTCCGTCGGGTGGCGTCCATTGCGCTGGTCCATGAGCTGCTGTCAGGGAGTGTGGACGAGGAAGTCGACCTCGACGTCGTGATCGACCAGTTGGTGCCCGTGATGGCTGATGTGGCCTCCGGGGGCAGTCAGGTCACCGTACGACGGATCGGCAAGATCGGCGTTCTGAAATCCGACCTCGCCATGCCGATGGTGATGGTGCTGACCGAATTGATCCAGAACGCGGTGGAACACGGTTTCGCGCCGGAACAGTCCGGGCGGGTGCTCATCGACACCTCGCGTAGCACTCGAGAGCTGGTGATCACCGTGCACGACAACGGAATCGGCTTGCCAGACGGCTTCGACCCGGCCAAGTCTGATCGGCTGGGACTGCAGATCGTGCACACCCTGGTGCAGATAGAACTCTCCGGTCAGCTCGAATTGCGAGGTGGTCCACAAGGCGGCACCGACGCGGTCCTGACCGTACCGCTGCGCTGAAAAACAGTGCGGCTCCGAGTGATTACGAGCACATCGCCGGAAATGCCTTCCAGCCCTGGAACAACACAAACCCGGTGGCATATGCCACCGGGTTGGTTGTCTGTTTGGTGGTCTCTGGGCTGTGACCACCCTCTCGGGGTCTAGACCGAGCTGCGGGTGCGGCTGCGTGCGTTACGCCGCTTGAGCGCACGGCGCTCGTCTTCGCTCATCCCGCCCCAAACGCCTGCGTCCTGTCCCGACTCCAGTGCCCATGTGAGGCAATCAGCTGTAACCGGGCAGCGGTTGCAGACGAGCTTCGCATCAGCGATCTGCGCGATAGCCGGACCACTGTTTCCCACCGGGAAGAACAGCTCCGGATCCTCGTCGCGACAAATTGCGTTGTGACGCCAGTCCATCCTACTGCTCCTTCAGGCGCCTCTTCGCGCCGCTCGTAACCGTCAGTTCATGTGTGCGTAGGTTTTGTTTCCGCACTGTTGCTTGTGAATACTTTCACGAATCCAGATGAAGTCAATGGTGTTGCGTTAACACGTGGGCAATATCACTGTGTAGGGGGTGCCTTCTTGGGTCCACCTACCTTTGTACTACTCTGCCGCCGATTGTGCCCGTGATTTATGGCAGAAACCGGGTGTGACCTCGGACTCCTCCTGTGTGAAGAGTCACTGTTTCACGATTTGGGAGCGACAACCTCGACCGCGGCGGCCCGGCAATGCACCGTCAACGCGGTCCGTGTTCCAAGGTATTCGCCATCCATCTGCATGTCGATGGGTTCGGTGCTGGTGATTTCGACGGCGTCCACATCGTCGGCCCGCAGCAGGTGCCGGACGTGGGGTGTAGATCGCTTCGAGAGCAGCTGCCGAGCGAGCGGCAGATTGCGGACCGGGTTCATCGACCGCGATGCGAAGACGCCGAGACGGTTGTCGAAGTTGGTGCCGGGGTTGGTCTCGATGGGCCGTGCACCCAGATAGGTCCACGGGCTCGCGTTCGAGACGAAGGCGAAGTGCACCCCGTCGACGGGATCGGCGTCGGGAATCCGGACGGTCAGCGTCGGTTTGTCGCGCGCGGCACCGATGAAGGTCCGCACCGTCGTCCAGAAGTATCGTCCCGCCGTGGCCTGGTGCCCGGCCGTGCGTTGTTCTTCGATCGACTTGATGACCCGGGCGTCCACACCGAGTCCGGCATTGAACAGAAACCACCGATTGTCGGTGTGTCCCAAGCTGACTCGTCGCCGCTGGCCGGCTGCGAGCAGATCCACGAGCTGACCGGTCGCCTTGAGTGGGTCCGGATCTATGCCCAGGGCACGCGCAAAGACGTTGGCGCTACCGCCCGGAACCACGGCGAGTGCCGGTGAGGGAGGACCGGCAGCCGGCATGTCGGGGGAGTCGAGCAGTCCGTTGACGACCTCGTTGACGCTGCCGTCGCCTCCGTGCACGACCACGACGTCGTATCCCTCGGCCCGAGCCTTCGCCGCCAGTTCGCCTGCATGGCCACGATGCGTGGTGTGCTCGACGGTGACGTCGAAGCCGGTCCCGGTGGTGATCGCGTCGCCGGGGCGTCGAAGCGATGCGGTCAGGGTGTCACGCAGCGCGTCCCGGCCGGCCTCGGTGGTCGAGGTGGCGAAGGGGTTGACGATCAGCATCGCGCGCACGAGAAGTGAGCCTAGCGGCAGACCGCGCGGTGGGCCCCTTTCCGCTGCGTGTGTGGCCCTTCGCCGTCCTCTGGCGGACGTGCGGTCGGCTGCAACCACTACGCTGGTCCGCGTGTCTGAAACTCCTCCTCCCCTCAATGTCCGCCGTGCCGGCGCGATAGTCGCCCTCGAAGGAGTGCTCGCTGTCGGGGCCGCGATCTGGATGGTGATCAGGGAGCTGATGGGTCACAAAGAAGATTTCATCAGCGGATATGGCACCGCGGCGTGGTTCGCGATCCTCGGTGGTGGCGTGTTGGCCGGCGGTGTCGCGCTGCTGACCGGGCGGCGCTGGGGTCGTGCGATCGCGGTGGTCGCACAGATCCTGCTCTTACCCGTCGCGTTCGCGCTGATGACCGACAGCAACCTCCCGCTGATCGGTACTCCGCTGCTCGTGGTCCTCGTCGCGGCGCTGGTCTGTCTGTTCAGCCCGTCGGCGATGAAGTGGTTCGCGGCGGCGTACGAGATCGATCCTCCGGCCGAGGACGTGGACGACCCCGCACCGCAGTTGAAGAAATCACCCGCGAAGAAGAAAAAGCGTCCCTGACGGGTTGGGCCCTGATCGCTCGGTGCGTAGGTCAGACCCCCGTGCGGACGTGCGCCGGACGCCCGGCGTCCACGTAGTCGGCGCTGCGATAGCCGGTGATCCCCATCGATTGGATCTGCCGGGTCTCGCCGTCGAAACCGAGGACCGCCACCGACGCCGGGAGCATGGCGAAATGCGCACCGAACTCGACAGGCGAACCGATCCAGCGGGCGAGCAGTGATCGGGAGAAGTGCCCATGCCCGATCACGACTACGGATCTGGTGAGCAGGCAATTCAGAAGCTCATCGATGACGCTGTCCATCCGATCGCTCATCTGCCCGGGCGATTCTCCGCCGGGGCCGCCCCGGCTCCATACGGTCCACCCGGGATCGGTCTCGCGGATCTCCGGCGTGGTCAGTCCCTCGTAGGTGCCGTAGTCCCATTCAGAGAACTCCTCGCCGGTACGGCTGATCTCCAGTCCCGCCAATTCTGCGGTGTGCATGGCACGCCGGCGTGGAGACGAGAGCACCAGTGGGTCGGTGAGCAGGAGTTCGTCGAGCGGTTCGCGCAGGCTCTTCGCCTGTTCTTCGCCGAGCTCGGTGAGGGCGATGTCACTCGATCCGGTGTGTTTACCGGTCTTTGACCACTCCGTTTCACCGTGCCGGATGAGGATGAGGCGATGAATGGCCGAAGCGGAAGCAGTCACTCCAGACATTCTGCCCGCTTGACGCATAGGGTCAAGGAAACGGAGTGTACTGCGCGAGGCGAAGGGGGTCAGGGAATGAGCAAGATACTTGCTGTGGCGAATCAGAAGGGTGGGGTCGCCAAGACCACCACGGTTGTCTCACTGGGTGCGGCGTTGGCCGACATGGGACTGTCGGTGTTGGTGGTCGATCTGGATCCGCAAGGCTGCCTTACCTTTTCGTTGGGGCATGATCCGGACAAATTGACCATTTCGGTCCATGACGTCCTGCTGGGTGAGGGTGCCATCGCCGATACCCTGCTCGACACGGAAGACAAGGTGTCGCTGCTGCCGGCGACCATCGACCTCGCGGGTGCCGAGGCGCTGCTGCTGATGCGGCCGGGCCGCGAGTACGCGCTCAAGCGTGCGCTCAAGACCGTCGAGGGCGACTACGACGTGATCATCATCGACTGCCCGCCCTCGCTCGGGGTGCTCACGCTCAACGGGTTGACCGCCGCCGACGAGGTGATCGTGCCGTTGCAGTGCGAGACGCTGGCACACCGAGGGGTCGGGCAGCTGCTGCGGACGGTGACCGAGGTCCAGCAGATCACCAACCCCGACCTGCAACTCTTGGGAGCGCTACCGACGTTGTACGACGCGCGCACCACCCACAGCCGCGACGTGCTTGCCGACGTGTCGGATCGCTACGACCTACCGGTGCTGTCGCCGGCAATACCTCGCACCGTGAAGTTCGCCGAGGCCTCGGCATCGGGTGTCAGTGTGGTGGGAGGTCGTAAGAACAAGGGGTCCACGGCGTACCGCGAGCTCTCCGAGAACCTGTGGAAGCACTGGAACGGCGGCGCAGACCTGGTGACGATCGAAGCGGTCTGACGGCGACGCACATGCAGGCCGGCAAATGCACACGTTCGAGTCAAAACCACATGTTGCAACACGTGGTTTTGACTGAAACGTGTGTTTTTGCAGCAGCTTTCGGCTACGGGCTGAGCACCGAGACGGTCGAACCCCACTGTTGCACGAGCTCATCGCCGATCACGCCGAGTGTGATCACCCCGCCGGTATAGCCGTCCCGGGGTACCGGGATCGATCGGATGGGCTGGCCGTCGACGAGTTTGTGTTCGCTGATCCCGGTGGCACTCGGGAGCAGCAGTGAGCCTGCCATCACCACTCCGGGTCCCAGCGTCTCGGGAACCTGGAAGCGGGCTTGCAGGGTCTCGGCGTCGAGCACGACGGTGGCCTTGCCCGTCCAGAAGGTGACGATGCCGTCGCCGCTGATGGGTTTGCTCTCGGCGCCGACGGGACCCCCCAGCAGGGAGGTCCGGTTCCGTAGTGTTCCGTCGAACGCGTAGGTCTCGAGCATGGGCTCGGGCGAAGACACATACACCGCGACGCTGTCGCTCCCCACAGCGACGACGCGAGGTGGCGAACCGAGATCTGCGGTGATCAGGGTCGAGCCGAACTCTTCGAGTTTCTCGTTGCTGTCGAGGGTGGATCCGAGCACCGTGAGGCGGTAACCCGGTTCGATTCCGCAGCGCTCGACGATGGCTACCTTGGGACTGCCGACGGCGCTCGAGACGAGCTCACAACCCGATCGCGGTTGCGATCCGGGATTGACCGGGGCGTCGACCCGGCCGTATTCGATGGTCCGAACCAGGTCGCTGCGCCAGATCTCGAGTCGCGTATCACCCTGCGCCACAAAATAATCCCGGTCAGAGCTGAAGTCGAGGGTGTTGTCGGCGTCGCTGCTACGCGTGGTCGCGCGCTTGCCCGTCGAGCCGAACAACGCCGTGACCTCACTGCAACCCCGGGAATTGCGGTACACCGCGATCGCGTAGTCACGACCGGACGCGCTCCAACCGGACACCCCGCACAGTGGGAGGTCTCGGCGATACGACCAGAGCTGACGGCCGGATGTCGAATCGTGGCCCACGACGGTGTCTCCGTCGCCCGTGACGACGACGCCCCCGACGATGACCGGCCCGGCCGTGGCGTCACTGGCCGCCCGCCATGCCTCGGTGTACGAGGCAGGCACCGCGGTCGCTGACGCGGGCGGCGCCGCAGCGACCGGGGACGGGTCGGACGCGGTGTTCTCCACAGAACTGGTGGCCCAGATGGCCACGCCGGCGACGATGACGACCGCCACGAGGACGGCCACGATCAACAGGTCGACCGGCGTGCGCCGCTCCGGCTTGAGCACGTCAGTTACTCCGAGGCGTTACCCGCGGTGTCGCCGGAGGCCGATGACTTGTCGGCAGATCCACCGCTCCGGCGGCGCCGCCGCCGCCGGGGGCGGTCTCCACCTTCCGAGGTCGTTGCAGCCGATCCGGAATCCTGCGCCGTCGCGGCCGCTGCGGTGTCTGCGCCGGCTGCCGCGGTCGACGCGGTGTCACCGGTTGCGGGCGCATCGCTGCTTCCCGCACGGGTGCGCCGACGCTGACGTGATGCCGGTGACGTCGACCTGCGTTGCCCGGCGAGTTCGCGCTTCTCTCCACCGGACGCGCGTCCGCCGCCGGAGCGGGAGTCGCGATCCTTACGGTCATCACGCGGGGGCTTGCCTTCGCCGATGCGACCGGTAGCAGACTCCGAGATGCCCATCTCTTCACGCAGATGCGGTGAGCTGGAATAGGTTTCGACCGGCTCGTCCTTGGCGAGGTCGAGCGCCTTGCTGATCATCTCCCAACGATGCAGCTCGTCCCAGTCGACCAGGGTGACGGCGATGCCGGTACGGCCCGCGCGACCCGTGCGGCCGATGCGGTGGACGTAGGTCTTCTCGTCATCGGGGCACTGATAGTTGATGACGTGCGTGACGTCGTCGATGTCGATGCCACGCGCGGCGACGTCGGTGGCGACGAGCACGTTGATGCGCCCCTCACGAAACGCGGTGAGCGCCTTCTCGCGAGCGACCTGCCCGAGGTCGCCGTGTACGGCACCGACCGCGAAACCGCGTTCGGCGAGATCGTCGGCGACCTTCTGAGCAGTACGCTTGGTACGGGTGAAAATCATTGTCGCGCCGCGACCTTCGGCCTGCAGGATGCGCGCGACCAGCTCGGCCTTGTCCAGCGCGTGAGCCCGGTAGACGTACTGGGTGGTGCGCTCGTGGATTGCCGAATCGTTGGCGTGCTCGGCCCGGATATGGGTCGGCTTCGTCAGGAAGGTGCGCGCCAGCGTCACGATCGGCCCGGGCATCGTCGCCGAGAAGAGCATGGTCTGACGGGCATCGGGCAGAGAACTCATGAGGCGCTCGATGTCGGGCAGGAAGCCCAGGTCCAACATCTCGTCGGCCTCGTCGAGAACGAGTACCTGGACCTTGCCCAGGATCAGGTGGCCCTGACGGGCGAGGTCGAGGAGGCGGCCGGGGGTGCCGACGACGACGTCGATACCGATCTTGAGCTCGCTGATCTGGTGTTCGAATGGCCTGCCGCCGAAGATCGACAGCAGCCGGATGGGCCGGTTCTGGCCGTCTGCGGTGTCGACGTGGAGACCCTTGGCCGCGATCTCGAGGTCATCGGTCACCTGGATGCAGAGTTCACGGGTGGGCACGATGATCAGTGCTCGCGGGGTGCCGTCCAGTTTCCAGATGCCGCGCTCGCCGGGTTCGGCGGTCGCCTGCGACACCCGCTGCAACAGCGGTACCCCGAAACCGAGGGTCTTGCCCATTCCGGTGCGGGCCTGGCCGATCAGGTCGTCGCCTGCCATCGCCAGCGGCAGGGTCAGTTCCTGGATGGCGAAGGTATTGGTGATGCCGTCGGCGGTGAGGGCGTCGACGATCTCCTGCCGGACGCCGAGCTCGGCGAACGTGGGGGAGACGTGGTCTGCCTCCACGATGACGTGCTCTTCTTCGACGATGTCGTCCAACGCGGTGTTCTTGGCTTCTTGTTCGATGTTCAGTTGATTGCCTTTCGCAATGTGCTCCCGCGCGCACTGCAAAGATCAACCGTCAGATCAGCTCACTGGCCGCGGTGCAAAGGCGGACTCGGGCAACCTGCATCTGGTCAAATCGGGCCCAACAGATATCGGACCGCCATCGGTGCGCGCACAAATTCCTGCGAGCCGGCTCGTGCGCACGGCTCACCCCTGGCAGTGTACGTGGCCTGCGACCAGGTGGTGACGTCGCATCGTGTAACACCCGGTTCAGGGCCCCGGCCGTCGTCCACAGTGCCCGGTTCCGACGTGCTGACTACACTCGTTCTCATGTCGTCTGGTTCACAAACGCAGCCGCCGGTGTCCGAAGTCGCCGCCGGATCGTCAGCCTCTCATCCCGGTATCACCGAACTGTTCGGGGTACTGGCCTGCGGCGAACTGGCCGCGTTCTACCGCTTGGCGTCGGAGGCGACGATGGCGCCCGACATGCGGGGCCGGGTCGAGATGGCGAGCATGGCCGCCGCCGAGATGAGTCACTTCGAGATCCTGCAGGAGGCGCTGGGCGCCCGTGGTGTCGACGTCTACGAATCGATTGCCGCGTACACGCCGGTGCTCGAGAAGTACCACTCCTCGACGGTGCCGAGCAATTGGTACGAATCGCTGGTCAAGGCGTACGTCGGCGACGGTCTGGCTGCCGACTTCTACATGGAGATCGCGGGAACTCTGCCGAAGGACGCCGAGGCCGTGGTGCGCACCGTGATGGCCGAGACCGGACACTCTGACTTCGCCGTCGCCGCCATCCGGGAAGCGGTCGCTGCCGACCCCGCGCTTTCGTCGCCCCTGACGTTGTGGGGCCGGCGGCTGCTCGGAGAGGCGATCACGCAGACCCAGTACGTGCTGGCCGGCCAGGAGGCACTCACCGAGCTGTTGTTCTCCGTCGAGGCCGACCTCAACCAGATCGTGGACTTCTTCGGTTCGATCCAGGATCGGCATGCACAGCGCATGGCCGATATGGGGTTGGGCTGACTGTCCGCCTGCACGCCTGTGGGGCTAGATTCAGGCCAGCAGGATTGCAACAGCAGAGTTAGACCCGAGAGTTCGAACGTATATCTGTGGAGGATTTTGTGGCCGTTGATGTGAAGATCGGGATCACCGACAGCTCTCGCGAAGTGGTGGTACACACCGAGAAGAGCAGCGACGAAGCGCACGCCGCGGTCGAGGCGGCACTGGCAGGCAACGAGCAGCTGCTGCGACTGGAAGACGACAAGGGTTCTCGCTACCTGATCCCCGTCACCAAGATCGCTTACGTCGAGGTCGGTGTCTCCGACGCCCGGAAGGTTGGCTTCGGCGCGATCTGATCGCGTGAGTTGATCCTCAGGAGAAGCCGTTCGACTGTTGCATGGGCACTCGAGAAAGTCCGCCCCAGAGCATTGTGACCGTGATGTCGACGGCTTCTTCTTTGGTCACCGGACGCTTGGCGTCGAGCCAGTGTCTGGCGTTGACCTGACTGAGGCCCACGAGTCCTGCCGCGAGCATCCGCGAGCGATGTGGGTCGAGTCCCGAGTCGTGCATGACAAGTCCGTACACGGCGTCCACACATGCTTCCGTCGCCCCTTCGACCCTGCGGATCGCTGCGGGGTCGAGTGCGTCCGACCGGAAGATCAGCCGGTATCCCTGGCTGTCCTCGTCGATGAAATCGAAGAAGGCCTGCACCGCCGCGCGAACGCGATGACGGTTGTCGGTGGAGCTGAGCAGGGCACCGGTGACACGGTTGACCATCGATTCCGCATGGGAGTCGAGTACGGCGAGGTAGAGATCCAGCTTGCTGGGAAAGTGCTGGTAGAGGACAGGTTTGCTGACGCCTGCGTGTACCGCGATCTCGTCCATACCCGCCGAGTGGTAGCCCCGTTCGACGAAGATCTCGCTGGCCGCGTCGAGGAGCTGTAACCGCCGGGCACTGCGTGGCATGCGCACGCTGCGCCGGGGCCCACCTGTCGTGGGTGCGTTCACACCTGTGCCCGCGGCGGCCGATTTGTCCATGGTCCGAGCGTATATCTGCTCTCGAGTTCCGCCACCGGTGGTTGTGCCTGCCGGGCAACGGCCGGTCCTTGTGAGAAGGTTTACGGGTGACTGGTGCTGGAGGTTCGGGGCCGACGGGCACGCGGCGCGCACCCCGTGACGCGCCGGCTGCTCCAGGCCCGCAGCAGGGTGATCCGCCGCGTCGTCGGCGTGCCCGCACCGACACCGCTGCCGGTGGCCGCGACCATGCCGAACAAGCTCGCCGAAGCGCCGAGCGAGCTCAGCGCGCGGCTCGCCGTGAGGCCGAGGCGGACGCCCGGCTCGCGAATCAGCGGACCGACGTCCATCAGCCGACGTCGGGGCGGCCCGCCCCGGACCAGCCTCTGCGCGCTCGGTGGGACCCGACGGAAGACCCCGGACGCCAGCGAACCGACCGCGACAAGGACCGCAAGAAGCAGAGCGCGATCGGCCGGTTCGTCAGCACATACGGGTGGCGGGCATACGCCATCCCGGTTCTGGCGGTCCTGACGGTCATCATGGTCGTGCTCACCGTGCAGTCCCATGGCGAGAACAAGAACAACGGAGCCGCCGAATCCGACCCGGACGACGTCCGCAACACCGACGTCAACAACGTCTCCACCGCCATCGGCGCTCCGCCGGCGCAGGTCCAGGCCGAGCAACTGCCGGCCGGTGCCCTGCCGAACGGCGGACCATTCACTGCGAAGGGTGCGGAGGGCTATCACGTCGTCCCGGGGTCGACCCCGCGGGTCGGAACCGGCGGCCAGGAGTTCACGTACACGGTCGAGGTCGAGAACGGGGTGGCCTCCGGCGACTACGGCGGCGACCCGACCTACGCAAAGTTCGTCGACACCACCCTCGCCAACCCGAAGAGCTGGGTCGGAGACGGCAAGTTCTCGTTCCGCCGCATCGACACCGGTGAACCGGACTTTCGCGTCACCCTGACTTCCCCGGACACCACCCGGGAACTGTGCGGATACGAGATCCAACTCGAGTCGTCCTGCTACTACCCACCCGAGTCGCGGGTGACCCTGAACGAGGCACGTTGGGTCCGCGGCGCGTCGTCGTATCAGGGCGACGACCTCGGGTACCGGCAGTACCTGATCAACCACGAGGTCGGCCACGCGATCGGATTCGTCAATCACGAGCCGTGCAAGGTGAACGGGGCCCTGGCGCCGATCATGATGCAGCAGACCTTCGGGACGGCCAACAGCGAGATCATGGCGCTCGATCCGGATATGAAGGCCAATCGCAGCTACGTCTGCACGCCGAATCCGTGGCCGTTCCCGGATCGGTGATCCGGCCGCCCGACGGTCGCGCTGTGCTTCGCACTGGCGGAATCTTCGCAGGCGCATACTCGTTGCAGGTAGCAGATGAGACGGCCGGATCAACGGTCGTCCGCTGATCACGCTGAGGAGATCGCCCGTGTCGACATTGCCCCCGCTGGTCGAGCCCGCCGGAGAACTCACCCGCGATGAGGTGGCCCGCTACAGCAGGCATCTGATCATCCCGGATATCGGGGTAGACGGTCAGAAGCGCCTCAAGAATGCAAAGGTTCTCGTCATCGGAGCGGGCGGGCTGGGATCTCCGACACTGCTTTACCTCGCGGCGGCAGGCGTCGGGACCATCGGCATCGTGGAGTTCGACGAGGTCGACGAATCGAACCTGCAGCGTCAGGTGATCCACGGACAGTCCGACGTGGGCCGGCCGAAGGCCGACTCCGCCCGCGACTCCATTCTGGAGATCAACCCGCTGGTCACCGTCCACACCCACAAGTTCCGCCTCGACAACGACAACGCCATCGGACTCTTCGAGCAGTACGACCTCATCGTCGACGGCACGGACAACTTCGCCACCCGCTATCTGGTGAACGACGCCGCGGTGCTCGCCGGCAAGCCGTACGTCTGGGGTTCGATCTACCGGTTCGAGGGGCAAGCGTCGGTGTTCTGGGAGGACGCCCCCGGTGGCCTCGGATTGAACTACCGCGACCTGTACCCCGAAGCGCCGCCGCCCGGGATGGTGCCGTCGTGCGCCGAGGGTGGCGTTCTCGGGATTCTCTGCGCCTCAATAGGTTCGATCATGGGAACCGAGGCGATCAAGCTGATCACGGGGATCGGGGAGACCCTGCTCGGGCGCCTGATGGTGTACGACGCGCTCGACATGCGTTACCGGACGATCAATCTCCGCAAGGATCCGCAGGCGCCCAAGATCACGGAACTGATCGACTACGACGCCTTCTGCGGTGTCGTCTCGGATGAGGGTGTGTCTGCGGCCACCGACTCGACGCTGACCGCCGTCGAACTGAAGGAACGTCTCGACGCCGGGGAGCGGATCGCCCTCATCGATGTGCGGGAGCCGGTCGAGTGGGAGATCGTCAAGATCGACGGCGCGACGCTCATCCCGAAGGGTGACATCGAGTCCGGAGAAGGGCTGGCGAAACTGCCGCATGACCGCCCCGCGGTGCTTTATTGCAAGACCGGGATCCGATCGGCGGAGGCGCTGGCGGCGGTGAAGAAGGCCGGCTTTTCCGATGCCACCCATCTCCAGGGCGGAATCACCGCCTGGGCCAAACAGGTCGATTCGACCCTTCCCGTCTACTGACCCGAGTACGCGACGATTCGAGGCGGGAACACCCGTAGCGCCTGCACGGCTGCGGCGCCTCGCGCCGGTAACCTCGACAGCGTGACCTCTGACTTGACCTCCGTCGAGCCGCCGGAGCATGTGCTGCAGACCTTCGGACTGACACAGGATCCCGTGGTGGCTCTCGGGGACGGTTGGGAAGGCGGCTGGCGGATCGGCGAGACCGTGTTGTCGTTGGTCCCCGATCATGCGCGCGCGGCCTGGTCGGCAAAGGTCCGCGAGGCCCTCTTCGTCGACGGGATCCGCATCGCTCGTCCGGTTCGATCCTCAGACGGTCGTTATGTGGTGTCGGGATGGCGTGCTGACACGTACATCGCCGGCACCCCCGAACCTCGCTACGACGAGGTGGTATCGCTGGCAGATCGGTTGCACGAGGTCACCGCGAGCCTGGAACGCCCTCGATTCCTGATGCAGCCACCCGCGCCGCCCTACACCGACGTCGATGTGTTCACCGCGTCCGATCGGGCCGCCTGGGACGACGTCCCGATGCGATCGGCCCGAGCCGCGGGGATGGGCGATCCGACGTCGCCGGACGGCGTCACCAGCCTGGAGATCCTGCACAACCTGGCCACCCTGCGGAAGAAGGTCGAGTCACCGTCGCAGTTGGTGCATGGTGACCTGTTCGGCACCGTGCTGTTCGCCGGTGCGGCGGCGCCCGGGATCACGGACATCACGCCGTATTGGCGACCCGCGTCATGGGCCGCGGCAGTGGTGGTCGTCGATGCGCTCGCATGGGGTGGAGCGGACGACGCCCTCATCGAGCGGTGGGGCGATCTGCCCGAGTGGCCACAGATGATGTTGCGGGCCGTCATGTTCAGATTGGCCGTCCATGCGTTACATCCGAGATCCACCGCAGGTGCCCTACCGGGCCTCAAGCGCGTCTCCGACATGGTCAGGTTTCTCGTCTAGCCAGCTCCTGACCTGCAATGACGCCGGTAGTTTCCGGACTGGCGTACGCCGTTCCGGGCTCTCATCTCACCTCTGCCGCCAGGGAGGTGTGAGAACACTGTGATTGTTCGGTCACTGATCGCAAAATTGCGGCAACACCGGTTTCCTACCGTTCTCCTCAAGTCAACCCGGCCCGTGCGCCGGACCTACGAGGAGGACTCCTGTGACCGTTTCGGGCACAAAACGAAAGCACTACATCACTGATTGGGACCCAGAAGATGTCGAGGCGTGGGACAAGGGCAACGCCGCGATCGCCAAGCGCAACCTCGTCTGGTCCATCATCTGCGAGCACGTCGGCTTCTCGATCTGGTCTATGTTCTCTGCGCTGGCGTTGCTCATGGGTCCCGAATACGGGATCAGCCTCGACCAGAAGTTCGTGATCGGGGCGACCGCAACCTTCGTCGGTTCCTGCTTGCGCATCCCGTATACCCAGGCAACCGCGATCTTCGGCGGTCGTAACTGGGCCATCTTCTCCGCGGTCGTCTTGATGATCCCCACCGGGCTGACCCTGATGCTGATGATGAACCCCGGTGAGTTCGGTTTCGGCTGGTTCCTCTTCGTCGCTGCCCTGACCGGTTTCGGTGGTGGCAACTTCGCCTCGTCGATGACCAACATCAATGCCTTCTACCCGCAGCGTCTCAAGGGCTGGGCGCTCGGTCTCAATGCAGGTGGCGGCAACATCGGTGTCCCCGCGATCCAGTTGGTCGGCCTCTTCGTCATCTGGATCGCCTCTGACAAACCCGAGATCCTCTGTGCCATCTACCTGGTGCTGCTTGCGATCGCCGGTGTCGGCGCGGCCATCTACATGGACAACCTGGACCACCAGACCTCCAGCGGCCGGGCGATGCTCGACACGCTGAAGTACAAGGACACCTGGTTGATCTCGCTGCTGTATGTCGGCACCTTCGGCTCGTTCATCGGCTTCGGGTTCGCGTTCAGCCAGGTGCTGAACATTTCGTTCACCGCCAACGGGGCCACCAAACCTGCCCTCGCCGCAGCCCAGATCGCTTGGATCGGGCCCCTTCTCGGGTCGATCTCCCGTCCCTACGGTGGCAAACTCGCCGACAAGATCGGTGGCGGCAAGATCACCATGTATTGCTTCGCGTCGATGATCGTGGCGTCGTCGATCCTGGTGGTGGCCAGCGCGATGTCCGACGCCAACGACAAGAAGATCACCGGCGGCACCTTGACGGCGTTCGTGGTCGGATTCGTGTTGCTCTTCATCATCTCCGGTATCGCGAACGGTTCGGTGTACAAGATCATCCCGGCGATCTGGGAGCACAAGGCGAAGGTCAATCCGGGGCTCAACGCGATCGGCAAGGCAAACTGGTCTCGCTCGATGTCCGGTGCGCTCATCGGTATCGCCGGCGCGTTCGGTGGCCTCGGCGGGGTGGCCATCAACCTGGTGCTGCGGGACAGCTACAAGTCCAATCAGTCTGCGACACAGGCCTTCGCGATCTTCATGGCCTTCTATGTGGTCGCCGCGCTGGTGACCTGGTGGTTCTACGTGCGGCGCTCCATCGAAGCACCCGCACTCAGTGCAGCGCCTGCTGACGCCCCGACCGCCGATCCTGTCAACCCGGCGCCCGTCATCCCGTGACCGCGGAGGCGTTGTCGGCCCCGGCCGTCGAGGCGGCCCCGGTGGGGACGAAGACCCATTGTCCGTACTGCGGTCTGCAGTGCGCGATGAGCATCAGCGGCAAGGGCGCCGCTGACGCCGAGGTGACCCCGCGGCAGTTCCCGACCAACAAGGGCGGGTTGTGCCAGAAGGGTTGGACCGCAGCCGATGTCCTGCGCAACCCCAACCGGCTGACAACGCCACTGGTACGCCGGGACGGCGTCCTGACCCCGACCACCTGGGACGATGCACTCGATGTGGTCGCGTCGGGATTTGCGAGAGCGCGTCGGGAGCACGGCGCCGACGCCGTCGGAATCTTCGGCGGCGGCGGGCTGACCAATGAAAAGGCCTACCAACTGGGCAAGTTCGCACGGGTGGCCCTGGGCACGTCGAACATCGACTACAACGGGCGGTTCTGTATGAGTTCGGCGGCTGCCGCCGGGATCAAGTCCTTCGGACTCGATCGCGGTCTGCCGTTTCCGCTCGCCGACATCGGGTCCGCGCGGGCGATCGTGATCCTCGGCGGCAACGTCGCGGAGACGATGCCACCGATGGTCAGTCATCTGATGACCGCGGCACGGGCCGGCGGGCTGGTGGTGGCAGATCCGCGGCGCACCGCCACCGTCGAACGTGCGGTCGCCGACGGCGGGGTGCACCTGCAATTGGCCCCGGGCACGGATCTGCCGCTGGCACTGGGAATGGCTCATATCGCCGTGACCGAGGGTTACGCCGATCTCGACTACATCGCCGACCGTACGTCCGGATTCGACGATTTCTGGCGTGTTGCCGGCCAGTGGTGGCCCGAGCGGGCCGAGCGGGTCACCGGGGTGCCGGTCGCCGCGATGCGCCGGACCGTGGCATTGCTCGCCGCGGCCCGGGACAACGGAACCGGCGCCTACGTGCTCACGGCTCGTGGCGCAGAACAGCATTCGACGGGAACCGACACCGTCAGCGCGGTCATCGGTCTGTCGTTGCTGCTCGGGCTGTGCGGCCGTAAGGGCAGTGGCTACGGCTGCATCACCGGTCAGGGCAATGGGCAGGGTGGCCGCGAGCACGGGCAGAAGGCCGATCAGCTTCCGGGCTACCGCAAGATCGCCGATCCGGCCGCGCGGGCTCATGTCGCGAAGGTGTGGGGCATCGACCCCGACGATCTGCCCGGACCCGGGCAGAGTGCGTACGAGTTGCTCGAATCGCTGGGCCAACCGGGCGGCCCCAAGATGCTGATGGTGCACGGCGCCAACCTGGCCGTGTCAGCGCCACGCGCAGGGCACGTCGTCGATCGGCTGGCGTCCCTGGACATGTTGGTGGTCAACGACTTCCTGCTCTCGGAGACCGCCGCCATGGCCGACGTCGTGCTACCCGTGCTGCAATGGGCCGAAGAAGAGGGCACCATGACCTCCCTCGAGGGTCGCGTGCTGCGCAGGCGGCAGGCGGTGCCAGTCGCAGAGGGAGCCCGCAGCGAGCTCGAGGTGCTCTCGGAACTGGCCATCCGGCTCGGGCAGCCCGCAGAGCGCTTCCCGACCGATCCCCGTGAGGTCTTCGACGAGCTCCGCAGGGCCTCGGCGGGCGGACCGGCCGATTACACCGGTGTCACCTACGACCGGCTCGACAACGACGAGGCGATCCACTGGCCGTGCCCCGAGGTCGGGCACCCCGGAACCCCGCGGATGTTTCTGCAGCGCTTCGCAACCGACGACGGCCGGGCAAAGTTCATCGCCGTCGACCACCACGGTCCCACCGAGCCGGTCGACGCCGAGTTCCCGCTGGTGTGCACCACGGGCCGGGTGCTCACGCATTACCAGTCCGGTGCGCAGACCAGGCACGTCAAGGCCCTCGCGGACGCGGCGGGACCGATGTTCGTCGAGGTGAACACCGATACCGCGGAGCGGCTCGGGATCGCCGACGGCGCACAGGTTGTGCTGACCTCGCGACGCGGATCGGCAACAGCCGCGGCCCGCTGCGTCGACTCGCTGCGACCCGACACAGTCTTCCTCCCGTTCCACTATGCCGGGGATCAGCGCGCCAATCTGCTGACCAATCCGGCACTCGACCCCACCAGCAGGATGCCTGAGTTCAAGGCCTGCGCAGTACGACTGGAGGTCTTATGAGCAAGCGCGTCGTGATCATCGGGAACGGGATGGCCGGGGCCCGCCTGCAAGAAGAACTGCACCGGCTCGACCCGACAGGTACCCAGGTGACCAGTGTGGTCATCGGTGACGAGCCGAACGCCGCGTACAACCGCATCCTGATGTCGAATGTGGTCGCCGGCCGCATCCGCGCCGCCGACACCATGATTCGCGCGGCCGGCTGGTACTCCGAGCGCAACCTGCAGACCCACACCGGGGTTCGAGTCACCTCGATCGATCGAGACGCGCAGAACGTGCGCTGCGACGACGGCACCGTGCACCAGTACGACAACCTCGTCTTCGCCACCGGCAGCCGCGCCTTCATCCCACCGATCGCCGGCGCGACGACAGACACCGGCACCCCGATCCCCGGGGTCATCGCCTTCCGCAACCTCGCCGACTGCGAGGCCATCGTCTCGGCGCTGCAAGAGAACACCCGCGTCGTCGTGGTGGGCGGCGGCCTGCTCGGTCTCGAAGCCGCTCGCGGTGCACTGCTGCGCGGCGCTCAGGTGACGGTGGTTCATCCGCGCGCGTATCCGATGGAGAAGCAGATGGATGCCGCCGGCGGCGCGGTGCTCTCTCGGGTGCTGCGTGAGATCGGGATGGACGTGGTGCTCGGAACACGGGTGACCGCGGTGCGCGATGCCCCCGGCACCGGCCGTGAAGTGGTCCTCGCCGACGGCTCGACGCTGGGAGCGGATCTGGTGATCGTCACCGCCGGCATCGCACCCAACATCGAACTCGCTGCGGAGGCAGGCATCGCCACCGAACGCGGCATCCTCGTCGACGATCATCTGCGGACGAGCGATCGAGCCGTCTTCGCGATCGGTGAATGCGCCCAGCATCGCGATATCGTCTACGGCCTGGTGCAACCCGGGTGGGAGATGGCCGAGACCGTGGCACAGAACCTGCTCGCCTCCGAACCGACCGGATACGAAGGCACGCAGCAGATCTTGCGACTCAAAGCCCACGACATCGATCTGGCCTCGATGGGCGAGGTCGACACCGATCCGGGCGATCTCGAGGCAGAGGTGCTCACCCTCTCCGATCCGCATCGAGGCCGTTACGCCAAGGTCGTCGTGCGCAAGGAGCGCCTGGTCGGTGCGGTGCTGCTCGGTAACCCAGAGGTGGTCGGGACGATCACCCAGTTGTTCGATTCGGGTGCGCCGGTACCGACAGACCGAATGCGACTGCTGCTCGGGCATCTGACCGGTGGCGCAACCGAATCGGCGAGCCCGGCGCAGATGCCCGGCGAGGCCATCATCTGCCGCTGTAACACGGTGTCCAAGAAGAACCTCACCGACGCCTGGCGTAAAGGGGCGCGGAATCCACTCGCGATGGCAGAAGCGACCCGTGCGACCACCGGTTGTGGCAGTTGCGAATCGGTGGTCGAGGGACTGTGCGAATGGTTGGCGACTGCCGATGCATGAACAAACAAACACAGGAGTTCAGCATGACCAGTAAGACCGTAGTTGTGGTCGGCCACGGAATGGTCGGTCACCGATTCGTGCAGGAGTTGCGCGAACGCGATGTCACCGACCAGTGGCGGATCGTCGTCGTCTGCGAGGAAGCCGCGCCCGCGTACGACCGGGTGGGCCTGTCGTCCTACGTCAACAGCTGGGACCCTGCTGCGTTGGCGCTCGACGGAAACACCTATCCGGGTGACCCTCTGGTGAATCTGCTGACCGGTCGGCGCGTCGCACGGATCAACCGGGTCGCGCGGACCGCGGTGCTCGACGACGACTCCAGCATCGTCTTCGATGCGCTCGTCCTTGCCACCGGTTCGTACCCGTTCGTGCCGCCGGTCGCCGGTTCGGATTCCGCACACTGTTTCGTGTACCGCACCCTCGACGACCTCGACCAGATCCGGGCGCGGGCGGAATCGGCACCGGACGGTGCCAAAGCCGTGGTGGTGGGCGGCGGTCTGCTCGGTCTCGAGGCGGCGAACGCTCTCAAACTCCTGGGGCTGGCACCGCACGTGGTCGAGTTCGCGCCCCGGCTGATGCCGTTGCAGGTCGACGAGGGCGGTGGGGCGCTGCTGGCGAATCTCGTGGAGGGGCTCGGGGTTGCCGTGCACACCGGCGTCGGGACCAGTGCGATCGAGCAGCACGACGACGGGATGATGACCGTCACGCTGTCTGATGAGAGCACCATCGATGACGCTGCGCTGCTGGTCTTCTCGGCCGGGGTCCGGCCGCGTGATCAGTTGGCCCGCGACGCCGACCTCGCGGTCGGAGAGCGTGGCGGCGTACTCGTCGACGACGGCTGCCGGACCGACGACCCAGACATCTACGCCATCGGTGAGGTCGCGGCGGTGAACGGTCGTTGCTACGGGCTGGTCGCTCCCGGCTACCACACCGCCGAGGTGGTCGCGGACCGTCTGCTCGGAGGGCATTCGGAGTTCCCGGGCGCCGATCTGTCGACGAAACTCAAACTGCTCGGCGTGGACGTGGCCAGCTTCGGTGACGCGATGGGTGCCACCGAAGGCGCCCTCGAAGTCGTCTTCAACGACCCCGTGGCGGGTACGTACGCCAAGGTCGTCGTCTCCGACGACGCGAAGACCTTGCTCGGCGGGGTCCTGGTCGGGGACGCCACGCAGTACGCACTGCTCAAGCCAATGGTCGGAGGTCCTGTTCCCGGAGACCCGGCAGCGCTGATCGCGCCGGCCGCCGGAGAAGGGGTGGGAATCTCGGCGCTACCCGACGGTGCCGAGATCTGCTCCTGCAACGGCGTCAGCAAAGGTGACATCTGCGGAGCGATAGCCCATGGCGCCCAAGATGTCTCGGCGGTCAAGGCGTGCACCAAGGCCGGTACCACCTGCGGTGGCTGCATACCGTCGATCACGAGACTGCTCGCCGATTCCGGTGTCGAGATCTCGAAGTCGTTGTGTGAGCACTTTTCCCAGTCACGTAGCGAACTGTTCGAGATCGTGCAGGCCACAGGTATCCGCACGTTCAGCGACCTGGTTGCGCGCCACGGTACCGGCGCGGGCTGCGAGATCTGCAAACCCACCGTCGCCTCGATCCTCGCGTCGACGTCCAGCGATCACATCCTGACGGGGGAGCAGGCCGCGCTGCAGGACACCAACGACCACTTCTTGGCGAACATCCAGAAGAACGGCACCTATTCGGTGGTGCCGCGTATGCCGGGTGGTGAGGTGACGCCGGACCAACTGATCGTCATCGGCCAGGTCGCCAAGGACTTCGGCCTGTACACCAAGGTAACCGGCGGTCAGCGGATCGATCTCTTCGGTGCGCGGGTCGAAGAACTCCCGCAGATCTGGCGCCGACTGGTCGAGGCCGGGATGGAGTCGGGGCAGGCGTACGGCAAGAGCCTGCGCACCGTCAAGAGCTGTGTCGGCAGCACCTGGTGCCGCTACGGGGTCCAGGACTCGGTGGGTATGGCCGTTGATCTCGAAAGGCGTTATCGCGGTTTGCGTTCACCCCACAAGATCAAGTTCGGGGTGTCCGGGTGCGCGCGGGAGTGCGCGGAGGCGCGGGGCAAGGACGTCGGTGTCATCGCGACCGAGCACGGCTGGAATCTGTACGTCGGCGGCAACGGTGGTCAGAGTCCGGCCCACGCTCAGCTGCTGGCCTCGGGGATCGACGACCAGACACTCATCGCCTACATCGACCGGTACCTGATGTTCTACATTCGGACCGCTGATCGGCTGCAGCGCACCGCCCCCTGGATCGCCGGCCTCGAAGGTGGCCTGGATCACCTCAAAGCCGTTGTGTGTGATGACAGTCTCGGCATTGCTGCCGAGCTCGAGTCGGCGATGGCAGAGCACGTCGCCGGCTACAAGGACGAATGGGCGGGGGTGCTCGACGACGAGGAAAAACTGTCCCGTTTCGTCTCGTTCGTCAATGCTCCCGCCGAGCCCGACCCAACCATCGAGTTCTCGCAGGGTGGCGGCCGCAAGGTGCCGGTACTGTTGGGAACACCGCAGCCCGGCGCAGCCCGCCGGCGAACGGAGGAATCTGACGATGAGTCTCGTCGATGACACACGCGCGACGGATGTCGCGACCAGTTGGACAGACGCGTGCCGCCTCGGCCAACTGGTGCCGGGACGTGGTGTCGCGGTGCTTCTGCCCGATGGCGAGCAGGTAGCCCTGTTCCTCGTGTCGGACGCGCACGTGGCGGGTGAGTCCGGGCCGACGCTGTATGCCGTCGGCAACATCGATCCGTTCGGGCGGGCGGCAGTGATGTCCCGCGGCCTGGTCGGGGACCGGTCCGGCGAGCCCACTGTGGCCTCCCCGTTGCTCAAGCAAGTCTTCTCCCTGGTGGACGGGCGCTGCCTGAGCGACGAGAATGTATCTTTGCCCGTCTACGACGTGCGTGTACAAGCAAACCTGATCCAGGTCAGGCCCAGATAGCGTGAAGCATGGAGGTGCTGTGAAAGCGGGTGATCCCACAACCGAATGCGAAACCGGTCCGTTGACCGGGTTCACGATCGGGATCACGGCTGCGCGCCGTGCCGACGAGTTCGCCGCGTTGCTGGAGCGACGCGGTGCGCAGGTCGAGCATGCGCCTGCCATTCAGATCATTCCCTTGGCCGATGACGCCGAGTTGCGTTCGGTCACCGAGTTGATCGTTGCCGATCCACCCGAAATCGTGGTCGCCACAACCGGTATCGGGTTCCGGGGCTGGATGGAGGCCGCCGAGGACTGGGGGATCGCCGAGAGTCTGATCGCGTCCCTGGAGCGCTCGCGGGTCCTAGCTCGTGGTCCGAAGGCGAAGGGGGCGATCCGGGCCGCAGGGCTTCGTGAGGAATGGTCACCACCCAATGAGTCGTCGAGCGAGGTCCTCGAACACCTCCTCGACGAGGGCGTCGAGGGAACCCGTATCGGCGTCCAGTTGCATGGTGCGACCACCGAGTGGGAGCCGTTGCCGGACTTCTGTGAGGTACTGCGTGAGGCGGGCGCCGAGGTGCTACCGATCCCGGTGTACCGGTGGCTGCCACCCCGCGACACCACGGCCATCGATCAGATGATCTCTCAGATCATCAACTTCGACCTCGATGCGGTGTCGTTCACGAGTGCCCCGGCCGTCGCGTCGATGCTGGGCCGTGCTCAGGACACCGGCCGGCTCGAACCTCTGCTCGCGGCGTTGCGGACCGATGTGCACGCGATGTGTGTCGGGTCCATCACGGCCGGGCCTCTGGCCGCGTTACGCGTCCCGACCTCGCGTCCGACCCGCTACCGGTTGGGCGCACTTGCCAGGCACATCACCGAAGAACTGCCGCGACGGGTTCCCACGTTCCGGGTCGCAGGGCATGACATGAGCATCCGGAGCCGTTCTGTGATGGTCGACTCCGCGCTTCGGCCTCTGTCTCCGGCGGGGCTCACCCTGCTCAAGGCACTGGCCCGCAGGCCGGGCCGGGTGGTGTCGCGGCAGGCACTGCTGACCGAACTCCCGGGCGGTGGCGACGACACCCACGCGGTCGAGACGGCGATGGCCAGATTGCGTGCCGGTCTCGGTGATTCGCGCATGATCCAGACCGTCGTCAAACGCGGCTACCGGTTGTCCGTCGACGTCGAATACGAGGAGGGGGAGAACACGTGAACATCAGAGAATCGCTGAGTATTCGCCGCATCGGTGCGACCCCGATCCTGGTTGCCCACGGCACCCGCTCGGAGCACGGGGTCGCCATGATCGCCGATCTGGCCGACAAGGTGTCAGCGCAGATCGGTACCACGCGTGTGGCATTCGTCGACGTCCTGGGACCGTCGCCATCGGCGATCCTCCGCGAGGTCGACGGGCCGGCTATCGTCGTTCCGGCGTTTTTGGCGGAGGGATATCACGTCCGCAAAGACCTGCCCGAACACATCGCCGCCAGCGGTCACGCGGCGACGTCGGTCTCGCGTGCCCTGGGCCCCGATCCTGAACTCGCCAGGGTGCTCGCGCAGCGACTCAGCGAATGTGGTTGGCGGCGTGGTGATTCGGTGGTCCTGGCCGCGGCGGGGTCGTCGGATGAGTTCGCGCTCGGTCAGGTTCGCCGGGCTGCGACGCTGCTAGGAGCGATGATCGGTGAGCGGGTCCCGGTGGGGTACGTCGCCACCGCGAGCCCGCGGATCGCGGACGTGGTCGCCGAAACGCGCTCTCGCACCGGTCGTCGGGTGTTGATCGCCTCATATCTGTTGGCACACGGACTGTTTCACGACCGACTGCACGCTGCGGGAGCAGACGGTGTCGCGCAGCCACTCGGTGCCGACCCCCGAGTGGTCGACCTCGTCGTCCGCCGGATGCGTTCGGTTCGCCCCGTCCTGGCAAACTCCTGACCACCCTAAAATGGTGGGTTCTGGTGAGGCCCACCTGGGCTTTTGTCGCCAGAATCCACCATCTTCGGGAGCGATGGGCACATGTGAAATGGATGGGGCACAGTAATATCGTCGAGGAAGTCGTGGGGAATGGATGACTCATGCTGGTCAGGTTCCCGGGAGGCCGTGGTTATCGGGCGTCCACATTCGTCGCTGCGGCGGATATCGCCCACAGCCGGTCGGCGTTGTCTGAGTCGAGCGCCCAGGGCGTGACGCCCCTTAGTCCGGCCTGCAACACTATTGGCGCTTGGTGGCAGTCCTCGAGGTATCGGGTGGGCACGCCTGCGAGTTCTGGCGCGACTGCCGCGTAGACGGAAGTGGCTGCGCCCTGCTCGGGGGTCTTGAAGGCCATCTCCTTCTCGAGTGCATCCTGTGCCGTCTTGAGGGCCTCGGGGTCGACGTGACGCTGAATCCCTGTGCGGATGATTCCCGGCATGACGGCGTGAACCGTGATGTCGTCAGCAGCCCAGCGCTTGCCGGCGCCCACCGCGAACAGCACATTCGCGGTCTTGGACTGCGCGTACGCTTCGTAGGGCTCGTACGGACGGTGATCGAAATTGATGTCGTCCCAATCGATGGGGGATTGGGAGCTTGATGCCACCACGACCACCCGTGCGCCCGGCGCCTTTTTAAGCGCTCCATGGAGCAGAACGCTCAGCGCGAAGTGGCCAAGGTGGTTGGTCGCGAACTGCTGCTCCCACCCGTCCTTGTTGTGCTGGAGCGTGGGTAGGGACATGACGCCTGCGTTGTTGACGAGGATGTCGAGAGGCCCGTCCCACTTCGCCGCGAAGGATCGGATCGATTCAGGCGCGGAGAGGTCAAGCTCGTGAACCAGTACCTCACCCTCGATACCTTGAGCGAGATCCTGGCCTCGTGCGACATTGCGTACGGCCATTATCACCTGCGCGCCCGCTCCAGCAAATGCGCGGACGGTCTCGAGGCCGATGCCGGATGTCGCGCCCGTCACCACCACGTTTTTGCCGCTCAGATCGATGTTCTCGAGAACACTGCGAGCGGTCGACTGATCGTTCAAAGGCGCTGCCATCGTAATCCTGTCGCACTAGAAGAAGTCCAATTGTCAGACTATAGCGGCGGGATTCGCACGGGTTCCAGGCTGGTCGACCGGACCTGCCGGCCGGGGGTTCAACGGATCGACTCGGCGATGGCAGCGAGCACCCCGAGATGGTCGTCGACGGACTTGAGTCCGGCGTCCATGGTGCTGATCGCAACATGGGTTGCACCGGCGTTTCTCCACTGGGTGAGCTCATCAGCTACGGCATCGACACTTCCGGTGTAGATGATGCGGCCCTCCAGGCCGATTTCTGCAGGGTCGCGGCCGGCATCGCGCGCTGCCTGCGCGACGATGTTCTTCGCCTTCTCGAGTTCGTCTCCCGGTTCGACGAGGGGAAACCAGCCATCTGCCAGCCGGCCTGCGCGTTTGTAACCCGGGGCTGAGGCCGCGCCGATCCACACCGGAATCGGACGCTGCACAGGCAACGGGCCCAGGCCGGCGCCGGTGACTCTGTGATACTCGCCGTCGAAGGTCACGGTCTGCTCGGACCACATCCTTCGCAGCAGCTCGATCTGTTCGTCGGATCGTTTGCCGCGGTTGCTGAAATCGGCACCGAGCGCCTCGAATTCCACTGCGTTCCAACCGACTCCGACCCCAAGTCGCAGCCTTCCGCCGCTCAGTAGATCGACCTCGGCAGCCTGCTTGGCCACCAGCACTGTCTGTCGTTGGGGGAGGATGATCACCCCGGTGACCAGTTCGACCGACTGTGTGATTGCGGCGAGATATCCGAACATCACAAGCGGTTCGCTGAACGTTGTCCGCACGTCGTAGGCTTTGTCCCAGCCCGTGTGGACGGTCGGGTCGGCGCCGACGACGTGGTCGTACGCCACCAGATGTCGGTACCCGAGTGCTTCGATCCCTTGTCCGTAGGCGCGGATTGCGCCAGGGTCGCCGCCCAGTTCGGTTTGCGGAAACACCACTCCGACGCGCATTGTGCCCATCCCTTCTCGGTCAGTTCGCATGTTCGACAGCGGCAAACACGGCAGCCACCGCACCCGCGTCGAAGTACTCCTCGATTCGAGTGACTCTGTTGTCGGTCACCCCAACGAACAGCGCGGCGTCCACCGCGACCTGATTTCCGTCGGGCAGCACGCCGTGAAAGGTGTGGGTCTGAAAGACTCCGCCCTCGACCTCCGACCTGCGCTTCACCTCGAACCTTGCACTTGGCATGGCGCCGAACAGCATCGCAAGATTCTGCAGATGTTCATCGACGGTCAGATCACCGGCTCCGTCGTTGTGCCAAATGGTCGCATCGGGTGCGTAAATCTTCCGCAGTTCGTCTACATCTGCGGCTTCTGCAGCAACGAAATACCGCTCTACGACATCGATCGAAGTCATATCCATCCTCGTTCTAGTGGTGACTGTGGGGGAGTGCGTCTGCCGACCGGAAGCGAGAAACGTCGCGCGTGGACAGTGATGCCGGTCGCCTGTGGACGCATCAGGACCAAAAGTCGCCTTCATCGGTATAGGCATGATATTTGGCGATCAGTCCGGCATCGTCGAAGTGGAAGACTGCGCAACCCGGACCTTCGTAACTTTTACCGTTGTCGCGCTTGAGGCGAACGGTGATCTCGGCGACGCACTGCTCACCGTCGAGGTCGTGGATGTATTGATCGACCGTCATCGTCATCTCGGTGACTCCGGTGACCGCCAGTGATTTCACGACGCGTTCCTGGAGGATCTCCACCGAGTGAGTCGGTTCGTTTCCGGCCACCTGAAAGACGATCTCGGGATGCAAGAACGCAGAGATCCGATCCCAGTCCTGCACCGAGCAGGCGTCGTAGTAGTCCTGGATCCTCTGCTCACGCAGCTTCGCTGTTTGCTCTTGGTACATGATCAATCCTGTTCTGCTGGTTGGTGCTCGACGAGGTGTTCAAAGCCAGAAGTGCCCGGGGTCGAGGTACGCGTGGTAGCTCTCGATCCGATCCTCGTCATCGAAACGGAACACTGCGACGCACGGCCCCGTGAACGTCCGTCCATCGGCTCGTGCGAGTTGAACCTCGATCTCCGACACGCAATAGCGGCCCTGCGGGTCGTGGATGAACGACTCGATCAGGTGCAACATCACAGTGACCTCACACGACTTGAGATTTCCTTCTACGTTTTCCTGCAAGACGTCGAGCGAACGTATCGGCTCGGCGTTGCCGACCCGGAATTCCATCTGGGGCGCAAAGAACGACCTGATGACGTCCCAGTCTTGAGTGTCGTTCGAGTCGTAGTAATCGCGGACGATCTGCTCCCGCCGGGCAGTGAGCTGTTCGGTCAACATAGGTATTGAACCTTCCTGAGGTGGAGACCCTGTGGTGGTAGCTCGTGAGTCATCGTGAGCTCTGTAGCGCAGGCCCGGGTCACGTCGACCAGGGGTGTTGCGGTCGAGTGTGACCACGATAACAGCGCCGTCGGATTTTTCAATAGTCCGATAATTATTCGCAGAACGAGAGTGGTAGCGGTGCGCGTCATCCAAGTAGGCCTGCGCCACACGTTGGGTTCTCGTGAGCCTCGAGCAGAGGCACTGGGGCCGCATGGGGTTGACCACTGCGAATGTGCTCGCGGCCTTTTGCGGGTCACCGTGCACTCCTTCTAAATGTCGGACTATTGCGAGAACAGACGTTTACCGCTACTGTCCCTTCTACGCATGAGACGCACCTCACATATAGAGCGGCATGAGGAGTGAATCTCAGTCCTGTGAGGTCAGAGAGACGAGGAATCATCAGCATGTTTGGCAAAACACAGCGGAACCGGAGCGGTCGGCTCAGCCGGCTCACGATTGGGGTGACAATGGTCGCCGCAGCGTCGATGGTGCTGGCGGGTTGCGGCTCAGACTCAGAGTCGTCCGGCGGGGATCGGCCATCGGCTTCCAGCAACCTGACCGGTGAGCCGATCAAGGTGATGACCATCGCTTCGGGGACCGGCCAGCTCGATCCTCACCCGGAAATCCTCAAGACCGCCGAGATGTACGGCGATTGGATCAACGAAAACGGTGGCATCGGGGGCCGGCCTCTCGAGGTCATCACCTGTGACAACGCAGACGACCCCAACAAGGATGCTGCCTGCGCGCGCAAGGCCGTGGACGAGGGTGTCGTGGCGACAGTCGGGTCGTACACCCTCAACGGCGAGTCGGTCATACCGGTGCTGGAGCAGGCGAACACGTCGTCATTCGGAATCTGTTGTGCGATCGTGGCTTCCGAGTTGGACAGCCCGGTGGTCCAGCAGCTCGGAGCCGGACTGGCCATGCAGAGCGGCATGGGCGTCAAGGCGGCCGCCGACGGCTGCAAGAACACAGTGTGGATCGGTTCGGACGCAGGCGATACGACCGACCTCCAGGTGAAACTCGCGGAGGGTGGCCTCAAGTCGATGGGTGCGGCTCCGCTCAAAGAGGTGGTGCGCATCCCGCTCAAGGCGCAGGACTATTCCGCGCAGGTGACACAGGCACTCGATGGAAGCGATTGCCTTATCTCTCCGATCCCCGAAGCGAGCCTCGCGCCCTTCCTCAGTGCATTCGCATCCCAGGGAGGAGACCAGCGGATCTACGGATTGCAGGGCCTCCTGACCGAAAACGTTGCCAAGCAGTTCTCTCAGCAGACCGACGGCGCTGTGGTCACGGGCATGTACCAAGATCTGTCGACTCCGGCCTACGCCGACCTGCGCGCAGCGATCAAACAGTACAAGCCGGATTCGGACCTCGTGTTCAACAGCATCGGAGCACTGGGCGCTTGGGCGGCATATGACGAGTTCACCTCTGTCGTCGAAGGTATTACCGGCCCTCTCGACCACAACACGTTCCTCGCCGCTGCACAAAAGCATGTGTCGACCTTCCCGGGTGTGGCCCCCGGCGTCGACTTCGCCAAGTCGTACGACGGACTGGGTGGCGCATTCAAGAACCAAGTCAATCGGTCGATCACATACTCGGTGATCAAGGACGGCAAGATCACTCCGTTCGCTGATGGTGCCTTCTATGACATGACCGCTCCGATGGCCGGCACCCCGATCCCGGCGGCGAGCACCCCGCCCAAGGGGGACTAGTTCGCGCACGCCCAAGCCCCCACCCGGGGCTTGGGCGTGTCATCGCCCATATCGCGAAATCGATATGTAGCCAGGGTTCTTCGGTTCTACCGGAGACAGGGCGCACTGCTCCAACTGTCAAATCGTCTTACAACGATGAAATCAAGAGCAAAGGAATCACATGACGACGAACCCTTCTGAATCTCGTAGCCCCCGATCAGTGAGAAGTTCGTCGTCGCATCAGCAGGGCCAACAGGGCCGGCGCGCAGCGCTTGCCGCATACTTTGGAAGTGTTCTGGAGTACTATGACTACTTCATCTACGCTTCGGCTTCAGCTCTGGTCTTCGGAACAGTGTTCTTCTCGGCAGCAGGCGATCTCGCTCTACTGGTCTCGCTTGCATCCTTCGGCGTGGCTTACGTCGCACGCTTCTTCGGTGCTCTGCTCTGGGGACATTTCGGGGACAAGTTCTCTCGTAAGAGGGTCTTGGTTCTGACGTTGGTGATGATGGGAAGTGCGACGCTGATCATCGGTGCGCTGCCCTCCTATGAGCAGATAGGTGTCGCCGCTCCGATACTGCTTGTCGTGATGCGTCTGGTCCAGGGCGTCTCGGCCGCCGGTGAGACGGCAGGAGCAGTCAGTCTGGTGGTCGAGAGCTCCGACTCGTCTCGAAAGGCCTTCAACGCCAGCTGGATTCAGTCGGGAAACCTCACCGGATTCATCCTCGCCAATCTCGTGTTCGTGCCGGTGGCAATGCTCCCGGATGATCAGCTGATGTCGTGGGGATGGCGGATACCGTTCTTGTTCAGCGGACTGTTGATCGTGCTCGGCTATGTGATCCGGCGAGGGCTCGACGAGCCGGAGGAGTTCTTGGAAGCAAAGGCACACCAGCCGGCAAAGCAGGTATCACCGCTGTGGGTGCTCTTCCGCGATCACAAGGGTGCACTACTGACCGTCGCGGCGATGGCTCTGTTCCAAGGGACCCACACGATGGTCACCGTCTTCGGCCTGGCCTACGCCACGAAGGTCGTGGGTCTGCCGAGTTCGTCCATCCTGTGGATGCTCGTAGCAGTCACCGCCGTGTCGCTCCTGACCGTGCCGCTGGGAGGGTGGCTATCGGATCGCGTGGGGTGCAAGCCGGTCTTCATCTACGGAGCGGTGTTCAGCATCCCGGCCTTCGCGGTCTATCTCTGGTCGTTCAACACACACAACATGGTCGTCATCTACGTGGCGGCGATTGCGGTGTACGCCCTCGTCTACAGCGTCGGTAACGGCAGCACCATGGCGTTCTTCGCGGGACAGTTCGACGTCGGCGTTCGATACGGCGGCCTGGCGGTCGGAATGCAGATCGCCGGCTTGCTGTTCGGGTTCATCCCGTCGATTGCGATCGGTCTCATCGATGGCACACCTGGTAACTGGGTCTACGCAGTGTCGGTGCAGGCGACGCTGTGCGTGATCGCTCTGATCGGTTGTGCCTTCGCCCGAACGACGAAACCCGGTCGCGTCCCCGAGGTCGAGGCCGCGAAAGTCTCTGCAGCTCGGTAGCCAACTCGAAGCCCGCAGGGAAGTCCCAGGCCGCCTGGGCGAGTATCCGTCTCCAACTCTCAATTTCGATACCTCACTATTCTTGACACCGCTAGGGGTGCTTCACAATGCAAGAAGTCATTACATTCGCTTTTCTGGGATTGGGTTTAGGTGCCCTGTATTCCTTGGCGGCCCAAGGGCTCGTACTGATCTATCGCGGATCGGGTGTGCTCAACTTCGCCCACGGCGCCATCGGTATGGCGGGCGCGTACATCTACTGGTCGATCAGCGTCGACCACGGGCACCCGTTTGTGGTCGGTTTGATTGCGGGCGTGGCGGCTTCGGCCGTCATCGGAGCCGCCACCCACCTGCTGGTGATGAGGCCACTGCGCCAAGCTTCTCCTCTTGCGCGGGTGGTGGCCACCCTCGGGATCCTGATCACCCTGCAGTCGTTGGTGGTCCTTGTCTTCACGACCGAAATCCGGTTTGTTCCGAGCACGCTCCCGGTTGACTCCGTCAGTATCGGCGGCGTGAAGGTCTCCACCGACCGCATCTACCTCCTCGTGATCGCCGTAGTCCTCGCGATCGCGCTGTGGGCGCTGTACAAGTTCACCAAGTTCGGCGTCGGAACCGCCGCTGTCGCCGAGAACCAACGGTCCGCCGCGACACTCGGCTGGTCGCCGG
The DNA here is from genome assembly GCF_017377795.1 of Williamsia soli. Lineage (GTDB taxonomy): Bacteria > Actinomycetota > Actinomycetes > Mycobacteriales > Mycobacteriaceae > Williamsia > Williamsia soli. The sequence continues at coordinate 290,718 of NZ_JAFRDR010000003.1, read as the reverse complement.
ATGTGATCGCCACCGCCAACTGGGCCTTGGGCTCGGCTCTCGCCGGAGTGGCGGCTATTCTCATCATCCCGATCGTGACCTTGCAGGTATCGGTGTTGACGAACATGGTGCTGGCTGCTCTTGCGGCCGCCCTGATCGCCTCCTTCAGGTCCTTTCCCATTGCCTTGGTGGCGTCACTCGTCATCGGCGTGGCCGAAGTCGAATTGACGCGGTATGTGCAGCAACCAGGCCTTGGTACGTCAGTACCGTTCATCCTGATCGTGGTGTTCATGGTGGCGCGCGGACAAACCCTGCCGATGCGTGACTACTTCCTCCAGCGACTTCCTGCAATCGGTGATGGTCGCGTCAAGTTCGTGTATGTCGCGGCCGCAGTGGTGGTCGGGGTGCTCGCCGTCGGCTTCACCCCGGTTGCCTGGCAGGACGGTTTCACCATCACCATGGCCACCGCCTTGATCCTCTTGTCCCTGGTGGTCGTCACCGGATACACCGGACAACTCTCGTTGGCACAATTCGCGCTCGCTGGATTCGGTGCGTGGATCGCGGGTCGCCTGGTGGCAGACCAGGGTTGGCCCTTCTGGGCCGGCGCTCTTGCGGGTGTCCTGGGTACGGTTCCGCTGGGCCTCGCGTTCGTGCTGCCGGCCGTCAGGACGCGAGGGATCAACTTCGCGGTTGTCACGCTCGGTCTGGGAAGCACGCTGGAGTTGATGCTCTTCCTGAACTCCAGCTACACCGGCGACTACAGAGGCACCCAGATCGACAGCCCGCATCTTTTCGGGATAGACATCGGCGCGATCAGCCATCCTGCCCGTTATGGCTATGTGACTCTTGCTGTTCTCATCGTCGGATGTCTGGCTGTGGCCAACGTGCGAAGGGGGCGGAGCGGTCGCCGATTGATCGCAGTCCGCACCAACGAGCGCGCAGCGGCGGCCCTTGGCATCAGCGTCCAGGGAGCGAAGCTGTACGCCTTCGGACTGGCGGCGGCGCTGGCTGCGGCCGGCGGAATCCTGTTGGCTTTCCGCAACACCTCGATCAGCTACGCGACGTGGACTAGCTTCGAGTCGATCTCGGCCGTCGCATGGGCCATGATCGGCGGTATCGGTTTCATCATGGGCCCGATATTCGGGGCGACTTTGGCCCCGGGTGGGTTGGGAACAGTTGTCGGTGATCGTGTGTTTGCGGGGATCGCGGAATACGTCCCGCTCATCACCGGTGTGTTGTTGATCGTGCTCGTCCTGATGAACCAGCACGGAATCGCAAAGGAAACGGGCAACCAGATCCGTTGGGTCCGTGGCAAGCTGGGGAAGAGCTTCAGTGCGATTGCCATCAAACCGGAAAAGCCTGTCGCACTTCCAGCTGAGGTTCGTGCGAAAGTCGACCCGCGGGTGTTGAAAGTCTCCGGACTGACTGTGACATACGGTGTGACGGTGGCCGTCGATGAGGTCTCGCTGGCGGTCACCCCCGGCAAAATTGTGGGTCTGATCGGTCCCAATGGAGCCGGAAAGACGACTCTCATCGACGCCATCACAGGGTTTGCGAAGGTGTCCGATGGCACCATCGAATTGGATACGCAACCCATCAACAAGTGGAGCGTGATCAAACGTTCGCGCCAGGGCTTGAGCCGATCTTTCCAGTCGCTGGAGTTGTTCGAGGACTCGACGGTCATCGACAACCTTCGAGTTGCGTCCGACCCACGCGACCTCTTCTCCTACGTTCGTGACCTCGTGCTGCCAACCCAACCTGAGTTGCCAGGTGAGGTGGTCGCAGCGATCAAGGAATTCGGCCTCGAAGCGGATCTGCAGACCAAGGTGGAGGACCTGCCCTACGGAAAGCGGCGACTGCTTGCGATTGCACGCGCAGTCGCGACCACGCCGAGCGTTCTACTCCTCGATGAGCCTGCCGCAGGCCTCGGCGACGCCGAGACGGCGGAACTGGCCAGCTTGGTCCGGCGCCTGGCCGCTGACTGGGGGATGGCGGTGCTCCTTGTCGAGCACGACATGAACTTCGTGATGAGCGTATGCGATGAGATCGTCGTTCTTGATTTCGGCAAGAAGATAGCCGAAGGCACCCCGGCGCAGGTCCGAAACAATCCCGCAGTCATCGCAGCGTATCTGGGCGAGACAACTGACGAGCTGATCGAGGATCCAACAGTGAGCACACCGCCGGCCGTGACCATGGCCGGAACTTCTACGGCAAAGGATGGCTTCTGATGAGCGTGGTTCTGGATGTGCACGGCTTGACCACAGGATACGGTTCGCAGCCGGTCATTCACGATATCAACCTGCACGTCGACGCAGGAGAAGTCGTGACACTGCTCGGCGCCAACGGTGCCGGAAAGACAACGACCCTGCTCGCGCTGAGCGGCGTCCTCCCACTGCACGCCGGCGAGGTGTTCTTCAACGGTAAGCCTGAGACGGCCCCGCTTCACAACCGGGCACGTCGGGGCCTGTGCTATGTGACCGAAGAGCGCTCGATCTTCAAAACCCTCTCGGTCACAGACAATCTGAAGGCGGGTGGGGTCGCTACAGAGGACGCGCTTGCGCTCTTTCCCGAGCTTGAAAAGCGGTTGCATGTTCGGGGTGGGTTGCTGTCTGGAGGCGAGCAGCAGATGCTGAGCCTCGCCAGGGCGCTATGCCGTGAACCGAGCCTGCTGCTGGTCGACGAGATGTCGCTCGGACTGGCTCCGCTGATCGTCGAGCGGCTGCTCAAGGCCGTTCGTGAAGCAGCGCAATCGCGGGGATGCGGTGTTCTCCTCATCGAGCAGCACGCCCGAAAGGCTTTGCTGTACGCGGACCGGGTCTATGTCATGCGTCGTGGTCGAATCGAAATGGACCTGACTGCGGCTGACGCCCGCGCCCGAATCGATGAGATCGAAGACTCGTTCCTGAGCAGCCGCGTTCCGGAGCCGCAGGCATGACCCCACCGTTGTAGCCGAAAGCTGCAGTAAAGCAAGCTATCCGAAGTGCATGACGAGGCAGTAGCGCGAATCAGCCCAGGAGTCGAAGGACTCCTGGGCTGATTGCTCGAGCTGCATGGGAAGAATCGGATTGCCACACTCCGGGACTCAGCTGAAAGTCTGAGCGGCCTTCGCTTCGGTGACTGCAGAAAGCCGGTATCCGGGAAGGGTGCAGTGCGCGTCGATCAACCGCACTGCATGCGACAGGCGGCTGGTTCCCAGAAAGGTCGCGACGTATAGGCACAGGGTCATGATTTCTTGGTCGTCGAAGACCGATTTGAGTTCGTCCCACATTGCGTCGTCGACGAGGTGGTGATTTGTGCAGAACGCGAGTGTGTACCGAATTGCGGCTCGCTCACGCTGCGTGAAGTCTGCGGTATCGAGCTCGTCGAACAGGTCCGGCGCATCCGCGTTCATTCCCTGTTCAATTGCTTTGGGATTGCGGAAAGCCAAGCATGCTTCGCAGCCGGTTGTAGTGGCCACCGCGAGCCTTACCAGCTCGGTGAGCTTGAAGCCGAGGACGTTCTCCTCTTTCGTCAATGCGGTGTAGAACGGCAGAAATGTGTCGGCCAAGGAACCTGTCTTGCCGATGAGTCCGGTCATCGCAAGCGACGTGGGACTTGCCGTGGGTCCGGTCGCGGCTTGCATGGCGGGAGTGAAATCGGTTACCGGCATAGGGGTTACAGGCATCGGGCGGTCGGAGGGCATAGCGGTGGTCCTTTCGCGGAAGTCGGGCACTCGCTGGCTGTGAACTGCGTAATCTACAGGTCCGGTGCCGAGTGTTAGTGTACTGTCTGACTGGTTAATTGTCTGATATACAGGAGGATTCGTGGAGCAGTCTGAAGCCGTAGACATCGTTGAGATCGGACAGTTGCTCGACAACTTCGTGATTGGAATGGATCGGCTCTTCGGCATCTTTCCCATTCGAATCGATCGGGATGCTGCCGACGGGGTGCTCGATATGTTTCTGCCGGAGGGAATCCTGCACACGCCCTTCGGGCGTGCGGAAGGCCGCCAGGCGATAAACAAAGGGTGGGAGCGCGTGGCCGCGCTCGAAATGCCCTCTGATGGACCAGAATACATCCAACATCACGTCACCAGTCGCGAGATACGCCGGGTGGATCCCACCACGGCGTATACATTCGTCTATGTCCAAGCGCTCACGGACCGAGGGCTGGACCATTGGGGCACCTACGAGGACCGCATCGTGAAGGTCGCAGATGGCTGGAAGTTCGCGGAGAGATTGGTGAGCGTGCAGGGATGGGTGCCCGGCGGGTACTACTCCGGAATGCCGAATCCGCAGAACCCCGTTCGACACTGGTGAGTGTGGCGTCGGGAGGCGCCGCAGGCGCGCCTCCCGACCTGATCGCGATTCAGCGGGTTACTTTCAGCACGTATCAGTGCCCGCTCGATCTCAGCGAGCTGCGCGCCGGTATTGGACGGGCCACAGCTCGGTCAGTGATTCACCGAGCTCGCTTGCTGCATGCAGTGGCCAGTGGGGGTCGCGCAGCATCTGGCGCCCGACGAGGATCACGTCAGCAGACCCGTCGGCGAGGATGTCTTCGGCTTGCTTTGCCTCGGTGATCATTCCTACTGCGCCGGAGTGGATTTGGGCCTCCTGGCGGACGCGCCGAGCGAAGGGCACCTGGTAGCCGGGGCCGACAGGGATCTTGGCCAGCGCAGTCCCGCCCGAGGAGTTGTCGATCAGGTCAACTCCCGCGTCCCGGAGTAGCGCACTCAGCCGGACTGTGTCGTCACCGGTCCAGCCCCCTTCGGCCCAGTCGGTGGCCGAGACCCTGACCACCAGGGGAACGCCTGCAGCTACACGTCCGCGGATCTCTTGGACCACCTCGAGTAGGAACCTGACCCGATTGTCGAAAGGTCCGCCGTATTCGTCGTCGCGCAGGTTCGAGATGGGGGACAGGAACGCCTGAAGCAGATACCCATGTGCCGCGTGCACTTCGAGCACGTCGAAACCGGCCGCTACTCCACGTTCGGCCGCATCGCCGAACGCAGCCACGATTCGTGCGATCCCGCTGTGGTCCAGTGGCAGTGCGTCGTCGCGAACACCCGGGAACGAGTCGACGGACGGTGCAACCGGTTGCCAGCCACCGTCGGCGTCCGCGACGGGTCCACGGCTGTCGGTGAATCCGGAATACGTCGAGGCCTTGCCGCCGGCGTGCGCCAGCTGTAGCCCCGCCAAAGCACCCTGTCCGTGTACGAAATCTACGATGCGGGACCATTCTTGCTGCTGCTCAGTGTTCCAGATCCCGGTGTCTTCAGGCGTGATTCGACCCTCGGGCGACACTGCGGTCGCCTCGGTGAACACCAGACCTGCTCCGCCGCGGGCGAACGAACCCAGGTGGACCAAGTGCCAGTCATTCGGCAAACCATCGATGGCCGAGTACTGACACATCGGTGCCACCCAGGCCCGATTTCGTGCGGTGACGTCTCGCAATGTGATCGGACTGAAAAGAAGACTCACGTTCGTACCTTTCGATGGCGCGCTGCATTCTCGGCGGCGGACGCCTGCGGTCGTTGAACTGATTCGAAATATCAGACAATTGTATCGCAATCCATTGCTGAGGCGTACGCTCACTCACGACGGAGAAGGGGTGACCCCGCCGGCGCGCCCCGGACTACCGAGCAAAAGCCATCAGACCCGTCTGAGTCGGATCAGGAGGACGTTATGCGAGCTGTCCAGTATCGACACCTCGGAAGAGGCCCTGAGGTCGTCGACATCGACAAGCCTGAGCCGGGCCCAGGTCAGATTCGGCTACGGGTAACGGCCGCCGGCTTGTGTCACTCGGATCTTGGACTGATGAGCCAACCCGCGGATCAGTATGGATACGGGCTGCCGCTCACACTCGGACACGAGGGCGCGGGGACAGTGGACAAGCTGGGGCCGGGTGTCTCGGATGTCGAAGTCGGAGAATCCTTCGCCGTATACGGCCCACGCGGATGCGGGCGTTGTCGAGCATGCTCGCGGGGCGAGGAGAACTATTGCCCACACGCCGCGGAACTGGGTATCAAGCCGCCGGGTCTCGGTGAACCGGGTGCCCTCGCTGAATACCTGATCGTGCACGACAAGCGCTTTCTTGTCCCTCTCGACGGCCTCGATCCCGTCAAGGCGGTGTCACTGACGGACGCTGGTCTGACTCCCTATCACGCGATCCGGTCGTCTCAGGACAAGCTCTTTCCTGGGGCGCATGTCGTGGTGATCGGGGTCGGCGGACTCGGGCACGTGGCAGTGCAGATCATCCGCGCCATCACGGGAGCCACCGTTGTCGCCGTCGATCTCAACAGGGACCGGCTCGACATGGCTCTGAACGTCGGTGCTCACCACGCGCTCCTCGCAGGCGATCGAACTGCAGATGAGATCCGCACACTGACCGGAGTTGCCGGCGCACAGGTGGTGTTTGATTTTGCCGGCGCGCAATCCACCCTGGATCTTGCGCGAGACGTGGTGGCCATCGACGGCTGTATACAGATCGTGGGGATAGGCGGCGGTTCGGTCGCCACGGGATTCGGTCATACTCCGCTCGGTGTTGCGGTGCGTGCGCCCTACTGGGGTTCCCGGAGCGAGCTCGGCGAAGTGCTGGACTTGGCACGCGCGGGGCTGGTCGAGGTTCGTGTCGAGGAGTTCGCCCTGGAAGAGGCTGTGGTCGCTTACCGCAAGCTGGACGCCGGGGAACTGCTCGGACGGGCAGTCATCGTTCCATGAAGCCCATTGTCGACGAAGGAGAGCCGACGGTTACGGTCACCGTCCGGGACCGCATCCTGGTGATCACCATCAATAGGCCGGCAGTCCGCAATGCAGTCAACGGGGACGTCGCACGACGGATTGCGGACGCTGTGCAGGAACTCGATTCCGATGATGAGCTCCGCGTGGGGGTGTTGACGGGCGCGGGCGGGACATTTTGTAGCGGAATGGATCTCAAAGCGCTTCTGGCCGGAGATCTGCCGTGGGTCGAGGGTAAGGGTTTCGGTGGGCTGACGCAGCTTCCGCCGCGCAAGCCTCTGATCGCGGCAGTGGAGGGATGGGCAGTTGCCGGCGGCTTCGAGTTGATGTTGGCCTGCGACCTGGTTGTGGCTTCGGAAGCCGCTGCTTTCGGAGTGCCTGAGGTCAAATTGGCAACTGTGGCCGGCGGGGGAGCCGCAATGAGGCTGCCGCAACGGATCCCGACGGCCATCGCGCTCGAGATGCTCCTGACCGGCGACACCATCTCCGCGCGGCGAGCCGCGGAGTTGGGTTTGGTGAATCGGTTGACCGGCGAGGGTGAGGCTCTCTCGGTGGCGCTCGAGCTCGCTTCGACGATCGCCGCGAATGGTCCACTCGCAGTGACGGCAACCAAGCAGATCGCGCGGGCGGCCGCCGAGTGGTCGCGGGCGGACGAGTGGTCGGAACAGGACCGGCTGGCGCGGCCGATCTATGAGTCCCGCGACGCGCGGGAAGGTGCGACGGCTTTCGCCGAGAAGCGAGCTCCTGTCTGGTTCGGCCGCTAGGGAGCAAATTCGATCGAACGGCGCCGACATCGGTGTCGAGAGCAGGCATGTGATGCCATGAGAGAGAAGAGGATTTGGAGAAATGAGCCCGTCACAAGAGTCGACGTCGTCCGCTGCTGCGCAGACCACGCCCATCATCGATGCGCAGGTACACGTATACGAACCGGATCACCCGGGTCGCCCATGGAAAGGCCGACTGGTGGGACCCGATTCGATGACCGGCGAGGAAATGCTCGCTGCGATGGACGCGGCGGGTGTGGACTGTGCGCTGGCAGTGTCGTCGTGGGCGTTTTACCACAACGACTCGAGCTACACCGCTGATGTCTACCGGCAGAACCCAGATAGGTTCCGGATCATCGCCCCGATCAATCCTTATGTGGCCGGCGCAGTGGAAGACATCGACAGCTGGGGCGACATCCCCGGCTCGGTCGGGATCCGGCTGATGCCGGGCGTGATCGAGGGGTTCGACGCTGCGTCGGCCGAAGTCAAGGCTGTCGTCACAGCCGCGCAGAAATTCGACTTCCCGATTTGTGTCTACTGCCCTGGTCAGCTGCAGCACCTCGACCGGCTGGCCCAGTTGTACCCGGAAACGCGATTCGTTCTGGACCACCTGGGCTTGGCTCAACCTTTCGAGCCCCCCGTGCCGTCCGACCCCTTCGCGGCAATCGGCAGCGTGCTTTCCTTGGCCCGGTACGACAACGTCTCCGTCAAGATCTCGGCTGCACCTACTCTGTCGCACGAGCCGTTCCCGTTCACAGACCTGTGGTCGCCCTTGGCTCGTTACTTTGATTCGTTCGGAATTGAGCGTTGCATGTGGGGTACGGACTGGACGCGCGCCCTCAAGCTGGTGTCCTACGGCGACTCTGTCGCGGCATTCAGAGACCATCTCCCTCTGTCGAAGGACGAGAAGGCCGCACTCATGGGCGGCACTGTCTCGGCGACCTTCGGCTGGTGAGACCGCGGTCCACGGCCGCTCAGCGCAGTTGCGCGCTGAGCGGCGGACAGGGGCCCGTGTGAGGTGTCATCCTTTGGCCGCAGCGGATTCGACGGTGCCGGTGAGTAGGCCTCGGTAGCCGAGCCACACCGCTGACGCCGACACGATGAGCGCTGCTGCGCCCCAAACCAGCGCGGACCACCCGCCGACTTGCCAGAGAATGCCGGCGAGTGCGGATCCGAAGGCGCCTCCGACAAAGTTGACTGTGACAAAGGCGGTGTTGAGCCGACTACGGGCCGTAGGGTCGATCGACAAGATGCGGGTCTGATTGAGGATGTTGACCATCTGGATCGCCACGTCGAACAGGAGGACGGAGCCGATGATCACCACGATGGACTGTGCGCCGAAACCGGCGAACGCCAAGGCCACGAGGGTGAGCACCAGTGCGATGCCGGTGGCGGGTACTGACAGGCCACGGTCGTACAGTGCGCCGGCACGACGAGCGGCCACGGCGCCTGCCAGTCCGACAAGTCCGACAAGTCCGATCTGGTTGACGGAGTACGAGAACGGAGGAGAACTCAGGAGAAATGTGAGGCCGGTCCAGAACATCGTGAAGACCGCGAAGGCGGCCATTCCGATGATCATCGTCACACGGACTGTCTTGTGTTGGCGTACAGCGCCGAAAACCGAGAGGAGCAATCTGCGGTAGCCGATTGCCGGCCGCTCCGGAGCTGTCGGAAGTACAACGATGAGGACGATTGCCAGGAGCGTCATCAGCACGGCCGCCGCGAGGTAGATTGCGCGCCAACCGAAGGCGTCGGCGACAAAACCACTGACGGTCCGAGACAGCAGGATTCCTATGATGAGACCGGACACGACAGTTCCGAGAACGCGCCCACGCTGCTCGTCCCGAGCAAGGTCGCCGGCCAGCGGCGTCAGAAGCTGTGCCGACACCGTGGTCAGCCCCAGCGCGGCCAATGCGACAAGGAGCACCGCAAAGTTGGGGGCGGCAGCGCACGCCACCAATGCGGCGGCCGAGCAGAGCATGATCGACGGAATGAGGCGTCGACGGTTCACGGTGTCACCGAGTGGTACCACCAGGAAAATGCCAACGGCGTAGCCGATCTGCGTGACCGTCACCAGAAGTCCGGCCTGTCCATCCGACACGTCCAGTGACTCGCCGATGTCACTGAGCAGTGGCCCGGCCCAGTAGAGGTTGCCGACGGCAGCGCCCCCGGCGATGGCGAAAAGCAAAGTCAGGCCGCGGGACATTCCTGACGTGTGCTCACGCTGTAACTGGCCCGAACCCATCACCGCGTCGGAACTGAGGGCGCTCCCCACATGAGCGGCTCCGCCGGAGAATGCAGGAAACGGTGTGTGAAGAGCCAGCCGTCCTCGCCCAGAACGAGGCGGTCGTGATAGCGCCAGGTTCCTGCGATGACCTGGCTGCTGTCCGGTCCGGGAACGATTCCGACCATGTCTGTCCAGGCCGACGCGTGGCCTTGATCTCCCAGCTGGACGACAGTCGGGCCCAGAAGGTGCCGGCCTGGCTCCTGCGTTTGCATATTCGCCACAGCGGCGATCATTTCATCGCGGCCGGTCTGTTTGAAACTCCCCACCGCCATGACGCAGTCTTCATGCAGCATGGCGGCCAGCGCGCTGTAGTCGCGGTCGTCGAGTTTGAAAGCGTAGAGGGCGATCAGCCGCCGGATAGCGTCTTCCTGGAGTAGGTCCGAGCTGCTGCTCATGCGCCCTCCCCGGCCTGGCGGCTCACGAGGCGCGCGAAGAGAGTGGACCGGTCGACGTCCTCATCACCCAACAGCATCGAGTTCGCGACGGCGCGGCGGAAGTACAGGTGTGCCGGATGCTCCCAGGTGAACCCGATACCACCGTGAACATGGATGTTGGCGCGCGCGACCCTGTAATACGCGTCCGTGCAGTAGATCTTGGCGAGGAGGAGGTCGTCATAGGCGGTCTTTCCGCCCGCTTCGGCTTCCTCGGCGGCGGTCCACCCCGACGAGATCATTCCTTCCACAGTCACTGCCAAGTCGGCCAGCTTGTGTTTGATCGACTGGAACCCGCCGATGGGGCGGCCGAATTGCTCGCGGACCTTGGCGTAGGAGATGGCCATGTCGAGTGCCGCTTCCGCTCCACCGATGCAGTCCGCCACGAGGCACAACTCCGCTTCGCGGAGTGCTTCCCTCAACTGCGGTGCGCAATCATGCTCATCTGACACCAGCCGCGCCGGAACGCGATTGAGCTCCAGGTGGCTGAGTGAGCGAGTGAGATCAAAGCTTGTGAGCGGTTCGTCGGTGAAACCGGGATCATCTCGATCGGCTGCGAAGAGGCCGATCCCGAAGTCAGCCCTTGCGACCACGAGGACCACGTCGGCCCCGGTGAGATCGAGGACTTGCAGCTTCCGGCCGGTGAGCAGATAAGCACCGTCCTGTGACGGTGTCGCAGTCGTCGTGATGCGGTCGAGATCCCAGCCGGCCGAGTCTTCGTAGGCGGCCAACGCCGCGAGAACCTCACCCGAAGCGATACCGGGAAGGTGCTCTTTCCTGGCGGCCACTGAGCCCGCTTGTACCAGGGCCGGCGCCGCCAGCGCGATCGACGAGAACAACGGCGATGGGTGCACAACTTTGCCCCATGCTCGGAAGCCGACAAACATGTCCAATGGGGTCCCGCCCATGCCTCCGTATTGCTCCGGGATGGTGATACCGGGCAGCCCGATTGCCGAGGCTTGCTTCCACACCGTGGTGTTGCGCAGTCCATCCGCGCCCAGGTCCAGGACACCGCGAACGTCTTCGAGAGCGACGGAACGCGCGAGGAGGTGGCGAATGGTGTCGTCCATCGCGACGTGCTCGTCGTTCATCGGAATGGGTATGTACATGGGGGAGTCCTCTCAAAGCGTCCGAGTGGTCGTGGGTTGGCCTGTCAGCTTCCTCGGGGAAGCCCCAGTAGCCGCTCGGCGATCGCGTTCTTCTGAATTTCTGTGGTTCCGCCGGCGATCGACGCCATGGGGAAGCTGAGCATGAGGTGCGCCGCCTCCTGGGCGGCGGCGTCCTTCGCGGACCAGGCCATGGTGGCCTTGCCTGCGACAAGCGCGCTGGCCCGTGCGGCCGCTTCAGCTGCGGCACCGGTGCCGACCTTGACGAAGGATCCGAGCGGTCCCTGCGGGTTCGAGGTCTCGATGGCGCGGCGGATCCGGATTCCGTTGAGGTCGAGGATCCGCTGTTCGATGTAGAGGTCGAGCAGCGCTGCGGAGACGTGGGGCTCATCGATCACGCCGCGATCGCGGCTGAGTTCGACGAGTGTTTCAAAGACGTCAGCATCCATCCTCGAACCGGTCGTCCCGGCTCCGAGCGCCAGACGTTCGTGTGTGAGCATCGCGATCAGTACGGCCCAGCCCCCGCCGACTTCGCCGAGAATGGCCTCGGGGGACACTTTGACCTCGTCGAGGAAGACTTCGTTGAAGTTCGTCTCACCGGTGATCTCACGCAGCGGGCGGATCTCAACCCCGGGTGCCTTCAGGTCGACCACGATCATGGTCAGACCGTTGTGTCGGCGCTCTTCACGCGAGGTCCGCACCAGTGCCAACGCAAGATCCGACTCGACGGCGAGTGAGGTCCACACCTTCTGGCCGGTGATGACGTATTCGTCGCCCTGAAGCGTAGCGGTGGTCGAGACGCTTGCCAGGTCGGATCCTGCTCCCGGCTCGGACAGCAGCTGGGTCCAACGCTCGTCGCCGCGCAACATGCGGGGGATGTGTCGGGTTTTCTGCTCGGTTGTCCCGAAATCGCGAACCGTGGGTGCGCAGATACCCACGGTGACCGCCGAATAGGGAAGCGACCACTGGTAGTCCCGCATCTCGTCGTTCCAGACGGTCTGGTGTGCGGCACTGAGCGCTCGTCCTCCGAGCTCCGTCGGCCAGGTGAGACCCAGCAGACCGGCGTCGTACATTCGCTGGTTGGTTTCTCGTCGGGAGTCCTCAGTGCTGCTCGCGGGCGCGAGATGAGCGATGTTCTCGCCGATCCACGTCCTGAGCCGAACTCGGAACGCGCTGAGGTCCAGGTCCGATAGATCGAAGTCGCTGTTCGACGTCATCACGTCTCCTTTACAAAGAGGCCCGAACTACTGCCAAGCATGCCCGGCAGTTGTCCGACAGTCTCGCTTTATCGGCTTGCGCAAACTCTATTGCCAGCTCCACGGTTACATGTACAGTAATAGTCAGTCAATGTAATTGTCTGTCAATTGGAGGTTACTCTATGATCGCATCCGAGCTTGCCGGCTTCGCCTCGGAGCTGACGATCGAAGACGTCCCACGCCCTGTCCGCGATAGAGCAGTGCTGCACCTGGCGGATTGTCTTGGCATCGCAGTCGCCTCTACAACAATGGACTTCGGTGAATCGGTGCACCGCGCCGGAATACGTCTCGGCCGCGGTGAGGACAGCCGAGTGCTCGGCTGGGGAACACCGCTCCCGGCAGCATCGGCCGCACTGGTCAATGGGACGCTGATCCACGGCCTCGACTTCGACGACACGCACATCGAAGCCATCCATCACGCCAGTGCTCCCGCGCTCGCCTCGGCGTTGTCCGTGGCAGAGGCCGAGGATGCCGGCGGCACGGACCTGCTCTTGGCCTACATCATCGGCATCGAGGTCGGAACACGCCTGGCCATTGCAGGGCAGGGCGAGTTCCACGATCGAGGATTTCATCCGACCGGCATTCTGGGCACCTTTGGCGCAGTGTGCGCAACCGGCAGCGTCCGTGGGTCGTCGCCCGAGACAATTGTCCGCGCCATGGGTCTTGCCGGCAGCCAGGCTGCCGGGATCCTCGAACTGCATCACTCGTGGCTCAAGCGTCTGCACCCAGGATGGGCTGCTCACAGCGGCATCGTTGCGAGCACGCTGGCCGAGGAGGGTTTCATCGGCCCCGCTTCGGTGTTCGAGGGCGACAACGGGCTCTTCATGAGTCACCTCGGCCGGGTACCTGATCGCACCGCACTTCACCTGGACGATCTCGGTAGCCACTGGATGTCTGCGGAACTGGCGCTCAAGCCTTATCCCTGTTGCCATTTCACCCATGCCTTCATAGATGCCGCCCTCGAACTGCGCGAACAACTGCTCGACTCCGGACGCAGTCTCGACGACATCGCGTCGATCTCCGCACCCACCAGCGAACGGCTCATACCGGCGGTGGCAGCCCCGGTTGATCGCCGCATCGCGCCGGAGACCATCTATGACGCTCTGTTCAGTATCCAGTTCGCCGTCGCGCTGGCTCTTCAGCAAGGCCGGGTCGACCTCGCATCCTTCTACGACCAACCGCTCGACGATCCGGCAGTGCGCCGGATCGCGGCCCTCGTCACCTGCCCTGTCGATGAACAGAGCGACTACCCGGCGCACTTCCCGGGTGAGGTCGTCATCACCTTCAACGATGGATCCGTGCTGCAGAAGCGTCACGCATCGAGTCGTGGCACCCACGAGCAGCCACTCACCGAGTCAGAGGTCGTCGCCAAGTTCCGCAGCAACGTGACCCGTCGCTGGGACGAGGCAACGGCCGAGGAGGTGTCCAAGACCGTGTTGGAGGTCGAAAACCTCAGCGTCTCGCAGTTGGTCGACGCCTTCTCGGAGACGGCCGGACGGCGTGGTGCCCAGTGAGCGAGAAAACAATCCGGCGCGAGCGCGGATTGCTGTACGAAGACTTTCACGTGGGTCAGACCTTCGACCACCATTGGGGTCGAACACTTTCGGGCTCTGAGAGCAAGACGTACAGCACGATGACGATGAACTTCTGCCCGATCTATTTCAACGACCATTACGCCGCTGCCCAGGGTTATGACGGAGCGGTGATCAATCCGATGCTCGTATTCACCACTATTCTCGGGCTGTCCGTCGAGGACCTGTCAGAGGCCGGAGGGCCCTTTCTTGGCATCGATGATCTGGTGTTCGATCGCCCCGTCTACGACGGAGAGACCGTCTACGCCCGGTCCGAGACCTTGAGCTGCCGTGTTTCCTCGTCCAAGCCCGGCTGGGGAATCGTGACCTGGCGAACTGCCGGCTTCAACCAAGACCAGCAACAAGTGCTGAGCTTCCAACGCACCAATCTCGCGCGAATGAAGGAAAAGACGACGTGACCTACTTGACAGAAGACCACCTGGCCATTCAGGAAAGCACCCGCGAATTCGCGAGACGCGAGATCGAGCCGATCGCCCAAACGCTCGACCTGGAAGACAAACAGATTCCCGACGAGGTTCTCGCCAAGATGGGGGCACTTGGTCTGTTCGGAGTGACACTTCCCGAGGAACATGGCGGTCTCGGCCTGGACACAGCTGCGCTGTGTGTCGTGACCGAAGAGCTCGCAAAGGCAAGCCTTTCGGTGGGGAGCGTCATCCACCGCAACTCCACCCTCGGGCACATCCTCCATCTGTACGGCACCGATGAGCAGCGCACCAAGTATCTCGCAGGGATGGCGTCCGGTGACATCATGACGTCCAGCTCGGGCACCGAACCCGAGGCAGGTTCCGACGCAGCCAACATCAAGACCACGGCCAAGCGCACCTCGAATGGCTACGTGCTCAACGGCAACAAGCAGTGGACAACGTTTGCCAATCGCGCGGACCTGCTGTTCGTATACGCCCGCACGAGCAATGAGCACAAGCACGGCGGTATCAGCCTGTTCATGGTCGAGAAGCCTGCCGGCAAGTTCCTTCCGCCGAACCTGACCGGTACGCACATCCCGACGGCGGGTTACCACGGCATGAAGTCCTACTCTCTGGCGCTCGACGACCTCGAGGTGCCCGAGAGCGCTCTGGTCGGAGGTGTTGAAGGACAAGGCTTCCGGCAGCTCATGAGCGGTTATGAAACCGCGCGCATCACTTTCGCGTCACGGTGTATCGGTCTGGCCCAGGCTGCGTACGAAGAAGCATTGGCCTACACGCAACAACGCGTTCAGTTCGGTAAGACGATCTCGAACTTCCAAGCCGTTCGCTTTCGTCTCGCCGACATGTACACGCAGATCCAGGCGGCACGGTCAATGACGTTCGCTGCCGCAGAAGCTTTTGACACAGGAAAACGGGCCGACCTGGAAGCTGGAGCGGTCAAGCTGTTCGCGGCGGAGATGGCGCACAAGGTCGCCTGGGACGCGCTCTATCTTCATGGCGGTAACGGGTACGCCATCGACTCGAAGGTGAACCGCTACTGGCGTGATGCCGGCCTACTGCCGATCGGCGAAGGCACCAGCGATATCCAGCGCGAGATCATTGCCCGCCGGATTCTGGGTGAACGATGAGCGCGGCACCTCCCAAGGCATGGGATCTGTCTTTCGTCACCGGCAGTGAGAACTTCTTCGAGGATTTCACTGTCGGTACGGTGTTCGACCACGCCCGCGGTCGAACCATCGACAATGTCGACAATCTATGGATCACCCATACGACGCTCAACACTGCCGAAGCACATTTCAATCTTCCCTATGCCCACGGACTCATGGACGGTCGGTTCGAAGAGCGCTTGGTCATGGGCGCGGTCACGATCGCGGTGGTCATCGGACTCACCTCCGAGGATCTGTCCGAGAACGCTGTCGCCGATGTCGGGCTGACAGGGGTTCGTCTGCACAATCCCGTGTTCGAGGGCGACACCCTCCGCGCCAGGAGCGAAATTCTCGAGCTGTCACCGGACGGGAACCGCGAAAACGCCGGCCTGCTCACGTATCGATTTCACGGCCGCAAGGGAGACGACGTCCCGGTCGTCGAAGGCATCCGCACCGTCTCGATCAAGCGACGTCCCGTGCGCACCACCGAAGGAAAACACTGATGAACTCTGCATTGCACGGAATCAAAGTCGTCGACCTGACGCAGGGCGTCTCGGGGCCGATGAGTACACGGCTGCTCTCTCAGATGGGCGCACGGGTGATCAAAGTCGAGCGCCCTCAAGGCGGTGACCTCATCCGCCACTGGGACGACTACGTCAACGGCATGTGCTCGGGCCACGTCTGGGTCAACCCGGGTAAGGAGAGCATCGCTCTGAACCTCCGCTCGGAAGAAGGCGTGGACATTCTTCTGCGGCTACTAGCCGACGCGGACGTCGTGATCGAGAACTTCGTGCCGGGTACCTTGGCCGGCTGGGGCCTCGACGACGACCGGCTCCGTTCCGTCAAAGACGACCTGATCATCTGCCACATCAGCGGATTCGGACAAACGGGCCCCTCAGCGGACCGCGCGGCACTCGATCTGATCATTCAAGCCGAATCGGGCTTGATCAGCACGAACGGCACCGAAGCGGAACCCGCCAAGCTCAGCGTCTCCGTCGCCGACATCTCCGGTTCCATGTACGCGACGATCTCGATTCTGGAATGCCTATATCACCGCGAACGCACCGGTGAGGGCCAGACAATCGACCTCGCTCTCTTCGACGCCGTCATGACCTGGACCGGCTACTTCCCCTATATGGCCTGGTATCAGGGCAGAAATCCGGGCCGTGTGGGCCTGAACCACCACACGATGTTCCCGTATGGGGTGTATCAGGCGGGCGACGACAAGGGTGTCGTCATCGCTGCAGGTGCAGGCAGTCACGACCAATGGCGCCGTTTCTGCGAAGCGATGAGTCTGCCCGAACTGATCGATCACCCGGATTACTCCAGTAACGGACTCCGGCTGCAGAATAAAGACGAGCTGCAAAAGATTGTGGTCGATGCCATGGCTGCGCAGCCGCAGAGCTATTGGCTGGAGCGTTTCCACGAGTTCGGGATACCTTCCGGTGCCTACAACGAGTTCGACGAAGCACTGGAGCACCCCCGCCTGAAGCATCGCAAGCTGGTCAAGGAAATCGACAGCGCGGTCGGCCCTGTCAAGGTTTTCGATTTCGCCCCGAGTTTCTCGTCGCTCGACAGCGTGAACGAGCTCGGGCCACCGCTGCTCGGCGAGCACACGGACTCGATTTTGGCTGAGATCGGCCTCGATCCCGAAGCCATCGAAAAGCTGCGCGCGGGGGAGATCGTCGTCTGATGCTCACGCCTCCAGCGCGGCTGCGTCGAAGTGTGCTCACCACTCCGGCTTCGAATGATCGGATGCTCGCGAAGGCCGCGTCGTCGGCGGCCGACTATGTAATCCTCGATCTGGAGGATTCGGTTGCTGTCGGTGAGAAGTCTTCGGCGCGCGTCGCTGCCTGTGCCGCGATCGGTGACCTCGACTGGGGCCGCAAAGTAATTGGCGTACGCGTCAATTCGGTCGGTACTCCCTGGGTCCTGGACGACCTGCTGACGGTTGCTCGTGCCGCGGGAGCAAAGCTCGACGTTGTGGTCATCCCGAAGGTCAGGAGCGCCGCCGACGTTCAGTTCGTTTCGGCAGTACTCGATCATGTCGAGCTCGAATCGCAACACTCGATCGGTCTCGAGGTACTGATCGAAGAAGCGGCCGCAGTGGTCAACATCTCGCATATTTCGAATGCGTCACCTCGGCTGGAAACGGTGACGTTCGGCCCGGGTGACTACGCGGCCTCGCTGAGGGCCATTCTGCCCGGCCCCGGGGCGGCAGATGCCGAGAAGGCCCACGCGACATTCGCGCGGCAGTCGATCGTGGTTGCTGCGCGGGCTGCCGGCGCGATCCCGATCGATGGGCCTTATGCCGACTTCAGGGATCTGGGTGGCTTCGCCGAGGAGGCTCGGCTTTCTCGTGCGTCGGGTTTCGCCGGTAAGTGGGTGATCCATCCGTCACAGATCGAGGCCGCCAACGCCGCCTTCACTCCCACGCGAGGCGAAGCAGACCGCGCCAGGCTGATCTGTGAGACCTACGAGGAAGCCATACGTGCAGGATCGGGCGCCGTTGCGGTCGAGGGAAAGATGATCGATGCGGCTGACGTGCGGATCGCTGCAGAAGTTGTCGCGCTGAGTGATCTCCTTTCTGCGTCGTAAGCGGCGGACCTGCTTCGCGGACGGTGTGTCGTGTATCCGCCGAGGCTGAACGGGTCCTGACTGACGTTGGGATCGCGACGGCGCCTGGGAGGCGCCGTTGTCGCACGGCTTTCGTCTGCTGACCGCACGTTCCACGTCTGCATCCTGGGTCGAGGTGCAGATGTGGCGCGGTTGGTAAGTTTAAATGTCTGACTATTGTCATATCGGACCGATCACTGTTACCGTAGTCACAGATCATCAAGAAGGTTTCTTGCTTGCGCTGAGTGCGATGCGCCCGGGCGTCAGAATCCGATCAGAAGAGGTGCCTCAGTGAGGTGTTCGTGGCCCCGGGCTCGGCAGTCGCACCGACTGCAAGAGGGCGCATGCAGTGTCGTCGATCCTGCCCTGTGCCAGTACCCCCGCGGCCCGTTGACCCTGAAGGATCCGTCTCGAGCAGGTGATGTGAGACGGGCAGGCCTCCCTCGCGTCGCCGACTGCGCCCCATGGTCCCACCGCAACGGCATTGCGGATGCATTACCCGAGATCGCAAGAGCTGCCTGTTCTGTGGTGGCTCCCCAACGTCAAAGTGCGAAATAGCGAAAGGAAGCAATGAATACATTCGAAGCTGGGACACGTGCCGAAACACCCGAGAACCTGCTCGACGTTCTGGTGGTTGGAGCCGGATTCGGAGGGATAAACGCGCTGCACGTTTACCGTTCCGCCGGGTTCTCCGTCAAGTTGCTGGAGGCCGGTTCCGGCGTCGGCGGGACGTGGTACTGGAACCGCTATCCCGGCGCACGTGTCGACATCGAGAGCCTGGAGTACTCCTATGGCTTCTCCGACGAGATCCAGCAGGAATGGAAATGGTCCCGGCGCTATGCGGCGCAGGAAGAAGTCGAACAGTACCTCAACTGGGTGACGGACAAGCTCGAACTGCGCGACGATATGATCTTCGATTCGTACGTCGCTCGAGCCCAGTTCGACCAGGAGAAGGCGATTTGGGAAGTTGAAACCGAAAGCGGAGACGTTTATTACGCAAAGAACTGCGTGATGGCGACCGGCTTCTTGTCGGCTCCCAACTGGCCCGACGTGCCTGGATTCGACAAGTTCAAGGGCGAGCTGCTGCACACCGGTCAGTGGAAAACCGACGTATCGGTCGAGGGCAAGAAGGTCGGGGTGATCGGTTCGGCCGCGACCGCCGTACAGCTGGTTCCCAAACTTGCCGAGCAGGTCGAGCACTTGAACGTCTTCCAGCGCACCGCCAACTGGGCCTTCCCGATCATCGACATGACGATGCCCGAGGACTACGAGCGGTTCGTCAAAGAGAACTACGCGAAGATTCGGCAAGAAGAGCACGAGCAGCCCGGTTACGGTGTGGTCCTGGTGGACTTCAAGTTGCGCAACGCACCCACGAAGTCGGTCCTCGAGGTCACAGCGGAGGAGCGCGAACACGAGTTCTCTGAGCGCTGGCGGACGGGCGGCCTCAACGTTGCCGCCAGTTACACCGATTTGGCGGTCACGAAGGAAGCCAACGACCTGCTCCGTGACTTCTGCGAACGTCAGATCCGGAACGTGGTCAGGGACCCTGAGGTCGCCGAGCTGCTGATTCCGAAGAATCACGGGCCGCTGCTCCGACGGCCTTGTGGCGAAGACGGCTACTACGAAGCCTTCAATCGCGACAACGTGTCGTTGATCGACGTCAGGTCAGATCCCATCGCCGAGATCACAGAGCGTGGTATCAAACTCGCCAGCGGCGTCGAACACGAGCTCGACGTCATCGTTGCTGCGACCGGGTTCGACGCTGGATCCGGTGGATTGCTTCGTATCGACATCAGGGGCCGGGACGGTTTGCGTCTGAAGAACGAATGGGCCGACGGCGTCGAGGCGCATCTCGGTATCACCACCCACGGGTTCCCCAACATGTTCTTCGTCAACGGTATGCAGAGCCCGAGTGCATTCTTCTCGCCGCCACTTCTGGCGAATGCCCAGAATCGGTTCATTGCAGACGTCATCAGGGCAGCCGAAGCGCGAGACGCACAGTGGATCGAGCCCACCAAAGAGGCTCAGGCAGCCTGGGCCAGAGCCTGCGATGAGGCGATTGCCGGCACCCTGTATCCCACAGCTGACAGCTGGTGGATGAGTGCGAACGTGAAAGGCAAGAAGCGGCAGGTTGTTTCTTATGCAGGTGGGTTCAGCGCCTACCATGAGGCTCTAGAGAATGCCCTGAAGGATCTGGACCCGTACGAGCTGGGTCCGGATCGCTCCGCGCAGGCGTCGTAGCGGTCGCTGTGCGACCCCGCGAATCCGCCGTCTGTATGTACCGAACGGAAAGGTCTGAACAATGACAGACTTCGAATTCATCGAGTATGAATTGATCGATGAAGGTTCTATTGCGCTGATCACCCTCAACCGTCCCAGGCAGAAGAATGCTCAAAACCGCGGACTGCTGGTGGAGTTGGGTGAAGCATTCACCGCAGCCGAAGAAGATGACGGCGTGCGTGTCGTCGTACTCCGAGGTGCCGGTGACACCTTTTCGTCGGGACATGATCTCGGATCGAAAGCTACTGTGGCCGAGCAGACTCCGGGCCCCACCATGCACCGGTCCTACCAGATCAACGGTGGGACCCGGGAAGGCTCGGAGCAGACATTCCTGCAAGAGTGGCACTACTTCTTCGAGAACATCAAGCGGTGGCGGGACCTGCGCAAGATCACGATTGCGTCGGTACAGGGTCCGGTCTACGCGGGCGGGCTCATGCTCGCGTGGGCGTGTGACCTGATCATCGCCGCCGATGACACGCAATTCGCCGACGTGGTCGGCACTCGGCTGGGCATGTGCGGCGTCGAGTACTTTGCGCATCCCTGGGAGTTCGGTCCTCGCAAGACCAAGGAATTGATGCTGACGGGTGATGCGATCGATGCCGACGAGGCATACCGCCTCGGAATGGTGACGAAGGTTTTCCCTCGAGATGTGTTGGAGCAATCGACAATTGACTTCGCCCGGCGAATCGTCGAGGTGCCCACGATGACTGCGATGCTGGTCAAGGAGTCGGTCAACCAAACTGTCGACAACATGGGTTTCAGCAACTCTCTTGCGGCGTCGTTCAGTCTGCACCAGTTCCAGCACGCGTATTGGGCGCAGATCAGTAGTCACGGGTGGGGAGTCGGGGACGAGGCGCACGGAATCAAGCCTTGGCAGGATGCACCGCCAATCGTGTTGGCAGAGAAAGACAGCGTACGCGCCAAGAGTTCACCGGCTCCGGCAGCAGGAAAGGATCACCCGTGATGACTTCTATCGACCTCGGCTATCAGGCAACGATTCCTGAGGCGTTGAAGCACTCTGTCGAACGGCACGGTGACACCGACTTCGTTGTGTCGTTGGATCGCCGCATGACGTACCGAGAGGTCGAAGAGGCATCGGCGAAGCTTGCCCGTCGCATGCTGGCGCGCGGCATCGGCAAGGGAACGCGTGTCGGTATTTTCGAGTCCTACACGCACGAGTTCATCGTCACGTGGCTTGCTGCAACTCGCATCGGCGCTCTGGTCGAGGGTTTCAGCACGATCTACTCGCCCGCCGAACTAGGGAGGGTGATCTTTCTCGGCGACATCGACGTCCTGATCACGAGCCGTACGGTGGTCGGCAAAGACGTGGAGGAATTCCTCGAACGTGCACTGCCAGGTTTGACAGACGCGTCGGAGCCAACCCTGCGTCTCACCGAAGCTCCGTATCTTCGCAGGGTGTGGATTCACGGCACGACGACCAGGCCATGGTCTGAGTCGTTCGATCTCTACGCGGACCCGGCGCCCGGCGACCCCGATCGGGAATTGCTTGAACTCGTCGAGCAACAGGTCAAACCCGGTGATGCAGCCGTGGTGGTCTATACGTCGGGATCCAGCGCTGACCCCAAGGGCGTCGTCCATTCACACGGGTCGGTCCTTCGGGACTGCGCGACAGTGCCCGCGATGATGGCAGCCGATGCTCATGGTCTGCCGGCCAAGGCAATCTGCGGGATGCCCTTCTTCTGGGTGGGAGGTGTGCTGACGATCGCCACCGCGCTGCTTTCGCCCCTGACATTGCTCATCATGCCGAAGTTCAACGCCGGCGAGGCGCTCGAGCTGCTCGAGCGTGAACGCGGGACGTCCGTGATCGGCTGGCCTACCGTCATGCAATCGATCCGCGCTCACCCCGGCTTCGCGACCCGCGATCTCTCTTCGGCGCCGGCCGTGACCAGTGGGCCGGCCGACGTCGCCACCGCAAACGTTCCCATTCCCGGACTCTCAGCGCATCGCTCGATGAGCGAGACCATGGGCACTTTCGCCGATGTGGAGCTCAAGGTGATCGACCCGGAGACCGGTCTGACGGTCGCCTCCGGCGAAGAGGGCGAACTCTGTGTGCGTGGTCCCGGTCTGATGCTCGGTTACTACGGTCGCGAGCGCTGGGAAATCCTGGACGCAGACGGTTGGTATCACTCGGCCGATCGCGTGGTCATGATCGAAGGCGATCCGCGCCCGTTCTACGTGGGCCGTTACTCCGAGTTGATCAAGGCCTCGGGCGCCAACGTGTCACCGCGCGAGGTCGAGGTGGCGATCGAGGCTCACGAATCCGTCTTGCACTGCCTTGTGTTCGGAACAGTGCACCCACAGCGCGGCGAAGAGGTGACTGCCGTTGTGGTGGCGGCGCCCGGTACCGAGCCGACGACCGAAACCCTTGCCGAGTACGCCGCAGGCAAGTTGTCGAAGTACAAGGTCCCCACGTCGTGGTTCCTCATGGACACCGACGAGATCCCTTGGCTGGGTTCGGGAAAGCCGGATAAGCGTCGGTTGCGTACTCTGATCGAGAGCCGGGTCGATGCCTGAGACGCCGGCACCACGGCCACAGATCGACTTCGGTTCGAAGGTCGGGGTTTTCTGGGCCAACGATCACTGGCCGACGCCCCAGGTACAAGCTGTTGCGCGGGAGATAGAAGATCTGGGCTTCGGTTCGTTCTTCTATCCCGAGAGTGGCGGCAAGGACTCCATCACGCTCGCGGCAGC
Source organism: Williamsia soli (assembly GCF_017377795.1). Taxonomy (GTDB): domain Bacteria; phylum Actinomycetota; class Actinomycetes; order Mycobacteriales; family Mycobacteriaceae; genus Williamsia; species Williamsia soli. The sequence continues at coordinate 267,409 of NZ_JAFRDR010000003.1, read as the reverse complement.
GCTCCTGCCGGCGACTGAGCGCCTTGTTGTCGGTACCGGCATCATGAACATCTTTGCGCGCCATGCATCGATTGCCGAGGCCGGTGCCAGGACTCTCGCTGCTGTGTACCCAGGCCGGTTCATTCTCGGTTTGGGCGTCAGCCATGCTGTGGGACTCCAGCGCCGGTTCGGGTTGGAAGTGCCCAAACCACTTGCCGCGATGCGCGGTTACCTGGCGGAGATGGCGGATCTACCGGCGTTCGTCGAAAAGGAGGTCGGTCGTCCGCCGCGGATCCTGGCCGCGTTGGGGCCGAAGATGATTGCGTTGTCGGGGGAGGCCGCCGACGGTGCGATGCCATATCTGGTGACCCCTGAACAGACGCAGAACACACGCGAGATCCTCGGCGATGACAAGTGGGTCATCACCGAGCACGCTGTGGCCTTTGAGGGATCCGAAGCTGAGATCGATGCTGCCGCAGGTCTACACCTCGACAGCTACCTTCGCTTTCCCAACTATCGCAACTCATGGTTGCGCCAGGGCTTCACCGAAGACGACCTCGTCCCCGGAGGCTCCGGCAGGCTCAAGCGTGCGCTCATCGGACTCGGGACGCTCGATGCAGCAGTGGAAGCGGTCAACAGGCAGTTGCAGGCGGGCGCCGATCATGTTGTGGTCCAAGTGGCCGGCAATGGCCCCACGCACGATCCGAGGCCATCTCTGCGCGTACTGGCGCAGGCATTGGGTCTGCAACGGGCCTGATCGACATCGATCAGATCTGCTCCGAGTTACAAACGAACACAACGTGGTCCGGTCGCAAGTCATGCCGGCCCCAAACATGAGGACCCCGGGTATCGATGTGGTCGACCACATCGATACCCGGGGTCCTCGTTTGTGTGAGTGGTGCTTTCGCGCTATTTGATGGCGATCGGATTGATCGGCGACGCGACCGCGCCGGTGATCGGCAGTGGGGGAGCGGCAAGGAAGAACTCGAAGACCTTGTCCTCGGCGCAGTCCTCGGCGAGGTCGTCCAGATCCCACATCTCGCCGATGTACACGCCCGCGTTCACGAGCAGAATGATGTGCAGCGGGGACAGCAGGTCGGCGGTTTCGTACGGCAACGCCTCGAGTCCCCAGGTGTCGGATGCGACTCCCGCAACCCGCCGGGAACACAAGAAATCCGCTGCACTCACGCCCAGGCCCGGAGCCGAACCACCTGCGTAATCTCCCCACGACCCAGCGTCTCGGTGTTGAGCCATCTGGCCCGTCCGGACCAACACCCAGTCTCCTTCGCCGACGTCGACGCCCTGCGCCTGTGCGCATGCTTCGAGATCCTCGGCTTGGATGCAGTCGCCGGGTTCCAGGGTGGCGCGGTCGTAGAAGCGAGGAAGGTCGAGCAGTACGCCGCGGCCCACCGCGTGGCGGCGCAGCGCTGTGATGCTGTTGGCGCTCACACCTGAGACGACCCCGACGGTGTCTATTCCGCGTCCGTTGTAGCCCTCGCCGTTGTAGAACACGTGGGCCAGCGAGTCCCACTGGGTCGACGACTGCAACGGCATGTAGACGGCGTCGTCGTTGTAGCGAACCGGGCCGGGAAGAGAATCGTGGGCGGTCATCAGCATTTGATGTTGCGGATTGACGCGCGAGGAAGGTCCGTGCATGGGTCCTGTGACGTCCATGGGAAGCGACAGAGAGAATGTCTTCCCCGCGCGGACGAGTTGGGCAGCTGCCACAAGCCGCTCGGGTGTTATGTAGTTTGCGCTACCGAGCTCGTCGTCAGCCCCCCACTGTCCCCACGTGCGGTATTTTGTCGCCAACTGATCCACGATTTCGTGCGAGACAGATCGACGAGCAAGGGGGCTGAACGGCGCTGTTTCAGTCATGTGAACCTTCTCCAGAGTGTTTACCTCACACTATCGGAATAAAATCAGACAATGCAATAGACTCACATTTAACCGCGGCCAGCAGGCCGTTGATCCAAAGGATGCACGCATGAATGACCGTTCCCTGCCGCTACCCACAGCGACCCCGGTGAAGCGCGCGTACGAGCAGGTTGCTGCTCAGATCCGTCAGTGGATTGTGACCGGATTCCTCGGTGTCGGTGACAAATTGCCCGCCGAGGCGCAGCTGTGCGAACAGTTCGGCACCAGCCGTAGCACTGTGCGTGAAGCGCTGCGACTGCTGTCGTCCGAGAGGCTGATCGTCACCCAACCGGGTGCGCACGGCGGAAGCGTCGTCAGCAAGCCGTCGGCAGCCAATGTGTCGGACGGCCTGACGACGTCGTTGGCCACGCTTGTCGGAGCAAGCGACCTGTCAATTGCCGAGATGGTCCAGGTACGGCTCATCCTGGAGGTTCCGGCGGCCGGCATGGCCGCAGCCAAGTGCGGTGAGGGCACGGTCGGAAGATTGGCCGGATTGGTGCCTGACACGATGCCCGACATCGAGCATCTCTTTGATCTCGACTTCGCGTTCCACCAAGAGCTACTCGAGGCCACAGGCAATCGCCTGCTCCCCATCGTGGCTCTTCCCGTATTCGAGGTCAGTGCACGGCGGGTGCCGAGACACCGACTCGAGCAGTCGATGTGGGAACGGGTGGTGCGAGAGCACAGGGCCATCGTCGACGCCATCCGCACCAAGGATGTGGAAGCAGCGGAGACTGCCATGCGGCTGCACCTTTCCGGCCTTGCCGCATCGTACGAATCGGCCATTGCTTCAGACCAGGCCTCTGCTGTGTGAGCGCAGCAGAGGCGAGTGGCCGCTCAACCCCCGTAATACCACCGTTTGAAGGGCTCGCTCGGCACTTCACCCGAGATGCGGACATCCAGCACCTCGAACCGACCTAAGCCGGTGTTCTGCTCGAGGGCGGAGGCCAACGCGGCGTCTTCTTTCACGTGAATGCCTGTGCCGCCGAATGCTTCGCCGATGGCTGCGAAGTCAGGTGCGTCGAAGGTTGCAATGGTGTCGGTGAGCCCGGCCGGACGGAGCTTGTGCACCTCGGCTCCGAACGCCCCGTCATTCGCGACGATCAGGGTCATCGGTATCCGGTAGCGGGCCACGGTGTCGAGTTCCTGGATATGCATGAGTACGCTGCCGTCGCCGTCGATGACGACGAGCCGTCGTGAAGGGTCGCCATACCAGGCGCCGATCGCAACCGGAAGGGTTTGGCCGATCGACCCGAACTGGTAAGAGAACTGCCACCGCAAGTCGGGGCGTTTGTGAATGCCCATCACGGCGAACGCCCAGAAGTGGCCGCCGCCCAGGACTACCTGGGCGCCGATCGGCAACGATTTTCTCAGCGTTTCGGCGACCGCGGCAGGGTGGATGCCGTCCGAGCGTTCGTCAATGGTCGCTGCCGCCTCGGCGCTGAGAGTCTTCAGGTGCTCCTGCTCGTCGGAGCCACGGAAGTTCACACGAACGTCCGACCGGTTGCGTGCGGCGGCCAGCAACCGCGGGACTGTCTCGGCGACATCGCCCAGGACCACGTCGTGTCCGAGCATGGCGCTCTCTGGAGTTTGCTCGAGATCGAGGGCGATGGTCGTCGCCGACGGATAAAGAGTTGTCTTGTCGGTGGTGTAGCTGGCCAGACCCGCCGCACACCCCACCACGAGGTCGGCGCGTTGCAGGAGCTCACGCGCGCCGGTGTGGGCAAACCCGCCGGATACCCCGATCGACCACTCGTCGTCGTCAACCCGTCCCTTCGCCGGAAGCGAGGTCGCCAACAACGCGCCGTAGTGCTCTGCGAGCTCTCTCACCGCCCGGATGGTCTCCTCGTCACGGCAGCCGCGTCCGACGATGAAAACCGGATACTTCGCTGCCTCGAGAAGATCGACAACGCGCTCGACTTCAGAGTCGCGCGGTGCCGGTGTGGCTGCGCGTTGCGGTCGCGCCAGGGCTTGCAGCTCCGCCTCGACGGAGGGCGCGGCCTCCTCGAGCTGGAGATCCTCCGGGATCGACAGCAGAACCGGGCGCGACTCCAACGTTGCGCGCGCGAAGGCTTCGTGTACGGCGGGAACGATGTCCTGTACACGTTTGATCGGTACGAACCCGCTCTCACACGTATCGGCGAAAGCCTGCTGGTCGAAGGCCTGGAGGCGAGCCGAGTCGCGGCGGTAGGCGTCGCCGCTGATGAGAACCTGGGGCGAACGGTACCGCGCGGCCGCGAGCAGTGACGTCGCGACCTGCGACAGTCCGGGACCCGAGGTGACCGTGGAGACCCCCACTGCGCCAGAGGTCCGGGCGTACCCGTCCGCCATCGCGACGGCGGCCGCCTCATGTCGCGCGCTCACCAGTCGCTCATCGCCCTCGGCGGACAGGGCTGCGAATATCAACATGTTGGCGTTTCCCATGACGCCGAACACCGGCGCGTCCGAGAAGTGTTGGATGGCCAATGCAATCGCTTCGTAGCCCTTCAAGGGAGCACCTCTCGTCGCGCAGTGAATCGTCAAATTCTGGATAACTCGCTAATTGTCTGATATTAACTCTATAGGACGCGGCTGGGAACGGTCCAGCACGTCGATGTGAACAGTGACAGAGAGAGAGTCGAGATGAACCCGTTCATCAAGCTGGTATCCGACCAGGTGTTGGGGGACCTTCGGCGACTTCGGACAACTCACGGAAGGCGAACAGGCGCGCCGCGCGTACTGAAAAAAGCGCACAACGTGTCAGATCTGCGCCGGATCGCTCATCGCAAGCTGCCGAAGACGATATTCGACTTCGTCGACGGTGGCGCGAACGACGAACTGACGATGCGCCGCAACCGTGATGCCCTCGATCGGATCGGGATCGTCGGGCGTGTCCTGACAGATGTCTCCGAGGTTGATCTGTCGACAACGGTGTTGGGGCAGCGAGTGGAGGTTCCCATCATCGGCGCGCCCACTGGCGTCGTCGGACTCGTCCATCACTCGGGTGAGCCCGCGTTGGCGCGTGCTTACGACTCGATCGGCACCATTTACACGCTGGCCACATCGGCGTCGTACTCGATAGAGGACGTTGCCGAATCGACCACTGGTCCGAAATGGTTTCAGTTGTACGTCTGGCGCGACCGCGACTTCGTCGTCGAGATCTTGGAACGCGCAGCGAAGGCCGGGTACGGCGCATTGGTCGTCACGGTCGATGGTTCTCGCACCGGCAAGCGTGAACGCGATCTGCGCAACGGATTCTCGCGTCCTCTGCGAGTCTCCTTGAAGACTCTGTTGTCGGGAGTGGGCCACCCGGGTTGGTCGACAGGATTCGTTCAGCATGGTCGGTTTCTCCCGGTCAACTTCAAGACCACCGGCGGACCGGCGTCACACGCCGAGTCCTTCCAAGCGAGCTTCGACCCCGGGCTGACCTGGAAAGAAATCGAGTGGATCAGAACGATCTGGGCTGGGCCTCTCGTCGTCAAGGGCATCTTGCATCCGGATGACGCCAAGCTGGCCGTCCAGGCCGGCGCAGACGCTGTGGTGGTGTCCAACCACGGCGGCCGTCAGTCTGACGACGCACCGGCCACGATCGATCTCCTGCCGGCAGTCGTCGCGGCGGTCGGGGATCAGACCGAGGTGCTGTTCGACAGCGGCGTCAGGCGTGGCAGCGATATCGCGAAGGCGTTGGCTCTGGGAGCGCGGGCGTGTCTTGTCGGACGCCCAACTCTCTACGGCCTGGCGGCGGCGGGCGAGGACGGTGCACGGCACGCGCTTGAACTGCTTCGATCGGAGCTCGAGATCGCCCTGGCGCTGGCCGGTTGTCGGAACGTGGACGAGGCCAGACAGCTCGAACTGCGGCTTTCCTGAAAGTCATCCCGACCTCTGGGTATCAAGCACTCTCCAGATCCACGAGCAGACAACGTAAAGGAATCAGATGAAAATCGGCATTGCAGGCGCCGGCCATATCGGCAGGACCCTCAGTCGGAAGCTGAGTGCGGCAGGTCATGACGTGAAAGTCGCCAACTCTCGTGATCCGGAATCGGTGCACCCGGACGCTCTCAGCACCGGTGCACGTGCGGTGTTCGCAGCTGAGGCGGTCAAGGACGTCGAGGTGGTCATCCTCTCGATGCCGCTGGACCGGCTTCCGGCGTTTGCTGAGCCGCTATCGGAGGCCCTGGCCGACGCGGTCATCCTCGACACGTCGAACTACTATCCTTTGCGTGATGGTCACATCGAAGTGATCGACGAGGGTCAGGTCGAGAGTGAATGGGTGGAGAAGCAGCTCGGGCGCCCTATTGTCAAGGCTTTCAACGCAATCAGTTCCGCTTCGTTGGCGGAGCACGGTCGGCCGGAGGGGACTGCCGGCCGAATAGCGATTCCCGTGGCAGCGAACGACGCCGACGCCCGGAAACTGGCAATCGGACTGGTCAATGAGACCGGCTTCGACGGTTTCGATGCCGGCGTCCTGGCCGAGTCCTGGCGGCAACAACCGGGCGCGCCGTGCTACTGCACAGACCTCACCAGCGACGAGATGCCAGGTGCGCTCGCCGCCGCGGAGAAGCACAGGCTGCCGAAACGGCGGGATATCTCCATTGCGGCCATTGCCGAGCGCGTAGGAGACGGCACGACGAATCCCGATGCGGGTTACGCGGTGCGGCTGACGCGCGCGATCTTCTTGTAGAAGCTCGTGAACCAGATCTACACGACCTGCGAATCAGCAACGGCAAGAATATATTTCGCAAAGGTCAGGCTGACGGCGTTTTGCGTAGCTGGTTGGTGAACGGCCTTGGCCAACTGGGCTGCGGATGACGCTTCTCGGCCGACAACTTGATTGTTTCGTGGGCGATGTGGAGGTTCGTTGATGTTTCGCAAGGTGTTGGTGGCCAATCGTGGCGAGATCGCGATCCGGGCGTTCCGTGCTGCGTACGAGCTGGGTGCGGGCACGGTGGCGGTGTTCCCGTATGAGGACCGGAACTCGATTCACCGGTCGAAGGCCGACGAGGCTTACCAAATCGGTGAGCCGGGGCACCCGGTGCGGGCGTATCTCTCGGTCGACGAGATCATCGCCGCGGCGCGGCGCGGCGGTGCTGATGCGATCTATCCGGGGTACGGGTTCTTGTCTGAGAATCCGGATTTGGCTGCGGCGTGCGCTGATGCGGGCATCACGTTCGTCGGCCCGAGCGCAGACATCTTGGAGTTGACCGGCAACAAGTCCCGGGCAATCGCGGCGGCCCGGGAGGCGGGGTTGCCGGTGTTGGCGTCGACTGAGGCATCGGTTGATGTCGATGAGTTGATGGCGGCTGCCGAATCGATGACGTTCCCGGTGTTCGTCAAGGCCGTTGCCGGTGGCGGCGGACGCGGAATGCGCCGTGTCCAAGCAATCGACGGGTTGCGTGAGGCGATCGAAGCCGCTGCCCGCGAGGCTAATTCGGCGTTCGGTGATGCGTCGGTGTTCTTGGAGCAGGCGGTGATCGAACCCCGTCACATCGAAGTGCAGATCCTGGCCGACCAGCACGGCAACGTGATGCATCTGTTCGAGCGCGATTGTTCGGTGCAGCGACGTCATCAGAAGGTGATCGAGCTGGCGCCGGCGCCCAATCTTCCTCCTGGGCTGCGGGAGAAGATCTGCTCCGACGCGGTGGCGTTTGCTCAGAAGATCGGTTACTCCTGTGCCGGCACTGTGGAGTTCCTGGTCGACCGGGACGGCAATCATGTGTTCATCGAGATGAACCCGCGTATCCAGGTGGAGCACACGGTGACCGAGGAGATCACCGATGTCGATCTGGTGCAGTCGCAGCTGCGGATCGCCGCGGGCGAAACCCTGAGTGAACTGGGGTTGTCCCAGGATACGGTGCGGATCCGTGGCGCTGCATTGCAGTGCCGCATCACAACCGAGGACCCGACGAATGGTTTCCGTCCGGACACAGGTCGCATCACCGCCTATCGCACTCCGGGTGGGGCGGGGGTGCGTCTGGATGGTGGCGCGACGTTGGGCGCGGAGGTCAGTGCGCACTTCGACTCCATGCTGGTGAAGCTGACCTGTCGTGGCCGTGACTTCGAGACCGCGGTGGCCCGGTCGCGGCGCGCGCTCGCCGAGTTCCGGATCCGCGGTGTGGCCACCAATGTGCCCTTCCTGCAGGCAGTTTTGGACGATCCTGATTTCCGGGAGGGTCGGGTCACCACCTCGTTCATCGAAGAACGCCCGCAGCTGCTCACTTCCAGGGTCTCGGCGGACCGCGGCACCCGCATCCTCAACTATCTGGCTGATGTGACAGTGAACAAGCCGCACGGGGAGCGGCCCGCGACGGTGTACCCGCGCGACAAGTTGCCCGACGTCGATGTCACTGCCCCGGCAGACGGATCCCGACAACGGCTACGCACGTTGGGGCCGGAGGGGTTCGCGGCGGATCTGCGCGCATCAAAAGCGTTGGGGGTCACCGACACCACGTTCCGTGATGCTCATCAGTCCCTGCTGGCGACCCGGATCCGCACCACCGGCTTGGTCGCGATCGCCCCGTATGTGGCGACGCTGACGCCGCAGCTGTTGTCAGTGGAGTGCTGGGGCGGCGCAACCTACGATGTCGCGCTGCGGTTCCTCAAGGAGGATCCGTGGGACCGGCTGGCGCAGCTGCGCGAAGCGATGCCCAACATCAATCTGCAGATGCTGCTGCGGGGGGCGAATACGGTCGGCTACACCCCATATCCGGAGAAGGTGACCCGCTCTTTTGTGGCCGAGGCCGCGGCCACCGGGATCGACATCTTCCGGATCTTCGACGCGCTGAACAACGTGGATCAGATGCGTCCGGCGATCGACGCGGTCCGCGACACCGGCACCACGATCGCTGAGGTCGCGCTGTCCTACACCGGGGATCTGTCGAACCCCGGCGAGGATCTCTACACCCTGGACTACTATCTTCGCCTGGCCGAGAAGCTCGTGCAGGCCGGCGCGCACATCCTGGCAATCAAGGACATGGCCGGGCTGTTGCGTCCGGCCGCGGCAGCCACCCTGGTGACGGCGTTGCGCAAAAACTTCGATCTGCCGGTGCATGTGCACACCCACGACACCCCGGGCGGACAGCTCGCCACGTATCTGGCGGCGTGGCAGGCCGGCGCTGACGCGGTCGATGGCGCCTCGGCGGCGATGGCCGGTACCACCAGCCAGCCTGCGTTGTCGGCGATCGTGGCTGCGACCGCGCACACCAGCTGCGATACCGGCCTGGATCTGGCCGCGGTGTGCGATCTCGAGCCGTACTGGGAGGCGTTGCGCAAGGTGTACGCGCCGTTCGAATCCGGGCTCCCCGCACCCACAGGACGGGTGTACACCCACGAGATCCCCGGCGGTCAACTGTCCAACCTGCGCCAGCAGGCCATCGGATTGGGGCTCGGCGATCAGTTCGAACAGGTCGAATATGCCTACGCCGCCGCAGACCGAATGCTTGGGCGGCTGATCAAGGTCACTCCGTCATCGAAGGTGGTCGGCGATCTGGCGCTGGCTCTCGTGGGCAAGGGCATCAGTGCCGACGAGTTCGCGCAGGACCCTGCCGCCTACGACATCCCCGACTCGGTGATCGGGTTCCTCCGCGGTGAGCTCGGCGAGCCTGCCGGTGGTTGGCCGCAGCCATTGCGGAGCCGTGCGCTGGCAGGCCGGGCGCCGGCCAAACCTGTCACCGTTCTTTCGGACATCGACGAGGCCGCGCTCGATGCCGACAGTGCCACCCGGCGACAGACGTTGAACCGATTGCTGTTTCCGGGGCCGACTCGCGATTACGAGGAGCACCAGAAGGCTTACGGCGACACCTCACGGCTCTCGGCGAACCAGTTTTTCTACGGACTGCGTTACGGCGATGAACACCGTGTGGAACTCGAACCCGGAGTGGAACTGCTGATCGGCCTGGAAGCGATCAGCGAGGCTGACGAACGAGGTATGCGCACCGTGATGTGCATCCTCAACGGCCAGCTCCGACCGGTCCAGGTACGCGACCGCTCCCTTGCAGTCAACGTAGTGGTGGCCGAGAAAGCAATCCCAGGCAACGCCAAACACATCGCTGCACCGTTTGCCGGAGTGGTCACCACAGTCGTCCAACCCGGAGAACAGATCGACGCCGGTGGCACCATCGGCTCGATCGAGGCCATGAAAATGGAAGCCGCCATCACCGCACCTACCGGTGGAACCGTCAAACGCCTCGCCATCGGGGTTGTCGCACCAGTCGAAGGCGGTGACCTCATCGTCGAGCTCGAATGACCGTTCCGGCTCTGTTTCGAATTGGTTGTGCAGCAACATGAATCGAACTGACGGATCACAACGCCAATTGTCGCCACTGCGCTGTTGACGTTCGTCCAATCTAGGTGCAGTATTAGCGAATGCTCATAAAATGAGCGACTGCTTAGGTCGGACCCGCTCTGGGTCGACCTCTTTCGAAAGGCTCGACTCGATGGGAAACCTGTCCTTCGACTTCACCGGTCGAACAGCAATCGTCACCGGGGCCGCCCGTGGAATCGGTCTCGCTTTGTCCCAGCGGTTTCGCACCGCGGGCGCCGACGTCGTGATGGTCGACTTCGATGCCGACGAACTCGACGCGGCGGCGACGCGTCTCGGCGCGATCGGCATCGCGGCCGACGTCAGCACGACCGAGGATGTGGAGCGCGTTGTGGCGGGTGCCATCGAGAAAACCGGTCGAGTCGACATTCTTGTCAACAATGCCGGGATACTGCGCGATCGAGTGCTGTGGAAGCTCACCGACGACGACTGGGAGCAGGTGATGGCTGTGCACACCGGCGGCACTTTCCGTTTCACCCGGGCGTGTGTGCCGCACTTTCGCAAGCAGGAGTACGGCCGCATCATCAACGTGACGTCATACACCGGCTTGCGGGGCAACCGCGGTCAGGCCAACTACGCGACGGCCAAGGCTGGAATCATCGGCTTCACGAAGACCGCGGCAAAGGAATTGGCCGCTTTCGGTATCACCACCAATGCTATCTCGCCCAACGCCGCCACCCGGATGACCGCATCGATTCCAGAGGAAAAGATCGCTGAAGTGTCGGGTCCGATCGCACGGTTTGCCGATCCCACCGAGATCACCGACGCTGTCTGCTTTCTCGCCAGCGAAGAGGCCGGCTACATCACGGGCGTGGTACTGCCTGTCGATGGTGGACTCTCCATCTGACCCGCACAACCTGGCGCCGGCCCGATCGGCGCCGAGTAGGAGTACCGCATGAGCATCCTCGACATGTTCCGGCTCGACAACAAGGTCGCCATCGTGACGGGCGCATCATCGGGTCTCGGCGTCAATTTCGCCACGGCCTTCGCTGAGGCCGGCGCCGATGTCGTCATCGCAGCCCGCCGCGCCGATCGTCTAGAGATGACGGCTGAGATGGTCCGAGACATCGGCGGCCGGGTACTGCCCGTGGTAACCGACGTCGCCGATCCAGAGAGCTGCCGGGCAATGGTCGACGCAGCGATGGAAACCTTTGGCCACGTTGATGTTCTGGTGAACAACGCCGGAATCGGAACAGCCCACCCGGCAACACGAGAGACCCCCGAGCAGTTTCGATCCGTGATCGATCTCAATCTCAATGGTGCCTACTGGTGTGCGCAAGCCTGCGGCCGGGTGATGAATCCAGGCAGTTCGATTGTCAACATCGCAAGCATTCTGGGTATCACCACCGCCGGGCTCCCTCAAGCTGCCTACAGTTCCAGTAAATCAGCACTGCTCGGTTTGTCCCGCGACCTGGCGCAACAGTGGGGCGCCCGCAAGGGCATTCGAGTCAATGCGCTTGCCCCAGGTTTCTTCCGGTCGGAGATGACTGATCAGTACAGCGCAGAGTACGTCGAAAGCCTCCAGCCGAGGTTGGTACTCGGCCGGATGGGTGACGCCACCGAACTCGCTGCCGCGGCCGTCTGGCTGGCGTCTCCCGCAGGAGGCTACGTGACCGGGCAGACCATCGTCGTCGATGGCGGGGTCACGATCACCTGACCTGTTCTTCCGTTCACACAAGCGATCTGACCCCTTGGAGCACATCATGACAACCCATCTTTCTTCGATTGACGATCTCCCGGGCCTTGTCGGCGCCGACCTCGGCTCCAGCGAATGGATCGACATCACCCAACAACGGGTCAACGGCTTCGCGGAGGACACCGAAGACCGGCAGTGGATCCACACAGACCCCGGCAGGGCCGCTCGGGACAGTCCTTTTGGTGGCCCGATTGCCCACGGATATCTCACACTGTCACTCATCAGCGCTTTCTGGGAGCAGATGCTGGTGGTCGACGGGTTGTCGATGGCTGTGAATTATGGACTCAACAAGGTTCGGTTCCCCGCTGCAGTGCCGGTAGGTTCCCGAGTCCGAATGGCGGCAAGCGTCAGTTCCGTAGACGCTGTTGACGGCGGTTTTCAGGTGGTGCTGAAAGCGGTCATAGAAGCTGAAGGTGTCACGAAACCGGTATGCGTGGCAGAACCCGTCTTTCGGCTCTACCGCTGATCGTGCCAGTGCAGAAGTCAACAGTCAGTGAGAAAGGCAACGTCATGGAATCATCCAGTTCAGCGCAAGCAACCGTGCTCGTGATCGGCACAACAGGCCAGGTCGGCAGGCTGATCGTCGAGGAGTTCGATCAAGACTCCGCGGGTGTCCGGGTCCGCTATGGTGCGCGCAAAACCGAGCAGGTCGACAAGCTGGTTTCTGAGGGCCGGGACGCGGTGCTTCTGGACCTCGACGATCCATCTACGTTCGCTCACGCACTCCATGGGGTCGATCGACTCTATCTGTTGACCGGCTACACGGTGGCGATGCTGGCGCAGAGCAAGACCATTGTCGATGCGGCTGTGAAAGCCGGTGTTCAGCACATTGTTCATCAGGGCGTGTTCGCCAACTGGGACGTCACCGACCCCCACTTCGTGTGGCATCAAATGATCGAGCGCTACATCGAAGGCAGTGGTTTGGCCTGGACCCATTTGCATCCCAACGTCTTCATGGAGGGGTTGTCCTCGATGAGCCGGGTCGAGAACGGTGTCTTCTCGGTCTATTGGGGCGAACACAGAGTCGGCTGGATCGCGGCCCGCGACATCGCCGCTGTGGCGGCCACGGTTTTACGCCAAGGTCCAGACCGTCACGCGGGCAAGAATTACTGGCTCTCCACAGAAGTGGCCTCAGGACCAGAGGTGGCAGCCATCTTGTCCGAGGTGTTGGGTACTGAGTTCCGTTGCGAGATAGGCGGCCCCGAAGACTTCAAGGCCTCACTCGCCACCGGCGAGTCGGGTGTAGAGGCGTGGTACGCCGCCGCCGGTGTGGAATTCACCCGGCAGGTGATCGACGGTCGGATGGGCTACATAGGCACGGTTCGCGACGACGTCGAGTTCGTCACCGGCCGTCCGTCGATCACGCTGCGGCAGTGGGCCGCACAGAACCGTGATCTGGTGTCGGGCAGTACGACCGGCTGAGCGAAGCGTTGTCCTGACTGGCAACGGTCAGTTCTCCGCTACTGGTGTGACCACCACAGCAGGGACCGCTCGGCGCTGGATTCGGCTCGGGCGCGTCCGTCGCCCGTGCCGAAACCGCACGACTGAACTTCGTTGATGGCTTTACCGCGGGGTGAGCGGTCCTGTGGCGCCGCTGGACGTCACCCTGTTTGCGGCAAACCTGATTCCTGTGCCGGGCCTGTGGCAGCGGCTTTCTCGAGTGCCTCGAGGTAACCGGTGATGGCGTCGCGGTTGTGGATGAGAAAGTGAATCTTCTCGTTCATTCGGTCGCGTTCCTCTGCGAGAATGGCGTGCAGTTCTGGATCGGCGTTCTGCACGACTATTGTTTGGGGCTTGCCGAGACATGGCAATATGTCGGCCACGATGCGAGTTGGGATGCCGGAGTCGATCAGGCCGCGGATCTTTTTGACCCGGTCGATCAGATAGTCGTCATAGACCCGATACCCGTTGTCGAGACGGCGCGGGGTGATCAACCCTTGCTCTTCGTAGTAGCGGAGCATCCGCGGCGCCACCCCGGTCATCTTCGCCAGTTCCCCGATGCGCATGTGTCCTCCTTCGACGATTTGACCTTCACACTAATGGCAAGGTTGAAGATGGGGAAGTCAGGATTCACAGAAGGCCTCGAAAGGGGATTTGGTCCAATGAAGATCGGCATCATCGGAGCGGGCTCGATCGGCTCGACCATCGCCCGTCGACTCAGCCGCCAGGGACATGACGTTGCGATAGCGAACTCTCGCGGGCCGGAGACCATCTCCGCTGCCGCCTTGAGCGCTGGTGCCCGAGCGGTGACAGCGGCCGAAGCCTCTCGTGGAGTGGAGGTGCTCATCGTCTCGGTGCCGATGAACCGCAACCCGGACATCGCGGTCCACGTCGGAGCGGCCCCTGCGGACGCAGTGGTCATCGACACATCCAACTACTATCCGATGCGAGACGGCGCGATGCGCGCCTTCGATGAGGGGCAGCCCGAATCTGTCTGGCTCTCCGAGCTATTCGGTCGTCCGGTGGCGAAGGCCTGGAACGCGATCACCTCTCAGTCGTTCGATGGCAAAGCCACCAAGTCGGGTGATCCACACCGCGTGGCCATTCCGGTGGCCGCCGACCTCGATGCCCACCGGGCGCTCGCGATGTCGCTTGTCGAGGAGACCGGTTTCGACGCTGTCGATGCCGGGGTTCTCGCGGACTCCTGGCGGCAGCAGCCGGGAGCCCCTGTCTACTGCACCGACCGCAGACGTGACGAGATGCCGCGCTGGCTCGCAGCCGCCGACAGAACTCGCGTCCCAGAGCGTCGAGATCTTGCGATGGAAGCCATCGGTGAGTACATCGCCGCCGGCGGACACGTCGACGGGAAGTTCCTCGTCGCCATCAACCGGGCCTGCTACAGCTGACCCTCTCGACACCAGCGAATACCCACAATTCAGACCAGAATGAGGACGAACGAGTCATGACCTCCCGAGACAAGTCTCCGGCGCAGGAAGCCGGTAGCGGTCGATCACCGTCAGAGGGCGGAGCCCCGCAGCAGAAGGCGTCCTGGCTGGGGGTGACCTCGCTGAGTGTAGGGGTGTTCGCACTCGTGATGTCGGAATTCCTGCCGGCCAGCCTGCTCTCTCGGGTTGCCGCAGATCTGGACGTCACAGAGGGCGTCGCCGGCCAGTCCGTTGCCATCACGGCCATCGTGGCGGCGATCTCAGGTCTCATCATCCCTGTGGTGTTGTCGCGCATCGACCGCCGACACCTGATGATCGCACTCTCCCTACTCGCGGTCGCATCGGATCTGCTCGTGGCGGTGGCGCCGAGCTACCCAGTGTTGTTGGCCGCTCGCGTTCTGCTCGGCATCGCGATCGGCGGTTTCTGGGCGCTTGCGATTTCGATCACCGCGCGACTGGTGCCGGCGTCGAGACTGGGCTTTGGCCTCACAATCGTGAACGTGGGCGTCTCACTGGCTACCGTGGCGGCCGTCCCGCTCGGAACGCTGCTCGGGGAGATCTGGGGATGGCGGACAGTGTTCGCATTGGCCGCGGGTGTCGGCATGATCGCAGTCGTCCTGCAGGTCGTCGCCTTGCCGTCGATCCCGAGTGTCCCGTCTGGCGGATTCCGTCCACTGCTGCAGACGCTTCGGTCCCGACTGATCCAGGTGTGCCTGTTCAGCATGGCGCTGATGGGTGCGGGTCACTTTGCCGGCTTCACCTACATCCGTCCTGCCGCAGATGAAGTGGGTGGCTTCGACGCGGACCAGCTCGCCGTGCTGCTCCTGGTCTACGGCGTCGGAATCGTGGTGGGAAACCTGGTGGCCGGCCCTCTGGCGGACCGGACACTGCGGATCGCGGCATTGCTGTTCCCACTTGTACTCGGTCTTGCGATGATCGCCTTTGCCCTGACCGGTGGCAACGCTGTCGCCTTGTTCGCCGCCGCGGCACTGTGGGGCGTCGGCTTCGGTGCTCTCCCCACCGTCATCTCGACCTGGCTGGCACGGGCGGAGCCACGCCACCTCGAGAGCGTCGGCGGACTGCAAACCGCGGTCTTCCAGGTGGCGATCGCTCTGGGCGCCTTTGTCGGCGGTCTACTCGTCGACGGCGTCGGCGTGCAATCTGCAGTGATTCTCGGCGGCCTCGCCGCTGTCCTCGGTGCCGTGATCTTGGTTGTGGTCAAGCCCCGACGGCCGCTTGGTGAGGAAGCTGCAGAGGGCGACATCAAGGGCGAGGTAACGGTATGAGCAAGCAGATCATCCTCGCGATGGGATTGACCGACGGTTACGGAAACCTGCATGGGGCCTGGCGTGCACCCAATGTCGATCCGAACAACTACGCGGACATCGACGCCAGCGTCCGATATGCGCAGGCGGCTGAGCGCGGCCTGTTCTCGTTTTTGTTCACGCCTGACTTTCCCGCTGTGCGCGGTGACCTCGAGCATGTGACCGTCAGCAACGTCCTCGACCCGATCGTGTCTCTCACAGCGATTGCTCGTGCGACGAAGCGAATCGGTTTCGTGGCAACGGGTTCGACGACCTTCCAAGAGCCGTTCAACCTGGCACGGCAGTTCAAGGCTCTCGATGTGATCAGTCACGGCCGGGCCGGATGGAACGCTGTCACGACAAGCGATGCCGCTGTCGCCGCCAATTACGGACGTCCGGTCAGCGATCGCACCGAGCGGTACCAGCGCGCGCACGAAGCCGTTCAAATCGTTCAATCGCTGTGGGGCAGCTGGGAAAAGGACGCCTGGGTGAAAGATAAGGCCCGCGACCGCTTTATCGACTCATCCAAGTTGAAGCCCATCAACCTGCAGGGCGAACACGTCGCATCACGCGGACCGCTCGCGATCCCTCCATCGGAGCAGGGACAACCGGTCATCTTCACCTCAGGCGGTCCGAGTCCGCACCTGCTCACGCTCGCGGGCCGCTACGCGAGCGGTTTCATCTCCGAGGTCTGGACTATCGAAGAAGCACGCGCGCAACGCCAGATGGTGCGTGACGCCGCGAGCGAGTTCGGTCGCGATCCGGATGAGATCAAGTATTTCCCGGGCTTGATGACGACTGTTGCGCCGACCGTCCGCGAGGGCCTTGACCGTCGGATCGCCTTGGCCGGTGATGTGATCGAGGCGCGGTTGCCGCATCTCGGGGCGATGCTCGGCCTGCATCTACACCCGGAACGCATCGATGAACCGCTCACCGAACGTGAGCTTGCTGCGGCGCGCGCGGCACCTACAGACCCTCGATCCGGGATCGCTCTGGACGTCGCTCGGCTCGGGTGGTCGTCTCGCGACATTCTTGCCCATGGTGTGATCGACTTTCACCCAACGGTCGTGGGTCCGGGTGCGCTGCACGCTGACCACATGCAGAAGTGGTTCGAGGCGGGGGCCGCCGACGGGTTCTGGGTCTCCCCGGACGTATACGAGGACGGCGTCGATGCGTTTGTCGACGAAGTCGTTCCGCTCCTTCAGGAGCGGGGGATCTACCCGAACGAGTATCCGGGCGCCACCCTGAGGGAAAACCTCGGCGTTCCAGCTCAGTACGGGATCGACTCGCGCGCCGATGGTCGGACGTCCATGTAGGTCGGGTGTCAGCCCGCTCGTGTCGCCCGCCTGCTTCTGCCCGCGAACGGTCGACGACAAGTGCGTGTGTCTGAGGGCGCCCTCGTCTATTGTCAGACTATTGATACGTCGCCTTTGCAATGTAGGGCCTCAGCCGGCAGTCCTCGACGTATGTCAGCGGGAGCGTTGGTCGACCAATCCAGGAGGTTTTCTGATGATCAGACTCATCACGATGGTTCGCCGACGTTCGGAACTGAGCCTGTCCGAGTTTCAACAGTCTTGGCGTGACGAGCATGGACCCCTGGTGGCGTCGCACCAGAGCAGGCTCGGCATTCTTCGCTACACGCAAACGCATTGGGACGGAAACCCTGTGCCGACGGCAGTTGCCGAAGCGCGGGGGTCGATGGAGCCTGCCTACGACGGTGTGAACGAATCGTGGTGGGAGTCCGAGGAGACGCTCATCGCGGCGCTGCAATCTCGAGCCGGTGAAGAGATTCTTGCTTCGGAGAAAGCTGTCTCTGACATGGCCGAATCGCCGGTCTGGGTGGCGCACGAGTACCCGCAATTCAGTTTGTCTTTGACGCCATACGTTGCTCGACCGAACAGCACCATCGTCAAGGGCCACTTCACGTTGCGCCAGCGCGCAGACCTCACTCTCGCAGAGGCGCAACTCTACTGGCGCACCGTCCACGGTCCGCTCATTCGCTCCATGTCGCCGATCCTCGGTCTTCTCGCCTATCAGCAGGTTCATCGGTTCGAGTCACCCGTAGAGGAGATGCTGCGCAATGCCAGAGGTACGGCTGCGGCTCCCTACCTCGGGCACGCTGAGATGTGGTACGACCAATCAGTAGTGCGCCGCGCACCCGAAATCGTCATCGCGAACCAACGGGCCGCGGAGGACGAGGCCAATTTCATCGATTTCGCTCGGTCGGTGAACGCAGTAGGAAAAGAGCATGTGTTCGTCGACGCCCTCTGACTGCCGATCGGCAACGGCGAGACCGCAGCTGACGGACAGCCGACTTCCGAAGAAGACCACCAAAGAACAAAAAGAGCAAGGGGACAGTAATGACCACGTCAACTGATGTCGACACAGACGCAACAGATCATCTCTTGAAAACGACGCGAGCGGTGCGCCGTCGCCTCGATCTGGACCGCCCGGTGGAGCGTGAGGTTCTGCTCGAGTGCGTGGCGATCGCCCAGCAAGCTCCCACTGGTAGCAACCAACAGGGCTGGTCCTTCGTCATCGTGACAGATGCCGAGAAGCGCAGACAGATAGCAGAGCTGTACCGCGACGGGGTGGGAGAAATGTTCACCACGATGGCGGACGAGGCGAAGGAGCGGGGTGACACGACAACGGCTCGTATCTACTCGGATGCCGACTATCTGGCCGAGATTCTCGATCGGGTACCGGCGCATGTGATCCCGTGTCTCCAGGGGCGCGTCCCGGAATCGACCGACCCGTTTGCCGGGCCGATGGCGGCGTCGATGTTCGGTTCGATTCTGCCTGCTGCATGGAGCTTTCAACTGGCCCTGCGTTCACGGGGACTGGGTTCAGCGTGGACCACTGCGCATCTGATGCGCGAGCGCGAGGTCGCTGATCTGCTGGGCATTCCCCACGACGTCACACAGGCGGCGCTGTTCCCAGTCGCGTACTACACCGGAGACACCTTTTCGCCCGCGAAACGACCGCCCCCGCAGACGATTACGCACTGGGACGGTTGGTCCGAGTAAGCGGCAGAACGGCCGGTTCGCAAGCGACCTGTACCCGTTGCCCACCACAGGCTCTGGTGGGCAACGGGCCTTCGGTGACCTCAGTACAGCGATCGAGATCCAGTGCGGAGACCTCGATCAGCGCAAAGCCTCAGGCCGCGAAGATGTCGCCGGTGGGTGGCTGCCACGGAGCGGCTTCAGCGCCTGCCCACAGGGTGCTCAATTCGTACGGGTTCGCGATCACCCGGCGGAAGGTCCGATTGCCCTCGCCATCTTGACTGACGTACCTGTGTTGGATGGCGACGTTGTCCCAGGCGACGAAGTCGTTGAGGTTCCAATCTTGGTGAATGATGTTGTCGGGCGTGTACACAGCCGCCTCGATCTCCGCGAAAAGCTCTTCGCTGGCCGCGTCATCCCATCCGAGGATATGGCTCGAGAACAACGGCGAGACATCGATGAACTCATCACCGGTCACCGGATGCCGTTCGATGATGGGATGCACCGCATGCGGGGCCTGAGGTACTTGACTCATCCGGCAGCGGGAATCGAAGCGGAACCCGGGAGTGATCGCGAGCGCATTGACGACAAACAGTTCTTCGATCTTCGCCCGAAGATCGGCCGGGAGGAGGGCGGCGGCGCGCACCACGTTGGTGTAGCTCGTCCGCGATTCCACCTCGTTCTCGATGTTGTACCAGGACTGCGCCTGCAGTGCGCCGGCCGGAGTGAACATGTAGTCGGAGTGGAAGACCACTTCGTCCGTCTCGGGACCGTAGGTTCCCTTGTCCGTGTTCGAGACGTACACATACCGATCGTTCTTCGGGACGGAGTTGGTTGCTCCTTCTGCCAGCGCGGGCTCGACGATGACGCCGCTGAGCAGCGACATGAACGCGACCTGCGCGGCGGGTGACATGTCCTGCTCAGGAAAGATCACGACGCGGCGATCGAAGAACAGCCGTCGCAATTCGGCGCCGAGTTCCTTGTCGATCGGTGCACTGAGGTCCACGTCGGTGACGATGGCTCCGAACGAGTCGGCGATGGGTTTCCACGAAACGGACATTGCTTTACTCCTTGGTTTGGGTGCAGCTGCCTTTGGTCACGCGGCCGTCGGGCGAGTATCTCGACGACTCAAACTGTGAACGAGATCACAATCTACAAGCCGATGTCAGAATTTACAACAGTCAGACATTGCGACATTTGCACAGGTGGGCACGCGGGCGGGGGGTCGCAGCTCCACTTGTTGGGGATGGCTATGGCAAGTGAGCAGGGCGCGAACCCACGGGTGGTGTCAATTGCCTGACATTGCGAGGCCCCATTTCATGGGTTACCTTCGTCACATAGCGGGGCCCCAAGCGGGGCGCCTGCACTCACTGCCTCGGTACGTCACTTTCGCCGTATGGCGAAGACAGCAGACATCACTTCTCACTCGAAGGAACTGGCCATGGAGCTGACAGGAAAAACGGTCCTTATCACCGGCGCGGCACGCGGACTGGGCGAGGCCTTTGCGATCGAACTGGCGAAGGAAGGCGCCGAGGTTTTCTTGGTCGACGTAGGGTCGGCAGTTACTGCTGTAGCTGAACGAATCAACGTAAGTGGTGGACAGGCTGCGGCGATGGTTGGATCCATTGTCGAGTACGACTTCTGTCGCGAAGTTGTTGCGACGCTTGTATCCCGGTTCGGCAAACTCGATGCCGTTGTCAACAATGCAGGCCTCATACACGAAGCGTATTTCTGGGAGGACGACCCGGAAGCCATGCGCGCACTCGTGGAGGTGAATGTGCTGGGCACCATGTACGTAGGCCGCGCGGTCGGCGCGCATATGAAAAACCACGGAGGCGGCGTTATCGTGAATGTCTCCTCCGACGGAGGTGGCGGTATGCCGCAGTACTCAGCATATGCCGCATCAAAGGGAGCGATCTCGTCGTTGACGTACAGTTGGGCTCTCGACGGCGATGGTCATGATATTCGGGTGAACGCCATTGCTCCCTTCGCTCGGACGCACATGTCGCTTCTCACACCCACTTTGGCTCCGAACCCTCCCGATCCGGCGCTTATCGCACCTCTCGTCACTTACTTGGTGAGCGATCGTTCTGAGGGAATCAGCGGACAAGTCTTCCGTTTCACGTCGACCGAGCTCGGACTACTGCAACATCCGCGAATAAAAGAGCCAATATTGAAGAGAGATGAATGGAGTGCCTCCGATATTCGGGAGGCAATCGATGATGATCTCAGCCAACATCTTGAGCTTGTCAGTTCGTTGGGTTGGCGCCCGAGTCGGATGCAAGATCCTGATCAGGTCGGAGCTGA
The DNA here is from genome assembly GCF_017377795.1 of Williamsia soli. GTDB lineage: Bacteria > Actinomycetota > Actinomycetes > Mycobacteriales > Mycobacteriaceae > Williamsia > Williamsia soli. Next base: position 246,023 of record NZ_JAFRDR010000003.1, on the reverse strand, counting down.
ATAGACAAGTCAGGGTAGATGATAGGCATCTACGCTCCGAACTCATGCACGACGACCGCCTCGAACGTCGCCGAGCAATCTCTTGATCATCAAACACGGCGCTAGGGCACTAGGGCACTAGGGCAGCACTATGTGTCGTGAGAAGGCTCCCACGCCGCTCACACGCCCCACGCCTGCGGAGCCGGTCTCGACTATTGTCTGACTAATGGATGTGCAATGCTGATCGTATTGGGTAGGTTCGGACCACGGCGCACCTGATGCGCGAGTACGAGGTCGCCGATCGATGGACATTTCCCACGACGTCACACGGGGCGGCGCTATTCCCGGTCGCTGACTACACCGGTGACATCTGACCTTGATGCGGCCGGTCCAGGCGTGGCTGTATTCGTGACCTTCATAGTGAAAGTGGGAGTTTGACCATGGCCGAGACGGCTGACAGTCGTGCCGTACGGACGTCCGCTCGTGTGGGTGTCGTGCGTGAGACGACGGCTGGGGAGAATCGGGTGGCGTTGGTGCCGAAGGTGGTGGCGACGTTGGTGTCTAAGGGTGTTGCGGTGGTGGTGGAGTCGGGTGCGGGTGTGGCCGCGTTGATTCCGGATCAGTTGTATGTCGATGCTGGTGCGTCGATCGGTGATGGGTGGTCGGCTGATGTGGTGGTGAAGGTCGATGCCCCGACTGATGCCGAGATCGGGAAGTTGTCGTCGGGTTCGTCGCTGATCGGGTTCTTGGCTCCGCGCAATGCGGAGAATCAGATCGGTGCGTTGAAGGCTGCCAGTGTGCAGGCCTTCGCGGTCGAGGCCATCCCGAGGATCTCGCGTGCCCAGTCGATGGACGCGTTGTCCTCGCAGGGCAACGTCTCGGGCTACAAGGCGGTGATCTTGGCGGCGGAGAAGTCGACGCGCTTTTTCCCGATGCTGACCACCGCCGCCGGGACGGTGAAGCCGGCGACGGTGCTGGTCCTGGGTGTGGGTGTGGCGGGTTTGCAGGCGCTGGCCACGGCCAAGCGGCTCGGTGCCCGCACCACGGGGTACGACGTGCGCCCGGAGGTGGCCGAGCAGGTCAAGTCCGTGGGCGGGCAGTGGCTCGATCTGGGGATCGACGCGGCCGGTGAAGGCGGGTATGCCCGTGAGTTGACCGAGGAGGAGCGCGCGAAGCAGCAGCAGGCCCTCGAGGATGCGATCAAGAGTTTCGATGTGGTGATCACGACCGCGTTGGTGCCGGGTCGTCCGGCGCCGCGTCTGGTGACCGCGGCCGCGGTCGAAGGTATGAAGCCGGGCAGTGTGGTGGTGGATCTGGCTGGTGAGACCGGCGGCAACTGTGAGCTGACCGAGCCCGGTGAGAATGTGATCAAGCACGACGTGCTGATCTGCAGCCCGCTGAATCTGCCCGCGGGTATGCCGGAGCACGCTTCGGAGCTGTATGCGAAGAACATTGTGGCGCTGATCGAACTCGCGCTCGATGATGACGGCAATTTCGCGCCGGACTTTTCTGACGAGGTATTGGCCGCGGCGTGTGTGACGCGCGAAACCGAGAAGGCAGGTGCCTGAGATGTATACGGGTTTACTCGCGAATATCGCGATCCTGGTGTTGGCGGGCTTTGTCGGCTTCGCCGTCATTTCCAAGGTGCCCAACACCTTGCACACGCCGTTGATGTCGGGGACGAACGCCATTCACGGGATCGTGGTGCTCGGTGCGTTGATCGTGTTGGGCCGGTTGCCTGATGATGCGCCGTGGGGTGTGCGGATCATCGCGTTCGTCGCGTTGATCTTCGGAACCCTGAATGTGGTGGGTGGGTTCTTGGTGACCGACCGGATGTTGGGCATGTTCAAGAGCAAGAAGGCCCCTGTGGCGGCGCCGGAGCAGGGAGCTGACAAGTGAACAATCTGGTCAATATTCTTTATATTGTTGCGTTTTCGATGTTCATCCTCGGTTTGTCGGGGCTGACTGGTCCGAAGACCGCGGTGCGTGGCAACTGGATCGCCGCGACCGGTATGGGTATCGCCGTGATCGCGACGTTGATCGAGATCCGCGACACCTATGCCATCAACTGGATTTTGATCGTGGCTGGGTTGGCGATCGGTGTGATCTTGGGTGTGCCACCGGCCAAGCGGACGAAGATGACGGCGATGCCGCAGTTGGTGGCGTTGTTCAACGGTGTCGGTGGCGGCACGGTGGCGTTGATCGCGTGGTCCGAATTCATCGAGACGGCAGGTTTTTCGGAGTTCAAGCACGGTGAGTCCCCGACCGTTCACATCGTGATCGGGTCGCTGTTCGCGGCGATCATCGGTTCGGTGTCGTTCTGGGGGTCGCTGATCGCGTTCCTGAAACTGCAGGAGTTGCTGAACAAGAATGTCGAGAAGGCGTTCGTGAAGAACGCCAAGATCTTCCAGCTCGCCAACATCGTCCTGCTGATCATCGCGCTGGCGGCGTGTGTGTTCATCGGGGTCAACGCCACCCCGGGTGAAGGCTCGAGCCAGTGGTGGATCGTGCTGGTACTCGTCGCCGCCGCGGTCATGGGGTTGTTCGTGGTCCTGCCGATCGGCGGCGCCGACATGCCTGTGGTCATCTCACTGCTCAACGCATTGACCGGTTTGTCGGCTGCGGCCGCAGGTTTGGCGCTGAACAACACGGCGATGATCGTGGCCGGCATGATCGTCGGCGCCTCGGGCAGCATTTTGACGAACCTGATGGCTACGGCGATGAACCGGTCCATCCCGGCGATCGTGTTCGGGTCCTTCGGTGGCGGCGGCGGCGCGGCTGCAGCCGGTCCTGCCGGCGAGCAGGGGACGGTCAAGGCCACCTCGGCGGCCGATGCGGCGATTCAGATGGCGTACGCCTCGCAGGTGATCGTGGTTCCCGGGTACGGGCTCGCGGTTGCCCAGGCCCAGCACGCGGTCAAGGACATGGCGAGCATTCTGGAGGAGAAGGGTGTGGAGGTGAAGTACGCCATCCACCCCGTTGCCGGCCGGATGCCCGGACACATGAACGTCCTTCTCGCCGAAGCTGATGTGGAGTACGACGCGATGAAGGAGATGGACGACATCAACGGTGAGTTCTCCCGCACCGATGTCACCCTGGTCATCGGGGCCAACGACGTCACCAACCCCGCCGCCCGCAACGATCCGTCGTCCCCGATTCATGGGATGCCGATCTTGAACGTCGACCAGTCCCGCTCGGTCATCGTCCTCAAACGCGGCATGGCCTCCGGGTACGCCGGCATCGACAACCCACTGTTCACCGCACCAGGAACCTCGATGCTCTTCGGCGACGCCAAAAAATCCGTCGGCCTGGTCATCGAAGAACTCAAAGCGCTCTAAGCGACGTACGCGTCAACACACATCGAGGTCTCGGGCCTACTTTGTCAGACCTAAATAAAAGTCCTAGTCGCGGTTGGAACCAAGGGACTAAAAGCGAGCGCCTGCTGTTTGAGTCGGTGACTCTAGGCGAACGGCGCCAGGGTCACCGCCGAGTTCGGTCTGTGGGACGACAACCCCGACGCGCATCAGAGTCGCAATGCCGCTGCGAGTGCCCGCAAATCAGGCAGCGGGTCGTCGGTCGGCGAATCGACGGCAACCTGCACGACAACGTGGTCCGCTCCGGCATCGAGATGCGCGGTCACCGAGGCGGCGGCGTCGTCGGCTGATCCCATACCGACCAGGGCGCGAACGAGCCGTTCGGACCCTCCGCCCTCGAAGTCGGTCTCATCGAACCCCTGCCGCAGCCAGGATTTTCGATAATTGTCCATTCGCGAATAGGTATTCAGGTGCGTGTGCCCGCGATGCAGTTGCTCCTCGGCGCTGCCTCCGATGGCGACCGCTTGTTCGGTGACGATCCACGGTTCGTCACCGAGCACTGCGCGGGTGCGTCGCGTGTGTTCTGGTAGCACCAGATATGGGTGTGCGCCGTCGGCGAGCTCCCCGGAGAGTTCAATCATTTTGGGTCCCAACGCAGCCAGCAGGCGGGTTGGACGCGAGCCTGCCTCGAGTTCGGCCGGCACCGAGTTCATTCGGTCCAGATACGTGCGCATCATCGACAAGGGTTTGCTGTAGGCCTTGCCGAGTGAGCCTTCGACGAAGGGGCGTGACTGACACCCAGGCCAAGGACGAAACGCCCCGGATACAGAGCGGTGAGCATTCGTGCGCCAGATTCCGCCGCCGACGGCACCCGCACATGGACGTTGGCGATACCGGTTCCGACGACCAGGCGATCGGTGGCGCTCAGGAAGGCTGCCGATTCGACCAGCACGTCTTTGCCGCTACCTTCCGGCATGAACAACGATCCGTATCCCAAGGATTCGATCTCGCGTGCCATGCTCTGCGAGTCACGAATCGGCCAGGGTTCGCTGTTCCAGAACACGCCGATTTTCGACGGAAACGTAATGTTCCCGGCCTTATTCGTCATTATCGCTACCTTCTTCCGTGGAAGTTGACGCACGCGAATGTCAGGTTGGCGCGTCAGGGAGTGGTCGGGTCGAAACCGAACTGTGAAGCGAACCCGTGCGTGTTTGTGGTGTCCACGGTCGACCTCGGCTCAGATCGCAGTCGTTGTCATCGCGCCCCCGCCTCGCAGGCTGCATGCTCGACATTTGACACGCGCTCAACCGCTTCGTCGGCGCCCGGCGCAGCGGACGTCGTGTCGGTGGCTGCCTCGTCGGTGGCCGGACTCGGGGTGCGGCGGATGAAGAAGGCGCCCACCAACACGATCAAGCCGATGACCCATGCGGTGAGAAAGGCTGCGTGTGCGGCGGATTCGGCCTGGCCCATGCTCAGCACGCCGGCGTCCTTGGCGCCGGAACCGATGGTGTAGGCCGAGATGAACACCGCACCGAAAGCGGCGCCGGCGAGCTGCTGGACGGTGGCGAACGCCGAGGCGCCGTGCGAGTAGAGCTCGGTTGTCAGGGCACCCATGGCACTCGTGGTGAGCGGTGCCCACATGGCGGCCATTGCGCTGGTGAACACCAGCCACGCGAGGATCAGAGCGACCACGCTCGTGTTCTCGTCTACCTGGCTGAGGAACCACAGGACCGCCAGCCAGACAATGGCAGCAGGAATCACCAGTGGGCGCGGGCCGAAGCGGTCGTATACCCGGCCACTCAAGGCGGCCACGATCGAGATCGCCGCACCGCCCGGGATGAGGAAGAGGCCTAGCTGCAGAGTGCTCAGGCCGGCGACGTTGGTGAGCACCAGTGGGACCACGACCAGTAGGCCGATCCCGTTGCCTGCTACGAACACCATCATGAGGATCGGCAGGGTGAACGACTTGCGGAGGAAGATCCTCATGTCGAGGAATGCGCTGTCGCGACGCTGCAGGGGGATCTGGCGGAGGACGAAGGCTGCCAGGCCGGCCAGGCCCACCGCGATCGGAATGTACGGGGAGATCGGGGTGTGTCCGGACGATGCTTCGCCGATAAGGGACAGTCCGTAGACAAGACCGCCGAACCCGATCGCGGACAGCAGCAGTGAAGGCACATCCAGGGCTACGGGCTCAGGGGTGGTGGTGTTACGCAGCTTCCACGCGCCCAGCGCCAGCGCGGCGATCGCGATCGGCAGCATCAGGATGAACAGCCACCGCCAGCTGAGCACGGACAGAACGACACCCGACAGCGCGGGCCCGACAGCCGGCGCCACGGCCGGGACGGCCGTCGTGATCGCCATCATCTGGCCGCGGCGACCTTCTGGGACCAAGCGCATCGTGGTGGTCATCAGCAGGGGCAGGAAGACCGCGGTACCGGAGGCCTGAATGACCCTGCCGGCCACCAGGACGCCGAACGTCGGCGCGATTGCGGCGAGCGTTGTTCCGACGATGAACAGCGACATGGCGACCAGGAAGACTGTTCGCATGTGGAACCGCCGCATCACAAAACCGCTGGCAGGGATCAACACCGCCAAGGTCAGCAGGTAGCCGGTGGTGACCCACTGTCCGGTACTCGGGCTGACCCCGAAGTCCGTGATCAGCGTGGGCAGAGCGACGCCCAGGAGCATCTCGTTGAGGAAGACGATGAACGTCGAGACCATGAGGACCCCGATGACCAGGGCAACGCCAGGTGGGAGCCGGTCGCTGGAGTGCGTCGTCGGTGCCGCAGCAGCGACGTCAGGTTCTGCTTGAGTGGTCATGTTCGTACTCGCCCTCTCGTGAGGCGTGGGAAAGATTAAGTTTGCTGCCAAGCCCTGGCCGGAGCGGACCGTCTCGAGTCCGGCCCGGCGTTGGGGCTTTCCGACATGCGCGCGGAAACAAGAGGCAGAGGGCCGCCGGGCCTCACTGGACCATGAGGCCTGAGGTTCGGTGCTTCGATGAACCGATAGTAAACGGATGCATCATCCGTTACTGATCGAACGATACGGATGCAGTGTCCGCTTGTCAACGGTCGACGAGCGTACGTGACCGAGGCCACGGAAGGTGCTTGTAGTCAACCGGATACGGATGGTAGGGCTAATCGCTGGTCAAACAGCGGCGAATCAGCTCATCGGGGCGTCCGGGGGTCGCCGTTTGGCGGCGGCCGGCGCTACGTGCGTGAAGGACTCGGACCTGCGGGCGGCATATGCCAACCCTCTCCCATGATGGCGCGCAGGGAGTCTGCGGACCCTTCGTCCGCCAGCTGTGCATCACTGACCCACTTGGAAGCGAGCACGGTGAGCACGAGATCCCGATCGCGCACCCATGGACGGGCGTATCCGGCCGTCTGGGCGGCAGTGAGAAACTGCCCTGTGATCTCGACGAGCAGTTCACAGGTGATCGCCAGAGGTGAGGTGGTCTCCCTCAGTGCTTCCCGGATAGGGCCGGGGAGGCCGTCGAAGACCGTGACGTAGTCACCCAACGCGGTCAACCACAACTCGAGTGCTGCGAGGGGATCGACGGGCTCGGTCTCGATCTCGGCCCGGCGGGCGTCCAATTCCTCCCAACGGGCTTGCATGAGCGCTGCCAGGAGCGACTCCCGTGTCGGGAAGTGCCGGTAGAGCGTGCCCGGCCCGAGACCGGCCCGTTTGGCGATGTCCTGCATGGCGCCGCTCACGCCGTGTTCTGAGAAGAATTCCTCTGCGACGTCCAAAATGTGTACTCGGTTGCGTTCCGCGTCAGCACGTGACTTCCGCGGCGGCGCTTCCTGGTGGACCTCCATCCGACCTCCTCTTCAAAACGGACAATACGTCCACTTGGCCGTGAGGGCAAGCGCCAGAGGGTGGCCGATCCCCGGCGCGATCTGCGGGTCAGATTTGTGGCGCTTTCGCGGCCTGACCGACTTCACCCCCGGTTTGCTGATGGGCCACGAGTGCATCGGCGTGGTCGAGGAGGTGGGGGCGGACGTCAGCTCGTTCCGCCCCGGCGACTTTGTCGTCGTGCCATTCGATCACTGCGACAACACCTGCGCGAACTGCGGAGCCGGCGTGCACAGTGCCTGCGTGAACTTCGGTGCGACACAGACCGGTCAAGGCGAGTACGCACTGGTGACACAGGTCGACGGCAGCCTGGTCAAGACCGACTCGATGCCCGACCCAGCCCTACTCCCGTCGCTTCTGGCCCTGTCGGACGTGATGCCGACTGGCTGGCACGCCGCGGTCGCGGCCGGAGTTCGACCGGGCCACACGGTAGTCGTCGTCGGGGACGGCGCAGTGGGGTTGTGTGGCGTGCTCGCCGCTGCGACGATAGGCGCCGAACAGATCATCGCGATGTCCCGCCACAAGCCGCGGGCGGACCTGGCTCGGGCTTTCGGTGCCACCCATGTGGTGGCCGAGCGCGGCGAGGAGGGCAACGCGCTCGTAATGGACATCACGAAAGGTGTTGGCGCGGACGCAGTGCTCGAGTGTGTGGGGACGGACGCTTCGATGACAACCGCCTTTGCGGTCGCGCGGCCGGGCGCCACCGTCGGGTTCGTGGGCGCCCCGCACGGCATCGAACTGCCGATCGGCTCGATGTTTTCGAGGAACGTTGGTCTGGCGGGCGGGTTGGCTCCTGTGCGTCGCTACTTACCTGAGCTGCTGGAGCTGGTGGTGAGCGGTCGGATCGAACCGGGAAGAGTCTTCGACGCAACCTTGCCACTGGACCGGGTCGCGGACGGCTACCGCATGATGGATGAGCGAACGGCGATAAAGGTATTGATCGAGCCGTGATGGCGGCGCGATCACTTGGCTGCCGGGCCGGCCCCGACAAGGTCGAGGCGACGAGGCCTGGAAATGAAACCAGGATCCCCTGTGATTGAGGCGAGATATCCCGGCCTGACCAGCTCATCGACGCAGGCAGACCCCGAAAAATGGTGGGTTCCGGTGAGGCCCGCCTGGGCTTTTGCTCGCCAGAGTCCACCGTCTTCGGGAGCATTCTCGCCGTCCCTCAAGACTGGCTTCCGACCACAAGTGTCAGGGTGCGCCGGGCGCGAGCGCTCCTGCGACGTAGTTCGTCAGTGTGCCTTCAGCTTTGGCGAATGATCCCGATGTCAGTCGTCGTCTTTTCTTCGGAGATCGCCCAACTGGCAAGAACATTGATGGCTTGCCGCGAGCTGGTGCCGGGCTCGGTCGTGTACACGAACAACGTCTGCTCAGGATCGTCCGGCAGGATGAGCGTCTCGTATTCGACCGTCAGTTCGCCGACCACCGGATGTCGCAGTCGCTTTGAACCGTAGGTGCGTTGATACACCCGATGCTGTGACCACCACTGACGGAAATCGTCACTCTTGTCGATCAAGTCATCGACAAGTGCTCGCGTGGCCCGATCATCCGGATCATGTCCGACCTCCAACCGAAGACTCTCCACGGCTGCTCGCGCCTGTATCTCCCAATCGAGGAACAGATTTCGCGGTTCGTCACCGAGGAACATCCACCTGGCGTAGTTGCGGTCGCGTGGCAGAAAGTGATCGAAATCGGCGAACAGTGCACGGGACATCCGGTTGGTGGCGAGTATGTCCGACCTCCTACCGAGGATGAGAGCCGGCTGGTTCTCGAGAGTATCGAGAAACTGGTAGAGCCCGGGGCGGATTCGCTGCACGGGCGCCGCACGACGTGAAGCGGCTGCCGACCGGCGGCCGATCAGGTTTCCCAGATGAGCTCGACCGGCGCTGTCGAGGTCAAGCGCCCTCGCAATTGCGTCGATGACCCCCGTCGACGGAGTGATGCGCCTGCCTTGCTCCAACCGCGTGTAATAGTCGGTCGACACTCCGGCCAGCAGGGCAACCTCTTCGCGACGCAGACCTGGCACCCGACGCACCCGCCCGTCGGCGGGAAGACCCGCCCGGGACGGGTCGACCTGGCTCCTCGCCCGCCGTAGGAAATCGGCGAGTTCACGATTGACCTCACTCACCCATTCATCATGGCGCATTGGGCTCACCGCAACCTGGGTCGCGGAGTCCTATGCACCCCGATCCCAGGTCGGGCAGGGCCGGATATGCAGTCCGCAGCGGCCGCGGCGGCGTCAAGACTGGAATCACCCGCCGAAATGGCACAGGGCTTTTCGGCACCCCACACAAGGAGTGAACAGACATGACTGCCGCCACCCCCACCACCTGGTTCGTCACAGGCACCTCTCGAGGTCTCGGACTGGAACTGGTCAAGCAACTACTCGAACGCGGCGACAGCGTCGCCGCCACGACCCGTTCGACCGACCGGCTTCGTGCCGCTCTGGATGGAGTAGACACCGATCGCCTCCTGGCGCTGGCCGTCGATCTGGCGTGCGCCGACGACGTCGACGCGGCGGTGCGACAGACAACCGACCGCTTTGGCGGGCTTGACGTCGTGGTGAACAATGCCGGGTACGGCTACCTCGCGGCCGTCGAGGAAACGACGGACGCCGCCGCACGCCAGATGTTCGATGTCCAGATCTTTGGGCTGTGGAATGTACTGCGGGCGGTCTTGCCGATCTTCCGTTCCCGGCATAGCGGTCACATCATCAATGTTTCCTCGGTGCTCGGCCTGACGGCGATGCCGGGCTGGGGTCTGTACTGTGCCGGAAAGTTCGCACTCGAGGGCCTCAGCGAGTCACTGGCAGCGGAGGTTTCAGAGTTCGGGGGCAAGGTCACGATTGTCGAGCCCGGTTACTTCCGGACCGACTTCCTGACGACCGGTTCTCTGGCTCTTCCCGAATCCACCATGGCGGGCTACGAATCGATCCGGGAGATGACGCAGAACCACCTCGATCTCCACGGCGGCCAGCTCGGCGACCCTGTCAAGGGAGCCGCGGCGATCCTCGCGATCGCCGACTCGGCGGATGGCCCATTGCGCCAACTGCTCGGGTCTGATTCCTACGCCTACGCCACCGCCAAGGTCGACGCGCTGACCGCCGACTTCGAGACAGGCAAAGAACTCACCCTCACCACCGACTACCCACAGACGTAAATCTGTCCATGAGTGCGTCCGTCGATACGACGCAAGCCGACCCCGAAAATGGTGGATTCCGGTGAGGCCCACCTGCGGTTTTCCTCGCCAGAACCCACCACTTTCGGGAGGCGGGAGTCAGACGTTCTTGGTCACGGCGAACAGTAGTCCGGCCAGGATACCGCCGATCACGGGACCGACGACCGGGACCCACGCGTAGTTCCACTCGCGGCTGCCCTTGCCGTTTATCGGCATCAGGGCGTACGCGATGCGTGGGGCCAGATCGCGCGCCGGGTTGATGGCGTACCCGGTGGGTCCACCGAGGCTGTTGCCGATGACGAGGACGACGAATGCCACACCGGCGTAACCGAGTCCGGAGTTGCCGAGGTCGAGCGTGTCACCACTCCCGGAGATCACGGGCGATTGCAGGATCCAGAACACCAGGACAAAGGTCCCGATCACCTCGGTGACCACATTCCAGAAGTAGTTCTTGACTTGCGGTCCCGTGCAGAAGATCGCCCGCGTGTCCTCGGGATGGGGCTCGACGTCGAAGTTCTTCTTGAACGCCAGGTAGCACAGCATCGCTCCGATGAAGGCCCCGATGAATTGTGCGCAGATGTAGATCGGAACCTGCGACCATTCGGTTTTGTCGGCAACCGCCAGCCCCAACGTGACCGCGGGGTTGAGATGGGCGCCGGACTTCCATGCGATCGAGGCACCGGCGAACACGGCGAAGCCCCAGCCGATGTTGATCATCAACGGGCCACCTTTGTGGACCGTCGATTTGAGCAACTGGTTACCGGCGACGACGCCTGCACCGAGCAGGATCAGGACCGCGGTACCGACGATCTCCCAGAGCCAGATCTGAGCATCGGTGGGAGTCATGCCGATACGTCCGCGACGTCCGCCGATCCACGAACGCCGGGTGCGCCCATGCGAGCCGCATCCGCAGTCTGGTCATCGGGCTGCCGCTGGGACTCGATCTCGGCATCGACACGGGCGCAGTAGTTCTCGATCTCGCGCTGCCGCTGCGCGTCGTCCCACCCGAGGGTCGCCGCAACGATGTCCGCGACCTCGACCGCGGCGCTCTTGCCACGGTCGGCAGTCTCGATGGAGACCCGGGTGCGACGCGCCAGGATGTCGACGAGGTGCAGGGCGCCCTCATGGGTGACCGCATAACGGATCTCAGCGCCGAGGTAGCGGTCGTCGCTGGTGGCCAAGGGCCTTCCCAACTCCGGCTCGGCCGCTATGATCTCGAAGATCTCGCTGATTGCGCTGCCGTAGCGACGCAGCAGGTGCGCGATGGTCTTCACCGGCAGGCGGTGCTCGTTGGCCAAGCGCACCCGTGCCTCCCACAGGTCGTCGAAGCCATCTGCGCCGACGAGCGGGACGCTTGCCGTGCGTGAGGGTTCAACGCCGCGCACACCGTCGACCGCGGCGTCGATGGCGTCTTCCGCCATCACCCGGTAGGTGGTGTACTTGCCGCCGGCGATCACGGTCAGACCCGGTGCGGCCGAGACGACGGCGTGTTCGCGAGACAGCTTGCTGGTCTGATCTGACTCGCCGGCCAGGAGCGGGCGTAGCCCGGCGTAGACGCCGACAATGTCATCGCGCACAAGGGGTTTCTCCAGCATGACGTTGACCTCGGCAAGGATGTAGTCGAGGTCGGCACTACTCGCCGCAGGATGGGCCAGGTCGAGATTCCATTCGGTGTCGGTGGTGCCGATGATCCAGAAGTCCTCGCTCCACGGACACGGGATCACGAATAGCAGGCTCTTTTCCGTCTCGGTGATGAGGCCGACCGCGGAGTCGATGCGGTCGCGGGGGACGACGATGTGGACGCCCTTCGATGCCTTGACGCGCATCTTGCCCTTCTCGCCGAGGATCTCCTGCAGCTCGTCGGTCCACACACCCGCGGCGTTGACCACGTGCTTGGCGCGGACGTCCACGTGTTCACCGGATTCCAAGTCTTCGATCCGCGCGCCCACGACGCGGTCGCCTTCGCGTAGGTAGCGGGACACCCGGGCACTCGAGGCGCACAGTGCTCCGTAGCTCGCCGCGGTCCGCGCGAGCATCATCGTGTGCCGGGCATCGTCGACCTGTCCCTCGTAGAACAGGACGCCGCCGCGGATCTTGCCACGTTTGGCGCCGGGGAAGATGTCGAAGGTCCGGCGCTTGCCGATGTGCCGGAGGTGATGGGGAACACCGCGTCCTGCACCCAGCAGGTCGTAGAAGCCGATACCCGCACCGGCGTAGGCGCGGTCGTAGGCAGGCGTGACGAGGGGGAAGATGAACTCCACCGGCCGCACCAGATGCGGGGCGATGGTGTTCAGCATCAGCTTCCGCTCTCGCAGCGCCTCGAAGACGAGTGAGAAGTTCAGTTGTTTGAGGTAGCGCAGGCCGCCGTGGAAGAGTTTCGACGACCGGCTCGATGTACCGGCCGCGTAGTCGATGGCTTCGACCATGCCGACGCGCAGCCCGCGGGTGGCGGCGTCGAGGGCGGCTCCGGCGCCGACCACACCTGCGCCGATGACCAGCACGTCGAGCTCGCCTTCGGTCATTGATTCCAGTGCGGCGCGCCGCGATTCGGGGCTGATTGCGAGTGGTTGCAATGTCATGAGGTTCTCCTCGAGATCAAAAGGGATGGGACGAGTTCGGGTCGGCCGGTCACACGTCGACCCAGTCGAGGGTGCGGGTGACGGCTTTTTGCCAGAGTCCGTACTTCTCGGCCCGCACGTCTTCGGACCACTCGGGCTCCCACCGGCGATCTTCTTTCCAGTGGGTTTCGAGCTCCTCGGTCGACTCCCAGAACCCGGTGGAAAGCCCGGCCGCATAGGCAGCGCCGAGCGCCGTGGTCTCGGCGACGACCGGCCTGCTGACCGGGATGCCCAGGACGTCGGACTGGATCTGCATGCACAGGGAGTTGGCGGTGACCCCGCCGTCGACGCGTAGTACCTCCAGCTTTACTCCGGAGTCCTTCTCCATCGCATCGGCGACGTCGCGGCTCTGGTAGCAGATCGATTCCAGCGTCGCCCGCGCGATGTGAGCGTTGTTGTTGAAGCGGGACAAGCCGACGATCGCTCCGCGGGCGTCCGACCGCCAGTACGGGGCGAACAGGCCGGAGAACGCCGGGACGAAATAGACTCCGCCATTGTCTGCGACCTCCTTCGCCAGTGACTCGCTCTGTGCCGCACCGGAGATGATGCCGAGCTGATCGCGCAGCCACTGCACCGCCGACCCGGTCACCGCGATCGACCCTTCGAGCGCGTAGACCGGTGCCTGCGAACCGAATTGGTAGCAGACGGTGGTGAGTAGGCCGTTGTCCGAGCGAACGAGCTTCTCTCCGGTGTTGAGCAGCAGGAAGTTTCCGGTGCCGTAGGTGTTCTTGGCCTGCCCTGCCGAGAAGCAGACCTGGCCGACCATCGCGGCCTGCTGGTCACCGAGCGCGCTTGCGATGGGGACCTCCCCGGCGAGCGGGCCGGTCGTGGTGGTGTGACCGTAGGGTTCGGTGGGCGACGACGGCGCGATCGTGGGGAGCATCTGCCTGGGGATGTCGAACAGTGCGATGAGTTCGTCGTCCCAGTCCAGTGTCTCGAGATCCATCAGCATGGTGCGGCTCGCGTTGGTGACGTCGGTGACGTGCACACCACCGTTCACGCCGCCGGTCAGATTCCAGATCACCCAGGTGTCGATGGTGCCGAACAAGGCGTCACCGTTCTCGGCGTCAGCCCGCACGCCGTCGACGTTCTCGAGGATCCATTGCGCCTTGCCCGCGGCGAAGTAGGTGGCGGGCGGAATCCCGGCCTTGGTGCGGATGGTGTCGCCGGCGCCGGAACGCTCGAGCGCTGACGCGATCTTGTCGGTGCGGGTGTCCTGCCAGACGATCGCGTTGTAGTACGGCCTACCGGTGTGCTTGTTCCAAACCACGGTGGTCTCACGCTGGTTGGTGATACCGAGCGCAGCGAGGTCGCCGGCCTTCAGGTTCTTCTTGCGGAGGCCGTTCTGCAGCACCGAGGATGTGCGCTCCCAGATCTCGGTCGGATCGTGTTCCACCCAGCCTGCCTGCGGCATGATCTGCTCGTGTTCGAGCTGGTGGCGGGCGACCTCGTTGCCCGCGTGGTCGAAGATCATGAACCGGGTACTGGTGGTTCCCTGATCGATGGCACCGATGTATTGCGTCATGTATCCCTGCTTCGTCGAAGGGTCCTGAGGGGTGATGCGTATCTCATCCGTCTTCCACGTTATGCAGGCAGCCAACCCCTGAGGAGGGCACGCGTTCGACAATGTCGAACGCCCCGGTCGCAGTTCGAGTAGCGTCCGAAGAGTGCCAGGTCTGATCCAGTCGGTGGAGCGCGCGACTGCAGTGCTGCATCTGCTCGCGACCAGGTCCGAGCCCGTGGGCCTGACAGAGATCGCATCGACCCTCGGCCTCGCCAAGACGACGGCGCACGGATTGGTCCGCACCCTGGTCGCGGTCGGCGCCGTCGAACAGACGTCGGACACCGCCGAGTACTGGCTCGCCGACGACCCGTTCGGGGCTCGGAAGAACCGCTGGGATCTCAACGAGGTCCGGGCCCGGGCGATGAACTGGACCGACGCTCTCGCGGCCAGGACGGCGATGGCGACGCAGATCAGCGTGCTCCAAGACAAGCAGGTGCGGATCGTGCACGACGTACTGTCGGCGAGCGGTGTGGGCCTCCCATTGCTGCGGACCGGTCAGATCGTGCCCGCGCACGCGACGGCTCTGGGCCGGATCCACCTCGCCTTCGATGTACGTCTGGCCCGGGAGCTCGTCGCGGGCGGACTCGATCGCTGTACGCACCGCACGATCACCGACGGCGCCGAGCTGGCTCACGAACTCGCCGAAGTCCGGGACAGGGGATGGGCCTGCGGCTGTGGTGATCTGGATCCGGAGGTGGCGACGATTGCCGCGCCCGTTCGCGATCAGGGCGGGGTCGTGGTGGCCGCGGTCGGTGTCTCGGGCGCGATCGACGAGCTGTGTGGACGGGGCGGCGTTCCGCGTGCACCCCTGTTGGACAACATCATCGGATCAGCGCGTTCGATCTCTCGTGCCATGGGTCATGGGCAGCTGCCATGACCACGAGGTACGTTGCGGCGATCGATCAGGGAACGAGTTCGACGCGGTGCATCATCTACGACCGCGGGGGCGTCATGGTGTCGATGGCCCAGCGCAAACACTCCCAGCATTTTCCCGAGCCCGGCTGGGTTGAACACGACGCGCTCGAGATCTGGAATCTGGTGGAGCGGTTGATCCCCGAGGCCCTGCATTCGGGCGGTATCGACGCGAGCCAGCTGGTGGGGTTGGGTATCACCAATCAACGTGAGACCACGGTGATCTGGGACCGAACCACCGGCATCCCGCTCCATCGGGCGATTGTGTGGCAGGACACCCGGACCACCGAGATGGTCGAGTCGTTGCGGACGCAGGGGATCGGGGCCGACGTCGAGCACCGGACCGGGGCGCCGCTCTCCAACTACTTCAGCGCGCCGCGCCTGAGCTGGCTGCTCGACGCGTGCCCTGGATCTCGCGCAGCGGCCGCGCAGGGCACCGTCCTTTTCGGGACGATGGACAGCTGGCTCGTGTGGAACCTCACCGGCGGTGTGGACGGAGGACTCCACCTCACCGACCCCACCAACGCGAGCCGCACCATGCTCATGAACATCGAGACTGCGCAGTGGGATCCGCGCCTGCTCGAACTCTTCGACATCCCCGCGGAGATCCTGCCCGAGATCAGGCCGTCCTTGAGCAAGGTGGGGGCAACGGTCTCCCCGGTCCCCGGGATTCCGATCAGCGCGATGATCGGAGATCAGCAAGCTGCGCTGGTGGGACAGACAGCGCTGAGGGCCGGAGAGTCCAAATACACTCTCGGCACCGGAGGGTTCCTGCTCTTCAACACCGGTACGACTCTGGTCCGATCCAGACACGGTCTGATCACCACGGTGGCCTTTCAGATGGACGGCCAACCGATCCGCTACGCGCTGGAGGGATCGAATCCCACGGCCGGGGCACTGGTCGAGTGGATCAGGGAGAACCTCGGCATCATCGGCACCCCGGCCGAGATCGAGACTCTCGCGTCGACGGTCGATGACAACGGCGGCTGCTACATCGTCCCTGCATTCTCGGGATTGCATGCGCCGCACTGGGTGTCCGCGAGCCGGGGGCTGATCGTGGGTCTGACGTCGTACATCACCCGGGGTCATCTGGCGCGGGCAGCGCTCGAGACCAACGCCTTTGCCGCCCGGTCCATGGTTGCGGCACTCAACGACGACTTGGCCGCCGCGGGTGTGGAGATGTCGTTGACCGAACTCGTGGTCGATGGCGGCATGACGGCCAACAACACCCTGATGCAGACCATCGCCGACATCTGCGATGTGACG
Source organism: Williamsia soli (assembly GCF_017377795.1). GTDB lineage: Bacteria > Actinomycetota > Actinomycetes > Mycobacteriales > Mycobacteriaceae > Williamsia > Williamsia soli. Next base: position 229,332 of record NZ_JAFRDR010000003.1, on the reverse strand, counting down.
GTGACACGTCCGCAGATGGCCGAGGCCGTCGCGCTCGGGGCCGCCTACGCCGCCGGTTTCAGTGTGGGTCTGTGGACCGATGAGCAACAGCTTCGCCGCAACTGGCACACCGGCGCGGTCTGGCAGCCGAGCATCGACCCTGCCGATCGCGAACGCCGAGCCGCGAACTGGTCCATGGCCGTCGAGCTGGCGTCGCAGTGGGACCCGGCCTGAGCGGGGGACGAGCGTGGAATGGTGAAAACATGAGGAACGCAGTGGTCGTGGGTAGCGGGCCCAACGGTCTCGCGGCCGCAGTGACCCTCGGGGCCGCCGGCATGCGGGTCCGGGTCCTCGAGGCGGCCCCGGTCATCGGTGGTGGCGCCCGCAGCGGCGACTACACCGACACCGGCGTCCGGCACGACGAGTGCTCGTTCGCGCATCCGCTTGCCCTCGACAATGCCTTCACGCGCAGCGTCGACCTCAGCCGTTACGGGTTGAGGTGGAGATCGCCGGAGATCGAGTACTCACATCCTCTCGACGGCGGACGCGGGGTCGGGGCGTATCGCTCGGCATCGCGCACCGCCGAGGAACTGGGCGCCGCCGGGCCTGCGTGGAACCGAGTGTTCGGCGCAGTGTCGGATCGATTCGCCGACATCAGCACCGACTTCACCAAGCCGATCCTGCATGTTCCCGCTCATCCGGTCAAACTGGCCCGGTTCGGTGCATTCGCTGCCATGCCGGCAGCTGTCCTGGCCAAGCTGTTCGCCACCGAGGAAGCCCGCGCGCTCTTCGGCGGTGTTGCAGCTCATGCATTTCGACCGTTCGGAACGGTGGGGTCTGCGGCCATCGGAGTGGCGCTCGGTTCCGCCGCGCACACCTACGGCTGGGCGGTGGCCGAAGGAGGATCGGGAGCCATCTCCACAGCGATGGCGGCAGCGCTGGTCGACCTGGGCGGAAGTATCGAGACCGGTGTGCAGGTGCGGTCGCTGGCGGACCTCGATTCGCCGGACATCGTCATGCTCGACACCGCACCCGGCGCTGCCGCCGAGATCGCGGGTGCTGCCATGCCGAGACGAATCAGCCGGGCGTATCGCCGCTTTCGGCACGGACCAGCGGCCTTTCAAATCTCATACGCGGTGCGCGAGGGCATCCCGTGGGCCGACGCCCCCTCGCGGTCGGCCGGCACGGTGCATGTTGGCGGCAGTTTCGACGACATCGCCACCGCAGAGCGTGACGTCCACCGTGGGGTCATGCCGAGGCGACCATTCGTGCTCGTCGGCCAGCAGTACCTCGCCGATCCCGGGCGATCCAACGGCGATGTCCATCCGATCGACCTGTACGCACACGTACCGTCGGGGTGGACGGGTGACGCCACTGTCGCGATCGAAGCCCAGATCGAGCGCTTCGCACCAGGTTTCAGTAGCCGAGTCGTTTCGAAACGTGTCCGTTCGGTGGCGCGCATCGAGGCGGACAATCAGAACTTTGTCGGCGGTGACGTGGTGACAGGGGCGAATACACCGTGGCGGCTGGTCTTTCGGCCGCGGCTGGCCCTCGACCCTTACTTCACGGGTATCGATGGCGTGTACCTCTGTTCGGCTGCCACCCCGCCAGGAGCGGGGGCTCATGGGCTGTGTGGATTCAACGCCGCGACGTCGGCGCTGAAGGCGCGGGCGAACCTCGACGCATGACCTGACTACTGAGCCAGATAGCGGGGATTGGCGACGGCCAGGCGATCGGTGACCGACGCCCTGACTGCTGCGATCATCGCGGGGTCGGTGGCCGCGATCTTACCGGCTCGGATAGCCAGTGCCACGTCGGTCTCGGAGCGAAAGCCGAGGGCCTCGAATCGTTCTCGGTCGGCCTGGATTTGACCTTTGCCGATCGTCAGCTCGCGCCGGACGATGTCCAGCGCATTGGCGGCAACCCGGGCTTTGAAGCCCATCTCGCGGTCGGGGCCGGGCACCACGGAGTCGCGCAGGAACTCGGCGACCGCATCGACAAGCTCGGCGGCTGTGGGACGGCCGTGCAGATCGGCCTCGTTCTGCGGCAGTGGAGCGGGTGCATCCGTGTCGGCGGGGTATCCCAGCAGCAGCAACGCATCGTGTTCCTGTTCGCACACCCGCCGTCCGATCGTCGCGAGCTCCACCGACCGCTCTTTGCCGGAGAGGTGTCGTGCGACCATCTGGGCGCAGCCGATGCTCCACCACACCGTGCGATAGAGCTGCCACCAGCGCACCGCATCCACATCTGGCCGATACCCGGCGACCTCGGCATATCCGTCCAGCAGTTCGTCGATGCTGCCGAAGCCCCCGACCTCCGGTTCGGTGCCGAATCGCCAGCACTTCACGAGCAGCCAGCCGAGGTCTTCGCGGGGATCGCCGATATGGGCGAGCTCCCAGTCGATCACGGCCGCCAGGCCCGATTCGTCGACGATGAGGTTTCCGTTGCGGAAGTCGCCGTGGACCACGGCCTCGGCAACGGGGTCGGGTTGGTGCGCGGCCAGCCAGGCCAAGGCGATCTCGGTGACCGCGGACGGGACATCGAGTTCGAGGTAACGCTCCTGAAGATCCTCGACGCCACCTGCCGGTACGGTCCTCAGCTCCGGCACGGAGTCGGTTGGGATTGCGTGGATCTGGGCAAGGGTTCGGCCGAGCTGCGCGGCCATCCCGCGGCGGGCCTGTGCGAATCGCTCGTCGCGCAGCAACTTTCGCGGGATTGTCTCACCCTCGATGTGTTCGCAGATCAGGTACTGGGCGCCCAGCGTGCTGTCTGCGCCCGCGAAGTCCACCAGCCTGGGAACAGCGATACCCGCTCGCTCGGCCGCCGCGATGACACTCGACTCCCGCGCCATCCCGAGTGGCCCGTTCGGATCACCCGGTTGCCGCCGAAGTATCAGCCGGCGTGCGCCACCGGCGGTGGTTGCCACGAATGACCAGGTCTCGCTGTTGGCGCCGCCCGTCAGGCGGACGAGGTCGGTGACCTGCGTGTCGTGTCCGGACGCCTCGGTCAGTCGTGCAGCCAGCCGGCGTTCCATATCGCTCTGGTCGATCATGCCTACTGATCGCCCGCGGCGGCGGCGCCACCCGAGCGACGCTTGCCCGGTCCCGCGAAGCCGAAGAGGTACCCGGCGATCTTGCGGATCTGCACTTCGTCGGATCCTTCGGTGATGCGGTAGCGGCGGTGGTGGCGGTAGATGTGTTCGAAGGGCATGTGGCGGGTGTATCCCATGCCGCCATGGACCTGGATGGCCTGGTCGGCGGCGTCGCATACGAGGCGGTTCGCGCGGTAGTTGCACATGGAGACGCGGTCGCTGATCTGCATGTGGGGGATGCGGTCGAGTTCCCAAGCGGTCTTGCGGACCAGGCCGCGGACGAGTTCGGCTTCGGTGTGCAGTTCGACGAGCGGGAACTGGATTGCCTGCCGGGTCGCCAATGGCGTACCGAAAGTATTTCTGCTTCGGGCGTACTCGACGCTCTGGTCGATACAGTACTGGGCGGCACCGACTCCCGACGCGGCCTGCCGGATCCGGTTCTCGTGCACAAACGACTGCGCCACGGCTAGACCCTCGCCTTCGGCACCGAAGATGGCCGAGTCGGGGACCTCGACGTCGGTGATGGTCACTTCGGCGTGGTCGGTGGGCATGTTGAAGGTCCACCACTGGAAATCGACAGAGAAGCCCGGCCGATCGGTGGGTACGAAGAACGCGGTGATGCCGCGGGCGTCGCCGTCGTTGCCGGAGGTTCGGGCGAAGACGACATCATGGGTGGCGTTGTGCATACCGGAGTTGAAGCGTTTGCCGCCGTTGATGATCCACGAACCTCCCACCTTATGGGCGGTGGTCTCCATCCAGGTGGCGTCGCTGCCATGGTCCGGTTCGGTGAGTCCGAATCCGATCCGTGCCTCGCCGCGGATCATCGGTTCGAGGAACTCGTCCTGCTGTTCGGTGGTGCCGAAGTTCATGAGCATGTGGGCGAACGGAAAGTTTCCGACGATCGAGGACTCGTTCTGCAGGTCGTTGTGCAGGCCCAATCCCTTGTGGGCGAGATGTTCTCGGATGATGGCCATGTCGAAACTCGAACCGTCGCGGCCACCGACCTGCGCCGGTAGGCCGTAGCGCAGCCAGCCGGCGGCATCCGCACGCCTGCGCATCTCACCGAGCAACTCTTCCCAGTCCTGCCGTGGCACGCCGCCGCCCTCGAAGTCGGTCCGCGCCCACTCCCTCCGGTGATCGAAGAACCGGTTGTTGTCGTCGGACTCCTGCAGCGGCCGGATCTCGGTGTCGATGAACTCGTCGATCTCCCGCAGGATCTCGGTGATGTGGTCGGGCAGGTCGTAGTCCATCGATGGCCTCTCGCCGGATGCTCTGAACAATCGTTCAGCATGACCGTATCCGCTGAGCGACGTCCGATGTGTGAATCGACGAGACCTATCTGGTAGATGGCCAACATCGACCGTCACACCTGTGTGCGAGGCTCGTCGGACTCACACCTCGTCGAGATCGACGCGCGCGACTTTCATGTCGACGCGACCGTCGAACACGGGAACCCCTTCGGCGCGGAGGTTCTCGAGCTGGGTGGTCCGCAGATGCGGGGCGGGTTTACCGCTGACCGCGATGACTCGGTGCCACGGGAGGTCGGCGGAGTCGGTGCGCATGATCCAGCCGACGATGCGGGCGCTCGAGAGTCCCGCGGCAGCAGCCACATCCCCGTAGGTGGTCACCGTGCCCACCGGTACCGAGGCCACGATCTCGCGAACCCGTTCGACCTGTTCTTCGGTGATCTGCGCCATGATCAGCCCGACTTCATTGTCCGGCCAGCGCTTCGGACACGAGTTTCGCCGTGAGTTCCGGGCGGGCGAACGGCACCATGTGACCACAGTCCTCGTCGAACACCGTCAGCAGGTCGCCCTGCTGGGCTGAGAGGGCCGCCCGGAACTCAGCGGTGACGTAGGGCGGCTGCACCTGCATCGCCTGCACCAGATCGATCGGAAGACCAGCGGGGGGCAAGACGAAAGGCCGCGCAAGTTCACTCCACGTCGTCACAACCATTCCTGGATGGATGCGCCAGTTGACCCGGTCGCCGACACTGATCAGGTGATCGGCGATCTCGCGATCCAAGATCTCCGGCTTCAGTTCCGCCCACGACTCGCCGAGTTTGCCCTCCCGCGCTGCCGCTGCGTCGGGGTAGTCGTAGTGCGACATGTAGCTGGTCGCCACGTCTGCCATCCACTGTGGTTCGAGACCGATGGCGGGGTCGAGCAGGATCAGGCGTCGGAAACAGTCTGGCATCAACCGGGACAGGTGCAGTGCCAGCGCTCCACCGTAGGAGTGGGCAACGACCACCATGGGTCCGTCGATGTATTCCTCGACCACGTCCGCCAGCGCGGCGACCTGCGCCTGGATCGACCACGGCGGAGTGAACGGCGACCGGCCATGGCCGAGCAGGTCGGGTGCGACGATCCTGGCCTGAGGAAGTGCCGCGGCGAGATCCACCCAGCGTTTGCCGTGCCCGGTCAGCCCGTGCACGGCCAGCACCGGCGGCCCATCGGCCGGACCGAACACCTCGACGTTCAACGTAGACATGACGACAATCGTGCCTGACCGGCCGCCGAGCGGCTTGCCGAGACCGTCTCGACGCCGCGCGGACGGCCGTGTCGGTCCTCCGTGACACCATCGTCGTAGCCAAGGAGAGGAGTGGGTGTGCCCGCATTGACGATGCGGCTGGTGTCGGCGCCGGTCGTGCCCGCACCCACACGAAGCTGGCCCCCGAATGCAGCCAAGCTCATCGACGGTGTCACCGAGACGCCTCCAGGGTTCCGCCCCGTTCGGGTGCACGGGGGAGCCGGCACCGGCAAGACGTCGCTGATCGTCGACATCGCGGTCGCGCGGCTGAGCAATCCGGATATCGACCCGGAGTCGATCCTGGTCCTGGCCTCCGGGCGGCGAGCCGCGACCGAACTTCGCGAGCAGATCACGGCCCGATTGCTCGCGCAGACGCCGGGTGCAACCGGGCGCGCGCCGCGGGCGACCCGAGAACCGATCGTCCGGACGATCCACTCCTACGCCTTCGCTGTTTTGCGTCTGCAGGCCGCCGCGCATGACAACCCGCCGCCCCGATTGATCACCGGTGCGGAGCAGGACGCCGTGCTGCGTGAGTTGCTCGCGGGCGACATCGAGGACGGAGCCGAGTACTGGCCGGAGCGATTGCGGCCGGCATTGGGCACCAACGGCTTTGCTCAGGCGCTGCGCGACATGATGATGCGTGCCGCCGAGCGTGGGGTTGGCCCGGAAGATCTCATCGCGCTGGGCCGCGCGCACAAACGCCCCGAGTGGCAGGCCGTCGGCAAGGCGTACCGGCAGTACGAGCAGGGCGGGCTGTTGCGAGGTGCTGTCGGCTTGGAGGCCCCGCAGGCCACAGCGCCTGCCGTGGACGCCGCCGAACTGGTGGGCTCCGCCCTCACGGCGTTCGCCACCGACCCGGAACTCCTCCGCAGTGAGCGTGCCCGGGTCCGTTATCTGCTGGTCGACGACGCGCAGCACCTCGATCCGCAGTCCGCGACGTTGGTGCGCCTGATCGGTGCCGGAGCAGCGCAGGCGGTCATCGCGGGCGACGGTGATCAATCGATCTACAGTTTCCGTGGGGCGAGTTCCCGGTTCCTCGACGACATCTCCGATCCGGATCGGGATGTGCTCCTGGACAACAATTTCCGCTCGACCAGGCCCATCAGCGATCTCGGGGGATCGATTGCGGCCCGGCTCCCGGGCCCGCGGCGGCGGCGTTCAGAGGCAGAACGTCCCGACGCTCCTGCGCCGGTTGTCCGTATCTACGGATCCGCCGCCAAAGAAGCCACTGCCATCGCGGACATGATGCGTCGCGCGCACCTGTACGACGACGTGCCGTGGTCGTCGATGGCGGTGATCGTGCGTTCGGTACCGCGGGCGATGGCACCACTGCGGCGGGCTCTGCGCTCGGCTGGGGTCCCCGTCATGACCCCGGCGAGCGAGATCCCGCTGGCGCGGCAGCGGTCGGTGGCTGCGATGTTGCTGGCTCTGCGCGCGGTGGACGGTCCGCTGGAACCGGCCGAGGTGCTCGAACTCCTCGCGGGGCCGATCGGCGGGGCCGACCCGGCGGCGCTCCGGCGACTGCGGCGCGGAGTGCGGCGCATCGAGACCGAGACCGGCCGTGACCGCGACTCCGGGACGGTGATCGCCGAGCTGGTCGGTGGGTCCACCACGGGTCGAGCCGGTGACGACGCTGACGTGACCGCCTACCTCGGAGGACTCACCGAGATCGAAAAGCGCCCTCTCGCGAGGGTGTTGGCCGTGATCGACGCCGCCCGGACGGCCGATGTTGCGCGCCGCAGCATCGAGGAGATCCTGTGGGAGGCCTGGCAGGCCACCGGCCTCGGACAGCGATGGTCGAATCAGGTGATGCGCCGCGACCACGGTCCCGGCGGGGCGCAGGCCGACCGAGATCTCGATGCGATGGTTGCGTTGTTCGACGCCGCCGCGAACTTCGCCGACAGTCTGCCCGCGGCGACCCTGGGCGGGTTCGTCGACTACCTCAGCGCACTGCAGATACCCACCGAATCGAGGATGGCGCAGTCGACGTCGGATGCGGTGACCGTTCTGTCGGCCCACGCGGCGGCGGGCCGGGAGTGGGAGGTGGTGGCCGTCGCGGGCGTACAGGACGGGCTGTGGCCGAGTCTGCGCAGTCGCGGAAGCATCCTGGGCACCGGGCAATTGGTTGATCTCCTCGACGGCGTCGATGCCGACGCGCTCGACACGATCTCCCGAACCGCCATGGCGCTGGCCGAAGAACGCCGGTTACTGCTCGTCGCGTGCAGTCGCGCCCGGAGTCGGTTGATGGTGAGCGCGGTCGACGACGGCAGCGGGGACGCCGCGCCTTCGCGTTTCGTCGGTGAACTCGCCGCCGCCGTCGGCGGGGATCTCGATGAGGCTGATGCCGAACCAGCGGAGCTGGAGTTGCCGATCGAGCCCGGGCTACGGCGGGTGTTGTCCCTGTCCTCCCTGGTGGCGGCGTTGCGCGCCGAGGTGTGCGCGGCGCCGGGAGAACCGGGCCCGCGCACGCAAGCGGCCGCGGACATGCTCGCCGAACTCGCCGATGCGGGAGTGCCCGGTGCCCATCCCGATGAGTGGTACGGCCTGGCCGGCCCGAGCACCGACACCCCGCTGTGGGCGGAATCGTCAGGGCCACTGACCCTTTCCCCGTCGAGTGTGGAGGCACTGGGGGCCTGTTCTCTGCGCTGGATGCTCGAGCGTTACGGCGGTCGTGATGGCGACTCGAAGCCTGCGGTGGCCGGAACGCTGGTGCACACGCTGGTGCAGGCGGTCGCGGGCAAGATCCCGCCCGACGACGTCACCGCGGCGCTGCGGCGGGTGTGGGATCAGGTCGACGTCGGTGCGCCGTGGTTCTCCAGGCGCGAACTCGAGCGCACCGAGGAGATGCTGACCAACTTCCGTCAGTGGCTGAAACTCTCGCGCAGCGGGCTGACAGAGGTCGGCGTCGAGATGGATGTCGACGCGCGCATCGAGGCTGCCCGGGTGACCGATCCGGAGGGCGACGTCATCGACATGCCCGAGGTTCGTCTGCGCGGGCGTATCGATCGGCTCGAGAAGGACTCCCAGGGGCGTCCGGTCGTCGTGGACGTCAAGACCGGCAAGAGCACCATCTCGGTGCAGGCCGGACAGGATCACGCTCAGCTGGCCACCTATCAGCTCGCGCTGAGCCTCGGTGGTGTACCCGAGGTGGGACCGGTGGAACCGGGCGGCGGTGCACTCGTCTACGTCAACAATTCGAACGGTAAAACCGGTGCGGCCCAGCGAGATCAGGAACCCTTGGGTCCCGAGCAGGTCGACCAGTGGCTGGCCGTGGTGCGAGCCGCAGCTCACCGCAGCATCGGACCGAATTTTGTGGCGACCGTCAACGACGGGTGCGGGCACTGCTCGCTCAAGTCGAGTTGTCCCGCACAGCTCGAAGGGCGGACCGTGACCGATGGCTGACACGATGACGACAACCACGATCTCCGCGCGCGTCCTGGCGGGTGCTCTGGCGCTGCCGCCGCCCACCGACGAACAGGTCGAGGTCATCGAGGCGCCGATGGAACCGGTGCTCGTGGTCGCGGGGGCAGGTGCGGGCAAGACCGAGACGATGGCGTCGCGGGTGGTGTGGCTGGTCGCCAACCGGCTCGTCGAGCCCGATGGCGTGCTGGGTCTGACGTTCACGCGTAAGGCGGCGCAGGAGCTCGCAGCGCGTATTCGCAGACGATTGTCGATGCTCGCCGGGTCGTCGGCGATGGGTCGCTGGGACCCCGAGGGCACCCTGCGTGCCCAGTTGCGGTCCGCCGACCCTCAGGTCAGCACCTACCACGCATACGCGGGCCGTTTGATCGCCGACTACGGGCTGTTGTGGCCGGTGGAACCCTCGGCGACCCTGCTCAGCGAGACCGAGCTGTGGCAACTTGCGTTCTCGGTGGTGGCGGGATGGTCGGACGATCTCAACACCCCGAAAACCCCCGGGGGAGTGACCGAATCGGTGCTCAAGCTCTATGGCGAACTGTCTGAGCACCTTGTCGGCCTCGACCAGCTCGCGGCGGCCGGTGACGAACTCTATGAACTCATCGATACCTTGCCGCCCACCGGCAGACAACGCCCCGAGCCTCCTCAGAAATTGCGGAACATCCAGGCCGTCATCGACGAGCGGCGTGAGCTGATCCCGCTGGTTGCCGCGCTCGGTCAGACCATGCGCGATGCCAACGTCCTCGACTTCGGCAGTCAGATGTCGCTGGCGGCGAAACTTGTTGCGACTCATCCGGAAGTAGCAGAGACCGAACGCGCCGCCATCGGTGCGGTACTGCTCGACGAGTACCAGGACACCGGCCACTCGCAGCGTGTGTTGCTCTCGCATCTGTTCGGCACGCCCCCCGGGGTCGTCTCTGGCAGCGGCATCGCGGTGACGGCGGTCGGCGACCCGATCCAGTCGATCTACGGGTGGCGGGGCGCCTCCGCGGCCAACTTGCCCCGCTTCACCAGCGACTTCCGGTGCAGCGACGGCACGCAGGCGCAGCGACTCGAACTGCTCACCAGCTGGCGTAACGCCCGCTACGCGCTCGACATGGCCAATGCCGCGTCAGAGGAACTACGTAGGCGTGGTGTTCCGGTGAGCATCCTGCGCCCGCGCGACGACGCACCGGCGGGCACCATCACCATGGCGCTCACCGAGACGGTCACCCAGGAACGAACGTGGGTCGTCGATCAGATCGAGCGGGAGTACAACGAGGCCGGCGACGTCCCGCCCACGGTGGCGATCCTGGTACGCCGCAACGAGGACTCGGCTCCGCTGGCGGCGGAGCTGACCGACCGCGGCATCGCGGCCGAAGTCGTCGGTATCGGTGGTCTTCTCGGGGTGCCCGAAGTGCAGGATGTGGTGGCCATGCTGCGCCTGATGGCCGATCCGATGGCCGGTACCGCCGCAGTGCGACTGCTCACCGGGCCTCGCTGGCGGATCGGCGCGCGAGATCTCGCTGCCCTCTGGGCCAGGGCGCGCGACCTCGCGGCCGGGACCAACATCGTCACCGGCGCGATGACCAGCCTCGAAGAGCTCGACAGTGCACTCGATTCCGCGGTCCCGACCGAGACCGTCGATCAGGCCGGACTGGGCGACGCCCTGGCCGACCCCGGACCCGCACAGCGGTATTCGCCGGACGGGTATCGGCGGATCAAGTCCTTCGGTCATCAGTTGACGATCTTGCGGGCGCGGATCGGGCAACCGTTGCCCGAGCTCGTGGCAGAAGTCGAGCGGGTCACCGGGGTTGATGTCGAGGCCCAGATCCGGGCCCGCGACCTGCGTGGAAACATCACCGGTCGCGAACATCTCGACGCATTCGCCGAGTATGTCGCGGACTACACCGAACGGTCCGCGGCCACGCTGCCCGGTCTGCTGGCGTTCCTGGAATCGGCTGCCGACATCGAGAAGGGTCTCGAACCGGGCAAGGTCGAGATCGCCGAGGACCGCGTACAGATTCTCACCGTGCATGCCGCGAAAGGCCTCGAGTGGGACGTGGTGGTCATACCGCATCTGTGTGCCAACATCTTTCCTGGCGGCAAGGTCGACGGCACCTGGCTCGGTAGTGCTCGTGAACTACCGCCGGAGTTGCGGGGCGACCTCGCCGAGGCCGTCGGCGCGGAGGGGTTCCCGCCACTCGATCTCAGGGACCTCGAGAATCGCAAAGAACTCGAAGAGGCAATCGACGGCCACAAAGAAGCGCTGCGCAATCGCAAGTTGGAGGAGGATCGCCGGCTCCTCTACGTGGCACTCACCAGAACCAAACGGGCGCTGCTGATCTCCGGTCACCACTGGTCTGACAGCGGCGACAAACCGCGAGGCCCGTCCATCTTCCTGACCGAACTGCACGACATCGCGTGCCGGTTGATCGAGACCTCCTCCGACGGTGCACCCGGGATGACCATCGCGGGGTGGGCGGACGCACCCGAAGAAGGGGCCGACAACCCGCTGGCGATGCTGACGACCGGGGTGCCCTGGCCTGCCGATCCGCTCGGAGCCCGTCGCGCGGGGACCGAACGTGGCGCAGACCTGGTCCGGGCAGCACTGCGATCGCGGGGTGAGCCGGCCTTGTTCGACATGGGGGAGGACGGCGAGTCGACTCTGCTGGAAGAAGACCCGCAGGTCCGCGACTGGGCGAACGATCTGGCGGTCCTGCTTGCCGAACGCGCAGGCGAATACGGAACCGAGATCGAGGTGACGATGCCGCAGCACCTGTCGGTCAGCCAACTCGTCGAACTCGACAAGGACGAAGACGCCTTCGCCCGGCGACTGCGGCGGCCGTTGCCGTTCAAGCCGAACCCGCTGGCGCGCCGTGGAACTGCCTTTCACGCCTGGGTCGAGCGCAGATTCGGTGCTACCCGATTGCTCGACATCGACGAGCTCCCCGGTGCCGCGGATGCCGAGGGTGGGTCGGACGCCGACCTCGAGGTCTTGCGCGAGCAGTTCCTGCGGTCCGCCTGGGCGTCCAGGAACCCGATCGAGGTCGAGGTGCCGTTCGAGACGGTCATCGCCGACACGATCATCCGGGGCCGGATGGATGCGGTCTTCTCCGAACCCGACGGCGGGTACACGGTCGTCGACTGGAAGACGGGTGCCAGGCCCACTGCTGCACAAGAGCATTCGGTCTTCGTTCAGCTCGCTGCGTATCGATTGGCCTGGGCGGAGTTGACCGGCACCGAGCTGTCGAAGGTGCGGGCCGCATTCCACTACGTTCGGTCCAACACCACATTGGAACCTGCGAACCTCCCGGATCGGGCCCAGCTGGCTGCACTGATCCGCCGGGAGAAGACGCCGCAGTGAACCGGTCGTACCCCGCCTGACGGGTCAGTACGTCGACCACTCCGACTGTGAGTATTCGAGGATTCGCGGCTCCATCAGCGTCGACGCGGGCATCCGCAGTGGTGGCCGGTCGAGCGGAAACGTACGAGCTGCCACCAACTCCTCGGGCGACAGGAAACGCAGAGGAATCACCCTGTCGACCTCGACTGCCGGGGGCACGTCGCCAGCGGCACCGAGAAAGAAACCCCAGTCACCGAACGAGGGCACGTCGACGTGGTAGGCCTCGGTGGTGATCCCCGCCTCGGCGATGGTCTGGCCGATGCACCAGAAGGAACGTGGAGCAAAATATGGTGAGCCGGCCTGTACGACGAGGCGAGCCCCGGGGGCCAGGTGGGCACGGATGAGGCCGTAGAACTCGACCGAATACAGCTTGGCCGTGGCTGTTTCATCCGGATCCGGCATGTCGACGATAACGGCGTCGAACATCTCGGCGTTGCGCCGAAGCCACTTGAACGCGTCTTCGTTCACCACGGAGACCCGTTCGTCGGCAAGGGAATTGCCGTTGAGCTCGGTCAGTCTCGGGTCGGTTCTCGCCAACTCGGTCATCCGCGGGTCCAGTTCCACCAGGTGCACGGACCGTACGTCTGGGTACTTGAGCACTTCACGCAACGCGAGGCCGTCGCCGCCACCGAGGATCAGCACCCGCTCCCGCTTCTCGGTGAGCGCGGGGTGGACAAGGGCTTCGTGGTAGCGGTACTCGTCGACGCTGGAGAACTGGAGATCGCCGTTGAGATAGAGCCTGGTGTCGGAGCCGTTGCCGGGAAGAGAACGGCTGGTCATCACGATGTCCTGGATCGCGGTCCGGTCGGCGAGCACGATCGGGTCCCGGTACAGGGCCTGCCTGGCGTTGACCTCGAATGTGCTCGCGTAGAACATCGCTGCCACCAGCACCGCGACCACCCCGACCGATCCTGTGCCGACTGCCACCCTCTGCAGACGCCCGAGGTCACGTCCGAACACGACGAGAACCAGCGCGGCCCCCGCGACGGCGTTGATCATCCCGACCACCAATGCGCCCCGGATCTGGCCGAGGAAGGGCAGTAGCAGGAACGGAAATGCCAGGCCGCCTACCAGCGCGCCGACGTAGTCGGCAGCGAACAGGTCGGCGACCGCCGATCCCGCCGATTGTGCGCGAATGCGCTGCAGCATCACCATCAGCAGCGGGATCTCGGCGCCGATCAACAGCCCCAGCAGGAACGCGACGACCACCAGCGACTGCGTGTACAGCGACATGTACGCGAACGCGCCGTACAGGACCAGCACCGACAGACCACCGAGCAGCGCGAGAACGAGCTCGATGACGGCAAAACCGATGGCCGCGTGATTCTGCAGCGGTTTGGCGGCCAACGAACCGATGCCCATCGCGAACACCATGACCGACAACACGATTGCGGCCTGGGTGGCTGTGTTACCGATCAGGTACGAGCCGAGCGTGACCAGTGCCAGCTCGTAGACGAGTCCGCAGGCCGCGCAGATGAACACCACTGCGAGGAGCGCGGATCGTGCCGCCCGCCGCAGCGGTGGCATGGGGGCGATGGAGGTTGTCAACTGGCCGAACTACAGCAGCGACGCGGCGATGATGAGACCTGTGCCGACGTGGACGGTGGCCGACACCCACACCGCTGGGTGGGGCGTGTCCTCCATCAACACCTCGCCGAGGTCACCGGGTGAGAGCGCGTCGAGCAACACGAACGTCAGTGACATGATGAGGATTCCGAGCAGGGTGTATATCGCCGTGTACACCAGTCCCTCGACGAGACCGCCCTGGCTGGCCGTGATCGCCGCGACGATGATGATCGCCACCGAGAACGCGTTGCTGGCGACCAGGATGCAGGCGTTCCGGTTGCGGTCGATCCAGACCTGTTGCCGCAGTTTGCCCGGCGTCACCACGTCGACTGCGATAAAACTCACGAGCATCAACAACACACCGACGCAGCTGTATGCCGCGGCTGATGCGAAATTGTCCCGCATTATTTCCCACTCCACTGTTGTCTCCCAGCTGTTGTTGAAGCGCTATTTTCCGGAACCGCCGCCGCCACCCCGATAGTCGGAGCCGCCACCGGAGAAGTTTGGACGCGACACCCAGAGAGGCCCGACGTATCCGCCGTAGTGGCGGTAGCCGGATTCGTAGTCATCGCTGAGCATCACGCGAGTCTTGTTGCCCTCGTACGGGAACAACCCGACGAGGTAGTCCGGGTACTGCAAGAACAGTCCGGAGGCGGTGGATCCGGTCGAGGTGTCGGTGGCCGTTCGCCGGTCCACCGGCTGCGCTGCTGCGCTGATCTCATTCGCCACCTGCTCCGGCGTGCCATCGGCGACATAGGCATCGACGGAGGACTCGTCGAGGCTTGTCTCTCGGTCGTAGTTCTTCTGAATGTAGGCGCGGGCATCGGTGGCGCCTGACGTACCAGAGACACAAGAAAAGGCCAGCAGGGCAACGGCGATGATCACGATGGCGGCGATGATGCCGTTGCGGATCCGGTTCAGCGGCCGTCGGTCGTAGCCTCCGGCGAACTGCTCCGAGGCCGTCATCGCGTCACCTCGAACACGCTCGACGTGATGACCACATCACCGGTCTGCGGATAGGCGTGCCAGGTATCCCACCGAGCCCGGCGCCCCAGGTCGGTGGCGATGATCGCCGTGAAGGCGTTGGGGTGGCCGGGGTAGTGCCCGATCAGTGAATCCGGCCCGGCGGCCCGGCTCGACACCTGGGCGGTCAGCGTGGTGAGCGATGCGGCATCGTGCCGCTCGATGCGCGAGCGGAAGGAGATGCGCCCCGTCTCGACTGTCGACGGCAAGGCCGGTGGGCGCCCGGGCAGGCAGGCCAGGGTCTCCACGATCTCGACCTCTGGGGTGACGACGCTGACCTGATGGCTCGCACCGAGCAATCGTAGTGTGACACCGACTCTTCTGAAAGCGCAGTGCACGCTCGAGAGCGCCGGGAGCAACGGCTCGTCGAACGACAGTGAGAGTTGATCGGCTCCGGTGTCCGCGT
This sequence comes from Williamsia soli, assembly GCF_017377795.1. Lineage (GTDB taxonomy): Bacteria > Actinomycetota > Actinomycetes > Mycobacteriales > Mycobacteriaceae > Williamsia > Williamsia soli. The sequence continues at coordinate 213,936 of NZ_JAFRDR010000003.1, read as the reverse complement.
ACGGCACCGCGAGGATGGACTGCATGGTCAGCTCGGTCCGGTGTCGGCGGGAAAGATGCGGTACTCGGCGCGCGCGAGCACCTGACCGCGGGCACACTCCCAGCCGGAGCCGAAATCCTCGAACGACAGCCGATCGTCGCCGGCGGCATAGTCGTGATACGACATGTTCCCCGTCGCCAGCCCGGTGGTGCCCAGGGAACTGAACCGGGCCGATCCGGCCTCGTCAGAGGTGTAGCGGCGGCCTTCGACGTCGATGGTGGCCGGGCCGGGGGTCGCGGTCACCCCGGTGAGTTCTTCCCAGAGGACGACTTCGAGGTCGGGATCCTCTTCTACCGACACCCATGCCTTGCGTCCGGTTCCGGTGTCCAGGAAGTTCTCGGTCCACGAGAAGCCACCTTGCGTCAGGGTCAGCGTGCCGCGGACAGCGAACGTCTCACCCCGGACCTCGACCAGATCACCGGGCTTGAGCGTCCGGGGGTCCCCGCGTACCGCGTCGTCATCGGCAGAGGAGAAGGGGTCACGCGGTGCGTAGGCACGGTCACGGATGCCCTGCACCTCGCGAGCCTGCCGCTCACGCCGGGTCGCTATGACGTTGAACAACAGCACCACCGCGATGATCGCGAGAATGGCGATGATGATGATCAGCAGTGCTTCCATGCGAAGAACCTATCCAACACCACGCGTCCGGACACGGACGCATAGCCCGAACGACGGACACCGGTCCGGCGTGCACCGATCGCGTTCGCCGACACCTGCACACCGGTCGGACGTCGACCGTTACGCCTTCCAGACCTTCCATCCGGCCCAGATCATCGGGAACTGAAGGGGCAGACGTCCCCACACGGCGACGCGAAAGGGCAGTGGCTTGTCTTTGAACATCCGGACCATGTTGATGTTGCCCGGGTACACGCCGACGAACAGCAGGACCGACGCGAGGCCGGCGTGTCGGCGAGTGCGCGGCGCCAGCATCGCTGCCCCGATCGCGATCTCCGCGACACCGGAGCCGTAGGTGTAGGCGCGCGGCGAGCCCGGGAGTTCGGGGGGAATGATCCCGTCGAACGGCGCGGGCGCCACGAAATGCAACACCCCCATACCCACCAGCGCCGCCCCCATTCGCTCGGCCAGCTTGTTTTCGCCGGGAAACACCAACTGCCGCAACTTCTGCTCACGCTTGCTCATGGGTACACCTTGCACGATCACCTCGCCCGCCGCTGCCGAAAAGGGCTACAGTCGCCAACTGTGCGACAGCAAATACTGCGGCTCCACCTCGGTGGCCGCGCGGGGAGGCATTGATGGCGCGCGGGCGGCTACGCCGGCGCTTCAAGGACGATGATCTGACGGACATGCCCGACCATGCACTGGTCGGTGTCGTCCGTATCCCCTCGATGCAGGAGAGCCCCGGTCGCGCGATCAGCAAACGGGTCATCTACGCGCTGATCGCGTTGTTCGCCGCAGTGTTCATCGTCTATCTGGACCGCGACGGCTATCGAGACGTGCAGGACAATGAGCTGTCGTTCCTCGATTGCCTGTACTACGCGACGGTGTCGCTCTCGACGACCGGATACGGTGACATCACGCCGTACACGTCGTCGGCCCGACTGATCAACGTGCTCGTGATCACGCCACTGCGGGTGATGTTCCTGATCGTTTTGGTCGGTACCACCCTCGAGGTGCTGACCGAACGTTCGCGGCAGGCACTCAAGATCCAGCGTTGGAGGAGCAAAGTGCGTAACCACACTGTGGTGATCGGCTATGGGACCAAGGGCAAGACTGCGGTCAAGGCGATGATCGCCGACGGCCAGAAGCCCTCGGAAATCGTTGTCGTCGACGGCGATCAGACCGTCCTCGACAACGCCGCCGCCAAGGGGCTGGTGACGGTCCGCGGCGACGCGACCCGCTCGGACGTACTTCGCCTGGCCGGTGCCCAGCACGCGTCGGCCATCGTGGTCGCCACCAACCGCGACGACACGGCGGTGCTGGCGACGCTGACGGCTCGAGAACTGGCACCGAAGGCAAAGATCGTGGCCTCCATCCGGGAGGCCGAGAACACCCACCTGATCCGGCAATCCGGCGCCGACTCCGTGGTCGTCAGCTCCGAAACCGCGGGGCGTCTGCTCGGACTGGCCACCAGCACCCCCACCGTCGTGCAGGTGATCGAGGACCTGCTGACACCCGACGAGGGATTCGCCATCGCCGAACGCGACACCGAACCCGAAGAGGTCGGTGGCTCGCCCCGGCATCTGCCTGAGATCGTCCTCGGCGTGGTGCGTAACGGCAAGCTGCACCGGGTCGACGACAGCAAGGTCGACGCCATCGAGAACGGCGACCGATTGCTGTACGTTCGGCAAGGCCCGCCGGACTAGCCACGCCGCTCCATCTGCCGCGCACCATCAGGAGGAAACCGTTTGCCGCGCTTTGAGTTCGAGATGCCACCGATGTTGTCGCGGGCCGTGTACGACCGTGCCGATGAGATCAGGCACGACGAGCAGCGGCTGAAGGCCAAGTGGCCTGATGCGCTATTGCTCCAGATCGATCCGTCCGGCCGCTATCCGGTGGGGGAGGACGGCCTGGGCTGGATCATGGCCCTGGACGCCGGCGACGAACCACCGCCGGAAGCGGTGTTCCTCGGTCTGCACCCTGAAGAGGGCCGCGACATGTGGGCAATGCGCTTCGACATCATCGACGGACCCAAGGACGACCCGCGCCGCGGTGCGCAACTCCTCGGCGCGAACGAGGCGGGCATCCTCTCGACAGCGCTCGGCGTCCTCAATTGGCATGACAATGCCCGGTTTTCGCCGGTCGACGGTGCGCGCACCGAGCCGGCCAAGGGCGGTTGGGTCCGGCGCAACACGATCAGCGGCAAAGAGGAGTTCCCGCGCACGGATCCGGCGATCATCACCGTCGTCCACGACGGCGCCGACCGCATCTTGCTCGGCAGGCAGGCGCAATGGCCCGATCGCTGGTTCTCGACCCTCGCCGGATTCGTCGAGCCAGGGGAGTCCCTCGAGCAGTGCGTACTGCGCGAGGTGCACGAAGAAGTCGGGCTCGACACCTGGGACCCGATGTACGTGGGCTCTCAGCCGTGGCCGTTCCCGCGGTCGCTCATGCTCGGCTTCGAGGTCACCGCAGACCCGGAACAACCCCTCGATTTCATCGACGGCGAGATCGCGGCGGCCGAGTGGTTCGGTCGCGACGAGGTCATCACGGCGATCGAAGCCCAGGAAGAGTGGATGGGGTCGGACGGCAAACCCATCGTCGACGACGCCCGACTACGTCTGCCCGGGTCCATCTCGATCGCCAGCGCCCTGATCAGGGCCTGGGCCTACACGCCCGCTCCTGACCAGGTCACCCGCGGATAGCGTCAGACACCCAGCTTCTTGCGCACGTCTGCGACGGTGGGGTTGGTCGCGGTGCTGCCATCGGCGAACTTGACGGTGGGGACCACATGGTTGCCACCGTTCACGCTGCCGACGAATTCCGCGGCGGCCGGGTCCTGCTCGATGTCGATCTCCACCCACTCGATGCCCTGGCCTTTGAGGCCCATCTTGAGGCGCTTGCAGTAGCCGCACCAGGTGGTGGTGTACATGGTCAAAGTCGCGTTCTCCGTAGTCACGCCTACATAACACCATGACGGCGTCAGGTGTTCCGTGTGGGAGTTGTCGAGCGGACTCTTGCGTGCGCTGAGCGTGCTCTTTTAAACGTCGAGCGTGCTCTTGCGTGCGTCGAGCGTGCCGAAGTTTGATGCCTTGTGCGCAGCGCGCGACCCGCAGCGTCAGCTCTGTCGGCAGCCGTTGGAATACTGGTGCCATGAACGCCTCACTGGACCCTCAACAGCAGGCCGCCGTGCTGGCGCCCCGCGGACCGGTCTGCGTGCTGGCCGGCGCGGGGACCGGTAAAACCCGCACGATCACCCGTCGTATCGCCCATCTGGTGGGTGACGGTCACGTCCGCGCAAGTCAGGTCCTCGCGGTCACCTTCACCGCCCGCGCCGCCGGTGAGATGCGCACCCGGCTGCGTTCCCTCGGCATCTCCGGCCAGGGAAATGCGGTGCAGGCATTGACGTTCCACGCGGCTGCGCTGCGGCAACTGCGGTACTTCTGGCCGCAGGCCATCGGTGAGAACCAGTGGGAACTGCTCGACAACAAGTTCCCGGTGGTCTCGCGCGCCGCCAGATCTGCGGGCGCTCCGACCACCACGGATACGCTGCGTGACCTGATCTCGGAGATCGAGTGGGCCAAGGGTTCGCTCATCGGGCCTGCCGAGTATCCGGCGATGGTCGCCAAATCCCGTAGGGAATCGCCTCTGCCCGCGGAGCAGGTCGCTGCCGTGTACGAGCGGTACGAGCAGCTCAAAGTGTCCTCATCGGGAGATCAGCTCCTCGACTTCGACGATCTGCTCTTGATGACCCGTGCGATTCTCGACGATCACCCGGTACTCGCGGAGGAGTTCCGGGACCGCTATCGGTGTTTCGTCGTCGACGAATACCAGGACGTCACACCCGCCCAGCAAGCCTTGCTCAACGCCTGGGTCGGGGAGCGGGACGACCTGACCGTCGTCGGCGACGCCAACCAGACGATCTACTCGTTCACCGGCGCCACCCCGAGCTACCTCCTCGACTTCTCCCGTCGCTTTCCCGAGGCCATGGTGGTGCGGCTCGAGCGTGACTACCGGTCCACCCCGGAGGTCGTGAGCCTGGCCAACCGGGTCATCGGCGCGGCGCACGGCAGGATCGCCGGCACCCGCCTGCAACTCATCGGGCAACGACCCAGCGGGCCTGAGCCGTATTTCGCGGAGTACCCCGACGAGCCCGCCGAGGCCACCGCGGTCGCCCGATCGATCAAGCGGTTGATGGCGCAGGGTGTTCCGGGCTCGGAGATCGCCATCCTCTACCGGATCAACGCACAGTCCGAAGCCCATGAGCAGGCGCTGACCGCCGCGGGTATCCCGTACCAGGTGCGCGGCGGCGAGGCCTTCTTCTCGCGGGCCGAGATCCGGCAGGCGATGCGGTCGATCAACCAGGCCGCAGCACGCGACGACCTGCCCGCCGACGCCGACACTGTGACCCTGCTGCGCGCGATCCTGGTGCCACTGGGGCTCACCGACGAACCGCCCGCGGGTGCGCAGGCACGGGAGCGGTGGGAGTCGCTGCTGGCTCTTCAGAAGATGACCGAGGACATGCTGACCGAGGACGCCGACCTCACCCTGACCGAGGTCGCGCGCGAGTTGTCGGCGCGGTCGGAGGCTCGGCACCCACCGACCGTCCAGGGCGTGACGCTCTCGTCGCTGCACGCGGCGAAGGGGCTGGAGTGGGATGCGGTGTTCCTCGTCGGACTCGTTGACGGATCGTTGCCGATCAATCAGGCGGTCAAAGCAGGCGACGACGCCATCGAGGAGGAACGCCGGTTGCTGTACGTGGGCGTGACGCGCGCTCGCGAGCACCTGCAGATGTCCTGGGCGTTGTCGCGCAACGAGGGCGGCCGGGCGTCGCGGCGTCGCTCGCGGTTTCTGGTCGATCTGGTTCCCGAGGACTCGCCGGCGTCTCGGATCGCGGAACCGAAGCGCAAGAAGTCCGGACCGCGATGCCGAGTGTGCGACAAACCGTTGCTCGGTAAGACTGCGTCCCTGCTCGGCCGGTGCGAGGGTTGCCCCTCCGACCTCGACGAGGGTCTGTTGGTGGCGCTCAAGGAATGGCGCTCCGGTCGTGCGAAAGAACAGAAAGTTCCGGCGTACGTGGTCTTCTCGGACAACACCCTGATCGCGATCGCCGAGCAACAGCCCGGCGATGTCCCTGCACTGGTGGCGATTCCGGGCATCGGGGCGAAGAAACTCGACCAGTACGGGGAGGACGTTCTCGCGCTCGTCCGGGACATCGGCACGGGATAGCTCGACGCGGGGTGGATCCGCAGTCGAGGATTCGGAAGAAACTGCAGGTCAAAAATAGGTTGTGCGATCTGGACGCCCCCGTTTACTGTGGACAACAACACGGCGGGGGTCGCATCGATCTGCTCGATCGGCCCACCGGCCACACCACGCACTCAATGCGCACGCGATTGCAAGGAAGGGAGAGGTCCGATGAACGATTTGTTCACCACCGCCGAGAGCGCTGTCGAACATGCCGGCATGGCATGCGGTTCGTGGCATCGGACGCTGCCCCTCGCCCAGCGCCCGCGAAGCGGACAAGCGCATCATCGCGCAGTCGCCGGAAAGCCGGAATTTCTGGCTCCCAAAGCAGCGATTTCGGCGGTAAACCGCTCAGCGTTCCCTGTGGACAGAGTGTTTGATCTGACCTAGTTCAGACTCCATTCGAGGCCACGGCGAATCGCGACAGCGAACCCGTGGCCTCTTTTGTGTTCTAGGAACATCCTCGTTCCACCACCACTGAAGTGCCCGGGTCTCAAGCACAACATCCGACAAGCACATTCGACAGTGGAGGAATACTGATGACCGAGGTACTCGAGTCGTGTATCGGCGGCGGGCTCGCACTGGACATCGCCAAAACAGAACTTCCGTGCCAGTTCGCGGACGCAGACCTGTGGTTCTCCGAGAACCCGGGTGACCTCGAGCAGGCCAAAGCGCTGTGCGGCGATTGCCCACTGCGGCGGGAATGCCTCACCGAGGCCCTCGACCGGCGTGAACCATGGGGAGTCTGGGGTGGTGAGATCTTCGACCAGGGTGTCGTGATCGCCCGCAAGCGCCCACGTGGCCGGCCGCGGAAGAACCAGGCTGCATGACACCGACCGTGAGAGATACGAAACGGGCGGATACGAGAGAAGTCTCGTATCCGCCCGTTTCGGTATGTGGCAGGGTCAGATCACTCCGCGAGTCCCGTGACCCACCGTTCCATGATCGCCCGGTAGGGAGCCTCGGCATCGAGTTGTGCAGCGATGCCCACGCAACCTCCAAGGACTCGGAACACCATCACATATTCTTTGGGACAGTTCAGATTTCGTGAAGTCTTGTAGACATCACCACGAGGATCCGAAGCTGCTCCTGCCGCTTTCTGCAACCACTTGCGGGTGAAGTGAAACGACTCGCTGTACAGCGGATCGACGTAGGGGCGCAAATATGCCTCGAGATCTTGCGGAGTCACCTTGTCCTGATGCGAACGCTGGATGAAGTTGGCGCGCACCATCTCTTCTTTGAGTTGGTCGTACTTCCTGTCCCTGCACAGTCGCAGGATCGGTCCGGTGGCCGCGGGAAGACCGTTCGGATAGTGGCCGACGGCGCCGAAGTCGAGGATGGCCATCCGGCCGTCGGCCTGGAACTGGAAATTCCCGGGGTGCGGATCTCCGTGTACGAGCCCGACCCGGCTCGGTGAGCTCACCTCGAACTCGGTCATCTTGGCGGCCGCGGCGTTACGCTCCTCGACGGTGCCCTCCTTGATCACCTTGGACATCGGGATGCCGGTGATCCATTCTGATACAACGACTTTGGGCGCCGACGCGACCACCTTCGGGATCACGAAATTGGGATCGTCCGCGAACGCCTTGGCGAAGGCCCGTTGGTTGTTGGCTTCCTTGGTGTAGTTCAGTTCGTCTTCGGTGCGGTCGATCAGCTCGTCCATCATGGACTTGACGTCGGTGCCGGGGGACAGGCGTTTGAGCAGGCCGGTCATTCGGGACATGGTCTTGAGGTCGGCCTTGAGAGCGTGGTCTGCGCCCGGGTACTGCACCTTCACCGCTACCTCGCGGCCGTCGTGCCACAGTGCCTTGTGCACCTGGCCGATGGACGCTGAGGCTGCCGGTTCGTCGGAGAATTCCTTGAATCGTTCGCGCCACTTGGTCCCGAGCTGGTTGTCGAGCACTCCGTGGACCTTGGCCGCGGGTAGCGGCGGTGCCTCTGCCTGCAGCTTCGTCAGTGCGTCGCGGAATGGTTCCCCGAATTCCTCGGGGATCGCGGCCTCCATGATCGAGAGCGCCTGCCCGACCTTCATCGCGCCGCCCTTGAGTTCGCCGAGAACGGCGAACAGCTGTTCCGCGGTCTTCTCCATCATGTCGGCGGCGATCTCGTCCCGGTCCCCACCCGCGAGTCTCTTACCGAAGCCGGAGGCCGCTCTTCCAGCCACCCCGAGCGGAAGCGAAGCGAGTTTCGCATTTCTGCGCGCCCCACCTCGTGTGATCTCAGCCATTGAGTTTCCCCTTTCCAATGCCCCGAGCTTAGTTCACCGGGCTGACCGGCAGCCGCAAAGCGGATGCGGTGGCCAGTGGCGCAGCACCATCGATGACGGGTTTGCCCGGAATTCGATCGTGGTGTTCAGGGTCGACGGCGGTGGCTGGTTCACCTGGCCCGAGCGGGTGACGGCGGTGATCTGTTCGATTTGCGCGGCCGCGACCGCGACGGTTCCGGCGATGGTGGCGGATCCGGCCCAGCCGCAGGTCCCCAGTAGTTGCGCGCTGACGGTCGGCCAGTCGCGATCTCGGTCGGTGCGGTGATGATCGGCACAGTGCAGGCAACTCGTCAGACCGGGTAGCACCATCGGACCGATGACCCCCACGCCGTCACGCAGCCGCACCATCAGGTGAGGAATGCGATGACGCATGAGGCTCGACACCAGCCACGGGTCGTGCGTGAGGTAGTCGGTCAGCATCACGAGGTCTGTCGCCCAGGTCGACACCCGTTCCTGATGGACCAGCGGGTCCTGGTCCTCGGTGTCGATGAGCGAAGGCCTGCGTACTGATCGCGCAAGGTCGACTCCGGCGCCGTGAAGGGCTCGTGAAATGGCCACGGCCAGCGGACCGGCGCCGTGTACCCGCACCCGCAGCCGGGTGGACGACCCGACCTCGTGATGTGCGATGCCGGCGACAACGAGGTCGTCGAGCAGCTCGGCGACCTCGTTCCGGGACAGACCTGCCTCGATCGCAGCGGCCTCGACCTCACCCGGTGGTCGCTTGCTCGTCATCGATCGCAGCAGCGCCGCGAGTTGGGCGGGATGCACGCCCTCGGACGGTTCGACGATGATCGCTGTGTCCGGGTCGCAGCCCACCTGGATGCGCCCACCGGGTCTGACGAGAACCGCGACGCCGGGGCGGAGCACGGGGAGAGAGGTGATGACGGCCATGACGTCACCCAATCAGGGCCTACACAAGCGCTGCTCTCGCCGCATCGCAGTTATCCACAGCCGAGATCGGCCCTGACCTGCACAAAATGGCACCCGGCGAAAAATCAAGCGGTGGGGTTCTCGCCGCCGTCGTCGCCGCTGTCTCCGGGCTTCTCGCCGCGTTTCTCGGCTTCGTCGGCAATGGTCTTCTCGAGCTGGGCAATCGGGTCGTCGAAGGGATCGACGCCGCCGCCGATGACCCGGTCGATGAATGCCGCCGGGTGGTCGAGGTCGTCGGCATCGGGGACGAGATCGGGGTGAGCCCACACCCCGTCGCGGGTCTCGACATCCGACGACTCGAGGAGTTTGGTCCACAGATCGGCAGCTTCGCGCAGCTTGCGGGGGCGCAGCTCCAAACCGATCAGCGTGGCGAAGGTCTCCTCAGCCGGTCCGCCGGTGGCGCGGCGTCGGCGCATCGTCTCCGTGAGCGCACCCACGGATGGGATACGGTCCGAGAGTGCCTGGGAAACAACGGTTTCCACCCAGCCTTCGATCAGGGCCAGGATTGTTTCCAGGCGCGCGAGAGCGTGTTCCTGAGCGGGTGAGGTCTTCGGTTCGAACGCTGCGCCCCCGGCCATCAGATCTTGGATCTTGCTGGGATCGGACAGGAGCGCGGTCGGGTCGATGCCGGCGGCAGCGTCCTGGATTCCGGAGAAGTCGATGGTGATGCCGCGCGCGTACTCCTCGACCGTCGAGAGCAGCCGTTGCTTCAGCCACGGAACGTGGGTGAACAGGCGTACGTGCGCGGCCTCGCGTGCGGCGAGGAAGACAATGATCTCCTGGCTCGGCTGCTCGAGTCCGTCGCTGAAGGCCGCAACTGCCTCGGGCAACAACACAGCCATGCCCGAGGGTGCCAGCGGCAGGCCGATATCGGTGGAGGTCAACACCTCTTTCGCGAGCTGCCCGAGTCCCTGACCGAGCTGGGTGCCGAAGGCCATGCTCCCCATCTGGCTGACCATCCCCATCATGGGCCCGGCGATTTCTCTGGCTTCTTCGGGAAGGTTCTTGGTCCACGTTCCGGCGATCTGTTCGGCCACCGGATTGCACAGCGTCTTCCAGACCGGAAGCGTTTTCTCCAGCCACTCGACGGAGCTCCACGCCTCGGTGGCGCTGACGCCTGCGGGCAGAGTCGTGACATTGTCCAGCCAGACCTCGGCCAGACGCACCGAGTCGGTGACCGCGGAGGTCTCCCGCTCGCTGACGGGACTGTGCTTACCGATCTGCTGGCGCGCCAGTTGGGTTGCCACCTGGTAGTTCACCGGTTCGCCCCCGGTTCCGGTGCCCATTCCGGCACCCATGCCGGAGAGCATCTGACCGAGTTGCGACAGCATCTGACCCAGCTGGTTGGGGTCGAAGTCGCCGGGCTTCTTGCCAGACGAGTCACCGTCCCCGTCATCACCGGAAGCGGCCGAGAATCCGAAAGGCAAGTCATTCATGCCCTCCACGGTACCGGCGGTCGGGTCGCACATCGGATCGAACTCATCCGCTCTCCGCGAAAGCCGACCGGCACTCTCTGGCGGGTGAGTGTGAATCGGTCGTCGCCGCCCGAACCTCTACGCTGGGCGACGTGAAAGAGCAGTCTGTTGACCCGGGGCCCGAGCACGGGCAGGAATCCAAGGCAGAGGACAGGCCGACTCCCCGAGGTCGTCGCTGGAGGATTGCACCGGGTCATCGGCGTATCGCAACGTTGTTCGTCGCGTTGGCGTTCCTCGTCGCGTTCGTGCTCCTCGGCACCCTCGTCCGGGTGCCCTATGTGGCGTTGGGCCCCGGACCCACGGTCAACACGCTGGGATCGGTTGATGACCGACAGGTGGTCGCCATCGAGGGTGAACCCACCGACCCGACGACCGGCAACCTCAACCTGACTACCGTCTCGGTGACGGACGGACTGACACTGTTCCAGTCGATCGGGTTGTGGTTGTCCGGAGACGACGAGCTGCAACCACGCGATCGCGTGTATCCGCCAGGCAAGTCCAATGAGGAGGTGACCCAGGAGAACCGTCAGCAGATGACGGGCTCGGAGAACTCGGCGACCATTGCGGCGCTTGCCTTTCTGGGGCGTCCCCTCGACCTCGTCGTCGCGGGAGTCGATGACGAAGGGCCGTCCGCGGGGCAGCTGCAGCCCGACGACGACATCACCGCGGTGAACGGGAAGCCGGTGGAGACATCGGTGGCCCTGCGCGAAGCGGTCGCCGCCCTCCCTCCCGGGACCGAGGTGACCCTCGATGTCCTGCGCGGGGGCCAGCCCGCCACGGCGACGGTCACCCTGGCCCCGAACCCGGACGACGCGAAGAAGGGCTATCTGGGGATCTCGTTGTCGGAGCAGAACGGTGACCCCGACCTCGACATCTCCTTCGACGTCGGGGAAATCGGCGGACCGTCTGCGGGTCTGATGCTCACGCTGGCGATCATCGACAAACTGAGCCCCGGCGAGTTGAACGGCGGCGAGTTCATCGCCGGTACCGGCACGATCGACTCGTCAGGCGACGTCGGCGAGATCGGCGGCATCACCCACAAGATGCAGGCAGCCCGAGAGGCCGGGGCGACAGCGTTTCTCGTGCCGTCCGGCAACTGTGCCGAAGCGAAATCCGATACGCCCGACGGCCTGACGCTGGTCCGGGTCGACACCCTCGACGACGCCATCGCGGGGTTGACCGATCTCCGAGAGGGCCGCACCCCGCCGAGCTGTTGAGGTGGCCGGTCTGTGCACCGAGCTCACTCTTCGTCGGGGGTGTTCTCCAGGGTCGCGGCGAGCGCCAAGACCAGATTGGGTGCCATGTTCGGGTGCGAGAGCAATTCGATCGGAGCGTCGTCGTCGGCCTCGACATCGTCGACTCCCGGCGCGAGCTGCAACAGGCTCAGATTGCGCCCATCACGCAGTACCGCGGCCGCCAGCCGGGCCTGACGGCTCTCGGGATGAGCCGCCGCCGCGCTGCGCGCGGCCTGATCGGCGGAGTCGGGATCAGCGAGCAGCGGACCCAACGCGTCGTCGAGATCATCCTCGGCCTCGGGTGGTAGAACGATGATCTCCTGGACCAACGCGCATCCCGCGACCTCTGCCGGCCAGCTGGTGGTGGCGAGTACGTGTTCGAGCTCGGCCATGCCGCTGTCGGGGGAGACCGGTAGGGGAGCCTGCTCGATCAACGTCAGCTCCGAGGTGTCGTGATCGTCGACCCAGTCGGGCTGGGTGTCGGCGAGCAGGGCGGTCGGCACCAGGGCGAACAACTGCGGGGGCTGGCCCCATCCGGCCGCGTCGACGAACTCGACGACCTCGCGGATCGCGCTGCCCAAGGCGTCGGGGGAGAGCACAGGTGGTTGCGATTCGGTCACAACACACATAGTGGCATCTATCGCGGTGATTCCGGTGCAGCCACCGTCTTCGCAGGCTGCCCGGCCACGATGTTCCGGCGCAGGCTACACAAGCTGCGGGCGGCTCTCAGGTAGTAATCGGTACTGTTCTAGGCGAATGCGAAAAGTTGTGTCGAATCTGACTCGTCTTACCGCCTTCGAACGCCCAGCACAGGCTGCGGGGCGCCGCAAAGTAAAGTGTTGGTCAAGTCCGGTTGCGGTGCTCCGGCATAAAAATATGGAGTAACACTCGTGGGTATCCGTGGTCCGGCAGCAATGCCATCGCTGTCGCGGCGCAGTAAGGCGCTGATCGCAACGGCCGTCATCGTTCTCGTGGTCCTGTTGGTGGGTCCGCGGTTCATCTCGATCTACACCGATTGGCTGTGGTTCGACGACATCGGTTATCGGTCCGTCTTCAGCAAGATCATCTGGACGCGGGTCGCGCTGTTCGGCATCTGCGGCGTCGTCGCCGGGCTGATCATCTTCGGCGCGCTGTGGCTCGCCTATCGCAGTCGGCCCGTGTTCGTGCCGACCAGTGGCCCCGGCGACCCCATTGCGCGCTATCGCACGCTGGTGATGAGCCGTATCCGCTGGTTCACGATCATCCCGACGGTGTTGGTCGGTTTGCTGGCAGGCCTTGTCGCGCAGGGCTCCTGGTCGACGGTCCAGGTATTCCTGCACGGCGAGAGTTTCGGCATCAAGGATCCGGAGTTCAACCACGACGTCGGGTTCTACGCGTTCGATCTGCCGTTCTACCGCTTCATTCTGAACTTCTTGTTCGTCGTCGTGGTCATCGCCTTCATCGTCAGCCTGGTGACGCACTACATCTTCGGCGGGATCAGGCTGGCGGGCCGCGGCGGCACGCTGACCAACGCTGCGCGGATCCAGCTGGCGGTCATCGCCGGCACGTTCCTGTTGCTCAAGGCGGCGGCGTACTGGCTCGACCGGTACACGTTGCTCTCCAGTACGCGCAAGCAAGAGATCTTCACCGGTGCCAGCTACACGGATATCAACGCCGTGCTGCCGTCGAAGCTGATCCTGATGGCGATCGCCGTCATCTGTGCAGTGGCGTTCTTTGCCGGGATCATCCTGCGGGACCTGCGAATCCCTGCCCTTGCGACGGCGATGATGTTGTTGTCCGCACTCGTGATCGGCGTCGGCTGGCCTGCCGCGATGGAGCAGTTCTCCGTCAAGCCGAACGCCGCGGAGAAAGAGGCCGAGTTCATCGGCCGCAACATCGCAGCGACGAAACAGGCCTATGGAATCGGGCCAGATCGGGTGACGTACGACCAGAACTGGACGTCGGAGCCGGTCGACCCGCAGCTGGTCAACTCCGACGAGCCCACCTTGTCGAACATTCGCATCCTGGACCCCAACATCATTTCCCCGGCGTTCACCCAGGTGCAGCGCCAGCAGAACTTCTACGGATTCCCCTCGCAGCTCGCCCTCGACCGGTACGAGGTCGACGGGCAGATGCGTGACTTCGTCGTCGCGGCGCGTGAGCTCGACCCGAGCCGTTTCGAGGCGAACCAGCAGAACTGGCTGAACAAGCACACCGTGTACACGCACGGCAACGGATTCATCGCCGCGCCTGCAAACCAGGTCAATGAAGCCGTGTCGAACATCGATGACGTCGCCAGCGGGGGCGGCGAACCGGTGTTCTATGTGAGCGACCTCCGGAATTACCAAAGCGACGACTACAAGGCGAATGCGCCCATCAAGGTGTCTCAGCCGCGCATCTACTTCGGCGAGCTCATCTCGAAGGTGAATCCCGATTACGCGATCGTCGGTTCGGACAACGAGGAGAACCGCGAGTTCGACACCCCGGATTCGACCTACACGTACTCCGGTGAAGCCGGTGTGCCGCTGTCGAATTGGTTCAACAAGTTCGCCTACGCGGTGAAGTACACCGAGCGCAACCTGCTGCTGTCGGGCGCCATCAACAAGAACTCGAAGATCATCTACAACCGTGATCCACGAGACCGCGTCGAGAAGGCAGCGCCCTGGCTGACCGTCGACTCGAAGACCTATCCGGCCGTGATGGACGATGGATCAGTCAAGTGGATCGTCGATGGCTACACCACGCTCGACGCATTCCCCTACGCGCAGTCGACGTCGCTGGAAGACGCGACAACCGATGCGCAGCAACTGAATCAAGGGCAGACCGGCCGAACCCAGGTCAACAAGCAGGTGTCGTACGTACGCAACTCCGTGAAGGCGACGGTCGATGCGTACTCCGGCGAGGTCAAGCTCTATCAGTTCGACGATCAGGATCCGGTCCTCAAGACGTGGATGAAGGTGTTCCCGGGCAGCGTGGAACCGAAGTCGGAGTTCGACAAACTCGACGACCTGCGCGAGCACGTCCGGTATCCCGAGGATTTGTTCAAGATCCAGCGCGAGCTGTTGACCAAGTACCACGTGGACAATCCCCAGACGTTCTTCCAGGGCGACGCCTTCTGGTCGGTTCCGAGCGATCCGACCGACAGCGCCGCGGTCACACAGGGACTCGATCAGCCGCCGTACTACTTCGTGGCGTCCGATCCGGACACAGGTAAGCCGTCCTTCCAGCTCACCGCGGTGTTGAACGTCCTGAAACAGGAGTTCATGGCGTCCTACCTGACGGTGTCGTCGGACCCCGGCAACTACGGCCGGATCACCGTCAAGGACCTGCCTGCCACGCCACAGCGCGAGGGGCCGAAACAGGTGTTCAGCGCGATGGAGACGGACGGGCGAGTGGCCGAGAGTCGTAAGAACCTCGAGAACACGGCCGACGTGACGTTCGGCAACTTGCTGACACTCCCGGTGGGCGACAACGGCATCCTGAACGTGGTGCCCATGTACGCACAGGCAAAGAGCACCGCGGGCACATTCCCGAGGCTGTTCCGCGTCATCGTGCGGTACGACGGCAAGATCGGTTACGCGCCGACGGTCGCGGGTGCTCTGGCCGGGGTGGGGATCGACCCATCGCGGGTGACCCAGATACCGGGTGCCGAGGGCGTTCCGCCGACGGGACAGGACCCGGTGCCGGGTCAGACCGAGCAGCAGGGGCAAGCCACGCCGCCGGCGACCGGCAATACCCCTGCGGTTCCCGCCTCGCCGCAGCGGGACGCGGTTGTCCAGAAAATGGATGCTGCGCTGAACGCGATGCAAGAAGCTCTGCGGACGGGCAACTTCACCGCCTACGGCCAGGCCCAGACTGACCTGCAGGCGGCAGTCGCAGAATACGAGGCCTTGCCGACGAGTTAGCGTTTGCGCTGCTCAAGGTAGGTGAGCGGCGTTACAGGCGGGCGATTTGCAGATCGGATACGCCCGCCTGTAACGTTGTGTTCACCGCCGCGGGGTGGAGCAGCTCGGTAGCTCGCTGGGCTCATAACCCAGAGGTCGCAGGTTCAAATCCTGTCCCCGCTACGAAGGTCAAGAGGCCCTCGAGACAATGTCTCGGGGGCCTCTTGCGTTGTCCTGTGCCGCGTCGAACAGTTCCTCCGACTCCGGCCATGTCCTCCGGTTGCAGTCGGAGGAAGTCGCGAAAGTCGGAGGAAGTGAGGGCGTTTCGACTTCTGCGCAGCCTCCATGTAACGTTGTGTTCACCGCCGCGGGGTGGAGCAGCTCGGTAGCTCGCTGGGCTCATAACCCAGAGGTCGCAGGTTCAAATCCTGTCCCCGCTACGAAAAGAAAACCCGCGTCCTGCTTGCAGGACGCGGGTTTTCTTTTCGTAGCGGGGCACTACATCTCAGGTCGGGTCCTCATGGGTGACCGCCTTGTACCCGCGCGCGGCTGCGCGGTCGATGGCGGCGCGGACCAGACCGACGATCAATCCCTGGATGGCAGCCGCCGCGAACACCTCGGTGTTGGAGCGGCTGAGATCGCTCGGCCGCGGCGCTTTCGCGTCGTTGTCGCCGACGCGTTTCCAAATCTGGCCGAAGACCGCAGTGGCGGCGAGGCCGCCGACCACTCCGCTGGCGATCGACAGGGGCTTGTACATGGTCTTCGAGACGGTGGTCATATCTTTCCTTTCGAACGGCGACGACGACGCAGGAGCACGATCGCGATGATGGCGATGACGCCGGCCGCGCCGAAGGCGGCCAGGGGCTGCTGATTCTCTTTGGCCTTCACCTGCGCGGTGTGCGCGGTGTCGGCGGCGGCCGACTTCACCCGGGTGGGTACATCGAGCTTCTGGGCGAGCGCTTCGACGGTCTCGGCCAGCTCGGCGCGCTGTTGCTCCACAGGCGGCGGGGGAGTCTGATCGTCCGCCGAGCCGGTAGGTGTGGGTTCGGTCATCACAGTGCCTCTCGGACGGTTGCTACGTCGGTCTGGACGCTACGGACGGTGGCTTGCGGTGCCGGCGGGACGGCGCTCTTCGCACGGGCCGCCCCGATCGCTGCGACCGCGCCGCCGACGACCAACAGCACTGCGGCGACGATGAGAGCCGCGAGCCACCCGGACACAGCAGTTGCCAGACCCAGCACGGCGGCGGCGACAAGGGTGCCGAGCCCGAAGAGCAGCAGGAGCGCACCGGCCCCCGAGATTCCGATACCCACTCCGAGGCGTGTTCCCTTTGACTTCACCTCGTCGAGGGCATTGCTCACCTCGGTCTTGACGAGCGTAGAAGTCTGCTCCGACAACCGCTCGATCAGTTGCACGGTCGACAGATCGGTCGGTGGCGTGTCGCTCACGATTCCTCCTCTGGTCTCACGATCTCCAGGCGGGATACCCACGTCACCAACTGGACAAACGGTGGGTCAGAGCGCAGATCCGTGAGATCAGAGGGCCGCTGCAGCAGGCTTTTTCATCTTTCGCACGGTCTTGCCGTCGGCGTACTGGCCCAGGGCGGTCATCACCCACCCCGAGGGTTCGCGGACCATCTTGCACATCAGCACACCCGTGCTCGGGTTCGAGTCGGACAGTTCGAATCGAACCATCTCTTCTCTGGTGCCCGCATCGACCAGCCGGCAGAACGCGCGCTGCACGTCGGTGAACTTCTGCCCGGAGAACGAGTTGACCGTGAACACCAGGCCGACGACTTCTCTGGGCAGTCGGCCGAGATCGACGGTGATGATCTCGTCGTCACCCTCACCGGCCCCGGTCAGGTTGTCACCCGAATGAGCCACGGCACCATCGAGTGTGGACAGTTTGAGGAACCAGCAGGTGGCCACGACCTTGCGTGCGGCGTCGAAGGCGATACAGGACGCATCGAGGTCGATGCGCGCCCGGCCGGGCGCGGGATCCCAGCCCAGACCCATCTGCACCTTGTGCTGCAGCGGCTTGCCGAACTTGGTCAGGAGCACCGATTGCTGCTTGCGGAGCACCACCCGGCCCTTGTCCAGGTTGGGTCGGTAGTCGGCCGCCGGTGCCGGTGGGCCGGCGTGTGCGGTCGGGGGTGGCTGGGTCGGGGTATGTGTGGGCGGCGTGCCAGCGGTTGCAGGCGACGGCACAACAGTTGGTGGCACGACAGGTGACGGGGCTGCCGGTTCGTCGTCGACCGTGATGCCGAAATCGGTTGCGATCCCGGCCAACCCGTTGGCATATCCCTGTCCGACCGCCCGAACCTTCCAGTCGGAACCCCGCCGGTAGACCTCGAAGACGACCAGTGCGGTTTCGGCGGAGAGGTTGACCGGGGTGAAGGCGACCTGGCGGTCGCCGGACGCGATGTCGATGAGTTCGGCCACCGGGTTCACCCCGGTGAAGGTGGTCGTCGGCGGATCGAGACTGGCGGTGATCACGACCTTGTCGATCGACGTCGGGAGAGACGCCGGGGCGATGACGACTGCGTCCGGTGAGGACGCGGTGCCGGGGACGTGTCGCACCCCGGGGCCGATGGGCGCGTTGAAGAAGATGAGGTCGGCGTCCGAGCGCACCTTGCCGGCGGCAGTGATCAGGAGCGCCGAGACATCGAGACGTCGACCGGATGCGCTGACCTCGATCCGGAACTCCGGCGAGGTGAGCGGGGTGTTGGCGCCGGCCGTCATGGAGATGCTCATCTGGGTCCGCTCCGGGGTGGTGTGGTGTCCACCGGTTGTCCGGTGACCTCGGTGTCGAAGCTACCGACACGACTGAAACCCCGGGGCTGCTCGCTCAATTCGGTATCGATCCGAAATCGGGCGAGTCGGACATCGAAGGACTCCGCGATCGCCGGCGCGCTCGACTACCGCTACTGTCCTGATTCATCTCGTAACTCCACCTGCCAAGACATGGGAGGGCTGCTGTGCCCGAAATCGATGGTGCCGCGACCGCGCTGGTCCTGATAGCGACCGCCATGGTGCTGCTGATGACTCCGGCGCTCGCACTGTTCTACGGCGGCATGGTCAGGAGTTTCAGCGTCCTGAACATGATGATGATGAGTTTCATCGCGATCCCACTCGTGGCACTGGCCTGGCTGCTCGCCGGCTACAGCCTCGCCTTCTCCGACGATGCGGGCTTCGGTCTCATCGGGGGAGTTCACTCGTTCGGGCTCGCGGGTATCGGGCCGGAGTCGGTACAGGGATCGATCCCGACGCTGTTGTTCGTGACGTTCCAGTTGACGTTCGCCGTCATCACGGCGGCGTTGATCAGCGGGGCCATTGCGGACCGGGCGAAGTTCGTCGCCTGGATCGTCTTCGTGCCCGTGTGGACTCTGCTCGTCTATGCGCCTGTCGCGCACTGGGTGTGGGGCCCCGGTGGTTGGATCTCAGAACTGGGCGCGCTCGACTACGCAGGCGGCCTCGTGGTGGAGGTGACCTCGGGTGCTTCCGCCTTGGCGCTGGCCCTGGTGCTCGGACCGCGGCTCGGTTTCAAACACGATCCGATGCGCCCGCACAATCTGCCGTTCGTGTTGCTCGGTGCGGGCCTGCTCTGGTTCGGCTGGTTCGGGTTCAACGCGGGGTCGGCCCTCGCGGCCGACGGGATGGCCGCGGCCGTCTTGCTCAACACCCTGATCGCGGGCAGCGTGGGCATGGTCGGGTGGTTGATCGTCGAGAACAGCCGGGACGGTCATCCGACGAGTTTCGGTGCGGCCTCGGGCATCGTCGCAGGGCTGGTGGCGATCACGCCCTCGTGCGGCTCTGTCAGCCCGTTGGGCGCGGCGGTCGTCGGATTGGCGGCCGGCGTCGTCTGCGCCTATGTGGTGCTGTGGAAGTTCAAATTCGGTTACGACGACTCTCTCGACGTGGTGGGGGTGCACTTCACCGGTGGTGTCGTCGGGACGGCTCTGATCGGCCTCCTGGCCACCGGGATGATGACCGGTGATGCCGACGGGCTGTTCTACGGCGGTGGATTGCTCCTGCTCGGCAAACAACTGGTGGCGATCCTCGCGGTTGCGGCGTACACGTTCGCCATGTCGTTCGGCATCGGCAAGGTCATCCATTGGACGATCGGCTTCCGGGTGTCCGCGAAGGACGAACGCGAGGGTGTGGACTTCTCGGAGCATGCCGAGACCGCCTATGCGGAGCTGGAGCGCTAGCCACCCGCACCTCTGGGTGGTGGCGGGGTGGTGGCCGTACCCGCGCGATGGCATCGTGAAGTGATGACGACCAATCCAGAGAGCACACCGGAAGGTTCGACCGGGGAGTACAGCCTCGACGAGGACGACCAGTTGCAACCGGAGGACACGCTCGACGACCGTGGTGTCGACGACATCCTGGACGAGGGCTATTCGCCGCCCGAGCAGCCGGACGGAATCAACCGCTACGGCACGACGGCCGATGAGCAGAGCCGAGGCGAGAGCCTGGCTCAGCATCTCGCCGAAGAAGAACCAGATCCGACGGCGCTGGCGTACCAGCCCGACGCCCCGGATCCGGAATGGCGTTCCGACGAGGCGGACAGCGATCCCGAGTTCCCGGAGGGCGAGCAGGTGGGTGGTCGCCGATCGGGTCGGCTGATCGCGCCGGACGAAGGGGTGTCCGTGCATGACATCCAGGAGCGGCTGGCGACCGATGCGGGAATCGACGGCGGCGCTGCGTCGGCGGAGGAAGCCGCGGTGCACGTCATCGATGATGACGACGAGTTCTGACCCGCGCCCACCGCTCGACGGGTTGGTCGTCGCCGATTTCAGTCGGGTGCTTGCAGGCCCGATGGCGACGATGACCCTGGCCGATCTCGGAGCCACCGTGATCAAGGTGGAGCGGCCGGGCAGCGGGGATGACACCCGGTCGTGGGGTCCACCGTGGACGCCCGCGGGATCGTCGTATTTCGAGAGTGTCAACAGGTCCAAACGTAGTGTCTGTCTCGACTTTTCGAATGAAGACGACCTCGAGGCGGCACGGGAGCTGGCTCGTCGGGCCGATGTCTTGATCCACAACTTCTTGCCGGGGCCTCTCGAGAGGTCCGGACTCGATTATCAGTCGGTCAGCAACGTCAATCCGGGCATCGTATATTGCGCGATCAGCGGCTTCGGGTCTGCCGCAGGCGCGGCACTGCCGGGGTACGACTTCGTGGTGCAGGCGATGGGTGGCCTCATGAGCATCACCGGTGAGGCCGAGGGTGATCCGATGAAAGTCGGTGTGGCACTGGTCGACGTCTTGACCGGTAAAGATGCGACCGTTGCTGTTCTGGCTGCGCTCGCCGCCCGGCATCGCGACGGTGTCGGGCAGCACATCGAGGTGAGTTTGATGTCGTCACTGTTGGGAGCATTGGCAAATCAGTCGTCATCGTATCTGGCGACCGGGCAGGCCCCAGGCCGAATGGGTAATCACCATCCGTCGGTCGCGCCGTACGAGCCTGTTCAGTGCCACGATGCGCTACTCGTCGTGGCCTGCGGCAACGATCGTCAATTTGCTTCTCTGGCCGAGGTTGTCGGTGAGCCCGGGTTGGCCTCGGATGAGCGGTTCGCGACCAATCGGTCACGCGTGGAGAATCGCGTGGCGTTGACGAAGATCCTGGAAGGGCATCTGATTCGCGACACCGCGGTGGTGTGGGAATCGCGGATGCGCAACGCCGGCGTCCCGGCAGGCCGGGTCGCCGATATCGGTGAGGCGCTGCAGACCGCAACCGATCTCGGGCTGGCGCCGGTCGCGGAAATGCCTGCCGGGTACACCGATCAGGTGGCACACCCGGTCAGATATTCGCGCAGCCCTCTACGCCCCTTCGGGCCGCCTCCTGGGCTGGGTGAGCACACGGACTCCGTACGGCACTGGCTGTCCGGCGACGCCGCCGCGCCGCCGCCATGACCGGGCCGGTGTCGACAACGTGGGCCCGGACCCCGGGCGGGTTCGACCTCACCTGATCCGGTCCAGGATGGCGTCCGCCGCGCGTGCCGTTCCACGCCCGTCGGCGAGCCGTTCTGCGATCACCCCAGCGGCCGCGGCGTAGGACTTGTCTTCGAGTACCTGGGCCAACGTGGTGGAGATCTTGTCAGGCGAGGCATTTTTTGGCAACACCACGCCGGCGCCGGAGGTGGCGACGGCCTTGCCGACCATCGGCTGATCGAGCAGTGGATGCATCGGAATGATGAGCATCGGTAGGCCGTGCGCCAAGGCCTGAACAGTGGTGGAGTGACCGCCGTGTCCCACGACCGCCGAGCACTTCGGCAGTACGTCGCGATGTGGGATGAATTGGTGCACTTGGGCATTCGGTGGCGGCTTCAGTGACGCGGGGTCGACCGCGGGACCGGTCGTCAGCACGAGGCGGATGGGCATCTCGGCCGCGGCGTCCAGAATGTTCTGCAGGGTCTGTTGTTGGCCGGGGAAGTCGGTGGTGCTCAGACTGGCCAGGACCAGCGGAAGTTCTTGTCTCACATGAGGACGCGCCGCGGGATCGGCGGGACCCGACCACACGAGTTGCTGATCCGCGGATCGTCGTCCGGCGGGGTCCAGTGTCCGGTCGGAGACCACCAGGCGGAGATCGGTTGCGTTCCAGGTCGTGCGGACACCGAGGCCACGTACCCGGGAGACCACGCCGACCGCACGGCGAAAAGATCCGTCGAGATAGGCGTAGAAGGTGTGAAAGAGCGCAACGACCGGGACGTCGCGGCCTGCCAGTGCCGAGATGACGGGCAACAGCATGCAGTCCACGACGACAACGTCCTTCCCGGCCGCGGCCGACACCGCGTCGTCGACGAGTGCGTCGGTGGTGAACATCTTCAGATAGCCGACGACGGCTGAGAGCATGCCGCGGTGCTGCGCAGAGGACCAGGGTGGCGGGTCCGTGTACGCGACGAACGACAACCCGGCCGCCTCGACCTTCGCGCGCTGCTGCTGGTGGCCGAGCACGGTCACCTCATGGCCGCGTGACGAGATCTCCCGCCCCAGGGTGATCACGGGAGGGAAGTTGCCGCCGGCGTCAAAGGTCACGAACAACACTCGGGCGCGCCGTGGTCCGGTGGGCACTTGACGACTCTAAGCGCTCGTCAAGAGCGCGGAGATCATTCGGTCGACGCGTTTTTGCGCCTGCGCCCGCGTCAGGCCGCGATCGCGACAGAGCACCTTCCAGGTGTACACGTCGGTCGCCACCAGCAGCATGTCGATGAGCTCGTTTCGGGTTCGCGTCGCAATGCCGGCCAACTGTGGCGCGAAGACAGAGGTGACCCACTCGCGATGCGCCTCGCGCTCGCCGCTGGTGAGCGACTGCGCCCGCCGATCCCAGCCCTCCTGGCCGAGGAGCATGATGATGACGTCGCCGCGGGCCTCGAAGTGGTCGAACAGGGCGTCGAGGGCGGCGCGTACATTACCGGGCGTGGTGACCGCCTGAGAGTTCAGCTGTTCGCCCACGAACGCGGTTGCTGCGTCGAGCAGTCCGTCGCGGTTACCGAACTGGCGTAGGACGGTTTGCACGCTGACCCCGGCGCGAGCGGCGACTTCGGGGAGCACTATCGTCGAAAACGGTTTCTCACCCGCCAGCGCGACGGTGGCCTGAAGCGCGCGCTGCCGGGTCAGTTCGGCGGACTCGGCACGCGAGCGCATGACGTAATTGCGCGTCGTCTTCATACCAGCACACGCTAGCGGCCTCGCAATTTCGTGTCAACGAGCACTACCGTCAAATGTGCTCGAGACACAACATCGCCCGGACCGCTGTGCGCGGCCCGGGCGAAGAAGATGTGGTGTCAGCTGTAGAGATTCTGACCGCAGACCGGCCAGGCCCCTATGCCCTGCGTTGCCAAGACGTTCTCGGCGACACGAATCTGCTCTTCACGGCTGGCGTCGGAGGCGCTGCCCACTCCGCCGTTCGCCTCCCAGGTGGACTGGGTGAACTGGAGGCCACCGTAGTAGCCGTTGCCGGTGTTGATGGACCAGTCGCCGCCGCTCTCGCATTGGGCGACTGCGTCCCAGTTGTGGGCGCCTTCCGCGGACGCGGTTGCCGCGAAGGCCCCCATCGGAGCCAGGGTCAGTGCTCCGGCGATCGCAGTTCGAGCGGCAAGTTTGCGCATGCTTGTCATGTTTCCTCCTCGCGCCGCACGACCCAGAGATATTGCAGGGTGTGCGGGTTGGTGGTTCTTCAGACATCTTCTCGGACCGTGCTCACGGCACGTCGATGACGCTACGTACAGCCCGGCCAAAGGTCACGTCGCCTTTGGCAGCAAACAAATTCAACCCGTGGCGGGGACGGCGCGCGTCGGTGCTGGTAGGCGGACAGATCTCGCGCTCGACGGGGAGTGTCACCGGCGCTCAGATGTGACTCGGAACACCACGATTTTGTGAAGTGTGCCATCGATCCTGGCGCAGGAAGATTCGCAGTCCGCGACTTCCACCGATGTGGTTCAACGCAATTGGAGACGCAAAGAGCCCCGTCCGTACCCCTCGATACGGCGGGGCTCTTCACCTGTGAGAGACGAAAAGCGTTCAGCTCACTTGAGTTCAGCGCTGCTCTTGCCGAGAACGCGACGGGCGATGATCAGATTCTGGATCTGCTGGGTGCCCTCGAAGATGTCGAGGATCTTCGAATCACGGGCCCATTTCTCCAGTAGCAGGTGCTCGGAGTATCCCAGGGTGCCTGCGAGTTCCACAGTCTTGGTGGTGACGTCGGTGACCGTACGGCCAGCCTTCGCCTTGGACATGGAGGCTTCCTTGGAGTTCGGCTCCTTGTTGTCGGCCATCCACGCGGCCCTCAGTGAATGCAGGTAGGCGGCTTCGAAGTCCGATTCCATCCGGATGAACTCGGCGGCAGCAGCATGCTGGTTGTTCGCCGGCCTGTCGTAGTCGATCTCGACGCCTGCGTCTTCGAGCAGTCGGCGCAACTCCTCGAGTGCTGCCCGCGTGACACCCACCGCCATGCCGGCCACCATCGGGCGGGTGTTGTCGAAGGTCTGCATGACCCCGCCGAAACCCTTCTTGGTGTCGACTTCTGGTGAGCCGAGCAGGTTTTCGGCGGGAACCCGGCAATTCTCGAAACGAATGGCAGCGGTGTCCGAGGCCTTGATGCCGAGTTTGTGTTCGAGACGTTCGATGGTGACGCCGGGGTGCTCGCGGGGAACCACAAAGCTCTTGATCGCGGCGCGACCGGCGCTCTTGTCCACCGACGCCCAGACGACTATGTGATCAGCGCGCGAACCGGCAGTCACATAGATCTTCTCGCCGTTGATGATGTAGTCGTCCCCGTCCCGCGTGGCAGTGGTCGACACTGCGGCGGAGTCGGACCCGAAGGAGGGTTCGGTGATTGCCATTGCGGCCCACACCTTGCCGAACTTCTCGAGTTGCTCCTCAGACGCCACCGCGGCGATGGCGGCGTTCCCCAGACCCTGGTATGGAATCGACAGCATCAGTCCGACGTCACCCCACGAGGTCTCCATCGTGTTCAGAACCGACTGCATGTTGCCGCCGTTGACGACGGCTCCTGCGGGGAGTTCCTTCTTCTCTTGCTTCTGCCCACGGCCACCATCGGCGCCCGCGCCGGCGGCGCCGGCTTCGTTCAAGCCGTCGTACAGGCTGGCGAGGGTATCGAGTTCGACGGGGTAAGCGTGTTCCGCGAGATCGTATTTACGCGAGATCGGGCGGAAGATCTGGGCCGCGGCCTGGTGGGCCTGGTCTACCGTCACATTCAGCTTCTTGGGAAGCTCGAGATTGATTGCCATGACAGAGTCTTTCGTGAAGTGTTGTGAGACAGGAGTGTTCAGGTCAGCTACAGGACGACGATGCCCTCGCCGATCGCGGCGCCGCGCAGATCGCGGAACCAGCGCTCGACGGGATGCTCTTTCGTGAAACCGTGTCCACCGAGCAATTGCACTCCGTCAGAACCGATCTGCATACCCTTGTCGGCCGTGAGCTTGCGGGCCAGGGCCGCTTCGCGGGCGAAGGACAGGCCCTGCTCGGCACGGGCAGCACCGCGCAAGGTGACCAATCGAATCGAGTCGAGTTCGGTGGCCATGTTGGCCACCATGAATGCGACGGCCTGGCGGTTGGAGATGGGTTCGCCGAACGCCACCCGCTCGTTGACGTAAGGGATGACGTAGTCGAGCACCGCGTGGGCGGTGCCGACAGCAAGCGATGACCAACCGAGGCGGGCGAGCCGCACCACGTCACGGTAGGAGGAGAAAGCCGCGTCGCCTTCCTGTTCGCCCAGTAGTGCGTTCGACGGCACCGTGACGTCGGTGAGGAGAAGGCGTCCCATACCTGCTGCGCGTACGCCCATACCGGGATCGGCTTCGACGACGAGGCCCTTGGTGCTCGACTCCACGATGAAGAGGGCGGGGCGCCCGTCCAGCTGGGCGCCGATGATGAACAGTTCGGACGACCCGGCGGCGGGCACGAAGGACTTGACGCCGTTGAGCCGGTAACCGCTGGGCACTCGGGTTGCCTTGGTCTGCAACGTCATCGCGTCGAACAGTGCTCGTGGCTCGGCGATGACGACGGCCGACTGCGGGACGCTCTCGCCCGCGTAGTCGGGCAGGTAGGTCTTCTGCTGGGCGTCGCTGCCGAACTGGGTCAGCGTCGTCGCCACACCGCTCGGTGCGAGCAGGGGCAGAGCCAGTCCCATGTCCCCGTAGGCCATCGCCTCGGCGACCAGCGAGTTGGTGACCACGCCACGCTCGGTGGCGGCGCCCTCGAACTCCTCGGGGACGTTGATCATGGTGATCCCCAGTTCCGCGCTGCGGGTGAGGATTTCGGCAGGTGCAGCTGCAGCCGCATCGGCATCGTGAGCCGCGGGCCGCAGGATCTCGGTTGCGAACTCGCGAACCGTGTCCGCGATCATCTTCTGTTCGTCGTCCGGGAACAGGTTGAAGTAGTTCTTGGGGGTGGCGGTCAGGCGCTTGGCCTTGCCGCCGCCCTGGGCCGATGCGAAGGCGCGGTTCGCGGCGCCGATCGTCTTGAAGCCGGTCTTGGTGCCCTCGTAGGCGATGCGATTCAGAGGTTCGCGGAGCTTGTACTTGTCGGCGAACTCCGATCCGGTGACCGTGGTCAACACCCGCATGGCGGTACCGATCGCGCTGCGTCGGTGCGGGTTCTTGCCAACTGCGGATGTGTCGCGGGGCTCGGTATGAGTACTCATTCTCACCAGCTTGTCTCGTGCGTTCTGCGGCCAGTTCCAGGTGCCCGGCGGTGCCGGGCATGCCGATCTTACTCGGCGGTAAGAACGATCTTACTCACGAGTAAGGTCCTTTGTCATCCACCGGCACGAGGAGCGTCGGGGAGTTGGGTGCAATCAGCAACTCAATAGCAAGACAAATCATCTATCGCCGCAGCTCAGAGGGCATGGCTCGGCAGGTCATTCAATTGATCAGAATTTCTGTCAGGAGGCGCCGATCGGTGCGCCGGTGCCATATTCTCCTCTGCATGACACAACCTCCTCCCGGGTATCCGGCCCAGCCTCCTGCGCCGCAGGGTGGCCCACACAACGACACCTTCTTCGTTTCACTGCTCGGCCAAGAACAGGGGCCCATGGGCTACCAGGATCTGGCCGGACTGGTCCGGTCCGGCCAGGTGAAGCCCGAGACCCAGGTACGCACCCAGGCGAGTAACTGGTTCCCCGTCTCGCAGGTCCCCGGCCTGTTCTCGGACAAGGAGTGGCTCACCGCGCTGCTCATCTCGGTGTTCGTCGGTGGTCTCGGTATCGACCGGTTCTACCTCGGCTATACCGGGCTCGGTATCGCCAAGCTCCTGACCTGCGGCGGACTCGGTATCTGGACCCTGATCGATATCGTGTTGATTGCGATGCGCAAGCTCCCCGACTCGAATGGTGTTCCTCTGAAGTGACCTCCCCGTCGACTTTGCCGAACCGGCGGCAATCCGAGAACTCGATTCGGATTGCCGCCGGTTTCGGCGTCGGCGCAATCGTCACGGCCTTCGCGGTCACCCCGGCCCTGAGCACCTCGGGTCCTACTTTGTGCCCGATGCGGTTGATCACCGGCCTGCCGTGTCCGGGGTGTGGCCTCACGCGCAGTTGGACTGCTGCCGCCCACGGAGATGTCGCCGATGCGTTCTCCTACAACATCTTCGGACCGGTCAGTCTGCTCGCAACGATCATGTTCGTTGTGGCGGTCGGGATACTTCTGGTCCGCGGCCGCCCGGCTGCGACCATCACCCCGGTGCTGCGGCACCCGATCGTCATCGCGGTCGTCGTTGTCTGGGTGCTCTACGGCATCGCCAGAGTTGTCGATCAACTCGTCGGCGGAGGGGTCTTTCCGGACATCGCCTGACGCTGCTCCACCCGAATTCGCGCCGCCCACCGGTAGTTGTAGGTGGGCGGCGCAAATTCGGGTGGGGGAGGGGATGGCAGATCGGTCGCAATTCACCCACCCGTTTTCGGTGCGGCCACCGGTAGTTGTCGGTGGGCGACGCAAATTCGGGTGGGGGAAGGACGAGCGAGGAGCGCTAGGTGACCTCGAGGGCGTCTTGATCCGGCAGGACCAGGAACTCGGTCGCCTCATCGCTCATCTCCGAGAAACGTCCGTAGTGCATCTTCAGTCCCGCCTCCACCAACAGGGCATTGTGGATCGGGAAACTCAGGCGCGGTTTCACCGCGCGTAGGTAGTCGATCGACTCGCTGATCTTCATCCACGGGGCCATCGTCGGCATCGCGAGCACGTCGACCTTTTCCTCCGGCACGAACAGCGAGTCACCGGGATGCATCAGTTGCGCCGGGTTGCTCTCGTCTCCGAGGAGATAGGCGACGTTGTCGATGGTCGGGATGTCCGGATGGATCACGGCGTGCGTGCCGCCGGTGATCCGGGTGTTGATCGCACCGATGGTGAACTCATCGCCCGGCGCAGCGGCGGTCCACTTCCCTGCGACGTCGTCGTCGTTGAGCTGACGCGTTGTCTGCGGGTCGGCGTAGAGAACCGCGTCGGGATTGCCTGCCACGAGATCCGGCAGGGCCGCGACGTCCACGTGGTCGGGGTGCTGGTGGGTGATGAGAATTGCGTCGAGTCCTGTGACGCCGGTGAATCCGTGTGAGAAGTTACCTGGATCGAAAAGGACTCTGGTGCCGTTCAATTCGACGAGGATGCAGGAATGTCCGAAGTGTGTGATCTGCATGGTCCCCAGTATGGACTCAGTCGGGGCGCAGCGCCGCGAGAACGGTCTCGTGCAGGATCCCGTTGGTGGCCACAGCGCTTCCGCGGTGGGGTCCAGCGCTCCCGTCGAGCCCGGTGAACGTGCCGCCCGCTTCCCGGACGAGGATGTCGAGTGGTGCCAGATCCCAGAGCGATACCTCGGGTTCGGCCGCGATGTCCACTGCACCTTCGGCGACGAGGCAGTAGTTGTAGAAGTCGCCGTAGCCCCGCACCCGCCAGACCTCATCGGTGAGGTCGATGAACTGGTTTCGGACGCCGCGGTCGCGCCAACCGGACAGGCTCGAGAAAGCCAGACTCGCCGAGGACACCTCCGTCACCTGTGAGACCCGGATCGGACGCACAGAGCCGTCAGGTTCCTGGGCGAACGCACCTTCACCCGCCGAGGCCCACCAGCGCCGGCCCAGTGCGGGGGCGCTGACGAAGCCGGTCTGCGGCACCCCGTCGATCAGCAGGGCGATGAGCGTTGCCCAGACCGGGACCCCGCGGACGAAATTCTTCGTGCCGTCGATGGGGTCGATCACCCACTGGCGTCCCGCCAATGCGACATCGCCGCCGAACTCTTCGCCGAGGACGTCATCGTCCGGGCATTCCTGGGCGATCAATTCGCGGATACGGGTCTCGACGGCCAGGTCGGCGTCCGAGACGGGGGTGAGGTCGGGTTTGGAATCGACCACCAGATCCAGGGCGCCGAAACGGGCGGTGGTGATGGCGTCTGCGGCATCGGCCAATGCCAGCGCGATCTGCAGGTCGCGGGGTTCGGTCATGAAAAGCCACGCTACTTGGCTTCGGAGCGGTGTAGTCGCGCCGCATCTTCGACCCGGATGTCCGGTTAGCCTGGACACATGTTCGAGATCGTTCTCATCCTGATGTTCGCCGCGCTGCTCGCGGCGGTGCTGATCCAGTGGCGCCGTGCCCGCTCGGGCGAAGCTACTGGTGGCAGGCCCGGCGACCCGCGCTTTTCCAACCGGGTGCCGGGCACACTGACCCTCACCGGTGTGTCGGATCAGCCCGTCGAAGGCGACAAGAACCATCAGGTCTTCTGCACGGTCTCGGGAACGATCATCGGCCCCGACACCGCACCCACCGCCGTTTACGGGCGTTTCGTGGTGCCGTTGTCGATGAGCTGGCCCTCGATCGGCGACGAGATCCCGGTGACCTACAAGCCGGGTAAGGCAGAGACCAGCTGGGAGCTCGCCGGACCCATCGGCCACGATCCCGGCCAGGCCGGACCCAACCTGCGTAAGGACTGATAGGTATGGCGCTGCCGGACCGGTACCCTGAGTGATCGTGCATCCAGACGCCTCAGCAGACATCGACGCCCTCGATTCGACCCTCACCACCGTGGAGAAGGTCCTCGACCTCGAGGAGCTTCGGCGACGGATCGATGAGCTCGAACATCAGGCCGCCGATCCCGAGTTGTGGAACAACCAGGAACACGCCCAGCAGGTGACGAGCGAGCTGTCGCACGCGCAGACCGAACTGCGCCGGGTCGCGGAGTTGCGCCAGCGCCTCGAGGACCTTCCGCTGCTGTACGAGCTGGCCGAGTCCGAGGAAGGGGCCTCCCGCACAGAGGCCATGGCCGACGCCGACGCCGAACGTGTCTCCCTGCGCACCGACATCGAGGCGATGGAGGTCAAGACCATGCTCGCCGGTGAATACGATCACCGCGACGCCCTGGTCAACATCCGGTCGGGCGCCGGCGGAGTGGACGCCGCGGACTGGGCCGAGATGTTGATGCGTATGTACATCCGCTGGGCGGAGAAGCACGACTACAAGGTCGAGGTCTACGACACGTCGTACGCCGAAGAAGCGGGTCTGAAGTCCGCGACGTTCGCGGTCAAGGGGCCGTATATGTACGGCACCCTCTCGATCGAGATGGGCACTCATCGTCTCGTCCGGATCAGTCCGTTCGACAACCAGGGCCGCCGCCAGACGTCGTTCGCCGAGGTCGAGGTACTGCCTGTGGTGGAAACCACAGATCACATCGACATCGCGGAAACCGAACTGCGCGTTGACGTTTACCGCTCGTCCGGTCCCGGCGGCCAGTCCGTGAACACCACGGACTCCGCTGTGCGGCTCACCCATATTCCGACCGGTATCGTGGTGACCTGTCAGAACGAAAAGAGCCAGCTGCAGAACAAGGCCGCAGCGATGCGGGTTCTGCAGGCCAAGTTGCTCGAGCGCAAACGAAAAGAAGAACGCGCGGAGATGGACGCCCTCAAAGGCGATGGCGGATCCAGCTGGGGCAACCAGATGCGTTCATACGTGCTGCACCCCTACCAAATGGTCAAAGACCTGCGGACAGAGTTCGAGGTCAACAACCCCACAGCGGTCCTCGACGGCGACATCGACGGATTCATCGAATCCGGAATCCGTTGGAGGATGGCGCAGACGGCCTAGGCCCTGTCGGGCCACAGCACGACTGCCGGCCCTGATTTTTCCACCGCAGCGGAGTTCGACCTGACCAGTAGGTCCGCAGCACCACACCGGAGGAGCAAATCGCTTGTTTCATGATGTAGTCGCGTTCGTGACGTCGGCCCCTTCGGGGCCCGCCGGCTCGGACCGCTTGATCCGATGGCTCTCACTGCAGGGCCTCACGATCCTGCTGTGGGTCGTCGGAGCCTTGCTGGCCACCCGCTTCGTCCAGTGGATGGTCGGCCGAATCACCACCAAGATCGATTCGAAGTTCACCGAATCCGATGCACTCGTGCGGTCGGAGGCGATCAAACACCGGCACTCCGTTGCCCAGGTCATCGCCTGGGTGACCATCGCGATCGTCTACATCATCGCGGGATTCAGCATCGTGCGCGAGCTGGGTGTCCCGATCACCGGGTTCGTCGCACCCGCGACCGTGCTCGGCGCGGCCCTCGGATTCGGTGCCCAGCGCATCGTCCAGGATCTGCTGTCAGGCTTTTTCATCATCACCGAGAAGCAGTACGGGTTCGGTGACGTGGTGTCACTGGCGATCACCGGTGCGGCGGAACCCGCCGAGGGCACCGTCGAGGACGTGACGCTGCGCATCACCAAATTGCGCTCGGCAGACGGCGAGATGATCACCATCCCGAACGGCCAGATCGTCAAGGCCATCAACCTGTCGAAGGACTGGGCCCGCTCTGTGGTCGACATCCCGCTGCCGATCGGCGCCGACATGGCCCGGGTCAACGAGTTGATCGCCCAGATCGGCCACCAGGCCTTCACCGACTCCCGCACCCGCAACCTGCTGCTCGACGAACCGACAGCGATGGGTGTCACCGACATCGAGGTCGACACCATGACCGTGCGGATCGTGGCGCGGACGCTGCCGGGCAAACAGTTCGAGGTCAGCCGCGACCTGCGCGCCAGAATCGTCAGAGCCTTCGGCCGGGCGGGAATCGCGCTCGCGCCGGGAACGGCCATCGAGACCGACTCCGTCGCGCCTGCGGCAGCAGAGGAGGGAAGCCGATGAGCGCGCAGATCGGAAAAGATCCAGAGTCAACGCCTGCTGTCGAGGCGCCGGACGCCGAGCCGAAGAAGACCTTGTGGGAGCGGATCCCGAGGCACATCTTCCATGGCCGGGTACGGACGACCACCGCGGCGCTGGTGGTCTTGTTCATCGCTGCGCTGTTCCTCTACGGCCAGCGGTCGGATCACTACGCCAACCTCGACCAAGAGAACCGGCAGAATCAGATCTCGCGGGTGCAGGCACCACGAACGACCCCACCGGAGCCGGTCCAGGAAGAACCCACCGAGACGACCACGCCGTCGACGACGACCACCCCGACCACCACGGCCCCGCCGACCGGCGAAGAGTCGTCCAGCTCGAGTTCGGAGGTGCCGACGACCACGACCACCACGCCGGGCGGCGGGTTCCGGCTCCCTGAGCTGCCGACGATCAGCATTGCGCCCTGACCGGGCGGCAAGTCTGAGGGGCACGGCAAGTATTCGTGGCTACACTGGGCGACCGTGATCAGCGTCAACAATGTGACGATGCAGTACAAGGCATCGACCCGGCCCGCACTGCGGGATCTGTCTCTCGACGTCGACAAAGGCGATTTCGCATTCCTCATCGGGCCCTCTGGTTCGGGCAAGTCAACTTTCTTCCGGTTGCTGTTGAAAGAGGACAAGCCGACCTCCGGTGACGTTTACGTGGGCGACTTCCACGTCAACAAGCTGCCGAGCCGAAAGGTCCCCAAGCTGCGGCAGTCGATCGGGTGCGTCTTTCAGGATTTCCGGCTGCTCCAGCAGAAGTCGGTGGCCGAGAACGTGGCGTTCGCCCTCGAGGTGATCGGTAAACCGCGCAACACGGTGACCAAGGTGGTGCCCGAGGTCCTGGACTACGTGGGACTGTCGGGCAAGGCGGACCGGATGCCGTACGAACTCTCCGGCGGCGAGATGCAGCGCGTGGCCATCGCCAGGGCGATCGCCAACCGGCCGCTGCTCCTGCTGGCCGACGAGCCCACCGGAAACCTCGACCCCGACACCAGTCGGGAGATCGTCGAGGTCCTCGACCGGGTGAACCGTCGGGGCACCACCGTCGTGATGGCCACCCACGATCGCCAGATCGTCGACTCGATGCGCCGGCGAGTCCTCGAGTTCAGCAACGGTCGTCTGACCCGCGACGACGCCCACGGCGTCTACGGTCTCGGCGGCTGAGCTCGGCCGAGCCCACCATTCCACTTCTTCTGTAGTCCCGACCGGGAGGACACCCGAACTCCGATGCGCGCGAGCTTCATACTGAGCGAAGTCCTGAACGGACTGCGCCGCAACGTCACCATGACGGTGGCGATGATCATCACCACAGCCATCACCCTCGGCATGTTCGGCGCCGGCCTGCTGGTGGTGCAAATGGCCGACAAGACCCAGGACATCTTCCTCGATCGCGTGGAGATGCAGATCTTCATCTCCGATTCGGTGACCGACGCCGACCCCGACTGCAAGTCGGCACCCTGCGCCACGCTCCGGACAGACATCGAGGGGACCACCGGGGTCGAGTCCGTGCAGTACATCGACCGCGCTCAGGCGTACCGCGACGCCACGACCAAGACGTTCGCCAACAATCCCGACATCGCGGCACTGGTCAGGGAAGACACCCTGCCGGCCTCGTTCAAGGTGCGGATGTCCGACCCGGATCAGTTCGGCGTGGTCCTCGACCAATTCCGGACCGCAGACGGAGTCGACAGTGTGCTGGATCAGCGCGAACTGGTGAAGCGGATCTTCAGCGTGCTCGACGGCGCTCGCAACGCGGCGTTCGCGATCGCGCTCGTGCTGGTGTTCGCCGCGATTCTGTTGATAGCGAACACCGTCCAGGTCGCCGCGTACACCCGACGGACCGAGGTGGGGATCATGCGCCTGGTGGGCGCCACCCGGTGGTACACCCAGCTGCCCTTCCTGCTCGAGGCGGTGATTGCGACCGTGGTCGGATCGGTGTTGGCCATTGCGGGACTATTCGGAGCCAAGGCGTTGTTCTTCGACCGTGCCCTGCAGGATCTGTACGGCGTCAACATCCTGGCGAAGATCGGCGTCTCTGACGTGCTGTTCGTGTCCCCGTGGCTGATCATCATCGGTGTGGGGCTGTCGAGCGTCACCGCGTACGCGACGCTCCGGTTCTACGTCCGCGAATAATCGAGGCGACGTCGTGGGCCCGGTCTGTGTAGTGTTGCGGGGCCATCAGAGACGCATAATCCGGCGAGAGTAGGTGAGAATCGATGAAGGAAAAGGGCCGTAAGGCGATTGCGACAAACCGCAAGGCGCGGCACAACTATGCCATCCTCGACACCTACGAGGCCGGCGTCGCGCTGGTCGGGACCGAGGTCAAGAGCTTGCGGGACGGCAAGGCCTCGCTGGTCGACGCGTTTGCGACCGTCGACAACGGGGAGATCTGGCTGCGCGGATTGCACATCCCCGAGTACGGCAACGGGTCGTGGACCAACCACGCACCGCGCCGCAACCGAAAGCTGTTGCTCCACCGCAAGGAGATCGACGGCCTGATCGGCAAGATCCGCGACGGCAACCTCACGCTTGTGCCGTTGTCGATGTACTTCAACGACGGCAAGGTGAAGGTCGAACTGGCACTCGCCCGAGGCAAGCAGGACCACGACAAGCGCCACGACCTGGCCAAGCGCGATGCTGAGCGGGAAGTGACCCGGGAACTCGGTCGCCGCGTCAAAGGCATGCGCTGAGTCCTCGCCGGTATCGGTGGGGTCAGGGTTCGATATCAGGCCGGTGACGGCCGGGTGAGTCGGTTGGGCGCACGAGCCACACTCGACTGCACTGGCCCGGGTGGACATTCGGGGCGGTATTTCACGGGGACTGACAGCGTGTGTCGGAGCTGTCGCAGTGGTGGTCGCGTTGTGTCAGGGGGTGGGCCCCGCGGCGTCGGCGCCGGTGGTGACCGGCAGCAAGCAGGTCACCGATCGATTGTCGATCATCTACGTGTATTCACCGTCGATGAACCGTGTGATCGGAAATCAGGTGCTACGCCCGGCGGGGAACTCCGCCGGGGCGCCGACGTTCTACCTCCTCAACGGCAAAGGGGGTGGGACCGACGGTGACAGCTGGGTGAACTACACGAATTACGAGAGCTTCTTCGCAGGCAAACGCGTCAACGTCGTCTCGCCACTCGGGGGTCGATACAGCTGGTACGCCGACTGGCGCGGTCCCGATCTCGTCACCGGGATCAACAAGTGGCAGACCTATCTGACCCGGGAACTGCCCACCGCGCTGGCGCCGGAACTGAAGTCCAGCGGCGCCAATGCGATCGCCGGATTGTCGATGAGTGGAGGGCCGGCACTCGACCTGGCCGGGCAGGCCCCGGACGTGTACCGGGCTGTCGCGTCGTACAGCGGATGTCCTGCCATCAGCAGTCCACTCGGGACAGCAGCGGTCTCGGCAACCGTGGCGTCTGGCGGCGCCAATCCGCTGGCGATGTACGGGCCACCCGGTGATCCGGCCTGGGCCTGGCACGACGCGACCCTGCACCCGCACCGGCTGCGCGGAAAAGCGATATACATTTCCGCTGCCACCGGACTCCCGCGTGCGGCGCCGGGCTCCGCAGCGGTCCCACTGTTCTTCGGACCCGCCCAGGTCGAGGTGATCACGCGGCAGTGCACCGATCAGATGGCGGGCGGACTGCGGTCGGCCGGGATCGGACACACGTACAAGGTGTTCCCGACGGGAGCGCACACCTGGGGTTCGTTCGAACAGCAGATGCGGGATAGCTGGCGTGTCATCGGCCCGGCGATAGGCGCCTGAACCTGCGGCAGTTCGCGGATGCTGACCGTGCCCTTTCGGTCGCCGACCGTGCCTTTGTTGACGTCGACCGTGCCCTTGTCGTCGAGGTTCATAGATCTGAGGGCCCAGCGATGTGGAGACAGGCCCGCTCGGCGACCGGAAAGGCCCGCTCGACGACTGGAAAGGCCCGCTCGGCGAGGAGCTGATCGGAGAGGCGGAAGGTAAATCGGAATGACTTGTCGCCGACTCTTGTTACAATTGATTGTCCCGTCGTGAACAACGGCGGGGTGCTACCAAGGGGCTGAACGGTTTCGACTGCGTGCGTCTAGGTAGGGGAAGCGTGTCGGTGCAGGCTAGAGACCACCGTAAGCGTCATAGCAAACAATTAAGCGCCGACAAAAATCAGCGCGACTACGCCCTCGCTGCCTAAGCGACGGCTGGTCTGTCGGCCCGGGTGAGCTCTCGCCCCGGGTACCGGCATCATTCAGAGAGCTAACCGTTGCGGGCGGTCGCGGACCGCAATGGGACATCAAACAGCGACTGGGATCGTCATCTCAGCTTGTTCGTGTGACTGAGAGATCCGAGTAGAGACTTAGCGAACTGCACACGGAGAAGCCCTACTGACACGGCGAAGGACCCGGGTTCGATTCCCGGCAGCTCCACCGTTCGAAGCAGGCCAGAGCCACCGGCTCTGGCCTGCTTCTCTGTCTGGACCCTCGGTCGTGGAATACCGGCGGCCCGGCGTCTTGTTGAAATTCTTTGGGGATTGACGACGACCCGCCACCGTGCAGCCGTTCGCTGTGGCGCACACACATCAGACGAAGGGACGACGATGACCCAAGTTCCGAACATCACTCTCAATGACGGCAACACCATCCCGCAGCTCGGATTCGGTGTCTTCCAGATCGAGCCGAAGGACACCGCCGACGCGGTAAAGACAGCCCTCGAGATCGGCTACCGCCATATCGACACCGCGCAGATGTACGGCAACGAGAAAGAGGTCGGCGAGGGCATCCGCGCGTCGGGGATCGCGCGCGACGAGATCTTCGTGACCAGCAAGCTCAACAACACCTTCCATGAGCCCGACGCCGCACGGAAGGCCTTCGACACCACGCTGAAGGACCTCGGACTCGACTACATAGACCTGTTCCTCATCCACTGGCCGCTGCCGACGCAGTACGGCGGCGACTACGTCTCCACATGGAACACCCTCATCGAGTTCGCGAAGGACGGTCGCTCCAAGTCCGTCGGTGTGTCCAACTTCCAGCCCGATCATCTGGAGCGCCTGGCTGCACAGACGTCGCTGGTGCCGGCGGTGAACCAGATCGAGGTCCACCCGTACTTCACCAATGAGGTCGCCCGGCGGTACGGCAAGGACCACGGCATCGCGACCGAAGCCTGGTCTCCGATCGCGCAGGGCAAGGTGCTCGATGACCCGGTGATCACCGAGATCGCGAACAAGCTCGGCAAATCGACAGCCCAGGTGGTCCTGCGCTGGCACATCCAGCGCGGCGACATCATCTTCCCGAAATCGGTCACGCCGAAGCGGGTGGAAGAGAACTTCGCATTGTTCGACTTCGAACTCGACAACGCTGCCGTCGAGGCGATCTCTGCACTCGACAAGGGGGAGGACGGCCGCAACGGCCCCAACCCCGACACGTTCGATTACATCGGCTAACCCATCGGCTAACCCATCGGCTAACCCATCGGCTAACCCATCGGCTAACCCATCGGCTAACCCCGATCACGTGGCACGATCTGCTCCACTTGTGGCAATCCGCTCCGGTTCCAGAGTCCTGGAACCGGAGCGGATTGCTGTAAGCGGAGCAGATCAGCAGTCAGTTCGACGCGTCGATCCGGGCCATCAACCACGGCAACGCATCGGTGAACGCCTGACCCGCGAACTGCCAGTTGTGGCGTCCGGGCACCGGCCGGACCACGACGTCGATGTTGTTGTCGCGGGCCACCGTCGAGAGCGTTTGCGTGGCACGTATCTGCGGCGAGGTCAGGCCGGGTCCGTGGCGGCGGTGGCCCTCCGACTGAAACCAACCACCCACCCCTGTGTACGGGCCATGGCGTCGCATGGCCGTCGCCGGGTCGAAACGGTCCCAGTCGGCCGCTCGACCCCCGAACAAGGTGGATGTGGTCTGCGCCTGGTTGCCCAGGTTGGGGCCCACATCCCCGGAGATGTCGAGAAAGGTCCGGAACAGGTCGGGGTGTTCGACCGTCAGGTCGATGGCGCAGGTGCCACCCATCGACCATCCTGCGACGGCCCAACTGCCGGGCCGATCGGAGGCGCCGAACTCGGAGATCACCGCGGGACGAACCTCTTTCGTGATGTGGGTGTCGACGTTGCCATGGGGACCGTCCACACATTCGGTGTCGTTCGACAGGCTGCCGGTGGGATCGACGAACACCAGGATCGGAGCCTGCCCGCGGTGCGTCGCCGCATACTCGCGGACCGTCTGCAGGGCCGAGCCGCTACGTACCCAGTCTTCGGGGGTGGTGACGACGCCGCCGATCATCACGACCGCCGGCAAGCGCGGCGGGACACGGCCTGCAAACCACGCGGGTGGCAGATAGACGTACTCGGTTCGATGGTGAAACCTGCTGACGGTGTCGGGCGACCGCAGCGGGACGATCTTCCCGTCCGGCTCAGGGTTGCCGCGGAGCCCGGAAAGCGTCGCGAACGAGATCTGGCCCGGCAGCGGCTGCGACGTCAGGCCCTGCCACGCGCGACCTGCGGTGGGGTAGAAGCCCGCCCACTGATTTGCTGCGAGGGCGACGCAGACGACGGTCAGGGCAACCGCCACCACCCCGGTTGTCCGCCGCCACCAGCGGGCTCCGATCCACGCGGCAGGAACCAGGAACATCAGCGCGACGGTCAGTGCCAGCCAGATCCAGAACGTCCAGGGTGCTGCGTCAGGTGCGAGATCTCGGCGGTTCAGGACCCAATAGGTCGTCAGCACTGCGGCTGCTGCCGCTGCGGCGGCGAGCGGTAGCCACAGCCGCCGGGTTCGGCGGTGTCGCCAGCGGACGGCGAAGAGGATCGCGACCACCGCCGCCAACTCGATGGACAGGACGAACCAGCCGCCGAACAGCGGCACCCCGGCAAGGTTCACCCGGTAGAGACTCGTCGCCGATCCTGTACATCAGCTGTGGACATGTATATGAGAAACCAAAGAAAATTGCTGTCTCACAGGAAACTCCGGACAAACCGGACTGCTGTCGAGTGCCACGTCCAGACGTGGTCGAGCATGGCGTGCTTACCGCCTTCGATCGGAACGAACGTGGCGTCGACGCCGACTTCCTGCAATTCGGCGACACCTTTTGCGGTGCGCTTCGGGTAGGTCCTGGTGTCAGCGGTCCCATGCAGCGCGAGCACTCTCGCGTCGACATTGATGTACCGCCAGTCTGCGTGCTGCCACCACGGGGCCAGCGCGAGGACCCCGGCCACGCGTTTATCTGCCGCGAGCCGGGCCGCCACCCGCCCGCCCATCGAATGACCGACCAGGATCACGGGGACATCGGGGTGCGCCCGCAACAGCTCGTCGAGGGCGCGCTGCGCGGGCGCCATCGGACTGTCGTCATCACCGTTCCACCCGTACAACTCGTAGGCGGCTTGATGGACGACAACGCCGGGCAGCGCCTTGAGTGAAAGTGTGAACGGGTACATCCGCATCGCCGCCGGCTGCTTCCGGCTGAACGGTTCACGCGACGAATCCGTTCCGCCGGGCAACACCAGTACCTGCGCCCGTGGCTTTCGGCCGGGGATCAGCATGTGCTGGGCGCGGGTACGCCCGACAGCCGGTCATTGATGTACGTCAGCGCGAACGGAACACCGGCGGCGATGGTGGAGCCGTGATCGCCGGGCAGGATGATCGTCTGCACCCGCGTGCCCTGGCCGCACCACTTGGCCGCGGTCGCCTGCACCCGTGCGGTCGGGGTCAACTGGTCGTTTGCACCCTGGTAGAGCAGCACCGGAATCCGTGGTGCGCCGGGATACATCTGGACACTGTTGCGGTTGAGGGCGTCGACCCCCGCCTGATCATCGGCCAGACTGCCGCTGCCGACGACGTCGGCGATCTTCAGGTTGGCCCCGGCGTCGATGATCTGCTGGGTGCAACTGTTGCGGATCTGATTGGCGAGCGCGACACCGCGCGGGTTCAGTTGCTCGGACAGCGCGAGTTCGTTCGGATATTCGCGTTCGAGGCCGAGCGATGCCGCGAAGCCGAGCCCGAAGAGTGGATTGGGATTGACGCCCAGGGTACGTGCGATCGCCTCGAGGTTGACCGGGGTGCCGCCTGCCGAGAGCCCGACGAGGTTCAGCTCGGGGGCGTAGGTCGGGGCGAGGACCGCGGCGTAGGCGCTGGCCATGGCGCCACCGGAGTACCCGGCCAGCGCCGTGCGGACCTTGCCGACCCGGAAGCCGGGATCGGACTGCACCGCCCGGATCGAGTCGAGGGTGATCGTGCCGCCGAGACGGGCCGCGCCGTAGGCACTGGTCGGGCCCAGGTGATCGGGCACGTTGACCGCAACGCCGCGGGCGAGTGCCAGACCGATCAATTGCTGCTCCTGCAGGCCACCACGGAACAGCTGATGCGACGGGGCGCATTGCAGTCCGAGCGAGTTGGTGAACGGCTGGTAGGAGAGCAGGTCGTGCCGGGCGCCACCATTCGGCACGAGCACCGTCGTCACCGCGGCGATGGGCTCACCCTGCGAATTGGTGCTACGGAACTGGATCTTTTGTGCGGTCGATCCCGGGAAGGGACTCGCTGCCGACTGGACCTTGAGGACTTGCCCGTTGGCTGCCGACGCGAGGTCGGCGGGCGCGGCATAAAACGGGTCACCATCACCGGCCGGCAGATACGGAGCAGCGCCCACGGGTGCGGCGGTGAAGCTGATGACCGCGGCAGCACTGAGCGCCGCTACCGCGAGACTCCCCAGAACCCTGCGACCGGACAAACCACGAACACGCATCGACTATCCTCCGTCACCCCAACCGAGGAATCTCCCGCCCGGGACACACGAGCGGTGTTTCGGGTCGAAGTGTAACCCGCACCCACATCGGGTGACG
Source organism: Williamsia soli (assembly GCF_017377795.1). Classification (GTDB taxonomy): domain Bacteria; phylum Actinomycetota; class Actinomycetes; order Mycobacteriales; family Mycobacteriaceae; genus Williamsia; species Williamsia soli. The sequence continues at coordinate 172,791 of NZ_JAFRDR010000003.1, read as the reverse complement.
GTCGAATAGTCGGGGACCGGCGCGGCGGTGAGGATTTCGGCGCCGACAACACGGCGAGGGTGATCGATGGCAGAATTCATCTGGTCCAGTCAACGTCGCCGAGGACCGTGGTTGCCGCCGAGTGGTGACCCCGGGACAACCGGAAGGAAATCCAATGGCTCACCCGCGCGCGGGTACCGTCGCTCTCCCGGAGGATCTGATCGATGTGTCGGCGGTGATCGACGCGTATTACTCCGGCACGCCGGACCCGGAAAATCCGATGCAGCAGGTGCTTTTCGGCACCTCGGGTCACCGGGGCTCGAGCCTTGACAACGCCTTCAACGAGAACCACATCCTCGCCACCACGCAGGCGATCGTCGAGTATCGCGCCGGCGCCGGGATCACCGGTCCGTTGTTCATCGGCCGCGACACCCACGCGTTGTCGCTGCCCGCATGGCAGACGGCGATCGAGGTCCTGGTGGCCAACGAGGTCCGGGTGCTGGTGGACAACAAGGATCGTTTCACCCCGACACCGGCGGTCAGCCACGCGATCCTCACGCACAACCGCGGCTCGGGAGCTCAGGCCGACGGCATCGTCGTCACGCCGTCGCACAATCCTCCGCGCGACGGAGGATTCAAATACAACCCGCCCAACGGCGGTCCCGCGGACACCGACATCACCGCACTTGTCGCCGCCAGGGCGAACGAACTGCTTCGGTCCGGCGTCGAGGCCATCAAGCGGGTCCCGTACGAGCGCGCACGCAAGTCCGAGTTCTGTGGCACCTACGACTTCGGCGCCAACTACGTAGACGATCTGTCCTCCGTCGTCGACCTGGCCGTGATCCGCAATGCGGGGATCCGAATCGGCGCAGACCCCCTCGGGGGTGCGTCGGTGGGCTACTGGGCAGAAATCGGGGCCCGCTACACCCTCGAGAATCTGACGGTGGTCAATCCCACTGTCGATCCGGCCTTTTCGTTCATGACGCTCGATACCGACGGCAAGATCAGGATGGACTGTAGTTCGCCGAACGCGATGGCGTCTCTGATCGGCGCCCGCGACCGGTACGACATCGCGACCGGCAACGACGCCGACTCCGACCGGCATGGCATCGTGACCCCCGACGGGGGGCTGATGAACCCGAACCACTTCCTGGCTGTCGCCATCGATTATCTCTTCACGCACCGCGAGGGCTGGTCGCCGACGGCTGCGGTGGGCAAGACACTGGTCTCGTCGTCGATGATCGACAGAGTGGTTTCGGGAATCGGTCGCGACCTCGTGGAGGTGCCGGTCGGATTCAAGTGGTTTGTACCGGGCCTGCTCGACGGCTCCATCGGATTCGGTGGGGAAGAGAGCGCGGGGGCCTCGTTCCTGCGCACCGACGGCACGGTGTGGACCACCGACAAAGACGGCATCATCATGGCGTTGTTGGCGTCGGAAATCCTTGCCGTGACGGGTAAGTCGCCGTCGCAGCGGTATGCCGAACTCGCCGAGCAGTATGGTGGATCACCGTCCTACGCCCGCACGGACGCTCCCGCGAGCCGTGCCCAGAAAGCGGTACTCGCGAAGCTGTCGGCCGATCAGGTGACCGCTACAGAACTGGCCGGAGAGCCGATCACCGCGACGCTCACCGAGGCGCCGGGCAACGGCGCGAAGATCGGCGGGCTGAAGGTGACGACGCAGAACGCCTGGTTCGCGGCGCGTCCGTCGGGCACGGAGGACGTCTACAAGATCTACGCCGAATCCTTCAACGGCCCAGAGCATCTGGCGCAGGTGCAGGCAGAGGCGCAGAGTTTGGTGGACGGGGTGCTGGGCGGTTAGCGCCCAGGGGCGCCGTCAGCCCGCCGCCGGCACGCCGATGAGATAGCCGACGAAATAGGTTGCGCCGGCAGCGATAGCACCGAACGCGAGCTGGCGCAGCGCGCCTTTCCAGATGGGTTGATTCGTGAAGCGTGCGGCGAGCCCGCCTGCCAGCAGCAGGCCCACCGCTCCCACGATCAACGCTGCGGTCAAGGATTCGAATCCGAGCAGATAGGTGATCAGCGGGATGATCGCGCCCAGCGAGAACATCAGAAACGATGACACCGCGGCCACCATGGGCGAGGGCTGATCCTCGGGGTCGACGCCGAGTTCGTGTGTCAGGTGCAGGTTGACGGCCTTGTCGCTGTCCAAGTGGATCTCTGCCGCTGCAGCTGCGGCGGTGTCCTTGCGCATCCCGAGGTCGACGAACAGTTCGATGAGCTCGTCGAGTTCGGCCCGCGGGTGTTTCGCGAGTTCGCGACGCTCGACCAGCACTTCGGCATCGACCTGCTCGTTCTGGGTCGTCACCGAGGTGTATTCGCCGAGCGCCATCGAGAAGGCGCCTGCCACCAGTCCGGAGACCCCGCTGAGAATGATCGTCTGCCCGGACGCACCCGAGGCTCCGACGCCCGCCACCAAAATGATGTTCGTGACCAGGCCATCCATCGCGCCGAAGGTGGCCGCTCGCAGCCGTCCGCCTGCGACGTCGGCGTGGGTGTGGCCGATCTCGTCGACGCCTTCCTCGGGGGGATGGGGCTCATCGTCAGGGGGTATCAGCGCCGGCACCCAGCGATGTTAACCGTGGGTGGGAGCAATTGCTCAGAGTTCTCTCAGGCGCGCGTCGTTACGCTGATGCGGGTGGGAAACAAGCCCTCGCTCCGCGCGGGTGTCGTGACGAAGAAAGTGTTCCAGAGGAAAAGCATTGAGTAACAAAAAGAAGCAGCCCGTACCCAAGACGAGCACCTCGAAGTACCAGCCACGTAAGCAGTCGAGCACCATGACCTACGTCCTGGGCGGACTCGCTGTGGTGCTGATCGCCGCGGTCGTGATCGGCGGGATCGTCTGGAACAACAGCCGCAGCGACGGCGAAGCCAACACCGACGTCCTCGCGACGTCGGCGACGTTCACGGCAGGTAGCGCCACCGCACCCCACACGATCGACCTGTTCGAAGACTTCCAGTGCCCGGCCTGCGCCAACCTCGAGCGGACGTCGGGCGCCGCCATGACCGACGCCATCAACAGTGGTCAGCTGCAGGTCAGGTTCCACATGCTCAACTTTTTGAACAAACAGTCGGGATCAGGCGACTACAGCTCGCGGGCTGCCGGTGCCATGAAGTGTGTGGCCGACGGCGAGAGCCAGGACGTGCAACTCGCATTCCACTCGAAGCTCTTCCAGGTGCAGCCCAGGGAGGGCGGCCAGGACTACGACGACCAGCAGCTCGCGGGACTCGCGAAAGACGTCGGCGTGTCCGACGCGACCCAGCAGTGCATCGCCGAAGGCGCTCAGGTGGCAGCTGCCGAGAGTTCGGCCTCGCAGTCGCAGACCGAGCTGGCCAACGCCACCGGCGGCCAGGTGGGCACGCCCAGCGTCCTGCAAGACGGCAAGCAGATTGCGGTCAGCAACAGCCCCGAGTGGGTACAGAAGCTCATCGGCGCGAACAACAGCTGAGAACGCACAGCGGATTTGGTCGAGCTCGCGCTGATGGTGTAATTTCGGTCGAGCACGCTGCGCCGGAGCAAGTGGCCGCGTCAGGGTGTGCAAACCGAATACGGGGCTATGGCGCAGCTGGTAGCGCACCACACTGGCAGTGTGGGGGTCAGGGGTTCGAGTCCCCTTAGCTCCACCCGATAAGAGAACCGAGTCGCCCTAGGGCGGCTCGGTTTTTTTAGTCCCACAGATGCACACCGTTCAGTCAAAAACACACGTCAGAACGTGTGCTTTTGACTGAACGGTGTGCATTTACCGTTTACGAGGTTGATTGAACGCATCATGAGCTTCGAGCCGAAGATTCAGGCCGAGTGGGAGGGGCTATCAGGCAGGGCGCAGACCCACTACCTGCACCGCATGGTGATCGACGAGATTCAGGCGACCAATGAGATCGAGCAGGTCCGCTCTACTCGTAAGGAGATCAGCGCGGCGATCAAGGCGGTCCGGGCGGAGCGACCGGCCGCGAACAAGCGGTTCATGGAGATGGTTCGGCTCTACCTCGACATCGGCAGCGACGAGGCCGAAAGCCCGCAGACGCTCGATGATGTCCGGTCTATCTATGACGCGGTAACGGCGGGCGAGGTGCGTGACGAAGACGCCCCCGACGGGGTGCGGTTTCGGCGAGGTCCGGTGTCGATCGAGTCAGGAAGCAAAATCGTGCACACCGGCGTAGTGCCCGAGTCGACAATCGACGACGCGCTTGTTCTCATGCTGAGCCAAGGCCGCGACGACTCAATTCCGAAGCTGGTAAGGGCTGTAGCCGCGCACTTCGTCTTCGAATACACGCACCCGTTCTACGACGGCAACGGCCGGACCGGGCGTTACCTCCTTGCGTTGGACCTCCGACAGGTGTTGGCGCCGTACGCGAGTCTGGCATTGTCGGCGACGGTCGCCGACAACAAGGATCGCTACTACCGGGCATTCATTGACGCGGAAAATCCTTTGAACCGCGGAGACCTGACGCCGTTCCTCATCGAGATGCTCGAGATCATCGCTGAGGCGCAACATCGTCTGCTGCTTGACCTTTCCGAGCGTCGACAGAAGATCGATATGATCGCAGCGCGGCTCAGCGTGCTGGTGAAGGCTGAACAATTTCCGCTGAGCGTCGGACTGAATCCTGAGTCGGCGCCGCCCGTAGAGCCCGGCGACATTGCTGCAATCCTGTTCACCCTGGGTCAAGCTCACTATTTTGATCCAAACCGCGCCGTGAAGTTGAAAACTCTGGCTGACGCTATTGGGCGATCTGGTCAGTTCGCCCGTCCGCGGCTACAGCGCCTAGATGACGCTGGAATCATCGAAACGGTTACGAAGAAGCCGCTGCGGTTTCGCCTCACCCAGCAGGGCATATCGCTTCTCGAACTGGGCGGGGAGTGACTACCCGGGTCATTGGCTCCACCCGACAAGAGAACCGAGTCGCCCTGAAGGCGGCTCGGTTCTCTTGCATCCATGCGTCGGGTCAGGCGCGAACCATCCAGAAGTCGAGTTCGAGGTCGTCTTCGGATGCACAGAGCCGGTACTGCGAGAAGTCGGTGACACCGTCCGCTGCCAGGACTTCGTCGTCGATGAAACACTGCCCCGACACCTCACCCGCGGGTTTGGTGATGATCGAGTAGGCAGCGTCGCGCATGATGTCGGTATTGCGGCTGCGGGCGACCATGTCCGAGCCCAGCACGTTGCGTACCGCGGCAGTGTCGATGGTGGTCCGCGGCCACAGTGAGTTGGCGGCGATGCCGTCCCCACGGAGTTCCTGGGCCAGTCCGATGGTGACGAGGCTCATCGCGAACTTGGAGATCGTGTAGGCGGTGGGAACATCGTCGAACCACTTGGGGTCCAAGGTGATCGGCGGGGACAGCGTCAGAATGTGCGGATTGGACGCGCGACGCAGGTGTGGAATGGCTGTCTTCGACAACAGGAACGCACCGCGTGCGTTGATGTCCTGCATCAGGTCGTACTTCTTCATGCTGATGTGCTCGGACGGAGTGAGGTCCAAGGCGCTGGCGTTGTTCACCACGATGTCGATCCCGCCGAATTGTCGGGCGGTCTGCGCGATGGCGTCCGCGACGGACTCGTCGTCGCGGACGTCGCCGACAATCGGTAGTGCTTGTCCGCCGGCGTCCTCGATGGCCTTGGCCGCGGTGTAGATCGTCCCCGGCAATTTTGGATGCGGCTCTGCCGTTTTCGCGAGCAAGGCAATATTCGCACCGTCACGCGCGGCGCGAACCGCGATGGCCTCACCGATTCCTCGGCTACCGCCCGAGATCATGAGCGTCTTGCCTGCCAAGTTCTGCGTTTCCGTCATGCCCGACCTCCACCCGAGAAGGTGACCGGCATCGCGCGGACTCCGTGGACGAAGTTTCCGGCCACCAGCGATGGTTCGCCTGCCTGGATGTCAGGCAACTGGTGAAGGAGCTCGTCGAAAATCGCCCGCAATTGCGCTTTCGCGACGTGCGCGCCAAGGCAGAAGTGGCGTCCACCGCCGCCGAAGCTGACGTGTGGATTGGGATCGCGGCTCAGGTCGAACTGTTCGGGGTGCTCGAAGACCTCGGTGTCCCAGTTGCCCGATGCGTAGAACATGACCACCTTGTCGCCGGCGCGGACCGTCTGTCCGCTCAATTCGAAGTCCTCGACGGCGGTGCGCCGGAACGTCATCACCGGAGATGCCCAACGGATGAACTCTTCGACAGCCGAGCCGATCCGGTCGTCGAAGTCCTCGAGCAACCACGCGCGCTGCGCAGGGAAGTCGGTCAGCGCCTTCATCGCGTGGGTGGTGGTCTGCCGGGTGGTGTCGTTACCGGCCACGGCCAGCAGCACGAAGAATGCGGCGACCTCGGCATCGGTGAGTCGGTCCCCGTCCACCTCGGCGTGCACGAGGCTGCTGATCAGATCATCGGTCGGGTTTTCGCGGCGTTCTGCAGCGAGTGAGAAGGCGATCTCGTGCAGGTACATCTGCGAACCGATGAGCACTTCGATCGGGTTGCGGCCTGCCAGGTAGACCGGGTCGGCCATCGACACCATGGCGTCGGCGGCCTCTGCGACGCCGTGGCGCTCGGACTCGGGGATGCCGACCATGTCGGACAGGGTCCTGATCGGAAGCTCCTTGGCGCACAAGTCGACGAAGTCCGCACCGGTGCCCGCCGCGCCGAGCTCACCGACGATGGCGCGGGCATTCGCCTTGATGCTGTCTTCGATCCTCTTCACCTGACGTGGTGTGAACGCCGAGCTGACCACCTTGCGGATCTGGGTGTGCCGCGGCGGATCCATGGCCAGAAAGGATTGCGATGCCTCGAGCATTTCTTCGGGCACGTTTTCGAACAGCACGCCCTTCCCGGAGATGAAGATGTCACTGCGCCGGCTGATGTCGACGATGTCGGCGTGGCGGGTAACGGCCCAGTAGCCGGGATCGTCGGGATCCTGCAGCAGTGAATCCTCGACCGGTGGGTGCCACGAGATCGGACGGTCGCGGCGCAGCTCGGCGAACGTTTGTTCTCGATCGGCCGCGGTGGTCGACCAGAACGAACGCGACGACAGATCAAGGTCGTCGTAGGGTCGGGCGGTCACAGATCCTGAGGTCATGATGATTGTCCTTTCGGTGGTTGCGGGCTGACTCACGACGCCGACGGGGTCAAAGGCGCCGCCGGTGCCGAGTACTTCTGCAGCAGAAGGCGTTTGACGAGCTTGCCAGTGGGTGTGCGTGGGAGGTCGTCCACGAAGTCGAACGTCTTGGGGATCTTGTAGCGGGCGATTCGATCACCGAGGTACGCGGCGAGCTCGTTCGCGAGCGCCGGACCGACCACGGCCTCGGCTGCGGGTTGCACCACGGCCTTTACCTGTTCGCCCATGTCGGGGTCGGGGACTCCGATCACGGCCACGTCGAAGACCTTGGGGTGGAGTGTCAGGGCGTTCTCGATCTCCTGCGGATAGATGTTGACGCCGCCCGAGATGATCATGAACGACTTGCGGTCGGTCAGGTAGAGATACCCCTCGTCGTCGACATATCCGACGTCACCGGTCGTGATCCAGTTGGAGTGCTCCGGATGCTGGGCAGCAACGGTTTTGGCCGGGTCGTTGTGGTACTCGAACGTGGCGGTGTCGCGTTCGAAGTAGACGGTTCCGATGTCGCGCGCCGCCACGTCCACGCCGTCGTCGTCGCAGACGTGGATCACGCCCACCGCTGCTCTTCCGACCGATCCGGGATGGTCGAGCCACTCACGACTGTCGATGAAGGTGATGCCGTTGCCCTCGGTGGACGAGTAGTACTCGTACAGGATGGGGCCCCACCAATCGATCATCGCGCGCTTGACGTCGGCCGGACACGGCGCCGCGGCGTGGACCGCGACTCGGAGGGTGGACGTGTCGTATCTCCGACGAACCTCGTCGGGCAACTGGAGTAGCCGCACGAACATCGTCGGTACCCATTGGCTGTGCGTGACCGAGTGCTGCTCGATGGCGGCGAGCGCGCTCTGCGCATCGAACCGCTGCATCATCACCACGGTCCCACCCAGCGCCTGGACGATGCCACCGAAACGCAGCGGTGCGGCGTGATAGATCGGGGCCGGCGACAGGTAGACGGTATCGGGACCGAACCCGTACATCGGGCCGAACACTGCGGTGTACACGTCGCCGGGTTCATCGATCTGATGTTGTGGCAGGGGTGGTTTGATGCCCTTGGGGCGTCCGGTGGTACCCGAGGAGTAGAGCATGTCGGCGCCCCGTGGCTGGGACGGCAGCGGTGTGGTCGACGCGGCATCCAGGGCCTCCTCGTACGACTCATATCCGACGACGTCGCCACCGAACGTCAGTCGAATGCCGACGTCGGTGAGTGGCAGGATTGCGGCGGCCGTGTCGCCGATCGCCTGCGAGACGATGAGGGCGCCGGCGCCGCAGTCATTGACGATGTAGGCGATCTCGTCGGCCGCAAGATGACGGTTGACGGCCGTCAGGTACAGCCCGGAACGCATCGCGGCCCAGTAGACCTCGAAGACCCGCGGTGTGTTGTCGGTCAACACGGCGAGGTGGTCTCCGGGACGCAGGCCGCTGTCGAACAGATATCGAGCGAGGCGCCGGGACCGTTCTTCGAGATCCCGGTAGGTGAGCACTTCGCCGGTTTCGACGACCACGGCCGCTGCCTTGTCGGGGGACGTCGCGACGTGCGCGCCTGGGTACATGATTCTCTCCCTTGCCGGATGAGGTGATGGCGGCCGTTCCTATGGTGTGGGTCACAGCGTTTGATAGACGTTATGCTTAGACACACTGCCTAGTCAATGTGTCCAAGCAAGATTATCGGCGCCGTACGCCTGACATGGCGTCTAGGCTGTCTGCCTAGACAGCGGCACCTAGTGTGTCCAGACAGAAGACGCCCGATTGTCTGATCGGAGTCGGAACAGGCAGGAGCGAAGCTCATGGCGGTATCGGGAAAGCGAATAAGCCGGGAGGAACGCCGGGTCGCCATCGAACGACAGCTTCTCGAGGGGGCCGAACGTTTGATGGCAGACGGCGCCTCTTTCACCGAACTCAGCGTCGAGCGACTCGCCAAGGAGGCGGGGATCTCACGGGCGACGTTCTACATCTACTTCGAGGACAAGGGGCATCTGCTTCGTCAACTGACGGGCCAGGCGTTCGCCGACTTCACCGCCGCCGCCAACAATTGGTGGACGGTCGTCGATCGGCACGACCCCGCAGATACGGAGTCGTCGGTCCGCGGGATCATCGCGGCCTTTCGCGACCACCAGCACCTGATGAACGCGGTCGGAGAGATGGCTTCCTACACGCCGGGGGTCGCGGACACGCTTCGCTCGCTGATGGGCAGCGTCATCACGGAGGTCGAAGGGGTGATCGAGGCGGGCAAGGCCGCGGGCATCGTCAGGGGTGACCTCCCGGCGCACGCGACGGCGACGGCGCTGTCGTGGATGGTGGAGCGCACCTGTTCCCAGGTGATCCCGGGTGGTGATCCGCAGTACGACGAGGACCTGGCCCGTGCCATGACCGAGATCGTCTGGTCGACGCTCTACCTGACGCCGCTGGAGACGTAGCGGAGCGGAGCTCGACCGGGTTGGCTGGAGACGTAGCGGAGCGGAGCTCGACCAGGTTGTCGGAGACGTAGCGGAGCGGAGCTCGACCAGGTTGTCGGAGACGTAGCGGAGCGGAGCTCGACCGGGGTGGCTGGAGACGTAGCGGAGGGTGAATCGGACAGTCTCCTAGAGTGGGGTCATGGCTCGGGATCACGCTGACGATGAGATACGGGTGGGTAATCCAGAACGCGAGCGTGCGATCGCTTTGCTCAACGACGCGTTCTCCGGGGGGTATCTGGAGATCGTCGAGTTCGAGGATCGGTCCGGGGCGGTCTATGCGGCGAAGACCCGTGGTGATCTGCGGGTGATACTCGAGCACCTGCCGGTCGCCGGGCACCTGTTTCCCGACTCGACCGCGGCGGCGGTGGTACCGGCCGAGGCGCCCGTGGTGCCGGCCGGTCCGGTCACGTTCGATGCGGAATGGGAGACGGTGCGCCGCAAGGGTGTGTGGGCAGTTCCGTCCAACATCCTCATCACGGGCTCGATGAGCACGATCGACTTGGACTTCACCAACGCGACGTTCCCCGGGCCGCTGGTCAACCTGCAGTTGCAGGTGTCGACGAGCACGGTCAAGCTGCGTGTCGGCTCCGATCATGAGATCCGGTACTCGGAACTGGACAAGTCGGGGTGGTCGAGCCTCAAGGACAAAGGGGGCGGGCCTGCTCGTCCGGGTGGTTCGGTCATCAACGTGAGCGGGTCCATCTCGGCGATGACGGGCCTGACGATCAAACGAGCGCCGGCGTCGTCGTCGAAGTACTGACGCGGGTTGGTTCAGACTTCCGAGCGCATCTGCGTCCGCAACCGCAGGACGCCGTCCCGCAGTCGAGTCTTGAGGGCTGGAACCAGGATGTTCAGATGCTTGGCGGCTTCGCGTTGCGTCAGATCGGCGAAGTAGACGAGGTTGATGCTTTGGCGCTGCCGGTTGGTCAGCGCGCTGAGGTGGCGCATCAACCTCTGGTATTCGTCGCGGAGGAGCATCGGTTCGTCGGCGCCCGCTGCGTCGACGTCGCACGAGATCATTCCGAGCAGCGCAGTTTTGCGGCGCAGTCGTTCTTCGGAACGGACACGGTCGACTGCGCGACGATGGCTGAGCATCATCAACCACGACAATGGTTTGCCCAGTTCGGGTCGATAGGTGTCCGCTTTCAGCCAGATTTCGAGATAAACCTCTTGCAGGGTTTCCTCTGCGTAGCCGACGTCGCGCACAACTTTGTAGATCAATGCAAACAGTCGTGAGCGAGTCGCATCGTGCAACTCGCGGAACGCCTGAGCGTCTTTATCTGCAACCCGCGCAAGCAAATTCGCAAAGTCCACCAAGTTGTCTGGGTCGTGGGAGGACGCCGCGGGCATACACCATTATATGGCTCTGTTCCTGATTTGTTACACCTCGGCGATCTTTACAGAACATAACTTTGCTTATCCGGATCGCCGTTAGGATAAGTAACTTTTGCAGTCGCGATTGACGCATCGCGGCTCTGACTTCGTCTTGTGAATTTCGCCGCCGAATGTACGGAATTCTTTCACCTCCACTTCCATTGATCGGCCGCAGGTGGCGCAGTGGTGAATGACGTGTTTGCTGTAGGTCTTGGTAGCCATGCCTCACGATAAGACTGTGACCCAGGTCACGTCTAGGGCCGTTGGGCGGTGTCGCCCAAAACGTGTCCGGCGCCGCGGAGGTGACCCGGGGAAGCGTTTGGTTCCTGGCGGCCGCGGGTACCACGTCGCCTATGGCGAATGAACTCCGAGGACAGCGGATCGCGTTTCTGGTCGCGACCGAAGGTGTGGAACAAGTCGAGCTGACCGAGCCCTGGCAGGCGGTGGAGAAAGCCGGGGGCACACCGACTCTCGTGTCCACCGAGAGCGGTGAGATCCAGGCTTTCGACCACCTCGACAAGGCCGACACCTTCGCTGTCGGTGCAGTGGTCAGCGAGGTGCCTGCCGCCGACTTCGACGCCCTGGTATTGCCCGGCGGGGTTGCGAATCCGGACAATCTGCGCACTGACAAGGCCGCGGTGAAGTTCATCGCCGATTTTTTCACCGAGGGAAAGCCGGTGGCTGCCATCTGCCACGCGCCGTGGACTCTTGTGGAGGCGGGCGTCGTATCCGGCAGGACACTGACGTCGTTCCCGAGTATCCAGACCGACATCACCAACGCCGGCGGTACGTGGACCGATCACGAGGTCGTGGTGTGCGCCGACGGTCCCAACACCTTGATCACCAGTCGCAATCCCGGCGACCTGCCCGCCTTCTGCTCCACCCTGGTCACCGAGTTCGCCGCCGACAAATAGGGGTCGAGGACCACGGGTGACCGATGTGCCAAGGTGGTCACTCATGAAGACCGCACGCAGGCTCGGTGCGCGATTCGCGCAATTCGGCCTGGACCGGCCGTTGTCCCTTGATGACGGACCGTTTGGATCATCGCCGAGCCCATCCGTGGCAAGAAGGTCCTGCTGACCGGCGCGTCGTCCGGCGTGGGGGAGGCTGCAGCGCTGGCCCTGGCCGCGCAGGGCGCCGAGCTCATCATCGTTGCCCGCGGTGCTGACGAACTCAAACGTGTGCGTGACGCAATCGTCGCGCAGGGCGGCGTGGCGACCGCCTACCCCGCGGATCTGGCCGACGAAGGCGACGTCGAGCGTCTCGTGGCCGCAGTGCTGGAGGAGCATGGAGCGCCGGACGTGCTCATCAACAACGCCGGCCGCTCGATCCGTCGCACGGCGATCGACTCCGTGGACCGACTACATGACTATCGCCGGACGATGGCCGTGAACTACTTCGGTCCGGTGGGGCTCATCCTCGGCTTCCTTCCGGGTATGAAATTGCGCGGCAGTGGGCACATAATCAACATCTCCACCTGGGGAGTGCCGGCCGGCACCATGCCGAAGTTCTCTGCGTACGCGGGATCGAAGGCGGCGCTGAGCATCGTGGGCCGCAGCATCGGCGTAGAACTGGGCGCGGAGGGGATCTCCGTGAGCACGATCTACTTCCCGTTGATCCGGACTCCGAGGATCGCCCCGACCGCCGAGTACACCGACCTCCCCGCACTCAGTGCCGAGCATGCCGCAGGCTGGGTCACCCATGCCGTCCGCCATCGCCCCGAAGAACTCATGCCCCGTTATGCGCGCGTGCTGCAGCGGGTCTCGGCGATCCGCGCGGCCGGAACCGACGCTCTGATGGGGCGGACCCCGACCTGACCCGGCGGGCGAATGATTCGCCGACGACCCGGACGGGCATGCTGGAGCCATGAGCGCACATCCGATGTTTCCGCTCGGGATGACGTTGCTTCCCGGCGAACCGCTGAGCCTGCAGATCTTCGAGCCCAGGTATGTGCAAATGGTTGCGGACTGCACCGCGGACACCGGCCACAACTCTTTCGGAGTCGTGCTGATCTCCCGCGGCCGGGAAACGGGTGGCGGCGAGGAGCGGGTCGACGTCGGCACGCTGGCGCAGATCGAAGAATGCAGTCCCCGGCCGGACGGGCGGTTTCACCTCTCCTGCGTGGGCACCGACAGATTCCGTGTCCGGACCTGGCTACCCGACGATCCGTATCCCCTGGCCGAGATCGAGCTGTGGCCCAGCACCGATCCAGTTGCTGCTCCCGGTGCGCTCAACCCGGTGATCGCGCGGCTCGGGCAACTTGCCGCGACACTGGACCGGGTGCGTGGCATCGAAGTCGGCGATCGGCTCACCGAACCGTTGGAAGCCGAGGAACCGCTGGACGCGAAGGTGTACGGCACCGCGGTGCGACTGGGTCTCGGACCTGCCGACCGACAGAAGATCCTGTCTGCCCCGGGCACCCCTGCACGGATCGACGCACTGTCTCAGGCTCTCGACGATTTGATAGCCGTCATCGAGTTCTCGGGTTTGCCCAGCGACTAGGGGATCGGCGACACGCTGTGAGGCCCTGACGCGCCGATCAGGTCGAGGAAGAGGCGGCTGCTGCAATGAAGATGAGGGCGAACAGAACGATTCCGATCACCCACATCGCAACAGCAACCCAGCCGATGATCTTGCCTGCCTGGGCCATCCCGCGGCCGTCCTGCCTGCCACCGGACGCGTCGATCTCGGCGATTGCTCTGTTGCCGAAGATGATCGCGGGAATCGCGCCGAGCCCGCAGATCACGAAGGCGCCGATACCGCACACCAGCGCGATGATCGCGTTCGAGTTGGTCTCCGACACCGGCGCTCCGTAGGCCCCGGGAAAGCCGGGCTGCTGATAACCGGGCTGTTGATACCCCGGTTGCTGGCCGTACTGCTGTTGGCCGTAGTCGAAGTTCGTCGCCTGGAAGTCGGGTTGCGGGGTGTACCCGGGATCGGCCGGTGGCGGCCCCGACACGCCCTGGTCGTCACCGCTCGGATCGCGCTTGCGTAGCGGGTCGTTCGACGGTGGATCGTACGGCGGAGGATAAGTCACGGCCATCACCTTTCGAGAGTGCAGATACCGGACAGGTGTCACGACATGGGCCCTGTGACCGGCTCGTCTGCCGAGCAGTCTATCGGCCCTATCGGCCCGATGTGGTGATCGTCGGCTCTGCGCCGTCGAGGAGTGCGGCGGGAGCGGGGTCTGCCCCCGAGACCGTTCGGTAGGTGCCGTCCCGAATCGCAAAACCGTTGTCCGAACGGGTGTTGAGGCAGTAGAGACCCGAGAAGTCGCTCAGACACTGGAACGTGCCCACGGAGATGGTCGAGCCGAACGGCAACACTGATCCGCGGGTCCACACCCACGGGGTGTCCGCGCAGGTTCCCTGGGAAGCCGTGTCGGTCAGCACGATGTAACCGGCCTCCCAGGTGCAGTAGTCGCGGGTCTGCGCGGGCGTGGCGGTCATGTCGCAGGCCAGCGTCGGGACGTCGCGTTCCACGGTCGAACAGTTCACGGCCGCGTCGGGGGTGGAGAAGTGGAACTCAGAGGTGTCCTCGAGGCGGCCGCCCTCGAGAGCGGCCTCGTGGAAGTCGCTGTTGTTGACCCGAGCGGCAGTACTGATCGCGGTCCCGAGAGTCAGTCCGGCCGATCGGTTCGCCGTCGTGCTCCGCGTGGTGGTCGTGGTGCTCACCGATGTCTCGGTCGACAACTCGTCCATGGGAGGGATGTCTTTGGTGCTCGGTCCGTCCTCGGGGAAGCAGCCCGCAAGCACCGCTGCGGCTGCCCCCGCCGCAGCCACCACGCCGATCGTCCTTTTCCACATGTTAAGTACCCTTACCCCTGTGTCGACACCCAAGATTGTGCTTTTCTATGTCTTCACGCCGCTGGCCGACCCCGAAGCAATCCGGCTATGGCAGCAAACATTATGCGAAGCGGCCGGCGTCACGGGTCGGATCATTATCTCCGAGCACGGAATCAACAGCACCGTCGGCGGCGACATCAAGGCCGTCAAACGGTATGTACGGGGGACCCGCGCGTACGCCGCGTTCTCCGGCGCCGACATCAAGTGGTCCGACGGGGTAGGTGATGACTTCCCGCGGCTGAGTGTCAAGGTGCGATCTGAGATCGTCACCTTCGGGGCGCCCGACGAACTGCAGGTGGACGCGGGCGGTGTGGTCGGGGGCGGCACTCACCTGAGCCCGGAGTCGCTGCACGAACTGGTGGCCGACCGCGGCGACGACGTCGTCTTCTTCGACGGACGCAATGCCATCGAGGCGCAGATCGGGCGATTCCGCGATGCCGTCGTGCTACCGACCGAGACCACGCGTGACTTCGTCGAGCTGATCGAGCGCGGCGACTACGACCACCTCAAGGGCAAGCCCGTGGTGACCTACTGCACCGGTGGAGTGCGGTGCGAGGTGCTCTCGGTACTGATGCGCAATCGTGGTTTCACCGAGGTCTACCAACTCGACGGCGGCATCGTTCGTTACGGCGAGCGGTACGGCGACGACGGGTTGTGGGACGGCTCGCTCTACGTCTTCGACAAACGGATGAGCGTCGACTTCACTGATCACGCCAAGGTTGTCGGCACGTGCACCAAGTGTGGGGCCCCGACGAAGAACGTGGCGAATTACCCCGACGCAGGCGGTCGCGAACTGGTGGTGGTCTGCCTCGATTGCCTCGCCGGTCACGCATCGTGAAACGAATACCCGTCGTGGTCGTGGCCGGCTTCCTCGGTGCCGGTAAGACAACCATGCTCAACCATCTGCTGCGCACGCGGTCCGGTCTGCGGATCGGGGTGGTGGTCAACGACTTCGGAGCGGTCAACATCGACGCCATGCTCGTCGCCGGTCAGGTCGACGGCGCGGTGTCGCTGGGCAACGGGTGCATGTGCTGCACCGTCGACGACGACGGCCTCGATGCCACCTTTGCCTCGCTCGTCACACCTCGCGCCGGTCTCGATCTCATCGTCGTCGAGGCCAGCGGTCTCGCCGAACCCCGCAATCTGATTCGCATGGTCGCCGGCAGCGACAATCCGCGCATCGAGTACGGAGGGTTGCTCTACCTGGTCGACGCTCGCAATTACACCGAGACGAGGCAGCAGCATCCGCGGATCGATCAGCATCTCGCACTCGCCGACCTCGTCGTCCTGAACAAGACCGACCTCACCGGCGCCGACGAGGTGGAGCGGGCTCGACTGCTGATCCGGGATGCGAATGCCGGTGCGCCGATCATCACGACACGAGATGCGGTGGTCGACCTCGCGCTGCTCGTCGACCTGGAGTCCGCAGCACGCGACGACGATGCCACGCCGCGACAGCTCGGCCTCGACGAACTGCTCGCCGACGACAGCGACGACCACTGCGGGCACCTGCACCACGACTATCAATCCGTCAGTTTTGTCGATCCCGCGTCGATGAACCCCCGGGCATTGGCAGCGTTCCTCGAGCAGCCGCCCACCGGAGTGTTCCGGGTCAAGGGGTTCGTCCACTTCGACGTGGCCCGCCACCGTCGCAAGTATGTGGTGCACACCGTCGGGAGCTACGTCAGCGTGCACCCTCAGCCCTGGGACCCCGAGGAATCCCGCCGCACCGAACTGGTCGTCATCGGCGCCGGGATCGACGAAGACGAGGTGCGGGCCGTCCTCGAGAAGGCTCGCGCCGACGATGTCGTGGACGCCCAATCGATGCTGAGCATCACGAGGTACGTGCGGTAGGTGGGTTTGGGCTCGGTGTGGTGGGGTTTGTTCGTCGTCTCACCAGCTGTGTGTTTTCGCTCCGCTTCGCTACGCGGGGCGTGCGGCCGCCATCGCGTTGTCTTCCTTCCTCCTCGCATCGCTTCGCTCGCTCCTCGTCTGTCCAGACAACGCGGGCCGCACGCCGGGCGGGCGAGTTCGCCTTGCTCACCGCACCAGTCGGCTTCCGTCGACCGTGCCGAAACTGTCGAAGAGTACCGACGTCGATGCGGTCCGTCATCGTCGTGCGCCGCACGATTGTGCATCGTCCCGATCACGACCCCACAACGGTTTGCAGACCACAGGTCGAGCATTTCCCAAAAGTCTCTACTACTGCTTCACTGTTACTGAAGTGAATATTGTGACTGATGTTGCGTCTGTTGGCGCACCCGAAAGGAACACCGTGACCAAGAAGGACCTCCGCGTTGCCGGGCTCACCTGCCTGGCTCTCGCGGCCTCGCTGATCGCGATGCCCACCACTGCCTCGGCCGATCCTGCTCCTGCACAGGGTAATTCGCTCGCAGGCAAGACCATCTTCCTCGACCCCGGGCACCAGGGGTCGGCAGCAGGTAACGACCTGAACAAGCCGGTACCCGACGGTCGTGGCGGCACCAAGCCGTGCCAGACCACAGGGGCAACCAGCCCGGACGGAATCGCCGAGCACACGGTCAACTGGGACATCACCCAGCTGGTCAAGGCCGGTTTGGAGAGCCAGGGCGCGAAGGTCGTCCTCAGTCGCCAAGACGACACCGGGTGGGGCGGCTGCATCGACGAGCGCGCCAACGCGGCCAACGCCTCCAAGGCAGACATCGCCGTCAACATCCACGCGGACTCGACCTCACCCGGGACGGACGCGGCGAAGAGCGGTTTCCACATCATCGTTCCCGAATTGCCGATTCCGGACGCGACCGTCAACGAGGTCCAGTCGGGTCCCGGCCGCAAGGCCGCCGAGCAGATGCGCGATGCGTTCAAGGCGGCCGGCCTCGTACCCGCGAACTACGCCGGAGCCCAGGACGGTCTGCAGACCCGCGCCGACGTCGCCGCGGTGAACCTGACCAAGGTTCCTGACGTGTTCGCCGAGCTTGGCAATCTGTCCAATCCCACCGACGCTGCAACGCTGTCCAGCAAGGACGGGCAGCTCAAGTACGCCGTCGGACTTGTCGACGGCATCTTGCGTTTTCTGCTGACGGGATCGACCCCGGCGGCCTCCGCCACGACCACGGCACCGGCAACGACCACCACCACTGCGCCTGGCGCGACCACGCCGTCGACGGCAACGGCCCCGACCGCGGCACCACGCACCACCGCGCCCTCGGCACCGTCCGGTCGAACGACGACGACCCCGTCCACCAAGACCACCACCCCTTCCGCCAAGACCACGACGACCACGCCGGTTGTTCCCGGACTGGGGCTGCCGAGCCTGCCGCTCGAAAGTCAGAACTCGGATACCCCGAGTGAAACGGGGGAGTCGGGACTCGACCTCACCGGTTTGCAATCGATTCTGCCGCTGCTGGGTGAGCTCTCGGACACCAAGGATCCCAAGGTGATCGAGGGGCTTCTGTCGAGTGAGGGCAACGACGCCTCGTCGCAGGTCCTCAAGGCGATGCTCTCGGTGATCTATCAGATGTTTGGCGGCAAACTACCCATCTGAGTCCTGATGTGACCCGTAGGGTTGAGTCATGAGCATCAAAGATCTCCTGGTGATGAGCGTGCCCGTGAAGAACCTTCAAGGTAAACGGGTCCTGATCACCGGTGCGGGGAGCGGGATCGGCAAGGCGACTGCGATGGCGGCGGCGCGTGATGGCGCGGCCCTGGTGCTGACCGACATCGCGGCGGAGAATCTCGACGAGACCGTCGCCGAGGTCAAGCGGGCCGACGGAAAGATCCTGTTCCATCGCGCGGGCGATGTGTCCGACTACGAGTGGGTACGCAGGTTCGCCCAGCAAGTCGACGCCGAGGTGGGCGTGATGGACGTCGTCATGAACATCGCCGGTGTATCAGCCTGGGGCACAGTGGAAAATCTCGAGCATCGGCACTGGAAGAAGATGGTCGACGTCAACCTGATGGGGCCGATTCACATCATCGAGTGCTTCGTCCCGCAGATCGTGCGACGCGGCCGCGGCGGTCATCTGGTGAATGTGTCGTCGGCGGCCGGGCTGCTGGCACTGCCGTGGCACGCTGCCTACAGCGCGAGCAAGTTCGGGATCCGAGGCGTGTCCGAGGTCCTTCGCATGGACCTGCGCCGCCACAAGATCGGGGTGTCACTGGTCTGTCCCGGTGGAGTCGACACCCCACTCGTCGGCACCGTCGACATCGCGGGTCTAGACCGTGAGAATCCGGTGATCCAGCGTGAGATCGGGCACTTCCACAAGGTCGCGGTCTCCCCGGAGAAGGCGGCCGAGGCGATCCTGACGGGAATCCGCAAGAACCAGTTCATGGTTTACACGTCGTTCGACATCCGGTTCGGCTATTTCGTGGCACGCAAGTTCGCGCTGCCCTACGAGATCGTCATGCGGATCGCGAACAACCGTTTCGACCAGTTGGCCCGTATCAGCGGCCGCAATCTCGAAGACCTTGCGGCACCGTCCGATTCGAACTCTAGCTCTTCCACCACTCGTCAAAAGGGGTAACCGGTACCGTCCGCTTGTGCCTGGTCCGAAGGAACAGTGATTCGATCCGTTCGGCAACGGCGTCGTCGACCTGACCGCCCTCGAGGTAGTCGTCGATCTGGCTGTAGGTGACGCCGAGAACTTCTTCGTCAGGCAGTGCCGGGCGGTCGTCCTCGAGGTCGGCGGTCGGCACCTTGGACGTCACCGACTTCGGAGCGTCGAGATGCCAGAGTATCTGTGCGCCTTGTCTTTTGGTCAGGCCGGTCAGAGGTGTGAGGTCGACGCCGCCGTCGCCGAACTTGGTGAAGAACCCCGTCACCGCTTCTGCGGCGTGGTCGGTACCGACCACCAGGAGGTTCTCCTGGCCGGCGACCGCGTACTGCAGCACCATGCGTTCACGGGCTTTGATGTTGCCGCGGACCAGATCGAGCAGTGGCTCACCCAGCGTCTGCACCACTTCTTCCGCGGTGGAGTCGGAACCCGGCTTGACGTTGTAGACCGCGCTGCGATCGGGCTTGATGAACTGCAAAGCAATCTGGGCGTCGTCTTCATCGGCCTGCTCACCGTAAGGGAGACGGACAGCGAGGAAGGTCGCCTCGCCACCGTCGGCGCGCACGGCCTCGACCGCCAACTGGCACAGACGTCCGGCCAGGGCCGAGTCCTGTCCGCCGCTGATACCGAGAATGAAACCCTTCATCCCGGTCGACGTCAGGTACCCCTTGAGGAAGCCGACGCGTCGTTCCACCTCCGACTGGGGGTCGATGGTCGCGGACACCTCGAGTTCGGCGATGATGCTCTTTTGCAGGCTGGCCATGAGCCGATGGTAGTGCGACCGACGGTGATCCGGCACGCTGGAGGGGTGACCACCTCAGAATTCGTCAAGCGACGCCCGGGTGCCCACCCCGACTTCTTCGCCGCTGAAGCGGCCGGATTGCGCTGGCTCGGCGCTGCCGGGGCGCCGGTGGTGCAGGTGCTCGAGGTCTCGGCCGGACACATCACGCTGGAGCGGGTGGCCTCAGCTGCGCCGACGCCCGTCGCCGCTGAGGACTTCGGTGCCGCGCTGGCCCGGATGCATGATGCCGGTGCCTTTGAGTTCGGTAGTCCGCCAGCCGGTTTCGCAGGCCAGCTGTTCATCGGGAGCAGGGCAATGCCGTCGGAGCCGAGGCCTACCTGGGGCGAGTTCTATGCCGCGCAGCGGGTGTTGGCCTTCGTAGACGTTGCCGTCTCTGCGGGCAATCTCACGCATTCCGATGCCGAGGACACTCGGGCCGCCTGTGAGCTGATTGCGTCGGGGCATTTCGACGACGGTGAACCGGCAGCGCGCATCCATGGTGACCTGTGGAGCGGAAATGTGATGTGGACCCCGAAAGGGGTGGTGATGATTGATCCGGCCGCGCACGGCGGACATCGAGAAACCGACCTCGCGATGTTGGCGCTGTTCGGATGTCCTGAGTTCGAGGCGGTGATCGACGGGTATCAAAGCGCGCATCGGTTGCGCGTGGGATGGCAGGACCGCATCCCACTGCACCAGTTGCATCCACTCGCCGTCCACGCCGCCGGGCACGGTCCCGGCTACGGCACCGAACTGGGCAGAGCCGCCCGGAGCACCTTGGAGCTGGCCGCGTGAACGAGGTGCTGATCGCCTCGGCCAGCAGCTAAACGTGATGCGGCGGCCAGACCGATCGGAGTGGTTGCGCAACGTCCCGGCGTGACCTGGACGGCGGCGGTCAGGTCAGTGCAGGTCTCGATGGCGCAGGCGTGGCGCCGGCTCGTACCCGTCCGGGCTGCGGTAGGCGCGTGCGCCGGGCTGGGGTGGATTGTCGAATGACCCCGCGTGCCGGCGCCGCGGTTCCGGACCTTCCGGAGCCGCTCGTCGCCGACGCGGTATCTCGTCGCCGAGCTCGGTGTTCCGCAGCCGGGGCTCGGGGGGACGTGGAGTACGTGGGGTCTGGCCTGCCCGGGAACGCGGCGGGATCGCAGTGCTCGAGGCATCCTCTTTGATCATCGACGGCTTGGGTGAACTCGTGCGTCTCGGCCGAGCGGTGGACTCGGACTTCGCCGCCGTCTTCTTCGCTGCCGAACGGCGGGTCGGGGACGGCTTGCCGGCGTTCTTCGGGTGCGTGAGCCAGAAGCGCGCCGCCCCGATGGCGAGCACGGCCACGAAGGTCCATCCCATCAGCGGAAACAGCTTCGCCACCGGCAGGGCCACATCGAAGACGAGCTTCTTCAGGCCGGCGCCTGACTCCGACACCAAAAAGTACAGCGCGATGACCGCCACTCCGAACAACACCAGCGGCGGCTGGGCGACGGCGGTGAAGAGTGCTCGGCGGCGAACGGCGAGGACAGCGGCGAGGCAACCCACGACGTAGAGGGCCTTGAACGAGAACCCGAGATTGGTCCCGTCGCCGGACACAGCGATGACCGCACCGACCGTGGTCAGACCAACGGCGATCAGAACCGCACCCCACCAGGGCACGCCTGGTGCGGTAGGAAGTGCGGATTGCTCGTCGAGGGGTACCCCCGAGCGTGAGCGCGGGCCAGAAATCACATGTTGACCGTACCGGTAAATGCTGAGAATCCGGGTAACGAACGCAGTGGGGACGCCAGACGTGACGGAACGCGCGGCGGCCGCGCCGGTGGAAGGATCCGCCGGTCGGTATTCGTAGCTACCGCGCGGTCAGTGGCCGGAGACCGCGGAGGCGGCCTTGATCGCAGGCTTTGCAGGGGTCGCCTGCGTGGCGGCGAGTCTGCACGCCGTGGCACTGACCCGGGCCACACTCGCCGGTCCGCGACTGTTCGACGAGTGCGCCGCACGATCGGGTGCATGGACACGGGAGATGGTGAGGCCGGCTCGCTGGTTCGGGCCGCAGGCGATGTCCGCGGGAAGGGACCGCTCCTGCGGGGGCGTGGTGACGGCGGCGGTGACGCGGCCGTCGGAGAGCGCTCCGGCGCGGGTCGGCAGATACACGACGACGGCGGATCCCTGAGGATGGATCGGTGCCTCGGTGGACGCGACCGCGGGCCTGGGTGCCGGGGTACCGATGGTGCTCTGGAGGTTGTCACCTGCGGCGAAGGCAAATCCACCGACCACCGCCATGGTGAGGAGCCAGCCCCCGACGACGCATCCTGACGGGCTGGTGCGGGCGGTGGGGGCGGCTGCTGAGCGGCTGACAGACATGTGACTGACTCCAGGGGTGAAGGGCGACTGGAATCAGGTTGTCGTGTACCGCTTGGAATGGGCTTGAAGTTCGCATGGAACCCGACCGGTGATGCTTCCAAGTTGCTTGGCTCAAGTGCCCACATGCGACTGGATCCGCACGATGTGCGTCAGTTGACGCGTGATTCCGCACGCCTGGGGACGACGTCGATGGCCACCGGCGGGTCCAGATCGTCCAAGTCGGAGAACGCGTCCAGCTCCGAGAGCTTGCGGGCGGTGACGGTGACCCTCGAGTCGATGGTGCCTATCGCCGAGTTGTACGACTCGACCGCCTTGCCCAGTGATCCGCCCAACTTGTCGAGGTGGCGGGTGACCAGACCGATTCGCTGGTAGAGCTCTTTGCCGAGCTGGTGGATCTGCTGTGCGTCCCTGGTGAGTGCTTCGTGTCGCCAGCCGAGTGCGATCGTGCGCAGCAGTGCGACCAGATTGGTCGGTGTCGCGATCACCACATTGTGGGTGAAGCCGTATTCGATGAGATCGGGGTCGGCGCGGCACGCCATCTCCAGGATCGCCTCACCCGGGACGAACAGGACCACGAACTCTGGTGATTGCCGCAGCGCTTCCCAGTAGGCCTTTGAAGACAACTGGAGCACGTGCCCGCGCAGGGCACGGGCATGGGCCCGGTACGCCTGTGCGCGGACGGTGGGGTCGGTGCTCTCGGAGGCCTCGAGGTAGGCGGACAGCGGCACTTTGGCGTCGATCACGACGTCCCTGCCACCCGGCAGGTGCACCACCAGGTCGGGCCGTACTCGCGCAGAGTCGTTGGTGGTCCCGCTCACCTGACTGGTGAAATCGCAGTGCCGTTGCAGGCCCGCGGCCTCGATGACGCGCTCGAGGTGCAGCTCGCCCCACCTGCCCCGGGCCTGCGGCGACCGCAGGGCACCGGCCAGCTGCTCGGCCTGCGACCCCAGATGAGCGGAGGTCTCGCGCATTCCCGACACCTGTTCGGTCAGGCCGGCGTACGCCGCGATGCGGTTGCGCTCGGTGCGGCGCAGTTCCCCGGCAAGGGTGTCCAGCGTCTCGCGAAGCGGGGTGACGATGTGAGAGACCTGCTGGCCGATGGCGCCGGACTGCCGACGGGCGGCGTCCTCACTCGCCGCCGACAGCGACCGGACCAGTAGGTCGTGATTGGCGTGCGCCGCATCGGCCTCGGCGCGCGCCACGGCCAGTTCGGTGCCCGTCCGGCCGGCGTGGACCAGCCAGCCGAGCGCGAATCCGATGGCCAGACCGACTATCAGTAGGACGACCGCGGTGATACTCATGCGAGTGATGGTGCACGAGAGGTCTGACACTCACGCGGAGGTGAACAGCGTTTCCTCTGACTTCTCGTGCGCGAGCAGCCAGGACTTGACGTCGAGGCCGTAGCGGAAGCCTCCGAGCGTCCGGTCGGAACGCAGGACTCGATGGCATGGGACGAACAGGGCCGCCGCGTTGCGTGCGCACGCGCT
The DNA here is from genome assembly GCF_017377795.1 of Williamsia soli. Lineage (GTDB taxonomy): Bacteria > Actinomycetota > Actinomycetes > Mycobacteriales > Mycobacteriaceae > Williamsia > Williamsia soli. The sequence continues at coordinate 148,873 of NZ_JAFRDR010000003.1, read as the reverse complement.
GGCGGCACCACGGATCGCTGCGGGTCGGCCGCTGAGGCGGGCGTATTCGGTGTAACTGACCGGGTCGCCCGCCGGCACTTGGCGTAATACGTCCCAGGCGTGTTCGAGAAAGGCACCCGACCGTTGCTTCACCGCGATGTCGTCGATGGCCGTGACGTCGCCGCGGTGATAGGCCTCCGCGGCGGCGCTCACAGTTCCCAGATCCGATTTGTTGACGAGAACGTCCGGTCGAATCGATCTGTGCACCAGCGCATTGAGGTAGTCGGCGTCGGCGGACCATCCAGACGCAAGTACCTGACCGTCGCTGTCGACGACCATGGTGAACGGTCCGGTCGGGGTGGTGATCGTGGTCCAGGCGGCGGTACTCATGAGACCTTCTTTCGGCTTCGGGTGGTGATCGGAGGTGCCGGTGCGACGGCAAGGGTGGGTTCGACGCGAGCAACTGCGCTGCGCCACAGGTGCATCGAGGCGTAGGACCGCCACGGTGACCAGCGACTCGTGTCGGTGAGGTCGATGTTGAGGTCGGCCGCGGACTTGCGCAGGACCAGATCGGTGTTCAGCAGGATGTCCGGGTCACCCAGCAGTCGCATGATGACGTAGTCGGCGGTCCATGCCCCGATGCCGCGTTGGGCGATCAGCTGCGTCCGCAGTTCGGCAGCCGGCAGGCCCGGGTGCATTGTCAAGCGGTCCTCGGCGATGGCCCGGCTGACATCCACGATGGCTGTGGTCCGGGCCGCCGGCCCGGTGAGCACCTCATGGCCGCGTTCGGCGATGGCCGCGGCCGTCGGGAACAGGTGGGTGATCCCGCCGTCTGGGTTGTCGAGCGGAACACCCAGTGCTGCGACGAGTTTGGCCGCATGCGTGCGGGCGGCGGGCAGCGAGATCTGCTGGCCGATCATCGTTCGCAGGAGTAGTTCGGTCGGATCGATACTGCCCGGTGCCCGGATTCCGGGCATCGCGTCGACCAGCGGCGACAGGGCCGGGACCCGCTGCAAGACGTCGTTGGCGGCGGCGACATCGGCGTCGAGATCGAGCAGTTTGCGGACCCGGTGCACCGCGACGCCGAGGTCGCGCATGTCTTGCAGCCGAAGCTCGGCGCGGACATGGTCGGTGTCGATCTGCAGGCCGACGATGGCCGGTCCGTGTGGCAGATCAAGTGAGCGGCGGTAGGTCTGTCCGTCCCAGCTCTCGATCCCGGTCACCGCATGGGCGGACAGGAACCAGTGCAGCCAAGGTGGAGAAAATGGTTGTCGAACAGCGAGTTTCAGGGTGACGGCGGCTCCGGCCACCCCGGGACCGCGCGGCGCGCCCTTGGCGCGCAGTTCGGTCGGAGTCTGCGCGAACACCTCGCGCACCGTGTCGTTGAACTGCCGGATGCTGGCGAATCCGGCGGCAAACGCGATGTCGGACATGGACATGTCCGTGCACTGGATGAGCATGCGCGCCGTGGTCGCGCGGTAGGCGCGCGCCAGAGCCAGCGGTCCCGCCCCGATCTGATCCCCGAGGACCCGATTGAGCTGGCGGGGTGAATACCCGAGTTGTCCGGCGAGGCCGCTCACGCCGGTGCGGTCCACCAGCCCGTCCTCGATCAGACGCATCGCCCGAGACGCCAGATCGGAGTTGACGTTCCACCGCGGTGATCCCGGCACCGCATCGGGCAGGCACCGCCGGCACGCGCGGTATCCCTCCTGCTGGGCGACGGCGGCGGTCAGCACGAACGACACGTTGTGTGGCTTGGGGGTGATGGCGGGGCATGACGGGCGGCAATAGATGCCCGTCGTGCGCACTGCTACGAAGAACTGGCCGTCGAATCGCGCATCCCGGGACTGGACGGCTCGGTAGCAGCTGTCGAAGTCGAGCTGACGTGCGCTCGCAGCGGGACCTGGGCTCATGCCACCACTCTGGCAGGGTTCACGGGACATCACTAGCGGAAATCGGACGTGGCGGTGGACGGCCCTTCTGTAGGCTCAGTTGGTGTGGTCCAGATCACTCTTCGATTCCTGGGGACGGTCTTCCTGATGTCGCCTTTATGCCCTCTACGCAGCAAAAGGGGGACAAAACTGCCGATGCGTGCCAGAGTGTGAAATATGTACGTAACACGATGGGGACGCAAAGAGGCGCCGTTGTCGCAGTTTCCGGGCTGGGGCATCGAGATCATGATGGGTCTGTACGGCGAACAGTCCGTGAAGTCGGCGATCGAGGCCGAGAAGCCGACAACGGCGGCGCCGGACGCGTCGATGGAACCCGTAGCGCCGGCCGATCCCGTACAGCAGGATCTCGACGCGGTGAGTGGAATGTTCCGCTGGCTGCAGCGTCGGCGCGCCTGAACAGTCACTTCGTTTTCACGGTTCCAGGGTCGAGGCCTCGGAACTGAGCCAGTTGCGCCGCCTGCTCGTCGATGGCGGCCGTGGTTTTCGCGGTGGTCGTGGACCACAGTTCCACCGTGATGTTGAGTTTCTTGCCGGCCTTCGCCGGTCGCCAGGTTCCGATGGGCTCGGCCGCGGAGAAGATCACCCCGGGCCGTCCGAGTGCAGGCCAGGTCGCCTTGCGACGTGAAGCGTCGGGTATCAGGAGTTCACGGTCGCGGGCCTGCAGCAACGGGTCGTACGGACCGACCAGACGAAGTCCGGTGGCTTCCGGCGGATCGGTCAGCACCTCGAGTCCGTCGGACAGCGCCGATCTCGTCTGACCGTCGACGGACACGTCAGCGACATCGGAAGGCCAGTGGGCCTTGACGTCTCGAATGGGCGCGTCGAGGAACTCCGCGACCTGTTTCGGGGTGGCGGCACCGTAGAAGCGTAGGTGGTTGCGGACGACGTCGAACCGCTCGGCGGCGTCGGTTCCCAACCGACGAAAATTGTTCGGACGCAAGCCCTTGATCCGCCGCAGAACCGGGGGACTGGTGTCCGGCTGCAACTCGAGCCCCGCCTGCAGTGCAGCGAGCCGAAACGAGTTCTCGTAGGGATGAATGGCGTCGCACGGCTTGCAGTAGCGCAGAAAGTGATCGGGCAGCACCGAGGTCAGCTGCCTCGACATCTCGCCTTTGACCGTCGGAGTGGTGACGATCGTGCGCATCTCGGCCGCGAGCTCGGCCATCGCCTCGAGGGGATCGGTGCCCGCATCTCTGAACTTCTTGCTCGCGTCGTAGATCCGTTTACCCGCGTCCTCGGATGACAGGGGGCTCACGGCCACCGAGACCTCCGCGAGGTCGGCGCGCCGGTAGTAGTGCGGTGCGCCCCGGATCGTCCAGGCGACGGCCAGACTGTCGTCGGAATTATCGAATCCGCGGATGTGAAGTGCCCAGGGAGCGCCGTCGGGCCCGGAGTCCTGGATGCCGTAGTCGAGGAGGTCACACTCGTCGGCGCCGGGCTCGCGGCCGACCTGCTGGACGTGCCAGCGTGCCGCAAGGAGTTGAGAACGGGTGATGGTGTCCATGCGGCCTCCCGATACCAGATGTCGCTCCGGTGACGACCGTACGCACAAAGGCCGACATTCTGCAGGGCCGATGCCGTCCGAGGCGTCGAACGTCCGCCGGGTGTGTGACCATCAACCAATGGCAAAAACATCGTCGGGGGAACCACTCAAGGGTGCGGCGGGGGCGGATGAAAAGGACGTGGTGTCGAGTTCGTCCGCCGCGTTGACCCCGAACCGGGGATTCGTGATCGGGCAAGGCACCCAGTGGCTCGCCAAGCACAGCCTGCGCCTGATCCTCATCGCCGGCGGTGCCTGGGTGCTGGCGTGGATCATCGGTAAGACCTGGGTGGTCTTGCTGCCCATCCTCCTCGCCATCATCGTGTGCACGGTGCTGTGGCCACCGGTTGGCTGGCTTCTGCGCAAAGGCATGAACGCTGCGGCAGCGTCTGCTGTGGTCTTGCTGCTCGCAGTCGGGGTGGTCGCCGGGATCATGGGTGCGATCGCGCCATCGGTGGTCGATCAATCAGGAGACCTGGCCTCTCAGGCCACCGACGGTGTTGTGAAGATCCAGGAGTGGCTGCACGGCCCGCCGTTCAATTTCAGCGACGATCAGCTCGACAATGCGGTCAACGCGATCACCAGCCGGATCCAGGACTCCAGCACGACCATCGCATCGGGGGTGTTCACCGGCGTCACGGCCGCGACGTCGGTGTTGATCACGCTCTTCACCGTCTTGTTCTTGACGTTCTTCTTTCTCAAAGACGGTCCAAAGTTCGTCCCGTGGTTGCGTCGCACCAGCGGGGCGCCCGCTGCCGAGCACTTGGCCGAGGTGCTGACCAGGATCTGGTCGACTCTGGGTGGCTTCATCCGGACCCAGGCCCTCGTGAGCGCCATCGATGCCGTGCTCATCGGGCTCGGACTCGTCATTCTCGGTGTGCCCCTTGCCTATGCGCTCGCCATCATCACGTTCTTCGGCGGATTCATTCCGATTGTGGGCGCGTTTGTCGCCGGGGCCCTCGCCGTTCTGGTGGCACTTGTGGGCAACGGTCCCTGGACGGCGCTGATCGTGCTCGGCATCATCGTCGCGGTGCAACAGCTCGAGGGCAACGTGCTGCAACCGTGGCTCCAGTCGCGGTCGATGAACCTGCATGCGGCGATCGTGCTGCTCGCGGTGACCGGCGGCGGCACTCTGTTCGGCATCATCGGCGCATTCCTCGCAGTGCCGGTGGCTGCCGTGGTCGCGGTGATCCTGCGATATCTGAACGAACAGATCGCGATCAGGGCGGGGGAGAAGGTGGTGGCCGACGACGAGGACGACGACCTCGTCGTCCCAGACGACGGCGTCGCCAGACCCGAGCAGGCCTGACCCGGACAAAAGCACATGGTTCAGTCAAAAGCACACGTTGCAACGTGTGCTCATGACTGAACCATGTGCATCTGTGAGACGGCGGCGCGCAAGGTGAGTGCGACCGGGAACTAGACTGGTCACCCGTGAGTCTTACCCTCGGAATCGTCGGATTGCCCAACGTCGGCAAATCCACCCTGTTCAATGCGCTGACCCGCAACGATGTGCTGGCTGCGAACTACCCGTTCGCCACCATCGAGCCCAATGTCGGTGTGGTGGAGCTGCCCGATTCCCGGTTGGCGAGACTGGCTGAAATCCACTCCAGCGAGCGCATCCTGCCCGCCACGGTGTCGTTCGTCGACATCGCCGGCATCGTCAAGGGTGCGTCCGAAGGTGAGGGGATGGGCAACCAGTTCCTCGCGAACATCCGCGAGGCCGAGGCGATCTGTCAGGTCGTGCGCGTGTTCGCCGACGACGATGTGGTGCACGTCGACGGGCGCGTCGATCCGATCTCCGACATCGAGGTAATCGAGACCGAGCTGATCCTCGCCGACATGCAGACCATCGAGAAGGCGCTGCCGCGGCTCGAGAAGGATTCGCGCAAAGACAAAGGCCTCGTCGAGGTCGTCGCCGCTGTCCAGGAAGCGCAGAAGATCCTCAACGAGGGCAAGACCCTGTTCTCGCAGAAGGACAAGCTGGATTTCGCGAAGCTGCGTGAGCTGCATCTGATGACCACCAAGCCGTTCCTGTACGTGTTCAATGCCGACGAGTCGGTACTCACCGACCCCGAACGGATCGCGCAGCTCAAAGAAGTTGTCGCACCAGCCGATGCAGTGTTCCTCGACGCAAAGGTCGAGAGCGAGCTCCTCGAACTCGACGCCGAGGACGCCCAGGAGCTCCTGGATTCGATCGGTCAGGAAGAGCCCGGCCTGCATTCGCTGGCCCGCGCCGGCTTCCACACCCTTGGCCTGCAGACCTACCTGACCGCCGGACCAAAAGAGTCGCGCGCCTGGACGATTCACAAGGGCGACACCGCTCCCAAGGCTGCCGGTGTCATCCACACCGACTTCGAAAAGGGCTTCATCAAAGCCGAGATCGTGTCGTTTGCCGACCTCGACGCTGCCGGTTCGATGGCCGCCGCGAAGGCTGCGGGCAAAGTGCGGATGGAAGGCAAGGACTACGTCATGGCTGATGGTGATGTCGTGGAGTTCCGCTTCAACGTGTAGAGGTGCGGGTCAGAGGGCTGATCAGTGCCCTCCGTCGCAGTGCGTACGCAGCAGGTTTCACCGCAGCCGTGAACATCGCCTCAGCAGCGTCCCGGGTCCGGTCTGCAGCCTGTGGCCCAAAATTGGCTGTAATTGTTCACAGTGACGGTTGCGTTGCTGTGGCCGAGGGCACGCTGAACGGTTACTACGTCGTACCCCGTGGCGATGAGGCCGGAGGCGTGGAAGTGCCTCAGATCGTGGAGTTTGTAGTCCATCCCGGTGCGCTCACATCTGTGACGAGTGCGGTACGAACACATTGCTGAAAGTGGCTGCACCGCTACTCCGCGCGGCCGCACTCGCACGCACCGAACGTCATCGGTACCGCGACTACGTCGACGCCGGCATCGCCGCCACCACGTTCACCACGGGCGCGAACTACTCCGTGGGCGCGAAGGTCATCTACAACGGGCCGCCCTACCGCTGCATCGCCGCGGTGGCAGGAGTTCCGGCCGTTCTCGCTCCACGTTGCTGGACGCCGAATACGTCGCGGACAGGTTGTTCCCTTCTCGAACTCTTGGGGGCTGATCGTATTAAAAATAGTCAACACAGAATTGTTTACTTTAAATCCGGTTGGGTATTGCTGTGAACGAGAGCGGATCGTTCCCGAGGCCATCGCCTCGACCAGCCACCACCAAAGGACATTGAAATGACCAGCAGTCACAACCCGATGCAGCACGGCAACCAGGGCAGCGGCTTCCAGCCCGGACCTGCCGGCGGCGATGTGCGCCAGGCCGCGAACCCGGCCCGACGTAGCACCGAGACCAAGGTATCGACCAAGACCAGCGAACTGATCGTGTTCGTCCTCGCCGTACTCGCCGTTGCCATCACCGCGCTCGTCGTCGGCGGAGAAGACGGAAGCTCCGACCCGTTCGGTGCCGCCGAGGCTTTGAAGTACATCACCTGGCTCACCATCGGCTACATGGTCGCTCGCGGCCTGGCCAAGTCCGGCAGCCGCGAGAACTACGACGGCCACTAAGCCAGCACCCATTGACGCTGCCGCCGAGCAACGGCCGCGATCGCACGCCTCGACACCACATCCTGGTGTCGGGGCGTTTCGGGTTACCGGGAACCCGCAGCCAATCCGAGCATTCTCCGAGTAGGCGGCACCCCGGCTTCCGTCTCAACCCGAATGCTCAAGTCGAGTTTTATACTCTTAGAGCCTGGAACGCAGCCACCTGACGTCAACCGACGCCGACGCACGAATGCACCACCTGGCGAACCGATTCGGCATTCTCCTGTTCGAAATAGCGACCGTGGTTGTCGACGTCTGCCCATAAAGGCCAGCCATACGCGTGTGCGCGGCCACTCGATGAGTTCCGCGTCCAGACCAGCGCTTCAGTCAGCACTGCGGGATTCGGATGTTCGTCCTACGCCGACAACCATTGAGCCATCACTTCCAGCATGAGGCGGATCGTCTTCTTTTCTCCCTCGCCAGCAGCCTTCGCCAAAACCTCAGTGCACGAACAAATCTTGTTGCGAACAATCGTCGGCCGCCACCCACACGTCGGCCGAGAACGACCGTTTGTCAATTCCATGGTGTTCGCGCCAATGTATGGCAGGTCCCCGTTGGCGACCGTGTACGCGTTCTGGAGCGACTGACCTGGCTCTGTAGCGGTGGCAGTAGTCGCCTCCGCTTTGACGTTTGATCTCCACCCGGTACGAATCGAGCCTGGGTTACAGTTTCCGACTGAACGACTATACATAGTGTATAGACGAATAGTATGGTGGGTCGATGACCACCATGATCAGCACAGTCCCTGAATCTGTATATGAAGACGAGCACGAGGACTTCCGTGCCAGCTTTCGCCAGTTTCTCGAGTCCCGGGTCGTCCCCGACTACCTGAAGTGGGAAAAACAAGGCATCCTGCCTCGAACGCTGTTCGCAGAAGCCGGATCCCACGGCTTCCTCGGTATAGAGATCGGTGAGGAGTACGGCGGCGGAGGGGTCGAGGACTTCCGGTTCAATGCGGTGATCGCCGAAGAGATCGCTGCTACCGGAGCCGTGTCCTTCGGCATCAATCTGCACAACGACATCTGCATCCCATACTTTCAGAGGTACGCAAGCGACAACCAGAAGCGGCGCTGGCTGCCAGGGCTGGCGTCGGGTGAGCTGATCGCCGCGATAGCGATGACCGAGCCCGGCACCGGTTCGGACCTGGCCGGCATCGCGACGACTGCTGTTGTCGACGGTGATCACTTCGTCCTCAACGGCGCGAAGACGTTCATCTCGAACGGCGTGAACGCTGATGTGGTGATCGTTGCCGCGCGCACGGAATCCGGCTCGCGCCACGGTGGGTTGTCACTACTGGTGGTCGAGCGCGATACCCCCGGTTTCACTCGCGGCCGCAATCTCGACAAGATCGGGATGCATGGTCAAGACACTGCTGAACTCTTCTTCGACAACGCCCGCATTCCGACGTCGAATTTGCTGGGTGAGCTCGGCGGCGGTTTCAAGGCGCTGGTGTCGAATCTGGCGCAGGAGCGGTTGACGATCGCGATCGCGAGTGCGGCGTCGGCTCGGCGCGCCGTAGAACTCGCCGCGGAATACGTTCGCGAACGACAGGCTTTCGGGAAAGCGATCGGGTCTTTTCAGAACACCAGATTCACTCTCGCAGGGGCACTCACCGAAGTGGAGATGCTCGACACCTTTGTCCGTAGCTGCCTGCGGGCGCACGTGGCCGGTGCGCTCACCGCAGACCGCGCCGCGATGGCGAAGCTTGCAGCGACCGAGATCCAAGGACGCGTCACCGATCAGTGTCTGCAGATGTTCGGCGGCTATGGGTTCATGACCGAGTACCCCATCGCTCGCGCCTTCGTCGATGCCCGCGTGCAACGCATCTACGGCGGAACGAGTGAGATCATGCGCGAGATCATCGGGAAGGGGATGGGCCTGTGAGCTTCGATCGCACCCTATTCGAGCCCGAACACGAGGCGTTCCGGGATTCGGTTCGAGGATTTCTGGAAAAGGAGGCGGTACCCCACACAGACCGATGGGAGGCCGAGGGGCTGGTGGATCGGTCGTTCTGGAAGCTGGCGGCGACCCAGGGGCTCGTTGGCTTCAACGCACCCGAAGCCTTGGGCGGAGGAGGGTTGCGCGACTTCAGGTTCAACGCGGTCCTGAACGAGGAAGTGGTCCGGACCGGCACTGTCGGAGATGGTTTCTCGCTCACCAACGACATCGTCCTGCCCTACTATCTCGACATCGCTGACACCGAACAGCAGCAGCGGTGGGTTCCTGGCATCGTGCAGGGCGACAGCGTGATCGCTATCGCCATGAGCGAGCCGGGGACGGGATCCGACCTGCGAGCGATCAAGACCACCGCGAGGCGAGCGGGGGACGGTTGGCGGCTGTCGGGTTCGAAGATCTTCATCACGAGCGGGATCCAGGCCGACCTGATCATCGTCGCGGCCCGGATCGCGGACGAGGACGGAGGTGGCTTCGGTTTGTTCGTGGTGGAGGCCGGTCAGGACGGATTCGAACGCGGACGGAAACTGCACAAGGTCGGCCGAAAAGCCCAGGACACCGCTGAACTGTTCTTCAACGACGTCCACGTCAGTGGCGACAACGTTCTCGGCACCCCGGGCAAGGGGCTGCATTACATGATGAAGAACCTCGCTCAGGAGCGACTGTCCATGTCGGTGGTCGCGGTGGCCAGTGCCGAGTACGCGGTAAATCTCGCGCTCGAATACGGCAAGGAGCGAACGGCTTTCGGAAAGCCGATCGGCAGCTTTCAGGCGAACAAGTTCGCACTGGCCGAGTTGTCGACGAAGGTGTCGATCGCGCGGGTGTTCGTCGACCGGTGCATCGAGGTCCACAATGCGGGTGACTTGTCGCCGGCGGACGCGGCAGGCGCGAAGTTCTGGACCACGGAGTTGGAGTTCGAGGCACTCGACAGGTGCCTGCAGCTGTTCGGTGGATACGGCTACATGGACGAGTTCGAGGTGTCGCGGCGCTGGCGCGACGCGCGGGTGCAACGCATCTACGGCGGCACCAACGAGATCATGCGTGAGATCGTCGGACGGTCCCTCGGTCTCTGACAGCTCATACGCGAAAAGCCCCAGATACCGGAATCCCGGACATCTGGGGCTTTCGCTGTGAATCGAGGTTCTAAAGAAGCGGCGTCACCTCGATGAGGATGCGTAAATGTCCTCGATGACATCGTGGTACTTGGTACCGATGCCGCGGCGTTTGAGTTTCATCGTCGGCGTGAGCTCCTCGGAGTCGGGTAGCCACTCCGCGTCGAGCAGCCGGTAGGTCTTGATCTGCTCTACGCGGGACAGTTGTGCATTTGTCTGTGCCACAGCAGTATCGACCGCTTCTTTCACGCTGGGATCACCGATCAGTGCCGCAAGCGAGGCGTCGGGGAGACCGTGCTCGGTGGCGAAAGTGCGCGCGGAATCGGGATCGAGAACGATCAGCGCGACGTTGTACGGTCGCCCGTCGCCGATGACGCAGACCTGACCGATGAGTGGCGTGGCACTCTTGAGCTTGCTCTCGATGTTGACCGGCGACATGTTCTTGCCCGCCGCGTTGATGATCAGTTCCTTCTTCCGATCGACGATGCTGACCCAGCCGTCGGGGTCGATGGTCGCGATGTCCCCGGTGTAGAGCCAACCCTCCGAATCGACGGCTTCGGCGGTTCGTTGGGGATCCTTGCGGTAGCCCCGCATCACATGAGGTCCGCGCAGCAACAGTTCGCCGTCCGCAGCGAGCTTCGCCTCCGTACCCGGCTGGGCCAGACCCACTTTGCCGACCCGGATGTCGGACGGGATATTGGTGAAGCCCAGAGCTCCGGTCTCCGACATACCGAAACCTTCTTGCAGCGGCAACCCGAGAGCAAGGAAGAACTCGTGGACGGCCGGCGCGATCGGTGCAGCGCCGGTCATGAGCAGCGAGACGCGGTCCAGGCCCAACTGAGCGCGTAGTGGTCCGAAGATCGCAGACTCAGCTCGCGTCGCGGCCACCTCCAGGTCAGCAGGGACCACCTCGCGGCGTTGTTGAAGCTGCACTCGTTCGTTCGCCGCGTCGAGCGCGCCCAACAGGCCTACCCGCTGCGCGTCGGGCATGCCGTTGAACCGTGCAAGGAGCGCCGCCCTGAGCTTTTCCCACACCCGCGGAACTCCGAGGAACCACGACGGGCGAGCTTGTGCGACGGCACCGAACACCGAGCCGGCGTCCGCCACCGTGGTGATCGGCCACCCGGTCACGGTCGAGAGGTAGTGCGAGAACACGCGATCAGCAGCGTGTGCAGTCGGCAGGTAGGAGATCGCCGCACCGTCCTCGTCGAACGGGAACCGTTGGTTGCATGTGTGCATCACGAACATCAGGTTGGCGTGGGTCAGCTCCACCCCTTTGGGTGCGCCCGTGGTGCCCGAGGTGTAGATCAGGGTGGCCAAGTCAGAGGGCTGCACCGACCGCCAGGCCTGTTCGAAATCGAAGCCGGCAGTTCGGCGACGACGCACGTCGTCCAGTGTGAGGATGTTCGACGCTGCCGCAGGAGCCGTGGTCTGCACCGGCAGCGCGTCCACTACGACAACGGTGTCGAGGCCGGGAGTGTCGGTGCGGGAGATGACGTCGAGGAATCGGCTCTCGGCGACCAGCACCTTGTTGTCGGCGTTGTCGAACAGATAGCTGATCTGTTCGGGTGCCGACGTCAGATAGATCGAGAAGGGTGTGGCGCCCAAGTGCTGCACGGCGGTGTCCACGATGTGGAACTCGGGGCTGTTCGACAGCATGAGAGCCACGGTGTCTCCGTGTCGGACCCCGATGTCGTACAGACCCGTGGCGATCTCTTCGACGGCGGCGGAGTACTCGGCCCAGGTCAGCGTGCGGTCGTCGCCGAATGCGATCAGTGCGATCTGATCACCGCGCGCGGCGGCGGTTGCTTGGAACGCCGCGGGCAGGGTGGGTTCGCCGACCCCGGGAGCTGCGGAAGGTGATGCAGGGATGGGTGTTTCGATGGTGTCTGACATGAGAACCTCGTCTCTCGGGCGAATGAGCGGTGATCAGATCTGGTCGGCGTGACCGGCCGGTGCGCTGGAACTCTCCGCCACCGGGCGTCGACTGGCGAGCCGGAACTCATCAAGCCGTGGTTCGTGTACCCGCTTCCAGTAGTCGATGTACTTCCACGGACTGTTGGTCACGATGCGCCCCCGCTTGTTCCTGTAGTAGGTGCTGGTGCCGCCGAAGTCCCAGACAGTCTGCGCCAGAGCCTTGTCCAACTCGGAGTTGTACTCGTCATGGATGTCAGCGCGTACCTCGATCTCGGCCACGTCGTCGTCGATCATGGCGGCGAACAGCGCAGATACATGCTGTACCTGCATCTCGGTGCCGGCGATCACGGTCCCGCCGTGTCCGGTGTTCGTGTTGGGGCCATACAGACAGAAGAAATTAGGGAAGCCCGGCACCGTGATGCCCAGATAGGCCCGGCCGTCACCCTCGCCCCACACTTCTTGGAGCGTCTTGCCTGCGCGGCCCCGGACTTCGAGCGATGCCAGGACATCGACAGCCTTGAACCCGGTAGCCAACACGAGAACGTCGGCGGCGTAGTGGGTTCCGTCAACCGTTCGGACCCCATCGGCGGTGATCTGCTCCACACCATCGGTGACGAGGTCGACATTCTCGCGACGTAGCGTCTTGAACCAGTTGGCGTCGATCAGCAGGCGTTTGCCGTACGGGGGATAGTCGGGGAGGGCTTTGGCCAACAGGTCCGGCCGACCGTCGAGTTCGTGCTCGATGAACGCGGTGAGCCCTGCGCGGAGGCGGTCGTTGGCCTTGTTCACCGCGCGACCGAGGTGCGGGTACTCGGGATCCACCTGTAACAGGCGCCACACCTTGTCACCCATCCTCCAGAAGAGTGCTGCGCGGTGCCAGGCGAGGTAGTAGGGGACATGGCTGTTGAGAAAATGAGTCGCGTCGTCGACGGCCTTGCCTTTCAACGGATGCGGCATCGACCATTGCGGTGTGCGTTGGAACACCCGGACCTCGGCGGCGATCTCGCTGACCGCGGGGACGAATTGCATGGAACTGGCACCCGTCCCGACGACCGCGACCCGTTTGCCGGTCAGGTCCAGGTTCTGTTCCCACCGGGCGGTGTGCAGCGCGGGTCCCTCGAAATCCGCCAGCCCCGGAAGATCCGGGATGCTCGGTTGATTGAGCAATCCGACCGCGCTGACCACAGCGTTGGCGGTGAGAGTCTCTTCGTTCCCCGACCCGTCGGCGGCGCGGACGGTCACGTTCCACACGAACGCGTCCTCGTCGTACGCGGCCGTACTCACCTCGGTGCCGAACCTGATGTGTGTCAGCACGTTGTGCTTTCGGGCGAGAGTGTTCCAGTATTCGGCAAGTTCGGACTGTGGCGCAAAATGACTCGACCAGTCGGGCTTGGGGTCGAAGGACAACGAGTACAGGTAGCTCGGCGTGTCCACCCCGCAACCGGGATAGACATTCTCGTGCCAGGTGCCACCCGCTGCATCGTTCTTGTCGATGAGCAGATAGTCGATTCCGGATTGTTCGAGGCGCACGGCCATCGCCAGACCGGAGATGCCGGCTCCGATGATGATCACCCGGAACTCCGGATCCACCGGCGCGGTCGGCGCGGTGTACCGGGCATAGATGCCCATTTCTTCTCCGAGCAGCGTTCCATAGTCGGAGGGGATTCGATCGGAGAGCATCACCGAGAGGATGTGGCTCAGTCGTTCCGGGGTGGGTGGTGCCGCGGGGAAGTCCGTCGACCCATCACGCCAGTCCCGCAGGATTGCGCTCGCGGCCAACCGGATCGCCCGGCCAGTCTCCTCGTCGAACCCGCCGGAATCGTTGTTGCCCAGATCTTTCGGTGCTGTGGGCAGAAAAGGCGCAGAGATCCACCGATCATTGCCCGTGAGCAGCGCCAGTGAACCCAGCAGGTACGGGAGATTGGCGTCGCTGAGCGCACGATCCAGGTCGACGTCGGTGAAGTCACTGGACGGAACGAAGCTTCCGCGAGGGTTATCGCTCGGCGCAGGTTGTGCTACGGGAGGAGTCTGGGACATTCTTTGACCATACAGTCTGTCCAGACGTGGCGTCAATCACAATATGTTGGAGAATGGTTCCGGCACAACGCAAACGGTGGTTGCCCGGCCCAATCCGAGCAACCACCGCCTGCCCACGGCAGCTTGTCAGGTCTCGACGACGCCCTGGCTGATCAACTCGTCGATGTCATCGGCGTCGAAACCGGCGTCGGACAGGATGTTTCGACTGTCGGCGCCCGGGGAGCGCCGCGGCGTCGGCCTGGTGGGAGGTGCGCCGTCGAATCGCGGTGACGGTGCCGGTTGCACGACCCCCGCGACATCGACAAAGGTGCCACGCGCGGTGTGGTGCGGATGCTCGATCGCCTCGGCCATCGTCAGAGCCGGTGCGTAGCAGGTGTTCCGCCCCTCGAACAGCGTGTCAAGCTCGCTGCGGGTGAACTGGGCGATCCGGGCTGCGACGATTGTTCGGAACTCATCCCATCGGGACTGGTCGAACTGATTGTCCCGCACGTTCTGCGGAAGTTCGAGCAGGTCGCACAGCTCATGCCAAAACGCCGTCTCGATGGCACCGATGCTCACCCAGTGGCCGTCTTTCGTCTGATAGACGTCGTAGAAGAACGCGCCGGTGTCGAGAAGGTGGGTCCCGCGTGCCTCGGTGAAACTGCCTTCGGCACGCAGCGAGTGGAACATCGCCATCAGAGCCGAGACGCCATCGATCATTGCTGCATCGACGACACGTCCACCGCCGCCACCGCGGACCGACAACAGCCCGGCGAGCATCCCGATTCCGAGAAGCATTCCGCCCCCACCGAAATCACCCACGAGATTGAGCGGGGGTGTCGGCGGAGCGCCCTTCCTGCCGATCGCATGCAGCGCCCCCGTCAGTGCGATGTAGTTGATGTCGTGACCAGGCATGGACGCCATGGGGCCACTCTGACCCCACCCGGTCATCCGCCCATAGACCAGATTCGGATTGACAGCGAGGCAGTCATCCGGACCGACACCGAGCCGCTCGGCAACCCCGGGACGGAACGTCTCGATGATGCCGTCGGATTCGGCGCACAGCCGTCGCACGATCTCGGCGCCCTGTGGTGCCTTCAGGTCCACCGCCAGATGTCGGCGGCTGCGGAACATGATGCCGTGCCCGCCGACCGCCCAGGGATTCCCTTCGGGGCGATCGACGCAGATCACTTCCGCGCCGAGATCGGCGAGAAGCATGCCCGCGAACGGACCGGGGCCGATGCCCGCGAGTTCGACGATGCGGATGCCGGCAAGCGGAGGCGTGGGGGCGCTGGTCAACGGCGTGCCACCGTCGGCATGCCACCCTTGTTCGCGGCGATGTCTGCATGGACTTCGTCGGGTACCGCGACTGCTCGCGCCTTCTCCGATTCCGGAATGGCGATTGCGTCGTTGAACTGGCGCAACATGGCGAATGCCCTCTTCTCGTCGTCGTGCGGCAGCAGGCGGCCGATGCGGTCGGTCGCGGCCAGGAGCGGCCGGATCGTGGGCAGGACTGCCCGCCACGGAGTGCGCTCGGCCTCGAGTGCCTCCATGACGTCAGCCGGAATCCACGAGTGCAGCATTCCGTAGGCGAGGGACAGTCGACGATCGGTGGTCATGAACTTCGCTATGGGGGCGGGCAACACCTCGACGTCGCCGGGCGGATTCTCGACGCTGTACTTGATGACCGAGTGCACCACGTCTCGGCAGAGCTGGTCCGGTGGCTGCTCGATGAGTGTGTGCAGATCGGACTTCTTCCTTGCGTCGTCCGGGTCCGTGTGCAGAATTTCCTCCGGGACGCCGATGACATAACCGACGTAGCGGCTGAGCGCGAAGATGTCTTCCAGCTCCCGATCGGAGAATCGGATGCCCGAACTCTGTACGGCATCGACGAACTTCACGCCGAATTGCCCGGCCTGCGTCTCCATGCTGTCGAGGTTGTTGATGGGAATGCCCCAGTTCTCCCAGTCCCAGGCATCGGACTGATTGAGGCTGTGCCGCACCGCGGCGTGGATCATCCGCACTTTGGCGGTGAGGCGGAAACCTTCTTCGAAGCGATGCATCCCACCGGGCGTATACGCGGCGACGACGTACCGAAAGCTTTCGATCAGGCGGGTGCCGACCTTGTCGGGTTTACGCAGCCGGCCGCTGAACAAGACGGGGCGAGTGGCGCTGAACATCGAGAAACCGCCCGCGATCGTCGCCCAGGCCAGGATCGGCGGAACGATCGGTCCTGCGCGCCAGAACGCAACTGCACCTCGGTAGAGCTGATCGTGATCAACCCATTCCGGAACGCGATCGAGTTGCCTGAAGAAGTCGACCATCGCAGGTCCCGGTTCGTCGACCGCGTCGATACCCTGCTCGAGCGCGACGTCGAAGGTGCGCCAATTAGAGGCATTCGACTTGCCCTTGAACTCGAGCATGGCGCGGTATGCGTAGTCGTCGGCGAGTAGTGCGTGGTCGGTCAGCGTGGTGACAAACTCACGTCCGTACATGGCAATTGCTTTGTCGCGATTTGCGATTCGTCCCAGATCGATACCCCGGGGAAGTCCGCTGGGTACATCGAGATCGCCGGTGACTGCGGTTCGCCCGATTGTGGGTTCGGTGATGGTCATGGGGCACTCCCTCTGCGGGCCTCTGCCTGCATTGTGTGATGGCCGTTACAGCGATGGTAGACCGCGACTGAACACTATGTCTACACTCTGTGTATAGAACATCGGGAGGGCTGTGTACGGGAGGCGGCCAGGCCCGCTCACAGGGAAAGAAGGTCGAGATGTCACGGAGTTCGGGAACTGGCGCCCGCGCCACAGAGGTGGACCGGTCGGAAGCGGGTGATTCGACGGCAGTTCTGCGCGACCTGGTCGAAGGGCGATGGAGTTGCCGGTCCTTTGATCGGAAGCAGGTGCCCCGCTCCGACATCGAAGACATCTTGCAGATCGCCCGACGAACGCCATCCTGGTGCAACACGCAACCATGGCACGTGCACATCACCGAGGGATTCGCCACCGAACAGCTCAGACAGGCGATCGCCGAGCGTATTTCGCGGCAGTTGACCCAGGAACCCGACATCGACTTCCCGGCCGAGTACGAGGGCGTCTACCAAGACAGGCGTCGGGAGAGTGGATGGCAACTGTACGAGAGTCTGGGGATCGCCAAAGGTGACCGCGTGGCATCGGGCAAGCAGATGCTGAAGAACTTTGATTTCTTCGGTGCTCCACATGTCGCGATGATCACGACGGAGCGGAATCTCGGACCGTACGGCGCGGTGGATTGCGGGTTGTTCGTGAGCAACTTCTTGCTGGCGGCGCACAGCATGGGTATCGCCACGGTGCCCCAGGCTGCTCTCGCCGCGCAGGCGCCAACGATCCGTGAGTTCTTCGACATCCCCGCGGAGCGCCAGGTCCTGCTGGGGATCTCGTTCGGCTACCCGGACCTCGGCGATCCGGTCAATTCTTATCGCACCGGGCGCCAGAGCACCGCCGAGGTGGCCACCTTCATCCGCTGACCGTCGGTCGGCTGCTTGTTTCGCACGTTCATACGGGACGCACCTGCGGTGCGCCGGCTCGGAAACGGAGATCGACATGTCCGAACATCTGGTGGATATTCCTGGGGGACTGCGCGTCAACGTGCAGATCGTGGGGGACGGGGATCCGGTTCTGCTGATCCACGGGTGGAGTCTGAGTTCTGAGGTCTGGGATCGGCAGATCAGGGTTCTTGCCGAGTCGAACCGCCGCGTGCTGGCCATGGACATGCGTGGGCACGGAAAATCAGACGCGCCGCTCGATGGTTACGGCATCGAGCAGCTGAGTCGAGATGCATTTGCGGTGTTGGATGCATTCGATGTCGAACGTGCCGATGTCGTCGGGTGGTCTCTCGGCGGAATGGTGGCACTTCGGATGGCGTCCATGTCGCCGGATCGGGTCAGCTCGGTGGTCCTGGTCGCGTCCAACGGTGTGTCTGCATCACGGACCGAGAGCTTTCCCTTTGGGATGCCGGCCGACGTGCCACTCCCGAGAATCATCAACGGCGAGAAGGGCGACCGGATCAACTCGCGCCGCAGTGCGGTTGCAGACCCGTTCAAATCACCACCGCCACCGGAAGTTCTCGACTGGCTCCACCGCATCTCGCTGCAGACCCCCAGCTGGGCGGGTATTGCCGCCATGCAGACTTTGCTGTGCACAGATCAGGTTCATGTGCTGAACGGTTTGGCGACAACGGTGAGTCAGATCATCGGGGTGGCCGATCCGGCCTTGTCGGTGCGAGGAGCACGCTGGCTCAGCGCTGAGATCGGCAGCCAGTTGACCGAATTGGATTGTGGCCATTACCCGATGCTCGAGATGGCGGATGAGTTCGACGAGGCCTTGCTGATGGCTCTCGGTGCGACAGGGCCCGTACGCTAAGCCTGGACATGGTGTTCAGACAGCGCGTAGGGTGGCCTGATGAGCGAGGGGGCCTTCACGAGGCAACGGCCTCGTGACTTCGATGGCACGACTGCCGCGGAATTGGCGGTGTTCGAAGCGACAGAGGAGCTTCTGAGCGAGACAACGCTACAGGAGCTGACGGTCGCCCAGATCCTCGAGCGCGGGGGGTTGTCCCGCGCCAATTTCTACCACTACTTCGCCAACAAACACCAGGTCCTTGTCGCTATGACGTCGCGGCTGTTCGACCAGGTCTACGGGCAAGATGCACCGTGGGACAGTTCTCCAGGGCGTGGGCGCGCCAGAACGATGGGCGCGAGCCTCGAGCACACGCTTCGGCTCTGGTCGGTGCATGGTCCCGTCATCTGCGCTGTGGTCGAGCACATGCACGGCGAGCCTGCCGTCGCACGGGCGTGGCAACCCACCTACCGGCGCTTCCAGGCGGCGGTGAGTGAACAGATCGAGCACG
Source organism: Williamsia soli (assembly GCF_017377795.1). Lineage (GTDB taxonomy): Bacteria > Actinomycetota > Actinomycetes > Mycobacteriales > Mycobacteriaceae > Williamsia > Williamsia soli. The sequence goes on along the minus strand of NZ_JAFRDR010000003.1, from coordinate 129,952 downwards.
AGCGCGTCGCCGGTCGCGCATCGGTGGGCCCGCCTGCCGACATGGTGGCGGCCATGCTGATCTGTGGTGTCGAGCGTGCACTTTACGTCGGTTCGCGTGGTCTCGATCCCAGACTTCCGACCGTCGGTGACGCGGTCGAATCGCTCGTGGCACTGAACGAAATCGCCATCTACGGTGGCCGACCGGCGCCGCCGGTGGCGCTGGTCGACCGGCGTGAGGTGAACAACCAGGTCGGCCCCTCGGTTCCCGAGCGCAAGGCTCGATCCGAGACAGCGCAGAGCATCCTGGATGCGATGCGCGAGCTGCTGCTGACCCACCCCTTGGGGGACCTCAGCGTTGCGAAGATCATCGACTGCGCTTCGGTGTCGCGCGCATCGTTCTATTTCTATTTTCGAAATCGCGACGACGCTTTTGCGGCCCTGTTCCAAGAAGCTGCCGAACGGATGGTGGCGAGCATGTCCGAGATCGCACATGCCGAACGAGGTGATCCCGAGCAGGTGGCGTCGGCGTTGCAGGGTTGGCTGAATCTGGACGAGATGACCACGTCGGTCATTCGAAATGCCGTGCACGAGTGGCCTCGTCGTGCCGAGCTGCGGGTCCACTATCTCGCGGCGATCGGACATCTCGCCGATCAGCTCGAATCGATCATCGAGGTTGATCGGGAATGTGGGCTGGCGCCACCCGGACCGCCCGCTCCGCAGTTCGCGGCCACGTTGCTCTGGATGGTCGAACGCACGGTCGCAGGGTCGCTGGCGGGAGAAGCGCATCTGGAAGACTTCGCGAGCGTCAAAACCATGCTGGCAGGGTTGTTGTCGACGGCCATCTACGGTCGACGCTGAGAGCGGTTCAGCTACCGGTGAAGCTGGGCTTTCGTCGGTTCGCGAATGCGTTCACACCTTCTCGGAAGTCTGCGGAGTCGACGAGCCGGGTCTGCGCGCACACCTCGTACTCGAGCACCGCATCCAACGTCGGGAGCAGCGCGACATTCAAGCCGTGCTTGATGGCGGCGAACGCGCGTGTCGGGCCGGCAGCGAGCCCACTGGCGAGTTCGATGACCCGCTCGGCGAGTTGCTCGTCATCGACCACCTCGTCGACCATGCCCCACGTCAGCGCGGTGTCCGCGCCCACCGGCTCGGCCGTGAACGCCATCCGCGCCGCGCGTCCGAGTCCGATGCGCGCGCCCAGAAGAAGGGAAGCGCCGGCATCCAGCGTCAATCCGACTTGTGCGAATCCCATCGTGAACGAGGCGGATCGGCTCGCTATGACCTGGTCGCAAGCGAGTGCAAGCGAACAACCGGCGCCCACAGCGGGCCCGTTGACAGCTGCGACGACGGGCTTGGGCATCCGGCGCAGTGCCCTGATGATGGGGTTGTAGTGCATGCGCAACTCGTTCTCGGTCCTGGGCGCCAGTCGGACGCCCTCCGCGACGTTATCGAGATCGATGTCGGCGCCCGCCGAGAATGCTCTCCCCGCGCCACCGAGTACCACGCAGCGAACGGTCGTGTCGGCCGCCGCTGCATCGATCGCGTCTCGGAGTTCCGCCTGCAGAGCCTCATCGAACGCGTTCAACGCCTTGGGTCTCGCCAACTGTAACCAGCGTAATGAATCGGACTGTCGGACATCGAGGACTTCGCTCTGCGAACAGTTTTCCCATTCAGCCATGACGACATCTTAGACTGGTTACTTTGTATGAACATAATGTCTTTAGGTTTCCACTCCGAAGACGCGCAGTGATTGACATCACGTCTGAACACAACGTATGGTCCACGACATGCTCGATTCGGATTCGGCACGCAGGATGCTTGCTGGACGATTCTCATGTCCCGTCTCGCCTCTAACAGGAGCAATCGAATGACCATCGCGTCACCGGCACTGCGTATCTCACCATCAGTTCACGATGAGGTCGCCCGCGCACGTAACGCCTTCACCACTGGACGGACCAAGCCGCTGTCGTGGCGCAAAGCGCAACTCGAGGGCCTGCTGCGCTTCATCGACGAGAATGAAAAGGAGCTCGCAGCCGCGGTTTCGGCGGATCTGGGACGCAGCGCGATCGCGACGTTCATGGCGGACATCGGTCCGGTTCGGCATGAGGTGCGGCACACCCTGGCATCGCTGCCGCGGTGGATCAAACCGGCCTCGGTCCGGATGAGCTCGGCCACGATGCCGGGAAAGGCCTGGTCTGCGCCCGAGCCAAAGGGCGTGGTGCTGATCATGGGTGCGTGGAATTTCCCGCTCCTCCTGACTTTGCAGCCGCTCGTCAGCGCTCTCGCCGCCGGAAATGCGGCAGTGATCAAGCCGTCGGAGATCTCGGGTGCAACGGCTGCGGTGCTGGCAGATCGCCTGTCGGACTACCTTGATCCTGACGCGGTGCGGGTGGTCGTCGGCGACGTCGAGGTCGGCAAGCAACTGCTCGAGGTCCCCTTTGATCACGTGTTCTTCACCGGCTCGACCACTGTCGGGAAGTTGGTGATGGGTGCCTGCGCGCAGCACCTGACGCCGGTCACGCTCGAACTCGGGGGCAAGAGTCCCGTGATCGTGGCCCGCGACGCAGATCTCGCTGTCGCGGCGCGCCGCATCGCGTGGGCGAAGGCGATCAATGCTGGACAGACATGCACGGCGCCCGATTACGTCCTCGTCGAGGAGTCGGTGCGGCCTCAACTGGTCGAACGTCTTCTCGAGGAACTGCCGAGGGCAGCCGCCGCTGACACCACACACATCGTGAACCGGCAGCACCTCGATAGACTCAGCGGGCTGTTGCATGATCACGGCGGGCACCGGTCAGGCGGTGAGGTCGATGTCGACAAACTCGCGATCAGCCCGGCTCTGGTCACCGACCCGGACGTGGACTCACCGCTCATGCAGGAGGAGATCTTCGGCCCGATACTTCCGGTTGTTTCGGTCGAGAACGTGGCCGCAGCGATCGATTTCGTCAGTTCGAGGCCGAAACCGTTGGCCCTGTACCTCTTCACCGAGTCGAGGGATGTCGAACGGCAGGTGCTGGATCAAACATCTTCCGGCTCAGTGGTTGTCAACCATTTGCTGTATCAGCTTCTGGTGCCGGAACTACCCTTCGGTGGAGTAGGTCAATCCGGTATCGGCAACTATCACGGCAAACATGGATTTGACACGTTCAGCCACCAGAAGGCGGTTCTCCGTAAGCCGAGCCGCCCGGACCTGGATGCCACGTACCCACCCTACGGCCGCCTGATGGAGAAGATCCTTCGCCGATCCATGGGGTGAATGCGTGGTATCGCATGAATGGGTCGGGGGATCCAATCGTTCGAAACGACCAAAGGGGTGGGAGATCTTCTCGCATCAGATGACCGGTGCCGCAACAGGTCCGGATTGGGGAATGCAGCGATGACTCTTTCGACATTGCCCGAGGCGAAGCCGGCGCAGCCTGGTCCCGAGGGGACACCTGCGCAGGGGAGTCACTCGGGTCAGTGGCCTTCCGCGATTGCCAAGCGTTTGCGTGGGGTGTTCACCGATCGCGTGATCCGGAGTTTCGGGACCATCGGCCGGTCGGCGCGTCTGACCGGGGAGATCGCCCGCTTTGCGGTGGTCGACACAGTCCGACTGCGTTTGCCCGTACAAGAGGTCCTGGAGCAGATGTGGAAGCTGTTCAAGGTGACCGCACTGCCGGCTCTGCTCATGGCGGTGCCGATCGGCGCGGAGGTCTCGGTGCAGGTCGGTGGCGTCATGGATCAGGTCGGAGCGAACTCGTTGGCCGGTGCGGCGAGTGGACTCGGAGTCGTGGGCCAGGGCGCCCCGATGGCAGCCGGACTGCTGATGAGTGGGGCCGCGGCATCGGCAATCGCCTCCGACCTGGGTGCCCGGGCGATCCGAGAAGAAATCGAAGCGATGCGGGTGATGGGTATCAATCCCGTCCAGCGCCTGGTTGTCCCGCGGTTCATCGCCATGGTGGCCATCTCGCCGGCCCTGTGCATCATGATCATCGCGGCGGGCGTCGGTGCGGGCCTGACCATCTCTGCAAACGTCAACGGCGTTGTGCCGGCGAGTTTCTGGCAGTCATTCGGGGCGTTTGCAACACCCGTGGATCTGATCTTCTCCGTGCTCAAGACGCTCATCTTCGCAGTCATTGTCGTCGTGATCGCCAGCTTGCGCGGACTCGAAGCAAAGGGCGGTCCGAAAGGTGTCGCCAACGCTGTGAATGCATCTGTGGTCCTCAGTGTGTTCTGCATCTTCATGACCAACTTGTTGGTCAGCCAGTTGCAGACCATGTTCTTCCCGGCGCAGCTGGCGTAGGGGTGATGACAATGACAATGCAGTCCTTCACCCGTGCACCCGGCCGCGCCCTGGGCGCCGTGCAACGCAGCATCCGAAATGCCACCATGGAGTTCGGTCAGATCGTGATCTTCATCTGGAAGACGCTGACGCTGCTGCCCAAAACGGTTCGTCACTATCGGAAGCAAACCTCCAAGACCATGAACGACATGGCCTGGGGAAGTGGCTCGCTGATCGTCGACGGCGGCGTCATCAGTCTGATGTTCTTCCTGGGCACGGCCGTCGGCGCGGTGGTCGCGATCCAGGCCTTCATGGCCTTCGACCTGCTCGGCTTCGGTGCCTTGACCGGAATCATCGGCTCCTTCGGCAACATCCGTGTCATAGCGCCGATCATCACCGGTATCGGGTTCGCGGCACAGGCGGGTTGCCGAATGACGGCCGAGATCGGCGCCATGCGAATCTCCGAAGAGATCGACGCGACCGAGGCAATGGGCTTGCAGGCCATCCCGTTCGTGGTGGGGACGAGGTTGATCGGTGGGATGCTGGTGGTCCTGCCTGGATACCTGATGGCAATTGTCGTCAGTTTCATAACCGGTGGGCTGATCATCAAGCTGTTCCACGACCAACCAGGTGGTACTTACGACCACTACTTCGCCCAATTCGTGAGCCTGCCGGACCTTTTCGCCTCGGTGGCAAAGGCGTTGGTCTTCTGTGCCGTGGTCACCTTGATCCACTGTTACTACGGCTATTTCGCGAGCGGTGGTCCAGCCGGGGTCGGCGCCGCCTCGGGACGGGCGATCCGGGCCAGCCTGGTCGCCATCGTGGTGCTGAACTTCTTGATGACCGTGGCGATCTGGGGTCTCAATCCAGACCTCCCGTTCAAGGGCTGAGAACATGGCTGTTTATTCATTCCAGGATTTCGTCCGCGGAGATTCCCGCCGACAGCAGCGTTCGCTGGGCGTTGCCGGAGCCGTCGCAATAGTGGTGGTGATCGTTGCGGTGCTGATCGGAGCGTGGGTGTACCCCGCCGTGACGGCGCCATCCGGTACTCGGGTTCAGTTCGTGGTGCCTGCCCTCGGCCCGGGTGTCGAGCCCGGCACCAAGGTGCTGCTCCACGGAGCCGAGGTGGGTGAGGTCACCGAGGTGTCCGCCAAGAACGCGGACTCGGTGACCATCGCAGTCGTATTGCAAAGCGCGAGTGCGTCATTGATCACTGACAGTGTCGAGGTCGACTTCCGGCCCGAGAACTATTTCGGGGTCACTGCGGTGAACCTCGCCGATGCCAGCAGTGGCGTGCCACTGGCGGATGGTCAGGTCATCAGGCGGTCGGCTGCGCCCGACTTCACGATGTCGACGATGCTCGAGCAAGGTTCTCTCGTGATCGACGGAACCCTGACCGAGTCGATGATCTCAAGTTTGGACAAGGTGGTCCGATACGCGGACGGACTGGCTCCGCTGATCCGAACCGGCATCGTGGTGGCCGACTCGGTGGCTCGCGCGCAACGCGAGTTGCCGAGCGTGCTGATGAATCGGATGAACGATGTGCTGGCCGAGTTCCCCGCGTTCAGTCGCGAAGCTGCTGGTGCGCTGTACTCGATCTACGACAGTGCCTACAACCGGCGTCCTGATGGCTCGATCGGTGTCGACGATGCCTTCATGGACGAGACCGACCAGGCTCTCCAGGTTGCCGCCAGTGATCTGTTCGGCAAAGCGGGCGCTCTGCTCGCCTCGCACGATTCAGAGCTGGTCCCGCTCACGCAGTTGCTCAAGACGTTGACAGACCCACTGCCGGCCATCATCGGCTCCGGCGCAACCATCGACAAGCTGATCACCGCTGTGACACAGGTGGAATCGGCATTCACCGGGACGCAGGAGCAGAAGACGTTGCAGTTGCGAATCGTATTGGACGATCTGCCGGGCCTGGCCGGCCCACTGACTCGAGCAGGCGCGTTCACACGTGGAGGAGGGGCCCGATGATCTCACGACATGGCGTTGTGCTCATCGCCGTCAAGCTGGTGGCCGTGGGGGCGGTGACTGTGTTCCTGTTCATCCTGGTCATCAACGCCATGCGCAACCCCGTGGACACGGAAACCCGCGGTTACAGCGCGGACTTCACCGATGCCTCCGGATTGCGGGAGAACGGTGACGTCCGGATGAACGGGTTGCGGATCGGAAAGGTGTCGGACGTCGAGCTGGAGCAAACGCCCGACGGAGCGGTGGCGAAGGTCGAGTTCTCGTTGGAAACCGATCTGCAACTGACAGATTCGTCCACCTTGTCGATCAAGTATCAGAATCTCACCGGCGTCCGATATATCGATGTGGACTTGGGCGAGGCCTCGGGCCCCAGGGTGTCGCACCTGTCGACCCGGTCGACGAACCCGTCCTACGACATCACCGAACTCTTCAACGGGTTGCAACCGGTGCTCTCGACGATGAACACCAGTGAGATCAACGCGTTCACCGAGAACGCGATCTCCCTCTTACAGGGCGATGGACGAGGGCTTGGACCAATGCTCGACAGCACTCAAAAGCTCGCCGAGTTCGCAAAGGATCGTCAGCAGGTGATCTCCACGTTGATCACGAACATGAGCCGGATCTCGGACGTGATGGGTGGCCGCTCCGAGGCGGTGGTCGGATTTTTGGAGGCGGTGAACATTCCGATGAGCAATGCGATGACCGTTCTCGACGAATTCCCCAAGACTGCGGCGACGGGACCGGCCCTGGTGGAGCTCGTGGAGCGACTGCTCGTCGCCCTTGGCATCTCGGAGGACCTGGACGTCAATGTCTTCTTGAAAAACGCATTCCACTCGCTCGAGGAGGCCGCCGGGTCGCTACGGCTACTACCCGGCGCCCTTGCCGGATTGAAGCTACCGGCAGCAACTTCACGCACGCCGACCACGTGCAGTAACGGGGTCGCGGCGCTGCCCACCGATGTGGGCGTCCTGCTGGCCGGAAATGAGGTGGTCCTGTGCAACGCCAAGTGAATAGATCGCACCGGGGTCTGCGGTCGATCTGGTCCAACGACGTGGTCATCGGAGTGTCGGTCGTGGCTGTCGCGGTGATCGTGCTGATTGCCTTCGGCCTGCTGTACATGCGCCCCCCGAACCAGAAGACCATCACCTTCGAGACAACCGACGCCTCGGCAATCACAGTGGGTCAGGATGTGCGCGTCGCGGGCATCAGCATCGGCACTGTCTCCGATATTGCGATGGAACCGAACACCGTGAAGGTGTCGGCGCGAGTGGACGATACGACCTTCGTGGGGGATCAGTCCCGGATCGAGGTGCGGATGCTGACGCCGGTGGGTGGGTACGCGATCAGCCTCGTCCCGCGCGGCGCGCAGCAGAAGTCGGATGTGCTCATCCCCACCGAACGGGTCAGCGTCCCCTACTCGATCGGTGACGTGCTGCAGAGTGCGCCGACCGTGACCGAGGAGGTCGACGCCTCGACAGTGCAGGCGAACCTGGACCAGGTAGCTGATGCGCTGAACGGCAACTCGACGTCGTTGACGTCCATAGTCGACGGGCTGAACAGCATCACAGGAGTGTTCGAGCGGCAACGTGGTCAGGTCGATCAGATAGCCGCCCTCGCTCGCGAGTATCTGCACACCTTCGAAGCGAACCGCCAGTTCGTATTCGAGCTGATCACCAAGATCGACACGGTGGTGAACACCTATCTGAACAATGCCGCGGGGTTCAACTACGCGTATCTGTTGCTCGGAAATGTCCTGTCCAAATTGACGCCGTTCATGAAGTTCTTTCTCGAGAACTCCGACCTCGTGCGGACTCATGTCGAGGGCCTGAAGTCAACGGTCGCCGACATCCAGCAGAACCTGGGACCGGCGATCGACAATCTGCAGTCGCTACGCGGACAACTGGAACAGTGGCTCGGCCCTGACGGGATGAAGCAGTTCGGTGGCGGGAACCTCTGGACATCGCAAGTGTGTGTTCCGATTCCGGGGCGGGAGTGCTGAGATGAAGAAATCTGAACTGACAAAACGAATCGTCGCATTGGCCGCGGTGGTGGTGACGGTAGGCGGCGCTGTGACGACGGTGCGCTACCTGAATGCTCCGCAGGCATCCGCGGCAAGTGCGCAGGGTGGCTCCGGATTCTGCGCCGAGATGGCCGATTCCATCGGGCTGTACGAAGGAAACCCGGTGACTCAGATGGGATATCAACTCGGTTCCGTCACCTCGATACACCCGCTCGGCGACCACGTGAAGGTTGTCTTCGAACTCGATGCAGGACGTTCATTTCCCGCCGATGTGCAGGTGGTGACCAGATCCAAGTCTCTGCTCGCGGATAGGAGTCTCGAACTCGTCGGCAACTATGCCGGTGGCCCGACACTGAAATCGGGCACCTGCGTCGAGATGGAGCGGACCCACACACCGAAGAGCATCTCCGAGATCACCGGCTCTGCATCCGACTTCATCGAGGCACTCTCGGCCACCGACGAGGACACCGTCGAATCGGCCATCACCGGTCTGGACAAGGCGCTCGATGGCACCGGCACCAACGCCAATTCGATGATGCGGCAGGCCGCCGCCGCGGCGCGCAACCCCGAACAGGTCACCGCAGACATCGGCTCCTCCATCATGAACATGGCGCCGCTGACCGAGGACGCGCTGGCGCACTGGGGCGAGATCACCTCCATCCTCAACCAGATGCCTTCGGTCGCTCGGCTCGGAACGACGCTGTTCGGCGATGTTGCACGCTTTGACCGAGGTGTGGGCTGGCTGGTGGCGACGATCTACGACATCCAGCGCAACTACGGCGACGATCTGTGGCCGCTGATGCAGGGGGGTGTGGCCGATGTGATCCATCTCGCCGCCACCCGGGCTCCGGATCTCCAACAGCTCTACGCCACAGTCCCTTCCATCGCGGCGGTGCTGAATCAGCAGGAGGCGTCAAGTGGTCTCTCCGTTCCGTACCAGGCGCCCACTGTGAGCGTTAAGGGGAACAACGTGCCCGCAACGAGCATTCTCGACGTGATCCTGCAGACGGCTGGGCAGCGATGACCATGAACAAGATGACAAGAGCTCTGGGGCTGGCTGTCACCGCCGCTGTGGCGATCGTGACGGCAGGGTGCTCGTTCGGCCCCAACGAGCTGCCCTCGGTGCGCGCGGGAGTCAGCAGCGATTACGAAGCGACGCTCGAGTTCAGCAGCGTGCTGAATCTTCCACCTGGCGCCGATGTGGTGATGAATGGGTTGCGGGTGGGTCAGGTCCAGGATCTGAAGCCGGGCGACAAGGGGATCGACGTCACGGTGGGGCTGACCGATGACATCAAGGTCCCCGCTGATGTGCGAGCCATCATCAGGCAGAACACGCTGCTGGGAGACACGTATATCGCACTGACCCCGGGCAGCGAGCCTGCGGTCGGAGCACAGTATCTCGCCCATGGGGGAGTTGTTCCCGTGGAACGAACGACGTCTCCCCCGCAGTTGGAGGACACGATCGCGGTCCTGGCGTACTTCGTGAACGGTGGCAGTATCCAGAAGGTCCAGGACACCATGGCGACCCTGAACAAGACGATGCCACCGCCGGACGACATCAGGAAACTCGCGTCCGTGGTGTCTGTCGATCTGAGGGATCTCGCAGGCAACACCTCCGAGATCGACCGGACGCTCCAGGGTTTCAACGACGTCTCGCTGTCGGTGACCGACCGGAGTGACCAGTTGCGAGCCGTCTTCGGTGACGAGGGGGTCTACTACTGGAAGCGGGTCGCCAAGTCTCTCGTCGGCCACATCAGTACGCTCCTGCCGTCGGTGGGCAGCATCTTCGAGGGCGGACTCTGGCTGATACCGATGCTGAACTCGTTGGCCGACACCGCGGAGGCCGGACGGGGCACGTGGGACCGCGCACCTGAGGTGACCACGCAGCTGAGCAATTTCTTGCGGACGACGTTGTTGCCGTTCTCCGAGAACCCTTCGGTCAACATCACCTCGGTGCGTACCGACGGCGGAAAACAACTGATCGGCGATGCGACAACGATCCTGCGAATGCTGGGAGCAGTGCGATGATCACCCGGACGAAGATCTCAGTGCTGGCCATGGTTCTTCTGGCAGTGTCATCGGTGTTCTACATGACCCGCGTTGGGCTGCACGTCGATGCGCTCAGCAGCACCAGGAGTGCTTCGATGGTGGTACCCGACACCAACGGGCTGCTCGCCGGGTCGAGGGTCCTGTTGCGTGGGGTGCCCATAGGTCACGTGACCGACCTCGAACCCGCCGCGGAGGGCATCGATGTGACGTGGGACTACGACGACGAACGAAAAATACCGATCAGCAGCGCATTCCGCGTGGACAATCTCTCGGCCCTCGGTGAGGCTTATGTGTCCGTGTTGCCTTCTTCTATCAACGGCCCTTTTCTGGACGACGGCGATGTCGTTGCCAGGGAACAGGTGTCGACGCCGACAACGTTCAAGGAATTGTCCGAAAGGCTGACCGATATCTTGGGCCAGGTCGACCCTGACCAAGTTCAGGGCATCTTCAAGACACTGGATGTCGGCCTGCCCGACGACGTGCGGGTGATCGGTGATCTCAATCGTGCCGGTACGTATCTCGCGGAGGAGTTCACACAGCAGCAGGACAATCTGGTGACACTGTTGTCGACACTGCAGCCCTTGCTGATGCGATCGGGTGACATGCCGGAAAACCTCCGGGCGACGGCGCCGCTGATGGCCGACTTCGGTACGGGGTTCCAGGATCTCCTGAACTCGGTGCGAGACGCAACAATCCGCGGACCGCTGCTGGCCGGTATCCGAGACGGCGCGAGTCCGCTGTTCACCGAGCTACAGACGTTCCTGGACCTGACATCGGCTGACCTCAACGTGATCGGGGTGAACCTGCTTCCGGCGGCGAGTGCCGGTGCTGCGTCGCTACGCACCGTGGACATGGGTCGCATGCTCGACAAGGTCCTCGCCGCGACCTCGCCTCAGGGTGCGGTGACCATCACCATCCCCGCCGGCGCGAACTGACCGGCGCCAACCGAGAAACTGACGACAGAAGGAAGGAAGGTGGCGATCATGAGCAAGGGAACATCCGTAGCGGAGATCACCAAGGCCGACGACAATGTGGAGGACCGCGAATCCGCGGTGACGACAACGGCAGCTGAACCCGCACGCGGCAAGCAGGCGGCCGCGGCGAGGTTCACCGACCGTCCGATTCGGTTGAAGACCATCCTGTCGGTCGTGCTGGTGGCAGGATTGGTCGGGCTGAGTGTCTTCTTGGCGTGGCAGTGGCGCTCGACATCGGAAGATCTCAACAGCTTCGAGCAGAGTCAATCAAATAATGCTCGGGCAGAGAAGATTTCACTTGATTACGCGACCGGCGCCGCTGAGATGAACTTCCAGAGTCCTGATGAGTGGCGCGGTCGGCTGACGGCCGGGACATCACCCGAGCTGTCGAACCGGCTAGAGCAGGCGGCAACGTCCATGGAGCAGTTGATCCAGCCGTTGCAGTGGTCATCCACCGCGTCGCCGATCGCAGCCAAGGTCGAATCCGTCACCGATGGGGTGTATCAGGTCGTGACGTTTGTCGATGTACTGACGAAGAACACTCAGACGCCGGACGGAACGTCGTCGACCGCGACCTACAAGATGAGTATCGACAGCAAGAACGGTTGGGTCATCACCGAGATCAGCGGTATGGATGCGGCAATCGACCCGGCGAGCGCGCCGAAATGAGCTGGTCGAGCGATGGCTCACATCGTCGTCAGAATGTGATTGACATCATGTTCATACGCTCTGTATGGTCACCTCTATGAACGAGTTGGCTGCCACGAACACGTTGCCCAGAGCGGTTGAGGATGTGACTCCCGAGTGGCTCAGTCGTGCATTGTCCAAGGGCCGCGCCGCGGTTCGGATCACGTCGATGAGCGTGGACAGAATCATCTGGGGATCGGCGACCAAGGTCTTTGCGACCCTGACCTTTGATGGCGATTCGCAGGGGGTGCCGGATCGCGTCTGCATCAAGGGCGGGTTCGACGAGCGGAGCCGGGCCTTCGGGCTAGGGGCGGCGTATGAGCTCGAGGGCAACTTCTACCGCGACCTGGCGGCAGGATTCGGTGCGGAGGTACCGAAGTGCTACTACGCAGAAGCTGAACCAGAGCAAGGCATTGTGATTCTCGAGGACCTCACTCTCCGCGGTGCAGAGTTCGGGGACGCGACTGATCTGTGGTCGATCGACGACGTGGCGAACACCCTCGCCGTGCAGGCGGCGTGGCACGCGCCGCTGTGGGGGAGCGCGAAAGGCGATCACACGTGGTTGCCTGTCGGATGCCAGGCTGCGCGGGAGGCATTCACCGTGATGCTGAGTCCGGAACAGTTTCATCCGCTCATCGAGCGCGAGGAGATTCCCGAGCTCTCGGCCGGACTCCGTGACGATGCGCGTGTCCGAGCGGGTTTCCGGGCGTTATGGGAACACGACGACAGCTCGGTCCACACCATCAACCATGGCGATGCCCACTTTGGGCAGCTCTACCGGGTGCCCGGACAAGCGCCTGCGTACCTCGATTGGCAGACTGCATGCCTTGCGCCCTGGGCACACGACGTCGCCTACTTCATGGGATCAGCTCTGAGCGTACCTGACCGCCGCGCGAACGAACGAGAGTTGTTGCAGCACTACGTCGATGTGTTGCATTCTGCCGGTGGTCCGGCGATCCGGCAGGACGACGCGTGGCGTGAGTATCGCCTCCATACACTGCATGGTTTTGCGTGGATGTGTGTTCCGACCGTGATGCAGCCCTCGGAAGTTGTTGCTGCAATGGCGGCCCGCTACGCCGCTGCCATCGAAGATCACGATCCGATCGGTCTCCTCCTGGGCTGACCGCCAGGGTAAGTGTCATGGAAAGTACGGGAGGGACATTTCAGTGGGTGTTGAGGTCAGTGTTGAGGGGCTTACGAAGTCGTTCGGGTCGCAGAACATCTGGCGGGATGTCTCGCTGACTCTCCCGATGGGTGAGGTGAGTGTGTTGCTGGGCCCGTCGGGTACGGGTAAGTCGGTGTTCCTCAAGTCGTTGATCGGTTTGCTGCACCCGGAGCAGGGTTCGGTGATCGTCGATGGCACCGACATCACGAAGTGTTCTTCGCGTGAGCTGTATGAGATCCGTAAGTTGTTCGGTGTGCTGTTCCAGGACGGTGCGTTGTTCGGGTCGATGAGTTTGTTCGACAACATCGCTTTCCCGCTTCGTGAGCACACGAAGAAGAAGGAAGACGAGATCCGTCAGATTGTGATGGACAAGATCGAGTTGGTGGGTTTGACCGGTGCGGAGAACAAGCTCCCCGGTGAGATCTCCGGTGGTATGCGCAAGCGCGCCGGCTTGGCTCGTGCCCTGGTGCTGGATCCGCAGATCATCTTGTGTGATGAGCCGGACTCGGGTCTGGATCCGGTGCGTACGGCGTATTTGTCGCAGTTGTTGATCGACATCAATGCGCAGATCGATGCCACGATTTTGATCGTGACCCACAACATTCAGGTCGCTCGTACGGTGCCGGACAACATCGGGATGCTCTTCCGTAAGGAGCTGGTGATGTTTGGTCCGCGTGAGGTTTTGTTGACCTCGGATGAGCCGGTGGTCGAGCAGTTCCTCAATGGTCGTCGTATCGGGCCGATCGGTATGTCGGAGGAGAAGGACGACGCGCAGCAGAAGCGTGAGCAGGAGATGGTCGACGCGGGGCATTCTGATGGTGGTACTGCCGAGGATGTGCGTGGCATTGTTCCGCAGCTGCAGGCGACGCCGGGTCTGCCCGAGCGTAAGGCGGTCGGTCGTCGTCAGGCCCGTGTGCGGGAGATCCTGCATACTCTGCCCGAGCCTGCCCAGCGTGCGATCGAGGAGAGTTTCGAGGTCGAGGACGCCGCGCAGGAGAACCAGCGCGAGGCCTACCGCACAACCCAGCAGCAGCACTACGGCTCAGAGGCCGAGACCGAACAATTTCCAGCGTATCGCGCTGCCCCGGTGTGAGTGCGCGGCCGATTCCGGTGTCAGCGTCCGTATATCGTTGCCACGAGCAGATTTCCGAGCATGGCGGCAACGGTGGGAGCGTCCTCCAGGTGCTTCTCCCCGGCGAGTGACCCCGCGTAGCTTCTCTCGATTGTCCAGACGAGTACTGCTGCGAGTTCGCCCGCCGGGGGGCCTTCGAGTGCGAGACCTGAGGCCCGGTCGACTTCGATCGCTGATTCGAGGGCGTCGGCCATCGTTGCTATCGTGCCGAGATAGACATCGCGCAACTCGGGCCGCCTCGGCCATTCGTGGATCGCGTTGCGTACCACGGCGAGGGACCCCGGATCGAGGTCCAGCCAATTCTGCACCAGTGCACCGGCTTTCGCCGGCTTCGAACGATCCATCGCGGCAAGCGCGGAGAATCCGCCGGCAATCGACACGGCGATCTCTTGGAATAGTGCGATGAACGCGGCTTCTTTGCTCCCGAAATAGAAGTAAAAGGTCGCCCGGGAAATGCCGGATCTCTCCAAGATCTTGGCAACGCTGAGGTCGTCGAGGGATGTCTCCGCGAGCAGTGCCTTCGTCGCCTCCAGGATCACCGATGCCGTACCGGGTTCACCGGCTGTGGGCGACGTCTCGAGGTGCGGCGTCAGTGGCCGTTCGGGATCCTGGGAGGGGGCTTTGACTCGTTGCGCACGCGGGCGGCGACGCAGGCGGCTCTTGGGTCGCGCTGTGCCGTAGATGGCGGCGAAGACGAGTTCGATGATGGAATCGACAGCGGATTCGGGGCCCGGAAGCCGGGGGTCCAGTCCTCTCGTTCCGACGTAGAAGGTGCGCTGGAGAGCGCACACCAGAACGGCGCCTATGGTGTCCGCGGGAAATCCCTCTGGGGCATTGCCATTTGCGCGTTCGTAGGTGATCTGCTCGGCGATGGCCGACACGAACTTGTCCAGGGTGGAATTCCATGCGGCGGCGAGCGCAGGCTCGCTGTGCATGTGTTCGATCGCCGCACAGATGACGGCCCCGTGCTGCGACCACATCTCGATCGTCCGACGAAGAGTGGCGTCCATCGCTCGCGCCCGAGACTTACCCAATTCGGCCTGCCATGGTCCCTCGGAGTAGGTCTCCTCCAAGAACCGGGACAACATGGCGATCAGTACGTCGTACTTCGAAGCGAAGTAGTGGTAAAAGTTCGCACGTGATACCCCGGCGCGGGCGATGATCTGCGCGACGGTGATGTCCTGCAGGGATGACTCACTCAGCAGCTCTTCGGTTGCTGCGAAAACAGCGACCTCGGCCTTGGTCTGGCCATCGTGGGCACGGGGGCGGCGGCGGACCGCTGAATTGTCACTCACGTTCTGAGGATAGCGAATGTCTGGACACGATGACTGGACACACACGCATCGTGGCGACGAAGAAGGCGATTTGATCGCTGCGAATTGCAGACGCAGTGTTCGGTCACTATGTATGGTTGGTTCGTATCGCAATCGGCGGCAAGGAGTGTCATGGGTTCGTTCGAGGGAAAATCGATAGTGGTGTCGGGTGCGGGAGGTGGGATCGGAGCCTCGATCGCCAGGCGTTTCGCTGCACAGGGCGCGCGTGTCGCGGTCGCTGATATCAACGAAGCAGCAGCGAAAGACCTTGCTGCCGCCATAGGCAACGACGCGGTCGGACTCGCCGTCGACGTACGAGATGCCGCGGCATTCGAAGACGTGGTCGGCGCTGCCAAAGAGCGTTTCGGCGGACTAGATGTTCTCGTCAACAACGCGGGCGTAGCGGTCCTGGCACCCATTGCTCAGATGAAGGCAGAAGACTTCGATCGGATGATCGACGTGAATCTCAGAGGCGTCTTCAACGGGATCCGGGCGGCGCTGCCGCACCTGACCGACCGCGGCGGTGGGGCGATCGTGAACGTTGCGTCGTCGGCCGGCACGAACGGTATGCCCATGATCGGCGGGTACGCGGCCACCAAGGCTGCTGTCATCAATTTGACCAAGACCGCCGCAGTGGAACTCAGGCCCCTCGGCATCCGCGTGAATTGCGTTGCCCCGGCGTTCGTGAAGACAGCACTGTCCGATGACTTGATGGACGCTTTTCAGGAGGCGTCAGGGGGTGTGGATGCGCACGCGTTCTTCACGGCGAACCAGGGTCGCCTCGGTGTTCCGGAGGACGTGGCCCGCGCTGTCACCCACCTCGCCGAGGACGCGGGTGATTGGGTGACCGGCTTGACCTATGTGCTCGATGGTGGGTTCACGGCATCCCCGATGTGAGAGTGGGGGCCCGGTGGGGCCGGTGGTTCAATTCCGAGTTCTCGGGTGCGTTGTTGGAGTTGGGCTGTGCGGCGTGCGAGCATGACTTGGCGAGCCTCGATCAATGCCTCGTCGGGATGATGGGCACGGTTGACCCGCGGCCTCTGCTCGGGATCTAGGAATGCCGGCGGTATCCAGGCGCAGCGTCCGGCGTCGGGGCCGTCGGTGATCATGATCGTCTGCCACTGATGCTCACCCGGTCCGATCAGCTTGTGGTGCTGCGGGCATGCCGGGGCCAGGTAGGTGATGTCGGTGAGCCCACCGAGCATCCACTCCACGGTGTGGTGGGCTTCGGCCCACATCGCCGGAGCTGAGCATCCCGGGCATGAGCACCCCCGGTGCGCGGCAAACATCGCCAACCGCTGAGCCTCACTCGCCAACCGCTTCGCCCGACCCAGGAACAACGGTTCGTTGCTGTGGTTGGCGAACACCGCCAATGTCTTATCGCTACGCCCGAGCAGTTTGATGGGCGTCGCTGATCGGCAACACTGCGCCGGTCGCGGTGTAGACAACATCCCGCCCGTACGGCCGCATCGGGCCACCGGTCAACGTGGGCAACCAATCCGGGTCCTCCCACTGCGTCTGCGGACCGGCATACTCCGGCTCCCGCGCCGGTTCAGATTCTTGTTCAGGTTCCGGCTCCGGCTCAGGTTCTGGCTGTGGTTCTGGTTCTTTATCGTCTACGTCGTCGGCGGCATCTGCTTCCTGCTGGCGCAGGGCGTCGTCGAGTTGGTCTTTGGTCATGGTGATGATGAGCTGCACCGGCAACCCACGATGGGTCTTGCCGAGCTGACCCGACTCGAGCAGATACAACAGCATCGCCTTGAGAGCATCATGATTGCGCTGCGACTGAGTCCGCAGGTCCCTGTCCGCCGCCGCCTGCAAGATCGCTGGATCCAGGGCGGGATCGTCCGCGGCGCCGGACGGGGACAGCTCATCGTCGGGATTGTTCATCCCCGGCGCCGCCCACACCCCCAACATCACGTCCACCAACGCCGTCGTCGTCGGATCGAGATGCCCGGACACCTTCGCCATAAAATCCGTCGCCAGCTTACCCAGACCGAAACCCCGCTTCTTCGCCCGATCAACATCGTCAGCCAAGTGTCCGTCGGGATCGAGATAGTCCACAATCCGCTCACCGATCGTCTTCACCTGCCCCGGCGGATACTTGCGGCACAGATCCGCCAACGCCACCTCAGTATTTGCCCGCGCCACCGCATCAACCTTGTGCGGGATCGACGCCATCACCTCCAGCACCACCCCGACATGATCGAGATCGATCACCCCCGCCGCCAACGCCTGCGCTGTTTCCGGGAACCGCGGGCCGATCACCACACCACTCGGAGTCACCGACGGTGTCAACGCATCCATCGCCTCCACCCGGGCCCTGGCCGCACCCGGACGCATCCGCGTCATCGACGTCAACACCGCCGCCGGAGACGAACACCCCGCCACCGAATACGCCCGCCGCACAGCCACATCCCGCAACACCGGCAAACTAGCCGACTGCAACCGCCGCGCCGCGACCTCCAACCGCTCAGTCAACCGCACACACTCAGAATCAGACAACGCCGTCAGATCCAACCCAGCCACCAGAGCGATCGCAGCATCCAACCCCGCAACCGCACCCACCACCGGCGAATCGATGACAACACCATCAGACATACAGGCCCCCCAGCCCAGAAACACACGCAGACAACAACAACCTGAAAGGATTCGTCGTCAGAAAGTTTCTCTACCACCGACAGTACCTGAAGATTTCACTTGTGTCGAACACATGTTCCCATTCTTGCAGAAAATGATGAGAGGGCGCCCCCGCAGGCCGCCGGCTTCGACGAGGCGGTGCGCCCGGGCGGCGTCCTCGGGGGTGACCCTGGCCGCGACGTCAAGAAAGTCGAACGACCCTTCCGTGGCAAGGGAACTCAGTTCGAGTAGGCCGGCGGTGTCCTCGAGGCGGGCCCGGACCCATACTTCTCGCACCGAGATGCCTCGGCCCGCCTGCTCGCGAAATGTCCGCACGGTGGCGTAGACGCCCCCATCGCGGATGGCCGGGAACACGTCGGAGCCGATCAGTGCGGTGTCGAGAACGGCGTCGACCCCGCCTGGCACCGCGTCGACCACGCGCCGTGCGACATTCTCTCCGCGTTCGACAACCAGATCCGCGCCTCTACGGCGAATCGCTTCGTGCTCTGCGGGATTTCCGTCCGCAATGACTCGGAGGCCCGCTCGTTTCGCGAGAACGATGACAAAGGAGGCGAGGTAGCCGGCCCCGCCCGTCACCATGAGTGTTGCCCCGGCAGGCTGGTCGAGGACGTCGAGTGCCTCGAGTGCGGTCAGTCCGTTCATCGGCAACATGGCCGCCTGCTCGATCGAAAGATTCTCCGGGACAGGCGCAACCGCGGCCTGCGGTACGACTATGAGCTCGGCATGTGCGCCGCCCTCCGGACGGCGCGGCATCACGATCGCCATGACGGTGTCGCCGACCCGAAATCGATCGACGCCGGGGTCTACCGATTCGATGGTCCCGGCCGCATCCATTCCGGCGATGTACGGCGGTGCGAAGTCGGCGTATGCGGCGGCCACCAGACCACTACGCGTCGCGATGTCGGTTGGATTCACTGCAGCCGCCCGCACCCGGATCCGGACCTCGCCTGCTGCCGCCGGCCGGACGGTTACGGATTGCACCGCGAGCACGTCCGGGTCGCCGAACTGTGGGATCACTACTGCGCGCATTGGGGAACCTTTCGGTGGAGGGGTTGTCATCGACCGTAGATGGCCGAGGTGAGCAGGGCGCTCAACGACGAGATCACCTGCCCGAGATCGTCCAGGTGATCCTCACCGGCGAGGGCGCCGGCAATAGATCGTTCGACAGTCCAGAGCAAGACCGCGGCGAATTGGTCCGGTGGGGGTCCGGCGAGGGCGACCCCGTCGGTTCGGTCCTGGATCAAGATCGATTCGAGGATGTCGGCCATTGCTGACATGCCTTCTCGGTAGACCGTGCGAAGCTCCGCTCGTCGTGGCCATTCATGAAGTGCGCTCCGCATGATGGCCACGGCGTGGTCGTCGATCTGGAGCCACTCGGTCAGGGTGGTTTCGACCAGGGATGCGTTCGTGCGGTCGATGGTGTGTAGCCGTCGTAACCCGGCTGCGGCGGCTTCGGCCAACCCGCGATACAGCGCAGCGAACGCCGCGTTCTTGTTGTCGAAATAGAAGTAGAAGGTCGAACGGGAGACCTGGGCCCGTGCGGTGATTTTCGCAACGCTCACCTTGTCGAGTGGGGCTTCGAGCAGTAGAGAACGCAGGGCGTCGAGGATCGAATCTGCAGTGGAATCGGTCTGTTCGGCGCGCGCAGTCGATGTGCCATCGATCGCTCTCTCCAGGTGAGGCTGCGGCGAGAACACAGCAGCCGCGGGTGCCATATTTTGTGGCTTGCGGCCTTGAACCGCTGTGAGGGTGATCCATTCGATTGCCTCGACAGCGCTTTCGGGTGCCGGCAGGCGACGGTCGAGTCCGCGGCTGCTGACGTAAAACGTCCGCTCGATGCCGCACACGAGGATTGTCGCCATCGTGGCCGAAGACGCGGGAAAGGTGATCTCCTCGTGGATCCATTGCTGTGTAAGCTGCGCGGATACGGCGGTCACGAACTTGTCGAACGTCTCCTTCCACACCTGCGCCACCACAGGTGTCGTGTGCATCTGCTCGATGACCGCCCCGACGACGTCGCCGTGATCGGTCCACATGGCGATGGTGGGCCCGATGCTGGCGTGCATCGCCCGGGCCCGCGAGCGGCCTGGCTGGGCGTCCCAGAGCCCGGGCCCGCGATACGCGTTGTCGAGAACCGATGTAGCCAAAGCGACCAGGACATCGACCTTGCCGTCGAAGTGGTGATAGAAACTCGACCGGGAATGTGGAGTACGGGTGATGATCTCGGCTACGGTGATGTCCTGGAAAGGCTTGGTCTTCAACAGGTTTTCTGTGACCGTGAAAAAGGCTGCCACTGTGTCACCGGAGTCGCGAGACCTGCGCGGTGTTCCCGTCCTTCGGCTGACTCGCATCGCCGTCAACCGTTTCTGGAGGCACCGCAGCCGACGCCGCCGCCGTCCAACGGGATGATCGTCCCGGTGAGGTACTGCCCGGCGGCGGAGGCGAGGAAGATGCTCAATCCCGCGATGTCGTCAGGACGCCCGAGTCTCCCCAGTGGAATGGCACCCTTGACTCGGGCGAGCGCGATCGGGTCATCCATGACGAACTTCATCATCCGGCTCTCGAACGGCCCGGGGGCGATCGCGTTTACCGTTATCGACTCAGGGGCAAGTCTTTTCGCGAGATGTCTGGTCAGATGGTGGAGACCGGCCTTGCTGGCGCCATAACTGAAGCTGTCCATCTCCGGCACATTGATACCGTCGGTGGAACCGATGTTTATCACGGTCGCACGACCGGACTGCTCCGCCGAACGTCTCAATCCGGGCAGCAGTGCGACGGTCAGGTGGAAGACACCCTCGAGGTTGGTGTGCATCACCTTGTCCCAGCCGGCGTCGGGAAAGTCTTCCAGCGGTGCACCCCAGGTGACTCCGGCATTGTTGACCAACACATCCAGCTCGGAGCCGGTGCGAAGAATTTCGCTTGCGAGATCCCGGGCAGACGCCGGACTCGAGACGTCCCCGACGATCCCGGTGACCGAACCATCTTTGGACAGGTGTTCTGCCGCTTCCTCGACTGCCTCTGGCTTGCGCGAGGACACGACAACGTTCGCGCCGGCCATTGCGAATCCGCGCGCGATCATGTATCCGATGCCGCGGGTTCCGCCGGTCACGAGGACTCGGCGACCGGATACGTCGAACATGGTTGCTGTTGCTGTTGTGTCCATGGGAATCCTCGGGTTGGGGTTCGAGACTTCGCTCGCTCACGGTGACCATACACCGTGTTCGAACACTTAGATCGGACACGTTGACTGTGTTCTGGGACACAACTACCGTCACACATGGAACGAGATGCAGATCTCGCCGGAGGTCGATTCTTCGGCCGGCCGTCAGACACGAGATGAACCAGCACAAGGAGTTCGGAACATCATGACAACCACACAATCGACGCCTCGACGCGAGGGCTCTCTCGATGTTCCCGACGATTTGCCCCGGGGGATCGATCTGGGTCGGATCAACAACCGCAACGAAGCCTTGTTCAAATACGGTCGTGAATACACCGAGCGCATGACCGATCACGCTCTTCTCGGTGACGACCACGCCTATCGTGCATTTCTCGATTTCAAGGACAAGTCGAAGAACGCGACGTGGAAGATGTTCGAGCAAGCTCTCGATCACGGCATCGATTCGTTGGATGATCCTTCCGACGGTCTGGTCGGTCTGTTCCGGCAGCTCGATCACATTCCGGACTGGGTCGACTTCGATCAGCTCTATCGCGGCGCCGTCGCCTACTGGCGGGTCGGATCAGTGGCCGGAATGGTGCTGACGTATTCATCGATCGGCGCGGGATTCTCGATGTACAGCTCTACCAGACCGGTGTTGTTCAGCGGTCGGCTGAAAGATGCCGGCGCGGTGGGTGGCCGTCTGACGGAGAGCTTTCGCTATGTGGTCGCTGCCCATACGCCCGGCGGTATGCGCCGCGATCAGGATGGGTTCCGGCTGACGGCAAAGGTGCGGATGATCCACGCTGCGGTGCGTCACACACTCAGTCATTCTCCGCACTGGGACTGGGAGGCGTGGGGCCTTCCGATCAGCAATCTGGACTCGATGAACACCCAGGCCGGGCAGTTCGGCACCCAGTTCGTCGATGGTGTGCGCGCTTCGGGCATCAGAATCAGCGACAGAGAAGAAGAGGACATCTTTGCCTTGTGTCGATACGTGGGTTGGGTGATCGGGGTTCCGGAAGCGGTACTGCACACCAACCCGGACGACGCGCGCATGAAGGTGAACTTCCACAAGCTCATCGAACTGCCTGCTGACGATCTGTGCCGAGACGTGGTGAAGACCATCATCGAGTACAGCACCGAGAAGCCGCCGGGTGACGTGGAGATTCTGCCGGCACCCGTGGCGGCCTTCATGACCACCGAGCGTCGCCGGCATCTGGCGTGGGGACTCATTCAGACGTGGCAGCCCGAATACGTCAACGAGATGCTGGGTGTGGAACGTACACCGTGGCGGTTTGCCTTGCCTGCGGTCCGTCCTCTGGTCTCGGCCTTCGACAAGGTGTCACGGCTGCTGCCGCACGACGATGAGGCCAAGGCCTTCAAGACCTTGCAGGTGTTCAAGGGTGCTATTGCGGTACCCGAGGGTGACGGGAAATCGGCCGAAGTGGCTGATCCGGAGACTCTGACCGCTGACATCGCGGCCAACAAGGGCAAGGTTCCCCGCCGAAACCCCCTGACAGTGAGTTGATACTGCTCGTGCTGGCGAGGCGGCGCCGCGCCCGCCTCGCCAGCACGGGTTTCTGTAGTCAATAGATAAGATCGTGGGGCCGTTGTCGAAAAGCCCACCAAGATATGGATTTACAACCGCCGGCAGCGGCTACACGAGATTATTGACCGGCCTGAGGGTTCTCGGCCTGGCCCCGAGGGAGCAGGGCGGGAACGAAAAATTCTCTGAGCTTGGTCCGAAATCGATCGATGTCGCCCGCCTCGTCGCCTTGGCTGATGTGGAGCATCTCGAGTTCGGAGATCCACTCGCAGAGCAGGGGTAGGTCCAGGTCGGCACGAAGTTCGCCACGCTCCTGCGCTGCGAGGAGAATCGGTTCCCATAGTTCGCGGGTGAGCTCGACCGCTTTGCCGGAGGTCACCAGAAGCGAGTTCGCCAGCGCCATCGCCGCCGGAGAGACCAGCATGTGCACCATGGGATCCCGGAACCCGCGAGTGACGTTGTGGCAGATGCCTTCTACGATCTGTTCGCCGATGGTCGGCCACGCGGCGATGTGGTCCCGCGCGGGTCCGAAGTTCATCCGGGCGCGCCGGGCAACCGATGCCATGATCAGGCTGTCGCGATCGGAGAAGTAGCGATAGACGGTGGCGCGCGACAGAGTGGCTGCTCGGGCGACATCCTCCATCGTGGTCTTGCCGATGCCGAATTGCTCGAAACACGATTCGGCCGCCACCAAGATCGTCGTTCGGATCTCGGCCGTCGGGTCGTTCTCCGGCTCCTTGTCGTTGGTCACGGCCCTACGGTAGCGCGAGTCACGTCGACGACCGTGAGACGAAACACGAAACCTGTCTTATGTCGCGTGAAACAATAGACACTTAATGTCTTATGTGCCACCCTCGATGTATGCAACGGGAAGACAAGATCGAACTGACCCAGCGGCTGATCGCGCATGTTGACAACAACTCGACCGACTACGCGGACGACGTTCTGCGCGTGCCGTTCTCGGCGTTCAACGATCCCGAACTCGCGGAGTCGGAACGCCAGGTCGTGCGGCGGTTTCCGCACATCGTCGCGCACCTGGACGAGTTGCAGAAGGCCGGCGACTTCATCACCACCACGCTGATCGGCACTCCTCTGCTGGTCGTGCGGCAGCCTGACGGCAGCGTGAAGGCGTTTTCGAATGTCTGCCGGCACCGAGGTGCGAAGGTCGAGTTCGCCGAATCCGGGTGCAAGCGCATCTTTGCGTGCCCGTATCACAACTGGTCATACGGCCGCGGCGGCGATCTGCGAGGGATGCCGCACGCCGAGGGCTTCGAGGGTGTGGATCGAAGTGAGTACGGTCTCGTCGAGTTCCCCTGCGAGGTGCGACACGGTTTGGTGTGGGTGGTCCCGACGGTCGGAGTCGAGTTGGATATCGCGGCGGTACTCGGCGAGAAGCACGACGCGGAGGTCATCGATACGGGAATGGCCGACTCCTACCAGGTTCGCAAGGAAACCTGGAGACTCGACATGAACTGGAAGATCGCCGTCGACGGCGTCCAGGACTCCTATCACCTGTGCCAGCTGCACACCAAGACCGTCTGCAACTACCTCGAAGGCAACATCACAGCGCTCGATGTGGTAGACCGCTCATGGCGACTGGTGGTGGCACGCAAGTCGATCACCGAGGTGCGGGATGCCGATCCGGACAGTTTCGACGTCCGCGACTACTCGCTGGCGAACTACACCGTGTACCCCGGGACCATGCTGGTCACCGAGCCGAACCACTTCGAGATCTGGACCATCGTTCCCGACACCGACGATCCGAATGTCAGCTACTGCACCATTCGACTGTTGTCCCCGAAGAAGCCCGAGACGCCTCGCGAGGTGCGAATCCTCGAGAAGAACTGGGAGCTCTTGATGGCGACCTTGCACGACGAGGATTGGTTCGTGACCAAGACGATCACGGACAACGCCGCACACGGGCAGGTGAAGGAACTGATCTACGGTCGAAATGAACTGCCCGGACAGCTGTTTCACAATATGGTGGCGAGTGATGTCGTAGAACTGGAACGAGAGCGTTCGGCGCAGACCGCGGCCACCGGGTAGGAAGATGGCTGCCGACGAACACGGTCCTGCACTGCTCGCAGAACACCCCGCGCCGGGTGTGCTCCGCCTGACACTGAATCGCCCACAGGTGCACAATGCGATGTCGGTTGCGCTGCAGCGAGATCTCGACGACGTACTCATGGCCTCGGCGGACGATGATGACGTGCGCGCGGTGATCATCACCGGTGCGGGGGCAGACGCGTTTTCTGCGGGTTACGACCTCAAAGAACTCGCTGAGATGTCCCCGGCGCACACCGCCTCGGTCATGCTCGAGCGCGATGAGTTGCTCTGGCGGTACCTGACTCTTCCCAAACCGACTGTCGCAGCCATTACCGGTGCCGCGTTCGGCGCCGGGACCATCATCGCCGCGTGCTCCGACCTCCGGGTCGGTGGACCCTCGACCCAACTCACCGTGTCGGGCGCGCGGTATGGCGGGGCGAGCCTGACCTGGCTGCTGGATGACCTCATCGGTGCGGGTCGTGCCAGGGATCTGCTCATGACGTCGCGCACCGTCGAGGGTGAGGAGGCCTACCGGATCGGGCTGCTCAGTCGCTACGACAGCGACATCGCGGCGCAGGCGCTTCACACAGCCATCGAGCTCGCCGCGCAACCGGCAGCCGGACTCCGCGACCTCAAAGCACTGCTGCTGGACCGGCACGGCCGCGATCTCCGCGCTCGATTCGACAGAGAGAACACGCTGGCGCGACGGGCCCTGGGAACCAGATCTGTCGCAGAGATGTTCGCGGGATTCTTCTCCGGTGGCGGAACGTGAACACCCCCGGCTGGGACGATCCTTTCGTGCCCTCGGCTCCGGTCCACGACGAGTTCGCAGAACTGATCGAGGCGCTCCGCGACGTGCAGGAGGCGATAACCCGATCGCGGCCGGATGCGGCCGTCGCTGAGGCGGCGGCCGAGTCTTTGCGCGCTGTTGCCGCCCGGATGCGGGATTTCGAGGTCGACGAGGATGATCAGATCTCTGGAAAGCGCTGGGATCTGCCGGGGAGTGGGCGCGCGCTGGGGCCGCCTTTGCATCTCGACACCGCGTCCGGGAGTTCTGCGGTGGGACGAGTCACGGTCGGCCGCTTCCATTCGGGTCGCTATGCCCTCAACGGCGGGATCACGCCACTGATCTTCGATGAGATCATGGCGCGACTGGCGAACAGCTCGGGCAGGCGATGGGCGCGCACCGCGTACCTGAATGTGAACTTCCGGGCGCCGGCGCCGTTGCACACCGAACTGACGGTGACCGCTGAACTGGTGGGTCAGGAGGGACGCAAGCGCCTCGTGCGCGGCGCCATCCATTACGGCGATGTGCTGGTGGCGGACGCTGAAGGTCTGTGGGTCGAGCTCAAACCCGAACAGTCACACAATGTCTCGAACATCACGGAGGTAAGCGGACGATGAGCGGATTCTCGTTGCTCAACGGCGTACGGATTCTTGAAGTCGCGCAACTGGCGCCGGCGTCCCTGGGTGGGCATCTGGCCGATCTCGGAGCCGAGGTGATCAAGGTGGAGTCGGGACCGCTCGGCGACCCGGTTCGGGTGGGTGGCAATCGCGCGGTGGGCGGCCCCGATGGCCCGGCATTCATGCATCTGCGGTGGAATCGGGGCAAGAAGTCGGTGGCTCTCGATCTGCGCACTCCCGAGGGTCGGCAGGCGTTCCTGGACATCGCCCGTTCGTGTGACGCAGTGATCGAAGGGATGCGCGGAGGTTATCTCGACTGGCTGGAGATCGGTTACGAGGCGCTGCGACAGGTCAATCCGAGAATCGTCCTGTGCACGGTGTCGGGTATGGGCACCGACGGACCATACCGCGGTCTCGGCAGCGGCGGCCCCATGTTCGACGCCTACGCGGGTCTTCGCGAGGTACGCACACCGGATGAACCCCCGACCGAGGGCATGGCCGGTTCCACCACCCCGCCGATTGCGATGTACGCACTCGGGGCCTACGCGGCGATGGGCCTCCTCGCGGCGTTGCACAAAGCGGGCACGACGGGGGAGGGGAGCCACGTCGAAGTCTCTGGAATCGACGTCGCCGCCGCCTGGATGCCGGATGGCGTTGATGCCGAACTGAACCGATCACGTTCGAGCCCACGGCCCACCTGGTTACCAGACGGGCGCCTGCCGGATTGGCCGAGACTCGAGGCCTACCGCACCAGTGATGGAGAGGCGATTCTCTTCGGATCCCACGTCGAGAAGTTCTGGCGCAATTTTCTGATCGCGGTCGGGCGCGAGGATCTCGCCGATGTCGACCTTTCGAGCGCAGACCCGGAGGCGCCGGCGCGGGCGGAGCGGGTGTGGCGCGAGCTGACCGGAATTTTCGCTCAAAGGACACGTGCGCAGTGGGTCGAGCTCTTTCTCGAGCACGAGATCGCCGGGGGCCCGGTCAACAGCACTGCCGACATGCTTGCCGACCCTCATTTTCGCGCGCGAGACAATACCTATCGCGTTGATCACCCCGACGTCGGCGATCTCGAGTTCGTGGTCAGTCCGGTGCGGGTCGACGGAGAGAAGTTTGCCCCGGCTCTCCCGCCGACGGTGGGCGCCGACACCGACGAGGTACTGCGGACGGTCGCCGGCTACAGCATGGGCAGGGCAGCGTCGACCAACGTCGCGGCGAGCGAAATGACATCCGTTACCGACTGACGGCCGGCTTGAAGAAGACACGCCCACGTGTAATCCCCTGCGTGGGTGTGTTTTTGGCGTCTGACGTAGTTCGGCACCAAGGCAGTGCCCAGTACATCGCATCTTGCGTCAATTACCTACTGATGTTAGTTTTAACCAGGCGGAAGTGAGCACGGTCACAACGCCGACGGCACGGCCGGGTGAATCGGCCGAAGACGAGGAGCGCATTGATGAACTTGGCAGACCTGACCCGGTTCTGGGGTAAGACGCGGCCCGCGCAGCAGGCCATCGTGTTCGGAGACACCGCTCAGACCTGGGCCGAGGTCGACACGATCACCGATGCCTTGGCACGCGGGCTGTCGGCACGTGGTGTGCGCAAGGGTGATCGCGTCGCCGTGATGATGCTCAACCGGCCTGAGCTCGCTCACGTCATCCTGGCAACTCTCAAACTCGGTGCGATCAGCGTGCCGCTGAACTTCCGTCTCACCGCACGAGAACTAGCACCGATGGTGGTCGATTCGGGACCTCGAGTCGTGATCGTCGAGGATGAATTCTCGTCCCTGCTCGAGGTCGCCACGACGCAGGCCGATTTCGAGACCTTCGCCATCGGCGGAAGTGATCACCCGTCCTACGATGTGCTGATCGACACGGGCGCAGCGCCGACGGTCTGGATCGACGCCGACGACCCGGCTTTCATCTGTTACACCTCAGGGACCACCGGTGTACAGAAGGGTGCATTGATCACCCACCGGAACGCGATGACCCCGGGCCTGTCCCAAACCCTCACATTCGGATTCTCCTCCACTGATCGGGTGCTGTGTTCCGCGCCTCTGGTGTACACGGGTTCGGTGCTGTCGGTCTTCATGCAGTTGGTCGTCGTTCCCGGCGCGACCATGGTGCTGCTGCGGGAGTACGACCCTCAGATCGCACTCGAAACGCTCGAGCGTGAGCAGATCACGGCCGCCACAACCGTTCCCGTGATCTGGGAGCGGATGACCACCCTCCCGGGATTCGACGGGCGCAAGCTCGCCGACTTCACCTTCGCGGGAACAGGCGGCGCGCCGGTGAGTCTCGATCTACTCGACTTCTACCGCTCGCACGGCATCCCGCTGACGCAGTGCTATGGCCTGACCGAGGCGTCGGGGATGGTGACCACCCTGCAGTACGAGGATGCTCGGTCCCGCCCAGGATTTGCCGGATTGCCGATGGTGGGAACCCACGTCCGGATCGGCGATCCCGGTGTCGATACCCCCTCCGGTGAGGTCGGCGAGATCCTGGTTCGCGGCGAGCACGTGTTGCGCGAATACTGGCGCAAGCCCGAATCGACCGCGTCGACCTTGGTCGACGGTTGGCTGCGCACCGGCGACCTGGGGTTGAAGGATGACTCGGGATTCCTGAAGATCGTCGACCGCAGCAAGGACATGCTCATCTCAGGTGGTCTCAACGTCTACCCGGCCGAGATCGAGAATGCGTTGCACGGAATCGAGGGCCTGGTCGACCTCGCGGTCATCGGTGTGAAGGACGACCGCTGGGGCGAGGTGCCGATGGTGGTCTTCCACAGCGATCGCTCCGCTGACGACATCGTGGCCGACATCGCACTGGTCGCCGGCGAGCAACTCGCAAAGTTCAAGCGCCCGAAGCACGCAGTCGCCCTGGACGAGCCCCTGCCGCGCACGTTTTCCGGAAAGTTGGCCAAACCGAAGTTGCGGCAGCGGTTTCCGGCGGTCCCACAGGAGGCACTGGCCGTCCAGGGAATACCGACGCAGGCCTGACGGCGTCGTCGAGGGTGCGCATGCTCGCCAACACGTCTCGCCACGTTTCCTACTGCCGCTTGTGCGCCTCGTCGTGCGGGGTCC
The DNA here is from genome assembly GCF_017377795.1 of Williamsia soli. Taxonomy (GTDB): domain Bacteria; phylum Actinomycetota; class Actinomycetes; order Mycobacteriales; family Mycobacteriaceae; genus Williamsia; species Williamsia soli. The sequence continues at coordinate 100,521 of NZ_JAFRDR010000003.1, read as the reverse complement.
TCGTCGATGTGGAAGACGGTCGGATAGGCCGGATACTCGGCGACACCCAGCACCCGATCTCCGGTGGGTACACGTGTCCGAAAGGCCGTCGGGGCGGCGATCTGACCCACAGCCCAGACCGACTGACCACCTCGCTCCGAAGATCGGACAGGACACACGTCGACGGGGCCGGACACGTGCCGATTGCCACGGCAGATGCGGTCCGCGACATCGCGGCACGCCTCGATGAGGTGATTGCCCGGTACGGACCTGATTCGGTGGCCCTGTTCACCGGGACTCAGCACAATTTTGCTGCACTCACCCCGCTGATGGCGCGCGCGTGGTTCCGTGGCACCGGATCTCACAAGCTGTTCTCCACCATGACCATCGACCAGTCGGCGAAATGGGTTGTTGCTGAACGTATGGGGTCGTACCTCGGCGGTAGGCAACGAATCGAGAATGCCGACGTTTGGCTCCTTGCCGGGACCAATCCGGTCGTCTCGGGCAACGGAGGCGATGGGGACGGAGCTGTGGTCCAGAATCCGTCCTGGACGTTGCGGTCCGCTCGCGAGCGTGGGCTCCGCCTCATCGTCGTGGATCCGCGGCGCACCGAGACCGCCGCACTGGCCGATATCCATCTGACCCCCCGCCCTGGTACCGATGCGGTCCTGTTCGCGGGGCTGTTGCACGTGATTCTCGCGGAGAGCCTGCATGACCACCACTTCACTGCGCAGTATGTTGCGGACTTGCCGCAGTTGATCGGGGCCGTCTCGCAGGTGACGCCGACTGTGGTTCAACGAATCTGCGCCGTACCCGCCGAGCAGGTCGTCGAGACGGCGAGGGTTTTCGCGGGTGGTTCGCGGGGGATGGCGACCAGCGGTACCGGGGTGTGCATGGGCCCGCACTCGAACGTGGCCGAGCACCTGCTCGCGGCCCTGAACGTGGTCTGCGGCAGGTTTCTACGGGAAGGCGAACCGGCCGACGACCGTGCGGTGCTCACCCGGCAGGTGCCGGCGCGGGCGGAGGTCGCCCCGGCCGAGCGCGCTTACCGTAAAGGCTTTCGCAGCCGAATCGGTGGGCTGCGGGCGATTCGCGGGGAACTGCCGTCGGGCATTCTCGCCGACGAGATCCTCGAACCGGGCCCAGACCGGGTCCGCGCGCTGATCGTCTCCGGCGGCAACCCGGCGGCAGCACTACCTGATCGAGACAAGACGCTCCGGGCCTTGCGGTCGCTGGACCTGTTGGTGAGCATCGACCCCTGGATGTCTGACACCGCTCGACTGGCGGATTACGTGATCGCTCCGACGACGATGTACGAGCGTGCCGATCACACCATGATCATGGAGCCGTTTTTCCCGACCCCGTTCGCCCAATTCACACCCGCTGTGGTGTCGCCGCCGGCCGGGGTGGTCGACGACTGGCGCTTCTTCTTCGACCTCGCGGCCGCGTCGGGCCAGCCGATCAAGTTCGCGGGACGGCAACTCGACCCCGGCGACCCGCCAACGGCCGATGATCTGCTGGCGATGGCGGCCGAACGGGGCCGGGTTCCGGTGAACGATCTGACAGCCGCACCTCACGGGCGTCTTGCGCCTCGCAGCGATGCGATCGTCGGCCCTGCCGACCCGGACCGGGCCGCACACCGCCTGACCCTGATGCCTGACGACGTCGCCGCCGAGTTGCGCTCGGCGTTGGCCGAAACGACTGCCGCTGTGCGGTATCCGTTCCTGCTGACCGTACGACGCATTCGCGAGGCGGTGAACTCCACCGGCACCAGGGTTCCGGGGCTGGTCCCTGGTGGGATCAATCCGGTCTCCGTCCATCCCCGCGATCTGACTGTCCTCGGACTCCGCGACGGTCAGGACGTCGAAGTCCGATCGTCGTCGGGAAAGCTTCGGACCTGCGCGCGGAGCGATGCCACCCTCACTCGCGGAACAGTGGCGATCACCCATTGCTTCGGGAGCATCGACGACGGGGAGTCCGGTGCCAACGTCAACGCTCTCACCGGTCGCGGCCAGGGTGTGCAGGCGATCAACGCGATGCCGACGCTGACCGCCGTGCCGGTAGCGATTGCAGCGATCGAAGATCACGAACGGAGGACACCGTGACCGTCTCCGTGAAAAGGCCTACTGGACATCGGATATGTCCACTCTGCGAATCGACCTGCGGGTTGCTGGTGGAGCTCGAGGGCAGAACAGTTGTCGGTGTGGCGCCGAACCCCGACGACTTGCTGAGCGGCGGACACAGTTGTGCCAAGGGTTTGGGTCTGGGCCGGATCGAGGGCGACTCGGACCGCATCCGGACGCCGTTGCTGCGCGCCGACACCGGCGGTTTCCGGGAGGCGACGTGGGATGAGGCATTCGCCGAGATCGGCAGACGCCTTCCCGAATTCGTTGCCGACCCCGGCAGTTGCGCCATCTATCACGGCAATCCTGCCGCGCACCACCTCGACGCCACCTTCTACCTGGGTGAGCTGATCAGCGCGGTCCGTACGAAGAACATCTATTCACCGGCCAGTGTCGACACCTGGCCGAAGAATCTGGCGCACATGCTGCTCTACGGCGGTGGGCTGGGACTGAGCCTGCCCGACATCGACCGCACCGACTACTTTCTGGTCCTGGGTTCGAACCCGATGGTGTCGAACGGCAGTACCGTGACAGCACCCGGTATGGAGCAGAGATTGCGTGCTCTTCGGCAACGGGGCGGCACGCTTGTGGTGGTGGATCCGGTTCGCACCCGCACCGCTGAGGTCGCCGATCTCCACGTGCCGATTCGGCCGGGTACCGATGCCTTGTTCCTGCTCGGACTGCTCCACGTCATTGCGGCAGAGGGTTTGATCCGGCCTGATCGGATGCCGGACGTGGTGGACGGTCTCGACGAGATGCTCACCCTCACTGCCGATTATGGACCGGATGTGGTCGCGACGGCGTGCGGCATCGACGCGGAGCTGATCCGTACGGTCGCGCGCGATTTCGCCGGTGCACCTTCAGCGGTGGCACACGGCCGGATCGGTACTTGCATGCAGGAGTTCGGAACTCTGGCCAACTGGCTCGTCGAAGTCCTGACCATCGTCACGGGGAACCTGGACCGACCAGGCGGTGCGATGTTCTCGCTCCCGCCGGCCGGCGGTCAGAACACATGGCCGGTGTCGAGACCACCGAAGCTCATGTTCGACCGGTGGCGTTCGCGGGTGCGTGATCTCCCGGAGGCGATGGGGGAGTTGCCGGGTGTCTGCTTCGCAGAGGAGATCCTGACCCCCGGGCCCGGCCGGACCCGAGCTCTGATCACCCTCGCAGGTAACCCGGCGCGCTCGCTCCCCAACAGCGCTGCGATCGAGCGGGCCCTCGGCGCCCTCGATTTCATGGTGTCGATCGACTGCTACGTGAATGAGACGACGCGCTACGCCGACGTCATCTTGCCGCCGCCGCCGTTGGTGACCCGTGGGCACCACGATGTGACGCTGGCCCACTTCCAGATCCGAAATGTCGCCCGGTACACCCCGCCGTTGCTGGATCTCGCCGACGATGAACGCGCCGAGTGGCAGATCCTGCTGCGGCTGGCGGCAATAGCGAAGGGGACTCCGGAACGGACGGTCGAGGAGATCGATGACGACGTGGCTGTCATCGCCACCCGCCGAGCAGCGAAGCTCGCCGGCTGCGAACCGGACGCGGCGGCGATGGCCTCCGGGTCACGCCGCGGTCCGCTTCGCCTCCTGGACCTTCGGCTCCGCAGCGGGCCCTATGGCGATCGGTTCGGTCTCGAACCTGCAGGCCTGACTCTCGAACTGCTGGAGCACAACCCGAACGGCATCGACTACGGCCCTCTGACTCCCCGGCTGCCTGAGGTTCTGCGGACTCCGGATGGTCGGATCAACCTGGTCCCACCGATGATCACCGCCGATCTGCCGAGGTTACGTGCGTCAGTGGACCGCCCCACCGACGACCTCTTGCTCATCAACCGACGGCAGCGACGGGGGATGAACTCGTGGTTGCACAACGCGCTTCCGCAGCCGGACGGTGGGCAGTGCGCGCTGATGATGGACCCGCACGACGCCGCGATGCGCGGCCTGGTGGACGGTGACCGGGTGGCCGTCACGTCCTCCACGAACACTGTGCTCGCCGAACTGCGGGTCGACGACGCCATGCGCACCGGCGTGGTGAGCATGCCGCACGGATGGGGACACAGCGGACCGGGCCTGCGGACGCCACGATCGGAGGCCGTTCCCGGAAGCAACTACAACGCTTTGGTGGATGACTCCACCGAACTCGAGGCACTGACCTCATCACCCATCTTCAACGGAGTCCCGGTCAGCGTGACCCGACTGAGCGAGGAGCGATCCTGATGGCCTACGTCGTCACCCAGAACTGCTGCAACGACGCCACCTGCGTCGCTGTGTGTCCGGTCGACTGCATTCACCCCACGCCCGCGGAACGGGACTATTCGCGCACCGAGATGCTCTACATCGACCCGTCCACGTGCATCGACTGCGGAGCCTGCGCAGACGTGTGTCCGGTGGATGCGATCGTGCCCGGGGACGCGATCGCTCCAGACGTCGACCGATACCGGGAGATGAATGCCGATTACTTCCAACGAAACCCACGAGCGACGGACTCAGGGACGCATGTGCAACCGCTACCCCTGACGCTCGCGACAGCGCGTGTCGATGATCCGCCGGCGCTGCGGGTTGCGATCGTCGGTTCGGGACCGTCCGCGTTCTACGCGGCCGAAGAATTGCTCGCGCGCCGCGACATCGCCGCAGAGGTCACCATGTTCGAGCGGCTCCCTGTGGCCGGTGGGTTGGTCCGGTTCGGGGTCGCGCCGGATCACTGGCGCACCAAGACCGTGGACAAGGTGTTCAACCGCACCGCGAGCCGCACGGGCTTCACGTTTCATCTGGGCGTCGACGTCGGACGGGACCTCAGCCTCGACGAGGTCTTGGCCCATCACCACGCGGTGATCCACGCATCCGGAGCATCGGGTGACCGGCGGCTCGGGATCGCCGGCGAAGATCTACCCGGCAGCGGCTCGGCGCGGGAGTTCGTCGCCTGGTACAACGGGCATCCCGACCAGGCCAACGCCTCCTTCGATCTGTCGACGAGACGGGTGGTGGTCGTCGGCAACGGCAACGTGGCCCTGGACGTCGCACGCATCCTGGTCTCCGACGCAAAAGCTCTACGGCGGACGGATATTGCTGACCATGCGCTGACGACGTTGGCCGACAGCGCGGTCGAAGAAGTGATCGTTCTCGGCCGTCGGGGTCCCGAGTTCGCCGCCTGTACCACCCCAGAACTGCTGGCCCTGGGCTCCCTGCCCGGAATCGACGTCATCGTCGAGGGCTCGGTGACGGCCGGACCGGACGCTCCGATCAAGACGCAGATTCTCGCCGAGTACGCCCGGCGGCAGGCGACGCCTGGCAATCGCCGCATCGTCTTTCGTTTCGGGTCCACGCCAGGAGCGCTCATCGGTTCTGACCATGTCGAGGCACTACAAGTGACCGATACCGCAGCCGGGACCACCAGCCGTATCGACTGCGGATTGCTCTTGCGGGCAGTCGGATACCGCGGCAGACCGATCGACGGACTGCCTTTCGACTCCGCGACCGGCACAGTGGTCAACGTCGAAGGGCGCGTTGTCGAGCCGACGACCGGAACTGCAGTCGCGGGGCACTACGTGGCCGGCTGGATCAAACGAGGTGCGACCGGGGTGATCGGCACCAATCGTTACTGCGCAGCGGAGACGGTCACCACACTGCTCGACGATCATCGCCGGGGCGTGTTGGGTGCGCCGTCGGGGACGCTAGCCGACGTCGAAGAGCTGGTGCGGCAACGTTGCCCGGATGCACTCAGCGGTGCGGACTGGCGGACAATCGACCGCTACGAGCGGGAGCGGGGCCGCGAGGTCGGTCGGCCACGTATCAAGATCGTCGATGCGCACGAGGCGGTGGCGGTGGCCGGTGCGAGCAGATCGTCGTCTGCGGCAGTCGTCGGATGAGCGGGCCCGCGCCGAGCCAGGTGCATACCTTCTGCCGGATCTGCGAACCTGGGTGTGGAGTGCTGGCCGACGTCGCCGACGGGGCGGTCGTCCGCCTACAACCAGACCACGATCACCCTGTGCACCAGGGATTCGCCTGCCACAAGGGTGTGCATTACCTGCAGGTTCACGACGACCCGGACCGGATTGACAGACCCCTGAAGCGAATCAACCCGCGAAGCGAAGAACGCGGTGTCTTCGAGCCCATCAGCTGGGATGAAGCGGTGAGGGAGATCGCCGGGAAGCTGGTGCAACTCCGTCGCGACCACGGTCGCGATTCCATCGGTATCTACCAGGGCAACCCTTCTGCCTTCAATGGTGCCTACTACGCGAACGCAGCCTCGATTGCCCGCGGATTCGACACCCGGATGCGGTTCAGCGCCGGGACACAGGACACGTCCGCCAAATATGCCGCAAGTGAAGCGATCTATGGGGCATCGATGGCACATCCGATCCCCGATCTGCTCCACACCGACTATTTCCTGTGCCTCGGCAGTAACCCCCAGGTGTCGCACATGACGCTCATTCACATCTCGGATCCGATGGCGAAGATCAGAAATGTGAAAAAGCGGGGCGGTACAACACTGTTCGTCAATCCGCGCCAGATCGAGTCGTCGGGACCCGACACCGGCGAGGTGCTGCTGATCAAGCCGGATACCGACTTCTACTTCCTGGCGGGGATCCTGCACGAGATCGCCTTTCGGATCGGTTTCGATCGCGACGAGGTGGAACGCCACGCGGAGAGGATCGACGAACTGCTCGACTTCGTGGCGCAGTACCCGGTCGAGCGAGTTGCCGAGGTCACCGGAATCGACGCCGGTCGCATCAGCACCGTGGCGGATGAGTTCTGTGGGGCACCGACCGCGAGTGTCTATATGGCCACGGGCGTCAATCAGGGCAGGCAAGGTGCCCTGGCCTACTGGATGCTCACGATGGTGAGTCTGCTGTCCGGCAACCTGGGACGCCGCGGAGGCAACATCTACTCGCGCGGCGTCGCCGACGTGGTCCAGAACTCGAAACGCAGACGCGAGGATCCGTTCTTCACCGGCCCACTGGGCACCATGCGAACCGTGAGCGGCGATCTGCCCGCAGCTCTGCTGCCTGACTTCATCGAGAATCCAGACGATCCGATCCGCGCGTTGATCGTGGTGTCGGGCAATCCGTTGCTGTCGATCGGCGGGGGAGCCCGACTGCGTGAGGCTTTCGAGGAGCTCGAACTGCTCGTCAGCATCGACCTGTATCGCACGGTCACCGGCGAGATGGCGGATTACGTTCTGCCCGCCACCGATTGGCTGGAACGCGAAGACGTGAACTTCCTGAACACCATGGGTGTCGCGATGGAACCGTACGTGCAATACACCCCTGCCGTGACAGCGCCCGCGGGCGAGCGCCGCGATGACTGGTGGATACTCTCGCGGATTCTCCAAGAGATGGGTGTGGCCACGCTCCTTGACGATCCGAGCCCCGATCCCTATGCGATCGTCGATACCCTGATGAGCGATGCAGGTCTGTCCATCGATCTTTTGAAGACATTGCCGTGCCAGACAGCGGTGTTACCCGAAGCCGTTCCTTCTCAGGTCTTCAGCATTGCCGTGCAGCACGAGAACGGTCTGATCGATTGCTGTCCGGCCGTATTCGAGAGTGCCCGCAGAGCTGCGGCCGATCTGTACGCTGAGCTGCTCGCCGAACCTGTCGGGCAGCTGAAGCTCATCACCCGCCGCACCAACTTCATGGTCAACAGCTGGTTACACAACGTCCCGGTACTCAAACACGGTGTTCATCAGGATAATCCGCTGTGGATCAACCCCGTCGATGCGTGCCGGTTGGACATTGTCGACGGGGACACCGTCCGGGTAAGCAATCGGTATGGCGCCATCGACGCGGTGGCCGTGTGCGACGACACCCTCAGAACGGGTGTCGTGGCAATGACACACGGTTGGGGCCAGCGCACCGCCAGGAGTCTCGACGTCGCCCGTAGACACCCGGGGGTGAACGCCAACCAGCTCGCGCCGACCGGTGCGGGAGCTTTCGATCCACTGAGCAATCAATCGCACCTGACCGGAATCAACGTAGAGGTGTCCCGGGACACTCGGACAACAGCAGGAGGAAACCGATGAGTGGCACCGTGATCGATGCGCTGACCTACTGGGCACGGGCGGTGCCAGAACAGGTGGCGATCGACTTCGCCGGTGACGAGGTGACCTACAACGAGCTGGGCAGCTGGATCGACACAGTGGCACACGACCTCGCATCGAGGGGAGTCAGGGCGGGAGACCGCGTCGGTCTGCTCGGGAAGAACTCGCTGGAGTGGTGCGTCGCAGCGTTGGGGGCGATGAGGGTGGGCGCGATCGTGGCGCCGTTCAACCAACGTTTTCTCGCACGCGAACTCGAAGCCCTCGTAGACACGTGTGAACCGGTGGTGGTGTACTGCGACTCGGGATTGCGCCCGCGACTCGACGAGGTGCGCACCGTTGGACAGACCTTCGCGGTCGCGGAGTTCGAGCGGGATGTCCGGCCGCTACGGGGTGCCGCCACCCCCGCGTTCCGAACCCCGGTGGCCGAATTGTCGGATCCTACGGCGATCGTGTTCACCAGTGGCACAACCGGCGCTCCGAAAGGTGTCATCTTCACCCACGCCACCATCGCCGGAATGATGCATCAATGGGCAATGCAGGAACCGATAGGACACAACGGCTTACGGCCACTGTTGGCAATCCCGCTGTTCACCGCGGGAGGCATCATCTGGGGTATTGCTCGTACCGTGCTGCATGGGGGCACCTTGCTGCTACAACCTGGTTTCGATCCCGCAGTTGCCCTGCGCGTCTTGGTCGAGTCTCGCGCGACCACCTTCACCGGACCGCCGATCCTCTGGGAGCAGATCTCCCGGGTTCCGGGCTACGACGACGCAGATCTGAGCCACCTGACCACCGCCCACGTCGGGGGTGCGCGCGTGTCACCGTCGTTGGTCGGCACCTGGTTGGCCAGAGGTGTGCAGTTGCGGCAGCTGTACGGGCAGACCGAGATCGGCGGATCGGCAACGGTGATGCCGCGTGATGAGGCCGCCGAACACCCGGACAAGTGCGGATGGGGAGGGATCTTCACGAAGATCCGGGTAGTAGATGCCGAAGGCAAGGATTGTGCGCCGAACGAACCGGGGGAGATCTTGCTGCGCGGTCCGGGCATGATGCCGGGTTACTGGCGCAACGACGAGGCGACGCGGGCGGCCTTTGTCGACGGTTGGCTGCGCACGGGCGATCTCGGGAAGCTCGACGAGAACGGGTATCTCACGTTTGTCGATCGCCTCAAGGACCTGATCATCTCCGGTGGACTCAACATCTCACCTGCAGAGATCGAGCATGTGATCAGCCAGCTGCCGGGTGTCGAGGAGGTTGCCGTGATCAGCGTGGACGACGAGAAGTTCGGGGAGACACCGGCTGCGATTCTCGCGAGGGTCGACGGCCTGACCGAAGCTGACGTGGTCGCCCACTGCAACGATAATCTCGCCGACTACAAGGTGCCCAGATATGTGGTGTTCACGGACGGGCCATTGCCGCGGATGGCCAGCGGCAAGATCTCGAAGCCGAACCTGCGGCAGACCTACGCCGGTGTGCCGCAGCTGTACGCGAAGGTCCGGTGACGATCTCGCCGCGCCCCGTAAACCCAGGCGTTCCAGGCACACCCAGGTGTTGCAACACCTGGACGTGCCTGGAACGAGTGGGTTTGTCCGGAACTACTGGCGGATGACTTCGGCCGTGTCCTCCGCCGACGCCACCGGCTCCCCGAGATACGCTGCGCGAACCGCTTCGTCACCGCGGATCTCATCAGGTGTGCCCGCGGCGATCGTCCGTCCGAAGTCGAGGACGTGAACCCGGTCGGCAGTCCGGAGCACCATGGGCACATCGTGTTCGATGAGAAGGACGCCGATGCCCCAATCATCGGCCAGACGCCGGATGAGATGTCCGACCTCGCGGCTTTCCTCTTCGTCGAGCCCGGCGGCGGGCTCGTCGAGGAGCAGGATCGATGGCCTTGTCGCCACCGCACGGGCGATGGCGACCAGCCGCCTCCGCCCGTAGGACAGTTCCTCGGCCCGCACGTCCAGCACATCGCTGAGGCCGAGTTCCTCGATGGCTGCCAGCACGGTGTCGGTGGGACGCGACGGTCCCGGATAGAACAGATTGGTCACGTAGGCCAACAGGTCTCGCGAATCCGAGGCCGCCAACAGATTCTCGCGGACGGTCAAGTCGTTGAAGAGTTCCAGCGACTGGAACGACCTCGACAGGCCGGCGCGGGCGCGCCGGTGTGGCGACCAGGACGTCATGTCCTGCTGATCCCATCGGACGGATCCGTCGGAGATCCGGTTGTAGCCGGTCACGGCATCGATCAAGGTCGTCTTACCGGCCCCGTTGGGTCCGAGCAATCCGACGACCTGGCCGGGGCTGACGGTCATCGACACCTCTGAGAGGGCCGTGAAGCCACCGAAACGTTGTGTGACGCCGATGATGTCGAGCGTGTGTGGCGTGACCTCCGCCTTGACACCCGTCGACCGCACGGGAACCGTCTGCGCCGCAGTTGTACGCCGCCGGGTCGGTACCTTCTGCCAGAGTTCGGCCAGCAGCGTCTGCGCACGATCGACGATGCCGTTCTGACTGCCGATCAAGGTGACGAGCAGCAGGAATCCGGTGATCAACGGTAGGTACTTGACGAAACTCGAATCGGCGCTGGTGGTGGCGTCGCCGAAGAAGAGGACACCGACGCCGCCGGTGGCCAGCGTTGCCCCGACCATCGGTCCGAGGACGTACCCGGCGCCTCCGATCACGGTGAGCACCAAGACGTTGATCGACATTTCGGACGGGAACAGTTGCTGGTAGAGGATGGTGGAGTAGCTGAACCCGTACAGGGCGCCGCCGAGTCCGGCGATACCCGCAGAAATGGTGAACGCGTACAACTTCGATTGGAAGACGTTGACACCGACGGCTGCTGCCGCCCGTTCATTGGTGCGGACGGCGAGCAACCGTCGCCCGACGCGGCTGCGGCGCAGGTTTGCGACGACAAGGGCTACCACCACCAGAGCGACAAGGCAGATGGTGCTGTAATTGGCCGGATGGGTCACCGGGTCGACGTCCAGACCGAGGAAGGTCGGGGAGTCGATCTTGGTCTGGGCGTCGCGGCCGGTGTAGTCACTGTTGGCGAAGACGAGTTGGTAGATGACGAAGCCGAGGCCGAAGGTGATCACCGCGAGATTGACGCCGCGGGTGCGCAGGGCCGGTAGTCCGATGACGAATCCGACGATCATGGCCACCAGGACGCCGGCGATCAGCGCCGGTTCCATCGGCCAGCCCTGTGCTGCGGCCAATCGGCCTGCGGCATAGGCGCCCACACCACCGAGCGCGAACTGTGCCAGTGAGAGTTGGCCGGCGTATCCGGTGATGACCACAACGGACAGTCCGACGATGGCAAAGGTGATCGAAACGATGATCGCGGGCTGCCAATCGTCCGGCACGGCAAAACGTACGATGACGAAGGCGAGTACAGCGGCGATCAGAACCGGCACCGGGCGGATCCGGCCGGTTCCGACGCGGGGTAGCCGGTCGGTGATCATGCCGCGCACGGGCAGTCCGCGGCCACGAACCACCAACACCAGAATGATCACGATGAACGGCACTGCATCGGCCACGCCGGTCTGGTCGATGTAGCGGGTGGCGAGCGCTTGCCCCATCCCGATCAGGAGACCGCCCACCACCGCGAGCGCGTACGACCTGAACTCGGCGAGGAGCGCCGTGGCGAGCGCCCCGATGATGAGGGCGCTCATCTGGGTCACCGAGATGAAGCCGGACGAGGTCGCCGGGAAGAATGCACCTGCGACGGCGGCGAGAGCCCCGGCAAGGCCCCAGGTGAGGGAGGCGAGAAGGTCGGGCGACCAGCCGAGGGCTGCTGCGGCTCGGGGATTTTCGGCTGATGCGGACAATGCTCGTCCGACTTTGGTGCGGTTGCTGATCGCGGCGAGGACAACCGCAGAGACGACCGTGATGAGCAGAAGGTAGATGTTTTGTTTGCCGATGAGCAGGTCGTCGGTGAGGCTGATCGAGTCGGTGGACACCGGGACATCGACGGTGCGTTGCTCGGCCCCGTACTTCAGCAGGACCCCCTGCGTCACGATCGTGAGTACGCCGAGTGTGGCGATGACCCTGGCGAGCGGGCTCGCCGAGCGCAGGGGTCGCATGACGAGGAAGTGCACGAGTATCGCTGTCACCGCAACGACGACCATGGCCACCACGAGCGCGATGTAGAACGGCAGTTCGGCCTCGGTGCGCAATTGGAAGACCGTGTACGCACCCAGGAGGGCGAATGCTCCGTGCGCGAAGTTGATCACGCCGGAACCGCGATAGATCAGGACCAAACCCATCGCCAACAGCGCGTAGATGGAACCGGTCCCCAGGCCGAGAAAGGCAAAAGTGAGTATGTCCATCATGATTCCCCGGTCAAGTAGTGTTGTGCGATTTCGTCTGCTGAGCCGCGGAGGTCTGCGGCGGGTCCGTCGAGCACGACCCGGCCGCGCCGCAGAACATACGCGTGGTCGGCGATCTCGAGTGCGTGCCGGACGTGCTGCTCGACCAGGACCACAGCAACGCCGCGGTCGGCGGCCTCCCGTAGCACTTTCAGTAGCCGCTGCACGATCAATGGCGCGAGGCCGAGTGAGAGTTCATCGGCCAGGAGTACCTTCGGTTGCCCGGCCAGTACGCGACCGAGGGCAAGCATCTGTTGTTGCCCACCGGACATCAGTCCGGCCTTTTTGCCCAGGTGTTCCCGCAATTCGGGAAAATACTCGAGAGCGGCGTCCACCGACCCTCGACCCAACGAAAGATTCTCTCGCCCGGTCAGATTCATGAAGACACAGCGTTCTTCGGTGAGGTAGCCGAGTCCGTGCCGGGCGCGGTGATCGAGGCTGCGACGTTTCGAGTCTCCGAGCACCTGCACGTCTCCGCTCATCGGGGAGATCTCGCCGGCGATGGTCAGCAGTGTGGTGGTCTTGCCCGCGCCGTTGGCGCCGAGCAGCGACACGATCTGCCCGGGTTCGACCCGGATGTCGAGGTCGTGGACAGCGGGCGTCCCGCCATACCCGGCTGTCAGATGATCTAGATGTACCGCGGGTACTGCGGTGACGGTTGTGCTCATTGGCTGTCTTTCTGGGCTGGAGAGGGGATGCGGCCCTGCCGAGATCGGAGGCAGGGCCGCACCGCGGGTAGTACTACTGGCCGAAGAACGGACCCAGGTCTTCGAAGCCGCCTTCTTGGGCGACCTCTCCACCGTCGGCCGTGATGTAGACGACGTTGCGGTTGAAGACCCGGTTCAGGCCCGGAACAGCGAACTCGGTGGTGAAGTCGACCGGTGCCATGAGTCCGCCGGCGTCGATGTCTTTGGCGCCGTTCATCGCTGCGGTGACCGTTGCTGCTGTGATGTCGGGTTGTCCTGTCATCACGTCGGCGAACACCCGGTACGACGCCCAGGTGTCCTGGTTGTACGGACCGGTCCAGTCGACATCGTCGGTGGATGCCTTTGCTTCGTCCCAGACCGGGTTGCTGGCGACCACGAAGTTGCTCGCCGAGCCCGCGCCCTCGAATGCCTTGCCCGCCTGGGAGAGCACCGTGTCGTTCAGGCCTCCCGACAGGATGTAGTACCGGGTGTCGACACCGACGCTCTCGCCCGCTTTGGCGACGGCGACGGTCTGATCGTTGGGTAGTCCGATGATGGCGCAGTCGGCTTCACCTGCAGACTTCGCGACACTGCCGAAGTCGGTTGTTGTTGTCGGGACCTTGATGTTGGTCGCCGGCTGACCACCCGCCGCGGTCAGGCCGAGATTGATCAGATCGACGGCCTTACCTGTGGTCGGTGTGTCGTACAGGACGGTGGCGACGGACGTGCAGCCGTCCTTCACCGCTTTGGCTGCGATGCCGGCGAACGTGGGGGCGCCGGACAGCAGGGGGAAGGAGTTCTTGTCGGCCAGTTCATTCGGCGAGAATCCAGGAGCGCCGATCCAGGGGATGCCGGCTTGATCGAGGATCGGGTTGATGGTGGCGCCGTTCGTGGTGAAGCCACCCAGTACCGCGACCACGTTCTCGGAGACGGCCTGGCGTGCACATTCTGCCGCCTTGTTCGTGTCGTTTCCGTCGTTGCAATTGATGACCTTGACCTCGTGCCCGTTCAGACCGCCGGCGTTGTTGATCGAGGTCGCCGCCGCCTTCGCCGCGTCGTGGATTTCTGGCTGATTGATGGCGGCGGTGTCGACGGGGGCGATGGTCATCACCGTGACCGGGTCGCCGGTGAAGGTTTGATTGGACGAGGTTGGGGTGTCACTCGAGCTGTCGTCTCCGCAAGCGGAGAGTGCCAGGACCAAGCTGGCGCTGGCCGCGATGACGAGGGTTCCGGATCTGATACGCATGTTCTTCGCTCCTGATCTTCGGACGATGATGTCCGGAGTGGTTTACGTCACCATGTGACGAGAGCGAAGCCTACAGTCATTAGATTTAAACAATCTAGTGTTTCAGAAAAATTGCCTTGAACTGCTCCTACTTGGCTCATGTCTGTAGGTTTATGCACTCAGTGCCTCAACTGAAGGTGGCGACCCTGCCTTCGCCCACCGTGACATTCATGCCTGCGGGCTCGGAGTCGAGCATCTGTCGGACCTGGTCTGCATCGTCGATTGCGGCAAGGGTTCGGCCACCCGTGGGTGTTCGCACCGCGATCAGACCCGTTTCGGGAGAGCCGTCGCGGTCATAGGTGACGGTCCACGATTCGATTGTGCCGCTCCCGCGCCACGTGTGATCGGCGACCACTGTCGGTAGTCGATCGACCTCGGATTGGGTATCCGCCCAACGGAACCCGTGCTGGGGAGGTTCAGTGCTGTAGATCCCGAAGGCATGTTTTGTCAGGTAGCCGCCGTTGGCGGTCACCAAGCCGCTGCTCCCGGGATTGGCGCGGAGCCTTTCCGCCATCGTCGCGATCGAGTGCGACACGTAGTTGTTCCACGGCCCACCGGCGAAGCTGAGACCGCCGGTGACGGTCAAGGGGCGATCTGATCCGCTAAGTGGCAGGCCGAGCTCGGTGGCCGCGATCTGGACGGCGGATGGAAAACACGAGTAGATGTCGACGAAGTCGACGTCGTCGATGCCCATGCCGGCCAACTGCAGGACCTCACGGCCCGCGATCCGGATCGCGGGGGATCGGTCGAGTCGGTGACGTTCACTGATCGCGTAGGTGTCGTGAGCATCGGTGCCCGCGATCGGGAAGATCCAGTCTTGCTGCGGCACACCAAGAGATCGTGCCTTCGCGACTGACGTGAGCACCAGGGCGGCGGCCTGTTCGACGGAGTTGTTCGAGTTCATCAGCTTGGTGTACGGATCGCAGATCAGTCGATTGTCGGGGGACGGCGTCGCGATCTCATCGGCGGTGAAGGGGGTGCGGACCCAGGCGTGATCGTTCTCGACGGCAACCGCGTTGAAGGTCGACCAGAGCTCGGCGATCTTCTGGGAGTGTTCGGACGCGGTGCTGCCCGAGGAGAGTCTGATCGCCTGTTCGAACAGGGGGTATACGTGCGCCGGCCGATCGAGGCCGCTTTGTTCCTCGGCGTGACCGTTCATCGGCACTGACCCAACTGTGTTCTGCGCCCTGGGGACATCATCCTGTTGCTGTGTCCAGTCCGGCCGCCGGCCCTGCTTCTTGAGGCGCATCCTGGTTCGCCAGGTCTCGGCGCCGCCGATCAAGACCACGCTCGCCTTACCCGCTGAGATGTCCGTGCACGCGCGATTCAGCAGGGTCTGGGGCCCGTTGCCGCCGTCGCCGACGTATTCGGTCGTGGTGGGTTCGGCACCCAGCCGCTGTCCGAGTAGCAGGCCGGGGTCGCGGTAGCGCCACGAGAGCATCCGGACGAGTCGAATGGAGTCGACGGCTCGCAGCACCGTCTCGGACGCGCCTGCACGCGCGGCTGCCGCGATGAGATCCACCGGTTCGAGTAGGGGTGAGGTGTCATCGCGCTGGTTCACCTGTCCGTAGCCGATCAGCACCGGGGTGGTGGGGTCGAGGGCCATTGGTCTACCTCCGAGTCGTGTAGCGGGGACGGTCTGTGCGCTCACCGTCCCGAAAACTAATGGCGTGAGTTTACGTCTGCCGCTGATGCGAAAGGATGTGTCGTGATCTCACCACGCAAAGTTACACAGGACGAAATATGTCTCAGTGTTCCCGAAATGTCGGTTGAGTTGCATTTACGGGGCCCTCTGATCGCGAAGCAATGCGCTTGAAGTGCATATTTGTGCCCAACGCAGCAGATGACAAATCGTGATTGACGTCTCAAACCTATGGTAGTAAGGTTTGTCGATGTCAGCTGAAAGTGACCTAGGCCACTTGCCGCGGACACCACTTGGCGCCGGCCACACGCCCCCTGGCGCCACGATTTCGAAGGACCTGGCCCGCGTCGTCGCGGCCCGTCCCAACGATGGAGGAAACATCATGAAGCTCGAAGGCAAGGTCGTACTCATCACCGGCGCCGGATCCGGTCTCGGTCGGCAGGCGTCACAACTGTTCGCATCCGAGGGGGCGAAGATCGCGGTGGTCGACATCGACTCCGAGCGGGCCGAACACACTGCGAAGTTGGTCGAGCAGCAGGGTGGTGACGCCATTGCGATCACGGCGGACGTGGCGCAGAAGAGTCAGATCGTCGCAGCCGTCGACAAGACGGTCGAGCATTTCGGAAAGCTGGACGTCGCCTGGGCCAACGCCGGCATCGTGTCGCGTGGCGGTGTTCCTTCGGTTGCCGGTGGCGAACAGGTCGAGTTCCAGGACCTCACCGAAGAGGACTGGCACGCGGTATGCGGCGTGAACCTCAGTGGTGTCATCTACACCGCGCAGGCTGCTGTGCCTGCGTTGCGGGCCAATGGTGGCGGCACCATTCTCGCGACCTCGTCCGCTGCGTCACTGCTGGCCTATCACAGCATCTCGATGTACTCGGCGACCAAAGCCGGGGTCAACGCGCTGGTGCGCGGCCTCAGTCTGGATCTCGGGAAGTACGGAATCCGCGTCAACGCGATCGCTCCGACCCACGGGATGTCGCCCAACTTCCTGATGGATGCCGGCGCGCCGGTTGTCGGCCAATCGTACGAAGAGATTTCGGGGCCCTGGGACCCCGTGGTGTCGCCTATCTCGCTGCGGCTCAATCGTCCGCCATCACTGATCGACAATGCCAAAGCCGCTCTGTTCCTGATCTCTGACGATTCGGCGTACATGTCCGGGGTGGTTCTGCCCGCAACCGATGGCGGCACCCTCGCCCGGGTCGGCATGTGGTTCGACGAGGATCTGCGGCCAGAACCTGTGGAGAATTAGGACGCCGATGCCAGTCGACGATGCGGGTTTCACCCTCGAGGTAGATCGGAAGGCCTGCGCGGGTCACGGAATGTGTTATGGGACAAGGCCAGAGCTCATCGATTGCGACGACGAGGGCTACCCGGTCATCACAGATCCGAACATCGGACTCAGCACCATCGATTCCGCCCGAGACGCCGTCGCGGTGTGCCCCGAGCGGGCACTCGAACTCGTGCCTCGAAGCACGTCACACGCCTGAACAACAAGCGAGGAACCCATGACAACAGTTGAACAAGCTCCGGCCGACCTGGTCGTCGACTTCGACATCTACGACCAATCCATCGCTGCACCTGTCGATACCGTGCAGGCTCAAGTCGCTGAGTTGGCGAGCAAAGGTCCCGTCGTGTACTCGACGGCCCACGGCGGCCACTGGATCGTGACGCAGTACCGGGAGATCCAAGAAGTGCTCCGCGACCCGGAGACCTTCTCGAGTTATCCCAACAACCTCGTCACCGATGAGTCGTTCGGCAAGTTCATCCCGGTGGAGATCGATCCGCCCGATCACACCGGATATCGCCAGGCGATGCAGCCCCTGTTCAGTCCGGGCCGGATGAAGGAGCTCGAAGAGAGCATCCGCATTGTGGTGAACGAACTGATCGACAAGTTCGAGTCCAGGGGTGAAGCCGAGTTCATCGGCGAGTTCGCTCACGAGTTGCCGACCCGGGTCTTTCTCGCCCTCATGAACTGGCCGCTCGAGGATGCCGAGGTCTTCACCGAGGCGACCAACGTCATGTTGCTGGGCAAACCGGGTGGAACTGAAGAGGAGTCGAACCAGGCACGGGCACTCGCGGGCATGGAGATGCTGGGATATTTCCAGAAGATGGTCACCGACCGCCGGGAGAACCCCGGTGACGACATCACGTCGACGCTTGTCCACACCGAGGTGAACCTCGAGGCCGGTCCGCGACTGCTCACCGACGAGGAGCTGACCCGGATGTTCTTCTTGCTGCTCATCGGTGGTCTGCACACAGTGCAGGGTTCGTTGGCGTGGAGCATCATTCACCTTGTCAACAACCCCGAGCAGCGTCAGGAGATCATCGCCGATTCCTCACTGATCCCTTCGGCGGTCGAGGAGATTCTTCGGATCGAAGCTGCGGTCATCCCGGGGCGGCGTGCCACGAAGGACACGACGCTCGGCGGAGTTCATATTGCCGAGGGAGATCAGGTGATCTTGATGCTGTGTGGTGCGAATCGGGACTCCGAAGAGTTTGACAGCCCGACCGAGCTGGACATCCAGCGGCATCCGAATCGGCATCTGTCGTTCGGGGGTGGGCCACACCGATGCATCGGCTCGCATCTCGCCCGCATCGAGCTCAGACTCGCACTCGAGGAACTGCACCGGAGGATTCCGGACTATCGGCTGGTGGACGGTGATCCGCCGATCCTGCATGCGAGCCAGGTTCGCGGATGTGTCCGTTTGCCGATCACGTTCACGCCGAGTTCGTAGTCGGACCGTCCGAAGACTTGTCCGCTTAAACTAAAGGCTGTAGATTTAAGATCATCAGCCCAGCCGGCGCGTGCTGCTGCACTCGCTGCACCCCTGCGATCGGGAGGATCACATGACCACTTCACTACCGCGCCAGGACCGCATACGTCGGGCCCTGGAGCTGTTGCGCAACGAGACGACCGACAAGTTCGACGACATCGTCGACTTCGCGCCCGAAGAGTTCACCGATCCCCAACTCGCCAAGCAGGAGCGTGACCAGGTCTTCGGGCGGGTTCCGTCCATCGTCGCCCATTCGTCGGAATTGGTGAAAGCCGGCGACTTCATGACGCTGCAGATGCCACGGAACAACATCCTGGTGGTCAGGCAGAAGGATGGCAGTGTTCGTACCTTCGTCAATCTATGCCGCCATCGCGGTGCACTGCTCGAGGAGCAGGAGAAGGGACGCTGCCGGATCTTTTCGTGCGCCTACCACCGGTGGTCGTACGATCCTGACGGATCTCTTCGAGCAATCACCAGAGACTCGACCTTCGGAGAGGTCGATCGTTCAGAGCACGGACTGATCGAGCTCCCCACCGAGGAGCGCCACGGCTTCGTCTGGATCGTCGACAACGCCGACGCGGAGATCGACGTGGCGGCCTGGCTCGGCGCAGAGATGGACGAGATCCTGGCGGGCTACCAACTCGGAGAGCTGGTGTCGTTCCGGTCAGCGGGATTCGACGAACCCGTCAACTGGAAGATCATGCAGGATGCCTTCCTCGATGGCTATCACATCCAGTACGCCCATCCCAACACAGCGGGAAAGATCATTCACACGAACGTGATGGCCTTCGAGGATTTCGGCAGGCACTGCCGCTTCATCGCACCCCGTAAGACCATCGACCGTTGGCTCGAAGAGGATCCCGGCGACGAGTTGCTCGACAAGTACGTCACCGAGACGCACTTCCTGCTTCCCAACAGCACCCTGCTGCGGCAGCCGGATCATTTTCAGCTCTTGACGTTCCGGCCGCATCCGACAGATCCGGGGCGGTCGGTGATGGAACAGCGTCTGATGGTGCCCAAGGTCGAGGTGAGTGGCTTCACCGAGGAGCACTGGAACAAACGGTGGAACAAGAACTGGGACATCCTGTTGGCCGTGTTGCACGAGGAGGATTTCCCGCTGTTGCGCCAGTCCCAGAAAGGTATGGGTAGCGCCAGTGCGGGCAAGATGATGCTGGGCCGGAACGAGGTGGCCAATCAGGTCTTCCGACGCGAGATCAAGAAGCTGATCGCCGACGGCGCTGCCGCCGAGTAATGGACGCGCCGAAATCCGAGGGTGTGCGGAGATGATAAGTTACCAGTGGCGGGCCGAGCTCAGCGACCACGAAGCCGTCGAAGTCCGCAACCTGCTCGAGTCCGCGTCCGGCTACGACGCCGAGGCCGAGTTCTCTACGATCGATTTCTCGGATGTCGAACATGATCTTGCGCAGGGTGATCCGAACCGGCGATTGCTGCTGATACGCATGCTGGCACGTCAGGTCCGGGCAGGGGAGGACGAAGAACCCGAGTGCCTTGCCGGAGTGCTGCGGATGGTCGTCGATCGCCACGGCGTCGGCGATGTCCAACTGGTGGTCGCACCCGAACTGCGGTCTCTGGGCATCGTCACACTCTTCGTGGAACAGGCTGGTCTCGACGTGGGAGTCGAGGGCGGCTGGCTCGGTAGTGGTGCGCGTTCGTTACGCGCGTGGGCACAGGGCAATCATCCTGCCGCCGGCCGGCTCTCGGACCGCCACCTCATTCCCCGGATACAGCGGGTGTGGAAGCTGATTCGTCCGGTCGAGGAACCCGTCGATAGTTCTCTTCCACTCTCGCGGGTGAGCGCCGTCGGTGCCGATGGAGACCGCGCGGGATCCTTGGCTGCCTTCGTCGAACGCGCGGCCGAAACGGCCG
Organism: Williamsia soli; assembly: GCF_017377795.1. Classification (GTDB taxonomy): domain Bacteria; phylum Actinomycetota; class Actinomycetes; order Mycobacteriales; family Mycobacteriaceae; genus Williamsia; species Williamsia soli. Next base: position 79,733 of record NZ_JAFRDR010000003.1, on the reverse strand, counting down.
TGCCCTGCCCGGGACTGATCCGCGACCTGAGCCAGGATCACAAGACGGTGTTGATCGCCGAGGATGAGGGCGGTCACGTGGTCGGCGCACTGACGTTGAACACGAACCCCGTGGTGTCGGACGAGTTCGGTAAATGCGTTGTCGTGGAGTATCTCTCGCGAGACCCCGCCAACGATGAGCCGGAGTTGACCAGGGCTCTGCTGACATCGGCTTTCACCCATACCGCGGACGCCGGACTCGAAGGCGTGATCGTCTATGTCGACTCCGAAAACGCCGCACTGGTCAATGCGTGCCGACTGACCCGCTTCCAGCATGATCGAACCGACGTCCGCTTCGGTCTCTGAACCCGCAACCTCCAGGCCGCAGCCCGCAGTCTGAGACAACTCATTTCAGTTTCACCGCAAGGAGAATGATGCAGTCCGATCTGTTCGAAGCCGACCACGAGGCGTACCGCGAAACGGTACGCGGATTCGTCGACCGCGAGGTGGTGCCCAATCTGGAGCGCTGGGATGAACAACGGCTGATCGATCGCGACACCTGGCGTGCGGCAGGCAAGCTCGGGCTGCTCGGACTGTCGATACCCGAACAGTTCGGTGGCGCGGACGAGCAGGACTACCGGTTCCGGGTGGTGGTGATCGAGGAACTCGCGCGGGTGGGAGCGGCATCGCTGCAATCGGGGTTCTCGACCAACGACGACATCGTGCTCAACTACTTGCTGCGTCTGGCCGACGAGGAGCAGCGCGCGCGTTGGTTGCCGGGCTTCGCCTCCGGAGAATCGATCGGTGCGATCGCCATGAGTGAGCCCGGTACCGGAAGCGACCTCCGGGGTATCACCACCTCCGCGATCAAACGCGATGACGGATGGCTTCTGAACGGAACGAAAACCTTCATCACGAGCGGAATACTCGCCGACCTGGTCATAGTCGTGGCCCGCACCGACCCTGATGCGGGTTCGCGTGGGTTCACATTGCTGGTGGTCGAAGAAGGGATGGAGGGCTTCAGCCGCGGCAGGCAACTCGACAAGGTGGGGCTTGCTGCTCAGGACACGGCCGAGCTGATCTTCTCCGACGTCTGGGTGCCGGCTCGTAACGTCCTCGGACAGGTAGGTGGGGGATTCGGGCACCTGATGGACAGCCTGCCGCTCGAACGCTTGGGGATCGGACTGGCCGCGCAGATGTCGGCCGAGGCGGTACTGCAGTGGACGGTCGACTACGTCTCCGAGAGGTCCGCGTTCGGAAAGAAGATCTCGCAGTTCCAGAACACCGGCTTCGTTCTCGCCGACCTGGCGACCAGAATCGATCTGTCGCGAGCGTTCCTCGATCGGGCAGTGCGCCAACACAATCGAGGTGAGCTGAGTGTCGTCGATGCGGCAAAGGCGAAGCTCGCGGCCACGGAGTTGCAGTGGGACGTCATCGACACGGGTGTCCAGCTGCATGGCGGATACGGCTACATGAAGGAGTATCCGGTCGCCAAGGCGTTTGTCGATGCCCGGATCCAACGGATATACGGCGGCACGAACGAGATCATGAAGGAGATCATCCAGCGTGATCTGTTCGCCGCTGCCGGCGGTGTCTGAACCGGCAATCGGGGATGCAGGGCGGCGTCCGCGACAGAACCTTGACAGTGATCTACGCCACTTTCTAAACTATTGACTGTAGTTAAATTCGGGCGCTTCCGGTTCCCGGACACCCGATCCGTATCGGCCGAATTCTATTACGCACGCTGCGTGCACGTCGCCGATGCACAACCCTGAGGAGAACACATGGCCGCCACAATCGGATCGGCTCTGCACTGGTGGTCGCGCGCGGAAAGTGATCGAAGCGCGATCATCGTCGACGACGAGTCGGTGACGTACCGCGAGCTCGCGGGCTGGACGAGCCGGATCGCGCGCTCGTTGGTCGATCAGGGTGTCGCACCCGGTGACCGCGTCGGGCTGCTCGGAGCCAATTCACTACAGTGGCCGGCAATGGCATTGGGCATCTTGAAGTCCGGCGCGGTGCTGGTCCCACTCAACAGTCGTCTCAAACCAGCGGAGTTGCGCAAGGTTGCCGACGACGCCGGAATCACCAAAGTGGTTGCGGCCGAGAACCTGCAGACAGAGGCGTCCGCTGCCAGCTCACTGGGACAACCGTACGACATCATCGGGTTCGGCGAACTCGCCGAGCTACGGACGGGAGTTCATGACGACTTCAGAGTAGACCTACCCGAGGACGAGCCGACGACGATTCTGTTCACGAGCGGATCGACGGGTATGTCGAAAGGCGTGATTCTCACCAACCGCACCTTGCTGAACATCGTGCTGGAGAACACGCTGACCGACGAGGGATTCCGGCCGCAGACCACCACGCTGCTGGTGCTGCCGCTGGCTTTCACCCCGGGCCTGGTCTACGGACTGCTCATCACCACCGTGCTCGGTGGGACCCTGGTGGTCGAGAGGGAACTGAATCCGGCGAGAGCGGTGCAGCTCATCGAAAAGCACTCGGTGAAGGCGATCTTCGGCGTGCCGTTGATCTTCGAGGCAATCTCGCGCGCGCCTGAGTTCGCGGACGCAGATCTTAGCTCGCTGCGGACAGCGATCGTGGGTGGCGCAGCGGTACCCACGCCGTTGCTCAAGCGATGGGCCGACAAGGGGGTACTCCTGCGGCAGATCTACGGGATGACCGAAGCCGGCGGCGTCGCCACTGCCACGCTGCGTGACGAGGCGATGGACTACCCGGATCGCTGCGGCACCGGGAACATCTTCACCGAGGTGACGGTGATGCGACCCGATGGGACGCTCGCCGATGCAGACGAGGAGGGTGAGATCGTCGTTCGTGGCCCCCTGGTGACCCCGGGCTACTGGCAGGACGAGGAGACAACGGCGGAGGCAATTCGGGACGGTTGGCTGCACAGCGGAGACCTCGGCACCCGCGATTCCGAAGGGCGGGTGCAGTTCGTGGACAGGCTCAAGGATCTCATCATCTCTGGTGGTATCAACATTTCTCCAGTCGAACTCGAGCGGGTCATCTCGCAGATCGACGGAGTCGAAGAGGTGGCGGTCATCGCTGCGCAGGACGACCGTTTCGGTGAGACACCGGCGGCCATCGTCAGCGTCTCCGGTGGGGTGGACGAAGCGACGATCATCGAACACTGCAACACCCTGGTATCGGATTACAAGGTGCCGCGGTACGTCGTGATCAGGGACAATCCGTTGCCGCGGCTGCCCAGCGGCAAGCTTGCGAAACTGGCTATCCGCAAGGAGTACAGCGACGTGAACACTCGTTTCGACAAGATCAGGTGATCTGAGCCGCCTATGGGGCGGCCTGAGGAGACTCTGCACACGGCGAGACCCTGTCCGGTCTCGCCGTTTGTGTGTCCGCCGGCTGATGGGGGTGTGGGACGTCGACAAGCCGGCTGGAGCAGCCCCCGTGAGATGATGGACGAATTCTGACAGGTGTATTGATGCGGTGCGAACGCCCGCCGCGAGAGACAGGAGCGACATGGCTCGCCGCAAGACCGGAATCGTCTTGTCCGCCGATATCGACGAGGCCCGGTCGCAAATCCTCATGGCGGCCCAATCGGTGTTCCTCCGCTACGGGATCAACAAGACGACGATGGACGACATCGCCCGCGAATCGGGTGTCTCCCGACCGACGGTGTACCGGTACTTCAAGGACCGCGATTCGCTGATCTCGGCGTTGATCGAGATGCGCTCACGACTCCTGTTCGCTCGCGCCCGGGAGTTCGTGCAGAGCCAGCCGACCTTCGACGACGTCATCGTCGAAGGTCTGATCTTCCTCATCGACAACGGTCGACGCGATCCGATCGTGCGCATCCTGGTCAGCCCTGAGCGGATGGAGTTGGCCACGGCACTGGTCGGTAGCTCAGACCTCGCGGCCAAACTCACCCGGGAAATGTGGGAGCCCATCCTGCTGGCCGCACAGGAGCGAGGTGACGTCCGGACCGACGTGAGTATCGATGAGATCAACGAGTGGTTCGCTCTGCTGCAGTTCATCCTGGTCGGCCGGCTCGATTTCGCTCGCGCCGATGATCCCGCGCATCGCAAGCTCATCAGGACGTTTGTTCTGCCCTCGCTTCGGCCCTGAGTGCAGTTGTGGCGACCTCATCTGCCTGACCAGATCGGATCGCGCTTTTCGGCGAAGGCGCGCGGCCCTTCGGCAGCGTCGGCGCTGCTGAACACAGTGCGAGCCTCGGCCTTGTTGGCGTCCCAGGCCGCACGCTCATCAGGGATGTCGCCGTCGATGATTCCGCGGGCGAGGCGTTTGGTCGCCTGAACGGCAACGGGGGCGTTGGCAGCGATCTGCTCTGCCAGCGTCGTCGCAGCGGAGAGCAGCTCGTCCGCCGCCACCACGCGGTTGATCAGGCCGAGCTCGGCCGCGCGTGCGGCGTCCATCGACTTCCCGGTCAGCAGATATTCCATCGCCAGCTTGGGGGGTATCTGGCCGGCGAATCGAAACGCACCGCCCGCGGCCGCATAGATTCCGCGCTTGACCTCGGGAAGTCCGAACTGGGCGGTCTCCGCTGCGATGGCCAGATCTGCCGCGAGGACCAGCTCCGTACCGCCGCCGAGCGCAAACCCGTTGACTGCAGCGATGATCGGCGTACTGATCGGGTGCTCGACGACTCCGGCGAAGCCCCAGCGCCTCGCATCGCGATCGGTCGCGTCGATCCGCTCACCGGCGGCCAGTGCCTTGAGGTCTGCGCCTGCGCAGAATGCCGATGTCCCGGCACCGGTCAAGACAACGGCCCTGATGTCGCGGTCGGCGTCTGCGTCGTGTAGCGCTCGTCCGAGGAGATCGGTGACTTCACGATTGATCGCATTGCGTGCCTGTGGGCGATTGATGGTGATGATCCGGACATGATCTCGAGTTTCGATCAGTACAGCTTCCTGCGACTCGATGCTCATCGCTGCTCCGTTCGCGGTTGGTTGGTGTGCCGCACGATACCCAGGCCATGCGGACGTGGGAAGGCGTTGACCCGATTAATCTATAGGCATAAGGTTAAGTCATGGAGCGATCGATCCGCGGCGCGGGTGTGAAGGAGTGAAGGGGTGAGCGTGCCAGAGTTCACGGTGTTGTACGAGAACCATGTCAAGAGTGTTGCGGCTGGTGACATGAAGGCCGCATTGGCTGACATGGTGCAGGAGAACATCCCCGCCGTGTTCGACGGGGTGCGGGTACCCCGGGGACGCGTTCTCGAGTACGAGATCAAGGACATCCGGACCGAGGGCGACCTCCGTGTCGGTGAGGTGGTCTACGTGACAGCCGACGACGGCACGATTGGATTGCGATCGACCTGGGAGCTTCGCGGCGACGCGTGGAAGGCTGCGGCGCTGGCCAATTTCGCGGTCCCAGGGGTCACCGGCAATGAGTGACGAACCCTGGGGCCCCTCGGCAGACGGTCTCGACCAGCCTTACTGGGACGGTTTGCTCGACGGCAAACTTCGGTTACAGCGTTGCGGGGCGTGCGCGCAGTGGATCTGGGGACCGCAATGGATGTGTGGAACGTGCCATACGTTCGACCCGCTGTGGGAGGACGTCGAGCCCGTGGGCACCGTCTACAGCTGGAGCCGCAGCTGGTATCCGTTCATCACCGAGTTGGCCCACCGGACGCCGTACATCACGGTGCTCGTCGAATTACCGGGAGCCGGGAACCGTCGAGTGTTGGGAATCCTGCTCGGAGACGAGATGCAAAACGTCCGTATCGGCGATGCCGTATCCGGCGAATTCGTTCGCGACGAGGGCTCGACCTGGCCGCTCTTGCGCTGGCGTCGGGCGAATGTGGGGGCAGCTGTATGAGCGCGGTCGAACTGCGCGGCGCCGCCGCGGTGGTCGGAATGTCTGAAATGCACTACAAGCGTGGACAATCACCACACGGTGAGTTCCGCATGACCCTCGAGGCCATCGTCGGTGCATGCGCGGACGCGGGAATCTCGCCCCGGGAAGTCGACGGGTTCGTGTCGTACGCCGGGGGAGGGCAGGACGGCGCGATGCTCGGTGGCGCACTCATGGTCGATGACGTGAAGTGGTCGAACATGATGTGGGGCGGAGGTGGCGGTGGTGTCGCGGCGGCCCTGAACAACGCCTCGGTGGCAATCGCAACCGGTCAGGCCGACTGCGTGGTGGTCTACCGGGCCATGTCCCAGGCGGACACGGGCCGACTCGGATACGCCAAGTACTTCTACGGGTCGCATTACCTTGCGCACGGCGTCGGTTCACCGGCCCAGATCTGCGCCTTGAGGACGCAACGACTGCTCGAGCACGATGGTGTTCCACCAGAAGGCCTGCGGGCCTTGGTGCTGGCCGCCTACCGGCATGCCCAACAGAACCCGACCGCACAAGGGTATGGATCGCCTCTTGACGTGCAGACCTACGAGTCCTCCCGGCTGATCGCCGAACCCTTTCACCTCTTCGACTGCTCGCGAGAGAGCGACGGTGCCGTGGCGATGTTGGTGGTGTCGGCCGAGCGTGCAGCATCGATTCGCCCGGATGCGGCATACCTGCTCGCCGGTGCACAGGGTGCGCCCGGAGGTTACTCGTCGATCATCGACAACGACGACCAGTACGTCTCGGCGGGTTTCGCGGGTGCGGGCGGTCGGCCTGGAGTTGCCGACAGGCTCTGGCAGAGCGCGCGATTGGGTCCCGAAGACGTCGATGTCGTCCAGGTCTACGAGAACTTCAGCGGACCCGCCGTGGCGGCATTGATCGATCACGGGCTGGTGCCGAGTGGACCCGCGGCAGGGGATGTGTTGACCGTTGACAACCTCACTGCGGGAATAGGGAAGTTGCCGGTGAACACCAGCGGAGGCAACATCGCCGATTCCTTCGTGAACGGGATGGGCCTCGCTGTTGAGGCGGTCCGGCAGATCCGCGGAACGTCGACCAACCAGGTCGAGGGTGCGCAGACCTCGCTTTTCATCGGAGGCCCGATGGCGCCGCTGGTCTCGTCGACCCTTTTCGCGCACCGCGACGTCCTCTGACCCCGGTCGCCGAAGCAACGTCATCTCCCTCGCACACCCGAAACGGAAGACACATTGAGTAGCAACAGTCTCGACCGCAATCACCTGTTCATCGGCGGCCGGTGGGTGCAGCCCGTACACGGGGTTCGCACCGATGTCGTCGAGGCGGCCACGGAGAAAGTGCTCGGCACGGTCGCGCTCGGTGGGGCTGCCGACATCGACGCGGCCGTCAGCGCCGCGCGAAAGGCGCTCCACGGTCCGTGGGCCACGCTGAGCAACGCCGAAAGGGCGGACGTGCTCGACAGGTTCGCGACGGCGCTGAAGTCGCGGGCGAAGCCCACTGCCGCACTCGTCAGTCGCGAGAACGGCATGCCGATCTCGTTGTCGATCGGCGTCAACGGGTACAGTCCGGCAGCAATGCTCGGCTACTACGCGGGCTTGATCAGAGGAACCGACGTCGACGAGACCCGGACAGGTCTGTTCGGTGGCCGGACGGTCGTTCGGCGGGAACCGGTCGGCGTCGTCGCGGCGATCACCCCGTGGAACTACCCGCAGCCGTTGGCGATGATGAAGATCGCTCCCGCGCTGGCCGCCGGCTGCACGGTGGTGCTCAAGCCCGCACCAGAAACATCCCTGGATGCCTACGTCTTTGCCGATGCCGCGGACGAGGCCGGATTGCCGCCGGGCGTGTTGAACATCGTTCCCGCCGGGCGCGATGATGGTGCTCATCTGGTCGCGCATCCGGGCGTGGACAAAGTTGCCTTCACGGGATCGACAGCGGCGGGCCGAGCGATCGGAGAGACGTGCGGCCGGTTGTTGCGCCCGGTGACGCTGGAACTCGGTGGCAAATCTGCCGCCATCGTCGCCGCGGATGCCGACCTGGCCGAATTCGCCGCCGGGCTGGCCGAGGTCTCGTTGGTGAACAACGGGCAGACCTGCCATGCGAGCACGCGAATCCTGGCCCCACGCAGCAGGTACGGCGAGGTGGTGGACGCGGTCACCGAGACCGTTCGCGCTTTGCGGATAGGCGATCCGCTCGAGAGGAACACCGATGTCGGACCGCTGGTGAGTGCGGCACAACGCGAACGTGTCCTCGGATATGTCGAGGCCGGACGAGCGGCCGGTTACCAGATCTCGGTGGGCGGCGGCGTACCCGCAGACCAACCGCAGGGCTGGTTTGTCGAGCCGACTGTGTTTGTGGGTGTGGATAATTCGGCGACCATCGCGCAGGAGGAGATCTTCGGACCGGTGCTGACCATCACCCCGTACGAGACCGAAGACGACGCCGTTGCGATCGCCAACGATTCCAAATACGGCCTCGGCGGCACCATCTGGACCTCAGATGAGGCCCACGGCTACGAGTTGGCGGCCCGTATCGAGACAGGCACGGTGGGCGTCAACCACTACGCGCTCGAATTGGCCGCCCCGTTCGGCGGGGTCAAATCCTCCGGTCTGGGAAGGGAGTTGGGACCCGAGGGGCTGGCTCCGTACTTCCGGTCCAAGTCGGTGTACTTCAAGGATCGCTGATATGACCAACGCTCAGGCTCTGCCACTGTCGGGCATCAGGGTCCTCGACCTCGTCGAGGGACTCGGTGAATCGTGCGGACGCTACCTCGCGGACCTCGGGGCCGAGGTCATCCGGGTCGAACCTCCGCATGGTTCACGCTCGCGCCGTACGGGTCCCGTCATCGACGGTGTCAGCATCCCGTTCGCGCTCCGCAACGCGGGCAAGCTCGGGATCACTCTCGACCTGGCGGAGGTTGCTGATCGTGATCAGCTGCGAGACCTGGTCATCGACGCCGACATCCTCCTCGAATCGGCTGCGCCCGGCACCATGACCGACCTGGGCCTGGGGCCGGATGATCTGCGAGCCCTCAATCCCGCTCTGGTGTACGTCTCGATCACCGGGTTCGGACAGACCGGACCGTACCGTGAGTGGATTGCGACAGAACCGGTGCTCTACGCACTGGGCGGTGTGTTGTCTCGGTCTGGCGCACCGGGTGAGGTGCCGCTGTTGCCGCCCGCGGGGCTCGTCGAGGGTGCCGTCGGCGTTCATGCTGCGTGGTCGGCACTGCTGGCGTACTACCAGGGTCTGGAGACAGGCGACGGCGACGTGGTGGACGTCTCGGCGTACGAGGTCGTCGTCCACGGCTTCGATCCGGGATTCGGAACACAGGGTTCGGCGGCTGCCGGACGGTCGGAGGACTATCCCCGAGGTCGTCCGGACGCGGCCAATTTTTACCCGGTCTTCCCGTGCGCCGACGGGCACGTGCGTATCTGCCTACTCGCAAAACGGCAGTGGCGCGGGATGTTCGAGTGGTTGGGAGAACCATCGCAGTTCGCAGACCCCAAATACGACACCATCCCGGCCAGATTCGCCGCGGCAGACCGGCTCGATCCGCTCATCACCGAACTGTTCGCGGGCCACACCCAAGCCGAACTCGTATCGGAGGGGGCTCGTAGGGGCGTTCCGGTCGGAGGGGTCCACACCCTCGCTGAGGTGCTGACGACCGAACACTTCGCGGAGGCCGGATCGCTGATCGACGCCGAGATCGCGCCGGGAGTGCGGACCCGGATCCCGTCGGGTTACGTCGGGATCGACGGATGTCGGGCCGGGTTCGTCAGTCGCGCACCGCTGGTGGGCGAGCACAATCGTGCCCTACCACCGGCTCGGGGCCTGCGGGTCGAACCGACTGGGTCGACGGATCGCTCGGCGCCGCCGCTGGCCGGACTGCGGGTTCTCGACCTCGGTGTGATCGTGTTCGGTGCCGAACTCAGTCGCCAATTCGCCGACCAGGGCGCAGATGTCATCAAAGTGGAGAATGCGAACTATCCAGACGGTCTGCGGCAGTCGAAGCGTGGTTCCGCACTCGCTGCGTCGGTCGCCTGGGGGCACCGTAACAAGCGCAGTATCGGACTGGATCTGCGCAACCAGGGTGGACTCGCGCTGTTCAAAGAACTTGCGGCGCAAGCCGACGTGGTGCTGGCCAACTTCAAGCCCGGGACGCTGAATTCGATGGGACTGTCGTACGACGAGTTGGCGGCCATCAATCCGCGCATTGTCGTTGCCGAAGGCAGCGCGTTCGGTAGCTCGGGACCATGGCGCACCCGGCTCGGGTACGGACCGCTGGTGCGTGCCTCGTGCGGCGTGTCCGCGATGTGGCGTTATCCCGACAACGCCGAACTGCTCTGCGACGGTTCAACCGTCTACCCCGATCACATCGCCGCCCAGGTCTCCGCGGTGGCGGTGCTGGCGACACTGATCGAACGCGGCACGTCGGGTCGCGGCCGAGCCGTAGAGGTCGCGCAGGCGGACACCGCCCTGATGCAACTGGGCGTCCAGCTGGCGGCGCAGGCGCTGTCACCGGGCACGGCGGGTGTGCCGGGCAACAGCGACCCTTACGCGGCCCCGTCCGGTGTGTACGCGTGTGCCGGGGATGACGAGTGGTGTGTGGTCTCGGTGACCGAAGACCTGCAATGGGCCCGGTTGTGCGAGGTGGCCGGTCTCGCCGATCTGGCGGCAGATGAAACCCTCGAATCAGTCGCCGGTCGCCTGGAGCAACGGTCCCGAATCGATGACGCTCTCGGACAGTGGATGTCATCGCGATCGCCCGCAGAAGCGATGGCGCAGTTGCAGTCCGCCGGCATCCCGGCAGGGGTGATGCACCGACTTCCGGAGCTGCTCGAGGACCCTCAGCTGACAGCGCGCGATGCCTACCGCCGGCTGGACCACGAACTGCTGCCCTCGGGATTGCCGGCAGCCACTCGGGTGGCAAGGTTCCGTCGCATACCCGATCCGCCGATGCGGCAGGCGCCGCTTGCCGGTCAGCAGAGCAGGCAGATCTGTGCTGACGTACTCGGGCTCGATGGCGGTGCCATCGATGAACTCATCGACAGCGGCGTTCTGCAGGTTGCCGTCGACATCGCACCCACGACACCGAGGTCCTGACCGATCAGCGCATCCGACGCAGAAGCGAAGGCGCACTTGTGAGAACGTCCGAGACAGCGACGTGGAAAGTTTTTCGGCGAATCGGTCATAAACCGACAGTCTATAGGTTTACCATCGATAGGAGGCGAGCCGCGACGAAGAGCGTGGACCGCCGGTGGCGACAGGCGCCGCAGCCAGCGAAAGAGGATTCCCCATGACACGACTCGAGGGCAAGGTCGCCTTCATCACCGGCGCTGCCCGAGGGCAAGGCCGATCGCACGCCATCAGGCTGGCGGAGGAGGGCGCGTCGATCATCGCGATGGACATCTGCGATCAGATCCCGACGGTCTTCTACCCGATGGCGACGACCGACGATCTGGCAGAAACCGAACGACTCGTGAAAGAAGCGGGTGGCTCGATCGTCACGTCGGTCGGCGATGTGCGCGACATCGCCGACGTGCGCCGAGCGTACGACGCCGGCGTCGAACAATTCGGCAAGGTCGACATCGTACTTCCCAACGCCGGCATCATGCCCGTCATCGGAGACGGCGAAAAGCCGCAGGCGTGGCATGACGCGATCGACGTCATGCTGACCGGCGTGTGGCATGTCCTCGAGGTCACCGTTCCGGGACTGATCGAGCGCGGCGAGGGCGGGTCCATCGTCATCACCAGCTCGGCAGCCGGGCTGACGAGTATCGGGCTGAACACATTTCCCGGGCAGGCCGGCTATTCCGCAGCCAAGCACGGCGTGGTGGGACTGATGCGGTTGTACTCGAAACAACTGGCCAAGCACTCGATCCGCGTGAACACGGTACATCCGACCGGCGTCAACACCCCGATGGTGGCAAACGCCGAATATGGGGCGTTCGTCAATGCGAACCCCGAGGTCGCCAACGATGAATCGTACAAGAATCCCATGCCCGTCGAACTCATCGAGTCTGTCGACATCAGCAACGCGATCGTCTTCCTGGCTTCTGACGAGGCCCGCTACGTCACCGGCGTGACCCTCCCCGTCGACGCCGGCTACAACAACCGCTGATCGAAGGAGCACCATGACCACCATCGAAACCCCCACCGACTCCATGCCCGGGATCGCTGACCGAGAGCAGGTCTTCATCGGTGGCGAGTGGGTGGAATCCACCGGCGAAGAGTGGATCGACCTGGTCGATCCCTGGACAGAACGTAACGTGGCCAGAATTCGCACTGCCACAAAGGAAGACGTTGCTCTCGCGGTGAATGCTGCCCGTACCTCGTTCGATTCGGGCGAGTGGGCTTCGAAGTCGATGGCCGAGCGCGCAGATGTCATCGACAAGATCGCCGATCGCCTCGAGGCTCGCGCCGAGGAGCTCGTCCCGATCGGGGTGGTCGAAGTCGGTATCCCTGTCGTGGTCAGCACCATGACCCAGCAGATGGTCGGTGGCCTGTTCCGCGCAGTTGCCGCCGAAGCGCGGAACTTCGAGACACGCGAGGACCGGACCCGTGGCGACGGGGGAGTCTCCCGCATCCTCAAGGAGCCGACCGGCGTTGTCGCCGCCATCATCCCGTGGAACGGCCCGATCGGCACGGTGGCCTTCAAAGTCGCTCCCGCGCTTGCCGCGGGATGCTCCGTGGTTCTCAAGACTGCGCCCGAGGCTCCGCTGTCGACCTCGGTCTTCGCCGACATCCTCGGTGAGCTCACTGCTGAGGGACTGATTCCGCGCGGGGTGATCAGCGTCCTGTGCGCCGATCGCGAGGTGTCCGAGTCCCTGGTCACCAACCCCGAGGTCGACCACATCACGTTCACCGGCAGCACCCTCGCCGGCCGACGCATCATGGCTCTGGCAGCAGACCGGGTCGCCAAGGTCTCGCTGGAACTCGGCGGCAAGTCAGCGGCGATCATCCTCGACGACGCCGACATCAGCGATGTGCTGCAGTCACTTCCGATGGGCGGGTGCATGCAGAGCGGGCAGGCGTGTATCGCGCTCACCCGAGTGCTGGTGTCGAACAAGCGTCACGACGAGCTCGTCGAAGCACTCAAGGCGGCCTACGGCGGCATCCCGATGGGCAATCCATGGGAGCAGACCAACTTTCTCGGCCCACTCGCGATGGAACGTCAGCGCGACCGGGTGGAGAGCTACATCGCGTCGGCGAAAGAAGACGGCGCCACCGTGGTTCTCGGTGGGGGTCGCCCGGCCGGCATCGATCACGGGTACTTCATCGAGCCGACCCTGATCGACGGCGTCCGCAACGACATGAAGGTGGCGCAGGAGGAGGTGTTCGGCCCGGTGATCTCGATCATCACCTATGAGGACGAAGCCGATGCCATTGCCATCGCGAATGATTCGATCTACGGACTCTCCGGTGCGGTGTACACCACCGACCTCGATCACGGATTCGAGGTGGCACAGAAGATCCGGACCGGAACCATCAGCGTCAACGCGGCCATCATCGACTTCACCCTGCCGTTCGGTGGCTACAAGCAGTCGGGTATCGGACGGGAAGGCGGTGTGGAGGGCCTCGAAGAATTCTTCGAGATCAAGACCGTTCACATGCCGGCGCCCGCCGCCGACTGACCCTGGCCGAGACAAGGAGGCGGTGCTCACCCACGTCGGTGAGTACCGCCTCTTGGGGTTATTTCGTGCCGGCGGCTATGCGGATTCGACGATGTCGAGCTCGTGATCGCGCATGATGCCGTGCAGGAAACTGCGGATCATCTCTTCGAAGAGCTGTTTGGAGTTGTACTCGTTGGCCGCGAGTGCCTCGGTCAGCAGCGGCTGGGAGTGCTTGTCGACGTTCGGGAAGATCGTCGAGCGGGTGCTCTGCTTGCGTACGGCTTCCATCATCACCGCGCCGATGGAGATGGTCTCCATGCCGTCCAAGATCTGCACGTGTAGCTCGATCGGGACTCCGGAGTCGAGCAGGAACTGCGCCACCTCCTCGTAACTTCCGGTGAGGACGTCCCGGGGGAGATAGTTCAGCAACAGCGGCGCAGCATTCCGATGCCGCAGTATCGCGCGACGGAAGTTCAACCCGAGCTGGACGAAATATTCGGGCCAGTTGGGACCTGGTTTACGACGAGGCCGGGCTACGTCCGCACCTGCTATGTGGCGAGCAACGGCCGACAGGATCTCCGACTTGTCCGAGAAGTGATGGTAGAGCGAGGGTGCCCGCACGCCGAGTTGCTTGGCGATGCGCGGGAGGCTCAGAGCGTCGAGTCCGTCGGCATCAATGATCTCCAACGAGGCCTCGACGACGGTCGCGCGGCTGATGAGCGGTGTTGATGGCCGGGGCATGTCAGATGATTTCCCGCGAGGCAGCGGTGACGCGGACAGAGTGCATGTGTAGTGATACTAGTCCTCCCACCTCCACGATCGCGGCAGGACGACGCCGCGCGATGGCACCCAAAACCTTCAGCTGGTAGGCGGGTTGCCGGGTCATCGCGTTGTCGGCGGAACGTCGGCGTCGAGGAATTCGACCAAGCCTTGACTGAGTACGCCGTTGTCGTCGCCGCTGACCATGTGCCCCGCCCCGCCGACGTCGATGTGCTTCGATCCGGGGATGGCTTGGAGTAGATCCTCCGCGCCGTCGGCGCTCACCACATCGGATTGGGCTCCCCGGATCAAGAGCGTGGGTACCGTGATCGATTCCGCCGCGTGGCGTGCCCTGATCTCCCGTGCAGCGGCGACGTGGGGCCCGTTCTCGCTGTGTTCGAGCAGGCGCGGATCCCAATGCCAATACCAGCGGCCATCGCGTTGGCGAAGGTTCTTCCTCAACCCCTCTTCACGTGGGGGCCGGGCGCGCGTCGGGTTGTAGGCGACCACCGCATCGACGGCATCTGCGAGCGTGTCGAAACCTCCGAGGCCGGACTCCATGAACCTCCGGATTCGTTCGATGCCTGCGGCCTCTGCCTTCGGGGTGATGTCGACGAGAACCAGGGCCCGTCCGAGCTGATATGCCGCCTGGGCGGTGAGCGCTGCCATTCCGCCCATGGAAGCCCCGACAAGAATGGGACTCGTGTCGAGAGACTCTGCGACCGAACGGATATCGCGGGCGTGCGCGGAGCTGCTGTAGTCGCCGTCGTCTGCCCATTGACTGCCGCCGTGGCCGCGAGCATCGATCGAATATGCGGTCCAGCCGTGCTGGGCGAGGCGAATGCCGGTGCTCTGCCACGAGTGCCGCGTCTGTCCGCCACCATGGAGCAGCAGGACGTCGCCTCGGCTGACTCCGGCCGGTGACCATCGGTCGGCAGCGAGGTCGACGCCGTCGCCGGGCAAGCGCACGTGGTGGTCTACTGTCTGCATCTGTTGATCCCTTGTGTGGTGAATGCTGCGTGCGGTGGGTCAGTGTCCGGAGGTGCCGCCGTCGACGGCGAGCGTCGAGCCGGTGATGTACCCGGCGCCGCGACCTGCGAGAAAGACCACTGCTGCGTCGATCTCCTGCTGCGTAGCGGTTCGGCCCAGCGAGCAGCCTCGGAGGAACTCTGCGAGCGTGTCCGAATCCATGTCGCCGATCATGTCGGTGTCGACAAAGCCGGGCGCTATCGCGTTGACGCGGATGCCTTTACGCTGCGCCCACTGGTTCGACAGATCGCGTGTCAAACCGATCAATCCGGCCTTGCTCGACGCATAGGCGGCCTGCGGTAGCGCTGACTTGACCAGACCGAGCATGCTCGAGATGTTGATGATGCTCGAGCCGGGCTGCATCACGCGAGCACACGACTGGGCCATCCAGTACGCCCCGAACAAATTGACCTCCAACACTTTCCGGTAGTCATCGGGGTTCTCTCGAGTCGCCGGGGCAGCATGTGTGACGCCGGCATTGTTGACGAGGATGTCGATTCGTCCGAACTCGGACATCGTGGCGGCGGCGAGGTCATCACACTGCGCTGGGTCGGTGACGTCGGTCGGGACAACCAAGCACTGTCGTCCGCGTTCAGCGACCGATTCGGCAACGTTGTCGAGTAGATCTCTGCGCCGGGCCGCGACGACGACATCGGCGCCGGCCTCGGCGAGCGCGCGGGCGAACCCTGCCCCGAGTCCGCTGCCCGCACCCGTGATCACGGCGACCGAACCGTCGAGCCGGAACAGGTCGAGAATCGAACTGCTGCCTGAACTGTGCACTGTGGCGACCATCCTCTCGACTGCGCTACCATTTAACTAACGTCATAAGGTTTAATACCAGACGCGACGAAAGCGAGGTGAGCCGGTGGTCGACGAGATGAACACCATGCGTCCGATGAAGGTCATCGGCAAGCGCGAGGTGGCCGACGGGGTGGTGACCCTACAGCTCGCCGACGCCGATGGCGGCCAGGCACCGCGCTGGACCCCGGGATCGCATATCGATCTGGTGCTCGACGACGACCTGGTGCGCCAGTACTCACTATGCGGCGACCGGTCGGACCCGGCGTCGCTCACCGTCGCCGTCCTCCGCGAGGCGGGCGGTCGGGGCGGTTCGATTCGCGTCCACGACAAGGTCGAGGTCGGCGACGCGATCTCGGTCAAAGGCCCGCGCAATCATTTCGAACTCGTACAGGCCGATTCGTACCTGTTCGTAGCCGGCGGGATCGGCATCACCCCGATCATCCCGATGGTGCGCGACGTCGAGACCTCCGGTACGCCGTGGAAACTGTTGTACGGCGGAAGGGCACGCGGCAGCATGGCCTTTGCGACCGACCTGGCACAGGAGTACGGCGACCGGGTGCAGTTGCGGCCACAGGACGAGTTCGGGTTGCTGGATCTGGTGTCCGAACTCGAGCAGGCGGTGCCGGGGACTGCGGTGTACTGCTGCGGGCCGGAACCCCTGCTGCTAGCGATCGAGGCCGCGTGCGCTGCTCGCTCCGATGTGACGTTGCACGTCGAACGCTTCTCGCCGAAAGCTCAGCCCGCAGACGCCGTCGACGGTACGTTCGATGTCGAGTTGCGCACTTCAGGGAAGACCATCGCTGTCGGCGCCGACCAAACCGTGCTGGACGCCGTGCTGGACGCGGGGGTGGACGCCGACTTCTCGTGTCGTGAGGGCACCTGCGGAACCTGCGAGGTCGCAGTACTGGGCGGTAGGCCCGATCACCGGGATTCGGTGCTCGACAAGGATGAGCAGGAGGCCGGCGACGTGATGATGATCTGCGTCTCGCGAAGCCTCGATCCGACACTGGTCATCGATCTGTAGCTGTGAGTTCACGACATGAGAGGAACCCTGTGACCGAGGCGAGCACCGAGAGCGTTGTCGAACTGGAAAGGCGGGGTGCCGTCGGGGTGGTGTGTCTCAATCGCCCGGACCGCCTCAACGCGTTCACCCTCGAGATGCGCACGCGCATCATCGCAGCGTTCGACGAGTGCGACGCCGACGACTCGATCCGGGCGATCGTGCTGACAGGTAAGGGACGAGCCTTCTGCGCCGGAGCGGATCTGGAGGCGGGCGGCGACACCTTCGTCCTCGACGACGACCCCGAGACCGGAGGCGCACCTGCGGACTCCGGTGGAGAGGTGGCCTTGCGTCTCTACCGGTCGACCAAGCCCGTGGTGGCTGCGATCAACGGTCCTGCAGCAGGCGTAGGTGTGACGATGAGTCTGCCCGCTGACATCAGAATCGCCTCGGAGACTGCCAAGTTCGGATTCGTGTTCACGCGTAGGGGTCTGGTGCCGGAGGCCTGTTCGACGTGGTTCCTCCCGCGGGTCGTCGGCATCTCCACGGCGCTGGAATGGGCGCTCGGCGGCAAGATGGTATCGGCGTCCGAGGCTCTCGAACGAGGTCTCGTGCGGGAGGTGGTGCCGGTTGACCAGGTTCTCGACCGGGCGATCGAGGTGGCAACCGAGCTGATCTCGGGCACATCGCCGGTGTCTGTGGCTTTGACCAGGCAGATGATGTGGCGGATGCTCGGCGCCGACAGCCCGGAAGTGGCTCACCGGGCGGAGTCCGAGGCCATCTACGTACGCGGAACGTCCGACGATGTTCGCGAAGGGGTTGCGGCGTTTCTCGAGAAGCGGGTTCCGGATTTTCCTCTACAGGTGTCGGCCGGACTCCCACAGGTCTTCGACTAGGCGGTGATTGTCGGATCCCCGGTACGGATAGGGGAGTAGCGTCCCGAGTTCGTCGAGATTTCAGCGACACTTGTCGTTTAGTGATAGTTTTGCAGTGTGGTGAGTACCGCGGCGGAGACATGTGGTGTTGGCGAGCGACCGATGGCTCGCAGCCTGGATCCGCGAGCTGTCCGCACCCGACGCAAGTTGATCGACGCGTTCGGCAAGCTTGCTGAGTCGGCCAATCCTGCCGACATCTCCGTGTCGGCGCTGACGGAGGCTGCAGGAGTTCACCGTTCGGCGTTCTACAAGCATTTCGCCTCACCCGATGATCTGGCGATTCACCTGCTCCACGATCTGTTCAGCGTCATCAGCCATGCGGATGTGGTGATGCGGAGTGAGTTCGCGGTCAACGGGTTCGATGCGAGTCGCAGCGCGATGTTGGACATCGTCCGGTTCGTCGGCGCGCGTCGGTCGACGTATGCGCCGCTGATCGGTTCCCGCGCCCCCGCCCCTGCTGTCCAGCGCGTCACGGACGCTTTCGCGGAGCTGACGGTCGAGGCCCTCGAGCAGATGTCGACGCGCCCGTCCTCGGTCGATACGCAGATCGTTTCCCGATTTCTGGCGCATGGGGTGATCGGCGTGGTCGGTCGCTGGCTGGACGATGCTCGTTCGACGTTGTCGGACGAGCAGGTGGTCGAGCAACTGATGCTCTGCTTCCCGGGTTGGCTGACCGCGTCGTCCGAGACGACCGGTCACCCACCACAGTAAGAACACTCCGATGATGAAAGAGGGCAACGATGCCGACATTTGAGAACAAGATCGCGATAGTCACTGGCGCGACGACCGTCGAGCCAGGGGGCCTGAACATCGGTGGCGCGACAGCGACCGAGCTGGCCGCGGGCGGAGCGAAGGTGGCGCTCGCCGACATCAACCTGAAAGGTGCGCAAGACCTTGCCGATCAGCTGAATGAGAAACACGGCCGCGAGGTCGCGATCGCCGTGGAGACAGATGTCCGGTCTGAGGAACAGATCGAGCGTCTGGTGGCCGTCACCGTCGAGAAGCTGGGTGAACCCTCGATCGTCATCAACATCGCCGGCATCTTTCCCGCCGAGGACGGCGACGTCGCCACGATGACTGTCGAGGCGTGGGACGACGTCTTCGCGGTCAACCTGCGCAGCGTCATGCTGCTGAGCAAACACGCGCTGCCGTACCTCCGCAAAGCCGGCGGCGCCATCGTCAGTACCGCATCTACCCACGGATCCGCGGGCGATACGAGTCTGAGTGGCTACGGATCCTCGAAGGCTGGGGTGATCGCACTCACCAAGTTCCTCGCGACCCAGTACGGCCGAGAAGGCGTGCGCTGCAATGCGGTCAGTCCGGGTACTACGTCATCCCCTCCGGCCCAGCAGCTTCCTGAAGAGATCAAGGACATCTTCCGTCGGCAGAACCTGAACCCGGAGATGCCGACGCCGGAGCAGCAGGCCAAGGTTTTCGCATTCTTGGCGTCGGACGATGCGGCCGGCATCAACGGCCAGGAGGTCAAGGTCGACGCAGGACTGCTCTCGCACCAACCCATGGTCGCCGACATGCTCGCACTCGGCGCCACCACGGTCTGACCGCAGGCCTGGCACTGACGATCAATCCCGCCAGGTCCTATAGCCCGTCGTCGAGGAACTGCCGAACCTGGGCTGAGACGGTGTCGGCGAATTCGTCGAAGAAGCCATGTCGACCGCCGGTGGTGACCTCTACGCGAGAGTCACGAATGGCGTCACCGAGACTGTGCGCGTTGACAACCGGTGCCATGAGGTCGTCGCTACCGTGCAGGATCAACGTCTGCGACCGGATTTCGCAGAGTCGATCGCCGGCGTCGTGGCCGCCGCTCACCTTCAGATGTAGCAACTGCGCACGGGATGACATGTCAGGGTCGCCGAGCAGGTGGCTGCGCCGCCCCGTCGCGAACCACGCCGGCGTGTACATGAAGTCGAGGAGGGCGTGCGTCCGCGCGTGTGAATCATGCTGTGCCAGAGCGCGTCGCACGCTGTTGTCCCGCTCGACCGCGAGTGTCCCGCCCGGGGTGGTGCATGCGAGCACGAGCTGGTCCACCACGGCGGGATGGTTGATGGCGAGCATCTGCGCTACCCGGCCACCCATCGAGGTGCCGTAGACGTGGGCGTAGTCGGCGCCGACGGACTCGAGCACCTGCGCGGCGTCAGCGGCGAAGAGCGCGGTCGACCAGTCGGGAGACTCCGGGGCGCGGGTGGTTCCCGTGCCTCGGTAGTCGAAGGTAATCGTGTGGAAGCGCTGCTCGAAGTGGTCGCGCAGACCTGTCCACCAGTCGTGTGAATTGGCTTGACCGGACAGAAGGAGCAGCGCCGGTCCGTCGGCGGGTCCGCCTTCTCGTACGGCGAGCACCGCTCCGTCGGTGGTCTCCACGGTGCTGTGGCGCAACCCAACTGTTCGGCTCATAGTCGTGCGAGAATATCGTGTTCAAAATGTACGGCCAATTCGCGTCGGCAGCACAAACCCATTACCGGGGGTGGGTTGACTTCGGGGGCGACGCCGAGCAATATGGCCGTACAAATGTTTCGGCTTGGAGGATCACGTGGGTTACAACCTGAACGACGAAGAAGCAATGCTGGTGCGGACTGTTCGCGACTTCGTCGACCGCGAGGTGAAGCCGTCGGTACGGGAGGTCGAGAAGGCCAACGAATATCCGGAGAAGTGGATCGAGCAGATGAAGCAGATCGGCATCTACGGTCTTGCGATCGACGAGGCCTACGGTGGGTCGCCGGTGTCGATGCCCTGCTACGTCGCCGTTACCGAGGAACTCGCTCGGGGCTGGATGAGTCTGTCCGGTGCCATGGGTGGACACACCGTGGTGGCCAAGCTGATCGCGCTGTACGGCACCGAAGAGCAGAAGCAGAAGTACCTGCCTGTGATGGCCACCGGTGAGATGCGGGCGACGATGGCATTGACCGAACCGGGCGGCGGATCGGATCTGCAGGCCCTGACGACGGTCGCCAAGACCGAGGGCGATGACCTCGTCATCAGTGGGTCGAAAACGTGGATCAGCAATGCCCGTCGGTCGGGGGTGATCGCGTTGCTCTGCAAGACCGATCCCACAGCCCAGCCCCGGCACGCGGGAATCTCGATTGTGCTGGCCGAACACGGACCGGGGCTGACGGTGTCGCGGGATCTGCCCAAGCTGGGTTACAAGGGTGTCGAGTCGTGTGAACTCTCCTTCGACAACTACCGCATCCCGCAGACGGCCATTCTCGGCGGCACCCCGGGCAAGGGATTCGCGCAGATGATGAAGGGCCTGGAAACCGGCCGCATCCAGGTGGCTTCCCGTGCGCTCGGTGTTGCGACGGCAGCGCTGGAGGATTCGCTAGCCTATGCGCAGCAACGCGAGAGCTTCGGTAAGCCGATCTGGAAGCACCAGTCGATCGGCAACTACCTCGCCGACATGGCGACGAAACTGACCGCCGCCCGGCAGCTCACCCGTTACGCCGCAGAGAAGTACGACTCCGGCGAACGATGCGACATGGAAGCGGGCATGGCGAAGCTGTTCGCCTCCGAGATCGCGATGGAGATCGCGCTGAACGCGGTTCGTATCCACGGTGGCTACGGGTACTCGACCGAATACGATGTCGAACGCTACTTCCGGGACGCGCCGCTGATGATCGTCGGCGAGGGCACCAACGAGATCCAGCGCAACGTGATCGCGGGCCAGTTGGTATCCCGCGGCGGAATCTGACGATACCGCCATGACATCAGCGCAGCCGCTCGCCGGAATCACCGTCGTATCACTCGAACATGCTGTTGCCGTGCCGTTTGCGACCCGTCAGCTCGCCGATCTCGGTGCTCGGGTCATCAAGATCGAGCGCCCCGGCGTCGGCGACTTCGCGCGCGGCTACGACCGCAGCGTGCACGGCCAGTCAAGCTACTTCGTCTGGCTCAATCGCGGTAAGGAGAGCCTCGAACTCGACGTCAAAGATGCAGACGACCGCAAAGTTCTCGACGTCCTGATCGAGCGGGCCGACGTGTTCGTCAGCAATCTCGGGCCGGGAGCCATCGACCGACTCGGTCTCGACGCAGCCACAGTGCGCGAGGGTCACCCGGATCTGGTGCACTGCAGTGTGTCCGGATACGGGACCGACGGGCCATACCAGACGAAGAAGGCGTACGACCTGCTGATCCAGTGCGAAGCGGGGGTGCTGGCAGTCACCGGATCACCGGATGAACCCGCCAAGGCCGGTCTCTCCATCGCCGATATCGCCGCCGGGATGTACACCTACACAGGTATTCTGACCGCGCTCTACCATCGGCAGGCGACAGGGGAGGGTGCATCGCTCGAGGTCGCCATGATCGATGCGCTCGGGGAGTGGATGAGTCAGCCGGCCCTCCTCGCGGGCTTCTCGGGGACGACCCCGCCACGCACCGGTGCCCGCCACCAGACGATCGCCCCATACGGCCCCTACGAGTGTGGTGACGGACAGGCCGTGTTCCTGGCGGTGCAGAACGACAGGGAGTGGGCCTCGCTGTGCTCCTCGGTGCTCAGTCGCCCTGAACTCGCCACCGATGAGCGGTTCATCCACAACCCGGACCGCGTCGAGAACGCTGCGGTATTGAACGTGCTCATCACCGATGCGCTGCAACGCAGTTCGTCGGCTGACGTCATCGAACAACTCGATCAGGCCGGTATCGCGAACGCCCGGATGCGCACGGCAGCCGAACTACTCGATCACCCGGCACTTCGAGAGCGCGATAGATGGCGCGACGTCGACATCGAAACCGGAACTGCCCGCGGTCTACGGTCCCCGGTGAGTATCGCCGGGTCCGATGAGGTCCCGTTGGGGTCGGTACCCCGACTGGGCGAGCACAATGATCTGATCCGGCGGGAACTGGGTGTTCAGGTGTGACCGCTCAAGCGCGTTGCAGCGTCACCCGATAGGTGTAGTGCTCCGGTAGGTAGTGACTCACCGACAGTTCCCGGGCGACGCCGGCGGCATCGGTGTAGAGACGATCGATACGCAAGACCGGGTGTCCTTCGGTGCAGCCGAGGTGCGCGGAATCCAGACCGTGTGCGGCGTCGACCGTGATGGACTGCGCTGCTTCGGAAATCGGCGAATCGAGATGGGGTTCGAGCAGGCCGATCATGGTGTAGGTGCTGACTGCACCTTCGGCCACTTCCGGCGCACTCAGGACCAACCGTGCGGTGTTCTCGGGCAGGTGCACGGTGGTGAGGACAAACGGGATTCCATCGTGGATGCGCCGGAAGACCATGGTGTAGACGACGTCGCTGTCGAGGCGGAGCCGACTCGCGGCTTCGACGTCGATACGGCGCGTCAGCGCGCTGACCACTTCCATCGTCGTGTCGGTCGACAGGTTCAGCAGGTCTTGAATAGAGCCTTGCTGACGGAGATACCGGCCGCGGGATTCGTTGACAAAGGTGCCGCGCCCTGGGACCCGGTAGACGATGCCCGCTGCGACGAGGTCGACGAACGCGCGCCGCACGGTCTGCCGGCTGACCTCGTAGCGTTCAGACAGCTCGGCTTCGGTGGGTAGTTTCACGCCGTTGTCGTACAGCCCACCGGCGATGTCCTGTCGTAGTTGATTGGACAACACCTGATAGGCGGGTTCGGTCTCGCGCTTCTTACCGGTCATGGTTCCTCAGATGCTATGCAGGTCATGCGCCTACACCAACCTGATCACACGTCGTGTCGGGTCTGGGCGTGATCGACTGACACGCGTATTGTACGGCCATATCAAGCCCACACTCAGCGTTTGGAGGCGAGGCCTTGACATTGTTGGGCAATCCCGCCAGTATTTGGCCGTACATATCTTTGTCGAAGTGAGGTAGTAGTCGATGCAACGACGCAGATCGGTGTTGGTCGTACCCGGGTCCGACCGCCGGAAGATCGACAAAGCTCTGACCCTTGAGGTCGATGAGGTGGTGCTCGACCTCGAAGATGCCGTGGTTCCGGCGCAGAAGGACGCAGCGCGGGCACTGGTGATCGAGGCGCTGGCGGGCGATGCGTCGCCCAGCGGTCCGCTGCTGTCGGTCAGGATCAACAGCATCGATTCTCGCTGGGCGCTTGATGATTTGGCCGCGCTGTCGACGACCGGGTCCGGGTTGACGAGTGTGGTCGTGCCGAAGGTCGAACGCGCCGAGCATCTCACCGCAGCCGCCCAGGCGTTGGGCACGCACCCGGCCGAACTGCAGGCACTGATCGAAACGCCGGCCGGCCTCACCCATCTCGACGACATCTGCGGCGCCACCGAGCGCCTGGCTGCGATAGTCATCGGTTATGCCGATCTCGCGGCAGCGCTCGGGCGCGAGCGCAACCTCCCGCCGCATCGATGGTCGGCCGTTCAGGACCGAATACTGATCGCCGCCCGTACCGCCGGTATCGCGGCCATCGACGGACCACACCTGTCCATCGCTGATGACGCGGATTTTCAGGCCGCGACCCGTTGGACGCGCGAGCTCGGTTTCGACGGCAAATGGGTCATCCACCCGGCCCAGATCGGCTTCACAGCGCAGGAATTCACTCCGACAGCCGATGCTGTCGCCGAGGCGAAGCAAGTCCTGCGTGCTCTCGCGGACGCCGAATCCAAGGGCGCTGGAGCTGCTTCGCTCGATGGTCAGATGCTCGATGAGGCCATCGCGGTGTCCGCGCGGCGGGTGCTGGCGCTGGCGGAAGGCGCTGAGGCGCGATGACCGAACCAAACCCCATCGAGGTGGGCGGTCCGTACTTCGACGAGCTGGTAGTGGGTCAGGTATTCGACACCGCGCCGTCGATGACGCTCACGGACGGCGCCGCGGCGATGCATCAGGCGATTCTCGGGGACCGGCTACGGCTACCGCTCGATGCGCACCTGTCCGCGGCCGTCACCGGCCGGTCCACCGCGCTGGCTCACCCCGGGCTGGTCTGCGATATAGCCATCGGCCAATCCACCCTGGCCACCCATCACGTCAAGGCGAACTTGTTCTACCGTGGCCTGCGGTTTCACGCGTTTCCGCATATCGGCGACACTCTCTACACCCAGACCGAAGTTGTCGGTCTGAGGGCGAACACCGTCAAATCGGGCAGGCGTCCGACCGGGTTGGCCGCGCTGCGGATGGAGACCGTCGACCAGAACGGCCGCAAGATCTTGGACTTCTACCGGTGCGCCATGATCCCGTTCTCGGATTCACCGCGCGATGGCGGCGAACCGGCGACCGATGACCTGTCGGCCATCGGGCCGGCCGACGAACCTGCGTACGGGATCCCGGAGGGCTGGGATCTCTCGGGGATGCCGGCGACCAGCGCGGGCCTTGC
Organism: Williamsia soli; assembly: GCF_017377795.1. Lineage (GTDB taxonomy): Bacteria > Actinomycetota > Actinomycetes > Mycobacteriales > Mycobacteriaceae > Williamsia > Williamsia soli. The sequence goes on along the minus strand of NZ_JAFRDR010000003.1, from coordinate 54,524 downwards.
TGGGACCACGTTTCACAGCAGCGCCGATGTTGTCTCCAGCGCACCGGAATTGGCCCGATTGTCACTGAACATTGCCGCAACACACCATGATTCACGAGTCAACGGTGGTGCTCGGCTGGTGTACGGCGGGCACACCATCGGAATCGCACTGTCGCAGGCGACCAGGGCGCTACCGAACCTCGTCACCGTCCTCGGCTGGAAGTCGTGCGATCACCTCGGCCCAGTGCGGGAGGGTGACACCATCACGAGTCGGCTTCATGTCGACTCGGTGGAATCGATCAGCGGAGGAGCAACGCTACTGCGGCTGCGGTCGATTGCCGACGTCGTGGGCGGCGAAGATGGGCCGATTCCTGTCCTGGACTGGCGGTTCACAGCACTTGCGGCCGGCGGGTAGCGGCGGCGGGTCTACCGTGTGATCCAGAGCACCTGGACCCGAGGAGGAGACGTTGTGACCGCATGGAACTCAGGCGTGGTGGAACTGGAGCGCCGGGGGCCGATCGCGATCGTCCGGCTGAATCGGCCCGATCGCCTGAACGCGTTCACCAGCGAGATGCACGACCGGATCATCGAGGCGTTCGACGAGTGCGACGCCGACGACTCGGTCCGGGCCGTGGTGATCACCGGTGCGGGTCGGGCGTTTTGTGCGGGCGCGGACCTCGGCGGAGGTGGCGACACCTTCGTACTCGATGACAAGGGGTCCGGCGAAGCGCCGCCCGATGAGGGTGGCCGGGTCAGTCTGCGCATCTACCGGTCACTCAAGCCGGTGATCGCGGCCATCAACGGTCCGGCGGCAGGTGTCGGCGTCACGATGACTCTTCCCGCCGACATCCGCATCGCCGCGGACAACGCAAAATTCGGATTCGTCTTCACCCGCAGAGGCTTGGTGCCGGAAGCCTGCTCCAACTGGTTCCTGCCCCGCATCGTCGGGATCTCCACGGCACTCGAGTGGACCATCGGCGGCAAGATGGTCACGGCCACCGAAGCATTGGAACGCGGGTTGGTTCGTGAATTGGTGCCCGCAGATCAGGTACTGGATCGCGCCATCGCTGTAGCAACCGAGTTGACAGCAGGTGTGTCACCGGTGTCGGCCGCACTGACCCGACAGCTGATGTGGCAGATGCTCGGCGTCGAGAGCCCTGAGGTCGCGCACCGGGCCGAATCCAAAGCCATCTACATCCGCGGTACCTCCGACGATGTGCGAGAAGGAGTTACCGCGTTTCTCGACAAGCGTGTGCCGGAGTTCCCGCAGCGGGTATCCGAGGGGCTGCCACCGATCTTCGGGTAGCGACTGCGGCGCGCGCGGTTCAACCGCGGTCGTCGAGCAACCGGGTGACGACGACTCCGGCGACCAGCCCCCAGAAGGGGGCGCCGAGCCCTGCGACCTGAATACTCGAAATCGTCACCAGCAGTGTGATCAGCGGGCCCAGTGGCGGACGTTTCGATGTGTCCTCTGGTGAGTCCCTGAATGCTCCGACGAAGGCCCCGCGCAGGGCTTCGAACATCGCCAGTCCGGCCAGTGCCGCGACGAAACTCATTGGCACAACGGTGAGCAGCCTGACCAACATCGGGGCACTCAATCCGACGCCGATGGCCAGGACACCGCACGTGATCCCTGCTGTGTACTGGCGGTGCCGTTCGCCGACCGCGGTGAGCAGGGCGTTGGTCGGCCCGGCCAAACATGTGGAGATCGCGCCCAGGGGAGCCGCGAGCACCGACCAGACACCGCACAGGACCGTGACCACCTTCATCGGTGGGTGGTGACCTGCGGCAGTCAAGACGGCGGCGCCCTGCCCGTTCTGCACAGCGATGACGGTGATCGACAGCGGAACCACCAGCTGTCCGCACGCCGGCCAACTCCACACCGGTGCAACGAATTCTGGAGCGGCGACCAGCGGTAGCGACGCCGCCGCCGCCCCGAGTGGTTCGAATCCGCCGGTTGCTGCCAACGCGCCGAGACCGACGACAAGCGCGATGAGCACCGCGGGGACTTTGGCCGCCAACGCGGAGGATCTCGTCACCAGCAGCCATGCCACAACCATCAGTCCGGCGACAAGAACGTCAGAGGTTACAGCGCGGACCAGGCCGGTTCCGAAAGAGAGAAACGCCCCGGCGACCATCGCCATCACAACGCGGTGGGGGATCAGGGCCATGAGTCTCGCGACCAGGCCAGTCGCCCCGAGGACAGTGATCAGGATGCCGGTCGCGATGTAGGCACCGACCACCTCGGGCCACGTCAACGACTCCAGAGCCTGGCCCACGAGAACCGTGCCGGGGATTGTCCAGAAAAAGCTCAGCGGTAGCCGGTACACCCAGCTCGCGACGATCGTCAGAAGCCCGTTGAGAACGAAGACGCCGAAGATCCACGATGCCGTCTGGGACGCGGTCAGAGAACCGGCCGACGCCGCACCCATTAACACCGCGACGGGTCCGGTGGCGGAGAACAGCACACCGGTCGCGCCCGCACCGACGTATAGGCCGCCGAAATCGGCGACCAGCTGCCGACGACTTGGCGGTCGTTGCGCCGGACGCTCGAATCCGCCTGCTGTGGGGCGAAGTTCAGCTTCAGTGGAGCTCATGGGTCGTCACCGGTCGTGTGCCAATTCTGTTTTATCGCCGAAATAGTGAGGCCCGGGGATGACTGTGGACCCCGTCGCAAGGGTGTACGCGACGGCTTTGATCGTCGCTGAGTGTGCTCCACATCACATCAGGGTTTTGCCTAGGGCTGACCTAGGGGCAGGCACCCGCGCGGCGCTGTCGTCAGCGGCGAGGGGCCTAGCAGTTACACTGCAATGCCGACATATCTGAGCCTGGAGCTAACCCTGCATCGCCCGCCGCACCCCGTCGAGTAGTTCCTCGAACGCGACTTTCGGTGCGAAGTCCACGTATTCGGACTCTTCGATCGCTCCAGGGATGTGACCTGGGGCCCAGAAGAAGACATCGCCGGCGACGTATACGGTTCTGTCGCCATTCGACGTGGTGTAGATCGACCCTCTGAGTACATAGCCGTAGTGCGGGCATTGGCAGTGCCCGTTCTGGAGTAGCGAGAACGCAGCGGTGAAGTCTGCGCCGGCGGGCATTTTCACGTAATTCACGATCATGTCGTCACCGAGGTCTCGCATTCGCAACTCGAATCCGGTCTCGTCCTGCATGACGACTTCCAGATCAGCGGGGTCAATGGTGAACATCGGGGATCTCCTGGATCATGCTGGCGGGTGGTCGACGTCAGTGCCCATTGTCGGGTGGCTGGGTCTTGTCGACTGTCCGCATTTTCGGACACCGGCGGTGCTCAACTTCGACAGCAGGGCGCCCACCGGTGGATCGGTCCTCAAATCGTAGGCGTGCGGCAGCGAAAATGCGCACGACAAATGCCTAGTCCTGCACCGGGGTGCGTCGCGGTCTGCGCGGGATCGATGGCGGTCAAGCCCTGTGGAGGCCGAGCGAAGTGTTCGCTGCACTCGGTTGCCCCTTGACTGTGCGCGTGACGCAGCGCACAGTTGTACGTATTGCGATCAGTGCGTACGCAAAGCGTACGCGAGTATGCGGCTCGACAAGTTCTATCAACGCCAGCCCTGAGAGAGGTTTGACACCAAGATGAGTATCAGCACGCCGTCCGCGACGGTCACCAATTACGACAAGCTCTACATCGGTGGGGAGTGGCGTAGTCCTTCGGGGTCAGCGCGCATCACCGTCATCTCACCGAACACCGGCGAGCTCATCGGGGAGGTCCCGGACGGCGCGGAGGGGGACATTGATGCGGCGGTCGGTGCCGCCCGGCGGGCTTTCGATGATCCTCGGGGGTGGTCGGGTATCGCGCCCGCTGAGCGCGCCGGTCATTTGGAGCGTTTCGCCACCGAAATCGAGAAGCGCAAGGACGAGTTCGCTGAACGGGTGTCGTCACAGAACGGGATGCCGATCGGTGTCGCAAACCAACTGGAGGCGGTCTACCCTTCGACGCTGCTCCGCTACTACGCAGGCTTGATCGGTGAGCAAAAAGAAGAGGTTCGTGACGGCATGTTCGGCGGGAAGGTCGAGGTGCAGCGTTCGCCGATCGGGGTCGTCGGGGCCATCGTGCCCTGGAACTTCCCGCAGACGCTGGCGTCGTTCAAGTACGCGCCGGCGCTGGCGGCCGGGTGCACGCTGGTCATCAAGCCGTCGCCGGAGACCGTGTTGGATGCGTTCTTGCTCGCCGAAGCGGCTGACGCAGCGGGTATTCCGCCCGGTGTCATCAATATCGTTCCCGGTGGTCGTGAGATCGGCGCCCATCTGGTGTCGCACCCGAACGTCGACAAGATCGGGTTCACCGGTTCGACTGCGGCCGGCAAGTCGATCGCTGAGACGTGTGGCCGACTGTTGCGGCCGGTCACGCTCGAGCTGGGTGGCAAGTCCGCGACGATCGTGCTCGACGATGCCGAGCTGGATCTGGCCGCGATCGGCAACGATCTGTTCGTCGCGACGCTGGCCAACAACGGCCAGACCTGCTTTTTGGGAACCCGGGTGCTGGCACCGAAGTCGCGGTACGCCGAAGTGGTGGATGTGTTGACGGCGTTCGCCGGATCGATGACGATCGGCAATTCCCTTGCGGCGGATACTCAGATCGGCCCGATGGCCACAGAGCGTCAGCGGGATCGGGTCGAGGGTTACATCGCCAAGGGACGCAGCGACGGCGGCCGGGTGACAACCGGTGGCGGGCGGCCGTCGGACCAGGACCGGGGCTGGTTCGTGCAGCCGACCGTCTTCGCTGACGTCGACAACACGGCGACCATCTCCCGTGAAGAGATCTTCGGCCCGGTGCTGTCGGTCATTTCCTATGACGGCGACGACGAGGCGATTGCGATCGCCAACGACTCCGACTTCGGATTGGGCGGAACCGTGTGGAGCGCCGATCCCGAGCGGGCTCTGGGCGTTGCTCGTCGGGTGCAGACCGGCACCATCGGCCTCGGTCGTTACATCCCTGATCCGGCAGCACCTTTCGGTGGAGTCAAGCACAGCGGTATGGGCCGCGAACTCGGACCAGAAGGTCTTGCCGCCTACCAGAACCTCAAGTCGATCTACCGCTGAACCACCGGTCCGCCGAGGCGCCCTTCGGGGCCCTCGGCGGACCGGTCTCCACGTCCTGTTCGGCTATTTGGCGGACTGTGGCGATGTGAGAGCAGAGAGAATGAGTGTGCGGAGCCATTCGGTACCGGGGTCCGGGAGAATCCGCCTGAATGTATAGAGCCCGATTTCGACGCCCGGAACCGAAAAGGGTAGCGGAAATGTGCGCACGTCGGCCAGCCGCTCGAATTGGGCACTCACCGATGTGGGAATGATCGACAAATAGGGCGTACTTTCGATCAATTGCGGAAGCGGAGCGAAGTGTGCGAGTCGAACAGCGACGTCGCGGGTAACTCCTAAAGCGGTCAAAGATTTGTCGACGTCGGTATGACCGGTGGTCATGTCGACCGCGACGTGCCGCTCGCCTAAGAACACCTCGAGCGACGGCTCTGTGCCGACTCTCGGGTGATTCGACGTGCAGATCCCGCAGTAGGTGTCTTGTCTGAGAAGGTCTCTGCGCAAATCATTTCCGGGTAGATGCGGTGTGCAGATGGCTGCGTCGGCGTGGCCGTGTCGGAGTTCGTCGTCAACGACGTCGGTGTTGAGCGGGATCACCGTGAGAGAGACGTTCGGGGCCGATGTCGCCACCTTTGCCAGTATCTCCGGAAGGAGATTTATTTCGCCCAGATCGGTTGCGTGTAGCCGAAACTTGCGTCTCGACGTCATGGGATCGAACGTGCCGATCCCGCTGAGGGTGCCGTCCATGACGTCCAACGCCTGGCGCAGTCGCGGATAGATGTCGACCGCGAGCGCGGTGGGCCGCAAACCATCCGGTGACCGTCCGAAAAGATTGTCGTTGAGGTGTTTTCGCAGTCTCTTGAGAGCATGACTCACCGACGGCTGGGTCAATGACATGTGCTCGGCTGTTCTGGTCACATTCCGTGTCTCGTACAGCAGCACAAACGTGCGGACGAGGTTCAGGTCGAGTTCACTCACGGTTCCACGATAGATCACGCGCATGACGGTATTCCCAACATTCATTGGGCTAATTCAAAGTGTTGTCCTACTGTGATCCAGACCACGGAAAACAAATTGATTCTGTTATCTCACAACAGCCAGAGCCTTAGATTCTTTGTTTCCAAGCGTGAACCAATCGAGGAGTAAGAAATGATCACAGAATCTCGGGCGGCCTTGGGCCGCCCTGTCCATTCGCGGGCCAAGGTCGTCCTGTTGCTGTGCATGGCGGCAGTGATGTTCGAGGGGTACGACCTCGTGGCCTACGGAACCACGCTGCCGAAGATGCTCGATGACGGCATGTGGGGCATGGACGCCGCGACGGCAGGTGTGATCGGTAGCTACGCGCTTGTCGGAATGCTGCTGGGATCTCTGTTGACCGGCATCTTCGGGGACAGGGTCGGCCGCCGCCCGCTGATGATTGCGTCCACCGCTTGGTTTTCTCTCTTCATGGGTGTCAGCGCGATGGCGCCCAACGCGACGGTCTTCGGTGTCTCCCGGTTCTGCGTCGGTCTCGGTGTCGGTGCCCTGATTCCGATCGCGGCTGCAACGGCGGTTGAGTTCGCCCCCGAGGGCAAGCGCCATACATACAGCGCAATCGTGTGGTCGGCATTCCCCGGTGGTGGGGTTCTGGCTTCGTTGCTCGGACTGGTGTTGATCGAGCCGTTCGGGATTCGGGTCATGTACTGGATCGGTCTGGTGCCGTTCGTCGTGCTGGTTCCCCTGATGCTGTGGCGTCTGCCGGAGTCGCCGGCCTTCCTGCTAGCCCGCGGCCGAAAAGCGGAAGCGGATGCGACCGCCGATGCGGCGGGAATCGAACGCCCGGAACCGCCCGCTCCCGCCGAGAAGGTCGGCCCCCTCGGGTTGTTCACGCCCCAACTGCGCACCGCCACTCTGCTGTTCGGCGTCCTGAGTGCCTGTGGACTACTGCTCACCTACGCGCTGAATACGTGGCTCCCCAAGCTGATGAAATCGTCCGGTTTCGGTAGTGAGTCCGCCCTGACCTTCCTCTTGGTCCTCAATGCGGGCGCCATCATCGTTCCGTTGTTCGCGTCGAGGGTGTCGGACCGTGTCGGTCCCCAGCGGGTCACGGCTGCATCGCTCGCCGCCGCCGCGATCGCGATCCTCTTCCTCAGCATGGATGTCGATTCCTGGCTGCTGTATGTGCTGGCGTTCGTCGCCGGCGCAGGCACCATCGGTGCGCAGGTTCTCATCTACGGTTTCGCTGCGGCCTACTACCCGGCGTCGAGTCGAGCTGCCGGCGCTGCGTGGGTGGCATCCGTCGGACGCATCGGCGGCATCGCTGGTCCGACGTTGACGGGCTTCGTCATCGCCGGGAGTTCCAACGTCGCCCCGGCGTTCTACGTGTTCTCGGTGATCGCGGTCATCGGAGCTGTCGCGGCGATACTGGTGCCGCGTCAGCGTGCCGCGCAGGTGTCTGCCGACGTCACCGCTGGGCCGGTGTCGCTCGCGAATGTCGGTGATCAGAAGTGAAAAGGACACCGGCGATGGGCCGGGCTGCGGTTATTCACAATGTCTATGGCAGCCTGCACAGGATCTATTTGATCGATGACTGCGATGGTTCTAGCGTTGATGACACGAACTAGTCGGAGGTGAGGTAACGATGGCAACGACCAGTGAAGCCACATATGCACTGCTGCGTGCGCACGGTTTGACAACCATCTTCGGAAATCCGGGCTCGAACGAATTGCCGTTCCTCTCAGGAATGCCCGCAGACTTCCGCTACATCCTTGGCCTCCACGAGGGCGGGGTGGTGTCGATGGCGGACGGGTATTCGTTGGTCCGCGGGGAGGGCGCGTTCATCAATTTGCACGCTGCCTCCGGCTCGGGCAACGCCATGGGCGCACTGACGAACTCGGTGTACTCTCACAGCCCGTTGATCGTCACGGCAGGACAGCAGGTTCGGTCCACCATCGGGCAAGAGGTGATGCTCGCGAACGTTGATGCGCCCAGCCTCATGCGCCCGCTGGTGAAGTATTCCGCCGAGCCCACCTGCGCGGAGGACGTACCGCGCACGATGAGTCAGGCCATCAACCTTGCGACCTCAGCGCCCCGTGGCCCTGTCTATGTCTCGGTGCCCTACGACGATTGGGCGAAGGACGCGGCGGAGGACAGCGCGGAGGAATTGAGCAAGCGCGTTGTCCATTCAGGTACAGGCCTTTCCGAGACGCAGCTGGATCGACTCACGTCGCTGTTGGCGGAGGCCGAAAACCCGGTCTTGATACTGGGTCCCGCAGTCGACGCACAGGCAGGAAACGACGATGCGGTCACCCTCGCGGAGAAGCTGCAGGCGCCGGTCTGGATCGCACCATCACCTTCTCGGTGCCCCTTCCCGACGCGGCACCCTGCGTTCCGGGGGGTGTTGCCGGCTGGAATTGCTGATCTCGCAGCAGCTCTGGACGGGCACGACCTCGCAGTGGTGATCGGTGCTCCGGTGTTTCGCTATCATCAGTATGTTCCCGGCCGGTACCTTCCGTCCGGCACATCACTCGTGCACCTCACCGACGATCCGTCGGAAGCCTCACGCGCGCCCGTCGGCGAAGCGTTTGTGGTGCCCGTCGGGGCGGCGCTCGCGGCACTGGCCGAGTCGGTTCCCCCGACGCAGCGAGAACCGCTGCGGCCCCTGCCTGATTTCGCCGAACCCGAAGTCCACGCCGGTGGCCTCGATCCGGCCCACCTGTTTGCCCGAATCCGGACTCAGGCCCCCGACGACGCGATCTACGTGAACGAATCCACGTCCACGTCAGATGCATTCTGGTCGCAGATGGACCTGAGTCAGCAGGGAAGCTACTTCTTCCCGGCCTCGGGCGGTCTCGGATTCGGCCTGCCGGCCGCGGTGGGCGCGCAACTGGGTTCGGCGGATCGACAGGTGATCGGCCTGATCGGGGACGGGTCGGCAAACTATGGGATCACTGCGCTGTGGACGGCCGCGCAGTATGAGATCCCGGTCGTCGTCATCATCCTCAAGAACGGGACGTACGGCGCACTGCGGGGATTCGGTCGATTGCTGAAGACAGGGGAGACCCCCGGCCTGGATGTCCCGGACATCGATTTCGTCCATCTCGCAGAGGGATACGGCGTCAGTGCGGTGTCGGTCGACAACGCGGACGACTTTGATTCCGCGTTCAAGGAGGCTTTGAGTGTTCGGAAGCCTCGCCTGATCGAAGTCACCACCACCTACACAGCCTGACCAGAGTCGGTCGAGGAGGTCCGAACAATGCTCACCGAACTACGGAAACAGTTGCCCGCCGAAGCCGTCGTCACCGATTCCGATGTGGTGGAGGGGTATCGGCGCGATAGTGCAGATCTCGTTGCCGCAGGGACGCCGCTCGCGCTGCTGCGGCCGTCGAACACCACCGAGGTACAGACCATCATGGCCTGGGCCAGTGCCACCGGGACCATCGTGGTGCCGCGTGGTGCTGGAACGGGACTTTCGGGCGGCGCCACGGCCATCGATGGCTGCGTCATCGTATCCATGGAGCGAATGACCATAATCCGGAACTTCGACCCCACCAATGGAACGGTCACGGTGGAAGCCGGCGTGATCAACGCGGACGTCGGCAGGGCGGTCGCCGATCGAGGCCTGTTCTATCCGCCGGACCCGGGGAGCTTCGAAGTCTCGACCATCGGTGGGAACCTGGCCACCAACGCCGGTGGTATGCGGTGCGTGAAGTATGGGGTGACCCGCAACTCGGTGCTCGGTCTCGAGGTTGTGCTCGCCGATGGACGACTCCTTCGTACCGGCGGAAAGACCATCAAAAATGTTGCAGGGCTGGACCTCACCCAACTGTTCGTCGGTTCCGAGGGCGTGCTGGGGATCATCACCGCGGCGACACTGCGCCTGCGTCCGACTCCGGTCGCCACTGCGACGTTCGTGGCGAGTTTCGCTGATCTGGAGGCCGGGGGAGAGGCGCTGAACGCCATCTTCGCCTCGGGGGCCACCCCGAGCATGCTCGAGATCATGGACAACGCCACCATCAACGCCGTCGAGAATCACCAGCGGATGGACCTCGACAGGAATGCGGCGCTGCTCATCCTCGGCCAGACCGATGGGTCAGATGCGGAGCGGCAAGCGGACGAGATCGTCGACGTCTGCGAAAAGCACGGCGCCGAACTCGCTATGGCGACATCTGATCCGCAGGAAGGCGAGATGCTCATGCGGCCACGGCGTCTCGCCGGGTGGGCGACAATGGAGCAGTCGCCGACGGTGATCGAGGATGTGGGAGTACCCAGGACCAGACTGCCCGAGTTGCTCGGGAAAATTGCGAAGATTTCGGCGGACACCGGGCTCAGCATCGCGACGGTGGGGCACGCCGGCGACGGCAACGTACATCCGATGTTGCAACTGCCCGATCTGAGCGATGCATCACGGGCACGTGCGATGGAAGCGGCGGACCAAATCTGCGCTGCCGCATTGGAACTGGACGGAACGATCACCGGCGAACACGGAATCGGGGAACTCAAGCGTCATTGGCTACCGAACCAGCTCGACGAGGTATCGCTCGACGTACAGGCGAGCGTCAAAAGATCGCTGGATCCGTCTGGGATCCTCAATCCGGGGCGTGGGTTCTGAGAGCACCCACTATCGTGGCGAACCAGGACTACAGATGCGTGGGCTTTCGGGACCGAACATCGCGTAGGTGGAGTACATCTACTGTGGGCGGTGGAAGACGGCCAACTGCGCGCCGGCAGCCACCAGACCTACTCCGGCCGCGACCGCGGTCGCCTGGCCCGAGGTGAGTTTGGTGTCGAGCCCTAAAGCGCGGTCGACACTGAAGCGTCCTGGCCCGATGGCGGCAAGCGCAATTGCTGCTACGGAGAGATTCGCAACGTACTCCCAGCCTTCTGAAGTGATGAAGAAGCCATTGGGCTGGTGAACCGACCGCGCTGCGACGGCCATGGTGCCGACGACGGCGGCCGCAGCCAGCGGGGTGCCGGCTCCGGCGACGATGGCAGTGCCTGCGCCGACCTCGACGACGGCGGAGGCTTGCGCCTGGAGTTTCGGTTGTTTGAAGCCGATGGACCCGAACCAGCCGGCAGTGCCCTCGAGGCTGCGGCCGTGTTTGACGCCATGGGCGATCATAGTGCCGCCGATGGCGGCGCGGAGCAGGAGCTGCACTGCGGTGTGGTCTGACGTCGGCTTGGTGAACAGACGTGTCATTGTCTCGAAACCCTTCGCTGTATCGGATGGCTCATTGCAGAACCCAGGTCGACACTAGGCAAGACCCTGGTGTGACGAACACCACAGACCTCCATGCTCTGTGAAGCAGCCCATCAACATCGGGAGTTCTCGTGACTACCTCACCACCGACCTGGTCCGGACCGGAACACCGCAAGAGTGTTCTGTGGATCGTCGCCCTCGCCACTGCCGCCATCGTCTTCGATGGCTACGACCTCGTCGTGTACGGCACCGTCTTGCCCACTCTGCTCGATGATCCGTCGCAACTGGGCAATCTGTACCCGGGAACGGCCGGCGCACTCGGTTCGTACGCACTTGTCGGCGTGATGGTCGGCGCCCTCGCGGCCGGCACTGTCGGTGACCGGATCGGCCGCCGTCGGACGATGCTCATCAACATCGTCTGGTTCTCGGTCGGAATGGCCGCGACGGCCACTGCGCAGAGCATCCTGTCGTTCGGCATTTTGCGCTTCCTCACCGGGATTGGCGTCGGTGGACTCGTGGCCACGGTGGGTGCGATGATCGCCGAGTTCGCGCCCCCGGGAAAGCGGAACCTGTACAACGCCATCGTCTACAGCGGGATCCCGGTCGGTGGCGTTCTTGCCGCGACGCTCGCGATTCTGTTGGAGGACCACATCGGCTGGCGCGGTCTGTTCTGGATCGGCGCGCTACCGCTCGTCGTTCTGCTCCCGCTGGCGATGCGCAAGATGCCGGAGTCGCCTCGCTGGCTGATCTCTCGAGGACGCCCGGATGACGCGCGAAACGTCTGCAACGTTACCGGTATTCCGTTCCCCGACGATACGGTCGCCGCGCCCGCCACCGACGGTGTTGGATTCGCCGTGCTGGCGACCAAGAAGTACGTCACACCAACCGCCTTACTGGGATTGATGAGCTTTTCCGGTTTGCTACTCACCTACGGGCTCAACACCTGGCTACCGCAGATCATGAAGAACGCGGGCTTCGACGCCAAAGGCTCGCTGGCCTTTCTCTTGGTCCTCAACGGTGGCGCAATCGTGGGTGGTCTCATCGCCTCCCGGCTCGCCGACAAACGTGGCCCACAACGGATTGTGGCCACCAGCTTCTGCCTCGCGACGTTCGCGTTGATCTGCCTGACCCTCGGATTCCCGCTGCCGATCCTGCTCGCGGCGGTCGCCGTCGCCGGGACGGGAACGATTGGGACGCAGGTCCTCATCTACGGGTACGTCTCGAACTACTATCCGACCAATGCTCGGGCGGCCGGGGTGGCCTGGTGCGCCGGATTCGGACGCCTCGGCGGCATCGTCGGCCCGATGATGGGCGGTCTTCTCCTCGGTGCCGGGATCAGCTCCGCCAGCGCCTTCTACATCTTCGCCGGCGTCGCGCTGGTCGGTGCCGGGGTCACCATGCTCGTGCCCGCCAACACCGATGACGTCGTGCCGGAGCCGGCGCGCCACACCGCCGCAGCCGCGACCCCCCTGGGTAGTGACTAGGTCAATGCCTAGTGTGACCCACGCCACTGAATGCGAATCTGGCAACAGCCCGCTTTGAACCCGGAGGTACATCATGAGCGCACCCACTGCCGACAATCTCGGCCACATCGCGACGGTTCTGTCCGACGCCGTCATCGACGACCACGACGCCGGGATCTTCCGCGCGAACCGTCGCATCTTCACCGACGAAGACGTCTTCGAACTGGAGATGAAACACATCTTCGAGGGCAACTGGATCTACCTTGCCCACGAAAGCCAGCTCCCCAACCCGGGCGACTACTTCACGACCTACATCGGCAGGCAGCCGGTCGTCATCACCCGCGCCAAAGACGGTGAGATCCACTGCCTGATCAACGCGTGCGCACACCGCGGAGCCATGTTGTGCCGACGTAAGACGGATAATCGGATGACGTTGACCTGCCCATTCCACGGCTGGACGTTCCGCAACGACGGCACGTTGCTGAAGGTGAAAGATCCCGACGGCGCCGGCTACCCCGAGACGTTCGACGTCAACGGATCTCACAACCTGACGAAGGTCGCGCAGTTCGACAGCTACCGCGGGTTCCTGTTCGGCAGCCTCAACCCGGATGTGCTCACGCTGGACGAGCACCTCGGCGACACCACCAAGGTCATCGACATGCTCGTCGACCAGTCGCCCGAGGGGCTCGAGGTACTGCGGGGGTCGTCGACCTACACCTTCGACGGCAACTGGAAGGTGCAGGCGGAGAACGGCGCCGACGGCTACCACGTCAGCGCGGTGCACTGGAACTACGCGGCGACGACCTCGCGGCGCGGCACGGGGGAGTCGAAGAACGACACCAAAGCGCTCGATGCCGGCGGCTGGGGTAAATCCGGTGGCGGCTACTGGTCGTACCCGAACGGGCACCTGTGCCTGTGGACCTGGGCGGCCAACCCCCAAGACCGTCCGCTGTGGGACCAGATGGATGAGCTCAAGAAGCAGCACGGAGATGCCAAGGGCGAGTTCATGGTCAAGGGCTCCCGTAATCTCTGCCTGTACCCGAACGTGTACCTGATGGACCAATTCTCCACGCAGATCCGGCATTTCCGGCCCATCGCGCCGGACAAGACCGAGGTCACGATCTACTGCATCGCCCCCAAGGGCGAAAGCGACGCAGCCCGGTCGCATCGGATCCGGCAGTACGAGGACTTCTTCAACGCCTCCGGAATGGCCACCCCCGACGACCTCGAAGAGTTCCGCTCCTGCCAGCTCACCTTCCGCGCGCAGGCTTCGCCATGGAACGACATGAGCCGCGGCGCCGAGCACTGGAAGAACGGACCGGATCCGGTTGCGGAATCCCTGGGAATGAACGGCGTGATCTCGTCCGGGCTCAAGAACGAGGACGAGGGTCTGTACCCGGTGCAACACGGCTACTGGCTCTCGGCAATGCACACCGCCCTGGACAACGAACGTCTCGCCGAATCCGACGGTGTCGCGTCTCGCAACGGCACAGCTACGAAGGAGGCATGATCATGACCACCACCGAAACCTCCAGCACCCTGATCACGCAGAATGCGATCGAGCAGTTCCTGTACCGCGAGGCCCGATACCTCGACGATCGGGAGTTCGAGAAGTGGCTCGAGTGCTACGCCGACGACGTTGTCTACTGGATGCCGTCCTGGGACGATGCCGACCTGCTGGTCGAGAACCCGCAACGCGACATCTCTCTGATCTACTACGGCAACAAGGGTGGTCTGGAGGATCGTGTCTTCCGGATTCGGACAGAGCGTTCCTCGGCGACATCGCTTCCCGAGCCGCGCACCAGCCACAACATCAGCAACGTCGAGGTGATCGAACGACGCGGAGACCTGGTCGACGTCCGGTTCAATTGGCACACCATGTATTTCCGTTACAAGACCGTCGACCCCTATTACGGGACGTCCTTCTACACGATCGACTTCTCTGGGGAGCAGCCCCTCATCCGGCGCAAGACGATCGTCCTGAAGAACGACTACATCCACCACGTGGTGGACATCTACCACTTCTGAAGGGCGCATCATGACAACCACCCAGGAGGCACCCGCCGACACGGGCGGTCACCAGGTCGCCCTCTCTTTCGAGGACGGCGTCACTCGATTCATCAACTGTCGCACCGATCAAACGGTCGCGGACGCGGCCTACCGTCAGCGAATCAACATCCCGCTCGACTGTCGAGATGGGGCTTGCGGCACGTGCAAGGCGCTGTGCGAGTCAGGTGACTTCGACGGCGGCACGTACCTGTCTGATGCCTTGTCCGACGACGAGGCCGCAGCCGGGTACAGCCTGCCCTGCAGCATGAAGCCGCGGTCCGACCTCGTCCTGCAGATCGCGGCAACGTCAGCCATCGCCAAGACCGAGGCCGCCACATTCTCCGGGAAACTTACGGAGCTGGAGAGGATCTCGCCGACCACCGTGCGATTCGGCGTCGAGATCCCTAACCGGTCCGATCTGGTGTTCTTGCCCGGCCAGTACGTGAACATCTCGGTGCCTGGCACCGATGTCAAGCGCTCGTACTCGTTCAGCAACGGCCCGCACGAGGAGCGGTTGACCTTCCTCGTCAAGCTTACTTCCGGTGGCGCCATGTCGGACTACCTGACCGAGCGGGCGGAAGTCGGTGACGCACTGACGTTCACCGGCCCCCACGGATCGTTCTTTCTTCGCGAAGCCGATCGGCCGGTGCTGCTGCTCGCCGGCGGAACCGGTTTGGCGCCGATCCTCTCGATGCTGCGCAAGCTCCGCCGCGAGGGAAGCGAGCGCACCGCCCACCTGATCTATGGGGTCAGCACAGACGACGATCTGGTCGAAACCGCTGAACTCGACGAACTCGCCTCCACGCTCGATGGCTTCACCTGGGATCACTGCGTGTCCGACAAGGCCACCACCGCGGTCAACAAGGGCTACGTGATGAGTCTGATGAAGCCGGAGCATCTCCACGATGGCGATGTGGCCATTTACCTCTGCGGCCCTCCGCCGATGGTCGAATCGGTCCGGGGGCACGTCAAGGACTCCGGTATCGACCCGACCGGGTTCTACTACGAGAAGTTCGCCCTCGCGGCAGCGCCCGGTACGCCCGACACCGCATCGGTGACAACGGCCGAAGCCGAACCCGAGATGGTCGAAGAGCTGCTGTTGTCTCCTGATGCCCGGGCGATCGCGGGCCAGGAAGTGCTGCACGTTTCGACCCTGGAGGCCTGGCCGGAGTCGGTCACGGTCTCCGATCACGGCGACGTGCTTCGGCGCATCGCCGGACAGCTGGTCTCACCCCGGTTCGCCGACGGCGACGAGACATCCTCCGGCCCAGTTGATCCGGACGCGGGCCTCATCTCCGGTCTCGATACCGGGGCTCGCACCATCGCTGGACAAACGGTGTTCCCGGCAGTCGAGGCCGTCGCCATGACGCCACCGGCTCCCGACGACACCCCAGCGGCACCGGCCACCTCTCCGGCACCGGCTACATCTGTTGAGCGGGCACCGATCACCGTCGGTGACGGTGGGTACGAGATCGGCGAGGATCATCCGGCCGTGCACGAATCCGATGCGATCTTCGAAGCGCGCCGAGCACTGGAGTTGGGTGCTCTGGAGGTGACATTGGGTCGCCTGAACAGCAGGCAGCTGGCCGGGTACAGGTTGCTCGCCGAGTCGACGCTGCCACACGTCGAAGACGATCATTTCGTGAACGCGGCGGAGTACACCGAGACGAATGCCGCGTTCCACGACTACCTGTTCACATTGACCGGCAATCAGCATCTGCTGCAGGCATATACGGCGCTGGGTGTGAAGGGTCGGATGAGCGAGGTGCTCCGGAACGCCACCTGGTGTCACCCGCTCTGCGCGCAGGACCACATGGACATCGTGTCGGCGTTCGAGGCGGGGGACCGCGAGGAGGCGCGGGCATTGATCGTCGCCCATGCCGACCGGTCCAAGCAGACGATGCGTCGGGCGATGGCCGACAATCTGGCCGCGCAGGCGCCGCGATTTGTGACACCCGGTAGATTCGCCGGCAAAGTCGTTGTCGTCACGGGAGCGGCGCAGGGCATCGGCGAGCGTATTGCCCGTCGGATCAGCTCCGAGGGCGGCAAACTCGTGGTTGCCGACCGTTCCGAAATCGTCAAGGAGCTGGCCGACGAACTATCTGTCAACGGCCCCGAAACCTGTCCTGTCACAGCAGATCTTGAACACTGGGAGGGCGCGGAAAATCTCGTCCAGCAGTCGTTGTCGGCATTCGGACGAATCGACGTCCTGATCAACAACGTGGGCGGCGCGATCAATTTCAAACCGTTCATCGAGTTCACGGACGCCGAGATTCGAGCCGAGATCGATCGCTCGCTGTTCACGACGCTGTACGCCTGCCGGGCCGTCTTGCCGTCGATGGTCGAGCGGGGCGACGGCGTGATCGTCAACGTGTCCTCGGCAGCCACCCGGGGAATCAACCGCATCCCGTATTCGGCAGCAAAGGGCGGCATCAACGCCATCACGGCGTCACTTGCCATGGAGTACGCCAATGCCGGAATCCGCGTGGTCGCGACGGCGCCGGGCGGGACGGAGGCGCCTCCGCGGCGTATTTCGCGCGGTACACCGGAGCCGAAGGACAGCACCGAGCAAGGCTGGTTCCAGGCGCACATCGACCAAACGCTGTCGTCGTCGCTGATGCACCGGTACGGCACCCTCGACGAGCAGGCAGCGCCGATCTGCTTCCTGGCCTCGCCGGAGGCGTCGTACCTGACCGGGACGGTGTTGCCGGTCGCGGGCGGTGATCTGGGCTGAACGCGCAAGTCGGTGGTCGGTCGACGATTAGGCTTGATCGATGAGATCGGCGACGGTGTGTGTGGGACGAGAAGGCGAACTCGCCGCGCTCGCCGGGCACCTGTCGGAAGCTGGTACCGGTGACGCCACGATCGTGGCCGTGACGGGCGAACCGGGCATCGGGAAGAGCTCGGTCGTGCGATGTCTCGCCGAGCACCACAAGGGACCGGTGTGGCGGGCGCGCTGCGCATCATGGGAAACGGAGACTTCTGGCGCAGTTCTCCACCAGCTGTTTCAGCAGGATCTGCCCGGCTCGCCGATAGTCGTCGCCGACCAGATTCTTGATCACCTGGAGTTCGAGGACGGCACGGGCGGCGTCCGTCTCATCGTGATCGAGGATGCCGAGTTCGCCGATGAAACCTCGCTCCACGCGCTGGTGTCCGCGGTGCGCCATCATCGGGGTCTACCACTGCTGGTGGTGCTCACCGTGGGAGATGCCGACTCTGCTGCTACGACGCTCGCCTCGGACGTCATTGTGATGTCTGGGTTGGCGGTCTCTGATGTCGCCGAACTCGCTGGGAATCACGGGTACACATTGCATCCGGCCGTCGCTCAGGCCCTCACCGATCACACGGGAGGGAGCCCGGGACACGTGGTCGCGTTGCTTGACGAAGTCTCGGACTCGGTGTGGACGACACCGGGGTCGTCGCTGCCGGCACCGAGGCATGTTGTTGCAGACGTCCGCGAGCGGTTGTCGCGGTGCGGTGCGCAGGGACAGGCATTGGCGATGGCCTTGGCCATCCTCGGTGAGGAAGGCTCGCTCACCGAAGTCGCGCAACTGGCAGATCTGACATCTCCACTGGCTGCCATCGATGAGGCTTCCGCGGCTCGTCTGGTGACCCGGTCGCTCGAACCCGGGCGGATCTACGAGGTGGATCTGATTGATTCGATGACGCGCGTTGCGCTGGTGGAGCTGATGGGCGCGCACGCCGCCGGGGAAGCGCACCAACGCGCCGCCGAAATCGTGATCGACCGTGGACGCAGCCTGATCCACCGTGTCAGTGCGACTCCGATGCCCGACGCCGAACTTGCTGACGAAGTCGAAGCGCTGGCCCTGGAACGTGGTGCCGGTGGGGCCTGGGCCGAGGCGGCTGGGCTCTTCCAGGAAGCGAGTCGCCTCTCGCTCGATTCAGTGCTGCGTGATCAGAGGCTCATCCGCACAGCGGATTCGCTGGTCGCAGCTGGCGACGTCACGTGTGCGCTCGCCTTGGTTCCAGTCCTCGAGGCATTGCGGGAGACACCGCTGCGGGACGCCGTTCTCGCGTACCTCGCAATCGTTCGCGGTCGCGCCGCCGAGGCGGAACTCCGTCTGGGTCGTGCCTGGGACATCGTCGATCCCGAATCCGATCCCGATTCGGCGGCGCTGATCGCTCAACGGTTCGTCCTGCATTCATTGAGTCGTTGCCGGAGTGCAGAATTGGTCGAATGGGCCGACAGAGCGCTGGAGCTCGCAGACTACGACTCGCCGGCGGGTATCGAGGCCGCCGCCATACGTGGTCTCGGTCTGGGCTCGTCAGGCCGGCCTGATCTGGCCGCCGAGGCGTATGCGAGCCTTTCCGAACGGGTGCACCACGGAGTCCAGGCTCAGCGGGTGACTCTGGGGCGCGGGTGGCTACAGCTGGCCCAGGATGATCTCGACGGGGCCAGGAGCACACTGGAGACGGCGGTGGCCACCGCGCACCTGGGAGGGTCAGCGCGAATCACATTGTGGGCGTACGGGTGGCTCGGACGTGTGCAGTTCCTCACCGGTGACTGGGATCAAGCTCTGCGGACCGTGGCTGCCGGTCGTGTGCTTGCGGAGTCCAGTGGGATCGTGTTGGCGACGCCGCTCTTGGAGTGGACCGTCGCACAGATCGGCGCACTTCGAGGCACGTGGCAAGATGCCGACGCAGCGGTGCAGAGAGCAGGCGCCGTGACACAAGACTACGAGATCATGAGAGCGCCGGTGTTCTTCGCGCGAGCACACATCGCCGAAGCGTCCGCCGACTACGGCGCCGTGGTCAGAGCGCTCGACGAAGTCCGCAAGATGTCGTCGACCACGTCTTTGAGACACCCCGGATTCTGGCCGTGGGCGGACATACTCGCCAACGCGCTGGTTGTGGACGGCAAACTTGATGCCGCCGAGGAGTTCCTGCAGTCTCAAGAATTGGTTGCCGACGAGATGGGCCATCGATCCACCCAGGCGCGGCTCGGCTACGCGCGCGGCAGATTGCTCGGCGCGACAGGCGATCTGGTCGGTGCCCGACGATCCTTCGAGCGTTCACTGTCGCTGCTCGACGGGCTGCCGCTGCGATACGACCTGGCCCGCGTGAACTTCGCCTACGGGCAGACCCTGCGACGAGCGGGCAAGCGCGGAGAGGCCGATCCGGTGCTGGCAGCCGCACGCGACATCTATCAGTCCCTCGGGGCGACCACACTGGTGGAGCGCTGCGAGCGTGAGCTCCGCGCGGGCGGCGTCAACGCCAAGCTGCCCCGGGGCGACATCAGCCTCACACCCCAGGAAGAGGCTGTGACCAGGCTTGTCTGCCAGGGTTTTACGAACCGCGAGGTAGCGTCGGAGCTGTTTGTGTCAGCAAAGACGGTCCAGTATCACCTGACGCATGTATACGCCAAGCTGGGGATTCGGTCACGGGTCGACCTGGCTCGGGTGTACGGCACGGACTGACACTTTGCCGGCGGAGGAGCCCGTCACTCAGACGTTGCAGGCGCCGCGCACCGGGATCCCGGCGAGCCGGTCGCGGATGAAGCCGAGCCCGACCGGGTAGTCGACCGCCGACGGCGCCAGGTGATTGTTTCCGCTGCCCTGATTGACGGCCGGTAGCTCGTTGGTGTTCAGGACGGCGGTGCCTCCTTGGGCGCACCAGTCGCGAACCAGTGCGACGGTCTGACCGTAGGGGATGAAGTCGTCGTGCCGGGCTCCGGTCACCATCACCGGTATGGAGGGGACGCGGCGTCCGATGCGCTGCTCGTCGGCGACTGTGCGCGCCACCGGGACGTCGCGGATGACCTCGTCGAGCCTGCGACCGTCGGTGGTCCACTCTGAGGTCGAATGTCCGCCGTACTTGCCCCGCGAATCGAGCAGGCACTCAGTCGCGACATCGGCCAGCACCGCACGACCGTGATCGTTCAATCGGCTGCCGAGCGGTTCGCGCAATTCGGGATACCGGGCCAGGAAGCCGTTGATCGTGTACCCGATCGCGGCAACCAATCCGGTGCCGTCGATGTGCTCCTGCACGGCCAGCAGATCGGCAGGTGGCGAGCTGGCATACCCGGCAACCAGATTCAGCTCGGGCGCGTATCCCGGTCCGAGCTCTGCAGCCGAGGCAACCGCGGCTCCGCCTTGCGAATGACCCCACAGCAACACTGGCTGGTCTGGTGTCGCGGCCGCGCGTGCGCCGTCCAAGATGGCGTGACCGGACTCTGCGCGGTTTGCGTACGTGTGCGTTCCGGGAGTCCCGAGGCCGACGTAGTCGGTGAAGAACACCCGAAAGCCTTGCGCCAGGAACGTCGACGCGAAGATCCCCTCGTAGTTGATGTGGGTGCTGGTCCCGGTGTGCTGGAACCCGGTGTCGAAGATTCGGGACGGCGCACATTGATCGCCTTGTCCCTGGGTGCCGGGGCCGATGACGGCCAGTGGTTGTGGACCGGGCCCGCCCCAGCCGACCCGCGGCTCGAGCATTGTGCCGGATACGGGAATCGGTGCGCCGTGCACGTCGGTGGTGGAGTAGATCAGGCGCTGACCCGCGCCCGCGCCACCTGCCGCCACCAGCGGTTGAGACCGCAGCACTGCACCGGGAGGACCTGGAACGAGCGAGCTGGTGTCGTAGAAGTGGTCCAGACTCGCCCCGTGGTCGTCGGGTGCCGACGTCGCGATGCCCGGGATGCCGAATCCTATTGCCAGGGAGGTCAATACGGAAACGACGACACTCTTCCTGCGTCTGCTGCTCAGGTGCACGTTAGGGACCCTAACCGCCGTCCGGGTCGTGCTCAAGGGTTCGAATCGGCGGGGTCCTGATAGTGACTGCAGGCTTGCCAGTGGTAACAGGAAGTGAATTCGAGATCGGTGCGGTAGCCGCGTCGGACCGGCCGGGATAGGTTCGCGGTGTCGGGACAACTGCGTGTGGGGAGATGTGTGAGCAAGCGATCTGCGTTGACGATGGTGGCTGCGGCGGCTGTGGTGGCTGCGCTCGTGTCGTGCTCGGAAGACGCCGGTGACAGTGGCACGGCCAGTTCTTCGGCGTCTGTGGCGCCGGCGTCGGGCGAATCGTTCGATCTCCAGGCTCACCGGGGTGGCCGAGGTGAGTACACCGAAGAATCCCTGGAAGCATTCGACAAGGCGCTGTCGCTCGGTGTCAGCACCCTGGAGTTGGACATCGTGCTGACCAAGGACAAGCAACCGCTGATCTGGCACGATCCGAAGATCGACGCGACCAAGTGCAGCGACACCGCACCGGCAGAACCCGGCGACCCGCAGTTCCCGTACGTCGGAAAGCTTGTTCATGAGCTGACGCTGGCTCAGGTACGAACGCTCGACTGCGGCAAGGTGCTCGAGGGTTATCCCGATGCACAACCTGTGGTGGGCAACAAGATTGCGGTACTCCCCGAATTGTTCGAGCTGGTCGACGAGCGCGGCGCCGACGCCGTGCGGTTCAACATCGAGACGAAGGTCGAGGGCGAGAACCGTACCGAGTCCGCGACGCCCAAGGAGTTCGTCGATGTGATCCTGTCCGCTGTCACCGCCGCGGACAAGGTCGACCGGGTGAGCATTCAGAGTTTCGACTGGCGCACCCTGCCACTCGTGCACCAGGCTCAGCCGTCGATTCCACTGGTGGCGCTGTGGGACGAGACCACGTGGAAGCAGGACTCGCCCTGGCTCGGTCCGGTGGACTACGACGCGGCCGGAGGCAATGTGATCGCCGGTGTACAGACGATCGACGGGGTGTCGGTGCTCTCGCCCGGTTACGTCGATCCTTACCCGGATGGACAGGTTCCGCCCGCCGGCTACACCCTGGTTGCGAACCGGGATTTCGTGACCCGCGCACACGATGCCGGATTCACCGTGATCCCGTGGACCGTCAACGACGCCGCCGTGATGAACGCCCAGATCGAGGCCGGTGCCGACGGGATCATCACGGACTATCCGACGAGGCTGCGTGAGGTCATGTCGGAGCGGGGTATGGCAGTGCCACCACCTGTCCGGTAGCTGCTTCTTCGCTCGGAGCCAAGTACGGTCCCGTCACCACCTTCCGCGCATGCTGGTGGCCAGGGCTCGTCCTGACAATGCGAAGCAGCCGTCGTCGGTGATCAAGCCGATCCCGGTGGCGCTGATGATCATCGGTCTCGGCGTGACTGTGTACGCCATTCAGCAGGCGGGCACCTGGGGGTGGGGATCGACCAAGACGCTCGGACTCCTGACCGCAGGCATCGTCGTCACGGTGTTCTTCGTCTGGTCGCAGCTCCGGGCGTCCGACCCGCTTGTGCAGGTCCAGTTGCTCGCGCGCCGGGCATTCCTCGGCAACGTGACGGTGCTGTTCGCAACCCAGTTCAGTCTGCTCGCGATCGTTCTCTACTCGACTCTCTACGTACAGGATCTGCTGGACTACAGCCCGATGATGGCCGGAGTCGCGGATCTGCACCGCGTACTCCAGTTGCGACAATCCCCAGCATGGTGATCACCGGGTTCGGCCTGGGCCTGGTGTTCTCGCCGGTCAACACAGACGCCCTGGGCCGGGTCGGGGCCGCCGACCGAGCGCAGGCCTCGGGCATCGTGCAGACCGTTCGTCAACTCGGCGGCACCCTCGGTGTCGCGCTAATCGGAGCCATCATCCTCGCGCAACAGCATGAAGGAACGCAGGTCGCGCATTCCAGCAGGAGATCATCGACCAGTTGACTCGTTGAGATTTCTACTCCAATAACGCTGTACCAGAAGCAATCATCTGAGATCCACAGAGGGCGGCTCACGCCGGTCCTCGGCGGCTGTCACGCGGCGCTGGGGTGGTCAGCGGGTGTGGGTGAAGCGGGTGAGAATGGTGTGGATGGCCTGGGTGACGGTGAGTCGGTCGAAGGATTGGATGAAGTCGAAGGTTCGTTCGAGATCGGGGCCGTTGTCGTGGAGGTCGCGGGCGGCGAGCAGCGCGCAGAAGTGGGGGCCGAGGACGGCGATGGTCCATTCGTTGACGAGGTCGTCGTCGGGGTGCAGGGGTGCGTGGTGGACGTTGCCGTCGCTCATGGGTGTGAGGCCGACGCCGTAGACGCCGGCGAAGCCGGTGACGGTGGCGAGGTCGTGCCAGCGTTGGGCGGTGTGGGTGGTGAAGTGGCGGGCGTGTTGGAAGGTGCCGACGACGATCATGGCTTGTCCGGCCGCGGTGGCTTGTGCTTCGAGGGATTTACTCATCTGTACCAGAAGCCTTTTGGTGCCGCGGCGCGGTTGGCCGGCGGCGGCCGCCAGCTTGTAGGGCGTGGTGCGACCGGCGGCCGGGGTGGACCACACCGGCGCTTGGGGCAGGGGGACGAGTGAGTCGATGGGTAGGTCGGCGGGGTTGCTGACGGAAGGGTAGAGGGCTCCGGTGCCGTAGGTGGCGCCGATGGTGTGGGCGGCGAGTCGCCGGTGGTCGTCGTCGACGCCTTCGGCGACGACGACGGCGTGGGTGCGTTCGACGTGGGCGGCCAGTGCGTGGGCGAGTTCGGCCATATCCGGGTCGCCCGTGCGTGCGAGCAGCTCGGGGCCGGTGATGATGATGTCGGGTTCGATCAGTGCCAGCATCGCGATCGCTTGGGGTTCGACGCCGAGGCCGTCGACGCAGATCATCCGGCCCTGGCCCCGCGCGGCGCGGATGGCTGCGAGCATGTCGTGGGGACGGGCGAGCAACTGAGCCGGCGACACCGACAGCACCAGGCGCTGTAGCGCCGAGGCCGGGGTGAGAGCCTTGAGTGCGTCGGCAGGTACTGAGGTGAGGTCGATGGCTATCAGCACCGGCAGTATCTCGGAGATGTGGCGGGCCGCGGCAGAGTCGGCGAACACGATTTTTTGCTGGTCGAGGGCGGTTTTCTGTTCCATCAGCCGCGTTGCGCGGCGCAGTGCATCCGCCGATGACAGGGCGCTGCCTGCCACGCCGCGCACCTGCAGTTCCACTGCTGCGAGCGCGCCATCGGCCAGGCGCCGTACTGGCGCGAACTGCATGACAACCTCCAACGAGATGTCTCCGGCGGCCATCACCGACGGCCGAGATCCCGGCTGGGACACCGCGCGTTCCATCATGTCAGTACACGCTACCTGCCGGGTGTGACTGTTTCGTTACCTATGGTTCCGGTTGGGCATCGACACCCGCGGCGCTCTCTCCGGTCAGGTCCGGCCTGGGTTAGGTTTCTGATCGAGACGATGTGCACACCCCGGGAGTAAAGGACGGACGATGAACGCAGCGCTTGATACTTCAGCCACCATGTCGGAGCCGGGTGCATGCATCGATATCGAGGTCGAGGAGGCGGGGTCGGCGCTGGCGATGGTGCGGGTGCGCGGCGAGGTCGACATGCTCACCACCGGCCGCTTGTCCCAGGTTCTGCACGAGGCGGTGAGCCGGTTCGATGAGGTGGTGCTGGACCTGTCGGCGACAACGTTCCTGTCCTCGGCAGGTCTCGATGTCATCGCCACTGCCACCACCTCCGGCGGGGACGCACTGCGGATCTTCGCGCCCACCGCCCCGGCCCGCCGGACGTTCGAGATCTGCGCCCCACACCTGCTCTGACCCCCATCGGCACCCTACCTTCGACCACGCCAATGATGTCTCGCGCGCCACAGTCGCCGACAACGGCTACCGTCGCCGGGCATACGGCGATGCTGTGTGTCAGGGCACGGTAGACGAAATTAATTACTGCACAATCTATTACGGTGAGAATATAGATTACGTCGGCTCAGGGCTCTGCCTTGACTGGGACGATGTCACGGCGAACTCAGGGCGCCCGATACGGGAAACACTCATTCGACGTCGGTGCCCTGCGCGGACCGAGCAGACGCTGATCGTCGACTGCGATATCTGGGGATGTCGCGTGGAGTACTGAGTTCTTCCAACACTTGCCCAAATATGTTGATGTTCCAGCGGGGGCGGCCGTCTGAGGGCCGGTCGGAGTGACCCAAACCGACTCCACATGACGCACGGATGCCCTGGTTCGTCGGGCGCATCTTCGTCCATGGGGCAAAAGTTTCGACGGTCACGCATGTTGTCGACGTCCCAGGTTCCGCCGTCGAGGCTGAACTGGCCGGACGTGACGACGTTCTCGATGCGTACGGTCACAGGATCACCACCGAACGGAGCACTTCGCCTGCCTCCATCTTGTGGAATGCGGCTTCGACATCGTCGAGGCCGACCCGTTCGGAGACGAACTTCTCCAAGGGCAACCGGCCCTGCTGGTACAGGTCGACGAGCATCGGGAAGTCGCGTTCGGGTAGACAATCGCCGTACCACGACGACTTGAGCGCACCGCCGCGGGAGAAGAAGTCGATTAGCGGGAGTTCGAGCTTCATCTCCGGCGTCGGTACGCCGACGAGCACGACGACCCCGGCGAGATCTCGCGCGTAGAACGCGGTCGTGTAGGTCTCGGGGCGACCGACCGCGTCGATCACGACGTCGGCGCCGTTGCCGTCGGTGAGATCCTGGATCGCGGTGACGACGTCGTCGACCTTCGAACCGTCGATGGTGTGCGTGGCACCGAGGTCGGTGGCCCATTCGAGCTTGCGGGCGTCACGATCGACCGCGATGATCTTGGTTGCGCCGGCCAGGCGGGCGCCGGCGATGGCGGCGTCACCGACACCGCCGCAGCCGATCACCGCGACGCTGTCGCCGCGGACGACGCCGCCGGTGTTCATCGCCGCACCCAGGCCGGCCATGACGCCGCAGCCGAGCAGTCCCACGACCGCCGGGTCGGCGTCGGCAGCGACCTTGGTGCACTGCCCTTCGTGGACGAGGGTCTTGTCGGCGAACGCGCCGATCCCCAGCGCCGGGGTCAACGCGGTGCCATCGGCCAGGGTCATCGGCTTGCTCGCGTTGTGGGTGTTGAAGCAGTACTGCGGGCGTCCGCGTTTGCAGGCCCGGCACTCACCACACA
This sequence comes from Williamsia soli, assembly GCF_017377795.1. Taxonomy (GTDB): domain Bacteria; phylum Actinomycetota; class Actinomycetes; order Mycobacteriales; family Mycobacteriaceae; genus Williamsia; species Williamsia soli. The sequence continues at coordinate 27,910 of NZ_JAFRDR010000003.1, read as the reverse complement.
CCGCACGCCAGTTCAGGACCACGAAGTCGCCGGGCTCGACGAGGATGACCTGATCACCGACGGTCTCGACGATGCCCGCAGCCTCGTGCCCGAGCAAGAACGGGTATTCGTCGTTGATCCCACCCTCGCGGTAGGCCAGATCTGTGTGGCAGACCCCGCACGCCTGGATCTTCACCACCACATCGCGTGGCCCCGGATCGGGGATGGTGATCGTCTCGATGGTCGTCGGAGCACCCTTGCCCGCCGACACCACACCACGAACCTGCTCTGCCATGACCGCCTCTCATAGGACGTCGATTGTGTACTTCGAGATTGGAATCTGTTGCGCCAATGGTTCATTGGCGCTCAAACCTGTGGCCAACGCCGAAGTTAGCTTCAGCTGGTTTGAGTGCCGATGAGGATGGCGGCGAGTGTGACGATGCTTTCGGTCCGGTTGCGCCAGGCATGGCGGGTGGCGTTCTGAACGACCAGATCTCCGGGATGCAGGTCGGTGGTGACCCCGTCGTCGAGTTCCAGGGTGACGACACCGTCGAGCACCAGGGTGTAGTCGATGGTCGGTGTTGTGTGCATCCCATCCGGTTCGAAGGTCTCCGCCAGGCCGGGAGAATGCTGCAGTTGCTCGGCAACATACCCCGGCCCGTCGAAGGAGGGATGTGCCATCGATGAGTCCGGTGGAAGCGTCAAGATGATCAGTCGGGTTTGTCCGGGAATCGGCAGCAGCGACTGCAGAACCGCAGTCGGATCAGTGCCGTCAGGGCTCACGGGGACAGCGGGGTCTGTAGACCATGCAACGGTGGAAGAGAATCCAGGGAAGGATGCAAAGTCGTGCGTGCGTGGTGGTTGACCATCATCGACGATGACGGACTTACCCGATGCATCATGACCGGTGACGACTCTACGCATGCTGGGTCTCCTTGGTGGTGAGTGAATGGCGAAGCTCGGCGGCTTCTTTGAATGCTTTGAGTTCTCGGGGTATGTCGGTACCTGCGGGTTGATACAGCACTGCACTCGCGCCCGCATCCTCCAATCGTTGCAGGATGGCCGCAATCTCGGTGCGGGTCCCGGTCATCGTGCCCTGCCGGATGACGTCTCCGGTGATGAACTTGACGTCGGTGGCGTTGGGTTCGATCAGGTGGCCGCGGTACAGCTCGAGGTGACGCCGGTTCGCCGGAACGGATTCGATTGCGGCCGCGTAGCCAATGGCTTCGGGCATTCCGGCGAGCGGCCCGTGTTCCCCCATGTGCAGAGCCAGCGAGGCACCCGGACCTGCAGCGTCGAGGACACGAGGCGCGTCGATTTCTTCGCCATCGTCGAGGACTGTGCCGTAGTAGGTGAGGTTGCACGCACCGTCGTAGGGAACGGGATTGTCACCGTGCGTGGGGTTGGTGACCACACCCGCACCTAGCCGCTGGGCGACGCCGAAGCCTTTGGGGCCGTGCGCGCCGATCCAGAATGTGGTGTCGATGGGATAACTGATGCCCGACGCTGGACTGTGCATGAGACTGAGTGTCTTTCCCTCCCATTCGATCTCGTTGCCCTCAAGGAGCTCTTTCAGAGCGAGTACGTATTCCTCGACGTAGGCCCACCGGGATGGCTTTCGGCCCAGGTAAGTGGAGCTGGTGAACCCGGCGCCGACGCCGGTGTCGAATCGGCCGGGTGCGACGGTCGCAAGGTGGGCGATCAGCGCGGCGTTCGCTGTGAGGTGCCGCAGGTGCGGTGTGAAGACCGAGACCCCCAGCCGGATCGTCGAGGTGCGGGCAGCAGCCGCCGCCACGGTCGCGCCGGTGTCTGCGTAGGAGACGGGGACGTCGTAGACCCACGCTCGTTGGTATTCGAGTTCTTCGGCCAGGACGATGTGGTCAGGTGTGGCGAGCGCGGGTGGGAAGACGCAATTGATTTCCATGGTGTTCTCCTCGTTGAGAGTCAGACGGTGATGGCGACGGGTGGAATGAGTGAGCGCACATCGACGACGGCGGTGAGCTCCTCGGCGGTGGGCGACACGCCTGCTGCGAGTAGGCGGCGTGCGACCACGTGATCGGAGGGTCGATTGACCGATTCGACGGCTCGCAGCCGCCCGTCGGTGTACCGGTAGACCGAAAACTTTCCCAGCGTGGGATCACCGCGCAGGATGTCGGTGTCAGATCTGTCGGTGTGTCCGGCGATTTGCAGTTTCATCGGCCCTTGGTGACTCCAGAACCAAGGGACGACGAGATACGGGTCCACCGTCTCGCCGGCGATCTGGTTCGCCACCAAACGCGCGTGATCAGTGGCTGCTTGCACTGATTCGAGTCGTATTCGACCCGAGACCGCGTCGGGGAAGTTCGCACAGTCTCCGATGGCAAAGATATTCGGGTCGCTGGTGCGCAAGTAATTGTCGACGACGATTCCGTTGTCGACGCCAAGGCCTGCAGCCGAGGCGATTTCGGTGTTCGGGCGGACACCCACGGCCAGCACCACAGTGTCTGTGTCGATGCGCTTTCCCGTGCTGGTCAGAACTGCCGATACCCGGTTGTTGGTGCCGACTATCTCGGTGAGACCCGTCCCGAGGTGCAGTGCAGTTCCCCGCTGCCGGTGGAACGCGGTCAGGTACTCACTCATGGTGGGTGTAACCGCGCGCTGAAGGATGCGATCAGCGATGTCGAGCACACATGACTGGATTCCGAGCTTCTGGGCTGCCGCCGCCATCTCCATTCCGATGAAGCCTCCGCCGACAGCGGTGATGTGGTCAGACGACACCATCTCGTCACGCAGTCGTTGGGCGTCATCGATCGTGCGTAGGACATGAACTCCGCGAAGAGCCTTGCCGGGCAGGTCGGGAACGAGTGGACGGGTGCCGGTGGCGAGTACCAGAACGGTGTAGTCCAGCGTCTGACCGTCGTCGAGCAGCACCGAGTGTTTGTTGCGGTCGATGGTGACCGCCGTGCGTCCGAGCTGCAAGCGGATGTCTCGGTCGTGGTAGAAGTCCGCCGGCCGCAGGTTCAGGTCGAGCTGTGAATCGGGATCGATCAGATACTGCTTCGACAGGGGTGGTCGTTCGTACGGGAGGTGAGGTTCAGCGCCGACGAGGTTGATGCTGCCGTCAAAACCACGGTCTCGCAGGCTCGTGGCAACTGTGGTACCCGCTTGCCCCGATCCGACGACGACCACTCCGGCAGTCATAGGTCCTCGGCAGGAACATAGACGACCATGCCGTCCAACTCATCGGTCACGGACAGTTGGCAACTGAGCCGACTACTCTCCATTCGTGGTGACAGCGCACATTCGAGCATCTCGTCTTCTTCTTCGCCGACCTCGGGCAAGGGAGATGGTGTGAACTGGATGTGAATGTGGCAGGTGGCGCACATTGCTTGGCCACCGCATTCCGCCAAGATTCCTGGAATGCCCGCACTCACAGCAGCTTTCATCACACTGACCCCGGTCGGAGCATCGACCGGCTTGACCTCGCCGTCCGGCTGAACGAACCTGATCTCAGGCATGGGGGTGTTCCGCCGTCCATGTGGCCGGAAGGGTCAGTGGCCCACGAAAGACCCATCCGTCCATTCGTACGGTGTCGGGTTCGACCAGGGTGAGGTCCGCGAGGCGACGGAATATCGTCGGCAACGCAATATCTGCTATCGAGATCCGGGCCACCCAGGTTCCCAGGCAGAAGTGTGGACCGCCGCCGAACGCCAGATGGTTGGCGCCATCTCGATGCACATCGAATTCGTCGGGACAGTCGAAGACTGCCTCATCGCGGTTTGCCGAGGCGATGCTCACGCCTACTTTGTCACCGGCTTTGAGCGTCTTTCCGCCGAGTTCCACGGTATCGGTCACCTGGCGGGGATACATTCCGATGGGAGCGATCCACCGAACGGCTTCTTCGAAGACTTTGCGCCAGCCTATTTCTCCGGCGATCACCTGTGCTTGTTGGTCAGGATGAGCGAGCAATCCGTACATTGCCACAGCCGTGGCATCACGGGGCTCGTTGATCCCGCCGCCGATGAAGATCTTGACGTTGGTTCGGATTTCGTCGTCGGTCAGCGCGCCATCGGCGTGGGCCATCGAGGAAATCACGGTCGGCTCGGCAATCTGCCGAGCGTCGGGTAACGCGTCGGTGACCGCCTGATCCAGTTCGGCGCGGGCGATCTCGCAGCGTCGCCACACCTCAGGGTCCTCGGCGTAATTGCCGCAACCATCGATGAACGCCTGCGACCAGCGCTGCATGTCAGTAGCGGTGGCATTGCGCAACCCGAGAATGGTCGCGAGATTGGTGGCGGCCAGCGGGCCGGCGAAGTCCTTCACCAAATCGGCTTTGCCGTCTGTGATGAATCCATCGATCAACTGATCGGCGTTGGCTTGAAACGCTGCGGCCCAGCGGTCTTTGATCATCTTCGGGCGGACCGGGCCTTCCGCAGCCTTCCTGATACGGCGATGCGGGTCACCGTCCTGGCGCAGGAGCGTGTTCCCGATGGCCCGCGTCATCATCGACGGCTCCTCCACTGAACTGAAGAGTTCAGGATGGCGTTCGACGAACATCACGTCTTCGAACTTCGTCACCAGGTAACGGCCCAGCTCGGGTACCCAGGCGACCGGTTCCTCGGTACGCAGCCGGGCGTAGGCCGGGTACGGATCGGCAGCGAGTTCGGCGATCCGAACTCCGGCCGCAAATGACGTTGTCATGGCTTTCCTTTGTGTCGTGAACCATCGGGATCGTTCAAATATGACACTGATCACAAGATGTGAAAAACTGGTTTTTACGACGTTAAAGATTGGTTCTGCTTATGCCTTCTGATTTCACCCTCCGCCAGGTCGAGTACTTCGAGGCTGCTGCACGTCTGGGCTCCATCAGTGCCGCTGCGGTCGCCTGTCATGCCTCACAAGCAGGGGTGTCGCTGGCCATTGCAGATCTAGAGAAGAAAATCGGGGTTCAGCTGCTGGTCAGGTTGAAGGCGAAGGGTGTGGTGCTGACCGAGGCGGGTTCCCGTGTTCTGTCGGATGCCCGCCGTCTTCTCGAAGCGGCGAGCGAACTGAAACGAGATGCACATTCGCTGAGTGAAGCTCTGCAGGGCACCCTGACGGTGGGCTGTTATGTGACTCTCGCACCGTTTGTCATTCCGCCGGTGCTCGACGACTTCGCGTCCTTACACCCCGAACTCGAGGTCAACGTCATCGAGGGTGCTGGTGAAGAGATGCGGGTTGCGCTCCTCGAGGGTCGCTGCGAGGTTGCGTTTCTGTACAGCGGGGACAGCAACACCTCACTGTCGACAGCGGCGGTCAATACCGCTCGGCCTTACATCATCCTCGCCGGCGACCACCCACTCGCACACCAGCCGGATGTGTCGTTGGCAGAGGTCGCCGACCTGCCGTTGATCATGTTCGATGCACCCAGTGCGCGAAACGCCGCTCAGATGCTGCGAGAACAGGGACTCACGCCGCGCATTCGTCACGTCACAGGAAACATCGAAGTCGTGCGGTGCCTCGTTGCGCGAGGGCTCGGGTACTCAATCCTCGTTCAGAGGTGGCCCGTGGACATCAGCTACGAAGGTAAGCCATTGAAAGCCATCGATATTCGCGACGAGACCGAAGATCGACAGGTTGTTCTGGCGTGGCCGGAAGCGTCGAAGCTCACCAGGCGCGCGGAAACACTCATCGCCACCGCGAGTCATCTTTTCTGACTGTCGGTGCTGGTGGCTCGGAGAAGGTAGAAACCAGCGAGGCAAAGTCGAGGAACAATCGCATCACGGAGAAGCTGGTGTCGTTTCAGGCCGACAGGTATCCTGCCGGGATCAGCATTCAGGCCGAGCCTTGACGATCCTGATGTTGTTGCGGTCCGGTGTCTTTAGGAGCTTGAGCCAGACCTTCCTGATGCCGGTGACATGTCGGCTGGAGATGGTCTGGCTGCTGCCCGCGATCAGGGGGTCAGGATGAAGTTGGAGAAGCCGCCGTGGCGCGTCGGAAGGTTCTCGAGGGCTTCGTTGATCTTTTCCAGAGTAAAGGTGTGGTGTTCGAGGACGGACAAATCAAGTTGTCCGGTGCCGGCGAGGTCTGCCATGTCTTGGGCTTCGGCGGTGGAGAACCAGAGGCTGCCCAGGATGCTTAATTGTTGGCACATCACCGAGATCATGTCGATGGCGGGACGTTCCATCATACCGCCGATGTCGACGGCGATCCCGCCACGGCGCAGGGTGCTGAGCGCCTGCAGGTAGGCCTCGGCGGGGGCTTCGGGCGCTAGTGCGTCGATGACCACGTCGACACCGTCCCCATGGTTGTGTTCACGGGTCCAGGTGCGTAGGTCTGCGGTTCCGGCGGCGACGACATGAATACGGTCCGGGGCGATTTTGCGGACGTCCTCGAGGAGGTCGGCGTTGCGGCCCGTACCGAAGATACGGGTGGCTCCCATGGCCAACGCGCTCAGCGCGGTGCCGAGTCCGAGGGTTCCGGAGATGCCGTCGATGAAGATGGTGCTGCCGGGGCCGACGCCGGCGCGGCGTAGCGCGGAGAAGCCGGTGCCCAGGTATCCGAACCGGGCTCCCTGTTCGAAACTGACGGTGTCGGGAAGTTTGACCAGATTGCGTTGCGGGGCAGTGAGATATTCGCTGAATCCGCCGTAGGGATAGGCGTCGAATCGGCGTTGTCCGTCGGGGCCGAACGCGAAGTAGCCCATGAAGGTGTAGGAGTCGCAGTTCTGATCTTCGCCTCGCCGGCATGCGCGGCAGGCGCCACAGGACAGCCCGGGGTTGACGTAGACCCGTTCTCCGACGGTGACGTCGGTGACGTGGCTACCGACCGCGGTGACCACTCCTGTGGTGTCGAGGCCGAAGACCGCGGGCAGGTTCGGGAGCGGCAGTTGCGGGAACCACTGGTGGTAGGAGGCCAGGACGTTCCGCAGGTTGGGAACGAGGTTGCAGGCTTTGACCTGGACGAGGACGTCGGTGGGTCGGGGCTCGGGCACGGGGAGGTGTTCGACGACCATGGGTTCACTGATCTCGTGCAGGCGGGCGACGCGCATGGTGGTTGACATGGGGTACTCCTAAAAGGTTGGGGTTAATTGTTTTTGGCCATGGCGGGGCCATCCCTGGGGTTCGGGGTTGCGGTGGTGAGTTGTCAGAGAGGGTGGCTGACGAAAGACGACCGGCGGGCTGTGTCGCTCGACGAGAGTGCTAGTTCAAGTTGACGGTGAAGGTGGGTTCGGTGGCGGCGCGGATGTCGTCGACGGTGATTCCGGGTGAGAGTTCACGCAGCACCAGGCCGCCCGGTGTGATGTCGAAGACGCACAGGTCGGTGATGATGCGTTCGACGACGGCCAGGCCGGTGATGGGAAGACTGCAGGAGTTCACGATTTTGTAGGAGCCGTCTTTGGCGAGATGTTCCATCAGGACGACTACTTTGCGAGCTCCGGCGACGAGGTCCATCCCGCCGCCCATGCCTTTGATCATCTTTCCGGGGATCATCCAGTTCGCGATGTCGCCGCCGGCGGAGACCTGCATGGCGCCGAGGATCGCGGCGTCGATCTTTCCGCCGCGGATCATGCCGAAGCTGGTGGCGGAGTCGAAGATCGAGGCCCCGTTGCGGACGGTGACGGTGGCTTTCCCTGCGTTGACCAGGTCAGCGTCTTCGTCGCCGTCGAAGGGGTAGTGGCCGGTGCCCAGCACACCGTTTTCCGACTGCAGGACCAGCTCGACATCGTCGGGCACGTAGGCGGGAACCAGCGTGGGCAGGCCGATACCGAGGTTGACGTAGTCCCCGTCGGATAGCTCTTTCGCTGCCCGGGCGGCCATTTGCTCCCTGCTCAATCCCTTGCGCGGTGCTGGCTGATCATGCGCAGCCTCAGATGCTGGCTCGACGGGGGCGTTTCGTGCACGCGTGGTCCGCTTTTCGATGCGTTTGTCGGCGGCTTGCTCTGGGGTGAGGGGCAGTACCCGGTGCACGTAGATGCCGGGCAGGTCCACGTCATCGGGGTCAATGTCGCCGGCCTCGACGAGAATCTCGACCTCTGCGATGGTGACCTGGCCGGCCATCGCAGCCAGTGGATTGAAGTTGCGGGCCGACTTGCGGAATACCAGGTTGCCGTGGCGATCTCCCTTCCATGCCCGGACCAGTCCGAAGTCGCAGGTGATGGCCTTTTCGAGTACGAAGGGTCGGGTGCGGCCGTTGAATTCCATGGTTTCGACCGGCTTGGGAGGGCTTTGGGTGACGACGTCGCCGTTGGGGCCGAACCGCCAGGGCAGGCCGCCGTCGGCGACTTGGCTACCTACGCCGGTCGCGGTGTAGAACGCCGGTATGCCCGAGCCTCCGGCGCGGAGTTTTTCGGCGAGAGTTCCTTGGGGTACGAGTTCGACTTCCAGTTCGCCCTGCAGATATTGGCGTTCGAACTCTTTGTTCTCGCCGACATAGGACGCAGTCATACGGCGAATGCGTTTGTGTGCCAACAGCAATCCCAGGCCCCAGTCGTCGACGCCGCAGTTGTTGGACACCGCGTGCAGGTCGGTGGTTCCCTTGCGTAGCAGTGCGTCGATGAGCACGCTGGGTACGCCGCAGAGCCCGAAGCCTCCGACGGAGAGAGACGCTCCGTCGTCGATGCCGGCGACCGCGGCGTGGGCAGTTGTGACGACTTTGTCCATGGGCGGGCCCCTTTCGTTATGTTGATGGATATGGCGTGGCGCCCTGTTGACGACCGGGCGCGACAGCGGTGCCGCGGAAGATCGCCGGAGCAGGGATACAGTGCTGGCGCTGCTCGGGCCACCAAGGTGCTGTCTCGGTATTCAGTCGAGCCAGGCGATGATCGAGTCCAGCGTCTTGACCACCAGATCAGGCCGGCCATCGAAATAGTGGCCCGCGCCGTGGACCGCGAGCAGCTTTTTGTCGGAGTGTGTGACGCCCTCGTAGAGGGCGGTGGCCATCGAGGGGAAGCATCCGCGGTCGGCGGTGCCGTAGGCGACGAACACCGGCACCGTGACGTGCTGGAGGCAGTCGGGGCCGTAACCGTGGGTGTCCTCGACGCTCCACTGCGACAGCCAGGACCGTAGGGTGCTGAAGCTGCCCAACGTCACCGGCCGCAGGTTCGCCGATTGCGCATCGCCCCACAGCGTGCCCGGCTCGCGGTCGGAGGGGTCCAGGGTGACATCGACAAAGCGGGGGTCCGCGCAGGTACCGTGCACCCGAAAAGGTAGATCGGGCACCGCATCTGCGTAGCGGTCGGTGAGTTCGGCGAGCTGGCCTTTGACCCAGCCCGTGATCCGGTTCATCCGGGCGCTCTGGCCGGCGCGGTAGGCCTCGACCCACTCGGGGTCGAGCGGGACCTGGCGGTCCGCGAAAAGATCGAGGTCGCCGGCACGGGTGAAGGGATCGTTTTCGTCGACGATCGACGGGTCGAGCCATCCCTGCAGGAGGTCGGCGCGGCCCGCATGGGCGTTGAGCATCACCAGCGCATCGACCGGGGGCAGCTCGGCGCGGGTCAGGTCGCTTCCGCCGCCGCCGGGTGCATCGGTGATGGTGGGGGATTCGGCTTGCGACTGGTAGAGAGCGGCGAGACCGCCGCCACCGGAGTTGCCCACCAGGACAATGCGTTTGTATCCCTCGGTGCAGCGCAGGTGCGTGATGATCGAGCCGAGGTCTTCGATGCAGTTCTCGAGAATGACTTGGGTGTCGTTGCCCGCGTAGCGGGTGACCACACCGACCGCGTCGACGCCGAGGGCCGCTGTCGGGTCGAGGGCATAGTGTCCGACGAAGTTGGAGCTGGGATGACAGAACACCAGCACGGTGTCAGAGGTGCCGGAGCCGGCGCGTTCGCGGCCGCACCACAGCGTTCCGGAAGCGCGGGCGATGCCGGAGTAGACGTCCCCGCCCATCGCGGACTGCATGGGGACCGGCAGCAGCTCACGCATCGGTCGACCCCGCTGAAGTGGTTTGCGGTGCTGTTTCTTCGAGGGTCGCCCAGGTCAGTGGGTAGTCGGGGTCGGTGCAATCGTTGACCACACCGGCCAGGTGCAGAGGCCGGTGGGTGTCGATCATGACCTGATATTCGTTGGCCCGGGTGGCTCCCAGTGCGCGTTCGGTGTTGCCGGGGTGTGGTCCGTGGATGAAGCCGGCCGGGTGCACGGTAATCGAACCGAGTCCGACGCCGGTGCCAGTGCGGGTTTTCGCCTGGCCCTTGGCGTAGAACAGGACCTCGTCGCTGTCGACGTTGGAATGGAACGGGGGGATCGGTACCGAGTTGGGGTGGTAGTCGAGCATCCGCGGGACAAAGTTGCACATTACGAAGCCGGGCGCTTCGAGGATCTGATGCTGCGGCGGCGGCTGGTGCAGGCTGCCGGTGATCGGTTCGAAGTCTCTGATGTTGAAGCTCCACGGATACATGCCGCCATGCCATCCGACCACGTCGAACGGATGGTGTTTGTGCAGATTCCGGGTCAGTCCCGATCGTGTGCGCACCACGACGGGGACATCGGTGCCTTCCCCGAAGACCAGTTCGGTGGGCCGCCGGATGTCGAGCTCGCAGTACGGGGTGCCCTCGATGAACTGCCCGCGATCGGAGAGGTACCGCTTGGGCGGGTCGATGTGCCCGACGGCCTCGACGAACAACAGGCGCAGCTCGTCGTCACCGGTGACCGTCCACCGGTGGATGGTCGAGGTCGGGACGATGACGTAATCGCCTTCGCTGATTTCCAGGCGCCCGAAGGTGCTCTCGAACACGCCGCTGCCGCTCTCGACGTAGGCCAGCTCGTCGCCGGTGCTGTTTTTGTAGAGCGTGCTGTCTTCGGTGGCTACCGCGTAGGCGATCCTGACGTCGTCGTTGGCCAGCAACAGAACTCGGTCCAGTGCCGCATCACCCTTGATGGGCAGACTGTGCGGGGTCAGATGCAGCGGCGAGAGGGGGTGATTGGCGTGCAGCCCCTCATCGACGACTGTGACTGCCTCGATCGCGGTGAGCGCACTGGGCGGATTGCGGTGATAAAGCAGGGAAGTATCGCCTACAAAGCCGTCTTCGCCGATCAGCTCTTCGGAATACAACGTGCCATCGGGCTGCCGAAAAGCAGTGTGCCGCTTGCGGGGGATGGAACCGACCTGTGTGAAGTAAGGCATGAACGTGATGCTTCCTTGTTGGGCCGAACACTCAATGTGCTCGGCGAACTCAAACTGTTGCGCGGCATACTCTGCGATGACCCCGCCCCGACAGGCCCGGCCGCTGCAGCGGTGTCAGGCAGGTGCAGTGACGGGTGCGTCGTCGACCATGACGTCGTACACCCACGCACGCTGATAGCCGAGTTCTTCGGCGAGGACGATCTGATCCGGGGTGTTCATGGACGGCGCGAAGACGCAGTTGATTTCGATGATTTTGAGCTCCTTGTCCCACAGCGATGGGGTGGCGTCGACTGTGTGGTGCGGCGCTGCCTGAGTAGTTGGTGTACGGGCACCACGTGTTTCTGTCTAGAACCACAGTGACACCCCTCACAAGGCATGTAAAACTATAAGAATCAACGTCTGCGTTAAGGAAATGTGATGGCCGTGAAATACACGCTTCACCAGCTCGAATACCTCGTAGCTATCGCCGACACGGGATCAATCAGCGCGGCTGCGGCCGCATCGCACGCTTCTGCAGGGGGAGTGTCTCAGGCAATTGGGGAGCTCGAGAACCGTCTCGGGACAGCTCTGTTCATCCGGCGCAAGGCCAAAGCGGTCACCCTCACCGCCGCCGGAGCGCGAGTCCTGGCAGACGCGCGCCGTATCCTCGCAGCCGCCGAGGAGCTGCAAGCCAGTGCCGGAGCTACCCAGAACGAAATCACCGGCACACTATCGGTCGGTTGCTACTCCACCTTGGCCCCGTTCGTCATACCGCCAATGCTCGACGACTTCGGTGGCCATCACGACGGCCTCGACGTCCAGGTCCTCGAAGGCTCCGCCGACGAGATCGTCGGAGCCCTCACTGACGGTCGATGCGAAATCGGATTCCTCTACGGCAACGATCTCCGCGATGGGCTCGACTCTACCGTCGTCCGGACCACCAAGCCCTACGTCATCCTCGCGGCCGACCACCGGCTCGCAAGCCACCCAGCAGTACGCCTGGCAGACCTCGCCGACGAACCGTTGATCATGTTCGACGTCCCCAGCGCCCGCAACGCCGCCCAAATGCTTGCCTCCCTAGGACTCACCGCGCGAATCAGACACTTCAGCTCGAACATTGAAGTCGTTCGCGGACTCGTCGCGCGCGGCATCGGATACTCCATCCTCATCCAACGCTGGCCCATCAACATCAGCTACGAAGGCCGGCCCGTCGTCGCCAAACCCATCATCGATGTCGCCATAGAACGAAGAATGGTCCTGGCCTGGCCGTCTGGACTTCGGCAGACACGACGGTCTCTCGCCCTGATTGAGTTCTGCCGCAACGAATTCTTGGATGATCCCACCGACCTGACTTTCTGACCCCCTCAGATTACGATCGCGCGCCTGAACTCTCGTCGCCGGACGCGAAACTGAACGCCACTGTTGACTTCAGCATCCAAGGTCTCCCGAACGTTCTTGGTGAGTAGATCGAGAAACCCGTACGGGCCCATCAACTCCGCGCCCTGCTTCTTGGCCTGAGCCAGCAGTTGCTCGGCCAACTGCTTCTGATCCATCTCAGTCTCTGCCACGGAATCTCGTGTTTCGGTCATCGTCGATGGTTCCCACCAAAGGTTAGCTCGGCGCGTGGAACCAATGACCGGATCAACCGTCATTCGACAGTCCCGCGGTGCCCGAAGTGGTCGGCCAAAGACGCTGATTGCCATGGCGGTTCGCCGTCGCCACGCGACGACGACGGGAAGGTCTCAGTTGTGGGTGATGACGACTTTGCCGGCTTTTGTCTTACCGGCTTCGACATAGGTGAGTGCTTCGACGGTCTTGTCGAACGGGAACGTGGAGTCGATGACGGGTCGTAGGTGGCCGGCGTCGTAGAGTGCGGCCAGAGTGCGGAGTTGCTCTCCGCTGGATTGCGTGAAGAAGAACGAGTACCGTACGCCGCGCTTCTTTGCTGCTGCCCGGACTTTGCGGCTGAGCAGGGACAGGATGACCTTGAAGGGTGCAGGGGCGCCGAGTTGAGTGGCGAATCCCGCGTCGGGTGGGCCGGTCACACCGACAGCTAGGCCTCCGGGGGCGAGGACGGTCAGGGTTTTCATGAGGTTGTCGCCGCCGACGGCATCGATGGCGAGGTCGTAGCCGGAGAGCACGTCGGCGAAATCGGTGGTGCGATAGTCGATCACGACGTCGGCGCCCAAGCTGGTGACCAGATCCGTCGACGCGCTGCCGGCGGTCGTGGCCACGTGTGCGCCGAGGTGTTTGGCCAACTGGATCACGGTCGACCCCAGACCGCCGGCGCCGGCATGGACGAGGACTTTCTGGCCGGGCCTGATGTGGGCCTTCTCGACGAGCATCTGCCATGCGGCCAGGGCGACAAGCGGAACCGCAGCCGCTTCTTCGAACGAGAGTGTCTTCGGCTTGTGGGCCGCGTCGTCCTGGTGGATGGCGATGTATTCGGCGAACGTTCCGACCCTCAGGTCGCGGGGTCGGGCATAGATTTCGTCGCCGATGGCGAAGTCGGTGACTTCGGCGCCGATGTCGGTCACGACGCCGGAGACGTCGTGTCCCAGGATGACGGGCATCGGGTATTTGAGGAGTTGTTTGAACTCGCCGCTTCGGACCAGTTGATCGAGTGGGTTCACGCTGGCGGCAATTACTTTGACGTAGATGTCGCGCGGTCCGAGGGTGGGTGTGGGTACTTCGGCGGCGTGAACTGGGCCTTTGTATCTGTCGATGACGAATGCTTTCACCAGGTGCTTCTTTCTCGAGTCGGTTGATTACTGGGTCAGGTGTTGTCGGGGCCGTCGAGGAACTCAAGGACCTCGGGTACGAACTCGCGGTAGTGCTGGAAGACGCCGCCGTGGCCGGAGTCGGGGTAGATCACGACTTTCGCGTTGGGCAGTCGGTTGGCCAGATCCACCGAGTGTTCGCTGGCGACCATCACATCGTGATCGCCGTTGGCCACCAGGACCGGTTGGGTAATGGCCGAGAGGTCATCGGGTGCGGCTTTGCCGCCGGCGATGATGGCCCGCAGCTGTGCCAGGCGTGCCTGCACCGAGATGGTGGTGTCGCGGTCGGTGGTGCGTTCGGCGAGCCGGTCGAAATACGCTGCGGCAGCTCGTTTGCCATCGGGGGTACGTGGGAAGAAGAGGTAGTTGCGGGCATCTTTCCGGGTGAGGGCCGCTTTGAGGTAGGCGCCGCCGACGATGGTGGCCATCTTGTCGATGCCGCCGCCGCCACGCGGTCCGGTGCCGGCCAGCACGATCTTGCGCACGAGGTCGGGCGCCCTGAGCGCGACGACCTGGGCGACGGCGCCGCCGAGGGAGAAGCCGAACAGGTCGACCTTGTTCAAACCAAGGGCGCGGATGAAAGCTATGGCATCGGTGGCCATGTCATCAATCGTGGTGGGAACTTTCGATCCGGATCCACCGACTCCACGGTTGTCGAAGGCGATGACCCGGTGTTTGTCGGCGACGCCGTCGATCACCCGGGGATCCCAATCGTCGAGGGTTGCGGTGAAGTGGTGCAGGAACACCACCGGCACACCGCGGGTCAGGCCGAGGTCGCGATAGACATAGCGGACGCCATTGACGTCGATGCTCTTGGTGGGGGCGTTCTTCCAGGCGGTCATGCCGCAACTCCTTCAGAGGTCGAGTGCAGGTTGCAGGTGCGGCTACGCCGCGAGGAACTCCAGTGCAGCGGGAACGAATTGGTTGTGTGCCTGGAAGATTCCGCCGTGTCCCGCGTCGGGGTAGATGCGCAGGGTGGCGTTCGGCAGACGGTGGGCCAGGTCGTAGGAATTGCTGGTCGGCACCATCCGATCGTCTTCGCCGTTGGCAACCAGAACGGGGTGGGTGATTGCGCTCAGATCGGCCGGCGCCGCGGTGCCCCAGCTGTGGATCGCGCGAAGCTGAGACCGGAAGGTTCTCAGCGAGATCTTTTGGTCGCGGTGGGTTGTCCGTTCACCCAGGCGGGCGATGAACTCTCGCGACTGTGCCTTGCCGTGGGCGCTGCGAGTGAAGAACAGGTGCTGTTTAGGATCTTTGCGTCTCAGGACGGCTGTGATGGAGTCTGCGTAGGTCACGCGGGTGACCTTGTCGATACCCGCGCCCCCGGCTGGGCCGGTACCGGCGAGGATGATTTTGCGGACCAGCGCGGGGCGCTCGGCGGCGATGACCTGCGCGATGAATCCACCCATCGAGAAACCGAACAGATCGACTTTCTCCAGGCCCAGGGCGTCGATGAAGGCGATTGCGTCGTGGGCCATCTCCTCGATGGTCTCCGGCGTTCTGCCGCCCGATCCGCCGACGCCGCGGTTGTCGATGACTACCACGCGGTGTTGCGCGGCGATGCCGTCGACGACGCGTGGATCCCAGTTGTCGAGAGTGGCACCGAGGTGGTTCAAGAACACCACCGGGATTCCTTCGGCCGGCCCGTAGGCGCGGTATACGAAGTCGGTGCCGTCGACCGAGATCGTCTGGTTCGCAACGGTTGTCCATGATGTGGCCGGTGCTACGCCCGGCGATGCGAGTTCGTTGCTGTTGTTGACGTTGTGGCCTGTCATGTGTGCCTCCCACGGTGGTAAACAGATCTGTGTACCCACACGGTAGGACGCCTGAGGGCAGATGTAAACAGATCTGTGTACTATTAGTGGGGCAGGCAACAGTTCGAGTTGATTGATCGGTGGGTTCGATGGCAGAAGCAACAAACACCGACAGCCCAGGCCGGGGCGGTCGGGGGGCCCGGGACCGCATTCTCGCGAGCGCGGCCGAACTCTTCTATGTGGAGGGGATCAATGCAACGGGTGTCGACCTGATCGCCTCTCGAGCCGACGTGTCCAAAAGGACTCTCTACAAATACTTCCCGAGCAAGGCCGCGTTGGTGGAGCAATACCTCGCGTTTGTTCGCGAGATGGTCACCGACCCTCGGGCGGCCGACGCAGACGGGCCGCGGGAGCGCCTGATGTTGCTGTTCGAGGTCCCCGAACCCGGTGAAGGTCGGATGCGTGGCTGCCCGTTCCACAACGCTGCCGTCGAAGCTGCCGCCGTGATGCCAGAGGTCGCGGACTTCGTGCAACTGCAGAAGCAGGCGTTCGCCGCCGCAATCATCGAACTGTGCCGCGAATACGGCGCTACCGATCCCGACCTGCTGGGGCACCAGATCGCGCTGCTCTACGAGGGCGCAGCTGCGCTGTCGACATCCCTCAACGACCCGCAAGCGTGGGCGTATGCACGAATAACCGTCGAGGCGCTACTCGATCAATCGCGAGCCGACTGACCTATACCGTTGTCGACCTGGATGTGCCTTCCTGGGATGGCCATCTCGGCTGGTTCAGCCTGGTGGGTCGAGCTCGAGAATGCGGTTGACCGCGTCGACGCCGAGGGCGGCGAGCGTGGCCACCAGCTCCCCGCGTTCAAGCGTCACGTCGCCGCGCAGCCAGAGCGCGACCCCCTCGGTGGTACCTCCGACCAGCACGCGGGCGATGAGCTGAGCTCGTGGGTCATCGGCACGGTCGTTGGCGAGGAGGGTTAGCAGTTGGCTCACGAAACGGGCCACTGCATGATCTCGCGCTGCGCGGAGCCCGCGGTTTCCGGGCGCCTCGAGATACAGACGTGCGACCCGTGGATCGTCGAACGCGATGAGGATCTCTTCGACCGCGACTTCGATCAGTCGGGCTCTCGACGCTTCCCTGTCGAGTTTCGCGGTTGCTGCGGCGATCCGATCGGCCGCCTGTGAGAGCACGTCGGTCAGTGCCTCTCCGGTGAGATCGTCGAGATTGGAGAAGCTCAGGTAGAGATGCCTTTTCGAGACCGATGCGTGCTCACAGATCGCTCCTATGCTCAGCGATTCGATACCGCCCTCGTGGACGAGGTCGAGGACGGCTTCGATCAGCCGATGTCGGCGCAATAGTCGGCGCTCTGTAGCGCTTTGCCCACCGTAGTGTCGCCCGGCGGGCTCGGTGGTCGGCGTCACGTGCTCATAGTGCCAGTGCCGGTGACCCGCTGTCCTGTGCCGGTCCGAACGTTGACGGCGAGCGGCTACCCACCTAGGCTAACCGAAACCGAAACGTTGCGGTTTCAGATGGAGGTCCCGATGCTGTGTTGCGCTATCTTGCTGCTGCTGATGATTGGCCTGCGCAAACTTTTCGTCATCGCCTCGTGCACCGGGCGAGAGGTCTCGTCGGCGACGGCGATGCCGCCGGCCGCACGGCGGGTTGTCACACCGGGGCTGCAGATCTCGGTGGTCCGGTGATGAGGGCGACGCCGGTTGTGCGGCCCGGTCGGTGGGTTCCAGCGCGTCTGTTGCCCACGTCGCGGCCGTTGCTGTCGCCCGTGACCCGAGGAAAGTTCCGCAGAGTTGTTGCGGTGTACGCACTTCTGTGGACCGGTGGCCTACTGGTCACCGCCATGGGCAACCATGTGGCCGGCGTCGCGGCCATGGGGCTGCTGTTTCCCGGCGGCGGTCACCTGGCATCGGGGCATGTCGCGCACGCGGCGATGGCAGTGGCCGCGTTTGGGCTCGCTGTTCTGGTGTGGTGGATGATCGGTGCGGTCATCGCCCCGATCATCGTATGGTTGGCGTTCCTGCTCGAAGCGGCTGTCACTCATTCTCATGCTCACCTGTCGGTCACTTGGATCGCTGTCACCGCCGGCCTGGTTCCGGGTGTGGTGGTCGTTGCGTTCGGTGTTCACGTCCTGCGTCACCGTCATCAAGTGGCAATTGCGCGGTCGCTGAACACCGAACTGGCGGATGTCACGTACTTTCGGACGGCGGTGCCGTCGTCTCCCGAACCGCCGGTTGGGGAGGCTTCGGCAGATGATCTGGCACATTGTCGCTTTGCGCTCGACCTTGCGTTGCAACCATTGTCGGAGTTCGCCGGGTTCGATCGCCGCGACCAATTCCGTGAGGCAGCACTTCGCTATCAGCTCAGTGTCCTGGGCTACGCGCTGTCGATGTACCGCTACACGCGGACCCCGGCGTTCTCCGGGTACCTGGCCGAAGCGCAGGAAAGGTCGATCCTCAAAATGGGGGACAAGCGGGTCTGGGGCTACTGGGCGCTGGAAAATGCCTGGGGTCGACTGTCTCTCGGCCGCGATCCGGTCGACAACCACGACAACGTGATGCTGACCGGATGGCAAGGAGCCGCGGTCGGGATGTACGAGAGCTTCGGCGACAACCGATTCTCTAGGCCAGGAGGCCTGACCTACACCTGGTCCGACAGTCAACAGTATCGGCACGACTTCCACGACCTGGCCGAATCCATCCACCGCAACATGCGCCGGTCGGCTTACACACTGTTCTCCTGCGAACCACGCTGGATCTATCCCGTCTGCAACACCTTTGGAGTGAACACGCTCATCGCGCATGATCGGTTACACGGTACGGACTTTTATACCGATCTCAGCGACGCGATCGCGCGAGCGTACGAACAGGATTTCACCCGCCCGGACGGCAAACTCATCGGTGTCCGCAACGAGAGCCTGGGGCTGTCATGGAACATCTGGGCCAGCGAAGGCGTCAGTCTGCCGACGACCTACTGGATGAACGCCTTTCTGCCAGATCAGGCGCATCGGGCGTGGTGGCTGACGAGACGAAACTCGTTGGAGCTCGATGGGAAGCGTTTTCTTCTCCCGCGGACGGCGGCCAACCGTTGCGACGTCGGCAACTACTCGTTCGGTAGTGACTCGTTCGCCCAGACTTTTCTCTCGCTGACTGCTCGCGAGATGGGAGATGACGACGTTGCAGACTCCGCGTTCGCGTACGTCGATGCGAAGGAACACGTCGAACGCCAGGCGGGCGTCGCACGGTACGAAGGATTGTCCACGCAGGGCAACCTGTACTCGCTGCTCTCACGGTTCGCGCGGCCGGCGGCCAATCGGGACTTGATTGGTGCGGGCCTTCCCGCCCATTGGCTCGCGGGCCCTCGTCTCGCCGAGGCCGCATACCCGGATGTTCTGGTGGCCCGCGCCGTCACCGATGGTCAGGCGCTGGACTTGGTCCTCTATCCCGGCGATGGTGGCGTTCGCACGACGCTGGTAATCGATCAACTCCGACCGGACCGCCGATACGCGGTGGTGGGAACCCTCGACTCGACGGTCGAAGCAGACCGCCACGGCCGAGCACGCATGGATCTCGACATCGAAGGACGCACCGTCGTCCGAATGGAGCCCACCTCATGAAACTACGTCCCGGTCACCTCGTCTCCCGACGGATCAGCACGTTGGATCCGGTCGTCGACGCCGCCGAAATAGCTCGGCTGTCCCTGGTGACCCTGCACGGCAATCCATCTCTCACCTACGCCCTGTTCACTGTTGCGTTCATGAAACAGGTGGCGGTTCCGACCATGGCGCGAATTCTGTACCGCCGCGGAGGTGGGGACATCATGCAGTTCCCGGCGAGGCGCAACGACGATACCCTGCTGTTCTTCGGGCAATTACTCGATCACGGACCGACGTCGCCGACCGGACGGGCCTGGATCGCGCGCCTGAACCAGATCCACGCGCATTTCCCGATCCGCAACGACGACTCGTTGTACACGCTCTCGACCCTTGCGCTCGATCCACACCGGATCACCTCGGACCTCGCGCATTCTCCCTTCACCCCAACAGAATTGGAAGCACAGTGGCGCTTCTGGCGTTCGGTGGCCGAACTGCAGGGTCTCGACGGCCTGCCCGAAACACGCGAAGCGCTCGAAAGATGGGCACGGTCCTACGAGCAACAACAGTTCGCACCGACCACTGAGGGTCGTGCCGTCGCTCGCTCGCTGATCGAGGCGTTCGCAGAGCGTGTTCTGCCCCAACACCTGAGGCCGTACGCGGACCACATCATCTCGGCGTTCTGTCCACCGAATCTCCGGCAGGTTCACGACCTACCGCACCCCTCACGGCCACTGCAACTCGCGACCCGAGTGGCAGTCGCGACGTACGCCGGGTCCACGCCGCTGCGCCTGGTCGACCTCGACCGATCTATGGTCAACACATTCGGAGTCCGAGAATACGGCGAGCGGCCGCCGTCAGAGGTTGGCTACCAACGGTCAAAGCGCGAGGACCAACCCAGCTGAGAAGGCGAGCGATGACCAGGGCTTGAGCGGTGTCACGTCACCACAACTCCCGCGCAGCCGATAAGCGGTATCCATGTCGGCTCGGAGTCTCGCGGCGGGTTATTCGACGACCATGTCGATGCTGTCGGAGACAGGGACGGACTGGCACGCGAGTCGTACGCCCTTTCCCATTTCGTAGTCGTCGAGCGTGTCGTTGACACGCATCTCGACGTTGCCGGCTTTGAGTGTGAAAGCGCATGCGCCGCAGTTGCCTTCGCGGCAGACGAAGGGAGCGTCGATGCCATGGTCGAGCATCGCATCGAGGAGAACGGTGTCGGGTGGGCAGTGGAAGGTATAGTCCTCGCCCTCGACCTCTGCGGTGACCGGCGTTCCCACGTCCGTCGCGCCGGGGGGACCGGCGACCGACGTATGGAACGGGTTGGCCTGGATGGACGTGAAGACCTCACGGTAGATGGCATCGGGGGAGAGTCCCGCGGCAACGAGGGCGTCGTGCGCGAGGTCCATGAATACCTCAGGGCCGCAGAGGTACGCATCCGAGGCGGGCGATGAAGGTACCAGGTTGCGCAGTCCGATCGCGGTCGGCATGCCGTGGTCGGACTCGAGCCAATGGATCACCTCGAGGCGGGTTGGATGGCGTTCGACAAGGTCGTCCAATGTCTCGGCGAACATCACCGATTCTGCCGATCTGTTCGCATAGATCAGCACGACCCGCTCGTGGTGGGCTGCCAGCGCAGTTTTGAGGATGGACAGTACCGGGGTGATACCGCTGCCGGCCGCGACGAGCACGAGTGGTCTGTCCCACCTCGACGGCACGAATGAGCCCGCGGGCCGTAGCGCCGACAGGGTCAAACCGACGGTCGCGTTGTCACAGAGCCAATTGGACGCGTATCCGCCCGGGGTGCGTTTGACAGAGATCGCCGGTCGAGCGTCGCAATCCGGGCTGCTGGAGAGCGAGTAGCACCGTGCTACCGAGCGGTCCTGCTCATGCGGGATCTCGAGGGTGAGGAATTGTCCGGGTCGGTAGTCGAACGGCGCCGGACGGTCGGTGCCGGGGGTGGACAAGACGAGGGTGACGGCGTCTGGCGTTTCCTCGATGACGTTCTCGACCTGCAGTCGAAGGGTTCGTGCACTGGTGGCCGAATCGGTGGTCAAGAGGCATCCTTTCGTGCATTGTCTGCACTCGACCAACGCTGGTCGGCTTGCTCCGGGATCAGGTCCGCTGATCTGTCTCTGAACCGTACCATTGACAAATGGCACAGTTTCCGATGATGCTGTGGTTATGACAACGAGAGGCGCCGTCGTGCCACCGCGAGGATCCCGGCGGTCCCGGTGTGCGGCGCGGATGACGGCGTCGACGCTCCGTCCGATCGCGTCCCGGCTTCCGTACGACAAGGGTGGTGTACAGGTGGCGCGGGTACTCGTCGAGGTCGCAATGCGTGTGTGCGGCAGTCGATTGCGTGGGACCAGGGTCACAGCGATCAGTGACGACGGTGTCGTCGGCGAGTGGGTGGATGCCACCAGACCCGGATTCCCGGACGGGAGTGTGTCGGGAGCGGCGGGCGGGGTCGTGCTGTACCTGCACGGCAGCGCCTATGCGATCTGTTCGGCGCGCACGCACCGTGGCCTGGCATCGCGGCTCTCCCGGGAAGCAGGCCTGCCGGTGTTCGTGGTGGACTACCGACTCGCACCCGAGCACCCGTTCCCGTCTGCCGCAGACGACGTCGAGCGGGCATATCGGTGGCTGTTGGGGCGCGGTTATGACCCGGGCAGCATCGTCGTCGCGGGAGATTCCGCAGGCGGGCACCTGGCGCTCGACCTGGTGATCGACAATGCCCGGCGGTCCGTACCCCAGCCTGCCGCGGTGGCGCTGTTTTCCCCACTGATCGACCTGACGTTTGATTTGGCCGAGGGCCGCGAGCGTGTGCGGCGCGATCCGATGATCTCCGCTGCCGGTGCGCGGGCGCTGACCACGCTTTACACATCCGGTCACGAACCCGATATCCCGCGCCTGCGACTGGCGGTCGAGGCCGGGACGGCACTGCCGCCTTTCCTGGTGCAGGCCGGCGGCGCCGAGATGCTCGTCGCCGACGCCGAATATCTGCGCGACCTCGTGGAAGCCAACGCGGGAACGTGCACGCTCGAAATCTGGCCCGATCAGATGCATGTATTTCAAGCGCTTGATCGCATCTCTCCGGAGGCGACGCCCGCGTTGCGGCGGGCGGCACAGTTCCTCCGCACCGAGCTCGATCACAGCGCAGCCTCCATCGACCAGTCCGCTCTACAAGAGAAATAGAGAAATCATGTTCGGATTCCGATCTACCCCGTCGCCGTCGTACGGCGCCGACGCCGTGGTGACAGGCGCGGGAAGCGGCATCGGCCGCGCCTTCGCCATCGAACTCGCCCGGCGAGGTGGCCGCGTCGTATGCGCCGACATTTCCCTCGAACGCGCCGAAGAGACCGTCCGACTTCTTTCAGGCCCCGGCTACCCAGTGCAGTGCGACGTCGCCGATCAATCGCAGGTGGAAGATCTCGCCCTGTTCGCCGAACTCGAATTCGGCGGTGCACCAACGGTGGTGATCAACAACGCCGGCGTCGGCATCGGCGGACAACCGGTGGGAAACGTCGGCCTCGAGAACTGGAATTGGGCCCTGGGCATCAACTTGTGGGGCGTCATCCACGGATGTGAAACCTTTGTTCCTCAGCTGCGCGCGGCCGGGCGCGGCGGTGTCATCAACGTCGCGTCCGCTGCGGGGTTCGCCGCCGCGCCGACCATGGGTCCGTACAACGTCGGCAAGGCCGGAGTCATGTCGCTTTCGGAAACCCTGGCGGCAGAGTTGTCGGGGACCGGTGTGCGCGTGAGCGTCTTGTGCCCGACGTTTGTCAAGACCAACGTGGCCGTCGACGGCCGTATCACTGCGCAGTCGTCTCAACTCGCGCAGAAGCTGATGCGATGGACCGGATTTTCGCCCGACCGCGTCGCCGTCGGCACGCTCGATGCCTTCGACAAAGGCCGCCTCTACGTTGTTCCCCAGCTTGATGCCAAGGCGATCTGGTTGGCCAAGCGACTCACTCCAGCCCTCTATGCCCGCGGTGCCGGGCTGCTCAACCGACTGATGCCGGCTGAGCCGGCCCCGCGCACCCAACTCCAAACAGCTTCAACGACAGGAAAGTGATATGACACAAAACTTCGACTTCGACGCCATGCTGGACAAGATCAAGGACAAACAGTGGGCACTCGCCGACATCGAGTGGGACGCACCGGGTGCGGAGTTGATCAGCCCCGAGTTGCACGCCAAACTCAAGCCGTTCATGTCGGATCTCATGTGGATCGAGAACGTCGGTGCTCGCGGCTTTGCGGCCATGGCGCGCAAGGCCCCGACCGAGACCCTCCGAGACATCTACCGCCACTTCCACGCTGAGGAGCAAAAGCACGCCAACGCCGAGCTGGCGCTGATGCGCCGGTGGGGGATGCTCGAGAACGACGAGATCCCCCAGCCGAACGTCAACGTCAAACTGATCATCGACTGGTTGGATAAGTACTCCGACCAAACGCCTCTCGCTGTGCTCGGCACAGTCATTCCCATGCTCGAGGTCGCTCTCGACGGCGCGCTGGTGAAATTCATCGTCGACGAGATCGACGACCCGGTCTGCCAAGAGGTGTTCAAACGCATCAATGCCGACGAGTCACGGCATCTCGCAGTTGATTTCGAGGTCATCGAGCTCCTTGGTCATGCGAAGATGCGCAAGATCATCGTCGAGACCGTCGGCGCGTGGATGCACCCGTCGCTGATCATCGGCACCCTGCGTTACATTCCGTTGCTGAACAAGATGCGCGACAACATTGTTGCCATGGGTGTCGACGAGGAACGTCTCTACACCGCCATGAAGCGATTCAAGAAGGTCGGTGAGCGCACGCCCTTCCCGAAACGCTTACCCATGTACCGCTTCATCGCCTGGCACGGATCGGTGGTGATCAATCGTGACCACCCGTACCACTATTTGGCCGATTCGATGGTCACCCTGACCGCCAAGTACCCCAAACGCCTGCTCCGCGCCCAGCCCACCTGGTCGAAGGAACTGACCTACGAGCCCGTCGCATGAGCGGCCGTGAAGTGTTGTCCGTTGCTGTCATCGGCGGCGGATTCGCCGGTGTCGGCGCGGCGATCCGACTCAAACAACGCGGGATCGCAGACATCGCCATCTTCGAGCGTGGCACGCGTCCAGGGGGGACATGGCGCGACAACACCTATCCCGGTGCAGCGTGCGATATTCCGTCGCGGCTCTACTCCTACAGCTTCGCCCCGAATCCGGATTGGTCGCACACCTACTCCGGTAGCGCGGAGATCCTCGCCTACGTCGATTCGATGATCGCCAAGTTCGAGCTGGGTTCGTACTTCCGATTCGAACACAACGTGGCCGATCTGACCTGGCATGAGGACTCGTCGTTGTGGGAGATCACCATCGACGACCGTGAGCCGGTCCTCGCGCGCGCCGTCGTCATGGCCTCGGGTCCCCTTGCCAACGTGAGCCTCCCGAACATTCGCGGTATCGACTCGTACGAGGGTGAGAAGATCCACAGCGCCCGGTGGAACCATGACTACGATTTCGCCGGTAAGAAGGTTGCCGTCGTGGGCACCGGCGCGAGCGGCGTGCAGATCGTGCCGGAACTGGTGCGCGTAGCGGACTCGGTGAAGGTCTTCCAACGCACACCCGGGTGGGTTCTTCCGCGTACCAACTTGAGCACACGTCGGGTCACGCGCGAGGTGTATCGGCGTCTGCCGTTCACACAGTCGCTGGCCCGCAAAGCCTGGTTCTGGGGCCACGAATCCGTCGCCTTGGGCGTGGTGTGGAAGTCCCCGTTGACCCGCGTGGTCGAGGGGGTGTCCAAGCTGCACCTACGCGCGCAGGTGCCTGATCCATGGATGCGCCGTCAGCTCACGCCAGAGTTCCGGGCCGGATGCAAGCGATTGCTGATGACCAGTCAGTACTACCCGGCTCTGCAGAAAGACAACTGCACCTTGGTGACCTGGCCGATCGCCAACATTTCTGAGAAGGGCATCCGCACCGTCGAGGGCATCGAGCACCAGTTCGACGCAATCGTTTTCGCGACGGGATTCGACGTATCGAAGGCGGGCACTCCGATTCCGATCACCGGACGAGGCGGCCGCGTTCTCGCCGAGGAATGGAGCGCAGGCGCATACGCCTACAAGTCGGTTGCCGTCTCGGGATACCCGAACATGTACTTCACCTTCGGTCCGAACTCCGGCCCGGGCCACAGCTCAGCGCTGGTGTACATGGAAGCGCAGATCGACTACATCGTCGACGCCATCGCCACCGCAGTGAACCAGAACTTCGTCCTCGACGTCCGCGCGGAGGTGCAGGCGCAGTACAACGATGAGCTGCAACGACGATTGACCAAGACCACGTGGAACTCGGGCTGCTCGAGCTGGTATCTCACCGAAGACGGCTTCAACGCCACCATGTACCCCGGCTTCGCCACGCAGTACGTCAAACAACTCGAGACGGTTGTCTTACCGGACTATTCGGTGACGGCCGCGAACACGGCAGGCGTGGGTGGTGATGTCCTGGTCGGGACTGCTTAGTCGATCATCCTGTCGCATGTCTTCTTCGCATTCGCGGCGACGTGCGCGGCCGGAGCGCCGCGCGCGTCGGCGGAAATCACCTCGGGGCCGATCAACGCGCCCTCCCGGAGGTAAGGGACGACCGCCGCAAACATGCCCGTCACGTCCATCTCACCGTCGCCCGGGAAAAGTCGGTTGTTTGTTGCTTCATCCCAAAGATCAGCTGCGGGCGTGCGGGGCCCGTCGTTGAGTTGAACAGATGTGATGGCGCCCTTCTGTAACGCCGTCAACGGTTCTCTACTATCGGTGGACCGTCCGAAGTGCCAGCAGTCGAACACAATTCCCACATGACTACAGTCGCTGTCGGCAATCAACGAACGTGCGTATGGGATGTCGCGGACCGCGCTGAATGGCATTGGTTCTAGCTGGACAACAAGCGACTCGCTGTGTGCCGTCTCGTAGATCGCTGCCAGTGAATCAACGAGCAGGCCGTGATCGCGGGGGAGTCCCGACGTGTCGACCGCAGAGATGGTGCCTGCTCCAACGGTATGCGCCAAGTCCAAACACTCTCTGGGTGAGTAGGTGTGGAAAACTTCTGACATGCGCAGCTGGGCAGAAGAACTCGTGCCGCCAGAATCCAGCGGTAGCCAACTCGTGACGGGATCCAAGCAAGCCAGTGCTATGCCGTGGTCGTCCGCAAACGCTCGCAACCGTCTTCCGTGCTGCACTGTGCTGCCAGGTGGGCCCACCTCCATCGGTGCAATCGATAGAGCGGTGAACCCGGCGACCGATGCGTGCTGAATCTTCTCTTCGGCGGTCGCAGGTGCAAGTGTTCCGCCCCAAAGGATCACGAGCGACTACCTCGGCCGCACGAGTGCTGAGGCCTCAATGCCTGTGATCTTGCGTACGAGCTTCCGCCGTACGCCGTAAGGCGCCCAACGTGCCAGAGCGGCCATCAATTTGTCGTCGCCGCCGATCCTGGTCCGGAGAGCACCGGAATCGCTCTCGAGGGCATCGCAGATGTCGAGCGCACCCCGCTCTGCGGGTCGGGCTCGCCCGCCCAGGCGTTCCATCCGCACCATGGCAACCGAACCTAGCGAGGCGTACGCGCTGTCGGGATCGATCAGGACCTCGACGTTGGATCCGAACGCGGTGTCGTGGTTCCCGGGCTGAACGATACGAACGTCGACTCCGAAAGGCGCAAGCTCGATATCGAGGGCTTCGGCCCACCCTTCCAGGGCCCATTTCGTCGCAGCGTAGATCGAGTACATCGGATGGGCCGTGTTGACCGCGTTGGAGGTGATCACCGCCACGGTTCCGCTGCCACGCGCGCGCAGCGCGGGCAACAACCGCTGGGTCAGGTCAGCTGCGCCGAAAAAGTTCGTCTCGAAGAGGTGGCGAACCTTGTCGAACGGCATGTCCTCAAAGAACGCAGCGGTGGTGTAACCAGCGCAATGCAGTACGAGGTCAGGAACATCACCTGCGGTGAGAAGCCGGTCGACTGCCTCTGCCCGAGACATGGAATCGGTGACGTCCAACTCGACAACGTCGATCGATGTGGCCGGAAGTTCTGAAACTTTCGCCAGATCGAACAGATGCTGCGCTTTGGACGGGTCCCGCATCGATGCGGTCACACGCCATCCGCGTAGCGCGAGTTCTACACTGATGAGTGCGCCGAATCCACTGGAGGCGCCGGTGATGAACGCGTGTTTCGGGTTCTCGGTCACTGGTGTGCCTTTCCTGCCACCAGCTTGCGCAGGCGGGGCTCGAGGTCTTTCTGGAAGTTGGTCAGGAACCGTTGCTGATCGTGACCGGGTGCGTGGAAGACCAGGTGGTTCAGGCCCGCGTCGGTGTAGGCCTTGACCTTCTCGACGGCCTCGTCGGGATCGGAGGCGACGATCCAGCGTTTGGCGACCTGCTCGATCGGCAGCTCGTCGGCGAGACGTTCCATCTCCGTCGAGGAGTTCACGCTGTGCTTTTGCTCCGGCGTCAGCGACAGCGGCGCCCAGAACCGGCAGTTCTCCAACGCCAGCTCGGGGTCGGGATCGTAGGAGATCTTGATCTCGATCATCCGGTCGATCTCCTCGAAGTTCCGCTCGGCCTTCTCCGCGCCCTCTTTGACCGACGGGATCAGCTTCTCGGTGTAGAGCTCCATACCCTTGCCCGAGGTACAGATGAAACCGTCACCCGACCGGCCTGCGTAGCGGGCCACGACCGGGCCACCGGCAGCGATGTA
>NZ_JAFRDR010000002.1 GCF_017377795.1 Williamsia soli | reverse complement strand
AGTTACGGCGGCTATAGCGGTGGGGAAACGCCCGGTCCCATTCCGAACCCGGAAGCTAAGCCCACCAGCGCCAATGGTACTGCACCCTAATCAGTGTGGGAGAGTAGGACACCGCCGAACACAATTTCCGCTGAAGGCCCCTCATTCGTGAGGGGCCTTCAGTGCGTTTGGCACAGATCCGCTCCTGACCTGCCGATATATGTCCACGTTTGCTTAGATGAACACATGTCATCCTTGGTCGCCGGCCCCTCTCTGGTGGAGGCCTACCTCGAACACATACGCAACACCTGTCTGGTCGGCACGGATGGCGAGCTCGCCGATTACATCCCAGAATTGGCGCGTGTGGATCCGACGAAGTTCGGACTGTCTCTCGCCCTGCACGACGGCTACGTGTACTCCATTGCCGACGCGGATGTAGGGTTCACCATCCAGTCGGTATCCAAGCCGCTGACCTATGCGCTTGCCCTGACGCACAAGGGATTCGAACTGGTCGACGAGCGAATCGGAGTCGAGCCCTCCGGCGAGGCGTTCAACGAGATCAGCGTCGACAGCAAGAGGCGGCCGCGCAATCCGATGATCAACGCCGGTGCCATCTTGTCGGCGTCGATGCTCCTCGAGGTGGAGCCCGATGTCGATCGCGCCTTCGCGGAACTGTTGGAGTTCTACTCGGCGTGTGCGGGTCGGCAGCTGGTCCTCGACTCGGATGTCTACAACTCAGAGATGCGGAGCGGGGCCCGCAATAGGGCCATCGCGTACATGCTGCAGAGCTTCGGGGTTCTGCAGGCTTCTCCGGAAGCTGCGATCGACCTCTACTTCCGGCAATGCTCATTGATCGTCACAACCGATGACCTCGCTGTGATCGGCGGAACACTGGCTAACGGCGGGGTCAACCCGCGGACCGGCAGACGTGCCGTCGGGCAGGCGGTGGTCCAGCGGGTACTGAGTGTGATGACCACGTGCGGCATGTACGACGGAGCCGGAGACTGGGTCACCACCGTCGGACTGCCGGCGAAAAGCGGCGTCGGCGGCGGAATCATGGCTGTCCTGCCCGGCCAACTCGGTATCGGTGTGTACTCGCCGCTGCTCGACGAACACGGAAACAGTGTTCGCGGGGTGGCCGCATGCAAGCGGCTGTCGGCGGACCTGGGGCTGCACATGTTCAACGTTGCTCGCGAGAGCAGGGTGACCGTCAGGTCTTTCCACACTGCGGCCGAACTCGACATCGACACCGATCGCCCCGACACCGATCGCACCGACACCGAACGCCGGTACCTTCGTGGCAAACGTGACCGGATCAGGATCTTCGAGCTCCAGGGCGACCTCACGTTCTCGGGCACCGAGAGCGTCTTGCGACGACTGCGTGCCACCGCGCAGGAGTTCGAGGTTGCGATCCTCGACATGACCAGGGTGGACCACGTCGACGAGGTGTCCCGATCGATGTTCGTCGGGGCCAGTCGCAACTTGAAGGGTGCTCAGCGCAGCGCGGTCATCGTGGATCCTGACGGCGTCGTGGTCCGCCGCAGTGCCCACCGGAGTGAGCCTGGCCCCGGTCTCGAGTATGTGGTGACCACCATGCACGAGGCGCTCATCCGCGCGGAGGATTTTTTGCTCAAGTTGGCGGTCGAGGAGGGCTAGTCTTCGCGGCATCGTGCGTGATCAACAACGCCAGAGCAGCGAGGGTCTGCGCGTCGCAGATCTCGCCGGACGCCACCGCCGCCCACACCCGCTCGACGGTCCACCATCGTGCGTCCATGTCCTGTTCCTCGTGTTCGCGCGCGGGTGGACCCGGCGACAGGGCTTCCGCCAGGAACACTGCCTGTCGTTGACTGCTGAAACCCGGTGCGACATCGACAGACCCGATCTGCGTCATCGACTGCGACCGCAATCCGGTCTCCTCCGAGAGCTCTCTCACGGCGAGTTCTTCCGGAGGAAGACTCTGCCGATCAGGCGCGGTGCCTGCGGGAAACTCCCAACGCCGAGCCTGCACCGCGTATCGAAACTGTTCGACGAGGTAGAGGCGATCGTCATCGCGCGGGATGACGATCACGCCGGCAGGCTTGTCTATGACGCTGTAGATACCCGGGCTGCCATCGGCCCGGACGATCTCGTCCTCACGCAGCGACAGCCAGGGATTGGCATAGATTTCGGTGGAGGACACTCGCATGATCGACACCACACCAGAATATGGCGGGCGCGCGGCAGGGGGCCGCTGGCGTCCGGTGCCACGGGCCTAAGGTGGACGTCGTGCGTCTAGTCATTGCCGAGTGCCAAGTCGACTATGTTGGTCGGCTCACCGCCCACCTCCCCAGAGCGCGTCGACTCCTGTTGATCAAGTCCGACGGTTCGGTGAGCGTGCATGCCGATGACCGTGCGTACAAGCCATTGAACTGGATGAGTCCGCCGTGCTGGCTGGTGGAGACCGAGCCGGACACAGCGGAGGCTCCCCAACTCTGGGTCGTCACGAACAAGGCGGGCGAGGAACTACAGATCACGATCTTTGCTGTGGAGCACGATTCGAGCCACGAGCTCGGCCTGGATCCGGGACTGATCAAGGACGGTGTCGAAGCGCATCTGCAGGAACTGCTCGCCGAGCATGTCGAGACACTCGGAAGTGGCTACTCGCTGGTCAGACGCGAATACATGACCGCCATCGGGCCGGTCGACCTGCTATGCCGGGATGCCGACGGCGTCTCGGTCGCCGTGGAGATCAAACGCCGCGGCGAGATCGATGGCGTCGAACAGCTGACCCGCTACCTCGAACTGATGAATCGAGACCCCTTGCTGGCGCCCGTGCACGGAGTGTTCGCGGCGCAGCAGATCAAACCGCAAGCGAAAACCCTGGCGAATGATCGAGGGATCCGTTGTGTGACACTCGATTACGACAAGCTCCGGGGAACCGAGAGCACTGAGTTCAAGCTCTTCTAGAGCCCAGGCGAACAACCGTGGAGATCATCGAGTCGGGACCGGACGGGTACGACCACTACGTCCGGCCCATCAGCGGCCAGCGCGCGGTCAAAGAGTATCGGTGCCCCGGCTGCAACCAGGTGATCTTTGCCCGTACCCCACACGTGGTCGTCTGGCCCGCGGACGAGTACGGGGGTGGCAGCCTCGTCGCCGAGCGCAGGCACTGGCACACAGGATGCTGGCGTCGCGGCAAGAACATCGCTAGC
Source organism: Williamsia soli (assembly GCF_017377795.1). Lineage (GTDB taxonomy): Bacteria > Actinomycetota > Actinomycetes > Mycobacteriales > Mycobacteriaceae > Williamsia > Williamsia soli. The sequence goes on along the minus strand of NZ_JAFRDR010000002.1, from coordinate 856,052 downwards.
GGTAAGAAGCGCTGATCTCCTCTGGCGCGTCGTCCGCGTCCGCGTCGGCTTCTGCGTCTGTGGTGCTCGCCTCGGTCGAGGGCTCGTCATCGTTCTCGAATGGATCCGATGGTGCCTGCGATCCGGACTTGTGCAGCAGCGCGTTGTCCGACAGCTCCTTGTTCAGAAGTCCAGTGGTGTCGGGATCGAGGAGTTCCGGTTCGGCTTCGGCCTCTGCCAGGAGTTGGGGAACCTCGTCCAGCTGACTGCGGATCTCGCTGAGCTGAGCCAGCATCCGGCTGCGCAGCACCCGGATCTGCTCAGTGACCTCCTGCGCGCGAGTGACCCGCTCGGTGGCAGCCGATGCAGCGCGTTGCCGCGTGCTCTCCGCCTCTGCACGAGCAGTGTCGAGGCGCTCCTTGGCCTCCGCCTTGCTGTTGCGATCGAGTTCCTTCGCCTGCTCGAGAGCCTCCGAGCGCCGGGCGGCCATCGTCAGATCGAAATCTTCCTGAATCCGCTCCCGGTTGCTCTGAGCGCGGGCATCGAGTTCCTCGGCCTGCGCAGTAGCCTCGGCGATGATGCGCTTCGCCTGTTCGTGGGCAGCGCTCATGGTGGCCTCGTGCTCGGATTCCATCGCCTCACGACGCCGCGCCATCTCCTCGCGCTGGCGAGTGATTTCGTCGCGGTGCTCTTGTGCTTCCTGTCTCGCAATCGACAGTGTCTCTGCTGCTTCGGCTTCGGAACGAGCACGAATTTCTGAAGCCTCGTCGGAGGCCAGCCGGAGCATGCTCGACACGCGCTCACTCATGCCCTGGACCGTGGTCGGCGGAACGGAGAGTTTGTTGACCTCCCGGCGCAGCGCGTCGATCTCATCACGGGCGATCTCGAGATTGTCGGCGAGTTCACGTGCATTGGCGGTCGCGGCATCCCGATCTGCCGCGATCACCCGCATTTCGGCATCGAAACGCCGGAAGAAGTCATTGACCTGATCGCGGTCATAGCCGCGCATGACGGTGGCGAAAGGCAAGCCGGAAGCAGAGGTGGCCTCGTGGTTTGGCATGGTGGAGATTTTACGCTGCTCCGAACGCCATACCTGCCACGACGGCCAGGCGCCGGCGAGGAGTTACCGTGCTGCAACCATCCACGAGAGCAGGTGCCCGCTGAGCGGTGCTCGGTGTCCTCGCACCACTCAGTGGGGGTCGGCGGCAGGCTCGACCAATTCGAGCAGAACGCCACCGGCATCCTTCGGGTGGATGAAATTGATGCGTGAGTTCGCGGTGCCGCGGCGGGGGGTGTCGTAGAGCACCCGGATACCATTCGCGACCAGGCGACGGGTCACCTCTTCGACGTCGGTGACGCGCACGGCCATCTGTTGCAGGCCAGGGCCGTTGCGGTCGATGAACTTCGCGATCGTGGAGGTCTCGTCGATGGGGGAGAGCAACTGGATCAGCGCATGCGTCTTCTCGGCGCCCTCGGGGCCGACCATTGCTTCCACGACGCCCTGCGCCTCGTTGGTCTCCTGATGCAGGGTGACCAGACCGAGGTTCTCGAGGTACCACGCCTTCGCGGCGTCGAGGTCGGGCACGGCGATGCCCACGTGATCGATGGCGGTGACCAGATCGCCGATGGCGCTCAGCGTCGCTGACTGGGGGTTCTGTTCAGAGGCACTCATGGTCTAAAGGTAGCGTTGGGGGAGGCCATTACACCATTCAGCCACTGGCCGGGAGACGTTTGCTCCCGGTTGCCGGAGAACTCCGGCGGTTTTGTCAAGAGAGGTCAGAAGAGATGTCGACGTCGGTAATCGTGTCGGGAGCGCGCACCCCCATCGGGAGATTGATGGGCTCGCTCAAGGATTTCAGCGCTGTGGACCTGGGCGCGATCGCCATCCGCGGGGCACTCGAGAAGGGGAACGTTCCCGCCTCCGAGGTCGAGTACGTGATCATGGGTCAGGTGCTGGGCGCGGGCGCCGGGCAGATGCCTGCGAAGCAGACGGCGGTCAAGGCCGGAATCGGTTGGGACGTTCCAGCTCTCACCATCAACAAGATGTGCCTGTCAGGGATCGATGCGATCGCGCTGGCCGATCAGCTCATCCGCGCCGGCGAGTTCGACTGCGTGGTGGCCGGTGGCCAGGAGTCGATGACTCAGGCCCCGCACATCCTGCCGGGCAGCCGCGGCGGCTTCAAGTACGGCAACACCGAGCTGGTTGATCACATGGCGTTCGACGGGTTGCACGATCCGTTCACCGACCAGGCCATGGGAGCTCTCACCGAGCAGCAGAACGACGTAGAGAAGTTCACCCGTGTCCAGCAGGACGAGTTCGCCGCCCAGTCGCATCAGCGTGCGGCCACCGCGTGGAAGAACGGGCTCTTTGCCGATGAAGTCGTGCCCGTGAGCATCCCTCAGCGCAAGGGCGACCCGATCGAGTTCTCCGAGGACGAGGGCATCCGAGCCGACACCACCGCTGATTCACTCGGTCGCCTGCGCCCTGCGTTCCGCAAGGACGGCACGATCACCGCCGGCAACTCCTCGCAGATCTCCGACGGCGCAGCCGCGGTCATCGTGATGAGCAAGACCAAGGCCGAGGCCCTCGGACTCGAGGGGCTGGCCGAGATCGGACCGCACGGTGTCGTCGCCGGCCCCGACTCCACTCTTCAGCATCAACCGGCCAACGCCATCCGCAAGGCCTGCGGGCGTGCGGGCATCGACCCCAAGGATCTCGACCTCCTCGAGATCAACGAGGCCTTCGCCGCGGTCGGTTTGTCTTCCGCCGCCGACCTCGGTGTCGACGAGAGCAAGGTCAACGTGAACGGCGGCGCAATCGCGGTCGGCCACCCGATCGGTGTGTCCGGTGCACGGATCACGCTGCACCTCGCTTTGGAATTGGCCAGGCGCGGAGGCGGAACCGGCGCTGCGGCGCTGTGTGGCGCAGGCGGACAGGGCGACGCCCTCATCATCACGGTGCCCGCGAAATGAGCAGGTCGGCCACAGCACTGCTGTTTCGTATCGTGGCGATCGCCGAGGCCATCACCTGGCTGGCGCTGCTGATCGCGATGTTCTTCAAGTGGGTGCTGGGCCATGAGGAGGCCGTTGCCGTGCCGGGCATGGTGCACGGCATCGTGTTCGTCGTCTATGTATTGATCACGATCGCCACCGCTTTCGTGTTCGGGTGGAACCGCACAATCGTGGAGACGCCGCTGCCGAAAGTTTCCTTTCGTTTGAGGCTTCCGATAACGATCTGGGCCTTGGCTGCAAGCATCCCGCCGTTCGGCACGCTGTTTTTCGAGGTGTGGGCAAAGCGAAACGGACATCTTGACGCTCTGGGGTCATCGTCCAAGGCTGCCGCCTCCTGACGACATCCCCGGCTGCCGCCACCCATCTGCACCCGCGGGTGCGGGTGGCGGTGTCGGGGATCTTTGCTCTCAACGGCCTGCTCGCTGCCATGTGGGTGGCACATATTCCGGTTGTGCAGTCGCGGACCGGCGTCGATCATGCCACCCTCGGTGGCCTGTTGCTGGCGCTCGGCGGGTCCGCGTTCATCGGCATGCAGGTGATGGGACCGCTGACCGACCGGTTCGGGTCCCGGTATCCCACCGTCATCAGCGCGATCGCACTGTCCGGCGCCATCGTCCTGCCCGGCCTGGCCACCGGGACCACCTCACTCGCGTTGGCGCTGGTGGCGTTCGGTTTCTGTAATGGCGCACTCGACGTCTGCATGAACTCACAGGCGGTTCTCACCGAACGTGAATACGGCCGCCCGATCATGTCGTCGTTTCACGGATTCTTCTCCGTCGGAGGCCTGATCGGATCGGGTGTGGTCGCCGCCACGGTGGCAACCGACGTCCCACTGCCTGCGACCTTGCTCGTGTGCTGCGCGCTCGGTGTCGCGACGACACTGCTACTGGCAGGGTCGTTACTCCCCGGACGTCCGGGCGATGGACGGTCCGATGCGGAGATCGTCGCAGACGGCGTGGAGCGTAAACCGTGGGGCCGGATCGCACTGCTGGCTGCGGTGGCCTTCAGCGTGATGCTCGCCGAGGGCACTGCCTATGACTGGAGTGCTTTGCATCTGGTCGAGCGTTTCGACCAGCCCGAAGCGATGGGCGCCGTCGCGTTCGGGGCGTTCAGCGCCACGATGGTGATCGCGAGATTCTCGGCGGACGCTGTGAGCGCGAGGCTGGGTCCGGTGGCGGTGGTCCGGGTGGGGGCACTGGTCGCAGTCGCCGGAATCGCCGTCGTCATCTGCTCTCCGACGCCGCTGCTGAGTGTTGTCGGGTGGGCGATCTTCGGCCTCGGTGTGGCCGGGGGAGTACCGCAGTTGTTCACCGCTGCAGGAAATCTCTCGAAGCGATCGAGCGGTCAGACCATCTCGCTGGTGGTGGGCTTCGGCTATGTCGGGATGTTGTCCGGCCCGGCCGTCATCGGCCCGTTGAGTCACTGGTGGTCGCTCGGGTCTGCGCTGTGGATCGCGGCCGCGGGAATGCTGTTCGCCGCGGTGGCCGCCCCCATCGTCCGGCCGCGCGACACCGCGACCGAACCCGTGCGCACGACGTCTCACTGACTCGACAATCTGCTATGTCGGTTTCTGGCGCTGTCAGCTTGTGGCGAACGCTGGAAGACCTCAGCACACATCGCTTCGAGGTCGTGCCAAACTGGACTGGTGAGCAGACCGCAACAACGTAATCCCGCTTCCGCGTCCGCAGTGAGAGCAGCCGCCGCGATGTCCGGTGCAGTTGACCTCTCGGTGTTGAAGGAGCGCGCCGATGCCGGGCGCGCGCAGGCGAATCGTCCCGCGTCGCCGGCACCTCCCGCCGGTGGCGCCGCAGCGCCGTCGTCCGGCGGCGCGTTTCCTGCGGTGTACGACGTGACCGAGGCCGACTTCGAGGCCGACGTAGTGGCGCGATCCGGACAGGTTCTGGTCCTCGTCGATCTGTGGGCGACCTGGTGCGAGCCGTGCAAACAGCTTTCGCCGACCCTGGAGGCGCTGGCTGCGCAGTCCGGTGGCAAGTGGGTGCTGGCGAAGGTGGATGTCGATGCCAATCCGCGGATCGCGCAGTTGTTCGGAGTGCAGTCGATTCCGACCGTGGTCGCGATCGTCGCCGGGCAACCGGTGTCGGCATTCGCGGGGGTCCAGCCTGCGGGGCAGATCCAGGGCTGGATCGACGACCTCCTCGCCAAACACGGAGCAGAGTTGACCGGTGCTCCGGCTGCGGATGGTGCCGAACCTGAACCGGAGCCCGAGGACCCGCGCATGATCGCCGCGGAGACCAAGCTCAACGACGGCGACATCGACGGCGCCCTTGCCGATTACAAGGAAATTGCTGCAGCCGAACCCGGGAACGTCGAAGCCGCTTCGCTGGTGCGCAACCTCGAGTTCGTCGCCCGCGCCCAGAAGCACGATGCCGCAACCCTCGCCGACGCGGCACCGGACGATGTTCCGGCCCAGTTGGCGGCGGCCGACCTCGAGTTGCTCAACCAGCAGCCCGAAGCCGCGTTCGATCGGATCATCAAGGTGATCTCACGAACCGCGGGCGACGAGCGGACCGCAGCCAGGACCAGACTGCTGGAGCTGTTCGAACTCTTCGATCCGGCCGAGTCGTTCGTGGTCGCGGCCCGGCGCAAACTGGCGACAGCTCTGTACTGACTCCCGAGGGTCGGCGACGTCGCGCTACGTCACGGGTCGTAGCGCGAGCAGCCGTCCTCAGGGTCGAAGTACCCGGCTGTGAAGGCGTCGATCCGCGCGAATCCGCTCGGCAGTGAGCGGCCGGCGACGTCGCTCGCCACCGCGCCGCTGACCAGGAGACCTGACACCAGCTCGTCGAGGTCACCGCCACGCAACGTGAACGTGCCGGAATCGGCGGTGGAACGGGCCCAGCGGCCGGTGTCGCACGCCGCCCTCGCAGCGGTGACCGGCCGGTCGATCACCTGCCCGCGGGCGCTCTGCGCAGCGACCGAATACCGCGACGCCACCAGCGAGTAGGCGCTGAAATCGCCGCCGATGAAGCTGGGCAACCCAGCCGGCCCGTTCGTGCCGTTCGTGGCGATCAGCGCGAGCTGATCGGGATCCATCGACACCGTGTTGGTGCTCGGGCAGAATGCGACCGGAGCCTGCGCGACCTCGGCCAGATCGACGTCTGCGCATGAGCCGTCGAGTGCCGTGCGCTCAACCACCGGCCGAACCGCCTCGGAGAGGTCGAAGAAGCTCTCTACCGACGTCACCACAGACTCCAAACCGGCCTCACTGAACGGCGTGGAGTCGATCGACCCGGTGTTGTCGAATCGTGGGGGCATCTGATCACGCTTTTCGTCGACGTAGAGCTGGCCGATCGCGCCGCAGAAGGCGGCCCCGGAGCTGAATCCCGTCTCGAAGGCATCGGCGCGCTCGAAGGCGGTGCCGTGATCGGATTGGCCGCGACGACCGTCTCGCGCCGAGATGAGTGCGGCGATGGCGGTGTTCAACCCGTCTCCGGTGTTGATCTCGAGATACGTGCCGTGGCCCTCGGCGAGCCAGCGGATGAAGGTACCCGACAGGCAGTCGGCCTGTTGCTCGCTGACGATGGGTGAGGCGGACTTGTCGAAGCCGCCGATCATCTGGATGTAGTGGCCGTACTCGTGCGCGATCACGGTGACCGGGGCCATCGGGCCGAACTCCTCGAGTAGTGCCGGCATCAGCACGCCTCTGTCCCAGCCGATTTCGACGCGATCGGGGCAGAACGCGGCGTTGACCTGGCGGAAAGTGGACTGCCCGCAGAACGACTCCGACAGTGACTCGGACGCTTCGGCATCCCACGAGACGAAGCTGAGGCCGGTCTTGAAGCTCTGGCCGAACGCGGGTTCGAAGGCTTTTTTCCAGTACGTGTCCAGGTCGGCCAAGGCAGCGGCCATGAGTTCGTCGATCTGGTCGCCGGTGCCTCCGCGAATGTCCAGATCAGGTCCGGTGGTGCCCGATCGCAGCCCATTGGGCCCGGTCGTGACCGGCATCCCGGCAACGGTGAAGGCATCGCTGAAGGCGGACACCGCATCGCCGGTGACCTGCTCGCGGCGATCGTCGGAGGCGCATGCCGCCAACACCAGTAGGACAACGCCGATCAGCGGCCCGATCAGTACCCGACCGGTTGTCATCTAGCGCCTCGGCCGTCAGGCCGGGGTGAGCCAGATGGCCCCGTTGGCCGGGAGGGTCAACCGGGCGCAGGCAGGACGTCCGTGCCACTCCTCTTCCGCTGCGATCACCTGACCGAGGTTGCCCTCGCCGCTGCCGCTGTATGCCGGTGCGTCGGTGTTGAGGATCTCGGTCCACGTGCCTGCCGACGGCAGTCCCACGCGATATTCGGTGCGGGTGGTGCCAGAGAAGTTGAACACACATGCCACCACCGAACCGTCCGATCCCCAGCGCAGGAAACTGATGATGTTGCCCGCGGTGTCGTTGGCGTCGATCCATGAATAGCCGTTGGGCGTGATGTCCTGGCTGTAGAGCGCGGGGTGGGCCCGATAGACGCTGTTGAGATCGGTGACCAGTGCCTGGACCCCGGAGTGCAATTCACCTTCCCAGCCCTCGAGTTGATCCCAGGACAAACTGCGGTTCTCCGACCACTCCGGTGTCTGCGCGAACTCCTGGCCCATGAACAACAGTTGCTTGCCGGGATGCGCCCACATGTACGCAAGCAGTGATCGAACGCCCGCGGCCTTGGCCCGGGAATCGCCAGGCATCCGTGACCACAACGTGCCCTTACCGTGCACCACCTCGTCGTGACTGATCGGCAAGACGAAGTTCTCGCTCCAGGCGTACATCAGCGAGAAGGTGATCTCGTGGTGGTGGAAACTCCGATGGATCTGGTCACGGCCGAGGTAGCCGAGGGTGTCGTGCATCCAACCCATGTTCCACTTCATGCTGAAACCGAGGCCACCCAGAGTGGTGGTGCGCGTCACGCCGGGCCAGGACGTGGATTCTTCGGCGACAGTCACGACACCCGGATGGTGTTTGTGCACGGTGGCATTCATCTCCTGGATGAACTGAACTGCCTCGAGATTCTCGCGCCCGCCGTAGATGTTGGGGGACCAGCCCCCCTCGGGTCGGGAGTAGTCGAGATAGAGCATGGAGGCCACGGCGTCGACGCGAAGTCCGTCGATGTGGAACTGATCGAACCAGTAGAGCGCGTTGGCGACCAGGAAGTTGCGGACCTCGTTGCGGCCGAAGTCGAAAACGTAGGTACCCCAGTCCAATTGCTCGCCGCGCTGGGGGTCGCCATGTTCGTAGAGTGGGGTGCCGTCGAACCGCGCCAACGCCCAGGCATCCTTCGGGAAGTGGGCGGGGACCCAGTCGACGAGGACACCGATTCCGAGGGAATGGAGATGATCGACGAAGTAGCGGAAGTCGTCGGGGCTTCCGAACCGCGACGTCGGTGCGTAGTACGAGGTGACCTGATAGCCCCAGGAGCCGCCGAAGGGATGCTCGGATACCGGCAGCAATTCCACGTGCGTGAAACCGAGTTGGATGACGTAGTCGCCGAGCTGCTGCGCCAGCTCGCGGTAGTCCAGACCCTGGCGCCACGATCCGAGGTGGACCTCGTAGACGCTCATCGCCTCGTCGGTGGCCACGATCTGCTCACGGTCTGCGATCCACGCGTCGTCTGTCCACTCGAACGACGTCTCTGGGATCACCGACGCAGTCGCCGGGGGGATCTCGGTGGCGCGTGCCATGGGGTCGGCCTTCTCGCGCACGATGCCGTCGTTGCCCGTGATCCGGAACTTGTAGGTGGTCCCGGGTCCGACGTCGGGCACGAACACCTCCCACACGCCGCTCGATCCCAGCGAACGCATGGGTGCGGTGTGTCCGCGCCAGCCGTCGAAACTGCCGATGAGCGTCACGCCCTGGGCGTTGGGCGCCCACACGGCGAAACTGGTGCCGCCGACGTCGCCGTCGGCTGTCGTGTAGAGCCGAGCCTGAGGGCCGAGGATCTCCCACAGCCGTTCATGACGGCCCTCGGTGAACAGGTGGATGTCCAACTCGCCGAGACTGGGGAGGAACCGGTAGCCGTCGGCGACGACGAACTCGCGGTCGGAGCCGCCGTCGTCGGCGTTCGGATAGGTGACCCGATAGCGGTAGTCGATGAGGTCGGTGATCGGCACCGCTGCGACCCACAGCACTGAATCTTGTTGTGTCAATGGGTACTCGGTGCCGCCGATGATCGCGCTCACCGCGCTCGCATCCGGTTTGAGGGTGCGTAGCACGGTATGTTCACCGACCGGATGGGCGCCGAGGACGCCGTGCGGATTGTGGTGGGTGCCCGCGAGTAACCGGTCGAGGTCTGCTGCGGGCAGCAGTGCGTCGGGTACAGCGTCAGATGATGTTGTCATGAGGGTGTCCTGAACGCGAGGTTACGGCGGGCGGCTTCGGGCATGGGGGGCAGCGCGACGATGTGGGCCACCGATCGCCAGGGTTCGAGTCGAACGAAATTGGCCTGACCCCAGTGGAAACTCTCGCCGCTGACCTCATCCACCCCGCTGAACCGGTCCTGCCAGTCGTATCCGATGGACGGCATGTCCAGCCACAGCGTGGATTCTTCCGCACCGTACGGGTTGATGTTCACCACGACCACCACGGTATCCCCGGTTTTCGGGTCGAACTTGGAATACGCGATCAACGCATCGTTGTCCACGTGGTGGAACTTCAGATACCGCAACTGCTGCAGCGCGGGATGTCGTCGCCTGATCTCGTTCAGCGACCGGATCCAGCCTTCGAGTGACTCGCCCCGGCTCGATGCACCCTTGTAATCGCGGGGACGCAGCTCGTACTTCTCGGAGTCGAGGTACTCCTCACTGCCTTCTCGGACGGCGTGGTGTTCGTACAGCTCGTACCCGCTGTACACGCCCCACGTGGGGGACAGGGTTGCGGCCAACGCCGCGCGCAGTGCGAACATCCCTGGACCGCCGTGCTGCAGCGATTCATGCAGGATGTCGGGCGTGTTCACGAACAGGTTCGGCCTGGCGATGTCGGCGTTACCCGCGATCTCGTTCCCGAACTCGGTGATCTCCCACTTCGCGGTACGCCAGGTGAAGTACGTGTAGGACTGCGTGAAACCGAGCTTGCCCAGTCCGTACAGGCGGGCCGGGCGGGTGAACGCTTCAGCCAGGAACAAGACGTCGGGATCGCGCTTCTTCACCTCGACGATGAGCCACTCCCAGAAGTCCGGTGGCTTGGTGTGAGGGTTGTCGACCCGAAAGATCTTGACGCCCCTGGCAACCCAGCCGAGAACCACTTTGAGGACACCCCGGAAGATTCCGTTGCGGTCGTCGTCGAAGTTGAGGGGGTAGATGTCCTGGTATTTCTTGGGGGGATTCTCGGCGTACCGGATACTGCCATCGGGTTCGGCGGTGAACCAGTCCGGATGCTCGGTGGTCCACGGGTGATCTGGTGCGCACTGGAGAGCAAGGTCGAGTGCGACCTCCATGCCCAGTTCTTCCGTGCGATGCCGGAAGTACTCGAAGTCCTCGAAAGAACCGAGGCGAGGATGAATCGCATCGTGCCCACCGTCCTTCGACCCGATGGCCCACGGTGAACCGACATCGTCCGGGCCGGCGGTCACCGAGTTGTTGGGCCCCTTGCGGTTGACTTCACCGATCGGGTGGATGGGTGGGAGGTATACGACGTCGAAGCCCATGTCGGCGATCCGTGGGAGATCCTCCGCAGCGGTCAGGAATGTCCCGTGTACGGGGCGTCCCTCGTTGTCCCAACCTCCGGTGGAGCGTGGGAACAGCTCGTACCACGACCCGAACAGGGCCCGGGTGCGGTCGACCCACACCCGGTGGGTACGACTCTTGGTCACGAGTTCGCGGACCGGATAGGTCGTCAGCAGGTGAGCTGTCTGCGCCGATAATGCGGGTCCGACGCGGTCCGGCAGTGCCAGATGCGAGTCGCGCAGCGCCGTGGCCGCGTTCGTCAACGTGTCACGATCTGTCGGGGGTGTGAGTTCGAGGGCGCGATCGAGTAGCCGTGCACCCCGTTCGATGTCGTTCGCGAGCTCCGCGCTCCCTTGACCTGCCGCGAGCTTCTTGTCCATTGCGTCGCGCCAGGTACTGAAGGGATCACTCCACGCGTCGATGCGATAAGACCAGTAGCCCGTCGCGTCGGGACTGAAGAATGCGTTGAACGTGTCGGGCTCCGCACCCGGCGACATTCGAACATCCAGAGCACCCGCGCGACTCGGACCCTCGACATGCAGGGTGGCGGCCACCGCGTCGTGGCCCTCGCGCCATACGGTTGCACTGACTGGAAAGATTTCTCCGACAACCGCTTTCGCGGCGAACTGACCCGAAGAAACCACTGGGGCTATGTCATCGATCCCGATGCGCCCAATCACCTTGTCGGCCACCTCTCACAGTGTTGTTGCCAGCGTTGCTCACGTCGTCGTGCTGCTTCCCACCGTATGCGACATCGAGGTATCCGGCTCAGGCTCTGCCGCCATCGGTGGTGTTCGTCCCCTGCAGTCGGGACAGCGCGCCGCGCACCAGCTGTCCGTCGGTCGTGCGCCAGAACGGCGGCAGCGACGCGAGCAGATAGTTCCCGTAGCGAGCTGTGGCCAAACGTGAATCGAGTATCGCGATCACGCCGCGGTCCGACGTGCCGCGCAAGAGGCGGCCCGTTCCCTGCGCGAGCAGCAGTGCAGCATGGCCTGCCGCGATGGCCATGAAACCGTTGCCACCGCGTGCGGCGACCGCTCGCTGGCGGGCCATCAGCAGCGGATCGTCGGGTCGGGGAAAAGGGATCCGGTCGATCAGGACGAGATTGAGCGACGGACCGGGCACATCGACGCCCTGCCATAGCGACAGAGTCCCGAACAGGCACGTCTTCTCGTCGGCAGCGAACTCCTTCACCAGGGCGCCCGTGGCGCCGTCACCCTGGCACAGGACGGGTAGGTCGATGCGCGTGCGCACCGCTTCGGCCGCCTCTTTTGCCGCCCGCATGGACGAGAACAGGCCAAGCGTCCGCCCACCCGCGGCTGTGATCAGTTCGACCACCTCGTCGAGAGTGCGGGCCGACATCCCCTCGCGGCCCGGCGCGGGCAGATGCTTGGCCACGTAGAGAATGGCTGCTTTCTGGTGGTCGAAGGGCGAACCCACGTCGAGACCGTTCCACGTGACCTTCTTGTCGTCGGCCGGCGGGGGTTTGCCGATCGCGGTGATGCTCTGCGCGGACCTGGTCGCCTCCGTCTCCGGGTCCGAGTCCTGGTCGGCAGAGCTGGCGCTGGGGCGATGAGGTGGCAGTCCCCAGCTCGCGGCCAGGCCATCGAACGATCCACCGACGGTCAACGTCGCCGAGGTCAAGATGACTGTCGCGTGCGCGAACAGCGAAGCCCGCAGCAGTCCGCCGACCGACAGTGGCGCTACTCGCAGCACGCGCTTGCGGTCGCCGCGGACGAGGTCTTCGCCGATCCAGACCACGTCAGGTCGCTTTGCCTCGTCGGGGTCGTCGAACGCGGCGAGGATGCGTACCGCGGTGTCATGCATCTCCTCGAGGCTGGTCAGTGCTGCCGACCGGGCCGCGTTGGCCTCGGGGTCGACCTCGCCACTGCGTCGCACCGGTCCGATCGCGGTGTGCGCTCTCCACAGCCGGTCACGCAACGACGAGAGGGCGAGGGGTGCTCCGTCGGGGAGCCCGGTCCACCGGCCCGGTGCGTTGTCCTCGAGTAGTGATTCGATCAGTTCGCCGCTGCCGGAGATGTCGTCCGCGAGTTCGTCGTCGACGAGTTTTGCGCACCGCCTGGCCACGCCGGCCACCGACGCACCGGAGATCTCGGCGGTCGCGACCGAGGTGATGCGGTCGGCGAGTTCGTGGGCTTCGTCGACGACGACCACGTCGTGTTCGGGCAGGATCGCGGCGGGGCTCATCGCGTCGATGGCCAGCAGCGCGTGGTTGGTGACGACGACGTCGGCCTTTCCCGCTCTGGCCTTGGCTTTCTCGGCGAAGCAATCCGCGCCGTAGGAGCAGTTGGTGGCGCCGAGGCATTCGCGTGCCGAGACGCTGACCTGGCGCCACGACCGGTCGGTCACCCCGGGCGTCAGATCGTCTCGATCGCCGGTCTCTGTGTCCGACGTCCACTCGCGGAGTCGGGTGACCTCCCGGCCGAGCCGTGAAGCCGCAAACGGGTCGGCTTTTGCGCCGCCGATCGCCTCGAACAGGTCGCCATCCGGTTCCTCGATGGTGCCCGCGTGAATCTTGTTCAAGCACAGGTAGTTCCCGCGACCCTTGAGGATCGCGAACTCGGGCGCGCGGCCGAGGGGACCGGTGAGTGCCGTGGCCGTCCGGGGGAGGTCGCGTTCGACGAGCTGACGCTGTAGCGCGATGGTCGCGGTCGAGACCACCACCGTCTTGCCGGTGTCCACCGCATGACGGAGCGACGGCACCAGATACGCCAGAGATTTGCCGGTGCCGGTGCCGGCCTGGACGGCCAGGTGCTCACCGGTGTCGATGGAGTGGGCGACGGCCGATGCCATCTTCAGCTGTCCATCGCGCCTGGCCCCACCGAGCGCCTCGACCGCAGACGACAGCAGGTCGGGCACCTCGGGGATGTCTGTCATCGCGCCCCGGTGGTCCGTAGCACCGGGAGCGTCACAGCGGCCGGGCCGCGACAGCGGAGACCACAGAGACCCCGGCCCCGGTCATCGTCGCGATGGCCGCCCCGGTCGTCTCGGGGCTGACACCGGCGGAGTACTCGAGCAACACGCGGGTCGTCAAACCCGCCTTCCGAGCATCGAGTGCGGTGGCCAGGACGCAATGGTCGGTCGCCAGTCCGACGACGTCGACGGCGTTGATATCGCGTTCGCGGAGCCAGTCACCGAGCGCGACGCCAGCTGCGTTCGTGCCCTCGAAACCGGAGTAGGCCGCACTGTATTCACCTTTGGAGAAGACCTCATCGGCGACGCCGGCGTCGAACGCGGGATGGAAATCCACACCGGGCGTGCCGACGACACAGTGCGGCGGCCAGCTGTCGACGAAGTCGGGCGTCTCGGAGAAGTGATTGCCGGGATCTATGTGGTGATCGCGGGTTGCGGCGACCGCCAGATAACCATGATCGCGGTCGGTGTAGGCCGCGATCGCTGCGGCGACGGCGGCGCCTCCGGACACCGCCAGCGAGCCACCTTCGCAGAAGTCGTTCTGGACGTCGACGATGAGCAGAGCTGTTCGAATGTGTTGGGTCACGGTCGATACCCCTCCGGTTGGTGCGTTTCTGGCGCGATGAACCGGACCGGTATTGCCGGTTCCCCCCGCGATAGTCCCAAACCCTCCCACGGAAGACTGACAAGGGCAGCAGCGAGGTGTTCTCGGGAGTCATCGAGGGTTGGCAGATCCACGACGGGCTCGCCACCGCGTACCAGCGGGATCTGGAGCGGCCGTGCGGTGAGTGTCGTCTCCGGCGCCGCGGTACCGGTGGGGTAGATGATCTCTTCCACGATGGTGCCGGTGGCCTTCGCGGTGCGTATCGCGGTTTTCGCACCGCCCCGCGATTCCTTGTGACTGGCGCGTTTTGCCACCGGAATCCCGTCGACCTCGACCAGTTTGTAGACCATGCCCGCAGTGGGTGACCCGGACCCGGTCACCAGGGACGTCCCGACCCCGTAGACGTCGACGGGTTCGGCGCGCAATGACGCGATCGCATATTCGTCGAGGTCGCCGGAGACCACGATGCGGGTATTGCTCGCACCCAGGTCGTCGAGTTGCCTGCGAACCTGCCGGGCGAGCACCCCGAGGTCACCGGAGTCGATGCGGACCGCGCCGAGCTCGGTGCCCGCGACCTCGATCGCGCTGGCGACGCCCTGGGTGATGTCGTAGGTGTCGACGAGCAACGTCGTACCCACGCCCAGTGTTGCGACCTGCGCCGCGAATGCGGCCTTCTCGTCGGGGCCGTCGGCGCTCGTGTGAAGCAGGGTGAACGAATGAGCGCTGGTGCCCGCGCTGGGCACGCCGTGCCGGCGCGCCGCCTCGAGGTTGGACGTCGCCGACAGGCCCGCGAGATACGCGGCCCGCGACGATGCGACCGCGGCCTGCTCGTGGGTACGCCTCGACCCCATCTCGATGATCGGGCGAGATCCGGCTGCGGTGACCATGCGGGCGGCCGCGGAGGCGATGGCGCTGTCATGGTTGAGGATCGACAGGGCAAGGGTCTCGAGCACCACGGCTTCGGCGAAGCTCCCGCGCACTGTGAGAATCGGAGAACCGGGAAAGTACAGCTCGCCTTCGGGGTAGCCGTCGATGTCTCCCGAGAACCGGTAGTTGCGCAGCCACTCGAGGGTGTCGGCGTCCAGGAACTTCTCCACGACTGCGAGTTGCTCCGGACCGAATCGGAACTGCGAGAGTTGCTCGACCAGACGCCCGGTCCCTGCGACGACACCGTAGCGGCGTCCATCCGGCAATCGACGCGCGAACACCTCGAACGTGCACGTGCGATGGGCGGTGTGGTCGGCGAGCGCGGCTGCAACCATGGTGAGCTCGTACTGGTCTGTCAACAATGCTGTGTTCATTGAGGTCACCGTCAACACCCTAGGCCGCGGCGCGTACCGGCGTGTGGGCGCAGCAGGCTGTCTTCGAAGCGGTCACTATCGGTACCCTAGGCGTCATGCGCGGACAGATGATGACCGCACCGCCCCGCTGCGAACCATGGTTGGCGGCGGGCGACGGTCAGCACGAGATTACCCCGTCGAGTACCGCCGTTGCCGAACGTGACCAGGCAGTGGACAGGCCGTGGGTGACCATCGTGTGGGACGATCCCGTGAACCTCATGCGCTACGTCACGTACGTGTTCCAGAAGCTCTTCGGATACAGCGAGACGAGGGCGTCGGAACTGATGATGCAGGTTCATACCGAAGGCCGCGCCGTCGTCTCCACCGGCGATCGGGACAAGGTTGAACTCGACGTCCAGAAACTGCATGCCGCAGGCCTGTGGGCCACCATGCAGCGGGACAGTTGACCAGTGCGCAACTGGAAACGGCGCGGATCGGGCGAGCGGCTGCGGATAACCTCGGAACTCGACTCTCATGAGTCCGACCTCATCGCCTCACTCGTCACGTCGATGACCGAGCTGCTCGACGAGCGGCAGTCGACCGCACCGACCGATTCGCTGGCAGACCTGACAGGCATCGAGGCTGGACACTCGACACCGCCGACGGATGCGACTCTCGGGAGGCTGTTCCCCGACTTCCACCGCCCCGACCAGGACGAGACGACCACCGTGGACGCGGTGACCGGGGACCTCAACGGCGCATTGCGCAGTTTGCACGAACCGCACATCATCAACGCGAAACAGGAAGCGGCGCAGGTGGTCTTGGATTCGTTGCCGGCCGGCGGCGGTCAGATCTCGCTGAGTCCGCAGGAGGCCGACCAGTGGCTCTCGGCGATCAACGATGTGCGGCTGGCGCTCGGCGCGATGATCGGTATCGACGAGTCCACCCCCGATCAACTTCCGGAAGGGGACCCGATGGCGGCTCATCTCGACGTGTACCACTGGCTCACGGTGGTGCAGGAACTGCTGGTGGTCGCACTGATCGGTAAGTGACTTCCGGCCGCGCCTCGCGGCACGCGGCGACATCTTCGAAGGGTAGGGCACCACAAGTGATTCCCGGCGCATCCGATTCGATCACCGACGTCGCAGGGGTGCAGGTCGGGCACCATCATCGCCTCGACGACGAGGTCCGGGTGGGCACAGACGACGTGGCGGGCGAAGGTTGGGCGACGGGCACCACGGTTGTGTTGCTTCCCGACGGTGCGGTTGCGGCAGTCGACGTGCGGGGCGGGGGACCGGGCACCCGGGAGACCGACCTGCTCGATCCCGCGAACACGGTGCAGACGGCGCACGCGATCGTGCTCAGTGGCGGTAGCGCGTACGGACTGGCAGCAGCCGACGGGGTGATGACCCACCTGGAGGATGCCGGCCTCGGTCTGGCCATGGACACCCGTGGGTCGGTGGTACCCATCGTCCCGGCTGCGGTGATCTTCGATCTCGCGGTCGGGAGATGGACGGCCAGACCCGACCGCGACTTCGGTAGGCTCGCGGCGCAGGCGGCCGGCCCGGGCGTGGAACTGGGATCGGTCGGTGCGGGGACCGGCGCACGGGCGGGTGCGCTCAAGGGCGGTGTCGGGTCGGCGAGCATCACGTTCACCTCGGGTCCGGCGACGGGGATCACGGTCGGCGCCCTGGTCGTCGCGAACCCCGTCGGGGCGGTGATCGACCCCGCCAGCGGATTGCCCTGGGGTGCGCTGCCGATCGAGCTCGACTACTTCGGACTGCGCAAGCCCTCGGACGTCGAGACCGCCGCTCTGTCAGAACTGACCGCGAAGTCGAGTCCGCTCAACACCACGATCGGGGTGGTGGCAACCGACGCCGACCTCGACCCGGCATCAACCCAGCGGGTCGCGATGACCGCTCATGACGGGCTCGCCCGCGCCATCCGTCCGGCACATTCGCCGCTCGACGGCGACACGCTCTTCGCGGTCGCCACCGGTTCGGTGAACCCGACACCGCGAGAGACCCCGGTCATCCCGAGAGGCATGAACCCGAATGTCGCCCTCGTCGCCGCAATCGGAGAGGCCGCGGCGACCGTCGTGCAACGGGCCATCGTCACAGCCGTGATCGCGGCAGCTCCTGTCGCCGGAATACCGACCTACCGGCAGACGTTGCCATCAGCGTTTGAGTCACGAGCCCCGTCATCGACGTAGCCCTACACCGAACCGACTACGGAGGTAGCAGTGCTCACCATCAGCCGTTCGCTGGTCGACTCGATGGTCGCGCATGCTCGTACGGACCATCCCGACGAAGCCTGCGGTGTGATCGCGGGCCCGGAGGGTTCGGATCGGCCGGAGCGGTTCATCGCGATGGTCAACGCAGAACGCTCACCGACCTTCTACCGGTTCGACTCCGGCGAGCAGCTCAAGGTGTGGCGCGAGATGGAGAGAGCGGCTGAGGAACCGGTGGTGATCTATCACTCTCACACTGGGACCGAAGCGTACCCGAGCCGTACCGATGTCTCGTACGCCTCCGAACCGAACGCACACTACGTCTTGATCTCCACCCGAGATCCCGACACCGAGGAGATCCGCAGTTACCGGATCGCCGACGGAGTGGTCACCGAAGAAGAGATCGACATCAACTAGGAGTTCGCCATGGCGGTAACCGTTTCCATCCCCACGATCCTGCGGACATACACCGACGGGAACAAGCGCGTCGAATCCACCGGTGCGACGGTGGCCGAACTGATCGACAATCTCGATGCGAGCCACGGCGGGCTCAAGGACCGCCTCATCGCTTCCGGAAAGCTACACCGATTCGTCAACGTCTATGTCAACGACGAGGACGTCCGGTTCTCCGGCGGACTCGACACCGCCGTTGCCGACGGCGACGAGGTCACGATTCTGCCTGCCGTCGCCGGCGGCTGAGACCAGCAGTCCATGCCACGCTACGAATCGCTGATCGAGTCGGTCGGCCACACCCCGCTGATCGGTCTGCAACGGTTGTCACCGCGCTGGCGTGACACTGATGACGGCCCCGCCGTACGGTTGTGGGCCAAACTCGAAGATCGCAATCCCACCGGTTCCATCAAGGATCGTCCGGCATTGCGGATGATCGAGCAGGCCGAGGCGGACGGGTTGTTGACGCCGGGCGCGACCATCCTGGAACCGACCAGCGGCAACACCGGGATCTCGCTGGCGATGGCCGCAAAACTCAAGGGCTACAGGGTCATCTGCGTGATGCCTGAGAACACGTCGGTCGAACGGCGACAGCTGCTGACGATGTACGGCGCCGAGATCATCTCCTCGCCCGCGGTCGGTGGGTCGAACAAGGCGGTCGCCATGGCCAAGGAGTTGGCCGCGGCCAACCCCGACTGGGTGATGCTCTACCAGTACGGGAATCCCTCGAATGCGCTGGCGCACTACGAGAGCACCGGCCCCGAACTGCTCGAAGACCTACCGGAGATCACCCACTTCGTGGCAGGGCTAGGCACCACCGGGACCCTGATGGGTGCCGGCAGGTTTCTCCGTGAGCAGCGGCCGCAGATCCAGATCGTCGCGGCCGAACCTCGTTACGGCGAAGAGGTGTACGGACTGCGCAACATCGACGAGGGCTTCGTTCCCGAGTTGTACGACGAGTCGATCCTGACCATGCGGTACTCCGTGGAGGGCCGCAACGCGGTCCGCCGGATGCGTGAGCTGATCGACACCGAGGGCATCTTCGCCGGGGTCTCGACGGGTGCGATCGTCCACGCCGCCCTCGGTGTCGCTCGCAAGGCGATGTCCGCTGGTCAGCGCGCCGATATCGCCTTTGTCGTCTGCGACGCCGGATGGAAGTATCTGTCCACGGGGGCGTACGAAGGTAGCCTCGACAAGGCAAGTGACGATCTCGAGGGCCAGCTCTGGGCCTGACGGTCGCGGCGATATCTGATCGGAGACCCATGACCGGATCGCTCGGCTCTTACGGCGGTGGACTGCCGTCCGCCGGACCCCCTGCGCCTGCGCGGACGTCGTGGCCGCTGTGGGCGCGCTCGGCCGTCACCATCGCCGTCCTGACTGCGCTCCTCTACGTCGTCGAGGCGATCGACGCCGTCAGTAAACACGACCTCGACAGTGCGGGTATCGAACCGCGGGAGGCCGACGGACTCACCGGCATCTTCTTCTCGCCGTTTCTGCACGCCGACTGGGAACACCTGGCGGCCAACACACTTCCCGGGATGGTGCTGGGTTTCCTGGTCCTGATGGCGAGGCGTTTCATCATCACGACGGCCATCGTGTGGGTCGTGTCGGGCCTCGGCGTCTGGATGTTCGCGCCGCCGTACACCGTGACCGTCGGAGCGTCCGGCATCATCTTCGGCTGGCTCACCTACATCCTGGTGCGCGGGCTGTTCAATCGCGACATCTGGCAGGTCCTCCTCGGTGTCGTGGTCTTCATGATCTACGGAGGTGTGCTGTGGGGCGTGGTCCCCACAGACGGCCGGGTCTCCTGGCAAGGGCACCTGTTCGGTGCGATCGGAGGCGTCCTGGCCGCCTGGTACCTGTCGAAGAAGGATCGCAAGCGCGACGAGAAGAAGGCACTGACCCAGTGATCACAGATGTGGACGCACCGATCGGGATCTTCGATTCCGGGGTCGGTGGCCTGACGGTGGCGCGCGCCGTGATCGACCAACTGCCCGCCGAGAACATCATCTACATCGGCGATACCGCGCACGGTCCTTACGGGCCGCTGACCATCCCGCAGATTCGGGCCCACGCACTCGCCATCGGCGACGAACTCGTCGAGCGAGGTGTCAAGGCGCTGGTGATCGCGTGCAACACCGCGTCGGCGGCGTGTCTGCGAGATGCGCGTGAGCGCTACCCGGTTCCGGTGATCGAGGTGGTCCTGCCGGCAGTGCGCCGCGCTGTGGCCGCGACCAGGTCGGGACGTATCGGAGTGATCGGGACCGAGGCGACCATCGCCTCTCGGGCGTACGAGGACTCCTTCGCCGCCGCGCAGAACGCGGTCATCACGTCCGTTGCGTGCCCGAGGTTCGTCGACTTCGTCGAGCGGGGCATCACCAGCGGTCGCCAGGTTCTCGGCTTGGCGGAGGGCTACCTCGAGCCGTTGGCCGCCGCCCGGGTCGACACCGTCGTCCTCGGCTGCACCCACTATCCGATGTTGTCCGGGGTCATCCAGTTGGCGGTCGGCGACGACGTGACGCTGGTGTCGAGTGCGGAGGAGACGGCGAAGGACGTGCTACGGGTCCTCACCGCGAACGATCTGCTTCGCGAACCATCGGAACTGCCCGCGCAGCGCGTCTTCCAGGCGACCGGCGACCCGGACTCGTTCGCGCGGTTGGCGACGAGGTTCCTCGGACCCGCCATCGGAGCAGTTCAACACGCCTGATCTGCCGTCCGGCGGCGCCACGGTCCTCAGGCGTGGCAGCATGGCGGCATGCGTTTGACCGTGCTGGGTTGTTCGGGCAGTTTGTCTGGCCCGGACTCTCCGGCGTCGGGGTATCTCCTGACCGTGCCCGGGCACCAGCCGGTGGTGATGGATTTCGGCCCGGGCGTCCTCGGGTCCCTGCAACAGCACGCGAACCCGAACGACGTGGCGATCGTGCTCAGCCACCTCCATGCCGATCACTGCCTCGATCTCCCGGGTTTGCTGGTGTGGCGCCGGTACAGTCCGGTGCCTGCGACAGGCAAGGGCACGCTCATCGGGCCTCCGGGTACCGCCGCGCGGATCGGCGCCGCGTCGTCGGAATACGCGGGTCAGCTCGACGACATCACCGATACCTTCGAGGTGGGCGAATGGGCTGACCGACAAGAGATCGACTTGGGCGGGATGAGGATCCTGGCGCGAAAGGTCAACCATCCGCCGTCGACCTTCGGATTTCGGATCACCGCGCCCGGGGGGAAAGTCCTCGTGTACTCGGGGGACACCGGTGTGTGCGATGAGCTGATCGAACTGGCCGAGGGCGCTGACGTGTTCTTGTGCGAGGCATCGTGGACTCACGATCCGGCCAACCGGCCGCCGAACCTGCACTTGTCCGGGCGTGAAGCGGGCGAAGCCGCCGCCAAAGCGGGGGTCAAGAAGCTTGCGCTGACCCACCTTCCGCCATGGACCTGGCCCGATGACGTACTCGCCGAAGCACGTGAGGTGTACGACGGCCCGATCACGGTCGTCCGTAAAGGCGAACAGATCGACATCGACTGACGCCGGCGACCCGCGTATCGGCCACCCGACCACAGGTCTGGCCAGAGTCGATAGGGTAGGCGGTGTGAGTAGACGTGTAGATGGCCGAGTCGATGACGAGCTGCGGAAGGTCACCATCACCCGCGGATTCACCAATCACCCCGCCGGATCAGTGTTGGTGGAATTCGGGCAGACGCGAGTGATGTGCACCGCGAGTGTCACCGAGGGGGTTCCCCGATGGCGCCGCGGCTCCGGACTCGGCTGGCTCACAGCGGAGTACGCGATGTTGCCCGCCGCCACCCACGACCGTTCCGATCGCGAGTCCGTCAAGGGCAAGGTCGGCGGTCGCACCCAGGAGATCAGCCGCCTCATCGGTCGGTCGCTGCGTGCCTGCATCGACCTCGCGGCGTTGGGGGAGAACACGATCGCGCTCGACTGTGACGTGCTCCAGGCCGACGGTGGAACACGAACCGCAGCCATCACCGGCGCCTACGTTGCGTTGTCCGATGCGGTGACCTATCTGAACGCCGCAGGCAAACTCGCTGACCCGCAGCCAATTTCCTGCATGATCTCCGCCGTCAGCGTTGGCGTCGTCGACGGTCGCGTGCGCCTGGACCTGCCCTACGAAGAGGATTCTCGTGCCGAGGTGGACATGAATGTGGTGGCCACCGACACAGGAACTCTTGTCGAGATCCAGGGCACGGGGGAGGGCGCGACCTTCCCGCGGTCGACCCTGGACCGGTTGCTCGACGTGGCGATGGCGGGCACCGAGCAACTCTTCGAGGTGCAGCGTGCGGCGTTGGCGCTTCCGTACCCGGGTGAGCTACCGGTTGCCGAGACCCCGGGCAAGCGCAAGGCATTCGGCAGCTGATGGGTGGTCGTCTACTGGTTGCCAGTCGCAACGCCAAGAAGTTGGCCGAGCTCCGGCGCGTGGTGGAGCAGGCAGGCATCGAGGGCCTCGAGGTGATCGGTCTCGACGAGGTGCCCCCGTTCGAGGAGGCACCGGAGACCGGCGCCACGTTCGAGGAGAATGCCCTCGCGAAGGCCCGGGACGCATACGCCGCCACCGGATTGCCATGTGTTGCCGATGATTCCGGCCTCGAGGTGGATGCGCTGAACGGCATGCCGGGGGTGCTCTCGGCGCGCTGGTCCGGTCGGCATGGTGATGATCCTGCCAACACTGCGTTGCTGCTCGGTCAACTCAGAGATGTACCTGAGGAGCGGCGTGGCGGCGCGTTCGTCTCTGCGTGCGCGCTGGTCACGGCTGACTCGGAGGTCGTTGTCCGCGGAGAGTGGCGGGGGAGGATCATCGCAGAACCTCGCGGCGACAACGGGTTCGGCTATGACCCCGTTTTCGTACCCGATGACGCAGCAGGCGAGGGGCGCACCTCGGCCGAGTTGTCGGGGGCCGAGAAGGACGCGCTCAGTCACCGCGGGCGGGCACTGGCGCAGCTGTTGCCCGCCTTGCGCGAGTTGGCGACGCGGTAGCGTTCAGAGGCTGAACTGCGCCCGGATCTCCTGGGTGCGTTTGTGTTCCACCCAGAACGACAGGAACGGGATTGTTCCGGCGATCAGCGTGAAGATCGCCTTGCCGATCGGCCAGCGGACCTTGATGCCGAGGTCGATCGCCATGATCAGGTAGATGAAGTACACCCACCCGTGCACGAACGGAACGAAGTCGAGTGAGTGGTTGTCGAACCCGTAGAGCAGGATCATCTCGGCAACCAGCAGCAGCAGCCACAGGCCGGTGATCCAGGCCATCACCCGATATCGCAGCAGTGCCCCTTTGATCTTGTTCGGTGGGGTGATCGTCCTCGGGGTGGTGGTCGACTCGGCGGGTGTTTCGGTCACTGATTACTCCGTTGCGAATTGTCGGATGGGGCCGCTTGGGCCTGCAGTCGCGCCAGACGGGCCGCGTCCGCTTCTGCGAGTTCGGCGAGGATCCGGTTGTATTCGGCGATCTGATCGCCTTCGGTGGTGCCGTCCTCGACCGTCGGCGTGGGCGCGGCACTCGGCCGCGGCGGCAGGATGCCCGCGGGGATCTCTTTGATTCCGTTGTTCGCCGCATGCATCTTCTCGACTTCGTCCGGATTGTCCTCGAGGACGACGAACTTGTGGTAGGCGTAGACGAAGAACGCCGCGAACGCGGGCCACTGCAGTGCATAGCCGAGGTTCTGCCCGGTACCCGCGCTGGACTCGAACCGGTCGAGCTGCCACCAGGCCATGGCCAGGCAGGCAACAGCTGCGACGATGACCAGCGCGATGAGTGCTGGTCGGTGCCGCTGCTTGTTCGATGCCATGTCTTGACCGTACCTAAGTGCCGCAACTCGCTGGTCAGCCGGTAGTCTGTCCCCTGCACACGCGCGAGTGGCGGAATTGGCAGACGCGCTGGATTTAGGTTCCAGTGTCTCAGGACGTGGGGGTTCAAGTCCCCCCTCGCGCACCAGGAACAAGATGACCGCCCCCCGGCCAGCGAAGGCCGAGGGGCGGTAGTGCCGGGAGGGTCGGGGGTCCCCCGGCATCGAGTCATTCGGTCCCCGGCTGGGTAGGGATTGGTTTGCCCGCTGAGATTCTCCGTACCACCGCGGTCAGTCGGTAGAAGACCAGGTCGATAGGCAGAGCGGCGTCTCCACGTCTCCATTCGGACTCCGCAGGCATCGCCGCCCCGCCGCGCTTGAGACTATCAGTACTTCGAACGTATGGTCGAATGATGAAAACGGCGAGCATCGGTGGAGACAGCGGTCAACCGCGACGACCGGCGTTCGTCCGCGTAGGCCATATGGCGGTGACCGTCGACCTGATCACGCTCTACGCCTATCAGCCGCACCATTCGGGCTCATACCACCCCGATGGACTGCAATTTCGCAAGAAGACGCTGGGGGTCCTGACCGAGTGGGGCATGACTGAATGGGGGGAGTGGTTCGGCAAGGTGACCTATACGATCCCGGCAAAAGGTCGCGAGGAGAAGGTGACGCACTGGGTTCCCGGGTGGGCGCTGCGGCCTGCCGAGCAGCCCGGTCCCCGGTAGTGGTCAAGTACACCGGCGGCGAAGTGGCAGCAAGGAGCGGACAGGCGGATGCTGGACCTACGATGTTCGGTCGATCTTCCCCCGCTGCACCGCCCCTACGCACCGTCGTGGCGGCGTCGCTGATCGCCGCGCAGATGCTCGTTGCTGCGTCGGTCGGGGCTGTCGTGTGCGGGTCGGCACGGGCCGCCGCCCCCGTGCCCACCAATTCTCTCTTGATGGCACCATCAGGACCTGTGTCAGCCGATGACTCGTTTGCAGCGCTCGCCGCGGCGCGGGCCAGCGCGACCGCCGAGGGTGGAATCGACCTCGAGGCAGCGGTGCTCGACACGACGACCGGGGTGAGTGCGTCCACCACCCCTGCACACGTGCCCATGTTTGCTGCGTCGCTCGCCAAACTCGTTGTGACCGTGGACGTGATCGACAGACGGCGAGACGACGCCCTCGTGGTGGGGGAGTCAGACCTCGAGTTGCTACGGCGCGCCCTCGGGCCGAGCGATGACCTTGCGATGAATCAATTGTGGGAGAGATTCGATGGACAAGGTGCTGCGGCACGCGTAAGTGCTCGACTCGGGTTGGTCGGGACGACTGCGCCCGTCGACCCGTCGTACTGGGGGCAGATGACGACCACGGCTGCCGATCTCGCGACGGTCTATCGGCATGTGCTCTCGATGCCGGGGATGGATCGAGATCTGATCATCGGTGCTCTCGCCGCCGCGCCGCCCGTCGCGGCCGACGGCTTCGCGCAAGACTTCGGGCTTCTTGCTCCACGGCAGGTCGGGATCGCCGTCGCCAAGCAGGGCTGGATGTGCTGTGACGATCAGACGAGCTACCTGCACAGCGCGGGGCTCGTCGGTGACGACGGCCGGTTCGTGGTGGTGCTCCTGAGTCGCCAACCATTCGACCAGGATTGGCAACTGGAAAGGGGCCGCCTCACCGCGGTGGCCTCCGCCGTCCGTGACGTATTGGACACCGCAACCTCAGTGCACTGACACGCGCTGGAGTGCGTTCGGCTGTGATCTCGGTCGCCCCGCCGCCGTAGCGGGGAACGGAACCCCGGCATCGGTCGTTGACCGAAAAGCTCAGAGCTGAGCAGGTTTTACGCAGTGCGTTCGAGGAGTAGAAGACAGTGAGCGATTTTCCGCCGCCACCACCGTGGACGGCCGGTTTCCGTGCCCAGCAGGCAGCGAAGAAGGCCGCGAGTGACCACATCCCGCCGCCGCGCAAGAGTCGCGGCGACAAATGGGAGTGGCTGATCCTGGTCGCATTGCTGGCTCTCGTCGTCGCTGTCCTGATACTGAAGTAGCCCACCCGCCTCAGGCTTTCGTTCCTGTCACGCTCGCGAGGGCCACCACACCCGGTTGCCCAGCAATGACATGGCAGCGGGGACCAAGACGGTCCGGACGATGGCCACATCGAGCAAGAGTCCGACGCCGACGGTGAAACCGATCTGCAGCAGATTTACGACGGTCCCGCTCATCAGGGCGAACATGGTGATCGCGAACACGATTCCCGCCGTCGTGATGACGCTGCCGGTGGTGCCGAACGCCCGCACGATTCCCCGACGCATCCCCAGGGACGACTCATCGCGGATCTTGGACGCGAACAGCATGCTGTAGTCCGCTCCGACCGCAACCAGTGCCATGAACGAGATGGGCATCACCGACCAGTCGAGGTTGATTCCGATGATGTGCTGCCACACCAGAATTGACGTGCCGATCGCCGTTCCGAATGACAGGACCACCGCGCCCACCAGCAGCGCCGGTGCCAGCAGGCTTCGCAACAGTAATGCCAGGATCAGGAACACCGCGAGCACAGCGACGGAAGCGAACAACGCGAAGTCGCGTTTGACCTGTTCGTTCATGTCCGCGGACAGCGACGTCAGCCCAGTGCTGCTCACCTCCGCGTCTGCGAGAACCGTCCCGTTGAGCCCGGCTCGCGCGGCGTCGGTGATCAGGCCGACGTTGTCCAACGCGACGTCGCCGTACGGATTGATGCTGCGTACCACGAGCATTCGAGCCGTCTTGCCGTTCGGGGAGATGAGGAGTTTGCTGCCTTCGACAAACCTCGGATCGGAAAAGCCCTGCGCGGGCAGATAGAATCCGGCGCCGGGGCCGTATGAGGTGTGTTTGCTCATCTCGGCGAGATAGTCAGATGCTTGCGCGAGTCCGCCGGCCAGCTGTCCGGTGAGCCGGACGGTGGTGTCCGTACCGTCCTTCACCTGTCGTAGCCCGTCGGCCAACGTGGTCATGCCGGTGGACAACTCGGTGACGCCGGAACTCAGGCGGTCCAGGTCGGCGCGTAGTTGCTCCGGAGTGCGCCCACCGAGGCCCTCCACCATCGACTGCAGCTGCACCAGCCCCGTCTGGAGTTCGGGCAACAGTGCCTGGGCCTTCGCCAACACCACATCAGGGACTCCCGCCAAGGCTGCGCTCTGCCGAAGGGCTGCGGCGGCCCTGCCACCGGTCGCCCTGTCCAGTTCGGCGAAGGCCGTTCGCGCGCGAAGACAATTCGGATCGGCGACGCAGCCCGGGCCCGGCAACGGTTCGAGCAACGGGTCGAAGACCGCGCCGAGCTGCCCGATCACCGCGCCCGTCTGCACGTCACTGGTGTTGATCGACTCGATCAGGGCGCCGAGCGTGCCCGTGAGCGTCGACAGCTGTGCGATGCCGTCGGGCAGTGTGCTGCGCCCGTCCGACGCGATGGTCGCGATGCGAGTGGCCGTCTCCAATCCCGCCAATACCCCATCGGCCATCCCGACCACCTGCTGAGTGCCGGCGACGAGTTCAGGCATGCGGGCCTGGGCTTCGCCCGCGCCGTCGCGCAGTTGTGTGACGCCGGTGGCGAGCCGCCGCAGTTCCGGTGCCGCATCGACCAGTTGCCGGTGAGCGTCGCCGAGACCGTCGCCCACGATCTTCGTCTGCGTGCCGATTGCGGCCTCCGGTAACGGTTTTCCGTCAGGACGCGTGATGGACCTCACGTAGGCGATGTCGGGGAGATTGGACACCGACATCGCGGCCATCTCGAGCGCTGCCAGGTCTCCGGTGTTGCGTAGATCGTGGTCGGCGCGGATCACCAGGTATTCGGGAAGGACCTCGTTGACGCCGTAGTGGTCGAGTACCTCGTCATACCCTTTGGCCGAGCCGGTATCTCGCAGTTGCATTGCATTCTCGTCGAAGTTCACCGTGAATGTCGGTATCAGGAGCGAGATCCCCAGCAGAAAAGCCAGGGCCAGCGCGGTCAGTGGACCGGCGCGGCGGATGACGCGCGCACCCAGACGCCGCCAGCGTCGTTCGGTGGATCGTTTCGGTTCGATCAGGCCGCGGCGTCCGGCGATGGCAAGTAAGGCCGGGGTCAGCGTCAGCGACACGGCCAGGGTGATCCCGATGCCGATGGCAGTCGGCGGACCGGCCGTCTTGAACATACCGACCTGGGTGAAGATCATCGCGCAGGCCGCGGCGGCGATCGTCAGGGCGGAGGCGATGAGAATGCCGGACACCTTGGCACTTGCGGTGGCCACCGCATCGTCGGAATTCTGCTTCGCGCGGCGGGCATCGTGAAATCCGGCGACGAGAAAGATCGCGTAGTCGGTGCCGGCGCCCAGGACCATGGCGGTCATCAATGCGATCGTGAAGTTGGAGACGGGCAGCATGTCGTGCATCCCGAGCGCCGACACCACCGGGCGGGCCGCGGCCAATGCGATCGCGATGGTGAGCAGCGGTATGAGTGCGGTGACGAAGGACCGGTAGGCGAGGAGCAGAAGCGCGGTGATGAGGACCACCGAGACCGCGGTGATGATCAGCAACGAGTAGTCGATGGACGAGAACAGGTCGGCAAGGGTGGG
This sequence comes from Williamsia soli, assembly GCF_017377795.1. Taxonomy (GTDB): domain Bacteria; phylum Actinomycetota; class Actinomycetes; order Mycobacteriales; family Mycobacteriaceae; genus Williamsia; species Williamsia soli. The sequence goes on along the minus strand of NZ_JAFRDR010000002.1, from coordinate 827,533 downwards.
GGAGGCGCCAGTGTAATACGCTTGCAACCCTGCAGGTTTGGGGATGGAGTCGATGATCTCGCGGATTCCAAGGGTGCTGTGGTGCGCTCGTGTCGAGCCGACGTCACCCTCGGCCACCACCATGAGGTTCAGAGCCTTGCCGTCCGGGCTCACGCTGATGTCGCGGGTGACCGGATTGCCGTAGGTGTCGAGGATGTACGCCACGTCGGTGCGGTCGGCAAGGAGAGCGTCCACCAGTTCGCTGTAGTACTGGCCCTCGGCCTCGCCCAGTGAGGTCTCCGATGCGAGTACGACATGTCCGACCGCGGTCGACGGCGGGGAACCGAAGTCGGTGGACATGTCGCGCAGCGCGTCCACCGACGGCAGGTTGCCGGGCAGGAAGGGGGCCGAGCGCTCTGACACCGTCTGCTCTAGTTGAGGCACAACGATATTGAGCATTCCCACAACTGCGATCCAGAATGCGACGATCCACCACGCATGCCGCGCGCACCATGTCCCCAACTTTCGTAGTGGACCCGTCCCGCTGTACCCGCCCGCCATGTCAACCCCCGTTTCGATAGACCAATCGATCTATGTAACGAACGGTAACAGTAACAACGTTCATTGGTAAACCCAGAAATGCGAAACGGGAGGCAGGCCGCGGTGGCCTGCCTCCCGTCGCTTTCGGGTTCTTGTCTACTTCGTGTAGAGACCCTCGATCTCGTCGGCATGTGAGTCGTGGATGACGTTGCGCTTGAGCTTGAGCGTGGGCGTCAATTCTCCGGACTCGATCGTGAAGTCGGTGTCGATGATCCGGAACTTCTTGATCGCTTCCGCCTTGGACACCAGGGTGTTGGCAGTCTTCACGGCGTCGTCGATGTCGGCGAGGATGTCCTTGTTCTCGAGCAGATCCGCGATCGAGGTGTCCGCGGGCAGCTCGTGCCGCTCGAGCCAGCCCGGGAGGGCCTCTGGATCGAGGGTGATCAGGGCCGCGATGAACGGCTTGTTGTCACCGACGACCAACGCCTGGCTGACCAGTGGATGAGCGCGGACCGCGTCCTCCATCTGTGCCGGCGAGACATTCTTACCGCCGGCGGTGACGATCAGTTCTTTCTTGCGTCCGGTGATCGAGAGGTATCCGTCATCGAGCGTGCCGATGTCGCCGGTATGGAACCAGCCGTCCTTGAGGGCTTCGGCAGTCGCCTGCTCGTTCTTCCAGTAACCACCGAACACGACCGGTCCCTTGAGCAAGACCTCGCCGTCGTCGGCGATCGCGACCGACTGGCCATAGATGGGCCGTCCGACCGTCCCGATGCGTTGTGCACCTTCGGCATTCACGGTCACCGCGGCGGTGGTCTCGCTGAGGCCGTAGCCCTCGTAGATCGGGATCCCGATCCCGCGGAAGAAGTGCCCGAGCCGAGCGCCGAGCGCTGCGCCACCGGACACCGCGCTGGTGCACTCGCCACCGAGCGCGGCGCGCAGCTTGGAGTAGACGAGGGCGTCGAACAGCTTGTGCTTGAGCTTGAGTGCGAGCCCTGGGCCGGACGGGGTCTCGAGAGCCTTGGAGTACTCGATCGCGGTATCGGCGGCCTTGCCGAAGATCTTGCCCTTACCGCCGTCTTCGGCCTTCTGCTTGGCGCTGTTGTAGACCTTCTCGAACACGCGCGGCACAGACAGCAGATAGCTGGGCTTGAAGGCGGCGAGATCATCCATGAGCGTCGGGCCGACAGTGGTGTGGCCGAGTTGCACCAGGTGCACGATCGACGCGACGGAGATGATGCGCGCGAAGACGTGGGCCAGGGGCAGGAACAGCAGGGTGGAGCTGCCCTCGGACATCAGGTCGCCCAGCGTCACCCGCACCGCGTGGCACTCGTGCAGGAAGTTGGCGTGGGTCAGCGCAACGCCCTTGGGCTTACCCGTGGTCCCGGAGGTGTAGACGAGGGTCGCGATGTCGCTCGACAGCGTGTTCGCATGTCGTTGGTCCAGCTCCGCGTCGTCGATCGTCTCGCCGCGCTTCTTCAGTTCGTCGATCGCACCCGAATCGATGACCAGCGTCTCCTTCAGGCTCGCCGCCTCGGCGAGGGCAGGCGAGTGCTCCGACTTCTGGCCCTCGGTCTCGACCACGAGGAGTGAGGTCTCCGAATTGTCGACGATGTACTGGACCTGCGACGAGGACGAGGTCTCGTAGATGGCGACCGTGGTGCCGCCGGCACGCCACACGGCGTAGTCGATCACGGTCCACTCGTAACGGGTGGCGCTCAGGATCGACACCCGGTCCCCGGGGCCGATACCGGAGGCGATGAAGCCCTTGGCCACCGCGTCGACGAGGTCGGCGAACTCCTTGGTGCTGATGTCGGCCCAGGCGCCGTCATCGGTGCGCCGCTTGAACAGCGCCTTGGTCGGTGATTCCTCGCGGTGCCGCAACATCGAATCGACGATGGATGCCTTGTCCGGCACAACGAAGTCGGACGGGACGGTGATCTCTTGCACGTAGGCCTCCTGCGGCATGGAATGCGGAGAACCGGTGACTGACCAAATCGGACACCGGCAACTGTGCGATAGATTACCTTTTGTCATTACTCGTCAGTAAGGGACCTGCGAAGCCACTACGGCCGACCGCGGCACCCTACGCTGCGAATAACGGATTCGGGCTGTTCACGGCTACAGTGGACAGTAATGACCGACAGTATTGATGCGGCCGCCGTGAGTGATGCGGCCGCTGCGAGTGAAGAAACCATCACGTTTGCAGACCTCGGGATGGATGCCCGGGTACTCCAAGCGCTTACAGACGTGGGCTACGAGACCCCGTCACCGATCCAGGCAGCGACGATTCCGCCGCTCCTCGAGGGCCGTGACGTCGTCGGTCTTGCGCAGACCGGAACGGGTAAGACCGCGGCGTTCGCCGTTCCCATCCTGTCGGGAATCGATGCGTCCGCCCGTAAGCCCAAGGCGCTGATCCTCGCGCCGACCCGTGAGCTCGCGCTGCAGGTCGCCGAAGCGTTCGGCCGGTACTCAGCACACCTGCCCGGCGTGAAGGTGCTGCCGATCTACGGCGGCCAGAGCTACACCGTCCAGTTGTCAGGGTTGCGGCGCGGTGCACAGATCATAGTCGGCACCCCCGGACGCGTGATCGATCACCTCGACAAAGGCACGCTCGACATCTCCGAGCTCGACTACCTCGTGCTGGACGAGGCCGACGAGATGCTCAACATGGGCTTCGCCGAGGACGTCGAACGAATCCTCAAGGACACTCCGGACACCAAACAGGTCGCACTGTTCTCTGCGACGATGCCGAAGACCATCGGTCGGTTGTCGCAGAAGTATCTGAAGGACCCCGTCGAGGTCACCATGAAGGCCAAGACGGGCACCGCGTCGAACATCACGCAGCGCTACTTGCAGGTTTCGCACCAGCGCAAACTCGACGCTCTCACGCGCGTGCTCGAAGTCGAGCAGTTCGACGCGATGATCGTCTTCGTCCGCACGAAGCAGGCCACCGAAGATCTCGCAGAACGGTTGCGTTCACGCGGGTTCTCAGCGGCGGCCATCAACGGTGACATCGCCCAGGCTCAGCGTGAGCGCACCATCGCACAGCTCAAGAACGGTCAGGTCGACATCCTCGTCGCCACCGACGTGGCGGCCCGCGGACTCGACGTCGATCGCATCTCCCACGTGCTGAACTACGACATCCCGCACGACACAGAGGCCTACGTGCACCGCATCGGCCGCACCGGCCGCGCGGGCCGGTCCGGTACTGCGCTGCTGTTCGTGTCCCCGCGCGAGCGACACCTGTTGCGCGCCATCGAGAAGGCGACACGCCAACCGCTCGACGAGATCGGCCTGCCGAGCGTCGACGACGTGAACGCCCAGCGCAAGACGAAGTTCGCCGAGTCGATCACCCAGAATCTGGGCTCTGACCACCTGGACATGTTCCGGAAGCTGATCGAGGGCTACGCGCAAGAGAACGACGTCACGATGGCCGACATCGCGGCTGCACTCGCACTTGAAACGCGCGATGGCGGGTTCTTGATGTCGCCGGATCCGCCTGCGAGCGAGCGCAAGGATCGTGACCGCAAGGAGCGTTCCGAGCGTTCCGGCCGCGGCGGCGACACCGAGTTCGCGACCTACCGGCTCGCCGTCGGTCGTCAGAACAACGTGACCCCTGGCGCGATAGTCGGTGCGATCGCCAACGAAGGTGGCCTCTCGCGAGGCGATTTCGGCCACATCAGCATCCGCGCAGACCACTCGCTGGTCGAGTTGCCACGCAATCTCGACCGGGACACGCTGACACGCCTTCGTGGTACCCGTATCGGTGGCGTGCCCATCGGCATCAAGAAAGACGACGGGGCTCCACGCTCGCGATCGTCTTACGGCAACAAGGGCGCCGGCGGCGGGAAGTCGTACGGACGCGAGCGCCGCGGGTCACAGAAAGTTGCAGGCCGGGCCCGCCCATAGGGTCCGAACTGGCCAGATCACTCCTCTTTATCACCTGCTGTGAGCTGTGAGATCACCGGGTGGATAACATCCAGGACGATCGGTAGTATCGCCCGCGGCGTGATTCTCGTGGTGCGAAATTAGAGTCGGCGTCATCCTCCCGTAACAATTCGGGTGTGGCGAACGACATACTGAGAGCGCACACAAGCTGCAGGTAAGAGGAACGGTGATGAGTCCAGTAATGATGGCTGATCCGATCTCGGCGCAAGAATGTGCCGAGCATCGCGATCGCGGAGATGCAATCGTGGTCGACATGCGACCTCAGGTCGTCCGGCACCAGGGCAGTCTGCCCGGAGCGGTGGTGGTCGAACCCCACGAACTCCTCGCAGCGTTCGACCCGTCTTCGAAGCGTCGCATTCCTGTGATCGACGACCTGGACACCGAGATCGCGGTTGTATCGGTGAGTTCTCAGGCACCCCAGATCGCCCAGCGGATCGCCGCGTTGGGCTACACCAACGTGCACTATGTCGACGGCGGGTTCCGCGCCTTGCGCTCCGCGACAACTGCCTGAGGGAAGAACGGCGCGAACGTAGGGAAGTCGAGTCCGACATTCGGCGGCCATCTCGTGAAGACGGTCGCTGCAGCGGGTAGCGTTCTGGGTTAGTGAGTATCAACCTGAGGCTTAACTCGAGGACATGATGACCGATTCTGTGCCCGGCGAAGACCGGCGCGGCAGGGTACTGCGCCTGTTGCAGTTCCTGCATGAGCTGGTTCGGGCCAAATCCTCGGTCATCCGGGACGTCTCGGATCACGCCGGAGTGGTCTGGCTGGGGCCTGATTACGACATCCCGATCGATCGCGATGCAGCGGTGGGTCAGGTGATCACTGAACTGTCCCGCAGCAATGCTCTGCAGAACACCGCGTACGACCTGCTGGCCCAGGCCATCGACGACTTGGCAGAGCGTCCCGAATCGCTGGAGCTCGTGGTTGCGTCGGGGCTGCTGACGGCGCATGGGCCCACGACCATCCGCGAGCACCTCCTGACCCAGCCGGTCATCGCCGACCATGACCATGCGACCGGCGTCATCAGCGTCAGGCTCGCCGGAGGGTCCCAACCGGAACTGCACGCAGGCCATCTGCTCACGGGCCTCGACGGGTTCGATCTAGCGGCGGCGACAGCGCTCTCGGACACCCTCGGCACCACGCGCTCGCCGATCGCGGAATCGGTCGAGAAATTCTTCACCAAGTGGCGACGCGCGGTCGTCGACGACCCTGCCTCCGTGACGGTGGACTTGGCGCCTGCCCTCGTCCTGCGTCGTCGCGGCTCGGCGCCGCTGCTCGATTACTACGAGGCCATGATGGCCACGGTTCGGGATGAATCCAACGACATCCCGATCGGCCTTGCGCAACTGGTCGAGCCCGTCGAAGCGTCCGAGCGGGTCGATCGGCTGCGCGAGGCCGGCGCGATGTCCGCGGCCGAACTCGTCGAAGACGCGCTCTACCCGTTGCCGTCGAACGTCGAACAGCGCGACATCCTCGCGCAACTCGGCCTCGACAGCGGGGTCGTCGTCGAAGGTCCGCCAGGAACCGGCAAGACCCACACGATCGCGAACCTCATGTCTGCTCTCCTGGCCAAGGGGCAGCGGGTGCTGGTCGTCTCGGAAAAGGCTCAGGCCCTACACGTACTCCGAGACAAGCTTCCCGTCGAACTCCAGGAACTGGCGGTCTCGATCACCGATGTGACCAAGGACGGTTCCCAGTCGCTGATCGACAGCGTGGAGGCGATCGCCACCCGTAAGGGCAGCTTCCAGTCGCGAGTTGCGACCAGCGAGATCAAGAACCTGCGGTCCAAGCGTGATCAGGCACGCGCGAAGCGCGAACAGATCCTGCGAGAGATCTGGCAGCTCCGGGAGTCGGAAACAGAGAAGCACGAGTGGGTCGCGGCCGGGTACAGCGGAACCGCAGCCCACATCGTGCGCCAGTGCAACGAGGTTGCTGAGCAGCATGACTGGCTTCCAGGACCGTTGAGCAGTGCGCTGCCGGCACTGGAGCCCGCAGAGTTCGAGCGGCTCCTCGAACTGCTGCGTGCGCGGGGCGACGGATGGTCTGATCGATTGGCTCAGCATCTGCCCCCTCTGGACGATGTGCTGCCGGGCACCGTGGAACTCGAGCAGATCTGTAAGCGGGTGCAAGAGCGCCCCTCTGAAGGCATGGTCGGCAGCGGTTCGCTTCTCGCGATTCTCGCCGATGTGGACAGTGCGCGACTGCTGCGGGTCAAGACCAGGTGCGATCGTCTCGGTGCAGCGGTACGCGAAGTCCGGACATTCCCCCCACACCTACAGCAGATGGCGCAGCGTCTGCTCTCCGGCGAGGCTTCGTATCTGTGGAATCGCGTGACGGCATTGTCGGAGGTCATCGATGATGCGACCGAGCGGGACAAGCGCATCGGGACACACACCGTCGAAGTTGACGGTGCGGCCACGGGCGATTCGGTGTTGTTCGAACAGGCCGCGGAGTACCTGGAATCGGGTGGCGTGTGGCGCGGTCGATTCCGGAAAGCCCCCCAGCAGAAAGCTGTCGAGGACCTGGGAGCGTCCTACACGGTCGATGGTCGTGTGCCGACTGATGCTCCGTCGCTGAGGCTCGTCGCCGACCACCTCGGGGTGCTCGACGCGGTGGCCCGGGTGCAGTCGATCCTCGCCGAGGTCAACGTTCCGATGGACACCAGCGGAACTCGTTCGGTGCAGCTCGGACGTCTCGTTCGGCTCGACGGACAACTCGCCTGGGTGTCCGAATTGCTCACCGGCCGAGACCAATTGGTGCGCGAGCTGAACTCGATCAGTCCAGGTGGCCCCCGTCCTAAGAGCATCGATGAGGTCGAGGAGGTGGCGCGGCAGGCAGGTGCCATCGCAGCGGCGAACGACGGCACGTTGGCTCGCCGCGAACTCGATGACATTGCACGCGTGTTGTCGGCGGAGATCGAGAAGGGCCCGTCGCGCGAGGGCGATGCACTGCTCGCGGCAGTGCGTGCCGCCGACCCCGACGCAATCCTCGAGACCCGCCGCGCCTTCAACTCCGCCCGCATCGAGCGCGAGAGTCAGGGAGCACTGGACCTGCTCGAGCTGCGCCTGAAGCAGAAGGCCCCCAACCTCGTCAAACTGCTGATCGAGACCTCGAGTGAGGCCATCTGGGATGACCGTCTCACTGACATGGATGCCGCGTGGTCGTGGCGCCGGGCCTATCAGTGGGCGCAGGACCGCAGCGACCCCGAACGTGAAATGAGGCTCGAAGCGGATCTCGACGAGGTCGAAGCCGATATCGCGCACTTCACAGCGCGGCTGGCGGCCGCCTGCGCGTGGCGCGAGTGCCTCGAGCACATGACGGTCAGCCAGGTCCAGGCTCTGCAGTCGTACAGAGATCACATCACGAACATCGGTAAGGGTTCGGGAAAGCACGCGGAGCGCTTCAGGCTCGCCGCGCGGTCTGCGATGGCACAAGCACAGACCGCGGTACCCGCGTGGATCATGCCGATCTCACAGGTGCTCAGCTCTGTTGCACCCCAGCAGAATTCGTTCGATGTGGTGATCGTGGACGAGGCCAGCCAAGCCGATATCTCCAGTCTGTTCCTGCTGTGGCTTGCCCCCCGTGTGATCGTCGTCGGAGACGATCGGCAGTGTGCTCCGGGAGGTTTCGGGGGATCGGGCATGGACGAGGTCTTCACCAAACTCGACACCTACCTGTTCGACATCCCGCAGTACATGCGGGACAGCCTCACACCGCGTTCGAGCCTGTTCTCGATGTTGCGTACCCGATTCGGACACGTGGTGCGGCTCCGCGAGCATTTCCGGTCGATGCCCGAGATCATCGAGTTCTCCAGTCGGCAGTTCTATCCCGACTCCCCGCTGATCCCGGTGCGACAATTCGGTGCAGATCGGTTGCCACCGTTGCAGACCCGACATATCGAAGGGGCCAGGAGTTCCGGGTCGAACTCATCGCTCGTGAATCCGGACGAAGCCGCCGTATTGGTGCAGCTCCTGAAGGAGGCCGACGCCGACCCGCGGTATGCGGGAATGTCCTTCGGCGTCGTGGTGCTGCAGGGACAGCGCCAGGTCGACCTCGTGAGCCAGTCGCTACGCGATGCAATCGATCCCGAGACCTGGCGCGTGCGGGCGCTTCGCGTGGGCACTCCGCCCGACTTCCAGGGCGACGAGAGGCACGTCATCTTCCTGTCGATGGTTGTGTGCCCAGAGACCAACGTGAATGCGCTGACCCGCAGTGAATCCCAGCGCCGTATCAACGTGGCGGCCTCCCGCGCGATGGAGCAGCTCTGGTTGGTCCATTCGGTCGAGGCCGCTGACCTCAAGGCGAACGATCTGCGGTACTCGCTCTTGACCTACATGCAGAAAACCGAAGGTGCGCTGGTCGATCCGATGCCTGTCGGTATCACGACCACCTCGCGCAACGAACCATTCGACTCGCTGTTCGAGCAGCAGATCTTCGTCGATTTGGCCGAGCGTGGTTTCTATGTGAATCCGAAGGTGGTCGTCAACAACCGCGTCATCGACCTGGTCGTCACCGGTAGCGACGCCAGGCTCGCCGTCGAATGCGACGGAGACGAGTTCACCAGCACGCCTGAACAAGCGCGAGCCGACATGGAGCGCGAACGCGAATTACGCCGCTGCGGTTGGCGTTTCTGGCGAGTGCGCGAGTCGGAGTATCTACTCGATCCAGAACTCGCGATGCGCGGACTGTGGGATGAACTCGAAAGACGGGGCGTCTCACCGAATTCGGTGTCATCAAAGCTGTCGGGCCCGTCAGATGTCGAGCCCTGGCAGCCTCTCGCGCTGGCCGGCGGAGACTAGACCTCCGACCGATCCGAAACACCCGTCGACTGTGCCGAACTAGCCGCCGACCAATCCGAAACACTCGTCGAGCGTGCCGAACTGGCCGTCGAGCGTGTCTATACCCCACGCAGACCAGAGCTTTCGGCACAGTCGATGCGAGTACTGGCACGGTCGAGCGCCTTTAAGGCACGCTCGACGGCGACAAGGGCACGCTCGATGGCGACAAGGGCACGGTCGAGGGGGTGGTTGCGACCCGACCGGTGCTCATTTGTCAGGCGCTCAGTCGTCGGCCGCTCGAACGTGCTCGAGCAAGGCCGGCAGGCCTTGACCTGCGGTGGTCTGCAGGAAGTGTGTGACCGATGAACTCAGAGGTGTCGGGTCCGGGTTGATCTCGATCACCGGAATGCCTGCGGCCAGAGCCCGTTCCGGAAGTGAGGCGGCCGGATACACCAGCCCGGACGTCCCCACGACGATCAACAGGTCGCATCCGGCCGCGGCATCGGCGGCCCGGTCCCACGCATCCTGTGGTAGCGGTTCGCCGAACCACACCACACCCGGCCGGACAGGGGAGAGGCACCGCGGGCAGGTAGGCGGTTCGACGCGCAGGGTCTCGGTCGCTGCATCCGGGTCGGCATCGGTGCCGTCGTAGGGGGTCCCGCAGTTGGAACAGCGCGGCGCGAAGAGACTGCCGTGCAGGTGTGCGGTCACGGTGCTGCCCGCACGCTCGTGGAGATCATCGACATTCTGGGTGACGACCATCAGGGTTCGCCGCCGCGCCCACTGCGCCAGTGCGCGATGGCCCGCGTTCGGTTCAGCGCCGCGGACGAGTCGGGCGCGCCACTGGTACCAGGCCCAGACGAGCGCGGGGTCGGCAGACCACGCCTCGGGCGTTGCGAGCTCGGTGGGGTCGAAGCGCTCCCACAGTCCGGTCTCGGCGTCGCGGAAGGTGGGGACATTGCTCTCTGCCGACATGCCCGCACCCGAACACACGGTCACCCAGTGCGCCCCGCGGACCAGCGCGGCGACGGCCGGATCGAGGTGTGTGGCGCCCATGGGCGTCAGGATCCCTGCAGCTCGGAACGCAGGATCTCGGCCGTACCCGGCAGGTCGTTGTCGCGCCTGATGAGCAAACTCTTGGCGAGGATTAGCTTGTCCCCGTCGTGTCGCGGCACCACGTGCAGATGCGAATGGAAGACGGTCTGGAACGCTGCGCGGCCATCGTTGACGAGCAGGTTGACACCGTCCGCGGCGATCGCTGATGCACGTTGGGCGGCGGCGACGCGCTGGCCGGCCTGGAACAGTTTGCCGCCCTGATCGGGGCTGAGTTCAGCGAGATTTGTGGCGTGACGCTTGGGGATCAGCAACGTGTGGCCAGGTCGTACCGGACGGATGTCGAGAAACCCGAGAACGTCGTCGTCCTCGTAGACGACGTGGGCGGGAGAGGTTCTGGCAACGATCGCGCAGAAGACGCAGTCACTCATACATCCACCCTAGTGGCGCTTCTTTGGACAGCCCGCTCATCGGGAGTGACAAATTAGTTTGTCACGATTGCATAACGGTGCCGACAGCCCGTCGTTTTCCCAGGTGAGCGCTCGTTCGGGCGGTGTGAACTGCTTGTTGAACTATTACTCGCATAATTCTAATTATCGCTAGTGCCCCGGTGTCGAATGTTACTGACGGGTATACCCATGGGTCACTTCGAAACATGAGGAAAACCTCATTTTTGTGTGCCAACATGGTCTTCGAGCGCATCTGGAGGGGGCGGGCAATGATGCCTGTCGGTCGAGATGAAACGTAGTGGGCTGCATAGGGATTCGCAACGCGAGTCGCTCGGTCCACCAGCGGGTGGAAATCTCCGGGCTGCGCCGCCCACAGACAGCGCGGTCCTCACATCCGCAGAAAACACACGCAACCAGCTACATGAGGGAGCCTCGTGACCATTCATCAGTTCCGCACCGGATCCGAAGAAAACTCTGCTTGGGCCACCCGGCCCGATGGATCCCTGATCGACTGGCTGCGGGATGGTGAGTCGTACGCAGTGAGCTTCGGTGGACAGGGTGGCCCCTGGCTGCCCGTTCTCGCCGAGTTGGTCATCGACGCCGATCTCGATCGCAGCACTGCCAAGATCGTCGAAGCCGCCGAGCGGCTCATCGAGCCGGTGGCCGACCGCTTGTCCGCAGTGCGCCCCGACGGATTCCATCCGTTGAGCTGGGTGCGCGCCTACAACGCCGAAGAGGTCACTCCGGCCGACTCCGCGCTGGCTGCCGCCCCCGTCTCCGTGCCGGGCATCCTGCTCGCCCAGTTGGCTGCGGTGAGCGCCATGCGCAAGCAGGGTCTCGACCTCGCCGCGATGCCTCCCGTCGCCGCCATCGGACACTCGCAGGGCGTTCTCGCCACTGAAGCGATCAAAGCCGCCACCATCGAGAGTGGACTGGGTGACGGAGCGCTGCTGGCCGTCGCGCATCTGATCGGCGCCGCAGGCGCATTGGTGGCTCGTCGGCGCGGTTTGACCGCCGAAGCCGCCGGGAGTCCGATGCTGTCGATCGCGAACGTCGACCCGGCCCGGATCCAGACACTGGTCGACGACTATGCCCGGTCGCTGCGCGACGGCGACCGCGAGTCGGCCCCCGTCCTCTCCATCCTCAACGGTCGCCGCTCAGTGGTGCTGTCGGGCGCTCCCCGCCACCTCGCCGCGTTCGTCGCCCAGTGCGAGACCATCGCCGAGGCCGAGGCAGCCGAGCGCAAGAAGAAGACCACCGGTGGTTCCGCCTTCGCGCCTGTCTTCGACCCCCTCGCGGTGTCCATCGCCTTCCATCACCCTGCGCTCGACGCCGCGGCCGACCTGGTCGCCGAGTGGGCACAGGCCTGCGACATCGATCCGGTGGCGGCACGCCGCCTGGCCGCAGCCGTGCTCGTCGACCGCGTCGACTGGGTGGACGCACTCGACGACGTCGTGAGTGCCGGCGCCAAGTGGATCCTCGACCTGGGCCCCGGCGATGTCGCCACCCGTCTCAGCGTTCCCGTGGTTCGCGGCCAGGGTGTCGGACTCATCTCGGTGAGCCAGCGCGGCGGACAGCGCAACCTGTTCGCCCCCGGCGGTATCCCCGACGTCCAGCGTCCGTGGAGCAGCTACAGCCCGCGCATCGTCGAACTACCAGACGGACGCCAGGTCGTGGAGACCTCGTTCACCCGGTTGACCGGGCGGTCCCCGATGCTGCTCGCCGGCATGACTCCGACCACCGTCGACCCCGCCATCGTCGCGGCCGCCGCGAACGCAGGCCACTGGGCCGAGCTCGCCGGCGGTGGTCAGGTGACCGAGGCGATCTTCGCCGACAACATCGCCAAACTGACCGAGCTGCTCGAGCCCGGTCGCCAGGCGCAGTTCAACACGCTGTTCCTCGACCCTTACCTGTGGAAACTGCAGATCGGTGGCAAGCGTCTGGTGCAGAAGGCGCGCGCGAACGGCGCCCCCATCGACGGTGTCATCGTCTCGGCAGGAATCCCTGAGCTCGACGAGGCGGTTGCCCTCGTCTCCGAGCTCGCCGAGGCGCAGATTCCCTACGTCTCGTTCAAGCCCGGCACCATCGGTCAAATCCGTTCGGTGATCCGGATCGCCGCCGAGGTTCCTCACTACCCTGTGATCGTCCAGATCGAGGGTGGCCGCGCGGGTGGACACCACTCCTGGGAGGACCTCGATTCGCTGCTACTGGCGACCTACGCCGAGCTGCGGGCGCGGCCCAACGTCGTCATCTGCGTCGGCGGCGGCATCGGTACCGCCGAGCGCGCCAGCGAATACCTCACCGGCGTCTGGTCCGCGGCACACGACTACCCCCTGATGCCGCTCGACGGCATCCTGGTGGGTACGGCCGCGATGGCCACCAAGGAAGCAACCACCTCACCCGCGGTCAAGGAACTGCTCGTCAACACCCCGGGTTGCGACGAGTGGATCGGCGCCGGCTACGCCACCGCCGGAATGGCCTCGGGTCGAAGCCAACTCGGCGCCGACATCCACGAGGTCGACAACGCGGCATCGCGTTGTGGCCGCCTGCTCGATGAGGTGGCCGGCGACGAGGACGCCGTGGCCGAGCGCAGGGACGAGATCATCGAGGCCCTGAGCGGCACTGCGAAGCCGCACTTCGGCGATGTGGCGCAGATGACCTACCGCCAGTGGCTCGACCGTTACGTCGAGCTCGCCGTCGGGGAGGCCACCGGACCCGACACCTGGGTCGACATCACCTGGCGTCAGCGCTTCATCGAGATGCTGCAGCGCGCCGAGGCCCGCTTGAACGTTGCCGATCGCGGCCAGATCCCGACGCTGTTCGGGCACACCGCGGCCACCGACAATCCCGGTGCTGCCATCGACGCGCTCGTCGCTGTGTACCCGGCTGCGGACACCGATGTGCTGCACCCGGCCGACCTGCTCTTCTTCCTCGAGCTCTGCCGTACGCCAGGCAAGCCCGTCAACTTCGTGCCCGTCATCGACAAGGACGTGCGGCGCTGGTGGCGCAGCGACTCGCTGTGGCAGGCACACGATGCTCGCTATGGCGCCGACGAGGTCTGCATCATCCCGGGCCCCGTTGCCGTTGCCGGCATCACCCGCGTCGACGAGCCGGTGGGCGAACTGCTCGACCGTTTCGAAGCACAGGTCGTCACCGATCTCCACGGAATCGGTTCCGAGCCTTTTGCGATCAGCGCCCGGCTGCGCGCCGGACTGGTTGATGTCGACGGTGTCCTCGGCAGCGCGATCGAGGCTCTCAGCGTCCAGTGGTCGGGCCGGCTCGTGCCGAACCCGATTGCGCAGCTGGGGGATCGCGATGCGTGGGAGTTCCCGTCCACCGACCGAGGCGAACACGAGCCGACCGGCGCCGTGCTGGAGCGCACCGAAGACGGTGTGCTGCTGAGCGTTCCGATCGGCAAGGCCACGGTCTCGATCCCGATGATCGTCGACAACTCGATCTTCGACGGCGGAGCACCCACGGTGACCGTCGATGCCGCGGCCGGTGCCATGCGGCAGCTCCTGGCCGTCGCCGCAGGCGGCTCGCTCGCAGAGGTGACCGATGGCAGCGCAACGCGCACCGCCACCTGGGACCCCGACCTCGTCGCCGACCACGCGGCCGTCACCGCCTACACCCTGCCTGAGCATCTCAGTGCCTCGATTCCCCAAGGCGTCACCGGTTTCGCCAACCCGGACACGCTGGTCGGCCTGTGCTGGCCCGCTGTGTTCAGCGTGATCGGTGCGGCAACCACCACTGATGGCGCGCCTGTCGTGGAAGGTCTGCTCGACCTGGTCCACCTCGATCACGTGGCGACGACGTTGGCCGAGCTGCCCCGCACACAGGCCGAGTTCACCGTCACCGCCGCGTTGTCCGATGTGACCGACACCGACCTCGGTCGGGTCGTCACAGTCGATGTGAGCATCGCAGAAGGAGACCGCGAGGTCGCCACCATGACCGAGCGATTCGCGGTTCGCGGACGCACCGGCAGTGGCGAATTGAGCGATCCGAAGCGGGCGGGCGGTGCGCTGAGCGCTCGCACCGGCGAAGCCACCCGTAAGAAGATCCGCCAGGCGACCATCACGGCGCCGTCGCGGATGAACGGGTTCGCACTGGTTTCCGGTGACCACAACCCCATTCACACCGATCTGTCGGCTGCGAAGATGGCAGGTCTGGGCAGTCCCATCGCCCACGGAATGTGGCTCTCGGCGGCCGCGCAGCACGTGGCGACCGCCACCGACGCGAAGAACCCCGTCCCGGTGCCGCGCGCATTGACCGGCTGGACCGCCCGCTTCCTGGGGATGGTCCGTCCGGGAGACGAGATCATCGTCCGCGTCGACCGCGTCGGCATGGATGCCGGCCGCGACGTCATCGAGGTCAGCGCCAAGGTGGGTGACCTGTTGGTCATGAACGCCACCGGCCTGCTGGCCCCGGCGAAGACCGTCTATGCCTTCCCCGGCCAGGGCATCCAGAGCAAGGGCATGGGTCTCGACGCCCGCTCGCGCTCGAAGGCCGCCCGCAAGATCTGGGATCGAGCGGACAAGCACACCCGCGATGCACTGGGCTTCTCGATCCTGGCCGTGGTGCGGGACAATCCGACCACGCTGTCGGCCGGGGGTACCACCTACCAGCACCCGGACGGCGTCCTGTTCCTCACCCAGTTCACCCAGGTCGCGATGGCGACCCTGGGCGTCGCGCAGATCGCGGAGCTCAAGGAATCCGGGGCCTTCGTCGAAGGTGCGATCACCTGTGGACACTCGGTGGGCGAGTACAACGCGCTGGCCGCGTGTGCGGGGGTTCTCCCGCTGGAGGCCGTTCTCGAGGTCGTGTTCCAGCGCGGTGAGGCCATGCATCACCTGGTGCCGCGAGATGCCAAGGGTCGCAGCGATTACCAGATGGCTGCCATTCGGCCGAGCCAGTTCGGTCTGGCCGATGAGGACGTCACTGATTTCGTCGCCGGAATCGGCGAGCGGACCGGTGAGTTCGTCGAGGTCGTCAACCTGAACCTGCTGGGCTCGCAGTACGCGATCGCCGGCACGGTCAAGGGTCTCGAAGCCCTCGAGGCCGAGATCGAGATCTTGCGGGCGAAGACGGGCGGCAAACGCTCGTTCATCGTGGTGCCCGGCATCGACGTGCCGTTCCACTCCACGGTGCTGCGCGCCGGAGTGCCTGATTTCCGCACCCGTCTACAGGACCTGCTTCCCGAGCACATCGACCCCGAGATCCTGGTGGGACGTTACGTTCCCAACCTGGTGCCCCGGATGTTCAACCTCGGCCGTGATTTCGTCCAGGAGATCGCCGATCTCGTACCGTCCGATCCGCTGAACGAGGTGCTCGCCGATTGGGATGCGTGGAGCGCCAAGCCCGGTGAGCTGACCAGGGTGATCCTGGTCGAGCTGCTGGCCTGGCAGTTCGCCAGCCCGGTTCGCTGGATCGAGACGCAGGACCTGCTGTTCACGCCCGCCGAACGCGGCGGCGCGGGCATCGAACGTTTCGTGGAGGTCGGCGTCAAGTCGGCTCCGACGCTCAGCGGTCTGGCGGGTAACACCCTCAAGCTCGACGACTACGCGCAGTCCGCTGTGCAGGTCCTCAACATCGAGCGCGATTCCGACGTCATCCTGGCCAAGGACACCGCGCCCGATGTGGACGAGGACGAGGCGACCGGCGAGGCCCCAGCGGCAGAGGCCTCCCCGGCCACCGAAACCGCCACCGCTGCACCGGCTCCGGTCGCTGCGCCTGTCGATTCGGGTCCACGTCCCGATGACATCTCCTTCACCCCGGCCGACGCGGTGGACGCGGTGATCGCGCTGTGGACCAAGATCCGCATCGATCAGATCGGAACGGCCGACACGATCGAGGCACTGTGCGACGGCGTGTCGTCGCGGCGCAATCAGCTGCTGCTCGACATCGGCGGCGAATTGGGTCTCGGCGCCATCGACGGCGCCGCGGAGGCCGAGATGCCTGCGCTCGCGTCGACCGTGAACGCACTCGCCCGCGGCTACAAGCCGTTCGGCTCGGTGCTGACCGATGCGATCGGCGACCAGATCCGCAAGGTCTTCGGACCGATCAACAAGCGGGCGTCGTACATCGAGGACCGGGTCACCTCGGTCTGGCAGCTCGGTCCCGGCTGGGCGCTGCACACCAGCCTCGCGGTCGCCCTCGGCAGCCGCGACGGCGTGAGTGTTCGCGGCGGCGACCTGGGCGATCTGATCTCCGCTGCCCCGGCCAACACCGACGCGATCGACGCGTTGATCGACGCTGCGGTCTCGAAGGTCGGTTCCAACAAGGGCATCTCGGTGTCGAAGCCGGCGGTCGGGGGAGGCGGCGGTGGCGGCACCGTCGACGCCGCGGCCCTCGGAGAGTTGACAGAGCAGTTCATCGGTCGCTCGGGCGCCCTGGCCTCCGCTGCACAGACGATCCTGACCAAGCTGGGTCTGGCCGACGAGCAGGAAGTCGGCGCCCCGGCCGAAGACAACACCGCCGTCCTCGAACGCGTCAGCGCCGAACTCGGTTCGGATTGGCTCAGGGTCGTCGCACCGGCATTCGACGAGCGCCGGGCGGTGCTGATCGACGACCGGTGGGCCAGTGCCCGCGAGGATCTCGCGCGGGTCTGGCTCGAGGACGAGCACGTCGTGGACAACGATTTCTACGACATCAGCGCGCGCTTCATCGGCGCCGGCGAGACGGTGTGCCACCAGGCTTCATGGTGGCAGGGCAAAGCTCTGGCGAACGGACACCGGGTGCATGCCCGGGTCTACGCCCAGATCGCCCATGCCGCACAGGATCCGCAGCCCGCGACCTATGCCGAGGACATTGCTGTCGTGACCGGCGCGAGCAAGGGTTCGATCGCCGCCGCGGTGGTCGAGCAGTTGCTGGCAGGCGGGGCGACAGTGGTGGCCACCACCTCGCGACTCGATGACACACGGCTGGCGTTCTTCAAGGCGCTGTACCGACGCAGTGCTCGCGGCGACGCGGCGCTCTGGGTCGTCCCGGCGAACCTGTCGTCCTACACCGATGTCGACGAGCTGATCGAGTGGATCGGTAGCGAGCAGACCGAGAACCTCGGTGGCAAGACCGGAGTCGTCAAGCCGGCTCTCAAACCGACCCTGCTGTTCCCGTTCGCCGCGCCGCGGGTTGCCGGTGACCTCACCGACGCCGGCGCTCGCGCCGAACTGGAGATGAAGGTGCTCCTGTGGTCGGTGGAGCGGCTGACAGCCGGTCTCGGCGACATCGCGGCCGATCACCATCTCGCGGCGCGACTGCACGTGGTGCTCCCGGGTTCACCGAACCGCGGAATGTTCGGTGGAGACGGCGCCTACGGCGAGGCCAAGGCGGCTCTCGACGCGCTCGTGAAGCGTTGGAGCGCTGAGGATTCCTGGAACTCGAAGGTGACTCTGGCGCATGCCCTCATCGGCTGGGTCACGGGCACCGGACTGATGGGCGGCAACGACGGATTGGTCGAAGCGGTCGAGGCCGCGGGTGTCAAGACCTGGTCGACGGGCGATATGGCGACCGAGTTGCTCAAGGCCGTCACCCCGGACAGCCGTCAGCAGGCGCGCACCGAGCCGATCCAGCTGGATCTGACCGGTGGGCTCGCGGACGCCACTCTCGACATGAAGGCACTGGCGCGGGCCCAGGCCGATGCGGTCGCAAGCACGGAGGACGACGACACCGACGACGAGCCGACGCTGGCAGCTCTGCCCGCACCGGCCCGCGCGCCTGAGTCGACTACTCCGACCTGGGGCGAGATCGATGCCCGGCCGGAAGACCTGGTCGTCATCGTCGGTGCCGGCGAGCTCGGCCCGTACGGCAGCTCGCGTACCCGATTCGAGATGGAGGTCGAGGACGAACTGTCGGCGGCCGGTGTCCTCGAATTGGCGTGGAGCACCGGGCTCATCGTCTGGGAGTCCACTCCGAAGCCGGGCTGGTACGACGCTGAGACGTCGGAACCGGTGGCCGAGGCGGACATCGCCGATCGCTATCACGATGCGGTCGTCGAGCGTTGCGGCATCCGGAAGTACGCAGATGACGGCGACATGATCGACAACACCTCGCCGCTGCTCACCTCGGTGTTCCTCGACGACGACCTCACCTTCACGGTGTCGTCGGAGACCGAGGCCAGGGCGTTCCAGTCGTCGAGCCCCGACAAGACGAAGATCAAGGTCGACGCCGAGAGCGGCGAGTGGCAGGTGACCCGCCTGGCGGGCACCGAGATTCGCGTCCCGCGCCGGTTCAACCTGACGCGCACCGTCGGTGGTCAGATCCCGACCGGCTTCGATCCCACCCGCTGGGGCGTGTCGGCCGACATGGCCGAGTCTGTGGATCGGGTCGCGTTGTGGAACCTGATCGCCACCGTGGACGCGTTCCTGGCCTCGGGCTTCGAGCCGTCGGAACTGATGCGCTGGGTGCACCCCGGACTGGTTGCCAACACTCAGGGAACCGGTATGGGCGGCATGACGTCCATGCGCTCGCTCTACCTCGACACCTTCACCGGCGAGGCGAAGGCGAACGACATCCTGCAAGAGGCATTGCCGAACGTCGTTGCGGCTCATGTCGTCCAGTCGTACATCGGCAGCTACGGTGCAATGATCCACCCGGTCGCCGCCTGCGCCACCGCCGCCGTGTCGGTGGAAGAGGGCGTCGACAAGATCAAGCTGGGCAAGGCCTTGTTCGCGGTGGCGGGCGGCTTCGACGATCTCGGCATCGAGGGCATTGTCGGATTCGGTGACATGTCCGCCACCGCGGAGTCCGCGAAGATGGAAGCACAGGGTATCGACGCCCGCCGCTTCTCCCGCGCCAACGATCGCCGTCGCGGCGGCTTCGTCGAATCGCAGGGCGGTGGCACGATCCTGCTCGCCCGAGGTGATGTCGCGGCCGAGATGGGTCTGCCCGTGCTCGGTGTGGTCGGCTGGGCGCAGAGCTTCGGTGACGGTGTCCACACCTCCATCCCGGCGCCCGGTATCGGTGCTCTGGGAGCGGCTCGCGGACAGAAGGATTCCGGCTTCGCCAAGTCGCTGCGTCAACTGGGTGTGAGCCCTGACGATGTGGCGTTGGTGTCCAAGCACGACACCTCCACGAAGGCGAACGATCCCAACGAGGCAAATCTGCATGAGCGCCTTGCCGAGGCTCTCGGTCGCAGCGAAGGTGCGCCGCTGTTCGTGGTGTCACAAAAGTCGCTCACCGGGCACGCCAAGGGCGGTGCCGCGGCCTTCCAGCTCATCGGGCTGTGCCAGGTTCTGCGCGACGGGGTCATCCCGCCGAACCGCAGCCTGGACTGTGTCGACGAGGCGATGGAGGAATACAAGCACCTCGTCTGGCCGACCGCCCCGTTGCGTTTCGGACAGCGGTTCGCGCTCAAGGCCGGTCTGCTGACCAGCCTCGGGTTCGGGCACGTATCCGGTCTCATCGCGGTGGTCCATCCGGAAGCCTTTGTCGCAGCCCTGGATCCGGCGCAACGTGAGCAGTACCGGGCGGCTGCGGCCGAACGGTCACGACTGGGACAGCAACGTCTGCTCGAGGCCATGTTCGGCGGCAAGCCGGCGTATCAGCGGCCGCCGAACCGCCGGTTCGACGACAGCGCCTACGAGGGCGATCAGGAAGCGGCCATGCTGCTCGATGGTGACGCACGGTTGTCGGTGACGGGCCATTACGGCGCCGGCGAATGAGCGTCTGCCGGCCAAATATGGGAACGTCTGACGCATGACGGTAATCGGAGTGGGGATCGACCTCGTGTCGATCCCCGGCTTCGCCGAGCAGTTGAAGCAACCGGGCACCACATTCGCGGACCGGTTCACGGTGGGGGAGCGGCGCGACGCCGCGTCCGGCACCGGCAGCGAGGCGAGGCATCTGGCCGCCCGGTGGGCGGCAAAGGAAGCGGTCATCAAGGCATGGTCGGTCAGCCGGTTCGCGCGTAAACCGTTGCTGCCCTTGATTCGTCACGGCGACATCGAGGTGGTGACCGATACGTGGGGCCGGCCGGCCATCAGGCTCGGCGGCGAGATCGGAGACCTGCTGCAGGGCACGGTCGTCCACGTGTCCCTGACCCACGACGGTGACATGGCCGGAGCGGTCGCGATCATCGAGGAAGCGCCGCCGGAGAGCTGAGAAGTCAGCGACTGTTCTCGGGGTCCTCGAGCATCATGTAGCGACCGAGCATGAGCTTGAGCTCGGCGACCGTGTCGGTGTGGTTCTGACCTTCCTGCACCGAGAAGCTCAGTAGTGAGTACGCCGTGTGGACCAGCAGTTCGGACATCAGCGCCCGGCGGCTGCGCTCGGGCGTCAACGGGGCGATGATCCGAGCGACCAATGCAGCCAGCGCCCTTTCGTGCACCGTGGCGGTCGCGCGGGTCGCCGGGGTCGACTGCACTGCGAGCCACACCGCGCGCCTCGACGGATCGTCGTGCCACAACTGGGCCAGGTGATCGATGAACTTCTCGAGCAGGCGTGGCCAGTCGAGCGATGGGACCTCCGCCGCGAAGGTCGCCAGTTCACTCTGCACGCCGGTGGCGTCCTGGCGATCGAGTTCGCAGACCACCACGTATTTGTTGGCGAAGTACTGGTAGAGCGTGCCGATGGGGACGTCGGCGCGCTGTGCGATGTGCTCGCAGGTGAGTGACTCGAATCCGACCTCGATCAGCAGATCGCGCGCCGCCGCCAGCATCGCGTCGAAACGCAATTGGCTGCGCTGCTGGGTCGGCCGTTTCCGGGGTACCAACGGCTCTGAACTGAGCAGCCGTGACGCCCCCGGCCTCAGGGCATCGCGAGTCCCGGTACCGGGTTCGGACTGCACCTGTGCCATGGGGGTCGCACGCTTTCCGATCAGACGGCGAGGTCGCGGCGGAGTTTCGCCACGTGGCCTGTTGCCCGCACGTTGTACTGGGCGAGTGCGATCGTGCCGTCGGCATCGACCAAGAACGTCGACCGAATGACCCCGGTGACTGTCTTGCCGTACATCTTCTTCTCCCCGAAAGCACCCCACGCGGTCAGCACGGACTTGTCGACGTCGGACAACAGCGGGAACGTCAGCTCTTCCGCATCACGGAACTTGGCGAGCTTCGCCGGCTTGTCGGGCGAGATCCCCACGACATCGATGCCCTCGCCGCCGAGCTCGGCGAGGTTGTCGCGGAAATCGCACGCCTGCTTTGTGCACCCCGGGGTACTGGCCGCGGGATAGAAGTAGACGATCACCTGCCGTCCGCGGAAATCATCCAGCGAGACGGTGTTGCCGTCGGCGTCGGGGAGGGAGAAGCCTGGGGCGTTGTCGCCTACCGCGAGTCGTGTGTTCTCAGTCATCGTCTTCAGGCTAGCGGAGTGGGCAAACGTGTGGCGGAGCACTGCCGATCGCCGTGGTGAACTACCGTAGAGCCGATACTGACCGGCCGAACACGCACCTGGCCACCGGCGAGGCGGCGCAGCACTAGATGGAGGACCTGTGGGACGCGACACCGACGGAATCGAACGCGACATCGAGCGGGCCCGCGACGAACTCGCCGGCACCCTCGACGCCCTGGCCACCCGGGCCAGCCCTGCGCGGCTGGCCGAGGATGCCAAGTCCACGGCGCTGACAACACTGCGCAAGCCTGCGGTCGCGGGATCGCTCATCGCAGTCGGTGTCGTCGTGCTGGCAGTCGTCATCAAGAAGATCGCGAGCTGATCAGAAGAGTTCGTCGAATGGGGGTCGCGACGTCGCGGCCCCCATTCTCAGTTGTGTGAACGGGTGAATCCGCGTGCGCAGCAGCTGGTGTCGTCATCCGAATGGATGAAATGCTCGGCACAAAGGAAAAATCCCCGGAGCATGCTCCGGGGATTTCCTTCGTTGTGCGCCATCAGGGACTCGAACCCCGAACCCGCTGATTAAGAGTCAGCTGCTCTGCCAATTGAGCTAATGGCGCTCGTTCTTTCGAGTTGGAACGGTAGCAGGCCGGACCCGAGAAATGAAAATCGCGTGGCGCGCGCGCCGTAAACCAGGGCTTTTGCGGTGTTTCGCGGTTCCCGGTTGTCCTGCTTTGCACGTAGACTCTCGCGCAGATGGTTTCTTGCCCGCGTGGTCGGGCCTTAGGCAGATGTTTGGAGTGAGATGGGGTTCCGGCAGGCCTCCATGGGCAGCAGGGTTGGCAAGCCCGCTGTCCTGGTGATTTTCCTCGTGACACTCGCGGGTGTCATGTCAGCGTGTTCGACGGACCCGACTCCGCCGAAGTACAGCGATCAGGTGGTCAGCACGACACCGTTCGATGATCTCCTGCAGCCCGCAGTCGAGGTCACCGGGTTCGCAGACAAGCCGGTCGTGGACGGCGACGTCGGGTTCGCGCCCGGAGCACCGGTCAAGGTCACTGCGAAAGACGCTCGCCTGACGGACGTCACGATCACCAATGCCGGCGGAACCCCGGTCCAGGGAACCCTCTCGGAGGACAAGAAGACCTGGACTGTGCCGGCCGGCTCCTTCGGTTACAACAAGAAGTACACGCTCGTGGCCGACGCCAAGGGCATCGGAGGCAGCACCCAGTCGACAACCACGTTCACCACGAGCTCGCCCAACAACCTCACGCAGGCCTACCTGCTGCCGGAGAACAACTCGACCGTCGGTGTCGGCATGCCGGTCTCGATTCGTTTCGACGAGTCGATCCCGAACCGTAAGGCCGCACAGGACGCGATCACGATCACGACCGATCCGCCCACCGAGGGTGCTTTTTACTGGCTCAGTGACACGGAGCTGCGCTGGCGGCCGGAGAACTACTGGAAGCCCGGCACCAAGGTGAACGTGGCTGTGAACACCTACGGCATCGATCTCGGTGACGGGCTGTTCGGCCAGGAGAACCTGAAGACCAACTTCACCATCGGTCGCGAGCTCATCGCGACGGCCGACGACAACACCAAGACGATCACGATCACCGAGAACGGCAATGTCATCAAGACCATGCCGACGTCGATGGGCAAGGACTCGACGCCCACCGACAATGGCACCTACATCATCGGTGACCGTCTCGACTCCATCGTGATGGATTCATCGACATACGGTGTGCCCGTCAACTCTTCGGCCGGCTACCGGCTCGACGTCGACTACGCGACCCAGATGTCCTGGAGCGGGATCTACATCCACTCCGCGCCATGGTCGGTCTACGCGCAAGGTAGCGAGAACACGAGCCACGGCTGCCTCAACGTAAGCCCCGAGAACGCCCTGTGGTGGGTTCAGAACTCCCTGCGCGGCGACATCGTGACGGTCAAGAACACCGTCGGCCCGCAGCTGTCGGGTACCGATGGACTCGGCGACTGGAACATCCCGTGGGAGACCTGGAAGAAGGGCAACGCCTAGCCAGGTCCTGATCCGCTCCACTTCCGTCAATCCGCTCCGCTTCCAGAACCCTGGAAGCGGAGCGGATTTCTGTAGGTGGAGCGGATTTGCCTGTCGTGAATGAAAGAAGGCCTGCCCCGCGTGATGCGGGACAGACCTTCTTGTCGGGGTGGACGACGGGACTCGAACCCGCGACAGCCAGAATCACAATCTGGTGCTCTACCAACTGAACTACGCCCACCATCGGTACCGCTAGCGGAACCAGGGACTTACTCTAGCGGCATGCCGGGCAGGAATTCCAATCGGTTATCTGGCCAGGCGAAATCATGCAGGACCGAGGGTTTTGGTGACCTCTTCGATCGCCGCCGACTCGGGTCCGGGCTGCGGCACGAAGGCTGTTGCCCGGTAGTACTTGAGCTCCCGGATCGACTCGCGGATGTCCGCCAGCGCCCGATGGGACAGGCCCTTCTCCGGCTGCCCGAAGTAGATCCGCGGGTACCAGCGCCTGCACAGCTCCTTGATCGAGCTGACGTCCACCATGCGGTAATGGAGGTAGCCGTCGAGCTTGGGCATGTCCCGCGTGATGAAGCCCCGGTCGGTGGCGATCGAGTTGCCCGCCAAGGGGGCCGCACCTGAGCTACCGATCTCTTTGCGGAGGTAATCGAGGACCATTTTCTCGGCCTCCTCGACCGTCACCGTGGATTTGCGTACCTCTTCGGTGAGGCCCGAGGCCGCATGCATTTTTTTCACCACCGCAGGCATGGCAGCGAGGGCGTCGTCGTCGGCGTGGATGACCACGTCGACACCGTCCCCGAGGATGTTCAGTTCGCTGTCGGTGACAAGGGCTGCGATCTCGATGAGTTTGTCGCTGCCCAATTGCAGCCCGGTCATCTCGCAGTCGATCCACACAAGTTTGTCTTGCACCCTTGCACCATAGTTCAGCGATAGTCTTTGCCAGCAGACAAGTCTCTCGAGAGGACAGTCCACCGTGACCGAGCCAGTTTCGCCTGCCCGAGAAATCGCGGCCGGTTAATGGGCTGAGCCGGCCTGGCACGACCAACGACAAGGTGGCCGCCAGGGCCATCGACACGGGCGACGACTGGACGCCGACGGGTTCGACGGTGGAGTTCGTGTCGCTGGGCACTGCAGGTATCGGGGTGCCGATCCGGGCGACGATCACCTCGTTCGGCGCTCCGCGGCGTCGGCGGCCGGACGAGAGATCACGAGGTCGATCTTCGGGACGGCGCGGCGCAAGCGATGAATCAGTCGCCGAACTTTCGGTAGAACCGGCCGACGATAGGTGCGGTCAGGTTTCTGGGAATGTAGCCCCCGGCGACGGACATCGACTTCGACAGCACGCCCGGGACAACGCGCATCTTGTTGCGCTCCAAGGCATCGAGGCTCGACTTCGCGACATACTCGCTCGAGTTCCACAAAAAGTCTGGGACCACACGGTCGACGATGCTGGCTTCTTCGGGGGTGGGCGTCTGAGTCCGGACCGGCCCGGGAGCGAGCAGCGTGACGTGGACACCGTCGGCGGCGACCTCGCCGCGCAAGGATTCGGACAGGCTGTTCACGAAGGCCTTCGACGCCGCGTACGTTGCGTTGTTGGGGATGGGCATGTTTCCTGCTGCCGATCCCACCATCAGGATCCCGCCGGAACCCCGCTTCACCATCTGGGGGATCACCGCGAGGGTGAGATCGTGCACCGCAACGGTGTTGAGGCGGACCTGCGCCCGCTCGTATTCCGCGTCGAGCTCGGCCAGGGGACCGAATGTGGCGATCCCCGCGTTGTTGCACAGGATGGAGACCTCGCGACCGGCCAGCACGTCGCACAGCGCAGCGGTGGCTTCGGGGTCAGACAGGTCGGTCGCCATCACCTCGACCTCGACGCCGAACCGTTCTGCGAGGTCGACGGCGGTGGCCTGCAGGATCACTTCACGGCGTGCCACGAGGATCAGTGAATGACCACGACGGGCCAATTCGGTGGCCAGAGCTTCGCCGATTCCCGATGAGGCCCCGGTGACCACGGCCCTGGCCGACGATGATGGTGCTGGAATACCCATGGCGCAGATCGTAACCGGCCGTGCATGGGCTGGAGAAGGCCTCCGAGGGGGTATCTGCCTCGGAGGCCTCCTGATGGCCCAGCGAAATCAGACGATACTGGCCGCGACCTCTGTACCTTGGCGGATCGCGCGCTTGGCGTCGAGTTCTGCGGCGACGTCGGCGCCACCGATGACATGGGTGTTGACGCCGCCCAGAGTCAGTGGATCGACGAGATCGCGCACCGATTCCTGACCTGCACAGACCACCACGGTCTCGACGTCGAGGATTCGGTGGATGCGCTCGCCACCCTCTTCCTTGGGCGCAAAGCTCAGGTGCAGGCCTTCGTCGTCGATCTTGTCGTAGCTGGCACCCGAGATCTGTTCCACGCCCTTCATCTTCACGGTTGCGCGGTGCACCCAACCTGACGTCTTGCCGAGTGTCTTACCCTGGCGGCCGGATTTGCGCTGCACCAAGAACACCGTGCGAACGGCGGGGGTGGGTCGCGGTCTGCCGACGAAACCGGGGACCGTCAGATCGTCGGTGATGCCCCATTCGTGCTCCCACTCCTTGATGTTCAGGGTGGGGGAGTCGTCGACCGTCAAGAACTCCGTGACGTCGAAGCCGATACCCCCGGCACCGATGACGGCGACGGTCTTACCGATCTTCTTGTGCCCCAGAACCGCTTCGGCGTAGGAGAGCACCTTGGGGTGATCGATACCCGGGATGTCGGGCATGCGCGGCGTCACGCCGGTGGCAACGACGACGTCATCGAACTTCTGCGCGATGAGGTCATCGGCGCTTGCCCACGTGTTGAGGTGAACGTGCACTCCCGTGACTGCCAGTGCGGTGGTGAAGTACCGAATGGTCTCGGAGAACTCTTCTTTGCCGGGGATTCGAGCGGCGATCGAGAACTGGCCTCCGATGCTCGGGCCTGCTTCGTAGAGGTGCACTTCGTGCCCGCGTTTCGCAGCGGAGACCGCAGCGGCGAGTCCGGCCGGACCCGCCCCGACGACCGCGACCCGCTTGGACCGCTTGGTGAGGCCGAGGGTGAGTGTGGTCTCGCGACCTGCTCGCGGGTTGAGCAGGCATGACACCTTCTTGCCGACGAACGCATGGTCGAGGCAGGCCTGGTTGCATGCGATGCAGGTGTTGATCTCGTCGCCACGTCCCTCTTTGGCTTTGTTGGCGAACTCTGGGTCGGCGAGCAACGGCCGCGCCATCGAGATGGCATCCACCCGGCCACCTTCGAGGATCTGCTCGCCGAGTTCAGGGGTGTTGATGCGGTTGGAGGCGATCAACGGGATCGACACCTCTTCGCGAAGCCGCTCGGTGTAGCTGACGAAGGCGCCGCGCGGAACCGAGGTGACGATGGTCGGGACCTGCGCCTCGTGCCAGCCGATGTCGGTGTTGATGGCGTCGACGCCGTGTTGCTCGAGTTTACGTGCGAGCAAGGCGATCTCGTCCCACGTCTGGCCGTCCTTGACCAGATCGGCGATGGACTGGCGCATGATGACCATGAAGTCGGGTCCGACTCGCTTGCGGATCTCTTTGACGATCTCGACGACGATTCGTTGGCGATTCTCGGTGCTGCCGCCCCATTTGTCGGTGCGATTGTTGGTACGAGTGCACAGAAAGGTGTTCAGCAGGTAGCCCTCGCCGCCCATGATCTCGATACCGTCGTAACCTGCGTCCTGCGCGAGTTTCGCGCAACGGCCGAACGACCAGATTGCGTGTTTGATGATCGCGTTGGTCATCTTGATCGGCTGGAACGGGTGAACCGGTGACTTCTCCCAGCTCACACCGAACTTGAACGGCGTGTACCCATAGCGGCCGGCGTAGAGGACCTGCATCGCGATCTTGCCGTCTTCTTTGTGCACGGCGCTGGTCAGTCGGCGATGCCGAATCACGTCGATCTTGTTGGTCAGTTTGCCGCCGAACGGCATGAGCAGGCCCGCGCGGGTCGGGGCGATGCCGCCGGTGATGATGAGTCCCGCTCCGCCGCGAGCGCGCTCGGCGTAGTAGGCGGCGAGTTTGTCGACGTCCCAGATCCGGTCCTCGAGGCCGATGTGCATCGAACCCATGATGACGCGGTTCTTCAGTTCGACTTTGTTGATCGTCAACGGTTCGAACAACTTCGGGTATGGACTAGTCATATGAAACCTTTCTTCGTCCGCGGGGGCTG
This sequence comes from Williamsia soli, assembly GCF_017377795.1. GTDB lineage: Bacteria > Actinomycetota > Actinomycetes > Mycobacteriales > Mycobacteriaceae > Williamsia > Williamsia soli. The sequence goes on along the minus strand of NZ_JAFRDR010000002.1, from coordinate 799,270 downwards.
ACCGCGATGTTCAGACTTCAGGCGTTCGGCTGACAACACTCTCGAGTGCGCCGATCACCTCGTCGCACCACTCGATGAATCCGGCCTCGATACGGACGCCGCCGCGCAACACGAGGTATTGCTTGAGCTTGCGCAAGTTCAGGGAATCGGGATCGGGGTAGTCGTCTTTCTCGAATTCTTGGTAGAGGCGCAGGCGCTCTTCGTGGAGTGCGCGGTGACGCCGCAGTTCGGCGATGAGGTCGGGGAGATCGGTGGATTCGGCGGCGCGGATCTTCACGCCCAATTCGTCGCGTAACTGGCGGGGTTCGGTAGGGGAGCTGACCCATTCCCGCAGAGCCACACGGCCTTCCGCAGACAACGTGTAGACCTTCTTGTCCGGCCTTCCGTCTTGCGCGACCGATTCGTAACTGACCAATCCATCGGCGTGCAGCTTTTTGAGCGTTCGGTAGATCTGCTGATGGGTGGCAGACCAGAAGTGGCCGATCGACCGGGTGAATTGCTGACCGATCTCGTAACCGGTCCCGGGTCGCTCAGCCAGCGAGGTCATGATCGCGTGTTCGAGGGCCACGGCGGAACCATACCAATGCAACAGGGCACTATGCAACAGTGTTCATATGTCCGGAGTTCATAGTCCGATGTGGTTACTCCTACGCGGCGACCAGCTCATACAGATGGGTCTCGACCCGGCTGGCCGATGGCATGGTTCGCGTCGACGATCTGACGCTCACCGCTGGGGCCACCGATGTGTGCCGATGGCCGGTCGGGGTGGTGACGGTCACCGTATGCCGGCCACCCCCTGGCGACTTGCTCTCGGAATGCCAGCCCGGTGCCTGTTTGGCGTGATTGCATGATTCACAGAGGCCCTGGCCGTTTTTGTCTGTGGTCGGACCGCCGCGAGCGTGCGGTTCGATGTGGTCGATATGGCGGATCGGAGCGTCGCAGAACGGTGTTCGACAGGTTTGGTCACGAAGCTGGATCAGAAGTGCGAGGGCTTTGGGGAACGTGCGCGCGACTGATTCCATCGCCACCAGGGCGCCTGTTGCAGGTCGGGCGTAGAGCCGACGCAACGCGAGTTCGGTGTCGCGCCCGGCGGCGGTGGCGATGAGTTGGCGCGCGATCTCGGCAGGGATGGGTCCGTAGTCCTGGACGTGTGCCGCGCCGTTCGTCTTGCCCATCAGCGCAGAGTCCGACAACACCAGGTTCACCGTGACGGGAGGTCCGTCGACCGCGGTGCATCCGGTGACTCGCTCGAACAGGACGTCGGCCATGATCTGATCTCGCGAGCGTCCATCCCCCTCGGCGGTGTGGAGGTCGGCGGCACGGCGCAGCGCGGCGATCACCCCGACTCCTTTGGCGACTGGCAGCAAGGCGGTGACCGAGGCCATGCAATCAGGTGCCGGGCGTGAGGTGACCCTGCGGTCTTTCTCGGCTTTGCCGACCCGGGCGACCACTGCGTGTGGATCGAGCTCATACGCCAGGGCTTTTGCTCGCGCCTCGAGTCTCTTGTCACCGATCCCGTGGAGTGCAGCTGGATCGCGGCACAGTTCCGCGTCGATGGCCTGTCGGTCGGTGAGGTCGAGGTACGCGGTTTCCCTGACGAGAATGGTGGCGCGCCATTCCGAGAGCAGGCCGGATCGGAGCGCGGCCATCGTGTGGGGCATCTCGTCGACCAGGGCGCGGGCGAAGCCCAGCATCCGACTCCCACGGCTGGGTGAGACGCGCGCGGCGAGTCCGACCTCTGAGGCCACTCCCATTCCGACCTTGTTCTCCGGAAGTCCCTGGGCGCGATGCTCTGCGCGGCGTTTGACATTCAGATTCATCACCGCGCTGGCTTGCGCCGCCGCACATGATGCTTTGAGTTCTTCGAGGGCCGTGAGCTGGTCAACCGACTCCGTCGGCGATACGTCGAAGTCCAACTCTTGCAACTGCGTTCGCAGCAGAGATACCTCTTGGATGCCGATCATGCCGCCCCCTGATGTTCCCATCGAATCTTTGTTCGAAGTGTAGATCAGGGGTGTGACAAGCCCGCGGGCGCGAAAGAGTTGGCGGTCAGGACACCGCGTGATGGTGCTCGATGATGCGGACCTCGTCGGTCCGTTCGCACGTGGCGTAGCCGCGGCGCTTGGCGAACAGCTCCCAGGATGGGCGGCTCGGGTCGGTGGGAAGGTCGATGGAGCTGCCGTCACCGAACTCGAGATGCAATGCGCCGTGGTCGTCGCACTCGGCGACATCACAGTGGTGGCCGAGCATCGTGAACAGGGGGCGCTGCTCGGGGATCACGCGCGCGGGGTCGATGTCGTCGTGATCGATTCCGCGCCCGCCGACCGGTGGCGAGGTGAGTGAGAACGGCACCCACAACACCAACTCGTGATGGCCGTTGAAGAACAGGGTCAGATTGTCATCGAATGTCAGGCGCTCGACGACGTGGCTTTGTATCCACAGTTGCATGGCAACCTCCGTGTGGTGGACGTCACACTCGACGGTATACCTGCAGGACCGATCAGCGTCCCGATCTCGGGACGTAGTCCTCGACAAACGTGGTGCCCCCGGCAGGACTCGAACCTGCGACCTAGAGATTAGAAGGCTCTTGCTCTATCCACCTGAGCTACGGAGGCATGCCGGTGCAACCGGCGCGAGTGAGTATATCGGCCCCGGCTCGAGCGGGCGGACGCAAGTCACACCGGCGCGGTGCCTACCCTGAAAGAGTGAGTACGCCGAGCGCCGATTCGATCGACATCCGCCGTAGTGCCGCGGCGAGCATCGGTTGGGTGCTGGCCTGGGTTGCGGCCGCCGTTGCTATTGCTGTCACCGCGATCTCCGCGAGTGAGGCGCTGGATCTGGCCGGCGTCGGTGATCCCGGCGCGCTGACACGCTACGGGCTGCCCACCGTGCAGACGATCGGCGAGATCGGTGCCGTGGTGGCCGTGGGCGGGGCGCTGTTCGCAGCGTTCTTCGTTCCGCCTCAACCCGACGGGATTCTCGACGTCGGCGGGTACCGCGCAATCCGGTTCGCATCGGTGGGAGCGTTGGTCTGGGCGATCGCGGCACTGCTCATGATCCCGCTGACGATCTCAGATGCGTCCGGCTTTCCGTTGTCGGAGACCCTCACCGTCGATCGCATGACGACAGCCTTCGACCAGGTGGCCGATGCGCGATCATGGTTGTGGACGGCGATCTTCGCTCTGATCTGCGCGATCGTCGCCCGGATCGCGTTGCGATGGACCTGGACCCTCATCACTGTGCCGTTGGCGTTGCTGACGCTGATGCCGATAGCCATCGCGGGGCATTCTTCGACCGGCGGAAGCCACGATGTGGCCACCAACAGTCTGATCCTGCACATCGTCGGCGCCTGCCTCTGGATGGGTGGCCTGTTCGCACTGCTGGCCTACGCACGCGGGGGTGGGCAGTTCACGGCGCTCGCAGCCCGGCGGTATTCGCGGGTGGCCTTCTGGTGCTTCATCGTCGTCGGTGCCAGCGGTGTCATCAACGCTCTCGTTCGCGTGCACATCGATCAACTCTTCACCGAGACCTACGGGCAACTGGTGCTCGCAAAACTTTCCGCCTTGGTGATCCTCGGCGGGTTCGGCGCCTGGCATCGTCGTACGACCATCCCGGCCTTGACCGACGACGGCGAGCGTAAGCCGTTCGTCAGATTCGCATTCGTCGAGCTGCTCGTGTTCGCGGCGACCTTCGGTATCGCGGTCGGTCTCTCGCGTACTCCACCGCCTGCCAACGTGAACCCGGCGGACATGCCGGCCGCCGAACTCGTACTCGGATATCGGATCGACGAAGCGCCGACCTTCGGGAGCCTGCTGACCGATTGGCGCTTCGACCTGCTCTTCGGGACCTTGGCGATCGCCATGGCCGCCGTCTATCTGCGGGGAGTGATCAGGCTCCGTCGTCGCGGTGACGCGTGGCCGATCGGCCGCACGATCGCCTGGATGCTGGGCTGTGCGGCGCTGTTGTTCGCCACGTCGTCCGGGTTGGGCAAATACGCCCCCGCGCTGTTCAGCATGCACATGATCGCGCACATGGTGCTGTCGATGCTGGTGCCGGTGCTGCTAGTACTCGGTGGACCGGTCACCTTGGCACTCAGAGCGTTGGCACCGGCCGGGCGCGACGCACCGCCGGGACCCCGGGAATGGATTCTGACGCTCCTGCACAGTCCGTTCTCGAAGTTCATGACCCACCCGCTGGTGGCGTCTGTACTGTTCGTCGGCAGCTACTACGTGCTGTACCTGGGCGGCCTGTTCGAATTACTGGCGGACTACCACGCGGCGCACGTCGTGATGAACCTGCACTTCATGGTCAGCGGTTATCTCTTCTACTGGGTTGTCATCGGTATCGACCCGGCGCCGCGCACGCTGTCTCCGGTGGCCAAGCTGGCAATGGTGTTCGGCTCCTTGCCGTTCCACGCGTTCTTCGGTGTCGCGTTGATGAGCACCGACAACATCATCGCGCGCAATTACTACAACAGCCTGATGCTGCCATGGAACCCCGATCTGATGAGTGACCAGCGCCTTGGCGGTGGCATCGCCTGGGCGGCGGGTGAGATTCCGCTGGTCTTGGTGATGCTCGCGCTGTTGGTCCAGTGGAGTCGGCAGGACCAACGACAGGCAAAGCGGTTCGACCGCCGCGAAGAACGCGACGACGGTGCGGAGTTGGCAAGCTACAACGCGATGCTCGCCCAACTCTCCGGCCGGTCTCAGAGTGCTGATCAATCCACGATCTCTGATCTGCCCCAGACCCCCGATCAGCCGCGGTCCGCCGGTCCGGTCGATGAGGTCGTCGAGACTGATGCAGACTCCTCGGGGACCCGCACCTGAGGCTATTGCTGCCGAGTTGTCCACAGTCTCATCAACTCTCCACAGTTGACCCTGTTGGGCCCGTCTGACCTCTGCACGAGCGGTCATGCTGATCAGACGAATCAGTTCGTCGACCGGTGCAAGCCGGGACAATCAGCAGGGGGAGAACATGTACGAGACCTATACGACCGTGATCGGTACCGTCATCTCGCAACCGCGACGTCGTCAGACGGCGGCGGGGGAGGATGTCTTCTCGTTTCGGATGGCGTGCAATTCGCGACGACTGGACAAGCGTAATGGTGAATGGGTCGACGGCCCGACCCTGTATCTGACCGTCAGTTGCTGGCGAAAGCTCATCGACGGAGTCGTGTCGGTGGTGGCCAAGGGCAGGCCCGTCATCGCCCACGGGCAAATCAAGACCAACGAGTACGTGGCCGACAACGGAGAGCGGCGCGCCGATCTCGAGATGACCGCGACGACGGTGGGTCTGGACCTCAGTCGCTGCGAGGTGACCTACGTCGGAGCGACCACCCGCGGCGGCCCGGGTCAATCCGTGACCGAACCGCCGGAGGTGGTGACGCAGCCAGTTGGGTACACCGACGAGGCGGCCGCCTGATCTCACTCCGCTGCGACCGGTTCTCCCGCTGAGAGTCGCCGCAGGCCGAGTGATCCGAACCCGACCACGTACAGCAGGGTCCACAAGACCAGCCAATCGATGAAGCCCAGGGCGTTTCCGCTGATACCGGGTGCTGCGGCGGGTTCGTGCAAGATGTGCTCGGCGGCGAAGCGGTAATAGAAGACGAACGTCGCGACGGCCAGCGCCAACGTGACGACCGTCCGGGTCGCGAGATTGGCGGCCGTGCCGAATCCGGTGGGACGGTTACCGAAAGCGTTGGCCCAGAGGATCATCCAGAAAGCCCAGCACACGCCCAGTTGGGCGGGATATTGGTGGAGGGTGTCGCCGAGGCCGTCAACGGTGAGAGAACCGAGCAGCACCCTGATCAGCGGCAGGGCGGCGAAATAGAGGAGTGTTCCGAACGCGACGTTGCCGATGGTCGCGGCCAGCGCAACGCGGCCGGGACTGCCCACGAGTCGCCACGGCCAGTTGTCCAGGGTCTGTCCGGTGAGGATGACCGAGACGATGATCGCGTAGAACCAGCCGAGCACGGTGTCGACCGACATCAGGGGGTCACCGCTACTCAGGGACACCGACGGTAAACCGATGACGAAATACACCACCATGGTCGGTCCGGCGACGGCCGCGATCTCGGCGAGGCCTACCGCGGGTTGTTTCAGGCCGAGCTGTGGCCAGGGCCAGTGCTGCCAGTTCACAACGGCCATCACGAAGGTCCCGAAACCGAACAGCACGAACAGTGCTCCGGTGAAATAACCGAGTCCACCGTCACGGCCGACTGCGAAGTCGGGATCGATGTGTCCCAGACCCTGGGCGAGCACCAACGTCAGACCGACTGAGAACAGCCCCGTCGCTGCGGCGATCGCGAGGCCGCGCCACGGCTGCCGTATGCGGCCGAAGCCGGCGAACTCGGCGTTGAAGCCGATGAACACCACGAACAGGATTGCCCAGAACAGAGCGGCGTTGAACGGGAGGGGATAGAAACTCCACGGACTGAGCTCGGGGTCGGCCAGCAGATACCAGCTCGCCACCGACACCACCACCACAACCACAAGATTTGCGAGTCCGAACAGAACCCAGCGCGAAGGGGCCGCGGCGTTTCCTCCCGGCGCGGACGGATCGGGTGTCGGGTCCGCAGCGGGTGCGGGCGATCCCGCCGCCGGTGGTGTTCTTGTCGCCATCTCGATCTCCTTTGGTTGGTCAGATCAGCGCCGTAACCATGATCTGGATCACAGCCGAGCCGGCAGGGTTGCGAGGGGTTGCAGTCGCGACGTCGTGCCGGAGCGGTCGAATGCAACGCCCTGCAACCCTGTCGGGCTGTGCGCTGGCTCACATACGTTCAGCCCATCGGTGGCATCCGCCATCGCCGAGCAAGGAGGCAGTGATGCAAGCAGCCGTCTACTACGGGCCGAACAAGCTCGAGGTCAGCGACGTGCCGGAGCCGCACCCAGGGCCGGGTGAGGTGAAGATCAGGGTCGGATTCAACGGGATCTGCGGAACCGACCTGCACGAGTACTACGCCGGCCCGATCTTCATCCCGACCGAGCCCCACCCGTTGACGGGTCAGCAACTACCGCTGGTGATGGGCCATGAGTTCTCGGGCACGATCACCGAGGTGGGCCAGGGGGTCACCGGCCATTCGCCGGGCGATCGGGTCGCCGTCGAGCCGCTCTACCGTTGCGACAACTGTCACTCGTGCCGTGCGGGCAACTACAACATCTGCGCGCAGATCGGCTTCCACGGCTTGATGTCCGACGGCGGCATGGCCGAATACACTGTGGTGCCCCAGCGGATGCTCCACAAGCTCCCCGACAACGTCTCGCTCGAACTCGGCGCTCTCGTCGAACCGATGTCGGTGGCGTACCACGCAGCGTCGCTGGGTGATGTGCATCCGGGTGAGACCGCGATGGTCTTCGGGGCCGGCCCGATCGGCATCGGTCTGTGGTTTGCGCTTACCGGGATGGGTCTGGAGGACGTCTACGTCGTCGAGCCATCGTCGACCAGACGTGCGGCGATCGAGGTGCTGGGAGCCCGGACACTCGACCCCACGGCAGTGGACGTCCCCGGATTCATCGCAGACACCACCGGTGGACGTGGCGCGGACGCCGCCTACGACGCCGCCGGTGTGGAGCCTGCCGTGCAGACGGCCCTCGCCTGCGTCGGCGCCCGATCCCCGATGGTGAGCGTTGCCATCTACGAGAAGCCCCTGACCACACCACTTCTCAATCTTGTGATGAACGAGTCCCGGATCCAGGGTTCGTTGTGTTACACCTCTGCCGACTATGAGGCCGTGATCGACCTGATGTCCCAGGGCCGTTACGACACCACCGGATGGGTCAGCACGATCGCTCTGGAGGACGTGCTCGACGAGGGCTTCGAAGCTCTCCACGCCGGCACCAAGATGAAAGTTCTGATCGATCCGTCTGCGCAGGTGCTCCGATGAGCCTGGACGGAAGGGTCGCACTGATCACGGGCGGGGGCCAGGGGATAGGTCGCGGTATCGCCCTTCGTCTCGCCCGCGATGGCGCCGACGTCGCCCTCGTGGACGTGAATGTCGAAGGCATCACGTCGGTGGCCGCCGAAATCCGTGGAATCGGCAGGAAAGCGGAAGCGATCGAGGCGGATGTGGCCGACCGCGATCAGGTCTTTGCAGCGGTCGATTCCGCTGCCGTCGCGCTCGGCGGTCTCGACATCATGGTGAACAATGCCGGCATCGCGCAGGTCTCGCCACTGGACGATGTGACACCGGCGCAGCTGTCGAAGATCTGGGCAATCAATGTCGACGGTGTCCTGTGGGGTATCCAGGCTGCGGCGGCGAAGTTCCGACAACTCGGCCATGGCGGCAAGATCATCAATGCGTCGTCGATCGCGGGCCACGACGGGTTTGCGATGCTCGGTGTCTACAGCGCGACGAAGTTCGCGGTTCGAGCGCTGACCCAGGCCGCGGCGAAAGAGTATGCCTCGGAGAAGATCACGGTGAACGCCTATTGCCCGGGCGTGGTGGGCACGGACATGTGGGTGACCATCGATCAGCGCTTCGCGGATCTCACCGGTGCACCGGTCGGTGCCACCTACGAGAAATTCGTTGAGGGTATTGCACTCGGGCGCGCGGAGACCGCCGAGGACGTCGCGTCTTTCGTGTCGTATCTCGCCGGAGCCGACGCGGACTACATGACGGGACAGTCGGTGATGATCGACGGCGGATTGGTCTACCGCTAGGTGGGTACCGACATCGAACCGGCAGTTCCCGCAGGCGAGGACCCGCGCAGTTACGCGCAGGTCCTCGCCGAGGTCTACGACGCAACGATGGCCGGCGGCAAGTCCCCCGCTCGTCCGCGGGATCTGATCAGTGCGTCCTGGCTCCGGCTGCGACGCGGAGGGGTCGATCCCGAAGCGGTGCGGCCGCGACCGATCGTCGCCGACCTCGAGCTACGACGACGCGAATCGGGTTTGGCGCCGCTGCTGCCTGATCTGATCGGAGGCCTTGCCGCTGCAACTGCAGGCGGTGACAACATCGTGGTGGTCACCGACAGTCATGGAAAGGTGCTCTGGCGTAGTGGTGCTCGGGCAGTCCTGAACCGGGCGGATCGGCTCGGCTTTGTCGAAGGAGCCGATTGGGCCGAGGACTCGGCGGGAACCAATGCGATCGGGACGGCTCTGGTGTCCCGCACAGCCGTCCAGATCTTCTCTGCCGAACACTTCCTGCGAAGTCATCACGCCTGGACCTGCTCGGGTTCGCCCATCCGCGATCCGCGCGATGGCCGACTGATGGGTGCAATCGACGTGAGCGGGCCGGCGAACACAGTGGCGCCGATGGTGCTGGCCCTGGTGGACGCGGTGGCCCGTCTCACCGAGTCGAGCCTCCGGGAACAGCACCGTCGTCAGCTGGACGGTCTGCGGTCGGTCGCCGCGCCGTTACTCGCCGCGGCACACCGGCCGGCGCTGGCCGTGGACAACCACGGGTGGGTCGCAGCGGTGGGTAGGACGATCGATCGTGGTCGCATCGCGCTGCCGACACGCGTGCAGGCAGGTACGGCGTGGCTGCCTGAGCTCGGCGTATGTGATGTCGAACCGCTGCCAGGGGGTTGGCTCGTGCTGCCGGCCGGCGACGATCCGACGACGATCGGCGTCCGATCCCGGGTACGTCTGGATCTACGCGACCCCCACCACAGCAACATCCACGTCCAGACGGAGCTGGGGTCGTGGTCGCACGAGCTGTCGCCACGGCACGCAGAAATCCTCTTCTTGCTGGCGGTGACGCCGGCCGGGACCTCAGCCGCAGAACTTGCCGCGGACATCTTCGGTGACCGTGGAAGGGCGATCACCGTGCGCGCCGAGATGTCGCGGTTACGGAAGTATTTGGTCGGGGTTCTCGCTGCGCAGCCCTACCGGTTTGCAGACGACATGGCACTGGATCTGATGCTTCCCGCAGACCGTTCGCGCTTGCTACCGCATTCCCTGGCCGCGACGATCGGGCGTCACCGATCTGTCGTGGCCGACGAGTAGGCTCGCCCGGGCCGGCGGGGCAGCGATGACCCACTACGCTGGAGGAGTTGCCGATTGCTGCAGGCGCAGTCGATCGGCCCGCCAACCGCGGTGACACTTGCGATCAGGTAGAGAGGCCATAACGTGGCAGAGTTCATTTACACAATGAAAAAGGTGCGAAAAGCACACGGCGACAAGGTGATTCTCGACGATGTCACAATGTCGTTCTATCCCGGCGCCAAGATCGGGGTGGTGGGCCCCAATGGTGCCGGTAAGTCGTCCATCCTGAAGATCATGGCCGGGATCGACCAGCCGTCGAATGGCGAGGCGTTCCTGGATCCGGGTGCGAGCGTCGGCATCCTCATGCAGGAACCCAAGCTCAACGAGGAAAAGACGGTCCGGCAGAACGTCGAAGAGGGCATGGGCCTGATCAAGGAACAGCTCGACCGGTTCAACGAGATCGCCGAACTGATGGCCACCGACTACTCGGACGAGCTCATGGAAGAGATGGGCAAGCTGCAGGAGGCGCTGGACCACGGTGACGCCTGGGACCTCGACTCCCAGCTGGAGCAGGCGATGGACGCTCTGCGGTGCCCGCCCGCGGACGAGCCGGTCACCCACCTCTCCGGTGGTGAGCGTCGTCGCGTCGCGCTGTGCAAGCTGCTGCTGCAGAAGCCTGACCTGCTGCTCCTCGATGAGCCCACCAACCACCTCGACGCCGAGAGTGTGCTCTGGCTCGAGCAGTACCTGGCGTCATACCCCGGCGCCGTGCTGGCCGTCACTCACGACCGTTACTTCCTCGATCACGTTGCGCAGTGGATCTGTGAGGTCGATCGCGGCAAGCTGCACCCGTACGAGGGCAACTACTCCACGTACCTGGAGAAGAAGGCCGAGCGCCTCGAGGTCCAGGGCAAGAAGGACCAGAAGCTGCAGCGTCGCCTGAAGGAAGAACTCGCATGGGTTCGATCCGGATCGAAGGCACGTCAGACCAAGAACAAGGCGCGTCTGGGTCGGTACGAGGAGATGGCCGCCGAAGCCGACAAGATGCGCAAGCTCGACTTCGAGGAGATCCAGATCCCGACGCCGCCGCGCCTCGGCGATGTGGTCGTCAACGTCAAGAACCTCGACAAGGGATTCGACGGCCGGGTGCTCATCAAGGACTTGTCGTTCACCCTGCCCCGAAACGGCATCGTCGGCGTCATCGGCCCCAACGGTGTCGGCAAGACCACGCTCTTCAAGACCATCGTGGGTCTGGAAGAGCCGGACTCGGGCGAGGTGAAGGTGGGCGAGACGGTCCGCCTCAGCTACGTCGACCAGAACCGCGCGAACATCGACCCCAAGAAGAACGTCTGGGAGGTCGTTTCTGACGGACTCGACTTCATCGAGGTCGGCCAGAACGAGATGCCTTCGCGCGCCTACGTCAGCGCGTTCGGTTTCAAGGGCCCGGATCAGCAGAAGAAAGCCGAGGTGCTCTCCGGTGGCGAGCGGAACCGCCTGAACCTCGCCCTGACCCTCAAAGAGGGCGGAAACCTGATCCTGCTCGACGAGCCCACCAACGACCTCGACGTCGAAACCCTCGGCTCGCTGGAGAATGCGCTCGAGCAGTTTCCCGGGTGCGCCGTGGTCATCTCGCACGACCGCTGGTTCCTCGACCGAACCTGCACCCACATCTTGGCGTGGGAGGGCAACGTCGAAGAAGGCAAATGGTTCTGGTTCGAGGGCAACTTCGAGGCGTATGAGGCGAACAAGATCGACCGCCTCGGTGCGGATGCGGCCCGTCCGCATTCGGTGACACACCGGAAGCTGACCCGGGATTAGACATCCCGGACCGGTGGCCATCACTACCATTTGAAGCCAGACCCCGCGGAGATCCCGTGGGCGACCGATCAACTGCGGGAGTGACGGCGATGACCGGATCGACACAGTCTGATCTGACGGATTCTGTTCTCGGGAATGTGTCGGCGCCTGTGAAAGACCTTCTGCCACAAGCGGTCAGAGGATATTTTCACAGGCCCGGCGCCCGGAAAGGCCCGGGCTGGGACGAACTGGAGGCCGCGCAACAATCCCAGCTCGTCCACCATCTCGGTGTCGCGTACGCACGGACCGGCGGTGGCGCCGCCAGCGATCTGGTCATCGACCGCGGGATCCTGTCGATGGTTCTCGTCGCGGACGACATGCCGCTGCTCGTCGAGTCCGTGGTTGCGGTGCTGGAAGCCGCGGGTCTGACGGTGGTGCGCATCGATCACCCGATCATGGACGTCCGACGCGGCGCCGACGGTGTCCTGCTCGAGGTGGGCACACCGCAGGAGTCCGGATTCGTGCAGTTCTCGGCCGAATCGTGGATCCACGTCGAGGCGACACCGAACGTCTCCGCGGTGGACATCGACCAGCTCTCTCGCGAGCTGGACATCGTGGTGGGTCGCATCGCGGACGTCCACCGCGACCGCGCCGCGATGCTGTCCGTGATCACCGACCTCGCCGGTGACTTCGCCGCGTACGCGACGGAGACGGCGCCCGACGGCCTCGACCAGGCGGTGGCAGGCGACTACGGCCGCATGTTGTCGTGGCTCGCCGAGTACCACTTCGCGCCGTACGGATACGTCCATTGCTCCGGGCCGGCTGGTGCGGCTACCCCGGATCCGGATTCCGGTCTCGGGGTCTGGCGCAGCGGCGCTGTGGCGCACCGGGCCACCGGCGGCGCGGATGCGGTGTCGGTGCGACAGCTGTATCTGCCGACCCGCATCCAGCGGTCCAACTTCCCGAGTCTGATCGGGGTCGCCGATTACGACGGCGCGGGCAACCGGGTGGGCGAGCACGTGTTCGTCGGTACCTTCACGCCCACCGCCCTCCACGAGAACATTCTCGAGATCCCGGTTCTCGACGCCAAGGTGGCAGCGATCCTCGCGGCAGCCGACGTCCAGGCTGATTCGTACACCGGCATGGCCATGCTCGAGTTGCTGCAGACGTTCCCACGGTCCGAGCTGTTCTCGGTGGAGGCCGATGAGATGGCCCGAACACTCACCGAGGTTCTCGAGGCCGTCCCCAACCGCCAACTACGCGTATTCCTGCGCCCGGACCCGGCCGGTGAGATCGTCTCGGCGCTGGTCTATCTGCCGAGAGATCGCTACACGACACGACTTCGCGAGACACTCCAGAATCTCTTGCTCGACGAACTCGGTGGTGACGCACTGGAATACACCGCGCGGGTCAGTGAATCGGCGCTCGCGCTCCTGCACGTCATGATGCGGGTGAAGACGCCGGACTGTGACCGGCTGGGAGGCCTGGCGGTCGGGTCGGCGGGGCAGGTGGAGATCCAGAACACGCTCATCGAGGCGGCCCGGGGTTGGGACGAACGGTTGCGGGAGGTCGCGGCGAGCGCTCTGAGTCCAGACGTCGTCGATGAGGTCTCGTTCTTCACGTCCACGTTGCCGGACAGCTACAAGGACGTGCGCGATCCACAGGAGGCGTTCGAGGACATCGAAATCGTCCAGTCGCTGGCCGGGGGCGATTTTCACGTCAGGCTGCACCAAGCCACGACCGATGACGACAGTCCGTCCGGGCGGGCCGATTGGCGCTTCTCGTTCTATCTCTGCGGCAGGCCCGCCACGCTGACCGAGGTGTTGCCGGTGCTGCACAGTCTTGGCGTGAACGTCCTCGACGAGCGGCCGTTCGAGATCCGTCGGCAGGACGGTGAGCAGTGTTATGTGTACGAGTTCGGGCTGACGCTGGCGGGCGGGATGATCGTGGATGCCGGCAGTCTCACAGATGTCGAGGATCGTTTCACCGACGCGTTCGCGCAGATGTGGCGGGGGCATGCCGAGGTCGACAATTTCAACGAACTGATCTTCCGCTGCGGACTGTCGTGGCGCGAGGCCGCGATGTTGAGGGCCTACGCGAGATACCTGCGACAATGCGGTTCCTCCTACAGCGTGGCCCACGTTGCCGCCGTGCTGGGAACCAACGTCTCGGTGACCAAGTCCCTGGTCGAACTGTTCCGGGCATCTTTCGATCCACGGTCAGCCGACGATGGCCGGCGCGCCGAGGTCCTCGGCGAGCTGACGGCCGCGATCGGGGCCATCATCAGCATGGATGTCGACAGGATCGTCAATGCCTATGTCGCGGCGCTCTCGGCAACCGTTCGCACGAACTACTACGGCACGGATAACCAGGGACTGCCGCACAAAGTGCTCAGTTTCAAGTTCCGGCCGCGGGACATCCCGCAGACCCCTCAACCGCGACCACTGTTCGAGATCTACGTGTACTCACCTCGCGTCGAGGGTGTCCATCTGCGCTTCGGGTCCGTCGCCCGCGGCGGATTGCGCTGGTCGGATCGGCAGGAGGATTTCCGAACCGAGATCCTCGGTCTGGTCAAGGCCCAGGCCGTGAAGAACGCCGTCATCGTGCCGGTCGGTTCCAAAGGCGGATTCGTGGTGAGGCGACCACCGATTCCCACCGGGGATCCCGCAGCAGATCGCGATGCGTTCCGCGCTGAAGGCATCGAATGTTATCGCCGGTTCATCGCCGGATTGCTGGACCTGACCGACAACATCGATCAGAGAACTGGTGAGACGGTCGGCCCTGCCGAGGTGGTTCGCCGCGATGACGACGACCCGTACCTCGTCGTGGCCGCGGACAAGGGCACCGCCACCTTCTCCGACATCGCCAACGATGTTGCGGGCCAATACAACTTCTGGCTCGGTGATGCGTTCGCATCAGGTGGTTCGGCGGGCTACGACCACAAGGCCATGGGGATCACCGCACGCGGTGCGTGGGAGGCGGTCAAACGCCACTTCCGCGAGATGGGCACCGACACCCAGACGGAGGATTTCACGGTCGTCGGCGTCGGGGACATGAGCGGCGACGTGTTCGGCAACGGCATGTTGCTCTCCGAGCACATCCGGCTCGTGGCGGCCTTCGACCACCGCCACGTCTTCATCGACCCTGACCCGGACGCCGCGGCGTCGTTCACCGAACGGCAGCGGTTGTACGACCTTCCGCGGTCATCGTGGGCCGATTACAACACCGATCTGATCAGCACCGGTGGCGGAGTGTGGCCACGCGATCAGAAGTCGATACCCGTGAGCCCGCAGGTGGCCACCGCGCTGGGGTTGTCGGATGACATCAGTCACCTCTCGCCGCCGGATCTCATCCGGGCGATCTTGCTGTCGCCGGTCGATCTGCTCTGGAACGGCGGTATCGGCACCTACGTCAAGGCCAGCACACAGTCTCACGAGGACGTCGGTGACAAGGCCAACGACGCCATCCGTGTCGACGGTAATGAGTTGCGCGCCAGAGTGATCGGAGAGGGTGGCAACCTCGGAGTGACCGAGCTCGGCCGCATCGAGTTCGATCTGAGCGGCGGCCGCATCAACACCGACGCCATGGACAACTCGGCCGGTGTCGACTGCTCCGATCACGAGGTCAACATCAAGATCCTCCTCGACTCCCAGGTGTCGGCAGGCAATCTCGTGGCGGCGCAGCGAAATCCCCTGCTCGAATCGATGACCACCGAGGTGGGCGATCTCGTCCTCGCCGACAACGTCTCGCAGAACGCCGAACTGGGAACCAGCCGGGCCGGCGCTGCGGGTACTGCCGATGTCTACACGCGGCTGCTCAAAGACCTCGCGGCCCGCGGGGTGGATCTGCGGCTCGAGGCGCTGCCCCGGCCCGCCGACCTGATCAAACGCGGAAACGTCACGGGCAGAAGTGGATTGACCTCGCCGGAACTCGCGACGGTGATGGCGCACGTGAAGCTGGGATTGAAGGCGGACATGTTGGCCGGCGATCTGCCCGACAACGACGTCTTCTCGCCACGTCTGATCGACTACTTTCCGCGGCCTCTGCAGGAGCGGTTCGCAGACGGCATCGCCACGCATCCACTGCGCCGCGAGATCGTCACGACCGCGGTGGTGAACGATCTCGTCGACAACGCGGGCATCACGCATGTCTTCCGCCTGTGCGAGGGGAGCGGGTCGGACCCCGTCGACGTCGTGCGCTCGTATCAGGCCGTCACCGACATCTTCGGATTGCACGCCCTATGGCATGACATCGCCGCCGCGCCGTGCGACATCCCGACGACCAACGCAATGGTCGTCTACACCCGACGGCTGCTCTTCCGGGCCTCGCGGTGGATGATCGCCGGAAGGCCTCAGCCGTTGGCGATGGCGGCGGAGGTGACACGGTACGGAGACCTCGTGGCCGAGCTGTCACCGCGGCTGCCGAACTGGCTCCGAGGCATCTCCGAGGGCGGGGTGGGCGAACGCGCGAGCGACCTCGTCGACGCCGGCGTGCCGGAGAAGACCGCCCAGGCGGTCGCGGTGAGTCTGCACCGATTCTGTCTCCTCGACATCATCGATGCAGCGGAGATCGCCGACCGTGACCCGGAAGAGGTGGGCGAACTGTACTTCGCGCTGATGGACCACCTCGGTGTGGAACAGCTCCTCAATGCGGTCTCGGACCTCGATCGCAAGGATCGCTGGCATTCCCTCGCGCGACTTGCGCTACGTGACGATCTGCACGGCGCGTTACGTGCGTTGTGCCTGGTGATCCTCGATTCGGGAGAACCCGAAGAATCGGCCGACGAGAAGATCGCCGATTGGGAACTCGGCAACGCCTCGCGACTGTCCCGTGTCCGGACGACCCTGTCGGAGATCGCGGAGTCGGGCGACCTGGACTTGGCCACGCTGTCGGTGGCTGCGCGTCAACTGCGAAGTACGATCCGCTGATGGCAGAGCTCACGCTTGCCGCGCACGACCGGGTCGACCTCTCGACCTTCGCCGCGCGGGCGCTACGGGGCGACGACATGGCCGTGCTCCGGATCCGGAGCCGACCGGACGGACTTCTCGGGGTGTGGGTCAACACCGGATTCGACGTGCTGGCGAGCCGGGTGGTGGTGGGGTCGATCTCCGGAGACGACGTGGTCTGTGGCGCGGCGGAACTGCGGTCGGCGCTGCAGGCCGCGGCATCGAACCCCGGAACGGCGACGGTCGACACCGGCTTCGCCCTCGACAGCGCATGGCACGGTGCGCTGCCGCCGGTGGACGGGTTCTCACATCTCGACGACGTGCCCGCCCGCGTCCTGGTGGAGCTCTCGCGCAGCGGCGCCGAAGTGGCCCGAACCCAGGGCAGCGGACACGGCCCACCGACCTCCTTGCTGAACCAGCAGGTGCTCGACGTCTCCGCTGAGACTTCTGACCAGGTCGTGGGGATATCGATGCGATCGATCTTCGCGTTGACAGCGATGGGTTTCGTCAGGCAGTCCGACAACCGTGACGTCACCGAGGCATCGTCGATCGACCTGATCGACGCGGGCGAGATGGTCCGGGTTCGGCACACGGCGGTGTGGATCCGGCTGGACGCCCGATTCGGTTCGGTCTATCAGCGCCGGACGATGGCACTGTCTTTGTCGGTCAGCTGACTCCCAGGCCTCAGATAAGCCACGCCGCGGAGTTCGGCGCCAGCTTGCCGTCGATCAGCGGTGCGCTGCTCAACAACAGATCGCCGGGCGGCAGGCCGATGGGGTTCGGACCGGCGTTGAGAGCGCAGACCAACTTGCCCATCGTTCGCCGGAAGGCCAGGCAGCCTTCGGGCGCGCCGTACCACTCGATGCCCTCACCGGCGAACTCCGGACGGTTCTTCCGCAGTTCGATGGCCTGCCGGTAGAGCGACAGGGTGGAATCGATGTCCTCGAGTTGGGATTCGACGGTCAGTCCGGACCATTCCGCCGGAATCGGCAACCAGGTGTCGGCATTGGTGGAGAACGCGAACGGCGGCGAGGCACCTTCCCAGGGCAGCGGCACACGGCAGCCGTCGCGGCCACGTTCGGTATGACCTGAGCGCTCCCACACCGGATCCTGGAGCACGTCGTCGGGGAGGTCGGCGTTCGGCAGACCCAGTTCGGCGCCGTTGTAGATGAACGCGGCGCCCGGCAGCGCCAGTTCGACGAGGATCATCGCCCGTGCCCGGTCGATGCCGGCCGAGGGTGAGTCATGCTCCGCGTAGCGGGTGACCTCGCGCTCGACATCGTGATTCGACAGTGTCCAGGTCGGCGTGCCCGACACCGAGGCGACCGCTTCGAGCGAATGCTCGATGGCTTCCCGGATCTCCTCCGAGT
Source organism: Williamsia soli (assembly GCF_017377795.1). Classification (GTDB taxonomy): domain Bacteria; phylum Actinomycetota; class Actinomycetes; order Mycobacteriales; family Mycobacteriaceae; genus Williamsia; species Williamsia soli. Next base: position 781,233 of record NZ_JAFRDR010000002.1, on the reverse strand, counting down.
CGAACTGCACCTTTGCCAGTCGGAAGTTGAAGCCCAGGTGGAGTTCGTCCGGTCGCACGTACTCGGCGAATCGGACGTTGTCCTTCACCCAGATCTCGCCGACAGTCATCGCGTCGGGGTAGTCGTCGAGCACTGCGCGGATCCGCCGGTGGATGTCGTGGACGCCGGCGTTGTTGAAGCGCGGATCGTCATCGTCGTTGCTGAGCAGGCCGACCGCCTCGTGGTCCATATCCGGCAGACCCTCGGGCTTGGCCATCCCGTGGGCGACGTCGATGCGGAAACCGTCGACTCCGCGGTCGAGCCAGAATCGAAGGGTTTTCTCGAGGTCGGCGAAGACCTCGGGGTTGTCCCAGTTCAGATCGGGTTGCTCGGGAGCGAAGATGTGCAGGTACCACTGGCCGGGAGTTCCGTCGGGCTCGGTGATCCGGGTCCATGCCGGCCCACCGAACACGCTGGGCCAGTTGTTCGGAGGCTCGTTGCCGTCGGGCCCTTTGCCGTCCCGGAAGATATAACGCTCACGGGCCGGGCTCCCCGGGGCTGCCCCGAGAGCTTCCAGAAACCACGCGTGCTGATCGCTGGTGTGGTTGGGGACCAGATCCATGGTGACCTTGATGCCACGACTGTGCGCCTCGGCGATGAGGGTGTCGAGCGAGTCGAGGCCGCCGAACAGCGGGTCGATGTCGCGAGGATCGGATACGTCATAACCGTGGTCGGCCATCGGGGACTTCATCACGGGACTCAGCCAGAGGGCGTCGATACCGAGCAGCTCGAGGTACCCGAGTTTGTCGATCACACCCGGGATGTCGCCGACCCCATCTCCATTGTGATCTGAGAACGATCGTGGGTAGATCTGGTAAAAGATCGCGTTTTGCCACCACAGCGGGTATTCGGCCGTCATCGCAGGCTGAACGCGCTGTGCCGCATCGGTTTCGGCTGCGGAAAGATCGTTGTTCGGCGTGTCACTCACATCACTCATCTTGCCTCACGTACCAGTGGAGGTCGCGATCACACCGCTACGTGCGTCGCACGTCTCACATGGGCGTGTTCACCATGGACTCGGCGGCCATCTCCATGTACTCGGTGAGGGCCTGCCGATGCTCGTCGTCCAGTCTCTGGGAGTCGATGGACGCGATCGCGATGTGCATGCACCGCAGCCACGCCGCCTTCTCCAGCTGCCCGATACGGAAGGGGTTGTGTCGCATCCGCAACCGTGGATGCCCTCGCTCATCGGAGTACGTTCGCGGACCACCCCAGTACTGCTCGAGGAACATACGCATCCTGCGCTCGGCAGGGCCGAGATCTTCCTCGGGATAGAGCGGCCGCAGGATCTCGTCCCCCGCGACCTCCTCGTAGAAGCGTGCGGTCAGATCGTGGAAAGTCTGTTCGCCGCCCACTGCCTCGTAGAACGTCTGCGGAGAAGTACTCACCCCTGCATTGTTCCATCATCTCCAATCGGGCACCCGGGCGCCGGTCTGCCGGACGATCGAGGCCGACACACAGTGTTCACCGAAACGACCTCCGTCGAGGCTTCATATTGTCGTGCATTAATCGCGTTTCCATGCTGAACTGAATCGTTCCCACCGAGGTCGGTTGTTTGGCCGGGAGGTTAGATGTCGCGGACGAAGACGCAGCGCGAGAAGGTACGCGCGGGGCAGGAAGGTGTCGCGGCCCGTGCCGACGCGCGCGTCCGGTCACGAGGCGAGGCCAGCGTGTCGACCCTCGACCCCCGTTCCGGTGCGACCGACGCAGTGATGGCACCGCCCACAGGTGCCGCCTCCCGGTGGGGCAAACATCGGGTCCTGCTCCTCAACGCGACCTATGAGCCACTCGCCGCCATCTCGATACGTCGCGCGATAGTCCTGGTCCTTCGCGAGCGGGCCGACGTCATCCATGAGGACGGCGCCGGCCCCCTCATTCATTCGGCAGACCTTGCACTCGCCATCCCGTCGGTGATCCGGTTGCGCACCTACGTCCGGGTTCCGTATCGCGCGGTCATCCCGATGACGAGGGCTGCGCTCATGCAACGCGACCGGACGAGATGTGGCTACTGCGGTGGCAAGGCGGACACCATCGACCACGTGGTCCCGCGCAGTCGCGGCGGCACCCACACCTGGGACAACTGCGTGGCCTGCTGCGCTTCGTGCAATCACAAGAAGGCCGACAAGCTGCTCAGCGAGCTCGGGTGGACGCTCAAGGTGCCGCTGACCGCCCCCAAGGGCAGGCATTGGCGGTTGTTGGCGACCGTGAAGGACTTCGATCCGGCGTGGATGCGCTACCTCGATCTGGGGGCAGCGTAGGTCTGGGCGTCGACGGGCCCGACCAGGGACACGGGCGACCTGACGACGCATACGCCGGGGTCGTCGGCTAAGTTTTGAGGCAAGAAGTCGAGTCGAGACGAAGCGAGCGGAGCTCGACCAACTGAGCAGTCTGAAGGGCGGATGCGATGGAAGACCTGATAGTGGCGATCGGCATGCCGGTCATCATCATCACCATCATCTCGGTGGTCTTGGTGATCGGGGCACTGGTCATCACCAGTGGGGTCAAGTACCCCAAGGTGCAGTACTACAAGATCGACCAGAAGTGGGAGCACGGTCCGCTGCTGCTCAGCGCCACGGAGGCGAATCCGGTGGCTCCCGGTTACCACGGGCACGGCCACGACGATCTGATCGGAGGCTCGGCAAGTGGCAAGTGGTGACCTGGTCAAGTCCAATGTCGATCCGGATTCGCTCCCGATGGGTGCGGTGCTGACTCCGAGCGGTCGCGTCTCGGCAGCACGTTTCCCGGGTGACGTCCCGACGACCCCGCCGTTTCAGACCGACGAGTTGGTCGCGCTGGACGAAGCGCTCGCCGACGCGACCGACGAGACCGGCATCCGGTTCTCGGTGTTCATCGGTGATCTCGGCGATGACGCCTTCGCAGGCGCGTCTGCGATCCTGCCGAGTGCGCCGGAGCCCGAACATGCGGTCCTGATCGCAATTGCACCCAACACCAAAGACGTTGTGGTCGTCTCCGGCAAAGAGGTGGCTGCCCGTCTTAACGATCGAGTGGCACAACTCGGTGTGACTGCCGCGATTGCCGGGATCCGTTCCGGCGACCTGGTCGACGGGATCATCTCTGCGATCCGCGTCATCGCAGCAGCGGCGACGATTCGCTGATTCGCTGAACTCAGAAAAAGGCGGGGTGACCTCTCGGTCACCCCGCCTTTTCTGTGCGCTCAGCTCTTGTCGAACTCGCGCGCCCGCAACGCGCGGGCCACGGTGTCGCGGCCTTCGGAGATCAGCCGCCGCAAGGCCGAGGGATGGTCGCCGGCCAGGAGTTCGTCGGCGAGTGCCAGTCCGTGCTCGTCGGCCGCCCAGTTCGGGTAGAGACCGACCACAACCGTCTGCGCCACCTCGCTCGAACGGCGCGCCCAGACCTGCGGCACCGCCTCGAAGTATTTCGCGGTGTACGGCGCGAGGAGCTCGCCCTGCCCCGGGCGGGAGAATCCGGCGATGATCGACCGGCTCAAGGTATTGGACAGCGAATCGTCCTCCACCGCACGTGACCAGGCATCTGCCTTCGCCTCGGCCAAGGGCCGGGCAGCCCTGGCCTTGGCGGCCTGACGGCTGCCCGCAGAGGTGTTGTCGCGTTCGAGTTCCGCGTCGATCACCGGAGTGCTGGACGGATCGGTGTCGATGGCGCCTGCGGTCGCCAAGGCGTTGACGATCGACCAGCGCAGATCGGTGTCCACGGTCAGTCCCTGCAGACCCTGGTCGGCGGGGTCACCATCGAGCAACGCTGCGACCACGTCGGTCTGCTCCGGCGCCAGCGCCCCGGACAGCAGCGAGTTCACGAACGCCAGCTGATGATCCGAGCCGGGCTCGGCCGCTCGGGCGAGTTCGAGGAGGCGGGTGCTGAACTCAGGCCAGCCGGTCGCCGCGGCCCACTCCGGGTCGGCGTACGCGTCGATCGCGGTCTGGGCCTGCAAGAGCACCCGCTGCACCACTCCGATCTCCGTTTCCGATCCGATGCCGTGAGCGACCAGGGCCGCGAAGTCACGGGCGCGCATCTCGGCCTGCCGGGTCATCTCCCACGCGGCCGACCACGCCAGGGTCCGCGGCATCGATTCGCTGATGTCGCCGATCCGGTTGGTCACCGTCGCCAGCGAGTCGGGGTCCAGGCGCACTGAGCAGTAGGTCAAATCGTCGTCGTTGAGCAGGATGAGTTGTCCGCGATGAACCCCGACCAGCTCGGCGACCGAAGTGCGATCACCGGCGACATCGAGTTCGACTCGCTTGGTACGCACCAGCTTTCCGTCTACGTCGTCGTAGACACCGACGGCGAGGCGGTGCGTCCGGGTCTCGCCGGCGCCGGGTGCCGCGCCGTCCTGGAGGATGTCGAACCGGGTGATCACTCCCGAGTCGTCGAGATCGAAGTCCGGTCGGATGACGTTGATCCCGGTGGTCTTGAGCCATTGCGAGCCCCAGTCGGACAGATCCCGACCGGACGACTTCTCGAGGGCTCCGAGCAGATCGCTGAATGTGGCGTTCCCGAACTTGTGTGCCTGGAAGTAGTCTCGCAGACCGGCCAGGAAGTGGTCGAGACCCACATAGGCGACGAGCTGCTTGAGCACGGATGCACCTTTGGCGTAGGTGATCCCGTCGAAGTTCACCTCGACCGCCGCGATGTCGGGGATGTCGGCGGCCACCGGGTGCGTGGAAGGCAACTGGTCCTGGCGGTAGGCCCAGGACTTCTCCACGTTGGCGAAAGTGGTCCAGGCGTTCTTGTATTCGGTGGCCTCCGACTGGCAGAGCACCGAGGCGAAGGTGGCAAAGGACTCGTTGAGCCACAGGTCATCCCACCACTGCATGGTGACCAGGTCGCCGAACCACATGTGGGCCATCTCGTGCAGGACGGTCTCGGCGCGCCGCTCATAGAGATACTTCGTCACCTTGGACCGGAAGACGTAGTCCTCCAGGAAGGTGACCGCGCCGGCGTTCTCCATCGCTCCGGCGTTGAACTCAGGAACGAACAGCTGATCGTATTTGCCGAACGCGTACGGAATGCCGAAGTTCTTGTGGTAGAACTCGAACCCCTGCTTGGTCTCGGTGAACAGTCGTTCTTCGTCCATGAACTCCGCCAGCGACGATCGGCAGAAGATGCCGAGGTCGATCGTGCCGTGCTCGTCGGTGTAGTCGTCTGTCCACTGCGTGTACGGGCCGGCGATGAGGGCGACCAGGTAGGTACTGAGCAGGGGAGTCGTCGCGAATGTGTGTGTGCCCGGCGATGTTTCGGTACCAGCCCCGTTGGAGATCACCTTCCAATCGGTGGGCGCGGTGACGGTGACATCAAAAGTCGCCTTCATGTCCGGCTGGTCGAAACACGCGAACATCCGCTTGGCATCGGCAGTCTCGAATTGTGAATAGAGGTAGACCGCGTCATCTGTCGGGTCGACGAAGCGGTGCAGGCCCTCGCCGGTGTGCGAGTACACGCAATCGGCAACGATCTCGAGAGTGTTCTCGGCGGCCAGGTCCGCCAGGGCCAGCCCGTCTTCCTCGGAGTATCCGGCGATGTCCAGCGCTGTCCCGTTCAACGTCGCTGTATGGACCGTCTCGGCGATCAGGTCGACGAACGATGACGAGCCCGCGGATGCGCTGAACGTGATGGTCACCGCCGACCGGAACGTCTTCTCGCTCGGTTTGCCTGCGCCGTCGGTGAGGTCGAGATCGATCGCATAGTTCGAGACCGAGATGTTCGCCGAGCGCTGGCCCGCGAGATCACGGGTCAAATTTGGTGCCGCCACGTGGGTTGCCTCGCCTTCGCAGAGATGTTGGATGCGGATGTTGATGGTGGATTGCGGATGTTCATGAGAAATTGTGGCTGGTGGTGGGACGTCTTGCTGACCAGTACACAACTACCGTATTGCCTGGCGGCGTGGTGGCGCGCGTGCACCGGACCGGGAATGCTGGAGGCCGCCGGTTGTTGGTCTTGGTGATGGTCACATCGGTTGACGCTGACGTCGACCCTGAACAAGGAGTGTTCTGCGAATGACTGACTCGATTGATCGTGTTGATTTCTGGTTCGATCCGCTCTGCCCGTGGTGCTGGATCACCTCCCGCTGGATTCTCGAGGTGGAAAAGGTCCGGACCATCGAGACCAACTTCCACATCATGAGCCTGGCGGTGTTGAACGAGGGCAAGGACATCCCGGAGGAATACCGCGAGGGTCTCAAGCAGGCATGGCGTCCGGTTCGCGTGATCGCCAAAGCCCAGTCCGAGCGGGGTGATGAGATCTTGTCGCCGCTGTACACGGCGTTCGGCACGCTCATCCACAACAAGGGCGTCAAAGACTTCGACGAGGTGATACCCGCCGCCCTGGCAGAGCTCGGTCTCCCCGCGGAGTGGGCGGAAGCCGCCGACGAGACCACGTTCGACGACGCAATCCGCAAGAGCCATCACGCCGGGATGGACAAGGTCGGCGACGACGTGGGGACTCCGACCATCCATATCAACGATGTGGCGTTCTTCGGTCCGGTGCTCTCGCGTATCCCGCGTGGCGAGGACGCAGGCCGCGTCTGGGACGGGTCGGTCGCGTTGGCGAGCTACCCGCACTTCTTCGAACTGAAGCGAAGCCGCGACGAGGATCCTCAGTTCGACTGAGCACTATTGCGACTCGTCCTCACTCCGGTCGGTCTCGGGCTTGCGGAGATCGACCGGTGGGCCGGGTGGCGACGGGGGCACGGCCGACGGCGGCGGGTGATTCGGCGACGGCGGGTAGGCGGTGATCGGTGGCCCGCCGAACTGTGGGGGCGGCCCGATGGGCATGAGCTTCCGGACATGCCCGCTTCCGATGCCGCGCACGATGTGTCTGGGACGGAAGAACATCCGGCCTGCTCCGGTCCGATCGCGGAGCGCAGCAGCTCGCCACGTGAGCACCGGGTGGCTCGACTGCAGGTTGGTCACCCAGGTGAAGAAGCCTCTTTCGTGGGTCGCGCGATCGGCGAACTCGTCGAAGCTCACCGAGGTCAGCATGTATTTGCCTGCGGCGAGGACACCGATGGCGCCGGGCGAGCCCGATGGCTGGTGGTAATAACCGTGGTTGTCTGCTGTGTACTCCATCGAGCGGGACAAGGCCTGGCCCAGGACCGGGATGTTCATGCCGACGATCGAGCCGAGTTGGCGCCAGTACGAGACATGGCCGGCGGCGATGTGGCCGACCTCGTGCCCGATGATGAAGCGGAGAGCTTCAGGACTGCGAGCCTGTCCGCCGATCTCGAAGAGGTCGGAGTACACCACGACGAACCGGCGAAAGCCGTGGCCCGATGCGAAGGCGTTGATGGTGCCGTTGCCCAGGACCACGTAGGCGTCGGGGACATGTTCGAGGCCGAACCGCCTGGCGGCCTCGACCACCATCTGATGACCCTCGGGAAATTGGGTGGAGCTCATCTTCACGCCGTTGACCCGCGGCATCGCATAGGTCAGACCACGGATGAGGTAGATCAGCAACGGTGCGACGAGGATCAGGATGAACCACGTGTCGAGGTAGCCCAGCGACACCATCACCACCCCTAGTGAGTACCCGCCGACGCCCACCAGGATCACCAGGACAAGCATCGGGATCTCCCACGGATGGCGCCGCGGCTCACCGGCATACGGCGCGGGTGCGAGCCAGGTGCTGACCGGTTGTCCGAACGCCGGTGGGTGCTGTGGATTCACGAGCACCAATCTAGTGCCGGGCGGTTCGTGGTGATGGGTGGCTTTCTCTGCACCCGTTACCTCTGACAGACTGGGCGGCATGCGCGTGTATCTGGGTGGAGACCATGCAGGCTTCGAGTTGAAGGGGCAGATCGCCGAACATCTGACCTCCGCAGGACATGAGGTGATCGATTGCGGGGCGCACGAATACGACGCCCTCGACGACTATCCGGCGTTCTGCGTCGAGGCTGCGCGCCGGACCGTCGCCGACGAGGGCAGTCTCGGCATCGTCCTCGGCGGCAGCGGTAACGGCGAGCAGATCGCCGCGAACAAGGTCCCGGGCGCTCGGTGCGCGCTCGCCTGGAGTGTGGAGACCGCGCAGCTCGCGCGTCAGCACAACAACGCCCAGCTCATCGGCATCGGCGGACGGATGCACAGCAAGGACGAGGCGCTGGCCATCGTCGATGCTTTCGTGTCGACCGCGTGGTCGGAAGAAGCGCGCCACCAGCGGCGCATCGACATCCTGTCCGAGTACGAGCGCACCGGGACGCCGCCGACGCTGCCCGGCGACTGAACTCACCGGCGACGCCTGTGCCCGAAGGACATACGCTCCACCGGCTCGCGCGTCTGCACCACCGTCGCCTCGCCGGCCGGCGGGTGTCGGTGACGAGCCCACAGGGTCGATTCGCGGCCACGGCCGACCGCCTCGACGGTCAGGTGTTCGCAGGCGCCGAGGCGTGGGGGAAACACCTGATCCATCGCTATCGCGGCGGCGACATGGTGCATGTGCATCTCGGTCTGTACGGGTCTTTTTCCGACGGGAAGTCCCCCTTACCCGCGCCCGTGGGTCAGGTGCGGATGCGCATCGAGTCGGACGTCTACGGCACCGACCTGCGAGGTCCGACGGCCTGTGAGCTCTACACGCCGGAGGATCTGATCGCCCTGACCGCTCGGCTGGGACCGGACCCCCTGCGCAAAGACGCCGACCCCGAGGTCGCCTGGTCGGCGATCAGCAAGTCGCGCAAAGCGATCGGCGCGTTGGTGATGGACCAGAAGGTGTTGGCCGGCGTCGGTAACGTCTACCGGGCCGAGGTGCTGTTCCGCGCCAACATCAATCCGCATCGTCCGGGTACATCAGTCGACCGCGGCGAGTGGGACGGCGTCTGGGAGGACCTCGTCGCACTCATGGCGGTGGGGGTACGACGGGGCAAGATGCACGTCGTGCGCCCGGCGGACGATCACGGTGCGCCGGCGTACGGCCCCGGCCGGCCCCGCACGTATGTGTACCGGCGTGCCGGTGAGCCCTGTCGCGTCTGTGGCACGGAGGTGTTGATGGGCGAGATGGTGGCGCGCAAGGTCTACTGGTGCCCGACCTGCCAGCCGGATTGACCGACTTGTCAGCCGGATTGACCTACCGGCCACAGGCTGACCTCAGGCCGGCCTCAGGTTGGCTCTCCAGAATGAATTGATGACCACGCTGACAGTGTTGACGGTCGGGGGAACGGGCGAGTCGTATCCGGGTGATGTCCGGTCCGAGGTGTCCGGCCTGTTGGCTGAGGTCACCGATCGGCTCGATGACCGATTCGTGAGCCGCTGGGTCGGTTACCCGGCCAGCTACGGCCCTGTTCCCGCAGCCAGGGGCGTGAGCTACCTGGCCAGCGTCCAGACGGGCGTCGACCGCCTCGCGGCCGCGATCGCCGAGACCGAGGGACCGATCATGCTGATCGGCTACTCCCAGGGTTGCGTCGTGATCAGGGAACTGCTTGCGCGCAGCGGACTTCTCGCCGGTGTCGTGGCTGCGGGTTTCGTGGCCGACCCTCATCAACCTCCCGGCGCGGTCCTCGGATGCGACGGTTTCGGGCTGGCGGGACCGGGCGCACCGCTGCCGCGAGATCTGCCCGCACTGTGGATCGCCGATCCCGACGATGTCATCTGCAACGCCAGCGACGATTCGTTCCTGCGCGATGTCGCCGATCTGACCGCCGCATTGTCGGTGCGTGACCTGCGCGGTTGGTTGTTCAGCCTCTGGCGGGTGTTGATCAGCAACAGTTTCCAGAACGCGGCGCGGACCTCGATACGTCCGCGGCAGTGGCGCAGAGACCTGCAGCGCCTGCGCGTGGCGGCCTCGGAGGTCGCGGGTTACCTTCCTGCCCGTCTGATGCTCGGCGGACTGAAGGTGGTCAACCGTCGAGGGGGTCGACACACCGGATATGCCGCAGAGCCGATGGTGGGCAGTGAACTGACCGGCTGCCAGACCCTGGTCCAGTGGCTGCAGGTCCAGGCGACGTTCATGGCCGCGCATGCAAGTGACCGGGGTGCCGCCTGATCTGCGGTGAGCCACTGGTTCTCGTCGGCGCCGGTAACAATTCACCCGTCTGAAATGTGCGGCGAGCCCAGGTGGGCGACACTGATTCGCAGAAGGATCAACCCCTGGGAGAATTAATCGTGGATCACTACGATCTTGTTGTCATCGGCTCGGGTCCCGCCGGACAGAAGGCGGCGATCGCGGCCGCCAAGCTCGGTAAGAAAGCCGCCGTGATCGAGCGTCGAGACATGGTCGGCGGGGTGTGCATCAACACCGGCACCATTCCGTCGAAGACCATGCGCGAGGCGGTGCTCTACCTCACGGGTCTCAATCAGCGTGAACTCTACGGCCAGTCGTATCGGCTCAAGACCGACATCACCGTGGGCGATCTCTCGGCACGCACCTCGCACGTCGTCGGCAAAGAGATCGACGTCATCCAGAACCAGTTGTCGCGCAACAGGGTTGCCCTGCTCATCGGCAATGCGAGGTTCCTGGGTCCGCACGAAATCGAGGTCGAGTCGATCGGGGGCGACCACAAGAACATCACGTTCGACCATGCGGTGATCGCAGTCGGGACCAAGCCCGCCCGGCCGGCGAGTGTCGAGTTCGACGGGGCGACCATCGTCGACTCCGACCAGATCCTCGGGATGAATCGGGTTCCGCAGTCGATGGTGGTGGTGGGCGCCGGGGTGATCGGAATCGAGTACGCCTCGATGTTCGCTGCGCTCGGGACCAAGGTGACGGTCGTCGAGCGACGCGTCAGCATGCTCGACTTCGTCGACCGCGAGATCGTCGAGGCCCTGCAATATCAGCTACGCGACCGCGGGGTGACCTTCCGCTTCGGAGAGTCGGTCAAGATGGTCGAAAAACACACGTCGGGCACGGTGACCATCCTCGAGTCGGGGAAGAAGGTCCCGGCCGATACCGTGCTGTACTCGGCGGGCAGGCAGGGGGTCACCGAGGAACTCGGGGTCGCTGCCGCGGGTCTGGAAGGCGACAACCGCGGCCGGTTGGAGGTGGACGACCGCTTCCGCACCGCCGTTCCGCACATCTATGCCGTCGGCGACGTCATCGGATTCCCTGCGCTCGCGTCAACGGCGATGGAGCAAGGGCGCCGGGCCGCGTACGACGCGTTCGGTGAGCCGGTCGGGGAGACGGACTCGTCGAAGCATCCGATCGGTATCTACTCGATCCCGGAGATCAGCTTCGTCGGCAAGACCGAGGACGAGCTGACCGCAGCGAACGTACCGTTCGAAGTCGGGGTCGCCCGGTATCGCGAGTTGGCCAGGGGCACCATCATGGGTGACGCCTACGGCATGCTCAAGCTGTTGGTGGATGCTCAGGATCGAAGCATCCTGGGTGTGCATGTATTCGGTTCCAACGCTGCCGAACTCGTCCACATCGGCCAGACGGTGATGGGATGTGGCGGGACCATCGACTACCTTGTCGACGCGGTGTTCAACTACCCGACGCTGGCGGAGGGATACAAGGTCGCCGCCCTCGACGCCGTGAACAAGATGCGAGCCATCGCGCGGGTCACCGGCGCCGGCAACGGATACGAGCTCGGGGCGGAGTAGAGCGCGGCCGACAACGAGAACGGCGCCGAGGAAGATCCTCGGCGCCGTTCGTCGTTGTGCTGGGGGTGAATCTAGCTTCCGGGAACGTACTGTCCGCCGATGGTGCCCTGCACCACGATCGGAGTGCCCTCGGGGAAGTTCTCGTAGACGAACTTCGCGTTCTCCGGGCTGAGGTTGATGCAGCCGTGGCTCACATTGGTGTTGCCCTGCTGCTCGACCGACCACGGTGCGCCGTGGACGAAGATGCCATCCCACGACATGCGGACCGCGTACTCGACGTAGGTGCGGTACCCCTCGGGCGAGTCGACCGGGACGCCGTACGTGGATGAATCCATGTACATGTCGCGGTACTTCTCTTTCGTGTAGTACGTACCGTTCGGAGTGGGGTGGTCGTTCGAGCCCATCGAGATGGGCATCGTGCGCACGACCTTGCCGTCCTGCCAGATGGTCAACTGGTGAGTGGCGTCGTCGGCGAGTGCGACCCAGCCGGTCGTGGTCGCGACCGGAGGTGCGGGCTCGACCGGCTTCGGTGGGGCAGGTGCCGGTTCCGGGGTCGACGGCTCCGCGGGCGGTGCCGGGGCCGGGGTGAAGACTCCGGGGATGGTCGGCAGTGGTACGCCGGGCAGTCCGGGAACGGTGGGTACGGGCTGAGCGGACGCGGTGGCCGGAATGGCCAGTGTCACGACAATGACGCCGAGTACGGCGGCCAGGAGCCGGGTGACGGTACGTCCGAACGCGCTACCGCGAGCGAACTTGCTGGTCGACACTATGTTGAACCTTTACGTTGGCGACATTCTAGGTACGCTCCCCGAAAGCGCGGGCTCAATCGTTACACGCGCGAGGCGTTGCACCAAACGCAAATGGCGCATATGAGGCCAGAGTTACTGATGTGACAACTTGGGTTGCTGGGATGGTCGAGAAACCAGCCTGAGATGGTCCCGCGCAGCGGGACGGAGGGCACTATGCCGTCGATGGTCGCTCCGGGGGAGGATTCTGGGCGGAATTTCGAAAGCCCTGGTCAGAGCGATGCTCTGACCAGGGCTTTTGACGATGGAGCGGGTGACGGGAATCGAACCCGCGTAGCTAGTTTGGAAGACTAGGGCTCTACCATTGAGCTACACCCGCGTGCATACGACATCACTGGGATCGCCATTGCTGTCGCTGCGAAAAGGACTGTACCGCCTCGTGCCCGCCGATCAGAAATCGGCTGGAAACGGGGGTGTTCGAGCCGGTGCGAGTCACCGGTTTAGGTGCGGGGCGGGCTGGCACGTAGTATTTGCGTTCGGTTCTGCAGGCGCAGCGAGTCGCGGCAGAACGACCTACACGGGATGTGGCGCAGCTTGGTAGCGCATCCGCTTTGGGAGCGGAGGGTCGCAGGTTCGAATCCTGTCATCCCGACTCACGAGAACAGCAATAAAGGGAGTCAAGTGAAGAGCACCGTCGAGCAGATCAGCCCGACGCGGGTCAAACTCAACGTCGAGGTTCCGTTCGAGGAACTGGAGCCGGAATTCGCCCGCACCTACAAGACGCTGGCCCGCGACATCCGGATCCCCGGTTTCCGCCCCGGCAAGGCCCCGGCCAAGCTCATCGAGGCCCGTGTCGGCCGCGACGCGGTGCTGGCGCAGGTCGTCAACGAAGCGCTTCCCGCGAAATACAGCGAGGCCGTCGACGAGACCGACATCAAGGCGATCGGCCAGCCCGAGATCGACCTCGCAGAGCTCGAGTACGGCAAGAGCATCACCTTCACCGCCGAGGTCGACGTCCGTCCCGACATCGAGCTGCCGGACTACTCGACCCTCGAGATCGAGGTCGAGCCGGTGGCCACCGACGACGAGGCCGTCGACGAGCAACTGCAGGCGCTACGTGCCCGCTTCGGAACCCTGACCGGTGTCGAGCGTCCCGTGGCCGATGGTGACTTCGTCTCCATCGACCTGTCGGCCACCATCGACGGCAAAGAGGTCGAGGAGGCCGCCACCAGCGGACTGTCCCATGAGGTCGGTTCCGGTGAACTCATCGACGGACTGGACGAGGCCCTCATCGGACTGAAGTCCGGCGAGGAAAAGACCTTCACCAGCACGCTGGTCGCCGGCGACCACAGTGGTGATCAGGCCGACGTGACGGTCAAGGTCCTCTCCGTCAAGGAGCGCGAGCTTCCCGAGGTCGACGATGAGTTCGCCCAGCTGGCAAGCGAGTTCGACACTGTCGATGAGCTGAAGGCGGATCTGAGCGAGCGCGTTGCCCGGTCGAAGCGGATGGAACAGGCCAACGCCATCAGCGAAGGTCTCGTCGCGAAGCTGCTCGAGACCGTCGAGGTGCCCCTGCCCGAGGCAATCGTCACCGCCGAGGTCGACAGCCAGATCCATCAGGTCGTCCACAGCCTCGGCCATGACGACGCGGCCTTCGAGAGCCTTCTCGAGGCCCAGGGCACCACTCGCGAGAAGTTCGAGGCCGATGCCCGCGAGGTCGCCGAGAAGTCCGTGCGGACTCAGCTGCTGCTCGACGCGATCGCCGATCAGCAGGAGACCGAGGTCGGCCAGGACGAGCTCATGCAGCAGATCATGTTCCAGGCCCAGCGCTACGGCATGCAGCCGGCAGAGTTCGCTCAGCAGCTGCAGCAGGCGAACCAGGTCGGCGCCGTGTACGCCGAGGTGCGCCGGAGCAAGGCGCTGTCGCAGATCGTCCCCGATGTGACGGTCAAGGACACCGCGGGCGCCACCGTCGACACGACGGAGTTCTACCCGCGACCGGAGGCCGCGGAAGACGTCGAGGATGCCGACGAGTCGGCAGACGACAAGTCCTAGCAGGCAAAACGCCAGCACAATTTCTGCTGTCAGCGAATAGGGGCGACGCCGAGCCATCGGCGTCGCCCCTATTCGTTAGTGTCGGAGAGAGCAATCAAATGACTGTGAGTCCGTTGAACGAAAACCCCGGATCGATTTCCGGGACGTCGAAGGTAGGTACCGTGACTGAGCCGAAGATCCACACCCCCGCGCTCTCCGGAGCAACCGCGAGTTCGGGTGTGGCCGGACTGAATTTGACCGACTCGGTGTTCGAGCGTTTGCTCCGTGAGCGAATCATCTTCCTGGGCACCCAGGTGGATGACGAGATCGCCAACCGTCTGTGCGCGCAGATCCTGCTGCTCTCGGCTGAGGATCCGACCAAGGACATCAACCTCTACATCAATTCGCCCGGCGGTTCGGTGACCGCCGGCATGGCGATCTTCGACACGATGCAGCTCGCACCGTGCGATGTCGCCACCTATGCGATGGGCATGGCCGCCTCGATGGGCCAGTTCCTGCTCGCGGCAGGCACCAAGGGCAAGCGCCACGCGCTGCCGCACGCCCGGATCATGATGCACCAGCCGTCGGCGGGTATCGGCGGAACCGCTGCTGACATCGCCATCCAGGCAGAGCAGTTCGCGCAGACGAAGAAAGAGATGAATCGGCTCAACGCCGAGTTCTCGGGTCAGACCCTGGAACAGATCGAATTGGACGCCGATCGCGACAAGTGGTTCACCGCCGAGCAGGCCAAGGACTACGGCCTCGTCGATCACGTGATCACGCGCGCCTGATTCGTAACTCGGGTCGAGCTCCGCTCCGCTTCGTCTCCGGCCCCTCGCACACTCATCGGAAAGTAATGAGGACCATGAACAACCTTTCACCCCAAGCGCGCTACATCCTGCCGTCGTTCATCGAGCACACGCCCAACGGTGCACGTGAGTACAACCCGTACGCGAAGCTCTTCGAAGAGCGAATCGTCTTCCTGGGTACCCCGATCGACGAGACCGTCGCGAACGACATCATGGCGCAGCTGTTGGTGCTCGAGTCGCAGGATCCTGACCGCGACATCATCATGTACGTGAACTCGCCCGGTGGCAGTGTGCCGGCGATGCTGGCCATCTACGACACGATGCAGTACGTGCACTGCGACATCGCCACGGTCTGCCTCGGTGAGGCAGCCTCCGCCGCTGCGATCGTGCTGGCCGGTGGAACCCCGGGTAAGAGGGCTGCTCTGCCGAACGCGACCATCCTCATCCATCAGCCCCGCACCGGCGGCGCCTACCAGGGGCAGGTCTCCGACCTCGAGATCCAGGCCGCCGAGATCGAACGCATCCGTCGGAAGCTCGACGATATCCTGGCCGGCCACACCGGCCAGCCGGCCGACAAGATCCGCAAGGACACCGACCGCGACAACATCTTGACCGCCGCGCAGGCCAAGGAATACGGGATCATCGACGAGGTCTTCGAGTACCGCAAGAAGTCCGGACGCAAGAAGTAAATCGATGGGCTGCCCTTCGCCTGTGTGCGCGAAGGGCGGCCTGCGGGTCGTGAGCTTGGAAAGAGGCTCGCGACATTTGGCTTTATCGGTCGAAGTTCGGGTCACCTACGGGTACGGTCGTGGTTACCGAACTCCGGGTGAGCTGGGCGGACCGCGCGAATTCTCTAGAATTTTCTGGGCAGCAGGGTAAGGGAAGTAGGTACAGCGACAGATGGCACGTATCGGAGATGGTGGCGATCTGCTGAAGTGTTCTTTCTGCGGAAAGAGTCAGAAGCAGGTGAAGAAGCTGATCGCTGGTCCCGGGGTGTACATCTGCGATGAATGCATCGACCTGTGCAACGAGATCATCGAGGAAGAGCTCGCCGAGACCAGCGACGTCAAACTCGATGAGCTCCCGAAGCCCATGGAGATCAGGGATTTCCTCGAGAACTACGTGATCGGGCAGGACACCGCCAAGCGGACCCTGGCTGTCGCGGTGTACAACCACTACAAGCGGATCCAGGCGGGCGATCGCAAGGATTCCCGTGGGGTTGAGCCGGTGGAGTTGGCGAAGTCGAACATTCTGATGCTCGGCCCGACCGGATGCGGAAAGACATATCTCGCCCAGACCCTGGCGAAGATGCTGAACGTTCCGTTCGCCATCGCCGACGCGACCGCGTTGACCGAGGCCGGATACGTCGGCGAGGACGTCGAGAACATCCTGCTGAAGCTGATCCAGGCCGCGGACTACGACGTCAAGCGCGCTGAGACCGGCATCATCTACATCGACGAGGTCGACAAGATCGCCCGCAAGAGCGAAAACCCGTCGATCACGCGCGACGTCTCGGGCGAAGGTGTCCAGCAGGCCCTGCTCAAGATCCTTGAAGGTACGCAGGCTTCTGTGCCCCCTCAGGGGGGACGTAAGCATCCGCACCAGGAGTTCATCCAGATCGACACCACCAACGTCCTCTTCATCGTCGCCGGTGCCTTCGCCGGGCTCGACAAGATCGTGTCCGATCGAATCGGCAAACGCGGCATCGGTTTCGGCACAGAGGTGGCGAAGAACGACGACGACAGCGCAGACCACTTCGCCGAGGTCATGCCCGAAGATCTCATCAAGTTCGGTCTGATCCCCGAGTTCATCGGACGTCTGCCGGTCATCGCATCGGTGACCAACCTGGACAAAGAGTCTCTCGTCAACATCTTGTCGCAGCCGAAGAACGCGTTGGTCAAGCAGTACGCGCGGTTGTTCGACATGGACGGTGTGGAGCTCGAGTTCACTGACGATGCGCTCGAGGCCATAGCCGATCAGGCCATCCACCGGGGCACCGGTGCTCGTGGACTTCGCGCGATCATGGAAGAGGTCTTGCTGCCGGTGATGTACGACATCCCGAGCCGCGACGATGTTGCGAAGGTCGTCGTCACCGGAGAAACGGTGCGCGACAACGTCCTTCCGACCATCGTGCCTCGCAAGCCGCGTCGTGACGAGCGGCGCGACAAGAGCGCCTGAGCGGATTCTCGAGACGACGCCGGTGGGAGCGATCCCACCGGCGTTCTCTCATTCCAGGACTCGATGACCGCCGGAATAGATGTTCATCGACTCGCCGCGGAGGAAACCGATGACGGTCAGGTCCGCCTCGTTTCCGAGATCGACGGCAAGCGACGATGGGGCAGAGACGGCAGCCAGTATCGGAACACCGGCCATCACAGCCTTCTGCGCGAGTTCGAAGGACGCGCGACTCGACACCATCAAGATGGTCTCGCGCAGTGGCAGTAGTCGTTCCTGTACCGCCCAGCCGATCACTTTGTCGACGGCGTTGTGCCGGCCCACGTCCTCGCGTGCCACGAGCAGGGTTCCGTCGGTGCGGAACAGGGCGGCGCCGTGGACACCACCTGTGAGGTCAAAAGTCTTCTGGGCGTTACGGAGTCGCTCAGGCAGGCGGGTGAGCGTTTCCACCTCGACAGTGCACCGGTCGTCGGCCGGCCGATGATCTGACTTCAGCCGAACCGCATCGAGCGAGGCTTTGCCGCACACCCCGCACGATGAGGTGGCGTAGAAGTTCCGGGATGCGGTCTCCGGAACCACGTGCTGCTCACGCATTGCCACGTCGAGGACGTTGTAGGTGTTGCGACCCTGGTCGTCGACGCCGTCGCAGTAGCGAATCATGCTGATGTCGTCGGCGCCCGAGATGATGCCTTCGGTCAGCAGGAAACCGTGCGTGAGGTCGATGTCGGATCCGGGGGTGCGCATGGTCACAGCCAGGGCTTCTCCGCCGATTCTTATCTCGAGTGGTTCTTCGACGGCAAGGGTGTCGGCGCGGGAATCTGTGCTCCCGGGCCGGATCCGGCGTACCCGCGTTCGACTGCTGACCCTGCCCATCAGGAGGCCTCGATGCGGATGGTGATCGCCTTGGAGACGGGTGTATTCGACTTGACCGCAACGTGTTCGAGGGGAACGAGTGGATTGGTTTCGGGATAGTATGCCGCAGCGTTCCCGCGAGGAGTCGGATACGCGACGACGCGGAACGCGCGAACCCGGCGTTCTTCCAGGCCCGCAGGCCCGCTGAACTCGGAGATCAGATCGACGGTCTGTCCGTCGGCCAGGCCGAGAGTGGTGATGTCCTCGGGATTGAGCAACACGATGTTGCGATCGCCCTTGATCCCGCGATACCTGTCGTCGTGACCGTAGATCGTGGTGTTGTACTGATCATGACTGCGCAGGGTCTGCAGGATGACGCGCCCGGAGGGAACACGAAGCCACGTAAGCGGATTCGTTGCGAAGTTGGCTTTTCCGGTCCGGGTGGGAAAGGTTCGCGTGTCCCGCGGCGGGTGCGGCAACACGAAGCCGTCGGGGTGGCGCACCTTGGTGTTGAAGTCCTCGAATCCCGGTATGACCCGGGAGATGTGGTCGCGAATCACGTTGTAGTCGGCTGGGAAACGGGCCCACGGCACCGCATGATCCGGTCCGAGTGTGGCCTCTGCGAGCCCACTGATGATGGCGACCTCGCTCCGCAGTTCGGCACCCGACGGCGGAAGTGAGCCTCGGGACAGGTGGACCACCGACATCGAGTCCTCGACGGTGACCTCCTGCTTGCGGCCGTCGCAGATGTCCCGATCGGTGCGGCCCAGCGTGGGAAGAATCACACCGACTGAACCCGGACGTAAGTGTGAGGCATTGAGTTTCGTGCTCACCTGCACCGTGAGACGGCAGGTTCCCATGGCGGCGGCGGTGGCGTGGGTGTCGGGGGAGGCGGAGACGAAGTTGCCACCCATCGCGATGAACACCTTGATGTCGCCTGCGGCCATGGCCCGGATCGTGTCCACGGTGTCGAAGCCGTGCTGCCGTGGCACCTCGATGCCGAACTCGCGGTCGAGGGCGTCGAGAAAGTAGTCCGGCATCTTCTCCCAGACCCCCATGGTCCGGTCGCCCTGCACATTCGAGTGCCCGCGGACCGGACACACTCCGGCACCAGGTTTGCCGATCATGCCGCGCAGCAGCAGCACGTTGGTGAGTTCTTCGATGGTCGCAACCCCGTGCGCCTGCTGCGTCAAACCCATGGCCCAGCAGATGATCGTGCGGCGCGAGCTGACCAGTCTGTCGGCGGTGTCCCGCAGTTGCGCTTCGGTCAGGCCGGTGGCTTCCACGATCTCTGCGAGGTCGACCCTCGCGACCTCGGTCAGGTAGTCCTCGACCCCGAGACAGTGCTCCTGGAGGAAGGCGTGATCGAAAATTGTTCCGGGATCGGCCTCTTCGGCGTCCAAGAGTAGTTTGGCCAGCCCCCGGAACAGGGCCATGTCCCCACCGATCCGGATCTGCAGGAACTCGTCGGCCAGCGTCGTGCCTCTACCAACGACACCGCCCACCTTCTGGGGATCCTTGAAGCGCAGTAGTCCGGCCTCGGGAAGTGGATTGACAGCGACGATGGTGGCGCCCCGTCCCTTCGCCTTCTCGAGCGTCGAGAGCATCCGCGGATGATTGGTGCCGGGATTCTGTCCCGCGATGATGATTAGATCGGCGTTCTCGAGATCAGGTACGGACACCGATCCCTTACCGATTCCGATGCTCTCGATCAGGGCGCTGCCCGAAGACTCGTGGCACATGTTCGAGCAGTCGGGGAGGTTGTTCGTCCCGAAGGATCGCGCGAAGAGCTGGTAGAGAAACGCGGCTTCGTTGCTCGTCCGACCGGAGGTGTAGAACGCTGCCTGATCGGGGTGCTCCAGCCCGGTCAGTTCGTCGGCGATGAGGGTGAATGCCTGGTCCCATCGGATCGGCCGGTAGTGGTCGTCACCCTCGGTGAGCACCATCGGGTGGGTGATCCGGCCCTGCTGGGACAGCCAGTACTCCGACTTTTCGCGAAGGTCGGAAACGCTGTGTGCAGCAAAGAACTCCGGTCCGATGGTGCGCGTGGTGGCTTCCTCGGCGACGGCTTTCGCGCCGTTCTCGCAGAACTCCGCGTGCTTGCGGTGGCCAGGGGTCTCCGGCCATGCACAACCGGGGCAGTCGAAGCCGTCGCGCTGATTGAGCGCGGTGAGGGTGCGTGCCGTGCGGGTCGTGCCCATCTGTTTCACCGAACGTGCGAGCGCAACAGCCACCGCCGGTACCCCTGCCGCCCAGACCTTGGGCGGATGCTGGTCGACGTCGTGCGACTTCGGTTCGGGTACGGATTCGACGTTCATGGCATCCATCATCACCCTCTGCATCCGTTTTCGCCCACAGCACTCTCGCGCTCGCGTTAACTGTGTCCTATGGATGTTGCACAGATTGGCGCAGTGGTCTTGGCCGGTGGCGCGTCGAAGCGAATGGGTAGCGACAAGGCGGCGTTGGAATGGAACGGGGAATCGATGCTCGGCCGCATCACCCGGATCGTCGCCGAACGTTGCGATCCGGTGCTGGTTGTCGCTCGCGAGGGATCACCGGCCTACCGCGGTCTGAGCGAGGGACAGTCGGGGACCGGACAGATCAACTGGGTCACCGACGAGAAGCCCGGAGCGGGTCCCCTCGGTGGTCTCGTCACGGGGCTGGTCGCCGCAGCGGCTGCGGGACGGGAGGTGGTGTTCGTGTGCGCCACCGACATGCCGCTGGTGAGCGCGGAGATGGTGGATGAGTTGCTTCGCGGGCTCTCGGAGTCGGACGATGCCGCGATCGCCGTGGACTCGCAGCGGGCGCACCCGCTGGCGGGCGTGTACCGCACCAGGGCGGCAGGGACTCTTGCCGATCTCGTCGCTTCCGGTGAGCGCCGCATGCTCGCGGCGGTCGACGCGTTGCGGACCAACCGCGTCACGCTGACCGATTCCACCTGGTTGACCAACGTCAACGCGCCGGAAGACCTGCATCGCCTCCGAGTGCCCTGAGCCGCACACCACCTGCGGCTTCGTCGCCTCCGAGGCGACTGCCTAGAATTGGCCGGTGACCGAATCGTCCCCGCACGCCGAAACCAGTTCCGCCACCCTGCCCAAGACCTGGGATCCCCGGGTACACGAGGCGGAGCTGTATAGGACCTGGGTAGATGCCGGGTACTTCACCGCGGATGCGACGAGCGACAAGCCACCGTTCTCGATCGTGCTGCCGCCCCCCAATGTCACGGGCTCGCTACACATGGGGCACGCGCTCGACCACGTCCTGATGGACGCCATGTGCAGACAGCGTCGGATGCGTGGCTTCGAGGTCCTGTGGTTGCCAGGCATGGACCACGCAGGCATCGCGACCCAGTCACTCGTGGAGCGGCAACTGGCCACCGAGGGCATCAACCGTGGTGACATCGGCCGCGAGGATTTCATCGATCGCGTCTGGAAGTGGAAGGCCGAGTCCGGCGGCACCATCGGCGCGCAGATGCGCAGCCTCGGCGACGGCGTGGACTGGTCTCGCGAACGCTTCACGATGGACGAAGGGCTCTCTCGTGCCGTGCAGACGGTGTTCAAGCGCATGTTCGACGACGGTCTGATCTATCGGGCCGAGCGACTGGTCAACTGGTCGCCGGTCCTGCAAACCGCGATCAGTGACATCGAGGTGAAGTATTCCGACGTCGAAGGCGAGCTGGTCAGCTTCCGGTACGGCTCTCTCGACGACACGCAGCCGCATATCGTGGTCGCCACGACCCGCCTCGAGACGATGCTGGGTGACACCGCGATCGCGGTGCACCCCGACGACGAGCGTTACCGGCACCTGGTGGGCACGGAGCTTGATCATCCTTTCGTCGATCGCCGGATCCCGGTGGTCGCAGACGACTATGTCGACCCGGAGTTCGGTACCGGCGCAGTGAAGATCACCCCGGCACACGATCCCAACGACTTTGCCCTCGGCTCCCGGCACAATCTGCCGATGCCGACAATGATGGACGAGACCGCGCACGTCACCGGTACCGGAACCCAGTTCGACGGCCTCGATCGGTACGAGGCCCGCGCGAAGATCCGGGAAGTGCTCGCCGAACAGGGCCGCATCGTCAAAGAGGTGCGGCCATACGTACACAGCGTGGGGCACTCGGAGCGCAGCGGCGAACCGATCGAGCCGCGCCTGAGCATGCAGTGGTGGGTCCGCGTGGAAACACTCGCCAAGGCGTCGGGCGACGCGGTGCGCTCTGGTGAGACCGTGATCCATCCCGCGTCGCTCGAACCACGGTGGTTCGGCTGGGTCGACGACATGCACGACTGGTGTATCTCGCGGCAATTGTGGTGGGGCCATCGGATCCCCGTCTGGTACGGACCGGACGGGGACATGGTCTGCGTAGGTCCGGGAGAGCAGGCCCCTGCGGGTTACGTGCAGGACAACGACGTGCTCGACACCTGGTTCTCGTCGGGACTGTGGCCGTTCTCGACCATGGGCTGGCCGGAGGTCGGCGACGATCTGAAGAAGTTCTATCCGACGTCGGTACTGGTCACCGGTTACGACATCATCTTCTTCTGGGTCGCCCGGATGATGATGTTCGGAACGTACGTGGCGAAGTCGCTGGGCGAGCAGACCGGCACCGACACGCCGGTGCCGTTCCGGAACGTGTTCTTGCACGGTCTGGTGCGTGACGAGCACGGCAGCAAGATGTCGAAGTCCAAGGGCAACGGCATCGACCCGCTGGATTGGGTGAACCACTACGGCGCGGACGCCCTCCGGTTCACGCTGGCCCGTGGCGCGAATCCCGGCGGCGATCTATCGGTGGGCGAAGGCCACGCACAGTCGTCGCGCAATTTCGCCACCAAGTTGTTCAACGCCACCAAGTTCGCGCTGATGAACGGCGCGGCCGTGGGGGAGTTGCCCGCGCGCGATCAGTTGACGGACACCGACCGCTGGATCCTCGATCGGCTGGAGCAGGTTCGCGCCGACGTAGACGCGGGTTTCGAGGCCTATGAGTTCTCCAAGGCATGCGAGGCGCTGTTCCACTTCGCCTGGGATGAGTTCTGTGACTGGTACCTCGAGCTGGCCAAGGTGCAATTCGCTCGAGGTGACGAAGCCTGTACGGCGGCAACAAAACTCGTTCTCGGAAACGTCCTCGACTCCCTGATGCGGATGCTGCACCCGTTCATGCCTTTTGTCACCGAGGTGCTCTGGAAGACCCTCACCGGCGGCGAGTCGGTGGTGATCGCCGACTGGCCGGTGGCATCGGGCGAGGCCGTGGACCTGACCGCCCGGCACCGGGTGGAGGACACGCAGCGGCTGATCACCGAGATCCGCCGGTTCCGCAGTGATCAAGGTGTCAAGGACTCGCAGCGGGTGGCCGTTCAATTGGAAGGGCTCACCGAGGCGGGCCTGACCGACCAGCGTGATTACCTCGATTCGTTGGCGCGGCTCGACCCCGCCGATGCGGAGTTCTCGGCCACCGCGACGATCGAGGTCCGGCTGCGGGACACGACGGTGATCGTGCGTATCGACACCTCCGGAACCATCGATGTCGAGGCAGAGCGGAGGCGGCTGACCAAGGACCTGGCCACCAACGAGAAGGAACTCGCAGGGACCACGGCCAAACTGGGTAACGAGCAGTTCCTCTCCAAGGCGCCGGATGCCGTGGTCGACAAGATTCGCGGACGCCAACAGGTGGCGCGTGACGAGGTGGCCCGAATCACTGCCGCGCTGGCGTCGCTGGAAGGCCAATCGTGACCCAGCCGGAACCGACGCAGCCGAGCGCGGATGATCTCGCCGAGTTGGGCGAGGTGGAGGCCTCTCTCGACACCCGTTGGCCCGAGACCAAGATCGATCCGTCCCTCGCGCGCATCTCGGCGCTGATGGACCTGCTGGGGTCTCCACAACGTGGGTACCCGGCGATCCACGTGGCGGGAACCAATGGCAAGACGTCGGTGACGAGGATGATCGATTCTCTGCTCACCGCCTTCCACCGGCGGACGGGCCGGATCACGAGCCCCCATCTGCAACTCGCGACCGAACGCATCTCCATCGACGGGGTGCCCATCACGCCGCGGACCTACGTGGACACCTATCGCGAACTCGAGCCGTACATCGACATGATCGACGATCGCTCGCTGGCCGCCGATGGGCCAAGGATGAGCAAGTTCGAGGTACTGACGGCGATGGCGTACACCGCGTTTGCCGAGGCGCCGGTCGAGGTGGCCGTCGTCGAGACCGGTATGGGCGGGCGCTGGGACGCCACCAACGTCATCGACGCCACGGTCGCGGTCATCACCCCGATCGCACTCGACCATGCGGACTACCTCGGCGACACGCTCACCGAGATCGCGGGGGAGAAGGCCGGGATCATCAAGAAGGCACCGGACTCGCTGGTACCGACTGATCCTGTGACGATCCTCGCGGTGCAGGAGAAAGAAGTCGCCGACGTGCTCTTGCGCGCCGCTGTCGAGGCCGACACGTTCGTCGCCCGCGAGGGTTCCGAGTTCGCGGTGCTCGAACGCCGGGTGGCAGTCGGAGGACAGCTGCTGACGCTGCAGGGACTCGGCGGCGAATACCCCGAGATCTTCCTGCCGCTGCACGGCGCACATCAGGCATCCAACGCAGCGTTGGCGCTCGCGGCCGTCGAGGCGTTCTTCGGGGCCGGCGCAGAACGCCAGCTCGATTCGGAGTTGGTCCGCGCAGGCTTCGCCGCGGCGACCAGTCCGGGTCGACTCGAGCGAGTGCGTTCTGCTCCAACGGTTTTCCTGGATGCTGCACACAACCCACACGGCGCGTCGGCGTTGGCGTCGGCGTTGGACGACGAGTTCGATTTCCGGCGCCTGATCGGGGTGGTCAGCGTGCTCGCCGACAAAGACGCTGCCGGCCTGCTGGCCGCGTTCGAGCCAGTTTTCGACGTCATCGTGTTGACTCACAACGGATCCCCGCGCGCAATGGACCCAGAGAGTTTGGCGGAGGTGGCCACCGCGATCTTCGGCGAGGACAGGGTGAAGGTCCACGGGTTCTTGCCCGATGCCGTCGAGGCCGCAATCGAGCTCGCCGAGGAAAATCTCGACGACTCCGAGGGGATGTCCGGAACGGGCGTGGTGATCACCGGCTCGGTCGTCACCGCTGGTGCGGCCCGCACGCTGTTCGGAAAGGATCCGGCATGAGCGACGAATCGTCCGACGTACCAGCAAAGTTCACGCCGCCGACCGTCGATCCATGGCGGGGTCTACGCGGGGTGATGGCAGGAACGCTGATCCTCGAAGCGATCGTGGTGATGTTGGCATTCCCCATCGTAGTGCGCGTCGGCGGTGGTCTCACCGTCGCTTCGGGGATCTACCTCGGCGTGCTCAGCTTGGCTCTGATCCTGGGTTCTGGATTGCAGGGCAGGTCCTGGGCTCTGCCGTATGACCTTGCGCTGCAAGTCATCACAATCGCTGGATGGATCGTCCACTGGTCCATCGGCGTGGTCGGGATCGTCTTCATGATCGTGTGGCTGTACATCGCCTACATCAAGCGCGATGTCCGGCTGCGCATGGAACGCGGACTGCTGAACGGGCAGGAACGCATCGTCGACTGACCGGTCGTCGGTGTGTGGGCCGGTCAGGAGGACTCGTCGGCGATGTTGCCGGAACGTGACCTGAAAAGTCGCAAATCGGGTTTCGTCTGGCGCGGGGTGCTGACAAGATCGCAGGCACACCACCCCCCGAAGCATTCGAAAGGTACACATATATATGTCACGCTCCACAAAGTTCGTTCCTGCCGCACTCGCCGCCGCGGGTGCCGCCTGTGTCATCGCGGGAACTGCGTCAGGAGCTGGGGCTGCTTCTGCTGAGGCGAGCTCGCCGATGCCGGTGGGAGACAGTCAGTTCGGTTACATCGCGACGCACGCGCTGACCCAGCGCGCAGCCGACATGAACCTCCCGGAGTTCGTCGCCTCGATTCCGGTACCCGCCGAGTACAAGCCGGCGAACCTCGCGCTCGCAGCCCGCTTCGACATCGTCGTCGACGAGGCTCTCGCGTCACCCGGTGGGTGCATCCAGGTCGTCATCGATCCCGCGCCCACCTCGGGCGGCGTCTTCAGTTACGGATTCTTTGCTGTCGAAGGACAGTACTGCCAGCCCTAGCTCGGCTCGACGCGCCCTAGCTCGGTTCGACGGCACAGTCGGGTCCACGTCTCGAACTGCCGTCGGGTTAGTCTTACCGGGTGACTGAACGGACTCTGGTACTGATCAAGCCCGACGGCGTCGAGCGCGGACTGGTCGGCGATATCATCGAGCGGATCGAGCGCAAGGGCCTGACCTTTGTCGCCCTCGAACTCAAAACCGTCAGCGATGACGTAGCGGCCGGCCATTACGCCGAGCACGAGGGCAAGCCCTTCTACCCATCCCTGCTCGAATTCATCACGTCCGGCCCGCTGGTCGCGGCTGTCCTCGAGGGTCCGCGCGCAGTGGCCGCATTCCGCCAGATTGCCGGCGGCACCGACCCGGTGGAGAAAGCTGTCCCGGGCACCATTCGGGGCGACTACGCACTGAGTACTCAGTTCAATCTCGTTCACGGCTCGGACTCGCCGGACTCGGCTGAGCGTGAGATCGCACTTTGGTTCCCTGACCTCGGCTGACAGGTCGGCGCAAGGCCCGAATCCGGGTGATGTCGGTGGACTCGGCAGCGTCCGGGCGGTTGTGTGGGATACTGACAATGGTTGTCGAGCCCGCTGCTCTGCTCAATGGACAAGGGGCGCCGACCGCCAGATGATCAGTTCGTGTGCTCGGTCCCCACTCAGGTGGCTTCTCACCTGTCGTGGTGTGGACATCGCGGCACTCGAGCAGTAGTCAAGTCATCACGCCAGGCGTCGCCGGTGAATGCGAGAAGTTCTCGTAGAAATCGGGCGAAGCGAGACCTACAATCCCGGCCCCGGCCGGGTAAATAGCACAGCCCTCGCGTGGCCGCGTTTATCCGCGCCCGGGGGCTCGAGGAGAATACGTGGCCGACAACCAGTCGCCGGACGAAGTCAATACGAATTCGGCGCAAGAGTTTCCGCACAAGATGCGCGTGCACGCGCTGGCCAGAATTCTTGGCCTGAGCAGTCGTGAGGTGCTGGTGCATCTCGCCGACCTCGGGATCGTGGCACGCAGCCCGCAATCGAGCATCGTCAGGAGCACTGCAATCGCGGTGCGCGACAAGATTGCTGCAGGTGACGACCCTGCAGGCGAGAGCGTCGCAGGTGAGAGCCCCGCGGACTCTGCGCAGGGTGTGAGCGCTGCGGCGGACACCGCGGAGGGCGAGAGCGCCGCGGATACCGCGCAGGGCGACGAATCCGCCGAGACGGCGTCGCCTGCTGCTCCGGCCGTGGACGAGCCCTCTCCGGCTCCCGTAGAGCCGGAGACCACGGATGTCGTTGCGGTTCCTGCCCCCACCCCACACCTTTTCTCGGCGATCGAAGAAGAGCTGCCACGCCCCAGCTCTGCTCCGGCGGCACCGGCGGGCGGCGGATCGCCGCTGTTCCTGTCCGCGGAGCAATCTGCCGACACCGAGGACAACGCAGACCAGGACGACTCCGACGATGACGACGGCGACACTGCGTCCCGCAAGCGGCGTCGCGGACGTCGCGGCCGCGGTCGCGGTCGCGGTGATCAGGGCGGAAATGACGATCAGAACGCCACGGACGATCAGAATGCGACGGACGATCAGGGTAGCTCGGGCGAGAAGACCACTGATGATGTGCCCGCCTCGGACGAGACCGAATCAGTAGACTCGGCCGACGAGAAGCCTGCCTCGGACGACGCCGACCAGTCGGACAAGTCGGACACCAAGAGCAGCAAACGCAAGCGGAGTCGGCCGAAAAAGGCCCGGACCGAGGCCGACAACGAGCAGGTTGAGCAAGGTGGAGACGACGTAACAACCTCCGAGGCGTCGGCTACGTCGGATACCGAGGAGTCGAAGGACTCCGACACCGACGCTGACTCGTCGGAATCGGATGAACAGGACGACTCCGCGGATGGCGGTTCCGCCAACCGGCGGCGCAGGCGCCGCCGTCGCCGCAAGGGCGGCGATGGCGACGACTCCGGACCGTCGGATGATCCGCCGAACACCGTCGTACACGAGCGCGAACCGCGCAACAAGGCACGAGGACGCGACGAAGTCCAGGGCATCTCCGGATCCACCCGGCTCGAGGCCAAACGACAGCGGCGTCGCGATGGCCGTGATGCGGGCCGCAGGCGACCGCCGATCCTGAGTGAATCGGAATTCTTGGCCCGGCGCGAAGCGGTCGACCGTGTGATGGTCGTCCGTGAGCGCTCCGGTGTGGCGGCGACCGTGACCCACGACGCCCACGGTGACAACGCCGGTGAGGCTGCGCCGCCGGCCACCCGTGACTACACCCAGGTCGCTGTTCTCGAGGACGGCGTGCTGGTCGAACACTTCGTGACCACGTCGAACTCGTCATCGATGGTCGGCAACATCTATCTCGGCCGAGTACAGAACGTGCTGCCGGGTATGGAGGCCGCGTTCGTCGATATCGGCAGAGGACGCAACGGCGTGCTCTACGCCGGTGAGGTCAACTGGGATGCGGCTGGACTCGACGGCGGCTCACGCAAGATCGAGCAAGCTCTGCGCCCCGGCGACCCGGTTCTCGTGCAGGTGAGCAAGGACCCGGTGGGACACAAGGGTGCACGGCTGACCACGCAGATCTCGTTGGCAGGCCGCTACCTCGTGTATGTCCCCGGCGGCGGATCCACCGGTATCAGTCGCAAGCTGCCCGATACCGAACGCAAGCGACTCAAGGGAATCCTCGGCAAGATCGTCCCCGACGACGCCGGTGTGATCATTCGTACCGCCTCCGAGGGGGTGGCCGCTGACGAGCTGACCCGCGACATCGAACGTCTGCAGCAGCAATGGGAAACCATCAACGCTGCCAATCCCGCGGCCGGCAAGTCGAAAGCAGCGGCTCCGCAGACCCTGTATGAAGAGCCGGACCTCCTGGTGAAGGTCGTCCGCGACCTGTTCAACGAGGACTTCAAGAAGCTCGTCGTCGAGGGAAACGGCGCCTGGAATCAGGTCGAGAACTATGTGCGCAGCGTTGCGCCTGACCTGCTCGATCGCACCGAGCGTTTCGACAAGGCCCACGCCGACGCCCCCGACGTGTTCGATGTCCATCGCATCGATGAACAGCTCGCCAAGGCGCTCGATCGTAAGGTCTGGTTGCCCTCCGGCGGAACCCTGATCATCGAGCACACCGAGGCGATGACGGTCGTCGACGTCAACACCGGCAAGTTCACCGGCTCCGGCGGCAATCTGGAAGAGACGGTCACCCGGAACAACCTCGAGGCCGCCGAAGAGATCGTGCGGCAGATGCGGCTCCGGGACATCGGCGGCATGATCATCGTCGACTTCATCGACATGGTGCTCGAATCGAACCGGGACCTGGTGCTGCGGCGGCTCACCGAGGCCCTCGGCCGCGATCGCACCCGTCATCAGGTGTCCGAGGTGACCTCGCTCGGGCTGGTCCAGATGACTCGTAAACGACTCGGAACCGGACTGCTCGAGGCCTTCTCGACCACCTGCACGTGTTGCAGCGGCCGGGGAATCGTCATCCATGCGAACCCGGTCGAGATCTCCGGTGGCGGAGACGACTCGGGTCGTGGTGGCAGCAGCGGCGGAGACAACGCCAAGCGCGCCAGGCGTAACAGGCGTGGTGGCAAGCCCGAACAGCCTGCCGCTACGGAGACCAAGCCGGCCGCCCACAGCCCGGCGGAGCACCCGATGTTCCGCGCGATGGCGAGCCACACGACCGATCCCGATGCCGCTGACCCGGAAGCGCAGACAACCGAGGTCACCGGCGAGGAGTTGAAGGATTTCGAGGTCACCGACTCGGCGTCGAACCTGGCCTCGTCAGATGCCGCCGAGACCCCGGACGAGAAGTCTGCGCCGGAGGTCGAGCCCAGGACCAACGGTTCTTCGAGGTCCAGGTCGAGGCGCGGGGCGGGACGAAACGCCAAGGCGCCGGCCGAGTCCGACAGCATCACGTCGGCTGCCGAGACCGAGGACACCACGTCTCCGGCTATGTCGGTCGAAGAGACCGTGGCACCCGTGCCGGCGGATGCTGCTGAGTCAGAGCCGCCGATCGCCGATGAGCCCGTCGCCGTGACCCAGACCGTCGCGCCGGAGCCCGAGCCCACGGCCGAGGCAGCACCGCCGAAGCGACGCCGTGCTGTCCGTCGCAAGGCGGCGGCACCGGCAGCGACGTCGCCGGACGCAGCGGTGATCACCGAGGTCATGATCGCGGAACCGGTCACAACACCGCCGCTGACGACGTCGGGGCCGATCACGACCTCGGGATCGACGACACCTTCTGACGAACCGGCGGTCGCGGTGCGCCGCAAACCGCGTCGACGGGCGGCCGGCAGGCCGGCGGGCCCGCCGGTAGAGGAGTGAACGGCGACACGGCGACAGGCGCTGGTTTGACCCGGTCGGCCATACTCCCGTAACCTGGATCAGTCGCCATTCGGCGGACGGATAGCGCTGTGTCCTGCAGCGCCCGGCCGGATCGGCAACGGGCAAGAGCCCGAACGAACCACGACAGACAGTAAGAGGTAGCTCTCCGATGGCAACGTACGCAATCGTCAAGACCGGCGGTAAGCAGTACAAGGTCGCTGAAGGCGATCTGGTGAAGGTCGAGAAGATTGACAGCAAGCTGGGCGACACCGTCGCGCTGCCCGTGACGCTTGTCGTCGATGGCGCGGACCTGACGACGGACGCCGACAAGCTGGCGAAGATCTCGGTGACCACCGAGGTCGTCGAGCATGTCAAGGGACCGAAGATCAAGATCCACAAGTTCAAGAACAAGACCGGCTACCACAAGCGCCAGGGGCATCGTCAGAAGCTGACGGTGCTCAAGGTCACCGGTATCAAGTAAAAACAGCCCCACACACTTTTCAGGAGAACTGTCATGGCACATAAGAAGGGTGCATCCAGCTCGCGCAACGGGCGCGATTCGAATGCCCAGCGACTCGGTGTGAAGCGCTTCGGTGGCCAGCAGGTCAGCGCAGGCGAGATCCTGGTCCGTCAGCGCGGCACGCACTTCCACCCCGGCGTGAACGTCGGGCGTGGCGGCGACGACACCCTGTTCGCTCTCGCTGCAGGTGCTGTCGAGTTCGGTGCGAAGCGCGGCCGCAAGACCGTGAACATCGTGCCGGAACCTGCGCAGGCCTGAACCCGCGTAGTCAGCTTTTCATAGCTCCCAAGGGGCGGGCAGGGTCAATCGATCCGGTCCGCCCCTTAGGAATTCTCCGAACTCTCTCAAGGTGAAAAAATGTCGAGATTTGTTGACCGCGTGACGATTCACGCGACCGCGGGCAACGGGGGACATGGCTGCTCGTCAGTGCACCGCGAGAAGTTCAAGCCGCTCGGCGGACCCGATGGCGGCAACGGCGGCAACGGCGGCGACGTCACGCTCGTCGTCGACCCGCAGGTCCACACGCTGCTCGACTTCCACTTCCACCCCCACGCGAAAGCCGGAAACGGACGCCCGGGTGCAGGAGCGAACCGTGACGGGGCCAACGGTGAACCGCTGATCCTGCCCGTTCCCGACGGCACGATGGTGCTCGACGCCGACGGCCGCCTCCTCGCTGACCTGGTCGGCGAGGGCACCACTTTCGCCGCCGCGTCGGGCGGTCGCGGCGGGCTGGGCAATGCGTCGCTCGCCTCGCGGGCACGCAAGGCGCCCGGCTTCGCCCTCAATGGCGAAGAAGGCGAGATCCGCGAGCTCGTTCTCGAACTCAAATCCGTCGCCGACGTCGGTCTGGTCGGATTTCCCTCGGCGGGCAAGTCCTCGCTCGTGTCCGTGCTGTCGGCGGCCAAGCCGAAGATCGCGGACTACCCGTTCACCACCCTGCGACCCAATCTCGGTGTGGTCAACAGCGGTTCGGATGTGTTCACCATCGCCGATGTACCCGGTCTGATCCCGGGGGCATCCACCGGCCGCGGCCTGGGCCTGGACTTTCTTCGACACCTGGAGCGATGTGCCGTCCTGGCACACGTGGTCGATTGCGCAACGCTCGAGCCCGGCCGCGACCCGGTCACCGACATCGACGTACTGGAAGCTGAACTCGCGGCATACCAGCCTGCGCTGCAGTCCGACACCGGGCTGGGCGATCTGGCGAATCGGCCTCGCGTGGTCATCCTGAACAAGATCGACGTGCCGGACGCCGCAGAACTGGCCGAGATGGTCACCGCGGAACTGTCCGAGCGCGGCTGGCCGGTCTTCGCCATCTCGGCGGTCACCCACAAGGGCCTGAAAGAACTCACCTACGCCCTCGCGGATCTCGTACGCCAGTACCGCATCGATCACCCCAAGCCGGTCGCACGACGCCCGGTGATCCGGCCCATCGCGACCGACGACAACGGCTTCTCGATCATCTCGGACCCGGCGGAACCCGGCGGGTTCATCGTGCGCGGCGTCCGGCCGGAACGCTGGATCAAGCAGACCCAGTTCGGCAATGACGAGGCCGTCGGATATCTCGCCGACCGGCTCAATCGCCTGGGCGTCGAGGCCGAACTGATCAAACTAGGTGCCGAAGCCGGCTGTTCGGTGACCATCGGAGAGGTGACCTTCGAATGGGAACCCATGACCCCGGTCGCCGAGGACTTCCCGATGAGCGGGCGCGGATCCGACATCAGGCTCGATCGTCCCGAACGTATCGGCGCCACCGACCGAAAGATCGCCCGTCGCCTGCGCCGTGGCCTGGACCCCGAACTCGAGGAACCCGACGATCGTGGATAGCGTTACTCGACAAAGGATTTCGGGTGCACGCAGTGTTGTGGTCAAGATCGGTTCGTCTGCACTGACTGAGCTGACGACGGGCTTGGACACCGGTCGGCTCGATGCGCTGGCCGACGCGATCGAAGCCCGGATGTGCGCGGGTTCTGACGTCATCGTGGTTTCCTCCGGTGCGATCGGTGCCGGTATAGCCCCGTTGGGGCTGAAGTCGCGGCCGCAGGATCTGGCGACCAAGCAGGCTGCGGCAAGTGTCGGCCAGCTGGCATTGGCGCACGCGTGGAACACGTCTTTCGCCCGGTACGGCAGGACGGTCGGGCAGGTGTTGCTGACCGCGCATGACGTGTCGCTGCGCGCCCATCACGCCAACGCCCAGCGGACCCTCGACAGGCTGCGCTCCCTTGGCGCAGTCGCGATCGTGAACGAGAACGACACCGTGGCCACCAACGAGATCCGGTTCGGCGACAACGATCGGCTCGCTGCTCTGGTGGCTCATCTGGCGGGAGCCGACGCACTCGTCCTGCTCTCGGATGTCGATGGGCTATACGATGGCGATCCGCGCAAGGGCGGAGCGACCCTGATCCCAGAGGTCGACGGTCCCGAGGACCTCGACGGGGTCATCGCGGGCACAGGTGGTGCACTGGGCACCGGAGGGATGGCGTCGAAGTTGTCTGCCGCCCGTCTGGCCGCCGACGCCGGTTTGCCCGTCCTGTTGGCCGCCGCTGCCGATGCTGCGGCCGCGTTGACAAATGCGTCGGTCGGCACTGCGTTTTCGCCTCGCGCCCAGAGACTTTCGGCACGCAAGTTCTGGGTTCGGCATGCCGCGGAGGCCACCGGCCGCCTCGTGCTCGACGACGGTGCGGTGCGCGCGGTGTCGACGGCACGGCGCTCGCTGCTGTCTGCGGGAATCGTCGCTGTCGCCGGTAGGTTCTTCGGCGGAGACGTCGTGGATCTCGCTGACCAGACCGGTCAGGTCCGAGCCCGCGGGGTGGTCGCTTACGACGCGTCGGAAGTCAGCGAGATGCTCGGTAAGTCGAGCGGCGCACTCCCGGCCGATCTGCGCCGTCCCGTCGTGCACGCTGACGACTTGGTCGCGCTGTAGATCAGCTCACCAGCGACTGCAGCACCTGCGAGCATGGACCATCGATCTTCATCGTGGCCAGCTCATCCCCGCGGGTGTGACCGCGGTTGACGATGAACACCGGTTTGCCGGTGCGTCTGGCGTGCCGGACGAACCGCAGTCCACTCATGACTGTCAGCGACGACCCGAGAACGAGTAGGGCATCGGCGTCGTCGACCATGGAGAATCCTTGCGTGACAACAGTCTTCGGTACGCTTTCGCCAAAGTAGACGATGTCGGGCTTGAGGATTCCGCCGCACTTCAGACAGTCGACCATGCTGAAGTCGCTGGTGTCCGCGACAACGACATCGGCGTCGGGTGCGACTTCGATCGCACCGCGACCCCGAATCCGGCTGACGAAGTCGGCGTTTGCCGGCTCGAGGAGATCGGCGAGGCGATGCCGGGAGATCTTGTGGTCACAGCTGAGGCATCTCACCCGTCCATACGAGCCGTGGAGTTCGAGGACGGCGCGGTTGCCCGCCTTGAGGTGCAGCATGTCCACGTTCTGGGTGATCACGCCGCTGATCGTGCCTTTGCGCTCGAGGGCAGCGAGGGCGCGATGACCCGCGTTGGGTAGCGCGGAGTCCATATGCCGCCACCCGAGGTGGTTTCGAGCCCAGTAGTGGCGGCGGAACTCCGGGGTGCTGAGGAACATGTCGATCGTCATGGGGGTCCGGGCGGGTGTGCCCGGGCTGCGGTAGTCGGGGATGCCTGAATCCGTGGAGACTCCGGCGCCGGTCAGCGCGAGGGTACGTGCACCAGCCAGCAGGTCATTGAGCAGGTCGATGCGGTCGGGCAGGTCCGGGTCCGGCGTTGTCGGCTGGGCTGGTGCCCACTGTATGGGGCGAGTACGCACTCCACCCAGAGTACCGGGACCCCGATAGTGTGCCCTTTTTGCGGGGAAAACCCCAGGTGGGCGCCGCCACAACGACCCAACCCTCGGGGTAGGAGACGAAAAAGACTCGGCACCCTGATCAGGGGTGCCGAGCCTTTGTGGGTCCGGCCGCGTTATAGGTGTGCGCGGCGGCGGTTCAGGGGCGGGCGAACCTGGCGCCCTCGTGTAGACGCCAGGACAGCGCTACCCGGCGAAGGCCCGTCCGCGAACTGCGCGCGCGGTGGGCCGAACCCCGTCAGGTGCCGACGGTCACGAGGGGATAGACCCCGTTTTCGTCGTGCGTTTCATTGCCGACCACTGGTGGGTTGAACACACAGAGCATGACCATCTGAGTGTCGGCTTTGACGGTGTGCCTCTCGTGTCCGTTGAGCAGGTACATCGAACCCGGTCCGAGTGGGTAGACCTCGCCGGTCTCCCGGTCGGTCAGCGTGCCCTCGCCTTCGACGAGCCACACCGCCTCGACGTGGTTGGCGTAATGGAACTCGTTGACCGACCCCGCCTTGATGGTGGTCTCGTGAAACGAGAATCCGACCTTGTCGCCGCCGAGCACGATGCGCTTGGAACGCCAGTTGCCGTTCTCCGCTTCGATATCGCGGTCGGTGCCGGTGATTTCTTGGGTGGTGCGCACGATCATGTATGAAATCCTTTCGATAGCTCAGATTTCGGGCGAATCAGGAGTTGAGGACCTCGGCGGTGGCCTGCCCGAGGATGGCCAGACCCTGATCGAGTTCCTCGTTGGTGATGGTCAGCGGAGGCAGCAGTTTCACGACCTCGTCGGACGGACCGGAGGTCTCGGCCAGGAGGCCGCGGTCGTACGCGAGGCCGCACACCTTGGCGGCGGCGTCGGCATCCTCGAACACCAAGCCCTGGACCATGCCGCGGCCACGGGTACTGATGCCCTGGTGGGCGCTGCACAGCGAGATGAAGAAGTCGCGGATGCGCTCGCCCTTCGCGATGACCTCTTTCTCGAAAGAGTCGTCCGACCAGTACTCTTCGATCGCCTTCTTGGCCGTCACGAATGCGGGGTTGTTACCACGGAAGGTGCCGTTGTGCTCACCCGGCGACCAGACGTCCAGCTCCGGCTTGAACAGGGTCAGCGCCATCGGCATCCCGTAGCCACCGATGGACTTGGACATCGTGACGATGTCGGGCTGGATGCCGGCGATCTCGAAGGAGAAGAACGGCCCGGTGCGTCCGCAACCCATTTGCACGTCGTCGACGATCAGCAGGATCTCGCGTCGCTTGCACAGCTCGGCGAGGGCCTGAAGCCATTCCGGCCGTGCGATGTTCACGCCGCCCTCACCCTGGACCGTCTCCACGATGACCGCAGCCGGACGATTCAGGCCGCTGCCCGAGTCGTCGAGCACTCGCTCGAACCAGCTGAAGTCCTCCATGACGCCGCCGAAGTAGTTGTCGAACGGCATCGGGGTGGCGTGCACCAGTGGGATTCCGGCGCCGGCACGCTTCATCGAGTTGCCGGTCACCGAGAGGGCACCCAGAGTCATTCCGTGAAATGCGTTGGTGAAGTTGATAATCGAGGTCCGGCCCGTCACCTTTCTGGCGAGCTTGAGCGCGCTCTCGACGGCGTTGGTGCCGGTCGGGCCGGGGAACTGGACCTTGTAGTCGAGCCCACGGGGCTCGAGAATCTTGTCCTGGAACGTCTGCAGGAACTCGCCTTTGGCGACCGTGGACATGTCGAGGCCGTGGGTGATCCCGTCACTCTCGATGTAGTCCAGCAGCGCGGCCTTGAGGACGGGGTTGTTGTGTCCGTAGTTGAGCGCTCCGGCGCCGGCGAAGAAATCGAGGTATTGCTTGCCGTCGCGATCGGTCAGCCATGCGCCTTTGGCCTTGGTGAAGATTGCAGGCCAGCCGCGGCTGTAGCTGCGGACTTCGGACTCGCGGGTCTCGAAGATGTTGCTGGAAAAGGTTTCTTGAATTGATGCAGTCATTTCGTCCTCCGAAGGGTGCGAAAACTTCAGCCGAGTGCGACTGATGGGCAGCCATCTTTCGACTGATGAACAAAGTGCTGGCGGGCGGGTAGATCCTGCTCCTGCCGGGAGCGACCCTGAAGAGGTCGCGACGGAGGTCGTCCGGGTAGTGTCGACGTCCGTCAGTTACCGATGTCAGCGTCGCGGCGCGACGATGTACAAATCTTCTGCCTCGTGGTCATCCGGAAA
The DNA here is from genome assembly GCF_017377795.1 of Williamsia soli. Classification (GTDB taxonomy): domain Bacteria; phylum Actinomycetota; class Actinomycetes; order Mycobacteriales; family Mycobacteriaceae; genus Williamsia; species Williamsia soli. The sequence goes on along the minus strand of NZ_JAFRDR010000002.1, from coordinate 744,124 downwards.
GTCGTTGGGGGAGAACAAGTCTTCCCGACGAAAGTCCATCCCACGACGTTCCGCGAGGCCTGCGAACAAGGCCTGCGACGCGGTGTTGTCCGGGCTGATGGTGGTGTGCAGCGTGGTGATGCCGCGGGGTTCGAGCCGATCCATGAGTTGGCTCAACATCTTTCCGGCCAATCCGAGTCCCCGCTGGTCGGCGTCGACAGCTACCTGCCACACCATGACCGCGTCCGGAAGTTGAGGACGAAGGTAGCCGGTCACGAAACCGACCACTTTGCCGTCTACTTCGGCGACCACTGAAGTCTGGGCGTAATCCTGACACCACAGAAGGTAGGCGTAACTCGAGTTCAGATCGAGAACTTTCGAATCACGGGCGATTTCCCAGAGCCGGACTCCGTCGGAAACCTTTGGCTTACGAAATGCCACCGCGTCCGGCGCGGCGGTTAGGGTAGCGCTGATCTGAGTTGGGCTCATATCGATTTTCAAGTTAACAAGGCATCACACCAATGTCACCCGCCTGCGGAAATTGGTGCTGAAAGCACCCCTTTAACCCCTGCTCAACCATGCTTTGTGAGGTGGGTCACAAATACTTGAACTGTTCAACCATTGCAGACGCATCCCGGTGCGCATCCACGCACCATCGACCGGGACAATAGGCGGCATGACCCGCATCATCGCCGGCGCCGCCCGGGGCAGACGGCTGGCGGTTCCCGAGGCGGGCACCCGGCCCACCACCGATCGTGTCCGGGAAGCGATCTTCAACATTCTCGCGGCCCGCGTCGACTTCGACGGCGCGGCGGTGCTCGATCTGTTCGCAGGGTCGGGGGCACTGGGTCTCGAGGCGCTGTCACGCGGTGCCGGGTCCGTGGTGTTGGTCGAATCCGACAACAGGGCCGCAAGGGTGATCGAGGCGAACATCCGGTCCGCCGGCCTATCCGGCGCAGTGGTCGAGCGCCGGCGGGTGGTCGAGCATCTTCGCAAGTCGGGGAGTGTTGCCGACATCGTGTTCGCCGATCCGCCGTACGACCTACCGGATGAGCAGTTGTCGGAACTCTTGCGACTGCTCGTTGCCGGCCGCGTTGCGCCCGGCGGGACGGTGATCATCGAGCGATCTTCGCGGAGCCCGGTCACCGCGTGGCCCGAAGAGTTCGGTGACGTCGACGTCCGCCGATACGGGGAAACCCGCATCGAATTGGCCGAATTCGCATCCGCGGTCGACGGCGCGGACTCGGCGGACTGATAACTTGTCAGCCATGTCCGGAGCCGTGTGTCCAGGATCATTCGACCCGGTGACCTCCGGTCACCTCTATGTGTTCGAGCGCGCCGCCGCCCGTTTCGACGAGCTGGTGATCCTCGTGACCGTCAATCCGAAGAAGCGTGGCTTCTTCGGAATCGACGAGAGACTCGAGCTGATCAGAGAAACCACCGCGCATCTTCCGAACGTGCGCGTCGACAGCTGGCAGGGCCTTCTCGTCGACTATGTCCGCCAGCAGGGCCTCGACACCATCGTCAAAGGGCTCCGCGGTGCCGTCGATTTCGAATACGAGATGCCGATGGCGCAGATGAACCGTGATCTGACGGGAGTGGAAACCGTATTCCTGCTCACCGATCCGCGGCTGGCGCACGTCTCCAGCTCGCTCGTGAAAGAGGTCGCACGCCTCGGCGGGGCGGTCGGCGATTTCCTACCGGCTCTGGTGCACGAGCAGTTGCTGGCGAAACTGTCCGATGAACGGCAGGTCTGAAGCGGACGGCAGATCTGAGGAACGGCAGATTCGAGGTCGGTACGCCCCAGATCTTCCGTCACCGCGTATATCCAGCGTGTTCGCTTTACCGTAGAGCCGACACACCGGCCCGGTTGCCGCGTCACAGCCGCACCATTGGGCACAATAGTCACAGAATTAACACCAACCACTGATCGCACTGTGGCAAGGGCGAGTCGACCGGGCTCGTTCGGCATGTGCGGCGAGGAGTGAGGTAGCTGTGTACCGGGTTTTCGAAGCACTGGACGAACTGGGCGCCATCGTCGAAGAAGCGCGCAGTGTTCCGATGACAGCGGGTTGCGTCGTTCCTCGAGGCGACGTTCTCGAGCTGCTGGACGACGTCAAGGACGCCATACCGGGCGACCTGGATGACGCGCAGGACGTCCTCGACCAGCGCGACAAGCTGATCGGCGATGCCCGGATGCACGCCGACACCATGGTCGGCGAAGCCACCGCAGAGGCTGATTCGACGCTGGCGCACGCCAGGTCGGAGGCCGACCGCGTGCTGTCGGAGGCCAAGTCCGCAGCCGATCGGATGGTCGCAGAGGCGCAGTCGCATTCGGGACAGTTGCTCTCTGATGCCACCGCAGAGGCCGAGCGCATCGGTTCGGCGGCGCATCGCGAGTACGAGTCGGTGACCGGACGTGCTCATGCCGAGGCCGAGCGGATGATCGAATCGGGCAACGCGAACTACGAACGGTCGGTCGCCGAGGGGATCGCCGAGCAGCAGCGGCTCGTCTCCGAGACCGAGGTCGTGCAGGCTGCCCGGGCGGAATCCGAGCGGGTCATCGACGCGGCGCACGCCGAGTCCGACCGCCTCCGGGGCGAGTGTGACGTCTATGTGGACAACAAACTCGCGGAGTTCGAGGAGCTGCTCACCGGGACGATACGTTCTGTCAACCGTGGTCGTCAGCAGCTGCGTACCGGGGCAGGTGTCCACGACTACGCCGAGCACGTCCGGCGCGGTGACTTCGGTACCGGAATGGCCGTCTGACCCGCAATTTGTGGCGCGGCTGACCCGGCGCGTCACGGATTGCGGACACAGCCGTCCGCAGGCGTATCGTGGTTCCTTGTGTCGCAGCGCGAAAGCAAACAATCACGCCACGATCGCACCATCGACGGCCCCTTCACCTTGGACATCCGCAGTCTGGGTAGGCGGGCCGGTTCGATGCGAGAGGTGCATCGTGCCATCACCCCTGCCCCACGGATCGGATTGGACATGATCGCGATCCCGGCGGGCAGCGATGTCGATCTCGATCTGCGTCTGGAGGCAGTCTCGGAGGGGGTCCTGGTCACCGGCTGCGTCAGCGGCGAGACCGAAGGGCAGTGTGTTCGCTGTCTGGAGCCCATCGCGGGGACCGCCAGCGTGTACGTCACCGAGCTGTACGCGTACCCGAACAGCACAACGGAACAGACGACCGATGCCGAGGACATCCATCGGATCGTCGACGACAAGATCGATCTGGAGCAAGCCGTGGTCGATGCCGTCGCGCTCGACCTGCCGAACGCTCCACTGTGCCGGCCGGATTGTCCGGGACTGTGCCCCGAATGCGGGATCAGGCTGGATCTTGCCGAAGCCGGTCACCAGCATGAGGTCATCGATCCCCGCTGGGCGGGGTTGGCGTCGAAGTTCGCCGAGGATCCTGAGTCGAAGAAGTGACAGAGAGCGTCCGTGAGGTGTCCGACTCAAACGTCGACCATGCAGAACTGCTCGCGGCGCTCAACATCTCGTTGTCAGACGAGATGCTGACCCTCGCCTTGACGCACCGCTCGTACGCGTACGAGCACGGCAGGCTGCCCACCAACGAGCGGCTCGAGTTCCTCGGTGACTCGGTACTCGGGGTCGTCATCACCGAGCAGCTGTACCGTACGCACCCCGACCGCCCGGAAGGTGAGCTCGCCAAGATCCGGGCCAGCGTCGTGAACATGCACGCGCTCGCCGCGGTTGCCAAGGGCCTCGGTCCCGGTGGACTCGGGGCGCATCTGCGGCTCGGTCGCGGCGAGGAGATGACCGGCGGCCGCGACAAGGCGAGCATCCTCGCCGACGGCATGGAAGCACTCATCGGCGCCGTCCACCTCGAACACGGCCTGGAAACCGCGCGGACCACGGTGCTGGCCCTGTTCGAGTCGGCGCTCACCCGGTCGGCGGCGCTGGGCGCCGGGCTCGACTGGAAGACGTCACTGCAGGAATTGACCGCCGAAAAAGGCCTGGGGGTTCCGGCGTACCAGATCACCTCGACCGGCCCTGACCACTGCAAGGAGTTCACTGCGACGGTGATGGTCGGAGGCGATTCGATGGGTTCCGGCGTCGGTCGGACCAAGAAAGAAGCCGAGCAGATCGCTGCTTCCACCGCATGGAAAGCGATCTCGGGTACCGGAGACGATGCCTGAACTGCCCGAGGTGGAGGTTGTTCGCCGCGGCCTTCTCGGACATGTCGTAGGTAAGCGCATCGTTGCCGTCGAGGTGCTACATCCGCGTGCGGTGCGGCGACAACTAGGCGGTGCTGCAGATCTCATCGGTCTGCTGGCCGGGGCGACGGTGACAGCCGCCCGGCGACGAGGCAAGTATCTGTGGCTGGAGGCGGATCCGGCCGCCGCCGCCGACCCGATCGCCATACTCGTGCACCTCGGCATGAGCGGACAGATGCTCGTGCAATCGGCGGGCGCAGCCGACGAAAAGCACCTGCGCATCCGCGCCACCCTCGACGACAGCACCGAACTGCGGTTCGTCGACCAGCGAACCTTCGGCTCATGGATGGTTGACGACATCGTCGGCTCCGTACCGGCGTCGATCACCCACATCGCACCCGACCCGTTCGACCCAGGTTACGACCAGTCGGCCGTCGTCAAAGTTCTGCGTGGCAAGCACACCGAGATCAAACGTGCTCTCCTCGACCAGACGGTGGTGTCCGGGGTCGGGAACATCTATGCCGACGAAGCGTTGTGGCGCAGTGAGATCCACGGTCAGCGTCTCACCGACAAGCTGCCGGTCAAGTCGCTACGCGCAGTACTCGAGAACGCTGCGGCAGTGATGAAAGAGGCGCTCGAACAGGGCGGAACCTCGTTCGATGCCCTCTACGTCAACGTCAACGGCCAGTCGGGCTACTTCGAGCGGTCGCTCAATGCCTATGGCCGAGAGGGCAAGCCCTGCCGGCGTTGCGGTGCAGCGATGCGACGGGAGCAGTTCATGAATCGCAGTTCCTTCAGCTGCCCGCGGTGTCAGGTGCGCCCGCGGCTGTAGAGGCCGCGGACCGGGCATGCATGATCGTGGTGTGACCCTCAACCTGACGCCTGACGAACTGCTGACCACCACCCGAACCGTGCGTAAGCGGTTGGACCTGACGAAACCCGTGCCCATCGAACTCGTCAAAGAGTGCCTGGAGATCGCACTTCAGGCGCCGTCGGGATCCAATCGTCAAGGCTGGCAATGGATTGTCGTCACCGACCCAGAGGTACGCGCGGCGATCGGGAAGATCTACGGCGAACTCGTCGACGAGTATCTCGGCTCCAATCAGTCGGCAGCGAAACTGTTCGCGGATGATCCTGAGCGTGCACCTGTGCAACAGCGGGTCGGAGGCAGCGTCGCATGGCTCGGCGAGCACATGGGCGAGGTCCCGGTTTTGGTGATCCCGTGCATCAAGGCCGGCGCGACGTTACCGGCCGGGAATCAGGCCGGGCTGTGGGGGTCGTTGCTGCCCGCGGCGTGGAGTTTTGCCCTCGCTGCACGCGCCCGCGGTCTCGGCACGGCGTGGACCACGCTTCATCTGCAGCGAGAGGCGGAGGTCGCGGAACTCCTCGAGATTCCCGCCGGCTTCCATCAGGCGGCGTTGATCCCGACGGCGTTCTACACGGGCGACACGTTCAAGCCTGCGCCGCGCGAACCCCTCGACAACCTGCTCCACATCGACCGTTGGTGACCGCGTCGCGTCACCCCCTCCGGCTGAGGTCCCGCGGAATTGCGGCGTGGGGCGGCGTGTTCAATATGGACATGACCGCAACCGAACCAGTGACCAGCGAGCAACACGCGACAGACCTGTGGGTTCAGCGAACCGGCAGCAGGCGATACACCGGGCGCAGCAGCCGCGGCGCCGAGGTCCTCATCGGTTCCCAGGATGTCGAGGGAGTCTTCACCCCCGGTGAGTTGCTGAAGATTGCTCTCGCCGCCTGCACCGGGATGAGTTCGGACAAGCCGCTCTCACGCAGGCTCGGAGATGACTACGACGCGACCGTGCGCGTGGCCGGGGACGCAGACCGGGACAACGAGGTGTATCCGGCGTTGAGCGAGGTGCTCGAGGTCGACTTGTCCGAGTTGGACCCGGACGCGGCGAAACGGTTGTTGGTGGTCGTCGAACGGGCCGTCGACGCGGTGTGCACGGTGGGGCGGACCCTCAAGGCGGGAACCACCGTCGACCTGCGGATCGACACGGAGTAGCACCGTGTCCGATAATCCAGGGCCTGATTCGGACCCAGTTCGGCTCACCGCGTGGGTGCACGGGCGCGTCCAGGGCGTGGGATTCCGGTGGTGGACGCGTGCCCGGGCACTCGAACTGGGGCTCGTGGGTTCCGCGACAAACCACGCCGACGGCCGCGTACTGATCGTGGCGGAGGGCCGTAGGGCTGACTGTGACAACTTGCTGGCGCTGCTCGATCGGGGCCGAAGTCCAGGTCATGTGGACACGGTGGTGGCGCAGTGGGGACCCGCCCGCGGCGACCTCACAGGCTTTGTCGAGCGCTGATCGCTCCTCACCTCGCCCGCCCGATCACACCGCCCGCCCACGCCGGCGAAGGTAATGGGTACGCTCAAGCGCTGTGCACCTGAAAAGTCTGACCCTCAAGGGCTTCAAGTCCTTTGCGTCAGCAACCACCCTGCGGTTCGAACCGGGCATCACCTGTGTGGTGGGCCCCAACGGTTCGGGTAAGTCGAACGTCGTCGATGCTCTGACCTGGGTGATGGGCGAACAGGGTGCGAAAGCGTTGCGAGGCGGGAAGATGGAGGACGTCATCTTCGCGGGCACCTCCGGCCGCGCCCCGCTGGGACGCGCGGAAGTGACCCTGACCATCGACAACTCCGACGGCGCACTTCCCATCGACTACTCCGAGGTGTCGGTGACGAGGCGGATGTTCCGCGACGGTGCCGGAGAGTACGAGATCAACGGCAGCTCGTGCCGGCTGATGGACGTGCAAGAACTGCTCAGCGACTCCGGTATCGGCCGGGAGATGCATGTCATCGTCGGCCAGGGACGGCTGGCGGCGATCCTGGAGTCGCGCCCGGAAGAGCGTCGGGCCTTCATCGAAGAGGCCGCCGGTGTCCTCAAACACCGCAAGCGCAAAGAGAAGGCGGTTCGCAAGCTCGACGCGATGCAGTCGAATCTGGCGCGCCTGGGCGACCTCACCGCCGAACTGCGGCGTCAACTCAAACCACTCGGTAGGCAGGCTGAGGTCGCCCGCCGGGCCCAGACCGTCCAGGCCGACCTGCGTGATGCCCGATTGCGTTTGGCTGCAGACGATCTGGTGACCCGCCGCAACGAACTGGCCGAGCAACGTACCACCGAGGCGGAACTTCGCAGGCAGCAAGACGAGCTGGCACACCGCCTCGACGAGCTCGGTGGCCAGGTCGACGAGAACGAGAAGTATCTTGCGCAGATCGTGCCGGCTGCCAACGACGCCGGACAGGCCTGGTTCGCGTTGTCGGCGCTGACAGAGCGAGTCGGGGCAACCTGCCGAATCGCCGGCGAACGCAGTCGGTACCTCGCGGAGCCGGTGCGCACCGACTCCGGGCGCGATCCCGACGAGCTCGATCGTCAAGCGGAGGTCGCAGCCGAAGAGGAGTTCATCCTCACCGAGACCGTCGAGGCGACTGCTGAAGCTCTCGACGACGCGAAAGTCGCACTGAGCGAACGTGAGCAGGAAGCTGCGGCGGCGCAGCAGCAGCACCTCGCCGCGGTGCGCGCGGTCGCCGATCGCCGCGAGGGACTGGCGCGGCTCGAGGGCCAGGTGAACAATCTCCGGACCAAGGTCGAGTCGATCGATGCCGAGGCGACCCGACTGGGAGCGGCGATCGACAATGCAGTCGCCAGGGCGACCGAGGCCGCCGACGAGTTCGACGCGGTCCAGGCCACGGTCGCCGACCTCGATGCCTCCGAGCTGGGGTTGGACGAGCACCACGAGCGCAGTGTCGCCGCGTTGAACCAGGCAAACGAACGGGTCGCGGAACTGCAGGCGGCCGAGCGCGCCGCGGAACAGCGGGTCACGTCGTTGGGCGCCCGGATCGACGCTCTCGCGGTCGGTCTCGAGCGCAAAGACGGCGGCGCCTGGCTGCTGGAGAACAGGGCCGGGGAACTGCTGGGGCCGATGTCGTCGCTGCTGCGGGTGCGCGACGGTTACGAGGCGGCGATCGCAGCTGCCATGGGTCCGGCAGCTGATGCGGTGGCGACGGCAGACCTACCTGCCGCCCGCTCCGCCTTGTCGTCGCTGCGCGAGAACGAGGGTGGGCGCGCTGCGGTGTTGATCGGTGGCGTCGACCCGTCCGGTCGCGGCTCCGCCGACCTTCCGGCGGGCGCCGTCTGGGCGCTCGACGTCGTCGACGGTCCGGACACCCTGCGGGGAGCCCTGGAACTGCTGCTGGGCTACACCGTCGTCGCGGACGATGTCTCGGTCGCAGAAGCCGTGCTTCGCGAGGCCGCGGGGGCGGTCCCGTACCTGGGCTCGCTGCGGGTCGTGACCCTCAACGGCGATCTGATCGGAGCGGGCTGGCGCAGCGGTGGAACCGGCGCGCGTCCGTCGACCATCGAGGTGCAGTCGGCGATCGATTCGGCACGTGCCGAACTCGAGCAGTCCCGGCGCCGCAGTGAAGAACTGGTCGCGGCACTCGCCGGGGCCCTCGCGCAGCAGACCGATCGCCGAGAGACCGCTGAGCAGGCGCTGGCGGCGTTGCACGAGTCTGACGCCGAGCTGGGTGCGGTGTACGAGCAGTTGGCCCGGCTCGGGCAGACCGCCCGCGCAGCGCAGGAAGAGTCGACCCGACTGACCAATCAGCGGGCGAAGGCAGAAGATGGTCGCAACGAGGCTCTGGCGAAGCTGGCCGAGTTCGAGGAGCGACTCCGTCTGGCCCGCGACGACAGCGAAGAGGCCCCTGCGGACGGGGATTTGCCCGACAACGATCGCGATCGCACAGCCGCTGCCGTGACCGAGGCGCGTTCGGTGGAGATGGAGGCACGCCTCGCGCTGCGCAGCGCGGAGGAGCGGCTGGCGTCGGTGCGGGGTAAGTCGGATTCACTACGGCGTGCGGCGCGCGCTGAGCGTGAAGCGCGCGAGCGGGCCGAACGCCAAAACCGCGCCCGCCGGCACGCGGCGAGGGTGGCCGAAGTGGTGTTCGAGTGCGGCGGTCTGATCGCGACAAGGCTCGAAACCGCGGTTGCGGGGGCACAAGCGCATCGCGACGAATTGGAGCGGGAGCGGCGGGTCCGCACTGAACAACTCGATGTCGCGAAAAAGGCTGCCGCCGAGGTCAGTGCGCAGCTGACAGCACTACGTGATGCTGTGCACCGCGACGAGGTCGCCAAGGCGCAGGTGTCGCTGCGCATCGAACAACTCGAAGAACAGATCATGGGGGACTTCTCGATCAGTCCGGACGATCTGGTGGCAGAGTACGGCCCCGATGTCACGATGCCGCCGTCCGAACTCGAGATGGCGGAGTACGAGCAGGCGAAAGAACGCGGTGAGATGGTGGTCGCGCCCACCCCGATACCGTACGACCGGGCGACCCAGCAGGCTCGCGCGAAGAAGGCACAGCGCGACCTCAACACACTCGGTAAAGTGAATCCCCTTGCGCTGGAAGAGTTTGCCGCGCTCGAGGAAAGATACAACTTCCTGTCCACTCAGCTCGAGGATGTGAAAAAGGCGCGACAAGACCTTCTCGATGTGGTGCAGGATGTCGACAGCCGGATCCTTCAGGTCTTCACCGAGGCCTACGCCGACGTCGAACGCGAGTTCGTCGAGGTGTTCAAGACCCTGTTCCCCGGTGGTGACGGCCGTCTCATCCTGACAAACCCATCCGACATGCTGACCACCGGCATCGACGTGGAGGCGCGACCGCCGGGGAAGAAGGTCAAGCGCCTCTCACTGCTGTCCGGCGGCGAGAAGTCACTGACCGCGGTGGCGATGTTGGTGGCGATCTTCCGCGCCCGCCCGTCGCCGTTCTATGTGATGGATGAGGTCGAGGCCGCCCTCGACGACACCAACCTCCGCCGGCTCATCACGCTGTTCGAGCAACTGCGGGAAAAATCGCAGCTCATCGTCATCACCCACCAGAAGCCCACCATGGAAGTCGCGGACGCGCTGTACGGCGTGAGTATGCAGGGCGACGGCATCACCACCGTCATCTCGCAGCGTATGCGCGGGCAGGACTTGCCGGCACCGACGCCGTCCACGGGCTAGGCCGCCACCCACCGCGCCCTTCGGGTGATCAGCCGAGTCGGTTTGTCTCCTGGTCGACCTGTTCGTCAACTGGGAACTTCGCGGTCATCGCAGATCTGATGGCTACATACCGTTCGAGGAACGCGCGCTCGTCCAGCTTCTTGCGCCGCATCCATGCGGTCACCTCGTCGTTGCATTTGCTGGCGTTGCAGGAACCGCAGGCGGGCGCGATGTTGTCCAGGGTGTACCGACCGCCACGTGAGATCGGCAGTACGCAATCTCGTTGCAGCGGTCGGTCGTCTGCGCCGCAGTACGCGCAGCCTTCCCAGGCCGCTTTGAGCTGCGACCACTGTTCGTCGCTCAGGTCGTGCTCGACGCGGGCCATCCGACGGCGGCGTTTGCGCGCGTATCTCGTCCGGTTGGCGACCACGGGGAGTGAGTCTATTGCTCAGCAGACCTGACTGAGCACAATTGCGAAGTCGTCGGCGTGGTCTGTCCAGCTCTCGAGCTGCCGTAGACCGGCAGCGGCCAGTTCGGTATGCAGCGATCCGAGGTCGAATTTCGTGCTGATCTCGGTGAGAATCTCAGCGCCCCTGGGCAATTCCCATGTCCGCTCGATCGCGCCGAACCGGGCGTGCACGTCTCGCCGGGCGCGCAGCCACATCTCGATTCGGTGTTCGCGCGGATTCCACCTCGCGATGTGGTCGAAGTCGTCGGTGTAGAGGCCGGTCGCGTCGAGCCCCGTACGCAGTACCTCGATGACGTTCCGGTTGAAGTCGGCGGTGACCCCGGCGCGGTCGTTGTAGGCCGCGATCAATCGGCCGGTGTCCTTGATCAGATCGGCCCCGAGCAGAAAGTAGTCGCCGGGTCGCAACGCTCCCGCGATGTGGCGGTAGAAATCAGACCGTTCGGTGGGGTCGAGGTTCCCGATCGTTCCACCGAGGAAGATTGCCATGCGCGGACCGTTGTAGTCCGCGAGATTCACATCGGGATCACCGAAGTCGGCGTGCAGGGGCTGGACCGAGATCTCCGGGAACTCGGCCGCCACCTGCCCGGCCGCATACGTCAGCATCTCGACGCTGACGTCGAGCGGTACATAGGTGAAGCCGGTCCCGCGGGCGGCGAACGCGGATAGCAGGAGCCGGGTCTTCTCCGACGTGCCCGAACCGAGCTCGATCATGGTCTGAGCACCCGTGACGGCGACGATCTCTGCTGCGCTCCGCCGCAGGATCTCGGTCTCGCGCCGTGTCGGGTAATACTCGGGCAGCCGGGTGATCTCATCGAACAACTCACTGCCGCGCTTGTCGTAAAGCCATTTCGCGGGCAGAACGGGCGGGCTCTGCCATAGCCCTGCGACCGCGTCGGCGACGAGCAGGGGGTCGACCGCCGGCTGTGACATCGTCATCGGGCCAACCGGAGTCCGCTGAAGACCCACCGGGATCCCGCTGGGAAGAAGTTGCGGTAGGTGGGCCGTTCGTGGCCGGCGGGAGTCAGCGCACTCGCGCCACGCAGCACGTGCTGATCACTCATGAACTTGCCGTTGTACTCGCCGACGGCACCGTGGGCAGGGACGAACCCCGGGTAGGGAAGGTATGCACTCGCGGTCCACTCCCAGACGTCGCCGATCATGGTCTCACCAGCGGTGCCGGGATGACATCGCCCAGGGTCGAGGAGTTGGCCTCGGGTGGCTCCGGTGCGAATCGCCGCGGTCTCCCATTCGAACTCGGTCGGCAGCCGTGCGCCGGCCCATCGGGCGTAGGCGTCGGCTTCGTAGAAGGAGACGTGTACGACCGGTTCGCTCTCGACGATCGGGCGCCTACCGGACAGCGTGAACGACGTCCAGGTGCCGTCGTCGAGGCTCCAGTAGCCCGGGGCCGACCAACCGGTCTCGTTGATCTTGTTCCAGCCGTCGGACAGCCAGAGTTCACTGCGGTGATAGCCGTCGTCGGCCATGAACTCGAGCCATTCGCCGTTGGTCACCTGCCGGTTGGTGAGTTGGAAATCCTGGAGGTACACCGAATGGCCGGGGCCCTCGTTGTCGTAGCTGAAGCCATTCGGATTCGCCCCGATCGTGACGAGCCCTCCGTCGAAGGATCGCCAACGCAGCGGCGCCGCCTCTTCCGGGGCATCCGGTCCCCGCTCGACGTAGACGGGCCCGAACGGGTGCGTCGACAAAAGATGCTTGATGTCCATGAGCAACAGCTCTTGGTGCTGCTGCTCATGGTTGCAGCCCAGTTCGACGAGTGTGCGTGCGTACTCGTCGAGTAGGCCCTGCTCGAGTGCCGAGGTCATCGCTTGATCGACGTACTCGCGGTAACGGGTGATCTCTTCGACGCCGGGTCGGGTGACGAGCCCCCGATGTGGACGGGGGTGGCGGGCGCCCACTGCCTCGTAGTAGCTGTTGAAGAGGTATCGGAAGGTCTCGTCGTACACCGTGTATCCCGGCAGACTCCGCAGGATGAACTCCTCGAAAAACCAGGTGACGTGGGCGCGGTGCCACTTCGTGGGACTGGCATCGGTCATCGACTGCGGAACCTGGTCTTCGGGCGACAGTCGCGCGGTCAGCTCATCGGTGAGCGTGCGGACGTCACGAAACCTGGTGGTGAGAGTGGACTGCTCGACTGTGATGCTCATGCTCGTCTCCTGGAAGATGACCGGCGGGACAGCAGTATGGATGAGGCGTCTGACAATCACGGTACCCGCAGCTCGCTCGTGTCCGCCTCTGGCACTGATGTCGTAGGTGCCTGTGGCACCGTCGGCGGAGCCGCCTCTGGCACACTGAGGCCGTGAACACCGGTGCTGTCGTCGCGATTGTCGTAGTTGTCGTCCTGTTGCTCGTCGCTCTTGTGGCGACGGGCCTGGTCCTGTCCCGACGCAGGCGAATCTCTCTGAGCGACAGCACAGATCGGACGCCGTCGGACGGCACCAGGCAGGTGGACAAGTCGGGCGGTTACAAGGCCGGCAGTGGGTTCTCGTTCACCCAGGGTGGCGCGGGCACGGCCACCGCCGAGCCGCCGACCAGGGACACGCCCACGATCGAGCGGACCGACACCGACGGGCAACCGGGTGTGGGTGACGATGCGGCAATCCCTCGTGACGCACCGAAACGCGGTCTGCGCAATGTTCCTCTGCCCGAACCGAAGACGGACGAGGAAGAACCGAAGACTGAGGAACCGGAAACTGCTGCCCCGGCACCCGAGGCGACGACTTCCGAGGTCGAGGCCCCGCCGGCCGAACCAGAGGTCGTGGCGCCGGAACCGGTGGTCGAGCCCGAGCCGGTGGTGGAGCCCGAACCTGCGGCCGACACGGTCCCCGCCACCCCGGTGCTCGACGACATTGCGCCGACAGCCGGGCGGCTGGGATTGCTCCGTGGCCGCCTGTCCCGGTCGCAGAATGCTCTCGGCAAGAGCGTGCTGGGGCTGTTGGGTGCCGGCGACCTCGACGAGGACGGCTGGGAAGAGATCGAGGACACCCTGCTGATGGCAGACCTCGGTACCGCGGTGACGACTGCCGTCGTCGACCGTTTGCGCACCGAACTCGCCGCCTCGCCTGTCAGGACCGCGGAGGAGGTCCGTGCGCTGTTGCGCAGGGTGCTCATCGCCGAGGTCGGCCCCCAGCTCGACCGCGCGATCAAGGCGCTGCCTCATGCCGGCAAACCGTCGGTGCTCTTGGTCGTCGGAGTCAACGGAACGGGCAAGACGACGACGACCGGCAAGCTGGCCCGCGTGCTCGTCGCAGACGGACGCAGGGTGTTGCTCGGCGCTGCTGACACCTTCCGTGCGGCCGCGGCCGATCAGCTGCAGACGTGGGCCGAGCGGGTAGGTGCGGAGGTCGTCCGCGGCAAAGAAGGGGCCGATCCGGCCGCGGTGGCCTTCGACGCCGTCGCGCGTGGTATCGACGAGGGTGTCGACGTGGTCATGATCGACACAGCAGGGCGTCTGCACACCAAGACCGGTCTGATGGATGAACTCGGCAAGGTCAAGCGGGTGGTGGAGAAGAAGGCAGTCGTCGACGAGGTCCTGCTCGTGCTCGACGCGACGACCGGACAGAACGGTCTCGCCCAGGCGAAGGTTTTCGCCGACGTCGTCTCGATCACCGGTGTGGTGCTGACCAAACTCGACGGCACCGCCAAAGGTGGCATCGTCTTCCACGTCCAGCGAGAGCTCGGTGTCCCGGTCAAATTGGTCGGTCTGGGCGAGGGCGCAGATGACCTCGCACCCTTCGAACCAGAGGCGTTCGTCGACGCGCTCCTCGGCTGATTCGGCCTCGCCGTCGGCAGCCTGCGAACAACAAATGGCCGCACATCGAGCCATCTGATCAACACCGCTCCTGGCGGTATACACAGATGAAACATGAAGTGCCCGCCGGTTCACATGCATGAAACACCACAGCACCACGAACGAAATCCCTGCCCGCCAATCTCTTTGAAGGCGCCGAGCCGTCGGCGCACTCTAGGAGGTTTCTTACAGTGGTTTTGGCACTGCCAGACGATGCGTTCGCGCCCTACGACGTCGGGGCCACCGCCTGGGTCCTGACGAGCGCCGCACTCGTGCTCTTCATGACTCCGGGACTGGCCTTCTTCTACGGTGGCCTCTCGCGACAGAAGTCCGTCCTCAACATGTTGATGATGTCGTTCGGCTCACTCGGAGTCGTCAGCATCATCTATGTGTTGTGGGGTTACTCGATGTCGTTCTCTTCGGCCCACACCGGAGAAAGCGATATCGCGGGCATCTTCGACAACCCGTTCTCGCTGTTCGGCTTGAACCAGCTGATGGAAACAATTCCGGATCCCGAGAACCCAGACGAGGTCCTCAATGTCATCGGCGGCTTCGGTGATGTCCCGGCCATCGTGTGGGCCGGCTTCCAACTGACGTTCGCGGTGATCACCGTGGCCCTCATCTCGGGTGCAATCGCCGAGCGCGTCAAGTACTCGACCTGGTTGGTCTTCACCGGCATCTGGGCGACCCTGGTGTACTTCCCGCTCGCCCACATGGTGTGGGGTGGCGGTCTGCTGTCGAACAACGAGACCAGCTTCGCCTCGTGGATCTTCGGTACCGAAGACGTCGACGGCACAATGGTCGCGAAGGTCGCTCCGATCGACTTCGCCGGTGGCACCGTGGTCCACATCAACGCCGGTATGGCTGCGCTCGTCCTCGTGCTCATCATCGGTAAGCGTGTCGGATACGGCAGGACCGCTTACCGCCCGCACAACGTGCCGTTCGTCATGCTCGGTGCCGCGATCCTGTGGTTCGGATGGTTTGGCTTCAACGTCGGTTCCGAAGGCACCGCAGACGCACTCGCCGGCCTGGTCTGGATCAACACCACAGCAGCGACCGCCGCAGGTCTGATCGGATGGCTCGTGGTGGAGAAGATCCGCGACAAGTCCGCCACCGGTGTCGGCGCGGCGTCCGGAATCGTGGCCGGTCTGGTCGCCATCACCCCCGCCTGTGGAGCGTTGACCCCGATCGGTTCGCTGATCCTCGGCGCCGTGGCCGGCGTGATCGCCGCGATAGCTGTCGGCTTCAAGTCCAAGTTCGGCTTCGACGATTCGCTCGACGTCGTCGGTGTGCACCTGGTCGCGGGCCTCTGGGGCACCATCGGCATCGGCTTCTTGGCGTCGGAGACCGGCCTGTTCTACGGCGGCGGCGGAAAGCAGCTCGTCATCCAGGTCGTGATCGCCCTCGTCGCAGTCGCGTTCACCGCGATCATGACCGCCATCATCGCGTTCGCTCTCAAGCCACTCGGCTGGCGGATCACCGCAGAGGATGAGGACACTGGTATTGATGAGACGGATCACCGCGAAAGCGCGTACGACCTCGTTTAAGTCCTGGAAACTCAATACTCGAACTGTGATCCTCATGGAGGGATGCAACAAATGAAGCTCATTACAGCAATCGTGAAGCCATTCACGCTTGAAGATGTGAAGGCGGGACTCGAGCAGGCCGGCGTTGTCGGTATGACCGTCAGTGAAGTTCAGGGGTACGGCCGGCAGAAGGGCCACACCGAGGTCTACCGCGGTGCTGAGTACTCGGTGGATTTCGTCCCCAAGGTCCGCGTAGAGGTTGTCGTCGACGACGCCGCAGTGGACAAAGTGGTCGACGTGATCGTCGAGGCCGCACGCACCGGAAAGATCGGTGACGGCAAGGTGTGGGTCTCGCCAGTGGAAGCGGTCATCCGGGTACGCACCGGAGAGCGCGGCGGCGACGCGCTGTAACGACAGTGCCATTCGTACGTGGCGGTCGCGGTCCTGCATCCGGGGAGCCCTCGGGAGCAGGACCGCAGCCGTCTCACCTGACACCGGCTGCCGCGACGGATCTGGTCACAGCACGCAAACAACTCCTACGCCGGACCGACGGCAACAAGCGGGTCGATGCGCCCGCGCTGCGCAGGGTTCTCGTCGACCTGCACGACTTCTGGCTCACCACCAAGGCCGCCGAGATCGGGATCAAACCCGGTAGCGGTTTCGCCATCGTTGCCGTCGGCGGACTGGGCAGACAGGAATTGCTGCCCCATTCGGATCTCGATCTGATCCTGTTACACGACGAGATGGATCCGGCGGTCGTCGCGGAGATTGCCGACCAGATCTGGTATCCGTTGTGGGACGCGCACATCAAACTCGACCACAGTGTGCGGACCGTGTCGCAGGCCCTTCAGGTGGCTGCCACCGACATGACCGCGGCCCTCGGATTGCTCGAGGCCCGCCACATCGCCGGGGACGAGGATCTGTCCAAGCTGCTGATCGGTGGGATCCGTCAGCAGTGGCGTACCGACATCCGTTCGCGGTTCGGAGGACTCGTCGATCAGGCCCGCGATCGTTGGCGGCGCAGCGGCGACATCGCCCACCGCGCCGAACCCGATCTCAAGTACGGCCGGGGAGGGTTGCGCGATGTTCACATGCTCGATGCCCTCGCCGTGGCGCAGCTGACCGATGGCATGGCCGCGCTCCGTCCGGACTCTCCCGGTGGTGGGCTTCGGCAGGCGTACACCCGCCTGCTCGACGTACGCACCGAACTGCACCGGATCACCGGTCGACCTCGCGAGCAACTGCGTGCGCAGGACGCCGATGAGATCGGTGCGGCGCTGCGGATCGGCGACCGATTCGATCTGGCCCGGACCATCAGTGACAGCGCGCGCACGATCAGTTACGCCGTGGATGTCGGACTGCGTACCTCGTCCAATTCGCTTCCACGCAAGGGGCTCTCGAAGCTCCGTCGCTCGCCCATCCGGCGTCCTCTCGATGAAGGCGTTGTCGAGCACTTCGGTGAGGTCGTCCTCGCGCGGAACGCGCTGCCCAGCAAAGACCCAGGTCTGATCCTGCGGGTGGCCGCGGCATCGGCGCGGACCGGGCTGCCCATGGCGGCCTCCACCCTGGCCAGGCTGGCCGATTATGCTCCGGAGCTGCGGGAACCCTGGCCGATCGATGCGCTCAGCGACCTGCTGGTGCTACTCGGGACCGGTGAACACATGATCGCGCCGATCGAGGCCCTCGACCGGACAGGCCTGTGGGGCAGGCTGATCCCTGAATGGGGCGCCATTCGAGATCTACCCCCACGTGATCCGATTCACACGTGGACAGTGGACCGCCATCTCGTGGAGACCGCGGCCAACGCGGGTTCGATGACGACCAGGGTGTCGCGTCCGGACCTGCTGGTCCTGGGCGCGCTGGTCCACGACCTCGGGAAGGGACGCGGTGCCGACCACAGCGTTGTGGGTGCCGAGCTCGCCAATCAGGTGGGTAACCGCATCGGCCTGTGGCCCGAAGACGTGCAGATCCTGTCGAAGATGGTCCGCTATCACCTGCTCCTACCTGATGTCGCGACCAGGCGCGATCTGGACGACCCCGCCACGGTGCAGGGCGTCGTCGACACCCTCGGCGGTTCCCGTGTCCTACTGGAATTGCTTGCCGCGCTTGCCGAAGCCGATTCCAAGGCGACCGGTCCGGGGGTCTGGGGCGATTGGAAGTCCTCTCTGATCGGCGAACTGGTGCGCCGGTGTCTGCGGCTGATGGACGGCGGCGAGCTGGCCGATCCAGGTCCGCTGACGCCTGAGCTGACGGCCCTGGCGGAGGCGGGCGGCGTCAGCGTCGACCTCGTGACGACGGACAACCCGCACACCTTCGCGGTGACCATGATCGCGCCCGAACAGCCGGGTCTGCTCTCGCAGATGGCGGGTGTGCTCTCGTTGCGGGGCCTGCGGCTGTTGAGCGCGTCGGTCCAGTCCCACGCGGGGAGCGCGGTCAATACGTTCCTGGTCTCACCGTTGTTCGGTGAACCATCGGAGTCGGGCCTCCTACGGCAGCAGTTGATCCAGGCACTGGAGGGCAACATCGACGTGATCGCCCGGCTCGACGCGCGTGAGAGGGAGACGCAGCTCCCGATCGCGCAGGGCCCCGGCGGAGAGAATTCTCAGGGCCCGGCGGTGCCGGCGTTGTTCGCCCAGGCCCCGCCGCGGGTCCTGTGGTTCGACGGTTACGACGACGACAGCGTGATCCTGGAACTGCGCGCGGGCGACCGTATCGGCCTGCTCGCCCGGGTCAGTGCGGTACTCGAGCAGCACCGGGTCTTCATCACGTGGGCGAAGGTCTCCACATTGGGCGGATCGGTGGTCGATTCCTTCTGTGTGCGGCTGCCCGGGGACGGTCCGCAGACGCGCGACCAGCTCGAAGAGGCAATCCTGGCGGTAGTCCCACCCCCCGCGCCACCCCGGGAACCAGAGGAGGACACCGGTAAATCCGGCGTCCCGATAGGCTAGGGGAATGTTCGACTCCCTCTCAGGCCGGTTGGCCGGTGTCCTGACCGATCTGCGCGGCAAGGGCAAGCTGTCCGATGCCGATATCGACCGCACCTGCCGCGAGATCCGTCTCGCTCTACTCGAGGCCGACGTATCGCTGACCGTCGTCCGCGGTTTCATCGCCAGGATCAAGGAACGTGCCAAAGGCGCCGAGGTGTCGGGCGCACTCAACCCCGCACAGCAGGTCGTCAAGATCGTCAACGAGGAGCTCGTCGGGATCCTCGGGGGCGAGACCCGGCGAATCCAGTTCGCGAAGACGCCGCCGACGGTCATCATGCTCGCGGGCCTGCAGGGTGCCGGTAAGACCACCCTCGCGGGCAAGCTCGCGGCCTGGCTGAAGAAGCAGGGTCACACCCCGATCCTGGTGGCATGTGACCTGCAGCGGCCAGGTGCTGTCAGTCAGCTCCAGATCGTCGGTGAGCGGGCCGGCGTCCCGGTCTTCGCGCCCAACCCGGGCACGAGCGTCGGCGGTACCGGTGAGCTCGGCGTGTCGGGTTCCGAGGGCGCGGGCAGTCTGGCCGAACCCATCGAGGTCGCGAGATCCGGTGTGGCCGAGGCGAGATCCAAGCATCACGACGTCGTGATCGTGGACACTGCCGGACGCCTCGGTATCGACGAAGAACTGATGGCCCAGGCCAAAGGCATCCGTGATGCAGTCGACCCGGACGAGGTGCTCTTCGTTCTCGACGCGATGATCGGTCAGGACGCCGTGGCGACGGCGGAAGCATTCGCCCAGGGTGTCGACTTCACCGGTGTGGTCCTGACCAAGCTCGACGGCGACGCCCGTGGCGGTGCCGCGCTCTCGGTGCGCGAGATCACCGGCCGTCCCATCATGTTCGCGTCCACGGGCGAAAAGCTCGAGGACTTCGACGTATTCCACCCCGACCGGATGTCGAGTCGCATCCTCGGGATGGGCGACGTACTGAGCCTGATCGAGCAGGCCGAAACCCACTGGGACGTCCAGCAGGCAGAGGCGGCCGCGAACAAGATCACCCAGGGTGAGCTGACTCTCGAGGACTTCCTCGAACAGATGCTCATGATCCGCAAGATGGGTCCGATCGGGAACCTCCTGGGAATGTTGCCGGGTGCGGCGGGTATGAAAGACGCCTTGTCGCAGGTCGACGACAAGCAACTCGACAAGGTCCAGGCGATCATCCGCGGTATGACCCCGGCCGAGCGTGAGAATCCGAAGATCATCAACGGCTCGCGCCGTGCCCGCATCGCGAACGGGTCCGGCGTGACGGTGAGCGACGTCAACCAGCTCGTCGACCGCTTCTTCGACGCGCGAAAAATGATGTCGCAGATGGCCGGCCGTATGGGCATGCCGGGTGGTCGCAAGAACAATCGCAAAAAGGGCGGCAAGAAGGGCAAGAAGGGTGGGCGCGGGCCCACGCCTCCCAAGGTGCGGGGCGGGTTCCCCGGCATGCCCGGTGGTATGCCTGCGGGCTTCCCCGACCTGTCGAACATGCCCGCCGGGCTCGACCAGATTCCGCCCGGGCTCGAGGGCATCGACGTGAGTCAGTTCCAGCGGCCGAAGAAGAAGTAGGGCGGTCGCGTCGATGAGCCTGTCGCAGCTGCACTTTCGTGGGTTTGCGGTCGGGTCGGGTGAACCCGTCGAGTTCTGGGTCGATGATGACGGTCTCATCACCCGCGAGCCCATCACGGGCGCCGACACGGTCACCAACGGTGGCTGGATCATGCCGGGGTTGGTCGACGCGCACAACCACGTCGGCATCGCACCCGGGCTGGGAGTGACGATCGAGCAGGCCAGGGCGTTTGCCAGGCAAGATCTGCAGGCCGGTGCAACGCTGATCCGTGAGGTCGGCTCACCGGTGGATACCCATCCGCTCGACGACGATCCCGCCGGCCCACGGTTCATCCGGGCGGGTAAGCACATCGCGCGTCCGAAGCGGTACCTACGCGACTACGGGGTCGATCTCGGCCAGGTCACGGATCTGCCTGCCGAGGTCGCGCGGCAGGCCCAGGCCGGTGACGGTTGGGTCAAGCTGGTGGGGGACTGGATTGACCGGGACACCGGGGATCTGTCTCCGCTGTGGCCGGACAATGTTCTCCGCGAGGCCATCTCGGTGGCCCACCAGCTCGGTGTCAAGGTGACCGCGCATGTGTTCGGCACAGAGGCCCTCTACGGGCTGATCGACGCCGGAATCGACTGCATCGAGCACGGCACCGGCTTGAACGACGAGCTCATCGCGATCATGGCGGCCCAGCGAATCGGGTTGGTGCCGACACTGATCCAGGTCGAGAATTTCCCGTCCATCGCCGACGGTGCCGACCGTTTCCCTGCCTATCGGCAGCACATGCGCAAGCTGCACGCCGACGCTCCGGCGACATTCGCCGCTGCGATCGAGGCCGGGGTGGACATCTACGCCGGAACCGACGCGGGCGGATTCGTCGAACATGGCCGCATCGTCGACGAGATCATCGCGCTGGCGGGCATCGGGCTCAGTCCGGGGCAGGCAGTGGACGCGGCGTGCAGCTCTGCCCGTGAGTGGCTGGGCGCGGGTGCCCTGGGCGACGGTGATCGCGCGGACGTGCTGGTGCTGCGGGGTGACCCTGCGGAGGACCTGTCCATCCTGCGATTCCCGGACGCGATCGTGTGCGGCGGACACCTCATCTGAGGACCTTCAGGTCTTGGTGCGGACATGGGCGCGCTCGCCCTGGGTTCCGTAGAGGCAGAGAACTTCTGCCTCTCCTGGCCCGACGGCCGCAATCCAGTGCGGCACATGGGTGTCGAACTCGACCACCTCGCCCGGTAGCAGGGTCAGATCTTGGTCACCCAGCAGGAGTCGTACGCGACCGGACAGCACATACAGCCACTCGTAGCCCTCGTGCACCTTCAGTTCGGGCTCGACGGGGTCCTGCGGTGGCATGATCTGCTTGAACGCCTGGATCCCGCCGGGTCGCCGCGTGAGCGGGATGAAGACGCGGCCGTGGCGCCGGATGGGGCGCATATGAATGCGGGGGTCTCCGGTGGCCGGGGCGCCCACGAGTTCGTCGAGCGGGATGCCGTAGGCCTTCGCGAGCGGCAGCAGTAGTTCCAGTGTGGGTTTTCGACCCCCTGATTCGAGTCGCGACAGTGTGCTCTCGGAGATGGCTGTGCTCTCCGACAACTCGGCAAGGGTGATCGCCCTTTCGCGGCGGAGGGCGCGAAGCCGTGGCCCGACAGCGCTGAGGGTTTCGTTCAGCTCGTCATTCATGAGTGTCATAGTGCCAGTTCTTGCCGTTTCAGCAAATATCCTTGCCGAAAAGGGGGTCGATGTCGCACTGTGGGTTCATGAATGAAACACCGCAAGCAAACTATGACGTGATCGTGATCGGTGGCGGGTCCGCCGGCCTGAGCGGGGCGGTGATGTTGGGCCGTTCACGTCGATCGGTACTCGTGATCGACGGTGGTCGGCCGCGGAACGCACCCGCTGAAGGCGTGCACGGATTCCTGACCCGCGACGGGCTGCCACCGGCCGAGCTGGTCGCCATCGGACGCGAAGAAGCCCAACGGTACGGCGCCCGGATCCTCGACGACGAGGTCACCGGTGTCGACGGCGACGTCGACACCGGGTTCACCGTCAGGACTGCTGGAGGTGTCACGGTCGGAGCACACCGGCTGCTGGTGACGACCGGATTGGTCGATGAATTGCCGGACATCCCGGGTTTGGCCGACCGATGGGGCAAGGGCCTGCTGCATTGTCCCTATTGCCACGGATGGGAGGTTCGGGACCAGGCCATCGGCATCCTGGGAGTGAGCGCCATGTCCCTTCACCAGGCCCAGATGTTCCGGCAGATCAGCGCGGACATCGTGCTGTTTCTCAACGACGAGTTGCGGCTCTCCGACGACGAACGTACGCAGCTGACCGCCCGCGGGATACGCCTCGTCGAGGGCAGGGTTGCGGCGGTCAGATCCGAAGGCGATGCCATCGCCGGGGTCGTGCTCGCCGACGGCACGTTCGTTGCGCGTCGAGCGCTGACGGTCACGCCGCGATTGGTCGCACGTGCGGCATTCCTGGCCGACCTGGGTCTGCAGCCGGTCCCGCATCCGATGGGCGTCGGCGACTACATTCCGGCCGATGAGTCCGGCGTGACCGCGGTATCGGGTGTGTGGGCCGCGGGCAACGTCAGCAATCTGATGGCCCAGGTCGGCGCAGCCGCCGCAGCCGGTGCGATGGCCGGCGCTCACATCAACGGGGATCTGATCGCCGCCGAGACCCGCGCCGCAGTCGCTGCACTGTCCTCAACCGCGTCGTGATTTCTGTCGGGAGGGCTCTCTCTGGCACAATGACTCCCTGGTTCGCCGGACCCGGCCACGTGCCGACCGGCGGTCACACCACCTCAACAGCAAAACCGGGCGCTCCGACACGTGGAACGTCGCCGAATTGCACTGTGACCATAGAAGGAAGTAACTCGTGTCTGTCAAGATCAAGCTCACCCGCCTCGGCAAGATCCGTAACCCCCAGTACCGGATCGTCGTCGCCGACGCCCGCACCCGCCGTAATGGCCGGGCCATCGAGACCATCGGTCGTTACCACCCCAAGGAAGAGCCCAGCCTGATCGAGATCGACTCCGATCGCGCGCAGTACTGGCTCGGAGTCGGCGCACAGCCGACCGAGCCCGTCGCGGCACTGCTGAAGATCACCGGTGACTGGCAGAAGCACAAGGGCCTGCCGGGCGCCGAGGGCACCCTGCGGGTCGCCGAGCCGAAGCCGTCGAAGCAGGACCTGTTCAACGCTGCGCTCGCCGCTGCCGACAACGCTCCCGCCGGCGAAGCCGTCACCCCGAAGAAGAAGGCTGCCAAGAAGGCAGACGACGCACCGAAGGCCGACGAGCCTGCTGCCGAGGCTCCCGCAGCTGAGGTCGCCGACAAGTGAGCGTCGTCGTCGCTGACGCCGTCGAACACCTCGTCCGTGGCATCGTCGCCAACCCCGATGACGTCCGCGTCGAGCTGGTGACCGGCCGAAGGGGACGCTTCGTCGAGGTGCATGTCAACCCGGAAGACCTCGGGAAGGTCATCGGCCGCAACGGTCGCACGGCCACTGCGCTGCGCACCCTCGTCACCGGAATCGGTGGCCGCGGGGTCCGGGTCGACATCGTCGACACCGACCGCTGATCGCACCGCGGAACAAGGCGCTCACAGGTGGATCTGGTTGTCGGCCGCGTTGCCAAGTCGCACGGCGTACGTGGCGAGGTGATGGTCGACGTCCGTACGGACGAGCCAGGCGTGCGCTTCGCAGTCGGGAACGTGCTGCGCGGACGGAAGTCGACCGGTAAGAACACCTTCGTCGACACCAATTACACGGTGACAGCCGCCCGGAATCACTCCGGGCGGCTGTTGCTGTCTCTCGCCGAGGTCAACGACCGGGACTCCGCGTCCGCGCTGCGCGGCGTGCTGTTCCTGATCGACGCCGACGACGTCAGTTCCGGGGATGACCCGGACGAGTTCTACGACCACGAGCTGCAAGGGGTCCCCGTGCGCACGGTCGATGGCGACGATGTGGGGGCTGTCACCGATGTCCTCCACCTGCCTGCCGGGGATCTGCTGTCGGTGACGATGTCCGATGGCCGCGAGGTGCTGATCCCCTTCGTCACCGCGATCGTGCCGACCGTGAGTCGAGAACTCATCGAGATCGACCCGCCCGACGGCCTGCTGGACCCCGAATGAGCGGGGGGAGCGACCCGGCCATCCGGATCGGTGTGGTCTCGATCTTTCCCGAGTACCTCGAACCGATGCGAATGGCACTGCTGGGCAAGGCCATCGACCGCGGAATACTCGCGCTCGACACCTACGATCTGCGGGACTGGACCCACGACGTCCACCGCGCAGTGGACGATTCCCCGTACGGCGGTGGCCCGGGCATGGTGATGAAACCGACGGTGTGGGGGCCGTGCCTGGACGAGGTGTGCCCCGACGACGCTCTCCTGGTCGTCCCGACCCCTGCCGGGGTTCCGTTCACCCAGGCCACCGCGCAGGAGTGGAGTCGCGAGAGGCACATCGTGTTCGCATGCGGACGGTACGAGGGCATCGACCAGAGGGTCTTCGACGATGCCGCCAGACGTGTTCGGGTGCAAGAGGTTTCCCTGGGCGACTTCGTCCTGATCGGCGGCGAGGTGGCCGTGATGGCCATGGTCGAGGCCACAGTGCGCCTGATCGACGGGGTCCTGGGCAACAAGAACTCGCATCAGCAGGACTCGTTCTCTGATGGCCTGCTCGAAGGTCCGAGCTACACGCGCCCGCCGACCTGGCGCGGACTCGACGTGCCGCCGGTACTCCTGAGCGGTGACCACGCGAAACAGGATCGCTGGCGCACCGAGCAGTCGCTCGCCCGTACCCGGGAGCGGCGTCCAGATCTGCTGCCTCGTGAGTCCGGGGACTCCGCCGACCCCACCGGTGCCGCTCCCGCGGGCTAAGATCTCCGCACGCGAGTGGGGGGTCACGATGGTCGCAGAGTCAACGAGGTCAGGTGAGATGAACCGGGCCTGGGACGCGGTGTTGGCAGAGGTGGACGAGCAACGGGAGCAGTTGCGAGCGGTCGCGCAGGAACTCGGTTCCGTCACCGTGGAAGCCACGTCCACGGACCGTCTGGTCAGGGTGGTGATCAACGCCAGAGGCATGCTGACCAATCTTCACATCGATCCGCTCGCGCTGCGGCGTCACCGAGCCGATCAGCTGTCGGCGCTCATCCGCGATCTGGTCGCGCGGGCGGACGGTGAACTGACGTCGCGCCGGAACCAACTGGTGGCCGCGATCGTCCAAGACCGGGGTCCCCATCTTCGGGATCTGGACTGAGTCGACGGATCGGGGAGGCGCGAATGCCGGCAGCACAACCGGGGTCGGAACTTCGGATCGACGGTGCCGCGGTGCTCGCGGCGGTGAGCGACCTCGAACCGGTACTCACCGAGCTCGCGGCGATCTCGTCGGATATCGATGAACTCGCCAGGCAGATCGCTTCGACGTGTGCGGCTCATGCGAGCGGGCACGTGTTCGCCCGCGCCCACGGCCGGCTCAGCGCTGGGGCGGTAGCCGCTCTCGACGAGGCGACTGCCACGCTCGCACGCTATTCCGGCGGCCTGACTCGAAGTGTCGCGGCAGTGGAGAACGAGGACGCGCAGGCGGCCGGATCTGTCGTGGCCGGGTCGGACCACTGATGCCGACCGACTTCCGCGAACCGGTCGAGTCATTGTTGCGGGAACTGATCCCCGACATCGACGCGGCCGCGCTGTACCTCGTCGCCGAGCGTTATGAGTGTGCGACGCAACGGCTTTCGCAATGCATCTCTGCGGTCGATGGTGGGACCCGTGCGGTCTCCGAAGCGATCGACGGTCGCACGTCGGTGGCCGCAGACGCCGCAGGTGCGTCGCTGGTTCGCGCCCTGTACAGGAGCGCAGAGAAGGTCAGTGGCATGGCCGAGGTCGTCCGGGCGTACGCCGATGCGGTCGAGCAGACGAGGCAGCGACTGACCGTTGTCGCGGCGATCGCAGATCGGGAGTTGCTCGCCGGGACGTTGCTCACGGTCGCCACGGGCGACACCACCACCCTGGCGAGCGCGGAACACCTCGCGGCGCGCACGATGTCGGCGACTGCGGCTGAGTTGGACCGCCGTGCAGACCAGATCTCGCGGGAGGCTCTCGAGGAGACCGGCACCGAGCACGGTCAGCAGTCGGGCGGTACACCGATGACGCCGGGCGTCATGATGGCGCCTACGGGCGCCGCCCTTGCAGGAGTCGCGGCAGCTCGATCTTCAGCCGACGTAGGGGACACGCATCCGTCAGGCGCGGACCTGGTCATGGTGCGCGCCCGGGCTGCCGTGCTCACCGCGACCCAGCCTCCCGAGGTCGCGCCGTGGATCAGGGTGGCTGTCGGTCTGGGCCTCGACCAGAACGGTCGCCGCACCGTGGTCGTCGGCACGAGCGAGCCTGCCGGTTACCTCAGACCGGGCGTGGTCCCTGAGCCGCACGAGGTCGTGGTGGGCGACGGGCGGGCACCTGAACTGGCCATCCTCGGATACTTCCAGGAGCGGGCGCTCGTTCCCGTCGCCGTCTGCGCCACGACACCGCCGTCACCAGAGGTCGCTGCGGTGGTCGATGAGTCAGGTGCGCACGCGATCGACCCCGCCGGCGGGGAAGACTCCGCGGATTCGGCACCGTGAGCCCACATCGCATCGATGTCCTGGGCGCAGGGGTCGCGGGACTGGTCGACCGTGTCGATTCCAGACAACTGGACCGGGTCGGTCTGCTGATCGCGGTGGCCGCCCTCGATGCGGCCGGCGTCCCGACCGACGGGCCGGTTACCGGAGCGCTCAAGACCTGGCGCGCCGGGCGACCTGCCTCGGCGGACCAGCGTGTGGAGATCGCGGGGCTGCGGGGCCGTCTGGACACCATCGCATTCGCTGCGTCCCACGCCGGCCGCGACGCCGAGTATCGAGCAGCGTTCGCTCGGGCGCGTGCGGTTGCCGCCCTCGAGTTCGGTGCCGGCGGGTGCGGCCTAGAGGGTTTGCGCGAAGTCGTGTGCGAGGCGTGCGCCGCCACGGGATCGGCGTCTTTGGTCGCAAACCTCTTGCTCGACCACGTCGGCGACTAATCTGACCGCATGGGCCACTGGTTCACCGAGAACATCATCGACAACGGCCGTCTGCCACTGTTCATGGCCTACATCGGCTTCATTCTGGGATTCCTCGGGATTCGCATCAGCGTACGGCTGATCCGAGCCGAGGTCAGCTGGTGGTTCAACAATGTCACCCCCGGCGGGCTGCACATCCATCACGTCGTCTTCGGCACCGTGCTCACCATGTTGTCCGGCCTCGGCCTGATCGCTCTGGCCATCAACGGATCGCAGACGACGCTGTCTATCTTTGCCGCGCTCTTCGGTGTCGGTGCCGCCTTGGTCCTGGACGAGTTCGCTCTGATCTTCTATCTGCGCGACGTCTATTGGGCAGAAGAGGGGCGCGCCTCGCTTGATGCCGTGTTCGTGGCGATGGCGGTCATGGGACTCATCCTGCTCGGCTATCACCCGCTCGACTGGTGGGGTGCCGACACCAACGACATGGCTGCAACGATCGCCGCGGTGATCTACTCGGGAGTTGTTCTCGCCCTGGCCGGGCTCGTGCTGCTCAAGGGGAAGATCTGGACGGGCCTCATCGGTTTGTTCATCTTCCCACTGCTCGTGGTCGCGGCCATCCGCCTCGCCCGGCCCACCTCGCCATGGGCTCGCTGGCGCTACACCAAACGGCCGAAGAAGATGAATGCCGCCGTCAGGCGGGAACGGCGGGTGCGCAGGCCGCTCATCCGGGCCAAGATCTTCCTGCAGGACCTCATGGCCGGCAAACCCGACGTCGCTCACGCCAAGTCCGGTGCCGAAGAGGAATTGAACGCCAAAGTCCACCCCGCTCCCGCGAGAGGCGAGTCCGCGGGGCTCGTGCTGACCGAGGCGATTTCACCTGGCGGGGGTGCTTCTGGCACAATTGACCAGTTGCCGTTTGACGGTCAGCAGCCCGGCACGCCCGCGGTGGCTGAGACGTCACGGAGACCACACGAATCGGAGCACGAACCAGTCGAGCCGTAGCGCGTGACCCACGAGGCCACGTCGAAAGCCGCTAGGTTCCTCTACTCACGCCAACTGCAAGATTGGAACCGACAACATGAACACTCTGGATTTCTTGGACAACAAGTCCCTGCGCGATGACATCCCCGACTTCCGTGCGGGTGACACCCTGAACGTTCACGTGAAGGTGATCGAGGGTTCGAAAGAACGCGTCCAGGTGTTCAAAGGCGTCGTGATCCGTCGTCAGGGTGGCGGCGTCCGTGAGACGTTCACCGTCCGCAAGGTGTCATTCGGTGTGGGCGTGGAGCGTACTTTCCCGGTGCACAGCCCCAACCTCGCGAAGATCGAGGTCGCGACCCGCGGCGACGTGCGTCGCGCGAAGCTGTACTACCTTCGCGACCTGCGCGGCAAGGCTGCCAAGATCAAAGAAAAGCGCTGACGCACTAAGCTTGCGGCGTGGTAGACACCCCCCGCGGTTCCGAGAGTTCCAGCCCTTCCGGCGACGATACCCACGGAGACCCGGATTCTGAGGGCGCCCGTCCGTGGCGCAGCCTGAACGACCAGAACGAGAGCAGGCCCAAGAAAAAGGGCTCGATACTGCGCGAGACGGCGATCATCATCGTCTGCGTGCTGCTGTTGACCTGGGTCCTACAGACCTTTGTCGGCCGCCAGTATGTGATCCCGTCCGAGTCGATGGAACCGACGTTGACCGGATGCGCCGGGTGCACCAACGACCGCATCGTCATCGACAAGCTGGTCTACCGGTTCGGTGAGCCCAAGGCCGGCGACGTGGTGGTCTTCAAGGCCCCTACGTCGTCCTGGGATCTCGGATGGCGCTCACCGCGTTCGGACAACACGGTTGTCCGCGGCGCCCAGAACGCGATGTCCTGGTTCGGGTTCGCACCACCGGACGAGAACAACCTCGTCAAACGTGTCATCGCGACCGGCGGGCAACGCGTGGAGTGCCACAACGCTGATGGCACCGGGGTCAAGGTCGACGGTAAGCCGCTGGTGGAGCCATACATCGACATGAAGCTCCAGGAACAGAACGCTGCGATGCGTCCCGGAGACCTGCTGGGCGCGAACGGCCAGCTCAACTCGTGTCTCGGTGAGGATTTCGGTCCATTGGACGTGCCGGCGGGGCAGGTCTGGGTGATGGGTGACAACCGCGGCAATTCCGCGGACTCGCGTTACCACCAGGACGACGAACTGCACGGCATGGTGCCCGTCGACGACATCCGCGGCAAGGTGCGGTTTGTCATCTACCCGTTCTCCCGGATGGGTTCTGTCGACTCCGTCAATCCGCAGAAGTAGGCACCGTAGTGGCAACGCGATGGCCACCGAGGGTGGCGATCAGACGCGCGGCGGGTCTGCGCACCTTCGAGGCCGCGCTGTATCGCAGCGGGCTCGGACCTGTCGCCGGGGTCGATGAAGCCGGTCGTGGTGCCTGCGCCGGACCGCTGGTCGTCGCGGCGTGTGTTCTCAAGCCCACGCAATTGGCGTCGTTGGCCGATCTGGACGATTCCAAGAAGCTCACGGCCGCCACCCGAGAGAAACTGTACAAATCGGTGACCCGTCACTCAGCGGCCTGGAGCGCCGTGATCATCGACGCGGCCGAGGTGGACCAGATCGGTATCCACGTCGCAAACATCGAGGGAATGCGCAGGGCTGTAGCAGGTTTAGGAATCCAGCCGGGCTACGTGTTATCCGATGGATTCCGTGTCCCAGGTCTGACCGCACCCTCCCTGCCGGTGATCGGCGGCGACGGGGCCGCCGCCTGTATCGCGGCGGCAAGCATCGTCGCGAAGGTCACCCGCGACCGGATCATGGTCGCGATGGACACTGAGCTACCCGGATACGGGTTCGCAATCCACAAGGGTTACAGCACAGAGATGCACATGCAGTGCCTCGATGCGCTCGGACCGTCAGAGCAGCACCGAATGTCGTACCGCAACGTGCGCATGCGCGTGCGTTGAACCAGGCGGTACGCAAGTTAGGCTAAGAGGATGAGCGCCGAAGATCTCGAGAAGTACGAAACCGAGATGGAATTGTCCCTGTACCGGGAGTACAAGGACGTCGTCGGTCAATTCACCTATGTCGTCGAGACCGAGCGCCGGTTCTACCTGGCAAATGCCGTCGAGATGGTGCCCCGGAACGCAGACGGCGAGGTCTACTTCGAGGTACGCATGAGTGACGCGTGGGTGTGGGACATGTACCGGCCGGCCCGCTTCGTCAAACAGGTCCGGGTCATCACCTTCAAGGACGTCAACATCGAAGAACTGGAGAAGCAGGATCTGCGGCTTCCCGAAGACGGAGTGCTGGGGGACTAAGCGGCTGGTCCGGCAACCGCGGTCACCGGTCTCTTCAGTAACAGGCTGATGCAGGCGAGAACCACCGCAGCCCCGGCGATCGCCCAGAGCACCACGGTGAGTGCTCCGAGGAATGATTGGGCTGCGGCCTGGCGCGCTGCCTCCTCGAGCTCTGGTGCCGCCTGAACGGCGACGGTACTCCTGATGTCCCCCGGGTTCGGAGATGCCGATGAGGGGTCGCCCGCACACCCGGGTGGAGTCTGCTCCGGGTGCGGTGAACTCAGCTGCATGTGCGCGCAACGGGTGAACTCACCTGCCACCGCGGGCCGCAGGGCCGGCGCCACGGCCGTAGCTTCCAGCGATCGGGACAGGGTGGCACCCGCATTCTCGACAGCCGATTGCGACTGCGCCGCAACTTGATTGAAGAACACTATGCTGATCAACGCCAGTCCGACGGAGCAGCCGATCTGCTGGATCGTGGGGATGGACCCCGACGCGGAGCCGACGTTCGACGACGTCGTCCCCGACAGGATCGTTGCTTGCAGCGGTGCGACGAACAGACCGGTTCCGACACCGCCGATGAGTAGCGGCGACACGAGGGTGAGCAGATCCAGCGACTCACTGGCCGGATCGATGATCACTGCGAGCCAGCCGAGGCTCACCGCGAACGCGACCATCCCGACGGTGAGTGTGCGCGAGCCTATCCGGGCGACCAACCACGGGGACGCCACCGATCCGAATGCAGCCCCGACGGCAAACGGAAAGGTGAGGACGCCGGTACGCAGCGGGCTGTAACCGAGTCCGAACTGCGCTGCGATCGACACCGTGAAGAAGAACGCGGCGAACACGCTGAAAAACGTGATCGAGAGAACCGCACCGACCGAAAAACTTCGGTGGGAGAAGAGGTCCAGTCGTAGGAGCGGGCTACCGCCCCGGTGCTGCAGTCGACGTTCGTAGAAGACGAAGACCGCCAGGAGCAGGACTGCGGCACCGAGCATGAGCAGCAGCGAAACCGGCCACTCCTTCTCACGGCCGACGGCGAGCGGGTAGATGAGCAGGAACAAGCCGACGCTCGAGAGCACCATGCCGATTACGTCGAACGGCTCATGGGTCCGCGACCGCACGGGCGGGAGGTGCCGGTAGGCGAGCAGACAGGCGGCCGCGCCGAGGGGGAGGTTCACCAGAAAGATGGTTCGCCAGCCCCAACCGAATACGTCGAGCGCAATGAGTGCGCCGCCGAGCATCGGGCCGAGCATTGCGGCAACCCCGGCCGTGGCGCCGTAGATCCCGAAGACCGCACCATGCTTTGCCCGTGGGAACAACACCGAGATGATTGCGATGGTCTGCGCGGACGCGGCGGCTGCGCAGACACCTTGCGCGCCACGCAGCACGATGAGCTCTGTTGCACCGGAGGCGGTGCCGCACAGAACCGATACGACGGTGAACCCGGCAAGTGCACAGAGGAAGACTCGGCGCCTGCCGTAGCGTTCTCCGAGTCGTGAACTCGTCATCAGCGTGCACGCAAACGCAAGCGTGTACACCGTTGCGACAAGAAGTTGGGCCGAGTAGGTGGCGTTCAGGTCGGTGGCGAGGCTGGGCAGGGCGATGTTGACGATGGTGGTATCGACCATCTGCATGAACACTGCGATGAGACATGCGGTGAACGCCCACCAGGCCCGACGATAAGAGATCGCGTCCGATTGTGGCTGCGCCACAGCCGAATCAGGCAAATGCACTGTCTACGAGGCCAAGGCCGCCACTGACGGACTGTAGTCGCCGGTGCCGGCGATCGTCGTGAAGATCTCGGTCAGCCGATCGACATACAGTTTGATCGCGATATGCGCTTCGTCGGTGTCGGGGAACAACAGGCTGATCGACGTCTTGTCGTTGAACCGGTTGATCCAGAGGAAGACTTCCTCCGAACTGCCGCGATTTCCGAAGAGTCCGGCGTTCAGCGCGTCGAACACGTCCACGCCGGGAAGCTTCCGCACGTCGATGTACGACACCATCGGCACGGACCAGCCTGGCTGGACGTCGATGCCACTGTCGGGTTCGACGAGTTGCATCACGCGGTGGAATGAGACATCGGTCAGTTCCTTGCCCGCGTCGTAGGACTGTTGCGCGGCGCCCACGATCGAGGTGAAGGTCGACGATTCCTCGATCGTCAGAGGGACCGGGATCAAGCTGGTGAACCAGCCGATGGAGCTGAACTCGGCTGGAGTGGCGCGAGTGCTCTTCGGGGTCAGACCGAAGTATCGGCTGTTTCCGGTGAACTCATGACTCGCAAGTGCCGCGACTGCGAGAACGCCAGGAGTGAATGCGGCGCCGTTCTCGCGGCAGACCGTCGCAAATCGTTCGGCATCGGCTTCACTGAACAGTGTCGCCGACAGGTGTGCGGTCCTGGCGTACCCGGAACTCGACACCCCCAGGTCGAGGGGGAATGTCGGCAGGGTTCCACCGTTGTTCCGGACCAGCTCGACCCAGCGCTCGACGTGGGGGGACTCGAGCGTGAGTTCGGCCGAACCGGATCGTTCACGAGCGCAGTACTCCACGTAGCTGCCGACCTCGGACAACCCGCTGGGGATACCCTGGGTCTCCGTTGAATAGAGCTGAAGAAGCTCTACGAGCGCGAGCGCCGATGAGATTCCGTCGGTGACAAGGTGATCGAACGCGGCGTACAGCGTGAACCCGCTGCCGTGCTCGATCGCGCCGAAGGTGAAGCAATCCCAGCTGAAGGGTCCGGGTGTCTCGTCCTGGACATGCTGCCTGATCGCGTTTGCGGAATCTTTGACGCCGTGGTCGGTGGGCACGAAGTCGATCGCGGCGGGATCCATCACATGCCGAACGATCGATCCGTCGGGTTCTGCTGCGAACCAGCTGCTGAAGGTGTCATGTCGGCGCAGGAAGGTGTTCACTGTCCTGGTCATGGCGTCGGTGTCCAGCGGTGTGTCAAAGTCGAACGCCACGAGGCAGAGCCGGGAGAAGCGGAAGCCGACGGATTCGTTACGGCCCGCAGTTCGCAGATACTCCTCCTGCTGGTGGGAGGGGGGAGTTGGATGTTTCGGTGCCCGACCGGCCTCGGCGACCGAAGCCAAGGACGCAACCCAGCTGGTGAGCCGCCCGGGAGTGGGTTCCCACTCGTTGATGAGACCGAAATTGACCATCCTGCACCCCTGTCGAAGTCACTTGGCAGGCGCGCTTCAGCGCGCCATGACTGGCAAACCTGCATTCATCCGTGTGCTACGGATTTTCTTTGTCGGCCCGGGTATTCACCACTGTGAACTCAGAACTCGGCTTGAATCGAATTCTCCTTCGACGTACGCGCCCTCACGTCTTATGACGTCTCGGCCCCGACCGTTGTCGCGTTTGTCGTGCATCGAGAAAGATACATCGAACATTGTCGTATGACAACAGTTATTGAGATTAGATCCGCGTGTCCGTTAATTCTGAGACCGTGGACACTTGTGGTTTGCTGTGATACAGCGCCGACCTCGCATGGTTTGATATCGCAAAGATGGTGTCGCGCTGCATGTTCTACGTGGTCTACTCTGCTCGCGCGCCGGTCGCTGCGAACACACCGCCATGGAAGGATCTGAACATGAAGCTTTGTTTGAGTAGTGGTTGGCCGCGTCGAAGAATACGAAATGCAGAAACATTTGTAGTCACTCTTGTTGTGATGACGTTTACGGCGTCACTTCTCGGGTCCGGATTTGCGGGGGCCGAACCTAGTGGTGGATTGGCGGCCACGTCCGAGGGATCGCACATAGTTAGGATGGCAAATCGGCCGCAAGGAATTGTCGATGTGGTAATTGAATCCGCCGCCATGAACTCGGAGCTGACAGTGAAGGTGCTGCCGGCGGCGGATCAATCACGTCCGGCACCCACCGTCTACCTGCTCAACGGTGCGGCGGGTGGCGAGGGTGGTAGCAGTTGGTTCGATCAGACCGACATCACCAGCTTCTTCGCCGGTCAGAACGTCAACGTCGTTGTGCCCATGGGCGGGGCAGCCAGCTACTTCACCGATTGGCGCAACGACGACCCCAAACTCGGTAAGCAGAAGTGGGCCACCTTTCTCACCCGAGAACTTCCACCGTTGATGGATGCGCAGTTCAATGGCAACGGGCGCAACGCTATCGCCGGGATCTCGATGGCAGGAACCTCGGTCTTCCAGCTCGCCTTGAAGGAGCCGGACCTGTACCAGGCGGTGGGCTCGTACAGCGGGTGCGCGATGACAAGCGACGTCGAGGGGCAGGCGTATGTCCGACTCACCGTCGAGATTCGCGGCGGAGGCAACACCGTGAACATGTGGGGGCCGCCCACTGATCCCGAATGGGTCCGGAATGATCCTTACGTGAACGCCGAAAAGCTCAGGGGCAAGGCCATTTACATCTCGAACGGTTCAGGCCTTCCCGGTGAATACGACGTGATCGATGGGCCTGGCATCAACGGAAACGGTGCGAAGCTCACCGAGCAGATCGCGGTCGGCGCGATCATCGAAACGGCTACCAACAATTGCACCTACAAAATGCGTGATCGGCTGCGCGCGCTGAGTATTCCGGCGACCGTCGACCTTCGTGACACCGGCACGCACAGCTGGGGGTACTGGCAGGACGATCTGCACAAATCATGGCCGATGATCAGCGCAGCGCTGACTCGCTGATATCGGCCCGGGCCGGCTTTCCCGGCGACGTACGTCTGGGGAGCCCGAAGGTCAGCGCTGCCAGCGTGATCGTGATTCCGGCGAGTACCCAGACAATGACGTCGAACGCGGCGGGAAACGTGTGCGAGGCGGCTTGACGGGCAGCCGGCCGGAGTGCAGGCTCGGCGTCTGCGGTCACCGATGCGCGTAGGTCCTCGGGCGGCGCAGAGTCGAGCCCGCGGTCGTCGGGGACCCGGGTGTCCGGGCATCCGGGACCGGGTATATCGGGATGGGGCGAGCCCATTTACGCAGACGCGCAACGGGTGAACTCGTTGATCACGAATGGACGTAGTGATTCGGCAACGTTTGTGGACGCGATGTCCTGTGAAAGCGTTTCGCGGGCGGCAGATGCAGCTGAATCGGAGTGCGCCGCGACCTGATTGAAAAACAACAGACCGATGATCGCCAGGCCGACGGACGCGCCGATCTGCTGGATCGTCGGTACGGTGCCGCACGCCGAATCGACGTTGTGTTCCGAGGTTCCGGACAGCATCGTCGCCTGGATCGGTGCGACGAAAAGGCCCATACCGATGCCTCCGATGATCAACGGCGCGATGATCGTGGGAATGTCTATTCCTGCCGCCGGCTCGACGATCAGCGCCGTGATGAGGGTGAAACCGGCGAGCGCCGCGATGAACAACCGCCGCCTGCCGGTCCGCTCGCCGATACGAGAAGCAGTCAGAAACGTGCAGGCAAAGGCCAAGGTGTACGCGGTGAGGACCAGGAGTTGCTGTCCCGAGGACGCTCCGAGATCCGTGCCCAGACTCGGCAGTGCGATGTTGACGATGGTCATGTCGACCATCTGAACCGCCACCGCGATCAGACAGCAGGACAGAGCGAGCCACGGTGCCGCGTTCCGGTCGGGATGACCGCGGTCGGAGATATACGCGACATCACGGGTCTCCGCAGGTTCAGAACTCACGCCTACCGCGCGGTTGTGACGGTCGGGAGATAGTCGCCCTCGGCGACGATGGTCTTGAAGATCTGACGAACTCGGTCGACATAGACGTTGATCGATGCGCGGGCCTGAGGAGTGTCAGGGAACAGCAGGCTGATGGTCGTCGCGTGACTGAATCGGTTGACCAGACATAGACCTCATCGGAGGTCCCGCGGTTTCCGTAGAACTTCGCATTGATTTACTCGAACGTTTCGACCCCTGGCATGCGTCGGGTGTCCATGACCGAGACCATCGGTACCGACCAGCCCCGCTTCGTGGTGATCGGAGAGTTCGGGTCGAGCTCGGCCAATTCGAGAACCCTGTGAAACGACACGTCGGAGAGTTGCCGGCCCGCCAGGTACGAGAGCTGGGTCTGCCGGACGACGGACCGGAAAAGTCGACGTCGGGTCGAGCTCGACCGGCACCGGGATCAAGCTGGTGAACCAGCCTGCGGCGGCGAAATCTTCAGGTGTCGAGCGGGTGCTGCGCGGAGTGATCCCCAGGTATCGGTCTTTCCCGGTGAAGTCGTACGATGCCAGCGCCGCCACTGCCAGTATCGCTTCGATGAATCCCGCGCGGCTCTCGCGGCAGATGGACAGTAGTGTCTTCGCGTCATCGTCGTCGAACAGTTCGGTGCTGCGGGATCCGGCGTCGCCGGCGGGGGCGGATCCGAGGCTCAACGGAAATGTGGGCAGATCGCCTCCATTGTCTTCGACCAATTCGATCTACCTCCGCGCAGCCGGACTCTCGAGGGTCAGCCGTTGTGAATTCCTTTTACCGATCGCAATACTAGAGGTAGCTGCCTGCGGATTTGAGCGGTATCTGCTCGTGCGCAATGGCGTTGGAGTACAACGCCATTGCATCACCAAGGACCCGCCTGTGAAATGGGTTTTGAATGTAGGTGGTCGATTGCCGCGTACATCGTAATACCACCAATATGTTCGAATGTTCCGAATGTGAAGCAATTCCGCTCGAAAGGGGACTGGCGTCTGCTCCTGTATGAGTTCCAATATGCGACCGAGTTCAGTGGAATACCCGTGATCGATCGGGACGAAATCGACGATGTCGGTATCGATGGCGGCGTCGGGTGCGCAGGCGGTCGATACGCAGCCGTCAAACACATTCCGCCGATGCCGACCAGGTCGTCAGCTTGCCGGTCGGTGGCTGCCATACGTCGATGAGTCCGAAACTGACCAAGATGATTCTCCTCCAAAACCCCGCAGTTGGACGCGAATCGAAGTCGATACCCCGGCGGTTCCGGAATACTGACCACTTCCACGCACAGAAGGATCGATCGCTCCCAATGTCGTCACGTTCGCCACCCGAGATCATCGATAGTGAACTCGAAAGAGTTATTGTATGAATGTTTTTTCGAGCGGCTCGATGATGACGCTACAGATACAATTGAACGAGGAAACCCGAACTGAGTGCCTAGGCAGCAAGAAACCTTTTAGTCAAGAGACTTTTTCGCAACGTTTACATTGCATTTGCGACGAGTGAGTTCAGACAAATGCACTGAGCCGGCGCACGAGATGGCTTATTTATCCACAGTTCTGGTGGTTGTGCACAGGTCGGTGGCAGGTGGCGGTTTGTCGTGGGTGTCGCGTGGGTGTGGGTGGTCATGGTTGGTTCATGGATCAGTCAGGGGCAGGTGGTGCTCGGCGTTCGCGTCGTGAGGTGGGGCAGTTGGGTGAGGATCTTGCTGTCGATTTCCTCGATGGGCTGGGGTGGGTGGTGTTGGCCCGCAACTGGCGGTGTCGGTATGGCGAGTTGGATGTGATCGCGGCCGAGGGGCGGGATCTGGTCGTGGTGGAGGTGAAGACTCGGTCGGGTTCGCTGTTCGGTGATGTGGCCGAGGCTGTGACGCCCGCGAAGTATCAGCGGATGCGCCGGTTGACGGGGATGTGGTTGTCGGAGCAGGATGCGCATTGGCCGGTGATTCGATTTGATGTTGTTGCGGTGCAGCTCAATTGGGGCGCATTGCCGACGGTGACGCATCTGCGTGGGGTTTTCTGAGATGAAGCTGGGCAGGGTGCGGTCGGTCGCGATCGCCGGGGTGGAGGGCGTGATCGTCGAGATCGAGGCGTCGATCGGGCAGGGGTTGCCGGGGGTGCATCTGGTGGGTCTGGGTGATGCGGCGCTCAAGGAGGCGAAGGATCGGGTGCGGGCGGCGATCACCAATACCGCTGCGGCGCGCAAGGGGGGTTCGGGGGAGGGGGAGAGCGATCCGGACAAGTGGCCGGAGGGGCGGATCACGTTGGCATTGTCGCCTGCGACGTTGCCGAAGTCGGGTTCGACGTTCGATGTGGGTTTGGCGTTGGCGGTCTTGTCGGCGAACAGTGGGTTTGCGTCGGGGTTGCTCGAGAAGACGGTGTTTGTGGGTGAACTCGCTCTCGATGGTCGGGTGCGCCCGGTGCGGGGTGTGTTGCCTGCGGTGGTGGCTGCGCGGGCGGCCGGTTTCACGCATGTGGTGGTGCCGCTGGCGAATGTTGCGGAGGCGACGCTGGTCTCGGGGATCGAGGTGGGTGGGGCGTCGCATCTGCGGGAGGTGTTGGAGTGGTTGCGGGGTGTGGGGGTGCTGGACACGGTCGGGCCGGTGGTGTCGAGTCCGCCGGTGGTCGCCGGTCCTGATCTGTGTGATGTGGTGGGTCAGGATGAGGCGCGGTATGCGATGGAGATCGCGGCGGCGGGTGCTCATCATTTGTTGCTGACGGGTCCGCCGGGGATCGGTAAGACGATGTTGGCGCGGCGGTTGCCGGGGATTCTGCCGCCGCTGAGTGAGTCGGAGGCGTTGGAGGTCACGGCGATTCATTCGATTGCCGGTGGTTTGCCTGCTGATCATCCGTTGATCGTCGAGGCGCCGTTCATCGCCCCGCATCACAGTACGACGGTGACGGCGATGATCGGTGGCGGTACCGGGATGGCCAAGCCGGGAGCGGTGTCGCGGGCGCACCGCGGCGTTCTCTTTCTCGACGAGTGCGCCGAGTTGGGCGTGAAGGTGCTCGAAACACTGCGGACCCCGCTCGAGGACGGCGAGGTGCGCGTGGCCCGTCGTGACGGGATGGCGCTGTTCCCGGCTCGCTTTCAGCTGATCCTGGCAGCGAACCCGTGCCCATGCGCGCCGGCCAACGACGTCAACTGTGTGTGTTCTCCCTCGGCGCGCCGGCGCTATCTCGGAAAGTTGTCCGGACCACTCATGGACCGGGTGGACATCCGAGTCCGGATGGATCCTCCAGGTAACGCGGCACTCACCGGTGGCGTCGCGGAGTCGAGTGCACAGGTCCGCGAGCGCGTGGTCGCCGCCCGTGCGCGGGCCCGGGAGCGCTGGACTGCGCACGGCTGGCAGACCAACTCCGAGGTGCCGGGTTCGGCGTTGCGGCGCGGGGACTTTCGACTTCCACCCACCGTGACCAGGCCCATCGAACTGTTCCTGCGGGACGGTCGGGTCACCGCACGTGGTGCCGATCGCGCACTTCGTCTGGCATGGACGCTGTGCGACCTCGCCGGCACCGACCAACCCACCGAAGACCATGTGGCACAAGCCCTGATGTTCCGCGATCGCGGATACAGCTGAGAGGAAGAAACGTGATCGACGAACAACAGCGGCGCGCCTGGGCCTATCTGGCCGCCGTCGCCGAACCGCCGAGTGCTGCGATCGTGGCCCTGATCGCGGATGTCGGGGTTCAGGATGCCGCCGCGGCGGTGGCGTCGAGGTCGGTACCGCCCTCGCACGCCGCCGTCCTGCAGGCCACCGAAGCGAGGTGGGAGACCAACACCGCCGCAGTGGACCTCGACTCTGCCGATCGGATCGGCGGTCGGCTGGTCACACCCGATGACGACGAGTGGCCGGGTTGGCAACTGCTGAGTCTCGGCAACGCCGACACGGCGGTGAAGGGAGGGGAGCCAACCGCTTTGTGGGTGCGTGGTCCCGCGCGGCTCGACGAGGCTGTGGCGCGGTCGGTCGGCATGGTCGGGT
The DNA here is from genome assembly GCF_017377795.1 of Williamsia soli. GTDB lineage: Bacteria > Actinomycetota > Actinomycetes > Mycobacteriales > Mycobacteriaceae > Williamsia > Williamsia soli. Next base: position 703,697 of record NZ_JAFRDR010000002.1, on the reverse strand, counting down.
CGCGGGCTGCCTCGGCGTACGGCGAGCACGTCACCGCATCGATCTCAGGTGACCTGGTGGTCGACGGGTGGTCGGTGTTGTCCGGCGGAGCGTACGGAATCGACGGGGTCGCCCATCGCAACGCGCTCGCCGGCGGTGGAACGACGGTGGCGGTCCTGGCGTGCGGCATCGACCGCGACTATCCCACCGGACATGCTCGCCTTCTCTCAGAAATCGCTCGGACGGGTCTGGTCGTCAGTGAGTATGCGCCTGGCACCTCGGCCGCCAAACATCGGTTCTTGACCCGAAATCGTTTGGTGGCAGCCTTGTCTCGGGTCGTTGCTGTCGTCGAGGCGGGCCGACGTAGCGGCGCCGCCAACACCGCCGCGTGGGCGCGCAAGCTGGGCACTCCGTTGGGAGCGGTGCCCGGACCCGTCACCTCGGCGACGTCGGTCGGCTGCCATCGGATGATCGCCGATGGTCTGGCCGAACTCGTCACCGACGCGCGCGACATCGTGCGACTCGCGGAACCGGACGGGGCGAGCGCGGCCGGTGCGGCTGCAGGTGTTCCTCGTCGCGGCGGATCCGGCAAGCGCACCGATGAACTCGATCCCCAGCAGCTACGGGTGTACGAAGCGATACCTGCCAAGGGCGCTGTGACCATCGGCGAGGTCGCCTTCTCGGCCGGACTCGATGTGCGTGCTGTCCGCTCGGGGCTGGCAGCGTTGGAAGCACGCGGATTCGTCACGCTGGGCGGATCGGGGTGGATGCTGGCACCGCGCCCGTGAGCCTCACGGACGTCGGGGGACACCGGTCACGGTGCGGATCACCGTGTCGGACAACGTGGTCGGCATGGCACCGACCAGAGCGGCCTGTACCTGGTTTGCTCGCCCGACCACATACCGCGCACGGGGACGTTTGGCGCGCAGCGCTGTTTCGACGGATGCCGCCACCGACTCGGCGGGAACGGCGACCTTCTGGGAGAGCGGGATCGACTTGCGGTAGCCGGCGATCTGTTTGGAGTAGAGGGCGCGGTGCTCGGTCGTCATGTTCTCGACCGTGTCCTCGAGAGTCGTCTCGGCATCACGCCAGATGTCAGTGTCGGTCTGTCCGGGTTCGATGAGGACCACCCGGATCTTCCAGGGAGCCAACTCCATCCGCAATGCGTCGGCCATTCCTTCCAGAGCGAACTTCGAGGCGTTGTAGGCGCCGGTCATCGGAGTGGCGACGCGACCACTGATCGACGACACGAAGACGATGCGCCCCTGTGACGCCCGCAACCGCGGCAACACCGCGCGGGTGACCGCATGCTGGCCGATCACATTGACATCGAGCTGGTGTCGGAGCTGATCCGGAGTCAGTGCTTCCACCGGGCCGCCGACGACGATCCCGGCGTTGTTCACCACCGCATCGAGCCGCTGTGGCAGCACCTGGTCCAGCTCGGCAACGTGATCTGGGTTCGTGATGTCGAGAATGACGGGCGTTACGTGCGGCGCCTTCAGCTGGTCGGCAGACCGTTCATCTCGGACACCTGCGATGACGTCCCAGCCCGACGCCACCAGGCGGTCGGTGATGGCGAGACCGATGCCGCGTGCGGCGCCGGTGATGAGGATTGTCGGCATGCCCACGAGGCTAGCGGTGGTCCGCGTCGTTGTGCGGCGACTTAGGGTGCCCTATTTTCGGGTACGGTGGATCCGGGCGGACAGAGCCGATGCAGATCGCAGCTCGACCGTGGGTGCCGCCGAAGAGAGGACTTTCGCGTGGCGAAGCGAGAAAACACCATGACGGTGCAGCGGACCGAACGGATCGCCCCACATCTCGTGCGGGTGTACCTCGGAGGCGCCGGATTCGATGACTTCCAGGCATCGGACGACACCGACATGTACGTCAAGTTCGTCTTCCCCTCCGCTGCGGCGGACCGGGAATCCGGTGTGGGAAAACTCCGTGACACGTTGAGTGCGGACGAACCGACGATTCTGCGTACCTACACCGTGCGCAGCGTCGACCGGGCCGCACGCGAGATCGCCGTCGACTTCGTCGTGCACGGCGATGAGGGAGTGGCTGGGCCGTGGGCGGCCAGTGCGCAGCCAGGGGAAGTCATCAAGTTCTTCGGACCGGGCAGCGGTTACCGACCCAAGACCGATGTCGACTGGCACCTGCTGGCATCCGACGAGGCGGGCCTGCCTGCCCTTGCCGCGGCGCTCGAGGTGATGCCCGCGGGCACCGTCGCGAAGGCCTTCATCGAGGTAGCCGGACCGGAGGACGAGATCGAGCTCGCCTCGCCGGACACCGCACAGATAACCTGGCTGCACCGAGGCGTCAGTTCTGACGCCGTCAGTGATTCTCAGGGCGGCGCGAACGCTCCTCTTGTCGCGGCCGTCCGCAACGCGGAATGGCTGCCGGGCTCGGTCCAGGTCTTCATCCACGGCGAGGCCGAGGTGGTGATGCAGAACCTCCGCGGGTACATCCGTAAGGAACGCGGGGTCCCGGCCGGGAATGCGTCGATCAGTGGGTACTGGCGTCGCGGACACACAGAAGAGGGTTTCCGCGAATGGAAAGCCAGCCAGCGCAGCCGCGACGAGAAGGCCGGAGTCACCGCCTGACCCGATGATGTGTTGTTCTGGCGGGCAAAGGCCCAGGTCGGGGTCGCCAGAACAACACAACTTGGGCGGTGCCTGGTGTGGCGGCTTGCAGGCCGGCACCGCGATGGGTTGGCTGTGCAGGTGAGTGCAACGATCATCGACGACTATGAGAGCCATCTCCGGCTCGAGTGTGGTCACAGCGAGCACACTGTGCGCGCATACCTCGGTGACACGCGATCACTGGTGAGCTTCGCCGGTGCGCGCGGATTGTCACCGGCCTCGATCGATCTGCCGGTCATGCGTGCATGGCTGGCCTCTCACAGCAAACGCGGGGCCGCTCGCACCACCATCGCCAGGCAGGTCTCGTCCGCCAAGAGGTTCACGGCGTGGGCGACGCGCGAGGGCGTTCTCGCCGTCGACCCCGGTACCCGACTGCAGGCGCCGCGAGCGCACCGAACGCTGCCCGGCGTACTGAGTACGAGCCAGGCTGCAGCCGCGATGGAGCCGTCCGAACCGGACCGTGACCCCGACGCACCTTTGTCGCAACGAGATCGGGTTATCGTCGAAGTGTTGTACGCCACCGGTATTCGGGTGGGCGAGCTCTGCGGTCTCGACCTTGGCGACATCGATTCGTCGCGGAATGTGTTGCTTGTCGTCGGCAAGGGCAACAAGGAGCGAACCGTGCCCTACGGCGCGCCTGCCGCCGCGGCCCTGGACACCTGGTTGCGCAGCGGCCGACCCGCACTCGCGCAGGCCAAGGCCGGCAATGCTCTGCTGGTGGGCGCGAAAGGCGGTCGACTCGATCAGCGGATGGCTCGGACCGTGGTCCATCGAGTGCTCGCGGCCCTACCCGAGACCCCGGATCTCGGCCCGCACGGGCTCAGGCACAGCGCGGCCACACATTTGCTCGAGGGTGGGGCCGACCTCCGCGTGGTCCAGGAGTTGCTCGGTCATGCCAGCTTGGCGACGACGCAGCTGTACACCCACGTCAGCGTCGAACGTCTGCGCAAGGTTCACGATCAGGCGCATCCGCGCGCCTGAGCCGACTCAATTCTCGTGCGATTGACCGTGTTCCAGCGGGCCTATCGGTTTCAGTCGTACCTGAATCCGGCCGAGTAGTGCGAGCGGGTCGAAATACACAGCAGATGCCCCGGCTCCCCGTCGCGCACCCCAGTGCAGACATGGGCTGTGGCACCCCGCATGCCCCGGGACCAGCGTTCCGATCGGCGAACCTCTGCTCACCGGCTGTCCTGATCTGATGGATGCCGCCACCGGTTCGTATGTGGTCAGCAGCCCATCGGAATGCCGGATGGAGACGACAGGCTTGCCGCCGACCGTCCCCGCGAAATTGATCACGCCCCGCCCGGCGGCTCGCACGACCGTGCCGGCGGGAGCTGCGAGATCGACACCACGATGACCGGGCAGCCAACGTTCGGTGGGTGGAGCGAAACCCTTCACGACGGCCGGGGTCGGTATCAACGGCCAACCGAAGTCGGCCGAATCCTGCGGCGCCGCGTGTGCCGGAGACGCGGACAGCTCTGCCAGAAAGGGCGGCGCGGTGGCGAGCACCGTCAACAGCATCGCCGCGCGCACCAGGGCCCACCAGAATCTCATGCGATCGACGATGGGCGATTCGAATCGAACAATGCAGGTCAATGTCGCGATTGTGGATGGATCACGGGGTCATCCACAGTTCGCTGTGCGGCCTTGACAACACGTCGTGAGCAGCCGCCGGATGCGATTTCGTCTCAGGGGTCCGCGAGCGTAGACTCATGTGGCGCTCTCGCTGCGGCGAGAGTGACTTCGCGCGCCTGCGGTCTGCCGAGTCACCTCGGACGACACAGCGTGTGGGCAGTCCCGGGCAGTGGCAATGCTCCGCTGCGGGTTCCACACGTGTCAGGTGCCAGGGTCGGCGACCAACCGGGAGTCGACGACAAACTGCACATGAAAGTGAAGTACATGGCTGTCGTAACCATGAAGCAGCTGCTGGACAGCGGCGCTCATTTCGGGCATCAGACCCGTCGTTGGAATCCGAAGATGAAGCGATTCATCTTCACCGATCGCAACGGCATCTACATCATCGACCTGCAGCAGACGCTGACGTACATCGACCAGGCGTATGAGTTCGTCAAGGAGACGGTCGCCCACGGTGGCACCATCCTCTTCGTCGGCACGAAGAAGCAGGCTCAGGAATCCATCGCCTCCGAGGCGTTGCGCGTCGGGATGCCGTACGTGAACCAGCGTTGGCTCGGCGGCATGCTCACCAACTTCTCCACCGTCCACAAGCGTCTGCAGCGTCTCAAGGAACTCGAGACCATGGAGCAGACCGGTGGGTTCGAGGGTCGCACCAAGAAGGAAATCCTCATGCTCACGCGTGAGATGACCAAGCTGGACCGGACCCTCGGTGGTATCCGGGACATGTCCAAGGTCCCGTCGGCCGTGTGGATCGTCGACACCAACAAGGAGCACATAGCCGTCGGTGAGGCCCGCAAGCTGAACATCCCGGTGATCGCCATCCTCGACACCAACTGCGACCCCGACGTCGTCGACTACCCGATCCCGGGTAACGACGATGCCATCCGCAGTGCAGCGCTGCTCACCCGTGTGATCGCGTCTGCGGTCGCCGAAGGTGTGCAGGCACGTGCAGGGCAGAACACCGGCGCCGACACCAAGCCCGAGGGTGCCGCAGGCGAGCCCCTTGCCGAGTGGGAGCAGGAACTGTTGACCCAGGCCACCACGCCTGCGGCAGACGCTCCCGCAGCAGAAGCCCCGGCAGCAGCCGAGGCGCCCGCAGCAGCCGACGCGGAAACCCCCGCCCAGGCCTGATCCACTTCTGGTTCACCGATCCAGACACATCCGACAGGAGGCTCGCCCACCCATGGCGAACTACACCGCCGCTGACGTCAAGCGGCTCCGCGACCTCACCGGCTCCGGAATGCTCGACTGCAAGAACGCGCTCGCCGACAACGACGGTGACTTCGACAAGGCAGTCGAAGAGCTGCGCATCAAGGGCGCCAAGGACGTCGGCAAGCGTGCCGAGCGGTCCACCGCCGAAGGTCTGATCGCCGCCAAAGACGGCGCGATGATCGAGATCAACTCGGAGACCGACTTCGTGGCGAAGAACGACGAGTTCCAGGCGCTGGCCGCCAAGGTCCTCGACGCCGCGGTTGCCGCGAAGACGTCCGACGTGGACGTCCTCAAGGCCGCCACCGTCGGCGACAAGACCGTCGACGAGCTGATCCAGGAACTCTCGGCCAAGATCGGCGAGAAGCTGGTCCTGAACCGGGTCAGCTACCACGAAGGCAACGTTGCGTCGTACCTGCACAAGCGGGCGTCGGATCTGCCGCCGGCCGTCGGCGTGCTGGTGGAGTACACCGGCGACACCCCGGAGGCTGCAGAGGCCGCTCGCGGCGCCGCAATGCAGGTCGCTGCGCTGCGCGCCAAGTACGCCACCCGTGACGAGGTCCCCGAGGATGTGATCGCTTCCGAGCGTCGCATCGCCGAGCAGACCGCCCGCGAGGAGGGCAAGCCCGAAGCGGCGCTGTCCAAGATCGTGGACGGCCGTCTCAACGGATTTTTCAAAGACGTGGTCCTGATCGACCAGGCGTCGGTCCAGGAGTCGAAGAAGACCGTCAAGGCCGTGCTAGACGAGGCGGGGGCACAGGTTGTGTCGTTCACCCGTTTCGAGGTCGGACAAGCCTGAATCACGTGAGAAGAACCCCGTGCGAATCGTCAGATTCGCCGGGGTTCTTTTGCGCGCAGCAGCCCCTGCTCTTTTGCCCTCGATAGCCAGCCTCTGATCTCGATAGCATTGACTCGATCGCTGCCCGTACCTCGAAAGGGATGCCACATGACCGACGACGTTGCACAGGAACGCACCGGATTCAAGCGGGTCGTTCTCAAACTCGGCGGAGAGATGTTCGGTGGCGGCAAAGTCGGTCTCGACCCCGATGTGGTGTCGACCGTCGCCGATCAGATCGCCGAGGTGGTCAACACCGGTGTCCAGATTGCGGTGGTGAACGGCGGAGGTAACTTCTTCCGGGGAGCCGAGCTGCAGCAACGTGGCCTGGAGCGGGCCAGGTCCGACTACATGGGCATGCTCGGCACGGTCATGAACTCCCTTGCGCTGCAAGATTTTTTGGAGAAGCGGGGGATCGTCACCCGCGTGCAGACTGCCATCACCATGGGGCAGGTCGCCGAACCGTACATTCCGTTGCGCGCACAGCGTCACCTGGAGAAGGGCCGCGTCGTCATCTTCGGCGCCGGCATGGGTATGCCCTACTTCTCCACCGACACGACCGCCGCACAGCGCGCCCTGGAGATCAAGGCCGAGGTCGTGTTGATGGCGAAGGGTGTCGACGGTGTCTATTCAGCCGATCCCCGGACGGACCCGAACGCGACGCTCTATCGCGAGATCACGCACCGCGAAGTCCTCGAAAGGGGTCTCAAGGTCGCGGACGCGACCGCCTTCAGCCTGTGCATGGACAACCAGATGCCGATGCTGGTGTTCAACCTCCTCGAGCAGGGCAACATCGCCAGAGCGGTCGCAGGTGAGAAGATCGGAACACTGGTCAGCACCTGACCGGTATCCCGCGCAGCACAACCAGACCGCACCCGCACAAGTCAACGGAGGACACCATGATCGACGACGCGCTCTTGGACGCCGAGGAAAAAATGGAGAAGGCCGTCATCGTCGCGCGCGACGACATGGGCTCAGTGCGCACCGGGCGCGCGAACCCTGCCATGTTCAATCGGGTCACCATCGACTACTACGGGTCGCCGACGCCCATCGGTCAGGTGTCGTCGATCAACACCCCGGAAGCCCGCATGATCGTCATCAAGCCCTATGAGCAGTCCTCGCTGGGGCTGATCGAGACCGCGATCCGCAACTCGGACCTGGGCGTGAACCCGACCAACGACGGACACATCATCCGCGTGTCGATTCCGCAGTTGACCGAAGACCGACGGCGCGACCTGGTCAAACAGGTCAAGGCGAAGGGTGAGGACGCCAAGGTCTCGATTCGCAACGTGCGGCGCAAAGCGGTGGATGAGCTCAAACGCATCCAAAAGGACGGCGAGGCCGGTGAAGATGAGGTGACGCGCGCCGAGAAGGATCTCGACAAGACGACGGCGTCGTATGTCACTCAGATCGACGAACTGGTCAAACACAAAGAGGGTGAACTGCTCGAGGTCTAGGTCATCGCATTCGACGACCGGACGGGCAGTGGCGAAGGGGTAGGCAGACGACAGTGACCGACACAGACCGGCCGGGCGGCGCAGCGGCGCCGGCTCCCAAGGGCTCCACCTCTCGGGCCGGCCGAGACCTGCCGGCCGCCATCGGTGTCGGTGGCACGCTCGGCGTCTCGTTGATCCTCATCCTGGTATTCATCCCCGAGGTGTGGTTCGGCGTGGTCGCGGTGGCGATCGCCGTGGCCAGCTGGGAGGTGACCAAGCGCCTCCGCGACGGTGGCATCAAGGTCGCACTGATCCCCATCCTCGTCGGCGGCCAGGCGATCATGTGGGCCAGTTGGCCGTGGGGCATCTCCGGCTCGGTGGTCGCTCTGGCGGCCACGGTACTGGTGGCGATGATCTGGAAGTTGCTGTCGCAGGGCCTGCAAGCCGCCCCGGAGAATTACCTGCAGGATCTCGCAGGAACGACCCTCGTGCTCGCCTGGTTGCCGCTGATGGGTGCCTTTGGTGCGTCGATGGTGCTGCAGGACGACGGCGCGGCGCGCGTCCTGACCCTGATGATCGTGGTGGTCTGTTCGGACGTCGGCGGCTACGTGGCCGGGGTGACCTTCGGTAAACACCCGATGGTCCCGGCCATCAGTCCGAAGAAGTCGTGGGAAGGCATGGCCGGGTCCATGGTCTTCGGCATCGTCGGCGCCGTTCTCACCGTCGTGTACCTGCTCGACGCGCAGTGGTGGATCGGGCTGGTCCTCGGTCCGGTCCTCGTCATCTGCGCCACTCTTGGGGATCTGGTCGAGTCACAGGTCAAGCGCGATCTGAAGATCAAGGACATGGGTACTCTGCTGCCCGGCCACGGCGGGATCATGGATCGCCTCGACTCCATCCTGCCGTGCGCATTCGTCGTCTGGGCGATCCTGGGAGCCCTGCTCTGACGAGCGGCTAGGGCCGGGCCTTCTTGACCGCCCGTCGAACCTGCAGCATTCGCAAGCTGCCCACGATTGCCGTGATCACTGCACCGAGGATGGCTGCGATCAGCAGACTCACGCCCACCGGCAGGTTGACCGTCCAGAAGAACAGGTCGATGTTCTGACTGTCGAGGTTTTGGACGATGAAGATCAGCAGGATGAGCGTGACCAGCGCGCCGACGATCAATCCGACCCAGGCTGCCCGCGTGCGGGTGTGCCTGACGTCGTCGAGGGCCTGTCTACGAACCTCGTCGCGGTGGTCCGCGGCGGGCGGGGCCGCCTCGACTGCCTCGGTGGGGTATGCCGCATCGGGTTTGGTGGGGTCGTAATCGGGGCTCGGCTGGTAGCCCTCGGGCGGTTGATACGTCATTGCTCTATGGTGCGCCCGAGTAGGGCGAAACGACAATCACAGTGACCGAATTGGCATCTGCGGCGAATCTACGTCACGCTTTGATCATGACTGGTCCGTTGCCGCTGGTATTCGACGCGCCGAAACGCGGCAAACCGCCGCAACACCTCGCCGACCTCGACGCGGCAGGCCGCGTTGCTGCGGTGACGAAACTCGGACTGCCCAAGTTCCGCGCAGATCAGTTGGCCCGTCAGTACTACTCCCGGTTCAACGCCGATCCGGCGGAGATGACAGACCTGCCCGCTGCGATGCGGGAGTCGGTGGGTCAGGCTCTGTTCCCTGAACTGATGACCGTGATCCGTCACATCGCCTGCGACGACAACACCACCCGCAAGACCCTGTGGCGGTTGCACGACGGCACGCTGCTGGAGTCGGTGCTCATGCGCTACCCGGACCGCGCGACCCTGTGCATCTCGAGCCAGGCGGGATGCGGGATGGCGTGCCCGTTCTGCGCGACCGGCCAGGGAGGGCTGGACCGGAACCTCTCCACGGCGGAGATCGTCGACCAGGTGCGCTCCGCCGCGCGTGCGATGCGTGACGGCGAGCTGGGCGAGCCCGGCCGCCTCTCCAATGTGGTGTTCATGGGTATGGGCGAGCCGTTGGCGAACTACAAGCGAGTGATCGATGCTGTCCGCAAGATCACCTCGCCCGCTCCCGACGGTCTCGGCATCTCGCAACGATCGGTGACGGTGTCGACGGTAGGCCTGGCTCCCGCCATCCGCCGGATGGCCGATGAAGGACTCACGGTCACCCTTGCCGTTTCGCTGCACACCCCGGACGACGAACTGCGCGACACCCTGGTCCCGGTCAACAATCGCTGGTCGGTCAAAGAGGTGCTGGACGCTGCTCGCTACTACGCGGACAGCACCGGACGTCGGGTATCGATCGAATATGCGCTGATCCGCGACATCAATGATCAGCCGTGGCGCGCAGATCTATTGGGGGAGAAGCTGCGCAAGGCGCTCGGATCGCTGGTCCACGTGAACCTCATCCCGCTCAACCCGACCCCGGGGTCCAAGTGGGACGCAAGCCCCAAGCCCGCGGAACGAGAGTTCGTGAAAAGGGTTATCGCCCAGGGTGTTTCGTGCACGGTTCGCGACACCCGCGGGCAAGAGATCGCTGCGGCCTGTGGCCAGTTGGCGGCGGAAGAGAAATAGTTCTCAGCTGCCGAGCAGACGGGCGACGTCGGTCTGCCCGCGTTGCTGCGCGATCTGCAGAGCTGTTCGTCCCTGCGAATCCCGGATGCCGGGATCGGCACCTGCTGCGAGCAACCGCGAGACGATGTCCTGATACGTCGGTGAACCGTCGCCGTAGACGACCGCTTCGAGGAGTGCCGTCCACCCGGAGGCGTTGATGTGGTTCAGCGGTACGCCCGCGTCGATCAGTAACTGGACCGTGGTCGGGTGGCCCTTCTCGGCCGCTGGGATCAGCGCGGTACCGCCGAACCGGTTGATGGAGTACACGTCCGCACCGTGATCGAGGGTCAGGACGAGGATGTCGTCGAGTCCCTCCGCCCCGGCGTAGAGGAATGCCGAGTCCTGCATGTTGTCTTTCGCGTTGACGTCGGCTCCCGCGAGGATCAACCTGCGTGCGGAGTCGGTGTCCCGGGACTTGGTCGCGGCCACGAGCGGCGTACGACCGTCGGCATCCCTGATCTCCAGCGCGGGATCAGGCTCCGCCGTGCTGGTCGGCACCGGCGAGGATGACGTGGACGTCGCGATCGTCGATTGCGACGACTCAGTGTCTGACACGCCGACCACGTCGCTGCTGCACGCACTGACCGTGATCAGCGCGCAGGAGATCACGGTGGTAGCGAAGGTAGCCGGACTGCGGCCCGCTCGCATGTCGACGGTCAGGAGGGTTGTGGTTCTACTTCTTCTTTTTCCACTTACCGCGGCTGAGGACCTCGCCGCGGACCAGGAGGAAGACGATCAGCGCCGCGAATCCGACGAGGTACCAGTCCTCGACGTGGCCCTCATGATTTCCGATGATCATGCCCAGTAGTGCGACGACCGACACCCAGGCGGCGATCTTGTACGTCTTCATGCCTTCGCCGTGCCAGCCGAATCGGGCCGAAGGCGCTTCTGCGGGTTCGGGCTTGTACTCGACCTCAGTGCTGGCCACGGCTACTCCTGCTGGTTGCGATCCGACTTTTCTCGTCCGAAGCATATCGCGGTGGGTGACCCGTGGCCGCTGATGGGTTCGGCAGGTGTCGCGCCACGGAACCGAGACGCGTCTTCAGCGAGGTCAAGCCCACGGTGTGACAATGAACGCCGTGCCGACCGAAAGATATGCGCCGTCCGAGTATCCCCGTGACATGATCGGATACGGCCGCACCCCGCCACATCCGCAGTGGCCGGGCCAGGCGAACATCGCGGTCCAGTTCGTTCTCAATTACGAAGAGGGTTCGGAGAACAACGTCCTCGATGGCGACCGTGGCAGCGAGACGTTCCTGTCGGAGATGGCCGGCGTCGCCGCGTTCCCGAATCGGCACATGAGCATGGAGTCGTTGTACGAGTACGGATCCCGGGCCGGCCTGTGGCGGTTGCTCCGGGTGTTCGATCGCCGTGACCTGCCGCTGACGATCTTTGCCGTGGCGCAGGCCATGGCCCGCAACCCCGAGGCGGTGGCGGCCTTCCTCGATCGGGGAGACGAGATCGCCTCGCACGGATTGCGTTGGCTGAACTACCAACTCATCGATCCGGCTGTCGAACGGGCCCACATGGCCGAGGCGATCGAGATCCTGACCGACCTCACCGGTAGTGCGCCCCTTGGGTGGTACACCGGTCGCGATTCACCGAACACCCGGGGACTCGTCGTCGAGCATGGAGGCTTCGTCTACGACTCCGACAGCTACGCCGACGACCTTCCGTACTGGGTGAAGGTGCCTGTTGGCGGTCCATCGCAGCCGGCCCCCGATGCCTCCCCAGATCAGGTCGTCGATCATCTCGTGGTTCCTTACACGCTCGACACCAACGATATGAAGTACTCCTCGCCCGCCGGGTTTCCGTCCGGTGACCAGTTCTTCGTTCACCTGCGCGATGCTTTCGACGTCCTGTACGCCGAAGGGGCGGCGGGCGCGCCCAAGATGCTGTCGATCGGGCTGCATTGCCGCCTCGCCGGACGGCCGGGCCGGACCGCGGCGCTCGAGCGATTCCTCGACCACGTGCAGTCCCACGACAAGGTCTGGATCACCCGTCGAATCGACATCGCCCGCCACTGGATCGAAAGACATCCGGCGCCCGGCGCGTCGGATCGGGAGTCGGCCGGCGCGAACGCGGGCGGATCGACCACACTGGAGCGGTGACCACTCGTGTTCTGATTCTCGGCAGCACCGGATCGATCGGTACGCAGGCGCTCGAGGTGATCGCCGCCAATCCCGACCGCTTCTCGGTCGTGGGCCTCGGCGCAGGCGGCGGGAACATCGACCTGCTGGCCCGGCAGATCGCGGACTGGCGGTTGCCCGGTTCGGCGGTCGCGGTCGCCGATCGGGCGGCTGCGGACAAGCTCGCCGCGGCCGCCGGAGTCGAGGGCATCACCTCGGGCCCCGACGCGATGGTCGAACTGGTCGAGAAGTCCGGCGCTGATGTGGTCCTCAACGCGGTGGTCGGGTCGCTGGGCCTCCGTCCGACGCTGGCGACGCTGGCCACCGGTGCCCGTCTCGCCCTGGCCAACAAGGAGTCCTTGGTCGCAGGGGGCGCATTGGTGCTCGCGGCTGCGGCGCCCGGACAGATCGTCGCCGTGGACTCAGAGCATTCGGCCATCGCGCAGTGCCTGCGCGGCGGTGCCGCCTCCGAGGTCGACCGTCTGGTGTTGACGGCTTCGGGCGGACCCTTCTTCGGTTGGGATGCAGAGCGATTGAAGGATGTGACTCCCGAGCAGGCAGGCAAACACCCGACGTGGTCGATGGGCCCGATGATCACCTTGAACTCCGCCACCCTGGTCAACAAAGCGCTCGAGGTCATCGAGGCGCACCTGCTGTTCGGCGTCCCTTACGACCGTATCGACGTGACGGTGCACCGCCAGTCGATCGTGCACTCGATGGTGACCTTCGTCGACGGCGCGACCATCGCGAAGGCTTCCCCACCATCGATGAAACTCCCGATTGCTCTGGCTTTGGGGTGGCCGGACCGGATCCCCGGTGCGTCGGCGGCGTGTGACTTCTCGCAGGCGAGCACATGGACGTTCGAACCGGTCGACAACGCGGTCTTCCCGGCTATCGACCTTGCGCGGGAGGCGGGAACCCGCGGGGGCTCGCTGACCGCGGTGTTCAATGCCGCCAACGAGGCCGCCGCCGATGGTTTCTTCGCCGGGACCATCGCGTTTTCGCGGATCGTCCAGATCGTGGGGGAGGTGCTCGCCGCCGCAGATCAATGGACCGCCGATCCAGGTACGGTGGATGAGGTTCTGGCGGCCGACGCCTGGGCGCGAGAGCGTGCCCGACGACTCGTCGCCGGTGCACACACGTAGACGTTCACCAGAAGGGTAAGTGCGGCCGATGATGTTTGCGTTGGGCGTGGTGCTCTTTGCACTGGGACTGCTGGCGTCGATCGCCTGGCACGAATGCGGCCACATGTGGGCGGCGCAGCGCACGGGGATGAAGGTGCGTCGCTACTTCGTCGGTTTCGGGCCGACCCTGTGGTCCACCCGTCGTGGCGAGACCGAGTACGGCGTGAAGGCGATTCCGCTCGGCGGGTTCTGCGACATCGCCGGTATGACCACCCATGATGAACTGGCACCCGAGGACGAGTCCCGGGCGATGTACAAGCAGAAGGCCTGGAAACGGATCGTCGTCCTGGTCGCCGGTCCCGCGCAGAACCTGATCCTGGGATTCGCGCTGATCGTCATCATGGCGTTGGCCTGGGGATTGCCAAACCTGTCGGAGTCTCTACCGGCCAAGGTCGGGTCGGTCGCCTGCGTCGGTGACACGATCAACAACGGCGAGCTGGCACCGTGCTCCGGCGAAGGCCCGGCGCAGCAGGCGGGTCTCGAGCCCGGCGACACCGTGGTTGCGGCAAATGGCGAAAAGATCAGCAGCACCACCGAATTGAGCACCGTTCTGAGGGCGGGTACCGACCCGGTCGCACTTACCGTCGAGCGTGACGGCGTGACACGTGAGGTAACTCTCACCCCGCAGAAAGTGACCGTCAACGGCGTCGACGAGAACGGCGCACCGAAGACCGAGACGATCGGCATGGTCGGCATCGGCTACGACGACGGCTGGCAGTACCCGTCCGTCGCCGGGGCCATCCCCGCCGCCGCCGGATTCACCGGTGACCTGGTCGTTCGGACGTGGGATTCGCTCCTGTCCCTCCCGTCCAAGATCGGCGCGCTCTGGACGTCGGTGACCGGCGGCGAGCGGGCAACCGACACCCCGGTGAGTGTTTACGGAGCCTCGGTGATCGGCGGAGACGCCGCGGACAATGGCTACTGGTGGTTCTTCGTCTTTCTGCTGGCCAGCATCAACTTCTTCCTGGCGTTGTTCAATTTGGTTCCGCTATTACCCTTGGATGGTGGGCACATGGCCATCGTGGGTTATGAGAAGGTGCGCAACATGCTGCGCCGCTCTCGCGGACTCGGTGTCGGTGCGCCCGTCGACTACCTGAAACTGATGCCGATCACGTACGTGGTGCTGGTGATCATGGGTGGATACATGGCCCTGACCTTGACCGCAGACATCGTGAACCCCATCAAAGCGTTCTAGACCCCCGCCGGCCTCCGAGGCCGCCCGCAACAGCCAACGAAGCAGGAAGTGACAACAATGAGTGCAGACGCCACCGCGATCGGTCTCGGGATGCCCGCTGCACCGCCGCCGGTGCTCGCACCCCGGCGCAAGACCCGTCAACTCCAGGTCGGGACCGTCGCTGTCGGCAGCGATCATCCGGTATCGGTGCAGTCGATGACCACCACCAAGACCCATGACATCAATGCAACGCTGCAGCAGATCGCCGAGCTCACCGCAGCCGGTTGCGACATCGTCAGGGTGGCGTGCCCACGCCCGGAGGATGCCGAAGCCCTGCCCGCGATTGCGAAGAAGTCCCAGCTGCCGGTGATCGCCGACATCCACTTTCAGCCGAAATACATCTTCGCGGCGATCGATGCCGGCTGCGCTGCCGTACGCGTGAACCCGGGCAACATCAAGGAGTTCGACGGCCGGGTCAAAGAGGTCGCGAAGGCAGCCGGCGACGCGGGCATCCCGATCCGGATCGGCGTCAACGCCGGTTCGCTCGATCCGAGGCTGTTGCAGAAGTACGGCAAGGCCACTCCGGAGGCCTTGGTGGAATCGGCGTTGTGGGAGGCGAGCCTCTTCGAAGAGCACGGCTTCGGCGACATCAAGATCTCGGTCAAGCACAACGATCCGGTGATCATGGTGGAGGCGTATCGCCAGCTCGCGGCTCAGTGCGACTACCCGTTGCACCTCGGAGTGACAGAGGCCGGACCCGCGTTCCAGGGGACCATCAAGTCTGCCGTTGCTTTCGGTGCCTTGCTGGCAGAGGGCATCGGCGACACCATCCGCGTGTCGTTGTCGGCGCCGCCGGTCGAGGAGATCAAGGTCGGCAACCAGATCCTGCAATCGCTGAACCTCCGCCCGCGCAAGCTCGAGATCGTGTCGTGCCCGTCGTGCGGTCGCGCGCAGGTCGACGTGTACAAACTCGCCGATGAGGTGAGCGCGGGGCTCGAAGGTATGGAGATCCCGCTTCGCGTTGCGGTGATGGGTTGCGTCGTCAACGGTCCGGGCGAGGCCCGGGAGGCCGACCTCGGTGTCGCGTCGGGCAACGGTCGCGGCCAGATCTTCGTCAAGGGTGAGGTCATCAAGACCGTTCCCGAGGCCCAGATCGTCGAAACCCTCATCGAAGAAGCCATGCGGATCGCGGAGGAGGCCGGTGAATCCGGGGACGGTGAGTCGGCAGGCGCACCGATTGTCACGGTGAGCTGACCGCGGGCACCCCGGCCTGGCAGAATGATCGGGTACGTCCCGTACACCTGCTACGAACCTGGGAGCCGCAGTGCTGAAGCTGTTGGGTGACCGCCCGCTCGGTGAGCGGGACTTCGATGCGGTTGCCCGTGCCCTGGCACAGGACCCGGTATCGGCCTGCATGGTGGCCGCGCGGGTCGAGGACCACGGCATCAATCCGAGATCACTCGGCGGCGAACTCTGGAGCAACAACCAGCCCGGTACGTCGCTGTGCTTTTCGGGCGCCAATCTGGTGCCATTGATCGGCACCGGTGATGACGTACGTACCTTCGCAGAACGTGCTGTCCGCAATCCGCGAGCCTGCTCCTCGATCGTCGGCCCTGCCGATCTGGTCATGCCGCTGTGGGAACTCACGCGGGAATACTGGGGTCCGGCGCGTGAAATCCGCATGGATCAACCGCTTTTGGCGCTCGCCAGCGCCCCGGCGATCCCAGGTGACCCGTTTGTGCGGCGTGTCCGGCTCGACGAGATCGATGCGTACCTGCCCGCCGCCGTCGAGATGTTCATCGGCGAGGTCGGCGTCGATCCCTGCGCCGGCGATGGTGGCCGCTCCTATCGACGTCGGATCGCCGGCCTGATCAATGCGGGGCGTGCGTACGCGAAGTTCGAACGCGGGGAAGTCGTGTTCAAGGCCGAGATCGGGGCGCTCTCACGGCAGGTAGGACAGATCCAAGGTGTCTGGGTGGCGCCGGATCGTCGCGGCCTGGGTCTCGGGGCGTCCGGTACCGCCTCGGTCGTCGAAGCCATCGTCGCCGGTGGCCGGACCGCCAGTCTGTACGTCAACTCGTTCAACACCCCTGCCCGCGAGGCCTACCGCCGGGTCGGTATGAAAGAGGTCGGGACGTTCGCGACCGTGCTGGTCGACTGAGCAGCGTCGCGGCACAGGGTCGAGCTCCGCTCCGCCCGCGTCTGGTGGGCTCTGCGTGGCAACCGGGTTCGGGGCGTCGCCGCAAATACCATGAGCGGTGATGATCCGTTTCCTGCGCCGCCGGCCCGCCCGTCTGCTGGTGATCGCCACCACCCTGGTGCTCGGCGCCTCGATGGTGGCGTGTTCGGCCGACGACAATGGCCCGGGCGCCGCCGCAGGGCGTTTCCTGTCGGCGTTCGCCGACAATGACCCGCAACGGGCGGGAGAGGCGACGGATCGACCTGACGACGCCGCGACTGCAGTCACCGCCAGTTGGGATGGGTTGTCCGCCACCGACATGTCGGCGAAGACCGCCGGAGTGAAGGTGACGGGCGACACCGCCACCGTCGCCGCCGACTACACCTGGACGCTTCCCGGAGATCACATCTGGAAGTACCGGGCCACGATCGCGATGTCGCGGACCGACTCGGGGTGGCAGGTCCGCTGGATCCCGGCAGCGATCCATCCCAAGCTCGGCGGCAACCAGACGATGGCCCTACGCACGATCGACGCCCAGCGCGCCGCGGTCCGTGAGAACGACGGATCCAACGTGCTGGTGCCCGGGACCGTCCATGAGGTGCGGTTCGACGCCGCCCTCGCCGCACAGTCGGGTGCCGTGGTGTCGACCGCGGGCGATCTCGCCGGCGCGCTCGGGCGATTCGATCCGTCCCTGACCGCCCAGGCCATCGCGGAGCAGGCGACCGGGCTGGGCGGTCAGTATGCGGTGATCACGTTGTCGCAGCGAGACTTCGATCTGGTCCGCGATCAACTGGCCGGATTGCCGGGGGTCAGCACGGTCGAGCAGGCGGATCTGGTCGCGCCGAATCCGGACTTCGCGCCCACGTTGCTGACCCAGGTCAAGAAAGAGGTCTCCGCGGATCTGATCGGGAAGGCCGGCTGGCGGGTGGTGTCGGTCAACCCGAACGGTGTGGACGCCGACGTTCTCGCAGAGACGCAGCCGGATCCGGCGCCGTCGGTGGAGATCTCGCTGTCGCGTCAGGTCCAGGATGCCGCGCAGCGAGCCGTCGACCAGCGCAAGGACTTCCAGGTCGCGATGGTGGTGATCCAGCCGTCGACGGGTCGGATTCTCGCGGTGGCCCAGAACGAACTCGCGGACGCCGACGGTCAGATCGCGACCATAGGTCTGTATCCGCCCGGCTCCACCTTCAAGATGGTCACGTCGATGGCGGCGATGAGCACCGGGCTGGCAACTCCGTCCACGTTGGTGGGTTGCCCCAGTGAGGTGACCATCGGTGAGCGCAGCGTGCCGAACTACAACGGCTTCGGGCTGGGCACTGTCCCGATGCAGACGGCGTTTGCACGTTCGTGCAATACGACCTTTGCGAAGCTGGCCAGCGAGATGGGTCCGTCGGATCTCACCCGGGCAGCGGCGTCGCTGGGCATCGGGCCCGAATACGACGTGGTGGGGTTACCGACCGACAGCGGATCGGTGCCGATCGCACCTGAACTGGTGCAGCGCACCGAGGACGGCTTCGGTCAAGGCAAAGTCCTGACCAGTCCCTTCGGGCTTGCCATGGTCGCGGCGACGGTGGCACACGGCGCCACCCCGACACCGCAGCTGATCGTCGGACGCGAGACCACGATCGCAGGTCCACACCCGCCGATGGATCCCGCAGTGCTCAGTCAGATGCGCCCGATGATGCGCGAGGTGATCGCCTCGGGAACCGCGCTGCGAATGCAAGACCTCGGCCAGGTGTACGGCAAGACCGGAGAAGCCGAGGTCGAAGGCGGCTCGCACGCGTGGTTCGCAGGGTATCGCGGTGACCTGGCCTTTGCGACCCTCGTCGTTCTCGGAGGCAGTTCTGACAATGCGGTCGCGGTCACCCACGAGATGCTTGCCGCGCTACCCGAGTGAGCTGCCGGACCGTCAGTAGCAAACCTTTCTGAACTTTGCGGTCATCCGAGGGAACCGATTTCCGAACTGTCGCGTCAGATCACTACTCGGGTCGGCGGGGCGCTGGAGGGGGGTACCCCGCCGCCCCGGGTGTTCGATCCGGGAGCACGATGAATTGTCCGGTGTCGGGATGGATCCAGGTCATCACGGGGTGGTCGTAGATCTCCGAGAGCAATTCGGCACTCATGACCTGCGTTGTCGGCCCAGACGCGACGAGCCGGCCGTCTTTCATGACGAGTACTCGGTCGGCGTACGCCGCGGCGAGCGACAGGTCGTGCACGACGATCAGGATCGCCGCGCCTGTGCTCCTACGCTCGGCGAGAATCGTCAACAGTCGCTCCTGGTGGTGGATGTCGAGCGCCGCGGTGGGTTCGTCGAGCATGAGGACCGGTGCCTGCTGCGCCAGTGCCCGCGCGAGTGAGACGCGGGCCTGCTGTCCACCGGACAGTTGACTGAACGGACGATCCCGCACACCTTGGAGGTCACATTGGGTCAGCGCCTGTTCGACGAAATCAGCCGATCGGGCTGCCTCATGGGTCCGGGTCCAGGGAAATCTGCCCATCTCCACCACCTCGTGTACCAGGAAGGGCGTGTCCGCACGATTGAGCTGGGTGACCAGCGCGCGGCGGCGTGCCAGCTCGATCGGCGCGATGTCGGAGAGATCGAGGCCGGAGAAGCGGACGGCGCCACCAGAGACCGGACGCACCCCGGCCAGGCCCGCGAGCAAGGTTGATTTGCCGCACCCGTTCGGTCCGACGAGCGCCACGATCTCCCCGCTGCCGACGACGAGATCGACGCCGGTGACGATGTCGCGCCCACCGATGGCCACGTGTACGCCGGTCGCGGACAGCGCGGGCTCCGTCGCCGTCACCAGCCGACCCCGCTGTGCCTACTCCGGCGCAGGAGCAAGAAGAACACCGGACCGCCGATGAGCGAGGTGAGCATCCCCAACGGCAGATCGGCATTGTCCATCAGGGTCCTGGCGCCGAGATCGGCAGCACAGACCACAATCGCTCCACCGATGACACTGGCCGGCAACAGGATCGCGTGTTTGGGCCCTACGATCAGTCGCATCAGGTGCGGTACCACCAGGCCGACGAACATGACGATGCCGGTGAACGCGACCGCGGCCGCCGTGAGCACGGCGACCAGCAGGATGACGATCCGCCGGACGCTCTCGACGCGCACGCCGAGAGCGGCGGCCTGAATTTCGCCGAGCGACAGCAGGTCCAGACGGCGGACCAGCAGCATGCTGATCCCGATGGCGCCGGCGGCCAGGGGCAGGACCACCCAGACCGGTTTCCACCCGATGCCCTGGAGTGATCCGAGCTGCCAGAAGACGATCTGTTCCCGGTCGTTGGTGTCAGCGAGGAACGTCAAGAATGCGATGATGCCCGAGGCGAAGGCGTTGACCGCTATACCGATGAGTATCAACATGATCGGCGACGACGACCCGTCGCGCATGGACAGGGTGTAGACGAGCGCGACGGTGATCAGCGCGCTGATGAACGCCGCACCGGCCAGGCCCCAGACGCTCGCCCAGATCCCGCCGGACACGATCGCGATACAGGCGCCCACCGCCGCGCCGGCGGACACCCCGATGACGCCGGGCTCCGCCAGGGGATTGGCCAGCACACCTTGAAGCAGGCAGCCGGCGCAAGCAAGGGTGGCCCCGACGATCAGCCCCATGACAATGCGAGGGAACCGGACCGTCCACAGCGTCTCCTCGCCGTTGGGGGAGCTCGGCATGGGCCCGATGTCGAGGCCGAGGTGGTGCATCACCGACCCGAAGACCTCGGTGGGGGAGATGTAGACCTGTCCCACCGCAGCGGACCAGCCGACGAACACCACCAGCAGTACGAGCATGACGACGATGATGACGACGTTGCGTGGCAGTGTCCGCCGGTTTTCGCCGGCGACGCCCTTGCGGACTGCTTCGCGCACGGAACTCACACGTAGATCGCTTCGGACAACGCGTTCAGAACCCGCCCGGTGTCGGGCCCGAAGGTCAGGATCTCGGCCTGGTCCATCTGGACGACCCGGTTGTTGCGGCCGGCGTCGGTCTGGGCGAGCCCGGGTAGTTTCAGTACCTGCTCGAGACCGCCCACGGAGTCGGCGCCCTGGGTCATCACGAGGATCACGGCCGGGTTGGCATTGATCATCGCCTCGGTGTTCACCGTGGTGAACGCGGAAGTGAGACCGGCGGCGGTGCCCGCGTCGACACCACCGAGGGCGGCTATCAACTCGTCGGCCCCGGAGCCCGGGCCGGCGAGCAACTGCAGCCGGGGACCGCGTAGGTAGAGGAATGCCATCTTGGTCCCGCGGGCGTCGGCCGGGACCTGGTTCTCGGCCGCGGTGATCTGCTGGGTGGTCCGCGCCGCCAGTACTTCACCCTCGCGCGGTACACCCAGTGCGCCCGCCACCGCCTCGATGAGTGGGCCGGTACCCGAGATCGTGCGGTCTTTCGTGAACACGACCACGGTCAGGCCGGCGGATCGCAGCTGGGCGACCGTCCCCGGCGGGTTCGTGGCCTCGTCGATCAGGACGACGCTGGGATCGGCGGCGAGCACGGCCTCGATGTTGACCGAGTGCCCATTGTCGGTGATCACCGGGAGGTTTTCGGCCTCCGGGATGACCGTCGAGCGGTCCCGGGCCACCACGTTGTCGCCGAGACCCAGGGAATACACGATGTTGGCGAGGGTGCCCGAGCGGTCGATGGCGATGATGCGCCCGATGTCGGTGACCGTGACATCGCCACCGATCGACTCCGCGGTGGCCGGAAGCGTGGGGATGGGGTTCTGGGCCACCGGGTCGACGGCGGAACCGGTGAGCCGAGCCGTTTGCGGCCCGGTTCGCAGGGTGCCGTCGGAGGCGGGAGGGCTCGTTGCGGTGTCGGTGATCGGGGCCGTGGAGCACCCCGCGATCACGAGGGCGAACGCGGTGAGCAACGCGGCGATGATCCGGGTCTGCCCACGACCGGGCAACCTGGTGTCGGTCATTCATCACTCCATCCCGCCGGCGCTGTGAGTGTTACCTTACTTGGCGCCCGCCCCGGGGTTGATCGTGTGGGTGAGACGGGCGGGCTGGGTCCCGCGAAGAACAGATAAGCTGGAGACATGCCTGTTCGTGCCCCACTCGCCCCTGGCCAGATCTCGCCCACACTGCCGGTGCCGACCACCATCGAGCGACCCGAGTACGTGTGGAAGTCCACTGCCGCCGAAGGTCACGAGCCCTGGGTACAGACCCCCGAGACGATCGAGAAGATGAGACTGGCGAGCAAGATCGCCGCCAACGCTCTCGCCGAGGCCGGTAAAGCTGTCGCACCGGGGGTGACCACCGATCACCTCGACCGGGTGGCGCACGAGTACATGATCGATCACGGTGCGTATCCGTCGACTCTGGGCTACAAGGGATTTCCGAAGTCGTGTTGCACCTCTCTCAACGAGGTGATCTGCCACGGTATCCCGGATTCGACAGTGATCGAAGACGGCGACATCGTCAACATCGATGTGACGGCCTACATCAACGGCGTGCATGGGGACACCAACGCGACGTTTCTCGCAGGCGAGGTCGCACCTGAGGTGATCGATCTCGTCGACCGCACGCGAGAGGCGACGAACCGTGCCATCAAGGCGGTGCGCCCGGGCCGCGAACTCAACGTGATCGGCCGCGTCATCGAGTCGTACGCGAACCGCTTCGGCTACAACGTCGTTCGTGATTTCACCGGCCACGGTATCGGTGAGACCTTCCATAACGGCCTGGTCATCCTGCATTACGACCAGCCGAACATCGACACCCTGATCGAACCCGGCATGGTGTTCACCATCGAACCGATGATCAACCTGGGCGCCCTCGAATACGAGATCTGGGACGACGGCTGGACGGTCGCGACCGCCGACCGCAAGTGGACCGCCCAGTTCGAGCACACCCTCGTGGTCACCGAGTCCGGAGCCGAGATCCTCACCTTGCCGGACGCCTGACTTGGCTCCCCAGCCCCGGGGTGCGTTGCTCGTTGCGGGCACGAGTTCTGACGCGGGGAAGAGTCTGATCGTCGCGGGGCTGTGTCGAGCGCTGCATCGGACCGGGGTCTCGGTGGCCCCGTTCAAGGCGCAGAACATGTCCAACAACTCCGTCGTCACCCTTGACGGCGGCGAGATAGGTCGCGCGCAGGCGATGCAGGCCACCGCATCTGGGCTGGCGCCTTCGGTACGGTTCAACCCGGTGCTCCTCAAGCCCGGCAGTGACCGCCGGTCGCAAGTCGTCGTGCGCGGACAGGTCGACGGCACGGTCGGTGCGGCCGATTATCATGCGCGCAGGGCGTCCCTTGCTGGTGTCGTATCTGACGAATTGGCTTCTCTGCGTGCAGATTTTGATGTGGTGATCTGCGAGGGCGCCGGTTCGCCCGCAGAGATCAACCTGCGGCGCAGCGATATCGCGAACATGGGTTTGGCCGAGCTCGGCGACCTGCCGGTGATCGTGGTCGGGGACATCGACCGGGGTGGCGTCCTCGCGCATCTGCTCGGAACCCTGGCTTGTCTGGCACCGGCGGACCAAGCCCGCATCGCCGGCTTCGTGATCAACAAGTTCCGCGGCGATCGATCGATCCTCGAACCCGGATTACAGCAACTATTCGACCTGACGGGCCGCCCCACGATCGGAGTCGTGCCGTATGCCGACGGGTTGTGGCTCGACGCGGAGGATTCCCTGGCGAGCGTGGTCGGCATGCCGGTGGGACGGGCCGCGCCCGCGGTCGGTTCGGCCCGTTTGTCCGTCGTCGCCATCCGGTTGCCGAGGATCTCGAACTCGACCGACGTCGAGGCCCTGGCATGCGAGCCGGGTGTGGACGTGCGGTGGGTGGACGACCCGGCGAGTGTCGCAGGTGCCGATCTCGTCGTCGTGCCAGGAAGCAAGGCGACCATCTCCGATCTTGCCTGGCTGCGTGGCCGCGGTATCGACGAGGTGCTCACCGAACGGGCCCGACGCAATCAGCCGATCCTGGGCATTTGCGGCGGTTACCAGATGCTCGGTACCACCATCGTCGATGATGTGGAAGCGCGCACGGGAACGGTGTCAGGGCTGGGAATCCTCACGGTGACAGTGCAGTTCGCCGCCCGCAAGGTCCTTCGGCAATCGGCGGGGGTCGCATCGGGAAATGTGGTGCGCGGGTACGAGATCCATCACGGTCGCGTGATCGGAGGCGACGATGCACCACTGCTGCACGACGACGAGCTCGGACCCGAGGGAAGTGTTGCGGGTGCGGTCACCGGGACCCACTGGCACGGGCTGCTGGCGAACGACGGATTTCGCCGCGACTACCTGCGTGAGGTCGCCCGGTGGGTGGGGCGCGGCGGCTTCGAGGTCGGGCAGGTCTCCTTCGAGCAGGCCCGGATGGCGCAGCTCGATCTCATCGCCGACCTGGTCGACACCGAACTCGATATGGAGTTCGTCACAGACCTCATCAGCTCGGGGGTTCCTCCCCGCATGCCGGTGATCACCACCTCGCTGAGTTGACCCGCCGCCAACGGGTCGACACGTAGGCTGGCCGGGTGAGCATCGAACATCGCACCATCACCGTCGGTGAACTTGAGTTCGACGTCCGGATCGGGGGACCGGACAACGGACCGACAGTGTTGTTGTTGCACGGATTCCCCAATACCGGAGCCTGTTTCGATACGGTGGTCGGGAGACTGCACGACTCCGGCCTGCGTACGATCGTCCCGGATCAGCGCGGATACTCACCAGCTGCCAGGCCCGATGAGGTCGATGCGTACCAGCTTCGACACCTCGCATCCGATGCTGTCGGCATCCTGGATGCGCTCGGTGTCGGGTACACGATGGTCGTGGGGCACGACTTCGGATCGCTGGTCGCGTGGCACCTGGCTGGGCACTACCCGAACCGTGTCACCGGGTTGGTCGCCGTCAGCGTCGGACATCCCTCGGCCATCGCAGCATCGCTGGCGAGCAGTGATCAACGCGGTCGATCGTCCTACATCCTCGATTTCGTGAAGCCCGACGCCGAGGACACGCTATTGGCCGACGACGCGAAGATCCTGCGCGAGTTGGTCCCCGACGACAGTGTGCTGCCGCTCACCGAGCGGCCGGCTCTGACCGCAGCCCTGAACTGGTATCGCGCCAACTTCACCGGCGACATCAAAGCGAACCTCGCCTGCCCTCCGATCGAGGCGCCGACCACGGTGTTGTGGGGCGACGGCGATGACGCGCTGGGCCGGGAGCAGGCGCAGGGGAGTAGTCGATTCGTGTACTCCGACTATCGATTCGCGGCGCTGGAGGGCGTCGATCACTGGATCCCCCAGAACGCACCAGCAGCGCTGGCGAGCGAGATCGCCTTGCGGTCAGCGCTCTGGTGATCTACTGACAGCCCTCAGATCTCGAGCCCGAGCAGCGCGTTCTCCAAGACCTCGGGCATACCTGGGTGGATCCAGTACTGGCCGCGAGCCATCGTGGCGGCGTCGAGCCCGAATGACATCGCCTGGATCACCGGCTGGACGATCGAGGGTGCTTGCGGGCCGATGATGTGGGCGCCGAGCAGTCGGCCCGTGCCCTTCTCGGCAATCAGCTTGCACAGACCGGTCTTGTCCTCCATCGCCCAGCCGTAGGCGACGTCGCCGTAGTTCTGCACCTTGACGGTGATGTCGAGGCCGGCGTCGCGGGCCTCGGTTTCGTTCATCCCGACCGAAGCGATCTGCGGATGGGTGAACACCGCCGCGGGCACGAAGCGGAGATCGAAGGGCTGCAGATCCGCACTGTCCCAGCCCCGCAGCAGATTTGCCTGGACGACCCGGCCCTCGTGATTGGCCACGTGCTTGAGTTGGTACGGCGAGCTGACATCTCCCAGCGTCCATACTCCGCGGGCCGCGGTCCGGCCATAGGAGTCCCGCTCGATGCGACCGTCTTCGTCGACCTCGAGGCCGATCGACTCGAGGCCGATCCTGTCGGAGTTCGGTACCCGACCGACCGCGACAAGAAGCGCGTCCGCCTCGAGCACGGTGTCGTCGACGAGCGTGATGCGAATCGCGCCGTCGACGGACTCGACAGCGGTGATCGCTGCATTGAAGTGCACATCCCATGCGGCCGAGGCGATCTCGGTGAAGCGCGCCGAGATGTCCGGGTCCTGGGTTCGGAGCAGTGCGCCGCTGCGGGCGATGACGGAGACCTTCGACCCCAGCGCACCGAACACATGCGCGAACTCCGCGGCGATGTAGCCGCTACCGACGATGATGAGTCGCTCCGGCAGTTCCGGTAGCCGCATGACGTCGTCGTTCGTGTGGTACCTCACCCCACTGTCGGCGATGATGTCCGGGATGACCGGCCTGGAGCCGGAGGCGATGACGACCCGGGACGCCAACACCAACTCGCCTGCGCTGGTTCGCAGCCGGTAGCGGCCCTCGGAGTCGACTCCGTCGAAGACGACGTGACTGCTGTAGACGGTGATGTTGTCGCAGTCCTCGACCCGGTAGCGCTTGCCGCCCGCGGAGATCGGATCGATTCGGCCGAAGACCCGGTTCACGATGCCCGGCCAGTCGACCTTGTCGACGGAGCCGGTGACACCCAGCCGCTCGCCTTCGCGAATGGTTTCGGCCACCTCGGCCGCGTAGACGAACATCTTCGTCGGTATACATCCGACATTGAGGCAGGTTCCGCCGTAGATGCTCTCTTCGAAGATCGCGATCTTCTGATCGGCGAACCGCTCGTCAGGGATCGAGTTTCCCGTACCCGAGCCGATGATGGCCAGGTCAACCGATGTGGACTCACTCATGCAGGGCTCCTCGTATCCGATCGTCGTTGCTCAGCAACCAATTGTCGAGCTCGGTGTATGCCGTGTCTCTGGCACCCCGCCGGGACAGGAAGACATCGTGACGCGCGCCGGGCACCGGGACCGCACTGACCCGATTGCCCAGGCAGCCGGTCCACCGCGCGATCTGGCGGGTGTCCAGGACTCCGTCGGCGGTGTCGATGTGTGCGATCTCGCCGTTGGCAGCCGATCCCGCCAAGGTCGTCGCGTCCGAGTGCAGCACGAGGGAGGGGACGCCGATGTCGAGCCCTCGGTGCAGCGTGGCGTGGCCCCGGCGTACCGCGCTCAAGAATCCGAACGTCACCGGATAGCCGTGCAGCGGTTTGTAGTTCAGGTCGTACTCCCACTCACCGTGCACACTGTTGTGCAGGCTCTCGCCGTAGGCGCCTGCGATCTTGCGGGGGATGGTCGCCAGCGGGCGCACCCGCGCTACCGAGTTCACCACCGTGGTCCCCGCGCTGCGCAGGATCGGGGCACCCTGCAGGTCGAACCAGGGGGAGTTGAGGACCAGCCCGGTGGGGTTGCCTGCCGTCGGATCACGGTGGGGTCGATCGAGCCCACGGTGGGGTCGATCGAGCCCACGACGGAGTCGATCGAGCCACAGTGCGGTGATCAGGCCGCCCGTCGAATGCGCGGCGATCAACAGGGGCCGGCCGCCGCCGGCGGCGTTGATCTCCGCAGCCGCCAGCCCCAGTTCTGCGTCGTACATGGACAGGTCGGTGATGTGGTGGGGCGTCTGCCCGGGGCGTTGCGAGCGCCCGCACTTACGCAGATCCAGCGCGTAGAACGCGTATCCGCGTTGCGCAAAGAACTCCGCGAGCGGGCGCTGGAAGAAGTAGTCGGTGAAGCCGTGAACGTACAGAACGGCGGCGGTGGCGGTGGACTGCTCGTGCCGGATAAGGGTCGCAGCGATCTGGCCCTCGCCGTCGGGGTCGTTGCCGAGGTCGAAGGTCAATGCCGAGAAGTCTGGGCCGAGTACATCGGGCTGCCAGCGGGAAGAGGCCACGATTTCCCACTCTAGGCGCGCGAGTCGGGCGGCCGGAGATGGTGCGGGTTTCGGCCGACCGCATTACAGTCTTCCGACGCCGATAGGGAACAATGAAAGTCATCTGAAGGTTCGCCGAAACAGGAAGTTGAGCTGGAGTGTCTGAGTCTGCAACCCCGCGCGACGGCGCAGTCACCACAACCGACATCGTGCTGGTAGGCGCCGGGATCATGAGTGCCACCCTGGGTGCGCTTCTGCATCGGCTGCAGCCCGACTGGTCGATCACAGTGTTCGAGCGCCTCGATGCCGCTGCCGCTGAAAGCAGCGATCCGTGGAACAACGCAGGAACCGGCCACTCGGCGTTGTGTGAATTGAACTACACCCCGCAGACCGCCGACGGGGATGTCGACATCACCAAGGCGCTCGCGATCAACGAACAGTTCCAGGTGTCGCGTCAGTTCTGGGCGAACTCCGTGGAGTCCGGGGTGCTACGGGATCCGAGCGAGTTCATCAATCCCATCCCGCACGTCAGCTTCGTGCACGGCGAGTCCAACGTCGACTACTTGCGCAAGCGCTACGACAATCTGGCAGGCGAAACCCTGTTCAAGGGGATGGAGTACATCACCGATCCTGCTGAGTTCACCAAGCGGCTCCCGCTGATGTCCGCGGGCCGGGACTTTTCCGATCCGGTGGCGCTGAACTGGTTCGACGGCGGAACCGACGTGGACTTCGGTGCCCTCACCCAGCAGCTGATCGGTTACCTGGGGCACGCCGGTGCGACAGTCAACTTCGGTCACGCCGTGACGAACATCACCAAAGAGTCGGATGGCAACTGGCGGATCAAGGTCAAGAATCTGCGTACGAAGGAAAAGTCCACCGTCAAGGCCGGTTTCGTCTTCGTGGGCGCCGGTGGCGGGGCTCTACAGTTGCTGCAGAAGTCGGGCATCAAAGAGGCGAAGGGGTTCGGCGGATTCCCGGTCAGCGGTGCCTTCTTCCGCTGTACCGACCCGGCCCTCATCGATGAGCACGCAGCGAAGGTGTACGGCAAGGCCGCGGTCGGCGCACCGCCGATGTCGGTACCGCACTTGGACACTCGCGTGATCGGCGGCAAACCTGGACTGCTGTTCGGGCCGTATGCCGGCTGGTCGCCAAAATTCCTCAAAGAAGGTAAGAACACCGACCTCATCGCGTCCGTCAAGCCCGGCAACGTCCTGCCGATGCTGTCGATCGCGCCCAAGGAGTTCGGCCTCCTCAAGTACCTGATCAGCGAGTTGGCTGCCGGACCCGCCGACCGGGTCGAAACGCTCTCCGAGTTCGTGCCGCGGGCGGACGGCAAGGACTGGGAGATGATCGTCGCCGGTCAGCGTGTCCAGGTGATCCGCAAGAAGGGCCGCGGCGGTGCACTGGAGTTCGGAACCGCTGTCGTGGCGGCCGAGGACGGCAGCATTGCCGGCCTGCTGGGCGCCTCTCCCGGTGCCTCGACCGCGGTGCCCGCGATGCTCGACGTGCTCGAGCGTTGTTTCCCGAAGCACTTCACGGCCTGGAAGCCCGTGCTCGGCGAGATGATCCCGTCGCTCGGTTCGAAACTGAACGACAATCCCGATCTGTTTGCGCAGGTGTGGGATTGGACGTCGAAGGTGCTGGGCCTGCAGGACACCCCGGCTTCGGTTGCGGATGAGGGAGATTCTCATCTGGCGACGCCCACCGCCGTGTGATAGGCACTTGCATATGACCGCAACTGCAAGCCTGCACCGTTATTGGGCCCAGGACATCGACATGTCGACGCTGTACAAGATCTTGCAGCTGCGGGTGGAGGTGTTCGTCGTCGAGCAGTCGTGCCCGTACGCCGAACTCGACGGACGTGATCTCGACCAGGACACACGTCATCTGTGGCTCGAGGAAGACGGCGAGATCATCAGCACTCTGCGCCTGCTCGAGGAGCACGACGGCGGTAAGTCGTACCGGATCGGCCGACTGTGCACCGAGCGCTCGCATCGTGGGCAGGGTCACACCACCCGGCTTCTGCAGACCGCGCTGGCCGACGTCGGATCGGACATCTGCCGCATCCACGCACAGACGTACCTCGTCGAGATGTACGCCAAGCACGGGTTCACGGTCGACGGCGAAGAACACCTGCTGGACGGTGTCCCGCACGTTCCCATGATTCGCGGTGGCGCACATCGCTGACACGCATTTTCCGTTCAGTGCGGTCGTTGAACAGGAACAACTCAAGCTTGCCCTGATCCTTTCCGCCATCGCGCCGGAGATCGGCGGCGTGCTGGTGCGGGGAGAAAAGGGCACGGCCAAGACGACTGTGGTCCGCGCGCTCGGTCCGCTGCTGCCGGGATCGTCGTCGTCGGTGGTGGAATTGCCCATCGGTGCCACCGAAGACCGCGTGATCGGCTCCCTCGACCTCCAGAAGATCTTGTCCGAAGGTGAGAAGGCGTTCACGCCGGGTCTGTTGGCCAACGCCGATGGCGGTGTTCTCTACATCGACGAGGTCAATCTGCTCGCGGATCACCTGGTCGACGTGTTGCTCGACGCGGCCGCCACGGGGCGGGTCGTCATCGAACGCGACGGGGTGTCCCACACGCAGGCAGCCCGATTCGTTCTCGTCGGCACGATGAACCCAGAGGAAGGCGAGTTGCGACCGCAACTCCTCGACCGGTTCGGGCTGGCGGTGGACGTCAGCGCACCCCGGGAGGTCGCCACGAGGGTGTCCGTGATCGAACGCCGGATGGCCTACGAGCAGGACCCGGCCGGGTTTGCTGCCGGTTTCGCCGACCAGGACGCGGCAGTCGCTGCAGCCATCGGGCGGGCGCGGGCGGATCTCGACTCCGTCGAGTTGCCGCCGGGCCAGCTCCGCAGGATCGCCGCGATCTGTATGGAACTCGAGGTCGACGGTCTGCGAGGCGATCTGGTGGTCGCGAGGACCGCGCGGGCTCATGCGGCATGGCGGGGTGCCGAGCGGGTCGAAGACATCGATGTGCGGCGCGCGGTGGAACTGGCGTTGCCACACCGCCGTCGACGCGACCCTTTCGACGAGCCCGGACTCACCGAACAGCAACTCGATGACGCGATGGACAAGGCGGATGAACAGACCGCCCCGAGCGAGACTCCGCGCCCCGACGCGGACTCGACCGCCGAACAGGATCCGCCGGCGGGACCCACTCCGTCGGAATCGTCCGCGCAGCAATCGGATCCGGAGCCCGACCCCGATCCCGACGGCCCCGGTGGCGGTGGCGTGTCGCCTCCCGGTCCGGGATTCTCGCCGACCGCAGGTGGCGCAGCGGTCAAGGCGCTCAAGGCGCGCGGCGTCGGCAACGGTGAACCCGGACGACGGTCTGCGTCGCAGAGTATTCGCGGTCAGGCGGTGCGCGGTGTACGGGAGGGCGGCAACGGGATACACCTGATCGGTACGGTGCTCGCTGCCGCGGACAATCACCTAGAGCGGCGAAGCACCAGGCTGCAGGTGTTGCCGCAGGACATCCGCGGGGCACTGCGGCGCGGCAAAGAGGGCAACCTGGTCGTATTCGTGCTCGATCTGTCGGGGTCGATGACGGCCCGCAAGCGCCTCGATGCGGTGTCGGGGGCGGTGGTGTCCATGCTCCGGGATTCTTACCAACGCCGTGACCGGGTCGCCGTGGTGACGCTACGGGGAGCGGGCGCCGAGATCACGGTGCCGCCGACTCGTTCGGTCGATGCCGCGGTCCGCCGGCTGACCGGGCTTCGTACCGGTGGCCGTACACCGCTTGCCGAAGGTCTGCTGACGGCTCGGGATGTAGTACGGCGCAACCGACACAAGGAGCCGAATCGACGCCCGATCGTGGTGGTGCTGACCGATGGCAGAGCGACCGCAGGGCCGTCAGCGCTCGCGCGCGCCGGTGCCGCGGCGGATCGCGTCCGACGGGAGGGCACCTCGGCAATCGTCATCGATTGCGAGCAGGGAATGGTTCGTCTGGGCCTCGCCCGGGTGCTTGCTGGTCAACTCGGTGGAGAATGTGTGCAGATCGCAGATCTGACCGCCGGGGGAGTCGCAGGCGTCGTCCGGTCCGCGGCCTGAACGCAGGCATCCGTTTTGGGTTCGCGCCAGGTCGGAGCGGAGTCCAACCTCCAGAAGGGAAATGTTGTGCCGCAGGGAGTTCCATCGGTCATTCCGGACGACGGTCTGACCACCAGGGCAAGGCGCAACCAGCCGGTCCTTGCTGTGCACACCGGAGACGGCAAGGGCAAGTCGACGGCCGCGTTCGGGATGGCCATGCGGGCATGGAACGCGGGGCTCGACATCGGTGTCTTCCAATTCGTCAAGAGCGCGAAATGGAAGGTCGGAGAAGAGTCCGCCCTCACCGCTCTCGGCCAACTGCACACCGAGACCGGCCAGGGCGGACCGGTGCAGTGGCACAAGATGGGTGAGGGCTGGTCGTGGATCAGGCACGCCGGCGGCGAGACCGAACATGCCGAGCAGGCGGCTCAGGGCTGGGCAGAGATCCGCCGCCGGATCATCGATCAGACGCATCAGTTCTACGTGCTCGACGAGTTCACCTACCCCCTGAACTGGGGCTGGATAGACGTCGACGATGTGGTCGAGGTGCTGCGGGCACGTGAGGGAAAACAACATGTCGTGATCACAGGCCGTCGTGCGCCGGCGGCTCTGGTGGACGCAGCAGACCTCGTGACCGAGATGGTGAAGACCCGCCATCCGATGGACGCCGGTCGAAAAGGGCAGCGGGGAATCGAATGGTGAGCGGCGCACCCCCGGCGGTGGTCATCGCCGCACCTGCTTCCGGCAGCGGCAAGACCACCGTGACAACCGGTCTGATCGGTGCGCTGGCGCGGTCGGGGCACCGGGTTGCACCTTTCAAGGTCGGACCCGACTACATCGACCCCGGATATCACGGCCTCGCCGCAGGCAGACCGGGTCGCAACCTCGACCCAGTGCTCGTGGGCGAAGAACTGATCGGCCCGCTCTACCGCTCCGGCAGTGCCGGCTGTGACATCGCCGTCGTGGAGGGCGTGATGGGGCTGTTCGACGGCCGCATCACCGAGGAGCACATGCCCGCGGTGGCCCCTGGGTCGACAGCCCAGGTGGCAGCGCTGCTCGGGGCTCCGGTGATCCTCGTCGTCGATGCCTCCGGGCACAGTCAGAGTTTGGCCGCGATCCTGCACGGCTTCGTCAGCTTCGATCCCGGCATCGACATCCGAGGTGTGATCCTGAACCGAGTGGGGTCGCCGAGACATGAACTGGTCCTACGGCAGGCGTGTGCCAGGGCCGGACTCGAGGTGTTCGGAGCGGTACCGCGAAATGCGAGCATGGCGGTCCCTTCGCGGCACCTCGGGCTCATTCCCGCCGCCGAACGCGGTCCAGAGGCGCTTGCCGCCATCGACGCCATGACCGAGTTGATCGGTGGCGCTGTGGATCTGCCCGCCATCATCGCCGCTGCGGATATCGGGGCAGGTCGAAGTGGTCCGGTGTGGTCACCGGCCGTGGAGGTCGGCGCACACCGCGACGAGTACCGCGGTCCGCCGCCCATTGTCGCGGTTGCCGCAGGTGCCGCCTTCACCTTCGGGTATGCCGAACACACCGAGTTGCTCACCGCTGCGGGTGCCGAGGTCGTGCCGTTCGATCCGCTGTCGGATCTGTTGCCCGCCGATTGCGGTGCGGTGGTGATCGGCGGGGGATTCCCAGAGGAGCACGCTGCGGCGCTGGCCGCGAATCGGCGGTTGCTGACCCAGCTCCGGGCCGCAGCCGGAGCGGGTGTCCCCATCCATGCCGAGTGCGCCGGACTGCTCTATCTCGCGCAGAGCCTCGACGATCATGCGATGGCCGGGATCCTCCCGCTACGTGGAACATTCGGCAAGACCCTGACTCTCGGCTACCGCGATGCGGTCGCCCTGACCGATTCGATCCTGTTCGACGCCGGGACCCGGATGCGCGGGCACGAGTTCCATCGGACCACTGTCGCCGCCGTCGACGGGACGACACCGTCGGCGTGGGGTTGGCGCCGAGAGGGCATGGCGCAGACCGAGGGGTGGACCGCCGGCCGCGTGCACGCGTCCTACCTCCACACGCATCC
This sequence comes from Williamsia soli, assembly GCF_017377795.1. Lineage (GTDB taxonomy): Bacteria > Actinomycetota > Actinomycetes > Mycobacteriales > Mycobacteriaceae > Williamsia > Williamsia soli. Next base: position 669,902 of record NZ_JAFRDR010000002.1, on the reverse strand, counting down.
GGCCGCCCATCCCCAGGGGATTGCACGCTTCGTGCGGGCGGCACGTCGAGCCGTCGACCGGGTGCACCAGCGCTGACCTGGGCCATGATCGGGCCATACCGCCTCGAGCTCTACACCGCTTCGAGTTCGGTGGCCCGGCCATGAGGCCGAGCCACCGCGGCGCCCGGCGCCGTGGGTACGGTCTACCCATGTCGAAGGCGGAGTTCAACCCATCGCAGCACGCGCAGTCGGGGTCCCGTGACTCCCAAGGGGATCACCACTATCTGGTGGGTCTCGACCTCACCGGACGCAAGGTGGTCATCATCGGCGCGGGATCGGTCGTACAACGCCGCCTGGGCACCTTGGCCGACAGTGGCGCCGACATCCATGTGATCGCCCCGCAGGCGACTCCCACCGTGGAGTCCTTCCCCGGGATCTCGCTACAGACTCGCAAGTACCGCGACGGTGATCTCGAGGGCGCCTGGTATGCGTTGGCGTGCACCGACGACGCAGAGGTCAACGCCGCGGTGGTCGCGGAAGCGCAATCGCGCCGAATCTTCTGTGTGCGCGCAGACGATGCGCGGCACGGGACGGCGGTGACACCCGCGTCGCTGGCCCACGATCAGCTCCGGATCGGGGTGCTTGCGGCAGGAGATCACCGGCGTTCGGCGGCCGTCCGTACGGCCATCGGGCAGGCGCTCGGCGGGGGAGAGTTGGGAGCCGCCGGCCTGGAGGCGGCGGCGCGCGAGCCACACCCGCCCGGTGTCGCATTGATCGGTGGCGGTCCGGGTGATCCCGATCTGATCACCGTGCGGGGCCGCAGGTTGCTGGCCGCCGCCGACGTCGTCGTCGCGGACCGGCTCGCGCCACCCGCGTTGCTGGCCGAGCTCGGGCCACATGTCGAGATCATCGATGCTGCGAAGGTGCCCTATGGCCGCGCGATGAAGCAGGAGGCGATCAACGACGTTCTCGTCAAGCGGGCGAGGGCGGGCAAGTTCGTGGTCCGGTTCAAGGGCGGCGACCCCTACGTCTACGGTCGCGGGTTCGAAGAACTCGAAGCCTGCGTGGCGGCAGGAGTCCCGGTGACGGTGGTGCCGGGGATCACGAGCGCCATCGCGGGTCCGTCGGCGGCCGGGATCCCGGTCACCCATCGCGGCGTCACGCACGAGGTGGTCGTGGTGTCCGGACACATCCCGCCAGGGCATCCCGATTCCCTGGTGAACTGGCACGCGCTGGCCCAGATGCGCGGCACGATCGTGCTCATGATGGCTGTCGAACGCCTCGACGTGTTCACCTCCGCGCTGATCGACGGTGGCCGGGCAGGCGACCTCCCGGTCGCGATCATCGAGAACGCGACGCTGGGCAGTCAACGACTCGTCCGGTCCACCCTGTCGCAGGCCGCGGTCGACGCCCGCACCCAGAACGTGCGGCCGCCGGCGATCGTGGTCATCGGTCCGGTGGCGGGCTTCGACGCAGAGTCAGGGAGCACCGGGACCGCGCGGCCGTGAGGACCTGGACGGGCGTCATCGACGACGTCACGGGCCGACCGACCGGCGACCAACACAGGCGTGCGACCGCGACCATGACAAGCGTGATTGTGAAATGGCGGTCCGACGGCGGTAGCGTCCTAGCCCATGACCCCACCGACGCACATGGCTGCTGAGGTCGGCCAGACTCGCGTCTGGGGACCTCAGATCGTCGTCCTGGGCGGGATGCAGCTGCTGGTCGTCCTCGACGGGACTGTTGCCGCACTCGCCCTGCCACGCATCCAGAACGCCCTCGGGCTCTCTGACAGCGCAGGCGCCTGGGTCATCACCGCGTACGTACTCGCCTTCGGCGGACTCATGCTGCTCGGCGGGCGTCTCGGCGACACCTTCGGTCGCAAGCGCATGTTCGTCGCCGGTGTCGCTGCATTCACCGTGACGTCGTTGATCTGCGGCCTGGCCTGGGATCCGATCAGTCTGATCGTGGGCAGGGCCCTGCAGGGAGCTGCCGCAGCGGTCGCCGCACCCACGGCGATGGCGCTGGTCGCCACCACGTTTGCCCCCGGTAAGCCCCGCAACCAGGCCTTCGCCGTCTATGCCGCGATGACGGGTATCGGCTCCGTCGCGGGGCTCATCGCCGGTGGTGTGCTCACCGAACTCTCGTGGCGCCTGGTGTTCCTCATCAACGTGCCGATCGGCGTCATCGTCGTCGGCGGCGCCGTGTTGTTCCTGAAGGAGTCGCAGGGCGAACGCCTACCTCTGGATGTCCGCGGAGCCGTCCTGGCGACCCTCGGCTGCACCCTGGTCGTGTTGGCGGTCAACGAGGGCCCCGGCGGGTGGTTGCGGCCCGTGGTCGTCGTTCCCTTGGTCGTCGGACTGCTGTCGCTCGCCGCCTTCGTAATGGTCGAGCGGAACGCGGACAACCCGATCTTGCCGTTCTCCCTGTTCAAGAACGGGAGCCGGGTCGCCGCGCTGGTGGCCATCCTGCTCGCCGGCGCGATCATCATGTGTATGGCGGTCTTCATCTCGCTGTACCTGCAGGGCATCTTGAATTACTCGCCGATCCAGAGCGGTCTGGCCGTCGTCCCGTTCGCTTTCGGCCTGGGTACCGCGGCTGCGATCGCCTCCAAACTCGCACTGAAGTACCAGCCGCGGTGGCTGGTGCTCGCGGGCGGCTTGATCGTCGTCGCCGGTTGTGGCTACGCGGCGAGCATCGCGCGAGACGCACCCGCCTACTTCCCGCACATCCTGTTCCCCGTGATCGTGATCGGCGCCGGTGTGGGTCTGGCGGTGATTCCGCTGACGCTGTCCGTGGTCGCCGGCGTCGGCCCCACCGAGATCGGCCCGCTGACGGCGCTGGCGCAGGTCGCGCAGAACCTCGGTGGCGCCATCGCCCTGGTCGCGGTCGGCGCGATGGTGACCAGCAGGACCCTGTCCGAGGGTGGGGTCACCGGTCCCGTGGACCAGATGAACGACCTGGAGTTGGATGCTTTGGCGAGCGGCTACGGCCTCGCCTTCGTCTGCTGTGCGTTGATCGCGGTTGCCGCCGGCGTAGTGGTCCTGTTCATGCGGTTCACCCCGGAGGACGTCGCCGAGGGACAGGCCGCCCAGGAGACCGCACACACGTCCATCGACCCGGACGAGCTGACCGCCTGATCGGGTATCGCTCAGTCCGTGAGGATGATCAGCTCATTGTCAGAGGCGACCTCGGCGCGCTGACCGCCTGCCGTTGCGATGGCGGCGAGAGAGTTCACGTCCCGGATCTGCCGACGTGAGCTGACGAGTGAACGGGCGAGTACGCCCTTGTGATGCTTGTTGAAGTGGCTCACCACGGTTCGTGACCCCGAAGGCCCCTCGGTCAGCACCGTGACGGTGATGGCGCCGGGTACGGGACCGAGCTGCTGGTAGCCACCAGAGCGGAGGTCGATGACAACATCGGCGCCCAGGTCTGTCAGGGCTTCGGTGAGCGCCGGTTTCCACATCGACGCAAGGGTGCCCATCCCCGGCAGTTTCGACCCGGAGGACAACCGGTAGGCGGGAATCGGATCGGTGGCGCGTACGACCCCGAACAACGCCGAGCCCACGGCCAATCGCTCGGCCGCCTTGGTCTTCGACGCCCTGCTCAGCGACGGATGGTCGAGCGCGTCGAACAGCACTCCCGTGTAGCGCTCGATCGCGGGGCGAGTCGGAGACGACCACAGCTGCGCATTGCGTTCGATCTCTGCGACTTGGGACACCCCGAGGCCGAGCGCCTGCTGGCTGGCTGCCGGATCGCCGGCAAGCGTGACGAGAGCGTCCGCCAGCTTGCGGCGGATCGGCGTGAGCGAGGCCAGTGACAACTGGTCGAGGTCGAGGGCGGCCCCGCGGCCGCCGGTGGCTTTGGTCTCTGACGGAGGCAGCACGATCAACACAGTCGCACTTTAACCGGGTGACCACGATGTCCCGCCTGCGCCTGCCACCGGGGAGACAGGTGCGCCGGCCCCGTTAAGGTGGCACACGTGATCACACGCATGTCGACCCTGTTCCTGCGCACCCTGCGCGATGACCCCGCGGACGCCGAGGTACCCAGCCACAAGCTGCTGGTCCGGGCGGGATATGTGCGTCGTGTCGCACCAGGCGTCTACAGCTGGCTGCCACTCGGGCTGAAGGTGCTGCGCCGCGTGGAAGATGTGGTGCGCGAGGAGATGGACAACATCGGCGGCCAAGAGATCTCGCTGCCTGCACTCCTGCCCCGCGAACCGTACGAGGTCACCGGCCGGTGGACGGAATACGGTGATGCCCTGTTCCGGCTCAAGGACCGCAAGGGCGCGGACATGTTGCTCGGGCCCACCCACGAAGAGTTGTTCGCGCAGCTGGTCAAGGGCGAGTACTCCTCGTACAAGGACCTCCCGGTGACCCTCTATCAGATCCAGACCAAGTACCGCGACGAGGAGCGGCCCCGGGCAGGCATCCTGCGGGGACGCGAGTTCATCATGAAGGACTCGTACTCCTTCGATCTCGACATCGATGGCTCCAAGGCGTCCTACGATGCCCACCGCGAGGCGTACCAGCAGATCTTCCGCCGGCTGCAGGTCAAATATGTGATCGTGGCGGCAACGTCCGGTGCCATGGGTGGCAGTGCATCCGAGGAGTTCCTGGCCGAGAGCGAAGTCGGGGAGGACACCTATGTGCGCAGCCCGGAGTCGGGTTATGCCGCCAATGTCGAGGCCGTCATCACACCCGCACCGCCCGCACTGCCCATCGAGGGCCTCCCTGCGGCGGCCGTGTACGACACGGGCGACACCCCGACCATCGACACCCTCGTCGCGTGGGCCCAGGAGACCTTCCCGGATCGTGGATTCACCGCCGCAGACACCCTCAAGAACGTGGTCGTCAACCTGCGCAGTCCTGACGGAAAGGAAGAGCTGCTGGCGATCGGCGTCCCCGGAGACCGTGAGGTCGACTTCAAGCGCCTCGAGGCGGCCGTCGAACCCGCCGCCGTCGAGCTCATCACCGACGCCGACTTCGCGAAGCACAGCTTTCTGATCCGGGGTTACATTGGCCCGAAGGGCCTGCAGGACAACGGTGTGCGGTACCTGGTCGACCCGCGGGTCGTCGACGGCACTGCGTGGATCACCGGAGCCAACGCGCCCGGTGAACACGTCGTGGACCTCGTAGCGGGACGCGACTTCGTGCCGGACGGCACGATCGAGGCCGCCGAGGTACGCGACGGTGATCCCTCGCCCGACGGGATCGGAACCCTGGTGACCGCCCGTGGTATCGAGATCGGTCACATCTTTCAACTGGGCACGAAATACACCGATGCATTCGACGTCGGTGTGCTGGCCGAGAACGGCAAACCGGTCCGGCTCATCCAGGGTTCCTATGGTGTCGGGGTGTCGCGGATGGTGGCGGTCATCGCCGAGCAGCATCACGACGAGAAGGGGCTGCGCTGGCCCAAAGAGGTTGCGCCGTTCGACATCCACCTGGTGATCGCGAACAAGGACGAGGGTGCCTGGAGCGGTGCCCGATCACTGGCCGCCGACTTGGACGCCGCCGGATTCTCGGTGCTCATCGATGACCGTAAGGCCTCGCCCGGCGTCAAATTCAAGGACGCCGAACTGCTCGGTATGCCAGTGGTGGTCGTGGTCGGCCGCGGCTGGGCGAACGGGACCGTCGAGATTCGCGATCGTTTCACCGGCGAGGCGACCGAGGTCGCCTCCGACGCCGCGGTGGACACCATCGTCGCGAACCGCTGAACCTCTCACAAAACCAGTGGACTCAGGCAAACCCAGGTGCAGCAACACCTGGGTTTGCCTGCTTTACGTGGGTTCGTGGATCAGGCGGAGCCGGGGAGGGCGACGGTGGCTGGTGAGATGCGCAGCACCAGGCGCCAATTGGCTGCGCGGCCCGCAGAGTCTGTCAGGCCGTCGAGAGCCAGCCTGCGGGCACCGACGTCCTCGGCCTGTTCGATGAGCGCCCGGTAGGCGACTGCGCAGTCTTCTTCGGCGGTCAGTGCCACGGTCAACGCCGACGCCGGGTCCGTGATCGGGGCGCTGAGGTCGTACCCCGCTGCGGCTGCGGGCACCTCGGCCTGCGCCGCGGTCAGCGTTGCCACCAATTCCTCACGCCGGGAACGATGTTCGGCCGTGTACTCGGCAATGGTCTGAGAACGCGACGATGCCGCATATGCGGCCACCACCCCGTAGGCGAAGATGGCGGCGTTCTCAGCGGTCAAGGCGACGGCCAACGCGTCCGTGGTCCGGCTCATGCGAGCTGCACCGCCACCGCGGTGGTCACACCCGCACTGACTGATCCGAGTAAACCCGCCACGTAGCCATCGAGTTCGACGGCGAGGTCGCCGGCAGACCTGGCCGAGGCCGACAGCTGGCTACGCAACTGCTCGAGGCTCGGTGGTGTGGGCTCCGCCGAGCTGGGCGCCGCCGAACTCGAGGCGGTCCGGGCTCGGCCGGTGTCGAGGCGGGTGATCTCCTCGGCGAGTACCCGGGCATGCTCAGTGCGCTCTGTGGCGACGACGCCGAGGGCGGCGGCGCGGTCGGGATTGGTGGCGATGGCGGCGTTGGCCGCCAGCGCGTCGGCCTTAGCCGCGGCGACCTGGGGGAGCAATCGGTCGGCCAGCTGCTGCTCGGCGCTCACGCCGGAACCGGTGCCGCAGGCCCCGACCGCCGTGATCGCCAGCGCTCCGATGGACAAGGCGGCGGCCGAACGCACGAACGACCGGCGCGAGGGTCGAAACCCGCTTTCTGCTGCCTCCACGAGGCCACTGACCGTCACAGGGACACATAGTGCCAGCAGTCCGCGTCCAGCGTGGGACCCACCGCCCCGGGCACGGTCGGCGAGACCCGTCGGCCGTGATGGGAGAAAGCACCCCCGCCGGGGCGTTAAGCTGAGTGCACCTGCGACCGCGGGCGTCGGGAGTCGAACACCGGGCGCACCGGTCCCGCTACACCGACAACTGCACACGGAGGGAACGCCGAATGCCTGGGGCAATCGACCGCGACCGCATCAGCGAATTACTCGAACCGGTCGTGACCGGCAACGGGTTCGACGTCGAAGAGCTGACCGTCGTCTCCTCCGGTCAGGAGAACGTGATCACCCTCATGGTCGATCGCGACGGTGGCGCCGGTCTCGACGAACTCGCCGCTCTGAGCCGGTCGCTCTCCGAGGTGCTCGACGGCGACCCCGACGATGAAGACACCTCCGGTCATGAGGTCGTCGCCACGCTGCCCACGTACACCCTCGAGGTCACCTCGCCCGGGGTCGATCGACCGCTGACCGCCCCGCGGCACTGGCGCAGGGCGGCGGGCCGCAAGGTGGTCATCGACCTGGCCACCGAACCCGCGCAGCGGTTGTCGGGACGTGTCGGGTCGCTGGACGACACCGAGACCACACTCACGCTGGTCACCAAGTCCGGAAAGGGCCTCTCGACGCAGACGGTGCCACTCGAGACGGTGCGCGTCGCCCACGTCCAGGTCGACTTCAGTGAACCCGGTGCGGCCGAATTACAGATGTGCGGCCTCGATGCCGAACAGATCGAGGCAAGACGGAAAGGGAACAAATGAATATCGACATTGCTGCTCTTCGGATGATCGAGGCGGAGAAGGGCATCTCGATCGACACGGTGATCGAGACCATCCAATCGGCGCTCCTGACGGCGTACCGGCACACCGACGGATTCGCCCAGCACGCCTACATCGACGTCGACCGCAAGTCCGGTTCGGTGCGGGTGATGGCCCAAGAACGCGATGAAGACGGGAACACGATCTCTGAATGGGACGACACCCCAGAGGGATTCGGCCGGATCGCCGCCACCACAGCACGGCAGGTCATCCTGCAGCGCTTGCGGGATGCGGAGCACGACAAGAACTTCGGCGAGTTCTCGACCCACGAGGGCGAGATCGTCGGCGGCGTCGTCCAGCAGGACGCCAGGGCGAACGCCCGCGGCCTGGTGGTCGTGCGCATCGGCAGCGAGGCGACCGGCCAGGAGGGCGTACTCCCTCCCGCCGAACAGGTACCCGGCGAGAAGTACGTCCACGGCGAACGCATCAAGTGCTACGTGGTGGGGGTGACCCGGGGCCAGCGTGGGCTGCAGATCACCCTCTCGCGCACCCATCCCAACCTCGTGCGCAAACTGTTCTCCCTGGAGGTTCCCGAGATCGAGGACGGCTCCGTCGAGATCGTCGCCGTGGCCCGCGAAGCCGGGCATCGTTCGAAGATCGCGGTCCACACCGGCGTCTCCGGCCTGAACGCCAAGGGCGCCTGCATCGGTCCGATGGGGCAGCGGGTCCGCAACGTGATGCGGGAGCTCGGCGACGAGAAGATCGACATCATCGACTACGACACGGACCCGGCCGTCTTCGTCGGCAACGCGTTGTCGCCGTCCAAGGTCGTCTCGGTGACGGTGGTCGACCTGGCTGCCAAGGCCGCCCGAGTCGTGGTGCCCGACTACCAGTTGTCCCTGGCCATCGGTAAGGAAGGGCAGAACGCGCGCCTCGCAGCGAGGCTGACCGGATGGCGTATCGACATCCGCAGCGACGCCCAGAGCGACGCCGACACTGCCACGTCCGACGCGGGTGCGAGCTGAGATACACGGTCATCGGTGGGTCTCATTGGCATCAGACGTGCTGCGGACGGTAGACTCGTCGATGGTCCACAGTGATCCTTCGCTCCACCGCGAAAAACCTCCGATGCGTACCTGCATCGGTTGTCGTCAGTGTCGCCCGGCCGCCGAACTCGTTCGGCTGGCGGCTTACACGGGCGAGAGTCCACCGGTGGTCGTGATCGACCACCGGAAGACCATGTCAGGGCGTGGCGCCTGGCTGCATCCGGATCCCGAGTGTTTGGGCTATGCGGTGCAGCGGAAGGCCTTCGCCAGGGCATTTCGGATCGGCGGGTTGACCGTCGACGCCGATCTACTGACGCGAGAGATCGAATCGGTAGCCACACAGAGAGGCCGGCAGAAGCCGGCCACTGAGGAACAGGTAGCAGAAGACATGAGCACACCGTGAAGTTCTTGCGATGAGCGAGTTTCGGACGTAAACCGAGGTCGTAGCGGGCAATGCCGCTCGACCTCCAAGTGAGGAGAGCAGTGGCAGGCAAGGCCCGCGTGCACGAATTGGCCAAAGAACTAGGTGTGACGAGTAAAGAAGTTCTCGCGCGCCTCAGTGAGCAGGGTGAGTTCGTCAAATCCGCGTCGTCGACCGTAGAGGCCCCCGTGGCCCGTCGACTTCGTCAGTCCTTCCCCGGGAAGGACGCTCCCGCCGCAGACGGCGGGTCCCCGGGCGGCAACGCCCCGGCAGGAAAACCATCAGGTGCCAAACCGGGCGGCTCCCGCCCGACGGCAAAGCCCGCACCGGCATCGAACGGTGCCCAGACCCCAGGCGCCCAAACCCCAGGTCCGCAGACTCCAGGTGCGCAGACCCCAGGTGCCCCGACTCCAGGTGGGCGCACCCCAGGCGCACCGACCCCAAGTGCGCCGACCCCAGGTGCGAGGCCCGGCGCGCCGAAGCCCGCTCCGGCGGCACCGGCTGCTCCCGCAGCGCAATCGTCGCCTGCGCCCGCAGCACCGGCTCCGAGCCCCGCGGCACGTCCGGCCGCGCCTGCTGCGCAGGCACCTGCACCGGCTGCCCCGCAGGCCCCTGCGGCTTCTGCGGCACAGGCTCCGGCCAGTCGCCCGGCTCCAGGCGCCGGCCCTGGCCCCAAGCCAGGTCCTCGCAAGCCGAAGGTCGGAAACAACCCCTACTCGACGGCCGCTCCGGTGGAGCGTCCCGCGACTCGTCCGGCACCCGGAACCGGTGGGCCCCGTCCAGGTGGCGGAGCGCGTCCGGCACCCGGTGGTGCAACAGGTGGCGGTCGGCCGGCTCCGGGCCAGGGCGGTCCTCGCCCGAGCCCCGGCAGCATGCCTCCCCGCCCGAATCCCGGTGCGATGCCTGCTCGCTCGGCTCGTCCCAGCGGCCCCGGTGGACCGGGCGGCGCACGTGGCGGTCCCGGCGGAGCCCGTGGTGGACCCGGCGGAGCCCGTGGTGGACCCGGCGGCGGTGGCGGTGGATACCGCGGCGGTCCCGGTGGTGGCGGCGGCGCAGGTGCGCCGACCGGTGCACCCGGTGGTCCTCCCGGTGGATTCCGCGGTCGTCCAGGCGGCGGTAACCGTGGTCGCGGCGGTGCCGCGGGTGCGTTCGGTCGCCCGGGCGGAGCCATTCGTCGCGGTCGCAAGTCGAAGCGTGCGAAACGCGCCGAGTACGAGAGCATGCAGGCCCCGGCAGTTGGTGGCGTAAGGCTGCCCCGTGGCAACGGCGAGACCATTCGCCTTGCCCGTGGTGCTTCACTGTCGGACTTCGCCGACAAGATCGACGCCAACCCGGCCTCGCTGGTCCAGGCGCTGTTCAACCTCGGCGAGATGGTCACGGCGACGGAGTCGGTCAACGACGAGACGTTGGAGCTGCTCGGCGGCGAGATGAACTACGTCGTCCAGGTCGTCAGCCCGGAGGACGAAGATCGCGAACTGCTCGACTCCTTCGACCTCACTTATGGCGAGGACGCCGGTGGCGAGGAAGATCTCGAACAGCGTCCGCCGGTGGTGACCGTCATGGGTCACGTCGACCACGGTAAGACCCGGCTGCTCGACACCATCCGTAACGAGAAGGTGCGTGAGGGTGAGGCCGGAGGCATCACCCAGCACATCGGTGCCTACCAGGTCCTCACCGAACTGGACGGCAACGAGCGACTCGTCACTTTCATCGACACCCCTGGCCACGAGGCGTTCACCGCCATGCGTGCCCGTGGTGCCAAGGCGACGGACATCGCGATCCTCGTGGTCGCGGCCGATGACGGTGTGATGCCGCAGACGGTCGAGGCGATCAACCACGCACAGGCGGCCGACGTGCCGATCGTCGTGGCGGTCAACAAGATCGACAAGGAAGGCGCAGATCCGCAGAAGATCCGCGCTCAGCTGACCGAGTACGGTCTGGTCGCCGAGGACTTCGGCGGCGAGACCATGTTCGTCGACATCTCCGCCAAGCAGGGCACCAACATCGACGCCTTGCTCGAAGCGGTGCTGTTGACCGCGGACGCCTCGCTCGACCTGCGCGCCAACCCGGACATGGATGCCCAGGGTGTCGCCATCGAGGCGCACCTCGACCGTGGTCGTGGGCCCGTGGCAACCGTGCTCGTGCAGCGCGGAACCCTCAAGGTCGGCGACTCGATCGTGGCGGGCGACGCGTACGGACGTGTGCGTCGCATGGTCGATGAGCACGGCGCGGACGTCACGGCGGCGCTGCCGTCGCGTCCGGTCCAGGTCATCGGTTTCACCTCGGTGCCCGGTGCCGGCGACAACCTGCTGGTCGTCGACGAGGACCGTATAGCCCGGCAGATCGCCGACCGCCGTAATGCGCGTAAGCGCAACGCGCTGGCCGCGCGTAGCCGCAAGCGGATCAGCTTGGAAGATCTGGATTCGGCACTGAAGGAGACTTCGCAGCTGAACCTGATCCTCAAGGGTGACAACTCGGGAACCGTGGAGGCCTTGGAAGAGGCACTGCTCGGCATCGAAATCGACGACGAGGTGCAGTTGCGGGTCATCGATCGTGGTGTCGGTGGCGTCACCGAGACCAACGTCAACCTGGCGTCCGCATCGAACGCGATCATCATCGGGTTCAACGTGCGGGCCGAGGGCAAGGCAACCGAACTCGCGAACCGCGAGGGTGTCGACATCCGGTACTACTCGGTCATCTACCAGGCCATCGACGAGATCCAGAGCGCGCTCAAGGGCATGCTCAAACCGATCTACGAAGAGGTCGAGCTGGGCCGGGCGGACATCCGCGCGATCTTCCGCTCGTCCAAGGTCGGTAACATCGCCGGTTGCCTCGTCACCTCGGGTGTCATGCGCCGAAACGCCAAGGCACGGTTGCTCCGCGACAACGTCGTGGTCGCCGACAACCTCACCATCTCCTCGCTCAAGCGGGAGAAGGACGACGCCACCGAGGTTCGCGACGGCTACGAGTGCGGTCTGACCATCACGTACAACGACATCAAGGTCGACGACGTCATCGAGACGTACGAGTTGCGAGAGAAGGCGCGTGAGTGACGTCATCGACGGACATCAAGGTCGACGACGTCATCGAGACGTACGAGTTGCGGGAAAAGGCGCGGGACTGACCCGGGCCGGTAGGGCGTGATGTTCGTCGGTTCGCTGGAATTCGACCTGTTACTCGGCGACATCCGCTCTCTCAAGCAGAAGCGCTCAGTGGTGCGACCCATCGTCGCAGCACTGGCGCGTCTGCGGGTGTCCGTTGCGGAGGTCGACGATCACGATCTGCACCGACGCGCCCGGATCGGTGTCGCGGCGGTCGCGGGTGACGCCAGGCGTCTCGGAGAGATCCTCGATGCCAGTGAGGCGTTGGTGGCCGGCCGCCCCGAGATCGAAGTGCTGTCGGTCCGTCGTCTCGTGCGTGGCGGTGCAGACGATGATTAGACCTGTCGACAGCGACGAAGATTAGAGTTGCAGTAGCGACGAAGATCGGTAATCGAGCCGGCACGTCGAACGTCTCGAACAAGGTTGAGGCGTCTCGACGCGGTCGGACGTCTCGAAGAAGGAGAGTGAGCTGGAGATGGCAGATCCCGCCCGGGCACAGCGGATGGCAAAGCGGATCTCTTCGATCGTCGCCTCGGCCATCGCCAAGGAGATCAAAGACCCGCGACTGGCGTATGTCACGGTCACCGACGCCAAGGTGACGGGCGACCTGCACGACGCGACGGTGTTCTACACCGTCATGGGTCCGTCACTGAACGTCGAACCGGACTACGCCTCGGCTGCTGCGGGTCTCGCGAAGGCCACCGGCATCCTGCGCTCGAAGGTGGGCGCGGGCACCGGGGTTCGGTTCACCCCGACGTTGTCCTTCGTGCTCGACAAGGTGCCGGACACCGCTCGCGACATGGAAGAGCTTCTCGAACGTGCTCGATTGCAGGACGAGGAAGTCGCCCGGCTCGCACGTGACGCCGCGCCGGCCGGTGACCCGGACCCGTATCGCGAGCCGCGGGCGGCCGATGAGGCAGATGAGGCCGAGGACGCCGCAGAGGACACTGGCGAGCGGTGAACACCACAGAGGTCACCGCAGCCCTCGCGTTGCGTTCTGTCGTAGATGTATTGGCTTCGGCCGATCACGTCACGGTGCTCTGTCATACCCGTCCTGATGCCGACACGATCGGCAGTGGCCTCGCCATCGCGGGGGCGCTGCGAAGCCGGGGCACGGTGGTCGAGGTCAGTTTTCCCGGTCCCACCCGGTTGCCGGCCGCGCTGGCCGAACTCCCGGGCGCCGACCTGCTCGTCGAGCCCGAGGACGTCGTCGGATACCCCGTCGTCGTCGCCGTCGATTGTGCGAGTATCCACAGGCTCGAGGCCTTGGCCGGGGTGCTCGAATCGGCAACTGAATCCATCGTCGTCGATCACCACGCCTCGAATGTAGGTTTCGGCACCGTCAACCTCGTCGATCCCGGCGCCGACTGCACCGCCGAACTGGCGCTGGCCATCATCGACGCGCTGGGCGTGCCACTCGACGTGGGTGTTGCAACGTGCCTGTACGCCGGCGTCGTCACCGACACCGGCTCGTTCAAGTGGGCGCAACCGAAGTCGCATCGGATCGCGGCGCGGCTACTCGAGCTCGGCGTCGACGGCCGGACGTGGACACGCCACCTGCTCGACACCCATCGCTTCGCCTGGCTGTCCATGGTGTCCGCCGCACTCGACTCCGCAGTCCTGGTGGAGGAGGCGTTCGGTGGCCGGGGCCTGGTGTACGCGGTCGTCGATCACGAGTCCACTCGAGCGCTCGGCTGGGAGGAGAGCGAAAGCGTGGTCGACATCGTCCGTACGACTGCCGAGGCCGAGGTCGCGGTGGTGTTCAAGGAGGCCGGTCCCGGCGATTGGACCGTCTCGATGCGGGCCAAATCCGAGGTCGATCTCGTCCCGATCGCGCGCGCCCACGGCGGCGGCGGCCATCGGCTGGCCTGTGGGTACAGCGCCTCCGGCTCTGCCGACGAGGTGGTCGGACAGCTGCTGCGCTCGGTGTGAGCGCCTCGCCGAACCGGGCCTCGACGGATGCCGAGGTCCGCGACGAATACAACCCGACCAGCCGCACGATCTTACGGTTGTCGCTGTCTGCTCTGGTGGTACTGGTCGCCGAACCCCTTTACCTGATGCTCGATCTCGCCGTGGTCGGTCGGCTCGGTGGCCTCGATCTCGCTGCGCTGGGTGTCGGTGTGCTGGTGCTGTCGGTGGTGAGCACGCAGCTGACCTTCCTGTCGTACGGGACCACCGCGCGGTCGGCCCAGAAGTTCGGCCGGGGCGACAGGGCGGGGGCCGTCGCCGAAGGCGTTCAGGCGAGCTGGATCGCGCTCGGCGTGGGCGCTGTGATCGTGGTGGTGGTGGGTGTGTGCGCCCCGTGGATACTCGCCGCGCTCACCGGCGGTGGAGAGGTGGCCGCAGAGGCCACCACGTGGTTGCGCATCGCCGTGTGGGGTGTTCCGCTCATCTTGCTCTCGATGGCGGGTAACGGTTGGATGCGAGGGGTCCAGGACACCCGGCGGCCGATCATCTACGTCGTGGTCGGCCTTGGTGTCTCGGCGGTGTTGTGCCCGGTTCTCGTACACGGATTGCTCGGTGCACCCACGCTGGGACTCGAAGGCAGCGCGGTGTCGAACGTGGTGGGCCAGAGCATCGCGGGAATGCTGTTCGCCGTGAGGGTGTGGCGCGACAGCGCGCAGCACCCGGCTGCCGGCGGCTCGCGCCCGCAGTGGCCGATCATCCGGGGCCAGCTGGTGCTGGGCCGCGACCTCATCGTGCGCAGCTTGTCATTTCAGATCTGCTTTCTCTCCGCAGCTGCGGTTGCGAGCCGATTCGGTGTCGCAGCCGTGGCCTCACACCAGCTGGTACTGCAGCTCTGGAACTTTGTGGCGCTGCTGCTGGATTCGTTCGCGATCGCGGCCCAGGCTCTCGTCGGCGCTGCGCTGGGTGCCGGTGCCGTTCCGGCTGCGTGGCGGGTGACCAAGCGTGTCACGGTGTGGTCGCTCAGTGTGTCGATCGGTCTGGCTGTGATCTTTGCAGCGGGCAACGTTGTGATCCCGAAGATCTTCACCGGTGATACCGACGTCCTCCGGACGGTCGGTACTCCGTGGTGGTTCTTTGTCGCAATGCTGCCGATCGCCGGAATCGTCTTCGCGCTCGACGGGGTGTTGCTCGGCAGCGCCGACGCGGCGTTCCTGCGCACTGCGACCCTGGTCAGTGCCCTCGTCGGGTTTCTGCCCATGATCTGGTTCTCGCTGATCTTTGATTGGGGCCTGGCGGGGATCTGGAGCGGGCTGATCCTGTTCATGGTGCTGAGACTGCTCACTGTCTCGTGGCGGATCCGCAGCGAGAAATGGACGACGGTCGCCAATCCGGTGCGGGATGAGGCTGCGGCACAGGGTCTTTGATGCCGGGGCGAGGCCTTGGCGATGTCTGTCTTTGGCACGCAATCGATTTCGTGAGGATAACTAAAGTTATTCAGCTCCCTCGGCTTGCGCGGGCAGCCTAGAATCAACGCGTGGCACGCACATGGCCGTTGATCGAGCGCGAGCTGGAGTTCAAGACGATCCAGGCGGCTCTCGATTCCGAGACGGCCGATCTCGGAGTGGTACTCACCGGCGATCCTGGCGTGGGCAAGACAACTTTGGCCCGGTACGCGACCGGAGCAATACCGGGGCAGGTCCGGTGGGTCGCCGGAACCGAGTCGGCGCGCAGTATCCCGCTGGGTGCGTTTGCGCACCTGGTGGGGCCGACCACCGCCACCGACCCGGTGACGTTCATGTCGGCGGCGCGCGAGTCGCTTCTCTCCGGGGGAGACACGGTGATCGGCGTCGACGACGCGCACCTGCTCGACGAACTCTCCGCCACCCTGCTCCATCAGCTCGCCATCGACCGGGCCGTACGCATCATCGCCACCGTTCGCAGCGGCGAGACCGTACCCGATGCCGTGACCTCGCTGTGGAAAGATCGCCACCTCGTCCGGATTGTACTGTCGCCCTTCACCAAAACCCAGAGCGTCGAACTCATCGAATCCGTCCTCGGGGGCCGGCTCGAAGGTTTGAGCGCCGACGTCATCTGGGATGCCTCCGGCGGAAACGCCCTGTACTTGCATCATCTGGTCGAGGGGGCGCTCGAGTCCGGTGCGCTGCGTCAGGTGCGCGGGGTATGGCAGCTGCGCGGCCGCGCGGCAGTCACCTCCGAGTTGGCCTCACTCCTCGAGGGTCGCATCGAGCAGCTCGAAGACGAGGCCCTCTCGGTGCTCAAGTTGCTCACGTTCTGCGAACCGCTCGATCTCGATGTGCTGTGCGACCTTGCCGGGGAAGCCGCGGTCGACGATGCCGAGGCCCGCGGCCTCATCCGGGTCGCCAGGGACGGACAGCATTTCGACGTCCACTACACGCACCCACTGTTCGGCGACGTGATTCGTCGGCGACTCGGAATCGCCTCGGCGAGACGTCTGCGTGGCCGGTTGGTCACCGCGCTGCTCGCCGGCGGGGTCACCACCGCGTCCGAACGTATCCGGCTGGCCGAGCTGTCACTCGACAGCGATCAGAGCCTCGACGTCGAGCTGTTCCGCACAGCAGCTCACGACGCGATCGCCCTGGCGAACCTGCCACTGGGCGAGCGCTTCGCGGAGGCGGCCCTCGCCGGTGGTGGGGGACTGGCCGCAGCTGACCTTCTCGCCAGGGCATTGTTGTGGCAGGGCCGCGCGGAGGACGCCGACGCCGTGCTGACCGCATTCGATCCTGCGGAGCTGGACCAGCTCCAGTTGGTGCAGTGGGGTCTGACCCGCGTCGGAAACCTCTTCTGGTCGATGGGGGACAGCGATCGCGCAGATGAGGTTCTCGAGCTCGTGTCCTCACGGGTCGATCACCCCGCCCTGGAGTTGGTGGTCGAAGGCATGTCGTCCGCATGTGCGCTGTTCGAAGGCCGACTGGAGGAGGCGCTGCGCCGCGCGCAGGTGGTCCTGGACTCGCCGGGGGCCAGTCCGTGGGCGCTGGAGTGGGCGTGCTTTGGAGGAGGCCTGGCGCGTGCCCTCTCCGGTCGAGGCGATGAGGTGGCTGCGCTCGCCGAACGTGGCCAGGCGGTCGAGGCGAAGACCGACGGATTGCTCCGCTTTCCGACCGGTTTCGGAGAAGTACTGGGGCTCACGCTGATCGGCGCTTTCGACGTCGCGGAACAACGCGCCGGACGGTACCTCGCGTTCTCCACCGCCGGGCAGTTCCTCGGTTGGGCGCTGGCGAACATCGTGATGGGCACCGTTGACCTCGCGCGCGGCAGGCTTCGCGAGTCCGCCGCCCGGTATGAGCAGAGTCTTGCGGCCCTGGACACCACGGCCGGTGCTGCGTGGGGATTTCCAGCCCAGATCGGTCTCGTCCAGTCGTACTCCGCCCTCGGCAAAGCCGATGCCGCGCAACGGGTGCTCGCCGACGCCCGCGGGCGAACCGGACGGTATGTGGCCGTTTTCGATCCGCAATTGACCACTGCAGCGGCCTGGGTCTCCGCGTCACAGGGGGTCACCGGAGAAGCGGTGTCGCTCGCCCGCCGCGCCGCGGACAGTGCCACGGCGGCAGGTCAATTCGCCGCGGAGGCCGAAGCGCTGCACGCTGCGGCCCGCTTCGGGGACCCCACCGTCGCCGGTCGACTGGACGAACTGGCGGGGCGGATCGACGGCGTCCTCGTGGGTGCGTACGCGCGGCATGCCGCCGCAGTGGCCTCCGGCGACGGCTTCGATCTGGATTCCAGTGCGACCGAGTTCGAGGACCTGGGCGCCATCGCGTCGGCGGCCGACGCATCGGCCCAGGCCGCGAGCGCGCACAGCGATGCGGGCCGGCGGGCCGCGCTCGCCTCCTCGTCGGCGCGGGCCAACCGGTTGTCGGCGGCGTGTGGGGGACTGCGCACGCCCGCGATGGTCGCCGCGGCCAATCCGCTGCCGCTGACAGCCAGGGAACGGGAGATCGCCACCCTGGTGGCGTCGGGCCTGTCGAACAAGTCCATCGCCGAGCGACTCACCGTGTCGGTGCGCACCGTCGAGGGCCACATCTACCGGGCCTGTACCAAGCTCGATCTCACCGATCGAGCAGATCTGGCGAACCTGATATCCGACCGGAGTCGCTAACACCGAGAGGGCGGGGGCCCAGGTATGAAGAATCTCATCATCTGCTGCGACGGAACGTGGAAGCGTGCTGACGACCAATACGTCTCGAACATCGAGAAGATCGCCCGCGCCATCGAGACGACGCCGGTCGGCGGCACCATGCAGATCGTCTTCTACACGAGCGGGGTGGGTACGGGAGCCACTGCGGCAGAACGCATCCTGGGCGGCGCATTCGGTATCGGACTCGATGCTGCCATCGTCGGCGCCTATCGGTTCCTCGCACTCAACTACGAACCGGGCGACGCGGTGTTCGTCTTCGGGTTCAGCCGGGGTGCGTACACGGCGCGCTCGCTGGTCGGCATGACGAAGGCCATCGGACTGCTGACGCCGGACGGGCTCGCCGACAACAAACTGCGGTCAGCGATCTCGCTCTACCGTGGCCGTCCGCGCGCAGACGAAGCACCTTCGGAGGACTTCCGTCGTGCCAAGAGCGACTTCGCCGCATCGTGTTATTCCGACGAGGACGTCGAGATCCGTTTTCTCGGGGTCTTCGACACCGTCGGTGCGCTCGGGGTTCCCGGCCTGTCCCGCCAGAAGTACAAGTTCCACGACGTAACCCTCAATCCACGGGTCAGATGTGCGCGCCAGGCGCTCGCCATCGATGAACAACGCCGAACCTTCGCGCCCTGCATGTGGGAGCAGGTGCTCGGGGAAGACGGCACGCCTGAGAACACACTCACCGATGTGAAGCAGGTGTGGTTCGAAGGCGTACACACCGATATCGGCGGCGGGTACCAGGAAAGTGCGCTCTCGGATCTCGTGCTCAACTGGATGGTCGCGCAGGCACAGCAGTGCGGGCTGGTCGTCGATGCCCGACGGCTCGCCAAAGGGCAGAAGTCCTCGCCCCTGATCGTGCACGATTCGCTAACGCTGGGGTACCGCTTCATGAACGCGATCAGCCGGGGCCGGCAGAAGTTCCGGCGATTCCCCAAAGCGGTGATCTGGCGATTCCGTGGCGATCGTCGGTTGCTGGAGTCCAGTGCGCAGGACTGGGGCGTGGCGATCGCCTCAGGAGCCCACCGGCGCTGGAGCGAGGCAGCGGACGTGGGCGAACCCAGCGCCGTCAACGTGAGCTGGTGGATTCAGTGGCTCGGCGACCAGGGGCTGGACCCCTCGGCACGTGTGGAGAAGGTCGACTGACCCCGGCGGGCCTTGGCACTGCGTCGCCGCGCCGGTGTTCCGGTTTGACGCCTCCGGTACAAATGCACAGGGGAACTGTACGTGCAGCGAATCGGGGATCAGCGGAAGGGATCGACGCGCTATGGCGACATTGTGGGCGGTCAGTGACCTGCATGTCGCGCACCGCGGCAACGAGTCGGTCATCGATCGCATCCACCCATCGGACGAGGATGACTGGCTGATCGTCGCCGGTGACGTGAGCGAGCGCACCGACGACATCTCGGACACCCTGCGCCGCCTCAAGGCGCGCTTCCACACCGTGATCTGGACGCCCGGCAACCATGAGCTCTACACCACCGCCAAGGATCCGATGCAGATCTTCGGGGTGGCGCGCTACGACTATCTCGTGCAGATGTGTCGCGACCTCGGTGTGGTCACGCCAGAGGACATCTACCCATTGTTCGATGCCGGCGACGGCTCGCAGCCGGTTCGAGTGGTACCGATGTTCCTGTTGTACGACTACACCTTTCGGCCGAAAGGGACCGTCAACAAGCTGCAGGCCCTCGCGGTCGCCCGGGAGAACAACGTGGTCGCGACCGACGAGTTCCTGTTGTCGCCGGAGCCTTTCCAGACCCGCGACGCGTGGAGCCGCGCCCGGATCGAGCAGACACGTAAGCGGCTGGACCAGCTCGACCCCGCCGAGCCGAAGGTGCTGATCAACCACTGGCCGCTGCGCCGGGAGCCGACGGACACGCTGATGTATCCCGAGTTCGCCCTGTGGTGCGGCAGCGAACTCACCCACGACTGGCATCAACGCTACAACGCTTCGTGCTGCGTCTACGGCCACCTGCACATCCCGCGGACCACCTGGTACGACGACATCCGGTTCGAGGAGGTGTCGGTGGGTTACCCGCGCGAATGGAGTCGTCGCGGTTTGCCCGATCCGTTGCTCCGCAAGATCGCACCGGATGACGGACTGCGCCCCGAACACCTCCCGGAGCATGGTGCCCGGTTCGAGTTGCCTGCCGATTACAAAGAACGCGCCGAGGAGTTCGCCCAGAAGTTGGCCAAGAAGCGCGAGGACACCAAAGCCCGCCGCGCAGAGCGGGAACAGAAGCGAGACGGGACGCCATGATCGAGAAGCTGTTGCCCAGCGGGGTCGCAGTGGCCGAGTCCTTCGGTGAGATGCCCGACGTGGCGCCGCTCGCGGCCGAGGCCGGTCTCATCGCCCGAGCGGTGGACAAGCGCCGCAAGGAGTTCGTCACCACCCGGAACTGTGCGCGAGAGGCCCTGGGTCAGCTGGGGATCGATCCGGTACCCATCATGCGTGGCGAGAAGGGCGAACCGCTCTGGCCCCGGCAGGTGGTCGGGAGCCTCACCCACTGCGACGGTTACCGTGCCGCCATAGCGGGCTACTCGATGCAGGTGCGTTCCCTCGGTATGGACGCGGAGCCGCACGGCCCATTGCCGGAAGGGGTGCTCGAGCACGTCAGCGTCGAACCCGAACGACAGGTTCTCGCCACCCGCGGCGACGACCTGCACTGGGACCGGTTGCTGTTCTGCGCCAAAGAGGCGACCTACAAGGCGTGGTTCCCGCTGACCAAACGCTGGCTGGGCTTCGAGGACGCCCACATCACCTTCGAGCGGACCGATGAACGCACGGGCACCTTCCGTACCGAACTACTCGTCGACGGCACCACTGTCGACGGCGGAGACCCGCTGCTCGGTTTCGACGGTCGGTGGCTGATCGAATCAGGACTGGTCATCGCCGTGATCGCACTATGAGCACGCCGCGTTCGGGACTCGACGGCGCGGGTCTGCTGGTCATCGACAAGGAGCAGGGTGTCACCAGTCACGACGTCGTCGCCTCGTGCCGAAAGCTGCTGAAGACGAGGAAGGTCGGTCACGCGGGGACCCTCGACCCCATGGCGACCGGTGTACTGGTCCTCGGGGTCGAACGGGCCACCAAGATGCTCGGACTGCTGTCGTTGACGACCAAGGCGTACACCGCGACCATCCGGCTCGGCGCCGATACCGACACCGATGACGCAGAGGGGCAGGTGCTGACCCGCACCGACACCGCGGCGCTCGACCACGACCGCATCGCGGCGCAGGTGCACACCCTGACCGGGGACATCAGTCAGGTCCCTGCGCGGGTGAGTGCGATCAAGGTCGATGGCAAACGTGCGCACGCCCTCGCCCGGGACGGGGCTGAGTTCGAGTTGAAACCCCGACCGGTGACCGTCTCCCGCTTCGAGGTCGGGGAGATCACCGCCACGCCGTGGGCCGGCGACAACGCCGGCGTTTTCACCGACATAGAGGTCGAGGTCGAGTGTTCGGCCGGGACGTACATCAGGTCGCTGGCCCGCGATCTGGGTGCCGCGCTCGGCGTCGGCGGACATCTGATCGCGTTGCGGCGCACCAGGGTTGGGCCGTTCACACTGGCCGAGGCCCGAACTCTCACCGAGCTGGCCGACGATCCAGCGGTGAGTCTCGGCATCGACGACGCCGCGCAGTTCGCGTTCTCCCATCGCAACATCAGCGCGGACGAAGCGGAATCGATCAGCCAGGGACGCTGGCTCGAACCCATCGGGATGGCAGGGACGTATGCCGCCATCGATCCGGACGGTCACACGATCGCACTGCTCCAGGAGAAGGGCAGGCGGGCGAGTTCGGTGATGGTGGTGCGTCCGGCGACGCTGCGCCAGTGATCGTCAACGGCGATCAGGCGGACACCAGCCAGATGGCCTGAGCCGCGATGTCGCCCAGGTCGATCGGGGTTCCGCCGTCGATACAGATCTCGATCGTGCCCGCGAACGGTCGCCGTTCACGGACCACGATGGTCCGGTCGAGCGCGATGCCGACGGAGTCGAAATACCGCAGCATTTCCGGGTCCGAGTCCGCGATCCGCGCGACTGTGCCGCTGACGCCCGCATCGAGATCGGCGAGCACTTTGGCCTGCGGGGAGGGTACGGAACCGTCCAGAGCCGGAATCGGATCGCCGTGGGGATCGCGGGTCGGGTGGTCGAGTTTCGCGTCCAGCCTGGCCAGGAATCGATCGGAGACGGCGTGTTCGAGCACCTCCGCCTCGTCGTGCACCTCGTCCCACCCGTAGCCGAGTTCCCGGACCAGAAACGTCTCGAGCAGACGGTGCCGGCGAACCATGAGTACCGCGGCCATGCGGCCCGTCTCGGTCAGTGTGATGGACCCGTAACGTTCGTGAACGACGAGATCCTGGTCGGCGAGCTTGCGGATCGCCTCCGAAGCCGTCGACGGTGACACGCCGAGCTTCTCGGCGAGCATCTTGGTGGTGATCTTCTCCGGCTTCCATTCTTGTCCGGTCCAGATCACCTTCAGGTAGTCCTGGGTCACCGAGGACAGTTCTGCCAGCGCCTTCAAATCGGCGGTGTCGACTGTTACCGAGGAAGAGTCTGTTCCCTTCCCGGCGTCCGAGGGGGCGTCTGATGGCGGCACTCTTCGAGCTTAGGGCTCGGGCGGGCAGGAGTGGGGATGGGGCGCGCTGAGAAACGGCCGGCGACGACGGATGGGAGCGGCTCGGGCAATGGCTCCGGTGCGGCAGTGTCGCGGCCGCCAGGGTGGGGTCGTAGGCTTACCGATGTGTTGCGTTGGCGAGGGCTCGACGATATCCCCGCGGACTGGGGCAGATGCGTGGTCACGATCGGCGTTTTCGACGGCGTCCACCGGGGCCACGCCCAACTGATCACGACGGCCACGAAGGCGGCGACCGAGCGCGGTGTCCCCGCAGTCCTGATGACGTTCGATCCACACCCCGCGGAAGTGGTGCGTCCGGGGACCCACCCACCGCAGCTGTCCACCCTGACCCGGCGGGCCGAATTGGCCGAAGAGCTGGGTATCGATGTCTTTTGCGTCATGCCGTTCACCGCGGTACTGGCGGCGCAGAGTCCTAAAGATTTTGCCCATGAGGTGCTGGTGGAGCGCCTGCACGCGCAGGAGGTCGTGGTCGGCGACAACTTCACCTTTGGCAAGAAGGCCGCCGGAGACGTCGAGGTCCTGCGAACCCTCGGTGAGAAGTTCGGGTTCGGGGTCCAGGCGGTCTCGCTGCTGGCCGAACACGCCGTGACCTTCTCGTCCACCTACATCCGATCCTGCGTGGACGCGGGAGACGTTGCCGCGGCTACCGAGGCGCTGGGTCGTCCGCACCGTGTCGAGGGGGTCGTCGTGCGCGGGGACGGTCGAGGGCGGGAACTGGGTTTCCCGACCGCGAACGTCGCGCCGCCGATGTATTCGGCGATCCCGGCCGACGGGGTCTACGCCGCCTGGTTCACCGTGCTGGGCCCGGGGCCGGTGGTCGGCCAGGTCGAGCCGGGGGAGAGTTACCGCGCCGCGGTGTCGGTCGGGACG
The DNA here is from genome assembly GCF_017377795.1 of Williamsia soli. Lineage (GTDB taxonomy): Bacteria > Actinomycetota > Actinomycetes > Mycobacteriales > Mycobacteriaceae > Williamsia > Williamsia soli. The sequence goes on along the minus strand of NZ_JAFRDR010000002.1, from coordinate 646,228 downwards.
AATCCGACATTCTCGGGGCGGACGAGGACCGTCGAGGCGTTCGTCCTCGACACTAAGGCAGACCTCTACGGGCAGCATGTGGCGGTCGATTTCGTCGCGCGTATCCGTGCGCAGGAAAAGTACGATTCGGTTCAGGTGCTCATCGATCACATCGCGGCAGATGTCGAGGAGATCCGAAAGTTGTTGCCCTAGAACCTGTCTCCCGACCTGTGCAAAGGGTGGGGAGACGATTTGGCCACATGGTCGGTGCGGCTGTATCGTTGCCCGTCGGTGTGCGCTGCGGTTCGCGGTGGCCACACCTGGAGAACTGCGGTGGTGGGCAAGTATCGCCCGGTTCTCTCACACATACGTACGCGATCATCATCACCAGGAGTTTCTGTGGCACTGAGCGTTGAAGAAAAGAAGACCATCCTGGCCGAATACGGCCTGCACGAGACCGACACCGGATCTCCTGAAGCTCAGGTTGCGATGCTGACCAAGCGCATCGTCGACCTCACCGAGCACCTCAAGAAGCACAAGCACGACCACCACAGCCGTCGTGGACTGCTGCTGCTCGTCGGTAAGCGTCGCCGGCTGCTCAAGTACGTGGCAAAGGTCGACGTGCAGCGTTACCGCACGCTGATCGAGCGCCTCGGCCTGCGCCGATAGCTGTGGTCGGGCCCGCAGCGTCGGGCTCAAACCTGAAGCATGGCCCGCTGGGTCGGGCCTGAGAAGTGAAGCATGGCCCGCTGGGTCGGGCCTGAGAAAGTGAAGATTGAGAGCGCCGAGGGTATCGAGTGATACCCTCGGCGTGGCTTTTGTGCAAGGAGAATGTTCGTCCGTGCGCCCGCACTGGTGAGCGGTCTTCGGTAGTGGCTCCCGGAACGCAGACTGGCGTCCGGCAGCTTCGATCGATGGCCGTCACCCTCGGCGCCGACAGATGTCCTCGCTCGCCCAGGGCCTACTCGCGTGTGTCTGCCCGCGAGTCACAGACCGTACGCAGGTCGGACCTGTCGTACGACGAGAGGAAACCCCACCACATGACCGACGTCACCACCACCACAGACGCTGTGGAGTACGACGACGAGATCACCGAAGCGACCGCCATCATCGACAACGGCAGTTTCGGAACCCGCACCATCCGCTTCGAGACCGGGCGTCTCGCGCAGCAGGCCGCAGGTGCGGTCGTCGCCTATCTGGACGAAGAGACCATGCTGCTCTCGGCCACCAGTGCCGGCAAGCATCCCAAAGACCACTTCGACTTCTTCCCACTGACCGTGGACGTCGAGGAGCGGATGTATGCCGCAGGCCGCATCCCGGGATCGTTCTTCCGCCGCGAAGGCCGTCCCTCCACCGACGCGATTCTCACCTGTCGTCTGATCGACCGGCCGCTGCGCCCGTCGTTCGTCGACGGCCTGCGTAACGAGATCCAGGTCGTCGTCACGATCCTGAGCCTCGATCCCAAGGACCTCTACGACGTGGTGGCCATCAACGCCGCCTCGGCGTCCACCCAGATCGCCGGACTCCCGTTCTCGGGCCCGGTCGGTGGCGTCCGCGTCGCACTGATCCCGACCGAAGAGAACAAGGCCGGCCAGTGGGTCGCGTTCCCGACCGTCGAGCAGCTCGAGGGCGCAGTCTTCGACATGGTCGTCGCGGGACGCATCGTCTCCGGCGAAGGCGACACCGCCGACGTCGCGATCATGATGGTCGAGGCCGAGGCCACCGACAACGTGATCGAGCTCATCGCAGGTGGCGCCCAGGCGCCGACCGAGGCAATCGTGGCCGAGGGCCTCGAGGCCGCCAAGCCGTTCATCGCGCGGCTGTGTGAGGCACAGCAGAAGCTCGCCGCCGAGGCCGCGAAGCCGACCGGTGACTTCCCGCTGTTCCCGCCGTACGGCGACGACGTCTTCGCCGCGGTCGAGACCGCAGGCGCAGCCAAGCTCTCCGAGATCTTGACCATCCCGGGCAAGAAGGATCGCGACGACAAGACCGACGAGCTCAAGGCCGAGATCCTCGCTCAGCTCGGCGACCAGTTCGAGGGACGCGAGAAGGAGATCGGCGGGGCATATCGCTCGCTGACCAAGAAACTCGTTCGCAAGCGGATCCTCACCGATCACTTCCGGATCGACGGCCGCGGTGTCACAGACATCCGCTCGCTGTCCGCCGAGGTCGCCGTGATCCCGCGTGCCCACGGCAGCTCGCTGTTCGAGCGTGGCGAGACCCAGATCATGGGCGTCACCACTCTCGACATGGTCAAGATGGCCCAGCAGATCGACTCGCTCGGGCCCGAGACCAGCAAGCGCTACATGCACCACTACAACTTTCCGCCGTATTCGACCGGTGAGACCGGTCGCGTCGGTTCGCCGAAGCGTCGCGAGATCGGGCACGGCGCACTCGCCGAGCGCGCTCTGATGCCTGTGCTGCCGAGCGTGGAAGAGTTCCCGTACGCGATCCGTCAGGTGTCGGAGGCGCTGAGTTCGAACGGCTCGACCTCGATGGGTTCGGTCTGCGCGTCGACGATGTCGTTGCTGAACGCAGGTGTGCCACTGCGGGCACCCGTCGCCGGTATCGCGATGGGGCTGGTCTCCGATGAGATCGATGGCCAGACCCGGTACGTGGCACTCACGGACATCCTCGGTGCCGAGGATGCCTTCGGCGACATGGACTTCAAGGTCGCAGGGACCAAGGACTTCGTGACCGCGCTGCAGCTCGACACCAAGCTCGACGGAATCCCGTCGCCGGTGCTCGCTTCGGCGCTCTCGCAGGCCAAGGATGCCCGCATCACGATCCTCGAGGTCATGGCCGAGGCCATCGACGAGCCCGACGAGATGAGCAAGTACGCACCTCGCGTGACGACCGTCAAGGTTCCGGTCGACAAGATCGGCGAGGTCATCGGGCCCAAGGGCAAGATGATCAACTCGATCACCGAGCAGACCGGTGCGAACATTTCCATCGAGGACGACGGCACTGTGTTCGTCGGTGCCACCGATGGTCCGTCTGCGCAGGCCGCGATCGACATGATCAACGCCATCGCCAACCCGCAGTTGCCCAAGGTCGGCGAACGGTTCCTCGGAACCGTCGTCAAGACAACCACGTTCGGCGCTTTCGTCTCGCTGCTCCCGGGCCGCGACGGACTCGTCCACATCTCGAAGCTGGGCAAGGGCAAGCGGATCGGCAAGGTCGAAGACGTCGTCAACGTCGGCGAGAAGCTCCGAGTCGAGATCGCAGACATCGACGATCGCGGCAAGATCAGCCTCGTCCCGGTCGAGGATGACGCAGACGCCGCGGCGCCTGCTGACGCCGACGCTACCGAGGCGAAAGCCTGAGTAACACAGCTGGTTTGACGGCGGCGCAGCGCTCTGCGTCGTCGGACACCCACCGGGCAGTACGGAGATCCGTACTGCCCGGTGGGCTGCGTGTGGTCACCGAGTACCTCCCAGGAGTGCGATCGGCGTCCGTCGGGTTGTGGGTCGCAGTCGGCTCGCGGGACGAGAAGCCGTCGGTTGCGGGTGCCGCACATTTCCTCGAGCACCTGCTGTTCAAGTCGACGCCCACCCGGTCGGCGGCGGGTACGGCCGAACAGATCGACGCCATCGGCGGCGAACTGAACGCGTTCACCGGAAAAGAACAGACCTGCTACTACGCGCACGTGCTCGACGAGCACCTCGCGACCGCCATCGACATCGTGGGCGACGTGGTGCTGCGCGGGCAGTGTCGTTCGGAGGACGTGGACATCGAGCGGGCAGTGGTGCTCGAGGAGATCTCGATGCGCGACGACGATCCCGAAGATCTGCTGGCCGACCTGTTCATGACTGCGATGTACGGCGACCACCCCATCGGGAGGCCGGTGATCGGTTCGGTCGAGTCGGTCACGGGCATGTCCAGGGCTCAGATCCGTTCGTTCCACCAGCGCCGGTACACGCCGGACAAGATGGTGCTCTCGGTCGCGGGCAACGTCGACCATGCATCGGTGCTCGCCGCCGTCCGGACCACGTTCGCCGGTCATCTCTCGGGGAAGGTGCCACCGGCACCGATTCGGGTGGGTGCCAAAGCGATCGGTGGTAAGCCGGCCCTCGAGGTCTCGTACCGGGACACCGAGCAGGCGCATCTGCTCCTCGGGGTCCGCGGACCTGGCCGGGGCAACCCTGACCGGTGGGCGCTCTCGGTACTCAACACCGCCCTGGGCGGGGGCTTGAGTTCGCGGCTGTTCCAAGAGGTCCGGGAATCCCGCGGACTCGCGTATTCGGTCTACTCCTCGGTGGACTCCTTTGCCGACATCGGGGCTTTCTCGGTGTACGCCGGCTGCTCACCCGACCATTTGTCCGAGGTGGTGACCGTCATCGACGACATCTTGACGCAGGTGGCGGCAGACGGGATCACGGACGAAGAACTCGCGCGGGCCAAAGGGTCACTACGGGGTGCGATGGTGCTGGGTCTCGAGGATTCGCAGTCACGGATGCACCGCAACGGACGCGGCGAGATCAACTATGGCAAACAGATGTCCGTCGACCAGACGTTGCGCAAGATCGACCGGGTCACGGTTGCCGACACCCATCGGGTGGCGCGAGAGCTGTTGTCGCGACCGTTCGGGGCGGCGGTGGTCGGACCGTACCGCAGCCGCAGGCAACTTCCGAAGTCGCTCACCTCACTCGTGCACTGACCTCTCTCGACCGCGCTCGTGCGGCGATGAACTGGCACGATGAGCGCATGGTGTCGATAGCAGAGTTCCTTGCCGGGTATCCGCCCTTCGATTCGCTCGCAGCAGACGAACTTGCGCGGATCGCTGCGGCGTCTCGGCTGGAAGACCATGCGTCCGGCAGCCAGATCATGGACGGTTTCACCGACCAGGTCGAAGAGCTGGCCGTTGTCGTCACGGGCCAGGTGGAGTTGTGGAACTCGCCCGATCACAAGCCCGACGGCCCCGACGAGATCCTGGGCCCCGGAGGCGTTTTCGGCTACTCTGCGATGCTCACAGGATCGTCGATCGGCCCGCTTGCCATTGCTGCCGGGCCGGTCCAGGCCTGTCGGATCCCGGGTCCGATCGTCCGTCCGGTGTTCTCCTCTCTGGCGGGTGCAGAGTTCTTGGCGCGCAAGTTGACTGTCGCCCAACGCACCGATTCGTTGTCCATCAACGATTACGGCACCGTTGATGAACTGATCCGCACGGCGCCGGTCGTCGGTAGCGGGGACATGACAGTGCAACAGGCCGCTCAGAAGATCTCCGAACATCACAGCGGCTACATCGTGATCCCCTGTGAAGACGGGCGATTCGGGCTGCTCACCGATCGAGACATCAGGGCCCGCGTGGTCGCGGCGGGTGGTGATCTGCAGCAACCCGTCGAGCAGGTGATGACCTTCCCGGCGATCACCGCCGCCACCAGCGCGCCGGCCTCGGATGTCCTCGTCGACATCCTCGAGCAAGACCTGACGTGCGTCCCGGTCGTGGATCCCGGTGGCCGTTTGAAGGGCGTGGTCTTGCCGGGCGACTTCGTCAACGCCCCGGCCGGGGTGAGCGTGACTCTGCGCGAACAGATCACTCGATCCGATTCGATCGAGACCCTGCAGGAGAGGGGGCGCAGGATGCGCTATCTGGTGGCGGACCTGCTGCGACGCGGGCGCCCGTCGTTCGAGGTGACGGCGGTGCTGTCGGTGGTCACCGACGCCCTGGTGCGCCGCGCCCTGGAAATGGTGCTGGCCGAGCATCCCGAACTCGATCCGGCAGCGCTGACGTGGCTGTCGCTCGGCAGCAACGCACGGAGGGAGCCGGTGCTCAGTTCCGACGTCGACAGCGCGGTGTCCTTCGACGAGTCGGTGTCGAGTCCCGAAGTGATGGCTCGGTATCGGGCCGTGTTCGGGGAGGTGGGTGAGGTGCTGCGCGGATGCGGGCTCGCCGGCGACACCAATGGCGCCACCGCCGCGATGCCGCTGTTCGCCCGGACTCACGGGCAGTGGCGGGAGGCGGCTCAGCAGTGGTTGGTCTCGCCACTCGACAACAAGGGCATGATCTTGGCGTCACTCCTGCTCGACGGCAGACCCATCTGGGGTGATCCGGGCGCGACTGCGGTGTCCGAGGTGTTCGGTGAACTGCGCAAACACCCGGGTACGATGCGGCTGCTACTGGCCGAATCCCTGTCGTACCGTGCGAAGGTCCGCTCGATGCGCGATGTCCTCTCCCGACGCGGTGGCACGTTCGACATCAAGGGGCACGCACTCATCCCCGTCATCAACATCGCCCGGTGGGCTGCCCTGAGTGTGCAGAGCCCGGAGTTGGGCACGCGGGCGCGACTCGCCGCCGCGGCCGGCAGTCCGATGCTGACCGAGGACAACGCCCACACGCTCATCGAGGTGTTCGAGGTGCTGCAGAAGATTCGCCTCACTTACCAGGTGGCGCAGGTCGACCGGGGCGAGACCGCGACGGATGTACTGACCATGCAACGTCTTTCGCCGCTGGACCGCAGTCTCGTCGGACAGGCTGTCCGGGAGGTCTCTGCGGTCCAGCGGCGAATGGAGAACATGTCGCACTACCTGTCGGTCAAAGAATGGGCCGAGCCCACCAGGTGAACGATCAGACGGCCAGCGGTGAGGTTCCCAGCGGGATGTTGAGGGCCTCGGACACGTGTGGGCAGAGCAGTTCACCCTGATGGGTGCTCAGTCCCCTGGCGAGAGCGGGGTCACGGCGCAGGGCGTCGACCCAACCGAGGTCGGCGAGGCGCAGCACGTGGGGCAATGTCGCGCCGGTCAGCGCCATCGTCGAGGTCCGGGCCACGGACCCGGGCATGTTCGCGACGCAGTAGAAGACCGAGTCGTGGACCATGAAGGTCGGGTCGTCGTGTGTCGTGGGCCGAGAGTCTTCGAAGCATCCGCCCTGATCGATGGCGATGTCGACGAGGACCGACCCCGGCTTCATCTGCGCCACCAGCGAATTGGAGACGAGAACCGGGGCCTTGGCGCCGGGCACCAGCACGGCGCCGATCACGAGGTCGGCCTTCTTGATCGCCTCGTCGAGGTCGAGTGTGGTGCTGTATCGGGTGTGGACTCGCCCGTTGAAACGTGCATCGATGGCGCGGAGTTTGGCGATGTCCAGATCGAAGACGGTGACGTCGGCGCCCATGCCGACTGCGATGGTTGCGGCGTTGACACCGCTGACGCCGCCGCCGATCACGACGACCTCTGCGGGTGCGGTGCCGGGGACACCGCCCATGAGCACGCCGCGGCCGCCGGCCGAACGCATGAGGTGATAGGCGCCGACCTGAGGTGCAAGACGCCCGGCGACCTCACTCATGGGGGCGAGCAACGGTAGGGACCCATCGGCGGCTTGAACGGTCTCGTAGGCGATGGCAGTGGTGCCTGACGCCAGCAACGCGTCCGTGCAGGCCCGGCTCGCGGCGAGGTGCAGGTAGGTGAACAGCGTCTGGCCCTCCCGCATGAGCTCGTACTCGGGGGCGATGGGTTCTTTGACCTTGAGCAGCAGGTCGGCCTGTTCCCACACCTCCCGGGCGGTACCGAGGATCTGCGCGCCGGCCTCCTTGAAGTCGGTGTCGGCAATCGCCGAGCCACTCCCGGCCTCGTGCTCGATGACCACTTCGTGGCCGCGCCGGGTGAGCTCGGCGACCCCAGCCGGGGTGATGGCAACGCGGTATTCGTTGTTCTTGATCTCGCGTGGGACGCCGACGCGCATGGCTGGACTCTCCTCGATATGGATGGGCTCGGTGTGTTCACCAGCGTGAACAAACGTCGGGAAAGTAGCAATGTCTCTGAACATAATTCTCGTGGGACGTAGTAACTTGAAAGAATCTTCGATGGAAGGCCTCGTGATGGCACTTGAACCGAATAATATTCGGGCCCGGACGGCGGGCCTCGACGACATTGATCGCCGCCTGCTGACCCTGCTCCAGGCCGATGCCCGTGCGTCCAACAGCGCACTTGCCTCCGAGGTGGGAATCGCCGCATCGACGTGTCACGGCCGGATCCGCCGCCTGATCGATCTCGGGGTCGTGCGCGGGTTCTTCGCCGACATCGATCCGGCAGCGGTTGGCCGCCCCCTGCGAGCGATGGTGGCGGTCAGTCTGCAATCCGATGCACGAGGGCAGATCCGCCGCTTCGTCGCCGAGATCGGGCAGAAGGACGACGTGATCGATGTGTTCTTCCTGGCCGGGGCCGACGACTACCTCCTGCATGTCGCCACCGCGGACACCGAGAGCCTGCGTCAGTTCGTCGAGATGCTCAATTCCCGGCCCGAGGTGTCGGGAACCACGACGTCACTGGTGTTCGACCATCTGCGCGGATCGGCGCCGGTCTTCTGAACGGTCGAGTTCCTTGCGCAATCGGGTGAACAGTCGTCCACCGTCCACGGCCACCACTGCCGAAGGGTGGTCGCCCGCGCCGAACGTCGCGACGAACGAATCGGTGTCGGGTCCGCCATCGAGGTACACGGGGTCCGTGCCGGTGGGCACTGTTCCGCTCACCTGGAGCCTGGTGCCGTACTGGTCCGACCAGAAGTACGGCGCAACGGTTTTCGGAGCCGAAAGGCCCAGCAGTCGCCGGGCTGCTCGACGCGAATGGTCGAGCGCGCCCGACCAGTGTTCTTGCCGCAGGTGCAAGCCGGTCTGGGGGTCGTGGACGCGGGCGCAGTCGCCGACCGCGTAGACCCCGCCCACCGCGGTGGCGCAGTCGGCGTCCGTCAGGACCCCGGTGTCCAGGGCGACGCCCGATGCCTTCAGCCACTCGGTGTTCGGAATTGCTCCGATACCGATGACCACCACGTCTGCGGGCAGCTCGCTGCCGTCGGCGAGGGTCACCGACTCGACGCGCTCGGATCCGTTGATGGTGTCGATCGCGGCACCGGTGACCAGTCGGACACCGTGCGCTGCGTGTCGGCGATGTAAGCGGGCAGCGAGTTCTGGCCCCACAATTGCAGCACCGGGCGTCTCGGATGCTTCCACGATGGTCACCTTCTTGCCCAGAGTTGCTGCGCTGGATGCCACTTCGCATCCGATGAAACCGGCACCGATGACGACGACATGCGTGCCCTCGCGCAAGGATTCGGCCAGCGCCGCGGCGTCGTCGAGCGTTCGGAGCGTGTGGACCCCGGAAAGGCCCGTTCCGATCAGAGTGCGTGCGCGAGATCCCGTGGCCGCGATCACCGCCTGCGCTTCGACGACGTCACCATCTGCGAGTTCGACCGCGTGTCCGGTATCGGTGTGCCGCAGTCCGATCGCTCCGACGCCGAGTCGCCAGCTGAATCCGGTGTGATCGTCAGCGTCTGCGAGCATCAACGACTCCGGTGGGTCGGTCTGTTGCAGAATGCCTTTCGACAGTGGGGGACGGTCGTACGGGTAGTGGCTCTCGGCGCCGATCAAGGTGATGAATCCGGTGTGGCCGAGTGTCCTGAGCTCCCGGGCGGTGGACAAACCTGCCAGCGAGGCCCCGACGATCGCGACGGAAGTATCGACGTGCGGTGGAGGGCCGTCACCGCTCATGCGGCGTCGGGCGCGCTCAGGCGCAGATAGATGCTCCCGTCGTCGACGACGGTCTCGTGGGTACGAACCGGCAGTTTGGCTGGCGGGCCGGAGGGCATCCCGGTCCGTAGGTCGAAGCAGGCCTCGTGGAGAGGGCACTCCACGGCGCAATCTTCGACCCAGCCGTCGGCGAGGGAGGTGTCTTGATGGGAGCAGGTGTCGTCGATCGCGAACACGCCGTCGCTCGTGTGGAATACCGCGATGGGTGCCTGTCCCGGCGGTGTCACCCGCATGACTTCGCCCGCGGGGAGCGTGTCGGTGGTCGCCACCAAGAAGTAGGTGAGGTCCTGCTGGGGGAGAGTTGTCATGGTGGCCTCGGGAAGTCGGAGCGTATGAGATGGCCAGTTGCGTACGTTGCAACAAGAATCGTTATGCGCAACAGACTGGCAGCCGTCGGCCCCCTCGTCAAGCCACCGCGCGCGTGTTGTGCATAACCCGAGCGCACAGCGCCGGAACGGGTCGTCGCGGTCGCCGGTAGCCGTCCGTTTAGGGTGAACAGCGATGACTGATGCCGAGAACGAAACCCGACCCGCGTCGATCCAATCGGTCGACCGGGCGCTGCAGGTGCTGGAGATCCTGGCCCGGGAGGGGCAGGGTGGTGTCTCGGACATCGCGGACACCTTGGGCGTCCACAAGTCGACGGTCTCCCGACTGGTCTCTGTTCTCGAGGCCAGGGGTTTCGTCGAGCAACTGGCCGACCGGGGGAAGTACCGGCTCGGCTTCACGCTTGTGCGGCTCGCCGGCGCGACGATGGCGACACGGGATCTCGGGAAAGAAAGCCGCGACGTGTGTGATCCGCTGGCCGCGGAAGTGGGAGAGACGGTCAATCTGGCGATCCTCGAAGGCGACCGCGCGATCAACATCACCGAGTCCAGTGGTCCGTCGGGTATTGCCCTGCGCACCTGGGTCGGCCAGAGTTCGCCTGCACACGCCACCTCCAGCGGGAAAGTGCTGTTGTCGGCTCTGACCGATGCCGAGCTCGGGGCCACGCTCGACGAGACCCTCGAACGCTTCACCGATCGCACGATCGTCGGCCGAGATGCTCTGCGTGACGAACTGCACGTCATCGCCGGGCGGGGCTGGTCGGGTGCGGTGGAGGAACTCGAGGAGGGCCTCAACGCGATCGCGGCACCGGTGCGTGATCACACCCGTGACGTCGTTGCGGCGCTGAGTATTTCAGGTCCGAGTTTCCGCCTGACCCCGGACGCCATGGAATTGCTGGCACCACGGGTTCGGGAAGCGGCCCTCGAGGTCAGTCGGCGGATCGGCTTTCCGGGCTGACCCGATGTGACTTGACACCGGGCGCACCCAGGCCCACCATTTGTTGCGTAGAGCACGACGTGTTGCAGACAGCGCAACAACTGGATTTGCTCGGTGGTCGCTAGGTTTGGAGACTTCTGGTGGGACAACCACGATTCCTCATCATCGGCGCCGGCGTGGTCGGATCGTCTCTCGCAGATGAGCTGACCACGCTGGGTCACCGCGACGTGACGGTCCTCGACCGCGGGCCTCTGGTGCCCGGAACGACGGCCATGACGGGCGGCTCGAGTTCGCACGCACCCGGTCTCGTGTTCCAGACCAATGCCTCCCGCACGATGGCCCGTTTTGCGCAGTACACCGCACAGAAGTTCGGGTCACTCAATCAACCAGGCAGCCTCTCGTTCAACGCTGTGGGAGGCCTCGAGGTGGCGACCACGCCGCAGCGCCTGGCCGAGCTCGCCCGCAAGGAGGGCTGGGCGAAGGTCGCGGGAATTCCGGCCGAGCTGCTCACACCCGCCGAGTGTGTCGCCCTGCACCCACTGCTCGATCGCGGACTCGTCTTCGGTGGTCTGCACACGCCGACCGACGGACTGGCCGGAGCGCCTGCGGCGATCACCGCGCAGATGAATCGCGCGACTGAACGTGGGGCGGTCTTCATCGGTGACCAGGTCGTGGTCGAGGTGCTCGAGCGCGGGGGGTCGGTGACGGGGGTGCGAACGACCGATCGGGTCTTCGACGCCGACGTCGTCATCTCCTGCGCGGGATTCTGGGGTGCGCAACTCGGTGAGCTCGTCGGTCTGGTGGTGCCGCTGGTGCCGATGGGCCATCAGTACGCGAAAACATCTGCCGTGGAGTCGCTTTCCGCATTTCCGGATGCCGGCCGCGGCCATGCCGACGCCGTGTTGCCCATCCTGCGGCATCAGGATGCAGATCTGTACTACCGGCAGCACGGTGACCAGATCGGCATCGGATACTACGGCCACCGGCCGATGCCCGTGGACATGAACAGGCTGTACGAGGCCACTGCCGCCGAGTCGATGCCGTCCATGTTGCCGTTCACCGCAGCGGACTTCGATCCCGCATGGGCCGAGACGGCACGACTGTTGCCCGGCGTCGCCTCTGCCGAGGTCGTCGACGGGTTCAACGGCATCTTCTCCTTCACCCCCGATGGTGGGCCGATGATGGGTGAGCACCCGGACCTCGACGGCTTCTGGGTCGCCGAGGCGGTGTGGGTCACGCACTCGGCCGGCGTAGCGAAAACCATGGCGCACTGGATCACACAAGGCACACCCGACGTCGATCTGCACGGCTGCGACCTCGCCCGGTTCACCGACGCGCAATTGGAGCCCGACTACGTGGCGGACACGAGCGCGCAGGGTTTTGTCGAGGTCTACGACATCATTCATCCGCGGGAGCCGCGCTCGGTGCAGCGCGATGTCGCCGCCAGCCCGTTCCACGCTCGCCAGGTCGCAGCGGGCGCCGTCTTCCATGTGGGCAGGCAGTGGGAACGTCCGGCCTGGTACGAGTCGAACGCTCATCTGGTGGACGCGCACCACCACCATCCCGCCGACGAGTGGGGGAGTCGGCATTGGTCGCCCATCGTCCTTGCGGAGGCCGCGGCAACGAGGGAGCGAGTCGGCTTGTACGACATGACGTCCCTGATGAGGGTCGAGGTGACCGGACCGGACGCGGCAACCTTTTTGAGCGGACTGCTGACGCGCAACGTCGACCGTCCGATCGGGACCGTGGTCTACGCCCTGCTCCTCGACGCCGGCGGCGGGATACGCAGCGATGTGACCGTCGCGCGGCTGGGCGACGATCGTTTCCAGCTCGGTATCAACGGCCCGATGGACATCGATTGGTTGCGTCGCCGGCGTGATGCGGAGGCGGTCACGATCACCGACATCACCGCAGTGACCTGCTGCATCGGCGTCTGGGGGCCGCGGGCCCGGGATCTGGTGGCACCGTTGTGCTCGATCGACCTGCGGGACAACACCCTCGGCTACTACAAGGCCGCTGAAGCCACGATCGCCGGCATCGCCGTCACCGTGTTGCGCATCTCGTACGTCGGCGAACTGGGGTGGGAGATCTACGCCGGCAACGCCGACGGACAACAGCTGTGGGATCGCCTCGCGGAGGCCGGGGAGACGGTCGGTGCAGTCCTCGCCGGACGTAGCGCGCTCGATGTACTCCGCATCGAAAAGGGTTATCGCTCATGGGGACATGACATGAGCGCCGAGATGACTCCGGACGAGGCGGGAATCGGGTTCGCCGTGGGACGCAAGCACGATTTCTTCGGCCGCGAAGCCTTGCTGGAACGTCCGATCCGGTGCCGGCTGCAGACGGTGGTGGCCGACGATCCGGCCGCAGTGGTCCTCGGAGGTGAACCTGTACTGATGGACGGCGAGGTGGTGGGTCACGTCACCTCTGCTGCCTTCTCTCCGACCGTCGGACGCACGATCGCCTATGTGAAGGTGCGACCGGACGTCGACGTCGGACAACACGTGAGCATCGAATACTTCGGTCGCGCCCTCGACTTCACCGTCACCGATCCGGTGCTCGTCGATCCGGCAGGCGATCGGGTCAAAGGACTGATCGGAGTGGTGGGTTGAGCAATACGGACTACGACGTCATCGTCCTGGGCCTCGGCGGGATGGGATCCGCGGCGGCATATCACCTCGCGGCCCGTGGCAGGCGGGTCCTGGGTCTCGAGCGCTTCACCCCCGCGCACGATCAGGGTTCGAGCCACGGCGGTTCCCGGATCATCCGGCAGTCGTACTTCGAGGATCCCGCCTACGTCCCGTTGCTCCTGCGATCGTACGAATTGTGGGAGAAACTCAAGCAGGACAGCGGGATAGATGTCTACTCGGTCACCGGCGGTTTGTTCATGGGGCCCGCAGAATCCACGACCTTCTCGGGCTCCTTGCGGGCCTCGGAGCAGTGGGGTCTGGCGCACGAGGTGTTGACCGACCGGGAGGTGCATCGGCGCTTTCCGGCGTTCGACCCGCCTGCAGGACAGATGGCGCTGTACGAGAGCATGGCCGGATTCGCCCGCCCGGAGGCCACTGTGCAGGCGCACATCACCCTCGCGCAGAATGCAGGCGCCGACCTGCACTTCGGTGAACCCGTCACGTCATGGTCGGACTCCGGCGACGGGGTCCTGGTGACCACGGAGGCGGGCACCTACCGCGCCGCGCACGTGGTTGTGTGTCCAGGGGCGTGGGCGCCGAAGATGCTCTCCGACATCGGCATCCCCATCAGGATCGAGCGCCAGGTGATGTATTGGATCGACCCCGTGGCCGGCTCCGCCCCGATGGAGGGTGGCCCGATCTACATCCACGAGACCGACGGGGTCGAGCAGATCTATGGATTCCCACCCATCGACGGGCCCGGGGGCGGCGCCAAGGTCGCCTTCTTCCGCAAAGGTGAAGACTGCACGCCCGAGACGATCGATCGGACGGTGTACCCACACGAGATCGAGGCGATGGTCGAACGCGTGGGCAGGCTGCTACCCGGGTTGACCGGGTCGGTACTGGACACCGCGACGTGCATGTACTCGACCACCCCGGACGAGAACTTCGTCATCGCACGGCATCCCGGACACAACAATGTGACTGTCGCCTGCGGCTTCTCCGGGCACGGGTTCAAGTTCGTTCCAGTGGTGGGTGAGATTCTCGCTGATCTCGCCATCGACGGCGCCACAGATCATCCCATTGCGCTGTTCGACCCGAACAGGCTGGCCGACGCATGATTATCACCGGAATGTCAGGGCACCAGCAACACCCGGACCCCCCGGCGGCAGCCGCCGGCACCCCCGCGCTGCTGCCGACGCTGGGAGGACAGGCGTATGTCGACCCGGGTTACTTCGCCGCAGAACAGGCAACCATCTTCGAGCAGATGTGGTTTTGTGCTGTACTCGCCGCTGATCTGCCGAACACCGGGAGTTTCAAGACGGTGATGGTCGGCCGGGAGAGTGTGATGATCGTCCGAGGCCGCGACGGGCGGTTGCGTGCCTTTCTCAACAGCTGCCGCCATCGAGGCGCGTTGGTCTGCACTGAGCCCGAAGGGCAGGTGCGGCGCAACCTGCAGTGCTCGTATCACGCGTGGACCTACGGTCTCGACGGCAAACTCGTGGCGGCGCCCAACCTCGTCGACCTGGGGGAAATCGACCGCACTGCATACGGTCTCATACCTGTGGCGATCCACGAGTGGCTCGGGTATGTGTGGGTGTGCCTGGCCGACGACCCTCCGTCATTCGCGGAGTCCGTCCAGGGAGCGGTGACCGAACGGTTGGGCGACGCGGAGTCGATCGAGCGATACGAGGTCGATCGACTGGTGCTGGGCAGGCGCGAACGTTACGAGGTCGCGTCGAACTGGAAACTGATCATCGAGAACTTCATGGAGTGCTATCACTGCGCCACCATCCATCCGGAGCTAACCGAGGTGTTGCCAGAGTTCGCCGACGGGCTCGCGGCCCAGTACTACGTCGGTCACGGTGCGCTGTTCGGCGAGGACATCGAAGGCTTCACCATCGACGGCTCGACAGGGCTAGGAGTTCTGCCGGAACTGGCGGATTCTCAGGATCGTCGGTACTACGCGATCACCGTCCGCCCGCAGGTCTTCATCAACCTGGTTCCCGACCACGTCATCGTGCACCGGATGTATCCGACGGCCGTCGACAACACCGTCGTCGAATGTGATTGGCTCTATCACCCCGGGGTTGTGGCGTCCGGTACCGATCTGGACAAGTCGGTCGAACTCTTTCATCGCGTGAACTTGCAGGATTTCGAGGCGTGTGAGCGAACGCAGCCGGGCATGGTCTCGCGCGCGTATCGACGTGGCGGCGTACTCGTTCCCGCCGAACATCACATCGCCGAATTTCACGATTGGGTGCGCATGACGGCCGGACCCGTCGCATAGTTGACCGGTCACCGTGCACTGGCCCGGCGATCGGAAGGACGTGCGGCAATGACCACCACGCAACCCGAGGGCGCGCCCTCACCTCCTCCAGATTCCGTACCCGCAGGCTCCGACGACGGAATGGAGCACTTCGGCTACAAACCCAGCCTCAACCGGAGCATCGGCAAGTTCGCCAGTTTCGCCGCGGGGGTCTCGTACATATCCATCCTCACCGGGACCTTCCAGCTGTTCTACTTCGGATTCGGCACGGCCGGGGCCGCGTACCTGTGGTCGTGGCCGATCGTCTTCGTCGGGCAACTCGCGGTGGCCCTCTGTTTCATGGAGTTGGCGGCGAAGTATCCCATCGCCGGTTCGGTCTACAACTGGGCAAAGATCCTGGGCAGCAAGTTCGTCGGCTGGTTCTCGGGGTGGATGATGCTGACGGCGTCCATCGTCACGATCGCCGCGGTGGTGCTCGCGCTCGATTCGACCCTGCCCCGGATCTGGTCCGGTTTCCGGGTGATCGGCAGCGACGACCTGTCCGTCACATCGCCGGAGAACGCTGTCCTCCTCGGAACGATTCTGGTCATCTGCACCACCGTGATCAACGCCTTCGGCGTCAAGTTGATGTCGGTGATCAACAGCACGGGCGTGTTCATCGAACTGATTGCCGCAGTGCTCATCGCGATCATCCTGGCGTTCAACATCGACCGCGGACCCGACGTGTTCTTCTCCACGAACGGCTACGGCGATGGCGTCAGCGGTGGCTACCTGGGGGCGTTCCTGATCGCTTCGCTGGCGTCGGGTTACGTGATGTACGGCTTCGACACCGCCAGTTCGCTGGGTGAGGAAACCAACGAACCCAGGAAGACCGCACCCAAGGCGATCCTGCGCGCGATCCTTGCCTCGTTCGTGATCGGTGGCGCGATCCTCGTATTCGCAATCCTCGCTGCGCCCGACCTCAACGATCCGCTGCTGGCCGAGAAGTCCGGTGGCCTGCAGTACCTGATCGAACAGGTGATGGTCAGCCCCCTCGGCACCATCTTCCTGATCTGCATCGTGATCGCGGTCTTCGTCTGCACCCTGGCCGTACACACGGCCGCAATCCGGATGAGTTTCGCGATGGCCCGCGACAACGCGCTGCCGTTCGGTGAGTCGTTGGCGAAGGTCCACCCCAAGTACCAGACGCCTGTGGTGCCCGCAGTGACGATCGGCGTGCTGGCGGTCCTGATCCTGGTGATCAACATCAATCAGCCGCAGATCTTCACGGTGCTCACCTCGATCGCGATCATCATGATCTACATCGCCTACCTGTTGGTCACCGGCCCGCTGTTGATCCAGCGGTTCAAGGGCAATTGGCCACCGCCCGATCTCAAACGGGACGGATTCTTCACCATGGGCAGGTGGGGATTGATCGTGAACATCTTCGCGGTGGTCTGGGGATTCCTGATGGCGCTGAACCTGGCGTGGCCACGAGAATCGGTATACGGCATCGGTTGGTACAACGAGTGGGGCGCGTTCATCTACATCGGGATCATCGCGGGCGTCGGGTTCCTCTGGTACTTCACCGTGGGCAGCCGAAGCATCGGAGTCCTGAGATCACATGCAGCGGAGACCAAGTGATCGCTGCGGTGACCTGGTAGGAGGAGCGTTCTCGGGCTGACTAGACTCGGCCGGGTGAGCGACCAGATCAAAGTAGGCGTACTCGGTTCCGGCGGTAAAGTCGGTCAAGCCATCGTCGCGGCTGTGGAGGCCGCCGACGACCTCGACTACAGCGCCGGGGTCGACCAGGGCGATCCGCTCTCGCGGTTCGTCGAATCCGGCACCAGAGTGGTCGTCGACTTCACCCACCCCGACGTGGTGATGGACAACCTCGAGTTCTTGGTCGACAACGGGATCCACGCCGTGGTCGGCACCACCGGCTTCGACGACGAGCGACTCGACACAGTGCGTGGATGGCTGGCGGAACATCCTGGTGTCGGCGTTCTGATCGCGCCCAATTTCGCCATCGGCGCGGTGCTGAGCATGCGGTTCGCCCAGCAGGCCGCCAGATTCTTCGACTCCGTCGAGGTGATCGAGCTCCATCACCCACACAAGGCTGACGCGCCATCGGGCACCGCGTATCGAACGGCTCGCCTGATCGGAGAAGCCCGGACGGCAGCAGGGGTCTCGCGCAGCCCTGATGCCACCAGCACCGAGCTCGACGGTGCCCGCGGCGCCGAGGTCGACGGCGTCCGGGTTCACTCGGTCCGCCTTGCCGGGCTCGTCGCCCACCAGGAGGTCCTGTTCGGAACCCAGGGTGAGACGCTGACCATTCGTCACGACTCGATCGATCGGACCTCCTTCGTCCCCGGTGTGCTGCTGGGAGTGCGCGACATAGCGGACCGACCGGGCCTCACGGTCGGTCTCGACGAGTTGATGGACCTGTGATCGGGTTCGGCACATGAGCCAGAAACCCAAGGATGCCCGCCCGATCGTGATCGGGATCGGCGTGCTCGTGCTGGTACTGGGCTTCTACTTCGTCTTGCTCGGTTCCCGTGCCGTCGATCTGTTGACCAGCGGTGACCCGGTCGGCGTCGGGTTGGGGATCGGGGTGCTGATCCTGCCGTTGCTCGGTGTCTGGATGGTGGTCGCAACTCTGCGCGCCGGACTGGCTCATCAGCGACTGGCCCGGCGAATGGTCGAGGAGGGCCGAGAACTCGACGTCTCGGAACTGCCACGCAGACCATCAGGTCGGATCGAACGTGATGCCGCCGACAAATTGTTCGCCACGGTGAAGGCAGAGTGGGAAGCCGACCCCGGTAACTGGCGGGCAACCTACCGGATCGCCCGGGCCTACGACTACGCAGGCGATCGTTCTCGCGCACGCGAGATGATGAAACGTGCTGTGGCACAAGAACGGGAAGCCGACACCGATGTCTGACAGCGCCTCGCTTACGACGTTGCTGGTCGTACACCACACGCCCTCGCCACCGACACGTGAGCTGTTGGAAAAGGTACTCGAAGGGGCCGCCGATCCCGCGATCTCTGGAGTGCGGGTCAAACCCATCGCCGCGCTGGCCGCCACTGTGCCGGACGTGCTGTCCGCAGATGGCTTCCTGTTCGGTACACCCGCCAACTTCGGTTACATGTCGGGCGCGCTCAAACACTTTTTCGACACCGTCTACTACCCGGTCCTCGGGTCTGTGACCGGCAAACCTTACGGATTGTGGGTGCACGGGAACAATGACACCGCAGGCGCCATCTCGTCGATTCAGACATTGGCCACCGGTCTCGACCTGGAGGCAGCTGCTGCGCCACTGGAGATCACTGAACTGAACGCCGAGGCACGCGAGAGTTGTTACGAATTGGGTGCGGTCCTCGCGGCGACACTCGCATAGCGAGCCCTTCCACTTTCAACTTATAGCGCACCCCGGGGCTTGCGGCAAGACCCCGGGGATGGCGCAGAATCTCTCGCCGTGGCAGACAACCTCCGGTCTTACAGTGTGTTCGACCTCCCGCCCCGCCTCGCGAGCAAAGCCGATCCGACCCTGATCGCGCACGATCAGGAGCACTTCACAGCTATCGCGCAGACCCTCGACACCACGATCGCAGACCTGGTCGCCCGCCTCGACACCGTGCGAAGGGCGCCAGGTGGCGGCGGTCGCGACGCGATGGATCGCGACATGGAGGTCCACCGGATTGGTGCCCGACTGCGCGCGCTACGCCGTTTCGGGGTGGATCTGTGCCTCGGCCACATGGTGTATGACGACGGCGCCGCGCCCGTGTATGTCGGCCGGCTCGGCCTGACGGACAACGATGGGCGCCAACTCCTGCTCGATTGGCGGTCACCGGCCGCTGAGCCGTTCTTCGGTGCGACCCACGCCGACCCGATGGGATTGTCGAGTCGGCGCCGCTACCGGTGGACAGGCGACCGGATCACCGATTACTGGGACGAGGTGTTCAGCACAGAGGGTCTGACCCACCGGGCAGCACTCGATGATCAGTCAGCGTTCATCGCAAGCCTCGGTATGAACCACTCACCCCGGATGCGGGATGTCCTGGGCACGATTGCGGCGGATCAGGACGCCATCGTCCGCGCGGGTTCGCGGGGCGCGCTGGTGGTGGACGGCGGACCGGGAACGGGTAAGACCGTCGTGGCGCTGCACCGCACCGCCTATCTGCTCTATGCGGATCCTCGTCTCGGTCACCGGAGAGGCGGCGTGCTGTTCGTCGGCCCGCACCAGCCGTACCTCTCCTACGTGGCCGACGTCCTGCCCAGTCTCGGCGAGGAGGGTGTGCAGCTGTGCACCATGCGTGACCTGGTCTCAGAAGGGGCCTGGGCCGCAGCGGATTCCGAGCAGCAAGCGACTCGCTTGAAGTCATCGGTCGAGCTCGTGCGAGCCATCGAGCCGGCCGTCGAGTTCTACGAACAGCCTCCGGACGAGGGGATGATCGTCGAGACCGAGTGGTCGGACATCTGGCTCGGCCCGCAGGACTGGGCCGCAGCCTTCGACGCACCGGCGGCGGGCACTCCGCACAACGAGGCACGCGAGGAGATCTGGTCCGAACTCCTCACGATCGGATCGGACGGGCACGACGGTGTCGCGGGCCGGCAGCTCCGTAAGGCGTTGCGGGAGAACGAGGACCTGCGTGCGGCGGTGAATCGGGCGTGGCCGCTGATCGAGGCCACCGACCTCGTCGCAGATCTGTGGTCGGTGCCGGCGTATCTACGCAAGTGCGCTCCGTGGCTCGATGCCGACGAAGTCGCCGCGCTGAGTCGGCAGGACCCCTACGCCTGGACCGCATCCGACCTACCTTTCCTGGATGCGGCCAGGCGGCGCCTCGGCGACCCGGAGGCCTCGGGGCGCCGGCGCCGCCGTACCGCTGCCGTGGCCGCCGAACACGAGCGCCGCTCTGCCGTGGTCGACGACTTGATCGCGTCCGACGATTCCGAGCTGATGGTCATGTCGATGCTGCGAGGCGATGACCTGAGCCAGGCGTTGATCGATTCAGACGAGGCGGAGCGGAAGGACCCGGATCTGTTGGCCGGACCGTTCGCGCACATCGTCGTGGACGAGGCCCAGGAGTTGTCCGACGCGCAATGGCAGATGCTGCTCGCCAGGTGTCCGTCGGGGAGCTTCACCATCGTCGGAGACCGCGCCCAGGCCAGAGCTGGATTCACCGAGACCTGGCGTCAGCGACTCGAGCGGGTGGGCCTCGACCGGGTCGAGGTGGCGTCCCTGACGATCAACTACCGGACCCCGGACGAGGTGATGACCGAAGCGGAGCCCGTCATCCGGGCCGTGATCCCGGACGCCAACGTGCCCACGTCTGTCCGCAGTAGCGGAAACCCGGTCGAATACGGCCCGACGTCCGATCTGCGATCGGTGGTCGAGGCATGGGCCGCGTCGAACTCTGACGGGACTGCCTGCGTGATCGGTGATCCTACGTTCGTGGGCACTGAACGGGTTCGGTCACTGACTCCGGGACTGGCCAAAGGCCTCGAGTTCGATTTGGTGATCCTCGTCGATCCGGATGCGTTCGGCGAAGGGGTCGGGGGAGCAGTCGACCGCTATGTCGCGATGACGCGCGCAACCCAGCGGTTGGTGATCCTCACCCGCGATTAGACTCGACCGCGTGACGGATGCGGCGAAGATTCCGACCCCCTACGAGGACCTGTTGCGGCTGGTCCTGGACACGGGAACTCCGAAGGCGGATCGAACCGGAACCGGGACCAGGAGCGTGTTCGGTCATCAACTCCGATTCGACCTGTCCGAGGGGTTTCCGCTGATCACGACCAAGCGGGTGCACCTGAAGTCCATCGTCTACGAGCTGTTGTGGTTCCTGCGCGGGGAATCCAACGTGCGCTGGCTGCAGGACCGAGGCGTGACCATCTGGGACGAGTGGGCCGATCCGGATGGAGAACTCGGTCCCGTCTACGGCGTGCAATGGCGGAGCTGGCCGACACCGTCAGGCGAGCACATCGACCAGATCAGTGCTGCGCTGGAGTTGCTCAAGGCCGATCCCGATTCACGCCGGAACATCGTTTCGGCGTGGAACGTGGGGGAGATCCCGCAGATGGCGCTTCCGCCGTGCCACGCGTTCTTCCAGTTCTACGTGGCCGACGGCAAGCTCTCCTGCCAGCTGTACCAGCGCAGCGCGGACCTGTTCCTGGGGGTCCCGTTCAACATCGCGTCCTACGCGCTCTTGACCCACATGATGGCCGCCCAAGCGGGACTGGAAGTCGGCGACTTCGTGTGGACCGGCGGCGACTGCCATATCTACGACAACCATGTGGAACAGGTCACCACTCAACTCGCTCGAGATCCCTACCCTTACCCGAAACTCGCTTTGGCGGAACGCGATTCGATCTTCGACTACGAGTTCGAGGACATCGAGGTACTGAACTATCGCTACCATCCGGGAATCAAGGCGCCAGTGGCGGTCTAGGACTCACGTGATGACCATTGCACTGATCTGGGCGCAGTCGACCAGTGGCGTGATCGGACGCGACGGCGACATACCCTGGCACCTCCCCGAAGACCAAAGGTACTTTCGCAGGATCACCGGCCACCATCCCGTGGTGATGGGCAGGCGTACCTGGGACTCGTTGCCTGAGCGGTTTCGTCCCTTGCCGAACCGGGCGAACCTGGTGATCACCAGGCAGCGTGACTGGCTCGGCGACGGCGCGCTGAGTTTTCCCGACGTCGCGTCGGCGCTGACGGCGGCCGAGCAGCTCGACGACACGGTCTTCGTCATGGGTGGTGGTGAGATCTACCGTGCCGCAACCGATGTCGCCGACACCGCCTACGTCACCGAGATCGACATCGAGATCGACATCTCCGACGGAGACACGCTCGCACCGGAACTCGACCCCGACCGCTGGACCCTCGACACCGACGCGGGCTGGCACGAGTCGGCCTCGGGCCTGCGGCACCGCTTCCTCCGGTACACGGCGAAAGCCTGATGGCCGCGAAGCGTACCGTCACCAAACCTTCTGGAGCGTGCGACCTCTCGGCGTCGCAGGCCCGTCGCTTGGCGTTGGCGGCTCAGGGTTTCGCGGATCGACAGCCCACGGCAGCGGTCAACCGCCGCCACCTGCAGCGGATGCTGTCCAGAACCAGGCTCATTCAGATGGACTCGGTCAGTGTGGCGGTCCGCGCCCACTATATGCCGATGTTCAGCCGACTCGGTCCCTACGACCGCACTGTCCTCGAACAGGCCGCATGGGAACCCACCGCGCGACGCCCGGCCCTGCTCGCGGAGTACTGGGCCCACGAGGCCGCCCTGATCCCGATCGAGCACTGGCCGCTGTTCCGTTGGCGCATGCAGGATTACGCGCACGGCCGATACCGCGAGGCGGTCGGTGACAAGAAGGCCGCCGAGGTGCGGACGCGCATTCTCGATGCGGTCTCGGAGGTCGGGCCCTGCACCAGCGGCATGCTCGAAGACCATCTGGGCCACGAGAAACGACCGAAAAAGGGCGCGTGGTGGGACCGCAGCCAGGTCAAGTACCTGTGCGAGGTGATGTTCGCCGCGGGGGAACTGTCGGCGACGCGCCGGAGTGGCTTCACCCGTTACTACGATCTCGCCGAGAACGTCGTCGGTGAGTATGCGAACGTCGAGATCCCACGCGACGAGGCGGTCAGGTCGTTGGTGGCGGGGTCGGTGGTGGCGCTCGGCGTGGGCACCGAGGCGGATATTCGCGACTATTACCGGTTGAAGCCCGCGCCCGCCCGCGCGGCACTGGCCGACCTGGTGGCCGCGGGGGAGGTCCAGCAGGTCCGCGTCGAGGGTTGGGAGAAGCCCGGCTACCTCGACCCCGGCGCCAGGGTCCCCCGAGCCATCAGCCGGTCGACCCTGCTGAGTCCTTTCGATCCGCTGGTCTTCTTCAGGCCGCGAACGGAACGCGTGTTCGACTTCCACTACCGCATCGAGATCTACGTCCCGGAGGCCAAACGGGTCCACGGTTATTACGTCTTGCCTTATCTGTTGGGAGATCAGTTGGTGGCCAGGGTGGACCTGAAGACCGACCGGCCAGGCAATCGTCTGCTCGTACTCGGTGCATTCGCCGAAGCCGGCGCAGATGTACCGCTGGTCGCGGAGTCACTGGCGACCGATCTGTTGACCATGGCGAACTGGCTCGGCGTCGAACAGATCGTCGTGGGTGATCGCGGCGACCTCGCGCCGCAGCTCCGCATGTCGATTCGGCGCCGCTGAACCGGTCGTCCTGGTGCGCCGCCGCTAGGTCGCGTGTCGTCGACCTTCTCGGGTAGGGGAGAATCAGCACTGCTCACCCGCGGCGAGAAAAGAGGAACTGCAGTGTCGGAAATGGTGCCGTTGAAGGTGCAACTGGTGGCGAAATCGTCGTTCGAGGCGCCCGCCGATGTGCCCTGGAGCACCGACGTCGACGGCAGTGAGGCGCTTGTGGAGTTCGCGGGTCGTGCCTGCTACCAGAGCTGGGACAAGCCGAATCCACGCACGGCGACGAATGCCGGATACCTGCGGCACATCCTCGAGGTGGGTCATCTCTCGCTGCTCGAGCACGCCACGGTGACGTTCTACATCACCGGGATCTCACGGTCGTGCACCCACGAACTCATCAGGCACCGGCACTTCTCGTATTCTCAGCTTTCGCAACGTTTTGTGCCGGAGCATGATTCGAATGTGGTGCCGCCGCCGGCGATTCGCGGGGACGAAGAACTCGGAGCACTGTTCGTGGCGGCGACCGACGCGAGCAGGCAGGCCTACTCCGAACTGCTCACCGCGCTCGAGGAGAAGTTCTCCGACGTTCCCAACAACATCCTGCGCCGCAAGCAGGCGCGGCAGGCGGCCCGTTCGGTGCTGCCGAACGCCACCGAGACCAAAATCGTCGTCACCGGCAACTATCGCGCGTGGCGGCACTTCATCGGTATGCGGGCGACCGAGCACGCCGACGTCGAGATTCGGCAGCTGGCCATCGAATGCCTGCGTCAACTCACCGACGTCGCGCCGACGGTGTTCGGCGATTTCGAGATCGGGACCCTCTCCGACGGCACCGAGGTGGCAACATCGCCCTTCGTGTTCGAAGGCTGAGCGGGGCATCACCGGTGCGCTGAGGGCGCGGGGCGCTGCGGCGTCACTCGGCACCCGATGGCTCCGGTAACCTTACCGACCATGACCACCGGTGAGATGCAACCACAGAGCTTCCCTTTCGGGACAGTCAGTGTTGCCATGGTGACGCCGTTCACCGTTGACGGAAAGCTTGACCTCGACCGAGCGGCGGAGCTCGCAGACAAGTTGGTGTCCGGCGGGTGCGACGGACTCGTCGTCTCCGGAACCACCGGCGAGTCTCCGACGACCACACCGGCCGAGAAGCTCGATCTGCTGCGTGTGGTGCTCGACGCCGTCGGGGACAGAGCACGAATCGTGCAGGGTGCGGGCAGCTACGACACCCGCGAGAGTGTCTGGTTCGCCAAGGAGTCCGCTGCGCTCGGCGCGCACGGGCTGCTGGTGGTGACGCCGTACTACTCCAGGCCGCCACAGACGGGTCTGCTCGCCCATTTCACCGCCGTCGCCGATGCCACCGACCTCCCGGTCCTGCTCTACGACATCCCGCCGCGCTCGGTGGTTCCCATCGAACATCGCACGTTGCTCGAGTTGTCGCGTCACCCGAACATCGTCGGCGTGAAAGACGCCAAGGGCGATCTGAACTCGGCCGCGTCACTCATGACGGACACCGGACTGCAGTACCTGTCCGGTGAAGACGCACTGAACCTGCCCTGGCTGTCGATCGGGGCTGCGGGATTTGTCAGCGTCATCGGACACCTGGTCCCGGATCGGTTGCGCGACATGCTCGAAGCCGTCAACAAAGGAGATCTGGTGCGCGCCCGCGAATTGAATGTCTCGATGATCCCGCTCGTCAACGCGATGGGTCGCCTCGGTGGTGTCACCATGGTCAAGGCCGCACTGCGCATCGTCGGGATGGACGTCGGTGATCCTCGACTGCCGCAGGTGCCGGCCAGCGGCCCACAGATCGAATCGCTGATCGCAGATCTGCGCGCAGCCAAGGTGCTTTCATGACCGCGGCAGACGGTGGCGGACGTAGGCGCGGCAGGGTTGTCCGGCAGGCCGGGCCGCCGTCGGACCCGCCCCCGGTGAACGCTGCGCCGCCGGCCTCGGTGGAACCCGTCGCCCCGCCGACCGTTGATCCCGTCGTCGAAGCGCAGTCAGCGAAAGCGCCACGCGCTGCGAAACCTGCCGCTGCCAAACGGACGTCGCGTGACCGGAAGGGCGGCAAGTCTGCCCCGCAGAAACGCAACGAGCCGAAGGTGGTCGAAGGAACCGACCGACTCGGAGTCCCACCGAAGCTGCCCAAGGGCGGAATGCGGATCGTCGCACTCGGTGGCATCGGCGAAATCGGCCGGAACATGACGGTTTTCGAGTACGACGGACGTCTGCTCATCGTCGACTGCGGGGTCCTGTTTCCTGAAGATGCCCAACCCGGCGTCGATTTGATCCTTCCCGACTTCCGCTACATCGAAGATCGCATCGACGACGTCGAGGCGATCGTCCTGACCCACGGCCACGAAGACCACATCGGAGCCGTCCCGTTCCTGCTGCGGCTTCGCCAGCAGATTCCGGTGATCGGTTCGAAGTTCACGCTGGCGCTGCTGGCGGCGAAGTGTAAAGAGCATCGTCTGCGTCCGAAGCTCATCGAGGTCACCGAGGGCGAGCATTCGACGCACGGTCCTTTCGACTGTGAGTATTTCGCGGTCAACCATTCGATCCCCGACGCGCTCGCGGTTGCGATCCGCACGGGCGCGGGCGTGGTGCTCCATACCGGTGACATCAAACTCGATCAGCTCCCGCTCGACGGCAGGCTCACCGACCTCGCCGGTTTCTCGCGTCTCGGCGACGAAGGCGTGGACCTGTTCCTCGTCGACTCGACCAACGCCGAGGTCCCCGGGTTCGTCATGCCCGAACGCCAGATCGGTGGGGTGCTCGACCAGGTCATCGGAAAGGCCAAACAGCGCGTCATCGTCGCATCCTTTGCCAGCCATGTGCACCGCATCCAGCAGGTCGTCGATGTCGCGCACACCCACGGCAGGCGGGTCACCTTCGTCGGCCGGTCGATGGTCCGCAACATGCAGATCGCGCAAGAACTCGGTTACCTGCGAGTTCCCGACGGTGTGGTGGTCGACCTCGACACCGCGGCGAGTCTGCCGGATCACAAGCTGGTCCTGATCTCCACGGGGTCGCAGGGCGAGCCGCTCTCTGCCCTCTCCAGGATGGCGCGCGGTGAGCACCGCCAGATCAACATCCGTGCCGACGATCTCGTGGTCCTGGCGTCGTCACTCATCCCGGGCAACGAGAACTCTGTTTTTGCCGTCGTCAACGGGCTGGCTCGTCGCGGGGCAACAGTCGTCACCCAGCAAAGTGCGAAGGTCCACGTGTCCGGCCATGCCTCGGCGGGTGAACTGCTGTACCTCTACAACGCGGTGCGTCCGTCGAATGTCATGCCGGTGCACGGGGAATGGCGCCATCTGCGCGCGAATGCCGCACTGGCGGAGGCGACCGGCGTACCGGCCGATGCGGTCGTGCTGGCCGAGGACGGGGTCGTCGTCGACCTCGTCGACGGGAAGGCCCGCATCAGCGGCCGGGTCCCGGTCGGCTACGTCTACGTCGACGGACTGTCGGTCGGCGACGTGGGGGAGTCGACCTTGTCCGAGCGGCTTGTGCTCGGTGAGGGTGGCTTCATCGCGATCGCGATCGTCATCGATGCGACAACCGGCAGGGCCATCAGTCCTCCGGAGGTGTCGGGTCGCGGCTTCTCCGACGATCCGACAGCGCTGAAAGAAGCCGCAGACCTGGTGGAACAGGCGTTGACCCAGATGGCGACCGAGCGGGTGACCGACACCCATCGGATTGCGCAGACGATCCGCCGGATCGTTGGTCGTTGGGTTGCGGACAAGTACCGTCGTCGCCCGATGATCATCCCCACCGTGCTCACGGTCCGCGAGGGATCCGACAACTAGCCGTCTGGCAACTAGGGTGTTCACATGACCATTGCCCAAGATGAACGCGCCGCGCTCGCAACCACCCTGCGAGCGGTCGGACCCGATGCGCCCACACTGTGTGACGGTTGGACTGCGCGTGATCTCACCGCACACATGATCGTGCGGGAATACCGGCTGGACGCGTCGCCCGGCATTCTCATCTCGGCGTTCGCCGGACATACAGCGAAAGTCCAGAACGAGGTCGCGGCCGGGGACTGGGATGCGATGGTCACCAAGTTCGCTGCGGGTCCGCCCCTGTTCTCGCCGCTGAAGCTTGTCGATCGATTCGTGAACGTCACCGAGATGTTCGTACATCACGAGGACGTTCGCCGCGGTGGCACCGAATGGGAGCCCCGGATACTGGATGCCGCGAGTACCAAGGCGATACTCGGGCCGTTGAAGGCCATGGGTAAGCGGGCGATCGCGAAGTCGCCCGCGACGGTCGAACTGGTGACCCCCGCAGGCGAACAGATCGGTGTCGGGGGTCGCGGCCCCATCGTTCGGGTCACCGGCGAACCTCTCGAACTGCTGTTGTTCGCCTTCGGACGGTCGAAGACCGTGCTCGACTTTTCCGGCGACGTGGACGCGATCGCGGCGGTGAAGGCCGCCAAGCGCGGTTTTTGAGGCAACCGCGCAGGTCAGCAAAGTTGCGTTCGGCACTCCTCGGGTCACGAATCTGACACGGCCCGCGATACGCGTGTTGTAGATGAGGTAGGTGTGACTGTTGCCGACTAGGCTGTCAGCCATGGCAACCAAGTCCACCGCCCGTCGTTCTGGCGCGTCGGCTAGAAGTTCTGCGCAGGCAACCAAAGCCGGCGCCAAGAAGGCTGCGCCGCGCACGTCGGCTCCGAAGAAGGCCTCGCCGGCCACCGGACCGAAGAAGAGCGCGGCAAAGAAGTCCGGCGTGAAGAAGGCGGGCGCGAAGAAGTCTCCGACCGCGCGAGCTGCGACGAGGAAGACCTCAGCGACCCCGGCACGCCCGGTCCGCCAGCGCCGATCCGTCGCCAAGGTAGTGGGTAGCGGGGTCGGGGCAGGCTGGGGAATGCTCGCCAAGGGTGTCGGTTCGGTCGCCCGGGTCGGTTCACGAGGCGGCGACCCGGACTACGACGAGCGTATGTACGACACCGACGACGGCTGGGACCAGGCCGGCGGCGACTGGGACGCGCGACCCGGTGGCGACCACGGGCCCGAGCACACCCAGGGCAGAGATGGCATCGCCTTGGTTCTGATCGCAGCCGCGATCGTGATGATCGCAGCAATCTGGTTCGACGCCGGCGGTCCGGTAGGCGCCTTCGTGGACTCCGCCACCCGTGCGGTACTCGGATCCGTTGCCGCCCTGGTTCCGGTCGTACTGATCGTGATCGGCTTCTTGCTGATGCGGCATGCACCGAACCCGCGCGACCGCGGCCGCTTCATCGGTGCCGCGCTGCTGATCGGGTTGCCGCTGCCCGGTCTGTTTCACATCTTCTCGGGCATGCCGAACGACTTCGACGGCAGGCAGGGTGCAGGGGGCTTCATCGGTTTCGCGGTGGGCGGCCCGCTCACCGCCGGCCTCACCGCCTGGCTTTCCGTCCCGATCCTCCTGCTGTGCATGGCGTTTGGGCTGTTGCTACTGTCGGGTCTGACGGTCCGCGAACTGACAGCAGTAGTCGGTTCCTACCTCGGAATCGGTGTCGATCGTGATTGGGACGACGAAGAACCCGATGACGATGATGATGCCGACGGCGGTTACGCAGACACCGCCTTCGGCAATCCATACGACAACTATCCGCCGGACGAGAACCCGACCGTTGCCGGATCGGAGGCGTTGCGCAGACCGCCGCGGCGCCGTCAGGCGAGTGCGGTGACCGCTTCGGAAGCCCTGACCGAACCGATCATCGACGACGACGGCAGCCCGACCGCGGTGACGGCCGCCATCACCACTCCACCCGCCGGAGCAAAGCCGGTGCGCAAGCGGCCGGTGCCCAAACCGACGCCCAAGCCCGCCCCGGTCGACGACGACGACGATGACCTGGGCGGCGACCATGACGCTCTGGTGGTCGACCGCGCAGTCGAGGGCGACTACAAACTGCCTCCGGCGAGTCTGCTGATCGACGGCGATCCGCCGAAGTTGGGCAGCGCGGCCAACGACGAGATGATCGATCGGATCTCGGCCGTCCTCGAGCAGTTCAAGATCGATGCCGCCGTCACGGGTTTCACGCGCGGTCCGACCGTGACCAGGTATGAGGTGGAACTCGGACCCGGTGTGAAGGTGGAGAAGATCACTGCGTTGCAGCGCAACATCTCCTACGCTGCCGCCACCGACAACGTGCGATTGCTCGCACCAATCCCGGGCAAGTCCGCTGTGGGTATCGAGGTGCCGAACAGCGACCGTGAGATGGTCCGCCTCGCGGATGTACTGACCGCGAGTTCGACCCGGAAGGACAAGCACCCGCTGGTCATCGGTCTCGGTAAAGACATCGAGGGGGACTTCGTCACCGCGAACCTCGCCAAGATGCCGCACTTGCTCGTCGCCGGTTCCACCGGCTCAGGTAAGTCCAGCTTCGTCAACTCGATGCTGGTGTCTCTGCTGACCCGCGCCACCCCCGATGAGGTCAGGATGATCCTCATCGACCCGAAGATGGTGGAACTGACTCCGTACGAAGGTATTCCGCACCTCATCACGCCTATCATCACCCAGCCGAAGAAGGCTGCTGCCGCCCTGGCGTGGCTGGTCGAGGAGATGGAACAGCGCTATCAGGACATGAAGTCATCCCGGGTCCGCCACATCGATGACTTCAACGCGAAGGTGCGCTCGGGCGAGATCACCACTCCGCTCGGTTCCGAGCGGGTCTACAAGCCGTACCCGTACATCCTTGCGATCGTCGACGAGCTCGCCGACCTGATGATGACCGCTCCGCGCGACGTCGAAGACGCCATCGTCCGAATCACCCAGAAGGCCCGCGCCGCGGGTATCCACCTCGTGTTGGCAACGCAGCGACCCTCGGTCGATGTGGTGACCGGTCTGATCAAGACCAACGTCCCCTCACGCCTGGCATTTGCGACGTCATCGCTCACCGACTCCAGGGTCATCCTCGATCAGCCCGGCGCGGAGAAGCTGATCGGTATGGGTGATGGCCTGTTCCTGCCGATGGGCGCGAGCAAGCCGGTCCGCATGCAGGGTGCCTTCATCACGGATGAGGAGATCCAGGCGGTCGTCGACTTCGCCAAGGACCAGAGCGAGCCCGACTACACCGAAGGTGTGACCGCCAAGAAGGTGTCCGACAAGAAGGACATCGACTCCGACATCGGAGGCGACCTCGACGATCTTCTGCAGGCGATCGAACTCGTGGTGACCAGCCAGTTCGGCTCGACCTCGATGCTTCAGCGCAAGCTCCGGGTCGGCTTCGCCAAGGCCGGCCGGCTGATGGACCTGATGGAGACCCGGGGCGTGGTCGGGCCGTCGGAAGGATCGAAGGCGCGCGATGTGCTGGTGAAGCCAGAGGATCTGGCAGGCGTCATCGCTTCGATCAACGGTGGCGGCTCCGATGCCGACGGCGATCCCGACGACTGAGTGTCATGCGCGGCGCGCGGAGGCGAGTAGAAGGTCTGCCAGACGTTCTGGGTCACTGAACGGCGACATGTGTCCGGCGTCGGCCAACACCGACATCCGGGCGTCGACGATTCGGTCCGCCATCTCACCCATCGCGGACACACTGGAGACGGGGTCGCGATCGGCTGCGATCACCGTGGTCGGCGCGGTGATCTGGCCGGTGCGCTCAGAGCAATCGAAACGCGAGATGGCAGTCAGGGCTGCCGACCACTGCGTGCGATCGGCGCGTTCGAGCGTGGCCCGGGCGTACCGCACCGCAGGCCCGTTCGCCTCGATCTCGGCCGTGTTGAACCAGCGCTGAATCGATTGCGAAGGATCGATTGGTGAATTCCGTACCGTCTCGGCGAGTCGGGCAAAGGCCGGGAACGGGGTGTCGCGGGTACACAAGAGCGTCAGTGATGCCACGGAGGCCGGGGCTTGCAGGGCGAACTCGAGCGCGACCTGACCACCGAACGAGTGTCCGACCACGTGCAGTCGGCGTGCATCCTGACGGTGTCGTCGTACCAGTTCACCGGCCAGTCCCGCCTGAACATCAGGTGAACTCTCGGTGGCGATCATGGTTGGCATGATTGCGTCTGCTGCGAACGCTGCGGGCAATCGCTGCACTAGAGGCGCCCAAACCGCAGGTGTGAGCGGTACTCCGTGCAGGAGCAACCAGGCGGGGGTCCTGCTCTCATTCATCGAGATCTCCTCAAACGTTCGGTAAAGTCGTCTTTACTGTTCGACTGGAACTGCTGCTTTGGAGGCTGCGACTGTGCACGTGTCACCGACCGTGTGGATCATCACCATCCTGGTGATCCTGGGCTTGTTCATCTTCGACTTCTTCGCCCACGTGCGCGTCCCGCACGCCCCCTCGATCAAGGAATCGGGGTTCTGGTCGGCCTTCTACATCACAGTCGCGCTCATCTTCGGTGGGTTCGTCTGGTGGAAGTGGGGTTCGACGTCGGGCACCGAGTACTACGCCGGATTCGTCACCGAGAAAGCGCTCTCGGTGGACAACCTGTTCGTCTTCGTCATCATCATGGCCAAGTTCGCGGTACCGCGTGAATACCAGCAGAAAGTACTGCTGTTCGGGATCATGATGGCGCTCGTCATGCGCGGAGCGTTCATCGCCGTGGGCGCGGCGGCCATCAACGCATACTCGTGGGTCTTCTACCTGTTCGGTGCATTCCTCATCTACACCGCGATCAAACTCGTCCGCGAGTCCGGCCACGAGGAGGAGGCGGAGGAAGAACGAGACAGCCGCATCCAGATTTTCGTAAAGAGAGTCCTGCGCACCACAGACAACTACGACCGCGACAAGCTCTTCACAAAGGAAAACGGCAAGCGCCTCGCGACCCCGATGCTGATGGTCCTCATCGTCATCGGCTTCACCGACGTGCTGTTCGCGCTCGACTCGATCCCGGCGATCTACGGACTGACCTCCGAGCCCTACATCGTGTTCACCGCCAATGCATTCGCACTGATGGGTCTGCGACAGCTCTACTTCCTGCTCGGCGGTCTGCTCGACAAGCTGGTCTACCTGTCCTTCGGATTGTCGTTCATCCTCGGGTTCATCGGTATCAAACTGGTCCTGCACGCCCTGCACGAGAACACGCTGGGCTTCATCAACGGTGGCGAACACGTGAAGGTGCCGGAGATCTCGACTCCGTTGTCGCTGTCCGTGATCGTCGGCACGCTGGTGATCACCACGATCGCGAGTCTGCTGAAGTCGAGATCCGACGCCCGCAAGTCGGAGAAGACCGAGCTGAGTCCTTAACCGCGCTCAGCCCGTGACCGGCCGAGGTCAGTCGGTGATGGGTCCGAACACCGGCGTCCACTCGGTGATGGTCGTTGCGTCGATCGCGGCGACCGGGACGTAGGGATCGCCGGCGAGGATCGAGGACAGCGAATCGACGTCGGGCGCGTCGAAGATCAACAGCGCGCCCGACCCGTCGGTGTAAGGTCCGGACGCCTTCAGCACACCATCGTCCAGGAGTGATTTCAGCCAGGTTCGATGGGTGGCGCGGGTGTCGTCGCGGACCGATGCGGTGCCGGGCGAGAACGTATAGGTGACGAGGTAAGTCGACAAGATTCCACTTTCGTTGTGCTGATCTACAGGCTTGCGATCATTCTGGTGTTGCCCAGGGTGTTCGGTTTGACATAGCTGAGGTCGAGGAACTCGGCGACACCGGCATCGTACGAACGGCACATCTCCTCGTAGACCTCGGAGGTGACCGGGGTGCCCGCGATCTCGGTGAAGCCGTGTTTGGCGAAGAACCTGGTCTCGAAGGTCAGAACGAAGACCCGGCTCAACTGCAGCTCCCGTGCCATCTCCATCAATCGGGCGACGAGTTGGTGTCCCACGCCGTGTCCGGCGTGCGCCTTGTCCACCGCAACCGTGCGCACCTCGCCGAGGTCCGCCCACAGAACATGCAGGGCACCACATCCGACGACAGCGCCGTCGAACTCTGCGACCCAGAACTCCTGGACTGCCTCGTAGAGGGTGACGAGATTCTTCTCCAACAGGATCCGGCCCGCGTACTGATCGATGAGTTCCTTGATGCGCGGTACGTCGGAGGTGCGGGCGCGTCGTACTGTCACGGCGGTCGCGGGTGCGGCGGCAGCCTGCTGTGTGGAGCGCTCGTCAGATGCCATGGATGAACAGTAATACGGCCGTCGCGTACCCCTGCCGGTGACCGCGACGGCCGCCGCCTATCCTGTGCGTGTGGGTATTGGGCAACGCGAATCACCGGAACCAGGTGTTGCCCATGGCTGATCGTTTGCGGCGCGAGGTCAACGACCCCGAAGCCGATCCCATCTCAGACCCGGTCAGCACCGACGTCCCGGTCCTCAATCTCGCGAACATCCTCACGATGTTTCGCATCGTTCTGGTGCCGGTCTTCGTGGTGGTCCTGTTCATCGACGATGGCGACAATCCGTGGTGGCGGACCCTGGCCTGGGGGATATTCGCCCTTGCCGCGGTCACCGATCACTATGACGGCCGGATAGCGCGACAGCGTGGTCTGATCACCGATTTCGGCAAGCTGGCGGACCCGATCGCGGACAAGGCCTTGATCGGGTCGGCGTTGATCGGCCTGTCGGTTCTCGGCGAGCTCCCGTGGTGGGTCACGGTCGTGATCCTCGCCCGCGAACTGGCCATCACGGTGCTGCGTTTCTGGGTGTTGCGCCACGGTGTGATCCCGGCGAGTCGCGGTGGCAAGCTCAAGACCCTCCTGCAGGCCGTGGCGATCGGGCTGTACATCCTGCCGTTGCCCGGCTTGCTGCATTGGCTCGCGGTCATCGTCATGGCCGCCGCGCTCGTCGCGACGGTTGTCACCGGTTTCGACTATGTCTGGCAGGCCTTCGCCAAGAGAGCGCAGCGACGCCGGGACGCCGCCGCAGCCCGGCAGATCGACGGTCGCACGCACCGGTGACGTTCGATCGACCCACCGGCGTCGGAACGCATGTCGCTGCCGGGCGATCGATAAGATATTCGTCTAGTCTCGTTCACACGGTCGATCGCTGAACCATTCGACTGGCGCGAGTGTTCGCATGACGCGCTCGCAGGAGTTCTGGGAACGGAATCGAGCCGTGTGGCGTTGGACAGACTGACGTGTTGAGGAGGACTCAAATGGCACTGCTTTTGCGGGAAGCGCTCGGTGGCAGCCTGCGGCGGGTCCGCATGGATCAGGGTCGGACGCTGCGCGAGGTCTCGACGAGCGCCCGGGTCAGTCTCGGGTACCTGTCGGAGGTCGAACGTGGCCAGAAGGAAGCTTCGAGCGAACTGCTCGCGGCCATTTGCGATGCATTGGCAGTGGAGATCGCGGACGTGCTGCTCGATGTGCGGGACACCTTGCGGACCGATCCCGAACACGCGACGCCGCAGGGCGGGCACGCGAACATCGCCACGGAAACCAAGGTGGTAATCCCGGCCCCGGCGTCTGCGCTCGCGGCTGCCTGATCAGTGTCACGCGCGCCTGTGTCGCGGCCTTTGCTGTCTCAGCACGGGCCAGACGATAGATTGGACATCGAACTGCTCGGAAACGGACTTCTAGACAAGGCAGGGCAATGGCTAACCCATTCGTGAAGGCGTGGAGATACTTGATGGCGTTCGGCAACGCCAAGATCGACGAGAATGCCGACCCTAAAATTCAGATTCAGCAGGCGATCGAGGACGCGCAGCGTCAGCATCAGGCGTTGTCGCAGCAGGCGGCAGCAGTCATCGGCAATCAGCGTCAGCTCGAAATGAAGCTCAACCGGCAACTCGAGGACATCGAGCGTCTGCAGGCGAACACCCGACAGGCGTTGACCCTTGCCGACAAGGCCGCCGCTGCGGGCGACACTGCGAAGGCGACCGAATACACCAACGCGGCCGAGGCTTTCGCCGCGCAATTGGTGACCGCAGAACAGAGTGTCGAGGATCTGAAGAACCTGCACGACCAATCGTTGCAGGCGGCCGAGCAGGCCAAACGCGCCGTCGAGCAGAATTCGATGCAGCTTCAGCAGAAGCTCTCTGAGCGCACCAAGCTGCTGAGTCAGCTGGAACAGGCGAAGATGCAGGAGCAGGTGTCGGCGTCGCTCAACCAGATGAGTGAACTCTCGGCGCCCGGGAACACCCCGAACCTCGAGCAGGTGCGTGACAAGATCGAGCGCCGGTACGCCAACGCTCTCGGATCGGCTGAGCTGTCCCGCAATTCGGTCCAGGGCCGGATGATGGAAGTTCAGCAGGCGAGCGTGCAGATGGCAGGCCATTCCCGGCTCGAGCAGATCCGGGCCTCGATGGCAGGCGAGTCCTTGCCGGCCGGTGAGTCGAGCGCTACGCCGGCGACCGATCCGGCTGCCGCTCTGGGGCCCAACATCGAGAAGCCGCAAGCGAACTGAGTGCGGTCGATCGGTCGACCGACCGGTGGTTCTCGGGGTAGTCCCTGAACTTCCACCCATCTTGGCTGCTTTTCCGTGACACCGGGCCATACCCCTGGCACCGTTGTGGTCACCGGAGACGATCACCGGAATGAGGAGAAGCATCATGTGGTGGAAAGTATTGCTGGCAGTTCTGGTGGTGTGGTTGGCCTTTGGCCTGATCATGGCTCTGGTCAAGGGGTTGCTCTACGTCCTGGTGATCGGTCTCGTCATCCTCGGCATCGTGTCCGTGGTCAAGTGGGCGAGTTCCGACAAACAATCCACGCGTTCCGGCCTGTAGTTGACCCGTTCTCATGCCGGCCCGCTGCGGGTCGCACTCGTGGCAGGCTCCGATGCGGGACACGCTCTGCCGGTGCTGGCGCTGGCGGAACTGTTGCAGGACAGAGGTTTTGATCCGGTCGTCTACACAGGTTCGGGTTGGATCGAGACGGCGGCGGCGCGCGGCCTGCAGGTGAGGGAACTCCCGGGCCTTGGTGCCGATCGCGATGACGACGATTCGGACGCGGGCGCCAAACTCGGCGTCCGCGCCGCCCGTATGTGCGAGTTGCTCGTCCCGTTGCTTCGCCGCGACCCTCCTGATCTCGTGGTGTGCGATGTCATCACCGTGTGCGGCGGCTGGGCCGCCGAGACACTGCGCATCCCATGGGTTGAGCTGTCGCCCCATCCGCTCTACAGTCCGTCGCGTGCGTTGCCGCCGATCGGCAGTGGTCTGGCACCAGGGACCGGTGTCAGAGGGCGACTGCGTGACACGCTGATGCGGGCCGCCACCGACAGGTCGATCGCAGTCGGCCGAAGACAACGAGAGTCCGCTCGTCGTGGGATAGGCCTACCCACACACGAACAGGTACCAGCGGCGCGGCTGATCGCCACGTTGCCGGCCCTGGAGGTCCCGAGATCGGACTGGCCCGCTGAGGCCGAGATCGTAGGCCCGTTGCTGTGGGAACCCACCGGCGTGGTGTTCACCCCACCGCCGGGCGATGCGCCGGTGGTGGTGATTGCGCCGTCCACCGCGACCACGGGTGCGGCCGGTCTCGCCGAGACGGCTCTGGAGGCACTTGCGCCGGATCTGTTGGGCAGGCCGGTGCGTGCGGTGGTCTCCGGTCTCGCGCCCGAGGTGAGCGACCTGCCGTCGTGGGCGATCGCCGGACACGGCCGACAGGACCTGTTGCTGGCCGGGGCCGCGCTCGTGATCTGCGGAGGCGGACACGGCATGCTGGCCAAGTCGCTGATCGCCGGGGTTCCCCAGGTGCTCGTCCCCGGCGGTGGTGACCAATGGGAGCTCGCCCAGCGGGCACGTCGATGGGGGTGTGCCGAGGTGGTACGACCCGTCACTGTGCAGGGGTTGAGTGCTTCGTGCCGAAAGGTGTTGGACAGCACATCGTTTGCCGAGTCGGCCCGGCGCGCAGGCAGTAGCGCCGCAGACACGGTCGATCCCGTCGCGGTGTGTGCCCGCGCGGCGGGCGGCCCGAGCGCTTCGTTACTCTCGGTGGCGTGCGACTGACCGAATTCGCCGAACTCATCAGCTCCGAGTTCGGCGCCACCACCGCGGATTCGCTGCTCGTCGACCACGTGCTGACCGATCTCGGTGGTCGGACGGCAGCGCAAGCCCTCGAGTCGGGGGTCGATCCCAGGGACGTATGGATCGCGCTCTGCCGCGACTTCGATGTTCCCCGCAGTCGCTGGTAGTCCTTCCGATCTTTGTCGGCGTGTCATCACTGTATGTCTTTGACTCGAACACGCGTTCGCCTACAGTGGTAGCAGATAGAAGCGGCGATGAGAAATGTCGAGACCGGGATTCGCCGGACAAGTGAATTGTCAGAGGGCTCCTCTAGCGTGACGCCAGTGCGCAAAGAGACGCCGAATACGCGAAAACGAGCCCGATCCCGCCAGACCGGCGGCACCACCGCCGACAACTCGGCCCAACCACCACTAGGGGTAACCATGGCAGCTCAACCAGACCGCGAAAAGGCCCTCGATCTGGCCTTGGCTCAGATCGACAAGAACTACGGCAAGGGGTCGGTGATGCGTCTCGGCGAGAACGCTCGCCAGCCGATCGCCACCATCCCCACCGGTTCGATCGCGCTGGATGTCGCGCTCGGAATCGGTGGTCTGCCACGTGGCCGCGTGGTCGAGATCTACGGTCCGGAGTCTTCCGGTAAGACCACGGTGGCGCTGCATGCGGTCGCCAACGCCCAGGCGGCTGGTGGTATCGCCGCTTTCATCGATGCGGAGCACGCGCTGGATCCGGACTACGCGCAGAAGCTGGGCGTCGACACCGACGCGCTGCTGGTGTCGCAGCCTGACACCGGTGAGCAGGCGCTCGAGATCGCCGACATGCTGATCCGCTCCGGCGCACTGGACATCCTGGTCATCGACTCGGTGGCCGCGCTGGTCCCTCGTGCGGAGATCGAAGGCGAGATGGGCGACAGCCACGTCGGTCTGCAGGCCCGTCTCATGAGCCAGGCGCTGCGAAAGATGACGGGCGCCATGAGCAACACCGGCACCACGGCGATCTTCATCAACCAGCTGCGCGAGAAGATCGGTGTGATGTTCGGTTCGCCGGAGACGACAACCGGCGGTAAGGCACTCAAGTTCTATGCCTCTGTCCGGCTCGATGTGCGTCGGATCGAGACCCTCAAGGACGGCACGGAGGCAGTGGGTAACCGCACTCGCGTCAAGGTGGTCAAGAACAAGGTTGCGCCGCCCTTCAAGCAGGCCGAGTTCGACATCCTGTACGGCCAGGGCATCAGCAAGGAAGGTTCGCTCATCGACATGGGCGTGTTGCACGGCTTCATCCGCAAGTCGGGTTCCTGGTTCACCTACGAAGGTGAGCAGCTCGGTCAGGGCAAGGAGAATGCTCGTAAGTTCTTGCTGGAGAACACAGAGATCCGCGACGAGGTCGAGAAGAAGATCAAGGAAAAGCTCGGTATCGGAGCTGTGCTGACCGCTGATGACGAGGTCGCACCCGCCCCGGTCGAGTTCTAGCAACACGTCGAGTCCTCGAAGAACGCACGAGATCGTGATCAACCCTGGGGGAGAGGATCCCCGCGTGAGCGCCGCGAAGTTGCGGGATGCGACCGCGGAGATCCTCTCCCGCAGTGCATCTGCGGACTCGGGTGCAGCATCCCGAGAGACCGTCACGAATCGAGGGCGAGGCGCCGATTCTGGCTTCGGCTCGACCTCGGCGTCTGCTTATGACGCAGCGCTTCGGTTGCTCGGGGTACGAGCGAGAAGCAGGTCCGAGTTGTCGAAGCGTCTGCAGGACAAAGATTTTCCCGCCGAGGAGATCGATTCGGTGATGGAGCGTCTGGAGCGGCAACAGCTGCTCGACGACAACGATTTCGCCCAGCAGTGGGTGCGCTCGCGACACCTACACAGTGGCAAGGGCCGGGCGGCCCTGCGTCATGAGTTGAGGAACAAGGGCGTTGATCAGGTGATCATCGACGATGCCCTGAGCCAGGTCGACGACGACGCCGAACATGACCGTGCAGCAGAGTTGCTGCGCCGTAAAACGCATCGCTTGACCGCCGAGGACCTCATCGAGCGGGACGCTCGGGACAGGCATACCCGCCGCCTGGTTGCGATGCTGGTGCGCCGCGGATACTCGCCCTCCTTGGCGTTGGGCTTGGTCAAGACCGAGATCGACCGGCTGCGCGACTAGCGCAGCCGGTCGATCTGACCGTGTCACCGATCGGCGGTGATGGCGTCGTCTGCGATCGTGACGTCGCCGACGGTGCCTTTACGCTTGCCTTCTCGAACCCGACGCTCGACAACCGTTGCGAGGGACGAGAGCCCGAAGTTGAGCGCGATCATGATCAGAGCGACCACGACCAGAGCCGGCAGGTAGTTGCCGTAGAACGACGCGGACTGAATGCCCGATCGCACGACCTCGATGTAGCCGATTGCGTACCCGAGCGCACTGTCCTTGAGCGCGATGACCATCTGCGAGATCAACGCCGGGAGCATCGCCGTGATCGACTGTGGCAGCAGTACCAACCGCATGGTCTGGGACTTCCGCATGCCCAACGAGTTGGCAGCCTCGAGTTGTCCCGAGGGCAGGGAGTTGATGCCGGAACGCAGGATCTCCGCGATCACCGACCCGTTGTAGAGGGTGAGTCCGGTGACCACTGCCGCGAACGCAAGTTGTTCGGCCGGGAAGACCGCGTACTCGGCGAACAGGTAGTAGGCGAAGATCATCAGGATCAGCACCGGGATCGCGCGAAAGAACTCCACGGTTCCTCCGCTGAGGATCCGGATCGCCCGATGATCCGACAACCGGCCGATACCGAGGATCGCACCCAGCACCAGTGCGAAGACGATGGATAGCACGGCCGCTTTGATCGTTCCCCACAGGCCGGGCAGCAGATATGTCGTCCACGTGTCCAGCTGGATGAAGGGGTCCCACTTCTCGGCGGTCAGCTGACCGTTGTTGCCCAGTGCCACCAGCACGTAGACGGCGATGGCGAGCACGATCGCGCCGAATATCACTGCGATCACGAGATTGCGCTTACGCGCCTTTGGTCCGGGTGCGTCGTACAGAACAGTTGAGCTGCTCATCGTTTGACCGCCAATCGCTTTGCGAGATAACCGAACACGAAACCCTCGGTGAGGGTCAGCACCATGAAGCCCGCGGCGATGATGGCGAAGATCCAGATCACCTGGTCGGCGTGATTCTCGATCTGTTCCTTCATCAGCAGCGACGCCTCGGCGACACCGATTGCCGAGGCGATGGTGGTGTTCTTGGTCAAGGCGATCAACACGCTGCCCATCGGACCTATGACCGACCGGATCGCCTGCGGTAACACGATGAGAGCGAAGACCTTGCTGAACGGAAGGCCCAGGGATCTGGCTGCTTCGGCTTGTCCGAGGGGGACAGTGTTGAACCCGGACCGCAACGTCTCACACACGAATGTCGCGGTGTAGAGCGTGAAGCCGAGCACCGCGAGCCAGAAGTTGTTGTTGTCGATGAAGTTCTCGTTCTCGGGAGCAAGCGCCAGTCCGAGATTCTGATACAGACCCACCGAGCAGAAGATGACGATCAGGGTCAGCGGGGTGTTGCGGACGATGTTGACGTACCAGGTGCCGAAGAACCGCATGACGGGCACGGGTGATACCCGCATTCCCGCCAGCACCGTGCCCCAGAGGAGCGATCCGATGGCGGAGAAGAACGTCAGTTTGATCGTGACCCAGTACGCCGGCCACAGACCAGGGCCGATGTCTGTCCAGAGTTCATTCATGACAGTCCCTCCGGGCAGGGGGTGGACTTGGACGTGAGGAACTCGAGATTCCCCGGCTCAGGGGTGAACGTGTATGTCGAGTCGGGCCCCTCTGACCGCTCGATCATGGAGTCGACCTGGGCACTGCCGATGTTGTCGCGCAACGCGGTCTCCCACGCGGACGGACCGCCACCGGGCGGCGGCGTCATCATGTTGACGAGTGCCTTGTTGGCGGCCTCGACAGCCTCGGGATACTCCTTGGCCATACCGATGCCGTATCGCTCGGTCGAGAACGGTGTTCCGGCTTTCTTCAGCGACTTCTTTCCGCTCGACGTCACGCAGGCATCGTCGGGATAGGTCATGTCGACGAGCTTGAACTCGTCGGGGTAGAAGTCCGAGAAGCCGGCAAGGATTGCCTCATCGGTGGTCAGCGCATCGACCTTCCCGCGGCGCAACGCTTCGACGCACGACGAGTACGAGTCGTACTCCTGGAGCTGGATGTTGGGCAACTGGTTCTTGACGTTCTGTGCAGACGTCGAGCCGGTGACCGAACACAACTTCTTGCCGTTGTTCAGGTCGGTCAGCACCGCGATGCTGTCGTCGTCCTCGCGGACGAGGAGACCCTGATAGTTGATGAGATACGGTCCCGCGAACGCCACTTTCTCCGATCGCGCGGCATTGATGGAGTAGGTGG
Organism: Williamsia soli; assembly: GCF_017377795.1. Lineage (GTDB taxonomy): Bacteria > Actinomycetota > Actinomycetes > Mycobacteriales > Mycobacteriaceae > Williamsia > Williamsia soli. The sequence goes on along the minus strand of NZ_JAFRDR010000002.1, from coordinate 604,148 downwards.
CGGCGATCATGTCGACCTCACCGTTGGCGATCAGGGTTTCGCGCTGGGCCGAGGGGGTTTCCCGCCACGTGATATCCGGTTTGTCCCATCCGTTGGTCTCGGCAATGTTGTTGATCACGTACTCGGATACCGCGACGTCGAAGCCGGTGAAGTCCTTGTCGGGGTGACGAAGACCGAGACCGGGTTGATCGAACTTCGTGCCTGCGATCACCGAGCCCGCCTCGATGGACTCGAGCAGGTTTCTCGGATTGGTGTTGCCGCAGGCGGCGAGGCCGCTCGCGATGAGCAGGGCGGCGAGCGCGAAACCGAGGATCGAGGTCAGGCGTCGTGGCTGTGACGTGGCGGGGATAGGTGTGTTCGTGCGTTCGAGTCGGTTCATCACAGTCCTCAGTGGCCCAGGATCTTGCCGAGAAAGTCGCGCGCGCGTTCGGATTCGGGGTTGGTGAAAAAGGTCTCTGGTTCGTCGTCCTCGACGATCGCGCCGTCGGCCATGAAGATGACCCGGTCGGCAGCCTTTCTGGCGAAGCCCATCTCGTGGGTCACCACGAGCATCGTCATGCCCTCCTTGGCGAGTGAGACCATCACGTCGAGGACCTCGTTGACCATCTCGGGGTCGAGTGCCGAGGTGGGTTCGTCGAACAGCATGACCTTGGGTTCCATGGCCAGCGACCGTGCGATCGCCACCCGTTGCTGCTGACCGCCCGACAACTGGGCCGGATACTTGTCGCGCTGACTGGCAATCCCCACGCGTTCGAGCAACTCCATGCCGCGCTTCTCCGCATCGGCCTTGCTCTTGCCGCGGACTTTGATGGGAGCGAGGGTGACGTTCTGGAGGATCGTCTTGTGAGCAAAGAGATTGAAGGACTGGAACACCATGCCGACGTCGGCACGCAAGGCTGCAAGCGCTTTGCCCTCTGCCGGCAGGATGTTGCCGTCGATGCGGATCTCACCACTGTCGATCGGTTCGAGCCGGTTGATGGTCCGGCAGAGTGTGGACTTTCCTGAACCCGAGGGGCCCAGGATCACCACAACCTGCCCCGCCGGCACCTCGAGGTCGACATCTTTGAGCACGTGCAGGTCGCCGAAATGCTTCTGCACGTTCGTCATGCTGATCATCGTCTGGCTGCTGCCGCCTGCCGGTACTTTGCCGGCCGGATGCGCGCCCGAGGAGTCCCGAGATGTTGTCATGGATAACGACCCTATTGGGTCGACGATCGGTCCGTGAGCGCAACACCCGACATCCGGCAGACCGCCGTTCGGCCGGCAGACCATCTAAAACGCAGGTCGTCGCGTCCATTTCGCCTGGTCGGGCCAGGCAAGTACCCTGGATCGGGTGACAATCTCGTTGACAAGTCCGGTGACCGACAGTCCGCTGACCAGTGGTCGTTCCTACCAGGTCACCACCTACGGCTGTCAGATGAATGTCCACGATTCCGAGCGCATCTCAGGCCTACTCGAAGAGGCGGGCTATGTGCGTGCCGAGGACGGCGCCGAGCCCGACCTCGTGGTGTTCAACACATGTGCGGTGCGTGAGAACGCCGACAACAAGCTGTACGGAAACCTCTCGCATCTTGCTCCGGTCAAGGAACGGCGACCCGGAATGCAGATCGCCGTCGGCGGCTGCCTGGCGCAGAAAGATCGCGCGACGGTGGTCAAGAAGGCTCCCTGGGTCGACGTCGTCTTCGGTACCCACAACCTCGGCTCGTTGCCGGTGTTGCTCGAACGAGCACGGCACAACGAGCAGGCGCAGGTCGAGATTCTCGACGCACTGGAGGCGTTTCCCTCGACGCTGCCCGCCAAGCGCGAGTCGGCGTATTCGGGGTGGGTGTCCATCTCGGTCGGTTGCAACAACACCTGCACGTTCTGCATCGTCCCCGCCCTGCGCGGCAAGGAGGTCGACCGTCGCCCCGGCGATGTGCTGGCCGAGGTGCAGGCCTTGGTGGACGAGGGCGTCGGTGAGGTGACCCTGCTCGGGCAGAACGTCAACGCGTACGGGATGTCTTTCTCAGACCCCGACCTCGGTCGTGACCGAGGTGCCTTCGCAGCCCTGCTGCGGGCGTGTGGGGAGATCGAGGGGCTCGAGCGCGTGAGGTTCACATCCCCTCATCCGGCGGAGTTCACCGATGACGTGATCGAGGCGATGGCGCAGACAGCGAATGTCTGTCCGCAATTGCACATGCCGTTGCAGTCGGGTTCAGACCGGATCCTCAAAGCCATGCGCCGCAGTTATCGCAGCACCAAATTCCTCGGGATCATCGATCGTGTCCGCGCCGCAATGCCACATGCGTCCATCACGACCGACATCATCGTCGGGTTCCCGGGAGAGACCGAAGCAGATTTCCAGGAGACTCTCGACGTTGTTGCCAAGGCCAGATTCACCAGCGCCTATACCTTTCAGTATTCGCCGCGGCCCGGGACGCCAGCAGCGGAGATGGCCGATCAGGTCCCCAAAGCCGTTGTGTCCGAGCGGTATATGCGTTTGACCGAGCTGCAGGACAGGATCTGCCTCGAAGAGAATCACAAGCTGATCGGTACGCCGGTCGAGGTTCTCGTGACGGCCGACGGTCGCAAGGATCAGGGCCGGATGACCGGTCGTGCCCGCGACGGGCGACTCGTGCATTTCGCAACTGCTGGTGAGGGCATCCGGCCGGGCGACCTCGTGAATGCGGTGGTCACCGGTGCCGCGCCGCACTACCTACTGGCCGACGACGGCATCACCGCGCATCGGCGCACTCGGGCCGGGGATGCGCATGCCGCAGGCACCACACCGCAGACTCCGCCGATCGGTGTGGGTCTGGGACTGCCGACAATCGGAAAACCGACGAGCGCACCGGTCGAATCCGCATGCGCCTCAGGATGTGAGATGTGATGGCCGAACCAGATAGTGGACAATTCCCGGCTTTTGAAGATTTCAAGGGTGATCTTCGCAAGGCCGAACGAAAGGTGGCCGGCGAGATCGATCCGGGTGCCCGGGCGGTGGTCGTCGCCGTGGCGGTGCTCGCGGTGCTGCTCTCGTTCGTACTGCCCCACACCGGTTCGGTCACGGGCATCGATGTCTTGACGTTCAATTCGGACGCCGCCGCCGAAAACGTCACCATCACCTCACGAATTTTCGTCTGGCTGCAGTTGGTGTTCGGGGTCGGGTTCTCCGCTCTGGCCCTGATCACCCGCCGTTGGTTCTTCGCCTGGGTCGCCCTGTGCGGCAGCGCGGTCTCCTGCGTCGCCGGGATGCTCGCCTGGTGGTCGCGGAACACCCCCGGGGTCTCGGGCTACGCACCGCCGAGCGGCGTCGGCGTGGGACTCGTGGTCGGCTGGATCGCAATGTTCGTGATCGTTTTCCACTGGTCGCGAGTCGTGTGGACCCGCACCAGCTACCAACTCACCCTCGAGGCCCAACGGCGCGACGAGGCAGCTGCCGAGGAGCAACGGGCACTCGCCCTGCAGCGACGACGCGCGCCACGGCCTGCCGATCCCGACACCGAGGGCTGAAAGTCTGCTCAGTCGCTGATTGCGCCCTCGGCCGCACGGGCCCACTCTCGCCACTGCTCGGCCTGCTCGCGTAATTTGCGGGCGTCCTTGGCCTTGCCGTTCGCCTCGGCCTTGGCCGCCTGATCTTCGAGCTGGGAGACCCGGTCGGCGAACTGCTGCGCGCGTGCCTTCACCTCGGGATCGGTGCGTTGCCACTGTGCCGATTCGGCATCGCGGATCCGCTTCTCGACCGCCTTGATGCGAGCCTCCAATGAGTGCATCTGCTCGCGCGGAACCTTCCCGATCTCGTCCCACTGGTCGCGGATCAACCGGAACTCGCGGCGGGCGGCGTCCAGATCGGCTACGGGATCGATCGACTTCTCGGCCCGGGTCAACAACTCGGCCTTCGCCTTGGCGTTCGACTCGAACTCGGCGTCCCGCTCGGAGGATGCGGCGTTCCGGGCTCCGAAGAAAATGTCCTGGGCCGCCTTGAAACGGGCCCACAGCGCATCGTCCTGGTCGCGGGGGGCGCGGCCTGCGGCCTTCCACTGGGTGAGGAGGCCACGGAATTTGGCTGCGGTGTCGGCCCATTCGGTCGACGCCGACAGCGCCTCGGCCTCGGCGATGAGCTCTTCCTTGCGCGAACGTGCCCCCGCGCGTTCGCGATCCATCTCGGCGAAGTGCGCGCCGCGCCTGCGGTTGAAGGTGTCCCGCGCTTTCGAATATCTCTTCCAGAGCTGATCGTCGGTCTTACGGTCGACGCCCTTGATCGTCTTCCACTCGTCGAGGATCACCCGCATGCGATCGCCCGCGACCTTCCACTGGGTCGACTCCGAGCCGATCTCCTCGGCTTCGGCGGCCAGCTCTTCTTTCCTCGCGACGGCTGCGGTGCGTGCTTCGTCACGATCGTGTTTGACCTTCTCGGCTGCGCCGTCGGCGCCGTCGATGATCGTCTGCAGGCGTGCTGCAACCGCGTCGACGTCGCCGATCACGGCGGCGGTCGGGAGAGACTCCACCAACGCGGCCGCTGCGATCTTCGTCTTGCGCGGATCTCCGGTGCCGGCCTCGAGTCGTTCCTCGAGCAATTCCACCTCGACGACGAGATCGTCGAACCGGCGGCCGAAGTGAGCGAGACCCTCGGCGGCGGTACCTGCCTGCCAGGACGCGATCTGGTGTTCGCCCTCGGAGTTTCTGAGCCACACCGCGCCGTCGTCGTCGATTCGGCCGAACTTCGACGGGTCGGACGCGGGCCTGACGACGTCTGCAGGGGCATGCACCTTGGGTGGAGCGTGCTGGCCCGGACGTGGTCCGGGTCGAGGGCCGGGCCGTGGTCCTGGCCTGGGGCCGGGTACCGGGGTGGCGTCTGCGGCAGGTTCGGGGGTGTGCTCGGTCATGTTCTTCCTTGTCCTGCCGCGCGACACGGCTGCCAGTTGCGTTCGTCTGCCGACGCTGACGCCGGTGTGGCGCCCATCGCCTCTCTCATTGAAGCAGGTCACGGCCGTAGGCGTGGACACTCATCGACAATGAGGTGGCTCTGATCGTGCAGCGCGGTATCAGATCGAAGAGTCGGCTACCGTGGCGCAAGTGTTGGTCGCCGCTGCATTCGTCCCCGCCGCACCGGTTTTGGTGCCCGAGCTGTCCGGTCCCGGCGTTCCGGAGATCGTCCCCATTCGTGATGCTGCACATGCGGTTTGTGATCAATTGGCAGTGCGGGCGCGTCGCTGGATGATCGTCGGGATCGGAGATCCGGCCGTACCGGTCGCGGCGCGCGGCACCTTCGTCGGTTTCGGCGCCGATCTCGAGGTCGAGATCGATCCGCGGACGCCCGGCGACCCCGACGCGTTGATGCCGACCTCGGTTCTGCTGGCCGGCTGGCTGGCCGGTGCGGTAGAACCGCGGCCGCACTTGGCGGTGACCCTGGTCGATGCCGAGACGTCGGCCGCCGACAGTGCCGAACTCGGTCGGGTACTGGGAAACGCGTTGGCGGCAACGGATGAACCGATCGGGCTGCTGGTGGTCGCGGACGGTGCGAACACATTGGGGGCAAAGGCTCCGGGAGGCGAGCAGGCAGAGGCGGCAGCGATGCAGGCGGTGATCGAGAACGCGTTGGGGTCTGCTGATCTCGACGCGCTCCGGGCTCTCGCCGAAGAAGAGTGTGCTCACCTCGGGGTCTCCGGTCGGGCGGTCTGGCAGCTGGTGGTCGGCGCGCTCGCAGGTGCCGGCGTGGACGGTGCCGCGGTGGATGCCAGGTTGCTCAGCGCCGAAGCGCCGTTCGGCGTGGGCTATGTGGTCGCCCGGTGGGACGTGCGGTGCTGACGCCGATCGCTGTCATCGGACCCACGGCAAGTGGTAAGTCAGACCTTGCGCTCGCGCTGGCGAGCGACCTCGGCGGCGAGATCGTGAACGTGGACGCGATGCAGCAGTACCGGGGTATGGACATCGGCACGGCCAAGACGCCCGTCGCCGATCGCCGTGGGGTCCGACACCACCAGATAGACGTGCTCGGGGTGACCGAGACGGCGACCGTTGCCCGCTATCAACAGGCGGCACGCGCCGATGTCGAGAGCATCCTCGCTGCCGGACTGACTCCGGTGATTGTCGGCGGATCGATGATGTACATCCAGGCGTTGCTCGACGACTGGCAGTTCCCGGCTACCGATCCCGAGATCAGGGCCCGCTACGAGGAGCAACTCGCGCAGCTCGGTCCCGCGGTGTTGCACGGGCGCCTCGCCGAGGTGGATCGCGAGGCCGCGCAGCACATCCTCGATACCGACGGCCGCAGGATCGTCCGCGCGCTCGAGGTGGTCGAGATCACGGGCAGACCGTTCGCCGCGTCAGCTCCGACGATCGGTGAACCTCGATGGGACACAACGATCATCGCGCTCGACAGGGACACGACCGATCTCGACGAGCGGATTGCACGCAGGACATCGGCCATGTTTTCCGGAGGTCTGGTGGACGAGGTCCGGGCCTTGCTGGACGTCGGGTTGCGCGAAGGGGTGACCGCTGCCCGGGCGATCGGCTACGCGCAGACGATCGCAGCACTGGACGGGGAGTATGACCTCGCGCGAGCCGAAGAATTGACGTTCATCGGAACCCGCAGGTACGTCCGCAGGCAGCGCTCGTGGTTTCGTCGGGACCCGAGGGTGCGGTGGCTCGACGCGTCGGCTCCTGACGTGGTCGGGCAGGCATTGCTGGCCGCGGGTCGTGGCGGCGGGTAGTGCCCGGTAGGGCGCGTATCGTGGACAAGATGTCGGAGACGGAGCGCAGCGGAGGTCGACCAGGGTGGCCGGAGACGGAGCGCAGCGGAGGTCGACCAGGGTGGCCGGAGACGGAGCGCAGCGGAGCTCGACCAGAATGGCCGGGGACGGAGCGCAGCGCGGCGGCGCGTGTCGATTTTGTGAAGGGCCATGGCACCCAGAACGACTTCGTGCTGTTGCCCGATCCCGGTGTGGCGTTGGACCTGACCCCCGAGTTCGTTTCCGCGCTGTGTGACCGGCACCGCGGGATCGGTGCCGATGGAGTGTTGCGGGTCGCGACCGCGGGAGCACTCCGTGACGCCGGCGTGCTCGTGGCGGTGCCGGACGGCATCTCCGACAACGACTGGTTCATGGACTACCGCAACGGGGACGGTTCCATCGCGGAGATGTGCGGAAACGGGGTCCGGGTGTTCGCCCACTACCTCGCGGCGCACGACCTGGTCGCCGGTAACGAGTTCGTCGTCGGATCACGTGCCGGTGCGAGGCCGGTGGTGGTGCACGAGCGCAACGGGACACACGCAGAGGTCAGTGTGTCGATGGGCAAAGTCGTGTTCGGTACGGACAGCAAGGCGACCGTCGGTGGCCGCACCGTGGCAGGGGTAGCGGTCGACGTGGGCAATCCTCACCTGGCCTGTGTCATCGAGGGTATGACCGCGGCCGATCTCGAGGACGTCGATCTCACCGCCCCGATCAGTTTCGACCGCGGCGACTTTCCGGCCGGCGTCAACATCGAACTGATCACGCCGCCGGTGCCGTCGACAGTCGACGGTGTCACCGGCGAGGTACTCATGCGAGTGCACGAGCGCGGGGTCGGCGAGACGCGCAGTTGTGGCACGGGGACCGTCGCCGCAGCTGCAGCCGCGCTGCGCTCGATCGGCCGGACCACGGGGACCATCATCGTCGACGTCCCCGGCGGACGGATCATTGTGACGGTCGGGGATGACGACAGCGAATTACGTGGCCCGTCCATTCTGGTCGGAGCGGGCATGCTCAACGAAGGATGGCTTTAAAACCGGTATGCAGCGAGTACACCGCAATGTCACGATGGTCATCTCATGACCGAAGACACCAACCCGCAGAGCGGGACCCCAGACATCACTGACGAGCTGCCGGCCGAACGCACGCAGCACATCCCGACGACCGGTGAACTGCAACTCGACGAACGAAGTTCGCTGCAGCGTGTTGGTGGGCTGTCGACAGAGCTGACCGATGTCACAGAGGTCGAGTATCGGCAGCTGCGGCTCGAGCGAGTCGTGTTGGTCGGGGTCTGGACCCAGGGCAGTACGACGGCGCAAGCCGACTCCAGCATGGCGGAGCTGGCCGCGCTGGCGGAGACCGCGGGTTCGGAGGTGCTCGAGGGACTCATCCAGCGTCGTGACAAGCCCGATCCCGCAACATATATCGGCTCGGGCAAGGCGCACGAACTCCGCGAGATCGTCTTGGCCACGGGGGCCGATACCGTGATCTGCGACGGCGAACTCACCCCGGCGCAGCTCACCGCGCTGGAGAAGGTCGTAAAGGTCAAGGTGATCGACCGCACGGCCTTGATCCTCGACATCTTCGCCCAGCACGCCACGTCGCGTGAGGGCAAGGCGCAGGTGGCTCTGGCGCAGATGGAGTACATGTTGCCCCGACTACGTGGCTGGGGTGAATCGATGTCGCGGCAGGCAGGCGGCCGGGCGGGCAGCAACGGCGGTGTGGGCCTGCGCGGACCCGGTGAGACGAAGATCGAAACCGATCGCCGCCGGATCCGCGAACGCACCGCCAAACTGCGGCGCGAGATCCGGGAGATGAAGACCTCCCGAAACACCAAGCGCAGCAAGCGTAAACAGGCGGTGGCCCAGTCGGTGACCATCGTGGGGTACACCAACGCGGGCAAGTCGAGCCTCATCAACAGGATGACCGGCTCGGGTGTGCTGGTCCACAACGCCCTGTTCGCGACCCTGGATCCGACGACACGACGCATGACCCTCGAGGACGGTAGGGAACTCGTCATCACCGACACCGTCGGCTTCGTCCGGCACCTGCCGACCCAGCTGGTGGAGGCCTTCCGGTCCACTCTGGAGGAGGTTGCAGACGCGGATCTTCTGTTGCACATCGTCGATGGGTCCGATCCGATTCCGACCGACCAGATCTCCGCTGTACGAACCGTGATCGAGCAAGTGGTCTCCGAGGAGAAGGCGACGGCCCCGCCCGAGATCCTCGTGATCAACAAGATCGATGTGGCCGACCCATTGGTGCTGGCGCAGCTGCGCGGTCTGTTCCCCCACGCGGTGTTCATCTCAACGGTGACGGGGGAGGGCATCGAGGAGTTGTTCACCGGGATCCGCGAGGCCATCGCCCGCCACGATGTCCACGTCAGCGTGCGAGTGCCGTACTCCCGTGGCGATCTCGTGTCGCGGATCCACGCCGAAGGCGATGTGCTGACTGAGCAGCACGGCGCAGACGGCACCGCCATCACCGCGACCGTTCCTTCCGGCCTCGCGCGTCAGTTGGCGACTCTGGCAATGCCGGAGGCCGCCGAGCAGTGATCGTGGCCCGCATTTTGGGCAAGATGTAGAATCCAGTTACAGTTAATGGGAACAGAGGCGGCGCCCGTTCGCCTGCCTAGTCCTGTCTAATCCCCTTAGTGATGGAGATCCGCTGATGGAACGCACGTTGTTCGAGCCCGAGCACCTACTTTTCCGTGATTCGTACCGCAGCTTCCTCGACCAGCACGTGGCGCCGAACCACGATCGCTGGGAGGAGCAGAACATCGTCGATCGCGACGTGTGGATCGAAGCCGGTAAGAACGGCTTCCTGGCCGTTGATGCTCCCGAGGAGTTCGGTGGCGGTGGAGTCCAGGACTTCCGTTACAACGCCATCGTCGCCGAGGAGTCGGCCCGTGGGGGCTACAGCGGACTCGGCTTCCCGCTGCACAACGATGTGATCGCCCCGTACCTGCTGGAACTGACGAACGATGAGCAGAAGGCGCGCTGGCTTCCCGGCTTCACGTCCGGCGAGCTGATCACCGCGATCGCCATGACCGAGCCGGGTACGGGCTCCGATTTGCAGGGCATCAAGACGAACGCCAAGAAGGACGGCGATCACTGGGTCCTCAACGGATCGAAGACCTTCATCACCAACGGCATCAACGCCGATCTCGTGATCGTGGTCGCACGTACCGATCCCGAAGCCGGCGCCAAGGGCTTCAGCTTGCTCGTCGTCGAGCGCGACATGCAAGGCTTCGAACGGGGCCGCAATCTGGACAAGCTCGGGATGAAGGCGCAGGACACCGCGGAGTTGAGCTTCGACAATGTTCGTGTCCCCGCAGAGAACCTGCTCGGTGAAGAGGGCCTCGGCTTCATCTACCTGATGCAGAACTTGCCCCGCGAGCGCCTGTCGATCGCGGTTGTCGCCGCTGCTGCAATGGAAGCCGTTCTCGAGACCACCGTGCAATATGCGAAGGATCGCAAGGCCTTTGGCCGCTCGATCGGCAATTTCCAGAACTCGCGTTTCCTGCTCGCGGAACTGGCGACGTCCACCGCCACGACGCGCGTGTTCGTCGATCACTGCATCGGCCTGCTCAACGAGAAGAAGCTGACGGTTCCGGACGCGGCCATGGCCAAGTACTACGCCACCGAGAATCAGGTCCAGCTCATAGATCGCTGCCTGCAGCTGCACGGCGGCTACGGGTACATGCGTGAGTACTCGGTCGCGAAGGCATTCGTCGATTCGCGCGTGCAGACGATTTATGGTGGCACGACAGAGATCATGAAGGAAGTGATCGGTCGCAGTCTGGGGATCTGATCTCTCCTGACGAACTACAGCCGAGCGGGGTGTACCGGATTACCGGTACACCCCGCTTGTTGCTTGCGTGCTGTCGATTCAGAGGCGCCGCATCACGGTGACGACCTTGCCGAGGATCACCGCGTCGTTGCCGGGTATGGGGTCGAACACCGGGTTGTGCGGCATCAGCCAGACGGCGTCCTTCGTGCGCTTGAACGTCTTGACGGTGGCCTCCCCGTCGATCATGGCGGCGACGATGTCACCGTTGTCGGCGACGTTCTGTTGGCGGACAACCACCCAGTCGCCATCGCAGATGGCGGCGTCGATCATGGACTCACCCACGACCTTGAGGAGGAACAGGGAGCCTTCCCCGACAAGTTCCTTGGGTAGCGGGAACACGTCCTCGACGGCCTCCTCCGCGAGGATGGGGCCGCCGGCCGCGATCCGGCCGAGTACGGGAACGAACGTGGGCGTCGGCAGCGATTCGTCCGGGATCTGGACCTGACCTGCTGCGGTGGCTGGGTTCAGGTCGGTGTCCTGCACGTTGACTGCGCGCGGTCGATTGTTCTCCCGCTGCAGGAATCCCTTGCGCTCCAGGGTGCGCAGTTGGTGCGCGACCGAGGAAGTGGAGGTGAGTCCGACGGCGTCGCCGATCTCGCGGATGCTCGGCGGGTAGCCTCGCTCGCGCACCGAGGCCCTGATGACCTCGAGGACGGCCTTCTGGCGGGGTGTCAGCGAGCCCTCGGCCAGGGGTTCGGTGCTGACCACGGTGGTCGCCGCCGACTCTTGCGGACTTCGGGAATCAGTTGTTTCGGCCATCAGGGCCTCCATTTCGTGGTGTGTGGCCTGGTCGGAGCGGGGTTCATCCTTGGTTTATTGGCCTCACGGTAATGGAAAACGTCACAACTCTCAAACATTTGTTCGAGCGGGCGTGGCGCGTGTCGGACCTCCGTGATACAACTCGAACATTCGTTCAATCGAACGAGTGATCGAAACCCTCGCGGTCGCGTCCGCTGCGTTTCGGTCTCCGAGTGACCTGAGGATCGAACCCATGACTGCAGCCACCACCATCAGCCGGCCGGCAACGTCTCGGCCTGTTCGTCGACTCGCCGACTCCGGCGCCGGTACGCGCACCATTCGTCCGGTCCGGCCGGCCGATACCAGCAGGCCCGCAGATCGCCGCCATGGCGTCGACCGCCGCGGCGCCGCGGTCACGTGCGGCGAATCGGACAATGCAGCGCAGCGGCCGGCGATATCTGCGCAGAGTGTGTACGCCCGCCGCCGGGCGTGGGCCGCGGCCGCGGTTGCCGGTGTGGGTCTCATGCTGCTGGTGGTTTTCATGACGTTTTTCGGTGGCGTGGTCGAGCAATCCGCGAAGCCTGCTGACACCGGGACAGCGGTCGTCCACGTACGGTCCGGAGAGTCCTTGGGCGACATCGCATCACGGATCGCACCCGAGATGCCCACTGCCGCGGTGGTCGACAAGATCATGGAGCTCAACGGCATGAACAACTCGGCGTTGTCCGTCGGTCAGTCGTTGCTCATTCCGGTGTACGCGCGGTAGCTGCAGTGCCGCAGCAGCCCGTTGCCTGGGCGGTATCCTCGACGTCAGAGTGCCCGGTCACCATGCCTGGGCCGCCGACAGTCGAGGGACCCTGCATGCATTGCCCGTTTTGCAAGAACGAGGACACCCGAGTGGTCGATTCGCGGGTGGCGGACGAGGGGCAGGCGATCAGGCGCCGGCGCTCGTGTTCGCAATGCGGCCGCCGGTTCACCACCGTGGAGAGTGCGGTGCTCGCGGTCGTCAAACGCACGGGAGTCACCGAACCGTTCAGTCGCGAGAAGGTGATGCGAGGTGTTCGTCGGGCGTGCCAGGGGCGCGCTGTCGACGACGCAAAGCTCCAGCAGTTGGCGCAGCAGGTGGAAGAAGCGGTTCGGGCCACCGGGTCGGCCGAGGTTCCGAGCAACGAGGTCGGCCTGGCCATCCTGGGACCGCTGCGCGACCTCGATGAAGTGGCCTATCTGCGGTTCGCTTCTGTATACCGTTCGTTCGACTCGGTCGAGGACTTTCAGAAGGAGATCGACGATCTGCGCGCTGCCAAGCCATGATCGTCGAGCACGAGATCATTGCAGTGCTTTGATCGCCTTCACCACCCGCTTCTCCGAGACCGGGTAAGCGGTACCCAGGTGCTGGGCGAACAGGCCCACCCGTAGTTCCTCCACCATCCATCCTGCTTGCTCATTGACGGCGTCGCGGCGCGGTTGCGGAACCGTGCGTACGTGCCCGGCCCACGCTGCGACCACCCGGTCGAGTGCATCCATGGCCTGCGCATCCCTCGCGGCGCTCGCCGGTAGTTGTTCGAGTCGCGAGATCGCCGCGTCGAGATATCGCGGAATCTCTCGTAACGCAGCCGCATTGGTCGCGGAGATGAAGCCATCGAACACCAACTCGTCCAATTGTTCGACGACGTCGTCCCTGGCGGCCGTGACCGATGTCGACTCGACGACGCGCCGCAGCGGCGCGACGCGGGAGAGGATGTCGGCCGCCTGGCTCAGCTTCTCGGCGGCGCGGCGGTTCACCTGACCGGCGACATGTGCCCTGAGCGCAGCGAACTCGGCTGCTGTCCACACATTCGGATGCTGCGGGACGAGATCGACCACCGCACCACGCACGCAGTCGGCGAGCAGCGCGGTGGTGGTGGGATACGGGCTCTGACTGAGCGCGAGTCGGTGGGCGGTGCTCAAGGCCGCGGTGGCAGATTGTCGTAAGGCGGGCAGGCCGGCGATGAGCAAATCGACGACCGCAAGATACATGTTCGTCTCTTGCTCGGCCGCGGTCGCAGCTGCGACCACGGTGAAGCCCTTACCACGCCGGACCAGCGCGGGGTAGCTGGTGATCTCCTGACCGGCGACCACCACGCTCACCGTGCGGTCGATGTCGCCGAAGGTCTCGGCGGTCCAGGTGGTCGCCACCGGGACGGCCACAGCGGCTGCCTCGCTCTCGAGTGCTGCGCGTGCCCGGGCGGCGAGAGAATCCTGCAGCTCCCGCAGCGACTTCGACGTCGCGAGTACGTTTCCGCCCGCATCGGTGGCCGCGAAGGTCATGCGGAGATGAGCAGGTAGCGCGGTGACGCGCAGGTCGCCCGCGGCGACGGGCACCCCGGTGCGGTCGCGGACTTGTTCTGCCACCGACTCGGTCAGCGGTCGGGCCCGCGGGGTCACCGAAGCCAGGATCTCCGCCGCGAGGTCGGGAGCCGGACCTACTTGTCGCCGTAGGGTTTTGGGAAGTGTGCGCAGCAGTTCGGTGATCAGCTCCAATCGCATACCGGGCACCAGCCAGTCGAACCCTGACGGACGGGCCCGGACGAGGAGCGACAGCGGGATCAGGACGGTGACACCGTCATCGGCCGTACCGGGCTCGAAGCGATAGCGCAGGTCGTAGCCGGTGTCGCCTTGGCGCCACCGGTCGGGGAATCCGGCGGGGTCGCTTCCGGCGTCGGCTGCCACCAGGTCGGCGGGATCGAGGTCGAGGAGCGTGGGAGAGCTCTTGCGGGCAGTCTTCCACCAGGTGTCGAAGTGCCTGCCCGACACCACTTCCGGTCCTATGTGCTGATCGTAGAAGGCGAAGAGCGTGTCGTCGTCGACGATGACGTCGGTACGGCGGACCCGATGTACCGACTCCTCGGCGTCCTCGAGCAACGCGCGATTGCGATGGAAGAACGGGTGCTGCGTGCGCCAATCGCCTTCGACCAGGGCGTGCCGGATGAACAATTCTCTGGCCGCCTCGGGATCGATCGAGCCATAGTTGACGCGTCGCTGCATGACCAGCGGGACTCCGTAGAGCGTCACCCGTTCGTATGCCATTGCCGCAGAGTGCTTCCCCGACCAGTGCGGCTCGCTGTACTGGCGTTTGACGAGGTCTCCGGCGAGGCGCTCAGCCCACTCGGGCTCGATGCGGGCAGCTGTGCGCGCCCACAGTCGCGATGTCTCGACGATCTCCGCTGCCATCACGAAGCGTGGCGGTTTGTTCGACAGGTGGGACCCCGGGAAGATCATGAACTTGGTGCCGCGTGATCCGAGGAACTCCTTGGTGTCACCTTCGCGGACGCCGATCTGACTCAGTAGGCCCGAGAGCACGGACTGATGAATGGCGGTCGCCGCTGGCGTTTCGGCCTCTGGTGCGGCGACGGTACCGGGCACCGTCCAGCCGAGATCGCGCGCGATCCGGACGAGCTGGGAGTGCAGGTCCCGCCACTCCCGGATCCGGAGACCATGGAGGAACTCGCGACTGCAACGTTTTCGGAACTGGTTGGACGAAAGCTCTTTTCGCAGACCTTCGAGATACACCCACAGGTTGAGCAGGGTCAAGAACTCCGAACCCGGCACGGCAAATCGTTTGTGCGACTCGTCGGCTGCCTGGCGATGATCTGCGGGACGTTCGCGGACGTCGGGCAGTGAGAGCGCGGCGGTGATCACGAGCATGGGCCCAAGGGCGCCCTGTGTCTCGGCCTCCACCAGCATGCGGGCGAGCCGCGGATCAACGGGGATGCGGGACAACGATTTCCCGATGGGTGTCAGCCGCCGCACCGGTGTGTCGGTCGTCGGGGCGGCGAGAGCGCCGAGTTCTTCGAGCAGTTGCTGCCCGTCGCGAATGGCTTTGGGGTCGGGCGGTTGAACAAATGGAAAGCGACCGACGTCGCCGAGGCCCAGTGAGGTCATCGTCAAGATCACTGCGGCGAGATTGGTTCGCAGGATCTCTGGTTCGGTGTACTCCGGACGCGAATCGAAGTCGTCTTCGCTGTACAGGCGGATGCACACACCCGCCGCCACGCGGCCACAGCGACCGGCGCGCTGTCGCGCGCTGGCCTGGGAGATCGGTTCGATCGGCAGTCGCTGCACTTTGGTGCGGGTCGAATAGCGGGATATGCGTGCCGTCCCCGCGTCGATCACGTAGTGGATCCCGGGAACTGTCAGCGACGTTTCGGCGACGTTGGTGGACAGTACGATGCGGCGTCCGCGGTGCGGTGAGAACACACGGTGCTGGTCGGCTGCGGACAGGCGTGCGAAGAGTGGTATGACCTCGACACCTCGGGCCTCCAGGTGTTTCAACGAGGCGGCGGTGTCGGTGATCTCACGCTCGGTGGGCAGAAAGACCAGGATGTCGCCGGGGCCTTGTCGGAAGAGTTCATCAACGGCCGCGCCGATCGCCTGTAGTTGGTCGAGGTCCGCTTCGTCCTCGTCCTCCACGATCAAAGGCCGGTACCGAACCTCCACCGGGTACGTCCGCCCCGACACCTCGATGATCGGCACCGGGGCGCCGTCGGTCGCGAAGTGTTCGGCGAAACGACCGGGCTCGATGGTGGCCGAGGTGATGATCACCTTCAGGTCCGGCCGTTGGGGCAGGAGCTGCTTGAGGTATCCGAGGATGAAGTCGATGTTCAGGCTGCGCTCGTGCGCCTCGTCGATGATCAGGGTGTCGTATTCGCGGAGTTGCCGATCACGGGACAACTCCCGCAACAGGATGCCGTCGGTCATCACCTTGACAAGCGTGTCGTCACCGGCCCTGTCGGTGAATCGCACCGAGTATCCGATCAACTCGCCGAGTTCGGTGCCGGTCTCTTCCGCTATTCTCTCGGCCACCGAACGGGCTGCGAGTCGCCGCGGCTGGGTGTGCCCGATACGTCCGGACACGCCGCGGCCGAGTTCAAGGCAGATCTTCGGTAACTGCGTCGTCTTGCCCGACCCGGTTTCACCTGCCACCACGATCACCTGGTGCTGCGAGATCGCTGCCGCGATCTCCTCGCGGGCAGCAGAGACCGGCAGCTCCGGGGGGTAGCTGATGGTGGGCACCAGGGCGCGCCGACGCTCGGTCTCGGCCGGGGACAGCCGTGACCGGTGTCCTCGACGCTGATCGGGGCGGCGTCTGCGTCGTCCGGGTGCCTGGTCGGCTGTCTTGTTGGACTCGTTCGGCGCGGTCGACATATCTACTCCATGATAGTCCGGCGGGGGAGTGCTGCGTTCGGCCCAGGATGGTGTCCAGCTGAGCGCTGCAGGCATGATGTAGCGCATGACTGCTTCGACTTCCGCCGGTCTCTGGCACGGCTTCGCCGATATGGGTGCGGTGAGCGCCACCGGGCCATTCGTGGTCGCCAAGGGTGAGGGCGTACACATCTGGGACACCTCGGACAACAAATACCTCGATGCCACCGCGGGACTCTGGTTCACGAACGTCGGCCACGGTCGCACCCAGATCGCCGACGCGGTCGCGCGCCAGCTGAGCACGCTGGCCCATTATTCGGGCTTCGGGGACATCACCTCGGACGTCACCGCGACGCTCGGGGACCGTCTCGCCGAACTCGCGCCCATCCCCGGTAGCAAGGTGTTCTTCACCTCGGGTGGCAGCGACTCGATCGACTCAGCGGTCAAACTCGCACGGCGCTACTGGCACGAACTGGGTAAGCCCGACAAGAAGATCGTGGTCGGCCGCACAAAGGCGTACCACGGCATGCACGTCGGCGGAACGGCACTGTCAGGGCTACCGCCGAACCGCGA
Source organism: Williamsia soli (assembly GCF_017377795.1). Lineage (GTDB taxonomy): Bacteria > Actinomycetota > Actinomycetes > Mycobacteriales > Mycobacteriaceae > Williamsia > Williamsia soli. The sequence continues at coordinate 587,100 of NZ_JAFRDR010000002.1, read as the reverse complement.
CAGCTACGGCGAACTGATGACCGACGCGGCGACGGTCGAATGGGACGACGCGAAGAGCCTGCTCGGCTTGATCGAGCGGATCGGCGCCGACAACATCGCCGCGTTCTTCTGTGAACCGATCATCGGGGCCGGCGGCATCTATCTGCCGCCGCAGGGCTACCTGGCCGAGGTGCGCCAGATCTGCCGCGACAACGACGTGCTGTTCGTCGCCGACGAAGTGGTGACCGGCTTCGGGCGCATCGGTGGTTCGTGGTTCGCCTCGACACGTTTCGATCTGCAGCCGGACATGATCGCGACCGCGAAAGGTTTGACGTCGGGATACGTGCCGATGGGTGCGTTGTTCGTCGCTCCCCACATCGCTGAGCCGTTTTACTCCGGCGGGGTGTGGTGGCGGCACGGTTACACCTACGGCGGGCACGCGGGTGCGGCGGCAGCAGCAATGGCGAACCTCGACATCATCGAGTCCGAGGGACTACTCGAAGAGGCCGCACGCCTGGAATCGGATCTGCATGTGGCGCTCGCTCCACTGGCGGATCTGCCTGCGGTCGGTGAGGTTCGCAGCGGGCTCGGCGCGGTGAGCGCAGTGCAGCTGGAGGACCCGGCCACGGCTCCTGCGGCCATCGCTGCGCTACGGCGTCACGGGGTCAGCGGTAGGGCGGCAGGCCAAGGTGCGCTGCAGATCTCGCCGGCGTTCGTGATGACCGCGGCTCAGGTCGCCGAACTGGCCGAGCGCATCTCAGATGCGTTGACGTGAGCCGCCTGAAGACACGAGAGAGCAGGGACTCCGAAGGGAGTCCCTGCTCTTCGTATGTCACCGGTGGAGCTATCCGACGAGCACCTCTGCGGTACTGAGGGCGGCTGCCACCCCAGCCACGATCGAGGCAACCTTGAGCGATTCGAAGATCGCCTCGCGATCGACGCCCGCCACGCGGAGGGTGTTCTCGTGTGCTGCAACACAATGCCCGCAACCGTTGATCGACGATACCGCGAATGACCAGAGTTCGAAATTCGCCTTGTCCACGCCGGGGTTACCGATGATGTTCATCCGCAGCCCGGGGCGCAGGTCGTCGTACTTGCCGTCGAGAAATCCGCGGCCGCGATAGAAGACGTTGTTCATGCCCATGATCGAGGCGGCGCCCAACGCGGCGTTGTATGCCTCCGCCGACAAGTTGTCTGCGGCTTCGTCGGCGATCTCCTTGAGTACCACGGCATTCTTGGTGGCTGCTGCGGTCGAGAGGAGTGTTCCCCAGAGCTGCTCGTCCTTGAGAACCGTGGTCCTCGAGATGGACCCCAGGTTGAGTTTGAGGTCTTTTGCGTACTCGGGGAGAGCTTCCTTCAGGTTGTCGATGCTCATTCTCAGACGCTCGCAGTCAGCAGTTCGCCTGCGTCGATGGTCGGGTCACCCTTTTTCCAGTTGCAGGCGCACAGTTCGTCCGACTGCAGCGCGTCGAGCACCCGCAGGACCTCGTCGACGTTGCGGCCGACGGAACCGGCGGTGACAGAGACGAACTGGATCTCGTTGTTCGGATCGACGATGAAGGTTGCGCGGTCGGCGACACCGTCGGCGTTCAGAACTCCTGCAGCCGAAGCCAATTCGCGCTTGAGGTCCGACAGCATCGGGAAGGGAAGCGTCTTGAGATCCTCGTGCTGTGCCCGCCACTGGAAGTGGACGAACTCGTTGTCGACGGATGCGCCCAGCACCTGGGCGTCGCGATCGGCGAACTCGTCGTTCAGCTTTCCAAATGCCGCGATCTCGGTGGGGCACACGAACGTGAAGTCCTTGGGCCAGAAGAAGACGATGCGCCACTTACCGGCGGAGTCGTCGCTCGTGATGGTCGTGAAGTAGTCGTCGGGCTGCTGGGCGTTGACCTTCGAGAGGTCTCCTCCGATGACGGCCGTCAGATTGTATGAGGGGAATTGGTCGCCAATGGTCAGCAAAGACAAAGTTGCTCCTTATATTTCACATGTTCTTTCGCGGTGCTACCAATCTTGCCGGTAAGCCGGTGAAAAGGAAACGTGATGAGTAGCACTATAGTGATAGGTATGACCGATCAAAGTTATCAGCCGACGATCGCCGGGCTGAAGGCGTTCGCAGCAATCGCAGACAAGCGGCATTTCGGTTCGGCGGCAGATGGTTTGGGTGTGAGCCAGCCCTCGTTGTCTCAGGCGCTCGCGGCGCTCGAAACGGGCCTGGGGCTGCGGTTGGTCGAGCGGTCGACGCGGCGTGTCTTCTTGACGAGCGAGGGCGAGGCACTCCTTCCGCGTGCCACCGCGGCCATCGAGGCGGTGGACATGTTCACCGCGGCAGCAGTAGGGGTGGCTCAGCCGTTGTCCGGGACAGTGCGACTGGGACTCATTCCCACGGTCGCGCCGTACGTTCTGCCGTTGATGCTGCGTGATCTGGCCACGCAGCTGCCCGAGCTCGCCGTACGCGTTGTCGAGGATCAGACCTCGCGTCTGCTCGATGCGTTGCGACACAACTCGATCGATGCCGCGATGGTCGCCCTGCCCGTCGATGCGCCCGGCATGATCGAGATCGGCATGTATGACGAAGACTTCGTGCTGGCATTGCCACCGGGGCATGCGCTGGCCGGGCGAAGTCGAGTCGACCCCGCCGCGCTCGCGGACCTGCCACTCCTCTTGCTCGATGAAGGTCATTGCTTGCGGGATCAGGCACTGGAGGTGTGCAGGCTGGCCGGGGTCCGGCCGGACGTCGGTTCCACGCGGGCCGCGTCGCTCGCGACGGCTGTCCAGTGCGTGGAGGGTGGTCTCGGTGTCACGTTGATTCCGCAGACGGCGGTCCAGACCGAAACCGCCAGGGGCGCTCTGGCGATCGCCAGGTTCGGCCGGCCCCGTCCGGGCCGCAGGATAGGACTGGTGATGCGCGCTACCAGCGGACGAGAGGACGAGTATCGCCAGCTGGCGGCGCTGATCGCCGGGACGATCACGGGCGCGGGTTTGGGGGCCGTGAAATCGGCTTAGCGGCGGCGTGTCACAGGCGATCGAGCTTTCGGAGGGCTTCGGAGAGTTCCTGGAGTCCGGACAGCGCGGTGGCCCAGGTGGTTTCGTCGATGAGTTCGCTCAATCGGCGGGCCATGTCGCGGTGCCCGGGGTTGATCAGCCGGACGGCGGACAGTCCGGCATCGGTCACTTCGACGAGTTTCGCCCGGCGGTGCGCCGGATTGTCGCGGAAGGTCACCAGGCCTTGTTCGGCGAGAAGATCGGCGGTCCGTTGAACACTCTGCCTGGTGATCCCCATCTCGCGGGCGATGTCGGATACCGAAAGTGGTTCTGAGAGAACCGCTCCGAGGACCTGCCAGCGGGTTGCGGTCAGCCCGGCAGGAGCGGCGAGGGCCTCGGCGACGGCCAGGAACTGACCGTTGAGACGAAAAGTGGTGAGGGCCGAGTCGCTGAGTAGTTGCTGGGCGTCGCTCATGAGGTGGCGGCCATCAAGTCGTAGTAGCCGGCGGGATCGCCACTGTAGAGCTTGGTCCATGCGGTGAGGGTCTCGGGCGTGTACAGGTCCAGCTCGGCGAAGATCTCTCGCGCGAACGGCACCGGATGCATTGCTGCGGCGGTGATCAGATGGCCGGGGCGGCTGTCGTCGGTGACAGCGGGCTCGTTCACGTAGTCTGCGGCGCCCGCGTAGCCGGTCCAGGACAGGGCCTCGGCCGCGTTGCTGGTGTGACGGCGACCATCGAGCAGTCCGCGCTGGGCCATCGCGACCGTGGCTCCGCAGATCCCGGCCACGGGTGTTCCGGCTGCGAGGAATTCGGCTGCCGCCTCCACGAATGCGGTCAGGCCGCCGCTCTGGTAATACGACGCTCCGGGCAGGATGAGCATGGCGCTGTCTCGCGGGTCAAGATCGGCGAGCGCGATGTCAGGCACGATGCGCACTCCGCCCGCGGTGGTGATCGGCTCGGTCGTCGGCCCGACGGTCCGGATCCGGTACCTCCCGGGGTGCGCCTGATACTCGGGATTGTTGATGTGCGCGACCGCGTGTCCGGTCTCCCAGTCGGCGAGTGTGTTGTAGACGGCGAGATGCACGGTGCGAGGTTCAGTTGCTGAAGTCATGACAGCATACTGTCATATTTGACAACATGCTGTCAAGATATGCGGGCTGTATCTTCAGCCCGCGATGATCTCCATGTCCTGCAGTTCCGGTTCGTCATCAGCGGTGTCGGGGGCGCTGAACCGGGCGAGCAACGACCAGCCGCGGTGTCCGTCGGGGTCGTCGAGTACCTGTCTGACGACCCACTGATCGTCCTCGCGCGTGACGCTGAACAGTGCCGGTCCTCGCGCCGCCGGGCCGGCGCCGACGTCGCCGTACTCGTCGAGGAAATCGGACATCTCTTCGGCCCAGTCGAGGTCAGGGTACGCGGACTGTAGTTCGAACCAGGCGCGCCGCGACAACAGGTTGACGTACCGGAACATCGTATTGCGCAAGTGGACGCGAATGGCCCGGGCATTCGGTGCCCGTCCTGGTGTGGGTGAGCCGGCGGCGATCGGGTCGACGGGCCCGTACTCGGGGTGGGTGAGTTGCTCCCACTCGTCGAGCAGGCTCGAGTCGACGCGACGGACCAGGTCGCCAAGCCATTCGACCACGTCGTCGACTTCGTCGGTCCGGGCGGAGTTCGGGATGCTCTGCCGCAGTGTTCGATAGACGTCGGTCAGGTAGCGCAGGACGACGCCTTCGCTGCGGGCGAGGGAGTACCGGGAGATCAGATCGCCCCAGTCCATCCCTTCCTCGATCATCTGGCGCACCACAGACTTCGGCCGGGGAGGCGTATCCGCGACCCACGGGTGTCCTTGCTGATAGATACCAAATGCTTCGAAGATGAACTCACGCAGCGGACGAGGCCAGGTGACCTCGGTCAGCAGCTCCATCCGCTCCTCGTACTCCACCCCGTCGGCCTTCATCCGTGCGATCGCCTCATCGCGGGCACTCTTCTGCTGGCCCATGAGAACCGGTCGGGGATCGTCGAGGGTCGCCTCCACGATCGAGATCAAGTCCACGGTGTAGCTCTCTGATTCGACGTCCAGCAGCTCGAACGTCGCCAGGGCAAAAGGGGACAGCGGGTTGTTGAGAGCGAAGTTCGCTGGAAGGTCCACGGCCAGAACGGCATATCGACCGTACTCATCAGGTTCGTCCAGACGTCGCACCACACCACTGTCTATCAGCGAGCGGTACAGGCGCAGTGCTCGCAGGATGTGCCAACGCTGGCGGGTGCGGGTCTCGTGGTTGTCTTCCAGCAGATGTCGCATTGCGGTGAAGCAATTGCCCGGGCGAGCAATGACTTCCAGCAACATCGAAGTGGTCACGGCGAATCGGGAGCGAAGTGGTTCTGGTGGCGCGACGATGAGCTTGGAGAAGGTGGCCTCGCCCCACGAGACGAATCCTTCAGGTGCCTTCTTGCGCTGGATCTTCTTGAGTTTCTTGGGGTCGTCACCGGCCTTGGCGACCAGCCGGGCATTCTCGACGTCGTGATCGGGTGCCTGGGCGACCACGAATCCACGCACGTCGAATCCGGCGCGCCCCGCACGACCGGCGATCTGGTGGAACTCGCGCGCCTTGAGATGGCGTTGCCTGACGCCGTCGTACTTTGTCAGTCCTGTCAGCAACACCGTGCGGATGGGGACGTTGATACCGACGCCGAGAGTGTCCGTGCCGCACACCACCCGCAACAGACCTTGCTGGGCAAGACGTTCGACCAGGCGACGGTAGCGGGGGAGCATCCCGGCGTGGTGGACCCCGATGCCCGCTCGGACGGTTTTCGACAGGGTCTTCCCGAAGCCGGTGCTGAAACGAAAGTTGCCGATCTCCTCGGCGATCGCGTCCCGTTCGGCGCGGCTGCAGATGTTGGCACTGAGCAGGGACTGAGCCCGTTCCATCGCAGACAGCTGGGTGAAGTGGACCACGTAGACCGGTGCCCGGTCCTTGTGGATCAGTTCTTCGATGGTCTCGTGGACCGGCCGGGTCGAATACGAATAATCCAGGGGAACAGGCCGGGTGGTGCCGGTGATGGCCGCCGTGTCGCGGCCGGTCCGACGCTGGAGGTCGTCGACGAAGAAGCTCACGTCGCCGAGGGTTGCCGACATCAACACGAATTGGCTGCCGGGCAGTTCGATCAACGGGACCTGCCACGCCCACCCGCGATCGGGTTCGGCGTAATAGTGGAACTCATCCATCACGACGACGCCGATGGGAGCGTGCTCACCCTCGCGCAGGGCGATGTTCGCGACGACCTCCGCTGTGGCACAGATGATCGGCGCGGTGGGGTTCACCGAGGCGTCGCCGGTGAGCATCCCGACGTTGTCGGCGCCGAACTGCGCGCACAGATCGAAGAACTTCTCGCTGACGAGGGCCTTGATCGGTGCAGTGTAGAAGGCCCTTTGGCCCTGCGCCGCAGCAAAATACAGAGCCCCGCTGGCCACCAGTGACTTTCCCGAACCGGTGGGGGTCGAGATGATGACGTTGGATCCGGCCGCGAGTTCGATGAGCGCCTCATCTTGGTGCGGATACAGTGAGATCCCCCGCGCCGCCCACCACGCGGTGAAGGCACCGTACAGCTCATCGAGATCAGGCTCGGCGTCGGCTGGGAACTCGAGGGGCCGGACCTGCGGCGGGTGGGTCACCACTGCAGGTTATGGCACCGAGGGCGGTCAGCCCGCAGCGCCGTCACCCTTGTCGTCGCCGTCGCGCGATTCCGCGTCGTTCTCGGTCGTGGCCTCGTTCTGGGCGTGATCGGCCAGGAAGCGTTCGAGTTCGGCTCCGAGCTCGTCGCCGGTGGGCAGGTCACCCTCGGCGGCCAGCAAGGACGCTTTCTCCTGCTGTGCCTGGTTGAACGTGTCGTACTGGGTCTCCAGTGCTGCAACCACCGACTCGACCTCTTGATTACCCGACACCTCGGCATCGACCTGGGTGCGCACCTTTTCTGCTGCGTTGGCCAGAGCGGCTGTCGGGAGATCGAGACCGGTCACCTCGGCCAGGGATTCCAGCAGTTTGTGCGACGCGGCGGGATATTCAGCCTGTGAGAGGTAGTGCGGGACGTGGACCGAGAGACCCGCGGTCGCCAGCCCGCGCTCTCCGAGCCGCAGTTCGAGCAGCATGGACGCGCTGCCGGGGACCTTGAGCTCCGAACCCCACCGGGGCAGCGAACCGATCAGGTCTTTGCTGTTCCCGTGGGCGGTGATCGTCGAGGGGCGCGTGTGGGGGATACCCATCGGAATGGCGTTGAGCCCGATCACCGAGGTCACCCCGAACTGATCGGAGAGAGCACCGATGGCAGCGACGAAGCGTTCCCAGCGCAGGTCGGGTTCGGCACCTGACAACAGCAGGAACGGGGTCCCGTTGTTGTCACGGATCGCATGCAGGGTCAGCTCCGGCATGGCCGCTGCGGTGAACTCGTCGCCAGTGAAGGTCATCAACGGGCGCCGCGACCGGTAGTCGATCAGTTCGTCGGTCGAGAACGTGGCGACCAGCTCCGAGTCGAGACTCTGCCGGAGATGGTCGGACGCCAACTTGATGGCGTGTCCTGCGTCCGCGAATCCTTCGAGGGCGTGGATCAGCACCGGACCGTCACCCTCGTCACCAGCCAGTTGTGGTGCTGGGAATTCGAGTTCGTAGAGCGTGGACTTCTCGTCCATGGCGAACCTCCTCGCTGCCCAGTCGTGCGGTGTGTCGTTCATTGTCTCTCATGAGCACCCCTACCCACCAATTCCGGCGTTCGGCCGGCTCGGCGGTGACGTTGTTCCCATGGACTTGTATATGACAACAGCCGTCGTCCGCGCGGGATTCCCACCAGTGAGTTCGCTCAGTGCGAACACCGGCCGTCTCCGGTCGCTGCGGCGCCGATCCATGCACGCATGGCCATCTCGTCATCGCTTAGGGTTGGTGCCGAGCGACAACTATGGACAGCGGCGAGAGGCAGTCATGGCAGAGCAGGTTCGTGGTGTGGTGTCGGCGGGCAAGGGTGCTCCGACGACCATCGAGACGATCACCATCCCCGATCCGGGGCCACGCGATGTGGTGGTGAAGATCCAGGCGTGCGGCGTGTGCCACACCGACCTGGCGTATCGGGAAGGTGGGATCAACGACGAGTACCCGTTCCTGCTCGGACATGAGGCTGCGGGCATCGTCGAAACGGTCGGCGATGAGGTGTCATTGGTGGCACCCGGCGATTTCGTGGTCCTGAACTGGCGTGCGGTGTGTGGTGAGTGCCGGGCCTGCAAGCGAGGCCGCCCGCAGTACTGTTTCAACACCCACAACGCGAGCAAGCCGATGACCCTGGCCGATGGCACCGCGTTGACCCCGGCGTTGGGGATCGGCGCGTTCGCCGACAAGACCCTCGTCCACGAAGGGCAGTGCACCAAGGTCGCTGCCGACGCCGACCCTGCGGTCGTGGGGCTGCTGGGCTGCGGCGTCATGGCCGGCCTGGGTGCGGCGATGAACACCGGCGGCGTCGTCCGCGGCGACAGCGTCGCGGTGATCGGCTGCGGCGGTGTCGGTGACGCGGCCATCGCCGGTGCCCGCCTAGCCGGCGCAACCAAGATCATCGCGGTCGATCGTGACGCCCGCAAGCTCGAATGGGCCACCGACCTCGGTGCCACGCACACCATCGACGGTTCGACGGTCGACGACGTCGTCACCGCGATCCAGGATCTCACCGACGGCAACGGCGCCGACGTCGTGATCGATGCGGTCGGTCGCCCCGAGACCTACACGACCGCGTTCTATGCGCGAGATCTCGCCGGGGTCGTCGTGCTCGTCGGCGTGCCGACGCCGGAGATGAAGCTCGAACTCCCGCTGATCGACTTCTTCTCCCGCGGCGGTGCGCTCAAGTCGTCGTGGTACGGCGATTGTCTGCCTGAACGCGACTTCCCGATGCTCGTCGACCTGTACCAGCAGGGCCGGTTGCCTTTGGAGAAGTTCGTTTCCGAGCGGGTCGGTCTCGACGATGTCGAAGCCGCTTTCCACAAGATGGAGGCCGGCGAAGTGCTCCGCTCGGTGGTGATCCTGTGACCGTACGCATCGAGAACGTCGTCACGTCCGGCCAGTTCAGCCTCGACGGCGGAACCTGGGACGTCGACAACAACATCTGGCTCATCGGCGACGATTCCGAGGTGGTGATCATCGACGCCGCGCACTCAGCGACGCCGATCATCGACGCCGTCGCCGGCCGGACCGTCACCGCTGTCCTGCTGACCCACGGCCACAACGATCACGTCACCGTGGCACCGGAGCTGTCGCAACGACTCGATGCGCCGATGCTCCTGCACCCCGGCGACCGCATGCTGTGGGATCAGACCCACCCCGACATCGGGCCCGGCGAACTCGAGGACGGGCAGAAGATCACCGTCGGCGGCACCGATCTCGTCATCATCAACACGCCGGGTCATTCACCCGGATCGTGCTCGATCTACGCCCCCGAACTCGGTGTGCTGTTCAGCGGGGACACCCTGTTCTCCGGCGGGCCCGGCGCGACTGGCCGCTCATTCTCCTCGTTCCCGACGATCATCGAATCAATCCAGACCAAGATCTTCACCCTGCCCGCCGAGACGAAAGTCAACACCGGACACGGCGACTCCACGGCAGTCGGAGACGAGTCACCACACCTCGAGGAATGGATCAAACGCGGGAGCTGACATCTGCTCCTCGCGTTCCCACCCACCCGAATTCGCGCCACCCACCCGCAATTGCTGGTGGGTGGCGCGAATTCGGGTGGGCGAGCGAGCTATCCGTCGAGTCGTGGGGGTGACGTCATCCGGCTGATGACCGCATCGACGTGGTCGAGACGCAGCTCCGCGCCCCCTGAGATCTCCGAGGCGAGGTTTTCGAGTTCGGCCACCGATGTTTCAGCGTGCGCCACAAGCGGTCCCCGCAGGCGCTGCGGTGACTGGGCCGCGGTGATGAGTCGATCGTCGAGCTCAGTGGCAGCGATTTCGATCCGGACCCGGGCGTCGATACGGGCACCGTCGTAATCCAGCTTCGGATCGGATCGCAACAACGCCAAGGCATCACGGATTCGGCGGTGCAATCGGGCCTCCGGGTCATGCGATCCCGCCCACGACGCGGGCGCCCGCGTCGGCCGGCCGGGGACGATCTCGTTGGCCTGCAACGCACTCTGCCGGATCCGGCGCGTCATGATGAACACGCCGCCGGCCGCCGCGATACACGCGACCACGACCACGACCACGATCACAGTGGTCATGTGAGCGCCGTCCACGCTGCCACGATCGAGACGAGCACAATCAACGCCGCCACCACCGCGAACGCGATCTTGACCTTGCTCCACGGCCGCTGGCCCTGAACCTCGCCCGTGACGCCGTTGATGAACACCTGAAACGGAGTACCCGCGTACACCACGGTCAGCAACCAGATGGGCAGCAGCACATGCTTGAACCGCAGCGAGTTGTAGCGGGTGTCCTTGTTGTTGATCCGCTGATGGTCTCCGCCGATATCGCGGCGGATGGCAGCGTCGATACCGGCGTCGATCCGGGACTGGGCCACCGGAAAGCACTGATCGGCATCGAGATCGTAGGTTCGGCACAAATGGCCTGCGATGAACTCCGGACTGAACGGAGTTGCCTGTCCGGTGGGCCACGGTTCGAGTTCGTGGACCTTGTCGGTGTCGAATCCGGTGTTCGCCAAGACCGCTACGTCGTCGAAATTGTTGTCCACCACACCCGACCGATGACTCCAGCGGGTACGGGTTTCGGTGCGCCGGTTGTCTCCACTACCGGTGGTCACCGTGTAGTTGTCGCCGCGCATCCCCGTATACGAGGTCGTCGTGTTCGCGTCGTAGGTGAAGTAGGCCGCATAGAGGCTGGAGAACGAACCGACTTCCCGGTACTTCTTGAACTCGGTCGGGGCGAACCACCTGCTGTTGATCCAGTGCTCGATCACCTCCCGGCCGCGCGCGTCGTCGACCTGGAACGGCAGGATCCCGTCGACCGGGAGCCTTGTGGGGGCTGCGTGGATGTCGTCACGCTGAATCGGCGTGGCGCAGTAGGGGCATCGGGTCGCGGTCAGAGTGCCGGTGAATGTCGTTCGGCCCCCGCAACTCTGACAGACGATTTCCCGCTCTGAATCCGGTGTCGTCGCCGGGGGTCCCGCGGCGAGCAAGCCGCGCAACTGGGTCATGGTCGAGGCCAGATCGTGTTCGACGACCCGGCGCGCGGGATCGAGGACGATGGCGTGCGAGCGACCACAGCTGGGGCACAACAGATTCTGTGTCGTCGGGTCGAACACGAGCTGCGCGCCGCAACTGTCACAGGGATAGGTGCGTGTCTGCTCGGTGACCTGGAACAGAGCCCGTTCCGGGTCGGAGGCAGCAGGACGCGGCGGCATCGGAGGCAGAGGCGGTGGGGGGCCGGCCGAACCGTCGGGTAGGGGAGGCGGGTTCTGCGAATCGTTCATCGGCCTAGGTGGTGGGAGTCGTCGGAAGCGGGGGAGGTGTGGCGAAGAGTCCGGCGAGTACCGGCACGGAGGAGGCCTGCACCCAGCCGGGCATGCCCTGACTCCACACCAGCGTGGCGCCGGTGAACTGCCCCGCGGTCGCTGCCCCCTGCAGTTGAGCGACGGTGAACGGACCCGCGGGCTGGCCACCGTTGTCGATGTGGAACGTCGCCGCACCGGGCAAGGGCGGGGGACCTGCCGCGGGAGCGGGTTGCCCCTGTCCTGCTCGGCCGAACTGACCGGCCATCTGACTACCCAGCGCGACCCCCATCCCGGCGGACATCATGTCGCCCATCGCACCGCCGCCCGGATTCTGAGCGGCAGCGAGCATCGCGTCGGCCGCCTTTCCTTGCTGGTAACGACCGAGATCGCCGACGTTGTCGAGGAACCCGCCCTCCTCGACACCGCGGGCAACGCCACGGGTCATGGCGGAGGTGATCTCGTCTGGCAGAGAGATGTTCATGGTGATCGAATCGATGGCCAACCCGAACTCGTCGTCGACGCGCTCGGATACGAACGCGCGGAGCTTGTCGGACAACTCCACCTGACGACCTTGAAGGTCGATGACACCGAGGCGGGTCTCCATGATCATGTCCGAGAACGCGAGAGTGATGACCCGTCGTAGCAATTCAGATATCTCGTCCACATCGACCGCACTGTCGGTGCCGATGACCTCCCGCAGAAATATCTCAGGATCAGCCACCCGAACGACACACAAACCGTTGGCCCGAACCTGCACCATCGTGAAATCCGGATCGCGGACGGTGACGGGATTGGCGGTGCCCCAGCGCAGATCGGTCACCGGACGGGTGTTGATGAAATACACCTCGGATCGGAACGGGCTGTTGAATCCGTGCTTCCAGCCCTGCAGGGTGCTCAGGATCGGAAGGTTCTCCGACGTCAGTTGATAATGCCCGGGTCCGAACCGGTCTGCGAGCTGCCCTCGATAGACGAAAACCGCCTGCTGACCTTCGCGAACGATGAGTTCTGCCTCGTTCTTGATCTCGTTGTTGTAGCGCGGAAAACGCCACGCCAACGTCGAACGCGAATCGTCGATCCATTCGATGATGTCGACGAGCTCACCTTTGATCTTGCCGATGATCCCCATATTCGGTGTTCTCCCTAGCGGCGTCGCGTGATCGCGGTGTCTGAAGAAGGCCGATGTGATGCACCCAGCCATTGATCAGTCTAGTGACACCGGCCGTGTCGCACGGCCACATGGCCTGCTCGCGATGGGAGAGTGGTCAGGTGAGTCGGGTCTTAGTGGAGCGAACCGGGCGCCGGTGGATACCGGTTGCGATGCTTGCCGCCGTCCTGGTCATCGGTGGGTGCACAACCGAGGTCGACGGTGATCCGACGGCCGCTCCGGTCACCGGGGTGAGCCCGAACAACTCCAACGGGTCGAGCGATCTCCGAGAGCGATCAGTCGCCCCGGCCGATTTCCCGGTCGGATACTCCGCGACGGAGGTCACCGGCGGACAACTGGGCGCTCTGCTGGGCGACACCGCAGGCGTGGCCGCGGGCGGGACAGTTGACCCACCGACCTGCGCGCCGAGACAACTCCCATCCGACCCCGGCGACGCGACCGCGTTCGTGGCGACGGGCACCGGCGCCAACGCCGGTGCGTTGTCCGCGGTCACGGTTCTGGTGGACACCCCGTTGGCGGAGTTGAAGGCAGACCTGACGAGGTGCCCCACCTACACAACCGACACCGAGGGCGCGAAAGCGACTGTGACAACGACGGTTCTGCCGTCTTCGCCCGCACAATCCGAGGAATCGCTGGCGTTCCGGCGTGTCACGTCGTCAGGTGCGATGACCCAGACGATGACCGCGCTGGTGGGTCAGAACGACGGCATCCGGGTCTATGTCACCTATGTCGCGTCGGGGCAGCGGCCTCCAGACGGCATGGCCTTGGACCAGCTGTACACCACTGCACTCGCGCGATCCCGGGGCTGAGTGCCTGCCTGTGGATACAGCCCCGATCGGTGGATAACCTCTCGATTCGGGTCCGCCGGCCGCATGCGAGGTCCAGAAGGCGGCCGACTATCGGTGCATGACATCTGACAACTTCGAAACCTCGGTATCGGGCCCCGCAGCGCTGATCACCGCCATACCTGCACTGCTCGGCTTCGTCCCGGAGCGTTCCCTCGTCTTGATCACCTTCGAAGGCAACGGCGACGAGATCGGCACCACGATGCGTCACGACCTGACCCTGGAACCGGACGGCACACCCACCGAGCTGATGCTCAGCGTCATCGATCACCTCGCCCGGGTGTGCGAGTCGTACAACGCGACGCGTGTCGTCGCCGTGATCATCGATGATCGGATGGATCCCCACGGGCCCGTCTACCGTCGCCTTGCGGCCGTCATCGACCGCAACCTGATCGCCGTGGGTGGGCTGTACGGTGCCTTTTGGACGTCGGCGATCACTCTCGATCGCCCATGGATCACGCTGTGGGACCGCCGATCCGAGGTGAACGAGTCCGATCGGATTGCCGATGGGGTCGTGGGTGATCCGACGATCAGCCCGGTCGCCATCGCGCGTGCGGTGGCCGGCGGGCGGCGTGTCCTGATGACCCGGGACGAGATGGTCGAGAACCTCTCGCCGCTGCCTCACTGTGCTTCTCCGGAGTGTGATGCGTACGAGATCTCGGCGATCGACGATCGCGACTACGCAGAATTGATCCAATCGAAGCTGAACGGAGCCGCCGCGGACGAATGGTCGGACATCGTGGACGACGATGAGTCGGCGTCGATAGCGGGACCGGTGGATCAGACCACGATCGATCCGGCAGTGTTGCAGGACTATGCGTGCACGGGAAGCGGACGCGTCCCGCTGCACCTGCTGGTCGAGCAGGTGCGTCGGATCCAAGAGCGATCTGACCTGGAGTTCGTCCTGGACCTGGTCGTGCGCGGCTGCGGCGATCTGGATTGTGCTGACCTCCAGCGGCTCGACAAGGCCCTCCGCGAACTCTATGTGCGTGATGCGCTCGTGTCGCTCGCCGTGACGGACCTGTGGTCTGATGCCGAATACCTGTTCACGCAGGCCGCCCGGAGGCTGCGCGGACGAGGGCAAGCAGCTGCCGCGACCCTGCTGGGGTTCGTCCATTACGTGCACGGCAACGGTGCGATGGCGGGCACGGCGTTCGACGTGGCGCTCGAGGTCAGTCCCGGGTACTCGATGGCGACCCTCTACAACGACGCGCTGACGCGCGGGATACCGCCCGGTGTGATCAATCGGTGCGCGGAGACCGGCTATCTGGTCGCCCGGTCGCTCGGGGTGGAACTGCCACCGCCGATACTCCGGCCGGCGGCCTGATGGTGATCAGCGCGTCGCGAGGGATGCCGAGTGGGCGCGGTCGCCGAGAGCTCTGGTGTACTCCCACGCATCGGCGACGATGACCGACAGGTCGGTGTGTTCGGGATACCAGCCGAGTTCTGCGATGGCTTTGTCGCTGGACGCGATCAGGACGGCCGGGTCGCCGGCGCGTCGGGGTGCGGCGACCACCGGGATCTCCAAGCCGGTTACTTCCTCGCAGGCCGTAATGACTTGGCGCACAGAAAAACCGGTCCCGCTGCCGAGGTTGAAGATCGAATGTCGGCCGGCGACCGCGGCCTCGAGGGCCAGTGCGTGGGCCTGCGCGAGGTCGAGGACGTGGATGTAATCACGAATGGCTGTGCCGTCGTCGGTGGGGTAGTCGGTCCCGAACATCTTGATGTGCTCACGATGACGCAGGGCGACCTGGAGAACGAGTGGGATCAAGTGGGTCTCGATGACCCGATTCTCACCGGCACCGGCGTAGGCACCCGCGACGTTGAAGTACCGCAGGGACATCGCGGCGAGTCCGTGGGCCGCCGCGTACGACGTGATCGCGTGATCGATGGCGAGCTTGGTCGCACCATACGGATTCGTCGGACGCGTGGGCGCGGACTCCAGGATGGGCACCGATTCGGGCTCGCCGTAGGTGGCGGCTGTCGACGAGAACACCAAACGCGGGGTCTTGGTGCTGCGGACGGCCTCGAGGAGGGCAAGCGATTCGACGACGTTGCCGTACCAGTACAGCTCAGGGTGTTCCACTGATTCGCCGACCAGCGACTGGGCGGCGAAATGCAAAACCCCGTCGAAGGCGTCGGAACCGAGTACATCGGCGGCGACGTCGCGGACATTGCCCTCTATGAAGGCAACACCCTCCGGCAATGCCTCGACATTTCCGGTACTCAGGTTGTCGACGATCGTGACGTCATGACCGTGCTCGACCATGACCCGGGCGCAGACGCTACCCACATAACCGGCGCCGCCGGTGACCAGGAGTTTCATGAAAGAGTTCGGTCAGACCTTCTCGACCTGAACCGAGTGCGCCATCTCCTCGGACAACTGCAGCCCCTGATGACCCGGGGTGCTGATGACGATTGACGTGGGATTGACCGTCACGCTGACCCGCGCGTTGGGGACCACACCGGCTTCGCGTAGTGCGCTGATCAACTCGATGTCTGCCTGAGCATGCTCGGACAACCTCCGTACGATGACCGCGACGGGCTCGCCCTGGGGTAGCTCCGAGATGCGTGTCATCGGCGCGGGAGGAACGAGATCCGAAAATCCGAGCTGATCGAGTCCGGGAATCGGGTTACCGTACGGCGACGTCGTCGGGTGATCCAATACCTCCAGCAGGCGGCGCTCGACGTTCTCACTCATCACATGCTCCCAGCGGCACGCCTCCGCATGGACGTCCTCCCACGGCATCCCGATCACATCGACCAGCAACCGCTCCGCCAGACGATGCTTGCGCATCACCGAGACCGCAAGACTTCGGCCCTTGTCGGTCAGTTCGAGGTGGCGGTCACCGGCGACCAGTACCAGTCCGTCGCGCTCCATACGGGCGACCGTCTGTGACACCGTCGGACCGCTCTGCTCCAGGCGTTCGGCGATGCGTGCCCGCAACGGAACGATGCCTTCTTCCTCAAGGTCGTAGATCGTCCGAAGATACATCTCAGTGGTGTCGATCAGTTCGTTCACGATCCCCATCCCTTTCGTCCTGCACCAGGCTACCTGTAACAACGTCCGGTTTCGGTCAACCCTTCCCGTGACCGTGATACGTCACACGCCGACAACTCAGTCGAGCTCCGCTGCGCTCCGTCTCCGCCAATCCGGTCGAGCTCCGCTGCGCTCCGTCTCCGGCAATCGGGTCGAGCTCCGCTGCGCTCCGTCTCCGCCCTCTAGGCTCGGTACATGAGCATTGACGCCGGTCCGGCGAACGCGCAGTCCGCCGCGGTGATCTGGAGCGATGATTTCCTCGGGTACCGATGGGCGCCCACGCACCCGATGAACCCTATCCGGCTGGCATTGACGATGTCACTGTCGACGTCGCTCGGGGTCCTCGACGGTGTCCCCTCGATCCCTCCGATGGCTGTCGACGACAGGTTGCTGCAAACAGTGCACACCGCCGCGTATCTGGATGCGGTGCGTAGCGCCTCATCGGTCGATGATTATGTGGGCGGGTCCTCCCACGTCCTGGAGCGGTTGTTCGGTCTGGGAAGCGTCGACAACCCGGTCTTCGAGGGGATGCACGGTGCTGCCGGTGTGCTGGTGGGCGGCACGATGGCCGCGGCAGCCGCCATCGCCTCCGGATCCGTGCGCCGCGCCGTCAACATCGGCGGTGGAATGCACCATGCGATGCCGGGCCATGCTGCCGGCTTCTGCATCTACAACGACTGCGCGGTCGCGATTCGCTGGCTGCTCGAGCAGGGGTACGACAGGATCGCCTACATCGATATCGACGCACATCACGGGGACGGCGTGCAGAAGGTGTTCGCGGGAGACCCGCGCGTACTGACGATCTCGCTGCACCAGCATCCGGCGACGTTGTGGCCGGGCAGCGGTTGGCCCGAAGAGGTCGGCGAACAGGACGGGAGAGGGAGTGCGGTCAACATCGCGCTCATGCCCGAGACCTCGGACAAGCTGTGGCTACGGGCGTTCAACGCAATCGTGCCCGGGGTGGTCGAGAACTTCCGGCCCCAGATCATCGTCAGCCAATGCGGTGTCGACAGCCACATCCAAGACCCGTTGACCGACCTGTCACTGACGGTCGACGGGCAGCGGGCCGCCATCTATGCGATGCGCGACCTGGCCGACAAGTATTCAGAGGGCAGGTGGCTCGCGGTCGGCGGCGGTGGGTACGGGATCATCAACGTCGTACCCCGCAGCTGGACCCACCTCATTTCCGCGGTCACCGGCGCCGACCTCGCTCCGGACACCGTGATCGACGAGAGCTGGTGTGCTGCGGCGACAGCCGAGGCCAGAATGCTCGACGAGACACTGCGTGCGGATCCGGTCGCAGTCATGACCGACGGCGGCGAGACCGATTACCTGCCCTGGGATGGTGATGGCGGTGGTCCACTGATGGACGGCATCACCGACGCCGCGCAGACCCGAACCGACGCCACGATCATGGCAACCCGGCGTGCTGTTTATCCGTTGTGTGGTCTCGACCCGGAGGATCCCCGTGACTGACTTGCCAGAGACGAACCGCAGCGACGCAACGGAATCGACGATCGCCCCGGACAAGCGCGGACCGCACGATTTCCCGAGACATTGGATCGCTGACGTCCTCGCCAGTGACGGTGGCGTGGTCCACCTTCGGCCGATCGTGCCTGAGGACGCAGATGGACTGGTCCGGTTCCACTCGGCGCTGTCCGAACGCACCAGATACTTGAGGTACTTCGGTCCGTTCCCGCACATCCCGCCCCGCGAGCTCGCCCGGATGACCACCGTCGATCACTACAGCCGTGTCGCGTTCGTCGGATTGCTCGGCGGAGAGATCATCGCCATCGGTATCTACGAAGGCCTGGCTGCCGATGGCAAGGACAGCACGGCAGAAGTTGCCTTCGTCGTGGCCGACGAGCACCAGGGTCGCGGCCTCGGGCCGATTCTGCTCGAACATCTCGCCGGTGCCGCAGCCGAGTGCGGATTCGAGCGCTTCGAAGCAGAAGTGCTGGCCGAGAACCCCAACATGGTGGCAGTGTTCCGCGACGCCGGATACCAGGTGCGCCGCAGCTTCGACGGCAGCACCATCCACGTCGAGTTCACGATCGACCCGTCCGAGGCGCTGCTGTCGGTGCGCAATGCCCGCGAGCGCGGGTCGGAGGCGCGCAGTGTCGCGAACCTGCTACGGCCCACGTCCGTCGCGGTCATCGGAGCCTCCGTCGACCGTCTGAAGGTCGGAAACGCGGTACTCGCGAACGTGATAGCCGGCGGCTTCACGGGACCCGTCTTCCCGGTGAACTCCGAACACCGGGCGGTCCGCGGGATCCGCGCCTATTCGACGGTGCGCGACATTCCGGACCCCGTGGACCTCGCGATCGTCGCCGTCCCGGCCGACGCCGTCGAAGAAGTCCTCGACGATTGTCTGCACAAGGGCGTCAAAACCATGGTTGTGCTGTCTTCCGGGTTCGGCGACACGAGCGACTCGGGCCTCGAGTCGGAGCACCGGCTGGTGGAATCGATCCGGGAACACGGCATGCGCCTGGTCGGTCCGAACGCCCTGGGGGTGGCCAACACCGATCCTGCGGTGTCTCTCAATGCCACCCTGGCACCGCTGGTCCCGGGTCGGGGCACAGTCGGGTTCTTCTGCCAGTCTGGTGCGCTGGGTATAGCCATCCTGGACGCGGCGGCGCGTAGGCAGCTCGGATTGTCGACATTTGTCTCCGCAGGCAACCGCGCCGACGTCTCCGGCAACGATCTTCTGCAGTACTGGGACACCGACCCGGACACCGAGGTCGTCTTGCTGTACCTCGAGAGCTTCGGCAACCCCAGGAAGTTCACGCGATTGGCGCGCCGGGTCGCCAGCGGCAAGCCGGTGGTCGCGGTGAAATCCGGGCGAGGGGCTGTCCCGCCGGCGATGGCCGCCGTCGATCACTCGCTCGACGACGAGAGCACCCGTGCCCTGCTCGCACAATCCGGGGTGATCCAGGTCGCGACGATCCCTCAGTTGTTCGATTGCGCAACCGTGTTCGCGTATCAGCCGCTACCGCGCGGACCGCGCGTGAGTATCGTCGGCAATTCCACGGCGCTCGGCGTGCTCGCCCAGGAGGCAGGAAGCCACTTCGGGCTCGAGGTCGTCCAACGGGTCGATCTGGGCCCGAGCGCATCGCCCGAGGCGTTCGAAGAGGCCGTGCGGACCGCAGCCGCAGACGAAGGCGTTGATGCATTGATCGCGGTGTTCGTGCCACCGGTCGCCGTCAGCGTCGACAGGTACGCGCAGGCGCTGATGTCGGGCATGGCCGACTCCGACAAACCGGTGGTCACCACATTCCTGGCCGTGGAAGGAATCCCGCAGAACCTGTCGGTACTAGGCGCATACGGCACCCCCGCCCGAGGGTCGATACCGTCGTTTCCCGGGCCGGAGCGAGCCGCTGAGGCTCTCGGGCATGCCTGGCAGTATGCCCAATGGAAGTCCCGGCCGGCGTCGGAGGTGCGCAGGCCTGCCGACGCCGATCCCGACACCGCGCGGCGTCTGGTCCGTGAGGCGGTCGCTGCTTCGGCGGGTGCGGTCACCGAACTCGATGACGCTCGGACCGTTCAGATCCTTGCCTGTTACGGGATTCACATCGTCCCGTTCAAGGAGGTCAGCAGTGCGGACGAAGGTGTTGCGGCGGCGAACGAACTCGGGTATCCCGTTGCCATCAAAGCATTCTCGCCGAGCTGGCGGGGGCGGGCGGACCGGGAAGGTGTGCGACTCGACCTACCCGATCAGCATTCGGTGGAGCTGGCCGTCGTCGAGTTGACGGAGGTCACCGGCGAGTCGAGGTTGCATGTGCAGCAGATGGCGCCGAAGGGGATCAGCACCGTGATCCGGGTCCGGGACGATCCGTCCTTCGGGTCCCTGATGTCGTTCGGACTGGCCGGCGTCACCAGCGATCTCCTGGGTGATCGCGCGTATCGCGCGCTGCCGCTGACAGAAAATGATGCCGCGGACCTGATTGCCGCGCCGCGGTCGGCACCGTTGCTCTCGGGTTACGGGGGACAGGAACCCGTCGACAAGGACGCCTTGATCGATCTGGTGACGCGCATCTCGGCGCTGGTCGACGACATCCCGGAGGCGCGCGACGTTGTCTGCGACCCCATCCACGCGACCCCAGGCGGTGTCGCGGTGCTGGCTGCGCGGATGCGGGTGGGAGCTGTTCCCACCAAACACGATTCGGGCCCCCGCCGGTTGGGATGACGAGGATCGGCAGTCCCGGGCACACGGACCCCATCCTCACAAGGCACCAGCCGCCACTGATGATTCAGTGGCGGCTGGGCAGGAGAGAAGTTGCAGTGATGGTCAGCTGGCGTAGGCGCGCAACCGCTCCGCGCGGTCGCCCTGACGCAATTTAGACATGACCTCCCGCTCGATCTGACGAACCCGCTCGCGAGAGAGACCGAACATTCGGCCGATCTGGTCCAGGGTGCGCGGCTGACCGTCGTCGAGCCCGAACCGCAACCGGATGACCTGCTGCTCCCGCTCATCCAGCGTGGCGAGAACCGTACGGACGTCGGTGTGCAGAAGTCCTGCGATGACAGCGTTCTCGGCGGAGGTGGCCTCTGCGTCTTCGATGAAGTCACCCAACGGTGCCTCTTCGTCGCTGCCGACCGGCATGTCCAGGCTCACCGGGTCCCGGCTGTGGTCGAGCAGGTCGGCGATCTTCTCGGCGGGGATGCCCGACTCCGACGACAGTTCATCGTCGGTGGCCTCGCGACCGAGCTGCTGGTGGAGTTCGCGCTTGATCCTGGCCAGCTTGTTGACCTGCTCCACGAGGTGGACCGGCAGCCGGATCGTGCGGCTCTGATCCGCCATGCCGCGCGTGATCGCCTGACGGATCCACCAGGTGGCGTACGTGGAGAACTTGAAGCCCTTGGCATAGTCGAACTTCTCCATGGCCCGGATCAGACCGAGGTTGCCCTCTTGGATCAGGTCGAGCAACGGCATCCCGCGGCCGGTGTATCGCTTGGCCAGCGAGACGACCAGCCGCAGGTTCGCCTCCAGCAGATGCGAGCGAGCCGACTCACCCTCACGGATCAGTGTCGCGAGATCGCGCTTCTTGACTGCCGACAGGCGCTTCCTGGTGGCAAGAACGTGCTTGGCGTAGAGGCCGACCTCGATCTGCTTCGCCAGTTCCACCTCTTGCTCCGCGTTGAGAAGTGCGGTGCGGCCGATGCCGTTCAGATAGACGCGAACAAGGTCCGCGGCCGGGCTTTGCGCATCCAGGTCCTGTTCGGTCATCGCCGGACGGATGGTGGTGGGGCTGGACATGTCGGCCTCCTCAAGTGCGGTTGTCTTCACTTGGTTCAACGGAGGAGACCGCCCAGATAGTTCCACGAGGGTTCCCCGAGGCCGACGCTGTGACCAGCGCTTTCCGAGAACCGGTCTGAGAAGTTACTGAGAGTGCCCTGAGGTTTCCCGGCAGGATGCATTCCAACCCGCCGGGAGAACGATTCCGTGACGGATCAAACCCTCCACGAGGTGCTCCACGGCCGCAGTGTCGATCTGCTCGTCACCGGTTGCGACCGAGAGCAGGTCGGTGATCTCGCCCAGCGTCAACCCGTCCGGACGGAGGCCTGCGAGCAGCGCCTGCCCGAGGGTGTCGATCTCGTGACTCCACCGCGGACCGTCGGGCCGGTGGATACGCATCACCACGTCCTGCCATCCGGTGTCAGGGTCGAGTGTCGCCACCCGTTCGAGGGCTGCGCCCGCGGTGACCGAGAAGCGCTCGTTCGTCAGATCATGAGTTCGCAGCCACGCGGTGCGGCGGAGATAGTCGTCGGCTTCGGGCCCGAGCGGATCGTCGAACGAGTGCCCGAGCTCCTCTGCGAGCAGGTCGGTCGGCTCGTCGGTGCGGCGCAGGAAAACGAACCCGAACCCGATGCCCGACACCCCGGACCGGTCGAGGTGTCTGAGCCACCGGTCGGCGAGTTCTGCGGATGCGGGGTCGCGGGGGTCGTGACCGGCGTCGCGCAACCAGGTCCCCACGTACAGAGCGGGGTCGGCGACATCGCGCTGTACCACCCACGCGTCGATCCCGTTGTCCGGGATCCACTGTGAGATCCGCGTCCGCCAGTCGTCCCCGGTGATGACCCAGGAGGCCAACATCGAGGCGGTACCACTCTCGGTGAGGAACTCCGGCGCGGTGCGGCACATGAGTTCGCTCGCCCCGTCGAGATCCAGGCCGGAGTCGCGGTACGTGTGCGTGACCTCAGGTGGACCGACGACGAAGGGCGGATTCGCGACGATCCGGTCGAACTTCTGACCGCCGACGGGCCCGAACCAGGCGCCCTTGGACAAAGTGACCCGTCCGGGGTCGATACCGTTGATCGCGAAGCCTGCGCGGGTCATCGCCAGGGAACGGTCGGTGATGTCGGTCGCCGTGACGTGGCCCGCGAAATCTGCGGCGTGAATCGCCTGGACGCCGCAACCGGTGCCGACGTCGAGCACGGAGGCGACAGGATCAGTCGCGGTCGCCTTCAGCAGGGACAACGATGCGTGTCCGACTCCGAGTACGTGGTCCTCGGTGATCGCCTTGCGGCGCATCGTGCCGTCGAGGTCGGAGAACAGCCAGCGGTTGCCCGACCCGAGGTCGACCGGACGCACATCGATGGCCGCGCAGAACCCCGTGCCATCGGCCTCCAGGAGTCCGACGCCGATCGCCTGGTCGATGTCCACCGGTGAGAGCGCGGAAGACACCTGTGATCGGGTGCAGGTATCGCCGAGGAGCAGGAGCCGGATCAGGGTTCCGAGATCGCCGCTGTCGGCGCACGCCCGCCGAACAGGTACCGGTTCACCACGCCCCAACGCCCCGTGGGCCTCGTCGCCGAGCAGCTCGAGCACTCCGTCGGTCGTGTAACCGGCCTGCCGAAACGCGGTCCGTAGGTCGCCGGCCAGGGTGTGCAACTCCGCAGCTGAAGCCAGAGCGCTCACTCCTCGCGTCGATCGAGACCGAAGAAGGAGCGCTTCTCCGTCAGCTGATTAGTCCGCTCGGTGCCGTATTTGTAGTGAGGCACTTCGCCTTTGGCGCGAGGCGGCCGATCGTTGGCGATCAACACCGCGACCCAGGGGATCGGGATCGACAGGATGATCACTCCGAGCGCCAGGAAACCGTTCTGTGTTGCCCCGTAGATGATTCCCGCGAGAACCAGTGCGGGGACACGGAACGCCATCAACGTCAGGTACTTGCGTACGCGGGCCCGGTGCTGTTCTTCCAGAGAGGTTTGAGCCTCGGTGATGAGAAAAGTCTCCGGCGCGTGTTCTTTCGGAGCCATGTTTTCCACTGTCCCACTTTCGTTGCCGGACGGCCACCTGCAGTTGTGTCGGCCTGATGTGGTCTGCGTACCGGCCCGGCCCGACACACGCGTTGGCCCATCGCGGCTTGTCGGGGCAGAATTGTCCCCATGGTGGATACGCAGACCCTCGACAAGCCCGAAGTCACAACCGACGAGACGACAGAGGACGACACCCCCAAGTTCTTCCACTACGTGAAGAAAGACAAAATAGTCGAGAGCGCTGTGATGGGTAACATCGTCGTCGCCCTGTGTGGTGAGACTTTCCCCGTCACCCGTTCGGCCAAACCAGGCTCACCGGTGTGCCCGAAGTGCAAGAAGATCTACGGACGCATGAAAAAGGGCGAGTGACAGGTTCTGCGCTCAGCGCGGTGCATCCGGCCCTGAGGATGGAGCGTCTTTCTCCTGCGGCGTAGGAATGGGTGCGGTCGCTGATGCTTCGCTGCGTTTGATCGGCCCGGACGGCAGCCACGCCGGGACACCTTTGAGTTGGTCGGTGATGTCGCTCGTCTGCTGGGAGACCCAGTCACGGACCTGATCGATCTTGGTCGGGTTCGCGGGCCACAGTTGCTGGGCGATCGCGTTGAACTCCGCACCCACCACGATGGCGAAGCCGAGGAAAAACGTGAAGAGCAAGAATGCGATCGGTGTGGCGAGCGCGCCGTAGCTGTACCCGGTCTGGGTGATCGTCGCCAGGTACCACCGCAGGATCGCACTCGCGCACCAGAACACGAGGCCCGCGAGCAGCGCGCCGGGTACCAGCCGATGCCAGGGGAGGGGCTTGGCCAGGGCGACGCGATACAGGGTCGTCAAACCCGCGAGCAAGAGCAACGCAACGGCGGGGAAGTACCCGTATTCGATTGCGACCGAGCTGGCCGGGTGCCACGAGTCAGGTATCACCTCGCGGATATAGGCGGGTCCGAGCGCCACGAGCGGCAGCGTGAGGACGGCGAGCACCAGGAAACACACGTACAGCCACAACGCGAACAGCCTCTGCGTCACCGCGTGCCGGACGTTGTGCTGACCATGTGCCACGACGATGGAGTCGACGAAACTCGACATGGCGGAGGACCCCGCCCACAGCGACAGCACGAAACCCAGAGAGATGACCTCGGCGCGCCCGCTGACGAGCACGTTGTCGACGGTGGGGGTGATGATCTCGTCGACGACATTCTGGCTGAAGGTGCGTTCGGCGAAGCTGATGATCCGGTCCTGGATGATCTCCTCGGTGTTCGGCCCGAACCAATTCGCGACGTAACCGACGCAACCGAGAAGACCGAGGAGCAGCGGAGGCAAGGACAGCGTCTGCCAGAACGCGGCCTGGGCCGACATCGCGAAGATCGAGTCGTCCCAGGATTTGGTGATGGTGCGCCAGAGCATCCAGGGCAGGCTTTTGAGTACGCGCGGCCGGTCGCCGGCGTCTTCCTGTCGACGGGTGTCATCGACCTGCGACGGAGGTGGCGTCGCGGGGTCGGGGGAGGGTTCGGTTGGCTGTGTGATGAGACCAGCATTACGGAAGATCGAGCGTGATGGGAGATGCCGCGCCGCCGACGCTGTGGGCTGATCGCCGCTCGGCGCGGTAGCATTTTGCGGTGCCCCGGCGGTACGAGCGCAGTGCGCCGAATCGCCCGACAAAGTGGAGCACACGCCATCCGGCCGGACCGGTTGGCCCGGATTGAAGAACCTCATCGCATGTCAAGGAGTTGTGCCCTGTCGTGACCCGACCCTCTGCCCTCTCCGGATCTCAGGTCACCGAACCGGCGCCTCCGCCGGCTGCCTCGCCGCTGCGTACCTGGCAGCGGCGCGCCCTGACCAAGTACCTGTCCGCGGCACCCAAGGACTTTCTCGCGGTGGCGACGCCGGGCGCCGGTAAGACGACCTTCGGACTGCGGATCGCAGCGGAGCTGCTCGCTGACCGCACGGTGGATCAGATCACCGTCGTCGCTCCCACCGAACACCTCAAGCACCAGTGGGCCGCCGCCGCCGCGCGCGCCGGCATCGCGTTGGACTCGCGCTTCAGCAACTCCGCGGGACAGACGAGCTCGGACTATCAGGGTGTGGTCGTCACATACGCGCAGATCGCCACCCATCCCGCCCGGCACCGCGTCCGCACCGAGAATCGCCGGACTCTGGTCATCCTCGATGAGATCCACCACGGTGGCGATGCGAAGAGCTGGGGCGAGGCGATCCGCGAGGCCTTTTCCGACGCGACCCGGCGGCTGGCACTGACCGGTACCCCGTTCCGGTCCGACGACAGCCCCATCCCCTTCATCACCTACGAGCCCGAGGCTGGAGG
This sequence comes from Williamsia soli, assembly GCF_017377795.1. GTDB lineage: Bacteria > Actinomycetota > Actinomycetes > Mycobacteriales > Mycobacteriaceae > Williamsia > Williamsia soli. The sequence goes on along the minus strand of NZ_JAFRDR010000002.1, from coordinate 561,036 downwards.
CGGCAGCCGATCGGTCGCCGACTACGTATACGGCTACTCCGACGCCCTGGCCGATGGCGTCGTGCGCCCGGTGGTCTTCCTGGCGTACTCGGGTGAGGCCAGCTGGCGGAACAACGCGGGCGAGGAGTTCACCGCCCGGCTCGGCGAACCGCTCTCGGCCGAACACACCGCGCGCGCCTGGCGCACCGCCCTCGATCCCCATGGCGACTGGATCCCCGCAGTGCTGCAGGCTGCCCACACCCGGCTGCGGCAGTTGCGCAAGTCCGGTATGCCCGACGCAGGCGGCCTGGTGATCGCGACGGATCAGACCGTGGCCCGGGACTATGCCGAACTGCTACAGGCGATCACCGGCAAGATGCCCACGGTGGTGCTCTCGGACGACCCGAAGTCGTCGAGTCGGATCGCAGAGTTCAGTGAGTCGCAGGACGAGTGGATGGTCGCGGTGCGCATGGTGTCCGAGGGCGTCGACGTTCCTCGTCTCGCCGTGGGTGTCTACGCCACCAGTGCGTCGACACCGCTCTACTTTGCGCAGGCAATCGGTCGTTTCGTGCGGTCGCGTCGGCCTGGTGAGAACGCCAGTGTGTTCCTGCCGTCGGTCCCCGTGCTGCTGCAGTTGGCCGCGCAGCTCGAGGCCCAGCGCGACCACGTGCTCGGGAAACCGCACCGGGAGTCCGAGGGACTCGACGACGCACTGCTCAATGACGCGAACAAACAAAAAGACGAAGACGGGGAGGACGAGCGGGGATTCGAGTCCCTCCACGCCGACGCCGAACTAGACCAGGTGATCTACGACGGGTCGTCGTTCGGCACTGCCACTTTCTCCGGTAGCGACGAGGAGGCCGACTATCTGGGATTGCCTGGCCTCCTCGATGCCGATCAGGTCCGCGATCTCCTGCAACAACGCCAGGCGACCCAGATCGAGGCGCGGAGCGCCCAACCCCCTCCTGCGCCGGTAGTGAAGAACGAACCGTCGGTGGGCAAGCAACTGACCGCGTTGCGTCGTGAACTGAACAGCCTGGTGGCCATGCATCATCACCGCACCGGTAAGCCGCATGGCCAGGTCCACAACGACCTTCGGGAGCGACTCGGAGGACCTCCCACCGCAATGGCGACGGCGGACCAGTTGCAGGCCAGGATCGAGGCGTTGCGTAAGTGGCGATGATCGTCCCGTGCGCACGGCTGGCCCGTCGGGCCCGGATACAGCACCGCCGCGGCCCACATGATGTGAACCGCGGCGGCGTGACGGGAGTTCTTAGACCAGCTCTTCTTCGTTGGTGACCACGGTCGCGCCCATGTCGATCAGGCGTGCTTCGTGCTCGTTGAAGTGGTGACGGCAAAACAGCAGCTCTCCACCTGTGGAGAGAACCGCGCGTACACGTGCCGCCGCACCGCAACGATCACAGCGGTCGGCAGTGGTCAGTGGCATGTGGATCGGGGGCGTGGTGATGGTGTCTGACATGTTTTCCTCCGTCCAGGGCCTGCGCTTACGCGGTCCCTTCGCGAGCTGATGTATCGGGGTGGTACATCCACTCTCACTCTTTCAGACGATTTGGCAATCGGCTTTGTTCCCGGGGGCCCTCCGGTGTGTCGTCACTCACCCGTAACAGCTGAGCTGCGATCGGCAACATCGACCGTCTTTTCGGTGTGAGACAGATCCCAGCCGGTAACCGGCGGGCGGGTGACGACATGTGACCCACCTACAGTGTTGCAATGTCGCGCGCCGCCGAAACCTCAGGGTCGGTGAGCGGGCTCTCGAAGCTCTCGGTTCTCTTCGTGATCGGGGCCGTGTGCCAGTACATCGGGGCCTCGATCGCGGTTCCACTCTTCGGTGAACTCGACCCTGCGACGGTCGCCTGGTTGCGGGCGAGCGGCGCCGGTGCGGTGCTGTTCGCGGTGTGGTGGCCGTTCGCGGCGCGCCGATGGCCGCGGGTTGGCGTCCGGTTTCCGCCGCGGCGGCTCCTGATCGCCTCTGCTTTCGGGCTCGTCACCCTGGGAATGAACATGGCGTTCTATCTCGCCATCGATTCGATCGACCTCGGCGTGGCGGTGGCCATCGAGTTCCTGGGGCCCGTGGTGGTGGCTGCAGCGGGCTCGCGGACACGTTCGGACGGCTTCGCCGTCGGCGCCGTCCTCGTGGGTGTGGTGTTGCTCAGCGGTGCGAGTCTCGAGGGTTCACCGATGGGTGTCCTGTTCGCGTTGCTGGCTGCCGGCCTGTGGGCCGCGTACATCGTGGTGGGCAAAAAGGTCGCCGGTGGACCGGTGCGACGCAAAGAGGGAGCGCCGACCGGCGAATCGGACCGTGAGACCGCTCCGTGGCGCGATGGGATCGACGACCTGGCCATCGGACTGACGGTCGCCGGCGCTCTCGCCGCGCCGGTGATGATCGCGATCAGCGGCGCCGCGGACCCGGGCGCACTGTGGAGTTGGCGAATCCTGCTGATCGGGGTCGGGCTCGGTGTGCTCTCGAGCGCGATCCCGTATCTGCTCGATCAGATCGTGCTGTCGAAGTTGGGTCGGTCGCAGTTCGCGCTCCTGCTGGCGCTGCTCCCGGTCACCGCGTCGGTTGTCGGTGCGGCTGCACTCGCGCAGGTGCCGACGTGGCCGGAGTTGTGCGGTATGGCTCTCGTGATCGCCGCCATTGTCTTCACCGCGCGCACCGCAGATATTGCCTCTGGCGCGGGCACCGGCTGATACGGCAGGCTGAAGGTGTGAGCGGCGACGTACATCTGGTCCATCTGTGCTCGATCTCCGACTGGCTCGAAGCCAGGACGACAGGGGCGATCGAACCTGCGTCCCTGGCGTCTCAAGGCTTCGTGCATCTCTCGGATCGCACGCAGGTGCACATCCCGGCAAACCTGCTGTACCGCGATCAGGCGGATCTGGTCCTGCTGAGCATCGATCCCCTGCGCGTGGGCGCCGAGATCGTCTGGGAGGACGGTGATCCACCCGACGCGGCGGGCACCCAGTTCCCGCATCTCTACGGTGCGCTGCCGACCGGTGCCGTCGTAGGTGTGCAGCGCTACGACATGGACGAATCGGGGCGTTTCCCCCAATTGCACTAGTCCGGTCGCCTGCTCTGGTCCGCGTGACCCGGGCGGTAGGTCAGTCCGTGCTCGCGGGCGACGATCGCGGCCTGCACCCTCGATTGCAGGTCGAGCTTGTTCAGCACCCGGGACACGTGTGTCTTCACGGTGGTCTCACCGATGAACAGCGCCGAAGCGATCTGGGCATTCGACAATCCCGCGCCCAGGGTGGAGAGCACTTGACGTTCGCGTTCGGTCAGTTCCGACAGGTCGCGCCTCTGTGATTCGCCGGGATCTGCCGGGGCGACCGCACCTGATCGGTGGGTGAACCGGTCGATCACGCGCCTGGTCACCTCGGGTGCGAGCGCCGCGTCTCCGCGTGCCACCGCGGACACCGCGGCGATCAACTCCGAGGCGTCGGCGGTCTTGAGCATGAAGCCCGATGCGCCGGCCCGAAGTGCGGTGAAGATGTAGTCGTCGATGTCGAACGTCGTCAGGATCAGCACCTTGGAGATCCCGGTGGCGCAGATTCGAGCAGTCGCCTCGATCCCGTCGGTCCCCGGCATCCGGATGTCCATCAGGACGACCTCCGGTCTGAGTGCGGTGGTCAGAGTGGTCGCCTGGTCTCCGTCGGTCGCCTCACCGACCACCTCGATGTCCGCGGACGTCTCGAGCAGTAGACGTAGGCCGGCGCGGATCGCCGCGTGGTCGTCCGCAATCAGAACCCTGGTCATGGAGAAGATCCTGGCAGACGACCCGACTGCGGAGGGTGATCGAGATCGGGCGTCGGGAGTTCGGCGACCACCTCCCAGCGGGAGTCGGTGATCCTCACGTCCACTGTGCCGCCGACCGAATGCGCACGTACCCGCATGTTCGCGATGCCGTGACCGTCGACCCGATCCGGAAGCGCAACATTCGGGCCCACGGTGTTCGAGACCGATATCAGAGTCGACGAAGTTCCCTGGCACACAGTGACATCGACGTCTGCGCCCGGGCTGTGGGTGGCGACGTTGGTCAGAGCCTGCTGGATGATCCGATAGGCCACGATGGTGCTTGCCGGGGAGAGCCGGGTCGTTGCGACATGCATGTCGACGATCGACCCGCAGGCGCGGGCGGTATCGGCCAGGCGGTCGATGCGGTCCAGGCTTGCGGTGACGGCGGTGTCGAGATCATCAGGACCCGAGAGCAATTCGATCATCGTTCGCATTTCGCGAAGCGCCTCGACGCTCGACGACCGCACCGACCGCAGCACCGAATCACGGACGGTGGCGTCGGTGGTCTCGAGCGCCGCGGCCGATTGCAGTGCGATGCCCGACAACTGGCCTGCGACCACGTCGTGGAGATCACGAGCGAGCCTGCGCCGCTCGGCGGCGACCGCCACCTCTCGGTCGCGGGTCGCCAGCGCCTCGACCGCGTGCGCTCGATCACGTTCGCTCTCGGCGGCCATCTGGTGCTGCCTGATGGCATGACCGTACGACGCCGGAGAGGCGATGAGTGCGGTGACGAGCAACATGGCCAGCAACGCCACCCGCCAGTCGCCGGAACCCGTCAGAGCCACCGCGAGTACGACGGCGGCGATCAGCCAGTTCACCAGTAGCATGACCCGTCTTAGCCGGTCAGAAGCGTACCTGGCGACGGCGTAGATGACATCGGAGTAGACGATCCACACGGCGATGGTCGGGCCACAGAATGCATCGATGATCAGGGCTGCGACCACACCGGTGAACGCGATGGCGGGCCGGGTGGAACGCCACACTTGAGAAAAACACGCAACGGCCAAGCTGACCAGTGGAAGCCACTGCGGCAGAGTGGTATTGAGGGCAGTTGCTCCGAAGAAGTATCGGAGATCGCCGATGTACAACACGATGCCGGCGACGAAGAACGCGGCCGCGACGCCGAGATCCCGCTGCCGGTCCGGATCGATCCGTGTCCGCGTCATCACACCTCCAGGTATTCATCACAGCACAGCGCCGAGTGAGCGTCGTCATCCCGATTGATGACCTCATCTCACCCGGTTGGCCGATGTGCCGACCATCTCGTCGGCCGCACACTCGACGGCATGAACTCACCGATCCTGGTCGTCATCATCGGGTGCGAAGTCGGCTTCTGGGTGATGGTCTTCGGGGGCCTCTGCCTGCGCTACCTCCTGCACCTGCGCACGCTCTCCACGATGGTGCTCGCGGCTGTACCCGTGCTCGACGTGCTACTGCTTGCTGCCGTGGCACTCGACATCCACCAGGGCAGTGCGGTCGAGATGGTGCACCGGCTGGCGGGGGTCTACCTGGGCGTCACCGTGGCTTTCGGGCACTCCGCCATCTCCTGGGTCGATGGCTGGTTCGCACACCGGTTTGCGGATGGGCCTCCGCCACCTCGCGGGCCGAGGAGGGGACAGGCGGCATTCCGTCGGGAGGTGCGGGCGTTCGGGCAATGGATGTGCGCCGCAGCGATATCCGGGATCACGGTGGTCGGGTTGGCGCAGACGGTGGCGGATCCCGAACAGGCTTCAGCGCTCTACGGTGTGTTTCCGACGCTGGGCGTCATCACCGTCCTGTGGTTGCTGACCGGTCCGGTGTGGGCCCTGTTCGACATCGGGGAGCGCAGGCCGCGCACAACGTCAGACCCGGCGTGACGTCGTCGCGGCAAGCTCGTTGTCAGCAGTCGCAGCAATCACAACAGTCGCAGCAATCGCAGTTGCATCCCTTGCAGGCGCCCTGGTGACGTTTGCCATTACAGGGATTGGTGTGGTCGGCACAGCACGCGTATCCGGTGCAGTACACGCCCATCCACGGCAGGATGCGCCGGTGGAAGGGTGGCAGGGGAGGGCGATTGGGTGGACGCGGGGGTGGGCCGGGAGTGGTGAAGACACTCTCGGTGCGGTGACCGAAGACCCTGGTCATCGCACGCTCGAGCCCCCCGAGCAGCAACACCCGAAGGAGCCGATCGTCGCGCAACACCAGCGTATCGGTGGCGGCGCGAATCGCCGAGATCAATCGCCTGCAGTCCTGCCCAGCACTCTCGAAACTGGTTCCCGTTGCTGTCAAAGGATTGAAGTCGCCTGTCGTGCGGTCCTTTTCGAGATCCTCGGCGGCGTCGAGCAGGTGTGCGCAGCGGCCGAAGTCGGACCCGATCTGCTGGAGCGCAGCTCGGTTCTCCGGTACCCCGGCCAGGTCCGCGGTGGCGGCGAAGACCGCGCCCGCCGCGCGGGCGGCGCCGTCGGTGATCTCGTCGAGGCTCGCCCCACCCAGTTCGATATCTGCTTGGCCTGCCAGATCGTCGAGCAACGCGCGGCCCCCGATGGCTGTCGCGACCTGGCCGTCGGCGAGCGCTTTGGCCCGGAGTCGTGGCCCCGCGAACCGGGCGCCGCGCGAACGTAGCGCGGAGGGTGTCGCCAGGCCGGCCCGCTGTTCGGCTACCACGTCGGCAGCTTTCGCGGACGCGAGCGTCAATGAGGTCGTGGCGCCGAGACGGACACTGAGCTCCGCCGGTGCGATGACCTCGGCAGTGCGCATCCCGCGCAGCGCGCAGGGACCTGCCGTCACCATGGTCGACGGCGATTGTCGTTGCGCGTCAACGAGAATCGATACCACGATGGCGTCGGTGTTGGTGGTCAGCCGCGCGAGCTGCCCGTGATCGTCGCGCAGGGACAGACACACGCCGCACATGTGAGCGCGCCACTGCGCCCCCAACTCCGAGTCGAGATGGGTCACACAGGGGCTCAGGACGCCGAACATGCAGACATACAAGCACAACGCAGCGCGCCGAGCCTCGCAGAAAGCAGGATTTAACCCATTTGATCGATGAGAATACGGATCAGCAGGCAGCGGGGCTTTTTTGTGATGCCCGCGCACGGAGGCTTCTCGAGAGGAAACGCATGTCATCAGAGTTCACGGTCCCGGCAGGTCGCGGCGTCCGGATCTCAGCGGTTCGCTGGGATCCCGCGTCGGAAGCGGTCGGCGTGGTGGTGCTCGTACACGGCATGGGTGAGCACATCGGGCGGTACGAGGAGACCGCCCAGGCGCTCATCGACGACGGATATGTGGTCTTTGGTTACGACCACCGCGGTCATGGTCGATCGCAGCTGTCCGGGCGTGAACTCGGGGATCTGGGCCCGGACGGCTGGGCCGGACTCGTCTCCGACATCGGGCGCGTCGTGGACACGGCGCGCGGCGAGTTCCCGGATCTGCCGCTGATCCTGCTCGCCCACAGCATGGGGTCTTTCGCGACGCAGCAGTTCCTGCTCGACGGTGGGAGTGCCAAGGTCGATGCCGTGGTTCTCAGTGGCACTGCGGCGCTGGACGGGCTCGAACCGGCCCTGGACCTGGATGCCGAGCTGGACTTGTCTATGTTCAACGCGCCGTTCGCACCTGCCCGCACCGACTTCGACTGGTTGTCCAGGGACGAGAAGGTCGTGGACGCGTATGTTGCCGACCCGCTCTGTGGTTTCGGAATCGATCAGGAGTCGGGCCGGGAGATGTTCGTCGCCGCGCGCCGGATCGCAGAGACCGCCGCCGTGGCCACGATCCGAGCCGATCTGCCGATTCTCATCGCTGTCGGCGACCGTGACCCGGTGAACGGAGGTGGGGGACTGGTCGATCTGCTGGCAGCCCATTTTCGCGCGGGTGGCCTTGAGGACGTGACGGTGCGGGTGTTCAAAGACGCCCGACACGAGATCCTCAACGAGATCAACCGCGGCGAGGTGCGTGACGACCTTCTCGACTGGATGGCCTCCGCCGTCGACAAAGGTGCCGACGAGTAGTCGGCACCTTTGTCGGTTCGGTCAGGAAATAAATCAGTCCAGGTAGTCGCGCAGGACCTGTGACCGTGAGGGGTGGCGCAGTTTGGACATTGTCTTCGATTCGATCTGCCGGATGCGCTCGCGCGTCACCCCGTACACCTGTCCGATCTCGTCCAGGGTGCGCGGCTGGCCATCGGTGAGCCCGAAGCGCAGGCGCACGACTCCGGCCTCACGCTCCGACAGCGTCTCCAGCACGGACTGAAGTTGATCCTGGAGCAGCGTGAACGACACTGCGTCCACGGCGACAACGGCCTCGGAATCCTCGATGAAGTCGCCGAGTTGGCTGTCGCCCTCGTCACCGATCGTCTGATCGAGGGAGATCGGCTCGCGCGCGTACTGCTGGATCTCCAGTACCTTTTCCGGCGTGATGTCCATCTCCTTGGCGAGCTCTTCAGGAGTGGGTTCGCGTCCCAAATCCTGGAGCAGCTCACGCTGGATACGGCCGAGTTTGTTGATCACCTCGACCATGTGTACCGGGATGCGGATGGTGCGGGCCTGATCGGCCATGGCACGGGTGATGGCCTGGCGAATCCACCAGGTCGCGTACGTCGAGAACTTGTAGCCCTTGGTGTAGTCGAACTTCTCGACGGCGCGGATCAGACCGAGGTTACCCTCCTGGATGAGGTCCAGGAACGCCATCCCACGGCCCGTGTATCGCTTCGCGAGCGAGACGACGAGACGAAGGTTCGCCTCGAGGAGGTGGTTCTTGGCACGGCCACCGTCGCGGGAGATCCACGACAGATCGCGACGCTGCGCGACGGTGAGCTTCTCGCCCGCTTCGGTGATACGGCGCATGCGTTCCGTGGCGAACAGGCCGGCCTCGATCCGCTTGGCGAGTTCGACCTCTTCCTCGGCATTGAGCAGGGCGACCTTGCCGATCTGCTTCAGGTACGCGCGAACCGAATCGGCGGAAGCGGTGAGCTCGGCGTCCTTACGGGCCTGACGGAGCGCCTCGGACTCGTCCTCGTCCCAGACGAAATCTCCGGACGCCTTGTCCGCTGCGGACGGCTCCTCGACCTCGTCGGCCTTCTTGCCTTTGGTCTTGCCTGCGGTGACGGCCGGACCGGCAGCGTCTGCCTCGTCCTCGACGACAACCACTGCGACGTCGTCCTCGGTCAACTCGTCCTCGGGCGCGTCGATCTCGTCGATCGAAGGTTCGTCGAGGCCGCCGTCGTCGACGACGTCGCCGTCGACTTTCTTGACCGGCCGCTTGGCGGGCGCCTTCTTTGCAGGAACTTTCTTGGCGGGCGCCTTCTTGGCCGCCGCCTTCTTGGCGGCTGCTTTCTTGGCGGGTGCCTTGTGCGCCGACGCTGTCACCGACTCCGATTCCGACTGCTCGGTATCCGGTTCGGTTTGGCGGGTTTTCGTGGCTGCCACGTACGACCTTTCGGGCTATCTATCGTGACATCGCACCGGTGGTTTACGTCGCGGTGGCGATGTCACGCCGAGTCTCACTCGGCGAAGCTGGGGGCTTTGGGGTGACCGGGGTGGCCGGCCTGGATGCCATTGTAACGGCACCTACGGGCGTAACCCTGCTTCCACTGCCATAGCCGCCCCGACAATGCCCGCCGTATTCAGCAAAGTCGCCGGTACGACAGGCGTCTGATTGGTCAGATGCGGGATCCATTTGTGTGACTTCCGGCTGATTCCGCCGCCTGCGATGAACACCTCGGGCCAGAACAGGGCCTCATAGGCCGACAGCACCTTCGACACCTCGACTGCCCATTTGGTGTAGGACATGTCCTTGTCTTCTTTGACCTTGGACGACGCCTGGTGTTCGGCTTCTTTCCCGTCGACCTCCATGTGACCGAGTTCTGTGTTCGGGATGAGTGTGCCACCGAACATGATCGCCGAGCCGATTCCGGTACCGAAGGTCAGGAGCATCACCACGCCCTTGTAGTCCTTGCCCGCGCCGTAGCGGTCCTCGGCCATGCCTGCGGCGTCGGCGTCGTTGAGGACGGACAGTTGCCGGTCTCCGAGTTGCTCTCCGAGCAGCTTGTAGACGTCGGTCCCGATCCACCCCTTGTCGATGTTCGCCGCTGTGCGGGCGACGCCGCCGGTGATCACGGCGGGGAGGGTGACGCCGACGGGTCCCTTCCAATCGAAGTGGTCGACGACCTCGCGGATGCCGCCTGCCACGGCCTCGGGGGTCGCGGGCTGGGGGGTGAGTACCTTGAAGCGTTCTCCGACGAGGTCGCCGGTGGCGAGATCGACGATCCCGCCCTTGATCCCCGAGCCGCCGACGTCGATACCGAATCCGTGCTGTGCGATGTCGGGCAGGGACTCGGTGGAAACCCCGGATTCACTGGACACGTGGACAACTCCTCAACTCGAAGTGACGGCACACGCCCGATGGGGCGTCGTCTTTCAGGCTAGTCAGCGGGTGCCGGTTCTGCGCGACGTCTGCCGGATCGGTCTGGGCAGTCGCCGAACCATGTCCCGTCATCGCCCTGACGGCGCCGGGTTGGTCCGCTCTCGGCGAGGGCGGGTCGACACCGCGCGGCGGCGCGGCGTGTGCTCACATGTACTGGTGTCCACCACAGATCCGGCAGAGCTGACCGCCGTCGCGGTACGGGTTGCCGAGAAGGCAGCCGACCACGTTCGCACGCGACGACCGGAGGTGTTCGGGTCTGATGTCGCGGAAGGGTCTGTGCCGCAGGCCGTGTCGACGAAGAGCACCGACACAGATCCCGTCACCGTCGTCGACACGGAATCCGAAACGCTACTGCGTGATCTGCTGGCAGAACTGCGTCCCGGTGATGCCGTCCTCGGCGAGGAGGAGGGTGGCTCGATCGCCGTCCCTGCGGGGGTACGTTGGGTCGTCGACCCGATCGACGGCACCGTCAATTTTCTCTATGGCATCCCGGCCTACTCGGTGTCGGTCGGTGCCCAGGTGGACGGTCGGACCGTTGCCGGCGCCGTGGTCGACGTGGCGCGCGGGATCACCTATTCGGCAACGCGCGGTGGCGGTGCCTTCTCGGACGACGGGCGTGGTCCTGTCAGATTGACCTGTAACGGGATCGACGACGTCGGGTTGGCCCTGGTCGCGACCGGCTTCGGGTACGCCTCGACGCGGCGATCCGTCCAGGGGTCGCTGATCGCCGCACTGTTACCGCACATTCGTGACGTGAGGCGAATCGGTTCAGCGGCCCTGGATCTGTGCATGGTTGCCAGCGGAGCCGTGGACGCCCACTACGAACACGGTCTGAGCCCATGGGACTGGGCCGCGGGTTCGTTGATCGCCGAGGAGGCGGGCGCCGTGGTGCGCATACCCGACGCAACCTCGCGCAGTACCCAGGGGGACGTGACCTTGGCGATGGCGCCGGGTATCGCGAGCGAGTTGACCACCCTGCTCGCCCGCCTCGGCGCGTTGGACCCGATCCCGGGCTGAACGGGCCCGTCTCTCGTCACCGTCGTCAGCAGGATGCTTCGTGGACTGCCGCGATGACGGCAGGGTCGGCTCCGGTGTTGGGGTCCTGCGGGTTGGCCGCACGGAGGGTGTCGAGGACTGCTAGTGCGTCCTGATTCTGCTCGGACTCGCTGAAGTGTTCACCGATCGACAGGTCCACCCCGTTGCCGGGCCGTCCGTCGTTGATGAGTTCGGTGCACGGGGCCGCGATCCACACTGCGGCGGCAGCGGCCTTTCCGGCATCGCCGAAGCGGATCTGCCCGAAACAATCCAGATTCTGGTCGGGGTAGAGGGTGTCGTCGCCGTACGCGGCCTCTGGCGCGGCCTGAAAGCCGAGGGACGTCAGATCGTCGAGAACGGTCTGTGCTTTGCCCTGCTCGTCGGTGGCGTTCAGGACGCGGATCTGGAAACTCGCCAGAGCCGCCGGGGGTACCTGCAACATCTCGTCCCGGCCGGCCGTGGTCCCGACGGCGGGCGCGGCAGTATCGGGCGCCGCAGAGGGTGCGGGAGGCGGCGGACAATCGGTGGGCGCAGCTGTTGCCTCGGAGGTCGACAGCGCACTGATCCACACGACTGCGGCGATGAGCGTGAGCACCACCGCGACGATGACCGCCGGCAGGTAGCGCCGGCGGCGGAAGGGCCGGCCGCGGTCATCGGTGGGATAGCCATAGGTGATCTGGGAAACCATGGGTTCTCGAGATGCCTTCCGCCGGAGATGTGCACGAGCGAGTCAACTGTAAACGCATGCCGCCCACCGACGGCGCCAACCGGCGGCGGATGGTCAGGTGTCGTCGCGTGGCCTCCGCGACGCGGCCCCGGTTCAGACGGCCGGGGAATGTTCTCGTGTCGGTGTTGTTGTTGACTCTGAGGGGCAGCTGGGCTAGGCTTCGGCCGCCTCGGATTGGATAGCTTGAAATTCGGACTACCAATCAACTGTGGCGAAAATCACAAAATCTATGCCTGGCAGCGGCAACGAATAGCCCTCGATGGGTCGTTGTCCCAAGGGCATTGTCGCGGACTTTGCAAAAGGGGAAGTCCGCGGCTTGTTGGGACTTTTGGAACCCGCTCACATCGGGAACCCGAAGTCGCAGGTGCTTCTACATAAGGCGGAATTATGGCAACTGATTACGATGCGCCGCGGCGCACCGAATCCGACGAGGTCTCTGAGGATTCCCTCGAGGAGCTCAAGGCGCGACGAAGTGAGGCACAGGCGGCCTCGGTTGATGTGGACGAAGGCGACACCGCCGAATCGTTCGAACTCCCGGGCGCCGATCTGTCGGGTGAGGAACTGTCGGTGCGGGTGATCCCCAAGCAGGCCGACGAGTTCACCTGCACCAGTTGCTTCCTCGTATATCACCGCAGCCGTCTGGCGACGGAGAACGGGAATTCCCGGATCTGCGTCGACTGCGCCTGATCGCGCGGTGAGGGAGGTCGAATCGTAAAGTAGTCCGATTCACCTCGAGCCGCGTGGGGGCGCGGCGGCAAGAATCAAGGGCCCGAAGCCTCGGTGGCCGCGTCTGGCAAGCCCAGCGCGGCCACGAGCTTTTCCGGGTGACGGGTGCTGACCAACCAGTACGGAGTCGGGTCGTCGGGATCGTCGAGTACCAGCAACACCATCGTCTTCACCCAGAATTTGTGCACGAGAAATGCCGCCGGGTCGAGCTGCCGTCCCATCGCCGCGCTCTTGGCGCTCGCGGGGATGACCGCAGCCCGGGCGATCATCGCGATCGGCAGATGCGCCTTGTGCGCGAACAACTCGTCGCCGGACACCCACACCCGGGTTCGGCCCATCGACCACAGCAGCCAGATCACCAGTGGGGTGAGAATCGCGTACGCGATCCAGCTCAGCGAGGTCTCGTGCAGCGAGAGCTGAATCTCGTAACCGAGGATCCCGGTGACCACGACAGCGCCGAGCCACCACCACAGCGGTACGTGGAGGCGTTCGTCGAAATGGCCCTGGGCAGCGGTCGCCGGGGAGCCGGACGAGTCTCCGGCGGGGTCGGGTGATGGCAGAGGTGGCACGGCGCCAGCGTAGTCTTCCGGTGTGGCAACCGACCGTGGCAGCACCCCCGCCGATGTATCGACCGTGGCTTTACGGCGTCTCGACAAAGGCATCGCGGTGCCCACCCGCGCGCACCCCGGCGACGCCGGGGTCGATCTCTCCAGTGCTGTGGACCTGGTACTCGAACCGGGTGAGAGACAACTGGTTCCGACCGGGATCGCGATCGCGCTACCGGTGGGGACGGTGGGTTTGATCCACCCCCGTTCCGGGCTGGCGGCGCGTGCCGGCCTGTCGATCGTGAACACCCCGGGCACGGTCGATGCGGGATACCGCGGGGAGATAAAGGTCTGTTTGATCAATCTCGACCGGCACACCCCGATCTCGATCAGCCGGGGGGACCGCATCGCGCAGTTGCTGGTGCAACGGGTCGAGTTGCCGGAATTCGTCGAGGTGGACGAGTTGGACGACACGAGTCGAGGGGCCGGCGGGTACGGCTCCAGCGGCGGACACGCAATATTGGGCGCACTCGCGCCGGAGGGTAGTTGAGAGATGGCACGCGAGCGAGGTCGAGGCCGCAGAGGCGGCAAGAGTGCGTCGAGCGCGCCCGAGGAATCCGAACCACAGGTGATCGGTAGCGGCCAAGGGCCTTACGACATCGGAGACCTGGCGCCCGAATCCCGTTTCGAGAACTCCCACCTCGACCTCGGATCCGTGCTGGTTCCGGTCGTCGAAGGCGGTCAGGTGACGGTGGAGATGTCCGCGGACCATCAGCCGCAGTCGGTCTATCTCGTCACTCCGCACGGACGCATCACCGTCGCCGCCTTCGCAGCGCCCAAATCGAGTGGGCAGTGGCGTGAGGTCGTCGTCGAATTGACCGAATCACTGAAGACCGAAGGTGCCGAGACCGCAATCGAGACGGGGTTCTGGGGCCGTGAGGTCGTGGCCACCGTACCCGGCGGAGTCCATCGGTTCATCGGCGTCGATGGCTCGCGATGGATGATCCGCGCCGTGGCGAGTGCGCCGACTGCAGGGGCCGAAGCGCTGGCGAAGGTGGCTCGCGCGGTGGTCAGTGAGACGGTCGTTCGCCGTGGCGACGAACCGCACCCGCCGCGGACTCCGTTGCCGATCGTCTTGCCCCCCGTACTCGCCGAGCAGGTTGCCGCAGCCCAGCAGGAGATGGCCGAGTCGGGTCAGATGGCCGCATCGGCCGCGCCCGCACCGAATGACAGTGGGGCGCAGGCACAATCCGCGCAGGCCACCGTCCGAGTTCAGGGCACGCCACCCCCGGCGCCTGCGCCTGATCCTGCGCCCGCCGCCGAACCCGTAGAGAAGAAGGCCGGGCCTGTCTCGAGCGGCTCGGCGATGCAGCAGCTGCGCAACCGTCCGCAACGCTAGCGCTGTCAGTGGCCCGGTCGGGTCGTCACGAGTCGAGCGACCGCCAGCCGTCGAGCGCCCGGCGGCCGAGGATCGAAGGATCTTCGCCGAGCTCGGCCAGGGTGATGTCCGCGAGTGTCGCAATCGGGGCATGCGTTCGCCATACCTGTGCGACCGCGTGAGGATGAACCGGGTCGTCGGTGGCTGCGGTGATCGCGAGCGGAACCCGCAGCTGCGAGATCGTTTCCGCAGTCGGGGCGTGGTAACTCGAGGCCTCGGCGAGCACCGGCTCGAGCTGATCTCCGATCGCACGCCACGATCTGCTCAACTCGGCGGCCAACCACCGTGGGCTGCCCGCCTGCATCTGCGAGATCGTCTCGTCGAGACCCCGCCGGCGCAGGAGGTCGAGCGTCAGGAGCGCGCTGTGTGCTGCCGGTGCGGTTGCGGGATCGCCCACCCAGGGGGGTAGTGCTGCCAGCACGCCCGCGCAGCGCTGCGGATTGTCGATCGCCCACTGCACGGCCACGCAGGCCCCAAGGGATACCCCGGCCGCAACGATCGTGCCCCACCTCGACGCCGCGTCGTCGAGTGCGCGGCGATAACCGCTGATCAGACCATCACCGTCCGGATCGACCGCGACGACCCTGAGGTCGGCGTTCGCAAACGCCCGCGCCGCGAAGTCGGCGTCCGAGCCCGTTCCGGGCAGAGCTACGATCACCCGTTCGCCGGCATTGCGGGTCGGAGGTGACGGTTGGTGTTGCGGCATGGAATGATCTTGCATCGCGGGTGGAAGTCGGGTGGACAGAGGTCTACGCTGGCGTGAGCACAGACCCGTGACAACTACTAGCCCGAGCGATCGGGAAGGTGCGTAGCGCAATGACTGCAGGCGGATATCTCAAACGCCTCACCCGCAGGCTGACCGAGGACCTCGAGCAGCTCGACGCCGAGACGATCTCGCAGCAGTCCCAGCAGACCGGTGCCCAACGTGCCTGCGACTGTTCCGCCGGAGACGAGGTCACCATGCACGGTGAGCTGCGCTCGGTGCAGACCTGCTCGAAGAGTATGAAGACGGGAATCGTCGCCGAGTTCTTCGATGGCACCGACGTCGTCACCCTCAAGTTCATCGGCCGCAACCGCATTCCCGGTATCGAGCCCGGCCGCACCCTGACGGTTCGTGGCCGGATCGGCGAACACGACGGCCACAAGATCATGTTCAATCCGTACTACGAGTTGCTCGGTGAGAGCTGAGTTGATTTGAGAGCGCAGCAGGGAGCGGGTCCGCAGTCGTCCGGCGACGGCGGTCCCGAGTCACCCGGTGATGGCCGCGGGACAGTCGATGGTGAGCCCGCCGCACTCACGGTGATGGAGCAGATGGGCGGGGTCTCCGGGCTCATCTATTCGTCGGTCCCGATCGTGGTGTTCGTACCGGCGAACTCGCTGTGGAATCTCACGGTGGCGATCTACGCCGCATTGGGCGTGGCATTGCTGATCTTCGTCGTCCGCCTGATCCGGCGCGAACCCATCCAGCCGGCGATCTCGGGTGTGATCGGAGTCGGGGTGTGCGCGTTCATCGCCCATCGGACCGGGGATGCCAAGGGATTCTTCCTCTTCGGGATCTGGACCACTCTGCTCTACGCGGGAGTGTTCGTCCTGTCGATCCTGGTGCGGT
This sequence comes from Williamsia soli, assembly GCF_017377795.1. Classification (GTDB taxonomy): domain Bacteria; phylum Actinomycetota; class Actinomycetes; order Mycobacteriales; family Mycobacteriaceae; genus Williamsia; species Williamsia soli. The sequence continues at coordinate 544,764 of NZ_JAFRDR010000002.1, read as the reverse complement.
GGCCGCTCGTCGGGGTCATCTGGAATGCGCTGAACGGCAACGGAACAGCCTGGCGCAAGCATCGTCGCACCCTGCTCGCATATGACATCGCCACCGCGATCTGGGCTGTACTGTTCGGGGTCCGGTACCTGGTGCAGTCGTTTCTCTACGACCACGATCAGACCGGTGCGCTCGCGGTGGCGCGTATCGCCATGGGATGGCCGCTGACCGCGGTCGCCGTCGTCGCCACGGTACTGCTCGTCCGTTGGGCTCAGAAGAACGAAAACAGCGACGAAACCGGCCCCGTGAGCGAGAAACCCGGCCCCGAGGATGACACCGTCACGCCGGAGCCGCCGGTTCGATGATCGCTGCCCGCAATTGGGCTTCGGCCTCGGCGGGCACGATGAAGATCAATTCGTCCCCACCCTCGACGGCGTCGTCGGGTACGGGGACTATCACCCTTCCACCGCGCAGAATCGTCACGAGCGCGGCATCCCTGGGCAATTTGAGCTTGCGGACCGGCTTGCCGGCCAGCGGGGTGTTGTCGGGGAGGGTCATCTCCACCAGATTGGCCTGACCCTGACGGAACGTCATCAATCGGACGAGATCGCCTACAGACACCGCTTCTTCGACGAGCGACGCGAGCATTCGCGGTGTGGAGACGGCGACATCGACGCCCCAGTCCTCGTCGAACAACCACTCGTTGCGGGGGTCGTTGACCCGCGCGACCACCCTGGCGACGGCGAACTCCGTCTTGGCCAGCAGGCTGACGACGAGATTCGCCTTGTCATCGCCCGTCGCCGCGATGACGACGTTGAACTTGTGCAGCTGGACCCGCTCGAGATTGTCGAGTTCGCAGGCGTCGCCGCTGACCCACCGGGCACCGGGCACCGATTCCTCGTCGATGTGGTCGAGGTTGCGTTCGAGCAGCAGGACGTCGTGAGAGTTGGCGATCAGCTCGCGCGCGATCGACCGTCCCACCGCGCCGGCACCGGCTATGGCGACCTTCATCATGTTCTCCTACGTTCTGCGGTGGTCAGTCGGACTCGGGCGCGACACCGGCGGCGACCGAGCGGACCTTCTCGAGATTATCGACGAGCGCCGCGACAAAAACTTGGTCATCCTGCTGCAGAACCGCTTTGGGCCCGGGGAGCAAGGGCAGCCCGAGCCGGTTGATGAAGCTCACCCGAGACCCGGTGTTCTCCTGGAACAGCGTCACCGATGTTCCCACCCACGACTCGTGGACGGTCAACCGGACGATCGCGACCTCTCCTGACGGCTCCGTCCAGGCGACCTCGTCGGCATCGGCCTCGCCGAGCGCGGAGATGAACCGGTCGGTGGTCCAGGGGACGGTCGCGACCGTGGGGATGCCCAGTCGCTCGTAGACGGCCGCACGCTTGGCGTCGTAGATCCGCGCGACGACCTTGGGGACGTGAAAGGTCTCCCGCGCGACCCGAGCGGCGATGATGTTCGAGTTGTCGCCGGACGACACCGCGGCAAACGCGTCTGCGCCTTCGATTCCCGCGCGGCGCAGGACCTCCTGGTCGAATCCGACACCCTTGACTGTGGCGCCGCCGAAGTCGTCGGGTAGCCGGCGAAAGGCGGTCGCATCCCGGTCGATGACTGCGACGTCGTGGCCCGCGGTCTGCAATTTCAGGGCCAGGTTCGCGCCGACGCGGCCGCATCCCATCACCACCACACGCATGGAAACTCCTCGCTGAAATCATCCGGGCCGGCCGTTTGGTTGAGCTTCGCTCCGGCGCGTCTAGGAACTCTGGTGAACGCTACCGCCACCCACGTAGCTATACGGCACGGCAGGCCCTATTGTTTGCCTGGTGTCAAAGGTGTCCAAGGCCTCTACGGCGACAAAACGACTGCTTCTCGGCAGGCCGTTCCGAAGTGACACCCTCGGTCATACGTTGCTGCCGAAGAGGATCGCGCTCCCGGTGTTCGCCTCGGATGCGATGTCATCAGTCGCCTACGCCCCCCAGGAGATCTTCCTCGTCCTGTCGGTGGCCGGATTGTCCGCTTACACCTATACGCCCTGGATCGGTCTCGCCGTCGCGCTGGTGATGGTGGTCGTGGTGGCCAGCTATCGACAGAACGTGCACGCCTACCCCTCCGGCGGTGGCGACTACGAAGTTGCCACCACCAACCTCGGGCCGACAGCCGGACTGACGGTGGGAAGCGCGCTGCTCGTCGATTACGTGCTGACCGTGGCGGTGTCGATCGCGTCTGCGGCGGAGAACATCGGTTCGGCTGTGCCGTTCGTGCAAACCCACAAGGTGCTCTTCTGCGTTTTCGCCATCGTCCTGCTCACCGCGATCAACCTGCGTGGACTACGCGAATCGGGGACCGCGTTCGCCATTCCCACCTACGCCTTCATCGTCGGCATGGTCGTGATGCTGGCCTGGGGGTTTCTCCGGGTCTATGTCTTCGGCGACGACATCCACTCGGAGACGGCGGGTTATGAGATCAAGGCGGAGCAGGACCACCTGATCGGGATCGCCTTCGTGTTCCTGATCGCGCGGGCCTTCTCGTCCGGTTGCGCCGCGCTGACCGGGGTCGAGGCGATCAGCAACGGAGTGCCCGCATTCCAGAAGCCCAAGTCCCGTAATGCCGCGACGACGCTGTTGCTGCTGGGCTCGATCTCAATTGTCCTCTTGATGGGGATCATCCTCCTGGCCAAGGAAATCGGCGTGAAATACGTCTCGAACCCAGCCAAGGATCTACTCGGCGCGCCGGAGGGATACGAGCAGAAGTCGCTGATCGCACAGATTGCCCACGCGGTGTTCGGCGGATTCACGCCCGGCTTCTACTTCGTGACCGTGGTCACCGCACTGATCCTCGTTCTGGCCGCGAACACCGCTTTCAACGGATTCCCGGTGCTGGGTTCGGTGCTGGCCCAAGATCGTTACCTGCCGAGACAATTGCACACCCGCGGTGACCGCTTGGCCTTCTCGAACGGGATTCTGTTCTTGGCGGCCGCGGCAATCGCGTTCATCGTGGCCTTCGGTGCCGAGGTCACTGCTCTGATCCAGCTCTACATCGTCGGGGTCTTCGTGTCGTTCACCCTGAGCCAGATCGGGATGGTGAAGCACTGGACGAGGCATCTGAAGACCGAGCGCGATCCGAGCGCGCGAGCGCGAATGATCCGATCCCGCATCATCAACACCATCGGCCTGCTGATGACCGGGTCGGTGTTGATCATCGTCCTGATCACGAAGTTCCTGGCGGGGGCGTGGATCGCGATAGTCGCGATGGTCGCCATCTTCGGCATGATGAAACTCATTCACCGCCACTACGCGTCGGTGCAGGCAGAGCTGGACAATTCCGACTACGAGGCCGTACTTCCGAGTCGTACCCATTCGATCGTGCTGGTCTCGACCCTGCATCTGCCGAGTCGGCGTGCGCTCGCCTTCGCCCGTGCGACGCGTCCCGACACGCTCGAAGCGGTGACGGTGAACGTCGACGACCGCGACACCCGGAAGCTCGTGGCGCAATGGGAAGACAGTGACATCACAGTGCCGCTGAAGGTGATCGCATCGCCATACCGAGAGGTCACCCGACCGGTCATCGATTACGTCCGCCGATTACGACGCGAGTCGCCGCGTGATGTGGTCACGGTGTTCATCCCGGAATACGTGGTGGGGCACTGGTGGGAGCAGATCCTGCACAACCAATCCGCGTTGCGACTCAAGGGTCGATTGTTGTTCGAACCAGGGGTGATGGTGACGTCCGTCCCGTGGCAGCTGAGTTCGTCTGATCGACGCAAACGCGACCGCGCTTACATTGCCCCGGGAGACACCCGCCGTGGTGTGGGAACGCTGCCCGGCGAACGAAATGATCCGCAGTGACCGGCATACCGGAATCCCGTCCGCGAACGAACGAAAACAGCTGGTTCGGTAGCGAATTCGAGCTCGCCACCGAACGGCTCGGGCACGGTGGCGTATGCGTCGGACGCCATGACGGCAGAGTGGTGTTCGTCCGCCATGCCCTACCGGGTGAGCGGCTGAGGGTGCGCGTGTCGGAGGATCGGGGCAAGGGGTTCGTCCGCGCCGAGATCACCGAGATCGTCGAGGCGTCGGAACATCGCATCGACGCGGCCTGTCCGGCTGGCGCGCCCGGTGGCGGCGCCGGGTGCTGCGATCTTTCTCACACAACGGGAGCTCACGCGCGCGAGCTGAAGGCGGGGGTGCTCGGAGAATTGCTGAGTCGGATGGGTGGGGTGCGGTGGGATGGCGAGATGCTCTCGCTCGACGCCGCCGCAGGGGATCAGCCCGAGACAGGGTGGCGAGTCCGTGAACGGCTGATCGTCGACAGCGCCGGTGTCGCGGGAATGCATGCTCATCAATCACACTCGGTGATCCGCCGGCTCGATTGCGCGCAACCCATTCCGGGTCTGCTCGACGGCATCGACCTCCTCGAAGATCTGCAACCCGGGGCCGACCTGGTGGTCACCGCGGGGGACGACGGGGTTCGGCACATCGCCTCGATCGCCGGCCTCACCCCGGCCGGCGATGTGCGCAGGGCACGTCGCACCCGAACACCTTCCGGGGGCAGGCGCAAGGTTCAGCGCGACCGCGCCCAGCGTTCAGCCGCTCGAGACGAGTCGATACTCGAGGGTGGACCCACCGTGCGGCGCACTGTCGCCGGACGGAGCTGGGACCTGCCCATCACCGGCTTCTGGCAGGCCCACCGTCATGCCGCCGCCGGGTACAGCACTGCGGTTCGAACCCTGCTGCGAGACGCGGGGTTACCGCGATCGGTGGTCGTGTGGGACTTGTACGGTGGCGCGGGAGTTCTGGCCGGTGCCGTGATCGACGAGAACGACCAGGCGCGAGGAACCGCTCGGGTCCACATCGTCGAGGCGGACGCCGCAGCGGTCGCCGCGGCGCAGGAAACGTTCGCCGATGATCACCGGGTGCAGGTGCACCGCGGCAACGTGGCAACCTCGCTCGCCACTCTGCCCACGCCGGACGTGGTGATCCTCGACCCACCGCGAGCAGGCGCCGGTCGCGCGGTCGTCGAGCAGGTGGTCGCCGCAGCCCCGTCCTACGTCGTAGCGGTCGGGTGCGATCCCGCGACGTTCGCACGTGACCTGGGCGACTACATGCGTGGGGGGTACGAGGTGGTCACACTTCTCGGTTTCGACGCGTTCCCGCTGACCCACCACCTGGAGGCGATCGCACTGCTGCGCCCGTCCTCCGCTCCGGCCACGGGTCCGTAGACTGGGTAGCCACGCATCCGCCGCAGCCCGGCGGGTGCACCGCGGCAGCCCGGTGGTTCGTCCGCCACGCCGCCCACCTGAGAGGACATCAGAGAGATGAGCGTGCTGGATTCGGTCGATTCGCCATCCGACCTGCGCGAGTTGACCCTCCCACAGACGCACGAGCTGGCCCAGGAAATCCGCGATTTCCTGATCGCCAAGGTCTCGGCGACGGGCGGGCATCTCGGACCCAATCTCGGCGTGGTCGAGCTGACCCTCGCCCTGCATCGGGTCTTCGACTCGCCGAACGACGCCCTTCTCTTCGACACAGGTCACCAGTGTTACGTGCACAAGATCGTCACCGGCCGTAAAGGTGGATTCGACACCCTTCGCCAACGGGACGGACTGACCGGGTATCAGGAACGCGCAGAAAGTGAGCACGACTGGATCGAGTCGTCGCACGCCTCGGCAGCACTGTCGTATGCGGATGGGCTGGCCAAGGCCTTCGAGCTGGCGGGCGAGGCCCGGCACGTGGTCCCGGTTGTCGGCGACGGCGCCCTGACCGGTGGTATGTGCTGGGAAGCGCTCAACAACATCGCGGGCGGCGACCGACCGATGGTCATAGTCGTCAACGACAACGGGCGGTCCTACGCGCCGACCATCGGTGGCTTCGCCCGTCATCTCTCGGGTCTGCGCCTGCAACCGGGGTACGAGCGCGTACTCGATGAAGGTCGGCGTGCCGTGCTCAAGGTCCCACTCTTCGGTGCGTTGGCGTATTCGGCGTTACACGGGCTCAAGACCGGTCTCAAAGACGCGATCGCCCCGCAGGCGATGTTCACAGACCTCGGAATCAAGTACGTCGGCCCGGTCGACGGGCACGATCAGGAGGCGCTCGAGAGTGCGCTGCGCCGCGCGAAGTCTTTTGGCGGGCCGGTGATCGTGCACACCGTCACCCGTAAGGGCATGGGTTACCACCACGCCGAGAACGACGTGGCCGACCAGATGCATTCCACCGGCATCATCGATCCGGCAACCGGGAAGTCGACCAGTGTGCCCGCACCCGACTGGACCTCGGTCTTCTCGGCGGCTCTGATCGAGGCCGGCAGTCGCCGCAAGGACGTTGTCGCGATCACCGCCGCGATGCCGGGTCCCACCGGTCTCGCGCCGTTCGGCGAACGTTTTCCGGATCGCATGTTCGATGTCGGGATCGCCGAACAGCACGCCCTCACCTCGGCTGCCGGACTGGCTCTCGGTGGACTGCACCCGGTGGTGGCCGTGTACTCCACATTCTTGAACCGCGCATTCGATCAACTCCTGATGGACGTCGCATTGCTCGGGCAGCCGGTCACACTGGTCCTCGACCGCGCCGGTGTCACCGGTCCTGATGGCCCCAGCCACAACGGCATGTGGGATTTGTCGCTCATGGCCATCGTGCCGGGGATGCGCGTCGCAGCGCCACGGGATTCGGTGCGGTTGCGGGAGGAGTTGGCAGAAGCCCTCGACATCAACGACGGACCGACTGCGCTTCGCTTCCCGAAGGGCGCGGTGCCCGAAGACATCCGGGCCATCGAACGGCTCGACGACGGCACAGATGTTCTCGCCACACCGTCTCGCGGCGACGACTCCGATGTGCTCATCGTCGCCGTCGGTCCGTTCGCCTCGCTCGCCCTCGACACCGCCGCTCGCCTTGCCCAGCAGGGGATCGGGGCCACGGTGATCGACCCACGATGGGTCTTGCCGGTGCCGGAATCATTGGTCGAACTGGCCGCTGCCCACCGCCTGGTGGTCACCGTGGAAGACGGCGGAGTCCACGGCGGTGTGGGTTCGTCGGTGTCGGAGAAACTGCGCAGTGCCGGGGTCTCCACACCGGTCCGCGACGTGGGCATAGCGCAAGAGTTCCTGGCACCCGCCTCGCGCAATCAGATACTCGACCATCTCGGTCTCACCGCCCAGGACGTCGCTCGTGCGATCACGGCCATGGTGTCGGGGATGCAGCCACCGCTGTCGACATCGGACGAGAACGAACTAGACCGTGGGGATCAAAATCCGAGGCAGGCCTCGGATCAGCAGGCCCTTCCCGAGTAAGGCGTCGCGAACTCCCCTATTCGGACGGCGTCGGCGTCGGCGCCGCCAGTGCGTCGGCGATCACCGGTGAGGTCAGTTCGATCTGCCACGGACGTGCGCCGCCGGCCGTGAGTCGGGCGGCGACGGCCTCCGGCGTGGCCGATGGCACGTCGTCCCAGCACAGTTGGCGGACCAGTTCGGGCTGCAGCAGGTTCTCCACAGGTGTGTTCACCTGGTCGGCCAGCGCTGTCAACGCCGCTCGCACGGCGGTCAGCCGGGCAGCGGCCTCGGGTGACTTGGCTTCCCACCGATTGACCTGGGGCAGTCCGGTACTCGGGGGTCGCCGGGGTGGCAGTTCGGAGTCGGGCAATCGTCGCGCCGCCTCGAGTGCGGACATCCACCGACCGGCCTGCCGTCGTTGGCGTGGGCCGCCGAAGACGGGCAGTTTGTACAACTCGTCCAGCGTTGTGGGATCGGCGACCGCAGCGGCGACGATCGCCGAGTCCGGCAGGATTCGGCCTGGCGCGACGTCGCGTCGACGTGCCACATCCTCGCGCGCAGTCCACAATTGCTGCACGGCGGCCAAGGTTCGGGGGGACTTGATCGTGTGGATCTTCGACACCCGCCGCCACCGATCCGGCCGCGGCGCAGGCTCGGGCCTGGCCAACACTGCGGCGAACTCCTCCGCCGCCCATGTCTCTTTTCCCGCCTCGACCAGAGCGGCTTGCACCGCGTCACGGAGTTCGATGAGGACCTCGACGTCGAGCGCCGCGTAGTTCAACCAGTCGGCCGGTAGCGGACGTCGCGACCAGTCCGCGGCACCGTGACCTTTGACGAGGCCGAGCCCGAGGAAATGCTCCACCATGGCAGCGAGATTCACCTTGGGGATCCCGAGCAACCTGCCCGCCAGTTCGGTGTCATAGAGCGCAGCGCAATGGAAGTTCAGCTCGCGCAGGCACGGCAAGTCCTGGTCCGCGGCGTGCAGAATCCATTCGGGGCCGTCGAGGGCTGCTGCAATCGGTCCGAGCGCGTCGGGATGGTCGATCGGATCGATGAGCAGCGAGCCGCTACCGGCGCGCCGGATCTGGATGAGATAGGCCCGTCCGGAATACCGGAAGCCTGACGCCCGCTCGGTGTCGAGTGCGATCGGTCCGGTGCCGGCAGCCAGCAATCGTCCTGCCTCGGCGAACTCGTCCGGCGTGGTCAGTACCGGTGGAACTCCGTCGGCGGGTTCGGTCAATGGTGTCGGTGGGGGACCTCCGTCCACCGCAGGCGGATCTGCAGCCACGGGGGCGGCCTCGACCTCGGAATCCGGTGCCGGTTCGGCTGATTCGGTCATGCGGCTGAGTTCACGCTTCGGCGAACCCGAGCCGCGTGACCCCGGACGGGGGCAGGCCCGCAGCCAGCGAGAGTACTTCGCAGAAGGCCTCCACATGGCCATTCAACTCATCGGTGGTGGCTGTCCACGAAGCCCTCAATTCGAGTTGATGCGCGCGCGGGGGTCCGGAGATGTCGCCATATCTGACCGATGTCGTCGACGTGATGGTGCCTCCGAGGGCGGTGATCTCCACGTGCTCGGACTTCTCGAGGGATTCGGTCAACCAGCTCCAGGCCACCTCGGGCAGCAGCGGGTCGGCGGCCAATACGGCCTCGACCTCGGCCTGGATGAAGGCCACCAGGCGCATGGTCCCGTTCCAGGCCTCATGACCGTCGGGGTCGTAGAGCAGGATGAGACGGCCGAAGGCGGTGCCGTCGGAATCCGTGGCCACCTCGTCGCCTTCGGCCTGGGTCACCTCGGCGCCGACAGCGTAGCTGTACGGCGCCAGGCGCTGCGGGGGACGAATGCTGCCGAGCTCGATCTCAGACCGGACCTTGGCCGCGTGCATCGATTCGATGGCGCTGCGGAAGACCGCAGGCTCGGTCGACGCTCCGGAAGTGGTCACAGTTCGACCGTAGGGCCCCGCCACGCCGACGCTGTGGAGGCGCGCCGTGACCGACTTACGGTCGCCGCAGGCGGTGGGCCGTGGAGGTCGCGGGCGTGCTCATGGCAGCATGTCGGGTGATGACTCAACAACATGCCCGCGCCCTCTCGCCGCTGGTCGCGGCCGCCCGCGGGCAGCGCCCCGACCGTCGCCCCGTGTGGTTCATGCGGCAGGCGGGCCGCTCGTTGCCGGAATACCGTGAGATCCGCGTGGGACGCGGCATGCTCGAGTCGTGCTTCGATCCCGAACTCGTCTGCGAGATCACGCTTCAGCCGGTCCGCAGACACGGCGTCGACGCCGCGATCCTCTTCTCCGACATCGTCGTCCCGCTCAAGGCTGCGGGTGTCGACCTGGACATCGTGTCGGGTGTCGGCCCGGTGATCGCCGAGCCCATCCGAACCAGAGAAGACATCCGTAGGCTCCCGCTGCTCACCCCGGAAGCCGTGGGCGCGGTGTCGCGAGCCGTGACACTGCTCAAGGCCGAGCTCGGGGACACGGCGCTGATCGGCTTCGCAGGCGCGCCGTTCACCCTGGCGTCGTACCTCGTGGAGGGCGGCCCGAGCCGCAACTACGAGAACACCAAAGCGCTGATGTACTCCGATCCCGCCGTATGGCATGAGCTGGTCGGCAAGCTCGCCGACATCACGATCGCGTTCCTGAAGGTGCAGCTCGATGCCGGTGTCGATGCGTTTCAGCTGTTCGATTCCTGGGCAGGCGCCCTATCCGTTGCCGACTACACCACGTTCGCGCGACCTCACTCGGCTCGGGTCTTCGCGGAACTGGCGGCGTACGACGTTCCCCGCATCCATTTCGGCGTCGGAACGGGGGAGTTGCTTCACGACATGGGCACCGCCGGCGCCGACGTGGTCGGTGTCGACTGGCGCATCCCGCTCGACGAGGCCGCCCGCCGGGTCGGGCCCGGCAAGGCCCTTCAAGGGAATCTGGATCCGGCCACCCTCTTCGCGCCATGGGAGGTGGTCGAGCGTGAGGTTCGCCGGATCGCCGCCGAAGCCGACCAGGCCCTCGACGCCGGTGCGATCGGGCACATCTTCAACCTCGGCCACGGCGTCTTGCCCGCGACGGATCCGACGGTGCTGACCAGGGTGGTGGAGTTGGTGCACTCCCTGTGAACCCGCGGGTTGCGGTGCTGGGCGGCGGGATCTCCGGTCTCGTCGCCGCGTACCGACTTCGTCGACTGCTCGGCGACTCCGTGGGCATCGAGTTGTTCGAGAAGTCCGAACGTGTGGGCGGAACCCTGCACTCGGTCGAGGTCGGCGGAATCCGTGTCGACGTCGGGGCCGAAGCATTCCTGGTACGACGCCCCGAGGCCACCGCGCTGGTCGGTGAACTCGGATTGACCGACCTGCTCGTCCATCCGGGGACGCTGGGTCCGAACATCTTGTCGGGGGCGAGTCTGCATCCGGTGGCGCGGCCGACCCTGATGGGCATACCCGGTCACCCGGACACCGTCGCCCACCTCGCCGAGGCCGACGACCTGCGTCTGATGGCACGCGAACCTGCCCGTGCGCTGGCATGGAGGCCCGGGCAGGACATCTCGATAGGCGAACTCGTCGGCGACCGCTTCGGGCGGTCGGTGGTCGAACGTAGCGTCGATCCGATGCTGTCGGGCGTGTACTCGGCACGTTCCGACGATCTGGGGCTGCGGGCGGTGATGCCGGGTGTGGCAGCGCACCTCGATGCGGGCGCGCCGAATCTGACCGCGGCCGTCACCGCGATGCTGGGGGCCGCGACGGGATCAGGCCCGGTGTTCGGTGCGTTGCTCGGTGGATACCCGGTGCTGGTGGACGAACTCCTCCGGCAGAGCGCGCCGACGGTTCACGGAGGTACCTCGGTGGGGGAGGTCCGTCGATCGGGCCACGGTTGGTCGGTCGATGGCACAACCTTCGACGGCGTGGTGTGCGCGCTGCCGGCGCCGGTGACCGCAGAGATCTTCGCCTCGGTGGACGAGATCGCCGATCCGCTGGCCGGGATCGACGTCTCAGGTTCTGCGGTGGTCGCGATGGCGCTGGACAGCGGCGTCGAGCTACCTCAACTGTCGGGTGTCCTCGTGGCCGGAGACGAAACCGTGGTTCGCGCAAAAGCTTTCACGTTCAGTACCCGCAAGTGGCCTCACCTCGTCGGCGACGGCGCGGTCGTCCGGGCATCGTTCGGCCGATATGGTGCGAGCGTGAGTGGCATCGATGACCGGCAATTGATCGATTGGGCCACAGCCGATCTGAGTACCGTGATGGTGCTGGCGGGGCAAGATCAGCCGCCTGTCCGGGTCCGAGACGCCGTGGTCCAACGCTGGCCCGGGGGTATCCCGCGCTACGCCCCCGGACATGCCGGCCTCGTTTCCACCGTCGATCGGAACCGGCCCGCTGGGCTCGTGCTGGCCGGCGCCACCTACAGCGGCGTAGGGGTTCCTGCCTGCATCGGGCGTGCAGATGCCGTGGCGCGTCTGCTCGCCGGTGATCTCTCGAGCTGACATCGCGCCTCCGCGGGTGCCGACCTCAGCGGAGGCCGGACACCTCACGGTGGCAGTATGAAAAGCATGACCCGTCTGGATTACGCAGAACTCAACGCCACCGTCCGCTACCTGATGTTCTCCGTGTTCTCGGTTCGCCCAGGGGAACTGGGCGACGACCGATCGGCCGCCGTCGCCGATGCGAAGGAGTTCTTCGACTCTCTCGCAGACAAAGGTGTGGTGGTCCGCGGGATCTATGACGTCTCAGGCCTGCGCGCCGACGCCGATTTCATGATCTGGTGGCACTCCGAAGAAGTCGAGCAGATCCAGGCCGCATACGCCGATTTCCGCCGCACCACGGTCTTGGGCAAGGTGAGCACCGCAGTCTGGAGCAATGTGGCGCTCCACCGGCCCGCTGAGTTCAACAAGAGTCATATCCCGGCGTTCCTCGCAGGTGAAGAGGCGGGGAAGTATATCTGTGTGTACCCGTTCGTGCGGTCCTACGAGTGGTACCTGCTACCCGATGCCGAGCGCCGCCAGATGCTCGCAGACCACGGCAAGCAGGCCCGCGGTTACAAGGATGTGCGCGCCAACACCGTCTCGTCGTTCGCGTTGGGTGACTACGAGTGGTTGTTGGCGTTCGAAGCTCCCGAACTGCACCGGATCGTCGACCTGATGCGCGACCTGCGAGCCACCGAGGCCCGGATGCACGTGCGCGAGGAGACCCCGTTCTTCACCGGACCCCGTGTCGAGATCGACCAGCTGCTCGCCGCTTTGCCCTGAGCTAGACCCCAGCCGGTGCTGCCGGCCGGGTGGATCCGCCACTGACGTCGATCTGCTCGGTTTTACGCAGGTCGAGGTAGCGGAACAGCAACACACAGAACACCGAGATCATCAACAGCGACCAGCCCCAGGTGACCTTGTTGTATTCCACGGCCCGGCCGAAGGCTTCCCACCGGTCGGAGTAGAACGCGTCGAAGGTGAAGCACCCGTACACCCCCAACCACGCCGGCCAGTTGCGCATCGTCGATCCTCGGAGCAGCACGGTCATGAGCAGTGGGAACAACAGCATCGAGTAGTAGCCCTGGCCCAGAGAGCCGACCAGCCACGAGGTGCACAACAGAACCCCTGACGAGGTGGTGAGCCACAGCAATTCGTCGGTCTTCCGGTAGTGGCGGTACAGGAACCAGAGGCTGAACGCGGCCATCAGGACGAATGCGATCCGCAACAGCACCACCAGCCATGTCTGCACGCCGAAGTAGGCGCCGTTGCCGACGATCGAGCTGTTGTAGTAATCCCGGGCCTCGAACAGGTAGGGCGCGGTGCGTTTGATGAACGATCCGGGATCGGCCGACAACGGCCAGGCCATCGCCGTCAGCAAGATCGGGACGCCGATGGCTCCGACGAACACTTTCCACTGACGATTGAGCAGTGGTAGCAGGAGCAGGACTGCCAGCACCGGTTTGACGGCGAATGTGATGCCCAGTGGGACACCGGCCCACAGGTCTTTACGCTTGAGTGCCAGCATCATGAATGCCAGTTCGCCCAGCAGCACAAACGAATTGAAGTTGACGAAGATCAGGGTGTGAGCAACGGTCTCCGACAGGAAGAAGACGAAGAGCACGACGGGCATCACCGGGGACCGCAGAGAGAACCCGAACATGCGGGTGACCAGATAAGCGCACACAACCAGGACCACGACCGAGGCGAAGATGAACAGCCAGCGCGCGCGCTCGGGGTCGAGGTACCCCAGGGGAGCCATCAACATCGTGCCCGACGGCGGGTAGAGGTAATGCGGATCGACCGTGTTGTAGTTCTCGGTGTACACCGGTTCGCTGCGAAGGAATGCGAGCGCCGCGCGGTACACCGGCGAGAAGTCGTCGGTGCGATCTCCGTTCACCCCGAGGATCACCGAGCGCTGGAACACCATCAAGATCGCGACCGGCCAGAGCACCAGGGACACGATTCGGCCGATATCCACCTGCGGGAACAGGACACGGTCGGCAACGGACAGTCGCGTTGGGTTCACTGGTTCGGGCGGGATGGTGTCATTGTTCGGCACTGCCGAACCGTACTACGGCCGGGCGGGTCGTCGACGTCCGACACCACGAGATCCGGACACCGAGCAGTCGGTCAGGCCGGGCACGCACCCTGAGCCGGTGGCTCCGCCGAGCGGCTGTAGGCGATGGCGGCTTCGCCCGCACAGTCCGAGTGCGCCAGGACCGAGTAACCCAGGCCCTCCCAGGTGAGTGTCGAGAAGGTGGCGCCTGCGCCGATCAGGGCGCCGTTGATGCCGTCGGTGGCGACAGGTCCGTTGATCGGGTCGCCGGCGCCACGAAACATCAACACCGGAACCGGGAGCTCGCCCAGGGTCGGAGGCTGGTCTCCGGACGGGAAACCGTTGCATCGCAACAGCCCGAGCGCCGAGGTGGAGCCTGTCAGCGGATACTGCTTGCTCCATTCGTCGAGCAGGCCCGAGATCTGGTTCTGGCCGACCGGTTCGGTGGTGTCGTTGCACCTCGACAGCAGCTGCCCGTCGCTGCCGCGCAGTTCACGAGCCTGTGTGATCGCGGCGCGCAGTGGGTCCACGACGCCGGCGTCGGCGGACGCGAGCAGGTCTGAGGCAGCGGTGATGACGGCCGTCCTGTCGCCGGGTGTTACGGCGATCGTGGTGGTGAGGGCCAACAGGATGTCAGTATCTGACAGACCGTCGACACCGCCGGCCCGAGCGCGTTCGAGGAGGCCGGCGATGGCTGCGGCGGGATCGGCGCCCAGGGAGCAACTCAACGCCCGACACTGGTCTGCGAAAGTCCGCAGTGCGGCGTTGGTGCCATCCGCTGTCTGTTGCGCAGTGACCTGAGCGTTCACCCGGTAGGGGGCAGGGGTGTCGAGGATCAGGCGGCCGAGATGGTCGGTGTACAGCCCCGCGTATGCCAGCGCGACTCCCGCGCCTTCACCGACACCGATGATCGCGATGTGGTCGACGCCCCAGATCTCGCGCAGGGCCTCGATGTCTGCAGCAGCGTTGTCGGCGGTGAACTGCACCTGGTGTGGGCTGAGTGTCTCGGTGCAACCGTCGGACGCCGACGTACCGGCGGCGGCGAGTCGTCGCTCGCGCGCCGGGTTGTCGGTAGAGGTTGTGCTGAAGCCGTTTGCCAGCAACGTGCTTCGTTCCAGGTTGGTCATGCAGTCCAGCGGGGTTGATTCCCCGGTTCCGCGGCGGTCGATCGCAACCACGGGGTGCGCATCGAGCACGTTGGCGCCGCCGCCTTGTGCCATGGACACCAGCGTTCTCGCAGAGGCGATGTCGGTGCCCGAGGTCAGGATGAGTGGAGCGGCATCAGGGGGCGTGTTGGCGGTCCTCGCGCGCATCACCGAGACGGTCACGGTGTCGATGCTCTGTGTCCCGGGCGTCACCGAGGTGTCGAATGTCGCACAGTCAACGGTGGTGCCTGCGGGCAGAGCCGCGGTCCCGAACCGCTGCCGGGTCTCGTCGGCGCAGTCGGACCAATCCAGGTCGCTGGTCGGTGCGGCAAGATTCGGTGGCGGCGGTGCGGTGGACGGTGCAGGACCGCCGCCTGTGCCCTCGTCGATCACGAGATCGGGTCCTGGGTCCGGCCCCGCCGAGCAGCCGGTGACGACAGCGAGGGCCACGAGCAGAGCGACGGACGCACGGTGGGCCGAGGCGGGGGATCGGCGAGTGGGTACCGGCGACCGATGTCCGAAGGGCACGGAAAAGTGTCGATTCATACCGGCGATGGGCATACCGGCGAGGGTACTGGCGGATCGCTTCAGTGCTGCTCGCGCACCCACCGCACGTACAGGTAATCCTCATCGTCGCCGAGGACGTGCATGCGTCTCATAGGGCGGGTAGTGCCATCACCCGTGGTGATGTGTTTGCCTGCGCCGGCGGTCAGCAACGGACTCACGGTGACGCACAGTTCGTCGAGGAGGCCGGCCGCGACCAGCGAACCCAGCAGGGACGGGCCGCCCTCGCAGAGCACCCGCCAGGCACCGATGTCTGCGAGATGCCGGGTCACCGCGGCAGGGTCGACACGCTCGTCGCCACAGTCGATGAGTTGTGCGCCGGCGTCGATCAGCCGCGACCTGGCATCGGCGGGCGCACGTGAGCAGGTTGCGACAACCGTCCCGGGATCGGTGAGGAGCGGGTCTTCGGTGGGGATGGCCAGAGAACTGCTGAGCAACACCAGCTTCGCCGTCGGCGCCTGCCCCGATCGCAGTCGCAGGTCTGCAAGCCCCGCGTGAGGTTGAACCGGGCCGTATCCCTCGGCGAATGCCGTCCGGGCACCGACGACGACGGCGTCGGACAATGCTCGGAGCACCATGAACAACTGCTTGTCGCCCGGGCCGCCGAGGCCACCTGACCGGCCGTCGACGGTGGCCACCCCGTCGATCGAACCGACCATGTTCGCACGCAGGACGACACCGGTCGGGGGGCGCGACGGGTATGCGTAGAACTCCGCCAGGTCCGTGTCGGTCATAGGCATCGAGGCGTCGCCGGCTGTGAGCTGGGTCGCTTTATCCAGTGGGTGCACAGAGTCATTCTGAACGCGTCGTTAGGCTCTGCGCATGCCAGCACGTCTGAGTGACCGCACGCCGCAGGTCGCACCCGAGGCCCTGATCGGTGAGATGGTCCCGCCATCGATGTTCGACGAGGTCAGTTTCGACTCGTACATCCCTGACCCGAACGAGCCGAGCCAAGCGCAGGCGGTCACCGCTGCACGTAACTTCGTCGAACGTGCCAAGAAGATCAAAGGCGGCAAGAAAGGCCTGTTCAGCAGGAAATCTGCCTCGACCGCCGGGCTCGGCCTCTACCTCGACGGTGGTTTCGGCGTCGGCAAGACCCACCTGCTGGCGTCGATTTATCACGCGATGCCGGGACCCAAGGCGTTCGCCACTTTCGTCGAAGTGACCCACGTCGTCGGTGCGCTGGGATTCGCCAACGCACTCGAGAGACTCTCGAACCATTCCGTGTTGTGCATCGACGAGTTCGAACTCGACGATCCAGGCGACACGATGCTGGTCTCGCGGTTGCTCACCGAACTCTCCGCGAAGGGCGTCTCGATCGTGGCGACGTCGAACACCCTGCCCGGACAGCTAGGGGAGGGTCGCTTTGCGGCGCAGGACTTCTTGCGTGAGATCAAGAAACTGTCGGCGGTTTTCGAGGCCATCCGCGTCGACGGTCCGGACTACCGGCACCGTGACCTGCCACCGGCACCTGATCCGCACACAGACGCCGAACTCGAGGCCCTGGCGGAGAGCACCCCGGGTGCGACGCTCGACAACTTCGACGATCTCTGCGCGCACCTGGCCAAGCTCCATCCGTCCAAGTACAAGGCGCTCGTGGAAGGCGTCACGCTGGCCTGCGTGGAGGGCGTACACCCGGCAGCGGACCAGACCGTTGCCCTGCGCATCGTGGTGCTCGCCGACCGGCTGTACGACGCCGGTACACCTTTGATGGTGTCCGGCTCGAAGCTCGATGAGATCTTCACCGAGGAAATGCTCTCCGGCGGATATCGGAAGAAGTATCTGCGCGCGACCTCTCGACTGCTGGCGCTGTCGAGGTTCGCCGAGAAGAGCTAGGCCGGGCGTTCTGGCGGGTCGAGGGTCACCCGGCAGGCGGGCGTGCGAGCACGAAGTCGCTGCACCGCTTGCCGTTGACCACAAACGACTTCCGGCCGACCACGGCGAACCCCATCTTTCGATAGAAGCGCTGGGCGCGAACGTTCTGGTCGTTCACCCCGAGCCAGACCAGCGCGCTACCGCTCGCACGTCCATGTGAGAGCGCGGCGTCCATGAGTCCGGTCGAGACGGCGCGCCCGTGAAAGCCTGGTAGCACGTACATCTTCGAGATCATCGTCAGCGGTCGAGCAGTGATTGCCTCGCGCACATCGGGATCAGTGGGGTCGCCGTCGACGAGCAGTGCGTAACCCACGATCGAATCGGATGCGGGATCGACGGCCTTGTAGACATGGCTGTTCTGGTCGGCGAGGTGAGAGCGGAAGTGGAGCGCCGAGAGATTATCGGCGACGAAGAGCGCAGCGTCCGCAGCAGTGAGTTCAGGTGGGCATGCGAGGGGAAACGTGAGTGCCGCCACGGCGGCCAGTTCGTCGGCGTCCGCAGGATCGGTCGTAACGGTCACCACGGCTGCAGCTGCGGGAGCTGAGCCCTTGATCCCGCACGGGCCGCCGGCCCGGGAGCGGTCCGGGTCAGACAGCAGCCAGCACCTGATCGGCGCCGGTGATGCGACGCGCAGCGTGATGGAGGGCGTGTTCACGTTCGACGAGGTCGGCGTGCTTGCGGGTGATCGGCAGCAGTTCGAGCAGGACCTGACTTCCGCTGATCGCATAGTCATGGGTGCTCACCCAACCGAGGGTGAAGCGGAGCGCGTCGCGGTCGTGGCTGTCGTTCATGTGCATTCCTGAGGTGGGTACCGGGATCGGATGACAAATTGGTGCTCGGGACATGAGAAAGACCCGGGTTCGCCGGGTCATTTCTGTCGTGAGCTGGTGCGCGATACAGGGATTGAACCTGTGACCTCTTCCGTGTCAGGGAAGCGCTCTCCCGCTGAGCTAATCGCGCGAGACTGTGTTTAGTTGTCGAAGCTGAACTCGTGGAGGCGGCGACGGGAATCGAACCCGTGTGCACGGCTTTGCAGGCCGTTGCCTCACCACTCGGCCACACCGCCACAGTGAAAAAACTATCTCCGAGCGGATGACGGGATTCGAACCCGCGACCCTCACCTTGGCAAGGTGATGCGCTACCAGCTGCGCCACATCCGCACGCTGCCAGATTGTTGCTCTCTGGCTGCGGTGGTGAACATTATCGGACGTACCGGCAAAGCAACAAATCCGCTGGTCACGGACCTGGCCGCAGGCATGTTCGGCGCCGCGGTCGCGACGCCGACGGGTTCGGCGGCCCGCCTGTCGGTGATTTGGATCCGGGCGGGGTGAGCGTGTTAATGTCTTCCGGTCGCAGACCCCCGTTTCTGGGGTTCTGATGCACGGTCCCGTGGCTCAGTGGAAGAGCGTCCCGTTCACACCGGGAAGGTCGCTGGTTCGATCCCAGCCGGGACCACAACAAGCACGGATAGGCCAGAGGCCTTGTCGCATCAGTCGCGACGGCACTTCTGCCCTTGTGGGCATCAGGTGTTCACCGTGGTGATTGTCGATTCCCGTGTCGTAGGTACCCGTACAGCGCCGCTCGGTATCCGCGGGTATAGCTCGGTTCGTCCGCTGCCAGATCAGGCTCGGTTGCCATCGTCAGTGTCGCAAAATGGTGCGCCCAGGGTGTCGGCATCGAATCCAGCCGGGTGAGCGCGTCGTCGAAACCGTGCTGGAACAGGTCGTGATCGAGCGCGACGTCCAATTCGGGATCGATGAGCGGAAACGAGGTCGGTAGGCGGGTCGCGACACCGTATTGCGTGACGATGTCGAGTTCGGGGAGGTCGGGTTCGATGGTTGTCACCGCACCGACCTCCGTTCTGCCAGGGATCGATAGAGCGTCGCTCGGCTGACCCCCAGTCGGGTGGCGATCGTGGGGACCGAGTCGCCACGGGCGCGCATACGTTCGGCCAACGCCACCTGATCGTCGTCCAGTGCGCGCGGTCGACCGACCGCGGTGCTGTCCGGACGGGGATGCTTTGCCCTCGGCTGCCTCACCGACCGGTTCTCGTCGTCCAACTCGGCGAGCGAGGCGAGCACGCCGACGATCATCCCGCCTGCCACCTCGGTCGAGTCGACACCTTCGTCGAGTGAGCGAATACCGATGTGGCGTCGGGCAAGTTCCCTCGCGGTGACGAACACTTCGTCGATGGTGCGCCCGAGCCGGTCGATACCGACCACGACGGTCGTGTCGCCTGCTCGCGCGTAGTCGAGCAGGGCGGACAGTCCCGGGCGTGCGGTGGTGAGATCGGCGATGTTGTCGCTGTAGATCCGATTCGGCTCGACACCCCCATCGGTCAACTCGTCGATCTGGGACTCGAGGCTGCGACGCCCGGCACCTGCGCGGGCGTATCCCAGCAACATGCCGGGGCTCGCGGTGGTCGTACTTGTTTGCATGCCCGTCACGTTATCGCAAAACTTTTAAGATTCTGATTCAAATGTCGGCGTGTGCGGGCAAGTTTTGCGACAACGGCAGCAGCAACTCTCTGCGATGTGCACTTTGCAAGGTCAAATGGCAGTGTGACTGCTCGCTATATCGAGACGGTAATTATGGGAAAGTCTCAATATTCGAGGCGGCTCGCACCCGGATCACCCGTGGCGAAGCGCCCATTCGACGAGAGGTGTGCCCGACCTCCAGTCCGCGCGTATGCGATCGACGAGTGCCGGACTGTGGATGAAATCTTCGAATCCGTAGTCCCGTGAAGCGGTGAGGGTTTTGTGGCGTAGTAGCGCAATTCGTGGATGGTCTTTGTCCCACCCGCGGGGTGCGGTCCTGAGGACACTGCCACCGATCTCCCACCCGTCCACATCCAGGGCGTCGATGAGTTCCTCGAGTGCGGGCCCGTGGAGATCGTGGTCGACCGCCGCACGCAGGTTCGCCAGTCGCTCCGGTGCGGCGTCGTAATAGCCGACGGCGACCTTCACCCCGGGTGCGCCGATCTGCACGTAGTAACCGGTGGCCGGTCCGACGGCGAAGAACGCTCCCTGATGTGTCTTGTATGGGGTCTTGTCCTTCGCGAACCGTACGTCGCGGTAGGGGCGGAACACCTTGGGCTGCCCGAACTCGTCGCCCAGCGCCTCGACGAGCTGGTTCATCGGGTCTGCCACGGCACGGCGGTACGTCTCCTTGTGCGCTTCCCAGAAGGCTTTGGAGTTGTCCTGCTCCAAGTCGTCATAGAAGTCCAGCGCGGCCTCGGGGAATCCCTGAAAACTCATCACCAGATCGTATGTTCGAGGCGGATCGGGGGTGGTTCCGCTTGCCTCGGTGGGCCCGAAGAGGCTACTAATGGAATTCGAATGAGAATAGTATTCTCACTGTGGGAGATGTATGTATTCGCAGGTCGACCGAGGTTAGGACAATCACGCCCATGTTGCTGGAGCTGACGGACGATCAGGAGTTCTTTCGGGACAACACCGCAAAATTTCTTCGCGAGCAGGTACCGCCTGCCGAACTTCGCCGTCTCCGTGGCGAGTCGAGGGGATTCACCGCCGACTACTGGCGGCGCGGTGCGGAACTGGGCTGGACGAGCCTGCTGGCGCCCGAGGACCAGGGTGGCGGGGTCATCGGCGACTCGGGCCTCGAGGACCTGTCGCTGGTCGCCCATGAGTTCGGCAGGTATGCCGCGCCGGGTCCGCTGATACCGACGAACGTGGTGATCGCCCTGCTGAGCGAGTACCCGATCGACATCCGCGCCGAGTTGCTGCAGTCGCTGATCGCAGGGACATCGACGGCGGCATGGTGTGTGAGCGAACCGAATCCGAAGTCGACCGCGGCCGCACCCGCCGTCGAGATCGAGATCGACGGGGCCGACGTGATCGTGCGGGGCACGAAGCGTCCGGTCGAGGCGGCGGGGACGGCGGACATCCTGCTGGTCACCGGGCGGACGGGGGACGGCTTGTCTCAGGTCCTCGTGCCGCGGGATGCTGACGGGGTGCGGGTGAGCGCGCTGACGTCGATTGATCTCACCCGTCGCTACGGGGTAGTCGAATTCGACGAGGTGCGTCTGCCGGTGACCGCGCTGGTCGGCGCTCCGGGCCGGGCTCGCGACGATGTGGCGCACGCCCAGGACATCGCGATCGTGATCAGCTGCGCCGAGTCGGTGGGCGCGCTGCAGGCCGCCTTCGAGATGACCCTGGACTGGGCATTCGATCGGTACTCGTTCGGACGTCCGCTGGCCTCGTATCAGGAATTGAAGCACCGTTTCGCCGACATGAAGGCGTGGCTCGAGGCGAGTCACGCGATCACGGACAAAGCCACGGCAGCGGTCGCTGCGAATTCGGCGGACGCGGCGGAACTGGTCAGCGCAGCCAAGGCCTACGTCGGTGGCTACGGCGGCGACTTGATACAGGACTGCGTGCAGATCCACGGCGGCATCGGCGTCACCTTCGAGCACGACCTACACCTGTTTGCGCGCCGCGCCGCGGCGAACAGATCGAACTACGGGACACCCGCGGAGCATCGGCAGAAACTCGCCGACATCGTCGAGCGCCAGGAGGTCAGCGCATGAGCACACAACAGGAAGATGTAAGCACCGCAGAATCAGCCCCGCCGGAATCGGTCGCTAGCTTCCGGGCCCGGGCGCGCACGTGGATCCGGGCCAACCTCGAGCGCGCTGATCCTGCCGCTCACGTAGGCGTCATCAGGAACGAGGGTGCCGACGAGGACGAACTCGCCCACGTCGAGCACGAACGTTCGCTGCAACGGAGGTTGTTCGACGCCGGGTTCGCCGGCCTCTGCATCCCGCCCGAGTACGGCGGGCAAGGATTGACCAGGGCGCATCAGCAGGCACTGAACGACGAGATGACGGGCTACGAATATCCGGCCCGGTTGCAGTCACCGACGTTCGCCCCCTGTGTCGGGGTGTTGATGGATTTCGGTACCGAAGAACAGAAGCGGCAACACATCCCGGCCATCTTGCGGGGTGAGGAGATCTGGATGCAGTTCCTCTCCGAACCCAGCGGTGGTTCGGATGTCGCCGGCGCATTGACGACCGCCGTCCGCGATGGCGACGACTGGATTCTCAACGGGTCGAAGATCTGGACGACGGGCGCGTGGTGGTCCGACTGGGCACTGTGTTTGGCCCGGACGAACTGGGATGTACCCAAGCATCGCGGGCTGACGGTGTTCATGCTCCCGCTGAGGGCCCCGGGCATAGAGGTGCACCGGATCGAGATGCTCAGTGGCTCGCGTGAGTTCTGCCAGGAGTACCTGACCGATGTCAGGGTTCCGGACACCGACCGCGTCGGCGAGGTCGACGACGGCTGGAAAGTCGGGACCAGGTGGATGTTCCATGAGCGGATGGCGTCGAACTCGCCGTACACGACGTTGCCCGGGGGTGGCTCGCGAGGCGGGTCCCGGCTGTCGGAACTGTACGAGGTCGCGCGAGATGCGGGCCGTCTCGATGACCCCATCACCCGCGACCTCCTCGGCGAGGCCAAGATGCTCGACGTCGTCAAGGCGGCGCTCGGTGACCGTATCGGTCGCGGTATCGCGTCGAGGTCCGTCTCCGACCAGTCGGCAAGCATCGCCCGGTTGATGTCGGGCCTGGCCGCCACCCGCATCACGTCCATCAGCTACGAGTTCACCGAGGCGTCGGGCGCCGCCTGGGATTCCGCGGACGGCGCAGTCGTCGAGCGCGGCACCGACTACCTCATGCAGCAGGTGTCGTGCATCGCGGGCGGAACGACGGAGATGGCGCGCAACGCGATCAGCGAACGGGTTCTCGGTATGCCCCGCGAGCACACGCACGACGTGGGACTCGCTTTCCGGGACGTCCCGAAGAACAGGTCGGCGACCTAGCCTGGCTGCGTATTCCGTACTCTGTCAGTGAGAGTTCGTGATCGCTCAACTTCGGACAAAGGATCGTTGCAGTGCCTGAAGAAGCCGGTGTCGACGTCGAGCACGACCGCCCAGCCTCGGGCATCCTCGCTGCAATCTCCACCAAGCGCAACGAAATTCGCGACAGGAAAAAGCTCAACCTGATCTATCGCTGCGTGGTGGGTGTGGTCGGGGGTGCGGTGCTGATCGGCGGATTGGTGCTGATCCCGTACCCCGGCCCCGGCTGGCTGATCGTTTTCGCCGGGCTGGGCATCTTGGCGTCTGAGTTCGAGTGGGCACATCGGCTTCTGAAGTTCGCCCGCGGAAAATACGACCTGTGGATGGACTGGGTCAAAAAGCAGCACTGGAGCGTGCAGGCGCTGCTGGGCCTTCTCACCTGCGCAGTCGTCCTCGCGACGTTGTGGCTGCTGGGCGCCCTGGGTCTGGTCGGCGGGTGGGTCGGGATCGACTGGTCCTGGCTACAGAGCCCGATTTTGTAGAAAGCGGACATGCCGCGGCACACCGGACGTGGGACGCGCATCCCGACGGCACTAACATCATGGACTGATGAGCCAGCTCGGCCGATCCG
Source organism: Williamsia soli (assembly GCF_017377795.1). GTDB lineage: Bacteria > Actinomycetota > Actinomycetes > Mycobacteriales > Mycobacteriaceae > Williamsia > Williamsia soli. The sequence goes on along the minus strand of NZ_JAFRDR010000002.1, from coordinate 520,972 downwards.
GTCGTAGCGGTCTGATGTCGACAGGAGCTTTCCAGGTGTCCGAGAACCCAGTTGTCTTGCCCGCTGCCACGATCACGGTGGCGGCCGGGACCACCGCGGGGGCGGCACTACGCGAGAGCGGGCATCCGAACAAGGGGCCCGAGGCCATCGTCGTCGTCCGAGACGCCGAAGGCGCGCTTCGGGATCTGTCCTGGTCGCCGGAGCAGGACGCGGTGGTCGAGCCCGTGGCCGCGAACACCGAGGACGGCCGGAGTGTGATCAGGCACTCCGCCGCACATGTACTGGCGCAGGCCGTCCAGGACCTCGACCCGAGGGCGAAACTGGGTATCGGCCCTCCCATCGAGAACGGTTTCTACTACGACTTCGACGTCGATCAGCCGTTCACCCCGGAGAACCTCACCGCGCTCGAGAAGAAGATGAAGCAGATCATCAAGTCCGGGCAGCGCTTCTCGCGTCGGGTCTACGGGACGGTCGACGAGGCGAAAGCCGAGTTGGCGGGCGAGCCGTACAAACTCGAGCTCGTCGACGACAAGGGATCGGCGGACGACCCGGAGGTGATGGAGGTCGGCGGCGGTGAGCTGACCGCGTACGACAATCTCAATCCCCGCACCGGTGAGCGGATCTGGGGCGATCTGTGCCGCGGTCCCCACGTGCCGACGACGAAGTACATCACCGCCTTCAAGCTGACCCGCAGCTCTGCCGCGTACTGGCGCGGCAACCAGGACAATGCCGATCTGCAGCGGATCTACGGCACTGCCTGGGAGTCGGCGGAGGCCATGGACGCCTACCTCGAACTCTTGGCCGAGGCCGAGCGGCGAGATCATCGCAAACTGGGTGCAGAACTGGATTTGTTCAGCTTCCCCGACGCCCTCGGATCAGGCCTGCCCGTCTTTCATCCCAAGGGCGGGATCATCCGCAAGGAGCTCGAAGACTATTCGCGTCGGCGCCACATCGACGAGGGGTATGAGTTCGTCAACACCCCCCACATCACCAAGGGCAACCTCTACGAGATCTCCGGTCACCTCGATTGGTACAAGGACGGCATGTTCCCGGCGATGCATCTCGACGCCGAGCTCGACGACGACGGTGCCGTACGCAAACCCGGCCAGGATTACTACCTCAAGCCGATGAACTGTCCGATGCACAACCTGATCTTCAACGCACGTGGTCGCTCCTACCGTGAGCTGCCGCTGCGCCTGTTCGAGTTCGGGTCGGTCTACCGCTACGAGAAGTCCGGCGTCATCCACGGCCTGACCCGCGTCCGCGGCATGACGCAGGACGACGCCCACATCTACTGCACCAAGGAGCAGATGCGCGGCGAGCTGGCGACAACGCTCAACTTCGTGCTCGGTCTGCTCAAGGACTACGGACTCGACGACTTCTATCTGGAGTTGTCGACCCGGGATCCCAACAAGTCCGTCGGATCCGACGAGATCTGGGACGAGGCGACGGCCACCCTGGCCGAGGTCGGTGAGGCGTCAGGATTGAGATTGGTCCCAGATCCGGGTGGGGCCGCGTTCTACGGACCCAAGATCTCGGTGCAGGTCAAAGATGCCCTCGGCCGGAGCTGGCAGATGTCGACCATCCAGCTCGACTTCAATCTGCCCGAGCGATTCGAGATGGAGTACACCGGCCCCGATGGGTCCAAGCATCGGCCGGTGATGATCCACCGGGCGTTGTTCGGATCGATCGAACGGTTCTTCGGAGTCCTCACCGAGCACTACGCGGGTGCTTTCCCGGCCTGGCTGTCGCCGGTGCAGGTGGTCGGCATCCCCGTCGCGGATGCATTCGTGCCGCACCTGGAAGCCGTTGTGTCGCAACTCCGCGATCGGGGCCTGCGCGCCGAGGTCGACTCCTCCGACGATCGGATGCAGAAGAAGATCCGGAACCACACCACGGGTAAGGTGCCGTTCATGCTGCTGGCGGGGGAGCGTGACGTGGAAGCGGACGCGGTGAGCTTCCGGTTCCGTGACGGCACCCAGGTCAACGGGGTGCCGGTCGCGGAAGCCGTCACGCTGGTGGCCAACTGGTCTGCCGCGCGGCGCAACGAGTCCCCGACCGCTGACCTGATCGAGGCTCTTCGTCACGTCCCCGCGGGTGGGGAGGCGCCGTGACGTCGGTTGACGGCCCCGGAATCCTCCGCGACGAGGGCCCCGGCGATCCGGATCGGTTGCAGCGTTTGTGGAGCCCACATCGGATGTCGTACATCACCGCTGCCCCGCTGTCCGGAGGCGAGTCGTCGGCCAAGTCGGTACACCCGTTCCTCGACATTCCGACGATGTCGGACGAGGCGGGCCTGATCGTCGCACGCGGCGAATCGGTGTACGCCGTGCTGAACCTGTACCCGTACAACCCGGGCCACATGATGATCGTGCCCTACCGGCAGGTCGCCGACCTCGAGGATCTCACCGAGGCCGAGAGCCGTGAGCTGATGGCTTTCACGCAGAAGACGATCCGGGCGATCAAGTCGGTATCCAACCCGGATGCGTTCAACGTCGGACTGAATCTGGGTGCCGCGGCAGGCGGGTCGCTGGCCGAGCACCTTCACCAGCACGTCGTCCCGCGGTGGGGTGGCGACGCCAACTTCATCACCGTCGTCGGTGAGACGAAGGTGATGCCGCAGTTGCTTCGCGACACCAGAGGTCTGCTCGCTCAGGCCTGGTCGAGGCTGGAGGCTTGATGAGAGGCGCAGGGTTGATGGGAAGTGCTGGGTTGATGGAGAGCATGCTGGATCAATGTTGAGTGTGCTGGGCCGGGCGTCGGTATCGAAGGTCACGCTGCCCCTGGGCAGGGCTTTGATCAAGACCGGACTCACGCCTGATGCCATGACGATGATCGGCACCACCGCGACCATCGCCGCTGCGGTGACGCTGTTCCCGATGGGGTATTTGTTCGTCGGCACCCTCGTGATCTGGCTGTTCGTGATGTTCGACATGCTCGACGGCGCCATGGCAAGGGCCCGCGGCGGGGGCACCAAGTTCGGTGCCGTGCTCGACTCCACCTGCGACCGGCTCGCCGACGGTGCGATCTTTGCCGGGCTCGGCTGGTGGTGCCTCGTCGAGGAACCGAGCAAGCAACTGTTCGTCGCCACGATGATCTGTCTGGTCACCTCTCAGGTGATCTCGTATGCGAAGGCACGTGCCGAGGCCAGTGGACTCAATGGTGACGGCGGACTCATCGAACGTCCTGATCGCCTGATCATCGTGCTCGTCGGCACTGGCCTGACCGGGCTCGGTCTGTCGTGGGCCATCTACATAGCGATGTGGTTGCTGGCGGTCGGCAGCTTGATCACCGTGTTCCAACGCATGTGGTCGGTGTACAAATCGCCTGGTGCCACCGATCTGCAACCCATCGCTGCCCCGACTGCTGTCGCGGACGAGGACGGATCAACCGCGTGAGTTCGGTAGGCGAACGGCTGGCGGACGTCGGTTATGCGGCCGGGTGGTCGCTGGTGCGCCTGCTTCCGGAGTCGGTCGCTCGGACCGTGTTCGATCGGGCCGGCGACTTCGTAGGCGGCCGGAACGGCGGGCCTGCACAGCTCCGCAAGAACTTGGCCCGCGTACTGGGCTGTGCACCCGACGAGGTCCCGGAGTCGTTGATTCGTGACTCGATGCGGTCCTATGCCCGGTATTGGCGTGAGGCATTCCGGCTCCCGACGATGGATTTCGCGCTTGCAGCGTCACGGATCGACCTCCCGGCGCCCGATCGTCAGCTGCTCGACAACGCACTGGCCCAGGGCAAGGGGGTGGTCCTGGCGCTTCCTCACAGCGGCAACTGGGACATGGCCGGGGTATGGCTGGTGCAGAACGTCGGCACGTTCTCGACCGTCGCGGAACGGTTGTCTCCAGAGTCTCTGTTCGAACGATTCGTCCGCTATCGCGAGTCCCTGGGTTTCGAGATCTTCCCGCTCAGCGGTGGTGAGCAGCCGCCCTACGGTCAGTTGGCACGCCGCCTGCGATCGGGTGGCGTCGTCTGTCTGCTGGGGGAGCGGGACCTCGCAGAGCACGGGGTACCTGTCACATTCTTCGGTGAGCCGACCCGGATGCCTGCCGGGCCGGCAAAGCTGGCGATCGACACCGGGGCCGCGCTGATCGCAGTCCACCACTGGTTCACCGGCCCGGACACGTCGCAATTTCGGTTGTCCGGACCGCTCGACACCTCCGGTGGGGTTGCAGCGGCCACGCAGCTACTGGCGAACGAGTTCGAGTCGAACATCGCTGCCCACCCCCAGGACTGGCACATGTTGCAGCCGCTCTGGCAGGCCGATTGGTCCGACACGCGCCGACGGCGCATCGCGGGCGAGGCCACCTGATGAAGATCGGCATGATCTGTCCCTACTCGTTCGATGTTCCCGGCGGCGTGCAGGCCCACGTCATGGAGCTGGCGCAGGTTTTCATCAACCGCGGTCACACGGTGAGTGTCTTGGCGCCGTCCGGAAAGGACACCGAACTCCCTGAGTACGTGGTATCGGTGGGCGAAGCACTGGCTTTTCCATACAACGGGTCGGTGGCACGACTGAACTTCAGCCCGCAAGCGTATGCGCGCCTGCGCCGTTGGATCAGGGATGAGAAGTTCGACATCCTTCACGTACACGAGCCCAACTCGCCGAGCATCTCGATGATGTCGCTGATGGTGGCGCAGGGCCCGATCGTCACGACCTTCCACGCTGCGACCACGAAGTCGTTGCTGCTCAGTGTCTTTCAGGGAATCCTGCGCCCGTATCACGAACGGATCGCCGGCAAGATCGCGGTCTCCGAGCTGGCCCGGCGGTGGCAGATGGAGTCCCTCGGATCTGACGCCGTCGAGATCCCGAACGGTGTTCATACCCAGTCGTTCTCACACGCCGAACCGTTCGAGGGGTACCCGCATCCCGGCCGGACCCTCCTGTTCCTCGGCCGCTACGACGAACCCCGCAAGGGGATGGACGTGTTACTCGAAGCACTGCCCGCAGTGGTGGCTCGATACCCCGACCTGAGAGTGTTGGTCGTCGGTGGGGGACACGAGCGCACGCTGCGCGGGAAAGCCGGCGATCTCGCCGACCACATGGTGTTCCTCGGCCAGGTGGACGATGAGGTCAAGGCCCGGGCGCTGCGCTCGGCAGACGTCTATTGCGCGCCCAATCTGGGAGGCGAGAGCTTCGGAATCGTGCTCGTCGAGGCCATGGCCGCCGGAGCAGCAGTGGTGGCCAGCAAGCTTGATGCGTTTCGGCGGGTCCTCGACGACGGTCGCGCAGGCGTCCTCGTCGACGTCGGCGACTCCGACGAGCTGGCGTACGGGATCATCGCCGCCCTCGGCGACGACGAGAGCCGCGCCGCAATGGTCGATCGCGCGCGCGTGCGTGCCGGACGGTACGACTGGTCACAGGTCGCCGATCAGATTCTGCGGGTGTACGACACCGTGACGGTGGGCGCAGGCAAAGTCATCGTCTCCGACTGACCCCGACCGACCCGCGACAGCCCGAGATATCAACCGCAGCCGCGAGGGTGACTGCCCGAAAGGACTTCATGACCGTCTCCGCCCTGACCGTCCTCATCCTGGGCATCATCGCGGTGGTGATCCTGCTCGGCCTGGGCTGGGCGTACAAGACCGCCAACCGGCTCGATCGCCTGCATGTCCGGGTGGACCTCGCCTGGCAGGCACTGGACGCGGCCCTGGCTCGGCGAGCCGTGGTGGCGCGGTCGATCGGCGCAGGCCTCGGTGGTGAGGGTCGAGAGCTGATCCTCGCGGCCGACCGCGCGGAGGGCGCCGCCCGAACAGACCGTGAACGCGCAGAAAATGTGGTGTCCGCTGCGCTGGCTCAGGTCGACAGCACCTCGTTGCGGTCGCAGTTGGTCACCGAACTCGCGGATGCCGAGACGCGGGTGATGATCGCCCGCAGATTTCACAATGATGCGGTGAGGGACACCCTCGCCTTGCGAGGCAGACGGCCCGTCCGCTGGCTGCATCTGGGAGGCACCGCCCCGACGCCGCTGTACTTCGAGATCGTGGAGCGAGCGGCCGTCTGATCAGTGCGGACAGCCCTCACCGGGCACTGCGGGACCGCGCGGCGACAGGACCCTCGCAGAAAGCCTAGACTGGAAGCTCAGCAATCGACTCGACTTGTAGGAGCAGTAGACGTGAGCAGTGCCCCAGACCTTGGTTCATCGGTGAAGCCGGAGACGTCCGGCACCGGAACCGCGCGTGTCAAGCGCGGGATGGCCGAGATGCTCAAGGGTGGCGTGATCATGGACGTCGTCACCGCGGAGCAGGCGAAGATCGCCGAGGATGCGGGCGCTGTGGCTGTCATGGCTCTCGAGCGTGTTCCGGCTGACATTCGTGCCCAGGGCGGGGTGTCGCGGATGAGTGATCCGGACATGATCGATTCGATCATTTCTGCGGTGTCGATTCCGGTGATGGCCAAGGCGAGGATCGGGCATTTCGTCGAGGCGCAGATCCTGCAGAGCTTGGGTGTGGATTATATCGACGAGTCCGAGGTGTTGACGCCGGCCGATTATGCCAATCACATCGACAAGTGGCAGTTCACCGTTCCTTTTGTGTGTGGTGCGACCAATCTCGGTGAGGCGTTGCGTCGTTTGACCGAGGGTGCGGGCATGATTCGCTCGAAGGGTGAGGCCGGTACCGGTGATGTGTCGAACGCGACGACCCATATGCGCAAGATCCGCGATGAGATCCGTCGGTTGACGTCGTTGCCGAAGGACGAGCTGTTCGTCGCGGCGAAGGAATTGCAGGCGCCGTATGAGCTGGTGGTGGAGGTTGCCGAGAGCGGCAAGCTGCCAGTGACTTTGTTCACTGCGGGCGGTATCGCGACCCCGGCAGACGCGGCGATGATGATGCAGCTCGGTGCTGAGGGTGTGTTCGTCGGGTCCGGGATTTTCAAGTCCGGTAATCCTGCCGAACGGGCGGTTGCGATCGTGCAGGCGACCACGTTCTACGACGACCCCGATGTGCTGGCCAAGGTCTCGCGCGGGCTCGGTGAGGCCATGGTCGGCATCAATGTCGACGACATCCCACAACCGCACCGGCTCGCCGAACGCGGCTGGTGATCTGACACGGATGCGGGGGTCCGAAGAATTCGATGACGAGCGCGTCCGCTGATTTCGAGGCGATCCCACTCGGCTGCGGCCGTTGTGGGACGCAGATTCCTTCTGCGCTCGCGCGGTGCCCCGCATGTGGGCAGCAGATGTTCGTCAGCCCCGGTGCTGGGGTCCCAGAGTCTCCGCGAGAGTTTCTCGAGGCCAACCGGATCCCGGCTTCGTTGGGAGCCAGGACGACGGCCTACCTGATCGATACCGCGCTGGTGATCGGTTCTGTGGCTGTCCTGTTGTGGACCGAGCTGGCCCTCGGACTCGGTGTGGCTGTCGGGGTGCCGCTGCTCGCTGTGACGGGGAGCGCGTTGCTCCGTGCCGCCGGCCGGCGGACTCCCGGTCAGGTACTGAGCAGGACCACCGTCAGGCGCCGAGTATCCGGTCGCCCCGGCGGATTCTGGCGGCAGCTGTTGCGTACCACCGCATTGCATGTGAGCAATGTGCTGCTGTTCGCGGGTGCGTGGTCTGTCCTCGCCGACCGTGGTCGCCCACGGCGCGGCTGGCACGAGAAGATCTCCGGCACGACGACGACCAGCGGTCTCGGTACTGCGGGTTATGAGGTCGTTGCGGTGCCTCCGCGTTTTTCGGGTGGTGGCGACCCCGGCGAAATCCCGACAGATCTCATCGATCCTCGGCAGTCCGCACGTACGTTGCCCTTGCAGTCGGGCCATCGCCCGCTCCGGTTGCGGATGGACGACGGCAGTTTCACCGATCTGACTGGATCGGGATTTCTCGGGGTACCGGCGGTCGCGTGGTCTGGGGGCCGTGCCGAAGTGGTCGCGGTGTCCGCAGAATCTTCGCTTGCAGGCGACACGCATATTCAATTCAGTGTCTCGGACGGCAAATTGTGGATGATCAGTACGGGTCCAGAGGTCGGATCCGTCCTCGACAACGGTGAATCGGTCACCACGATGCGTCCCGGACACCCCTACGAGGTGGGTCCGGGCACGGTGGTGCATTTCGGTCGCCGCAGTTTCGAGGTAGCCGGATGACTATCGGAGGCGGAGCTCGGGCCATGAGGACTGGAGACGGAGCCGGAGGCGGAGCTCGACCCATGAGGACTGGAGACGGAGCCGGAGGCGGAGCTCGACCCATGAGGACTGGAGACGGAGCCGGAGGCGGAGCTCGGGCCATGAGGACTGGAGACGGAGCCGGAGGCGGAGCTCGACCATGAGTATGGAGACGACTGGGACAGTCCGTGATGAGACGCGCAGTGGGATAGGCGAGTTCGGTCAGGTCGAGATCAGCTGGGCAGTGGTCAGCGATGTCGGTCTGCTTCGGGAGACCAACGAGGACGCGGCACTTGTGGGGCCCGGCATGGTCCTCGTCGCAGACGGTATGGGTGGCCACGATTGCGGCGAACTCGCCAGTGAGGCGGCGCTGTCAGCGTTGTCGGACACCGCGATCACCGGAATCAACCGCACTCGGGATTCGGTGATGGACCTGCTGAGCGAGGCCCAACGGAAGATCGAAGACATCGACACCGCGGACTCGGGTCGGCGGGCGGGTACGACGATCACCGGGGCGATGTTGGTCGACAACGACGGCGTCCCGCACTGGCTGGTCCTCAACATCGGGGATTCTCGGACATATCGGATGACGCACGGCCGACTCGAGCAGGTGACGGTCGATCATTCGCAAGTGCAGGAACTCGTGGACGCGGGGTTCTTGACCGCGGCACAGGCCCGGGTCGACCCGCGACGGAACGTGATCACCAGAGCGCTGGGTGCGGGTATGGAGCAGGAAGCCGATTTCTTCACGTTCCCGGTGGAGGTGGGTGACCGGATCATGGTGTGTTCCGACGGGCTGACCGGCGAGCTGACCGACGATTCGATCTTGGCGATCCTCGCCGACATGACCGACCCTGTCCAGGCCGCACAGGCGTTGGTGGCGGCAGCGTTGGAAGCGGGCGGACGGGACAACATCACGGTGGCGATCGCCGACGCGACAGCTGTTCCGAAGAGCGTGGAGTCCGCTGACCGGTGAGATGCCCATGACCGCAGCGGATTCACCGGACGAGTCATCGATGCTCGCGCAGCAGGCAGAGCGTTCGATCCCCGAGACGTTTGTCGACTATTGCGGCGAGAGGTTCACGGTCAGCCCTGATGAGCCGTTCCACATCGGCCGCGAGGCAGATCTCGACGTCGACGACAATCCGTACCTGCATCGTAAATTCCTCATGCTCCATCACGATGAGGGCTTGTGGTGGCTGTCGAATGTCGGTTCGCACCTGTCGGCCGGCGTGGTTGCCGGAGACGCAGGATTTCAGGCAACTCTTGCGCCGGGCGCCCGGGTGCCGCTGGTTTCCGGCGTGACAGCCGTGGTCTTTTCAGCTGGTCCGACTACCTATGAGCTCGATATTCACTCGGGCACAACGCCTTTGGTCACCGTCGAGCCATCCGTGGAGCCGACGCTGAGTGGGGAGACCACGATCGGTGTGGTCTCGCTGACCGAGAGTCAGAAGCTGCTCATCGTGGTGTTGGCCGAGGAAGTGCTGCGCCGCAATGGCACAGGCGCGAGCTCGATCCCGTCGTCGGCGCAAGCCGCCAGGCGCCTGGGATGGTCCATCACGAAGTTCAATCGAAAGCTCGACAATGTCTGCGACAAGTTCGATCAGATAGGCGTCTCCGGGATGCGTGGTGGCTCGGGCCGGTTGGCGAGCAATCGACGGGTGAAGCTCGTCGAGTACGCGGTCGCGTCGCGGCTGGTGACACGCTCAGATCTCCCTCTGATCGACGCCGAGGCGAAGATTAACGGCGTCTGAGCCGCCCCTGTGTGCACTGCTGTGCCCCAACGTCTGCACCTTCGGGCAGTCGAATGTGTTCTGGTCGCGCAAAATGCACTCTAACCTGCGGATATGGGGTGGGTAGTTCTCCCCATCGACACAGCTGGGAGGTCGTCTTAGTGTTTGTGTCACGTCCAGAACAGCGCGGCGGAGCTAGCCGGCCAACACCTACAGGAGAAACTCGATGACCGTATTGCACAACACCTTTGGCGCGCCGGCTCGCACTCGGGTCGGATACCGGCCGGCGACCCCGGCCAGGCTGACGCGAGAAGAGGCTCTTGCCCGGCTGGCCCAGCGCACGATGCCACTGCCGGGCCGACCGGGCCACGCCGCAGCAGGCACCACCTGCACCACTCCGGGCGCCCCCACCTCGAGCGGTCACCAGTCGCGGGCGATGCACGCCCCCATCGCTTCCGAGCCGGCACCGGTGGCTTATCCGAAACCGAAGCTGTCGCAGCGGGAGATCGAGGTACTACGGGCGTGGCTGAACCTGGATTCGAAGTCCGCGGTGGCCGAGTCCCTGTTCATCTCGCTGGGGACCGTGAACACGCATCTCGCCCGAATCCGGGTGAAGTACAACGAGGTCGGTCGCGGCGCACCCACCAAGGCCGCGCTGGTTGCGCGCGCCATCCAGGACGGGATCGTGCATATCGACGACCTGTGAGCGCAGGCGCCATGGTGCGTGGTGGGGATCACTGACGACGGTGGGCAATAATCGTTGTCGGAAAGGGGTCACATGGCCATGGCGATGATCGAGGAGATCCTGGAACTCGAGGCGATCGAGAAGGACATCTATCGAGGACGCGTACATCCTAGTTTTCTGCAGCGGACGTTCGGCGGTCAGGTTGCCGGGCAGTCGCTGGTATCGGCGACCCGCACCGTCGAGGACAGGTTTCGGGTGCACTCGCTGCACGGATACTTTCTGCGTGGGGGCAACCCGAAAGAGCCGACGGTCTACCTCGTCGATCGGGTACGCGACGGCCGTTCGTTCTGCACGCGTCGTGTCACCGCGATCCAGGACGGACTGGCGATCTTCACGATGTCGGCCTCGTTCCATGTCGAGGATCAGGGGTACGAACATCAGGACAGCATGCCTCGGGTACCCCGCCCCGAAGACCTGCCCGACATCCTCGATTCCGAGGACGTGGATCTCACGGCCCCGTATCGCGAGTGGGAGAATTTCGACGTCCGAATCGTGCCACGTGACCAGCTGATCGGGAGCCGGGATCTGGCTTCCCAGCAGCAGGTCTGGTTCCGATACCGCAACCGGCTGCCCGACGACCAGGTCTTTCATGTCTGCACGCTCGCGTACATGAGCGATATGACTCTGCTCGGTTCGGCCAAGGTCGCACACCCCGATGAGGACGCGCAGTTCGCGTCGCTCGATCACGCGATGTGGTTCATGCGCCCGTTCCGGGCCGACGAATGGCTCCTCTACGACCAGACGTCGCCATCGGCCGGTGGCGGTCGCGCACTGACCCAGGGCAGGATCTACGACCACCGCGGGGTGATGGTGGCAGCGGTGACCCAGGAGGGGCTGACCCGCACCGGACGCGAGGTCCCCAAGGACCAGCACGCCAAGCGGGAGAATTGAGCGCCACGCTGCGGATCGGTGTCCTCGCGCTGCAAGGAGACGTCCGCGAACACCACGCCGCCCTCTCCGCCATCGGGGTGGAGTCTGTCTCTGTGCGCAGACCGGCAGAACTCGCATCGATCGACGGGATCATCATTCCGGGCGGAGAGTCGACGACGATGAGCCGGTTGCTCGTCCTGCTCGATCTCCTGGAGCCTTTGCGATCAGCCCTCGCCGGTGGCCTGCCCGCATACGGATCGTGTGCCGGGATGATCATGCTGGCGACCGACATCCTCGACACCAGGCCGGATGCCCGTCACCTGGACGCCCTGGACATCACGGTGCGGCGCAACGCTTTCGGTCGGCAGGTCGCTTCATTCGAGACAGATCTGGAACTCGACGGCTTCGCCGGGGGCCCGATGCGTGCCGTCTTCATCAGAGCGCCATGGGTCGAGTCGACAGGGGAGGCCGTGGAGGTCCTGGGGGTGGTGCCAGAAGGGCCCGCGGAGGGCCGGATCGTCGCGGTTCGCCAAGGTGTCGTCCTGGCCACGTCCTTTCATCCCGAGGTCACCGGGGATCGTCGCGTCCACGAGTATTTCGTCGAGATGGCGCGCTCGGCACGCTGAAACCCGCCGAGCCTGCATCTGGGCACCGCGGCGCGGGAGTAGGATCGGTCCGCAGTTCAAAGACCCGCCACCGACCACGAACCGACCGCATGCCTACGCCGGGCATCATGAAAGGGGCTTGCGCCAATGAGCGGCCACTCCAAATGGGCCACCACCAAACACAAGAAGGCGGTGGTTGATGCCAAGCGCGGCAAGATGTTTGCCAAGCTCGTGAAGAACATCGAGGTTGCAGCGCGTACCGGCGGCGGTGACCCGAGTGGCAACCCGACGTTGTTCGACGCCATCCAGAAGGCCAAGAAGTCGTCGGTCCCGAACGACAACATCGAGCGGGCCCGCAAGCGCGGCGGCGGCGAAGAGGCCGGTGGCGCCGACTGGCAGAACATCACGTACGAGGGCTACGGCCCCAATGGCGTCGCGATCCTCATCGAGTGTCTCACCGACAACAGGAACCGCGCTGCCACCGAGGTGCGCACTGCGATGAGCCGCAACGGGGGCAACATGGCAGACCCCGGTTCGGTCTCGTACCTGTTTCACCGCAAGGGTGTGGTGACTCTCGAAAAAGCAGGCCAGACCGAGGACGACGTGCTGATGGCCGTGCTCGAGGCAGGAGCAGAGGAGATCACTGACCTCGGCGACACCTTCGAGATCGTCAGCGAGCCAACCGATCTCGTCGCCGTCCGGTCCGCCCTTCAGGAGGCCGGTATCGATTACGAGTCTGCTGAGGCGAGCTTTCGGGCGTCGGTCGAGGTGCCGGTCGACGCCGACGGTGCCCGTAAGGTGTTCCGCCTGATCGACGCGCTCGAGGACTCCGACGACGTGCAAGACGTCTATTCGAATGTGGACATCAGCGATGAGGTATTGGCTGAGTTGGAGGCGGACGACTAGGGGCTGCTGTCCCGGCCGGGTCGGGCCGGGAGTGTGCGCTTGTGTCGCCGCTGTGTCTTTTCGCTCCGCTTCGCTGCGCGGGGCGTGCGGCCCTTCATCGCGTGCTCTTCCTTCGTCGACTCAGTCGCTGCGCTCCCTCGCTCCTCCGTCCAGAGCACGCGGGGCCGCACGCGGGCGGTGTCAGTGCGAGTCGTTCCGACCGCGGTCGGGACTCGGGTGTGTTGGTACCCCGGATTGTGATGGCGTCCAGCTACGATATCGAACAACTGTTCGCGTTCGCTCGAGGTCTGGTGAGGTAGTCGTAGATGCGGGTGATGGGTGTGGACCCAGGGCTGACGAGATGCGGCATCGCGCTAATCGAATCGGGTGCGGGCCGCGCGGTCACCGCGCTGGACGTCGACGTCGTGCGGACGCCGCCGGAGATGGCCCTCGAGAACCGGTTGCTCGCGATCTACAACGCCGCCGAGCACTGGATCGCGGTCCACAGTCCTGACGTGGTGGCGATCGAACGGGTCTTCGCCCAACACCAGGTCAGTACCGCGATGGGCACCGCGCAGGCCGGCGGTGTGGTCGCGCTGGCAGCCGCCAAACGCGACATCCCGGTTCGATTTCACACCCCCAGCGAGGTGAAAGCAGCGGTCACCGGCAGTGGTCGGGCCGATAAAGCCCAGGTCACCGCAATGGTGACCCGAATCCTGGGAATGCAGCAGGCACCCAAACCGGCCGATGCCGCCGACGCCTTGGCACTGGCGATATGCCATTGCTGGCGGGGTCCCGTGGCCGAGCGGATGGCCCAGGCCCAGGCGCAGGCAGTGGCACAGCAGCGGGCGTATCGAGAACGTGTCGCCCAGGCGAAGAAGGCGGTACAGCGGTGATCTCCTCGGTCCGTGGCCCGGTGGTGGATGTGGCACTCGATCACGTCGTGATCGATTGCGCTGGAGTCGGTTATCGCGTTCTCGTGACTCCGACCACCGCAGGATCTGTGCATCGGGGCACCGAGGCGACCCTGCTGACGACGATGATCGTCCGCGAGGACTCGATGACCCTGTACGGGTTCACCGAGCCCGACGCACGCTCTCTGTTCACGCTGTTGCAGACGGTGACCGGCGTCGGTCCACGACTGGCGATGGCCACCCTGGCAGTTCTCGAACCCGATGCCCTGCGGCACGCGTTGGCAGGTGAGGACACGAAGGCACTCATGAGCGTTCCCGGGATCGGCAAGAGAGTCGCCGAGCGTCTCGTCGTGGAGCTGCGTGACAAAGTCGACCGTCCGCACTCTGCCACCGGAGCGCCGGCCGGGCCCGGCAGTTCGTCGGTGCGCGATCAGGTCATCGAGGCCCTCGTCGGGCTCGGCTTTGCCGCCCCGATTGCGGAGAAGACCGTCATTGCCGTACTGGCAGATCAGCCGGGCGCCGATTCAGCGACCGTACTACGTGCCGGCCTGGCATCACTGGGTAGATCGAAGTGACCGGCGGCAACTTCGACCCCGACGGTGGGGTAGGCCAGGACGGAGCGTTCGGTCCCGACGCAGCGTTCGATCCAGACAGGGCGGCCGGTACCGATAGCGCCAACAGGACGGTCAATGCCGGTCGTATCGGTGGTGACGGCGATCTCGACAACAGTTTGCGACCCAGGTCTCTCGGCGAGTTCATCGGCCAGCCCCGGGTGTGCGAGCAATTGGACCTCGTCCTGCAGGCCGCCCGTGGCCGCGGTGGGACGCCCGATCACATCTTGCTGTCGGGCCCTCCCGGCCTCGGCAAGACCTCCTTGGCGATGATCATCGCGGGGGAGATGGGCGCCGCCCTACGGGTCACGTCCGGCCCGGCGCTCGAACGCGCGGGAGATCTCGCCGCGATGCTGTCCAACCTCGTCGAAGGCGATGTGTTGTTCATCGATGAGATCCACCGCATCGCGCGCCCCGCCGAGGAGATGCTCTATTTGGCGATGGAGGATTTCCGCGTCGATGTGGTGGTCGGAAAAGGGCCGGGTGCCACCTCGATACCACTCGACGTCGCGCCGTTCACGCTGGTCGGGGCCACCACGAGATCGGGTGCGCTCACCGGCCCTCTGCGTGATCGCTTCGGCTTCACCGCGCACATGGAGTTCTACGACACGGGGGAGCTGGAGCGGGTTCTCACCCGGTCCGCCGGAATCCTCGGCATCACCATGCAACCCGACGCCGGCGCCGAGATCGCCTCCCGATCTCGCGGTACGCCGCGTATCGCCAACCGACTGCTGCGCCGCGTGCGCGACTACGCCGAGGTGCGGGCCGACGGCCTCGTGACCTTACCGATCGCCCGGGCGGCACTCGCGGTCTACGACGTCGACGAGCTCGGATTCGACCGGCTGGACCGGGCCGTCCTGGCCGCGCTTGTCCGGGGCTTCGGCGGCGGCCCGGTTGGCGTCTCGACGCTGGCGGTCGCGGTAGGCGAGGAGCCGGCGACAGTCGAAGAGGTCTGTGAGCCATTCCTCGTACGTGCCGGGATGATCGCCCGTACGCCTCGTGGGCGGGTGGCCACCGCGGCCGCATGGCATCACCTGGGTCTCACGCCGCCGGCCGGCGCCCTCAACGCGGCGTTCGGGGTCCGAGCTCGTGACGAGGGCGCCGGCATGATCTCGCTCTTCGACCCGGACGACCAAGAGATCTGAGAGTTGAATTCGGGCGCTGCGGCGCGGGGATGGCACACTGGTTGTGATTGCGGGCGCTGCTCGTGACCACGAACACACAATCGAGGATTGAACACACCATCATGGAATTGATATTCCCTATCCTGCTGGTCTTCCTGGTCGGCATCATGTTCCTGTCCGTACGTCGCCAGAAGAAGGCGGCCGCGGATGCCAAGGAGATGCAGGAGAACCTGCAGATCGGTGCCCGAATCCAGACGACTTCCGGAATGTACGGGACCATCGCCGGCCTGGCAGACGGCACGGTCGACCTGGAGATCGCCGACGGGGTCGTCACCCGCTGGAACCGGCTCGCCATCCGCGAGGTCGTCCACGCCGACGACCTGGCCGACAGCTACCCCGGTGTCGGGTTGATCGACCCCGATTTCGAGGCGAACGGCATCCACGACGATGATGAGGACCTCGACGCCCTGACCGAGAATGATGACCACATCAGTCTCGACAAGTCGCGCGGAGACCAAGACAAAGCGTAAGACCAACTCGTCACAGGGGCGCCACACGTGTGGTGCCGCGGGCATGTTCGTGGCCGTGGCACGTACCGTGGCAGGCGCCCCTGCGGCGCGTACGGGGTTAGTTGAGCAAAATGAGGAGACGTAGGCAGCGTGGCATCGTCGTCGAACCGTGAGGTATCGCCCTCACGGATGTTGATCGTCTTTTTCTTACTGATGATCGTTACGTATGGACTGGTGTTCTTCACCGGTAGCAAGGATCCGACCCCCAAACTCGGTATCGACCTGCAGGGTGGTACCCGGGTCACCCTCACCGCGCGCACGCCCGACGGGAATGCGCCGAGCCGGGATCAGCTCGACAAGGCCAAGCAGATCATCGAGAACCGTGTCAACGGACTCGGGGTGTCCGGATCCGAGGTGATCATCGACGGGGACAATCTCGTGATCACCGTACCTGGCGACGACGGCAAACAGGCCCGGACACTCGGTCAGACCGCGCTCCTCTACGTCCGCCCGGTTGCGACCGTGCAACCGGCGACCCCTCAGCCCAACGCCTCACCCCCGCCCGCGGGCCAGACCGCGGAAGAGGCCATCGCCGAGGCGAAAGCGCTTCGGCAGGCCCCGAAGGACGCCAATCTCGATGCGTTGACCGCACAGATGGCGAAGATGAACTGCGACCCGGCGGCGCCGGATCCATTGCAGGGCAACGACAACCCGGACGAATACCTGGTGACCTGCTCCGAAGACGGCACCCAGGTCTACCTTCTCGAGCCGCAGATCCTGCGCGGTAGCGATATCGCAGAGGCAGAAGCCGGCACCACACAGGGCGCAGGCGCCTGGATCGTCCGCCTCGACTACAAGGGTGGTGCGAGCGAGCGCTGGTCCAGCTATACGGCTCAGAACATCGGCAAGGCAACCGCTTTCACCCTCGACTCCAAGGTGGTGAGTGCACCCCAGATCAACGGTGCCATCAACGGCACCACCGAGGTCAGTGGCGATTTCACCCAGACAGAGGCCAAGGACTTGGCCAACGTCCTCAAATACGGCTCACTTCCTTTGTCGTTCGAGGCTTCTGACGCAGAGACGGTCTCGGCCACCTTGGGGTGGGCATCGCTGCAGGCAGGGTTGATCGCGGGTCTGATCGGACTCATCGCGGTGTTCATCTATGCCCTGGCGTACTACCGGATGCTGGGAATTCTCACGATCCTTTCCCTGGTGGCGTCCGGGGTCATGGTCTACGGGATCATGGTGCTGCTCGGCCGCTACATCAACTTCACGCTCGACCTCGCCGGAATCGCCGGACTCGTCATCGGTATCGGTATGACGGCGGACTCCTTTGTCGTCTACTTCGAGCGAATCAAGGACGAGATGCGCGAGGGCCGGAGTTTCCGGTCGGCGGTACCGCGTGGCTGGGCCCGTGCCAAACGAACCATCTGGTCGGGCAACATGGTCAGTCTGATCTCGGCGGCCGTCCTCTATTTCCTGGCGATCGGCGATGTGCGCGGATTCGCGTTCACGCTCGGCCTCACCACCATCCTCGACATCGCGGTGGTCTTCATGGTCACCCACCCGCTGGTGGTCTACGCCTCACGATCGAAGTTCCTGTCCAAACCGAACGTCAACGGCCTCGGCGCGGTGACAGAGGTCGCGCGCGAACGCCGTCAGGCCGCCGACGAGCGTACGTCTGTGACCACGAGTCCGGGTTCGTCCACTGATCCGACCTCGGGAGGAGAGCCCAATGGCTGAAGCAGATCGCCTGGCACCGACCAGTGACGCGAACTTCGTGTCCGCCAAGAACCGCTCGATCCTCTCGCGGCTTTACACCGGTACCGGGGCGTTCGAGATCGTCGGCCGCCGCCGGATGTGGTTCATGATCACTGCCGCGATGGTGATCATCTCGCTGGCGAGCATCGGATTCCGAGGGTTCACACTCGGGATCGAGTTCGAGGGCGGCACGCAGATCTCGTTCCCGAAAACCGGCGAGGTGTCGACCAGCCAGGTCGAGGACACCTATTCGAAGGCGCTCGGGGAGGATCCACAGACGGTACAGACAGCGGGGTCGGGCGGAAGCCAGACCGTGCAGATCCGCACCGAGACCCTCAATGCCGCGCAACTGGTGACGATCACCAATGCGATCGCCGAGGAGTTCCAGATCGCGCCGAATGACGTCAGTTCGTCGGACGTGAGCTCCACCTGGGGCGGTGAGATCACCGAAAAGGCGCTCATCGCGCTGTTGGTGTTCCTCGTCATCGTGACGATCTACATCGCGATCCGGTTCGACAGGGAGATGGCGCTGTCGGCCATGGCGGCGCTGTTCTTCGACATCGCCACCACGGCGGGTATCTACTCGCTGGTGGGATTCGAGGTGACCCCGGCCACCGTCATCGGATTCCTCGCCATCCTGGGATTTTCGCTCTACGACACCGTGGTCGTCTTCGACAAGGTCGAGGAGAACGTTCGAGGCGTACTGCACACGAGCAGACGAACCTACGCAGAGCAGGCGAACCTGGCCATCAACCAGACACTCATGCGGTCGATCAACACGACGGTGATCTCCGTGCTCCCGGTGCTGGCGCTGATGGTGATCGCAGTGTGGCTGCTCGGCGTCGGGACCCTCAAAGACCTCGGTCTGGTGCAGATGGTCGGTGTCGTCACGGGTACCTACTCGTCGATCTTCTTCGCCACACCGTTGCTGGTGACGTTGAAAGAACGCCGCCGGGACATCGGGTCGCACACCCGCAAGGTGCTGGCAAAGCGCGCCGAGCGGGACACGCGCGGCACTGCTGCAGTCGCCACCGAGTCGACAGGTGCGGGGTCCACCACAACTCTCACGAAATCGGCGCCCGCAGTCCGTCGTACGGCAGCCTCGCCGCAACCTGGGGCGCGCCCCTCCGGTAAACGCAGGCGCAAGCGCTAGCCTCACGGGTCATGAGCTCCCGCGCGATGATCGGTGCCGCGCTGGCGGCGGTGTCGGTCGGGAGTCTGCTCGTGGCCTGTTCGGAGCCCGCCGAACCGACCATCAACTACGTGGTCGACGCGGCCGTGACCACCTACAACACCGAGACGCTGTCCGGCGCCACCGGTGGCGCGGGGATGGCCCTGTCGAGGGTGCTGCCCGGGTTCAGCTACCTCGGCCCGGACGGCCGGGTCATCGCCGACACCGACATCGGTACGACGGCTATCGAACCCGTGGCGTCGGGTGCTCTGGCGGTCCGCTACGACATCAACCCGCGTGCGGTGTACTCGGACGGTGTCCCACTGACCTGCGATGCGCTGGTGCTGGCGTGGGCGGCCCACAGCGGCCGGTTCGATGGCTTCGACGTGGTCAGCACGGCTGGTTATCGCGACATCGAACAGGTCGATTGCCGGCCCGGTGCCAAGACGGCAACGGTCACGTTCAAGCGCGGGCGTGCATATCGCGACTGGCGGGCGCTGTTCGGGCCGGGAACACTGCTGCCACCGCAGGTGGTCACCAGGGGCGCCGGCATCGCTGACGTCGTCGGCCCGATCCGCCGGCCCGACCGACGTGTGCTTGCCGACATAGCCAGGATCTGGAGCACGGGATGGAGCATGGTCCCGGGAGAGTTCGACCCGGAGGGCTACCCATCGCTCGGCCCGCTGCGCGTGGACGAGTACACCGACGATGGCGGTCTTGTTCTCCGCGCGAACGACCGATGGTGGGGCCAGCCTGCCGGCGATCGCCGGATCACTGTGTGGCCGCGACATTCGGCGCTGGCCGACGATCTGTCCGAGGGAGAAGGTGCGAACTCCGTCGACGTCCTCGACATCGCGGCCGGCACCTATGGCGTCGACCCGGTGCCGCGTGGCGCACACAGTGTCCCGCCGGCAGCTACCGCCGGCCCCGCCCCGATGTCGTCACTCGGGGTCGAGCGTCTCGTGATGGCCGGGTCGGGTGTCCTGGCCGATCCTGCAGTGCGGCGGGCATTCGCGGCCTGCATACCCCGTGATGGTCTGGCCCGCGAGTTCGGTCGGGGCGCGCCGGTCAGCAACAACCACATCCTCGGACCCGACGAACTGCTGACGGGCACCATCGATGCAGAGTTCGGGCGCGACTACCTCCGGGCCGATCCGGTGCGTGCGGGAAACGAGGCGCGCGATGCGCGCCGTGACACCGGAGCTCTGACGGTCCGGGTCGGATACGTCGCTCCGGACGGCAGAAGAGCACAGATGGTCGCTGCGATGGCAGCGAGCTGTCAAGGGGCCGGCATCACCGTCATCGACGTCGCGTCCGACTCGGTCGGCCCGGCAAACCTGGGTGGAGAAGCAGATGCACTGATCACGGCGTCCGGCAACGGCTTCGCGGCGACAGGTGCCGCTGATCCGACCCGGGACACCTACGCCTTCTACGGCGGCGACCCCAGCAACATCGGTGGGTACCAAAATGCCAGGGTCTCTGCGTTGATCGACGAACTCGCGGTGACGGTGCACGCTGCGGATCGACTTCCACTGGTGCGCGAGATCGAAAGCCTGCTGTGGCGTGACATGCCGGCGCTGCCGTTGTTCACCTCGCCCCGAACCCGGCGCGCGGGGGACAATGTCGTACACGTCGTGTCAGGACTGTCACGGTCGGGGACCGGCTGGAACATCGACCGCTGGATGGTGAGCACGCCGTGAACGACCGACACGGCTCCGCAACACGACCGACCGACCGACCACACCGTGAGGACAAGGCGATGAACGCCCAGACACAGACCGGCCGCGAGGCGCTGTCCGCCATAGAGCGCCTGACCCGGAAGGTGGCCGACTTCCCCGCTCCCGGAATCCAATTCAAGGACCTCTCACCCGTTCTCGCCGACGCTACCGGTCTGCGCGCGGTGATCGCCGGTCTGGCGGGATTCGCAGCCGGCGATGTCGACCTCGTCGCGGGAATCGACGCTCGCGGATTCCTGTTGGGTTCGGGTGTGGCCCTGCACCTGGGTACCGGAGTCCTGGCGGTTCGCAAAGCCGGAAAGCTGCCGCCCCCGGTGTTCACCGAGGCGTACACCCTCGAATACGGAACGGCTTGTCTGGAGATCCCGGCGGACGGACTGGACCTCACCGGCGTCCGGGTCCTGGTGGTCGACGATGTCCTGGCGACCGGTGGGACGGTCGTCGCCGCGGTGAAGCTCCTGCGGCAGGCAGGTGCGGTGCCCGTCGCGGTCGCGGTGGTGATGGAACTGGACGGACTCGGCGGCCGCGCCGCGATCGAGACGGCCTGCGGCGACATCGAGGTCTCGGCGCTCGCTCCGGGATAGCGCCGGAGCCATCACGAGGTCAACGCGATCGGGCGACTAGGGTTGGGCGATATCGCCCGCAGTGTCGGACAGGACAGTAGGCGAGATGTACATCAGGAGGTGGTGAGATGGCAGAAGAGACTCCCGGAGCTCTCACGCAGACCTCAGGTGGCGAGATGGGCGACGGCGGCGCGACTGCACCGGCGGTGGATGAGCCCGCCAAGAGCGCCACCGGTTCTGTCCCGACATCGGCCTCCCGCCGGGTGCGGGCCCGCCTGGCGCGGCGTATGACTGCGACCAAGAGTTCGATTCGGCCGGTTCTGGAACCGCTTGTGGCCCTGCATCGTGACGGGTATCCGAAGGCGGACGTCACTGTTCTGCAGCGCGCCTACGACACCGCCGAGTCCAAGCACAGCGGGCAGTTCCGCAAATCCGGCGACCCGTACATCACCCATCCGCTGGCCGTGGCGACGATCCTCGCTGATCTGGGCATGGACACCACCACACTGGTGGCAGCGCTGCTGCACGACACCGTCGAGGACACCGGGTACTCCCTCGAAGCACTGTCCGAGGATTTCGGGCAGGAAGTCGCGCATCTGGTCGACGGTGTCACCAAGCTGGACAAGGTCGCGCTCGGGAATGCCGCGGAGGCCGAGACCATCCGCAAGATGATCATCGCGATGGCGCGAGATCCGCGGGTGCTGGTGATCAAGGTCGCCGACCGTCTGCACAACATGCGGACCATGCGGTTCCTGCCGCCGGAGAAGCAGGCGCGCAAGGCGCGCGAAACCCTCGAGGTCATCGCTCCGCTGGCGCACCGGCTCGGTATGGCGACCGTCAAATGGGAGCTCGAAGATCTCGCGTTCGCCATCCTGCATCCGAAACGATACGAGGAGATAGTACGGCTGGTCGCCGACCGGGCGCCCTCGCGCGACACCTACCTGGCTCGGGTGCGCGCCGATATCGTCAACGCGCTCACCGGTTCCCGGATCGATGCAACGGTGGAGGGCAGACCGAAACACTACTGGTCGATCTACCAGAAGATGATCGTCAAGGGACGCGAGTTCGACGACATCCACGACCTCGTCGGTATGCGTATCCTCTGCGACGACCTGCGTGACTGCTATGCCGCTGTGGGCGTTGTTCATTCGCTCTGGCAGCCGATGGCGGGCAGGTTCAAGGACTACATCGCCCAGCCGCGGTTCGGTGTCTACCAGTCCCTGCACACCACCGTCATCGGACCCGAGGGCAAGCCGCTCGAGGTCCAGATCCGTACCCGCGACATGCACCGGACCGCCGAGTTCGGTATCGCCGCGCACTGGCGATACAAGGAGACGAAAGGCAAACACAGCTCCGATTCGGCCGAGATCGACGACATGGCCTGGATGCGGCAACTACTCGACTGGCAAAGGGAGGCAGCCGATCCCGGCGAGTTCCTGGAGTCGCTGCGCTACGACCTCGCGGTCAAGGAAATCTTCGTGTTCACCCCGAAGGGTGACGTGATCACGCTGCCGACGGGATCGACACCCGTGGACTTCGCGTACGCGGTGCACACCGAGGTCGGGCACCGATGCATCGGCGCTCGGGTCAACGGGCGTCTCGTTGCCCTCGAACGCACCCTCGAAAACGGCGAAGTCGTCGAGGTGTTCACCTCCAAGGCCGCCACGGCAGGTCCCTCGCGAGACTGGGCGACCTTCGTGGTCAGTCCACGCGCCAAGGCGAAGATCAGGCAATGGTTCGCGAAGGAGCGCCGGGAGGAGGCCCTCGAGAGCGGCAAGGATGCGATCGCCAAAGAGGTTCGACGGGGCGGGCTTCCGATCCAGCGGTTGCTCAACAGTGACTCGATGGGCGCCATCGCGAACGAACTGAGGTTCGTGGACGTCTCTGCGCTCTACACAGCGGTCGGTGAGGGCCACGTATCGGCGCGCCACGTCGTCAGCAGGTTGGTGGCGCAACTCGGCGGGCTCGAGGACGCCGAGGAGGAACTCGCCGAGCGGTCGACGCCGTCGACGATGCCGTCGCCTGCACGGCAAACCGGCGATGCGGGCGTCGTCATTCCCGGTGCCGAGGGCGTGCTGGCGAAGCTGGCCAAGTGCTGCACCCCTGTGCCCGGCGACGAGATCATGGGTTTCGTCACCCGCGGAGGCGGCGTCAGCGTGCACCGCACCGACTGCACCAATGCCAGTGCGCTACGGGAACAGTCCGAACGTCTCATCGAGGTGAAGTGGGCGCCGTCTCCGTCCTCGGTGTTCCTGGTGGCCATCCAGGTCGAGGCGCTCGACCGTTCGCGCCTGCTCTCAGACGTGACCAGAGTGCTCGCCGACGAGCGCGTGAACATCTTGTCGGCCTCGGTGACCACCAGCCGCGACCGGGTGGCGATCAGTAAGTTCACCTTCGAGATGGGGGACCCCAAACACCTGGGCCATGTGCTGAACGTGGTGCGCAACGTAGAAGGCGTGTACGACGTCTACCGCGTCACCTCGGCCGCCTGATCTCCAGGCGGCCGAGGCGCTCGGTCAATTCGTGATGGTGGCGGTGCTGATCTCCACCGGCAGAACAGGTTTGCCGTCGGTGGGATTCTCGTCGAGCGATCCGGTCTGCTGGTTCGGACGCAGGCCCGGTGTGATGCCACCCGCGAGAACCTTGTCCAGCACCTGCAGTCCTGGCTCCTCGACCTTGCCGATGACGGTGTAGTCCGCCGGCAGGACGCCGTCCTGGATCACCATGAAGAACTGGCTGCCACCGGTACCTGCTCCGGTTTCCTGGTTCTTGCCGCTGTTGGCGACCGCGATGGTCCCGCGCGGATAGGTCACCGGCTGTGCGCCGGACGTCGGGTCGGGCTCACCGGCAGGCGCGAACCCGGTCGGCGGCTCGTCGGGACTCTGCCAGCCGGGGCCGCCGCGGCCCGTTGCCGTCGGGTCTCCGCACTGCAGCACCTTGAGCTGATCGTTGGTCAGCCGGTGGCAGGAGGTGTCGTTGAAGTAGTTCTGTTTGATGAGCCCCTCGAACGCGCCGACGTTGCAGGGTGCGTCTTTGCGGTTCAATTGCACCGGGATGTCGCCTTGGCTCGTCGCGAAGACGGCGTCGACCGTGCCCTCTTTGAGTTGCTTGTCCCCGGGGATGGGCGCTTTGCGCTGGTTGGGCGCGCCGGCTTTGAGCTCATCGAGGAACTGTTGAAACTTCGGTTGCTGATCTGCCGGTACCTCGGCCGGAACGGTGTCCGGCAGGCCCGCGAACGGGTCGGTCGGGTCGGCGACGAAGCTGCAGGCAGTCCAGCGAGCCTTCTCGTTGTCGTCGGCGACCTTCTTCACGATGAGCGTCGTGGCCACCGCCGCGACGGCCACCACCAGCACCACCGAGGTGGAGATGATGATGATCTTGCGCTTGCGCGCAGCCTGCTGCTGCCGCTCCAACCGCTTCTCCAGCTTGCGTTTCGCCGCCTGCCGTCGTTGCTCGTTGCTCGACACTGCAGAGATCCTCCGTCGAAGTCGTCGTGTAGGGCACATCCCCGTCAGCCGGGGCATCCGGTGCGAGTCTGCCAGCAGTTGCTGAGAGCACGGTATATGAGTGGGACGGTGGCGCGCCGTGGGCCACTGTCCCCGGCCGGGGCCCAAGCGGTTTGCTGTCGCTGGGATGATGGTCTTACACGTTCCCCGACCCAGGAGTACAGACCATGCTGATCACGGGCTTTCCCGCGGGCATGTTCGCAACCAACTGCTATGTGGTGGCGCAACACCCCGGTTCCGATGCGATCATCATCGATCCAGGTCAAGATGCGGCCCCGGGCGTCCGGAAGCTGCTCGCGGAACATGATCTGAACCCGGTGGCCGTGCTGCTCACCCACGGGCATCTCGACCACACCTGGAATGCCACCGAGTTGTGCGACGAATACGGGATACCGGCATTCATCCATCCGGCTGACAGACACATGCTCGCCGACCCGGCCGCTGGGATCGGCCGGGCGCTCGGCGCGATGATCGGCGACACCGTGTTCCGGGAGCCTGACAAGGTGATCGACCTCGTCGACCGCGAAGACCTCGAGGTCGCCGGGCTCACATTCTCGGTGGATCTGGCGCCCGGCCACACGCAGGGGTCGGTGCTGTTCGGAATCGCCGTCGACACCCCCGACGGGCAGGTGCCCGTGTGCTTCTCCGGCGACGTTTTGTTCGCGGGATCGATCGGTCGTACCGACCTGCCGGGGGGCGACCACCAGCAACTACTCGACTCGATTGCCGAGCGGCTGCTGCCCCTGGCCGACGAGACCGTGGTGCTACCCGGCCACGGTGAACAGACGAGCATCGGCCAGGAGCGCGCCTCTAATCCGTTTTTGGTCGATCTGCCCGGTGCCGGGCAGGATGGGACGACACATGATCGTCAGAAGGGACGTCACGGACTGTGAATGCCGGATTTCAGGCTCCGCGGGGGATTCCCGACTACCTCCCACCGCAGTCCGCGCAGTTCGTGGCCGTCAGGGACACGTTGTCGCGGGCAGCGCGGCTGGCCGGCTACTCCCACGTCGAACTGCCGATCTTCGAGGACACGGCGCTGTTCGCACGCGGTGTGGGGGAGTCCACCGATGTGGTGTCGAAAGAGATGTACACCTTCGCCGATCGCGGGGACCGGTCGGTCACCCTGCGTCCTGAGGGAACCGCCGGCGTGATGCGGGCGGTCATCCAGCACGGTCTCGACCGGGGGCAACTGCCGGTCAAGCTGTCGTATGCGGGGCCGTTCTTCCGGTACGAGAAGCCGCAGACCGGCCGCTACCGGCAATTGCAGCAGGTCGGTGTCGAGGCGATCGGTATCGATGACCCTGCCCTGGATGCCGAGGTGATTGCGATCGCCGACGAAGGTTTCCGGGCACTGGGGCTGACGGGCTACCGGTTGGAGATCACCTCGCTCGGCGACGACACGTGCCGTCCACAGTATCGAGGAGCGCTGCAGCAGTACCTCTTCGGGCTCGATCTCGATGAGGACACCAGACGTCGGGCGGAGATCAACCCATTGCGGGTGCTCGATGACAAGCGTCCCCACATCCGGGAGGCGACAGCAGGTGCGCCGCTGATGATCGACTACTTGTCCGATTCCGCGCGTGAGCACTATGACGCGGTGATCGGTCATCTCGATCGCCTCGGCGTTCCGTACGAGAAGAACCCGCGGCTGGTGCGCGGGCTCGATTACTACACGAAGACGACCTTCGAGTTCGTCCACGACGGGCTCGGGGCGCAGTCCGGAATCGGTGGCGGTGGTCGCTACGACGGTTTGATGAAACAACTCGGTGGAAAACTCGAGTTGTCGGGTATCGGTTATGGACTCGGTGTCGATCGCACGGTGCTGGCGTTGGAGGCCGAGGGTCTGGCTGCAGCGAGCGACGCGCGGTGTGAGGTCTTCGGCGTACCGATGGGTGACGCGGCGAAGAGCGAGCTGGTAGCAGTGGCAGGACGATTGCGGGCCGGCGGCGTCCGCGTCGACATCGCCTACGGCGGCCGCGGTCTCAAGGGTGCGATGAAAGCCGCCGACCGATCCGGGGCGCGGTTCGCATTGGTGCTCGGCGACAACGAGATCGACGCAGGTGAGGTCGAGGTCAAAGATCTCGGCAACGGAGAGCAACAACGGATCAAGCTCGATGACGTGGTGGCACACATCATTTCGCAATTGGCGTCCGGAACATGAACCGCCGGATCCGGTTGTGGTGGTCCGCGCTCGCGCTGAGTGTGGTGATCATGGCCGGATCCGTGGCCTGCACGTTCACCGTCAGCGGTGATCCCGCTCCCGCTCCGCAGACCGGCCGGACCTGGGGAAGTCAGGCCCACACCCCGACGTTCCCGGTCGCCGAGAACCCACCCGATTAGCCGCCGAGCGTGCCGACAACGCCGCCGAGCGTGCCGTTACAGTCGTTGATCGTGCCCCTATAGGCAGTGATCGGGTGCTGGGTGCCGTCGGACTGACCAAACGGCCCGGTCAACGGTTCTAAGGGCCCGGTCAACGGTTTTAGGGGCCCGGTCGGTGGTCGGTTCGGCACGGTCGGTGGTGGGTCAGCCGAGTTCGGCTTTCAGGACGTCGAGGCTGACGCCGCCCAGCGCAAGCACTTTGCTGTGGAAGTCCTTGAGCGAGTGCGTCGGATTGGTCCGGGCATACGTGTCGCGGGCCTGCTGCCACACCCGTTGGCCCAGCGCGTAGGACGGCGCCTGCCCGGGCCAGCCGAGATAGCGGTTTAGTTCGAACCTGAGCACGGTGCGGTCCATCGCGACCGCGGCGGTGAGGAAGGCCCAGGCCTTCTCGGCGTCCCAAGTTCCGCCGCCCACCGATTCCGGTGCCCGTAGACCACAGTGCACACCGATGTCGACCACCACTCGAGCGGCCCTAAGTCGTTGAGAATCGAGCATTCCCATGCGGTCGCCGGGATCGTCGAGCCAGCCGAGTTCTCCCATGAGCCGCTCGGCATAGAGCGCCCAGCCCTCACCATGGCCGGACGTGAACGACGCCAGCTTGCGCCATCGGTTCAATTCGGGACTGACCATCGCGGACCCGAGTTGCAGGTGATGGCCGGGGACGCCCTCGTGGAAGACGGTGGTCGTCTCCTGCCAGGTGTGGAAGACGTTCTGCTGCGGGGGAACCGACCACCACATCCGGCCTGGACGTGACAAATTCTCGCTGGGCATCGTGTAGTAGATGATCCCCGTCGCAGACGGCGCGAGTCGGCACTCGAGCGCGGTCAGCTCCGCCGGGATGTCGAAGTGCACCTTCCCGACCTCGGCGGTCGCGCGATCGGAGAGGTCCTGCATCCAGGCGACGAAGCCGGCGCGATCGGTCATCTGGTACCGCGGATCGGCATTCAGTGTTGCCAATGCGCCGGCAATTCCTTCCCCCGGTGCGATCTGCTCGGCAAGCATCTCCTGCTCTGCCACAATCGAATCGAGGAGTTCCAGCCCCCATGCGTATGAATCGTCGACGTCGATGTCGGTCCCGACGAACTCGGCCGAATGCAGCTGATAGCGATCTCGGCCGACGGCGTCGGCATCCGTGGTCCGGGGGAGCACCTCGTCGCGTAACACCGCTGCGAGTGATGCCATCGCTTCGCCCACCCGGCTGCGCAGGTCGTCGAGGAGTTCGACCTGATTCGTGGACTCGATAGCGGTCGCATTGCTGAAGATCGACGCGGTCGCGGTGTCGGCTTGATCGGCGACGAGCCCGACCTGGCGGCTGGTGAGCTGCGGGCCGGATCCGAGGCGGTACCGGAGGCCCTCGATGATCGATTCGACGGTGCCCGGGATCTGGGTGAGCCTGGCGAGGAAGACGTCCTGTTCGGCGGTGGTGCCCGTCGGCATCAGGTCGAAGACGTCCCGGACCGACTGCAGAGGCGATTCGATGACGTTCACCTCACCCGTACGCAGGCCTGCGTCGTCGATCGCGAGCGACCGGCGGAGCTGATCGCTCATGGTGGCCACGGTCACGCGATCGACGTCGTTTGCTGCCGGCTGACCTGCCAACGCTGTGAGTGCATCACCTCGAGCGGTGGCCCGATCGGCCTCACCCTCAGGGGAGAAGTCGGTCAGCAGATGATCGTGGCCGGTCACCCCGAGGTGCGTGGCCTCGATCGGGTTCAGGGCGCAGGAACGTTCGAGGTATCCGTCGGCGATGCGGTCGACCCGGCCGGCCGCGCGCGTCACAGGCTGCCCGCAGCGAAGGTGTCGCAGGAGTTCGGATCCCCCGAGCCATAGCCGACATTGAACCAGCGCACCCGCTGATCGGACGACCCGTGCGTCCAACCTTCGGGGTTGGAGCTGTCGCCTTGAATCGCGTCGTCGCCGATCGCCTTTGCCGTCTGGATGACATCGTTGATCTGTTGCTGGGTCAGCGGCTCGAGCATCGCGTCGGGACCCTTGTCCGCGTGAAACGCCCAGACCCCGGCCAGGCAGTCGGCCTGCAGTTCGATTCGAACCGACCCCGACGTCGGTCCGGCCGCGCCCTGTCGCTGGCCTTTCTGTAAGGCACCGGTCAGGTATTCGATGTGGTGGCCGTATTCGTGCGCCACGACATACTCCTGCGCCAGGGGTCCGTCGCCGCCACCGAGGCGATCGGTGAGGACGTCGAAGAACGACGGGTCGAAGTACGCGGTCTGGTCGCCGGGGCAATAGAACGGGCCGACGTCCGAGGTGGCCGGCCCGCATGCGGTGTCGACGCTGCCCTCGAAGATCTTGGTCTGAGGTGGCTGGTAGCCGGGCATGATGTCGGCCCACACCGCGTCGAGGCTGTTCGTGGTCGCGACGATCCGGCAGACCGTGTCCTCGTTCGCCTTCTCGATGGTGCACCCCTGGATCTGCTCGTCGATCGCCGATTGGTCCTGCGACGAGGACGTCGACGTACTCGAGCCGTCGCTGCCGAGCCCGAGTACACCGGGGTCGAAACCGAAGAGTGCGGCGACGATGACAATGATGAGCCCGGCGCCGCCACCGACGGCGAGTTTGCCGCGGCCGCCGCCGCCCCCTGAAACATTGCTCGTGTCGAGTGGTCCGCCACCTCGGAATGTCATGCGCTCAGCATCCCATGAGCAGGGGCGTTCTCGGCCGAATGTGGTCGCCGTAGGATGTTGCACGACACGACTTCAGTCAGCTTCGAGAGGAACACTGTGCTGCGCACCCATTTCGCCGGATCACTGCGAGCCGAGAACGCCGGGCAAACGGTGACGTTGACCGGCTGGGTGTCGCGCCGGCGCGACCACGGCGGGGTCATCTTCATCGACCTGCGGGACAGCTCCGGTCTCGCGCAGGTGGTCTTCCGGGACGAAGCCGTCGCGACGCCGGCACACCGGTTGCGTGCCGAGTACTGCGTCCAGGTGACCGGTCTGGTCGAGCAGCGCCCGGCAGGTAGCGAGAACGCGAACCTGGAGTCGGGTGACATCGAGGTCAACGCCACCGAACTCGTCGTCCTCAACGAATCGGCTCCGCTGCCGTTCCAGCTCGACGAGAACCCGGGCGAAGAGGCCCGGCTCAAGTACCGCTACCTCGATCTGCGGCGCGAGGGTCCGGGCAACGCCCTGCGCCTGCGGTCGAAGGTCAACCAGGCCGCCCGCAACGTCTTGTTGGATCACGACTTCGTCGAGATAGAGACGCCGACGCTGACGCGGTCGACCCCGGAAGGCGCCCGCGATTTCCTGGTGCCTGCGCGGCTGCAGCCCGGCACGTTCTATGCGTTGCCGCAGAGCCCGCAGTTGTTCAAGCAGTTGCTGATGGTGGCCGGGATGGAGCGCTACTTCCAGATCGCTCGTTGCTACCGCGACGAGGACTTCCGTGCCGATCGCCAGCCAGAGTTCACCCAGCTCGACGTCGAGATGAGCTTCGTCGAGCAGGACGACGTGATCACGGTCGCCGAAGAAATCCTGACCGCTCTGTGGAAGCTGATCGGTGTCGACATCACGACCCCGATCCCGCGGATCACCTACGCCGACGCGATGCGCCGCTTCGGCAGCGACAAGCCCGATCTGCGATTCGGACTCGAGCTCGTCGAGTGCGCGGATTATTTCAAAGACACACCGTTCCGGGTCTTCCAGGCGCCCTACGTCGGCGCCGTGGTGATGCCGGGCGGGGCCGGACAGCCACGCAGGCAGCTCGACGCCTGGCAGGAGTGGGCCAAGCAGCGCGGAGCAAAGGGACTCGCGTACGTGCTTGTCCAAGAGGATGGTTCGCTTGGCGGCCCCGTTGCAAAGAACCTCTCAGAGGCCGA
The DNA here is from genome assembly GCF_017377795.1 of Williamsia soli. GTDB lineage: Bacteria > Actinomycetota > Actinomycetes > Mycobacteriales > Mycobacteriaceae > Williamsia > Williamsia soli. The sequence continues at coordinate 489,930 of NZ_JAFRDR010000002.1, read as the reverse complement.
ACGTGCTGGCCTGGTTGCTCACGTCGGCGCCAACCCGGGGGACTGTGTGTTCTTCGCGGCCGGGCCGGCCAAGGCCCAGCGGGCGCTGCTGGGTGCCGCTCGCGGCGAGATCGCTGCGCGGCTCGGCCTGATCAAGGAAGGGGATTGGGCGTTCACCTGGGTCGTCGACGCCCCGCTCTTCGAACCCGCGGACGACGCCACCGCCAGCGGTGATGTGGCGGTGGGGTCGGGAGCGTGGACCGCGGTTCACCACGCCTTCACCTCGCCGAAGCCGGAATCCCTCGACGTGCTCGAGTCGGATCCGGGGTCCGCGCTTGCGTACGCGTACGACATCGTCTGCAACGGCAACGAGATCGGCGGCGGGTCGATCCGTATACATAAGCGTGAGGTCCAGGAGCTTGTCTTCAAGATCATGGGCATCAGCACCGAGGAGGCGCAGGAGAAGTTCGGATTCCTGTTGGATGCCTTTGCCTTCGGCGCGCCTCCGCATGGAGGCATCGCGTTCGGCTGGGATCGCATCACCGCCCTGCTCGCCGGCCAGCCGTCGATTCGCGACGTGATCGCCTTCCCGAAGTCCGGTGGCGGTGTCGATCCGCTGACCGACGCGCCGGCAGCGATCACTCCGGCGCAACGCAAGGAATCCGGGATCGACGCAAAGCCCCCCGCCGCGAAGGAAACCGGCCCGAAAGAATCCGCGTCAAAAGAGGCCGCGCCAAGAGAAACTGTGCCAAAGACCGCGGAGGCGACGACCACCGGTACATAATCAGGCGTGCTGCACCTGCGGATCATCAGTCCGGCCAAGCGGTCTGACGACGTGGTCGACGCGTTGCGGGAGTGCATCGGTGTCACGCATGTGACGAGGGTGCCCGGCGCGGCGCTCGAGCCGGCCGGTGACCTGATCGAGGCGGACGTCACGCGTGAAGCCGCAAACGAATTGCTCAAACAGCTTCGCGCGCTGGAACTGGTGACCGACGGCGCCATCGTGGTCGAACTGCTCGATACCGTCTTGTCGAATGCGGCCGAACAGGCCGAACGGGATGCGCCCGGCGGCCCGGAGGACGCGGTCGTCTGGGACGAACTGCTCGAGCACACGAACGAGGACGCCACCCTCAGCGTCACTTTCCTGGCGTTTCTCTGCCTCGCCTGCCTGCTCGCAGCGGTCGGAGTGGTCACCGATTCACCGGTGACCGTCGTCGGCGGCATGGTGGTCGGACCCGAGTTCGGGCCGTTGGCGGGTATCGCGGTGGCGATCGTGCGGCGCAAATTCTCGCTGGCCCGACGATCGGTCCTGGCCCTCGCCGTGGGCTTTCCCTTGGCGATGGTGGTGACGGGTGCGGGAGCAGTGGTCGCCGAACGCCTGGGGTGGATCGCCATGACCGACGTGACGACCGCCGACCAACTCGACTTCATCTACCAGGTCGGACCATTCTCTCTCGTCGTCGCGCTGCTGGCGGGCGCTGCCGGGATGCTGTCGCTCGTATCGTCGAAATCGGCTGCGCTGGTGGGGGTTTTCATCTCTGTCACCACGGTGCCTGCCGCAGGCTACGCTGTCGTCGCGGCCACCCTCGGGCAATGGCGGGTGGCCGCAGAATCCACCGCGCAGCTGGTGATCAACCTCGTCGGCATCGTCGTCGCCGGAATCGCGGTCCTGCTGATCCACCGGGCCCACAGCCGCCGTACGACCCGCAAGGTGGCCTCGACACGGCGGTAGCCGGTTTCCTCGCGCGAGCCCGGCGTCATCGCCGAACTTGTGATGAACTTGCAGCCAGGGTTTTTACCGGCGCATGGAGGTATTGGTCGTTGACCATCAAGGTGGCACTCGAACACCGGACCACGTACAACTTCGACAGGTTGACGAAGGTGTATCCGCATGTGCTGCGGCTGCGTCCGGCACCGCATTCGCGTACTCCCATCGAGGCCTATTCTCTGAAGGTCGAACCAGCTGAACACTTCATCAACTGGCAGCAGGACGCGTTCAGCAACTATCTTGCGCGACTGGTGTTTCCGGAGCCGACGAACGTCTTGAGCTTCACCGTCGGTTTGGTGGCCGATCTGACGTCGATCAACCCCTTCGACTTCTTCATCGAAGAGTTCGCCGAGTACGTCGGATTCGCCTACCCCGAGGAATTGCGGCGCGACCTTGAGGTCTACCTGCGTCCGGTGGATTCGGCGGGCGACGATCCGCTCGTGACGAAATGGGTGGAAGACCACCGGGTCACCGGTAAGACCAGGATCATCGACTACCTGGTGGCGCTCAACAGTGCCGTCCGCGACGACGTCCGCTACACGGTGCGTCTGGAAGCCGGTGTCCAGGAACCGGAGTTCACCCTCGACAGTGGCATCGGCTCGTGCCGAGATTCGGCCTGGCTGCTCGTCGCGATCCTCCGCAGGCTGGGGCTGGCCGCGCGTTTCGTCTCCGGTTATCTGGTCCAGCTCACCTCGGACATCAAGTCGATCGACGGTCCGTCCGGGCCCGACGCCGACTTCACCGACCTGCACGCGTGGACCGAGGTGTACCTGCCGGGTGCCGGCTGGGTGGGGATGGATCCGACGTCGGGTCTGTTCGCCGGAGAAGGACACATCCCGCTGGCCGCGACACCGCATCCCGGCGCGGCGGCACCGATCACGGGGGCCACCGGCAAATGTCATGCGGTGATGGACTTCTCGAACGAGGTCACCCGGTTCCACGAGGACCCGCGTGTGACGCTGCCGTACACCGCCGACCAGTGGGGCAAGATCGTCGATCTCGGGGCCGACCTCGATGCCCGGATGGCCGCCAGCGATGTCCGGCTGACCGTGGGCGGAGAGCCGACCTTCGTCTCGCTCGACAACCAGGTCGATCCGGAATGGACCACCGCAGCGGACGGACCGCACAAGCGCTCGCTGGCGTCCGACCTCACCGATCGACTCAAGAAGATCTACGCGCCGACCGGGTTGGTCCAACGTGGGCAGGGCAAGTGGTACCCCGGCGAGCCGCTGCCGCGCTGGCAGATCGACCTGATCTGGCGCGCCGACGGCAAAGCGTTGTGGAGCAACCCGGACCTCCTGGACGACCCGTGGCCGACGAAGGCCGCCGCGCAGACGACGATCGACTGGCAGTCCCCGGGTGGACTGGGACCCGCGGATCCTGCGACGGCGAAGTCGCCCAAGGCGTTCATCGAATCGCTGGCCCGCCGGTTGCGGTTGCCCGATTCGCAGGTCGTTCCGGCCTACGAGGACCCACTGTTGAGGTTGGCCGAACTGGTCCGACTGCCAGTCGGCATGCCGCCGAACAAAGAGGCTGAAGCGACCGCGGCGGTTGAGAAGGACATCGACCCCGAGACCGACTCCGACGACCGCCGGCAGCAGTTGCTGGCGGAACTCGATTCGTCGGTGAGTACACCGACGGCATACCTCCTGCCGATCAGCCGGAACCCCCGCGGTGTCGGCTGGGTCAGTGCTCTCTGGCGTACCCGGCGCGGGCGTCTCGTCCTGAGTCCTGGTAACTCACCGGCGGGGCTCCGGCTGCCGCTCAGCGCGCTCTTCTGGGAGGGGCAACCACAGTTCTTCCCGGCGGATCCCACCGCATTCGACATCGAACCGCTGGCAGACCTGACAGCACTGCCGGAATTCCCGCCACCCCCGGAGCCGATCGACCCGGCCGCCCAGGAGTCGGACGCACCGGACGCCGCCGCACCGGAGGCGCCGCCGACAGGGATGGCCGGGGAACCACTGCCGCGCCCGCGTCCCGGTACGTCGGTGACGCCGGACGGTACGCACGGGGACGGCGAACCGCTGTGGATCACCCCGGAGATGCAGGTCGAACGGGCGAGAGCCGCTGCGGCGGCCCGGGCCGCTCGGGAGGCGGAGGCCGCAGTCGCCGAAGCAGCTGCACGTGTGCAGGCGGAAGCGCCGCAGGCCGGCGCCGCGCCGGGCGCAACCGACTCGGAAGCCGAGGGTGATCTCGTCGACCCGAGTGGGCGCGCTGTGACCGCGCTGGTCGCAGAAGAACGCGGCGGGGTCCTGTATGTGTTTCTGCCACCGACCGAGACCGGCGATGACTTCGCGGAGCTGCTCAACCTGGTCGAGCGCAGCGCCGCGGAGATCGGTAAGCCCGTCGTCGTCGAGGGTTACGGCCCACCGTCGGACCCACGACTGACGTCGATGACGGTCACCCCGGATCCCGGGGTGATCGAGGTGAACATCCAGCCGACAGCGTCGTTCGCCGAACAATCGGAACTCCTCGAAACCCTGTACGACCAGGCCCGCCGGGTACGCCTGGGCACAGAGTCGTTCGACCTCGACGGCAGCCACGGTGGTACCGGTGGCGGGAACCACATAACGCTCGGCGGCATCCGTCCCTCCGAGTCGCCGATGCTGCGCCGCCCGGACCTGCTCGTCTCCATGCTCACCTACTGGCAACTGCACCCGTCGTTGTCGTATCTGTTCTCCGGGCGGTTCATCGGGACCACCTCGCAGGCCCCACGCGCCGACGAGGGTCGCGAGAGCGCACTCTACGAACTCGAGGTCTCGTTTGCTGAGATCGACCGGATCACCGAAGAGATCCAGGCCGGTGCGACCGGGTACCACCTGCCGTGGGTGACCGACCGAGCGCTGCGCCACCTGCTCACGGACATCACCGGCAACACGCACCGGGCCGAGTTCTGCATCGACAAGTTGTACAGTCCCGACTCCACCCGTGGCAGGCTCGGGCTGCTGGAACTGCGGGGCTTCGAGATGCCGCCACACCACCAGATGGCCATGGTCCAGTCGCTACTGGTCCGCAGTCTGGTCTCGTGGTTCTGGGACGATCCGTACCGCGCGCGGCTGCAGCGCCACGGCGCTGACCTGCATGGACGGCATCTGCTGCCGCATTATGTGATCGACGACATCGCGAACGTCGCAGAGGATCTCCGTGAGGCCGGCTACGACTTCGACACCGCCTGGTTGGCGCCGTTCACCGAGTTCCGGTTCCCGCGCCTGGGAACCGTCCACATCCGCGACGTAGAGATCGAGTTGCGCGGCGCGATCGAGCCGTGGAACGTCCTCGGCGAGGAATCGACCGCCGGTGGTACCTCCCGCTACGTCGACTCCTCGATCGAACGGGTGCAGGTACGCGTGCTCGGCGGCGACAACAATCGGTTCATCCTGACCTGCAACGGAGTCCCCGTTCCGCTGACTGGTACCGGTCGGGCGGGGGAGTCGGTGGCCGGGATCAGGTTCCGGGCGTGGCAACCTCCGAGTGCGCTCCACCCGACGATCACCATCGACACCCCACTCGTGTTCGACCTCGTCGACACGCACAACGGTCGGTCTGTCGGCGGCGCCAAATATCACGTCGTCCATCCCGGTGGCCGGGCGTACGAGCGCCCGCCCGTCAACGCGGTGGAGGCCGAGTCACGTCGTAACGGCCGGTTCGAAGCCTCCGGGCACCGGGCCGACGCCGTCGACACTGCGAAGCTACGCGAATTCGCGGCTCGTCTCGCGACCGATTCGGGTGTACCGATGATCCTCGACATGCGGCGAGCACGTACAGTCCTTCGGTGACATCGCCCAGGGTTGAACCCACCGGAATTCTGGACCGATATCGGTCTGACCGGTTCGGATTGTTCGATCTTGCCGCCCTGCCCCCGAACGCGGATGCGACGTCCGCGGGTACCGTGACCGCATCGCCGACCGGCGTCTTCGACGAACTGCTCGACGGGGCCGGGGCGTTGCGTGGCCAGTGGGCCGATCTGATCGAAGGGTACGAACGTCTCGGCGACGCGGGTTTGCGTCAGGCCGATCGCCGCGTGCGGACCCTCGTCGACGACGACGGGATAACCTACAACGCTCCGGCCGATGCCGGGACGCAACAACGACGGTGGCAGCTCGACTGCGTGCCACTGCTTGTCGACGGCGCCCGCTGGCAGGAACTCGAGAAGGGGATCGCGCAGCGCGCGCGTGTGCTGGATGCGCTGCTCTCCGACATCTACTCCGACCAGCGGACCATCACCGCGGGTGTGCTGCCGCCCGAGATGGTCTACGGACATCCTGGCTACATTCGGAAAGCGGCCCGCTTTCCGCAGACCCAGCCGCACAGTTTGTTCCTGCACGCCTGTGACATCGGCCGCGGGTCCGACGGCGAACACCTCGTCTTCGCCGACCGGGCACAGGCGCCGTCCGGTATCGGTTACGCGATCGCCGACCGCCGTCTCATGTCGCGGGCGTTCCCTCGGCTCTTCCAGCGCTGCGTGCCGCGACCGACCGCAGCGTTCGCCGCGACGCTGCGGCTCGCGCTGTTCGAGTACGCGCCGCGGGGTATCGAAGACCCCACCGTGGCGGTGCTCACCCCGGGCTCGTTGTCGGAGACGGCATTCGACCAGGCCTATCTCGCCTCGATCCTCGGGTTCCCACTGGTGGAGGCAGCCGACCTGGTGGTCCGCGACGGTGCCGTCTACATGCGGTCGCTCGGCAAGTTCAAACGCCTCGACGTGATTCTGCGCCGCGTGGACTCCAGTTATTGCGACCCGCTCGACCTGCGAACCGACTCCCGGCTGGGCGTCACCGGACTCGTGGAGGCGATCTCGCGGGGGTCGGTGACGGTGCTGAACACACTCGGCAGCGCAGTGATGGAGAACCCGGCCTTGAACACGGTGCTGGCTGCCGCATGCCGGTATCTCCTCGACGAGGACCTACAGCTGAACTCGGTCGAAACCTACTGGGCCGGCGACGATCTGCAACGCTCGAAGTTGACGGTCGAGATGTCTGACATGACGGTCTCGAACTTCCGGACCGGCGAAGAGATCCTGGGTCCGACGCTGTCCGCCGGGGATCGGTCTGTTCTGGCCGCCCGGATCGAGAGCGAACCCTGGCAGTGGGTCGGACGGCGACTGACCTCGTTCTCGGTGGCGCCGTCGACCACCCCGGGACCGTACCGGCGTACGGCGATCGGTTCGCCGCTGCGGGCTGCGCCGGTCGGTATCCGCGCGTTCAGCGTCGCGCAGGGATCGGGCTACGCCGTGATGCCGGGTGGTCTCGGTCACGTGCTCGCGGACGGCCACGCCGGGTCGGCGATGACGTCGATCGCGGGCAAGGATGTGTGGGTGACAACGGCGGAGCCAGCCGGTACGCAGGCTCGGGTGCCCGAGTCGGCGGAGCGGCCTGTGCGGGACGCGACGATCGTCGTGAACGGTAGCGACTCCGCGGCGACGAATCGCGGTACCGATGCCGCGGTGGTCAGTTCGCCCCGCGTGCTGTCGGATCTGTTCTGGTTCGGCCGTTATGGCGAGCGCGCCGAACTGACCACGCGGATGGTCAGGGTCGCGCGTGAGCGTTACGAGGACTACCGGTACCGGCCGTGGATGACGGGGACGGCGTCTATTCCACTGTTCCTGGCCGCAGTCGCGACGACCACCGGGACGGGCGGAATCGTCAAGGGTGCCAAGAACATCGGTGACCATTCTGGGGAGGGCGCCCCGGAACCCGACGAGGTGCAGGCGGCGACGCTGCGACTGCACGCCATGACCAGTGCACGCCGGTCACCGGGCTCGGTGGCGTTCGCTGTGGACCGGATGCAGCAACTCGCGCGGGCGGTTCGGGATCAGCTCTCGACGAGCACGTGGATGGTGTTGGGTGCAGTGGACCGTGCACTCACCGAACTCGGACCGCAGCCCGTCCTGGACTCCGAGTCCGATGAACGCGATCTGGACGGATCGGGTCTGGGCCGGGCGCAGGACGACATCCTGCACGGATTGTTGGCGTTGGCCGGATTGCAGGCGGAGTCGATGGTCCACGACCCCGGCTGGTTGTTCATGGACATCGGTCGCCGGATCGAGCGAGCCCAGATACTCGCCTCGCTCACCGCAGCGGTGCTGGTGACACAGCGGGACGCGGACACCGAGCAGGGTCTTCTCGAGGCGTATCTGGTGGCCAACGAGTCGGCGATCATCTACCGGCGGCGTAACCGCGGAATCGTCCGGCTGGGGTCGGTCGCCTCGCTGATGCTCTTCGACGAGGGCAATCCGCGGGCGATGATCTACCAGCTGGCCACCCTGCGCGAGGACCTCTCGTCGTTGCCCACCGACGTCCGTTCCGCTGCCGCCGAGCGGGTCGTCGAGGACCTGGTCTCCGAACTGCGCCGCGTCGATCCGGTCGATCTCGCGGCCATCGGCGCCGGCGGCCGACGAGTCGAGCTCGACGATCTGATGCGCACGTTGAATTCGGGTCTCCGAGAGATCTCGGACGTGTTGGGTCGAACCCGATTCGCCTATCCGGTGGAGATGCAGCCTCTGTGGGGCGCGGGTTCGCAGGTGCAGTTGTGAATTCCCACATGGGCCGATACCAGAACGGTCAATCCGAGAACGGTCAGTCACAGCAGCCCGCAGCCCGCCGGTACCGGGTCACCCACCGCACGCGGTACGACTACGACAACGTGGTGTCGAGTTCGTACGGCCGCGCGTACCTGCAGCCCCGTGATCTGCCGGGGCAGCGGGTGCTGACCAGCGAGGTGATCATCGACCCCGAACCGTCCGACCGGTCGACCGGAGTGGACATCTACGGCAACTCCGACAGCTATTTCCACGTCCGCGCACCCCACCGACGGCTGGAGGTCACCGGTACGTCGACGGTCGAGGTGGATCCGATCGACCAGGGCCTGCTCGAGTCGCCGGCGGCACTCGGATCGTGGGAAGCCGCCCGGCCACTCGGCCCGGCATCCGCCCGGGCGGTCGAGTTCCGGCTGGATCTCTACCCGCCGGAGATCAGCCCCGCCGTGCGCGACTACGCCGCGACGATCTTCACCCCCGGCGTGCCTCTGATCGATGTGGTGGTCGAGCTGACGCGGCGGATCTTCCGCGACTTCACCTACCGCTCGGGATCGACCCAGATCAGCACCCGGGTCGAGACCGTCCTGGACCGTCGTGAAGGGGTCTGCCAGGATTTCGCCCGTGTCGCGATCGCATGTCTGCGTTCGCAAGGGCTCGCTGCCCGATACGTGTCCGGATATCTAGTCACCGACCCACCACCGGGCAAGGAACGGATCTTCGGTGCGGACGCGTCTCATGCCTGGGCCGCGGTGTGGTTGCCGGGGGACCGGTGGATCGCGTTCGACCCGACCAACGACACCCTGGTGGGCGAGCGGCACGTCACCGTCGCGTGGGGACGCGATTACGAGGACGTACCCCCGCTGCGAGGGGTCATCTATACCGAATCCCGCAAGAGCAAAATCGATGTCTCGGTGGATGTCTCCCCAGTTCCCTGACACGAGTTGTCTTATCGACTATGGTTCGCGGCACAGTTGGGTAGGTTGTAGGGGATGACTGTTCTAGCCGATAGCCACATCACCGGCGCGGTGCAGGCAGCCGAGCGGCTTCTCGCCGCTCGCGCCGGCTCCCCGGTGTCCTTAGCCGACCCGCAAGACCTCGGCGGGAGTGGGCGCACCGAAGTAGTGCGGGTGCGTGTTGCGCAGAACCCGTTCTCCGGCGATCGCACGCTGGTGATCAAGGTGCTCGGTGACGGCGACGCCGTGTCGGGTGAGGCGTTCATCCGGGAGGTCGCGTCCTACAAGTACGCGACGGCGCTGCCGACGACGTCGCGCCCGGGACCTGCATTGATCGCGTTCGATCTGCGCGCCAAGGTGCTGGTGCTCAGCGACCTCGGCGACGGCAGGTCGATGACCGAGTTGCTCGGCAGCAACGACGTGGTGGCCACGTCCAATGCCGTCAGTGCGTGGGGACAGGCCTTGGGTCGGATGCATGCCGCGACGGTCGGTGGCGAGAACGACTTCGCGGCGCTGTTGCGGCAGGGCGCCGAGGGGATCGCAGTGGACGCACTCCGCGCACAGTTCGATGCTGCGGTCCGGGCCGCCCCGCGGGTGATCGCCGACGTGTTCGGTCTCACGGTCGACCCAGAGGTGCTCGGCGCGCTGGAGAAGGCGGGTGAGCTGTTCCGGGAGGGTGAGCACCGTGCGTTCAGCCCTTCTGACGTCGGCCCGGAGAACATCCTGATCAACGACGAGGGTGTGCAGTTCATGGACTACGAGTGGGGCGGTTTCCGAGACGCCTCGCTCGACATCGCGTATGCGCTGGTGACATTCACCCCGTGGCTGTCCGGCGACACCGGTGTTCGTCGGGTGGATCTCGAGACCTCGATGATCGATGCGTGGCGCTCCGAGGTCCAGGGGATCTGGCCGGCGCTGGGGTCGGACCGCGAACTCGCCCGTAAGACCGTGCTCGCTCGGCTGGCGTGGGTGTGGCTGTCCACGATGTGGATGCTTCCGGTGGACGAGTCCGACGTGGGCCGCTCGGATGAGCCCCACGGTCTCGCGCTCAGCACCTCGGATCCTCGGGTGATCGTGGACCGCTGGTCCGGTCTGGCCGACGCCGCGCGCCGCGCGCACGCACCTGGACTTGCCGAGTTCGCCGACACCGTGGGTCAGGCGCTCGACTCCTCGTGGCTGCACTGATCACCACCGGCGATGAATGACGACCAGGGTGGCCTGTTCGCCGCCCCCGAGGCGCCGCCCGCCACGATCACCGCCGGTTTGCCGCGACCGACCGCCGGAGCGCCGCTCGCCGTTCGCATGCGTCCGGCGACACTCGAAGAGATTGTCGGGCAAGAGCATCTGCTCGAGTCGGGATCGCCGCTGCGTCGTCTGATAGACGGTTCGGGTGCGGCGTCGGTGTTGTTGTTCGGTCCTCCCGGAACGGGCAAGACGACGATGGCGGCGTTGATCTCCGCAGCCGCCGGTGGTCGTTTCGAGGCGCTCTCGGCGCTCTCCTCGGGCGTCAAAGAGGTACGGGCCGTGATCGACGCAGCCCGGCGTCGGCTCATCTCGGGAACGCAGACGGTGCTGTTCATCGACGAGGTCCATCGCTTCTCCAAAACCCAGCAGGATGCGCTCCTGGACGCGGTGGAGAACCGGATCGTGCTGCTGGTCGCGGCGACGACGGAGAACCCTTCGTTCTCGGTGGTCGCACCGCTGCTCTCGCGATCGCTGGTGCTGCAGTTGCGATCGCTCGGTGGGCCGGACATCCGGAAGCTGCTCCTCCGCGCTGCGGCCGACCCGCGCGGGCTAGCGGGCGCCGTCACCATCGACGACGACGCGCTCGATCACCTGGAGAAGATCTCGGCGGGCGACGCCCGGCGCGGACTGACCGCGCTCGAGGCCGCCGCCGACACCGCCTTGTCCGACGCGGACCGCGGCGGCGACGAGGCCGTGGCGGTCACCCTCGCCCATGTGGAGTCTGCGGTCGACCGTGCAGCGGTGCGGTACGACCGCGACGGTGATCAGCACTACGACGTCATCAGCGCGTTCATCAAATCCATTCGCGGATCGGATGTCGATGCGGCATTGCACTATCTGGCCCGCATGATCAGCGCGGGTGAAGATCCTCGGTTCATCGCGCGCAGGCTCGTCGTCCACGCGAGCGAGGACATCGGGATGGCCGACCCGACCGCGCTGCAGACCGCAGCCGCCGCGGCACAGGCAGTACAGCTCATCGGAATGCCCGAAGCGCGGCTTGCGTTGGCGCAGGCCACTATTCACCTCGCCACCGCGCCCAAGTCGGCAGGCGTGGTCGCTGCGATCGGGGCGGCGGTCGCCGATGTCGAGAACGGCAAGGCCGGAGCGGTACCCGCCCATCTGCGCGACGGTCACTACGCGGGCGCTGCGAAACTCGGCAACGCCGTCGGGTACCGGTACCCGCACGACGATCCCGGCGGAGTCGTGACCCAGCAATACCCCCCGGACGAACTCGTCGGCGTCGACTACTACGTCCCTACCGACCACGGCCACGAGCGCGAGATCGGCCCGCGCCTGGGCCGGTTGCGCAACATCGTCCGTGGCCGGCGATGACAGGCGATGACGAACTGGACGCGGTGATGCCAGTAGGGTGGATTCGGCTCGTTCGCGGGCCTGTAGCAACTGCAGTCGAAAACGTGAGGACCTCCAGTGCAGACGCATGAGATCAGGAAGCGGTTCCTGGATCACTTCATCAAGGCCGGGCACACCGAGGTACCCAGCGCGTCGTTGATCCTCGACGATCCGAACCTGCTGTTCGTCAACGCCGGAATGGTGCCCTTCAAACCGTATTTCCTGGGCGAGCAGACACCGCCGTACGACCGCGCGACGAGCATCCAGAAGTGCGTTCGCACCCTCGACATCGAGGAAGTGGGCATCACCACCCGCCACAACACCTTCTTTCAGATGGCGGGCAACTTCTCCTTCGGTGACTACTTCAAACGCGAGGCGATAACGTTCGCGTGGACCCTACTGACCAACCCGGTGTCCGAAGGTGGCTTCGGCATCGATCCGCTGCGGCTCTGGCCGACCGTCTATCTCGACGACGATGAGGCCGAAGCGATCTGGCGGGATGAGATCGGGGTGCCCGCCGAGCGGATCCAACGCCGTGGTCTCAAGGACAACTACTGGTCCATGGGTGTTCCCGGCCCATGTGGGCCCTGCTCGGAGATCTTCTACGACCGTGGCCCCGAGTACGGGGTGGACGGTGGACCCGAGGCAGACGAGGACCGCTTCATCGAGATCTGGAATCTCGTCTTCATGCAGAATCAGCGTGGACCCGGTGGTGGCAAAGAGGGCTACGAGATCCTCGGACCGCTCCCCAAGAAGAACATCGACACCGGGCTCGGCATCGAACGCGTCGCCTGCATCCTGCAAGGCGTCGACAACGTCTACGAGACCGATCTGCTGGCCCCGGTCATAGCGGTCGCCGAGCGCCTGACCGGGCGGACCTACACCGCGGGCAATGCCGCGGATGCGATCCGGTTCCGGGTCATCGCGGATCACTCGCGGACCGCGGTGATGCTCATCGCCGACGGCATCACCCCCGGCAACGACGGACGAGGCTACGTGCTGCGCCGCTTGTTGCGGCGCATCGTCCGGTCCGCCCGGCTCCTCGGTGCGAGCACTGCGACGATGGGCGAGTTCATCGAGGCCGTCATCGCGACCATGGCGACGTCGTATCCCGACCTGCCGGAACAACGTTCACGCATCGTCTCCATCGCAGTCGGGGAAGAGGACGCATTCCTCAAGACCCTGTCGGCCGGTTCGAAGTTGTTCGACGACGCCGCGGCCGCCACGAAGGCGTCCGGCGCAACCCGGATCAGCGGCGGCGACGCGTTCGCTCTGCATGACACCTACGGTTTCCCCATCGACCTCACGCTCGAGATGGCGGCAGAGGCCGGATTGGCGGTGGACCGCGAGGGCTTCACCGAGCTGATGGCCGAGCAGCGCAACCGAGCCAAAGCCGATGCCACAGCGAGAAAGTCGGGTCATGCCGACCTGAGCGTCTACCGCGAGTTCCTCGACCGCGGCCCCACGCTGTTCACCGGATTCGATGAACTCGCCACCGAGGCAAGGGTGTTGGGGCTCGTGACCGACGGCGGCAGGGTGCGCAGCGCGTCGAAGGGGCAAACGGTCGAGGTGATCCTCGACCGAAGTCCCCTCTACGCCGAGTCGGGCGGGCAGATCGCCGACATCGGCACGATCACCACATCGGGCGGTCTGCGGGTCACCGTCAAAGACGTTCAGAAGCTCGGCAAGTCGGTCTGGCTGCACAAGGCCGTCGTCGACGAAGGTGAGATCGCCGAGGGCGACGACGTACTGGCACAGGTCGACAACGCCTGGCGCCACGGCGCGACACAGGGCCACTCGGGCACCCACCTGGTCGGCGCCGCACTCCGCCAGGTTCTCGGTCCCTCGGCCACCCAGGCCGGATCACTCAACCGGCCCGGATATCTGCGGTTCGACTTCAGTGCATCGGGACCTGTCACCGAGTCCCAGCGCAGCGAGATCGAAGAGATCACCAATTCGGCGGTGGAGGCCAACTATCCGGTCAACACCTTCGAGACCGGCCTGACCGAGGCCAAGGCGATGGGCGCGATGGCGCTGTTCGGCGAAAACTACGGAGACGTGGTGCGGGTGGTCGAGATGGGCGGTCCCTTCTCGATGGAACTGTGTGGCGGCACGCACGTCTCGACCTCGGCACAGGTCGGCCCGGTCACCTTGCTCGGCGAATCGTCGGTGGGGTCGGGAGTGCGCCGGATCGAGGCTTACGTGGGACTCGATTCCTACCGCTATCTCGCCAGGGAACGTTCGCTGCTGGCCGGATTGGCCTCGTCGCTGAAGGTTCCGAGCGACCAGGTCCCGGCCCGGGTCGAGAACCTCGTGACCAAGCTCAAGGAAGCCGAGAAACAGATCGAGAAAATGCGGGCCGACGCCGCCCGCGCCTCAGTCGGATCGCTGATCGAACAAGCGCACCGGGTTGGCGACGTTTTGGTGGTCTCCGGGTCGCTCGACGGGCTGGACGCGGGCGACTTGCGCACCCTGGCGGCGGACCTTCGCGGGCGGGTGGCGTCGGATGTCGCTGTGGTGGCGCTGTTCTCGGTCTCCGGGGACAAGGTGCCGTTCGCGATCGCGACGACCGAATCCGCCCGCAGCGGCGGCATCAAAGCCGGTGACCTGGTGCGTGAACTCGCTCCACTGGTGTCCGGCCGGGGTGGCGGCAAACCAGACCTGGCGCAGGGCTCGGGGTCCGACGCATCCGGAATCGGGCCGGCGTTGTCGCGGTTGCGCGAACTGGTCGGCGAGATTCGATGACCCTGACGCCGCGCGGTCGGCGGCTGGCCATCGATGTCGGGAGTGTCCGCATCGGGGTCGCGTCATGCGATCCCGACGGCATCCTCGCCACTCCGGTCGAGACGGTCGCCCGGACACCGAAGGCCGACGGTGACCTGCGTCGTATCGCCGCGATCGTGGACGAATACGAGGCCGTCGAGGTGATCGTCGGTCTACCCAAGACCTTGCGTGACGAGCACGGTCACGCAGCCACGCTGGCCACGGAATTCGGCACGGCGCTCGGCGAGCGGATCTCGCCGGTACCGGTGCTCTACAGCGATGAACGACTCAGCACGATCACGGCTCAACAGGCGCTGCGCTCGTCGGGGGTACGCGCGAAGGCGCAGAAGGGTGTGGTCGATCAGGCTGCCGCGGTCGCGATCCTGCAAGGATGGTTGGATCTACAGACACATCGCCGCGATCTGGAGTCGGGCCGTCAGGAAGGTCTCGGGTGAACGACGACAGATCCGAGGGACGTCCAGACGATCCCGGTCACGGCAACCGCCAGGAACAGCAGGAGCGGGCCGCTCATCGCCGGCGACGTTCCGACGGTCATCCCGATCCCGAGCGGCTGAGGTACTTCACGCACGGCGATGGCGCGCCTCGCTCCGGTGGTCGCCACGGTCCCCGCGCCATCCCGCCGCAAGATCCGGGTGCCCCCCGCCGGAGCCCGCCGCGCCGCCAGGGCGATCCACCGGCGGCCGGCTCGCCGTGGTCTCCTCCCGGTGCCGACGAGGGGCGACGCCCGTCGCCCCCGGCGACTCCACCACCTCCTTCCGCGGCGCCCGCACCACCCGCCCAGGGCCGCGGCCCGGTCGATTCCGGGCCCGTTCAGCCACCGGCAACCCCCCACGAATCTCGGCTGGAGCATCGCCTTCGGCCCCCGCACGCCTACGACCCTGCACCGTCGCACGACGCTCCAGGGCTGTTCTCCGATCCCGGTCGCAACGAGTACGACCGTAGGCAGGCCGGCGCCCGTGAGCGGAGTTCGCAGGCGGGGGCCCCTGTCGGCGCGACCGGACGCGACGCAGGTCCGTTGCCGGCCCGCGACCGCTCGCCGAAACGCAGCGCCGCTGCAGAACGCAGACGCAGGCGGCGCCGAGTCGTCATCTCTATCGCCGTCGTGTTCATGGTGGTGCTGATCGGAGGCATCGGTTATGCGGGACTGCGCGTGGTCGGGTTCTTCGGAGCCGACGACAAAGACTTCACCAATACCGCGGGTACGGCCGATGTCATCGTGCAGATCCCGCAGGACGCAACCCTGACGAAGTTCGGTGAGATCCTCACCGAGAACGACGTGGTCGCCAGCGTCAACGCCTTCACCACCGCGGCGGGCGGCGAGCCGATCTCGGCGGGCTTCTACAAGCTGCGGACCGAGATCCCCGCCAGCACCGCGGTGGCCATGATGACCAACACCGAGAACCGGGTCGGCAGGGTCGTCATCCCCGAGGGGTTGCAGCTCGACACCAAAGAGGGAATCGACGGAAAGACGACTCCGGGCATCTTTGCGCGGGTCGCCGAGGCGACCACCGTCGACCTCAACGGTGAGGAAAGCGGCGTCACCGTCGAAGAGCTCGCCCAAGCCGCCGCCACAGCGACACCGCAGGAGCTGGGCGTGCCATCCTGGGCAACGGATGCGGTCACAGCCCTGACCGGTGACCACCGCCGGATCGAAGGTTTGATCGCGCCAACGTCCTGGGAGGCCATCGACCCGTCCCAGACGCCGGTGCAGATGCTCAACTACCTCATCTCTCGGAGCGCATCGCTGTTCGCACAGTGGGGGTTGCCGGAATCGGGCACCTCCACCAGCAACCTGACGCCGTACCAGACACTGGTGACCGCCTCGGTCGTCGAACGTGAGGTGAACCGGGCGGAGGATTACCCGAAGGTTGCCCGGGTGATCGTCAACCGGCTCGGTGTCGACCAGGCGCTGCAGATGGACTCGACGGTGAACTACACATCCGCCATCCAGAACATCGACGTCGCGGGCGACGATTTCACCGCGGCGACCAAGTGGAACACGTACCAGCAGAAGGGGCTGCCTCCGACACCGATCGGCGCGGTGGGCCAGCCCGCCCTGGAAGCCTCGCTCGATCCTCCGGCGGGTAACTGGCTGTACTTCGTCTCCGTCGACCAGCAGGGGACCACACTGTTCACCGAGGACTTCGAGCAACACAAACGCAACCGTCAGCAGGCGTGCGACAACGGTGTGCTGAAGACCAACTGTGGATGAATGACGTTCGGGATGAGTGACGTTCGGGATGGGTGACGTGGGGATCAGCGACGTGACAGGCCCACGCGCGGCAGCGATCTTGGGCGCACCGGTATCGCATTCGCGTTCACCCGCTTTGCACCTTGCGGCCTACGAGGCGCTCGGCCTCACCGGCTGGACGTACGAGCGAATGGAGTGCACGGCCGAACAGCTGCCCGCACTCGTATCGGGTCTCGATGAGCGATATGTGGGTCTGTCGGTCACGATGCCGGGCAAGCGCGCGGCCCTGGCGTTCGCAGATCATCGCACCGAGCGGGCGGTGGCCGTCGGTTCGGCGAACACGTTGGTACGTCGCGCGGACGGCTGGCACGCGGACTGCACCGACGTCGACGGTGCCTCGGCCGGCCTGGCCGAGCTCGGGATCACCGACGGAGCCGGTTCCCGCGCCGTCCTGGTGGGGGCGGGTGGCACTGCCGCGCCGGTGGTGGCCGCCCTGGCCGCGGCGGGGTTTCGGGAGTTGAGCGTGGTCGCGCGCAGCGCTGAACGCGCGAGCGAGGTGCTCACGGTCGCCGACACGTACGGCGTCGCCGCCGAGGTACTCACGTTCGAGCCGAATTCGACACTGCGCCGGCGCTCACGTGCCTGCGCGGTCCTGGTCAACACGGTGCCGGCCGCAGCCGCAGCTCCCTTGGTCCCGGCGCTGTCGTCCGCGCCGCGCCTGTTCGACGTGATCTATGACCCGTGGCCGACACCATTGGCGGCAGCTGTCGAGTCCGCCGGTGGCATGGTGGTCGGTGGCCTGGTGATGCTGCTGAATCAGGCGTTCGGGCAGGTCGAGCAGTTCACCGGGATGCCCGCACCGCGCGTGGCGATGGCTGCGGCGCTCGTCTGATCGCAGAGTCTTCCACAGATCTCACCTCTATCCCCAGAGCGGTGCTCCATCGGAGCGTTCCGGCCCGGCGATGGTCGATGGTGGACTGATGCAGCTGGTGTTCCCGATTCTCGCGATCTGGCTGATCGCCCTCTCGGTCTCGGACATAAGGGAGCGCAGACTCCCCAACACACTGACCCTGCCCGCGCTGTTCGGGGCTGTTGTCGGGGCCGCCACCCATCCCGCCGCAACACCGGGTCTGCTGCTGGCCGCCTCGGCGTACGGCGTGGCTCACGCGCTGGGTGGTTGCGGGGGTGGCGATCTCAAACTCGTGCCGACACTGGGCGCGATGTCCGGCTCGTTGGTGGCCGGAGCTGTCCTGATCCTGCTCGCCCAGCTGCTCACCCTTGCGGCTGCGGCCGGGTCTCGCCGGAACCCACAGGCACACGGTCCGCCGTTGTGCGCCGCTGCGGCGCTGTCGTGTGGCATCTGGTGAGTGTTGCGGTATCTGATGACGGCGCACCAGCCGAGGCGTGGAACAATTGAGAACTGTGTTGCGCTGGAGTACTGCCGGAGAATCCCATGGTCCCGCTCTGGTCGCTGTCCTGGAAGGGATGGTGGCCGGTGTCGAGGTGACCTCGTCACAGATCGCCGACCAATTGGCTCGTCGCCGATTGGGCTATGGCCGCGGGGCGAGGATGAAGTTCGAGGCCGATCAGGTGACCGTCGTGGGCGGAGTACGCCACGGTCTCACCATGGGTGGCCCGGTGGCCATCGAGGTCGGTAACACCGAGTGGCCGAAGTGGGAAACGGTGATGTCCGCAGACCCTGTTCCGCAGGACGAGCTCGACGGTATCGCGCGTAACGCTCCGCTCACGCGGCCCCGTCCGGGCCATGCCGACTACTCCGGAATGCTCAAATACGGCTTCGACGACGCCCGACCGGTCCTGGAACGGGCCAGTGCCCGCGAGACCGCCGCGCGGGTCGCAGTGGGTACCGTCGCCAGGAATTTCCTACGTCAGGTCCTCGGGATCGACGTGCTCTCGCATGTGATCTCCATCGGCGATTCCGCCCCCTACGTCGGTGCCGCACCCACCTACCTGGATCTCGAACAGATCGACGCGAGCCCGGTGCGGGCCTACTCGACCGACGCGGAAGCCGCGATGATCGCCGAGATCGAGGCCGCCAAGAGGGACGGGGACACACTCGGTGGCGTCGTCGAGGTCGTGGCGACGGGTGTACCCGTCGGACTCGGATCCCACGTCAGCGGAGACCGTAGGCTCGATTCCCGGTTGGCGGGTGCGCTGATGGGCATCCAGGCCATCAAAGGGGTCGAGGTGGGTGACGGCTTCGAGACCGCTCGCCGTCGCGGCAGCGCCGCCCATGACGAGATGGTCCCCGGTCCCGACGGTGCGGTTCGGTCCACCAACCGTGCCGGCGGGCTCGAAGGCGGGATGACCAACGGCGAGTTCATCCGTGTACGCGCCGCGATGAAACCGATCTCGACGGTCCCACGCGCACTGTCGACGATGGACATGACCACCGGCGAGCAGGCCACCGCGATCCATCAGCGTTCGGACGTATGCGCGGTTCCGGCTGCCGGCGTCGTCGCCGAATCGATGGTCGCGCTGGTGCTGGCGCAGGCGGCCCTGGAGAAGTTCGGTGGCGATTCCGCGATCGAGACCGGCGACAATGTCGCCGGTTATCTCAAACGCGTGGCCGCGCGGCTGCCGCAACCGTGACGGCCCCACTCGGGCCACGCGCCGTACTCGTCGGGTTCATGGGATCCGGCAAGACCACCGTTGGACAGCAACTCGCGCGGGCCCTCAAAGTCGCGTGGATCGACAGCGACGGCGAGATCGAACGCCGCGCGGGTCGCACGATCCCACAGATCTTCACGGCGGACGGAGAGTCGGCGTTCCGCGACCTCGAAGAGCAGGTCGTCGCTGATCTGCTGGCCGAACACACCGGTGTGCTCTCGCTCGGCGGCGGGGCGGTGCTGAGCACCAGGACACGCGAACGCCTGGTGGGCCATTCAGTGATCTATCTGAAAGTGTCTGCCGAACAGGGTTTTTCGCGGGCGTCCAACTCGGACAGGCCACTGCTGCGGGCTGAGGATCCAGCTGCTGTGTACCGCGATCTGCTGGCCGAGCGCGACCCCATCTACCACACGGTCGCGACGATCGTCGTCGACGCCCATCCGCACCAGCGGCGCGTGGCGGACGACATCATCGCCGCGCTCAGCACTCAGGAGGCGACACAGTGACAGACAACAGCGCACCGATCCGGGTATCGGTCAACAGTGAGAGTCCGTACGACGTCATCATCGGGCGGGGCTTGCTCACAGAACTGGTCGAGGCGGTCGCGGGCGCAGACTCGGTCGCGATCCTGTACCAGCCGACGCTGGCCGAGACCGCCGAAGTGATCCGCAAGACGTTGGACGAGAACAACTTCAACGCACACAGGGTCGAGATCCCCGACGCGGAATCCGGCAAGGAACTCTCCGTGGCGGCATTCTGCTGGGAGGTCTTCGGGCGGATCGGGATGAAACGCAACGACGTCGTGATCAGTCTCGGCGGGGGAGCGGCCACCGACCTCACCGGCTTCGTGGCCGCGACCTGGATGCGCGGCATCCCGGTGGTGCATGTGCCGACGACACTGCTGGCGATGGTCGACGCAGCGGTAGGCGGTAAGACGGGGATCAACACCGAAGCAGGCAAGAACCTCGTCGGCTCGTTCCATGAACCGCGCGCCGTCCTCATCGACATCGCGACCCTGGAAACAGTGCCGCGCAACGAGATCATCGCCGGGATGGCCGAGGTCATCAAGACCGGCTTCATCGCCGACCCCGTCATCCTGGACCTGATCGAGGCCGACCCCGAAGCCGCACTCGACCCCACCGGTCCGGTGTTGCCCGAACTGATCGAACGGTCTGTCCGGGTCAAGGCAGGTGTCGTCGCCGCCGATCTGCGGGAGTCGTCGCTGCGCGAGATCCTCAACTACGGGCACACCCTCGGCCACGCCATCGAACGCCGCGAGAAGTACCGCTGGCGTCACGGCGCGGCCGTCGCAGTGGGTCTGGTGTACGCCGCCGAGCTCGGCCGGCTCGCAGGTCGGCTCGACGACGAGACCGCCGATCGTCACAAGGCGATCCTGGAGAGTGTCGGGCTGCCGGTCGGCTACGACCCCGACGCGTTCGGTGATCTGCTGAAGGGCATGGCGGGCGACAAGAAGAACCGGTCGGGAATGTTGCGATTCGTCATCCTCGACGGGCTGGGTACACCGGGTCGTCTCGAAGCCCCTGATCCAGCACTCCTCGTCGCCGCGTACTCGGCGGTGGCCAAAGAACAACCGTCGGGCGGCGCGATCCTGCTCTGATGCGCGGACGCCCGTCACCCACCCGAATTCGCGAGGCCCACCCGAAACTTCGGGTGGGCCTCGCGAATTCGAGTGGGTCGGTCGGCTATTTGGTCAGCCCGACCGGCTGTGTCTGCTGGTACGAGAAGTCGTCGTCTGCCTCTGCATCGCGGGCCGCCTGATTCTTGCGGTGCTGGCGCCGGGTCAGGAACCTGCCGAGTGCGGCCCCGACCAGAGCGGGGACGAAGATCAGCAACGTGGTGAACGAACCGCCTGCGAAGATCTCGATCGCGAGCGAGTTCTGACCGAGGCCCGCCATCACCCAGTTGCCGAGGATCCAGCAGACGATGGCGCTGATGAGACCGGCGAGGAGGCCGGCCTTGAGCCAGACCATGGTGAGGTCGCGGTAGTCGTCGGGGTCCTCGTGCTCGCGGCCGTCGATGAGTCCGTCGACACCGCCCCAGATGAGGGCAACCAGCACGACCGCCGCGATGGCAACCGTCTTCCACATCGTCGATTCCAGTGGCCAGGCCACGATGGCCAGACCCAACAGGACCCGGGCACCGATGTGCACCGCCGACATGACCAACCCACGCAACAACCACGCAACCATGCGAGCAGACTACCGATGCCCGGTCACTTTGTGTGGCAGGGCCCACAAATGGACTCTGTGTCCGGCGGT
This sequence comes from Williamsia soli, assembly GCF_017377795.1. GTDB lineage: Bacteria > Actinomycetota > Actinomycetes > Mycobacteriales > Mycobacteriaceae > Williamsia > Williamsia soli. The sequence continues at coordinate 468,212 of NZ_JAFRDR010000002.1, read as the reverse complement.
ATTGCGCTGTCCTGCGAGAGAACGCCGAGGTCGATTCCACCCGAACAGCGCACGTTCGGGTACGCCGCAAACTGCCCCGGCCTGCCCACTCCACTAGCCTTGACACATGAGTGCCACCTCACAGACCTCGCAACAGTCGGCCGGAGTCGCTCGCGTGGCGCCCGACCCCGGTCCGACCGCGCAGAGCGCACGACGAGATCTGCTGCGCGCCCAGCTCGATGCCGCGGGAGTCGACGCGGTACTGATCACCGATCTGATCAACCTGCGGTATCTGAGCGGGTTCACCGGATCGAACGGCGCTCTTGTGGTCACCGCGGCCGGTGGCGACAGGATCAGCACCGACGGCCGCTACCTCACGCAGGTGTCGGAGCAGGCGCCGGATCTGAGCGCGATCATCGCCCGTGATTGCCCGAAGGCTCTGATCGAGGACCTGTCCGGCTCCGGGGCCAGGATCGGCTTCGAGAAGCACATCGTGACGGTGGCGACCCACCAGCGCCTGATCCCGCTCCTCACCGGTGGGGAGACCCTTGTCGGGGTGGCGCCTCTCGTCGAGGAGCTCCGGATCGTCAAAGACGAGTACGAGGTCGAACAGATCCGGACCGCGTGTCAGGCGGCCGACCTCGCTTTGGCCGACATCATCGCCGACGGATTGCTCGTCCCAGGACGGACCGAGCGGCAGGTGGCACGGGCGCTGGAGTGGGCAATGTTCGAACGGGGCGCCGAAGCGATCTCGTTCGAGACGATCGTCGCCACCGGGGCGAACTCGGCCATCCCGCATCACCGTCCGACGGACGCCGAACTCAGCTCCGGCGACTTGCTGAAAATCGACTTCGGGGCGGTCGTCGAGGGCTACCACTCGGACATGACCCGCACGTACGTGCTCGAGACGGTGCAGCCGTGGCAACGCGATATCTACGAGGTGGTCGCGGCGGCGCAGCTGGCGGGACGCGAAGCCCTCGAACCGGGCGTCGAAGCGGTCGGGGTCGATGCCGCAGCACGTTCGATCATCGACGAGGCAGGGTTCGGCGAGTACTACGTCCACGGCCTGGGCCACGGCGTCGGCCTGCAGATCCATGAAGCGCCGTCAATCGGGGCTCTCAGCACGGGTACACTGCCATGCGGTGCAGCTGTAACCGTCGAGCCCGGCGTCTACCTGCCGGGTAGGGGCGGTGTCAGGATCGAGGACACCCTCGTGGTCCGTGACGGCGAACCCGAACTGCTCACCACCACCGACAAGACATTCACCGTCATCTGATCGCGCGCCCCGGCGCGAGCAGCAGATGGGCGCAGCAACAACATGCCCGGGGCGGGTGAGAGGAAGAACAGAGAAGTGGCAAACACCTCGGATTTCAAAAACGGCCTAGTGCTCAACATGGAGGGCAACCTCTGGCAGATCCTTGAGTTCCAGCATGTGAAGCCCGGCAAGGGGCCGGCCTTCGTCCGGACCAAGCTGAAGAACATCCTGTCGGGCAAGACCGTCGACAAGACCTTCAACGCGGGTGTCAAGGTCGAGACCGCAACGGTCGACCGGCGCGACATGACGTACCTGTACAACGACGGCACCGACTACGTCTTCATGGACGGCGAGACGTTCGAGCAGCTCAACGTCAGCCCGGAAATCGTCGGGGACAGCGCGAACTTCATGCTCGAGAACATCAAGGTCCAGGTCGCGACCCACGAAGGCGTGCCGCTCTACGTCGAGTTGCCCGTCACGGTGGAGTTGGTGGTCTCGCAGACCGATCCCGGAGTCCAGGGCGACCGCTCGACCGGCGGCACCAAGCCTGCGACCCTGGAGACCGGTGCGGAGATCGCCGTTCCGCTCTTCATCAACACCGGTGACAAGCTCAAGGTCGACTCCCGCGACGGCGGCTACCTCGGCCGCGTCAACTCCTGACGCTGGTGAAGAAACCAGGTACCCGCCACAAGGCACGCAAGCGTGCCGTGGATCTGTTGTTCGAGGCCGAGGTCAAGAACTGCTCGCCCGTCGACCTGATCGTCCAGCGCCGCGAACTCGCGGTCGACGACGACACCGTCGGCAAGATCAATGACTACACCGCCCAGATCGTCGAGGGCATCGCCGGCGACACCGCGGGCGTGGATGCGGTCATCTCCTCGCACCTCAAGGAGTGGACGCTCCCGCGGCTACCCGCGGTCGACCGGGCGATCCTCCGGCTGGCGACGTGGGAGCTGTTCAACACCGTCGACGTACCGACCATGGTTGTCGTCGACGAGGCAGTGGAGTTGGCAAAGGAGTTGTCCACCGACGACTCGCCGGCATTCATCAACGGAGTCCTCGGCCGGATCGTGCTGCTCGCGCCGCAGGTTCGCGCTGCGCTCACCGCCGAACAGTCGAGCGGGTCGACCACGGACCATCGATCGCAGGGGTCGTAACCACGCCTGATAACGTATGGCGAAGAAATTGTGATGGCGCCCGATACATCTACGGATGGGTGGCCATGACAATGGCCGACATCCTTTAACGATCCGTCCAGAGAGGCGGAGAAGGAGGTCCCGATCACCGTGCCAACACCCGAGGGCGACGGCACCGACACGGGTCGCGAATTACTCGACGACGCCGATGTCGGGCGGACCATTGCGCGGATAGCGCATCAGATCATCGAGAAGACCGCACTGGACAATGCCGATGCGCCTCGTGTGGTCATCATCGGGATTCCCACCCGCGGAATCTTCCTCGCCCGCAGACTCGCCGAGAACATCGCCGAGTTCGCCGGGGTCGACGTACCTGTCGGTTACCTCGACATCACGTTGTACCGCGACGACCTGCGTGCGAAACCACACCGCGCCCTCGAGCCCACGGTGGTGCCGGCAGGAGGTGTGGACGGTGCGCTGGTGGTGCTCGTCGACGACGTCCTGTACTCCGGGCGCACTGTTCGCGCGGCTCTGGACGCCCTGCGTGATCTCGGCAGGCCGGCAGCGGTGCAACTCGCGGTACTGGTCGATCGGGGCCATCGTGAGCTGCCGTTGCGCGCCGATTACGTGGGCAAGAACATCCCGACCTCGCGGAGCGAGGACGTGCAGGTCCATCTTCGCGAACACGACGGTGCCGACCGCGTGGTGTTGCGGGCGGGGGAGAGCTGATGCGACACCTGCTGTCCGTGGACGACCTGAACATCGATACCGCCACCGAACTCCTCGACGAGGCCCAGCGATTCGAGCAGGCGCTGGTCGGGCGTGAGGTTCGTAAGCTCCCGACCCTCCGGGGCCGCACGATCATGACGGTGTTCTACGAGAACTCAACGCGCACAAGGGTTTCCTTTGAGGTCGCCGGCAAGTGGATGAGTGCTGACGTGATCAATGTCAGCGCGTCCAGCTCGTCGACGAGCAAGGGGGAGTCGCTGCGCGACACCGCGAAAACCCTGCGGGCTGCAGGAGCCGATGCCCTGATCGTCCGGCACCCGGCGTCCGGCGCCGCACACCAGATCGCCGAGTGGACGTGGGAGGACGGTACCGGGCCATCGGTCATCAACGCCGGCGACGGCACCCACGAACATCCGACCCAGGCCCTGCTCGACGCCCTGACCCTCCGTCAGCGCCTCGGGTCGCTCGCCGGCCGCCGGATCGCCATCGTGGGAGACGTCCTGCACTCGCGTGTCGCCCGCTCGAATGCGCACCTGCTCACCACACTGGGCGCGCAGGTGGTGCTCGTCGCGCCACCCACGCTGTTGCCTGTCGGCGTCGAGACGTGGCCTGTCGAGATCTCTCACAGTCTCGACGCCGAACTCGCCGCGGTTGACGCAGTGATGCTGCTGCGGGTGCAGGCCGAACGCATGAACGGCGGATTCTTTCCGTCGGCTCGCGAGTACTCGATCCGGTACGGCTTGTCCGATCGGCGGTCGGCTCTGCTGGCCGACCATGCGGTGGTGCTTCACCCTGGTCCCATGCTGCGCGGCATGGAAATCGGTTTCTCGGTCGCGGATTCGTCGAAAGCGACTGTGCTGCAACAGGTATCCAACGGAGTGCATATGCGGATGGCGGTGTTGTTCACCTTGCTGGTCGGAACCGAGAGTGAGGGTCCGGCGTGAGCGGTGAACTCCTGATCAGAAATGTCCGGCCGTACGCGGGCGAACTCGTGGACATCGTGGTCCGGGACGGTGAGATTGCCGAGATAGGCCGGGAGCTCACGGCAGCCCCCGGGATCGAGGTGCTCGATGGGGCCGGCGCGATCGTGTTGCCGGGCTTCGTCGACATGCACACCCACCTGCGCGAACCCGGACGCGAGGACACCGAGACCATCGAAACCGGTTCGGCCGCCGCGGCTCTGGGCGGGTACACGGCGGTGTTCGCGATGGCGAACACCGATCCCGTCGCCGACACCGCGGTGATCACCGACTACGTGTGGCGCCGCGGACAGGAAGTCGGTCTCGTCGATGTGCACCCCGTCGGTGCGGTGACCGTCGGACTGGCCGGAAAACAACTGGCCGAGATGGGCGCGATGGCCGCCGGCGCGGGCAAGGTGCGCGTGTTCAGCGATGACGGCAAATGTGTCGACGACCCGCTGCTCATGCGCCGCGCGCTCGAGTACGCCAAAGGCCTCGACGTGCTGATCGCCCAGCACGCCGAAGAGCCCCGACTGACCGTCGGTGCCATCGCACACGAGGGTTCGGTCGCCTCTCGGCTCGGTCTCGCAGGCTGGCCGCGGGCGGCAGAGGAGTCGATCGTCGCGCGCGATGCGCTGCTCGCCCGGGATGCCGGTGCCCGCGTACACATCTGTCACGCCTCGACCGAGGGCACGGTCGAGCTGCTCGAGTGGGCGCACGGACACGGGATCGCGATCACAGCAGAGGTGACTCCCCACCACCTGCTGCTCGACGACACCCGGCTGAACACCTACGACCCGGTGAACAAGGTCAATCCGCCGCTGCGTGAGGACCGCGATCGGCAGGCCCTTCGTCGCGCACTGGCCGCCGGCATCGTCGACTGCGTCGCCACCGATCATGCTCCCCACGCCGCACAGGAAAAGTGCTGCGAGTTCGCCAACGCCCGCCCCGGCATGCTCGGGCTGCAGACAGCGCTCTCGATCGTGGTGGAGACGATGGTGCGACCGGGACTGATCGATTGGCGCGGCGTCGCCAGAGTGATGAGCGAACGCCCGGCCCAGATCACCGGGCTGCCCGATCAGGGACGGCCGATCGCGGTGGGTGAACCCGCCAACCTCGCCCTGATCGATCCGGACACCGAGTGGACAGTCGAGTCCAGCGCCCTGGCGAGCCTGTCCGAGAACTCGCCGTTCGACGGGCTGACGCTGCCCGCGGTCGTGGTGGCCACGGTCTTGCGCGGTGAGGTGACCAACAACGGCGGAAAGGTCCGGTCGCCGCGATGACGGGCGTGGTGGTCGTGCTGATCGTGGTGGCGGCGTGGGGCGGCATCGTCGGGTTGATGCTGCTCGGCTGGCGCGGTCGGGGTAGGCGACAGGAACAGTTGCTCGGCGCCTTTCCCGAGGTCCCGGCGACACTCGGAGCCCGTCGTCTGGGTCCGCACTCCGGCCTCTACGTCGGCTCGACGATCGCGCCGAGCTGGCAGGACCGCGTTGCGGTCGGCGACTACGGCGACCGGGCCATCGCAGAGATCAGCCGATTCGACGCCGGAGTCCTGATCGAGCGCTCCGGCGCAAATCCGATCTGGATCCCCGACGACCAGATCACGGCGATCCGCACCGAACGCGGCCTGGCAGGCAAGGTCATGACGGCCGACGGCGTCCTCGTGATCCGCTGGCTGCTCCCGTCGGGAACCGAGATCGACTCGGGTGTGCGCGCCGACGACAAAAGCATCTACCCAGATTGGGTGAAACCTCTAGAGCAGGACGGAAAGAAATCGTGACATCAGGTAATCCGGGAAATCAGGCCGTCTTGGTCCTGGAGAACGGCGAGCGCTACCTCGGCACCAGCTTTGGAGCCCGGGGCGAGACCTTGGGAGAAGCCGTCTTCTGTACGGCGATGACCGGGTATCAGGAGACGCTGACGGATCCGAGTTATCACCGCCAGATAGTGGTCGCGACCGCTCCGCAGATCGGTAACACGGGCTGGAACAAGGAAGACGGCGAGAGCCGTGCAGGCGCGGATGACTCGGGAAAGATCTGGGTCCGCGGCTACGCGGTCCGTAACCCGACCCGGCGGGTGTCGAGTTGGCGTGCCACCGGCTCGCTCGAAGATGAGTTGATCGAACAGGGGATCGTCGGGATCGCGGGTATCGACACCCGCACCGTCGTTCGAACCCTGCGTGATCACGGGTCCATGCGGGCGGGCATTTTTTCCGGTGATGCGCTGGCCGGCGCCGACGAGTTGCTGAGCCGCGTCGTCGGAGCGCCGCAGATGGCAGGTGCGGATCTGGCCGGTGAGGTCTCGACCCCTGACGGATACGTGGTCGAGCCCGACGGCGAGGTGCGGTTCACCGTGGCCGCGATCGACCTCGGGATCAAGACGAACACGCCGAGAATGTTCGCCCAGCGTGGGTTCCGGGTGCACGTGTTGCCGGCCGGCACCGCATTCGACGCGATCGCCGATCTGAAGCCCGACGGCGTCTTCCTGTCGAACGGGCCCGGCGACCCGGCGACCGCGAACCAGGTCGTCGACTTCACCCGTGAGGTCCTCGGCGCCGACATCCCGCTCTTCGGCATCTGCTTCGGCAACCAGATCCTCGGCCGCGCGCTCGGCCGCGACACCTTCAAGATGAAGTTCGGTCACCGCGGTATCAACATTCCCGTGATCGAGCACTCCACCGGTGCTGTCTCCATCACCGCGCAGAACCACGGGTTCGCGCTCGAAGGAGAAGCCGGGGAGGAGTTCGCCTCGGACTTCGGAACTGCGCGCGTGAGCCACATCTGCGCCAACGACGGCGTCGTCGAGGGCGTCGAATTGGTCAGCGGTAGAGCGTTCTCCGTGCAGTACCACCCGGAGGCCGCGGCCGGTCCGCACGATGCGGCCTACCTGTTCGACAAGTTCACCACTCTGCTGCAAGGAGCACGTGCCTGATGCCCCGCCGTACCGACCTCTCGCATGTTCTGGTCATCGGCTCCGGTCCGATCGTCATCGGTCAGGCCTGCGAGTTCGATTATTCCGGAACCCAGGCGTGCCGAGTGCTCCGCGCCGAGGGCCTACGTGTGAGCCTGGTGAACTCCAACCCGGCCACGATCATGACCGACCCGGAGTTCGCCGACGCCACCTACATCGAACCGATCACCGCCGCCTACGTGGAGAAGGTGATCATCGCCGAACGCGACGCCGGGCATCCGATCGACGCGGTGCTGGCCACCCTCGGCGGACAGACTGCGCTGAACTGCGCGGTCGCGCTCCATGAAGAGGGCATTCTCGAGCGGTACGACATCGAGCTCATCGGTGCCGACTTCGAGGCGATCCAGCGTGGCGAGGACCGTCAGAAGTTCAAGGACATCGTGGCCAAGGTCGGTGGTCAGAGCGCCAAGTCGGCCGTCTGTTACACGATGGAGCAGGTCCACGAGACCGTGGCCGAACTCGGCTATCCCGTCGTCGTCCGGCCATCGTTCACCATGGGCGGACTCGGATCCGGCATGGCTTATGACGCAAACGATCTGGACCGGATCGCCGGTGGGGGCCTCGCGGCCTCGCCGACCGCCAACGTGCTCATCGAGGAGTCGATCCTCGGCTGGAAAGAATACGAACTCGAGTTGATGCGCGACAACCGCGACAACGTCGTGGTGGTCTGCTCGATCGAGAACGTCGACCCGGTCGGAGTGCACACCGGTGACTCGGTGACCGTGGCGCCGGCGATGACGCTGACCGATCGTGAATATCAAGACATGCGAGACCTCTCCATCGCAATCCTGCGTGAGGTCGGCGTCGACACCGGTGGCTGCAACATTCAGTTCGCGATGGATCCCGCCGATGGCCGCCTCGTCGTCATCGAGATGAACCCCCGGGTGTCTCGCTCGTCGGCACTGGCATCGAAGGCGACGGGTTTCCCGATCGCCAAGATCGCGGCCAAGCTCGCGGTCGGCTACAGCCTCGACGAGATCGTCAACGACATCACCGGGGAGACGCCGGCCTGCTTCGAGCCGACGCTCGATTACGTGGTCGTCAAGGCCCCACGCTTCGCTTTCGAGAAGTTCCCCGGTGCCGACGACACCCTCACCACCACCATGAAGTCGGTGGGCGAGGCGATGTCTCTGGGCCGCTCGTTCGCGGAAGCGCTCGGCAAGGTGATGCGGTCGCTGGAGACCAAGGCTGCGGGCTTCTGGACCGAACCCGTCGATCCCGATGCTGTCCCGGAGCTGCTGCCCGAACTCCTCGAGCGGCTCCGGACGCCGAAGGACGGCAGACTCTACGGGATCATGCAGGCGTTCGCCCTCGGTGCGACCGTCGAGCAACTTTTCGACTCCACCAAGGTCGATCCGTGGTTCCTCGCCGAGATCGAGGGCATCCACGAATTGGGCAACCGCATCAGGTCCTCGGACACCATCGACGAGGTCTTGCTCCGTGAGGCCAAGAGCTCCGGTATCTCCGATCGCCAGATCGCGGCCCTGCGAGAGGATCTCGCCGACGAGGCAGCCGTGCGCAGTCTGCGACACGCCCTTGGTGTGCGTCCGGTGTACAAGACGGTCGACACCTGTGCGGCGGAGTTCGAAGCCGCGACGCCGTACCACTACTCGACCTACGAGCTCGACCCCGCGGCCGAGACCGAGGTCGCGCCGCAACGCGATCGTCCCAAGGTCCTGATCCTGGGGTCGGGCCCGAACCGTATCGGTCAGGGCATCGAGTTCGACTACTCGTGCGTGCACGCCGCGACGACGTTGTCAGAGGTGGGCTACGAGACCGTCATGGTCAACTGCAACCCCGAGACGGTGTCCACCGACTACGACACCGCCGACCGTCTGTACTTCGAGCCCCTGACGTTCGAAGACGTCCTCGAGGTGTTCCACTCCGAATCGGCGTCGGGCACCGTGGCCGGAGTCATCGTCCAGCTGGGAGGCCAGACACCACTCGGCCTCGCGCATCGATTGCAGGCGGCGGGCGTCCCGATCGTCGGCACCAGCCCGGAGGCCATCGACCTCGCCGAGGATCGCGGCGAGTTCGGCAAGGTCCTGGCCACCGCGGGTCTGCCTGCCGCCAAGTACGGCATGGCAACAACCTTCGAGCAGGCCAAGACGATCGCAAGCGACATCGGGTACCCGGTACTCGTGCGTCCGTCCTACGTTCTCGGCGGCCGCGGGATGGAGATCGTCTACGACGAACCGTCGCTCGAGGGTTACATCTCCCGGGCGACCGAAATCACCCTGCAGCACCCGGTCCTCGTCGACCGCTTCCTCGAAGATGCCATCGAGATCGACGTCGACGCCCTCTACGACGGCACGGACTGCTACATCGGTGGGGTGATGGAGCACATCGAAGAGGCGGGTATCCACTCCGGCGACTCCGCGTGCGCCTTGCCGCCGATCACGCTCGGGCGCTCCGACCTCGAGAACGTGCGTCGGTCCACCGAGGCTCTCGCGAAGGGGATCGGCGTTCGCGGTCTGCTCAACGTCCAGTACGCCCTCAAGGACGACATCCTTTATGTCCTCGAGGCCAATCCACGGGCCAGCCGGACAGTGCCTTTCGTGTCCAAGGCGACGGCGGTGCCACTGGCCAAAGCATGCGCCCGGGTGATGCTCGGGGCGACGATCGCCGAGTTGCGCGCCGACGGGATCCTGCCCACGGAGGGGGACGGCTCCGCACTGTCGCCGTCGTCGCCGATCGCGGTCAAGGAAGCGGTGCTGCCGTTCAACCGCTTCCGAAAGGCCGACGGCAGCGGCGTGGATTCGCTGCTGAGCCCCGAGATGAAGTCGACCGGCGAGGTGATGGGAATCGATGCTGACTTCGGTCGCGCATTCGCCAAGTCGCAGACGGCCGCCTACGGTTCGCTGCCGACCACGGGGAAGATCTTCGTGTCGGTCGCCAACAAGGACAAGCGTGCCCTGCTGTTCCCGGTCAAACGGCTCGCGGACCTCGGATTCGAGATCCTCGCCACCGAGGGGACAGCGGATGTGCTGCGGCGCAACGGTATAGACGCCACCCAGGTGTTCAAGCACTCCGACACCGAGCTGCCTGAGGGTGAGGTGACGATCGTCGAACGGATTCGCTCGGGTGAGGTCGCCATGGTCATCAACACGCCTTACGGCAATTCAGGTCCTCGCGTCGACGGTTACGAGATCCGTAGCGCAGCGGTGTCGGTGAACATCCCCTGCATCACGACCGTGCAGGGTGCAAGTGCGGCGATTCAGGGTATCGAAGCCGCCATCAACGGGGCCATGGGTGTGCAATCGTTGCAGTCACGACATCTGTCGATGCTGGGTGGCTAGATGAGTGTGGATCTGAGTGTGGCGCGGACATTCCGGTCTCGCTACCGCGAGGTGGTGGCAGACCGCGGCCGGTTGTGCGCTGGAATCGATCCACATCCCGAACTGCTGGAGCAATGGGGGCTTCCCGTCAGCGGGGCCGGCGTCCACGCGTTCGGTGAGATCTGCGTCGAGGCGCTCGGTCCGGTCGCCTCGGTGATCAAACCCCAGGTTGCGTTCTTTGAAGCCTTTGGATCAGCCGGATTCGCGGCTCTCGAAACAGTGATCGCCGGCTGCCGCGCCGAGGGCGCGCTCGTGATCGCCGACGCGAAACGTGGTGACATCGGCTCGACGATGGCAGCGTACGGACGTGCCTGGCTCGACCCCGCGTCACCGCTGTCCTCGGACGCGGTCACCGCGTCGCCCTACCTCGGATTCGGCTCGCTGGAACCAGCGATCGACCTGGCGCGCAAGGCGGGACGGTGCGTCTTTGCGCTGGCTCGCACCTCGAATCCCGAAGGCGCGCCGGTGCAACTCGCCCATCGCGACGGCGTGAGCGTGGCCCAGCGGATCATCGATGCCGCTGCGTCGGCGAACACCGACGGCTCGTCGACGCTGGGTGTGGTCGTCGGGGCAACCCGGGAGCACGGACTGGATCTGGGCGGGCTGAACGGCCCTGTCCTGGCGCCAGGCCTGGGGGCCCAGGGGGCGAGCGCCGACGATCTGCGCGGTGTGTTCGCCGGTTCCGATCTGTCGTGGTTGCTTCCCGCGAGTTCACGCGCGGTCTTGCGGGCCGGGCCCGACCCACAACAGTTGCGGATCGCGTATCAGCAGGCCCGCGACGAGGTCGAGACCTCGTTGGGGCGCTCGATCAGCTGAGAGCCGCAACCGGCAACGCGTCGAGGAATCCGTCGATGCGCGGCCAGGTGTCGCGGACCGCGTCGGGTCCCGCTATCAGGCCCAGGTGACTCGTCTCGACTGTCGTGAAATGCACCTGCGGTGACGAGCCGAACAGTTCCACTCCGTGATGGGCCGCCCGCCATGGCACGATCGCGTCGCGGTGACTCCCGAACAGCTGGATCGGGACGGCGATCGACGTCAGGTCGATGCTCCGGTCTCCCAGCGTCACCACCCCGCGAGCGAGCTCGTCGTGATAGATCAGCCGCTCCCACATCTGCTCGACCAGGCGCCCCGGATAGCCGGGGAATGTCCGCTGGAACCGGTTCACGATTTCCATTCGGGCCAGGGTCTCTGTCTCACCGAGGTTGTTGAGGATGAACCACGGCTTCTTCAGTTCGCGCTCCCAGGCGGTCGCCCGGTAGGCGAGCTGGACCAGCGGCGCCGGGATCCCGCCGAGCGCCCTGAGTATTGCCGTGATGGCCCGGCCTCCGGTGGGAGCGGTCACGGTGCGAACGACGGGGTAGGGCGGCACCAGCGCGTAGTTGAGTGGGGTCCCGGCCGCGGTGATCGATCGCACCGGCAACTCGGGATGCGCCGCCAGGCTCAGAAAGCTGACGGTTCCGCCCAGGCTCCAGGTGATCACGTCGACCTCGGTACCCGCGGGACCGTCGAAATCGGTGAGCACCCGGTCGATCGCCTGCGGGATGATGTCGTCGATGAAGTCCTCGAAACCGATGTTCCGGTCTGCCCGTGTCATCTCGCCGTAGTCGACGACGTACGGGATTCGACCCGTCTCGAGGAGGTGGCCCACCAGTGAGTGTGCCGGTCCGAGGTCGTAGCACGTCGCGGGAGCGGCCAGCGGCGGCACGAGCAACACCGGACCACGGCCGCTACCGCGGGCGCGCAGGAGGTCGCTCAGGTCACCGTAGCGGCGGAGCTCACGATGTGGCTCGGAGTGCAGAATGACGTGGTCGGTCCGGAATTCCGGGCGGATCCCGTCGCCCACGGTCAAGGCGCGCAGGTTACCCAGCTGCGCTCGCAACCGATCGATTAGGGGGCGCGTGTCGCTGTCGATCCCTGGATCGGCTGCCTCGTCCGCCTCGATCGTCGTGCCCGTCATCAACCCCGCCCTCGTTGTGGAATGTCTGCGTCGCCATCTAACACCAATCACATTCGTCACCGGTGTGCTGACCCGCCGGCCGCATCAGACGGAGCCGACGACGCCTCCGCGCAGGTCACAAGCGGCGCCGACACGCGCGTGCGACCAAAAATCTCAGAAAAATCCCGCCGCGGAACTCCCGTCACAGGCGTATCGACGATGTGACCTGCGTCATGTCTGTGCACCTTTACCGCCAGCCCTCCGAAACACTGTGTAACGCAACATGTTCGAAAGTATCGAAGCATCAAAACCTTGAAATTCCGGATCTGCACATCCGACTTCACGCCAGCTAGTTCGAAAGGCTTACAACACCGGTTTTCGTGGGGGAATGCCGGGGTGGGGGTCGCAAATCCCTGCTCACGTGGGTACGGTCGCATTCGCTGCCCCCACACAGGGCGGCCGCCCCGGCACCACCGGTGACGGGGCAAAGAACACACAGACGAATCGGAGGAACCGTGGCCCTTCCCCAGTTGACGGATGAGCAGCGTGCAGCTGCCTTGGAGAAGGCAGCTGCCGCTCGCCGGGCCCGGGCGGAGCTCAAAGAGCGCCTGAAGCGAGGCGGCACCGATCTGCAGCAAGTGCTCAAGGATGCCGAGAACGATGAGATCCTGGGCAAGATGAAGGTGTCGGCGCTGCTCGAGGCTCTGCCCAAGGTCGGCAAGGTCAAGGCGCAGGAAATCATGACCGAACTCGAGATCGCCCCGACCCGCCGCCTGCGCGGCCTGGGTGATCGCCAGAAGAAAGCTCTCCTGGCCAAGTTCGACTTTGCCTGATCGCTCGCATACGTGAGCCAAGATCAACGACAGAGGGGCCGGCTGCTGGTTTTGGCCGGCCCCTCTGCTGTCGGCAAGTCGAGTGTTGTCCGACGGCTTCGTGAACTATTACCCGACCTCATGTTCAGTGTGTCCGCGACGACCCGGGATCCACGGGCCGGAGAGGTCGATGGACGTGACTATCTCTTCGTCGGACCCGAGGAGTTCGATCGGCTGATAGAGGCCGGTGAACTGCTCGAGTGGGCAGAGATCCACGGTGGACTGCAACGATCGGGGACTCCGGCCAAGCCGGTTTTCGACGCCATGGAGCAGGGGAGACCCACTCTTGTGGAAGTCGATCTGGCCGGTGCGCGCAACATCCGCGACGCAGTGCCGGAGGCCGTGACGGTCTTCCTGGCCCCTCCGAGCTGGGACGTCCTGGTCTCGCGATTGCGCGGGCGAGGCACCGAAAGCGACGAGGTCATCAAGCGTCGTCTGGAGACCGCGCGCGCTGAACTGGACAGCGCGCAGGAGTTCGATCACGTCGTCGTGAACGACGAAGTCGACTCGGTCGCCCAAGAGTTGCTATCCTTGCTGGTTGAATCCCATTTGAATAATTCGTAGGAGAACTGTGAGCAGCTTGACCCAACAGGACGAGTTCATCGGCGAGGTCGACGCGACTGCGTACGACACACCGCTGGGCATCACGAACCCGCCGATCGATGAGCTGCTGGAACGCGCTTCTTCGAAGTACGCACTGGTCATCTTCGCGGCCAAGCGCGCGCGTCAGATCAACGATTACTACAACCAGCTCGGAGACGGGATCCTGGAGTACGTCGGACCCCTGGTCGAGCCCGGCCTGCAGGAAAAGCCGTTGTCGATCGCCATGCGCGAGATCCACTCCGACCTGCTCGAGCACACCGAAGGCGAGTAATTCCACCACGGTTCCGAAAGGCGAGAGTTCGTGGGCGAGAACGTCGGCACAACGCGTAAGAACATCGTCATCGGAGTAGGTGGCGGGATAGCCGCGTACAAGGTGGCGTCGGTGATCAGGCATTTCACCGAGGCGGGCCACCATGTCCGGGTGATCCCGACAGAGGCGGCGCTGAAGTTCGTCGGCGCCGCCACGTTCGAGGCCCTGAGCGGGAACCCGGTGAGCACAGCGGTGTTCGATGATGTGCCACTGGTTCCGCATGTGCGACTCGGGCAAGAGGCGGATCTCGTCCTGATCGCGCCCGCGACTGCTGATCTGATGGCTCGCGCGGCAAGCGGTCGAGCCGACGATCTGTTGACCTCCACGCTGCTCACCGCTCGATGTCCGGTCGTGTACGTACCGGCGATGCACACCGAGATGTGGGAGCACCCTGCCACGCAAGCGAACGTGGCGGCCCTGCGCGAGCACGGCGCGACGGTGCTCACCCCGGCCTCGGGTCGGCTGACCGGCGCGGACACCGGAGCCGGCAGGCTTCCGGAACCGCAGGAGATCGCGCTGCTCGGTGATCTCCTGCTGGAACGGCCGGAGGCACTCCCGTACGACCTGGCAGGCCTCAAGTTCCTGATCAGTGCGGGCGGTACCCGAGAACCGCTCGATCCCGTCCGTTACCTGGGTAACCGTAGTTCCGGCAAGCAGGGTTACGCCCTCGCGCGCGCAGCGGCCCAGCGCGGCGCGCAGGTGACACTCGTCGCCGGTGCCACTGCTGATCTGGCCGACCCCGCCGGCGTCGAGGTGATCAAGATCGCCACCGCCGCGCAATTGTCGGAGGAGATCGGAAAGCGCGCACCCGAGACCGACGTGGTGATCATGGCCGCCGCTGTCGCCGACTTCCGCCCGGTGCACCTTTCTGGCGCGAAGATCAAGAAGTCCGACAAGGGACCTGCCCCCATCGAGCTGACCACCAACCCGGATATCCTGGCCGGCCTGGTGGCGGCACGCCGCGCCGGCGAGATACCCGACACGACCTCGATCGTAGGTTTTGCCGCCGAGACCGGGGATGAGCATCACGGCGTGCTCGACCACGGGCGGTCAAAGCTTGCTCGTAAAGGCTGTGACCTGCTGGTGGTCAACGCCGTCGGCGAGGGTAAAGCCTTCGGGATGGACCACAACACCGGATGGATACTCGCTGCCGGCGGTGACGAGACGGCCCTGCCGCTCGGTTCCAAAACACTCATGGCGAGTCGAATACTTGACGCGGTGACAGTTCTGCGCCCAGATGGTGGGGGCACAGATGGTCGATGTAACTGACAACACCACCCCTGTGTAATTTGAGGTCCGCGGGTTTTCGCGCACCGTGCCGCCAGGACAACCGTTCCGAGAGGAAATCCATGACCGATTCCCGTTTGTTCACCAGCGAGTCCGTCACAGAAGGCCACCCCGACAAGATCTGTGATGCGATCAGCGATTCCATCCTGGATGCGCTGCTCACCGATGACCCCCGTGCCCGGGTCGCTGTGGAGACCTTGGTGACCACCGGTCAGGTCCACGTCGCGGGCGAGGTGAACACCACCGCTTGGGCCGACATACCCAAGATCGTGCGGGACAAGGTTCTCGAGATCGGCTACGACTCGTCGGCCAAGGGTTTCGACGGTAACTCGTGCGGCGTCAACATCGCGATCGGTGCGCAGTCACCGGAGATCGCACAGGGCGTCGACAACGCCTACGAGTCCCGCGTCGAGGGCATCACCGAGGACGAGATCGCCCGCCAGGGTGCGGGTGATCAGGGCTTGATGTTCGGTTACGCCACCAACGAGACCCCCGAGTACATGCCGGTGCCGATTGCGTTGGCCCACCGTCTCGCCCGACGCCTGACCGAGGTTCGCAAGACCGGTGTGCTGCCGTACCTGCGCCCGGACGGCAAGACCCAGGTCACCATCGAATACGTCGACGACAAACCGGTTCGCCTCGACACGGTCGTCGTGTCGACCCAGCATGCTGCCGACATCGATCTGGAGAATCTCCTCACCCCGGACATTCGCAACCAGGTCCTCGAGTCGGTGTTCAACGACCTGAACCTCCCCACTCTCGACACCAATGACGTGCGACTGCTGGTCAACCCGACCGGCAAGTTCGTCCTCGGTGGTCCGATGGGTGACGCCGGACTGACCGGGCGCAAGATCATCGTCGACACCTACGGCGGCATGGCTCGTCACGGCGGCGGCGCCTTCTCCGGCAAAGATCCGTCGAAGGTCGACCGCAGTGCTGCCTACGCGATGCGCTGGGTTGCCAAGAACGCCATCGCGGCCGACCTCGCCGACCGCATCGAGGTGCAGGTCGCGTACGCCATCGGCAAAGCTGCCCCCGTGGGCTTGTTCGTCGAGACTTTCGGGACCGAGCACGTCGATCGCGCCAAGATCCAGTCGGCCATCAGCGAGGTGTTCGACCTGCGGCCGGGCGCTATCATTCGCGACCTCGATCTGCTGCGACCGATCTATGCCCCGACCGCGGCCTACGGGCACTTCGGGCGTACCGACATCGATCTCCCGTGGGAGCACACCGACCGCGCCGAGAAGCTGAAGGCCGCTGCCGGCGTGTGAGCGCCGTGGCGTGCACGCCACGGCATGACCACAGTCAAAAAGGGTCGGGAACTCGCGCCTGAGTTACCGATAGCCCGGGTTCTCCCTGCGCTCGGGCTCGCACACCTGGATCGTCCGTTCGACTACCAGGTGCAGACAGATCAGCACGAGGACGCCCAGCCAGGTGTCCGGGTGCGGGTGCGATTCTCGGGGCGACTTGTCGACGGGTTCATCCTCGACCGCGTCGCTGCCAGCGAGCACCCGGGCAAACTCGGTTGGCTCGAGCGGGTGATCTCGGCCGAACGGGTGCTGACCCCTGAACTGGCGGTGCTCGCACGCGCGGTTGCCGATCGCTACGCGGGCACGATGACGGACGTCCTACGACTGGCGATACCGGCACGCCATGCCCGGACCGAGCAGGCGGTCGGCCCGCCACCGGGGACACCTAAGCCTCCGACGGTCGACCTGCAGGCCTGGGAGCAGTATCGGCACTCCGAGTCCTTTCTCTCTGCGATCGCGGAGGGAAAGGCGGCGAGGGCGGCGTGGCAGGCACTGCCGGGGGAGAACTGGCCGGCCCGTCTCGCCGAACTCGCGTGCCACACCGTCGTCCACGGGCGTTCCGCCATCATCGTCGTCCCCGACCAGCGAGATCTGGTGCGGTTGGAGACCGCGTGCGAACCGCTGCTCGGTGATCGGGTGGTGTCGCTGACCGCGGGGCTGGGCCCGTCGGCGCGGTATCGACGCTGGCTGCGGGCGTTGCGAGGCCAGGCGTCGGTGGTGATCGGCACGCGCAGCGCCGCGTTTGCGCCGGTCCCGGATCTCGGTCTCATCGTCGTCTGGGATGACGGCGACGACAGCCTCTGCGAACCGCGTGCACCCTATCCGCACACGCGTGAAGTCGCGGTGTTGCGTTCGCACTCCGAGACCTGCGCCCTCGTGCTGGGCGGCGCGGCAAGGACGGCCGAGACGCAGGCACTGGTCAACGCGGGGTGGGCACACGACCTCACCGGCGCACGCGCGACCATCCGACAGCGCACGCCGAGAGTTCATGCCCTGTCCGATGAGGACAACCGAATCACCCGCGACCCGCTCGCCCGCTCGGCCAGGATCCCGGCCGTGGCCTTCGATGCGGCGCGAGCAGCGATCGCCGCCGACGCTCCGGTCCTGTTCAGTGTTCCCCGGCGTGGTTACCTGCCGTCACTGGCGTGTGAGCGTTGCCGGGCCCAGGTCCGATGCCGACGCTGTCACGGGCCGATGCAGGCGGATGGTCCAGGTGGGGGCGGCCCCGGTGCGGTCGGCGCCCATGCGGGTTCCGTCGGCTCCCTGAGCTGCCGTTGGTGCGGGCACCCGGAGACCGATTTTCGTTGTGCCGAATGTGGATTCACCAAGGTACGAGCGCTGACCACCGGGGCCCGGCGCACCGCGGAGGAGTTGGGGCGTGCTTTCCCCGGAGTCCCGGTGCTCACCTCCGGTGGCGACAAGATCGTCGACTCGGTCGATGCCGGGGCGCGAGTTGTCGTCTCCACGCCAGGCGCAGAACCGGTCGCCGACGGCGGGTACGGCGCTGTGGTGTTGCTCGACACGTGGGCTCAACTCGACCGACCGGAACTCCGGGCCGGGGAAGAAGCCGTCCGTCGATGGCTCTCGGCCGGTCTACTGGTCCGTCCTCACGGTGACGGCGGTGCGCTCGTGATCGTCGCGGATGCAGGTCTGGCACCCGTTCAAGCCGTGATTCGCTGGGACCCGGTCGGATTCGCCGATCAGGAACTGGCCCAGCGCACCGAGTTGGCTTTTCCGCCTGCGGTGACGATGGCGTCCATCGATGGCGAGGGGCCGGCGATCCTCGCGTTCGCAGAGACCGTCGAACTCCCTGTTGGCGGGGAGGTGCTGGGTCCCGTCGAACTGCCACCCGGCGTCAGACTTCCTTCGGGGCTGAATCGCGACGAGGTGTCCGACCCGCAGCGGATCCTGCTTCGATGCTCACGCGCTCAGGGGCGAGACCTTGCCGCGGCTCTGCACGCTGCCCAGGTTGCGCGTAATGCGCAGCACGAATCCGCCCCGATCAGAGTTCAGATGGATCCGCCGACCATCGGATAGTAGATCCGCCCACACGCGGGTGGTAGGCCCCGACAAGTTTTTGTAACCGCACCACCGCGGCGGACGGCCGCGTGTTCTGGACGAGGGAGCGAGGGAGCGCAGCGACTGAGTCGACTGAGGAAGGACACGCGATAAAGGCCGTTCGCCACGCGAGCGCCAGCGAGCCAACAAGCACCGTGGTGAGACGACGACGCGAATGGGCCCGAGCGAACCGGCCAACTACGCTGTTGGCTGGCCGCGGACGAATGTTCGGCAGGCGCAGACTTTGGAGGTTTCACATGCGGGTGGTGTTCGCGGGCACACCTGAGCCCGCAGTCGGTCCGCTGCAGGCTTTGATCGACTCGCCGCGCCACGACGTGATCGGCGTGGTCAGTCGCCCGGATGCCGCTGCCGGACGAGGCCGCAAGGTCATGCGCTCGCCGGTGGCACAGCGTGCGGACGACAACGGAATCCCCGTCATCACCCCGCGGAAACTGGCTGATCCCGATTCGGTGGCGCAACTCGAGGAGTGGGCGCCCGAGTGCATTCCGGTCGTCGCCTACGGCGGTCTGGTGCCCGCGTCGCTGCTCGACCTGCCGACCCACGGCTGGATCAACCTGCACTTCTCGCTGCTGCCCGCTTGGCGTGGCGCCGCACCCGTCCAGGCGGCGATCGCCGCCGGCGACGAGATGACGGGGGCGAGTACGTTCCGCATCGAGGCCGGCCTCGACACCGGGCCGGTGTTCGGAGTGGTCACCGAGCGCATCCGCCCTGACGACACGGCCGGAACGCTGCTCGCCAGATTGTCCGAGTTCGGTGCGGGGCTGCTCACCGCCACCCTGGACGGGCTCGAAGACGGTGAGCTGATCGCCGTCCCGCAGCAGTCAGAAGGCATCAGCACCGCTCCGAAGATCTCCATCGAGAACGCCCGGATCCGGTGGGACCTGCCGGCTCATCTGATCGACCGGCACATCAGGGCGATGACTCCTGCCCCTGGCGCATGGACCACCCTCGACGGACTTCGGGTCAAGGTGCTCGCCACATCGGTGGCGCCCGCCGGCGAAGGACCCGCCCCGGCGGCGGGCGAGCTGCAGGTCACCAAGAGAGCGCTGCTCGTCGGCACCAAGACCGATCCCATCAGGCTGGACACCGTGCAACCACAAGGCAAAAAAGCGATGGCGGGCGCCGATTGGGCGCGAGGTGCCAGATTGACCGACGGGCAGGCATTGACATGAACCAACCGACCGACCAGCGCGAGCACACACCCATCGACCCGGCACGCATCGCAGCCGTCGATGTTCTGGCAGCCGTACGCGAACGCGATGCCTACGCCAACCTTGTGCTGCCGAAGATGTTGCGGGACAGGAAGATCACCGGTCGCGATGCTGCCCTTGCAACCGAGCTGACCTACGGCACGTCGCGGGCGGTCGGGATGCTCGACGCCATCATCGTCGAGGTGGCGGGGCGTCCGGTCGCAGAGATCGACGGTGCCGTGCTCGACGTCCTGCGGCTCGGCACCTATCAATTGCTGCGGACCCGGATCGGCGCGCACGCAGCCGTTTCCACGTCCGTAGATCTCGTCCGTTCGCGCTCGGGCCACGGTCCGGTGGGTTTCGCCAACGCGGTGTTGCGCAAGATCTCTCAGCGCGACGAAGACCTGTGGGTGCAGGCGCTGGCTCCGTCTGTCGCCGAGGACCTCATCGGCCATCTGGCCTTCCAGTACGCACATCCGCGCTGGATCGCAGCCGTGTTCGACGACGCGCTCGGTGGTTCGGCCGGCGCCTTGCAGGCTGCACTGGCTGCTGACGACGAACGTCCACTGACCCATCTCGTCGCCCGCCCCGGGATGATCACCGCCGAAGAATTGGCGCTGATCACCGGCGGCGAGGTCGGTCGGTACTCGCCGTATTGCGTCTATCTCGACGGCGGCGATCCCGGCGACCTCGAGCCGATCCGTGAGGGTCTGGCCGGGGTGCAGGACGAGGGCAGCCAATTGGTGGCCCGCGCGCTGGCGCAGGCACCGCTAGTGGGCCCCGACTCGGGTCGTTGGCTCGACCTCTGTGCAGGTCCCGGAGGGAAGGCCGCGCTGCTCGGTGCACTGGCCGAGATAGAAGGCGCCAGGGTCGATGCCGTTGAGAAGGCGCCGCATCGCGCCGAACTGATCAGCAAATCCACCCGCGACCTACCGGTCGACGTACATGTCGCCGACGGCCGTGACCCCGGGCTGGAACCGGGATTCGATCGAGTACTCGTCGATGCTCCCTGCACCGGTTTGGGAGCGCTGCGGCGCAGGCCAGAGGCCCGCTGGCGCCGGAACCCGAACGACGTCGCCGAACTCGTCGTGCTGCAACATCAGTTGCTTGTCTCGGCGGTCGACCTGCTGCGTCCCGGTGGCGTGGTGGTCTACTCGACGTGTTCTCCTCATCCGGCAGAGACCGCGGGGGTCGTCGATCGGGTTGTCGCTGAACTCCCGGTGACCGCACTCGACACCCGAGAACTCGTTCCCGGTGACATCAAGGGACTCGGGAATGGGCCATATACGCAGCTGTGGCCGCATCTGCACGGCACCGATGCCATGTTTTTCGCCGCGCTGCGCAAGGACTGAGTCCACTAGTCCGTTCGTGCTCTTACGCGTTGGCCGGGCGGCACGTTCAATTGTCATGTGACATATCCCGGTCCGCCTCAGGGTGGTTGGCCCGCGCCTCAGTTCGGGCCGCCGCCTCAGTTCGGACCTCCGCCGCGAAGCGGAATGCCCCGATGGATCTTGCCGCTCGTCGCGTCGATCTGCGTCCTCGCAGTAGCGACGGCCACAGTGGTGGTCTGGCAGAGCGTCTCCGGCGGCGGGTCGGAGCCGACGAAGCAGCCGCCGCTGGCCGGGCAGTTGGCCTCGGAGTACCCCTCTGCGCCCATCGCGACCTCTGAGGTCTCCGCAACGCAACTAGGAGCCGACCAGTTCGTATCGGTGTTGTCGGCCGAGAACCAGTACTTGCGTCCGGGGTTCGTGCATGACGACTCGACCGTCGTGACGATGACGGCGAACCAGGGATCGTCGGATCACTCCTTGGTCGGCGTCGTCGTCGAGACCGGCGAACACTGGGTGTCCCCGGTGCGGCCGCGCGCCTGTGCCGATCGGATCGTCGACCACCAGATGGTCTGCACCGACGCCGGTTCGGTGTACTTCATCAACACGCTCACCGGTCGGGTGACGCACACCGTGCCGCTGGACGGTGGGATGGGTTACGGACTCGCCTACGACGGTGACAACGCGTACGTCGTCAGCGCCACGACAGGCGACAAGACCATCACGCAGGTCACGCCAACCGGAAGGGGGTGGTCGCAGACGTACCCGCCGGCCGGGGAGTTGCCCAGCGGTGACTCCACCACGACACTCGCCACCGATTCGTTGGTGGCGACCGCGTCGGGATCGGTGACAGTGGCGTCGACCGTCGATGGTCGAGTGCTGGTGAACCGGCCGGGTGGTGCCTCGATCTCGACGCTCGCCGACGGGTCGATACTGGTGATCGCAGGCTCGTTCAGCAACGGCCAGGTCAGCCGGGGCCCGGTGCTCGTGGTTCGCCCAGACGGTTCCGTCGACGAGGTCGACGGCGATTCGGTGGCCACCCCTGCCGTCTCGAGTCCGGCGGAATCAGAGTGGGCCCTGATAGGCGGACGGCTGGTCGATTCTCGTTCCGGTGATCCACAATGGCAGGTCCCCGTGGTGAGCGGGACCTCGACTCCGAATCTGTCCTTGCTGACCGCGCAGCAGGCCGTAATCGTCGATGGCGACGGTGCCCGGGTCCACAGCATCGACACTACGACCGGTCTCGAGCGCTGGAGTGCAGGCACCATCCGTCAGTTCGGCGAGAACGTCGGCGTGACCGACGGACAGCGGTACATCTATGTAAGCCCGGACAACGGGATCGTCGCCGCCGAGCTCGAGACCGGTGCGCCGCAGTGGTCGCTTCCGCCGTCGCCGGGAGGTTCGGAGTCGGTCTACGCCGGCCCGCAGATTCTGGCTGTCGGTGATCACCTGGTCGTTGCGACTCCTGGCGCGATCACGGTGTACGACCCGACCGGCGGGCCCGCGTCCGCGCCGGGTGAGCCCGGCACCACCGGCCAGGCGGCGGGAAACAGCGATGATGAGTATGTGACCCGGTGCCCGAGCGCACCGGTGTTCGAGCCGCAGCGCTTCGCGACATCCGCGGGTGGCCTCGTGGTCACGATGAAGGTGACCGCCACCTGCCCGACCGGTGACGTGTTGTCGAGCGGATCAACCCGGATCACCATCACCGAAGGCGCGGCGCTGGTGGCGTCCGGGTTGTTCGATTTCTCGCGTTCGGTGCTGGCGCTGCCCCCCGGCCGCGGCGCCGACCGGCCTCGCTCGATAGACCTCGACATGACCTTCTCGCCGGGGAGCTTCTTGCGCCTACCCGACACGCTGCCCTCGGGTCCCGGTGCCGCAGGCACCACCTACCTGGTCGAATGTGAGCAGGTGGGAGGTCCTGGGACCCTCACGGAGGCACCGGCACCCGCGGGTGGGGCATCACCGGCAGCGGTCTCCGCTTCAAGCCCCTTCATCCCGCAGGACGTCGATGTCGAGGCTGTTGTCGAGGATGCCCTTCGGCGGCAAGCCAATTCGGACCGCAACTTCATCCTCGCGAATCTGAACAACCGGTGGGTCGCTCAACTCAGCTCGAAGCAGCCGGGTCTCGTCGCTGACGGCCGGGTGTGGTCGAGGCAGGCGATTCTCGACGAGTTTCTCGCGCTTCGGTTGCGCTTCAACGACGTTCGCCTCTTGTGGAGTGGTGAGTGGACGGTGTTCGATGATCCGGAATGGTGGGTGACGGTGGCAGCGGCCACCTTCGGCGGACCCGGCGAGGCAAACGCCTGGTGTGCATCGAATGGCCTCGACCGGGACCATTGCTTCGCCAAGCTGGTCAGCACCACCGTGCCCCCGGAGGGTACGACGCTTTATCAGCGCTGAGGGTACGACGCTCTATCAGCGCTGAGGGTACGACGCTCTATCAGCGCTGAGGGTACGACGCTTTATCAGCGCTGAGGGTACGACGCGTACCAACGCCGACGGGTCGGATATGCTGCCGGCGGTTCGCCCTAGGATGATTCTTATGCAGACGACTCCGATGATCGCGCCGTCCATCCTGTCCGCCGACTTCGCGAAGCTCGGTGCCGAAGCCGACGCGGTCGCCGGCGCCGATTGGTTGCACGTGGATGTGATGGACGGCCACTTCGTGCCGAATCTGACGCTGGGGTTGCCGGTGGTGCAGAGCTTGCTCAAGAGCACCGACATCCCGATCGATTGTCACCTGATGATCGACGATCCGGGGCGCTGGGCGCCGGGGTACGCCGAGGCCGGAGCCTACAATGTGACGTTTCACGCGGAGGCCACCAATGATCCGATCGCGGTGGGCCGCGACATCCGGGCCGCGGGAGCGAAGGCGGGGTTGAGCATCAAACCCGGCACCGACCTCGACCCGTATCTGGAGATCCTGAAGAGCTTCGACACGTTGCTGGTCATGAGCGTGGAACCCGGCTTCGGAGGCCAGTCGTTCATCCCTGAGGTCCTCGACAAGGTGCGCCGGGTTCGGTCCCTGGTGGACTCGGGTGAACTGCGGGTGCTCGTAGAGATCGACGGCGGCATCAACGTCGACACGATCGAACAGGCCGCCGAGGCAGGCGTCGACTGCTTTGTCGCCGGATCCGCGGTCTACAACGCCACCGATCCTGCTGCTGCTGTGGAATCGCTGCGCGCCCAGGCGATCAGCGCACGATGACTTCATGACCGACGTCGACGGGGCGATGGGCCGGGCGATGACCGCGTCGCTCGGTGCGCGGGGGATCAGTTCGCCGAATCCACCGGTCGGAGCGGTGATCCTCGATGCCGACGGTGCGGTGGCCGGGGTCGGTCGCACCAGTGCGCCTGGCGGTGCCCACGCGGAGGTGAACGCGCTGGCGCAGGCCGGCGCGAGGGCCGCCGGTGGCACAGCGGTGGTCACCCTCGAACCGTGCAATCACACCGGCCGGACCGGCCCCTGCACCGAGGCGTTGATCGCCGCGGGCGTTCGCGAAGTGGTGTACGCCGTCGCCGATCCCAATCCGCTCGCCACCGGCGGTCATCGGCGGCTCGAGGATGCCGGTCTGCTGGTGCAGGGTGGTGTCCGGGCCGGTGAGGTGAGTTCCGGCCCGCTCCGGGAGTGGCTGTTCCGGCAAAAACACGGGCGACCGATGGTCACCGCAAAGTTCGCAGCCTCGATCGACGGTCGGATCGCCGCCCCCGACGGGACGAGTCAGTGGATCACCGGTGATGTCGCCCGCGGCCGCGTGCACGACGAACGTGCTCAGCTCGACGCAATCATCGTGGGCACCGGAACGGTGCTCACCGATGACCCGACGTTGACCGCGCGGCACCCCGACGGCTCCCTGCGTCGACACCAGCCGCTGCGAGTCGTGGTCGGGTTGTCCGAGATCTCGCCACAGGCTCGCATATTCAATGCCGACGCCCGCACGCTCCAGGTGCACGACCGCGATCCGAACCGCGTTCTCGCGGCGCTCGGAGACCTGGCGAATGTGCAGATCGAGGGTGGATCCCGCCTGCTCGGCGCCTTTTTTGCGGCGGGCTTGGTCGATCGCGTCCAGGCGTACATCGCGCCGCTGGTGATCGGTGGGGGAGCCGCCGCCGTGGTCGACGAGACCGTGCAGACCCTGACCCAGGGCCACCGGTTTGTGACCCAGAGTGCCGAAACCCTGGGTGACGACGTTCTGCTCACCCTGACCGCAACCCGCTGACCGGCGTCGTCACCGCGTTACGCCTGCTCAGCTGCCCTGGTGGTTGTGCTAGCGTCGTTGGTGGAAGTTCTCGGGGCGGGGTGTGATTCCCCACCGGCGGTAAAGGCGATGATCTTATTTTCTCCTAGCCCGCGAGCGCCTTCACCTCGGTGAAGGGTCCAGCAGATTCCGGTGAGATCCCGGAGCCGACGGTTACAGTCCGGACGTGAGAGAACACCACTGGTAGGTCGCCCAGACCTGTCATGTGCCGCCCTGAGATCGCGCAGCGATTGAAGGAGAAGGCGATGTTCACCGGGATCGTCGAAGAACGCGGCAGCATTGTCGCAAGGGAAGACCTGACGGATGCGGCACGGTTCACCGTCCACGGCCCACTCGTCACCAGCGACGCCGGACACGGCGATTCGATCTCCGTCAACGGAGTCTGCCTCACGGTCGTAGACGTCCTTGCCGGCGGCGACTTCACCGTCGACGTGATGGGTGAGACCCTGCGCCGTAGCTCACTGGAGGCGGTCGGACCGGGCAGTCCGGTGAACCTGGAGCGGGCGATGCCCGCGAGCGGCCGGTTCGGTGGCCACATCGTGCAAGGCCACGTCGATGGCGTCGGCACCGTCGAGTCGGTGAACACAGGCGAGCACTGGACGGTCGTTCGCATCGCGATCACGGGGTCGCTTGCCCGTTACATCGTCGAGAAGGGTTCGATCACCGTCGACGGGGTGTCGCTCACCGTTTCGGCGGTCGGCCCGGACTGGTTCGAGATCTCACTCATCCCGACAACGCTCACCTTGACCACCTTGGGTGCTGCCGCACCGGGCGTGGTGGTTAACCTTGAAGTCGACGTGATCGCAAAGTACGTCGAACGGTTGGCTTCGATCGGAGTGGAGCGATGAACAACACCGCAGACAAGCCACAGGGGCTGTCCCAGAACACCAGGTTCGACACGGTCGAGCGGGCGATAGCTGATATTGCCGCAGGTAAGGCAGTTGTGGTGGTCGACGATGAAGACCGTGAGAACGAAGGCGACCTGATTTTCGCTGCGGAGAAGGCGACGCCAGAACTCGTCGCGTTCATGGTCCGGTACACCTCGGGCTACCTCTGCGTTCCACTGGACGGCGCCGACTGTGACCGGCTCGGACTGCCGCCGATGTACTCGATGAATCAGGACAAGCACGGAACGGCCTACACCGTCACCGTCGATGCCCGCGAAGGCATCGGCACCGGTATCAGTGCCTCGGACCGGGCAGCGACCATGCGGTTGCTCGCCAATCCGGAAAGTACAGCGGGCGATTTCACCCGTCCCGGACACGTGGTGCCACTGCGTGCCAAAGAAGGCGGAGTCCTGCGTCGCCCGGGACATACCGAGGCGGCCGTCGACCTCGCCCGGATGGCAGGTTTGACGCCCGCCGGAGTCATCTGCGAGATCGTGAGCCAGAAGGACGAGGGCGACATGGCCCAGACTCCCGAGCTGCGCGTCTTCGCCGACGAACACGATCTTGCGCTGATCTCCATTGCCGACCTGATCGCGTGGCGTCGTCGTCACGAGAAGCACGTGGTGCGGGTGGCCGATGCACGGATCCCTACCGCACACGGCACGTTCCGGGCCGTCGGTTACACCAGCATCTACGACGAGGTCGAGCATGTGGCCCTCGTCCTGGGCGACATCCCCGGCGCTGACGGCGAAGGCAACGACGTTCTGGTTCGGGTCCACTCGGAGTGTCTGACGGGCGACGTCTTCGGCTCACTGCGTTGCGACTGCGGCCCTCAACTCGATGCCGCGCTCGAGATGGTCGCGCAGGAGGGGCGCGGAATCGTGCTCTACATGCGTGGTCACGAAGGCAGGGGCATCGGACTGCTGCACAAGTTGCAGGCATACCAACTGCAGGACGCCGGTTCGGACACGGTAGATGCGAACCTCGAGCTCGGACTGCCCGCCGATTCGCGTGACTACGGTCTCGGCGCACAGATCCTGGTTGACCTCGGCGTCGCCTCGATGCGGTTGCTCACCAACAACCCTGCCAAGCGCGTCGGCCTCGACGGTTACGGCCTGCACATCACCGAGCGCGTGGCGATGCCGGTGCGTCCGAACGCCGAGAATCTTCGGTACCTGCGAACCAAGCGGGACCGGATGGGCCACGACCTCGTCGGGCTCGACGACCCGCACGGAACGGACACCGGCGGCGTGCAACCGATCAACATCACCGGAGGAAACCTCGCATGAGCGGCGCAGGCGAACCAGAGCTCGAACTCGGAGATGCCAGCAAGTTGCAGGTGGCGATCGTTGCCTCGCAATGGCATTCGACGATCTGTGAGTCGCTGCTCAGTGGCGCCACGACGGCAGCGGCCAAGGTCGGTGTCGACCAGCCGACGATCGTTCGGGTCGCGGGCGCAATCGAACTGCCGGTCATCGTTCAGGCCCTTGCGCGCAACCACGACGCCGTCGTCGCGCTGGGCGTGGTGATACGCGGTGAGACGCCCCACTTCGAGTACGTGTGTGACGCAGTCACCAGCGGCCTGACCCGGGTCTCCCTCGACGAGTCGACCCCGGTCGGGAACGGTGTGCTCACCACCAACAACGAACAGCAGGCCCTGGACCGCGCTGGGCTGCCCGATTCCTCGGAAGACAAGGGCGCACAGGCGGCCACGGCGGCCATCGCATCCGCGTTGACCCTGCGTGCGCTCTCCCGTGGCGAGTACCACGCCGGCGTCTGATGAGCGCGAATGCCGACAGGACCGCAGAGGCGTCTGCGACCGGATCATCCGTGAGCGCAAGTGGTGAGCTCACGGAGTCGAATGGTGAGCCACGGTGGTTGATGGTCTACCGGCCGCGCCGGTCTCCGCTGTACGCGACCATCGCCGCGGTGGTGGTGGTCATCGTCCACGTCGTCATCGGGGCGCTGCTGACGATCTCGGACACGGGCGCGCACTTCCAGACCTCGGATCAGATCGCCATGGGGTTGATCGGCGTGGTGATCGGCGGTTCGATGATGCTGCTCTGCCGGGCCCGACTGCGGGTCGGGGCCGAGGGTGTCGGGATACGGAATCTGCTCGGCGAGCGGGTCTTCGACTGGAGCATCGTCCGAGGCGTCTGGTATCCGGACTCCGGCAACTGGGCGCGTCTGGAACTGCCGGAGGACGAGTTCAGCCCGATCCTGGCGATCCAGGCGAACGACGGTGAACGCGCAGTGGCCGCGATGGCGGAGTTCCGGGAACTGCAGGAGCGGTTCGCTCCCCGCTGACGTCGGTATTTAACTCCTGTCGTTGCGGGGTACTAGCCTGGAAAATGTGGCTGACCCGTCGACGTACCGCCCGGCTCCGGGGAGCATTCCCACCGAGCCCGGCGTCTACAAGTTCAGGGACGTCCATCGGCGGGTGATCTACGTCGGGAAGGCGAAGAGTCTGCGGTCGCGGCTGACGTCATACTTCGCCGATCTGACCTCGCTGCATCCGCGGACGCGGCAGATGGTGACGACGGCGGCGTCGGTCGAGTGGACGGTGGTCTCCACCGAGGTCGAGGCGCTGCAGCTCGAGTACAACTGGATCAAGGAGTTCGATCCGCGTTTCAACGTCCGATATCGCGACGACAAGAGTTACCCGATGCTCGCGGTTACGATGGCCGAGGAGTATCCACGGTTGTTCGTCTATCGCGGTCCTCGGCGCAAGGGTGTCCGATACTTCGGTCCCTACGCGCATGCCTGGGCGATCCGGGAGACGCTCGATCTGTTGACCAGGGTATTTCCGGCCCGGACATGTTCCAACGGTGTATTCAAGCGGCACAGGCAGATTGACCGGCCGTGTCTACTCGGCTACATCGACAAGTGTGCGGCACCGTGCATCGGTCGCGTCAGTGCCGATGAACACCGAGTCATCGTCGAAGACTTCTGCGATTTCCTCGCCGGGCGCACGGACCGGATGATCAACAACCTGCAGTCGCAGATGGAGAAGGCATCCACTGCCCTCGACTTCGAACGCGCGGCCCGGCTGCGCGACGACATCGGGGCGCTACGAAGGGCGCTGGAGCGGCAATCGGTGGTGCTCGGCGACGGCACCGACGCCGACCTCGTCGCAATGGACGGGGACGATCTCGAGGTCTCGGTCCAGGTCTTCCACGTGCGGGGTGGTCGCGTGCTGGGCCAACGGGGCTGGATCGTCGAGAAGTCGGGCGACGACGACATGGCCGATCAAGTGGGGCAGTTCCTGACGCAGTTCTACGGCGAGCAGGTGGAGCAGGCCGCGTCGGTGTCGATGGAAGACGGTCACGCGTCCTCGGACCCGGTTCCTCGTGAGGTTCTCGTCCAAGCGTTACCCCCGAACGTCGGCGAAGTGCGCGAATGGCTTTCGGGTCTGCGCGGGAGCAACGTCGATTTACGGATCCCGCAACGCGGCGACAAGAAGTCGCTGATGGAGACGGTGGCACGGAATGCGTCCGGCGCGCTCGCGCAACACAAACTCAAACGGGCCGGAGACCTCACGACCCGGTCGGCCGCCTTGACCGAGATCCAGGACACCCTCGGCCTCGACACCGCGCCGTTGCGTATCGAGTGCATCGACATCTCGCATGTACAGGGCACCGACGTCGTCGCCTCACTGGTCGTGTTCGAGGACGGGTTGCCCCGTAAGTCCGACTACCGGCACTATGCGATCCGGGAGGCCGCCGGTGACGGCCATTCCGACGATGTCGCGTCCATCGCCGAGGTCACCCGACGCCGGTTCCTGAGACACCGTGCGGACCTCGCAGAGAGCTCGGCCGTGGCGATCCCGCCGCCCCTGGCCGATGCGAGCGGGGGAGACCTCGCGCCCGAGGCGGCGATCGACCCGAAGACGGGTAGGCCGCGGAAGTTCGCATATCCGCCGAACTTGTTCGTGGTCGACGGCGGCGCCCCCCAGGTGCACGCTGCTGCAGCTGTCCTCGACGAGCTCAACATCACCGATGTCGCGGTCGTCGGGCTGGCTAAGCGGCTCGAAGAAGTCTGGGTACCCGGCGACGATGATCCGGTCATCTTCCCTCGCACCAGCGAGGCATTGTTCCTGCTGCAGCGTGTGCGGGACGAGGCGCATCGCTTCGCGATCAGTTTTCACCGCAGCAAGCGCAGTAAGCGGATGACCGCTTCGGCGCTCGATGGGGTCCCGGGCCTGGGCAGTACCCGCAGGTCCGCGCTCGTCGCGCATTTCGGTTCGGTCGCGAACTTGCGGCAGGCGACCATCGAGCAGATCGCGGAGGTGCCGGGAATCGGGCAAATGACCGCAAAAGCGGTACAGGAGGCACTTGTCGAACATAATCAGGACAGCGAGAAGACGGGACCCACCAGGTGAGCGAAACCCAGGCCGGCGCGGAGCGCGCGGGCACCGGACGGCCAGAGGTGTTGTTGGTCACCGGGCTGTCCGGGGCCGGTAGCAGCACCGTGGCGAACCTGCTCGAGGACGCCGGTTGGTATGTGGCCGACAACGTCCCGCACACCCTCATCGGTTCGATGGTCGACGTGGCCCGCAAGGAGAATTCGACGATCTCCCGGTTGGCTTTGGTGATGCGCATCCAGGGGAACTCCTACGCCGCCGCCCTCGATGAGCTGCGCACAGAACTCGACGCGGCCGGCATCCACCCCAGGGTGGTGTTCATCGAGGCCTCGGAACAGGTTCTGGTGCAACGGTTCGAGCAGGTGCGTCGGCGGCACCCGTTGCAGGGCAACGGGACTCTGATCTCCGCGATCGCCGCCGAGCGGACGATGCTCGCGACGGTCAAGGAGCGCGCCGACCTCGTCGTCGACACCTCCGGGCTCTCGGTTCAGCGGCTACGGGTGATCATCGAGGGTGCCTATGCCAGTGCCTCCGTTGCCGACGTGAGTGTCGTGGTGGAGTCGTTCGGTTTCAAATACGGACTCCCGATCGATGCGGACATGGTGGCAGACGTCCGATTCCTGCCCAATCCCTACTGGATCCCGGAACTGCGGGACCACGACGGTCTCGAGGAACCGGTCCGGGATTACGTGCTCGGGCAAGAGGGGGCAGGGGAGTTCCTCGACAAGTACGAGCAAATTCTCCGGCTGGTCGGTGCCGGGTACCGCCGGGAGGGCAAGCGCTACATGACGGTGGCCATCGGCTGCACCGGCGGCAAGCACCGCAGTGTCGCGATGAGTGAAGAGCTGGCGGCCCGGCTCTCGGGCTCCGGTCCCGACTCGGATGCTTTCTCTGTGCGCGTGGCCCATCGCGATCTGGGGCGCGAATGAGTGGCACCGATCCGGCGATCGTTGCCCTCGGGGGTGGACACGGTCTCTACGCGACGCTGACCGCGATGCGCCGGCTGAGCGATGACGTCACCGCCGTCGTCACCGTCGCCGACGACGGGGGCTCGTCGGGTCGACTGCGAGCGGAGTTGGGCATCCTCCCACCCGGTGATCTGCGCATGGCGATCGCGGCTCTGCTGTCGGCCACCGATCCGGCTTCGGAGAGGTCCGCGTCCGGTCCGGGTTCGCGGCCTCCGCAGGAGTGGGCGACATTGCTGCAGCACCGTTTCGGCGGTCAGGGTGCGCTCGCGGGGCATCCCGTGGGCAATCTGTTGCTGGCGGGGCTGACCGAGGTCACCGGCGACGCTGTCGAAGCCCTCGAGATGATCACTGCGCTTTTCGGGGTGCGGGGACGGGTGCTGCCCATGTCCGCGACGGCTCTGACGATCGAGGCGGACGTTTCGGGGCTCGAGGCAGATCCGCGCATCAGCAGACCGATCCGTGGGCAGGTCGCGGTCGCGACGACTCCCGGAAAGGTGCGTCGTGTCCGCTTGTCACCGGATGACCCGCCGGCGTGCGCGCAGGCCGTCGACGCGATCGACAACGCCGACGTGGTGGTGCTCGGCCCGGGCTCGTGGTTCTCGAGTGTAATTCCGCATGTGCTCGTCCCGGCGCAGCTCGCGGCCCTCAAACGTACCAAGGCCCGCAAGATCCTCATCGTCAATCTGGCTCCCGAACCTGGTGAGACAGCAGGGTTCTCGGTGGAGCGACATCTCCATGTGCTCTTTGCCCACGCTGATGATTTCCGGGTGGACCACGTCGTCGTCGACTCGGGGTCGGTTCCTGTCGGACGTGAACGTGAGCACGTCGAACGGGCCGCTGCGCAGTTCGGGGCCACCTTGCACGACGGTGAGCTCGCCGTTCCCGGGACGCACACCCATGACCCGGCAAGGGTGGCCGCCCTGATCGGGAGGCTGTGCGATAGTAAAGCCTCACGTTACCGATCGACAGTCGGGCAATCAGCATCTGAAACATCCAATGAAGGGGACGACGTCGAGTGGCGATGACATCCGCGGTCAAAGACGAACTGAGTCGTCTGGCGGTGACGCAGGTGAGCAGCCGCAAGGCAGAGGTGTCGGCGTTGCTCCGGTTCGCGGGTGGGCTGCACATCGTCGCAGGCCGGGTCGTGGTCGAAGCCGAGGTCGATCTCGGCAACGTCGCCCGTCGGCTGCGTCGGGAGATCTTCGAGTTGTACGGCTACAACTCCGAGGTGCACGTGCTCAGCGCGGGCGGCATCCGCAAGAGCGCGCGGTACATCGTCCGCGTCACCAAAGACGGCGAAGCGCTGGCACGACAGACAGGTTTGCTCGACATGCGTGGTCGTCCCGTGCGCGGGTTGCCCGCGCAGGTCGTCGGCGGCAGCGTCGGTGACGCCGAGGCAGCCTGGCGGGGCGCGTTTCTCGCACACGGCTCGCTGACCGAGCCGGGGCGATCCTCGGCGCTCGAGGTCAGCTGCCCCGGTCCGGAGGCCGCGTTGGCCCTGGTCGGTGCAGCCCGCCGGCTGGGTGTCACCGCGAAAGCACGTGAGGTCCGCGGAGCGGACCGCGTGGTCATCCGCGACGGTGAGGCCATCGGCGCCTTGCTCACCAGGATGGGCGCTCAGGACACGAGGCTCACCTGGGAAGAGCGACGCATGCGCCGCGAGGTCCGGGCGACGGCGAATCGGCTGGCGAATTTCGACGACGCCAACCTGCGCCGGTCGGCGCGAGCCGCGGTCGCGGCCGCCGCCCGAGTCGAGCGCGCGCTGGAGATCCTGGGCGACCAGGTCCCGGACCACCTGATCACGGCTGGCCAGTTGCGCATCACTCACAGGCAGGCCTCTCTGGAAGAACTGGGTCAGCTCGCCGACCCGCCGATGACCAAAGACGCTGTCGCCGGGCGAATCCGCCGACTGCTCTCGATGGCTGACAAGAAGGCGCGAACCGACGGCATCCCCGACACGGAATCGGCTGTCACCGCCGACCTGCTCGACGACGACTGACGTTCGGGGGCCTTGTCGACCCCCGGCTTGTCGCCCTATCGACGGGTGGGGTCCGGCCCACGGGGTCGGACCGGGCGTGCCTGGTCCGGGGGCGGCGACTAGGCTGATCACTGCCGCAGACGGGCCACACGATGGCCCAGCACATCCACAGCTAAGGAGCTCATAGTGACCGTTCGTGTAGGCGTAAACGGATTCGGCCGGATCGGCCGTAACTTCTTCCGTGCCATCGAAGCGCAGAAGGCGCTCGGCACCACTGACATCGAGATCGTCGCGGTCAACGACCTCACGGACAACGCGAGCCTGGCACATCTGCTCAAGTACGACTCCATCCTCGGTCGGCTGCCGCAGGATGTCTCGCTCGAAGGTGACGACACGATCGTCGTCGGAGATCGCAAGATCAAGGCTCTCGCACATCGCGGCCCGCTCTCCGAGCTGCCCTGGGGCGACCTGGGAGTCGACATCGTCGTCGAGTCGACCGGTATCTTCACCGACGCCGCCAAGGCCAAGGGGCACCTCGACGCCGGAGCCAAGAAGGTCATCATCTCCGCGCCCGCCAAGGGTGAGGACATCACCATCGTGCTCGGCGTCAACGACGACAAGTACGACGGAAGCCAGAACATCATCTCCAACGCGTCATGCACCACGAACTGCCTCGGCCCGGTCGCCAAGGTCCTCGATGACGAGTTCGGCATCGTCTCGGGTCTGATGACCACGGTCCACGCGTACACCCAGGATCAGAACCTGCAGGACGGCCCGCACAGTGACCTGCGTCGGGCTCGCGCCGCCGCCCTCAACGTGGTGCCCACCGGCACCGGTGCAGCGAAGGCCATCGGCCTGGTGCTCCCGCAGCTTCTCGGCAAGCTCGACGGCTACGCGCTGCGCGTGCCGATCCCGACCGGCTCGGTCACCGACCTCACCGCCATCCTGAAGAAGAAGGCGACCGTCGACGAGATCAACGACGCCATGAAGGCCGCAGCGGAGGGACCCCTCAAGGGCATCCTGAAGTACAGCACCGCACCGATCGTGTCCTCGGACATCGTCACCGACCCCCACTCCTCGATCTTCGATGCGCCGCTGACGAAGGTCATCGACGAGCAGGTCAAGATCGTGTCCTGGTACGACAATGAGTGGGGCTACTCCAACCGCCTCGTCGACCTCACCGGTCTCGTTGGAAAGTCGCTGTAGCACAACCAGTTCGAGTAGACCCTGACCCTTCGAGCGCCGGGAGACGACGCGCCTGATGACCACCTCGGTACCCACCCTCGCTGATCTGCTCGCGACCGGAGTGGAAGGACGGACCGTTCTGGTCCGATCCGACCTCAACGTTCCGCTGGACGGCTCCACCATCACCGATGCCGGCCGGATCCTGGCCTCGGTGCCCACCATCAAGACGCTGTCCGACGCGGGCGCGAAGGTCATCGTGACCGCGCATCTGGGACGTCCGAAAGGCGCACCGGATCCGGCCTTCTCGCTGGCCCCTGTCGCTGAGCGGCTGGGCCGCGAGCTGGGCCGCAACGTCCAGCTGGCCACCGACGTGGTGGGCGGCGATGCTCTCGCGCGCTCGGAGGGTCTGACCGACGGTGACGTCATGATGGTGGAGAACGTGCGGTTCGATCCGCGCGAGACCTCCAAGGATGCAGCCGAGCGCGAGAAGCTGGCCAAGGCGCTGGTGGAGCTGACCGGTGACGAAGGTGCGTTCGTCTCGGATGGGTTCGGGGTGGTCCACCGCGAGCAGGCGTCGGTGTACGACGTGGCAAAGCTGTTGCCGCACTACGCCGGTGGCCTGGTCGCGGCCGAGGTCGAGGTTCTTGCGAAGCTCACCACGGATACGGCGCGCCCATACGCGGTGGTGCTCGGTGGTTCCAAGGTCTCCGACAAGATCGGTGTCATCGAGGCGTTGGCGCCGAAGGTCGACACCCTGGTCATCGGCGGCGGGATGGCGTTCACGTTCCTGGCGGCCAATGGCTTGTCGGTGGGTTCGTCGCTGCTACAGGAAGACCAGATCGACACCTGCAAATCTCTGCTCGAGCGGTTCGGCGACGTCATCCACCTGCCGATCGATGTGGTGGTGGCCGACAAGTTTGCCGCTGACGCCGAGGCGAAGGTGGTGTCGTCTGCGGAGATCCCCGACGGATGGATGGGTCTGGACATCGGGCCGGAAGCGGTGAAGCGATTCGCTGCGGTGCTCGGTGAGGCCAAGACCGTGTTCTGGAACGGTCCGGCCGGCGTCTTCGAGTTCGAGAAGTTCGCCTCCGGTACGAAAGGCTTGGCCGAAGCGATCATCGGCGCCACCGAGGGCGGTGCGTTCTCGGTGGTCGGCGGCGGCGACAGCGCCGCGGCCGTGCGCACCCTCGGTCTTCCTGAGGATGGTTTCTCTCACATCTCCACCGGTGGCGGAGCCTCCCTCGAGTACCTCGAGGGCAAAGAACTTCCCGGACTGAAGGTATTGGAGAGCTGAGATGGCCACCCGTAAACCGCTGATCGCGGGCAACTGGAAGATGAACCTGAATCACCTCGAGGCCATCGGACTGGTGCAGAAAATCGCATTTGCGTTGCCCACCAAGTACTTTGACAAGGTCGACGTCACGGTGATCCCACCGTTCACCGACATCCGGAGTGTGCAGACCGTCGTGGACGGCGACAAGCTGCTCCTCACCTACGGCGCACAGGATCTTTCGGCGCACGACTCCGGCGCGTACACCGGTGAGATCAGCGGCGCGTTCCTCGCGAAGCTCGGGTGCACATTCGTCGTCGTAGGACATTCCGAGCGTCGTACCCTGCACGCCGAGACCGATGACGTGGTGCTGGCCAAGACCAAGGCTGCACTGAGGTACGAGCTGACGCCGATCGTCTGTGTCGGAGAGGGACTCGAGATCCGTGAGGCGGGCGACCACGTCGCCTACAACATCGCTCAGCTCAAGGGTTCCCTCGCCGGGTTGAGTGCTGACGAGATCTCGAAGGTCGTCATCGCCTACGAGCCGGTCTGGGCCATCGGTACCGGCCGGGTTGCCAGTGCCTCCGATGCTCAGGAGGTGTGTGCAGCTCTGCGGACGACACTCGCCGAGCTCGCCGATCAGAAGATCGCCGATTCGGTGCGGGTTCTCTACGGCGGTTCGGTCAACGCCAAGAACGTGGGCGAGATCGTCGGCCAGACCGACGTCGACGGTGCGCTCGTCGGCGGTGCCTCACTCAAGTCGGACGAGTTTGCCACCCTGTCGGCCATCGCCGCCGGCGGACCGCTGCCCTGACCCCCGAATTGGGGCCTTCTGGCGAACGTGACCTGCGGGTTTGCTTGCCAAAAGGCCCCATTTCCGGGTTTCCGGTGCGGCCGGTACAGTGGTAGATCGGCCGTTCGAACAAACTTATGATAGGAAACGACACGTGAAGCTTGCCCTGGACATCGGACTCGTGGTTACCAGCGTGTTGCTGATCGTCTTGGTGCTGCTTCACCGCGGTAAGGGCGGCGGCTTGTCGTCGCTGTTCGGCGGCGGCGTGCAGTCCAGTCTGTCCGGTTCAAGCGTCGTCGAGCGCAACCTCGACCGACTGACAGTCTTCGTCGGCGTGATCTGGACAATCTTCATCCTCGGTATCGGCCTGGACATCAAGCTCTCGTAACACCTTCGACCAACGTCGGTTGTCGAGATGCGCCGGCCCCGGGCTGGCGTAGATACTGAGCGGGTGACTGACAAGCGCCCCGCCGTGCCCCGTCCGGAAGCCGGCAGCACCGACAGACAACTGACCGAACCGCTACGCGAAGACATTCGCCTCTTGGGCGGCATCCTCGGACAGATCGTCCGCAAACATGCCGGTGAGGACACCTTCGAACTCGTCGAGAAGGCCAGGGTCGAGTCCTTCCGGATCCGCCGTTCAGAGATCGATCGCACCGAACTCGAGACCCTGTTCCGCGATATCGACATCTCCGAGGCGATCTCGGTGATCCGCGCATTCAGCCATTTCGCCCTGCTCGCGAACCTGGCCGAGGACATCCACCGAGAACGGCGACGCGCGATACACGTCCGCGCAGGTGACCCGCCGCAGGACTCGACGCTCGCAGCCACATACTCCAAACTCGCGGCCGCGGGCCTGCGCGACGAGCAGGTCGGCGCTGCCCTCTCCGACGCCACAGTGGTTCCGGTGATCACCGCACATCCCACCGAGACCCGGCGCCGAACGGTGTTCGAGGTGCAGCGTCGGATCACCGACCTGATGCGCTTCGCCGGGCGCACGGAACTGACGCCCGCCGAACGCGACGAGGTCGACAAAGCTCTGAACCGACAGGTGCTCACGCTGTGGGAGACCGCACTGATCCGCCTCGAGCGACTTCAGATCCAAGACGAGATCGAGGTGGGACTCCGGTATTACGACGCGGGGTTCTTCGAGGTGATCCCACGCGTCAACGCCGAACTCCGGGCCTGGCTCCAGGAGCATTACCCGGCTGCCGGTGTCTCAGACGATCCCATGCTGCGAATGGGCTCGTGGATCGGCGGGGACCGGGACGGCAATCCCTTTGTGACCGGGGAGATCGTCGGCATGGCAACCAGGCGGGCCGCGGAAACCGCTGTCTCGCACCACCTCGCCGAACTCGCGACACTGGCCCAAGAACTCAGTCTCACGTCGCGACTGACCGAGGTCGGCGACGAGGTCTTCGCGCTCGGCGGTGTGAAACGCGGCGAGACCGAGGCCGACGAGCCGTACCGGCAAGCGTTGCGCACCATCCGCGCGCGTCTGGCAGCGACCGCCGGCGAATTGTTCGGGGATCGATTTGTCGCGGTCAACGACGGGGGATACCCGAAGGACGGCGCCGCGACCTACGCCGACGCCACCGAGTTCCTCGCCGATCTCGATGTGATCGATGAGTCCTTGCGCTCGAACGGCGACGACGAACTCGCCGACGATCGGCTGCTCACCCTCCGAGAGGCCGTGCGGGCATTCGGTTTCCACCTTTCCGGTCTGGACATGCGGCAGAACTCCGAAACCCACGAAGAGGTGGTTGCGGAGTTGCTGGCCTGGGCCGGTGTGCACTCGGACTACCTGTCGCTGGGGGAGGCCGAGCGGGTGGAGTTGCTCACCGCCGAATTGAGCAACAGACGCCCCTTGACCGGGCCGGGGGCCGATCTCTCCGACCTCGCGCACAAGGAACTCGACATCGTTCGCGCGGCGGCGGCGGCGGTCGAGGCGTACGGACCGCAAGCGGTTCCCAACTACATCATCAGCATGTGCACCTCCGTCAGCGACCTGTTCGAGGCCATGGTGTTGCTGAA
Organism: Williamsia soli; assembly: GCF_017377795.1. GTDB lineage: Bacteria > Actinomycetota > Actinomycetes > Mycobacteriales > Mycobacteriaceae > Williamsia > Williamsia soli. Next base: position 429,191 of record NZ_JAFRDR010000002.1, on the reverse strand, counting down.
GGAGGCAGGCCTGTTCGATCCCGGGTCGGCGGACACCGCACCGAGTTCGTCGGTGAGGGTGGTGCCGTTGTTCGAGACCATCGAGGATTTACAGCAGGGCGCTACGACCCTGCTCGCCGCCCTCGACATTCCGCTCTACCGTTCGCTCATCGACGCCCAGGAGGGGATCCAGGAGGTCATGCTCGGGTATTCCGACTCCAACAAGGACGGCGGGTATCTGGCGGCGAACTGGGCGCTGTACCGGGCTGAGCTGGATCTCGTCGATGCTGCGAAGAAGGCCGGCATCAGGTTGCGACTGTTCCACGGTCGCGGCGGAACGGTCGGTCGCGGTGGCGGCCCGAGCTACGACGCGATCCTCGCGCAGCCTCCGGGCGCCGTTCAGGGTTCGCTGCGGATCACCGAGCAGGGCGAGGTCATCGCAGCAAAGTATGCAGAACCGGTGGTCGCACGGCGGAACCTGGAAACCCTTCTCGCGGCGACCATCGAATCGTCGTTGCTGGACACGGAGGGCCTCGGGGCCGAGGCCGAGGCGGCCTACGCCGTGCTCGATGAACTCGCTGCATTGGCGCGTGCGGCGTACAGCGAGCTGGTGCATGAGACGCCAGGATTCGTCGAGTACTTCGTGAACTCCACCCCGTTGTCGGAGATCGGGTCACTCAACATCGGCAGCCGCCCCGCCTCTCGTAAGCAGACAGAGAAGATCTCGGATCTGCGGGCGATTCCCTGGGTCCTGTCCTGGTCGCAGGCCCGGGTCATGTTGCCTGGCTGGTACGGCACCGGCGCGGCCTTCGAGCAATGGGTTGACGGCGACGACGACCGGCTCGCGACCTTGACCGACTATTACAACCGTTGGCCGTTTTTCCGCACAGTCATGTCCAACATGGCGCAGGTGATGGCGAAGTCCGACCTCGGCCTCGCTGAGCGGTATTCGCGCCTCGTTTCGGACGAAGCGTTGCGCGAGAAGGTTTTCGGGATGATCACCGCCGAGCACGATCGCACGACCTCGATGTATTTCAAGATCACTGGAACCGATGATCTCCTCGCCGACAACGCCGCGCTCAAGCGTTCGGTCTTCAACCGCTTCCCGTATCTCGAGCCGCTGAATCACCTACAGGTCGAGTTGCTACGCCGCTACCGCAGTGGGGACGATTCGGATCTGGTGCGCCGCGGTATCCAGCTCACCATGAACGGACTCGCAACGGCACTACGCAACAGCGGGTAGTCGACACAGAAGCACACCGTTCGGTCACATGCACCTGTTGCAACGGGTGCATGTGACCGAACGGTGTGTTTTTGTGCGGGGATGGCAACCGGGCCGTGATGGGGTATGTTCGAGTTCTGCGAGACGGTTCTCCGTTTTCGTCTCACTGGAACCGAACAGGAGTCTGGGTGTCCACACCAACGCCGATTCGTCGGCAGCTCGAACCGCAGTTCCCCGACGCCGTCCGGTACGCAGACGCGGTGAACAGCAAGGCGGTGATGCGCGCACGTCGGTTGGCGCAGCGACTGACCGGCAAGGACCTCTTTCCGGCGGAGGAGCACATCCGTACATTTGCCGCGGAGATGTTCACCACGGACCCCGTTGCAGAACGATTCGTGGACGAGGTCTACGGCGTACTCGGCGGCGAGGCGGCCCGCGCACTACTCGACAAGGCGTTGACCGAAGGGCTCGACTCGATCGAGAATCCGCCGCCGGCGATGGTGGCGCTCTTCGAGGAGTTCGAGACCGTTCCCGACTGGGTCGACCCGGCACAGATAGCCGAAGGTGAGGCCATCTGGAGGCGATGGGGGACATCGTTGTTCAGCGTGGCGGGCGGAATCACCCTCGAGATGTACACCGAGGCAGCGGTCGCCACCCCGCTGTCGCTCGCAGGTGGATACGCCGGTGACAACGCTCTGCGGCGGTTCCTGGAGACCGCCCGCTTCTGGATCGACGTGTCCGAGCCCGATGCCCTCCTGACACCCGGGTCGGCCGGTCGGGCCACCGCCATGCGGGTGCGGGTCATGCACGTCTGGGTCCGCCGCACGGTCGCCGAACATCCCGAATGGGACTCCGCGCGTTGGGGTCTGCCGATCAGTCAGTCGTACCAGTTGCTCACCCTGCTCGGCGGAAGTGTGGTGCCCGCGATGGCACTGTGGATGGTCGGGGTCCAGACCTCGCCACGGGAGATCCGGGTCCTACTGCATTACCAGCGTTACCTCGGACATCTGCTCGGGGTCCGCACGCAGTGGTACCCGGACTCGATCGCCGATTCGTTGCGACTGCTGGCACTGGTCAACACCACACGCAGTTACGATTCGGGCCCGCACGGCGCAGAACTGATCGAATCGTTCCCCGCGGCCTTCGCCCCCAGAGACGGCCACACCGGTCTACGCCGGATCCGCGAGCTCTACAATTCACGGATCTACGCGGCATATTCAGCGTTGTTCATGATGCCGTGGACGAGACGCAAATACGACATGCCCAGCCCTTTTCCCGCCATCGTGTGGATCGTGCTGAGGCTGCCACTGATGACGATCGTCGAGACCGCACGTCGGGTGTGCCCACCGATCGCACGTGTTCACGAACGACTCATGCGAAGGCATCGCGAGAACTGGCATGCCGCCCAGATGGAAGGCCGCGAGGCGACTTTCGAGACAGGTCGCGGACTACGCCGCTGACGCAGCTGGTCAGGGCAGGTTCGACGCGGCCGCCGGATCGACAAACCACACGGTGGCCTCCGTACCGTGTGCACCGGCACACGGCCAGTCCATGAAGTCGGCACCGGCCACGCCGGCGGCGACGGCTTCAGCCTTTTCCGCACCCGACACCAAGAACCAGACCTCGCGTGAGCGTGCAATGGCGGGCAGGGTCAGGGTGATCCGCTTCGGCGGCGGTTTCGGTGAATTCGTCACTGCCACCACGGAGGCCCGGCTCTCGCCGGTCGCGTCCGAGTGCGGGAACAGCGAGTTGATGTGCCCTTCGCCGCCCATACCGAGCAGGTGCAGATCGAACTCGGGGACCGTCTCGCCGTCGCCGGCCCGGGCAGCCAGACGTTGTGCGTAGTCGGCTGCGGCCGCATCGATGTCGTCACCGAACTCGCCGTCCGAAGATGCCATTTCGAAGACCCGATCCGCTTTCACCGGAACATGATCGAGCAGGGCGGCCTGTGCCTGACCCGCGTTGCGTTCGGAATCATCCGCCGCGACGAAACGCTCGTCCCCCCAGAAGATGTCCACGGCAGACCAATCGATGCCGCCGGAGTCCTTTGCCAGAGCCTCCAGCAGTGCGATGCCGTTGCTTCCGCCGGTCAGTACCACCGACGCGGAGCCGCGGGCCGCCTGAGCAGCCGTGATCGTGGCGATGAACCGCTCGGTGACCGCGTCGACCAGCGAATCCTTGTCGGCAGACCTGAAAATTTCCGGTGTTGTCATGCGTGAACCCTGTCTTCGGCGCGAATGATGCCGGCCACCCCCTGCAGAGCGAGATGGTAGATCTCGTCGGGGTCGAGCCTGCGAAGTTCCTCTGCGAGTAGATTACTCAGCTCGCGGCCCGGAAGTGCAACCCGCCCATCGGGTTTGCCCGGGATGGAGATGATCGCCTGGTTGCTCATCCCGACACACAGCACGAGCGGACCGGCCTCGCGATCGACGGTCACCTTGAAGCTCCCGACGGAACGCGTGACCGGAACATCGAGGACCGAATGCAGCCAGCCCGCGAGCAGGTCGACTGCGGGGGAGTCGGCCGGCCCTTCGACCTCGGCTGCGGTGACCGGACTGTGCGGCGGTTGATCAAGCGCTGATGCCAGCAGTGCTCGCCATGCGGTGATTCGCGACCACGCGATGTCGGAGTCACCCGGGGCGTAGGTGGACAGACGTTGCTGCAATTCCGCGGGGACATCGGTGGCGCGGCGGGCGTCGGTGATGCGGCGGGTGCCGAGTTGACCGATCGGATCCGCGGCCGGGTTGTCTGGTCCACGCCCGGGCCACCAGGTCACCACCGGTGTATCGGGCAGCATGAACGGGATCACAACGCTCTCACCGTGATCGGCGAGCTCGCCGTAGAGGTGCAGGACCACCACCTCGGAGGCACCGGCGTCGCCGCCGACCCTGATCTGGGCGTCCAGTCGCGACTGTGTGTTGCGGTCGCCGCGCGCCACGACGATCACCCGGCACGGGTGCTCGCGACTGGCCTCGTTGGCAGCTTCGATGGCGCCCTCTGTCGGCTCGCCCTCGTCGGTGCAGACAAGCAGGGTCAACACCCGACCGGAGGTAAACGCGCCGCCCGAGTCACGAATCTTGATGAGTTGCTTGCTGATTGCAGTGGTGCTCGTATCGGGAAGTTCGACGATCATTGCTTGCTCCTTCGCCAAGAGGCGCGACTACCGGGACATCAAGGACGACGCCAGGCCCGCCCGTTGCGGGTCATCATCTCGTCAGCGGACTTCGGACCCCAGGTTCCCGATTCGTAGCCGTCCGGCGTGCCCGTCGCGGCCCAGTGCTCGAGCACGGGATCGAGGATCTTCCATGACAACTCGACCTCGGCATTGACCGGGAACAATGACGGTTCGCCCAACAGGACATCAAGGATCAACCGCTCGTATGCCTCGGGGGAGGACTCTGTGAACGCCTGGCCGTAGGAGAAGTCCATGTTGACATCCCGCACTTCCATGGACGATCCAGGAACCTTCGATCCGAAGCGCAGCGTGATGCCCTCGTCGGGCTGCACGCGGATCACCAGTGCATTCTGGCTCAACTCTTCGGTCATCGTCTGATCGAAGGGTAGATGTGGGGCCCGTTTGAACACGAGTGCGATCTCGGTGACCCGGCGTCCCAAGCGTTTTCCGGTCCGCAGGTAGAAGGGAACGCCGGCCCATCGGCGGCTGTCGACCTCGACCGCGATCGCGGCGAATGTCTCGGTCGTCGAATCCGCGGCGAACCCTTTCTCGTCTTTGAGACCAGGGACCGACTCGCTGCCCTGCCATCCGGCCTCGTACTGACCCCGGGCGGTGTTCTCGTCCAGCGGCAAGATGTTGCGGGTGGCCGAGAGCACCTTGATCTTCTCTGTCTGCAACTCGTGCGGTTCAAACGAGATCGGCTCTTCCATCGCAATCAGGGCCATCAGCTGGATCAGATGGTTCTGGATCACATCACGTGCAGCGCCTATGCCGTCGTAGTATCCGGCACGACCACCGAGACCGATGTCCTCGGCCATGGTGATCTGGACATGATCGACGTAGTGCGAACTCCACACAGGGTCGAACAATTGGTTCGCGAAACGCAGCGCGAGAATGTTCTGGACGGTTTCCTTGCCGAGGTAGTGATCGATCCGGAAGACCGAATGCTCCGGGAACACCGTGTTGACCACGTTGTTGAGCTCTTTCGCGCTCTCCAGATCATGGCCGAACGGCTTCTCGATGACCACCCGCCGCCACTTGTCTTCGGACTGGTCGGCGAGACCCGACCGCGAGAGTTGCTCGCACACCACCGGGAACGCCGCCGGCGGAATGGACAGATAGAAGGCGTGATTGCCGTCCGTACCGCGCTTCTCGTCCAACTCACCGAGCGTGTCACGGAGTTTGTCGAAGGCATCGGGATCGTCGAACGTGCCCTGCACGAACCGGAATCCTTCGCTCAGCCGTTCCCAGACGTCTTCGCGAAACGGGGTCCGGGCATTGGCCCGAACCGCGTCGTGCACGACCTGGCCGAAGTCCTCGTGGTCCCAGTCGCGGCGGGCGAAACCGACCAACGCGAACCCCGGTGGCAGCAGCCCGCGGTTCGCGAGGTCGTAGACCGCGGGCATCAGCTTTCTGCGGGCGAGATCCCCGGTGACGCCGAAGATGACCAGACTGCATGGTCCGGCGATCCGGGGAAGCCGCTTGTCCCGTTCATCTCGGAGTGGGTTGACCCAATCAGAGTTGCGGTCGGGCAATGTCTTTCAGCCCTTCGACTTCTCAGCCAACTGCTCAGCGGTGGCGTCGAGCAGTTCCTTCCACGACGCCTCGAACTTCTCGACGCCCTCGTTCTCGAGGACCAGGAACACGTCGGTGATGTCGATGCCGATGGCCGACAGCTTGTCGAAGATTTCCTGCGACGCCGGGCCCTGGCCGATGATCGAATCCGGGTTCACCTCACCGTGATCGGCGAAGGCGTCCATCGTCTTCTCCGGCATGGTGTTGACGGTGCCGGGTGCGACGAGCTCGCCGACATAGAGGGTGTCCGGGTACGCCGGATCCTTCACACCGGTTGACGCCCACAGGGGGCGCTGGGCGTTGGCACCCTTGGCGGCCAGCGCGCTGAAACGGTCATCCTTCTCGAAGACCTGCTGGTAGGCGGCGTACGCGAGGCGGGCGTTCGCGAGCGCGGCCTTGCCCTTGAGCGCTGTGGCCTCGTCCGAACCGATGGCATCGAGTCGCTTGTCGATCTCGGTGTCGACGCGCGAGACGAAGAACGACGCGACCGAATGGATCTTGGAGATGTCGTGGCCGGCGGCCGACGCCTGCTCGAGACCGTCCAGGAAGGCACCCATGACGAGTTCGTAGCGCTCGACGGAGAAGATCAGGGTCACGTTGACGCTGATTCCCTCGGCGATGGTCTTCGCGATCGCCGGGATGCCCGCCTCGGTGGCGGGGATCTTGATGAGCACGTTGGGCCGGTCGACGATCTTCCACAGTTCCACTGCCTGCGCCGCGGTCTTGTCCGAGTCGTGTGCGAGTCGGGGATCGACCTCGATCGACACCCGGCCGTCGACGCCCTTCGACGACTCGTATTGGGGAGCCAGGATGTCGCACGCATTGCGAACGTCGTCGGTGGTGACCGTCCGGATGGTCGCGTCGACGTCGGCGCCGCGGGCGGCGAGCTCGTTCACCTGCTCGTCGTAGGCGTCGCCCTTGGAGAGGGCGGCCTGGAAGATCGACGGGTTGGTGGTGACCCCGACGACCGATTTCGTGGCGACGAGCTCGGCGAGGTTGCCGGACTTGATCCGCGTCCGCGAGAGGTCGTCGAGCCAGACCGATACGCCGGCCTGGGACAGTGCAGCAAGATTGGCGTTCTGTTCACTCATCGTGCGCTCCAATGCTTGGTGGGGGAGTCGTTATTTGGCGAGTGCGCGCTCGGCGGCGGCGGTGACAGCCTCGGCGGTGATGCCGAACTTCTCGTAGAGGACCTTGTAGTCGGCCGAAGCGCCGTAATGCTCGATCGACACGATCTCGCCGCCGTCCCCGACGAGCCGGTACCACGGCATCGCGATGCCGGCTTCGACGGAAACCCTGGCCTTGACGCTCGGGGGGATGACCGAGTCGCGGTAGGCCTTGTCCTGTTCGTCGAACCATTCCACGCAGGGCATCGAGACGACCCGAGCCGCGATGCCCTTGTCTCTCAGCGCCTTCTGCGCGTCGACCGCGAGGTAGACCTCGGAACCGGTACCGATCAGGACGACCTGGGGGTCACCGTCGGCTTCGGAGAGGATGTATCCGCCTTTGGCCACACCTTCGGCGGATGTGCCCGCGAGGATCGGAAGGTTCTGTCGGGTCAGGGCGAGTCCGGCCGGGTTGTGGCGACGCTGCAGGATCTGCTGCCAGGCGTAGGCGGTCTCGTTCGCGTCACCGGGGCGGACCACATCCAGGTCCGGGATGGCCCGCAGAGCTGCGAGGTGCTCGATCGGCTGGTGGGTCGGACCGTCTTCGCCGAGCCCGATGGAGTCGTGGGTCCAGACGTAGATGGGGTCGGTCTTCATCAGGGAAGCCAGGCGCACCGCGGGTCGCATGTAGTCGGCGAACTGCAGGAAGGTGCCGCCGTAAGCGCGCGTCGGACCGTGCCGGACGATCCCCGACAGGATCGCACCCATGGCGTGCTCGCGGATACCGAAGTGCAGCGTCCGGCCATACGGATTGGCACTCCATTGCTTGGTGCTGATCGAGCTGGGTCCGAACGATGCGGCGCCGTCGATGGTCGTGTTGTTGCTGCCGGCGAGATCGGCGGAGCCGCCCCACAATTCGGGCAGGACCGGACCGAGTGCGGACAGTACCTTGCCCGAGGCGGACCGGGTCGCCACGTCCTTGTCGCCGACCTCCCACTTCGGCAGGGCATCTGTCCAGCCGTCGGGCAGGCCGTTGACGTTGAGGCGGTCGAGCAGGGCCTTACGGTCCGGGTAGGCCTCGGCCCATTCGTCGAAGGACTTCTCCCAGGCCTTGCGCAACTCGGCGCCGCGATCGACCAGCGACCTCGTGTGCTCGATGACCTCGTCCGAGACGTCGAAGTTCTTGTCGGGATCGAATCCCAGCAGCTTCTTGGTCGCTGCGACCTCGTCGTCACCGAGCGCCGACCCGTGCGCGCTGCCGGTGTTCTGCTTGTTGGGCGCCGGAAAACCGATGATCGTGCGCAGGACGATGATCGACGGCTTGTCGATGACGGCCTTGGCCTTCTCGATCGCTTCCTCGATCGCGGTGACGTTCTCGCCGCCCTCGACGTGCTGCACGTGCCAGCCGTAGGCGGCGTACCGCGCCGCGACATCCTCGGTCAGCGCGATGTCGGTGTCGTCCTCGATGGAGATGTGGTTCTTGTCGTAGAAGACGATCAGATTGCCGAGCTGCTGGGTACCGGCCAGCGAGCTGGCTTCGGACGTGACGCCCTCTTCGATGTCACCGTCCGAGGCGATGACGTAGATGTAGTGATCGAACGCGCTGCCGCCTACCGGAGCGTCCGGGTCGAACAGACCTCGCTCGTAGCGGGCGGCCATCGCCATGCCGACGGAGGAAGCGAGACCTTGTCCGAGAGGACCGGTGGTCATCTCGACACCGCGTGTATGGCGGTACTCGGGGTGCCCCGGTGTCTTCGAGTCCCAGGTGCGCAGTGCCTCGATGTCCTCGAGTTCGAGTCCGAAGCCACCCAGATAGAGCTGGATGTACAGCGTCAGGCTCGAATGTCCGCAGGAGAGGATGAACCGGTCACGGCCCATCCAATCGGTGTCGGTGGGATCGTGACGCATCACACGCTGGAACAGCGTGTACGCGAGCGGGGCCAGGCTCATGGCCGTGCCGGGGTGTCCGCTGCCGCATTTCTGAACGGCGTCGGCAGCCAGAATCCGTACTGTGTCAACTGCTTTCGTGTCCACCTCGCTCCAGTCAGCTGGATGAGAGGCCTGGGTTAGCGCGCGAATTTCGTCTGATGCTGACACGATCGTGGGAACTCCTACAAGCTCGACTCCGGTACAGGGCGGGGCTGCGCACAGCCCGACACCAGCCTAGTCGTCTCAGCTCGATGTCGTGGCATACGGGACGCGAATTGTCGGCGCAGTGCCGACCACGGTGGGTGACAGGCCGCTGTGGTGGGGTTTCGACCTCGATTCTGGTTCTGGAACCCTGGCCGTCTACCATTCTCTGTAGTAGATGGACGAGTCAGGAGATCTAGTGCGGATTGGGGAACGTGTGAGCGGACACGGTTTCGCCTCCTCCCCGGCGACAGGTGGCGGTGAGGCGCCGCCGGTGTCGACCCCGTCAACACTTCGTCGGCGGATTCAGAGTGCGGCGCTGGCTTATCTCGCGCTCACCAAGCCCCGGGTCATCGAGTTGCTGCTCGTCGCCACCATTCCGGTGATGTTGCTGGCAGATCGCGGCAACATAGATCTCGCCCTGATGGCCTGGACGTTGCTGGGTGGCTGGTTGGGTGCGGCGAGCGCGAACACCTTGAACATGGTGGTCGACGCGGACATCGATCAGAAGATGAAGCGCACCGAACGCCGACCTCTGGCCCGCCACGCGGTGTCGACACGAAGCGCCCTGATCTTCGGCATCCTGCTGGGTGCCGGGTCGTTCGCGGTTCTCTCCCTGATGGCGAATCTCCTCAGTGCACTGCTGGTGATGGCGACCATCGCGTTCTACGTTTTCGTCTACACGATGATCCTCAAACGCCGGACCTGGCAGAACGTCGTCTGGGGCGGAGCAGCGGGATGCATGCCGACGTTGGTCGGCTGGTCCGCGGTGACCGGAAGCCTCAGCTGGCAACCGCTGGTGCTGTTCATGGTCATCTTCTTCTGGACTCCGCCGCACACCTGGGCGCTTGCCATGCGATACAAAGAGGACTACCGCGCTGCCGGGGTCCCGATGCTCCCCGTGATTGCCACCGAGATCCAGGTCACGCGGCAGATGCTTTTCTATACATGGGCTACGGTGCTGAGCACCCTGATCCTGTGCCTGGCGACCAGCTGGATCTACGCCGCAGTCGCTCTGGCAGCCGGCGGATGGTTCATCTTCGTCGTCCACAAGCTCTACCGTTCGACACTCCGGGGTGAAGAGGTCACACCGTTGAAGGTGTTCCTGCAGTCGAACGAATACCTCGCGATCGTGTTCTGTGGTCTGGCAATCGATTCGGTGATCGGGTTTCCGACACTTGCCGGCCTGTTCTGACGTCGTCCGTTCAGTACATCGTCGGGCAACTTTTCGGGGTCGGATGGGCGTCCTGGATGCCATGAGCGTTAACGTCTGTTGATTCGGGTTTGTCGTAGGGCCCTGTAGCCGAACTTCCTTGGGGGGAATCGTGTCGTATCCACATGGACCTGGGTCCGGGCCTGCCGGTGGCGGCCCCGTGTGGCAGCCGTATTCGGAACCCACGGTGGCCGGCCGGCCCCAGTTCGGGCAGTCGCAGCCGGGTAATCCGCAGTATGGGCACCCGGCACCGGGCGAGGCCTACCAGCCCTACCAGCCCTATCCACCGCAACCGGGTCAGTGGCCCACGGGGCAGAGTGGCTTCGGACCGAGTGGCGGGCCGCCTCCGCCGCGATCACGCAAGCCCCTGATCATAGGTCTGGTCGCGGGCGCTGCGCTCATCGTTGTGGCGCTGGTCGTGACGCTCGTGGTGACCCTTGCCGGAGGCGGTGGCGCGGCCGGAAGTCCCGACGCCGCGGTGAAGACGTACTTGCAGGCCCTGTCCGATGGGAATGCACAGAAGGCCTTGGGGGTCATGAAGGCGCCGCCGTCGGACCTGCTGCTCAACGACGACATCTTGAAGAAACAGCAGGAGATCGCCAAGATCACGGACATCAAGATCGTCGACACCACCAAGGCCGGAGACATGGCCACTGTGCAGGCGACCTACAAGTACGGTGATCGCAATGCGGACGAGACGTTCATCCTCCACGAGACCGGCGATTCATGGCGCTTGGATGAGGGTGCGGTCGGCGTAGAGCTGTCGTCGTCCATGGACATACCCGAACTCACCGCGTTCGGTGTCGCGGTCGACAAGGAAGCCAAGATCTACTATTTCCCCGGTCCGATGGAGTGGGGAAGCGCGGACAAGAACTTCACCGTCGTCGACACCAAGGCCAAGGACTTCCCGATGTCAGCTCAGGCCTATTTCGGGGTATCGCAGCTGACCACCGAGCTCAGCGGGACCGGCCGCAATGCCGTGCAGTCGGCGATCACGACCTACCTCGACAACTGTGCTCTCTCCAAACAGGCGGACGCATCGGCGGACAAACCTGGGTGCGGACAGAATGTGTACGCGTACAACGCAGAGCCCGGGTCGGCCACCTGGACCGCACCGACCGACTTGTCGAAGCTCGAGTACCGCATCGGCTACGACAATCCCGAAGAAGTGTCCGTCAGCGGCCAGCTGCCCTGGTCGGTGACGTACCGCACCACGGCGACGAGCTATCGGCCCGCGGAGAACAAGACCGAACAAGACGACGAGTTCCTGTACGGCAAGGTCGACCTCTCGGCCGACCCGCCGACGTTCACCTCCGACTGAGCCGAGCTACGCGCCGTTGGTGGTCAGAGCCGACCCGGGAGCAGGACGACGGAACCGGTGGTGGCGCGAGCGGCAAGGTCGCGGTGCGCCTGTGCGGCGTCGGCCAGTGGGTATGAGTGACCGACAAGAACTTTCACGGTGCCGTTTGCGATTCCGCTGATCACGTCGCCCGCGCGCCAGGTGAACTCGGCGTCGTCGGCGGTGAAATCCCCGAGCTTGGGACGGGTGACCGACAAAGAGCCCGCCGCGTTGAGCCGCTGGAGATCGAAGGGCGGCACCGGGCCGCTCGCCGCCCCGAACAGCACGACGAAGCCGCGGACGGCGGTCGCGGCCAGACTCTGCTCGAAGGTGTCGGCGCCGACCCCGTCGTAGGTGACCGTGACTCCGCGTCCGTTCGTCAGCGCGCGTACCTGGTCAGCGAGGTCGTCGCCGTACCGCAGGACCTCGGCTGCGCCCGCCTCACGGGAGAGGGTCTCTTTGGCGTCAGAGGACACGGTGGTGATGACCCGTAGCCCTTTCGCTTTCGCCATCTGGGTGAGCACCAGGCCGACGCCGCCCGCGCCCGCGTGCACGAGGATCGTCTCACCCGGTTGTGGATGGGCTGACCCGTCCAGCAGGTAGTGCGCGGTGAGGCCTTGGAGCAGGGTCGATGCGGCCACCTGATCGTCCACGTCGTGCGGGACGGGGATCGCCCTCGCGGCGCGCACGACAACGAGCTCGGCATAGCTGCCCGGTGCGTCGCACCAGGCAACTCGTTGGCCGACGGTGAGCGACGTGACCTCGGGTCCGACTGCGATCACCTCGCCGGCGCCCTCACTGCCTGGGACGTAGGGCAGGTTCATCGCGTACGCACCCGAGCGTTGGTAGGTGTCGATGAAGTTGACCCCGGTGGCGGCAACCCTGACCAGAACCTCACCGGCGCCGGGTTCCGGATCAGGCATGCTCACGTACTGGAGCTCTTCGGGACCGCCGTGCTGACTGACCTCTATCGCATGCATGTTTCTGTTGTACGCGGGCCGGATGAACGGACCTGTCACCGGGCCCGCAGCACCCCGGCTCTATGCTGTTTTCCATGAGTGAGCACCAGGGCGTCATCTCCGCGATCACCAAGTACGTCGCCCGTGAGGGCGGCTCGGCCACCGCGGTTCTCCAGCCCATCGGCGCAGCGGGCGTTCGCATCACCCTCGTCGGTGGTCAGGGCGGCATCCTCGGCGACCAGGTCGTCGGAGACCTGGATACCGCGAAAGCGATCGTCGACAAGGTCGAAGGCCTCGAGATCGGCGAATGGGACCGGGAGCTGACCTCCTCGGTCGACGTCCGGCCCGGTCACCACCGCAAGATGGCGGGCTGGGTCGCGAACACCTGAGCCCTCCGGCTCAGCTCAGAGCGGCGGGTGACCGCTCCGCCCTCGTGTGGTCGACACCGATCGGCGATAGTCGCGGTCGCATCGCGAGCCACAGCGCGGCAGTTGCCGCAACACACGCTCCCGCGCCCGCCACGTGCACGACCACCAGAGCAGCCGGAATGTCGGTGACGTACTGCGTCACCCCGACAAGAGCCTGCGCGGTGACCACCGCAACGACGACATAGAGCCGTTTCTTGAGCCTGCGCGATGCGCCGACCGCAAACAGGGCAAAGCCGATCGCGACGAGGACCGACAGGTAGGCGATCAGTAGGTCGGCGTGGAGATGTACCAGCGTGGTGATCTCGACCGCGAGCCTCGGGACGGGCTTGTCGATGCTCTTGTCACCCGCGTGGGGGCCTGCGCCGGTGACCATCGTCCCTGCGACGAGCACTGCACCCATCAATATGGCGGACAGCACGGTGAGCCAACGCAACGCAGCAGGCACCTCGGCGATCGCCACGGCGTCGTCCGGTTCACGGACCTTCTCCAGCAACAGCACCGAAAGCCAGACCATGGCCATCGACAGCAACAGGTGGATCGCCACGGTCCACCAGAGCAGTCCCGTCAGCACCGTGATACCGCCCATCACGGCCTGTACGACAGTGGATACGGGCATCAACCATGCGTAGACCCGGACCTCGTACCTGCGTCGGGCGCGGGTCACGGCGATGACGATCAATGCGGCGGTGAGCACAACCAGGAACGTGAGCATCCGGTTGCCGAACTCGACCGCTTGGTGGATCGCCGCCACCTCACCGTGTTGGACGGGCGTGAAGCTGCCCGGGAAGCACTGCGGCCAGGTCGGGCATCCCAACCCCGACGCCGTCACGCGGACGACGGCCCCGGTGACGGCGATGCCCGCCTGGGACAGCACCACCGCGATGGCGATGCCGATCTGAACGCGGAGCGAGGGGAGTGGGAGCCGGTCGACGAGCCGGACAAACAGGCGATACACGCTATCGATCGTAGGCTGCGGTCCGATGCCCACCGGCCTCAGGTGAACCTCATCGACGTCGGCGGGGTGACCTCGCCGACGATTCTCAGGTGAACTTGAAATACCTCACTGCGGCGACGCCGGACACGGTGCCCCAGACGGCGAGGACTGCTAGTCCGAAGAGGTCGACCGACCCGGCGGTGGCCTGGTGCAGGGCTTCGCTCAGGGCGCCCGACGGCGTACATCGGGCCACCCACTGCGCTGCGTCCGGCACGCGGTCACCGAGTACCACGATCGATCCGATGCCCAGGAATGCGAACCACAGGAGATTGGCCAATGCGAGAACGACCTCGGCCTTCAGGGTGCCTCCGAGAAGCAGGCCCATCGCCGAGAACGTCAGGGTGCCGACCGCGATGGCGATGATGCCCAGCAGAAGTCCGGCAACCGACGGCCGCCAGCCCAAGGCCACCCCGATTCCACCCAGGATGACCGCTTGAATGCTGACCACGACCGCGACGGCGATCGACTTGCCGGCGATGACGCCCCACCGGGGCAGGGGTGTCGCCCCCAGCCGTTTGAGCGCGCCGTAGCGCCGGTCGAACCCGACGGCGATCGCCTGACCGGTGAACGCCGTCGACATCACCGCGACGGTCATGATGGCCGGCACGAACAAGTCGGTGCGGGACTCGTCGAAGTCACCGATCGGGAGCAGGCACAGACCGATCAGCAGCGTGATGGGTATGAACATCGTGAGCAGCTGTTGCTCGCCGTTGCGCAGCAGGAGCATCAACTCGATACGCGACTGCGCGGCGATCATCGTCCTGATGGGTGCGGGGCTCGGGCGGGGGGTGAAGGTTCCGGCGGCGAACCGGTTGGGAACGGTCATCCGCGCATACCTCGTCCGGTCAGTTCCAGGAACACGTCCTCGAGGCTTCGGGTCTCGACCCTCAAATCGGTGGCGAGCACGTTGATCTTGGCGCACCAGCCCGTCACCGTGGCCAGCACCTGCGGTGTCACCTGACCACGTACCAGATAACCACCCGGGGAGAACTCGCTGCACGAATAGCCCTCGGGAAGAACTGTTTCCAACAGCGTGAGGTCGAGGCCGCGAGGGGCATGGAAACGCAACTCGTTCTCGGCGCCGCGACTGGTCAGCTCGGCAGGCGTGCCCTTGGCGACCTCGACGCCGTGGTCGATGATGATCAACTGATCTGCCAGTTCCTCGGCCTCGTCCATGAGGTGGGTGGTCAGCAGGACCGAGACCCCGTCCGCCCGAAGGCGTTCGATCAATTCCCACACCATGATCCGGGCGTGGGCGTCCATGCCGGCTGTCGGTTCGTCGAGGAACACGACCTCGGGCCGTCCCACCAGGGCGCAGCCCAGGGCGAGGCGTTGTTGCTGCCCGCCGGACAGGCGCCGGTACGACGTGCGTTGCGCTTCGACGAGACCGAGGTTCTGTAGGAGCCAGTCCGGATCGATCGGATCGGCGGAGTACGACGCGCACAGGCGCAGCATCTCGCCCGCGCGGGCACCGGGGTAGGCGCCGCCGCCCTGCAACATGACGCCGATCCGGCTGCGTACCTTCTCGTTGTCCGCGATGGGGTCCAGACCCAGCAGGGTGACTTCCCCCTCATCGGGAGACTGGAATCCCTCGCAGATCTCCACCGTGGTGGTCTTACCGGCGCCGTTGGGGCCGAGTATCGCGAGGATCTCCCCGGTCTGGAGTTCGAGATCGAGCCCACCGACCGCGGTGGTGTCGCCGTATCGCTTCACGAGCCCCTTGACCGACAGGGCCGGACCGGCCGCCGCAGCGCCGGTGACACCGGCGGCGGACGAGGGGCTACTCACAACGTCCAAGAGT
The DNA here is from genome assembly GCF_017377795.1 of Williamsia soli. Taxonomy (GTDB): domain Bacteria; phylum Actinomycetota; class Actinomycetes; order Mycobacteriales; family Mycobacteriaceae; genus Williamsia; species Williamsia soli. Next base: position 413,270 of record NZ_JAFRDR010000002.1, on the reverse strand, counting down.
AAGCGTCGGTTGGTGCGGTGCGGAACACGGGTGACCGCCGCGCCGGGCGACGGTTCTCAGGGGACCGACCCGACGGACTCGGCGACGTCGGCCTTTGCCCGGCGTCGGCGCTGCCAGGGCATTTCCTCGAAGAACAGTGCTGTGAGTATCGCCACAAGCAGAACCGCCGCGACGATCGCCTCCGCGAGCTGGAATCCACGTGTCCCTGCCCCCGTGGGCAGCACGACCACGGAGATGATCGCGGAGACGGTGATCGCGATGATCCGGAACCAGCGACCGGTCGCCCAGGCTGCGAGCGGGATGATCGCCCACAGGAGGTACCACGGCTGGACGAAGGGGAACAGCAGGACGAAGGTGCCCATCGCGATCCCGAGCGCTCCAACCGGGTGCAGACGTCCGGCGAGCGCGGCGAGCAACCAGCGGACGACGAGGATGGCGGCGATCACCTGGGCGACCGGTCTGGCGACGTCGAGCATTGCCTGGGTGTGATCGCCGAGCCCGAGCTGCACGCCGATCCGGCCGGTGGTCACAGACAAGAAGGTCGGCATCGACATCCAGGAGCGGACGACGTCTCCGGTCGAGAGCGTCGTCGTCCACCCGAATCCGAGGCCGGTTCCGAGTGAGATGGCGGCGGTGACGCCGCCGAGGATCACTCCGAGTAGCCCCGCGGATCCGAGTAGCGCAGCGACGCTCCGTTTGGACCGTTGCCAGTACTCGCGAGGTGGTGCGTGCCGCAGGGCGGGCAGGGTGGCGCCCCATCGTCTGGCCAGCGCGATGCCGACGAATCCGAACGCGAGCACCGAGGCGATCTTGATCATCGCCGACGCGGCGAGCAGCACGGCGCCGGCCAGCAGCAACCATCCTGCCGCGGAAGGCAGCCACGACCCCGGTCTTCGCAGGCGTTGTGGCGAATCGATGCCCCGGAAGCAGATCTCGATGCCGGCCAGCATCATCCCGAGCATGAGGGCCTCGTTGTGGATGCCCCCGACCAGATGCAGGATCAACAGCGGATTCATCGCGCCGAGCCACAGGGCGGCAACCGGGGAGACACCGCACCGCTTCGCCAGACGCGGCAGTGCCCAGACGATCAGCGCGACCCCGAACAGCGCGAGGGCTCGGTGTGCAACGAGTGCAGCGGGAATGTACTCACCCGTGATGTGGGTGATGCCGTCGCCGAGCCAGAGGAACAGCGGACCATACGGCGCGGGTGTTTCTCGCCACAGATTGGGTACGGACCGGGTGAACACGTGGTCTATCCCGAGTCCTGCTGCAGGGCTGACCGCGTACGGGTCGAGCCCGCGGGCCGCGATCTCGCTCTGCGCGAGGTAAGAGTAGACGTCCTTGCTGAGCATCGGCGGCGCGACGACGAACGGCAACAGCCACACCAGCAGAGTCCGGTCGGCCTGTCGTCGCGTCATCCGGCGTTTCGGGGTGTGGCCCTTCATCACGTCGACTCCGAGTCGGCCGACCGCGAAGCGCCCGAGCAGCAGCCATGCGAGGACGAGGATCACCGTGCCCGCGAGGGAGAAGGTCAAGGCGGTCGGCCACATCCGCGAGGGCAGCGAGAGGACGCGAGTGCCCGCGATGGGGTTCTGGAGTACCGGGAGTGCGCCGGTACCGAGAGCGCCGACCAGCACCAGTACTGCGCCGGTGGCCCCGAACAACCGGATCTTCAGGAGCCGTCGTGACTCCTCGCGATTGAGTGGGCCCACCTCACCCTCGTCGCCATGGAGCTTGGCGACTGCCAGTCCGTAGTCACCGGTGGAGTCGCGGCCCGGTGGGCTCGCCCCGACGCGGTGGAGGCCCAGATAATCGGCGGAACGACCGAGCGCCGTCCGAACCGGGTGGCGTGGATTCGTCGCCGGAGCACTCGCGTCGAGATCGGTGGCTGTGGGTTCCGGCACAGGTGCGACTGTAATCGCACGGAGTTCGATCGCCGGTGAGGCCGTCGCGCGGGAAGGGCGGCGCCCGGGTGACGCAATCGACAGCGCCAAGCAAGGTGACCCTTGCTAGCAATCGATTCTTATTTCGGTAACACTTGTGTTGTGAAAACGGCACAGGAACGCTCGCATGCCCTCGAGGTGGCATCGATCTCCGATGCGCCGGGCACACACGACACCGACGAGCTGCACAGTCCGGTCACCGTCAGTCATGACGGTCACACCCGTGCGGCGGTCGTCACACTCATCCTGGAACAGGGGCCGGTGACCGCCGGCCACATCGGCGAAGAGCTCGGGATCACGCCCACTGCGGTTCGGCGCCATCTCGACGCGATGATCGCATCGGGCGACGTTGTCGCCACTGCTGCGCCTCGTTACGCCCAGCGTGGCCGAGGCAGGCCTGCGAAACACTTTCAGCTCACCGCCGCTGGTCGTGGGCGTCTCAAACACGCGTACGACGACCTGGCCGGCGCCGTGATGCGGCGACTCCGTCGCATCGGGGGCGAAGAAGCCGTGCAGGAGTTCGCTCGGGACCGTGCTCAGGAAATCGTCTCCGAGGTGCAGGTATCCGGCAGTTCGGCGGAAGAGCTCGAACGCACGGCGGAAGAAATTGCCGAAGCACTGACCAGTGCGGGATTTTCTGCGACCACTCGACGCGTTGGTAATGGTGTGCAGATCTGCCAGCACCACTGCCCCGTGGCGCATGTGGCCTCCGAGTTCCCTGAACTCTGTGAAGCCGAGACGGCAGTGTTCACGCAGAAACTCGGCACCCACGTGCAGCGCCTGGCAACGATCGCCAACGGTGACTGCGCATGTACCACCCACGTGCCACTTGCAAATCTGCAGGTGGCAAATCAGGTCGACGCCCAGCCCGCGTCGGCACCGGCAGCCTCCGGAAGGAGTCACACATGACGGTCACAGACCCGACACCCACACAGACAGCTGCTGCGGGCGTATTGACGCAGGAAGAGACGATCGACTCTTTCGGCGCCTATGGATACGGCTGGGCGGATTCGGACGTCGCGGGAGCGAGCGCGAAGCGCGGTATCTCCGAGGCGGTCGTCGCCGATATCTCGGCCAAGAAGAGCGAGCCCGAGTGGATGCTCGCCGCGCGCCTCAAGGCGTTGTCGATCTTCGAGCGCAAGCCGATGCCCAGCTGGGGCTCGAACCTTGACGGCATCGACTTCGAGAACATCAAGTACTTCGTGCGGTCGAGTGAGAAGCAGGCCGCAACCTGGGATGACCTGCCTGAGGACATCAAGAACACCTACGACAAACTCGGTATCCCCGAGGCGGAAAAACAACGACTGGTCTCCGGTGTCGCTGCACAGTACGAGTCCGAGGTCGTGTACCACTCGATCCGCGAGGATCTCGAGGAGCAAGGTGTGCTGTTCCTCGACACCGATACCGCTCTGCGCGAGCAGCCGGAGCTGTTCCAGGAGTATTTCGGCACCGTGATCCCGGCTGGAGACAACAAGTTCTCTGCGCTGAACACCGCCGTGTGGTCGGGTGGTTCATTCATCTACGTGCCGCCGGGCGTGCACGTCGACATCCCGCTGCAGGCGTACTTCCGCATCAACACCGAGAACATGGGCCAGTTCGAGCGGACCCTGATCATCGTCGACGAGGGTGCTTACGTGCACTACGTCGAAGGCTGCACCGCTCCGATCTACAAGACCGATTCGTTGCACTCGGCGGTCGTCGAGATCATCGTGAAGAAGGGTGGTCGGTGCCGGTACACCACCATTCAGAACTGGTCGAACAACGTCTACAACCTGGTGACCAAGCGGGCCAAGGCCGAAGCCGGCGCCACGATGGAGTGGGTCGACGGCAACATCGGTTCCAAGGTCACGATGAAGTACCCGGCTGTGTGGATGACCGGTGAAGGTGCCAAGGGTGAGGTGCTCTCGGTGGCGTTCGCAGGCCCCGGACAGCACCAGGACACCGGTTCCAAGATGGTGCACCTCGCTCCGAACACCTCCTCGAACATCGTCAGCAAATCGGTGGCGCGTGGTGGTGGCCGAGCGTCGTACCGCGGCCTGGTTCAGGTGAACAAGGGTGCGCACGGTAGCCGATCGACGGTCAAATGTGACGCGCTGCTGGTCGATCAGATCAGTCGCAGCGACACCTACCCGTACGTCGACATCCGTGAGGACGACGTGACCATGGGGCATGAGGCCACCGTCTCCAAGGTCAGCGACGATCAGATCTTCTACTTGATGAGCCGCGGTTTGACCGAGGACGAGGCGATGGCCATGGTGGTTCGCGGTTTTGTCGAGCCGATCGCGAAGGAACTCCCGATGGAGTACGCGCTCGAGCTCAACCGGCTGATCGAACTGCAGATGGAAGGGTCGGTGGGATGAGTTCTCCTTCCGGAGTAGTGGGACCGGCCGGGGTGGTCGGAGCAGTACAGGGTGAGAACGTTCGTCCCGTCGCGAACAAGGGCGAGCAGTTCACCTCGTTCGACGTCGATGCGTTCGAGATCCCGCGGTCCAAGGACGAGGCGTGGCGATTCACCCCGTTCCGGCGCCTGCGCGGTCTCCATGACGGATCGGCGAAAGCCACCGCACAGGCGGTGACCACGGTCGAAGGTCTGGTCGAGGGTACGAGCGTCGAGACCGTCGGTCGCGACGACAAGCGCCTCGGGCAGGGTGGCGTGCCTTTCGATCGTATTGCGGCACAGGCTTATTCGGCGTTCTCCGAGGCGACCGTCATCACGGTCGGCAAAGAGGTCACCCCGGCAGACCCGATCACCATCGTGATCGAGGGTCCCGGTGAGGGCGAGTTCGCATTCGGGCACCTGCAGGTTCGCCTCGAGGCGTTCGCCAAAGCCGTCGTGGTCATCGACCAGAAAGGCAGTGGCACATACGCCGAGAACATCGAGTTCATCGTCGGTGACAGCGCCCACCTGACGGTCGTCAATGTCCACGACTGGGCCGACGATGCTGTCCATGTCGCGGCGCATCACAACCGGATCGGGCGCGACGCGGTACTGCGACACTTCGCGATCAGCCTCGGAGGCGACCTCGTTCGCATCTCCCCGATCGTGCACTACGACGGACCCGGCGGCGACGCCGAATTGCTCGGTCTCTACTTCGCCGACGCCGGTCAGCACCTCGAGCAGCACCTGTTCGTCGACCACTCGCAGCCGCACTGCCGTTCCAACGTCGTCTACAAGGGCGCCCTGCAGGGCGTGGCGAACGATCGCACGCGTGAGGCTCACACGGTGTGGGTCGGTGACGTGCTGATCCGTGCCGAGGCCGAAGGCACCGATACGTTCGAGCTCAACCGGAATCTGATCCTGACCGACGGTGCTCGCGCCGACTCGGTGCCGAACCTGGAGATCGAGACCGGTGAGATCGTCGGAGCCGGACACGCCAGTGCCACCGGACGTTTCGACGATGAGCAGCTGTTCTACCTGCAGGCTCGCGGGATTCCCGAGGACCAGGCCCGCCGATTGGTGGTGCGCGGCTTCTTCGGTGAGGTGATCGCCAAGATCGGTGTGCCGGAGTTGCGTGAGCGGCTCGAGGCAGCAGTCGAGGCCGAACTAGAGGTCGCCGGCGCCTGAGGCGCGGCCGACACCAACGATTCTTTCAAGCACAGATACAGGCAAGGACTGAAATACAGTGGCTACTCTGGAAATCCGCGATCTGCACGTCAATGTGAAGCAGAGCGACACCGACGCCGAACCCATCCGGATCCTCAAGGGGGTCGACCTGACCATTGAGTCGGGTGCGACGCACGCGATCATGGGCCCGAACGGCTCCGGCAAATCGACGCTGTCGTATGCCATCGCAGGCCACCCCAAGTACGAGGTGACGCAGGGAACCATCACCCTCGACGGTGAAGATGTCCTCGCGATGTCGGTCGACGAGCGCGCGCGGGCCGGTCTGTTCCTGGCGATGCAATACCCCGTCGAGGTACCGGGCGTGTCCATGTCGAACTTCCTGCGCACCGCGGCGACGGCCGTGCGCGGCGAGGCGCCGAAGCTACGGCACTGGGTCAAAGAGACCAAGGAAGCGATGACCGAGCTCGACATCGATCCCTCGTTCAGCGAACGCAGCGTCAACGAAGGATTCTCCGGTGGCGAGAAGAAGCGCCACGAGATCCTTCAGCTCGGACTGCTGAAGCCGAAGATCGCCATCCTGGACGAGACCGACTCCGGCCTGGACGTCGACGCATTGCGCGTCGTGTCCGAGGGTGTCAACCGGTACAAGGAGAACGAGAACGGTGGCGTGCTGCTGATCACGCACTACACCCGCATCCTTCGGTACATCAAGCCGGATTTCGTCCACGTCTTCGTCGCCGGCAAGATCGTCCAGTCCGGCGGACCAGAGCTCGCAGACGAGCTCGAGGACAACGGCTACATCCGATTCACCCAGGCCGCGGGCGTCTGAGGTCAGAACTTTCTGGAGGGCAGACGTGACGACCACCGATCAGAGCTCCTCGGTCGATGCGGGTGCATTGGACGTGACCGCTGTCCGCGCCGACTTCCCGATTCTCGGGCGGACCGTCCGTGACGACAAACCGTTGGTGTACCTCGATTCAGGGGCCACCAGCCAGCGACCGTTGCAGGTGCTCGATGCAGAACGTGATTTCCTGCTCAGCTGCAACGCTGCCGTCCATCGCGGTGCGCATCAGCTGGCCGAGGAGGCCACCGACGCATACGAAGACGCGCGGGCGATCATCGCGGAGTTCGTCGGCGCCGACTTCGACGAACTCGCCTTCACCAAGAACGCGACCGAGTCCCTGAACCTGGTGACGTACACCCTCGGCGACGACCGCAGCGCCGGGGTTCTCGGCGGCAAACGTCTCGGCGTCGGTGACACCGTCGTCATCACCGAACTCGAACACCACGCGAATCTGGTTCCCTGGCAAGAACTGTGCCGACGGACCGGGGCATCTCTGAAGTGGTACGGGGTCACCGATGATGGCCGGATCGATCTCGACTCGCTGGTACTCGACGACACGGTGAAGGTGGTCGCCTTCACCCACCAGTCCAACGTGACCGGGGCCATCGCGGACGTGCCGGAGCTGGTTCGTCGGGCCCGGGCAATCGGTGCACTGGTCGTGCTCGACGCATGCCAGTCGGTTCCCCACATGCCCGTCGACTTCCACGACCTGGATGTCGATTTCGCGGCTTTCTCCGGACACAAGATGTTCGGCCCGTCTGGCGTAGGCGTGCTCTACGGCAAGCGCGAACTGCTGGCGCAGCTGCCGCCTTTCATCACCGGTGGTTCGATGATCGAGACCGTCTCGATGGACGTGTCCACGTATGCGCCTGCTCCGCAACGCTTCGAGGCCGGTGTCCCGATGACCTCGCAGGTGATCGGGCTGGGCGCCGCCGTGCGGTACCTGCAGGTACTGGGCATGAACGCCATTGCGGCGCACGAGCATTCATTGGTCGCAGCCACTCTCGCCGCACTCGGGAAGATCGACGGGGTCCGGATCATCGGACCGACGACCATGGATCGCCGCGGCGGTGCGGTGTCGTTTGTGGTCGACGGTGTGCACGCACACGATCTCGGCCAGATCTTGGACGACGAAGGCGTCGCGATCCGTGTCGGTCATCACTGCGCGTGGCCTCTGCACAAGCGCTTCGGTGTCGCAGCCACCGCGCGCGCGTCGTTTGCGGCGTACAACACCCTCGACGAGGTGGATGCGTTGGCCAAGGCGATTGTCAAGGCCCAGAGGTTCTTCGGCGTGAGCGAAGCGAACGACGACAGTGCGCAGAGCGAGGTGGTTGCCTGATGCGTATGGAACAGATGTACCAGGAAGTGATCCTCGATCACTACAAACATCCGCAGGGTCGCGGCTTGCGAGACCCCTTCGGTGCTGAGGTCCACCACGTGAACCCGACCTGTGGCGACGAGGTGACCTTGCGGGTCCAGTTGTCGGAGGACGGCAGCACAGTCACCGATGTGTCCTACGACGGTCAGGGTTGTTCGATTTCGCAGGCATCGACGTCGGTGATGTTCGAGCAGCTGGTCGGCCATTCCGTCGACGAGGCGCTCGCCACGGTCGACTCGTTCAATTCGATGATGACTTCCCGCGGCAAGGTCGACGGCGATGAAGACATCATCGGAGACGGCGTTGCTTTCGCCGGAGTAAGCAAGTACCCGGCGCGCGTCAAATGCGCGCTGCTGGGATGGATGGCATTCAAAGACGCGTTGGCTCAGACTGTGGTCAACAAAGCGAATTCGGCCAAGGAGTCAGCATGACAGAAGAAGTTCAGACCTCGTTGCCGAAGATCGAGGACATCGAGGAGGCCATGCGCGACGTGGTCGACCCCGAACTCGGCATCAACGTCGTCGATCTCGGACTGGTCTACGGCCTCGACGTCAACAGCGACGCCGTGGCGAAGATCGACATGACCCTCACGTCCGCGGCGTGCCCGCTGACCGATGTCATCGAAGATCAGATCCGATCGGTGTTGATCACTTCGTCGGGTCTGTGCACGGACATCGAACTGAATTGGGTGTGGCTGCCGCCCTGGGGCCCGGACAAGATCACCGACGACGGCCGCGACCAGCTGCGCGCCCTCGGTTTCACAGTCTGACGCGTCTGGGCCGTGGCCGAGACGTTTGAAACCCGTATCGATCGATTGATACGGGAGGCCCAGGAACGGGGCGAGTTCGACAACCTGCGTGGAGCAGGAAAGCCGCTCGACCTCAGTGACGCCGACGACCCCGAGTGGTGGGCAAAACGAAAGATCAAAGAAGAGAATCTCGACGCCTCCGCGCTGCTGCCGCCGACCCTTCAGTTGCGGCGCGAGGCAGCGAGTTACCCGGAATCGCTACGAGACCTGCGTGACGAGGGCGCGGTTCGTGCCGTGTTGGAAGACTTCAACCGGCGAGTCCGTCGAGATCGGCTGGCGCCGAGTCTCGGTCCGGCATCGTATGTCATCGCCAGGACGCTGGACGTCGACGAGATGGTCGAACGCTGGCGCATCTCCCGTCGCTGAGAGCCAGGTGTGTCAAGCGGTGGGCGACTCGAGGTCGGACCATCGAATCTCGATGCCGATCTGCGCACCGATCGCCGGGCCGAGCAGGCGCCCTAGACCAGCGCGCGCTGCGTCGCGCACAGTATCTGCGAGCACCTCGAGGTCGTCGTCGTAGCGTCCGATCAGATCGATGCGCACCCGCTCGACGACCTTTCCGTCGGTGTCGATATGCAGCGCAGCAATCTCTCGTTCACATACATCTTGGACGATGCGCGCGAGCGAGAACCGCAGCGCCCGCGTGTTGACCTCGATACCGGTGCTGTCGGTGGCGACCGGGACGCCACGCCGCACTGCGGCGCGCAATTTGGGCTGGAGCCTGTTGTAGACATCGGTGTCGTCGGTGTGGTTGCCGAGTTCGGCAGCGGCGTCAGCGATCCACAGGTCGTCGTCGTTTGCGGGCTGTGCCATCACAGATCATCCTTTCCGTCACTCGATCGATCTCTGCTTCGCTGCGTCTCGCTTCGATCGTGACTGTCCGGATTCCAGGGCGCAAGTTGTTGCGTCAGATGCGCCCTCGCGCGCTGGAGATGGCCACGTACGGAGCCGCGCGTGATCGCCAGGGCTGTCGCGATCTCATCATGGGACAAACCCTCGACCTCCCGTAGCCACCAGCAGGCTCTCGCGTGGTAACTCAGGCGCTCCAGCTCGACCTGTAACGCCTGGAGAAGGGTCTGTCCGACGTACTGGTCATACGGGTCGGAGTTCCGGCGGTCGGGGCCGTCGAGGCGGTCATCCTCAGTCGGTATCGCCGAGCGGCGTCGGCGCAGGTCGATTGCCTTGCGGGAGGCGATCGTGAACAACCAGGTGCGGAACGAGGACCGCTGCTCGTAGTCCGGGAGATTGCGCCATGCCGCGATGAAGGTCTCCTGGGTGACGTCCTCCGCTGTCGTCGGGTCCGACACCAGTCGCGTGGCGTAACTCAGCAGTGGTCGGAGGTGCCGCCGAACGAGTTCGTCGAAGGCAAGTCTGTCTCCGATGGCTGCGGCACGAATCAGCGAATCTTCGCGCTCATCGTTCACTTGTTAAGCATGCCACAGGCGGTAGTGGTGGAGGTCACTTGTGGTGGCGCGTGCACTTTGCATGCGAGCCATCGTCTAAGTAGGTGGATCGGAAAGATTTGGGTCCACCGAAATCGTGACCATCAACTCAAGGAGCCATTCATGACAACCGCAGCAACAAAGACTGTTGGCGCAACGGGTTCGGCGTCGGATCGAGACATCGTCGCATCGTCCATCGGTGGGGACGTGGTGGCGGGCGATCATGGCAAGACCTCAATCGCCGACGTCGTCATCGCCAAGATCGCCGGCATCGCTACTCGCGAGGTCGACGGTGTCTACGATCTGGGCGGCGGGGCAGCACGCGCAGTCGGAAAGCTGCGCGAGACGATCCCTGGCGCGTCTGCGAACGTCACCCAGGGCGTGTCGGTCGAGGTCGGTGAGCGGCAGGCCGCCGTCGACATCGGGTTGGTTGCCGACTACGGCGTCGCCATTCATCAACTCTCCCAGGCGGTACGGTCCAACGTGATCGATGCGATCGAGAAGATGACCGGTCTCGAAGTAGCCGAGGTCAACGTGACAGTGCACGACGTGCATCTGGACGGCGACGAGATCGGGTCCGACGGCCAGTCCAGCCCGCGAGTCCAGTGAGTGGCTTGCCCGCAGGTGGCGCGACACCCGCCCAGCAGGTCGCGACCGCTGTGACGGACCTGGACGGCGTCGCGGAGCTTCACGGCGGCGTCCTCGGGGAGGTCGCGACCTACCTTCCCGGCGGTCGTGTCAACGGTGTCCGGCTGGACGAGTTCGGTGTCGAGGTCCACGTCGTCCTCTTCGTCGACGACGACATCAGGGCGGTGGCCGCGGAAGTCCAGCGGGTGGCGTCCGGTGTTGTCGGTGTGCCTGCAACCGTGGTGGTCGAGGATGTCGTCGCCAGGGTCTGAGCCGGGCCGCTCGTCTGATCCGGAATACCGACTGCGGCGCAGGCAGATCATCCGCGAGAACCATCCGGACCATGGAGGTCGGTCCGAGACCATGAACGCGGCGCTGGCCCGTCTTGACGCTGAATTCGGAACGGCCGCAAGGCGGGACCAGCCGACCACGTTCGTGCGGACTCGGTCCAGGCGACGGATCTGGCGACGAGTCCTACCCCGGTGGGTTCCGGGAAGTGTTCGTTACATCGATATCTGACTGAGTGATTCGAGAAATGAGTATTCCATGAGCAATACCGTCCTAGGTCTGATCGTGGGCCTGATGTTGGCACTGGCGGTCACCACCGGCGGCTTCTTCGGTCTGCTGATCGCGTTGGTCTTCGGCGCGGTGGGTCTCGCGGTCGGCGCGCATCGCGACGGCCGTATCGATCTCGGTGTGCTGCTGCGGAGCAAGGGCCGTGGCTGACACCGCGATCGCTGAGCGATCTGTGCCGCATGACTTACACGTGCAACCTCCGGCCACGCCCGCCGATCGCGGGGACCTGCACATCGAAGCTCGGGTCTACTCCCAGATCGCGCGCCAGGCAGCGCTGGAGGTCCCGGGTGTCGTTGCGTACTCGGTGACGCTCGGTTCCCTGACCGGCCGCAATCTGCCGCGGGCTCTGGCAGATTCGGCGTCCCGACATCCCGCCATCGCGGTCGAGATCGCCATCGCCTGGCCATCGTCGGCGGCCGAGGTGTCGGCCGCCGTGCAGCGCCACGTCGCCGAGGTGTTGACGCGACTGACCGGTCGCCGGCCCTCGCGGGTCGACGTGGACGTCGTGGAAGTCACGCAATCCGAGTTGCTGCTCAGCGAAGAAATCGGCGACATCGTCTCAGCGCAGCAAGAATCGCCGGATTCGGTGCTGACCCGACATGATCGGACTCCGCGTAGGTACCCGGCCGCGGCACTGCTCGCCGCCCTGCTCGGTCTGGTGGCGGTGCTCGCAGCAGTGGTGGTCGGCCGCGAATACGCGGTGTCCGAGGGCCATTACGATTCCGAGCCCTGGCTGGAAGATGCCGCCGGGTGGTTGTCCGGTACCGCGTGGCAGACGTGGATGGTCACCGCGGCGATCGGCGCCATCGTGGTGGGACTCTGGCTGCTCTACAACGCCATCAGGCCCCGCGCTCGCACCCACCGGGCCATCACGGCCGCACCCGGTGTGTGGACCCGGGACACCGACATCGCGAGGCGGCTCAGCGCGATAGCGCTCGACGACGACACCACGGTCTCGGCCACCACGACGGTTGTCAAAGGGCGGGCGAAGGTGACGGTTCTGGGACAACCAGGCTCCGACGGTGCATCGCTGCGGGAGCGGCTCGACGACGCGCTCCAGTGGCTCGAGTCGCCGCCGAAAATCGTGCTGGACCACAGCGCGCCCCCGCTCCCGGCCGATATGACGGAAGGACTTTCGACGTGAGACGCACGGTACACATAGTTGATCGACTGGTGGTCGCGACAGCCGGTGTGGCACTGGTCGCGGGCGGGGTGGTGGCAGTGCTGTGGTGGCAGGGTGTCGCAGTGGTCGTGGACTCGCTCGAGAGGGTGGACAACACCGCAATCGACACGGCAGCAGACCAGTCCTGGTGGTCGTGGGCGCTGCTCGCCACGACCGTCATTCTCGCCGTGCTCGGTGTGTCGCTGTTGATCGCCAATCTACGACCGAATCGGTTCCGCACGGCGTCGGTGGGCTCCGATTCCCCCATGGTCGGTGGAACCTGTGCGGTGTCGGTCACTGACGTGGGCAAGGCGGCTGCGAAGTCGCTGGAGCGGCACCGCCGAATCCAGTCGACGCGAACCCGCAGTTACGTCGAGGGAAAGACGCCGATCCTCGAGTTGACCATCACCGCCGACCCGACCGCTGACGGCCGTGACCTCATCGAGGTGCTGAGGGCAGTCCGCCACCAAGTGCAGCGTTCGCTCGCGGGGTCTGACGTCGAGGTCCAGATGCTTCTTCATCGCGGCGCCAACAACTGAACGTCACCCGTTCTCCGAACGCATTGCCGATCGGATTATGTTGCCAGACAACTTCATATCTGCGTGAAATGCGGTTCCGGCCATTGCCCCGAGGGTTCCCCCGACGTGTCGGCGGCCGCTGAGGTAGGCGCGGCGATGACGAGCCGGAGCTGCGAAGAACGCATCGAAGAATCCCGCGAGATCCGATTGGGGCAGGTTGAGCAGAGCCGTCAACCCACGCACGCGCAACCGGTACACCGCCCTCGCCTGCCACGGCCACAGCGCCCGGGCCGGATCGTCGCCGGTGGCCACGGCGCCGATCAGTTCATCTGCTGCGCTCAGCGACTCGGCGACGCTGTAACCCGTTGCCGGGTGCAACATCCCACCTCCGGCTCCGAACCTGAGTGGCCTGCCGGGTTGCCAGGGACGACGTGCGGTGTCGAGTAGTGCGAAGTGCACCTTCTCCGTGTCCAGGACGTCGAGGTCACTGATATCGAGTCCGAGGTGTCCGAGTCGCGCGGTGAGACGTCCGCGCAGTTCTCGGATCGACATCGCCGGCGCAGCAGCCAGGCATGTCTCTTCCAGAAGAACCCGGTCGTCGTCGAGCGGGATCACGTAGAGGAACGTCGGGGTCGGATCATCGTGTGCGCCACGCCAATCCATGAGGATGGCCCCGGCGCCTTCGAGTATTGGTTCGGCAACCGACCGTGCCACGACGATCCCGTACGCGGTTTGCGCGGGGGCGCGGGGATCACGCAAACCTCGTGCATCCACCACGCAGCGGGCTCGCACCACGGTGCCGTCGTCGAGTTGCACCGAATCGCGTCCGACGACCGCGGCCCGATGCGGCTGAACGGAGACGCCGTCAAGCGTCAGCGACTCCTGGAGTTCCGCTGTTCCCAACGTGACGTATGCCCTGTCGAGCACCTTCCGCGCCGGCGTGTATACCGCGACGGTCGGGCTTGAGGCAGTCACCACCGATGGCATGAGCCAGTCGGGAAGGTCGTCGGCCCACGCTGCGTAGGTGGGCTTCCAGCGCGCGTCGACGTCGGGGTCGATGATGGACGCGCACAGACCCGCGCCCGCGCCGCGGTGGGCGATTGCGCGGCCGGCGGGACCGGCTCCGACCACGGCGAGGTCGACGAGATGGTTCGTCATACGGGCACCGTATCGTTTTGGCGTACACTGGCGCGTCGTGATTACGGCAACTGACCTCGAAGTGCGCGCAGGCGTACGCACCCTCCTGAGCGCCCCTGGTCCGGCGCTACGGGTGCAGCCCGGCGACCGCATCGGGTTGGTCGGCCGCAACGGTGCCGGCAAGACCACCACGATGCGCATTCTGGCCGGTGAAGGCGAACCTTACGCCGGTTCGATCACCAACAGTGGTGAGATCGGCTACTTGCCCCAGGATCCGCGTGAGGGCGATCTGGAGGTGCTTGCGAAGGACCGGGTGCTCTCCGCCCGCGGTCTCGACACCCTCTTGCGCGATCTGGAGAAGCAGCAGGCGCTGATGGCCGAGGTCGTCGACGAGAAGGCGCGCGACAAGGCTGTCGATCGCTACGGAGTACTCGAGGATCGGTTCTCGTCGCTCGGCGGATATGTCGCCGAATCCGAGGCCGCTCGGATCTGCAACAGTCTCGGGCTACCCGACCGGGTGCTCGCGCAGCCGCTGCGGACACTCTCGGGCGGACAGCGCCGTCGCATCGAGCTCGCCCGCATCCTCTTCGCGGCCTCGGACGGTAGCGGCGGTAAGTCGGGTACCACCTTGTTGCTCGACGAGCCGACCAACCACCTCGACGCCGACTCCATCACCTGGCTGCGGTCATTCCTGCTCAACCACGACGGCGGCTTGGTGGTCATCAGTCACGACGTCGAGCTGCTCGGCGAGGTGGTGAATCGCGTGTGGTTCCTCGATGCCGTTCGAGGCGAGGCCGACATCTACAACATGAGCTGGCAGAAATATCTCGACGCGCGTGCGACAGACGAACAGCGACGTAAACGAGAACGTGCCAACGCCGAGAAGAAGGCGGGCGCTCTCCGCGTCCAGGCAGCCAAGATGGGGGCGAAGGCCACCAAAGCCGTTGCTGCTCAGAACATGCTGAAACGCGCCGAGCGGATGATCGAGAACCTCGACGACGAGCGGGTGGCCGATCGCACCGCCAAGATCAGATTCCCGGATCCGGCGTCGTGCGGCAAGACCCCGTTGATGGCGTCGGGGCTGACGAAGATGTACGGATCGCTGGAGATCTTCGCCGGCGTCGATCTCGCCATCGACCGGGGGAGCCGCGTGGTCGTCCTCGGTCTCAACGGCGCGGGTAAGACCACGCTGTTGCGACTGCTGGCAGGCGTCGAAACCGCCGAACGGGGCACGCTGGAACCCGGATACGGGCTGAAGATCGGCTATTTCGCCCAGGAGCACGAAACGCTCGACGATCAGGCCAGCGTCTGGGACAACATCCGCCACGCCGCACCCGACGCGGGCGAGCAGGACCTGCGCGGGCTTCTCGGCGCGTTCATGTTCACCGGTCCGCAGCTCGATCAGCCCGCAGGAACGCTGTCGGGCGGTGAGAAGACCCGTCTGGCGCTGGCGGGGTTGGTCTCGTCTGCAGCCAATGTGCTGTTGCTCGACGAGCCCACCAACAACCTCGATCCGATCTCGCGTGAGCAGGTCCTGGACGCGCTCCGTAGTTACAAGGGCGCCGTGGTCCTCGTCACCCACGATCCGGGTGCGGCGGCGGCGCTGGATCCGCAACGCGTGATCCTGCTGCCCGACGGCACCGAGGATCACTGGTCGGCGGACTACCAGGAGATCATCGAACTGGCCTAGCCCGATCTTGGTGGGTTTCGGCGAGCGTTCGCCCAGGTCGCGGTCGCCAAAACCCACCAAAATCGGGAGTTCGGGTCAGACGTACCGGGCCTGGAGTTCACGTTTGACGAGCTTGCCGGTCGGTGTGCGCGGCAGTGAATCGACGAAGTCGATACTCTTCGGCACCTTGTAATGCGCCAGCCGTGACCGCGCCAAATCGGTCAGTTCTGTCGCCAACTCATCGGTCCCCTCGATCCCTGGCTCGAGTTGCACGCACGCCTTCGCGACCTCGCCGAGGTCGGGGTCGGGCACGCCGATGATGCCGATGTCGAAGACGGCGGGATGACCGATGAGGATGTTCTCGGCCTCCTGCGGATAGATGTTGACGCCTCCGGAGATGATCATGAACGACTTGCGGTCGGTCAGATACAGGAATCCCTCGTCGTCGACATAACCGACGTCGCCGCTTGTGGTCCACGCGGGATGGTCGGGATGCTGCGCAGCCCTGGTCTTCTCGGGATCGTTGTAATACTCGAAGGGCAACTCGTCGCGCTCGAAGTACACCGTGCCGATCTCACCCGTCGGGAGTAGAGTGCCGTCGTCGGCACAGATCCGGATCACGCCGAGCAGTGGTTGACCGACCGAGCCGGGATGGGCGAGCGCCTGCTCGCTGTTGATGAAGGTGGCTCCCGAACCTTCGGTCGATGCGTAGTACTCGTGAATGACCGGGCCCCACCAGGCAATCATTGCCTGCTTGACCTCGGGTGGGCACGGTGCAGCGGCGTGGATCGCGATCTTGAGGCTGCTCACGTCGTACTTCATGCGAGTTTCCTCGGGCAGTTTGAGCATGCGGATGAACATCGTCGGCACCCACTGACTGTGGGTCACCTTGTACTCGTCGATCAGCTGCAGTGCGCCTTCGGCGTCGAAGCGATCCATCAGGACCACGGTGCCGCCGACCGAATTGACCATGCCGCAATAACGCAGCGGCGCTGCGTGATACAGCGGGGCGGGGCATAGGTAAACGCACTCTTGGTCGAAGCCGTAGATAAGGGAGAAGACGGCGGTGTAGGGATCGGAGATCTCGTTCACCTGGCCGTCCTGCAACGGTACCTTGATGCCTTTGGGACGTCCTGTCGTCCCTGACGAATACAGCATGTCCTGACCGCGCGGTTGATCGCCCAGGGGCGCATCCGACGCGGCTGCGAGGATTTTGTCGTACGACTCGAAACCAGCGATCTCGCCGGCCCATGCGATGCGGTGGGTGACCGTCGGCACCTGCTCGACGGCGGAGACCGCATCGGCGACCTCGGCAGAGGCGAACAGAGCTACTGCTCCGCAATCGCCGAGGATGTAGTTGGTCTCGTCCGCGGTGAGATGGTTGTTGATGGCGGTCACGTACATGCCTGAACGTACTGCCGCCCAATAGATCACGAGCATCCGGATGTCGTTGGTGGATACCATCGCCACGCTGTCACCTCGGCTGAGGCCGAGGTCGCGTAGATAGTGGGCGAGTTTTATCGAGTCGCGATCGAGCTCCGCGTAGGTGATCGACTCACCGGTCGCGGGGCGCACGACCGCGACCTTGTCAGGGGTGGTGGCGACAAAATTGCCCGGGAACATCTATGACCTCCGGCTCTGGCGGTCGGCCGTCAGTTCGGCCACCGTATGTTAACCAGAACTATCACACGGCCACGTACTCCCGAGGCTTATTGAGGTCGGCGAACCGACGCTTCGACGAGGTCGAGCACGGCATGCAGATCGTCTGTCGCCGAGCCCGTGGCCAAACGAGTGGTCAGACCGTCGAGGATCAGATCGAGGTAGGCGACCAGCACAGTCGTGGGGATGTCGTCGCGTAGTCGGCCCGCCGTTCGCTGACGTTCGAGCCGAGCCAGCGTCGCCGACTCGAGCTCTGCCGACCGAGCCTTCCACTCGGTACGAAAACCGGGGTCCGTCCGCAACTTTCGTGCGATCTCCAGCCGGGTACCCAGCCAGTCGAAGTCCTCCGGCCGGTTGAGCATGTCGCGCATGACCTGGACAAGACCCTGATTGGCCGCGACGTCAGCCATCCTCTCGGCGTCCTCGTGCGCCAGCGCGAGGAACAACGCCTCCTTGTCCCGGAAGTGATGGAATATCGCACCCCGAGACAGGGACGTTGCCTCCTCGAGCCGGCGCACGGTGGCGCCGTCGTAGCCGAACTCGGCAAAACAACGGCGCGCACCGTCGAGGATCTGATGCCGCCGGGCTTCCAGGTGGTCTTGGCTTACCTTCGGCAACGCCCCTGGTCCTCGGTCAGCTCTTGAGCATGTTGCGCAGGACGTACTGCAGGATGCCGCCGTTGCGGTAGTACTCGGCCTCACCGGGGGTGTCGATGCGAACAACTGCGTCGAACTCGATCTTCTCGCCGCTGTCCTTGGTCGCGGTGACCTTGACCGTCTTCGGAGTCGTGCCCTCGTTGAGCTCGGTGATGCCCGCGATGTCGAACACCTCGGTGCCGTCGATCCCCAGCGACTTGTAGCTCTCGCCCTCGGGGAACTGCAGAGGCACGACGCCCATGCCGATCAGGTTGGAGCGGTGGATGCGCTCGAATGATTCGACGATGACCGCCCGGACGCCGAGGAGCATGGTGCCCTTGGCCGCCCAGTCACGCGAGGAACCGGACCCGTATTCCTTGCCGCCGAGGACGACCAGCGGGGTGCCCGCGTCCTGGTAGTTCTTGGAGGCATCGAAGATGAAGGACTGCGGTCCACCCTCCTGGGTGAAGTCGCGGGTGTATCCACCACTGACGTCGTCGAGCAGCTGGTTCTTCAGGCGGATGTTCGCGAAGGTTCCGCGAATCATCACCTCGTGGTTGCCACGCCGCGACCCCAGCGAGTTGTAGTCCTTGCGCTCGACACCGTGCTCGTCGAGATACTGCGCTGCCGGCGTACCGGGCTTGATGGCACCGGCGGGGGAGATGTGGTCCGTGGTGACCGAATCGCCGAGTGCGGCAAGCACCCGAGCACCGGTGATGTCGGTGACCGGCTCGGGATCCTTGGACATGCCGTCGAAGTACGGCGCCTTCCGGACGTAGGTGGAGTTCTCGTCCCACTCGAAGATGTCACCCTCGGGCGTGGGCAGATTGCGCCAGCGCTCGTCACCCTTGAAGACGTCGGCATACGACTTCGTGAACATCTCCTGGCTGATCGCCTGGGCGATGGTGTCCTCGATCTCCTTGGTGGAGGGCCAGATGTCCTTCAGGAAGACGTCCTTGCCGTCGGTGCTCTTGCCGAGGGAATCGTTCTCGAAGTCGAAGTCCATCGTGCCGGCGATGCCGTAGGCGATGACCAGCGGCGGCGACGCGAGGTAGTTCATCTTCACGTCAGGGGAGATACGTCCCTCGAAGTTTCGGTTGCCCGACAGCACGGCGGTGGCCGTGAGGTCGTTGTCGTTGATCGCCTTCGACACCTCTTCCGGCAGCGGGCCGGTGTTGCCGATGCAGGTGGTGCATCCGTAGCCGCCGAGGTAGTACCCGAGCTTCTCGAGATACGGCCACAGACCGGCCTTCTCGTAGTAGTCGGTGACGACCTGCGAGCCCGGCGCCATGTTGGTCTTCACCCACGGTTTGGTGGTCAGACCCAGGTCGACGGCCTTCTTGGCCAGAAGCGCGGCACCGATCATGACGGTCGGGTTGGACGTGTTGGTGCATGAGGTGATGCCCGCGACCACGACCGCGCCGTGGTCGAGTACGAACTCGCCGCGCTCGTCGGAGACACACTTGACCGGCTTGCTCGGACGGCCCTCGGCGCCATTGGCTGCCGACTGCACGTTGACCGCGCCGTCATCGGCAAACGAGAGCGTCGCCGGATCGCTGGCCGGGAACGACTCTTCAATTGCCTCGTCGAGCTGGGTGTGGTCGGTCGGGTGGTTCTCGCCGACGTACTGGTGGATGTCCTTACGGAACGCGGTTTTGGCCTCCGACAACAGGATCCGGTCCTGCGGGCGCTTCGGGCCCGCGATGGACGGGACGACGGTGCCGAGGTCGAGTTCGAGATACTCGGAGAACACCGGCTCCTTGGACGGGTCGTGCCACATGCCCTGTTCCTTGGCGTAGGCCTCGACGAGTGCGAGCTGCTCCTCGTCTCGACCGGTCAGGCGCAGGTAGTCGACGGTGACCTCGTCGATGGGGAACATCGCTGCGGTGGAACCGAACTCGGGGCTCATGTTGCCCAGGGTCGCCCGGTTTGCCAGGGGGACCTCGGCGACGCCGTCGCCATAGAACTCGACGAACTTGCCGACCACCCCGTGATTACGCAGCATCTCGGTGACCGTCAGTACGACGTCGGTGGCGGTCACACCCGGCTTGATCGCGCCGGAGAGCTTGAAGCCGACGACGCGGGGGATCAGCATCGAGATCGGCTGCCCGAGCATGGCGGCCTCGGCCTCGATACCACCGACGCCCCAGCCCAGGACACCCAAGCCGTTTTCCATGGTGGTGTGCGAGTCGGTGCCGACGCAGGTATCCGGGTAGGCCTGACCGTTACGCACCATGATCGACCGGGCGAGGTGCTCGATGTTGACCTGGTGGACGATGCCGGTGCCCGGGGGGACGACCTTGAAGTCGTCGAACGCACCCTGGCCCCAGCGCAAGAACTGGTAGCGCTCGCCGTTGCGCTGGTACTCGAGGTCGACGTTGCGCTCGAAGGCGTCGGCGCGCCCGAAGACGTCGATGATCACCGAGTGGTCGATCACCATCTCCGCCGGGGCCAGCGGGTTGACCTTGGTGGGATCGCCGCCCAGTGCGGTGACCGCCTCGCGCATGGTCGACAGGTCGACGATGCAGGGCACACCGGTGAAGTCCTGCATGAGGACGCGGGCAGGGGTGAACTGGATCTCGATGCTCGGATCGGCAGAGGGATCCCACTGCGCGATCGCCTTGATGTGATCCTCGGTGATGTTCGCGCCGTCTTCGGTGCGCAGCAGGTTCTCCGCGAGCACCTTGAGGGAGTAGGGGAGTTTTTCTGTTCCCTCGACCGCGCTGAGTCGGAAGATCTCATATGAGTTGTCTCCAACGGTCAACGTGCCGCGGGCGCCAAAGGAATCAATACTCATCGCTTGCGTCAGCTCCACTCTTCGTGTTGTCGGCCGGCGGGGCTGCGCCGGTCATTGTTTGTCGGCGGTGTCAGCGGCTGTGTCGCCGGTGCCATCTCCTTGTCGCATCGACGGGCTGCCTCGATGCGTACTGCTGTCGATTCTAGCAGTACAAGCGTACTGGTAAAAACTCAGGCCTCCCCGGTCTGTCCCGGTTGCCGGGGACAGGCGAGGCGGTACGGCGAGCCACTTCGATTCTGTCGTATTGTGCTGCCATAGGTTGGCTACGCGATCAAAAAGTTCGAACGGAGATCTGACGGACCCATGGCACCGACGCCTCTCATGACGATCATTCCGCCGGACGTGAACATCGCGGATCTGCAGGCCGGTCTCGCGGATGACGGCGTGGTGGCTCCGCCCGAGATGACGCCGCAGATCCTGCAGGTCGTCGCAGAGGCCCGCGACAAGGGCTATGACCTGCATTTTGTGGTCACCGACAAGGTGTACCCGCGCATCACGTACTACCGGGATATCGCCACCGAGCTCCAGCAGGAAACGGGTGGCACCGTCATTGTTCTGGGCGGCAATTACATCGGGTCGGCGAGCGATGAGTTCAGTCGCGTCCAATTGGAACAGACGACCGACAACCTGGCCATTTCCAATCCGCCGCTGGCGGCTCAGCAGATGCTCGACCGGATGACCGAACAGACCCAGGTCCCATGGACCGTGGTGACCCTGGTTCTCATCCTCGTGGTCGCGGTCGGAGCCGCAGTCGCTCGCAAGCTGCAGCTGCGCAAGGGAACTGCCACCCGACCGGTGGATTCACCCGCCGTCGACACCGTCGCGGCGACTGCCACGGCGGGGCGCGCAGAAGTCGAATCCTCTAAGGACGACATTCACGACTGAACTACAAATGTGTAGTTCATCGATATCCAATTTGTGACCTTCGCCATTTGTCGAGTTCACAGCGTTTCCGCAGGTAATGACCTCAATGTAATTTGTGACTCATGTTTCTTTCGGGGTTGTAGTGACGTACGGTTCGTATGTCATCGGTGGTGCTTATGGGGAAGTTGATCACTGTCGTGGCGATGGCCGACGGAGCGACCGAAAGGTTGCCATCGGCGCAATGCCAGATCTGCGAGGGAGTCATTTGTGAGTCGAGGAATGGCATTCATGCCGCGTCGACGTGGCGTTCGGTTGTCCTCCGCCGTTGCTCTGCTGGCCGCCCTGGCGGTGGCCGGTGCGCAACTCTCTGCGGGTATGGCAGTCGCTGAACCTCCGAGCAGTGCTGACAAGATCGCCACCCTGATCAATCAGATCGCCGATACGAACCAGAACATGGCCAATCTCGACGGTGATGTAGCGGTGAAGCGAGAGGCCGTCAACCGCGCTCTCGTGGACCTGCAGAACGCCAGGGAATCGGAGCGGCTCGCCGCAGTCGCCGTCCGGGGAGCGCAGGAGTCGCTCAAGCTGGCCACGGGCGCAATTGCGCTTGCCGAGAAGGATTTCGACGCCTTCATCCGCAGTCTGTACACGCAGGGCAACAGCCAGGACTCGATGGGGAGCTATCTCTCGGGCGAGCCCGGGGCGGTGTTGGATCGGGCTTCGGTCATCGATCAGCTCAGCAAGGATCAGCAGGCGACCATCACCCGTTTGCAGCAGGCCCGCAATGAAGAGGCCAACCGCGCCTCGACCACGCAGGCCACGCAGCAGCAGGCCGCGTTCGCCACTGCGACCGCGGAAACGCGGCAGGCCGACGCGCAGACGGCCATCGCCGAGGCGACGGCGGCAGTCAGAGCGGAGCAGTCCCGCCGGGCGATGCTCGAAAAGGACCGCGCCGCCGCGCAAGAGGAGCTGAACAAGCTGCGTGGCCAGCCGGCCCCCGCGCCGTCCACAGAAGCGGGTGGGCAGGTGCCCATCCTGCCCGAGCAGCAAGCTGCCATCGAGCAGCAGGCGCACGAGGATGCGCTCCGCGCCGCGGGCGACGCGGCCGGAAAGCTCGCATTGGACACAGCTCAGCAGACTCTGGCAGCCATCGTCGGTTCGCTGACCGCGCCGCATACCGACATCGACGGCACCACGCCTCCGCCGACCACGACGCCCACGGATCCGAACGAGCCGACCCTGCCCACCGATCCGGACGCGCCGTTCGACCCCACCCTGCCCACCGAGCCCACGACGCCCGCGCCCGGAACGGTCGATCCGGGGCTTTCCGGTTCGGCCGCGGTCGAGGTCGTGGTCAATCGCGCACTCTCTCAACTCGGGGTCACGTATTCGTGGGGTGGCGGCGACGCCAACGGTCCGACGCTGGGTATCAGGGACGGCGGGGTCGCAGACTCCTATGGTGACTACAACAAGGTCGGTTTCGACTGTTCCGGCCTGATGATCTACGCCTTCGCCGGCATCGGTGTCTCGCTGCCGCACTACACCGGATACCAGTACACGTCCGGTCCGCAGGTCCCGCTGTCCCAGATGCAGCGCGGCGACATGATCTTCTACGGCCCGAACGCCAGCGAGCACGTTGCTCTGTACCTCGGCGACAACACGATGGTGGAGGCACCGCAGTCCGGCGACGTCGTCAAGATCTCGCCGCTGCGTACCAGCGGTGCGATGCCGTACGTGGTTCGACTGACCTGACGCCGGCCCGGGTACGACCCCGCGGAATGTCGATTCATCGGCGGTTCTCCGACGCGGGCGTCGTCGTCCCCCTCCAGCGGCCAGTACCCTCGGTGCAGTCAGTACAACGATCGAACAGACCCCGGAGGGTATCGGTGACCTCAGCGACCGACGACAGCAAGGCCTCAGCAGAGGAATTCAAGCTCACCCAGGCCGATGTCGCCTTGCTCGAGAAGGCAATGTTCGAGGTCAAACGAGTGATCGTCGGACAGGACCGGCTCGTCGAGCGGATTCTGGTCGGCCTCCTCGCCCGTGGGCACATACTTCTCGAGGGCGTACCCGGCGTTGCCAAGACCCTCGCCGTCGAGACCTACGCGACGGTGATCGGCGGAAGCTTCTCGCGCGTCCAGTTCACCCCGGATCTCGTGCCCACCGATCTCATCGGTACCCGGATCTACCGGCAGGGCCAGGAGGCGTTCGACACCGAGCTCGGTCCTGTGGTCGCCAACTTCCTGCTCGCTGACGAGATCAACCGCGCGCCCGCAAAGGTGCAGTCGGCGTTGCTGGAGGTGATGGCCGAGCGACAGGTGTCGATCGGCGGTACCACGTATCCGATGCCGGATCCGTTCCTGGTCATGGCCACGCAGAACCCCATCGAGAACGAGGGTGTCTACCCACTGCCCGAGGCGCAGCGCGACCGGTTCCTGTTCAAGGTTCTCGTCGACTACCCCGCGGTCGAAGAAGAGCGGGAGATCGTCTACCGCATGGGCAACAAGCCGCCCAAGGCGTCGCCCATCCTCGACCCGGTGACAATGGTCCGTCTACAGAACACTGCCGCGAACGTCTTCGTACATCACGCTCTCGTCGACTACGTCGTCCGCGTCATCAACGCGACGCGTCGTCCCGCTGAACTCGGTATGCATGACGTCGCGGGATGGTTGTCCTACGGTGCATCGCCGCGTGCGACCCTAGGCATCATCGCGGCCTCGCGTGCTCTGGCCCTGGTCCGCGGTCGTGATTACGTGATCCCGCAGGACGTGGTGGAGATCATCCCCGACGTCCTGCGCCACCGTCTGGTGCTGAGTTACGACGCGTTGGCGGACGAGGTCGACGCCGACGCCGTCATCACCCGGGTCCTGCAGACGGTTGGACTGCCGCAGGTCAGCGCGCAACCGCTCGCCACCCCGCCGGTTCCGCAGCCGCAGGGCGGATACCCGCAACAGCCGAATGGTCTGGCCAAACCTCCTGCGCCACAGCAAAATTCAGCTCCTCAGGGATATCAGGCTGCTTCGCAGGTGAATCCGGCGCAGGGCAACCAGTCGCACTATGGCGGATAACGGCGCACTGCCATCGTTCGGCGCGGGCACCCTGGAAGACCCCAAGCTGACCGCGGCCCTCAAGACGCTCGAGATCGTGGTGCGGCGCAAGCTCGACGGCGTCCTACAGGGCGATCATCTCGGTCTGATCCCCGGCCCCGGCAGTGAGCCGGGGGAGGCCCGCGAGTATCAGCCGGGCGACGACGTACGGCGTATGGACTGGTCGGTGACCGCGCGAACCACCCATCCCCACGTGCGTCAGATGGTCGCCGATCGCGAACTGGAGACCTGGCTGGTCGTCGACATGTCGGCCAGTCTGGATTTCGGCACGGTCAACACGACCAAACGTGATCTCGCCGTCGCCGCCTGTGCCGCCATTGCGCATCTGACACTCGGTGGCGGCAACCGGATGGGCGCCGTCGTCTGCACGGGAGACCAGGTCGTCCGCATACCCGCCCGTAGCGGACGTGCGCACGCGCTCAACACGCTCAAGACGATCGCGACCACCACCCGCGCCACCGACGGTGTCCGCGGTGATCTCTTCGCTGGTATCGACGCATTGCGCAGGCCTGAGCGCCGTCGCGGCCTCGCAGTTGTGGTCAGCGACTTCCTGGGCCCGATCGATTGGGACCGGCCGTTGCGTGCGGTCGGAGGGCATCACGATGTGCTCGGTGTCGAGGTACTCGACCCCCGCGACGTGGAGCTGCCCGATGTCGGCGACATCATGTTGCGGGATGCGGAATCGGGCCAGGTGCGGGAGCTGACCATCACCGACAAAGTGCGGGCGGACTTCGCGCGCGCCGCAGAGGCTCACCGGATGGAAGTGCAGCGAACCCTGCGCAAGTGCGGCGCTCCGACCCTCGCGCTGCGCACGGATCGAGACTGGATCGCCGACGTCGTCCGCTTCATTGCCCAGCGCCGCCGCGGCATGAACGCGGGGGCCACCCGATGAGCTTTTTCGACCTCGCCTCCCCATGGTGGCTGCTGGTGCTGCTCGGTGTCGCCGGACTGGTCGGCGGCTACATATACATGCAGCGCCGGCGCAAGGAACGGGCGCTCAAGTTCGCGAATCTGGACTTGCTCAACACGGTCGCGCCCAAGACCCGGAACCGCAGTCAGCACGTTCCGATCGTGCTGATGATCATCGCGTTGATCGTGTTGACCGTGGCGATGGCGGGACCGCAGGCCGATCGCAAGGTGCCGCGCAACAAGGCAACCGTGATGCTGGTGATCGACGTGTCCCGATCGATGGATGCCACCGATGTGGCGCCCTCCCGCCTGAAGGCCGCGCAAGAGGCCGGCAAGAAGTTCGCCGACGAGCTCACCGAGGGGATCAACCTCGGCCTCATCTCCTACGCGGGCACCGCGACGACACTGGTCTCGCCCACCCCCGACCGGGCGGCCACCAAGGCGGCGATCGACAAGCTCCAGCTCGATGACAAGACCGCCACCGGCGAGGGGATCTTGGCGGCGGTGTCGCAGATCAAGACGCTCAATGCCGTGCTCGGTGGGGATGCCGGTGCCCCGCCCGCCCAGGTGGTACTGCTCTCGGATGGCAAAGAAACGGTGCCCGACGATCCAGACGATCCGCGCGGCGCCTTCACGTCCGCCCGGAAGGCGAAGGAAGAACAGATACCGGTCAACACGATCTCTTTCGGCACCCGCGGCGGCACGGTGGATCTCGAGGGTGACCGCATCCCGGTTCCAGTCGATGACGATTCCTTGCGCCGAATCGCGCAGTTGTCCGGCGGCAAGTTCTTCACGGCGTCGAGTCTGGACGAACTCAATCAGGTCTACGAGAACCTGCAGAATCAGATCGGGTACGAGACCAGGCGTGGGGACGCGTCTCGGCCCTGGCTGATCGCCGGAACCCTGCTGGTGCTGCTCGCCGTGATCAGTGCCGTGGCCATCAACAGGCGCCTGCCCTGATGGGACCGGGTACACGTACGCCTACCGGAAAGCGATAGGTTGTCCGTCATGGCTGACAGCATCCAGAAGGCATCTCGCTCGGTCCTGGTCACCGGTGGCAACCGCGGAATCGGGCTCGCAATCGCGCAGCGACTCGCCGCCGACGGACACAAGGTGGCCGTCACACACCGTGGGTCGGGAGTTCCAGAGGGCCTGTTCGGTGTCGTGTGTGACGTGACGGACAACGACTCGATCGTCCGTGCTTTCAAGGAGATCGAAGAGCATCAGGGTCCGGTCGAGGTCTTGGTCTCCAATGCGGGCATCACGGACGACACCCTGCTCATGCGGATGACCGAGGAGCAGTTCGAGAAGGTCATCGACGCCAACCTCACGGGCTCGTTCCGGGTGGCGAAGGCAGCGTGCCGGTCGATGCTGCGGAAGCGGTTCGGGCGCTTCATCTTCCTCGGGTCCGCGGTCGCGATGATGGGTACACCGGGCCAGATCAACTACGCGTCATCGAAGGCAGGTGTGATCGGTATGGCGCGGTCGCTCACCCGTGAACTCGGTTCGCGCTCGATCACCGCGAACGTGGTGGCGCCCGGTCTCATCGAGACCGACATGACCGCTGAACTGCCAGAGGAGTACCGAGACCAAGCAGTCAAACTCATCCCCGCTGCTCGGGTGGGCAGGCCCGACGAGGTTGCCGCTGTGGTCAGCTGGCTGGCCTCCGATGATTCTTCCTACGTCTCCGGAGCCGTGATCCCCGTCGACGGTGGGCTCGGAATGGGTCACTGACATCGGCGTTCGCCGACAACGCACGCACCAACGATTCGACCGACTGCGAGGAGCAGACATTGAGCGGGATTCTCGACGGTAAGACGGTTCTGGTCACCGGGATCATCACCGATTCCTCCATCGCTTTCCACGCCGCCGCGATGGCGCAGGAGCAGGGGGCCCGGGTGATCATCACCGGCTTTGATCGGCTGCGGCTGATCGACCGGATCGCCCAGCGTCTACCCAAGGAAGTGCCACCCGCGCTGGAGCTCGACATCACCAACGAGGAACACCTGGGCACTCTTGCCGACCGTCTCAAGGAAGTTGCGCCCGAAGGCATCGACGGCGTGTTGCATTCCATCGCCTTCGCGCCCCGCACCCTGATGGGCCCTGACGCCAAGCCCTTCCTGGAAGGCCCGGGGCCGGATGCGGCGCAGTCGTTCCAGGTGTCGGCGTGGAGCTACGCCGCGCTCGCGCGGGCGGTGCTCCCCGCCATGAACGAGGGCGGATCGATCGTCGGTATGGACTTCGATCCCCGGACGTCCATGCCGTTCTACAACTGGATGGGTGTGGCAAAGGCCGCGCTCGAATCGGTGAACCGCTATGTCGCCCGCGAGGTCGGCGCCGCCAAGGGGATCCGATCGAACCTCGTTGCGGCAGGACCGATCAAGACGCTGGCGGCCAAGGCGATCGCGGGAACCGCGACCGGTGATGCCAAGAAGCTGAATCAGCTCAACGAGTACTGGGATGGTGCCTCGCCCATCGGCTGGAACGTCGACGACCCCACCGTGGTCGCGAAGTCGATCTGCGCGTTGCTCTCGGACTGGCTGCCCGGCACCACGGGTTCGATCGTCTACGTCGACGGTGGCGCAAGCCACAACACCTGGTTCCCGGAAGAGTTCTGACCGCGGTGACGTCTGTGGGAGGTGGATTCGACGCCGTCATGGTGTTGTCGTTCGGAGGGCCGGACAAGCCCGCCGATGTCCGGCCGTTTCTCGAGAACGTGACCCGTGGACGCGGGGTGCCGCCCGAGCGTCTCGACGAGGTGGCGAAGCACTATCACCACTTCGGTGGAGTGTCGCCCATCAATGCGCTCAACAGGCAGATGATCGCTTCCGTCGAGGCGGAGCTCGAACGGGCCGGCATCGACTTGCCGGTCTACTTCGGTAACCGCAACTGGCACCCGATGATCGAGGAGACGCTCGAGCAGATCCATGCCGATGGTCACCGCCGCGTCCTGGTGTTCCCGACATCGGCGTGGGGTGGTTACTCGGGTTGCAGGCAGTACGACGAAGACATCCACCGAGGGCTGCAAGCCATGGGCGACAAGGCCGATTCGATGATGCTGCGCAAGCTGCCGCAGTACTGGGACCATCCGGCGATGACCGCTTCGTGGGCTGATTCCATCAAGGCGGCGAGCGCGGAACTCCCGCCGCAACTGCGAGACGATGCCCGACTGATCTTCACGGCCCACTCGATACCGGATTCGGCCGACAGGGCCGCCGGGCCGCCGCAGGAGGGTGGACGGCTCTACAGTCGTCAGGTGGCGGACGCGTCCCGGCTGGCCGCGGAGGCGGCCGGCTTCTCGTCGTTCGATCAGGTGTGGCAGTCCCGCTCGGGTCCGGCCCGGATCCCCTGGCTCGACCCCGACATCTGCGACCATCTCGACGATGTTGCAGCGCAAGGTGTTCGTGCGGTGATCGTCTGCCCGATCGGGTTCGTCTCCGACCATCTCGAGGTGGTCTGGGATCTCGACAACGAAGGCCTGGAGAAAGCGCAGGAGCTGGGCCTCGGGTACGCACGGGCCAAGACCGTGGGAACCGATCCGCGGTTCATCGCGATGATCGTGGAATTGATCGCCGAGCAGTTCGCGGGAACTGTCCCGTTCCGACAGGGCATGACCGACAACGGCGCGCCCTGCGCCCGCGGATGCTGCGAACCGGTCCGCAGACCGGCCTGACGGTTCACCAACCGCAGTACTCAGACCTTGTTGTCGTGCAACAATTCTGAGATCACCGCGTTCGTCGCACTCATCCGCGCCACCCGCACGGTCCTGCCCAGTTCCCGCAGGGCCCCGTCGCCGGTGTGTTGCCCGGCGGCGTTGATTCCGAAGTCCGGTGCGGCGGCGGCCGCGACCGCCAGGATGGCGGCGACGTGGGCTGCTTGTTCGAGGATGCGTTCGGCGCGTGTGTTGACATTGGGGGGCAACTGCGTGGCGGCGAGGCCGGTGAGTTCGGCAATCTTCGCCCGGGGATCGGGAAACGGCGCCGAGCGCGGCAGTCGCAGATCGCCGAGAATGTCTGCTGCCGAGCGAATGCTCTCGCGCAGTTCGTATTCCACCTCACCGAGGGGCAGCGTGATGGGGGCCGTGGGCGCTTCGATCGTGTGGGCACCCCACCCCACCGTGTACCGATCCAGTCGCCGGGGGACCAGCGCGTGACGGCCCGGCACGACGAGGAGCTCGCCGGCGTCGAGCGCTGCGGTCGTGACCGGACTTCGCGGCGGGAGGCCGAGCATATCGCCGGGCGCCACGAGCAGGATGGCCAGGCCACCTGATGATCCCTCACGGATCAGCCGCAACAGTGCGTCGCTCTCCTCGCCGTTGGCATTCAGCGAGAGCTCCTGTGCGGCAGCTCGGTCCGCGGGAATCACGCGGTGCCTCGGACTCCACCGACTCAGCACATCGAGGACGTCGTCCGGCGAGCAACGGCCCGACTGCCACGCAGCACCCCACGCACCCAGGGCGCCACTGAGGCCCTGGGCGTCGCTCGGATACTCGAAGTCCGTGTCAGTCATCCATTCCCTTTGTTCCGTTTTCTCCGGGCCACTCTAGCGCCGAAACCTCGTTCACGGCGTGGCAAGTCCCGGGCCCGTTGGCTGAGCCCTAACGTGGTTGCGGTGAACAGCAATGGCACCGATCGCTATGGCAGAGATGTGCTTTCCGGGCCTCGACGCAGCGCCCGACCGGCGACGCCCGAGGTGGTCGCCGAACGGGACCTGGTCGTCGAAGACGCTGCCTCCGGCTTCTGCGGCGCGGTGGTCGGGTTCGAGCGCAGTTATGACGGCGAATTCGTCCGTCTGGAAGACCGCCGTGGTCTGACCAGGATCTTCGCGCTTCGTCCCGCGGCGTTCCTGATCGATGGTGCACCGGTGACCCTGACCAAGCCGGTCTCGAAGCCGCCCGCGGCGCCAGCCCGAACGGCCTCCGGATCGCGGACCGTGGCCGGGCAACGGGCCCGGGTCGCACGAGCCAGCCGACTCTTCGTGGAGGGCGTGCACGACGCCTCGCTGATGGAGCGGATCTGGGGTGACGACCTCAGGGTCGAGGGCGTGGTGGTCGCGAGTCTCGACGGACTCGACAATCTCGACGAGGCCCTCGCCGAGTTCGGGCCAGGTCCCACCCGTCGCGCAGGCATCCTCGTCGATCACCTGGTTGCGGGATCCAAGGAGTCCCGGCTGACGGAACGGGTCGGGGAGCACGTGCTCGTCTGCGGGCATCCGTACATCGATGTCTGGGAAGCGGTGAAGCCTGCCGCAGTGGGGATCAAGGCCTGGCCGAAGATCCCTCGCGGCACCGACTGGAAGACGGGCGTCTGCGCGGAGTTGGGTTGGGGGACACCGCGGGAGGGTTGGCGCAGGGTCAACAATGCGGTCTCCAGCTTCCGCGACATCGAGGTCCCACTGATCAGGGCGGTGGAGGAGCTCATCGACTTCGTCGCGGCTGCCGAATAAGCAAACGTGGCAGACTCGAAGTATGGGAGCACTGTTATGGCTCGTAGCCGGGTTGATCCTGATCGGTGCTGAAGCACTCAGCGGCGATCTGATCCTTCTGATGCTGGCCGGTGGTGCCCTGTCGGCAGCCGGCGTCAGCGCCGTGTTCGATCCACCACTGTGGGTCGACGGCGTCGTGTTCGCCGTCGTGTCGCTGCTGTTGTTGTTCACTGTTCGGCCGGTTGCGAAACGCCACATGTTCAGTAGGCCCCGTCTTGCGACCAACACCGAGGCCTTGGTGGGTCAGCACGGTGTGGTGGTCGCGGCGATCACCGAAGACGGTGGTCAGGTCAAGTTCAGCGGTGGGATCTGGTCGGCCCGGGCCGCGCATCCCGGTGATCGATTCGACGAGGGTGAAGCAGTGACGGTTTTGGAGATCGACGGCGCCACCGCTGTCGTGTGGAAAGGATGAGCAACGCAATGTTGGTCGGTCTGATTGTCATCATCGTGCTGGTTCTGCTGGTGGCGGTGATCCTGGCCAAGTCCGTGGCTCTGATCCCGCAGGCCGAGGCGGCGGTGATCGAGAGGCTCGGCCGGTACACCAAGACCGTGTCCGGTCAGTTGACGTTGCTCGTTCCGTTCGTTGACCGCATTCGTGCGCGCATCGACCTGCGAGAGCGTGTTGTCTCGTTCGCTCCGCAGCCGGTGATCACCGAGGACAACCTCACCGTGCTCATCGACACCGTGGTGTACTTCCAGGTGACCACCCCTCATTTCGCGGTCTATGAGATCAACGATTACATCGTCGGTGTCGAGCAGTTGGCCACGACCACACTGCGAAACGTTGTCGGCGGCATGACCCTCGAAGAGACGCTGACGTCGCGTGATTCGATCAACGCTCAGCTTCGCGGGGTGCTCGACGAGGCGACCGGTCGCTGGGGTCTGCGCGTTGCGCGGGTTGAGTTGAAGAGCATCCTGCCGCCACCGTCCATCCAGGAATCGATGGAAAAGCAGATGAAGGCCGACCGCGAGAAGCGGGCCACCATCCTGACCGCTGAAGGACAGCGCGAGTCCGCGATCAAGACCGCAGAGGGCAACAAACAGAGTCAGATCCTCTACGCCGAGGGCGCCAAGCAAGCTGCCATCCTCAACGCTGAGGGCGATCGGCAGTCGCGCATCCTGCAAGCGCAGGGTGACCGCGCGGCTCAATACCTGCGAGCGCAGGGTGAGGCGAAGTCGATCCAGAAGGTCTTCGCTGCGATCAAGTCGGCGAAACCGACCCCGGAGCTGCTTGCCTACCAGTACCTCCAGCAGTTGCCCGAGATGGCGAAGGGCGAGGCCAGCAAGGTGTGGGTTGTTCCCAGTGACTTCGGTTCTGCGCTGCAGGGTTTCGCGAAGTCGTTCGGCACCCGATCCGACGACGGTGTCTTCAGATACGAGGCCCCTGCCGACGACGGCACCACCGAAGTCGATGAATCCGATATTGCGGACTGGTTCGAGACCGCGGCGGATCCGAAGGTGGCGCAGGCGGTGGCCGACGCGGAAGCCGTCGCCCGGACCCCGGTGTCTGAACAGCCCCCGCTGTCGGCCCGGCGCGCCGATACCGCGTTGGAGAAGGGGTCGTACAACTCGCCCGCGACACCGGGATGGCAAGCGCCGGTCTCCGAGCCGGATTCACAGCAACAGTAGGTACCCGGTTCCCGCTACTGCCGCGGCCCACAGCACCGATGCCAGGGTTCCGATGATGAACTGCTCGGCCGCGCCCGACTCCCGTAATTCGGGATAGCGTCCGAGTCCCTTGACTGCCAACACGATGGCGATGGCCTCCGGCCAGCGAAGTCCCAGCGCGGCGACCACCGCAATCCTCTCGAGGTAGCCGATGACGCGGCCGCCACGCAGTGGTGTCGGATCCGGCGGCGCGTTGTCTGCTCCGCCCGGCGCGGGTGGCGGGGAGTCGAGCTGCCAGGGTTCGATCCCGCCGAGCAGCAGGGCGCCTCGGACCAGCAGAGTGCCACCGGTGACCGCGGTGACGACCGTCAGGACATGGACAAACACCTCGAGTCTGCCGGTGGCCGGGTCGGCAGCCAACGCAAGTAGCGCAACCACTCCGAGCAAGACGGGTGTGGCTGCCGCGGCTGCGATGTTCGCCCTCATCCCGTGGCCGACCGGTACCCGACCGAGGATCAACGGAAGGACTGCGGTCGCGCAGAAGGCGATCAGTGCCGCGACGATCATCGGGCGTCCGCCAGCAAGCGGGTGACGAGCATTCGGGTGTCCTCCTCGAGATACCAGTTGGCGGCGCGAAGCCGTTGGGACATCGCCTGGGGTGTGACACCGAGTGTGGCAGCCGCCTCTGACTGTGTGCGTTCACGCCGCATCTCCCGGACCGCGGCCCGTCCGGCCTCCGATCGTTCCCCGACCAGGAGGACGAGCAGCCTTGCCGCGGTCTGGGCGGACGAGGCTGTCTCCGGATCGGCGCCGACCACGGCCACGGGGTGGGGGGCGCGTTTGGCGTCGGTGACCGCGATGCGAGCTCGTTCGAAGGCGGCGCCGCGGCCCGCCCGGGTCTGTGTGGGGAGCGGTCGCTCGACGTCGCCGATCCCGATTCCGATGCTCCAGGGGCCGAGTTCGGCGAGTATGACTATGGCGTCGGTGAGGGCGCCCGGTGAGTCGAAGACCGCCTGGAACTCATCTCCGGCGGTGCGATCGAACGACCGTATGGTCGGGATGGCCGAGAGTGCGGCGACTGCCTCGGGAACCCGATCGACGTCGCGCCGGCTCCGGCGCTGGTCTGTCGTCATCACGAACATGCAGACTCCCTACTCTCTGGTCAAGCTTTCACCCTGGATCTGACAGTATCAAGCCAAATGGCTTTATATCAATCAATCAAGCTAAGTGGCTTGATCGGAGCAAAGATCCGTATAGCTGACGAGCTAGTCGTCTTGTTCCTGGGAGAATCACGCTGCATCTATCCCTGTCGCCGACGTCTCCGGCTTCGTACGCTCGGCCGCGGGCGGCACGGTGAACCGTGGCCCTACGTTCGGGTGAGATGAGAGGCGTGGAGAAGTGGCTGACGAGATCCGGGTCGGACGGTGGGGTTCGGGAGAGCGTGATGCGGTCCTGATCCACGGTCTCGGCAATTCGTCCGAATCGTGGTGGGAGGTCGGCCCCGCGCTCGCCGACCGCGGTTACTCGGTGCACGCGGTCGACTTGCCGGGCCACGGACGCAGCGCAGCATCGGACAACTACTCGGTCGAGTCGCTCGTCGACGCCGTCGTCGGGGCCGTACCCGCACAGCCGGCGCTGGCGATCGGTCACTCGCTCGGCGGACTGGTGCTGGCGCACGCACTGGACCGCCTGGCGCCCCGACTCGCGGTGTTCGAAGATCCGGCGTGGACGGTGGCCCTCGTCCCCGAGGTCGTGGAAGCATTTCGCGCACAGAAGAAGTGGACGATCGACGACATCAACCGGATCTACCCCCAGTGGGGTGACGAGAGCCGCCGCCGCAAACTCGAGGCACTGGCGCAGTGGGATGAGACGTTTCTCGATGACCTGCCGCAGTTCACGCCGGCCACGATCACGACTCCGCAGGTACCGACGGCGGTGATCCTTGCCGATCCGAGCGCACTCGTATCCGCCGAACACGCCGATTCCCTGCGGCAGCGTGGCTTTCATGTGCTCACGGTTCCGGGCGCGGGGCACGTGGTCCATTTCGACGACATCGACGGGTATCTGCGCGCGCTCGACGAGGCGATCACCCGATGACCGGGCGACGCCGGCCACTCAAGACGGTCACCGGGGTCAGTGGGGGTACGGACGTCTACGACGCCGCGATCGATCCGGCCCGATCGACGCTCGCCTCGGCCGCCGAGGTCGCGCAGATCGCCGAGACCAACAAGATCGACGCACTTTTCGCCGCCGACCTTCTCGCGTTCGGGGCACAGGGCGCGATCGGCGCCCAAGAGCCCCTCATGTACCTCGCTGCGCTCAGCGCGGTCACCTCTGATGTCGGGCTGATAGCGACCGTGACCACGACGTTCCATCACCCGTACAACCTCGCGCGGCTCTTCGGGACCCTTGACCACATCAGCAACGGCCGGGCAGCCTGGAACGCGGTGACCTCGTCTCTCGGTGAGGAGAACTACAGCGATCTGGAACTGCCGAGCCCCGAGGAGCGATACGCGCGAGCGACCGAGTCGCTCGAGGTGGTCGCCGCGCTGTTCGACAGCTGGCGGCCCGGAGCGTTGAGTCCGGGACCCGACGGCGCTGTGCTCGATCCGGATCTGGTCCGGCCCATCGACCATCGCGGCACCTACTTCACGGTGCGCGGCCCCCTCAACATCCCGTCGCTGCCCCAAGGGCGCCCCGTCCAGTTCCAGGCCGGGCAATCGGCCGGTGGCGTAGAACTCGGAGCCCGATTCGCCGAAGTCGTGTTCACATCGCTCGCGACCATCGAGGATGCCACCACCTACGCGAAGACGATCCGGTCGCGCGCTGCGGAGCTGGGACGGGACCCGCAGCTGCCCTTCATCTTCAGCTCGCTCCACGCGACGTACGGCTCCACCGAGGCCGAGGTCCGGGCGCTGGTCAAGGAGAGGGAGGAGTCGATCGACCTGACCGCCGGACTCGCCGGGCTCGAAGACATGCTCGGCGGTGGGGTCGACTTGTCGGAGTTGCCGCTGGACAAGCCGATTCCGGAGTCGGTGCTGCCTGACCCGCGCACGGTGAACCGGCGTCGCGGCCGGGTCGAGATCTTCAGCGCCCTGGCACGTCAGGGTAAGACGTTACGAGAGTTGATCGTCGCCGCGAAGGACACCGGGCATTGGGCGGAGTCCGGTACTCCGGAACAGATCGCCGACGCGATCGTCGAGCGATATGACGCCGGGGTGCTCGACGTCATCAGCCTCGGCGGGCTCGCCGATCCGATCAGCCGGGACTTCGTCGTCAACGGTCTACTGCCCGAACTGCGCCGTCGGGGAGTCGTCGGAAACGATTACGTCGGCGGCACGTTCCGCGAGAACCTCGAACTCCCGCCCCTACCCCGATAATGGGTCGTTCTGGTGAACAAAACAGCAGGTGAAGACCGCCAAAACAACCCATCATCGGAGGTGCCGGGGGAGTCAGGTGGCGCGGGGGGAAAGTTCATCGGTCGGCTCGTCGGAGTTCGCAGCCTCGTCATCGACTGTTTCCACGTCATCGGCGGCTGACGGCACCCCGAGCCGGGCATCGAGGATCAATCCGATCACCCCCAGGCTGAAAAGTGAGGCCGAGAGCGCGAGCGCCCCGACGCTGCCTTCGCCGGCGAGAGCGTTGCCGAGAATGACGATTGCCGCCGTGCCGGGCATGACACCGATGACGGTGGCCACCGCGTAGGGGACGAACTTGATCGACGAGAGCGCCGCGACGTAGTTGGTGACGGAGAACGGGAACGCCGCGATCAGACGTAGTGAGCCCACTGCCAACCACCCGCGATGTTCCATCCGCAATTCGACCGCTCGCGCCGCCGGATGGCGCAGGTACGGCCTCGCGATCCTCCGGCCATAGCGCCGGACCAGCACAAACGCCATGATCGCAGCAAAAGTGGTCGCCAACATCGCACCGATGAAACCGACCAGGGGACCGAAGAGCACACCGGAGGCAACGGTGAAGGCCGATCGGGGAACAGGGAAGATGGCGATGATGGCGTAACCGATGAAGAAGATCCACACGAAACCCGGTCCGAAAGAGTCGGCCCAGTCGCGTAACCGGGCCACCGAGGGCACCGGTATGAGGTAAGCGCACAGCAATACGGCGAGCACCACAACCAGTCCCACGAGCGCCCGGATCACGGCCTTGCGCCGGGTCAGTCGGCCACTGGTTTTCACGTCCACAACCATACGGCTGATATCTGCACGCCGATGTGCTCGATACCACTGTGGCAGTACCCACCTCCTTGCTCGGCCCGAGCGTTTGATCGGCTACTGTCGATCCACGTCCAGATGCGACAGACATCACGACGTCACCAGCTGATCGAAGGGCTCACGACGAATGCCGGATACCGGACCAGACTTCCAAGACCTGGAGGCCAACTACGAGCAGTGGTCCGCCGCCGCTGCGCAGGTACTTGCGAAGTCCAAGCGTGTTGACGTCGCGGATCTTCGCGACACCCCTGAGGTATTGCTCTCGACGATCACGCCTGACGAACTCGTCATCAAACCGCTGTACACGCGGCGCGACGAACTCGACGAGCCCGGACTGCCGGGTACCTATCCGTTCGTCCGGGGTAGCGATCCGGCGCGCGATGTGAACATGGGATGGCGGGTCACCGAGCGTTTCGGTGATCCGACCGGCGAACCCCAGGATCCGGCCGCACTGAACGCGGCGATCCTCGACGCGTTGAACAACGGCGCGAGCGGCCTGTGGCTGGCGGTAGGGCCTGATGCCATCGCCCCAGAACAGCTCACCCAAGTCCTGGACGGTGTGCTGCTCGACCTCGTCCCGGTCACGCTCGATGCCGGCGCGGACGGCGTCGCTGCAGCCGACGCGGTCACCGCGCTTCTGCCCGACACGGCTTCGGTCGGCACGGTCTCGTCCTTCGGACTCTCGCCGCTGACTGCGGCGTACTCCGGTCGCCGCACCGTCGACCTCGATGCCGCGGTGAAGGTTGCTGTGACGGCCGGGACCGGAGTGCGTGCGATCCGGGTGGACGGCACCGACTTCGCGCTCGGCGGTGCGACGGATGTGCAGGAGTTGGCACTCGTCACCGCGGCGGGCGTCGATTATCTACGCGCGCTGACCGAGGCCGGGCTCGATGTCGACAAGGCGTTGGCGCAGTTGACCTTTGCGTTGTCGGCCACAGATGACCAGTTCGGCACGATGGCCAAGTTCCGGGCGATCCGGCGTTTGTGGGGCAGGGTGGCCGACGTCACCGGCGCACCGGACGCCGGGGCTGCGGTGACCCACGGCATCACCGCGCTGGGCATGATGAGTCAGCGCGATCCCTGGGTGAACATGCTCCGGGTGACCACGGCGACGTTCGGCGCGGGAGTCGGCGGTGCAGATCAGATCACAGTGCTGCCGTTCGACGCCGCCTTGGCACCGTCGGACCGCACCACCAATCCGAGTTTCTCGCGACGGATGGCCCGCAACACCCAGTTGTTGCTGCTCGAGGAGTCCAACGTCGCCAAGGTCATCGACCCGGCGGGCGGCGCGTGGTTCGTAGAATCGTTGACCGACGATCTGGCCGTGTCCGCGTGGGCGCTCTTCCAGGAGATCGAAGCCAAGGGCGGGTACCGCCAGGCTCTCGCCGACGGCTGGATCGGGGAGCAGATCGCTACGGCGTTGGCTGCGCGCGACAAGGCCGTCGCGCATCGCGCCACGGCGCTCACCGGAATCAACGAATTCCCGAACCTGGCCGAGAAACCTCTGGGTACCGAGGGGTCCGCCGACTTCGCGGATCTACCTTCAGCAGCTCCCAACCTGGCGCGGATCGCCCGCCCGTTCGAGCGTCTGCGCGATCGATCCGATGCCTATCTCGCAGCGCACGGCCGGCGCCCTTTGGCGATACTGCTTCCGCTGGGCTCGGTGGCCGAACACAACGGCCGGACGACCTTCGTCGCGAACCTGTTGGCGGCCGGCGGCATCGAAACCGTCAATCCCGGTCCGCTGGATGGAGAGTCGGTTCCTGCCGCCGTCGACGCTGCCGGAGGGCCCGCCGTCGCCGTGTTGTGCGCCGCCAATCCCCGGTATGAAACCGATGGCGGCGCCGCGCTCGCCGCCGCCCGTGCCGCCGGTGTCGGCACTGTACTGCTGGCCGGACCACCGAAGGCGTGGACCGACTCAGCGGACACCCCGGACGGATTCCTGCAGATCGGGATCGACGCCATCTCCACGCTGACCGAACTACTCGACACCATCGAGGCGAAGAGCTGACATGACTAGTACACAGAAAAAGATCTCGAGCTTTGCCGATGTCCCGCTGGAGAGCCCCGCTGTCGCTCCGGCAGCGGGTGACAGCGATCAGCTCATCTCTGATCTGGCCGGCGCCCATGGGTATTCGACCGATCAGGTCACCTGGAAAACACCTGAGCTGATCGATGTGAAGCCGATCTACACCCGCGCAGATCGGGACGCGGTGACGACCGGCGGCGAGAATCCGTACCCGCTCGACACCATCCCCGGCGCGGTGCCGTATCTGCGTGGTCCGTACCCGACGATGTATGTGAACCAGCCGTGGACCATTCGTCAGTACGCCGGTTTCTCCACGGCCGCTGAGTCGAACGCGTTCTACCGCCGTAACCTCGCGGCCGGTCAGAAGGGGCTGTCGGTCGCCTTCGACCTCGCGACCCACCGCGGCTACGATTCCGATCACCCCCGCGTCGCCGGAGACGTCGGAATGGCCGGTGTGGCCATCGACTCCATCCTCGACATGCGTCAGCTCTTCGACGGTATCGACCTGGGTTCGGTGTCGGTGTCGATGACGATGAACGGCGCCGTCCTGCCGATCCTGGCGCTCTACGTCGTGGCCGCGGAGGAGCAGGGTGTGCCGCCCGAAAAGTTGGCCGGGACCATCCAGAACGACATCCTCAAAGAGTTCATGGTCCGCAACACCTACATCTATCCGCCGAAGCCATCCATGCGGATCATCTCGAACATCTTCGAGTACACCAGCCTCAAGATGCCGAAGTTCAACTCGATCTCGATCTCGGGCTACCACATTCAAGAAGCCGGGGCCACGGCCGATCTGGAGCTGGCGTACACACTTGCCGACGGCATCGAGTACCTACGCGCGGGTGTCGATGTCGGACTCGACATCGACAAGTTCGCACCGAGGCTCTCGTTCTTTTGGGCAATCGGGATGAACTTCTTCATGGAGGTCGCCAAACTGCGTGCGGCCCGGTTGATCTGGAGTGAACTGGTCGCGAAGTTCGACGCCAAGAACCCCAAATCACGGTCGCTGCGTACCCATTCGCAGACGTCTGGATGGTCGTTGACCGCGCAGGACCCGTTCAACAACGTGGCGCGTACCTGTATCGAGGCGATGGCCGCGACCCAGGGCCACACCCAGTCGCTGCACACCAACGCCCTCGACGAGGCACTCGCGTTGCCGACCGACTTCTCCGCCCGGATCGCGCGCAACACCCAGCTGCTCCTCCAACAGGAGTCGGGGACCACCCGCCCGATCGACCCGTGGGCCGGGTCGAACTACGTCGAGTGGCTCACCCACGAGTTGGCGACGAAGGCACGCGCCCACATCGCCGAGGTCGAAGAGGCCGGCGGTATGGCCCAGGCCATCAACGAGGGCATCCCGAAGCTGAGGATCGAGGAGGCGGCGGCCCGCACCCAGGCCCGCATCGACTCGGGCCAGCAGCCGGTGCTCGGCATCAACAAATATCAGGTCGACGAGGACCAGG
This sequence comes from Williamsia soli, assembly GCF_017377795.1. Lineage (GTDB taxonomy): Bacteria > Actinomycetota > Actinomycetes > Mycobacteriales > Mycobacteriaceae > Williamsia > Williamsia soli. The sequence goes on along the minus strand of NZ_JAFRDR010000002.1, from coordinate 372,814 downwards.
AGATCGAGGTCCTCAAGGTCGAGAACTCCAAGGTTCGCGTCGAGCAGCTCGAAAAGCTGGAGCGGCTTCGTGCGAACCGGGATTCCGATGCCGTGGAAGCTGCGCTGGCCAACCTCACCCGCGCCGCTGCCGACGAGAAGGGCGGCATGGACAACAACCTGATGGCGCTGGCCATCGATGCTGCCCGGCATCAGGCCACGGTCGGTGAGATCTCCGAGGCGCTGGAGAAGGTCTACGGTCGCCACCAGGCAGAGATCCGCACGATCAGTGGGGTGTACCGACATGAGGCCGGTCAGGTGAAGAACATCGACGCAGCGATCGACATCGTCAACAAGTTCGCCGACGCAGAAGGTCGTCGTCCGCGTGTGCTGGTGGCCAAGATGGGCCAGGACGGGCACGACCGAGGTCAGAAGGTGATTGCCACGGCATTCGCCGATCTCGGGTTCGATGTCGACGTGGGCCCGTTGTTCCAGACCCCCGACGAGGTGGCGCTGCAGGCCGCGGACAACGACGTGCACGTGGTCGGTGTCTCGTCGCTGGCGGCCGGCCACCTCACGCTGGTGCCCGCGCTGCGTGACGCACTGGCCAAGGTCGGACGTGGCGACATCATGATCGTTGTCGGCGGCGTCATCCCGCCCGGCGACTTCGACGAACTGTACGAGGCCGGGGCTGCGGCGATCTTCCCGCCCGGCACCGTCATCGCCGACTCTGCAGTGGAGCTGATCAACAAGTTGGCCACCGAACTGGGGCACGAGCTCGCATCGTGACCGAATTCGCACATGCCTAGGCCCCCACTGGATCTGGCCGCGATGGCCGATGCCATACGTGCCGACAAACGTGCCGATCTGGCGCGTGCGATCACGCTGGTCGAATCGACGCGGGCCGACCATCGAGCCCAGGCACAGGAACTGCTCCTGTCGCTGGGTACCGATGCCGGCGATTCCTACCGCGTAGGGATCACGGGTGTGCCCGGGGTCGGCAAGTCGACGACCATCGAGGCGCTCGGGATGTACCTGATCGAGCAGGGTCACAAGGTCGCAGTCCTGGCCGTCGACCCGTCCTCGACGCGCACCGGCGGCTCGATCCTGGGGGACAAGACCCGGATGGGTCAGCTCTCCGTGCACCCCCGCGCGTATATCCGCCCGTCACCGACCTCTGGCACGCTCGGCGGAGTGGCCAAGGCCACCCGCGAGACCATGGTGCTGCTCGAGGCGGCGGGTTTCGACGTCGTCCTCGTCGAGACCGTGGGTGTCGGGCAGTCCGAGGTCACCGTGGCGAACATGGTCGACGTCTTCTGCTTCCTGACCCTGGCCCGCACCGGGGATTCGTTGCAGGGCATCAAGAAAGGCGTCCTCGAACTCGCCGACATCGTTGTCGTCAACAAGGCCGACGGCAAATATCAGCGGGAAGCCCAGAACGCGGCGCGCGAACTACAGGGCGCGCTCAAACTCCTCACGCCTCATGAGGCGATCTGGCGGCCTCCGGTGCTGACGATGAGCGCCATGGAGAACACCGGGGTCAAGGAGTTCTGGGAGACGGTTCTCAAACACAAGCAAGTTCTGCGTGAGGCGGGGGAGTTCGAGGCCCGCCGCAACCGCCAACAGGTCAATTGGATGTGGGCGATGGTCACCGACCAATTACTGCGCCGTCTCGATGCAAATCCCGAAGTTCGTGGAATCCGGGACCGGGTCGAAGACGACGTCCGCGCCGGCACCCTCACCCCGGCTCTCGCCGCTGCCCAGATAGTCGAAGCCTTCGACACGTAACTATTGTTCGCTTCGTCGTGGGCCTTGTTGCGCGCTCTTCGCTCGTCTCTCAGTCGCTGCGCTCCCTCGTTCCTCACTGCATCCCGCGCGGCCCACCCCTACGCTCACGGGCGAAGGCCGCAACGCGCTCGATCAGATCGTCGAAGAAGAGGTCGGGGTCAGTTCTGGTGGCGATCTCGGCGTTGACCGGGCGACCCCAGAATCCACGTTCGTCGGCAACCGTGGTCCCTCGTGTCAACAAGCCGACGGTCTCCACGTCGACGCAGGCAGAGCGCGTGACCGCGATAGAGGGGTCGATGGCGACGGCCGCGGCGAAGGGGTCGTGCATGTGGGCGATGTATCCCTCTGACTGTGCCTCGTGGAACTCGAAGTAGAAGCGGACGGCATCGACCAGGTGCCGGACGATCACGTTGTCCGCGACGGAGCGGGTTCCGGGTTCGTCGTCCGGACCAGGTTGTTCCACCGGACTGGATTCGGCGAGTGCCGCGAGCCGGCCCAGGTGGTCCGGGGTCATCCGGATGGTCTCGGTGAGATCGAGTGGACAGACGATGGGCCGCGGCGCACCGTCGACGCCGAAGGCGGCAAACACCTCTTTGGCTGCTTCCGGATCCACCGCGATATTCCACTCGCTGGTCGGGGTGGTGTTGCCACCGTGGTGGAACACTCCGCCCATGATGACCAGTCTGCGTAGCCGCGTCGGCAGCGATGGGTCCCTGCGGATGGCCAGCGCCAGGTTGGTCAGCGGGCCGGTCACCAAACCCACCATCTCGCCTGGGTTGTCCGCGGTCAGGTCGATCCAGGCATCCGCCGCGTCGCGGGACGATTTCGTCGTGGTGGGCACCGGCAGCTGGGCATAACCGATGCCGAGCGGGCCGTGGGTGTCCTCCGTGGTCATCAGAGGGGCCTCGAGTGGTGCCTCGGCACCGAGGCACACCTCGACGTCGTCGCGGCCGCACAGTTCCAACCAGGCCAAATTGTTGCCGCAGACGACGTCGGTCGGGACGTTACCGCCGGTGGACAGCACCGCGCGCAGGTCAGCTGCGGGGTGAGACAGCAGATAGACCAGTGCGAGCGAATCGTCGATACCGGTGTCGCAATCGAAGATCAGAGGAACGGAAACCACCTGCTGACCGTAGTTCAACCCCGGTTCGCAGAGAACTCGACCCGAAACCCTGTCGGAATACGACATCGACTGTTAATCTGAACACAAACGTTTCCTGATGAGAGGATCCACCATGACGATCGCGGCATCGACACCCCGTCAGCGCACGTCCGCCCCGGGAGAGGGCGAAGACCAACTGATCAACAACATCGACACCGACATCGAGCTCGTACCGCCGGATTCGATCACCGCAGAGCAGACCGGTCGCTTCACCTTTCTGCCCGTCAACGGGGCAGCGTTCGTCATGCAGGTGATGCACCCGGTGATCGGCGACGTCGTCGGCAAGTACTCGGTTTTCCGGACCGACCCGGGCGGGCGCGCGATCCGCTCGATCGACTCGGTACTGCGCTGGGTCTACGGTGGCGAGGAAGCGCTCGCCGAGGGCAAACGTCTGCGGAAGATGCACCAGCCACTGCAGATGAAGAACGCCGCGGGCAAGCACATCAGCGCACTCAATCCCGAGGCCTATCAGTGGGTGATCGCGACAGCGTTCCCCACCACACTGTCCGCGGGACCGCTCCTGATCGGGCGCGACTTCACCGCCGATGAGCAACAGGAAATCTTCCGCGACAACCGCCGGATCGCGAAGATCGTCCAGGTGCCGATGAAGGGGTACCCCGAGTCGATCGGCGAATTCCACGAGTATTTCGACGATTTCATCAACAACAAGTTGGTGGCCCACCCCGTTGCGCTCGAGCTCATCGGCCAGATGCGGCAGGCTCCGCCGATTCCCGACTCGGTGCCGGTCCGGCTGCGGCCAGCGGCGATCAAGGCTGCGGAGATCGCCACCGCCCCTCTCCAGAACCTGAACTATCTGACGACGGTGGGCGTCATGGATCCGCGGGTCCGCGAGATCCTCGGCCTGCGCTGGAGCGACAAGGAGCAGCGAGATCTGGAGCGGATGCACAAGGTCATCCGCGGTTCGTACAAGGTGTTGCCCGACCGACTGACCTACTTTCCGCTGGCGTATCACGCCCGACGCCACCATGCCGCCATCCAGGCGATGAAGAAACGCGAAAACGCCAGCGCCGCATATCACGTGCGTGAGCGTCAGGCCTGAGTCAGGACATCTCGTGTCAGTTCGAGTTGGCCCAGATGCTGGGCCAACTCACGCTGGATGTGCATCAGCACCCACTCGGGAGTCGCGGTGGCCGCGTCTGATCGGGTCGAACCGCGCGCGGACCGATCCCTGATCCCTTCGCGCACGGCGATATCCACCCACTCGACCAAGTTCGTCCGCACTTGCTCGACCTTGCCGATCAGGCCGTCGACCGGTCCAGAGGCCGTGAACTCGGCATCGCGATCCCGGGGGATGGCGAGCCCGGCGATGACCGATCCCGCCCAGTGTTCCAGCATCCCGACACAGTGGAAGACGATCGCGTACGGGGTGTTCGCGCCGGCAGCGACGGGCGCCTGTTCGCGGTGTCGTCGCCCAGCTCGGCAAGAATCCGGGTCATCGCGTCGAGGCTTTCATCGCCGATGGCCAGGACCGCGTCTGCCAACCGCCGAGACACGGTGTCCTCAGCGGCCATCGACGGTCACCACGGGTACGGCTCGAAATCCTTGAGGAAACATCCGTAGAGGTCGACTCCTGCTTCCCCCTGGACGACCGGGTCGTAGACCCTGGCCGCGCCGTCGACGAGGTCGAGCGGGGCTCGAAAACCCTCTTCGGCGAGACGCACCTTGCTGGTGTGCGGCCGTTCGTCGGTGATCCAACCGGTGTCGACCGCCGTCACCAGGATCCCGTCGTTGAACAGATCGCCGGCGCTGGTCCGAGTCAGCATGTTCAGGGCAGCTTTGGCCATGTTGGTGTGCGGGTGTCCCGGCCCCTTGTACCCGCGGGAGAACACCCCTTCCATCGCCGAGACGTTGACCACGTACTTGCGCCGGGCCGGTGATGCCCGGAGCGCAGGCGTCAGCCGCGACAAGAGGATGAACGGCGCCACACTGTTGCAGAGCTGAACCTCGAGGAGCTCCAACGGATCGACTTGGTCAACCGTCTCGACCCAGCTGTTGCTGTCCACGAGGTCGGGCAGGAGTCCGCCGGCGTCGATGGCGGTCCCGTCGGCGATCCGGTCGACTGTTGCCGAGCCGGCGGTCATCGCCAGCGCGGCGAGTGCTTTGGCGGCGGAGTCGGAGTCGCCGCCGGACGCGAGGGCCTGCGGATGGAGTTCGCTGCTGTCGCCCATCGTCAGCACCGGCACGGTCGCGGCGGCGCCGGTCAACGGAGCCAGTTCGGCATCGGCCAGAGAACTGTAGGCGCCAGGGGAGCGCCGTACGGTTTGCGCCGCGTTGTTGATGAGGATGTCCAGCGGGCCCTCGGCGGCAACGGCATCGGCCAGATCGGTGACCTGGGCGGGATCACGAAGGTCGATTCCGACGATGTGCAGGCGGTGGAGCCAAACGTCCGAATCGGGTTGCCGGGCGAACCGCCGGGCGGCATCGCGCGGGAACCGCGTGGTGATCGTGAGATCAGCGCCATCACGCAGCAGCATCAACGCGATGTACATGCCGATCTTTGCCCGGCCTCCGGTCAACAGCGCTCGGCGGCCGGTGAGATCTGCGTGCTGGTTGCGTTTCTCGCGGTTCTCGGCAGCGCACCTGGGACACAATTGATGATGGAAGGCATCGACCCGGGTGTACTCTTGTTTGCAGATATAACAGTTCTGCGGGCGGATGAGCGTCCCGGCGCTCGACCCGGGCGCGCCCGTAAGCGGTAAGCCCGCCGTCTCGTCATCGATCCGATCGGGAGACCCGGTTGCAGTGGCTGCCAGTACTTTTCGATCCGCATCCAGGCGCAACTGATGCTTCTGTCTCTTCCGGTTCCGCTTGGCCTTCTTGAACATGTGCGCAACTGCGCGTTGGACCTGGATCGAGTCGGGGTGCCCGGCATCGAGTTCGGTCGCCTGATCCAGGACTCGGCGGAAGATCGCCATGTCGGCAGGATCAATGGACTCGGAGGGCACATATTGCACGCTTGGCATTGTAGTGGCCGCGCCGGTGCACCTCGTCCACGCGAGCCGGACGGGGAGTCAGGTGGCTGCGGGCCCGAGTAACGCGATCCCGATGGCCCCGACCAGGTCCGCGAAGGCGAACCCGGTGCGCCAGACTGCAGAGATCTCGGGGCGACCTGGGCAAACAGTGAGACGCCCGCGGCCACGAAGAACTGTAGAGGTAACCCCGGGTGAGAAGGCATGCGGGATGGTTGGCGAAGGTAAAGAAAAACCGTGGATCGCATCTCTGCGAACCACGGTCTCATTGGGTGTCCGAGGGGGGACTTGAACCCCCACGTCCGTTAATAGGACACTAGCACCTCAAGCTAGCGCGTCTGCCATTCCGCCACTCGGACCCGAGACGCTGTCAGGGCGTACCTGCCAGCGCCGGATAACATTAGCCGACTGGCCGCCTTCAACCCAAATCGCCAGCACAGCCCCGATATCAACGCCGTTTTGCTACCAATGATTCATGGACCGATCGACGATGATCTGCCGCACGTGCGCGGTGGAGCACGGTGAGGATCTGCCGGCGCGGTGCCGGATCTGCGAGGACGAACGTCAGTACATGCCGCCGGGCGGACAGCTGTGGGTGTCGGTGGCGCAGCTGGGCGCGGAGGGGCAGCGGATCGCCGTCGAGGAACTCGAACCGGGGCTTCTCGACATCCACACGGTCCCGGGTGTCGGGATCGGCCAACGGAGCAAGTTGGTGTGCACTCCCGCCGGGAACGTGCTGTGGGACCCGCCTGGGTTCATCGACGATCCGGGGGTCGAGACGGTGCAGTCGTGCGGCGCCGTGGTGGCCATCGTCGCCAGTCATCCGCATATGTTCGGGGTGCAGGTGGAATGGAGTCACGCGCTGGGTGGGGTACCCGTGCTGGTTGCCGAGCCGGACCTGGAATGGGTGGCCCGCCACGACCCTGTCATCGAGTCGTGGAACGGCGACCTGGAGGTGCTACCGGGGTTGACGCTGACGCAGCCCGGCGGACATTTCCCCGGAAGTGCGGTCGCGCACTGGAGGGCGGGCGCGGGCGGACGGGGCGTGCTGCTCACCGGCGACACCGTCCTGCCCAACCCGGATCGGTCCAGCATCAGTTTCATGCGCAGCTATCCCAATCGGATACCGCTGTCGGCGGCAGTCGTGGAACGGGTCACGACCCATCTCGAGAGGTTCGATTTCGACCGGATCTACGGCAACTTCGCCGACTTCATCGACAGCGATGCGCGGGGGATTTTAAGGCGCTCGGCCGATCGCCACATGGGTTGGGTGCGGGGTGATTTCGACCACCTGACCTGACCGGACGCGAATGCTGCGCACAGCACGCGCGCCGCGTGACCTGCTGTGGTGATAGGAATGTGCAGGTGAACGACAAAGCAAAGCGTGCCACCGACGAAGTCGTCGAGTTGGTCAGCAGGCTGATTCAATTCGACACCAGCAATACGGGCGAACTCGCGACCACCAAAGGCGAGGCCGAGTGCGCCCGCTGGGTGCAGCAACAACTCGAGGAGGTCGGTTTCGAGACCGAGTATCTGGAGTCGGGTCAGCCCGGGCGCGGCAACGTGTTCGCGACGCTGCCCGGAGCCGATCGCGGTCGCGGCAAACTGTTGCTCCACACCCACCTCGACGTGGTCCCGGCGGAGCCCGCCGACTGGAGCGTGCACCCGTTCTCGGGCTCGGTGAAAGACGGCTACATCTGGGGCCGTGGCGCCATCGACATGAAAGACATGGTCGGGATGGCGCTCGCGCTTGCTCGTCAGTTCAAGCAACAGGGCACTGTTCCGCCTCGCGACATCGTGTTCGCGTTCCTGGCGGACGAAGAGGCGGGTGGCAAGTGGGGGTCGCACTGGCTGGTCGCCAACCGCCCCGATCTCTTCGAAGGTGTCACCGAGGCCGTCGGAGAGGTGGGCGGGTTCTCACTGACGGTCGACCGCCCCGACGGCACCCAGAAGCGGCTCTATCTCGTCGAGACAGCCGAAAAGGGCATCGCGTGGATGAAGCTGACCGCAACGGCCACCGCGGGCCACGGTTCCTTCCTGCACGAGGACAACGCCGTCACGATCCTGTCCGAAGCGGTGGCGAAACTCGGTAAGCACCGCTTCCCGCTCGTGATGACCGAATCGGTGTCCCAGTTCCTTGCGGCGGTGTCCGAGGAGACCGGTCTGGAACTCGATCCCGACACCCCGGATCTGGAGACCGTGCTGTTCAAGATCGGCAGCATCGCGAGGATCATCGGGGCAACGTTGCGCGATACTGCCAACCCGACGATGCTGCAGGCCGGTTACAAGGCCAACGTCATCCCGCAGACCGCCACGGCTGTCGTCGACTGCCGGGTGCTGCCGGGCCGGCAAGCGGCGTTCGAAGCCGAGGTCGATGAACTCATCGGACCGGCGGTCACCCGGGAATGGGTGACAAAGCTGGACTCGTACGAGACGACGTTCGACGGTGACCTCGTCGATGCGATGAACAACGCGATTCTGGCCCACGATCCGCAGGGCCGGACCGTGCCTTATATGTTGTCGGGTGGAACCGACGCCAAAGCCTTTGCCCGACTTGGTATTCGGTGCTTCGGGTTTGCTCCCTTGAAGTTGCCGACCGACCTCGACTTCGCCGCACTGTTTCATGGCGTCGACGAACGGGTACCGGTCGAATCGTTGTTGTTCGGGACAGAAGTTCTCGAACATTTTCTGCTACACAGCTGAACCGGTGCACCAGCGCGGCCACTCACGCATCATGAAGTGGTCACCTACGGAAAGGATGCGAACAACGATGTCGAGGTATAACCCGTACGACGCACTACCTTCTCTGCCCACGTTCACCCTCACCTCCGAGAGCCTCACCGACAATTCCTCGCTCACCACCCCCCAGGTGTCGGGAATCATGGGCGCAGGCGGCGAAGACGTGTCGCCTCAGTTGAGCTGGTCCGGATTCCCCGAGGAGACCAAGAGTTTCGCGGTGACGGTCTATGACCCCGAAGCGCCGACCGCCTCGGGTTTCTGGCACTGGGCCGTCGCAGACATCCCGGTCTCGGTGACCTCCCTCGCTGCAGGTGTCGGTGACGGGTCCGAGGGCGCGCTGCCCTCTGGCGCGGTGGCGCTCAACAATGACGCGTCTCTGCCGCGGTTCATCGGAGCTGCGCCCCCGCCCGGTCACGGCGTGCACTACTACTACACGGTCGTGCACGCGGTGGACGTCGAAAGTCTCGGTCTGCCCGACGGCGCGACACCGGCGTACCTGGGGTTCAACCTGTTCTCGCACGCAATCGCGCGGGCCATCATCACCAACACCTATGAGCGTCCCGACGGCGACTAGTTCGGACTGAACCACACACCCAGCTCGTTCAGGCAGAACCAGGTGTTGCAGCACCTGGTTGCGCCTGGACGGGCTGGGTTTGTGAGCCTACCGTTTCGCTGCTGCGCTACCCACGGCGTCGGAGATCGAACCGTAACCGGCGTCTCGTACCCGCTGCGCGAGTCCTCGGTGTATCTGCTTGGTCCACAACGGACCTCCGTAGATGAATCCGGTATAGCCCTGGATCAGGGAAGCGCCTGCGCAGATGCGCTCCCACGCCTGCTCGGGCGTTTCGATCCCACCGACGCTGATCAATGCCATACGGGTACCGACTCGTGCGTACAAGCGACGCAGCACCTCGAGTGAGCGATCCGCAAGGGGTGCACCGGACAACCCGCCTGCGCCATAACGTTCGACGTCCGAGGGCGCTGATACGAGTCCGTCGCGACTGATCGTCGTATTCGTGCAGACGATGCCGGCGAGGCCCAACTCGAGTGCGAGGTCGGCGATTTCGTCGATGTCCTCGTCGACCAGGTCCGGTGCGATCTTGACCAGTACGGGGATGTCGACCGCGCCCAGAACCGCTCCGAGCAACGGTCTTAACGATTCGACCGCCTGCAGGTCGCGAAGTCCGGGGGTGTTCGGTGAGCTGACGTTCACCACGAGAAACTCGGCGAGTGGCGCGAGCAGACGCGCACTGATGAGGTAGTCGGCGACCGCGTCGCTCGCCGGAACAGCCTTCGTCTTTCCGATGTTGGCGCCGATCGGCACCATCGTGGTGGTCGCTTTCCGCTGCTTGAGCAGATTGGCCGCGGCACCGGCGCCGTGGTTGTTGAAACCCATCCGGTTGACGAGTGCCCTGTCCTGCGGCAGCCGGAACAGACGCGGCGCCGGATTTCCTGGCTGTGGCTCGCCGGTGACCGTGCCCACCTCGGCGAAACCGAAGCCAAGGGCGCCCCACGCGTCGACGGCCTCGGCATTCTTGTCGAACCCGGCGGCGAGCCCGAGCGGGGCGGGGAAGTCGATACCGAAGACGCGGGTACGCAGCACCGGATCGTCGACGACGAGCACACGAGCCACGAGTGCGCGCAGCAGGTTGACCCGGCCCACCCAGCTGATCAACCGCGCCATCGCCCGGTGGATCCGTTCGGGTGGAATTCGGAACATCAGTGCGAGCAGCGCGCCGTAGAGCCGCCGGTACAGCGGATCCATCATGCGCTCATCTCGGTGTTCGGCTGATCGGTCGACGCCAGCCGCGGACGTCGTCTGCGGAGCAGTACTTTTCGGCTGCCATCGGCGTACAGGCGTACGCGGGACAGTTCCCAGCCACCGAATTCCGCCTGGATCGACAGCCGCATCGATGCCGAGACGCGCGTGACGTCCGGGGGGAGACGCAGCGGGATGTACTCGTAGTCATCCGCTGACATGTCCCATTCCCTTGGAAAACCTCGGGTTCGCTTACCTGCCACCATGACCACCCTTCACTGCCGCGAATGCCGCCTCACTGCTGGTCGGGGTCGATGACCTGCAGGCCCTCACCCCGGGCCGAGAGCAGGTAAACCGTCCCGCTGTCTGGATCCACCACCATGGAGTCGGCTTGACCGACCGTCGTGAACTGTCGCGTCTGGACCGGGGTGCCGGAGGCCAGTTCGTACGCTGTCACCTTGTTGTCGCCGGTGGTCGCGACCCACGCCAGGTTGTGTGTGTCGTCATAGCCTACGGCGTAGGGGCCGAACGCCACCGGATAGCGGAACTTGTTGACGAGCGGGTCGCCGCTGAATGCGAGAAACTCGCCCCCCTTGGTGTCCGTGGTCAGGAAACGCCCGAAATGGTCGACTGTGAGGTTTGTCGCACCGTCGCCGGATCGCAGCGCCACACCCAGATCGTCGCCGCCGATGTCGACCTGCGTCACCGACGACTGCGCCCGGTCGAGCGCGACGACCTGGCCGTTGTGCTCGGCGAGGGCATCGACGCGAACGAGACCGGAGATGGTTTTCTCAATGCCCCCATCTGCGCCCACGACGGCGATCTGGCCGAGGTCGTTGCCCACCAACGTCTGACCCTGGGAGGTCAGCACCGCCGACAACGGTGTTCCCGGCAGATCGGTTCTGACCACGTCGCCGGTGGCCGAGTTCACCCTGAGCAGGGCATGGGGAATGAGGACTTGCAGCACGCCGTTCGCGAAGGTTCCGAACCCGGATGCTTTGTCGCTCAACCCGACTGTGCGCGTCGGAGTCGAGAGCGCCGCTGTCGGGCGGAACTGCACCGACCTGCCGTCCGCCGACAGGACGGCCACTTGTTCGGTACTCGAGCAGTACGCCAGCGCGCCGCCGGCGTCCGGCATGGGGACGACCTGGCCGGCAGGTGCGCCGGCCTCGACGACCGGTGCCGCGATCGGCGTCTGCGGCGCGATCGTCGGGACGTCGGGAGTGTCCCCGGAATCAGAACATCCCGCCAGCACAGCCACCACCGCAGCTGCCGCCACCGTCACCACGCCAGCTCTTGCACGCACATTCATGAGACCCATCTTGCTGGTTCCCGCGCGCTGCGCCGAAATCCGGCTCGTCAGATACGTCGGAGGGGGAGTGGACGGCGGATTCCAGTAGGCTCTGCGCGGTGACGGACACGATGAGTTGGGCCCAGTCGATCGTCTTGGGGGCCGTTCAGGGGCTGACCGAATTCTTGCCCGTGTCGTCGTCCGGGCATCTGCGGATCGTTTCCGAGATCTGGTTCGGGGACGACGCCGGGGCATCGTTCACAGCGGTCACGCAGCTCGGAACCGAAGCAGCAGTGCTGGTGTTTTTCGCGAAGGACATCGTCCGGATCATTGCGGCCTGGTTCCGTGGCCTGTTCGACGCGTCCAGACGCGACCTCGATTATCGGATGGGCTGGTACGTGATCATCGCCACCATCCCGATCGGCGTCCTGGGATTCCTGTTCAAAGATCAGATCCGTACCGGTGCCCGGAATCTCTGGCTTGTTGCGGCGATGCTCATCGTCTTCTCGATCGTCATCGCCGCGGCCGAGCACTTCGGGCGCAAGGAGCGGCCGATCGAGAAGCTGACCACACGGGACGGTCTGGTGATGGGGTTCGCGCAGTGTCTCGCGCTGATCCCCGGTGTTTCACGCTCCGGCGCCACCGCCAGCGCGGGTCTGTTCATGGGCCTCAAACGCGAAGCAGCGGTCCGGTTCTCGTTTCTCCTGGCGATACCAGCGGTGACCGCGTCCGGTTTGTTCAGCCTGCCCGATGCGTTCGACCCCAGCGGTGACGGCATGGAGGCGCCCGGACCCCAACTGCTGGTCGCCACGGTGATCGCCTTCGTGGTCGGATACGCAGCCATCGCCTGGCTGCTCAAGTTCGTCGCGAACCACTCCCTGTACTGGTTTGTGGGATATCGCGTGATCCTCGGCATCGTGGTCATGGGCCTGCTCGCCGGCGGAGTCATCAGCGCGACGTGACGACCTCGGGGGTCGCCGTGCGCGCACTCCTGCCGCCCTTCTGACCTGCGCCACCGCAAGCGGGTGCGCACTTCCGCATAAGGTGAAATACGTGACGGTCATATTGCTACGCCACGGACGCTCGACAGCGAACACCTCAGGTGTGCTGGCCGGCCGGACCCCAGGGATCGATCTCGACGACCACGGTCGTTCTCAAGCGACCGCGTTGATCGAGCGGATCGCCGCGGCGGGTCCCCTGGCGGCCGTCGTCCGGTCGCCGCTACAACGCTGCGAGCAGACGGTGCTGCCGCTGGTCCAACACCTGGGTGTCGAGGAGATCATCGACGAGCGGCTCCTCGAGGTCGACTACGGACAGTGGTCCGGTCGCCCGATCAAGGAATTGCTGTCCGAACCGCTGTGGCGGGTCGTGCAACAGCAACCGTCTGCCGCAATCTTCCCCGGCGGTGAAGGCCTCGCGCAGGTGCAGGCGCGCGCGGTGGCGGCGGTCCGTGAGCTCGATGCCCGGTTCTCGGGCGAAGACGGTGCAGGCGTGTGGGTGGCGTGCTCGCACGGCGACGTCATCAAAGCGGTACTCGCGGACGCGATGGGGATGCACCTCGACTCGTTCCAGCGGATCGTCGTGGAGCCCGCATCGATGAGTGTCGTCCGCTACAGCGTCGCGCGGCCCTATGTGCACGCGGTGAACTGCACGTCCACCTTGCAGAAGTTGGGGTCGACGCCGAAGCACGAGGCCAAAGCCGAAGACAAACAAGCCGACGAAGCCGTTGTCGGCGGTTCCACCGGTACCTGAACGAAGAATCAGGCCCGGCTCCGGCGCGCCGGTCGCGGAACGTCCATGGTGTGGGCGAACCCGCCCCGAATGGGGATAATCAATTTCGAAGAACGGAGGTGCCATGGCCAGAGCGATACACGTCTTCCGCAGTCCGGACCGTTTCATCGCCGGAACGGTCGGCCAACCCGGCGACCGGACCTTCTACCTGCAGGCGATCCACGAGACCCGCGTGATCAGCGTGATGCTCGAGAAGCAGCAGGTACAGATACTCGCCGATCGAATCGGAGCGCTGCTCGAGGAGGTGCACCGCCGTTTCGGTACACCGCTGCCCGCGGAGCTCGCGCGGGTCGAGGATCTCAGTCCGCTCGTGATGCCCGTGGACGCCGAGTTCCGGGTTGGGACCATGGGTCTCGGGTGGGATTCGGAGTCCGAGGCGGTGGTGGTCGAACTGCTCGCCATCACCGAAGGTGAGTTCGACGAGAGCGTCGTCCTCGACGACACCGAGGACGGGCCAGATGCGGTCCGGGTGTTCTTGAGCACGGGCGCGGCGCGCGAGTTCGCGACGAGATCGTCCAGCGTCATCTCAGCGGGTCGTGAACCATGCCCTCTGTGCGGTGACCCGCTTGATTCGGCCGGCCACATCTGTGTCCGCACCAACGGCTACCGGCGCGACGCCGAGTTCGGGCCATCGCTCGAGTTCGTCGATCCCGACCTCTTCGACGACCCGAGCCTCGAAGGGGACGACGACACCGACGAGGGTCCGACCGCGGGGCCGGACAGGTAGCGATCACGTGAGTGCAGCAGCGCCCGAGCGTGAACCGCTCGACGTGGCGCAGATCCTCGCCGATGGCGACCTCGAACTCATCGGGCAGATCCGTTCGGCGAGCAACGCCACCCTGGTGTGCGACGCCGTCCTCGGGGACGACCGCGTCCGGTGCGTGTACAAACCCGTTCGGGGTGAGCAACCGCTGTGGGACTTCCCGGACGGCACCCTGGCCGGCCGTGAGGTCGCTTCTTTCCTCATCTCCGACGCACTCGGATGGTCGGTCGTACCGGTGACGCTGTTGCGAGACGGGCAGTTCGGACCCGGCATGGTGCAGCGTTGGATCGACACGCCCGAACCCGCGGACACGTTGCCTGCGCGCCTGGATCTGGTCGACCTGTGCTCGCCGGACCTGATTCCCGAAGGTTGGAAGCTGATCCTGTCTGCAATAGACGGTCGTGGTGAGGACGTCGCGTTGGTCCACGCGGATGATCCGCGGTTGCAGCGGATGGCCGTCCTGGACGTCCTCATCAACAACGCGGACCGTAAAGGTGGCCACGTTCTCGAAGGACTCGATGGCCAGGTCTACGGCGTCGACCACGGAATCTGCCTGCATACCGAGGACAAGTTGCGAACAGTGCTGTGGGGCTGGGCGAACCAACCGGTTCCCGCTCACCTCGTCGACGATGTCGAGGGATTGGTCCGCACGTTGGAGCAGGCGTCGTCGCCACTTCGCGACCGGTTGGCCGAGCTCATCACGCCCGCCGAGATCGACGCTCTGACGGAGCGGGCAATGGTGATGGTGGCTGATCCGGTGATGCCCGACGCGAACCGGTCCCGGCCGATTCCCTGGCCCGCATTCTGATACGACGGGCGTTCCGGCAGCCCTGACAGCGGTCGCTGCCGGCGTCGCCTTAAGGTGGTGTTCATGCAGTCGTGGTCTGACACCGTCGTTCCGCCCGTGCCCGGTCGGGGCCCGGCATTGAGGCTTTTCGACACCTCTGATCGGCAGGTACGTCCCGTCGTCCCCGGCCCCACCGCAACAATGTATGTGTGCGGCATCACCCCGTACGACGCAACGCATCTCGGCCATGCTGCGACCTATCTCGCGTTCGATCTCGTGAACCGGATCTGGCGTGACCTTGGTCACGACGTCCATTACGTCCAGAACATCACCGACGTCGACGACCCGTTGTTCGAGCGCGCCGAGCGCGACGGGATGGATTGGGTAGACCTGGGCCAGCGGGAGATCCAACTCTTCCGTGAGGACATGGCCGCATTGCGGGTGTTGCCGCCTCGTGACTACATCGGCGCGGTCGAATCGGTGGACGAGGTCGTCGAGGTGGTCGGCAAACTGCTGGCCTCCGGTGCCGCCTACATCGTCGACGATGCCGACCACCCGGACATCTACTTCCGGACCGACGCAACCGAACAGTTCGGCTACGAGTCGGGGTACGACTTGCCGGAGATGCATAAATTCTTCGCCGAGCGCGGCGGCGACCCTGACCGGCCGGGTAAGCGGGACCCGCTCGACGCTCTGGTCTGGCGAGCAGCTCGTGACGGGGAACCGTCCTGGGACTCGCCTCATGGCCCCGGCCGCCCTGGATGGCACATCGAATGCGCGGCAATAGCTTTGAATCGGATCGGTTCCGGTTTCGACGTGCAGGGCGGAGGCAGTGACCTGATCTTCCCGCACCACGAGTTCTCTGCAGCACACGCCGAGGCGTTGACCGGTGACCGCCGATTCGCAAAGCACTACGTGCACACCGGAATGATCGGACTCGACGGCGAGAAGATGTCGAAGTCGCGAGGAAACCTGGTCTTCGTCTCCACACTGCGTGCGGCACAGATCGACCCGGCGGCGATCCGGCTCGGGTTGTTCGCAGGGCACTACCGGCAGGACAGGGCATGGACAGATGGCGTTCTCGACGACGCCGTCAGCCGCCTCGACCGGTGGCGCCGTGCCGCGGCCCGCAACTCCGGACCGGCGTCTGCGGCGACGATCGAGCGTCTGCGCCAGCACCTCGCCGACGATCTCGACACTCCCAAAGCCATTGCCGCCATTGACGCCTGGGCCGGTGAGGCGCTAGACGGGTTGGGTTCGGACACCGATGCCCCGCGCGAGATCGCCGCGGCGGTCGACGCGTTGCTGGGCGTCCCGTTGACCGGGTCCCGGTAAGGTTTCTGACCGTGGCGAACGTTGAGGAGATCGACCCCGGTACGGCACAGGGCGTGTGGACCGTATTGACCCGCACCTCGACCTATCTGCTCGACTTCGGCGAGATGACGCTCCTGCGCGCACCCGGAGTCGGTGGTACAGACGATGAGTCCTGGTCGGTGAGCCGGCTCCGTCGGGACTCGGAGGACATCCCACTGCTCGGTGTGAAGTCGTGCCGCGTCGGCGAGTCCGCCCAATTCTGGGTGCGGGCCGCGGACGACCCCGACGTCCGGACCTGGCGAATCACCACCCCGGTCGTGTCGATCGAGCGGATCTCCTAGCCCATCGATCGTGCCGTTCATGCCGCCGATCGTGCCGTTGAAAGCGTCGATCGTGCCGTTTCCCGCCGCGAGCGGGCCGTTACGACGCCATGGGGGCGTAGGCCGTTGGCCTAAGGCCCACTCGATGTCGACGGAGGCCCGCTCGGCGCACGGAAGGGCCCGCTCGGCGCACGGAAGGGCCCGCTCGGTGCGCGGGAGGGCCCGCTCGGCGCGGGCCCAACGAGACGGGTCAGACCCAGAGATGGATCCGACCGTCGTGTAGCTCGGCCTTGAAGACCGGAAGCGGCTCGATGTCGCCGTTGGTACAGGCACCGTCGGCGAACGAGAAGGTGTACTGGTGCAGCGGACACATCACCTTCGTCGCGTCGGTCTGCCCATCCGCAATCGGACCGCCCCGATGCGGACACCGGGCGCCGAGGGCGCGCAACGTCCCGTCGCCCAGCAAGAACACCGCGACCTGCTGACCGTCCACCACGTAGGTGCGGCCCTCGCCAACGGTGAGATCGGTGATCGACCCCACGACACTTGACGTCGGCGCGCTCATCGGACCGGCACCAGTGGCAGCTTGATAAGCGGCAACGACGGGCTGAACTGTGCCGGCGACTTCGGTGCGAGCCGTTCTTTCCAGGGGTCGGTGTACGCGGCAGCCGAAGCGTTGATGCGCTCGGTCAGCCCGTCGACCACACCGTCGCGGTCGTCGATCAAGATCGCCTTGAGCTCGTCGATACCCACACGGGGTACCCACGCATACGTGCGTTCGAGCCACTTCGCCTGCTCGCGGTAGTACTGGATGAACACGCCGCAGATCCGGATGACTTCGTCGGCGCCCTGGGCGGTCGCGAGCAGGTCGCCCTTGCGGATGTGGGCCCCGGCTGCGCCACCGACGTAGATTTCCCACTTCCCATCGCCCACCGCGACAACGCCGAAGTCTTTGCACAGCGCTTCCGCACAGTTTCGCGGACACCCGGTGACCGCGAGCTTCAGCTTCGCGGGCGACTCCAGGCCCTGGTACTTCTCCTCGATGGCGATCCCGAGAGCAGTGGAGTCGTCGAGACCGAACCGGCAGAAGTCGAGTCCGACGCAGGTTTTGACCGTGCGGAAGCTCTTCCCGTACGCATACCCCGACGGCATGTCGAGATCTGCCCACACCTTTGGTAGATCCTCTTTCTTGATCCCCAGCAGGTCGATCCGCTGCCCGCCGGTGACCTTCACCATCGGGATGTCGTATTTCTCCGCGACGTCTGCGATTCGTCGCAATTGAGCCGGGTTCGTCACGCCGCCCTTCATCTGCGGGACGACGGAGAACGTGCCGTCGCGCTGGATGTTCGCGTGTACGCGGTCGTTGATGAACAGAGCGCCGCGTTCATCCTCCCAATCGGCGCCCCAGATGATGCGGAGCAGCGACGCGATCGGCATCTTGGCCGTCACGTCGTCGCCCTCGGGCGCCAGTTCGCCCAGGACCGCCGACACCGATCGCAGGTTGCGTTCCCTGATCTGGGCCATCAACTCGGGCTTGTCCATCGGGATCGCCGGGACATACCAGTCGGCCGACGGATCGACGGCGAGGTCGCCGCCGGCCGCGCACGCCACGATGTCACCGACGAGACCCTTGCACGAGCCGCAACCCTTGCCTGCCCTCGTCTTGGCAACCACGTCGCCGACGGTCTTCGCGCCTGCGTGCACACAGGCCACGATGTCGCCCTTCGTGACGCCGTTGCAGTTGCAGACCTGCACATCATCGGCCAACTCTGCAGCACCGGTCTCCGCGCTGGGCGTACCCATGTCGAACAACATGCTGATGCGTTCGTCGGGCAGCGGCACCTTGTCGTCGAATGCCTGGGTCAGGAAGTTGACCTTGCTGATGTCTCCGAGCAACATCGCACCGATCAGCTTGTTGTCGCGCACCACGACCGATTTATATGTGCCGCTGCGGGGTTCGTAGAACTGGACGAACTCATCGGTGTCGCGTTCTGGTCCCTTGACGCCCATCGCCGCAACATCGACCCCCGCGACCTTGAGTTTCGTCGTCAAACGCGAACCGTGATACGCGGCGGTGGGATCGGCACCGGTCAGCACGTCGGCGAGTACGACGGCCTGCTCCCAGAGCGGCGCGACGAGTCCGTAGACCTCGCCCCGATGCTGGCAACATTCGCCCACCGCATAGATGGAACCCTCGTCTTCGCAACGCATCTGGTCGTCGACCACGATGCCGCGTTCGATCACCAGTCCGCCGGCTCTGGCCAGTTCGACGTTCGGTCGGATACCCGCGGTGACCACGATCATGTCCGCGGGCAGCGAGGTGTCGTCGTTGAAACCCACGCCGGCAACCTCTCCGGCGTCGTTCCGGAGCACCGTGGTGGTGCGTTTGGACGTGTACACCCCGACACCGAGACCTTCGATCTTGTTGCGCAGCACCCGACCCCCGCGTTCGTCGAGCTGCTGGTTCATCAGGTGTCCGGGGGAGTGGACCACGTCGACGTCGATGCCCTGGGTGCGCAGTCCATAGGCTGCCTCCAGACCCAGCAGACCCCCGCCGATGACGACCGCGCGCATGTCATCACGCGACAACGCCATCTGGAGCATGCCGTTGGTGTCCTCGATGGTCCGGAAACCGAACACCCCGCGCGCCAGGCGCCCGTCGGGCTCACGGAGCCCGTCCATGTTGGGGAAGAAGGTGTTGCTTCCGGTGGCGATGATCAAGGTGTCGTAGTCGATGACGCGGCCGCTCTCGCAGGTGACCGATTTCGCGAATCGGTCGATCTGCATCGCTCGATCCCCCGAGAACAGCCTCACGTTGTTCTCGCGATACCAGGCCATCGGATTGAGCATGAGGTCGTCGTCGTCGATCGAATTCTCGCCGGCCAGGACGTGCGAGAGCATGATGCGGTTGTAATTGCCATACGGTTCGTCGCCGATCATCGTGATCTCGAACCGGGAGCCGCCGCCGCGCGACAGGATTTCCTCGACCGTGCGGGCACCGGCCATGCCGTTTCCGACGACGACGAGGCGGTCGAGTTGGGCCTGGTCCGTCATCAGAACTCCGCAAATCCGAAGTCGACGATTATTTCGCCCGTGCATCCCTCGGGTGCCGCGAAAACCAGTTCGAGCAGGGTGTCGGGATCGACGTCTTCGACGACTCGCAGAGGGACGTTCACCGACGACTTGGCTCCCATGGGGAACCAGCGCATCGGCTGTTGATCGCGGAGCAGTGTCACGTACACCAACTCGTCACTGCTGTTGCCGCCGCGGAAATACAACGGCTGAACGGTCATGCCGGCCGGGACCTGGTAGGCCAGCGAGGGGTCCAAGGGGGCTGCCTTGGTCAATCCGGTGCCGGTGAATGAGAAGACACCCTGCAGAAACTTCGGGGTACTGGACATGGGAGTCAGTGAACGGCAGCCTGATGAACCGCTACTTGCAGACGCGTTACGAACCGATTGTCAGGTACTCACCGACCACCCGAACCCGGGGTGATCACGCCCCGAAGCTGCCCCCGGGGCCGCGTCGGCGCAGATAGCGTTCGAACTCTGCTGCCAGGGCGTCACCGTCGATCTTCGACAGGGTCTCGTCCACACTCACCTCGGCGTCGCCTCGTTCTTCGAGGCCCCGAACGTAATCCGCGATCTCTTCGTCGTCTTCCGTCATCTCGGTCACTGCCCGTTCCCACTCCTCGGCCTGCTCCGGCAGTTCTCCGAGCGGGACCTCGACGTCGAGGACCTCTTCGAGATGACTGAGCAACGCGGCAGACGCCTTGGGGTTCGGCGGGGTGGACACGTAGTGGGGGACAGCGGCCCAGAACGAGATCGCCGGGATCCCGGCTTTGACGCATTCGTCCTGGAGCACCCCGGTGATTCCGGTGGGTCCCTCGTACCGGCTCTCCTCGAGCTTGAACTGTTTGGCCGACTCGCCGCTGTAGGCGGCGCCGGTGACCGGGACCGGTCGGGTGTGCGGGGTGTCGGCCAGCAGCGCCGCAAGGATCACAACGGTCTCAATGTGCAGTTCACGGGCGATCCCGAGGATTTCGTTGCAAAATCCGCGCCACCGCATGTTCGGTTCGATTCCCCGGAGGAGGACGATGTCTCGGTCCGCACCGGGCGGCGTACAGTACGAGATCGAGGTGGTCGGCCAATCGATCCTTCGGGTGACGCCATCGATCTGCTTGATCATGGGCCTGTTCACCTGGAAGTCGTAGTAGTCGTCGGAATCGATTTCGGCAAGAGGTACGGCGTCCCAGACGAGCTCGAGATGTTCCACAGCTCCGCTGGCCGCATCGCCGGCATCGTTCCACCCCTCGAAGGCAGCAACAAGCGTGGGGCGGCGCAAGCGTGGAAGGTTTGCGCTCTGCTCAGCGTTCACTGAACCAGCCTACGACCGAACACCGAGTGAGAGCGAACTACCCTGATAACCATGTCGTCAGCCACTTCACCAGCATTCGATTCGGGATTGCTCACCGCCATGAGTAAACGCGTCTTGATCGGTGACGGGGCCATGGGCACCATGTTGCAGGCGGCAGACCTCACCCTGGACGATTTCATCGGTCTCGAGGGCTGTAACGAGATCCTCAACGACACCCGACCCGATGTTCTCAAGGAGATCCACCGCGCGTACTTCGCTGCGGGCGCCGACGCGGTCGAGACCAATACGTTTGGCTGCAACCTGTCGAACCTCGGCGATTACGACATCGCCGATCGCATCCGCGAGCTGGCGTACAAGGGCACCCACCTGGCGCGTGAGGTCGCCGACGAGTTCGGTCCCAGTGCCGACGGCACCCCTCGGTTTGTCCTCGGTTCGATCGGCCCGGGCACCAAACTGCCGACTCTCGGTCATACGACGTTCGGCGTGATCCGAGATGCGTACAAAGAATGCGCTCTCGGAATGGTGGACGGCGGTGCCGACGCGATCCTGATCGAGACGTCCCAGGATCTACTGCAGGTGAAGGCCGCGATCCTGGGCTCACAGCAGGCGTTCGAGGAATTGGGTCGCCGCATCCCGATCATCGCTCATGTGACGGTGGAGACCACCGGCACGATGCTCCTCGGTTCGGAGATCGGAGCCGCCCTCGCGGCGCTGGAGCCGCTCGGTATCGACATGATCGGTCTGAACTGCGCCACGGGCCCCGCGGAGATGAGCGAGCATCTGCGCTACCTGACCAAGCACGCCCGGATCCCGGTCTCGGTGATGCCGAACGCCGGTCTGCCGCAACTGGGACCGAATGGCGCCGAGTACCCACTGACGCCCGAGGAGCTGGCCACCGCCTTGAGCGGCTTCGTCTCCGAGTTCGGCCTCTCGTTCGTCGGAGGCTGCTGCGGCACGACCCCAGAACACATCCGGCAGGTCGCCGAGGCGGTACGTGATGCCACCAAGGCCGAGCGCACGCCGGAGCACGAAGCCGAGGTCTCGTCGCTCTACAGTTCCGTCCCGTTCGCGCAAGACGCCAGCATCTTGATGATCGGTGAGCGCACCAACTCGAACGGTTCCAAGGCCTTCCGCGATGCGATGCTCGCCGAGGACTACCAGAAGTGCCTCGACATCGCGAAAGATCAGACTCGCGACGGCGCGCACATGCTCGACCTCAACATCGACTACGTGGGACGCGACGGTGCCGCGGACATGTCCGCACTGGCCAGCCGCCTGGCGACGTCGTCGACGTTGCCAATCATGCTCGACTCCACCGAGCCCGAGGTCATCGAAGCCGGTCTCGAGCACCTCGGTGGTCGCTGCGCGGTGAACTCGGTGAACTACGAGGACGGTGACGGGCCCGATTCCCGCTTCACAAAGATCATGAAGCTGGCGAAGAAACACGGCGCAGCAGTGGTGGCCCTGACCATCGACGAAGAAGGCCAGGCCCGGACTGCGGAATGGAAAGTCCGTGTCGCCGAGCGGCTCATCACCGACATCGTCGACAACTGGGGCATGGAAGAAGAGGACATCATCATCGATGCCCTCACCTTCCCGATCTCGACCGGTCAGGAAGAGGTGCGCCGGGACGCGATCGAGACGATCGAGGCGATCCGCACCCTGAAGGAACGTCATCCCGCCCTGCACTTCACGCTGGGCATCTCCAACGTCTCGTTCGGACTGAACCCGGCCGCGCGCCAGGTGCTGAACTCGGTGTTCCTCAACGAGTGTGTGCAGGCCGGTCTCGACACCGCGATCGTGCACGCGTCCAAGATCCTGCCCATGGCCCGGATACCCGACGAGCACCGGGAGATCGCGCTCGACCTCGTTTACGACCGCAGGCGTGAGGGCTACGACCCGCTGCAGAAACTGATGCAGCTGTTCGAGGGTGTCTCCGCTGCATCCGCGCGCGAGTCGCGGGCGCAAGAATTGGCAAAGCTACCTTTGTTCGACCGGCTGGAACGGCGCATCGTCGACGGCGAGCGGGCAGGACTCGAGGACGATCTCGACGAAGCCATGACCGAGGTTCCACCGTTGGAGATCATCAACAAGACATTGCTGTCCGGGATGAAGACCGTTGGTGAGTTGTTCGGGTCCGGTCAGATGCAACTTCCCTTCGTGCTGCAGTCGGCCGAGGTCATGAAGACAGCAGTCGCACATCTCGAACCGCACATGGAGGCCACCGGCGAAGACGGCAAGGGCCGTATCGTGCTGGCGACGGTCAAGGGCGACGTGCACGACATCGGCAAGAATCTCGTCGACATCATCCTGTCGAACAACGGCTACGAAGTCGTCAACATCGGTATCAAGCAACCGATCGCGACCATCATCGAGGTGGCCCAGGACAAGAACGCCGACGTGATCGGTATGTCCGGGTTGCTCGTGAAGTCGACCGTGGTGATGAAGGACAACCTCAAAGAGCTCAACACGCGGGGACTCGCCGCGAACTACCCGGTCCTGCTCGGTGGCGCGGCGCTGACCCGGTCGTATGTGGAGAATGACCTGAGCGAGACCTACGAGGGTGACGTGCACTACGCCCGTGATGCATTCGAGGGTCTTCGGCTGATGGACGACATCATGCTGACCAAGCGCGGTGGCGGACCGGACCCAGACAGCCCGGAGGCCATCGCAGCCGCAGAGAAGACCGCCGAGCGCAAGAAGCGCCACGAGCGGTCGAAGCGGATCGCCGAGAAGCGCAAGGCCGAAGCCGAACCGGTCGTGGTTCCGGAGCGTTCGGATGTCGCAGCGGGGTTACCGGTTCCCACGCCTCCGTTCTGGGGCTCGCGGATCATCAAGGGTGTCCCGATCGCGGAGTACCTGACCCTGCTCGACGAACGTGCGTTGTTCCTGGGGCAGTGGGGACTTCGCGGAGCCCGGGCCGGCGAGGGGCCGAGCTACGAGGACCTCGTCGAGACCGACGGCAAACCGCGGTTGCGGTATTGGATCGACCGGCTCACGTCCGAGAACATCCTGCAGCACGCTGCTGTCGTCTACGGGTACTACCCGGCGGTCAGCGAGGGTGACACGGTCCACGTGCTCACCGAGCCGCGCCCTGATGCGCCGATCAGGCACAGCTTCGAGTTCCCGAGGCAGCAGCGGAGTCGATTCCTGTGCATCGCGGACTTCATCAGACCACGATCCGAGGCGATCGAGACCGGGGTGGTCGACGTTCTGCCGTTCCAATTGGTGACGATGGGGCAGCCGATCGCAGACTTCGCCAACGTGCTCTTCGCAGAAGACGCCTACCGCGATTATCTCGAGGTGCACGGCATCGGGGTGCAGCTCACCGAAGCGCTCGCCGAGTTCTGGCACCAGCGGGTTCGCGAGGAGTTGCGCTTCGGCGATACCGCTATGGCCGCCGAGGATCCCGACAACGCTCAGGACTTCTTCGACCTCAAGTACCGCGGCGCGAGGTTCTCGTTCGGCTACGGCGCGTGCCCGAACCTCGAGGATCGGGCGAAGATGATGGACCTGCTCGAGCCCGAGCGCATCGGCGTGGAGCTCTCAGAGGAGTTGCAGCTTCATCCGGAGCAGTCGACGGATGCCTTTGTGCTGCACCATCCCGAGGCCAAGTACTTCAACACCTGAAATACCGGCGCAGTTGGATTCACCATGAACGGAAGTGGTGCCTTCGACGTGAGCGTGACCAACACTCGTGCCATGACAATCACAACTGCTGCCACCGCCGGTTCGGTCACCGATGCGGAACTCGACGCACGCTTTCGTCCGGTCTTCGATGCCATCGCGGGCGGTGCCACCGAACGGGAAGTCGACCGTCGGCTCGCCCACGACGAGGTACACAAACTCCGGGAGGCCGGACTGGGAGCCCTACGGGTGCCCGTGGAGTTCGGTGGGCTGGGAGCCTCTGTGCGTCAACAATTTCGGCTGTTGATCGACCTCGCCGCCGCCGAATCGAACCTGCCGCAGGCGCTTCGCGTGCATTTCAGCTTCGCCGAGGACCAGCGGCTCGCCGAACCGAGCGACGAGCGCGACACCTGGCTGCGGGCGGTGGCCGGGGGAGTCCTCGTCGGCAACGCCATCACCGAGCCCGGGGTCGGAGCCGTCGACCGCTACCAGACGCGGCTCACCCCCAAGGGCGACGGTTGGGTGCTGAGCGGGACCAAGTACTACAGCACGGGATCCCTGTATTCGAACTACATCCTCGTCGCTGCCGACAAGGACGGGGAGCGTGTGTCCGTCCTTGTCGATGCGGACGCCGACGGCATCACCCAGCACGATGACTGGGACGGATTCGGCCAACGGCTCACGGCCAGCGGCACAACAGAATTCAATGACGTCATCGTCACCGCCGATCGGATTCTCGGCCCGGGGTACGGGGGAGCGGGCAAGACCTATGCCACCTCATATCTCCAACTCGTCCAATTGGCCGTGCTCGCGGGTATCGCCCAGCGGGCGACCGACGACACGGCACAGTGGGTACGCGACCGCACTCGCTCCTACACCCACGCGGCAGCCGACCTGCCGCGAGAGGACCCACTGGTCCAGCAGGTGATCGGCAAACTGTCTGCTGCGGCGTTCACCGCGCGGACCGCGGTCCTCGCCGTCGCCGACATCCTCGATGAGGTGCTGGTGGACGCGACCACCGCAGCGGACCCGGAACTGCTGGACCGCGCAGAACTGGCCGCCGCCCAGGCCCAGCTCACCGTGATCGATCTGGTACTCCGCGCCACGAACGACCTGTTCGAGGTCGGCGGCGCGTCCATCACCTCGGAGAGCTTGCGGCTCGACCGCCACTGGCGCAACGCGCGGACGATCTCCGTGCACAATCCGACGATTTTCAAGAGCCAGGCCATCGGTGCGAACGTTCTCAACGGCACCGAGCTCCCGTTCGCCTGGAGCGCCGGCAACCGCTAGCTCAACGTCGGCGCACAACCGATTTCGGTTCACGGTCCCTGGTCGGCAAGTATGTGGGGGTGACCGATCTACCGAAAGCCGCGTTGTTCGACATGGACGGAACCCTTCTGGACTCCGAAAAGCTCTGGGACATCGCGATGGGCGATCTCGCCGCCGACCTGGGCATCGTGATGACCCACGAACTCCGGGAATCCACGCTCGGCAACTCGATGAACGATGCGCTGACGAAGGTGTTCACGGCGGCCGCAGTGCCTGCCGACGACAGGGACTATCGCGGGCGCGGGGCTTGGTTGCGCGACCGGGTGTCGACGTTGTTCGCAGCCGGGATCCCGTGGATGCCGGGCGCTCGAGATGCTCTGGACATGATTGCCGCCGAGGGCATTCCACTCGCGCTGGTGACCAACACCGAACGTGTGTTGACCGAGCAGGCACTCGACACGATCGGTCGGGACCGGTTCACGGCGACGGTCTGCGGCGACGAGGTGACGGTGGGCAAACCCGCGCCGGACCCGTATCTACGAGCAGCGACTCTGCTGGGGGTCGATGCGGCCGACTGCTTGGCCTTCGAGGATTCACCGACGGGCACCCAGGCGGCGACCACAGCCGGTTGTGCTGCGATCGTCGTGCCTTCCGCGGCTCCGGTCCCGGACGGCCCGCGACGCACGACTCGTCGAAGTCTCGTCGGGCTGACCCTCGCTGAGGTCGCGGCTGCCTTCAATGGGAGAATTGGGCACCGTGAAGACCTTCGATGAACTGTTCGCCGAACTGACCGACAAGGCCGCTACCCGACCCGAGGGCAGTGGCACGGTCGCAGCCCTGGACAAGGGCGTGCACACCCTCGGCAAGAAGATCATCGAGGAAGCCGGCGAAGTGTGGCTCGCAGCAGAGCACGAATCGTCCGAGGCGCTGGGTGAGGAGATATCTCAGTTGCTGTACTGGCTTCAGGTGATGATGATCAAACGCGGTCTGACGACCGACGATGTCTACAAGCATCTGTGATCGCGATCCACCCCAGTACCTGCCCCAACCTCTGCCGATAGGACCCACCCATGCTGCGCGTTGCCGTTCCCAACAAGGGGGCGCTCTCCGAGTCGGCCGCCGAGATCCTCAGTGAGGCCGGCTATCGTCGCCGCTCGGACTCGAAGGATCTGACCGTTCTGGATCCGGCCAACGAGGTCGAGTTCTTCTTCCTTCGCCCTAAAGACATCGCGATCTATGTCGGTTCCGGTGAGCTCGACCTCGGTTTGACCGGTCGCGATCTCGCTCTCGACTCCGGCGCCGACGTCGAGGAATGCCTCGCCCTCGGGATCGGGACCTCGACGTTCCGGTATGCGGGACCGAACGAGCGGGAATGGACGGTGGCAGATCTCGCGGGCAAGCGCATCGCCACGTCCTACCCGAATCTGGTCCGCGCCGATCTTGCCGCGCGCGGCATCGAGGCAACGATCATCCGGTTGGACGGCGCCGTCGAGATCTCCATCCAGCTCGGCGTGGCAGACGCCATCGCCGACGTCGTGGGTTCGGGTCGCACCCTCAAGCAGCACCAGCTGTCGGCGTTCGGCGAATCGCTCTGCGATTCGGAAGGTGTTCTGGTGCAGCGTGCCGGCGCTGAGCGCACCAAGGCTGCGCAGCGCTTCATCGCCCGCGTCCAGGGTGTGGTCTACGGACAGCGCTACGTCATGCTCGACTACGACTGCCCGAAGTCGCTGCTCGAAGCGGCAATGAAGATCACGCCAGGTCTCGAATCACCCACCGTCGCACCGATGGCGGACGAGAACTGGGTGGCTGTCCGGTCGCTGGTACCGCGTAAGCAACACCAGAATCTGATGGACGAGCTGTCGGAGCTCGGCGCCAAGGCGATCTTGGCGTCCGACATCCGCTCCTGCCGCTTCTGACCCCGGAGTTGGTCGGTTTCGGCGAGCGTTCCCGCAGGTCGGACTCACCGAAACCCACCATCATCGGGTCGGGATGGGGCGGATGAGCAGCGTCTGCGCCGATCGACCCACCGGACCCGACGCGTCGAAGAGTTCTGCTCCGGTCAGGCCGTAGCCGGCGGCTCCCACGGCCATGCGTGCGTCGATGCCGGTCCAGTCACCGACGGGCTGCCGGTACAGATGCACCGTGGTGTCGGTGTTCATGAACGACCACTTGCCGAACTCCAGCCGCGACCCGACGCCGTTCGCGACGTCGAGGACGGTGAAGAACTTCTCGACATCGCTGGTCTGTTCACCGGCCACCAGAGGCAGCAATGGACGGACCCACACCTGGCGCCCGTCGCCGCTGTTGTCGGGCAGCATTCGGCTCTCGAGCGTTCCGACGAAACCTTTCGTACCCCAGTCCCCGGTCAGCGGACCCAGTCCGGAGAAACCGACGGTTCCCTCCAACTCCTCGGGTCCGGGAATCAATGGGCCATGGGGAGCATGCTCGATGGGCCCGGTCTGGTCGGTGGCCAACCGCCAGCCCTGCGCGCGGGCAGCGGGCCGGAATGAGCCGTCGCCCTGACGTACCGAGAGCTCGGACTGGATCAGGCTGATCTGGCGGCCCGGCCGGAGCACCGTTGTCTCGACGCGGTTCTCGCCCAGGCCGATCGCGCCGAGGATGTCAACAGTGATCCGGGTGAAGTCGTGCTTCGGGTCGGAAGCGTGCCGCAGTAGCGCTCGGGCGAGCAATCCGATCGGTGGCCCACCGTGCTGGAGTTCGTCCCCCCAGACACTGACCGTGTTCTCGGTGGCGGTGAAGTATTCGTGATCGCCGTCGCGACCCAGGGGCAGGTAGTAGGCACTCTGGTCAGACACGTGACCGACTCTAACGGCCTACTCTGCGACAGCTTCCGCGTGACTCGTCTCGCCGGGGGCACTGGGCCACCCGGGATAGGGAAGCAAGGTGCCCCCGAACTCGGGGCAGTGGGCCTTGTGGTCGCACCATTGGCACATCCGGCTCTTCTTGGGCGGGAACTCGCCCGTGGCCCCGGCTTGCTGGATGGCTTTCCAGATCGCTTTCAGAGTCTTCGCGAAACGATTGAGTTCGGCCTCGTCGGGGGTGTAGATGAGTGACTGACCGTCGGCGAGGTACAGCAGTTGCAGCCGTGCCGGGACGACACCGCGCAGGCGGTAGATCGCCAAGGCGTAGAACTTCATCTGGAACAGGGCTCGAGACTCGAAGCTCTCGCCGGGAGAGCGACCGGTCTTGTAGTCGACCACACGAACCCTGCCGTCGGGAGCGACGTCGATGCGGTCGACGAACCCGCGGAGCAGCACCCCGTTGTCCGATTCATCGTCCGCGACGAGATCCACCTCGACTCGGAGTTCGCACGACTCCGGAGTGAACGCAGTCGGGTTCTCCAGCGTGTAGTACGTCGAGATCAGTTTGTGTGCGTCGGACAAGAACTTCTCGACCTGATCGTCGGGCACGAGATCACGCAGTTCGGGCGACTCCTCACACAAGGCGCCCCAGGCCCCGTCGACCAGGAACTCTGCGGACTCGGGTACCCGCAGGCCGGCGGGCATGTCGAAGAGGTTCTCGAGTGCGGCATGCACCACGGTGCCCTTCACCTGAGCCTGTGTGGGCACCTCGGGCAGTCGGTCGATCGCCCGGTACCGATAGAGGAGCGGACACTGCTTGTAGTCACCCGCCCGGCTGGGGGAGAGAGCGGGCACCCGCCGCGGAGAGTGCCCGGAAGGGCGCACAGGCGGGTCTGCGTCGGGGCGGGATTCGGTACTCACACTCACACCTGGCAGGGTATGCCTGACCAAGGACATCATCGCTCATTTGCCATCAACTCCTGTGACCGAATGTTCGACCGCGAATCAAGAGAGGCCCGCCGCCGCAATGTCTACAACAGGTCCGTTTGCCGTCGGCGACCGTGTCCAGCTCTCCGATGCCAAAGGCCGCAAGTTCACCGTGCGACTCGAGGCGGGCAAGAGTTTTCACACCCACAAGGGCGGGATCGCCCACGACGACCTGATCGGGGCCGATGAGGGGATCGTGGTCACGTCGACATCGAACACCCCATACCTCGCGTTGCGGCCACTGCTCATCGACTACGTCCTGTCGATGCCACGCGGAGCGCAGGTCATCTATCCCAAGGATGCGGCCCAGATCGTGATGGAGGGCGACATCCATCCGGGTTGCACGGTGCTCGAAGCAGGGGCCGGGTCCGGCGCGCTCACGTGTTCACTTCTGCGCGCGGTCGGGGACCACGGCACAGTGCTCTCGTACGAGGTCCGCGACGATCACGCGGAGCACGCGGTTCGCAATGTCGAGGAATTCTTCGGCGGTCCTCCGCCCAACTGGGATCTGACCGTCGCCGACCTGGCCGACTACCCTGGTACCGGCGACGTGGACAGAGTGGTTCTCGACATGCTGGCACCGTGGGAACCGTTGGACACGATCAAGCGGGCACTAAAACCCGGCGGTGTTCTGACCATTTATGTGGCTACTGTCACCCAGCTGTCCCGGGTCGTCGAGGCAATCCGAGAGCAGCAGTGCTGGACCGAGCCGAGAGCCTGGGAATCGCTGGTCCGTGACTGGCACGTCGTCGGGCTCGCTGTGCGGCCGGGCCATAAAATGCAAGGTCACACCGCCTTTTTGATCACTACACGCAGGCTTGCGGAAGGTACGGCCCCGCCGCGCCCACACCGTCGACCCAGCAAGGGCGGACCCGCCGTGGTGTAGCGTCGGAAAACCTTGTGGCGACGCACAATTAACATGGCTACAACAACGTGGTCCGCGAGGTGCAGGGCGAGGCTGCCGATTCGCCGGTAACCTCGGGAGACGGGTTCGACCGTACGAACACCACACGGTGGTGGCGACGAGTCGGCTCGGGGAGAGGAGTCAGAAATGACGGAATCCAGCAGTGACGAGCCCCGGAACAGCAGCGGTCAAAAAGACACCGCAGCGGTATCCGAATGGGGTTCGGCCTCGACCCGGTCTGCCAAGGCAGGCCCTACCTCCGACACCGGCTCGCTCGGCAAGTCGGTGGACCCCGACCTCCAGGCCCGCCTGGACACCTTGACCACGCGTAACGCGAAGTTGCTCGAGACTCTCAAGGAGGCTCGCCAGCAGCTCATCGCCCTACGCGAGGAGGTCGACCGTCTCGGTCAGCCGCCCAGCGGCTATGGAGTACTTCTCGCGGTCTTCGAGGACCTCACGGTCGACGTGTTCACGTCCGGCCGCAAGATGCGTCTCACCGTGTCGCCCAACATCGATGTCGACACCCTCAAGAGAGGTCAGTCGGTTCGCCTGAACGAGGCTCTGACGATCGTCGAGGCCGGTGATTTCGACTCCGTAGGGGAGATCAGCACCTTGCGCGAGGTGCTCGACGACGGGCACCGTGCGCTGGTGGTCGGGCACGCTGACGAAGAACGCGTTGTCTGGCTGGCCGAACCGCTCAGCGAGGCGTTTCTCGCCGAGATCGAAGGCAACCGAAAGCTTCGTCCGGGTGATTCGCTCCTCATCGACACCAAGGCCGGGTTCGCCTTTGAGCGCGTGCCCAAGGCCGAGGTCGAGGACCTGGTGCTCGAAGAGGTTCCCGATGTCAACTACGAGGACATCGGTGGTCTCGGTCGACAGATCGAGCAGATCCGCGATGCCGTGGAGTTGCCGTTCCTGCACAAGGATCTATTCCGGGAGTACGACCTGCGTCCCCCCAAGGGTGTGCTGCTCTACGGCCCTCCCGGTTGCGGTAAGACGCTGATCGCAAAGGCAGTGGCCAACTCCCTGGCCAAGAAGATCGCCGAGGTTCGCGGCGACGATGCCCGCGAGGCCAAGTCGTTCTTCTTGAACATCAAGGGCCCAGAGCTGCTGAACAAGTTCGTCGGTGAGACCGAGCGCCACATCCGGCTGATCTTCCAACGCGCTCGAGAAAAGGCGTCCGAAGGCACTCCGGTGATCGTTTTCTTCGATGAGATGGACTCGATCTTCCGTACCCGCGGGTCAGGCGTGTCCTCCGATGTGGAGACCACAGTCGTGCCTCAGCTGCTCAGTGAGATCGACGGTGTCGAGGGGCTCGAGAACGTCATCGTGATCGGCGCCTCCAACCGCGAGGACATGATCGATCCGGCGATTCTCAGGCCGGGCCGTCTCGACGTGAAGATCAAGATCGAGCGACCGGATGCCGAGTCGGCGATGGACATCTTCTCCAAGTACCTCGTCCCGACACTTCCGATCCATCCCGACGACATCGACGAGTTCGGCGGTGATCGTGCTGCGTGCGTCAAGGCGATGATCGAGCGCGTGGTGGAACGGATGTACGACGAGACCGACGACAACCGCTTCCTGGAGGTCACCTACGCCAACGGTGACAAAGAGATCATGTACTTCAAGGATTTCAACTCCGGTGCAATGATCCAGAA
The DNA here is from genome assembly GCF_017377795.1 of Williamsia soli. Lineage (GTDB taxonomy): Bacteria > Actinomycetota > Actinomycetes > Mycobacteriales > Mycobacteriaceae > Williamsia > Williamsia soli. The sequence goes on along the minus strand of NZ_JAFRDR010000002.1, from coordinate 340,485 downwards.
CGTCGTCGACCGGTCCAAGAAGTACGCGATCAAGTCGCAGTTGGAGACCGGCCAATCCGGTCTGCGGATTCAGCATCTCTTTGATTCGATCCTCGACGAGTTCGCGGAGAACGAAGATCTGCCGAACACCACCAACCCGGACGACTGGGCTCGTATCTCGGGCAAGAAGGGTGAGCGGATCGTGTACATCCGCACGCTCGTCACCGGCAAGAGCGCCGGCGCAAGTCGCGCGATCGACACCGAGACGAACACCGGCCAGTACCTGTAGAGACGACTCCTCGGCGGCGGCGCCGGAGCACATCGCTCCGGCGCCGCCGTTGTCGTCTGGGTCGTTCGCGTCCGATGCCCGGTTCCCGATGTCGTCCGACCGGTCGATCATCGCGCTTGCAATGGGGCTCGTCCGATCATGGGCAGACTAAAGTGATGCGTTAATGAATGCATCCCCAACGCCGCTGCGGATCTGGGTGGACGGCACCGAGCAGAGGTTGCGTCCGGCCGGACGGTTCACCATCGGCCGGACGCCGGACAACAACATCGTCATCGTCCATCCACTGGTGTCCCGACAACATCTGGCGATCGAGTGGCACGGATCGTTCTGGACCGCTGTCGATCTGGGCAGTACCAACGGCTTCTATCTCGATGGCGTCCGGATGCGTGGTCTAGAGCTTCGAAGCAACCAGCGCATCCGGCTGGGTGACGCCACCACCGGCCCGCTGATCGATATCGCGGTCACCGCACCGGTCGCGCCCGGCGCTCGACCGGTGGCCCCTGTCCCGTCAGGTCCGATGACGTTCTCGGATCCGACGGGCGGACCCGCGCAGTCACCTCCGCCGCCGGCCCGCCAACCGTATCCGGCGTTCAGTGGTGCCGCGGACGCACCTCATCTCCAGGCGCTGCACCAGAACATGTCCGCGGTGTACCAGGTCAGCCCCGACGGGCGGATCCACCCGCAAGCCGTACCGCAACGGCAGGCGATCGACATGGGCGGCTCCGCGCGTCTGAATATCGGACGCACACCCGACAACGACATCGTCGTCAACGACGTGCTGGCGTCCCGGCGTCACGCCCGGTTGCTCTCCACCCCACAGGGTCTCGCGATCGAAGATCTGCAATCGGTCAACGGCACCTACGTCAACGGCCAGCGGATCAGCCGACAGCTGCTGGCCGAGGGTGCCGTGGTCACGATCGGCAACAGCGACTTCGTGGTGTCGGGAGGCACCCTCATCCGTGGGCAGGCCCAAGCAGCGGTCGCCGACGGACTGCACGTCCATGCGATCGGGCTGCACGTAGACGGTAAACAGCTCCTTCACGATGTGGAGTTCGCGGCCGGTCCCGGAACACTGACGGCTGTGATCGGGCCATCCGGGGCCGGAAAGTCGACCGTCTCGAAGATCGTGGCGGGCGCGGCAAACCCATCGACCGGCAGCGTCACCTTCGAGGGTCGCAGCGTGCACGCAGAGTACGAGGCGTTGCGTACCCGTATCGGTATGGTGCCTCAGGACGACGTCTTGCACCGCCGGCTCACCCTCCGTCAGGCACTGCGGTACGCCGCGGAACTGCGTCTGCCGCCGGATATGAGCAAGTCCGACCGCGACAATGTCATCACGGGAGTGCTTGCCGAACTCCAGCTCACCGAACACCTCGACACCCGCGTCGACAAACTCTCAGGAGGCCAACGCAAGCGTGCGTCGGTTGCCATGGAGCTCTTGACAGGTCCGTCGCTGCTCATCCTCGATGAGCCGACCTCCGGTCTCGACCCCGCCTTGGACCGACAGGTCATGTCGACGCTCCGGCGCCTCGCCGACGCCGGGCGTGTGGTGATCGTCGTGACCCACTCGCTGACCTACCTGTCGATGTGCGATCAGGTGCTGTTGCTCGCACCGGGCGGCAAGACAGCGTTCTGCGGTCCGCCGGCGGCAGTCGGTGCCGCGATGGGGACCGAGGACTGGGCCGAGATCTTCGCGTTCGTGGCAGAGCAGCCCGATGCTGCTCATCTCCGCTACCGCTCGCGCAACCAACGTCCGTCGACCCGACCACCCAGCCTGCGCACCGGTTCACCCGTGCGGCCGCCGCAGACGAGCTTCGGACGGCAGACCTCCACCGTGTCCAGACGGCAGGTTCGGCTGATACTCGCCGACACCGGTTATCTGGCGTTCCTGGTGCTGCTGCCGATCGTTCTGGGTGCCTTGTCGCTGGTGATACCCGGTACGGCCGGGTTCGGTCTCAACAACGACGACAGCCTCGGCGAGACCGTTCAAATCCTTGTCGTACTGGTGGTCGGGGCGAGTTTCATGGGCGCCGCACTCACCGTGCGGGACCTGGTGGGCGAGCGGGCGATCTTTGTGCGTGAACGCGCCGTCGGCCTGCGTCCCGGGGCGTATCTGTGGGCCAAAATGGTGGTGTTTTTCGTCGTTTCGGTTCTGCAGTGTGCAGTGATGATCGCCATCACCTACACCGGCAAGGGGACACCGGGCCCCGGGCTGCTGACCTCGGGCGCGATCGAACTGTTTGTCGCCGTTGCCTTCCTGGCCTGCGTGAGCACGTTGATTGGTCTGGCGATATCAGCGGCGGTCAATTCGAGCGAACAGACGATGCCGCCACTCGTGGTGGTCGTCATGGTGCAGCTCGTCTTCTGCGGTGGCTTGTTCCCGTTGGCTGGACGGCCGGGGCTCGAGCAATTGTCCTGGATCTTCCCAGCCCGCTGGGGATACTCCGCGGCCGCCGCCGCAGTCGATCTACGCCAGGTGTCACCGGGCTCTCCATCAACGCAGAAGGAAACCATCTGGGACCAGACCGCCGCGAACGTGGCCCTGGCCTATGGCGCGATGACCGTCATCGGTCTACTGCTGATCTGGTTCACCTATCGCCGGTTGATCCTCAAGAAGAAGACACTGTAAAGCCCGTGCCGGTGGCTTTGTCATCGATGCGCAAAGGTGACGACACCCAGTTCGGCGTTGCTGGTGAGGAATCGGTGTCGAGGCATGACCCGCACGGTGTATCCGATCGGTCCGGTCATCGGTAGCGGAATCGCGACTTCGAAGATCGGCTCGCCCGCGGGGCCGACCCGGTCCTCGACCAGAGGCATCGTCGTCGCCGCCATCTGCGTCAGGTTTTCTTCCTCGTCGACCCGCCCGATCACGGCCTGCACCAACACCTGATCTGGATGGAGCCCGGCCAGATCGATGTGCGCGGTGAGTGTCATCGTGGACCCGAGCAATGGGGTGTCCTCAAGGCCCGCGCTGTCGACGTCGAGTACTTTCACCCCGGGCCAGGCTGTCTCGACGTGCCGGCGGAACTGCGCCAGTTCCCTTGCGCCGGCGTAGTTGTCGGAGGTGACCTCTCGTCCGGCGAGCGCGGCTGGCGCGTAGTAGCCCTCGGTGTAGTCGCGCACCATCCGCGAGGCCAGCACCTGTGGTCCCAGGGTGTGCAGTGTGTGGCGCACCATTTCCACCCATCGGGTCGGTATGCCATCCGAACCGGCGTCGTAGAACTTCGGCACCACGACGTTCTCGAGCAACTCGTACAACGCGGCCGCCTCGAGGTCGTCACGCCGAGCATCGTCGGTCACGCCGTCGGCGGTCGGGATTGCCCAGCCGTTCTCGGTGTCCGACATCTCATCCCACCAACCGTCGAGAATCGACAGGTTCAGGCCGCCGTTGAGGGCCGACTTCATGCCGGACGTTCCGCAGGCCTCCATCGGCCGCAGGGGGTTGTTCAGCCACACATCGCAGCCGCCGTACAGGAAGCGCGCCATGGACATGTCATAGTCCGGCAGGAACACGATCCGGTGCCGGACGTCGTTGGCGTCGGCGAACCGGACGATCTTCTGGATGAGCGCCTTGCCGCCGTCGTCTGCCGGGTGTGCCTTACCGGCGACAACGAGTTGCACGGGACGTTCCTTGTCGAGCAGCAAGGCCTTCAGGCGCTCGGTGTCGCGCAGCATCAACGTCAGTCGTTTGTAGGTCGCCGCGCGGCGGGCGAACCCGATCGTCAACACCCGGGAACTGAACACGCCGGCGGTCCACCCCAGTTCGGCGGCCGAGAAACCGCGCTCGAGGCCGGACCGGCGCAGTCGGCGCCGGACCTCGGCGATCAGTTCGGTACGAAGCAGGTTACGGGTGTCCCAGAGCTGTTGCGCTGGAACATTTTTCATTGCAGCGAGGGTGTCGGCTTCATCCGGTGTCCCGGCGTGGCCCACGGCGGCCAGTTCGGTCCACCGGCGCGACGACCACGTCGGCGCGTGCACCCCATTGGTGACGGAGCCGATGGGTACCTGTGCGGCATCGAAACCCGGCCACAGCGGGCCGAACATCTCGCGACTGACCGCGCCGTGCAGTTTGGACACCCCGTTGGTTCGCTGCCCGAGGCGAAGGCCCATGTGTGCCATGTTGAACACGCCGGTATCGCTCTCACTGCCCAGTTCCAGGATCCGGGCCAACTCGAGCCCGGGCAGCAGCGTCGATTGGCCCTGCTCGTCTCCGAAGTAGTGGCGCACCATGTCGAGCGGGAAGCGGTCGATACCAGCAGGGACAGGTGTGTGCGTCGTGAAGACGGTCGAGGCGCGTACTGCGGCGAGCGCGGTGTCGAAGTCGAGGCCGGCTCCCGCCGGTGACACGAACTCCCGGATACGTTCGGCACCGAGGAAACCCGCGTGACCTTCGTTCATGTGGAAGACGTCGGGATCGGGTAGGCCCTGGATCCGGGTGTACTCGCGTACCGCACGCACGCCGCCGACACCGGCCAGGATCTCCTGTTTGATGCGGTGGTCCTGGTCTCCGCCATAGAGCCGGTCGGTGACGCCACGCAGGTCTGTGTCATTGTCTGGGATGTCGGAGTCGAGCAGCAGCAAGGGGATTCGTCCCACATCGGCCACCCACAGGCGGGCCCGCAGAACCCGGTTGTCGGGCATCGGGACCCGAACGGTGACCGGATTGCCGTCCGCATCGTTGACCGTACGGACCGACAACCCCTGCGGATCCAGGTTGGGGTACCGCTCGGTCTGCCAACCATCGGCGGTGAGCGATTGCCGGAAGTAGCCGCTGCGGTAGAGCAGGCCGACGCCGATCAGCGGCAGTCCGAGGTCGGACGCAGCCTTGAGGTGGTCACCGGCGAGTATGCCGAGCCCACCCGAATAGATGGGTAACACCTCCGAGACACCGAACTCCATCGAGAAGTACGCGATACCGGTGGGGAAGCGGTGTCCGGAAGCCACCTGCTGTTGGAACCATCGGGGCTCCCCCAGATAGGCGTCGAGGTCCGCGGCAAGCTCGTCGAGCCTGCTCAGGAAGCCATCGTCCTCCGCGAGTTCTCGCAGGCGAGCGGGCCCGATGTCGCCCAGCAGTCGCAGCGGATCCCTCGATCCGGCCCACAGGTCCGGATCGATGGAGGCGAAGAGATCCTGGGTCGGTGGGTGCCAGGACCAACGCAGATTGGTCGACAGACCCGCCAGGGCTTGAAGGGGCTCGGGTAGGTGGGCGCGGACGGTGAAGCGGCGCAGTGCTTTCACGGCGCAAACCCTACCGACGAGCGGGCTACCGCGCGAGCGCGACGGTCAGATGTACATCTGGCTGTAATCCCCCGAGCTCTGCGGCGAGGAGCGCGCGACATGGTCGTGCGGTCGCACAGCTAGGCTCGGGGCATGCAGCGCATAATCGGAACCGAAGTCGAGTACGGGATCTCGGCACCGAACGATCCAGGTGCCAACCCGATCATGACCTCGACCCAGGCTGTTCTCGCCTACGCGGCGGCCGCCGGTGTTCCCCGCGCGAAGCGGACACGCTGGGACTACGAGGTCGAATCGCCGTTGCGCGACGCCCGCGGATTTGATCTGGGCCGCAGTTCCGGCCCGGCTCCCATCATCGATGCCGACGAGGTCGGCGCCGCCAACATGATCCTCACCAACGGCGCTCGGCTCTATGTCGACCACGCCCATCCGGAGTATTCCGCTCCGGAAGTCACCGATCCGCTCGACGCCGTCATCTGGGACAAGGCGGGAGAACGGGTCATGGAGGCAGCGGCGCGGCATGTCGCGAGCGTGCCGGGCGCTCCGAAACTGCAGTTGTACAAGAACAACATCGACAACAAGGGCGCCTCCTATGGCACCCACGAGAACTACCTCATGGCGCGCTCGACCCCGTTCACATCGGTGATCACCGGCCTCACCCCGTTCTTTGCATCGCGTCAGGTGTTCACCGGGTCGGGTCGCGTCGGTATCGGCCAATCCGGCGACGAAACCGGCTTTCAATTGAGCCAGCGTGCCGATTACATCGAGGTTGAGGTCGGGCTGGAGACCACGCTCAAGCGCGGCATCATCAACACCCGCGACGAACCGCATGCCGACCCCGAGCGCTATCGCCGTCTTCACGTGATCATCGGCGACGCCAATCTGGCCGAGACGGCAACGTATCTGAAGGTGGGCACGGCCTCCCTGGTGCTCGACCTCATCGAGGCGGGGGTGGAGCTCAGCGACCTCGAACTCGCCAGGCCGGTGCACGCCGTCCATGTGATCAGCCACGATCCGACGTTGCAGGCAACGGTCGCTCTCGCCGATGGGCGGGAGATGACGGCGCTTGCCCTGCAACGGATCTACCACGAGCGCGTGTCGGCATTTCACGACGCCAACCACAGTGATGACCTACGGGCCAAGGACGTGATCGACACCTGGGCGGACGTGCTCGACAAACTCGAGCGCGACCCGATGGAGTGCGCCGACCTCCTCGACTGGCCCGCGAAACTCCGATTGCTCGAGGGTTTCCGGCAGCGCGAGAACCTGGCCTGGTCGGCGCCTCGCCTGCACCTGGTGGACCTGCAGTACTCCGATGTCCGGCTCGACAAGGGGCTGTACAACAGATTGGTCGCCCGTGGTTCCATGAAGCGCCTGACCACCGAGCAGCAGGTCATGGACGCGATCGGGTCGCCCCCGGAGAACACCCGGGCGTACTTCCGCGGTGAATGTCTGCGCAGGTTCGGTGCCGACATCGCGGCGGCGAGTTGGGATTCGGTGATCTTCGACCTCGGCGGTGAGTCGCTGGTCCGTATTCCGACGCTCGAACCCCTCCGGGGGAGTCGGGCCCACGTCGGTGAACTGCTCGATTCGGTGAATTCGGCGGCGGAACTGGTGAATCAGCTGACCAATCCGTAGTGCGGCCCGCGTCGGCATATACCGGGCGAGATCCCCTTGGCCCGGTAGGGTGAACATTACGAGCGGTCCCTGCGGGACCGTGGTCTGAAGGAGGCAGCGATGGCGCAGGAACAAACCAAGCGCACGGGCGGTAATGACGACGACAACGAGTCCGGTCCCGATTCGGGTGCCGGTCAGGAACGCCGTGAAAAGCTGGCCGACGACACCGACGACCTGCTCGACGAGATCGATGACGTGCTCGAAGAAAATGCCGAGGACTTCGTCCGTGCCTATGTCCAGAAGGGCGGCCAGTGACCGATCGAATCCGGTCTCTCGGCCAGGACATCTCATCGTTTTCCGACTACCTGCGTAATTACGCTCCAGACTTGTTGCCCAAGAACAGGTTTCCGGAGGGGGCGACCGCGAACATTCCGCACGGCACGACCATCGTCGCAATCACCTACCCCGGTGGGGTGGTGATTGCGGGCGATCGTCGTGCCACTGCAGGTCACCTGATCGCCAGCCGTGACATGCGGAAGGTGTTCATCACCGATGAATACTCGGCGGCGGGTATCGCGGGTACAGCCGGCGTGGCCATCGAGATGATCCGGCTGTTCGCCGTGGAACTCGAGCACTACGAGAAGATCGAAGGCGTGTCGCTCACGCTCGATGGCAAGGTCAACCGCCTCGCGTCGATGGTCCGTTCGAACTTGGAGGCTGCGATGGCCGGTCTGGCAGCGATACCGCTGCTCGTCGGTTATGACTCGGATGCGATCGATCCGCAACGTCCAGGCCGCATCTTCTCCTTCGACGTCGCCGGTGATCGACACGAGGAGCACGGCGGCTACCAGGCCATCGGTTCGGGTTCGGTGTTCGCGAAGTCTGCCATCAAGAAGCTGTACCGCCACGACATGACCGCGGCGCAGGCGCTCGAGATCGCCGTCGAATCGCTGTACGACGCGGCCGACGACGACTCCGCGACCGGCGGACCGGACATGGTGCGTGGCCTGTATCCGACCGCGGCGACAGTGGGTCCCGACGGTGCGACGGTCGTCCCGGCCGAGGAGATCGAAGAAGCAGCGCGCTCCGTCATCTCCCGTCGTTCCGCCGCGGGAGACGATGCTAACAGGAGCTCGACCCGGACCGCCGATGGTGGCGTCAGCACAGGTGGTGAAGCATGACCTTCCCGTATTACGCCAGTGCCGAACAGATCATGCGCGACCGTTCGGAGCTCGCCCGCAAAGGCATCGCCCGCGGTCGCAGCGTGGTGGCGCTCACGTACGCCGACGGGGTGCTGTTCGTCGCCGAGAACCCGTCGAACACCCTGCGCAAGGTCAGCGAGATCTACGACCGCATCGGTTTCGCGGCGGTCGGTAAGTACAACGAGTTCGAGAGTCTGCGCAAGGCGGGCATCCAACACGCCGACATGCGCGGATATCAGTACGACAGGCTCGATGTCAGCGGTTTGTCGTTGGCGAACGCGTACGCCAGCACGCTGGGTTCGGTGTTCACCGAGCAGCCGAAGCCTTACGAGGTCGAGTTGTGTGTGGCCGAGGTGAGCCGTCCCGGCAAGCCTGGTCCGTCGCAGCTGTATCGGATCACCTACGACGGATCGATCGTCGACGAGACCAAGTTTCTCGTCATGGGCGGTACCACCGAGGCGATCTCGGCGTCGATGAAGGAGTCATACGACTCCGAAGCCGACCTGCGGAGCGCCTTGGCGTCGGCGATCAACGCATTGCAGGCCCCGGCTGCACCAAACGGCTCTGGTTCTTCTTCGTCGTCATCGTCATCGTCGACCCCGGCACCCGCTCCGGAGCCACGCAAGCTCGAGCCCGGCGATCTCGAGGTCGCGATTCTCGATCATGGTCGGCCCCGGCGCGCGTTCCGGCGATTGACGGGTTCGACCTTGGTCAACCTCCTCCCGGAAGGCTCGACCGAAAGCTGAAGCACTACCCACCAGCACACTCGACGGTAGGTTGAAATCGTGGAACGACGAATAATGGGTATCGAAACCGAATTCGGTGTGACGTGTACTTTTCACGGGCATCGTCGGCTCAGTCCTGACGAAGTTGCGCGGTATCTCTTCCGCCGGGTGGTCTCGTGGGGGCGTTCGTCGAATGTGTTCCTGCAGAACGGGGCGCGGCTCTATCTCGACGTGGGCTCTCATCCCGAGTACGCCACCGCCGAATGCGACAACCTGCAGCAACTGATCGAGCACGATCGGGCCGGCGAGCTGGTGCTGGAAGACCTTCTGGTGGACGCCGAGCGGCGTCTTGCCGATGAGGGGATCGGCGGCGACATCTACCTGTTCAAGAACAACACCGACTCTGCAGGAAACTCCTACGGGTGCCACGAGAATTACCTGGTGGTCCGGGCGGGAGAGTTCTCGCGGATCTCCGACGTGCTGCTCCCGTTCCTGGTGACCCGCCAACTGATCTGCGGCGCGGGCAAAGTCCTACAGACGCCGAAGGCCGCGACCTTTTGCCTGTCGCAGCGTGCCGAACACATCTGGGAGGGCGTCTCCTCGGCGACCACCCGCAGCCGGCCGATCATCAACACCCGAGACGAGCCGCACGCGGACGCCGAGAAGTACCGACGACTGCACGTCATTGTCGGCGACTCCAACATGGCCGAGACCACGACGATGCTCAAGGTCGGATCGGCCGCTCTGGTGCTCGAGATGATCGAGGCGGGCGTCTCGTTCCGGGACTTCGCTCTCGACAACCCGATCAGGGCGATTCGGGAGGTCTCGCACGACCTCACCGGACGCCGTCCGGTTCGACTGGCCGGCGGCCGCCAGGCGAGCGCGCTCGATATCCAGCGCGAGTACCACGCGCGCGCAGTCGAGCACCTGCGCACCCGCAAGCCGGATCAGAACATGACCCAGGTCGTCGATCTCTGGGGCCGGATGCTCGATGCCGTCGAGCAACAGGACTACGCGAAGGTCGACACCGAGATCGACTGGGTGATCAAGCGCAAACTGTTCCAGCGCTACCAGGACCGTTACTCGATGGAGCTGTCCGATCCGAAGATCTCTCAACTCGACCTTGCGTATCACGACATAAAGCGTGGTCGCGGAGTCTTTGACCTGCTGCAACGCAAAGGTCTGGCCGCCCGGGTCACCACAGACGAGGCGATCGCAGCCGCCGTCGACACTCCGCCGCAGACCACGAGGGCGAAACTGCGCGGGGACTTCATCGCCGCGGCACAGAAGGCGGGCCGTGATTTCACCGTCGATTGGGTGCACCTGAAACTGAACGACCAGGCCCAGCGCACAGTGCTGTGCAAGGACCCCTTCCGCAATGTCGATGAGCGCGTCGAACGCCTGATCGCCTCCATGTAGTCGCCGCGGCACTAGTCTGGGCGGGTGGCAGAGTCAGGAAACAAGCCTGCGGGAAGTGGGATCGGCGGAGCCCCAAAACCCAAGGCGAAGGTGGAGCGGCAGATGAACCTCGTCATCTGCCTTCTCTCGACGCGGCAGTTCTTGTCCGCCGAACAGATTCGTAAGATAGTGGGTGGCTACGAGACGTCGAAGTCCGACGAAGCGTTCAACCGCATGTTCGAGCGGGACAAGAACGAACTCCGGGATCTGGGAATCCCGCTCGAGACCGGACGTAGTTCGGGACTGTCGCCGGTCGACGGCTACCGCATCGACCGCGACGCCTACGAGCTCAGCGACGTCGACCTGACCGAGGAAGAGGCTGCGGCGGTCGCGTTGGCAGCGGCATTGTGGGATTCGCCCGGGCTCGCCGCGAACACCCACAGTGCGCTGATGAAGTTGCGCGCCGCGGGAGTGCAGGTCGATGCCGATGCCGTCTTCGAGGAATCGGCTCCCTCCATCCATTCTTCAGCTCCTCGCGGAATCGGTTCCCAGGAGGTGCTGACGACCCTCCTGGCGGCGGTCGACGCCCGTCGGCAGGTCCGTTTCGAGTACCGCTCGGCCAAGAACCAGCCGTATCAGACACGGACGATGAAGCCGTGGGGCGTTGTCACCCACCAGCGGCGTTGGTACCTGGTCGGCCACGATGTAGATCGCGGTCAGCCCCGGACCTTCCGGCTGTCCCGGATCGCCTCGGTGGAACCGTTCGGCAAGTCGGGCGTGGTCGTGCAACCCGACGACGTGGATCTACGGGCAATCGTGGCCGATGCGGTGACCGTGTCGGGACCGCCTCGTATCGCCAAGATCTGGGTCGCGGACAATCGCGCCGCGGGTTTGCGGCGGATTGCGACGTCGTCGTCGCCCGGTGTTTTCGCCGGCCGCCACGGTACCGTCCTGGACGTCGCGATGAACTCGATCGATGGACTGTCCCGACAGGTGCTCGGCGCCGGAGCCGATGCGGTGGTCGTGGAACCCGCCGAACTCCGGGACCACGTCGTCAACGAACTACGGGCACTGGTCGGGGGAGGGCTATGAGTTCTCCGACAGCGACGACGTCTCACCTCACGCGTCTGTTGGTCATGGTTCCGTACTTGCAGGCTCATCCCGGTGTCAGCGCCGCGACGGCGGCGCGGGATCTGGGTACCACCAGCAAACAGGTGATGAGTGACCTCAACCAGCTGTGGATGTGCGGACTACCGGGTTATTCACCCGGTGACCTGATCGATTTGTCGTTCACCGAGGAGAGCATCGAGGTCACCTTTTCGGCGGGCATCGATCATCCACTTCGCTTGACCGCGGCCGAGGCCGCGCCGCTGCTCATCGCGCTGCGCGCGTTGATCGACACCGCGGGAGTAGTGGACACACGTGCTGCGCGAACCGCCATCGCGAAGATCGAAGCGGCAATGGGCCCGTCGTCAGGTTCTGGTATCACGGCACCCACAGACGCCGGACCTGCTGAATCAGACGCGGTCGTGGCCGTCCGCGCCGCGGTTCGAGACAGGAGGGCCCTACGACTGCGGTATTACTCCGCATCCCGCGACGCGGTCACGGACCGAATCGTGGATCCGGTACGCCTGCAGGCGGTGGATGGCAACGGATATCTGGAAGCCTGGTGCCGCGACAGCGACGGAATCCGGCTGTTCCGATTCGACCGCATCGACGATGCCGTGGTGCTCGATGAGCCGGCCACGCCGCCTCACGGCACGGACGACTCAGCCGCGTTGGGCTTGTTCGAATCCGACCCGGCGTTGCCGTCCGCCTTGATCGAGATCGATTCTGATGTGATCTGGGTGATGGAGTACTACCTGATCGAGCCCGCCGACCCCGATGCGATTCCGGATTCGACGAAGCCGCTGCTGGCGACCATGACGTACGGTTCCGCCGAGTGGCTGACCCGGTTCATCGCCAGTTTCGGTGGCAAGATCCGTGTTCTCGACAACCCCGCTGTCAGCGCCGCAGTCAATGATCGGGCTACGGCCGCGCTGGCGATGTACTCGGAGAACACCTCGGATTCGGTGTGAACGTTCGGCAAACGCGGTCCGGGACGCCGGGCGGAGGCACCGACTCCGGTAGCATCGACCCATAGTCGATTTGCCCATATCGATTTTGTCAGAAAGGTAGTTCAATGACTGGAGCACTCAGCTGGTGGCACATCGTCATTGTCGTCGCCGTCTTCATCCTTCTGTTCGGTTCGAAAAAGCTGCCTGATGCGGCGCGCGGCCTCGGCCGCTCCATGCGCATCTTCAAGAGCGAGATCAAAGAGATGCAGAACGATGGCAAACCCGAGGGTGAGGCGCCGTCCGCTGATGCAGCGCCGCAGATCACCTCCGGCCTCGATGGTTCGACGCCGTCGCAGACCAACCCCAACCCTGAGCGTCGATCCGCCTGACGATCACGGTCCTGTTGGCAGCAAGGAGCGGCAGTACACCGAGCACGAGAGTTCGGTGACTGGGCTGGCTTGGTGCCAATCCACCAGCAACTGACCTGAAACAGTCCACCAGTGCGTATTCCTCTCGACCCTCGGCGCCGTAAGCGCAAGGTCAATCCCGACGGCACCATGTCGTTGGTCGATCACCTTCGTGAGCTGCGGACCCGGCTGCTGATCTCGGTGGCCGCCATCGCGTTCACCACGATCCTCGGTTTCCTGTGGTATTCCCACGGCGTACTCGGCATGGATTCTCTAGGTGACCTGCTGCGTCAACCCTACTGTGATCTGCCGGCGTCCTCACGGGCCAACCTCACCACCGACGATGCCTGCCGACTCCTCGCGACCGGTCCTTTCGACCAGTTCATGCTCCGCCTCAAAGTGGCGTTGACCGCGGGCTTCGTGATGGCCTGCCCGGTCTGGTTCTACCAACTCTGGTCGTTCATCACGCCCGGAATGCACTCCAAGGAGCGCAAGTACGCGGTCTCGTTCGTCACTGCCGCGGCCATCCTGTTCATCGGTGGCGCCGTTCTCGCGTACTTGGTGGTCAGCAAGGCATTCGAGTTCCTACTGACCGTCGGTGACAACGTCCAGATCACGGCGCTGGCCGGCGACCAATATTTCAACTTCCTGCTGCACCTACTGTTGATCTTCGGCGTGAGCTTCGAAATTCCCCTGCTGATCGTCTCGCTGAATCTCATCGGGGTGTTGCCCTACGCGAAGCTGAAGGCGTGGCGCCGCGGCCTCAATTTCGGGATGTTCGTCTTCGCAGCCGTGGCGACCCCCGGAAACGACCCCTTCACGATGCTGGCGCTGGCAATTGCCTTGTGCATCCTGCTCGAGTTCGCGATCCAGATCGCCCGCATCCACGACAAGCGCAAGGCCAAGCGGGAAGCCCTGGAGTGGGGCGACGTCAGCGACGACGAGGCCTCGCCGATCGCCCCCGCATCGCCTGCCGAACCGGCGACGGCGCCTGTCCGATCTCCGGCACCGGTGTCGGCCACCTCCTCGGCGAGCGGAGTCGATCACTACGATGACACTCTCTGATACTCGAGTAGAACTGGAAAAGTTCTCCGCGCGCCAGGCATTCGCGCTCGATCCGTTCCAGCTCGACGCGTGCGCGGCGCTGGCCGATGGTCACGGCGTGCTGGTGTGTGCTCCGACGGGCGCAGGCAAGACGATCGTCGGCGAGTTCGCGGTGCATCTCGCCCTCGCTGCCGGAAGCAAGTGTTTCTACACCACGCCCATCAAGGCGTTGAGCAATCAGAAGTATGCCGACCTCGTTCGGGCGCATGGAGCGGATTCGATCGGACTGCTGACGGGCGACTCGTCGGTGAACTCGAACGCACCGGTCGTGGTCATGACGACTGAAGTCTTGCGAAACATGATTTACGCGAATTCTCCTGCTTTGCAGCATTTGTCGCACGTGGTGATGGACGAGGTCCACTTCCTGGCCGACCGCTTCCGCGGTGCGGTCTGGGAAGAGGTGATCCTGCATCTGGCGCCGTCCGTGCGAGTGGTCAGCCTGTCGGCGACGGTCAGCAACGCGGAAGAGTTCGGGTCCTGGATCCAAACGGTCCGCGGCGACACGACGGTGATCGTCGACGACCATCGCCCGATTCCTCTCAGCCAGCACATGATCGTCGGGAACCGGCTCTTCGATCTGTTCGACAGCAAGGACCCGAGCGCACCGAACAAGAAGCGCGCGGTCAACCCCGAACTGACTCGCTACATCAGACACCGCGAGTTGGCAGCCCGTCGGGACGATGACTACACGCCGCGTGGATCGCGGGGCCGCAGGGGCGGATCGCAGCGCAACGACGGGCGACGGGGCGGCACTCGCCCGATTTCTCGACCTGATCTGATCGCCAGGCTCGACCGTGACGGGTTGTTGCCTGCGATCGGCTTCATCTTCTCGCGCGCTGGATGTGAAGGCGCACTGAGTCAGTGCCTTCGGTCGGGGCTGCGATTGCTCGAGCCGCACCAGGCCGACGAGGTCAATCGAATCGTCGACAAATACGTGTCGGAACTCTCCGCGTCCGATCAAGACATTCTCGGGGTACCGACTTGGCGGGAAGGCCTGACCCGAGGTTTCGCCGCGCATCACGCCGGATTGCTCCCTGCGTTCCGCCATGCCGTCGAAGAGCTCTTCGTGAAGGGGCTGGTGAAGGCCGTATTCGCAACAGAAACTCTCGCTCTGGGAATCAACATGCCTGCCCGGTCAGTGGTGCTCGAGCGTCTGATCAAGTTCAACGGTGAAGCCCACGTCGACCTGACGCCGGGGGAGTACACGCAGTTGACCGGGCGCGCGGGCCGCCGCGGCATCGACGTCGAAGGTCATGCGGTTGTCGTGTGGACCGACGATCTCGAGCCCACACGGGTGGCCGGACTCGCCGGGGCGAGAACGTTTCCACTACGGAGTTCGTTCGCGCCCGAATACAACATGGCCGTGAACCTGATCGGCAGACTCGGACTCGCCGGCTCTCGCAATCTCCTCGACCGATCCTTCGCGCAGTTCCAGGCCGACAAGTCGGTGGTGGGTCAGGCCCGGCAGATCGACACTGCACGGCGGCAGCTCCGCAAGATCGAGATCGAACTCGAGAACCGGGCCGAAGGCCGGGGACTCGATGGTGGAATCGATGGGTTTCTCGGCTACACGCGGCTGCGTGAAGAGATCCGCTCCCGCGAGCGCTCTTTGAAGTTCGAGAACCGTATGGCCACCCAGCAGAGCACGGTCGAGGATCTCTCCGCCCTCAAACGCGGACAGGTGATCGGTTTGCACGGGGGCAGGCATCGTGGATTGGCTGTGGTCCTCGAGGCCGCTACGGACCTTCGCGACCCGAAGCCACTGGTGATCTGTGAAGACGCCTGGTGTGGTCGCGTCGGACCGCGTGATTTCCTCAACCCGCCGCAGGTGCTCGGGAACATGCGGCTGGCCAAGCAGATCGACCGGAGAACCGGGCGCGGTCGTCGAGATCTCGCGTCCGCGTTGAGGTCCGCGGGGATCGACATGCCGAAAGGCAAGCAGAGCAAACGTACGCAAGCAGCCGACGACACCGGACTCGCGCGGCTGCGTTCCGAGTTACGCGACCACCCGGCGCACCAGATACCGCAACACGACGAGCTCTTTCGACTCGCGGAACGGCGCAACCGCGTCGCGCGGGAGATCGCGTCGTTGGAGGAGTCGGTCGCGCAACGCACGTCCACCCTGTCGATCAATTTCGACCGGATCGTCGGGGTGCTCAAAGAACTCGGATATCTCGAACAGAACGCTGGTAAGTCCAACGGCGACCTCATGGTGACCAGGGCAGGGGACACCCTGAGCCGCGTGTACAGCGAAAGCGACCTGCTGATCTGCGAATGCATCCGGTCCGGGCTGTGGGACCAGCTCGGCGCTGCCGAACTCGCAGCCGTTGCATCGTCGGTCGTGTACGAATCGCGCCGCGATTCTTACGCCGGCGCGGAACTGGTCACCGGTGTCGCCAGCGTCCGTGAGGCACTGAGCCGCACACATGCCGCGTGGCAGGCGCTGACGCGGATCGAGATGAGCCATCTCATCGAACCCACCCGGGAGCCCGACGCCGGATTCGCGACAGCCATCTATCTCTGGGCATCCGGTCGGAGCCTGACCGAGGTTCTCGCCGCCGCCGGCGAACGCGGCACCTCGCTGCCTGCGGGCGACTTCGTGCGCTGGAGCCGGCAGGTCATCGATCTGCTGGAGCAGATTCGCACGGCGGCGAGTCTGGAATCGTCCGGAGAATCCCGGTTGACGAAGTCGGCAACGGCCGCGATCGCCGGTATCCGCCGTGGTGTGGTGGCCGTCGAGCTCGGTTGAGCCTCATCTCGACAGCAGCAACACCGTCCCTCGCTCGGTTTGTGCCTTCCGAAACACGCCCGGGATGTGCGGTATGTTCGGGGTCGGTGATCCCCGTAACTTCGGTGCGGTGAGGACAAGCGGAGGGACAACATGAGCGGGCCACACGACCCCAACAATCCGGGCAGCACGGGGGCGCCTGATGCGTGGCAGCAGGGCGGTCAGCAGCCTGATCAGTGGAGTCAGACCCAGTATCGGCCTCCTACGCCCGGCGAACAACAGCCACAGGGGCAGGGACCGCAAGGCCAACCGCCGCAACAGGGTTGGGGCGGACAGGCACCGCAGCAGGGCGCTCCGTACCCGCAGCAGCCTCCCGGGGGCAGCTACGGTCAGCCGGGTCACTACGGCCAGCAGCCGGGTCAGCCCGGGCAATACGGTCAGCAACCGGGCCAGTATGGTCAGCCCGCGGGGCAACAATTCGGTGCACCCCAGAACGCGCCGAACCAGTACGGGCAGCCGGGTCAGTACGGCCAGCCGGGCCAAGCCGGCCAGTACGGACAGCCCGGACAGTTCGGTCAGGGCGGTCCCGACCAGTTCGCGAACATGGCGCCGCCGAAGTCGAAGAAGAACCTGCCGCTGTTCGTGGGAGCGGGCGTCGTTGCGCTGATTGCGGTCGTACTCCTCGTCACCGCGTTCTTGGCGCCGGGGTTCGCGGTCACAAAAGTCCTGAGCCAGGATGCGGCTCAAGAAGGTGTCAAGACGGTCCTCGAGACCGACTATCAGGCGAAAGATGTGCAGAACGTACAGTGCCCGAAAGACAAGGAAATCAAGAAGGGCGACACCTTCACCTGTACCGCGACCGTCGCAGGCGCCAATCAGCAGGTGAAGATCACGTTCCTCGACGATGACGGCAAGTACGAGGTAGGGCAACCCACCGCAGCGTGATCGAGCAGCGGGATCGGTGTGCTTTTCGCTGGTCAGCCGACCTGCCAGCCGAGCGCCTTACTGAGCCGGCCCACCGACGAGCCTATTCCGAGTTCTTCGATGAGGTCGGCGAGGGCGGCGGGATCCGCCGGTTCGGAAGGCAGATGATCGTCGCCCAGTCCGACGATGTCGGCATCGGTCCGTACGAAGACGACCGTGCGCGCCGCGCTGAGATAGTCCGCGCCCTCGGCGAGTGACCTGCGTTGCCGGGTCGACACTCGCTTGTCGGCGGCCGAAGCGGCGCGCTGCAGCTCATCGAGGTTGCCGAACTGGTGCAACAGCTTTGAGGCGGTCTTCTCTCCGATACCGGCCACTCCGGGCAGCCCATCAGAGGGATCACCGCGCATTATCGCCATCTCGGCGTACGCGGATCCGGGATTGTCGGTGGGGAGGTCATATCGTTCGGCGACCTCGGCCGGGCCATACATCTCGGCTTTGGCGAGTCCGCGCCCGACGTACAACACCCGCACCGGCACGGGATCGTCGGCGACCACTTGCAGCAGATCTCGATCTCCACTGACCACGATGACCGGGTCGGTGCCTTCGCTGTCGGCGAGCGTGCCGAGGACGTCGTCCGCCTCGCAGCCCTCCGCTCCGGCGGTCGCAATACCGGCGGCGGCAAGGACTCTCATGATCATGTCCACCTGGGGCGTCAGGGTGTCCGGAACTTCTTCCGACCCGTCCGTGGCTTCTTCGGCCACTCGGTGCGCCTTGTAGGACGGGATGAGGTCGGTGCGGAACGCCGGCCGCCAGTCGAGATCGAGGCACACCACGAGTCGGTGCGGATGCTCACGGGTCACCAGCGACGCGATCATGTCGACAAAGCCTCGCACGGCATTCACCGGCCGGCCGTCCGGTGCCGTCATCTTCTCGGGCAGGGCGTGAAACGCCCGGAACCACAGACTCGCACCGTCGAGCAACATCACCGGGGGGCTCATGCCTCAACCATGCCAGATCGGCCGTCGCACGAGGGGATCCGAGCTATGTGGCGCTTCGCTCGTCGTTTCCCAGCGCATCCAGTACCGCCAGCCGTGTTCCGCTGTTCCCGGTCAACGGTTTCTCGGAAGGTCCCTGCCGGAGTGCGGTTTTCACGTCATTTCGTGAGATGACCGCGGGGTTGGTGGCGGCCACGAAGGTGAAGAACAGTGCGAGGAATCGGTCCGGATCGTCACGGAATGGAAAGTGACCGGCGCCGTCGAAGATTTCCAGTTGAGATCCCGGCATCGCACTGTGCAGCATGTGGGCGTGGGCCACAGGTATCACCTGATCGTCCGAACCCCACACGATCAACGTCGGAATGCCCGCGCTGAGATAGCAGCGGTCCAGCATGGTCACGACTTGTCCGCGCCAGTCCACCGCTGAGCGGAGTGTGCGGGCAAAGACCTCAGCCGAGCCCTTCTCGGGCATGCGTTCGAGGACGCGCACGATCTCGTTGTTGTCGGTGAACAGGGCGGCAGGGATCAGGTTCTGCAAAGACTTGGCGGCGGTGGAGAACGTCGAGAACACCGCAGGAATCGACAGCAGGCCGAGAACGTATTCGGAGAACGGAAGTGACAATGCGCGCAGTGCGGGGTTCACGTCTTTGGTGACACCGCCGGTTCCCACGAGGACGAGGCGTTCGACGAGTTCGGGGTACTGATAGGCGAACTGTCCGGCAACTCCTCCGCCGAGCGAGTGTCCCACGACGGTCACTCGCTCGATGTCGAGGTACGTGAGCAGGTCCCGCATCCCGTTGGCAAAGGCCGAGACCGAATAGTCCGCGCGTGGCCGATCGGAGAAACCGTGACCCAGAAAGTCCGGCGCGATCACGGTGAACTTCTCGGTGAGCTGATCGAACAGCGGCTCCCATGCCAACGAGTTGTCGCCGATGCCATGCAAGAGCAGGACGGCGGGCCCGCTGCCAGCCATGCGATATGCGCGCTTGTACCCGTGCAGCGTGGCGAACTGCACCTGTGTGGCGTCACTCGGAACCGCGCGAAGACGGCGGGGCGTGCCTTCACGGTCCACGATGACCTCCTCGTTGTGTGTTTCACCCATCTTGGGGCCAAGCGGCGAACTTCGCCTGTTCAGCGGCCAAGGATTGGTCTCCTCACCAAGAACTCGGCGCGCCCCGACGCTTATCGTCGTTCGATGCTTCATGGACTGTTCACGATGCCACATTCAGTGCAGCCGTTAGCCTTGGGTGCATGGTGGAGCAGAGATTCTCGGCATCGGTGTACAGATCACGGCTCGAACGGGCGCAGACGCTGACCGCAGAAGCGGGGCTGACCGCGCTTTTCATCACACCGGGGCCCGATCTTCGCTACTTGACGGGTTCCCGCGCGGCCACGTTCGAGCGGCTGACCGCACTTGTGATCAACCCACACCGTGAGGCCCAGGTGATCGTGCCGCGACTCGAACTCGCAGCGCTACGGGAATCGGCCGTCGGCGAGCTCGGACTGCCGATTCACGATTGGGTCGACGGCCAGGATCCGTATGCTCTCGCCACAGCGGCCCTCGACGATGAGATCGGCCGATATGCGGTGTCGGATGTTGCGCCCGCCCTGCACACCGTCCCCTTGGCGGCCCGAATCGGATCCGGCCCGGAACTGGCCACCGCGGTGCTCCGAGAGCTGCGGATGGTCAAGGACCAAGCCGAGATCGACTCGCTTCGTGAGGCGGGTGCAGCCATCGACCGCGTGCACGCCCGGGTGGGCGAATGGCTCAAGGCCGGCCGTACCGAGAGCGAGGTCGCCGCTGACATCGAGGCGGCGATCGTCGCCGAGGGCCACACCGGGGCCGAGTTCATCATCGTGGGCTCCGGTCCCAACGGCGCCGATCCCCACCACGAGGTCTCCGATCGTGTGATCGAGGACGGTGACGTGGTCGTGGTCGATATCGGCGGACCCGTAGAACCGGGCTACAACTCCGACTGCACTCGAACCTATTGTGTGGGAACAGCTTCGAGTGCCGTCACCGAGCAATACGCGATCTTGCAACGAGCGCAGGCTGCCGCTGTCGCCGCAGTGCGGCCCGGGGTTCGCGCCGAGCAGATCGACGCTGCCGCCCGCGACATACTCGTCGACGCAGGACTCGGGGAGCAGTTCGTGCACCGAACCGGACATGGCATCGGACTGTCGGTGCACGAGGAGCCGTACATCGTGTCCGGCAATGACATCCCACTTGCCCCGGGCATGGCGTTCAGTATCGAGCCAGGAATTTACTTTCCGGGGAGCTGGGGCGCTCGCATCGAAGACATCGTCGTCGTCACCGAGGACGGCTGTGAACCGCTCAATCGGCAAACGCACGAGTTGAAGGTCGTCTGACCCCCCAACGATCACACGCTCCCGCTCGCAAAACTTGGTCCCGCTCGCCCTGTAGACCGAGCGGGACCAAGTTATGCGAGCGAAGTCGCACCCACGACGTGCACAGCCGACTAGTCGGTCTTGGTGAGTAAGCTCTGCGAGCCGAGGATGCGTGCGACCTTTATCTCGATGACCACTCGCCGCGGGTTGATCTTGGGCTGCCGGTACCGGAGGGCGTAGCGCCTGACGCCCTCGGCAATCGCGTCGGCGTCGCGTTTGACGGCTGCCGCGCCCTCCAATGTGAGCCACCGCGGTCCGTCCACCTGGAAAACTGCCGCGTATCCGGCGCGTTCGACGTTCTTGACCTTCTGGCTGCCCTCGAACGTGATCACTCGGACGATCTGCGCCTCGGAGTCGTAGGTGAACCCGACAGCAACGACGTGCGGCGTTCCCGCGGCTCGCACCGTGCTGAGGCTGCCGAGGTGACGGTCGGTGAGGAACTCGAGGGCCGCGGGGGTGAGGTCGTCTGCTGATTTGGCCATGTCATCGAGACTAGTGGCAGTCCTGACGCGCTCCACGTCTGAGTACCGTGTCATCTCTTCATACCAACGAAGCCTTTGTTGCCTGCGCAAACGGGTGCCTACGTGCGATAGTCGGCGCGTGATGGACCAGACCGTGGAAGCTCTCGAACTCGTTCGTGGGCAGAATCTTTCCCTCGAATCGATCAGTGGTGGTGACGAGCAGATCGTCGTCGGCGTCGTCAGCGAGTTTCCCTCAGAGAGTTCGGCTCGGCCCGACGTGAGCATCTTGCTCCTCGACAACGCCGGGAAGGTACGCACCAACGCTGATTTCGTCTTTTACAACCAGCGCGAGTCCGCGGGCGGTGCAGTACGTCTTGTGGAGCGAGCCCCGTCGCCGAACGATGCAACAGGATCGCCAGGTGAGGTACTTGTCGTCGATTTCGCCTCGTTGCCTGCAGATGTCGACCGAATCGTCGTCGGTGCGAGTCTCGATTCCGATGCCGAGCTGACGTTCGCGAACGCCGACCAGCTGGAGATCAGCCTGCTGGTTGCAGAATCGTTCTCGCCGAGCGTCGTATTCAAGGTCGCGGTGCAGGAACCGGTTTTGGCCCTGCTCTTCGGAGAGTTCTACCGGCGTGGCGAGGAGTGGAAGTTTCGTGCACTTGGCCAGGGGTATGAGGGCGGGCTTTCTTCGCTGGCACAGGAGTTCGGGGTCGACATAGACGATGAACAAACAACCACCGACAGTTCCGGGGTAGTCGCAGAGATCGGTCCAATAGCGGAAGAGATCGACGAACCGGCGGCATCTTCGGACCTCGACGGCCTCCAATCTGTCGACATAGAACCGATCGCTGATCCAGCTCCCATGACCATCAAGAAGGTCGTGCGGCCACCCAGGCTGCCTGAGTGGTCTTTGCGAAACGATCTGAACGACGAGGCCGAGTGGGATCGGGCGCGGGTGTTCTCGGTGTCCGCGATCGGGAGTGGTGACGAGCGCGAGCGGCGCGCCGTGTCGGCACTGCTGTCGGTGATGAACGGGGTGCGGGAGTTCGGCCGAGAACTTGTCCGGCGAAGCAGTGGGCCGGCCGGCACGATCGAGACCTTCATCGAGCCCGAGTTCGAATGGAACGAGAAGAAGTATCGACCCGACGGCCTGATCCGAGTCACCCGTGGAGTGAAGCAATGGACTGCGCTCGTCGAAGCAAAATCGTCAACGGCGAAGCTCGAGGACGGTCAGGTGGAGGTCTACGTCGACATCGCGCGGAAGCTCGGTTTCGACGCTGTGATCACGGTGAGCAACCAGCTGTTGGGTGCTCACGATCAACGTCCGGTCACCATTGACAAGCGCAAATTGAAGAAGGTCTCACTACATCACCTGTCCTGGGATGAGATCCGTTCTGTTGCGATACAGATGTCGATGCACCGACAGGTCCAGGATTCGACACAGAGTTGGGTGCTGCGGGAGTTCGTCCGATACCTGCAGCATCCAAAGTCCGGGCTACACGGCTTCACCGACATGGGACCGCAATGGGTCCAGGTCCGAGAAGCTGTGAAGACCCGAACACTGAATGTCGACAACAAGGGGGCCATCGAGGTCTGCAACCTGTTCGACCAGCTCGTTCGCCACATCGGCCATGACTTGTCTTGTCTGTTGAGTACCGATGTCCGCCCGATCTTCCCGCGTAATCGGCCTGACAGCACAAGCCGCATCCAGCAGCTCGCCGACTCCGGGATGATGTTCGGATCCCTCCGCGTACCCGGGGCGACCGGACCGCTGACTCTCGCCGTCGATCTGCGATCTGACACAGTCGAATGCTCGACTCTCGTCGACGCGCCTCGTGAGGGTCGGCCCGTGACGCGAGTGAACTGGATCGTCAAACAGATGCCTGACGCCCACGTCGATACCCTCGTCGAGGCGGTGCTTCCGGGTAGGGCTTCTGCAAACGTAGGAGCACTGTTGGGCCAGCTACGTGAGTCGCCCGATGCGCTGGTCCCGGCCGATGGCAAATTGCCCAAGCAGTTCAAGATCACTCGCGGCCACACGCTTTCTCGCAATCGCGGAAACGTCGTCATCTCGGCCAACAAACTGGTCGAGGAGTTCTACCGAAACGTCGTGCAGGTTCTGCGCTCACCGAAGCCGGCGAAGCCCGCCAAGGGCTGACCGGAGACCGCCGGTTGCCCGTTTGGGATACTCACGGGGTGAGCAATGGTCAGGTAGTGGTCCTGTTCGGTGGACGCAGCGAGATCGGGATCGAGGTCGCTGCGCGGATCGCCGCTGGTGCCACGGTCGTGCTGGCGGCTCGACGCCCCGATCACCTCGAGGAACAGCGCGAACGCCTGACGAGCGAAAATGCCGCGGCGGTTCACACGGTGGAGTTCGACGCGAACAACACTGAGCAGCACAGCGCGCTGATCGAACAGATCATCGCCGAGCACGGCCGCATCGACGTCGCGATCGTCGCCTTCGGGATCCTGGGCGATCAGGCCCGCGCCGAGACCGATGTGACGCACGCGCTGCAAATAGCCCATACCGATTACCTCGCGCAGATCAGCGTGCTGACCCCACTCGCAGCCGCCATGCGCGCTGCGGGACACGGCAACCTCATAGTGTTCTCGTCTGTAGCAGGTGTGCGGGTCCGCCGCGCCAACTATGTCTACGGTTCGACGAAAGCGGGCCTTGACGGGTTCGCCAGCGGTTTGTCGGATGCCCTGCACGGCAGCGGAGTTCACTTACTGCTTGTGCGCTCGGGGTTCGTAATCGGGAACATGACGCGGGACATGATGGCGGCCGGTGTCAAACCGGCACCGATGTCGAGCACAGCGCCGCAGGTGGCAGACGCCGTGGTCGCAGCGATGAACAAGAGAAAAGGTGTTGTTTGGGTCCCGGGCAGGCTACGGCCTGTCTTCTTCGTCATGCGACTTCTCCCGCAGGCGATCTGGCGCCGGTTGCCGCGATGAGCGACCACCGCTACATCGTGGTCGGCATGGGTGCAGATGGGTGGGATGGGCTGACGCTGGCCTCCCAGCGCGAGTTACAAGACGCCACAGTCGTGTACGGATCGCCGCGACAACTCGGTCTTCTCGATCCGATCGATGCGGAGCTGCGACCCTGGACCTCGCCGATGTCAGAGCATCTTGCGACTGTTCTCGGAGACCCGCAGTCATCCCCGGTTCACATCCTCGCGTCGGGTGATCCGATGTTTCACGGCGTGGGCGCCAGCATCGTCAAAGCAGTTGGTGCGGAGAATGTTCGGATTCTCCCAGCCGTGTCCAGTGTGAGTCACGCCGCAGCGAGGCTCGGATGGGACCTGGCCACCACCCGAATCTGTAGCGTCGTCGATCGACCGCTGAGTTCGATTCTCACCAGTGTCAGCGACAACGTGCAGCTCCTGGTACTCAGCCGCGATGAGACGACCCCCGGAGATCTGGCGAAGCTGCTGACCGCTCACGGTTTCGGCTGGTCGCACCTGACCGTGCTCGAACAATTGGGGGGCCCTGCCGAACGCAGGTACGGCGGGATTGCACGAGCGTGGCGGCACGCGGCCGGCGACCGGCTCAATCTCGTCGCGGTCCAGTGCGTAGGACCCGCGGTCAGCGCGCAGGCAGGTCTTCCCGACACCGATTTCAGTAACGACGGGCAGATGACGAAGCAGGCAATTCGCGCCCTGACGGTCACCGCGCTGCGTCCCGCTGCGCGTCAACTGTTGTGGGATGTCGGCGCAGGCGCGGGAAGCATCGCGATCGAGTGGCTGCGGACTGATCCCTCGTGCAGTGCAATAGCGTTCGAGTCCGACGGCGCTCGGCGCGATCGGATCGGCCACAACGCCTCTGAACTCGGTGTCGCGCAGGGGTTGACGGTACTCGAGTCCGCGCCGGAGCACTTCGGACACGCGCCCGACCCCGATGCGATCTTCATCGGCGGGGGCGTGACCACTGCGGGAATCCTGGAGGGTTGCTGGGACGCGCTGCTCGAAGGTGGCCGCATCGTCGTCAACGCTGTGACCATCGAATCTGAAGCGCTGCTGGTCGATTGGCACTCAGCGGTCGGCGGCACGCTTCGTCGTTTTCAGGTTGATCATGCCGAACCACTCGGGTCGATGACCGCGTGGCGACCGACTCTGCCGGTCACGCAGTGGATAGCCGACAAGCCGGTGGCAACACCATGACGGTCTACTTCCTAGGGGCCGGACCTGGTGCAGCAGACCTCATCACCCTGCGCGGCGCCCGCGTTTTGTCGCAATGCGGCACCTGCCTCTACGCCGGATCGCTGGTGCCGGAGGAGATGCTCGAGCACTGCCCACCCGGTGCGAACCTCATCAACACCGCAAAGATGCCGCTGACGACCATCATCGACCACATCAGCGACGCGCATCGGGCGGGCCATGATGTCGCCAGGCTGCACTCCGGTGACCCGGCCTTGTACTCCGCTGTCGCGGAGCAGATCCGGCACCTCCGGAAACTCGGCATCGACTATGAGATCGTCCCCGGTGTACCTGCTTTCGCGGCGGCGGCCGCAGCGCTCAAGCAGGAGCTGACGGTCCCAGGGGTGGGGCAGTCCCTGCTGATCACGCGGGTATCGACCCTGTCGACGGATATGCCTGACGGTGAACAACTCGACGAGCTCGCGCGTTCGGGGGTCACGATGGCCCTTCACCTGGCCGCCCATCAGAGTGAGCAGATCGTCGAGGCGCTCGTACCTCACTACGGCGCGCAGTGCCCAGTCGCGGTGGTCGCCTTCGCCAGCCGCGAGAACGAACAGGTTGTGCGCTGTCGCCTGGAGGAACTGCCGGAACGCCTGGTTACCGACAACATCGTGCGCACCGCGGTCATCTTCGTTGGCGAAGTACTCGCGGCGGACCAGTTCCCCGACAGCTACCTGTACTCGGCCGCTCGGATGACAAAACTCCGCGACGACTCCCGGCGCCCGTGAACGGCCGTCGGGTCCTGATCCTCGGAGGTACGGCCGAGGCCAGGTCTCTCGCGACGCTTCTCCACGACGCCGGAATCGACTCTGTCTCTTCTCTGGCGGGAAGGGTGAAGAATCCCGCGCTGCCTGTGGGTGAGGTTCGGGTCGGTGGTTTCGGCGGCGTCGACGGGCTCGTCTCGTGGCTTCGATCGAACGAGTGCACCGCCGTTGTCGACGCCACTCATCCGTTCGCCCGAGTGATCTCAGCGAACGCTGCCCAGGCGGCCGCTGTCGTCGAACTACCGCTGCTGACCTTGCGCAGAGCTGCGTGGAAGGCTCGACCCGGTGACACCTGGATCGAGGTCGACGACATGGGTGCCGCCGCGCGCGCCGTCGCCGAGATGGCAGCCGTGCGGGACGATCTGCGGGTCTTCCTGACCACGGGACGACAAGACGTCGACGCCTTCAACGCCGTCGATGATGCGTGGTTCCTGATTCGGCTCGTGGACCCACCCGAGCGTGAGGGGCCCCGACACAGCACCACGATCCGAAGCAGGGGTCCCTACACACTCGATGGTGAACTCGCCCTGATGCGCGACCACGGTATCGACGTCATCGTGACGAAGAACAGCGGCGGCCGGTTGGTGAGGGCCAAACTCGATGCCGCGCGGGAGTTGTCGCTGCCGGTGATCATGGTGCGTAGGCCATCCACCCCCGCTGGGCCGCGCGTTCACACCGCGGCCGAGGCCGCTCACTGGGTGGCGGGGCTTGCCGAGTAGCGACGATTCGTGAACACTGCCTGTCCGCCCACCCGGTCGACGACGGTGGTGGTGGTGGACCCGATGATCAGGAGTGTCCGCATGTCGACGCTTGCCGGATCCAGGTCGGAGACCGTGGTGATCACCAGAGACTGTTCGGGTCCGCCGACGTCGCGTCCGAGTATCACCGGGGTTGCGCCTGCAATCTGCTGCAGCAGGATGTCTTTCAACTCGGCGACCTGCCAGGTTCGGCTGGCCGACCCCGGATTGTAGATGGCCAGCACGAGGTCGGCGCGTAGTGCCGCCCGGACCCGATCGGCCACGACATCCCAGCTCTTGAGGCGATCCGACAAGGAGATCACCGCGTAATCGTGGCCGAGGGGAGCGCCGGCCAGACTCGCGACGGCGTTGGCGGCCGTCACTCCGGGCACCACGCGAACGGGCACCTCACGCCACTGGTCGTCGGCGGCTTCTTCGATGACAGCGGCCGCCATGGCAAAGACGCCGGGATCCCCCGAGGACACCACCACGACCCGTGCACCGCCCTTGGCGAGATCGAGT
Organism: Williamsia soli; assembly: GCF_017377795.1. Lineage (GTDB taxonomy): Bacteria > Actinomycetota > Actinomycetes > Mycobacteriales > Mycobacteriaceae > Williamsia > Williamsia soli. The sequence goes on along the minus strand of NZ_JAFRDR010000002.1, from coordinate 312,730 downwards.
GCCATGCAGGCTCGTTCGGACTCGACCTTGTTGTCGCTGGCGTGCAGTCGTTGGCCGGCACGCGGCGTGATCCGGTTCAGGTACGTCTTGTAGCCGACCAGGTCGGTGGCCTGGGCCAGTTCGGTACGCACCTCAGGGGTCGTCCACCGATCTGCACCGGGTCCGAGGCCGACCACGACGACCTGGCCGGAATCGTGACTCGACTCGGAGATCAGTGGATTGTTCAGCTCGCCGGGTATGACGATCATCGAAAAATACGGAACCGTCGAGGCGTCCACGTCGGCGACGGGAATCACCTTTTGTGTCGGCGTCGAAGCCCGCTCGACATACCAGGCCTGCTCGAGGCGGCCCGCTTCGGTCAGTGCAGCAACGACATCGGGGAAGGTTCGGCCGAGCTTCATGATGGCCACGGCGTCACTGTCGCGCAGTCGGCGGACCAGTTCGTCCTTGGGAAGGGTGCCGGGTAGGACGGTGAGCGTTTCGTCCGCCTCGACCAGAGGCAGACCGGTGGCGGCCGACGATGCACTCACAGAGGTCACTCCGGGGATGATCTCGGTGTCGAAATCGGTGACCAGGCGTTTGTGCATGTGCATGTACGAGCTGTAGAAGAGGGGATCGCCTTCGGCGAGCAGAGCGACACTTCGTCCTGCCGAAAGATGCTGTGCCAGAGTCTGTGCCGCGGAGGTGTAGAAGTCTGCGAGTGCGCCTCGGTAGCCGCCGGGGTGGTCGGTGCTCTCCGTGGTGACCGGATACATCAGCTTTTCTTCGATCTGACCGCTGCGCAGGTACGGTGCCGCGACGGACCGGGCGATGGACCTGCCGTGCCTGGCGCAGTGATACGCGACGACGTCGACCTCGCCGATCACTCTGGCGGCCTTGACGGTCACGAGTTCGCTGTCCCCGGGGCCCAGGCCCACACCCCATAGTTTGCCGGTCATGGTCTCTCTATTCCGCCGTCGAAGCGAGCGCGTTGACAGCTGCCGCGGTGATGGCCGAACCTCCGCGCCGGCCGAGCACGGTGAGGTACTCGAGGTCGGTGCGATCGGCGAGGGCCTGGCACGATTCGGCTGCTCCGATGAAGCCAACTGGTGCGCCGACCACCGCCGCGGGACGTGGCCCGCCCGCGTCGATGAGCTCGAGGAGAGCGAACAGCGCGGTGGGTGCATTGCCTATCGCGACCACTGCTCCCTCCAGGACTGGTCGCCAAAGCTCTATGGCCGCAGCCGTTCTCGTGGTGTCCAATTCGGCCGCGAGATCGGGAGTCCGAGGATCTCGGAGCATGCACAGGACGTCGTTGTCGGCAGGCAGTCGCTTCCGGGTGACTCCGGAGGCAACCATGTTGGCGTCGCAGAGAATCGGGGCGCCGGCCTCGAGGGCTCCGCGTGCGGCAGTGACCACCCGGTCACTGGCCCGGACGTCGGCGGTCAGGTCAACCTGACCGCAGGCATGGATCATCCGGACGACGACGCGCGACAAATCATCGTCGAAACCGCCGAGGTCTGCCTCGGAGCGGATCGTGGCGAAGGACTGGCGGTAGATCTCCGCGCCGTCTCGAATATAGGAATACATGGTGTTTGCCACGATAGAGGTCGCTCAGATCTGCTGACGTACGTACCCGTCGTCGGTGGCCTCGACGCGGGTGTGGCCTCCGTGGGGTGACCCACACCCACGTTCGCAGCCAACCCAGTGCTCGCGAGAGGTGAGCTCGACGTCGGGTGCGCTGAGCATCAACTGCAGGTCCCCGCGGACGTCAGCGCGGGACTTGTCGCATCCGGGGGAGCCGGCACACGCGCTGACCCGGGTCCATGGTGAGTTCGCGTCGAAGATGAGTCCCATGGGGGCGAGCACCCGTAAGACGGTGTCGGCCATCCCTTCCGAGAGGTCGACGATGACGATCTCTTTGCGCGGGGTGAAGTAGATGTCCCGTTCGATCGCCGCGAGGAACTCGGCGATGCGCGCCGACATGCGGCCGTGCGCCACGACCGCACCGAGGGCGACGAGTCCATCGTCCTGGTCGAGCCACCCGACCAGGGGTTCCGTGGGCGGAAACGGCAAGTGGTGCGGGGGCGCGTGGGCGAGCGATTCGAGCAGGTCATTGATCGCAGGATGACCGGCCAGGTCCTCGATCCGCCACTCGTCCGTGCGGTCGACCAAGAACGCATCTGCCACCGCCAACAGCGTCTGTGCTGCCTGGTCGACGGTGGTGACGCGGCCGGTGGGAACCCCACCCACCACGATTTCCAGGGTGTCGCCGTCGATGGCCAGCACCCCGGCGTCGGGCGCTTCGCCCACGATGTCGCCGCGGCCGTCATCGACACCGAACAGAAAACGGCCAGGCAGGTGGGCGAGCCCGGGATCGGCGCGAAGTCCGACGTCCAGGTCACCGAGAATCGGCCGTGCGTCGAGAAGTCCGCCGCGCCGCCCGGTGAGCGCCGACAGCTGCAGGTTGCGCACTCGCTCGTGGCTCGGGGTCGGGATCAAGCCGGCGTCGGCGATCAGCTCGGCGGCACCGTCAAGGTCCGAGATGCCTCTGAGCTGCAGATTGCCGCGGGAGGTGAGCTCGAGATGGGCATCCCCGAACCCATCGGCCACTCCGACGAGGGCCTGTAATTGGGACGGAGAGATGAGTCCGCCGGGTAGCCGGATCCGCGCGAGATGACCATCTGCGGCGGGGTGTGCAGAAAACACCCCTGGGCAGCGGTCAGCTGGTCGGCTCATGGGTTCAACGGTACTGCTTCCGCCCGCCTTCACCCTCCGATGGTGTGTCCTTCTGGCGAACGAAAGCCCAGGTGGGGTTCGCCACAAGACCCCACCATCGGGGACGATAGTCTGATCATTACCTGCGATAGGGAAGCCGGTGCGATTCCGGCGCGGTCGCGCCACTGTGTCGGGGAGACCCGAAGTCAGACCCCTGTCGTTCCATCGCCACACAACCCGTCGGGCGCGAATCCCCGGCAAGGAGGTTCCACCCCGTGATCTTGCTGCTGTCCACCTCGGACACCGATCTGCTGACGGCCAAGGCATGTGGCGCGGACTATCGGCTCGCCAATCCGTCGCGGCTGCTGATCGACGAAGACCTCCCGGAGCTCCTTGCCGACATCGATCTGGTGGTCGTACGGATCCTGGGCGGCCGACAGATCTGGGAAAAGGGCCTCGAGGCCGTGCTGGCTGCGGGGCTGCCGACGGTGGTGCTCTCCGGCGAACAGCTTCCGGACCCGGACCTGATGTCGATGTCGACCGTCGCGCCGGGTGTCGCCGCGGACGCTCACAACTACTTGGCCCAAGGCGGCCCGGACAACCTCACGAACCTGCACGCGTTCCTCTCCGACACCGTCCTGCTCACCGGCCACGGTTTCGGCGAACCGGTCGCGACGGCGCAGTGGGGATTGCTCGAACGTCCGGACACGACACCGGCGTCGGGCCCGACCATTGCGGTTCTCTACTACCGGGCGCAGCACCTGGCCGGGAACACCGCGTACATCCACGCACTGTCCGACGCGATCGAACGGAAGGGCGGCCGGGCTCTGCCCATCTTCTGTGCATCACTGCGCACCGCACCCGACGATCTGCTCGAACAACTCGGTGCGGCAGATGCCCTGGTGGTCACCGTGCTCGCGGCCGGAGGAGCGACGCCCGCGACCGCCTCGGCCGGTGGCGACGACGACAGCTGGAACATCGAGCAGCTCGCCCGCCTGGACATACCGATCTTGCAGGGTCTGTGCCTGACGTCGTCGCGAGAGAACTGGGCCTCGAACGACGACGGGATGTCCCCGCTCGACGTTGCCACCCAGGTTGCCGTGCCCGAGTTCGACGGCCGGATCATCACGGTGCCGTTCTCGTTCAAGGAAATCGGCGACGACGGGCTGCCCTGGTACCGGCCCGACCACGAGCGCTGCGACCGCGTCGCCGGGATCGCCGTCCGTCACGGCGCATTGCGTCACATCGCTCCAGCTGAGCGACGTATAGCCATCATGCTGTCGGCGTATCCGACGAAGCACTCGCGGATCGGGAACGCCGTGGGCCTCGACACCCCACAGAGTTTGCTCCGACTTCTCGAAGCGATGCGTGTGGCCGGCTACGACATCGGGCCGGAATCGGGCGACGGTTCGGTCCCGGGACTGTCGGAGAACGACTCGGACAAGCTGATCCACACCCTGATCGCCGCAGGCGGTCAGGACCCGGACTGGTTGACCGAGGAGTCATTGGCAGCCAACCCGATTCGCCTGTCTGCGGCCGATTACCGCGAATGGTTCGCCACCCTTCCCGACGATTTGCGGGAAGGGATGACCACACACTGGGGTGAGGCACCTGGCGAGCTGTTCGTCGATCGTTCGGTCAACCCCGAGGGCGACATCGTGATTGCCGCGATGCAATTCGGCAATACCCTGCTGATGGTGCAGCCGCCCCGCGGCTTCGGCGAGAACCCGGTCGCGATCTACCACGATCCGGATCTGCCGCCGAGCCATCACTATCTGGCGTGTTACCGCTGGGTCGCCGCTCAGAACGGCTTCGCTGCCGACGCCGTCGTCCACGTGGGCAAACACGGCAACCTCGAGTGGCTGCCCGGCAAGACACTCGGGATGTCCGCGTCGTGCGGCACCGACGCAGCCCTCGGCGATCTGCCCATGATCTACCCGTTTCTCGTCAACGACCCCGGCGAGGGCACCCAGGCCAAACGGCGCGCGCACGCCACTCTGGTCGATCACCTGATCCCACCCATGGCTCGCGCCGAGAGCTACGGCGACATCGCGCGATTGGAGCAGCTGCTCGACGAGCACGCGAACATCTCTGCGCTCGACCCGAGCAAACTGCCTGCCATCCGCCAGCAGATCTGGACGCTGCTACAGGCCGCCAAGATGGATCACGACCTCGGACTCTCGGAGCGGCCGGAGGAAGACGTCTTCGACGACATGTTGCTGCACGTCGACGGCTGGCTGTGCGAGATCAAGGATGTGCAGATCCGCGACGGGCTGCACATCCTCGGACAACCGCCGGCCGACGACGTCGAGGTCGATCTCGTCCTCGCGATGCTCCGGGCACGACAGTTGTGGGGCGGCAAGCAGAGTCTGCCGGGACTTCGGGAAGCTCTCGGCCTCGTCGAGGACGGCACTGCGGGCCGTACCGCGACCGATGACATCGAAACCGTTGCGCGCGAGCTCGTCGCCGCGTGCGCGAAGGGAAACTGGGACACCGACACGATCACCCGGGTCGCGGCCGACCACCCCGATGACGTTCACCAGATCCTCGAGTTCGCCGGCACGGAGATCGTGCCCCGTCTTCGACAGACGGATCAGGAAGTCCCTCGGATCCTGCACGCGCTGAACGGTGGTTTCATCCCGGCCGGGCCGAGTGGTTCGCCGCTACGTGGCCTCATCAACGTGCTACCGACGGGACGCAACTTCTATTCGGTCGACCCCAAGGCCGTGCCGTCGAAACTGGCCTGGGAGACCGGCCGTGCGATGGCGGACTCCTTGCTGGCGCGATATCTGACCGACCACGGGGTGTACCCGCGATCGGTGGGTCTGTCGGTGTGGGGGACCAGCGCGATGCGGACCTCTGGCGACGACATCGCCGAAGTCCTTGCGTTGCTGGGCGTGATGCCGATCTGGGACGAGGCGTCTCGCCGCGTGACGAAGCTCGACCTGATCGATCTCGCAGAATTGGGTCGACCGCGTATCGATGTCACGGTCCGTATCTCGGGTTTCTTTCGCGACGCGTTCCCTCACGTGGTCACCATCCTCGACGACGCCGTGCGGATGGTCGCAGCCCTCGATGAGCCCGACGAATCCAATTACGTTGCCGCCCACGCCCGTGCCGACATCGCCGAACACGGCGACACCGATCGCGCGACCACCCGGATCTTCGGTTCCAAACCCGGGACCTATGGCGCCGGCCTGCTGCAACTGATCGACTCCAAGGACTGGCGCAGCGACGCCGACCTCGCGGAGGTGTACACCGCATGGGGCGGTTATGCGTATGGTCGGGGTCGAGACGGAGTCGCGGCGGTCGAAGACATGCGCTCGGCCTATCGCCGGATTGCGGTGGCAGCCAAGAACACCGACACCCGTGAGCACGACATCGCCGATTCCGACGACTACTTCCAGTATCACGGCGGCATGGTCGCCACGGTGCGTGCGCTGACCGGTCAGGACCCCGAGGCATACATCGGGGACAGCACCAGCCCGGACAACGTCCGTACCCGGACGCTGTCGGAGGAGACCACCCGCGTCTTCCGCGCCCGCGTGGTCAACCCGAGGTGGATCTCGGCGATGCAACGCCACGGATACAAGGGCGCGTTCGAGATGGCGGCGACCGTCGACTACCTGTTCGGCTACGATGCGACCACGAACGTCATGGCCGACTGGATGTACGAGCAACTGACCGAGTCCTACGTGCTCGATCAGGCGAACAACGACTTCATGACGAAGTCGAATCCTTGGGCGCTCCACGGAATCGCCGAACGGCTCCTCGAGGCCGCGCAACGAGAGATGTGGGCTGCCCCGCCTCCGGAGATGCTCGACGAACTCCGCCGTGTCTTCCTGGAGACCGAAGGCGATATCGAAGGCGACTGACCCGATGTTGATGGGTTCTGGCGAGCGTGACCTGCGGCAAATTCATACGGTCAACGCAACACTGACTGCTTGGAGGTTGCGATGGGTAGACGTCCGTTTGATATTGCTATTCGATTTGGGTTCTTCGATCTGCTCTGCACGGGGTCGACGAAGGATTTTGCGGCTCGGGTGATGGGCGTGTCGAACAGCACTGCCGACCGCTGGTGGGCGAATGCTGGCGGCATGACACTGATGAAGGGCGGAGTAGGCGGCCTGGCGGTTGTGGTCGACGACGATGGCACTGAGCAGCGAGGGCATCGACTGGGGTTGGGCGAGCGGATCGAGATCCAGTCGGCACTGCAGCGCGATCTGGGCGTCACTGAGATCGCAATGCTCATAGGTCGGCCGCGGACGACGGTGTGGCGTGAGATCGGCCGCAACTCCAACGCCGACGGCACCTATCACGCGCTGATGGCGCACCAGCGATCCAAGGTCAATGCGTTGCGGCCTAAAGCATTCAAGCTCGATGGCCACCCCGAACAGCAGATGATGGAAGACTCATTTGACGACGGGTGGAGTCCCAGGGTTGTGTCGCATTCGCTCAAGGTTCAGTTCCCCAACGACAGGGCGCATCAAATTAGCTACGAGACGCTGTACAACACGTTGTACGTCCAGTCGCGTGGGTCGCTGCGGGCGGACCTGTACAAGACTCTGTCCACCAGTAGGCCGGCGCGTAAGTCGCGAATCAGCGCGAGTCGACAGGGAAAAATCTACGACAAAGCCCTCAAGATCGTTGACCGCCCGGATGTGAAAGATCGTAAGGTCCCGGGGCATTGGGAAGGTGACCTGATCATGGGGTCCGGTGGCACAGCGATCGGGACGTTGGTCGAACGAACCTCCCGGGTCGTGATCTTGCTGCACCTGCCGGGCAATCACCAAGCCGATACCGTTGCTGGCGCAATGATCACAGCGATGGGAGACTTGCCCGCCCACATACGGCGATCCATTACCTGGGATCGCGGCACCGAGCTCGCTGCCTACGACCGGATTCAGCTCGAACTCCAAGCGCCTGTGTACTTTTGCGATCCACACTCACCGTGGCAGCGCGGTAGCAACGAGAACACCAACCGGCTGCTGCGCCACTGGTTCGCCAAAGGCAGCGACCTGAGCGTGCACACCGCAGCCGACGTCGCCCGCGTCGCTGCGACCCTCAACAGACGGCCGAGGGAAACCCTGGAGTGGAAAACTCCGGCCCAAGCCCTGACCGAACTACTTGCCGTACACGCCGCCGCCTAAGTAAATCCATACCCCGTCCCTGCCCCCGAACCGGAAGCAAGAGCAACTACCCCAAGCCCCTCCACAGGCGACGCGGGTCGATTGCCCACGCCGCCAGCCGGTGAGTCCTCCAGGCCCGTCAAGAAGTCACGGCTAAGACCAGCTCGTTGCGTTGACCACTTGACTTTGCCTGCGGAAACGCTCGCCAGAACCCACCATTTTCGGGGGGCGGGAGAAAATCGGACGTCCCGTGCGTTGACCGGGTGTACGCACAGCCGATAGTCGGGATGGTTCTCATGAAGTTCGCGCTCTTCCTCCTCTACGTGGCAATCGAAATCGCCGCCTTCGTGGGACTCTGCTACGCCATCGGCTTCGGATGGACCCTGCTGCTCGGACTGGCAACGGTGATCGGCGGGTTCTGGCTCCTGCGCCGACAAGGCGCCAAAGTGTTTCGCAACCTGCGGGAAGCGGGTGAGAAGGCCGCTGCCGGCCAGCCGGCCGGGCCGGCAGAATCCGCGGCGCCCGTTGCCGACACTGCGCTGCTCGCCGCAGCGACCATCGCCATGATCATTCCTGGCCTGGTCAGCACAGCGGTTGGAATCCTTCTGTTGCTCAAGCCGATCCGCCTGCTCCTTCGTCCTGTTGTCATCGCGCTCGGCACACGCAAGGTGGTCGGAACGATGGAGACCTACGCGCGGTACGGCCGGGGAATGGCGGGCGTCACCGTCGTCGAGGGACAGGTTGTCGACACCACGGGGTACGGCCCGACCGCGTACGACGCCACCCGTCCGCAGTTGCGTAAGCCACAGACCGACCGCTGACTCCATCGGTTCGCGGCCCTGGCCACACCGAGTCGGCGCCTGACAGGCAGACTGGACCGTCGTGGACAGTCAACTGCTGATCGGCGGGCACATCTACTCGCCGGTGGCCCCCGATGCAACCGCCATGGCGATAGAAAACGGTGTGGTGGTTTGGGTCGGATCCGACCAGGTCGGCCGCACGCTGCATCCGAAGGCCCAGATCATCGACCTCGGTGGTGCACTGGTCGCGCCGGCGTTTGTCGACTCGCACGTGCACCTCACTTCGACCGGCCTCGCGATCCGTGGTCTCGATCTCAGCGAAGCGGTCAGCCGCGAAGACTGCCTCGAGCAGATCCGCCGATACGTCACCGAGAACACTGATACCGACCTCATCTGGGGTCTGGGCTGGGACGAGTCGAACTGGCCCGACCTGACCTGCCCGACGACCGCGGAGATCGACGCGGTGGTCGGTTACCGGCCGGTCTATCTGGCCCGGATCGACGAACACAGCGCAGTTGCCTCGACCGCTCTGCGTTCGCGCGCCGACGGCCTGATCGGCGCTCAGGGTTACGATGAACAAGGTCCTCTGACGGCCGACGCCCATCACCGCGTGCGCGGCGCCGCCCGCCTGCTGCTGTCGCAGACCGGCCGGTACCGAGCCCAGCAGTCGGCCCTCGACGACGCTGCCTCACACGGTATTGTCGCCGTCCACGAAAACGGTGGCCCCGACATCAGTGGGCTCGACGACTTCCTCTTGCTCGCGGATCTCGACCATGCGGTGCAGATCCGGCGATATTGGGGCGCGCCGGTCGCTGACGCAGAGCAGGCGACATCGCTGCTCGCCGCGACCCGCGCCCATGCTCTCGGCGGGGACCTGTTCATCGATGGAGCGATCGGCTCGCACACTGCGCTGCTGCGCGAGCCCTACACCGACGCCCACACCAGCGGGGTCTGCTACCTCGACGGCCACACCGTCACCCGGCACATCCGGGCGTGCACCGAGGCCGGCATCCAGAGCGGCTTCCACGTCATCGGAGATGGTGCCACCGATGTCCTGGTCGAGGCCTTCACCACGGTGGCTGCCGAACTCGGCGCCCCTGCCCTCGCGCGCATGGGTCACCGGATCGAACACGCAGAGATGATCACTGCCGAGCAGGCGGCCATTCTGGCGTCGTGCGGCGTCATCGCCAGCATGCAGCCACTGTTCGATGCGCTGTGGGGTGGCCCCGGGCAGCTCTATGAACAGCGACTCGGGCTACCGCGGGGACGCTCACTCAACAATTTCGCGCAACTCGCAAGGGCCGGGGTCGGATTGGCTTTCAGTTCTGATGCCCCGGTGACATCGATGCGCCCGTGGGAGGCGATCGCCGCTGCTGCACACCACAACAACCCCACAAGTGCGATCTCGGTGCGGGCGGCTTTCGCGGCAGCCACGCGCGGGGCCTGGCGCGCCGGGGGAGAGCGGGATGGCGTCGCCGGAACGCTGGTCCCAGGTGCTCCCGCCGACTACGCCGTGTGGGAGGTCGACGAACTCGTGGTCGAGGGATCGGCTGATCCGGCCGTGGCACGGTGGTCCACCGATCCGCGTTCTCGGGTACCCGCCTTGCCGGATCTCCGACCGGGCACGCGGTTGCCCGAGTGTGTCCGGACGGTGCGAGCCGGTACGCCGATCTACGATCGGGCAGGTTTGTGACGGCCGTGACCACCGCGGCGGGTAACGCCGGATTCCGCGAGAGGGTCGGGTTCTTCGGAACCCGGGAGTTCCTCTTGCGGACCGCAGGCAGCGTGGCAGGCGGCCTACTGATGTGGGCTGCGTTCCCGCCTCGGAACCTCTGGTTCCTGGGCATCGTGTCGCTGGCGTTCCTCGCCGGCTCGCTCAGCGGCGTCGTCCGCTTCCGTGAAGGTTTCTGGTACGGCTTCGTCTACGGGCTGGCGTTCTTCCTGCCACTGCTCCCGTGGATCGGCGTCTACGTGGGACCGTTACCGTGGGTGGCGCTCGCCATCGTGCTGTCGTTGTACACCGGATTGTTCGGGGTCCTGGCGGTGCGGACGACCACCTTGCCGCTCGGTCCGCTCTGGTTCGCGATCACCTGGGTTGCAGTCGAATGGGCCCGGTCATCGTTTCCCTTCGGCGGTTTCCCGTGGGGAAGGGTGGCATTCGGGCAGATCGGTGGCCCGATGCTCTCGCTGGCTTCGATCGGTGGAGCGCCGCTGGTGTCGTTCGGGGTCGCGCTGACCGGTGCCGCGCTTGCGGCGCTCGCAGGTGCTCTCGCCCGTGCGCCGCGCCGCTGGCAGGCGGTGATCGCGGCGACCGCGCTGGCGCTGCTCGCGCCGGTGGTCGCGGCGGCGCTCTGGCCCTCCGTAGACGGCCGCAACACCTCGGGCGAGGTGATCACAGTTGCCGCGATCCAGGGCAATGTGCCCCGGCTCGGTCTCGACTTCAACTCACAGCGCCGTGCTGTACTCGACAATCACGTCCGCGAGACAATGCGGCTTGCCGAAGCCGTCAAGGCAGGGGACTCGCCCCAACCCGACATCGTGTTGTGGCCGGAGAACGCCTCCGACATCGATCCGACCGCGAACTCCGATGCTGCGGCCGAGATCACGGCCGCATCGATCGCCATCGACGCCCCGATCATGGTGGGTACTCTTGTGCGAAATCCAGACGGACGACCGACCAACACCGTGCTCGTCTGGGACGGGCGGTTGGCGGCAGACGGACAGCAGATCCGCGGTCGATACGACAAGCACATCATCCAGCCGTTCGGTGAATACTTGCCGTGGCGAAGCTTTTTCACGCACTTTTCTTCCTACGCGGAGCAGGCGGGGAACTTCAAGGCGGGCACGGGCCCCGGGGTGGTCGACGTCGACGTTGCGAACGGGCGACAGGTGACGGTCGGGGTGTCGACCTGCTGGGAGATCGCGTTCGACCGCTCGGCCCGTGGGGCCGTGAAATCCGGCGCCGAGTTCTTGTCGGTACCCACCAACAACGCCACCTTCGGCCGCACGCAGATGACCTACCAACAGCTCGCCATGTCTCAGCTCCGTGCGGTCGAGCACGGTCGCGCGGTGGTGGTCTCGGCAACGAGTGGTGTCAGCTCGATCATCGCCCCTGACGGTCACAGCATGTCGCGGAGCGGGTTCTTCGAGCCCGCAGCTCTGGTGAACACCATCCCGCTGAACACCGAGCAGACGATCGCCACCACAATCGGTCCGTGGCCGGAGAGATTGGCCGTACTCTTGGGAATCTGCGCTTTTTTGTACCTGTTGGCGCCAGGCGTTAGGTTCAGGGGATGGTCAAAGGAGGAGCATGGTGACGGGGCCTGAGGACAACCCGCGTGGTACGCGGGCCGTGGTGGGGGCTGACGGGGCCGGCACTTTGGTGATCATCCCGACGTTCAACGAGATCGAGAACCTGCCGTTGATCGTCAAACGGGTGCACGCGGCGCAGCCCGCCGTTCACATTCTCGTGGTCGACGACAGCAGTCCGGACGGCACCGGCGAACTCGCCGATCAACTGGCCGAGACCGATGGTGCAGGCCGCGTCCATGTGATGCATCGGACCGTCAAGAATGGACTAGGCGCCGCGTACATCGAAGGTTTCCAGTGGGGTTTGGCGCGTGACTACGCGGTGCTCGTCGAGATGGACGCCGACGGCAGCCACGCACCTGAGGAGCTGCACCGTCTGCTCGACCGCCTCAACGAAGGCGCTGACCTGGTGATCGGCTCCCGGTATGTGCCGGGGGGCACGGTGGTGAACTGGCCTCGCCGCCGGGAGATCCTGTCCAGGGGCGGCAACGTCTACTCCCGGCTCGCGCTCGGCGTGTCGGTGAAAGACATCACCGGCGGGTTCCGGGCCTACCGTCGTGAGGTGCTCGAAACCCTCGACCTCAGTGCCATCGAATCGCACGGATACTGTTTTCAGGTCGACCTCGGCTGGCGGGTGATCCAAGCCGGGTTCGACGTGGCCGAGGTGCCCATCACCTTCACCGAGCGCGAGCTCGGCGAATCGAAGATGAGCGGCAGTATCGTCCGTGAGGCCGCATTCAAGGTTCCCCGCTGGGGGTTGAGCCACCGCCTCGGCAAGTTGCGGAATACGAAGCGCGCCTGAAGGCTCGACGATGACGCAAGCAGACGTCAGGGTGATCCTCGCAAGCGATCGAGAACACTGGCGCAGCGAATGGCTGGACTCCCGCCAGTCGTTCCTGGCCACAGGGAACTTCGACCTTGCAGCAGGCGCACACGGGATGTTGATGGTGCACAACGATGACATCGTCGACGCGGGCGAGGGCTTCGACACCCACCAGCACCACAGTGTCGAGATTGTCACGTGGGTACTCGAGGGCACCCTGGTCCACCAGGACTCGCTGGGACACTCGGGATTGATCTACCCGGGACTCGCGCAACGGATGAGCGCGGGGAGTCGCATCATGCACTCGGAGAAAAATGGCGCCCTGCGACGCGACGGCACACCACTTCGCGTGGTGCAGATGTGGCTTCCACCCGACACCGCCGGCGGCAGGTCGAGCTACGAGGAACTCGATGTGGAGACAGAACTACGCGACGGCTCGTTGGTCACCGTTGCCTCCGGCATGAAGAGGGACCGGAACACCGCCGCGATCGGCATCGGGAACAGTCATGCCGCGCTCCATGTCGCGCGCCTTCAGCCCGGCCAATCCGTGACGATCCCGGATGCCCCCTACGGCCACGTTTTCGTGGCCCGGGGAATGGTTGTCCTCGAGGACACCGGCGACCTGCGCGAGGGTGACGCGGTCCGTATGACGGCTACCGGCGGGCATCGCGTCACTGCAACGACGCAGTCGGAACTTCTGATCTGGGAGATGCTCCGCGGGTTCGGGATCCACAACAAAACGCCGTAGCACCCTCGGGTGCTACGGCGACTGTCGCCTGTACGTCGACCCCACCGGGTCGTGGAGACCTAGCTGGAGGTGCCGCGGCGGCGCGCTTTGAGCAGGTCGAGACGCTCGGTCAGCAATACCTCGAGCTCATCTTCGCTTCGCCGTTCGAGCAGCATGTCCCAGTGCGTCCGCGGTGGCTTGACCTTCTTCTCCTCAGGCTCTGCGCCTTCGAGAATCGTGCCTTCCATACCGTTCTTACAGGGCCACGTGGACGGGATCTCGGCGTCGTCCGCAAACGGGACGTCGAAGATCTCACCGTTGTCGGTGCGGTACTGCACGATGCGGCGCGGTGCGAGGTCATGATCGCGATCGGTCTCGTAGCTCACCGCTCCGAGGCGGCTGCCGCGTAGAACTCGATCTGCCATAACTTCTATCCTCTCGTTGGATTACCAATCCATCTTACGCGCGTCTGGAGACTGTTGGCTGCGGGCGGCGCCGCGGCCGCCGACTTTTGCGGCGCGACCGGCGGATCCGAGCGCCGAAGGCAATGAACAACCGGTGTTCGGCCCTGTTGACGCCGATGCCCGTGGACGCCGAGTACCGTCAACGGGTATGGAGCAGGAGACCGCCCCTCGCCGCAATCGGGCGCGTAACTCGTGTGCGTGGTGCGGTCGCGAGATCGTGGAGTCCGACATCGGACGTCGCCGCAAGTACTGCAAACAGTCATGCCGTCAACGAGCCTACGAACAGCGGAGCCTGGTTGCCGGCTCGTCCATCCCTGCCGACGCAGTGGTGTTGAGCGCCGGTGAGGCCGACGACCTCATCGAACGGCTGTTCCGGCTGAGATGTGCTGCAGAGGACATCGCCACCGCGGTCGACGAAAACGCGGGCAAGAACGAATTGGCAAGTCTGGGTGCGGAACTCGTCGCCCTGGCGAAGGAGGCCGAACGATGGCGATAGGGCGTCAGGTATTCGGGTTGGCACCTGACCGAGGCTGATCACTGCTCAGCGTGGCAACGATCCGTCTGGCCTGTACGCCGGTCGGATCAATGCGCTCGGCCGCCACCGACCACGGCAGACCGACCCACGGGTCATGGGCGCGGGCCTCCTCGGTCACCGGGATCATCATCGTCCGATCCGCGATCGTGGTCACGAGGGGGTCGCTGTCGTTGTCGTCGAGGGATCCGGCGAACACGAACGCCCAGCCGAGATCGCTTCCTCGGTCTGCCAATCGCAGCAGCCTCGCCATCGCCCCGACGTCCCACCCGTACGGCAAGTCGGCAATGACCACCACACGGGTGTCGATGTCATCGACCTCGCCTGCCTGCAGCGCCATCTGCGTGAGGTCGATCGACGACTCCAGCACCGACAGTCGGTCGGCGACGGACTCCGGCGCAGTGACCGCGGGTGCGGTGAGCACCGGCAACAGCATTTCCGTCATCGGTGCCAACGATCCCGTCAGATCGAACACGTCGATCAGCACCGTTCCGCCCTCGGAGGTCCTCCGCGTTCCGGGGAAGGGCACCCGGGCGGGCGACCACGAGTCGCAACACCAACGAAGTCACAACGGATAGCACCGGGTCGCCGGTGTCGAGCACCCACAGCGGTCGAGTGATAGGTGTCGGCACACAGAACGGAAGCCGCAGATCGCCGCGTTCGGGGGCGAACAACTCGCCGATGCGCAGACCACCCGCAGAAGGCGAGCCGGCGCGGTTCCAGGCGGGCGACTTCCACGACGCCATCGCCGGCGGTAACTGTGGATCCAATGCAGCCAACTCGGCCATCAACACTGCCGAGTCGGCGTCGAAACGATTCCTGGCCGACGTCACGAGGTCGTCGCACCGCTGCTGCGCGGCGGCTCGTGCGCGGTCGGCGGCAGGCGAGTTGCGTTGTGCAGGATCCGCCAGCAGGTCACCGAGTTCTCTGTCTAGCCGGTCCATCGCGAACCCCTCGGCCTGGACGTACCCGGCGGCCGACCTGGCCGCGTCCTCGAACACGACGTGGGCACGCGCGACGGCCGCGCCGTAGTCGGATCCCAGGGTGACCAGCGCCGGCGGCAGGGAACTGTCGCCGTACTGCGGCGCGACCGGTTGCGGGTCGGCGGGCGCCCGAGGCGGCACGTCCGGAGCATCATCGACCTCGACGCCGTGCGCGGTGAGCAGCGCTGCGAGTCCGCCTTCGTAGCCCTGCCCGAGGGCGCGCACTCGCCACCGTCCGGACCGCTGATAGAGCTCGAAGCACAGCAGCGCCGTCTCATCGTGCAGCGGGCGCAACGGAAAGGAGTACCGGGAGTTGTCCGGCGCGCCGTCGAGCTGGGCGGTGAGGCCCGGCGCCAAGCCCACGTCGGCATCGGTGCTCACCGCACACAGCACGATCGCGTCAAGGGGCAACGACCCCAGATCCACCACGATGCGGTGGCCCTCGAGCCGTACCCCGGCCGTCTGAGGCTGGTTGTAGAAGACGACGCCGTCCGAATCGCTCGTCCGCAGATCCGGACCGACCACCAACCCGACCAGATCGGCCTCACCGACGCCACCGGTCACCGAGAACACCAACGTCGATGCCGCCACCGGCACGTTCTGGCCGGGAACCAACTCGTTCATGACGCGAATGTATTCATTCGGGGCTACCTCATGAAGTCGTTCGACAAGAACCGTTGCAATTGCGGGACGGCTTCACCGGGATGCTTTGCCGTGATGCCCTCACCGATCGCCTGCAGCTTCCAGGTGCCGTCCTCGCGGAAGACCTTCGCCATGACCACGCCGGTGTAGGCCATACCACCCGCGAGGGTGTACCGCGCGAGCTCGACGTTCGTCGTCTGGTCGACCAGTCGGCAGAACGCGTTCTGCACCTGCTCGAACGTCTGGCCCTGGTAAGAGGTGACGATGAAGATGATCGCGTTGACGTGCATCGGGACACGAGTGAGATCGACCGTGACCACCTCGTCGTCGCCCTCGCCCTCGCCGGTCAGGTTGTCACCGAGGTGCCGGATCGATCCGTCCTTGGACGTGAGTTGTCCGTAGTAGGCGACATCGGCGAGTTGGGTGTCGGCGTACATGACGGCGGAGGCGTCGAGGTCGATGTCGGCGCCACGGCTTCCGAACATCTTCTTGACGACGACAGGATCCCAACCGAGCCCCATCTGGATGTTGGTGAGTGCGACCCCGCCGTCCTTCTTCAGCGAAACACGTTGTCCCTTGGACAGGCTCACGGGTCGGCTCTTCGTGAGACTGACCTCGGGCGGGCTTGTCGGTGCCGGGGCAGCATAACCGGGCTGCTGGTTGTAGGCCGGTTGCTGGTTGGGAGCGGGTTGCTGCGGTGGCGGATATGCCGAGGGCTGTGGTTGCTGCGGCGGGTAATTCGGGGCCGACGGCTGCTGCGGCGGGTAGTTCTGCTGTGGTGGATGGTTTTGGGGCGGTGCCTGCTGCGCGGCGGGCGCCGAGGGTTGCCGGGAGTAGCTCGGCGGAGGGCTGTTCCGCACCGGGGGAGGCGGCGGTGCGGCCGCGGGTGCGGGTGCGTCGTCGACCGAGACGCCGTGATCGGTCACCAGTGCCGCGAAACCACCTGCATAACCCTGCCCGACTGCGCGGACCTTCCAGTCGCCACCACGACGGTATACCTCGAGTGCGATCACGATCGACTCACTCGACAGGCCGTCGATCCGGTATTCGTACAGCGACTGTCCTCCGCCACTGACCCGGGCGACCGGCGGCGCCACCGCGCCGAAGGTGCCGTTGTCGAGCGTGATCACGGCTCGCACCTGACTGATGTCAGCAGGGACGGCGCCCAGCGAGATGGACAGGGTTCCGATCCCGGCGCCGGCTTGCAGAGACACCCCCGGCCCGTTGGGTTGGTTGAAGAAGACGAAATCGGCGTCGGTTCGGACTTTGCCGCTGTCGGTCACCAGCAACGCGGACAGATCACCCGCGGTGGCGAGGTCGACGGTGATTTCGACCGTCGCCGCGTTCAGCGGACCGTTTTGCCCTTTGACCAGAGTTGTTGTCATCACCTGAGCCCTTCGTTGGGTGTGGAATTGTCGATGATCGAGCTCCGCTGTGCTTCGTCTACGTCGACAGCACCGGCGACCTGTCGAGCCAAGGCCGATTTGTCCGGTTCGTCGACGTTCACCATTGTGCCTGCCCGCATCAGCAGCCATGTCAGCATCTCCTCGGACGCCGCGAGGCCACGCCCTTCGGTCACCGCCACATTCGAGTGGCTCCAACCGAGTTCTTCGAGTTCGCCGTGCCGCGGCCGGATGGCGGCGTCGGCCCCGACGAGCATGGGCTGGTCGAGCACACCGTCGCCCGCAGCGTAGCTGGATGACGGTACGTCGATCAGCCGCGCGCGCACCTCGTCGACCGCGAGTTGCTTCGTCACAGGATCCGGCATCACATAGATCTTTCGCCCCTGGCGGGAGACGTTCCAGCCGCGTTCGGCGGCCCAGCTCGCCCACGCCGGAACCACCTGCGGGGGAAGCAATTCGAGTTCGACGACGACGTAGCAGAAGAGTCCGTCGGCGATCCGCATCGTGCGCAGCCACGGTGCGTCGGCGGCGTCGGTGCTGAGCCGTTCGTACACCGCGTCGACCCCGACGCCCAGTGTGCCGAGCAGGTCCGAGACCCGTCGGGACCACGCTTCGTCGCGGACCCCGTTCACGAGGATGTTGCCTCCGTTGCTGGTGATCGCGAAGCGCGGGGTGTCGATCGGCAGCGTGATCCGCCGGTATTGCTCGATGGTGCGGGTGGTCGTCGGCACCACCTCGGCGATCGCGGCCAACTCGGTGAGCATCGCCATTGCCGTGGGCGACATGAACGACTGCGGCCTGCCTTGATAGATCTCCACACAGTGTGCTGAGGCGGACAGCGCGGCGGCGGTGGCGGCGTCCGAAGCTCCCTCGGCGATTGCGGCAGCCGAGTAGATCAGGGTGCGATCGAGGTCGATCGTGGCGAGTGCACGTCCCGTCGACGGTGTCGCCGCGGTGTCGAGAGTGTTCACGAGACCTCTTTCACCAAGCCCATACAGCTGTAGGCGAGGTCCGGGACGACCTCGACGGGAACGCCTCGGGCAGTTGCCAGCGCGCGGATGTGCTCGTGTTCCGGATCATCCGCCGTTCGTACCAGGATCATCCAGGGGACCCTGCGCAGCAGTACGCGGGTGGTCTCGCCGACCCCTGGCTTCACGAAGTTGACCGAGGAGATGCCGTGACTGTTGCGGACCTCCTCGACCGAACGCCATCCGGACCAGGTCGGCGTGCGGTCAGAACTCTGGATCTCGTCCCGGCGGGTCGACGCTTCCGTTGTCGCCGAATCGAACTCGGCGGTCACCGCGTCGAGCAGAACGGCCGACATGTCCTGCCCGGACAGCTCCGCGTAGAACTTGGCGCCATGGAAGTCGTCAGCACCGATGAAGTCGACATTGAGGACTGTTCGCGAGATCAGACCGGACACCGTCGAGTTCAGGCACGCCGACGCGATGAGGAAATCGTCGCGGGTGCCGAATGTGCGAACGCACGAACCCGGGTCCGCGAGCACCGCCAAGTCCGGATTGAACACCGGGCCACCGTCGACCGACAAGGCATCGAGGGCTTCGGCGAGCTCTTTGGTGATCGCACCCTTGCCGGTCCATCCGTCGACGAACACGACCTTCGCCGGATCGTGGTGTGCGGCCAGGTATTTCATGGCGTTCGCATCGATTCCCCGGTCGCGGACGATCGACACCGCATAGTGGGGGAGGTCCAGACCGTGGTGGTGCTCGGCCCAGCGACGCATCAACACACCGACCGGTGTTCCTGCTCGGGCCAGGGAGGCCAGCACCACGTCGGTACCGCGTTCCGCGAGAACGAGTTCGGTGACCGCACCCACCGCAACAGCCAGCCGGTGCGCGCTGTTTGCCAATACTCGCCCGAACAACTCCTGGTAGGCGGCGTCGGGCTGGAACTCGACGGGCAGCGACTCCGCATAATGGGCGAGACCGGCCTGGATCCGCTGCTCTCGCGCGGCCACATCGCCTTCGAGCGCCACCGAGGAGAGGTCCTTGAGAAGCCACTTCACCTCGTCGGGGCCGTAGCTGCCGAACTCTGGGCCGGTGAGTGGGACCGGGGACACCCGGATGTCGCTACCAGGACTCACGGCGTCTCCCTCGCTGCGCGAAGGGCAAGGTAATCGGTGCCTGGTACGACCACCAGTAAGACATCGATTCCGGCACCGCTGATGGTGTCGAGCAGTCCACCCGACGCCGCCAGCGCTTCGGTGTCGGCAGGCGAATCGATGATCATCACCAATCTCGCTCCGGGATCGTCATGAGTTGCGTTGTACAGGTACCGATCTCGGGCCTCATCTGGTTCGGGAGCAATGAAATGGTGTCCACGCCGCAGCGGATAACCCTGTTGATCGATCACGTGTGCGGGCGAACGCGTGGTGGTTTGACTCAAGATCGGGGCCTCGATGAACTCGGCAAGACTCCCGGCCACCCGCTGGGGCAGATACATCAGTTCCTCGTGTCCGACCACGACGATCGACCTGACCGGGTCCAGATGTCCGGCCACTACCCGGGCCACTTCGGAGATGGCCTCGTCGAACTGTGGCCAATCGGCCCGCCGGAAACCGTGCCGACCGCCGTCGGGAACCGACGCCGGCCACGGGACCTCCAACCGTTCCACAGATCCTCGGTGCTGTGACGTCCCCGCAGACGTAGCAGTCGGCAATTCCACGATCCTTGCCGGCAGGCCTTCGGGGATATGGGTACGACCCCGGGCCAGACTGACGAACTCGACCTCAGTGCCCAGTTCGTCCGCTCGTAGCCGGCACCGGGTGATGTCTTCGTCGGTACGCATATCGACCAGCGATGACACCAGGTACAGCGATCGGCTGTGGATGCGTTGCATCGACGAGATGGCGTCCAGGGCCGTAGCGCCCGTGGAGATCTCGTCGTCGACGAGCACCACGGGCAGGTCGGTGCACAAGCTGTTCGGGTCTGTGGGCACGATCAGGTGGTCGGTGGCGTGGGAGTGACCCTCCTCGAATCGAGCGATCACCGGAACCGCAGAGTTCCCGCGTCGGGTCGACTGCAGATAGTGCCCGGCATCCATCTGGTGCGCGACCGCATGTCCCAGCCCCGTTGCGGTCTCGGCGAACCCGAAGACCAATGAGTCGGACAGGCCGTGTGCGCGCAGGGCAGCGGTCGACAACACGCCGAGATCGGCGGCGGCTGCGAAGATCACAGCAGGAGGGACCGGTATGTGCTTACCGAGCACCGTGGACACCCACAGATGAGCCCGTTTCGGGTTGCGTCGAAGTCCCGGACGCACCAGGTCTTCGACACGCCAGCCTTTGACACCGGACACATGTTCGGCGTCGAGCCCGAAGTGCTCGCGTGCATACGGCTCGGTCCCTGGTGCCGCACGGTTACCGGCGATCATCGAAGCACCACCGCCGTCAGCAGATCGACCACACCGATCTCCGGTTGCAGCACTCCGAATGCCTGAGACCGGATGAGAGTCTTGACGGCCCAGTTCCGATGCGGGCGCCGCTCGTTCATCTTGTTCCGGTAGGCCGATGCCAGTACACCACCGGTGTCGTCGACCCCCAACACCGCAACGGCGTCGTCATACTCCTCGTGTGGCACAGCGCTCATCGCGTGCACGACGTTCACGTGCGACGGGTGGATGACGGTCTTGCCCTGCAATCCGTTCGCGCGGTCGAGAACCAGTTCGCGCAGCAGGCCATCGAGATCGCGACTGACCAGGTGTGTCCGGAACCGAACCGCATCGATCTCCTCGAAAGGAGTGTGGCGCAGCAACGGCCGGAACATCCGGTCGTGGGTGTTGTAGTACTCCCACACCGGCCCCGTGATCGTATGGCCGGTACCGTCGGCCCTGCCGAGCACATTGACGATGGCACCGATGACCTCGGCGACGGGATGTACGTCATAGATGGTCAGGTCGGGATCGCGCCGGATACCGAGCGCACCACACATGTCGGTACCGCCGATCCGGACGGCCAGGATCTTGCCCCGATGCTTGTCGAGCACCTGCCTGATCGACTCCAGCGCAGCGGCCCGGGTCTCGAGATGGAGGACGGATGTCGACTCGATGATCGGCATCGCGTACAGCACCCGACCGACCTGTGCTTGCGCGGCCTCGATCCGATTCAGATAGTCGTCGCCGTCCACCCCGGTGAACTTGGGGAGCACGAACCCCGCGAGGCTGTCGACGCCGTCACCGAGCCGTCCCAGCAATTCGTCGATTTGCTGTGGCCGCCGGACCCGGACGAAGAGCAGCGGCGCTGCCTGACCACCTGCCGCCAGCTCGCGAAGTGTGTTCGTGAGGTTGGTGATCGCCGCGTCGACGTCACCGTCGGCGATTGCGTCCTCGAGGTCGATGACCATCGACGTCGAACCGCTGCGCCGCTGCCGGAGGATCAGTTCGGCGAGTCGTTCGCGGCTGGCCGGGATGTACAGCGTGGCGCCCAGGGCGACACTGAGCAGTTCCGGAGGTGCGTCCATCCCGATCGGTTCGGGGAGGCGGAAGAACAGTCGTTCGCGTTCTGTTTCGTCGAGCGCGGTGAAGTGTTGCAGTTGCTTCGTCCCCGCAGTTCCGGCGGCGCTCGAGTCTGTCGTCACCGCCTGGCCTCGTCTTTCATCTTGCTCACTACTCCGGACACGAAGTCGGAGATGGCGCGCAGGTCCACCAGATACCCCCAATAGTCAGGATGCCGACCGGTCAGAGCTGCGACGGCTCGATCGACTCTCAAAACCTGTGCGTCCAGAACCGATCCCCATTGTTTGACCACGCCGAGATTGACGGCGAGCAATTGAGCATCCCGGATCTGAAACCGAACCCTACCGGCAGCTGCCGGTGGATCCCGCTGAACAAGGCGAAGTTCATTCAAACGATCAGTGACCCCGTCGACCAATTCCTCGGCCTCCGACAAGTGTGTGCGAGCCCTGGTGATGGCCGCCAATGCCGATTCCGGGTCTGATCTCAGTGCGGTTGTGGCCGAATCGATTTCACTGGATGCTCGCTCGAGTTCCTGTGCGCTGAGGCGGTCGTGTCCGACCAGGTCACGGGAGCACTGTGCGCTGAACTCGCGGAGCAGGGCCGAATACGCTTCCGGCATCCTGGCGCTGCGATTCCGGACCGCCGACAACCGGGTACGGACCGACGCAAGCGCCGCACGGGCATCTTCGGCCCTGCCCGGAGCTGCGGCAATGGCCTGTTCCAGCCTCTTGACGGCCTCGCCGAGTGCGGCGGTCCTGGCCCGGAGTTGGGCCCGGTCCCCGCCCCCCTGGGATACCGAAAGCTGGGCAGCCTCGAGCTCCCTGAGACATCGATCATGGTGCTGTACAGCAGTTGTCACGGAGGTGTACGCCAGCTGATCGGGAGGTAGACGAGCCAGCCGATCGACGAGGCTCTCCGAATCAGCGCGTACCCGCGCCGCCTCCTCCGGTACGGCCGCGTAAGAGATCCTGGCGTGCTCGAGCTGGGTCGAATGACGTTCGTAGAAATGATCGAGCGTTCGAATCGAATCGGTGATCTGAGACAACGTGCGTTGGTAGTCGTTCAGAGGAGCAAGTGGTCCGTCGCTCCCACTGAGGGTCAGGTACTGGTTGATCGTCTCGTAGCAAGCGTCGCGGATGGGTACGAAGGCGCGCACCAATTCACCACCGGTGCCCAGTACCTCGGCAGCTGCG
Source organism: Williamsia soli (assembly GCF_017377795.1). Classification (GTDB taxonomy): domain Bacteria; phylum Actinomycetota; class Actinomycetes; order Mycobacteriales; family Mycobacteriaceae; genus Williamsia; species Williamsia soli. Next base: position 289,555 of record NZ_JAFRDR010000002.1, on the reverse strand, counting down.
ACGGAATCACTGATGATCGACAAGCGCTGGTCGAGTTGGAGAAACGCGTTCACCATGTCGTTTCGAGCATGTTCGACGGCGCCAGTGGATCCGCCACCGGCGCTACGGTCATCTCGTCGAAACCAGCCCCTGGCCACACCGCGCATCCTACTGGGATGAGAAGGAACGGCTCCGCCGACGGATGAAGGCGGCCGGCTCCGGCGCTGGAGAATTGGGACCGGACTCACTGCGGCCGGCGAAACGGCAGTCATTCAATCGGTTCAGCGTTCGGCTTTGTCGCCCCCGTCGATGTCCACTTTCACGTACGGTTACTCCCAAGGACTGGTTCTGAGCAGAAGTTGCTCTGACCTCTGGGCCTCATCTACTCACGAAGACAACTCAGGAAGGGTACTGACATGGGCGTCAGCTTGAGCAAGGGCGGAAACGTTTCGTTGACCAAGGAGGCTCCGAACCTGACCGCAGTGGCGGTCGGTCTCGGCTGGGACGTGCGTTCCACCACGGGCACGGACTTCGACCTGGACGCGAGCGCGATCGGCGCCGGAGCCGACAAGAAGGTCGTTTCCGACCAGCACTTCATCTTCTTCAACAACCTGCGGTCCCCGGATGGCTCCATCGAGCACACCGGTGACAACACCACCGGCGAAGGCGAAGGCGACGACGAGGTCATCAACGTCGACCTGGCTGCAGTGCCGCCGAACATCGAGTCGGTCGTCTTCCCCGTCTCGATCTACGACGCCGATGCGCGTTCGCAGTCATTTGGCCAGGTCCGTAATGCTTACATCCGGGTCACCGACCGTTCGAACGGCACCGAACTCGCCCGCTACGACCTGTCGGAAGATGCGTCCACCGAGACCGCGATGGTCTTCGGCGAGCTGTACCGCAACGGTGCAGAGTGGAAGTTCCGCGCGATCGGTCAGGGTTACGCCTCAGGTCTCGCGGGCATCGCTCGTGACTTCGGCGTGAACGTCTAGCCTTCCGGCGACGAATGGCAACTACATAGAAGTACACTTGCGCACTATCGCGGAACCACTCCCGGTTCCGCGATAGTGCTGTTACCGGCAAAACTAAGGAGCACGTGTGGTCATCCGCGTATTCGGCATTTCGATCGCTGTCACGATCGTCTCGCTGGGCGTTGCGTACCTCTATGGCGGGTGGACTGCGCTGGCTCTGTGCGCAATCCTCGGAATTCTCGAGGTCTCCCTCTCCTTCGACAATGCGGTCATCAACGCGACCGTGCTGGAGAAGATGAGCGAATTCTGGCAGAAGATCTTCCTCACCATCGGCATTCTCATCGCCGTCTTCGGAATGCGCCTGCTGTTCCCGCTGCTCATCGTGTGGGTCACGGCCGGACTGAATCCTGTCGAGGCCTTCGATCTCGCGATGAACGTGCCGACCGACCCCAACGCGGAGACGTACGAGGAGATCCTCACTGCCGCGCATCCACAGATCGCGGCGTTCGGCGGCATGTTCCTGTTCATGCTCTTCCTCAACTTCATCTTGGAAGACAACGAGACCAAGTGGTTGACCTGGCTGGAGAAGCCGCTCGCCGTCATCGGCAAGCTCGACCAACTGGCCGTGGTGATCGCCGGCGGCAGCCTCGTGCTCATCGCCGAGTTCCTCGCCGACGACCAGCATCGCTCGACCATCATGATCTCCGGTGTTCTCGGCATCATCACCTACATCACGGTCAACAGCCTGGGCCAGTTGTTCCACACCGAGGAGCTCGCTGCCGAGCATGATGAGGCGGTCAAATCGGGGGGCCCGTCCCAACTGGCGAAGGCCACGGGCAAAGCGGGTTTCTTCCTGTTCCTGTACCTCGAGGTCCTCGACGCGTCGTTCTCGTTCGACGGTGTCATAGGCGCCTTCGCGATCACGGCGGACCCGATCATCATCGCCCTGGGTCTGGGCTTCATCGGCGCGATGTTCGTTCGGTCGATCACCGTGTACCTCGTGCGGGCGGGAACGCTCAACGAGTACCGGTACCTTGAGCACGGCGCGCACTGGGCCATCGGCGCTCTGGCTGCCATCTTGTTCTTCTCGATCAAGTGGCACATCAACGAGATCATCACCGGCCTCGTCGGCGTGGCGTTCATCGGCGCGGCCGCTCTGTCGAGCATCGTGGCCAATCGGCGGGAAGCAGCCGCCGAGTCCGGCAGCGAGTCGTCCGAGAAGGATTCGCTCACCGCCAAGTAGCTCGTGCGCCACAACCCGCTCGGCGCACACCACTATCGCTGCGGTGTACATGTGTACACTCGAATGCACACGCACGGCCGTGGTGACGCTCATCTGGGCGTCACCACGGTGGTGATGAGGGAGCGGAGTGTTTGTGGACTTGCTGAAGTGGAGTAAGCGCCCCGCCGCCGGGGTGGAGGCCAGCAAACCCCAGATCAATGTGCTCAGGGGGCTGGTGGCGCGGGCTACTACGCCGCTGCTTCCCGACGATTATCTGCACCTTCTGAACCCGCTGTGGTCAGCGCGCGAGCTACGAGGGCGAATCGTGGCGGTGCGCAAGGAAACCGACGACACAGCCACGGTGGACATCGAGACAGGCTGGGGCTTCAGCCACCGCTATCGACCAGGCCAGTACGTCGGGATCGGCTTGCAGGTCGAAGGTCGCTGGCACTGGCGGTCTTATTCGCTCACCTCTATCGCAGGAGACGACAAGGTCATCTCGGTGACCGTGAAGGCGAATCCCGACGGATTCCTGTCGAGCCATCTCGTGGACGGCGTCCTACCGGGAACAGTCATCCGGCTCGCGGCGCCCAAGGGCGACTTCTCGCTGCCCAGTCCGCCGCCGAAGAAGGTGTTGTTCCTGACCGCCGGTTCGGGTGTCACCCCCGTGATGGCGATGTTACGCGGTCTGAGTTCCCGGGGCGACATGCCGGACGTGGTTCATTTGCACTCCGCACCGAATCGCGAATCCGTCATCTTCCACGACGAACTGGTCGCGCTGCAGCAGACGTCGCCGTCCTACCACCTCGAAATGCAGTTCACCCGGGAAGACGGCAAGATCGATTTGCACGATCTCGGGTCGGTTGTACCGGACTGGCAGGATCGGGAGTGTTGGGCGTGCGGGCCTGTGCAAATGCTCGACGTGGCCGAAGAGGTGTGGGAGAAAGCCGGTCTGCAAGAGAGTCTGCACATCGAACGGTTCGCGATCGCCCGCACCGACAAGGGCGGTGAAGGCGGTACCGTCACGTTCAGCAAGACGGGGAAATCCGCGGAAATCGACGGTGCCACAACGCTTTTGGAGGCCGGTGAAGAACTGGGTATCCAGATGCCGTTCGGCTGTCGGATGGGTATCTGCCAATCGTGCGTCGTACCGTTGTCCGCGGGCTACATTCGAGACCTGCGTTCGGGAGACGAGCGCCGAGAAGGAGATCGAATCCAGACGTGCATCAGCACCGTGTCTGGCGAATGCACACTCGACCTCTAGGAGGGGCACATAGTGGCGATCACTGATATCGACCTATACGCACACCTGACCGAAGCCGACGTCGAAGCACTCGGCAAAGAGTTCGATGCGATCAGGCGTGACATCGAAGAATCGCGTGGCGAGCAAGATGCCCGCTATATTCGGCGCGCGATCACGATCCAGCGCAGTTTGGCGGCGGGTGGTCGTGCGGTTCTGTTCGCCAGTCACAAGAGGCCTGCGTGGATTGCGGGCACGGTGATGCTCGGTCTTGCAAAGATCATCGAGAACATGGAGCTCGGGCACAACGTGATGCACGGGCAGTGGGATTGGATGAATGATCCCGAGATCCATTCGTCCTCGTGGGAGTGGGACACCACCTGTCCGAGCAGTCAGTGGAAACACTCGCACAACTTCATCCATCACAAGTACACGAACATCGTCGGGATGGACGACGACGTGGGCTACGGAATTCTCAGGGTGACGCGAGACCAGCCGTGGGAGTGGTGGAATCTCGGCAATCCGATCTACAACCTCACCCTCGGGACGTTCTTCGAGTACGGCGTCGCGCTCCACCACGTCGAGACCGAAAAGGTCCGCAAGGGACAGAAGAGTCTGGGCGAAATCGGTAAAGACCTCCGAATCATCGGGCGCAAGGTGGGCAAGCAGGCGGCCAAGGACTATCTGATCTTCCCCGCGCTGACCGGGCCCAACTGGAAACACACCCTGACGGCCAATGTCACGGCGAACTTCATCCGTAACTACTGGACGTACGCGGTGATTTTCTGCGGTCACTTCCCGGATGGGGCCGAGAAGTTCACCAAAGAGGAGTACGAGAACGAGGATCAGGCTCGGTGGTATCTGCGACAGATGCTGGGTTCGGCGAACTTTCGCGCGGGCAAGCTGATGCGGTTCATGTCGGGCAACCTCAGTCATCAGATCGAACACCACCTGTTCCCGGACCTGCCGAGTAACCGTTACGAGGAAATCGGTGTTCGCGTGCGTGAGCTGTGTGAGAAGTACGACCTTCCGTACACCACCGGCACGATCTGGCACCAGTACCTGCTCACATTCCGGACGATTGCGAAACTGGCGTTGCCGAATGCGCTTCTATCGGCGAGCAGCGACGATGCGCCGGAGACGGCGTCCGAACTGCGGTTCAACATTCGGGAGGGTGTGCAATCGAGTTTCAGCACGGATCCGGAGTCAGGGAAAAGGCGGGGTCTGCGCACAGCTCTGAAGGAGCTTCGCGATTCGAAGGTGAAGGCAGCCTGACCACGTCACGTGCGAATGTCATCACTCCGGCACCGCTGGTCCGCATAGACTTTCTCCGATGAGCAAGTCGAACCACGACGGCGGAGACATCGCCAAAGGATCAGAGCAGGTTCGTCGAGGCGCCGGCCGGTTCGGAAATTTTCTGGTGCGCGCAGACGGCAGCGAGGGGCTGGTACGTGCCGCGCGGGCAGCCCGCAGAGTGGCGCCGGGGGCGCGTCCCGACATCGATCCTGAGCGCTTGCGGCATTCCGAACGCATCGCGGGGTTGATCGCCCAGGCCCGCGGCGAAAGGCCTAGTGCAGTGCGGGAATTGGCCCTGGCCGCCGTCGAGTCGTGGCAGGCACTGGTGACGCGCAGGCGTCCTGATGATCCCGATGTCGGCGGACCGGTGACCATACTGTTCACCGATCTTGTCGGGTTTTCTACCTGGGCATTGGGGGCCGGGGACGACGCAGTGCTCGAACTCCTTCATCAGGTCAACGAATCGAGCACCGAGATCATCAACAGGCGTGGTGGCTCGGTGACCAAGCATCTGGGTGACGGCCTGATGGCGGTCTTCCGGGACGGCGCGGTCGCCATCGAGGCCGCGCACGAGGCGGGTGTGGCGGTATCGGCGATCACCATCGACGGCTATCGCCCGGCCCTGCGCGCGGGGCTGCACACGGGAGAGCCGCGACACGTCGGCGACGACTACCTCGGGGTCGATGTGAACATCGCCGCCAGAGTCGCCGATGCGGCGTCAGCAGGGGAGGTCCTGGTGACCGAGGCGACTCTGGCGGTAACGGACGAGACCAAGTACATCAAGCGACGCAGGCGATTTCGGGCGAAAGGAACGCCCAAGGATCTTGTCGTCTATGCGGTCTTGCCACGCTACGACGGCGAACCCGACGAGCTCGACTGAGCCGAGCATGACTGCTGGCTCAAGCCGGTCGCAATGCTGCGTACAGGACCTTGAGCTGCGCGGCGGCGACATCCAGCGACTCGACGTTCCGTTGGCTCCGACACTGGATGATCGCGCCTTCGATTGCGTTCACCACGAACAGCGCGAAGCTTTCCGCGTCGTCGGGCGACAGCCCACCGCGGAGTGCGGAGTCGGCGACCAGTCGACGCCAGGCATCAAAGGCCACATTGGCAGTGGCAGCGACCTCTGGCTCGTCTGGCGCGGCCATGGCGGCGGCCGCCACCGGACACCCGAGTGCGTAGTCGCTGCCCTCGAGTTCACGCTTCCACCACTTCAACAGGGCGTCGACAGCGTCCTGTGGTGACCGGGTGCTGGTGAGGTGATCGATGAACGCTGTCATCTGCTCGCCTGATTCCGCGGTGGCGGTCGCGATCAGTCCAGACTTCCCGTTGGGGAAGTGTTGATAGATGGAGTTCCTGGCCGCGCCGCTGTGACCCAGGAGGTCGGCAACACTCGTCGCGAAGACGCCGCGCCGCCGGACCAGGTCTATCGCGGTGGAGATCAGCCGTTCGCGCGGTCCTGCCGTTGCGTCGAACTCCTGTATCGGTTTGCCGGCCACCTTGACCTCCTTGCCACTCCATAGACCGATTGGTCCATCCACAGTGCTACGCTTCATCGGATGGACCGTTTGGTCTACAACGCTACCAGGAGGGAGTCCCATGACAATGCGAATCACCGAGCAGGCCGCAACCGGTACCTCGGATCAGATCTCGATTGCCGAAATGACCGGGCTGGAGGTGTTGCGGTACATGACCGGACTGCCGGAGCGGCCACCCAACATCGCGCAATTGGTGGGTATGGAAGTCGAGTCACTGGAGGAGGGCCACGTCAGATTCAGTCTGAACGCCCGGCCAGACATGACCAATCCGATCGGATCACTTCATGGCGGCATATGTGCAACTCTGCTCGACTCGGTGATGGGGTGCGCGGTGCACACGACCCTCGGTGCTGGCGTCGGCTATGGAACGCTGGAACTCAAAGTCAACTACATCAGGTCGGTTCCTACCGATGGACGCCGAATCATCGGTTATGGCAAAACGATTCACGTGGGACGTCGGACTGCGACCGCCGAAGGCGAGATCCGGGACGAACGAGACAAGTTGATCGCGCACGGCACCACCACCTGCATCATTCATCAGCCGGACTGACGTGAGGCCGGTGAAGGCGCGCACGGACTCGGAGACCCTAGACTTCGTGGAGTGCAGTCTCCCGAGATACCGCGTCCTGTTCCAGGTGGCCGAGGATGGCCCGATCCGTTGATGCGCAATCTGACGCTGTCGGCCAACCACGGCAAATTGTGGTTTGCGGTCGCAGGCGTCTTGGCTCTGATGGGTAAACGGCATCGCCGCGCGGCCGCGCGCGGCGTGGGATCGCTGGCCGGTGCAAGCCTGGTGTCCAACACCGTGATCAAACCGCTGGTGGGTCGCAGTCGCCCTCCTGCAGATCTGCTGCATCCGCATCGTCAGTTGCCGAGGATGCCCTGGACATCGTCATTCCCCAGCGGTCACAGCGCTTCGGCCGCGGCATTCGCGGTCGGGGCGGCGATGGAACGGCCGCGCACCGCGATAGTCCTCGCGCCGCTCGCTGCCGCGGTCGCCTACTCCCGGGTCTACGTCGGTGTGCACTATCGAACAGATGTGGTCGCCGGGGCCGCAATCGGCACCGGCGTGGCACTCGCGGGTCACTTCCTCTGGCCGGCCACTCCGCTCCGTGCGGCAGATACCGCCCCCGGGTCGGCGCCGGCGTTGCCCGCCGGCGAAGGCTTGGCCGTTGTCGTCAACCCCCGATCAGGGTCGGCAGCCGATGCCCCGGCAGAGGTCACAAACGCGCTGCCGGGGGCGACCATCGTGCAGTGGGACGTTGACAGGCCCCTCGACGACCAGATTCCTGACGGATTTCGTGCGCTGGGCGTCGCGGGCGGCGACGGCACCGCCGCAACGGTTGCGCAACTCGCGCTCGTTCGCGGATTGCCGTTGGCCGTGTTCCCGGCCGGTACCCTCAACCACTTCGCTCGATCGCTCGACCTGGAGACCTATGCCGACACCGCGCGCGCAGTGACCATGGGGACAGCAGGGACCGTCGACGTCGGACGGATCGATGGCCGCGTTTTTCTCAACACCGCGGGCCTCGGTGGCTATCCGGAAATGGTCCGGCTTCGCGAACGCCTCGAACATCGCATCGGAAAGTGGCCCGCAGCTGCGTTCGCGCTCTATCGTGCGGTCAAAGGACGTAAGCCCGTCGACCTCGTCATCAACGGACAACATCATTCGGTATGGGCCGTGTTCGTCGGCAACGGCGTATATCGACCTCGCGGTCTGAGCCCGGCGCGACGCACTGACCTGGCCGACGGTGTGCTGGACCTCCAGTACCTGCGTGCAGACCGGAAGTTCGGTCGCACCATGGCCATCGTCGCATCGCTGTTCGGAACGGTCGAGCGATCGAGGGTCTTTGGTTCCGTACAAGCTTCTCGACTGGAGATCACCAGCGCGTCTGGCCCGCTGCTCACCGCGCACGATGGCGAAGTGACCGGCCCTGTCGAGCACGTGCTCCTCGAGCTCGATGAGCGGCGGCTGACGGTCTACCGCTGAGGCTTCAGATGATCGTCGGCCCGGGACTCGGATCCGGCGGCGTTGGCGCCGGAAACACCGGATCGGGTGCGGGATGTTCGGGACCCGGCGGGGTGGTGGGTTCCGGTTGGGGCGTCGGAACGGGTTCCGGTTCCGGCACGGGCGGGATGGTGGGCTCGGTTCCCGGTGGTTCCGGACGATCTGGGGCGGGAATAGGTTGTCCCATGGTCGATCTCCTCGCCTAGGGGTGATTGCGCGGAGCACGGACGGCGGTTTCCATCGAGCGCTCCATCTCCATGCTTACCAGTGCCGGAGGTCGGGTGAGTGCGATCAGGCCCGGATGCCACGCCGCAATCTGGTACCCGGCACACCCATGACCACCGCGCTGGTAGCAGAATCCGGGCCGCGCGTGCAGTTGCGTCAGCAACATCGGCGCGGTATGTCCGTTTCTGGCCGATGTGTCGGGTAGACAAGACCCATGGAGGTTCTCAGTGGCCGAATCATTCTCCGCCCGTCAGACCCGCGGACGACGATCCGGTTCTATCGCGATCAACTCGGATTGGCCGTCGCCCGCGAGTACCCCGGCGGAATAGTATTCTTCGCCGGGGCCGCGCTGATCGAGGTGGCCGCACACATGGATGCGGAAGACGCACCACCGAGTACGAGCGTCCTGTGGCTGCAGGTGCGTGACGTCGCCGTCGCCGAACGCGAACTCCGCGAAGCAGGCGTCGCCATCACCCGAGACGCGAAAACCGAACCTTGGGGGCTCATCGAGATGCACGCGGTGGATCCCGACGGCACCGAGATCATCTTCGTACAGGTTCCGGAGGATCACCCACTTCGCCGCGATGGACGTTCACCTGCCTGAACTCGTGTTTGCCGCCGCGGTCGGTTGGGTACCTCCGGACAATGGATGACCTGCCCTCATCACGTCCTGTCGCTGTGCGCTCCGGTCCGGTTCGAACGATCGGGCTACATGTCAACGGCGAACATCACCATATCGAATGTGACCCTCGGACAACGCTTTTGGACGCTCTTCGAGATCACATCGGATTGACAGGCGCGAAAAAGGGATGCGACCGCGGCCAGTGCGGTGCCTGCACAGTTCTGGTCGACGACCGCCGGGTGGTGAGCTGTTTGATGCTCGCGGTGGCCGCTCAGAACCACCGGATCACGACGATCGAAGGAATTGACCAAGTCCCTTCCGGGTCGGCGCTACAAAAGGCGTTCATCGATCACGATGGATTTCAGTGCGGATTCTGTACTCCCGGCCAGATCTGCTCAGCAGTCGGCATGCTCGACGAGGCCAAGCACGGCTGGCCGAGCGCGGCGAGCGCGGATCTGGCAGAGCCCCACGACGTTGTGCTCGACGACGAAGAGGTACGAGAGCGTTTGAGCGGCAACATTTGTCGATGTGGCGCATACGTCAACATCGTGGCCGCGGTCCGGAGCGCCGCAGATGAGGGCGCAGCGAGCGAGGAATCGTCATGAAGACATTCGACTACCTCGCGCCGGACAGCGTGGACATCGCCGTCGAGCGCCTCGGCGCCGACCCGGATTCGAAACTCCTGGCCGGCGGCACCAATCTGGTCGACCTGATGAAACTCGGTGTGCTCAGCCCCGACACCCTCATCGATATCAGTGCTCTGCCGCTCGATCAGGTGGATCTGACCGAGTCGGGCGTCCTGCAGATCGGCGCCAACGTCCGGAACAGCGATCTGGCGGCCCATCCAGTAGTACGGACGCGTTATCCGGTGCTGTCGCAAGCGCTGCTCGCCGGAGCCTCGGGGCAACTGCGGAACATGGCGACCACCGGAGGCAACCTGTTCCAGCGCACCCGGTGTCCGTACTTCATGGACATCCGGAAGGCGTGCAACAAGCGCGAGCCCGGCTCCGGGTGTTCAGCGGTGGGGGGTGTCAACAGAGACATGGCGATCCTGGGTGCGTCGTCGCAGTGTGTCGCAACCCACCCGTCGGACATGGCAGTGGCGATGGCCGTCCTCGAACCGCAACTCGAGATCCTCGGACCAGCAGGTCGGCGTTTCGTTCCCTACGACGCGCTCTACCGACTCCCCGGTGACCACCCTGAACTCGACACCACACTGGAGCGTGACGATCTCGTCTTGTCGGTGGCCATTCCCGCCCTGCAGGCCGCCCGGACGTCGACCTATCGAAAGGTCCGCGACCGGGCATCATTCGCTTTCGCCCTCGTATCGGTGGCCGCAGTCCTCGAGGTCCACGACGGTGTGGTCTCGGCGGCTCGGATCGCGCTCGGCGGTGTAGCCCACAAGCCATGGCGCGCGCGTGCGGCCGAGCAGCAGCTGATCGGCCGATCGGCTGTCCGCCCGGAGTTCGCTGCTGCGATCGATCTCGAACTGGAGGCGGCACAAGCACTCTCGGACAACCAGTTCAAGATTCCGATGGTCCGGTCGCTGGTGACCCAGACGCTGGTGCAGCTCGCGGGTGGTCAGGTGGCGCAGCGATGAGCGCGCTCGGGGTGCCGCACCGCCGCGTCGAGAGCGACGAGAAGGTGAGGGGAACGGCCCGGTACACCGCAGATCAACGGCCGGATGGTGAGGGCGTCGTCCACTGTCGCCACGTCGGCTCACAGGTCAACCGCGGGCGGGTCGTTGCGATCGACGTCGAGTCTGCGCTGTCGCAGCCGGGCGTCCTCGCTGTGCTGTGGCATCAAAACGCGCCCGCGCTGGGCGAAGTCGACGACGCCGAGTTGTTGATCATGCAGTCCGACGAGGTGAGCTACCGGGGACAAATCGTTGCGGCGGTCATTGCCACCTCCGCGGAGACTGCGCAGGCGGCCGCCGACTCTCTGGACATCACCTACGAGAGCTCCTCCGAGTTCGACAACGTACTGCTGAGGGACCACCCGGATCTTTACGCGCCAAAAGAAGTCAACGCCGGTTTTCCGACCGACGCCCGCCGTGGCGATCCCGAGCAAGCGCTGTCCGATGCGGCACACATCGTCGACCAGTGGTACTCCACGCCTGCCATGCACAACAACCCGATGGAGCCGCACGCGTCCGTTGCCCGATGGCGGCACGACGACGGAGGTGCCGAACTCACGGTCTGGGACTCCACCCAGGCGCCGTCAGGGGTGCAGGAGGACCTCGCGACATTGTTCGGTCTCGAACCGGAGCGCATTCGAGTGATCGCCGAGCACGTCGGCGGCGGGTTCGGAAGTAAGGGGAGCACTCGTCCGAACACGGTACTGGCCGTCATGGCGGCCAGGCACCTGAAGAGCACAGTCCGCGTCGTCCTCCCGAGGTCAGCGACGTTCACCTTCGTCGGGTACCGAACCCCGACGTATTCGCGGCTGGCTCTGGGCGCCGATCCGCAGGGGCGGTTGTCGGTCGTCTGCCACGGCACCGTGCAGCAGACATCGAAGATTGTCGAGTTTGTCGAGCAGACCGCCGAAGGTACTCGGCACATCTACCGATCGGATCACAGCAAGACCACACATCGCGTTGCTGCCCTCGATGTCTCGACGCCGCGCTGGATGCGCGCACCTGGGGAGGCGCCAGGAATCCACGCCCTCGAGTGCGCCATCGATGAACTCTCCTACGAGCTCGGGATGGACCCGATCGAACTCCGCATCCTGAACGAGCCCGATGCGGACCCGGCAACGGGAACCCCGTTCAGTTCACGCAACGTGGTCCGAGCGCTTCGGGTGGGGGCGGACAAGTTCGGCTGGGAACAACGCAATCCTGAGCCTGCAGCCACACTCGTGGGACGGAAGCTGTGGGGCACCGGAGTCGCTCTTGCCTCGTATCCCGCACTCACCTCGCCCAGCACTGCCCGCGCCCGCGCGAACAGCGATGGAACCTTCGACGTCTTTGTGGCCGCCTCCGACATCGGCACCGGCGCGCGAACCGTGCTCGCACAGATAGCCGCCGATGCCCTCGACGCACCGTACTCGGCGGTTCGCCTCCACCTCGGCGACAGTTCGTTACCGAAAGCCCCCGGTGCCGGTGGCTCCGCAGGTACGTCGTCGTGGGGTTTCGCCGTGGACAAAGCATGCCGCGACCTGCGCTACCAGCTCAGGCAGGTGGGCGTACCGAGTACTGCCCTCGAAGTCACAGCCGACACCGCCGACGACGTCGCGGCGCGGGCGGAGATGCCGCGAGAAGCCTTCGGCGCCCAGTTCGCACAGGTGAGCGTCGACGTCGACACCGGTGAGGTGGCCGTGGAGCGGATGCTCGGCGTGTTCGCTGTGGGGCGGGTGCTCAACCCGCGATTGGCGCGGTCGCAGCTCATCGGCGGTATGACATTCGGCCTCGGGATGGCGCTGCTCGAAGAGGGGATTCCCGACCACGATTACGGCGGCTTCGCGAACGAGAACATGGCCGATTATCACGTGCCTGTTCATGCCGACGTAAGGAACATCGACGCGATCTGGATCGACGAGGAAGACAACGACCTCAACCCGATGGGTAGCAAGGGAATCGGCGAGATCGGGAATGTCGGTTCCTCGGCCGCGATCGTCAACGCGGTGCACCACGCCTGCGGGGTGAGGGTCAGAGATCTCCCGGTGCGGCCCGACAAGCTGCAATCCCTGATAGATCCTGCACTGCGCGAGTGACGCCGAGTAGTAGCCGGGGCGAGCGCAACGCCCGCAAACCTGGCAGCATCGCAGACGTGGGCTACGCCGTGCAGCTGAGAATCCTTGCCGATCGATGTGGTGTCGCCACTTCATACGAGGGCTGGGACAAGCAGCGCAAGCAGGTGTCCGACGGCAGTTTGAAGCACATCCTCGGGGCGCTGGGTGTCCGTTGCGACACACTCGACACCATTGTGCAGTCCCTGCACGAGATCGACGAGAAGCCCTGGCGCAGGACGCTGCCGCCGGTACTCGTCGTCACCCAGGGGTCGGACAGCCACATTCCGGTCCACGTTCCTCATGGAACGCAGGTCCGGGTCTGGGTGAGGACCGAGCACGGTGCCCACGTCGGAGTCGACCAGGTGAACGTCTGGACGGAGCCACGCGAAATCGACGGCGTGTTGATCGGGCGGGCAACCTTCGCTGTGCCGGCCTCGTTGTCAACCGGGTGGCATTCGATTCACGCCGAACCCGACAGCGGAGCGCCAGCGGTGTGCTCTCTCGTCGTGACTCCGAAACGACTGACGACCGCCGACAAGTTCGCTGCTGATCAGCGGTGGGGACTGGCTGCTCAGCTGTACTCGATCCGCTCCCGCCGTTCGTGGGGAATCGGGGACCTGGCCGATCTGTCGGACATCGCTCACATCGCTGGATCGGTGCACGGCGCGGACTTCGTCCTGGTCAATCCCCTTCACGCAGCGCAGCCCCAACCACCGCTGGAGCGCTCTCCTTATCTACCGACGACCAGAAGGTTCGTCAATCCGCTCTACATCCGGGTCGAGGACATACCCGAGGCGGCGCTGTTGCCGGAGACCGCCCATCGGCAGATGCACGATTACGCGGCCAAATACGCCAAGAGCAACACCGACCCGAATCGCATCCGCCGGAACTCGGTGTATCGGGCGAAACTCAAGGTTCTAGAAACCATCTTCCGCGTTCCCCTGAGTCCGCACCGGCGCGGCAGTCTGGACCGATACCTCAGCGCTGAAGGCGAAGGCCTGTTGGAGTTCGCGACCTGGTGTGCCCTGATCGAAAAGTACGGCGCGGCAAGCCCTAAATGGAGAAAGTCTCTCCGAGACCCCAGCGGCGTCGCCGAATCGAGAATCAAGCTGGCCGATCGAATTGCCTTCTACAGCTGGTTGCAGTGGATCTGCGACGAGCAGCTTGCGTCCGCTCAGGAAGCCGCAACCGACGCGGGTATGAGCATCGGGATCATTCACGATCTCGCGGTCGGGGTGCAGCAGGGTGGCGCTGATGCATGGGTGCTCGGCGACGCGCTCACCACAGGTGTATCGGTTGGCGCTCCTCCTGACGCGTTCAACCAACAGGGACAGGTGTGGAACCAGCCACCCTGGCACCCATGGCGTTTGGCCGAGCAGGGTTACGTCCCGTTCCGTGACATGCTCCGTACGGTCCTGCGGCGCGCGGGGGGACTCCGTATCGATCACATTCTGGGTTTCTTTCGGCTGTGGTGGATTCCAGAAGGCGAATCGGCGGCCGAGGGTACCTATGTCACTTTCGACCACGAGGCCTTGATCGGCATCCTGGTGCTGGAGGCGCAACGCGCCGACGCCGTGATCATCGGCGAGGATCTCGGTGTCTTCGAACCGATCGTTCAGGACTACCTCAGCGCACGTGGGGTGCTGGGGACGTCGATCCTATGGTTCGAACACGGCGAGTCCGCCCCGATTCCGCCGGAGGACTACCGCACCCTGTGCCTGACCTCCGTCAACACCCACGACCTGCCGCCGACCGCTGGTTACCTGGCCGGCGAACACATTCGGTTGCGAGCTGAACTCGGCTTGCTCGAGCAGGACGAGGCCACCGAACGCGCGAACGATGCCCGCGACCGTGAGGCGATCCTGCAATTGGCACGCGACCGTGGGCTGCTCGCGGCCGACGCCGACGAAGTGCAGACCGTGGATGCACTCCACGCGCTGATCGCGCGCAGTCCGTCCATGTTGTTATCTGTGGCCCTGGCTGATGCGGTGGGGGAGCGGCGGATACAGAATCAGCCGGGAACAGACGAAACCCAGTATTCGAACTGGTCGATCCCACTCGCAGACGGCGAGGGGAACGTGGTCGGCGTCGAAGATCTCATCGACAACGCGCGGTTCACGAGGTTGGTACGAGCGCTCCGGCCGAATCCGGACGGGGATCGACCGGAGGCGCACCTCGGTCAGCAGTGACGGCTCAGGACGCGTTCGACTTCGGAACCCTTGCCGTGTCCGCGTGTTCCAACGCCCAATTCAGGGCGTAGTCGGCGACGGCCTCCCAGCCTGGTTCGGCGCATGTCCAATGTGAGCGTCCCTCGAACTCGTGATAGTCGGTCAGCGCCTTGGATTTGTGATAGTGCTTGGCATTCGACTTGTTGACCGATGGCGGCATGATGTGGTCTTCGCTGCCGGCTATGAACAGGAGCGGCGCACGATCGTCGAGACTGTAGTCCACCCACGTTTCCTGGTGTCCCGGTTTGAAGTTCGCGATCAGCCCGTACGCCCAGACCCAATTGCCCGGGGCCCCGATGTGGTACCGGTCGTAGACCTTCGTCGACTCCTCGGCGCTGAGAGTGTTCGTGAATGCGTAGTGAAACTCTTCTGGAGTGAACCCCACGGCCTTGTGTCGGTTGGCCGGATTCTTCAGAACCGGGAACAGAGATCTGACCTGTGAGAGCGGGTTGACCCGTACGCCTTCGGTAGGCGCCGAGTCGATCACCACCGCTGCCGACCCGAGACCGCGGGCGACCAACAGCTGAGTGAGTGTGCCGCCGAAGGAATGACCCATGAGGATCGGGGGCGTCTGCACACTCTCGATGACCTGGGCCAGATACTCGACTGTTTCGGGGACTGTGAGACCGGCGATGACGTCCGGGTTCTCGCGTAAGGCCTCGACCTCGATCTCGAACCCGGGGTAGGCCGGCGTCAGGACGCGGTATCCCTTGGCCTCGTAGTAACTCACCCAGCCTTCCCAACTCCGAGGAGTCATCCAAAGGCCATGGATCAGAACGATGGTGTCGGGCGCTGCGGCGGAACTGGTCACGAGAGGTCCTTTCGTCGGTCACTGAGGCTACGTCGGCGTGCTCACCCGGAACTGGCTGAATCTGCACAGTTCTGTGCTCACGGCGCACCGCTTGTGGCTTGACCTACGTCTCGCAGGGCCGATCTCAGCCCGCGCCGACGAGCTCCGCCGGCGTCGGTGGGAAGGTGTGAGCCCGTGAACGCGAATCGGCGTTCCGAGCTGGTTTCCGGCGCGTCATCCGACGTGCGATTCAGAAAGCGGTCCGGGAGCGCGAGCTTGTGTATCGTCCGCAACGCCGACCAGTACTGCCGGCCCAGCGACCCCGTCGTGTACGGCAGGTCGTACTTGTCGCACAACTCCTCGACTCGCTGCGCGATCTCGACGTAGCGGTTGCTCGGTAAGTCGGGGAACAAGTGGTGCTCGATCTGATAGCAGAGGTTTCCGCTCATGAAGGCCATCACTGGTCCAGCCCGAAAATTGGCGCTACCGAGCATCTGTCGCAGGTACCACTCCGGCTTTGTCTCAGTCTCGTAGTGCTCGACGGTGAACTTTTCTGCGCCGTCTGGAAAGTGGCCACAGAAGATCACGAGGTATGCCCAGAGGTTCCGGATCAGGTTCGCAGCGGCATTGGCGGTCACGGTGGTCTTCCACGACCGTCCGGCGAGTGCGGGGAAGAGCACGAAGTCCTTCCCGAGTTGCCTGCCGATCTTTCGGTAGAAGATCGTGGTGGCCCGCGAACCACGCTCGTGCGGTCCGACCCCGTCCACCTTCTTCTGGGCGTCGAGGTCATGCCGCGCGATGCCCCATTCAAACGTGACGGCGAGAACGATGTTCGCAAACGGCTGAAGGAGATTTGCAGGCCGCCATGGCACGTCGCGAGTCATTCTCAAAATGCCGAAGCCGATGTCGTCGTCCATACCAACGATGTTCGTGTAGATGTGATGGGTGTAGTTGTGGGCTCGTTTCCACTGGGACGACGGCCCCACCTGATCCCATTCCCACGTGATGCTGTGGATCTCCGGGTCGTTCATCCAGTCCCATTGGCCATGCGAGATGTTGTGGGCGAGTTCCATGTTCTCGATGATCTTCGACGAGGAGAGAAGGGCGGTACCCAACAACCACAGTGGCCGTCGGCGAGAACCCATGAGAGTCGCGCGAGCACAGACCTCGAGGCCGCGTTGAAGCGCGATTGCACGCCTGATGTATCGCGCGTCGCGGACTCCGCGATCATCCTCTATGTCTGATCGAATTGAATCCAGCTCGTCGCCAAGCGCTTTCACGTCCATGTCGGTCAGATGGGCGAACTGGGCAATGTCGGTGATGGCCACCGTCAACTCCGATTGGCATCGGCCGTGGTTGCCGGAGCAGATGCGTGAGAAACGTTCGACCGTTTACCGAGGTGCGGGCGGACGACAACAATGTTCCGGGCGGCGATCACTGACGGCGGCACGACCCACGGGCGGCACCACCGGTCCCAGGCCGGCTGTGTACTCAGCACCTACAACGAAACCCGCGTTCTGGGCAGGTGTCAAGGCGTACATGTCGATCCGGCCTGGTAGTTGTGACGTGCACCCGGGGCGAACGCAGTTGTCGGCCGCGATCTCAGGGCTTTGCTTCGTGATGACGCCGCCCTGCGGTCCGTCGACGTTCCTTCATCTCAGCCTCGAACACATGCCGAACGCCGCCTTGGAGCTTGTCCCGAGTTCGTCGCTCCTGGTCGCGGAACGCCGCCCAGTAATTGTCGTCGAAGTCTTCGACGATCTGGAAGGTCCAACGTCCTTCGATGACGTTTCGGCCGACCAGTTCCTTCTCCAATTCGTCTGCGATGTCGCCGTGACCGGCGTCCCGCAGTTCGTCGACGGCATCCCCGAGGAGTAGATCGGTGTGGCCCATCATCTGGTGGAACGAGTAGAGGTGCCCACGGGCGCGCTCGAGAGATTCCAGCGCTTCGGACAGCTTCCCGACCGCGGCGACGGTCTCATCGGAGACGCCATCGGGACGTCGTTCACCGAGAGCTGCCGATTCGAGGTCCTGGGCTTCATGAGAGTAAGACACGCCGCGAGGATACCCAGAGGAACGCAGTTGTATTCACTTGCCGAGAGCCCCATGGGTCGCCGACGCCGTGGGTAGCCTGGAATGGTGTCCCGTAGTCCAGCGCCGTTGTGGCTCTTCGCCGATCAGCTCGGTCCGCACATCCACTCCTCCCGTGAGAACGCCGAGCGAGAGGTCGTTCTCATCGAGTCCTCTGCGGCCCTACGCCGGCGAGCAGGCCATCGCCAGAAGGCGCACCTCCTTCTGTCCGGCATGCGCCACCTGGCGGACGAGCTGGGTGATCGCGCGCGGTACATCCGGGGCGTCGGCTACCGGGATGTGCTCGCCGAACTGCCTGGTCCGGTCGCCGTCCATGAGCCGACGTCGCGGGCGGCGCATGAGTTCGTCAAAAGCCTCGCCGAGGAAGGGTTGGTCAGCGAGATCCTGCCCAATCCGTCATTCGCATTGCCACGCGAGGATTTCGAGCAGTGGGCATCTGGACACAAGTCATTCCGCATGGAGACGTTCTACCGGGAGCAGCGGGTTCGCTTTGACGTGCTCATGGATGGCGATCAGCCCGCCGGTGGTACCTGGAACTACGACCACGACAATCGGAAGCCGCCGCCCAAACGTCGCACACTGGGAATAGACGAGCCGTGGTGGCCGACCGAGGATGCCATCGACGACCGGGTGCGGGCGGACCTCGACGCACTGAACGTCTCCTGGACAGGTGTCGACGGGCCGCGGTTGTTCGCGGTGACAGCAGATGAGGCGCAGGCGGCGCTGCGGACATTCATCGACCACCGCCTCGAGACGTTCGGTCCGTACGAGGACGCGATCATGGGCGACGACTGGACGATGTCGCACTCACTTCTGTCCGTCCCGTTGAACCTCTCCCTCCTCGACCCCCTCGACGTTGTCCACGCGGCGGAGCGAGCGGCGAGGGAGGACGGGGTGCCTCTGGCCAGCGCTGAGGGTTTCATCCGGCAGATCATCGGCTGGCGTGAGTTCATCTGGCACCTCTATTGGCATTTCGGCGCCGATTACACCGCCAACAACGAACTCGGCGCGACCGCACCTCTCCCGGATTGGTTTCGACACCTGGACGCGGAAGCGGTCACCGCACGTTGCCTTTCCGACGCACTGTCCGGTGTTCGGGACCGAGGCTGGGTTCACCACATCCCGCGCCTGATGGTCCTGGGAAGCCATGCGCTGCAACGCGGTTACGATCCAGCCGAGCTCACAGCCTGGTTCACCGCCAATTTCGTCGACGGCTACGAATGGGTGATGCCGGTGAACGTCGTCGGGATGAGCCAGCACGCAGACGGCGGGTTGATGGCGACGAAACCCTACACATCCGGCGGCGCCTACATCAACAAGATGTCCGATCACTGCCGTGACTGCGAATTCGATCCCAAGAAACGTCTCGGAGACGATGCATGCCCGTTCACCGCGGGATACTGGTTCTTCACCCACAGACACCAGAACCTGTTGGGGGACAACGTTCGGACTCGACGCCAGGTGTCCAACATGAACAGGCTCAGCGACCTCGATGCGGTCATCGAACAGGAGCGTGCTCGCGACCAGTTCTGAATTCGCTCGGCGCCTCGACGAGGGGATGACCTTCGTTGCGCCGACTGATTCTCGCGCGGCGTAGCGAGATCAGGGTCGTACTCAGGGACATCCTGGATGTGCCCGACCGCGATCGGTTTCTACCGTAAAAGCATGCAGAGACAATCGGTGGGCCGGGGAAGTCGGATTGCGACACTCGCTTTCACCACAGCGGCCATAGCGGGGCTACTACACGGAGCTGCCAGCCTCTACTGGGCAGTCGGCGGGCGCTGGCAACTCGAGTCGGTCGGCGGGTGGGCTGTCGAATTGGCCGACGAGCATCCGATTGGTTCGGGGATCGGGCTTGGTCTGCTCGCTGTTCTCAAAGCCCTCGCCGCGGTGGTCCCGGCCATCAACGAGAGGTGGCACAGTCCTTTCTACCGAGCTGTTCGCTCGTGCAGCTGGGCCGGCGGCGTGCTCTTGGTCGTCTGGGGCGGGATGTCCGCGTTGTCGGCCTGGGCTGTGCTGACGGGGCTGATCAGACCCAGCGGAGGGTATGACAGCGCAACGATGATCGGTCATGCCGTCGTGTGGGACCCTCTGTTCCTGATATGGGGCAGCGCGTTGCTGACCGCACTGTGGGTGAGCGGCACAACGCAGACGAGACCTGCAGAACGATCCGAGACCTCACGGATTTCTGATCCGCTCCCCGAAGCGCACTGCTTCGGTCAGCGCTGACCGTTACTGTGGCCGCATGCATTGTGTGGTCGTAGGTGGGGGATTGGCCGGCCTGGCGTCGGCGGTATGGATGACGGAGGCCGGCCATCAAGTGACGCTGCTGGAACGGCGGGGGTCGTTGGGCGGCCGGACCATCGCCATGCCGGTCCCCGCCGTCGATGATGTCCCGGACAACGGCCAGCATGTATTCGCGAGTGGGTACCAGCACCTGATGCGCTATCTGGACAGCGTCGGTACCCGAGAACAGGTCGAGTTCCCGGGGCACATGACGATTCGGCTGCCGGGTGGAGATACCCGGGTGTCGGCGTTTGGGGGACTGGCGGGTCTGAGGGCCGCGTTCGGCGATCTTCCCGGAGTCACCGGCCTCGACCGGCTTCGAACCGCGCGAGCACAGGCCACGCTGATCCGGCAGGCTCTCCGGCAGCCCGCCTGGCTGGACGACATCACCGCTGACGAGTGGTTCCGCCGAATCAAGATGCCTCAGTCCGCACGCGACGCGCTGTGGGATGGGATCGTGATCGGGCTGACCGGTGACAAACCCGAGATCTCGTCAGCAAAGGTGCCCGCGGACCTCTTGGTCACCGGTATGCGGCGGGCGCGCGAAACGAAGACCCCGATCTCGATCGGGTATCCGACGGTCGACCTCGACACCCTGTTCATCGACGGCGCAGAGAAGGTTTTCGCCGATGCCGGTGTAGATGTGCGCCACCGGGCGGTCGTCGCCGCGGTCGACGTGGCCGACGGCGTCGTCGTCGGCGTCACACTCACCGACGGCGAACGGGTCTCGTCCGACGCGGTCATCTGCGCAGTGCCGGTCTGGAGCGTGAAAGGACTGCTCGACCAAGTCCCTGAACACGAACGAATCTATGAAGCAGTCGAGCACCTGACGCCGGTCCCCATCGTGAGTGTCAACCTGTACCTGGACCGCTCGATCGGAATGGCCGACTGGGGAGAAGTCCTCCTCGGTGGTGAAGGGGTCCTCGAGCAGGTCTGGGATCGTCAGCGAATGCACGGCCGGGACGCATCTCGGCATCATCTCTACTCCACCACGGTGTCGGCCTCGTACGAACTGACCAAGAAGTCGAACGCCGAGATCACCGCCATCCAGATGGACATGCTGCGCAGGTATTACCCGGCCGCTGCCCATGCCGAAGTGCTCCACAGTCACGTCGTGCGGATGCCGAAATCGACTTTTGCTCAACGGCCGGGGACAGCAGGCATTCGTCCGGATCAGCGCACCTCGGTCCTAGGCCTCGCGCTGGCAGGTGATTGGACCCGCACCGACTGGACCACGACGATGGAAGGCGCGTGTCAAAGCGCAGCGCGGGCCGTCGACGTGATCTTGGACTACGCGAAGCGGCCCGACTCTCGGGTTTGATGCTGTGCCACACGAGTGTTTCCGAGGCCCCGCTCACCCGAGCCCGAGCTGGTGAGCCGCGATGAGGATTCTCGGTTCGCCAGAGTGTGCATGCACGCCGACGTTGCCGGCCGGATCGGCCCCATCATCGACGATGACGACGTAGGGAATTCCGGGCGGAAGGTCCGCCGCAACGCCTGCAGCGTCGGTGGGAAAATCGGTGAGCAGGATCGCCCTCTTTCGGGCCAACCCGGTCTGACCGGCGTGTAGAGGCTCGGGGACAGTTGACCCCGCCCACGGCATCCTGTCGGTGACGTACGTGCCGCTGCGGCACTTGTCGGCAAAGAAGATCGCGTCTTGGGGTTCGGCGACGAATGCTTCGTATGTTTGCTTGTCGAGGCCGAAGTACTCCCGGAACTCCTGGCCTCGCTGCGGCATCGTGACCGCGAGATAGCGCCGCCCGGTGTGTCTTTCGATACCGAGTTCAGCGTCGCGGTGCCCCTCCTGGAAAAAGTGGCTTCTGTCGTACGTCAAGACCTTGGGCTCAGACGTGGTGGCCGGCGACTCCTCAGCCGGACCCGTCGACGCGTTGCTTCGGTGTATCCGCTGACCCGCAGCGATGATTCCCACGCTGACGGCCATCACGAGCGCTGCAGCGACAACCATCACCCCGAACGCGGCGATGGGGTAGTAGAACGTGAGGCCATCGGACTGCCATGCCAACAGAACGGCCGCCACGTACACGGTCACCGCGGTGACCGGTACCCCGAAGATGGCGAGAAACACTCCGCCGACTGCGATTCCGGGTGCACCCGAGTCGCTCAGCATGGTCGACATCCCACCCAGGTACACCGCGAACAGCACCGCTGCGATGAGCAGGACGAACAGCGAGATCGTCACGAAGGTGTCGAAGGCGCGCACGGGTGAATGGTAGCGAGCGGACCGTTGCCGGCGTCTTTGGTTCGACATCGTCGACGTGACATCGATGTTGCGCAACCCCTTGTCGGACCCACCATTCGCTCGGGAATGTGTGGGTGTCGGGTTGCGTTGTTCGCAGTCATGAAACTCGACGACTCTGCACGCGCGCTCATCGGTTCCGGCGTGGACGCAACGCTGGTCACACTCAATCCGGATGGCAGCCCGCAGGTGTCGGTTGTGTGGGTCGCGCTTCGATCGACACCAGACGGCGACGAGCTGGTGACCGCTCATCTGGGGGTGTACAAGAAGGTACGCAACGTCCGCCTCGACCCTCGAGTCGCACTGACCATTCTGGGATCCGAGTCCGATGCCTTGATGACTCCCTATCTCGCCATCAATGGCACCGCTGACATCGTTGAAGGCGGTGCCCCGGAGCTACTCGCCGAACTCGCCGCGGCGCTCGCACCCCCCGGTTCGGACTTTCCGCCGGAGGACGCGCCACCCGGATACATCACTCGCATCCGGATCGAGAAGGTCGGCGGCGTCGGGCCCTGGTCAAGCTGAGATCGCCGAGTCCTTGCGTCCCGCGGACTCCGATAGATGTCTCCCACAAACGACTCGGTCGCCGGCGCAGACTGGCTGCGGCAGCGACCGAGATCGGTGTGAATGTGAATCAGGAAGTTGCGGCGGCAGCAAGTTTTCCGAGGGTGTCGGTCAGCTGGTCCTCGGTGACGAGCGGAAACTTCAACTGCTCGAGGAGTTTTTTGTCGGTGACCTTCGACCAGTCATAGGTGTGGCGAACGAGGGTCTCGTTCGGTCCCTGGGCCTCCAACTCCCACAACCATTCCCATCCGGCAGGCTCGGTGCCCGCGAGTGCGGTCTGCCAAGCCAGAAGCTTGTCCTTGGCGTACCCGGTCACGTGGTTGTCGGTCTTGTATTCGCCGCCCACGTGGTCGCCTTCCATGTTCATGGTGAACACCTCGCCGACCTTCTGGATTCGGTCGGCGTGATCCACGCTGCGAATGAACCCGGAGCCGTCCAGCTCCAAATGCCGTTCTGGGTTGGAGAGGACGTCGAAAACCGCGTCGACGGGCGCCTCGATGGTGCGTTCCACAGTGACTTTCGTGTTGTCGCTCATGGCTCCACACTGCCTAAAGATCGTCGACTCGGCAACAACCCCGGATGATGACAATGTCGCCGTCGCTGTGCTACCGACGCCGCCGCTCGGGTGGGTTTCGCTCCGCAGATTGAGTGGTGCGCGACACGGAGCCGCGGACCAATCCCGGCGTGTTCGCACGCATGTGCGAACATGGTCAGCGTGAACTCGCGTAAACGGACCGGCTTGACGACCGACGAACTCGAATCGATGTCATCGGCACTCGCCGCAGGCAAGCGCGTCACCGTCTACCTTCGTGATCCGATGCCATCACTCGACCTTGCCGCCGGCACGTCTGCACGAGTGGTGTCCATCGATGGGTCAACGGTCATGGTGAGCCCGAAGGGTGTCGCCGATCAATTGCCTTTCGAGGCCGACGAACTGCAGAAGACCCGTACACCCCCAACTTCCACAGGACCTGCGCGTCAGCGCCCGGTAAAGGCAACACCCGCACCATCTAGCGCAACAAGGATCGCGGTCTCGGCTCCGACGCCGTCGAAATCACCGCCAGAATCTGTGCTGCCGACTCCGGCGGAGGCGAAGGCTACGCCGCCAAAAACGCCGCGACGCACCAAGAATCCGGCCGCCGCTGCAGTCAGTGTCACCATCACATCAATGGGCGAGAGCACCTGGGCGGTGTCGGTGTCGCACGGTAGCAAGCGCCAGGGCAAGCCCGCCGAGGTCACCTCCGACCGGGTGACGCGAGCGATGCACGCGCTCGGCGACGACACTGCCATCACGGCAGTCGACGCGGTGATCGAGTCCGCACGGGCAGCGACCCAGAAGAGAATCGACGAGCTGAGCAGTGAGCTCGAAGCCGCACGAGCGGTGCTGGCACATCTCGATGAACAGGCCGGGAACAGCTGACGGGACGCTCTTCTACGATGACGCAAGAGGGTTACGACGCCATGGCCGATCTGTATGCCACCACGCTCCCGACCACCTACCAGCTTTCAATCGAATTGCATGCAGTGGCCGCGTTCGTAGAGCTGGCCGTGGAATGCGATGGCGTGACGGTAGACGTCGGCTGCGGGCTTGGGCATGTGACGGCAGATCTTGTCGCGCGCGGGTTGGATGCGATCGGCTGCGACCCCAGCGCCGGTATGTTGGGTCATGCACGACGGAATTACCCTGACCTGCACTTCCTCGAGGACGACGCCGCACTGACGAGGTTGCCCGGGGACGTCGGCATCGCCGCGATCATCGCCCGATTCAGCTTGATTCATGTCGAGCCCGCTCAGGTAGCTGGCGTCCTCGAACTCTGGTCTGACCGGTTGACCAAGGGCACTCCCGTGCTGATCTGCTTCCAAGCCAGCGACGAGCCCGGGACTCCGATTTCGTTCGACCACGCGGTGGCTCCCGCGTGGCGATGGCACCCTGACGAGTTCAGCCGAATACTCGGGGACCACGGGTTCGCCGAAGAGTGGCGAATTGTGTACCGCGACAGCAGTTACAGATTCCCGATGGCCTACTTACTTGCTCGTCGCACCTAGCCGGCCGGTGCAAACGAGCCCCAGCCGGATCTGGCTATGTCGCCGGCACGAAGCGATCCTTGCGCAGTACAGGGACATGGGTGCTGGTGTTCAGTTCCGCAGCGATCGCGACATCCTGGGAGTAGCCGGCGTCGATGAGTTCGCGCCCGCTGGCGCACGCTTGGAGGTGACTCGTCATGACCGGTTCGACGCTGGTCCAGGCGGCGCATGCAGCGACGGCCTCTGACGAAAAGTGTTCTCGCCAACCGCGTGTGGCCATCATACTGAGGACAGCGCCGGCGCCCCACATGTCTTCGAAGGCCGGCCTCAGCGACCCGTCCGGCCACTGTTCACCCGCGGCGATGACCGCGACATTGGTGTCGACGGAGAATGAGTCGCAGATCCACGATGCAACGGAGCGGGCATTGCGCAGGCTCGCTCCGACCACCGTCGGGACCGACGTTGCGAGTTCGTAGCTGATCGTGGATCCGTTGGGGGACGGGAGCACCAGTCGCTCGGGCGGGACGGACCGGTTGCGAATCGTCGGCGCAGACAGACTGATCTGGTCTCCTCGAGCCACAGATCGTCCGACCGCGAGAGTCGCATCGACTTCTGCGGCAAGCGCCGCGGCTTCTGCCCCTCTCGTTCGATAAGGCAAGACCGTGATGCCGGCGTCGAGAGCTACGCTCAGGGTGGTGGTGAACGACAGCACATCCACGACGACGGCCAATTCGCAGTGCTGCGCGACTGCTCGCGCCCCCGAGAGCCCCCAGTCGAAACGAACACCGAATCTGTCTTGCTGATGAGCCGGATTCACGGGACAGACCTTACCGGCGGACGAAAAGAACCCCGGTCAGCATCCGAGTTGTGTTGCCAGCTCGTCCATTCCTGCGACGTGGTGGTCATCAAGCGGGTTGACCGACGCTTCTTTGACTTCAGGTCCCCATTCGCGCGGCCGCTCTATATATGCGGTCCGCAGACCGCAGGATCTCGCCGCCTCGAGATCAGACGCGTGGGTGGCGACCATCATCACCTGGTTGGGTTCGACCTGCATGAGCTCAGCGAGGCCGAGATAGACTTCGGGTGCAGGTTTGTAGTGGCGCCATACATCTGCGCCTCCGACGAAGTCCCAGCCGAAGTTATTGCGTTTGGCCATCTCGGTGAGCAAGGCGACGTTCCCGTTGCTGAGCGCGCAAACGGTGTATCGGGTCTTGAGTCGGCGCAGACCTTCCGCGGCCTCGGGCCAACCCGGGATGGTGTGCCACGAGTGCACTGCTGCGTCAATCTGTTGTGCGGTCGCATCGACGACACCTCTGTCGCGGAGCAGACGCTCCAGTGCTTCGCAGTGCAGGTCGTCGAGAAGCGTCCACGGCCGTGTCCCGGCCTCCACTTCGGCGAGAGCAGGGCTGTAGGTCCGTCGCCAAGCGCGCGCGAGTTCAGACCCGTTGATGCCGGGAAACTGTTCGCACAGCGCCGCACTCACGCCGCTGTGCCAGTCCGTGACAGTGCCGAACGTGTCGAACGCCAGAACCTTCAGCATGCGCACCCTCCATTGAACGTCGCGTCACATCTGCTCCACTTTCGCGGAACTGCTCCGGTTCCAGGGCCCTGGAACCGGAGCAGAATACTGAAAGTGGAGCACATCCGAGCGCTCCGCGGTTCTACATCCCCATTCCACCGTCGACCGGGAGGCCGGCGCCGGTGATGAACTTGGCCGCGTCGGAGGCGAGGAACACCACGGCATCCGCCATGTCATCGACCTGGCCGAGTCGACCGAGAGGAGTGAGCCCGGCGACTGCTCCGGCGGCGGCCTCTGGAGATTCGAACAAACCCAGGGCTGCGGTCTCGACCGCTAGCTTGTTGCCCATCGCAGTGGGCGTGAGCCCCGGGTAGATGCAATTGACCCGCACTCCGTAACCCAGCTTGCCCGATTCGGCAGCGGCGACCCGCGTCAGTCGATCAATGCCGGACTTCGAGGCGGAATACAGGGCGATCCCAGGAAAGGCGATTGTCGCTGCTACAGAAGCGATGTTGATGACCGCGCCACCCGATCCTGCGGCGCCACCGGGTCGCATCGCCCGGAACGCGTGCTTGATTCCCAGTGCGGTACCCAGGACGTTGATCTCGAGCATGTTCGACGCGGCGGCGGCGTCGAGGTCTATGAGCAGATCGGTCACCTCGATGCCGGCGTTGTTCACGACGATGTCGAGACCACCCAATGCATCGACCGTGGATGAGACTGCCGCCTCCCATGCAGCGTCATCACGCACATCGAGGAGCACGAACTCTGCCTTCGCGCCCTTCGCCCGCAGCGCGTCAACAGTCTGCCGACCCGTGTCGGCGTCGATATCGGCCACCGCCACGGCAGCCCCGGCCTCGGCGATGGCCTCGGCCATACCGGCGCCCAGTCCCTGTGCGCCACCGGTGACCAGCGCTGTGCGTCCTGTGAGGTCGTAGCTCGTCATTGAATCGTCTCCCTTGACCCTGCGAATATTTACTGAATCCATACACGGGCATGCAATGTCGTCACTTACATGATGCGATGTGGGTCACATTACGAACAAATCTTGACGGATGTCAAGAGTAATTCTGACACTTGTCAAAGAAATCGATGGGCGAGGCCTGTTTCAGCTGGACACGGACGTGGGGGATCGCCGTAAGCTGTACCGATGACGACCGTCGCCGATAACACCCCGCGAGCCGGTTTACGCGGCCCAGACAAGTTCGAGGCGCGTCGTATCGAACTCGCGACGGCGACACTGCTCACGTTGGCCGAATTGGGATATGCCCGCACCAGTTTGCGCGAGATTGCGCAGAATTCTGCGTTCTCGCACGGTGTTCTGCACTACTACTTCTCCGACAAACTCGACCTGATAGCGCAAGCCGTCCGGATCTATGAGGACGTGTGCGTCACCCGTTACGACGAGGTCGTCGCCGCAGCCTCTACCGCCCAGGAACTCAGAGACGAGTTCGCGGCAATGTTCTTTGCGACGCTCGAGTCGGATTCTGCGCTGCATCGGCTGTGGTACGACCTTCGAAATCAGACTCTGTTCGAGTCGTCGTTCAGAGAAGACGTGCGCGAGATCGAATCTCGGCGTGAGGAAATGACGTGGCGGGTGGTGACACGGTTCTACGAACTGTCGGGTGTCACGCCCCGGTTCTCGTCACACATGGCCTACGTCGTCATCGACGGCATCTTCCAACGCGCGTTGATGAGCCTGTTGAGTGACGGCGACGACCAGCTGACGTCATCTCGAGATCAGCTGGCCGAGGCCTTCGACTTGTTCTTGCGGTGATCTTCGCAGCCGTTTCTACATTGCCTCGATCTTGGGCAGGATGTCGTTCTTGAGGCGCTTCATGTCATCCATGGTCTTGGGAGTGGGGACGTCGGCGAACGGCGGCCACACAAGCAGCTTGGTGAGTCCAGCCTCTCGATAGCGCTTGAGCATGTCGGTGACCTGGGCCTCGGATCCGACCAGCAGATTACTGGCCTTGCCCGCTGGAGTCTGGTCCATGTCCACGTCGGTGATGACGGTCCAGATCATGCTGGCGATGTCGAGGTCGTCAATGGTGCGAGAGGTGTCGAGGGCTTCGAGTTCATGTTGAATGCCCTTGCGCCACTCCGCGATCTCCTCCGGTGAGTCCTGAATCCCGATCCACCCGTCCAAACCGTATTTGGCAACTCGCTTCGCGGCGCGTTTCGCGTCCTTGAGGCCACTGAAGTAGATCGGCGGATGCGGTTGCTGGAGAGGTTTGGCGCCGAAGCCGCTGGGGCCGAAATCAGCGAACTCGCCGTGGTATTCGAAGACGTCGTTCGTCCAGATGCCTTGCATGATCTCGATCGTCTCGCGCAGGTGTTGGTGGCGGCGCGGGAAGATGTGCGAGGCGCTCGCGGCCGCGAATTCCTCTGGCATCCATCCTGAACCCACCGCGACGTTGAGCCGTCCATTGCTGAGGTGATCGATGGTGGCCAGTTCCGCGGCGAGCACGCCCGGGGATCGGTACGGCGTGTCGATGATGCTCATACCGATGCGGACCTTACTGGTCTTGGCGGCGAGCCAGGGGATGAGCGGAAAGCCCTGGAGGAACTCGCCCCGTGAGGAGACGGGCAGCTGCTTGGGGAGCTCATGCATCATGCCGAACGCGTATTCCATCTCGGCCCGGTCGGAAGACTCCGGAACGATGATGCGATCAAGCGTCCACACGGATTCGAACTCGAGATCCTCGGCCAACTGGGTGAGGTCCTCGAGCTCGGTGACGGTGACCTTTTCGCGAAAGTTGGGAAGGTACAGGGCTAGTTCCATCGTCGTAGACCTCGTTACTTTGTTGGGTTGTCGTTCATTTCGCGGTAAGAGTGGAGCGGATGTCGGTCTTGAGAATTTTTCCGACGGTCGAGCGGGGCAGGTCGGTCCAGACTTCGACCTGCTTGGGTGCTTTGACGCTGCCGACTCGCGCTTTCACGAACGCGATCAAATCGTCGGCGTCGAACTCGGCGTCGGGTCGAAGGGAGACGATGGCCGTAACCCTCTCGCCCCACTTCTCATCGGGCAATCCGATGACGGCGCAGTCCCGGATAGCAGGGTGGGCCATCAGGGCCTGCTCCACCTCGGCCGAGTAAACATTGAAGCCGCCGGTGATGATCATGTCTTTCGCGCGGTCGACGATGTAGAGGAAGCCGTCGTCGTCGAGATAGCCGATGTCGCCGGTGTGATGCCAGCCGTAGGTCGAGGCCTCTGCGGTCGCCTCGGGGTTGCGGTAATAGCCTGCCATCACCAGGGACCCGCGGACACAGACCTCGCCTCGATCTCCGGTTGGTACCGCCGCCCCGTCTTTGTCGAGGATCGCCACGGTCACCAACGGTGACGGCCGACCAGCCGACGACAATCGGTCGATGTCGACGCTGCCGTCCTCTCTACGGTGCTCAGCCGGCGACAGCGTGGAGATCATCATCGGCGCCTCGGACTGTCCGAACAGCTGGGCCATTGGTCCGATGCGTTCGAGTGCCTCGGCGAGGCGAGTGGTCGAGATGGGGGCGGCTCCGTACCAAAAGCATTGCAGCGACGAAAGATCGGTGGAGTCAAGCGATTCGTGATCCAGGGTCATGTAGATCAAGGTGGGCGGCAGGAAGGTGTGCGTGATGCGGTGCCGCCCGACGAGTTCGAGGAAGTCCCCGACATCGGGATGATCCATCACGACGACCTCGCCGCCCAGCGCGAGGATCGGGAAACACAGCACGCCCGCGGCATGGGTGAGGGGCGCGAGCGCGAGGTACCGTGGTCTGCCCTCGAACGGATAGCGCATCAGCACAATCGCTGTCATTGTTTCCAGGTTGCGGCCGGTGAGCATGACGCCCTTGGGGCGACCGGTGGTGCCGCCGGTGCCGACGAGCGCAACGAAATCGTCTGGTGCACTCTCGGTGTCGGCAGGGGGATCGGCCTCGGCCTCGGACAGCCAGGTGTCGAAGCCGATAGCCGTTTCGCTACTGTCGCCCAACCTCACGAGGTTCGACAGCTTCGGGAGCCGCGGTGATATCTCGGACACCAGCGCGTCGAACGCAGGCTGGTAGATCAACGTGGTGCAGTCGAACAAATCGAGAAGCTCAGCGTTCTCTCCGGCCGCGTTGCGGGGATTGATCGGGCACCAGACTGCGCCCGCGCGCGAGATGCCGAAAACGCACGCAAATGATGTCGGGTGGTTACCGGACAAAATGCCGACCTTATCGGACGGCCGCACCCCGGAATGCCTGAGCGCCTTGGCAACCGAATGCGAGAGGGTCACGACGTCCCCGTAGCTGAGCGACACTCCGTTGAACGTCAGACACGGAGCGTCCGCGCCCAGCGACGCACCCTTGTCGAGATAGAAGGTCAACGACACTGTTGTTCTCCGCTTCGTCATGTGGTGCAAATGAGTCTCCCGTCAATCTATGGCAACTGTCAAGATTTTTCCGGACAGTTGTCAAGATTCGTGCTTGTGAGTTCGTGGCCGGACCCAAGCTCGTCTGCCTGATCCCACTGATCCACAGAGCACTCACACACCGCCCGCAATCGAAATTGCCGCCAGTGCGCCGCGAGAAGCCCTATCGTGATCGTGATGGGTCAGATCATCGCCGCCGGGCGGCGGCATTCGGTAGGCGTGAGGGCAGACGGTTCGGCAGTGGCCGCCGGTAGCCCGCCGGCGCCCGAAACCCTTGTCGGGCAGTGGATATTGATCGACACGGTAGCAGTCGGGAACGTGCACACGGCATCCAATACGGGACGCGCGCACACTGTCGGGCTGCATGTCGACGGTACCGTCACCGCCGCCGGCTGGAACGCCGACGGCCAGTGCGAGGTCGGCGATTGGACAAGCGTTGTGGACATCGCGGCAGGCTGGCGACGAACGGTCGCTGTGTTTGCCGACGGATCGGCGTGCGCACGCGGGCGTCGACTCGAGGGGGCTTGCGACGTCGAAGGATGGCGAGAGGTAATAGCAGTTACTGCAGGGGACTGGCACACCGTCGGAGTTCATGCGGACGGCACTGTGACGGCAGTAGGCAGCACGAGCAGGGGACAGTGCGCAGTCGCCGGCTGGCGGGATGTGAAGGCCGCCGCGGCCGGCTACCTCCACACGGCTGCGGTGACCGGCCAGGGCGAGGTTTTGGCCACCGGTAATCATGACGCGGGAACTGATGAGATGCGTACGTGGCGAAACATTGTCGCCATCTCAGCGGGCAGCTATCACACAGTGGGCCTCGAATCCGGAGGGCGAGTTCGCGCTGCAGGCAACAACGCCCGAGGACAGTGTGACGTTGACACCTGGCGAGAGGTTGTGGCCATCGCCGCGGGCTCAACACATACCCTCGGCCTGCGCGCGGATGGCTGTGTTCTCGCCGCCGGAAACAACGACGACGGCCAATGCGATGTGGAAAATTGGCACCTGGCCGTCCCTACGGCTTATCGTCACATGTGACGAAAGGACGTTCGACCGGACGCAATTGTCCACTAGGAGCCTGGGTGGGTAATCGTTCGTTCAACTAGGCGGGTCGACGTGGAGTCTATTTACTCACCGCGCGATTGGAGAGCACCAGCGGCGGGTTTGCAACCAGCGCCTGCAGTGAGCACTCAGTAGGTTGTTGGCGTGGAGATTCCGGCCATCGCCGATCCGGCGTCACTCACTCAGGTGTTGTCACGTGGGGCCGTTTCGTCACACGTGACGATTCGGCGGGTAATCACGTTGCCGCACTGTGCGTTTGAAGTCCACCAAGATTGGCGTTCAGAGGGCGGTCGCCGTGGAGCGCTGTAGTCGGCCCGACGAAACGGCTACGCGCGAATGCTGCAAGGCAGGCGCGCACCGACGGCTCCGGACGCAGACCTGTCAACTGCCGCAGGCTTACAAACGTTTGGATGACGGCCGTGCCGGCACGTTGCAGATGTTCACCTGAACTCAAAAATACCCATAGCGACCTTCGATGACCTCTCCCAACCTCAACGCCGATAAGAAACATTATGTCAAGTAGAACCGGGATTATTGCATCGGATGCACGATTCGTAACGGCTCCACTTGCGAATGGCCGGTCGGTCAATAGATCGACGGGGCGGCTGCTGGGCGCAGATTAGGAGTACGAGCACGTCTCGTCGGGGAACGGGAGGGCTGAGACTTCCGGACCGTATCGGCGTCTTAGGTACGTTCTCTAATTACCACCTCCTGCGGCCCCGAGCCGGCCTTCGTATGGCCCGCCGACCACGCATGGTGTTTGGCCAGTGACACCGATCCACACTGGGCCGGGATCGGTGCCGACGCGGCCACCATCCGCGCTCTCACGACCCGCGACGACATCGATGTTGTAGCCGCAGACCGTTGCGGCCGCCACCCGTTCTACGACTGACCTGCCGCTGCTGCGCCGACGGGGTCCGACTCTTGACGGACCAACACCTGCTCACTGGCCGTAGGTGTATCGCAGATCGCTGGGTCCGCCAACGCGGCGACTAGCAAATCTCCGTCGACGAACCTGTCGCCATCACCGCTACCATTCTGGGCTCCAATCCACCGCCATACAACTGAACGTGTTCGCAAAGCAATGGCTTTCGCCGCAAATAGATATTAAGTAAGGTAGCGGCTGAAAATGCCTGTCAGAGAGCTACATTCACTCTCCACTGTTGGTAACGTTATGTCCGTTAGTACATCCCGCGCCGACAAGAACCGTGTCCCGGCGGGCTACATCCAGCCATTCCGCCGTATGTGGTGGCGATCGGTTCAGAGTACGGTCGGTCCGCCGGGGACGTGGAGTGCACGGACGTGGTTGTGTTCTGCGGTAAGCAGATCGAACCTCACATCGGGAGCGTTCGCGTCGTCACTCATGTAGAGGGTGGAAACGCCACCCCACGTGAAGGAGCTAGCGAAGTGAAGGTTCTCATTGCCGGTGGCCGAGGTCGAGTCGGATCAAAGGTTGCAGATCTTCTCGAGTCGCGCGGCGTGGAGGTCGTGTCCGGCGGCCTGGATGACGGGGTCGACTACATCGAGGGCACGAGAGTGGCTGAGGTTCTGGAGGGCGTGGACACCATCATCAATGTCCTCAACACCAATCGTTTCGACGAAGAAGGCGCGGTCAGCTTCTTCGACGGTACGACCCGCGCGCTGACGGCCGCCGGTGAGGAGGCAGGTGCGGGGCACCACATCCTCCTGTCCATAGTGGGCGTCGGCGACGAAGTCGGGTCGGACATCGGCTACTACCTGGGAAAGGTGGCGCAAGAGCGGGCGCTCAAGGCGGGTTCGATTCCCTACACCATTGTTCGCTCGACGCAATTCCAGGGTTACGTTCCCGTGCTGGCCGACCAGCACACGGTGGACGGCAAGGTTCTCGCTCCGCGGGATCTGATCCAGCCGGTAGAGCTCGATGAACTCACTGCTTTGTTGGTCGAGGTCACGCTGTCCGGCGGCCCCCTCGGCGAAGTCGAGATCGCCGGGCCCGAGCGGTTCCATATGGACGACCTGCTCCGCGGCACGCTCGCAGCCACCGGCGACCCCAGAGACGTCGTCACGGTAGAAAGCCGTGGCGCTGAAGACGCGCTGGTGCCTCGCGGCGAGTACCGCGTGGGAAAAACTTTGTACCCGATCCGCGACATCCCCCCTGCGAGCTAACCCATTCCGCCCGCCAGGCCCGACTTGATCTCGAGTCAAAGAGCCTCACCTCCCACGATCTATGAGCGTGGGAGGTGAGGCTCTTTTCGGCATCTGCCGCTCCTCGAGAACGTGGCCGTCAGGTCAGCTGCCGCTATGGGTGCCGAGCGCCGCCCGATGCGCCAGGTGTATCCATCACGCAGGGCGAGGACTGCGCCGCGGCGGGATGAAGAGGCCAACGCCAAGTAGGACGGCGAAGCCGAGAACGATGACCTGGCTGATCTGGTCCGATACGGACATGTGGCTGAGATGCGTCACGTGATAGAGGAAGTGGAGCACCCCGAACGTGGTCCATGCGATACCGAGGAGCCGGTAGCCGATCTGGGAGTGCCAGAACAGGCCGAAGACGCTTGCCAGCCCGAGTGCGAGGTACTGGGCGCCGTGGTCGCGGATCAGGTGCTCGTTGTACGGCCCGTCTTGCGAGATCCACTCCCCCAGGACTGCCGGGAAGTGATCGTAAAACTGCTCCGGGAAGAAGTATGCCCATGTGCCGACGACGGCAGCGATGACGATGGAGCCGATGAGAGCAGCTAACTGGAATCCACCAACGCGTCGGTCGTCGCTCGCACTATCACCGGGAAGGTGGGCGCGGTTACTCATGAAAAATCCGTTCTCGACGCCGCGCGTCGGTAGACCATGTGGGAAAAAGGTGGTGACGCACGTCTGTACGTGCTCGGCGCCGTTGGCACGAGGAAGACGAGCCCGGCGGACTACTTGGCGTGATGCCCTGTGCGCAGCCACTCGTCAAACGTCGTGCGCGCAGTCGTCTTCGAGGTGCCGCCGCGGAGCTCGCCGGAAGCCAGACCTCGTCCGTAAGCGCCAGGGAAACGCAACTCCAGCACACGGCGTCGCGTTCCGTCGTGCGCGTACATCCGGCGAACCATGTCGGCCAAGGACTCGTCCCGAGGACCGAGCAGATCAATTGCCCGACCAGTGGGTTCGTTCTCGGCGACAGCAATGAGGTGTTCGCCGACCTCCTCGGCGGCAACGGGCCGGGTAAGAGTCTTCGGAATCAGGGTCAGCGCGCCCATGGTGGTCTGCGCGACGATCTGCTCAGCGAACTCGTGGAACTGGCCGGTACGAGCGATGGTGTGAGGCACATCGGATGCGGCAACAAGACGTTCCTGAGCGAGCTTTCCGGCGTAGTACGACGTGTCGATATTGTCGATCCCCACGATCGACAACGCCACATGGTGCGGCGTTCCCGCACGTTTCTCCGCGCTCAGCAACTGCCGCGACGCCGACTCGAAGAACTCGATCGCCTTTTTGGTCGACAGGGTGGTCGCGTTGAGCACATCGACGACCGCATCCGCCCCTGCGATGGCATTGTCGATGCCATTGCCCTGAAGAACATCTACGCCGTTGCTGCGTGTCAAGAGAACCACCTCGTGACTGCAACGACGCGCCGCCTGCACAACGTACCGTCCCACGGTGCCGGTTCCACCCGCGACTGCAATCTTCATCGTCAACTTCCTTTCTCATCGCAGCAGGAACCTCCCGCAGCGCGAGCGGCTCGATGCCCGCATGTACTTGACGGCACAGGCCCGGTGAACGTGAGGCTCACTCGGTGATCTGATCGGGGGTCACCCACTCGCCGAGCTTGCGAGGGTCCAGCACAAGCCAAACGTCGGTGATCTGCTCCCCCTCAACGTGGAAGCTGGCAATGCCGAAAAGTCGTCCGCCCAGAGTCAAGGCGTATCCCAAGCCGTCCGCGGTGCGCCGCTCCTCGAACACGAGCTCCGGCCGTTTCTGCATGACACCCATGAGGAAACGCGCAACGCGATCGGATCCCGTGACGACGTTGGGGGCGACGCTCACCACTCCGCCGCCATCCGCGCGCAACTCGACCTCAGGCGCGAGAGTTCTCATGAGAAGTCGCATGTCCCCTCCCTGACTCGAGGCCAGGAACGCGCGAACCACATCGTCATGTGTCTTCGAGGCGACTATTGTAGTACGCCGCTCACGCACGTGTCGCCGCGCAGAGGAAGCCAACTGACGGGTAGCTTCGGGCGAACGTCCAACCAGGTCTGCGATCTCATCGAACGGAGTGCCGAATACGTCATGCAGCACGAACGCGACGCGCTCTGGCGGAGTCATGGACTCTAGCACCATCAGGAGCGCAGTACTCACCGCGTCGTCGAGGGTCACTCGGTCCAGCGGATCTTCCACCACACCAACAGCGGCGTCTGAGGCTGTTCCCGTGCCGAGGAAGAGGTCGGATGGGATCGGTTCCGGCAGCCATTGTCCGATCTGCTTCTCGCGACGAGCTCTGGCTGAACTGAGCACGTCGAGTGCGATTCGGCTGGCGGCTCGGGTCAGCCAGGCTGCAGGACTGCGGATCTCGCCGCGTTCCTGTTCTGTCAGCCGGTACCACCGAATGTAAGTCTCCTGAACGACGTCTTCCGCATCTGCCAGAGTTCCCGTCATCCGGTAGGCCAGGGAAACGAGGCGACGGCGTTCGCCAACCACGTCCGCGTCACCCCCGGATGGGACCATTGCCGGCTCCTCGTGCGACATCTTTCGCCTTTCTAAGAGGAACGCTTCGCGGCCCTGCGGACCACCACAACCCACGACACTCTCATCAAATATGACGGATCGGAACTCTGAAACGTGAGGTCGACACCATCAAGCGTCGAGGTCATCAAAAACGTGGGCGATGTCGATAGCGCAGACGGGGTCACCCTGTACGCCGTTGATGGTCGCGAGGTCGGCCAGCGCGGTCATTTTGGACGCCTTGGCCCCTTTGGCCTCATTGGCCACGCCGGTGGCGTCTCCAATGACCAGCCAGTCCTCCAAACGGCAGGTTCGGTGATTCGATAGTCCTCCCGTAGCTCCCGGTCGGCGAACTTCTCTGAAGCATCCATGTCTTCCACGCTTGTATCCGATGTCGCGGAGGACGTCGCGCGCCGCGTCCTGAAGCTCGGTTCCGGTACCCGTCGGAAGCACCGTTAGGCGTCCATTAGAGGCCGCCGCGGCGGCCTCCAGGCTAAGCATCTGCGCGTCGTGCTCGGCTCGCTGTGCCGCAAACCGCTCACGCTCAGCCGCAATCGCATTAGCCGCCTCCTGCTCAGCGTGACTAAGCCACTCGTACTCTTCGTCCTCTTCGTCCCAGCCCGCAAAATCCGGGAACTTTTCCGGCGCAATCGTGTGCCAATCACGTAGCGCAGCCTCCCACCACGGCGCAAAGTCGCGCAGGTCCGCTGGCACAAACCCCACGCCGGCCCCATCGACGCGCTGATATCGACCCGCCAAAACCACATCTGCGGGGCCAAGCGCCAAGGACTCGACTTCTGGGGCTTCATTGACGATGTTCTCTTGGCTCCCAAGCAGCTTGGCTCGCAAGCAGCTCGGCTCCGAACTGATTCGAACGATTTTCGGCGATCGCAAGGAGACCGTCTCGTAGCACTTCGAGTCGGGGTAAGAGGCATCGTTCCGGCACGCACGTGCGACCCTGTTGACGAGTTCACCCACAGCCGCCACTCGTGGCCCTGCGCACTTGGGATGACATCAAGGAGACCCCTGGTCAAGCGGTCAGGGCGGGCAGGCAACACGATCCGGAAGATGAACAAATGTTCAGGCACTCTCCGTCGGCCAGACGTTCGTGTGGATCCGCCGCCCTCTGGCGGGACGCTGGAGGATTGGGGCACGAAAGCACCGCATTCCGCGGCGAGTACCTGGTCGAGTGCTACGCCATAAAGGATGGGATCGTAGTTGCGCGGGGCTTCCTGCAAGCCCATGAACGGTCAGCGGGGACTACTGCCCAACCTTCATACGCCCTGGTCGGGGTCGACGAGCACGATCGAATCGAGCTGCCGGAGAACCTTCACCAGGTCCTCAAGCGGGTAGTTGAGGCAATGTCTCAAGGCCGAGCTGTCACCGTGGCGCCGCAGAGCATGACCCTCACGACGCAGCAGGCCGCCGACCTGCTGGGCGTGAGTCGGCCTACGATCGTCCGGTTGATCAACGACGAACAGATCGCTGCCGAGCGGGTCGGCAATCGGCATCGGCTGCTGCTTGACGACGTGCTTGCCTACCGGGATGCCCGTCGGACACGGCAATACGACGCCATCGCCGCGACGTCGGTGCCTATCGATGTCGAGGATGGCCCAGAGGTGATCCGACGGCAGCTGCGCGAGGCCCGTAAAGCAGTCGCAGCACGTCGTAAGGCAGCGAAAAAAACTGGCTGACACAATCGACCCATGTTCGTAGCCGTTCTCGACACCTGCGTGCTGTGGCCGAGCCTGCAACGAGACGTCCTGCACTCACTCGCAGCCGAGAACCTATATCGCCCCCTTTGGTCGGACGCCATCCTTGAAGAACTCGAGTTCCACGAGGCGCGCAAACTCATTGATCGCGGCGCCGATCCGGAAGACGCCGCTGCACGAGCAGCGCACCTCGTAGAGCAGATGGCAGCTGCGTTCGACGATGCCTGTGTCGTTGGCTGGGAGGTGCTCGACGGTTCATTTAACCTCCCGGATCCAGATGATGAGCACCTTGTGGCCGCAGCGGTCATCGGTGGTGCAGAGGCGATTGCTTCCGGTCCTGCCGCGCCGATACTGTTTCGGTACAAAGTATCTCGTCGCTCTCACTAATGGACACAAAGCTGCGTACGGCGTGAGTGAGTCTGAGTTGGCCCGCCGCATCGGCATTTCGCGGCAGAACTTGAACGCGTGGCGTATTCGGGGCCTCACTCGGTGGTTACGCACCCGGCGTCTCCACCCAATTCGCCCGGCTGTACACCGTGCGCCTGATCTGATTCGACGCAACGTTTGGTGACGCGGTCACGTACGTCGGTCGCGGCACGCCCCGGCGACGGCACATGCCATGCTTTGGACGCCCTCAAGCACTCTCTCATCGACCACGCAGAAACGCCGGCCGCAAATTTGGTTTAGTCAAACTATACTGAAATCTTACGTGACGGCCTCTCGTGGTTTACGGTTGCAGAACTTGGAAAAAGCTCTCCTCGACATTCGATTGGGTCCACACTTCATGAGCAACACACGTAGCGTCATCGAACAACACATCAGCGCGTTCAACAGCCGCGATACCGAGTCCGACCCCTGGTCGGCGGACGCCGAGATGATCGCCCCAGCCGGAACATTCAGCGGACGCGAAGGCGTCTTGGGATTCCTCGGGGTGTTCCAAGCAGCGTTCTCAGGCGGTGCGCTGACCGTGAACGCCTGGGTGGTGGACGGTGATCGGGCCGCGGTCGAAGGCGTGTTCGCGGGAACGCACGATGGCGTGCTCCAGAGTCCGAACGGAGATGTGCCGCCCACGGGCAAGTCGATCTCGTTCCGGTGGAGCGCGTCGTATCAGGTGCGCGGGGACGACCTGCTCTATGAGCACCTCTACTTCGATCAGTTGGACTTTCTGGGTCAGCTAGGACTGTTACCAGCGTGAGCGCAGCGTTGAACGTGGGTTGATACTCGTAACACTTGTGTAGCAACGCCTTTGCCATGCCTAGCGTCACTCACTGGCGAGGTGTTGGGCGATGGAACGTCGCAACCACGCCGTGAATCGAGATTGTGTCCATCCTCGCTCAACGGTGAAGTATCGGTAGGTGTCCGAAGCCGTGAGGTAGCTCAGGATGTCGGCGAACTCGTCGACCCGACTGTCGCCGAGCAGTCCACGCTGGACAAACCAGTAACTACCGGTGTGAACGTCGTCGAGGCGGCGTAGCTCGCTGCGTTCGAGTTGCTCTCCGATCGCGGGTTCGGAGTCGGCGGCGAGGGTGGCCGCATGCCAGAGATCGGCTATTCGGCTGTTCGCGGTCACGACGAAGTCGACGTAGCGATCGAGGGCGCGTTCAGTGTCGGTGTCGGACATGATCGCCAAGAACTCTGGACGCTCGAGTAGCGAGGTGAATTGTTCATCGCCGGTAAATCCTCGCTCGAGCACCGCCATCATCAACGATGCCTTGCTACCTGCCAAGTACACCGACTGAACCGATACGCCCGCAGCGGTGGCCACTTCTTGCAGGGTGGTGCGCGAGTAACCGTTCTCGACGAACAGCTTCTGCGCTGCGTCGAGTATGTTCGCTCTTGTCTGTGCGGCAGTGATCGCGCGCTTGCGCGATACGTAACGACGAGTTGTCACCGTCGATCACCACCTCTGCTACGTCGGCCGGGTCGGCGCGTCCTCCCGCAGGCCATGGTAGCGCTTCGCAACCTACATTCGATTAGAGTGTGACACTAGTAAAAATACAGCGAGCTGAAAGGCGCGAACTCGTATGGCTCAGTATCTGTTGTGCAGCCCGCCGCTGCGGGGGCATGTAGGGCCGATCATGGCAATCGGTCGCGACATGGTCTCGCGGGGGCATCAGGTGGCCATGCTGACCGGTGCGGCCTTCGCCGACTCGGTGGAGAAGGCCGGTCTGGAGTTCGAGCCATTGTGTGCCGACGCGGATTTCGACGAACGTAACCCGGAGACCTTCACCCCCGACTTGGACCGCCATCGGGGACTTGCGTTGTCGCGATATCAGGTGCAGCAGACTTTTGTCCGACCCATCACCGGGCAGGCCATATCGGTGGAGTCGTTGCTGGGTAAGCGTGAGTTCGCGGCGGTCTTGGCTGATGGCACGTTCGCCGGGGTGTTGCCGCTGCTGGCGCGGCCACGATCGCGGCGACCCGCAGTAATCGGACTCGGGACGATGCCGTTGGCTCAAACGAGTGTGGATGTCCCACCGTTCAACAGTGGCCTGTCTCCCGGACGTGGACCCGTCATGCGAATCCGGAACCGGGTCGCGAACCTGGCTGCTCGCCACGTCATCTTCCGATCTATCCAGAGGCTGGCACGTGACCTGGTTGTCGCGGAAGGTGGTGCATTGGACGGTTTCATCCTCGATCTATCAGTGGCATTCGATCGTTTTCTACAACTGGGGCCGGCGGAGTTCGAGTATCCACGAAGCGATCTCAACCCGAATACCATCTTCGCCGGGCCGGTCGTCGCCCATCACGGTCAATCGCAAGTCCCCCCGGCGTGGTGGCGTGATGTCGAGAACGACGCCAGACCTGTCGTCCATCTGACTCAGGGAACGCTGGACAACCATGACTTCTCGCAGATGGTGATACCGGCACTCGAAGCGTTGGCCACGGCTGCCGTACGGGTGATCGTCAGCACCGGCGGCGCGCCGGTCTCCCGGCTAGGGGCGTTGCCGGACAATGCGATCGCGGTTGAGTTCATCGACCATGACCTGCTCATGCCGCGCACTGCAGTGATGGTCACCAACGGTGGCTACGGGGGCGTGATGACCGCCCTGCGTCACGGGGTCCCGGTCGTCGTGGCACCCGGCGGCGAGGACAAGCCCGAAGTCGCGGCTCGTGTGGCGCACTTCGGAGTAGGGGTCAATCTGAAGACCCGTCGCCCGAGCGTGGAACGGCTGGCCGATGCAGTCCGCGTCGCTTCCTCAGACCCCGCCATCGGGCGCGCTACACGCGCCATGGCCACGGCCATATCAGCGTATCGGCCACTCGACACCATCGCAGGCACGCTGACGCACTAACTTGTGCCGCGACCTTCGGATTTCTGTTCGGATGTGGCTGAGCCGTGCCCGACTCTCCCTTGGTCGCGGCGAAATGCTGACGTGAACAGTGCCCCTGCGGCGAGGCCGGCAGCTATGCCGATTGCCGTGTCCAGCAGCCGCAGCAAGGGTTGGATCCATTCGGGTGTCGGTTCACCGAGGTGCGCCACGACCAGAACCACCGTCGAGGTGATCGCGGTGAGGGCGGCGTCTTGTGGTCTGCCCAGTGCGATGGCCAAGAGACTGCTCAGCCCGACCGCTGCACCGATTCCGATGGCGGTCACGGGGAAGATCAAAAGGTAGGCCAGGCAGATCACCAGACTCAGTGCTGTGGACGACATGCGAATTGTGGCGTCGTCCAAGCGGTCTTCGAGGCTGCAACGGAAGACGAATATCGTTGAGATCACTGCCCACATCGCGCCGATGGCGTGGGAGTCTGTCGACTCGGTGAGTGCGGGGCCCAGCCAGTTGGTCATCAGCACGTACACCGCACCGCAAGCGACAGCGAGAGTGATCGACGACGCAATGACGTCGATGTCAAGTCGGCGTGGTCTGCGCGCGTCCTTGGTTGGTGGGTTCATCAGTGCTCCAGTACGGATTGCCGCGCGGGGTTCGATCTGAGGCCTGCGGGGGAGATTCTTACGGTGAGGTGTTTCATCAGCGGCTGACCGCTCTGGTTGCTGTAGTCGTCTATCGGGCATAGGACGTTCAGCTCGGGCATGTAGCCCGCCGCGTTGCCGACTGGGATGTCGTATGCCACTGCGGTGTAGCCGAATACGTGCCTGGTACTCCCGTCCTTGGCATAGCTGGTGATGTCCACCGCGCCCATCTCACGTACCCCGAGCCGTGTCATGTCGGCCTGGTTCATGAACACCAGGGTTCGCAGGTTCTTGACTCCGCGGTAGCGGTCATTGTCGGAATAGATGGTGGTATTCCACTGGTCGTGGGACCGCATCGTGCCCAGCATCAGGTATCCACTCGGTGGCAGCACGTCTTTCATCAAGGCGCAGGAGAACTCGGCCCGGCGCGAGGGGGTGCGAAAGTCGAGTTCGCGGGCAGGTTGCCTGATCCGGAATCCGTTGCGCTCGCGCACACGGCTGTTGAAGTTCTCGAATCCCGGGATGACACGGGACATGGTGTCTCTGATCCGGTCGTAGTCGTCGATGTAGGCCTGCCAATCGGTACTGCTGTGGGGCAGGGTCGCTGAGGCCAGTCCGGCGATGATTGCCGGCTCGGACAGCAGCTGATCGGACGGCGGTTGTCTCGATCCGCGCGACAGGTGAACTCGGCTCATCGCGTCTTCGACACTGATGCTCTGCGGTCCGCTGCGTTGTTCGTCGCGTTCAGTGCGTCCGATGCACGGCAGGATGAGGGCGTTCGTTCCATGAACGAGGTGGCTTCGGTTGAGTTTGGTGCTGACGTGAACGGTCAGGTTGCACCGACGCAGGGCTGAGAAGGTGTAGGCCGGGTCCGGTGTGGCCATGGCGAAGTTGCCGCCCATGCCGACGAACACCGAGACCTTGCGGTCGTGCATGTTCTTG
Source organism: Williamsia soli (assembly GCF_017377795.1). Classification (GTDB taxonomy): domain Bacteria; phylum Actinomycetota; class Actinomycetes; order Mycobacteriales; family Mycobacteriaceae; genus Williamsia; species Williamsia soli. The sequence continues at coordinate 246,268 of NZ_JAFRDR010000002.1, read as the reverse complement.
ATGGTTGCGACGGTGTCGAGGCCGTGCGCGCGCGGCGGGTCGAAGTTGCACTCCGAGGCGAGGGCGTCGAGGAACTCGGTGGTAGGACGGTGGTCGATCCCGCAGGTGCGGTTGCCCTGGACATTGCTGTGGCCGCGAACGGGCGAGGGCCCGGTTCCTGGTCGGCCGATGTTTCCTTTGAGCATCAGGAGATTGACGATCTCCCGGACCGTGTCGACTCCATGTTCTTGCTGTGTCAGCCCCAGACACCAGCTGATGATTGTGCGCGAGGATTTCCGGTAGAGGTCGGCCAGGTGCCGTATTTCAACCTCGGTGACGCCGGATTGATGAGCGAGGTCGGTCCAGGCCTCCGCTTCGCAGCAGGCTCGGTAGTCGTCGAAGCCGTGGGTATTGGCGGCGATGAAGGAGGTGTCGATGACGGTGGGGTCCGTCGAACTCCACTCGAACAGAGCCTTGGCGACGCCGCGCAACAACGCCAGGTCTCCCCCAATCCGGGGCTGAATGTCGAGGGTCCCTGTCGGTGTGGAGCGAAAGGTGGCCATTGACCCGAACTCATGGGGAACAATCGTGCGGCGTGAGGCAGCCTCCTTGAGTGGATTGACGTGCACGATCTGCGCGCCCCGGCGGTGTCCTTCGGCGAGCGCGGTAAGCATGCGCGGTGCATTGGACGCCGCGTTGACGCCCATCACGATGATCATCTCAGCGGCGTCCCAGTCATCAATGTCTGCTGTGCCTTTGCCGGTCCCCAGGGCTGCTTGTAGTGCACGACCACTGGCCTCATGGCACATGTTGGAACAGTCAGGGAGGTTGTTGGTGCCGTATTCACGTGCCCACAGCTGATAGAGAAATGTCGCTTCGTTGCTCAACCGGCCTGAGGTGTAGAACGACGCCATGTTCGGATCGGGCAATGCGCGCAGGGTCTTTCCGACCATCATGAATGCGTCGCTCCACGAGATGGGTACGTACTTGTCGGTCTCGGCATCGTAGGCCATGGGTTCGGTTAGTCGGCCCTGTTTCTCCAGTGCGTAGTCACTCCACCCAGTCAGCTCTGTCACGGTGTGCTGGTCGAAAAACGTGCGGCCGACGCGGTCATTGGTCATCTCCCACGTGACGTGTTTGATGCCGTTCTCGCACAGATCAAGGTGAAGGCCGTTTCGATCGTCCGGCCACGCACATCCTGGGCAATCGAACCCGCCGTTCTCATGATTCATCGTCAACATCGACTTGCTACCAGACATCACCTGTCTGCTGGCCAGCAGCACTTTGCCGACGCTCATCGCCGCACCCCAGCCGGCGGAAGGGTGGCGGTCGTCTTTCTGCTGTGGCCGCCGGCCATGCCCGGGCCCGCACCCTGGTGGAACCGCACCGGGAGCACCGCGGCCGCGGATCTCGTCAAAAGCGTTCTCCGCCATATTGTCTCCAAGGTCGTCGTGTTGATGAGGAAGTTGCGATGTCACGGCGTGAGCCGTTCCCAAATGAGTTCGCTGTGGAAGGTGCGGCCATCGGGTGATGTTCGGGGTGATCCCGTGATACGCAGCTCGTTGCCCGTGATCTGGGCCTGTCGCCGTTGGGGTTTGCCTTGCCAGTCTGTGAACAGAGCGATATCCACGTGATGGATGACGGCGCCGTCGGCGGTGACCGTGTAAGGGCCGGCGTAGGCGATGAGCCCGTGCGCCATTGCGGCTTGGTCCTCACGGGAGACCCGTTGTGGGTCGGAGGCACCGCTGACCGGGCGGGTCATGTCACCGAGTATCGCTGTCACGATGCCGTTGGCACTGTAAGAGAGGTAGCCGACGGCGTCGGGCCCGAACTCTGGTTGCCGTTCGTCATCAGCAAACACCGCGGTGGCGCTCGAAAGCTTCCACGCGCCGATAACGTCGTCAGTCGTGATGGTCATGAAGGATCTTTCCTATACTTGTGAGGGCATGTCGCGACAACGGCTCACCCGGTACCCAACTGTTGGTTTGGTCTATCGCACTGCGCTCTAGCCAGTTTCGAGAATGACTTTGCCGACAGTCCGGCCGGTCTCCAGTAGTTCGTGGGCGCGGCTGGCCTGCGCCAAGGGGAACACAGTATCGATGATCGGCTTGATCTTCCCGGCTTCGATCAGTGGAATGACGTCCCGTGTGACTCCGGCGACGATCGCTGCCTTCTGCGCCTTGGGACGCCCACGCAGCATCGTGGCGGTCACACTTGCTCGGCGCGAGGCGATTTCCCAGAGGTCGAAGGTGACCGGTGTCATCGAGCCGCCGATGATGATCAGGTGTCCGTCTGCAGCGAGGCTGCGTAGGTTGCGTTCGAGGTACGGTGCGCCGACGATGTCGAGGATGGCATCGACGCCGCGGCCGCTCGTCGCATTCAGTGTGGTGGTGACGAAATCGTCTGTGCGATAGTTGATCGCTTCGCTGACGCCCATGGCGAGGGCGGCCTCGACCTTGTTGTCGCTCCCAGCGGTTGCGATGACCCGGGCTCCGATCGCGGCCGCCCATTGGGTCGCGAAAGCGCCGATTCCGCCGCCGGCTCCGTGAATCAGAACGCTCTGCCCACTCGTCAGGCCGGCGATCATCGCCAGATTCGAGTACACAGTGCACGCGACCTCAGGAAACGATGCCGCCTCAATCATGGTGAGCCCGTCAGGTGCCGGCATGACCTGCACCGAAGGAACCACCACCCGTTCGGCGTACCCGCCGCCGGTCAGCAGTGCGCACACCCGGTCGCCCGGTTTCCATAAGGTGACCTCGCGACCGACTGCAGCGATGGTGCCGGCGCATTCAAGGCCCAGCCCGGCGGGGGCACCGGGCGGGACTGGGTAGTGCCCCCGCCGCTCGAGCAGGTCGGCGTTGTTCACGCCGGCGGCTTCGACCGCGATGAGTACCTCAGCCGGCCCTGGTTCGAGGTCGTCTACGGGGACCAGGCGCAGGACTCCGGGTGCGCCGGGGCGATCGAAACGTATGGCTGATGACATCGCAGTGGGTCTTTCTCGTGAATGGTGGGTGGTGTGGTGACCGGAGGAGGGATCACACGTCTCCTCCGGTCACCAGGTCGTCAGTGCTCGTCGTAGTGCTCGCCATGCAGGGCATGGCGATGTGAACCGTGGATGTAGTCGACGTGATCGCCGTGCGGGACCGCCTCGTGACCGCAACCGGGACCGTGTTCGTGGTCGTCGGTGCTGTGGTGGCCGGTGCACTCGTTCTGCGTTGCCATGGGTGCTGTCCGAATCTGTCGGCGTCAGGCAGCGGTAGCTTCGGCGGCCCGGGCCTTCGCGTAATTGGCGATGCTCTGCGCGTAGTGGGGGGTCTCGAGTTCGCAGTGCCTGCCGGAGGCCTCCTGGCGAGCGGCGGCGGCCTCTTCGAAAGACTGCCCGCTGGCGGTGATGAACTCCAGGAACTCCTCGGTCGGATGCGAGGTCACCGTGTTGACATAGCGGAGCTGATCGCCCTCGAGCTGCTCGATGCCCAGCTCCCAGATGACCTGCGTCGAGGTCCATCCCCCGGGGGTGAGAACGTCCGAGAGCGAGACCATTTTGCAGTAATGCTTGCTCGCGACCTCGAAACGGTACTGCTGGATGACCAGACCGGTGCCGATCATCTCGACGTTGATCGACATCGGGGTTCCATCATCGTCAACGGTGTATCCGGCGGCCTTGTGATCGCCTGGCGCACAACGCTGGTACTCGTGCGTGGGCAGGGTCTTGAGCCACTGTTCGATATCGACGTACTCCAACGGTGCCGTCACATCGGAGGTGACCACTGCATGCGAGAGTTGCAGATCGGGGCGAGGTGTTGCGGTCATGGTTTCATTCCTTCGTGGTTGTCGTGCCGGACGCCCGGGAGGGGCTGCTGACGAGCTCGTGCCCGTTGCCAGGAACGTTAAGTTCGGGACCGCATTCGCCACATCCCCTGAAAACGGCCGGCACATCGCATTTACCGAGGCCTGGTAGCGGCACTACCGGCTAGCAGGTAGTACCGCTGTGCCGCGAGCCCCGATGACACGGACGCAAGGTCGGGGGAAAATGGAGGCATGCGCTCTACTCCCCCGATGCCCAGAGCCAGGCTGGACAGTTCCATAACCGACTCGACGACGCGCCCCAGTGCTCCCCACGCGCTGGCCGGCAGTACCGCCGAACGCTATCGTTTACCTCTTCGCGGTCGAGCGGCTGAAGCCCAGGTGATCGCGCAGGGAATCAATGCGGCGATATCGGGCAACCGCGCCATCACGGTGTTCTCAGGAGACCCCGGAATCGGCAAAACCCGCCTGCTCCAGCACGCGTATGAGAAGGCTACGTCGCTGAATTGCCATGCCATGATCGTCGCGCCCGACATCGATTCCTCAATGACTCCACTCGGCGCCCTGGTCAATGCCGCAACGCGCAACGAAATGCCTCTCGTTGCTCGCAGTGATCTGGAAGCAGCACTGCGGGCGCCGACGGCACCGCACTACTGGGCCACCCGCGTCATCGCGGACGCTCTCGAAGCAGCAGCCAGCGAGTCCGGCGCCGTAGTGATCGTCGACGACCTGCAGTGGTTGGACGCGGGTTCACTGGCTACGATCACCGCGCTGATCAACGACCTACAGGGTGTGCCGGTCTACTGGCTGATGGCCACCCGGACTGGGCGCTACGGCGTCGCACACCAGCGCTTCATAGCTCAATTCGTCGATGACTCCTCCTCCTATGTCGGCGTTGAACCCCTTGACGCAGAAGCAGTCTGGGCGATGACCAGCGATGCCCTAGGAAGCGCACCGGGACCAAGAGTGCAAAGCGCTGTCGAACGTGCCGAGGGTTTACCTCTAGTTGTCCTTGAGTTGCTACGTGGACTCGAAGAAGACGGCCTACTGGTTCCTGTCCGCGGTGGCGTTGACCTAGAATCCGACGCACTCCCCGCCCGGTTCGGTTCCTCAGCCAGTGAACGTCTTCATCAACTAAGCCCTGAGGCGCTTCGCTTTGCCCAAATCGGCAGCCTTTACGGACGCGAGTTCCCGATCGGCGGCGTCCTCGACGCCCTCGGCCAGACAGCGATCACCGCCGCTCCAGCCGTCCAAGAACTCCTCGATCTAGGCTTTATCATCGACTCCGGTACATCGCTGGCCTTTCGCCACGACACCGTGCAGTCCGCGGCCTGGAACAGCCTGTCCCCCACCCTGCGTCGCGCGATGACCCGCGAGATCATCCACAAACGACTTGCTGAGGGAGAAGACATCGCCGCACTCGCAGCGTTAGTCGCATCCGTCGCCGACAGCGCCGACGATGACTCCATAGAGCTACTTCTTGATGCTGCACGACAACTGTCAATCACTGACATCAAGGGCGCGGCTGACCTCATCATCGAGGGTGCACGGCTAGCGATCGGACGAACAATCCACGCCGACCACATCGCACGGCTACTTCCAGTCGTCCTCTCTGCCGGCCGAATTCAAGAGGCAGTCGCCATCAGCGATGCACTAGCACCGGTACTCGGTCCAGATTCCCGGGCCGTGGTCCACCTGGCCATCGCACGACAGCTCACCGAATCAGACTTCGACGGAGCCATCGCCGAAACCACTCTCGCGCTGGCGACTGCAGGCATCTCAGAGTCAACGAAGGTGCAGATACTGGCCGTTCGCGCCCTCAACTACGCCAATAAGGCTGACGCCGCAGGCCTCCGAGACAGCCTGCAACAAGCTCGGGCAATCGCCGACGTAGACCGCGACACACTCGCTCTTGCAACGATCGATGCAACCGAGTCGGTTCTCCTGTTCAACCAGGACCAATTCCGCGCGGCAGACCGTCTCCAGCGTCAAGCGATCGAACAAATCACACGGGCAGGCTCGATTGCAGGGCTATGGCTACCGGAAGGGCTGTGGATGGCGTTCATGCGCAACAGCCTCGGCTACTACGCAGAAGCTATCAAGCTCATCGAAAAAGGACTGGCTGAGGCAAACGCAGCCAACAACGTCATTGCCGAGACCTACTGGCGCATGGTCTACACCCGCGCGCTCTACGACTACGGACGCCTCGAAGATGCTCGCACTCAAGCTGAAACAGTTCTCGAACTCGCCACCCAACTCGGACTAGGTGACTTCACCAACGCGACCGCCGGGATCGTGCTTCACCGCATAGCCCTACACACTGGCGACGTCGAACTTCGCGAAACAGTCTTACCGCGAGTACATCAGCTCGCCAAGGGCGTAGGACTGAGACGAACTGGCAACTGGCACCTCGCCCTCGAAGCCTTCGACCAGGGTCGAGCGGGTGCCGCACGAGACTACGCCGATACCGCACTGTGTTCGCTGCGTGAGCCTATTCCGTCGATGACGACACCGGCCGACTTTGCCGATGACCTGATGCTCTCGCTGATCTGCAGGCAAGTCGATGATTTGGCGGGCCTAGATCTCGTCGTCGATGTGGCGCACAAACGTGCGACACGAAACCCAGACAACAACCTGGTTGTCGCGGTGGCGACTGCCACACAAGGAGTCCGAGACGCCTCAGCAGCGACCCTGCTAGAGGCGGCAGAACAACTACAACACGTCAACCGCCCGCTGGTGATGGCACGCGTCCTCGAAACCGCAGGAACCATCGACCCCACAGCGGAAACAGCAACAACGTCGCTAGACCACGCACTGCGACTCTACGACGAGCTAGGAGCTGCTCGCGACGCCACGAGAGTGCTCCAAACCCTTCGGTCACGCGGGGTCAGCAAACGCCTCAAAGCAGCAGACGCTGACACCGATGGACTGTCCACCCGCGAGCACCAAGTCGCAGAACGCATCGCGGCAGGCCTGACGACTCAACAAATCGCCGAGGACTTGATGGTCTCCCCTCACACCGTCGTGACACACATCAGGCACATCTACACCAAATGGGGCCTCAACACCCGACGCGACGTCGCCGATCGATTCCGCCGCCGGTCGCTGTGACGGTCGTGAGTTTCTCGGCACCAGATTCGTCCCCTGGCAGAGGCACCGAGGGAAGGATGCCCTCGGTGGCCTCTGCCGGGGACGATGGTGGTGACTATCCGGCCGCGGGGTCGGGTATGTCTCGTTCCGAGAACCGACTAGGCGGGGAAATCGGCGCCTCGAGAGAGAGTTTCGTTGGCCCGGATGTCCGCCAAGGCTCCCTCTAGTGTGTCGGTTACGGCGTCGAAACCGCCGCTGCCCAGGACCAGCCGCCGGGGAGGCGATTCCTGGGCCATCGCCGCGATCACCGCACGGGCACCGCGGCGCGGGTCGCCGGGTTGCACACCGTCCATGTCCACGAACGCTGCGCGAACCTGCTTGAGCATCTCGTGGTACTCCGGAATCGGTTCTGAAACCGGTTCGTCGGCGAAGCCGGCGTAGGCGTTCGTCCGAAACGCTCCCGGTTCGACTGCCAGCACGGAGATGCCCTGTGGGGCGACCTCGTCACGTAGCGTCTCGGTGACAGCTTCGACGGCGGACTTCGTCGCGCTGTAATAGCCGAATCCGGTCGCCGCCACGAGCCCGGCCACCGATGACACGTTGACAATCCACCCGTCGCCGCGGGCGCGCATCCCCGGCAGCACCGCGCGCGTCACGGACAGCATGGCAAAGAAGTTCAGCTCGAACATCGTCCGCACCGAAGACTCGTTCATGCTCTCGATTGATCCGAACCAGCCGCGACCGGCGTTGTTGACCAGCACGTCGACACCGCCGAAGTGCTCCTCGGCCGCACGCACCGCGAGCTGTACCTGCTCGGTGTCGGTGACATCGAGCCGCACGACCAGAACGCGGTCACCGTACTGCTCAGCCCACGCCGACAACTCTTGCGGTCGCCGGGACGTGAGCACCACGCGGTCCCCCGTCTCCAGCGCCGCCTCGGCAAACGCGACCCCGAAGCCACCGGGCGTGCCTCCTGTGATGAACCACCGCCGCGTCACGGCTCGATCACCAACCGACTGATCAGCGCGCCGTCCAGCGTGAAGCGGTAATGCAGGTCGGCGACGCCGCCGGGGAAGTTGCCCTCCAGGTGCTGCCCGACGTCGACGGTGGTACCCGCTGTGGTTGCGCCGGTGAACTCGGCTGTATAGGTGTATTCACTGCCGCTGACTGAGGTGGCCAGCCAGGCTCCGATCTCATCACGGCCCGAGTAGTCGCGACCCTCGTCGGTCACGACGGCATCGGCGGTGAAAGTGGCCAGCGCTCGGTCGTCCTTTCGGTCGTCGAGGGCGGTCATAAAAGTCTTTACTGTGTTCGGGAGTTCATCCCATGCTGTTGTCATGACCCCACGGTGGAACTTCCCCTAAGGGGAAAGTCAACTGTGGGCCGCGACTTGATTTTCGTGCCCGCCGCGGTCAGCCCATCTCGCAGGTGAACCCACTGGTTCGCCGGCGTTTTGCGCGGAGGACATCGAGTCGTCGGACTCCCCCTGGCACTGTTGACCTTGCCCTAAGGGGAAACTGCAGGATGCCCCTACCCGGCAACGCGCAGAGGAGGAAGCCATGAACGCACAGGTCTCGATCGGTGACTTCGCAGTGATGACCAGTCTGAGCAGGAAAGCGCTACGGCATTACCACGACATCGGTATTCTCGAACCAGCTCACATCGATTCCCACACCGGCTACCGCTTCTACGACACCAGCCAGGTCGATCATGCACACATCATCCGCCGGTTCCGATCTCTCGGCATGTCCATCCCCGACATCAAGGCGCTGCTGAGCACAGACGACGCCGTAACTCGCACCGAGATCATCACGACTCATCTCGAACAGATGGAGGTGCAGCTGCAGCAGACTCGTGACACCGTTGGCGCGTTGCGCGAGTTGCTTTCGCCAGTGCACCACCCCGCTTTCGTGGCGGTGCGGAATGAACCTGCGCTCCTCGTGTGGTCCATCAGCGCCACTCTCGAGGTTTCCGAGATCGACAGCTGGTTCGCTGCGACACTGAAGAAACTGCTGGACGCCATTGCCACAGCCGCAGACGGGACATCCCCAGTCGTGCCGGGCGGCCTCTACGACCGGGCACTATTTCTCGAATCACGCGGCAAGGCAACCCTCTTCGTCCCCGCGCCGCCATCCGCCGAACCCCCTGAGGGCATCCGTGCCGAGGTATTACCCCAGGCCGACTACGCGGTCCTCACCCACCCCGGCGGGCACGAAGGCATCGATCGCAGCTACGCGGCTTTGGGCATATACGCCAACGAGCATCTGATCAGCCACCAGGGGCCAATCCGCGAACACTATGTGGGCGGCTCGCCATCAGCGCCAACAACGTTCACAGCCACAGAAATCTGCTGGCCGATCTTCAGCACGACCCCACCGCCGCAATGACATCAGGTCTCGACCAGTTCAGGCACACGGCGCCGTGCCCTTGCGCTGGCGTGTGAGACGGGTTGTGCTGTAAGCGGCGCGTGAAGCTGGATGTTTCGGCCCCCCGGCGGCCGCGTTTTGGCTCGCAGTCGATGCAGCACACACATGGGCCATACTCACACCAAGTGGAGCCTCGGACCCGACGCGATGTCGCCGATCGATTCCGACGCCAAGTCGCTGTGACACAGTCTGTTTCGGACTCGTCGTGACCCCCCGGAGACAACAGCCGCGTAGCGTTGCCGCATAAGAAGGCCGATTAGACATTGATGTCAACTGGAACCTGTCGGCGACCAGAGTGGCATACGCTAACACGGTGTCGGGAAACGAACGTAGTCAGAGCGGAGCCGAATTTGCTGCGGATGGGCTGGTATCGGTGCTGCTGATCGCCGACCCGGGTAAACCCACGGCCCTTGCGCAACGGCTGGCGGCGAGCCTACCCGAACGGCTACGGCGCGGTGACCGGACCGAGCGCCTATGGACAGCGACCGTGCGTAGCGAGCCCTACCTCCCCGATGAGCAAGCCGACTTCGCCGACGTCATCGACGCGGTCGAACCATCATCGGAGGGTGAGGATATCGTCGTGTACCTCACTGATCTACCTCGGCGTGAGGACACGTTGCCGGTGCTGGCCGACGTGAGCACCGAACACCTTTTCGCGCTCATCTCCGTCGCCGCTGTGGGCGGCGTCCGCATCGAGGATCGCGTCGGTGCCGTCGTTCAACTCGCAATCGCGTCCGCCCTCGACGAACCGGAGCTCGCGCCGCCCGGTGCGAGGCGACAATTTCCGTCCGTGCAGATCGAAAGCGGCACGCGCTACTTCGCGCCCTCGGGACTCCGCCGGCTGCGGCTGCTATCAGGGATGGTCCGAGCGAACCGGCCATGGCGGCTGGTCACCGGGCTGTCGAAGGTGCTCGTCGGCGCTTTCGCCACCGGTGCATTCGCGCTGGCCACCAGCACGATCTGGGAGTTCGCCGACACGATGGGTCCGTGGCGTATGAGCGCGGTGACGCTTCTGTCGATCGCGGCGATGGTCCTTTGGCTCGTCCTCGATCACGAGTTGTGGGAGCGGCCGGCATCGCCTGTCGAGCGAGACCGATCTGTGCTCTACAACAGTGCGACCGTCGTCACCCTGGTTATCGGCGTCGCCGTCCTCCATCTGGCACTGTTCGGTCTGCTCCTGCTCGCCGCATGTGTCACCCTTCCCCCGGACCTCCTCTCCAAGACCCTAGGGCGCGGCGTGGACTTCTCCGACTACCTCACGCTCTCATGGCTGCTGGCATCCATCGCGACCATCGGCGGTGCGCTCGGCTCGGGTCTGGAAAACGATGCTGCCGTCACAGACGCCGCGTACGGAGTCCGGCAAAGGCAACGCGTCGAGAACGCACGGAAACGTTCCGACGAGGCGGAATGAAAGCCTGATTGGCAGCCCCGGCAGTGCAGTGCGCGCCGAGGACGCCATCGGCTGTAACCTACTTGTCGCACCTATCGTGCCCGTCGACCACGCAGACACCGCGCCGTCGAGATGTCGCCATACACCTTGTGTCGGCCGAGGTTACCGGCCAGGACCGACCAGTCGATGCGTCGGATCCTGAACCGTCACCAATGAAAAACTGTTGTTGCACAACCGATATCGTACAGACCAGATCCAGAGAAACCTCAAACCCTATTGAACGTGAGGGCAAGCCGCGTCCGGCCCGCCTGCGTCAGAGCTTGTTGGCAAGCACATCGAGGTAGCTAATTTCGGGTGGTGTAGCGAAGAGTTCTTCGGCCCGTTCGCCCAGGGCCTTGCCAACCGGCCCGTTGAGGTGAGTATCACGGGCGTCGTCGTCGGGGAACGCGTCGATGATGCCGTACGTCGAGGGACCGAACCGCACCGCAAACCAAGGCTTCGTCCCGGGCTCCTGTTCGACGAGTGGCAGTGCTGATCGGAGAAAATCTTCCACTGCGCTTTCCTTGCCGGGTTTGGCTTCAAGTCGAACCAGCAGCGCTTTGTTAGCCATGTCGAATCTCCTGTTTGAGGTGGTGGACATGTTCAGCATCACACTAACGGCCGGTTAAAGGAAGGATTCTCCCGTCCAGATTCCAGCAATACGGCGATGACCCTAGTAATCGCGGACCCAAGAGAGCAGACTCTACGCTAGAGCAAATAGGCACGCCTGAAATGCGCTCGTTGATTTCCGCCGAGATAGGAAAAGTTCGTTGCACCAACGCTTTTCAGTGCTGTCAACTTCCGCGCGCTGTCGCGCTTGCGCCAGCAACGCCGTTTATCTCGTTGAACAGCAGTCATGTCTTGGCTTCTCGAAACTGTGTACCGATGCCGTGGTTCGTCACCGAATCAAGACCTCGCGCTCGTGGTAGCGGATAGTGTCAACGCTCAGCCCCGTGCGCGCCGACGCAGCTGCAAGGTCTGAAGCTGGTCGTTCCAGTCCCCCGGCACCCGTGCTTGGGGGCCGGGAACTCCCTGTGCGGGTGGGTGGGCTGTTGGCGCGGCAAGGGCCGGGCCGGCAAACATCTCGCCGTTGGTGAAGTTGTAGAACCAGTCTTCGCCGGGCTCGTAGCTTTGAATGATGGTGTGGCCGGTTGTGGCGGCGTGGCTGCTGGCGTGGCGGTTCAGTGAGTCGTCACAGCACCCGATGTGGCCGCATTTGACACAGCGCCTCAGATGAAGCCACCACGGCCCTGTTGCCTCGCAGTCGGCGCAGCCAGGACCGCTTGGCGGGATCGTTATATCGATTGGTTGGTCGTTCATGTGCAAACCTGTTCTCTTGCAACCGTAGATTGCGGTTGGCGCGGCGTCAGGCAGCCGAGGCTTCGGCGGCCCGGGCCTTCGCGTAATTGGCGATGCTCTGCGCGTAGTGGGGGGTCTCGAGTTCGCAGTGAGTGCCGGAGGCGTGCTGGCGAGTGGCGGCGGCCTCTTCGAAAGACTGGCCGCTGGCTGTGATGAACTCCAGGAACTCCTCGGTCGGATGCGAGGTCACCGTGTTGACATAGCGGAGCTGATCGCCCTCGAGCTGCTCGATGCCCAGCTCCCAGATGACCTGCGTCGTAGTCCACCCCGCGGCACTGAAAACATCGGAGATCGAGACCATTTTGCAGTAGTGCTTGCTGGCGACCTCGAAACGGTACTGCTGGATGACCAGACCGGTGCCGATCATCTCGACGTTGATCGACATCGGGGTTCCATCATCGTCAACGGTGTATCCGGCGGCCTTGTGATCGCCTGGCGCACAACGCTGGTACTCGTGCGTGGGCAGGGTCTTGAGCCACTGCTCGATATCGACGTACTCCAACGGGGCGGTCACATCGGCGGTGACCACTGCATGCGAGAGTTGCAGATCGGGGCGCGGAATTGCAGTCATGGGGATGTTCCTTTGATTTGGCCGCCCCGGCTGTCGGGGCGGAATCTGTTTTACAAGAGGAAGTTTCGCGCAATCGCCGCATGACTGTCATTGACGGTTCCCGTACTTGCTGCCTACCGGCTAGCGGGTATCTGATCCCGTTGACATCGAATCTGGAGACCGGGCCGCGGACCAACATCGGCGTCGAACGTGTTTCACTCCTTGCGTGACTGAATCTGCGTCAACCTCGGCGGTACGCCCCTTTTTCGTGAGCGACGCCGACGGAATTCTGGTACCGCAAGCACTCGCGGTCAGCCCTTGGTCGAACCGGCAGGTCGGCGGATATGCGGTGTGCGGCGTGCTCGCCCGGGCGATCGAACATGCGGCAGAGTCGCAGGACTTCGTGCCGGTCCGCCTTACGGTGGACCTGTGTGCCCCGTTCGGACTCGACGGCATCTCCACGACGGCGACCGTGGTGCGTCGAGGGCCGCGGATCGAGGTCTTGGAGGCCAGGATCGGCACCGAGTCGGACACCACGGCCCGGGCGAGCGCAGTGTTCGCAGCTGCCGGCACCGAACCGCCAGGCGAGCTTTGGCACGATCACGAGCCGCTACCCACTCCCCCCGACTGCGTTGATGAACCGTCTCCGCCCCTGTTCAGCAGCACAGACGGAGGTTGGAGCGGCGACTTCGCCGCTCACCAGAACGCGCACCGCAAAACCGCATGGCAGAACTTCCCGCCTCTGGTAGCCGGCGAGGCGATGTCGCCGTTCGTGCGCGCCGCGGTGATGGCCGAGACAACGAGTCTGGTGTGTCATTGGGGGTCAGCTGGGGCCGGTTTCATCAACATCGACACCACCCTCGCGTTGATTCGTCTCCCTCGTGGTACGGGGTTGGGGCTGCGAGCAGACAATCAACGCTCGCACGCCGGCATCTCGGTCGGCACGGCAACCATGTTCGACCGAGACGGATACGTCGGCAGCTGCACTGTCACCGCCATCTCGAATGCGCGGCGGCAGGTCGACTTGGGCGCGCTGAGACCGTGAGCGATGGCTAAGTGACGACACAGCTGTCTCAGGCCCTCGCAATCGTCTTTTCGATGGCGAGCGATGAGTTCTCATGCCCGTGTCGGTCTAACCCGCATGGGCAAACTTACATACGGCATGAATGTCTCGGTGGACGGCTACATCGCGGACGCGAGCGGTGACATCGGATGGAGCGATCCGGACCCGGAACTGCACCGATACTGGAACGAACAGGTCCGCGACACTGCGGTATCGATGTACGGGCGCAAGTTGTACGAGCTCATGGCCGCCCACTGGCCGACCGCAGATCAAGCCGAAGACGTGACGCCGGTGGAGGCGGAGTACGCCCCGTTATGGCGGGCGATGCCGAAGATCGTGTTCTCCAAGACTCTCGACTCGGTCGGCTGGAACTCCCGACTCGAGCGCGGGGACGTCGTTGAGGTCGCCGCGAGACTCAAAGCGGAGACCGACGGCGTGATCGAGGTCGCGGGCGCCACACTCGCCGCGCCCTTGGTCCGGGCCGGCCTTGTAGACGAGTTCCACGTGGTGGTGACCCCGGCCGCGATCGGCGGGGGCACGCCGTTCTTTCCGACGTTGGACAAGTGGATCACGCTGAAGCTGGTGGAGAACCGTACATTTCCGTCGGGCGCGGTCCTCCTCCGCTACGCCGCGAAGACTTAGACCAAGGCATGATTTCTCGCGCCACGAGAACGGACCGACAAGCTCGAGGTGACTCCTCAACCAGCGCAGTGAACCGACGTGGGATGCTGCCTGGGTGCACTCGAGGCGACAGCTTGTTGCGACGGTTGATGCATCGGCGGCTCGGGCGGGCATCTCCTTGGATCTCGCCCAGCGCCGACTGCTCGACCGACTAGCCGACTTCGCGGCAGACCTGAACGAAAAGCCAAGGCGGCGTTCGAGACCTCGCGGACTCTACATCTACGGCGAGGCCGGTCGGGGTAAGTCCTGGCTGGCCGATGCCTTCTATTCAGCACTGTCGACGGACCGGAAGACTCGCGTTCACTTCCACGGCTTCTTCGACGAGCTGCATCGTGGCATCCACGACCATCGGGCCGAGCCAGAAGCGATGGATCGGGCCATCGAGGCGGTAACGGGTGTCGGAAGGTTGCTGTTTTTCGACGAGCTGCACGTCCACGACTCCGGCGACGCACGTTTGCTGACGCGGTTGCTCGATCACGCTTTCAGCCACGGGGTGTCGGTGCTCGCGACTTCCAACTATGCCCCCGACGATCTGTTGCCCAACCCGATCTGGCACCACACCTTTGACCGCGGGATCGATGTGATCAAGACCAACATGGACTTGTTCCATCTCGAGGGTCCTGTCGACTACCGCTCACGCCGGACAGACCACTCATCCGGCTTCGCGTCCGGAACCTGGACGACCAGCACGTCGGCCGTGCTCCCCGATTGCGGCGAGGAAGCGACTGTCACTGTTCGCGGTCGCCGTTTCCCGATTCTCGCAGCAGGCGCCGATCACTTGTGGGCTACGTTCGCCCAGATCTGCAACTCCCCCACTTCGACAATTGAATACCTGGAATGGGCCCGCACCTTCTCCACCTGGACAGTCATAGACATTCCCCTGCTTGAAAACACCAATCCCGAGGCTCAGCAACGGTTTATCAATCTCGTCGACGTACTTGTCGACGCCGACGTCCGCGTCCACTTTGTATCGCCCTACGAACTGACGACGTTCCTCGAATGCGCTGTGCACCGCCCAGATGCGTGTCGCATGGCCAGCCGCATGCACTTGCTTCACAAGCAAACGGTCTGAACGCCCCGGATCACCGGTGACCAGCCGCGATCAGGTCCAGCCTGCCGTCTCCACCGCCGCGCGGTGGGTCTGTTCCAGGAACGCCAGCACCATGGCGTCAGGATCCGCCGCTTGTCGCACCAGATGATAGGGCAGCACGTACTCCCCTAGCGTGGAGTCCCAGTGCGCGGGTGCCTCGACGGCAGGATGGGTGTCGTATCCACTGGGATGGGGGTACGCATAGGCGTAGAAGACGCCTTCTTGGGCGCCACCGGGCCAATAGCCTGCGCTGGAGACCTCGTCGCTGTAGGCCTCGTGCATCACCCAGTCGGGGCAGTTCGGTACGCCACCGGGATGCTGGGGTGCCGGCCGTCCTGAGAACCGTGTGACGGCCAGATCGAAAGCGCCCCAGAAGAAATGGACGGGTGACGATTTTCCGCGAAACTCACCACGGAACCTCGCGAAGACACCGTGCGCCGAGACGAGCGACCGCCAGAAGCGAGAAACGGCGTCTGCGTCGTACGATGCGTGTCTCGTGTCTTCGGCGAACGGGGTGGCATCGGGCAGTTCGACCGGGGTTCCGACCAGTGTGATGTCGAATCCGAGATCAGTCAGGTGGCCGGTGTACTCGGCGTGAAAGTCAGCAACTGTTCGCGGTTCGAGCTTCATTCGGCGGATACCGCCGTCGGTGACGAGGATCAGTAGCTCGTGCTCCACGAAGTCGAAGCGGATTTCGAGTCCGCGGCTCCCGGCGAGCATCAGGGAGGTGGTGAGTCCTCGTGCGTCGACATACAGCGGGACGCCCCACCAATGATTGATCTGCGGGCCCAAAGCCATGCGCGTCTTCCCCACGATCTGGGTCCACAGCTGCAGCGTATCCCTGGTGCCGACCCACGAGTCCAACGGAAGTGCAGGCCAAGCGTCGTGTTTTGTTTCCATGGACCCATGATCCCCGACGTCTGCTCGACCCGCACCTACATCAGCCGTCTGCAGCGCTGTGCTGCTTGCGATCAGTCGTTGTCGGTGGCGGGGCCCTCCTGGGTGGCCCCACCTTCGCCGGACCAGTCGCCGGACGTCTCTCCTTCGGCGGGATCAGACTGTACGTCGGAGTTCGCGCCCTCCGGTCCGGTGCCGGCGTCTTCGGTATGGGGGTCGGTCTTTTTGTCGGTCATGACTGCTTCATACCCGAACACCGTCGCTGCCAACCCCACACCCACAGTCTGCACGCCGAAGTGCAGGTCAGCTCTCCGGTCTCAGTACGGCGGTGAGCACCTGTTTGGCCGACGTGTCCTCGGTGCGTAGCGGTACCTGTGATTGGGACGCCGGGACGAGTCGGGGTTCGTCGAGGCGGAAACGACGATTGCGATGCACGACCTCCGCATGACCGGCAGCCACCACATTACGAACCCAGTCCGACGCGGTCCCGTAATTGAGAACGATCGAGACTGTCGACTCCGATACAAACACCATCACGGGCGTCTCGTATGACCGCCCGCTTCTGCGTCCGAGGTGCTCGATCACGGCCATGTGCGGCACTCGCTTCGCCCAGACATGAGTCACGCGGTTTGTCACATACTTGTTGAATCGGGCAATTGCCCGCATGCCGCGCCCGCCCGTGACGGTTGCGATGCGTGCGGCGACACGCGCCACCAGTGCAGCTGATTCCATCTGCTCCCCCACCGAGATATTGCATTCATTCCCGTCGCGGCACCAACTTGGCTGTGAACGTCGTCGCCGTCAACTCGGAATCAATGAGTCAGACCGGCGTCCTTGCTGCCGTACGCATCGCGGAGTTTGGGTTTGACGACCTTGCCACCGGGATTGCGTGGCAATTCGTCGACGACGATCAGGTCCTTGGGGTGTTTGAAGCGCGCCAAGTTCTCGTCGAGGTGAGGTCCCAGGTCGCCGAGGGTGAGCGAGTCGGTGCCCTCGGCCAAAACGACCACCGCGACCGGCACTTCACCCCACTTCGGATGCGCCCGGCCGATGATGGCGGCTTCGGCGATGGCGGGATGGCTGTACAGCACGTTCTCGACCTCGGCGCAGTAGATGTTCTCTCCGCCGGAGATGATCATGTCTTTGGCCCTATCGACCACATAGAGAAAACCCTCGTCGTCTTGCCGAACCAGATCGCCGGAATGGAACCAGCCGCCTCGGAACGCATCTGCCGTCGCCTGCGGATTCCGCCAGTAGCCTTTCATCAGATTGGGCCCGCGATACACGATTTCGCCGACCTCGCCGGGCTTGACGTCCTCCATCAGAGGATCGACGATACGGGCGGTCACCGCGGGCACCACCTTGCCGATCGACCCGATCTTCCGGATGGCGTCCTGCCCTTCGAGAAGGGTTGTCACCGGCGACATCTCGGTTTGCCCGAAGGCCGTCATGTTGAGTGCATCGGGGAACAGTTCGTTCATCTCCCTGAGCACGGTGTCGGGGGCCGGCGCCGCTCCCCAGCTGATTGTGCGCAGCTTCAGGTGGCGGGGCTTGGCCCGTTGGGCAGCGCAGACCGCCTGCCACTGGGCAGGCACCATGAACACTGATGTCGTGCCTTCACGCTCCAAGGTGTCGAGCATGTCCTCCGGATCGAACGCGCCGAGTGGATGGATGACCGCCCGGATGCCGCGATAGAAGACCGGGGCGAAGGCGGCGATGCCCGCGATATGGAAAATCGGAGGCACGACCGAGGCAATGTCACCCGGTTGGCCAGCAGATGCGTTGATCGTGGTCATCGCCTGCGATTGCAGGTTGGCGTGGGTCAGCATGGCGCCCTTGGGTTTTCCGGTGGTACCCGAGGTGTACATGATGAGGGCCACGGTGTCTTCAGGAATGTCGACTTCTGCCGGCTCCGCGGGGTCCTGCGCGAGGCACGTCTCGTAGTCGACGTGATCGGCGCTGTCGGCGGCGTCTACCACGATGGTGGTGTCGATGGTGCCGGTGGACGCTCGCACCGCATCTGCCAGTGGTGCAAGAAGTCGTTCGGTGAGAATGATCCTGGCGCCGCTGTCCTGAACCAGGTAGCCCACCTCGGCCGGGCTCATGCGGATATTCACAGGGACCGGGATCGCACCGATCAGATTCGCTCCGAGCACCGCCTCGACGTACTCGGTTCGATTGAGTAGCGCGATCAAGACACGGTCACCGAAACGGACGCCGCGATGTTGCAAAGCTGCGGCGAAGCGGTGCGATCGGTCGTCGAGGTCACGCCAGGTGGTTGCGACGCCGAGATATTTGACAGCAATCTCATCTGGTGTCATCAGAGCGTGTCGTCGTACCTGCGTGTTCCAGGTATTTCGACTCGAGCGCATCGGTTCGAGGAGGACCTCGCTGGTCGAGTCTGTAGCGACTGTCATTGGCGTATCCCCTGGTGTCGTCGGACGTGGCGGCCCCAGCCTGTTGCTGTGACCTCAGTCTCACTGTAGAGGCTGCGGTCGACATGCGCCCAGGAATCTGATCACGCGTGCTGCTCGATCGAAATACGGCTCAGTACAACGGGTCAGGGCCGATCCAAACGCGTGATCACACCTCGGTCACCGTCCACGCGAACTCGATCGCCGGTCTTGAGCGCCTGCGTGGCCACCAGGGTGTTGACGACGCAGGGCAGACCGTACTCGCGCGCCACCACAGCACCGTGGGACACCGAGCTGCCGATATCGGTGACGAGGGCAGCGATGACCGTGAAGTACGGCGTCCACCCCACGTCGGTGACCGGGGCCACCAGAATTTCACCACGCTGCACATCGCGCGCGTCGACAATCGACTTCGCTACGCGCACAACGCCTTCCACGGAGCCGCGGCTGGCGGGCCGGCCGACGATATCGTCGCCGGTGACACTGAGGTGCGGACGGGCGATCAACGGGGTGGGCCGTCCGACCGAAACATCGGCGAACTCGAGCGAGCTCTGGAATGCCAACGCCTCGCGCCGCTTCACGGCGATCTGGACGAGTTCGGTGACGTCGTCCGAACCGACAATGCGGATCAGTTCTGCGCGATCGAAGAAAAACACCAGATCTGGATCAGGCAGTCGTCCGGCCTTCGCCAGCACCTCTCCGAGGTGCTGGTAGCCCAGCTTGAGCGAGTGCGCCATCAGCGCCATCTTCGACTTCGTCTCCTCGCGCCCGCGGGCGCCTCCCTGCGCCATTCGTGCAAGAAGCCTGACGGTAGACGAGGTGGCTGCCTCGACATCGTTGCTGGTCGGCCTGCTCGCAGCTGGATCGAGCGCCGACCGCACCATCACCTGCATCATGGCACCGAGTCCTTCTGGATCCTCCGCCCAGGATGGGTCACGCATGCACAGTTCGCGGTACCCGCGGTGGCCGTGACGATCGAGGAACTGCTCCAACGCTTGACCGATCGATCCGCCGGAGGTTCGCACACCGGAGATGGCGGTGCCCGGGTCCGCGGCCAAGAACATCTCGGCCGCTACCGGATCAGCGGCCACGGCGTGTACCACCGCGTCCAGCTCTTCGAGCATGAGGGCACTCTCGACCTCGGATGCGCCGGCCATGAGCCGGGTTGCGTCGGCTCGCCCTTCGTCCTCCGAACGTCCGGCCTTGATCGCCTGTTTCATCAAGACGCTTTCGAGGATGTTGGCCGCAACCGCCGCGCGCGACGAAGACCGCACGTGAGTCAGGGTGATGTCGCAGTACCGCTCGACACCAGATTCCAACTCCTGCAATACAACTGTCGGATTGTCACCGGTCGGGATGTGGAACTCTGCGATCTGGCCCTCCAGGCGCCGAATCGCGGGTCCGGCCGACAGTGCATACGTGCTGAGCCGAACCGTGTTGATCAGCTTCGCAAGGAACGGCTTGGGCGGTTTTGGCTTCAGCTCATCGACAACCCGACCGCAGATCGACATCGAGAACTGCTCCAAAGAGTTGCCGAGGAGGCCTGAGCTCAGTCCTGTCCCCTCGGTCATGTTCAGAAACATGTGTCCTTGGAAGTAGCCGACCTGTAGCCATGGCTTCTGATAACTCCGCTGCGCCCGCGCCACCACCTGGGTCATCTGCATCGCGTAGTCGATGGCGAAGCCGGACACCGATGCGGTCAACGGACAGAATGCCCCCGGCATCATCTCTCCGATGTTGCAGCGCGTGTAGACGTGATCTTCGCCCGCGAGAGGCGAATCCATCTCGTTCAGATCCCCGGGCAGGGTGGTGATCGGACGGGCCTGCAGCCACCACAGTGTCCCGGATTGGTCGATCGCCCACTCGAGGTCCATGGGCCTGCCCCAGTGTTCCGCAGCACGCAAGGCCCCGGACCGAATGTCGGCGATCTCGTCGGTCGACAACACCGGTGTTTCACCGACCTCGCGGACAGCGGGGCTGCCGTGGATATCGAGGACGAGATGATCCGGGGACGCGGTGCCGTCTACGAGCGCTTCGCCGAGCCCGGGAATGGCGTCGATGACCATGAGGTCGCGCCGGCCGGTGGCCGGATCCGCGGTGAACACCACCCCGGCGGCGCGCGCGTCCACCATCTGCTGGACCACCAGATGCATGGTGGCAGTGGGGTGTCCGCTGTACGACGAGACTCGCCGAGAGTGCACAGAGGCGGCGCACGCGCGTACGGCTCGGACGAAGTCATCGACGGAGTCCACACCGAGCACGGTGTCGTATTGCCCGGCGAAGGATTGATCGTCACCATCTTCACCGACTGCCGAAGACCTGACAGCCACTGGAGTTGCTCCGAGTGCTGCCATTCGGGAGAAGCACTTCTCCACGTCGTCGACGGAGACCTGGGCCGAGGCATCACGGATCACGAATCCCATCGGAACAGGAAGTCCGAGGCGACGCAGCCGGGCGAGCCCGGCCGCTTTGCCACCGTAGCTTTCGTCACCGACCTCGTCGAACTCGATGGTCGTCAGCATCATGACTTCTCTCCCAACGCGTCCACGATTTCGGCGAGTGCCCCGACGTCGATGGGACTGGGTTGATAGAGGCAGATCCGGTCCGATACCCCGTCGACGCGATCGCGGATGTGGGAGGCCACCTCAGCCGGAGTTCCGCACGCGGCGATGGTGTGCAGGATGTCGTCGTCGATCAAGCCGGCCATCTCCTTCCAACGGCCCTGCTTGGACATGGCATTGAGTTCAGGTTGCAGATCACCCCAGCCGTGGGCGTCGAGCACCGGCCGGTAGGCCGGGGTGGAGCCGTAGAACGCCAGCAACATCCGAGTTGAGGCGTGGTCGTCGTCGCGCCCGGTGCCGACCGACACGATGATCTCAGGCACCACTTCGAAGTCATCTTCGCTGCGGCCGGCCGCAGACAGTCCGTCCCGAACGGCAGGGAGCGTCGTCTCGTGCAGGAACCGCTTCGTCCCGAACGGCATCACCAACAGACCGTCGGCCACTTCGGCCGTGGCTTTGGTCAACCGAGGCCCGAGCGCGCCGAGATAGATCGGCGGCGGCCCGAATGGATTCGGCCCGGGTACGAAGGTGGGTGTCATCAAGGTGTGCCGGTAGTACTCGCCGCGGAAGTCCAGACGCTGCCCCTCATTCCACGTGGCGAAGATCGCCCGCAAGGCTCCCACCATCTCTTTCATCCGGGCCACCGGACGATCGAACTCCGCCCCGTAGCGCTTCTCGATCTGCGCGCGTACCTGCGTGCCCAGCCCCAGGATGAATCGCCCTTCGCTCAGCAGTTGCAGATCGTTGGCTTGATGTGCGAGCTGAATAGGGTTGCGGGGAAACGCGATCGCGACATTTGACATGACGTCGAGACCCTTCACGGACGACGCCAGCACCAGCGGCGTGAAGACGTCGAACGGTCCTTCGAATGTGAACACTCCGGATGCGCCGGCTTCTTTGAGTACTTCTGCGCGTTCGACCGCATCGGTGGGGCCGAACAGCGCTGTCATGATCTTCACGCCCCGCGCCTAATTGGCCACGTCGGTCCAGTCGGAGAAACCCGACGGGTGGTGTGGGCCGATCACGCCATGCTCGAACAGACCCGCGCCCTTGCTGACCGTTCCGTCGGCTTCAGTGCATACGGCCTCGCCGATATGGTCGATGAGACTGAACGGGGCTCGGGCCATGACCTCCGGGTCCGTCAGGTCGAAGCTGACTCGTTCGGCGAACGGACCGCCCTTCCAGCTGCCGTGTGCCCACGAGGAGTCGCCACCGTAGCCCGATCCGAAAGCAATGGGCGCAAACAACCTCGATTTGACGTCCAACGAGATCCGATCCCCTGCACGGTTCATGAAGTCCACATGGGCGCCTCGTGGAATCCTCGTTCCGGGTGCGTAGTCGATGGTGGCGCGCACGCCGTCGAGCTGTTCGACGCGGCCGTCTCTCCAGCGGCGTGTGCAGTCATAGAGGCTACGGTGGCCGTCGGGATCTTCTTGCAGGATCAAGAACAGTTGGTAGTCGTCAAAAGCCAGCGGTAGGTAGAGCCACCACATCCCGCGGAATGCGGCATCCGGCCGACCGGCAGGCTCGGCCTCACCGACAGGTCGGATCCCCCATGAGCGGTCGCGGCTCGCCACACTGCTGTCATGGTCGACTTCCAGCCGTTCGCCGTCGACATCGATCCAGCCCTGCCACGAGCCGACCTGGGCGAATCGGCTCGCCTGCAGTGTCACTCGCCGCTCGGTGAGCATCTCGTGCGGCTTCTCCAGTGCAGCGGGAAACAGGCCGCGCCAGGTGAGGTCCGCAGATATACCCTCGGTCTTTGCCAGCGTCAGGTGCATCTGCTGCAGAGGCTCGATGACGTCGAGACGGTAACCGTTGACGTTCTGATGAAGGCGGTCGTCGTCGATGGCGTCACTCAGGTGTACTGCGGTCTGCGTGTCCCCGCGACGGACGACGAAGTAGGCGTCTTTGACGCCGAGGCGCGGGTAGTAGCCGATCCCGGTCAGCGCCATGAAGCGGCCGCCTCGGTCGAGCACATTGAAGTACGAGCGGTCGTAGAAGTTTCGATCGGAGGTGGCCGGCCAGGTCAGCGGCGCCGGCGTCTGATGGATTGGAAACTCGTCGAGCGGGCTCAGGTTCACAGCTCTCCCTCAAATACGATGCACACTGTATTGGAACTATGCTGAAGTCATGACAGCAGAAAGCCGCAACGAAGGCAAGAGGTCTGCGCAGTCCGCGCCGGGGCGGCCACGCGACGGCAGGATCGATTCCGCGATCATTGCGGCCACTCGCGAACTGATCCTCGAGACGGGCTACTCCGCGTTGTCGCTGTCGGCGATCGCAGCGCGCGCCGGAACGACCACAGCGGCGATCTACCGGAGGTGGTCCGGCAAGGCTCAACTCGTTCACGAAGCGGTGTTGTTCGCCGAAACCATTCCCACGCCGGACGGTTCCGGTGACATCCGCACTGAGATAAGGGGTTTGGTCGAGACTGTCCGGGTGATCTTCGATCGGCCCGAGGTGCGGTTGGCCCTACCGGGCCTGATCGCTGACACCGTTGCCGACCCGGAACTCCACAATATGATGATCGCCCGGCTGGGCGGGAACCTGACGGCATTCGAGTCCCGGTTCGGCCAGGAGCGCCGCGAGGACGACCACCTGCCGATGCTCGCCGAGGTGGTCGCGGGCACGGCAATTTTCCGCATCCTCATCCGTCGAGATGCAGCCCTCGACGAGACCTGGGTGAACGAGATGACCGAGATGATCACCGACCGTTGGCCGCCAGAGAAGTAGCTCGACGGCATCTGAGCTCGACGCTCCGCGTCGATCGGGCCGAGGGCGCCTCGCAACTAGACCTCGCCTGGGAACTCAGGGAAGCTATTCACGCAACCGCGACCGCGGCGGCGATCGGAGACGATCTGACCACGTCCGCCGACGCGATCAGCATCGTCGCGGGCGAGCGGGACGGAAAACTGGCTCTGTGCGCATCGCCGACATGCCGAGCCGCTTTCTTCGACACGAGCCAGAGCCGTAGCCGCAAATGGTGCGATATGAACACATGCGGGAATCGCCAGAAGAAGGCGCGCTTCCACGCCAAGAACGCCGCCGAGAATCAGTGATCGCATCCGGAGCAATCGCGCCGGGTGCGCGCGACGATCATCTGATCGCACCGCGGGCCGTGAGGTCAGCGACGACGCTGAATCCGGGTTGGTGACCCGCCCGCACCAGACGTGCACCATTCGCATCCCACACAGCCGACCCCCCAGATGTCTGCGTATATCCCCCACCGGTCGGACCGGCGAATCCAGCGAATACAACCGGGACCGCGGCCAGATCAGCGATGCGCCGCGCACGGACGTCGAACTCGGCCACCTCGTCTGGCCGGTGCACGAGGCCGGCGACATACAGGTCGATCGCTTCCTCGATCGTGGCGGTCAGGTGATCGTCGTCGCGGGTGTCCTTGCATACCCCGAGACCAACTTGCCAGCCCTCGATCTCGACCACGGCCGCCGTCGTGCCAGGGGCGTACACCCGGGCTTCTTCGTTCCCGAGAGTCATCTTACGGTAGACGATCTCTACACCGCCCTCACTCACCGCGAGCACGCCGATGGCCCGTCCCGATCTGTACCGGACAGCGGCGCCGACCAGTGCGACCGATCCCGCGTTCCGACAGGCGTCGACGAGAGGATCGAGCGCTGGATCGTCGACCTCGACACTCGTGACATCCATGCTGTATCCGGTCAGCAACATCTCCGGGAACACGACAAGCCTTGCTGCACAACGCCGGACAGCCTCGAAGTGAGCGAGCGCATTTGCCGCGACGTCACCTGCGACAGTGACGGGTTGCGCCGCGGCCACCCGCAACGTCGGAGATCGCGCTGTCATGAAGTGTCCCGGGTCTAGGCCCGGACCACGTCCAATTCGCCGTCCCGGTAGGACGCACGTAGGCGCTTCTTGTCGAACTTGCCGACACTGGTCTTGGGCACTTCGTCGATCAGCGCCCAGTTCTCGGGCAACTGCCAGCCCGCGACCTTGTCTGTCAGGAACTCCTTGAGCTCGTCGACTGTGACGGACGTGCTGTCATGGCGAAGCACTACCGCCACCAGCGGTCGCTCGTCCCACTTCTCGTCGGGTACGCCGATGACGGCGGCTTCTGCGACTGCCGGATGGCCCATCACCGCATTCTCGAGATCCACGGACGAGATCCACTCGCCGCCGGATTTGATGATGTCCTTGGTCCGGTCGGTCAGCGTGAGGTAGCCATCCGAAGTGATGGATCCGACGTCCCCGGTGCGAAGCCAGCCGTCGTTGAACTTCTCCGGGGTCGCGACACCGTAATACGCCCCGGCGATCCACGGTCCCCGGACCTCGAGTTCGCCGACCCCACGGCCGTCGTGCGGAATGGTGGCGCCGTCATCACCGATCAACCGCGCCTGCACCGAAGCGGGAAAGCGGCCCTGCGAGTACCGGTATCGCCACATCTCATCTCCGGCGACGCCAGCCGGTGGGCGTGCCACCGAGCCGAGCGGCGATGTCTCGGTCATCCCCCAGGCATGGAGCACAGTCACCTGGTGATCGTCTTCGAAGCTGTGCATCAATGAAGGAGGTACGGCCGAGCCGCCGACCAGCACCTCGCGGATGAATGAGATGTCCTGCGGATTCTGTTCGAGATGAAGGTGCAGGCCCTGCCATATCGTCGGCACTGCTGCGGCCAGAGTCGGCTGTTCCGATTCGATGATCCTGGCCAGTGGCTTCGGTTGCAGGAATCGATCGGGCATGATCAGGGACGCGCCGATCATGAAGGCGGCATACGGCAAACCCCAGGCCATGGCGTGAAACTGTGGCACCACGGCGAGCGCACGATCACCTTGCCTGAGGTTCGGACCGTCACTCATACACACCTGCATCGAGTGCAGGTAGATCGAACGATGCGAATACACAACACCTTTCGGGTCACCTGTCGTGCCGGATGTGTAGCACATCGCCGCGGCGCTACGTTCCTCGACATCGGGCCACCCGAACTCAGCCGACTGCTCGGCGATCAGGGTCTCGTACGCGTGCACCTGCACTCCCTCCGGCACGTCGAGTCCGGTCGTGGACGAACCTGTCACGACGACGTGCCGGACGGTGCCCAGCTTGTGGAGATGGGGTTGGAGCAGCGGGATCAGGGACGGGTCCACGATGATCACATGGTCTTCCGCGTGATTGACGACGTGAATCAGCTGCTCCGGAAAAAGCCTGATGTTGAGAGTGTGGAGTACCGCGCCCATAGCCGGGACCGCGAGGTAGCACTCGAGGTGCTCGGCGTTGTTCCACATGAAGGTTGCCACGCGCTGGTCACCCGTGACTCCCAACCCCCGTAGAGCATGCGCCAACGCTCCGCAGCGCTGACCCACCTCCGCGTAGGTCCGGTGCTGTGGACCCGAATCGGTCCAGGTCGTGACCGTCGCTCCGCGATGTACCGTGCTCCCGTGCCTCAAAATCTGTGCGATCGACAGCGGAACGTCCTGCATCGTGCTGAGCATGGTGCCTCCAACATCTGGGTATTCGATGACTGAAATCATTCCATCAACTTCGGTCGGCGATATCCCGAGAACAAGCAGAAACCATGGGGTGCTGTAGTTTTGGCGATCGTCTCCGATCCGCTACTTTGTCACCGCACGCAGCGATTTGGGCTGTCGTTGGCTCACCGTTGGCCTGTGGGGTCGTGAGTTCGGGCGAAGTCCACCTGCGGCACTGGATTGCGATCTAGAATCAACTACTCGTAGCTGACATTGCGGTTGGCAACGACTCCGGCCGTGTTGTGCGCGCGAAGGGACCGAGCCCATGGGTGTGTCGACTCGTTGCCGACTTCACCGAGGGGTAGCCCTCGCCGTCGGTGTTGTCATCGCCTCGGCGAGTCTCTCGTGCGGATCGAATGGCAGCGACGGCACAGATGGAAGCTCGACGGCGCCGAGTACACCCGCCGTGAACGCCGACGCCGGGAAGATCGCCGACATTGTTCGCGGCAAGCTCACCGAACTCGATCTCACCGGTGCGGTCTACGGCGTGTGGCGCGGGGACGAAGAGGTCGTCGTCGAGGCTGCCGGCGACTCTCCGATCGGGGTTGCAGCCACGCCTGACATGCAGTTACGGGTCGGACAGCCGATGGAACCGATGCTCTCGACGGTCCTGCTTCAACTCGATGACGCCGGGACGCTGGACCTTGACGAGCCGATCGCCAAGTGGGTGCCCGATTTTCCTCGCGCTGACGTGATCACCCCGCGGATGCTCGCGAACAGCACATCTGGCATCTCGGACTATGTGACCAACCCCGAGTTCCTCAAGATCTTCTACGGGAACCCGATCAAGGGTTTCACCGCTCAGGAGATCTTGGACCTGGCGACCTCGCGCCCGCCGCTGTTCGAGCCGGGGACCAACTTCGCTTACTCCCACAGTGACCTGTGTCTGCTCGGGTTGGTACTCGAGAAGGCAACGGGCAAACCGCTTGGCGACCTTCTGAGGGATCGGATTTTCACACCGCTGGGGATGACGGCGAGCACGGTGATGCTGACGCCACAGATGACCGCACCGATCCTGCACGGTTACACCAACGAACGAGGGATGTTCGAGGACTCCGCCTTCTGGAATCCGACGGCGTTTCTCAACAGTGGCAACACCAACTCGACAGTGTCGGACATCGCTCGGTGGGTTCGTGGGCTGGCCACCGGTGAAGTGTTGTCCGACAACGCGTTCAAGGAGATGATGGCGCCCTCGACCGCGGGGATCGGACCCCTGACTGCTGAGAAGTTCTTCGCTTTCGGGACGGTTCACCTGGACAGCTGGTTGTTCATGAATCCGTCATTCGGCGGTTATAACGGTGTCGTCCTCTACGAGAAGACCTCGAAGACGACGATCATCGTCTACGCCACACTCGGGCCGACGGCCAACGCAAACACCAACAACGCAGTCCCGATTGGTACGGAGATCGGGAAGCTCTTGCTTCCCGACAATCCGCCACCTGTGCCCTGATCGTGTCACCAGCCCTTGCGGATCGCGTGGTGGCGCAGCCTCAACCAGCGCCGTGGTCGACGGTCATGTCCCCCGTAGCCGGCGTGCCTTCGGCTCGCCCGTACCGCAAGAGCACGGTGCCGGTCGGAGCTGCTGCCGGCGGCTCGAGAAGCCTGAGATTGGTTGGTATCGCGCCGTCATCGAATACTTTCTTGCCCACGCCGAGCACGATCGGGTGGACCCACAGGTTGAGGCGGTCGAAGAGTTTTTCGCGAAACAGCGACTGCACTAGATCGAGACTCCCCACCACCTTGACGCGTTCGTGCCGCTCGCGGATCTCGCGCACCGCACCCGCCAGGTCGGGACCGAGTTGCCTCGAGCCGTCCCATGACAGGTCGGCAGAACCGCGGGACGCAACATACTTCGGGACGCTGTTGAAGAGTGTGGCTATGCTGTTGTCTGATTCCCCTTGCTGATAGGGCCAGTACGCAGCGAAAATGTCGTATGTTCGCCGACCGAGCAACAGCGCATCAGTGCCCTCGTACGAGGCGGCGATCTGCGCACCGGTGAGCTCGTCCATCAACGGCGCCTGCCAGCCGCCGAACGGGAATCCCTCCGGATCCTCGTCGGGTCCGCCCGGCGCCTGCCCGACGAGGTCGAGAGTCGCGAACATCTCGATGTGAATGAGTCCCACGGTGCGCTCCTACCGGTTCGACTTTATTGCTGGTCGAGAGGTAGACCCCACCCCGCCGAAAAAATAATCGGCACAAGGTGGATCCCACAGTCGGGGTCGATGGCACAACGGTCAGGAGAACCCCTATCGACGTCCGCGTAGCGCGTCCCATGCTCCCGTCGACCACAAGGCCCACGCGATGAGGACAGGTTGGAAGATCAGCCGAGTCGCACGGGCCTGGTCGGTGTCGAGGCCGAACGCATCACGGTGGTTGGCCCATTGCGCGATGTTGCCAGGGAAGACAGCGACGAAGAACACCGCGAGTACGAGACCGACCGCAGCGCGGCGGCTCTTCAGCAGAACGAGCGACGAGCCGAGGGCGATCTCCACCACTCCCGAGGCCAGCACGGTCACATCTGGGTCAAGGGGAACGAAGTCCGGGACCTGAGCCTGAAAGTCCTGCCGCGCGAAGGTCAGGTGCCCTACACCGGCGAACACCATCGCGGAACCGAGGAGAACTCGACCGAACGTGCGCGGGGTCGACTCTGCTGCAGGCGACTTCGACGTCAACAGTGCGACGATTTCTTCTTTGATGGTCAATGGATTCCCCGCGGATCTCGAATAGGCGACGTGTCGAGTTCCAGCCTAAGCCCCGAGCACTGGGCGGTGGCCATCCGCGTGTCGTAGGCTCGCGCAGTGAGTGTTTCCGATGATGATCTCGAATACCTGCGGCGCTGCGTCGACCTGGCGCGCGAAGCCCTGAGCGCGGGCGACGAGCCGTTCGGATCCGTGCTGATCGACAATTCGGGCAGCATCCTGTTCGAGGATCGCAACCGCGTCAAAGACGGTGACAACACCCGACATCCGGAACTGGCCATCGCACTATGGGCCGTCCACAACGTGGCGCCCGAGGATCGTGCTCACGTAACCGTCTATACCTCGGGTGAACATTGCCCGATGTGCAGCGCAGCTCATGCGTGGGTGGGACTCGGACGCATCGTCTACGCGGTGTCGTCGATTCAACTATCGACCTGGCTGCACGAGTGGGGCGCTCCCCCGTCTCCGGTTGCAGGATTGTCGATCAACACGGTGGCGCCTGGGGTTCCTGTGGATGGTCCGGCGGGCCCTCTCGAAGCTGAGATGAAGGCGCTGCATTGGGAGAAGTTCAAGGCCACCGCCAAGTAACCATCCGGGCGGTTGATCTTCAGGTCGCCCTGCTGCGTCGGCGGCTCTTCGTCGCTTCGACGGGATCAATAGTCCCGCTTGACCACTCCGCCGCCATGGCGAGACTGGCCTCGCGGCCCGAATGCACGTGGTGAAAGGCTGATTCGGCTGCACGCGTCGAATCACCAGCGGCGATGGCAGCAAGTATCTCCTCGTGCTCCTGACATTGCTGGCCGGGGTCTCGGTCTTTGGTGAGGTGGAACAGCCATTGTGTGCGTGCTTCGAGCGGGCGCAACATGGGCTCGAGCAACGGGTTGGCTGCCAAATCGACGATCATCTGATGAAACCGCGCGTTTGCGAGGGCAATCGCCGGACGGTCCTGGCGCGCAGTAGCCGCTCGTGCCGCTTCGAGTTGATCGGACAACCGCGCCAGGCCGGCGGCATCCACGCGTTCGGCAGCGAGTCTGGCGGCGAGGGTCGCCCGCGCCGCAGTTCGCCCTTCGAACATGCCCGCGCGATCTGTGCCGTCAGGCCGATCGACAAGCTACTCGTGTGGTCGCGGTCGGCAGCGACCGTCGACCGATTTCGCGAGCGCACCACGGGTCTGGACGTCCAGATCGAATACGCCGAGTCTCCACGGCGAGTGGTCTCCGCCGCCGATGTCGTGTGCACCCTCACGCCGTCGCAGACCCCGATCATCGAAGGTGCCTGGTTCCAGCCTGGTCTCCATGTCAACGCGGTGGGGGCACCTCCGCGACCGGACCACCGCGAGATCGACGGACCGGGCATGGCCGATTGCCGGTTGATCGTCGACAGCACCGCAACCGCGTTGAGCAAGTCAGGAGAGGTGCTGCTCGCGATCGCCGAGGGATATCTGACCGCCGACGACGTGCGCGTCGAGCTCGGCGACGTCATCGTGGCGCCCCAGACCGGTCGGCGTTCAGACGACGAGGTCACGCTCTTCAACTCGGTCGGGATCGGACTCCAAGACCTCGTGACGGCCCACGCACTCCTTGATGCCGCCGCTGCGCAGGGCGCGGGCTCAACGGTGCTCCTGAACGCCTGACGCCCGGTCATCGTCGACTACGTGGAGCGGCGGGCCGTCGCGAGCCGGGCGATGCGCGGCAGTGCGACGGCCATGACGGGCAGGTAGGCCGGAGCCCATACCGGTACGCCAAAACTCAGGACGCAACCACCGCGCGTCGGAATCACCTCGTGCCGAGTGGCAGACACACCCGCCACCCGCCAGCCCCACGCACGGCCATCGATGAACTCGTCGATCTCGAATGGCAGCGGCACACCAACGGGCGTCCATACCTTGCCTCGGGACCCGAGCGCCAGAGGTCCTGGTCCGTCGAGTTCGGCGCCGGCCACGGTGGGACCCCATTCAGGCCACGCCCGCAGATCCACCAGCACCTCCCACACCGCAGCGGCGGGGGCGGCGGTGGCGAGCTCGATGCTGGGCATTCGGTGGCGAAATCGCAGGCGCATGTGTGCAGCCATAGCCAACCCGGGACTCGTCCAAACGCGCCGATCGGGTGCCCGGTTGGTGGCGCACCGTACGACGCTGCGCCGGTTCGATCGTGGCGGTTCGACTTGCAACATCGGAGCAATTCAGTCAGCCTGGTCACGAAAAACGAGAACACGTTCTAGTATCGGAGGCAGCTCGGCCAACGGGGGATGGATGTATGTACGACTTCGAGGATTCGCGTGGCGGGACACATGGCCCGCCGCTGCCCAAACCGATGGTCGCTCTCACTGCGCTCGAGGTGGTGCGGGTCGCCGTCGAATACCCCATCTCGGTCGGATTGGATGCGGTACTGCCCGCACGACGTTCCGGCGGCGACCGTCCGGTCCTCGTGCTCCCCGGGTTCTCTGCTTCGGATTCTTTGACCGGACGGCTGCGCGCCCATCTGAGAAAGCAGGATTACCGGGTACACGGGTGGGGGCTCGGTACCAACCACGGGCTGACCGACGAGATCGTGGCCGGCTTGCCCGCCCGACTCGACACCATTCACCAACGCTACGGCCGGCCGGTCAGCGTGGTCGGCTGGAGCTTCGGAGGACTGCTGGCGAGATGGCTCGGTCATGTCCGAAGCGAACAGGTCGAACGCGTCATCACCTTGGGCTCACCGTGGCGACCGCAGGGAGAGATCACCCGCACCACCGCCCTGTTCGAGAGAGCAGCACAAAAGCACGGACTCTCCCCCGACGCGAGGGACATCGTCGACGTACTCCGACAACCCATGCCCGTCCCCTGTACTGCGGTCTACTCGAAGACCGACGGAGTCGTGAACTGGCGCAGTTGCGCGCTCGATGATGGCGAGGACCAGGAGAACATCGCAGTCGTGAGCAGCCATATCGGGCTCGTCTCGAATCCGCTCTCGCTCGCGGTGGTGTCCGACCGCCTTGCGCACGATCACCAGGGCGATGCACCGTTCGAGTGGCGGCGATGTCTGCATCGTTCGCTGTTCGGACAACAGACCCGTACATCAACCGTGAGGTCATGAATGGCTGATAAGGCGATTGTCGTCAACGAACCCGAGAGTGCATCCCTGTGGAGTCAGCGGGATCCCACGTGGGTGGCGCGGGTGCTGCCGTTGCTGAGGTTGGCCGTCAAGGCCTGGTTCCGCTCGGATGTTCGTGGCGTCGAAAAGATCCCCGAGGGTGGCGCGCTACTGGTCAGCAATCACTCCGGCGGTGTGATGGCGATGGATGTTCCGGTCATCGCGGTGGCCTTCTGGGACCACTTCGGCAGTGAGCGACCGCTATACGTGTTGGCCCACGACATCCTGTTTCTGGGTCCGGCCAAAGAAGTCTTCTCCCGCACCGGTTTCGTTCCCGCCAACCGGAAGAATGCGCACGACATCCTGCGATCGGGTGGCGTCACCATCGTGTTCCCCGGCGGCGACTACGACGTCTTCCGGCCGACGACCTCCGCCAATCGGATCGATTTCGAGGGCCGGACCGGTTACGTGCGCACCGCGCTCGAGGCAGGTGTTCCGCTGGTCCCGGTGGTGAGCATCGGAGGCCACGAAGCACAGCTGTTCCTCTCGCGCGGTGAAGGTCTGGCCAAGTTGCTGCAACTGGATCGCCTCACCCGGATGAAGTTCGTGCCCGTGACGTTCGGTTTCCCGTTCGGATTCTCACTGGGGCTTCCTCCGAACCTGCCGTTGCCGACGAAGATCGAGACCCGAGTACTCGACCCGGTTCACATCACGGAAGAGTTCGGAGATCATCCCGACATCGCGGAGGTAGATCGGGTCATCCGAGATCGGATGCAACTGGCGCTCGACGAGATGGCGCGAGCCCGCCGGTTTCCGGTGATCGGATGAAGCGCGTGAACCACCTCGTGGCGGCGGGCGTACACGTTGTGACACAGACGATCTGGATGGTACGCGTACTCTGCAGCGCAGGGTTCCTCGCTCTGCTTCGCCCAGACAAATATGTTCGGATGATCGCAGCGTTGATGCGACTGGGCGCATCACCGTTGACGGGTATCGGCCTTTCTGCCGCCCGGAATCCGCATGCCACGGCGATCATCGACGAGGGCGGATCGCTGAGCTGGGCCGCGTTGGAGAGCCGTAGCGACGCACTCGCCGTCGGATTGGCGCGCGACGACACCGGGGAACCAGCGACGATCGGGATCTTGTGCCGCAATCACCGCGGGTTGGTCGAATCTTTGGCGGCAGCCACGAAAACCGGCGCCGACGCGCTTTTGCTGAACACCGGGTTCTCGGGACCTCAGCTCGCGGAAGTCCTTGTGCGCGAGGGTGCGACAACAATCGTGTACGACGAAGAGTTCTCCGGACTCGTCGAGCATGCGCGCGACAAGATCGACGGACTGATCGAGTTGCTCGCCTGGTGCGAGGACACGTCCGCGGACAACACCATCGACGAGGTCATCACCGCCAATGCCGGGAGGCGACCTCCGAAACCCAAGAAGGCCGGTCGCATCATCCTGCTCACCTCCGGCACCACGGGCACGCCGAAAGGGGCGCGCAGATCTGGCGGCGGTGGCGCGGGCGCCCTGGCAGCCATGTTCGAGCGGATACCATGGCGCGCGGAGCAGACGGTGGTCATCGCCGCTCCGA
Organism: Williamsia soli; assembly: GCF_017377795.1. Lineage (GTDB taxonomy): Bacteria > Actinomycetota > Actinomycetes > Mycobacteriales > Mycobacteriaceae > Williamsia > Williamsia soli. The sequence goes on along the minus strand of NZ_JAFRDR010000002.1, from coordinate 212,058 downwards.
TGTTCCACGCCTGGGGTTTCGGCCAGATGGCGGTGTCGGCTTCGATGACCTGCACGATGGTGATGCGGCGCCGTTTTGATCCAGAGGCGACATTGGCGATGGTCGACGAGCACCGGGCCCGTGGTCTCGCACTCGTTCCGGTCATGCTGGAACGGATCATGGATCTGCCCGGCGAAGTGCTCGACAACTATGAGATGTCGACACTGCAGTTCGCAACGATCAGTGGGTCACGTATGAGGGCCGATGCCGTGCGCGACTTCATGGATCGCTTCGGTGACGTGGTGTACAACAGCTACAACGCGACGGAAGCCGGACTCATCAGCACGGCTGTCCCTGCGGATCTGCGCGCGGCACCGGACACCGCGGGGCGCCCCGCCGCCGGCACCGAGGTGCGGATCCTCGACGGGGATTTCGAGGAACTGGCCGCCGGAGATGTCGGCAAGATCGCGGTTCTGAGCAACTCGCACTTCGAGGGATACAGCTCGGGCGAGACGAAGGACTTTCACGGGGCCTTCATGCTCACCGGCGACATGGGGAGGTTGGACCGGGCGGGCCGGCTGTTCGTCGTCGGACGCGACGACGACATGATCGTCTCGGGCGGAGAGAACGTCTTCCCACTCGAAGTCGAGGAGACGCTGCACAGACACCCGTCGGTACTCGAGGCCGCGGTGCTCGGGGTCGACGATGCGCAGTACGGTCAGCGTTTGGCGGCATTCGTGGTCCTGCGGCCGGGGCAGTCGGTGGGCGCAGACGAGCTCAAAGCCCACGTCAAAGCCCAACTGGCGGGTTTCAAGGCTCCCCGCGACGTGGTCTTCCTGGACAGTTTGCCGCGAAATGCCACGGGCAAGGTAGTCAAACGCGAACTGCCCGAGGTACGCGACCCAAATGTTCGAACGGGTCCGGCCTCATGAACACCGCTGCGCTCCTGGTTCCTACGTGATGGAACGCATGGAGGGAGTCGACGCCGGGTACCTGTACATGGAGACGCCCACCATGCACATGCACACGCTGAAGATCGCCATCATGGAGCCCAGCGATGGCTACACGTTCGCCGGCCTCGAGCGACAACTGCTCGCCCGCATGAATGACCTGCCGCCGCTGAAACAGCGTCCTCTGCCGGTCCCGCTGGCTCTCAACCATCCGATGTGGATCTCAGACGGACCCATCGAGCCAGGGCGGCACATCTTCCGGCATGACCTCCCCCCGCCCGGTGGTCACACGGAACTCGAAGCACTGATCGGACAGGTGTGCAGCACGCCCCTCGACCGGAGCATCCCACTCTGGGAGGTGCACGTCTGCGAGGGGATGGCTGGTGGCCTCGTCGCGGTCATCGGGAAACTGCATCATGCACTCGCAGATGGGGGCGCAGCCAACGCTCTGATCGCCAACATCGCCGACTCCGGGGACGGCGCGACCACCGCCGATACCGGATCCGACCCTCCCGCCGATTGGCATTTCGACGCAGTCCCGGCGAAGGGCACCCAGATCAAACTGGCACTGCGCGACGCGACCATGCAGATCGGAACCCTCCATACCCTGCTCGGTCGGACGACGAGTGGCGCCGTCGCGGCCATACGCCGACGGCGTGAACACGACGTGAGTGTCCCCCGGCCGATTCTCGATGCCCCCCGCACCTCGTTCAACGGGGCGTTGACGCCGCGGCGGAACTTCGCCACCTGCACGCTCGATATGGCGCACGTCAAACAGGTTCGCAAGGCCAACGGAGTCACCATCAACGACGTCGTCCTGGCGGTTGTGGGCGGTGCGCTCCGAACGTGGTTCGACTCTCACGACGAGCATCCGGCGACTGCGCTGCTGGCAGGCGTACCGGTCTCGACCGAAGAAGCGGGCAGCTCACCCCGCCTCAGCGGCAACCGGGTATCCAACCTGTTCACCACGCTCGCAACCGATGTCGATGATCCGATCGAACGGCTGCACACGATCTCGAAGATCACGAGTGCCTCGAAAGACCTGCAACGCACCCTGGGCCCGAGCATGCTCGCCGACTGGGTCCAATTCACCCCGCCCGCTCCGTTCAGCGCTGTCCTGCGGTGGTATTCGCACGCGCGAATGGCGGCGCGACATGCGCCACCCTTCAATGTGATCGTGTCCAATGTGAAAGGTCCGCCCGACGAGATCCGTATCGCGGGATCTCGTCTACACGACCTTTACAGTGTCGGGCCGATCATCGAGGGCATCGGTCTCAACATCACGGCGTGGTCGTACGCCGGACGCCTCAACATCGCGGCCCTGAGCTGCCCTGACCTGCTGCCCGATCTCCCGTCGCTTGTCGCCGCGTTGGAACCGGCCCTCGAACAATTGCGTAGCCCGTGACGCAGCACCAGAAAGGGTGAGACGAATGACTGTCCGCAAAATGAAGACCACAGCGCAACGGCTGTCCGGACCCGGCGTCGACCTCATGCGCAAGGGAGCCGCAGCCGGGCTTCGTGCGGCCCTTCCGTCACCGCCCGAGGTCGACAGTGTGCCCGAAGGGCAGATTCTCGAATTGCCGGGACGCGGGCAGACTTTTGTCGTCGACGTGCCCGGCCCGACCCCGGAGGCGCCGACCATCGTGCTTCTGCACGCCCTCGGCTGCACCGCATATCTGAGCTGGATGGCAACGTTCGGTGCCCTATCGAATCACTATCGGGTGGTCACTTTCGACCAACGGTGGCATGGTCGGGGCATCCGCTCGGCAAAGTTCGAGTTCGATGATTGCGCCGACGACGTGGCCGCAGTACTCGACGCGCTGGGTGTCGATCGCGCGGTGATCGCCGGGTATTCGATGGGCGGCGCCGTCGCGCAGCTCACCTGGCGACGTCATCCGCACAGGGTCTCGGGCCTCGTCTTGTGCTCAACAGCAAGAAACTTCCGCGGCAAACATGGTGAGCGCCTCTTTTTCCCGCTCATGACCGCGACCATGATGCCTTTGACGGGCTTCGCGCTGGCACACGTGGATCAGCTGGCACAGACACTCCCCGAGCTGCCGTCCATCGAGGTCGCCGACTCGGCCGCTTGGACGCGAGTCGAGTTCCGCAGCACCAGTGCGTGGTCGATCCCTCACGCGCTCGCCGAACTGGGGCGTTTCGACTCGGCGACGTGGATCGGCGACGTGGACGTGCCGACCGCCGTTGTCGTGACCACTCGGGACCGGATCATCCCCAGCCGCCGACAGCGCCGGCTGGCCGCGTCGATCACGGGCGCTCAAGTGTTCTCCGCCGCAGGTGGTCATGCCGCCATCGTGCTCGGAGCCACTGACTGGGTGCCGACGTTTGTGGAGGCCGCCGAGAACGTGATCGGCAGAATCGACCCTGAGGTTCGGCAGGAGTATTCCTACTGAATTCTCTCAGGGATACCCCAATGCCCGCAGCGGCGCATGTAGGTGCACGGCATTGCCGTGTACCACCTGGTATCAGCGGGGTTTTGTCCATGAGATCGAATAGCGAAACAGCAGGTGACGCCGAAATTGTGAACCCGGCAGCAATTCATGCGCCAGTTCCTTCATTTCCCGATAGCTCGCAGGCGGTGGCCAGACAACGGGGCAGGGGTGCTTCCACAATTTGTGTCGACTGAGTACGGCGAGCGCGGCGACGGTCGATGTGAGGTCGATGACCAGATCGCGAGGTCGTTCACTGCTCGCACAGCCGATCACCATCACGGTGCCACCCGGTCTGACGAGTTCAGCCATGCGTTCGAGTCCACGTGCGGCATCGATGTGGTGCAGAACCGCCACGGAGACGACTGCGTCGAACGATTCTGGTTCGAACGGATACTCGAGTGCGTCGCCGCAGATGTAGTCGATGTCGCTGCCGGACTGCTCGCGAGCTGCGCGGATACTGTGCTGGTCAGGGTCGATCCCCACGACACGAGCTGACCGAGCCCGCAACCGCCGGGTCAGCATCCCTTCCCCACACCCGAAGTCCAAGACAGAATCGGTAACGGGCATCAGCGTGTCGGTCAGCCGATAGTAATGAGTGTTGTAGTTCCAGCGGTCAGAGTCAGGCGCCGAATGGCCATCCCAGGTCTTCAGATCGAATGACGATTTATCACGTGTGAAATCGTTGATACTTCGTCCAGATTTAAGCGAATGTACATTCTCGGTGTGCTGCACTCGTGTCAGCGGCCACGAAAAATTGCTCACGTCTGATCCCCGTCCATCCCGAATTGCCCGTCGGTATTCGTCATCAGCAATGACGGGTCCCGTCAGCTGATCCACCGTTTCCTGTATTCGCATATCGCGCGACGCGGTCTATGCATCGTCTTCGTCAACTATTACATATAAACGCAGCCGCACGTATATTCGCCCCTTAGGGGTGGTAATTCGAGACAATTCTGATGAGTGCCTACATATCGAGCATGTAGTTGTCGCGGCGCCGCCCGAGGTACCTTCACCAATACGACACGCTCGATTCGGGAGGGCGTCCACACGGCGTCACAGGTGTTGAGCGTCGGGCACTGGCCACCGATCGGTACCAGGTGGCACGATCAGTGAGATGACCAGCACACCTCCCGGCACTCAACGGTTGCGCGACGCCCAACAGTTGCGCGACCTCGCTCTGCTGCGCCGCGTCCGAGATCGGATCGACCGAGAGCACGCGCAACCCCTGGACGTCGAGGCTCTTGCGCGCGGTGTGAACATGTCAGCCGGCCACCTCAGTCGCGAGTTCAAACGGGCATACGGGGAATCCCCCTACGCCTACCTGATGACCCGGCGGATCGAGCGGGCCATGGCGTTGCTGCGACGCGGTGATCTCAGTGTCACCGAGGTGTGCTTCACGGTGGGCTGCTCCTCACTGGGCACGTTCAGTACCCGATTCACGGAGCTGGTCGGCGTCCCGCCCAGCGTCTATCGGCGCGACGCGGCACTCGCGACTGCAGGGATGCCCTCGTGTGTTGCGAAACAGGTGACGAGACCGATCAGGAATCGAGAAGCGCCGGCCCCGTCGTCGCAACTAACGTGACCGACATGAACATCAGCATCCACTCCAGCTTCCTTCCTCAGAACGATCCCGATGCGGCTCTTGCGTTCTACCGCGACACCCTGGGCTTCGAACTCCGCAACGACGTGGGCTACAACGGGTTGCGTTGGCTCACTGTCGGTCCCGTCGGCCAGCCCGATGTGTCGATCGTGCTGCACCCGCCCGCCGCCGACCCCGGTACCACCGACGCCGAACGTCGCACCATCGAGGAGATGATGGCGAAGGGTACCTACGCCAGCATCCTGCTGGCCACCAGCGACCTCGACAGCACCTTCGAGAAGGTTCAGGCGGGCGGCACCGAGATCGTCCAGGAGCCGACAGAGCAGCCGTACGGCGTTCGCGATTGCGCCCTGCGCGATCCCGCCGGGAACATGATTCGAATCCAGGAAAAACGCTGAAATCACACGTCCGCCCGAAATTTTGGAGACCGTAGCCCCCATGGCCACCAAGAAGAACTCGCAACCTGCCCAACACGTTGCGGACAGTCACGATCTGATCCGCGTGCAGGGAGCACGGGTGAACAATCTGAAGGACATCAGCGTCGAGATACCGAAGCGGCGCCTGACGGTGTTCACCGGCGTGTCCGGGTCGGGTAAGAGCTCACTGGTGTTCAGCACGATCGCCGCCGAGTCGCAACGCATGATCAACGAGACCTACAGTGCGTTCGTCCAAGGGTTCATGCCCACGCTCGCGCGACCTGAAGTCGATGTCATGGACGGCCTGACGACAGCGATCATCGTCGACCAGCAACGAATGGGCGCAGATCCGCGTTCCACCGTCGGCACGGCCACCGACGCCAATGCAATGTTACGAATCCTGTTCAGCCGCCTCGGAAAACCGCACATCGGATCACCGCAGGCGTACTCGTTCAACGTCGCTTCGATCTCGGGCGCCGGCGCTGTGACCATCGAGCGCGGTGGCCGGGAGACGAAAGAACGTCGGGAGTTCAGCATCACCGGCGGAATGTGTCCGCGCTGCGAGGGGCGGGGTTCGGTCTCCGACATCGACCTCACCGCTTTGTACGACGCGAACAAGTCGCTCAACGAGAGCGCGATCACCATTCCGGGTTACAGCATGGAGGGCTGGTACGGACGAATCTTCCGCGGTTGCGGATACTTCGACCCCGACAAGCCGATCAGCAAGTTCACGAAGAAGCAATTGAACGATCTGCTGTATCGCGAGCCCACCAAAATAAAGGTGGATGGGATCAACCTGACGTACTCGGGTCTGATCCCGCAGATTCAAAAGTCTTTCCTCTCCAAGGATGTCGACGCGATGCAGCCTCACATCAGGGCGTTCGTGGAGCGAGCGGTCACATTCGCGACCTGCCCGGAGTGCAACGGGACACGGCTGAGTGAAGCAGCCCGGTCGTCGAAGATCGGAAAGGTCAGCATCGCCGACGCCTGCGCCATGCAGATCAGCGATCTCGCGGAGTGGGTGCGCGGACTGGATGAACCGTCGGTGGCGGGCCTGCTGTCCACGCTGCAGCAGACCCTCGACTCTTTTGTGGAGATCGGCCTGGGCTACCTATCGCTCGATCGCCCCTCGGGCACTCTCTCAGGTGGCGAAGCCCAGCGCACCAAGATGATCCGACACCTCGGCTCGTCCTTGACCGACGTCACCTATGTGTTCGACGAACCGACGATCGGACTGCACCCACACGACATCGAACGGATGAACAGTCTCCTGCTCCGGCTGCGCGACAAGGGCAACACCGTCTTGGTGGTCGAGCACAAGCCGGAGACGATTGCGATAGGCGACCACGTCGTCGACCTCGGACCGCGTGCGGGCTCCGAGGGTGGAGAGGTGATGTTCGAGGGCACGGTGCAGGGCCTGCGAACCAGTGACACCTTGACAGGGCACCACCTCGATGATCGGGCGTCCTTGAAGGAGTCGGTCCGCGAGCCCGCTGGATCGCTGCAGGTGCGCGGTGCTGACTCACACAATCTGCAAGACGTCGACGTGGACATTCCCTTGGGCGTTCTGGTCGTGCTGACGGGCGTCGCCGGATCGGGAAAGAGTTCGCTGATCCAAGGGTCCGTGACCGGCCTGGACGAGGTCGTGTCGGTCGATCAGACGCCGATCAAGGGCTCTCGGCGCAGCAACCCCGCGACCTATACCGGACTGCTGGAACCGATCCGTAAAGCCTTCGCAAAAGCCAACGGGGTCAAGCCGGCCCTGTTCAGCGCAAACTCTGAAGGCGCCTGCCCGACGTGCAACGGCGCGGGAGTCATCTACTCGGATCTCGCGATGATGGCCGGGGTGGCGAGCAGATGTGAGGAGTGCGACGGCAAACGATTTCAGTCGGCCGTGCTGGAGTTCACGTTCGGTGGTCGCGACATCAGCGAGGTGCTCGGCATGTCCGTGGCCGAGGCCGAGGTGTTCTTCGGTGACGGTGAAGCGAAACTTCCTGCCGCGCACAAGATCTTGGAACGTCTCGTTGACGTTGGCCTGGGGTACATCAAACTGGGCCAGCCACTGACCACACTGTCCGGCGGCGAGAGGCAGCGGATCAAGCTGGCAACCCAGATGGCAGGTAAGGGCGAGATCTACGTCCTCGATGAACCGACCACCGGTCTGCATCTTGCCGATGTCGAGAATCTGCTCGGGCTGCTCGACCGCCTCGTCGAGTCCGGTAAATCGGTGATCGTCATCGAGCATCATCAGGCAGTGATGGCTCATGCCGACTGGATCATCGATCTCGGTCCCGGAGCCGGCCATGACGGTGGCCGGATCGTGTTCGAGGGCACTCCCGCCGACCTCGTGGCAGACAAATCAACCCTGACCGGACAGCACCTCGCCGCATACGTCGGAGCGTGATCAAGCCGTCATCCGGCTGCTACGAGTACTTTTCGACATCTGTCAGAAAGTGGGTCTACACTCGGGGTGCCGCACAGCTGCGGCCCTGTTGTCAGAAAGGCAGATTCTCATGACCACCTCCGCCAACGCTGCTGTCCTGCGCGGTGTCGATTCTCCGTTCACGTTCGAACAGGTGGTGCTCGACGAACTCGAGCCCACCGAGATCTTGGTGAAGATCGTGGCGACGGGGCTCTGCCACACCGACCTCGCGGTGGTTCACGGCCACATCCCGGCAGCGTTGCCGATGGTCCTCGGACATGAAGGTGCAGGCATCGTCGAACAGGTCGGTGCAGCGGTCACCGGGTTCGGGGTCGGCGACCACGTGGGGCTTTCGTTCGCTGCCTGCGGCCACTGCGACAACTGCCTCAGCGGCCGAGCGGCCTACTGCGTCAACTTCCTGTTGCTGAACGTCGCCGGTGTCCGCGAAGACGGGACCACCACGATCAAGGGCTCGGACGGAGAGGTGATCCGGGGATCGTTCTTCGGGCAGTCCTCGTTCGCAACCCACGCGATCGTCAGCGCGCACAATGCCGTCAAGATCCCCGACGATGTGCCCCTCGACATCGTCGGACCACTCGGCTGCGGCATCCAGACCGGAGCCGGAACGGTTTTGAACTCACTGAACGTCCCTGCCGGAGCCAGCGTGGTGGTGACCGGGGCAGGAGCTGTCGGCCTCTCCGCCATCATGGCCGCGCAGATCGCGGGCGCCACGACGATCATCGCGGTCGACGTTCTCGATCAGCGACTGGAGTTCGCGACGAAACTGGGTGCAACTCACACGGTCAACGGTGCCTCCGACGATGTCGTCGCGACGATCCACGCGATCACCGGCGGTGGCGCCGCGTACGCGATCGACACGACGGCGATCCCGTCGGTGGTCGCCGATGCGATCAACTCCACCCGCTTCGGCGCGACCATCGCGTTGCTCGGAGTGCCGAAACCGGATGCGGTACTGCCACTCGGGTTGGTCTCCGGAGCGGGTAAGACACTCGTGGGCGGCATCGAAGGTGACTCGGTTCCACAGGTCTTCATCCCGGAGCTGCTGGCGCTGTACCGTGCCGGGCGGTTCCCTTTCGACCAGCTCATCACGCGGTACGCGTTCGACGACATCGAGAAGGCCATCGCAGACACGCAATCGGGTGTCACGGTCAAGGCCGTTCTGACCATGCCGTGACTCGCCGATGACAGCTCGGGATCCGCGCACCGTCCGCACCGTCGAAGGACTGCGCGCCGCTCTGCGTGCGAGCGTCAACTCCGTTCCGCTGGACGAGATCTCGGTCAGTGAACTGTGTCGGACCGCAGGCGTACAGCGCACCAGTTTCTACACGCACTACCCCAGCGTGGGCGATCTGCTCACCGCGATGCTCGTCGAGGAGGTCGAGGAGCCACTTGATGCGCCCGACATGACGGGACTCTCGATCAGTGAGGTCGCGGCAGAGTTCCAAAAGACCCTGACCTCCGCCTACGGGGTCGCGACCCGGGACCGGGAGTTGTTTCAGGCGGGCTTCATGTCCAATGGATCGTCGTCGCTGCGACGGGCGCTGACGGACATGTTCACCCGCCGACTCCGGGTGGCGCTGGCAATCTGGATCTCGCATGGCGTGGCGGCTGACGTCGATGCGGACGTGGCAATTCCGTTCGCTGCGGGCGGCCTGACGGCATCGATGGAGGCCTGGGTGTGCGGCGACGGTGAGGACGAGGTCGCCTGGGCGGACTCCGTCAGAGACCAGATGCCTCCCTGGTGGCCCAGACCGGAATAGACGCGCGAGCTCAGGGCGCGAACGCCGCCAGCAGCATGCGCGCCGCGGTGCCGATGAGCGCCTGGCGGTCCGAGGTCGGCGACCGAAGCAATGCGATCCGCAAACACAGACTGGCGGTCGCACCCATTGTGAGGAATACGAGATCATCGAGTTCGGCGTCCCCGAGATCCGGGCGCAGTCGACCGGGCAGGATGCGCGCAAGCGCCGCGACCGGTCCCTCGACGTCGCGCCAGGCGTCACCGAACTCCGCCTCGTCGGACGTGAAAGAAGCCCTCAGCACCGCAGCATGCTTCTCGAACGCAGAAGTGAGGGTCTCGACGATCGTGGTCACTGAGACCAACGGATCCAGGTCCATCGCGCGACCCACCCCTGTTGCCAATTCGGTCGTGATGTCACGAATTGCCGATCCACGCAGTTCCTCGATGATCGAGTCCATGTCGGCGAAGTAGCGGTAGACCGTTCCGATACTGACGTGCCCGTGGTGTGCCAGCTCTTGTGTGCTGGGTCGAACACCAGGTTGTCGTTCGAGGAGTTCGACGGTGGTCTCGAGCAACCTGGCACGCATCTCGACTCCACGTTGCTGCCGCGGTTTCGTCCGGGCCCGAACGTGGTCGGCACCGCTTCGATAGTTCGCCACAAAAGTGAATAGTAAGTGAGGATTCCTCGTGTTTCACTGGGGATATGGACAAACCGATGCCAACCGAGCTCGTCAACGGAGACCGAGCTGTCGCCGAACACGGAGACAAGGGGCGGCTGTGGCTCGAGGCGATGTGGTGCGCCGATCCGCTAGCAGACGCGGTGGTGAGCGACTTCTTCCCCGATTCGTCTGCGACCGCGGCTGTCGGGACGGCCCTGGCCGGCGGGGTCGATGCGGTCACGGATGCCCCGCATTCGTTGCAGGCGTTGTTCGCCGTCCTCGACGTCGAGCCCGACTGGCTCGATCACGACCAACTGGACCGAGCTGCCGATTCTCTCATCCAGCACACCGCCGCACTCGGGATCGTCTTGGGCGCAGCCTCCCTGGTTCGAGGGGCCGCCAACACGATCGCCGGGAAGCCTCTGGCGCTCACCGGTCGTTACGTCTCACAGCCGGCGGTTCGCTCGGTAGAGGTCGGCGAGTGGCTGCGCAAGATCATCTCACCAGGCGGAATGCGTAGGGACAGCGACGGTTTCGCGTATACCGTCCGCGTCAGGGTGATCCACGCTCATGTCCGCCGTGCCCTGGTACGCGGTGGGTACTGGGACGAGGCCGCGTGGGGGGTTCCCATACCGCAGCCCTACATGGCCTTTACCCTCGCCGAGTTCGGTCACATCGCCATCGAGGCGATGTACAAGGTGGGCGTCCGCTTCTCCGATCGCGAACTCGCCGACATCTACCACCTGTGGCGGTACGTGGGGCACGTCATCGGCATGGATGAACGCCTCAATCCCCACGACGAGGCCGATCATGTTCGGATCGAAGAGTTGTACCGCCTCACCTCTCCCGGTCCCGGCCAGGACGACCGCGAGTTCGTCGAGGCCCTCACCTATGACTACTTGATTCCTGAGCTCGCCAACGTGCTGCCCGGACCGTACGCCGTCCGGCTGAAGGTGGCGTCGAAGCTCATGCAATCCCTGCAGCGGGTGTTCATCGGGGACACAGCCGCCGATGAATTGCAGATCCCGGACACTCCCCTCAAGCACGTGATGTCGCGGGTCGGTCCGGCGCTCGCTGTTGCCGGGCGCGGCCGAGTACTCCTTGCAGGTGGCTCAGAGCGGCTTTCGAAGCGCGCATACCGTGAGCGCGACGAGGAGATGACGCGGATGAAGGCCAATTATCGGGTGACCCACGAGATGGTCGACAACGCTCCACCCACCACGATGCGGGCCCAGGCCACCGCCGGCTGATCGGCCGAGTCGGGTCCTGCAGCTCCCTTCTGCCACCATGGACCCAATGACAGTCCCGAAGATCTTGGTTTCATGACGCGCTTGCTGATGTTCGGTGCAGTACTGGCTCTGGTGACGTTCTGGTTGCACCGCCGCCTCGTGCGCGCCCCCGGCCTCGGCCGTCCCTGGTCGATCATGGCCGACGCCGCACTGGTCTCACTGTGGGCGCTGGTCGTCATCGGCGTCGGCAGCGGCGAGGTGTTCGATCCTGGGTGGGCACAGATGCCCGGCTTTGTGGGCATGGTGTGGTTGGGCGCCGTGTTCTACCTTCTCCTCGGTTTGCTCGTCATCGCCGTGGCTTGCCTTCTCATCCGTCTCGTGCGGAGCGCTCGGCGCCGCGTGCGGGCATCCGCCCCGGAGCCGGCGGATAGCCCGGAAGGGCCGAGTCGACGACGCGTTCTGCAGGTCGCCACCGCGGTGGTCGCGGTCGGGGCGATCGCCACCGCCGGATACGGCATGGTGGAGGCGGCTCGGCCACGTATCGTGCGGGTCCGTGTTCCGTTGCGGCGTCTGCCCTCCGAGTTCGTCGGCCTGAGAGTCGGACTCGTCTCCGACCTGCATGTCGGACCCACTCGTGGGCGGGAGTTCACTCAGCGGGTCGTCGACCAGGTCAACAAGCAGCGTCCTGATCTCATTGTCATCGCCGGGGACCTTGTCGACGGGACCGTCGCGAAAGTCGCTGCCGATCTCGCACCGCTCGCCGAACTCGAGGCACCGCTCGGGGTTTTCGGTGTCAGCGGTAACCACGAGTTCTACGCGGATGACGGCGGCCGATGGTTGGATGTCTGGGATCGGTTGGGCGTGCGCACCCTACGAAACGAACGAGTGTCGATCGACAGGGATGGCGCGACCATCGACCTGGTCGGAATCCACGATTATTCGTCGCCGAAACCTTACGAGCCGGATCTCGACGCAGCGCTCGCCGGACGGGACCGGAACGTTTTCGCACTGTTGCTCGCGCACGAGCCCCGGCAGGCCTTCGAAGCATCGGACCTCGGCGTCGACCTGCAGCTTTCGGGCCACACTCACGGTGGTCAGATGTGGCCCATCCGGTATCTCGTGCCTCTGCAGCAGCCTTCTCTACAGGGCCTTGATCAAGTCGGGAACACCACGCTGTACACCACCCGCGGCGCCGGAGCGTGGGGTCCGCCGGTCCGCGTCGGTGCGCCCCCAGAGATCACGATCCTGACTCTCGTACAGCCCGATTGAGGGTCAGTCCACCGGCCCCGAGTCCACCCCGATGTCGTAGATGAGACGGTCATCGGCGAACAGGTCGAGCACTCGCCGCGCTGCCCTGGACGGGGCCAGGATTCGAAAACTTTCTGGTCGCCGTGCGTAGGCTGCCAGGACGATCTCGGCTGCCGCGCAGGAGAAGAAGTTGACGTCGGAAAGGTCGACGGTGATGTCGGTGTGGTCGGCGATTGCCTCGTTGATCCCGGCCAACAGTCGCGGGGCTGTCACCATGTCGACATCGCCGCGGACACGCACCAGCGCGTGCCTCTCGGTGACAGGTTCGACTGCGATGGCAAACGACCACTTGGCCGGGTGGAACGCGTCCGCGGGGCCGAGGTCGGTCCTGGTGCGCAGAGAATTGAGGGTCATGATCGGCGCCCCTTCTATTGGTTGACTCCAAACTGGTGAGAGCACTCCGCCGCGTCCTGACAGGGTCTGCTTTGACCTTAGGAAACGCACGCGCACAAGACAATCCACAAACACGCTTCGGCGCGCAACCGTGACTGCGCGGTCACGAATCGGTAACGACGGCAGCATTGATCGGCCGGCAGTCATACACGGCCACTGCTCGTCCACCGCGATGTTACTCATTGGTATGTTGTGGGACCGTCGAAGTGCTGATCTTCTTCTTGGCCGGGTTGCCGTGACGATCGCCGGGTCACGGCAGGTTTGTCTCACCCCATGTCTTCGGTCGCACTCCCCCGTAGATACCTCGCCTGACGATCAGTGGTTGTAGCACGCGCTCAACCGACCAAGCCGGAAAACGGAACCTGCGCCCACCCGGGGTGAACACCTCGAGTCCGTCGGGCTGCGCGCCGAGCACGGAGCCCCACAGAGTTTTTCTCTCGCGGTAGTCACGAAGTTTCCGGCCGCCCAGATCTGCCCGGACGTTCCGCGCGAGCAATTTGTCGGCCCGGTTGCGGGCCGATGTCCGGAATTCGTCCGTGGCCGCAACATCTCCGATGGCGAACACGTGGTCGTGGCCCGGCACGCTGAGATCAGCCGAGACACGGACGAATCCCCGCTCATCGAGAATGTCGGAAGGCAACCAAGCGGTGTTGGGAACAGCGCGGCCGATCGCCCAGAGGACGGCGTCTGCCGTCGCCGGTGTCTGTCCTGTTGTCCACTCCACCGTCCCACTCGTCAGATGGTCGGTGACGGAACCACTACCCGCGGACGCCGGGCAGGGCCAGGTCACAGCCCGGTGATCCGGGTGACAGATGACTCCGAGATCGTCGAGCCGGCGCCGTACTCGTCGCCACACCCGTGGGTGATGCCGCGATAGCGCTCTGGCGCCCGGAAAGTAGAGGTCGATTCGCTTGGCGGGCCATCGGGCGGCCAGATTGGCCGCGCTGCTCACCGCAGCTGCCCCACCGCCGATCACGAGCACCGACTCGGCCTCAGCCAGTCGATCGTGTGCGTCGCGAAGCTCCGCGTCCACCTCGGCCGACGACTGCATTGTCGGGCGACGCCAGAACCCGTTGGTCACGCCGGTCGAGATGACCAGGGTGTCGTATTCGTGAGCGGACTCGGAATCGTCATCGTGCCGGACTCTGACCGTTCGCGCCGCCAGATCGACACTCGTCAGTTCGCCGTGGACGGTTCGGACCCGGTCGAGTCGACGAAAACGCTCGAACGACGTCCAGTAGTCCCTGCTCCAGTCATCGGGGCGCGACAGCCGGACCCCTAGTTCCTGACCGCTGACGAGACCGGGTTTGACCGAGATCCCGATGACGTCGGTGTGCCGCGCCAGATGCATCGCGGTGAGCACACCCGTGTCACCCAAACCCGCCACGACCACGCGTGCACGTCTCACACCGTCACCCTGCGCGGGGGCCGGGGCACGAATCGTGACACCCGGTCGATGACGGACTGGTAGTCGGGCCGCCGCTCGAGGCTGCGCTGCTCCATCATCGGGATGCTGGCCCCCAGGAACATGGCCAGCATTGCTGCAGCACCAGCGAACAACCACCATGCGTCGGCGGGAGCCGCAGCGACCCCGAAGAGCGCCAAGGAGAGCCAGAAACCGAACTCACCGAAGTAGTTGGGATGGCGAGACCAGCTCCACAGACCCTGGTCCATCACCTGCCCGGGACTTCGGTCGCGAATGAACCGATGCATCTGCCCATCGGCGACGTATTCGAGGATCACGGCCCCTGTTCCGACGACGAACGCGAGGCCTGCGAGCCAGGTCAGCTGGTCGCCCGTTCGAGTCACGGCCACATACACCGGCAGCATCCCGAGGAACACCTGCAGCGTGGGGATCAGATGGATGGCCACCAGATCGGTGAGGAACTCCCAGCGACCCGCACGGCCGCGAAGCATGCCGTAGCGCCAGTCCTCGTGGTGGAGACCAGGAAATGCATACGCCCAGTTCGCTGTCAGTCGAACTGCCCACAGGACGACGACGACGAGGATCAACCAGCAGTGCACCGCGTCGAGTCCGACATCGCCGCTCGCCCACCAATAGATCATCAGGGCCGGTGGCACCACGCTCCAGTAGGCATCGTAGAAGCTCGAGTTCTTGTGCACGCGGCTGAAAGCGAAGATCACCAGTGTGGCCAGCAGGTCAGCAATGAGGGTGTCGAGCCACAGCCAGGCCGTATCGGGGCCGACAGCAAGCCACACCGCGGCCACGAGAAGAGCCACCAGGTAGGCGAGGCCGACACGGACGATCGATGCGTTCTTGCTCACGACTCCTGATACTGCCAGTTGCTCACCGGTTTTCGCGGCGCCTTCGCAGGCGCGTTCGCCGCAGGGGGCTCACAGCCGTTCCGTCAGATGGACGGTCACCGTCGCTCCGGCCTCCTTGCCGAGGGCAGCACGGAGGTCGGCTTTGATGGGTAACTTGTGTCGACCATCCCCAATGCCATGAACGAACTCGTGAACGGGTGACCATCGACGGTGCCGCGCACCTTCACCAGTCCACGGGTCCCGAAAAACGCCGCCGAGTCCGGCCATACGACGTAGGTCCAACCGCCTTTGGCCGGACTCTTCTGCAACGTCTCGGTGAATGTCTTGTCAAGCATGATGACCTCCGTATCAAAGCTGGTCTCCATCAGACCACCGGGGGCGCCCGATCTCATCGGTCGAGGACCCGAGCTCACGACAGGAGTAGCAGTGCGCATCCGACGAGCACAACATGGACGAAGCTGTACAACTTGTACGCCAAGCGGTTTCGCGAGTAGGTGTCGCGCATACCCGTCAGGATCGCGGTAGGCCAGCAGAGTGCCGCCATGAGAACGGCGGCGGTGAGGACGGCCGCGCGTGAGGCCCCGCTGCCGTGGAACAAGAGCAGGTACGCCACGACCGGCCACACTGCCATCATCACGACGAACCAACGTCGGACCGGCTCGGCCCCGTAACGCAGCGGGTAGGTCACTCGTCCGGACTGTTCGTCGCCCGGCATGTCACGCACGTCCTCGATCGGCAGCGGGATGATGAACATCGTCGCGATCACCACCGTCCAGTACCACCCGACGTCGTCGAGAGGGTGCGCGATGGCCCACGCGCCTGCGAGCTGGGCGATCGCCCCGACCCAGGTGGTCACCGGCTTCCAGTAGCGATAGTGCCGGGGCCGGAGCAGGTGGTGGGTCACCTGAACGGTCGCCACCCACACGATCGCCATGATGCAGGTGATCGGACTGAGGAACGCCGACAGCGCGACGAAGATCGCCGAGCTGATATAGCTCCGTCGCCACATGCCCTCTGGCGTGACCATCTCGGCCGGGATGGGACGGTACGGCTTGTTGGTGTGGTCCTCCTGCGAGCCACCTGCTTGATTGGCCGTGTCGAAGACATAGATGAAGAGCAGCGACCACACCAGACCCTGCAGCAGAGCGACAGCCAGATCGAATCCCGAGAGTTCGAACCTCAGCGCAGCGGTGAGGGTGAAGAGCAGAGGGGGCAGACTCGCAACCCAGACGTTGTCCGCGTTGAGCCGAACCGTGATCGCAATTTCCCGTCGCAGGCTCCAGCGCGACGTTGCTCCCCGCGTCGGACCCCCTTCAAACCGCAACATTCGCTCCCCGTATCGATGTCGAGTTCCGCGCGCAACCGCCTGCAGACGCGCTGAGTTTACTCGTGGTGCGCCGCGTTGGCGGTATCACTTCGCGGCCTGCCTCCGAGCGTGCACCGCGAGGTCACCGAAAGTGTCCGGGGCTCAGGCTCATTCGGCAGCGCCGGCGTCAGCCCAGGACAAGCGTCGGGAGGCCGAACGCCGGCTCCCTGATGGTGAACACGCTGGTGCCTGGCTTACGACCGACTCGGATCTCACTCAGGGACATTCCTTCATCCGACAATCGCCGATGGGTTTCGCCGATGTCCCGCGATCGCCACGCGATACCCCACAGCGATGCGGTCGTCTCCTGATCCTGCGCCCCGATCACCACTTCGACCACCACCTGTGTACTGCGAAAGAAGAGTTGGTGAATTCCGTCGTGAATGGCCTGTTCCAGACGAAAGTCGAGCCCGAGAGACCCGGCGAACAACGCTACGGCGGCGTCTCTGTCGGCCGCATTGAACACGAGATGGTCGATCGACTCGATATCGCCGACATCCGGTCCGGGTGAGAACTCCGACGCAGCCACCACCCCCACCGCCGGAACGACTGACGATGCGGTGCGCGTCGCAGTCACCTCGTCGAGATCCATTCCTCGGCGACGCAGCAACGTCGTCGCCGCCGGGTGATCGTCGACGGCAAAGAATGCCCGGTGCGACCCGGCGGTGCGGGTCAACTCGACAGATCCGTTGCGCACGCGGAGATCGCCGCCGAGTAGCTGTCGGTACGCCGTGCCGGACCCATCGACGTCATCGCAGCTCACAACGAGTAACGACGATCCCAGAGCCGTCTTCGCCAGATCAGTCATGAGTTCATCGAACCACGCACGACCGGTCGAGTACCGTTTCGACCATGTCTCTCGATCACGGCGACCCCGGCGACGCCCCCTCCGTTCCACCGCCCCTGAGCGACGTCGCAGAGGCCAAGCGGCCCTCCGCAGCCGAAGAGGCACGCACGATCGCCGAATCCACCAACATCGGTACCCTCGCGAGCCTCACGTCCGACGGTTCGCCGTGGGCGTCCTTCATCACTTACGGTCTGCTCGAGGGCTCCCCAGTCCTCTGCGTTTCGCATATGGCAGAGCACGGGCGAAACCTGGCGGGCGATGGCCGCGCCAGTATCGCCATAGTCGCCCCGAATGCCGAGGCCGATCCCTTGGCCAGTGCCAGGATCACCCTCGCCGGCCACGTCGAGCGGCCGACCGGCGATGAATTCACGGCCGCTCGGGAAGCCCACCTCGCCGGCGTACCGGCCGCGAAGTACTACATCGACTTCAGTGACTTCTCGCTCTGGGTACTTCGGGTGGAAAGAGTCCGATGGGTCGGTGGCTACGGACGCATGGATTCGGCGAGCGCCGCCGACTATGCGACCGCCGCACCCGATCCGGTGTCGCCCGGTGCCGCGGGTGCCATCGTTCATCTCAACGACGACCATGCTGATTCGCTGCTGGCGATGGCGCAGACTCTCGGCGGGTTTCCGGACACCACGTCGGCCGTGTGCACCGGCGCCGATCGCTATGGACTCGACTTGCGGGTCCAGACTCCCCGGGGCATCGCATATACCCGTGTCGGCTATTCGGAGCCGATCAACGCGTTGGCTGAACTACGTTCGGCAACAGTTGAGTTGGCGCGCCGGGCACGCACTCGGGCCTAGTCGACCCCTCCGCGCCTCAGGCAGACTCAACGACAATTCGGGCGCGAACATCAGCGATCAGGGCGTCCAGGTCGAGGCCATACAGTGGTCCCGAAGACTCGCGATAGGCGACGAGGTGTCGTGCGCCTCGCTCGAGGAGCCGGTCGGCACCGATCGCGTTGCCACGCGCAGCGTGCGTGAGGGCGACGCACAATTGTGCGAGTCCCTGCCATAGTGGGCGCTCGCTGTCGGGTCCTGTCTTCCAGCGAACCTCGAGGACCTCATGCGCGGAGAACGGACGTCCGGCGCACACCAGTTCGCGAGCGACCTCGAGGGTCTGCTCAGGCGGCATCGGCACTTCGGAAACCGGCTCGACGCCCTTCTCGCCGTGCGGAAGGGGTCGGCCGAGCGCATCACGCGGCCGCGCCTGACGCGCCCTGCCTTCTTCGTCACGATCTCTGGTGGCCATGATGATTTCCTCCCGACGCACACCGTACGCGGGTCGTCACGCACCGCCGACAGTCCCCGACAAGGTCCGCCATTCCAATTGGTTTCGTATGCGTGAACTCACGAACACACTGGCATTTCGCAAAACCCACAGCGGGCCGGAGAGTCGGATAAATACGGCCAGAACAGGGGAATTGCAATTATTCACGTCATCAGACCGAATAATCATTATCACGAATGAACGCCTTGAGCTTACATTTCGAAGGGCATTCACCAATGTAGATGCGCCTCCAGAACTGGGTCATATGACCCATTAATCGATCAGTTCCGAGCAGCTGCGCGGCCTAACAAAGCCGCTCGCACCGTCTGGTAGGCCCGAATATGAGTTGCATTACGGGCCAGAGCCGCGTCGGAACACGTCAGCAGGGCCATATCGGCCAGCGCTACCCGATGTATTCCCGCGCTCAGTTGAAAATCGTCTCGACGAAGTGCATATGTGAGTCCCGGGAGCCAGACGGAGGGGTCGGCAGGCACCCCGCCGTTCAGGACGCTTGCCGTCTCGATACACCATTGCACCAGGTCATCGAACCGCTGTCGGGCCAACTGACGTAGCGTGGCGTCAATCGCCTCGGTCCTGAGGTCGGCGTCATCAACGAGCGAAGACAGTGCAGCGTTCGCGTCGTGATCCCCGCACCCGTGCAGCCATGCCGCACAAAAGTAAAGGGCGTCCACGTCGCCTGCTGCCTGGCACCGACGCAGTGTGGCGATCAATTCGATTGCTCCCGAATCTGATCTCATCAATGTCGTCTCCCCAAGGCTGCCCAGCCAATCATGCTCTACGCCCCATGTCTGTCACTCGATCAAGTGACTGCACGAACTCCGGAACGCATTTCGACCTGTCCATCAAAGGTCGCGCACGCCACTGAGTTTCCAATCAATAGTTCTTACTCCGGAATAGTAACCCATCGGCCGTAAGTCGGAATACGTTCAAAAGGGGAACGTGTTCCATCCAATCGTCAGCGATTTCCGCGAACCGAGCGCGATCGTCGAGTCAGAACTCGTCTTTGTTCCTCGACGACCTCCGCGCCGACCAGGGCGGACTGCAGTCGAACATCGACGGGCTCCCGGTACATCCACCGAGTCCGATATTCCGGAGCTCCAGCAAAACTGGAACGTGTTCTATATCGTCGGGTGATGAGCTCAACTTCGATTCGAGTAGTGGTCTGGGGTACCGGGAACGTCGGTCGCGCGGCGATTCGCGCGATCGACGCCCATCCGGATCTCGACCTCGTCGGCGTCGTCGTGCACGACGCTGCCAAGGCCGGACGCGATGCCGGTGAACTGGCAGATATCGGCCGAGTGCTGGGAGTCGCCGCCACAGCCGACATCTCGCAAGCCCTTGCGATCGCCGACGCCGTCGTCTACGCGGCGTCCGGTGACATCCGCCCCGATGAGGCACTGATCGACATCACCCGCGCCATCCGGGCGGGAGCCACCGTGGTCAGTCCTTCCCTCTATGCCCTGTATGATCCCACCTCCGCGCCGCCGGAACTGCGGGACCCGGTCCTCTCGGCGATCGCCGACGGCGGTGGCTCCCTGTTCGTCTCCGGCATCGATCCAGGCTGGGGCAACGACATCCTGCCCATTCTCGCGAGCGGACTGGCCTCGAAAGTCGAGCAGGTTCGCTGCCAGGAGATCTTCGACTACACCACCTACGACCAACCCGACTCCGTTCGATACCTCATCGGGATGGGTCAACCGATGGACTACGAGCCACCGATGGTGGCGCCGTCGGTCCCGACCATGGTGTGGGGTGGGCAGATCAGGCTCATCGCCCGGGCACTCGGCGTCGACATCGACGAGATTCGCGAGACACTACTGCGGCGCCCTCTCGAGACCGGCGTCGACACTGCGCACATGGGCACGTTCGAGGCCGGCACGCAGGGCGCCATACGGTTCGAGGTGCAGGGAATGGTCGGTGGTGAGCCGCTGATCGTCATCGAACACGTCACGCGGATCCATCCATCTTGTGCCCCGGACTGGCCGATGCCGCCCGACGGTGGAGCGGGCGCGCACAAGGTGATCATCGAAGGCCGCCCGCGCATCGAGATCTCGGTGGAGGCCACGGATGAGGGCGGCAACCGTGCGGCGGGTGGCAACGCCACCGCGGTCGGCCGTCTGGTCAACTCCATTGGCTGGCTCCGGGCTGCGGGACCCGGCCTCTACGACGCGCTCGACGTACCGCTCGTCCCGGCGGTCGGCAAACTCACGAGGATGGCACCGGCATGATCATCGACGTTCCTGAGGGCAAGGATCCCATCAACTATGTGTGGGGCGAGATGGTCCCCGGCATCGGCGGAGCAGCCGCGAATTTCTCCTTGAAGGTGTACTCCGACAGCACACTCGGTCTCCGCGAGTTCGAGGCCGCGCGTCTGCGCATCGCGCAGATCAACGGTTGTGTGTTCTGTCAGGACTGGCGGACCGAGCGCGACGGCGAGAAGGTCGAGGCATCTTTCGATGAGGCCGTGCAGAACTGGCGGACCACGGACGCGTTCGACGATCGCACGCGACTGGCGGCCGAATACGCCGAGCGTTATGCGCTCGACCACCACGGCCTCGACACCGACTTCTGGTCGCGGATGACCGCCGCGTACAACCAGACACACATCGTCGAACTGAGCATGTGCCTGGGGTCGTGGCTGGCGTTCGGGCGCCTGAACCATGTCCTCGGCATCGACTCGGTCTGCGTGCTGCCCGGCCATTGAGTCGGGTTTCTGTTCATCCGATTCGGATGATGTGACGACGCCGGTCCTGGGTCAGAGTTCATAGGCGCGTTCCCGAGGGGGTTCGGCGGGGTCGCCGGATCGGCGACGTCGGCCGCGCGATGGCGCGTCCGACCGATGAGATGAGGCCGACCGATGGTGGCTCCGAGCGCCGACGAACCCTTGACACCGACCGAGCGCGCCGAACTCGAACGCCTCCGGCGCGAGCTCGCCGAGAGTCGAGGTGCGTCCGGCGATCAAGGTGCGGGCGTGGCGCCGAACCAACGGCGCGGACTGCGGTGGACAGCGACCGGTCTGCTGTTGGTCTTGGTTGCGGTGTTGGCGTTCTCGGCTGTGCTGGCGCGCTTTGCGCGCAGCGAGGTCCTCGACACCGACCGCTATGTCGCAACCGTGACACCGCTCGCGCACAATGCCGTTCTGCAGAATGAACTGGCTGATCAGGTCACTGCGGAGATCATGGCTCGCGGCGATATAGCGAACGTCACCAAGGAAGCGCTGACCGCGCTGACGGAGAACGCACCCAACGTGCCGCCGGCCGTCATCGGTCTCGCACCGGTACTCACCTCGCAAGCGCAGTCGTTCATCCGGGAGGCAGTCACGGCGCTGGTCAGGTCCGACCAGTTCGAGACGTTGTGGATCGAGGCAAACAGACGAGCCCATCAACGACTGGCGGCGGTTCTGACCGGTGACACGAATGCTGCGATCGCCATCGACGACGACGGCACTGTCAGCATCGAACTCGGCCCGATCATCGACAACGTTCGAAACGCTTTGAAGGATCGCGGGTTCTCGTTCGCCGACAAAATTCCCGACATCGACAAGTCATTCGTCGTCTTCCAGTCGCCCGATCTGGTGAAGGCTCAGAATGCGGTCTCCGCACTGGACAAGGCATCGACGATCCTCCCGTTCTTGACTCTCCTGGTCGGCGCTGCAGCAATATGGGCCGCCCCCAGGGGTTCTCGGAGAAGGGCGTTCTCACTCTTCGGGATCGCACTCGCAGTCGCCATGGCGCTGCTGGCCGTCGCGATCAGTATCGGGCGGTCGATATATCTCGATGCGGTCCCCGCCGACGTCCTCTCACCCGCCGCTGCGGAGGTCCTCATCGACACCATCCTCGTACCGCTGCGTACCACGCTGCGTGCGGTCGCCGTCCTCGCTGTCGTGATTGCTGTGGTGGGATACCTCACCGGGTCATCCGGATCGGCTGCCGCGGTGCGTGAGGCCTTCGGGCGCGGCCTGAACGCGGCCAGAGGCAATGCCGCGGGACGAGTTCCGCATCCGATCGAGTCCGCTGCGGCGAGGTTCCGGACACCGTTGCGTGTCGCTGTGGTCGCGGTGGCGATCATCGCGCTGGTCTTCTGGAACTATCCCTCAGGGCTCGTCGTGATGGTGACGGTGATCGTCGCAGTACTCGCTCTGCTGGCGATCGACCTCATCGCCCGCCCGGCAATCGCCTATCGTTCTCAGGAGTACTCGACGACGAAACGGGATTGACATGAAAAAGCTTGTGGCACTGATCGCATTCCTGGGCACTGTGCTGTTCGTGGGAGCGTGTAGCAGCGAAGACGTACAGAATGCGACTGACCAGGCCCGCAGTAGTGCCGAACAGCTCGTCGACAACGCGTCCACCGCAGCCGGGGACGTGAAGGACAACGGTTACATCCAGGCGCTGGAGTCCCAGAACGCCACCTTCGGCAGTCGGGAAGACCAGATCGCCGCAGCGCAAACGGCATGCGACGAGCTCTCGAACGGCACCAGCCTCAATGACACGGTCACCAAGATCTCCGAAGAGACCGGCCTCGACGAGTCCAAGTCGCGGACTCTGATCAACATCGGTGTCCCCCTGTACTGCACGAGCAACTCGGCCAAGCTCGCCGGCAACTGATCCCACCTGAGTAACCGCATATACGATCATCAGGTGCTCAGGAGCGACGGAGACGGGTCACCGTCGTGACCACGTCCGTGCTCATCGCCTTGGTCGTGATCGTCGGATGGTCGCTTGTTGCCGGACGCCTGGCGCGGTTGCGGATCTCGGGACCACTGCTGATGGTCACCGCCGGCATCGCGATCGGGCTCAGCACTCGCAACGACATCGGTCAGACGCTCAACACCATTGCCGCCGAAAAGGTTGTGGAATTGATCCTGGCGGTTCTGTTGTTCGTCGATGCCACTGAGGTCAAGGGCGGATATTTTGCCGGGGAACGACGAATCTCGGTCAGACTGCTGCTCGTCGCGATGCCGTTGTCGATCGGCGGAGCCCTGCTCGCAGGAGCCGCGTTGCTGCCGAGTCTGTCGATCGGCGTCCTGCTCGTCATCGCGTGCATCGCCATCCCGATCGATCTTGCGCCCACCTCATCGATGGTCCGGGACAAACGAATACCCCTGCGGGTGCGCAACGTCCTCAACATCGAGAGCGGCTACAACGACGGGATCGTCGCGCCGCTGTTCATTTTCGCGCTGACCCTCGCCGGCGATCATTCACATGCGGAGGGTCCGGTAGATGCACTCGAGACCGCGGTGCCGTCAGCGGTCTACGCCATCGTCGCCGGTGGCGTGGTCGGTGTCGTGGCTGCCTGGCTGACCAACCAATCGATGGCGCGAGGTTTCGCGACCGAACAATCGATCCGGATCAGCCTTGTCATCTTTCCCCTTTTGGCCTATGGCTCGGCAACGGAGTTGCACGGCAACGGTTTCGTCGCCGCGTTCATCTGCGGTATCGCCTACAAGGCGGCGCGGTCGACTCTGCCAACCGAGTCGGAGCTCAGCCTTGTAGATGATGTGAGTGTGCTCGCTGCTCTGGCAATGTGGTTCGTGTTCGGGTGCACCGCGGTGTTGGTGCTCGAGTTCGGTTTCGTCTGGCAGATCATCGTGCTGTCGATCGCAGCGCTGACGATCTTGAGGATCGTACCGGTGTACCTGTCGCTGCTGGGTACGACGCTGAGCCGAACCGACCGACTGGTGATCGGCATGCTGGGTCCCCGCGGTACCGCATCCATCGTGTTCGGGCTGCTTGCCTACAACGCACTCGAAGGCCGGATCGCCAACGACACCCTGTATGCGATGACGGTGACAGTGCTGGGCAGTGTGGTGATCCATGGCATCGGTTCGACGCTGGTCGCTCAGTGGTACGAACGGCACTCGACCCCCGAATCCGCCCAGTAAGGCGTTGTGCCCAGGAAAGAGTTTTGACAGTAGGGTCGAAGATGTGGCGGATAAATACTTGTCGGTGAGCGTCGAAGTACCCGTGACGCCGTCCGCGGTGTTCAGCGTTCTCACCGATCCGGCGAAACACGTCGAACTCGACGGCTCGGGGATGCTTCAGCTGGCCCACGCACCACGCCGGATCGCCGGTGAGGGAGCAACATTCGCCATTGCGATGCGTGATGAGTCGGGCAGACCCTACGAGGTCGTCAATCACGTCGTGGCGTTTGAACCCGACAAGGTGATCGCTTGGATGCCTGCGCGCCCTGATCGGCCGCCCGTCGGGGTGCGATGGGAGTGGGAGCTGACAGCTACCGAAGACGGAACGCGTGTGACACAGACGTGCGATTGGTCGCGTGTCACAGATCCCGAGTACCTCGCCCGACGAAATCTGCCTCGGGTGTCGGCGGACAAGATGCGCGAGTCCATCACGCAGGTCGCTGCGCTTGCCGGCCGCTGATCTAGTGTTCCAGCGCCTCGAGGTTCCGGCGTGCGTTTTCCGACTCCTCGCGCGCTGAGGTCAGATCTTTCTGCGCTGCCTCGACCTGATCGGTGGCGGCCTGGTGAGCCCGGGTCGCGAACTGGCGTTCCTGTTCTGCCTGAGCGAGCTGCTCCCGGAGTTCGTCGACTCGTTTGTCGACGGCAGCCACCTTGTCGGCAGCCTTCGCTGCCTCATCCAGCAACGCTGACAGCTCCGAATCAGCATCCCTCTCGGCGCTCTCGGCCGCAGAGACCGCCGCACGTGCAGCCTCAAGCTCCTGCGCACTCGGTGTTTTCTTCTGCGCTGGAGCAACTTTCGCCTTCCGCGACACTCCCCCGACCACGGCCATCCCCGCAGGTCCCATCCCGCTGTAGCTGACTGCGGTCACCAGTCGACCGGCTCGCACCTGCTCGGCGATGTCGGGGTCGGCCAACGCGGCGTGCAACGACTGCCCGACCTCTCGGAGCGCGTTCTCACTCGCGGTGTGGCCGTGGTCGATGGCCAACTCACCGGCCTGTCGAGCCATCGCTCGAACCACTTTCTGCCGCTGCGTGGTCAACGTACGTAAGTCATCGCCGGCAAGATGGCGCTGGGCATCACGTAGCGCCTCCCCCAATTCGAGGAGTTTCTCGACGTCATCGGAGTGTTCGCGGGCGAGCACATTCACCATCCAAGCGACCAACGTCGGCCTGCGCAGCTGCGAGATCTCAGTGGCAAGAGCTCGATCGCCCTGTGCTCGGGCTTCTTTGACGTGGGCGTCACGGACCTTCACGAAATCGTTCGGATCGAGACCATAGAGCTCGTCGGTCACCTCGTTGATGTCCACCGCCCGGTCCTTCCACCTACGACTTGGACGGTCCGGGGGCCAGGAAGAAGACGGGGATCAGCCGCTCGGTGCGCTGCTCGTAGATGGCGAAGTTCGGCCAGGTGTCGAGAAGGGTCTGCCACGCTTGCTCGCGCTCGGTCCCGGTGATCTCACGCCACGTGACGATGCGCGTCTTCCCGCGATGGACCACCTCCGCAGTCTCGCAGGCGCGGAGATTGAGCACCCACACAGGCAGCTTGGGATTGCCGAAGTACGAACCGGCTATCAACCAGCCACCGTCCTGTGGGACGCAGAGCAAGGGCGTCGACCGCACATTGCCGGTCTTGCGGCCGGGCACCCTCAGGACGATGTTGGGCAGCCCGGCTATGTCGAGAACGCTGACCCGGCCCTTTGTCGCACTCTGCAGTCGCACGTCGCACTTCTCGATGAGTGGAAGCATCTTCGGCATCCACGAGACCGCACCTATCTTGACCGCCAGCGGCGTCAGAATCCCCACCGGGTCAGGCTACCCACTTCACCGGGTCGCCACGCGGTCAGTGCGTCGATCGATCAGGTCTCCGTGGTTCTCATGGTGCTCTGCCGTCGTCGGATGATGCCGGTGACCACGGCGATGGTGGATCCGATGGCCAGAAAGATCGCGGAGGCGAACGGGAGTGCGTTGTCGATGAATCCGACGGCCACGATGGCCGGGATGGCCACCGCAGGCCACGGGAAGACCGCTCGCCACGTCCGCGCGCTGCCGGCCAGCACCATGCACACACCGGCGACGAACAGTGCGAGACCACCGCACAGCGCCCAGCGACCACCAGAGGTCAGCTCGCCGACGGGATGCAGAACATACTGCTCGACACCCACCCCGAGCAGAGCGGCGCCCAACGTCAACGGCAGATGACCGTAGATGTATGAATCCGCCCGGCCACTGCTGTGCGCATCGTCGTCGGACTGCAGCAGCGTCTTGGCCTCGGCCCCTCCGATGTCGAAATACATCCACCACATCGCGGCGGCGATCGTGAATCCCAACGCTGCCACGACGATCGAGGACAGCGCCCAGTGGGTGTCGTGCATTCCCAGGACTATCGCGGACACGGATTCCCCGAGGACCAAGATCACGAAGAGCCCGAACCGCTCCGGTAGATGGTCGAGGTGCAGCGGGATGTCCGGGCCCCAGCGGGTGGCGGCAACGGGCGCCAATGCCTCGATGAGAATTCCGGTGGCCCATAGTCCGTACGTGATCGGGCCGGGGGTGAACAGCGACGTCGTCCACAGGAGTGCACTGACAACTGTGGTGGCGAAGTACAGGTTGATGGTCGGCCTGGAGTCGACGATGTGCACCCAGGCCCGCGCGTACAAGACAGCGAGGGCGATGCGGGTGGCCACGTAGCCGATTGTGAAGGCCGCAACCCCGGATGACGGGACCGATCCCGCACTGGCCGCCATCACCGCAACCGCGAACGTCGCACTGAGTTTGAGGACTCGATAGATGACGTCGTTGGTGTCGAATCGGTTGGCGTACAACGTCATCGTCACCCATGACCACCACGTGATCGTGAACAGTCCCGCAAACACCGCGGCTCCGTGCCAGGTGAGATCCTTGGTGAACGCGATCGCGAGCTGGTGGATGACCAGCACGTAGGCGAGGTCGTAGAAGAGTTCTAGCCTGGACGCGGCCCGGTTGTCGTCAGTTCGGAGCCGCGGGGGTTCGTTGATCGGGGTTTGCTGTCCCCCCGCGTTGTCGTCGCGATCGCTCGGCGTCTGGTCCTTGCCGTCGACGGTCATCAGAGTGTGCCGACGTCGGCGTGCGGATACATCCCTGGTTGATACCCCAGACGATGGACCACGAAACCCAGGGGACGCGCACAGACTGTGCTCGCCCCACAGGCGTCAGCCGGCGCTGACGGTCTCCCGGGTCCGGGTGGTGTCGGCGGCGAGCCATCCGACCTTGGTTCCGAGCACCGCGTCGATACTGAAGCGACCCGCGCCGACGACCGCGAGGAGCAATGCGCCTGCACCCAGAGCGAGCACCAGCTCGTAACCACCGTCGGCGACCCACAGGCCGGCGTCGATGTGAGCGAAGAAGTACGCCCCCAGCATGTCGAGGAAGAACAGGATTCCGATGATGGGCGTCAGCAGGCCGGCCACCAACGCGATACCGCCAAGGATCTCGAGCCAGGTGACCGCAAACGCCGATACCGGAGCCAGTGGTACGTCCATCCCCTCGAAGCTCGCCTTGGTGCCGTCGAATCCGTAAGTGTTGAGTTTTTGCAGGCCATGAGCCAGGAATACGATTCCGAGGCCGATACGCGCGAGCAGGATTCCGGTGCTTCGGATGATGGGATTGTTCATGTCTCGATTGCCCTCACTCGTGAATTGACTTGATGTATCAAGTGAATGTTAGGGAGATTGACTTGAAGCGTCAAATGACGGATCAACTCGAGTTCTCGGACTAGAATTCAGCGATGCGCAACGAGCCCGAGCCGAACTGGCTCGACGATGAAGAGATGGACGCCTGGATCCAGGTGGCGATCCTTGTGTCGCGGCTCCCTCATGCACTGGACGCGCAGTTGCTGCGCGATGCGCAGTTGACCCATTTCGAATACGAGGTGCTCGCTTCGTTGTCCGAGGCCCCCGATCGCACACTGCGGATGAGCACGCTCGCCGACCTAGCGAACGGATCGTTGTCGCGGTTGTCGCATGTGGTCACGCGGCTCGAGAAGCGTGATTGGGTGCAGCGCAAACCCTGCCCGGAAGACGGACGATTCACCAACGCGTCACTGACGGAGGCGGGGTGGGAGAAAGTCGTCGCCACGGCTCCCGGCTATGCGGCACATGTACGACGCCTGGTCGTCGACAGGCTGAGCCGAGCACAGATACGTCAGCTCACCGCCATCGGCAAACGCATCAACGAACCGACCCCGAACTCGCAGTGACCGCACGCGCAAACGCGCCGGAAATCCTGACACGCACCACCTTTCGCGCCATCGGTACGTCGTCGCAGTGTGTGCGCTTGTGGCAAGGCCCTGCGCTCAGGGCGCCAGGGTGAACCAATCAGCGAAGCCCGACGGGTCATGCCTGCCCAATGCGCCGTGCTCGAACAGCCCAAACCCCTCGACACCGTCGGCCCCAGGCCCGTTGCAGACAGCCCGGCCGACGTGGTCGATGACTCCGAACATGACCCGTCCCGCATTCGCCTCGTCGGTGACGTCATAGGTGACCCGTTCGGTGAACTTCTCACCCTTCCAGGAGCCGTGAATCCAATCGGGATCGCCGCCGTAGCCTCCGCCCAGATGTATCGGCACTGCGAGCCGGGATTCGACCTCCAGGATCAGCGGTGACCCGTCCGGTGTGGTGCACTCGATGGTCGCGCCGGTCGGCACCCTCGTACCGGAGGCATAGCGGATCGTGACCTTCGGCCAGCCCAGTTGTTCGAGCCGGCCGCCTGGCCAGACCCGGGTGCAGTCGTTGAGGATCCGGAAACCGTTCGGGTCCTCCTGCATGATCAAGACGATCGCGAACTCCTCGAAACGCATAGGCACGTATAGCCACCACATGCCCTCGAACGGTGGGTCCGCCGGCCGTCCCGCGGGTTCGGGCTCTCCCACCGGGCGGATACCCCAGGATCGATCGCGGGTCCCGACCCAGGTCGACGGATCGACCGCGATGTCGCTCCCGTCGACGGAGACGACGCCGCGCCAGGTGCCCACCTGCGCAAATCGCTGTGCCTGCAGCGTGATCCTGCTGCCGGTTCGCATGATGTGTGGCTGCTCCTGCAGAACGTCGAACGATCCCTGCCAGATCATGTCCATGGCGATGCCCTCGGTCTCCTCCAGGATCAGCCTGAGTGTGTGGAGGGGCTCTATGACCTCGATACGATAGCCGTTGACGCGTTGGTTCAGTCGGTCGGAATCGATCGCATCGCCGAGGTGCACGGCCGTCTGGACGTCACCGCGGCGCACGAGAACGAAGGCATCTTTGGTACCCAGGTTCGGGTAGTACCCGGCACCGGTGATCACGAAGATGTTGCCGGTGCGGTCATGGGCGTTGAAATAGCTGCGGTCGTAGAAGTTTCGGTCACTCGAATCGACCAGACCGATCGGCAACGGCGTCTGGTGGATGGGAAACTCGTCCAAGGGACCGATCATTTGGCATCTCCCTGGCCGGTGGTGAAGTGAGCGTTGCCTGCGATGAGCTCTTCCAGCAGTGCTCGGTGGTGGAACAACCCGTCGACCTCGTCGGGCATCTCGATCTCGCCGAAGTGCACCTGCCGCGCTCCGGTGCGCATGAACACGCAACCCCAGATCACCGCGGCGTACGCATAGAACCAGCTGAGGTCGCCGATGTCGACCCCGGTGAGTGCGGTGTATGTCGCGACGACATCCTCCTCGCGGAGGACATCGGGCATTCCCGGCAGTCCCATCAGAGTCGTGATGTGCTGAAAGACTCTATGCGAGAAAATCATCCACGCCACGTCGAGCTCGCGGGGTCCAAGTGCGGTCATCTCCCAGTCGAGAACCGCCACCGGCTCGAAATCCTGATACAGGGTGTTGCCGAATCGAGCGTCACCCCAGAGCAGGACCGGGTCGGCCGAATCGGCTGTCGTCGGCCAATTGTCATCCAGCCACACGAACGCGCGGTCCAGCAACGCTGATCTACCGATACCGGGTACCGCGAACTCGTACCAGGACTTGCACCAGTTCACGTTACGGCGCAGCGCCGTGTCCCCTTCGGCATCTTCGCCGAGGAAGGCGAAGATCTCGGACGCATTCGGGATCGAGTGCAATTCTGCGAGGATCTTCACCGTGGCATCTTGCAGGCTGCGCTGCCGTTGACCGCCAGCATCGTGAAACCAGTTGTCCCCGAACGTGTACGGTAACACATCGGGCGGCACGAGGCCGTCGACGTGATCCATCAGGAAGAACGGCGTCCCGAGCACCTCACCGGTGGGTTCCATCCAATGCACCCGGGGCACGGGGATATCAGTCAACTCGCCGACCAAGCGCATCACCTCGAACTGGTGGTCCAGCCGGTACGTCGGAAACACCGGGATGTCCTCGGCCGCCGGGGTGACCCGAGCGACATAGCGGTGGGTGGTCTTCTCGGCGCCGGTGTCCCACGTGGCGGTGAGCACGATGGTCTCCGACGACATTCCGTTGGATTCGATGCCGCTGTCCACCACGACGTCCGGCACCACACCGCCGGGCAGTACCGTCGACAGCCACGCGGCGAGACGATCTGGAAGAGTGGTGACATCTCGGCTCGTACGTTGGAGTTTCATGTCGGCAAGCGGTTGTTCAGTGGCCACGATGCCCTTCCGGAAGCCTGCACACCTCATGGAAAGTGTGACGCAGATTACGATACGGTTGGTAGCGTAATGAAAGCAGAGGCCCCACCTGATGACAAGGCCCCCGCCGGGCGCCCGCGTGACCGCAGCATCGATGAAGCGATCCTGCGGGCCACCGCGGAACTGCTCGTCTCGATCGGCTATTCGGCGCTGACGCTCGCCGCCGTCGCCCAACGCGCCGGCACCACGAAAACCGCCCTCTATCGTCGTTGGTCCAGCAAAGCCCAGCTGGTCCACGAGGCCGCGTTCCCGGCCCCTGTGACCACGCTCATCCCGGAGTCCGGCGATCTCAGCACGGACGTCCGTGCGCTGATCGCAGGGTCCCGGTCGATCTTCACCGATCCGGTGACCCGGGCTGCGCTGCCAGGACTCCTGGGGGAGGTCGGTGCCGATCCGGTACTGAACGAGCTTGTCATGCAACGCTTTCAAGACGGCGTGTTCGCGGCGATGCGTCTTCGGCTCCACCGAGCCGTGGAGCGTGGTGAGGTCAGGGCCGGCGTCGACCCTGACCGACTGCTCGAGGTCATCGGCGGGAGCACCATCCTGAGAGTGCTGCTCCGCCCGGACGAGGAACTCGACGACGATTGGGTCGAGCAGACGACGACTATCGTCTTACACGGAATCGCGGGCCAGCCGGATTCGACGCATGCCGGAGGTTGAAACATGCCACAGCCAGGTCAGACCCTCGAGAAGCTCGGTTTTCTCACCATCGGGCGCTTCGACCCAGCCGACCCGCGAACCGGCCACGAGGAGACATTACGCACCATCGAACTGGCCGAAGAACTCGGATTCGACAGCGTGTGGCTGCGACACCGGCACCTTCAATACGGGATCTCGTCGCCGGTGGCGGTCATGGCGGCTGCGACCCAGCGCACCAAGCGCATCGAACTCGGCACGGCGGTCATTCCACTCGGACTGGAGAACCCCCTGCGATTGGCCGAGGACCTCGCGACCGTCGACCTGCTCTCCGGTGGCCGGATCAATCCTGGCGTGTCAGTGGGCACCCCCATGCGGTACGACGACTTCAAGACCAAGCTGTATCCGGAGTCGTACGACCTCGAGAACTTCAGCAAGGATCGGGTCCTGCGCCTGATGGACAACATCCGCGGGGTACCTGTGAGCGATTTCGAGGGCACGGTGGGTATCGAGCGGTTCTCCCGAATCGTCCAGCCACATTCACCCGGATTGATCGATCGGCTCTGGTACGGGGGCATGCTCTCCTCAGCCATCTGGGCCGGACAACAAGGCCTCAACTATCTGACCAGTTCGGTGGTCAACACCGAGGGAACCGACTCGCGCGACTTCGCGACCATTCAAGGCGAGCACATCGACGCGTATCGGGCCAATCATCCCCATCCCGAAAAATCCCGTGTGTCACAGGGTCTGGTGGTGATACCCACGGACTCCGCAACGGCAGAACAGGTCCGGAAGTACAAGGACTACGCGGCGGCCCGCTTCGATCGCACGTTGTCGCCGCAAGGGCCGCGACAGATGATGTTCGCGCCGGACATCGTCGGATCGTCCGACGAAATCGCCGAGATCCTGTTCTCCCACGCGGGCTTCCTGCGGGCGCAGGAGGTCGCCTTCGCGTTGCCGTTCTCCTTCGACGAGGCCGACTACCTCCAGATCATCACGGACATGGCCGTGCACCTCGGGCCCAAGCTGGGGTGGACACGAAAACCCAACTGACACAGGCACACGCTCCAGTCACGTGCACACGTTGCAACAGGTGATTGTGACTGAAGCGTGTGCTTCTGTGTCACCGGTAGCGGGCAGCGACCCAGGTTCCCAGAGCGTGCAATCGGTCGACGAGCTCAGCGGGCTCCAACACGTCGAAATCGACATTGAGATAGACCAGCCACCGAGCAGCCCAGTCGAGGTCGTCCGCACCGAGGGACAGGACGCAGTCGTCACCCTCGTCGGTGATCGAACCGACCGACGGGCGGACCATCTTCCGGACTTCGTCGCCCGAGAGATATACCCGCACCCGGATACTGTGGCGCCATCCATGGGCGAGGCCGTCGGCCACGAACGCCGCCGCATCGTGCGGCGGAGGCGGCGCCCGGAACTTCGTGCCCAGCGGCCGGACGTCGCTGATGCGATCGAGAGCGTAGGCGTGCCAGCGGTCCGTCCCCCGCTCATTGCCGACGAGATACCACCGACCTCCGGACCGGACCAATTGCGCCGGCTGGACGTCGCGGGCACGTCCGGGTTCGTCGGATCGCCTGCGATGTCGAAAACGCACCCCTTCGCCCACACGACAGGCGAGTGCCAGCGCGACGAGCACCCCAGCATCCGCCGACCGCGCTTCATCTCCGTCGGCCGTCTCGGCCGCAGCCACCGCCTCGAATCGCCCTCGCAGGCGTGCGGGCATCGTCTCGGTGAGTTTGGCCAGTGCAGTCACCGCAGCGGGCGCCAGTCCCCCGACCCCGACCGAAGACTGCAGTCCGAGAGCCACCGCGAGAGATTCGTCGGCATCGAGCACCAGCGGCGGGCTCGCAGTGCCCGACGACAGTGTGTATCCACCGAATCGACCTGCTTCGGCATCGATGCGATACCCGAGATCCCGAAGATGTTCGACGTCACGGCGCGCGGTGCGCTCGGTGACGCTCAGACGCTCGGCGAGTCTGCCCGCGCTGATACCCGGGTTCGACTGCAGGATCGCCAGAGTCTGGAGACGGCGGCCGGTGGGAGTGGACATGACACAAATATGATGCCAAACCCTGACAGTTCTTGGCAGGGTATTCGTTTACGGTCGGAACATGGACACAATAAAGCTCCTCAAACCGGAAGGCCTGGTCAACAGCCCGGCATTCAGTCACGTCGCAGTCATCCCGCCGGGTGCCACGACCATCCTCGTCGGAGGACAGAACGCGGTCGACCCGAACGGGACTCTTGTGGGCGGAGACGATGTGGGCGCCCAAACTGCTCAGGTCATGACCAACCTGAAGACCGCACTGGCGGCCGCAGGCGCGGGCATGTCCGACGTGGTCAGTCTGACGCTCTATGCGGTCGACGGCATCGACATCACGGCCGGATACGCCGTCGCGGCTCAGTCCCTGGATCCGAACAGCGATCCACCGCTGATCACAGCAGCGATGGTGCCGGCGCTCGGAGTACCCGGGGCACTGGTCGAACTGGCTGCCGTCGCCGCGGTGCAGCGGTGACGAACAGGCAGACCGGGCACACCCGAGATGCCGGGTGGCAGATCGGTGTCTCGAAGACTATCGGTCATCCACTCGAAATGGTCTGGGACTTCCTCACCTCCGACGCGGGCACCGCGGTATGGCTCGGCCACGGCGTCCGACTGCGACGCGAAAAGGGTCTGCAGTACGAGACCACCGATGGAACCACCGGTGAGACAAGGAGTTTTCACCGCGAAGAACGAATCCGGCTCACCTGGCAACCCCGAGATTGGGACCACGAGACCATCGTTCAGGTCACGGTGACACCGGAGGGTGACCACAAGACCGTCATCCGCTTCCACCAGGAACGGCTGGTCAGCGCCGATGAACGGGAGCAGCAGCGGACGCACTGGCGTGAGGTGATGGCCGGCGTCGTCGCAGCGCTGGACCTCGAATACAGCTGACCGTCTGCTACATCGCGTCGACTGCGGACTGTGGTGACATCCGGTCGTCGACCAGCTTTTGATCGACCTTCACCTCGACGTCTCGGCGATGACAGGTCGCCTTGATCTGCTGCGCCTGTGCCGAACACGCTTCGAATCGCTCCCGACAAGACACTTCGATCCGGAATCTCACGTCGTACGTTCCTCACCTGGACGGGGGTCGCCAGCGCTCTGGCCTTCACCCCTGGTCTGATCGAGGCTCCTGCCGCGTACCCGGCGCCGATGAACCACGGAGACCATCTGTTCACTCTCGGGGTGGCTTCCGGTGATCCACTACCCGATGCCGTCGTGCTGTGGACCCGCCTCGCGTCCGCGCCCCTTGCCCCACATGGCGGCATGACCGACATCCCGATTCCTGTGGAGTGGGAGTTGGCTCTGGACAGCAACTTTCGCCGAGTATTCACACGCGGTATCGAGCTGGCGACTCCCGCAGACGGACACAGTGTTCACGTCGACGTGCGCGGCCTGGAGCCATCAACCGACTACTTCTATCGCTTTCGCGCGGCCGGCCACATCTCCGATGTCGGTCGCACTCGAACCGCACCGTCCGCATCAGGCACCACCGGGGCTCTGACGTTTGCCTGGGCATCGTGTCAGTCGTGGGGCGACGGATTCTTCAACGCATACGCCGACATGGCGGCAGCAGCGCCCGACGTGGTCTTCCACCTCGGTGATTACGTATACGAGAAAGCGATTCCGACCCGCGGCGGGCAGCGGAACACCACCGCCGTGCCGCAATCAGCGCACTCGGAGATGACCCGCCTCGACGACTACCGCGAGCGTTACGCGTTGTACAAGCTCGATCCCCACCTGCAGCAGGCGCACCGAACGTCACCGTTCATTGTCACCATGGACGACCACGAGGTGGAAAACAATTGGGCTGCAAACATTTCTGAGGACGAGGTCCCCGTTCCCGATTTCCTCTACCGCCGGGCCGCGGCCTTCAAGGCATGGTGGGAGAACACGCCCGTCCGCGCAGAATTGAGGCCGAACGGCGCAGACATGCGAATCTACCGACGCTTCACGTTCGGTGATATCGCGCAGTTCAGCGTGCTCGACACCCGTCAGTACCGCAGTGATCAGGTCAACGGTGACACCGACGGACCGCAGAATGAACTCACGGCCCGCCCGGACCGCACGATCACGGGAGCAGGTCAGGAACGCTGGCTGCTCGATGGCCTCGCGTCGAGCAGAACTCGCTGGAACGTCCTGGCCCATCAGACGACGATCGCTGATCTTGCGCGCAGCAAGAACGGGGCCCGCGCCGTGAGTATGGATGGGTGGAGCGGCTACGAGGCGTCCCGCGCGCGGATACTCGATGGGGCCCGCGAACGCGGTGTCGACAACCTGGTGTCGATCGTCGGCGACATCCACCGGTCGGTGGTCTCCGAATTGAAATCGACCTATACGCGTCCCGCCACCACCGTCGGAGTCGAGCTCGCCGGGACATCCATCTCGTCAGGAGGCGACGGTGCAGACAGCGACGAGAGCGACAAACTGCTCAAAGCTGCTTCACCGCACGTCAAGTTCGGAAATTCCCAGCGCGGGTACGTCCTCAACAGGCTCACTCATCAGGACTGGCAGGCGGAATTCCGCGTCACCGATTCGGTGGCGGATCCCGGCGCCGGACTCCGGCGGCGGGCGACAGTCAGGATCCCCGATGGCCGCCCTGACATCGAGGTCAGTTGAGTGTCGGCGATGAATGACCGACCACTGCTCAGTCTGTATTGGTTGAGAGGAGAGGACAGCCGATGCAGAACACAGAAAACACAGCGCAAATCCGCACACTGATCGAGACCTGGACCCGGGCGGTCCACCGCGGAGACCTTGCCGCCGTCATGGCAGATCATGCCTCCGACATCGTGATGTTCGATGTACCGCCGCCCGAACGTGGGATCCGCGGTACCGACGAGTATCGCGACTGCTGGCCACCGTTCTTCGAGTTTCAGGCGAGCGGAGGGTCGTTCGACCTCGACGAACTCGAGGTCGTCGCGGGAGGAGAGGTCGCCTATGCGTATGCGTTGCTTCGGTGCGACACTCCGGAGGGTCGAGCCGCACATCCTGACCGGAGGCTGCGGTTGACCCTCGGGCTACGCAAAGAAGGCGGACGCTGGGTCGTTGCGCACGAACATCATTCCTTCACGCTTGCCCCCTAGCCCAATCGAGACTGCCGCTACGAAGCCATCGGCCGAGTAGACCTCTTCACAGCCGCAGTCTCGAAGGCCACAGTGGGCGCCCTCCGAAGAGGACGCGTGGCTCAGGATTTCGAGAACTCGGGATCGCCGAGTTCGTCGACATCCATGGGTCCCGCGAACTGGCTGTTGTACAGCCGGTAGTACGGGCCGTGGTTGTCGAGCAGTTCATCGTGCGAACCCTGTTCCACGATCCGCCCTGCCTCCATCACGAGGATGGTGTCCGCATCCCTGACTGTCGACAGTCGGTGCGCGATGACGAAACTCGTCCGGTCGGTGCGCAGCGCAGCCATCGCTTTCTGGATGAGAAGCTCGGTTCTGGTGTCCACCGAGCTGGTCGCTTCGTCGAGGATCAGTAGCGTGGGCTTGGCGAGGAACGCCCTGGCTATCGTGATGAGCTGCTTCTCGCCCGCGCTGACACCACCGCCTTCTTCGTCGATGACTGTGTCGTAACCGTCCGGCAGGATCCGAACGAAGTGATCGACGTGGCTCACACGCGCGGCTTCGAGGATCGCGTCGTCATCTGCATCGGGGTCGCCGTAGGCGATGTTGTCTCGGATGGACCCGCCGAACAACCAGGAATCCTGCAGCACCATCCCTGTGCGTTCTCGAAGGTCATCGCGGGTCATCTGCGAGGTGTCGACGCCGTCGAGACTGATCGTGCCGGAGTCCACATCGTAGAACCGCATGATCAGGTTCACCAACGTCGTCTTTCCCGCACCGGTCGGCCCGACGATCGCCACCATGTGCCCCGGCTTGGCGACCAACGACAGTTGTTCGATCAGAGGTCGATCGGGGCTGTACCGGAACGAGACGTCGTCGAACGTGATGAGGCCCTTGTCCGCGTCCGGGCTTCGCGGCGAATCGGGATCGGGCACCTCCTCTTTCGCGTCGAGGATGTCGAAGATTCGTTCCGCCGACGCCACCCCGCTCTGCATCAGGTTGAACATCGACCCGATCTGGGTGAGCGGCTGAGTGAACTGTCGTGAGTACTGGATGAACGCCTGCACGTCACCGAGGCTCAAGGAGCCCGACGCCACCCGTAGCCCACCGACCACTGCGACCGCGACGTAGTTCAGGTTTCCGAGAAACATGATGGCGGGCATGATGATCCCGGAGATGAACTGTGCGCGCCAGCTCGATTCATACAGCTTCTCATTACGCTCGTCGAACCGGGCCTCCACATCCGCCTGCATGCCGAATGCCTTGATGACCTCATGCCCGGTGAATGCTTCCTCAACCTGACCGTTGAGTCGACCGGTACTCGACCACTGCGCAAGAAAATGCGGCTTGGACCGCTTCGCTACCTGCGCTGTCACGAATACCGCCAACGGAATGGTAACTATCGCGATCAGCGACAGCAGCGGCGAGATGTAGATCATCATAACGAGAATCGCGAGAACGGTGAGCACCGAGTTCAACAGCTGCGCAATGGTCTGTTGCAGGCTTTGCGAGACGTTGTCGAGGTCGTTGGTCACCCGGCTGAGCAGATCGCCGCGCTGAGTGCCGTCGAAGTAGCTCAGCGGCAACCGGTGGATCTTGTTCTCAACGTCGGCGCGCATCTCCCGCACCGTGCGCTGAGTGATGACGTTGAGCAGCCGGCCCATCAACCAGCTCAGCACGGAAGAGCCCACATAGAGCGCGAGCACAAAGATCAGCACGCGACCGACCTCGTCGAAATCGATACCGACACCAGGGGTCACGTCCATGGATGCGACCATGTCGGCGAAGGTGTTGTCGCCCTGCTGGCGCAGGCCCGCGACGGCCTGGTCTTTCGTCTCCCCTGCGGGCAACCGGTCGCCGACCACGCCGTTGAAGATCAGGTCGGTGGCATGTCCGAGGATGAAGGGTCCGACGGCATTGAGGACGACTGCCACCACTGCACACACCAGCACCAGAAGAAGTGCGGCGCGGCGGGTCGAGAGCAGAACCACCAGCCGCTTCACCGACGGTCCGAAGGCGCGCGCCTTTTCTCCGGGCGCCGCAGCATTCGGCGGTCCACCACCGGGGCGCGTCATGCCCGGCCCTCCACCGAGAGTTGCGATTCGACGATCTCGGTATACGTCGGGCACGTCGACAACAAGTGCTCGTGGGTGCCGATACCCACGACGGCGCCGCAGTCGAGGACGACGATCTGATCCGCGTCGGCGATGGTTGTGATGCGTTGGGCCACGATGATGACGCACGCATCGCGGGTGGCCGGACGCAGCGCGGCTCGCAGGCGGGCGTCGGTGTGCAGATCCAACGCCGAGAACGAATCATCGAACAGGTAGATGTTCGGCTTCCTGATCAGCGCACGGGCGATGGCAAGGCGTTGCCGCTGTCCACCGGAGACCGTCGTTCCGCCTTGCGCCACCGGTGTCTGCAACTGCTCTGGCATCGCCCGCACGAAATCTGCCGCCTGCGCGACGGTGAGCGCTGCCCACATCTCGTCCTCGGTGGCATCGAGTTTTCCGTACCGAAGGTTGGAGGCGATGGTGCCGGAAAACAGATATGGCTTCTGCGGTACGAAGCCGATCTCGCCGCGTAGAGCCGCTGGATCGAGGTCGCGGATGTCGACGCCGCCGAGGAGCACTTCCCCACCCGTGACATCGATCAAGCGCGGCAGCAACGCCACCAGAGTGGTCTTGCCTGAACCCGTCGACCCCACGATCGCCGTGGTCGTTCCAGGTTCGGCGCGAAAACTGATGTCG
The DNA here is from genome assembly GCF_017377795.1 of Williamsia soli. GTDB lineage: Bacteria > Actinomycetota > Actinomycetes > Mycobacteriales > Mycobacteriaceae > Williamsia > Williamsia soli. The sequence continues at coordinate 172,020 of NZ_JAFRDR010000002.1, read as the reverse complement.
CGCAGCACCGGATCGTCCGCGCCCGGGTACTGGAAACGCGCGGCCCGCATCTCGACGGTGGCGGCGGCCCCGCTCAGGACCGCGGGTTTGTCGGTGGAGACCACCGACGTCTCGGTGTCGAGTACTTCGTAGATTCGTTCGGCGCACACAGATGCCCGTGGTGCCATCATCGCGAGGAACGAGGCCATCATCACCGCCATCAGGATCTGCATCACGTAGGCGATCATCGCGGTCAGCGCGCCGATCTCTACCTTTCCGTCTTCGATCAGGTGCCCACCGAACCAGATGATGAACACGATGGTGATGTTGCTGATCAGTAGGACCGATGGGAACATCAGCGCCAGCAATCTACCCACGCGCAGCGCGGCGTCGGTGAGATCGTCGTTGGCCCGTTCGAACCGGCGGCGTTCGTTGCGCTCGCGAACGAACGCGCGGACGACGCGGATACCGGTGATCTGTTCTCGCAGGACTCTGTTGACGATATCGATCCGGGCCTGCATGGCCCGGAAGCCCGGCATCATCCGGTAGATGATCACCGACATGGTCACCCCGAGGATGGGCACCGCGACGACGAGCACCCAGGCGAGCGTGCCCCCGACGCCGATGCCGAGGACGATTCCGCCGATGCACATGATCGGGGCCGTCACCAGGATCGTGCAGGCCATCACCCCTAGCATCTGCACCTGCTGGACATCGTTGGTGGTGCGGGTGATCAGTGACGGGGCGCCGAACACACCGACCTCTCGCGCGGAGAAGCTGTCCACGCGGTGCAGCAGGTCGTGCCTGATGTCGCGGCCCGCTCCGAGTGCTGCGCGTGCACCGAAATACATCGAGGCGATCGATCCGACAACCTGTACGAACGAGACGATCAGCATCCAGAAGCCGACCTCGAGGATGTATGACGTGTCGCCCTGGGCGACTCCGTTGTCGATGATGTCGGCGTTGAGGGTCGGCAGGTACAGCATCGCGGCGGTCGCGACGAGTTGCAGCACGACGACGCCGGACAGTTCGCGTCGGTAGCGACCCATGTAAGTGCGGAGCAGGCGGATCAGCATGGGGCAGTCACAGTGACGACGTTAGCAACAGTCACCGACGACCAGCGCATGGTTATTTCATCGGCACCGGCGGTGCCTGGTTTGCCCGGTTGCCGGCCCTGCGTCAGATGTCCACTCCTGAGTAGAGGATCCGCGCCGGATCGTACTTCGTGCGAATCGTCCGCAGTCTCGGCAGGTTTCCGCCGAAGTACCGTGCCGGCGCGACGCCCGCCTCGAGGTAGTTCACGTATGCGCCGGCCGAGGCCTTGCCGATCGTCCGGTGTGCGCTCGACACCCAGGAGGTCGCCGACGAGTAGGAGCCTCCCGGTACGACATCGGTGAACCACTGCAGGCTCGCCGCATGCGAGCGCCAGGGAAACGCGGTCCCGCTCGCGGCGACATCAGCGATTGCACCATCGAGGGGATCGATGATCACCAGTCCACCTCCACCGGCTCTGGAACGACTCCGTACCGCCGTGACGATCGAGTTCGCAACTGCATCCGTGACCTGTCCGACGATGTCGGAGCCGGCGACGAAGCCGTGCCGAGGAGCGGTCGCACCACCGGACAGCCGCAGAAAAGCCGCCATGGGATCGAGCGTTTGATGATCAGCGCCGGTGGGGGCAACGCCAATCGCTGCGGCGATGTCGGCGGCGATCCGGCGCCCTGTGCCGGCGGCACAGACCAGCAGCACCCCGACCGTCACCCCACCGCGCCTATCCGACCCGATGTTGAGGTTCGCCCACGCAGATCGCTCCGCGCCCGGCAGCCACCGCCTCCACCCAGAGATGACTGCGGCGGCAGCCGCTGGTGCGAAGCTCATGGTGACGATGTCTCTGCTCACGGCCGGTGCCGTCCGGTAGGTCAACGAGGTGACGATCCCGAAGTTGCCACCCCCGCCACCTCGGAGCGCCCAGAAAAGATCGTCGTTGTTGCCCGGCGATGCCGTGACAACGTCCCCGCTCGGCAGGACCACGGTCGCCGCGGCCAGGTTGTCGCAGGTGAGCCCGTATTGCCGGGAATCGACACCGAGGCCGCCTCCGAGCGTCAACCCGGCCGCTCCGACCGTCGCGCAGGTCCCGACAGGCAGCGTGCGACCCTGTTGCGCCAGGCCGTGTGCGACGCCGTAGAGGGTGGCCGCCGGCGGCACCGTGGCCAGGCCGGTACCTGCATCGAAGACGATCTGTCCGTCGAGTGTGCGCAAGTCCAGGACCATGGTGCGGTTGGCAGCAGATGCGCCCGTGTACGAATGGCCGCCGCTACGTCCGGCGATCTTCAGTCTGTGTTTGACCGCAAACGCCATCGCCCGCTGCACGTCCGACACGTTCCTGGGTACTACCACCGCCACCGGCGTGGAACCGTCATATCGGGTGTTGAAGATCTGTTTGGCGGTGGTGAAGGCGGGCTTCTGGGCGGGCAGGATCACCTGGCCGGTGAGCGATGCGGCCAACGTCGCCCAGTCGGCGGCGCGAGGCGCTGCGGCGGCGAAACCCGCCCCGCCCGAGATCGCGACGGCGACGCCACCGACGAGTGTTCCCTGCAGGAGTCGCCGGCGCGTGAGATGTCCGGCAGGCTGTTCGCCAGGTGTCATGTGCTGCAGTGTCCTTTGGGTCGCCCGACGACTGCTCAGAGCCTAGCTGCGAGCTGTGTATTGATATCGCGGAATCAGCGATCGGGCACTGCGAGACGCCGGGGCGGGCATGGAGTCACTGGGCCCACGGGGGCGAGAGGACAGCTCCGTCGGCTGTCGTCGCCTGTAACCCCGGCGTGGTTGTCACCCACGCGCTCGAATCAACAGCTCCACCATCGATTTTCACTTCGGAGCCGGCTGGAACGACGATGACGGCTCCGACATGCGCCTCCTCGACCACGCCGTTCAGGGACACGAACAGGGAACCGTCGAGCATCAGCAAGACTTCCTCGTTGCTCGGCCGATGAGCGATACCGATCTGCCCGGCAGGCACGGTCAACTTCCACGCGCACAGTTCTTGCGCACCTCGCCTCGGACTGACATACGAGGCGAAGGTACTGCCGTGAGCGGCGAACTGCTGCGCTTCGTGCGGTCGGATGATGGGCATCGGAACCTCCTGGCCGGTAACTAGACAAGTAACTTGACCATATAGACAAGCGGCTTGTCTGTCGATGGCATACTCCATCGTGTGAACGACAACGACTGGCAGACCGCAACGAGCGTTCTTCGGCTGTCGACTCAACTGGTCGACGGGATCCAAGCCGGTATGGCGGAACGGGGATTTGCCGACGTCCGGCCGGTGCACGGTTTCGTATTCAGCGCGCTGGCACAGGGAACGACCACCGCATCCGGCCTCGCAACCCAACTGCAGATCACCAAACAGGCTGCAGCTCAGCTGGTCTCGCATCTGGTTGAACACGGCTACGTAATCAGAGAGGTCGACCCCTCAGACGGGCGGGCCCAGCTGGTGACCTTGACACAGCGCGGCGTCTCGGCCACAGCCGCAGCTCGAGAATCCGCTGAGCAGTACGTGAACACCTGGCGACACCAGCTGTCCGCGGCAGAGTTCAACGCGTTGGCCGACGCCCTCAACACACTGGGCACTCCTGGCCGGTTGCGTCCGAACTGGTGACGATCAGCTCAACTTGCGTACCTCGGCGGACGCCACATCCAGAAAGTCGTCGATGATCTCCACCACCGCGGCGGGCGCCTCCGCGTGTGGATAGTGGCCGATACCCTCCAAGATCTCGAGGCGACTTCCCGGAATCGCCTCGTGCGCCGAGTAACCGTGTGCCACCGGGATGATCTTGTCGTGATCTCCCCAGATGAGCAGAGTCGGCATCTCGGAGTTGAGATAGAGCCGGTTCATCGCGGATACGGCCTGGCCGCGGTAGTCGACCACTGAGCGGAGAGTGCGCAAAAAGGCCTGCCTGGTCTCCCGATCCGACAGCGACGAGTACGAGCGCCAGGTCTCGTCGGCCCGCGGTGAATGCACACCCGCCGAACTGAGCCACGATCGAATCTTGTTTCCGACCTCGAGAACAGGCCGGGGCGCGATGATCGGCAACACCAACTCTGCGCCGGGGGCAGACAAGAGCCGCAGCGTCCAGTTCACATCGGGACCCAGGCCACCGCTACCGATGAGAATCAGCCGCTCGCAGTATTCGGGGTGCTGGTAGGTGAACTGCATCGCGACACCACCGCCCAACGATTGGCCTACGATCGTCGCCGACTCGACGTCGAGCTCGCGCAGCAGATCGCGAAGGAACGCCGCGAACGCACCGAGGGAGTAGTCGCCGCGTGGCTTGGCCGAATCGCCATGTCCCGGCAGATCCGGCGCGATGACCCGATACTTCCTCGCGAGCACTGGCAACACCGCGTCCCAGGTTCGCGAGCTCCCGGCCATGCCGTGGATCAACAGGAGTACGGGGCCCGTGCCCTCATCGCGATACGCGACGCGGTCGCCGTGTAGATCCATGTGACTGAACTCGTTCATGTGACGTCACTCCCCTGTCGTCATCTGATCCCGCCGGTGCGCTTCAACCTACGCGCATGTGGGCACGCTGCACGCGCTCGAACTCCACTGACATACCCGAGAACACACCTTGACGGGCAGGACCGACTCGATCACAGGCACCGAGCGACTGCAAGCTGCCCCACCGCGCGGCGATGAGATCAGGGCTGTGCGGGGGTCTGTCCATACAGATTCGCCAACCTGCAGGGAGACTCACCATGATCATCGTCGCCGGATCACTGTTCGTGGCGCCCGAGGGTCGCGCCGCCTACCTGGACAACTGCCGGGAGGTGATCGTGTCGGCCCGCTCGAGCGAAGGCTGCCTTGACTTCCACCTCTCGGCCGATCCGCTCGACAACGGCCGGATCAACGTCTACGAGCGGTGGAGCGGACGAAGAGAACTCGACGCCTTTCGGGGCGATGGCACCGGAGATGATCAAGGTGCGCAAATCCTGGGGGCCGACGTCCGCGAATACATCTGCGACCGCGAGATCCGGCTGTGAGTTGCACCTGCCCCGGACAAACAAAGGCGCCCCACACGTGATGTGAGGCGCCTTCGTGGAATGAGATCGTCGGTCGATCAGACCCCGACGGTTTCGCGGTCCGAATCGGCCTTCATCGGGTCGAGATCGGGTTCGATGTCGATCGTCCGGCGCAGCGGCCGGTTCGGCAGCACTGCGACCGCGATGAGGGCCACCACTGCGGCGGCCGCAGCGATCAGGAAGATCCGGCCCGTTGCGTCGCCGTACGACGCGCGGATGATCTCCTGGACTGGTCCGGGGAGAGCTCCGATGTCGAGGTTGCCACCCGACGACGACCCGGTGATCCCGAGCTTGGCCAGACCGCCCGAAGACAGATCTGCCACGCGGGTCGCAAGCACCGAACCGAGAACGGACACCCCGATGGCACCGCCGAACGTGCGGAAGAATGCCACGTTGCTCGACGCCGCGCCGATGTTGTGGACACTCACGGTGTTCTGTACGACCAGAACGAGGTTCTGCATCAGCATGCCCACTCCGAGTCCGACGACCAGCGTGAATGCGCCCACAAGCCACAGGTTGGTCGCGTGGTCGATGGTGCCGAGCATGCCGAATCCCAGGATCAACAGAATTGCTCCGGTGATCACGAACGGCTTCCACTTGCCGAAGCGGCTGATCAATTGGCCGGAACCGACCGACGCGATCAACATGCCGACCACGAGCGGAATCGACAGGACACCGGCGATTGTCGGAGAGAATCCGCGCGCGGTCTGGAAGTACTGACCGAGGAAGGTCGTGGATCCGAACATCCCCATGCCGACTGCGACGGAGGCGATGATCGCCAGACCCGTCGTGCGCTCGGTGACGATCTTGAGCGGGATGATCGGCGACTTGACCTTCGATTCGACGAACACGGTTGCGACCAGGAGTAGCAAGCCGCCTGCGACGTAGAGTGCCGATTCTTTGGAGATCCAGCCGTAGTATCCGGCCTTGCCGGCGAACGAGACCCAGATCAGCAGCACGGAGATGCCTGCGGTCATGAGGGTGGCGCCGAGCCAGTCGATCGACACGTTCGCTTGGCGTTCTGTCCTGATCTTCAGAGTCTTCTGCAGCAGGAACAGGGCGATCACGGCCAGGGGCACACACACGAAGAAGCACCAGCGCCAGCCGAGCGGGCTGTCGACGATCACGCCACCGAGGATCGGTCCACCCGACATCGACACCGCCATGGTGGCACCCATGTAGCCCGAGTAGCGGCCACGTTCACGCGGCGAGACGATGCTGCCGATGATGGCCACCACCAGAGCGGTCAGACCACCCATGCCGACGCCCTGGATCACGCGGGCCGCCAACAGGATCGGGACGTTGTGCGCGAACCCCGCGATGATCGAGCCGACCACGAAGATCACGATGGCCGACTGCACGAGCATCTTCTTGTTGAAGATGTCGGCGAGCTTGCCCCAGATGGGCGTCGACGCAGCGTTGGCCAACAGCGCCGTGGTGATGACCCACGCATATGCGGTCTGCGAACCCTTGAGGTCGCCGATGATCGTCGGCAACGCGGTGGCCACGATCGTCGTGCTCAACAGTGCCGTGAACAGCGCGGCGAGCAGACCGACCATCGACTCCAGAATTTGGCGGTGGGTCATCGCCAGAGGATCACGCTTTTCCACCACCATTGTTGAACTAGACATGTACTTCCTGACTTCCTTTGAGATGCGACACGTGCTCCAACTCGGCTGAGCGGTGCGCGTGCCTTGTCAACGACTGCTTGAGTTTGTGAATCGTGTGGTGCGCGGCACGGGCATCGGACTCGGTCCAGTCGGCGAGGACCGCCTGCAGTTCGAGAGCCATGGCTGCCCTGGTTCGCGCGAGCAGCGCCATCCCCTCGTCGGTGACCTCGATCTGGGTCGCGCGTCCGTCTCCGGGGTCGGGTCGCTTGTCGGCGAACCCCGCGTGCACCAGGTCGGTGATGTGCCTGCTCAGCGCTGACTGGCTGATGCAGAGGTCAGCAGCCAACTCGTTCTGGCGGCAGTGACCTTTGCTGACAAGAGCTACGAGGACGCCTAGTCCGCCAGGGTGCAGAGCACTGTAATCGGGAGATACCAGGGCTCCGCGGAGCACCCGGCCGACGAGATGCAGATCTTCGATCAGCTCCTGCGCCGTTTCCGGTGACACCGACATCGCGTCACCTCCAGTTCCACTTAATTGATTGCGCTATGCAACTATATAGTAGTTACATGCGGTAATCAACTAAGTGGGGGTGGAACCTATTCCCGCAGCGCGCGACCGACGCAGCTATCTGGCTGCTGCCAGCGGGTAGCCTCGCCGGACCGTCCGATCGAGGATCCCCAGGGTCCCGCGTAGAGATCCTTCGGCGATCACCGGGAAGATCCCCTTTGCGCGCCACTCCTCATGGATCTGTGACCAGTCGTAGAACGAGGTGACAACAGTGCCGCCGTCGTCGGAGGGCTCGAGACTGTACCCATAGACATGGCCGATCTGCGGCCGGACGCGACCGAGGATCGTCCAGGAGATCTCACGATCGGGAACGAATGTCCTGATGGTCACCGTGACGTCATATGTGCCCATCGGAAAATCTCCGAGGGCCTCACGATCCATATGGACGACGAACGTGTCACCCTCTGCTGCGACCCGGTCACCTGTGGCGTCCATCAACATTCCCGATGCATCGATGGCCACGTGTCCTTGTGGATCGCTCAACACCGCAAAGATGTCGGAGGGGCTCGCGGCGATCACGCGCTGGGCGGTCAGTCGGTCGTTGGTCATACCCGCAGGCTAACCGCCCCGGCGCGTCGGCAAACGCGGTTGTTGCCGCAGCAGCTCAGCTCGAGACCGTGTTGAGGTCTTCGACGAGGTCGAAGACCGGGTCATCGGGGCCTATGTCGAAGGTGCACTCCCCCGGGCGCGGATCGGGTACGAAAGCCCAGAACAACGCTCCCGCCGTTCCCGCCTGCCGTTGCCCGTCGACTTTTGTCTCGAAGTCGGCCGCACGCCCGACCACTGAGCCGCAGGATCCTGCGTTCTGCCCGATCTCGGCCACCACCAGGGGCTTACCCAGCAATTCCGCCTGCACGATGTGCGTTTGCAAGCCGTTCCAGATGTCGCCGGGAAGCGGCACCGCGTCGGCGCCGTAGTCGTGGTATTCGAGGACGTCCACGGCGGGCGAAGCGTTCACCAGTCGATAGTCGTCCCCCGCGGATCCGCACTGCCCGCCACCGATCAGGCCCGCCCAGATCGGCGTGGACGGATCGATTCCGCGTATCAGCGCACCGGCTTCATCGAAGAAGGTACGCAACACCGCGCCGGAGTCCGCTGGACAACTTCTCGTCTGCCATGAACATCCGGCGGCGGAACACAGACCCGGCTCTGGTTCCCCGACCAGTTCCCACCCGGCGAGTGCCGACGAAGATTTCCACCGATTGACCGCGGTCTGCACCCACTGATCGAAGCGGACCGGTGAACCCGCCGGAACGGCCGTCTCCCAACCACTCTGGTACCACTGCCGATCCTTGAACGCCTCGTCCTCACAGGCACCGTCGCCGGCTGTCAGCACCGGAACCAGTAACTGATCGTGCCTGGCCGCGGCGGCGAACACGGCGTCCATGGGACCGAAATCGAGTTGTCCGGTGTATTTGTTGACGGCAAGTCGCTGGAATGCGTTGAACCTGGTCAACGACCGTGGCTCGAGTGATCCAAAGTACTCATCGAGGTCCACCATGGCGCCGCATCCGGCATTGACCGACCAATCGGTCGCGAGCTGGTAGGCGTTGAATCCACTAGGCCACCAATCCTGTCCGTCGAGGGTGAGCCCGGTCGGCGTGGCCTGCACCCGAGCCGGCCCGGGTTCGGCGCCGGCGGCACTCGTGCCTGCCAGCGACGCCACGAGCACCACGAGCACAGCCAGCAACGTCGTGGCCACGTGTCGAGCCGGGAAAGTTCTCATCATCTGCCCTTCAGCCGGCCGCATGACCGTAAAGCTCATATTTGCACAGTTGGACAGAAAGGGGGTCGAGATGGGTCTCGCCTAAGCTCGACGGTGTGCCGAACACGCCTGATCATGTCGACGTCCTGATCATCGGTGCCGGTCTGTCCGGCATCGGTGCCGCCTGCCACATACGGGAGGAGTTCCCCACCCGGACCCTCGCGATTCTCGAAGCCAGATCGGCCTCGGGCGGGACGTGGGACCTGTTCAGATACCCCGGGATCAGATCGGACTCCGACATGTTCACCCTCGGATATCGCTTCCGCCCATGGTCGGACGACAAGGCGATCGCCGACGGACCGTCGATCCTGCAGTACGTGCGCGACACCGCCCACGAGTACGGCGTGGACAACGACATCCGATACAACCGCCGGGCCGTCCGGGCCGAGTGGTCCAGCCGATCGCAGACCTGGACCGTGACGGTAGAGCACACCGACACGGGTGAGACCTCCTCGGTCACCGCGAGTTTTGTCATGTCGTGTAGCGGCTATTACCGGTACGACCAGGGCTACACGCCGGAGTTTCCGGGCGTCGAGGAGTTCGAGGGCACCATCGTCCATCCCCAGCACTGGCCCGAAGACCTCGACTACTCCGGCAAAAGGGTTGTCATCATCGGCAGCGGAGCAACCGCCGTAACCCTGGCACCGTCGATGGCCGCAGACGCAGCGCACGTGACCCTGCTGCAGCGATCCCCCTCGTACATCATCTCGGTGCCGGCCAAGGACGCCCTCGCGAACCGGTTACGCCGGGTGCTCCCCACGTCCATTGCGTACTCGGTCTGCCGGGGCAAGGCGATCGCGGTGTCGACCGCGTTGTACCAACTGTGCCGGAGGTTCCCGAACTTCATGCGCGCCAAGATCCGGGACATGCAGATACGCCAACTGCCGGACGTCGACGTCGACATCCACTTCAACCCGAGGTACGACCCGTGGGATCAGCGACTGTGCCTCGTCCCGAACAGCGACCTCTTCCGAGCGATCCGCCACGGGTCGGTGTCGATGGCAACGGACACGATCTCGACGTTCACCCCGGACGGGATCGATCTGCACTCGGGACAGAAACTGTCGGCCGACATCATCGTCACCGCGACCGGACTCAACCTGCTCGCGCTCGGCGGCCTGACGTTCGTCGTCGACGGCGAAGAGGTCATCCTCCCCGAGACGATGACCTACAAGGGCTTGATGCTCAGCGGTATCCCGAACTTCGCCTACATCGTCGGCTACACCAACGCGTCCTGGACCTTGAAGGCCGATCTGGTGTGCGACTATGTCTGCCGATTGCTCCGGCACATGGATGCAGGCGGGTACGGCAGCGTGGTCGCCAGACGAGATCCATCGGTGGAGGAGGAACCCTTCCTGGATTTCGCGGCCGGCTATGTGCTGCGGTCGGTGAACACCTTCCCGCACCAGGGCTCGCGGGCACCGTGGCGTCTTCGTATGAACTATTACCGCGACGTGTTCACGCTGCGCCGGGGCGCCGTTGCGGACGACGCCGTCGAGTTCGCGCTGAAGCGGCCCGAGCTGACGGACGCCTGACGTCGCGCCCTCACGACCCTGTGAGACGGCGCACCAACCACGTGTAGACCGCGTCGCTGTTGAGCAGGGTGAAGTGATGTGCCGAGCCGAGGTGCATGCCGGAATCTTCGGCAAACCCGATGTTGCGGCGCCGATCTCGGCCACCTGCGCTGCCGTGGAGGACGAGCCCGTCGCCGATCACCCGACCGAGGGGGTGGCTCGGGCTCCTGGTGATGGTCGCCGAGACGAAACTGTGCTGGGCACCGACATGCAGGGGCACCTCCGCGATGGCCGCCTGGCGTAAGGCGTCGAGATCCCGGTCATGCCAGTCCTCGTCCACCAGCGACCCGGCGTGCAAGTCGCGGATACCGCTGCTGCGGCGATGGAGCAGGTTGCCCAGCGGCCGTGACTCGGGGAGGCGCCGGAGCGCTGCCGTCGCGAGGTGAACAGTTCGCGCCAACGGCGCGCCCAGGTGCGGCGAACCGAGGCAGACGATGTGACGAACCTTGGTCGCCCACTCGCGGCCCGACAGAGCAGCTTGATGACATGAGCTGCGTGCCACCAGACCACCCATCGAATGACCGACCAGAACGATCTGATCCACCGGAACCGGCCAGTTCGCCACCACCTCGGCGATGAGCCGCGCCAGGTCCGCACCATTTTCCGAGATGTGCCTACCGGTGTTGTAGCGGATCTGCAGGGCCGTGCACTCCAGATCGTTCGCCAGCCGACTGCCATAGGTCGGGGTTCTACCGATCTCCCAGGCGAATTCCGTCTCCATCAGTCCGTGGAGGAAAAAGACGAGGTCGGGTGTCGCATCTGGGTGATCATGCGCCAACGACTCCCGGTCCAGCCCGCAGGCCTTACCATCGATCCTTATCGACATCTCTTGCGCGAGTGGGGAATGCGCATCGGCGAGGGCGTCCCCGATCAACCCTGTCAGTGCGCCCAATGCCACCGCGCCCCGCTTGGTCTGCGACAACGTCGAACCATGTCCGTCGATGGTCCGTGATGCGACCTCGGCGGCGACCGAACAACCTGCGGTGATCGAACGGTAGGTACCCCCGGCGATGGTGTTGTGCATCAGCTGCGTCGGTGCGGCGAACCCGCCCACTCCCAGCCGGACCGCGGAGAACACCCGATCGGCGATGGCCCGGTGCATCGCACCGATTCCCCGCGTTGCCTTTCCGACCTCGATGAACGCCAGTTCCGCGAGAGCCCGGACCTCATCGGTCTCGAGGTCATGACTTGTTTCGATGACACCAACCATGCATCTCAGTGTACAGTCGTACACTCGATTGTCATGCCGGATGGCGACCACTCTGCGAAACCGGAAGATCTGACACAGCGCAGTCCTCGGTGCCTGTCTGGGGCTACCGTCGCTGCATGGGAACTGCCGCGGTTGGACGATCCTCGACCACACTCGTGATGGCCGTCGCGATCCTCGCGTCGTTCGTTGCGTTTCTGGATGGTTCGGTGGTCAATCTGGCCCTGCCGGCCATCTCCGAGGATCTGAGTGGCGGATTGGCCACCCAGCAGTGGGTCGTCGACGCCTACCTGCTCACGCTCGGGGCGTTGATACTCGTCGCAGGAGCGATTTCTGACGCGTTCGGCCGGCTGCCGGTACTGCGTATCGGACTTCTCGTATTCGGTCTTTCGTCGCTTGCATGCACACTCGCCCCCACTGCGGGGGTCCTCATCGTCGCCCGCGGATTTCAAGGGGTCGGTGCGGCACTCCTGGTCCCCAGCTCACTTGCTCTGATCAATTCCGGCGTAGGACCTGACGAGCAACCAAAGGCGATCGGAACGTGGACCGCGTGGACGGGAACAGCCTTCGTGGTCGGCCCGCTCCTCGGAGGTGTCCTGGTCGACACCCTCAACTGGCGATGGATCTTTGCAGTCAACGTCGTCCCGGTCGCCGTGACTTTGATCCTGTCCCAGCGGCTTGTCGAGCCGCCGCGGACAGCGCCGCGACCCCGCATCGACGTGCCCGGCGCAGTCCTCGCCGCGGCAGGTCTGGCGGGAACCGTGTACGCACTGATCGAAGGGCAGCGACTGGGACTCGCCGAACCCGTTGTCGCCGTTGCCCTGGGCGTCGGGGTCGGGGGCCTGCTCGGACTGGCGTGGCGCGAGACGCACACCGATCACCCGATGATCCCGTTGCGAATGTTCGCGGTCAGGAACTTCGGAGTCGGGAACCTGGCCACCACCTTCATCTACGCGGGGGTGTCGATGGGGATGCTCGTCGTCGCCCTGTTCCTGCAAGAGGTCGCGGGATTCTCAGCGCTGACCGCAGGTTTGGCGACCCTCCCGGTACCCGTGCTCTCGTTTCTCATCGCCCGTCCGGTCGGCGTACTCGCGGGAAGGTACGGCCCGCACCTGTTCATGGCGGTCGGACCTGTCATCGCCGGAGTCGGCTACCTACTGATGCTCACCACGGGGCCGGACTTCAACTTCTGGACCCAGATGTTCCCCGGTCTCGTCCTGTTCGGGATCGGCCTCTCGGTCACCGTCACACCTCTCACCTCGGCAATACTCGCGGCCGTCGACCGCGAACAGAGCGGGATCGGTTCCGCCATCAACAACGCGATCTCCAGGGTCGCCGGCCTGGTGGCCGTGGCCTGCACCGGGATCGTCGTGAGTGGTCAGCTCGACTATGCGGCTTTCCGCCGAGTCGCGTTGGTGACCGCCGTGCTGTTTATCGCCGGCGGCATCGTCTCGGCGGTGGGGATCCGGAACGGGGAGCACCATCCCGACCGGGTCACCCCTGAGGCCGCGGCCGCGTGCTGCGACAGGGTCACCGCCCCACCCCGGTGATGGGCTGTTCTGGCGAACATAACCGCAGGTCAGGTTCGCCAAAACCACACATTTTCGGGCGGTTGGGTGGAAACATCGGATCAATGGCCCACCTGTTGAACGAATCCGAGATCACCCAGGCACTCGCCGATCTGCCGAAGTGGAGCCGCGAGGGAGAGTCCGTGACCCGGACCGTCGACTGCCCCGATTTCCCGGCAGCCATCGCGTTCGTCGTCCGGGTGGCCGAGGCGGCCGAGGCGGCGGATCACCATCCGGACATCGACATCCGTTGGCGCAAGGTCACGTTCACCCTGAGCACTCACTCCGATGGTGGACTCACCGGCAAGGACACGCAACTGGCACACCAGATCGACGACCTGGAGCCCTAGAACTCACCTGGTCAATGCGGCGTACCTCGCGATGTGCTGATCCGCGGAACCGAACTCGTACTCGATCGCCGTCAGCCGCTTGAAGTAGTGCCCGATCGCCAACTCCTCGGTCATTCCCATGCCGCCGTGCAGCTGCACCGCATTCTGGCCTATGAATCGCGCCGAACGACCGATCGTCGCCTTTGCGGCCGACACCGCGAGCGCGCGATCGACTCGGTCACCGTCGAGATTGAGAACCGCCAGGTACACCGCCGCCGTCGATTGCTCCAGCTCCATGTACATGTCGACCATTCGATGCTGTAGGGCCTGGAAGCTGCCGATGGCCTGGCCGAACTGCTGCCGCTGTTTCGCATACTCGACGGTGTCGTTCAACACCTTTCGCATCAGTCCGACAGCCTCGGACGCGACAGCAGCAGTCGCCTCGTCGACGGCGCGGTCGATGGACTCCCACGCCTGCCCTTCCGCACCGATCAAGGCGTCGGCGGGAACTCGGACATCGGTGAACGTGAGATCGGACGCCTGCCGGTCATCGATGGTGCGATACGAATGGACTCCCAGCCCGGCGGCGGGTGCGGCGGGGTCGAACTCGAGAAGAAACAACGAGATGCCGGAGGTGTCACGCTGCTCACCGTCGGTGCGGGCCGTCACCAGAAGGTGGTTCGCCAGCGGCGCGCTGCTCACAACTTCCTTTGTGCCGTTGATGATCCATGAGTCGCCGTCTTTGCGGGCGGTGGTGCTGATGTCGGAATAGCTGTGACCCGACGTCGGCTCTGTTGCTGCGAATGCCGTGATGGCCTCACCCGCGACGATCTGCTCGAGTACGCCTTTGGCCCGCTCGCCTCCCCCACGTTGCAGCAGCCCGGCACCGAACACCACGGTATCGACGAACGGTTCGACGACGAGGGCCTGTCCCAACGCTTCGGTGACGATCATCAATTCGACCGGTCCGCCACCGATCCCTCCATCGGATTCCGGGAGGGTGGCACCCAGGATGCCGAGTTCTTCCGCGAAGCTGTGCCAGATCTTCGGCTGCCAGCCAGCGCCCGTCTTCGCCGCAGCACGACTCGGTGCGAGCTCGTAGCGGCTTGCCAAGAACTTGGCGAGTCCGTCGCGCAGGAGTTCCTGTTCCTTGGTCAGAGTGAAGTCCATCAGAGCCCCAATGCTGCTTTGGCGAGTATGTTTCGCTGAATCTCGTTGCTACCGGCATAAATCGAGCCGGCTCGATCATTGAAGTAGCGCAACGGTGCCACTGCCTCCCACGGCTCGCCACTGACGTACCCGTCGGCTGGAGCGGTGAACTCGGCGATGGGTCCACCCGGTGCCGCGGCGTGCGGCTGGTAGACGCGGCCGCGGGGTCCGGCGGCCTCGAGGGTCAGCTCTGTCAGCTTCTGACTGAGTTCTGTTGCAAGCACTTTGAGCATCGACGACGCCGGGCCGGGGTTCTTTCCCGCGGCCATTGCAGAGAGGGTCCGATACTCCAGGATCTCCAGCACTTTGGTACGGATCCTTGCTTCCGCGAGTTTGTTCGCGAACGCCGGATCGTCGAGCAGCGCGCCGCCGTTCGGGCCCGGTTTGTCGGCCGCCGACGTGGCCAGCGACTCCGCCATCACCTGCAGCGCAGGCGCGGCAGCACCCCCACCACGTTCAAAGACGAGCAGATACTTTGCAACAGTCCAGCCGTCGTCGATCTTGCCGAGCACATTCGCCTTCGGAACCCTGACGTTGTCGAAGAAGACCTGGTTCTGGACCTGCTCCCCCGAAGTCATCACCAGCGGACGCACCTCGATGCCCGGTGACGTCATGTCGATGAGTACGAACGTGATCCCGATCTGCTTCTTCTCGTGACGAGAGGTTCGGACGAGCGCAAACATCCAATTGGCCTCGGTCGCATGGGTGGTCCAGATCTTGCTACCGGTGCAGACGAGGTGGTCGCCGTCGTCGACCGCCGCCATCGACAGCGACGCGAGGTCCGAGCCCGCCTCCGGTTCGGAGTAGCCCTGACAGAAGAAGACTTCGCCGGTGAGGATTCCCGGCAGAAAATAGTTCTTCTGCTCGTCGGTACCGAAAGCAGTGATCGCGTGCGAGACCATCCTGATGCCCATCGGCGACAACGACGGTGCACCGGCGAGAATCGATTCGCGACTGAAGATGTAGTGCTGGGTGAGGCTCCAATCGCAGCCACCGTGCTCGACCGGCCACGCCGGCGCGGCCCACCCACGCTCATGGAGGATGCGCTGCCATTCCATGCTTGCCTCGTGGTCCGAATACACGCTCGTCATCAGCCGGCCCGCGCGCCGCAGCTGCGGTGTCAGCTTCTCGTCGAGGAAAGACCTGACCTCGTCCCGAAAGGCCAAGTCGTCCGCTGACCAGTCCAAATCCATCTGCACTCCCTGCATGTGGCGCCCGATTGACCGATGGATCGGTCAGAGACAAAATCTACTTATGTCTCATGAGGCCGTCAACAGTCCCTCGCGGCGGGTCCGCATCGCGCGGAGCGATGTCATCGATGTGGCCTACGACTGGTTCCAAACCGGGGAGCGGGTGGACATCGGCCGACTCGCCCGGGAACTGGGGATCGGCCGCGCCACGGTCTACCGATGGTGGTCGGGGCGGGAGGTGATCCTCGGCGAAGTGGTCTGGCGAATCCTGATCGAGGCCATCGATCGGGTGGAAGCGAGAACGACCGGAATAGATGCCGGGCATTTTGTCGAGAACTTCGGCCGGATGGCCGAGATGGTGCGCACCTACGAACCACTCGAACGATTCGTCGCAGACGATCCCGAGTACGCCTTACGTGTGCTGACCTCCCGCTACAGCGTGGTTCAGGGACGATTGATCGAGTGGACCGTCGACAGATTGAGTCGCATTCCCGAGATCCGGTCTCACACCGACGTCGATGACCTGGCGTATGCGATTGTCCGCGTTGGTGAGTCGTTCATCTGGAGCGACATGATCACGGGACAGCCCCCGCAGCCGGACAAGGCGACCGCCATGGTCAGACTCCTCGTCGCGGGCGCCTGCTCTCCCCTACCATTACCTGGTGGCCCCCACGTCCGTTGACCAGCGACGGAGCCTCACGTGAGCGACTGCCACGCCGGTGGCCGCCTCTGGAACTCGAGGCCGTCGCTTTATATACGCAGCGCGCCCGGTACTTTCATCTGGCTTGCGGTGTTGCTGGCGACCACGATCATTCAGCATTCCGTGACACCCGAACGTCTGCAGACGATCCTGGGTGCTCAGTCGACCAACATCCGTCACCTCGGCGACGATCCGGTACACGTCCTGATCACCAGCCTGTTCTGGCTCGACGGATACTATTGGTTGCCGTATTTGTTCCTGTATTGCATCTTTCACGTCCCAGCGGAGCGCTGGCTGGGCACTAGACTGTGGCTCGCCGTCGGCCTCATCGCCCACGTGTGTGCCACGTTCATCAGCGAAGGTGTGTTGTATTGGGCCATCGAGCATGACCGGGCGTCGGAAACGCTGGTGAATGTCAGAGACATCGGGGTCAGCTACTTTCTCGCCGGGATCGTCGGCGTCTTGACGTTCCACATCGCGAGACCGTGGCGGTGGTTGTATCTCGCCGGGATGGTTGGCCTGTTCTGTGCACCGTTGCTGGCCAATGTGACCTTCACCGGTATCGGCCACCTCAGTTCACTGCTGATAGGTCTGGCTTGCTACCCGCTGATCAGGACCAGCCCGCAGGACCAGTGGTCGCCTGCGGCCGCACTGTCGCGCTGTCGCACACGCAGCGACCGACGCTCTCCGGCGGTAGGGTCCGTACCGGCAGAGGAGGACGAACCATGACCGAAATCCGTTGGGCCACCTTCGATTGTTATGGAACCCTGATCGACTGGAGACACGGGATCGCCACCGGGATCGAGTTGATCTTTCCCGGTCGCGGCCGGGAGCTGCTCGAGACGTTCAACCGGCACGAACCTGTCGTACAGGCCGAAACCCCGACGTTGAGGTACCGCGACGTTCTCACCGAGTCTTTCCGGCGCACTGCGTACGAGGCGGGACTGACCCTGCACCCCGACGACGCGGACGTGCTGGCGGCATCGATTCCGTACTGGCCCGCATTCGACGACACTGCGGCAGAACTGCAGCGACTCCGTGACGCGGGATGGCGCGTGGCGCTGCTGACCAACTGTGATCGCGACATCATCGGCTCGGCGCAACGACGACTGCGCACACCCGTCGATGCGATCGTCACAGCCGAAGACGTGGGCGCCTACAAACCCGATCACAGACACTTCCGACGGTTCGCCGAAACCTTCGACGCCCGACCCGGGAACTGGGTCCATGTGGCGCAGAGCTACTTCCATGACATGGTGCCGGCGGCTGCGCTCGGGATACCGCGGGTGTGGGTCAACCGCCGCGACGAGAACGATGACCCGACCATCGCCGACGCCGTGGTTGCTGACCTGAGTCGGCTCACCGAGACAGTGATCAAGGTCGGAGACGCAGCGAAGCGGAGCTCGACCCTTTGACGAGACGCAGCGAAGCGGAGCTCGACCCTTTGACGAGACGCAGCGAAGCGGAGCTCGACCCTTTGACGAGACGCAGCGAAGCGGAGCTCGACCCTTTGAGCAGCGGTACGTTCGCGCTGATGTGTAACGCACCGAAGTGCCGGGTACTCGCCGCCAGACGCCGAAGCACTCCGCTCTCGACGAGATGAACGAAAGGCGATGATGACTCAGTATCGAGTACTCAATCCCGATGAAGAAGTAATCGACACCAAAGATTTCAACAACGCCGAGGACGCTTACCATTGGTTTGCCGAGAAAGAGGTCCCGTCCGGAGAGCTCGGGTACCGGATGGAAGTGAACTCGGACGGTAACTGGAAGATGTTCGACCAGACCGACGGCACTCGTTCGCGCGACTGATCGAGGCTCTTGGCGGCGCCAACATTCCGTTCCTTCGGAACGGAGTTGGCGTCGTCTGCGTTTGACGCAGAACTCGGACAGCGCGAAGCGGTGCTGAACCCCATGTCATTGCCGTCATAGTCCGATTTGACCTGTTAGGCTCTCGGCGAGCACAGGGCGCTGTTTCGCCCGGCCTGAGAGCCGAAAGGGTCATACAGTTGCTATCCCGACGTCGTCGGCGCAATGTGGTGCGCGGCTTGGTGATGGCAATGGCCGCGGCCACCCTCGCCGCGTGCGGTGCCGAACGCCCCGAGGTGCTCATGGGCATCACAGCCACCGATCAAACCATCGAGACCGCTGACGCCCCGCCGGAAAGGGAAGACGACTCCGGCCCGAAGCGGACTGCGAGCAATGTCCCGATGGAGGTCTTGGCCCCGGGAGAGAAGCCCCCGCAGTTCGTCCTCTTCTCGTTCGACGGTGTCGGGGTCTCCGAGAACTGGGATCTTTTCCTCGAGACGGCCAAGGAATCGGATTCGCGTTTCACCGCATTGATGACCGGGCTGTATTTCCTCGCGGACGACCACAAGAAGGAGTATCAGGGTCCCGGATTCCAGCCCGGAGAATCGTCCTTGGCGTTCGGTGGCAGTAAGGCCGAAGTCGTCGAGCAGGTCGAATATCTCAATCGCACCTGGTACGACGGACACGAGATGGGCACTCACTACGTCGGGCACTTCTGCGCCGGGACAAAGAATCCGGGCAAGGATTGGACTACGGCCGAGTGGAACCACGAACTCGACCAGTTCTTCCGCCTGATGACCGACTGGAAAAGCCTCAACGACCTTCCTGACGCCCCGGATCTTGCCTTCGGTGTGGACGTGGTGAAGGGCGGTCGCACCCCGTGCCTCGAAGGCGGCATGGGTCAGTTGTTTCCGGCCTTGGGTCAGCACAACATGACGTGGGATTCGTCAAAGGCGGCACGTCAACCCGGGATCTATTGGCCGACCAAGGTCGGCAGCATCTGGGAGTTCCCGATTCCCTATACCTGGTCGCCGCCGCTGAATCATCGGCAAACCGCGTTGGATTACAACTATTGGTACACGTTCAACCAGGCCAAGGACGCGCCCAGCAAAGCGCCGGAAATCCGCAAGATCGTCAAAGAGTCGTACGACTACATGTTCCGGCGCGCCTACGAGGGCAATAGGGCACCTTTGGTGATCGCCAACCACTTCAACGACTGGAGTGGCAACGCGTTCAATCCTGCCACGGCAGACTTCATGAGCGAGGTCTGTGTGAAGCCCGAAACCATCTGCGCGACGTACCAGGACGTGATCGCATGGATGGAACTCCAGGATCCGCAAGTCCTCGGTGTCTGGGAAGACATGCCCGCGGTGGCCGTTGATGCGAACAGCTGAAACCAGAAAGGTGCCCGCCGATGCGTCGACGTAGCGCTCAGCTCTTGACTTCCCTCGCGACCGTCGGCGTCGTGCTGGTAGCGGGATGCACCGACGACGGCGGAGCCTCGTCGGAGCAGACGACCTCGGCGTCGATCCAAGACGATGCCAAGGTCACGTCACTGTCGGAGGTCACGGTGCAGCGGATCGATTACCCGACGCTCGACGGCACCGACCCCGAACAAAATTGGGGCGACCTCTACCTTCCTGCGGGGCCGCAGAACGTCGATTCGATCCCGCTCGTGGTCCTGATCCACGGCGGTGCCTGGCAGTCGCAGCTCGGTGCCAACCTGTTCGACCCCTTTGCGCGCGATCTCGCAGCCAAGGGCATGGCGGTGTACAACATCGAGTATCGGCGGGTCGGCTCCGGAGGCGGGTGGCCTACGACGTTCGAAGACGTTTCCCAGGCGCTCGACAATGTCGTCGCAATCGACAAGAAGTTCCCTCAGCTCGAAACCACCGACGCGCTCGTCGTCGGCCACAGCGCCGGCGCGCAACTCGCGGTCTGGGGCGGGACCAGGCACACACTGGAGTCCGACGAGGTGGGCAGCAACCCGAAGTTCCGGCCCACGAAGGTTATCTCGTTGGCGGGTCCCCTCGACATGGTGCAGGCGGTGAAGAACGGCGACGACCGCATCGTGACGGCGCTCGGGGGTACGCCGGAGCAGGTACCTGACCGGTACAAGTCCGTCGATCCGATCCAGAACATCGATCCCGGTACCCCGGTCATCGCCGTCCACGGCACGGCGGACACAGTGGTATTGCCGTCGCTGTCCCAGCGATACGTCGACGCGGTCGACAAGCAGAACGGCACGGGCAAGGTCATCCTGCTCGACGGCGAGGATCACGGGTCGATCGTCACGTCCACCAAACCCGTCTATGGCCGGATCATCGACATCATCACCGATGCCTCGAGGACGAAAGCAGCAGATCTCGACGAGTGAGAACGCATCCGGGTTATCGGACGATCCCGGTGGCCAACAAGTACTCCCACTTCATCACCCCGTCGTCGAGGGCGTCATCGGCCAGATCGGCCAGCGCCTGATCGAGTGACGCGGTGGCGTCGGGATCGCCGCTGATGTTTCGGTATACGGCGATCGTCGGGCCGTAGGTGGACTTGAAGAAGTCTCTGAACTCCCCGCCGGATTCGAACCGGTCGACCTCGAGAGTCCGGCGCGCCAGGGACAATTGATCGACTCGGTCGGCGAATAACGTGCGCAGGTGCTCTTCGTCGCCCCACAGCGGTGGTGGCTGTGCACCCGGTGCCGGGGTGGGCGCGTACGGCTTCATGGTGGCGAACATGCGGCCGATGAAACCCGCCGGTGTCCAGTTGATGAGCCCGACGCGCCCACCGGTTCGGCACACACGGATCAACTCGTCGGCCGACTCCTGATGATGTGGCGCGAACATGACTCCCACACAGGACATGACGACATCGAAACTCTTGTCACCGAAGGGTAGTGATTCGGCGTCGGCCTCTCGCCAGCTGAGTTGGACGTGCTCTTCGGCGGCGAGTTGGCGTCCCGCCTCGAACAGTTCTGGCGTCAGGTCGGATGCCACCACATCGGCGCCTTTGCGGGCTGCGGGTATCGAGGCGTTTCCGCTTCCTGACGCGATGTCGAGGACGTATTCACCAGCACGAATCCCGATTGCGTCGACCAACGTCGGTCCCAGGGCTGCGATCACCTGGGTCGCCACGGCCGGATAGTCACCGGAGGCCCACATCGCGCGGTGCCGCGCCAACAGGTCGCCGGCGAGTTCTGCGGTCTTGTTCGTCATGAGCTTTCTCCTCTGTTCTCGGCGGTGGCCGGGCGGCCGCCTGTTCTCAGCATCGGCCGTCCCACGCGAGGGAACCAGTGCCAGATCTGTACTGTCGCCGCTTTCGAATCTGTACTGGTCCTACGCCCCCGAGCAGTGTGTACTAGGTGCAGATCAAGGAGTCGCTATGCCCGGATACGGTCAGTTCTGCCCCGTCGCCAAGGCCATGGAAGTGCTCGACGAGCGGTGGACACTGCTGGTGGTACGCGAACTCCTCGCCGGTAGTTGTCATTTCAACGAGTTGCGGCGCGGGGTTCCCAAGATGTCACCGGCGCTGCTGTCGAAGCGCCTTCGCACACTCGAACGGGCGGGTGTGATCGACCGACTGGTCGACGGTGGCCGTACCCGGTACGAGCTGACCGCCAGTGGGCGCGAACTGTCGACGGTCGTCGAGGCACTGAATGCCTGGGGGGTGCGGTGGATCGGCGGATTGGGCGACGCCGACCTCGATCCCCACCTGCTGATGTGGGACATGCGCCGCAACGTGGACGTCGAGCGGTGGCCGCGCACGCGTACCGTCGTCACGTTTCAGCTCAGTGGAGTTCAGTCCGCAGTGTCGAGATGGTGGCTGGTCGTCTCCGATGGCGACGCGGACATCTGCGATTACGACCCGGGCTTCGACGTCACCGCCACCGTGACCTCCAGCCTCCGCGAACTCACCGCGATCTGGCGAGGGGACGTGAGCTGGGCCGGAGCACTGCGCGGCGGTGACGTGCAGATCATTGCCGGTCGCGAGATTCGCACAAGTGTTCCGGAGTGGTTGGGACAGGGACGCATGGCGCAGATCCCGCGCCCGGGTTGATCATCGCTACAGCAGGCCCGCTTCCGAACCGACCTGCAACGTGCGCTCGGACAAATTGTCGATCAGAGCAGCGGTGGGTCCGCCATCGCGTGAAGCATTACGCGGGTCGTTCATCAACCGCCGCAGAATGCCTTCCGCGATGATCGTCAGTCGCCACAGACCCATGGTGTGCCAGTACCCCGCGGCGCTCACGTCGCGACCGGTTGCCGAGGCATAGGCATCGATGACCTCTGCTCGGGCCGGAAAGCCTGGCAGCGTGGGGACGGTGGACAGCGCCGCAACCGGGTCGGTGGATTCCGGCCAGAATGCCAACAAGTTCCCCAGATCGGCGAGTGGGTCGCCGAGGGTGCACAACTCCCAGTCCACGACTCCGATCACCTCACCGTCCGAGGATGACGTGATCACGTTGCTCAGATGGTAGTCACCGTGCACGAGGGTCAGCTCGGTCTGCTCCGGTGCATGGTTCGCGAGCGCCTCGGCGACTCGCGTAACCGCTTCGACGTCGCGGGTTTTCGACTTCTCCCACTGACCGGTCCACCGTTTGAGCAGTCTTGCCGCGTACGGTTTGTGGCTGGCCAGATCATTCAGCCCGACGGTCTCGAGATCGATCGCGTGGATGGTCCCGAGCGCCTTCGGCAGCGAAAGGCCGATGCGTCGCCGGTGATCTTCTGTCAGCGTCTCGGCAACGGCCCGGTCGTCGATCACCGCGCCGTCGATGTAACTCATCAAAACCAATGGGGCATCGGTGATGTCGGGATCAGCTGTTGTGGCTATCATCCGCGGCACCGGGACGGGTGTGTCCTGCAGGGCGGACATGATGCGGTGTTCGCGTAGGACGTCGTGCGCGGAGGCGAGCAACGCTCCCAGCGGTGGTCGGCGCAGCACCCACTTGTTGCCGTCGGAATCGGAGACCAGGAACGTCAGGTTCGATTGGCCGTTTCCGATCCGCTGAAAGAACAGAGGCGGAGCAGCAGACACCCCCAAGCCGACCATCCAGGTCGTGACCGCCTCGGTGTCGATCCCGACCGGGGCGTTCATGCCGACTTTCCGGTCGTGCGGTACCGACCGAGTTCGTGTCGCGCGATACTCCGCTTGTGCACTTCGTCGGGTCCATCCGCCAGGCGCAGCGTGCGAAGGTGCGCGTACATGCTGGCGAGTGGGAAGTCGTCCGAAACCCCTCCGCCTCCATGCACCTGGATGGCACGATCGACGATCTTGAGCGCCATGTTGGGAGCTGCGACCTTGATCGCGGAGATCTCCGTGCGCGCTTGCTTGTTTCCCACCGTGTCCATGAGCCACGCTGCCTTCAGCGTGAGCAACCGGGTCATCTCGATCTCGATTCGGGCCTCGGCAACCCAATCCTGGATGTTGGCCTGCGCGGCCAGCGGCTTGCCGAACGCAACCCGCGATGAGGCGCGCTCACACAGCAGTTCGAGAGCACGCTCCGCCATCCCGATCGCGCGCATACAGTGATGGATGCGGCCGGGACCGAGCCTGGCCTGCCCGATCATGAAACCGGCACCTGCACCGGCAAGGACGTCGGCGTCCGGGACACGGACGTTTTCGAACACCACCTCCGCATGCCCTTCGCGATCCTGGTAGCCGAAGACAGGAAGATTGCGGAGCAACTTCACACCGGGCGCGTCGATGGGAACGACCATCATCGACTGCTGCGCGTGCGCGGCCGCGTCCGGATCGGTTTTACCCATCACGATGAGCACTGCGCAATTGGGATGCAAAGCGCCTGACGTCCACCACTTTCGACCGTTGAGCACCCAGTCGTCGCCGTCGCGGACCATGGACATCCGGATGTTCGTCGCGTCGGAACTGGCGACATCCGGTTCGGTCATCGCGAATGCCGACCGAATGGTGCCGTCCAACAAGGGCTGCAGATAGCGTTCCTTGTGCTCGTCGGTCCCGAACAGCGAGAACACCTCCATGTTGCCCGTGTCGGGTGCAGAGCAGTTGGTGGCCTCAGGCGCCAAACCGGCGCTGCGACCCATGATCTCGGCCAGCGGCGCGTACTCGGAGTTCGTCAGGCCCGCTCCGTACTGCGGGTCGGGATGGAAGAGGTTCCACAGGCCCCTGGACTTCGCTTCCGCTTTCAGTTCCTCGATGATCGGTGGATCGAAATGCGGGTCACCCGATTCCGCCATCTGCTGGGCGTAGGTGGCCTCTGCCGGGTAGACGTGGGCGTCCATGAAGTCGACAAGACGATCCTGAAACTCGAGACAGCGCGGCGAGTAAGCGAAATCCATTGACAATAACCAGCTTTCAATTGAACGGAAGAGCGGCGATCACGGGTTCGACATCAAGTGCCGTTGGTAGCGGCGCATCCCACCTATCCATCGGTCGTAGTCCGACCCCTTGTTACGGTAGAAGTCGAGCACCTCCGGGTGCGGCAGAATCAAGAACTTCTCCTCCTCCATCGCGGCGAGGACAGCGGTCGCGACCTCTGCCGGACTCAATACGGCGCCGGCGCTCGTCACCGCGCTCGCGGCCACGGACGCGCCCGGTTGATCGGTCTGAAAGCCAGATCGGAGGAGCTTGGTCTCGACGCCCATCGGGCACAGGCAACTCACGGCCACCCCTTGGTCTCCGTACGTCACCGACAGCCATTCCGCGAACCCGACAGCCGCATGTTTGGAGACCGAATACGTCGCGGACCCGATCTGGGTGAGCAGACCTGCCGCGGACGCGGTCGACACGAAGTACCCGCCCCCGCGTTCTATCCACTTCGGAACCAGGATTCGGGCGGCACGCACATGGGCCAGCACGTTGACCCCCAGAGCCACGTCCCATTGGGAATCAGGGGTGTCGAGTCCGAGGCCCGCGGTGGTTCCGGCATTGGCGAAGAAGATGTCGACCGGCCCGAGTTCGGCTTCGGCGCGGCCGATGATCTCCTCCAGCACTTCGGGATCCGAGACGTCGCCCCCGAACGACAAGGCTCTTGTCGATCCTGCCGCCGAGATCTGCGCGGCGACGGAGGTCGCCGATTCGGCATCGAGGTCGGCGACCAAGACGGAGGCACCCGCTTCGGAGAGTGCGTGGGCGAGGGCGGCGCCGATACCGGCTCCCCCTCCGGTGACTACGGCGACTTTCTCTGCGATCTGCACCACACCGATGTTAGGGGGTCGGTCCACACCTGCGGTTCGAGGTGGCGAAACGACTCCCCCGGACGGCTACGTCTTGTCACACGGTGGTGCCGGCGTGACGTCCTCGAAGAGCGGCGCGCCGATCGGTTCGAGGTACACCACGTCCAGGATCACCGGCTCCTTGCCGAGGTTGCGACCGACGTGGGTGTTCGACTTGCCGCTAGGTTCGTTGATGAACGCACCGGTGTCGAAAATGACCGGTTTACAGTCCGACCCCGGATGCGTCAGCGTCCCGGCTTGGACGATCCCGAGCACCGGGCCGTCGTGGTAGTGCCAGCCGGTGGTGCCACCAGGGGCGATCGTGATCTGCTTCGCCACCACGTGAGCCCCGTCAGGAATGAACGGCAGCAATTCGGCCGGGATCTCGATGTCCAGCAACGTCACTCCGCTGATTCCCTCACCGGGCGTGGCCTGTGCGGTCGCCGGGAGCAGTATTCCGGCCGATAGTGCGACGACGGCCGCAACAGCACTCAGAGTTCTCTTCATTGGCAGAGGGTATCTGGCATCGCCGCAGCTCACAGGATGTTCGACGAAAGTTCGTCCACCATCGGCCCCGGACTGTCCCGGCAACCATACGAGGTCGGCGTTCAAGCCGCCGGCCATGGTGATCCCCTTCCGGCACGGGGTCGATGCCGATGCCTGTGTCAAGCCGAAGCGCTCATTCGGGACTCTGCTCTGAGTACACTTTGTTCACCGTGGAGCACCAGCTCTACCTGCGTCTAGGAGCGAAGTGACACCGTCCGGCACACGACCGCACAGACTCGGGCCGTTCACCCGAAACGCGATCGGCACCAGCTCGGCCGAGGCCTTCATGATCATTGCGATCGCTACCATCCTCGTCACCAGGGGGTATCTGTGGGCGACCGACTACCCGCAGGTGGGCGGTGGGTCTTTGCACATCGCGCACGCCCTGTACGGCGGCGCACTCATGATGCTGGCGTTGCTGGTGAGTTGGTGGATGCTCGGATACGGTGCCCGACTTTTCTGTGTTGTGTTCGGCGGCATCGGTTTTGGGCTTTTTCTCGACGAGGTCGGCAAGTTCGTGACCAAGGACAACGACTACTTCTACGGTCCCTCGGCCGAGATCATGTACGTGCTGGTGGTGGTCGTGCTGATCCTGGGCAGGATCATGCGGGAGATCCGGCCACTGAGCGCCCACGAGGAACTCGCCACCGCCGCCGCGATGGCCGCGGACGGGGTCGCGCGGGGCCTGCAACCACATCGTCGCGAACTAGGTTTGCGCCTGGTCGAACGCGCGGAGGAAAAGGGTGCGAATCCCGAGGCTGCGCAGCACATCCGGAGTCTGCTCATCGGTGCGCCGTCGGCGTCGGCGCGTTTGTACGCATTGCAGCAGTGGG
The DNA here is from genome assembly GCF_017377795.1 of Williamsia soli. Taxonomy (GTDB): domain Bacteria; phylum Actinomycetota; class Actinomycetes; order Mycobacteriales; family Mycobacteriaceae; genus Williamsia; species Williamsia soli. The sequence goes on along the minus strand of NZ_JAFRDR010000002.1, from coordinate 144,865 downwards.
CTCCGCGGCTCATCCCGTCGTTCTTTCGCAGCCCGCGCTGGTTGCCGATCGTCGGCTGGTCACTGGTGTTCATATCCTTCGCCGCGGTGGTGCTCGGCGTTGTCGGCATCGCGCTCGACAATCCGTATTACTCCGACGACAACCTCGAGGTCGAACTGGCGGGGGCCAGTATCGCCACGTACATCTTGCTGTTCAGCGCCGGGATCACCCTGGCTTTCACGCTACCGGCGATGATCGCGCGCACCCGGACAGACAAGCTCTGGCCACTGCAGTTCCTGCGGTACGGCGCCCTGACGTTCGCGATGCTCAATGCGCTCGTGGACTTCGCCACCGAGGGCTTCGGGGCGCTTCTCAACCTGACGCTCGGGCTGTTCGCGCTTGCGATCATCTCCTATCAGATCGACCTTCGGATACGCGAGGCCCGGCCACGGGCGCATGCCGAAGCGATCGCCGCAGAGGCGGCACACGAAGCCGAGGCCAAGGCGCCCGCGCCGGCCCCGGCTCACTGAGCCGAACGCTCAGCTGAGGTCGCGGGCCAGAGCCCGACCCGCAGCGCGTCCCGAGAAGATGCAACCGCCGAGAAATGTGCCCTCCAGCGCGTTGTACCCGTGCACACCGCCCCCACCGAAGCCCGCTATCTCCCCCGCCGCGTAAAGGCCGTCGAATGCGCTTCCGTCGGCCCGGATCACCTGGGAGTCGAGATTGGTCTCGAGCCCCCCGAGGGTCTTCCTGGTCACCAGATGCAACCGGACCGCGATCATCGGACCGTATTTGGGGTCCTGCAGGCGGTGCGGCTTGGCCACGCGGATGATCTTGTCACTGAGATAGTTTCGGGCATTCCGGATCGCCATGATCTGCATGTCCTTTGTGTATTTGTTCTCCAGCTGACGGTCGCGCGCCACCACCTCGGCCTCGATCTGTTCGAAGTCGAGCGTGGGGCCTGTGGTGATCTCGTTCATCCCTGCAACCAGGTCTCGCAGGTTGTCACGCACGACGAAGTCGACCCCGTGCGACTTGAAGGCCTCGACCGGGTCGGTGGCACCCTTTTTCACGCGCTGCAGCAGCAGTTTGACGTCTTTGCCCGTGAAGTCGGGGTTCTGCTCGGATCCGGAAAGCGCGAACTCCTTCTCGATGATCGCCTGCGTGAGAATGAACCACGTGAAGTCGTGCCCGCCCCTGGTGATGGTCCCGAGCGTTCCGAGAGAGTCGAATCCCGGGAAGTTGGGCACAGGAAGCCGTTTGCCGGTCGCATCCAGCCAGAGCGACGAGGGCCCAGGGATGATGCGGATGGCGTGGTTCGGCCAGATCGGATCCCAGTTCTTGATGCCTTCTGTGTAGTGCCACATCCGGTCCCGGTTCACGATGCTGCCGCCCGCACCTTCGGTGATCCCCAGCATCCGCCCGTCGACGTGTGCGGGCACCCCGCTGATCATGTGCGCGGGCGCCGGACCGAGGCGCTCGGTGGGCCAGTTCTTCTTGATCAGCTCGAAGTTCCCGCCGATACCTCCGGCAGTGACGACCACTGCATGCGCCCGCAGCTCGAACTCACCGACCGCCTCACGTGTCGATTCCGCGCCGCGCCGCTGGGTGGAGGGCGCCAGCACCGTGCCGCGGACCCCTACGGCGGCACCGCCCTCGACGATGATCTCGTCGACCTGGTGGCGGTAGTGGAAGCTCACCAGACCTCTACCTGCGCCCTCGAGCACCGGTTCGCGGAACACTCGGACCACCTCGGGCCCGGTCCCCCAGGTGATGTGGAAACGGGGAACGGAGTTGCCATGGCCCCCCGCTGCGCCGCCTCCGCGTTCGGCCCACCCGACGGTGGCCATCACCTTCAAACCCAACGCATTCAGGTACGCCCGCTTCTCGCCGGCCGCAAAGTTCACGTACGCCTCGGCCCACTGGCGAGGCCAGTGATCCTCACGGTCGCGATCGAACCCGGCGGAGGAGAACCAATCCTGCCGGGCCAGCTCCACCGAATCCTTGATGCCGAGCCTGCGTTGCTCCGGGGTATCGACGAGAAACAGCCCTCCGAGGGACCAGAACGCCTGACCACCGAGGTTCTGCTCGTTCTCCTGTTCGAGGATTGCCACCCGCCGTCCGGCCTTGACCATTTCGTGCGCGGCCACCAACCCGGCGAGACCTCCACCGACAACGATCACATCCACCTGCTCGGCCATGATGTTCCTCTCCCTCACTGTCGTCCGATCCGTACTTCCGGTCGAGCTTCATCTCCAGCACGAGCATAGGGAACAGACCGCACATCACATCCGACTACAGGTGTTTGCTGATTCAGGACGCAGTGGCCGACGCCCGGGTTGATACTGGGTCCGTGGTGACCAAGGACAACGGCGAGGACGGAGCGGAACGACAACGCTTCCGCAAGCTGGCACAGGCAGCGATGAACGCCGATATCACTGTCGGACAGCTCGATACGATCATGGGCGATCTGGGCAGCGCACTCACCGACTTCGACCGGGCACTGGGTGGCTTCGACACCACTCTGGACAGTTTCGGGTCGGCCCTCGACGATTTCTCGGCGACCCTGACCCGCGTCGACACAACGGTGTCCACGATGATCGGTGTCGTCGAGCGTGTGGAGAAGATCGTGGGCCGTGTCGAGTTGATCGTGGATCTCGCCGAACGGGTGATCGCACCTGTGTCGTCCGCGGAACACATGCTGCGCGGATTCCTCGGGATCGGGCGTCGAGCGTGACTCGGAGTCAGTTGTCCGAGGACCGCACGGCGCCGACATAGTCCCTCGGCGTCTGTCCGATCACGGCTTTGAACTCACGCGCAAGGTGTGCCTGATCTGCGTATCCCAGTTGCGCGGCGACGTCGGCGATCGACGAGTCCCCGCGACGCAGCGCGAGCGCCGCGTCCTGCAACCGGCGTCGCTGGATGAGCCATTTCGGGCTGAGGCCCGTCCGGTGGATTGTGAGGCGCTGTAGCGCTCTCGTCGACATGTTGAACGCTGCGGCCAGGTCTGCCACCCGCCGAGGACCGTTCTCATCCTCGACGGCGTCGATGATCTGATTGATCAACAGCCCTTCGTCATCGACGGTCCACTGTAGGCTCCAGCGGTCGTAGAGGTCCGCTACCGCGTCGAACTTTTCGCCGCTCGAGGACTTCACCGCCGTCATGACCTCGTGGATCCGCGTACTCAATCCACCATCGGAAGGGATGGGTAGTGGTTCCCCGATCGGTAGCGCAGGCCCTGTACGCGAACCACTCGTCATCGAACGCCCGGTCATGATGGTGATCGCTGCCGGTCGCAACAACACCCCCGCTGCCCATCCGGTCGCCTCCAACTTGCGTTCTGTGGTCCCCTGGCTCACGCAGTAGAGCGCTGCACGGTCGGATTCGACCACCACGTTTCCTCCGGGGTGCTCGAGCACGGGCTGCAGAGCTGGAGTGTCGAGATCCCACTGTGCGAACCAGGTGTGTCGGAGCAGATCGCTCGGCGGTACGGCCACTCTGGTCACAGTCACCCCGCCACGGTCAGGCCGTAGTTCACCTCTGGGAGCAACGGGTCGCCTCATGACTTCTCCTCCCTGACACCATGAAACAAAAGCACACCGCCCAGTTGAACGCACCGGTTCCAACATGTGCTGTTGGCTGGACGCTGTGCTTTTGTCGGCCAGTCGGGCGACCTGCGTAGCGTGGGCCCATGGGTATCACGCATTCGAGCATCGTCCCCGCCCCCATCGACGAGGTGTTCGCCTGGCACGGTCGGCCTGGCGCGTTCACGCGCCTCGCACCACCGTGGGGGCCACCGTCGCTGGTGCAGGAAGCCGACTCACTCGAAGACGGGACGGCGATACTGGCCTTTCCGGGCGGACTCAAGTGGGAGGCCAAACACCAGGCCTCCCGGTTCCACCCGCCGAACCAGTTCGTGGACAAACTCGACTCGTGGCCGCTGCGAACCATCATGACCTGGACGCACCATCACGGGTTCTCCGAGGTCGACCCCGGCTCGACGCGCGTCACCGACACGGTGAACACCCCTGTTCCCGCAGCGCTTCTGCGCTCGATGTTCCGCTACCGGCACCGCCAACTCGCTGACGATCTCGCGACCCATGCCTGGGCGAAGTCGCTGCGAGGCGCCCCGCTGACCGTCGCCATCACCGGGTCGTCGGGACTGGTCGGCGCTCCCCTGAGCGCTCTGCTGACCACCGGAGGCCATCGGGTGATCAAACTGGTCCGGCGTGATCCACAGGGTCCGGATGAACGCAGATGGGATCCCGACAACCCTGCCGCCGACCTGTTCGACGGAGTGGACGCGGTGGTTCATCTCGCGGGTGAGTCGATCGCAGGGCGTTTCACCGACGCCCACAAAAAGGCTGTCCGTGAGAGCCGGATCGAACCTACCGCGGCGTTGGCACGTGTGGCGGCTGCGTCAGACCCCGCGCCGGCATTCATCAGCGCCTCTGCTGTCGGCTTCTACGGGTACGACCGCGGCGACGAAGTGCTCGACGAGAACTCCTCACGGGGTGATGGTTTCCTCGCCGATGTGGTCGTGGACTGGGAAGCTGCTGCGACTGCCGCACACGGTGGCCGCACGGTGCAGGTGCGTACGGGCATCGTCCAGGCCGCGGCCGGCGGGACGCTTCGACTGATGCGCCCTTTGTTCACAGTGGGGTTGGGCGGCCGACTCGGCGACGGGCAGCAGTGGCTCCCGTGGATCGGGATCGATGACCTGATCGACATCTACTACCGCGCCATCGTCGACGAACGGGTGGTCGGCCCGATCAACGCTGTAGCGCCGAATGCGGTGCGCAACGACGAGTACACCGCGGCCCTGGCGTCCGCGGTCCACCGCCCGGCCATCGTCCCGGTGCCGTCGCTGGGTCCGCAGCTCATCCTGGGTTCACAGGGCGCCCGAGAACTCGCGCTGGCAAGTCAGCACGTGGTTCCCGCACGGTTGGCCGACCTGGGTCATCGGTTCCGGATGCCCGACGTCGGCGAGACGCTCCGTCACCAGCTCGGCGGCGATCCCGACAAGGCCTGAATCGGGCTCTACCCGGTGAGTTCGGTCCGAATGGTGGCTGCGAATCCGTCTACGTCGGACTCGGTTGTGTCGAAGGAACACATCCACCGCACCTCTCCGGTGAACTCGTTCCAGGTGTAGAACTTCCAGGTGTCGCGGATACGTTCCGCCACAGCGGGATCGAGGACGGCGAACACCGCGTTCGCGTCGGTGGGGTGGGTGAACGACAGGCCCGGAACACCTTCGAGCTGCGAACGCAGACGCGACGCCATCGAATTCGCATGAGCCGCTGCGGCGATACCGGCGCCACCGGAGAACAGCGCCAGCAGTTGCGCCGAGATGAACCTCATCTTGCTCGCCAGCTGCATGCTCAGTTTCCGGAGGTACGCCATACCGTCCGCCAGTTCTGGGTCGAGGATGACCACCGCCTCGGCCCCCAACGCACCGGCTTTGGTGCCGCCGAGACTCACCACGTCCACCCCGACGGCAGACGTGAAATCACCGAACGACATATCAAGCGCCGCAGCAGCATTCCACAGTCTGGCACCGTCGATATGCACGGTCATCTGATGGGCGTGCGCATAGTCGCAGATCGACCTGATCTCGTCCGCGGTGTACACGGTGCCGAGCTCGGTGGCCTGGGTGATGCTGACTGCCAAGGGTTGCGCGCGTTGCACATCGCCCCATCCCCAGGCCTGTGTCGCGATGGACTCTGGGGTGAGCTTGCCGCCGGCGACAGGAACGGTCATCAGTTTGAGACCGCTCACCCGTTCCGGCGCGCCACCCTCGTCGTTCTGGACATGGGCCGACTCGGCCACTATGGCCGCGCCCCAGCGCGGCATCATCGAGGTCAGCGACACCACATTCGCCGCGGTGCCGTTGAATACCGGGAAGATCTGAGCGCGTGCGCCGAACTCATCCCGGATCACCTCGCGGAGGGCGTCGGTGTAGACATCCTCGCCATAGGACGACTGGTGTCCACCATTGGCTTCGCCCAGCGCCGCGAGTACTTCGGGCAACATCCCTGCGTAGTTGTCAGAGGCGAACGCACGCCACGACGCGTCGTGCAGCGTCATCCCCCGAACCTCTCGGTCCGAATGGTCGCTGTCGGGTAGCCGAGATCGACCAGCCACTGCGCGTACTGCTCGACGAACGCCGTGGGTCCGCACACCCTGATCTCGGGTTCTTGATCGACCGGGATCACCCGTTCGGCAAACTCTGCCGCATCGGGTCTGCCGGCAGGCCTGGATGATCCCGGTGGAGCCTGCCGGGTGTAGAGATAGTCGATCTGTAGCCGGTGCGAGTCTTCGAGCCTGTCCAGTTCGGCGGTGTAGTAACGGGTCTCGGGGGTTCGCAGGGAGTAGAGCAATCGGAATGGTACCTCTGATCCGCTGCTCTCACGGGCTCGGATCATCGACATCAGCGGGACCACGCCGGAACCGCCCGCGATTAATTGCACCGGTGCCGGATCAGCCGCGTGCCAGGTGAACCATCGGCCGATGGGTCCGCGGATCTCGACCTGATCCCCGACCTCGAGGTCGTTGATCAGATAGGGCGACACCTCTCCGTCGGCGAGCTCCTCGATGGTCGTCTCGAGCAGGTCATCACCCCCCGCTGCGGCCACCGAATACGACCGGACCGCCTGATAACCGTCTTCGGCTGTGAGCCGGATGTCGATGTGCTGGCCCGGGAGCACCCTGCCGCGCTCGGGCAGCTGCAGTCGCAGAGTCCGTGCGGTAGGTGTCTCCATCGACGCCGCGACGACCGTCGCCGGCCGCCACCCGTTCACCAATATCGTTCCTCTTTCCAGGGATCCCCGTGATTGTGATAGCCGTTGGTCTCCCAGAATCCTGGCACATCCGAGTCCATCACCCGGATACTGTCGACCCACTTGGCCGACTTCCAGAAGTACAGGTGCGGGATGAGCAAACGCGCTGGTCCGCCGTGCTCGGGATCGAGCGGCTCACCATCGAAGGTGTGCGCGATCCAGGCCTTGCCATCGAGTACGTCCTCGAGTGGGACGTTCGTCGTGTAGCCGCCGTAGGAATGCGCCATCACGAACCCGTCGGGGTCTACATCGTCACCGAGCAGCACGTCCAGCGACACCCCACGCCAGGTGGTGTCGAGTTTCGACCAGGCCGTCACGCAGTGGATGTCGACCGTGATGTCCTCTTGAGGAAGGGACATGAACTCGTCCCAGGTCCAGCTGCGGGTTTGCTGGCCGGGTGCCTCTATTTCGAACGTCCACTCCGACAGTGGTATCGACGGCGTGGGCCCGGCAGACAAGACGGGGAAATCGTTGGTGAGGTATTGCCCCGGCGGAATCCGGTCGTTCTGTTGCCGGCGCCGGGCGCCGAACCCTTTGTTGATGATCGCCATGGGTTCAGTGTGCTCTGCGTGCAAGTGATCCGCAGCCCGTACCCCGTCTGGATCTTCTCATTCGGTGGCTGCCTGCTGGTCCGTCAGCACCTGACCAGTGGGTACCCGAACGCTCCGAACTCCTCGGTACCCATGAGGTCGCGCAGTTCGCTCTGCCAGGATCCGAACCACACGAGACCGAGGATCGTGCCGGTCGCCCCGACGCCCGCCAGTACCCGCCAGGCGATGCGCTTTGCGTTCGCGGAAGCCTCGCGCCTGACGACATACCGGACGAGCATCGATCCGAGTACACCGACCCCGTACCCGATCGCAGCCGAGGCCCCGCTGACGACACCTTGGAACAACCATCCCCGCGGCAGGAGCGACGGGGTCATCGACAACCACACGGAGACGGTCGCGACGACAAGCCCGCCGAAGACCATCCGCTTCGGCACCAATTGATTCCACACGACAGCCACTGCGCCTCCAAATTCTTCACAGGCGGGCAATCTTCACACAGGAGAGATCACAAGCTGGCAAGCCCGGAGATCACCGTGGACCAGACGCCGTAGGTGAAGTCAGATCTTGCGCTTCGCGCGTCCGCGCATGGTGAGCACCCCGACCAGCCAACCCACCGCGAACACAGCCAGCAGGGTGAACCACAGTGGCGAATCCACTGTGATCCAGAACAGTTGAATACTCGTCGAACGCCGATTCTGCAGTACGAAGATCACTGCGATGATCGACAGTACGAGGGCCGCCCAGCCGGCGGGCGAAACCTTCGCGAACACATTCGTCTTACGGGGCGAGCTTTGGGTCATGGAGTGACTCTAGTCCGCCACCTTCACTTGGTAGTTCGGAATTTATGCGCTCCACGCGGCCGTGAGCAGGGCTTCGTCACCACCCACAGCCGTTACGGTCGCCGATCCGCCGGCCCCGGCTACGCTGAAATGATGCCGCATCCAAGTCTGCTCTGCGTTCACGCGCATCCCGACGACGAAGCTTTGTGGACCGGCGGTGTCCTGGCTCGGTGCTCGGAACTCGGTGGCCGGACCGCGGTCGTGACCTGTACCTGGGCGGCGGGCACGACGCGGTCGATGGAGCTCGGAGAGTCGCTCGAGCTACTGGGCGCGGGAGACCCGCAGTTGCTCGGCTATGGAGACCGCCTGGTCGATGATTCCGCGCCCGGCCGAGCTGCGTTCTGCGATGCGCCTTTCGACGAGGCAGTCGGTGCACTCGTGACGCACATCCGCGAGTTCCGCCCCGATACCGTGCTGACCTACGATCCGCTCGGAATCTACGGGCATCCGGACCATGTACAGGCGCACCGCGTGACCCTGGCCGCGGTCGGGGCAGCTGCCTACCCGCAGCTGTACCCGGGGACCGGAAAGCCCTGGCGCACAAAGTTGGTGTATCTCGCGACGATGCCGCTGTCGATCGCGCAGGTGCTGTGGCCGCCGGTGATGAAGCAGTCGCCGGGGCCCGAAGGCCCCTTGCCCGGCATCCCCGACGAAGCCGTGGACACCACCATCGATGTGGAGCCCTGGCTCGATCTCAAGTGGCAGGCTCTGTGCGCGCACCGCAGTGAGATCGCCAGAGGGGGTGCCATGACCATGCTCGCGGGTTTGCCGGAAGACACCCGGCGCCAGGTGCTCCGCAACGAATGGTTCATGCGGATGCCGTTGACAGCTGATGCCGACTCGGTCGATGCCCTTGCGTTCGGCGATGACGCGAGAAACTCCAAAATCAATTGACCCGCGTCCGCAATCCACTGGCACGCAACACTTTACGGTCGACGCCTGCCCTGACCGCTGCCTCGGTACCGATCAGCCTGACGTGCCCGCTCGCTCGTGTGATCGCGGTGTAGAGCAATTCGCGGGTCAGCAGCGCCGACCGCTCAGGCGGAATCACCACAGACACCGACTCGTACTGCGAGCCCTGGCTCCGGTGAATGGTCATGGCGTACACGGGTACAGCTGCCACCAGTTGCGACGGGTGCAGCAGCTTCCACGTGGCTCCACGGGCGAAAGCCACCATCAATCGCCCCTGGGTACTCACCACGACCCCCGTGTCACCGTTGAAGATCCCGGTGTCGTAGTCGTTCGCGGTCACGAGAAGTGGCTGACCGGGATACCAGCTGCCCACGTCTAGGGCATCGGCAGGCGCGTCGATCCACTCCATCGCCAGCCGCGACCAGTACTCGACACCGGACGATCCTTCACGGTGCGCGCACAGCAGCCGATGGGTCTGTAGGCCCGCGAGCGCCGATCGAGGGTCGCCGGCAGCGGCAGCCTCGGCGACGCTACTCGCAGCGGTCACCACCTCACCTCGGACGGCGATGAGGTCATCGGGATCGACTAGTTCGAACTCCGGATGACCCGCACCGAGCAGTTCGATCACGAGATCGGAATCACCCTCGCGTACAGCTGAGGCCAGGCGTTTGATCTGCTCACCGAACCTGCGCACCTTGGTGAGCCGGATGACGCCACCGCCGAGGCGCTCCCGCTCGTCAGAGGTGAGCGCATCGTCATCCTTCGCATCTGCCACCAGATCAGGCGCCAGCACGTCCTGAAGGACCGGATGGGTCGGCTGCGAGACCGGTCTGGCCACGAGATCGGCCAGGACCGCCCCCGCATCGACCGAGGCCAGCTGGTCGGGATCGCCGACCAACACCAATCGGCTCTGCGGACGCAACGCATCGAGCAGCCGAGACATCATCGTCAGCGACACCATCGAGGTCTCGTCGACCACCACCAGGTCGTGGGGTAGGCGGTTGTTCGCGTCGTGGGCGAATCTGCTGCGGCTGGCGGGCTTCCAGCCGAGAAGTCGGTGAAGAGTGGTAGCCGTCAGATCCTCGGGCAGTCCCAGGGCCGTCGACTGCGACCGTACGGACTCTTCCAGCTGTGCCGCAGCGCGTCCTGTCGGCGCGGCCAGTGCCACTCGCAGCTGTGGACCGTACTCGTCGAACATCAAGGCCAAGACGCGGGCCACGGTGTGGGTCTTCCCGGTACCCGGTCCGCCCGCGATCACCGTGGTCCAGCCCGCGGTCGCCAACGCGGCGGCCACACGCTGCCGATCCGGCGCCGCATCGGGAAAGTGCTTGTCCAGTCCGGTTGTGAGCCGCCCCGCGTCGATGACCGGATGGCTCTGTGCACGCTCGTCCAGAACCTCGCGGATGCGTTGTTCCTGCAGAAAGTATCGGCGCAGATAGAGCAGCGGCCCCTCAGGTGTCTTGGCCAGATACAGGGGACGCAGCGGGCCCGAATCGGCGCCCACCACCAACGGACTCGTCGCGAGGGCGGCGGCGACCTCGGCGGGATCCGGCCACGGCAGGGTCGCAGGGTCGATGCCGAACTCCTCGGTGTCGACGGCCACCTCGGACAGGCGGTTGACCTCGACACAGACCGACCCCAGCCGGACCGCCCGGACCGCAAGCGCCGCAGCGAGCAATACCGTGGGCTCGATCTCGGACCTGCTCAGCGTCGCGAGGGTCTGCGCCACGTGGATGTCAGCGGCGCTCAATACGCCGGCCCGGTTGAAAGGCGCAAGCGCCGGGTGGGCCCGCTGCACTATTCGATTGTCTGACTCGATACTCACGCTGTCAGAACCCTTCCCGCGATCAGATCCGACGTGGCGACGATCAGTTCGGCAGGCGGTTTCCATTCGAAGACGCCGCATCCGGCCGGGGTCTGCGGTCCGATCATGGCCCGGACGAAGTGATACTGCACACCGCCGAGATGCTGCTGCGGTGTGTAGTCCGGTAACCGCCAGCGGAGATAGCGATGCAGCGCAACGGAATACAGCAACGCTTGCAGTGGATAGTGCGAATGAACCATCTCGCGCGCCATCGACTCGGGTGTGTAGTCGAGGCAACTGAGATCGCCGCGAGCGGTCCGGTTGGTCTTGTAGTCGACGACCACGAATGAGTTGCCGGGTAGCCGGAGGACGGCGTCGATGCTTCCGGTGAGGAAACCACGCAGCGGCGGCGCAGGTACTCGACGTAGGTGCTCGGGGTAGTCGGCGAGCAGATCTGCGGCAGGCAGAAAGCGCTCCATCAGATCACCGATGCCCCTCAGGGTCGCCTCGGTCTGTGATCCGAGCGGAAGCTCGAAGGTCAATTCCGGCAGCCGATCCGACGACGAAATCTGGGCGAGCGTCACCTGCGCCTCGCCTAGCGGGGTTGCCAGCACCGCGAGCAGCGCTGTGGCCAGCGCATCGACATCGATGTCCACCAGACGGATTCGCACCGCGTCCGCACATCTGGATCGCACCTCGGCCGCGAGGTCGTCGACGTCGGTGTCGACCAGTTCGAGGACTTCGTGAACGAGGGTGCCGAACGCGGCACCGAAGGGAAGGGAGTTCATCAGCGACGGATGCCTCAACTCCTCTGGCCCGTCGTCGACAGGCTCCGCCAGCGGCTCCTCCGTCTGCTCGTCGGTCTTCTCCGAGTACTCGGGCTCACTGGCGACCGGGGCCTGATGCTGCGACCCGGCGATCAGGGCCGAATACGAGGTACGCCGCCAGGTGTGGTCGATCCGACGATCGAAGTGAGCGGCGTCGAGTTCGCCCTCAGGCGTCGAGCGATCGTCCCATCGCGGGACCTGCAGCCCGTCGAAGCGCGCTGGTTCCACCCGAACACCGGCACCGGCCAGCTCAGCCCATTCGGTGAGACGTCGCGCCGCGGTGGCGTCGTCGGGGACGGTGGGCCGGGGGTCCGGCGTCGCGCGGTCGCGGCTGAACAGGAGACGGTGCAGCGGCGACGACCTCGTCGGTCCGCCTGGAGCCCACCACAGTACGACCGCGGATCCGGCCCGGGTCAGGGCGACGTACAGCAGCCGCAACTCTTCGCCGTCGTCTTCCGAGCCGGACGCCTCCCGACGCATGCGGTATCCGGGCGCGTCCTTTCCTCCGATATCGAGTACCCGCTCGCCGGTCTCGTCGTGCAGCACCAGAGTGGCCGGCGTCGGGTTGCGGGCGGCGTCCCAGCCGTACGGGACGTAGACGACGGGGAACTCGAGACCCTTGCTGCGATGCACTGTCAGCAGCTGCACCGCTTCGGCATCGCTGTCCAGCCGGCGACTCTGGTCGGCCTGGTTCCCGGTGGTCGGATCGGAGATCAACTCTTGCAGCCAGCGCACCAACGCGGTCAACCCGAGCCCGCGCTCGACGACCGCTCGGTTACAGAGTTGCGCCACGTGGGTCAGATCGGTGAGTCTGCGCTCACCGCCGGTGATGGTCAGGATCCGCCCGGCGATGTCACGTCGCCCGGAGAGTTGTTCGTAAACCGCAGCAAATCCGGACGTCTGATACACCGATACGAGTTCCCTGACGAGGGTGCTGATGTCGGCGGTGAGTTCATCGCCCCCCTCGTCCAGTTCCGTGGCTGTCCAGCCGAGCAGAGGGGTCAGGGCTGCGAGCCGCACGCGGGCAGACCTGCTGGGCTGTTCCATGGCCTGCAGTAGCCACAACCAGTCCCGCGCACCCTGCGTGCTGTAGACGCTGGTTCCCCCCGCCAGCACCGACGGGACGCCCGCGTCATCGAGTGCGGCCTGGATCATGCTCAGGTGCTTGTGGTTTCGCACCAACACTGCGATGTCGCCGGGCGCGACCGGCCGGGCCTGACCGGCGACGACGAGATCCGGGCGGGCGTTGAGCAGCTCGGCCAGGTCGGCAGCGACATCGTCGGCGACTGAGCGTCGTAATCTGTCCAGTACCGGGAACCCGGCTTTGCTCAACGGCCCGTGGCCACTCCGCTTGAGGTATCGCAGCCGCAGTGGTGCCACGGACGGCAACCGCGATTGCGAGGTGTTCGCGTCGACGTGGTGCACGACGATCTCCGGACTGCCCAGGGCCGCATTGCCGTAGACATGGTCGAGCGCCTCGACCAAGCCGGCGTCGCTACGCCAGTTGGTCGGTAGCACCTGGTGATTGTCCGCGGTTCTGACCGCCTCCAGGTAGCTGAAGACCTCAGCGCCACGAAATGCGTAGATGGACTGTTTCGGATCGCCGACCAGCACGAGGTCGGTGTGACCGTGGAACGCCGCCTTGAAGATCTCCCACTGCACCGGGTCCGTGTCCTGGAACTCGTCGACGAGCACCACCCGGAATCGGCTACGGACTCGCGCACATGCCTGCGGTCCGTGCTCCGGGTCCACGAGCGTGTCGCGGAGCAGGGTCTGCAGGTCGTCGTAGTCGCGAATGTTGGTCATCCGTTTGCGGCGTTCCACCTCGGCGCGCACTTGTGCCGCGAACTCCACGCGAAAGTACTCATCGCTGCCGGGGTCCGCATCCGGGGCCAGTCGCGCCTGCCGCTGGAAGACCGCGGCCCTGGCGAAGGCGTGCGCGTCGCGCACACTGAACGGCACACCGTCACTGCCGCTGTACTTTTTCAGGTACAGGTCATCGGTGACCTCGGTGATCAGGTCTCCCACATCTTCGACGAGGGTGATGTCGTTCTCGAAATCTCCTGCGATGCCGAGGCCGTCGAGCATCCTGCTACAGAACGTGTGCGTGGTGGCGATGGTCGCGGCATCGAAGTCCGACAGCGCTGCGATCAGATTCGTCCGGCGGGCCGCGACCTCGGCCGGCGCACCTTTCGCGAGCATCGTGACCAGCGGATCGTCTGAGCCCGCAGCAACAGCAGGATCTGACAGCGCGTCGACCAGTCCGCCGAACCGAAGGCGGGTGCGCTCACGTAGTTCTGCAGTCGCGAAACGGCTGAATGTGACAAGCAGCAGTTCCGAGAGTGGCACTCCTGCCGCGACGTGTCTGGCCGCGAGCCCGACTATTGCATAGGTCTTTCCAGTGCCTGCGCTGGCCTCGAGCACCGTGGTTCCGGTGGGCAGCGGGCCCGTCACGTCGAAGGTGACCGGGACGATCCGACTCTGCGTCATCTGATCAGTTCACCTTCTCGGCGTCGAGGACAGGGTTCCACAGTCTGACGGCCGACGCGGCGAACCGGGTCGGCATCTGGTCCCACGCTCTCTCGCCGGCGTCGGGTTCAGCAGCGGTGACAGCAGTCAGGACGCCACCGAAGAGGTACCGGACGTACAGGTCCTGGGCCTCGCCGCCGTACTGGTTGTCGAAGCTCTTCTCCGCCGCATCGAGCGCCAGCGCATCGTCGTCCCCTCGGTACCGTCGTGCGGCGTATTCGGCGCCGGCAGCGGTGGGCAACGGCAGAGGCGCACGAAGCCCGCGATCACGCAGGTCCACGATCTGCTGCAAGATCTCGCCGGGGTCGGCAGGCGGCGTCAACCGGGATCGTTGCAGCCGGTTCCCGAAACGGGCTCGTCCGACGACGACGGCAGACCAGTCGCGCTGCTCCGCTGCCGCCAACGCCAGCAGGTTCACCCACGCCGCGACCCGATGTTTGGCCGCCAGCCGCGAGAAGACCGTGCGAACCAATACCCCATCGTGGACGCCGGTCACCGTACCCGTCAGGCGCCTGCCGCCCGCGAGGTCGACGGTCACGTCGAACGATTCCGGGCTGCCCTCGTACAGCGGTTCGGCCGCAGCGACCAGCGCTTCGACGTCGTCGGATATCCCACGAAAGACCTCACCGCCCAAGCGGAACGGTGGCAGGGTGCCGCGCCTCAGTTCACCGGCTCGCAGCGCCGCTGCGTCCACGCCGGCCAGCCGCGCTGCCAGCATCCGATCGCCGATGGACCACTTGTCCAGGCCCCCGATCTCTGCACTGAGCACGTCGTCGAGCTCTTCCTCATCGCCGGGCAGGTAGAGGCCGAGTCGCTGCCGACAGAAGGCCCGCATCGGGTGCTCGACGAACGCGATCAATTCCGCCAATTCGACGTCCCCGGCACGAGGTGGCAGCGGATCTGACAGGAGCTGTGGTTCGGCCACCTGGACACCACGGGTGGCGCGCGCGCCCGCGAGCGCCGAACGATCGAAACTGAACGGCGCAGGCACGACGAAATTGGCAGGATCGAACGCGTGCAGGGGATGAACGGTCAGCACCGACCCGGTCGCAAGCATTCCGTTTGCGGCGTCCAGCAGTTCGCCCACCGGCACCGCGGGCGGCCGCCGCAGCCCGGTCACCGGATCGTTGCCGGTGTAGAGCACGATCAACCGGTCCACAGCCGACATGGTCGCGTCGAGCAGCAATTGCCGGTCTTCGCTGCGGATGTCACGCTCTCCCACCCAGGGGTCGGACGCCAGGATGTCGTCACCGTTGCCCCCTCCGGCGCGGGGATAGCTCTCGTCATCGAGCCCGAGCAGGATCACCACCCGATGCGGTACCGCTCGCATCGGCACCATCGTGCACACCGTGAGTTCTCCCGTACGGAAGTTCGCGCGGGTCGGACGGCCCGCCAACCGTCGAGACAGCATCGCCCGGATGTCTGCGAGCCGGACCACCACCTCGGACCCGTGCTCGGTGGCCGCGGCGACCTCCTGATGGGCCTGTCCCCGTTGCCAACTGTCAGCCGGACGTACCGCGGTCAGCAGATCCATTGCGGCAGAAATGTTCTGCGCCCACTCCGCTGCCGGACGCGGTCCGCGGAGGGTGGCCAACGCGGAGTCGAGTCGACTGACGAACTCGGCGAACCGCCCCGCGAGATCCACGTCGGCGCTGTCGACGTCGTCGAGGGGAAGCGCCGTGCCGAGCCAGCTCAGTTCGGTCTCGTCGGCGACGACTCCGAGGAGGATCCGGTCAAGGCCGGCGCTGAAGGTGTTCTGTGCAAAACCACCGAGCCCGAACGGCTTTCGCTGATTGTCGTTGATCCCCCACCGAGCACCCGATTCAGCGGTCCATTCGCGTAGCCGCTCGAGATCGTCGTCGCTGAAGTCGAATCGGGCACGCACAGGCGCGCTCTCGGCCAGACCCAGGACCTCACTGGCCTTGACTCGCCCACCCGCGAGCGTCAGGAGTTCGGACATCACCTCGAGTAGGGGGTTGGTCTGGCGCAGAGCGCGATCGGCCAACCGGACCCGAAGCTCATGGCCCGGGTGCAGGTGAGTTGTCTGACCGAACGCCGCCCTGATCAACGGGGCGTAGGTCTCCACATCGGGGCACATGACGATGACATCGCGGGGATCGAGCGAGGTGTCGTCCTGGAACAGGTGCAAGATGAGTTCACGCAGAACCTCGACCTGGCGGGCCGCGCCGTGACAGGAATGCACCTCGATGCTTCCATCGGGGCTCATCGACCCGGTGGGTACCCGATCCTCACGCAGGGCTTCTTGAAGTTGCGTCAGATGCGTGCCCGCTGTTGGACCCGCAGGATGGTGGACGTCTTCGTCGATGAAGGGCGTCAGACGCATCTGCAGTTCCCGAACCTCCCGGGACAGTGACGCGAGCAACGGATGATCGACGTCGCCGATGACCATCTCCCTGCGGCGCCGCACCGTCGCATTAGCCCGGACCTTGTCCCACAGCGCGGGGCTCGCGTGTGGCAGGAAAAGATTCACCTCACGATGGACACCGAGCGCGGCCAAGACCTGCAGCTGTTCTGTGCTGAGTCGGGTCGCCCCGAAGAGCGCCACCCGCGGTGGCAGATCGACGAGGTCCGGTTCCTGCCGTATCAGGGCGCACACATCGTCGAGTCGCTCGGGAGGACTGGGGTTGTCGATGCGGGCGCGGAGCAGGCGCCACAGATGAGGCTGCCAGAGCAGTTCCGGTCCGAGCGGCTGATCGCTGCCGTCGGTGTCGGCGCCGCGAGCCCAATCGACGATCATCTGTGGACGGTGGGTGGCGTATCCCCGGAACAACTGTGTCAGATGCTCTGCTGTGCCGTAGCGTCGCCCGATCCGAAAACCCGGACGTCCGCGGTCCGGTCCAGAGCGTCCGAGATGCCGTGCCAGGATGGCGCACACCGGATCATCGGCGGCATCGTCGATCACCGACAGCAGGGTCCAGAGCATCCGGCCGGCCGACCAGGGGTCGTCGTCGTCATACCGGACCGACGCCGATTGACCGCCACCGACGCACCCGATCACCCCGTCGACGAGGGCGGCCGGTGATGGGAACTCGATGTTGGCGGCGATGCCATCCCCGGACATCCGTGCGGTGGTACCGAGCACCGAGGACAACTGCTGGGTCACCCAGCGCTCCACGCCGCGGGCGGGCACTGCGACGATCTCGGCGGCGAAGGGGTCCGGCATCGGGACCGCCAAGATCTCGGCGAGCGCCGTCACCAGGGTGTTGGTGCGTTCGGCGCGATGCAGTTTCAACACGCTGGGAGTCCCCTTCCGGTCCTCACGCGGTATATCACGCGGCCACGACACACCGAGCGACAGCCGCCTCAGGCGCGGCGGCGGAACGGAACAGGATCGGCAAGCCTCGATATCAGGAACTCTCGCACCGCATCGGGGATCGGATGGGACGATCCCGTCTCCGAATCCACTGTCACCCCGGTTGTTTCGCAGAGAGCCGTGATGCCCCCGACGGCGTCACGCAGTTCGGCACCGAAGTCGAAGGACGATGTCCCGACCCGGCTGATCCATACCTTGGCGACCGCCGGCTCGGACGAATAGAACAACGGGGCGACGAACTCGATCTCTTGACGGGCGATGTGGAAGGCGCCGGTCCCCCACGGTCGGCCGGCGAACCACTCCGACATCGTGCGAACCCGGGCCTCTTCGAACAGCCTCGCGAATTGGACGTTGTTGACGTGCTTGTTGATGTCCATGTCGCCCCAGCGCAGGTGCAGGGCGACCTCGGCGGGTTGGGGCAGGCGCTCGTTCATCGCTCCGAGCCTAACGGCAATGAGTCCGGGGACGTTGCCGGGTCTGGCTCATTTCGCAGGCGACCGAATACCTTCGCCCCCACTCGGTCAACACGGTCTTCGCGAAACCTGGACACACCGTGACCACCCGAACGCCCTTGGGTTCGAGAGCAACCTGCATACCCTCGAGTTTGACAGCGCCTGGGTGGACACGCGCACACGCATTCGGTCGCCACGGATGTCGGTCCGATCGGCGTTGATTCCGGGTTCACCGTCCACGATGACCGTCGAGACCTCGAGGGGTGAACGGCCGACACTCGAGTGTGAATGTTCACCACCATCGGCCGGTAGACCGTAGTATGCGCACAGCAGTCCGCCAGTTCGGCTGAAAGAGGCGGACCAGGGGAATGAGGAGTTCGTTGATCATCGAGACCGACCGCCTGGTGCTCCGCCCGGTTGCCGCGTCCGATACCGACCATCTGGTCGCCCTCGACAGCGACCCCGCGGTGATGCGGTACGTCACCGGTGGCGTCGCCACCCCGCGGGAGGTCATCGAGGAGTGGGTCATCCCGCGCGCCGTCGCAGAAGCCCGGCACCGAGGTGGCGCCGGCGTCTGGGTGGCGCTCGACCGGCTCGATCTGGTGGCCGCACGGTCAGTCGGTCACCCCAATCCTGCCGCCGCCAGCTTCGTCGGCTGGTTCGGTCTGCGGGCACCTCGGCATTCCTCGCAGTCGGAGTTCGAACTGAGCTACCGGTTGCGACGCGAGATGTGGGGTCGCGGTCTGGCCACGGAGGGCGCCCGCGCGCTGGTGCAACTCTCGTTCACGGAATTGAACATCAGTCGCATATTTGCCGGGACCATGGCGGTCAACACGGCATCGCGCCGGGTGATGGAGAAATCAGGCCTGCGACTCGCCCGCCTCCACGACTGCGCAGACATCTCCATCGCCGGCGCGCAACGCGGCGAAGTCGAGTACGAAATACTCAAAAGCTATTGGGACGCAAACGATTTCCCCTGGGCCTGGGCCGCTCGCACCACCACCGACATGATCGCCTGAACCCCGCGGGCCACACTCCGCGCAACAAAGACCACCTTGCCGCGACCAAACGCCACTCATTGACTACCGTTAGCAGGGTGCGGATCCCACACGCCCTGGAGATCCCGGCCGCAAAATCCGCAAACTGACAGGAGATGGTCATGAGTGACGAGACCGTAGGTTCGACCCGGCACCGGGTGGTGGTGATCGGCTCCGGCTTCGGAGGCCTGTTCTCCACCCAGCGCCTGAGAAAGGCCGATGTCGACGTCACCCTGATCGCGCGAACCACCCACCACCTGTTTCAGCCGATGCTCTACCAGGTCGCGACCGGCATCATCTCCGAAGGCGAGATCGCCCCGGCCACCCGGGTGATCCTGCGGAAACAAGCAAACGCGCAGGTGCTGATGGGCAATGTCGAGTCCATCGACCTCGAGAACAAGGTGGTCACCTCCAGGCTGCTCGAGCGGATCACCGAGACGCCGTTCGACAGCCTCATCATCGCGGCAGGCGCCGATCAGTCGTACTTCGGCAACGACCACTTCGCCCAATTCGCCCCCGGGATGAAGACCATCGACGACGCCCTCGAGCTCCGTGGCCGCATCCTCGGCGCCTTCGAGCAGGCGGAGCTCTCCGATGACCACGAGGAGCGCGCCCGGCTCCTGACGTTCGTCGTCGTCGGCGCCGGCCCCACCGGCGTCGAACTGGCCGGGCAGATCGCCGAGATGAGTGACAAGACCCTCAAGGGCACATTCCGCAACATCGACTCCACGGAAGCGAAGGTCATCCTGCTCGACGCCGCACCCGCGGTGTTGCCCCCGATGGGCCCGAATCTCGGCGCAAAGGCGGCCAAACGGCTCGAGAGCATGGGTGTCGAGATCCAGCTCAACGCCATGGTCGTCGACCTCGACTACGACGGACTGTTGGTCAAAGAGAAGGACGGCAGCACCCGCCGGATCGAGTCGCAGTGCAAGGTGTGGTCGGCTGGTGTCGCCGCCAGCCCGCTCGGCAAGCAACTCGCCGAACAGAGCGGCGTCGAACTGGACCGAGCGGGCCGGGTCAAGGTACTCCCCGACCTGTCGATACCCGGCAACCCGAACGTCTTCGTCGTCGGCGACATGATGTCGGTCGAAGACGTCCCCGGTATGGCCCAGGGCGCGATCCAGGGTGGCCGGTACGCCGCGGACGCCATCAAGGCTGAACTCAAAGGTGCGAAACCGGAGGATCGCGAGCCGTTCAAGTATTGGGACAAGGGTTCGATGGCGACCATCTCGAAGTTCAGCGCGGTCATGTCGGTACCGGTGCCCGGATTCAAGAAGAACCTCGAAACCGAGGGCTTCTTCGCGTGGCTCGGGTGGCTGCTGCTGCATCTGGTCTACATCGTCGGATTCCGCAGTCGACTCAACACCATCGTCGACTGGTCGTTCGCGTTCCTGACCAAGGGTCGCTCTCAGCTCACGATCACCGAGCAGCAGGTGCTGGCGCGTAACGCACTGGACCAACTTGCGCAGATCGATCTGGATCGACGCAAAGAGTCGGGTGAACTGCTCCCGAGCGACGCGGCCGAGACACCGAGTGGTAAGCCGGTGCTCTCCGATCCGACGCCGAAGGTCCGCAAGGCGGAGGCAGACGCCACATCGGGTTCCGAGACCGCGGCGCAACCCAAACCGGCTGCGAGCTGATTCAGCCGACGAGGTCCCCGGCCCACTGCTCGGCGTCGTTCAGCGTTCCGGCGAGCACCGTGGTCAGGGACCCGCCGGCCGCGAGACCCAGCCGCGCACCGACCGCCCGCGGATGAACCGCAGCCGGCCGATCGTCGGGATATCTGAACTCGCTGAGCAGGACTGATGGCGCTCCCAGCTGGTCGTGGTCCGGCCTGCCGATGCTGAGTCGATGCCGCACGGCGGGGGTGCCACCGACGTCGACGCGGACCCGACCGCTCCATCGCCCGAGGTCCTCTCTGCTACGGCCGATCTGGACGCGTTCGGCCACCCTGATCGCCCCCGACTCGGCGACGTCGATGTCGGTCTCGGAGTGGTGGACGGCGTGCGCCGCGACGATCGTCGGTTGCGGGTCGATCACGAGCCCCGCTCCGTCGGCGACGGTGATGTGCCAGCGCAACTCCGACCGCGGTTCGTGCGGCCCGGGCAGAGCCATCGCTGCTGCGACGCTGTGGACGTTGAGGTAGGCGCCGGGTCCGACCTCGATGTGGATATCGATGAGATCTCCGCCGAGCGGGGTCGCAGCGCTCGAGATCATGTGCAGGGTGTCGACCCCGGTCTGGCGGACGGCGATACCGCCCGCAGCCCGGATTCGCGGAGACCGCCCTTTGACTGCCTGTAGACGGAGTTCGGTGTGCATCTGTATGTCCCGAAGTTCAGGCCGTGCTCGCAGTTTCCTCGGCAACCGCGGCCAACTGCTCTCGCACCCAGCCCAGCACATCGGTTGCGGCGGGATCGTCGGTCAACGAGATCAGAACCGTTGGACGCCCCTCGCGCACCTTCGCCGCATCGTCCCGCATGACCTGCAGGTTTGCTCCGACCATGGGCGCCAGGTCTGTCTTGTTCACGACGAGCAGGTCGGAGAACGTGACACCGGGCCCGCCTTTGCGGGGCACCTTGTCGCCGCCCGCAACATCGACCACAAAGATCTGAGCGTCGATCAAACCGGTCGAGAAGGTCGCGGTGAGATTGTCGCCTCCCGATTCTACGAGGATCAGGTCCAGTGGCGGATTCGCTTCCACCAGGTCGTCTATCGCGTCCAGGTTGGCCGTGATGTCGTCGCGAATCGCGGTGTGCGGGCAGCCACCGGTCTGAACCGCTGTGATGCGTTCATCGGGTAGCACCGCGTTGCGGCGCAGAAAGTCTGCGTCCTCAGTGGTGTAGATGTCGTTGGTCAGCACTGCGAGCGACAGCTCTTCCCGCAGCTGCCGGCAGAGGGCGGCGACCAGCGCGGTCTTCCCGGACCCGACGGGTCCGCCGATCCCGATCCGCAGCGCCTCGCCCGGCGTGCGGTTCCGCTTGGGTCGAGAATGGTCGTGGACATGCGGCTGTCCGTCGATCAGATGTGGTGGCATGGGACTGCTCCTCTTATTTTTCGTCGATGCCGTGCTTGTCGATACTTCACGTGTTCACCGGTCGCCTCAGGAGGCGAACAACGGCATGGGACGTAGCTCGTGGCGTTGAGCGAGTACGTCGAGCAGGGGGTCGGACAGGTCAGCCAGCTCGACACTTGCTGTGGCGGCAGTGCTCTCGCACAGCGGCGTCATCTCCACTCCCAACAGCGCGACATCACCGGGATCGAGCGCCAGTAGCCGTTGACCGGCTGTCGCCGAACCGGTCATCGTCGTATAGATCAGCACCAGAGCGCTCTGGAACGGGTCCAAGCCTGCAATCCGCGCCACCGCGCCTGCGATCACAGGTAGGTGGGGCCGCGACGGGTGCGCACTCCAATCCTCTTGCGGGAAGATCTTTTTCCCCAGCCGCAGCATGCCCCGCCCCTGCGCCCTCGAGGCTGTGCGAGCGGCAGGAGATGGCGTTCGGGCGTCGGTCTCGAGCTCTGCGGTCGCCACCTCGAGGCGTCCGTCGACCACCGCAGCGGCGATGGACGCCGCGACGAGTCCGCTGGTCCTGACCCTCCGGATCAGAAACTCACGCAGCGTGTGGAGGTCACGGACCGCGCCACCGCTGATCGCTTCCTCCAGCCCACCGGAATGAACGTGCCCACCCACCGGGAGCCGAGAGTCCGCAAGGGTCAGCAGCATTGCGAGCTGTCGAGCACCTTTGATCGTCGGGTCACCGGGAAAGGTCTGGCCTGCAGCGGGTGTGGGGTCCGTCGACATCAGAACATGAAGTAGCGCTGGGCCATGGGCAGTGAGGTCGCAGGTTGCTCATCCCACACCTCTCCGTCGATGGTGACCGTGAAACTGTCCGGGTCGACGGTGATCTCGGGTTGTGCATCGTTGTTCGGCATGTCCGATTTGCCCACCCGACGAACGTTCTTCACGGCGGACAACCGGCGGTCCAGACCCAGCCGATCGGACAACCCGTCGTCGAGGGCTTGCTGCGCAACGAAACTCAACGAGGTCGCGGCGGCCAGCCGGGGCGAGGCACCGAACATGGGGCGTGGCAACGACGGTTGCGGTGTCGGGATGGAAGCGTTGGCGTCGCCCATCGCGGCCCAGGCAATCGCACCGCCTTTGATCACGGCGTGCGAACGGATGCCGAAGAACGCGGGCTCCCACAGCACGAGGTCCGCCAGCTTCCCGACCTCGATCGAGCCGATCTCGTCATCGAGCCCGTGCGCGAGCGCCGGGCAGATCGTGTATTTGGCGACGTAGCGCTGCGCTCGCTGGTTGTCGGCGGCCCCGTCACCGGCCAACGCACCCCGGCGAGCCTTCATCACGTGCGCCGTCTGCCACGTTCGCAGGACCACCTCACCGATACGACCCATGGCCTGCGCATCTGAACCGATCATGGAGATCGCCCCGATGTCGTGCAGAAGGTCCTCGGCGGCGATGGTCGACGGCCTGATGCGGCTCTCCGCGAACGCCAGGTCCTCGGGCACGCTGGGATTGAGATGGTGGCAGACCATCAACATGTCCAGATGCTCGTCCAGGGTGTTCACGGTATGCGGGCGGGTCGGGTTCGTCGAGCTGGGCAGGACGTTCGCATACCCGGCCACCGTGATGATGTCCGGTGCGTGGCCACCACCTGCACCTTCGGTGTGGTACGCGTGGATGCCGCGTCCGGCAATGGCTCCCAAGGTCTGCTCGACGAATCCGGCTTCGTTGAGAGTGTCCGAGTGCAGCGCGACCTGAACGCCCGTCTCGTCGGCCACCCGCAGGCAGGCGTCGATGGCGGCCGGCGTACTCCCCCAGTCCTCGTGGAGTTTGAAACCCGAGGCACCGGAGAGCAACTGCTCGTGCATCGAGGCGGGATTGATCGTGTTGCCCTTGCCCAGCAACGCGATGTTCATCGGCCAGTGGTCGGTGGCCTGCAACATCGATGCCAGATGCCAGGCACCCGGGGTCACCGTGGTCGCCTTGCTGCCCTCGGCGGGCCCGGTACCCCCACCGATCAGGGTGGTGATCCCGTTACCGAGCGCTTCGTCCATGATCTGGGGGCAGATGAAGTGGACGTGACAGTCGATACCGCCGGCCGTCACGATCTTGCCGTTGCCTGCGATGATCTCGGTGGACGGCCCGATGACCAGATCCGGATGGACCCCGTCCATGGTGTCGGGATTGCCGGCCTTACCGAGCGCGACAATACGACCATCACGGATTCCCAAGTCCGCCTTTATGATCCCCCAGTAGTCGAGAATCACGACCCCGGTGATCACGGTGTCGGGGGATCCTTCGGCCCTGGTGGCCCGGCCCTGCCCCATCGACTCGCGGATGACCTTTCCTCCACCGAACACCGCTTCCTCGCCCGCCTTACCCGGACCGCCGGATCGGTCTTCGGTGACCTCGATCAGCAGATTGGTGTCGGCCAGGCGGATTCGGTCGCCGACTGTGGGGCCGAAGAGTTCGGCGTACCGCTCGCGACTCAGTGATGCCATGTCAGTCCAACTTTCCCGGGGGCGTCAGGGAGATTCCATACACTTCGCGCGTGCCGCCGATCGGCACCAGCGCGACCGTTGCCGGGATTCCCGGCTCGAATCGGACCGCGGTACCGGCCGGGATGTTCAGTCGCTTGCCGTACGCGAGCGCGCGGTCGAAGTCGAGTGCCTCGTTGGATTGCACGAAGTGCACGTGGCTGCCGACCTGAACAGGTCGGTCGCCGGTGTTGACCACCGGGACCTCAGTGACCTCTGCGCCTTCGTTGAGCAGTATCTCCCCTGCCGCGCAGAGGATTTCACCAGGTATCAGACCAGCGTCGGACATGAGGTCTGCACTCCTATCACGAGATGGGGTTGTGCACGGTGACGAGTTTGGTGCCGTCGGGAAACGTCGCCTCGACCTGGACGTCGTGCAACATCTCGGGCACCCCGTCCATGACGTCGGCGCGGGTGAGCACCTCTCGACCAGACGACATCAGCTCGGCAACCGACCGACCGTCGCGGGCCCCTTCGAGAATGTGATCGGTGATGATCGCAACGGACTCCGGGTGGTTGAGGATCAACCCTCGCCCTCGTCGACGTCTGGCCAATTCGGCTGCGTACGAGATCATAAGTCGCTCTTGCTCATGCGGCGACAGACGCACGATGCCCTCCTCGGTTCTCCACTGTCGACCGCCTCAGGCCCGACTGATTCATCTGCTGTCAACCACTCAGAGGCCAACTGTTCCAATACTGCCACGCACGCCGCGCCACGGCGCGGCGTAACGACGCGGGACCCGGCTCAGCCCAGCACACCGCCGCGTGCCCGCAGATCGACCAGGGCCTGCTCGGAGCATCGCCCACCGACCTCGAGTACGTCATCCTCGGTGAACGCGCCCGCCGAGAGACCGCGCAGGATCACCAAGGCCAGCGACTGAGCGGTTGCGGGTTCGTCGACGAACTCCGAACTCTGCCGGTCGAAGTACCCCTGGAGTCGACTTGCCGCCTGAGGCATCGCTGCGCGAAAGAACGAGTAGACGGCAAGCCAGCGGGTCACCAGGTGCCCCGGATGCATGTCCCAGCCCTGGTAGATCCCGCGCTCCAGACTGCGGGTCACCAGCCGGTGATGGCGTCGCAGCGCGGCGTCCACGACCGCAGGGCTACCAACCGGTGCGATCTGGGTGGAGCCGTCACTCACCCACACGCCGGTCTGCGCGGCGGCGACCAACATCACTGCCTTGGCGTGGTCGGCGACTGGGTGCTCCAGTGACTGCTGCGCCGAGACGATGCCGCACGAGGCGCTGTAATCGTAGGTGCCATAATGCAATCCGGTCACCCGGGCGCCGCCGCGATGAATCGCTTCGGCCACCGTGGCCCGTCCGTCGGCCCCGAGAACCGCCTGCGGACTCTCGATCTGCAATTCGAATCGCAGCGCACCGGCGGGGAGCCCGTGAGCTCGCTCGAGTTCCTCACAGATCATGACCACTGCATCGACCTGCCCGGCGGCTCGCAACTTCGGGACGGTGAAGACGAAGCCCTGCGGAATGCCGCCCGCGCCGTCGAGTACCAGTTCGAGCGTCCGCAGCCCTCGCTGGCGTTCGGCGGCGCCGAGCCCCTTGCATCGCACCCCGAACACCCTGGGAGCTCCCTCGTGGCCCGTCGCCCAGCCCGCGAGCACTTGGCCGGCCGCGCGGGCGTGACGATCCTCGACCTCGCCCGCGCGCCATCCGTATCCGTCTTCGAGATCGATTCTCAGATCTTCGACAGGGTTGTGCGACAACTGCTGCTGCACCAATGGCAGCACCCCGAGGGGATCGAGCTCGGCGAGTGTCGTCGCCGCGGCACCGGCGATGTCCAGAGCATGGCGACCCCAGCGCACCGGGGTGTCGATGTCGACGTCTGCGGCGCTGACATATGCGGTGTGCGCCGGTTGCTTCTCCGGACGATCTCCGGGGAAGTCGCGCTCGAGTTCGATGTCGATGGCCCGGAGCACCGCGTCGATCCGGGCTCGTGCGGGTGGGCTGATACCGACGAAAGGGTCACCGGCAGACACGGCCGCGTCAGCTTTCGGTGATGTTCTGCAGTCGGACCCGGCCTTGTGCGATCAGTTTCCCGCTCTCGTCGGCGACGTCGACCTCCCACAACTGCTGTCGGCGACCGCGGTGGATGGGCTTCGATTGCGCCGTCATGTTCCCGGTCTTCACCGCCCGCAGGAAGTCTGTGCTGTTGTTCACTCCTACGACATGGCCATCAGGGGTGATGTTGGCCACCAGCCAGACCTGTCCCGAGATGCTGGCCACCGACTCGATCACCGCGCAGTAGACGCCTCCGTGCACGATCCCGAACGGCTGCAGGAGTTTGTCGGTCACCGTGAACTCGGCCCGCACCGCGTCGGGGGTCACGTCTGCGTACTGCAGACCGATCTCGGCGTCGAACCCCCGCGCGGTCCAGTCGCTCGCATCGCTGTTGCTGACATCGATCTTCTCGGTCACCGTGCGAAACTCCTCCGTGAGGTTGGCAGACCCAGCGGGTCGCCGACGAACTCACAGTTTGTCAAAGGTCGCCGTGGGGCACAGAACGGGCTCGCCCGACACCTGCCCAGAAGACTCAGCAGGCCCCACCGAATTGGTGGGGCCTGCTGTGGCGTGGACCGGGGGTCTCTGCAGCCCTCAGGACACTCACTCGGTCCGCGTATGAATGAATGTAGGCTAGCCTTACCAACCTGTCAACTACTTCGGAAGAAATTTCATGGCGATGCGCGTTGAGGTGTTTGATGAGAAGAAACGTAAAGTGAGAAGAATGAACGGGTTGGGTGAGCTCGAACGCGCGGTGATGGACAGTCTGTGGTCGTCCGATGAACCGCAAACGGTGCGGCAGGTCCACGTTGCGCTGTCGGCTGACCGAGAACTCGCCTATACGACCGTGATGACCGTGCTGCAGCGTCTGGCCAAGAAGAACCTGGTCACTCAGTTGCGGGACGATCGTGCCCACCGGTACTCCGCGACACACCCAAGGGAGCACCTGGTGGCAAGTCTGATGGTCGACGCACTCAGCGAAGCCGACGAGGCGGGGTCGCGCCAGGCGGCGCTCGTGTCGTTTGTGGGGCGCGTCGGCGCCGACGAAGCAGATGCCCTTCGGCGCGCACTGGACGAACTGGAATCGGCTCGTGGAACCCATCGCGAACCGCATCGCATCACCGACCCGTAGGACTTGTCTTGACCGCGTTCGTGTTCGGGATCGTCGCTTTGGTCCTCGTGGGACCGGCTCCGGGCTGGCTCGCCAGAGCCGAGTGGCCGTTGCGGGCACCTCGTGCCGCCATGGCTCTGTGGCAGTCGATAGCGATCGCAGCCGTGCTGTCGGCGTTCAGTTGCGGACTCGCGATCGCCGCGAACCTGCTGGTACCCGACGCGCAGGGCCGGCCGACGACTGACCCACTCAAAGAAGTGGCGAGCCTGGGTATCGGTCTGTGGACCATCTATGTCGCGGTGTTCCTGTTGACGCTGGTCATCGGCGCTCGACTTTTCTACACCGTCATCCGCGTGGGTATGCGTACCCGCGCCCGACGTTCAGCACACCGCCAACTCATCGACTTGCTCGACCGTATGGACCGGTCGTCGTCGAGTGACCTGCTCAATGCGCGCGACGTCCGCATGCTCGAGGTCGACCAGCCGATGGCCTACTGCCTGCCCGGACTGCGTCAGCGAGTGGTGCTGAGCGAGGGCACGGTCGCCCGCCTCAGTCGCGACGAACTCGAAGCCGTCATCAGTCATGAACGCGCTCATCTACGCGCCCGGCACGACCTTGTGCTCGAGGCCTTCATCGCGGTGCACGAGGCCTTCCCGCGTTTCGTCCGAAGCCGGTCTGCACTTGGTGCGGTGCAGTTGCTCGTCGAATTGCTGGCGGACGACACAGCCGTGCGCAGCTCGGGGCACACTCAGCTCGGGCGCGCGCTGGTCGCCTGCGCCGACTCGGTGGCGCCGCGCGGCGCAATGGCCATCGGTGGTCCCAGCACCCTCGCCCGAGTCAAACGCCTCTCGGATACCCGCTCCACCAGAGCGATCAGTCTCGTCGCGTACATGGCCGCTGCTGCCATCCTGGTCGTCCCGACCATTGCGGTTGCCGTGCCGTGGCTCACCGAGCTCCATCGCCTCATCGACAACTGACGTCGCACGCCTTTCACCCGCCGAGCGGGATGAGGGTAGGGCGCTCCGGGGTGTGTGAGACCATCGTCCGCGCCCCGGAGAGGTTCGTCATAGGGTGTAGCCATGACTGAAACTGCTGCCCGCGCCCAGATCGGTGTCACCGGACTCGCGGTGATGGGTTCCAATATCGCCCGCAACTTCGCCCGACACGGCCACACGGTGGCGCTGCACAACCGCAGCATCGCCAAAACAGACACGCTCATCGAGAAGCACGGCACAGAGGGCGATTTCGTACGTACCGAGACGATGGAAGAGTTCGTCGCAGCGCTCCAGAAGCCACGTCGGGTTCTGATCATGGTGAAGGCGGGCGATCCCACCGACGCCGTCATCGAGGAACTGGCCTCGTTGATGGAGGAGGGCGACATCATCATCGACGGAGGTAACTCGCTCTACACCGACACCATCCGCCGCGAAGCCGCAATGTCCAAGCGCGGCCTGAACTTTGTCGGCGCCGGCATCTCCGGCGGCGAAGAGGGTGCGCTGAACGGCCCGTCGATCATGCCTGGCGGGCCCAAAGAGTCCTACGAGTCCCTCGGCCCACTGCTGGAATCGATCTCCGCACATGTCGACGGCGAGCCCTGCTGCACCCACATCGGCCCCAACGGCGCCGGTCACTTCGTGAAGATGGTGCACAACGGCATCGAGTACGCCGACATGCAGCTCATCGGTGAGGCCTACGACCTCATGCGCAAAGCCCTCGACCTCCCCGTCGCCGACATCGCGGATGTGTTCCGAGAGTGGAACTCCGGCGATCTGGACAGCTATCTGGTCGAGATCACCGCCGAGGTACTCAGCCAGATCGATGCCGAGACCGGCAAGCCGCTGGTCGACGTGATCGTCGACGCCGCAGGCCAGAAGGGCACCGGACGCTGGACCGTCAAGTCCGCTCTCGACCTGGGAATCCCGACCACAGGTATCGCAGAAGCCGTGTTCGCTCGCGCGCTGTCCAGTGCTACCGACCAGCGTAAGCAGGCCAAGGGCCTGGCGTCGGGAACGCTCGCGGCCTCGCCCACCGACAAGAAGGCATTCGTCGACGACATCAACAAGGCACTCTACGCCTCGAAGGTCGTCGCCTACGCCCAAGGCTTCGACCAGATCGCCGCAGGCAGCACCGAATACGACTGGAACCTGCACCCCGGCGACCTCGCGACCATCTGGCGCGGTGGCTGCATCATCCGCGCCAAGTTCCTCAATCGCATCCGCGACGCCTACGCCGAGAATCCCGAACTGCCCAGCCTGCTGCTGGCGCCGTACTTCCGCGACGCGGTCGAGAACGCCGTCGACAGCTGGCGCCGGGTTGTCGCCACCGCCACCACGATGGGCATCCCGGTGCCGGCGTTCGCCTCGTCGCTCTCGTATTACGACGCACTCCGCGCGGATCGCCTGCCTGCCGCGTTGACCCAGGGCCTGCGCGATTTCTTCGGTGCCCACACCTACCAGCGCATCGACAAAGAGGGTACGTTCCACACCCTGTGGAGCGAGGGCCGCACCGAGATCGAAGCCTGACCTACCCGAAACTGTGCCCTTTTGGCGAGCAAACCCGCAGGTGAGCTCCGCCAAAAGGGCACATTTTCCTGGACACTGGGCATTCCTGCGTAGAATCGACTCACGTGCGATTCCTAGATGATCATTTCCCCAGCTACGACCTGACCTACGACGATGTGTTCCTGGTACCCGGTCGCACAGATGTCACCTCCCGGTTCGACGTGGATCTGTCGTCGGCGGACGGGTCGGGGACCACGATTCCCCTGGTTGTCGCGAACATGACCGCGGTGGCGGGCCGCCGAATGGCCGAGACCGTGGCCCGGCGAGGCGGTCTGGTCGTACTCCCCCAGGATCTGCCGATCAACGCTGCGGCCGAGATGATCTCGTTCGTGAAGGGCCGGCACCTGGTGGCCGACACACCCGTCGTGCTCGGCGGCGACGCGGCGGTGTCCGACGCTCTCGCACTGTTACCCAAACGAGCTCATGGCGCCGTTGTCGTCCTCGACACCGACGCCGCCACCCCGATCGGCGTGGTCACCGAGTCGGCCTGCGCCGACGTCGACCGCTTCGCCCGCCTGACCGACGTCCTCGACACCAACGTCGTGTCGGCGCCGGTCGGAACGCCACCGCGCGAGATCTTCGAACTGCTCGACGGCGCTCACACAGACCTCGCAGTGCTGACGAACGCCGACGGCTCTCTCGCCGGCGTCCTGACCCGGGTCGGCGCAGTTCGCGCCGGAATTTATCAACCGAACGTCGACGACAGCGGCAGCCTGCGTGTCGCGGCCGCGGTCGGCATCAACGGCGATGTCCGGGCCAAGGCCGCTGCGCTCGTCGAAGCCGGTGCCGACCTCCTCGTCGTGGACACCGCCCACGGGCATCAGGAGAAGATGCTGACCGCACTCGAACAGATCGCCGACGCGAATCTCGACGTGCCGCTCTGTGCCGGCAACGTCGTGTCTGCCCAGGGAACCAAAGACCTGGTCTCCGCGGGTGCGAGCATCGTCAAGGTCGGGGTCGGACCGGGCGCGATGTGCACGACCCGGATGATGACCGGCGTCGGCCGCCCGCAGTTCTCCGCGGTTGCCGAGTGCGCATCTGCGGCACGAGACAGCGGCGCACACGTGTGGGCTGATGGCGGTGTCCGACACCCGCGCGATGTCGCCCTGGCCGTTGCTGCGGGGGCGTCGAACGTCATGATCGGCTCCTGGTTCGCCGGTACCTACGAGAGCCCCGGAGACCTCAAGTGGGACCGCGCAGGAAAACCGTACAAGGAGAGCTTCGGAATGGCATCCAAGCGCGCGGTCGCGGCCCGCACCGCCACCGACAGTTCCTTCGACCGCGCCCGCAAGGCGTTGTTCGAGGAGGGCATCTCGAGTTCTCGCATCGCGCTGGACCCCGAACGACCCGGTGTCGAAGACCTCATCGACCACATCTGTTCCGGCGTCCGGTCCACGGCGACCTACGCCGGCGCGCGCTCGCTGGACGAATTGCACCAGAAGGCGGTACTCGGCGTGCAGTCCGCAGCAGGGTTCGCCGAAGGACGGCCACTGCCCACAGGCTGGTGACCCGTTAAGCTCGCAGTATCCCGGGCACGACTCCCGACCGGGCTCGACAAACTTGGAGGCTCGTTTGGTGCCCGCGGCACCGCTGGACGTCACCCGTGGTGATCGGTGATGCAAGCACTCATTCTCGTCGCCAGTCTCCTCGGATTCATCGCTCTCACACTCGGCACCGCCCTCTTCGTGGCTGCCGAGTTCTCGCTGACGGCGCTGGAACGATCGACGGTGGACAACGACTACCGAACGCGCGGTGACCTGCGATCGAAGCAGGTCAGGAACGCGCACCGAACCCTGTCGTTCCAGCTCTCCGGCGCCCAGCTCGGCATCACCATCACCACCCTGGTCACCGGGTACATCGCCGAACCGGTGCTGGCTCAGTTGTTCGCGCCCGCGTTCGACGCTGCCGGCTTGCCGGACGGTGTGACGAGCGCGATCTCGCTGATCCTGGCTCTCGTCATCGCGACCTCCCTCTCGATGATCCTCGGCGAGCTGATCCCGAAGAACCTCGCGATCGCAAAGCCCCTGCCGACGGCGCGCGCAACCGCGGGACCGATGAGCCTGTTCTCGGCCATGTTCCGCTGGCTCATCAACGCACTCAACGGGACCGCCAACTGGGTCGTCCGGCGGGTCGGCGTCGAACCGGCAGAGGAGCTGCGATCGGCTCGTTCTCCCCAGGAGCTGGGCTCACTGGTTCGCAACTCGGCGCGGCACGGCGCCCTCGATCCGGGCACTGCGGCACTCGTCGACCGCTCACTGCAGTTCGGAGAGCGCACCGCCGAAGACCTGATGAGTCCACGCGTCACCGTCGAATCACTCGACGTCCATGACACGGTCCGCGACCTGATCATCGCGTCTTCCCGAACCGGATACTCGCGGTTCCCGATCCTCGACGGCGGTGACCTCGACAACATCGTCGGGGTCGTCCACGTCAAACAGGCGTTCACGGTCGCCATGGCCGATCGCGCATCGACCGAACTGGGCTCCCTCGCCCGAGACGTACCGGTTGTTCCCGCCAGCCTCGACGGCGATTCTCTGATGGAACAGATCCGGGCCGACGGTTTTCAGGTCGCCGTTGTCGTCGACGAATACGGCGGGACCGCGGGGATCGTGACAACCGAAGACCTGATCGAAGAGATCGTCGGCGACGTGACCGACGAGCACGACGACGAGCAGGCGGACGTCCAGAGTGACGGCGACGGGTACATCTGCAATGGACTCCTGCGCATCGACGAACTCTACGATGCGATCGGCTATCGCGCTCCGGAAGGACAATTCGACACGCTCGGAGGACTACTGATGTTCGAACTCGGCCGTATCGCTGCCGAGGGGGATGTCATCGATCTGCCGGAACGCGTCGTCGCGTCCGACGAAGACGACGACCGGTCGAACGCCGAATCCGAGCAGCGTTGGCGGGCCCGCGTGGTCCGGATGGAAGGCCGGCGCATCGATGTTGTCGCGCTGACCCCCATCAACGGTTCCGACTCGGAGGCTTCCCATGGGTGATCTTCTCGGAGTCGTCCTGACGGTGTTCCTGCTCGCCGGGAACGCTTTCTTCGTCGGGGCCGAATTCTCGCTGATCTCGGCCCGCCGCGACCGGCTCGAAGCGCTCGAAGAACAAGGAAAACGCCGTGCTCGCACGGTCATCGAAGCAAGCGAACATCTGTCCCTCATGCTCGCCGCAGCCCAGCTCGGCATCACGATCTGCTCTATCCTGCTGGGCCGTGTGGGGGAACCCGCGGTGGCCCACCTCATAGAGAAACCACTCCATCTCGCCCACGTGCCTGACGGTCTTCTCCACCCGATCTCGTTCGCGCTGGCGTTGTCGCTGGTCGTCGTTCTCCACATCCTGCTGGGCGAGATGGTTCCGAAGAACATCGCGCTGGCAGGTCCCGAACGTTCGGCGATGCTGCTGGTGCCGGCGCACCTCATGTTCATCAAGTTGGCGCGTCCGCTCATTGCGTTCTACAACTGGGCCGCCAACGTCTCTCTGCGGATCCTGCGCGTCGAACCCAAGGACGAACTCGATGCGACCGTCTCGGCCAATGAGTTGTCCGAGATGATCGGCGAATCCCGCCAGGAAGGCCTGATCGATCAGGAGGAGCACGAACGACTCACCCGCGCACTCCAGACATCCGGACGAACAGTGCTCGAGGTTGCGATCACCCTGAGCGAACTCCGCAGCGTGCAGGTCACCAGGGACCCGACCACCGGCCGGGTCGGACCCACCCTGGGGTCGATCGAACAGGCGGTCACCGACACCGGTTTCTCACGGTATCCGGTCCGCGGTACCGACGGCACCTACACCGGCTACCTCCATCTCAAGGACGTGCTCGACGAGATCCTCGACGAAGAGGTCGGTCCGGACAGCATCATCGGTGTGGACAAGATCCATCCGTTGCCGGTGCTGGCCGACCGGACCCCACTCGACGAAGCCACCGCAGCCATGCGCCGGACGAGCTCTCACCTCGCCGCCGTGGTCGACGACAACGGCCGCACCGTCGCGGTTGTGGCTCTCGAGGATCTGGTCGAGGAGTTCGTCGGCACCGTGCGAGACGAAACACATCGGGTGTGACCGCCGCCCCGACCCCGCCACCACTGACCGAAGCAGTGTGGCTCGCAGCGGCGCATGCGCACCGCGACCGCGTCGACGGCCTGCTTGAGGTACACCCGCCCACTGTCGGCGGCTCCGACGTCGTCCACCCCGTGTGGGGATTCCTGTTCACGTACTACAGCTTTCGGCCAGCTCAGCTGCGCAGATGGCATCCAGGCCATGGTGTCGCGCTCGCCGGCCGCGCCGCCCGCGGTTATGCGGAGTACACCGGTTACACCATGGTCGGGGACGTCGTCACGGTGAGCGCGGATTACCTGCGCAAACGGCGTCGAACAGTCGACTTCGTCATCGACCTGCTGACCACGAGCCGGGACCGATCACCGAGGTTCAACTGCTTCGGCCTCCACGAATGGGCCATGGTCTTCCAGGCCGCACCAGAGCAGATCCGACACACCGGGGTTCCGCTGCGCCTCAGTCCTGCCGACACGGATGAGGTCGTCCGCTCACTGCCGTTGCGATGCACACATTTCGATGCCTACCGGTTCTTCACGGGGCCCGCGCGGCCGTTGAATCTCACTGTTCTCGACCGCGATACCCAGGTCCACGACGAACAACCGGGATGCATCCATGCCGGAATGGACCTGTACAAGTGGGCGCACAAGTTGTCGCCTCTTCTTCCTGCCGAACTGGTGGCCGACGCGTTCGACCTGGCGCTCGATTTCCGTGAACTCGATATGCGGGCCAGCCCCTACGATCTGTCGGAGTTCGCACTCGAACCGATCCGCATCGAGGACGCGGCGGGCCGCGCGGACTATGTGCGGGCGCAGACCAGGCTCAGTGATCGCTCTCAGCAACTACGCAGCAGGTTGATCGACACCTGTCGCAGGCTGTCAGTCCCAGAACTCGACACTGGGACAGATCGCTCCTGACCAGAGGGGCAGTGGCCTACTCCCCGAGGCCCGAGGTTTAGCTACCGCCAAGTAACATAGGGCCCGAAATGCCCTGGATCAAGAGAGAGTGAGGCCGGTAATGGCTCAGCGCGTCACCGTCGACGGCGGCTTGCAGGTTGCGTCGGTTCTGTATGACTTCATCAACAACGAGGCTCTCCCCGGCACTGGCGTAGAGCAGGATGCGTTCTGGGCAGGCGCGGCCGCCGTGATCAACGACCTCGCGCCGCGCAACCGGGAACTGCTCGCGATCCGCGACGACAT
Source organism: Williamsia soli (assembly GCF_017377795.1). Taxonomy (GTDB): domain Bacteria; phylum Actinomycetota; class Actinomycetes; order Mycobacteriales; family Mycobacteriaceae; genus Williamsia; species Williamsia soli. The sequence goes on along the minus strand of NZ_JAFRDR010000002.1, from coordinate 109,252 downwards.
CCAGGCCAAGATCGACGCGTGGCACAAGGACCACCCTTCGAGCGGGCCCGCCGACTTCGATCACGCTGCCTACAAGGCTTTCCTCACCGAGATCGGCTACCTCACCGAGGTCCCTGCCGACTTCCAGATCAGCACGACCGGTGTCGACACGGAGATCACCAGTACCGCCGGACCTCAACTGGTGGTCCCGGTGCTCAACGCCCGCTTCGCCCTCAACGCCTCCAATGCCCGCTGGGGATCGCTGTACGACGCCCTGTACGGCACCGACGTCATCTCCGAAGACGGTGGCGCCGAGAAGGGCACGTCGTACAACAAGGTTCGCGGCGACAAGGTCATCGCCTTCGCCAAGGACTTCCTCGACACCGCGGTGCCACTGGAATCGGGCAAGCATTCGGGCGCCACCACATACGCCGTCGTCGACGGTCAGGCCCAGGTCACCCTGGCCGACGGCTCGACGACCGGATTCGCCGATCCCGCCGCGTTCGCCGGATACACGGGAGATGCCGCCACCCCGACCGGCATCCTGCTGCGTCACAACGGTCTTCACCTGGAGATTCAGATCGACGCCGACTCCCCCATCGGCTCGACCGATGCCGCAGGCGTCAAGGATGTGCTCGTCGAGTCGGCGATCACCACGATCATGGACTTCGAGGACTCGGTCGCGGCCGTCGACGCCGAGGACAAGGTCACCGGCTACCGCAACTGGCTCGGCCTGAACAAGGGCGACCTCGCCGAAGAGGTCACCAAAGGGGGAAAGACCTTCACCCGCGTCCTCAACGACGACCGCCACTACACCGCACCCGACGGCTCGGACCTGACCTTGCACGGCCGGTCGCTGCTGTTCGTCCGCAACGTCGGACACCTGATGACCAACGACGCCATCATCACCGCCGAGGGCGACGAGGTCCCCGAGGGCATCCTCGATGCGCTCTTCACCTCGCTGATCGGTAGTCACGGCCTCAAGACCGACGGACAACAGAACTCGCGGACCGGGTCGATCTACATCGTCAAGCCCAAGATGCACGGACCCGACGAGGTGGCGTTCACCGTCGAGTTGTTCGATCGGGTCGAGAAGGTCCTGGGCCTGCCCACGGGCACCCTCAAGGTCGGCATCATGGATGAAGAGCGCCGCACCACGGTCAACCTCAAGGCCTGCATCAAGGCCGCCGCCGATCGGGTGGTGTTCATCAACACCGGGTTCCTCGACCGCACCGGCGACGAGATCCACACGTCCATGGAAGCCGGCGCAGTCGTCCGTAAGGGTGAGATGAAGTCGCAGACCTGGATCAAGGCCTACGAGGACTTCAACGTCGACACCGGCCTGCACGCCGGGTTGCAGCACAAAGCCCAGATCGGCAAAGGCATGTGGGCCATGCCCGACCTGATGGCCGATATGCTCGAGCAGAAGATCGGCCATCCCAAGGCCGGCGCCAACACCGCCTGGGTCCCATCCCCGACCGCAGCCACGCTGCACGCGCTGCACTACCACCAGGTCGACGTCTTCGAACGCCAGGACGAGATCGCCAAACGCGATCCCGCCTCGGTCGATGACATCCTCACGATCCCGCTCGCGCCCCGCACAGACTGGACGGACGAGGAAAAGCGCGAAGAACTCGACAACAACTGCCAGTCCATCCTGGGCTACGTGGTGCGCTGGATCGATCACGGCGTCGGCTGCTCCAAGGTCCCCGACATCCACGACGTCGCGCTGATGGAGGACCGCGCGACCCTGCGGATCTCGAGCCAGCTGCTCGCGAACTGGCTCCATCACGGCATCGTCACCGACACCGACGTGGTGGCCTCACTCGAACGAATGGCACCGGTGGTCGACCAGCAGAACGCCGGCGACCCCACCTACCGCCCGTTGGCTCCCGACTTCGCAGACAACATCGCATTCCAGGCGGCCAAAGAGCTCATCCTCGAGGGCGGCAGACAACCCAACGGATACACCGAACCGATCCTGCATCGCCGACGTCGCGAGTACAAGGCTGCGAACGCCTGACATCTGATCAGAGCATCACAACAATGCTCTGATCTGCTAATTTCCTTGTGGCTCGGGCACTCCGCCCGGGCCACAAGGCATTTCGGGAGGTCGAGGACTGTGTTTCAGGCGATCAGGCGTTTGACGGTGTTCATGTTCGGCGCGGTCCTGCTGGTAGCGGTTGCCACAGGCTGCGGTAGCGATGAGAAAGGTTCGGCCACAGCGGCTTCCAGTGCCCCGACGGCGGCATCGGACACCTCCGAAACCACTCCTGCGACTGCTGAGGACAGCGGCGAGATCTCGGAGATCGATGCCGAGGTCGGAGATTGCGTGACCTTGGGTGGCACCATGATGGACGCCGAGATCGACACCGCGACCTGCGGTACCACCGACTCGCACTACGTGATCGTAGCCAAGGTCGCCAACGAGGCCGACTGCGCGACGGACATCGACCAGACCTACTACGAGGAATTGGGCGGGACCACCACCGGGGTCCTGTGTCTCGACGTCGACTGGGTAGAGGGCAAGTGCTTCGAGCCGGGAACGGGCTCGGACAGTACGGTCCAGGTCCCCTGCACCGATCCCGCCGGCGAGAAAGTACTCGCTGTACTGACCGGCACCGTCGACGAGAACGAGTGCCCCGATGGCACCGAGACCTATTACACCTACGACGAGCGGCAGAAGGTCGTCTGCACAGCGCCTGCTGCCTGACCTGGACACCGGCACCGCATAGACTGCGCAACACAGTCTGCCTCTCCCCGCCGATCGCGACTGACAACCGGCGGGGACGATGCGGATCCGGGTCGGTAGCAAACGATGAATCGAGGTGTGGTGGGGGAACATCGCAGGGCCGGCGGCAGTAGAGGTGTCAGTCGCGGCCTCCTGATCGCCGTCGCGCTGATCATCATCCTGGTCATTCTCGGTTTTCTCTGGTCGCTCCTCGGCGATCGGATCAGCAAGCAGGGACAGGACGCAGCCGAACGCTGCGTCGAAGGTGATCTTGCCGTTTCGATCATCAGCGACCCGGCTCTGGCCGCCCCGCTCGCGACGGTGGCGGCGAAGTACAACGCCACCGACCCCGTCGCAAGGGATCGCTGCATCACGATCGAGGTCCGCCCGTCCGATGCCAAGGTCACGCTCGACGGTCTCACCGGCACGTGGGATGTCGAATCCCGCGGCCAGTATCCGGCCGCCTGGATTCCGCAGTCATCGGTGTGGAGTTCGCAGCTGACGGCGGCGAAACCGAGCATCGTCGACGGCAATCCGTCCTCGCTGGTGTCGAGTCCCGTGGTGTTGGCCATCCCCACAGCCGCCCGGCAAGCCATGGACGGAAACGTCGGCTGGATCGAGCTGCCGACCCTGCAACGCTCTGAGGCCGCGATGGAACGCCTCGGCCTCCGGGGGTGGGGTCCACTGCAGATGGCGATGCCGATCGGGCCGCAAACAGACGCGACGTTCCTCGCCGCACAGGCGATCGCAGCAGAGATCTCTCGCACCATCAGCGGCGCCTTGTCCCCCGAGGACGCCGCGTCACCGTTGGTGTCCTCGACGCTGACAGCGATGAAGGCCGAGGCCCCGCCGACCGACCTCGGCACCGCCGAGAGTGGTGTGCAGATGCTGATGAAGCAATCCGACCCCGCTGCGGGCACGCTCCACGCCGTGCCGATCACCGAGCAGCAGCTGTACCTCCAGACCAAGGATGACGCCGATCCGGGTGTGCTGGCGCTCCTGCCGGCCGGGCCGACCCCCATGGCCGACTTCCCGGTGGTGACGTTGACCGGGGATCAGGTCGACGTCGCGGCCCGCGACGCTGTGAACGACTTCATCAATTACGTTCATGCACCCGAACAGATCGGGACGATCACCGCACTCGGGTTCCGCGGTGGCGGTCGGTTGCCGCCCGCCACGGCGGCGGTCACCTTCCCGGTGACCCCATCGCCCATGCCTGCACCCTCCGCACAGGCGCAGAACTCGATCACCGAGATCCTGACCCGCCGCTAGCCCCGATGATGGGTGGTTCTGGCGTTGCCCACCTGGGCAAATGTTCGCCATAACGACCCATCATCGGGGGTTGATCAAGCGAAAGCCTCGACCGGTGGGCAGCTGCAGACCAGGTTGCGGTCGCCGTACACGCCGTCGATGCGGCGCACCCCCGGCCATACCTTCGCTCGTCCACCCGCCGACGGCAATCCGTTGGGGTAGACGGCGACGAGCCGGTCGTACGCGTGGTCCCACTCGCCGACCAGACATTCCGCGGTGTGTGGTGCCCCACGCATCGGGTTGTCGTCCACCGTCCATTCACCGGCGGCGACCTTGGCGATCTCCGCGCGGATTGCGACCATCGCATCGCAGAAGGCGTCGATCTCGTCGAGGTTCTCGCTCTCGGTGGGTTCGATCATCAACGTGCCCGCCACCGGGAAGCTCATGGTCGGGGCATGGAAACCGTAGTCCGCCAAGCGCTTTGCGACGTCATCGATGGTGACGCCCGTACTCTTGGTCAGAGGACGGAGGTCGATGATGCATTCGTGGGCCACCCGATCCCCCGCGCCGGTGTAGAGCACCGGGTAAGAATCGCGCAGGCGCGCGGCAATATAGTTTGCCGATGCGATCGCGGTCAGCGTCGCCTCGCGGAGTCCGGCAGCACCCATCATCCGGATGTACGCGTAGGTGATCGGCAGGATGGAGGCCGAGCCGTAGGGCGCCGCCGAGATCGTCAGCTGTCCGGGTAGTTCGTCGGCCAGCGGGTGTCCCGGCAGGAACGGCACGAGGTGTTCCCGCACGCCGATGGGTCCGACGCCCGGGCCGCCACCACCGTGTGGGATGCAGAAGGTCTTGTGCAGGTTGAGGTGGCTGACATCACCACCGAATCGGCCGGGCCGGGCGACCCCGACCAGCGCATTGAGGTTGGCACCGTCGACGTAGACCTGCCCGCCGGCGTCATGGACGGCCGCGCAGATGTCACCGATCTCGTGTTCGAACACCCCGTGCGTCGACGGATAGGTGATCATGATCGCCGCGAGTTCGCCGGCGTGCGTGTCGATCTTTGCCCGCAGATCGTCCACGTCCACGTCACCGTTGTCGCGGCACGCGACGACCACCACCCGCATACCCGCCATCACTGCGGACGCGGCGTTGGTCCCATGTGCGCTCGACGGGATCAGGCAGACGGTGCGGTCGAGGTCACCCCGGCTGCGGTGGTACTCGCGGATCGCGAGCAGCCCCGCGTATTCACCCTGCGACCCCGCATTCGGCTGAACGCTCACCTTGTCGTAACCGGTGATCGCCACCAGCCAGTCCTCGAGGGTCGAGATGATCGTTCGCATGCCGCGGACGTCGTCGGACGGCGCAAAAGGATGTAGCCGGGAGATGGTCGGCCAGGTGATGGCCTCCATCTCTGCGGCGGCATTGAGTTTCATGGTGCACGACCCGAGCGGGATCATGCTGCGATCCAGCGCGATGTCCTTGTCGGCGAGCGTTCGCAGGTAGCGCATCATCGCTGTTTCGGTGCGATAACGGTTGAACGCGGGGTGGGTGAGGAACTCCGAGGTCCGCTCGAGGATCTCCGGATCCCCCGGCTCGACGGCGGTCACCGCGAACGCTTCGAGCACAGCCGCGACGTGCGCATCAGTGGTTGCCTCGTCGCACGCGACGGAGACGTGGTCCTCGTCGACCAGTCGAAGATTGATGCCGCGATCTTTGGCCGCGGCGACGATCGCTGCTCCGCGTCCGGGAGCATGCGCAAGCACGGTGTCGAAATACGCCGTGTGCACCAGCGAATCCCCCAGTGCCGCAGCGATGCGCCGAGCGTGTCCGTGGACCCGCCGCGCAATGGCCCGGAGGCCGTCGGCCCCGTGGTAGCTCGCGTACATGGCGGCGATGATGGCCAGCAGCACCTGCGCCGTGCAGATGTTGCTGGTCGCCTTCTCCCGACGGATGTGCTGTTCGCGCGTCTGCAACGACAGGCGGTAGGCGAGGTTGCCGTCGACGTCCTTCGACACCCCGACGAGGCGTCCCGGCAGCTGGCGCGCGTGCTTGGAGTGCACAGCCAGATAGCCCGCATGGGGTCCGCCGAATCCCATCGGGACGCCGAACCGCTGCGTGGTACCGAAGCAGACGTCCGCGCCGAGTTCTCCGGGCGGCGCGATCAGGGTCATCGCGAGCAGATCCGCGCCGATCGCCACCAACGCGCCGCGTTCGTGTGCGTTGTCGATGATTGCCGCGCAATCCAGGATGCGGCCGGATGCAGCCGGGGTCTGCGCCAGCACTCCGAAGAAGTCACCGTCGGGCAGTCCCTGCGACAGGTCGGCGGTGACCACCTCGATCCCGAGTGGTTCTGCGCGGGTGGCGATCACGGCCGCCGTCTGCGGGAACACATCGAGGTCGACCACGAAACGCGCAGACTTGCTCTTGCCTGCTCGGCGCAGAAGGGTCATCGCCTCGGCCGCCGCAGTGGCCTCGTCGAGCATGGACGCGCCCGCGATCTCCATCCCGGTCAGGTCGGAGACCATGGTCTGGAAGTTGAGGAGCGCTTCGAGCCGACCCTGGCTGATCTCGGGCTGGTAGGGCGTGTACGCGGTGTACCAGGCCGGATTCTCGAGAATGTTGCGCACCAGCACGGGTGGGGTCAACGTGTCGTAGTAACCGAGTCCGATCATCGACGTCGCCACGGTGTTCTGCGCAGCGAGTTCGGCCAGTTCGGCGAGGGCTTCGTGCTCCGATGCGGCCGGTGGCAACGCCTCGAGTCCGTTGTTGTCTGCGCTGTCGAGGATGCCTGCGGGCACCACCTGCGTGGCCAGATCATCGAGTGAATCGGCGCCGACGAGAGCGAGAATGCGTTCGAGCTCAGGACCGTCGGGGCCGATGTGACGGGTGGTGAAGGACGTATCGGTCATGGGTAGGACCTCCGCAATGACCGACCAGGGGTCGACCACGTGTAGTGCCGGCACGCGGCCGGACGCCGGTCCTCCCCCTCTGTCCTATCCATCTCGCGATGGACGCCTGAGAGATTCAGCCACGCGTACGCGGCCTTTCACCATGGGCGGACGGCAACAGCCATCACTCTCCAGAGACGCCGACGACGACACGGTCCTTGATGCCTGAGAGTTTGACGGAGAGGTGTTGCTCCTTCGGCGGCCACATCTGGTGTGACTCTCTCCCGGGTCGCTGCGACGCGTAGCCAGTCTAGACCGATCGTGGCAGCGCGCGCCGGGGCAGGGCTCCTAGCCGGTGCGCCGGGCGCGGTTCTTGCGACGTGAGGCCAGTTCGTCCTCGGGTGCGGTCTCGGTGACCCCGCCGTCGGCCCGTTCGGCCGGGAAATCTGCGATCGTGCCACTGAGCTCGCGCATCGCGCCGCTCACCGCGATGCCGAAGACTCCCTGACCACCTTGCAGCAGGTCGACTACTTCCTCGGCCGACGTGCACTCATACACGGTGGTGCCGTCGGAGAACAGAGTGATCCGGGCGAGGTCCTCGACCCCGCGCTGTCGGAGATGGTCGACGGCGACGCGGATGTTCTGCAGTGAGATACCGGTGTCGAGAAGGCGTTTGACGATCTTGAGGACCAAGATGTCCTTGAACGAGTACAGCCGCTGACTTCCCGACCCAGCCGCGCCACGAATAGACGGCACGACCAACGAGGTGCGCGCCCAGTAGTCGAGTTGACGGTAGGTGATTCCGGCGATCTGGCACGCACTGGGCACGCGATAGCCAACGAGTTCATCGGGCACCGTGTCGTTGGGGAAAAGTCCCGGTGCGATGTCGACCAACGATCCCTGAGTGGGCACATCCGGCTGTGACGCATCACCCGTCGCGTGGTCGGCGTCGTCCGACCCGTGGGCTCCGTACTCCGCCCCGTGGGCTCCGTACTCACCGTCGTGTGGCTGATCGCCCACTGGGATCTCCTCGCGTGCTGGTCGGTGACCGTCTGAGCAACGTCCTGGCGCCGACGCACCAACTTTACCCGCTCTGACCGGTCAAAATCACATCACCGCAATTTTCGCGGTCTGAGAAGACGGTAAGGGGCGCGGACCGCGCGATCAACGCGACTCGCCCTAACCCTGAACCTAAACTCGAGCTTTAGGCGTTTCGTGACCCCGCGGTTTCCATTCCGTGACCGTAACGGTGATCGACCGGGTCAGGCTCCTCCGGTGGCCTTGAAATCATCGGGAGAGACCGAGTCGAGGAACTCCTTGAACTTCTCGACCTCGTCCTCCTTGACCTCCGTCGCGGACTCGTCGTCATCCGACTCCTCCACATCGTCGGCAGGCATCAGCAAGCCGGCTTCGGCGAGCACGGATTCCTCGGCGTAAATGGGAACCTCAGCCCTCATCGCGATGGCGATCGAATCCGACGGACGTGCCGAGATCCGCAGATCTCCCGCAAACACCAGGTCTGCGTAGAACGTGCCCTCTTGCATGTCGACGATCCGGACCTCGACCAGCTCATGGCCGAGAGCACTGATCAGGTTGACGATCAGGTCGTGGGTCAGGGGCCTCGGTGGCTCAACACCCTTTTGGCGCAAAGCAATTGATGCCGCCTCGCTCTGCCCGATCCAGATGGGCAGATAACGCTCACCGGACGTTTCCTGCAGCAGGAGCACCGGCTGGCTCTGCGGCGGTTCCACACGAATACCTACCACGCGCATTTCACTCATGCGATCGGCCCTCCCAACGGTTCTGCGGTCATATGCTCACCGCTTCCAATCCTATGGCAAGGCGGCCCGCCCCACGAGCGGCCAGCCCAAATGGTGCAGCTCCGTCGGGCAGGGCTCAGTCGAGAACTTCGCGTACAGCCTGCTTGACCAACTGGGTGTGCAGGGTGACTGACAGCGCCGCTATCTCTCGCACCATCTCTTCGGCCCGATCGCGCGCACCTGTTCCCTTGCCCTTGGCGATGGGACTGGCGATCTGCGCGACCAGACCGGCCTCACGGTCGGCCGAGACCTTGAACGCTCGGAGATGACGAGCTTGAACGCCGAAGTTCGCCAGGGCCGAGGCCGCCGAGACCAGACGAACCGCGTCCTCGTCGAAGAATCCGCGAGCTCCGGGAACGAGAAGTCCGTTGTCACACAGCTCCGCGACAAAGGCGGCATCGACGCCGGTCCGCTCGATGAGTGTGTCCCGACTGAGCCTCCCCCCGCCGCTCTGCGAAAAGTCGGTTGCCGGAGCCACCCAGTTCTTCGCCGACGACAACAGGCGGGTGCCCGATTGCGCCTCGGAGACGGCGCCGCGATCGATCTCCTCGAGCTGCTCCTTGATGACCTTCAGCGGCAGGTAACGGTCCCGCTGCGCCGTCAGGACAAAGCGCAGACGCTCACAGTCGGCACGACTGAAGCGGCGGTACCCGGACGGTGATCGTTCCGGGGTGATCAGACCCTCGGACTCCAGGAATCTGATCTTGGAGATGGTCACGTCCGGGAACTCGCCGCGCAACTGATCCAGAACCGAGCCTATCGACATCGATCCTTCAGATTGCTGCCCCGCCGACGGTGAGGTCACGCGTTCGAGGAGCCTTCGTCACCACTGGGGCCGGTCAGGAAGACAAGCCGGAACTTGCCGATCTGGACCTCGTCACCGTTCGCCAGAACAGCTGAATCGACCGGCTCGCGATTGACGTAGGTGCCGTTGAGGCTGCCGACATCGACAACCTGGAAATCGTTGTCGCCCAAGCGGAACTCGGCGTGGCGCCGGCTCACCGTGACGTCGTCGAGGAAGATGTCGCTGTCCGGGTGTCGACCGGCCGAGGTCGTGGCCTGGTCGAGCAGGAATCGCGATCCGGCGTTGGGGCCGCGCTTGACCACCAGCAGCGCCGTACCGGCCGAGAGGCGTTCTACGCCACTGGCCGCGGCTTCGGTGGTGGAACCACCGGTCGACTCCATCTCCTTGATGAAATCGGCCCGGAAGACCGAGGTGGTCTCCACCGGAGCCTCGAAGTCCTTCTCGTTGTCGCTCACCAATTCTCCTTCTTCGTAATTGTCCCCGCGGCCACCGATTGGGACCTTGTCGTTCCACGGTGATTGCGGCGGCTTCGGCGGTCTGACTACTCATCCGCCGAATTCGGCCTCATCGAGTGGATTGGGGCATTACCCGTGACCTAGACCGTACCCTGCAACCGCCCGCAGATGCATAAACCGGCTGCATACAGTGTGTGCAACCGGCATCGCGGCTTATCTTATCCGGCAGTGACTTCGCCGTACCCGGCGGCGTCCAGCATCTCGCCGAGCACCTCGTCGAGATCAGTGCTGGAATCGACGGTGATCTCCACCAGCCAGCCGAGGCCATAGGGCTCGGAGTTGACGAGGTCGGGGCTTGCCTCCAAGTCGTCGTTGACCGCCGTGACCACGCCTTCCAGAGGCCCGAAGATATCGGAGACACTCTTGGTCGATTCCACCTCTGCAAACGACTCCCCGATCACCACGGGATCGTCGATGGCCGGCAGCTGCACGAAGACCACGTCGCCCAATTGATCCTGTGCGTAATCGGTGATGCCGACCCGCACCGTGCGGTCGGATACCTGCTGCACCCACTCGTGTTCTGTGGTGTACCGCAGATCGTCTGGAGTCTGCTTGTCGGTCACGATTGTCGCCTTCCGTCTTGCGCTTGGGCCGTCATGGCTCCGGAACTGGGTCGAAGAAACTTCAGCGGGAGTTGAAGGGAAAATTTAGCGTATTGAGCTCGCCGACCTCATCAGGCCGAGCCCTCTGTCGATCGGTCCGAACCCCTGGCCGGCGGCAAGGTCCGCACCACGAGTACCGCCTGTATCCAATACAACACGAACGACCACAGGTACATCGCGGTGCCCCAGATCATAAAGGCCCAACCGCACGGGTAGAAGACGTCTCCGATCACCGAATCAATTTGTCCGGCAAGGATCATCGGGAATCCGTACATCAGCGCGAAGGTCGCCGCCTTGCCGACGTAGATCGTCGGTAGCGCCGTTATCCCGCGCGAACGGAGCAGCGGCGCGGTCGCCAGGAGCAACACATCGCGGCCGACCAACAGACCCACCAACCACCACGGGACGATTCCCCGCACCGCGAGACCGATCGGCACCACCAGCATGTACAGCCTGTCGGCCGCCGGGTCGAGCAGTGCTCCGAGCTTCGACGACTGGTCGAGCAGGCGCGCGATCTTGCCGTCCGCCCAATCCGACAGCCCGGAGAAGAACAGGATCGCGAAAGCCCACCCGTCGGCCTCTTCCACCAACAGCACCCACAGGAATACGGGCACGAGTGCCAGACGCAGCGCGCTGAGCAGGTTGGGAACGGTGAATATCCGGTCCGACTCCACAATCGGGTCCGAGTCGGTGTCCTCCATGCCGAACAGCCTGTCACATCACCCGCACCGGGCGGGAGATCGGCGCAGCCGGACTATCGGAAGATGCCGATGATGCCTTGTAGCGCCTTGGCACCGCCGGACGAGAACGGACTGTCGTGGACCATGTAGGTCCAGGTCGTGGTCGATCGACGCAGGTCGGCCTGTTCGAGATCGACTCCGTCCGCGGTGATGATCGCCTCTCGAAATGTCTTCCGGGCATTGTCGACCGCGTCGCCGGGCAACTTCCCGAATTCCTCGAGGATCAGCTTGTGGAACTCATCGAGCGGTGATTCCCGGCCGAGCGATCGCAGGTGGATGCTCGCCCGAACATCAGAGACGAACGCCAGGTGATCAGCCCAGGCGCGGTCGAGGTGAAAGAGCATGATCTCTCGAGCTGCCTGTTCGAGGACCTCGACTGGCACCGGTTCCGGCTTCTCGTCCACCGCGGCTTCCGGTTCATCCACTGTGGCGTTCGCCCTGTCCGCATCCGCTGCTGCGTTGTCCGCGTCCTTTTCTGGTTTGTCCGCCTTGTCGGCCTTCTGTTCGGACTCGACCGGGGCTTCGCCGATCAGCTCGAGGTAGCGCTTGTTCTCGGACTTCTTGAGTTCGGTGAGCGCGGCATCGGTGGTCAGCAGTTCTGTGCGCCGCCTGACAACGATCTCGCGCTGCTGGTTGACCAGCTGGTTGTAGCGCCACGTGTTCGCGTGGAGTTCGAGCATGACGCCCTCCGCAACCCGTTGCGCCTGCTCGATCAGGTCGACACCCTTCGATCCGAGAGAACCGTCTTCGGAGGAACTGACCGGGTCACGTTTGAGGGTCAGGTTGCGCGTCACGACCGGGTCTTCTGCGCTGGAGAAAAAGACCGACCGGCCCGGATCCCCCTGCCGTCCCGCGCGTCCGCGCAATTGGTTGTCGAGCCGTTCGGTGTCGTGCCTGCCGGTTCCGACGACACAGAGACCACCGAGTTCGACGACTTCATCACGCTCCGACGTCGACTCTCCGTCCTTCTGACCCTTCGAGCCACCGAGTTTGATGTCGGTGCCGCGGCCTGCCATCTGCGTCGAGACCGTGACCGCATTCTTGGCCCCGGCCTCGGCGATGATCTTGGCTTCCTCTGCGTCGTTCTTGGCGTTGAGGACAACCGATGTCACGCCGGCACGACCGAGCAGATGGGCGAGCTCTTCCGACTCCGCCACATCATGGGTGCCGATGAGGATCGGCTGGCCGGTCTCGTGCACCTCTTTGACGAACTCGACGACGGCATCGGCCTTGTTGGACTTGTTGTCAAAGACCCTGTCGGCCTCGTCGATGCGAACGTTCTTGGTGTTTGGCGGGATCTGCGATACCGCGAGCTGATAGAACTGCCGCAACTGCTCGCCTGCCGCCAGGGCGGTGCCGGTCATGCCGCAGACCTTCGGGTAGCGCCCGATCAGCGCCTGCACCGTGATGGTGTCGATGACCTCGCCCGAATCCGTTTGCGCCAGACCCTCTTTCAGCTCAACAGCGGCCTGCAGACCGTCCGGCCACCGTTGGAGCTGAGCCACTCGGCCGCGTGAGGCGTTGATCAGGTGCACACCGCCGTCGCGAACGATGTAGTGGACATCGCGCTCGACGAGGATGTGCGCGTGCATGGCCACGTTCACGTGCACCAGCGTCGTCCCGACGTGCTCTTCGTCGTAGAGGTTGATGCCCCCGAGTTCGGCCTCGATGTAGGCGGCACCCTCGTCGGTGAGATAGACGTTCCGGCCTTCGGGATCGATTTCGTAGTGGGTCTTCTTGAGGCGGGCGACAGCGTCGTGGATCGGCTTGTCCGGGACTTCACCGATGGTGGCGCCGGCCAGGATGAGCGGCACGAGCGCCTCGTCGACGAGGACCGAGTCGGCTTCGTCGATGATGGCCACGTCGGGTTTGGGCGAGACCAGGTCCTCGGCCCGCGTGACGAGCTGGTCGCGCAGCACATCGAAGCCGATCTCGTTGACCGATCCGTAGGTGATGTCGGCGTCGTAGGCGGTTTTGCGTTCGGCGCGGGTCGAGTTCTCCGAGACCGCCGCCGAGACGATGCCGAACTGGTCGAACAGAGGTTTCATCCACTCGGCGTCGCGGGTCGCGAGGTAGTCATTCACGGAGATGACATGCACACGGTGACCCTGCAAGACGAAGCCGACGGCGGCGATGGCTCCGGCAAGCGTCTTGCCCTCGCCGGTCGCCATCTCGATGATGTCGCCCTCGAGTAGGCGAAGTGCACCTTGTAGCTGAACGTCGAATGGGCGCATGTCCAGCGTGCGGTCACCCGCCTCTCGCGCTAGAGCGAGGAATCGGGCACGGTCGTGGCCTTCGGGATCTGTGATGTCCAGCTTCTCGGCAGCGGCGGCGAAATCCTTGTCCTCGAGCTCTTTTGCCCAGTCGTCAAACGAGGCGGCCTTCTTCAGGAGTGCTAGAGACTTCGACTGGTTACGCGAGGACTGCGCTCCCAGTAGCCGCCACATGTTGTTCGTGAGCTTTCCCACCGAGCCGTACTCCCTCATCCATACAAATACGCGGTCACTTCGAAAAACTGCCGTGCTCCACCGTACGCGGATCACGTTCGCGCGTTACCGTACGCGGCAATCGCCAGACCACCGCAAGCTCCGCACTTCCGCGCAGGTCACGCAAGCCAATAGGATGCCATCCGGAGGTGGCCATGGGTTCGAAAAGCGGGTCTGGTCCGTTGCGCTCACCAGCGGTTCGATGTGCGATCCGATCGGTGGTCGCCGGCGTCCTGTTGGGGTGCGCTGTAGGTCTCGGCGCCTACAACCACTGGGGCCTGGCGCTGGGGCTCGGCGTACCCCTGGCGATCGCCACGGTCTTCGTTGCGCCCCGGCCTCGGCGCATCGACGGCGCGCTGCAGGGCGGCCATTCATCGCAGCAGATCCCCGTGACCGTGGAGGCGCTCACCCGATCGAGCCTCGATGCGGCGAACGTGCAGCCCACTCTCGTCACCGCCACCATCTCTCCGCCGAACGACACCGAATATCGAACCCGGTGGCTGTCGGCCATGCCGAAGGGCATGGTCGCCAATCTCCTGAGCGATGCGGACAATCGACTGCCGGCTTCCTTCATCCCTCCTCGCCCACCGGAATCGCTGCCGTATCAGTCCGGTGGCAAGCCGGTTCCGGAACCCGAGTTCGGTGACAACCCCGCGACGTCGACGCTGCTGTATCCCGTGATCATCGTCGCCGTCGCGGCGGCGCTGTTCCTCGGCGTCGGCGGCGGCTGGCATTTCTCCGTGTCCCTCCCATCGACGGGGAGCGTCTCCTTCACCGGCGACGGACCGAGCGACAATCGTGAAGAACGTATGGCCGCGCTGATCGAGCATGTCTCCACGCTCGGACCCACGGCGTCCAGCAACGTGCTGAGTCTGGAACTCGAAGAGAACGGCAGTGATCGGGCGTACGTCCTCGACCCTGCGACAGGGGAAAGCCTGAACGTCTGGTATTCCGAATCCAGCGACGAATGGTACGAACCGTCCCGGAGTTCGACGCCGTTCCGGTCTGCGAAGACGTTCACACTCGGCGAGGTGGCGGGTATGCCATTGAACGCGATCACCGACGCCATGGCGGCTGCGCTTCCTGCCGAGTCGCGGGACTTCCAGAGCTTGAAGATCGAACGCGCCGACAACGACCAACCTGTTCTGGTGACCGCGAACTTCGGAGAAGACTACGAGAACGAGGAGACGATACAAGCCGATACGTCCGGCAAGGTCGCGGCGTGGTTCCAGCCGGGTGACTTCGACGCGGCTTTCGCCCAGGCGGCCCTCGCAATCGGTGAGACCGGCCTGCCGGCGTCCGCGCCACTGTTCACCAGATTCGAGATCCGCGGCACAGACTCCGGTACACCCACCATGCGGGCGGGAACGATCCAGAACTCCGGCGGAGTGCTGATGGACTTCTCGGACCTGACCCGCAACGGAAGTCTCGCGATCGTCCCGGGCTCGTTTCCTGTTGTCAGGAGCACCGAGACCCGGTCCCGCGACTACACCGACGGCGCGGTCGCGTTCGACGACATCTCCGCGCAGACGTTCGACGCCGTCCGCGACGACGCGATGCGCCGGCACTCCGTAGATGCCTTCGACCGCAACCGCGTCGATATCCAGACCTCGAGTACCTACGTCGTCGATCGGTATCAGACAGTGATCATGGTCGAGGTCGGCCCCGATAGTCCGATCGACTACTACACCGTCGACGGTCGGTTCATCGAATCCGACTGACCAGGCTCGTGTCCTACTCCGCTTCGAGCGCCCGGCGACGACCGGCTTCGATCTCGTCGATGGCTTGTTGTTGCGGGTGCAGGCTGCCCCGGTCCGCGAGATCGGTGACGATGTGATGGATGCGGTCGAGATAGTCGGCCTGCTGCGCTCCTTCAGCGTGCCGTGCGTTCTCGAGCAATGACAGCGCCGTTGTCAGTTCACGCTGGTCGGTGACGTCGAGAAGCCCGGTACCAACTGCGCGACCGTACTTTTCGCAGTCAGCCCACGCCTTACGCACGGCCATCACCGCCTGCTGATACTCGTCGGCGCGGTCGAGATTGACCGGGAAACGCTCAGTGCGTAGGTCTTGCGCCCGGCTGAGCGCCGTATGAAATCGCTCGACGGTGTCGACCGAGACATCCGTGACAGCGGGAAAGCGCAGCAGCAGTTCGGGTTCGAGTTCATACTGGGCGTAGTCGATCAGTACAGCCTCATGCTGGCGAATCGCAGCCTGCCACAGTCGTTCGGCAGCTTCGACGCTTCCCGCGTTGGCGATCCGGGGTGCTTGGCGGTCGGGCTGAGGTTGGGTCGGCTGGTAGTCGGGTTCGGCCTGTGCCGGCTTCGCGAGATCCCCCATGGTCCTGCCGACGGACACCTTCCGCTTCTTCGGTTGGTGTGCGCGCAATCGCGAGACGACCTCGGCGGCGGCGGGATCGGACTCGATGGTGGCCACCTGCCACTCCTGGTCCGGGTTGCTCGCGAACCGGAGCTGCAGGTACCGGCATCCTCTCACCCGATACTGGTCGGCGCGCGAAGAACGGGCCACCGAGGTGTCGCTCGACAGTTCGGTGCTCTGCTTCACCGACAGCAGGTCTGCAAGGGGAAAGGAATGGATGGCCACCTCGTTGCCGAAGTGCACCATCTCGTCGTCGACCGTGATGCTGATCGCCGGGAGGTCGATCACCCGGCCGACGGCGGCCAACAGCAGACTCAGACCCAGCGTGGCGATCACCACCAACCCGGTCACCACCGGATCGGTGTCGACGATCGTCAGCGCAACCAACTCGAGCAACGCCGCCGCAGCCAAAGCGCTGGCCACTGTGGCCAGACGTTCGTGGATGGGGCGGCGGTACTCGGTTCGCGACGTCACCGATACCGGACCGGATGTACTCGCCACGTGTTCTCCTCTTGCCCCGTGCCGCACCCGCCGGCGGCAACAAATCTCAGGCGGACTTTACCGCCTCAGGCGAGAGCTTCCCGGACGATCGGAGCGACCTTGGTGCCGTAGAGCTCGATGCTGCGCATCTTGGTCTCATGGCCGAGCGTGCCGTTGCCGTACTTGAGGTCGAATCTGTTGACGCCCACCGCTTCGATATTCCGGACGATCTTGGCGGCGACGGTTTCCGGAGACCCGACATACAGCGAACCGTTCGGTCCTGCGGCCTGCTCGAATTGTCCTCTGGTGGTCGCCGGCCAACCGCGCTCGCGTCCGATCGTGGTCATCTGGTCCCGATAATGGGGCCAGAGTTCGTCGCGAGCCTGTTCGTCAGAGTCCGCGACGTGTCCCGGCGAATGCATGCCCACCGGTAGATCCGGTTGCCCGAACTCGGCGAGCGCACGGTGGTAGAGGTCCACAAACGGCTCGAAGCGTGCCGGTTCGCCGCCGATGATCGCCAGCATCAACGGGATTCCGTAACGGGCGGCACGCACCACTGATTCCGGCGATCCACCGACGCCGATCCAGGTCTTCACCGATCCCGCGGCGGTCTTCGGATAGACCTGCTCGCCCTGCAGGGGTGGCCTCGTGGTCCCCGACCACTCGATCGGACCTTCCGAGCGCAGCGCGCTGAACAGATCGAGCTTGTCGCTGAAGAGTTCCTCGTAGCGACTGAGGTCGTATCCGAACAGCGGAAACGATTCTGTGAACGACCCGCGGCCCAAGATCACCTCGGCGCGACCTCCCGAGATCGCATCGAGCGTCGCGAACCTCTGGTACACCCTGATCGGGTCGTCCGAACTCAGCACCGTGACTGCGGTGCCCAGCGCGATGTTCTTCGTCTTGGCGGCGATCGCGCCGAGCACCACTTCCGGAGCCGACACTGCGAAGTCGGCCCGATGGTGTTCTCCGACGCCGAAGAAGTCGAGCCCCACCTCGTCGGCGAGCACTCCTTCCGCGATGACGTCTCTGATCACCCGGTCGTACGACTGCAGCACGCCATCGTCATCAGCGGTTCGGTCACCGAAGGTGTCCAGACCGAGTTCGATGTCGAACTGTCCTCCGGGCTTGCCCATTGCGGCCTCTTTCCATAGGTGGGGTGATGACCTCCTCAGAACTACACCTGGTCCGAGATTGTTCCCGCGGCGTAAACCCCGCCTCTCGCCTGGATGAGCCAGTAGGCTCCCTCCATGAGTAAGAGCCACGGGAAGAAGAAATCTCCGAAACTGCCGAAGGATGTCTACGAGGCCGAGCTGTTTCGTCTGCAGACCGAACTCGTAAAACTGCAGGAATGGGTGAAAGACTCCAAGTCGCGGGTGGTCGTGATCTTCGAGGGTCGGGACGCGGCAGGCAAGGGCGGGGTGATTAAACGGATCACCGAGTATCTCTCACCCCGAGTGGTTCGTACTGCTGCCCTGCCCGCGCCGACCGATCGAGAACGTGGCCAGTGGTACTACCAACGGTATATCGCGCACCTTCCGGCCCCCGGTGAGATCGTGCTGTTCGACCGCTCCTGGTACAACCGAGCAGGCGTCGAGAAGGTCATGGGATTCTGCACCCCACAGGAACATTCATTGTTCTTGAGACAGACACCCGTGTTCGAGCAAATGCTGCTCGACGACGGCATCATTCTGCGCAAGTACTGGTTCTCGGTGTCTGACGGCGAACAACTGCGTCGTTTCCGTTCGCGGCTGAATGATCCCGTGCGACAGTGGAAACTGAGTCCGATGGACCTCGAGTCGGTCTACCGCTGGGAAGACTATTCCCGAGCGAAGGACGAGATGATGGTGCACACCGATACGCCGAACAGCCCGTGGTATGTGGTCGAATCCGATGTCAAGAAGCACGCTCGACTGAACATGATTTCGCACCTGCTGTCGACGATCGACTACCACGAGGTCAAGATGCCGACCGTGGAATTGCCCGATCGACCGATCGATACCGGGACCTACCAGCGGCCTTCGCGAACGCTGTCGACGTACGTTCCGAATCATGTGGCGGAGTTGCTGGGCGATCCCGAGAACTGATCCCGGGTCGCGCCGCCGCCTGACTACATTGGTGGAATGCAGCAAGAGATCAATTTCCTCACGTTCTCGACCCCTGACCTGCCCGCTGTCCGTACGTTTTATCGAGACGGGCTGGGTTGGACGCCACTGCTCGACGTCCCGGACGAGATCATCTTCTTTCAGATCGCGCCGCGGATGACTCTGGGCTTTTTCGACAGTGCGAAGTTCGCCGAAGACCTCGGCAGTGACGTACCCGCGGATCTGCACAGTGCCTCTGCCCGTGGGATTACATTGGCGCACAACGTGAGTAGTCGCGACGAGGTCGTTCCCTTGATCGAGTCGATGGTCGCCGCTGGAGGCCGGGTGCTGAAGCAGGCAAGTGACAGTGCGTTCGGTGGGACATTTCACGGACATGTCCTGGACCCGAATGACATCATCTGGGAAATCGCCCACAACCCGGGCTGGCAGGTGGACGACGCGGGCCGAATCAGTTTCAGTTGAGTGTGGTCAGTTTCAGCTGATCGCGGTCAGCGCTCCCGAAGCGATCGCAGGTATCTGGCGGTGATCAGTTGTTGGCCCACCCTGCCGAGTGGTCCCGCAACCCTGGCCAGCGGCGTCTGGGGCCGCGAAAAAGCAGCTATCACCAGCACCACCGAATCGTCGGGCCTGTGCTCGACGCAGAAGAGTTCCTCACCCGACTCCGGATGCCCCGGCAAGGTGCCGTAGGCAAAACCCTGTCGGTGTGCTTCGTCGACCACGTAGACGATGCGAACGGGCGCTTTGAGCCGAACGCGGCCGACCCCGATTCCGAGCAGGGCGCTCGCACCTTCGACGACGACGTTCGCCGAGGCATTGACGGTGAACCCGCTACGCAGCTGGATCTGCCACCGCAGCACATCTGAACCCCTCGCGCGGAACAGGGTCTCGCCGTGGCCGATGACCCTCTCCCGGCGGAGGTGGTGGTACCCATCGGGCGGCTCGGTTGCTGTGGCGCCCACCTCCGGATAGGCGTACTCGGCGACGCGGAGGCCGTCGACTTCGGCCGCGGTGAGCGGTCCCACAGTGCGAGTTCCCATGGCCTCATCGTACGACCGGCCACCGGTACGAGACGAACAAATCGGTGGACACCAAGGCGCCGATCCAAATACCTTGAGCGAGCCATCGATTGGTGGCCCAAAGCCTTCTATCAAGGAACTGTTGTCATGAACTCCCGTTTCCCCGTTGCCCTTTCCGGCGCGTCCGCCTCGACCCTGTTGTGGGCCGACGAAGAGGCGATCGAGCACGAGGCCGTGAAACAGCTGCGCCGGGTGTCGCAGTTGCCGTGGGTGCACGGGGTCCGGGTGATGCCCGACGTCCACGTGGGCAAGGGTGCCACCGTCGGATCGGTGATCGCCATGCGTGACGCGATCTGCCCTGCCGCGGTCGGAGTGGATATCGGATGTGGAATGACCGCTGTTCGAACCGATCTCGTAGGATCCGACCTGCCCGATGATCTCTCCGGTGTGCGGTCGGCGATCGAGGCGAAGGTCCCGGTGGGATTTCACTCGCACAAGGCCCCGGTCAACGTACGCGAACTGGCGGTCGGCGGCGGGTGGGGTGACTTCTGGTCCCGCTTCAGCGATCTCGATCGCGGTGTACAGCAGCTCGACACCCGAGCACACAAGCAGATCGGCACTCTCGGCGGTGGCAACCACTTCATCGAGATCTGCGTCGCCGACGGTGACAACGCTGTCTGGGTGATGCTGCACTCCGGTTCGCGAAACATCGGTAAGGAGCTCGCCGATCGTCACATGGCGGCCGCGGCGGCACTGCCCTACAATGCCGACCTACCGGATCGCGATCTCGCGGTCTTCGTGACCGGCACTCCGGAGATAGACGCCTACCGTCGCGATCTCACCTGGGCTCAGGAGTACGCGGCGCGCAACCGCCGGGTGATGCTCGAGTTGGTGTGTGCAGCCGTTCGGGAGTCGTTCCCGTCCCGGGCTGTCGTATTCGACGAGCCGATCTCATGCCACCACAACTATGTCGCAACCGAGGACATCGACGGTCTCGAACTACTGGTGACCCGTAAGGGCGCCATTCGCGCGGGGTCGGGAGACATGGGTTTGATCCCGGGTTCCATGGGCACCGGATCGTACGTGGTGCGGGGACTGGGTTCGGCGCAGTCCTTCTACTCCGCGTCGCACGGCGCAGGACGGAAGATGAGCCGAACCAAGGCCCGGAAGGTGTTCACCGCCGATGATCTGGTCGCGCAGACGGTCGGTGTCGAATCCCGGAAGGACGCGGGTGTCGTCGATGAGATTCCTGCGGCCTACAAGGACATCGACGCGGTGATCGCAGCTCAGACCGACCTCGTCGAGGTGATCGCACACCTGCGCCAGGTGGTGTGCGTCAAGGGATGAAGACAGACATCTGATCGCAGGGGCCGCCCGATTCCCTGGTTCGCACGTGAACGGGACATAATCCCATCTGGAAAAGATGGGTAAGAGGTGACTGGAATGTCTTCCACGGATTATGTGCACGAGAACCCGACATCGCGAGCGCGCTGGGCAATCGGGGTCGGCGACCTGACGCAGGCGGCGGTGTTCGCCGCCCTGATCGCAGCGTTGGGACTGCCGGGCACGATCACCATCGGGCCGAGCGGGGTGCCGATCACCCTGCAAACCCTCGGTGTGATGCTTGCCGGAGCCATCCTCGGGTGGCGCAAGGGCGGGCTCGCGGTGATCATCTTCTCGCTGCTCGCCATCGCCGGGCTCCCCATACTGGCCGGCGGACGCACCGGACTGGTTTCGCTGACGTCCCCCACAGCCGGCTTCTTCATCGGTTGGCTCCCCGCTGTCGTGGTGATCGGGATCCTGACCGCCACGATGATGCCGCGGTACCGGGTGCTGCCGGGCATCGTGATCAACATCGTCGGCGGCATGGGAGTCATCTACCTGTTCGGGACGATCGGTCTGTTGCTGCGCACCGACCTGAGTTGGTGGGGCGCACTGTCTACCAACGGCATCTACGTAGCGGGAGACGTGGCGAAGGCGGTGATCACTGCGTTGGTGGCGCGCCAGGTCCACCGCGGCTACCCCGGATTGATCAGACCGTTGCGGATACGCCGCAGCACCGGTGGTGCATGACTGCCGAGCGTTCACAGTCTGGGGTGGTCTTCGAGAATGTGGGCCACGCATTCGGGGACAGAACTGTCGTTCGGGACGTGTCCCTGACCTTGACCGAGCGCCGGATCGGCATCGTCGGCTCCAACGGCAGCGGCAAGTCGACGCTGGCGAGGATGGTGAACGGTCTGGTGATCCCGGATCGAGGGTCGGTGTGGGTCAACGGTGTTCCGACCCGGCGCCGGGCACGCGACGTCCGGAAGATGGTCGGCTTCGTGTTCACCGATCCCGACCGTCAGATCATCATGCCGACAGTCGCCGAGGATGTGGATCTGTCGCTGTCCCGCAGCGATCTGTCTCGCGGAGAACGGGAACGTCGAGTTGCACAGACGCTGGAACGGTTCGGTCTGCAGGAGTACGCCGATCATCCCGCACATCGCTTGTCCGGCGGTCAGAAACAACTGCTCGCGCTGGCATCGGTCTTGGTCACCGACCCTGCCGTGATCGTCGCCGACGAACCCACCACCTTGCTCGACCTGCGGAACACGACCATGTTGCGCAACACCTTCGCGACGATCGACGAGCAGCTGATCGTGGTCTCTCATGACCTCGAGTTCCTGAGCGATTTCGACAGGGTCATCGTGATCGACGACGGTGCCGTCCACTGCGACGGTCCACCGGCGGTCGCCATCGCCGCCTACCGCGAGTTGATGTCGTGAGCATCCTGGGGATCTACCGGCCCGGCCGATCCCTCGTTCACCGGCTGCCCGCAGGCGTGAAACTCCTGCTACTCGCCGTGACCATCCTCGTGATGGCCTTGCTTGTCACCAGCCCGGCGCGCCTGGCCGCAGCCACTCTCGCCGTGACAGGCGTCTACGCAGTGGCCGGGATCGGTCCGCGGGTCGCCCTGGACCAACTGCGGCCGCTGGTCTGGGTGGTCGGATTCGTTTTCGTGTTCCAGATCATCTTCACGGACTGGGCCAGGGCCGTGGTCGTCTGTGGCGTGCTCGTGTTGTCGGTCGCCTTGGCCGCGGTGGTGACCTTGACCACGAAGACGACCGCCATGCTCTCTGCACTGACGACGATGCTGAGCCCGCTGTCCCGAATCGGCATGAGGCCGAGTCAGATCGCACTCGCCATGGCACTGGCCATCCGCGCGATTCCGCTGATGGTCGAGATCATCGCGCAGGTCGACGAGGCACGCCGCGCACGCGGACTGCGGTTCTCACCTCGTGTCGTGGTGGCTCCCGCGGTGATCGCCACCCTGCACGCAGCGGACGGATTCGCCGAGTCGCTCACCGCGCGCGGGCTCGACTGAGCCGGTCTCAGCCGACCGATCGATCACTGTCGCCCCAGTACTGCTTGCGCAGTGACTTCTTGTCCGGCTTACCCAGAGCGGTGAGCGGTAGGGAGTCGGCGATGATGATCTGTTTCGGCGACTGCACAGACCCTTTTCGGTCTTTCACCGCGCTCTGGATCTCAGAGATCATCGTCTCGATCGAGCGCTCGTCGGTGGGTGCGTCCGACCGCAGCACGACGATCGCTGTCACGGCTTCACCCCACTTCTCGTCGGGTACCCCGATGACACCGACCTGGGCCACCGAAGGATGCTCGGCGACAACGTCCTCGACCTCCCGGGGGAAGACATTGAATCCGCCGGTGACGATCATGTCTTTGGTCCGGTCGACGATGAACCAGTAGCCGTCCTCGTCCTCGCGGGCGACGTCACCGGTGCGCAGCCACCCGTCTTTGAACGTCT
Organism: Williamsia soli; assembly: GCF_017377795.1. Lineage (GTDB taxonomy): Bacteria > Actinomycetota > Actinomycetes > Mycobacteriales > Mycobacteriaceae > Williamsia > Williamsia soli. The sequence goes on along the minus strand of NZ_JAFRDR010000002.1, from coordinate 85,647 downwards.
CGGCTGTCGCCTCGGGCAGACCCCAGTAGCCACCGGCGAGCAAGGGCCCGGCGACACAGATCTCTCCGGGCTCCCCCACCGGCACCGGTTTTCCGTCGTCACCGAGGAGAGCGGTACGCAAGAACGCCGACGGCCGTCCGCAGCTCGACAGCCGCTTGGCATCGTGAGCACCCTTGGGCAGATAGCTGATCACCATCGGCGCCTCGGACTGCCCGTAGTACTGCGCGAAGATCGGCCCGAACCGTTCGATCGCCTCAGCCAGCCGCACGGGATTGATCGCAGACGCCCCGTAATAGACGGTCTCGAGAGACGAGAGGTCGCGCGTCCGGGAATCCGGATGATCCATGAGGGCGTACAGCATCGAGGGCACGAGCATCGTTGCCGTGATCTTCTGTTCCTCGATGGTGCGCAGGACCTCCGCGGGGTCGAACTTGGACAGCACCACCATCGAGCCGCCCTTCATCAGCGTCGGCACGAAAAACGCTGCGCCGGCGTGAGAGAGCGGGGTGCACATGAGGAAGCGGGGATGATCCGGCCACTCCCACTCCGACAACTGGATCTGGGTCATGGTCGACATCGCCCGCGCGGTACCGATGACGCCCTTGGGCTTTCCGGTGGTGCCGCCGGTGTACGTGATCGACACGACGTGGTCGGGCGGGAGGTCCGCTGCCACCAGAGGCTTCGACTCGTACCTGTTCGCCTCAGCAATGACATCGCGGCCCACGTCAGCCAGCTCGGCGGGCACCGGCCCCAAGGTGAGCACCTGCTTGAGACTGTCGACCCGCTCCAGTAAGGCCACCGCCCGCTCGACGAACATGGGTACGGGATCGATGACCAGCGTGCTGATCTGTGCATCGGAGAGCACGTACGCGTGGTCGTCGAGGGAGCCCATCGGGTGCAGAGCGCTACGGCGCCAGCCCTGGGTCTGTCCCGCACCGATCACCAGCAGAACTTCGGGTCGGTTCAGAGCGAGTAGTCCGACCGCGCTTCCGGAACCGGCACCGAGCGACTCGAATGCCTGGATGTAACGACTGATCTGCTCGGCCATCTGACCACCGGTGAGCGTCGTGTCGCCGAGAAAGAGCACCGGGTCGTTGTGGTGCCGTTTGAGCGAGGCAACCATCAGGTGTCCGAGGTGGGTACCGCCGCGCAGGTGATCGAATTCAGTGGTTGCGTCCGCAGAAACAGTCATGAGCTCAGACTAGAACGTGTTACAGATTTGCGGAAGTCTTCGAGCTCAACACCCCCATTTCGAGCGGATGCGGAGCTGCCTTCGGGGACGGTTGCGTTTCTGGCCGGCCCCGCCCAGTGGGTGAATGGACAGGTCATCCACGTCGACGGTGGAGCCATCTGATCGTCCTGGGAATACCGGTTGACCCGGCATCCCCGGAAGCCGAAGCTGGTGAGATGCAGTTCCGCCGCACCACCCGCGAGGACCTTCCACTCATCCAGACCTGGCTGCAGAATCTGCACGTCGCGAGGTTCTGGTTCCACGACACCTCGGACGAGGCGATCGAACGCGACTTCGCCGGCAGCTTCGACGGAACGGAGGCGTCGGAGGACTTCATCGTGATCCACGAGCCGGATCCGATCGGCTTCATCCAGCGATACCGGTTCTCTGACTATCCGGACGATCAGGCCGAGATGGAGACGCTCGTCGAAGTCCCCGAGGACACCCTGTCGATCGACTATTTCATCGGCGAGACGCGCTTCACCGGACAAGGTCTCGGTACCGCGATGATCAAGGAGATGGTGGACAAGTGCTGGGACGACTACCCGTCGTCCACCACCGTGATCGTCCCGGTTGCAGTGGCGAACCCGGCCTCATGGCGAGCGCTGCTGGCTGCCGGATTCACTCAGATCGCCACCGGCTATCTCAAACCCGACAACCCCGTCGACGACGGTCAGCATCACGTGTTCCGTATCGACCGTCCGTCGGGGCGGTGAGCTGGAGCACGATGTGCACTCTCGCGGTGCGTGTGTTCGACGTCGAAACGGACATTTACCGGCGGCAGGCAACCAGTTCGAAACACTCGACCCACACTGCTTTTCATCGTCACTGAGACGAAACAAGTCGGTTACCGACGATTCGTAGAGTTCGCAGGTCAGGGCTTGCAGGACAAGTGCAGGACCCACGCCTGAAGGGTAATGAGATAAATGAGTGGTAACAACATCCGGCTCGCCGCCATCACCGCTGTCGAGGCGTACATTCCGCCACCCGTGAGCTTCGACATCACCGAGGCACCGGGCGATGTCTTCGGCGAGAACGTTTTCAACAAATCCGTGATGATGAAGCGGCTGCCGAAGAATGTCTTCAAGTCCGTCATCACCACGATCGAGAAGGGCAGCAAGCTCGATCCCGCTGTCGCCGACGCTGTTGCGTCCGCGATGAAGGATTGGGCGCTGGAGAAGGGCGCCACCCACTACGCTCACGTTTTCTACCCTCTGACCGGTCTCACCGCAGAGAAGCACGACAGTTTCCTCGAGCCGGCCAGCGACGGATCGACAATGGCCGAGTTCCAGGGTAAAACCCTGATCCAGGGCGAGCCCGACGCATCGAGCTTCCCCAACGGTGGCCTCCGCAACACCTTCGAGGCCCGCGGATACACCGGCTGGGACGTGACCAGCCCCGCGTACATACTCGAGAACCCGAACGGCAACACCCTGTGCATCCCGACGGTCTTCGTCTCGATGACCGGTGAGGCACTCGACCACAAGACCCCGATGCTTCGCTCGCAGCAGGCGATGGGCAAGCACGCCGAGCGTGTTCTCAAACTGTTCGGCCACGACAACCCCGGCCACATCGTCGCATTCTGTGGACCGGAGCAGGAGTACTTCCTGGTTGATCGCCACTTCTTCCTCGCGCGCCCCGACCTGCTCAACGCCGGGCGCACCCTGTTCGGCACCAAACCGCCGAAAGGCCAAGAGTTCGACGACCACTACTTCGGTGCTGTCCCTGAGAGGGTGCTCGGGTTCATGATGGACACCGAGCGTGAGCTGTTCAAGCTCGGCATTCCAGCCAAGACCCGCCATAACGAGGTCGCGCCAGGACAGTTCGAGATCGCGCCGATGTTCGAGCGTGGCAACATCGCAGCCGACCACCAGCAACTCTTGATGACCACCTTCAAGACCGTCGCCAAGAAGCACGGCATGGAATGTCTCTTCCACGAGAAGCCCTTCGAAGGTGTCAACGGCTCCGGTAAACACGTCAACTTCTCGTTCGGTAACGACAAGTTCGGCAGCCTGCTCGTCCCCGGCGACACCCCGCACGAGAATGCCCAGTTCCTGGTGTTCTGTGCCGCCGTCATCCGCGCAGTGCATCTGCATGCAGGTCTTCTGCGCGTCTCGGTCGCCTCGGCCACGAACGATCATCGCCTGGGCGCCAACGAGGCCCCGCCCGCGATCGTCTCGATCTTCCTCGGCGAGCAGCTCGCAGATGTCTTCGATCAGATCGCGAAGGGTGCAGCGACTTCTTCGAAGGGCAAGGGCACCATGATCATCGGTGTCGACACATTGCCTGTCCTGCCGACCGACCCCGGTGACCGCAACCGCACGAGCTCGTTTGCGTTCACCGGCAACCGCTTCGAGTTCCGGGCACCGGGTTCGATGCAGACCGTCAGCGAACCGATGGTCGTCCTGAACACGATCATGGCCGACTCCCTGGACTACTGCGCCACCGTTCTCGAGCAAGCAGTCAAGGAAGGTGTCGAGTTCGACACTGCCGTGCAGCACTTGCTCACCGACATCATCACCGAACACGGCGCGGTCGTGTTCAACGGCGACGGCTACTCCGACACCTGGCCGATCGAAGCGGAGTCCCGTGGACTGCCCAACCTCAAGACCACAGTCGATGCCCTTCCGGAGCTCATCACCCAGAAGTCCATCGAACTGTTCTCCAAGTACGGCGTCTTCAACGATCGAGAGATGCACAGCCGCTACGAGATCGGGCTGGAACAGTACTACTTGACCATCGCGGTGGAGGCCAAGCTGACTCTCGAGATCGGGTCGACCCTCGTCCTTCCGGCCGCCGTGCGTTATCAGACGGAGATCGCCACCAACGTCACCGCGCTCAAGAGTGCCGGTCTGGAGCCAGACACCACGCTGCTCTCGATGGTCAGCGAACCGATGTCGGCACTGACCACAGCGCTGGCTACTCTCAAGTCCGCGCTCGGCGAGCACGTGGACGGCGCCCCGGCAGAGGCCCTCTTCGCCCGCGACACCCTCCTGCCCGCCATGGCTGCTGTTCGAACTGCAGCTGACGAACTCGAAGCGATTGTGGCCGATGACCTCTGGCCACTCCCGACCTACCAGGAAATGCTCTACATCCTGTAGTCACCACGACGCCGAGCGGGCCCTTCCCAACGCCGAGCGGGCCCTTAAATACGCCGAGCGGGCCCTTCTTTTGGTCCAGTGGGCCGCCCGCCGGGGTAGTGGCACGCTCGGTGTCCGGAAGGGCACGCTCGGTGTCCGGAAGGGCACGCTCGGCGTCCCAAAGGGCACGCTCGGTGTCCGGGAGGGCACGCTCGGCCCAAGATCAGACCCCGAACGCATCGGTCAAGCATGAAACGAGCACTCGGAGTGCCGGATTCGACGACGATGACCACACCAGCAGCAGCAGGGCAGGTTCAGGCACGCCGTCCAGCGGAAGCGCCACCAGGCGCTCCGCGAAATCGGCGGACATCGACTCGCTGAGCACCGCGGCACCCAGTCCTCGTGATGCAAGGTCGGCGATCGCGTCTGCCGAGGTCGCCTGCAGGGCGATGACCGGAGATACCCCTGCACCGGCGCACGCGTCGTCGAGTGTCGCCCGAATCCCGGTCCCCTGCGGCATGCAGATCACGGCGCTGCCATCCAGATCAGCCACCCTCACGCTCTTTCTCGCCGCCCATTCGTGCCCCGGCGGCACCAGGACACACAGCGCCTCGCTGACTATGGTCATGGACTCCAGTCCGGCGGGCGCCGATCCGTACGCGCCGATCAGCGCGACGTCGAGTTTCCCCGCGTGGAGATCATCGACCATCCGGTCCGAGTTGTCCTCGTGGAGCGAGAGTGCAACCCCTGGATGTCGCCGATGAAACTTCTCCAGCCCCACGAACAGCGGGGTGATCGTGCATCCGATGACCATGCCGAGCGACAGCTCCCCGCGGAGGAGGCCGCCGACCTCGTCCACGGCGTGACCGAGTCCCGCGGCTGCCTCCAGCGCAGCCCTGGCGGGTCCGAGCGCAGCGCGGCCGGCAACAGTCAGGCGGGCGACCCGGCTCGACCGGTCGAACAGTTCGCAGCCGAGTTCACGCTCGAGTTGGCGAACCTGGGCGCTGACCCCCGATTGACTGATCCGGACGCGTTCGGCGGCGCGGGTGAAGTTCGCCTCCTCGGCGACGGCCACGAAGTACTCCAGCTGACGCAGTTCCATAACCTCTGATTCTAGTTACCATCCGAACAATCTGTTGGACTTCTGGACGACTGCGCGCAATCGTGGATGACAGACCCCGACAAGGAAAGGACACACCACCATGACGAACCGTGAGACCGCTCAGCACCCCGAGGACTTGACCAGGTTGTTTGTCGAGCGCTCCAACGCAGGCGACGCCGAGGGCGTGGCACTCCTCTATGCCGAGGACGCCGTGATGGCCTACCCACCTGGGCAGCACACCGTCGGTCGTGCAGCAATCCGTGAACTCTGGGAGGGCGTTCTCTCCCACAACCCCCACTTCGAGGCCGAGGAACCGCTACCCACACTGATCAGCGGCGACATTGCACTGACCTCGACACCGCCCAAGGACGGCTCCGGCGCCCGCGCCCAGGTCGTGCGCCGTCAGCCCGACGGCAGCTGGCTCCGGGTTCTCGATCAGCCCGAGTTCACCACTGGGCAATAGATATTCGGCCGGATATACAACGGTCCGCCACCCATGACTCGAGGTGGCGGACCGTCGGCGTGCTCAGAGGTCGGTCTAACTCGGAAAGCTCTGCTTAGATTCACCCTTGACCGCGGCATCGAGCAGCGGGACCAGGTGCTCGATGATGTACATCTGACTGAGCGGGGTGAGGAAGTAGATCGCACCGGACAGGGTCGCGTCGGTGAACACGGCACGCTTGTCCTTGACCGCGTTCAGGTTTGCCACCGTCCCGAACTTCATCAGTTCATCGAAACCTTCCTGGGTTTCGGTGGCGAACAGGACCACATCGGCATCGATCAGGTCCGTGTTCTCGGCAGAGATCAACGCCTGGCTGTCGGGTTCGGGCACGAACTTCTCCAGTCCCGGCTTCATGACGAACCCGAGATCGGTGAAGAAGTCGGTGTTCAGACCGGCCGGGTATGTGTAGAGCGAGCCGTCGTAGGGCGCGCCCTGGGTGAACGTTGACGTCTTGCCCTCGAAGTCCGGGTGCTCCTCGCGGGCCTTCGCGTAGGCGTTCTCCACATCGGTGACGGCCTTGTCGCCGGCAGCGGATCGGCCGACCGCGTCGGCGATCAGCCGCGTCTGCGCTTGCCAGTTGGAGAAGTATGACGCCGCGCCCTTGACGCTCCCGACGGTGGGTGCGATCTGTTCGAGCTTGTCGTAATCCTCCTGCGTCATACCGGCGTTCGTGCCGATGATCAGATCGGGATCCAGGCCGGCGATCTTCTCGTACTCAAACCCGTCAGAGACCGAGAGGACCTCGGGCTTGTCGTCACCGAGGAGGTCATGCGCCCACGGCCAGGTCGCATCAGGCTGCTCTCCGTACCATTCGGTGACGGCGACCGGTTGGATCCCGAGCTGGAGCAGGATGTCCTGCTCGGTATAGCCGACGCTGACGACGCGCTTGGGCTCGGACTCGATGGTGGTAGAACCGAACTCGTGTTCCACGGTGATCGGGAAGGCGTCGGTCGGACCCGACGCCCCCGAACTCGACGAAGCGGACGAATCCGAGTCGTCGGACGAACACGCCGCCATCAATCCTGCTGACAGCGTCAGCGCGACAACCGCACTGAGCAATCGCACACCTCGTCGAGTACCGCGCCCGGAACGCGTTCGGGACCTGATCATCTTTTCTCCTCTATTGGTGATGCCGTGACCGCGGGGGCGTGGTGCCGCCCGATGGGGTAGACGACGGGGCTGCCCGCGACCGGGTCCACGCCGACCTGGACGTCCATGTCGAACACTTGCGAGATCACCTGTGGCGTCACGACATCGGTGGGCGTTCCGACGGCCACGATTTCACCCTTGCGCATCGCCACCAGCGTGTCCGCATAGCGGGCAGCAAGATTGAGGTCGTGCAGCACCACCACGACAGTGGTGCCGATGCTCCGATTCAGGTCGGTGATCAGATCGAGCACCTCGACCTGATGACTCATGTCGAGGAACGTCGTGGGCTCGTCGAGCAGCAGGATGTCGGTTTCCTGGGCCAGCGTCATCGCGATCCAGACCCGTTGGCGCTGCCCACCGGAGATCTCGTCGACATGCCGGTCCGCGAGGTCGAGTGTGCCCGTCGCCACGAGCGCGGCGGTGACCGCTTCCTCGTCGCGTGCCGTCCAGGTCCGGAACCAGCCCTGGTGCGGATAACGCCCCCTGGCAACGAGATCGGCGACCTTGATCTGGTCGGGCGCGATCGGCGACTGTGGAAGCAATCCGAGGATGGTGGCGACCTCTTTGGTCGGCATACTGTGTACGGCCTTGCCGTCGAGCACCACCTGCCCGAGCCGGGGTGAATGCAACCGAGCCATGGTCCGCAACAGAGTTGACTTCCCGCAGGCGTTCGCGCCGACGATCGCGGTGATCTGTCCCGGTCCGATCGCCAGCGCCAGGTCTTTTACGACGTCCCCGGCGCCGTAAGAAATCGTCAACTCTTCGACCCTCAGATCGTGGTCTCTGGTCACCGGAAGTCCTTTCGGGTCACGGCAGTCAATTGGCACCGCCGATCCGGTTCATCCGGATCAACAGCCAGATGAGATACGGCGCGCCGATGATGCCGGTGATCACACCGACCGGCAACGACTGCGACAAGAGATGTTGACCGACCATGTCCGAGACGACCACCAACACGGCGCCCACCAAGCCCGAAGAGATCAGTCCGCCGCCACTCTTGCCGGTCAGCAAGCCGGCGACGGGGCCGGCCATCAGCGCCACGAAGGCGATCGGACCTGCGGCAGCAGTTGCCACCGAGGCAAGAAGCACCGACGCCACAACAAGACTCAGCCGTGAGGTCTCGACCCGAAGCCCCAACTCCCGTGCTGAGTCGTCGCCGAGTTGCAGCGGTCGGATCCAGCGCGACAGCAGCAGGGCCATGGGTACCAGCACCACCAGACACCAGCCGAGAACGTGCATTCTCGACTCCGATGCATCGCTGAGAGATCCGGTGAGCCATCGCAACGCGACGGTGGCCTCGTAAAGCTTTGCGCGAGTAAGGAAATACGCGGTGAGACTCTCTCCTACGGCGGCGACACCGATGCCGATCAGGATCATCCGATACCCGGTCACCCCCTGGCTCCAGGAGAGTCCGTACACGAGCGCCGCCGCGCCGAGTCCGCCGACGAGTGCCCATACCGACAGCACATATCCGCTGGCCCCGAAGACGAGAATGGCCACGACCGCAGTCGCGCTCGCGCCGTAGGTGACACCGATGATGTCTGGGCTCGCAAGGGGATTGCGTACGAGCTGCTGCAGGATGGTCCCCGCCATACCGAAGGCGAGACCGACCATCACGGCCATGACGGCGCGGGGGAACCGCAGCTCCCCCACGATGAATGGCGCCGGGGAGTCCGCACTCAGACCCAACGCCACTCGCGCCACATCCGGGAGAGGTATCCACAGATCGCCCAGCGACAGTGACAGACAGAACGCCGCGGCGAGCAGCACCAGCAGGACCGCCACGATGCCGGACTCGCGGAGTCGACCCCGTCTGCGGACGAGTCGAACCTCGCGAATCTCACCGTCGCGGAGTTCGACAAGTCCGCCGAGAGCAGCGTATGTGCGGGCTCGGTCGGTGGTGGTCACAGTTGCGCCATCCGACTTCGGCGCACCAGGAAGATGAACACCGGGGCGCCGACGAGGGCCGTGATGATTCCCACCTCGATCTCACCGGGCCGCGCGATGAGTCGACCGATGGTGTCGGCGCCGACTATCAAGATCGCCCCGAGCACAGCCGAATACGGCAAGATCCATCGATGATCGGCGCCGACGAAAGTCCTGGCGACGTGCGGCACCGTCAAACCCACGAAGCTGATCGGGCCTGCCACTGCGGTCGCACCACCACAGAGCAGCACGATGACGAGCGCGCCCAGTCCCCTGGCGGCGCCGACCCGCTGGCCCAGTCCTCGGGCGACGTCGTCACCGAGTGCCAGTGCGTTGAGAAAGCGACCCATCGCCAGCGCGAGAATCAACCCGACCACCAAGAAGGGCAGCACCGCGAGCAACGTGGACATGTCGCGACCACTCAAGGAGCCGACCACCCAGAAGCGGTAGTTGTCGAAAGTCTTGGGGTCGAGCAACAACAACGCCGTCACCACCGAGGTGAAGGCCGCCGACAATGCGGCGCCGGCCAGCGCCAACTTGACCGGCGTGACCCCTTCGCGACCGGACGCCCCGATCGCGTATACGGCCAGCGACGCCACCGCTGCACCGAACAGGGCGAACCAGACGTACTCGCCGGCGGCGACCGCACCGAGGTATCCGATGCCGAGCACCACGAACAGGGAGGCGCCGCCGTCGACGCCGAGCAGGCCGGGGTCTGCCAGTGGGTTGCGGGTCAGTCCTTGCATCACCGCACCGCCCACCCCGAGCGAGACGCCGACCATCAGGCCGATGAGCGTCCGTGGCACCCGCTGATCCCGGATGACGAGGTGATCATTGCTGGTGGGGTCCATGTTGGTGAACGCGTGCCAGACCTCACCGAGAGGTACGGCGCGCGAGCCCAGGGCAATACTCGCGAGCATGACGATGACCAACACCAGTACCAGGGCCAACAGGATCGCGGTGTTGCGGCCGATGCGCTCGGTGGGTGGCGCATCGGCCGCGCGGGGCGACAGCGCGGACAGGGCAGACACAGGCACAAGTGCGAAGCCTAACCTAACTCCGCGCTACGAGGTGCACGGTCCGATCAAACCGTCGCCCCGGTCAGGCCGATGCCAAAATGACCCCTGCCTGAACGGTGAACCACCCCCGCCACTGATCAGCGGTCCACCCGCGATCTCGAACCAACATCAGCCAGATCCGCCTCGACGTCAGTGTCCACATACCGTCGACAACCTCGGCCGGCGGCTCGCTTCCGAGAATGAGCGACGTCGCCCAGTGCACTTCTTCCCACCGGGTGTTCTCGCGGTCCGCCAGCCTCGCGGCCGCTTCCACATCGGTGACGGCAGCCTGGTCGAGGACGTTCTGGATCCCGGCGGACCGCTCATGCGCGGAGCAGAGCCAGCGCGCGCCTGCGTCAATCCGAAGGCGCCTGTCCCCCATGCCCATCTGCCGGTATTCGGGCATGTCCCGGACCGGAATCGCCCTGCCGTCCGACAGCGCATTGTCGATACAGGCGTCTAGCAACGACAACTTCGAATCGAAATGTTGGTAGACCGTTTGACGGGTCAGCCCCGAGGTTTCGGCGACCTTCGCCATCGTGGTTGCGGTCCAGCCCTCGTCGACGAACATTCGCTGCGCGGTGTCGACGACGATCCGCCGGTTGGCCTGCGCCCGGGCTGTCCGCAGTTCGGATGAATAAGGGCGGGACATCGGATCACCCTATCCATTTTTGGGCTTACACAGTGTAATTTCAAAGTCTGAACCAACAGAGAGTGATCGCCATGACCGCCACTGACAAAGCCCTACGTATCCCCACCTCCCTCGGTTCGCTACATGTTCGGGTCGTCGGCAGCGGACCCCCGGCAGTGCTGTGGCACAGCATGTTTGTCGACTCGACGAGTTGGGACCGCGTCGCCGGCGAATTGGCTCGCCACCGCACCCTGCATCTGGTCGACGCACCGTCGGCGGGACGTAGCGATGCACTCGCCCAGGCAACCGACATCGCCGGTTGCGCCGCCGCAGCCACTGATCTGCTCGCTGCACTGGACGTATCGGGCGTGGACTGGGTCGGCAACGCCTGGGGTGGCCACGTGGGAATGCAGCTGGCAGCGACACAGGACATCATGATCCGGAGCCTGGTCGCCATCAGCGCACCGACCCATCCCATCGACGCCGGACTGCGCCGCAAGGTTCGGGCCCTGGCGCCACTGTATCGGCTGTTTGGTCCCAGAGGTCTGCCTCGCAGAGCGATCGAAGACACATTGTTCACCGATCGCACTCGCGCCGACGACCGAGAAGCCCTTGAGCTGCTGAAAGATTCGATGCGCCGGACGTCGAACGTTGCCATGGTCCGGGCCATCGAGACCGCCATTCTCAACCGGACAGACCTCTCGTGGGCGGCGCGGCAGATCACCTGCCCCACGCTCTTCGTGACCACCGACGACCGCGGAGAGTGGACACCGGACGAGGCGCGAGCTGTAGCCGAACGGATGGTCGACGCCCGCGAGGTGACCATCTCGGGCGCACGGGTCGTCCCGGCCATCGAGCGGCCGGCAGAGACCGCCGCGGCCATCACCGCGTTCTGGAATGCGCGGGGAGTCCGCGTCCGGGCCGACACGGTGTGACCCGTCGTCAACGGCGGCGGCCGTGGCGGTAGCGTTGGTGTTCATGTTGAGCAGCACCATCGAAATCGAGGCCGGTCACGGTGTCGCGGAAGCGTACGTAACCCGCCCGGATGACAGCGCTCGTCCCGGTGTCCTGTTCTACATGGATGCGCTGGGTCTGCGGCCGCGCCTGTTCGAGATGGCCGACCGGATAGCCGGGTGGGGATTCGTGGTCATGGTTCCCAACGCGTTCTACAGGCACGGCACCGTTGAGGACTTGGCGCCGCAGGGCGACCTGGGCGACCCCGAGTACCGCGAACAGTTCATGGGCGGAGCGATGGACCGAATCCGTTCACTCGGATCCGGTCTCGCGACTGCGGATGTCCACCAATACGTGGATCGCCTGCTCGAACTCCCAGACGTGACCGGTAACGGCATCGGTGTCACCGGCTACTGCATGGGCGCCGGCCTGGCACTGCGCACTGCAGGTTCCCGACCGGATGATGTGAAGGCAGCAGCAGGGTTTCACGGCGGCAATCTGGTCACCGACTCCCCTGACAGCCCGCACGTCGTCGCGACGCGCGCCCGGGCCCGGCTCTACTTGGGACACGCCGACAACGACCGGTCGATGCCACCGGACAAGATCGAAATCCTCGAGCAGGCATTCGACACCGCCGGACTGCTGTACACCTCCGAGGTGTATCCCGGAGCGCCGCACGGATACACCATGTCCGACACCGCGAGCTATCGAGTCGACGCCGCCGAACGACATTTCGACACGTTGGAGGGGTTGTTCCGCGAGAGTCTCAACCCCTGACTCGGTGGATTGCCGCGCAGGGCCCTCGCTGACGACCTAGGATTTCGTTGGTCGCGGTACCCCTGCGACGTCCGCAAACAATTCCCCGGTGGTGCCTGTGACCGCGTCAACTCCTGCTGTGCCGTCGCGGGGTATCGTCGCGATTCTGCTGATGGTGGTGCCTCTCAGCCAGATTCCGCTCGACATCTACACCCCGGCCCTGCCCGACATGGTCATCGACCTCGATTCGTCGAACGCCATGATGCAGAACACCGTCACCGCGTACATGCTCGGTATGAGCCTCGCACTCATCCCGGTCGGAATAATTGCGGACGCAGTCGGTCGGAAGAAGGTTCTGCTCACCTGCCTGGCGATCGTCATCGTGACGAGCCTCGGTTGCGCCGTCGCAGGAAGTGTGCCGGTCCTGCTGGGGCTCAGATTCCTGCAGGGCATCGGCGCCTGCGCATGCATGGTGCTTTCGTATGCCATTGCGGCCGACTGCTTTCGCGGTAGCCGGTTGACGTCGATCTCCGGCCTGCTCGGCGCCGCGTGGGGTCTCGCGCCGGTGCTCGCACCCGCCCTCGGAGGCGTTCTGGTGCAGTACATGTCCTGGCGCGCGATCTTCGCTCTGATCGCCGCTCTCGCCCTAGTCGTGGGATTGGTGGTCGCCGTCGCACTTCCCGAAACGCTTGTCGCCGAGAACCGCGCTCGCATCGACGTCGCGGCCACCGGCACAGTCCTCGCCGGAGCACTACGAAACCGGGTGTTCGTCAGCTTGATCCTGGTGTTCGGTCTGATGGCCGCGGCACAGCTGGTGTTCGGTGTCATCGGGCCCTTTCTCTATCAGGAGCAGCTCGATTTCTCCCCCGCCGCATACGGACTGGTCGCGCTGATCGTCGGGGGCGCGAATCTCATCGGTGAGCTCGCATGCAGTGCACTGGCAGCACGGACAACTCCCCGACAACTCGCGATCGGAGCGTGGGTCGTATTCGTCGCCGGAGCACTGGTTCTGCTGGTCTCGGCCGCCACGATCGGACCGAGCGCGTGGGCGATCACCCTCGGCGCCTGCCTGGCGCTGGCCGGATGCGGTGTCCTGTGCCCCCAGATGTACGGCCTCGGACTCGGTTTGTTCTCACGCAACCTGGGATTGATCGGCGGAGTCATCAGTGCCGGTTGTTATCTCATCGTCAGCGTCGCGATGGCCGGGGCCGGAATCTTGCCGGAGAACTCGCAGGCGCCGCTGGGTTGGCTGTACCTCGGAATCGGACTCGGGGCAGGAGTTTTGTTGATGTGGACCACATCGGCCAGAAGGCTGGCCGCTGCTGCAGCATGAGACGTTGGGCAGAATGGTTCGCATGCCCACCCTCTTGCACATCGACTCGTCCGCAGACACGACATCGTCGACCTCCCGCGAACTGACCGGCCTGTTCGCCCAGACGTGGCTGACCGCCGGCGGCGATCGTTCGGTGGTCTACCGCGACCTGCATCGCGATCCGGTGCCTCATCTGTCGGATGCGGGTCTGCACTACGCGCCCCGGCTCCGGACCCCCACCGAGTCGCCCAGCCCTGAGGCCGAGGCCCGGCAGCAGGAACTCATCGCCGAGGTCACCGCCGCCGACGCGCTGGTGATCGGCGCACCCATGTACAACTGGTCGATCCCCTCATCCCTCAAGGCATGGATCGATCACCTCCACGTACTCGGGACCACGGCCCCGTTCGACACCCCGGACCAGCCGTTCGCGGGCAAGCCGGTGATCATCATCTCCTCGCGAGGCCTCACCTATGGGCCCGGCGCCAAAGACGAGGGCCTCGACCACACGGTCCCGCCCTTGGTTCAGGTCTTCGGGAAAGCGTTGGGGATGGCGGTTGAGGTCGTGACCGCCGACCTCACCCTCGTGGGGCGGATCGCTCCGCTCGCCCCCTTCACCGAGCAGGCCGCCGCCGGCGCCGAGGCGACCCGGGCACGTGTGATCGAGTTGGCTCGCTCAGGGAAGTAGTTCGCGCACGGCATCGAGCGTGTCCGCCTCAGCCGGGGTCTTGTCCGGCCGATACCTCAGGACCCGCGCGAAGCGCAGTGCCACCTTGCCCGGGTAGCGGGTGCTGACCTGGGCTCCGTCCAGTTCGATCTCGACGACGAGCACCGGTTTCAGATACACGGTGTGATCATCTCGGGTGCGCTCGTGTTTCGGGAACTCCTCGGTCTGCCAACGGAGCAGCTCATCGGTTAGGCCTTTGAACGTCTTGCCCACCATGATCGGTTCGCCACCGTCGGGGTCGCGGGCACCGAGGTGGAGGTTCGACAGGTACCCGGTGCGTCTGCCGTAGCCCCATTCGGCGCCGAGCACGATCAGATCCAGGGTGTGTTCGGGTTTGACCTTCTGCCAGGACTTTCCGCGACGGCCCGCCGCGTAGACGGAGTCGAGTGCCTTGATCATGATGCCCTCATGTCCGGCCGCCAACGCATCATCGAGGTGTGTCTCCGTTGCTGCCAGATCCGGCCGGAGCAACGACGGGATGCGGTGGCCCGGCGCCACCCGATCCAGCGCCTCCAGCCGACGCGACAACGGCTCGTCGAGGAGGTCGACACCGTCGAGGTGGATGCAGTCGAAGAAGTATGGCTGAAGCAGGAGTTCACGCTCCGAGCTCGCGCCGAAGCGACTCATCGTTTCCTGGAAGGGACGGGGCTTGCCTGAGTCGGTCAGCGCCAGGGTCTCGCCGTCCAAGACCACGGAATCGCACGGCAGCGCTCGGACGAGCTCCACCAACTCGGGAACGCGTTCGGTGATCTCGTTCAGCGTCCGTGTGTAAACGGAGACGTCGTCGCCGTTGCGGTGCACCTGGATTCGCGCGCCGTCGAGTTTGTACTCGACGCTGACATCCCCTCCGAGCGCTGCGTGGGCGTCGGCGAGTGATGTCGCCGGCGACGCCAGCATCGGACGGACCGGACGACCGACTTCGAGCTGAAAGTCCGCCAGGGCTTCGGCGCCACCGATGATCGCCGCGGAGGCCGTGGCAGGGAGTCGACCCGACAACATGAATGCCCGACGGACCACGTCGAGAGGTAGACCCGCGGCCTTGGCGATCGCGTCCGTCATCACACCTTCGAGCGCACCATGTCGGATCTCGCCGGTGAGCAACCGGATCAAGAACTCCTGCTCGTCGACCGTGGCGTTCGACATCAGGTCCGTCAGCAACTCCTTGCGACGCGCCACCGACCCTGCACCCGAGGTCTCCGCCAGTGCTGACAGATACCGGTCGACATCGGAGACCGTCCATGTCGGTTCGGCGGCAGCGGAGGCCTTGGCGCCGACCAGGGTTCGCCATCCGATCCCCATCCGACCCTGCAGCGTCTCCCCTGCGAGCCACGCAACGACCGGCTCGACATCCACCGGTTCGGCACCACGGATGAGCTCGGCGATGGCTTCTGTTTTCGACTTTCGCGAACGCGTCGCCGCAACGGCCGAACTCGCGATCACCACATCTGCAAGGAGCACCCGTCCACGGTATCGGCCGGGACCGACACCGAGACGATTCCGCCACAATCTCCGCGCAAACGGACTTCAGCGGGCGGCCATCGCCGCGCGGCACCTACTGTGGAAAACATGGCCACCATCGCGGACACGATCGTCGACATCATTCACGCTTCGGGCGTCAAACGGGTCTATGGCCTGCCTGGCGACTCACTCAACGGATTCACCGACGCCCTTCGGCGGGCGGGCACCGTCACCTGGGAACACGTCCGGCACGAGGAGGCCGCGGCGTTCGCAGCGGCGGCCGATGCCGCGCTGACCGGTGAGCTCGCTGTCTGCGCGGGTAGTTGCGGTCCGGGCAATCTGCACCTCATCAACGGCCTGTTCGATGCCAACCGTAGTCGGGTGCCGGTCCTGGCCATCGCCGCGCAGATACCGGCGTCTGAGATCGGAAGCACCTACTTCCAGGAAACCCACCCCGAACACCTCTTTGACGAATGCAGCGTCTACAACGAACTCGTCAGTGTCCCAGAACAATTGCCGCGTATTCTGGAGATCGCGATGCGCACCGCCATCGAGAAGCGCGGCGTGGCCGTCGTGGTCATACCCGGCGAGATCTTCTTGCAGAAGAGTGCAGGCCGGCGCCCCTCGGCACCGATTCGCCACATACCCCGCATCACCCGGCCCACGGACGAGGGTCTTCGCGAGGCCGCGGCCGTCCTCAATGCTGCGCAGAAAGTCACCATCCTCGGTGGCGCCGGTGTCGAGGGTGCCCACGCGCAGCTTCTGGCCGTCGCCGACACCCTGCAGGCACCCGTGGTCCATGCACTACGGGGCAAGGAGTTCATCGAATACGACAATCCCTTCGACGTGGGAATGACGGGCCTGCTCGGGTTCTCCTCCGGCTACCGCGCCATGGAGAAGTGCGACACGCTCCTGATGCTGGGCACCGACTTCCCCTACCAGCAGTTCCTCCCCAGCAAGGCCAAGATCATCCAGATCGACATCCGCGGCGAACAGCTGGGACGACGGACTCCCATCGACGTCGGGTTGGTGGGCAGCGTCAAGGACACCATCGATGCACTGCTGCCGCTGTTGACCAAACATTCCGATTCGAGCCATCTGCAGGCCTCGGTGGCGCACTATCGCAAGACTCGAACCGAGCTCGACGGCCTCGCCACCAACGACGGCAACAAACGGCCGATCCATCCCCAATACCTCGCCCGACTGCTCGACGAAAATGCCTCCGACGACGCAGTTTTCATCCCCGACGTGGGCTCTCCCGTTGTCTGGGCGGCCCGGTACCTGACGATGAACGGTCGCCGACGACTCATCGGGTCGTTCGCGCATGGCACGATGGCCAACGCCGTCCCGCACGCCATCGGCGCGCAGACCGCGTTTCCCGACCGTCAGGTCGTCGCATTCTCCGGTGACGGCGGACTGGCAATGTTGCTCGGCGAACTACTGACGATCCGACAGAACAAACTGCCCGTGAAGATCGTGGTGTTCAACAACTCGTCCCTGAACTTCGTCGAACTCGAGATGAAAGCCGCAGGCATCGTCAATTTCGGCACCGAACTCGACAACCCGGACTTCTCGAAGGTCGCGCAGGCGCTCGGTATCCATGCCATCCGGGTCGAAGAACCCGACCAGCTCGAGTCCGCCGTGAAGGACGTCTTGAGCCATGGGGGTCCGGCGCTCCTCGATGTGGTCACCGCCCGTCAGGAGTTGTCGATACCGCCGACCGTTACGGCGGCGCAGGCGAAGGGTTTCACCCTCTACGCCTTGCGGACCATCATGTCGGGACGTGGCGACGAGTTGATGGATCTGGCCGATACCAACGTGTTTCGCCGCTTGTTCGACTGAGCGCCGACAAACCCAGGTCCTCCAGGCAAACTCAGGTGTTGCAACACCTGGGTGTTCCCGGAACGCCTGGGTTTGTGGGGTCGTCCTGGGTCAGGTAGCGGACGCAGGTGCGGTACCCACATCGACCCCGGCACCACGGCCCCGGGGCTGCCACCCGGGCGGACCGAAGATGTAGCCGAGCTTGTCTTTCACCGATTGCGATCCGCGGACGTCGGCGGCGATCGCCGCATACTCGCGCGTCTCGAGTCGCCAGATGTTGAACGTGTCGACAGGCTTGGTCAGGCCATAGGTCGGGCGTTGCAGCTCTTTCTGGAATGTCCCGAAGATCCGGTCCCAGACGATCAGGATCCCGCCGTAATTCCTGTCGAGATATTTCTGATCACGGCCGTGGTGAACCCGGTGATGCGACGGTGTGTTGAAGACGAACTCGAAGGGCCGCGGAAGATGACCGATACGTTCGGTGTGAATCCAGAACTGGTAGACGAGGCTCAGCGAGAACGCGAAGAACACCATCCATGGCGGCACTCCGAGCAGCGGCAACGGCAACCACATGAGGATCTCGCCACTGTTGTTCCACTTCTGGCGCAGAGCGGTGGAGAAGTTGAAGTATTCGCTGGAATGGTGGGCCTGATGGGTCGCCCAGATCAGCCGGACCCGATGAGCCGTGCGGTGATAGAAGTAGAACAGGATGTCGACGCCGACCAGCGCAATGACCCAGGTGTACCACTGGTCGGAAGGCAACTGCCATTGCGCCACGTAGGCGAAGAGCGCCGCGTAGCCGACTAGTGCGAGGCCTTTCCACACCGCCATCGTGACGATGGACACCAGCCCCATCGAGATACTCGCCCTGGCATCCGCGGCGCGGTACGCACCGGGTCGCGGTCGTCCTCGGTCATCTGGCCGGTCGGTGTTCTCGCGGTGTTCGAGGAACCGGGCCGCCACGGACTCGATGACGAGCAGCAGGATGAAGAACGGGATGGCCAGCGCAACCGGATCCCGCAATGGCTGGGGCAATGTGTCGAACGCCGATACGAGAGGGTCCACGTCAACTCCTTCATGCAGGTCAGCCACGACCCGTCTCGAACACGTTACACCGGCATCACTTCTGTAACCCGGCGTTGGTACGAGAGCGTACCAGCATCGGCCGCCGCGCCTTGGCACCATGGACGACGTGAACATTCGCCTGGTTGCCACAGACCTCGACGGCACACTCCTCAACTCCGCCCGTGCGGTCAGTCCCCGATCGGCGGCGGCCATGGCCGCAGCCGCCGAGGCAGGGATCATCGTGGTCTGGGCGACTGCTCGAGCGAAACATTCGGTGCACGCACTCGCCACCACGTGCGGGTTTCACGGGATCGCAGTGGCCGCCAACGGCGCGGTTGTCATCGACCTTGCCGACGGCACGCCGAATATCGTTGACGTGCAACCACTCACGGCCGACGTCGCCCGGGCCGCGACCGAACGGGTAGGCCAGCTCGTTCCCGGCACCGTGTTCGCCACCGTCGGTCCGACGAGGTTCATCGCTGATCCCGGGTACGCAGCCCTGTGCGTTTTCACCGATCACCATCGCGACCCGGGCACGATGGAGCGTTCCGATGCAGCATCGCTCGACGACGAACCCATCGTGAAGATCGTCGCAAGGCATCCTGACATCGCAAGCGAGATTCTCTTCCGCCGCGTCCAGGCGGCGGGGATGCCGGAGGTCACGCCGACCCATTCGGGCGCGCCCTATCTCGAGATGGCGGCTCTCGGCGTCTCCAAGGCGTCCGCCCTGGCCCGGCTGTGCGCTCGATGGGACATCGACCGGTCCGAGGTCGCGGCGTGCGGCGATGCCATCAACGACCTTCCGATGCTCAACTGGGCCGGCCAGGCGCTGTGCCCGGCGAATGCCAGTGTCGACGCGCTCGCGGTCGCCGACCACGTCTTGCCCAGCAACGACGACGACGGTGTCGCCACGTACCTCGAGTCACTGATCACAGCCATCACGGCGGTGGAGCGGCCGGCGGGTCACACCCGATAGTTCCGGGCACCGATCATCGGACATCAGGACCTCCTGATCTCTTAGCGTGGTTCGCATGGAACGTTGGAACCGCGCAATGGACGCCATCGAGGACAACCTCGAGGGCTCGATCGACGTGCCAGAGCTCGCGCGCTTGGCACTGACGTCGGAGTATCACTTCAGACGGGTGTTCTCGGCGCTCGCCGGTATGTCGTTGTCGGACTACATCCGCAGGCGACGGCTGACCGTCGCGGCCGCAGCTGTGGTCGCCGGCGAGGAGCGCCTCATCGACATTGCCACCCGATACGACTACACCTCGACCGACGCCTTCACCCGGGCCTTCAAACGCATGCACGGCGTCGGCCCGGCCGAGGCACGACGAGCGGGCGCGCATCTGCGCTCGCAGCCACGCCTTTCATTTCACCTCACCATCGAGGGGAGCAACGACATGCACTACCGCCTTGTCCAGAAGGACGCCTTCCGTCTGGTCGGCTTGCGAATCCGGGTGCCGCTGGTGTTCACCGGCCCCAACCCGGCGATCATCGACTTCGAGCGCAACTTCCCCGCCGACGTCGATCACTTCCTCGCCGAGCTGAGCGATCAGGACCCCGCCGGAACACTCGCCGTGTGCACTGACTTCGATGAAACACGGGCCGAGGGTACGGAAATCGACTACTACCACGCGGTGGCCACCTCGCGGCCCGTCCCTGAGGGCCTCGACTCTCTCGAGGTCGCCGCCGGACTGTGGGTGGTCTTCGAATCGTCAGGCCCCCTGCCGGAGTCGCTTCAGCAGCTCTGGCCGGCGGCCTATTCGGAGTGGTTTCCGGCCAACCCTTTTCGACTCGTCGCAGGGCCGGAGATCGTTCGTGTACGGCTCTCGGACGACAAGCAGTCGGGTACGGGCGAACTGTGGTTGCCGATCGAGTCGGCCGACGACCGCAGTCCGGCGGCGATCAGCTGAGGAACTCGCGGCCACCGAGCGCGGCGGCGAGTTGGGTTGCCTCGCCGACCCCGACGTCGACCACGTGGTAGGCCTTCTCCCCCGATGCCGTGGTCGCCGTGACGGTCGCCAGGCCGAGCCTGCGCTGAAAGATCGACTGCTGCACGGACGCCGCGCTGACCCCGCGCAGCTGAACGGCGTCGAACCGGCGTAGGAAGAATCCCCGCCGACTGAACAGGTAACCGTCTTCGATCCGATGGCCCAGGCCGCGATAGTTGCCGAGCGCCGCCGGGAACAGAAGCACGGCTGCCAGAACCGGGATCGCGACCAGGGCGATCGGCAAGTGCCAGTACCACACTGCGACCGCGAGGCCCGCCGCCACGCCCAGTGTCGGTGACTCGTAGTGGAACAAGATGCGCCGCAGGGCCGCTGGTGGGTGCCGGTGCAGCCAGCCTGTTCGGAGCCTGTCCTCGGAGAGGACGGTCTCGCCCAGCAGTGTGTTCGCCAGGGACACCGGAATGTCGCGGGTGGTCGTCGGCACGAGCACCCCCGATTCCTGGTTCTGCTGTTCGGCGCTGACGCCGGTGAGGATGGGCAGCAACCGCGCACCGCGCAACACCCTGGTGGTCAGGGCCTCCGCCACGGTCACGCCCCGTAGTCGAAATTGATCGACGGTGAAGGAACGAGTTGTCAACAGACCCCGCGTCGCGACGAATCGACCGCGCTGCTCATGCACCAGGGTGTAGTTCCACCAGGATTCGACGAACACCGCTGCCGCGCCGACGATGCCGACCAACACGAAGCAACCGACCGTGGTGAGCAGCCACAGCCCCCAGGAGACGCGGTCCAGATACTCTGAGAAGTACCAACCGACGTACGTGTCGGGGCTGCGGCCGAGAAACTGCATGCCCTGATAAACGAACCCGAAGATCGCGGTGGGCGCAACCACCGACCACACTCCGACGATCGAATAGAGCATCCAGGCCCACCGGATCCGGAGTACGGCGGGCGACGACGCCTCTACCCCACTCCGGGGTATTTCTG
Organism: Williamsia soli; assembly: GCF_017377795.1. Classification (GTDB taxonomy): domain Bacteria; phylum Actinomycetota; class Actinomycetes; order Mycobacteriales; family Mycobacteriaceae; genus Williamsia; species Williamsia soli. The sequence goes on along the minus strand of NZ_JAFRDR010000002.1, from coordinate 63,939 downwards.
CTGCGTCCTCGAATGATTCTCTGTTGCCCTGTCTTCCGGCGGCGGCGAGGAGTTCGGCCCGTAGCGAAGCGGCAACCGGCATGCGCACCGCGTCGAGCTGCAGCCCCGAGTCGCCGGCTCCCACCTGCTGCCCGGTGCCGATGGTCACGATTGCCAGCGAGAACAGCCGCAGAATCGGTTTCGCGGTGATGTCGACGGTACGGATACGGTGCAGCGGAACCCTGCGGACTCGTCGCACCAACAGCCCCGAGGTGATCTGGAGCTCGGTCACGGTGATCCGGTACCGAAACCTGACGTACCGCAAGATGTAGAAGCAGGGAACGGCGACCGCCACTGCGGTCAACGCAACGAACGTCCCGGAGACCGACGAATCTCTTTGTCCCAGAAAGACCCATGCAAAGGCCACTGGACCGACCATGACGAGCATTCGGGTGAGCGCGGCGCCGATCATCCGGCTGTCGAGACGCTGCCACGGGACGTCGGAGGGCAGCTTCTCCAGGGAAACGAGCGACGCCACGGCGGGATCGCCGGTCACGTCGCGTCCCCGACCGTGCTTTCCGTTGCCACCGTCAGTTCGGCCACGAGGTCGTCGGCGACCATCTGGTCGAGACCTTGGATCACGATCTCGCCGTGCGCTGACGCCGTCGTGACCGATACCTGGGCCAGGCCCAGCAACTGGTGCAGCGGATTTCGTTTGGCCTCGACGGACTGGATGCGGGAAAGCGGCGCCACCTTCCACTCCCGGGACAACCACCCGGTCTTCGCGTACACGGCGGTACCACTGGCTTCCCAGCGATGGACCCGGTACCGCAGGAACGGCATGGTCACCGTCCACCCGAGCAGAGTTCCGCCGACGACCGCGGCGGCGATCAGGAAAGCCGGGCGGACACCCGCCCAGATGAGTGCCGGAGCGATCAGCGCGGCCACCGCGAGCGTCAACACGCACAGACACTCGAGGAGCCAATACCAGCGTGACCGCGGATCAATCCGATTGCGTGGTGGCCTGGGTTCTGTGGCGCGCAACGCCGAATCAGCGGACGTCACCGCGTCGCCCAGCATAGGTGCTGCATCACAGGAAATTCAGGACGTCGTCGCCCCACGCCTCACGCAGGTCTCGATCGAGATCGTCGATCACCGAGTCCTGCCTGTCGATCACAAGGGTTGCTCGATGTTCACGCTCGTAGGGGAACCAGTCCGGATCTCCGGGCAGTCCGCGTGGATGCCCGTCGACTGCAAAAGAGACCCAGCGGTTCTGCAGGCGCGCCGACAGTGCCTTGCCCACCTTCAACCCACCGAGTTTGAACGTGATGTCTTTGCGACCCATCACAAGATTGCCCCACACGTATGGCAATTCGGTCGCATGTGTCGCTCCGACGCGGAGCGCACGCAACATCGGTGTCGCCCAATCGAATCGGTAGAGGTATACCGGCGCCACCGCGCTGTGGGCCTCGGCGAGCCAGATCGTCGGCATGCGGAAGCCGATGTCCCGGGCGACGGCGAGGCCGGCCGCCTTGAGTTTCATACCCGAATAGGCCGAGCCGATCTCGGCTTCGCTGGGGAGTTTGAGTTCGGGCTGTTCTGCGGCGATCTCGGTGAACATCGCTCTGATGGCATCCGGCGTGATCGGCATCAGCGGCGACTTCATCCACTTGAACAGCGCAGCCTCGTCCTTGTTCGTACCGATGATGAGCGGCACCGGATGCGACTGTCCGGCCCGGAACGCTGCCAGGGGATAATCGGGCAGCAGGTCGCGATCGACGGTAGGTGCGAATGCGAGCGTTCCGGGCGCCGTGGCCGGGACGTCGCTGAACAACTCCAAACCCGCGGCGACGATCTTGGCGACGGGCAGATCCTGGAGGGTCCCGACATCCCCTTCATCGATGCCGAGCAGCCCCAGAAAAGTCGTGGCGACCCGCTTGGCACGCGCACTGTCGTACACCGAAGTCGCGGGCGCACTCTGGGCTATCGCACGAGCGAACAGGCCTCGTGCTGCGGGAACGGTCAACATGGTCGTGACAATCGACCCCCCGGCGGACTCACCGAACAGGGTCACGCGGTCGGGGTCCCCTCCGAACGCTGCGATGTTGTCCCGAACCCACTCCAGAGCCAGGATGAGGTCGCGCAGTGCCAGGTTCGAGTCGAACCGGTGTTCGTCGGTGCTGAATCCCGACAGATCGAGGAATCCCAATGCGCCGAGCCGGTAGTTGACGGTGACCACGATGACGTCGCCATCGGACACCAGCGCACGGGCATCGTAGAGCGGCTGGCTCGACGACCCGAAGATGTATGCACCGCCGTGCACCCACACCATCACCGGTTTGGCGTCCCCGGCGACCACCGCGGACGCCGCCGACACGTTGAGGCTCAGACAGTCCTCGTTCTGGACGATGCCCTCACCGAGCCTGATCACCGGGTTGCTCGGCTGCGGCGCGACCGGACCGAAGACGCCGGTGTCAGCCACCTCGGTCCACGGCTCGGGGCGCACCGGGGCACGCCACCGCAGCTCCCCCACCGGCGCCGCTGCATAACGAATCCCCCGCCACGACTTGGTGATCCCGTCGTCGAGTCCGCGGACCGGTCCATTGGTGGTCTCCACCACGCTGCCATCGTCTGCCATCTCGAAGTTCTCCCTGCCGCCGAAGTGGGCTGTGTTGCCACACTAACGAAGGTCGGCGGGAATGCCGCGAGACGACCGGCGCGTTGACCACGACTGTGTGTCGTCGACAGGCGGCCCGGTCCACCTGCGAAAGGACTATCGACAATGAGCAACAAGATCTGGTTCATCACGGGCACTTCCCGTGGATTCGGCCGCGAGTGGGCGATAGCAGCCCTCGAACGCGGGGACAAGGTCGCTGCGACAGCACGCAACACCGCGTCGCTGGGCGACCTCGTCGACAGGTACGGCGATTCGATCCTGCCGATCGAGCTCGATGTGACCGACCGCGACGCCGATTTCGCAGCTGTGGCCGGCGCCCACGAGCACTTCGGCCGCCTCGATGTGGTGGTGAACAACGCCGGATATGGCCAGTTCGGTTTCATCGAAGAACTCAGTGAGTCCGAAGCCCGCGACCAGATCGAGACCAACGTGTTCGGCGCGCTCTGGATCACCCAGGCAGCACTGCCGTTTCTGCGGGCACAGCGCAGCGGCCACATCATCCAGGTGTCGTCGATCGGCGGCATCAGCGCCTTCCAGAACGTCGGCATCTACCACGCCTCCAAGTGGGCCCTCGAGGGCTTCTCGCAGGCCCTGTCGCTGGAGGTCGAGTCGTTCGGGGTTCACGTCACCCTGATCGAACCCGGCGGGTTCGACACCGACTGGGGTGGCTCGTCCGCCAAGCACGCGACACCGCTCGACGACTACGCCGACGCACACCAGGCAGCAGCGGAAGCTCGCAAGAAGCGCACGTCCGTGCCCGGCGATCCGCAGGCGTCGGCGCGCGCGATCCTGAAAGTCGTGGACGCCGAGAAACCGCCACTGCGGGTGTTTTTCGGTGCTGCGCCGCTCGACATCGCCAAGGCTGACTACGCGAGCCGGTTGCAGACGTGGGAGGAGTGGCAGCCGGTCGCCGTCGAAGCCCAGGGCTGACCGAGCCGGACGCCGCGTGCTGACGCACAATGATCGGCGTGGCAAGTGATGATCGCGGACCGGCAGCGAATGCGGTCGGTTCCGGACTGTCGATCGGCCCGGGGCCGACCACTCGGCTCACATCGTCGAGGACCTCTGTGTCGCCGCGGGCGCTGCAGTTCCTCTCCAAGGAATCGGGCAGCGCCGGATTGTTGCTCGCCGCGACCGTCCTGGCGTTGGCGTGGGCGAATGTTCCGGGCACCGGGTATGACTCGTTCTGGCACACCGAGGTGGTGCTCCAGATCGGTTCATGGTCGACGGCACTGGATTTCCAGCACATCGTCAATGACGCGGCGATGGCCATCTTCTTCCTGGTTGTCGGCTTGGAGATCAGCCGCGAGGTCACGGTCGGCGAGCTCACCGATCGCCGCACGGTGATCGTCCCCGTGCTCGGCGCAATCGGCGGTCTGGTGCTGCCCGCCCTGATCTACTTGGCCTTCCAACCCACGGGCCCCGCCGCGGCGGGCTGGGGTATCCCGATCTCGACCGACACCGCCTTCCTGCTCGGCATCTTGGCGCTGTTCGGTCCGCGATGTCCCGATCAGATCCGGTTGTTCCTGCTGACCCTGGCGATCGTCGACGACATCGGCGCAATCACCGTCATGGCGATCTTCTACACCGACGACGTGTCTCTGCCGGCCCTCGGTGTGGTCGTCGTGCTGATCGCGGTTCTGGTGTTCATGCGCTGGGCGCGCATGTGGACGCTGCGGCCCTACATCCTGGTGGGCATCGCGTTGTGGTGTGCGGTCTTCGAATCGGGACTCCATCCCACGCTGGCCGGCGTCATTCTGGGCGTGATCATCCCGACCGCAGCAGTCGAACCCGAACAGCGCGAGCGAGTTCGTGCTTACGGCCGCCTGGCCATACAACGCGCGGACGCCACCCGTGCGCGGTTGGCGTCGGCAGCGGTCCGGGCGACGGTTCCCGCGAACGAGCGTCTCCAGGACTCATTGCACCCCGTGAGCGCACTGGTGGTGGTCCCCTTGTTCGGTCTGGCCAATGCCGGCGTGGCGCTGAACGCGGATGCCTTGAGTGCGGCATCCAGCTCGTCGGTGACAATCGGCATCATCGTGGCGTTGGTCGTCGGCAACGGTGTCGGGATCTCGATCGCTGCGGGACTGGCACTCAAGTTCGGGCTGGGATACCTGCCCGGCCAGGTCCGCTACGGACACCTCATCGGCGGCGCGGTGCTCGCCGGCATCGGATTCACGATCTCCCTGTTCATCACCGACCTCGCCTTCGACGACCCGGTGCTGCAGCAGGACGCGAAGATCGGTGTGCTGGTCGGTTCTGCCATCGCGGCCATCCTGGGGTCGGTGTTGCTGCGTTATCTCGGTGAGCGGCTTCCGTTGTGCAGTCTCGCTGACGCCGACAACCCGCCGAGCCTGCCCGTCGGTCCGTGGATTGACCCCACCCTCCGGTGACGTCCCGCGCACGCCTAAGCAGAGCCGGTGGCCTTGCGTAAGGCTTCGAGCTCCACCTCGCCGGCGTACCGGACGTCGTCGATGAACAGGCTAGGGGTCCCGCGGACACCCTCGCCGACTCCCCTGTTGTAATCCGCTTCGACCGCCGCCCTGTAGGGCTGTGCCGCCAGGCCGATCACCGAATCGACCACCCCGGCCCGGTACGCGTATTCCGCGAGGTGTGAGTCGTCGAGATGGTTCTGGTGGGCGAACAGCTCGTCGTGCATGTCCCAGAACCGTTGTCCGGACGCCTCGGCCGCCAGGGCCGCGGTGAGCGCGAACGGGTGCACCTCGAACAGAGGGAAGTGTCGGAAGATCAGACACGTACGGCCCTTCGACTCGTCCATCACCTTTTTGAGGATCGGAGCCGCCGCCTGGCAGTACGGACATTCGAAATCGCCGTATTCGACGATACGAACGGGTGCGTCGGGGTGCCCGTAGAGATGCCGATCGGGATCGATGTCGCTCATCCGAACATTGTCACAAATTCCGGGCCCGGTTGAATTGCAGTCAGCTACGCGCCGTGGACGATTGGCTCGATCAGTTTCGAGGGTTCTGGGCACCGAGGCTCGCCGCTCTCGACACCGAGATCGCACGTGGAAAACGAGCTCGAAGACCTCAGACCGAGGAGAAGAGATGACCGACCAGGACCTCACCACCACTGCAAACGGGCAACTCGACGCAGTGACCCGGAGCCTGACCACGACCGACAACGGTAGGACCTTCAGTATCGTTGCCGGTCTGAGTCAGAGCTACGACACCGACATCGATGACTTGTGGCAAGCGTGCACCACAGCCGACCGACTGGCACGCTGGTTCGCACCTGTCACCGGGGACTTGGAACTCGGCGGCACGTACCAGATCGAGGGCAACGCCGGCCATCGAGCACGGCGCCGACGTCGCAGCGGATCGCTGGACTGAGTACGGTCCAGGTTCAGTCGGCATCGGTTGGGACCTGGGCCTACTGGGCCTGGCACACCATCTCGAGACGGGAGCTTCGGCACCCGCGGAGAGTACGGAGTGGGCACAGACCGAGCAGGCGCAGCACTTCATGTCCGACAGCAGCAGGCGGTGGGCAGACGCCGCGGTGGCTGCCGGCACTCCCGAGGCGCTCGCCCGGGCGTTCGAGATGCGTACGACAGCGTTTTACCTCGGTACCGAAGGAGACGGAGCGTAGCGGAGCTCGACCAGAGAGGTGTGACGGAGCGTAGCGGAGCTCGACCAGAGAGGTGTGACGGAGCCGTAGCGGAGCTCGACCAGAGAGGTGTGACGGAGCCGTAGCGGAGCTCGACCAGAGAGGTGTGACGGAGCGCAGAGCGAGTCCCGCCGGCCATAGACTGGCGTGATGTCAGCATCAGGGTCGGACGCAGCGCAGATTCGGCGACTACGCGAGGCGCTTGCCGCGGCCGAGGCAGCTCTGGACAGTCTCATCGCTGGACTGGCCGCCTCCCCTGATACGGATACGCGGTCAGAGGAGGCGGCGATGCAGCGAACGGAAGAGCGCGCGGCCGCCCTTGCCGAGGACATCGACCGACTACGCGGGGAGGTCGAACAGTTCAGGGGCAATGCCTGACGCGGCCCTGCTCGCCGTCGAGACGATCAGCGGAGTGCGGGCACCACTTCCGTTTCGAAGAGTTCGATGCCCGACAGATCGTAAGCAGCCTCGGGGAAGTAGAAGATGCCGTAGGACATCCCCTTCTCCTTGAGCACCGACAGTTTTTCGATGATCTGTTGCGGAGTACCGACTCCGGGCAGGTCCCGGAACGCTCCCAGCGCCGCCTCGGCCTTCTCCGCTCCGACATGCGGGGTCAGGCGCTCCACCAAGGTCGCCAAACGCTGCTCGACCTCGGCTTCGGTTGACCCGATGGCCACGTTGTAATTGGCAGAACGCACGATCGCGCCGAAATCGGTACCGACTGTATCGCAGTGCGCACGCAGGATCTCCGACTTCTGAGTGAAGCCCTCGGGGGTGCCGTCGAAATTGGTGTATTGCGCGTACTTCGCCGCGATCTTCAACGTCACCTTCTGTCCACCGCCCGCGATCCAGATCGGAATTCCGCCATCCTGCAACGGAAGTGGACGGCAGATGGCGCCATCGACCTGGTAGTGCTTGCCGTCGAGCGTCGCGACGCCAGTGGTCCAGGCCTGCCTCATGATCTGCACACCTTCGTCGAGGCGCCCCAAACGCTCTCCAGCCGAGGGGAATCCGTAACCGTAAGCGCGCCATTCATGCTCGTACCACCCGCCGCCGATACCCATCTCGACCCGCCCGCCGGAGATCAGATCTGTTGTCGCTGCCACTTTGGCAAGGTAGGCCGGGTTGCGGTAACTCATCGCAGTGCACATCTGGCCGAGCCGTATCCGTGAGGTCGATGCCGCGAGCGCCGACATGAGAGTCCAGGCCTCGTGCGTGGCCTCCTCGGTGGGCGCCGGGACTGTGTGGAAATGGTCGTAGACCCACAGTGAGTCCCACGCGCCCTGATCCGCTCGCACCGAGAAATCACGCATCACCGCCCACTGATCTGCGGGGTCGATACCGACCAGGTCCAAACGCCAGCCCTGAGGAACAAACAATCCGAATCGCATGGGCTCGATTCTAGACTCGGGTCAGCTACGGCCCTGGTCGCAGCAGGTCTCGGCGGCCGGTCAGGCCTCGGCGAGTTCGGCGAGTTGCCGAGTGACCGTCCCCCAGCCGTCCTGAAATCCCATCTCGTCGTGCATGTTTCGATCAGCGATGTCTTTGTGCATGGCGGTGGCTGTGTATTCGGTGCCGTCCGGGTGTTCCGCGAACGTGATGGTGGCCGTCATGAAGGGGTGTAGAGCTGGACGCCATCCGCCGATCAATGCAGTGGTGAACACGATGCGTTCGAGATGATCTACCACGAGGAAGCAACCATCGATATGCGGCGAGAAATCACCACCGCTCTCTCGTATCTCGGTCCTGAAGTCGCCGCCGGGTCGCAGGTCGAAACCCGCCACCTTGCATTCGGCTGGGGCCGGGACCCACCATTGCTCGAACTTTGCGGGCTCGGTCCAGGCGGACCACACTGCGGCACGCGGTGCCCGGATGATGCGCGAGACCACCAGGTCGCGCTCGGTGTCGATGGATGTGGTCATTGGTTGCACTCCTCTGCTCTTGTGACAAATGTTTCGAGCCGGTCGGTCCGGCCCTCCCAGATCGCGCGCTGCTCCGCAAGCCACGACTCGGCGACCTCGAATCGCCGCTTCTCGATCACGCACATGCGAACCCGCCCGGCCTTCTCTGTGCGAATCCAGCCACTCGCCTCCAGCTGCCGGATGTGCTTCATGAAAGACGGCAGCGCCATGTCGAACGGTCCGGCGAGTTCACTGATGCTTGCCGGCCCCTGACCGAGGCGGCCCAGTACCGCACGACGGGTGGGGTCCGCTAGCGCCTGGAAAACGCCGTTCAACTCCTGCTGATACTGAGCCATAAGGAAAAGTATCAAGCGTTGACACTTAGCGCAAGGGCTAAGTATGAGAAGTCAGCGGCGGGACGGCTCGCCGGTACCCGTCACGGTGGTGAGGATGAATACGGAATCCTCAGAGGCAGCAACACTGTGCCGATGGTGACTGAGACCGCGCAGCTCCCCCGCTCGCAGCGTCACCTCATGCTCACCGGCAATCACGGTGACCGCTCCGGACAGAACGAGGACACTCGCCGCCGGCGGCGAATTGTGCTCGCCTAGCTCCGACCCTGCAACCATCGCGATCAGGGTCTGCCTCAGCGGGCCGTCGTGGACGAGTATGTCTGCACTCCGACCGTGAGAGTCGTCGTGCGCCAGCTGCAGATGCTTGGCCGCAAGATCGTCGAGGTTGGACTCCGTGTCGACCATTGCCGGCATTTCCTTCCGTCGCCCCCGCGCTAGGTCAACGCTAACGCGTTTCCCCCTCCCAGGGTCGCGCTCGGTGACAATGGGTGGTCACCGGCGCCAGATCCCTGGTGGTGCGTGACCAGCCCATCCGAGACCGTCGAGCGCCCCGGGAATTGATAGCACCCGACTCATGTTGATTGAGTCGTACGCACTCAACTCTTCACAGGAGGCTTTCCCGAATGGCAGCATTCTTCGGGCCCGACGGCCCGCGGCGCATCGACATCAGTCGTCTGATGAGCAAGTCCACCCAGGATCTCATCGCCGAGGCGGCGCAGTTCGCCGCCGGTCGCGGCGACGCCGAGCTCGATGCATTGCATGTTCTGCACGTCATGGCCGAGCATGACCCGACGCGCGGCTTGATGCAGCGGGCCGGCGCCGACCCCGCAGCCGTGGCTGCGGCCGTCGAACAACGCCTCCCCGGCGGCAGTCCGTCCGCAGGGATCGGTACCACCACACTGAGCGCCGCGGTCCGCACCGCGGTCTTCGAGGCGCACCAGCTCGCGCAGGCACTGGGCTCGACCTATATCGATCCCGAGCACCTGTTCGTAGCCCTGGCCGGCGATCGGGATCGTTCGGCAGGCCGCCTGCTGGCCGCGGCCGGACTGACCCCCGAGCGTCTGCAGACCGCGCTGCAGGGTGGTTCGTCAGAAGAGGTCTCACCCAGCGAGACCCCCAACCTGGACAAGTACGGATTCGACCTCACCGAACGCGCCCGCACCGGCGGTGTCGACCCGGTGATCGGCCGCGCAGACGAAATCGCCCAGACCATCGAGATCCTCTCCCGGCGGACCAAGAACAACCCGGTCCTGGTAGGAGAAGCAGGTGTCGGCAAAACCGCCATCGTCGAAGGTCTTGCCCAGCGGATCGTCGACGGTGAGGTACCAGAACGTCTCTCGGGCAAGCGCATCGTGCAACTCGACCTGTCGAGCATGGTGTCGGGAACCCGCTACCGCGGTGACTTCGAGGAACGCCTCAACGGCGTCATCGATGAGATCGTCGCGCACTCGGACGAACTGATCGTGTTCATCGACGAGGTGCACACCATCGCAGGAGCAGGTGCCGGTGCCGAGGGGTCAATGGACGCCTCGAACATCCTCAAACCGAAGCTCGCTCGCGGTGAACTGCATATCGTCGGCGCGACCACCCTTGACGAGTACCGCAAGAACATCGAAAAGGATCCGGCTCTCGAACGGCGTTTCCAGCCGGTGACGGTTCCCGAGCCGAGCGTCGATGACGCGATCGCGATCCTGACCGGCCTGCGCGGCCGGTACGAGGAGCACCATGGCGTCCGATACACCGACGAGGCGATCGCTGCCGCAGTCGAGTTGTCGTCGCGCTACATAGGTGACAGGTTCCTGCCGGACAAGGCGATCGATCTCATCGACCAAGCTGGTGCACGCATGCAACTGGCGGCGCCCGGAACCGACATCGAGGCCCTGCGCAAGAAGCTGACCGCACTCGAAGCCGCCAAGGAAGAGGCTGTCGCACAGGAGAACTACGAGAAGGCATCGGCGTTGCGGGACGAGACCGCTGCGGTTCAGGCCCGTCTCGATGGCAGTCCGCACGCGCTGGTGTCCGCATCCGAGGTGACCGCCGATCACATCGCTGAGATCGTCTCACGTGCAACCGGCATACCTGCGAGCCAGATGACCCAACAGGAGAAGGAGCGCCTGCGCCGCCTCGAAGACGAGCTGCACCAGCGGGTCGTCGGCCAGGATGATGCGGTCAAAGCCATCGCACGCGCGGTGCGCCGGAGCCGTACCGGCATGAGCGATCCGGATCGTCCGGTAGGCAGCTTCCTGTTCCTCGGTCCCACCGGGGTGGGAAAGACCGAACTGGCAAAGGCATTGGCCACGTCACTGTTCGGCGACGAGAAGAAGTTGCTGCGACTGGACATGAGCGAGTTCGGTGAACGGCACACGGTGAGCCGTCTCATCGGGGCGCCCCCCGGCTACGTCGGCTACGGCGAAGCGGGTCAGCTCACCGAACAGGTCCGGCGCAATCCGTACTCGGTCATCTTGCTCGACGAGATCGAGAAGGCGCACCCGGACGTGTTCAACACGTTGCTCCAGGTTCTCGATGACGGCCGGCTGACCGATGGACAGGGGCGAACGGTCGACTTCAAGAACACCGTGCTGATCATGACCAGCAACCTGGGATCGGACATCATCTCGAGCAAATCGGGTGGGCTCGGTTTCAACTCCGGTGACACCGGGGCAGCCGAGAAGCCGATGCGCGAGAAGGTCATGGGCCGGCTACGCGAGTCGATGCGGCCGGAGTTCTTGAACCGCATCGACGAGATCGTGATCTTCCGCAAGCTCGACACCGTCCAGCTGCACGAGATCACCGATCTACTCCTGGCCGACAGCCGTAAGCGGCTCGGCGCCAAGGGTATCGAGATCGAGTTCAGCGCTGCTGCGGTGGATTGGATCGCTGAGCACGGTCACCAGCCCGAGTTCGGTGCCCGGCCGTTGCGGCGGTCGATCCAGCGGGTGGTCGACGATCGCATCGCAGATCTGTTGCTCGACGAAGTTCTGACCGAGGGCGGCAAGGTGTCGGTGAGAGTCACCGATGACGAGCTCGACCTTATCGTCGCCTGACGAGATGCACTCCAGATCCCCGGCTCGGGTTCCGAGCCGGGGATCTCTGCGTCCGGGGTGTTCCTGGTTCGGATGATTTCCGACAATTGTCGAGGGTTTTGCCTACGGTTGTCTCTACTGAAGGTCGGGTGCGAGCAGTAGTTTCGAAGGGTCATCCGATCACCACCGATATGCACTGAGGTGAACTGCAGAACATGCCTTACATCACTACTTCTGACGGAACAGAGATCTACTACACCGAGCAGGGTTCGGGACAGCCCGTCCTCCTGAGCCACGGTTGGCCACTGTCCTCCGACGCCTGGCAAACCGAACTCAAGATTCTCGCAGACGCCGGCTATCGGGCAATCGCCCACGACCGCCGTGGACATGGTCGCTCGTCGAAGACGTACGACGGCAACAACATGGACACCTACGCCAAAGACCTGTCCGAATTGGTCGAGGCACTCGATCTGAAAGACCTTGTGGTGATCGGGCACTCGACCGGAGGCGGCGAGGTCGTCCGGTATGCAGCGCAGTACGGCAAGGGCCGTGTAGTCAAGGTCATCACCGCCGGCGCAGTGCCACCGGTGATGGTGAAGTCCGAGACCAACCCCGAAGGCACCCCGATCGAAGCGTTCGACGGCATCAGGGCGGGTGTGCTCGGTGACCGATCGCAGTTCTACCAAGACCTGACGGAACCCTTCTTCGGAGCCAACCGCGAAGGATCACAGGTCTCGCAGGGAGCGAAAGACGACTTCTGGCGTCAGGGCATGCTCGTCAACCTGGCAGCAGCCTACGACTGCGTGAAGGCGTTCTCCGAGACCGACTTCACCGAAGACCTCAAGGCACTTGACGTCCCGATCTTCATCGCTCACGGTGACGACGACCAGATCGTTCCGATCGACGCAGCCGCGAAGAAGTCCATCGATCTCGTCAAGGACGGCACACTCAAGGTCTACTCCGGAGCGCCCCACGGCATCTTCGGCGCGTACCAGCAAGAACTCGACAACGACATCCTCGAGTTCATCAAGAAATGACCGCCGGTGTCCGGGTCCTCCACGCGCAGCCGGAGGACCCGGACACCCCCTGACTCTGTAACCTGGTGACATGCCGAGACCCCGTAGCTTCGACGAGCAGACGCTGCTCGATTGCGCGCAGGAGGTCTTCTGGACTCGTGGCTACGATCGGACATCCATCGAGGATGTTGCGCGCGCGTCCGGCGTCGGAAACGGCAGCATCTACGCCGCGTACGGCAACAAACTCGGTCTGTTCATCGCGGTGTTCGACCGCTATTGCAAAGGCCGGGTCGAACTCGTCGACCACGTGATCGCCGGCCACACCGGAACGTTCGAGTCGGCGGTGGCCAATTTTCTGGACGAGATCGTCGGCGACTGCACCTCCCATTCGGATCTTCGCGGTTGCCTCATGCTCAACAGCCTCGCCGAACTGGGCGCACGTTTTCCCGAAGTCATGCGGATAGGCCGGCAGTCCACCTCCGAGATGGAGCGCATCGTGCGGCGTCGAATTGCCGAGGCGGTCGATGCGGACGAATTGTCGCTCACCGTCGGTGAGGTCGAGGCGCTCGGCGCCCACATCGTTCTGGTGTCGCAGGGACTGATCCAGCTCAGCCGACTCGATACGCCGGTAGCGCAGCTGCGGTCGATCGCCGCCACGTCAGCGCGAATGTCGTCGTTGCTGACCGCAGCCTGATCGCCACCGACAGAATCCGGATCAGAGCACGCCGGTCGATTCCCAGAGCCGAATCAGTTTGAGTGTCAGATGAAGCGTGCTTCGTTTCATGCCGTCGTCGAGCGCATCCCGAACAATCGCCGGCATGTTGTCGAGCCGGTAATACAGCGTCGTTCGATGAATGTGCAGGCGATCGCATGTCGCGCGGACCTGTCCACCCGAGTCCAGATATGTCTCGATCGTTCTACGCTGCAGCGGATCTGCCATCGTGCGCAGCCACTCCGCGGCAGGCGAGAAGTCTGCGAGCCCACGCGAATCCGCGGCAATCGCGTTGAGCAGTACCCATCCCCCGAGCTCGTCGATGCTGCGACTGGGTTGCAATTCGGGAAGAGCAGCGGTGAGATCCGCGGCGATCCGCGCTTGCTCCGCGGCCTCGCCGAGATCCCCGGACATTGGTTTGTGATGTGCTGAACCCGTTGCCAGTACGTCACATCGGTACTTCGCGGCCTTCTCTGTAATCCAGCCGTCGAGATCAACCCCGGCACGGCAATCACGGCTGACGAGATAGATGATTCCGTCCACCGCTCGCACGAAGGCCGTGGGCGTAGGCGCCCCCGATGCCAGCAGGCGCCCGAACTCCACCACACCGGGCATCTCGACGCCCGGGCCACACACGACGGCCCGCACAACCGTACGAACTCCGCGATCGATCCAGCGCCGCGACACGGCCTCGGCAAACGCTGCACGCCGAACAGCCGGGTCGTCATCGAGCAGCGCGGCCATCACCTGCTCACGCGCGGTGGCGACCACGCCCGGCAGCGGCCCACTCACATGCTGCACGTCCACCGGTGCACCTCGCAGTCTTCCGGTCGGCGCCGGCCTTATTCTGGAATAGTGCCTCCAGAATAACAGAGATGCGGGTCGCGCCTTCGGAGAACGGCTAGCCGACGGCGGCCTGCAATCCTGCCGATACCGCCGGCGCGGGGAACAATTCCTTACCGTCCACGTCGAAGGTGTTGTCACTGTTGGTCAAGACGATGATGGTGGTGTCGGAGTCGTAGTTGTGGAACAGCACACTGTTGTACCCGGGGATGTCCCCGTCGTGGCCCCACCACCCATTGCGATCGCCGATGCCGAAGCCATAACCCATCGTGGCGGTGTTCGGAGGGATATCACGGACGATCGAATCACGGCGCAGTTGTTGTGTCTGGGCATTGAGAACACCGTCGCCGGTGAAGAGCGCGTGTCCCCACTTCTCCAAGTCACCGAGGGTCGAGATTACGGCACCGGCCGTGAATGCGAACGACGGGTTCCAGTGGGTCGAATCGACGTTCTGCCCGGGCGGCTGGTTTTGGTCGGTCAAGCCGTCCATATGTGGATCGCCGATCTCGATGGATCCGCCGGCGAAGGTCGTGTCGGACATGCCGAGTGGTCCGAACAGGCGCTCCTCGAAGACATCCGCGATCGGTTGCCTCAGCACCTGTTCGATCACCATTCCGAGCAAGACGTAGTTGGTGTTCGAGTAACTCCAGCCCTGTCCCGGTGCAAAGTCGGCAGGAAGCGGTTTGACAGCGTCGACGAGTTCCTGAGGTGGCCAGTCATATTCGGGATCCGCGAAGTACTTGTTCACAACAGCATCGGACATGGTGTAGCTCGGGATCCCGCTGGTCATGTCTGCCAGCTGCGACAGCGTTGCGAGATCGCCGTTCGGCAGACCGGGGACGTACTGACCGATCGGCGTGTCAAGCGACAGCTTGCCCTCCTGGACGAGTTGGAGCAGCACCGTCGCCGTCATCGTCTTGGTCAGCGAACCGATGCGGGTCTTGTCACCGGCGGTCGGCGGCTCGGTCTTTCCTTCACCGACGACTCCCGAAGTGCCGGTCCATGTTCCCTCCGGTGAGGCCACCTGTGCGATCACTCCGGGGAATCCGGCCTTGGCCCGAGTGTCATCGAGGACTTGTTGAAACTGCGCAGCCTTGTCCGCGGCTATGGCCGGTGCAGCCGAGGAGGAAGTGGCCTCCTCATCCTCGTTCGAGGAACAGCCGCTCGCCACCAGGGATGCGGTCAACACGGCAGCGATAGCCGCGAGAACTCGATTCTTGATCTTCATGCCTCTCCTTGACTCGATACTTGCCGTAAGAAGGATCTCGTGACGTGGTCTCACAGCGATCAAAATCCCGATATTGGGTCGTTGTGGCGAACAGAACCGCAGCTGGGCATCGCCATAAGCGCCCATTATCGTGTGGGAGCGGCCTATCCGAGGTCCAGATCAGAGATGAGTTGCACCGGGTCGACCTGGCCCAGGCGCACCCCACTGTTCCAGTGTCCGTCGAAGTCCGTCCCGAGTTCCGCGCGAACGGCCTCGAGTTGGGCATCGGTTCCCGGATGCCATGGCCATTCCCGGCTCTGCCGCTGGCTGAGTGCATAGGAGAGGCCTAAGTTGCGTGCCGCTTCGTCCGGACGGCCGGCGTTGAAGAAGTGATTGCCCCGGGTCTCGAAACTCTCGGAGAAGTTGTGGGTTCCGAGGCGTTTCTGGGTCCGCAGCACGTCGTCGCAATACCTCAACCCGAGTGTTCCATCTCCTGCGAACTTCGCGGCAATTGAATGGGTGATGTTCGCGAACAGCGCTGCCATGTTGTTGCCGACGGCAGAGTTCTGGTTCAGGACGGAATCGGCCTGCTCCACTGCGCTCGCGCTGTCGCCACCGACGAGTGCCGCCGCGGCGAGGATGCCGCGCGCACCCAGCGCCGAGTGCGCATCGCCCGTGGTCACCGCGAGTTCGAGCGCCGCCGCAGCGGCCCTGGTCGACCACTCGAACACATCCCCGCTCCACGCGCACACCGCGACCACGAACAGCAGTCGAGTTGCGTCGTTTTTCCGATCCGAAGGTGGATCTGCGAGCACCGGTATGGCCTGCGCCAGCTTCCTTTCCGCCGCCACGGTGTTGTGTCCGAGCGCTTCCGCACACCCTCCGATGGCCGCCACCACAGCCCCATCGAACGGGGCCAGGTCGGCGGACCCGAAGGCTGCATCGGCCACCTCCGACCAGCGGAGGAGTTCGACGAACTGTTCCCGGTCATGCCAGAAGAAGATCAACCTCCACAGGATCGCCAGTCCGGCAAGGTCGGGCTTCTCGATGAGAGTCGACCGCAGCACCGCGAGCACCGTGGACTGATTGTCCTCGAGCCAGGCGTAATGTTCTGGCTGCTCTGGTGCACCAGGATGCGGGGCCGCCAGGAGCGTCTCGGTCACCCATCGGTTTCGGGTCCTGACGAGTTGCCGGCGTTCGACCGCATCGAGTTCCCGATCAGCGTGCGCGCGAATGGGAACGAGCTGGAAGAAGGTGGTGCGTCGGGCCGGCGACGTGGGGGGCACCGACACCAGCATCGACCGGTGCACGAGGCCACCGACAAGGTCCAGTGCCTGCTCGATGTTCAGCGGCGCGATCGTGCACAGCCTTGCTGCCGCCTCCAGTGTGAACGGTCCGGCAAGGACCGCCAGCCGCCGATGAAGGACCTGCTGATCGTGCCCAGCCAGGCGATAGCCCCAGTCCACGGTGTCCAACAGACTCGAATGACGCTGCGGCCCCGGGCCGCTGCGCGCCAGATGACCGGGCGCGCCGTCCAGACTGTCCGCGATCTCGCGGAGTTCGAAAGTCCGTGACCGCGCTGCGGCGAGTTCGATGCCCAGCGGCAGACCCCCGACGGCCGCACAGATCCGGGCAACGGCCAGACCGTCGTCCCCGTCCAGATCGATGTGGCCGCGACCCCCGGCCGCACGATCGAGAAACAGTCGCACGGCGGAGGACTCACCGATGTCGGTACCGGTCCCGTCCACTGCCGGCACGGGCAGCGGCGAGAGCGCGTATCGCTTCTCACCCACGACCTCGAGCGGTTCGCGACTGGTCGCCAGCACATGTACGTCGCCGCCTGCGTCGAGGATCTGGTCTACGAAGTCAGCCACACCGCCGAGGAGATGCTCGCAGTTGTCCACCACCACCAGGAGCCGCCGCGACGACACGTGCTCGCGGACCAACCGCGCCAGTGCCGTGTCCGCCGTGGGGCGAAGCCCGAGCGTGTTCGCCACTACCGCGGGAATGGATTCCGCTTGCAGGATCGGAGCAAGATCGACGAACCAGACCCCGTCGGGAAAGGAGTCGCGAACAGTGAACCCCACCTCGGTGGCAAGTCTGGTCTTGCCCACGCCACCAGGTCCGGTGATGGTCACCAGTGGGGACGACTCGATGAGCGCGGTAACCGCGGACTCGTCTGCACCGCGGCCGATGATTGTCGATCGTCGGCGCGGAAGATTGACCTCCGCGGACGCGATCTTCGCGACAGAACTGACGCGAGGACGAAGTCGCTCATCGTGATTCAGGATCTGCTGGTGTAGTTGCCTCAGCTCCGGTCCGGGATCGACACCGAGTTCGTCGGCCAACATCTGCCGGATGTGCCCGAATGAGTCCAAGGCGGCAGCTTGTCTGCCTGATTGATACAACCCGACTATCCGATATAGCCACAGTCGTTCCCGCAAGGGATTCTCGTCGATCACGACAGCCAGTTCGTTCACGGCACGTTCTGGCTGGCCGGCCTCCTGGAGTGCCGCCGCCCGCGTTTCGACCAGGTCGAGCCGTAGGTCGGCAAGACGTGCGCGCACCGGTGCCAGCCATCCCGTGTCGACCACGTCATCGCAGTATGGCCCCCGCCACCGTGCCAGCGCCACGTCACTCAACGCCAGCGCGGAGTCGATGTCGCCTTTCGCGAGCGCGTCCCGGACCGACTGGCTCGCGATCGCAAAGTTTTTCGAATCGATCTTGTCGTCCGAAACCAGGAGCCGATAGCCCAGCGGATCGGTGACCAACACTGTCGGCGCGGCGCGCGGTCCGCGTTCCGGTTCCAGGACCTTTCGCAGTCGCCAGATGTGGGACTCCAAGACCTTGGCACTGCGCGCGGGCGGATCGGCACCCCAGATCGCGCTGATCAGCGCCGCCGCAGACACTGCCTCACCGGCGTTGGTCAGCAGAACGGCCAACACAGTCGACAGGCGCCCACCGCCCGGTGGTCGGGACAGCCCGTCCGACTCGATCAGCAACGGCCCGAGATCCCGAAACTCCACGCCCGAACCTTATCCGCCGATGTCCGATTTGCAATGCATTTGAGCGCCGTGAGACCGCCCGCAGCAACCATGGCGGTCAGCCCACCTCCGATCTCCGGACGAACCGAGGAGCAGTAACGATGACCACCGATCAGCACAGCGCAACCCGACCGGTCGACCTGCGTGGAATAGCCTTCACCGAGGCCGAATTCGACGGTCAGTTCCTACGCGCACTAGACGCGATCCTCAGCGGCGGCGCCGACATCGGCGAGTGCTTCGTCACCGCCCGGAGCATCACCGAAGGCGATCACGACAGCTGGTACCGCGAATGGACGGCCACCGCCGACCGGATCTACGCCCAGGCCGAGGCAAGCCTGGCGGCCGGTCATCGGATCAGTGCCCACGACGCATTCCTACGAGCGGTCACCTACTACCGGACCAGTGGCGTCTTCTTCTACCGCGCACCGCTCGATCCTCGATTCGTCGACTCATACCGGCGGCAGAAAGATGCGTTCCAGCGCGCGGCCGCCCTGTCGGAATGGGCGATCGAGCAGGTTTCGATTCCCTACGAGACAACACCTTTGGACGCCTACTTCATCACCCCCCACGGCGACGGACCACATCCGACGATCCTCATGATCGGCGGCTACGACGGGACCAAAGAAGAGTCCTACTTCGCCGGCGGTCTCGCGGCGCTCCGCCGCGGTTACGCGGTCCTGCTCATCGACGGGCCGGGTCAGGGCGGCGCGCTCATCGAAGAGAACCTGTTCTTCCGCGCGGACTGGGAGGCCGTCGTCACGCCTCAGGTCGACTGGCTCCTGTCCCGCCCGGACGTCGACCCACAGCGGATTGTGCTGATGGGACGCAGCTGGGGTGGCTATCTCGCGCCGCGGGCCGCGACTGCTGAGCACCGCGTGGCCGCCGTGATCGCGGACGCCCCCCAATTCGCGCCGGGAGAGGGTGCGGTCTTCATGTTGCCGCCGGACTACCGCGATCAACTGCACACCGGAGATCCCGACACCCTCAATGCCGTTCTCCGGAAGGCGATGGCAGCCAACTCGATCCTCGACTTCGGCCTGAACCGCGGCATGCTCACCCACGGACTCGCGACGCCACTGGAGTACCTGCAGCAGGCCGAGCCCTATACGCTGCGTGGCCTCGCCGAGAAGATCACCTGCCCGACCCTCCTGTGCTCCGGAGAGAACGACTCCCGTGGCGGCGGTGCCGAACCGTTACTGGACGCTCTCAAGGCTCCGAAGAAACACATAGCCTTCACCAACGCCGAGGGAGCCGGTGAACACGACGAGGCAGGCGCGGCGGGTCTCTTCGAGCAGCGTGTCTTCGACTGGCTCGACGAGGCCTTGGACAAGGACTCCAACGCATGAGAAATCGGTCCCTGACAACGGTGTTCGCCATCGGAGCGGTCACGGTCGCTCTCGTGGCGAGCGGTTGCTCCTCCCCCGACGATGACACGACGGAGACCTCGTCGACAGCATCCGCCTTCGCCGATGTCGTTGTCCCGGAGGCTTTCACCAGCCTGACCATGACAGCGATCGGGGATCCTACGTTCCCGTTCCTGGGCACCGACCAGCGATATCACGTCGCGTATGACCTGCAATTGACCAACGCCTCGCCGGTGCCCGCGACACTCGACCGCGTCGATGTGGTCGACGGTACCGAGCCGGACAACGTCATTGCCACCTTCGCCGGCGCCGCACTTGTCGATCCCACCTGCTCCTACGGCAATTGCAACCGGCTGCAGAACGTCCCGAACGGCGTGGTCGACACGGCGGTCATCCCGCCCCGGACGAGTCGGATCCTCTTTCTCGACTACACCTTCGACTCCCTTGACGATGTTCCGAAAGCTGTCCTACATCATGTGTACGGAACGGGTGCCAACTCGCCGGCCTCCCGGGAACCGGCCCCGATCGATTACGTGATCACGCCTATCGACATCTCGGCGAGCACACCCCGGGTCATCTCACCGCCGCTGCGGGGCGACAACTGGATCGCACTCAACGGATGCTGCGAACCCGGTTTCCCGCACCGCGGATCGGCGTTACCGGTCGACGGCAAACTGAACAACAGCCAACGGTTCGCCATCGACTGGAAGCGAACTGACGACGAGGGGGCGTTCTACGTCGGTGACAGGACCCAGAACACCAGCTACGTCGACTACGGGTCCGACATCCATGCAGTCGCCGACGCGACGGTGATCTCGGTCCTGGACGACGTCGCCGCGAACGCACCGGGAACTCTCCCGGCCCAGGACCCGGTCCTGGCGGCCAGACTGACCGCGCTGAACGTGGACGGCAATCACATCGTTCTCGACCTCGGAGACGGAGTGTATGCGATGTACGCCCACCTCATCGAGGGGTCACTTCTGGTCAAACCCGGAGACAGGGTCACAGACGGTCAGGTGATCGCCAAACTCGGAAACACCGGCAACGCCAACGCCTCTCACCTGCATTTCCAGCTGATGAACGGACCGACACTCTTGGGTTCCGATGGCCTGCCGTACGTGTTCGACGAGTTCGACTACGCCGGGCAGGTTCCGGTTCAGGCGATCATGGACGCCGACGACTACCTGACCGGGAACTTTCTGCAGGACAAACTGCCGACAGCGCAGAAGCGGACCGACGAATTGCCCATGAACCTCGCCATCGTCAACTTCCCGGAAAGCTGAGGACGGCACGGATGACCACCGGAACGATCCACGAGATCAGTCCAGGCCTGTTCCTGATCGAAGGGCATCATCCCCACACGCTCTGGGATGACCCGGACCTGCCGACCATTGCGGTGTACCGCAGCGGGACCCGTCTCTACCTTCTCGACACCGGCGTGGGGGCCGATCAATACTCCGCCATCGTCGATGTCGCGAGTCGTTTCACCGGGATCGAGGAGGTATACCTCCTCAACAGTCACGGCCACGTCGATCATCTCGGGAACAACCATGTGCTGCATGAGATCAGGTCCGAACGCAAATACCACCTCATTCCACGAGACGCTCGCCCAGGCCTCGACTACGAAGCGTTCTTCTCGCGTATGTACAAATCGGGCATCCCGTATTTCGATTATCTCCGCGGGCTCGATCTGGACGCGGATCGGATCGCCGGTCTCCTGCGGACGCTCAGTGGCGCCTCGGCGCTGACCGCTGAAGATGTGCTCGCGCTGGGTCGCCAGATCAATGGGTTGGGCCTGTCACCCGCCGTCGGCGCATTCATCCCGTCCCTTGTCGTCGACATCATCTTGCAGACCTATCCGGAGGTGTTCCTGAGCGTCGACACCATGACGGACTACGAGGACCACAGCCCCGCCGAGGACATCGCCATCGGCGGAACCCGATGGACGGGTTGGTCATTCGTCAACGCCGAAGGCACGATCGACGTGCAGGTGCTGCAGTCGGCGGGGCATTCGGCCGGCGGGCTGGTCTACTACCTGCCGGGACAGAAGTTCATGATGTTCGCGGACGAGACATCCGCCCTGCCGATCTGGACGGACTCCGACCCCAGAAACACGGTCGCGACAGCCGTGAAGGCGCTGCAGATGATCGATGAGGGCAATCTCGAGCACATGTGTGCCGGGCACAAACCCATGCTGCCGGTTGCGGGCGATCACGCACGCGCCCAACTGCAGCAGATCATCAACACCGAAGCCGAATTCTCCCACGCGGTCGCCGACGCCCTGCGCCGTCACCCCGACGGGATGAGCATCGACGACCTCTATGAGGTTCTCCGCGAAGAGGCGCCCTCGAATTCGGTGATAGCGGTCGCGGCGGGACTTCAGTTCCCGGTTTTCGCGACCTTTCTCAAACTGACCCTCCTCAATCACTGTCGACTGCACGAGTTCCCTGTCGACACCGATCTTTCCGGCCGGCCGACGTTTCGGCTCCCGGCGCATTGATGCTGCTGCACTCCGATCCCGAATTCAACCGCCTGCTCGAGCGGTCCCTGTCCGTCACCGACGTCGGGGCCGCCGACGCGACAGCGATCGCGGGCGCAGGTACACGGATCCCTCCCGACGACGTGGGCTCCTGGGAGCGATACTGGCGCCATGAAGGCGCTCGCTGCCTCGACCGCGCCGATCAGAGGCTGGCTGCAGACGACGCGTCCGGCGCCGGCCGGAGTCTGTTGTGCGCCTCGTGGGCATACGGGCTGGCGGCACACTTCTATCGATCGGATCCCGCGGCGGAGATGTGGCAGGCGAATCGCAGATCGCAGGTGTCGGCGTTTCGCGCGGCAATACCGTTGCTGCCGAACGAGTGCGAGCCCATTGCGGTATCCGGCCGCATGGGGCCGCTGCATGGCTACCTCCTCGGCCAGGCGACCGACACCTGCCTGCTGATCCCGACGGGGGCCGACTCCACGGCCGAAGACGGGTACGCCCACTTCGCCTCCGCTGCCGCCTGTGCGGGTGTTCGGAGCCTGGTGGTCGACGTCCCCGTGGGCAACGACAGCGACATGATCGACACCGCCATGAACTGGTTGGGCCCCCGCGCGCCAGTGGTCTTCGTACTCGGCTGGGGTGCGATGACCTTACGAACCTTGGTAGCGGTGCAGCACCGTGATGACCTCGGGGGCATCGTGTGTTGTCCGGACCCCGCCGATGCTGCCTCGGTAGGCGCACTGATTCCGACACTGTCGTACCCGACGGTGTTGCTGCCACCGGGCTCGTCGGTGCGTTCCGTTTTCAGCTGGTTGCCGGACCAGGTGATCTCGTCGTCGAGCCGGAAAACTCAGGCGTGGAGTACGAGTTCGACGACAACCGGCGAATGATCGCTTGCCGGAACCGCGCCCTTGGGCGTGTCCAGCTTCTGTGGGTTCTCGGCCGCGAAGTGCTTCGACGCGTAGACGCGGTCACTGTTGGGAGGCGCGCCTGCGGTCGCCTCTGCCAACCCGGCCGCAGCGAAGACCTTGTGCTCCTCGGCGAATTCGGGCGAGCCGTCGCGCACATTGAAGTCGGCTCCGAAGATTGTCGGACCCATCCAGGTCTCGAGGGTCGCAACAATCGGATCCACCTGACGCCGCGGCTCGTCGATGCCGTGATGCGGCGGGCTGAAATGTCCTGACAGCACCCTGATCGAGTTGTGGCCTGCGGTGCGGATCATCACGTCGGTGGCGACCCGAGGCTGGTATTCGATGACGCCACCGAAGGGCAGTCTGTTGCCACCGAGTTTGGACGTGACCACCCCGGCCCACGCGTCGATGGTCGCCCGCAGTCGCCGGGCCGAGTCGTCACCGAGCGCGTCACCGATTCGCAGACTTCGTGCGTCGGTGATCAGGTTCCCGTTGAAGGTCAAGATCCCGGTACCCTCGCGGCGTCCGGTGCCTTTGTCGATCGCCGGAGACATCACGGCGCCGTCGGCGTCCAGACGTTTCGCGAGTTGACGAAGAGTGTCGGTGTAGTTCGAGCGGGTGGCGAAGTGGTCGAGCTCTTGGAGCATCACGATGTCCGGATTCTGTCGTTTGATCGTGTCGGCGAGATGCGACAAAGTCTGTGGTGTCGCAAGGAACTTGCCTGGACCGCCCATGCCCCCGTGAACGTTGAACTCCATGACGCGCAACCGCTCATCGGCCACCGGCCGCGACACCGTGGACGTCGGCACGACAGGGTCGGCCCCGATGCGACCTCGTGAGTAGCCGCCTGCCAGACCTGCGACCGAACCCATCAGGGCACCTGGTCCCCTGCCGACACGGGTCACGCCCCCGACGATGACACCCAGCGCGGCACCGGCGACGAGAGGCGCCGCGTAGGTTCGCACCAGGGTGCCCACCTGGTCGATTCCCGCGGGTTGATACGTCGGCACGTCCAACGCCGGCAGGCGTGGCCCGTTGGCCACGGGGGCACGCGAGACCGTGTGAACGTTACTGTCGACCGACATTCCCATCCAAGACTCCTAAGCGTCGCGATCGCGCCACCCGGTGAGCACCGCGTGCACCTGTTCGGCGCCGTGCACAGGATTCGGTGGCGCGGGTACGTCGTCAGGGTAGAGCAGAAACGGCGTGCTCTGCGGTCCACCCATACCCCCGTGCGACCCGACCTGCTCTTCGAACGCAGCCACCTCGTCCGTCTCCGGCCAGTACGCACCACCGACCATGATGTCGGCGACGTTGTCGAATGAGTCTGTCCTACGGATCTTTTCAAGCGCGTCAGGTCCGAAACATACGAGCGGGTCCACACCCTCGACCACACCGGTATCAACGTCGACGGACCCATGGGCGCCGAGCACCACCGATCCGCCCGTCGCCCGAGCGAGTAACACGAACCCGACTCCGGGATGAACCCGTAATGCCTCCACAAGACCGGGGTATTCGGCAGCAACCGTCTCGACCGTGGCCCGGTGCGGAATGCGTGGAAAGCTGATCAGGCCCAGGTTTCCCGATCCCAGCACAACCGGAACCCCCTCAGGTGTGGCCGGCTCTTCGTCGGCCTTCGGCGGGCGCACGCTTGCCGCCGCGTACTCGATCCCTTCGGCCCCCGGACGGGAGTCCGCGACCGGCGCGAGTTCCCCGGTACCGCACAACCGCAGGACCAGTTGCTCGAGACTCTCGCCATACCGCTGCAGAAACGTCGCACCCTGACTTTGACCGTGATCAGACAGCACCACGACGCGGTACGAGCGGTCGGCCTGTTCGACCACCTTCAGCAGCATCGCGATGACCTCATCGATCTTGGTCAGCACCGACAGCGTCTCAGGTCGGGAGATCCCGGAGTGGTGTGAGACCTCGTCGTAGCCGATCAGGTCGACGTAGATGGTGCTCCGACCCCGGATGAGGTCGCGGACGACCGCCGCCGCCGTGACGTCGGTTGCCAGCACATTCGCGAACGCCCGCACCAATGGGTAGGAACCGCCGCGGGGAACCCTCGGCCGGACGTCGGCGCGGCGCTGTCGCCATGCCTGCCTCAGTTCCCGCTGTACTTCGGCGACCATCCGGATCAGGGTGCGCAACGTGCTCGATGGGTCGGCGAAGTAGGACGAGTACCCCGCACCACCGCCGAGACGCGCGCCACGCATCCGGCTCACGACGAGCACGTTGTCCTCGGCGCCACCGGTGAACAGATTGCCGCGGCTCGCGCCATCGGTGGACAACAGTCCCGGGATCTCGCCGCGTTCGATTTCACGATCCTCGTTGTCGCGCGGGTTGCTGAAGACCGAGATCTTCCCGGATGTCTTGTCGTACCACCGAAAAGCGGGCACGTTGTGGTTCGACCCATGCAGGATGCCGAGCTGGCTGGCACCTGTCTGACTGCTCCAATCTGTATGCCACGGAATCAACGAGTGCGTGTTGCGGACCATCGCAGCGAGACCGGGGGTGACTCCATCGGCGATCGCACGCCGCAGGACATCGTGGCCCAAGCCATCGATCTGGATACACAGCAATCCCGGAGTTGTCACCGAACCGCCGAGTTTGTGCCGGAATCGGAGTCGTTGCCTGCGTACCTGCATCAGACGGTAGGAGGTGTCGGAACGAGACGCGATCGCGCCTGCGACAAAGGAACTGAACAGCGACAACAGCGCCGCCATCACCACTGCGTCCCAGGGTTTGTCGACCGACGCCATCGGGACGATGTGCAGCGTCAACCACATGATCGCACCGCTGGCGAAAAAGACCACCAAGAAGAGCACCGCCGGACCCACCCACGACATCAGCCGCACGATGACCGGCCACAACACCGCGCTGAGGACACCGAAGACCAGAGCGACCACGAGCGCGGACGGCAGGGTCGACAGCCTCGGGATACCGATGTTGACCGAGTCGAGAGAGATTCCGTCGAACACGGCATCGAGCACCAGGATCGCCACAGCGGACGAGAGCCACAGCACCACGAACTCGATGAACAACCGAACGACTGTGGTTGTGGTGCGCATCGCACCCCCTTCGCTGATCTCTGGGATCGTAGTGCCCATGGTCGCCATACCCCGGGACAACGACGCAGACAGCGCCCGCGCGCGGCCCGCGGTTCGCTGGCTCGGACATGCGAGCGTTCTCATTCGAGATCGTGGAACCGTGGTGCTCACCGACCCGGTCCTCACCTCGCGGGTCGCGCATCTACGACGCCGACGTGGTCCGAACCCCGCAGGCGCAGAAGTACACACCCCCAACGCGGTCCTGCTGTCGCACCTGCACGCCGACCACACGCATCTGCGGTCGCTGCGTCTGCTGTCCCACGACGTGCCGATCGTGGTCCCCGCCGGAGCTCCCGATGCACTCCCATCGCTGCGTGGCCTCGGCGACCAGCTGGTCGAGGTGCGCGCGGGCGACGAGGTGCCCATCGGCAACGTGACGATCCGCGCTGTACCTGCCGACCACGACGGCCGGCGGTGGCGACGCGGCCCCGCCATCACCTCGGCCTTGGGGTACGTGATTTCCGGTGATCAGCGCACCTACTTCGCCGGCGACACCGACCTCTACCCCGCTTTGCGCGACTGGGTCTCCGATGTCGACCTCGCCTTGCTACCCGTGGGCGGCTGGGGACCCACTCTCGGGGTGGGACATATGGATCCGGAGCGGGCTGTGCGCGCAGCGCAGGAGGTGTCCGCGCGCCATGCGGTACCGATTCATTTCGGAACGCTGTGGCCGATAGGGCTCGACCTGATCAAGCCCGATCGATTTTTCGGCCCCGGCGGGGAGTTCGTCTCTCTCGCCGCCCGTGCCGGAGTGCGCGCCACCGAGATCGCGCCCGGTGACGCGCTCGACACGTGAGCTACTTGCCGAATCCCGCATCGCGAAGCGCTTGTGCCAGTGAGCCGTTCGCAGCAGGCGCTGCGGCCGGTTTACGTCCGGAATTGTTGTCGCGCCGGCCTTGATTGCGCTGGTTCGGTTGGTTACGGCCTTCGGGGCGTTTGCCTGGACGCTGGCCCGAATTGTTCGACCGCTGTTCTGGTTTGGGCTTGCCCGCACCGGGTTCGTCATCGAGTCGCAGCGACAGACCGATTCGCTGCCGGTCGACGTCGACCTCCATCACCTTGACCCGGACGACCTGCCCTGACTTCACGACCTCATGCGGGTCGGACACGAACTTGTTGGCCATGGCCGAGACGTGCACCAGCCCGTCCTGATGGACGCCGACATCCACGAATGCGCCGAAAGCAGCGACATTGGTGACCACGCCCTCGAGCACCATGCCGGGCTTGAGGTCGGCGACCTTCTCCACACCGGCAGCGAAGGTGGCAGTGGCAAACGCCGGTCGTGGGTCGCGGCCCGGTTTCTCCAACTCCGCGAGGATGTCGGTGACCGTCGGAACGCCGAAGCGGTCGTCGGCGAACTCGGCCGGCCGCAGCGTGCGCAGCGTCCGCTCATTGCCGATCAGTTCGGCCAGCGACACCCCCGACCGGTCGAGGATCTTCCGGACCACGGGATAGGCCTCCGGGTGCACGCCCGAGGCGTCCAGCGGGTCGTCGCCTTCTCGGATGCGCAGAAAGCCTGCGCACTGCTCGAATGCCTTGGGTCCCAGGCGCGGAACCTTCAAGAGGGCTTTGCGGCTCTTGAAGGGTCCGGTGCTGTCTCGATGCGCCACGATCGCTTCGGCCAGGGTCGTCGTCACCCCGGAGACCCGGGCCAGCAACGGGACGGACGCGGTGTTGAGGTCGACGCCGACCGCGTTCACCGCATCTTCGACAACCGCGTCGAGGCTGCGCGCGAGCACGCCCGGCGTCACGTCGTGCTGATACTGACCGACACCGATCGACTTGGGTTCGATCTTGACCAGCTCAGCCAGGGGGTCCTGGAGGCGACGGGCGATGGAGACCGCGCCGCGCAGCGAGACGTCCATGTCCGGGAACTCGCGCGATGCGTATTCCGACGCGGAGTACACCGAGGCGCCGGCCTCACTGACCATTGCTTTGGTGAGGGTGCCACCGGACTTCTGGACGTCGGCGATCAATTCTGTCGCCAGGGCATCGGTCTCCCGGGAGGCTGTGCCGTTCCCGACTGCGATCAGCTCGATGCCGTGGCGCGCGACGAGTGCGCCGAGGGTCGCACGTGCGGCGTCCCACTGCTTCTGTGGCTGATGGGGGTAGATCACCGCGGTGTCGAGGACCTTGCCGGTGCCGTCGACCACGGCCACCTTCACACCCGTGCGGAAACCCGGGTCGAGGCCGAGGGTGGTGCGTGCCCCGGCGGGAGCGGCCAGCAGCAGGTCGCCGAGATTCTCGGCGAACACGGCGACTGCATCGTCTTCGGCGCGTTTGCGCAGACGCACTCGGGCGTCCAGCGTCGCGGTGATCATCAGTTTCGCTCGCCATGCCAACCGGGCGGTGCCCAGCAGCCAGGGGGTGGTCGGGCCGGTTTGCGTGGTGTCGACACCGAGGGTCGCCGCCACCATCGCCTGATACGCCTCGTCCTCGCCACCGTCGAGACTCAGCGAGAGGATTTCTTCCTTCTCGCCGCGCATGACGGCAAGGACGCGGTGGGATGGCATCTTCTCCAGCGGTTCGGAGAAGTCGAAGTAGTCACGGAACTTCTGTGCTGCAGCACTTTTCCCGACCTCTTCGGTGCGCGGTTGGGTTCGCAGGGCACCCTCGGCCCAGAACTTCTCCCGGACAGCACCCACCAGCTCGGCATCTTCCGATACGCGCTCGATCAGGATGTGACGTGCACCCTCGAGTGCCTTGTCCACATCCGGGACCTCCCCGGCGACGTATTCTGCCGCCACCTCTTCCGGAACCAGCGACGGGTCGGCGAGAAGCCGATCTGCGAGCGGCTCGAGGCCGTTCTCCCGGGCGATCTGGGCCTTGGTCCGGCGCTTGGGCTTGTATGGCAGGTAGATGTCCTCGACCCGCGACTTGGTCTCCGCAGCATTCAGCGCGGCCTTCAACTCATCGGTCAGCTTGCCTTGCTCCTCGATGGACGCCAGGACCGCGGTGCGACGTTCGTCGAGTTCGCGCAGATAACGAAGACGTTCGTCGAGCAACCGCAGCTGAGCGTCGTCGAGGCTGCCGGTGACCTCCTTGCGATACCGCGCGATGAACGGCACCGTCGACCCCTCGTCGAGCAGTCGAACGGCCGCCGCCACCTGCGATTCTGCGACAGACAGTTCCTCGGCGATGCGGGCATTCACGGACTTCACAGCTGCGATCGAATTCACCCGGTGAACCCTACCGAAGGTTGCTGACGCTTCTGCACGACAGCCGGGTTTCTGCCTGAAGTACCAACCAGAAGTTAGAAGAGGGTGCACCACAACTTATTCGTGACTCGAACTGAAAGATCGAAGACTGCCACCAAGCCTGTCGTCCCAGGGAAGGGCTCGCCACCGATGCCACAATCACGTGGCAGACCTGAGATGGGTAACCGTGCACTATTATCACCAAGATTGGATCGGAGGCGATCCGGTACGCCCGCCTCGCGAACGCAGAGCTTCGTGACGCACCGGGTGCCCAAGAGATGGAGTATCGGATGCAATACGATTACGAACGTTTCACCCCCGATCGGTTCCAGGAGTTTTGTCAAGCACTCTTGTCGCGCGATTATCCAGCGCTTCAATGCTACCCCGTCGGACAAAAGGATGGCGGTCGCGATGGCCTTAGCAGACAAGGACCATCCGACTGCATCGTTTTCCAAGTAAAATTCAAACGCGAACGATTCACCAACGACGACCCTCATAAGATTCTCACCGAAGCAATCAAGAAGGAAATACCAAAGATTGAGATACTAAAAGAACGCGGCGCAAGCCAATATATCATTCTCACAAATCTCGCAGGATCTTCGGCTCTCGACGCCGGCGCAATGGACAAGACACAACGATACGTCGATGAGAATGTACCCATTCCGTGTAAGATTTGGTGGCGAAACGATATTGACGCTAGGCTGAATAACGCCTACGACCTCAAGTGGATATTCTCTGAGATCTTGACTAGCGCAGACGTACTTCGCCGTCTCATAGAGGACGGGTTGGGCGAGTCATCCCACCGCAGACTTCTAGCGGTTACAGGCTACCTAACGGCTCAGTACGAAATTGACGAATACGTGAAGTTCAAACAAGCTGATCTGCAATCTAGTGCGTTACTATCTCTATTCATTGACGTTCCAATCGGCCACGGAGTCTTCCATACACGAGGAACTAGAAACAATGACGCGGTCGATGAGACCTTCAGCCAAGTCATAGAGGACGAAATGAGTGGCGGTTCCCACTCAGTGCACGGACGATACGAAGTGGGGGGAGCTACCCTCCTTTTGCACCCTGCCGCGCAAAGTGGACTGAGTCGGGTGGTGATTGAGGGAGCACCAGGACAAGGAAAATCAACCCTGGCGCAGTATGTCTGCCAAGTACAACGGATGAAATTCCTTGGAAAGACACAACTTGATCAAGTTCCCGCCAAACACCGACTAGTCCCGGCTAGAATTCCTTTTAAAGTTGACCTGCGAGATTTTTCACTGTGGCTCCAAAGGATTGATCCGATATCTGGAACCGAGGTTGACCCATCGTCCACACCAAGCCTCGAGTCATTTCTAGCACGGCAGATTTCCCATCTGTCCGGCGGACAATCTTTCACCGTCGATGATCTCCTACTCGTCTTCTCGACCACCTCGACTCTAATTTTTCTTGATGGCCTGGACGAAGTTGCGGCACTTACGGACAGGCGAACTGTAGTTGAAGCCGCTATGAGCGCTGGCAACCGCCTGGCAGCAACGGCACCGAGAACGCAGATGGTAGTGACAAGCCGGCCTGCTGCAGTCGCGAACTCTCCCCGGTTCTCCTCCGAATCTTGGGTCTATCTGACTCTAAACTCAATAAACGAAGACTTAGTGTTCGAGTACACCGACCGCTGGAGTAGGGCGCGTAAGATCTCCCAGTTTGATATTGATGAAATGAAACGAGTTCTACGAACAAAGCTATCGCGAGCACATATCCGCGATCTGGCGCGAAACGCAATGCAGCTTACAATTCTCTTGAATCTTGTGCATATAAGAGGCCAAGCGCTGCCAGATCATCGAACAGAACTGTACGACAGTTATATAGATGTGTTCTTTAATAGGGAGGCCGACAAGAATAAAGCCGTGCTAGAGAACCGGCAGCTGCTAATAGATCTACACGGATTCCTGGCATGGAAAATTCACTCGTCAGCAGAGTCGCGAGGTAACGGCGGCCGGGTTACAGACGAAGCTCTTCGATCGATGATTGAGAATTTTCTCACATCCAGAGAACACGACACAGGTGTTCTCGACGATCTCGTGACAGGAGTAGTACAACGAATAGTCGCCCTGGTGAGCAGGGTAGAAGGCACGTTCGAATTCGAGGTCCAACCTCTGCGCGAATATTTTGCGGCACGCCACCTGTACAATACAGCACCGTACAGCCCGGTTGGAAATCCCAAAAAGGGTACGAAACTTGAAATATTCGACGCCATTGCCCCCAGTGGTTACTGGCTGAATGTAACTCGCTTCTACGCGGGGTGCTACTCAGTAGGAGAACTGGCTGGGCTGGCGAGCCAAGTAGTGGACCTGATCGAGACTGGGAATGGAGCAAAATCGTCGTTTCCAAGAGCGGTTGCGACGTCGCTACTTTCCGACCGTGTCTTTCATCAGGCGCCTCGATTGACGCGGCAAGTCGCTTCTCACACGATCGACGGTCTCGCGCTAAGATACGCATTTCACCGAAGATTTGTCACGGACAACTCGGTAGAACTAATGCTTCCGGACGACTGCGGTCTGGACACAGCCGTCAAAGCCCTCGTGGAGAGATGCCACTCGCTGCCTTCTCGCGCCGCTCGAAGGGAGGCCGGTTTTCTTTTGGCGTATATCGCTCCCGATGCTGTGCGCTTTAAAGCCTGGCGCGATAGTATGCCAAGCCTAACCGAAACCGACGACCTCGCTTTCGAACGCTGGTTGGAAGTAGGCTTAGATACTCGATCGGTGAGTAGCCTCGAGAACAGCCTCGCAAGAAAAATCGCTTCAAGATCGCCCGATATTTGGGCAAACTTTGTTCTGGGCGGTCACCCGGCAGTTCTATCATCGGCAGAGGAGCAGTTGACTGCTACGAGGGAGGCTGCGGATTGTAATTTCGCGTTCGAGTGGGTTGGTGGACCGTTGACGCCAGTGAGTCGTGCACTTAACATCTACAGCTTCTCGTTCTTTCGTCCGGGCTCGTCCTACATATTCGAGGACATTGACGAAAAGGTGAAGGACTCCATAGTAGTAGAGCCAAAGTTAAGGACGATGGTCTCCGAAATTAGCGATCTTACCTCAAGATCGAGACGCAGGAGTTACGTCGATACCCCCGCACCTTGGATGTCCGCGCTGCAATCGTTCGAAAAAGCACTAGGCCGCACCTGGCTGTCCTGGAAGCTTGCCAGCCTAGCTTTAGGTCGCATTTCTACCTCGTACAAGAAAGTTGACGATACGGAGGCAACCGACCCCATCTCGATCGCCTTCAAGGCACTCAATCATAGGGCTGAAACAGATTGGTGGCGTGATCAACACGAGCACTCGGAAACGCTACCCAAAAGTGCATGGCTGATGCTATTACTCCAAGTTGCAACGCCAGCGGTATTACGCAATCTAGCGATGCTCTCGCTTCAAGTTTGTGACACACAGTCTAGTACATCGTTCCGGCTTATCTTCAATGCCATAGCGAAAGCTCCCGGAAGCAGCATACCCACCAAGATTGCCAACGTAATTTTGGATGCCGTTGATTCACCCCGTCTGCATTTCAGCATCGCGGTTCGATCTACATATGCGATACGCGTTCGCGCGATGCGTTCGATTACCAGCTTACAACTAGAAACCGATCCAGTACTGGCAAACATCGCGCTAGAGTGGATTCACAGTAGCCCGCCGTCAGGTGATAGCGGTGAAGTCTGGGAATCGTACCTAAAGGACATCGCACGATTTTTCGCCAGCAGCGACGACCCGTACGTCGGTCTCCAGCCAAACGCTCTCGCAAGAATGCCGAAAGAGGCCGCCAATCGCGTTCTTGCGGACCCTGATCGCTACCCCAGTTCGCTTCTCCATGCCGCGGACCAGACAATTTCTGCAGCTCATCAGAGATCAATTTCGACAGTGGGGGCGATAGCGAAGCGAGAGAAATGGCTGGCAAATGGGTAGCCTGCTGGGTAGCAGGATGTGACTCGCGCTTCCCAAACTCTTTTGTGTCGCGAGCAGCTCAAATAGAAAACCTAAAACTCCCGCGGTGGCCGAGTATTCGCTTGGTCCACCACTTTGAATCTGAAATGCGAGTTTTTTCAAGCAACTTCAAGACTACTTCGCCGTCAGGTGCGATCCGACCTCGCCGAGAACCCCTGACAGCTCTGGGCATCGTCTCCCGTTAGCGATCGGTGTCGATGGTCAGCACACCGAAGTCGGCGTTGAGGTCGACATCCACCTCAGAACCGTCGGCAAGACGCACCTCGACGTCGAACGCGTGGCCGGGATCGTCGCTGCGTTCGGCATCGGTCACCGTCCCGCCGCCGGCAGCTGCGATCGCGGCGTCGGAGGCCCGCTGGAGTTCTTCGCCGACGAGATCGTCGGGATCCACCGGCGCGGCGACCGGCGGTGCGCTGGTGGGCGCCGCGGCAGGCGCGGTCTGGTCGCCGTTCGTCGGCTCGGCATCGTCGTCATCACGATCGACCTTCAAGACCTTGAAACCTTCGTCGAGGGTGATCTCGTACTCGACCCCGTCTGACCCGATGACGTCGAGGTCGTAGGTGGTGATGCCGTCGTCGTCCTTGTCCGCGCTCGTGACCGACCCGCCACCGACCTCGGCGATCGCCGCGGTCGTGGCCCGGTCCAGGTCGTTCCCGCCCAGGTCATCTGATCCCGCGAAACCGTCGGTGACGGCGTAGGCAATACCTGTGCCGCCGAGGGCCAGGACTGCTGCGGTGGCGACACCGGCGATGACGATGGTCTTCTTGGGCATGTGATGCTCCTTCTCGTTGGGGCGTTGGCATCACCTTCTCGCGCGTTCGCTGAATCCAGCCTGAATCCGCTGCGAGCTCACACAGGCAATCTGATCTCGAAACGTGCTCCGCCGAGCGCACTGTCGACCACTCGAACCGAACCACGATGGGTCGCGGCGATTTCGGCAACGATGGCAAGCCCGAGACCTGCTCCTCCGGCGTCGCGGGCGCGCGATTCGTCCAGCCGCACAAAACGTTCGAAGACGCGCTCACGCTGGTCCCGCGGAACGCCCGCTCCGTCGTCTTCGACCGCGATCACGGCAACCGGCGTGCGTCCCTCCTCGACGTGGGTGGCGATCGCGACCCGGCCGGCGGCGTGTCGAACGGCATTGTCGACCAGGTTGCGTAGGGCGCGAGCAAGCATCGCCTCATCACCGTTCACCCGAACAGCCTCGATCCTCGAGCCGTCGACGGTCAGCTCAGTCGATTCGGCGCGAACTCGGCTCACCTCGCGGAGTGCGGCGTCGTCGAGATCGGTCTCGCGCAACGTCAGGTGCAGAGTCGCCTCGTCGGCGCGGGCCAACAGCAGCAACCCGTCGACCAGGCCGGCCATACGTTCGGACTCGGCTTTCACCGTCGACGCGAACTGATCCGGCGGAATCTGACCGGGATACGACAGTGCGACCTCCGCGTTCTGACGCAACGAGCTGATGGGCGAACGCAATTCGTGCGATGCGTCCGAGACGAAACGGCGCTGGCGCACCTGCGACGTCTCCAGCCTGCCGAGCAAGCCGTTGAGGGTCGATGCCAGCCGGTCTACCTCATCGCCCGAACCAGGGACTTCGACGCGACGGCTCAGGTCAGCGGCGGTGACCTGTTCGGCTTCACGGCGCAAACGCTCGACCGGCCGCAACGCACGGCCGACCACGATCCAGCACGTCAGACCAACGAGGAGGACAACGACCGGCACCGCAAAGAAGAGCAGTGTGCGGGTGGCGTCCACGGCATCGGCGCGGGTCTCGTCGTCGACGCCCGCCACCAGCACTGTTCCGTCATCGCGTTCCTTCGTGACGACGACCAGCCGGTCACCCTCGTCACCATCGGACTCGATGACCGTCACGGCCGCGGGGTCATCCAAGTCACCTGTCACCAGTGGCCTGGCGTCGTCGAGTTCATCGGTCGCGCCGACGACTCGGCCTGCAGATAGCAGTTGCGCGTATCCGTCGATGTCGGCCAACGCGGCTGCGGCCTCCGTCGCCCCGCCCGCTTGTTCGACGATCGTCTCGTAGCGAGAAGCCTCACTGTCGGCGGCTGATTCGGCGGAGTCGCGCAGCGTGGCGGAGAGGATCATGACGAAGGCAACTCCCCCGACGACGAGTGCAAGCGTCACGACTGCGGTGGCAATGAGGGTGATGCGAGCGCGCACCGACTTCAGGCGCCGCCGGTTCTTGTCACGCATCGTCGACCACCCGATAGCCCGCACCGCGCATTGTCTCGATCGACGACCGACCGAATGGCCGATCAACCTTGTTGCGCAGGTGACGAATGTAGACCTCGACGATGTTCGGGTCACCGTCGAAATCGAAATCCCACACAGCTCCGAGGATCTCCGACTTCGACACCACCGCGCCCTTCTTCGACACCAGGAACTCGAGCACACTGAACTCTCGCGCGGTGAGTTCGATCGCGGTGGCACCGCGGGATACGCGTTTGGCCGCCGGATCTATCGCCAGATCACCCACCGTGAGCACCGTGGGTCGCTCTCCACCGCCCCGACGGATCAGGGCCCGTAGTCTCGCGAGCAGCACCGGAAACGAGAACGGTTTTGCGAGGTAATCGTCGGCTCCGGTGTCGAGAGCCTCGACCTGGTCGAGGTCACCGTCCTTTGCGGTGAGCATGATGACCGGCGTCCAGTTCTGCGATGACCGCAGCTGCGCGCAGATCTGGTAGCCGTTCATGCCCGGAAGCATGATGTCGAGCACGATCACCGCATAATCGTTTTCCTGGGCCAGCCACAACCCATCGGTGCCGTTGGTCGCGGTGTCGACCGCGAAGCCCTCTGCCTCCAAACCAGCTGCGATGGCCCGCAGCAGGCCGGCTTCGTCGTCGACCACAAGGACGCGGATACCGATCCCCTTCGAACGTCAAGTGTGTACACGGGTGTTCCAGGGTAGTGTCTCGGAGCTTCGCTGAACTTCAGCTGAATGGTCGGCCACGGCGGAGCAGGCCGAGCCTCGACGCAGCCGCGTCGAACTTGAAATCGATGAACTTCTTGCCGTAATCGCGGTCGACCGTGTAGTTGTTGCGAACTCATCCCGGGCGATACCGCGGGAACTACACGGTCGGGAAACCTCACATGCGTATGTGCTCGACGACGGCCGCTTGAATCTCAGCTGCGTCAGGACCCAGCCACGCCGACAGGTGCGTGCCGACGTCCATGGTGATGAGTCGCGAGTTCGCAATCAATCCGGCCGCGTGAACACTCTGCTCGTACGGCACGTCCGCGTCGGTTTTGGCATGGATCAACAGGACCGGAACTCTCACGTCGGTCAGCGGCAGGTCCAGATCCTTGAAATGGCGGAAATCGTTCTTGAAGCCGTCTTTTCGTGGTCCCGTCACGGTGTCGAAGAGTGTCGTCGCGAACTCCCGCTGACTGTCGTCCGCCATGATTTCGGCCGTCAGCTGCTTCGCCTGCGAACGGGTGAGATCGCCGTCACCCGACAGCAATGTGGAGATGGCGGTAGCCGGCGCTTTCTCGGCCAAGGTGGTGGCAAACCAGGTGCCGAGCCGTCCGAACAGCATCTTCTCTTCCCCGAGTTCGACCCGCCCGCGCAAAGTCCCGGCGGGATCGAACTCGGTGCTCACGGCCGCGACTGCAACAACCGCGGTGATGCGCTCCGGATACAGTGCCGCGAGGGCGTAGGTCGCGGGTCCTCCACCCGACCAGCAGACCACTGCGAACTGCTCGATGTCCAGCTCCGACAACAGCGTTGCCAGCAATACAGCTTGCTGCTCCGGGGTCCGATTGTTCTCCGCGAGTGGAGTATTGAGATACCCCGGTCGTGAGACCGAGACGACACGGTGCCGATCGGCCAGGAACCGGGTCATCAGAGCGCCCTGGTCACATCCGCCCGGGGAGCCGTGAACGAACAGGACCGGTGACCCGGTGCCGATGTCGAGGTATTCGATGGGGCCCACGGACGTTTGCGCGCTGCGACCGGCCGGAAGAACGAAGTGAGCTGCCATCGCGTCGTCCTCCACAGTCGGGCGGTGATCGTGCAAATGGTAGTGGCCCCGCAATCACGAGGGGCCGAAATAGTGCGTCCCAGGCTTGACCTTGACACAGTGAGAAGGTCAAGACTGGTAGTCAGGAGGTGGTTCCTATCAGCACGCCACACAACGACCACAACACCCGGTTACGGACTGCGCTGAGCGCACCCAACTCGTCGATCCGGCTGAGAGCCGCGCTTGCGGCGGGGACGACCCCCGACCCCGGCTTCGTCGGGGTGCTGGTCGAGCGGTGTGCAATCGAACCGGACTTCTTCGTCCGTGACATGCTGACCTGGGCATTGACCAGGCACCCGGCGGAGCTCACCGTTCCAGCACTGCTCACCGAACTCCATTCGGACACAGCGCAGGCGCGAAGTCAGTCGTTGCACACCCTGTCGAAGATCGCGGACAGGAACTTGTGGCGGAGTATTCCGAGAAGCCTGCTGCACGACGCCGACGACGACGTCGCCCGCGCCGCCTGGCGCACAGCCGTTGTACTGGTTCCACCTGACGAGGTGAACGATCTCGCGGGCGAACTCATCACCGAACTGGGACGTGGAGACCGCGATGTCAAGCGCAGTCTGAGTCGCGCATTGATCGCTCTGAGCGATGCGATATCTCCATACTTGCGCACCGCGACGACGAGCACCGATCCCGCCGTCCGCGCTCACGCGCGGGCCACCGAGCGACTCCTTGCCGATCCCGAAAGTGAGTTCGCCATCACCGCCGACGACGCCAAGCGCATTGTCAACGCAGGCAACGCGATGCAGGACGAGTAGCGGTGCTGATCGGCGAGCTGGCGCGGCGAACGGGCGTCAGCGCGCGTATGCTGCGGCACTACGACTCCCTCGGTCTCGTGAGCCCGATGGATCGCAGCGACGGCGGATATCGCGAGTACTCGAACGATGACATACTCCGAATCTTTCGCGTCGAAAGCCTTCGGTCGCTGGGGTTGTCCTTGCGTGAGGTCCAACGGGCTCTCGACGACCCGGACTTCACCCCGACCGCGTTGGTCGGTGAGCTGATCGAGCAGACCCGGGAAAGACTTGCGCGCGAACACGATTTGCTCGAACGGCTTCAACGGGTGAACGACACTGACCCGGGCACCTGGAGCGACGTGCTCGGTCTGATCGAACTCGTGCGTGATCTCGGGTCGGATCGCCCGGCTCGCCGCCAACAGGCAGTGTTTTCTGCGTCGGAGGACGGTTCTGCGCCCGCCGACGTGCTCGCTGACGCGCTCCTCGTCGAAGCAGTTCCGAATGTCGCGGGCGCACTTGGTTGGTCGCTCGCGAGGCTAGGTGACGACGGCGTTGCCGCGTTGGCGCGCGGACTCGAGTCGTCGGATACCGAGGTAAGGCGCCGAGCGACCATGGCCATTGCGAAAATCGACGGCCCCAAGCCAACTGCCCTCCTCGAACGCGCTCTTACCGACGAAGACATCACCATCCGAAGTCAGGCGGCGATCGAGTTGGGTGCCAGAGGATTGATCTGCGCAGCACCGACCCTCATCGACGCGATCGTTGCGGGTTCGCGTGACGTAGAGGCAGCCGACGCGTTGGGCGCTCTCGCACAGACCCAGCAGATCGCTGACGAACTGACCGGTGCGCTGCTGGAGGCTCTGGACAAGAGCAGCGAACCCCCGGTGCGTTCTCGCCTGACCCAGGCACTGACGGAGATCCCGGGCGCGGCTGCTCTTCGCGCACTCACACGGCTCACCCGGGATGAGGACCTCGCTGTTGCTTATACGGCGAGAGCGGTGCTGAGCAGCCGAAGCTTGACGTCGACACCTGAGAACCAGGGCCCGTCAACCAGAGGTTGACGGATCCAGGCCGTCAACCTACGGTTGACGCCATGACAACCCCAGCACCCATCAAGCAGGTCCGCCTCGACGACCTGATCGAAGCCATCACCACTGTGCACACCGATGCGCTCGAGCAGCTGTCGACCGCCGTACTCACCGCGGACCATCTTGGCGATATCGCCGATCACCTGATCGGCCACTTCGTCGATCAAGCGCGACGTTCTGGCGCGTCTTGGACCGACATCGGAGTGAGCATGGGCGTCACCAAGCAGGCGGCGCAGAAGCGCTTTGTGATCAAGGCCGATTCGTCGATGCCGGCTCTCGACCCTAGCCAGGGGTTCAGCCGTTTCACGCCTAACGCCCGGAACGTCGTCGTCGCCTCGCAGGAAGAGGCGCGCACGGCTGGGCACGCCGAGATCACGACAGGACACCTCGCCCTGGGGCTCATCGGCGACGCCGACTCGATGGCAGCAAGGACCATCTCGGGACTCGACGTGGATTTTGGTGAGCTGCGCACCGCGGTCGCAGACACGTTCCCTGAACGGGCCACCGCCGTACCGGCACTCATTCCTTTCGACACGGGAACGAAGAAGGTTCTGGAACTGACTTTTCGAGAAGCCCTGCGTCTGGGCGCCGACAACGCCGGAACCGAGCACATCCTCCTGGCTCTGCTGGAGTACGAGAACGGCGAGGGCCCCTTGACCGAACTCGGGCTGACGAAGGCCGCTGCAGAGGCGCACGTGACGACGTCACCACCAGCAAGGTGATCTCGATATGACATAGCAACATCTGCGGAAGTCCAGCGGCGCTGTATGGCGTAGGGCACAATTCGGTCGATCGGAGACGTGACGAGCGTCACTACCGGGTGTGCTGAGGGGACAACATGCAGGACGGACACATGACGATCGTGCAGCTGACGAGATCGGGTGCGCACGATCGATGGGTCGGTGAGATCACGGACGCAGTGGGGTCGACGCCGCCGGGATCCCATGTGCACGTCGTGTTTCCTCCCGAACACGACTTCTGGGATTTCGTGATCGCAAACCTCGGCGGTTGCTCCGGTGTCACGATGACTTCGATCCCGAAGGTTTACGACGCCGGCTCGGTGTTCAACGCGGCCGCCCAAGCCTTGGCACCATCGGGCCGACCGTGGACCTGGTCGAAGCACCGCCCCGGAAGGCGAAGGCCTGCAACCGCTCTGCGTGCCCGCCTCGGCCGACTACAGCCACGCTGAACCTCCTCACTCCGCCCTTACATCGCACGGCGGACCGTCCGCCGCCCGATTCGCCCGTGGTGCATCGTGCCAGGACGGGGTACACCGGATGAATGCCGGAACTACCTGAGGTCGAGAACGCCAGGCAAGTCGTCGAGAAAGCACTGAACCGGGTCATCGTCGACATCGACGACACCGACACCTTCGAGTGCCGCCCGCATCGCCCGGGCGAGATCGCCCGAGCCCTCAAGGGCGGCCAACTCACCGAAGCCTGCCGACGCGGCAAAGCCATGTGGTGCGAAACCGTGATCGCTGACGGGACACCCGGTCCCACTCTCGGGATCCATCTCGGTATGGGCGGGCGAATCATCGTCACCGCACCAGATGGTGAGCAGACGTCGCGCTATGGCGGTGGTGATCCCCACGTCGGTGAACGCGACACCGACAAGCCAGAGTGGACGCGGTTCGCCATGACGTTCGACGACGGTGGTCAGCTGCGTCTCTTCGACAAGCGACGCCTCGGCAGGGTTCGACTGGAGCCGGACATCGACGCCCTCGGACCCGACGCCGCGGAGATCACCCGCGACGACTTCCGGCGCCGCATCGGATCCAGCGGAGCCCCGCTCAAAGCGAGGCTGCTCGATCAAGCTGCCATCGCCGGCATCGGCAACCTGCTCGCCGACGAAGTGTTGTGGCAAAGCGAGCTGTCACCGTCGCGTCGCGCCAAAACCCTGACCACAGACGAACTGGACGAGCTCCGAGTGATCCTGCGCCGCGCCATCCGGTCCGCGATCAAGAAGGGTGGCGTCCACACCGGCGATATCATCCCGTACCGCAAGACTGACGCCACGTGCCCACGATGCGACGCCCCGATGTCGCGAGGGACCGTCGGCGGACGAACGACATGGTGGTGTTCGCGAGAACAGAAGTGATCAGTCGTGATTCGATGGCGTCGGCGGCAACTGGACATGCCGCATTCCCGAATTGCTGATAGATCGGAACGACCGTGACAGATTTCGACACCCTGATCGTCGGTGCGGGGATTGCCGGGCTGACCGTTGCCCGGATCCTTGCCGGTCAGGGTCAGCGCGTCGTCATCCTGGAGGCACGCGACCGGGTGGGCGGCCGGGTCTGGACCTCGCGCAGCGACGACGGCGAGATCGTCGACCATGGCGCGTCCTGGATTCACGGGGTCGATGGCAACCCTGTCGCCGATGCGGTCGACGCCTTCGGCATGCGGACCGTCGAGTTCACCGTGGGGAGCTACCAACCCGACGGGCGACCGATCGCCTACTACTCCCCCACCGGTACGCGTCTGAGCGACGAAGACACCGACCGATTTGTGTCAGATATCTATTCGTTCAACGAGCATTTCGCGGCGGTCATCGCCGCGTCGGAACCCCACACATCCTTCGGCGAGGCAGTGGAAACGACGTTCGGCCAATTGAAGTGGGACCACGACCGAGCGATGCGAGTTCGGGAGTTCTTACGCCACCGGACCGAAGAGCAACTCGGCGTGTGGCTCGACGACCTCGACGCGCACGGGCTCGACGACGATGCGATCGATGGGGACGAAGTGGTGTTCCCCGACGGCTACGACGAACTCGCCACACATCTGGCCCAGGGACTCGACGTGAGGCTCCACCATGAGGTGACGCGTGTGACGTGGACGTCAGCCGGTGCTACCGCCGACACCGGCCATGGCCCGTTCTCCGCCGACCGGATCGTGGTCACAGTCCCGATCGGGGTGCTGAAGTCACCGCAGTTCACGATCGATCCACCACTGCCCGAACGCCATTCGCAAGCTTTGGACAGACTCGACATGAACGCGTTCGAGAAGGTGTTCCTGCGGTTCCCCAGCAAGTTCTGGGACGACGACGTCTACGCGATTCGTCAACAGGGTGAGGCCGGTCGATGGTGGCATTCCTGGTACGACGTGTCCGATGTGCATGGCTCCCCGACACTGTTGACCTTCGCAGCAGGCCCCTGTGCCCGGGAAACGCGCGGGTGGTCGGACGAGCACATCGCGAGTTCGGTCCTCGACGCTTTGCGCGGGCTGTACGGCGCCCGTGTCGTCGAACCCGATCGAGTGCACGTCACCCGCTGGCAGGACGACCCATACTCGCGCGGCTCGTACTCCTATATGACAGTCGGCTCGGATCGAAGCGATCACGATGACCTGGCGATCCCGATCGAGGACGTCCTCTACCTGTCCGGCGAAGCCACGTGGACCGACGATCCCTCGACCGTGACCGCTGCCGTGAAATCAGGACATCGAACGGCCGAACAAATCCTGGGTCGCGCGGTCCCATACGACACGATTTGGGCTGATGGCCACGCCTGATTTGTGCCACCGATCTCGTCGCCCCACAAACCCAGCGAGTCCAGGCAAACCCAGGTGCTGCAGCACCTGGTTCTGCCTGGAGAAAGTGGGTTTGTGACCGTTGGCCTCGAGAAACGACAATGGCCAGGTCGATGAAGATCAACCTGGCCATACTGTCGGGCTGACAGGATTTGAACCTGCGACCACTTGACCCCCAGTCAAGCACGCTACCAAACTGCGCCACAGCCCGTTGCGGCTCTTTCGGACCGCCGCATGAGATTACCTCAGGAACGTCCCGGTTCGAAAATCGCCTGGCAGATGAGCTATCGAGTACCCGCCGGAACAGAGAAAGCAGTCGGCCCGGTCACTTTCTGACCGGGGCCGACGCCTGACATCACTACTTCTTG
The DNA here is from genome assembly GCF_017377795.1 of Williamsia soli. GTDB lineage: Bacteria > Actinomycetota > Actinomycetes > Mycobacteriales > Mycobacteriaceae > Williamsia > Williamsia soli. Next base: position 20,747 of record NZ_JAFRDR010000002.1, on the reverse strand, counting down.
CGTTCGCGTTTCTCGCGCACCCGCACGTTCACCTTGACCGGCGAGCCGTCGAAGTTGAACTCTTCACGCAGTTTGCGTTCCAGGAAGCGGCGATAGCCGGCTTCCAGGAAGCCCGTGGTGAAGAAGACGAACGTCGGTGGGCGCGTGGCAGCCTGGGTCGCGAACAGGACACGCGGCAACCGGCCGCCACGCATCGGCGGCGGGGTCTCGGCGATGACCGCCTTGAGCCAGGTGTTGAGCTGCCCGGTAGACACCCGCTTGTCCCAGGACGCCAGGCTGGTCTCGAGCGCGGGAACGAGCCGCTGCACGGCCCGGCCGGTGTGCGCGGAGATGTTCACCTTGCGCGCCCAGGGCACCCGCGAGAGGTCGCGGTCGACCTCTTTCTCGAGCTGCAGCCGGCGGTCCTCATCGACCAGATCCCACTTGTTGAAGGCGATCACCAACGCGCGGCCGGCGTCGATGATCATCGTCAGCACGCGCTGGTCCTGCTCGGTGATGGGCTCGGAGGCGTCGATCAGCAACACCGACACCTCGGCCGCTTCAATTGCCGAACGGGTCCGCAAAGACGCATAGAACTCGTGGCCACTCGACTGCTGCACTTTCTTGCGCAGTCCGGCGGTGTCCACGAAGTTCCAGATCTTGCCGCCGAGTTCGACGAGCTCATCGACCGGGTCGACGGTGGTGCCCGCAACGTTGTCGACGACGGCGCGGTCTTCACCGGTGAGCTTGTTCATCAGCGAACTCTTGCCGACGTTGGGCTTGCCGACCAGCGACACACGACGCGGGCCACCGGTCAGCGTTGTCTCTCTGGGGGTTTCGGGTAGTGCCTCGAGGATCTTGTCGAGCAGATCGCCGGTACCGCGGCCGTGGGCGGCCGACACCGAGTACGGCTCCCCCAATCCCAGCGACCACAGCGCGGCGGCCTCGGATTCGATGCGCTCGTCATCGACCTTGTTGGCCGCCAGCAACACCGGGGTCTTCGAACGTCGTAGCACCTTGGCGACCGCTTCGTCGGTGGTGGTGGCGCCGACGGTGGCATCGACCACGAGCACGATGGCGTCGGCGGTCTTCATGGCCACCTCGGCCTGCCGTGCCACCGACTGCGCCATCCCCTTGGCGTCGGGCTCCCAGCCGCCGGTGTCCTGCACCATGAAACGTCGGCCGGCCCACGATGCGTCGTACGAGACGCGGTCGCGGGTCACGCCCGGGATGTCCTCGACGACGGCTTCACGTCGTCCGAGGATGCGGTTCACCAGCGACGACTTGCCCACATTGGGCCGTCCGACGATGGCGACGACGGGCACCGCGACCGCGGATCCTTCTTCGCCCAGCTCGGTGAACTCGCTGATGTCCCAGTCGGATTCGTCTGTCCACAGACCGTCGTCGCCGACGCCTGCTCCATCAAAACTGTCACTCATGCCTTTACCTCGCTCGAGCTCTCCACGTGAATGCGACGACGCGCCAAATCGACCAGCTTGGCGATCACCTCTTCGATGCCCAGGTCGGTGGTGTCGACCTGCACGGCGTCATCGGCCGGTCGCAACGGCGAGGCGGACCTCGTCGAATCCAGGTGGTCCCGCCGGAGCACGTCCTCGAGCACCGTCGCGTATTCACTGTCTCTGCCTGCCGCCGTGTTCTGATCGTGCCGCCGCTGGGCGCGGGCCTCGGCCGAGGCGGTCAGGAACACTTTGAGGTCGGCGTCAGGGAACACGACGGTCCCGATGTCGCGACCTTCGAGCACGCTGAGCCCGCTCTGGGCCAGATCACGCTGTGCCTGCACCAACCGGGTGCGGACCGCCGGCACCGCCGACACCGCCGACACCGAGCGGGTGACATCGTCGCCGCGAATCTCCTCGCTCACATCTTCGCCGTCCATCAGCACGATCTGCTTGACCGGACTGTTGGTGACCGAGATGGTCAACCCTTCGGTTGCCTTGTCGATTGCCTCGGCGTCGTCCAGCGCCACGCCCGCACGCAAGACGCGCAACGTCGCCACGCGGTACATCGCACCGGTGTCGATGTAGTTGGCGCCCAACGCAGTTGCGACCCGACGCGACACACTCGATTTACCGGTGCCCGCGGGCCCGTCGATCGCGATCACTGCACGGTTCGTCACATTCCCACCGCCTTGTAGAGCGCGCCGATTTCGTCGTTACCCATCACACGCAGGGTGCCCGGGCGCTGCTCGCCGACGTTCACGGCGCCGATGTCGGTGCGCACGAGGCGGATCACCGGGTGGCCCGTTTCGTCGAGCATGCGGCGCACGATCCGCTTGCGACCCTCGTGCAGCGTCAACCGGAGCAGTGAGATGCCTTCGTTCACGTCGAGCAGAGCGAACTTGTCGACCTTTGCCGGTCCGTCGTCGAGCTCGATACCGTCACGCAAGGTGCGGCCCAGGCTGCGGTTGACCTCACCCCGGACAGTGGCCATGTAGGTCTTGGGTACCTCGAACGAGGGGTGCATCAACCGGTGCGCGAGCTCGCCGTCGTTGGTGAGCAGGATCAGGCCCTCGGTGTCGGCGTCGAGCCGGCCGACATGAAAGAGCCTCTGCCCCGCCATGACCCGTTCGGCGACGAGGTCACCGATGCACGGACGGCCGAACTCGTCGGCCATCGTCGACTGCCAGCCCTTGGGCTTGTTCAGAGCCAGGTACTGATGTTCTTCGTTGACGACAACGCGAGCGCCGTCGACGCGGACCACTGCGGTCTCTGGATCGATGCGCAGACCCTGTTCGGTGACGACCTCACCGTCGACCTCGACACGACCGGCCGCGATCAGTTCTTCGGCGCCGCGACGCGATGCGACACCGGACTGCGCCAGCACCTTCTGCAGACGCGTCCCGCCCTTGACGTAGGTCGCTCCGTCGCCGCCGACGTCGAGCGGATTCTGGTCGCGCGCGGGTTTGGCGTTGTTGAGCCGAACCTGCCCGCTCTTGACATCGGGAGCCGACTTCGGCTTGCCCTCAGGACCCGGGCCCTTGCGATGCGCTTTACGGAAGCGCTCGGTTGCGGCGCCCTTGGTCGGCTTGCCGCCAGTGGGTTTGCCGGTCGGCTTGCCGCCAGTGGGTTTGCCGGTCGGTTTTCCGCCGGCAGCTGCACCCGGGGATCGATCACGATCGCCGGTCGGACGACCACGCTCGCCACCGGAACGGCCGCGCTCACCCGTGGGACGACCGGCGCCTTCGCCTCTGCGCTCGCCACGCTCAGCATGCCGGGGACCGCCACGTTCCTCAGATGGTCGCCCGCCGCGATCGCGGGACGATGCAGTACGCCGATCTCCCGTGGGGCGGCCGCCGCGGTCCTCTGCGGGCCTGCCACCACGATGTTCGGCTCTGGCGCCTTTGTCTCCATAGGGCTTCCGATCGCGATCGCCCGAGGAGTTCCCTTCCTCACGCGATCCGCGCCTCTTGCCTTTGTCTTTGCTTCTGTCCGGTCTGCCGTCTCGGCTAGCGGGTGCCATGCTCGTATCCCTAATTCCCGTCGAACAGCTGTTCCGCAGCGCGGAATCAGTCGTCGTCGACGGTGATGTTGTGTGTTTTGTTGTTCAAGTCTGACGTGTTACCTGCCAGTTTGGCGAATCGCGGGTCGGCGTTGATCTCATCACCGAGGGCGTCGATCACATCGACGTCCGGTAGGAGTGGCGCCAGATCCGGTAGTTCACTCAGAGATGCCAACCCCAGACGTTCCAGAAAAAGTTCCGTGGTGTTGTACGTCACGGCTCCCGAGTCGACGTCGGTGCCCGCTTCGCTGATGAGTCCACGGGCCAGGAGGGTTCTGATCACGCCGTCCACGTTCACCCCGCGGACAGCACTGACGCGCGAGCGGGTGACCGGCTGCCGATAGGCCACGACCGCCAGGGTCTCCAGCGCCGCCCGGGTGAGCTTCGACCGCGCACCGTCGAGGAGCAGACGCTCGACGTAGGGGGCGAACTCGTTGCGGGTGTAATACCGCCACCCGTCACCGGCGAAACGCAGGTCGATACCGCTACGCCGGTCGTTCAGTTCGGCGGCCATCTGCCGGAGCATCGCCTCGACGCGCACCGCGCTCTCGTCGAGCGCCGAGGCGAACTGATCGGTTGTCGCGGGACTGTCCGTCACCAGCAGCATTGCCTCGAGCGCGGACCGGAGCTCGTCGTCGTCGAGGGTGTCGGTGTCCGTTTCGAACAACGTCTCGGGTTCGACGGCGGCCTCGGTGTCCAGATCATCCATAGTCATCTGCCTTGTCGATTGTCACTTCGGCCTCGTCACGCTCGCCGGTCCAGCTGACCATCAGGGCGCCGAGGGCCTCGGGCTGTTCGAATGCCACCGCGCGTTCCCGGTACAGCTCGAGCAACGCCAGGAACCTGGCGACGACACCAAGACCGTTGTCACATTCGCTCACGAGTTCGGTGAAGCTGACCCACGCGCCTGCGCCGGCGTTGCGGAGGATCTCGCCGATACGCAGCGCCTGCTCGGGGACGGACACCGTCGACACGTGCAAGTGCCCGAGTCCGACTTGAGGCACCGGTTTGGGCGTCATCGCGGCGACCGCTACCTCGGCGAACACACCCGGCGACACTCCGATGGTCACTTCGGGAAGGAGCGACTCGAAACGTTGCTCCAGCGAGACTGCCCGCGGGTAGCGTTGCAGCGCAGCAGCTTCGAGTTCGGCGAACAACACGGCGACCTGCTTGTAGGCCCGGTACTGCAGCAGTCGGGCAAAGAGCAGGTCGCGGGCTTCGAGTAGTGCGAGATCCTCGTCGTTCTCGACCTCACCTGAAGGCAACAACCGCGCGGCCTTGAGGTCGAGCAGGGTCGCTGCAACCACCAAGAACTGCGTTGTCTGATCCAGGTCCATCTCGGCACCCAGAAGCCTGGTGTAGGCGATGAAGTCATCGGTGACCTCGTGCAACGCCACCTCGGTGACGTCGAGGCGGTGTTGACCGATGAGATTCAGCAGCAGATCGAAGGGCCCCTCGAAGTTCCTCAGCTTGACCTGGAACCCGGTCTTCGCCGGCTGCTCTTCCGTTGCCACCTCCGCAGGCGCGATCGCGGCGCGGGAGGATTCGGTGGCGTCCAGTTCCGGTGGTGACGTCTCGGTCATCGGCTAGCGGGTACGGAAGATGACTTCACGGGCAAGGGCCCGATACGCCCTGGCCCCGGTCGACTTCGGCGCCCACGACGTGATGGGTTCACCCGCGACGCTCGTCTCGGGGAAACGCACCGTCCTGCTGATCACCGTGTCGTAGACCTTGTCTCCGAACACCTCGACGACTCGGGCCATCACCTCACGGGAGTGCAGGGTGCGGGCATCGAACATGGTCACGAGGATGCCGCCGAGCTTGAGACGCGGGTTGAGCCGGTCGCGCACCTTGTCGATGGTGTCGCTGAGCAGGGCCAGTCCGCGCAGACTGAAGTACTCGCATTCCATCGGGATGACGACCGTGTCCGCACAGGCGAGGGCGTTGACGGTCAACAATCCCAGCGACGGCTGGCAGTCGATCAACACGTAGTCGTAGCGATCGAGCAAAGGATGCAAGGCGCGGCCGAGGGTGTGTTCTCTGCCCACCTCGTTGACGAGCTGAATCTCCGCCGCCGAGAGGTCGATGTTCGACGGCAGCAGGTCCATACCGTCGACGCGGGTACGCATCAGCACCTCGTCCGCAGACACCTGTGGCGGAACGAGCATGTTGTGCACCGTCAGGTCGAGTTCATGGTGCGGAACGCCCAGGCCCGCCGACAGAGCGCCCTGCGGATCGAGGTCCACGAGCAACACCCGGCGTCCACACTCGGCCAGGGCGGCTCCGAGGTTGATGGTCGACGTCGTCTTACCGACGCCACCCTTTTGATTGCAGATGGCGACAACCGTCGCCGGACCGTGCCGGTCGAGCGGAGTCGGCTCGGGTACCTCGCGCAGCGGCCGCCCTGTCGGGCCGAGCTCGCCGGGGGTGCCCGGTTTCTCGCGGTCATGGTCGTCATCGCCACGTTGCGGCGTGGAGATCATCAACTGATTCGCATCACGCCCGGGCCGATGAGGTGGCTGTGGCGTTGTCACCCTTGCGAGCCTAGTGCGTCGGCGTTGCGCGGCTGTGGAGGCTCACCGTCAGAGGCCTTCGCACCGGTCAGCGGCGGCGCTCCAGGCCGAATTCGACCCGCCCCGCCCACCCGAATTTGCGCCACCCAGCCCCAACTGCCGGTGGAGCCCCCGAAAACGGGTGGGCGATGAATGGACGCCGACCCGCCCCGCCCCGCCCCGCCCCGCCCCGCCCCGCCCACCCGAATTTGCGCGGCCCAGCCACAACTGCCGGTGGAAGCCACAAAAACGGGTGGGCGATGGTAGGCCCTCAAGCGTCTACCTCGCGCGCGGATGCGCCAAGGCGTAGACCTCGCGCATGGTTCCGACCGTCACCAGGGTGTACACCTGCGTGGTGGTCACCGATGCGTGGCCGAGGAGTTCTTGGACCACGCGCACGTCTGCCCCGCCGTCGAGCAGGTGCGTCGCGAAGCTGTGCCGCAGTGTGTGCGGCGAGACCGATTTGTCCAGTCCGGCGCGGGCCGCCGCGTCGACGAGCACCTGCCATGCGCTCTGCCTGCTCAGCCGGCCGCCCCGGGTGTTGAGGAACAGGGCGGGATTGAACCGCGACACCAACGCGGGTCGACCCCGGACCAGATACGCGTCGAGAGCTGAGATGGCGGGTCTACCCACCGGAACGACGCGTTCCTTGCCGCCTTTGCCGCGCAGCAAGACAGACCGTGATTCGGTCTCGATGTCGTCGACGTCGAGGGCGACGGCCTCGGAGATACGTGCCCCACAGCTGTAGAGCAGTTCGAGCAGGGCGCGATCGCGCAGTGCCCGTGGTCCGTCGGAGACGTCGTCGCCTCCGCTCGCAGTGAGGATCGCCAGCACCTCGTCCACCGGAAGACTCTTCGGGAGTCGGCGCGGGGCTTTCGGAGGTGCCACTGCATGGGCGACGTCGGCGACGACGATGCCCTCTGCGGCAGCGAATTTGTGAAAACCTCTCGTGGCCACCAGCGTTCGCGCAATCGAACTGTCCGCCAGCGGTGGACGGTCGTTGTCTGCATCACCGCGTCGCAGGGCGACCAGGAATTCACGGATGTCTGATTCGTGCACGTCCGCCAGGGCATCGATCCCCCGCGACTCCAGATACTCCTGGTACCGGCGCAGGTCGCGGGCGTAGGACTGCAGGGTGTTGGGAGCCGAACCGCGTTCGACCTCGAGGTGATCCAGGTACATCTGCACCTGGTCGGCCAAGGTCATGACGGTCCGGCCGAGCTCATGAGCCGGCGTGCCGGTCGGCGAACGCCGTCGGCTTGTCGGTCCACGGCGCGTCGATGTCGCGCAACGGGACCGATCCGGATCGGTGCGCAACAAGCGCCAGAATCCCTGCAACCGCGGTGGCATTGACGATCTCGCCGGAGAACACCTTGTGCACAGCGTCGTCGATCGGCACCCAGTGCACGGTCATGTCCGCTTCTTCGTCTTCGCGATCGGGCTGCTCGGCGGCGCTGATCCCTGTCGCCAGATACACCCGCAAGGCCTCATCGGTGAAGCCCGGCGACACCGCGACGTCGACCAGCGTGCTCCAGAGTTCGGCCGCCAGACCGGTTTCTTCGACCAACTCACGTCGGGCGGCCTCGACCGGGGCCTCGTCGGGACCGCCGTCGAGGAGCCCGGCGGGCAACTCGAGCAGGCGCCGACCGATCGGATGCCGATATTGCAGGACCAGGGCGATCTCGTCCCGTTCATTGACGGCCACGACGGCCACCGCCCCGTGATGCTCGACGACCTCGCGGTGAGCGGTCCGTCCGCCGGGCATCGCGACCTCGTCCACCCGCAGCGCGAGGATCGCCCCGTCGTAGCGCACGTCGGTATCGATGGTCCGAAACTCGTGCGGCTCGCTCAAGCCCCGGCCTCCACGACACCGGCCTCGGCGCCGGTGACGTCGTCGAGGTCGGGATCGGAGTCGTCGTCGCCGTGCACGTTCACGGGCAGCCGTTCGGCCGCCTTGTAGCGCAACGACGCCCGCACGAATGCACTGAACAACGGATGGGGTCGTGTCGGGCGGCTCTTCAGTTCGGGATGTGCCTGAGTTCCCACCAAGAACGGGTGTACTTCCCGCGGATACTCGACGAACTCGACGAGGTGTCCGTCCGGCGAGGTGCCCGAGAAGACCAGACCACTTTCGGCGACCTTGTCGCGGTAGGTGTTGTTGACCTCGAAGCGATGTCGGTGCCGCTCCGAGACATCCACCGAACCATAGGCACCTGCGACCACGGAACCGCGTTTGAGCTTGGCGGGATAGGCACCGAGCCGCATCGAGCCGCCCAGATCGGCTTCGCCCGCCACTGCCTGCTCCTGATCGGCCATGGTCGAGATCACCGGGAACGGTGTGTCCGGGTCGAACTCTGTCGAACTCGCATCCTCGAGCCCGGCCTGGCGTGCGGCATCGATGACGATGCACTGCAGACCGAGACACAGTCCGAGGAGCGGTACACCGCGGGTGCGGGCGTACCTGATGGCGCCGACCTTGCCCTCGATGCCGCGGATGCCGAACCCTCCCGGAATGAGGATGCCGTCGGCCTGGGCGAGCACGGCCAGGGCTCCGGCGTCGTCGACGCAGTCGTCCGACTGCACCCACACGAGCTTCACATGGGCACGATGGGCGAAGCCGCCGGCCCGGATGGCCTCTGTCACAGACAGATAGGCATCGGGGAGTTCGACGTATTTGCCGACCAGGGCGATGGTGACCTCTTCGCGCGGTTCGTGCACTCGCTTGAGCAACTCGCCCCACACGGTCCAGTCGACGTCGCGGAACGGAAGCCCGAGCTTGCGGACCACGTACGCGTCGAGTTGCTCCGAATGCAGCACCTTGGGGATGTCGTAGATCGACGGGGCGTCCGGAGTCGAGATGACCCCTTCGACTTCGACGTCGCACATCAGCGCGATCTTGTTCTTGAGCGGCTCGGGTACGTCGCGATCGCAGCGCAGGATCAGGGCATCGGGCTGGATGCCGATATTGCGCAGTGCTGCGACGGAGTGCTGGGTGGGTTTGGTCTTGAGCTCACCCGACGGGGCCAGATACGGCACCAACGAGACGTGGAGGAAGAACACGTTGTCCCGGCCGACGTCGTGCCGGATCTGCCGCGCGGCCTCGATGAACGGCTGCGACTCGATGTCGCCGACCGTGCCACCGATCTCGGTGATCACCACGTCAGGGATCTCACCGTCGGCGTCGGCCTGGCTCATCGCCCGGATCCGGTTCTTGATCTCGTCGGTGATGTGCGGGATCACCTGCACAGTGTCGCCGAGGTATTCACCGCGCCGCTCTTTCGCGATGACCGTCGAATACACCTGGCCCGTGGTGACATTCGCGAATCCGGACAGATCGCGGTCCAGGAAACGTTCGTAGTGACCGACGTCGAGGTCGGTTTCCGCGCCGTCCTCGGTGACGAAGACCTCACCATGCTGGAACGGGTTCATCGTCCCCGGGTCGACATTGAGATACGGATCAAGCTTTTGCATCGTCACCCGCAGTCCCCGGGAGGTGAGCAACTGGCCGAGGCTGGAGGCCGTCAGACCCTTTCCGAGCGAGGACGCGACGCCCCCGGTGACGAAGATGTGCTTGGTGCCTGATCGCACATGGCGTAATGGTCGCAACGCTTCTCCCGTTCGGCTGGAGACGAAGCCGGCTGAGGAACTCACCACCGGCAACGCAGGCAAGAAAACCTTGCCTACCTACGGGACTCCACGGTAACACCACTGGACCGATTTCTTGGCCTTGACACGGGCGATCGCTCGTCGCCCGTCCGCGGAGGCCGACGAGGAATCGGCCTCGGTCAGCTCTCGGGGGCGATCGCGGTGGCACCGGGACCGGTGCCGTACGCGCCCTGCTTGTTACCCAACTCGTCGGCGAGTGCCAGCACGGTGGTGATCCGGCCGGTCGCCTGATCGACGTTGTCCACAGTGGAGACCTGCGAGTTCAGCGATGGGTCCGCCCGGACCACGGCAATCGGCGAGGACCCTTCCGCAGATCCGGTCCGGCCGACGAGGACGGTGCCCGCACCGCGCTCGGAGAACGCTGCCGCGAAACGCGCCACGACCTGTCCTCGTGCACCCGAGTCGTCGGCAAACTTGTTGCCGGTCACGATGATCGCCAACTGGGCAGGCTCGATCGCACCGTCGGCGTAGTCGACAAAACCGCCCTGCTTGAGGGCCGCGAGCCCGGCGTCGGTGTCGCTCCCCGACACCTGCGGTTCGGCATCTTGAGGTGACAGCTGCAACAGCAGACCCAGCAGATCGCCCGCGCGGCCACCCGAATCGGTCAGTTCGGTCCGAAGTGTACTTCCGGCCGGGATCGACTGATCGATGATCGACCTGATCTTCTCCGCGTTCTGATCGCTGACGAACTCATCGGTGAGCGCGAGTTGACCGTTGAAGACCGCACCCGACTTGTTCAGGTTGTCCTTGACCGCCGCCACGTCACCTTCATCGGCGCCGGGCGTGGTGACGATCAGTACCGGCCGATCGCGCAAGGTGCCCTCGAGTAGACGACCGGCTATCGCGGTGTCGAAGTTGTTGGCGGCGTTGACATTGTTGGTCAGCTGCTGATTCTCGTCACGCAATTCCTGCTCACGCTTGTCTTGGGCATCGCTGGACGATCCGAACGTGTCAGCGACAAATCCGGATCCCAGCACCACACCCACGGCAAGAGCCAGGAAGACCGCGACCAGCGAAATAGCATGCTGGCGAAGCGAAATCACTACTTATCCGATCCAAGCCCCAGCGGGCTCACTCATTCCAGACCTGCTGGACCCACTCGGTCAGTCGGTTCCACTGGTCGACGATCCACTCGGTGACCTCACCGCCGGCACTCGACATGAGCACCGCGACGATCAGCGCAACCAGGGCGGCCAGGATCAACAGCGCGATGGCAGCACCCGACACCCGCGAACGATAAAGCGTGGCAACTGCTTTCGAATCGACGAGCTTGGGTCCGACCTTCAGCCGGGTGAGGAACGTCGACGGGTTCGACTCGCGCAGGCTGCGGTCGAAGAACTCGTCGAGCGACGCAGCATGTCCCACGGTGACGATCAGAGCGGCCTCGTGATGATCCACCAAGAGCAACGCAAGGTCGGCGGCCGAGCCCGCCGCCGGGAACGTCATGGCACCGATCCCGAGATCCTGGATGCGTTCGAGACCGGGAGCGTGACCGTCGGGGTCTGCGGGCAGCACCACCTGGGCGCCGGATTTGAGCGTCGCCGACTTCATGCCCTCGGGGTCGCCCACAACCAGGTCGGGCCGGTAGCCCAGATCCATCAGGGTGTCTGCGCCACCGTCGACGCCCACCATGATCGGCTGATATTCCTTGATGAACGGCTTGAGTCGCTTGAGGTCTGCGACATGATCGGCGCCGTCGGCCACCACGACCACATGCCGACCTTCGATGCGCACGTCGACATCTGGTACGCCGACGCCATCGATCAGTAACGGCGATTCGCTGCGGATGAACTCGATGGTGTTGCCGGAGAACGCTTCCAGGTGATCGACGAGACCAGTCTTGGCGTCGATCATGAGGTCGGCGATCTCTCGCTCCCCCAGTTCGGTGCCTTTGGCGAGCCGACGCTCGCCGGTGTACAGGCCACCTTCGTCGGCGCGGATCTTGGCGCCGTCCTTGATGCGTTTGAACACCTCGACACCGACGTCGTCGATCAGGGTGATGCCCGATGCCACCAGCAACTCGGGTCCGAGATTGGGGTACCGCCCGGAGATGGACGGCGAGGCGTTCACCACCACCAGTACGTCGGCGGCGACCAGGGCATCGGCGGTGACCCTGTCGAGGTCGACCTCGTCGAGGATCACGATGTCCCCGGGGCCGACCCTGGACAGGAGTCGTTTGGTGTTCTTGTCGATCCTGGCGATACCGCTGATCCCAGGCAGAGTTTCGGTTGTGCGTGACAGCAGGGCAGGCATCTTCATGCGAGAAACACTGAACCACCACTCGACAGTTTTGGTGGAGGCGCGCCGTAACACACGCCACTTTTGTCACACGAGTAACACCCGTGTCAGTCCGTCAGAAGGCAGATTTCTCGGATTCGGCTGTGCTCAGGAGCTCTTCCGCGTGCGCGCGACCGGTGTCGGAATCTCCCAGGCCGGCGAGCATGCGGGCCAGTTCCGCCACTCGCTCATCGCGGTCGAGAACCTCGACCGAGCTCGTCACACGGCTCGACTTGGACGACTTCCCGGAGGACGTCTGTTTACCGATCAGCAGGTGGTTGTCGGCAAAGGCCGCGACCTGCGGCAGGTGGGTCACCACGATGACCTGATGTGCGCGCGCCAACTTGGCGAGCCGTCGCCCGATCTCGACTGCCGCCCGGCCACCGACCCCCGCGTCGACCTCGTCGAACACCATCGTCGAACCGCCGCCCGGACCGGCGAGTACCACCTCGAGTGCGAGCATCACGCGAGACAGCTCGCCGCCGGAGGCCGACTTCGCGATCGGTCGCGCCTGCGCACCGGCGTGAGCGGTCAGTCCGAACTCCACTTTGTCGACACCGTGGGAACCGGCGTGCAGCTGCCGGCCGTCGATCTCGATGCCGCGACGGTCGGAGTCCGCTGATTCGTCGGGCACAACGGTGACCTCGAGCTGGGCATCCCCCATCGCGAGCCCCGTCAGTTCCGAACTCACTGTGGAAGCAAGCGACTTCGCGGCCTTGACGCGCACCTTGGTCAGCTTGACCGCGGCGACGGCTACGTCGTCGCGCGCCGCACCGACGCGTACAGCCAGCTCGTCGAGCGACTCAGACGAGTCCCCGATCTCGGCCAGCCGCGACCGTGCCGAATCCGCCCATCCGATGACGCCGTCGATGTCGGGGGCGTACTTGCGCACCAGAGACTTCAGTTCGGCCTGGCGTTGCAGCAATTGCTCCAGTTCGGCCGCGTCGACCGGCAGCCCGGAGACGAACGAGCTGAGTTCTTCCCCGATGTCGCCCACCACGGTGAGAGCTTCCTCGATGCGGGGCAGCAGAGCTCGCAACGTGTCGTCAGCCTGAGTTTCCAGCATTGTCCTGGCCGCACCCAAGCCGTCGAGAACCGAGGTACCGCTCGCCACATCGGCGTCGGGGCCCGCGCCGGTCACCGCGTCGAGCGCGGAGACCGCTGCGGTACGGATGGTCTCGAGATCACTGAGCCGCCGGACCGTCGCAGCGATCTCTTCGTCCTCCTGGGGTTGCGGCGCAACCTTGTCGATCTCGTCGAGTCCGAACTTGAGGCGATCGGCTTCCTGGGCGATCTCGCGGGAATTGGCCTGCCGGTCGCGCAGTTGATCGGCCAGCGTGATCCAGCGCTCTCGAGCCTCTCGGTAGGCCTTGAGTGGTTTGGTGATCGCCTCGGCCGAGAACCGGTCGAGCGCATCGCGCTGATGCTCCGACCGCAGCAGGCGGAGTTGGTCGTTCTGGCCGTGAATCGCCAGCTGCCCGCTGGTGAACTGCCCGAGGAGCCCGACGGGCACCGATCGGCCGCCGAGATGAGCCCGGGATCGACCATCGGCATTCACCGTGCGTACCGCGATGACGGTGCCGTCCTCGTCGAGCTCGGCGCCGGACGAATCCAGTACCTCTGCGGCCTCGGCACCGGTCGCGCGGAATCGGCCTTCGACGACAGCGCGACTCTGACCCGAACGGACGCGGCCGGCATCCGCGCGCGCCCCCGAGAGCAGGTGCAGACTCGTCACGACCATCGTCTTCCCCGCACCCGTCTCACCGGTGAGGACGGTCAGTCCTTCGTGGAACTCGGCACCGGCCTTGTCGATGACGCCGAGTCCGCTGATCGAAATCTCTTCGAGCACTACAGTTGCCTTCCCCTCCACCCGGTGACCGGCAGTTCGAACTTGCGCACCAACCGGTCGGCAAAAGGATCGGAATCGATGCGAACCCAGTGCACCGGTCGCTCACCTCTGACGATCTCCACCCGGCCACCGGCCGGGACTTCGATGTTGCGGCGACCGTCGCACGCCAGCAGGGCATCCTGGCCACGCGCGAGCACCTCGATCGCCACCAGCGATCGCGGACTCGTGACCATGGGCCGGGCGAACAGGGCGTGAGCGTTCGACGGGACCAGCAGAATCGCCTCGAGGTCGGGCCACATGACGGGACCGCCTGCCGAAAACGCGTATGCGGTGGACCCCGTCGGTGTCGACACCAGGATGCCGTCGGCCCCGAATGCCGAGACGGGTCGGCCATCGACCTCCGTGATGAGCTCCAACACACCTTGCCTGGACAGGTTCTGGATACTGGCCTCGTTCAGGGCCCAGCTCTTGGCCACCACCTGCCCGTCGACATGCACGGTGATGTCGAGCGTCATCCGGTCCTCGACCTCGTAGTCGCGGTTCACGAGCTGGGCCATCACCTCGTCGACACGGTTTGCCTCGGCTTCGGCCAGAAAGCCGATGTGCCCCAGATTGATTCCCAGCACCGGCACCTCTACCGGGTGGGCGAGCTCCGCTGCACGCAAGAAGGTTCCGTCGCCGCCGAGGACGATGACGACCTCACATCCGGCCGCGGACGACTCGTTCCCCGTCGTCACCGCGACGTCGGCACCGATCTCGCGCAGCTCCGCCGGATCGAGCGGGTTGACCGTGCTCAGGTATTGCGGTCCCGGATGACTCGGCATCGTGTCGTGATCGACGACCCGGAGGGCGATTCCGGCCTCGGCACATGACCGCGCGATGACAGCCATCGTCTCGTGGACGTTGTCCCGGCCGGTGTGGGCAACCACAAGAAACTCCCGTCCCTGCGGCCCCGCCGTCGGAGCCGTGCCACCCGCTGGGTTCGTCACTGGGGCCCTTTCTCGATCGCCTCGGCTATCGCCGCCCGCACAGTGTCGTCCACCGATGCCGGTTCCGGCTGTTTTCGCAGCCAGAGGAAGTATTCAACATTGCCCGACGGACCGGGCAGCGGGCTCGCCACCGCGCCGAGCGTGGCAAGGCCGTGGCTCGCCGCGGTCTCCGCCACCGCGGTCACGGCTTCGGCTCGCAACTCTCGACTACGCACCACGCCCCCCGATCCCACTCGATCTTTGCCGACCTCGAACTGTGGTTTGACCATCGGTAGCAGGTCCGCGCCGGCCTTGGCACAGTTGGCGAACGCTTCGAGGACAAGGTTAAGGGAGATGAACGACAAGTCCGCGACGACGAGGTCCACCGGCCCGCCGATCTGCTCGGCAGTCAGGCTCCGGACATTGGTCCGGTCGTGGATCTCGACGCGGGCGTCATTCTGCAGACGCCAGATCAGCTGGCCGTACCCGACGTCGACCGCCACCACCTGCTGAGCGTCCCGACGCAGCAATACGTCGGTGAATCCGCCCGTCGACGCGCCGGCGTCGAGACAGCGACGTCCGGCGACGCTGACGCCCTGCGGTTCGAACGCGGCCAGCGCGCCGAGCAACTTGTGCGCGCCCCGCGAGGCCCATCCTTCGTCGTCGCCCTCGGCCACCACGATCGGCGCACCGAGATCGACGTTGGTCGCGGGCTTACTCGCAACTGTGCCGTTGACCTTGACGCGGCCCGCTTCGATGAGTTCACGAGCGTGGTCGCGCGATCGCGCCTCGCCGCGGCGCACGAGCTCTGCGTCCAGGCGGGCCCTACGCGCCATGACTCGGACGACGTAGCGCGTCCGGACCCTTCGGTAGCGCCGGCTCAGGCACGGTCGACCTTCTCCAGAGCATCGGTGAGCACCCCATGCGCCTTCTCGAGCAGGTGAGCCTGCCGGGCAAGCTGCGCCAGTGCCTCACTGTCGGCGGCGTCGCCGACCGAAGCCGCGATGTCGTCAGCCTGTTCGAGCAACTCCGACACCTGACGCCGGATCTCATCGGGATCCACGGTGTGAGCAGACTCGTCGGGCGGCGCGGCGGGTCGGGGGCCGGGTACCGGGCGGGGTCCGGGCAGAGGTTGGTTCATCGCCTGCCAAGGCTAGTCGATTGTTAGCGTCTAGTGATGACCTCCACCACTGCGGGCGCCGGCGCACCTGATGCCCGAGTCCTACGACGCGACACGCAGCTGTGCATCTCGCTGTCGGGGCGACCAAGCAACATCGGCACGAAGTTCCACAATTACCTCTACAACGAGCTCGGACTCGACTTCGTCTACAAGGCCTTCAGCACTGCGGATTTGCCTGCGGCGGTCGGAGGGATCCGGGCTCTGGGCATTCGAGGCGCAGGGATCTCGATGCCCTTGAAGGAAGAGATCATCGACCTCGTCGACGTGATGCACGACTCGGCATCGGCCATCGACTCTGTCAACACCATCGTCAACGAAGACGGCACGCTCCATGCCTACAACACCGACTACCAAGCGGCAGCGAATCTGCTGCGAGACAGTTCCATTCCGACGGACTACACGGTGGCCGTGGCCGGAAGCGGCGGCATGGCCAAGGCTGTCGTGGCGGCGCTCCGCGACGAGGGATACTCGGACGCCGCAGTGATCGCCCGCAACGAGCAGACCGGCCGGGCACTCGCCGAACGGTACGGATTCACCTGGCAACCCGAACTCGGGTCCGCACGTCCGGATCTGCTGGTCAACACGACTCCGGTGGGGATGGCCGGCGGTCCCGACGCCGAGGGGCTACCGTTTCCATCCGCCGCGGTGGACGGGGCGAAAGCGGCCTTCGACGTCGTCGCGATGCCTGCCCGGACACCGTTGATCAGTGCATTCGACGGCCGCCCCGTGATCACAGGCGCACAGGTGATCGCCTTGCAGGCGGCCGAGCAGTTCGTCCTCTACACCGGGATGCGCCCCTCGGACGCCCAGATCAAGGCGGCGTCAGAGTTCTCCCGCAGCTGACGTCAGGCCAGCAGACCGGCGCTCATCAACGCAGACTGAGCCACCTCTTCGGCGGCCTCGACGATCCACTTCGTCGACGTCTCTCGCGACCAGGCCTCGTGCAACACGGCGTAGAGCACCGCCGCCGGGTCGGCGCCGTCCTGCGCCACGACCGTCAGAGTGTGATCGAGGACGCTGACATGCCACCCGGGCCGCGGGCCGACGATCACATCGTCCGCGGCGGCGTTGAGACCTTGCAGATCCGACGCGATGAACGTCGGACGCTGCGCCTCCGGGGCGTTGAGGGCATCGGCTGCGGTGCTCACACCGGTCAGCACCAAAAGGCTGTCGGCCTCGATCGCATTCGCACCTTCGATGTCGGTGTCGAGGCGATCGCCGACCACCAGTGGTGTCTTCGAGCCACTTCGGTTGACGGCGTCGACCATCAGCGGCGACGCGGGCTTCCCGGCAACCTGCGGCTGCGCTCCCGTGGCGTTCGCGACCGCGGCCACCATCGAACCGTTGCCCAGCTGGAGACCGCGGTCGGTCGGTAAGGTCGCGTCGACGTTGCACGCCACCCACAGCGCACCCGCCCGGATCGCGAGTACCGCCTCGGACAGGATCGCCCAGCCGGTATCCGGTGAATGTCCCTGCACCACAGCGGCCGGACGGTCGTCCGCGCTCCGCGTCACCCCGAGGCCTGCAGATCGGACCTCATGAACGAGTGCGTCGGTCCCGACGACCAGGACTCGCGATCCCATCGGCAGTTGTTCTGCCAGGAGCCGCGCTGCCGACTGCGCACTGGTGACGACCTGGTCGGGCTCGGCCCGAAAACCCAGCTCCTGCAAGTGTTCTGCGACGTCCACGGGAGAACGACTGGCGTTGTTGGTCACGTAGTAGTTGCGCTGCTCGCCGGCATCGAGTGCGTCCTTCGCACCGGGGATCTCGTTCTTTCCTGCGTAGACCGTTCCGTCCAAATCGAGCAGCAAGACGTCGTACCCGTCCCGCAGGCGCGCACCGGGCTCGGCGGGGGCCGCCGGCACCAGCTGCGGCACAACCTGTTCCGGCACCTCCTTCAACGCAGTCGGCGCGCTGACCTCAGACACTGCTTTCGGGGCTTCCGCGTGCACGGGAGCGAGCAGGGCGGGCTCGGCGTCGGGTCCCTCGGCAGCCGGATCCGGCTCTGCCAATTCCATCAACCGGTCTTCGGCGTCGGTCACGTCGTCGTCATCCGCAGATGCGGCGTTCATGAACCACGTGATCGCGTCATCGCGCCGACCCGCCGCCAGCAGCGCAGCGGCATACGCGTAGAAGTACCGCGCCGCATCCGTACCGACTCGAGCCGGGTCGAGATCCTTGGTCTGCAGCGTGACAATTGCTTTGTCGAACTCACCGAGATCAAGACGCGCCCCCGACTCCACGATCCGCATCTCTGCAGCGTCCTCGCCGGTCAGGGCCCGGCCCTCGTCGCTGCGGGCGACATCGATCGCACGCTCGGGACGTCCCAGGCCACGCTCACAATCGGCGATCATCGGCAGTAGGGCGTTGCCGCCGGACATGCGCCGCGCGGCCCTCAACTCCGACAATGCCTCAGCCCACTCCTGCGCAGTGTAGGCGGCGATGCCTGCGGCCTCGCGAACCATCGCGATACGGCCGGCGCGGCGACGAGCGGCGCGGGCGTGTTCGAGCGCCAACACCGGGTCCTCGTCGAGGAGCCGGAAAGTCATGATGAGGTGTCGTGAAACCGTGTCGGCATTCGTGCGGTCGAGACTCAGCAGGTCGCGACGGACCTCGGTATCGAGATCCTGAGGGACGACGTCGTCGGGCAAAGGCGGCTCAGGCGGGCGGTTCGCGGATCCGGTGCCGCGGCGAGCGTCGGAGTCGTTACGGAAATTGCGGCCGCTGGGACCGTCACGGCGGTCGGTCGGGCGTCCACCGCCAGAGTTGCCGCGTCCGTTGCCACCACGATTGTTTCTGTCGTTCACGTCTGCCTCTTCGTCACGATCACACCACTCACGCCGAAACGGACCGATGGATTCACGCTATGTAGTTACCTGTACCGGCCGATCGGCCGCACGCCAGACTAGCCGTCGACAGCACCGAGACGCGAATTGGTCGAGCTCTGCCTATCGCGCGTCCAGCACCTCCTTTGCCGCGCGCTGACCCGAACGCACCGCACCGTCCATGTATCCGGTCCAATAATCGGAGGTCTCGGTCCCCGCCCAGTGGACGGGACCGACCGGAGCACGAAGGGCAGTCCCGTACCGGGTCAGCGTGCCCGGCCGACTCACCGCCACCGGACCACCCTGTGACCACGGCTCCAGGTCCCACTTGAAGATGCCGTGATCCACGTGGTCGTTGGCCTCGGGGCCGAAGTAGTCGACGAAGTTCTGGGTACATTCGGCCGTGATCTGCTCTTCGGACGCCTGATCCAGGCGACGCATCGAGTCGGCGGAGATGAACCCCATCAACACGTGGTTGCCCTCGGCGTAGTTCTCGAAACAGACGTCGATGGGATCGCCGTTGCCGATGACCTGCCCCGACAGCCCCTTCGCACGCCAGAACGGCTCGCGATATACCGCGGCGAACTTGCTGATTGCACCCATCCGGTATCCGGCGTGCAAGCCGACGCGAGCCGACGTCAGGCGCTGCCTGTAGTCGATGCCGCCACTGATCGCCGGCGACATCGCGACAACCACCTTCTTCGCCCTTACTGTCCCAGCATCGCTCTCGACGGTCGCCACCTCATCGGTCCAGCCGATCGACCGCACGGGAGCGTTGTACACCACCCGCTCGCCCAGCTCATTCGCAATTCGCAAAGGGATGAGGGCTGCGCCACCGACGAACAGACGTTCCTGCGCGCCGCCCGCAGTGCTGAGCAGCCGGATGAGACTGCCGGGGTTGGCTTCATCGCCTGCAGACGCGACGTAATTGAAGAAGTACAGCGCCGACAATTCGTGCGCCTCAACCGACAGTGCCGCAGAACTCGCCAGGCTCAAGAGCATCCGCGCCGTTGGGGACATCGTCCGCGACTCGAGCCATTGTTGCCAGGTCACGGAATCCAGATACGCCGCATCGCGGTGTTTCCAGGGCTCGCCGACGGGAAACCCCAGCAGCGGTTCGAGCTCGAGCTGAGACAGGGCCAGCGCCGCCTCAGGTGACGCGGGGTCGATGGGCAGACCGAGAGCGCTGGGCATCGTGGCCCGACGACCGCTGTTCCAGTAGATGCTGTCGCCTGCGTTGTAGGTCGGTAGCGACGCGACGCCATACTCCTTCGCCAACGCCGCGATGTGCGTTTGAGTCGGTCCGATGAACTCTGCACCTGCGTCGAGAGTCACGCCGAGTTTCGGCGTCGAGATGTTGTGAACGCGCCCGCCCGCCCGTTCCCGGGCCTCGAGAACCAGGACCGACCGGCCGCCTTCGGCAATCGTCTTGGCTGCGGCGAGACCGGACAGGCCTCCGCCGACGACGACCGCGTCGTACGTCTGAGCGCCGATACTCCCTCCGGGAGAGGCTGACGCGATACCCGATCCGAATACCCGGCCACCAAGTGCGAGTCCAGCGGCGCCGACAGCTACCCCGCCGAGGAGCCGACGACGGCTGACCGACGCCACGGTGCGGGACGGAGGATTGACACTGTGCAGCGAACTCGGCATGGCAGGAATCGTAACCGCTCGGAGCGATCCAAGTGGGTCGTATGACCCACTTGATGCCCTAGGGGCCGCCCTACCGTCGAGATGAAGTCGGCAGAACATAGCAAAATACCCCGTGTTCGAGATCCTGAGATCATCGAATACGGGGTATTCGCAAATTGTGTTCGGCGGTGTCCTACTCTCCCACACTGATTAGGGTGCAGTACCATTGGCGCTGGTGGGCTTAGCTTCCGGGTTCGGAATGGGACCGGGCGTTTCCCCACCGCTATAGCCGCCGTAACT
>NZ_JAFRDR010000025.1 GCF_017377795.1 Williamsia soli | reverse complement strand
TCGGTGATGACCCCGACCTTCCGCTACAACCCTGCGGTGATCGCGCAGGCGTTCGCGTCGATGGCCTGCATGTACCCGGGCCGGATCATGCTCGGTGTCGGCACCGGCGAAGCGCTCAACGAGTACGCGACCGGATTTCAGGGCGAGTGGCCCGAGTTCAAAGAACGCTTCGCGCGGTTGCGGGAGGCGGTCCGGTTGATGCGCGAGCTGTGGACCGGCGACGAGGTCAACTTCGACGGTGAGTACTACAAGACCCAGGGCGCGTACATGTACGACATCCCCGAGCAGCCGGTGCCGGTGTACATCGCTGCCGGTGGCCCGGTCGTGGCCCGCTACGCAGGCCGGTCGGGTGACGGTTTCATCTGTACCTCGGGCAAGGGTATGGAGCTCTACACCGAGAAGCTGATCCCGTCGGTCAAGGAAGGCGCGGACAAGGCCGAGCGGAACTTCGAGGAGATCGACCGGATGATCGAGATCAAGATCTCCTACGATCCCGACCCCGAGCTGGCGTTGGAGAACTGCCGGTTCTGGGCGCCGCTGTCGCTGACGCCGGAGCAAAAGCACAGCGTGAACTCCTCGACGGAGATGGAACGTCTCGCCGACGAGCTGCCGATCGAGCAGGTCGCCAAACGCTGGATCGTCGCCTCCGATCCCGACGAGGCCGTCGAGAAGGTCAAGGCCTACACCGACGCGGGCCTGAACCACCTGGTCTTCCACGCACCCGGTCACGATCAGCAACGGTTCCTGACCAACTTCCAGAAAGACCTCGAGCCCCGCCTGCGCAAGCT
>NZ_JAFRDR010000024.1 GCF_017377795.1 Williamsia soli | reverse complement strand
TTTTCGACCTGGGTTTTGAGTGGTTGCCACCAGTCGGGGTTGTTGCGGTACCAGGCGATGGTGTCGGTGAGGCCGCTGCGGAAGTCGGTGTATTGGGGTTGCCAGCCGAGTTCGGTGCGGAGGCGGTGTGAGTTGATGGCGTAGCGCAGGTCGTGGCCGGGGCGGTCGGTGACGAAGTCGAAGGCGTCGGTGGGGTTGCCGGTGAGTTCGAGGATGGTTTCGATGACGGTGCGGTTGTCGACTTCGCCGTCGGCGCCGATGAGGTAGGTCTCGCCGATGGTGCCTTTGTCGATGATGGTCCAGACGGCGTCGTTGTGGTCGTGGACGTGGATCCAGTCGCGGACGTTGGTGCCGTGGCCGTAGAGCTTGGGGCGGATGCCGGCCAGGACGTTGGTGATCTGGCGGGGGATGAATTTTTCGATGTGTTGGTAGGGGCCGTAGTTGTTGGAGCAGTTGGAGATGGTGGCCTCGATGCCGAAGGAGCGGACCCAGGCGCGTACGAGGAGGTCGCTGCCGGCTTTGGTGGCCGAGTAGGGGCTTGAGGGGTTGTAGGCGGTGGCTTCGGTGAAGCGGGCGGGGTCGTCGAGGGCGAGGTCGCCGTAGACCTCGTCGGTGCTGATGTGGTGGTAGCGGACGTTGTGGGCGCGGACGGCTTCGAGGAGGGAGAAGGTGCCGACGAGGTTGGTGTGGACGAATGCCGAGGGGTCGGCGAGGGAGTTGTCGTTGTGGGATTCGGCGGCGAAGTGGACGACGAGGTCGGTGTCGGCGACGAGTCGGTCGACGAGGGTGGTGTCGGCTATGTCACCTTCGATGAGTTCGATCTGGTCGGCGACCGGGGCCAGGGATGCGGCGTTGGCGGCGTAGGTCATCGCGTCGAGGACGCGGACCTGCACGTCCGGCCGGGTGGCGAGTGTTCGGTGCACAAAGTTCGCGCCGATGAAGCCCGCTCCACCGGTGATCAATACCCGCAT
>NZ_JAFRDR010000023.1 GCF_017377795.1 Williamsia soli | reverse complement strand
GCGTAGAGGTCGGCGTATTCGGCTTCGGCGCGTAGGTCGTAGTCGTTCCAGAGGGGTTCGGATTGTTCGTACTCGTTGCGCATCGGGCGCTGTTTTGTTTCGGGGCGGTCGGCGATGTCGCGGACATGCTCGGCGGAGATCACGCCGTGGCCTTGGAGGTAGCCGGGGTTGTCGGCGTCCCCGTTGACGGTTGCTTGATCAGCGATGACGTGCAGGACCAGTTTCACGTCGACGCCTGAGACCATCATCTCTGCCGGCCATGTCCAGATGTTGGCGGTGCAAGGATGTTTCGGGTCTTTGGGGCATTCGCAGCAGAACTCGCGCCCCATCACCGTGGCGAAGAGGGCATCGGCCATTCGTTCGGATTTGCGGCGCGGATCAGCCTTGCACACGGACATCGCCAACTTCTCCAGGCGCTGCATGATCAGGCTGTTGGTTTCGGCGGATCCGACGGCGTCGAGCGCCGACATCCCGTCGCCGATGTTGTTGTTCCACACCCCGCGACGTTTGGTGGCCTCTGTGCGGTTCTCCCTTACCAGGTCGGGATCGCGGAGCATGATCATCGCATCGACCATGTCCCGGATCCGGTTGGTCGACCACGATCCTCGGCGGCGTAGTTGCTGAGCGATGTCGCGGTCGATGTCGGCCATGTGCTCGGAGCCTTCGATCAGATCGGTGCGGGAGACGATCTGGGCGATGTGGTGGGCGGCGACCTGTCCTTGCTTCAGCAGCTGCTTGACGTGGGGGAGTCGGTCGCGCAGTGCCAGGGCTCGGGTCAGGTAGTGCTCGGCCCCTTGCTGGGTGATCTGCTGTGCGGCGGCCAGTTGCGCGGCGCAGACCGCGAACGGGTCGACCGCCCGCAGCGTCGCCGGGGTGTCGTCGAGGGGTGCCACGACCATTCGGTGCAGGTGAGCTGCGCTGTCGTATCGGACCCATTCGAAGTAGCTTTGCGCGGCGACCGACTGCTCGCAGTTACGGAGCAATTCATTAGGCCGCAACCAATTGGCGGGGCCGATACCGGCCACCCGCTGCACTTCGACATCCCCACCCTCGAACATATGAGCGACTAT
>NZ_JAFRDR010000022.1 GCF_017377795.1 Williamsia soli | reverse complement strand
CGTCTTGGGCTCAAGGGAACGTCGCAACACCCTGAGAAAAGAGGGTGATTCGATGGGCACACCGCCTGTTCCGGTGATGAAGGTTCGGATGTTTTGGCAGTTGAAGGCTGGCGGGGTGTCGACGAAGGTCGCGGCGACACGCGCGGGCTTCTCCGAGCGGCATGGGCGGTACTTGGTGACTAAGGCTGGTGGAGTGATTCCAACAGTGAAGGTTCCTGACGTCGTGTCCGATCGTGGCGAAGGGCCGCAGGGTCGGTATTTGTCGTGGTCGGAGCGGGATCTTCTGTCTGTTAAACATGCTGCTGGACAGGGGGTTCGGGAGATTGCGCGCGATATGCGTCGAAGTCCGTCGACCATTTCACGCGAGCTCAAACGCAACACCATCAGCCACAAACGGTACGCGGCGGGGTCGGCCCAGCGCTGCGCGGAGGCTCGGCTTCCCAGACCCAAGCCCCGAAAACTCACCGTGAACGTCGCGCTCGGCCGGTACGTCTGGGACAAGCTCTCAGGTGCAGAACATTTCTCGCCTGAGCAGATCTGTGCCCGGTTGGTCATCGATTTCCCGGATGATCTCAGTATGCGCATCAGCCCGGAGACGATCTATCAGTGTATTTTCGTGCTGCCCAAGGGTGAGCTCAAACGTGAGGTCAAGCGGTGTTTACGGACCGGGCGAGCGGTCCGTAAACCTCATCGCCAGACCGACGGGCGCCGCCAGGTCGTGCCGGAGGAGTTGCTCATCGCCCATCGACCTCCCGAGATCGAGGACCGGGCACTGCCCGGGGATTGGGAGGGGGATTGCATTCTCGGCAAGGACGGTCTCTCGCAGATCGGGACGTTAGTGGACCGGATGACCCGCTATGTGATCTTGCTGCACCTGCCGAACGGCCGTACCGGTGAGGAGACCCGTGATGCGATGGCTGCTGCGATCGGTGCCTTGCCGCCTGAGATGAAACGGTCGATCACCTGGGATCAGGGCTCGGAAATGCGTGGGGCACATCGGGATATCGCTATCGCCCACAATCTGGACGTGTGGTTTTGCAATCCACATTCGCCGTGGGAACGCGGAACCAACGAAAACACCAACGGGCTACTGCGCCAGTACTTCCCCAAGGGCACCGACCTCTCGATCTACAGTGCCGAGGACCTACTTTTCGTAGCCCGAGCTATGAACAATCGACCCCGCAAGGCACTCGACTTCCGCACACCCAACGAGTCGTTCACCGCGTTGCTAACATCGACCCCGTAACTGGTGTTGCGACGTTCACTGGAATCCACCCG
>NZ_JAFRDR010000021.1 GCF_017377795.1 Williamsia soli | reverse complement strand
AGGCGAGTACGGGCCGGGGAGCTTCGTCTGGTTCCCCGAAGGCGGCTGGATGGAACACGGCGCTACCGCCGTCAACGACGTCACCCTGCTGTTCATCACCAACAAACCCTTCGCCATCTGCTACGAGGTCGACGACAACCACCCCTACCCCATGAACACCAACGACTGAACACCCCTCTCACCCACTCTCTCAACACTCATACAGCGAAGAAAGGCAAGCGATTATGGAATCAGCGATTGATGCTCATCTCCAGTGTCCGCGCTCCCTGCAGCGGCGGATCGATGACAGCTATACGCCCCCCTGGCCGATGTGGATGGCGCGCGCGGACCAGTCTCTGCAAGCAGTCGTCATGGCGTACCTCGGAGTTCAGTACTTCGGTGACGCCAATCGCGAGTCTGCGCTCTCGGCACTAAGGCACATCGTTGACTCGTTCTCGGGCGAGGACGCGCCGCTGGAGCATGATCTATCATACTTCCGCGACGCGCAGGGCTACGACAACTTGATTGCCGTCGGATACTGGCGAAACACCGACAGCTACAACCGTTGGTCGTCCTCCCCCACCGTTGACTCATGGTGGAGCTCGGATGACCGGCTCAACGACGGTCTGGGCTACTTCCGGGAGATCGCGTCAACGCGCGCAGAGCAATTCGAAACCATCTATGCCTTCACCGACAACTTCCCAGGCGTCGGCGCAATCATGGATCGAACAAGCGACGAGATCCAGGAGCATGGGTATTGGGGTTCGATGCGCGAACGCTTCCCCCTCTCACAGGTCGACAGGATGCTGGCCAAAGGGACACTCGACATCACTACGGGTGACCCTGCGAAAGGCGGGCGGGTCGTTGTTCGTGCCCATGACAACATCGCGCTCATCCGCTCAGGTCAAGACTGGGGCAACACGGGTGACGTTGAGCGTGCCCTCTACCTGGAAGAGATCGAGCCAACTCTGCGGGCTGGCATGGATTTTCTGCGAGACAACGGCGCGGAGGTCGGTTGCTACAGCAATCGTTTCGTCCAGAACATCAACCTGGACGGAAATCTGATCGAGAAGTCGTACTGCATCGGCCATTGGCGGTCGGTGGATCTGATGGAACGGTGGGCGGAGTCTCATCCGACGCACCTTCGCATCTTCACGACATTCGTTCGCGTCGCAAATCAAATCTCCGAACTTCGGCTCTACCACGAATGCTCGGTCTTCGACGCGGACAACCAACTGTACGAGTACATCAACTGCCACCCTCATACGGGCATGCTCCGTGACGCTGCACAGCCGGCGGCCTAGAGGAGGGCGTCAACTATGAAGACAAGAATCGATTTCGCGCTGGCTCTCAGTGCCGGCCTACTGGTTTCAGTGTGGGTGTTCCTGTCCACCAAGTTCCCCGCCATCGAGATTGTGGGCTGGGTGGGCCTCGTGTCCACCGCGGCGCTCTTCCTCACCGGAGGTGGCATCGAAGGTGCGAAGAACTCACTCCTGACGGGTGTTGTTGGTATCGGCGGGGCCGCACTCGCGACCAAGCTGATTATTGAGATGGGCGGTGGCCTGGCCATCACAGTCGTGGCTCTCTCGGTACTGGCGTTCCTGCTTGTCGCCGTCAGCCCCTTACCCTGGATGTCCGCTACCGCCGTGTCGTTCCTGGGCGCCTGCTGCTTCATCGCCGCTGGAGTAGCCCCCGACGAGAACGCACTATTTGTGATCTGGTCCTGGCTTGCGGGACTGGCACTCGGGCTCGGCGTTGGGGCACTGGCCGCCAGGTTTGCCAGCGTGTCGCGACGCCGCGATGGTAGTTCAGTCCCCGCGGTGGCCGACTAGGCTCCGCCGGGGCGCAGTTCGAGGATGCCAGGGCCCAGCGGCACGCTACGCCGCCCTGGCATCCTCCGTCCCGGCCGCCCGTTAAGCACGACCTCCGCCAGGCTATAGACATCCCTAGGCGGTAGCGTTACGCTAGCGTTAACCTACTGCACGCCACGTCCACTACTAATCGGGACGAGCAACGGGAGTCTGCGGATGAACATATCTCGGCCCGACGACAAGAATGCTTTTCAGACGAGCACGACCTCACGATGAGCGCTGGACCACGACGATTCGTCGTCACTCGACACGACGGCCTGATGCGGGCTGAGGTCGCGGAATCATGGCGTCGTTCTGCCGCTGCAGGTGTCGACACCGAAACAACAGTTGCACCCCTAACAATGCCCGACGGCGATCTGCGCCATGTGCGTGCTTCCCATCCACTTGCCCGTGTCTTCCCCCTGCTCGACGACGTCGTCGGCCAAGCGGCGCGCGAAAGTAATGCGATCATGGCCGTTTCCGACGCTGCGGGCCAACTGCTGTGGGTCGCCGGCACGTCGCGAGCACTCCGTGATGCGGAATCGATCGGCTTTGTAGAGGGATCCAACTGGGATGAGCGATTGGCAGGCACTAACGCCCCTGGTCTCGCTATCAAACTCAATCGCACGGCCACTGTGGTCGGGACGGAACACTTTCGCCGGTCGGTACGACGTTGGAATTGTGCCGCAACGCCAATTCGTGATCCTCATACGTCGGCGGTATTAGGCGCCCTCGACATCACTGGGGGCGAGGAGATTATCAAGCCTCAAACGGTTGCGTTGATTCGAGCAGCGGCCCGCATGGCTGAATCGGAGATGGTTAGGCAGCTAGTCTCACCTCACCCGCTGAGACCAAGTTCTATCAGAGGTTCACTGCATGTCCAGATCGAATCGCTGGGTCGCGCAGGGTCTGTCGTGACAGTTCAGGACGGGGGCTCGAAACCAGAGGAGTTACACCTCAGTCGACGCCACAGCGAAATAGTCCTTCTGCTGGCGTCGGCACCGCGTGGCCTATCGGGAGATGAACTGGCGGTACACCTTTATCAGGACGACAACGGCGATTCCACACTTCGGGCCGAGCTGAACCGGTTGCGACACTTACTGGGCTCTGAGTTGCTGAGGTCGCGACCTTACCGTTTGAACGCGACCGTAGCGGGCGACTGGCTCGCAATCGAAGCGTTGCTTTCTGCAGGTGAGGTCCACGCAGCGTACGCGGCCTACAAGGGACCGCTACTTGTTGGCTCGGACGCTCCTGGGGTGGTTAGTTTGCGCAGCGAGGTTGAGACGTCGCTGCGACAAGCGATCATTCAGTCGGGCGATGCTGAGTTGATGTCCAACTGGACGCGGTCATGGTGGGGCAGCGATGACTACGACGTGTGGGTTGCGCTACGAGCAGCGATTGCCCCCTTCTCCCCTTTCATGCCACTCGTCCAAGGACAGATCGCGCGACTCGACCAGGAGTTGGGCGCAGGCGAGAACGCATTCGGCAGTCTTCACAGAAGGATTGGCCCGAGCACGGCACAACCGGCGCAAGGTACCTACATACGCAGATGATCTCGTTAGGGATGTGAACAGGCCCGAAAGATGCGGGATGCGACGTCCTCTTACGGCCTAGTCACTGCCAGTGCCAAACCTGGCGCGCCCCGGTTGCGGCATGCCGCGGTCACCGTTCAGTCGAGCTGCGCCGTTGAGGGGACAGGCGCGCCTTACCCACTGCGAGCATGCGGTTCCGAACGCCGGCATCGAGCCCCACCGCCAGGGGCCGGTGGGTCAGAAGATGAAGCAGGCGTTGAAAATACTGCTCCTCAGTGAGACCGAAGGAGACGAAAATGTCTTCTCGCGACCCACCTCCATAGTGCAGCCACATTGCGGCGAAATCGACGAGGCGCCGCTGCTCAGGATCTAGCTTTCGATGCATCAGCGAGCGGTCCTGTTTAAGAGCATGTCTGTCGTGTCTCTGGCCAATGTGTTGGAGTCGACCCGGCTCAAACGGTTGTTCAAGCAGAACTCATAGTTGCTTTTACACTGTTGCATTGCAGTTGCTTCGCACGACCTGGTCGCGCTCTTGTCTCAGTCGTTGGTGTTCATGGGGTAGGGGTGGTTGTCGTCGACCTCGTAGCAGATGGCGAAGGGTTTGTTGGTGATGAACAGCAGGGTGACGTCGTTGACGGCGGTAGCGCCGTGTTCCA
>NZ_JAFRDR010000020.1 GCF_017377795.1 Williamsia soli | reverse complement strand
GTTTTCATGGAGAGTTTGATCCTGGCTCAGGACGAACGCTGGCGGCGTGCTTAACACATGCAAGTCGAACGATGAAGCCAGCTTGCTGGTGGATTAGTGGCGAACGGGTGAGTAACACGTGGGTGATCTGCCCCAAACTTTGGGATAAGCCTGGGAAACTGGGTCTAATACCGAATATGACCATGGGATGCATGTTCTGTGGTGGAAAGCTCCGGCGGTTTGGGATGGGCCCGCGGCCTATCAGCTTGTTGGTGGGGTAATGGCCTACCAAGGCGACGACGGGTAGCCGGCCTGAGAGGGCGACCGGCCACACTGGGACTGAGACACGGCCCAGACTCCTACGGGAGGCAGCAGTGGGGAATATTGCACAATGGGCGCAAGCCTGATGCAGCGACGCCGCGTGAGGGATGACGGCCTTCGGGTTGTAAACCTCTTTCACCAGGGACGAAGCGTGAGTGACGGTACCTGGAGAAGAAGCACCGGCCAACTACGTGCCAGCAGCCGCGGTAATACGTAGGGTGCGAGCGTTGTCCGGAATTACTGGGCGTAAAGAGTTCGTAGGCGGTTTGTCGCGTCGTTCGTGAAAACTTGGGGCTTAACTCCAAGCGTGCGGGCGATACGGGCAGACTTGAGTACTACAGGGGAGACTGGAATTCCTGGTGTAGCGGTGAAATGCGCAGATATCAGGAGGAACACCGGTGGCGAAGGCGGGTCTCTGGGTAGTAACTGACGCTGAGGAACGAAAGCGTGGGTAGCGAACAGGATTAGATACCCTGGTAGTCCACGCTGTAAACGGTGGGTACTAGGTGTGGGTTCCTTTTCACGGGATCCGTGCCGTAGCTAACGCATTAAGTACCCCGCCTGGGGAGTACGGCCGCAAGGCTAAAACTCAAAGGAATTGACGGGGGCCCGCACAAGCGGCGGAGCATGTGGATTAATTCGATGCAACGCGAAGAACCTTACCTGGGTTTGACATACACCAGAAAGCGGCAGAGATGTCGCCCCCCTTGTGGTTGGTGTACAGGTGGTGCATGGCTGTCGTCAGCTCGTGTCGTGAGATGTTGGGTTAAGTCCCGCAACGAGCGCAACCCTTATCTTATGTTGCCAGCGCGTAATGGCGGGGACTCGTGAGAGACTGCCGGGGTCAACTCGGAGGAAGGTGGGGATGACGTCAAGTCATCATGCCCCTTATGTCCAGGGCTTCACACATGCTACAATGGCCGGTACAGAGGGCTGCGATACCGTGAGGTGGAGCGAATCCCTTAAAGCCGGTCTCAGTTCGGATCGGGGTCTGCAACTCGACCCCGTGAAGTCGGAGTCGCTAGTAATCGCAGATCAGCAACGCTGCGGTGAATACGTTCCCGGGCCTTGTACACACCGCCCGTCACGTCATGAAAGTTGGTAACACCCGAAGCCGGTGGCCCAACCCCTTTGTGGGAGGGAGCCGTCGAAGGTGGGATTGGCGATTGGGACGAAGTCGTAACAAGGTAGCCGTACCGGAAGGTGCGGCTGGATCACCTCCTTTCTAAGGAGCAATATAAACCACATTGTCGCTGCTGCTTTGTACCAGCAGCCATGTATTTCGGTATGTGGTGCGAGTGTGGTGGCCCCGCTTCACAGGCGAATGTTCTGTGGTGGGAGCTCATGGGTGAAACGCTAACAATGCCAGCAACGTTCGTTTGGATGTTGCCGGCGCTGTCATGGGTGACCATGGCAGGCATTGACACACTATTGGGTCCTGAGAGAACACACGTGTTCTTTCTAGGGTTAGACAAAGATGCCGACTGCTTTCCGCCTGTTATCTGCTCTGCTTGAAGAAGTGGGGTGGGGGTGTTGGGTGTGGTTGGTGTGTGTTGTTTGAGAATTGCACAGTGGATGCGAGCATCTTTATTTTTTGTTTTGTTTATTTGTTGTAAGTGTGTAAGAGCGTACGGTGGATGCCTTGGCACCAGGAGCCGATGAAGGACGTAGGAGGCTGCGATAAGCCTCGGGGAGCTGTCAACCGAGCTGTGATCCGAGGGTGTCCGAATGGGGAAACCCAGCACGAGTGATGTCGTGTTACCCACCTGTGAATATATAGCGGGTGTGGAGGGAACGTGGGGAAGTGAAACATCTCAGTACCTACAGGAAGAGAAAACAATAGTGATTCCGTGAGTAGTGGCGAGCGAAAGCGGATGAGGCTAAACCATGCATATGTGATACCCGGCAGGGGTTGTGTGTGTGGGGTTGTGGGATCTATTTTGTCCATTCTGCCGGATGGGCCGACAGTGAGAAATCAGTGTGTTAGTCGAAGTGGTCTGGAACGGCCTGTCGTAGAGGGTGAGAGTCCCGTAGACGAAAACATGTTGACTGTTGTAGTAGACACCCAAGTAGCAGCGGGCCCGTGAAATCTGCTGTGAATCTGTCGGGACCACCCGATAAGCCTGAATACTCCCTGGTGACCGATAGCGGACTAGTACCGTGAGGGAAAGGTGAAAAGTACCCCGGGAGGGGAGTGAAATAGTACCTGAAACCGTGCGCTTACAATCCGTCAAAGCCTGTGCAGTCTTTAGTGGCTGGTGGGTGATGGCGTGCCTTTTGAAGAATGAGCCTGCGAGTTAGTGCTCGGTGGCGAGGTTAACCCGTGTGGGGTAGCCGTAGCGAAAGCGAGTCCGAATAGGGCGAT
This sequence comes from Williamsia soli, assembly GCF_017377795.1. Taxonomy (GTDB): domain Bacteria; phylum Actinomycetota; class Actinomycetes; order Mycobacteriales; family Mycobacteriaceae; genus Williamsia; species Williamsia soli. The sequence goes on along the minus strand of NZ_JAFRDR010000020.1, from coordinate 2,626 downwards.
CGAGTCGCCGGGTCTAGACCCGAAGCGGAGTGATCTACCCATGGCCAGGTTGAAGCGACGGTAAGACGTCGTGGAGGACCGAACCCACTTCAGTTGAAAATGGAGGGGATGAGTTGTGGGTAGGGGTGAAAGGCCAATCAAACTCCGTGATAGCTGGTTCTCCCCGAAATGCATTTAGGTGCAGCGTCGCATGTTTCTCACTGGAGGTAGAGCTACTGGATGGCCGATGGGCCCTACAAGGTTACTGACGTCAGCCAAACTCCGAATGCCGGTGAGTGAGAGTGCGGCAGTGAGACTGCGGGCGATAAGGTTCGTAGTCGAGAGGGAAACAGCCCAGATCGCCGGCTAAGGCCCCTAAGCGTGTACTAAGTGGAAAAGGATGTGGGGTCGCGAAGACAACCAGGAGGTTGGCTTAGAAGCAGCCACCCTTGAAAGAGTGCGTAATAGCTCACTGGTCAAGTGATCCTGCGCCGACAATGTAGCGGGGCTCAAGTACACCGCCGAAGCCGCGGCACTCACGCAATAGCCCGTCTCACCCTCAAGGGGGTGTGACTAGGTGTGTGGGTGGGTAGGGGAGCGTCCTGCATCCCTGGAAGCCACAGAGTGATCTAGTGGTGGAGGGTGTGGGAGTGAGAATGCAGGCATGAGTAGCGAAAGAACAGTGAGAAACTGTTCCGCCGAATGACCAAGGGTTCCTGGGCCAGGCTAATCCGCCCAGGGTGAGTCGGGACCTAAGGCGAGGCCGACAGGCGTAGTCGATGGACAACGGGTTGATATTCCCGTACCCGTGTAGTCGCGCCCGTGATGAATCAGCTGTACTAACCGCCCTGAATGTTCCTTAGCCGCCTTCGGGTGGCCCTGGGACTGGATGCGCGGGACCTTGGTTGGTAGTAGTCAAGCGATGGGGTGACGCAGGAAGGTAGTGGGGCCAGTCAGTGGTTGTACTGGTGTAAGCCTGTAGGGCGTGTTCTAGGCAAATCCGGAACACACATAGCCTGAGAGGTGATGCGTAGCCGAATGAGGCGAATTCCATGATCCTATGCTGCCGAGAAAAGCCTCTAGCGAGTGGCGACACGGCCCGTACCCCAAACCAACACAGGTGGTCAGGTAGAGAATACTAAGGCGATCGAGAGAACTGTGGTTAAGGAACTCGGCAAAATGCCCCCGTAACTTCGGGAGAAGGGGGACCACGTCTGGTGATCAACTTCGCGTTGTGAGCTGGGTGTGGTCGCAGAGACCAGAGAGAAGCGACTGTTTACTAAAAACACAGGTCCGTGCGAAGTCGTAAGACGATGTATACGGACTGACGCCTGCCCGGTGCTGGAAGGTTAAGAGGACCGGTTAACACCTTTGGGTGTGAAGCTGAGAATTTAAGCCCCAGTAAACGGCGGTGGTAACTATAACCATCCTAAGGTAGCGAAATTCCTTGTCGGGTAAGTTCCGACCTGCACGAATGGCGTAACGACTTCTCTGCTGTCTCAACCACAGACTCGGCGAAATTGCAGTACGAGTAAAGATGCTCGTTACGCGCGGCAGGACGAAAAGACCCCGGGACCTTCACTATAGCTTGGTATTGGTGTTCGGTTCGGTTTGTGTAGGATAGGTGGGAGACTGTGAAGCATGCACGCCAGTGTGTGTGGAGTCGTTGTTGAAATACCACTCTGATCGTATTGGATATCTAACCTCGGACCATGATCTGGTTCAGGGACAGTGCCTGGTGGGTAGTTTAACTGGGGCGGTTGCCTCCTAAAATGTAACGGAGGCGCCCAAAGGTTCCCTCAGCCTGGTTGGCAATCAGGTGTTGAGTGTAAGTGCACAAGGGAGCTTGACTGTGAGACGTACATGTCGAGCAGGGACGAAAGTCGGGACTAGTGATCCGGCACCGGCAAGTGGAAGCGGTGTCGCTCAACGGATAAAAGGTACCCCGGGGATAACAGGCTGATCTTCCCCAAGAGTCCATATCGACGGGATGGTTTGGCACCTCGATGTCGGCTCGTCGCATCCTGGGGCTGGAGTAGGTCCCAAGGGTTGGGCTGTTCGCCCATTAAAGCGGCACGCGAGCTGGGTTTAGAACGTCGTGAGACAGTTCGGTCTCTATCCGCCGCGCGCGTAAGAAACTTGAGGAAACCTGTCCCTAGTACGAGAGGACCGGGACGGACGAACCTCTGGTGTGCCAGTTGTCCTACCAAGGGCACTGCTGGTTAGCTACGTTCGGAAGGGATAACCGCTGAAAGCATCTAAGCGGGAAGCCTGTTCCAAGATGAGGTTTCTCACCACCTTCGCGTGGTTAAGGCCCCCCACAGACCATGGGGTAGATAGGCCAGAACTGGAAGTCGGGTAACCGATGCAGGTGACTGGTACTAATCGGCCGAGGACTTACAACCAAAACAAACAATAAAAACTTGTTTCGCATCCACTGTGCAATATCTGAAACAACACACAAACAAAAAAACACTCTCACGAGTAGACATACTTTGTTTGTGGGTGTGTGTTTCATAGAGTTACGGCGGCTATAGCGGTGGGGAAACGCCCGGTCCCATTCCGAACCCGGAAGCTAAGCCCACCAGCGCCAATGGTACTGCACCCTAATCAGTGTGGGAGAGTAGGACACCGCCGAACACAATTT
>NZ_JAFRDR010000001.1 GCF_017377795.1 Williamsia soli | reverse complement strand
ATGCGGCGTTGGCGGCGTAGGTCATCGCGTCGAGGACGCGGACCTGCACGTCCGGCCGGGTGGCGAGTGTTCGGTGCACAAAGTTCGCGCCGATGAAGCCCGCTCCACCGGTGATCAATACCCGCATATTTCTCCCTTGTTGAATGCAGCAGACCTTACTGAAATCGCTCTCACTGAGCCGACTGAGATAACAAGCATTATGGTATCGGCATGCGCGGAATTATCCTGGCCGGAGGGACCGGCTCACGGCTGCATCCCATAACTCAGGGTGTCAGCAAACAATTGGTCCCGGTATATGACAAACCGATGATTTATTATCCGCTGACCACTTTAATGCTGGCAAATATTCGAGACATCCTGATCATCACGACCCCGCACGATGAGCAAGCGTTCCGCGCCTTGCTCGGCGATGGTTCCCAGTTTGGCCTCGCCATCACCTATCAGGTACAGGCGAAGCCGGACGGGCTCGCGCAGGCCTTTGTTCTCGGCGCCGATCACATCGGCTCCGACTCGGTGGCACTCGTGTTGGGCGACAACATCTTCTACGGCCCAGGACTCGGCGAGCAGCTCAACAGATTCCAAACGATCGCGGGTGGCGCAGTCTTCGCTTACTGGGTCCGCAACCCGGAGGCTTACGGGGTTGTTGAGTTCGACTCCGCCGGCACAGCGATCAATTTGCAGGAAAAGCCAGAGAAACCCAAGTCCAATTTTGCGGTTCCGGGTTTGTATTTCTATGACAACAACGTCGTCGAGATCGCAGCCAACCTCGAGCCCAGTGCACGCGGCGAGTACGAGATCACCGACGTCAACCGCGCCTACCTCGACAAAGGTCTACTCCAGGTCGAGGTGCTGCCCCGCGGCACCGCATGGCTCGACACCGGCACCTTCGACTCGCTGCTCGACGCCGGCAACTTCGTCCGCACCGTCGAAGAACGTCAAGGACTCAAGATCGCCGTCCCCGAAGAGGTCGCGTGGCGCCGCGGTTTCATCGACGACGAACAACTCCTACTGTGCGCAAAACGGCTCATGAAGTCTGGGTATGGCACCTACCTTCTCGATCTCCTCGAACGGGGCAAAGAGCGTTAGCAGATCAGAAATTGCCGCAGAGCGCGGGGCAGCACAGGCCATCGATTCTTGCGGCGTCGCATACTTGTTGCGACCACACTCGTTCTAATGCTCACCACACCGCAACTTAGGGTCCCGGTAATCCGTTCTTTACACCGACACGTTCTAATCGACAGATGCACACGAGACTGACAACCAGGGTCTTAATAGGAATTTCATCGATCGCAGTAGCACTATCGGTGGCTCCACCTGCTGCAGCTGCTCCACCTGCGCGGGTCGCGATCATTGTGCCCGGCCAGGGCCAAAGCCCGGAAACATACCAACTTCTCGCGCAGGCACTTGGGATTCAGGGTTTCCAGACTCGCGTGCTGGGTCTTGCCGGCACCGACCTCATAGGCGACGCGCACGACATCGCGTCCACCGTCGATGGAATCCGCGGACGTCAACCTGGCAGCGCGTTGTCTCTGATCGGACACAGCGTCGGCGGACTGTCGTCGCGGTACTACCTCAAGGTCTTGGGAGGTACTGAGCACGTCGACAACTACGTGGCCATCGGCACCCCGCAATATGGCGTCGCGCCGGGCTGTTCAGGCGATATTGCCCGTCAAGTGTGTATGGGCTCTAAGTTCATGCAGACGCTCAACGCTGGGCGCGATACCCCTGGGCCTACCCGCTACTACGCGATTCGCAACGAGCGCGAGTACAGCGACGGCCGGTTGGATGGAGCGCAGTGTCGGCTCTCGGCGATACCGGGTGTACCAGGTCTGAATGGCCGCTTCGATCACGGAGCAGCACCCTACAACCCGCTGGTATGGGCCGCCGTCAGCTCTTCGCTCTCTGGCGGTTGCCCAGGCGCCTTCGTCACCGACCCTGACGGCACCCTGCGGCCGGAATCAACGCTCAGGTCCACTTTTCCCAACTGATCCCTCCGTCTAAGCGGCCAGCTTGGGATTATCTGAAAAAGCTTCACCCCAATTTTTGATGAGGCATTCTGAAAAGCGGTCGGACTAAAGTCCCGTCCGTTGTATTCGGAAGCCTCGAGAGGATCGCATATGTCATCAGAGCTGTTCGGGTTCATTGAAGTTTTCGGCCAGATCATCCAGTTCGTTGTCACCAGCCTGTTTGCAGGTAGCTCGGGCGGATAGAAGTATCGACGGACCCCCGACCCGGGGGTCCGTCTCCGTCTTGACGGAGGTGGAGTTACCAACGAGAGTGACCAATCCCCCACCGCCGTCGACTGCTCGACGACACTTACGCACATAAACTGGCGGCATGCCACAGCGCGCCTTCCGCGGCATCGAACTCGTCTGCGCTGCAACGGGAGGTGCTTTCGGTGCCGGAGCACGGCAGTTGCTCGACCAGTGGTATTCCGGTCCTCGCCACGATTTCGTTGTCAGTCTGATCGCAATCAGTATTTCAGGCTTGCTGTTCGGCGCGCTGGAAACGGGCTGGTACCGACGACCATATTTACGTTGGTTCGTGCTCGGCTTCTGCAGCGGACTAGGCGCCCTGAGCGTCGCCGTCGTTGTTGCCACAACATCCACCGACGTGTGGCTCTCCGTTGCGTATCTCATCGGGTCACTCTTCGTTGCGACCGGCGCGATCGCCGCAGGCCAACTCCTTGCCCGACTCGGAACTCGATGAGTCCCCTCCTCCAAGTCACGCTGGGTGGCGCCGCAGGTGGCGCGTTCGGCTACTGCGCTCTCACGCTGTTGCCGTGGCGCGACCAGCGGATAGTCCTCGCACTGAACGCATTCAGTGCGGCGCTCCTCGCCGTCGCCGTTGCCGGCGAGTCGCAGACATCGTGGTCGTTGACCGCCACGGCAGTAGGATTCTGCGGGGCCAGCTCGTCGTTTGTGGTGATGTCGACCCTCCCCCAGCGCTTCTCCGTGCAGGGAGTGGGTGCAGTATTTCTGACCGTCCTACAGAATGTCGCGATTTCTGCACTCGCAGCCGTTGACGCCTACTTGATCAGTCACGTCATCTACTCCGTGTACGGCAAGCTCACGTGAAGACGGATTGCTACAGGAAACGATCGCAGCCCACCGCCGCTGCCTTCACAAAGCCCACTACCTGGTAGGCATAAACACTTTCCCACTTCGCCAGTGAGAAGTCATAGGCGCGCGGTACGCCAGTCATGGTCACCTTCCCCGTGAAGCACTCAGAGAAGACGAAGCGTGCCCGCAAGAGGTGATAGCGCCAGCTGATGACGATGACGTGGTCCCATCCGAACCGTTCTGCCATCTGCTGGGTGAAGATGGCCTCGCCACGAGTGGTTGCAGGTTGCGGCTTGAAGCAAACGACCGTCACTTCCGGGGTGGAGGCAGCGCATTCCTTCTTCATGACCTTGTCGCCGGACCAATACGGGTTCGAAAGTAGGACTGTGTCGGCGTATCCCCGTGTGGCTAGGTCCAGGCCGTACGCTTCACGGCCGTCATGCTCACCTCCAAGGACAACGATCGCGTCTGCCCTCGTCACCCGATCCATGTGGCCCTTGGTGAACAGCATGTAACCCGAAACACCCAGCACCACAGGCAGAACGACCAGACCCACGCACATTGCGATCAACAATCTGCGGATCCACTTCATTGGTACCGATCGTAAACCCGGCCGGACTCATCCGCTGACTACGCGAGCATCAGCCCAAGCCCAGCGACCTCGACAGCATCGGCCACGAGGCATGGAAATCATCGTTCCAGTAACTCCAGGCGTGGGTGCCCGTCAACCGGAAGTGCGTGGTCGGACGCATACCCAGTGCAGTCAAACGGATCGCGAACGCGCGGGTGCACCCGTTGGTCACCGCCTCGATCGCGCCACCAGCGATGATCTGGTCCGCCAACTTGGCTATATCGCCACCGATGTAGGAGTCGTTCAGCCGATCGTATTGGCCCGGCAGGCCACTGCCCGCCGACAAGAAGACTGCCGTGCCTCGCAAACGTTCGGCATGAACCCACGGATCGTGAGCAGCCCATTCCGGATCGTTCGACGGCCCGTACATGTTTTCCGGGTCTCCCACCCCGACGTGGTTCATGGTGATCCGGATCAACGCCTGCCCAACTGGATCGCTGACGTTTGCACACGCGCTGTAGGCAGCAACACCGTCATAGAGGCCAGGTTTCGCGATCGCTAACTGCAGGGCTGACGTTCCTACACGTGACATCCCTGCCACCGCGTTACGCCCGGTGGTTCCGAGCATGTTGTCAATCACCGGCGGGAGTTCCTTGGTCATGAACGTCTCCCACTTGGCGACACCCAGATCGGGATCGGGACTCTTCCAGTCCGTCCAGTAGGCGTTGATACCGCCTGCGGGCGACACGATGTTGACGTGGGCGTTGTCGAGGTACTGGGCGATGTCGGTGGAGGCGTACCTGGCGCCACCATCGAGCAGGTAGAGAACCGGGGCCGGCGTTGCCGTGTCCTTGGGTCGCCGAATATGCACAGGCACCGAGCGGTTCATCGCGGTTGAGTACACCTGCACCACAGATTCTCGTTCCGTTCCCACCGCAGCTCGGTTCAATATCGATCGATCTCGCTGTGCCAACTGTTGATCCCAGTATCCGATGTCGCCGCTGGAGGTGGCGCTCGAGTCCGGTGCCTCCGGTGCGGCCCCCACCGTCGGTGCGCTCACAGCGAGACACGCGGCCAACGCCGCGCAGGTAACTAAACGAATGACCTTCTTCATACTCCCCGACTCTTCGATTGACCCTCGACGGACGTCTCGAATGATTGTCCGTTACTGGGGCCAGATTCGCATATCAGGGGTAGCCCCATCCTCCACCCGCACATGGAGTCACAATTGTTGTGCAACAACGTGATGCAGTGATTGACGCCTGAACCTGATGCCGTCGCTTGTTCATATGAACTTCAGCGACTCCCCGTGCCGTAGTGCAGTTCGCATTGTCAGCGAAGAAGACGCAGGTTCGACCTCGACCTTGCCGACGGAGCGCAACGGCTTCGTCCTCGAGATCGGCATGGCTGACCACCTGTCCGATGAGCAGGGCAACCATCATCGCCATCAGCACCCAGAAGACGGCTCCGATAGCGATCCACCACATGCCATTCAGTATGGACAGGAAAGGACATCAAACAGCGTCGAAAGGATTACGTGTCGGTCACATGATCGAGTCATTGGTGCACGGCTTCCGGCGAAAGTGCGAGTACATCGGGCACCGCAGATGACTGTCGAATCAGAATCGAGTTTCCAATCTCTCGAGCACCATTTGCGACCTCACGGGTGTCGAAGTCGGTGCGCGAGGCGACGCCCCTACTGTTCGGCGCCGATCATTCTCAGGACGGCCGCATTCTTGGCTTCATCCCCCGCTCAATGGGATCGCAAGGCCTGAAATTCCGGCACTAGCGAGCAATTCGTGATCGTCACAATCAATTCTTCGATCTGGCTTTCTTTTCCAGTTCTCGATAGTCATAATTTTGCGAATGTGGTGGTTGAGCGGCATCGGGGCCGTCGTCTGGGTACTGGCGTCTATCGCTGTCGCGTTGGCCATCGGCCGGATGGTCAAGCGCGCTGACGATCGAGAGCAGATCAATGCGCAGGCGTCTTCCGCGTTGCTGCCTTGGGTTTTGCGCATTCCGAGATAATCCCCCGCTCAACGAATTTGGCCGGATCTACGGCACCAATGAACATCCCGCACTCCCTGCGTGCGTGACATCGCCGGCAACAGAGGCGCACACGAGCCTTCCCATCAGACGACGTTTGCCTCGTTACTGCGAATAAAAATCTCACTCTCCGAGAGACTTCGCTACGCCCCTCTCGCACGGCTGAATAATTAGACGCCCGGCCGTTGCTATGCCTCAAAGTTGACCGGGCAAGCATCCCCAGAATGTGCCGCGCGCGTTTAGCTCTACCCAGCCTTGGGCAGACTTCCATTGACCAGGATTTGATCGCGTCGAGATACGTGCGCCGTAACCTGACTTATCTTCGTGGGGGCCTCGAATGGGTGAAACGACGACCACATTCATGCACACCGCCCGCCGGGTCTCAGGCATCCCACCTGAGCTCCTCGGCGTCGATCCCATGGAACGCGACCCCACTGCGCGGGCGGTCCAGCAGCAGCAAGCTGACGCCCTCTCGGCCGCATTGTGGGTTGCCTCCTACTATGTAACGGATGGGCTCTTCGAAGACCTGGCAGGCAGGTCCACGGCCGATCCCGAGGTGTGGCTGACCACCGACGGGACCATCCTGCCCTTTCTACCCAGACGTTTCGCGCACGAGTACGACTATCGGTTCGTACAGAAGCTGATAGTCGCGGCAGCCGACCTGTTCGCCCGGTTGACCCGAGAGTGGTCGCCACCGGACTGCGTCGCCCAAGAACTACTCATTCGTGTCTTGGTCGACCACGTCCAGTTCTACAAAGACACCTACGGCCTCGACCTGGCGGACGACTGGCGTTCCACGTTGGCACGAGAATTGCTGGCGGGCGCCGATCACGACCACCTCTACGGCCCCAATGAGAGCGATACCGGACCTGTTCGCCGCGGTGAAGCCTCCGCGGAGTTCGACAACTGGTTCGAGCCGTTCGACGGCAAACGGTTGCCGCCCTATGTCGAATCGCTTGAATCTCTCGAGCGCGGACAGCCCGACTAGGCCGACTCCGTCCGAACTTCTGATCGTCTATGTCATTGCCGGACAACAGCAATCACCGGTTGCCCCTTGGTCCGCACCCGTCGTCTCAGATAGTGGGAACTTCCAGCGCACAGCCGTCGCCGGTGCTGTTTCAATGACTGGGTTCTCAAGGGACGGCGGTCGATTAACTAGAACCGAAGTGCAGAACCTACAGCGCATCGACGGGCATCCCGGGGTCGTGGCGCAGTGAACTGCAGCCATCGACGACCGTTACGGTCATAAGTTCGCTTACGTCTCATCGAAAATACCGGCAACGGCTGGGTCGACCCCCGAGTTGCAAATTGTCTGCAATTACATTGCCGTGCTTATTTCAATGAGTGGTGTGTCAAATTCGAATCGCCTAAACTTGGGCAGTCGACTGGAGACCGCCGTCCTAGCCTGTGGGCCCAACAGATGAATCAGCGGTAATTCAGTTCTCGAGCGGGGATTTTGGCCTGTTTCGAGTACAGTTTGCGACGGATCTCGGTAGGAAGTCGCGTAAAACTGCGCGAACACCAGCTGTGCGGAGTCACCATCGATGTTGATCTGAGTGCATTTTTTCTCGAACGCTCAATCAGATCGAAGTCTTCGTCACCGGATTGCATCGCCCTGAGCGACGCCCTGCCCCGAATAGATCCGCGGCGATTTCGAAAGGCAAAGTAATGGACCGTTCAGGCAATGCTGTGGTTGCGGTAGTCGGTTTGGGATATGTCGGCATACCGACGGCGATGTCGCTCGTCGCGGCAGGCCACCGAGTGATCGGCTTCGACGTAGCCGTCGAGCGCCTCACCAACATCGCCGATGCGAACATCGACCTCCCACCGGCCGATCTCGCCCGACTGCGTACCGACCTGGACTCCGGACTTCTCGAACTCACCCTCGATGCGAACCAGATCCGTGAGGCCGACACCGTCATCGTGTGCGTACCCACCCCGGTCGACGAGAGCCAGGCGCCGGATCTCACAGCCCTGCATTCGGCCTGCACGACCGTGGTCGCCCAGGCGAGAGGTGGTCAGAGCATCATCCTGACCTCGACGACCTACGTCGGTTGCACCCGTGAACTGCTGGTCGATCCGTTGACAGATCGCGGCTTCGCGGTGGGCCAGGATGTCTTCGTCGCCTTCTCGCCTGAGCGCATCGACCCCGGTGTCACCGGCCACTCTCCGACCGCCACCCCGCGCGTGGTCGGCGGCGTCACCCCGTCATGTACCCATCACGCGGCAGACACCCTGGCCGCCACCGCTGCCGAACTGCACGAAGTGTCCTCCCCCGAGGTCGCCGAGATGGCGAAGCTGCTCGAGAACACCTTCCGCGCCGTCAACATCGCCTTCGCCAACGAGTTCGCGGAGGTCGCGGAATCGATGGGGCTACCGATCACCGAGATCATCGACGCCGCGGCGACGAAGCCGTACGGCTTCATGAAGTTCACACCGGGGCCCGGCGTCGGCGGACACTGCATTCCCTGCGATCCCCACTACCTGCTGTGGCAGCTGCGGCGCACCAGGGGCAGCGCCCCGATCACCGAGGCAGCGATGACCGGCATCGTGCAACGCCCGTCGGCGATCGTCAGCAAGATCCGCGCCCGACTGGCCGATGCGGGTCGGCCGCTGGCCGGCTCCCGTGTGCACATCGTCGGTGTTGCGTACAAGCCCGGTGTCGCCGACGTACGTGAGTCCCCCGCCCTGGAAATCATCGCCGACCTCACTCGCGCCGGTGCCATGGTCACCTACTCGGACGCCTACGTCCCTGCCATCACCATTGACGGACAACGGGTTCCGACCTCTTCGAGCGAAGCCGCCGAATCGGCAGACCTCATTCTTGTGCACACCGTCCATCCGGGTGAGACCGATTGGTGGACCTCAGATCACGACACCGACCGGCCGCAGGTGCTGGACATGACCTTTCGTTCCGAGGCCCGTCTCATCCCGGATATGCACTGACAGATGGTTATTCACCACTCGGCTCAGTCATCGCGGACCGAGCCGGTACAGACATGGACGCCGCCCACGGGGTCAGCCGCGCGGATAGATGCAGACAAGTGGGGCGCTCCGCGACCGCGACGTCGATGGTTCGACAACTGGGACCCACACGTCCGTAGGGCTGCCAAGTTCCTGGTCGCGATACTCGCGCTGACACCGCTGTTCGCTCTGCTGGCTCGGCAGTTCCCGGAGATCATCTTCGACCCGTGGATCATGTTGTACGGGTTCGCGGTGTTGTCGTCGACCATCTACGCCTTCGTCCTCGCCTACGCACGATACGAAGATCCAGCCGAGTCACGACACTCCAACCACGTTGCGCCGCTCAGTTTTCCACCCCTGCACGCGGTGCCGACCGTGAGCTTCCTGGTGGCAATCAAAGACGAATGCGACGTGATCGAGCGCTGCGTACGGTCGATGGTCGAGTCCGACTATCCCGACCTCGAGGTCATCGTCGTCGACGACGCCTCCACCGATGGCACCACCGAGATCCTGCGACACCTCACCACCGAGCTGAACTTCACGCTGATCGAACTCGAGCGCAACGTCGGGAAGAAGAACGCCCTGGTTCGCGGCGCCGAGGTGGCCACGGGTGAGGTGATCGCGTTCACCGACTCCGACTGCGTCCTGGCACCGGACGCGGTGCGGCGCTGCGTCGCCGCCCTGGTGTCCGAGGCGGACCTCGGTGCGGTGTCGGGACATGCGCGCGCCCTCAACGCCGACTCCACCCTGCTGACGAAAATCCAGGACACCTGGTACGAGGGATCGTTCCGCGTCGTCAAAGCCGCCGAAGCCTCCGTCGGGTCGGTGACGTGCGTATCCGGGCCGCTGGCGGTGTTCCGCCGCGACGCCATCTGGAACTACTTGCCGGCGTGGGCCAATGACCGCTTTCTCGGCGGCGAGTTCAAGTTCGCCACCGACCGCCAGCTCACCGGATACGTCCTGGGCCAGAAGTGGCGGGGCCGAGCGCTCAAAGAGCAGTACCCCGAGTCTCCGTTCGTTGCCGCGGTCGACTACCCCGAGCGCAAATGGCGGGTCGGCTACGTGCGCTCGGCCAAGGTGTGGACGGTTGTGCCCGAGTCACCCCGCGCCTTCTTCAAGCAACAGGTGCGCTGGAAGAAAAGCTTCATCCGCAACCTGTGCTTCTCCGGAACGTTCATGTGGCGCAGAGGGCTTCAGCCGTCCGTGCTCTACTACGGGCACGCTGTCTGGGTCGCGGCTGCGCCACTGATGGCGATCCGGCACATGATCTGGGCGCCCGTCAACGGACTGTGGTTACTGACCGCTCTCTACCTGGGCGGCATCTTCATCAAAGGCTGCGCCTGGGCCGTGGCGTTCGCCGTCGACAACCCCAACTCGACCCGATGGCGCTACCGGCCACTGATGGGACTCATCTCCACGCTCTGTCTGTCCTGGCTCCTGCCCTACTCATTGCTGACGATTCGGCGCAACATCTGGTCGAGGTCGCTGTGAACCTGACGACCAGAAAGCTCCTGCGCGCGCTGTTCAGTGTCGCGTTCATCGCATTGGCCGTCGTGGTCTACATCTTCGTGCTCAGCCGAGGAACGCTGATATGAAGCTACTCGGACGAGATCGCGCCGCGACCGCGCAGGCGAACATCACCCGCTCGCGCGGAGCGGCGTTGATGCCCGAGCTCGGACCGCCGACCGTCCGCGGGCATATCGGGCACCGATTCACAGCGCTCATCGTCCGGGTTCTGGCGATCGGTGTCGTGGTGTCACTCGTCGCCTCGGCAGTCGGTATCTGGTGGTGGCAGAGGTACATCGGCTTCCGCGAAGACACAGTTGCACCCACCTTCACCTCCGAGGACACCGCGTTGTACGCAGGGTGGGCTGCCGAGAACACCGCCCGTCTCGGAGCAGGATTCGGCGCCGCACCCCTGGTGCTGACCTACCACGACATCAGCAACGACCCCGATGCCGGCGAGTACGTCATCACCCCGGACGCCTTTGCCGCGCAGATGAAGATGCTGCACACCGCCGGCTACCGCACCTTGACCGGCGAGCAGTACACCGATTACCTGCTCGGGACCTCCACCCCACCGGAGCAATCTGTGGTGATCACCTTCGACGACGGCACCTCCGGCCTCTACAAGTACGCCGACACCATCCTCGGCGACTACGGCTTCAGCGCTGTGAGTTTCCTGATCACCTCATCGGTGAGCACCCGGCAGCCGTACTACCTGACCTGGCAACAGATCAACAGGATGCACGACTCGGGGCGCTGGTCTTTCCAATCCCACACCGACGATCTGCACTACCGCACCACCGAGAACGGCCAACTACTCCCGACCATGGCGGCGCACGAAACATTCAACGGCCAGGTCGAAGACGATGCCCAGTTCCGCGAGCGCATGCTTCTCGACGTCGAGGCGTCTGGACAGAAGTTCGCCGACCACGACCTGCCTGCGCCCCAACTGTTTTCCTACCCGTTCTCGGCTCCGAGCTCGCGCATCAGCAACTCTGCTGTCGAGATCTCGTCGCAGATCATCCGCGATCACTACGTTGCCGCCTTCACCAATCAGAGCCACGCGATCGGGCCGGCGCCGGTCTCCGCCGAACAGGTCACCCCGCTCGAAAGACTGGAGATCAAACGCGGAGACACCGAGCGCCAACTGTTCGACCGCATGCGCAGTGCCCAGACCCTGCCGGTGGCCGCGATGGACCCCGTTGCGGTCGACAGCAGCTGGCTCGAACCCGGACGCTACTTCCGTGGTCCGGTCGACGACAGGGAATTGGCCTCGGGCATCGTTCGGTTCGACGCCGACACCCTGACCTACACCGAGGCGCTGTGGGCCGCACAACGCACCGACCAGTGGACGAACTACACGTTGACCGGCACCGCCGTCGACCTCCGCCGCGGCATGTCCGCCGGGTTGCGGGTGCGTACCGGCTCCGGCACCGATCAGTCGGTGCGGCTGATGGTCGGTCAGGACCGCGCCACCGTCACCGACAGCGCCAACCGAACACTGGCCAGCGCGGTGATCCGGGCCGGTGCCACCCACGGCGTCACGATCACGGTGTCGCCGCAGGAGACCAGGATCTGGGTGGACGGCGCTGTGGTGGCCACGGTGCCCTCCCGTGACGGACGCGGCGGTTTCAGCGTGATCGGAAGCAGAACCGCGTCGGCGCAGCCGTTCCCGGCGTGGACGGATCTGCAGATCGCACCCCGTTGATTCACGAGCGCGTGTCCCGGCGCCGGGCCCTGCGAATGGGCCTGGGGGTCATCGCGGCCGGCGGTCTCGTTGCCTGCGGCGGGCGCCAAGGGTCACCTGCGGACAGACACTGGACCCCTGAGTTCGGACCCGGACGAGGCTTGGTCACCAACGAATACGCCCTGCGCCATTCAGAGGGCGAGGGAGCGATCACCTCACCGGACTGGATCGCGACAAGCGGGTCACTGTTCCACGACGGCGGGTGCGGATGGAGTGGCCCGATCGACGGCAACTCACCGGACTCAGGGTCGCTGACGGCGACCGGTTCGGCTGTTCTGAGGGCTCTCTCCCAGCGCGAGGACTTCGCCCGCTTTTCGATGAGCTGCGAGTTGTGGGCGGATGAGCCGACCGAGACCGAGCGGACGCCGGAGCAGGATTACGACGGTGTTCATCTCTTGTTCGGGTACCGCTCACCCGACGACTTGTACGCGGTGACGCTGGTCCGGCGCTCGGGAACGATTGTGTGGAAGCGCAAGGCTCCCCGGGGCACCGGTTCGGGCGCATACCGCACCATCGCCACCGCACCGCTTCCGGCGACGACGCGAACGTGGTCACACTTCGAAGCCGACGTAGGCGTCGACAACAATTCGGTGTCTCTCGCGGTCCGTCAGGATGGCGAACTCGTCCTCGGTGCAATCGATATCGGTGCGCAGCAGTCGCCGCCCCAATTACGGCCGGGGCGAGTTGGCTGGCGCGGAGACAACACCGAGTTCTGGTTTCGCAGTATGTCGGTTGCACCTACCGAGCCTGTCGAGACTGCCGCCGCGAAGCCATCAGCCGAGTAGGCCACTTCATTGCTGCAGTTTCGACGGGCGAATGACCTGATCTCCCGGGCTGCGAAGCTCCGGGAGACCAGGTCAGCGATTCAAAACCCCCGAGTTCTCATATCGGGAACTGCTCGGTTACGACCCGAACGTCTCGATGACGAATGCGATGATCTCGAGGATGTCCAAACTGAATACTGAGGTCATAAATTCTTACTCCTTAAAATGTCAACACACTTATCTATGATAAGGGTTGAAGTACGGAATAATGCATCGTGCCAATTCAGTATATAGAGTCCATTGACAAAAGATGCGGTGAACTCGAATTATTTATTCGAATTCACCGCATTTCCTGCTATAACTGGATCGATTAGATCACTGCACTCCGGAGACGAAGAAGAACAAGAGGTCCATCGCCCAGGGGGTGGTGTTCAGGAAGCCGTCGATAGCGGCGTCAATCGCGGTGTATGTCGACATTGAAGTCTCCCTCTGATTCGTGTGTTGTCGTCGGCGTTCCTACGGGCGCAGGCGAGCGTTACGGCACATGATCGCACGTCCGCCCCAACGCATTCTGCCTGGGCCAGCCGAACCCTGCAGGCCGGGGTTCGGGCACCGACGCGCAATGGTCGAGCGACTGTCGAGTCCGGAGGACGCATACTGAACCGGTGAAAATTCTTGTGGTGTGCACCGGCAACATCTGCCGGTCGCCGATTGCCCAGCGCATGCTCGAACAGCGGAGCAACGAGCTCGGATTGGGTTGGACCGTCTCCAGTGCCGGCACCCGGGCCATGAACGGCCACGAGATGCACCCCGAGAGCGCCCGCGCTTTGCGGGCTCTCGGCTTCGATCCACTCCCCTTCGCCTCCCGCTTTCTGACCCCTCCCCTCGTAGCCGACAGCGACCTGGTCCTGTGCCTGGCCCGCGACCACCGGGCCGCAGCCCGCCAGCTGGCGCCGATCCGCTGGCGCACGATCATCACTCTCCGCGAAGCCGGCCTCGACCCCTCGCTCAGCGCCGATCGCAACGCTGCGTCCCTGGACATTGCCGACCCCCTGGGCAAACCAGCGGCGGAGTTCGACAGGGCCGCGGCCGAGATCGCCGAGGCAATCGATGCGGCGATCCCCGTGATCAGCAAAGGGCTGTAACCGACACGCCGCATCAGTGCTTCTCGTCTCGGCAATACTGAGGCGATGACGGATAACTCGCATCCCGCGCCCGAGACCATGAGTGACGACGAACTCGTGGAGCACATCAAAGATCTACGGGCACGCGTACAAGCGGCGTTCGACAGCACCACGCCCGAAGGCGATCAACTCGAGCAGAGCAACAGTCGAGACGAACTCGACCACGCCAACGAGGTCGCCCGCAGTCGAAAGATCGACGTCCCGCCCGGACGGTAGTTGGGCAGCGCACTGGTTGACCTGCACCAACGGGACTGTCAGAGGCATGTGCCATAGTCGAACACATGAGCGAATCAGGCGGTCTCTTGAACGTCATCCAGCACATGGATGCCGCCGAGTTGGTCGTTGCGCGCGAGGCGATCTCGCAGCGTCTGACTCAAGTCCCGCTCACTACGTTGTCGGACGAGCAAGTGGTGGAGACCGCTCAGGTGGTCGAGACCGGGCGGCGCCGCGAAGACGCGCTCTCGGTGCGGTGGGCACTCGAACTGCGCGAGCGCGGCGCCGCGGCCAAGCGAGGATTGAAGCCGGGCAAGTATCTGTCGTCGCTGTTGCGGCTGAACGTCGACCACGCCGGCGCACGCTACAAAGCCGCGGAGCGGGTCGGCTACCGCCGCGAGCTCTCCGGTGATCTACTCCCTGCTCCGTACCCGGCGACCGCTGCGGCGTTGACCGACGGTGCCATCGAGTTTGCTCACTACCGAATCATCCACAAGACCTTGAAGGCGCTTCCGCACGTTCTGCGAGGACCGGAGATGTGGTCGAGGGTCGAAGCTGATCTCGCAGCGTATGCGCGCACCATGTCGCCTGAAGACCTGACCAAAGCCGCCCAGCGACTGATCGCCTACCTCAACCCCGACGGCGAGTTCACCGACGACGCCGATCGTGCCCGAACGAGAGCATTCAACGTGTCGCGCCCCGGTATCGATCACATGTCGGGCATCTCGGGAAATCTGACACCGGCAACCCGGGCGTTATGGGATGCCCTGGCTGAGAAGTGGGCCCGGCAGGGAATGAACAATCCGGCTGACCCGCAGTCTCCGAGCGGCAACGGCGATCTGGCAGACCAAGAGGCACTTGCCGCAGCCGCAGAACGCGACGACCGCACGCAGGATCAACGCAACCACGACGCGTTTCACCGGATGCTCGAGCACGTGGTGGGCTCGCGGGCCGTCGGCCAGCACAGAGGGCACGCCGCAAAGGTCGTGGTCACCATGACCCTGGACGAGCTGGAGAAAGAGACCGGGATCGCCACCACCGCCTCCGGCGGCACCCTTCCGGTCCGGGACGCGCTGGCGCTTGCCGGCTCCAGCCGAAAGTTCCTCGCACTCTTGGACAACGCGCACCGACCGCTGTTTCTCGGTCGCGAAGCGCGATTGGCCTCCGCCGACCAGCGCATCGCCCTCATTGCCGCCGAGCGCGGGTGCTCCCGCCCAGGCTGCGACCAACCCGCCACTCGCACGGCCGTGCACCATATGCGGGAGTGGAGGAACGGCGGCTACACCGACATCACAGTCCTCACTTTGGTGTGCGACCCCGACCACGGACGGATACACGACGGTGAGCACGGCTGGATCACCGAACTGATCACCTCGGAAACTGGTCCACCCGAGTGGGTAGGTCGAGTCGGGTGGCGCCAACGCGGCACCGACGACCCTCTCACCCCGAACGACACCCACTTTCCTGAACGCCACTTCCAGGAGACCGTGGCTGCCCTGCGCGCTCAGAGCGAAGCTGAAGAAGCACACGCCGCCTGGTTCCGGCAGAGAGCCAAAGAAGAACTATTCGAAGCGAATTGGCAGATCGAACACCCGGATTGGCACGCCGAAGAACAACGATGGATCGCAGAAGTCGAACAGTTACCTGATCCCGAACCACCGCCCAGCGACTGGTTCAGTGACGCGGCCTGATCCCGCAGAATTCGCCACCCATAGGAGACTCTCGCTCGGGGACGGCCGTCGACTCCGGCGAAGCTGTTGCCTCAAAAGGTGCGTTGTGGTCACATGTCCGCCCAAGAATCGGTAAAACTCTTAGTACGGCAGACTCAACCCTGAGACCCCGAGGAGTCTGGCCATGACGGATGACGACCGCCGCGCACGATCGGCGGCGCACTACACCAAGTTGGCGCCGACGCCTGGGCTGACTGCGGTTGTCGAGCTGGCTGCTCAGATCACCGGATGTCCGGTTGCCATGGTCAACGTGGTCGACGGTGCTCACCAGTACACCATCGCCGCCCACGGCATCAGCACCGGCATAGTCGTGCCGCTACGGCTGTCTGGATGTGCCCGCGTCATCACCGGGAATGCACCGATAGTCATTGCCGACGCTGCCGACCGCGGCGAAGACGGCGAACTGGCAACCCTCTTGCGTGACGTCGGGTTCCGCACATACGCGGGCGTCCCCGTGCTGGGACGCGAGGGATTGCCGGTAGCCACCCTCTGTGTCCTCGATCCGGATCCGCAAGCCGATCGGATCATTGACGTCGCAACTCTGGAACGGCTCGCCATTCTCGTGCGTGACGCGCTCGACGTCGCTCGCTCGCAAGGCGGTCACCTCTCCACCGAAGATCTGCCGAACGCAGAACCCCTCGACAACGCCGTGACAACAATCGAGATCGGCGTCCGTGAGGTGGCAAGCGCAGTAGACAACGACGAGATCGTGCCCTGGTACATGCCGATCATCGACCTGGAGACCGGAGGCCTTCTGGCGGTGGAGGCTTTGGCGAGGTGGCTCCACCCCACCCTCGGCATCCTCCCGCCGGGCGCCTTTGTGCCGTTGATCGAAAACACCGATCTGATCATCGACTTCGATCTGGCCATGTTGGCGCGTGCTCTCGACGATCTGCGGCGGTGGCGAACCACTGACACCGATGCCGCCGATGTGAAGGTCGCCGTCAACATGTCGGCACACCACTTCTACCGTCCCGACTGTGCCGACCGGATCGACAAGGTGGCCACTGCCGCCGGTATCGCATCGGACTCGATCATCCTCGAGATCACGGAGACCGTCGCAGTCCCGACCACGGCACTGATCAATTCCCGGGTCATCAACGAGCTACAGGAGCGCGGTTACATCGTGGTCCTCGACGACATCGGCGGCCCCTGGCTGCCTGCCGAGCATCTGCTGTCGTTCGGCGTGAACGGGCTGAAGGCCGATCGTGCAGTCGGTTCATCGCTCCACACACCCACCGGCCGCGCCCTCGCTCGGGCTTTGACCGCGTTGACCGACGAACTGGGTCAGTTCTTGGTCATCGAGGGCATCGAAACCGCCGAGCAGGCGCACCAAGCCCGCATCATCGGTGCCCGCTACGGACAAGGGTTCTACTGGTCCGCTGCGCAGCCCGCCCATGCCTTTCCCACGTTCCGTCTCGCGGGAAGGTTAAATCCTCCCGGCGCTGGACAACCTGGTAGAGACGGGAACGCTCCTTGAGCCATCGACCTGGCGTCACCACCGGCAGCGTTGTGACCTGGCAAAAGGGCGCTTTGTTACCCTTTAGTAGGGATTGTGTGGCATCATTGGCCTCGGTGCAGTCCGAGCCATTTTCTGACAGTCGTATACATAACTCGCGACGAGTCAGCACAGTTGGTAGTCGAAGGGACAACCACCGTGCATACGCAATCCTCTTTTTTAGTTTCCGAAAATGACAACCTGAAGCTTTTCAAGGGCGCTCCGTTGAGCGTCGTCACCAGGCAACGCCAGGGTACGACCATTCTCTCGGTTGAGGGGGAGATCGATCTACTGACCGCGCCGCAACTCACCGAAGCACTGCTTACGGCAATCACAGCCGAATCACGTTGCCTGATCATCGATTTGACAGGCACGACGTTCCTGTCCTCAGCCGGCATGCAAGTTCTGATCGACGCCCAATCCGCGGTCTCACCTAGTGGGCATCTGGGCGTCGTGGCCAACGGTCCCGCGACAGCCGGGATCATGAAACTCGTTGGACTCGACAACATTCTGACCATCTCGCCCACCGTCGACGCTGCGATCACGACGTTCATTCACGCGGATCGCGATGACATGGAGTATCAGATCGCTTGACCGGCACGGTCTGTGCCTGACCACATCTGCTCCACCTTCAGCGATCTGCTCCACTTCCAGTGCGCTGGAAGTGGAGCAGATTTGTGTATGTGGAGCAGATTGCCTGATCACTCACCAGCGGACTGGAGACATCAGCTCGGCGTTGTCACCCACACTCCGGA
The DNA here is from genome assembly GCF_017377795.1 of Williamsia soli. Taxonomy (GTDB): domain Bacteria; phylum Actinomycetota; class Actinomycetes; order Mycobacteriales; family Mycobacteriaceae; genus Williamsia; species Williamsia soli. The sequence goes on along the minus strand of NZ_JAFRDR010000001.1, from coordinate 995,328 downwards.
TTGGCGGCTGATGGTGACCGATCCCGTCGCGCTGATCACTCGCAATTCGTCTGAACCCGGAACCCACTGCAGGCTGTCGTCGAGCGCCGCCGACACGCGGTGGACCTCCACCCCGTCCGCGCTGCGGATGATCACCGCCGGGCCGGACGCGGTCTGCATCAACTGAGCCGAGTAGTTTCCGGTCGACGAGATCGTGGTCGCCGACAGTGCCTCCTCGGCCGGCGATGTCGGTGCAGCGGTGGTGGTCGAGGTCGACGTGGGAGTCGACGTGGTCATTGACGTGGTCGTTGTTGTGGTTGTGGTCGGGGTGGTCGGCGTAGTACTCGTCGTCACGGGCGGTGCGGCAGACGGTGATGTATCGGCAGTTGTAGAACTTTGCGTCGGCGACGACGTGCCGCCGGGGCTCGTCGTCGTGGTGGGTGCGGCCATCCGGGCACCTGCTGCGGGCGCTACGCATGCCACGCCGTTGGCAGCACTGGCAGTCACCTGCCGGGATACAAACTCTGTCGACTGGGTGGTGTCGTTCACGCGGGTACGAACCTCGACAACCGCACCGGTGCCGCTCAGATGTGCGGCCGTGAGTTCGCTGTAGGCAAGTGTCTTCGTCACCGCTTGCCCTGCGGGCGTAGCGCCGGCCGTCAAGATGTTCGACGTGTATGCAATGCTGCCGGTGGTCGCGTCCCGCACTATGAAGCGGTAGGTGTACCCGGAAAGGTGCGGCCACGAGAACGTGGCAGTCTTCTGCGCAGTATTCGTCACGCACGTGATGGACGCCGGTGGCGGGATGTAGGCCGTGGCCCCGGATGTCTCCAGGCCGAAACGGCATTGCAGGTTGGACGAATACAAACTCTTGTACACACGATAGCCACGCCAGCCCGCAGAAACAGCACCCCCGGGAAGCATCGTATGAATCTCGGCATCGTAGTCCCACGAAACGATGTCAATCGGAAATCCGCTGGCGCCGAGAGTTGCCGACAGAGTCGAACCGACAGCTGCTGATCCGGGGTTGACGTCGACGGTTCGCCACACATTGCCCGAGAGGTCGCGAAGGATGATCCGGTACTGGTAGGGAGCGCCGAGGTGCTTCCAGTCCAGTGTCACCACGGCAGGACTCGTCAACGTGCTGTTGGTGCAGGTGACGTAGGTCAACCCGAAAAATGGATCGTTCAACCGCGGGACGAAATCGCTGCGAGACGCGAACGAACCCGTGGTGGCCGTAGCCGAATCAGTATAGGCCGCCGCGGATCCCTGAGCATTGCCGGCGACGACCGCCAATGCTGTTGCGAGTCCGACAATTACGAGGGACGAGGCACTGCTTGCGAGGTGTTGTGGCTTGCGCGGGCGAGTCGGCGGGCGGGCCTTGTTCGACCGCCGACGGCCGGCGGGGAAGACCACGAGCCACAGCAGCGCGACCACCGCCAGTCCGCCGAGGACTTTAGCGGCGGGAGTGTGAAGCCAAGCGGCCACATACCCGAGCCCGTCGACGTGGAAGACGACCCGCTCGGCGGCGGTGATCACGTAGGACTGGGCGTCCGGAACGCTGTTGGCGTCACCTTGAAGGGTGAGTGCTGCAGCCTTTTCCGTGGTCGAGTCGACCGATACGACGCGGTGGGTGATGTGGATGCCGTGTTGGTTCGTGATGCTGATGACGTCGCCGGGTCGGATGTCGGTAGCGGGGACCGTGCGTGCGATGGCCAAGGCGCCCGTCGGCATGGTCGGTTCCATCGACCCCGACTGAACGATCAGCGGTGTGATGCCGAACAGCAGAGCAGCCGCGGCAGTGATGATGCACAAGAGGCCGGTGACGGCGCCCATCGTCAGCGCCACCTCGCGGACGATGCGTGCGCGGCGGCGGACAGGTCGATTGCTGTCGGTGTCGGTCATGTTGTCGTCGCATTGAAGGTCAGGGTCACCGATTGCAGGGTCTGAGATTGCACGCTCAGCGGCGTCGCCGGGACGAGGGTGACCACGAAGCAGAGGTTCTGCGTGTTCGTTTCAGCGGTTGTACCCAGCGGCTGGGCCGCGGTGATGACCGGGACCGTAGCCGCGGCCTGCAGCATTGCAGTTCCGAGTTGCGGGCCGCCGCAACTTCCCGTGGCCAAGCCGTTGGTTGTGCCGTTTGTCGGTGCGCTACTGGCGAATACGGCCATCCGAAGGAAGTTGGTGAGCGCCGGACTTCCTGCGGCAGTGCGGGCCGTCATGGTGTAGATCAGCGGAAGCGTCGACAGGGTGTTCTGTACTTGCAACGTCGCTGCCCTGCTGTCGCCGGGCAGCATGTTGGTCATGCTCAGACCCGTGGCACCGCTGAACGTGTAACTCTTGACCCCGTTGACACGAAGGTCCACCACGCCGGTCTTGAAGTCGCCGGAGGTGGCGCCGGCGGAGTTGCTCCACAACGCCATCGTCCCGACGGCTCCGAGTCCCAAGACGATGCCCAGGGCCAGGATCGCGCGCACTCGAACCCCGAGCGACCCCATGAACGCAGTTCGGACGGCGGTCCAGTCAGCGCCGGGCGCCATGATCCGAATCCTCTCTCACGACTCGTTCGTCCGCGGGTTCGCGCCGCTTCCGCCGCCGGTCCCGGATGCTTCCGCCGGTCATCACGATCGCGTAGGAGAACAGACCCGTGACGATGGCACCGATGACCCAGGCGCGGTGTTGGCCGGTCAACCAATTGTTGACGTGTCCCAGGTAGGGGATGCTGTACCAGACCTCTCCTCGGATTTGCTCGACCACAACCGGTTTGGGATCCGGGACGTCGTTGGCGTCACCCTGCGTGGTGTAGGTGCGCTCACCCAGCGTGTTCTGCGACGTGGCGACGATCCGGTGAGTGACCACCGCCGGCCGGCCGGTCTGCAGCTGGTAAGTGATGGCGTCGCCGATCTGGAGGTCGTCGGCGTCGGCCGGTCTGACGACAATGAGCGTTCCCGGCGGATACGTCGGCTGCATCGACCCGGTGAGCACGGTGAACCGCTCGGCATTGCCGGCCGCCGGGATGAGGAACGTGATCACGAGGAGCGCGAGCATGGCGAACAGCAACGCCCACGACAGAGCCGTGCGGACCCACCAGAGAGGTCCGGCGGACTCCTCCACTGACACAGATACGGTCATAGCTGTTGATCCGCCCGAAAATTGAGGGTGACTTTGGTGGTCTTGTTCTGCAAAGCGCCGGCACCGACAGTTGCGCGTAAACACCAGACCTCCGAGGTGTTTGCCTGCACCGTTCGTGCCGTGGACGGTGCCGGAAACACCGTCCACGGCCCGGCGACGACACCCGATGGACTGCCACTTGCCGGGCAGCCGGCGACACTGCTGACAACCGACGCGCTGAAGGTGAGTGGTACATCAATCGTGGTGGGAACCACCGACACAAGTCGGTAAGCCGCCTTCGTGTCGCCGACCACCGAGATGGTCAGCGGACGTTGTACCACCGAACCAGGGACCAGACCGGCGCCCCCGAAGTCGTTCCAGGCGTAGTTCTGGGACCCACCGGCCAGGATTCTCAGCTGGCCCGAGGTGACAGTCGCGCTGCCGGTCTGCTCCTGATCGCGCCAGGATGCACCTGTTTGTTGTGCTGAGATCACGCCGAGCGCTGTGATCGCGATGGCGACCGCAGCGCTCAGCCAAAGCTTCTTCATAGATCAGGGGTTGACGTTCTGTTGCAGGGTCAGAGTGGTCTCCGCAAGGTTGGCGGTCTGATTCTGCGCTGTGAGACCCTCCGTGGCCGGGTCGAATGTCATCGTCACATTGACCGTGATGGGTTGTGACACTTCGGCGGGAGTGATCTGCACCCCGGCGGGGCCACTCGGGAGGTCAACGCCGTTGGCGGTCGCGGTGACCGACGGGTTCAGCGCCGCCTGAAGCTCGGCGTCGCCCGTCACTGCACCGATATTGGCCGACAGGGTTGCAGTCAGGTTGTCGCCGGTGGCATTGACCGCCGTTTCGCAGGCGTACGACACGACGTCGCCCGGGACGATGCGGAACGCAGCAATACTGGCGATCGTGGTGTCGTTGTTCACGTCCGTCCAGACCCCACCTCCGGTGCAATCGTCCAGTGACAGTTCGCCCGAGCTGATCGACCCACCGGGAGAGGTGGCACTGTCATTCCAGAATGCCAAACTGCCGAGACCACCCAGGAGGAGAACAGCCCCTGCGCCGGCGGCCACTGCTGCTTTTGTTTGCTTCTTCATTTATTTCTCAATTCTTTTCGCCGTGCAGGGGGTTACATCACCATATAGACAATTGGGCGGAGATCGTTACACGAAAGTGTGTTTCTGGGACAGAAGATCCACGTAGTGGTTTTCTGCTGATAAACGAACCAAGCTGTGTGCCAACGATGTTGGCACACAGCATGTTCGAAAAATAGTTGTTCCCGGAGATAAATTCTCAGCCCGCCGATTTTGCGCTCCAATAAATTCGCGCGCTAGAATTCGGCGAGCCGAACAATTAATTAGCCCGTACCCACCAATTTTGCGAATGCCACGATGTTGTCGTCGTAGCTGTCGGCGTTTTCATCAAATGCGCCGCCGCAGGTGACCAGGCGCAGACCCGCGTAGTCGAGGGTGCCGTAGACCAGGTCCGTCGGAAACTCGTCCTTGGGGAACGCTGTCACTTCAGTGACTTCGAACTTCGCGATACTGCCGTCCTGCCGCGTCACGGCGATCTCAGCGCCCGGCTTCAGGTTGCGGAGCTCATAGAACACCCCGGGCGCGCCGGCCCAGTCGACGTGACCGGCGATGACGGACGGCCCTTGCTCGCCGGGCGTGGGTGCTCCTGTGTACCAGCCTGCGGGGAATCCCGCCTTCGGAACCTGCAGGGCGCCATCGGCATCGAGTCCCAGGTCCATCAGCGGCGAGTCCACGTCGATCGAGGGGATCTCGATCCGACTCGGTACCGACTTCGTCAGTCCTGCATTGCTGACAGCCGGATCGACGGCCAGTTCTGAGATCGGCACCTCGCCGACGTCCGAAGCCACATCGTTTGCGCACCCGCTTACCGCGAACGTCAGTACCGCCAGGATGGCGACAACGAGGGCCGCCACACGACCGGCGGGCCGCAGGCCGTACTTCCTTGGGGCCGTTGCCGACGTGCGCATCAGCGCGCCCAAGCTGTGCATGTTGTCGCGTATCCGAGTTGGCGGAGCCACCGGGGATCGAGTATCGCGCGTGCGACGACGCTGCCGTCACCGGTGTCGATTGAACCGCGCGGCACGTTGGGAACCTGCTTGCCTGGTGAGGGCGCCTCCGGCGTGATGGCCGGCCCGGCTTCAGGTGCCGGTTGTGTAGTACCCGGCAATCCTGGGGTGGACGGCAATCCTGGGATAGACGGCAGACCCGGAATGTTCGGCAATGACGGGAGAGCGGGTATCGACGGCAACGTCGGCACGGTGGTCTCGTCAGTGGTCGGCACGGTAGGAATGGTCTCGTTCGTTATCGTGCTGTCGGTTGTCTCGTCCGTCGTGGTTGTTTCGTCGGTCGTGGTCGTCTCGTCGGTCGTGGTCGTCTCGTCCGTCGTGGTCGTCTCGTCCGTCGTAGTCGTCTCGTCCGTCGTAGTCGTCTCGTCGGTCGTAGTCGTCTCGTCGGTCGTAGTCGTCTCGTCGGTCGTAGTCGTCTCGTCCGTCGTAGTCGTCTCGTCCGTCGTAGTCGTCTCGTCGGTCGTAGTCGTCTCGTCGGTCGTAGTCGTCTCGTCGGTCGTAGTCGTCTCGTCCGTTGTAGTCGTCTCGTCCGTCGTTGTCGTGATCGGCGGCGCGCAGGCCGACCGTGTAATGTCGTTGGCCAGCAGCGTGACTGAACCATCCAGAGCTATCAGACGGCCATCGATATCAGCACCGGTTCCGACGTTGATGCTGGCTCGGGCGAGGATGTTGCCGACGAAGTCAGTATTGGAACCGAGAGTGGCTGAACTGCTCACCTGCCAAAAGACGTTGCACGCCTGAGCGCCGTTGACCAATGACACCGAGCTGTTCACAGCTGTGGTGAGCGTCGAGGCGCTTTGAAAGACCCACACCGAATCCGGATTGTTCTTTCCGTCGAGCGTGAGAGTGCCGGTGAGGCCCAACGCTCCGCCGGAGTTGTACACGCCGCCCACCAGAGTCTGGCCGCCGAGTTCGACAGCCGTTTCGATCGGTGGTTGCTGGCCCGCGAGATTGCCGTACGCGCTCTCGGCGGAGAGCTTCGCCCGCTGGCTCACCTCGTCGTTTCCGTGATTGACCCCGGAAAAGTTGATCGAATTGGCGCCCGGACCGAGCCCGGTGATGGAACCGGTCGGATGACTGCCGATGTCACCGGCGACGTTTGTGGTCCCCGCATTCGTGATGCCGGCGCCCGCCAACACGCCGAAGCTGGTCGCGGTCCCCAGACCTGGATTGACCGCTGCCGCAGACGCGGTGGTGGCGGTGAATGTGATCGCCGCGAGGCACACCGCACCAACTGATGTGGCGGCGATCAGCAAGCTCTTTGTACGTTTGTTCTGCGGATTACGGTTGAATTTCGTGAGCGTGGCTTTTCGCATACGCGTGGACCAGTCCTATCGAACATCTGCTTTGGCGACCACGCCGAGTGATGAGATTTGGGTTGAATCTGCACTTCTGCAACATATTCCGCAGAATTTTCAGCTCGGTCATGTCCGTGAACACTGCTGACTGCACCGTATTGGACAGACAGAGCTGACGCTTAACCCAAGCAGTCGAAAAGGATGTCCCCCCGCGAGGTCCAGAGCTGGGGTAAACCAACGCTTCCCTAGTTTCCAAGGAGCCGTCGGTGTGTACCGCCTGAGCCCAGTAGGCGCTTCATGCACGTTAAAGTCAAGTATCGCTCCCGGAGGTCCGCGGATGCGCAATCGAGAAACATCAATAAAATTCCAGGGAGGGTCGCCCTGGGACGTCGCCCTGCGCGCGAATGAGCACGCAGAGGGTTGTCCTGCAACGGATTAAGGTTCGATCAGGTCTCGCCCGGTGGATAAATTCTTGGATGTCGATAATCGTTAGCGAAACGAATCACCTATTCAGCAACAAACGTTGTCACCTTTGCAGGTAACGCGACACCACGACCTGACGATAACCTGAGTAATGGTCAGTTCATGCCGATGCCGACCTCCGATGTACGCACCTTGCTTCTCGCTCATTCTTTGAGCGAGATGAGCTCTCAGATGAGTCTGCTGCTCCGATTCAGTCGCCGAAACAGGAGCGACACCCTGGGGCCACCGCACCGTCTGGCATGCTCACGAACTGGGGAGAGCCGCCGCCATGATCGATCATGACTACGTGAGAAGCGTCGAACGCTGCCTTGACTGTGGCGGTGAAGTGCTGGTCGAGGTGGCCTACGACGATCGGGGCGCCAGCTTCTTCACAGGTCCCACAGTGCAGGGTTACGACTGTCAGGAGCGTGACTGCGGCAGTCAGTTCGACACGTTCGAGTGGGACACCCGGACACGCAACAGCGCTGCACCCAGCCGCGGATCACTCGTCGCGACCCTGCGAGGTCGATAGTTCTTCTCTTCACACTGACAGTTACAGCGACTGCAGCCCGATCATCCGGCGGTCCGAGGAGAAGATCCAGCCCTATGCCATGCTTCTTTCCTGCTGCTCACATCGATGCCTACTTCATCCTCGTTCGGGCCCACGTCGCCAGCACCCGGCATTCGGCCTTTGATGGACAAAAATTGGATGGACTCAAGGACACGCGTTCGACACCCGGGGAGCTCAAGCCTGCCTCGAATGACTCAGCGCGGCTGTGAGGGTGAGGATGGTGGCGGATTCGCGTCACCAGGGGAAGGAATCGGGAAGGTCAGTGTTGGGGAGGTAGCCAGCGGTGCCGGCAGTGCCACACGTTGCTCCTTGTGTGAGACCGGGAGTTCAAGAATGGCCTTCAGAGCGTCGAGGGTGGGTCCGCCGCATTCGTCGAGCGGGTAGCGAGGAATCAGCCCACCGCCGCTGGCGTCGATCAGCCAGAGTTCAGGCATGGCAACAAGCGAGTAGTCGCAGGTTTGTTTCTTGCGATCTCTGCCTGTGAGAGCCTCGACTGCGACCGTGAACTCGCCTCGATATCTTGTCTCGAGGTATTGATCGCCCGGATTGTCGCGCGGACCACCTTTGCCCATCTCCCCGCAGACCAACGCCTCAACGGGAGCAAAGTCCAGGGGTACTCGCGCTGGGTCAGGTGGGTCGTTACCTGTGCATGCAGGCGTCTGCAATTGGACTGCAGTGGCCGGCGGTAGGTCGACGTACTGGGCGCAACCCACCATCAGCAACAGTGCCGCCGCTGTCACAAGCTGCGGGATGCGAAGCGTCGTCATTCGCATAGTCGTTGAGCCCCAAATGCTGTCATACAGGTGGACATGTCATTGCCCACTCGTCGGGGGCACTGTCCTTTGCCACCAACCCCGCAATCCCACCGCAACGACCACCAATGCCAAGGTCACAACCGGGCTCAGGTCGTCATCGAATATTACGCCAGGTGTTGCCAATCCCAGGACCGCCAGCGCCGCGAAGGGAACGGTCACGGTCGCAGCGGCGGTAACCACGTCGCGATGGGTGCACGCTTCCCACAACGCTGCGGCGACCACGACGACAAACGCGGCGACCGAGTAGAACGCCGGTTCCAGCCACCAATTAGTGGTCTCGTCCGAGACGTAGGCCTTCGTCATCATCACTCCGTCCAGGCGGGAGTACGAACCCGAATACGCCACCTCGTCCGCTCCGAAGGACGGAGGCACGAACGGCACATAACGCTCACCGGCAAGCCATGTCACGCCGCCGGCAATGAGGCTGGCAACAATGAACACCCACCACGCCGCATCACCCAACGTCCGCAAACGTTTAGGACCCCCACCATCAGACATACACGCACACTATGACTCATACCCAATTGGCGATTGGGCGGTACCGAATACGTTGCGCCACAGAAAGACCAGCACGTCCGGTTTCGCAAAACATCCGGAATTCGGCTTTTGGTCGTTTTGTTGACGGAGCCCAGGCGAGTAACGAAATACGCATTCTCGCTCCGGACTCCGACCGCGCCAGGCAGCACGCCATCAATGCCTACCAAACATCAGTCACGTCAGACTCGCGCCTGCCTGTCCACGAGTGGCCCACGGAGCGCCTGGGACAACAGCAGAATCGCTGCGATCGTGCTGGGTATCGCGATGGGTGATCGCAAGAGCGTGAGCACTATGGCTACCGCCCACGCCGCAACACCTCCAATGAGCACGATCACGATGCCGATGCCTGCTCCGTCTTGCACTCGCAGTCCCACGCTCAGTTGGATGAGCAGCAGAGCAGCAACCGAGACGATTGCCGCCAGGGTGTAGAGCACGGCGTCAGCAGCAGGCAGTAAACCTCCCGCCCACGTCATGACGGGGGTCACGCTCACGAGGGCCACCACTGCACCGTCCAAGTGTCCAGGGCGTTGCGACTGTTCAACCGATTTCACGTTCACGTCGTCCTCCTCGGTGCTGTGAGACTCGGCGGCGTGATCGTGGTGATTCGTGGAGCCAGCCCTTCTCGCTCCTCTGGTATAGCAAGTAGTGCGCGTAAAAGTTAGTATGTACATTTTCGTCCATATGGACGGAAATGTCCCCATTGGAGGTGAGCATGGCTGCAGCGGAGCCTGACAGCATCAGAGGGCCAGTTCAGCGCGCGATGGATGTATGTCCCGTGGAAGTCGCCATCGCCGTTCTAGGCGGTGCGTGGAAGATGACGATCATCAAGCATCTTCTCGAGGGACCGCTTCGCTACGGAGAGTTACGCCGTCGTGTGGGAAGCGTGACCCCCCGGGTACTGACTCGCCAGCTGCGTGAGCTGGAACATGATGGGATTGTGGTGCGACACGCGTATGCCGAAGTTCCTCCTCGCGTGGAGTATTCGCTGACTTCAACCGGTGAGGGCCTGAAGGCCTTTGCGCTCGAACTCAACCAGTGGGGCGACGATTACATCAAGAAGCTGGCGGCGACAAGCCGATAGCGATCACCTCAGCCAGCGAACCCGACTGAAGTGTGGGTCCGGCGCCACACTTGCCGGCCGAATCCGTCAGATGGCGGACCCGTTCGTCCCGTCGCGACGACGACGTTCGACTTCAGCGACCCGGCGTTGCTCCTGCGCCCGCTCACGGACCTGTCTCAGGAACTCGGCGTCGGCCGCGGGGTCCTGCGGAATAAACCTGCCAGGACGGTCGTATTCCGGAAAAGCCGCGACCACCGCCGATGATGCCCGCGGCATACCTCGCCTCCCACCACGACGCTTACGCCGAAACCTGCGCGCGCTGGGACGACCGATCACCAGCCACACCAGCGTGCCGACAATCGGCACTGCCACCACGACCAGAAACCACACCCACCGCGGCATCAGCCGAACTCCGGTGTCGTCGCGGCACAGCACGTCGATCAGCCCGATCACCAACGCAAGCAGCATCAATGCGATCGCCACCGATGTGTACGAAAGCCCCGGGTTGCCGATCAACGCGAGATCTATCAGCACCCGTCCCACCCCTCATCTGGCCTGTAGACACATCGCGACCCACCGGATAATTTCACGCTCGGCAGCACACCGATAGCCATCGTTCAGTGGACTCCGCAGATCCGGGTGGTCACAGCGGCGCCAGACCGATCATCCGGCGATCCGAGGAGTAGATCCACCCGTCGCCATACCGCTGCGCCGCTCTACCGGTGGCGAAGGTCTCGGGATCGCTGTCGATCGAGACGAACGGAGCTGTCCAGACCACCGAGCCGGTCCTGACGTCGAACGCCGTCAAAGCGGTTCCGTCATTACCGAGGACCACGCGGTCGCCGGGACCTGTCACATCGAACGTTTGCACCGTATCGGTGTGCCACAACTGTTTCCCGGTGTGCAGGTCGATGCCTGTCTCACTTTCGTTGTTCGTGTCTCGAAGGTAAATCGTGTCGCCAACAATGGCCGTCACAGCTCCTTGCGTGCCGGTGACGATGCCGGGATTGGTCCACAGCAGGTCGCCGTTACTGCGGTCGTACGCCGAATCCCCCAGCAGGATGGGCTCACCGGCATTATCATGGTGTTCGAGCATCGGCATCTGCGCGGTTGCACTGTCCGTCGTGGTCAGCACCTTGCCGTCCGGGCCTCGGAGAAGCTGCCCGGACACGGAGTCGTAAGACTCGCAGTCGCTATTGATCTGCGCCACAACGCCACCAGGTTCCAGACTCGCCTGCGACACACAAACACCGTCGCCGGTCGTCCACAGCGGAGTCCCCGACTCGGCATCGAACTGCGTCATCTCATTGCCGATTCGCACGAGTCCTACCCCATCGGTCACGGTCAGGACGTCGATGCCGTACAGGTCTTCGTAATAGCCTCCGATGTCGACCCGCTGCGACCAGTTCGCGGAAATGTCGTCGAAGGTCCCCGAATGCACGCGCACATCGCTGCCCTCGAGACTTTCCTCGAGACTGCCTTCGGCGATGTACAGCGCGTCGGAGGTGGTCGTGAGGCCGTATAGTGATTCAGGGACGGTCCGCCTCTCGGACACGCCGGAATCGATGTCATAGGTGACGATCTCGCTCATTGCAAAGCAGTAGATCTTTCCGCCAAGCGGGGTGTCGCTGCATCCGAGGAGATCGTGGGCGGGTGCCTGCCAGCGTGCGGTCCCGTCCTTTGCATCGACGCTGATCATGACAGGCTTGTCCAAGGCGAGCCCCTCGGTCGGACTACCAGCGATGGTGAGGAACGTGTCGCCGGTCAGAATGAAGCCGGGCTCACCGGAGTTGAACGATGAACCCAACCGTGGGTCGGTCAGACCGGCGAACGGACGATCGAGGTACTCGGCGGGATCGAACGACCACGCGAGCCCCGGTGTTTCCTCAGAGGTCCCGGTGATCTTCTTGACCGACGTCGGGTTGCGGTCTGCCAGCACGATCGCAGCTGCGGAGACCGTCACCACCGCAACCACCGTAGCGGCGACCAGGGCCCAGGTGCTCTTACCGGGCACGTCTACAACTCCAATCCGGGTGTGAGCGCTATGGATTCGAGCTGGGGCAGCGGCAGGGCCTCGTCCGGGGACGGCGCAGTCGAACTCACCGAGATCTGGGTCCCTGCAGGTCGTGTCACGACGACGGAGTTGATCGCCTCACTGGTGTAGTCGTCGGGATTCGTCATCGACCTGCCACCGGAGAAGGAGACGTCTGTCTGCACCACCGTCCCGTCGGCGAGTGTTCGCAGCGTCTTTCGGCTTCCGGCGCCCTGGACCGGGCGTTCCTCCACCGGAAGCTGCCTGCCACCGACGATCGAGATGTCCAGCGCTGCGGTCGGTGTCACGTTCGGAGTGCCGGTACACAGAAGTGCCTCGGAATAGCTGCCCAACCGCAGCGGCGGCAGTTTCGCACCGCCCAGGTCGATGGACGCGAGGGCCGTGTCGAGCTTGCGCGCCTGCTCGCGGGTCACAGCTGGACCGGAGTCGTCGAACGGATCGCCCTCACAGCCTGCTGTCGGCGCGGGTGTGCCAGGAGGCGCGGGGGTGCTGACGCGAAGCCGCGGGTCGACGACGATGCGCACCAGGTCGTCGACCGACACCGGGATCGTGCCGCTGTTCTCATCCCCCGCCGTCCCAGACGCGTCGCTGGCCTGTGCGCTGATCCGCGACCCGTCAGGCACATAAGCGGTCGCCGACCTGCTCAGGGTGCGCACCCCGTCCGTCTCTCGCCAGGTGTCCTGGACGTCGACCAGGACACCATCGGGCAGGGTGCGCCGCTCGTCCAGAGCTCCTGCCACACAGGGCGGAATCGGTCTCGACGACTGCGCGACGCTGACGTTCAGGCCCCCCTTGGCGTCGCCCTTGACGACTGAACCACCTGCGGACGTATACCCGTCCGGCGGATCCAGCGTGGACTCACCAAGGTCGGTGATGGGTTGGAAGATCAAGGACTGCTCCGGGCTTGCGAACTCGATCTCCGCTCTGGGCGGCAACAACTCGGCTACGGCGTTCGACATCTCCGTCGCTTTGGGGCCGTTGAACCAGGGAAACTTCGGGTTGTCGTAGCTCTCTTCCACCATGGAGGTGAATGCGGTGTACACCGGTTCCTCGGGCGGCTCCACCGTGCCGCACCCAGGTATCGGTGCATCCAGGTCGACGGGTTCTTCGACGACTTCGGGCATCTCAGGCACCGCGGGGTCAGGTTCTTGGGAGGACGGCGTAGGCGCGGTCGTCAGCTCTGGGTCGGCCCGGGGTAGCAGTAGTCCGACAATGACGATCACCAGCGCCACGACAGAAATCAAAATCAGCGCATACGTCCATATCCGCTTTGTGTGCGACGAAACCCCGTCGTCCATTCTTCTCCCCCGATAGTGGCCGCTCCGGGAGACATGTCGTTGACGTCGTCATGTCCGTTACGGTCAGCCCTTTGGGAAGGCTACTGAACTCGAGGTGAATAACCGGCTCTTCGCAGAAATTGCAGCACGTGGGAGCAATTGAATCAGAGAGCATTCCGCGGCAGCCGGCGTCAGCAGAGCGAAGATTAACGAGCGCCGGTATATTCATTCCGTGACTTTCACTGGCAGCACACCCCCCGGTTCGTCGGCCCGCGCTGGATTAGCATGGTTTTGCGTCGCAGCCGGCATCGCGTTGACCGCCCTCGCCGTCTACGACCTCGCGAACGGCGAACGCAACCCGAGTCTGTGGGTCGCAGTCATCTGCTGGCCGCTCGTCGCGATCGCTGGGGGCCTGCAGCTCATTCGTATCCGGGGCCAGAACTGACTTCTCGGCTCGCAGCATTCTAGGGCCGTGACGGCTCCACGTCGGCTACTGGTTGGCGTCGGGTGACGATGACGATCGCAGCGGCGCACGCAACGATCGTGACCACCGACAAGATCAGTTGTGCGGTGCTCGGTGCGTAACTGTCGAAACCCGATTCGCGCGAGCCACCGTACGCCACCCACCCGAACGTGATGCCGGTGACCGCATACAGCGTTGCCGGTGACGTGACCGCCACGGTGCTGAGAACGACGGTCGTGGGCAGACAGGCTACGACGAGATGGCCTGCTGCCGCCGGGACCACAAAAGCGGCGATGATTCCGATTACCTTCCAGGGTGATTCATCGCTGACGTTCACCAGCGTGCACACCAGCAGCACGCCGACCGCGACCAAGGGATGCGGCGCGCGGCGTCCCGTCCATATCCCGCCGATGATCAAGACGACGAACACCACGAGCACGGGCCACGATCCCTGCCAGTTGGGCACGGTGGCCGCCGCGGCCACGGTCGCGAGCACAGCGGCCAGGACCACGCCGTCCCGGCCAGGCAGCCACAACACGCCACCAACGACGAGCGGTATCAGCAGGATTCCGAACCACCATGTGCTGGTACCGAGATCCGCGTCGTCGGCGAGGACCTCAGTCGAGATAAACCACCACCACAGCAGCACCGACGCAACCGGTATCGCGACCCCCAGCGCCAATGCGCGGCCTGTACGTACCCCGATAGCGCGTGAGTCAGCGCCAGGACTTCTCGAAGCCGTGAACCAGGACCCAGCAAGCAACACGAGGGCGACGGAGGCACCGATCACGAGGGGCCAGTCCGCAGGGGTGGCGTCCGGGACGTAGTCGCCGGCGTACCCGGCCCGCGGACGGTATTGATCAATCGGAATGGCCAGGAATGCACCGGCCAGCGCTCCTCCGATGAGCGAGGCCTGCAAGGCACTTCGGTCCATCCCGTTGGCGGCCACAGATCCCACCGCCGCGACCACCAATCCGGTGGCCACCGCGAGGCCATAACTCGACCAAGACGCGGCGGTGTCGATCACAGCTATCGCACCGAGCATCACAAAGCCGGCGCCGCCGAGTGAGAAAGCGATGCCACGATCGCGCACTGCAGCGCTGACAACCACAGCGATCACTGCGGCCAGCGCGGCGCACGCCGTGTCGCCTTCGATCAATGCCCGCCACGGATCCTCGAGGTCGAAGAGAAAGCTACCGCCACCGAGTCGCGTCCGAAGTACGACCACGGCAACGAATCCGCCGACCGCTACGGCGGCCGGCGCCACCAGTTGCTTCACCATGGACGCAGTCTCGCAGACAATGCGACGTGACGGATCTACACCTACGCGGGATCGGTTGATTCCGAGAGGTTTCCGATCGACTGCCACTACGACCGCGCAACGTGTGGCACCGTTGGTTCATGACTGCGTGGATCGAGGTGCTCAAGACAATGGTCGACGGACCGCACGCGCCCATTCAGGGAGTCATCTCCCGATCAGGACAGGTCGAGGGCGGCCTCTATGGTCACATGGGCGACATCGCACCCGTCTACGTAGCGGGGGTCGACGATCTACAAGTATGGCGAGATGGGCCGAAAGTCCGGGTGGAGACGGTGGCCGGCGATTTGGTCGCGATGACCGATGGCGAGACGGTGTGGCGGTTTGCCCGTCATGAGGAACTGCCGCTGCGAGGCGCAGCTCGGGAAATGTCATTCATCGGGCCAGGGAAAGAGCTGCTCGTCACGCGCTCGGCCGGAGAGTGGGTGGGCGGCCGCTGGACGACGCCGACAGGACCGATCAGAGACATCGAGTATCTGGGCCGCACGTGTTGGTCGGTGGAACTCGCCCCGCCCCGCGACAAGGCGCCCTACGCCAGGCAATTGACCGTGGACCAACGCACGGGCGCGGTCCTGCAACAGCGCGTCGACGCTGCCGGAACCGCCGTCAGCTTCATCGAATTCACCGCCGGCATTCCGATCGACCCGGCGATGTTCGTCTGGACCGGCGCAATCAGGACGTCTGAGTCCCTCCGGCGGGGTGACTTCCACTCTGTGCAAACGCCGAGCGTCGGCATACGTAAAGACCAGCAGCACGATTGGTTCCGTGAGCACGTCACCGATCTCGATCTCGCGGTCCCGGTCACCCTCGACCTGAACATGCACCTGCTCCGCTCACACGAGGACGACGGATCGTTCGATGCCGCCATCGGCGAGTGGCCACTGGGGCGCCTGGCCCGGCGACCACGCTCGACCGAAGAATGGTTTCTCGGATGGGACATCCCCGTCGTCCACGCCTGGACGGCAGGGGATTTCGACTGGGCCGTCGGCATCTTCCTCGGCGATCTGAACGCCGAATCCCTGGGCTTGTTGCAACAATTGCTGCACCCGGACGAGCCCGCGGGCGGAACCCCTCCCCTTGCGCCGTGGAACGACGAGACCGGGTCGCGCTGATCCGGCAACCCTCGCACGTACCCGACGCTCGACGTGACCCGCCGCGGACGGTGCCGGCCGGCACCTGCGATGCTGCAGTCATGTCGGTGACCATGTCCGGGGCTCGCCCCACGTCGCGCCGGCGAGGCCGCCGAAGGTTGTTGTTCTCAGTTCTTGTCGGAGTCGTCGTCGCCGTAACCGGGTGCCAGAGCAGCGAAGGTTCTTCGGCGCAACCTTCGGCTAGGGAACTCGGTTCCGACGAATCCCTCATCATCCGAACAGATTTCCGCGATGACGCACTCTGGGGACGGGTACTCGCCGAAGCGATGAGGCCGATAGTCGCCAGTACCGAGGGCGACGAATACGTGGCAGTGCCGACTACGGCACCCGAGGACTCGTCGTCCGAGTGATCCCTTCTGAAGTCGCATCGATGGAAGCGAATCTATCGATCGGGAACACGGGTCTTATCGACTACTCCGACTCCGCAGACCGCCACGGAATCTTCCGGGGCTTTCAGCAATAGCCGGAGTCAATCCAGTTAATGCAGTTGATCTGCGGTGGAAGCGGGACACCCCGCTGGCCAAACGACCAAAGCGACGCGGCCGGCGGGGCTCAGCGTCACGCAGAGATGATCAGATCAGACCGAGGTCTGAAAGAAATTTGTAGAGCTGATAGATGCCAATAATTGTTCCGACTGATCCCACTGTGAATCCCCGATTCCTTTTGTGGTTGCGCGGCAATTACCTACGCGCACAAACTTTATCTCGCTGCGACCGAAACACGGACCTACATGTGGCGCGGTTCACTGGGTCCAATCCGACATCAACCCGCTCAGCCCGTCGAGCGCGTAGTTCTCGCGGCATCGCCCGGGACGCCTTCGCAGGAACTACACGCTCGACCGTGAGTTGGCGGCAGATGACACCCTTGAGCCATGTGGTCCTTCCCCGAGCCCGGATACGAGCAGGTGCTGTTGGCCTCCTGGACCTCGGGCACGTCCGTCCAGGTGGCGTCGTCGGATTTGCCCGACCCGTGGCTCAACGCACTGCACCGACTCGGCCGGGATCTGCACGTGCGCCACTACGCGGGCACCATCGATCGGATCGACTGGGTCGCCCAGTACGACGCCCTCAACGGCGGCGTGATGCTGCTCAGCAGCGTCACGGCAGCGGGTCGCGGACCTGACGGGTTCGGAATGAGCGGCGGCGTACCCCAGTTCGACGACGACGAGGAGACGATCCTCGCGTGTATTGCCGACCTCGTTCAGGACCAGGTGGCCCGTTCCCATGTGGCCTGGCCATGGCGCGACGGCGGCGGTTTCATGTCGGCGGAACTGCATGAGGGTCGTGCGGTGTGGACGGACAACGGTCGGCGCATCGCGATCGGCACGTTGTCGTCGAAGTGACGAGTCAGCACCGATGAGTGCGACAGCATTTATCGTTGACGACTGAACGAGGGTTGGCACGCCGCCATCATTGATCGACGGCCGGATGTTCTGTGTGCTGGCGCAGTTCGGCCAGCTCGCGCCGGATCTTGTCCACCTCGGCACCACCGAAGCGCCGGACCTGCATGGCGAGGACAGCGTCGGCGCCGGTCTCGCTCACGCCGAGGAGGTCGACGACCGCCGTCCTTGCCTGCTGGTGGTCAGCAGTCCCGGCGACGGCGCTCAGCACATCCTGCGGCCGTTCGAGGGCATCGACCAGTGCGCTGAGAATCTCAATTCGGTTAGCAGCCTGGGCTCGCGGATCTTTTCTATCGAAGTCTGCGTTGGAGATCTGGCCGTCCCAGGTGAACCGTTCACTGTCGATCTGGTCGTGAACCGCCAGGTTGGTGACCTCCAGAAGGCCACCGTTCGGGGTACGCAGCAGCACAAGGATCCCGGTGTCGTCGTCAAAAGCGAGTTCGATGGTGTCGTCGCCTTTGGGGGTCACCAGCTCTGTGGACCACGCTGCCCGACCGTACTTCTCGACGGATTCGGCCTCGTGGGTCACCTTCGTGCGAGTACTCATCTTTCTCAAGAGCGAGTCCTCACCCAGGAGATCGAGAGGACTGAACATGGACCCCACCCATGCCATCCGCATGCGGCCGGCAGGTTGACGCTGCAACTGTCCGTCGATGAGGACGAGTGCCGATTGATCGTCCGCCGCTAGGTAGACCACCTCGCCGTCACGTTCGATGCGCCATTGCCCACCTCCGCCGTGCCAGAACTCGAAGAGCTCGTCGAAGGGTTCGTCCTGCCTGTTCTTGCCGGAGACACGCAACGACCCCGACACCGACAGGGCACTCGCAGCGATATTGCGCCCGACCAATTCCACCCACGATGGTGTTCTCATCGGCTCAGGATACGAGCCGTTCGGCAGCGGCTGATCAATGTCCAGCCGCAATCTGCTCCACTTGTAGAAATCTGCTCCACTTCCAGTGTTCTGGAAGTGGAGCGGATTCACGAAAGTGGAGCGGGTGACCGCAATTCGTCTATCTTCACCGCCTCCTGGACCACAGGTCGATGGCTACCAATCCGATCGAACCGAGCGTCGAACAAGTCGCCACCGCTACCGCCGACCCGAGGACGAGGCTGGCGGAGGCAATGGCCACGATGACCCAGCTCGGAATGGCAATCGCGAACAGCACAGCCGCCGCGGTCAGCAACCGGTCGGCCGCGACAGCGCGCCGTGCGCGTTCGGTCCACCGCGACAACGTCGAGCGATGCAGGTCAGAAGTCATGTCCAGCACAACCATTTGAGTCAACGTGGCACGCCGAAGATCAACGCCGCGGCGAACGTGCCGAATACAGCCACGAGAGTGAGCCAACCCCACCATCCGGGGCTGGGCTCGTCGTCGCGGAGCCGCGCATCACTGCGAGTGACCGGCGAGGTCCAGGTCATTGTGGAGGGATAGTAGGGCATGGTTGTCTCCTCTCTGATTGTCAGCAACAGCTCGCGTCGAACAACGGCGACGTGGAACCTGATATTCCGGACTCATCGAAAAGTGGTGTCGCCCAGATATACCTGGGCGACACCACGTTGACGGACCGGTCCGTGAGGGCTTCTCGATGGCGCGGTGATCAGCCGGAGGAAGCCTCGATGGACTGCTGATGGTCGGAATGTTGGATCTCGACGCGGCGTGGCTTGGCCTTCTCCGCGATCGGGATCGTAACCGACAGAACACCGTTGTCGTAGCGCGCGGTGATGCCGGCCGCATCGATTCCCTCGCCGAGGGACAACTGCCGACGATAACTTCCGAAGGGCCGTTCGTTCGTCAGCCACTGGACGCCGTCTTCCGAGCGGGCAGTGCGCTGCGCCGACAGGGTCAGCACCCCGTTGTCCACGCTGACGTCCACCGATCCCGGATCGACGCCGGGTAGATCAGCGGTCAGCAGATAGTGACCATCGAGTTTGCACAGGTCCATCGGCATGAACCGCGGAGTTCGAGACGATCCCGCCGAGTGCAGCAACCCGCGGGTCAACGCATCCACATCACCGAAAGGATCAAAACGAAGCACAGCAACCCACCTCCTACGTCACTCGCTGCCCGCCACCGGTTGGCGGGCGACCAATCACTGTGCACCACATTTTTAGCACTCTCACCCCCCGAGTGCCAACACATTCTGAGAGAAAAATTTCCTCCGGACCTACTGCCGCAGAGCAGTATTCATCGACGTTCGACGACGACCCAGCTACACCTGCGGCGGGATATCTCGCTGCGACAGCCGCACGCGACTCGGCGGGAGGACACCAGGCAGAAAGTAGTAGCCCTCGGGTGATTGCGTCAGATCGTCGGCCTCGACGCCATGGACCTCCCACACATCGACGTCGCCACCGGTGTTGTTCATCCGCACGAACCAGTCCCGCTCCCACTCATTGCCGGCGAGGAAGCAACCCTGTTGCTCGGGTTCTCGGCTTCCCGCGATACCTGGCGCTGCACCCATGCGGCTCCAGTCCAGCCCGTACCGCGAGATGGAGGCACGATTCAAAACCGAAGACACGTGGTAGCGGATGGACATTGCCGAAGACTAGGACCCGGCCCGCCACACGTCGAGCCATTTACGGCGACCGACTCCACGATCTACTTCATTTGATTTGACGAAGATACGAATTGAACTGCGATAGGGGATGATCTCTGGGAGTCGAAAGAAGGGCCGATGAATGAATACCGCGAGGAAAGTCGGGGTCGTCGAGGATCACTCATCTGTGGTGCTGGGCCTCAAGGCAATGCTGGCCGATGATTCCCGTGTCGAGGTCGCGGGTTCCGCGGGCACGGTCACCGGCCTGCTCGATCAAGGTCTCGACCTCGACCTCGTCCTGCTCGACCTGAGACTGTCGGACGGATCCTCCCCTACCGCCAACGTCGAACAGCTACGCGCTGCGGGCCTCGAAACGCTGGTCTTCACCGGAGCCGAGAACCCGTACCTCGTTCGACAAGCCGCGAAGGCCGGCGTGCTGGGTGTCGTACGTAAATCGGAACCGACAGACGTCGTCGTCGCAGCCATCGTCGCAGCCGCGCAAGGACGTCAGGTGGTGACCACCGAGTGGGCCGCAGCGATCGACGGCGATCCAGGGCTGGCCGATGTCGACCTGAGTCCCCGTCAACGAGACGTGCTTGCTTTGTACGCGTCCGGCGAGAAGGCCGACCGCGTGGCACGGATGACCGGCCTGTCGCCGAACACCGTCAACGACTACCTCGCCCGGATCCGGATGAAATACGCCGACGCCGGCCGCCCCGCCGGCTCAAAGGTGGAGTTGTATCAGCGGGCCGTCGAAGACGGACTCCTCCCGATGCCTGAGCACCCCGGTCGATGAGCGTTCGCTCACCGCGGAGAACTGCTTCGGCCCTGACGCCACGACGTGGCAGTCGCCTCGACGCCGACACGGGCGAGAACGAGGATCGCGTCGTCCGAATGCTCGCCCGCTTGGTGAGCGTCGGTTATGTCGCCTACCTCGCATTGCTGACACCTGCGATCATCGCCGAATCGGCACACATGGATCCGTGGTGGCCGCCAATCACTGTCGCCACGGTGTTCGGGTTGGGATTACTGCCGGGGATGGCGTCATTCCGATCCGACACGCGGCTGGTGCGGGCGACCGCGGCGGCCGCTGCGGTGGCTTTTCTGATCGCCGCAGCCACGTGGGGGACGGCATGGAACGGCCCTGACCTCGACCCCGGCGACGCCTTTTGGCTCGCGGCTTTCCCGGGTTTGGCGAGTCTGGCCGCGCTCATCGCCTGGCCACTCTCGCTGGCCGCCGCCTACCTGGTTCTGGTCTGCGGAGCGACATCGGTGATCGTCACCGCCGCTCGCGGAGGTTGGGCGCTCTCCCTGCTACCCTCCCAAATCGCGTTCGGAATCATGTTCTGCGCGCTGTACTTCGGTGCTGCAGCGATGGCAATCCGGACCGTGAGACTGCTCGACACGACCAAGGAGACGACCTATCGGGCCGCAGCGGCTGCCGCCGCGCAACGGGCTCAGACGGTTGAACGCGAGCGTATCGACGCGCTGATACATGACAACGTCCTCTCGACCTTCCTCGCTGCCGGCCGTGGTCAGCCACAGACCGTCGTGGGTCCGCTCGCCGCATCGACCTTGGCCGAACTCGACGCCCTGCAGTCACGCGTCGGACCGGACGAACTGTTCTCGTGGGAACAAGCCGTCACACACCTTCGGAACTCGGCCGCCGAGGCCGACAACCGAGCGACGTTCATCGTCTCTCATCGCGATGCCGCGCATCCCGATGAACTTCCGGCCGACGACATTCGCACCGTGGGGTCCGCGTTGTCCGAGGCTTTGCGCAACAGTCGGCGACACGCCGGCATCGACGCCCGCAGCTCGGTCACCGTGCGGCTGACCGACGCCCTTCTCAGCGTCGATGTGATCGACGACGGCGCCGGATTCGACCCCTCGGCCCTGCCTCCGCACCGACTGGGAATCGCCGTCAGCATCGTCGGCCGAATGAGGAGCCTTCCCGGAGGCTCTGCTTCTGTGCACAGCCGTCGGGGCTCGGGCACCCGGATTCACCTCGAATGGTCGCTCAGGTGAGCGCGCAGGAAACCCACGACATTCGCGAACTCTTGGGTTCGCGAACGACGGTCGCCCTGATCACCACAGGCGCATTCATCGCCACGTATGGGCTCGTCGCAGTGACCACCAGCCCACCTGGAAGCTTCTGGCACGAGTTTGCAGCGTGGCTCATCATCAGCCTGGCGGCCGTCACCCTCGTCACGGCACAAGGTGACCCGCTACCCACTCCGCCAGCCATTCTGTTGGCCGGGTCCGGCGTGGTGGCAGCGAATCTGGTCTTCCTCGTCATCGATCCACCGGTTGCCGGCCTGCAACTGTGGCCACTGACAGCAGCTACCGCCGTCTACACGTACATGTTTGTCCGCGGTCGCGCATTGTGGGGCTGGATCGGCATGATCGGCGTTGTGTCCAGCTGCATGCTGTGGGCCGAGCGAAACGGCCTGGGGTATCTCATCGGTCTGCAAACATCGATGGTCAACCTCGCGCCGGTAGTGATGGCGACGTTCTTTGTGTGGCGGATACGGCCCGCCGTTCGCCAGATCTTCGAGCTCCGCGAACAGGCCACGCTTCGGGTCGCTGCCGAGGCTGCAGACAAGGCGGTGCTCGAAGAACGCAACCGCAGGTTGATCCAACTGGACGACCTCGCCCGCCCCCTTCTCGAGCGCTTGGCCGGAAGTGATCCTCTCACCGAAGAAGATCGGCTCACAGCCAGGCTCCTCGAAGCACACCTCCGCGATACGTTGCGGGCACCGGCGCTGGCCACACCTGCCATCAGCGCCGCCATCAACGCAACCCGTTCCCGCGGTGTCGAAGTGGTGATGCTCGACGACAGCGGGCTCGACCACAAACCTGACTCAGTCCGAAAACGCCTGTTGGACAGCGTCCGCGACGCCCTCGACGGTGCCGATACCGGGACTCTGACGATTCGCGTTCTGCCACCGCACCGCGACGCACTGCTCACAATTCTGCACAGCACCCCGGAAAGCGTCACTCGTCTCGAATTCGGGCACGACGGTAATCTGATGGAACCCCCACCGAGCGAGCCGACAACGTCGCCGAGCGTGCCTCTGTCGACACCGAGTGAGCCTTAGATCCAGCACCGCAGCGCTTCCGGCGGTAACTACGGCACGGTCGGCGGTTGTTACGGCACGGTCGGCGGTTGTTACGGCACGGTCAGCGGTCAGAGGCTGGATGTGCGGGCGGCAGTGTACCGATTCGGGGGTACCTTCAGTCCCAGGTGGCCACGCAAGGTGTCGGACGAATAATCCGCCCGAGCAACGCCACGCTCGACCAGGATCGGCACCACCTCGGTGCGGAAGCGGTGCCAGTCCGACGGGTCCTGCACGAACAGGTTGAATCCGTCGACGGCACCGCTGCGATACCAGCGCTCGATCTCGTCGGCGACGGTCACCGGCGATCCTACGAACCATGCCCAGTGGTCGATCATGCTGCGCAACGTCTGGCGCAACGTCCACCCGTTCTCTCGGGCGCGTCCGGCGAGGGCGGCAGCACCGGAGAGGGATTCGGGAGTGGTGGGGTCGATGTCCGGGAACGGCGCATCCAGATCGAAGTCCGCGAAGCTGCGGTCGCCGAAGATCCGCTTGATCTGTGACAGGAGCCGCTCGGTCGGGTAGGTGTCGTGGGCAGCTTCGAGGGCCTGCTGAGCCTCCTCATCGGTGTCCCGGATGAACACACTGAGTCCCGGCACGAACAGCAGATCGTCGGGGTCGCGGTTGTACTTCTCGGAACGCTTGAGGATGTCGGCTTTGAGCTGTGCGGCGGTCTCAACCGTCGGTTCGAAGCTGAACACGATCTCGGCCACCTCTGCGCTCAGGTTGCGACCGTCGTCGGAGGTGCCCGCCTGGATGAGGACCGGCTGTCCCTGGGGCGAGCGCTGGATATTCAAAGGCCCTGTCACCGAGAAGAACTCACCGACATGGTCGAGCCGGTGCTGTTTGGCGGGATCGAGAAAGCGTTCTGCGGACTTGTCGGTGGAAAACGCGTCGTCTTCGTAGGAGTTCCACAAGCCGGTCACCACGTCGACACTCTCGCTCGCGCGGCGGTAGCGCGTCGCGTAGTCGCCGTGCTCGCTTCGGCTGAAATTGCCTGCGGTACCGGGATCCTGACTGGTGACGATGTTCCACGCCGCCCGTCCGCGACTGATCAGATCGAGGGAGGCAACCCTGCGAGCGATGTCCCACGGCTCGCTGTAGGTGGTGCTGACGGTCGCCACCACACCGATGCGTTCGGTGGAGACCGCCACTGCGGACAGCAGGGTCAACGGTTCGAGTCGATTCAGGTGATGCGGCGGAAAACCTGCGTCGATGTACTGACTGTCGACCACGAACACGAAGTCGAACTTCGCCTCCTCGGCCTCCCGCGCCTGCTTGATGTACCAGTCGATGTCGATGCTCGCAGTGGTGGGGACGTCGGGATGACGCCACAGACCTGCCCCGTTCGCATCGCCGACACCGATCAGCACGGCGCCGAGTACCAGGTGCCGATCGGTCATGCTGCGGTCTCCTCCGCCAGAGCACGACGGAGTTCGCGACGCCGTTCGCGGCTCACCGTCCCACCGGACAGTGTCGGTGCCGAGCCGATCAGCAGCGCCGTGTACGGGTGCTGCGGATCTTTGATGACCCGCGCGGTCTCGCCGAGTTCGACGACCTTGCCCTGATACATGACAGCGATCCGGTCGACCAGCGCAGCGACCGCGCCGAGATCATGTGAGATGAAGAGCTGCGCGAGGTTTCGCGCCCGACCCAGCTCGTCGAGGAGTTTGAGGATCTGGATGCGGTGCACCGAGTCCAGCGCGCTGACGGGTTCGTCGAGTAGTAGCAACGACGGATCGAGGATGATGGCCCTCGCGATCGCGACCCGTTGGCGTTGTCCGCCGGACAGTTCCGCAGGCACCCGCTTCGCGATGCTCCGGTCGAGGTCGACACTGTCGAGCACGTCGTCGACCCGCTTGCTGATCTCGGCACGGTCATAGCCGCCCCGGACCGCCAGCCCCTCGCCGATGGACACCCCGACCTCGATCTCGGGATCGAGACTGAGCAGCGGATCCTGGAAGACATACTGCACGGCGCCCGACAAGCGGTGTTTGCGCAGCTCCGACTTCCCGAGCCCGTCGATGCGCTTGCCACCCAGCTCGATGGTTCCGGTGGTGGGCGGAATCAACCCGAGGACGGTGCGCGCCAACGTGGTCTTGCCCGAACCGCTTTCGCCGATGAGACCCAGCTTCTCGCCGGCGTTGATATGCAGGTCGACACCGTGCAGGATCTGCTTGCGCGTAGCCCTGCTCCCCCGTTCGACCCGGACGTCGGTGAGCCGCAGCAGGGGCGTGTGATCAGACACCGGCGATCTCCTTCTCCAGAATTGCCTCGAGGCCGTAGTCGCGGTGGTTGTCCACGAGCTGCCGGGTGTAGTCGTGGCGAGGTTCTCTCAGCAGGCGCTCGGCCGGGCCCGCCTCGACGACCAGGCCGTCGCGCATGACGATCACGTCGTCGCACACCTGCGCGACCACCGCCAGATCATGCGACACCAGGACCAGCGCGAGACCGAGTTCGATGCGTAGATCGTCGATCAGGTCGAGTACGGCGGCCTGTACGGTGACGTCGAGCGCCGTGGTCGCCTCGTCGGCGATGAGCAGCTCGGGCTCCGCGGACACCGCGATGGCGATGACCACGCGCTGCAACATGCCGCCCGAGAGTTCATAGGGATACTGCCTGTAGACCGAGGCCGGCTCGCGCAGGCCCATTTTCGCGAACAGCTCCACGGCACGGACCTTGGCTTCTTTGCGCGAGAGTCCGACTGTCGACCGAAGAGCTTCTGCGAGTTGCTCACCCACCCGGATGGACGGGTTCAGGTACGCCGCCGGGTCCTGGAAGACCGCAGAGATCCGGGTCCCTCGCAGCGGTCTCCATTCCTTGGCGCCGAGCGCTGTCAATTCGATACCGTCGAACTCGATCGAGCCCTTCGTCACCTCGACACCCTCGGCGAGGATTCCCAGAGTTGCCCGGCAGGTCAACGACTTACCGCTGCCGGACTCGCCGACGATGCCCAGTGCACCGCCACGGTTGAGGACGAAATCGACGCCGCGGACGAGTTCGGTGCCGTCGGTAAGCGAGATGTGCAGATCCGACACCGTCAGCACCGGCTCCCTGCGGGTGACGGCGGCGCTCTTGGTGAGGTCCAAGGTGTCAGACGACATCGGCGATCTTCTCCTGTTTGTCCTGGCCCTGCTCGTTCAGGTCCTGCTTGTCACCGGATGGCCTGCGCCGGGGCGTACTGGACGCATCGCGCAGGGCGTCTGCGATGGCGTTGAGCGCCCACACGGTTGCCACGATCAACAGCGCGGGGACGACCGGCGACCAGGGCGCCTGGTACAGGAACTGCAATCCGCCGGCCAGGAGCCCGCCCCAGGTGGGATCGGGCGGGACAACACCGATGCCGAGGAACGTCAGCGATGACACGATGACCAGGCTGGCGCCGGTCATGGTGGCGAACGTGACCCCCACCGCGGGAGCCACTTTACGGACCGCATGGCGCAGCACGATCCACCGTGTGGTGGCCCCCATCAATGCGGCGGCCTCGACGTACTGCGAGTTGGCGACGGTCAACGCCGCTGCCCGGGTGACGCGATAGAACGCAGGTGCGATCAGGATGCCGACGGCGAACATGGCCTGCGTCAGCCCGTTGCCGAGCAGGGCTGTCATGGCCACCGCGAACACGAGGAACGGCAGCGTGATGAGGGCGTCCATGAGCCGCAACGTGAACCACTCGACCCCGCGGCCCAGGTAGACCGAGAGAAATCCGGGTATGACGCCCAGCAGGAACCCGACGAGCACGGACTGCAACGCCGAGAGCACAGAGACCGTGGAGCCGGCGAGCAGTCGGCTGAAGACGTCGCGGCCCACGTTGTCGGTGCCGAGCCAGTGCTGTGCGCTGGGACCGGAGAGGATGGCGGTGCTGTCTTGCTCGAGTGGGTCGAACGGCGCCAGCCAGGGCCCGACGATGGCAAGCAGGACGACCAGGCCGAGAACTGCCAATGCGAGCTGCGCGGACCGATACCGCAGGATTGCTGTGAACATCCGCTCACTCCCTTCGTTTCGCTGCGGGTTGCAGGGTGCCGAGCACCACGTTGACGACCAGGTTGCACACGAGCACGAACACGATGGCCACGACCAGCGCTCCCTGCACGATCGGCACGTCACCACGCAGCGCCGAATCGGCTGCCAGTCGGCCGAATCCGGGCATCGAGAACATGGTCTCCATGACGACCGCACCACCGATGAGGGTGGGGATCTTCATGCCGAGGATCGCCAGAGCCGGACCGGCACCGTTGCGTAGAGCGTGGACGAACAGGATGCGCCGTGGACTGATGCCGCGCACCACGGCCCCGACGACGTAGTCCTGCTCGAGCTCTGCGACGAGGCCGGTACGCAGTTGCCGGGCGATGTCGGCGATGACATCCATGCTCAGCGCGACCGCCGGCATGATGATCAACATGAGCCAGCGGCCCGGATCCTCCTCCAGCGGAACGTATCCGGCAGAAGGAAGCCAGCCGAGCCAGACACTGAAGACCAGGATCAAACCGATGGAGATGACGAACGGCGGCAGGGTCGAGACCACCGAGGTGTAAGCAGTGACCGCCCGGTCGAAGACGCTGCCCCGATACACCGCGGCCAGCAGGCCGAGTCCGATGCCGAACACGAGCCCGATGACCAGCGCCAGCCCGGCGATAGAGGCGCTGACCGCCAGCCGCTGCCCGATCAACTCGCTGACCGGGATCTTGCTGAACCACGACACACCCAGATCGCCGGTGAGCATCGAGCCCATCCAGTCGAAGTACTGCTGCCAGATCGGCTTGTCCAGCCCGAACTCGGCGTTGATCCTCGCGATGGTCTCCGGGGTGGCGGAGTCACCGGCGATGCCGGCGGCGGGGTTCAGTCCGCTGGTGGCCCCGAGGAGAAAGGTGATGAGGGTCGAGAAGAGAAAGACCGGGACCACGATCAAAACGGTGCCGACCACCACCCGCAGCGTCGCACGCAGCCGCGCCGGCCACACCGGGAGGGTCGAAACCCCCTCGGCGCGGGCGGGTGTGGTCGCGGAGCGCTCCGTTTTGACCGTGGAGACCGTCATGAGACCGTGACGCCTTCCCAACGCACCTGCGACGGAAGGATGTTGAGGTCCTTCAGCTTCGGATTCGAGACGATGATCCACGGGTTGCTGAACAGGTAGTTGCTCGGCGACTGGTCGACACCGGCCTTGACCGCTGCCCACAGCCGTGGCTTGTACTGCGGATCCTCCAGCGGGGTGGCGCGCACCAGGTCGAGAGCGGCGACGAACTCCGGAGAGGCGTGCGGACCACTGAGGTTCATGATGCCCTCGGCGCCGTACGTGGCGAGCAGGTTTTGCACCGGTGACTCACGGCCGATGGTGCCGTCGGTGGCCAGCTGCGGGTTCTTCGCGATGTAGACCTCGCTCTGCCAGGTGGACGAGCCGGGCGGAACCACATCGATCGTGGACTCCACACCGATCTTCTTCAGCTGTGCCTGGGCCAGTTCCGCACGGTTCGTCGCGACGGACTGCGCGGTGATGGCGATCGTCAGCTCGCCGGGTCCGTACCCGGCCTCCTGCAGCAAGCTCTTCGCCTTCTCGGGGTCGTAGCTCCACTGGTTCTCGATCTCCGGATTGAAGGCGAGGTAGCCCTCGGGAAACGGCTGGCTCGTCTTGCTGCCCAGGCCGCCGGTGATGACGTCGACGAAGGCCTGTCGGTCGAACGCGTACCGGAACGCCTCGACCACCTTCGGGTTGTCGAACGGTGCCTTGTTCAAGTTGATGGACACGTTGTTGGCGGCGAGCGACGGCTCGACGGTGACGTTCAGGCCGGCAGCCTCGGCTTCCTTCGCCTGCAGCGCAGGCAGAGTCGCGAAGTCGATCGAACCGGATTGCACACCCGCGACCAGCGTGGCCGGATCGGGAGCAACACTGAGCTGGAAGCTCTCGATGTTGATGTTCTCGGCGTCCCAGTAGTCGGGGTTCTTCACGAAATACGCGTGATCCTCCGCGACGAAGTCGGTGATCTTGAACGGCCCGGCGCCCACAGGCCAGACGCTCAACTTCTGGGTGTCGGCCGCGGCAGCGGGGCTCGAGATGGCACCGGTGCGTCCGGCGACGAGATACGGGATCTGGTAGTCGGGACGGGACAGGTTCAGCGTCACCTCTGTCGGGCTGACGACCGTAGCGCCGACGACGTCGTCCAGCTGATCCTTGAGGAACGAATCCTCCTGCGTCTTACCGCGTTCGAAGAAGGCCTTGACGGCCTCGGCGTCCAGCGGGGTGCCGTCGGTGAAGGTCAGCCCCTCACGGAGTGTGAAGGTGACGGCGGTGCCGTCGGCGTTGTATTCCCAGCTCTCGGCCAGAGACGGTTCGACGTTGCCGTTTTCGTCGAGGCGGGTGAGCGATGCGTACGCCAGGCTGATGGTGTTGATGTCGTTGCCGGTTCGGCTCGTCACCGGATCCCACGAGGTGGGCAGGCTGAACGCCCACTTGACCTCGGATGCGCCGGAACTGCTGCTGGTCCCGCCGCCACAGGCGGTCGCGATCAGCGCGACGATCAAACCGAGTACTACGATGCCGGCGGAGCGCCGACTCTTCTTGCTCACTGAGAACTCCTGAAAAGGAAATGGATGGGGGTGTGTCAGATACTGGAGGCCAGGGCGCCGGGCAGCGGCGCGAGTGCCACCCCGTCGCGCTGCGCCCTGGTGTGGCGGTTTTCGACGAACGGCAATCCGAGATTGTCGCGCAACGTGGTTCCCTCGTAGTCCTCTCGGACCACACCGCGTTCACGCAGGATGGGCAACACCTCGTCGACGAACCGGCGAAACTGCGCGGGATGGCCGATGTGGATGTTGATGCCGTCGAGTGCGCGGCCGTCGAGCCATCGCTGCAGTTCATCGGCAACGGTTGTGGCGCTCCCGGTGAAAGGCGAGAGCCTGGGTGAGCTGAGGGCCTCGACCGTCTGGCGCAACGTCAATCCCCGCTCGACGGCGAGCTCGGTGATCTTCTTGGCCTGCGTGTAGAAGCTGTTCTCGGCAGATTTGAGGGCCTCGACGGGGAACGGGGCATCCAGATCATATTGCCGGAAATCGTGCCAGCCGAACGGGCGACCGAACTCGTTGAGCGACTTGTCGAAGTTGTTGTCCGCCAGCTGGGTCGCACGTTCGATCTCACGAGCATCCTCGTCGGTGTCACCGACGGTCACCGCGACACCGGGCAGGATCACGATCTCGTCGGGATTACGACCCAGCGCCGCCGCCCGGTTCTTGATGTCTGCGTAGAACGCGGCCCCGGCCTCGAAACTCGGTGCGTGCGTGAAGATCCCATCGGCGATCTGCGCACCGAGATCGCGACCCTGCTCGGAATCGCCCGCCTGGAAGATCACCGGCTGGCCCTGCTGCGACCGCTCGATGTTGAGCGGTCCCACGACGGAGAAGTACTCGCCGCGATGGTTCAGGGTGTGCAGCTTGCTCGAATCGAGGAACTCTTTTGTCTCCTTGTTCCGCGGAAAGGCATCGTCCTCGTACGAATCCCAGAGTGCCTTGACGACCTCGACGTGCTCACTGGCCTTGCCATATCGGGTGGCGTAGTCGTAGTGCTCGTCAAGACTGTAGTTGCCCGCAGTTCCCGAATCACCGCTGGTGACCACGTTCCAGCCCGCGCGGCCACGGCTGATGAGGTCGAGGGACGCAAAGCGCCGGGCCACGTTGAACGGCTGGTTGAACGAGGTGGTCAGCGTGCCGACGAGGCCGATGTTCTCGGTGGCCACGGCCAGTGCCGAGAGCAGCGTCAACGGCTCGAGGCGATTGAGGTAGTGGGGCGGCGAGTCCGGCGTGATGAATTGGCTGTCCACGATGAAGACCAGGTCGAACTTGGCCTCCTCGGCGATGCGCGCGTACTTGATATACCAGTCGATGTCGACGCTGGCGTCGCCGGGCAGTTCCGGATCGAGCCAGGTGTACGGATGACCCGGGCCACCGGTCGGGGTGAGAACCGCCCCCAGCTTGAGTTGCCGCTTGGTGGTCATGGAAGTGCTCCTTTGTGAACGCGTCGGGAGTTTGTTTGCCCGTATTGCGTGGAAGTGTATGGAACAAACACGGGCGCGAAGAGGGTTAGATTCTCTGCGGTTCGAAACATATTCGTTTGTTGCGCGAAGACCACAGAACATAGTTCGTCAGTCGAAGAACTCTCGTGCCGACTCGACCACCGCTACCGCAACCAGATCAGCCAGCTGGCCGATTCCCTCTGTGTCATCGGGTAATTGGGTCGCCGAGATGCGCAGCAGGTTGCGCCCACCCGACTCGACGAACGAACGCGAACCGGCGCCTACCGAGATCCCCTGGCGGGCAAGGGCCACGAGCGCAGCGGTCTCATCGGACACTGTGACCCACACCACGAGACCCTGCGCACCAGCGCGGGCATCGATGTCCCGGGCGGCGAGCGCCTCGATCAGCGCGGTGCGACGGGCGGCGTAGCGCTCCTGTGCCAGCCGGACTGTGCGCTCGGCGTCCTCGCTCTTGATCAGGTACGCGAGGGTGTCCTGCAATATGCGACTGTTCGATCCGACACCGTGGCTTCGCAGCCGCATCGCCGTCTCGATCAACTCGCGGGATCCGCCCAGAACCGAAGTGCGAACGTCGATTCCATACGCCTTGCAGTAGCTGCGGATTCGCACCACACGATCGGGCAACGCACTGCCCATCGAGGGGAGATCAGCGGACTCGAGTGGCCCGATCGAGTCGTCCTCGATGATCCAGACCCCAGGATGTGCGGCGAGAACGCGCGCGAGGTGCGCGGTTCGTTGCGCGGTCACCACGTGGTCGACGGCAAAGGGGGCCCCGGGCTGAAACACAAAGGCCACGGCACCTGCAGCCAATGCCACCTCGAGGTCGTCGGGGCATGGCCCGTCGGCGTCGGCACCGACGCCGATCGCATGGAGGCCGAGGTCCCGAATCGTGTCCAGCACACCGGGACCCAGCGGTTCGTCGACTGCGATCGTGGATCCGGGCGGCGCGGCGGCCTCGACGGCGAGCAACAGGGCCTCGGTACCACCGCCGGCGGTCGCCCAGGCCTGCGGCTCGAACGGCCAGCTGCGCTCGACCGCCTGCTGCAATCGCTTGGTCATCAACTCGCGGCCGAAAACATTCAGGGTCTCGGCCCCCAGACTCGACAACAAAGCGTCCGCCAGCGACGGCTGCAACGCCAGATCAGGCGCGTTCTGGGCGAGATCGACCCCGCGCCAGTCCGCGATCCCCCTCTCGGGCACGCTGTCTCGAGGCGGCAGCACCACTGTTCCGCCACGCCGTCGGGTCTGGACGAACCCCTGATCCTGCAGTTGTCCCCAGGCGTGGACGATGGCGCCGACGGTCAACTCCGTCGACTTGGCCAGCGAACGCACGGTCGGCAGCCGATCCCCCACCGCGATCTCTCCGGACTTGATCAGCTCCGCGACCGCGTCGGCGAGGTTGTCGCGACCAACAATTCTCTCGCCGAGCCACTCTGGGGCGATGGTGTCGGTCTCCGGTGCCGCCGGTGTCTTGGTTGTCATCCGGTGAGCACGCCCGCAGGGATGCGGGTGATGATGTCGGGCGCGCCCGGCAGCCGCAGACGTTCGAGGAACTGCACGATCTCCGCGGCCACCGACCGATGCGAGACATCGTTGAGGATGTCGTGCCGCCCGTCGTCGACGATCACGATCCGGCCCTCGGGGAGGTCCTGCGCCAGCCGGCGCACCTGGTCGGCAGCACTGACGACGTCAGCCGAACCATGCACGACCAACGTGGGAACAGTTGTGGCGGAGAGCACCTCTGCCGTCACCCCTGCTGCCGGGGTTGCCAGGGCGCCCCGGTCCACCGCGTCCGAGTCCAGGACTCCCCGATGCACCGGACAGGCAGACCGGATCTCCAGCTCTCCGTCCCAGTCGACACCCGGGACGGCTGCGGAGTCGCCGAGTAGTCCGGCAGCCACCACACCGGTGACCACCGGCCGCGACGCCGCTGCCGTCAACGCTTCCGAGGCTCCCGTGTCGGAACCGACGACGACCACCGGCAACGAGGCATCAGCGGCGTCGATGGCAGCGAGCGCCGCCTCACTGCCGCCCTCGACCACGGTGACCCGATATCCGTCGACGGCGATCCTGCGCGCGAATCGGCCGTACACCCCGGCGTGCTCACCGCGACCGGTGATGACGACCACCGAGCCTCGCACGGTTGCTTCGGGTTCCAGCCAGTCGATGCTCACAGATGTCCTTACTCGAGGTTGTCGCCGCAGGTTGTGAGGTCACTGTCACTCACGCGGTCTCAGCGAACAAGACAAAAGCTCACGCAGAACAAAAGTCGTGCAAAGCACTCTCCGATGGTGTTTGTTCGGAACATAATCTGCTTTTGTCTGACGAAAGGCTCTCCTCTCGATGTCCCAGATCCCAGGTTTCGCCACCAGCGCGGTGCGGGCCGGATACCAACCGGGAGTTGCCCAGAACACCGCGGTCCCACCGATCTACCAGTCGGTTGCCTACGACTTCGGTAGTTTCGAGACGGCCCGGGACATCTTCTCGCTGCGGCGAAAAGGCAACCTGTACAGCCGGACCGGCAACCCCACCCAGACGGTGTTCGAACAACGGATGGCCGAGCTCGACGGCGGTGTCGCCGCGCTGGCAACCGGGTCCGGACAGTCCGCGGTCGCTGTGTCGCTGCTCACACTGGTCAAGCACGGTCAGCACATCGTGGCGGCCCGCCAGTTGTACGGCGGCACCGTGGACCTGCTGACCGACACGTTCGCCGACTTCGGCATCGAGGTCACGCTCGTCGATCAAGACGACCTGGACGCCTGGCGATCGGCGACGCGCCCCGAGACGCGGGCGTTCTTCGCAGAGACCATCGGCAATCCCGTTGCCTCCGTGCTGGACGTCGAGGCAGTGGCCGCCGCCGCGCACGACGCCGGGGTCCCGTTGATCGTCGACAACACGATCGCCACGCCGTACCTGCAGCGTCCCAAGGATTTCGGCGCCGACATCGTCGTCTACTCGGCCACCAAGTTCATCGGCGGACACGGCACGTCCCTTGGCGGCGTGATCGTCGACCTCGGCACCTTCGACTATGGGGCCGAACCGCAGCGCTGGCCGCAGTTCACCGAGCCCTACAAACGGGTCGGCGACATTGTTCTGTGGGAGGAGTTCGGCCGCGACCGCAGCGCCTACCTGGTGTATGCGAAGACGAAGGTCGTCCACGACCTCGGTCCCGCGCTGTCGCCGTTCAACTCCTTCCAACTGTTGCAGGGGCTCGAAACCCTCGACCTGCGGCTCGAGCGTCAGGTGCGCTCGGCCACGGCGATTGCCGATTTCCTCGACGCACACCCGGCGGTGTCTCACGTGAACTATCCGGGGCTCGTGGGCAATCAGTGGCACTCTGCCGCCCAGCGCTATCTGCCGAAGGGACCGGGGTCGGTCTTCTCGTTCGATCTGAAGGTCGACCAGTCCCTGGTGGGCAAGTTCGTCGATTCGCTGCAACTGTTCGCCATCGTCGCGAACATCGGCGATGCCCGATCATTGGTGGTGCACCCCGCCACCACCACCCACAGCCACCTGAGCGAAGAACAGTTGGAGCAGGCCGGCTTCGGCTACCTGACGATTCGCCTCTCGATCGGCTTGGAGACCACCGCAGACCTCGTCGAGGACCTACGTATCTCGCTCGACGCACTCTTGGAGGATTGACATGGATTTCGGTTACTGGACACCCATCTACGGTGGATTCCTGCGCAACGTCGGCGACGAAGGTATGCCCGCGACCTGGGACTACATCAAGAGCCTGTCGACTCTTGCCGATCGACTCGGCTACCACACGACTCTCGTCCCCGAGCTGTACCTCAACGACCGCAAGGGTGTCGAGGCACCCAGCCTCGAAGCATGGTCCTTGTCGACCGCGATACTCGCTGTCACGCAACAGCTCCGGGTGATGACGGCTGTGCGCCCAGGCTTCCACCTGCCGGCGGTCACCGCGAAGGAGTCGGCGACCATCACCGACATCGCCGGGCTGACCGCCGAGGGCGCCGCTCGATTCTCGCTCAACGTCGTCGCAGCATGGTGGGAAGAAGAAGCTCGCCAGTACGGCGGCAAGTTCACCAGGCATGACGAACGCTACACACAGGCAACTGAATTCGTCGAGATCCTGCGTGGCCTCTGGGAACAGACTCCATTCACCTACGACGGCGCACATTTCACTGTCCAGGATTCGATCCTGTCCCCCAAGCCTGCCGAGCACCCACCGATCTTCGCCGGCGGCGAGAGCGAGAGTGGACGAGAGTCGATCGCGACGTTTGCAGACTCGTACGTCCTGCACGGCGGCACCGTGGAGGAAGCCCGCGTGAAGATCGCCGACATGAACCTGCGATCGCAGCGAATCCACCAGCGCGACATGACCGAGTTCGGGATGTCGACGTTCATCATCGTCCGCGACACCGAGAAGGAAGCGCGCGCCGAACTCGACCGCATCACCACCATCAACCCGAACTCGCCGGGTTACGCATCGTTCGAGGAGTTCGTCGCGAACTCCGAGCTCGACGTCGAGGTGTCCAAGCGCGAGTACTCGGTCGGGACCCGGGGCCTGCGTCCCGACCTGGTCGGCACTCCCGAACAGGTCGCCGAGAAGATCAACGCCTATCAGGAAGCCGGCGTCACCCTACTACTGATCCAGTGCTCACCGGCGCATGAGGAACTCGCCCGCATCGCCGAACAGGTCTTCCCGCTCGTCCCTGCTCGCGAGCGAGCGGTGGCTACGGTCTGAGGTTCGCGGCAACTGACGCGAAACGTCGCCCGATCCGCTCGTGCGTCGCCGCGTCGGGATGCAGTTGATCCGGCAACGAGAGTTCCGCGAAGTTGTTCTCGCCATACAGGTCTCGTCCATCGAGGTAGTGGAGGTTCCGGTCGTCGCCGGCCCGTTCGGCGACGATGCGGGAGAGCTCGTCCCTGATCACGGTCAGCGTCAGCTTTCCTTCAGCGGTCTCTGGATCGAGACGGAACTGGGTGGCCGCGTATCGGCCGGGGTGCTCCCAGCATAGGCACGGTAGGAGTTGGCGAAGGCGATCAACGCATCCCTACCCGCCCGACCGGCCAGCGCGTCAGACGCCCGCTCGGCGAGCTCGTCCAACTCCAGGGGCGCAATCCCCGTCCTCAGTTCCTGGGTGTTCTCGAGATGCGAGTACAGGCTGGCGACCTTGACGTCGAACCGTCTGGCCGGCTCCGAGGTAGTGACCTGTTGTCGCGTTGCGCAGCTCACACCGGACACCACCCATCCGCATGCCATATGCTCACGAATTACGTTCAGACACAACGCAAGAGAGTAACTCTGTCTCAGAAATGACAGAGACGATCAATAATCGCGGAGGTGGTGAAGCATGAGCCAAGGGCACGCCCTGGGCCTAGCGATCACCGGCACCGAGATCACACTCCTGCTCATCGACGCCGCACACCACGATGTGGTCGCCAGGAACAGGGTCGCACTACCTGCCGTGGACGCCACCCTGCCCGACCATCTCGACCGCCTGGTGGAGTCCGCACCCTTTTCAGCTAGTCGCGTCGCCGTGGCGTGCACCGACCCGGCAGTCCAGATTTTGCTCACCGATCGCGCCCGCCAGGTCAACGCCCCCGGCTGGCTCGCCCACGCAACCATCATCTCCTCGACACCGGCGGTCACTGCCGCGGTGTCGTCGAAGTTTCCCGGCGCCAACCCCCTGGTCGTGGCGCTTTTCGATCACCATGGTCGACCCGAGATCACCGCACCCCTGATGCTGATCGACCCGACATCTGCAACCGTCATCGACACCGCGCAGGCTCCGAGCGCACACTTACCGGCATACGAACGGGCGGGCGCCGACGCCCTGGCCGACGCGATGGCTGCCTTACCTGTCGTCGGCCTCGGCGTCGACGTCGTCGTCGCTGCCGGAGCAGGTGCGGAGATCAACGGCGTCATCCAGGAGATATCCCGCGCGGCGGGGCTCCCGGTCCGCGAAATCGGTGGCCGGTACACCGTCGCCTTCGGGGCCGCGCTGGTGGCCGGGAGCGAGCAGCCCATGCCTGCGCACCGCAGCTCATCGACGACCAGACCCTCCCGTCTCGCAGTCGCAGTCATAGGGCTCTCCACGGTGCTACTCGCCGGCGGACTCGCGGTTGCCGTGGCCCAGCACCCCGACAAAAGAGCACCCACACTCTCCGATTCGAGCCTGCCGGTCACCTCTACGTCCACGGCCGCCGATCCGCCGTCGTCGACCAGTAGGGCCACGCAGGCGCCGCCTGCCCGCCAGAGGTCCTCGGAAACGGTCACGAGCGCACCGAAGACCACCGAAGACTCCACGGCCACGACCACGGAGTCACCGCCACCCGCGCCCGTCACCCCGGACCCGACAACTCGGCGGCAGAACACCCCGAACCCAGGGCGCCCTCCGGCCACGACAGAGCGGGAGACATCGACGCGGCCGAAGTACACCCCGCCGCCGATCTACACGCCGCCGACGCGAACCACCACGCCTGCGACCCAGACACCGACGGGTGCACCGGCGGCATCACCGGACGAGTCACCGACGGCATCACCGGATGAGTCCAAGGGTGCGGACGCCGGCGTTCCCGATGTTGCACCGTCGAACTGATCGGCGGGTCTGACCGGCCTACTTGATGACGGCGTCGATCGTCTTCTTCAACGCGGACGGTTGGGCGGGCGAGTGCGGCGCCTTGGCCCGCGACTCGAGCAGCTGTTCACCGATGCGCTGGAGTTCTTTGCGTCCCAGAGTCTTTCGCACCTCCGGGAACCACTCGGCTTCCTCTTCTTCGATGTGGTGCTCCACATTCTCGATGAGGACGGAGGTCTTGGCATCGAACCGCTCATCGTCGGGGGTCATCGTGACGAGCTCCATGACCAGCAGATCTGCGACGTGATGCTCTTCGTACGATTCCAAGATGTCGTCTTCGACGTCCGGGACCGCTTTGCGGACTTCGGGGTACATGACCTCGTTCTCGATGTACGTGTGGACCGTCAGCGCTTCGATGATCTTGGCGACGGTGTCGGCCTTCTTCTTCTTTGCATCGGGACCGGCAT
Organism: Williamsia soli; assembly: GCF_017377795.1. Classification (GTDB taxonomy): domain Bacteria; phylum Actinomycetota; class Actinomycetes; order Mycobacteriales; family Mycobacteriaceae; genus Williamsia; species Williamsia soli. Next base: position 957,037 of record NZ_JAFRDR010000001.1, on the reverse strand, counting down.
CGCGAAACTCTTTGAACAGCTTCTTGATTGCTTTGTGGTCCTCTTTGAGGATGACTATGGCATCTGTCGACATCGGACTCTCCTGGCGTGAGCGGGCGTACCTGAGGGCACGGGCAGGTTGCCCCTGAACCCGGCGGGTCAAACCAGAACGCCGAGGTGCCGACCTGCGTCTTTCGAATTGCGGCCGAGCACGCACTGCCTTAAAGTGACCGTGACGATCATCATCGGGTGCACCCTGCACTCGGACATCGCTGTCGAAAGGTTTGGTCATCCATGACGGCTCGAATTGCACGGCGCACAGCTGGAGTCGTATCCGGTTGTGCTGCGGCCCTGTTGATGTTCCCCGCGTTCGCCCACGCCGCCCCGGGCGACGTCTCCATCAGTCCGACGGTCACGGGAAGCAACGCCACTGTGACGATCACAAACGGATCCGGATCCCTGATCGGCTGCAATTTATACGGACTGCCTGCGGACACTGCCGTCACCGGGGATACGAAACCGGTGTTCGGCTACACCAACCCCGAGACGTTGAGTGCTGTCATCCAACCCGGCTCCACGAAGACGGTTCCGTTGAAACTCTTCACAGAGACCGGCCCGGACGGGTCCGACACCCTGCCCGACGGCACCTACGACCTGTTCTGGGGCTGCTCCGAGGTCCCGCTCGGCGAGGGCGCCGAACAGTGGGGCACCCCCACACCCGTCGGCCCGAACTCGACCGCTGAGCCCTCTCGCCTCGTGCTGCCGGGTGCGGCTCCGAGCACCGCGCCTTCCGTCGAGCCCGTCGCGCCAGTTGAACAGCCGGCCGAGACCTGCATCGGCGAGATCTGCGTGCCGCCCGAGGTTGTCGACATCATCGGCGAACTCTGGGAGACCTACGCCACGCCGTAGATCAGTGGACTGTTGCGGGCCCACAAACGCCGAGCGTTTTTCTTGCACGGCTTTGCTGTTTGTCAAAGCCAGGGTATGAGCGCCTCGCTCAACCCACGACGAGCAGCACGGCTGCGGGATACGCCAGCCCGACGTATCCCACGAACAGCCGTAGGCGGTCTGGACGTACGAGGACACGCTCGGCGAACACGATCGCGCCCACGAGTGCCGTGACGAGTAGTGGATGTCCGAGGAGGACCACCGCGACCATCGCCGGACCGCACGTGTGTACACACCAGTAGCCCTGGTAACTACCAAACCTCAGACACGATTGGTCGGCTGGTCGGCCGTCGAATCGTATCGGCAGGGTTCGGTGACAGCGCCGCAGCGCCTTTCGCTTCAGCGGCGTGAGCTCGTACAGGGCCGCGGCGGACAGTGCGAGAACACCGATCCAGACGGGTCCACCGATGATCTCGACGACGCCCAGAACCGGCACGCCCACCACCACCCACACCGCCACGAAGCCCGCAGTGAACAAGAGAATCGACCGCTGCCGACGCTGTCGTCTGGTTGCGTACGCCACGTACCGAATCGCCGGAACCGTCGCGGGGAGCATCATGGCCACGACCATCGTGAGCCACATAGCGCCCGAGTCGAGAGCCGCCGCAATCGAATAGGACTGCATCTGAGCGTGATCGGCGTGTCCACCGGACCGCATCGCCAGCATGCACCACACGATCCAGGCAACGACCACCGCCGCGAGCACCGACCACTGCGGCCGCGACCTGAGAAAGGCGGGTGCGGCGACGGCCCCGGCCGACATCGCGATTCAGCCGAGCAAGATGCTGACGGACCCGACCTGCACTGATCCGATACCCACCGTGTCGCCGGCTTCACCGATCGGTTCGAATCGCAGTCCCAGGCGGCTCGGGTCGAAGTTGCCTGCGGCGACCAGCGACTCGACGATGTCGGTTATCTCAAAGGTGAAGCTCAGGCCGTGCTCGGCATCGGACCTCATCGACTCGGCCAGCCCGAACAGCGGCAGGTTACCCACCCAGGCGCCGTCCCCGCCGTCATCGACATAGACGCCGAAGGTGGTCGCCGGTATGTCGGTGGCGACCAGGTGGTCGATGGAGATGTAGACCCGTCCAGGGCTGTCGAACTGCAAGGCGGCGAAGTCGGGCATCGACAGCTCGACGGTGTTGGCGATCCCGTTCACGAGCTCGAGCGGATTGTCGATGGCGCCAATTGTTTGCGGCGGATTGTCCTCGGTCACGGCCAGTCCTCTCACCGGAGCCACACCTGCCGACGAGGGTACAGACAGGTCCTCGTACGTGTGCGGACGCGAGCTCGGCGATACGACATCACGGACCGCGACCGTCTGCGCCCCACCCGCGGAGTCGGCAAACCCGTACGTGCGGTTGAGGAAAGCAGTATCGACGGAATCGCGACCCGCTCCGGTGTTGACGCGCCAGACTTCCCACAACCGATCGATGTTGGAGTGGTGCAACCAGAAGATCGGATCGCCCGCCGCACGATCGAAGTCCATCATCTTGCCGTTGACACCACCCACCGCGCCGTGGACGGTGCCGTGCGGCGTGCTCTCGAGTGCCCCCATGATCTGGTTGCCCGACTCGTTCAGGTGATGGAATCCGGTGATCGGTCCGCCGAAACTGGGGAAAGGCGCAGCAGCAGAGAAGTCGCGCGCCCGGAACCAGCCGCTGGCCCTGGTCTCTGCGGGGGTCAACCGCGCCGGGGTCGACAGGCTGTTCATCCCGGGGGCACGTTCGGCGTCGAACAGTGGGTTGGGAGCGCCGTCGAGATCAGGCATTCGGAAGATGGGCGGAAGGGCGTTGCTGTCCGGGCGGTCGTAATCCCAATATGGCAGCGCCCAGGTCTGTTTGATGTCATCGGGCGTCAGCGGGTCGGCGGCGATGATCTCGCGGCACACCCTTTCGAACTGGTCGAGATACATCCGGTGCCACGGCAGGAAGTACCAAGAGAAGTGTTGGCACTGATTGCGCAGACCGTCCTGCGGATCGGGGGTCATCCCGTGCACCTGGGTGTGGTGTGACCACCACATCCTGCGATCGGTGCCGGCATTGCGCTTGAGAACGCCGACGGCCCGCGCGTAGGCCGTCAGGATCGGATGCCGCTGGTCGACCGCAGACAGGTGCCAGGCATCGCGCCGCACCAGAGTCGTCGGGGGCGGCGGTGGCGGCGGTGGCGGCGGTGGAGGCGGTGGAGGCGGTGGAGGAGGAGGTGGCGGCGGGGCCGGACTTTCGACCGCCACCCGAATTTCGTCCAGCCTGCGAACGGTTCGAGGTCCGACGTCATCGACGATCTCAGGCTCGGGAACCAACAGTTCGTCACGCTTGAAACGATGTACGGCGCCCGCGGACTCGCTTCCGTAGTCACCGTCGGCACCGAAGAGTGGAAGCGCTCCCGGATCCCAATCGAGTAGTGCGGTCTGAACTTTCACGACGGCTGGGTCGTTACGGTTCTGCACCGTCGATATGCGTTGCGGCCCGTCGGCCGCAATGGCTTCCAGGAGTGGATCGCCGCTGAACAGACTTGATGTGAGCATGTCGGACCTCCAGGTCACAGGTACAGATGATCGGCATATACGAGACGGGAAATGCTCTGGGGTGCGGTCTGACCCGGTTCGGCGTCCGTCGGTAGCAACTCGTGTTCCTCGAGCAATACGCGAACCGTCGTGTCGGCACCCGGTGTTGCGAGCCGGTGCGCGGGCTCAAGCGGCAGCTCACCACTCCAACTCGCGGCAAACGACTGCGGGTCGGCACCTTCGAGGTCACAGTCGACACTGGTCACGGTGGACCAATCGAGGTCCGAGGTGGCGTCGACGGCCCTGGTCTGCAGACTGGCACGCACCTGCCTGCTGTTCCGCATCCGCGCCACCGTCGCCGAACCGCCTTGGAGACCTGCCGCCGCCGCGTCGGTACCCGGAAGGTCGGTGACCGCGAAGGTACCGCTTACGGTGACCCGGACCGCCCCCTCGTGCGGCCGGTTCAGCGTGCAGATCCGCTGTGGCAGCAGCTGGACGAAGTCGGTGTTGGTGTCCGAGGAGAAGTGGCAGTCATCGACGGCATTCGGTTGATACCGAGCAACATTGAGTCGAACAAACGGCCAGGCCTTGTCGGCGGCGTCAAACCGTACGTCGACGAACCAGCGGCGCCGGGTCACGTCGTATTCCGGCGTGAACAGGTATCCGATGACGTTGTCTCGGTCGGCTACGCGGCCATGGGGTCGCCCCGGCCTGCGCTCGACGTCGACCTCGAGGGCCAACGCGCGTTCTTCCCACGCCGACTGCAGCGGGAGTTCGGTCGCCGTCCCGAGACCCGGACCCAGCACGGCCGGATCACGCCCCCACAGACTCACCACGTCGCGTTGACCCGCAGGCGCATCCGGCGCGCCGATCATCACCGCCAGTTGTTCGCCGTCACCACTGGCGAACCAGGGCCTGTCCAACCAGATGCGCAGCGCGCTGTGCCGGATCCGGCGTACGGCAAACGGGTGCTGCGGTTCGCTCAGTTCCTCCCAGAAGAACACCGGGAGCACTTCGTGGACGACGGGTGCCGGTGGTCGCTGCGAACTCAGATGCCGGACCTCCACCCCGTTGCCCGCCGACGCCGGGTCGTCGGCGGCAGGCAGTTCCGCGGGCTCGAAGAACTCCCGATAGCGCGACGATCCGTGCAGCCGGTACGTCACCACCCGGGTACGGGTGTCCGGCAGCGTATGGGTCACCGGACGTTCCGGGATCCCGACCGGCCTCGGTCCAACGGCCTGGTCGATCGACACGATCGACCTCGTCTCCTGCGCTCCGACCGGGAACGTGCTGACGACCTCGGCGCCGCTGACGACGCCGGGCTCGGGCAGTGCCGGGTCGTCGACGATCCCCGACCAGGTCGCCCTCAGTTCGACGCTGTCGGTACTGCTGCCGTGGATGTCGAGGGTGCCCAGGATCTCGGCGCCGAGCACTCCCTGGACGCGCGGCTTCGTCCGCAGGGCTGTGATCGTCGGCGGCGTTGCGGGGCGGGTGGTCGCATTGACCAGACGCAGGTCGGTGCTGGGGGTGAGCCACCACAGCCATCCGTCGGTTGCGGCCTCCTCGAGGATCGCACGATCGGTCGCTGACACCGCGGGGTCGTGGACGGCATGAAAGCGCCACAATCCCAGGGTCTCCAACGCCCCCCGGTCGATGATCGACGACACCGCAACACCGACCTGCTCCCCTGGTGGCAGCCCGATACGCACCTCGTTGCCGTGCTGCTCGGCGCCCAATGTGTCGGCGCTGTGCAGCACCAGTCGCAGCCCGGCGACGGCCGGCCAGTCCCCCGAGTACGGGATGGTCACCGACTGCAGGATCCGTCGATCAGCGAGGTGGTGATCCGCCCCTGCTTCATAAAAGATGAGCGCGACGCCTCGTGCCATCGGATCGGGGAGGTACGGCACCACCAGCGCGTCGGTGTCGTGGACGACGTACTGTCCCGCCGCGGGCTGGGCCTCGTCGTTCGGATGCGGCATGGCCGGGTCGGTACGCACACCGCGGTGCTGCAACTGCTCCAACGTCACCGCCGCGGCGGGGTCGACGGTCGGAGCGGACTCCAAACGCACCGGCCACGGCACCGGATTGGTGCGCAGCGGGTCGTCGAGGTCCTGCACCGAGGTGTGGAACAGATTGCCCCGCTCCCGCAATGCCGTGGCGTAGGCCCGGCGACGCGACGCCGGGTCCGGCGAGGTCATCAGGGCGTCGAAGCGGCCACCGTGTTCAGCTTCGGTCTGACTGACCTTCGGTGGGATCACGTGCCGCTCGGTGGTGGTCGACCCGGAGTCTGTCGTGCGGATCACCATGCGGTTCAAAGATTCAGCGAACGTCAAACGGTGACGCGGCACGATCGTCGGTTCGGTGACCGGATCCCACCGCAGGAACAGCCGCGGCGTGGTGACCGTCTCCGGCCCTCCCGACTGCGCGAACAGTGCCGCGAAGTCCGTTGCCGGAGTGTCCAGCTGCGGACGGATCTTCAAGCTGGTGGCGACCTTTTCGATGCGTGCCATCGCGTCATTGACCCGGCCGACGAGACCGCTGCCGCTCGCCGGATCGGTCGCCGAACGCTGGGACGCCAAGAATCCGGCGGCATCACGTGCCGCGAACTCCTGCCGCAACGTCTGCACATGGGTCTCGGCGGTGACGACGGCCACCGGGTCCAGGGCGTCGGCCGCTATCGTGCCAGTGGGGTGGGACACGACGTTGCCTGCCAGATCGACCCCGAGAACGCGAAATGCGTATCGCCGTCCGTAACGCAGGGCGGGCAGAGATCCTGCTCGCGGCGAACTGCGCACCACAAACGATCCCGGCGTCGCCTCGCGACCGTTGTCGGTCAGGATCTCACTGCCCGGATCGACACCCTGCCCGCTGTCGTGGACGATGCTGCGGCCCGGCCGCGGCGCGGACAGACTCCACCCGTCCCAGCCGGCGACGACCTCGTGCAAGTAGTACGGATTCGCCGGATCACCTGGTACCCGGCTCGGCGAGGCACCCTGCAACAGACCGCTGTCGGGAACGTCGGTGAGCACCACCGTGCCGTTCACCTCGACGGTCACGGTCCGCTCGTGCAGGCTGTGCCACACCCGGGTGTGGTCATCCCACACCTGCACCTGCAGGCCCCGGACGAGTTCACCGAATGTGAACCGCGGTGGGGCGACCCCGGGCGTGGAGGCGAGAATGTCGGTTCTGCGGTTCTCCGCTGCGCCGACGGTCCCGCGCACGGTCGTCACCCGATTGGTGTTGGCGATCGCGAAACCATTGGAGCGCAACGTTGCCGGAGCGAAGTTCACCTCATCGCCGTTGAACTCGGCGGCCTGCGCACGGGCCGCGGACCGCAGGTGCTGTTCGAGTTTGAGTCCGGCGGCGTCGGGGTCGAGGTCCAGGACCCGGTATTCGGGCCTGCCGACCGTCAGCAGTCCGCTCTCCCACCGGCCGTCGGCGCCATTCGTCGCCATGAACCGATCCCCGTCGACCGCGCATCGGGTCACCGGCGACAGCAGATTCTCGACACCGGGGATCGTCACCTCACAGGTCACCTCGATGGCGCCGGCCAACGTCGCCGGATCGTCGATCTTGAGGTCGAGAACAAATCCGAGGCGACGCGCCAGCGCGGGAGTGTTGCCCGCGGCGGCTGCCAGCGAATGGAATTCAACCTCTGGCTTGTCCGGTCGTGGTCGTGAGTCACCGTCCGCGAGCGGCGGCGGCTCGGACTCCTCGGGGCGTCGGTAGTACTCGGCGCTCGCGTGGCTGTCCACCAGCATCCGCTCGACCGGCGCGGCCTGACCGGCGGCCGGAGCGAGTGCGACGACAGGCCCCTGTGGCTGCGGACGGGGAGATCCGCGCAGCAGGCCCGACAGATGGTCCGACACCGCGCGATCGAAGGTCTCGAAGGCCGACGGCTCACCGGGTCTGCGGTCGAACAGTGTCGACAGCAACGACTCCGGTTGTTGTAGGCCTCGATCGCCGCCGTCGGTGCAGTCGCAGCCATCCCGCACCGACCGGGCCCGGTCACGGCGGGCCTTGTCGATCGCGGCCTCAAAGGCGCCGCGACTGCGGCGGTGAGCTGTGAACTCCCCCAGCAACGGGCCTGTGCCGTCGATCCTCCTGCAGTACGCAAGGACCGCCGTCGCGAGACGACTGTCGCTGACCGACGGCGGTGTCACGGGCGAGGAGAACACCGAGGCGTAGTGCGCGTCGAGACCGTGGTCGCCCATGGCCGACGCGGGAAATGACTGCCACGGCGCACCCTGCGTGATCTTGGGAGCCGGGAAGCCGGTCACCGTCGTGGTCGCAGGAAACGCTGCCGCCCATCCCGCCGGATTCAACACCGCCGTCAGCGGACGGCACGCGATCGGATCCGGCGAACCGTTGACACGCAGTGTGATCTGAGCCCCGCTCAGCGCGCCGGGCCAATCGATCAGCGCTGGGAAGTCGGCGAGGGTCGCGGCTGCGCCGTCCGGGATGAGCCGGTGGGTGAAGAACAGCGATACGTGGAAGTCCGCATCGGACGCCACCGAATGCGGCAGCACGGTGGTCATCAATCTGGTGGTGGCCATGGTTCATGCTCCTAGTGCGAATGCGCCGAAGTAGTTGTCCCACATGACGTCGCCGCCGGAATCGGGCGGCATGATGTCTCGTAAGCTCGGGTCACCCCTGGACCCGGCCAGGCGACGCTCGACGGTCACCTCCACCGACGCCGAGAAGAACAGCACCTCGACCTCGATCACCAGACTGGCGCGGCCGACGAGTTTGCCGGTCGCGGTGTCGTAGGTCAGTGACAACTCCAGCGTCAGCGAGGCCGAAGCAAGGCCGAGCACATCGACCTCTCCGCGAATCCGGAAGTAGGCGGTCAGCTTGCCCTCGTCACCTTCCAGTCGCAGGTAGATGCCGATCATCACCGACACCGACCCGGACGCGACCCCGAAGTCGAGGCTGAGTGCAGCGCCGGCCTCCAACCCCATCTCCAGCAGCACCAAACCCTTGGGGCTGAGCCGAATACCGACCCAGCCACCGCCGCCGATCGCCATCACGGTGAGGCGGAACGGCGCCTCCTTCTTGCAGAATCCGAACCCGACGGTCACTGCTTGGTCGAGGAACGGCACGTGACAGTCCGCGTACAGGGCGATGTTCTCCAGACTGAAGATCCCGAGTGGAATCGAGGGCAGCGCCAATTCGAACCCGGCTTTGACGCCGTTGGTCGACACGTCGACGAACGGCGGATCGGAGAACCCGTCGAACGGGATGACCTCGCGGAGTTTCTCGATGAACTCCAGCGGCCCCTCGAACTTCATGCCGTCGAAGACCACGTCGATCTCGGGTTTCCGACCGGTCGATGTGCGAAACCCGATGCGGCTGAATCGCATCGAGATCAGGCGGGCGCCCGGCAACAGCGCAAGCGTGAAGTCGGTCAGTTGCGCACTGACGTCGGCGCGGGGTTGGTCACCGGCCCGGACTTCGACGCTGATCGTCAGCCCCTGGCGCGACGGGAAGAACACAGCGTTGTTCTCGTCGGAACCAACCGGCCAGGGTTCGAGTTCGGGTTGCCACTCGAAACGCACCACCCCGGTGCGCAGCGAGGTCAGGACCGCAGCCAATGTCGGATCGTTCGCCGTCACGGTGATCTGCCGGAGCGCATTCGCCGGTCGTTCGATCAACGATCGAGCCGCGGCGGGCAACGCCGGGTTCGCTACGAGATCCTGGACCTGGTCCAGCACGCCGGCAAGCACTGCCGCTTCGGCAACCGCCGTCGCGGCACTGCCGTCGACTCCTGTCAGGACGCCGTCGAAAGCGTCGGCCAATCTGTCTGCAGCGCCCACGATCTGACCACGTACATGGTCGACGTCCCCCAGCAGCGTCTGTAACTGTGCGGTGGCGCCACCGTGGGTCGCCTTGACAATCTCGGCGTTCACCTGCGCAGACAATCGGTCGAGCGCGACTGTCAACCGCTGGTGCTCCGACCGCAGTCCACTGACCACATCGAGCGCTTCACTCACAAGTTCTGGTGCTCTCTCAAGGCCGGTCCCGTCGGCGATCAGCTCGAGCAGACCGAACATCCCGAACAATTTCGGCCCCGCGTTGCCCAGGAATGCCGCTGGGTCGAAGGTGCCGGCGGCCAGCGGGCTTCCGGCGGCAACGTCCTTGTCGCCGATGGCTCCGAGAGTCCGTGAGATCGCGTCAACGGTGACGTTCGGCTGTACGAAGCCTCCGCTCTCGCTGCTGTTGCCCCCGAAGTCGAGCACCTGCGGCCCGGTCAGGGTGAGGAACACTTCCGCCGGTCCGCTGAACCCCTGGGCTCGAAATCGTGGCTCATATTCCACCGACACCGGTGCGTTGCCGCCATTGAGCGCGCTCAGCGCCGGGATCACGAGCTGGGACTGCTCCACCCGGGGTGCCACGAACTGGTCGGTGGCGTCGAAGTCCGCGGCGAAGGTGAGTCCCTCGACCTGGAACGTCGTATCGCCGGCGGTGCTCGGCGGTGCCATGGCAACGGACTTGTTCAGAACGGTGAGCTCGGAGCGGACCCCGTTCCACTTCTCCGCGGCCGGTGTCATCAACGCCGCGAACTCCCGGTCGGTGTCGACATCGAGAAGTGGCACGAAGACAAGGGGGGTCTCGATGGCGATGGCCCGCCCCGCATGATCGATACCGGTCACCCGCCACCGGAAACTGCCCACACCCTCGATCTCCGCGACAAAGGGCCGCGGCCCGGTGTCAAGTCGGATGTCGGGCGTGACAAGCGGCCGCACGGCGAGGTCGGTGAAAGGCATCGCGAAAGGAGCGGAGCTGGCCTTGCCGGTGTACCTGCGCGAGGGTTCTCGCACCACGATGAACATTCGCTTGATCAGCCGGGCCACCGGATCCGGGCCTGGTGCGATCTGCCGTTCGGTGATGATGACTCGCGTGGCGCGGTGTCCGAACGGATAGAGCAGTCCTGGCTCGTCGACCCTGACGTACGCGTCCCGGCCCATGGGTGCGAGGTGCCGGTAAGCCAGAAGCTTGTTGGCCGCAGTCGCCGCCCACGACGCGGACCAGTCGATCCAGGCGCCGACGGCACTGAGCGCGAACGTCCGGACCGACAGGGGTTCGGGCTCGACGCCGTCGACGCGATGAGAGGTCAGCTCGACGATGTTCCGTCGATGCGCCGACGTCAGCGATCCCGTGGGTTCGGCTTCGGGCGGCGCCTGGTCGTTTCGCGTGTGGAGCGCGCGGACGATGCGCTGGGTCTGATCGAGGCGATCGATGCCGACGAGTTGGCCGTCGACTTCGCGACGCACCGCGAGCCGGGTGGTCCAGAGCTCGATCCGATGCGGATCACCCGGCGCGGCAACGGGTTCTGCGGAGTGCGTGAATGCGCCGCGAGAACTCGGTGACACAACCAGCCGGAAGGGTGCCTCGATGGCGGTGTCCCGATCTGTCAGCTGGGCAGGTTTGTCGGGTACCTCGACCGGGATGTCAGCTGGGTCGGGTCGCGGTGTCGCAGAGGGTGACACGGCGAGTTTCAGAAGTGGCAGCACCCGGAGGATGCCTACCGTCGTGAACTCGATGCGGGTACCGGACGGGACCTGGAAGACGACCCTCGATTCCTTCGCGGCCAGGATCCGAGTGGGCGTGACCGTATCTGCCGCGACCTCGAAGACGTTCTGGGGGCCGAAACGGACGACGATGTGCGCGTCGTCGGTCACCGCACGCAGATGCCTGGTCGGGTCGACAACCGGGATCGCGGGAGTCGGCCCGGGTGGTCCCGCGATCCCCGGGATGAGGAACACCTGCCCGGGAAAGATCAGATCAGGATTTCCGATTCCGTTGGCTGCCACGATCTCGGGATACCGTCGCGGGTCGCCGTAGAAGCGGCCTGCGATGTCCCAGAGGGTGTCGCCCGGGACCACCGTGTACCGCACTTCGCCGGGCGGAGGCGGTGGCGGGGCGTGCGGTGGACTCGGAGTCTCGACCCTGAAACCGGATGCGGTGCAGGCGAGATCGACCAGGTCCGCGGGTCGGAGCAGCTGGAAGTCGATGGGCTCCGGAGGAGCTTCCGGCTCGATCGGGGGCGGCGGCACAGGCTCCGGTGGCGGTGGCGGCGGCGGCGGCGGAGCCAGATCGGGGATGTGCAGAACCTGCCCCGGGAAGATTAGGTCGGGATTGGGAAGGCGGTTGGCGTCGGCGATCACCGGAAACAGCTCGCCGCGCCCGTAGAAGCGGGTGGCGATGGCCCATAGGGTGTCACCGGGAACGACGGTGTAGTCGTGAGCCATCAGATGTCCCTCCCAGCATCGGTCGAGGTCGTGACCGGCAGGAGCATCGCGCTCGCCACTACCCAGGCCAGCGTGGGTTCGAAGATGTCACTGTGAGCCCCTGAGGGTGAGTTCCCTTGAGCCACATATTCTGAGGCGTCGAAGTTCGAGATGGCGTGGCGCCCGAACTGGTAGGTCGTCCCGACCGGGCCGAGCGGTGCCGGCACCACGCCGTGCGCTCCGTGCGATCCCATCGCCCGCCATCGTGCGAGCGGGTCTGTCGCGCCGGCGGCATCGGCACCTGTGCCTCCCAGCATGCTCGCGATCGGATAAAACGTACCCAGCGCACGATCGTGTTTCGAATAGCACACCGAAATCGGACCGTCGACCCGGTTCAGGGTCCCGGCCAGTGCCCCGGCGCCTGAACGGAAAGGAAGCTGGTCGGTGAACGCGAACCGGGAGAACGCCGCCTGCAACAGGGTGACGGACTTGACGGGAGATGCCTGACCCTCTGGTAGTACGGGCAATGCAAACGACACCACGCGGCCGCCGAAACTGTGCCCCACCAAATGGATTCGCAGCTCCGGGAACTCCGAACCGAGCTGCTTCACTGTCGGGCCCAGGCCCACGCTGCCCACCGTGCCCGCCCGCTGCTTCATCCGCCAGTAGGACGCCTGCCTCAGCGTCTCCTTGGCCCCTGCCAGGATCTTCGCGCCGACGTCGCGGAGCCCGGCAGCACCGACATCCGGGGCGTCGATGATCGCCCCGGATGCCGTAATCGTGTCAGCCAGATACTCGAATGTCTCCGTCGGAGTGCGATGGTCGGTGAACATCCCAGGCAGCGTTGGCGCAGAACCGCTCTCACCGTCGTCGAGGTCCGGTTCGATCCGGCTGAACGCTTCGATCTCGCGGTACAGCGCCGCGATCGACTCCTGGGTCACCGGCACGGCGAGGAGCCCGGCGACAGCATCGAGATTGCTTGCCCGCTCAGGAAAGAGGTCTTTGAGGTCCGCCAGGATGTCGGGGTCCAGCTCGGAGGTCAGCACGGTGCCCGACGACGTGGTGACCACACCGGCGGATCCCCCGCCATCGACGGTCGGCGGCTCGAAATCCGGGATCGGCTCGTCGCGCCAGAGCTGAGAGGGCCAGTACAGACCGACGAAGCCGACCTTTGCGGCGACGTCCAGGTGGGGCCGCAACAACCCGAACCACCGCTCGTACAGCGACGTCGCCTGCTGCGCGCCGTTGTTCCAACCATGCGAGAACACCACCAGATCGCGGATCCCCGACTCCCGGATGTTCGTGATCAGGTTCGGTACGGACCCCGGGGCGGGATGGCCGTCGGCGTCGTAGGTCAACGTCCACAACATTGCAGATCCTCTCGTGGGAACGGTGTCAAACTGATTGGAGTGCGCGCATCAGATCCAGCAGGCCGCCACCCTCGAAGGCGCGGTCGCGACCGAGCGGTGTCGCCGAGTCGACGAAGATCTTCTTGATCTCCTCGGGCTTGCCGATGAACTCTTTCTGTACGGACAGGAACGCGGCGATCGCGCCCGATACGTGGGGCGCAGCCATACTGGTGCCGCTGTCCTCCACATACACCGCGCGACCGTCGAGTCCCTCGGGATGTGCGTTGAGGACGGGTTGCAACATGGCACCGGCGGCCGCTGAGGTGATGCGTTCACCGGGCGCGACCAGGTCGGGCTTGCACCTGCCGTCACCGGTTGGCCCGCGGGACGAAAAGTAGGAGATGCCAAAGGTGTGTGGGGCATCTCGATGCGTCGAGCCCACCGTGATCGCCCGCGCAGCGTTTCCGGGATCGTTGATCGTCATGGCCGCACTGAACTTCGTCACCATCGACTTTCCCGGTGCCAGCGTCACGTAGCCCGAGTTGCCCGACGCAGCCACCACGACCACGCCGGAGCGGACGAGTTTGTCGACCTCCAGACAGAGCGGGCTGCGACCGCATGCGAACCATTCGGGGTCGAACTCATAACCGAGACTGAGGTTGACGCCGTGGATACGCGGCAGCTTGTCGCTTGATGCGTTCAATTCCCTGACGTAGGCCAGCGCCCGGATCACGCGGGTGACCCGCGTCGTGGGATCCCCGCTCGCCAGTACCTTGAGGCTGACGAGCCGTGCGGCGGGGGCCATGCCTGCCAGCTTTCGGGGGTCACCCACCTCACGGGGTTGGGTGATCGGATAGTCACCGGCCGCGACGTTGAACCGTTGTTCGGTGACCAGCGGGGTGTGCTGGTCGTCGGCCCAGTATTCGAGACCGCCTGCGATGACCCCGGCCACGTGTGTCCCGTGACCGAGTTCGTCCTGCAGCGCGGTTGCGGGGTCGTTGCTCTCGATCGTGAAGTCGCGGTGCAGGTCTCGCACCGATCCGTGGGTCAGGGTCTCGTACCCGACGAAATGCGGGTGGTCGGCCTGTACTCCTGAATCGACCACCGCCCAGACGATGCCGTCTCCGAAACTGTTGAAGGCACGATGAGCCGCCTGCGCCTTGATCGTCGTTGCCGACACATCGATCTGCGGATGCACCTCGAAGTCAGGCCAGATCCGGTATACGGCGCGATCCTCCCATGCGCCCGCAGCGCAGTCCGCGGAGACGAGGCCTTCGATCTGACCGGTGGTCAGATCACCGGCGGCGTACTCGTCTGCCAAGAGGAACGGTTCGCCTTGTCCGCCGATGTATTTCCACAGCGACTTGATCCGGTCCATCGCACCGTTCGGGCCCGAACGGAAACGCAGGTTCAGCTCGATCATGATCGGCCATCGGCTCGCTCGGGTGCGAGGCGGCACCGCGTCGGAAGCGTCGACGAACATCTGGCGCAAGGCAGGGGTCAACACGCCGGCGAGTACGGGGTTGCGATCGGCGGGTCCTGTCGCGGCCGGTGACAGCGCACGTTCGGGAACGGCCTGCGCCCGCGTCTCGGCGTCGGCGAGGGAGTCACGACCATGCTCGGTGAGCATCCACACCGCGCGCGTATCAGCCTCTCCCGGATGACTCACGACCAGACCGGCGCCGACGAGCTCGTCGATGGCGGCCCGGACCTGTCGATGCCAGGTCGGCTCCTGCTGCTCGTACAAACGAGCCTGATCGTCGAATCGAGAGGCGAACCGTGCCCCGACCATCTGGCGCACCCGCTGATCGTCGGCGGGCTCGCCGAGTTCTGCCACTGCGCCGACAGCGCAATGGACACGATCAACCCAAACCCGACCGACCTCGACCATGTTTCGATCGTGGCAGCGCCGAGCAGCGTGGGCGCGCGTAGTGCACTACCTGTTTTCGAGTAGTGGGCTACCCCAGGGCTCCTCGCGCTCAGGTCGCACGATGAACAGATGATGTCCTCCGGCGACAACGACGACACGCTGCTCGCCGCGCTGCCCACCGTCTATTCGGTCGCCCTCCGCCTCAGGCGCGCAGGCGAGGTAGTCGACTTTTCCGCGATGGCGTCTCAGCGGTGCGAGAAGCTTGCATCCCGCTTCTCGACGAACGCGGCCATGCCCTCGGTCTGATCTTCGGTGGCAAAGGTCGAGTGGAACACGCGGCGCTCGAACAGGATTCCCTCGGCCAGGCTGACCTCCTGCGAGCGGTTCACTGCCTGCTTCGCGAGAATGGTGATGGGCAGCGACAGCTCGGAGATGGTGGTGGCTACGGCGATCGCATCCTCGAGATAGGTCTCGGTCGGGACGACCCGCGAGACCAGCCCTGCGCGCTCTGCCTCGTCGACCTTCATCCGGCGTCCGGTGAGCACCATGTCCATCGCCTTCGCCTTGCCGATCGCGCGGGTGAGTCGTTGCGACCCACCGATTCCCGGGATCACACCGAGGTTGATCTCGGGCTGACCGAACACCGCGTTCTCGGCGGCGATGATGATGTCGCACATCATCGCGAGCTCACAGCCACCACCGAGGGCGAATCCCGCGACGGCCGCGATCACCGGCGTGCGCACCTCGACGAGATGTCCCCAGGCGCTGAAGAAGTCCTCCGAGAGCATGTCGACATAGGTCTTCTCCGACATCTCCTTGATGTCGGCGCCGGCGGCGAAGGCCCGCTCGGACCCGGTGATGACGATGGCGCCGACCGACGGATCGGTGTCGTAGGCCTGCGCGGCCGAGACGACCTCGGCCATCAGCTGCGAGTTCAGGGCGTTGAGGGCCTTCGGGCGGTTCAGGGTGATGATCCCGACGCGGCCCCGCTGCTCGGTGTTGATGGTCTCGAAAGTGGTCATGACTGGGCTCCATTCGTCAGGGTGAGGTCGTCGGGCAATGGCGCGAAGAAGCTCTCGACCACAGCGGTGTCGACGTCGCTCAGCGTCGGCGGCGACCACTTGGGTTGGCGGTCCTTGTCGATCACCTGGGCGCGGATGCCCTCGGCGAGCTCGGGGTGGACGAGAAAGTGGATCGACACCCGGAACTCGTTCTGCAGTGCGGACTCCAGGGTGGTGTCGGGGGTGATCGACCGCAGCGAACGCAGGGTCACCTCCACCGACGTCGGCGATTTGGCCGCCACGACGTCAGCAGCTGCGCGGGCATCGGGATCATCCCGTCCGCGAAGGTGTTCCACGATCTGCACCGCGGAGTCGAACGCGAATGCCTCGTCGATCCAGTGCTGCTTGCCGAGCAGTTCGGCCTCGGGCGGCGCGACGGTGAAGTTCTTGATGACCTCTGCGACCGATGCGGCGGCCGGGGCCTCGGCGGTCAGGGCCTCTACGAAGGCGGGGATCTGCTCGGCGGGCAGGTAGTGATCGGCGAACCCGATCGCGATCGCGTCGGCGCCGTTGATGTTCGCGGCCGTCAGCGCCAGATAGGTACCCAGTTCACCGGGAGCATTCGCGAGCAGATGGGTGCCACCCACGTCCGGAGAGAAGCCGATCCCGACCTCGGGCATGGCCATCCGGGTGCGATCGGTGACGATGCGGGTGTTGGCGTGCGCGGAAACGCCGACGCCGCCGCCCATGACGATGCCGTCCATCAACGCGATGTAGGGCTTCGGGTAGTGCGAGATGTAGGCGTTGAGGACGTACTCGTCACGCCAGAAGACACCGGACGGGGTCGCGAGCGCGTGCTCCAGGTCGTCGGAGACCGAAGCGTCGCGGTGAATGGCAACGATGTCGCCGCCGGCGCACAGACCACGCTCGCCCGCACCGTCGAGCAGGACGGCCTCGACGGCGTCGTCGTCGGCCCACTTCTCCAGGGCAGCTTGGATATCGACCACCATGTCGTGGGTCAGCGCGTTGATGGCTTTCGGCCGGTTCAGCGTGATGCGCCCGATCCGGCCTTCGGTGCGAACGAGGACGTTGCTCTCGTCTGACATGTCTCTCCAATGCTCGACTCCCGGGCGTCTCACATAGTTGCATATCCTAGTGTCTTGAGTCCAAAGTCACGTGCTCGAATACCCCCGGCCCCGGGGATCTGCGCAACTGAATCCGGCAGTGGCGAGGGTCACCTCGCTCGAGAACGGTCGGCGATCGAAGCGACTCCATACTGGAGGGATGCTCCCGACCACTCTCTTCTACGGCCTGGTGCTGCTGAACCTGCTGTTCGTCTGCGGAGCATGGACCCTCGCCAAACCGAGCAGGCCCGCGGCCTACGTCCTGATCGGCGTATCCGTCTTGTGGGTGCTGTTCAACGGGCCGATCGAGGGGCACGTGATCCTGTCATTCACCCCGCAGAAAGGACTCACCGAGTCCGACCTGCTCAGCTTCGCCGGTGCGGGTATAGCGCTGTGGGCGCTGCGCAAGCGCAGGCGCTGGTAGTCAGGGCTGCCCGGGCTTCAGTTTGATGAACAGTCCGTCCGCCTCGGCGCACAGGGTTTCGCCGTTGTGCAACGTCGCCCGCAGGAACACCTTTCGACCATCCATCCGGTCGACCCAGGACCGAAGCTTCAACTCCGTGTTCAGTGGTGTGATCGCGCGGTAGTTCACGGTCAGGTAGGCGGTCCGGGTGATGCCTTTGGAACCCAGCGCACCCGCCATACCCATCAGATCATCGAACGCGACGGCCACTTGACCACCATGAGCGGCGTTGTTTCCACCCAGGTGATAGCGGCGGAAGGTCAGTCGGGCCTGAACGCCCTCTTCGCCGGCCTCGTCGACCTCGTACGGCGGCAACGTGATGTTGCCGCGCGCGGGCAGATCGATCCGCCCGCCGGACGGTGCCCGCCACTCGTCGATGGCGACCTCGTCCAGCTTCGCGTTGAGCACCTTGAGTTCATCGATGACCTCGGCCACGAGCTCCTCGGACGGCAGCGCCGCCTTGACCCGGTCCATGAACGTCCGGACCTCCTCGACGAACTCCCCGTACCGGGGTCCGCCGCGTGTCAGGTCGATGTCGAAGTCGGGTCGGAAGCCACCCTCGTGGTGGGCCTCCTGTGCCGTGTCCGTCGCAAACGACCCGGCCGTCTTCTCAAGCGGACTTTCTTGACTCATTCTGATGACACTATCGACCGGCCCTGACCTCAGGTGACGCGGCACCGCGGCAGCAAACCCGGTCCGCCACCACCGGGTGGACGATACTGGTTCTGATGCGGCGACTATCCGGCTCGAGGATGTCGAATCGAGCCATGCTGTGAACCGGTTCAGCCTCGTCCGGGGCACGACCGGTCAGCTGCTGCGACGACAACAGATCAGGGTGCTGCGCATCTACCTGGCGGCAACGACCTTTCTGTACGCGGCGGGAGTCCTGCTCACCTTCTTTCCGCTGCGTAGCAACAACGTCGAGCTGTCCAACCCGGTGGGTGGGATCGTCGCGGTGGCGCTGGGTTCGTTCGGCTTGCTCTACCTCGCGCGCACCCCGACCAACCTCGTCCCCGCGATCGCCGCAGCGATGATCGCCACGCCGGCGGTGATGGCGTTCCACGTGCTCGCCGCCGCCGAGTTCCTGTGCCTGATCGCCGTCATGTTCCTCGCGATGTACCTGATCGCCTTCTACCGGATCGACCGCGCACGCATCCTGATCGGCGTACTCAGCGTGGCGGCTGTCGTCGCATTGGCGGTTGCCCCGGCCCAGAAGTCGGCATTGACCTACGTCGTCTTCGTGGTCGCGATCGTCGGTGCTGCCGAATCCTTTGGCCTGGTGACACGCGCCCTGGTGACCATCGCCTGCACCGATCCGCTGACCGGACTGCTCAATCGCGCCGGATGGGAGATCGCCACCGCCGATCAGCTTGCGCGTGCCCGAGCAGCGCACACCACCATCACCGTGGTGGCCCTCGACATCGACGACTTCAAAGCCGTCAACGATGAGTTCGGGCATCAATTCGGGGATGAACGGCTGGTCGACTACGCGCAGCAGTGGCGGGCCCTGATGCCCGAGGACGCCGTGTTCGCGCGCCTCGGCGGGGATGAATTCGCCGCCTGCCTCGAAGGCGATCGCCCGATGCCTGCAGCGAAGATCGTCGACGGCATCCGCCGCGGCCCCAGCGACGCCAGCGTCGGCTCGGCAACCGGGTTGGCGGCGATCTCCACCATCTCCGACCTCCTCGCCGAAGCGGATGCCGATCTCTACCGGATCAAGCGAGCCAAACGCACCGGTGGCGCGGACCAAGACTCCTGACGCCCTGGACTTCTGGGTCAGGCCACTAGGCTCGGAAACCATGAGCGCATCTGTAGAGCAGCCCTTCGATCCGACGCAGTGGCACACGGTCGAGGGCTTCGACGACCTGACCGACATCACCTACCACCGGCACGCCGGAACCGGGCGTGCGCACGGCATCGTGCGGATCGCCTTCGATCGCCCCGAGGTCCGCAATGCGTTCCGGCCGCACACCGTCGACGAGCTGTACCGGACGCTCGACCACGCCCGACGCACACCCGATGTCGGGGTGGTGCTGCTGACCGGCAACGGTCCCAGCGAGAAGGACGGCGGCTGGGCGTTCTGCAGTGGCGGCGACCAGCGCATCCGCGGCCGCTCGGGGTACCAGTACGCAGGCGGGGACACCGCCGAGACCGTCGACTCCGCGCGCGTCAAGGCCGAGGGCGGCCGTCTGCACATCCTCGAGGTGCAGCGGCTGATCCGCACCATGCCGAAGGTCGTCATCGCCGTGGTCAACGGCTGGGCCGCCGGCGGTGGCCACTCGCTGCACGTGGTCTGCGACCTGACCCTCGCGTCCCGGCAGGAGGCTCGCTTCAAACAGACCGACGCCGACGTCGGGTCGTTCGACGCCGGCTACGGCAGCGCCTACCTCGCCAAGCAGGTCGGCCAGAAGAACGCTCGCGAGATCTTCTTCCTCGGCCGCGCATATGACGCCGAGGCGATGCAGCGGATGGGCGCGGTCAACGAGGTGGTCGACCACGGCGATCTCGAGACGACCGCCATCGAGTGGGGCAAGACCATCAACGGCAAGTCCCCGACCGCGCAGCGCATGCTCAAGTTCGCGTTCAACCTCACCGACGACGGGTTGATGGGTCAGCAGGTCTTTGCAGGTGAAGCCACCCGGCTGGCCTACATGACCGACGAAGCCGTAGAAGGCCGCGACGCATTCCTGGAGAAGCGGTCACCCGACTGGGACGACTATCCGTTCTACTACTGATCCGGCGCCTCTGCTCCCCTGTCGGACCCCGAATCCTGGGCCGTGTGGCCCGGGTGCGGTGTGCGGAACAGTGGCGGATGCTCGCGCTCGGCCTCAAGATGCTCGTTGAAATTTTCGATCTCTGCCGCGGTCACCGTTGCCTCCCCCTCGACGATCGACCCGCCACCGGGGGCGCCGCGACCGGTGTCGGCGGCGTCGATGGAATCGTCGGTGTGCTGAAACGGTGGAATCAGAGGTTCGCTCATCGAATCAGGATGTCGGCAAGGTCGGCATCGATACAACGAACTCCAGTTGAAATCTGGGCGAAGACAATTGACGCCCACGAACAGAACACGCCCCCGGCTGCAACCGGGGGCGTGTTCTCGTTTGGGTGTGGGGTCAGAGCCCGAGCGGACCTGCCAGGGTCGGCCAGGACTTGTGCAACTGGTCTTCCCAGTAGTGCCAGGAGTGGGTTCCCGCGGGCGGAAAGTCATAGGTCGCAGGGATGTTCAGCCGGTTCAGGCGATCGACCAGCAGTGCGGTGCAGATCCCGGTGGCGGCTTCGATGCCGCCACCGAGGATGATCTGATCGGCGAGGCTGCTCGGATCCTTGGTGTAGGCCAGGCTGTCGTACTGGCCCGGGAGACCCGTTGCGTTCGAGATGTACAGCGTCTGGCCGCGCAGCTTCGGGGCATTGATGATCGCGTCGTTGGCGATCCAGCCCGGACCGCCGTACGGGCCCCACATGTTGGTGGCGTCGCCGCCGCCGCGTCCTTCGACCGTGATCCTGATGTACGTCTCGCCGAGCTGGCTCGCGGTCGACGCGCAGCCGCTGTACGAACCGACGGACTGGTAGAGGCCCTGGTGCTCGATCGCGAGGTTCAGCACCGACGTCGCCGACGACGAGATGCCGGCAATCGAGTTACGACCGTTCGTCTCGAGCGCTGCGTCGATGATCGGCGGTAGTTCCTTACCGAGGAACGTCGACCACTTGTTGCGACCGAGCTCCGGATCGTCCTGCTGCCAGTCGGTGTAGTAGCTGAAGGCACCGGAATTCGGGGTGATCACGTTGACGTTCTTGTTCTTGAAGAAGTCGACGATATCGGTCTTGGCCTGCCAGTTCGCGGCGTCCTCGCCACCACCGGCCCCATTCAGCAGGTAGAGCGTCGGGCGTGGAACAGACCGATCTTTCGGCAGCAGGACCGAGATGGGGATGTTCTTGTTCATCGAAGCGGAGAACACCTGGAGTTCCAGCTGCTGGGGGCCGGTCTGGTTCACGCTGACCAGCGACGATCCGCCCGGCGACGTGATGCCGACCTGCGGGAGCTCGTCTGCGGACGCAGGCGTCGCGACCAACAGCGACGATGCCGTCACGACGGAGGTCAGGGCCGCGGCCACAGCGACTCGGACAAAACGGGGCGACTTACCAGCCGGCATTCTTCTCACCTGCGGAACACTAGCCGGAAATGGCCGCTGTGAGAAAGTTTCTGGGCTTATCGGTGACCGTCTTGTGTTGTCGAGGCCTTCCGGCGTCGCTCGCGGTCAGGTACCTGTCCGTATGGCCCCAGTCGCCGCCGTGCAGTGCGGTGGCAATGAAAATCCGCCGATTTCACTCGATGTTCATGGTTACGACCTGCATTTATTCACTGTGCCCAATGTTCATGTGCCGACGCAGGTATGTCGCACGAGTGGGCGGGCACGTGACCGGCACAGAAGCTCGATGTGATCGCGGTCCGATATCCCAAAAGTGGTCACCACCGGCGACAATGCTTTGTTTACCAGGTCATCTCCTGCACTTATGTCCAATTATCGATGAATTGAAACAAATTCCGGAATGGGTGACAATTGCGCGCGAATCTGCCATGGTGGATTCGGCTCAGTTGGTCGGGGGAGTTAAACGCAGAGCGCTTCGACGACTTTGTCATTCCAAGAAATCAACGAGAAGGAGAACACTATGGGTTCCACTGAAGAACTTGGTCCTTTGCTCGCAATTCTGCTTCAACTCTTCGGCGGCAGCAGCGAACCTGCCGAGTAGGACGCCCCCACTCCCGCTCCGGGCAGGCATCGGCCTGCCCGGAGCGCGGCGTTCGGGCTGGGCGTCAAGCAGCAGGTTCAAGCTGACGTTGCCCCACATTAGATTTCGCAATCTCGAGTGTCGATAACTGAACTTATCCAAACTTCTTCGTTTAGCTGACAAAACTGGATCCGGATGCCATTGTGGGTTCGGTCAGCTGCGCGGTCGTTCAGCTCAGAGCACGAGCATCGACCACGTGAAGATTCGCACAATGCCTCGAAAGGGACACTCATGACTTCGTCTGAAACCGGTCTGCTCGCATTCCTCCAGCTCCTGGGCGGGCTGCTCGCAGGCCTCGCCGGCGGTAGCTCCAACTAGCACAGACCGAATAGTTCTCTATTTGATCGCAGGTCCCCGGGGTGCCGGATCGGCTCCCGGGGACTTGTGCTGAGCATGGGTATTCCCAAAGAAAAGCCACTGGCCACGGTCCTGTCGCCGCATTTACGGACTTACCGGCGACCTTTGCTGATTTTGATTTTCTTGCAGCTCGTGGCGGTGACCACGACGTTATTGCTACCCAATCTCAATGGGCGCATCGTCGATGAAGGTATTGCGCAGGCTGACGTCGATGCAATTGTCACCATCGGCGTAATCATGATGGCCCTCGCGGTGGTGAACGTGTGCGCCTCCGTCGCGGCCACGATCATCGGATCGTTCATCGCGACGAGTATCGGTCGCGATATCCGCAATTCCACGTACACCCGGGTACAGCAATTCTCCGACACCGACCTGCACAAATTCGGCGTACCGTCCCTGATCACCCGCAGCACCAACGACATCAACCAACTCCAACTCGCGGTGTTCATCGCGATGACAGTGCTTGCCACAGCTCCGGTGTTGGTGGTCGGTGGCACGGTGATGGCACTGAGCGAGAATGTTCAGCTCGCCCCGGTCGTGATCGTGATCGCTGCCGCGCTGACAACGGTCGTGGTGGTGATCGTCCGCAAACTCATCCCCTCGTACGCCCGCTTGCAGTCAGCCATCGACGGGGTCGGCCGAGTACTGCGTGAACAGCTGACCGGCATCAAGGTGATCCGCTCCTTCGGTCGCGAGGAGCTGGAAGAATCCCGCTTCGACACCGCGAACACAGAGCTCACCACCACGGCACACCGCATCGGTTCGCTGCAGGCCGTCATGCTCCCGAGCATCATCCTCATCGCCAACGTCGGGGCCGCCGCAGTCATCGGAGTCGGGGCGGTTCTCGTTGACAACAACTCGATGGAGGTCGGCGGCATCATCGCGTTCGTCGGCTACCTGACCCAAATCCTCATCGGACTCTCGATCGCTGCCGCGATGATCGCCCTGGTGCCCCGAGCGCAGGTGAGCGCACGCCGAGTTCAGGAGATCCTCGGCACCGTTCCTTCCGTCCAGGATCCGGACGTCTGCCGGGTCCCGGCCATCCGGACGGGCGACGTCGAACTGTCAGGCGTGGGCTTCCGCTACCCCGGCGCCGAGCATGCAGTCCTGTCCGACATCGATCTGCGATGTCGGCCGGGGACGCTGACCGCAGTACTCGGCGGGACCGGCGACGGCAAGAGCACCCTGCTCAGTCTGATCCCGCGGTTCTGCGATGCCACGTCGGGCCGGGTCCTCATCGACGGAATCGACGTCCGAGAACGTGAAAGGTCCGAGCTCTACCAGGACATCTCGTATGTCGCGCAGGTGCCGGCCCTGCTGTCGGGCACTCTCGAGGCCAATCTCCGCCTCGGTCGTCCCGACGCCTCCGACGACGATCTTCGAGCCGCCCTCGACGTCGCGTGCGCGACCGACTTCGTCTTCGCCCACGAACTGGGGTTGCGTCAAGAGGTGCAGCACGGCGGCGGAAACCTTTCCGGTGGACAGCGGCAGCGACTGGCCCTGGCGCAGGCAATCGTGCACAGGCCACGCCTGCTCCTTCTGGACGACCCGTTCTCGGCACTCGATCCCGAGACCGAGAGCCGGGTCAAGCAGAAGCTGCGCCGAGCACTTCCCGATTCGGTCATTCTCCTGACCGCCCAACGGGTGTCGTCGACAGCGGGCGCCGACACGATCGTCATTCTCTCCGGTGGCCGAATCTGTGCCCGAGGGACCCACGACGAGCTGATCCGGAGCAGCAGCACCTACCGCGAGATCCTCGACTCCCAGGCCGCACTGCGATGAATCTCAAGTGGCTGCTGGCCCGGCTCACCCACGATCGACGCAGACTCCTGGCGGTGGGAGCGTTGGCATCGGCGGGCGTCGCCCTGCTGATCTCGGGACCGCTGATCCTGGCCGGGATCATCAACCAAATCTTCGCCGGCGCGATCAGCATGACGTTGCCGGAGGGTCTCACCAACGCCGAGGCGGTCGCCCGGTTGCGGGCCGAGGGTCGGGGAACGTTCGCCGACGTGGTCCAGGGGGCGGGGTCGGTACCCGGCGCAGGCATCGACTTCACCGTCGTCGCACGGCTACTCGCCGTGTTGGTCGCGGTGTATGTGCTCGGAGCGCTGGCCAACTGGCTGCAGGCCCGGACCGTCAACAACATCACACAACGCGCCATGAACCGACTGCGCGCCGACATCGAGACGCATGTTCACCGAATGCCTGTCGCGTACTTCGACACCGCTGCGCGAGGGACGACGTTGAGCAAGGTCACCAGCGACATCGACAATGTGTCGTCGGTGTTCTCGCCCTTGTTCGTCAAACTGCCCGGAGCAGTGCTGACCCTGCTGGCGCTCCTCATCGTGATGCCGGTCATGTCCTGGTTGCTGACCCTGGTCGTCATCGCGTCGATCCCGATCATCGTCATCGCCGGGGTGGTGATCGCCAAACGTGCGCGCCCACACTTCCAAAGCCAGTGGGCCGCCACCGAAACCCTGACGTCGCGGATCGACGAGAGCTACGCACAGCTCCACACACTGCGGGTATACGGGGCTCAGGCCCGGGCGCGTGCGGAGTTCGAGGAGATCACGACCGAACTCGCGCGCTCGTCGCGGGCGGCGCAGTCCTACGCCGGATCGATCTCACCTGTCCTGCAGGCGATCACCGCGTTCAGCTATCTGACCGTGGCCATCGTCGGGGCGTTGCAGGTGATCGCCGGATCCCTGACGGTCGGCCAGGTTCAGGCGTTCGTCTCGTTCTCCCGGATGTTCAGCCAGCCCGTCAACGACCTCACCGCGATGATGAGCCAATTGCAGTCGGGATTGGTGTCACTCGGCCGGATCCGATCACTGCTCGAAGAGCCCATCGAGGATCGCCCCGCCGTCGACGAGCCCGTACCGGCAACGTTCGGTCGTCATTCCTTCCCGCCTGCCGTCGACTTCGACAGTGTGCGTTTCGGTTACCGCAAGAGCACCGACGACGCTGCGAAGTACGTCGATGTCATCAACGACCTGACGCTCCATGTCGACGCCGGTTCCACCGTCGCGGTGGTCGGACCCACAGGCGCCGGCAAGACGACCCTCACCAATCTGCTGTTGCGGCTTTACGATCCGTCGTCCGGGACCATCCGGGTCGACGGTGACGGCATCGAATCCGGACCCCGGGCCCTCGTCCGGAATCAGGCCGCGATCGTCACCCAGGACCGATGGCTGTTCACCGGGACGATCGCCGAGAACATCGCGTTCGGGCATCCCGCGGCGACCCGCGCCGACATCGAGGCCGCGGCCCGCGACAGCCATGTGTTGCAGATGACCGAGGCACTACCCGACGGTTTCGACACCGTCATCGGCGACGGCGGGACCACGCTCAGCGAGGGTCAGATGCAGCTCATCACCATCGCGCGCGCCATGGTCGCGCATCCCCGCATCCTGGTCCTCGACGAGGCGACCAGCGCCGTCGACTCCCGCACCGAACTGCTCATCGCCCGGGCCCTGGAGACGCTGAAGAAACGCACGACCACGATCGTTGTCGCCCATCGCCTCTCGACCATCCGCGAGGCCGACTCCATCGCCGTCGTCGAAGACGGCGTCGTCACCGAACAGGGCACCCACACCGAACTCCTGGCCCGCGAAGGGCGGTACGCGGTGATGTACAAATCCCAGTTCGAGTAGCTCCCGCTCGCAGAACTCTGTCCCGCTCACTCCGTAGACCGAGCGGGATCGTAGCCGATCCTCTCGAATCTTCTCGGCAATGACGACGTCGTTCGGCGTCTGTCCCGGCAACATCGACCCCGCCCCGTACTTCACGATGCCGTCGAACTCCGCGACCAGCCGGCCCTCCCACTCGAAGTCGACTCGCGCGACGAAACGTCCGTCCGAGTCATAAAACGTGCGCTGCAAGCCCGGCTTTCGGATGTCAGGGCAGGCGATCATCTGCGCCCGACTCCACGATTCGCCGACACTCTCCGACAATGCATCCGAGACGTCGAGCGCGCGTAGCGCTCGCGAGACCCCCCGACTGCCGCGGATCTGCTCGAGCTGAGTCATCATCTCCGCTCGGTCGGCACCCATCCGCAGTGCACCGTCGAACGCCACGACCCCTTCCTCGAACGACCCAGCCCGCGCACAATCGACGGCAGTGCGCGCAATCGAGGTCACGAACACTTGACCAGACCGGATCACATCGTCGGCGCCGAGAGCTCCGGTGTGCAGGTGACGTCGCTTCTCGATGCGTCCACCGCCGTCGCGACCGGTGGTCAGATGCACTTTGGCGTACCCGGGCTTCAGCAACGGCAGATGGTGCAACAGCGCTGCCGACTGGTGACTGGCGACCATTGGTTCATCGCAGCTGCGTACGGCCGCGATGACGCGAAGCCTCCGAAGCTGGTCGATGTTCCGCTCCCGAGACGCCACCGCATAGACGCCCGGCCAGATCCGGAGCAATCTCTTGTCCGCGATCGCACGCTTGATCACGTCGTCGGTGTGCCCCTGCGCCAACACCGCTTCGCGCCACACCAAACCGTCACTGTCCTCAGGAAATCCCCCCATGGCTCGATCTTGGCCGACACCGTGCCCCAACCATCCCCGCAGCGGACCCAGCTGTGGACAGACGAGGGAACTGTGGACAAGCGCTCGCAAAACTTGGTCCCGCTCACTCCGTGGAGTGAGCGGGACCAAGTTTTGCGAGCGTGAGCAGAAGGCTTACGCGACGAGCTCTTTCAGCTGTCGGATCTGGTCGACCTGGGCGTCATGGCCCTGAGCTGCCGAGGCGACGAGGAGGGTGCTCAGGCCGACGTCCTTGAACGCGGTGAGGCGTTCGGCGACGTAGCTCTTCGAGCCGATCAGGGACATACCCGCGGCGAGTTCGTCCGGGATCGCTTCGGCGGCTTCGGCCTTCTGGCCGTCGAGGTAGAGGTCCTGGACCTTCTTGGCAGCTTCCTCGTAGCCGTAGCGGACGGCGAGATCGTTGTAGAAGTTCTTGCCGCGGGCACCCATACCGCCGATGTAGAGCGCAGCGTGGTGCTTGACCAGGTTCAGCGCGTTGCGCTGCTCGTCCTTGTCGTCGGAGATGAGCGTCGTGGCGTGCACGGAGATCCCCAGCGTGCCGAGCGACGGATCACGCTTCGCGTTGCCCTTGTCCAGGGCCTCGCCGAACGCGGTCGCCAGGTGCTCGGGATGGAAGAGGATGGGCTGCCACTCCTCGAATAGTTCGGCGGCGAGCTCGACGTTCTTCGGGCCGATGGCGGCCAAGAGCATCGGGATACGCTCGCGCACCGGGTGATTGATGATCTTGAGCGGCTTGCCCAGTCCGGTGCCGCCGTCTTCCTTGGTGAACGGCAGTTTGTAGTACTTGCCCTGGTAATCGGTGCGCTCCCGTCGCCACACCATGCGGCAGATCTCGGCGTTCTCGCGAGCGCGGCCGACCGGCGCATCGTATTTCACACCGTGGAACCCTTCGATCACCTGCGGTCCCGACGCGCCGATGCCCAGCACGAAGCGGCCGCCGGAAATGTAGTCGAGTCCGGCGGCGGTCATCGCGAGATTGGTCGGCGTGCGCGAGTACATCGGCAGGATGCCGGTCGCCAGCTCCAACGTGGAGGTCTTGGCGGCGATGTATCCGAGCTGACTCACGGCGTCGAAGCTGTATGCCTCGGGCACCGTGATGCGGTCGAGCCCAACATTTTCGAAATCGACGAGGTTGTTGATCGTCTCCGCGAAATCGCCCGCGTAGTTGATGGCCATGCCGATTTTCATGTGTCCTCCAGAGGTTCGCGTCACTGCGATCGTGTATGCAAAGTGTTTCATATGGCAGTCAAAGCAGCTTCGCCCGCGTGGCTGATCAGCGGACGCTAAATGAACAGTTGATGAACAGCCCCGACTCTGCGCGGAAAACGCCAGGTCACATTGGCGATTTGCACTATGTCCGTTTGGACGGATCCTCAGGTGACGCTCAGAATCTTACTCATGAGCGCAGAAATGTTGATTCTCGTGCTGCTGGTCATCACGGCACTGGGATTTGACTTCACAAATGGCTTTCACGACACCGGAAATGCAATGGCGACGTCCATCGCGACCGGCGCCCTCAAGCCCAAGACCGCGGTCACCATCGCGGCACTTCTGAACCTTGTCGGAGCGTTCCTTTCGGTGGAGGTCGCAGCGACCATCACGAAGGACGTGCTGAAGATCCAGCAGACCTCGGGCGATGAGGCGGGCAGCCTCATCGGTGGCCTCGACGCCCAGAAGGCGATGATCATCATCTTCGCCGGCCTCGTGGGCGGCATCCTCTGGAACCTCTTCACCTGGCTGTTCGGTCTGCCCTCGAGTTCCTCTCACGCGCTCTTCGGCGGCCTCATCGGCGCGGGCATCGCCGCCCTGGGCACCTCCGGTGTCAACTGGGAAGGGCTCACCAAGAAGATCCTGATCCCCGGCCTGATGGCCCCGATCATCGCCTGCATCGTGGCGGCCACCGGTACGTACATCATCTATGCGCTGACGAAGAAGGTCGCCGAAAACAAGAAGGCACAAGGCTTCCGGGTCGGCCAGATCGCATCGGCGTCGCTGGTCGCGCTCGCCCATGGGACCGGTGACGCCCAGAAGACGATGGGCGTGATCGCGATGGCGATGATCGCCAGCGGGCACCTCAGCGCAGGCAGCGTCGAGCATGGCCTGCCGTTCTGGATCGTCTTCAGCTGCGCCGGCGCGATCGCCCTCGGCACCTACCTCGGCGGCTGGCGCATCATCCGCACACTCGGCAAGGGACTCGTGGAGATCGAGTCCCCGCAGGGTATGGCCGCCGAAGCGTCGTCCGCCGCGATCATCCTGACCTCGAGCGCGGCCGGCATGGCTCTGTCGACCACCCAGGTCGCCACCGGCTCGATCCTCGGATCGGGCGTCGGCAAGAAGGGGGCAACCGTCCGCTGGTCGGTCGCCGGACGGATGGCCACCGCGTGGGTCTTCACACTCCCGGCCGCCGCCCTCGTGGGTGCACTGTCGTTCTTCATCGCCAACCTCACCGGCGGAGCTGCCGGCGCCATCATCATCTTCTTGATCCTGCTCGCCGCGTCAGGCTTCATGTATTACCGCGCCCAGCTGCAGAAGGTCGACAGCAACAACGTCAACGCCGACTGGGACGAAGCCACCGGAAGCGTCATCCCCGCCGACGTCTCCGCCGCGTACAAAGAAAAAGAAGGGGTCTGACCCATGGAGACCGTCGAAGCGATCTTCAAAGTTCTCGTAGTCGGCCTGCTCCTCGGCGCCGGACTTCCCGCGATCTTCGCCATCGGCATCCGGCTGCACTCGGCCGGTTCAGGCGAGGCCACGGACGGCACCGTCACCGCACCGAACCCGGTACTCAAAGGTATTGCGTACCTGCTGTTCGCGATCATCGCGGCTGTCATCGTGATCGGCATCCTGTGGATCACGCGCGGCACCATCGACTACTACTTCGGTGTCGACCTGTTCCCCTTTGTCGAGAGCTGAACACCGACCGCAGTATCATCGTAGAACTCGATTTGGTCTGGAAGCGGCTGATCGATGACGCCTCATAGTTGGAAGGGCGTGAAAATGGACCGTCCACAATTCCTGATGAGAGTCGTGAACTGGTTGCGCGAGGGATATCCGAACGGGGTGCCGTCCGGCGATTACGTGCCGCTGGTCGCGCTCCTGCGTAGGCAGCTGTCCGAGGAAGAGGTCAAGTCCGTCTCCCGGCAGCTGATCCACAGTGGCCAGGTGACCGACGACGGCCCCGAACCCATCACCTCCATCGACGCGGGCGTCCTGATCACGAAGGTGACCGACGAGCTGCCATTCGAAGCCGACGTCTCGCGGATCCGTAAGCATCTGGAGGCCAAAGGCTGGCCCTTCGACCCCAACCCCCTCGACCCGCCCCCGGAGAGCCCGCCGGCAGAAGCACCGGAGTGAGCGGCAGAACGCTGCAACCACTCCCCCTGTCGGCCGGGGCGCCTGACCTGGGGGCACTGCACCAGCTGCTCGACGGCTCGGGGAGCTTTGCGCCGGTGCCCCTGTCGGATCCGGCCGAGACCGCCAGGCTGAGCGGTGCACTTGGGATAGGCGAACCCATCGAACGCGACATCGCGCTGGTGATCGCGACGTCGGGAACCACCGGAACACCTAAGGGCGCACAGCATTCGACGGCGTCGGTGACCGCGTCGATCGACGCCACCCACGCGCACCTCGGTGGCCTCGGGGGCTGGCTGCTGGCCCTCCCCCCGCACCACATCGCCGGGCTGCAGGTCTTGCTGCGCAGTCTGCGCGCCGGTGTCGAGCCCACCACCATCGACGTCTCCGGCGGTTTCGACCCCGCTGACCTGGTCCGCGCGCTGGAGTCGATGACGTCGACCCGGCGCTACACCTCGCTGGTCCCGACCCAACTGGTGAAGGTGCTTGACCATCCGGGGGCCATCGGCGCTCTCCGGGAGGTCGACGCCGTCTTGGTCGGCGGCGCCGCGACCCCACTCCGATTACGCGAGAGAGCCACTGCTGCAGGCATTCCCATCGTCGGAACGTATGGGATGAGCGAGACGTGCGGCGGCTGCGTGTACGACGGGGTTCCGTTGCCCGGTACGCGGATCAGGATCGACGGTGGCCATCCTGGACGGGTGGTGCTCGGGGGTCCGATGGTCGCCTCCGGGTACCGGGGCCGCCCCGATCACCCCGCCTTCGCCGAGCCCGGGTGGTTTCGCACCGACGACCTCGGAGAGTTGGCGGACGGCGTCCTCACCATCGTCGGGCGAACCGACGAGGCGATCAGCTCCGGTGGGCTGACCATCGTGCCGCAAGTGGTGGAGGCCGCGATCCTGCGCGACCCTGCGATCGGTGACTGTGCGGTGTTCGGGCTGCCCGATGAGCGTCTCGGAGACAAGGTGGTGGCCGCAGTGGTCGCGTCGCCCGGCGCGAATCCGACCACCGAGTCGGTCCAGGCGTCCGTTGCCCGCACACTCGATCGCACAGCAGTGCCCCGTGATGTCTTTTTCGTCGACGAACTCCCCCGCCGCGGCCCGGGCAAGGTCGATCGGGCAGCGCTGCGCGCGCTGCTGAGCTGAGAGTCGTTCCCGTCCCGAATCTTCGCTGATTCTGCCCGCGGCCGTAACACTCTGAACTGGGTACGCGATCAAGAATTGCTCATGTATTGAGGTTCACAGGCGCATTGTCTGCTGTTCACGTCAGGATTACGAGGTGGAATGCCCGATGACCGTCCAGCCACAGGCGGAGCGATGACCGACGGCGCTGCGGGAGGTCTATTCAGAATCGGTGTGGTCGAGGACTTCGAATCCCAGCTCAAAGGAATCGAAGCGATCATCGACGAAGCCGAGGGGCTGGCCCTGGTCGCAGGGGCGTCCACCGTCGACGCGTTACTCGCGATCACCACGGACATCGACCTGGTCGTGCTCGACCTCAGACTGGAAGACGGTTCCTCCCCGAAGGCCAACGCCGAACAGCTGCACGCGCTGGGGATCAAGGTGTTGGTGTTCACCACCGCCGACTACCCTGACCTCGTTCGTTCCGCACTCAGTGCAGGCGTGCAGGGAATTGTCCGAAAGTCCGCGCGCAACACCGAATTGGTCGAGGCCATCCGACGGGCCGCCGACGGTGACACGGTCGCCACCATGGACTGGGCTGCCGCGATCGATGGTGATCCCGACATCGCGGCGGTTGCCCTGAGCCCGCGTCAGCGCGAAATCCTCGAGCTGTACGCCTCCGGCGAGCAGGCGGCCCGGGTCGGTCAGATCACCGGCCTGTCCACAGAGACCGTGAATGCCTACCTCGCCCGGATACGCCGTAAGTACGCCGACGCCGGCCGCCCTGCCCCGACCAAAACCGAACTCTACAAACGCGCCCTGGAGGATGGATGGCTGCCGATACCGCGGTTGTTCCGGCGCTGAGAGCCAATTCTCCCGACGGCAGCGCAGCCGACAACATCTTTCGACAGTTCTGCCGCTACCTTGCGGTCGCGTATCTGCTGAGCGCGGTCGGCCTGTCGGGAGCGATAGCGATGTCCACCGATGTCGTCCCGGTCTGGTGGACCGCCGCCTCGGTGCTGTCCATCTATGGCTCGGCCGCGGTCATGTTCGCCACGTCGTTCCGGCGTCCGGACATCGAGTGGGTCCGGTGGGCGGCAACCGTCCTCGTCATCGGCTACGCCCTGACGATCGCGACGTGGCCGTTGGTGTGGAACGGCGATCAGCTCGATGCCGGCCACGGGATGTGGTTCACCCAGTTCAACGGATTCGTCGCCGCCGCAGCCGGGTTGATCTGGCGGATGCGATGGTCATTGCCGTACCTCGTCTACGTGGTCATCTCCGTCCAGTTCGTCAACGAAGCGGTGCGGACACCGGCGTACGACAGCGCCGTGATGACCGAGATCGCCTGGAGTTTCTGCCTCACGGCGATGCCCTACGCAGTCGTGGTGGCCGCGATGCGATCCGGTCGCATCCTCGATGCCACCCGCAAGCGGTCTGTGCAAGCCGCAGCGGAGGCCGCGGCCTCGGTCGCCCGGGCGAGTGAACGGTCTCGATTCGACGCACTGACACACGACGGAGTGATGTCGACCCTGCTCGCTGCCGCCCGACTGCCGATGTCCGAAGCGCTCGTCCGCCAAGCCGTCGAGACCGTGGACAAACTCGACGTCCTCGAGTCCGGCGCCAGAGGAGCGACCGAGTTCGGCCTGGAGGCTGCGCTGGCCGAGTTCCGGGGCGCGACAGGAGAAATCGATGACGCCGTCCGCGTCCACGCGTCCATTGCTCCTGATCTGGGCAGCCAGCGATACCCGGGTGAGGTCGTCCGTACGATGTCCGCCGCCGCCGCCGAAGCCCTGCGCAACAGTGTTCGGCACGCCGGTCCCGATGCCCGCCGGACGGTGAACGTCGCTGCCGACAACGACGTCCTGCAGGTGTCGGTATCCGACGACGGGGTCGGCTTCAACCCGCGGACCGTACCCGGAAACCGCCTCGGACTGGCCGTCAGCATCCGCGGCCGAATGGATCAGCTGCCGGGCGGCAAGGCTGAAATCACTTCTTCACCGGGCGCGGGTACCACGGTGTCTCTGAGCTGGAAGCGACCGTGACGCAATTCTCTGACCCGGCGGACGTCAGGGACATCTTGGGGCTGCGCACTGTTGCGACCCGCGTGATCATCGGCGCGGTCGTCGTCGCCATGGCGTTCGGTGCGGCGATGAGCGTCGAGGGGATCTCCCCGCTGTGGCCGGTGGTGATCGTCGTCCTGATCATGGCCACCGCAACGATTGCCCTGGTGGCGGTGCCGAACGATCCACTGCCGCTGGCGCCCGCGATCCTGATGGCTCTGGCGCCCCCCGTATCCGCTGCCATCCTGCTGTCGGTGGTGCCGGTGCCACTGGCCACGTCGAACCAGGTCTGGATCTCGGGCTACGCCACCCTGATCTATGTCTTCATGTGTTTGCGGGGCCGCATTCTGCTCGCCTGGCTGAGCGTTGCCGCGTCCGTCGCCGTCCACGCCTGGTGGGCGGCGGCCACCGACCAGGGCATCTGGGCGGGCGCGCAGGTTCCGCTGTACAACGCCGGTGCGTTGCTCGCCGTGACCCTGATTGCGCTTGCCATTCGTAAGACGACGCGTTCAATCCTACTGTTCCGTGCCCAGGCCAGACAGCGTGCAGCTGACGCGTCGATGATCCTTGCTGCAGGTCAGGAGCGCAATGCTCGGCTGGCCGAGCTCGACGAGCTGGCGCGGCCACTGCTCCTGCGCATCGCGACCGGGGAGCCGCTGACAGCGGCTGAACGGCAGGCCTGCGAACTGTTGGAAGCGCATCTGCGCGATCAGCTCCGGGCAGCGGCGTTGGTGAGCCCGGTGACCGCCGCAGCGGCACGGGCGGCGCGCGCTCGCGGGGTCGAGGTGACGTTGATCGACGACGGCGGCCTGGACTTCACCTACGAGGAAATGCGCAACTGGGTGCACGTGGTGGTGACGGCAGCGCTGCAGGACGCGCGCGATGGGCACGTGCGTGTTCGGGTGCTCCCGGCGGGCCGAGATCACGTGGTGACCGTTTATCGGAGTGGCAGCTCAGGGACCGAGAGAATACGGATCGAGAAGAAGGGTTTGGTCGAAAGATACTCGGACGCCGAACATCCCGGGCGCAACACCCCGCATTTAATTATGCCTGCTAACCGTGACCCCGATACTGGTGTCACCACAAACGATGTCTACCTGACAAGTGATCGCGAAGTGTAGTTTTAAGCGTCCGGTCACGACGCGGCCGACAAAACGTTGGCCTGTGTAGGAGTTGCCCGAATCAAATGACATGCGCTTTCAATAGTTCTGAGCCGTTGCCGGCGCCCACTCTCACCGCTCGGGAGATCCAGATCCTGCGCGAATGGGTCATGCGCGATTCGAAGTCGGACGTCGCTACCGCGCTGTTCATCACCGCGGCCACAGTCAGCACCCATGTCAACCGAATTCGGCTTAAGTACGCGGCGATCGGCCGGCCCGCGAACACCAAAGCCGCCCTGCTCGCCCGGGCATTGCAAGACGGCCATGTCGATCTGGACGAGCTCTAGCTCCTGAGTTGCGTGCAACACCGGTGTTGAGGGGTACCGGTATTGCAGTGGCTGATGGACTAGCGGGATTGCTGGTGGTTGAACGGATGGCTCCGCCCACCCGTTTTTGCGTCGCCCACCGGATACTGCCGGTGGGCGGCGCGAATTCGGGTGGGTGAGGAGCTGGCAAACCCCTGAGCAGCTGTGGGAGACCCATGACCCTCCCCCACCCGTTTTTGCATCGTCCACTCGAACCAACAGGTGGGCGGCACGAATTCGGGTGGGTGGTGGGGGGGTCGATCACAACATGCCTGCCATCCGCAGCCCTTTTGCGAGCAGCGCCCGGAACCGCACCGCGTCCTGCAGGTCTTTCCACGTCCAACGGACGACGTGGATCCCCAGGGCCCGCAGTCGGTCTTCTCGACGTTTTTCACGGATGACCGCGTCCTCGATCGACTCACCCGGTTGCAGATACTTGCGGTACTTGTGCAACCCGTCGAACTCGCCTACGACTCTGCCGTCCCAATCGAAGTCGCCGTACCCGATCAGGCCCTCGTCGTCGTAGAACGGATGCTGCAACCTGGGTGTCGGAACCTCGGGGAAGCTTCGCATCAGGCCGCGGCTGAGTGACTCTCCCGGATTGGCGGCCTGCCCGTCCGCGAGCGACACCGCATCGCGCAGCGTCGCCCCTCCGACAAATCCTCGAAAGCGGTCCGCCATCTCGTCCAGACCCGACTGGGGCAGTCCGCTCCGCAGGCCGGAATCACACACCGCCAACGCCTCGAAAAAGGTGCCCTCTCTGGCAACGTCTGCCAACGTGCGCGCGATCGATGTGACCCGGTGTCCCTCGACGACGGTGATGTCCCCCGCCTCGAACTCGGCCTCGTGAAGATGCAGGTCATGCGTGATTCGCCCACCTCGGCGATCGGTCAGGTGCACGCGCTGGTAGTCCTGGTCGAGCAACGCCAGGTTGTGCACCGCCGCTGCCGAATCGTGACTGATGACGCGAACCCTCGACTTGCCCGCTCGCGCGTGCACCCGTTCGAGGTAGACGTCGTCTTTCGACAAATCGTCGCTGGGTGGCACGTAGACACCCGCGCAGCGCCTCTCCAGTGCACCGGACTTCAGCCCGGTGCGGACAGTTTGATCATTGAGCGTGCCTGCGGCAAGGAGTTCAGCCCTGCGTAGGAGCCGGCCGGTTTCGTAAAATGTCATGCCCCGACATTGAGATCGTGCTCCGACAGCACACGGGTTCGCGGACCCTTCCTGTGGATAAATCCGGGGGTTGTTGATAACCCCGCTGCATCAGGATTTCCTCGCCTCCCCCCCCACCCGTTTTTGCGTCCTCCACCGAAAATTTTCGGTGGGCCACGCAAATTCGGGTGGGTGATGGGCCACGGGTCATCCGGCAAGGCACAGGCCGACACCGAGGCCCTGACAGCTCACGACAGCAACTGTCAGCCGCACGACAGCACGGCCCCGCACTCTGTGTTCCATGAACACACCACTGCACACCGATGCGCCGGCCATCGAGGCTCGCGGATTGGTCAAACACTTCGGCTCCACCAAAGCCGTCGACGGCGTCGACCTGGTGGTACCCACCGGATCGGTCTACGGCGTCCTCGGACCCAACGGCGCGGGCAAGACGACAACCGTGCAAATGCTGGCCACGCTCCTCAAACCCGACGCCGGCACGGCGAAGATCTTCGGGTACGACGTGACCACCGACTCGGTCGCGGTGCGGTCGATGGTCGGGGTGACCGGCCAGTATGCATCCGTCGACGAAGATCTCTCGGCGACCGAGAATCTGATCGTCTTCGCCCGCCTGCTGGGCAAGTCCCGCCGCGACGCACGCATCCGATCCACCGAGCTCCTCGAGGAGTTCGGACTCGCCGAGGCCGCCAAGAGACCACTCAAACAGTTCTCCGGCGGTATGCGCCGGCGACTCGACCTCGCGGCCAGCCTGATCGCCACACCGCCGCTGCTGTTCCTGGACGAGCCGACCACCGGTCTCGACCCCCGGACCCGCTCGCAGATGTGGGACACCATCCGGCGCCTCGTCGCCGGCGGCAGCACCGTGCTGCTGACCACCCAGTATCTCGACGAGGCCGACCAACTCGCCGACCGCATCGCGGTCATCGACCACGGCCGTGTCATCGCCGACGGAACTGCCGACGAACTCAAGAACTCCGTCGGCTCGTCCACCCTGCAGATCACCCCGGCCGACAAGTCGCAAGCACCGGCTGCCGCCGCGGTCATCGAACGGATCCTGTCCGAACCCGCCGCACACAGCGCGGAGGCAGGGCGGATCACCGCGCCGATGCTCCGCCCCGATCTGCTGCCCGACATCCTGATCGCGCTGCGCGACCAGGGCATCGAGATCGAGGGCATGAACGTCCAGAAACCCAGTCTCGACGAGGTCTTCCTCACCATCACCGGCAAACCCGTCGCAGAGACCAGTCCCGAGGAGCAAGCCGCATGACCACAGTCATCGACAAACCCATCACCACCGTCCCCACCGACTTCACCCCACCCGTGCGCAGCGTCAGCGTGCGCGACGCGGTCGCGCAATCGTTCACCATGGGCTACCGCGGACTGCTCAAGATTCGCCACAACCCCGAGCAGCTGTTCGACGTCGTCCTGCAACCGATCATCTTCACCCTGATGTTCACCTACATCTTCGGTGGCGCCATCGCGGGCAACATCCACGACTACCTGCCGATCATCATTCCCGGCATCCTGGTCCAGACGGTCATCGTCACCAGCATCGTGACGGGCACCCAGCTCCGGGAAGACATGGACAAGGGCGTCTTCGACCGCTTCCGATCACTGCCCATTGCCCGGATCAGTCCCCTGGCCGGTGCACTTCTCGCCGACGTCGTCCGGTATCTCATCGCCACGACCATCACGTTCGTCGTCGGCATCGCCATGGGCTGGCGACCGGATCCGCTCGGCGTCATCGGCGCCACACTGCTCGTGATCGTGTGCAGCTTCGCCGTGTCGTGGATCTTCGCGCTCATGGGTACGCTGATGAAGAAAGCTTCTGCTGTGCAGGGAGTTTCGATGCTCATCCTGTTCCCGCTGACCTTCATGTCGAACGCCTTTGTCCCACCGGGCACGATGCCCGGCTGGATGCAGGCCTTTGTCAAGGTCAACCCGGTCTCGCACCTGGTGACCGCCGTTCGCGAACTCACCAGCAACGGGCATGTCGGTGTCCACGTGCTCTGGTCCGTGGTCGGCGCCGCGGTCATCATCGCGATCTTCGCGCCACTGACGGTGAAGTCGTACATGCGCAACGCCTGAACCCGGACAGGTGCAATCCCCGGCCAGATCATCTGGCCGGGGATCGTGTTCTTCAGAAGTGTTCGCGCACTGATCTGTTCACGATCTCGACCAGGTCCCGGGCGGCTTGACCTCGGGAGTGATTCGCGACCTCGGATTCGATACGTTCCCAGGCCGGCTCCGGCAGGCCCGACAGTACCGCGGCGTCGCGGTCGAGGTCGCGCAACGCCGGGTAATCGCGGCGACCCCGGAGGCGGCGAGACAGCAGGAGCAGACGTGCGCCGTCCTCCGAACCGGGTTGGCGCAGACACAGTAGGGCTCCCAGGCACAACGACATCGAGCCGGCCTGCGGGATGTCGGCGGCCTGGGCTTTGCCGAACATGTAGTCGAGGTATGCCAACAATCTGTCGACGAGTGGGGCCACGACGTCCACATGGTCGACCCGAACCAATCCGGCGAGCGCCGCGCAGAGCGCCAGACAACCCGACGGGTCTTGCCGCGGGAACGACAGTTCGGCGATCAGATAGTTCGCAGCCCGGGTGAACAGCTCCACCTCGAGATGGGTATCACCCTCGGCATGCGCCAATTCTGCTGCGCACAGCATTATTCCGGACGTGATCTCCGGTTGCTCGCGCGGGTCGGGGTCACTCGGACGCCACCCCCGGGCGAAGTCGAAAAACGTGCGTCGGGCCTCCTCGATGTGACCGTCGCCGATGAGCGCACCCACCACGTATCCCATCGTCTGCCGGCTGTCCTGGTCGGCACCGATGCCGGCGAGCGTCTGCACTGCTTCTCGGTAGTGACGAGAGGCGTTGAAGTAGTCGGCGGCTTGCCCCAGAATGCTGCCGATCTCGATCTGCGCGACTGCCATCGACCATTCGTCACCACGTTCTTTCGCCAGCTCGTACGTTGTCTGCGCGTCGCGCATGGCGCCATCGAGATCCCCCAGGTTTTCCCGCATGTTCGAGCTCAGCGTCACCGCGACAGCGCGGACCAGCGCACTGTCGCTCCCGCGCCCGGCAACGAGCACGCGCATCGCCGCAATCGAACTGCGGCTCAGCGCAATCGACGACACGAAGTCCATGGGCTTGTCGAGGTAACGGTCGCTGCGGTACAGAGTCCGTAGTCGTATCCGCGCACGCGCCAGTGCCCGGAGATCGTGCGGATCTAACAACATGTGTGAGCCGGCGAACACGTAGGACATCTGCCAGATCTCACGCTCCGAATCATCTGTCCCGGCAGCGGCTTCGGGCGCATCGTGTAGAGCATTCACCAGGCGCGGACCCCAGGCCGCCACCTCCGCGTGCAGTCCCCGCACCGCCCAGAACCCCGCCACCGCAGCGAAGATCGTGACCGCCGCCTGGGCCCAGCCGTCCGGACGACGCGTCGGATCGGGATCGAGGGACCGCCGCAAGACCCATACGAAATTATCGCTGTCAGCGGCGAGCGCCGACATCGCGAGCGCCTGCCGACCGGTGAGGAACGGCGACAGGAGAGTGAGCGCATGGTCGGTGGCCCAGCGGGTCATCGCCGCATCGATGACGCTGCTCATCCCTGCGGCAGTGAGCTTTTCCTCGCCGAACTCACGAACGGTCTCGAGCATGCGGTAGCGGACAGTTCCCGATTCGACCACGCTGAGCAGCGACTGGTTGACCAAGGCCTCGAGGTTGTCGTCGAGTTCCGGGCCCGACAGGCCCGTCACCGCCGCCGCGGCCTCGCGGG
This sequence comes from Williamsia soli, assembly GCF_017377795.1. Taxonomy (GTDB): domain Bacteria; phylum Actinomycetota; class Actinomycetes; order Mycobacteriales; family Mycobacteriaceae; genus Williamsia; species Williamsia soli. The sequence goes on along the minus strand of NZ_JAFRDR010000001.1, from coordinate 916,909 downwards.
AGAACCCGCCAGGAAAGCGGCACAGCTGCTGCAGGGCCACCTGAGCAGGTTCGTCCAGCAACGCCCAGCTCCACTCGATCACCGCGTGCAACGTGCGGTGTCGCGTCGGCGACGACCGGCCGCCTCCCCGCAACAGGGTGAACCGGGCGCTGAGTCCGTCGTAGATCTCCTGGACACTCAGGGTGCGCACCCGCGCGGCCGCGAGTTCGATGGCCAGCGGCAGCCCGTCGAGCGACCGGCAGAGCCTCGCGACCAGCGCGGTTTCGGTGACCGCGCCAGGGCGGATGGCGTGCGCTCTGGACTCGAAGAGATCTGTTGCCGCCGAGCCAGTTTCGTCGATACGCAGCGGAGGCAACTCGTACACGGCTTCCGCGGTGAGCGCCAGCGGCGAACGACTCGTCGTCAGCACGCGCACGGTGTCGACGGCGGCGATCAAGTCGGCCGTCAGGGCTGCCGCGGCGTCGATGACGTGCTCGCAGTTGTCGAGGATCACGAGGGTGTCGCCGATGAGCGCGTCGGCCAGACGCGTACGCAGGTCGGAATAGACCGCCTTCGGCCGACCGCCCGCAGAGACTTCCGACTCGCCGACCCCGAGCGTCGCCGCAACCGCCGCCAGTACGTCGTCGTCACCTCGGACCGACGCGAGTTCGACGAAATAAACCTGTACAGCCTCATCGGCGACCAGATGACCGATTCGATTGGCAATACGAGTCTTTCCGGCGCCGCCCGGCCCCTGCACCGTGACCACCCGGGACTTCTTGAGCAGATCACACACGTTCTGGACGTCGATGTCGCGGCCGAGGAGGGCGTTGGGTTCGGATGACAACCCGATGGCTTTGACCGTCGGACGTGACGCCGATCTGATCGGCCCCTTCTGATCGAGCACTTCTTGGTGGAGTTCGAGCAGTTCGGGACCGGGGTCGGCACCGAGTTCGGACGACAACGTCCGACGCAGTCGCGCGAAGACCGCCAGGGCCTCCCCGCCGCGTCCCAGCTGCGACAGCGCACGGATCAGCGTGGCGTGCGCCGCCTCGTCCAGCGGATCGGCGTCACAGCGCGCCTGGGCCAGTGCCCGCGCCGTTTCGAAATCACCGTCGGCCAATGCTTTTCGTGACCGATGGTCGTCGAGGTCGCCGGCGACGCGGGCTGCGGTCTGCCGAACGGTCCGGGCGAGATCGTCGTCGCCGAGATCGTCACCGGGCTCTCCGCGCCACAGCCCCGACGCCGCATTCAAGGACTCGCCCGACCCCTCGGCGAGCAGGGATTGCGCTGCGAATACGTCGATGGCGTCCGCGGGCAGCGTCAACCGGTACCCCAGGGGGCCGGCTTCGATCGCGCCGTCGGGCAGCAGGGGCCGCAGCCGCGAGATCTGGGTGTGTAGCGCCGACTGCGGGGATCGCGGGAGGTCGTCACCCCAGACGCCGTCGATCAGCGTCGACTGCGAGCGCTGGCTCCCGGGCGTGAGTGCGAGGAGGGCCAGCAGACGCCGGGCGCGGATTCCGGGGACGGGTCGCATTTGCCCGTTTCGGTCCACAATCGACACCGGTCCGAGTAGTCCGACGATCGGCGCTACTTGAACGGGCACGGCGTCCTCGCTGCTGTTGAGTGGTTTCTGCAGGTCAGGGGATGGTCTCTACACACTATCGGGTGCGGCGATCAGGCGCCGGAGGCACGTGCGGAAGGATACTGACATGGCTTCCGCAGCGCAGTGGTTCGAAGGGTCGCGTCCTCGTACCTATCCGAACGCGATCGCACCCGTCATCGCCGGCACCGGCGCCGCCGGCTGGCTCGGCGACATCGTCTTGTGGAAGGCGGTGTTGGCGCTGGTGGTGTCGGTGGCGCTGATCATCGGTGTGAACTTCGCCAACGACTACTCCGACGGCATCCGCGGCACCGACGACGACCGCGTCGGCCCCATGCGGCTCGTGGGGTCGAAGGTCGCGACCCCGCAGTCGGTGAAGACCGCGGCGATTGCCGCCTTCGCCGTCGCCGGGATCGCCGGCCTGGCTCTCGCGGTGACGAGTGCCTGGTGGCTGATCCTGGTGGGGCTCGGGTGCATCGCCGCGGCCTGGTTCTACACCGGGGGCCGTAACCCGTACGGTTACAGCGGCTTCGGTGAGGTCGCGGTGTTCGTGTTCTTCGGATTGGTCGCGGTGTGCGGTACGCAGTTCGTCCAGGCCGAGACCATCGACTGGGTCGGGCTGCTGTCCGCGGTGGCCGTCGGCTCGTACTCCAGCGCAGTTCTGGTCGCCAACAATCTGCGCGACATTCCCACCGACACCGAGTCGGGCAAGATCACCCTGGCAGTTCGACTGGGCGACAAGCAAACCCGAACTCTGCATGCGGTCCTCGTCATCGTTCCATCGGTCGTGTCACTGGTGTTGATCGCCGCGACGCCGTGGGCGCTGCTCGGTCTGGTGGCGGCGCCGCTGGCGTTCAAGGCCAACGCGCCGGTGCGGGGTGGTGCCGGCGGTCCGGCATTGATTCCCGCCCTCGCCCTGACCGGCCTCGCGATGCTCCTGTGGTCCATCGGCACCGCGGTCGGCCTACTCCTGGCCTAGCCCGATAGTGGGCCCTTTTGGCGTTGCTCGCCTGGGCGTTTGTTCGCCAAAAGGACCCATCTTCGGAGGGCTACTGGGCCTCGGCCCGCTGCACGGCGTCCCGGATCGCCTCGGCGGTGGTCACCGATTCGATGAGTGCCTTGGAGGCGGCATCGCCGGTCGTGAGGATTCCGAGAAGGACGTCCTCGGCAATCAGTTCGCGATCGGCATCGCGGGCGATGAGCGCCGCATGCGAGATCGCGGTCTTCGCGTCCTTGGAGAACCGAGGCCGACGTACGCCACCCCGCGGTCCACGGCGGCCACGGCCGCCTTCCCAGGGTCCGCCGCGCTCCCACGGAGCACCGTCGTCGCCCTCGGGCCGTTCCCACGGTCCGTCACCGGACGGTCGTTCCCATGGCCCCTCGCCCCGGCGACCACGCGGGCCCCCGTGCCGGTGGCCACGATCGCCACGACCCTCCGGTCCGCCGCGGCCACCCGGACCACCTCGTCCGAGTCCACCCCGGCCACCGCGGCGTTTGCCCCAGTTGTCCGTTATGTCCTCGCCGAATGCGGATTTCACCGCCTCCCGAACCTTGTCGAGGTCGATACCGATGGCCGCCAGCGCGTCCTTGTCTTCGGCGACCTGTTCTTTATCCGGATCGACCTCGTGAGAGTCGTGATACTTGCGCACCACCTCGCGGGCCTGAGCCAGGGTCAAGCCCTGCTCACCGAGTGTGTTGAACACCGAAGTCCTGGCGTTGCAGAGCATGCCGAGGATGAGGTGATCGTTGCCGAGAGTGGTGTGTCCGAGGTCGGCTGCCTCCTGATAAGCGAAAACCAGGGTCATCCTGTTTTCGCGAGTGAACTGGTGAAACATGTTGTCCCGCTTCCGTGTATGAGCGGCGGGTTGTTACTCGCCGCGTGAATGCTTTTGGTGCACGGCTTGTCGACTCACCTGGAGGACGTCGGCGATGGCCTGCCAGCTCCAACCCTGTTGTCGGGCATGTGCGACCTGCACGTCTTCGAGACGGTCCGCCAGTGTTCGCAGCGCCCTGACCGCGGCCAGCCCCTTCGCCGGATCCCGATCTGCAACTGCGGTGGTGATGTCGTTCTGTTCGTCTTGCACGATTGTCAAGTTACCCTGACACCGATTCCCTGTCAACATTTATTGACACAGCTATCCCCCGCCCTCCGAAAGTGGGCCCTTTTGGCGAACAAAACCCCAGGTCGACGACGCCAACAACCCATCATCGGGGTAGCCAGCCGCGAAGTAGCAGTTCTCGACGCAGTTGAGCAACGAACTCGTCGCGCCCTCGTCGGATATTCGAGGCGGTCACCGTGACCACGACCCAGCCCTCAGCGCGCAAGCGATTCCAGCGTTCGAGGTCACGGGCATGCTGCTGGGCAGATCGATGGTGCTCTCCGTCGTATTCGACAGCCACCTTGAGATGCGGCCATGCCGCGTCAAGCCGATATCTACCGCACATCACCTCGTACTGCAGGGTAAATCCATGAAAGTCCTCGTCGACGAGGATCAACCTCACCCGTGTCTCCCACGGAGATTCCGACAGCGGATCTGCGAGTTTCAGCGCGGTGATAGCTTTACCGATCCCCCAGTGCCGTTCCCACCGCTTCAGCACGCGCTCGACATCATCGACGAGAGAGGGGTGTGCGCGGATCATCGAGTCGAGGGCGGACACTGCGTCATCTCGAGAATTGAAGCGCCCGAGGTCGATCGCGGTTCGCGGAAGAGTCGTCACGAGTGAGTCGCCGAGCACCGTGTACTCGTCCGCTTCGAGTTGCACCCGCCTCACAGTCACTCCACGGAACCGTCGTCCATCAATGGGGACGATGACCTCGGGAAGTGCATCGGCCGGACGGTACGCGTTACCCCAGAGGTCAGCAGCTGACCACCCGCAGAGGATCCCAGGCAAGTTGACGTCGCTGCCCGGGTACGCCAGGCCGGCCGCGTAGCTCGACATCGTGAAGTCGACTATCTGGTCCTTTCGAACCCATACGCCGCGAAAAAGCAGACGGTAGTTCTCGCGCAACTGATAGCGCGACATGATCGCCAACAACATTTCCACCCGCAACGGACCCGTCGGAAAATCCCCCATAGGGCGATTCTGACCGGACCGCCGAAGACGACAGGCCAGCGATAATCGGGTTATCCACAGCCCCGACCCCCGAAGATGTGCTGTTCTGGCGGAGCCGACCTGGGGTTTCGTTCACCAAAAGGGCCCACTTTCGGGGGATCGGGATTACTCGGTGAGGATTGCTTCGCTGATGTTCATCCGGCCGGCGCGGGCGGCGGGGAAGAAGGCTCCGGCGAAACAGAGGGCAAAAGCTGTGACGACATACAGACCGATCACCAGTTGCGGCGAATACTGCACCTGCACCGACGTGGTCTGCGTGAGGATCTTGTTGCCGACGATGTGCAGCCCCGTGCCCATCACGACCCCGAGCAGAGACCCGATCGCAGCCACCGCCGCCGCTTCCGCAAGCACCATCCGCTGCACGAACTTTCGCGACGCCCCCATCGCGCGCAGCACACCCAACTCGCGTTTGCGCTCGATCACCGACAGCAGCAACGTGTTCAGCAGGGCAATGGCCGCGACCACCGCGACGATCCACTGAATGGCGATGGCGAACGCACCGGACTGTTCGACCGATGCCTTGGTGGCGTCGAGGCCCTCCTGGCCGGTGTACACGTTGATGGGCATCGTCGTGGCCCCCGCGGCGGCCGCTTCGAGTGCGCCCCGCAGCTGCTCCTTGTCGACGCCAGGCGCTGCCGTCACCTGTAAGTAGGTGTCGCCCGGCCGGTTGAACCACTCCGACAGCAGCTCGTGGGAGATCGCGGCGGTGCCGGAGTTGACGGTGACGTAGTCGACCAGCTGCAGCACGGGCAGCGTGTGATAGCCGGTGGGAGAGGCGATCTCGACGTCGTCACCGGTGGTGACCCCGAGGTTGCTCGCCAGGGTTCGCGACATGATGATGCCGCGACCGGCGAGCACTTCATCGATCACTTCCGGTGAGCCCTTACGGATGAACGGTGCCGTGGTACCGGGACTCAAGCCCTGGAACATCACCCGGGACTCACCGACGTTGATCGATGCCCACTGTCCGCCGACCACCCGCTCGACCCCGGGTACCCGAGCAACCGCGGCCGTGACCGCCGGATCGATGATCGGGCCGTCGGGTATCGACGACTTCTCCTGCGACGACACGTAGAAGTCGGTGTCGGCGAGCCCGTCCAACGAAGCGGTGATCGACGACACCAGGTTGTTCATGACACCAGAGGTGCACAGTCCCACCGTGATCGCGACGGCAACCGTCATCAGGGTCGCCCACGCCCGACGCGGCGCCCGTTCGGTGTTGACGGCGCTGAGGGTGCCGGGCCCACCGAGCCGGCCGGCCAATGCACTGACTGCGGCGACTAGAGGTTTCGTGATGGCAAAGGCGACCAGCAGCATGCCGATACAGAACACGATGCCGGCGGTCGCGACGACCTGCCCCTTGATCGTGTTCGCCATGATCCAGCCGAGGACGATCAGCGCGATACCCAGGACCGCGCAGACCTTCACCGCGACCCCGCGCCCCGGCCGCGCGTCGGCGGCCGCGCTACTGGACATCGCCTCGATCGGCGACACCGTGAACACCGACCGAGCGGCCAGCACGCTCGCGCCGCAACAGGCCAGCACGCACGCGATGACCGCGGCAGGGGCGGCATAGACCGGCAGTGCGAACTCGACCGTGGCGCCGTACGACGACAAGGCGTCCGGTAGCTGCCCGATCGCCCAGCGGCCCGCCAGGACGCCCACGGGCACCCCGATCAGGCCACCCACCAGACCGAACAACGCGGCCTCCCCGATCAGATCGGCGACCAGCGGACCGCGTCTGCCACCGAGCGCGCGGATCATCGCGATGGACGACCGCCGCGATGCCACGGCCATGTTCATGGTGTTGAACACCAGGAACCCTGCGATGACCAGGGAGATGAGCGAGACCAGCAACGTCGAGTTCCGCGTCACCGAGCTCGCGGTCTCCGCTTGTTTGGCCCGAAAATCGGGATTGACGACGACGGCGCGGCCATCGACCACAGAGTTCAGCTGCTCCCGCAACTGGTCGGTGGTGGTCCCGGGTTCTTTGGTCACCAGGATCGAGTCGACGCTGCCCTCGTGGGCGGTCAATTCCTGCGCCAATCCGAGGTAGGCGAAGATGAACCGGCCACCATTGATGGTGTCTGCCTCAGGGGCGTCGATCACCATGGTGACCGTGGTATCGACCCCGTTGATCGAAACCTGTTGCCCCTTTTGCAATCCGGTGGCCTTGCCGACACTGATGCCCGACATCAGCGTGGTGAGATCGGCCCCTTCGCCGCCCGCCGCCTCCGACACCGCATCGCGCAGGCCGCCGCTGATGGCGGTGATGTTGTTGTCGCTGCCGAGCACCGTGGTTCGCTCACCGTCGACGAATACGGGGCTGTTGATCAGCGGCACAACGCTTCTCGCCGCAGGGACGTCCCGACGGATCTCGCCCAGCAGCTCGTCGCTGACCCCGGAGTCGACGATGCCGGCGATCTCGAGGTCGGCCGTACCGGAGATGGTCGCGCTGAGCTTCTGCACCGACGACGTCAGCGAGCCGTAGGTGCCCAGCACCGCCACCAGCAGCGCAGAAGAGACGACCACGACGAGCAGCGAGGTGGTGACCCGCAGACGATGACCGAGCAGTTCGCGGATGTTGACGAGCCTGATCCTGGTGAACCCCGCACCGAGCGATCCCAGTGGCCGTGGCAGGTTCACTCCTCGATCTTCCCGTCCCGCACGGTGATCGTCCGATCGGCGTGTGCGGCCGCCTTGTTGTCGTGCGTGACCATCACCACGAGCCTGCCGTCGCCTTCGCGGCTCACCTCGGTCAACAGCTCCAGGATCGATTCGCCCGTATGGGAATCGAGGTTGCCGGTCGGTTCGTCGGCGAGCACGATCCGCGGACTCATGATCAGTGAGCGGGCAATCGCCACCCGCTGCATCTGTCCACCGGACAGCTCCGACGGACGGTGTTTCTCCCGGTCGCCCAGCCCCACCCGATCGAGCAGTGCGATGGCCTCGGATTTGGCCGACCGCAACGACTTTCCGTCCAGCAATCGCGGCAGGGCCACGTTCTCCCACGCCGACATGGTGGGGATCAGGTTGAAGAACTGGAAGATGAATCCGACCCGATGTCGGCGGAACTCGGACTGCTGCTCTTCGGACAGCGACCCGAGGTCGAGTCCGTCTACGACGATGGAGCCCGAATCCGGCACGTCGAGCGCACCGAGCACGTGCAGCAGCGTGCTCTTACCCGCCCCGGACGGTCCGACGATCGAGACGAACTGCCGGGCCTGCAGCGTCAGGTTCAGGCCGTCGAGCGCGCGGACGCGCTGCTCGCCCATCTGGTACCCGCGCACCAGATCGACCGCCTCGACCATGGGACCGGCGCCGGCCGCGTGCGCCCCGACGGTCTGCGCCTGTTCACTCACTCCACTCTCCGGTGGTGAAGAACTCATCCAGCATCCCCTCTGCACGACCGAGGTCCAGGCCTTTACCGGCGACCCACTCATCGTTGTAATACGTTCCGGAGTAGCGATCGCCGCCGTCGCACAACAGTGTGACAACACTGCCCGGTCGACGCTGCGCCCGCATCTCGGCGATCAGCCGCAGCGCGCCCCACAGGTTGGTGCCTGTTGAGCCGCCGACCCGTCTGCCGAGGGTCTCGCCGGCCCGGCGCGCGGTCGCAATACTGGCGTCGTCGGGGACCGACATCATGCGGTCGATGACCTGCGAGATGAAGGATGGTTCGACGCGCGGCCTGCCGATGCCCTCGATACGTGACCCCGTGTCCGAACCGGCATCGGGATCTCCGTCCCGGTAGGCCGGGAAGAAAGCCGAATTCTCCGGGTCGACCACGCACAGCCAGGTCTCGTGCCTGCGGTATCGGATGAAACGCCCGATCGTCGCGGAGGTGCCACCGGTGCCCGCACCGACGACGACCCAGGTGGGCACCGGGAACTCCTCCTGTGCGAGCTGCGTGAAGATCGATTCGGCGATGTTGTTGTTGCCGCGCCAGTCGGTGGCCCGTTCGGCCATCGTGAACTGGTCGATGAAGTGCCCGCCCGTTTCGTCGGCGAGCCGCTGAGCCTCCGAGTACACCTCGTCCGAGCGGTCGACGAAGTGGCAGCGACCGCCGCGACGCTCGATCAGCGCTATTTTCGCCGGCGACGTGGTTCGCGGCATCACAGCGATGAACGGCACCCCGATCAACTGGGCGAAGTACGCCTCGGACACCGCGGTCGACCCCGACGAGGCCTCGATGACCGTGGTCCCCTTCAGAATCCAGCCGTTGCACAGGGCGTAGAGGAACAGGGACCGCGCGAGGCGATGTTTGAGCGATCCCGTGATGTGGGTGCTCTCGTCTTTCAAGTACAGCGAGATGCCGGTCTCGCCCGCGTCGGTGTCCCACCGCGACCAGTCGGGCAGTGGGTACCGCAACAGATGCGTATCTGCGCTTCGGGTGGCGTCGGCGTCGATCAGGCGGACCGCGTTGTCCACCCAGCCGCGGTCGAACCGGTGATCCACATCGAGTGTGCGAGGTGCTCCTGCTGTGTCCACCGGCCCGCCCCTGGCTGTCATGACTTGCCAGAACCCTTGGTCTCGTCGTTGCCCTCGGGCGTGGATGAGTCCTGTCCGCGCAACCGCGCGGTGAGGTTCTCGCGCTGCGCCTTGCGGCCGGCGTCCACGGTGGCGATGCCGAGGTTCACGCGATCACGCAGGCCTTTGAAGAGCACCATCCCCAGAGGCAGCGCGATGATCACCGCGAAGAATGCGGCGACGAGGACCGGCACATCGATGCCCACGACCTTCCCGAGCAGGTAGATGCCGGCCGCCAGGGCTATGACCAGAGCGATCCGCGCTCCTGTGAACAACGCCAAGTCCGCCGCGAGTCGACGGCCGGCTCCCGGTGACGGCGCGACAGGCGCCGCCGGAGCCTGCTTCTTCGCCGATGATTTCTTGGCCACTGGTTTCTCGCCTTCCGGATTCACGCCTTCTGGGTTCATGCCTTCTCACTCATGCCTCGAGGGACCGACCTCGTGTCCGCTCACGCCCATGACCTTACTTCGACCACGGGGAGAGCCCGAAACGTCCGCCTTTGCAATCCCTTTACGAACAGCTAACTATTCGAATACCTGGGCATTTGGGTGTAACCATGAGTCGCGGTCTCCCGCAGCCCTGCAGGAGCGGCACGCAACACGATGCGCCATCGACGGACGCCGTCAGGTGTCACGGCGCAGCACGAAAGGCCAGACTCGATAGGAGCAGCGATGACCTTTGCAAGCCCCCTTGGACCGAGAATTCCCAGCGCCGGCGCCCCCGGCGCCTCACCACTGAGCCCTCAGACGCTGAGCCCTCAGACGCTCAGTTCCCAGACCCTCAGTCCGCAGACAGCGAGCCAGCACACCCTGACGCCTGGCCAGGTCGCCGCCATGTTCAACGTGAATCCGAAGACCGTCGCACGCTGGGCCAGCTCCGGCCTGCTCGGCGCCATCCGTACGCCCGGCGGTCACCGTCGCTTCCGCGAAGCCGACGTCGTCGAACTACTCAATCGCCGCACCCCCGCGCACGGGGCCTGAGAACGCACCTTCTCTCACCCATCGAGCGCCGCTTTTCTGGCACCGAGCACGCCGACCGCACATCGCGGTCGGCGTGCTCGCGTATGTGCTCTCGTCGGCTCCCGTAGCCTGGGTTTGTCGGCTTTGATTCTGGAGGTGCCGCAATGATCTACCTGCTTGCCATCATCGGTCTGTTGGCACTGACGTACCTGGCCTGGCGCGCTTTCGGCCCAGACGCCGTGGCAGGGCGCGGCGAGGGTGAAACCCGTCCGACGCGTCGCCAGATGCCTCGTGGACCGGTTGGTCCGGATGACGATCTCGAATTTCTCAATGACCTGGACCGCAAGGCACGCGATAAAGATCCAAAATATCGGGCAGACGGTGACGATCGACCCAGTTCTACCGACTGACCTGCACAACCGTCCAGATAACCCTGACCCGACGTCCAATGTTCGGCGGGCGAGTTTGCCAAAAAAGTTCACTATAAGCCGACTTCGGATTAACTTTGACAACCCAACATAAGTTGGGTCATCCCGGTAGCCACTTTGCTACCTTTAAAGGTAGAGTCTCAATCTACTTCGACCGTGGCACACCGCCGCAGTCAAATCAGAGGTCTGGGAGTTAGAGAAGTGGCTGCTGTACACGACGGAAAAAGCTTTGCCGACCACCTGAACGAACTGTTCAACACAGTTCGCGACGAAAACGGAATCCCCTACACCGGCAAGAAAATTGCGCTGAAGGCCAACCAGCTCGGATACACGCTGAGCGACGCCTACATCTCGCAGTTGCGCACCGGGAAGGCGAAGACGCCGTCGTTCCGGACCGTCGAAGCGATCTCCCGCGCGTTCGAGATCAGCGTGACCTACTTCCTCACCGACCCGGACGAGGATCTCAAGAGGGTCGAGCAGCAACGCGAGTACGTACAGATGGCAGCCGAGACCGGCGCCCACCTCGCCGCGTTCCGGCACGAAGCGATCTCGACCGACACCCTCGACGTGGTGATCGAACTTCTCAAGGTCGTCAAGAAGCAGCAGAACGACCGGTTGTCGTAGAGCCCGTCGAGCTCACAGTCCGGCGTACGAGTGCAGGCCGGACACCACCAGGTTGATGATGAACAGGTTGAACAACATCGCCACGAAACCGGCGATGTTGATCCATGCCGCGGCCGTGTTCCGCCATCCGGCGGTCGCACGGGCGTGCAGGTATGCGGCGTAGATCACCCAGGCGATGAACGACACCGTCTCCTTGGGATCCCAACCCCAGAATCGGCCCCACGCGGCTTCGGCCCAGATGGCACCGCAGATGACGCCGAGGCCGAACAGCGGGAACGCGAACACCACGGTCTTGTAGGCCAACCGATCGAGGGTCTGCGCCGACGGGACCCGTTGCAGTACCCGGCCCCAGAACTTGTCACTGGGGTTCGGGTACTTCAGTTTGAGCAGGTAGAGGATGCTCGCCACGCCGGAGACGAGAAACACCCCGGAGCCGACCGCGACGATCGAGACGTGGATCGCCAGCCAGTACGACTTCAACGCCGGGACCACCGGTGCCGCGTTCGTATAGAGGTAGGTGCCGGCGACGAACAGCAGCACCACCACGGGCAGCAACACGAAACCGAGCAGCGGGCGGTATTCCCGCTTGCGCAAGACCACCAGGGCGGCCACCATACCCGCGGCGCACGCGATCGAGACGAACTCGTACATGTTGCCCCACGGAGCGCGCCCGGTTGCGAAGCCGCGCAACGCGATCGAGCTGATCTGCAACACCGTGGCAAGCAGGACGACGCCGTAGGCCATCTTCGCAAGGCGGTCGCCGAGTGGTGCCTTGCCGGAAGACTCGAGCTTGCCCGGGGTCCGGACGTCGTCGGTCATCACCGGCGCGGGGCCACCCGCGGCGACGAGTTGGTCGGCCTTCTCGACGACCTGCCGCTTGCTCGCGAGCGCAGCCAGGAACATGACCATCGCCAGCACGTAGACGGTCAGCGCTGTGCCGAAACACAGATCCGAATACCGGGACAGGGTCTCATCGACGTCCATCGGTCACCTTCTCCCAGTCATTCATCTCGTGCGTCCTCACTCACTTCGTGTTCGTGCCGCTCGGGGTCTTCGTGCGCTCGAGGCCCAGTAGATCGGCCACCATGTCGGGAAACCCCTCACCCCAGCCGGCCTGGTCGGTGCGGGCGAGTCCAGCCATCTCTACTACAGACCGTCGCACACCCAGAGTAGAGGGATCGACCAGGCCGTGAGAAGCCGGTTCCTCCGCAGACGTCGGGGCCCGCGGCGCGGCATCCCCGGACCGCGATTCGGTCAGAGGCGTGATCCTGGCCCAGACGCGACGCCGTTTGATCAGCAACGAGACCAGCAGACCGGCCAGCATCGCAATTGCCGACACCAGCACCCAGTTCTGCGCCGGGTCGTGCGACACCTGAAGCGAGACCCACCGCTGGTACCCGTCGAACTGCACCGTGGTGCCGTCTTCCAGTCGCGTCTGCTCACCTTGCTGCAGGTTGACGCGCTCTTTCTTGAGGAGTCGACCCTGATTGATCAAGTTGACGTCGAGACTGAAGACGTTCTGTGGCCGGCCGGTGTCGAGGCCGGTGTCGCCCTGGTAGACGTCGATCGCGACGGCGGGATTCTCCGGCAGCGGGAACGACGACGTCATCAGCCCGCCGTGGAACACCGCGGTCGGCGCGAAAAGACCCTCTAGGGCGATCTGATGCTTGCGGCGCTCGTCCTCGTTCGGATAGAGCCCGGCAGGGGTGTCGAAGCGGGCGGCGCCGCTCGACATCATCGTCTGCAGTTCGTTGGGCTGGAAGGGCACGGTCTGGGTCCGGGTCTCCCCGTTCGGGAACGTGACCGTGAACGTCGGTGCGAAACCGTTGCCCAGCAGGTAGATCCGGTCACCCGCGATGCGCAGCGGATGATTCACCTGGACATCGCTCTCTTGCCACTCGTTGTTGTCGATGTCTTCGCCGACCTGGTAGCGGATCTTCGCGCTGTACATGTCGGGCTGGCCGCTGGGCAGGAAGTCGGCGTCGAACGAGTCGATCTGCATGCAGAACTCGTTGAGGTTGGTGCCGTCGACGAGGTTGCCTGCCCGGAACGAGTCGTACACCGCGGTCGAGGTGTTGCAGAGGCCTTCCTGACCGTCCGCCACCAGGATTCGGGTGCCCTCGTAGCCGAACATCTTGCCGGCCGCTATTGCGACGAGCAGTGCGAGCAACGCGAAGTGGAACACCAGGTTGCCGAATTCGCGCAGGTATCCCTTTTCGGCGGAGACCTCGACGACCGTGACCACGGTGCCGTCGGCCTGCTTGCGTTCGACGGTGCGGGTGGTCTTGCGCCAGCCGCGCAGCCCGCCGTTGATCTTGGCGGCGATCTCATCGGGGGTGCCATCGATCTCGTGGCTCTCGTGGCGCGGCAGGCGCGCCAGGTTGCGCGGGGCGGGCACGGGTCGAGCGCGTAGGGACTTCGCGTGCTCGATCATGCGCGGCGTCAGGCAGCCGACGAGTGAGATGAACAACAGCGCATAGATGGCGGTGAACCAGATGCTGGAGAAGACCTCGTACATGCCGATCTTGTCGAAGAACTCTCCGACGACACCGTGATCGGCGATGTACTGCTCGGTCTTGGTCTCGTTCAGCGATCGCTGTGGGAGCAGCGCGCCGGGCACGGCCGCCAAGGCGAGCAAGAACAGCAGCGCGAGCGCCGTGCGCATGGATGTCAGCGAGCGCCACAGGTTACGTGCAGGCCAGAGGACGTATCGCTTGATCGGGTTGGGCCGCGGGAGCTTGCCCGGCTGCGGCGAGCGAGTCGCGGTGGCCGTCATATCGGCAACACCGTGTCGGTGACGAACGCGTCGCGGACCCAGACGATGAACTGATCCCACAGTCCGGTCACCAGTGCCACTCCCACGACAACCAGTAGTACACCTCCGAAGATCTGGATGGCCCGGGCGTGGTTCCGCATCCAGCCCACGGCCCGCAGAGCCCAGGCCGAACCGAAGGCGAGCAGCACGAACGGCAACCCCAGGCCGAGGCAGTAGAAGATGATCAGCGTCACCCCGCGGGCCGCGGTGGCGCCCTCGGTTCCGCTGGCGGTGGTGATGACCGCGGCGAGCGTCGGACCCAGGCACGGCGTCCACCCGAGGGCGAAGACCGCGCCGAGCATCGGCGCACCGACAAGATTCGACACCAGCCGAGGATGGAACCTGGCGTCGCGTTGCAGGATCGGGATGAGTCCGATGAAAACCAGACCCATGATGATCGTGATCACTCCGCCGACCCGTTGCAGCAGTTCACGATTGAGGATGAACGTGGTGGTGATACCGAACACCGACGCGGTCGCCAGTACGAAGACGACCGTGAACCCGAGCACGAACAGCAACGCCGCACCGGTGACCCTGAGCCTGCCGGCCTTTCGCGATTCCTGCGCCGAGGTGGCAGGCGCCTCCGCACCGACCAATCCGGCGAGATACGACAGATATCCGGGCACCAGCGGGACCACGCACGGTGAGGCGAACGACACCAGACCGGCGAGCATGCAGGCACCCAGGGCGAGCAACAGCGGACCGCTGGAAACGGTGTCGGAGAAGCTCTCTCCCACACCCGCCAGGTTCGTCGTCGCCGAAATCACCGCAATCAGCTCTTCTCGGCGGCGATCCGCTCGACAACCGGCTGCAACTCTTCGGCAGTGATCGCCTTGAGGAACACTGCTGCGGCCCGATGGTCGCGGTCGAGGACCAGCGTGGTGGGAACCACCGAGGTCGGGGTCGTCAGCTTGGCCAGTGTGCGTCCCGGATAGTCGAAGATCGACGGGTAGGTGACCTGACGGTCTTCGACGAAGTCGCGGGCCGAGTCCTGGCGATCACGGAAATCGATTCCCAGGAACGCGACCCCGGAGTCCTTCGTGTTGGCGTAGACCTCTTCGAGTGCTTCTGCCTCACCCCGGCAAGGCCCACACCACGACCCCCATACGTTGATCACGACCACTTGACCGGCGAAGTCGTCGAGGCTGATCGTCTTGCTGTCGTCGAGCAGATCCGGCCCCGAGATGTTCGACACGGTGCCGCGCTCGGCAGGCGGATCGTAGAAGATCACGGTCTTGCCGCCCGGCGAGACGAACTCGAACGTATCGCCCTGTCGCACAGCGTCGTCACCTGTGCTGCACGCGGTCATCACGACGAGCGTGGCGACGGCGAGGACGATCAACCAACACAGTCGCCAACCCAAAGGGGCCAACATGCGCGTACCACTGCGCTCACGGCCGGACTCCATCAAGATCTACTGCTCCATCAGAATCTACCGGGCTCCCTCAGGCTCCCGTGGCGAGCGGATCCGAGGCACCGGCCGGTTCGGAGTACACGATGTCGACCAGTGCATCTCCGTCGTACAACAGGCTCGTCAACGAGGCGAGCGAGCATTGCCGCTTACGCGGATCGTGCCAGAGACGTTGTCCTTCAAGGAATCTGCGCAGTGTGTAGACAGGCAACTGGTGGCTCACGCAGATCGCCTCGTGACCCTTGGCCTCTTCGCGGGCCTTGTTGGCCACTGCCAGCATGCGATGGGCCAATTGGATGTACGGCTCGCCCCAGCTCGGGGTGAACGGGTCGCGGAGCTTGGCCCAGTGCCTGGGCCGTCGCAGAGCGCCATCGCCGACCGAGACCCGGAGTCCTTCGAAGGTGTTGTCGGCCTCGATGAGCCCGTCGTCGGTGATGATCTCGAGTCCGTGGGACGTCGCGACCGGGGTCGCCGTCTCCTGGGCGCGCTGCAGCGGTGAGGCGAAGACGTGGGTGATGTCGTGATCGGCGAGCGCGTCGGCGACCTTCTGGGCCTGCGCGGCACCGAGGTCGGACAGGTGGAAACCCGGAAGGCGACCGTAGAGGATGCCGTCGGGGTTGTGTACTTCCCCGTGCCGCATCATGTGCACGATGGTGCGCTGCTGCATCAATTCTCCTTCCGAGCACGTGCAGCTGCGGTCGCAGCCGCCGGAAGTGCATCGGCGATGACACCGAAAGCATCCCTGTCCAGCGCCGCGGATACAAACCAAGCCTCGAAGGCGCTCGGCGGCGGGTAGACCCCCGCGTCGAGCAGGGCATGGAAGAACGGCGCAAAACGCCAGGTCTCGGAGTTTTTGACGCCCGCGTAGTCGGTGATGGGCGTGCTCGGGTCAGTTGTGAAGAACACGCTGACGAGGTTCCCGGCGTACTGCACCCGGTGGCCGACGCCCTCGGCCGTCAAAGCCTTGCCGATGAGGTCGCCCAGTTGCTTGGAATTGGCGTCGAGCGCGGCGTAGACGGCGTCGTCGGCGTGTCGCAGGGTCGCCAGTCCGGCGGCGACCGCAACGGGGTTTCCGGACAGGGTGCCTGCTTGGTAGACCGGACCGGCCGGAGCGAGGTAGGCCATGATGTCGGCGCGGCCACCGAACGCAGCGGCAGGCAGGCCACCGCTCATCACCTTGCCGAAGGTGTAGAGGTCGCCCGCGACACCCTCGAGTCCGAACCAGCCCGCCTTGCTCACGCGGAAGCCGGTCATCACCTCGTCGATGATCAGAAGTGCGCCGTCTTTGGACGTGATGTCTCTGAGGCCCTGGTTGAAGCCGTCGCGCGGGGCAATCGCGCCCATGTTGCCCGCGGCGGCCTCGGTGATGATCGCGGCGATCTCACCGGGGTAGGTCGCAAACGTCTCACGGACGGCATCGAGGTCGTTGTACGGCAGGACGATGGTGTCCTGGGCCTGGGCGCCGGTGACGCCGGGCGAGGTCGGCAGGCCCAGCGTGGCGACGCCGGAGCCCGCGTCGGCGAGCAGGGCGTCGACGTGGCCGTGGTAGCAGCCGGAGAACTTGATGATCTTCGTGCGGCCGGTGAATCCACGCGCGAGTCGGACCGCCGACATCGTCGCCTCGGTTCCAGAGTTGACCAGCCGAACCTGCTCCACCGGGTCGACGCGCTTGATGATCTCCTCGGCGAGGTCGATCTCTGCCTCGGTCGGTGCACCGAACGACAGACCCGTGGTCGCGGCCTGCTGTACCGCCTCGACGATCGCGGGGTGGGCATGGCCCAGGATCATCGGCCCCCAGCTGGAGACGAGGTCGACGTAGCTGTTGCCATCGGCGTCGTTCAGGCGGTAACCCGAGGCGCTGGAGATGAACCGTGGGGTCCCTCCGACGGCACTGAAGGCTCGAACGGGCGAGTTGACGCCGCCTGGAATGGCGCGGGAGGCGCGCTCGAAGAGTTGCGCTGAACGATCGGTGGCATACGACACGACCTCCAGTGTGGCAAACGCTGCGATGTGACCCGTCCCATGCAACCCCCGCCCTTCCGATGATGTGCCCTTCTGGCGAACGTTTTCCCAGGTGGGGGTCGCCAGAACCACCCGTCATCGCCGCCTTCACCCACCCGTTTTTGCGCCGCCCACCAGTAATTTCGAGTGGGGCACGCGAAAACGGGTGGGCGGGGGTCGCCGGCAACACGTTCGTGGGCGGCATGAATTACGATCCGTGCAGACAATCGAGGCCGGGGGGCTTGTTGTGGGGGAACTGTTCGCGGTTGACGAGGTCGACACCATTCACGGGGTCGGCACCAAGATGACCACCATCGCCGGTGAGGTCCGAGGGATCACGGTGGCACCCGGGTTTGCAGCAGTGGCGAGCGCGATGACCGGGTCGGCCCTCGCGGGCGCGTGCGCGGGTAAAGACGATCTCTTGGTCGACTTGTTGAGCAGGGCTGCGGGCCGCGTCGAGCAGATCGGCAATGCTTGCACGGATACCGGCATCGACCTGATCGATACCGAGGAGGAGTCGGCGAGCGGGTTCCGCGCGTTGGGCGACTTCTGATGGGGCGTCCCTCCAAGTCCACCGTGACCGGATGGAACCTGTCGGCGCTGCGGACACAGGCTGCCGGCCTCATCGACGGTGCGTCCGATCTGCGGACCCAGACGCAGACGATGCTCGACGCCGCACAGGACGCGGCCGGGAAATGGGTCGGTGAATCGCAGCGTGCCTGTGAGGAACGTGCATTGTCCGACCAGGCGGAGATCAACAAACTCGGCTCCGACATCGACCGCGCCGGCAACATCTTGAACAACACCGCCAACGCGATCTCACCGAACCGATCCACCGCGTTGTCGCGCGTCGATGGTCTCGAGCAAGACGATTTCCGCGTCGACGACGACTGGTCCGTCCACGAGACGCGAAACTACGCGGGCGCCATTGCAGCAGCCGAGCAGGGCAGCGCCGAGTACAACAAACTGATCGCCGAGCGTGACCGGCGAGTCAACGACGCCATCAATTCGACGATTTCGCTGCAGGCCCTCGCCGATCAGATGGGCATCGACGATCAGGCCGGTGCGACGGCGTTGGCCGACGCGTTCAGCAATGCCGAAGTCAATGCTCCGCTCACCGCGGGGATGTCGAGGCAGCAGGCGGCACGCGATGTCGCGGCAATCGCAGGCGGCACCGCCACCCCGCAACAGAAGGCCAGGTTCGAGGCCGCGACGGACCTCTCCCTCGAGCAGCGAGATGCCTTGATCCAGGGCAATGATGCGGTGATCACCAAAGGCCAATTCGAGTACCTACAGGGCTTCTACGGTGAGCTGAACAAGCAAGGACTGGAGGGGTTCACCGCCTTTGGCGGCAATGATCCGGCGATGAAAGCCGCACTGGCCGACGGGCTACAGCTGCTGTCGAACCCCCATGTGCGGACGGATCAACGGGTGGACAACTGGTTCGGTCCGATCGTCAGCAACGTCACCGGTCAGCCTGCGCCGCCCTCCTACATTCGTGGCGGGCTGACGCAGGTGCCCAGTGCTATTCGGGATCCGTTGACGCAGAACCCGGTTCGGAGCACCCTGATCACTCAGCATGCAGGAACAAGCACAACTTCATTCCAGGCGCGCGACTTTCCCACACTGACCAAACTCGAGACAATTGCGGACGTCCTTGGCCACGGGGACCCCAACGTGCAGCTCGGCAGCGATATCGACCGCGCACTCATTGTTCGCAGTAGCGAAATAGCCGGTGCCGCAGACAATCCGGCTGGTCTGTACGGAACCGGCAGAGACTTCACCAGCTTTGCAGACGTGCAGGACGTGCTGACGAAGACTACCTCCGTCGCCGGTAACGACCACATCGCAGTGCATGATGCCCTGATGACTGGCCGCAGCGGAGGACCTGGGGTCACATCCGCCATGCCGGACACCATCAACATTGACGGTACAACTAGCGATTACAACGCGAGCAAGGCTATGGCCAATCTTATGACCTTTGATTGGGCGGATGGGGCCGGCGGCGAAGACTCCGGACCCAACAATCTTTTCAAGTGGATCGGCGATTCCGCCGCCGCACCCGAAGGTTCCACGGCGAATACCGTCGCGGAGTCCTGGCGGGCCGGTGAATCCGGCAGTGAACTCGCCAGAGTAATCGCGGAGAACAGGGACTCCCTGGTGGAGGTCATCGGGACCGCGGCCCTGGGTGAGGTGAACCCTGAGCTGACTCGCACCCTGGCTGATGCGATCGCTCCTCAGATCGGTGATTTGGCCGGCGCACCCGACGGGCTGTTCACAACAAATGGAGCGGACGTGTTTGAGCACGCCGACCAGATGTCAAAACTGTTCCAGGTGATGGACACGGACGCAGACGCTGGTCGTACATTCAATACTGCTGCCGCCCAGACCATCAGCTACGCGGAATCGACCTTTGGTGAAGACTTGAGTCAGAGCAACCTCGGTGCAGTGGCAGGGCGTATCGAAGGCGCGATGTACTCGGGACTCGAAGCGCAGAAAGCAGAGGACGCGGCTGGCGAAAGGTACGCTGCGACTGTCGACTACGCCAACAAGGGCGGATTGTTCGACTCCGGAAAAGCAGTTGTCGGCTCCATTCCAATGGCTGCTGTAGCGAAAGCCGTGATGGACACTGCCGCACCTTGGGTGAAACTCGAGGCCATCGGCGATCCGCCTGACGTCAGCAAGATCGGCGCAGACAAAAGCTTCGACCTGATAAAGGCACAGCTCGACAGCTCGACAACGACGACGGACCGGTATGTCGACATACTGAACAGGTATGCCGTTCACAACCCGGACATTCGTTCACACCCTGGGTTGGCTTCGTACTTCGGAACGGATGGCACGATAAACCTCGAAGGCAAGGACTCTTTGATCTTCGAGCAGGATACGACGGCGGTCCTCGGGCTTTCCCTTCTACAGTTCGAGCAGGCTCGATCGAACGGCCTGGAGCCAAAAGAATGGTAGCGAAAATGCGCGGTCAGCGACGACAGGCTCTCTTGCTCCTCGCGGTCATCATTTCGATATTCTCGACCGCCTGTTGCTCTGAAGAACCCGGGCCTCCGGTCCGATCGTCCCCATTCAGCCACCCAGAACAGCCTCCCGGTTTCGACATCACTTTCCAATGGATCCCAACAGCCACTTTCGACCCGATGAGCGCTGAGGGCACCTTCGTGCGCGCCTACATCGAATCGCACGAACTTGCCCGCGACGGAGGCAGCATCGCCTGGGGCTATCCGGGCTTTATAGCAGCATCTTTACCGGACATCAGCTGGCTGATCCAGCGCCAATCGTCCAACCTCAAGTTCACCGGAACCCTCTTCTATCGAACACTCCGCCGCGAAATGCACGGCAACGTCGTCACCCTCACACTCTGCCGATATGGCTATGCTTCTTCCACCGGGGACTGGTCCTACGGCACCCGGCCGCAAGAGACCGCTTCTACGGCGGGGCCGCAGTGGGGGGTGCGTTCGTTCAACCCACACCCACTCCTCGTCTCATTCGCAACCAATGGCCCCCCGCCGCCCGTCGGGCAGCGCGGATCCCACAAAGCGCCTGGCTCGAACGTCTTCGGCAACTGGAATGTTACCGAGTTCAACTTTGTCCCCCGAGACCCGATCGGTGGAGACACACCTGACTACGCGTCGTGCGAAACCGACCTCACCGGTATCCCGCGCCTCCCCGCCCTCAAGCACACCTATCAGGACCACCCGATTGCACCGTTGCCACCGTCGCCGGGCTGGCCAGGCACAGGACTATGAACCACCAAGTCTCACCATCCATGAACATATTGTTGCCGCGCAGAGATATGCGGGACCAATCGCCGTCAAGAGCAGTACGTTCGCAAGACCCTATGTTGTACTTTGACAATCTGCGGATTAATGGCCCGGACGGCAGAATTAACGACTTCCACGTTCGCCCAACCGTTTCGCGTCGTCCACCCATAATTGCAGTTGGATTGAGCAGAACAGGTCAATGGGTCGGCGAGAATGTCGATAGCAATTTTCGAAACATGAAGCGAATGAGGGTGGGCAGATCGCGTTCGGTGGGGCCAAGTCTGGCAATAATTTCAGTTGCATTCGTCCTGGCTGCCTGCAGTACAGCTGCTCCCAGATCGCTAGACGCGTCCAGAACGCAGACACCGCCCGAACAGTCGCAGCCCATTGGGATCAACACCACTTTCCAATGGCTACCAACCCCCGACTTCGACCTGATGAGTCCCGAGGGCTTGTTTGTACGAGCCTACGTCGAATCGTACGAGCACGCGCGTAACGGTCAAGACACTACCTGGGGCTACCCCGGTTTCGCGGCAGCATCTCCTCCCGACATCGATTCAGTGCTCGCGAACGACGATCTCGGCCTCCGATTCACAGGGACCTTCTTCTATCGACTCCTCCACCGCAAATATGAAGTCTCGTCGATGAAAATCACCCTCTGCCGGTACGGATACGCGACCTTCCCAGAAGGCAACGGTTCGACGTTCGACGACTGGCCTCCACGTCCAGTTTTGCTGAACGTAAACACGACTGGTGCGCAACCGCCAGCCCATCAACGCGGGCCCCGACGCGCACCTGTCACAAACGTATTCGGCGACTGGAAGGTTACCGAGATCGATTTCGTTCCGACCGACCCCCATATTGGCAAGACGCCGGACTATTCACTCTGCGCCGCCACTCTATCCGGCATTCCACCTCTTCCCACCGAACCTGCACAGCGATCAGAACCTGTTCCACCTCTCCCACCATCCCCCGGATGGCCGGACGCAAGCTTGTGAACTACCAGTCTCATGCGCGTAGCGCCGTGACTAAGTCGGTTACCAGAACCCCAACGCTGCGAGCGTTGAGTCTTCTCATCGTTCTGACGCTGACAGCCTGCGGTTCAGCAGTGATACCGAGCCCACCCACTATGCTCAGCCCAGCCGAGCACAGGCAGCCACGTGGGATCGATCTCTCATTCCGATGGATAACCACCCCGGAGTTCGACCCACTGAGCCCAGAAGGAACCTTCGTACGTGCCTGCGTCGAATCCTACGAGTTGGCACGCGACGGGATCGGCACCGAATGGGGCTATCCCGGTTTCGCAGACGCATCCCCGCCCAACATCGACATGATGCTCAAGCTCGACCAATTGGCACTGACGTTCAAGAGCACAGTCTATTACCGCCTGCTCCGTCGCCAATCAGGCAGTAATTCCACTCGAATCACACTGTGCCGCTATGGCGAAGCAAGCATTCGGCAGAAAGAGGGGTGGGAACACGGAGCCTGGGCACCTCAACCAGTGCTCATCGCATTCGAGACCGGCGGCTCGCCGCCGCCCGAAGGTGAGCGCGGACGATTTCGGGCACCCACAACGGACGTCTTCGGCGATTGGAAAGTGACCGTATTCGACCTTTTCGCGGACGATATTGACGGCCAGCCATCCCTCAGCCAGCAATGCGACCACGATCTCACAGGACTACCAACTCTTCCAGCAGAACCGTATCCACGTGCCGAACCAGTTCCACCGTTGCCGCCGTCCCCTGGCTGGCCCGGCGTGGGCTTGTGATTACCAACCTTGTGACTGGCACCGCGCCCACCGGGCATCCGGGACAACGCGTCTAGGGCTCGAGAGACACTGCCAAAACCGGAGGATTCGATACTTCCTCCGACACCAGCCACATCCTCCGACTGCAACCGGAGGACCTGACGACAGTCGGAGGAACTGTGACTACCTCCGACTTCGGCAGTGAATGTCGTCCCGAACCACCCGCCTCCGACCGGTCAGTAGGTCAACGAGGGTCGGCGAGGATGATCAGCAACAGCTCGGCTCGGGTACGGGCATCGGTCAGGTCAACCCGAAGCAAACCCTCGATGCGGTCGACCCGGTTGCGCAGCGTGTGCCGATGCACCCCTACCGTCGCAGCGGCGGTCTCCCAGTGGCCATTGGCCAGCAGGTAACCGCGCAGGGTCGCGACGAGACCACCCTCGTGGGTGCGGTCGTACTCGAGTAGCGGCCCGAGGACAGTGTCGTGGGCACCGCTGAAGGCCCGACGAACCGGTTCGAGGGACAGCACCGACCCCTGCGCAAGCAGATCGACCACCTCGCCTTCCGCCGCGACCACGCAGCTGAGCCGGGCTTGCCGCACGGAGTCGGCGATCTCGTCGACCGACGCCACGGTCCCGAGACCGCCTCGCGCCCCCTGGACCCCCACCATGCCGAGCACCGATTCGGCGAACCCGCGCTGGTCCTCCCCCCGCAACAAGACGACCACCTCGCTACCACTCTGCTCGACAAAGACCGGACGCCAACGCGATTGGAGTTCGACGGCGATGGACGCCGCGGCCCGCTGGGCACCGCCGACACCGGAGTACTGGACGACGGCGGCCCGAACCCGACCCTCGCGGTCTGCGGCTCGCAAGACGATGTTGCGGGCCGCGGCAGGAGGCGGGCCGGCCATGGCCATCGTCAGCGCGTCGGCGTGCAGCGCCTGCTGATCGCGCAGGACCTGCCCCGGCTTCGCTTGTTCGAGACTGAGCAGCGACGTGGCATGACCCACCAGCACCCGTTCGAGGTCGCCGAGCGGGGTATCTCCGAGCACGACCAGATGACCGAAGACATTGCCGGACACACTGATTCGCTGCACCGTGATCACGTGCTCGTCGGTCATCGTGACGCCGCTCGATGCGGCGGGATCACGGCTGATCTGGGCGCGCACCGTTGCCAGCTCGTCGGCGGACACGGCCTGCGGTCGCGCACTGACCACCTGCTGTTCGCGGTCGAGCAGCACGACAGTCTGCTCGATCGCGTCGGCGAGTTCGCGCACGACAGCCGGCATCCCGCCTGCGATCACCGCCCGGGTGATCCGTGGCTGGGTATGCGACGCCCGCACGAACTGGTCGAACCGCTGCGCAGCGATGCGGTCGAGCACAGTGCGAGCGATCGCCGAGAACGGCACCGGCAGGGGCACCTTGATCAGCGGCAATCCGAGATCGTTGGCGATCTCGACGAGATCCTCGGGGACGTCGTCGAACCCCAGGCCGACACCGAACCCGACGCCGGCGATCCGGGTCTCATCAAGGCGCGTCAGATAGGTGCGCCGATCCCGCGTCGACTCCGGGAGACGCAACCCGGTGGTGAGTAACAGTTCCCCGCCTGCCAGCCACTCGTGCGGCGCCGGCAGCTCTGAACTGAGAGCGCAGTCGATGTCGCGATCCTGACCGGCTGCGCCGCCGAGGAGGGTCAGCTGCAGATCGCGCTGGGCCAGCAGCCAGCGCACCGTGGTCGTCACGGCATCGCGACTTTGCTGAGCCCATTCACGGCGGCGTATACCTGCACAGACTTGGTTCGCATTGGACAAATAGTAGTGCCTGAGCGGCATCACTGGACGTTCTGTCAGGTCCGCACACGGGCTCGTCGGCGAAGACTGAGACCATCGCTTGCCACTAACCGCCCCCAACCGAGAGTGACCTGGTGTTATGGCCAATCAGATCTTGAAGAACTACATCAACGGAGAGTTCGTGGCGTCCACCGGCACGGAGACGTTGGACCTCATCAACCCCACCGACGAATCGGTGGTGGGCACCTCACCCATCTCGTCGGACGCCGATGTCGACGCCGCCATGTCCGCCGCCGCGAAGGCATTCGAGACCTGGGGCAAGACGACGCCGAAGACACGGCAGACGGCGCTGCTGAAGCTCGCCGACGCCATCGAGGCGAGCTCGGACAAGTTGGTCGCGGCGCAGGCTCGCAACACCGGCCAGCCGGACGATCAGATCGCCGACGAGGAGGTCACCGTCGGCGCCGACCAGATCCGCTTCTTCGCGGGTGCCGCCCGCCTGCTCGAGGGCAAGTCGGTCGGCGAGTACATGGAGGGTTTCACCTCGTACGTCCGGCGTGAGCCGGTCGGTGTCGTCGCTCAGGTGACGCCGTGGAACTACCCCTTGATGATGGCGCTGTGGAAGATCGGCCCCGCCATCGCCGCGGGCAACACCGTCGTCCTCAAACCGTCGGACACCACCCCGGAATCGACGCTCGTGCTCGCGGAGATCTCCAAGAGCATCCTGCCCGACGGCGTCCTGAACGTGGTGCTCGGTAACGGCGCTACCGGAGCGGCCCTCGTCGGACACAAGACGCCGAGCATGGTGTCGATCACCGGCTCGGTACGCGCAGGGATCGCGGTGGCCGTGTCGGCGGCGCAGAACCTCAAGCGCGCCCACCTCGAACTCGGCGGCAAGGCGCCCGCAGTGGTGTTCGCCGACGCCGACCTGGACAAGGCCGTCGACGGCATCGGCGACGCGTCGTTCTTCAACGCGGGTCAGGACTGCACTGCGGTCACCCGGATCCTCGTGCATTCCTCGATCCACGACAAGTTCGTCGACGCCCTGATCGAGAAGGCCAAGGACACCACCGTGCCGCCGCTCAACAACATCAACCACTTCACCAAGGTGACCTCGATCCTCGACTCGGTACCATCCCACGCCACGGTGGTGACCGGCGGCAAGCGTAAGGGCGACAAGGGGTTCTACGTCGAACCGACCGTGATCACCGGGGTCCGTCAAAGCGACTCGCTGGTGCAGGACGAGACCTTCGGGCCCGTCGTCACGGTGCAGGCGTTCGACGACGAGGCGCAGGCACTGGAGTTCTCGAACGATGTCAGTTACGGCCTGGCCTCCAGCGTGTGGACGACAGACAACGGCACCGTCGGCCGGATGACCGCGGGCCTCGACTTCGGTTGCGTGTGGGTCAACTGCCACATCCCGCTGGTCGCAGAGATGCCCCACGGCGGCTTCAAGAACTCGGGCTACGGCAAGGACCTCTCGTCGTACGGCGTCGAGGACTACACCCGCATCAAGCACGTCATGAGCTCGATCGAATGACCGCCGTGACAGCGCCCCAGTACCGGCTGCCTCAGCAGCGAAACCTGGTCACGGCCCTACCCGGTCCGAAATCCTCAGAGTTGCAGGGCCGTCGAGCGATGGCCGTCGCCGGCGGAGTCGGGTCGAGTGTCCCGGTCTACGCCGCAGACGCCGACGGTGGAGTCATCGTCGACGTCGATGGCAACTCGTTGATCGACTTCGGATCAGGCATCGCGGTGACGACGGTGGGAGCGGGCAACGCCGCCGTGGCCGCCGCTGTCGCCGAGCAGGCGAGCCACTTCACCCACACCTGCTTCATGGTCACTCCCTACGAGGGATACGTCGCAGTCGCGGAAAGACTCAACCATCTGACACCTGGCGACCATCAGAAGCGCACGGTGCTGTTCAACTCGGGCGCCGAGGCCGTGGAGAACGCGATCAAGGTGGCGCGCTTGGCCACCGGCCGCGACGCGGTGGTGGCGTTCGATCACGCCTATCACGGTCGCACCAACCTGACGATGGCGCTGACCGCGAAAACGATGCCGTACAAGTATGGTTTCGGCCCGTTCGCGCCGGAGGTCTATCGGATCCCGATGTCGTATCCCTATCGCGACGGACTCGACGGTGCCGAAGCGGCCAAGCGCGCGATCTCGATGATGGACAAGCAGATCGGCGGCGACCAGCTCGCGGCGATCATCATCGAGCCAATCCAGGGCGAGGGCGGCTTCATCGTCCCCGCGCCGGGATTCCTGATGGCACTTGCTGGTTGGGCGCGAGCCAACGGAATCGTGTTCATCGCGGACGAGGTTCAGAGCGGTTTCGCCCGCACGGGCGCCTGGTTCGCCAGCGACCACGAGGGCATCGTGCCCGATCTGGTGACCATGGCCAAGGGCATCGCCGGCGGGATGCCGCTGTCTGCCCTGACCGGTCGTGCGGACCTGCTCGACGCCGTGCACGCCGGTGGACTCGGTGGGACCTACGGTGGCAACCCGGTGGCCTGTGCCGCCGCTCTCGCCGCCATGGACGTGATGACCGAACTCGATCTGCCCGCCCGCGCCCGCCACATCGAAGAGCTCGCCGGGGGCCGCCTCCGCGCGATGGCGTCGGTGACGCCGGAGATCGGTGAGGTCCGCGGCAGGGGCGCGATGCTCGCCATCGAACTCGTCAAACCCGGCGGCACAGAACCGAATCCGGAGCTCACCAAGGCTCTGGTCGCCGCGTGCCTGACCCAAGGTCTGGTGCTGCTGTCCTGCGGGACGTACGGCAACGTCATCCGACTGCTGCCGCCGCTGGTGATCGACGACGCCCTGTTGAACGACGGCCTCGACGTACTCGAGAACGCCCTGAACGATCTCACCGGCCGGTAGGAGACCACGCGTGACCACTGCATCGACGTTCCATCCCCTCGATCCCTTCTCCGCCGACGAGTTCCGGGCCACCGCAGCGCTGATGCTGCGTGATCACGGGGTCGGCGAGGGGTGGCGATTCAACTCCATCGAGCTGCTCGAGCCGAGCAAGGCCGAACTGGCCGACTACGCCGCAGGTGGCGTCGAGCCACCTCGCCGCGGCGTCGTCACCTGCCTCGACTCCAGTCGTAACGCCACCTACAAGGCGGTGGTGTCGCTGTCGGAGGACACCGTCGAGTCCTTCGATCACATCCCCGGCGTGCAGGCGAACTTCACGGTCGACGAGTTCGAGGAATGCGATGAGGTGCTGCGTGGGCACCCCGATGTGATTGCGGCCCTGGCCAAACGCGGCATAACCGACCTCGAACTGGTGTTCATGGACACCTGGACCTACGGCGATGCGGTGGCACCGGAGAAGTACCGCGACCGGCGCATCGGCTGGTCGGACACCTGGGTCAAGGGCGAGGCGGGCGCCAATCCCTATGCGCATCCGGTCAGCGGACTGCACTGTGTGATCGACCTGAACACGATGGAACTGCTCGAGATCGAGGACACCGGTGGCGTCGAACCCCCGGAGGTGATGGGCGAATACGTACCGGCCCGCATCCCTGAACGGATCCGCAACGCCTCCCGCCGGGAACCGCTGAAACCGTTGGAGATCACCCAGCCTGAGGGACCGTCATTCACCCTCGAAGGCAACAAACTGACCTGGCAGAATTGGTCACTGCGGGTTGGTTTCAATCACCGCGAGGGCATGACCCTGCACACCATCAGCTACAACGACGACGGTCGCGAGCGTTCGGTCGCGCACAAATTGTCGTTCGCAGAGATGATGGTCCCCTACCGCGATCACTGCGAAGACCACTACCGCAGAACTGCATTCGACATCGGCGAGTGGGGTCTGGGTTTCATGACCACCTCGCTGGAACTCGGCTGCGATTGCCTCGGCGAGATCCGCTACCTCGATGCCGTGCTCCACAACAGCAAGGGCGAGCCCTACACGATCACCAACGCCATCTGCATCCACGAGGAGGACAACGCGGTCCTGTGGAAGCATGTCGACCACGACGCCGGCGCCGAGGTGCGCCGGATGCGCCGCCTCACGGTCTCGTTCCACGTCACCGTCGCGAACTACGAATACCTCGTCTACTGGCGCTTCTACCAGGACGGCAACATCGAATGCGAGGTCCGGGCCACCGGCATCATGGTGACCACCCCGTTTGCGCCGGGCGGCACCCACCCTCACGGAACGCTGGTCGACGAACGCACGTATGCCCCCTACCACCAACACTTCCTGGTCGCCCGCCTCGATCTCGACGTCGACGGCACCCAGAACACCGTGTACGCCAGCGAGACCGAGATCGAGCCCATGGGACCGAACAACCCTTACGGTCTGTCCCTCGTGCAGCGCAACACTCCTCTGCGCACCGAAGAAGAAGGCAAGCAGGACATGAACTGGGCCACCCAGCGGGCCTGGAAGGTGGTCAACACCAACACCACCAATGGTCTGGGTACCAACCCGTCCTACAAACTCGTTCCCGGTGATGCCATCCCGTCCATGTTCGACCCTGCCTCGCCGATCTTCCAGCGCGCACAGGTGATCGGGCACACCGTCTGGGTCACGCCGAACAGTCCCGACGAACGCTGGCCGGCAGGTGAGTTCGTCAACCAGTCATCGGTCGACACGGGGCTCGGCGAGTGGACGAAAGCCAACCGCAGCATCGACAACACCGATGTCGTCGTCTGGTACACCTTTGGCGTCCACCACATCACCCGCCCCGAGGACTGGCCCATCATGCCTGCCGACACCGTGTCGTTCTGGCTCAAGCCTTTCGGATTCTTCGACCGCAACCCCTCCCTCGACGTGGCACCGAGCCCGAGTTCTCACTGCCATTACGACGATTCCGGTTCAACCGGGCACGATGATTCCGGTTCAACCGGGCACGACACTCCTGATCCGAAAGGACACTGCCATGACTGACACCTCCACTGACCCGATCGCGCAGTATCGTGACCTGCTGGCGACGGTGCCCACCGGGCTGTGGATCAACGGGGACTCCGTGGCGGCGTCTTCCACAGAGACCTTCTCGGTGGACGATCCGGCGACCGGCACGTCGCTGCTGCACATCGCCGACGCAACGCCGGACGACGCGAACACCGCACTCGAGAGCGCTCTCGCCGTGGCTGACGAATGGGCAGACACCGCACCAAGGGCCCGATCGGAGATCTTGCGGGGCACCTTCGAGCTCATCCGCGAGCACGCCGACGACATGGCGATGATCATGACGCTCGAGATGGGCAAGGCCCTGCCCGACTCGGTCGCGGAGATCAACTACGGCGGTGAGTTCTTGCGCTGGTTCGCCGAAGAGGCGGTACGGGTTGCGGGCCGCTTCACGAAGTCACCGGGTGGTACCGGCCGCATCATGGTCACGCATGCCCCGGTCGGGGTGGCCTTCGCCATCACGCCGTGGAACTTCCCGCTGGCCATGGGAACCCGCAAGATCGGCCCCGCGCTGGCGGCAGGTTGCACGATCATCGTCAAACCCGCGCACGAGACGCCGCTGACCATGCTCTACCTGGCAAAGCTGTTCGGCGAGGCCGGATTGCCGGCAGGCGTGCTCTCGGTGCTGCCGACCAGCAAATCCTCCGAGGTCAGCACCCCGCTGATCGCTGACCCACGCGTCCGCAAGATCAGCTTCACCGGGTCGACACCCGTCGGCCGCACGCTGATCGGTCAGGCGGCCGAAAACGTCCAGCGCACGTCGATGGAACTCGGCGGCAATGCCCCGTTCCTGGTGTTCGACGACGCAGACGTCGACAAGGCCGTCGAAGGTGCCTTCGCGGCGAAGACCCGGAACGGTGGGGAAGCGTGCACTGCGGCCAATCGCTTTCTGGTGCAAGAAGGTGTCGCCGAGGAGTTCACCGCCGCGCTCACCGAGAAGATGAAGGCCATGGTGCTCGGCCGCGGGTACGACTCCGACACCACGCTCGGGCCCATGGTCAGCGTCAAGCAACAGACGTCGATCGCGAAGGCGGTGTCGAAGGCGGTTGCCGACGGCGCGCGTGTTCGCCTCGGCGCCGACCCCGCCGACGACGCGGGCTGCTTCTACCCCGCCACCGTTCTCGATCAGGTTCCGTCCGACGCCGAGATCGTCTGCAATGAGATCTTCGGCCCCGTCGCTGTGATCAGCACCTTCGCCTCCGAGGACGAGGCAATCGCTGCCGCGAACGCGACCGAATACGGTTTGGCCGCTTACCTTTACACTCAGGACCTCGATCGGGCACTGCGAGTCGCCGACAAGATCGAATCCGGGATGGTGGGTATCAACCGCGGTGTCATCTCCGATGTCGCGGCGCCGTTCGGTGGCGTCAAGCAATCGGGCATCGGCCGCGAAGGCGGCTCCGAAGGCATCTACGAATATCTCACCACGAAATACATCGCCCTGACATGAGCAACTGGACGATGCCCGCCGAGGGCGCACCGCAGGACAAGATCTGGATGGCCTACCCCGTAGAGGGGTATTCCCTCGGCGACACCGCCGCCGCGCGCGACGAGGCACGAGCGACGTGGGCAGCCGTCGCACACGCCGTGCTCGACTTCGAACCGGTCACCATGATCGTCGACCCCGAAGAGATCTCGACCGCACGCCAGTATCTTTCGGCCGACATCGAGATCGTCGAAGCGCCATTGAACGATGCCTGGGCCCGTGACATCGGGCCGACCTTCGTGCTCGGCGAGGACGGCCGCCTCGGCGCCGTCGACTGGATCTTCAACGGCTGGGGTGCCGCATCGTGGGCGCGATGGGACAAGGACCAGCACATCGGGAAGCTGATCGCCGAGCTGTCCGGAGCCGAACTGATCGAGTCGCCGATGATCAACGAGGGCGGCGGCATCCAGGTCGACGGCGCAGGCGCCGTACTGGTCACCGAGTCGGTGCAACTCGGCGAAGGACGAAACTCAGACTGGACCAAGGCCCAGGTCGAAGCCGAGTTGGCGCGCACCATCGGCGCCGAGCGGGCAATCTGGCTGCCGCACGGCCTGACTCGCGACAACGAGAAGTTCGGTACTCGCGGGCACGTCGACATCGTCGCCGCGATGGCGTCCCCGGGGGTGGTGCTGGTGCACGATCAGCAGAATCCTGATCACCCCGACTTCGCGGTCAGCGCCCGGATCAAGGCGCTCCTCGCCGACGCCGAACCGGACTGGGAGATCATCGGGGTCCCCGCACCCACCGTGCTGACCGACGACGAAGGTCCCGTCGACTACAGCTACATCAACCACCTCGTGGTCAACGACGGTGTCATCGCCTGCAGCTACGACGACCCCAACGATGCGCGGGCCGCGGCAATCCTCGCCGAGGTCTACCCCGGCCGCACCGTGACGGCCGTGGACGCGCGCCCCCTGTTCGAACGCGGGGGCGGCATCCACTGCATCACCCAGAACCAACCCACCGCCCGATGATGGTGGGTGCTGGCGACCAAACGCCCAGGTCGCCGTCGCCAGAACCCACCACTTTCGGACAGAACGACGCGTCGGAGGTCTCTCGCAGCAGACGATCTGTCAGTTGCCCCGGGCGCCTGCGACAAGGGACCGTTGCGCCATGACATCGACGACTCCCCGCACGACCCCGGACGGCACCGCATCGCCGGACGCCCCGGAGGCAGCACTGGGCAATTACGGCGACAAAGTCCTCGCAGTGGAGCCGGGCGGTAACGAGTTCATCCCACCCGAAGCCCGGCACGGCAAACCCCGCGGGCTGTTCTGGACCTGGACCGCCCCCAACCTCGAGTTCGCGACGATCTTCCTAGGGATCATCGCGGTCCTGTATTTCGGCCTGAGCTTCTGGCAGGCCATCGCCGCGATGGCGATCGGCAATCTGCTCGGAGCGCTCGCACACTACGTGCTGTCCGCTCGCGGACCGCTGCACGGGGTGCCGCAGATGGTGCTGGGCCGCCTCGGTTTCGGGTACCGCGGCAACATCCTTCCGGCCGCCTTCATGACGGTGATGTGTGGTGTCGGCTGGTTCGCCACCAACAGCGTCAGCGGCGCACTGGCGCTCAACACCCTGTTCGGACTGCCGTCGGTACTCGCGCTGATCATCATCGTGCTCGCGCAGACCGCCTTCGCGTTCTGTGGCCACAACCTGGTCCAGGGCTTCGAACGGCTCGCCGCACCCGTGCTGGCTGTGGTGTTCGTGCTGGCCGGCGTGTTCATCTTCCGTGATGCCGACCTCGGGATGGCCGCAGCCGACGGCGGAGCCGGTCTGGGCGGCTTTTTGCTCACCCTCGGTGCAGCATTCGGCTACACCGCCGCGTGGACGCCCTATGCTGCGGACTACACCCGGTACCTGCCTGTGAACGTGTCGAAGTTCCAGACGGGGTTCTTCGCCTCCTCCGGCCTGTTCGTGTCGACCACCGCGCTGATGGCGATCGGCGCGGCGTCGGTCACCATCGGCGCCGACGCCGACCTCAGCCCCACCGACGCATTCACCGGATCCCTGCCGTCGTGGGTCGCCGACCTGACCCTGCTCGCGATCGCCATCGGCGCGGTCGCTGCCAACGCCATCAATCTGTATTCGGGCGCAATGGCTTTCGTGACCATGGGCTTCAAGATGTCGGTCGGCATCCAGCGCGCGGTGGTCACCGCGGTCTTCGGCGTCGTCGGGTTCCTGGTGGCCTGGTGGGCACTGGCCGACGCGGCCGCCAACTACGAGACGTTCCTGCTGATCGTCGCCTACTGGATCGGTCCGTGGCTCGGCATCGTCCTGGCCGACCAACTACTCCGGCGCGGACGTCCGGTTGCGGATCTGCTCTACGACACCAAGTACACCAACTGGGGTGGGCTGCTCTCGTTCGTCATCGCACTCGTCGTCTCGGTCGCGTTGTTCGCCAACCAGGAGCGCTATGTGGGGTGGGTGGCCGAAGCCGTCCCCGAGCTCGGCGACATCGCCTTCTTCATCGGCTTCCTCATCGCGTTCGGGGGGTACATCCTGTTGTCCCGCAACAAGTTGAACAGGGAGTACTCGCAGATCTGATCCTCATTCTCCGCTGCGGCCCTGTGCGCGATGTGCGCACAGGGCCAGCAACAGTCCCGGGTAGGTCTGAGCAGCGGCGAAGTCGAACCCGATCAGCCCACGGATCCGTTCCAGACGCTGATAGAGGCTCTGCCGGCCGATGTTCAGCGTCGCGGCCGATCGGGTGGCACTGCATCCGTGCCGCAGATGCACCTCGAGTGTGCGGGTCAGCTCCGAGCCGTGTTCGGCATCCCAGGTGATGACCGGAGCGATGGCGGCCACCAGGTCGGCGCGCACTGCGGCGTCGAGCGTCTCCATCGCGAGATCCGCGGCCAGCGCGCGTGTCGACGTCACCGCGTCAGCCGACCCGGCAGCGACACGTCGATCCGCCACCGCCAACGACAGCGCATGCCTCACCCGCAGCAGCGACGTCGACAACTCCTGCGCATCGATCTGTACCGGGTCGCCGACGACAACCGTCGCCTCGTCAGCGAACTCCCGATACGCATCGGCGATCACGGTCACATCGTCGTGACCGGGCCTGCCCGTCGAGATCAATGCGTACGACGTCGCGTGGACCTGCGCGTGCATGGAATGCGCAGCAAGGTTTTTCACTACAGACGCGGTGATCCGAGAGGCCATCCGCGGCGTCGGGACGTCGACGGCCACCGGAACGATCTGCGAAGTTCGGGCCGGTCGAAATCCAGCCGCACCCAGACGCATCACCAGATCTGATCGGCGATCGATACGGCGCTCCAACAGATCTGACACCAACGACGACGCCGCGCGATGTGGCAATCCGGCGAGCTCGCGGGTCAACGACAGCGTGACACCGAGCGGGCCCGCCCCGACCTCGAGCAACGTCAGCAGGTCATCGGCATCGAGCGGCGAACCCGGACCGGCGACCAGGGTCGCGATCACTTCACCGCGCATCCCGACAGGCACCGATGCCGCTTGTGCATCCACCGCCTGCCACGCCGAGTGATCGTCGTCGAGGCCCTCGGCAGCCATCAGCGCATTGCCCCTGCCCAACAGCACCAGCGGGCAACCCACAGCAGCCGCAATACATTTGAGTATCGCGGGTGCCCCGGTACCGGCCGCCATCTCGGCATGTAGCGCGGCATCGAGCTCGCTCCGTCTGCGCAGGGCGCCGACCTCCCGCGACACCAGATCGGTGTTCGCCGCCCGGCACAGGTCGATGAACGGAACCACCTTACGCAGCACGATGAACGGGAATCGCGCAGACGACGCCTCTCGCACCATCTCGCCGGGCGCCTGGTCGAAGGTACGACCCAACTCCACGGCCACCCCCGCGACACCACGCTGGGCGAGTTCGCGGATGTAATGCCGGCGCGTCCCGGAATCAACCCCTGCGAGCCCGAGACCCGTTGTCAGCAGCAACTCCCCACCAGAGAGAAGCGGGCCGATCTCGAAGATCTCGCTGGAATGCACCCAACGGACCTCGTTGTCGAGGCCATCGTGTCCGCTGAGCACCTGCGGGTCGGCCGCCGTGAGATGCCGATCCAGCACGTCACGCAAAGTCAGCACCACTGGCGACGGCCCTCCTACGATTGCCCGACGAATTGCACGCCGGATTCCGGTTGCCCCGCGACACTATGTCAGTTGCCGCATGTCCGCGAGACGGGCACCGTTGTGGGCATGACGACATCCACCGATGTGCCACCGACCACGCTCCTCGAGATCGCGTACGCCGAGGCTCAACAAAGCCTCGCTGAGGGCGGTATCCCGATCGGGGCAGCCCTGTTCGCCTCGGACGGCACGCTCCTCGGCCGTGGCCACAACCGCCGGGTCCAGAACGACGATCCGTCGGTCCACGGTGAAACAGACGCTTTCCGCAACGCCGGCCGCCAGACCGACTATCGATCGACGATCATGGTCACCACCCTGGCGCCGTGCTGGTACTGCAGCGGACTGATCCGGCAGTTCAACATCGGCTCCGTGATCGTCGGCGAGAACACCACCTTCCAGGGCGGCGAGAACTGGCTCAGCGACCTGGGCGTCTCGGTGACCGTGCTGAACGACCCGCGCTGCATCTCGATGATGTCCTCGTTCATCGACCTCAATCCCCGCCTGTGGAATGAGGACATCGGTGTCGCCGCAGAGTCGGAGTTCGACCAGGCGGTGGCAGAATGAGCAGTCCTGTTCTGACTGTGGACATCTCGCAGTGGCGCGCCGGTGGCGATGCGGCCACGGCACTCTGTGCTGCCGTCGACGAGAGCTTGCAGAAGGCCGGGTTCCTGCTGGTCACCGGCCACGGCATCGATCCCGAACTCCCCCGCGCCCTGCGCGCCGCTGCACGCGAGTTCTTCGCGCTACCAACGGAAGTGAAGGACAAGTACGCGGTGGCCGTCGGCGGCCGCGGCTGGATCGGCCCGGGGATGGAGGCCAACGGCTATTCCGAGGGAACCGAGACCCCACCCGATCTCAAAGAGACGTACAACTGCGGCGCCCAGACACCCGTCGGCGACCCCGTCGTGGACGCCCTGTGGTTCCCGCCCGACGTGTGGCCGGCGGAGGTGCCGGCGCTGCGCGACCTGTTCATCGAATACTGCCGCCAGATGAAGTCGCTCTCCGACGACCTCCTTGCGCTGATGTCGG
Organism: Williamsia soli; assembly: GCF_017377795.1. Lineage (GTDB taxonomy): Bacteria > Actinomycetota > Actinomycetes > Mycobacteriales > Mycobacteriaceae > Williamsia > Williamsia soli. The sequence goes on along the minus strand of NZ_JAFRDR010000001.1, from coordinate 880,575 downwards.
CGTCCCTCGGACTGACCGATTCGGCCAATCCCTTTCTGGGACTTGCCGACAATGCGACGTGGACGTCGAACATCAATCATTATCCGGCATTGACCCAGACCGGTCCGGTCGAGGACGGCCAGTTCCGGATCGGGCCGCACACCGACTTCGGCACGGTCACGGTACTCGACCGCGAACCCGGTGCCGGCGGACTCCAGGTCCACAGCGACGAGGGGGGCTGGGCCGACGCGCCGTACGACCCCGCTGCGCTGACCATCAACATCGGTGATCTGCTCGAGTACTGGACTGCCGGCCGCTGGCGTGCGGGTCGACATCGGGTCCTACCACCGCCGTCCCAGGCTCCTGATGAAGACCTCGTCTCCTTGATCTTCTTCTATGAGCTCAACCACGACGCGGAGGTCGTCCCGCTGCAGCCCCCGGTCGGCGTCGAAGCCGGTCGACCGCCTGTCGTCTCGGGCGAATTCATCGGCGAACGCCTCGACGCGATCACAATCGGTGCACCCGCCTCGACGTGACCGGACGAGTTGTCACCATGGGCGTCAGCCATTGCCGTAACCCGACCTACTGAGTGTGACGCGTATCTACACGTATCCGGGGTTGCAGCGCGAAGCGCTGGGTATTCTCGAATCATGACTGCCATCGAAGCCAGTTCCGCGGATCTGCCCGCTCCCGGTGAACCAGATGCCCTGTCGAGTGCGACGCCTGACGACGATCTCGAGCTGCTGATCGACAATCTGCGGATTGCCCTCGACGGCCGCTGGCGCACCACCCGTGAGACGGTACGCGGGCAGCTGAACCACGCCGAGTACCTCCCTGATCCGTCCCGGACGCTGGACGAGGCACGTGCCCGCATGCTGGAGCTCATGAAAGAGCTGACCTCGCACGGGTTCCCGCGGTCCGGCTTCTTGGAAAAGCACGGTGGCACGGGCGACATCGGCGCATCGATCAGCGCCATCGAGCTCCTCGGCTACGCGGATCTGTCCCTGATGGTCAAGGCGGGCGTGCAGTGGGGACTGTTCGGCGGTGCCGTCGAGAATCTCGGTACTGCCCGACACCACGAGACGCTGGTGCCCGGGCTCATCAATCTCGATCTACTCGGCTGTTTCGCGATGACCGAGACCGGCCACGGCTCCAACGTGCAGGCCTTACAGACCACCGGCACGTACGATGCGGCGACCGGCGAGTTCGTCATCCACTCCGAATCCCATCTCGCCCGCAAGGACTACATCGGAGGCGCTGCGCAGCACGCCAAGGTTGCCGCGGTGTTCGCGCAGTTGGTCACCGCAGGCCCCGGAGAGGAGCCCACGAGTCGCGGCGTCCACTGTTTCGTCGTGCCGCTGCGTGACGACGAGGGCAACGACCTGCCCGGCGTCACCACGAGCGACGACGGATACAAGGGTGGTCTGGCCGGAGTCGACAACGGGCGTATCGAATTCGATCACGTCCGGATCCCGCGGGAGAACCTGCTCAACCGCTACGCCGATGTCGCGGAAGACGGCACCTACAGCTCACCTATCGACAACGAGAACCGCCGCTTCTTCACCATGCTCGGCACCCTCATCCGAGGCCGCGTCAGTGTCGCCGCCACGGCGGGCGCCGCAGGCCGCAAGGCCCTGACGATCGCCACCCGATACGGGCTGGCGCGCAAGCAGTTCGAGTCCCCCGACTCCGACGACGAGATCACCATCATGGACTACCTGGGTCACCAGCGAAAACTGCTGCCCCTCATCGCGAAGTCCTACGCGCTGACCTTCGCGCAGAACGAGATCATCGAGGAACTGCATGAACTCCAGTCCGCGGAGGACCTCGACGAAGATCGTCAGCGTCAACTCGAGAGCGCCGCAGCCGGATTGAAGGCGATGACCACCTGGCACGCGTCCAACACGATCAACGTGTGTCGCGAAGCGTGCGGCGGAGCCGGATATCTCGACGAGAACCAGCTCTCGATCATGCGCGGTGACATCGATGTGTTCACCACGTTCGAAGGCGACAACACCGTCCTGACCCAGCTCGTGGCGAAAGAGCTCCTGTCGGCGTACGCGCAAGATGTCCGCGGTCTCAACACGGTCGGCTGGGCCCGGTTCATCGCCGGGATGGCCCGCGACGTCATCCTCGAGAAGTCTGCCGCCCGCCAGGTCGTGCAGACGCTGCTCGACGGCTCCGACGAGGATCCCGAAGAGTCCGAACTCACGAACCGCGGCACGCAGATCCGGCTCTTCCGCAACCGAGAGGACCATCTGCTGCGGACGTGCGCCAACCGGCTGCGGCGCGCCACCGAGAACGACAACGATCCGTTCGAGATCTTCAACGGCGCCCAAGATCACCTGCTCAAGGTCGGAACAGCCCACACCGAACGCGTGGTCCTCGAGGCGTTCGTCGACGCGATCGACCGGTGCGACAGCAAGGCCGGGACCGAGTTGCTGGGCAAGGTGTGCGACCTGTTCGTCTACTCGGCGCTCGACGACGACCTCGACTGGTTCCTGATGCACCGGCACATCTCGGTGGAACGCGCCAAGGCCATCCGCCGCGGCGTGAACGAACTGTGCCGCGACCTGCGGCCACATGCCCGCACCCTCGTCGACGCCTTTGCAGTGCCCGAGGAGTTGCTGAAGACGGTCATGGTTGGGGACCAGGAAGCGCAGTAGTCTCACCAACGCAAAAGCACATTGTTCAGTCAAAAGCACATGTTGCAACGTGTGCAAATGGCTGAACAGTGTGCTTTTGTTGTCAGTCGTCGTCGGGTCGCGGTTTGCGCTTGGGCCCCAGACCCAGCGCGACAGCCTGCTGGGCCTGCACGAGTTCTGACCGGAACACGGACACGTCCCGGGCCCAGGCCTGAGCCAGCTTCCCGTTGGTCATCTTGATCCCGACGCCTTTACGACGACGGGGTACCGCCGACAGTTCACCGAGCGCGGGCGCGCTCTCCCACTTCTGGGGTTCGGGGCTGTTGTTCTCGGGAAAGATCTCGGCGATCTCGTCGAGCAGAATGGTCTGCGCGCCCTGCCGCAGCGACCGCTCGGTCAGCATCATGCTCACGTGGGTTCTGGCCGCGTAGACCTGCACCAGTGAAAAACCGCCGATGACGAGGGCGAACACGAGCAGGGCAGGCCAATGCAGCCTGCCGCCGCCGATGATTTCGGTGATCAGCACGATCAGACACAGCACTGGACCGATAGCGACCACCCACCACGCGCCACCCGACTCTGCGTAGAGGACCTCGCCCTCGTCCACACTCTCGTCGTCGGCGACGACGTCATCGTCGTCCGGGTACTCCTCGCTCATTTCTCGGCGAACCACGGATCCGCCGAGGGTCGGTAAGCCATCATCGACCCGACCAATGCACAAAGACTGAACAGCAGCGGCGCCGCGGCGACCTGGGCCACCAGCAGCGATGCCAGCACTCCGAGCGCGACCAGCACCAGGGTGAAGACGGCCAACGCCGACCGCCAGCGTGGGTCACCGGGGAAGGCCTTTCGCGCGAGCACGATCAGACCAGCACCGATGGCCGCGAAGAACACCCCGAATATGACGAACCCTGCGCCATTCGCGACCAGACTCACGATGATGATGGCCACGCCGTAGAGGGCCAGCAGCACGCCTGCGGCCATCCACAGCCAATAGGCCCTGGTGACCAGCTTCGGCGGGACCGCCGGATCGACGGGCGTAGCGCTCACTTGCGTTCTCCTGTGTCGGGCTCATTCTGGGACTGCTGGGAGTTCTGGGGACCCGGCGGCTGATACTGCTGCGGCGGATACCCGGGCTGACCGTACTGCGGATACTGCGGGTGTTGTCCGGCACCCGGATACTGCCCCGGGTTCTGACCTGGATACTGCCCCGGCGGGGGATAACCGCCCACCGGGGGATATCCGCCGACTGGGGGATATCCGCCGGGCGGGTACGTCGACGTCGGCCGTTTCTTCTCTGCCCGCCACGCAGCCATGTCCTTGCAGTACTGATCGGAGTCGCGGTGCAGGAGCAACACCCCCGCGCCCAGTGCCCCCACGCCACCGATCACCGTCGGGATCATCGTCCAGTGGTCTGCCCCTGCGACGAAGAAGGCGTAGACGGTCTGCACCACCAGGTAGAAGCTGAGGAACCCGAGGCCGAGCCGGGCCCAGTTCCGTCCCGAACGCGCGAACCAGGTCAACGTCCCGCAGATGCCGCCGATCATCACGATCGAGATCACGATCACCATCGTGACGACGAGACCGTAGGAGACCGGTTGACCTTGACGCGCCATGTCATCGCGGACCTGATCGATCTGATCGGAGGCCATCGTGAACTGACCGCACACGGCCACGATCTGCGCGATGGTCACCAGGACCCACAGTTCGGTGGCGATCGCGAGAGAACTGGCGAGCGGCGGCCGCTCTGGCTGCTGCGGGGTCACGGACATGGGCACCAGCCTAGTGGCTCCGGCCCGACGCCTTGAGTTGTCTCCCGGCGTTCGGCCGGCCATCGACGTCCGACCCGACTACCGATCCCTCGACGAGTCGATCTGCATCCGGTGGTCGCAGATCCAGTCCCGGTAGGCCACCACATCGACCCCGAGAATCGTCGCACTGACCTCGACGGGCACCCCTTCGCCTGCCAGCAGCCGCATCAGGGGGAACCAACCGGACTGATGCAGGGGCGGATCGGCGACCAGTTCCCGGGCGCGGAGGCGGACCGTACTCTCAAAAGCACGCATCAAACTGTCACAGTCTTCGACAGGCTCCACGGGTCGGCGTCCGGCTCCGCGCAGCCGTGTCTCCGAGCCGCTCAGCTGCTGGCGGGAACGCTCCACGCGCGCCGCGGTCTCTGCCTCGAAGACCCGGACCGGCTGATCCCCGGCCAGCCACCGCCGGAAATCTGCCGCATCGAACTCCAGGACCGCCGCCGACGCCTCCACCGGAATACCGTCGTCGCGCAGCTGTTTCACGAAGCGGTACAGGTCATCTCGCGTCGCGATGTCACCCTGCGCGCTCCACCGTCGCCTGATCGAGCGTGAGAAGACGTGCTCGACGCGATTCGATCCATCCGACACGGCAGTTCCCCCAGCACCCCATTCGCATCATCAGCCCCCACCAATGAACGATCACCAATCATCTGTGACGTTCAATGTAGCGCAGCTGCGACCTCGTGGGCCCAATATGTGAGCACGATGTCAGCTCCGGCGCGGCGGATACCGAGAAGGGACTCGAGGATCGCCGCATCGCGATCGATCCAGCCACGCTCGGCGGCGGCGGTGATCATCGCGTACTCACCCGAGATCTGATAGGCCGCAACCGGTACATCGGCCGCGTCCGCGACCTTGCTCAGCACGTCGAGATACGACATCGCCGGCTTGACCATCACCATGTCGGCGCCCTCGGCGAGGTCCAGGGCCAGCTCCCGCATGGACTCACGCGCATTGGCCGGATCCTGCTGATACGTCTTGCGATCACCCCGCAGCGACGAACCGACGGCCTCACGGAACGGGCCGTAGAAGGCCGAGGAGTACTTGGCTGTGTAGGCGAGGATCGCGGTGTCCGAGAACCCGGCGGCGTCAAGAGCCGCGCGGATCACCCCGACCTGGGCGTCCATCATCCCGCTGGGGCCGACGACGTGTGCCCCCGACCGGGCCTGCACCACTGCCATCTCGGCGTAGCGCTCCAGGGTGGCATCGTTGTCGACGACGCCATCGTCGCGCAGCACACCACAGTGTCCGTGATCGGTGAACTCGTCGAGGCAGGTGTCGGCCATGATCACCGTGGAGTCGCCGAGATCGGAGCGCAGATCCCGGAGAGCTGCGTTGAGCACCCCATCGGGATCGGTACCGGCACTGCCGACGGCGTCCTTGTCGGCGGCGGCCGGGACACCGAACAGCATCAGGCCACCGACACCTGCGGTGACAGCGTCACCCGCCGCACGCCGCAACGACTCCCGCGTGTGCTGGACGACGCCGGGCATCGAGCTGATCGGACGCGGTTCGTCGATGCCGTCGGCGACGAACATCGGCAACACCAGATGCCGCGGCTCCAGCGATGTCTCGGCAACCAGCCGACGCATCGCCGGAGTGCTGCGAAGTCGCCTGGGACGGTCGAACGGCGGACGGTTGAGAGGTGCGGTCATACCGCCAGCCTACGAGCGCGACCGACGAGCCTTCTTACGCGGCGGAGGCAGTGCGCCTTCGGCGCGCAGCCGAGCGGCGTGCTCGGCGAGCGCGTCCACCAGTTCCGGCACCGACGCGTTCTCCGGCCGCACGTCGACCCGCAGGCCGAACTCGGTTGCGGTTTCGGCGGTCTTCGGTCCGATGCAGGCCACGATCGTGCGCGCATGCGGCTTGCCGGCGATGCCGACCAGGTTGCGGACGGTCGAGCTCGAGGTGAAGCAGACCGCGTCGAAACCACCGGTCTTGATCATCTCGCGGGTCTCGGCGGGCGGCGGAGCCGCGCGGACCGTGCGGTACGCGGTGACGTCGTCGATCTCCCAGCCGCGGCCGCGCAGGCCTTCGGACAGGGTCTCGGTGGCGATGTCGGCGCGCGGCAACAGGATCCGGTTCACCGGGTCGAAGACGTCGTCGTATGGCGGGAAATCCTCGAGCAGTCCCAGTGAGGACTGCTCCCCCGAGGGCAGCAATTCGGGATTGATCCCGAATCCGCGGACCTTCTCAGCGGTGGCCTCACCGACGCACGCGATCTTGACGCCACTGAAAGCCCGTGCGTCCAAACCGAACTCGGCGAACTTGTCCCAGACCGCGCGGACGGCGTTGGTGGAGGTGAACACCACCCACTGGTAGCGACCGTCGACCAGACCCTTGACCGCGCGTTCCATCTGCGCCGGGCTGCGGGGCGGCTCGACAGCAATCGTCGGAACCTCCATCGGAATGGCGCCGTGCGTGACGAGACGGTCAGACATGTCGCCGGCCTGATCCTTGGTACGCGGCACCAGCACCGTCCAGCCGTACAGGGCGCGTGATTCCCACCAGCTCAGCTTGCCGCGCTGGGTGACGACCTTGCCGATGGTGACGATCAGCGGCCCGGTCAGGGCGCTGCCGCTCTCGTTCAGGGTGGCCAGCGTCGCCTCGATGGTGCGCTGCTGGCAGGTGGTGCCGTTGACCGTGATCGCGGCAGGCGTCTGCGCGGCCAGCCCGTGCTCGGTCAGCGCGCTGGCGGTCTCGGCCAGATGCCCCGACGTCGCGTGCAGGACGAGCGGTCCGGGCGCGGCGGCCAGAGCCGCCCAGTCGACCTCTCCGCGGACATCTGCCTCGGTGTGCCCCGAACCCAGCGGCATACCCGCGTAACTCGGCACAGCGGCCGTGGCGGGCAGTCCGGGGATGACCTCGAACTGCACCTGCGTGCGAGCGACCGCGTTGACCTCGGCGAGGACGGAATCGGTGGTCAACGGGTCGCCTGCGACGAGCCGGACCACGTCCTCACCCTCGCGGGCGGTCGCGACCAGCGTCTTGGCCACCTCGTTCGGATCGCCCAGTGCCGGACGCACATTGCTCAGCGGCTCGTCGGAAACAGGGGCGTCGGCGGCGGGGGTGTCTTGTTCCCCACCCTGATGCTCGGAGCCGTCTGCCGCGGCGCTAGGGTCTTGTTTGCTCGGTTTGACAGTCCGCGAGGAACCGGTCCTCGACTCGGCCTGTTGCCCGGGTTTGACACCGATCTGGTCGACGACCGCGGACGGCACGTCGGGATCGATGAACACCGTGACGGCGTTCTCGATCGCGGTGCGGGCGCGGACGGTCAACAATCCCGGGTCGCCGGGGCCTGCCCCGACAAAGAGAATGCGACCAGGGGTAACGGCCTTTTTGGTACGGCTCATGCTCAGCACTCCTGCCCCGTGGGGCTGTAGCTCGGCCCGCTGGCTCTAGAGGAGCTCTTTTGCTCCCTGATCCAGCAGTTCTGCGGCAAGTTCTCGGCCGAGTTCGGTCGCTCGTTCGGTCGGACCCACCACCGAGGCCTTGATCGCGTCCGAACCATCTTCGGCAACGACCGTCGCGCGGAGCGACAGCTCGGTGAAAACGCGTCCGTCCTCATCGATCGACTCGACCACCTCGGCCAAAGCACCGATCGGCGCCGTGCATCCGGCCTCGAGGGCCGCAAGCACCGCACGTTCGGCGTCAATCGCCGCACGGGTGGACGGATCGTCCAACTCGGCGAGAATGCTCACCAGTTGGGCATCGTCTGCGCGGCACTCCACGGCCAAGGCGCCCTGTGCAGGCGCCGGTAGCATCTGAACCGGATCCAACGCTTCGGTGACCTCATCGGTCCGTCCGATTCGTACGAGTCCGGCCCGGGCCACTACCACCGCGTCGAGTTCCCCGCTGGCGACTTTGCCCAACCGAGAATCAAGGTTGCCTCGTAGGGGGCGGATTTCCAAACCGAGACCCAATGCTCTAAGCTGCGCTGCCCGTCGCGGCGCGGAAGTACCGATCGTGGCGCCCGGCAGCAGCTCACCCAGCACTTTTCCACCCGCGGCGACGAGTGCGTCGCGTGGATCCTCACGGGGCGGGATGGCGGCGATCTCGAGGCCTGGCTCGGGTGCGGTCGGCAGGTCTTTGTACGAATGCACCGCTACGTCGACCTCGCGGTTGGTCAGCGCCTGGCGAATCGCGGTCGTGAAGACACCGACCCCGATCTGCTGGACCGGAGCCGCGGACAGGTCGCCGGCAGTTTTGATGATGACCAGTTCAGCGGGATGGCCTGCCGCGATCAGACCGTCTCGGATGGTGCCGGCCTGGGTGGTGGCCAGCAAAGAACCACGGGTGCCGATCCGGATCGGATTCGGACTGGACTCACTCAATTGCTGCTACCGGGCCTTTCCATGGGTGTCGGTCTCGCCGAGACCGACCTCGGGCGCAGAAACCGATTCCGCCGCACCGGGTTTGAGTTCGAAGAGTTCGCGCAGGGCCTCGGCATAATGATCGCCCTGCGGGGTGCTGGCGAGTTGTTTCACGCGCACGGTCGGCGCGTGCAGCAGCTTGTCGACGACGCGCCGCACGGTCTTGGCGACCTCGTCGCGCTGGGGGTCGTCGAGACCGGGGAGCCGGCTCTCCAGACGCAGCATCTCGGCCTGCACCACCTCGGCCGCCCGTTGCCGGAGCGCCGTCACGGTGGGCGTCACCTCGGCCTGGCGCTGGTGCGTGAGGTAATCGGCGAGCTCTGCCAGGACGATGTCGCGCGCCGCGACCTCGTCGGCGTCGGCCGCCTTGGTGCCCTCATCGCCGCGCAGACCCTCGATGTCGATGATGTGCACATCCGGCAACCGCCCGGCCGCAGGATCGACGTTGCGAGGCAACCCGAGGTCGCAGATGACCAGCGGGCCCGGGGCCGTCCGCCGGGCGAGTGCCGAATGCACCTCGCCGACGCCGACCACGGTGCCGATGGTGCCCGTACAGGTGACGAGGACGTCGGCGCCTGCGAGGGCGTCCGTCAGGTCGTCCATCTCGACCGCGCGGGCGTTCACGCCGTGATTCTTGGTGACATTGGCCGCGAGGTGCTGCGCCTTCTCGAACGTCCGGTTCACCACCCTGAGGTCGGTGACACCTGCCCTGGCGAGGTGCGCGGCAGCGAGTCCGCCCATGGCGCCCGCACCGAACACGACGGCCGAACCGATCTCACCGCCGAGGACGCCCTTGGCGCGCTCGAGGGACACCGACACCACCGAGGCGCCCGCGCGGTCGAGACCGGTCTCGCTGTGGACCCGCTTGCCCACCCGCAGCGCCTGCTGAGCCAACTCGTGCAGCACCCGGCCAGCAGAGCGGTTGGCATCAGCGCTGGCATACGACGACCGGATCTGGCCCAGGATCTGCTGTTCGCCGACAACCATCGAGTCCAGGCCTGCGGCGACCGAGAACAGATGCTCCACCACGGCCTCGGAGTACCGGACATAGGCGTACTTGGTCATCTCGTTGACCGTCATGCCCGAATGCCTGCCCATCACCTCGCCCACCGCCTCGAGCGCGGGGTGGAAGGCGTCGACCACGGCGTAGACCTCGACGCGGTTGCAGGTGGAGACGATCATCGCCTCGCTGATCTGCGGACTGTCGAGCAGATCCTCGATCAGCTTCGGACGATCGGTGTCGGTGACGGCGAGCCGCTCGAGTATCGGCACCGGCGCGCTGCGGTGCGAGATGCCGAACAGGAAGATACTCACACGCCCACCGACCTTTGTTTCGATTGCGTCCGACCACCTGGGGTCGAATTACGCTGCACAACTTGAGCTTCCGCGCTATGCCTGCGCGCTGCGTTGAACGCCATCACCTGCAACTCCAGAGCGAAGTCGACTGGCCTGACGTAGACGTGCTCGGGCACCCGGGGTGCCACGCACGTGAAATTGAGGATCTGCTGCACACCGGCGGCGACGAAGCTGTCGCACGTGATCTGGGCGTGCTCGTCCGATGTCGCCAGCACCGCGATCTCGACGCGGTGTTCCGCACAGATCGCCGGGATCTCGGCGAGGCCGCGGACCCGGAGTTCACCTTCGGCCGCGGCGATGGACGTGCCGACCAACTGCGGGTCGGCTTCGACCATGGCGACGATCTTGATACCGCGACGATCGAAACCCACGCGGTTGATGAGGGCCTTGCCGAGATGGCCGGCGCCGGCGAGCACCACGTTGTGGTTGTGCTCGACTCCGAGCGCCAACGCGATGCGGGCGACGAGGCGACTGACGTCGTATCCGACGCCGCGCACTCCACCCGAACCGACGTGGGAGAGGTCTTTTCGAAGTATTGCGGAGTTCACCCCTGCGGCCGCTGCGAGTTGTCCGGACGAGACGACCATGGCGCCGGTCTCGCTCATCGAACGCAACACGTGCAGGTAGGTGGCGAGCCGGGCAACGGCAGCGCTCGGGATGTCGGGTTGTGGGCCACCGGCCGAACCCGCGTTCCCCTTGTCTCCCGCATCTGCAGGACTCTTCCCCATGCCGACCGTCTTCCTCATTGGGCGCCACCGTCCGCGGCTCTGCGGACCCCGGTTTCTGCGGGTCGCGGAGCAGGCATGATGCTTGCGAAAAGCACCGCGAACGCACTGACTCGCGCTATCACGTTACCGCTTGTGAATCGATTCACAAACTCGGCCCCCCGATAATTGATCAACCGTCTGGACTACTGTCCAGATGACGCCTGCAAATCGGCTCGCAACCTGGGGATATCCACATCCCAATAGCTGTGCTCACGACCGTCGAGGAGAATGACCGGCAACCGGTCACCGAACTCGGCGCGCACGCCCGGGTCGGTGTCGGCGATGGCATCGACGTCGATTTCCTCGAACTCGACCGCGAAGTCGGCGATGAGCGGGTCGAGGTCGGCGCGGGCCCGCGCGCAGGCGGTACACCCCGCCCTGGTGAGCAACGTGATCATCACCCTCCCAGTGTGCCAGGCACGCTCCGCGTGGGTGCCGGGCACGCTCCGCGTGGGTGCCGGGCACGCTCCACGTGGGTGCCAGGCACGCTCCGCGGGACTCACAGGCGCACGCGCGGCGGGACCTCCGATCATCGCCCGGGCACCGACTACGCTGAACGAGACCCACAGGAGGCGATGCGAGTGACAAATACTCCGGGCGACGACAACGCCGGTGACGCAGACCGATCCCGCCTCGACGAACCCGAAGACCAGTTTGATCCTGCGCTCGACGATGACGATCTCGTCGACGACGATTCCCCCGATGACGACGCCCCAGATGATGACGACCTCGACGGCGACGACCTCGACGACGAGGAAGCCGACGCCGAGGAAGCCGAAGCCCGGCCCGCGACCGCATCCGGCCCACTGTCGCCCCTGACCAGCCGTGTCGGCAGGTTCCGTCAGTCCGCGGGGGAACTCCGTCAGTCACTTGCGGGTGAGGCCAGCGCCCACGCCGCCTACGCGAAACTCCGGGAGCGTGCGCTGCCCGGTGGCGGCGACACCCTCATCGATCCGCGCCTGGACCAGGGCGATGCCGACGTGGACGAACCCGGCCGCCCCACCGTCGTACCGCCCGACCTCACCGCTGCCGCCTTTTTCGACGTCGACAACACCCTGGTCCAGGGGTCGTCGATGATCCACTTCGCCCGAGGTCTGGCCGCGCGGGACTACTTCAGCTACCGCGACATCATGGAGTTCGTCTGGGCGCAGGCGAAGTTCCGGATCACCGGACGCGAGAACTCCGAAGACGTCGCGCAAGGCCGGGAGAAGGCCCTTTCGTTCATCGCGGGCCGCTCCACCGCGGAGCTGGTCCGCGTGGGCGAGGAGATCTACGACGAGTTCATCGCCGACAAGATCTGGCCAGGGACCGCCGCACTGGCCCAGATGCACATCGACGCCGGCCAACAGGTGTGGCTCGTCACCGCCACGCCCGTGGAACTGGCCCAGACCATCGCCGAGCGGCTCGGGCTGACCGGCGCTCTGGGCACGGTCGCCGAGAGCGTCGACGGGGTTTTCACCGGACGACTGGTCGGCGACCTCCTGCACGGGCTCGGCAAGGCCCACGCCGTCCGATCACTCGCGATCCGTGAGGGCTTGAATCTCAAACGCTGCACCGCCTACTCCGACTCCCACAACGACGTCCCGATGCTGTCGCTGGTCGGCACCGCCGTCGCGATCAATCCCGACACCGACCTACGCGATGTCGCGCGCGTGCGCGGCTGGGAGGTCCGGGACTATCGGACGGCACGGAAGGCCGCGAGGATCGGCGTCCCGACGGCGGTGCTACTCGGCGCCGCAGGCGGTGGCGCCGCTGCAGCCGTCAAACACCTCCGCCGCTGACGCCAGCACTCCCCCATCTTGGTGGGTTGTGGCGAGCGTTTCCCCAGGTGGGAACCGCCAGAACCCACCAATTCCGGGGGTCAGGTCACCACTTGAACATCGGCAGCGGCGAGGTGGGGTGTTCGCGGGTGCGCCGGATGGTCAGACTGACGAGTCTGCGGTGAAAACCGTTGTCGGGCAGTTGCTTCGAGACCGCCGAATATCGCTGCCGCGTGACCCCGAAGCGCACGAGACCGAAGCTGACGTCCATCGTGTCGGCGCGCCGGAACACCTCGATGGGCGATGCCGGCGGACCCGCCCTGCGCACCTTGTGATGATCCGAGATCATTTCGGTGACAAGGGTTCTCAGGTCTCCCCGGTCCTGCTCACGCAACCACTGCCGCGCCAGCTCCACCGACGGTGGCACGTAGTCGAAGGCACCCGCCGACCAGATCCCGAGGTCGTGGAAGGCCGCGGCAGTCAGAAACTCCTCGGTGGTACTGGGGACCGGGGTATGCGGTGCGCGGAACGAGATCGCGTGCAACTCGTCGCAAAAGGCCAGCACGCGCCGGACGTGATTGCGATAGGCGTCCCAGTCGGCGCCGAGCTCCTGACGCCACGGCATCAGTCGCCTGTCCACCTCCTCGATGACAGCGCTCATGCCAGTGGGTCCCGGTCAGCCGAAGTAGACGCTGGAGCGGCGACTGAGCATCCGGAACAGGGTCTGCTGGATCTCCTCACGCACATGATCGGTGACGTCGAAGACAACCATCGGATCGTCGGCCGCCTGCTCGTCGAAATGGTCGGTGGCGATCGGAGTCCCGAAATGGATCTGCCACTTCGACGGCAACGGCACCAGGCCGAGCGGCCCGAGGAGGGGGAACGTCGGGGTGACGGGGATGTAGGGCAGTCCCAGCAGGCGCGCGATGGGCTTGAGGTCGTTGAGCATCGGATAGATCTCCTCGGACCCCACGATCGAGACCGGGATGATCGGGACCCCCGCCCGCAGCGCGGTGGTCACGAAGCCACCACGTCCGAAGCGCTGCAGCTTGTAGCGGTCTTTGTAGAGCTTGCCGATGCCCTTGAACCCTTCTGGCCAGACAGCCGTGAGTTCTCCGCCGCGCAGCAGCCGCTGGGCGTCGGCGGTGCAGGCCAGGGTCGACCCCGTACGTCGGGCGACCTCGCTGATGAAAGGGGTGTCGAAGGCCAGGTCGGCGGCGAGCACACGCAGGTGGCGCCGATTCTGGTGATAGTCGTGGACCGCGACCGAGGTCATCAGGGCATCGATCGGGATCGTGCCGGCATGGTTGGCGACGAGGAGCGCGCCACCCTCCAGCGGGAGATTTTCGATCCCACTCACGTCCACGCGGAACCACTTGTCGAACAGCACGCGCATCGCGGGTAGCCAGACCGATTCGGTGAAGTGCGGGTCGAAGCCGAAGTCGTCGACCTCGTAGTCGCCGGTGACGCGCTGCCGCAGGTATCCGGCCGCGCCGGTCAGGGTGTCCGCGAGCGCGTGGCGCACTCCGTCGAGGTTCAGGAAGGACGACGATGTCTTGGCCGCCTCGGCGTACCGGCCGGCCTCGATCTGGGCGCGGACGTCGTCGCTGATCGGGGTGACCGCTGCCTGGTCGAAATCATCGGTGTTCGGATGCCCGACCGGATTCTGCTGAGCCGCCGCCGACCTCGCCTGGGGCCCATAGCCTTGCGAAGGATGTCTGCGACGCGGCTGACCATCCGGACCCGGCGAACTCGAATAGAGCTGGATCACTTTCGCTGTCCGTGCATCGGACGTCTGGTCCCGATTAGGCACCGCGCACACCTCCCTCAAGCCGAAGCCTGACTCCCCGCTCGTGATGCTTCTCGCGCACTCGCATCCTGATTGTCCCCGCCCCGGTGACCTCTTCGTCACTCGGCACCCTCAAAATTAGATCTTGACGGTCATTTTCTCATGTCAGCTGTTTCGCGGCCTGCCTCGTCCAATCCTCCACCCGGCGCCACGCCGCCGGAGAGACGACCGGCGCCAAGGGTTTTCGAGTAAGGAAGTCGTCGAACGTCTCCATGCTCGTGTACCTCGGGCGGAAACCGAGTTCGGTGCGCATCCGAGTGGTGTCCAGCACGCGCCCGAACGTCAGGTAGTCGATCTGATCGAGCTGCATCGTGCTCACGCGCATTCCGCGATAGACCCCGGCGACCGTGCCCAGCATCGACGACGGCACCGGCAGCGCGATCCGCCCGGCACGGCGCACTGCCTGGCTTAGCGTCAGCACCCCGTCACCCGCGACGTTGAAGATGCCGGACCGGCCGGCGAGCGTCGCATGTTCGAGCACCGACAGGGCGTCCTCCTCGTGCAGGAACTGCAGTCTCGGCTCGTGCCCGATGGCGACGGGGATGATCGTCGACGAGAAGTACTTGCTCATCCGGCTCGAGATCTGCGGACCGAGCATCGCGGTCAGACGCAGGATGGTGACGGCCATGTCCTGGCGGCGACGTCCGAGACCACGCGCATAGCCCTCGACGTCGATCAGGTCCCGGGCATACCCGCCGGTAGGCTCCCGGCGCGCGGAGGTGTTCTCCGAGAAGTGCGCGGGATCCGCCGAGCTCGCACCGTAGACCATGCCGGTCGAGCGCATCACGAATCGTTTGACGGTCGGGCTGCGCTGACATGCGGCACACAGCTGCATCGTCCCGATGACATTGAACTCTTTGATCGCGGGCGAATGTCCGACCGTGTCCATCACCGATGTCGCGGCATGGACGACCGTGTCGACGCCCGCCTGGTCGATCACCTTCGCAATGGTGGGCCTGCGTATGTCGACGCGGAGGAACTCGGCGCGGCCGAACCGCCGCAGCATGTCCTTCGAGGGGGCCAGCGAATCCACCGCGATCACCCGCTCGACGGCAGGGTTCTGGGCGAGCCTCGTGGTCAGATACCCACCGAGGAACGTCGACGCGCCGGTGACCAGAACCACCCGTGGCGCCTGCTGCACCACTCCCTCACCATCGACCA
Source organism: Williamsia soli (assembly GCF_017377795.1). Lineage (GTDB taxonomy): Bacteria > Actinomycetota > Actinomycetes > Mycobacteriales > Mycobacteriaceae > Williamsia > Williamsia soli. The sequence continues at coordinate 864,871 of NZ_JAFRDR010000001.1, read as the reverse complement.
TGGCGACCAGCGTACGGACTCGATCCCCGGTTCACCCAGTGAGACGGGGATTCGGGTTCCACCAATTCAAACCCGCGTCCTGACAAAACAAAACCCGCCGACAAGCGGCGGGTTCTGAGGAAAGAAAACTCACTTACCGAGTTTCCTGCGCTGCACTCGCGTGCGACGCAGCAACTTGCGGTGCTTCTTCTTCGACATGCGCTTGCGGCGCTTCTTGATCACTGAACCCATCTGGGAACTTCCTCACGATCTGACCGGATGGTCCTACAGGTTTTGGCCGTCCACACAGGCTGGCTCACTTACTTCGCGCGCCAGAGCACCGGCGAACGGGTCGACTGCAAACCTTACCGCCCGGCGCACCGGTGACGAAATCGCCCGCTCGATCAATCGACCGCGTGGTGCGGTCGACATGCCGAACTCGGAGGCGATTCTGAGTTTGTCAGTCGGGATTTCTATCCGGCGTCGAAGTAGGACGTCTCGAGATAGTCGTGCACTGCCTTGGCGTGCACGCGGAAGGACCGACCCACGCGTACTGCGGGCAGTTCTCCATTGTGCACCAAGCGGTACACGGTCATCTTCGAGACGCGCATCAGGGATGCGACCTCTGCGACGGTCAGGAACTGAGTTCCACCACCGGCGTTGTCACCTGGCTTACTTGCAGATGCCATGAAAATTCCATACCTCCGGGGCACGCGTCGCGGCCGCTCGGCTTCCCCTCCGGCGGACTCCAGACACGCACGTGCTCAGCGAAGCTTAGCGTGGCGGGTGGGGTTAAAGCGACGTGAGTGGGCAACTGATTCGGATTTCTTGGCGAAATCAGGCCCACCCGCGCCGTCCGCCCACCCGTTTTTGCGCCATCCACCGGCTACAACCGGTGGGCGGTACCAAAACGGGTGGGTGATGGCGGATGGTGGCGCGACATCCACGGACTGCACTGCCCCACCCGTTTTTGCGCCACCCACCGGCTACGACAGGGGGACGGCGCGAAAACGGGTGGACGAGTGGCCGACCAGAGGTCGGCCGAGGCCTAGGACGACTCGATCCCCGACAACACCACTCGCCCGATCGCCTCACTCTTGGCCGCGCTCGCGCGAACACCTTCGGCGACCGCGTGCCGCACGCCGTGCTTTTCCATCTCCAGCAGCGCTGCGGCGGTCGTCCCGGCAGGCGAGGTGACCGCAGCCCGCAGGTCGACCGGCGACAGTCCCGAGTCGGTCAGCAGAACACCAGCACCGCGCACGGTCTGCGCTGCCAACTCGGTGGCGAGCGCACGCGTGAGCCCGAGTGAGACCCCGGCGTCGATCATCGCCTCGGCCACCAGGAACAGGTATGCCGGTCCTGACCCGGACAGCGCGGTGATCGCATCGATCTGCTTTTCGGGCACGACGACAACCTTGCCGACCGTCTCGAGCAGCGTGACCACCGTCGCGACGTGTTCCTCGGTCGCATAACGTCCGGCCGTGACACCGCTCATCGCCTCTCCCACGAGCATGGGCGTGTTCGGCATCACCCGTACCACGGGCGCACCTGCGGGCAGCGTGTTCTCGTATTTGGCGGTGGGCAGTCCGCTGACGAGGGTGACCGTCAGGCGCTCGACCTCACCGACATCCTCGACGTCGGCGATCACCGCCAGCACCGCGTCCACGTCGCCCGGCTTGATGGCCAACACGACGATGTTGGCGCCCTCGACGGCGTCGGGTATGTCGGTCACCCGGACGCCGTACTCCTCGGCGAGCTCCTTGCCTCGGCTCGGCGACTTCTCCGCGATCACCAGGTCCTTGGTCGGTTTGCCGGATCCGATCAGGCCGGCGAGCAATGCCTCCCCGATGTTTCCACCGCCGATGATTGCGATTCGCTGGGTCATGAGTTCACTTTCTCGTTTCTGGACGGGTCATTCACAAGGGGAGGTCGTCAGCCCGCCGGGATGCCGGCGGGTGCTTGTCAGCCCGACGCCGGTATGAGAGCGAGCTGCCGGGTTTGCACGATCACGTCGCCCGCGGAGTCGATGACGAGATGATCTTCTTCGAACCACCCGTGCCCGACCTCGGTACTGGAAGCCTGGATACGGAGCCATCCCGGCGCGGGCAAGCGCCGCAGATACGTCGTCAGCTGAACGGTCGGCGCCCAGCCGAACAGGTGCAGGTTCATCACGACCGGGGCGCTGAGATCGCCGCTCAGGACCGCGAACAGCTCATCGGTCACGCCCTCCTTCGGGCGAGCCCACATCCGGAACACCGGGTCGGCCTTCTCCCCCTTGATGAAGGCGAGCGAGTCGGCCTCGATCGCCACGTCGATCGATGCCGACAGGTGCATGACGTCGCCCATGGGGCTCTGGTCGACCCAGATCACGTCGTCCGGGGGTTCGATCGGCAGCGCCGTCAACGGGGTGGGCGCCGAGAAGTGACCGTCTGTGTCGAGGGTGCCGATGGTCACGGTCGAGTGGATCAGGTTACGACCGTTCTGGTGCACTTCGACGTCGACCAGTGACACGGTCCGGCCGCGCTTGCGGACCCACACCTTGAGGGTGATCTCGGCCGGGTCAGGGGCGCCGAGGTAGTTGGTGGAGATCGCCACCGGTGCGAGGCCGGTGGCGGGGGGTGCGCCCTCGGGGGCTGTGGCGACGAAACCTGCCAACGCCGCCTTCGCGGAGAGCATCTGGGTGGTCCCACCGTGAACCTTCGGCCCGATGGTGAACACAGGGTCGATCACAGCGGTGTATTCGATGTGATCGGGACCACTGGGACCGTCGGTCCGCAGCGTGTTGAGTTGGTCGAGAGTGGGCGCAGACAAGTTTCCGGTGCTCCTGTAAGTCAAGGCCGCTCTAGGTGTGTACGTGCAAAATCCAATGAGCGGGAAAGGATTTCGAGTCTTTCAGCTTTGGTTTTGACCGCGCTGCTGCTGACTTCCAGCACAACCGAACCAGAGAAATCACTGTCGGCGAGACGGTTACACACTTGCACACACGGCTGCGACCCATCACCGGGGACCAGATGTTCGTCGACGGCCGCCCCCGACCCGTCGGTCAGGTGCAGGTGACTCAGTCCGGCGCCCATCCGGTCGAGCATCGCGAGCACGTCGACGCCGGAGGTCGCAGCATGCGAGATGTCGAGGGTGTAGTGGGCATACCCGTCGTCGGTGGGGTCGAACGAGGTGGCGTACGCCGATACCGCGGCCCCGGGTCCGCCGCGCTTGCGCATCCGGTCGGCCGCACCCTCGTACTTCCCGAAGAACCGGTCGGTGCGGATAGGGAACATGTTCTCCACGGCCACCGCGACGTCGGAGTCCTCTTCCAGGGTCGCGACGAGCACCGAGAACTCACGCGCGTACCTGCGCTGCCACCGAAATGGCGGATGAACGACCACCGTGTCCGCGCCCAGATCCTCGGCAGCGGTCACCGCCCGCGCCAGTTTCGCGATGGGGTCGCGCCCCCATATCCCCTGCGAGATCAGCAGACACGGTGCGTGCACCGACAGGACAGGAAGGTGGTAACGGTCCGACAGCATCGCGACCCGATCGATGTCCTGGCTGACCGGCTCTGCCCAGACCATCAATTCGACGCCGTCATAGCCGAGTTCGTTGGCGTACTGAAAGGCCGCCTCGGTGTTCTGCGGGTAGACCGATGCCGTCGACAACCCGACTGCTATCTCACCGCGAAGCGACCGATCCTGCGACGTCGCCGCGGAGTCGTCGGGACTCTGTTCGGACACCGACTCCTCAGTCTCCGGCGACGAGCAGCAGCACCAGCGGACCGATCGTCACGAGCAAGCCGACACCCAATGCCAGCAGGGTGCTGATCAGGTCCTGGCTGCGCCGCACGACATGCACCAGGGTGACCAACCCGAAGATCACCGCGACCGCGAGGATCAGTGCGAAATACACATTCCAACGCCACAATTCGGTGAAGCCCCAGAAGAGCGCGACGCCGACGGCCAATCCGGCCAGCACCTGGCCGATGAGCAACAGCCACTGGATCGACGGTGACTTGTCCGCGGATTCCTCGGGCGCCGCGTCCTCGTGGGCGAGGTCACCGACGGGCGGGTGGTCCTGTGCGGCGGCGGAACCGGTCAGCCGGGTCCGCACCGGATCGCCGCCGGAGTTCGCAGCGTCGGCCGAAGTGTCTGCCGACAACGACCCTTCGGCCGGGGCCTCGGGGGCCGGGTGTGCCGCGGCTGGGGTCGCGCTCGCAAACGCCCCGAATCCACGGGCATCCGCCTGTGCCGATCCGGATTCCGGTCCATCAGCGCTCGCACGCTTCGTGATGTCGACGCGGGACGACGCGTCCTCGTCGACGTCGAAACGCAGGTATCTGCCCGTATCGGCCTGCGCGACCCCGGGCGGGGTCGACGGAGCCCGCTCGGGCACCTCGACCGGAGCCGGCGTCGTCGGGCCGTGCTCCGCAGAGCCTTGGCTGGTGGTCGGTGACGCGGAATCCGTGGGTGGCGCAGAGTCCGTCACCGTCGGGATGAGCTGCGTCACTTCATGATCGGTCTCGTCCGGGTACTTCGGCGCGGGCTCCGCGGGTGCGGGGACCGGCGGCGCAGGGGCTGCCTTCTTACGCCCGAACCCCAGGATCCCGCGTTTCTTCTTCGGCTCACCGGGCGCCGGCGCGACGTCGTCGACGTCCTCGAAGTTGCGGTACGCCTCGAACTCCCGTTCCCGCTCGGCGGCACTGAGCACCCGATGATCGTCCTGGCGGTCGCGATTCGGGTTCTCGTCGTCGACCTCCGAATACGCCTGTACCGACGAGATGACACTTGTGGTCTCGGAGTCCGAGGGCTGATCGCCGACCTCAGTGGCGGATGGCGTCGTCACCTGCGGTTCGGCACGCTCCTGCTCCGCGTCCCGCCCGGGTGCCGGGGTCTGGTTCTGCTCTGCCGAGTCAGCCGTCACCGCGGGGGCGGGCTTCGTCTCGGCGGCATCCGCCTTGGGCGCCGGGGATCCGGCACGCTCGGAGACGTCAGCTGAGTTGAAGTCACGGGTGGGCGGCGGTGTCCTGGGCTCGGCGATGCGCGGGATCTCGCCGGTCAGCTCGGCAACAGAGATGCCGTCCTTGCCACCGCGATGGCGGCGGCCGGTGGCTGCCGGGGAGTTGGCCGCAGCGTCGACGACGTCCGTTGCACCGGCCTCTTTGGCGCGCGCCAGCAACTCGGCAACCGAGATGGGACGTGAATCGGGATCCGATCCTCTGGCCATGAGTTAGTTCACCATCCTTAGCGTTCGCCCGCCGGCAACTCGGTATCGCTGGATTCCAGATCCAGTCTGCGCAGAATGACACCTTCGCGTAGGGCCCATGGGCATATCTCCAAAGTATCGATCGACAGCGCGCGCATGCTCGCCTCCGCGACGAGTGCGCCCGCCACCAGCTGTCCTGCGCGGTCCACACTCACCCCCTCCAGTTCGGCTCGATCCGCTGCAGTCATCCGGGAGATGAACGCGATCAGCTGTCTCAAACCACTGATGGTCAGTGTCCTCTTGACTCGGGGTCCTGCGCTGGAAGGGGCCGCGCCGGTGAGTCGCGCCAGCGAACGGAACGTCTTGGACGTGCCCACCGCCAGGTCCGGGGAGCCCGCTGCGATGAGTTCTTTGGCGCCCGCCGCGAGCTCGGCATCGAGCCAGTCCCGCAGTACTGCAACGCGCCGCCGGCCAGGTGGGTCCTCCGTGAGCCACTCCCTGGTGAGCCTGCCCGCTCCCAGCGGCAGCGACAGCGCGACGTCCGGTTCCTCGTCGACGCCGTTCGACAGCTCCAGCGAGCCCCCACCGATGTCGAGGGCGACGATCCGGCCAGACCCCCACCCGTACCAGCGGCGCACCGCCAGCGAGGTCAGGCGGGCCTCGTCGACCCCGGAGAGCACGACGACCCGCACCCCGGTCGCCTCGGCGACGCGTTCGAGCACCTCGTCGCAGTTCGCAGCGTCGCGCACCGCCGAGGTGGCGAACGCCATGACCTGCTTGCAACCCGAGGTGTAGGCGATCTTCGTGAACTCGTCCACCGATTCGATCAGTCCATCCGCACCGCGCTGCGAGAGCCGGCCATCGGCATCGATCTGCTCGGCCAGGCGCAGTGTCGACTTCGTCGAACTCATCGGGGTCGGGTGACCGCCCCGGTGGGCATCGACAACCAACAGGTGGACTGTGTTACTGCCGACATCAAGCACTCCTAAACGCACGGGTTACAACTTAGTGCGTCTACCGTTGGTGATTGTGCACGCAGCCTCCAAAATCGACCCGGCCCCGGAAGTTCCTCTGGACTTTCCGCGCGAGTGGTATGAGTTCGCCGACCCCGAAAACCCGGAACACATCATCAACGCCGACCTGACCTGGTTGCTGTCGCACTGGACCTGTGTCTTCGGCACCCCTGCCTGCCAGGGCATCATCGAAGGCCGCGAGAACGACGGCTGTTGCAGTCACGGGGCGTACCTCTCCGACTCCGATGATCGCAAGACCCTTGCCAAGGGCGTGGCCATGCTGACGCCGGATGATTGGCAATTCTACGAAAAGGGTTCGGGCAAAGACCCATTGGGCAAGCGCGGATACCTCGAGGAGGACGAACTCGACGGTGAGCTCGCGCTCAAGACCCGCAAGCACAAGGGTGCCTGCATCTTCCTGAACCGACCGGGTTTCGCCGGCGGTCAGGGCTGCGCCCTGCACTCGATGGCGTTGCGCAAAGGTATCGAGCCACTCGAGGTCAAACCCGAGGTGTGCTGGCAGCTCCCGGTGCGACGTGAGCAGCAGTGGGTCGAACGGCCCGACGGCGAGCAGGTCCTCAAGACCACCATCACCGAGTTCGACCGGCGCGGCTGGGGGTCCGGCGGCGCCGACCTCGAGTGGTACTGCTCCGGATCCCCCGACGCACACATCGGCGCGAAGCAGGTCTGGGAGTCCTACCGGCCCGAGTTGATCGCGCTGCTCGGCGAGCCCGCCTACGAGGAACTCGCGAAGGCCTGCCGACGTCGCCAGGGGCTCGGGCTCATCGCGATCCACCCGGCGACCGCCGCTGCCACCAAACGTCAAGAGGGCGACATCAAGTACACCCAGCACCCGGAAGAGGCCTAGGCGCTACTGCCCCCGATCCCGGTTGGGGGCGAGGCTCCCGATCGCGAGATTCAGGGCTCGAACTTGTAGCCGAGTCCTCGCACGGTCACCAGGTGCTTGGGGTTGCCGGGGTCGGATTCGATCTTCGACCGCAACCGCTTCACATGCACGTCAAGGGTTTTGGTGTCCCCGACGTAGTCGGCACCCCAGACCCGGTCGATGAGCTGCCCCCGGGTCAGCACCCGCCCCGCGTTGCGCAGGAGGTATTCGAGGAGATCGAATTCTTTGAGCGGCAACGTGATCGACTGTCCGCTGGCAGACACCGTGTGGCGCTCGACGTCCATCGACACCGGACCCGCCTCGATGAGCCCGCCGTCGAGATCGATCGCTTCGCCTGCATCACCACCGCGGCGGAGCACCGCCCGGATCCGGGCGATCAGCTCACGAGCCGAATAGGGTTTGGTCACATAGTCGTCGGCGCCCAGTTCGAGTCCGACGACCTTGTCGATCTCGCTGTCGCGCGCGGTCACCATGATCACCGGGGTCGACGAACGGGCCCGAATGGCTTTGCACACCTCCGTACCCGAGGCTCCGGGCAACATCAGGTCGAGCAGCACGATGTCCGGGCTCACCCTCTCGAACTCAGGCAGCGCCGAGTTGCCGTCGGTGACGATCGTGGCCTCGAAACCCTCTTTTCGAAGCAGGAACGCGAGCGGGTCGGCCAAGGATTCTTCGTCCTCGACGATCAGCACATGTGTCAACGGCTCAGTTCTCTCTCTTCGTGGACCACGATTGCGGTCTTGTCTGATTCTCTGGCTGCGGCGGCCGACGGTCGGGCCGCCGCGGCGAGTGGGATGGTGAGGGTGAAGGTGGAGCCGGTTCCGGGTTTGCTCCACAGTTCGATGGCACCGCCGTGGTTACTGGCGACGTGCTTGACGATCGCCAGTCCCAGGCCGGTGCCGCCGGTGGCGCGCGAGCGGGCCTTGTCGATTCGGAAGAAACGCTCGAACACCCGCAACTGATGCTGGGGCGCGATGCCGATGCCGCGGTCGGTGACGGCGATCGCCACCATCGGCCGGCCGTCGACGTTGATCACCCGCCTGCTCATGGACACCGCCGTCCCGCTGGGTGAATAGGCGATCGCGTTGGCCACCAGGTTGTTCAGCGCTGTCAGCAGCAGGGTGTGGTCGCCGTGGACGTGCAGGCCCGAGTCGTCGTCGGTGGTGAGTTTGATACCCGCGGCCTCCGCGTTGATCTGGGCCCGGTCCAGCACCTCGTCGATCAGGACGTCGACCTCCACGTCCTCGAGATCCGGCAGTCGCTCGGCACCCTGCAGGCGGGACAGCGCGATCAGCTCCGACACCATGTTGCCCAGGCGCATCGCCTCGATCCGGACCCGCTCACCGAAGTGCTCCACCGAGTACGGGTCGTCGGACGACTCCATCAGCGCCTCGGCCAGTAGCCCGATCGCGGCGACGGGGGTCTTCAGCTCATGGGAGACGTTGGCGACGAAGTCGCGGCGGGTCTCTTCGACGCGGATGTGCTCGGAGTCGTCCTGCCCGTAGATCACCGCATAGCTCTCGTCCCCGTCGGCGATCAGCTCGGACAGGCAGGACACCGATTGGATCTTGCGACCCGGCGCGCGACCGGTCGACACGAAGGCGCCCGTGCCCTGCGGCGGCACGAACGTGAACCGGCCGTTGTCGCCGCTCTCCAGGGCGCAGCGGGCATGGTCCCAGACAGAATCGTCGAGCAGGTGATCGTGGACCATCCCCAGGTGGACGGCCCGCTCGTTGTAGAAGACGACGTCGCGTACGTCGTCGACCACCGCGACGCCGGTTTCGCCGCCTTCGACGATGAGGTCGAGCAGCATCGCGCGCGTCATGCGGGTGGCGGCCTGGGGCGGCGGTGTCGCCTGCAGAACTGTTGGGACCGCCGGCGCGACGATCTCGGCCGCTTCGAACGTTTCAGACAGGTCTCTGCGACGGCCGACGAACCATCCGGCCGTCGCGCCGATCAGTAGCGCCAGCAACGCCACACCCGCGACAACAAATGCGGTCACAGACAAATCTTACGGGCAGCTGAACATGACACCTATGCAGAATGCTCGGCATCGGGTGCCGGTAACAAGTCAGCGCGCCAGAGTTGGGACGTTGTTCACCCGATTGTCGCCAGAATGGCCCCGGTGGCGCATTCGTTTCGAACCGTGACCGTTTTCGATGTCGCTCAGCGGGTCACTTCGGTGGCCATACCCGCGTATTCGGGGTTCTTGTCGATGAAATACCCGACATAGGAGCACAGTGGCACGACCTGCTTGCCCGATTGCGCGATGTCGTCAAGCACGTATTTGACCAGGTGAGCGGCATATCCGTGGCCGGTGAACTGGCTGTGCACCACGGTGTGGGTCAGCAGCACCTGTTCGGGTTCGCTGACATAGTCGAGATACCCGACGTAATCGTCGCCGACAAATATCTCGTACCGTTCCTGCGCGAGTGAATGGCTCACCCGAATCGTGGAATCCCGCGTGTCGGTCCCGGTCCCAGATGTGTTTTCTCCCGCCATGGAACCAGGGTAGACCTCACCTGCGGCGACCAGCAGTGGTTGCTGCGAGCGCTGCGGATTCCGTCGTTTAGGCCCTCTTGGGCGCGTGATTTCGAACTATTTGCCGCCCTGAGCGGCGACGGCGGCTGCACCCGCCTTGGCGGCCTCGGGGTCGAGGTAATCTCCACCCGGATTCAGCGGCTTCAGGTTCTCGTCGAGGTCATACCGCAGCGGATTGCCGGTCGGGATGTTCAGGCCGGCGATGTCGTCGTCGGAGATGCCGTCGAGGTACTTCACCAGCGCGCGCAGTGAGTTGCCGTGCGCGGCGACGAGCACCGTCTTGCCTGCCCTGAGATCCGCGGCAATGGCGTCCTCGAAGTACGGGATGAGTCGGACCACAACGTCTTTGAGGCATTCGGTCAGCGGGACCTCGGGCAGGTCGGCGTAGCGGACGTCGGCGTCCTGGCTGTACTCGGCACCCTTTTCGATCGGGGGCGGCGGGGTGTCGTAGCTGCGGCGCCACAGCATGAACTGCTCGTCACCGAACTTCTCTTTGGTCTCCGCCTTGTTCAGACCCTGCAGCGCGCCGTAGTGGCGCTCGTTGAGTCGCCAGTCGCGGACCACCGGGATCCAGTGCCGATCGGCGGCGTTCAGCGCGATCTCGGCGGTGGTGATCGCGCGCCGCAGCAGCGATGTGTAGAGGACGTCGGGCAGAACGTCGTGCTCGACGAGCAGCTCGCCGGCCCGCACGGCCTCGGCCCTGCCCTTGTCGGTGAGCGCAACGTCGACCCAGCCGGTGAACTGGTTGGACGCGTTCCATGCGCTCTCGCCGTGCCGCATCAGGATCAGGGTTCCGTTGCTCATGAGGCAATAGTTTTCCACAGGCCGACCCCGGCGGCTGCGCCCGTGACCACATACACTGACCGCCATGCTGTCCGGCGCCTGGAACTTCCGTGATGTATCCGACCTGAAGACAACCGAAGGGCGTTGCGTCGCTTCAGGTTTCCTCTTCAGGAGTTCAGAACTGAGTTCCCTGGACGACACCGGCAAGCAAGCTCTCGTCAACCTCGGCGTGACCGACGTCTTCGATGTTCGGGACCACGCCGAGATCGAGCGCAGTGGTTCGGACAAGGTGCCGGGTGGCATCGAGGTTCACGTCTTGCCCTTCGACCTGCGCCCGGACGGTAAGGCTCCACACGAAATCTCTCGGGAGGAGTACATGGCGAACCGCACCAGGTACCTGTCCGAGGTGTACGCGACGATGCCGACGCTGCCAGGAGCGATGAACTGCATCGAACAGGTCGTCAGACTGCTCGGCGACCCTGATCGGCGCGTGCTCGTCCACTGCGCCGCCGGGAAGGATCGGACCGGCTGGGTGGTCGCCGTGGTGCTCGGCGCCCTGGGCGTGACCCAGGACGAGGTCTTGCAGGACTACTTGAGAAGCAACGCGAGCATCGGGCCTCTGCGCGCCCATATGCAGAAGATCTATGGTCAGCCCGGCGGCGAGCCCATCGAGATCTCGGACGACCTGCTCGGGGTCAATGACGTATATCTGGCCTCCGCGCAACGAGCGATGCTCGAGAAGTACGGGTCGCTCGAGGACTACCTGGCCGCCTGCGGAGTGACCGAGGAAGATCTCGAGCGCCTGAGGACCCGCCTCCTGGTCTGAGGGCCGTTTCGCACCGTCATCTTCGGCACGGTCGGCGGCGTTATCGGCACGGTCGACGTCGTTATCGGCACGGTCGGCGGAAGGTCTGAGCGAGGGAGCGCAGCGACTGAGTCGACGAAGGAAGAGCGCGCGCTGAAGGGCCGAGCTGCCCGCGAGCGGAGCGAGCCAGACCAGCACAGCAGCACAGCCCCGCAGGTCACAGCCCTGTCTGATTTGTTGCGTTGCGCATTTGCATGCATGATGCAAGTAATGACTACCGCGCCTGAGAAGTCCCCGAACCCGCGATTGCTGATCGCTGTGCTCTGCTTCGGCGGTCTACTGGCGTCGTTCATGCAAACCTTGGTGATCCCGATCGTCGGCAAACTGCCGGAATACCTCGACACCAGCGCCGACAACGCCTCGTGGGTCATCACCTCGACCCTGCTGGCCGCTGCGGTCGGCATGCCGATCGCCGGGCGCCTCGCCGACATGTTCGGCAAACGCGCCGTGATCCTGGGATGTATCGCCGCGATGATCGTCGGCTCTGTCATCTGTGCGCTGACGTCGCTGGTGGTTCCGATGATCGTGGGGCGTGGCTTGCAGGGGCTGGCGATGGGCCTGATCCCCTGCGGCATCAGCCTTCTACGGGACAAGCTCGATCCGGCTCGTATCCCCGGCGCCATCGCCACGATGTCGGCGACCCTCGGTGTCGGCGGCGCGATCGGCCTGCCTGTGGCGGCGTGGATCACGCAGACCTTCGATTGGCACGTGCTGTTCTGGACGTCCGCCGGCCTTGCCACCTTCACGTTCATCCTGGTGTTCACACTCGTGAGCGAGTCGCAAGTGAAGTCGCCGGGCACCTTCGACATCATCGGCGCCGTCGGGCTCACCACTGCGCTCGTGGCGTTGTTGCTCGCGCTGTCGAAGGGTGCCACCTGGGGTTGGACCAGCGCCATGACGTTGGGACTGACCGTCGCCGGTCTGGCGATCCTGGCCATCTGGGGCTGGTTCGAACTGCGTACGAAGACCCCACTGGTCGATCTGCGCACGTCCAGGCAGCCGATCATCGTCCTGACCAACGCGGCGTCGGTGCTCATCGGCTTCTCACTGATGGCCATCGGCCTGTCCGCGCCGCAGCTGCTGCAGATCCCGAACATCCCCGGGGTCGTCGACTACGGCATGGGTGAGACGATCCTGGCCACCGGCCTCATCCTGGCTCCGGGCGGACTCATGATGATGTTCCTCTCCCCGGTGTCCGCGCGGCTCAACATCGTCATCGGCCCGAAGTTCACGCTGCTGATCGGCGCCTCGGTGATCGCGGCCGGATATGTGACATCGGTCTTCCTGATGGCCGAACCATGGCAGATCCTCGTCGCCAACGTCATCGTCAGCGCGGGTGTGGGGATCGGATACTCGGCGATGCCCGCGCTCATCATGTCCGCGGCTCCGCTGCATCAGATGGCCGCCGCGAACAGCCTCAACTCCCTGATGCGCTCGATCGGCACCGCGATCGCCTCGGCGCTGCTCGCGACCATCCTCGCCAGCTCGGTGATCGACCTCGGCGGCGGCCAGAGTGTGCCCTCGGAGTCGAGCTTCCGCCTGGTGTTCATCGTCGGCAGCATCGCGGCGATCGGTGCAGCGCTCCTAGCACTGAGCATCCCGAACAAATACGTGCGGCCGCCCAAGTCGCTCGGCGCAATCGAGGCCAACGACAACGCCGAGGCCGTCTCCTAAGCCTGCACACGCGCCGGATACACGAAGACGATCCACCTGTAGGTGGATCGTCTTCGTATATGTGGATCGTTTGGGTCAGGCGACCGGTTTGCGCAGATCTTTGCGAAGGATCTTGCCGGCGGCACTCTTCGGAATCGCGTCGATGAACTCGACCTCACGGACCTTCTTGTGCGGAGCCACCTGCGACGCCACGAACTCGATCACCTGCTCACCGGTGAGGTCCGCGCCCTCACGCTTGACCACGAAAGCCTTCGGGATCTCTTCACCGGTGTCGGCCTCGATCACGCCGATCACCGCGACGTCGGCGACGTCGTCGTGGGTGAGGAGCAATGCCTCGAGCTCGGCAGGCGGCACCTGGTAGCCCTTGTACTTGATGAGCTCCTTGAGCCGGTCGACGATGTAGACGAAGCCATCCGAGTCGACCTTCGCCATGTCCCCGGTGTGCAGGAAGCCGTCGCCGTCGATGGTCTCCTTGGTCGCCGAGTCGTTGTTCAGGTACCCGACCATGACGTTCGGTCCGGACACCCACAGCTCGCCCGGCTCGCTCAGACCTTCGGCCGGGATTCCGATGTCCTCGCCGGTGGCGGGGTCGACGATCTTGTTGACGGTGTTCGGGATCGGCCAGCCGCACGAGCTCAGCGGCGCCTGGGGTCCGTCGCCGGGGTTGGTCGGGATGACGTGGCTGACCGGGCTGAGCTCGCTCATGCCGTAGCCCTGGATCACCTGGGTGTCGAGACGTTTGGCGACCGCATTGCCGAGTTCTTCGTCCAGCGGTGCCGCGCCCGACATGATCGTGTTGATCGACGAGAGGTCGTAGTCGTCGACGAGCGGATGCTTGGCCAGCGCGACGGCGACCGGCGGCGCGATGAACACGTAGCTGCATTTGTACTGCTGGATGGACTCCAGGAACTGCACCAGTTCGAAACGCGGCATCACCACGAGTTGGGCACGGTTGTACAGGGCCGCGTTGAGCAACACCGTCATGCCGTAGATGTGGAAGAACGGCAGCACGGCCAGCACCGCATCACTCGCCGACATGTTGAGCAGCGGCTGGATCTGCGCGACGTTCGCAACGAGGTTGCGATGGGTGAGCATCACACCCTTGGGATTGCCCGTGGTGCCCGAGCTGTACGGCAGCACGGCGAGATGCGTCGCGGGGTCGAAGCTCACGTCGGGAGCGGGCAGGCCCTGGGCCAACAGATCGATGGCGTTCGGATTGGGACTCTCGCCCTCACCGGGCCCGTTGAGGATGATCACTGCGCTCTCGGGCAGACCCACCTTCTCTGCTGCGGCCTTCGCGCCGTCGGCGAGCTGGGTGATGGTGATCAGCATCTTGGCACCGGAGTCGGTGAGCTGCTTGGCGATCTCGGGCGCCGTGAACAGCGCATTGACCGTGGTCGCCGTCGCACCGGCCCGCAGGATGCCGTGGAACACGAACGCGAACGCCGACGTGTTCGGTGACAGCAGCGCCACCTTGTCGCCGACCGCGATACCACGTGCGGCCAGTGCCCCGGCGAACGCGTTGATCCGTCCGATCAATTCCCGGTACGACGTGCCCTCGGTGGCGCCGGCGTCGATGACGGCGACCCGCTCGAGGTCCTCCTCGCTGATCGTGCCGAAGAGCGTCTCGTAGATCGAGCCGTCGGGTATCTCAACAGGGGGATACGGACTCGTGAAACTCATGACTGACTGACCTCCGGCATCGTGGGTTGCTTCTGCAGCAGAACATACCAATGATTGTTGTCAGGCTTCCGCAGAATCGGACACATCACCCTCATCATCGCCGAGATCGCGACGCGGCACCCCGTTTTGCACCACGGACCCCGCCCTGCTGCCACCGGCCTGTGGAGCGCCGGTTCCGTCCGCTCTGCCAGCGCCGGCATCATCCGGCCGAACACCCCCGGGTTCATGCCCCTCGATGAGGTGCTCGAACGCCTTGAGGTTGTTCAACGACTCACCTCGCGAGACCCGCCATGCCCACTCCCTGCGGATCGAGGTGATGAACCCGATCTCCAGCAACACGTTGAAATCGCCGTCGGCTGCTTCCAGCGTCTGACCGAGAAGCCGGTCCAGTTCGGCTGCAGTGATGGAGTCGGCCGAGTGCCTGCCCACCAGATAGATGTCCCCGGCGTTGTCGAGGGTGTATGCCACCCCGTAGAGCCGACGATTTCGCTTGAGCATCCATTTGTAGACACCCTCGTGATTCTCATCGGGCTTGCGGCAGACGAATGCTTCCAGACGCAGTCCGTGTGGACCCACCGTCAGCAGCACTGTGGTCTTGAGCTTCTTTTCACCCGGCAGCTCGATCACGAAGTAATCGGCGTCTTTTCCACCGGAGTCCTTGCGGCTGTAAGTCAATTCACGCTCACCGAGGAAGTCCTCGATGATGCCGCTCAGGTCTGTGGTCACCTGTGTGGTCACGTACGTACTCCATTCCGTCGTCCTGCGAATCGGCGGGCGATCCGCGTCAATGGTCGATCGTCTTCGGTATCTGTCCCGTTGGCGGCCACGACGGGCGAAGCGCCGGCCCGCGGCGCGATACGGCTGCGGAAGGTCTCGATCGCCTTGCCGTAGCCGGCCAACAGTTGGTCTGCGGTGTGATCCCACGAGAAGTGTTGCGCATGTTGGTGAGCCGCTGCGCCCATGGCTTCCAGCTTCGGCAGGTCGCCGAGCAACCGGTCCAGTTCCGCGCTCCAGTCGTCGATGTCGTGCCCGTCGACCAGTATGCCACTGACCCCGTTCTCGACCGCGACACCCAACCCGCCGACCTTTGCCGCGAGCACCGGCACCCCGGTCGCCTGCGCCTCGATCGCGACCAGTCCAAAACTCTCCGAATAGCTGGGGACTGCAACCAGATTCGATGCGCGGTAGACCTGGACGAGTCGCTGCGGCGACTGCGGCGGAATGAAGGTCACCGACGATTCGACCCCGAGTTCCCTGGCCAGGTCGATCAACGACGAGGGTCTGTCCAAGCCCGATCCGGACGGCCCGCCGGCGATCAGCAACCGCAGCTTCTTACCGTCGGCGAGGCCACGCCTGATCAGCGGCGCCGCTGCCCGGAGCAGGACGTCGGGGGCCTTGAGCGGCTGGATGCGCCCGACGAACGTCACCACGACCTCGTCTGGGTCGAGGCCGAACTCGAGCCGCGCCTGGGTCCGCGAACCCGGGGTGTAGCAATCGAGATCGGCGCCGGGAGTGACCACGTCGATCCGTCGGGGGTCGGCTCCGTGGATCGAGATCAACTGCTGCGCCTCGGATTCGGTGTTCACGATCAGCCGATCGGCCTCATCGACGACCTGCTGTTCGCCGACCTGCCGCATGGGCGGTTCCGGGGTGTCGCCCGCGGCAAGCGATGCGTTCTTGACCGCGGCAAGGGTGTGGGCGGTGTGAACCAACGGCACCGCCCAGCGGTCGCGCACCAGCCAGCCGACCTGGCCGGACAACCAGTAGTGCGAGTGAACCAGGTCGTAGTAGCCGACCGGCCGCCCCGCCTCGGCGCGCAGGACGCCGGCCGTGAAGGCACACAACTGGGTGGGTAGGTCTCGCTTGTCCAGTCCCTCGAAGGGCCCGGCGACCACGTTGCGGACGGTCACCCCCGGCGCCGCCGTCACCACCGGTTCGTCTGTGGAAGAGGTTGCCCGGGTGAATATCTCGACCTCCACTCCGCGTTGGGCCAACCGTTTCGCCGTCTGCCACACGTACACGTTCATCCCACCCGCGTCTCCTACCCCGGGTTGGGCCAGCGGCGAGGTGTGTACCGAGATCAGCGCAACGCGACGCGGCGGCGAACCGGTCATCGCACACCGCCGGGCACGGTCGCGCCGACCAGGAAGTCGTCGACCTCCCGGACGAAGCGACGCGGGTCGTCCAGGAAGGGTGCGTGCCCGACGCCGTCCCAGAATCGGGTCAGCGCGCCCGGGACGAGTCCGGCGAGGTGTTCGGCGCTGGAGATGTCCACGACGCCGTCGGCGGTCCCGTGGATCAGCAGTATCGGCAGTCCCGCCTGCGCCAACAACGCGTCGTTCGCGGCTTCCCGCGCGAACAACCCGGCGCGGATCTGTGGGGGCACGGTGAGAGAGGTACCCAGAAGGCGTTGAGCGCACGCACCCTGTCCGGCGGGGGCCAGTCCGCCGACGAATGATTGCAGCGCAGCGACCGCTGTGGCGGGGTCCTCGGAGTAGGCATCGGGTAGCGCGGCCCGCATCTGTGGCCCCACCCTGCCCCCTGCCTGTCCGCGTCCGATCGACGTGATGGCACCGACAAAGATCAGCCCAGCGGGGACGATCTCCCCGGCGCGGGCGAGGAAGTCACCGATCACCAGGCCGCCGTAGGACCAACCCAGCAAGAACACCGGTCCGCCGGGTGGCACCTCCGCGGCGAGGACCGCGGCGACGTCGCCGCCGAAGTCCTCAGAGGTCAACCGATCGACTGTCGGCACTCCCGAAGCACCGTGGCCACGCAGGTCCATCGCGATCACGCGGTACCGCGCCGCGAGGTCGCCGATCAGGCCATCCCCCCAGCAGTCGCCGGTCTGCGCCCAACCGTGGATCAACAGCAATGTCGGGACATCGCCCGCACTTGCGGTGTCGTCCACCGAGTCGGCCGGGCCGGTGACCCGGTAAGCGATGTCCGTACCGTCGCCGGCGGCGACCTGGCGCGTGAAGGTGCCCATGCGTCCACACTAATCCTGTGGGCCGAAAGCACCGGTGGCCCGACGTCCGGCACCCGACCGGAACAAATCGGACCACGGTCCGGTTACACTGGTCGTAAGAACTTCCCGCCTCGAAGGAGCACCTCATGCCCGCTGTGAGCGCAAATACCTTGACCCTCCCCCGCGTCGCCGGTCCGGTGGCCACCGACACCCAGCGCCCGGTTCGCACGGTGACCACCGGCCCACGCGGTCACGAGGGCGAGGGATTCCCCGTGGTTCGCGCATTCGCCGGCGTGCCATCAACTGCTCTCGACCCCTTTGTCCACATGGATCAGATGGGCGAGGTCGAGTACGAGCCCGGCGAGCCGAAGGGCACCAGCTGGCACCCGCACCGCGGCTTCGAGACGGTCACGTACATGATCGACGGCCGCTTCGCCCATCAGGATTCCCACGGCGGCGGCGGGATGATCGAAGACGGCGCCGCGCAGTGGATGACCGCCGGTTCGGGCATCCTGCACATCGAGACACCGCCGGCCGAGCTGGTCGAGAGCGGCGGCCTCTTCCACGGCGTGCAGCTGTGGGTCAACCTGCCGAAGCGCGACAAGTTCACCGACCCGGCGTACCAGGCCATCGAGGGCAACCAGGCAACCCTGGTCAGCTCCCCTGACGGCGGCGCACTCGTCCGCATCATCGCCGGCAACGTCGGCGACCACCGCGGCCCGGGTTCGACCCGTACCCCGATCACCCTGGCTCACGCCACAGTTCAGCCGGGGGCCGCTCTCGACCTACCGTGGAATCGCGACTTCAACGCCCTCGTCTACGTGCTGTCAGGACGCGGGACGGTCGGCCCGGTCGGCACTCCGATCCAGCAGGGACAGCTCGCAGTGCTCGGGCCCGGTGACCGCATCTCGCTGGCGGCGGCCCAGAACCAGGACTCCAATCGTCCTGCCCTCGAGGTACTGCTGCTCGGCGGACAGCCGATCCGCGAGCCGGTCTTCCAGTACGGACCGTTCGTGATGAACTCAAAGGCCGAGCTGGTCGAGGCGGTCGAAGACTTCAATGCGGGCAGGTTCGGTCAGATCCCGCCCGGCGCGCTGATGCCACACACCGTCTGAGTTCGGCGATTTTCGTCCCCCGCGAGGGCCGCCGAGGGGAATCTTCCATCGGCGACCTCTCAGGGGACAAAGTCGGCGCGCACCTGAGATCGTTGGTCAAACGCCAACCATCAACAGGAGTCCACCGTGACGAATTCGGAGTTCTGGTCGACCGCCCGTGACCACCTCATCCGCTACGGCGGCACGTTCACGCCCCGGATCATCGAGCGCGCGAGTGGTTCCCACGTCTACGACTCGGACGGCGTCCCCATCCTCGACTTCACCTCGGGACAGATGAGTTCGATTCTGGGCCATGGCCATCCAGAGATCGTCGACGCCGTGCACACCGCGATGACAAACCTCGATCACCTCTTCAGCGGAATGCTCAGTCGGCCCGTCGTCGAGTTCGCCCGTGCGTTGTCTGCGACCCTGCCCGCCGGGCTGGACAAGGTGATGCTCCTGTCGACCGGCGCCGAGTCCAACGAGGCCGCACTCAAGATGGCCAAGCTCTATACGGGTAGGTACGAGATCGTCTCGTTCGACCGTTCCTGGCACGGGATGACATCGGGTGCTGCTGCGGCCACCTATTCGGCGGGCCGCAAGGGTTACGGGCCGCCTCCGCCCGGCAACTTCACCCTGGCAACGCCCAACGCGTATCGGTCACCGTTTCGCACGGCCGGCGGCGACCACGATTGGCAGGGCGAACTCGATTACGGGTTCGATCTCATCGACCAGCAGTCCGCGGGGTCGCTGGCCGCGTGCATCATCGAGCCGATCGTGTCGTCGGGCGGCCTCATCGATCTGCCTGTCGGGTACCTGGCCGCGTTGAAGAACAAGTGCGACGAGCGCGAGATGCTCCTGATCGCAGATGAAGCGCAGACCGGACTCGGACGCACCGGAGCGATGTATGCGTTCGAGCGCGACGGTGCGGCCCCTGACATCATCACCCTGTCCAAGACGCTGGGAGCCGGACTCCCGGTCGCCGCGGTCGTCACGTCGGCAGAGGTCGAGGAACGCTGCCACGAGCGCGGCTACCTGTTCTTCACCACGCATGTCTCCGACCCTCTCGCGGGCGCCGTCGCCTCCACCGTGTTGCGCGTGGTGCAGCGCGACGATCTCGTCCGTCGTGCCGCCCGATCCGGAAAGCGACTGCGCGACCACCTCCTCGACCTTCAGTCCCGGCATGACGTGATCGGCGACGTCAGGGGCCGTGGCCTGTTCCAGGGCATCGAACTCGTATCCGACCGGCTGACCAAGGCGCCCGCCGACCAGCTCGGACAACAGGTCACCACCGAATGCCTCGAGCGCGGATTACACATGAACATCGTCCAGCTGCCCGGGATGGGCGGCATCTTCCGATTGGCGCCGCCGCTGACCATCAGCGACGACGACCTCGACCGCGCGATGGGCATTCTCGACGATTCACTGTCGGCGGCAGTCAAGGCTTGACTGCCGCGGGGCATTGACACAGGTGCCAATCTGTCTCATTCTTGAGACATGACAGCTCATCTGTCCCACCGCGCGCAGTTCCATCTGCTTTCCGGCGAGTCATGGCGCGAGCCGTGGCAGATGTACGCAGATCTCCGCGACCACGACCCCGTGCACCGCGTACACACCGACCATCCCGACAAGGACTTCTGGGTCCTCACGCGACACGCAGACGTGAGCCGGGCAGCTGACGATTGGCGCACGTTCACCTCCACCAAGGGGCTGACCGTCACCTACGGCGAACTCGAGAGCATCGGCCTCGCCGACAACCCGCCCATGGTCATGCAGGATCCGCCACAGCACACGGATTTCCGGAAGCTCGTCGCGCGGGGCTTCACCCCCAAGCAGGTCGTCGACATCGAACCCGCAGTCCGGGAGTTCGTCACCGCGCGGCTCGATCGGCTCATCGAATCGAACGGCGGCGACATCGTCGCCGATCTCTTCAAGCCGCTCCCGTCGATGGTCGTCGCACACTATCTCGGTGTGCCAGAGTCGGATCGGACGGCGTTCGACGGGTGGACCGCGGCCGTGGTCGGTGCAGACACCTCGAATCTCGCGCAAGCAGGCGAAGCCGCCACCGGTGCGATCATGGAAATGATGGCCTACTTCGGTCAACTCATCTCGTACCGACGCGAGCATCCGGGCGACGACACCGTGTCGCATCTGGTGAAGGCGGGAGTTGCGGAGGACGGCAACACTGAGGGGTTGTTGTCGATCCTCGCCTTCACCTTCACCATGGTTGCCGGCGGCAACGACACCACCACCGGCGTTTTGGGCGGCGCCACACAATTGCTCGCCGAGAACCCCGGCCAGCGGGCGGAACTCGCTGCCAATCCAGCCCTGATCGGCGACGCGGTCGATGAGTTCCTGCGTTTGACCTCTCCCGTTCAGGGCCTCGCCCGCACCACCACAGCGCCCGTCGAGTTCGACGGCGGCGCCATCCCGGCCGACCGCAAGGTGTTGCTCGCCTACGGTTCGGCCAATCGGGATCCGCGAGCGTACGGCCCCGACGCAGATGTACTCGACATCCGTCGACGCCCCCGCTACATCATGACCTTCAGCCGGGGCGGTCACCACTGCCTTGGCGCCGCCGCAGCCCGGATGCAGACCAGGGTCGCCATCGAAGAGCTGCTGAGGCGATGCCCCGAGTACACGATCGATCCGGAGTCGGTCACCTACGCCCAGGGCAACTACGTCCGGCGTCCCCTGACCCTGGGTTTTCACCCGTCGCCACCCAACTCCACCGTGGGTCGATGACTCCGGAGGCACCCTCCTGGCTAGGCAGCAATCGTTCCGCCATGGCGGCCGATCGCATCCTCGACGTAGCCGCCGACCTGTTCCTCACCCACGGCGTCGCGCCGGTGAACATGAATCAGATCGCAGCCGCTGCCGGATGTTCTCGTGCGACCCTCTACCGCTACTTCGCCTCTCGGAGCGACCTCTACATGGCCTTTGTCGACCGGGAGACGCGAACCCTGTCGAAGGAGATCGCCGACCAGGTCGCAGAGATTCCCGACCTACACGAACAGGTCACCGAGGCGATCTTGGCTGCTGTCGACGGAGTCAGATCCGATCCGGTGCTGCGGACCTGGTTCCTCCCCGAATCGGCCGCGTTGACAGGAGCGATCGGCACCTCGTCGGAGTTGGTGAACCGCATCGCGGTCGCATTCGTACACGGAGAGGAACACGATCCCGGGGCCGAATCGAACCTGCAAGGCCGTTTCATGGTGCGAATCATCCTGTCGCTGCTGATGACTCCGGGCGCCGACGCCGCCGAAGAGCGAGAGCTCGTACGGCGTTTCGTCACCCCGTCAGTCCTCGGGTCGAATTGATTTCGCATCCCTGTCGGTAACGGTTATCATTAGCGTCTGTTCGGCGGAGTTCGCAGCGAGCCCATGCGCGAATCGCCCACACACGACGTGAAAGGTTCTTCCCGATGCGCACCTGGACCCGATTCCTGGGGGTCACCGCGGCCCTCACCCTGGCCACCGGGGTGGTAGCCGGATGCTCCTCCGACGACGCGGGCACCACCTCTGACGGCAAGGTCGACGTGGTCGCATCCACCGACGTCTGGGGCGCGGTCGCCTCGGCGATCGGCGGCGAGCACGCTCAGGTCACATCGATCTACACCTCGCCGGACGGCGACCCGCACGAGTTCGAGGCCAGCGCGAAGGACACGGCCAGGGTCTCCGACGCCGGCGTGGTGGTGCTCAACGGCGGTCACTACGACGCCTACATGGAAGAGGCCCCGAAGGGTCCCGACGCCATCGTCGTCAACGCCTTCGATCTGATGGAGGGCACCGAGCACTCCGAGGAAGAGGGTCACGAGCACGCAGATGGTGAGTCCCACGAAGAAGAGGGCCACGACCATGCGCCCGGCGCGGTCAACGAGCATGTGTTCTACAACTTGACGGTCGTCGGCGAGGTCGCGAACAAGATCGCGAACGCGCTGTCCGAGAAAGACAGCGCGAATGAGCAGTACTACCGCGACAACGCGGGCTCGTTCAACGAGCAGATCGCGCAACTCAAGACCGAACTCGCCGCCATCAAGGCCGCAAATCCCGGTGCGCGGGTGGCACAGACCGAACCCCTCGCCGGCCATCTGCTCGCAGAAGCCGGCCTCGAGGACGTCACCCCTGCCGGATTCCAGGACGCTGTCGAAGCCGGGCAGTCGCCGTCGGCGCGCGACGTCGCCGCCACCCAGGATCTGCTCCGCGACCGCTCGGTGCGGGCGCTCGTCTACAACACCCAGGCGGTCGATGAAAGCGCGAAAGCCCTACTCGACATCGCGAGCAACGCAGGCGTGCCCGTCGTCGACTTCACCGAGACCCTTCCTGTCGGAGTCACCGACTACATCGCGTGGCAGCGGGCTAATGTTGAGACGCTGACGTCCGCCCTGGCGTCCGGCGCGCCCAGTACCCCCTGATCGATCCAGCCAGCCCTGATCCGTCCAGCACCACCCGATGTAGGCAGCCCAACAGATGACCCAGCCCGTACCGGCACCCGTTCTCGGCGAGCAGCGGCCCGCTGCCGTCACCATCAGCGGCGCCCGGCTGTCATTCGGGCAACGGGTGCTATGGGACGATTTCGACCTGACCCTCGCTCGTGGAGAGTTCGTCGCGGTCCTGGGGCCGAACGGCTCCGGCAAGACCTCGTTGCTGAAAACCCTGCTGGGTCAATATGAATTGGATGCCGGGTCGGTGACGGTTGCCGGTCGTACGCTCCGTCGCGGCGACAGCACGATCGGATACATCCCGCAGCAGCAGACCCACGATGAGGGCGTACCGCTGCGGGGTCGGGATCTGGTCGGCCTCGGGGTAGACGGTCAGACCTGGGGTTTGGGATGGCGAAATCGGAAGCGCCGCAACAAGCTTGTCGACGACGCCGTCGCCCAGGTGGACGCCCGCGACTTCGCTGACGCACCCTTGGGCCTGCTCAGTGGCGGTGAGCAGCAGCGACTGCGCGTGGCTCAGGCGCTGTCCGGAGATCCGACAGTGCTCCTGTGCGACGAACCACTCCTGAGCCTCGATCCCGCCAACCAGGGCCGGGTGGCTGCGCTGATCGACCGGCGCCGGCGCGACCACGGCACCGCGGTTCTGTTCGTGACCCACGAGATCAACCCGATCCTGCCGTACGTCGACCGCGTCGTCTATCTCGTCGACGGCCGCTTCCGGATCGGAACGCCCAACGAGGTGATGACGTCGGAGACCCTCAGCGAGCTGTACCAGACCCGGGTCGACGTCCTGCACGTGCAGGGCCGCCTCATAGTCGTCGGGGCGGACGAATCCGCGTGCCACGGAGACCATCACCTCACAGATCAGCACTTCGCCGGCACCTCAGAGGTCGCTGAGTGAGCGCCACCTGGTCCGATTTCTTCGACTTCGGTGAGACCGCCAATCTGTTGGGATACCCCTTCGTTCAACAGGCACTGCTCGCAACAGCCCTGCTCGGTGTCCTCGGCGGCCTGCTCGGTCCGATGATCGTGAGCAGGCAGATGTCCTTCGCGGTGCACGGTACAAGCGAGCTGACCTTCACCGGCGCGGCCGCCGCGCTTCTACTCGGCTTCAGCGTCAACCTCGGCGGTCTGATCGGCGCGGTGATCGCGTCAGTGATCTTCGGGTTACTCGGAACCCGGGTGCGTGAACGGGATTCGGTGATCGGCGTGGTGATGGCGTTCGGTCTGGGACTGGGAGTGCTGTTCATCGCGCTCTACGGACGAACCGGAACCGGCTTCAACCTCCTCACCGGCCAGGCCGTCAACGCAGGGGCAAAAGGTGTTGTGGCCGTGGTGATCACCACGGTCATCGTGGTGGCAGTGATGGCTGTCATCTACCGGCCGCTGCTGTTCGCCAGCACCGATCCGCGGGTCGCCGAGGCGCGCGGTGTGCCGATGAAACTGCTGTCCGTGGTGTTCGCTGTGCTACTCGGTGCCGCGGTCGCGCAAAGCGTACAGATCATCGGTGCGCTGCTGGTGATGTCACTACTCATCACGCCGGCGGCCGCCGCGATGAGGATTTCGTCGAATCCGACAGTTGTACTGGGGTTGTCGATCCTGTTCGGTGTGGTTGCGGCCGTCGGCGGCATCATCCTGTCACTGGCGCCTGCTCTGCCGCCGTCGGTGTTCGTCACCACGATCTCATTCGCCATCTATCTGGTGTGCCGCGTGGTCGGCACCCGCCGCTCGAAGACCTCAGGGCGGCGTCGCGTACCGACGACGGGTTCGCTGCTCACATCCGGCGCCTGACCGGTCGCACTCCTCGAGCGTGCCGAAACAGTCGCCGACCGTGCCGAACCGGCCGCCGACCGTGCCGAAACCCGCGCCGAGCGTGCCCTTCTGACCGTCGACTGTGCCCTATTGGTTCGTTTCCGGCGATGTCAGACCGCGCTGATATCCTGGTTGCGGCCTACTGTCGATGGTGCGAAACATGTTGCCGGACAGCGAAATAACTACTATCGAACACTTGTGCTAATCCAGGTCTTGAGGTAGCTTCGAGTCATGAACTTGCGGGGGCTGTTCGATCACCTATCAACGACGGTATCCGCCGAGCACGTGGACGCCATCGTCAAAGGCCTAGGTCACATCGATCGACGTGATCCGGATCTGTCGGAGTCCGACCGCAACGACTGCGTGCGTGGGTTGTTGACCGAAGCTCGTGTGTCGACGCCGGCGGCAGTGAGCCGACGAGCCCACGAGATGGCTATCGCCCTGTCCCCACCGGTGTGCCGTCGGCACCGCAACTACATCCACCACAAAGGCTGGGCCGTCCTCATCGGCGCAGACGAAGCGGAGCGGAGCTCGACCCATGTGGCAGACGGACACCCCTGGTTCATCGCGCCCGGGAAGACCGAACCAATCCGGTCCCACGCCCGACGGACCATGACCAACGAACCACTCGCCGCCTAACACGCCCACAAATCCACGAGAAACTACCCACGACGACGCAGTCCGAAGTTACTACCGCAGCACCGGATGACACCGGCGCGGCGCGAACATTGACAACTCCACAGTGTGAGCCCCGACGGGGCGAAGATCGCCTGGTGAGAGGGCCCGCGGTCTATCCATCCCGCATCCCGTCCGAGTCGCCTAAGCTCTTACTCGATTCGCGTACGGGACACGAGGTCGGAAGGCAGGCCATGCGCTACCAGCTACTCGGCCCGCTCTCCGTTGTCCGGGGGGCGGGCGACGGTGCCGTGTCGGTCGATCTCGGGTCGCCGAAGCAGCAGACGATCCTGGCGATTCTGCTGATCAATCGCGGCACTGTCGTGTCCACCGACCGCTTGTCCGACGCGTTGTGGGGTGAGGAGGCACCACCGAGCGCGATGTCGAGTCTGCAGGCCTATATCTCGAACCTGCGGCGAGCCCTGCGCGATGACGCGGTCGGGACCTCACCGATCCGGCGGCAGTCGAACGGGTACATCCTCGATGTCGCCGAGTCCGAGGTCGACGTCAGCGAGTTCCTCGACCTTGCCAACCAGTCCCGGCAGGCGTCCGACGACGAGGCGTGGGCACTGGCCCTCGACACCGCCGAACGGGCGTTGAAGCTGTGGCGCGGCGAATTGCTCGTCGGCCAGCGCGACGAGGAATGGGTGCACACCGAGGCCGCGCGCCTCGAAGAGATTCGCAGCGGGTGCCGCGAAGTCAGGATCACCGCATTGTTGGCGCTCGGCAGGCTGGCGCAGGCGCTTGCGGACGTCGTTGCGCTGCGCACCGACCAGCCCTACCGCGACCGCAGTGCGTGGTTGCACATTCTCGCGCTGCACCGCGCGGGGCGTTCGGCTGAGGCGCTGGATGTCTACGCCGATCACGCCCGTCGCCTCGACACCGACCTCGGTCTCGAACCGAGTGCCGAACTCCGCGAACTCCAGGGCGCGGTACTGCGGCACGACCCGGAACTGGCGGCCTGGCCCCGCAGACCCAGTTGGTCGGGCGCGGGTGAACTGCGTACACCGGAACCCGATCCTGCCGTAGATCATTCGACTGCGGCACCTGAGGTTCCCGCACCCGGCGGACTGGTCGGAAGGGTCCGCGAACAAGCGCTGATCGCACGGCTGCTCGACGACGTCGTCGCCGGAGCCACGCGTTGGCTGATCCTGATCGGGCCGCCGGGTATCGGCAAGACTCGGCTCGCCGACGAGGCGGCCCGACGACTGGAGTCGATGGGCGGCCGTGCGATCTGGGCGAGGAACCCAGAGGAGGGGGCACCGGCGTGGTGGCCTGCGCGGCAACTGGTGGACGCGTTGGGCACCGACCCTGCCGAAATCCTCGCCACGCCAGAGGGTGTCGACGCCGACACCGCCCGTTTCACTGCCTACGACCGGATCCAGCGGATACTCGAGGAAGGTGCGGCGACGAAGCCTCTGGCAGTGGTGGTCGACGACGCGCAGTGGGCCGATTCGATGTCCGTCGGCGCCCTGGCGTCGATGGCGACCTCCGCCCACCATCATCGGATCGCGTTCGTGATCACGCTCCGCGAGGGCGAGCATCATCCCGCGATCGGACGTTTGCTCAGCGCGGTCGCCCGTGCCACCGGCAACCGCCAGATCGTGGTGCCGGCCCTCGACGACGACGAAGCCTCTGCCCTGGCAACGCAGACGGCAGGAGGTGAACTGACCGACGACGAGGTCACCCGCCTGGTACGCCGGACCGGGGGTAACCCCCTGTTCGTGTCCGAGTACGCGCGCCTGTCCCGCGAAGAACGCAACACAGGCGAACTGCCGCTCGCGGTACGTTCGGTGCTCGGGCTTCGTCTGTCCGGTCTCGATTCTGAGGTGCTCAAGACCCTCCGGATGGCGGCGATCATCGGCGACACCATCGATATCGGCGTGCTGTCTCGGACCATTGATCTCGACATCGACTCGCTGGCAGATCATCTCGACGAGGCCGCCGACGAGCGGATCATCACAGCCGCGCCCGGCAGCGGCGGTTATGCGTTCGCGCACGGCCTGCTGCGCGAGGAGGTGCTGGCCCAGATGCCCGCGCTGCGCCGAAAACGGGCGCATGCCAGAGTTGCCGAAGTATTGACCGAAAGTGTCGGCGCCGATGTAGTCACCAGGCGGGCACAGCATCTGGTGGCCGCACTGCCTCTCGTCGATCCCGGGGATGCGGTGGCCGCCTGTGCCGGCGCTGCGACCGACTCCGCAAGCCGGTGGAACTCCGAGGCCGCTGTGTACTGGTGGCAGCAGGCCCTGGCAGCCTACGAACTATTGCCTGCCGCCGAGCAGATCGACGAGCAGCGCGACGAGTTGACCGTCGCACTACTCGAAGCCCTTTCACGGTCGGGGCGTGGGCAAACCGTGCTCGAAACGGTCGAGACGGCGTTGACGGTGGCGGTGCGAGCCGAAAAACCCTCGACTGTGGGAAGACTCGCAGGCTCGCTGCTGCGCTCCGGGGGCGGTTGGCCGTGGGTCTCACCGACCAAGGATCCCGCTCCACTGCTGCTCCTGCTGGCCAGGGCCGAAAAGGTGGTCGCCGACGACCCCGCAGCCCGGGCCCAGGTTCTGGGGGCACTCAGCGTCGGGCACAGCTACCATCCGGATCCGACGCTCGCACCCGAACTGATCAGGCGGGCACAGGAATACGCCGCGATCGCCGACGACCCGGAGATCACCGCCGAGGTCATGATGGCGTGGCTGATCACCTTCTCGGGTGTATCGACCCACGCGAGCGAAGTCATCACGGTGATCGGCGAACTGTTGGCTTTCGAGCACCGCCAGGCCAGCTTCGACGCCGTCATCGCCCATTCGATCGCGACCATGGCCGCGTACACCCTGGGCGACATCGCCGCGGTGCAGGACCATCTACAGCAAGCCATCGCGGGCGCCGAAGAACTGAGCCTGCCCATCTTGCGTGCGCAGTTGCGGTGGATGGAGGTGGTGGTCGCGGTCTGGCACGGCGATTTCGAGCGCGCGGAACACCACCAATCCATTGCCAAGCGGGTACACGAGCAGACCGAGCTCTACGTGACCGGCCAGTCGACGATGTCGCTGATGGGCCTGCGCCGTGAGCAGGGTTTCCTCTCGGAGTCGGAGAAGGTCATGGCCCGCGAACTGATCACCGAGGTCGTCGCCAGTCCCACCGACACCAACATGCTCGGAGTCATCGCCGCAGGATTGGCATCGATCCCCGGGGCACCCCTCGACCGCGATCTCGCCAACACCCTCGTCCGGCAACGGCAGGCCACCCGCGGCGCGCACGTCTGGTTCACACTGGGCCACGCCGTGGCGCTGGCCCACGTCGTCGCCGACTTCGGATTGATCGAGCACGCCCAGGATTTCATCGCCGAACTCGAGCCGTTCACCGACGGTATCGGCGTGGTCGGGCAATTGGCCTCCGTTGGTCCCGTCGCCCTTGCCCTGGCACGACTTCACATGCTCACCGGGAACCGCGCGGTGGCAGTGGAGTTGGTCGCCACCGCCAGGGGAATAGCCGAGCGAACCGGCGGCGTTCCAACCATGGAACGATGCCGGATCCTCGACGAGCAACTTCGCCGAACCGACTGACGTCGCCTGCACATAGACCTGTGTCAGTCACGTTCGATCGTCTTGGCTGAATCGTCGGATGCTCGATGTACCGACATCCCCGCCGAAACCATCAACCGACGATGACGGCCCGCCACCACCGTTCTGACGGCGGACATCCGTTCGAACGACAACGCAAGGGCAGACGGCACGCCCGCGGGCTAAAGTCGAAAAAATCATGCGCTATCAGCTGCTCGGCCCACTCGCCGCGGTCCGCACCGACTCCGGCGAGTCGGTCGACCTCGGCTCACCGAAACAGCGAATGGTACTGGCGCAGCTGCTGATCCACCGCGGCACCGTCGTGTCCACCGACCGACTGACCGATGCACTCTGGGGTGAGAGTGCCCCACCGAGCGCCGCCTCCAGCCTCCAGGCGTACATCTCCAACCTACGGCGCGCTCTGCGCAGTGACTCTGCCGGCTCGTCTCCCATTCGCAGGCAGACGCCCGGATACGTCTTCGACGTCCCCGCCGACGACGTCGATGTCGCCGAGTTCACCGACGCCGCGGCCACCGCGCACAAATGCGCCCTCGCCCATGACTGGCAGGATGCCCTCGACGCGGCGGACCACGCGCTGTCGCTCTGGCGGGGGCCACTGCTCAGCGGCATGGCCGATGAAGAATGGGTCATCCTCGAGGCCCGCGGACTCGAGGAGATCCGCAGCGACTGCCGTGAGAACCGGATCACCGCGCTGCTTGCGGTGAACCGGATCGCCGACGCACTCGTCGAGGTGGCCACCCTGCGTGATGCCCACCCCTTCCGTGATCGCAGTTGCTGGCTGCACATGCTCGCCCTGCACCGCGCGGGCCGCTCCCCGGAGGCCTTGGAGATCTTCACCGAACACTCCGATCGCCTCGACGCCGAGCTCGGTCTCGAACCGGGCACCGAATTACGTGAGCTGCACACGGCGATCCTGCGACACGATCCGGAACTGGCTGCGTGGCCACGCAGGCCCGGCTGGTCCGGTGCGGCCGAACTCCAGTCGCCGAGTGCCGTGCGTCCCGCCGGGGAGACCGCCGTCGATGTCAGTGCAGCACCACGCAGCAGCTCGATCGTCGGTCGCGGCCGCGAGATCGAGCAGATCGATCACCTGCTCGACGATGTCGTGGCAGGCGGCACCCGGTGGATGATCCTGATGGGACCGCCCGGGATCGGGAAGACACGACTGGCCGAGGAAGCAGCCGCACGGCTCCGCCAGATGGGTGGCCGCGACGTGTGGGCGCGGAGCCCAGAGGAAGGCGCCCCGGCCTGGTGGCCGGCCCGACAGCTGGTCAGCGCGCTGGGCGGCGACCCGGATGAGGTGTTGTCCATCCCCACCGACGTCGATCCCGACACCGCGCGCTTCACCACCTATGAACGCGTGCAACGTCTCATCGAGGACGCAGCTGCGTCGGCGCCGTTGATGGTCGTGATCGACGATGCCCAGTGGGCGGATCCGATGTCGCTCGGGGCACTCGCCTTCATGGCCACCGCCCTGCGCGGGCATCGGGTGGCCGTGGTGGTCACGATCCGTGAGGGCGAGGGCAGCGCGGCGCTCGGCAGGCTGAGCAGCGCGGTCGCCCGAGGCGGGGGCAACCGCCAGATCGTGGTGCCGGCGTTGGGCCCCGGCGACATCGCAGCGCTGGCAACCCAGGTCGCCGACGACGCCATCGGTGAACGTGAGATCGAGGTGCTGGCAGCGCGCACCGCCGGCAACCCCCTCTTCATCTCTGAATACGCCCGGCTGTCGAGCCACGAACGGATGAGCGGCGAGATCCCGCTCGCGGTCCGCTCCGTGCTCGGCCGCCGACTTGCCGGGCTCGGCGTCGAGGTCCTGAAGATCTTGCGAACCGCGGCGGTGATCGGCGACGACATCGACATCGGTCTACTCTCTGCCACAACACAACTCGACATCGACGAGCTCGCCGACCACCTCGACGCCGCAGCAGACGACCGGATCATCGTGCCCGCGCCCGGAGCCGATGGTTACACCTTCGCCCACGGGCTGCTGCGCGAAGAGATTCTCGCGAGCATGCCGGGGCTACAGCGCAAGCGGACCCATGCCCGGGTTGCGGCCGCCCTCGACAGTGGCGGCGTCGGCACCGACCTGCTCAGCCGTCGTGCCACCCACTTGCTGGCCGCACTACCGCTGGTGGACGCCGACGAGGCGGTACGGGCTTGCCGGGCCGCCGCCGAGGACGCGGCCGATCGATGGAGCTCGGAAACCGCGGCTCTCTGGTGGCAACGAGCTCTCGACGCCCATGACTTGCTGCCCCACCAACGTTCGGTCGACATCGAACGCGACGATCTGATGCTCGCGCTGCTCGAGGCCCTCTCTCGCGCCGGCCGGGGACAGACCGTCCTCGACACCGTCGAGTCGCAGTTGGTCGCCGCGATGCGAGCCGGCCGCACTGCGACCGCGGGCAAGCTGGCGGGCTCACTCCTGCGCTCGAGTGGTGGATGGCCCTGGCTGGCACCCAGCGAAGATCCCGGTTCGCTGCTGGCGGTCCTCGAACAACTCGACGGCTTCGTCGCCGACGACCCCGTCGCCCACGCCCAGGTCCTCGGCGCCCTCAGCGTCGGTCACTGTTACAACCCCGACCCCGACGTTGCAGCCGGATACCTGACCCGGGCAATGGATCTGGCAGCCGAACTCGGAGATCCCGACGTCGCCGCAGAGGTGCTGATGGCCCGGCTGATCACCTACTCCGGTGTCGCGACCCACAGCCACCAGGTGCCGGAACTGATCGAGCAACTCTTCGCCCTCGGTCATCGGCAGTCCCGGGTGGACACGGTGATCGCCCACTCGATCGCCACCATGGCGACGATGAATCTCGGCGATGTCGACGCCGCCGCCCGACATCTGCGGCACGGCATCGAGGGCAGCGAAGACCTGGGCCTTCCGGTGCTGCGAGCACAACTCCGGTGGATGGAGGCGGTGATCGCTTTCTGGCGCGGCGATTTCGCAGAAGCTCGCCGCCACCACGAGATCGCCGCGCACGTCCACGAACAGACCGAACTGTATGTAGCGGGCAGCGGCATGGTCGCGACGATGACCCTGTCCCGCGATCAGGGTCTGGTGACCATCGGTCCCGCCTCTGACGAATCCGAACTGCTGCAATGGATTCGGGGGCTGATAGCCACCGGCGGCGACACCGGGCTGGCGGGGGTGGTGGCCGCCGGCGCGGCGACCACGACCGGCACCCCGGTCGAACGCGACCTCGCCGACGCCATGATCCGGCAGTGGCTCGGCGCGCGTACCGCCCATGTCTGGACCACACTCGGGCACACTGTCCTGCTGGCCCATCTCGTCGCCGACCACGGACTCGTCGAATACGCCGACGCATTCCGGACCGAACTCGAGCCCTTCGCCGATCGGATCGCGATCATCGGTCAGGTGGGGGTCGTCGGACCGGTCGCACTCGCGCTCGCGCGCCTGCACGCCTGCGCCGGCGACGACGACCTCGCCCACCGGTTCAACGATCAGGCTCGCACCCTCGCGATGGACACCGGCGGGGCCCCCTCGGTGCTGCGATGTCGGCTACTCGACTGCTCGCTGCGTCCAGCGTCGGATGCGCGGACGCGCGAACTCGACGAGATCGCGCGGGCCGCCCTTGCACTGGGCATGAATGGCCTGGTCACTGAGGTGCAGCGAATCACGCACCCGGCGTGAAGGCGCCCGCTTTCTTGAAACATTCTTGGATGAGCAGACCAAGAACCCGCCAAGGGCCTCGGCGCATGCTGGCTTTCACCAGCTCGCAGACCATTGATGAAAGGCCCACCGACGATGACCATCTCGCCCCCGACCCCCAACAGCACCAATGCAGACCCCACTGCGGAACTGCAGGCAGCAGTGGCCGGATTGGTCACCCGCCCGGGCGAACCCGGATCCGAGCGCGCGATCCCCTTCAACGTCGCGGTTCCGGTCGATCCCTGCGCGATCGTGTTCCCCGAATCCGCGGCCGACGTCGCTGCGACGCTCCGGATCGCCGGACGCCACGGCCTGACCGTCGGGGTACAGTCCACCGGGCACGGGGCGCTGCCGATCGACAACGGCACCATCCTCGTGCACACCGCAGGCCTCGGCGGCCTCGACATCGATGTCGAGGCAAGGACCGCACGAGTCGGCGCGGGCGTGCGCTGGCAGCAGGTCATCGACGCGGCCGCCCCGCACGGGCTCGCGGCGCTCGCCGGCTCGGCACCCGGCGTCGGGGTGATCGGCTTCCTCACCGGAGGGGGCATCGGACCCCTCGTCCGCAGCGTCGGGCTCTCGTCCGACCACGTCCGTTCCTTCGAGCTCGTCACCGGACAGGGCGAGATCCTGCTCGTGTCCCCGGAGAACCACGCCGAACTCTTCTGGGGACTGCGCGGCGGCAAGAGCACTCTCGGCATCGTCACGTCGGTCGAGATCGACCTGCTACCCATCTCCGAGATCTACGGCGGGGCAATCTACTTTGACGGATCCGATGCGCCGGCCGTGTTGCGGGCGTGGCGCGAGTGGAGTGTCGACCTGCCCGAACATGCCACGACATCCATCGCTTTCCTGCAGTTGCCGCCACTCCCGGACGTTCCACCTCTGTTGGCAGGCAAGCTCACGTTCGCCGTCCGCTACGCCTCCCTGGCCGACCATGCGGAGGCGGAAGCGCTGATCGCGCCCATCCGCGCGATCGCCGAGCCGTTGATCGACATCGTCGGCCCGATGCCCTACGCAGCGATGGGAGCGATCCACGCAGACCCGGTGGACCCGATGCCCGTACACGAGAACAGCACCCTGCTCGGCGAGCTCGGCGACGAGGCCGTCGAAGCCCTGCTCGCCCTGGCTGGCCCGAACTCGCAGTCACCTCAGGTCGTCGTCGAGGTGCGGCTGCTCGGTGGGGCGATGTCACGGCCGGCAGCGCAGCGCAGCGCCTTCTGCCATCGCGGAGCCGCCTACAACCTGGTGACGATCGGCGTTCTGGCGCCGCCGATCGCCGAGCATGTCGCGCCCCATGCGGCTGCCATCATGGACTCCGTCGCCCCGTGGTCGGTGGGTCAGCTGCCCAACTTCTCACCCGGTAGCGATCCTGCGCGTCTCGCCCGCTGTTACGACGAGGACACCCTCGCCTGGCTCAGTGCGCTCGCCGACCAGCACGATCCGGCAGGCGTCCTGCGCGTCGGTCAGGTGGTTCGGGCGATCACTCCTGCCTGACCGCGCCCGCGTCCCGCCGGGGTTCAGGGAATCTGTTCTTCCGCGCCGCCGGGATTGCAGCGGGAGGCGATCATCTCTTCGTCGGTGACCACCGGACGCCACGGTTCCAGGTTCCAGCTCGTCTTGTCCGGCGCGACGATCCTCGCGAACCGCCAATGACAAGCGAACTGTTCGCGCATCCCGGGACTGTCGGCGGTGGGATCGAGTGCCACCACTTCCGCCCAGGCGGGATCGAGTTCGGTTTCGCCCTGGACGTTCCGGCCCGCCTCGGTCGGGAAGACCTGCAGGCTCGGGCCCTGCTCGGTGGCCGTCCATTCGACGCGGTCGATGAACGGTGCACCGTAGACCGGCTCCGCCGGCGTCGGTGTGAAGGCGGTGGTCGTGGAGCTGGTGGTCGCGGGGGTGGTGGTCGTGTTCATGGTCGAACGACCGGCGGACGCGGTCTCGTCGCCGCACCCGCCGATTGTCAGCACCGCGAGGACGAGGCCCACGGCAACCACGCCACGTCTCAAAAGATGACCCGGGTGACCATCTCCAGGACCAGCGCGGGCTTGCTGCCACCCTCGACCGCGATGGTCTGGGTGAAGGTGTTCTGCAGCGCACCGTCTCCGAGGTCGGTCGCCTCGGACAGGGTGCTGGTCAGCTGGATGGCCGAACCCACGAGCACCGGCGACGGGAAGCGGACCTTGTTGCTGCCGTAGTTGATGCCCATCTTGACGCCCTCGAACTTGTAGATCTGGGCACTGAGGAAGGGGACGAGGGACAGGGTCAGAAAACCGTGCGCGATGGTCCCGCCGTACGGACTCTCCTTCTTGGCCCGGTCGACGTCGAGATGGATCCACTGGTGATCACCGGTGGCCTCTGCGAACTGGTTGACCCGCTCTTGCGAGATGGTCAGCCACTCGCTCTTGCCGATCTCGGTCCCGACAGCGGCCAAGATTTCTTCAGCCGACGTGAAAACCCGCATCAGACGTTCTCCATCTCCTCGGTTGCCTTCTCCGCACCGGGAATCTTGGCGGCATAATCGCCGAACCCGGACCACGCCTCGCGACGTGCCCGCCACGGGTCGACCTCCACATAGGAATGCCGATCGAAGATCCGGGTAGCCCGGACCTTCGGAGTGTACCTGGGCCAACTCGCCAGCGGTTCACCGGTTTTGGCGAAGGAGAGCCAGTGGTCCTGCATCTCCGAGGTGACCCGCAGGGCATCACGACGGTCGCCGACCGCGGTCAGCAACCGGCCGGCCCGCCCCCGGTAGACACCGAAAACGGCCAACAACTCGGAAGCGTGCGTGGCTCCGAGACCCAGCCACTTCATCAGACGCGGCGCGAAATCGTATCGATAGGCGTACGTCGGGGCATGCTCGGAGTGGCCCTGGGTGACCGCGATCGTGCCGACCCAGAAGATGTAGTCGCCGCCGAACTGCACCATTTTCCGGGAGGTGAGCTTCTCCCCATAGGAACCGGTGATCCGTTCCTGTGCATCTGGTTCGGTGTTCGCGAACATCGCCGAGATCGATTCCTCTGTCGACAACATCCCGTCCGGGAGCCGCTTGAAGAGTGTGCCCTCGTTTCGGTTGGTCCCGATGATCATCGGGACCTGATGCGCCGTCCCCTCCGCAAACGCCTCCACCGGGGCCACCGGAAGGTAGTCACCGTCGACGACCGGCCCGTACGGCAGCAACCCCGGTGTGTCCTTGGTGACCCAGCGCGCGAGCCGGTGCCCGGCCCGACCCATCTGCGCGAGGGACGCCGTGGTCAGCGCCGTGACCACATCGTCGACACCCATATCGGCGCACAACAATTCGGTGAGCTTGCGGGCCCAACGATCTGCATAATGTTTGTGCAGGGTGAGCATCGGGGCCGAACTCTCGGCGATGGCTCGATGGAAGAGTCCACCCGCCGCCGGGGTCGCCATCAGCGTGGTGACCGCGTTGCCTCCCGCGCTCTCACCGAAAATCGTCACGTTGCCGGGGTCGCCCCCGAAATCGGCGATGTTGTCGCGTACCCACTCGAGGGCCTTGACCTGATCACGCAGACCCAGATTCGACTCGAAGACCCGGTCCTCGGTGGAGAACTGGGTGAAGTCGCCGTAACCCAGCGGCCCGAGCCGGTAGTTCATCGACACAAATATCACGTCCCCCCGCTTGACCAGGTCGTGACCGTAGTAGAGCGGAGTCGCGGTGGAGCCCAGGATGTACGCACCGCCGTGGATGAAGACCATCACCGCGCGCGGCTTCTCCGACGTCCGGCCAGGCGCCACCACGTTGATGATCAGCGAGTCCTCACTCACCGGCTGGTGCTTGCCGCGCTCGACGACGGCGTACTTCGGGTTCTGCGGAGCAGCGTTGCCGAAGCTGTCGGCGGCCAGCACCCCACTCCACGGAATCGCCGGTTCCGGAGATCGGAATCGCAGCTCACCCACGGGAGGCGCGGCATAGGGGATGCCTCGCCAGCGAATGAAATCCCCGTCTCGGACACCTTCGACGACTCCGTCGGACAGGATCACCTTCGTGCTTGCACTCACCATGTTTTCGACCCTATCGGTCTGATAGCGGACGCTCGCCCGCTACGGGTTGATTTGCGAGGTCGACTGTCCGGTTTTCTGCAAAGATCGACGACATGAGCACCGAGTACACCGGATACGTGAAAATCAACCATCCCGTTCCCGACACGGAGATCTGGCACCAGGTCGACGGCGACGGCGCCCCCGTGGTCCTCCTGCATGGCGCGTTCTCCGCGGCAGCCGACTGGGGCGGCCAGTACCGACCGATCGTCGACGCCGGCTTCAAGGTGTACGTACCCGAGCGCCACGGCCACGGACACAGCGCGGACGTCATGGACGAGTTCCACTACGAGGCGATGGCCGACGAGACCATCGTCTATCTCGATGAGGTCGTGGGCGGTCCGGCTCACCTCGTCGGCTGGAGCGACGGCGCCGTCATCGCATTCCTGGTTGCTCTCAAACGACCCGATCTGGTGAATCGCATGGTCGTGCTCGGGCAATACCTGAACTCATCCGGCCGCGCTGCCGGTGGACTCCTCGACAGCATCGACGACATCGACTCCGAAATCGTGCAATTCCTCCGCCCTGATTACGCCGCGGCCGCACCCGAGGGTGACGACCATTTCCCTGTCGTATTCGAGAAGACCACCACGATGATCGCGAATGAACCCGAAATCGCGCTCTCAGATCTGAGTGTGATCACCGCACCGACTCTGGTGATGCAGGGCGATCACGACGAGGTGACGCTCGAGCACAGCGCGGAAATCGTCGGGGTATTGCCCAACGCGCGTCTCGCGGTCTTGCCTGGCACACACCTGATACCGATCGAAACCCCCGGCGTTGTCAATCCGGTCATCATCAATTTCCTCAATGGTGATCCGGCCTAACGCCTTTGCCCGGTAACGGGTGCCCCACCCCGCTACGATCACCTGAGCAGACATCCGAACTGCCTGAGTATCGACCCGAGATGGGGCCCCCGTAGCCGTGACAGACAATTCCACAACCAACGAGACCCATATCGTCGAACAGTCGAAAGGTCGTCGTATTCTCTCGGCGTTCCTCAATTCGCCGTTTGCCGGTCTTGCGCCTTGGATCCTGATGGCCTTCCTCAATGGACCCGGGCGCTTTGAAGAAGCGGCTGCAGCAGCCTTCGGCCTTTCCCTCCTGTTCGTCATCGGCGGGCATCGACGAGGCAGCAAGATCAAATTGCTCGAAGTCTTCGACGTCACCTACTTCGCGGCCATGGTGCTGCTCGCCCAGTTCGCATCGGCAGACATCATCGACTGGCTCGAGA
Organism: Williamsia soli; assembly: GCF_017377795.1. GTDB lineage: Bacteria > Actinomycetota > Actinomycetes > Mycobacteriales > Mycobacteriaceae > Williamsia > Williamsia soli. The sequence goes on along the minus strand of NZ_JAFRDR010000001.1, from coordinate 826,699 downwards.
AGTGGGGCGGCGAGATGACCAACATCGCCCTGGTCTCGTTTGCGCTCGTGTCGATCATCATCAGGCAGCCGTTCACGCTGCAGTACGCGAAGGAGCAAGCGCCGAAGGAAGTGTGGGACCACCCACTGTTCCGCCACATCAACTACATGATCACCTGGTCATGGGTGTTCGGCTTCGGTGTCGCTGCAGCAGCCGGTCTCTACGGTGATGCGGTTCTCGACGACAACAACAACTTCTGGACGGCCTGGATCATCCAGCTCGCGGGAACGGTTTTCGCGTTGTCGTTCACCGAGTTCTATCCCGACTACGCCTCCGACCGCGCACAGCAGAAGGCAGGCGAGGACGTAAGTCCGCAGTCCCTGGCCCGCCTGTGGGATTGGGTGCCCATCTTCGTCATCGTCACCGGCATCGCGGGTCTGGTCACCGATTCGCTGCACGAGGTCACCGGCATCGTCATCATCGTCGTCGGCATCATCATCAAAGTCGTCATGGGCAGGATCTGGCCGACGCCGAAAAAGACCCCCGCCTGACTCCCGTCTATCCGGAAATGGGTCCTTCTGGCGAAGCCGACCTGCGGCTTTGTTCGCCAGAAGGACCCATTTTGGGCGGGAGCTAGGAGCGGCGTTGTCTCGCGAACTCCGCGAGGACGACCCCGGCTGCGACGGAGGCGTTGAGGCTCTCGACGTCGCCGGCCATCGGGATCGACAGGATCGAGTCGCAGGACTCACGCACCAGGCGTGAGAGCCCCTTGCCCTCGGAGCCGACGACGATGACCGTCGGGCCGGAGCCGTCGTAGTCGTCGAGCGTCACATCACCGTCAGCGTCCAGGCCGACGAGCTGAACACCCGTTTCAGCCCATTCCTTCAGGGTGCGGGTCAGATTCGTGGCCTGAGCCACCTGCAGCCGGGCCGCGGCGCCCGCGCTGGTCCGCCACGCGACGGCGGTCACCGACGCACTGCGGCGAGCGGGGATCACCACTCCATGTCCACCGAACGCAGCCACCGAACGGATCACCGCGCCCAGATTACGGGGGTCGGTGATGTTGTCGAGCGCCACCAGCAAGGGGGGCTGACCCGAATCGATCGCGTATTGCATCAGATCTGTCGGGTGGGCGTAGCGGTACGGCGGCACCTGCAGCGCGATGCCCTGGTGCATGCCGTTGGTGCTCATCCGGTCGAGTTCGGGCTTCTGTACCTCGAGGATCGAGATACCCATGTTCCCGGCCAGCTGCACGGCCTCCGAGACGCGTTCATCGGCGTCGCCACCGAGGACGACGTACAGTGCCGTCGCGGGCACCTGGGCGCGCAGGCATTCGACCACCGGGTTGCGGCCGAGCACGTACTCGGGCTGCTCCGTCAGGGTCTTGCCGCGCGGCGTCCGTCCTCCGGAGGTCGCATTGCTCCTGGCGGCGGCCTTGGCCTTCTTGTGGGCCTGATGATAGGTCCGGTCAACGGCTTTCGGGGTTGCACCCCTGGCCTCGAGGCCGCGGCGGCGCTGACCGCCCGAGCCCACTGACTGACCTTTTTTGGTGCCGTCCTTACGGACCGCGCCCTTACGTCGTGAATTGCCGGCCATCAGCCAACCACCTTCCGCTGAATGTGCCCTGTGGCCCGCCGATCATCGGCCTGCCTCTGGATTGTCTTTCTTCTCGGTCAACGACCACTGCGGGCCATCCGGGGTGTCGATGACATCGATGCCCGCCCGTGCCAACCGATCTCGCACCTCGTCGGCGACCGCCCAGTTCTTCTCAGAACGCGCGGTGGTGCGCCGATCGAGCTCGGCCCGCACCAGCACGTCGAGCGCCTCGGTCAGGTCGGTATCGCTGCCGCCATCGGCCCAGTGCTCGGCCAGCGGGTCGACCCCGAGGATGTCGAGCATGGCCCGCACCGACGACGCCGATTCGAGCGCGGTCGCATGGTCGCCGTTCTCGAGCGCGATGTTGCCGGTCTTGACCGTGCCGTGGATGTGCGCCAGCGCAGCCGGGACCCCGAGGTCATCGTCGAGCGCAGCCGCGAACTCCGCGGGCACGTCACCGACCGGAACCGCACCCACTCGCGAAACGGTGCGCTGCACAAACGATTCCAAGCCGCGATAACCTCGTGCAGCGTCTTCGACGGCATGTTCGGAGTATTCGAGCATCGACCGGTAGTGGGCACTACCGAGGTAGTACCGCAGTTCGACTGCCCGAAAGCGTTGCAACATGGCGGGAATGGCGACGACATTGCCGAGGGACTTCGACATCTTCTCGCCCCCCATGGTGACCCAGCCGTTGTGCAACCAGTAGCGTGCGAACGGATCCCCGGCCCCGTGGCTCTGCGCCAGCTCGTTCTCGTGATGAGGGAAGACGAGATCCATTCCGCCACAGTGGATATCGAACTCCGGACCAAGCAGCGACGTCGCCATGGCCGAGCATTCGAGATGCCAGCCCGGCCGGCCGCGACCCCACGGAGTCGGCCACGAGGGCTCGTCGGGCTTCGCACTCTTCCATAGGGTGAAGTCGCGGGCATCGCGCTTACCGGTGCCGGCACTCTCCCCTTGATGGACATCGTCAAGGCGGTGCCCGGACAAGGACCCGTACGCGGGCAGGCTCAGCACATCGAAGTAGACATTGCCGTCGGAGGCATACGCATGCCCGCGCTCGATGAGCCGCTCCATGTATTCGACCATCTGGGTGATGAACCCGGTGGCCCGCGGTTCGGCCGACGGCGCCAAGACACCCAATTGGTCGTAGGCCCAGTTGAACTCGCGCTCGTGAGTCGCCGCCCATTCCCACCAGGGACGCTCGTTGTCGGCGGCCTTGCGGAGGATCTTGTCGTCGATGTCCGTCACATTGCGCACGAATGCCACGTCGAAGCCCTTGTACGCCAACCAGCGCCGCAACACATCGAAAGCGATACCGCTGCGGACGTGCCCGATGTGCGGGACCCCCTGGACGGTGGCGCCACACAGGTACACCGAAACATGGCCGGGACGCAACGGCGTGAATTCACGCACGTCTCGGGTGGCGGTGTCGTAAAGGCGCAGGGTCACGATCCGCAATCCTACTTGTCGAGTAGCAGGGCTGTGGCCACGGCAGCGATCCCCTCACCGCGGCCGGTCAAACCCAGACCGTCGGTGGTGGTGGCGGATACCGAAACCGGTCCGCCGAGCAACTCCCCGAGAACGTGCTGGGCCTCGGCGCGCCGAGGGCCGATCTTGGGGCGATTACCGATGACCTGGACAGCAGCGTTACCCAATCTGAATCCGGCTGCGTCGAAGAGCTCCCGGACGTGCGTGAGCATCGCGGCGCCACTGACCCCGTCCCATTCCGGCCTGCCGGTACCGAACACCGACCCAAGGTCGCCGAGTCCGGCAGCGGAGAGCAGCGCGTCGCACAGGGCGTGAGCAGCCACGTCGCCGTCGGAGTGGCCCTCGCAGCCGTCGTCGTCGGGAAACAACAACCCTGCCATCGCGCACGGTTTGCCCACGGCGATCGGGTGCACGTCGGTCCCGATACCAACCCTCATGCACGGGCCCGTTCGTGCAGCAGCCACGTCGCGAGCCGCAGGTCCCACGGCGTGGTGATCTTGAACGCCAGCGGATCGCCGGGGATGACCTGCACCGGGATGCCCTGCGCCTCGACGAGACCGGCGTCATCGGTGAAGTCGGCACTCGCTGCGGCGTATGCGGCGTCGAGCATGGCGGCGTCGAACCCCTGCGGCGTCTGTACTGCCCGGAGAGGGCCGCGGTCCACCGTGCCGGTCACCGCACCTGCGGGATCGACGGACTTGATGGTGTCGACGACGGGCAACCCGGGCACGACCGCGGGGGCGCCGGCCGTCACGGCCGCAACGACGTCGGCAAAAAGAGAAGGAGGGGTCAGAGCGCGGGCAGCGTCATGGACGAGCACCACGTCGGACGCAGGTGCCGCAGCCAGGGCCGCACGTACGGAGTCTGAGCGCTCCGCACCGCCGGCGACCACGATCACCTCGGGGAATTGAGATTGCACCTGCTCGACGAGGTCGAGCGGTACAGAGAGAACCAATGCGTCGACGACCCCGCTGGCCTGCGCACCACGCACTGCGTGATGCAACATGCTGTGACCGGCGAGGTCGACGAAAGCTTTGGGAAGTCCCGCGCCGAGCCGCTCTCCGCGGCCGGCGGCCGGGATCAACGCGACTGTAGACACCAGAACCTTGCTGCTTCGGTCAGGAAGCGGCGGCGAGAACCTCATCGAGGATGATGGAGGCTTTCTCGTCGTTGGTGTTCTGTGCCAACGAGAGCTCGTCGACCAGAACACGGCGAGCGCGGGTCAGCATCCGCTTCTCACCTGCGGACAATCCCCGATCCTGCTCGCGACGCCACAGGTCACGCACGATCTCGGCCACCTTGATGATGTCACCCGAGATGAGCTTCTCCTGGTTGGCCTTGAACCGACGCGCCCAGTTCGTGGGCTCCTCGGTGTGCGGCGCCCGGAGGACGTCGAAGACCTTGCCCAGTCCTTCTTCCCCGACGACGTCGCGGACACCCACGTACTCGAGCTTCGTGGATGGAATCTGAACTGTCATGTCACCATCGGCCACCTTCAAAACGAGGTACTCGACGGCCTCGCCCTTGATGGTTCGGGTCACAATGTCTTCGACCAGTGCGGCACCGTGATGGGGGTAGACAACGGTGTCACCAACTTTGAAATTCAATGTTCCATGCCCCTTTCGATTTGCCCAGTCTAGCACGGGACGTTCCAAGTCATCAGCCAACGGTGCAGGTCAGCGGCATACCAGCGGTTTCGCAAACCTTGACGGCACCTGAAAAGTGTGCTGGCACATAGCCCGAACCAAGCCGCCGACGAACCGGATGAGGCTAGGCGCCGGTCGTCGATCGGTCACCTGTCCACACGCTTGTCCAAGCCCGCTGAACCCCGCATGGTGACCGTCGTCAACGCGAGTAGCCGGCCGCCGTCGCCGGCATCGACCAGACCGATGTTCACGACGCAGTGATCGCTCGCGTCACGGACCACGTCGGCGTACGACCTCGCCGGTCCGACCCGCACCTGTGAGAGGTAGTGCAACTGCATGTCCGTCGCGACGAATCCCGGGCGTATCGCGTGCGCTGCCGCCTCGACGAGCAGCGCCTGAGCACCGCCCTGGATGGTGCCGATCATGTTGGCGACAAAGGGCGAGAGGTCGAGTTCGATGATCCCGGCCGCCGGGTCGACGACCCGCATCCCCAGACGGGAGTAGATGTCCCCTTCAACAGGTTCGATGTCGCGCTCGCGGAGTTTGCCGATCCATTCCTCGGGTTTGTAGTCGTCGGCGCCGGTCGCCGCGGTCCGAGGCAATCGGACGAAGGTCACCAGCGCCCGGCCGGCGAGAACCGGCCCCTCCCCCGACGCTGCAGCGCCGTCGATCGCCCGCGCGAACTCACCGAGATCGGTCATACCGCGTCCGTCGTACACGTCGGCGGACACCACGACCGCCTTCTTGCCGACCCGTACGAGGTTGCTGTCGATCAGGACCGGACCTTTCCGCACAGCTTCCGAAGCGTGCAACGACAGATTCTGGGTGGCAGTCCAATCGGGTGCGGAGACCGACAATGCCGGATCCGAGGTCACGTAGTCGACCAACGTCAGCAGGAAGCCCAGCGAGGCGGTGCCGGCCGGCGACCGCATCTTGTCGGTGAACTCGCTGCGCATCAACGAGCGCTCACGGGTCGGCTGGAACGAGGCGAGACCGAAGTCGGAGGCGAAGCTGCGGCTGCTCAACGTCACGCGCGACGACGACACGATCTCGGTAGTGACATTCTCGTTCATGAGAATCATCATGCCTCTTCGGTCGGAGAACGAACCAACCGAGGTCAGCAACGAGCCGCAGACCGGGCGAAAGACGAAAATGCATCGATTTCACGACCCGGACAGACTTTCCCGGGCAACGCCCACTACGCTCCGTAGTGCACGCACTGTGTGTTCGGACGCACCGGGATCTCCCGGCGACCGAACCGGGACAGGGCGCGCGTTGCATCAGGACCTACCTCGGAGGAAAACCGGTGTCAGTGCAGAAAGTTTCGGCCCAACCCACGGGTTCTCGGTCGCTGCGGAACGTCCGGCGCAGTCGATTCGTCTCGGCAGTGGCCGCCGCAACCATCGCGTCAGGCCTGCTGATCGGCACCACCGCGTGCGGCGCCGGGCAGATCGCGCAGACGGCCGACCAGGCCCCCGCGATCAACGGCAACGAAATCGACGCCGGACCTCTGGCACTCCGTGATGTACACATCGTCTTCCCGAAGGACGGCAGCACTCAGGCGTTCGTCGACGGCGGACCCCTGGAGATGGCTTTCCTGATCTCCAATGGCAGCCCCGACACCACCGACACGCTCGAAGGCATCTCGTTCGCCGACGGCAGCGGTCAGGTCGAGATCGAAGGCCGCAGGACGATCGGACCCAACCAGTCCCTGCGCGCCGGCGAGCCCGCGCTGCTGCTCACCACGAGCAACGAGCCGACAGACCCCAGCGAAGAGCGCATCACCGTCACCGTGACCGGCGCACCGCCGAGCCTGACGCCCGGCCTGACCGTCCCGATGGTCTTCGACTTCGAGAAGGCCGGCGAGACCACCATCTCCGTCCCGGTCGACGCCGGTGCCATCCTCCCGCGCCAGGACCATCCGCGCGGGGTCGAAGAGGCTGAGGGCGAAGCCCACTAGCACTCCGATCTTGGTGGGTTCTGGCGATTATTTCCCCAGGTGGGTGTCGCCAGAAGCCACCATTTCCGGGTTGTCGGACGGCGCCGCTAGAGTTGCCCGGTGGCCAAGACCAAAGCAACGTACCGGTGTAGCGCGTGTGGCTATCAGGTCGCGAAATGGCTTGGACGTTGCCCTGATTGCGGCGAGTGGGGTTCGGTAGGCGAGGTCGCGACCATCGCTGCCGGTACCTCCGGGATCGGCGGCGGCAAATCGCCCACGCTTGCAACGGTTCCCGGCACGCCTGCGCGGCCGATGTCCCAGATCGACGCCACCAATGCGGCGGCCTTCTCCACCGGTATCGGTGAGCTGGATCGTGTTCTGGGCAAAGGGATCGTCCCCGGGTCGGTGCTACTGCTCGCCGGGGAACCCGGTGTCGGCAAGTCCACGCTGCTGCTCGAGGCGGTCAAGCAGTGGGCACTACAGGGCAGGCGCGCCCTCTACGTCACCGGCGAAGAATCCGCGGGACAGGTGCGTCTGCGCGCCGAACGCACCGGAGCCGTCCACGACGAGATCTACCTCGCCGCCGAATCCGATCTCGGCGCTGTCCTCGGCCACGCCGAGGCCGTCATGCCCTCGCTGATGATCGTCGACTCCGTCCAGACGATGGTCGCGCAGAGCGTCGATGGCGTCAACGGTGGAGTCACCCAGATCCGCGCTGTCACAACCGCTCTGACGTCACTGGCGAAGAACTCTGGTATCGCCGTCGTCCTCGTCGGGCATGTCACCAAAGACGGCACCGTAGCCGGGCCGAGGTCCCTCGAGCACCTCGTCGACGTGGTCCTGTCCTTCGAGGGAGACAAGCACTCGACCCTGCGGATGGTCCGCGGGATCAAGAACCGGTTCGGGTCGGCCGATGAGGTCGGCTGTTTCGAACAGCGCGAAGACGGCATCCACGAGGTCACAGATCCGTCCGAATTGTTCCTGCACCACCGCGACATCGGTGTGGCGGGCACTGCGATCACCGTGGCGATGGACGGCAAGCGGCCACTGCTCGGAGAGGTGCAGGCGCTGGTCTCGAAGTCGAGCCTGGCCAACCCGCGCCGCGCCGTCGTCGGTATCGATTCGGCAAGAGTGGCAATGATTTTGGCGGTCTGCGCCGCCCGCGCCAATCTCCCGACGTTCGATCAGGACGTCTACGTCGCGACTGTCGGGGGCATGAAGATCAGCGAACCCGCCGCAGACCTCGCCGTCGCGCTCGCTCTCAGTTCCATCCTCGCCGAGCGGTCACTGCCCGGGTCGATGGTCGCGCTCGGCGAGATCGGTCTCGCCGGTGAGGTGCGCCGCGTCGCGGGGGTAGGTCGGCGGGTGGCAGAGGCGAAGCGGCTGGGCTTCAAACACGCCATCGTCCCGGCCGGATCACTCGATCTTCCCTCCGGCATAAAGATCACCCAGGTCGCTGATCTGCAGACCGCTATGCGCGTCGCCCTCAGGGGCCCCTCGAGCCCCTACTCGTTCTAGTGTGTGGCTTCCTCTAGGCTCCGCCGCTTCGTTCTCTGCGGGCCACCTTGTCGGCATAGAAGTCCGCGGCACTGCTGGCGGCAAAACTGTCCTTGTAGTGCTCGAGTGGCTTGATCTTGATGAAGAGCGCGTGGGCGGCCCCGACCGGTTCCGTGTCGTCGCCCAGGTACGCAACCGCGCGGGTGTACAGCTTGCGACGGACCTCACCGATGCATTCGGCCTCGATGCGCAGCTCGCTGCCGATCGGTATCGGCTTCGCGAAGTCGATCTCGAGATGGGCGGTCACCGCGATTGCGCCGACCATCCACTGCGCCAGGCCCATTGCCTCGTCGAACGCGGTCGAGAGAATGCCGCCGTGGATCACCCCGGGTCCGCCTTCGAAACGTGCCTCGACCTGCATGCGAGCGGTGAGGTTGACCCCTTCGCCTGCAACGGCCTTGAGCTGCAGACCGGTCGGCGCATCCTCTCCGCATCCGAAGCACATCGGGTTGTGCGCCCGCACTGCCCCACCCGCCGCAGGAGCCTTCGGCGAGCGCTGTGAGGGGACCAGGTCGTCGGGCAACACGAAAGAGGTTTTCACAGACAGCTAATCTAGTCTCCACCTGCTTCATGACAGAAAGGCGCCTCATGGCTGAGGTTCCGGCCTCGGACCTGCTTCGCACGACGATTGCCCGGCTGGCGCCCGGCACCCCGTTGCGAGACGGCCTCGAACGTATCCTGCGCGGCCGTACCGGTGCCCTGATCGTCATCGGACACGATCCCGAGGTCGAACGCATCTGCGCCGGCGGCTTCCACCTCGACGTCGCGTTCGCCCCGACCCGGCTTCGCGAGCTCTCGAAGATGGACGGTGCGGTGGTGCTGTCCACCGACGGGAGCCGAATCGTGCGCGCCAACGTGCAACTCGTCCCCGATCCGTCAATTCCCACCGAGGAGTCCGGAACCCGGCACCGATCGGCCGAGCGGACCGCGATCCAGACCGGTTATCCCGTCATCTCGGTCAGCGCGTCGATGTCGATCGTGAGCGCCTATGTCGCCGGGATCCGTTACGTCGTCGAGGGTTCGGACGCGATCCTCTCCCGCGCGAACCTGGCGGTGGCAACCCTGGAGCGGTACAAGACCCGCCTCGACGAGGTCAGCGCACAGCTGTCGCGATCGGAGATCGAGGACTACGTGACGCTGCGCGACGCCATGACCGTCGTGCAGCGCCTGGAGATGGTCCGGCGGGTTCGCGACGAGATCCAGCACTACGTCCTCGAACTCGGTGTCAACGGCCGTCAGCTCAGTCTGCAGCTGGAGGAATTGGTGGGCGACAACGACTCTCAGCGAGAGCTGGTGGTCCGGGACTACTTCGCGAGCCCTGAACCCGCCAGTACGCAAGAAGTCGAGCAGGCGTTGGCCGCGGTGGAAGAACTCACCGACGAAGACCTGCTGGACCTGACCGCACTCGCCCGGGCCTTTGGTTATCCCAACACGATCGACGCCCAGGACATCGCGATGAGCCCCCGCGGCTACCGCTTGCTCGCACGGATCCCCCGGCTGCAGTTCGCGCACATCGACCGCCTGGTGCGTAGCTATGGGACGCTGCAAGCGTTGCTGGCGGCCACCGCGGCTGATCTACAAGCCGTCGAAGGCATCGGCAGCATCTGGGCCCGCCACATCCGTGAGGGCCTCTCCCGCCTGGCCGAGCTGAGCATCGAACGCTTCGACTGAGACGCCCGAAGGTCAGAGCGAGCGCAGCGACGCGAGGACCTGGGAGGTGTGGCCCGCGTGCTCTGGACGGAGGAGCGATGGAGCGCAGCGACTGAGTCGACGTAGGAAGAGCTCGCGATCGGCGGCCACACCGACAAGCGAGCGGAGCGAGCCAACACTACTGCGCGGCGGGGCGGTCCACGTTGAATGTGATGGGTGCGCTGGCTTTTTCGCCGATCCTCGCAATGGCTTGGTACGAACCCGGCGCGACCGGCTGCCGCGGGGTCTCGCAACCGGGGGTGCTCGTGGTGCCGGACCAGTCGATGGTGTCTTTGACCTGTTGTCCGGGTTTGAGCAGCTGGTTGTTCACACCTTCGACAGGTGCGCAGTCGCCGGAGGCCCAGATGCGGCGGTCGCCTGCGAGGTTGAGCACCGTGACGCTCTGCATCGCCTTGCCGACGTCCCGCGTGCATTCGGAGAGCCCGGCGTTGGTGACGGCGATCGTGAAGATCGGCTGTTCACCTTCTGTGTATGCGGGCTTGTCGGTGTAGAGCACCACCGAGATGTTCTGGTCGGGGCACAGTCCGCTTGCGGGGACAGGTTGCGGTGTCTCACCGGCAGGGGTGCCGCCGGGGATGCCCGGTTCACCTGCTGCAGGGGACTCACCGGGGGCCGCGACATCGCCGCCGCCGCCACCGCCGGAACCGCCGCTGACCCCGGGCACACCCGACGCCGATGCCGACGGATCGCTGTATGCCGAGGGCAGCGCGTAACTGGGGGTGCCTGAGAGGTCAGTGGAGTTCGCGGTGTTCTTGCCACCGCCGTCGCTGGTCACCCAGAAGATCAGGCCGATGATCACTGCGAGCACGACCACCAGGACGCCGACCGCCAGTGCGCGTCGGCGCCAGTAGATTTCCGGTGGCAAAGGGCCCTGAGGATCTAGCACACCCTGACGCTAGTGGCCGGTAGTCACCCAAGGGCTGACCACGCGCGGCGTGTCGCAATTAGGCGAGTGTCAGGCGTCTCAGCTCACGCGTTGATGCTGGGCGTATCCGGGTCGCTGGTGTCTTCGCCGACGTCGCCCAGGGTGCCGCGGAGACGGACCTTGCCCTCGGCCAGTTCGTAGGTCAGGCCGACGATGCCGACCTCACCTTTCTCGACCCGGTCGGCGATGAAGCGACTGCGCTGGACCATCAGCCGCCCGGTCTCTTTCACGTGGCGCGCCTCGAACTCGTCGACGCGGGTGAGCCCTTCACTGCGGCCGGCGAGGATGCTCGGCGTCACGCGTTCGACGACGTCGCGGATGAAGCCGCCGGGGATCTGGAGGTCGTCGAGTGCGTCGAGTGTCGCGCGCACCGCACCACAACTGTCGTGGCCGAGGATCGCGATGAGCGGCACGCCGAGCACCTCGGTCGCGTACTCGATCGATCCGAGCACCGCCGAGTCGATGACGTGACCGGCCGTGCGGATGACGAACATGTCGCCGAGTCCCTGATCGAAGATGATCTCGGCCGCCACGCGCGAGTCGGCGCAACCGAACAGCACCGCCTTGGGGTGCTGGCCGCCGGTGAGCCGGTGGCGGTCCTCGATACCCTGGCTGGGATGAGCCGACTTGCCTGCCACGAAACGTTCATTGCCTTCGCGCAGCTGTGTCCACGCCTGCGCCGGAGTTGTCTGAGCCATGGGTGACATTGTGCCTCGTCCCGATCCGGTCGCGCCGGGCAAGCTCCTCGGCTGGTTCGACGTCGCCGAGCGAGACCTGCCGTGGCGCCGGGACGGCGTGACCGCCTGGCACATCTTGATCAGCGAAATCATGCTGCAGCAGACCCCCGTGTCGCGGGTGGCGCCCATCTGGGAGCAATGGGTCGAGCGGTGGCCCGTGCCGTCGGCCATGGCGGCTGCGCCGGTCGGCGAGGTGGTGCGCGCGTGGGGCAAGCTCGGCTACCCGCGGCGGGCGATGCGGCTACACGCCTGTTCCGCGGTCCTCGCCGCCGACCATGGCGACGTGGTGCCCTCGGACGTGGACGTGCTGCTGACCCTGCCCGGAATCGGCGATTACACAGCACGGGCAATCGCCTGTTTCGCATACGGACAGTCCGTTCCGGTGGTCGACACCAATGTGCGAAGGGTGATCGCCAGGGCAGTTCATGCCCGCGCCGAACCAGGCAATCCGGCCCGCGCTGATCTCGTCGACGCCCAACTGCTGCTGCCCGACGATTCTCGGGCCCCACGTTTCTCGGCCGCCTTGATGGAGCTCGGCGCACTCGTGTGTGTCGCGAAGAATCCGCGGTGCGAGCGCTGTCCACTGACGGACTGCCGGTGGGTGGCAGCGGGGTCGCCTGCGCATTCCGGGCCGGCCCGCAAGGTTCAGAAGTTCGCCGGCACCGATCGACAGGTCCGTGGTCTACTGCTCGATGTGTTGCGCGGCAGCGACATCCCCGTCCCGCGAGATCAGCTCGACGTGGTGTGGACCAAGGACACCGGGCAGCGCGACCGCGCACTGGATTCACTGCTCGTCGACGGCCTCGCCGAGATCACTGCCGACGGCCGATTCGCGCTCGCGGGCGAGGGGTGATCTGCGCGATCAGGGTTTGAAGTACTTGTTCCGCCAGGGGGCGGGACGCCCACACAGGAATGCCTCGACAGCGCCGCGGTATTCGTCCGGGGCATCGTCGTGCACGAGATGGCTCGCGTTCGCGACCTTGATGTAGATCGATTCCTCTTTCGCTGCTGCCATGGCCTCCATCTGACCCGGAGGTGCGACGCTGTTGCCCGCCTCGATCAGCAGACTCGGCGCCGAGACCTGGCGCCACTGGTCCCAGAACTCCCGCCGGCCCCACTCTTCGGCGATGTGCGCCCAGATGTCGAGGCGGCCGTGCAGGACTCCGTCGTCGAACGCCTCGTAGAAATAGCGCCCGGCGATGTCGCCGAACATCGTCTGCGCGTGCTCCAGGGACGTGAACTCAGGTGGCCAGGAGTCGAACCAGGGCTGCCAGCCCTCGGTGGTGCGACCCCGGAAATCAGGCGCCATGTCCTCGACCACGAGCGCAGACACCAATTCCGGATACTCCGCCGCCACGCACCACGAATGCAATGCGCCCATCGAGTGGCCGATGAGGACCGCGGGCCCCATGTCGATCCAGGTCAGCACCTCGGCGAGATCGGCGACGAACCGTTCGGTGGAGAGTTCTTCGGGCGATGTGGGCGGTGCGACGTCGCGGCCCGTGTGCCAGGCCGCATCAAAGGTGAAGACCCGGCCGTACCGCCGCAACCACGGGATCTGCCGCCGCCACGTCCGTCCGCGACCCATCAGCCCGTGCACCAAGACGATCGGCGGCTGATCTGGCATCCCGCCGTAGTCGATGAATCCCGTGTCCGCACTCACGAGGTAGAACGTTATCCGGACGGGACGGTATCGCCCATCGCACCTTGCAGCAGGCGTCGGGAGCGCCGCCCGCGGCGGTAATGTGACGCGCATGGCTGTTGTGAAGATAAACGCGATCTCAGTTCCGGAAGGTTCCGGACCCGAATTGGAGAAGCGGTTCGCCCATCGCGCCCACTCGGTGGACGGGTCGCCGGGGTTCCTCGGATTTCAGCTCCTGCGTCCGGTCAAGGGCGACGATCGCTATTTCGTCGTGACGCAATGGGAGTCGGAAGAGGCCTTCGCTGCCTGGGCCGCCGGACCCGCCCGGGAAGCACACGCCGGGGAACGCGCCAAGCCTGTCTCCAGCGGCGCCGACCTGCTCGAATTCGAAGTCGTACTGGACGTCAAGCCCGGCCAGTAGCGTCGCGGGTCCCGACGACGGCGACGGCCCCTCTGTGGTCGTCGCGGCGGATCGACGCCTCGAACCCGGCGACCTCAAAAATCTGCCGCGCCGTATCTGCCTGGCTCTCACCGATTTCCATCACCAGGTGCGACGGCCGGGCCATCCACGGCGCCGATTCATCGGCAACCCGCCGCAGCAGATCGAGCCCGTCGGCACCGCCGTCGAGAGTCGCCTGCGGTTCGTGAACGCGGGCCTCGGGCGGCATCGTCGCGATGGCTGAAGTCGGGACGTACGGTGCGTTGCACACGACCAGATCGATCCGGCCCCGCATGGTCTGCGGTAGCGCCTCGAACAAATCGCCGAGGTAGACCCGGCCGCGGCCGGCCAGGTTGACGCCGGCGCACTCCGTCGCGATCGGGTCGATGTCTGCGGCGATGATCGCCGCGTCAGGCAGCCGGGCGGCGAGTACCGTCCCGAGGGCCCCGGAACCGCAACACAGATCGACCACCGTCCCCGCCGGGGCAGCGAGTTCGGTGGCGATCTCGACCAGCAGCACCGACCGCTGCCTCGGCACGAACACCCCGGGCATCACCGACACCCGGAGTCCGCCGAACTGGACCGCTCCGACGATGTACTCCAACGGTTCGCCTGCGATGCGGCGTTGCACCAGCTGCTCGAGGATCACCGGATCCGCGGCGGCGGCGAGCAGGATCTGTGCTTCATCCTCGGCAAAGACGCAGCCGGCCGCTCGCAGACGAGCGACAAGACTTGCCAACAACGCCTCAGACCTGGCGGTTTCCGTCATTCACCCGAAGGTAGCGCATGTGGGTGCCGCCAACTCCATTCCCCAGAACTGGAACGTGTTCTAACATTGGCGGGAACGCAATAACCCAACGGAGGACCAATGACGGACACTGCGCACGCCGCACCCACGACCTCGCATGACTTCTCTCAGCTCTACATCGGCGGCACCTGGGTCGCCCCGCATTCGTCCGACGTCCTCGAGGTTTACTCTCCGGCCACCGGGCAGCGCGTCGGCAGCACTCCACCGGCCGACGCCACCGACGTCGACACCGCAGTGCAGACCGCTCGAGCCGCCTTCGAATCCGGCGTCTGGCGGAACACCTCGCCGCAGGATCGGGCCGCAGTTGTCGCGAAGGTGGCCGATCTGATCGACGAGCGCGGTGCGGAGATCGCCGAGCTGGTGTCGTCGGAGATGGGCGCTCCCCCACTGGCGGTCGCAACCCTGCAGCAGCTACCGGCGACCGGTGTCCTGCGCGAATATGCCAAGGCTGCAATTGATTACACCTGGCACGAGTATCGCGACGGCCTCTTCGGCAAGACTCAGATCACCCGCGAGCCGGTAGGCGTCGTCGGCGCGATCACCGCCTGGAACGTACCGCTGTTCCTCATCTGCAACAAGCTGGGCCCCGCCCTGTCCGCGGGCTGTTCCGTGGTGCTCAAGCCTGCCCCCGAAACGCCGTTGTCGGCCAACCTCATCGCGGAACTGTTCACCGAAGCCGGCCTGCCAGAAGGGGTTCTGTCGGTGATCCCCGGCGGCCCCGACACCGGTAAGGCGCTCGTCGCACACCCCGACGTCGACAAGATCACCTTCACCGGATCGACCGCAGCCGGCCGTGCGATCGGCGCAGCATGTGGTGAGCAGCTCAAGCGTTGCTCCCTGGAGTTGGGCGGCAAGTCTGCCGCCATCGTGCTGGCCGACGCCGATCCCGCCGAGATCGCAGGCATGTTGACGTTCACCGGCCTGATGAACACCGGGCAAGCATGCGTCGCCCAGACCCGCGTCCTGGTGCCGAGCGCCAAGCGCGACGAGATCGTCGCCGCGATGATCGAGGCAGCCAAACTCCTCAAGCCGGGACTGCCCGACGATCCCGAGGCCCAGCTGGGACCCCTGATCACCGAGAAGCAGCGCACCAAGGTCGAGGACTACATCCGCCAGGGCAAGGAAGCCGGCGCCACCGCAGTCCTCGACAGCGTCCGGCCGGAAGGCCTGGAATCCGGATACTACTTGAGCCCAACAATTTTCACCGGCGTCACCAATGACATGACCATCGCCCGGGAGGAGATCTTCGGACCGGTCATCTCGGTGATCGACTACGAGACCGAAGAGGAGGCCGTCGCGATCGCCAACGATTCCGAATACGGTCTCGCAGGTACGGTGTGGACCGCCGACGTCGAACGCGGACTGCAGATCGCCGCCCAGATCCGCACCGGAACCTATGGCGTCAACTGGTACGCAATCGATCCGGGCTCCCCCTTCGGTGGATACAAGAACTCCGGCATCGGACGTGAGAACGGACCCGAGGGCCTCGAGTCCTACCTCGAGCACAAGTCGGTCATCCTGCCGATGGGATACGACCCGAACGCGTAGTCAGCATCTCCTCCGACTGCAGTCAGGCCCTCCGGTTTCGATCGGAGGGCCTGACTGGTGTCTGGGGGTATCGCACTCAGGGAGTGGGAACCGGCTCAGGCGTGGGAGCCGGTGCCGGGGCCGACGACGCGGGTGCCGGGGCCGGGACGGTGGACGCACCGGGCTTGTCGGCTTCCTCCGCAAGGCGGGCCTTCACCGAGTCATCGGTGAGGATGTCGATGTTCGTGACCTTCCACTGATCACCCGACCGCTCCATCGAGTACTGCAACCGGCTCGCATTGACCGAAACCAGGTCCTTGCCGCCTTTGGTGACCGACTGGTTCATGAAGATCAGCAGCAGTGCTGTGTCGCGGGTGGAAGTGACCACGCCGGCGTCCTGGATGGACACCTCCGACTTGACCTGTTGCTTCTGCACTTCGGCAACGAGGTTCGACTCCTTGATGATCTCGTCGTATTGCTGCTCGGCAGCGCCCGACAGAGACTTCTTGGTGTCTGCCACATGCTGCTCGACGTTGTCGGGCTGATACCCGAACATCACTGCCGCGGTCTGCTTCCCGGCGTCGAGCGCCTCGCCGCGCGCATCCTCGGCCAGTTTGGTGTCGCGGTAGTCGAGACCCACGATCGTCGTGATGATCGCTCCGGCCACCAGCAAGGCGACGGTCAGCACGGACACGGTCCACATCCAGAATCGACGCGACATCTAGGTCACCCACTCGACGTTGGTGAGTTTGGGTTCGCCGTTGATCATGGTGATTTCCAGTTTCCACCGGAAGACCTGCAACACGGTCTGTTGCTCTGGGACGTTGGGCTGGTTCATCTCCCAGCTGAAGACCATGATGACGGTCGCAGTGTCGGCGTCACTTGCGGTGACGGCCTCGGAGATCACTGCACCCCTGGTCGAGACGTTCTCGGACTTGATCATGTTGACGGTCTGCTCGACCGACTGTCCGACCTGCTCCATCGCCTTGCCGCTGGTGTCGTCCTGGAACGACTTGATCGAGGCGTCGATGTTCTCCGGGTTGAGTGTCGTGAGGTTGGTGACCATCTGCCGTGCGAACGCCGAATACCCGGCCCGCAGATCGTTGCGGTCGTCGATCTTGTCTGTGCCCAAAACGAAAAACGTCGATGCGACGACCATCGCGGCGATGAGCGCGATGGCGGACACCGCCGCGACCACCACTCCGAGTCCACGAACCCTCGCTCGCTTCTTCCCCGGTCCGGTCTTGCCCCTGCGCAGGGATCCCCTGCTCTTGCGCGGCCCGTCGTCGCTGGGCCCACGGCCCGCGGATCGACGTTCCCGGTACGAAACTCCGGGCGCGACGATTGCGGCGTCATCGCTCTCCGACGCCGACTCCGGTACCGGCTCATTGGCTTTGTTCAAGTCCACGGCGGGAACCACAGGAGTGGTCGCCGCCGGCTCGGACTTCGGGGCCGGCTTGCGCTTGCGGCCCAGCGGCGCCGACTTGACCGGCTTACCGGCGGGAGTCGGCTTACCTGTCGGGCTCGGTTTACCTGAGGGGCTCGGTTTACCTGAGGGGCTGGGCTTCCCTGTGGGACTCGATTTACCGGCAGGGGTCGACCTGCTGCGCTGGGCGTCTTCCGGTGGACCCGCGGGGCGACGAGCCCGGCGACGCTGCGTCGACGGGCGAGTCACCTCACGGTCCCCGTGATCAGGCTCTGCCATTGGCTGTTGTCTTCCTGAGGTTGTGCGCCGGGATCGGAGGTTCCGGAACGTGGTGCACCGGTCCCACCACTCGTACCAGAAGTCGTCGCAGACCCCGTTCCAGCGTTATAGGTCTTGCCGTCGGGACCGATGTAATCGCCGCTGACGGGGTCGTAGGTGGTCGCGTACACCGATGGGCTGCCGTCGTCCGCTCCAGGATTCGCGTTGGTCAAGAATCCCTGCGGGACATCGATTCCCGGGAGTCCCTGTGGCAGCGGAACGTTCTCGCCGAGTGGCACGTAGCCGGTCTCACATTCTGCGGGGGTCGATGCACGACGGCCGGGGAGTTCGACACACGGGTAGTTTCGGGTACCGCGAACCCCGAGGTTGGAGTCCTGCGGCACGCGGCACAGCATTCCGGGCGGTAGATCGCGAGGAGTCTGTGCCGACGCGTTGCGGTCCGAGGTCATCGGCAAGAATCCGACCGTGCAGGTACCCGGATCCTGGAATCCGAGCGCGAAGTCGACGTTGGCGCCGTTACGGGCGTCTTCCGAGTTGAGCGCGGTGATCAGCGCCGCGATCAGCCGGGGGTAGATCACCACGATCTGGCGCAGATTCGGGTGATAGATGGCCAGGGTCCGAGAAACCGTATTCAGGTTCGAGAACAGCAGCGGCAGCGTCTGATTCATCGACGCGAACAGCTCCTGGGTCTGCTTCGCAACACCCGGGCCCTTGTTCAGGATGTCCTTGAGCTGTGGGTCGTTGGCCCGCAGCTGATCGGTCACCGCGGACAGGTTCGCCGTCCACGCGCGGATGTCTCCGACGGTTGCGGTCTGGGACTCGAGCAAGGGAGCCGCCTGCTCGATCAACTTGACGATCGCCTCGGAGTTCTCGTTCGCGTCGCCGACGAGCAACGCCATCGAGTCGAGTAGCCGTTGCAGGTCCTCGCCGGTGCCGTTGAACGCGTTGAACGCCTCGTCCATCACCCGCCGCAGCTTCGTATCCTGCACCTGCTCCAGCAGATTGTTGGTCTGATCCAGCAAGGTGCCCACCTCGACCGGCACCGTGCCGTTCTCGATCACCGCACCGTTCTTGATGTTGCCAGTGGCCTCAGTCTCCGGGTCTGGCAGAAACTCGAGGTACTGCTCGCCGACCGCGGAGACGCTGTGCACGGACGCAATCGAATTGTTCGGAATCTTGGTGTCGGAGTTGATCGACAGCTTCGCCACCACTCCCTCTTCGGTCAGCGTCACCGATTGCACCTTGCCCACGTCCACGCCGCGGTAACTGACGTTTCCGTTCTGGTACAGCCCACCGGTGCTGGGGAGTTCGACCTCGACGTTGTATTCCCCGACACCCACCATGCTGGGGACGCGAATGTAGAAGACCGCAACCGCGATCACCGCGATCACGGTGACGATCGAGAAGATGATCAGCTGCATGCGGACGAAAGGCGTGATTCTCATGGGCCTTCCTCCCCTGTCGGTTGCGCTCCTGCTACAGGCGCTGGAGTTTGGGGCGGCGGATCATCGGTCAACGGTCCGGTGAACGGGTTGTCGCCTCGGCCCGCGGCGCCGGCGGGTTTGCCGAACATGCCTTCTGGACCGTAGAACTGGCTGGCCACCCCGACGCTGGCGAGGGCGCCGCGTTGCAGGCGTCCGAACGTGAGGTCGAGGTTGATGACGGCGTTGAGGTAATCACCGCGGACAACCTGCGGGATGGCCTGCTCCGCGAACGGGAAGGTCAGCAGGATGCCCAGGGATTGGGTCAACGACGGCCCTGTGGACTGCAATTGATCGAGAACCGGGACGAGGTTGCTGGTGAGCACCTCGATGTCCTCGGAGTTCGCCTGCAGGATGTCATCGGTGGTGCGGCTCATCCGGCTCAATGCGCCCAGCGCGTCGGTGAAATGCACCCGCTGATCGACGAGTAGTTTCAGGATCTTCGGCCCGTCGGCCAGCGCTTTCTCGACGACAGGCGCCTGCTCGTTGATCTTTCCCGTCAGCCGGTCGAGCCCCTCCATCGCTCGGATGATGTTCTCGCGCTGGTCGTTCAGCTCGCCGACAAGGGTGTTCAAGCGTGGGACCAGATCCCGCAATACATCCTGCCGCCCGGCCAGGGCGGCGTTCATCTCGTGAACGATGTCGCCGACCTGCGCCAGCCCGCCACCGTTCAGAACGACCGACAGCGAGCTGAGAACCTGCTCAGTGGTCGGGTACGTGCATGCGGCGACCTGCTGCGCCGAGTTGATGTCCGGGATCGGCTCCTCGTTGGTCGGCGGGGCGATGTTGTCCTGCTCGGGACAACTCGTCGCAGGTATCTGCTCGCCCGGCGACATGGTGCCCTTGTCCGCGTTCTCGGGCTGCACGATCTGCAGGTTCAAGGACCCGAGCACACTGGTGAGGCCGACCATGACATAGGAGCCGACCGGGACCTGGGTGCCCTTGTTCAGTCGCAGGGTCAGCTCTGCCTGCCAGTTCTTGACCTCGATCTTGCCGACGCTGCCGACGGTGGCGTCGTTGATCAGGACCGGTGCGTTCTGAACGAGGTTGGCAGCGTTCGGGATCATGGCCATCAGTTCATAGGAACCGTCGCCCGTGCCCTCGGCCCCAGGGACGGGCAAAGAGTTGAGACCGTCGAAGGAGCAGCCGGTGACGACGAGGGCGGAACTGACCACCACTGCACCGATCACGTTGCGCAGAGCGCTGCTGCGACGCGACATCCCGCGCATCAGCCCTCACCCCCGAACGGCACCAGCAACTGCGCGAGCCCCGGGTTGTTGTATTTCTTGCGGGTCTCCGCGTCCTGATCGCGAATGCTCTGCTGCGCGCGGGCTTTCACACTGGCGTTCTGATACTGGATCTGGTCGGGCCTGGCGTCGATGCCGGACACCGGGTTGATCAGGGCCGGCGGATAGTTGACCGAGATGGACGCGAGTACCGGCGCGAGCACGTCGACGCACTTCTCGACGTCGGCTTCCTGGCCGGGACGATCGTTCGCCTGGATGGACCCGCACAACAGGTTGATCAGGTTGCCTCCCATACCGAGTCCGAAGATGCCGGAGAGCGAGCCCTGGAGCGGGTTGTAGATGTTGTAGAAGTTCGACAGCTGAGTAGGTCCGGAGTGGAGCAATCCCCGGATTTCCTGGTCCTTCTGGGCGAGCACGTTCGTAGCGTCGCCGAGTCGGGCGATGGAGTCGCTGAGGGTGGCGCCGTTGGTCTCGATGAACGATTTCACGTCGGTCAACGCGGTGTCGAGGTTGGTCAGCGCGCCGTTCAGACTGTCGGTGTTGTCGGCCAGAACCTGACTGACTGACGCGATTCGGCCGTTGAACTGGACCAGTTGCTCGGAGCTCTTCGACAACGCTTCGGTGAGCGCCTGGAGGTTCCGGATGGAGTTGAACAGGTCGTCGCGACCGTCCGCCAACGTGCTCGTCACGTCCGAGAGTTGTTGCAGTGACTGCCGGATGGCCGTGCCGTTCCCGTTCAGGTTCTCGTCGGCGACGTCGACGAGGTTCGCGACGGAGCCGGGATCGGCGCCATCGGGGCCGACGGCCTCGGTGAGTTTGCTCAACTCGGCCTTGACCTCATCCCATTCGACCGGAACCGCGGTCCGCTCCATGGGGATGGAGCCACCGTCCTTCAGAGCGGGACCGCCTTCGAACACCGGTGTCAACTGGACGAACCGGCCGGACACCAGTGACTGCGCGACCACGACCGCCTCCGCGTCGGCGGGAATCTCCTGATCGCGATCGACCTTGAGTTCCACCTTCACGTCGCCGTCGCGTGGGGTGATCTTCCCGACCGTCCCCACCGTGACACCGAGAACCTTGACGGCGTCGCCCTCGTACATCGCGTTGACGGTGGAGAAATACGCGTTGTACGTCTTGTAGCTGACCTTCTGGTAGCCGACATACACGACAGCGAGTGCCACGACCACGGCCACCACGATCGCGGTCGACATCCAGAAACGCTTGCTCAGTCGTCCCATCCCCATCACCCGTTCGGTCCTGGATAGCGGGGTGCCGGGGCGGGCGCGATCGTCGAGTTCGGATCGTTGGCCGCATCCGGTCGGGTCGTGATCGCCGGCGGGATCGGGAATGCGAACTGGAATGCCCGGTACGCCTCAGGATATTTCTGCTGCATGATGTTCAAGAAGACGTCCGTGTAGTCGCCAAAGGTGGCGATGCCGACCAGCGACGAGAAGTACGGACCACTGGCCACCGCTTCACCGAGAGTGTTTGCGTACGGTCCCAATTCATCGAGGGTCTGTCCCAGCTCCACCTGATTGTCCTGCAGGATCGCGAGGACACCGTTCAGCTGTTCCAGGACCGGCTTGAGTTGAGCGTTGTTGTCGGCGATGAAGCCACTGATCTGAGCCGTGACGTTCTCGGTGCCCGAGATCAGTTGTCCGAGTGCATATCGACGGGCCTGCAACTCGCCGAGCAACGAGTTCGCGTCCAGCAGCAGGGTGTTGATCTGTCCACTGCGCTTGGCGATCACATCGGTGACGTTGCTGGCCCGGCTCAAGAGTTGCTCCAGCGACTCGTCCCGGTCAGCGATCGCCTTCGACAGCCGTGCGATGCCGTCGACGGCCGAGCGCACCGACGTCGGAGTGTCGGAGAACGTGTCCGACAGCGTGTTCAACGCGTCGTTGAGCTGATCGGTATCCGTTTCTTCGATCGTATCGGTCGCGCCTTCGAGCGCATCGGTGAGAGAGTAGGGCGCCACGGTGTTCTGGCTGCCGATCTCATCACCTGGCTTCAGCTGGCCGGTTCCGCGGGGTATCAACGTCAAATTTCGACGGCCGAGCACGGTCTCGGTCTTGATGGCAGCTTCGCTGTTCTTGCCGACCCGCACGGTGTCGCTCATGTTGAAGGTGACCTTGGCCTTGGTGCCGTTGTCGGTGCTCGCCAGTGAAATCCCCTGGATGGTACCGACGTTCACTCCCGAGACGACCACGATGTCACCGCTGGCCAGACCGCCCGCATCATCGAAGTAGGCCGTGTAGACACTGCCGTTTGCCAGGAACGGCAATTTGTCCATCTGCAGCGCGACGATGACGACCAGGGCGGCGATGACGACTCCGATGAAACCGACGCGAGCCCGATCGGGCTCCCCGCGCTTGCGCCGGCGGGCGTCATCGGCCTCGTCGGTCGCCGTGCGTTGTCCTTTGAACAGAGCGGCCATCATTTGGGATCACACCTCCCGCCCGGATTCTGTTTGACACCGGTGGTGTCGATGTTGTTCCACACGATCTCTTGGCCACCGGGGGCGGTGAAGATGATGTTGACCTGGCACAGCCAAATCTGCAGCCACGCGCCATAACTACCGAGATTCGACAGCGTCTTGAAGTCGCCGGGCAGCCTGCTGATCAGACCGCGCACGTAGTCTTCGCCTTTGAGGACCTCACTCGAGACCTGTCCGGTCGCGGTGATCATGGACTTGAGGTCCGCCCGATTGGTGGCCAGTACGTCGGTCAGGTCGTTGGTGACCTCAGAGGTGTTGGTGACCGCTTCTCCGATGACGTCCCGCTGCGAATCCAGCCCCGAGATCAGCAACTGCAGCTGATTGAGCGAACTGTCGAATCCGGCGTTGTCGGCGTCGATGATGCCGAGCGTGGTGTTGAGGTTGTCGATCACTTGGCCGATCAACTGATCGCGGTCGGCCAGAGAGTCGGTGAATGTCGCTGTGTTGCGCAGCAACTCGTTCAACGCAGGTCCCTGTCCCTGGAACACCTGGACCAGAGATGCCGACAGCTCGTTGACCTCTTTCGGATCAAGGGTGCGGAACAGTGGCTTGAAACCGCCGAGGAGCTTGTCGAGGTCGAGCGCCGGCTCAGTCTGGGTGATCGGGATCGACCCGCCGTCGCCGATGAGATCGGTGGGATCCCCGGTCCCCTCTTGCAATTCCAGGAACCGATCGCCGGTGAGGTTCTCGTAACGGATGAGCGCTCGGGCAGCCTTCGGGAGCCGGTACTTCTCGCTGACGTCGAACTCGACCACGGCTTCGTTGTCGGGGTTGAGACCGACAGAGCCCACCTTGCCGACCTCGACACCGGCGATTCGCACCTTGCTACCCGACTTGAGCTGGGACGCACTGGTGAAAGTCGCCTGGTAGCCGTAGGTGGACCCGCTGCGGTACTGGCTGAACACGACGACAAGGGCCACGAAGATCAGCAGCATGACCACTGCGAAGGTGCCCAGCTTGATGACGGTGGCGCGAAACGCGCGCTCCCTCGAGACTGCCATCTCACACCTCCGTTCGCATGTTGATCGTCATCCTGGTTCTCATCCCCGCGGCGCAGGCCCGAACATGACCTGGAACAGCTTGGTCGGGTCGGCTTTCGGGGTGGTCCGTGGCTGGTACGGGTACGCGGCATTGTCGCCGACGTAGAAGTCGGTGTGAACAGCCGAGTCCGGATCGCTCAGGCCGTCCTGGCACGTCGGTGGTCCGTCGACGTTCACACGCGGCAGGTCTTCGGGATACCTGTACGGTTCTTTACCCGGGAGCAGGCCTGCGTTGAGGGCCACGTATCCGGTCTCGATACCGAAGACCGGCAAGGCTTTCTGGCCGGCGGCCGCCGTCGATTCGATGAAGCACGCAAGCCCCGGGGACTGGTAGCCGAGCAATCGCGCAGTCGGGTTCAGGTTCGCGAGCGTGGAGATGATGTCGGCCTTCGACGGCGCGATCACCCCGTTGATCGTGTCCGCCATGCCGGTGACGTTCATCAGGAGTGCGTCGAGATCGGACGCATTGTCCACCAGCGTGTTTCCGGTGAAGGTGAAGTTGTCGACGACATTGAGCAGATCCGGCATCACGTCGGCGTAGACGTTGGTGAACTCCGCGCCCGCCTCGATGTCTCGGCTCAGCGCATCCAGATGCGGATTGGTCTTACGCAGCAGATCCGACAGGTCGGCGAAGCCCTGGCCGATCTGCTCACCGCGTCCGGACAGCGCGGTGTCGATGGCACCGATCGTCGCGTTGAGCTTTTCCGGCTGCACCTCGGCGAGCACGTCGACGAGCCGCTGGTAGATGGTGTTCAGCTCCACCACGACGTCTTCGGTCTCGATCGTCGAACCACCGGAGAGCCGAGCCTTCGACGGGTTGTCAGGTATCTCCAGGTTGACCGACTTCGCGCCGAACACGGTGTTGGACTTGATGTCCGCACGCACATTCGCCGGGATGTACTTCAACTGGTCCGGGTTCATGTCCAGCTTCAGCGTGACCCCGTCGGCCGATTCGCTGATGTCGCCGACCCGGCCGACCACGACACCTCGCAGGCGAACCTTGGCATCGGGGTTCATCACGAGACCGGCCCGATCCGCGGTCAGCGTCACCGGCACCGTGGACTGGAAACTGCCGAGGAACTGCAATGCAGCGAGCGCGCACACTGCGACGAGGGAGGCCACCATGACGGTGGCAGCCAATTTCTTGGCCCAACTGGGACGTTCGATTGTCTGTGCCATGGCCCTACCCCGAGAGGTTGAACTTTCCGTCGACGCCATAGATCGCCAGCGATGTCAGCAGCGTGATCACGACGACGACGACCAGGGAGGCCCGCACCGCGTTACCGACGGCGATCCCGACCCCGACGGGTCCGCCGGACGCGTTGAACCCGTAGTAGGTGTGGATCATCATGACGGCCACGGCCATACAGATCGCCTGCACGAAGGACCACAGGATGTCGGTGGAGATGAGGAACGTCGAAAAGTAGTGGTCGTAGACACCCGAGGACTGCCCGTACAAGAACACAGTCGCGAACCGGCTCGCCAGGAACGAGGCAACCGACGCCAGCGAGTAGAGCGGGATGATCGCGATCAGGCCCGCGACGATGCGGGTACTGACCAGGTACGGGATGGACGCGATCGACATGACCTCGAGCGCGTCGATCTCCTCGCTGACGCGCATTGCACCCAACTGTGCCGTCGCTCCGGCGCCGATTGTCGCGGCCAGGCCGATGCCGGCGATCACCGGAACGGCGATGCGGACGTTGATGAAGGCAGAGAAGAATCCGGTCAGGGCCTCGACACCGATGTTGGACAGCGAACTGTAGCCCTGGACCGCGATGGTGCCGCCGGTGAACAGCGTCAAGAAGCCGACCACGACGACGGTGCCGCCGATGAGCGCGAGCGCACCCGAGCCCATCGAGATCTCGGCGATCAGCCGCAGGGTCTCTTTTTTGTACGCACGAAGCGCTCGCGGGATGGCAACGAGGCTGTCCCAGTAGAAGAACGCTTGGTCGCCGATACGGTTCCAACCGCCACTGGCCCGTTTGAACGCCACACGTGTGGAGCGTAGTCGGACCGTGTGAGGGAGAATCATCGCTTACCCCGCCGTCGCTTTGAGGCCGACCGCGGTCACGACCACATTCACGACGAACAGCGCCATGAACGAGTAGACGACGGTCTCGTTGACGGCGTCGCCAACCCCCTTGGCACCGCCCGCGACGTGGAGGCCGCGGTAGCAACCGACCAGCCCGGCGGCGAGACCGAACAGCGCGGCCTTGACCATCGAGATCATGAGCTCGGGGAATCCGGTCAGCAGGGTCAGGTTGGCGATGAAGGCGCCTGGATTCACGTCTTGCAGGTAGACGGAGAAGACAAAGCCGCCGCCGATACCGATGGTGCAGACCAGGCTGTTGAGGAG
This sequence comes from Williamsia soli, assembly GCF_017377795.1. Taxonomy (GTDB): domain Bacteria; phylum Actinomycetota; class Actinomycetes; order Mycobacteriales; family Mycobacteriaceae; genus Williamsia; species Williamsia soli. Next base: position 800,368 of record NZ_JAFRDR010000001.1, on the reverse strand, counting down.
GATGGCGACCACGGTCGAGGCGATGACGCGAGGCACGACCAGCCGATGGATGGGGTCGATGCCGAGGACCTCGAGCGCGTCGATCTCTTCGCGGATCGTCCGGGCTCCGAGATCGGCACAGATCGCGGTCGCGCCTGCACCGGCGACGATCAGGACGGTGACGATCGGGCCGATCTGCGTGATGGTGCCCAGGGCGGCGCCCGCGCCAGAGAGGTCCTGGGCCCCGAGCTCACGCAGGAGGATGTTGAGGGTGAAGCTCACCAGGACCGTGAACGGGATCGCGACGAGCACGGTGGGAACCATCGACACGCGGGCGATCGCCCACGACTGCTCGATGGTCTCACGCCACTGGAACGGCGGCCGGAAGAGTTCGCGAGCAGTGCTGACGCTCATGGCGACGAAGTCGCCGACCCCCTCGAACGGGACAGCCAGTCTGCGGTTCACCAACTCTCCTTCAACTGACGCAATTCCCGGATCGATCGAAGCTGCTCGATCATAACGTGTTCTAGTTCTGATATCGACGGTTCTCGACACTTACGAGCAGGAAAGTTCCGCCTTCCGACGCTTGCCCGACGCCATTCAACTGAAACATGTTCCACCGCTCGAGATACCTACGGAACCGGTGCTGCGAGCCAGCAGATGATCGCGAACTTATCACACGTCCAGTTCACATAATCCGCGATTCATCGGCACTCCCCGGACCATAAGTGGACCTATGCAAAAAGGGCTTTACCTGCGGAAAAAGTCTGCTCCGGGTCTCGGCCGACGAAGTACTCGGAGAGTGTCTTCGTCAGGTCGCTCCGGTCCCAGGCGTCCTGTGTGGAAACGAAGCTCTGCTCCACCGTCGGCGCCGCCATCAAGGTCACCTTCGGGCCGTAGACGACGAACACCTGACCGTTGACACCGTCAGAGTCGGGACCTGCCAGGAACTGCACCAGGGTGACCACGTGATCGGTCGACAACGGGTCCACGGCGCCGTCGGGTGCGTCTCCGAAGGTGCCTTCCGTCATCGCCGTGCGGGCGCGTGGGCAGATCGCATTCGAGCGCACCCCGTACGCCGCCAGTCCACGCGCGGCGGTCAGGGTCAGTGACGTGATCCCGGCCTTCGCCGCCCCGTAGTTGGCTTGGCCCACCGGTCCCGACAGGCCGGCCTCGCTCGAGGTGTTGATGAGCCGTCCGTACACGGGAGCCCCAGCCGCCTTCGATTGCGAGCGCCAGTACGCCCCGGCGTTACGGCTCATCAGGAAATGACCACGCAGGTGCACCCGGATGACGAGATCCCAGTCGTCGTCGGCCATGTTGAACAGCATCTTGTCGCGGACGAGGCCCGCGTTGTTCATCACGACATGCAGTCCGCCGAGCTCCTCGGTCGCCACCCGCATGATCTCCGTCGTGGTCGCGGAGTCCGAGATGTCGCCGGCAACCGGGACACCCACACCGCCCGCCGCCTTGATCTCGTCGAGGACGTCGCTGCGGTCGAGCGCAGCGGACAGGTCATTGACGACCACCGTCGCGCCGAGCGCGCCGAGACCGATCGCCTCGGCCCGGCCGAGTCCCGCACCGGCACCCGTCACGACCGCGACTTTCCCGCCGAGATCCCCACCTGCTGAATGGCTCACCACTGTCCTCCATCGAGTACTCGCCGGGAGTTCGGGCTCGGAATCCCGGCGGCTGTGAACCAAATGTAGAACGTGTTCTCGGTTTGAGACAACTATCGGCGAAAATCGATCACGAACCCACCGGCGCGCAGCACGCCCGCGCGCCGGGGTCGGGCCAGGTCAGTCTTCGATCGACAACGCCGATTTAGGGCAGCTGCCGACCACCTGGCGCATCTCCTCGCGGCGATCCTCCGAGACGTCGGATTCCAGAATGACCAGGTAGTCGTCGTCGTCGAGATCGAAAACATCCGGGGCCATGCCCACGCACACCCCGTTCGACTCGCAGAGATCGAAATCAGCTTTGATCTTCATCGGTTCAGATTCCTTCCATCGCAGTACCAGGCGGTGTCGCATGTTGACGAGCAACCAACTAACAGGTTAGAACGTGTTATAGAACTGCGCGACCGGGTCCCCGGTCTCAGCCTCACGCGCGGAGAAAGCAGGAGCCCCGATGCGAATTGCTTACACCGACCAGCAGCAGGAACTCCGGCGCGAACTCCGGTCTTACTTCTCCCAGTTGATCACGCCGGAGCGCCGCCTGGCCCTGTCTTCGACAAGTGGTGAATTCGGTGAGGGCAACGTCTACCGCGAGGTCGTGGCGCAGATGGGCCGCGACGGCTGGCTGGCTCTCGGCTGGCCGAAGGAGTATGGCGGCCAGGACCGCTCGATGATGGACCAGCTGATCTTCACCGACGAAGCCGCCATCGCGGGCGCACCGGTGCCCTTTTTGACGATCAACTCGGTGGCACCGACCATCATGCATTTCGGCACCGACGAGCAGAAGGCCAAGTACCTGCCCCGGATCGCGTCGGGTGACGTGCACTTCTCCATCGGTTATTCCGAACCCGGCGCCGGCACCGACCTCGCAGCCCTGCGGACAACCGCCGTCCGCGACGGGGACGACTTCGTGATCAACGGCCAGAAGATGTGGACCAGCCTCATCCAGTACGCCGACTACATCTGGCTCGCGGTCCGCACAGACCCCGAGGCCAAGAAACACAAGGGCATCTCCATGCTCATCGTCCCGACGGACGCCGAAGGCTTCTCGTACACGCCCGTCCATACGATGTCGGGGGTCGACACCAGTGCCACCTACTACCAGGACGTGCGGGTGCCCGCCGATTCCCTGGTGGGTGAACTGAACGGCGGATGGCCGCTGGTGACCAACCAGCTCAACAACGAGCGGGTGTCGCTGTGTAGCGCGGCCCCCATCCAGACCGCGCTGCGCGAGACCATCGAGTGGGCGCAGAACACCAAGGACGCGCGCGGCAATCGAGTCATCGACTCCGAGTGGGTCCAGATGAACCTCGCCAAGGTGCACGCGAAGGTCGAGTTCCTGAAGTTGATCAACTGGAACATCGCGTCGGAAGCGACTGGTGGGGGTTCCCCGTCCCCCGCCGACGCCTCCGCGACGAAGGTCTTCGGCACCGAGTTCGCCACCGAGGCCTACCGTCTGCTGATGGAGGTCCTCGGGCCCGCCGCGACCCTGCGGCAGGGCAGTGCAGGCACTCACCTGCGGGGCCGACTCGAACGTTTCCACCGCTCGTCTCTGATCCTCACCTTCGGTGGCGGCACCAACGAGATCCAGCGCGACATCATCGCCATGCTCGCCCTCGGCCAGCCCCCCGCCCGGCGCTGAGAGACAAGGGAAAGGGAACACATCATGGATTTCCATCGCAGCGAACAGACCACCGACCTCGCCGGGCTCACCCGCGACATCGTCAAGAAGCTCGTCACGACCGACCGCCTGGTGCAGTTGGAGCAGACCGGTGACGCCCCCGGCGCGAAACAGGGCGCTATCGACCGCGCACTCTGGTCGCAGTTGGCGGCCTCGGGCCTCCTCGGCCTCGAGGTCGCCGACGGCAGCGGTGGCGCCGGCCTCTCGGTGCTCGAAAATGTGGCGGTCGCAGAGGAATTGGGCCGCGCCGTCGCACTCGTCCCGTTCGGGCCGGTCGCCTTCGCCGCCGCTCCGGCGATAGCGGAGTTCGGTGCGCAGTCCCTGACCACACAGTGGCTCGGCCCCATCATCTCTGGCGAGAAAGTGATCACCGTGGGCCTCGACGAGGATCTCAACGACGATCCGCTCGCGCCGGTGACCACCGCGACCGCCGACGGCGAGGGCTGGGTGCTCTCGGGCGCGAAGATCAACGTGCCGTTCGGTGAGTTCTCCGACGCCGTCATCGTCAACGCGCAAGGCCCACACGGTGTGCTGGCACTGCTGGTCGGCACCGCCGATGCCGGGGTCACGATCACGCCTGCCCTGTCCACCGGCCAGGGACCGAGTGCCCTGGTGGAGTTCGACAGCGTCCGGGTGCCCACGGATCACGTGTTGGGCAGCGACGGTGAGCAGGTCGTCGGGTTCCTGAGGGACCGCATGACGCTCGCGCTGTGCGCCGAACAAACCGGGATCCTCGAACGGGCCCTGGAACTCACGGCCGACTACGGCCGCGAGCGCGAGCAGTTCGGCCGCGCGATCGGTTCGTTCCAAGCGGTCGCGCAACGGCTCGCCGACGCCTACATCGACGTCCGGGGGCTCAAGCTCACCACCCTGCAGGCCGCCTGGCTGCTCTCCGAACACCTCGATGCGACCACCGAGCTGGCGACCGCGAAGTTCTGGGCTGCCGACGCCGGTCACCGGGTCGCGCACACCGCGGTGCACGTACACGGAGGTGTCGGCATCGACGTCGACCATCCGGTGCACCGCTACTTCCTGCGGGCCAAGCAGAACGAGTTCAACCTCGGTTCGGCACCGTCCCAGCTGCGGCGCATCGGAGCCGCGCTCGCCGCCGAACCGGCCTGAGGAATGGCCCAGAACCCGACCACTGTCGCTGAACTCCTCGAGCCGCTGACGGACGTCACCGGAGCCGGGCTTCATTTCGAGGACGAATTCGTCTGCTGGCGGGACCATCTGCGGCTCTCGGCCTGCCGGGCCTCGGCGCTGCGTCGACTGGTCGATCTCGACAGGCCCCGTCACATGGCATTGCTTCTCGACAACATTCCCGAGTTCAGCTACCTGCTCGGCGCAGCCGTCCTGGGTGACCTCGTGGTCGTCGGACTCAACCCGACCAGGCGGGGCGCGGCGCTCGCCGGCGACATCGCCACCGCCGACTGCCAGATCGTCCTGGTGGAGGACGCCACCGCAGATCTGCTGGCCGGGGTCGACCTGCCGGGGGTGACAGTCTTGAACGTCGACCGGCCGGAGTGGGCCGAGCTGCTGGCGCCCCATTCCGGTCAACGTCCCCAGTTCGGCGCAATCGATCCAGATGCGCTCCTCATGCTGATCTTCACCTCCGGCACCAGCGGCGACCCAAAAGCCGTGCAGTGCAGTCACCGCAAGTTCGCGGCCAGCGGGGCGATGTTGTCCACCCGTTTCGGGCTAGGCCCCACCGACGTCGTCTACCTGTCGATGCCGATGTTCCATTCCAACGCGATCATCGCCGGCTGGATGGTCGCGGTCGCGGGTGGATCGTCGGTGGCTCTACGCCGAAAGTTCTCTGCCAGTGCGTTCTTCGACGACATCCGCCGGTTCGGGGCGACGTACGCGAACTACGTCGGCAAGCCCCTCTCGTACGTGCTGGCCACCCCGGGCAGACCCGACGACGCCGACAATCCCCTGCGCATCCTGTACGGCAACGAGGCCTCGGCAGCCGACATCGTTGCAGTGTCACAACGTTTCGACGTCCGGGTGGTCGACGGTTTCGGCTCCACGGAAGGTGGCGTCGCCATCGCCCGCACGCCGGACACTCCCCCGGATGCGCTCGGCCCACTGATGCCGCCGAACGAGATCCGGGATCCGGTCACCGGCAGGGTCTGCGCCACGGCACTGTTCGACGACCACGGCCGGCTTATCAATGCCGATGAGGCCGTCGGCGAGATCGTCAACAGTTCCGGAGGCGGCCTTTTCACCGGCTACTACCGCAATCCAGAGGCCGATGCCGAGCGCATGCGCGACGGGATCTACCACAGCGGCGACCTCGGGTACGTCGACGCGAACGGCTATGTGTATTTCGCGGGGCGTCTCGGTGATTGGGTCCGGGTGGACGGCGAGAACATGGGCACCGGGCCGATCGAACGAGTGCTGTTACGGCATCCCGCGATCGCGATGGCCGCTGTCTACGGAGTGCGGGCCGAGATCGGGGACGAACTCGCGGCCGCGTTGGTCGCGCCCGAATTGACCGCCGACGACCTCACCGAATTCCTCTCAGCTCAGCCCGATCTCGGACCGAAACAGTGGCCGAGCCGGGTGCGGGTGGTCACCGACCTACCCCGCACGGACACGTTCAAGATCCTCAAACGCACCCTCGCGTCCGACGACGCACCACCGACCTGGATCCGCGCTGAGCGCACCCTGCAATACGTCACCCCCTGATCGCCTCCCGCCCTCCGGAAATGGGTCGTTTTGGCGACGCCCACCTGGGCTTTTGTTCGCCAAAGGGACCCATTATCGGGGAGGCCGGGAGTCAGCTGCGGGTGACCCGGTCTAGGTATTTGGCTCGCTGCTCGCGGTCGAACTCCATGAACATGGTGTCGAAGCCGAAACGCTTACCGTAGATGTTCTTGAGGAACCGCGGCGTCACCATCCAACCGAGCACCGACATGCTCTGTCGCGGGATGACGACCCGGTCGCGGTTGGTCTCGATCGTCTGAACGATCTGGCGCGCGACGTCGTCGGGCTCGATCGGCGGCATGATGGCCGTCGTCTGCAACCCGTCGATCAGGCCCGTCTTGGTGAAGTTCGGCATCACTGCGAGCACCCTGACGCCCGCCGGACTCATCTCGCCGTCGAGAGCCTCGGAGAACGCGATGACACCGGCTTTGGCCGCGCTGTAGATGCTCAGCCCCGGCAACGGCACCAGACCGGCCACCGACGACACGTTCACGATCTGACCCGCTCCCCGCTCGACCATGCGCCGGGCCACGAGTTTGCTGCCCCGGACGACACCGAGCAGGTCGATCTCGAAGTTGCGGGCGATCACCGCGTCCGGGAAGTCGAGAAACGGTCCGGTGGGCATGATTCCGGCGTTGTTGATCAGGACATCGATGGGGCCGACCTCAGTGTGCACGCGGTCGAGAAACTCTTCGAACGATTCCTCACTCGTGACATCCAGCGGGTACCCCTCGCAACCCAGGTTGGCGGCGGCCTTCGCGACGACCTCGTCATCGATGTCCCCGAGAACCACCCTGGCGCCCCGCTGCTGCAGCAACTCCGCGGTGGCGAGTCCGATCCCCCGCCCACCCCCGGTGATCACAACCACCTTGTCTCGCACCGTGATCGCCTGGCCTCTGCGCTTGCGCGCCGATATCCGCGCCGTGGTATCCGACCTGCTCATCGCATCCTCACTTCATCTGCTTGCGGCCACGGTCCATGACCTTCTCCCGCGCGGCTGCGACCTGCGACGGATCGAAGGCCGCCATCCAGGCCTCGGAATGTGCTGCTTCGGTGTCCAATTCGGGACCAAGACCGTGCTGTTGCGCTTCACGGTACGAGGTCAGCAGCGCTCTGACAGCGCGTTGGTTGTTGCCTCCGATGTCGGCCGCCAGCGCCAAGGCGCTCGGCAGCAGTTCTGCGTGGCCGACCACTTCGGTGACCAAGCCGACGCGCAGCGCCGTCTCGGCATCAACGAAATTGCCGCTCAAGCTCATCCGGCGGGCGAATCCCCAGCCGACGGCTGCGGGTAGCCGTCCGGTCAGCCCCCAGGCGGGCACCATGGCGACGCGAGCGTGGGTGTCGGCGAAGCGGGCCTTGTCCGAGGCGATGAGGATGTCGCAGGCCAGGGCCAATTCCAATCCGCCGGTGACCGTCGCGCCGTTGATCGCACCGATGATCGGCTTGCTCAGCGGTACCCAGGGAAATCCGGTGGGGACGCCGGGGACATTGACGTCGTCCCAGCCACCCTCACTACCCAGCATTCGCAGATCGACACCGGCACAGAACGCGGGGTCGGCGCCGGTCAACACCACGGCGCCGACGCTGTCGTCGGCATCCGCGGAGGCGAGCGCCTCCCGCAACTGCACGATCAGGGTGCCGGTCAACGCGTTCCGGGCATCGGGCCGGTTGAGGGTGACCACCGCCGTGGCGCCGGCCTCGGTCGGGACCCGCTCGGACAGCACCAGATCGACGCCCTCGGACATGGTCCTACCTCCTGCACTGGAAAAAGCCGACGGCTGCGACCATATCTGATCACAGCCGTCGGCAGAAGTGCCGGCCTCAGCCGGACAGTTCCCTACTCGAGCAATTCCAGGGTCCGCCCATCGCCTTGACCACCGAAGTACTTGTCGAGCACCGCGACGAACACGTCGTCATCAGGGGCAGCCGCTGCGAACAGCGTCATCGACGACCGCAGTTTCAGATTGTCCGGGTACCCGAAGATCTCCTCTACCGACGCCCCATCGATGTCGACCACGAATCGGGCACACTCGCGGAGCCGGGCGCCGAGCACGTCGTCCGCCAAGTACTCCCGGGCCTCGTCCAGATCTCTGATCGCATACCGCCGGGCCGTCCCACTGTGTGCCAAGCCGTCCAGCTGCGGGAAGACGAACCACATCCAGTGCGAACGCTTGCGTCCGGCACGCAGTTCGGCGGTGACGTCGTCGTACACCGCCGCCTGCGCGTCATGAAACCGTGTCAGGTCACTCGCCATACCGCGAGGCTAGCGAGCCTTTTGCATTCGCTCCACCGCGACGTCGTATTCGCTGACCAGGTCCTTGATGAGATCCTCGGTCGGGGTGATGGCGTCCATGCGCCCGACGATCTGACCGGCCGGCATCGCGACCACACCGGGGTCGTCGGCGGCGGAGATCCGCGCGTGCGCCTCGGCGACCAAGATGTTCTGCAGTGGCATCGGCAACGGCTCGGGGGCGCCGGCCGCATCCCAGGCGTCGGTCCACTTCGTCTTGAGCAGGCGAGCCGGTTTGCCGGAGTAGATCCGCCGGCGCACGGTGTCCCGCGACGTGGCGTTCAGGATGGCCTGCTGGATCACCGAAGGCCCGACTCCCCTCACCCCGAGCTGATACTCGGCGGCCGTCAGCCAGTACGTGCCCATCCAGACCCCCGTCGCGCCCAGTGCCAGCGCGGCAGCGATCTGACGACCGCTGCCGACCCCTCCGGCTGCCAGCACGTGTGCCGCATCGCCCACCGCGTCGACGATCTCGGGCCACAGGATCATGGACGTCACCTCCCCGGTGTGTCCTCCTGCCTCATACCCCTGGGCGATGACCAGGTCGACCCCCGCGGCGACGTGCCGCAGAGCGTGCTCCTTTGCGCCCGCCAGCGCGGCGACCTTGATGCCGTGCGCATGCACGTTCGCGATGACGTCGTCCGGCGGCGATCCCAGCGCGTTGGCGATCAGCTTGATCTGGCCGTACTTGTCCGCGTGGTTCATCGCGACGTCGACGTGCGAGCGGGCCACCGAATGCAGCCAGCCGAGGACGCCGGCGTTCACGCGGTCGCCTTCGGGTAGTCGTGGGACGCCGAGATCATCGAGGGTGCGCTCGACGAAAGCCCGGTGCTCCGGCGGGATCATCGAGTCCAGATCGACCTGCGACCCCTCCGTCGGGATCTTCGCGGGCATGACGATGTCTACGCCGAACGGTTTGCCGTCGGTGTTCTCGCGCATCCAGTCCAGGGTGGCGTCGAGCTCGTCGGCCTCGTTGAAGCGGACGCAGCCCAGCACTCCGAGCCCGCCGGCCCGGCTGATCGCCGCGGCGACATGTTCGGACGGCGTGAAGCCGAAGATGGGGTATTCGATTCCGAACTCGTCGGACAGTGAGGTGCGCATGTGGGGTCAGGCCTTTCGTGAGGCGGTTGCGAGAGTTTCGTCGGCGGGCCGGGATTCGGCGATCTCGACACCCCAGCGATAGTTGGGTTTACCGGCAGGTGACCGTTTGATCTCGTCGACGAACCAGATCGAGCGGGGACATTTGTAGCCGGCGATGTCCTGCCGTGCAACGGCATTGATCTCGTCGAGGGTGGGGCGCAGGCCGTCCCGGGTGGCGACGATTGCGGCAACCCGCTGGCCGTAGCGTTCGTCGGGAACCCCGATCACGACGGTGTCGAAGACATCCGGATGGGCCTTGAGTGCCGACTCCACCTCTTCGGGGTGGATCTTCTCGCCGCCGGAGTTGATGCTGACCGAACCGCGGCCGAGCATCGTGACAGTGCCGTCGTCCTCGACGCGGGCCTGATCGCCCGGGATCGAGTAGCGGATCCCGTTGTACGTCTTGAAGGTCTTGTCGGTCTTGACCGGGTCGTTGTAGTAGCGCAGCGGGATGTGACCGGTGCGGGCCAGGATCCCGACCTCGCCCTTGCCGGGCTCGATGACCGAACCGTCCTCGCGGAGAACGACCGTCGACAGATCGGCCTTGACCCGGGGGCCGCCACCGCTGTGCGAGGTCTCCTTCGAGATGACACCCATACCGGAGAAGCCCGTCTCCGAGGAGCCGATGGCATCGATGATGATCGCGTTGGGGAACTTCTCGATGAACTGATCCTTCACCGACGCCGAGAACAACGCCGCGGATGACGCGACCGAGACCACGGAGCTGATGTCGTAGTCCTTCTCCTCAAGCGCGTCGATCATCGGGCGACCCATTGCATCTCCGGTGATGAAGATGACGTTCACCTTGTGCCGCTCGACGATCTCCCAGGTCTGGTGGGCGCCGAACTCGGGGTACACGATGGCCTTGCCGCCTTGGAACAAGGCCTGGAACACCGCCCACTGTGAACCACCGTGAATGAACGGCGGGATCGGGAAGCGCACCAGCTGTCCGCCGTCGGCGCCGGTCTTCGCGAAGTGCCATTCATCGGTGACGGGGTCGCCGGTGTACCAGTCGATGCCACCGCCGAGGACCCGGAAGACATCTTCCTGCCGCCACACAACACCTTTGGGATTGCCTGTGGTGCCACCGGTGTAGAGCATGTACACGTCGTCGTTCGACCGCGGCTCGAAGTCGCGTTCGGTGCCACCGTCGGCGATGGCCTGTTCGTACGCAAGGCCGTCGACGATCGAGCTGTCGAGGTCACTACCGTCCTCGACGACGATCACCGCGGTGATTTTCGGCGCTTTCGGCAACACGTTCGCGACCTTGCCGACGTACTGGCGCTCGACGATGAGCACCTTCATGTCGGAGTCGGTGAAGATGTGCTCGAGTTCGCTCTCGACGTAACGGAAATTGACGTTGACCATCACCGCGCGCGCCTTGAAGATCGCGACCATGGATTCGACGGCCTCGATGTTGTTCCTGCTGTACAAGCCCACCGACTCGCCGGGCCCGACGCCCAGGCGCCGGAGGGTGTGTGCGAGGCCGTTGGCCCGCTGGTCCAGTTCGGTGTACGTCTCGTGTCGGCCGTCGGTTTCGAGCGCGATCCGGTCGCCCATCAAGTCGACGGCATGCTCGATGAGGTCGGCAATGTTGTAAGCCATACCGTCAAAACTAGAACGTGTTACCGTTTGAAGGCAAGGCCCCACGAGATACGGGTCACAGGCGTCGTACGCCGCCGAGCCATGCCACAAATCAGGAGCACAGATGTCTGACGCCGCCCCCCATTGTCTCGTCGAGAAGCGCGATCACACGCTGATCGTGACGATGAACCGGCCCGAGGCCCGCAACGCACTCTCCGGCGAGATGCTGGGGATCATGAACACGGCGTGGGATCAGGTCGACTCCGACAACGACATCCGGGTTGCGATCTTGACCGGCGCCGGCGGGTATTTCTGTGCGGGGGCCGATCTCAAGAACATGAACAAGTCCGCCCCCGGCGACTCTTTCAAGAGCAAGGGTTTCGATCCGAGCATCCTCGACGCACTCCTCAAGGGCCGCCGGCTGACCAAGCCACTGATCGCTGCGGTCGAGGGCCCGGCGATCGCGGGCGGTACCGAGATCTTGCAGGGCACCGACATCCGGGTGGCCGGCGAGAGCGCGAAGTTCGGTGTGTCCGAGGCCAAGTGGGGTCTCTACCCGCTGGGCGGCTCCGCGGTCCGCCTCGTCCGACAGATCCCGTACACCGTGGCCGCAGAGATCCTGCTGACCGGACGTCACATCACGGCGACCGAAGCCCTCGACTACGGGTTGATCGGTCACGTCGTCCCCGACGGGACCGCGCTGGACAAAGCACTCGAACTCGCCGCCCAGATCGCGGCCAACGGACCCGTCGCCGTTCAGGCAATCCTCAAGACGATTCGCGACACCGAGGGCATGCACGAGAAAGACGCCTTCAAGCTCGACGGTGACCTAGGCGCCAAGGTGTTCATGAGCAAGGACGCCAAGATCGGCCCGAAGGCGTTCGCGGAGAAGCAGACCCCGGTCTTCACCGGGGAGTAGCGCGGGTTGGCCAACCGAACCGGTTCCCGCTATTGCGCGTTGGTGCCGTAACAGAGGAAGCCGACCACCGTCTGAACGGTCGATTCCACGTCGACGAGTGCCGTGTTGTCCAGGATGAGTGGCAGTACCGCACCCATCAGGCACGAGACCACGGCCTCACCCGCGAACTCGACGTTGATGTCTTCGCGGAGGTATCCGTCCTCGATGCCGTACCGGATGTATTGACCGCACAGCTGCCCGAGCTGCCCGTAGCTGCCGACCATGGTCTTCAACGCGGCCTCGTCGATGCCCGGAGCCTCCATCGCGAGAAACGTCAGCACATGTGGACGTTCGTTCGCGTACTCGACGAGCCTGCGGACCAGCGTGCCGAGGGCGTCCACGAACTCCGATTCCGTACGCGGACGCGGGCGATGCAGCTCGGCCACCGAGACCAGTTCGGACAGCTCCCGGGACAGCAGCGCGTCGAGGGCGTCCCGCTTGTTGTCGAAGTAGTTGTAGAACGTGCCGTGGCTGCAGCCGATGCGGGCGACGATTTCCGCTACGCCGACCTCGCCGTAGCCGTACTCGACAAACGTCTCCAGAGCAGCGTCGAGAAGCTGGATACGACGGATCCGCGTCCGCCTGGTGTCGGATCGACCCGCGCCGACCATGGGTTGCGCCATCAGTCTCTACGCCCCGCGCTTCATCAATCCATGGAACGCGATGTCGCTGGCCCCGCCGACGAATTGCGCACGTTTGTCGGCATCGTTGTCCGAGATGATGGACCTGACCAGACCCGGCATCGCCATCATCATCAGCAATCGCGCGATGATCGGCTTCTGCTCGGCGGACAACTCGAGCCACCCCTTGTCGATAGCCCGGGTCAGCGACTGCGAGACCATCGAGTTGATCATCGCCTCGAGCCCCACGACGCGCGTCTTCAATTCCTTGTCGATCGCGCTGGCCTGCACCCCGATCAACTTCAGCATCGCAGGCTCTCTGTCGATCATCGCGTAAAGCCGCTCGCTCACGACACCGATCTGCGTGACCATGTCCTGCGCGGAGTCGGGGTCGGCTGCCAGAAGCGCAGTGGGGTCCACGGTCGCAAACGCGCGTTCGACCGCCCAGTCGAAGACCTGATCCAGCAATTCACGCTTGCTGCTCACGTATCGGTAGACGGTGCCCTGGCCGATGCCGGCCTGCTGGGCGATCTCCGCGATGGACGTCCCGTGGTAACCGCGCTCGGTGAGTACCTCGAACGCGGCCTCGATGATCTGGGTGCGACGTTGGTCGGCCAGACCTTCGACCTTGGGGCGGCCGCGGGGACGGCGCGCGGGGGCTTGCACAGGGGGTTGCTCTGTCATCAGGCGAGCGTTCAGGCCGAGGCGATCCGGCTGCCGAGGAAGCCGACGTAGCCGACCAGACCGACCAGTCCGAACAATCGGGTCGACCGGTTGGCAATCGCCAGCCCGATCACGGTTTCCGTCGCCCCGTTGGCATATATCCATTCCCGGGTGTTCTCCGGAAAAGCCGGCCTGGTGATCGATTCGAACAATTGGGGGCGGACGAAATGAGCCACTCCGGTACCGGCAATTCCCGCACCGATGATCCTCGGGAGCACCGAATCGGCGGTTTTCACCGCGATCACGGTCGGGTTCTTCGACGCCACGCCTGCGACAACTTTTTCCACTGCGGCAACCTTCTTGCCACGGCGATTTCCAACCAACGTCATGCTCCACCTCTCGTCGCGGTCAACACTATCGAAGCCTTTGCGGCGCCGACGACCGACGGGCGGAGTTTATCCCGCATTCTTTCGGCGCCATTGGGCAATCGACTCACCCATCGGCGTGGCGGGCCGCGGTTCGTAGAGCCATTCCCGCGCGATCGCCCCCCACGGCGCAGTCGCACGCAACCGACCGAGAAGAGCGCACACGCTCATCTCCGTGCGGCGCGAGAACGCGTGCGTGTCGAGCAGATTCTGCTGACGGATCTGCCCGAAATGCCCCGACCCTGGCAACACCGCGGACGCGAACACCCGGCGTGCGAGCTCGTCGGTCATGGTGACCGGTCGCGGATCCAGGTGCCATCCGGCCACTGCCCGCATGTACCCGACTGCGTCGTCCATACCCATCGCAGCCGGGTCCGTGATGAAACCGGCTTCGACGATCATCTGGTAGACCTCGGCGTCACGCCCTTCCATCAGCGCCCTGAAGGCATTGCGCTGCAACGCTATATCGTCCGCCGCCATTCTGAGATACAGGCCGAAGTCGAGGAAACCCAGCTTGCCGTCCGGTAGGACGAGGACATTGCCGGGGTGCGGATCAGCGCAGAACTCACCGAGGTCATAGACACCGCCGCAGTAAAAGCGGTACACGGCCTCACCGATCCGATCCCTCTCCGCGACAGGCAGATCGATGGCCTCGGCGAAGCTGATCCCGTCGAGGTATTCGGTCACCAGCACCCGATCGGTGGACAGTTCGGGGATCGGCTCGGGTATCCGCCAGCTCGGATGGTCCCGGTAGAAGTCGTACATTCGAACATGATTGGCGAGCTCGGTGCGATAGTCGAGCTCCGCGAGCACCCGCCTGCTGACCTCGGCGACGATCGGATCGAGGTCGACACCGGGCAGCCTGCCCCGACCGAGTCGCACGACCAGCGCCAAATTTTTCAGATCGGCCCGGACCGCCGAACCTATGTCCGGGTACTGGATCTTGATCGCGACCTCACGGCCACCCCCGTCTCCAGTGCCGTCGAGCGTGGCCCGATAGACCTGCCCGATCGACGCCGCCGCGATCGGAACCGGGGTCACCGTGAGACGCGCGCGTGCCGCCTTGCCCAACTGGGCGTCGAGGATCGACAACATGACGGCGTCGTCGACGGCAGGCGCGCTGTCGAACAATGGGGCCAGCCGGGCCGCGAACTCCGCCCTAGTGGCCGGAGAGCTCAGACCCACGTCGAACATCGACAACATTTGACCGAGCTTGAGCGCCGCGCCCTTCATGCTGCCGATCACGGTGACGAGTTCGTCGGCGAACCGCAGGATGGCGTCGTCGCGCTTGCGCGCATTTGCGGCATCACTGCGCAGCGGCGCGCTCAACTTGGCCGTCGTCGACCGCACCGCGTGCCCGGCCACCACCCGGCCCAGCTTCTGGCCGCGGTCGGCGCGATCAGCCATCGGCCGGCCCGCGCCGTGCGGCGTCATCGATCAAGACAGCCAAGTTCGCCGGCCGGGCGGCGTCCGGCAAACCGAACAGGGCACCCAGCAGTGCATGCTCGGCCATCTGGCGAAGATCGACGGCGTCCACGCCGTCGTCATCGGGATCGGCCAACCAGGTATGGCAGGCGGTACGGATCATGACGAGCCAGCTGCGCACGGTGATCTGCAGCAGCCGCGGGTGCGACCCGCCGGGATCGAGCGCTGCCAGGATACGTTCTTCCTGCACCCGGGTCGATTCTTCGATGATGGCGATGACGTCGGGATCGGAACTGGCGGCTCCCTGATAAATGGCTTGTGCGCCATAACGATTGGTGCGGCAGTTGGCGAGGTAGACGTCGATGCCGTGCCGGAGTTGGTCGAGCACACCCAGCGCGGGATCTGGGGTCGAGTCGGCCATCATCGCCTGGGTCTCACGCCTGACGAGCTCGGCGAAGAACGCGCGTTTGGTGGGGAAGTAGTGATACAGCAGCCCCCGGGAGACTCCCGCCAGCTCGGCAACCTGCTCTATGTGGACGTCGTCGTAGTGCTGGTCCGCGAAGAGTTGAGCGCCCAGATCGAGCAGCTGCCTGCGGCGTTCCTCGGGAGACAGACGAGTACGTGCGGCCACCTGGCCATACTACTTGACACAGGTTCAATAGCGGCACACAATTACTATTGAACCCATCTCCAATAAGGAGCATCATGGCCGCAACCACCGAGCTGCCCACACCGCGTGACCTCGTCGGCCCGAACACCTGGGGACAGCAATTCCCCCACCCACCCGGCCGGCTCCGCCTACTCGGAGACGTCCGCTCGATCAAGATCGGCGGCCCGGTCCTGAGCATGCTCGACTGGCCCGAAGAGATCTGGCCGATTGTGCAGTTCCAGGCGTTTCGACAGCGATTCGTGTTCGCCGGCAGCGCCGAGATCGCGGCGGAACTCTGCGACGAATCCCGGTTCGAGAAGGTTCTGACGCCGGGGGTTGCGGCGCTGCGTTCCTTCGCCGGCGACGGGCTGTTCACCGCCGCGACCGACGAGCCCAATTGGCGACTGGCGCATGATCTCCTGATGCCCGCCTTCACCAAGTCGGCGATGCAGAACTACCACCCGCTCATGCTCGATGCGATCTCCGAACTCTTCACCTTCTGGGAACGGCGCGGCGACGTCATCGATGTCGCACCCGATATGACCCGACTGACGCTGGAGACCATCAGCCGGGCCGCGTTCGGTGAAGATCTCGGGTCGTTCGAGCGCGACACCCCGCACGCTTTCGTATCTGCGATGATCGCCGCCCTCAAGACTGGCCAGCGCACAGGGGGACTCTCGGGACTTCCCGGTGCGAGGGCACTGTCCGCGTTGATGATCCGGTCGAATGCCCGTCACCAGCGTTACATCGACACGATGCTCGACGAGCTGATCGCCGGTCGTCGCCAACGTGGGGATGGCGGTGAGACCGACCTCTTGGCGATCATGCTCACCCAGAACGCCGCACGGGAGCACGACGTGCTCGATGATCGCAACATCGGCTATCAGATCCTCACCTTTCTCGTTGCCGGACATGAGACAACCTCTGGCGCACTGTCATTCGCGCTATACCATCTGGCGCAGGACAGAGAACTACTCGCTCGCGCGCATGCGGAGGTCGATTCGATCCTCGATGCAGACGCGGAACCGGCCTTCGAGCAGGTGGCCAAGTTCCGACTGCTTCGACGCATCATCGACGAATCGCTACGCCTGTGGCCCACCGCTCCGGGTTTCTCCCGCGGACCGATCGAGCCCACCGTCGTCGCCGGTAGGTATGAGATGGCGCCGGGTGATTGGGCCATCGTGCACCTACCGAAGTTGCATCGTGATCCCGCTGTCTGGACCGAACCTCCACGTTTCGACCCCGACCGCTTCCTCGCCGCCGAGGTCAAGAAGCGTCCTGCCCATTCGTACAAACCCTTCGGCACCGGCGAACGAGCCTGCATCGGCAGGCAATTCGCACTCCACGAATCCGTCCTGCTCCTTGCCCGCCTGCTCCAGCGGTACGACTTCGAACCCGCCGATCCCGGCTACGAATTGGCCATCACCGAACGCCTCACGCTGATGCCGTCGGGGCTTCGATTGCGCATTCGGCGGCGTTGACCTCACTCACGCCCACCTCAGTGCGCCACGCACATGTTCAAACATGGGCGCGGCGCATTGCAACGGGCGCGAGGTGGTTATCCACAGTCGGACCGGCTGTCCACAGACATGCCTCCGTCGAGGTCGAGCCCATGACAGCTGGGCCCATCATTGGTCGATGGACACCAACCAGTGGCAGGGCGCCGTCACCCGCGGGGAACTGATTGCCGAGGGGCACAGCCCTTCTGAGATTCGGACAGCTCTACATGACAACACGATGAGGTCCCTGGCGCCTGGCATCTACGCGAGTCCGGCGTTGTGGAATGAGTCGATGGAGACCCGACACGGCGAACTCAGCAAGGCAACGTTGCGCAAGCTCGGTGGCAACTACGTTCTCGGCGCGCAATCCGCGGCGGCGGTCTACGGATTACCGCTGTGGGGCGTGGATCCGCGGGTTGTCCACCTCGTTCAACCGACCACCAACTCCGGGACCGGGTCCCGAAACTCCAAGCGCATCCGGATTCACCGCGACGCACGCCGGAACGCCTCGATGCGGATCAACGGTGTCCTGGTCAGCAGCCCCGCACGCGCGATCGTCGACCTGGCGCGTCGGACGTCGACCGCATCCGCAGTCGTGACGGGCGACGCGGCACTTCACCGCGGACTGTGCACCGTCACGGAGTTACTCGCCGAACTCGACTTGATCGCCGGCTTCCCCGGCCACCCGAAAGCACGGCGGGCCGTCGAGATGATGGACGCGCGGAGCGAATCAGCGCTGGAGAGTCGAAGCCGAGTGTCAATGCACGATGCCCGACTTCCGATGCCCACACTCCAGTACGAGGTCCTCGACAACCACGGACGATTTCTCGCCCGCGTCGATTTCGCCTGGGTCGAGCACCGGGTGATCGGAGAGGCCGACGGAGTGGTCAAGTACGAGAACGAAGACGTCCGATCGGTACTCGACCGAGAAAAATATCGCGCCGACCGGATCGTCGAGCAGGGTTGGCGGATCGTTCGGTGGTCGTCCGCGGATCTCGACACCCCGCGTCTGGTCGCGAACCGTATCCGTCATGCGCTCTCGCAGTCACGGGTTGCGTGACCGCGCCCACCGAGAAGCGCGACGCCCATGTGTGAACACAGGCGTCGGGCACTAATGTGGGTGTGGGTAATTTAGAACATGTTCACTCAGACGAGAGTGCCCAGTCGGGTGATCTGCTCGACGTCGCGGGTGGTCACCATGAGCATGCTGACGCCGGCCTGCTCCCAACGTTTGATCTGACCCCGGACCGACTCCTCGTCGCCCACGATCAACGTCTCGAGGACCATTTCGTCCGGCACCGCGGCGATGGCTTCTTCCTTGCGTCCCGACAGGAACTTCTCGCCGATGTCCCGGACCACGTCTGCGTACCCCATCCGCCGGTAGACCTCGGCGTGGAAGTTCTGCTCCTTGGCACCCATCCCACCGACATACAACGCGGTCGACGGACGGTAGGCGTCGATGACCGCGGCCACGTTGTCGGTGATCTCGACCTGGACCGTGGCGGCGACCTCGAAGGTGTCGCGGGTACGCCGCGCCCCGACACGGGCGAAGCCTTCGGCGAGCCACTGCTCGTACATGTCCGACAGCCTCGGGGTGTAGTAGATCGCGAGCCATCCGTCGGCGATCTCGGCGCTCAGCGCGACGTTCTTCGGACCCTCGGCACCGAGCCAGATGGGCAGGTCACTGCGTAGAGGATGGGTGATCGGCTTGAGCGACTTGCCCAGCCCGGTCGATCCCGGAGCGTCGGCCGGATAGGGCAACGGATAGTGAGGTCCGGCATTCGTGACCCGGTCCTCTCGAGCGAGCACGTCGCGGATCACCTGGACGTACTCCCGGGTCCGCGCGAGCGGCTTCCCGAAGGGTTCGCCGTACCAGCCTTCGACCACCTGTGGCCCTGATACCCCGAGCCCGAGGATGTGCCGACCACCGGAGAGATGATCGAGGGTCAGGGCGTGCATCGCCGCGGAGGTCGGTGGCCGCGCCGAGAGCTGGGCGATACCGGTCCCCAGCGTGATCGTGGACGTCTGCGAACCCCACCAGGCGAGCGGGGTGTACGCATCCGATCCCCAGGACTCAGCGGTGAACACGGCGTCGTATCCGGCGGCCTCGGCGGCGGCGATCAATGCCGGTGCGTCGGGTATCGGCGCGGCCCCCCAATACCCCAGTTGCAAACCCAGCTTCATGCGCCTGTGACCTCCTGATCGATCAAGTCCTTGCGAACAAATCTAGAACCTGTTCTACTCGATTCTGTGAGCGTCAGCCAGATATCCGCAGGATTCGCAGCCGTAGTCGCACCGATCGAGGACCCGGACGATCCGGTCCTGTCCGCGCCACTGCACAACGCCTTTGATTACACACGGTCGCTCGGACCGGTCCTCGGGCGCTTCGCCCGAGGCCTGCTCGACGGCAAGATCATCGGTGGACGCAGCGCGGACGGCACCGTATACGTCCCTCCCGTCGAGTTCGATCCCGTCACCCTCGCCCAGATCGACGACTTCGTCGAGGTGTCCGAGGTGGGCACCATCAAGTCGTGGAGCTGGATGGCAGAACCGATTGAGGGTCAACCCCTTTCGCAGCCGTTCGCGTGGGCTCTCATCGAACTCGACGGCGCCGGGAGCAGCCTCCTCCACGCCGTCGCCGCCGAAAGCGCCGGCGACCTGAGCACCGGGGCCCGCGTCCACGCGGTGTGGAAGACCGCCCGGACCGGCCGCATCGATGACATCGACCATTTCGCGCTGGGCGAGGACACCGAACCGGCCGAGCCCAACACCAACGAGCCGTCTGACACCGACGGCGTCATGATCACGACACCGCTCGGACTGACGATCGACCACACCGCGTCGGTCGAGGAGACCTGGTATCTGCAGGGCCTCAAAGAGGGCAAGCTCTACGGCGGCCGCACCGGACCCGACGCCCCGGTCTACTTCCCACCCCGCGGCGCCGACCCCACCGACGGCAACCCGACGGGTGAACGCGTCGAGGTTTCCGACAAGGGCGTGGTCACCACGTTCTGCATCGTCAACGTGCCGTTCCTCGGCCAGCAGATCAAGCCGCCCTACGTGGCCGCGTACGTGCTGCTCGACGGTTCCGACATCCCGTTCCTGCACCTCATCCTCGACGTCGAGGCCGCGGAGGTGCACATGGGCATGCGGGTCGAAGCGGTCTGGCGGCCCCGCGAGGAGTGGGATCACACCCTGCGCAACATCAGCCATTTCCGTCCGTCGGGCGAACCCGACGCCGACTACGACTCGTACAAGGATCACCTGTGACCAGCACCCATCGCGAGATACCGCCGATAGCGGTTATCGGCTTCGCACACAGTCCGCACGTCGACCAGACCTGGGGCACCACCAACGGTGTCGAGATGCTGGTCCCCTGCTTCCAGAAGCTCTACGCCGACCTCGGCATCGTCCGTACCGACATCGACTTCTGGTGCTCGGGATCGTCGGATTATCTTGCCGGTCGGGCTTTCTCGTTCATCTCCGCGATCGACTCCATCGGCGCTGTACCGCCGATCAACGAGTCACACGTCGAGATGGACGCCGCCTGGGCGCTCTACGAGGCGTGGGTGAAGATCGCGACCGGCGAGGTCGACGTCGCGCTCGCCTACGGTTTCGGAAAGCCGTCGGCGTCCAACACCGACCAGGTGCTGACCCTGCAGACCGATCCGCACACCGTCGCGCCACTCTGGCCAGACGCCCGGTCGCTGGCGGCGCTGCAGGCGCGGGCCGGCATCGACTCCGGAGCCTGGACCGAAGCCGACATGGCCGCGGTCGCCGCTCGCGGTAACGACACCTCCGCCGAAGAACTGTTGAAGAACGACTACGTCGCGAACCCCCTTCGCGCCCACGACACCTGCCGTTACACCGACGGCGCCGCAGCGATCATCCTCGCCAGCGAACACCGGGCCCGGGAACTCGTCGCCAACCCGGCCTGGATCACCGGATGGGACCACCGCATCGACACCCCGAACTTCGGGGCCCGTGACCTCACGAGGTCGCCCTCGACGAAGCTCGCCGGAGACACGGTGCTCGGCCACAACCGCAAGGTGGATGTGGCCGAACTGCACGCGCCGTACACCCACCAAGAACTGATCATCAAAGCCGAACTCAGCCTTGATGACTCGGTCGTCATCAACCCCTCGGGCGGCGCTCTCGCCGCCAATCCGCTGTTCTCGGCCGGACTCGAACGCATTGGGTTCGCGGCCACCGCGATCCTGAACGGTGACGCCGGCACCGCGCTCGCCCATGCGACCAGCGGCCCGCTGTTGCAGCAGAACATGGTCGTCTCCCTGGCCGGAGACGCAGCCGAAGGCGGAGCTCGACCAGCGAAAGGCAAGAACTGATGGGGCGTTATCGCGCGGCGGTGCTCGGCACCGGTCAGACCAAATACGTTGCCAAACGCCATGATGTCTCGATGGCCGGACTGTGCCGCGAAGCCATCGACAAGGCACTGATCGACGCGCAGGTGTCGATGGACGACATCGATGCCATCGTCATCGGAAAGGCACCCGATCTCTTCGAGGGCACCATGATGCCCGAACTCGCGCAGGCACAGTCGCTCGGCGCCGAGGGTAAGCGACTCATCCGCGTCCACACCGCCGGATCGGTCGGCGGATCGACCGCGAACGTCGCCGCGTCACTGGTGACCTCGGGTGTGCATCGCCGCGTCCTCGCCATCGCGTGGGAGAAGCAGTCCGAGTCGAATGCCATGTGGGCGTTGTCGATCCCGGTTCCGTTCACGATGCCGGTCGGTGCCGGTGCGGGCGGCTTCTTCGCACCCCACATCCGGTCGTACATCCGGCGTACCGGCGCACCCGACCACATCGGCGCCATCGTCGCGGCGAAGGACCGGCAGAACGGCGCCCTCAATCCGTTGGCGCATTTGCACCAACCCGACATCACCGTCGAGAGCGTGATGGCATCCCAGATGCTCTGGGATCCGGTCCGCTACGACGAGACCTGTCCGTCATCGGACGGTGCGTGTGCCGTGGTCATCGCGGACGAAGAGACCTCAGATGATGCTGTCGCCAAGGGTGTCCCGGTCGCCTGGATCCATGCATCGGCGATGCGCACCGAACCCCTCGCCTACTCGCACCGCGACACCGTCAGCCCGCAGGCCGGCCGCGACGCCGCCGCTGCCCTGTGGAAGGCCGGCGGCATCTCCAATCCACTCGAGGAGATCGACACCGCAGAGATCTACGTTCCGTTCTCCTGGTTCGAGCCCATGTGGCTGGAGAACCTCGGGTTCGCAGCAGAGGGCGAGGGCTGGAAACTGACCGAGTCCGGCGAGACCGCCATCGGGGGCAAGCTCCCGGTCAACGCCTCCGGCGGTGTGTTGTCATCGAATCCGATCGGCGCCTCGGGCATGATCCGTTTCGCCGAGGCGGCCATCCAGGTGCAGGGCAAAGCCGGCGATCATCAGGTCAAGGATGCCCGCAAGGCACTCGGTCACGCGTATGGTGGTGGCTCACAGTACTTCTCGATGTGGCTCGTAGGCGCCGACAAACCCACCCACTGATCGGATCAGACCATGACCAAAGCAGAACCCGCCTACCTGAACATCGATCGGGCGAACAACCCGGCGGTGGTCGCCGGACGCCTCTCCCGCGAATACGTCGGCTCACGGAACAAGGCGGCCTGGGTCAATCTCTTCGCCGAGGACGGCATCGTGCAGGATCCGGTGGGTCCGTCGATGTTCGACGAAGAAGGCATCGGATTCACAGGGCACGATCGCATCAGCGATTTCTGGGACCTGTCGATCGGGACCACCGAGCAGATCGAGTTCGCCTTCGACGAAGAGATCATCTGCGGCAACGAGGTCGCCTACATCGGCAAGATCGTCACCCACATCCACGGCCACATCTCCGAAGCCCGTGGAGTGTTCACCTACCGCGCGAACGACGACGGCAAACTCGTGGCGCTGCGGGCGTTCTGGGAAGTCGAGAAGACGATCAACTCGGTACGCAAGGCCTAGCCCAAGCCCCGATCTTGGTGGGTTTTGGCGAGAGTTTCCGCAGGTGACGCTCACCAAAACCCACCATTTTCGGGACACGAGAAAGCCCCCCGACCTTTGGCCGGGGGGCTTTCTCGTGTGGCTAGCTGCCGTAATTGACCGACAGTTCCTTGACGCCGTTGATCCAGCCGTGGCGCAGCCGGCGAGGCTCGGCCAGCTTGGTGATGTCAGGCATGTGATCGGCGATCGCATTGAAGATCAGGTTGATCTCCATGCGGGCCAGGTTGGCACCGACACAGTAGTGCGCGCCGTGGCCACCGAAACCGACGTGCGGGTTCGGGTCGCGCAGGATGTTGAACTCGAAGGGCTTGTCGAAGACGTCCTCGTCGAAGTTCGCCGATCCGTAGAACATACCGACGCGCTGGCCCTTCTTGATCTCCTGACCACCCAGGACCAGGTCGTGCTTGGCGGTGCGCTGGAAGGCGTTGACCGGAGTCGCCCAGCGGACGATCTCGTCCGCGGTGGTGGCCGGGCGATCACGTTTGAAGAGCTCCCACTGATCCGGGTTGTCGAGGAACGCATTCATGCCGTGGCTGATGGCGTTACGGGTGGTCTCGTTGCCGGCGACGGTCAGCAGGATCACGAAGTAGCCGAACTCGATCTCGTCGAGCGACTGTCCGTCGATGTCCGCGTTGACGAGCGCGGTGACGATGTCATCGGCCGGACACTTCTTACGTTCCTCGGCCATTGTGTACGCGTATCCGAGGATCTCGGCCGACGACAGCTGGGCTGGGGTCAGCCCGGATTCGTCATCGACCTCGTTGAACTCCGGATCGTCGGCGTTCATCATGTTGTTCGACCAGTGGTACAGCTTCTCCCGGTCGGCCTCGGGAACTCCCAGCAGATCCGCGATCGCCATGAGCGGCAAATTGATCGCGACGTCTTCGACGAAGTCTCCGTTGCCCTTTGCCGCGGCGTCCTTGACGATCTTCTGTGCCGCATCTTCGAGCTTCTCTTCGATGGCATGTACCGCCTTGGGCGTGAACAGCTTCGAGATCAGCTTGCGCAGACGGGTGTGCTCCGGCGGATCGTGGTTGATCAGCAGAGCTTTCGTGATGTCGAGCTGTTCGGACGTCATCGCGTCGTCGAACCGCATGATCACACCGTTTTCGTTGGTGGACCAGTTGTCGTTGTTCTTCGAGATCGCGCGCACATCCTCGTGCTTGCTGACGACCCAATAACCGCCGTCGCTGAAGCCACCGCCTTTACCCTCGGCTTGAGCGTTCCACCAGACCGGCGACGTCTTCCGCAGCTCTGCGAATTCCGTCACCGGGATCCCTTGTTCCAACAGGTCAGGGCTGGTGAAATCGAAACCCTCTGCGAACGGGCACACCTTCTCGGCCTGCGTCATTGCAACCACCTAAATGCTAGACATGAACGTGTTCTAGTTCGATGGTAGAGCACAATGCTGAACAATGGCTACTACCTGCTGGAATAGGACTTGTGTCCAGTTGACAACTTGTTCTAGTTTCGAATTCACCGCATCACGCACTCGAAGGGATTGACATGGGAAAACCGGTAATAGTCGAGGCCACCCGCACTCCGATCGGCAAGCGAGCGGGGTGGCTGTCGGGCCTACATCCGGCAGAACTCCTTGGCGCGGCGCAGAAGGCCGTGATCGAGCGGGCAGGGATCGACCCGTCTGAGATCGAGCAGGTGATCGGTGGCTGCGTGATGCAGGTGGGGGCACAGTCGAACAACGTCACGCGCACCGCGTGGCTCCATGCCGGCCTGCCCTGGCAGACCGGTGCCACCACGATCGATTGCCAGTGCGGGTCCGCACAGCAGGCCAACCACCTGATCGCCGGCCTGATCGCGTCCGGCACCATCGACGTCGGTATCGCCTGCGGCGTCGAGTCGATGACGACGGTGCCGCTCGGCGCCAACGTGATGGTCGAGAACGCCGGACTGCGACGGCCCGAATCCTGGGACATCGACATGCCCAACCAGTTCGAGGCGGCCGAGCGCATCGCGACCCGTCGCGGCATCACCCGCGCCGACGTCGACGCCCTCGGCGAACGGAGCCAGCGGCTGGCCAAGCAAGCGTGGGACGAGGGCCGCTACGACCGTGAGGTGTTCTCGCTCAAGGCCCCCGAACGCACCAAGGAAGGCGAACTCACCGGCAACGTCCTCGACGTCGTCCGCGACCAGGGTTTGCGCGACACCAGCCTGGAGTCGCTCGCGAAGCTCAAGCCCGTCATCGACGGCGGCATCCACACGGCGGGGACCTCCTCGCAGGTCTCCGACGGCGCAGCGGCGGTCCTGATCATGGACGAGGACAAGGCAAAGGCGCTGGGCCTGCGACCCCGTGCGCGTTTCGTCTCACAGGCACTGGTCGGCGCAGAGCCGTACTACCACCTCGATGGACCCGTGCAGGCCACCGAACGGGTGCTCGCCAAATCCGGGATGAGCATCTCCGACATCGACCTGTTCGAGGTCAACGAAGCGTTTGCCTCCGTGCTGCTGTCGTGGGCGTCGGTGCATGATCCCGACATGGACAAAGTCAACGTCAACGGGGGCGCCATCGCGATCGGGCATCCCGTGGGATCCACCGGATCCCGGCTCATCACCACCGCGCTGCACGAGCTGGAGCGGTCGGACAAGTCGACCGCCCTCATCACGATGTGCGCCGGCGGCGCGCTCTCGAGCGGCACCATCATCGAGCGGATCTGAGGCCCGGTGCCGAACCAGGAACCACCCAAGGCCCTCAACTCCAAGGCCGTCAGCACGATCGTCAAGCTGTCGTCGCGGGCGAACACCAAGATCTACAAACTCACCGGAGGCAAGGTAGGTGCCAAGTGGCGCGTCGGGGCGGGATTCAAGGATCCGGTGCCGGTCATCCTCCTGACCACCATCGGCCGCAAGTCCGGGAAGCCGCGGACGGTGCCGCTGCTCTTTCTACGAGACGGCGCGAACGTGGTGGTCGTGGCCTCGCAGGGTGGCATGGCATCCAATCCTGCGTGGTATCTCAACATCACCGCCAACCCCGATGTGAGCATCCAGGAGGGCAAGAAGACATCGGTGATGCGGGCCCGTGAAGCCGACGACGCCGAGCGGGAGCGTCTGTGGCCCAAACTCGTCGATGTCTACGCCGATTTCGACCAGTACCAGGAGTGGACCGACCGCAAGATTCCGGTGATCATTTGCGAGCCGCGCTGAACAAGGTCTCGACGGGCCCGGCCGACGACCCGAGAGTTCATCGCAGCGACGACAAGAATTCTCCGCAAAGGTCACCGGTCGGTGCACCCGAGGCCGCGAGGTGTGCCAGGATTCGATGCGCAATGACATCGAATCCAGACCCCCGCCCCGAGCCGGGCCCACAGCCATCTTGGACCCAGCCGTCACGTCGCGCATTTCTCGGCGGCGCCGCCATCGGCACCGTCGGCATCCTCGGAACGGTGTACGCAGGCAATGCCACGGCAGCGCCCGCGCCTGCGGCGGAGGTGTTCCGTCACGGGATCGCCTCTGGCGACCCACTGCCCGATCGCGTCATCCTGTGGACGCGCGTGACGCCGACAGCCGATGCGACCCCGGGGTCGGGCCGCGGCAGCGCGACGACGATCCGCTGGGAAGTGGCAACCGATCCGGGCTTCGGGTCGGTGGTGTCGTCGGGGACCACGACCACCGACGCCGGTCGCGACCTCACGGTCAAGGTGGACGTGGGCGGACTGAGCCCGAACACCGGTTATCACTACCGCTTTCACGTCGTCGACGGTCCTGCCGCGGGAACAGTCTCGCCGGTTGGGCGCACGAAAACGGCGCCTGCCACCGCCGCAGATGTGGCCAAGGTCCGGTTCGGGGTGGTGTCCTGCGCCAACTGGGAGGCCGGGTATTTCAGCGCGTACCGGCACCTTGCCGCGCAGCCGAATCTCGATGCGATCGTGCACCTCGGCGACTACATCTACGAGTACGGAATCGGTGAATACACCGGAAAGAACGGTCCGGTCCGACGTCACGAACCGGCGCACGAGATCGTCTCCGTGGCGGACTACCGGATCCGGCACGCCCAGTACAAGACCGACCCCGATCTGCAGTTGGCCCATCGAGACGTGCCCTGGATCTGCACCTGGGACGATCACGAGGCCGCCAACGACGCCTGGGCCTCCGGCGCCGAGAACCACAGTGCCGCCGAAGGTGATTGGCCGGCCCGCAAGGCCGCCGCGGAACAGGCTTACTACGAGTGGATGCCCGTGCGACCAGTTCCCGACGCCGGCGGCAGGCACCTCTACCGCAGGTTGCGGTACGGCAATCTGCTCGAGCTGTCGATGCTGGACCTGCGGACCTATCGGACCGAACAACCAGACACGACCTCGAACGCCGCCGACAATCCCGCGGCCACCATCACCGGTGCCGCCCAGATGTCCTGGCTGACCAACGGTGTCGTGTCCTCACCGACGCGGTGGAAGATCATCGGCAACCCGGTGATGATCAGCCCCATCCTCATCCCGCCGCTGGAACCCCGCACCACCGCTGCGCTCACCGATTTGCTCGGCGTACCCAGGGCGGGCATCCCGCTGAGCTCGGACCCATGGGACGGCTACACCGCCGACCGCCTGCGTCTCTATCGAGCGTTGCGCGACAACGGCATCGAGAACACCGTCTTCATCACCGGCGACATCCACATGTCGTTCGCCTGCGACCTGCCGAACGACCCCGCCAACTACCCGGGGGCAGGCACAGTGGGGACCGAGTTGGTGACGCCCTCGGTGACGTCGAGCAACGTCGACGATCTCGTCGGGGCACCGGAGTACACGGTCGGCAATGTCGCCGCAGCGGCACTGACGAATGTGAACCGGCACCTCCGTTGGGTCGACACCGACGCTCACGGCTATGCGGTGCTCACGGTGACCGACGCTGCGACCCAGATGGATTGGTATTTCGTCAACAATCGTGACGACCCGCGATCAGGCCAGCGCTACGGTCAGTCCTGGCGGGTGCCGAGTGGCTCGCAGAAGGTCGGTCCGGTCGGACGCCCGGCCGGGTAGCTCGGCCCGGCGTGCGTCGCTTTCGCATATCACGGACTTATCACACGCACCGAAGTACACCCTTTCGCGGCGCCGAAACAATAAACGGTGAGCAATTTCGACCAACCGGTGCACTTTGTCGTGCGATAAGCTAACTTATTCTCCAAAGCGGACATTTCACCAATCCCGTCGGGCGTTCGATTCGGAGGGTGCCTGTCCACCCCTGTGATCACGCGGCCTGAGGAGGCGTAGTGCGAAAGCGCTATCTGGCAATGCTCGTTGCGGCAATTCTGCTCGCATTCCCGATGAGTGCGGGCGCGGCGCCGCTGATCGACCTCCCCGACACAGGGTCGCTCGAACAACCAGGGCAACCGGAAAACCCCGGCTCCTATGTAGCGCTCGACCCGACGTCCGGAACACTGATCGCGGACAGTGGTTTCGAGGTCACCCGCGACGGTTTCTCATTCGAGAACTGGGGCCCACCGGATGGATCGCATCGACGCAGCATGACACCAGCCACCATGCAGTCGCTCTACGGCGATCGTATCTGCGCCCGTGTGGTCGACGGAGCCTGCGTGCTGACCGCCACTGGCGAAGTGCTGGAAAGAGATTCGAACGAGTCCTCCGACGGCGGGCACTGCTTCGGGATGGCCGCCGTCGCCGGGCTCTTCTCCACCGGCGGTCTCGACAAGTCCGGATACGTGCCCGCGGGCCAGAACCTCTACGACGTCGGTCCGTCTGACCAACTCGACGGCTTGATCTCCAGGTACTTCAATGCGCAGGGCGCGCTCCCGACCGCTGATGCCGCGACGAGGTCCTCCGTAGCCGACACGCTCGCGAAGATCGAGAGCGCGTGGGCCGCCGGAGACAATTACCTGCTCGCCATCATGAGCGACACCGGCGGGCACGCGATAACCCCTATCGCCTTGCGCGACCTGGGCGACGGACGGACCGGAATAGTCGTTTATGACAACAACTATCCGGGCGTGGAGAAGATGGTCGTCACCGACCCCCGCGCGAACACGTGGTATTACACGACTGCATTAAATCCTGCCGAGCCGAGTGCCCTTTATCTCGGGTCGCCGAGTAATCCGATGATCCTGTTTCCGCTGTCACAGATGACGCAGGTCCACGAATGCCCGGTATGCCATGACGTCGGCGACGATTCCGTCCTGATCCTGGTGAAGGACACCGCCACCAAGCCTGCCGACGATGCGGCGGCATGGGATCTGACGATCACCCGCCCCGGTGGCGGGCCCGTCGCCGGACTCGAGCGGCTCGACTACTCCAACACCCGGCGTAGCGCGTTGTACCGGGTCCCCGCGGCGACCGCTTTCGAGTTGACCATCGGCGGTGTCCCGATCGGACCGGCCGCAGACGTGGACGTCTCCATCATCGGAGACGGCTGGATCAACGAGGTCGACGATCTGGTGATCCTTCCGGCCGCCACCGCCACGGTGTCCGTCGACAAGGATCAGCGCCGTGTGGCCTTGGCGAGTTCGTTCCCGGTCTCGCCGCGCCTGACCGTCGCCGGCGAAGAATCGGACTGGTCGGTCTCGGCGGTTGCCACCGGTCTCCACCTCCTGCCTGGGAGCACGGTCTCGGTCGGCAGGGACACCGACGGCGACTACGCTTTCGGCCTCACCGGCATCGGCGTGCCCGGGGCGCTCGAGGTGAACGTCAAGCGCAGTGACACAACAGCGGACCATGTCGCGAGGACTCGCGGTCCGGTGAGCATCCCGGTCGGCACCACGGGCTCTATCGCAGTGCAGACGTGGGACGGCACGACTCCACTGACGTTCCGGGTGGGGACTACGAACCACCCGATGACCATCGGGTGAGCTTTACCGGGGTCAGCCGACCACTCGGAGGCATTCGCAATAGACTCGGCTGCATGACTGCTCCAGACCGCGCGGCGACCCGCCGCGACATCACCGCCGCCCTCGAAGCCGCCTTCGAACGGCGCCACGAAGTCCTCGACGCGATCGTCGAAGCCGAGGACCGCACGTCAGCCATCAACTCCATCGCCACCCTGCTCGCGGTCCCTGCCATCGGTGCCGAGGCCGTCCTGGGGATGTCCTTCGACCGCCTGACGGTCACCGCCCGTCGCGAGAACGCGGCCGAGCTCGAAGACCTGAACTCGCAGCTCACATTCACCCAGACCGAGCGTCCGGCCAGCACGTCGGAGACCCTCGCGCTACGGCAGTTCACCGACGCCGACGCCGACATCTTCGAGAAGCGGACCTCCGATGTGGGCGCCGCCGGCGACGGAAGCGGTTCTCCCGCTTCGGGAATCGCCGACGAGATCTCGGCCGCCAACAGCCGCATGCACGCCGAAGAGGCCGTCTGGCTGGTAGCCACCGAAGGGTCGGACAAGATCGGACTCGTCTTCGGTGAACTGTCCGACGGCGAGGTCGATGTTCGGATCTGGATCGCTCCCGAGCACCGCAAGAAGGGCTACGGCACAGCCGCGCTGCGTCGTTCGCGGTCCGAGCTGGCCGCCTACTTCCCCGGTGTCCCCCTGGTCATCCGCGCGCCTGGTTCCTGACCCGCAAACGATCCACCAACACGAAGACGATCCGCCTGTAGGTGGATCGTCTTCGTATTCGTGGCGCGTCTTTGGATCAGGCGGTGCGCCGCCGCGGGATGCCGAACTTCGCGTTGATCTTCACGATTCTGCCGTCATCGTCGAACTCGAAGCTCTCGGTCACCTTGGCGGCCAATCCCAGCGGCTTCGGCTGCACGTGAACATAGAAGGTCACGTGCACCATCGGTCCCTCCACGCGCGGGGTGAAGTCGCTGACGGTGTGGATCACCCGGTATTGCGGCCCCTTGGCAAGGCTGCGCCGCAGATGATCACCACTTCGCCCGGTCTTGACGCCCAGCTCGATGCGGGTGCAGTCGGGATGGAACGGGACCGCCGCCGGGTCGTGGCTGACGAGCGCGTCGACGTACGACTTCGCCGCAGCGATCAGGTCGGCATCTGTGCTCATCGCGCCTCCACTTCTATCGTGCCTCCTTATCGTGCCCGCCCCTCTATCGTCCCTGCTCTCTATCGTGCCTGCTCTCTATCGTGCGCCGTACACCGGCATCGGGGTCGGGGCCTGCGCCAGGATCTCCTCGACCACAGGCCCGAGTTCGGCCGGGTCCCACCGAGCACCCTTGTCGCGTTTGACGCTTCGCTGCCAACCGTCGGTCACCGACACGGTACCGCCCTCGACCTCGAAGACCCGTCCACTCACCGAACCCGCTTCGACCGAACCGAGCCAGACCACCAGCGGCGAGACGTTCGCCGGATCCATCGCGTCGAACGAACCGTCCTCGGGTGGGGCCATCTGCGCGGCCATCGCGTCACCGGAACTCGTGGTCATCCGCGTCCGGGCCGACGGGGCGATGGCGTTCACCGCCACGCCATATGCCTTCATCTCCGCCGCCGCCTGAATCGTCAGTTCCGCGATCGCAGCCTTTGCCGCGGAGTAATTACCCTGTCCCACAGAGCCGTACAATCCTGCGCCCGATGACGTGTTGATCACCCGGGCCTCCCGCGGACGACCGGCCTTCGATTCGGCTCGCCAGTATGCAGCCGCGTGCCGCAAGGTCGCGAAGTGCCCCTTCAGGTGGACCCGGATCACGTTGTCCCAGTCCTCTTCACTCATCGAGACGAGCATCTTGTCACGGAGGAATCCGGCGTTGTTGACCAGAACATCGAGCGCCCCAAAGGAATCGATTGCTGTCCGGACCAGATTCTCGGCGCCTGCCCAGCTGGCGACATCATCGCCGTTGACCACGGCCTCGCCGCCCGCTGCCTTGATCTCCTCCACCACCTGCTCGGCGGGGCTCTCGCCGACGAGAGATCCGTCCAGACCGGCCCCGATGTCGTTCACAACGACCTTTGCGCCCTCGGCCGCAAAGGCCAGTGCGTGCTCACGGCCGATGCCCCGGCCCGCCCCGGTCACGATGACCACTCGGCCGGCCACGATTCCACTCATCAAATCAGCTCCTTCGGTTTGTCGATGTCGTCAATCATTCTGAGCCCGCCGATCAGCTCGGGATCTCGTTGGATCCGACGTCCCAGAAGGCAAGGCGTTCGCCGCCACCGTGGACTTCCATCGTCGATCCGGTCATGTAAGAAGCCAACGGGGACAACAAGAACGCCACGGCATTGCCGACGTCTTCGGGGAGTGCCAGGCGTCCCATCGGGATGGTCCGCGCCACGGCTGCGACGCCGTCGTCATCGCCGTAGAACATGTCTGCGAGCTCGGTGCGTACCGCACCCGCGACCACGGAGTTGACCCGCACCCGCGGAGCCCACTCCACCGCCAGCGACCCGGTCAACGAGTCGAGCCCAGCTTTGGCGGCCCCATAACCCGCGGTCCCCGGCGACGGCCTGCGCCCGGACATGCTGGACACGTTCACGATCGAACCGCCGGAATCCTGTTGCTGCATGACCTTGTTGGCAGCTTGCGCGATGATCAGTGGCGCGAGCAGGTTGAGTTCCACGATCTTCGAATGAAAGCGCGGTGAGGCATCCGCCGCCATCGCGAACGGCGCACCACCGGCATTGTTCACGACACCGTCGAGCCGACCGTGCTTCGCCGCCACCTGCTCGGTCATGGTGGTCACCGCGTCCGCGTCGCGGATGTCGCAGCTGACGAACTCGGCATAGGGCACCGCCGACCCTTCATCGGCGGGGCGTCTGGCACACGCGACCACCGTTGCGCCCAGGCTCGTCAGCACCGCACTGATACCTGCGCCGACTCCACGCACGCCTCCGGTCACGAGCACCACCTGCCCTGACAAGCCCAAGTCCATCCACTGCCCCATCTGTCATGACCACGAGGGTGTTAAAGTACCAAGCAATTGCTTGGTTGGTCTACAGACGTACGGTACGCGAGGAGCATCGATGCCCATCACCACATCCACCGTCGAGCCAGGGATCGTCGCGGTCACGGTCGACTTTCCACCGGTCAACGCCTTGCCGTCGGCGGCCTGGTTCGAGTTGGGGGAGGCGATACTCGCGGCCGGACGCGACAACGACACCCACGTCGTGATCCTGCGGGCCGAGGGCAGGGGCTTCAACGCCGGCGTCGACATCAAGGAGATGCAGGCCACCGAGGGCTATGGGGCGCTCATCGCCGCCAACCGCGGATGCGCCGTCGCCTTCTCCGGGGTGTACGACTGCGCCGTCCCGGTCATCGCGGCGGTCAACGGCTTCTGCGTGGGGGGCGGAGTCGGCCTCGTCGGCAACGCCGACATCATCGTCGCCTCCGATGACGCGGTCTTCGGCCTCCCCGAAGTCGATCGCGGCGCCCTCGGCGCAGCCACCCACCTTTCGCGACTCGTTCCCCAGCACACGATGCGCGCCCTGTACTACACCGCGCAGAACGTCACCGCCCAGCAGCTCGAGCACTTCGGTTCGGTTCAGAAGGTGGTCCCCCGCGAGCAGCTCGACTCCGCGGCGCTGGAGATCGCCCGCAAGATCGCGACCAAGGACACGCGGGTCATCCGGGCCGCGAAGGAAGCGTTCAACGGCATCGATCCGGTGGACGTGAAGTCCAGCTACCGCTTCGAGCAGGGCTTCACATTCGAACTCAACCTCGCGGGCGTCGCCGACGAGCACCGCGACGCCTTCGTCGAGACCGGCAAACCCAAGACGAGTGCACCCCAACAGAGTTCACACAGCGGCGGAGGATCGAAGTAGCAATGACAAAGGACAAGACAGGGCCAAGGGACAAGACGAGCACCCTCGACGACGTCATCGGCGAAATCGAGAGCGGCATGACCATCGGCATCGGAGGCTGGGGATCACGCCGCAAGCCGATGGCCCTGGTGAGAGCCCTCGCCCGGTCGACCGTGACGGACCTGACCGTGGTCACCTACGGCGGACCCGACCTCGGATTGCTCTGTGCTGCCGGGAAGGTCAGCAAGGCCTACTACGGGTTCGTGTCGCTGGACTCGCCACCGTTCTACGACCCGTGGTTCGCCGCTGCCCGCACCTCCGGAGCGATCACGGTTCGGGAGATGGACGAGGGCATGGTCAAGTGTGGACTCGAGGCCGCCGCCGCCCGACTGCCGTTCCTGCCGATCCGCGCCGGCCTCGGCTCCGACGTCCCCAACTTCTGGGACGGCGAGTTGTCCACGGTCACCTCGCCGTATCCCGATGAAGACGGTCGTCATCAGACCCTCATCGCGATGCCTGCGTTGAACCTCGATGCCGCGTTCGTGCACCTCGACCTCGCCGACAAGCACGGCAACGCCGCTTACACCGGTATAGATCCCTACTTCGACGACCTCTATTGCGGGGCCGCCCAGCGCCGGTATCTCGAGACCGACCGCCTGGTGTCCACCGAGGAACTGATCGAATCGGTGCCGCTGCAACGGGTGTTGCTCAACCGGCTCAACGTCGACCGCGTGGTGCACACACCGAACGGTGCCCACTTCACGTTTGCAGGCGACTACGGCCGGGATGAGGCGTTCCAGCGGTTCTACGCAGAGTCGGCCAAGACCCCCGAGGCCTGGCAGGCCTTCTCCGATCGCTTCCTCGC
The DNA here is from genome assembly GCF_017377795.1 of Williamsia soli. Classification (GTDB taxonomy): domain Bacteria; phylum Actinomycetota; class Actinomycetes; order Mycobacteriales; family Mycobacteriaceae; genus Williamsia; species Williamsia soli. The sequence goes on along the minus strand of NZ_JAFRDR010000001.1, from coordinate 765,545 downwards.
CGTCGACGAAGCGCAGTACCAGAGCGAGATCAGCACATGGGCCACCGAACAAGCGGCCCTCGCTAAGGAGTCCGGAAAATGAGCGCACCCCAGGCCGCAGACGTCACCCGCGCGGAGAGCTGCGTCATCGCGTGCGCCGAGATCTTCGCAGGCGCAGGTGAGACCATGGCGTCCCCGATGGCCACCACACCCCTGATCGGAGTCCGGTTGGCGCGCTTGACCACTGAGCCCGACCTGCTGATCACCGACGGCGAAGCGCTGATCTTCGCCGACACCCCCGCCGTCGGGAAGTCCGGAGCCATCGAGGGTTACATGCCGTTCCGGAAGGTCTTCGACGTCGTCGCCTCCGGCCGCCGCCATGTGGTGATGGGCGCCAACCAGATCGACCGCTACGGCAACCAGAACCTGTCGGCCTTCGGTCCACTGCAGCAACCGACGCGTCAGATGTTCGGATCCCGCGGAGCGCCCGGCAACACCATCAATCATCCGACGAGCTACTGGGTCGCCAAGCACTCCTCCCGGGTGTTCGGCGGTGTGGTGGACGTGGTGTCCGGGGTCGGCTACGACAAAGTCGATCCGGAAAACCCCGCATACAAGTATCTGAACGTCTACCGGGTGGTGACCAACCTCGGCGTCTTCGATTTCGGGGGTCCCGACCACACGATGCGCGCTCTCAGCCTGCACCCGGGCGTCGAGGCGGACGAGGTTGCGGACAACACCGGCTTCGAGGTCGCGGGTCTCGACACCGCCGGGGTGACCCGTCTTCCCTCCGCGGAGGAACTCCGGCTCATCCGCGAGGTCATCGACCCGAAGGGCCTGCGGGAGAAAGAAGTCAAGCCCGTGGAGGCGACCAAGTGAGTACTTCGCAACCCGCGCCGACGCTCGCCACGCGCTTCACCGAGTTGGTCGGGATCAAGTACCCGATCGTGCAGACCGGGATGGGCTGGGTGTCGGGTCCCTCGCTGACCTCGGCCACGTCGAACGCCGGCGGCCTCGGCATCCTGGCGTCGGCCACGATGACCTTTGCCGAACTCGAGACGGCCATCGTCAAGACGAAGACGTTGACGGACAAGCCATTCGGAGTCAATCTCCGCGCCGATGCCACCGACGCACCCGAGCGGATCGACCTGCTCATCCGCGAACAGGTCAAGGTCGCATCATTCGCCTTGGCGCCCAAGCCAGAACTCATCGCCAAACTCAAGGATCACGGCGTCGTCGTGATCCCGTCGATCGGTGCCGCGAAACACGCGGTGAAGGTCGCATCGTGGGGCGCCGACGCAGTGATCGTCCAGGGCGGTGAAGGCGGGGGTCACACCGGACCGGTCGCGACCACCCTGCTGCTGCCGAGCGTCCTCGATGCGCTCGGTCCGGAGGGCATTCCGGTGGTGGCGGCCGGCGGCTTCTTCGACGGGCGTGGGCTGGTGGCAGCCCTGTCCTACGGCGCCGAAGGTGTCGCGATGGGGACCCGATTCTTGCTGACGTCGGACAGCGCCGTGCCCGACGCCGTCAAGAAGGAGTACATCGCCCGCGGGCTCGGCGACACCGTCGTCTCCACGAAGGTCGACGGGATGCCGCACCGGGTACTCCGGACCGAACTCGTCGACAAACTCGAATCGGGGAACAGCGCAACAGCTCTGGCGGCTGCGGCGAACAACGCCAACAAGTTCAAGCAACTGACCGGCATGAAGTGGTCGACGATGCTCAAGGACGGTCGCACCATGCGCAAGTCCGGCGAACGCTCGTGGCAGCAGATCATCATGGCCGGCAACACCCCGATGCTGCTGCGCGCCGGCCTGGTCGAGGGCAACACCGAGGCCGGTGTACTCGCCTCGGGTCAGGTGGTCGGCATGATCGACGACCTGCCGAGCTGCGACGACCTCATCCAGTCGATCATGACGCAGGCGTGGAGCCGGTTGGAGCGCCTGGGAAAGCTGTGAGCAGTTGCCGACACGACTAGAGGTCGGGTCGTCCTCGCGTCGGGCGGTTTCTGAGCAGTCTGGCCCGATACGCCGAGGCCCGGCCCCAACTCGCCTGCTGCAACGCCAGGGTCAACCAACCCGCCACCGCCATGCCCGTGAGATTGAGAAGCAGTTGCAGAGCGCTTCCCACGATGGTGTCGCCGAGCCCGAAGGCGAGGCCGAGAGCGACGTTGCCTGCCGCGGGAATAGTCGTCACGGAGATGAACACCCCTGACAACCCACCCAGCTTCGCCGAGGTCACGGACAATACGCCGGCGGCCCCGGCGAGCACGGCGACGATGAACGACCACTTGTCCGGGGAGTAGATGAACTCGGTGTCGGGACGGGATTCGACGACGTCCACCACCGTGATCCACCCCAGTGCGCGCGCGACGAGCGTCAGGACGGTGGTGGCCGCGATGGCGATCGCGAAGCCTCCGGCGAGCGTGGCTGCGGCCCGTCGCAGCAGTGTGCCGCGGCGGCGCACCAGTGCCACACCGAGCGCGGCGACCGCGCCGAACTCGGGCCCGAGGACCATCGCCCCGATCAGCAGGATCGTCGAGTTCAGCAGGATGGCGATGGCCACCAGCACCGTGGCCAGGAACATGAAACTGACGAAGGTCCAGTTGAACTCCGAGTCCTCGTACGCGGTCTGGGTGACCTCACTCCAGACCACCGCGTCGGCGCTGGCCCCGGGCGTGACGAGATCGGCCTCGAAGCCGTTCTGGGACATCCACGTCGGGACATCGGCGAGCTGGATGGTCCCGGATTTGTGGATGTCCATGCGCAAGAGGACATCGACGATCTCGTTGACACCTTCTCGTGCGATGTCCGCCTCGATGATGTCGCCCGCCGGCTTCACCGAGACGCCTCGATGAACTGCAACATTGCTGACCGCGGTGTCGTCGGTGAGCAGGTCTGCGATCGTTTGCGTGTGCTCGGCAGGCGAGACCACCCGTAACAACATCATGGGGACACCTTGCCACCACCGGAAGCGGTCAGCGGGGAACGATGCCGTCGAGTACGACGCTCAGATACTGGTCGGCGACCTGCTGGGCGGTCAACTCGCCGCCCGGTCGATACCAGCGCACCGCGACCCAGACGGTGTCGCGCATGAATCGGTACACGAGTTCGGTGTCGAGATCGCGGCGAAAACTGCCATCCGCGACACCGCTCGTGAGTACATCGCTCCACAAGGCGCGGAACTCGACGTTTCGTTCGCGGATGTAGGCGAACCGGTCCTGCCCGGACAGCCGCTTCGCCTCGTCCTGATAGATCGCCACCGCAGAATGATCACGGTCGATGCTCTCGAAGGAGACGGTCACCAAACTGGTCAGCGTCTCCCGGGCGGGCAAGCCGGCTGCGACGACCTCGCGATAGCTCTCGAACAGGGAATCCAGAAACCCCTGGAGGATCTCGTCGACCATCGTCTCTTTGGAATCGAAGTGGTGATAGAGACTCCCCGACAGGATCCCGGCGGCGTCGGCGATGTCGCGGACCGTGGTGGTGCGCAGCCCACGCTCGGCGAACAACCCGCTGGCGACCGCGAGCAATTCATCTCGCCGCGAAACCCGGGTACGCTCATCCGACGGTCCTACAGCGGTCGTCTCGCTCCGTCTCGGTGCCACCCAACGAGCCTACCAAGCGCTTGGTTGTGTCGACGGCAACGCACAAACCCAGCCGTCCCAGGCACACCCAGCTGCTGCAACAACTGGATATGCCCGGAGCGACTGGGTTTGTTCCAGACGGGGCTCAGAACTTGTGGCCGAGCTTCTTGCGCGCGCGGTTGTTGAAGAACTTCCAGAGCTTCATCTGCACGTTGGCGGTCTTGACGTCCTTCGGCGTGAACGGCGCGGTCATCATCTCCGACACGGCCAGTCCCATCGTCGAGAACGCAACTGCGCGCGCGTGGGAGAACGTTTCGAACCCGTACTTGCCGTGGTAGCTGCCCATGCCACTTCGACCGACACCACCGAACGGCAGATCCGGCCCGAACATGTTGATCGCGAAGTCGTTGCCGTTGATGGACCCGGACCTGGTCGAGTCGGCGAGCTTGCTGAAGTTCTCGTTGTACTCGCCGTACCAGTACATCGTCAGCGGGTGCGGGTGACTGGTGATGTGAGTGATCGCCTCGTCGAGCTCGCGATACGGGTACACGGTCAGGACCGGACCGAACACCTCGTCCTCTTCGATCTTCATCCCGGCCTTCACACCGGTGAGCAGCGTCGGCGCGATCTTTCGGGTCTGCGCGTCGGGCAGCTTCTCCCCCGCCGGGATCACCTGATGCTTCGTGGCGCCCAGCGATTCCGCGTCGTCGATGAGGTCGACGATGCGGTCGAAGTTCTTCTCGTTGATGGTCGCGGTGAACTGCGGATTGTCTTTGATGGCAGGCAGATTCGCGCGCCAACGGGCCAGCACTCGGTCGGTGAACTCGCCGACTTTCGCCTCCGGCACCCACACGTAGTCGGGGCACAGGCAAACCTGACCGCCATTGACGAGACGGGCGTCGGCGACCCGGGTGGCGGCCTTCTCGATGTCGGCATCTTTGTCGACGACCACGGGGTTCTTGCCGCCGAGTTCGAGGGTCACCGGCACCAGGTTCTTGCCTGCTTCGGCAGCGACCGACGCACCGACCTCGGGCGAGCCGGTGAAGAACAGGTGATCGACCTCGAGCTTCGCGAAGTCGGAGCCACCACCGTGCGCACTGGTCAGCACCGCGAGTTCTTCGAGGTCGAAGTAACGGGGCGCGAGCTTCGCGAGCACCGCCGTCGTCTTGGCGGTGATCGAGGACGGCCGCATCAAGACGCGGTTACCGGCAGCGAGTGCGGATCCGGCCGGGACGATGGTGAGCTGCAGCGGGAAGTTCCACGGACCCATGATGCCGACGACGCCCTTGGGGTCGTGGCGGACCTCCTGGCGCAGACCGGCCTTGGCCAGCACCTTGCCGGGCATGGACGTCTGCATCCACTTCTTCACGTGTCGCTTCTGATGATTGAGGTCGATCATGCAACCGGCGACGTCCGCAGCGATCGACAGCTCGCGGGGACGGGACCCGAAGTCCGCGGTCAGCGCTTCCGAGATCTCCTCGGCATTGTCGAGCAGCATTGCCTGCAGCCGGACGATGCGATCGATGCGGGTCTCGGCGTCGGGGATCCCGTCCCGCAGGAATGCCGCTCGCTGCAGATCGAGCAGTGCCTGCAACGACAGGGTGTCGGCGGATGTGTTCTCGCTGACCTGTTTCTTTGCCACGTCTGCGGGTTTGGTCATGGCGGGGACCTCCAAGTGCTTCTGGTTCGCATGCGAAACGTTGGAACGATTTTCCAAGTATGTCGCAAACCAGTATGCGCCAACTCACACCGACCGCGCCACCGGCCACCTCAGGAGACCCACTACCCACCCGAATTCGCGCCGCCCACCGGCAGTAGCGGGTGGGCGGTGCAAAAACGGGTGGGCGGGCGGAAGAATTAGAGACGCTCGATGATCGTGACGTTGGCGGTGCCGCCGCCCCCACACCGCGGCTCACCGCCGAACAGAACTAGAGCCGCTCGATGATCGTGACGTTGGCGGTGCCGCCGCCCTCACACATCGTCTGCAGGCCGTAGCGGCCGCCGGTGCGCTCGAGTTCATGGAGCAGGGTGGCGAACAGTTTCGCGCCGGTTGCCCCGAGCGGATGTCCGAGCGCGATGCCGCCACCGTTCGGGTTGACCCGCGCCGGATCGGCGCCGGTCTCCTTCAGCCACGCCAGGACCACCGGAGCGAAGGCCTCGTTGATCTCGACGACATCGATGTCGTCGATGCTCAGGCCGGTCTTCTCGAGTGCGTACTTGGTGGCCGGAATCGGAGCCGACAGCATCATCACCGGATCGTCGCCGCGTACCGAGATGTGGTGGATGCGCGCCCGCGGGGTGAGGTTGTGGGCCTTGAGCGCCGCCTCGGACACCACCAACGTCGCCGACGCACCGTCGCAGATCTGCGACGCCACCGCGGCGGTCAGCTGCGAACCTTCGGCCAACACCTTCAGCCCGGCCATCTTCTCCAGGGAGGTCTCACGGGGGCATTCGTCGACGACGCACTCACCGAGCGGAACGGTCTCTGCAGCGAAGTGGCCCTCGTCGATCGCCCGGCGAGCCCGCTGATGCGACTGCAGGGCCCACTGCTCCATGTCGAGGCGACTGATGTCCCACTTCTTGGCCATCATGTCGGCACCGACGAACTGCGAGATCTCTGCGTCGCCGAATCTCTCGGTCCAGCCCGGGGACTCGGCGGTCGGGGTGGAGTAGCCGTATTCCCGGCCGGCGAGCATCGCGGCCGAGATGGGGATGGCGCTCATGTTCTGCAGGCCACCGGCGATCACAACGTCCTGGGTACCGCTCATCACGGCCTGCGCCGCGAAATGGATTGCCTGCTGCGATGATCCGCACTGACGATCAACCGTGGTTCCCGGGATGTCCAGCGGCAGGCCCGCGGTGAGCCAGGCGGTACGGGCGATGTTGCCCGCCTGCGCGCCGATGGTGTCGACGCAACCGAAGATCACGTCGTCGACGACCATCGGGTCGATGCCGGTGCGCTCGATCACGGCCTTGATGACGTGGGCTCCCAGGTCTGCCGGATGTACCCCGGCGAGGGAGCCGTTGCGCTTGCCCACCGGGGTCCGTAATGCTTCGACGATGTAGGCCTGTGGTGCAGACATGCTGTGCTCCTTGGGATTCTTCTGAGTAGTCGCTACTGGGTGGTCAGGCGCGCTGACTGGAGATCGAGACGACCTCGCCGGTCAGATAGGTGGTGTAGTCGCTGGCCAGCATGGCGATGGTGGCGGCGATCTCCCACACCTCGGCGGCCCGGCCGTAGGCCTCGCGCGAGGCGAGGTCGGCGAGCAATTCTTCGCTGGTCACCTTCGCGAGGAACGGATGGCGGGCGATCGACGGGGCGACGGCGTTGATGCGCACCCCGTACTCCGCGGCCTCGATCGCGGCGCAGCGGGTCAGCGCCATCACTCCGGCTTTCGCAGCCGCGTAATGGGATTGACTGTGCTGGGCGCGCCAACCCAGAACCGAGGCATTGTTCACGATGACGCCACCATGCGGAACGTCCCGGAAGTAACGCAGCGCGGCCCTGGTCGCGCGGAACGTCCCGTTGAGGGTGATGTCGATGACGCGATCCCACTCGTCGTCGTCCATGTCCACCACCGGGGTCTCGCCGCCGAGGCCGGCATTGTTGATCAGGATGTCGATGCGGCCGAGTTGATCTGCTGCCGCCCCGATCAGTTCGTTCACGTCGGAGGTCTTCTGGACGTTGCACACCGCCTGCGCCACGACCTGGTCACCGAACTCGGCGTGCAGTTTCTCTGCGGTCTCGCCCAGCCGTCTCTCGTGCCAGTCGCTGACGAGCACGTCGGCGCCCTCGAGCAATGCCCTCCGCGCAGAGGCGAATCCGATCCCGGTTCCGGCAGCGGCGGTGACGACCACCTTTCGCCCGGCCAGCAAGCCGTGGCCCGGTATCTCGTCGGGAGCGGTGGCCAACGGATTGGGCCGATGTTCGGAAACGGTCACGATCGTGCCTCTCGAGGTAGTCCGAGCACCCGCTCGGCGATGATGTTGCGTTGCACTTCGTTGGACCCGCCATAGATGGTGTCGGCGCGGGTGAAGAGGAACAGCCTTTGCCACAGGTCCAGTTCGAGGTGCTCCGGATCGGAGATGTCGTTCGGCACGCCTTCGCTGGTGGCGTCCGGTGCGATCAGCGACGGTGCACCCTGCACCGCCATCGCCAGCTCTCCGAGGTCGCGATGCCAGTTGGCCCACAACAGCTTCGCCACCGAGGCCTCCCCACCCGTACCGCCGGTGTCCACGATCGCCAGCGTCCGCTGGGCATGCGCCCGCATCACGCGTAGTTCCAGCGAGGCCCTGGCGATCCGTTCCCGGATGACGGGATCGCTCGCGGTGCCGTTTGCCTTGGCCATCTCGACGACGTGATCCAGCTCGCGCGAGAACCCGACCTGCTGGCCGAGGGTGGAGACGCCACGCTCGAACTGCAGCAGCCCCATGGCCACCTTCCAGCCCTCGCCGGGCTCGCCGACCACGAGCGATGCCTCTGTGGTGGCGTCGTCGAAGAAGACCTCGTTGAACTCGGAGGTCCCGGTGAGTTGCTGGATGGGACGGACGGTCACGCCCGGTTGATCCAGCGGCACGAGCAAGAAGCTGAGGCCCTGGTGCCGGCTCGAGCCCGGTTCGGTACGGCACAGGACAAAAGCCCACTGAGCGACGTGGGCCAGCGACGTCCACACCTTCTGGCCGTTGATGACCCACTTGTCGCCGTCCAGGCGCGCGGTCGTAGAGATGTTCGCGAGGTCGGACCCGGCCCCCGGCTCGGAATACCCCTGCGCCCAGAGCTCTTCGACGTCCCTGATGCCGGGCAGAAAGCGGCGCTTCTGTTCGTCGGTACCGAACGCGATCAGGGTCGGGCCGAGTAGCTCTTCGCCGACGTGACTGACGCGCGCCGGAGCGCCGGACCTCGCGTACTCCTGATGGAACAGGATCCGCTGCTCGATCGAGGCCCCCCGGCCGCCGTACTCCGTCGGCCAGCCGAGGCACGTCCAGCCCGCCTTGGCCAGCAGTCGGTCCCACTCCAGCCTGCGGGCGAAGAACTCGTGCTCACTACCCGGGCCGCCGCGGGACTTGAGATTCTCGAATTCTCCCGACAGATGTTGGTCCAGCCACGTCCGGACGGACTCGGCGAAGTCTGCCGTCGTTCCATCCCATTGCGCCAGGTCCATGCCTCGGTCAGCGAGGTTGATCGCCGTCATGTCGACCACCATAACCGACCAAGCACTTGCTCGGTCAGACCACCCAAGCAAGTGCTAGGTTTTTGCTTCAGAACCCTCGTCGACCACGACGGGAGCAGCATATTCGAACAGGTGTGAACACCGGGAGGAATTCGTGTCCGCGACCCCAGATCGTTCAGCAGACGTCCTCGACGTCGACGACGTCACCACAACCCCGCAGGCCCTGCAACGCGCGGCCCGGCTGTGGCCCGACCAGCCGGCGATCATCGACGACCAGTGGGGCGACACGGTCGAACTGACCTGGTCGCAACTGCAGGACACGGTCCACACGTTCGCGACAGCGCTCATCGAGCACGGGATCAACGCCGGGGACCGCGTCGCGATCTGGTCGCCGAACAGCTTCCACTGGCCGATCGCGGCTCTCGGCGCACATGTCGCAGGCGCCACTGTCGTACCCCTGAACACGCGCTACACCGCGTCCGAGGCGCTCGAGATCATCCAGCGGACCGACGCCACTGCCCTGATAGTCGCGGGCAATTTCCTGGGCACCGATCGGCTGGCCCGCCTCGCCGACGCCGCCGGCGGCGATCTCGAGACCCAGACGAACCTGTCCGTGGCCGTCCGGATCCGGCTCGAGGCCGACGATCAGCGCGGCACCGTCGGCGTCGACTGGAATGACTTCCTGGCGTCGGTCACCGATCACGACGCCACCGAGGCACGGGCCCGGGCGGCTGCGGTGAGCCCCACCGCCATCTCCGACGTGCTCTTCACCTCCGGCACCACCGGAAAGTCGAAGGGCGCCCTGGCCGAGCACCAGCAGACCATCGCCGGTGCGCGGGCGTGGGCCCAGAACGGTCGACTGGGGCCGCAGGACACCTACCTGATGGCCAACCCGTACTTCCACACCTTCGGTTACAAGGCGGGCATCCTCCCGTGCACACTTATGGGCACCACCATGGTGCCGCTGGCGGTGTACTCGCCCACCGAAGCGATGCGCCTCATCGAAACCCGACGAGCCACCGTGTTCCCCGGCGCGCCCACGATCTTCCAGACCATCCTCGACGCCCCCGACCGCGCCGACCACGACCTGTCCTCACTTCGTCTGGCCGTCACCGGCGCCGCGATCGTCCCGGTGGTGCTGGTGGAGAGAATGCAGAACGATCTGGGCATCGAGACGGTGATCACCGCCTACGGGCTGACCGAGACCAGCGGGTTCGTGTCCACCTGCACCCCGGATGACGACAACGAGACGGTCGCGAAGACCTGCGGCCGGGCGTTCGCCGGCATGGAGTTCAAGCTCTCGGACGCCGGCGAGGTGCTCGCCCGCGGAAAAATGGTGATGGCCGGATACCTCGACGATCCCCGAGCGACGGCCGAGGCCATCGACCCCGACGGCTGGTTGCACACCGGGGATATCGGAACAATTGATGCACAAGGGAACCTGACGATCACGGATCGTCTCAAAGACATGTACATCTGTGGTGGATTCAACGTCTATCCCGCCGAGGTCGAGCAGGTACTCGCGCGAATCAATGGCGTGACCGAAGTCGCGGTAATCGGTATCCCCGACGATCGTCTGGGCGAAGTGGGGCGTGCATATGTCACGACGGCTCCCGGCGCATCCATAGATGAGGGTTCCGTCATCTCCCATGCTCGCGAGAAACTGGCGAACTTCAAGATTCCCCGATCGGTTGTCTTCATCGAAGAGTTCCCTCGCAATGCCGCGGGCAAGATCCTGAAACGAGAACTTTCTTAAAGAGCTGGAATCAATTCTTGTGACACAGGTGCACAAATGATCGCGACGGTCATAATTGTTTCCGATTGTTCGATCTTTCGCGCCATCTACAATTTCAATCGATCGACAGTTCAGACAGAAAACGAGCGACCCGATTACTCGGGTCGCTCGTTTCTTCGGACTACGTCCGTTGTCAAAAACCAGGTTAGTGGGCCTCGTTGTATGCGTCCACGATGCCGGCGGCAATACGCCCACGTGAGGACACCTGGTGGCCGCTGCGCCGGGCCCAGTCACGAATCGCTGCCGTCTGCTCACGATCCACCGAGGCCTTGGTCGCGAGACCCTTGGCGCGCTTGCGGCCGCTCACACGACGGGCGTGCTCAGCCCATTTTGCGACGTCATCGCGTAGTTTGTCTGCATTCTTGGAAGACAGATCAATCTCGTAGGTGACGCCATCGACGCCGAACTCCACGGTCTCATCCGCCGTCTTGCTGTCGTCGACATCATCGACCAGCGTGACCGTAACTTTCTTAGCCATTGTGCTCCATTCGTGATGGCTCCGAGACTTTCATTGATGGATTCGGCACCCAACACGAACAAGCATATTCATAGTGGCCGCCTATCGGCCGCCAGCATAGCGCGAAAGAACCGCCCGCGCTAATAGTGGAGAAATGACTTACTAGGTCATTGCTGCGGCTTCACAAGTGGAAAGAGGATCGTTTCCCGAATGCCGAGTCCGGTAAGTGCCATCAGTAGTCGATCAATGCCCATTCCCGTACCGGTGGTCGGCGGCATGCCTTGCTCCATGGCGGCGAGAAAGTCTTCATCGAGCACCATTGCCTCGTCATCGCCGGCACGCGCAAGGCGGGCCTGATCGACGAACCGCTCGCGTTGAATGACCGGGTCGATCAATTCTGAATACCCGGTTGCCAATTCGAAACCCCGCATATAGAGATCCCACTTCTCTGTCACACCTTCGATGGTGCGGTGCTCACGCACCAGCGGGGAGGTCTCGATGGGGAAATCCCGCACGAACACCGGCCCCGACAACTCGTCGCCCACCGTGTGCTCCCATAGCTCTTCGACCAGCTTGCCGTGCCCGTATCCCTTGTTCGGGGGAATCTCCAGGCCCACCCGCGCACTGATCTCGAGCAGGCGTTCCACAGACGTCTGCGGGGTGATCTCTTCCTCGATGGCCTGCGACAACGACGGATACATCTCCACCGACCGCCAGTCACCGCTGAGGTCGTACGTGGTGCCGTCCGCCATCTCCGGGGTCAGCGTGCCGAGTGCACCCATCGCGACCTCCTGGATGACCTCCCGCGTCATCTGTGCAGAATCGTCGTACGTGCCATAAGCCTGATAGGTCTCGAGCATCGCGAATTCCGGGGAATGCGTCGAGTCGGCGCCCTCGTTCCGGAAGTTGCGGTTGATCTCGAAGACGCGCTCGATTCCGCCGACCACGGCCCGCTTCAGGAACAGTTCCGGCGCAATGCGCAGGTAGAGGTCGATGTCGAAGGCGTTCGAGTGGGTGACGAACGGTCGCGCCGCAGCGCCGCCATGCAGGGTTTGGAGCATCGGCGTCTCTATCTCGAGGAAACCGCGCCGTTCCAGTGCGGCGCGCAGTTCTCGCATCACCGCGACCCTGATGCGGGCGGTTTCCCGCGCCTGCGGCCGGATGATCAGGTCGAGGTACCGCTGCCGGACCCGCGCTTCTCCACTCATGTCCTTGTGCGCCACGGGAAGTGGGCGCAACGCCTTGGATGCCATCTGCCAGGTGTCCGCGAGCACACTGAGCTCACCGCGCCGTGAGCTGATGACCTCACCGTGGACGAAGACGAAGTCGCCGAGATCGACGTCGGCCTTCCACGAGGCGAGCGCCTCTTCTCCGACTCCGCCCAGACTGATCATCGCCTGCAGTTGGGTGCCGTCACCTTCCTGCAGGGTGGCGAAACAGAGCTTGCCGGTGTTGCGGACGAAGATGACGCGCCCGGCGACCCCGACGATGTCACCGGTCTGGGTGTCGACCTCGAGGTCGGGATACTTCGCACGGATCTCGGCGAGTGAATGTGTCCGCGGCACCGATACCGGATACGCCTCGCCGCCCTCGGTGAGGATCTTCTCCCGCTTCGCGCGGCGGATCCGGAGCTGTTCCGGGGTCTGATCAGCGCCCTCTGATTCGGGAGTGATGTCGACATCTGGGGTATTTCGGCCTCGGCCACGGACTTCATTCACACAGGCGACCCTATCGGCCGCGCAGAACACTGCCGAATTCATCACGGCGCCGCGAGGCACAGCAGCCGTTGGATCAGTGCGCGGCGTACGTCTCCAGATCGCGGGCGGTGTGCGCGCCGAGCGGTCCACGGGCGGCCGAGCGAGACAACAGCTGTTGTCCACCGACGACGAACCGCGCGCCGGTCACACCGAGCGCCTGCAGCCGCCAGGTCAGCATCTCGGCGTCGTGACCATCACGGCCGACCAGCACCCATCGCCGGTCGAACTCGGCGCCGACCAAAGAGACCGCGGTGCCCGGCACGAGCCGCGCGAGCACGTCATCCGCCGGAATCGCCAACGCTCCCAGCAGAATTCCGTCGCGGTCTCGATCAGACTGGCTACGGATGTCGACCGCCGTGGCACCACTGTGCAGGGCGGGACCGAATTGATCGGCCGAGATGGACCACGGAGCGCGGGCGCGCGCGGTCATCGGTTCGCCGGGGCGTACCTTCACGCCGCTGGTGGTGTGGACGTCTGACAGGGGTGCGGTGAGCACTGACATCGCGAGAACTTTCAGATGTGATCGGTGGTCAACAGCCACCGAGATCGGGCACAGGGGTCATCGAGAGGCATTCAGCCCCGACAACACTCCTGACAGCTCCGGCTCATCACGGTGCAGATTGTGCCATATTCGGCCTGACCGCACCAGTGGGTATGACTGTCCGACTCCGTCAGGCACTCTTCGCGGTGTTGGGCCGGATCAGATCTGCGCACGCGATCGCGTGCGGGCGTCCCGCTGCCGCTCATAGACCAACCGCAGACCGTCGAGAGTCAGGGTCGGTTCGTGGTGCTGCAGCGTCACGCATTCGTCGAAGACGAGCGGAGCCAGGTAACCGGTCGCGATCACCGCGATGGCGTCTCCGTCGAATCCGGGTACCTCGCGTCGTACCCGCGACACCAGGCCGTCGACCTGGCCCGCGAAGCCGTACAGGATGCCCGATTGCAGCGCCTCGACGGTGTTCTTGCCGACCACGCTGCGCGGGGGCAGCAGTTCCACCGTGCGCAGCGTGACGGTTCGAGCGGCCAGGGCCTCCACCGCGAGGTCGATACCGGGCGCGATCGCGCCGCCGAGGAACTCACCCTTGGCCGAGACCACGTCGACCAGGGTCGTGGTGCCGAAGTCGACCACGATGCAGCCGCGCTGGTAGGCGGTGTAGGCGGCCAGTGCATTCGCCACCCGGTCGGTACCCACCTCTTTGGGGTTGTCCACCAGGAGCGGAACCCCGGTTCGCACACCGGGTTCGAGCAGGACGTGGGGTCCGGCGCCGAAATACTTGCCCACCATCACGCGCATCTCCCGAAGGAGCGACGGCACCGTCGAGAGACCGACCACCGCCGTCACCTGCTCGATGTCGGAGCCGAGCAGACCGCGCAGGTTCAGCGCCAGTTCGTCGGCGGTCATCCGGGGTTCGGTGCGCATGCGCCAATCCCGGACGAGCCGGGCATGGTCACCCTGCCCGGCGTACACACCGAGGTGGATGTTGGTGTTGCCGACGTCCAGGGCGAGCAGCATGTCAGGCCGTACTGCCCGAGAGTTCTCTCGGGTCCCGCAGATCGGTACCCTCGGGCGCGTGCGCGGGGTCGGCGCCGAGTTCGACGATCCTGTTCAGCTCGTCGACGAACACCACGCGGGGCTGATACCGCTTCACCTCGTCTTCGTTCAGGCCGCCGTACGCGATCAGGATCACGAGATCTCCGGGATGTACCAGATGCGCCGCGGCGCCGTTGATCCCGATGACGCCGGAGCCGCGCGGGCCGGCGATCACGTACGTCTCGAGGCGGGCTCCGTTCGTGATGTCGACGATCGAGACCTGCTCCCCCTCGATCAAGCCGGCCGCGTCGAGCAGATCGGTGTCGACCGTCACCGAGCCCACATAGTGCAAGTCGGCCTGTGTCACCGTCGCGCGGTGGATCTTCGATGTCATCATGGTGCGGATCATGGTGTGTTCTCTCCTCTTCCAAGAAACCCGGTGCCGATGGCGACGCCGACGTTGTCGATGAGCCGGGTGGCGCCGATTCTGGCGGCGACCAGCAACCTGCCGTCGCCCCGTTCGGGTGGAGGCTGCAGACCCGTTCCGCGCAGTTCGAGATAGTCGACCTCGACCTCTGGGTGGTGAGCCAGCACCGAACGCGCGGTGTCGAGGATGGCCGCCTCGCCGCCTGCGGCTGCATGGGCACCCGCCACCAGGGCCGCCGACAACGAGGTCGCCAGCTCACGCTGGGTGGGGTCGAGATAGCGGTTACGCGACGACATCGCGAGCCCGTCGGACTCGCGCACCGTCGGCACGCCGACGATCTGCACGTCCAGATCGAGATCGGTGACCATCTGCCGGATCAACACCAACTGCTGGTAGTCCTTCTCCCCGAAGTATGCCGCCATCGGCGCCGCGATGTTCAGCAGTTTGAGCACCACGGTGAGCATTCCAGCGAAATGCGTTGGCCGCGAACCACCTTCGAGTTCGCTCCCCAGCGGTCCGGGATGCACGGTGGTACGCGGCCCGGTGGGATACATGTCGGAGACCCCGGGGGCGAACACTAATTCGACACCGGCCCTGCGCAGCAGGTCGCAGTCCTTCTTGAACGTGCGCGGGTAGGCGTCGAGGTCCTCGCCGGCACCGAACTGCAGGGGATTGACGAAGATCGAGACGATGACGACCGCGTCGCCCTTCCCTCTTGCTGCCCTGACGAGTTCGAGATGCCCGTCGTGCAAGGCACCCATCGTCGGCACCAACACCACGCGCTTACCGGTCGAACGCAGTGCCCGGCTGATCTTGTTCAGCACCGCCGGATCCCGGTGGACTGTCAGTTGTCCTGCTGTATAGGGCTTCTCAGCGGTCACATCACTCCTGGTCATCAGCTGCCCTCGAGCAGTTCGATCATGTCGGCCGGCGGATCGGTGTATGAGGCCGCGCGCCTGGCCATGGCCCGATAACCCTGCGCGATGCCCTCATCGGTGGCAGACAGGGCCGAGAGATGCCGCGCGACCGCAGCGGTGTCACCGCGCATCACCGGGCCGGTCAAGGCTTTGGGGCCCGACCGCAACGTGTTGTCCAGCGCCGCGACGAGGATGGGCCCCAGCACTCGCTCTGCACTGACGTCCTGCCCGTCGAGCACCGTTCGCAAGGCCGCCGCAGCGTCGCTGACCAGGGCCACCAGGTGATTGGCGCCGTGCGCGACGGCGGCGTGGTAGAGCGTCCGGTCGCTCTCGCGGATGTGGACGGGTTCTGCCCCCATCTCCAGCACCAGGGACTGCCCGATCGCCAGTCCGATGTCGTCGGCGGCAGTGATCCCGAAACAACACGTGCGCAGGCGATCGGTGTCTTCTTCCGAGCCGATGAAGGTCATCGCCGGGTGCAGAGCCAGCGGCAGGGCCCCCAGTTCGGTCAGCGGATCGAGGACACGCACCCCGAGCGCGCCGGCGGTGTGGGCGACGATCGTGCCGGGCCGCACCGCGCCGGACGCGGCGAGGTCGGCGATCACCGTTACCAGCCGGTCATCGGGAACCGCGAGGATCAGCAGTTCACAACGCGCCGCGACCTCGATGGGGCGCAGGATCTCGAACTCTGGGAGTCGGCGCCGCGCACGGTCGCGGGATTGGACAGACTCGGCAGAGACAGCACCGACCACATGGTCGGCACGCTCGAGCGCCTGACCGATCGTGGTCCCCACTCGACCCGCAGACACGATGCCCACCGTCAGGCGGGCAGGCGCGGGCCAATTGGTAATCCCCGTCGAGGTCACCGTCGTCCTCCATTCGTTCCAGTCCCACTGATGTCTCAGTTGCGGGTACCAGACGTTCCCAGCGAGGATAGAACCAGCACGAGCCGAATCGCCAATGCGTGTGACCGGCCTCACCCGATGACGGGTGTTGTGGTGTCAGTCGCGACGACGCCGACGACCGCCGCTGGGGGCCGAGGACTCGAATCCCGTCAGGAGTTCCGACACCGAGCGACCGGAGGCGTGTGCTCCGGGCAGTTCGGGGAAGTCGTCGGCATCGTCGGCGAGCAGCGCATCGGGTATGCCGCCGGCAGGAGGTGCGGCGACCTCCCACTCATCGGTCGGGGTCTCGTCCACGAATGCCGGTACCGGCTGCTCGTCGGCGGTCTGTTCGTCGGTGGGAGTCTGGGCGCGGTGCCGGGTGCCACCGGAGTGCCGCCCTGCCGCGGAGCCCACGGTGGTCTCGTCGACAGCGGCCACGGGCACCCGGAGGGGTTCTGGTTGCGCCGCGCTGTCTTCGACCAGCTCCGGGTCGAGCGGCTGCGGAACGTCGGGTTCCGAGCCGTAGGCCTCGGGGTCGAAGGGCGGGTCGTAGGACACCGGGGCGGCAGGCGGATCCGCGGGCTCTGCCGGCAGCGGGTCGTCATCGGTGACGACGGGGATGACCTCTGTCAGATCGTTCCGGTCGCCGCGCTCGGACTGATCCGATGGTGGCGCCGTGGAGGCGAAGTCGCGTTCTGCGACCGTCCCGTCGTCGGGGACCAGCGGCGCACTTCCGAAAGAGGGTTCGGAATAAGCGAACCCGCTCGTGTGCCGATCGGAGTCTCCGCCACCGAAGCCGGTGTGCCGCGAGCGATGCTCGAGCTCGGGCAGGCGTTCACGTACCAGCGCGATCCGCTCGTCGGGCAGCTCACCGAGCAATTGCTCCAGACTTGCCCGCAGCGATGCGAGTTCGGACTTGAGGGCCCGCAGTTCTTCGCCGGCCTCGGCACCGACTTCCTTGCGGATCTGTGATTCGACACCGAGTTCGTATTGCCTGCGAGCGGTGATCTCACGTTCGAGTTGCAGCTCGTACACCAATCGCAGATCGCGGGCCTTCGCCTCGGAGGAGTCGGCCTGCCTGCGGTACTTGGTCACGAGAATCGCGCCGATGACGGCCGCCCAGAGTGCGGTGATCACCGCGAGCGACCCGGCGATACTCATCTCCGAGGTGATGATCATGAAGACACTGGAACCCAGTGCGAACAGCAGGAGCACGCCGAGCAGCCACTGTCCGGGACCACGACGGGCTCTTCTGGCATCAGCCGATCGGCCAGCGGAGGTGGTCATTGGGCAAACATACCGTTCGAGATCGCCTCGATTCGCCAACTCACGCGGCAAGTCCCGTCATAGTCGCGCGATCCCTGTCGTTTTGCCCCGATCTCTTGTCGTTTCGGTCGGTCATGTCGCCAGGTCGTCCGACGGATCGTCGGGCGTGCGGCAGCAGTATTCGAGCCACAACGCCGCAGCCGTCAGCAACACACCGCCGATCACACCGATGATCGCGCCGGGACGGTCATGCTCTGCCGCGGCGAGATCGCCCTGTCTGGTCAGCAGATACACCAGCGTGCCGGCCCACACACCGGTGGCGATGGCACCGAGGATCGCCGACGCCTTGGCCAGAGCCAGTACCCGGGCGGCGGTCAACGGGTGCAATTGGCCGTGGTGGGAACCGACCTGCCTGTCCGTGACCCGAGACCGGACCACAAACGCGATGACAACCTCAAGGGCGGCAAGCACATACAGAACGATCCCGGCGAGTAGGGGGAGTGGCGGCAGGGACCCGTAACTGATCCGGACCACGAGGAAGACGACCACCGCGATCACCGCGGCCAGGATCGTCAGGTCCCGGACACGAGTGGGACCCATCGCATTGTCGTTCTCGGGCGGGTCGCCTCTCATCGCAGCTCGCTGCTGGTGATGACAAGCCGATCGTCGGTGCGGGTGACGCCGTCGCGCTCCGACGTCGGCAGCGCAGCAAGCAACTTCGCCACCGACACCCGGGACCCGGCATGCCACAAGGTGGCGTCGGCGTCGGCGTCGAGCCACGGGACGAGTACAAAAGCACGTTCGGCGGCGCGCGGGTGCGGCAAGGTCAGCACCGGATCATCCGAGACGACTTCGCCGTCGTCGTGCGGCACCGAGATCACGTCCACGTCGAGAGTCCTTGGGCCCCAGCGCTGCACGCGTTCGCGATCGGCCTGCTGCTCCAATTTCTGCCCGGCCTCGAGCCATTGCCCGGCATCACGCTGCGCATCGTCGACGATCAGGACGGCGTTGAGGAAGTCCTGTTGCTCCACACCACCCCAGGGCGGGGTCGAGTACACCCCGGACGCGGCGACCACGGTGGTCCCGAGGCCGTCGCACACCGACTGCAGATGGGCCAGCCGGTCTCCGATGTTGGAGCCGATGGACAACACCGCCCGACTCACTGCGCGCCCTTGCGCGAGCGGCGTGCCACCACCGCCACGTCATCGAACGCCAGATCGATTGGTGCCGAGGGCTTGTGCAGGGTCACCTCGCAGGCCAAGACCTGTTCGGTCTCGAGCATCACCCGGTCCGCGATCTCGGCAGCCACCGTCTCGATGAGATTGCGCGGGGTCCCGGCGACGATGTCGTGCGCCAGGTGAGCCAGCGCCCCATAGTCGACGGTGTCGGCGAGATCGTCGGTGGCAGCCGCGGTCCGCGAATCCACCCACAGGATGACATCGACGACGAAGTCCTGACCGTCCTGCCTCTCGTGATCAAAAACGCCGTGGTTGCCCCGAACCTTCAACCCGCGCAATTCGATTCGATCAGCCATCATGTCCCTTCGCATCTACGACCCGGTACCGTGGCCGCGTTCGGTCCGCCTGCGCCGGCCGAGCGGCGCCCGCCGCCCAGGCATCGGCAACCGCCACCGCGTCCCGGCTCGCGGCAACGTCGTGCACGCGCACACCCCAGGCCCCGTTCGCGGCAGCCAGCGCGCTGAGCGCAGCCGTCGCGATCTCTCGACCGTCAGGAGGGCGGGGTTCACCATCGGCACCGGCGAGAAGTGACCCGAGGAAACGCTTCCGCGAGGCGCCCACCAGCACCGGGAACCCGAGACCGACCAGAGTCGGCAGCGCGTGCAGTAGAGCCCAATTGTGTTCGGCGGTCTTGGCAAAACCCAGCCCCGGATCCAGGATCAGGGCCTCCGGGTCCACCCCCGCACTCGTGGCTGCGTCGACCTGCGCCAGCAGTTCACCGCTCACCTCCGCGACCACGTCGCGATAACCGCCCTTCTCACCGCGGTGATGGGTGAACGAGGGATCGGACGGGCGCCAATGCATCAGGATCCACGGGATCCGGGCATTCGCCACGACCCTGGCCATGTCCGCATCACTGCGGCCACCCGACACGTCGTTGACGATCGCCGCGCCGGCCTCGATCGCCCGCTCGGCCACCACGGCGCGCATGGTGTCGACCGATGTCGCGATACCGCGGGCGGAGAGCCCTTCGATGACCGGCGCGACCCTGGCGATCTCGAGATCGGGGTCGACGCGCTGGGCCCCCGGCCTGGTCGACTCGCCACCGACGTCGATGATGTCGGCACCGCCGGCCGCGAGCGCGATACCGTGGGCGATGGCAGCGTCGGCGTCGAGATACCGTCCGCCGTCGGAGAACGAGTCCGCGGTCACGTTCACGACACCCATGATGACCGTGCTCATGTCGTCAGCCCCTCCCCTACGGAAATCAACTCCGTCGAGAGATCAAATCCAGGGCTTCACCGCGTGAGACCGCGCTGGTCTTGAACTGCCCGCGAACCGCGGAGGTCGTGGTGGACGCGCCGGGCTTGCGGATGCCTCGCATCGCCATGCAGAGATGCTCCGCCTCGATCACCACGATCACGCCGCGAGGATCGAGTTTGCGGACGAGCGCATCGGCGATCTGCGTGGTCAGCCGTTCCTGGACCTGGGGTCGGCGCGCGTACAGATCGACGACGCGGGCCAGCTTGGACAGCCCGGTCACCTGTCCGCTGGCGCCCGGGATGTACCCGACGTGCGCGACCCCGTGGAACGAGACCAGATGGTGCTCACAGGTGGAGTACATCGGAATGTCCTTCACGAGCACCAACTCGTCGTGACCGACGTCGAAGGTGGTCGCGAGGACCTCGTCCGGGTCCGAATGCAGTCCGCCGAACATTTCCTGATACGCCCTGGCCACGCGAGCCGGGGTTTCTTTGAGCCCGTCGCGATCAGGATCCTCCCCGACCGCGATGAGCAGCTCGCGCACAGCACGCTCGGCACGATCGGCGTCGAAGGGATTGATGGCGGTCAGGTTTTCGCGAGACGTCAATGTCCGTTCTGTCCGTTCGAGGGCGGCTGGCCGTTGTGACCATCATGACCGTCGTTGTGATGGCCATTCGTCGGTGGCTGCCCATAGGGACTACCGGGCTGACCGTAGGGGTTGGTCGGCGGCTGTCCACCGTTCTGATAGCCACCGTTCTGGTAGCCGCCGTTCTGATGGCCGCCGTTCTGGTAGCCACCATTCTGGACAGCACCGTTCTGGGGCGCGCCATTGCTGCCGGCTCCGTTGGGCCCACCCCCGGTGGGAGGCCACCCGGGCGCCGACCAGCCCGCGGGAGCGCCGTAGTCGGGTCGGGTTCCGCCCGGTGCGCCGCCCTGTTGCGGTGTCCCTTGATGCTGCGGATACGGGGTCTGGGGCGGGTATTGCTGTCCCGGCAACTCGCCGGGTCCCGGCTGCGCATGCGGACCGACCTTGGCGAGCTCCGGCGACCGCGGCGGCTCGGGTGGCCATGGCTCGCCCCGCTCCTTCGCCAGCTCGCCCGGGGTCTTCACCGGAGGCTTGTCGCTGGGGGTGCGCTCGCCGAACTCGTTGAACGTGGTGATCCGCGGACGCTTCTCCACCTTGTCGAAGATCTTCTCGAGATCCTTACGCGTCAGGGTCTCGCGTTCGAGCAACTGGGTGGCCAGGACATCGAGGATGTCGCGGTACTCGGTCAGGATCGCCCATGCCTCGGTGTGCGCGGCCTCGATCAGTCGGCGCACCTCGTCGTCGATTTCCCCGGCGATCTCGGCCGAGTAGTCCGAGTGCGCTCCCATCGAGCGGCCGAGGAACGGGTCGCCTTGTTCCTGGCCGTAGCGAACAGCACCGAGGCGCGCGCTCATGCCGTACTCGGTGACCATCGCCCGAGCGATCTTGGTCGCCTGGTCGATGTCGGAGGAGGCGCCGGTGGTTGGCTCGTGGAAGACCAGTTCTTCGGCGGCACGGCCACCCATGGCCATCACCAGGCGAGCGATCATCTCCGAGCGGGTCATCAGATCTTTGTCCTGCTCGGGGACTGCCAGCGCATGACCGCCGGTACGTCCACGAGCCAAGATCGTGACCTTGTAGATGGGGTCGAGATCGGGCATCGCCCACGCGGCGAGCGTGTGCCCACCCTCGTGATAGGCGACGATCTTCTTCTCGTGCTCGCTGATGATCCGGCTCTTGCGGCGCGGACCACCCACCACGCGGTCGACGGACTCCTCGAGGAGTTCGGCGGTGATGGAGGTGCGGTTCTCGCGGGCCGCGAGGAGAGCGGCTTCGTTGATGACGTTGGCAAGGTCCGCTCCGGACATGCCCGGGGTGCGCTTGGCCAGACCGTCGAGGTCGGCGTCGGCGTCGATGGGCTTGCCCTGCGCGTGGACGTTCAGTATCGCCTTACGGCCTGCGATGTCGGGGTTGCCGACCGGGATCTGCCGGTCGAAACGGCCCGGGCGCAGCAGCGCGGGGTCGAGGATGTCGGGGCGGTTGGTCGCTGCGATGAGGATGACACCCGAACGCTCACCGAAGCCGTCCATCTCGACGAGGAGCTGGTTGAGGGTCTGCTCGCGCTCGTCGTGACCACCACCGAGGCCGGCACCGCGCTGGCGACCGACGGCGTCGATCTCGTCGACGAAGATGATGCAAGGACTGTTCTTCTTGGCCTGCTCGAACATGTCGCGCACACGCGAGGCACCCACACCGACGAACATCTCGACGAAATCCGAGCCGGAGATGGTGAAGAACGGCACTCCGGCCTCGCCGGCCACAGCGCGGGCCAGCAGGGTCTTACCCGTACCGGGAGGACCGAACAGCAGGACGCCCTTGGGGATCTTGGCGCCGAGGGCCTGGTAGCGGGCGGGGTTCTGCAGGAAGTCCTTGATCTCGAAGAGTTCTTCCACAGCCTCGTCCGCGCCTGCGACGTCCGCGAAGGTGGTGGACGGCATGTCCTTGTTGAGCTCTTTCGCCTTGGACTTGCCGAAGCCCATGACCCCGCCCTTGCCACCACCCTGCATCCGGCTCATCACGAAGAAGAACAGTCCGAAGAGCAGGATTAGCGGCAGGATGAAGATCAGCATCTGCATCAGGAACGACTCTTTGTTGACGTTCGTCTGATAGACGGCTCCCGAGGCGTCCACACGATCGAAGACCTCTTCGGTGGTCTGCGCCGGGTACTTCGAGGAGATCTTCTTGTCGCCGTTGACGGCGTCTTTCAACGTCATCCGGAGCGTCTGCTCACGGTCGTCGATCTGCACCTCGTCGACGTTCTTGATGTTGAGCTGGGTCATCGCCACCGAGGTGTCGACGGCCTTGTAGTCACGGTTGCCGTCGCGGAGCACGGTCCAACCCCAGATCGCCAGCACGATTACGGCGACGATCGCCAGGTTGCGAAAGACAGTCTTGCGGTTCATTGAGGTGTGTCAGCCGATCCCGACGGCCACACTGTGGCCCTCGCTGTGATCTCGGCGCGTCCTTCCAGTCGGGATGTCTGAATCATCAGGCTACCCGTCAACGATTCGTCGTGGTCGAGCGTTCCCTCCCGGCAGAATTTAGACTTCGCTCACTTTCCTGCGCCCTGCTCGTGGAACTTCACGAGCAAAGCGCAGTTCTGTGAGCAGGAGGCTCAGTAACCGGGCGCGACTCTTTGCCACGGACGGGCGACCTCGAGCTGCGCGGCGAGCTTCAACAACAGCGCTTCCGACCCGGGCCGGCCGGCGAACTGCACCGCCAGCGGCGTTCGAGAGACGGGATGGACGCCGAATGGGACCGACATCGCGGGCCAGCCGAGCAGATTGAACAGTCCGGCGTACGGCGCGTAGTTGACGTTGGCCCAGATGTTCGACGCCCAACCCTTGGCGCTCCACCGCGCGGCCTTCAAGGGCGGGGCGGCCAGAGTCGGAGTGAGCAGCAGATCAGCCTTGTTGCGATCGAGATAGGCGAGCACCTTCTGCTCCACCGTGCTCACCTGCACGTCGTGGACCAGATCGAATCGGCTGACGGCCCGGCCCAGAGCCGTGTGGGTCTTGCTGCGCCGCTGCAGTTTGGCGAGGTCACCGCCTGCTTCGGCGATGCTGTCCGCATCCGCCGCCGCGCCCGCGAACCATCGGAACAGCAACGGAGCCGGATTGGTCGGGTACGGCAGGTCTGCGTGCGGGACGCGGTGTCCCAGGTTCGCCAGCACCCCGCTACAACTGGCCTGCGCCTGGGCCCAGTGTTTGTCGGCCTTGCCCACCGCCAGCGGGAAGTTTTCTGCGACAACGATTCTCAGATTTCCGGGATCGGCGTCGGCACCGGCGCGCGCCAGCTCGAGATCGTCGGCCATCACACCCAGCATCAGCGCTGCGTCGGCGACGGTGGTCGCCAGCGGCCCGTTCTCGCTCATGTTGAACCAGCCGTTGCCGCCGAACTCCGACGGCACCACACCCAAGCCGGGTTTGATCCCGAACAGACCACAATCTGCGGCGGGGATCCGGATCGAGCCGAGACCATCGTTCCCGTGGGCCAGCACCACCTGGCCGCTGGCGACCGCTGCCGCCGATCCACCGGACGACCCACCAGGGGTTCGCTGCTCGTTCCAGGGGTTTCGTGTGGTGACGGCCGGGTTGTCCGTGGTGCCCCACATACACATCTCCGGGACCGCGGTCAGGCCGACCACCACCGCACCGGCGGCGCGCAATCGGCGAACAACGGTGTGATCGCTGAGCTGGGGCGCCCGCGACGTCGCTTCGGATCCGATCGTCATCGGTTCGCCGGCGACGGGGACGTTGTCCTTGATGGCGACCGGCACACCTGCCAGCGGCAGCTTCGCCAGATCCGGATGGGCGGTGAGGAGCTCCGCCTCGGCAACCGCCTTGTCCTCACGGACCTTTACAAAGGCCCCGATCGCACCGTCACGCTGTGCGATCCGTTCCAGCGATTCCCTGGTCACCGCAACCGGATCCAGTTGCCCGGCGCGTACTCTCGTGGCGATCTCGACGGCGGTCACAGTGCGTGCCCTCAGTCCGTGTAGACCTGCGGGTGCAGCCGGCCGACGTACGGCAGGTCGCGATACCGCTCCGCGTAGTCGAGGCCGTATCCCACGACGAACTCGTTGGGGATGTCGAAGCCGACGTCCTTCACCTGCACATCGACGCGGATCGCGTCCGGTTTGCGCAGCAGGGTGCACACCTCGAGCGACCGTGGGTGCCGCGTCCGCAGGTTCTTGATCAACCAGGACAAGGTGAGACCCGAGTCGATGATGTCTTCGACGATGACGACGTCGCGGTCGTGGATGTCGCGATCGAGGTCCTTGAGGATCCGGACCACACCCGACGAAGACGTCGACGACCCATACGAGCTCACCGCCATGAATTCCAGCTGCGACGGGATGGGCAGGGCCCGCGCGAAGTCCGTCATGAACATCACCGCACCCTTGAGAACTCCGATCAGCACCAGGTCGTCGGGAGCGTCGCGATATCGCTCCCCCACGGTCTGCGCGAGTTCAGCGATCCGTGCCGAGATCTGCTCCTCGGTGACCACAATCGCTTCTATGTCGTTGCCATATGGGTCGCGCTGCTGCATCACGCACCTCATCATGCCTCAACCCCATCGACGGGCACCGCGTGGATGCGCCGTCTGATCCATCGACCGAATGAAGTTATTGGAAAAGTATGAGCTTGAAGGTCAATTCTGTTTTACTGATCTGGCTTGAGACGCAGGCAGTACACGCACAGTTCCACGGGCCGAATCCAGACGCAGTTCGGGGCGATCGACCAACCAGGTCGAACGAGGCGGAAAGACCGGATCGGGGCGCGTGGGGGGAAGACACGAACCGGGTAGATGAGCGCCCACGAACTCAGGGATACGAATGAAAATCAGAACCGGATTGATCGCGATCTTCGCCACTGCGGCGACGGTCGCAGGCCTTGTGACAGCGGCACCGGCGAATGCTGCGCCACCATCAGCCGACATCGGTTACACCGCAGACGTCGTGGGCGACCACGTCGTCTTCGAAACTGACCTCGGATCCCTCCGCACGTCGGGCAACCAGTTCGAGATCGTCGATGCCGCGGGCAACGTCGCTGCCTCGATCCCGCTGCTCTACAACCTCGAAGACCAGCAGTTCCCCATCATCGCCGACATCACCGGCAACACTGCGACCCTGACCCCGGTTCGCGACGCGGCCAGCGCAACCAAGGTCGATGTCAGCGACAGCATCCGCAAGCAGGTCGCGGACGGTCCCCGGACGCGGGAAGAGCGAGATCTGCAGGCCCTGCAGACCCTTGGAACCTACGTGAGCGTGGCTGTCACCGTAGGCGGTCTCATCGGGACGATCATCGGAGCCGGAATCGGGTGTGTCGTTAGCCTTCCGTTGTGCCTCCCGGGCCTCGTGACCGGCGCCGGAATCGGCGGGGTCGTCGGAACGATCGTGGCCGGTGGGCCAACGCTCGTCGGAGCCGCGATCCAGTACTTCAACACCATCAGCTCGCCGTTCGTTCCCCCGAAGGCGAGCTGAGGCAGAGCGACACGACCTCAGCGCACGCGGCGCTCGACGACCAGTCGAGCGTCGCGTCTTGCTATCTCCAGGCGGTGATCGTGGGCCCCGCCGACGGCGACCGGCCCCTGCCCGCGCCACCCGGTCACCAACGCTCCGACCGCCCTGACGACAGTCTCCGTCGGCTCGGTCGCTCCCTGCTGGAGCAGCCACCGCCGCAACAGGCGCGAGCGGATCGCCGGCGCCAGCGTCGCCAGGTCAGCACACGCGACGCTGGCGCCCGCGATCGACGCGCTGTGCTGGTCGGTGACGTGCTCGACGACGTCGAGATCATCACGTAACTGTTCGGCCGTACGGGCCAACGCCTGCGCGACTCCCCCCTGCAAGACGTCTTCGAGCAGCGGCAACACCTCGGCGCGTAGCCGTACCCGGGTGAACCGCGGGTCGGCGTTGTGCGGATCGTCATGCGGCGACAGGCCGAGATCGGCGCAGGCGGCGCGGGTGGCTGCCCGCCTGATCGTCAGCAACGGCCTGCCCAGCGGCGCCGTCCACGGCCGCATCCCGGCGATGGAACGCGCCCCCGATCCGCGCGCCAAACCCAGGAGGACGGTCTCGGCCTGATCGTCGAGCGTGTGTCCGATCAGCACCGGCAAGCCGTCTCGAGCCCCGTCCAGAGCCTGGTAGCGCGCAGCCCGGGCCGCTGCCTCAGGTCCACCGCTGCGACCCACCTCGACCCGCAGCACCCGCGGGTGTGCCCCGAGTCCGGTCGCGGCGAGCGCCGTGCGTTCGGCCACCTCCGCGGAACCGGGTTGCAGCCCGTGATCGACGATCAACGCCCGGACACCGAGACCCGAGCGGATTGCCGCGGCGGTCAACGCCAGCGAGTCGGCACCACCGGACAGCGCGACGCAGACCTCGGTGCTCACAAGATATCGTTCGGCAAAATCGGCCACGGCGCCGGTGATCTCGGCGACCGCAGCAGAGTTCACAGCACCCGGTCGATCCACAATTGCGGCTGCTCGATCTCGGCAGGCAGCGGCATCGTCTCGGGACCGGTCCAGATCGCGTTGAACCGTGTCATGCCCACGGTCCCCACCACTTCGTCCACGAATGCCTTGCCCCGAATATATTGCGCGAGTTTGGCATCCATCCCGAGCAGGGCGCGCAGTACGCGCTGCACCGGATTCTGCGGCCGGGTGCGACGTTTGTCGAAGGCGCTTCGGATCCGGTCGACGGTGGGGACCTTCGCCGGTCCCACCGCATCCATGACGTGGTCGGCGTGCCCTTCGAGGAGCGTTCCGAGCATCATCATCCGACTGAAGGCCTCGTACTGTTCGGGCGACTGCAGCAGCTGCATCGCGCCGACGATCCCCTTCTCGCGCTGCTGACCGTTCTTGAGGGCGGCGCTGATACGACCGACCATCTCGCTGCTCGACTCGCCGTTCTCCGCGGTGAGCGACTCGACGTTCGACGACATGTAGTCGCGCAACCACGGATTGGCCGAGAACTGCACCCGGTGGGTCACCTCGTGCAGGCACACCCACAACCGGAAGTCGCTGGGCACCACGTGCAACGCACGTTCGACGGCAATGATGTTGGGAGTGACCAACATCAACACACCGTCGTTGCCGGACTCGGGGTCCGGGGTGAACGGGTCGTACTGGCCGAGAATCGCCCCGGAGAGCAAGGCCAGCAGTCCGCCCGCCTGAACCCCGGCAAGACGACCGCTGATGCCGGGCTTGGAGCCCTCGTCATCGGCATCGAGCATCGCCGACATCGACCGGGTCGCCGCCTCTATCCAGCCGCCGCGGTCCAGGATCCGCGCCGTCGGGACCGGCAGCCCATCCGCCAGGCCGGTGACCTCGCGGACCGGCGCTTCCGCGGCCACCGCGGAGGAAGCCAGCTCCTCGCGGGCTGCAGTCAGCGTGTATCCGGTGGTGACCGGTCCGGGGCGGGCGACCTTCTTACCTATCGTCGCCGCAAGCTGCCAGTCGATACTCATCGGCACCCACAATCCCGCAGCGCCACCGCGATCGTGTCGAGCGCGGGTCTCGCGACATCCGGCGACGTCCCGTTGGACATCAGGGCAAAACTCAGCACGCGACCTTCTCTCGTCTGCACGACGCCGACCAGCGCGCTTGCGCCCGTGAGGGTTCCGGTCTTGGCCCGGACCCAGCCTGCTCCCGCTTGGTTTTCGGTCGCGAACCGCTCGGCGAGAGTGCCCGTCGCTCCGGCCACCGGCAGCATGTCCAGCAGTGGCCGTAGTTTCGGCTGCGCCGTTCCTGCGCCTGCGTTCACCACCTTGTCGAGTAGGCCTGCGGAAACCCGATTGTCTTCCGACAGCCCGCTGACGTCGGCGATCACCGTCCCGTTCATGTTGAACCCATAGTCGCTCAACGCTTTCCGCACCGCATCGATTCCGCCTGCCATGGTGGGCCTGCCACCGGTGGCCATGGCGATCTCGATGGACACGGTTTCGGCGAGGACGTTGTCACTCGCCCGCATCATGTCGCCGAGCCGGGTGACCAGCGGCGCCGACTCCACCTGCGCGATCACCTGTGCCCCGGCAGGCGCCGTCGCCTGCGCCACCGCGGCATCGACCCCGAGCTCGGACGCCAGGGCAGCGCCGGCCGTGACCGCGGGGGTGGCGGTACGGGGTGAGTCGATCTCGAGGGGCTCGACTCTGCCCGAATCGGCGATCAACGATTCGATCGGCGTGATGTTGCCCCCGGCGATGTCTGCCGGGTCCCAGCTCTCCGTCATGGTCGGGCCACTGAACCGGCTGGTGTCGACGGCCACGGACGTGACGTTGATACCGGCCTTCTTGATCTGTTCGGCGAGGTCGCTGATGCGCGGGGCGTCGGTGAAGAACGTCTCCTCACCCGCGGGCTGCACCGACAGCGTCGGGTCGCCGGCACCCACCAGGATCACCTGACCGCCCTTGCCCGCAACCACGGTCGTCGTGATGCGTTTGTCGTGGGGCAAGGACACCAGCGCGGCAGACGCGGTGAGGACCTTGATCGTCGACGCCGGCACCATCGGTTGGTTGGGGGTGGCAGACCACAGGGTCTCACCGCTGACGGCGTCGGAGATCTCTCCGGATAGTTGCCCGAGATCGGGGTTGGCCAGCGCCTGCGTCAGATCGGCACGGACGCCGTCCGGGGTCGGCGACGGGGCATCGGCGGCCACCGGGTTGATCCGCGGGGTGAGGGAAGCCGGCGAGGGCTGCGGAACAGCACCCTCGGGCAGGGCATCGGAGTCCTGGTCGACACGCAGTGCGATCACCAGCACGATCGCGGCCACCACGACCAGAACCACCACCGGAACCAGCGTCCACAGCAGCCCCTTGCGGCTGCGCGCACTGCCTGCCACTGATTACCTCCGGTCAGAGTTTCGTATCTTGGTCCCGCCGAGCGCGACGGTCCCAGGTCTCCACAGTATCGTTGAGTCGATTTTGGGACCGGCTACGCACAACGCACCAGGAGGCACCGTGGACTTCGACGTCACCATCGAGATCCCCAAGGGACAGCGCAACAAGTACGAGGTCGACCATGAATCCGGAAAGGTGTACCTCGACCGCTATCTGTACACCTCGATGGGCTATCCAGCCGACTACGGATTCATCGACGGCACCCTCGGCGAGGATGGCGACCCCCTGGACGCGATGGTCCTGCTGCCCGAGTCCGTGTTTCCCGGCGTGATCGTCCGCGCCCGCATCGTCGGCATGTTCCGGATGACCGACGAGGCAGGCGGCGACGACAAATTGCTGGCCGTGCCCGCCAAGGACGTCCGCTGGGATCACATCCAGGACATCGGTGACGTGCCGGAGTTCGAACTCAAGGCAATCGCCCACTTCTTCGAGCACTACAAGGACCTGGAGCCGGGCAAAGAGGTCTTCCCCGGCGGCTGGGCAGGCAAAGCCGACGCCGAGAAGATCGCCCAAGAGGCCATCGATCGTCTCGCCGAGCACCCCCACGAGGCCAACGAGCCCTCACGCGGCTGATCGCAGCTATCGACAGAAAGGCCCGACCCCCTTTGGGAGTCGGGCCTTTTGTCGCGTGGGGTTGGCTTTGCTGTGAGGGGTTTCGTGTTCGTCTCACCAGCTGTGTTTTTTCGCTCCGCTTCGCTACGCGGGGCAGGGCGAGTTCGCCTTGCTCACCGCCCAGCGTCGCGTCGGTACTCAGCGGGGTTACGGCTCTACAGCGTCAGGTTTGTCCCGAGCGGCTTGCATGCCGGATTGGGTGCGCAGTGGCACTTCTTTCCAGAACAGCACCAGGACCAGCGCGATCAACGACACAATCGAGACGCTCAGGAACACCTTGTCCATCGCGTCGGCGAACCCGACCTTGATCGGGCGTGAGATCGGTTCGGGCAGTTTGGCTATGACAGACGTGTCGTCCATGACACTGCCGGCCTGCCCGCCTCCGGCCCCTGGATTCTGGGCGGCAGCGGCCAGTCCCTTGCCGAACGCCGAGACCTGGGCATCCGGACTCTGCGCCGCCTGCGCCACGGCTTGGCGGAACTGCGGGGAGCTCGCCTCATCCTTCAGACCGTCGGTGATGTTCGGGCCCATCAGACTGAACAACACCGAGAAGAAGACCGCGACACCGAGGGTGCCACCGATCTGACGGAAGAACGTCGCAGACGCCGTCGAAACCCCCATGTCCTTGGGCGGCAACACATTCTGCAAAGCCAGGGTCAACGGTTGCAGCATGTTCCCGAGGCCGAACCCCAGGAAGAACGCCATGGTCATCACCACGGCGACCGGGGTGTCGACGCTCAGCAGATGCAGCAGGAACGTGGAGACGGTGAGCAGCACAGAACCGACGACGGGGTAGATGCGGTAATGACCTGTGCGGGAGATGAGCTGGCCGGAGATGATGGATGCGCTCATCAGACCGAGGACCATCGGCAGCATCTGCAGGCCGGCCATCGTCGGGCTCGATCCGCGGATGACCTGAAAGTACTGCGGCAGCATGGAGATCCCGCCGAACATGACCATTCCGACGACCACGGAGATCACGATGCCCTGCGCGAAGATCCGGTTCTGGAAGATCCGCAGCGGGATGATCGCCGCGTCTCCCATCTTGTGTTCGACCCAGACGAACGCTGCGATGCCGACGACTCCGGTGATGTAGCAGGTCAGTGCCCAGCCGCTGCCCCATCCCCAGATCCGGCCCTGCTCGGCCACGATCAGCAGCGGCACCACGCCGAGCGCCAACAGCCCGGCACCCCACCAGTCCACCCGCTGACGCGCGTTGCGGATCTGGTCGTAATCGAGAACCCGGAAGACGACGATGAGCGCCACCAGTCCGATCGGGACGTTGACGAGGAACACCCAGCGCCAACCCGAGACCCAGAGGATCGAGTCCTGGCCGGCGAGCAACCCGCCGAGCACGGGACCGATGACACTCGAGGTCCCGAAGACCGCGAGGAAGTAGCCCTGATATTTGGCGCGCTCGCGAGGCGGCACGATGTCGCCCACGATCGTCAGCGCCAGAGACATCAAGCCACCGGCACCGAGGCCTTGCAGGGCGCGATACCCGGCCAGTTGGTACATCGACGTCGCGGTACTGCACAGCAGCGACCCCACGATGAAGATCGAGATCGCGGTCATGAACAGCGCCTTGCGGCCGTACATGTCCGACAACTTGCCGTAGAGCGGCGTGACGATGGTGGCGGTCACCAGGTATGCAGTGGTGACCCATGCCTGGAGGGAGTACCCCTGGAGGTCGTCGGCAATGGTCCGGATGGCGGTCGAGACGATGGTCTGATCCAGGGCGGCGAGGAACATGCCCAGCATGAGACCGCCGAGGATCGTCAGGATCTTGCGGTGTGAGAGCTCACCACCGGCGACGGCAGGCTCGGCCTTGTTCGTCAATTCTGGCCTTCCTCGGTCACCGCGCACGCCAGTGCGGCCTCCGCGCCCTCGACGAATCGGCCCATCAGTGTGGCGAGGGCACGGACATCGTCTTCGGTCCAGTCGTTCATCATCACCCGAAGTTGCTCGCCGCGGCGGGTACGCAGTTCGGCCACCCGTTCACGACCGGTGTCGGTGGCGACCAGGATCGTCGCCCGCCCGTCGTTCGGGTCGGCCTCCCGACGCACATACCCGAGGCGGACGAGGTGCGCGACGTGCCTGCTGATGGTGGACGGGTCGGCGAACATCGCCTCGGCCAGCTCACCCGAGCGGGCGGGGGCGTCTGCGAGGCGGAACAGGCAGTTGTAGGCAGCGGTCTCGACGATCCCGTCGGGCGTCCGTAGTCGCATCGCTGCGAGTCGGTCCCGAATCTGCGCGTACCGGGCGAGGACGTCTATGAGATCGTCTACCTGATCAACCCGTGTCATCGCGCTCACGACCCCTCTCGGCTCCCGCCGGCTGTCTTTTCGGCGATCAACGAGTTTCGCCCCACAACTAATTGGCCGCCGCAAGTATGCGCGTAACCAGAACTGGACTGCAACACCCTCGGCCGGAACAGCTGGGTTCGACCGCCACGGTCGTGCGCATTAATCTGACAAGTCGTGACCCCATCGCCTCCAGCCTCGCGCCCGCATTTCACCTCGATGCCGGATCTGGCGTTGCGAACCCTCGGAGGCGCGGTCATCTGGACCAACGACGATCTGTTCGCAGAGGCGCAGAACCTGATCAAGACTCCGTCGGCGGAATATCAGCCGGCCACCTTCGGCCACAAGGGTCAGGTCTACGACGGCTGGGAGACCAGACGCCGCCGGGAAGAAGGCGTGGACCAGGCGATCGTCCGACTTGGAGTGCCCGGGATCATCTACGGCGTCGTCGTCGACACCTCATGGTTCGTGGGCAACTACCCCCCGTACGTGTCTGTCGAAGCCGCTGCGGTGGAGGGCATTCCGACCACCACGCAGTTGGTCGCAGACACCGAGTGGAAGACGATCGTCGACCGGGTGGAGGTCAACGGTGACACCAGGAACCCGTTTCGTGTCGACTCCATGGAGCGATTCACCCACGTCCGGCTGTCGATCTATCCCGACGGTGGTGTCGCCCGGTTCCGCGTCCACGGACGAGGAACGCCTGATCCGAAGTTCCTGTCGTATGGGCACTTCGACCTCGCGGCCCTGGAGAACGGCGGCATGATCACGGCGTGCTCCAACATGTTCTACGGCTCGCCGAACAACCTGCTGATGCCGGGACGGGCCCGGACGATGGGCGAGGGCTGGGAAACATCCCGTCGCCGCGATTCCGGAAACGACTGGGTCCAGGTCAAGCTGGCAGGTGAGTCCACCATCGGTCTCGCCGAACTCGACACCAGCTACTTCCTGGGCAACGCACCCGGCTCGGCCATGATCCGCGGACGCGACGGCGAAAACGGCGAATGGTTCGACGTGCTGCCACGTAGTGCCCTGCAGCCCGACACCCGCCACCGGTTTCTCGTCGACGTCGACCGGCCACTCACCGAAGCTCGAATGGACATCTTCCCCGACGGCGGCATGGCACGCCTGCGCCTTTACGGCCAGCTCACCGACACCGCGCGCGCCGAGATCGTCGAGCGCTGGGACCACGGCGAACGCGCCGATCCGTCGGTCTGACGACAAAAACACACCGTTCAGTCATAGGCACACGTTGCGACGTGTGGTTATGGCTGAACGGTGTGCTTGTGTGTGGTGGGGGTCAGGCTGCCGCGGCGCGTTCGCGCAGACGCGGCAGCACCTGCTCGGCGATCAGAGTGGCTGAACCGGCGCCGGTGGCAGCGTCGAGCGGCCGCAGAATCACCGCGTCCGCGACCTCGGCGCTGTAGACGTCCAGGATCAGGGTCAGCAGGCCCGCAGCGGTGCCGACGTACCGGACGGTGTCGCCGAAACGCGACTCCCCCAGGCGCAACAGTTCTGCGCGGGCGGTGGCCGCGTCGTCGGCGATCAGCACGTCGATCTCGAGCGCGACGACGAGGTCGGCGGGGTTGTCCCCGAGGTGTTGCCAGCTCGCCCGCAGTTGCGCACGCTCCTTGATCCCGCCACGCAATTCCGGCTGGCGGATCCGGCGGACCACTGATGCCCGGGCATCGGCCGGACGCGGCCCACTCCAGGCAATCGGGGTCTCCCCGTCGATCGCGACCAGCAATTCCGGTCGGGTCCGACCTGTCATGACGCCTCCTGCTCGAAAACAACGTTGGCCAAAGTGTTCAACTGCCGTGAGAGTTCTGCGTGGCCCGTGCCGATCCCCCACCTGATCGGTACCGTCTCGAATCGACCGGCCACTGCGATCTCGGCGAGGCCGACCCGATCGCGGGCGTCGGGCCACAAAGTCAACCTGCGCGCGCCGGGCAGAGCACGCACGGCTTCGTCGACCACCGCGGACAGCGATTCCTCATGCAGACCGATCCAGTCGAAACCGAGATCTGCGATGGCGAGCACCGCCTGCGCGAACCCGTGGGCCACCGGAGCGGTGACGTGGGCGGGGTCGGCCGGTGGCAGTCGGTCGCCGCGTCCGATGACCGCGGCCGGCCCGAACCCGGCGATGATCGCGCCGGAGAGCACGACGTAATCGATCCCATGACTGGTGAGATTGATGACACGACGGGTCGCGAGTTGCCCGGCATCGACCAGCACCCGGGCGCCGTGCCGATGAGCGATGGCCGCCAGCCTCGACAGCGGTAGCACCTCACCCGTGGCATCGACGACTCCGGGGACGATCAGGAGTTCGGCCTCGCGTGCAATGAACTCGGCTTCCACAGCGGCGAGTGTGTGTGCGAGATCGACCTGCGCGGCGACAACCCGGTAGCCGGGTGAAGCGGTGGAGATCTCCAGGTCAGCACGCACGTCGAGGAGCACGACGTCGCCAGAAACATGATCTGCGACAAGGGCGATCGCCTCGTCGACGTCGTCCGCGAAGAGCACCCGGTCGTCGACGCGGGCGCGCACGAAACCGGCGAGTACATCTTTGGGATCCGGTGCAGGGACCATCGCCTCAGACGTTCCTTTCGCATCACGTTTCAAGGTCGGACCGAGTTTCACCGGTCGGATCGGGTCTTCACCTGAACAACAACTTAGCTGTGGTGAACTATTTCCCGGCGGCTAAAAGTCGTCGTGATTGTTAGTCGGCGGCCGATCATTCACTCCGTAGCGGTCCGACCTCCACCGCGGACCGCCGCCGCCACAACCGCCGGATGCCGAAGTATGCGACCACCACCAGCGCGGCACCGACCGCGAAGTACAGCAACAGGCTGGCCCCGAGCGTCTGTCCGAGCGCGTACCCGACCACGCAGACCACCACCACCCAGAGCACCCCGCCGACCACATTCGCGATCAGGTACTGCCTTGTCGGCATATGACTCATACCCGCGACGAACGGGGTCACGGTGCGGACGTATCCGATCCACCGAGCGCTGACGACTGTGACGACGCCGCCGTGCCGGATCAGCGTCTCGGCGCGGGCCCACCGCTCTTCGCCGATCCAGCCACCGAAACGGGAGTGGGTGATCCTGTCACCCGAACGTCGGCCGATCAGGTAGCCGGTCCAATCACCGAGCACCGCGGCCACGCTTGCCGCGACGATCAGCCACGCGATGTTGGCACTGCCGAGCGCCGCAGCGACGGCGCCCGCCAGCAGTACGGTCTCGCCGGGCAGCACCAAACCGAGCAAGGCCGCGGCTTCCCCGAACACGACGCCGCACACGATGAGATACACCGCCCAGGGCGGCGTCGATTGAACAACCGACACGATCCAGTCGGCCACCGAGTGCAGGATGACCCACCGTCCCCTCTGTGCCGCTTACCTACAGCGCTTGATCGATGTCGCCCAGCAGATCGTCGATACCTTCGAGGCCTACAGACAAACGTACGACAGAGTCCGACAGCCCGATCGCGGCGCGGCCCTCCGGCCCCATCGCACGGTGCGTGGTCGTGGCCGGATGCGTGATGAGCGACTTCGAGTCCCCGAGATTGTTCGAGATGTCGACGATCTTCAGCGCATCGAGCACCTCGAACGCTCTCGCCTTACCTGAGGCCCCGGCCGAATCGGCGAGTTCGAACGTCACCACGGTGCCACCACCCGACATCTGCCTGACCGCCAGATCGTGTTGCGGATGTGATTGCAGGAATGGATATTTCACCCACGCCACCCGTGGATCCGCCTCGAGGAACTCCGCGATCCGCAGAGCCGAGCTCGTGGAGTGATCCACGCGCAGACGCAGCGTTTCGAGACCCTTGAGCAAAGTCCAGGCGTTGAACGGGCTCAGCGCCGGACCGGTGTGCCGCATCAGCGTCTGCACCGGGCCGTCGATGTACTCGGCCGAGCCGAGCACGGCCCCACCCATCACCCGGCCCTGCCCGTCGATGTGTTTGGTTCCGGAGTAGACGATGACGTCGGCGCCGAGATCGAGGCCGCGTTGCAGCAACGGGGTCGCGAAGACGTTGTCGAGTACCACCTGTGCGCCGGCCGCATGCGCGAGCCCACACACCTTCTCGACGTCGACGAGTGTCTGCATCGGGTTCGACGGCGTCTCGAAGAAGACCGCCGTGGTCGGCACCGACAGCGCCTGCTCCCACTGCTCGAGGTCTTCGCCGTCGACGAACACCGTCTCCACGCCCCAGCGCGGCAGGATCTCGTTGCACACGACGAAGCAGGAGCCGAACAGGCTGCGCGCGGCAACGAGACGATCACCGGCCTTGAGCAGGGCGCCCAGCGCGACGAACACCGCAGCCATACCGCTCGCGGTGGCAAAACAGGCTTCGGCACCGTCGAGCAGGCGAAGCCGCTCCTGGAACATCGCGACGGTCGGATTCCCGTAGCGGGAGTACACGAATCGCTCGTCTTCACCGGTGAAGGCACGTTCGGCGGCGGCCGCGGAGGAGTAGACATACCCGGAGGTGAGATAGAGCGCCTCGGAGGTCTCTTCGAAGTTCGAGCGGGCCAAACCGCCACGAACCGCCAGCGTGTCCGGCGAGACGCCGTCGGGCAGTGGACTATTCACTGTCGTCCTCCGTGTGTGGTGATGCCGCGGATTGGTGATGGGGTCCTACGACTGGCGCCACGGGAGTCCCAGGGCCTTCCAGCCGACCGCGCCGCGGTGACCGTCGGCATCGACGGCTCCCTCGAAGCCGTCGAGCACGTTGTACGCCTTCGCGACACCATCTGCCGTCGCGGCCTGCGCGGCCCCGATCGAGCGCTGGCCGGATCGGCACAGGAACACCACCCGCTGATCGTCGCTGACACCTGCGGCCCGCAGCTGTCCTACGAAGTCAGAGTTCCTGGCACCGTCGGGATAGCTCACCCATTCGATGAACAGTGTCTCTTTGCCGGTTCCGGTGAGATCGGGCACGCCGACGTAGCTCCACTCGGCACTGGTCCGGCAGTCCACCAGCACGGCGGTCGGATCCTCGGTGATGATCTTCCATGCCTCTTGCGGGGTCAGGTCACCTGCGTAGCTCATGCACACACCTTCCAGGAGTCGCTTTCTTTGACCAGTGTGACCGGGGTTATCTGGGTTTGCGTCTTCTGCTTACGGAACGAATGCACGTTCGCTGTCGCCCGATCGCCGTTGACCACGGTCTCCGAGATGTTGCTGATCTCGATCTGGCCGTCGGCCTCGCGGGCTTCGGTCTGCTCGGTGGAGAAGGCGTCCTCGGTCGGAAAGTCGGCCGAGTCGCGTTGCGCAGAGCAGGTCAGGGCCCGAAAGTTGCTGTAATTGAGCGCATTCTGCGCCGTGTAGTAGTCGTTGATCGTCCGGGAGACCTTCGACTCCTCCGTGAGCCGGTCTTCGGCGGGCCGCACGACATGCATCACACCGATCGCACCGAGCACCAGCACCACGATCGCGACAGCGATGAG
Organism: Williamsia soli; assembly: GCF_017377795.1. Classification (GTDB taxonomy): domain Bacteria; phylum Actinomycetota; class Actinomycetes; order Mycobacteriales; family Mycobacteriaceae; genus Williamsia; species Williamsia soli. The sequence goes on along the minus strand of NZ_JAFRDR010000001.1, from coordinate 727,484 downwards.
GAACGGCCACGGGGTCCGGCGCTCGTCGTCTTCTATCGGTGGAATTGACCCGGAGTCGGTTGATGCCATGGTCGCGAGCTTATAACCCGTATTTGCCCGGGCCGTCACCGCCGTGAGACGCTGGCTGACGACATTGGTGAGCCAACCCTAATTTCCGGCCTCACCGGGTTGTCCATGACTGTGAGGATGAGATCGTGCGAATGAAGAACCCCCGGCGAGCAACTGCCCGCGCAGCAATCGTGACCGCCACCGTTGCCACTCTGATCGGGATCACGGCCTGCTCGGCCCCCGACGAGGACAGCACCGCCGCATCGGTCACCGCCGAAGAAGGTGCCCTGCCGGTTTCCATCACCCACAACTTCGGCGAGACCACAATCGAGTCCGAGCCCGCGCGCATCGCGACCCTCGGCCCCGGTGATGCCGACATCCTCATGGCACTGGGCATCACCCCGACCACGATCGTCCCGTTCAACGATCCGACGGGTAAGAACGTGGTCGAACCCTGGAACGAGAAGTACATCGCGGAGAACACACCCGTCGCGCTCGGCCAGGCCACCCAGGATCTGGGCGCCGACATCCCCAAGGCGCTGGCGACCAATCCCGACTTCATCGTCGCAGTGAACAATTCGGTCTCCCAGGAGCAGTACAACAACCTGACCAAGGCCGCGCCGACCATCGTTCGCGAGTCCCAGTACCAGGACTGGCTGATCCCGTGGGCCGCGTCGACCGCCGAGATCGGCAAGGCGGTCGGGATGCCGGAGAAGACCCAGGAGCTGATCGACCAGACGAACGCCAAGTTCGACGAGGCGAAGGCGCAGTATCCGAACATGGTCGGAAAGAAGTCGGCCGTCATCATCTCCGGCGCCGACGGATCGATCTCGATCTTCGGCCCAGGTGACGGACGCGGCCAGATGCTCGTCAACCTCGGCCAGGTCTTCCCGGCCGAACTCGAGCCCCTGGTGACCAGCGGTTTCTACGGCACCATCTCCAACGAGAATCTCAATCTGCTCAACAACCTCGACCAGGTCGTCGCGATCGACTGGGAGGGTTCGAACGAGAAGCTCAAGAACAATGCGGTCTTCAACAACCTCGACATCGCCAAACGGGGTGGCGTGGTCTACCTCGACCAGCAGATCGGCAGCGCAATGTCGGTGCCGACCGTACTGACCATCCCGTGGGCAATCGACCAGGTCGCACCCAAACTGGGCGCCTGACCCGCTACCCCAGAGCGCCGGGTTTGGCGGGAACCAGAATCGGCAGCGGTCGAGTTCGACTCGAGACCGTCTGCCGATTTTGGCTCCCGCCAGGTCCACCGCTTACCGTGGGGTGTTGAGCCCGTCCGGGCACCCGCATCGGCGGGCGCCGGAACTCCTACTCGCACGAGAAAGCACTCCGACTCATGAGCGATCAGAACCGTCCTCTTCGCGTGGCCATCGTTGGCGCGGGCCCTGCCGGCATCTATGCCGCCGATGCCCTGATGAAGTCGGACAAAGCCAAAGATCGTGGTGTCTCGATCGACCTGTTCGAGCGGATGCCGGCCCCGTTCGGGTTGATCCGCTACGGCGTCGCGCCCGATCACCCCCGCATCAAGGGCATCATCAACGCCCTGCACAAAGTCCTCGACAAGCCGCAGATCCGCTTGATCGGCAACGTCGACTACGGCACCGACATCGCGCTGGAAGACCTGCAGTCGATGTACGACGCCGTCATCTTCTCCACCGGCGCCACCGACGACCGCATCATGGACCTACCCGGCATCGACCTCGACGGCTCCTACGGCGCCGCGCAGTTCGTCGCCTGGTACGACGGTCACCCCGACTTCCCCCGCACCTGGCCTCTGGACGCCGAGAAGGTCGCCGTCATCGGCGTCGGGAACGTCGCCCTCGACGTGGCGCGCGTGCTGGCCAAGACCGGCGACGAACTCCTGCCGACCGAGATCCCCGCCAACGTCTACGACGGCCTCAAGAACAACAAGGCAGTCGAAGTCCACGTCTTCGGACGCCGCGGACCGGCCCAGGCCAAGTTCACGCCTCTCGAGCTCAAAGAACTCGACCACTCCCCGACCATCGACGTCATCGTCAATCCCGAGGACATCGACTACGACGAAGGCTCCACCGTCGCCCGGCGTTCGTCGAAGATCACCGACCAGGTCGCCACCATCATCGAGCAGTACGCCATCCGCGACCCCAAAGGCCGCCCTCACAAACTGTTCCTGCACTTCTTCGAAAGCCCCACCGAGATCCTGGGCGAGGACGGCAAAGTCGTCGGCCTCCGCACCGAGCGCACCGAACTCGACGGCACCGGCAACGTGCGTGGCACGGGCAAGACCACCGACTGGGACCTCGGCGCGGTCTACCGCGCCGTCGGGTACCTCTCGGACAACCTGCCGCAGATCCCCTTCGACGATCAGGCCGGGGTCATCCCCAACGAAGCAGGCCGCATCTTCGACCAGGGCACCCACATGACAGGCATGTACACCACCGGCTGGATCAAACGCGGGCCCGTCGGACTCATCGGCCACACCAAGGGCGACGCCAACGAGACCGTCGACTGCCTGCTCGATGACGCCCTCGCCGGCAAGGTCCTCACCCCGGCCACCCCCGGCGAAGACGCCATCATCGACTACCTCGAGAACAAGAACGTCGCTTTCACCACCTGGGACGGCTGGTACCGCCTCGACGAACACGAACGCAAACTCGGCGCCGCCGAAGGCCGCGAACGCGTCAAGGTCGTCGAACGCGAAGACATGCTCGCCGCCAGCGAGCCGGACAAGGTGAACCGCGGCTGAGAGGTCCTCTTCGCCACCGGTGTCGTCAGCGCGGGATCGTGATCTCCACCCGCGTTCCGCCGCCGGTGGGCTCGGTGATCTCGAACGTTCCACCGGCTCCGATCACGCGCGCCGCTTGGGCGCCGATCCCGATGTGACCCTGCGCAATTCGGTCTGGGACGATCGCGGGATCGAAACCGACGCCGTTGTCGGTGACCACCAGCAGCAGTGAGGTGTCGTCGCCACCGAGTTCGAGGGTGATCTCCGTGGCGTACGCGTGTTTCGCAACGTTGGTGAGCAGTTCTCCCGCAGCAGTGTGTAGAAGCGACGCCAACTCACCGGCGTCGACGGACGCCAACTCGAGTCGGACGGGGATCCCGAAGCGCTCCTCGTGCCGCCGGGTCAATTCCGCAAGCGCGGGCGCGAGTCCGAGTTGCGCGAGAACCTGAGGATGCAGACCCGACACCAGCTCTCGCAGTTCGGTGGCCGTGCTCCGGAGGTTCGCCATCACCGGCGCCAGTGTGGCGGCGGACGGACTATCCATGGCCTCTTCGAGGTCCATGCGCGTGGCCAGCAACGTCTGCAGCGGACGATCATGTATCGCCTCCGCGAGGATCGCGCGCTCGCGATCGGAGGCAGCCAACGTCTGCGTCACCAATTGCCGCTGCGCGGTGAGCAAGGCGCCGATGTGCTCGGATCGCCGCAACAGGACATACGACAGTCCGGTGGTGGCGGCGGTCAGCCAGAGCAGGAACCCGAAGTTCAACCAGGTGACGTTCCGATTGACATCCGCTGCGCCGGGATCGGTGAGCCAGACGACCAGAAAGGTCCCCGACGTCAGACTGCCGACAACCCCGGTGAGCCAGGGAACTCCCTTGAACGCCACCTCGATCGGAATCAAGAAGAACGCCGGCGCCAGCATGGAAGTGGCGCCGCCGGAGAACGCGGCGAGCCCGATGAGACCGACCACATCTATTGCCGGAGAGGCGATCTGGAAGCGAGGAGGGGTCCGCCTTCGGTAGACGACGACAAACCACCCGACGGCGACGAGCGCATAGACCGTCAGTACGACGTAGTACCCGGGACTGCTCACCTCGGCGTCGGGGATCACCACACCCAGCAGGCCGAACAGGACCACCAGCAGCAGTCGCAGCCCGGCGGTGATGCGGACAAAACTCGCGTCCGCAAACAACCCAGGGCCGGTCACTCGAGTAACCGGTGCCGCATCGCCTCGGCCACCGCAGCTCCCCGATCCGAGACCCCGAGCTTCTGATAGAGCCGCTGCACGTGCGTTTTCACCGTCGAGGGAGCGACGAACATCACCTCGGCCATCGCGGGCACGCTCTTGCCCTCGGCGATCATGCCGAGCACTTCCTTCTCTCGCGCAGAGAGAACCGGGGCAGTGCTGTCGCGCCTCATCTGGATCTCACCGACGAGACCGGCAGCGAGCTCCCCCGCGAGCACGGGTCGCCCCGCGGCACAGTCGAGCACAGCATCGACGATTTGGGAGCGCCCCGCGTCCTTGGACACGAACCCGTAGGCGCCTTGGGCGATGGCGTTGTAGACGATGGCGCTCTCGGTGTGCGCCGAGAGCAACAGCACCTTGGTGGCGAGCCCGTCCCGACGAACCGCCGCAGCCACCTCGGCACCGTCCATCTCGGGCATCCGGAAATCGACCAGCGCGACGTCGGGCAACTCGCGCTGGATCGCGATCAGCGCCTCGCGCCCGTCACCCGCCTCGGCCACCACCTCGACGAAACCACTGCTCGAAAGAGCTCTCACCACGCCGTCACGAATCATCGGATGGTCGTCGGCGACAACCACCCGGACCCGCTCGCCCGAATCACGCATGAAGAACTCGTACCACGCCCACCGCCGCGGCGCGTCGGGATCGCGCCGGCGAAGAGGTCATCGCCGCCCGCACGGCAGGCACACCCCTCGACACCCGCGAGTACGAGCGAGTTCAGGATGCGAGGATCTTGGCCTTCTCGGCGGCGAACTCGGCTTCGGTCAGCACGCCCTGGGCTCGGAGTTCGCCGAGTTCGCGAAGTGCGCTCAGACGATCGCCGCTCGACGCGGGTGCTGCCGTCAGCGCAGCATCGGGTGTCGGCGCCGCCTGTTGTGGGGCCTGCTGTTGATTTTGCTGCGCCCACCGGTTGGCCTGACGGCGTGAGACGCGATTGGACACCGACGATGCGGTGCCGGCGATGACGGCGGTGCGGGCTACGCCGCGTAAGAGTCCGGGCATGACGGTTCCTTCGCTGAGTTCAGACGCCGAGCGCGTCGAGGGAGTCGAGCAGGTCTTGGGTGGCCACTCGGCCGGAGGCCACCAACTGCGCACCGTTGCGCCGCAGGGCCGACGCGAACGGTGCGGCCCAATGGTTTTCGTAGATCAGAATCGCGCCCGAACAACCGGGTTCGAGCGCGGACGCCGCCTCGTCGAGATCCTCGCGGGCGATCAGACCGGACGTCGCGCCGGCGAAGAGCGACACGTCGAAGTCACCGGTGAGGTCGAAGTCCTCGACTGCGACCGCAAAGATCGATCCGTCCAGCTCTTTACGCACGAAGACGAAGTCGAGGAGCTTGATGATCCCGCGGGCCACCAGGTCGTCCAACAATGGCAGTGCCGAACCATCGGGGGTGCGGTCGGCGGGAAATTCGATCACCAGATAGTCGATGGGGCCGACCTCGGCCGCCTCGGGTTCCGTCATGGGTGTCTCCTCCACAAGGATGAATTCCGATCAGTCTTCACAGCGAAAAGCCTGCAGACGAGTCTGGCCCCTTTGTTCCCCGATGCCCTCATCCCTTCCGGATGAGTCCGCAGACAACAACGATCCCTCCCCTGACGACCGATTGTGCGGGCGGTCTGTGTCAGGAAGAGGGATCGCTGTCCTGTGGAGTTCTCACAGCGCGGTGGGCGCTGTACGGGTGGAGCTAGTTGTCGATCCGCTGGACGTTGGCCCAGAAGCCGATGTTGTTCTGCAGCGGATCGATGTCGCTGGAGATGGTGTATCCGGAGATCGAGCTCGGGAAGCAACCGAACCACTTCGTCTCGATGCGCAGCTTCTGGCCTTCTTTGAGGTTCGGCGAGAACTTCTCGGCTCCACCGAACTCGTGCAGGGTCACGTTCGGCCAGTTGCGGCCGTGTGCGGTGACCTCCATCCACCGGACCATGTACCAGGCGTTCTGCCAGGGGTCGCCGGGCTTGCCGAATGAGCAGTAGACCCCACCGGTGAGAGCCAGATCAGGCGCTGCCGCCTGAGCCGGAGCTGCAGCCACGACACTCCCCGCCGCAATCCCGACCGCCGCCGCTGCGGCGACCGCAGCGCGAACCATTTTCTGCTTCATCTTCACTCCTTTTTCGTGAATGCCACCGACACAGCGGCCTTGCACGTGAATCGGTCAAGTACAGGCTGAGTGTTAGCCAAGAAACAGATGAGAAACTCCATGTCTTCGTTTCGTTAGCTTTCCGTTATCGAAGCGGTTCACCGGGCTCCGATTTCGTGGTACGTGGGCAAGTTAGGCTAACCTCTCCAAGATGGATCACTAGTCGAGCACGAAGAGGCAGGACCCTGGTCTTGGGCAAGAAGTCGCTGCGCCTACCGGGCGCGATACTGCTGCTGGCGCTGCTGATCGTTGCGTGCGCAGCGTCGATTGCGATCGGATCCCGCGTCATCCCCCTCGATGAGGTCTGGGATGCCCTCTGGGCAGACAACGTTCCCGGCGCCCCGGACGCGGTCGGCATCGTCCAGACTCTGCGTATTCCCCGCACCGTGCTCGGACTGATCGTCGGCCTGGCGATCGGTGCCGCCGGAGCGCTCACCCAGGGTCACACCCGCAACCCACTGGCGGACCCCGGCATCCTCGGTGTCAACGCGGGCGCGGCCTGCGCCGTCGTCGCCGGCGTCTACCTGCTCGGTATCACCACCCCGATCCAGTACATGGGCTTCGGTCTGATCGGCGCGATGCTGGCGGCGAGCCTGGTCTTCTTTCTCGCCTCGGTCGGCAAAGGCGCCAGTCCCCTGACCCTCATCCTCGCCGGCACCGGACTGTCCGCGATGCTGACCGCGCTCACCTCGGCCATCGTGCTCATCGACACCGCTTCGCTCGAGGCGTGGCGCTTCTGGCAGGTCGGTTCCATTGCGGGCCGCGGCTGGGACGTCATCACCGCCACACTCCCCTTTGTCATCCCCGGTCTGATCCTGGCGGTGGCCAGCGGGTTCTTCCTGAACATCCTCTCGCTCGGCGACGACATGACGAAAGCTCTGGGGTCCCGCATCCTGCAGGTCCGCATCGTCGGAATCGTCGCGATCACCCTGCTCGTCGGCGCCGCCACCGCTGCGTGTGGACCCATCGTGTTCCTCGGTCTCGTTGCGCCACACGTGGCCCGCTTCTTCACCGGCCCCGATTATCGATGGGTGGTCCCCTACTCCGCATTGATCGGCGCCGTGGCGCTGGTCTCCTGCGACGTCCTCGGCCGGATGATCGCCCGGCCCGGTGAGATCCAGGCCGGGATCGTCCTGGCGGCGGTCGGTGCGCCGTTCTTCATCGCTTTGGTCCGAGCCAAGAAGTTGGTCGCAGTATGAAGTTGGTCCCAGTATGAAGTTGGTCCCAGTATGACTACGTTCGCCGAGCCCCCGGAGACCGTTCAGGCTCCGCTTCCCGCACACCACCTGCGCCGCACGGTCGTTCGAATCGGTGTCGGCACCTTCGTGATCCGGCCCTGGGCCACCGGGGTGGGTCTGGTGCTGGCCGCGGCAGCCCTGCTCCTGTTCGCGGTGAGTATCGGCACCAGCGACTTCCCGATGAGCCCCATCGACGTAGGCCGGATCCTGCTCGGCGGCGGAACCCGCGCCGAGAACGTGGTCGTCTTCGACACCCAGCTCCCCATCGGCCTGGTCAGCCTGCTCGTCGGTTTCGGTCTCGGGATGTCCGGAGCGCTGACCCAGGTGATCGCCCGCAACCCACTCGCGACCCCCGACATGCTGGGGATCACCTCCGGCGCCAGCGCCGCCGCCGTCGCCGTGATCGCGTTCGGATCGACGTGGGCATCGTGGCTCGCCGATCTCGGACTCGCGGTCGCGGCGCTCCTCGGCGGCCTGCTGACCGCACTCGCGATGTACCTGCTGACCTGGCGCAAAGGCATCGACCCCATACGCCTCGTGCTCGTCGGCGTGGCCCTGACCTGGGGACTCCAGGCGCTGATCGCTTACCTGCTGACCCGCGCGAATGTCGACGAGGTGCAGCGGGCGCAGCTCTGGATCGTCGGATCGGTGTCGAGTGCGGGCTGGAAGGCCGTGTGGCCGCCGCTGATCGTGCTGATCCCGGTGATCATCTTCGTCACGATCCAGTCCCGCAACCTCGCGATCCTCAGCCTCGGAGAAGACGTCTGCCGTGGGCTGGGAGTGCGGGCCAACGCGGTATCGGCGACGATCCTCATCGCAGCCGTCGTCGTCGCCGCGGTGGCCGTGTCCTCGGCAGGCCCCATCGCCTTCGTCGCGCTGCTCGCCCCGCAGATCGCCATGCGGCTCGCGCGCGCCGAGATCCCTGGTCCCATCACCTCCGGCCTGATGGGTGCCTGCCTGGTCATCGGCGGAGACCTACTGTGCCGCACCGTATTGCCGGCCGGCATCCCCGTCGGCGTGGTGACGGCGGGTATCGGCGGGCCCGCCCTGATCTACCTCATGATCCAGATCAACCGGAAGGCTTCGGTATGAGTGCCGCGTTCTCGGACAAGGCGACGTCACGGGTCGCCGCGACGGATCTGCAGGTCGGTTACGGCGAACGCACCGTCATCGACGGTCTCGATGTGACCATCCCCGACGGCAAGATCACCACGATCGTCGGTCCGAACGGTTGCGGGAAGTCGACGCTGCTGCGCTCGCTGGTTCGGTTGCTCAAACCGACCGGCGGTCAGGTGCTTCTCGACGGCAGCGACATCGCGACGCTGCGCACCAAGGATGTCGCGCGGATCCTGGGACTGCTACCCCAGAACCCCGTCGCCCCCGAGGGTTTGACCGTCGTCGATCTGGTCTCCCGCGGCCGTCACCCGCACCAGGCGTGGTACCGGCAGTGGTCGCACGAAGACGAGGTCGCCGTCGCAACCGCCCTCGAGCAGACCAACTGCACGGAACTGGCCGAGCGGACCATCGACGCATTGTCCGGGGGACAGCGCCAGCGGGTCTGGATCGCCCTGACCCTGGCGCAGCAGACCGATGTGGTGATGCTCGACGAGCCCACCACCTACCTCGATCTGTCCCACTCGATCGACGTACTCGACCTCGTCGACGACCTGTGCAGCAAGCACGGCAAGACGATCATCATGGTGCTGCACGACCTCAACCTCGCCATCCGCTACAGCGATTGGCTGGTCGTGATGCGCGAGGGCACCATCATTCGCGAAGGTGCGCCCGCTGACGTCATCACGACCGAGTTGCTGCAGGAGGCATTCGGTCTGCGGTCCCAGGTGATGACCGATCCGATATCCGGTGGCCCGATGATCGTCCCGATCGGGCGCAAGACGTAAGCGGGCAGCTAGTAGACGAACGCCGCTCCCAGCCAGATCGACGCTGCGAACAGGGCGCCCGCCAACTCGATGATCATCGCGATGCCCGCGGCCTTGGTGGCGGCAACCGCTCCGCGCCAACCGGCTTCGATGCTCTTGTTCCGGTACCACTCGGCTCCGAACGCACCCAGCACGAAACCGATGATCAAGCCGATCACCGGGATCACGAAGAAGCCGACGATCCCGAGCAGGCCGCCGGCGATGACAGTACGTCCGGGGACCCCCGAGTTCTTCATCGACTTGTTCGCGACGAGATATTTGACCAATGCGGCTGCGCCCAGGAAACCTGCGGCGACGGCGAAGATCAGCCACGCCCATCCGCCGACCACGAACGCCCACACCCCGATTGCGGCCAGGATGAGGATCAAACCCGGCAATACGGGCAACACCACGCCGCAGAGACCGATGAAGATCACCACGGCGACCACGGTCTCGCCGGCAAACGACATTCGCGCCTACCGGGGATCTTCGCCGGAGCGGATCGGCTTCTGAAGCCGCACATCCGGACGCGGCGCCGGCTGCGGTGGTCGCCCGGCATTGGGTGCCGGCCCGGCCTGTTGGGGTGGCCCAGCCTTGTGTGGTGGTGTGCCGGCAGTGCGGGGCGGCCTGCGGGTCATGCGGGTCTGCGCCAGATCCTCCTGCGCGCCGGCCGGTTGCAGATCCGGTTCTCTGCTCGCCGCCGCCACGGCAGCGGTGTCGGCCTGCGGCGATGTGCTGATCGGGCGAACCAGGCGAGCGGCGTCGCCTGCCCGTTGCCGGGCTGTGCCCACGTCGTCGGCCGTCGCGATGACCACGCCCATGCGGCGGCGCGCGAAACTCTCGGGCTTGCCGAACAACCGGATGTCGGTCTCCGGGATGGCCAGCGCCGCAGCCACATTCCCGAAGGCGATCGCCGGCTCGTCGAGACCGCCGTAGATCACGGCAGACGCTCCGGGTGAGGCGAGCGTGACGTCGACGGGGAGGCCGAGGATCGCCCTGGCATGCATCTCGAACTCCGACAGTCGTTGGGTGCCGAGCGTGACCAGACCCGTATCGTGCGGCCTCGGGCTGACCTCCGAGAAATAGACATCGTCGTCCTTGACGAACATCTCGACGCCGAAGATGCCGCGGCCACCGAGGCGTCCATCGCCGAGAGCCGCGGCGATGCGCGCGGCCACCGACGTCGCACCACCGAGCGCGACCTCACTCATCGGCTGGGGCTGCCACGATTCGACGTAATCACCGTGCTGCTGGCGATGGCCGATGGGTGCGCAGAAATAGGTCGCCAGCCGCCCGGTCCCGTGGTCGATCGCCCGCACGGTGAGCAGGGTGATCTCGTAGTCGAAGTCGACGAATCCCTCGACGATGACCCGGCCGCCTTTGACACGCCCGCCTGCGACCGCGTAGTCCCAGGCTGCGTCGATCTCGTCCGGACCGCGGACCACGCTCTGGCCCTTGCCCGACGACGACATCACCGGCTTGATCACGCACGGGTATCCGACGCGGGCCGTCGCCGCGCGGATCTCGTCGGCGGAGTCCGCGAACGCGTACGGCGACGTCGGCAGACCCAGCCGTTCGTCCGCGAGTCGGCGGATGCCCTCACGGTTCATCGTCAGCGCGGTCGCGCGGGCAGTCGGGATGACCTCGGTGAAACCCTCTTCGTGGATGTCGACGAGCACCTCGGTGGCGATCGCCTCGATCTCCGGGACCACATAGTCGGGCTGCTCGGCCTCGATCACGGCACGCAGCGCCACCGGGTCGGTCATGTCGACCACATGTGAGCGATGTGCGACCTGATGGCCGGGGGCATTGGGGTAGCGGTCGACGGCAATAACCTCGACGCCCAACCGTTGGAAGGCGATCACCACTTCTTTGCCGAGCTCTCCGGCGCCGAGGAGCATCACCTTGGTGGCGCCCGGTGTCAGTGGGGTGCCGATACGGTCGGGCACTGCGTTGACGACAACGCCGCTCCCCGAGGTATTCGTAGTCACCTTTGTAAGGCTAGCTGCAAACAAGGCGGCTTTCGTACGGGTAGACCCCCGCGGCGTATCGACATCGGGTTGTCGACGAACGACGGGCCGATCAGTCCATCCGCGCGTGGACGTAACACCAACGCCACGTCTCGCCGGGCTCAGCCGACTGCATCACGGGGTGTCCGGTGGCCTTGAAGTGGGCGGTTGCGTGCTTACGCGGACTCGAATCGCAGCAGGCGACGTGCCCGCAGGCGAGGCATCGTCGCAGGTGCGCCCAGTGATCGACACCCTCGGCCGCACAGTCCTCGCAGACCTCCACACCGTCGGTCGCGGCGTCTTGGGCGGAGACCGCTGCCGCGTCCCGCAGTTCGACGCACAGGTCGTCATCCGGTCTGACGTCGGTGTCCTTGATATTTCGGTGCATCACCGATCGCCGTGGCAGTCGCATTGCACCAATTCTCCCGTATCTTTGCCTGGTTCGGCCAGATGTCAGCTGAGGGAGGAATTCGCAGGTGAACGAAGGGCTCCTCATCGTCGCGGTGGTCGCGGTGATCGTTTCCGCACTGTGTCGTCGGTACGGATTGTCCGGGCCTCTGGTGCTGGTCGTGGTGGGCCTCGGGGTCGGGTGGATTCCGGGGTTGCCCGACTTCACCCTCGAACCCGAACTCGTGTTGTTCGCCATCCTCCCGCCGCTGCTCTACTCCGCCGCGCAGGACAGCTCCTATGTCGCGCTGCGGAAGAACATCCGGGCGGTCGGCCTGCTCGCGGTCGGGCTGCCGCTCGCCACGGCCGCAGGGGTGGGTGTGGTCGCCTACTACACGGTCCCTGATCTACCGTGGGCGGCCGCGTTCGTGCTGGGGGCCGTCGTGGCACCGCCGGACGCGGTGTCCGCGCAGGCCGTCGGACGCCGCCTCGGCCTGCCGCGTCGCGTGATGACCCTGCTCGGCGGTGAGAGCCTGCTGAACGACGCCACCGCCTTGACCGCCTACCGACTCGCGCTCGCCGCCGCCATCGGCGCCACCACCACGGTGTGGGACGGCATCCTGGCCTTTCTCGAGGCCGCGATCGGCGGCGTGGTCATCGGCTTGGCAGCCGGCATCGCCGTCGCCTTCGCCCGGCACTTCCTCGACGACCCACCGATGGAGACGGCGCTCGGGATCCTCACCCCGTTCGTCATCTACTTCGTGGCCGAAGAGATCCACGCCTCCGGGGTGATCGCCGTCGTGGTGGCGGGTCTCTATCTCGGCCAGCGATCGGTCCGCGAAGGCTACGCGACCCGATTGCAGGACAACGCGGTCTGGAAATCGATCGACGCGATCCTCGAATCGTTCGTGTTCCTGCTCATCGGACTGCAACTGCCTCAGGTCATCGAGGGCCTCGACGGCCGGTCGATCAGTGGGATCTGCTGGGCCGCGGCGGCGGTCTTCCTCGCCACCGTACTGATCCGGATCGTCTGGGTGTACACCGCGACGTACGGTGCCCGACTGTTCCCGCGGATCCGCAACCGTGAGGTCGCACCGACGGCGGGCTCCGTCTTCGTGGTGTCGTGGGCGGGGATGCGCGGTGTGGTGAGTCTGGCGGCGGCCTTTGCCATCCCGCTGACCATCGACGACGGTTCGCAGTTCCCGGCCCGGGACGCGATCCTGTTCCTCACGTTCGTGGTCGTGGTCGGCTCATTGCTGTTGCAGGGCACCACCCTGCCGTTGATCATCAAGTGGCTGGACGTCCAGGGCGACGACCATCAGGCCGATCTGGTCTCGCTCGCCCGGGCTCAAGACCGCGCCGGGCGCGCTGCGATCACGCGGCTCGACGAGATCGCCTCGACGATCCCGGCAGGCGATGCCCGCAGCGAACAGGTCGAGATCCTGCGCCATTGGATCAGGACCAGAAAAAATCTGGCCTGGGAAGGGCTCGGCCGCGATTCCGACGAACTCGGCGAGAGCCCGACGGAGGCATACAACCGGATTCGCAACGAGCTCATCCAGATTCAGCGTGAGGTGTTCATCGATGAACGGGACCGTGGACGGATCGACGACGAGGTGCTGCGCAGTGCGTTGCGGCAACTCGACCTCGCAGAGGGGCTCGGCGACAGCCGTAAGCAACTCTAGGCGGTCTGCGGATGCCGCGCCGCGTGCACCTCGGTCACCTCGGAGCGGCCGCGTAATTCCGTCTTCTCCTGCCACTCCCAGTGCGCCGCTTCGGCTTCCGTGGCCGCCGACACCGCCCGCCCCGAAGCCAGCGGGCGGGTCGGGTCTTTCTTCGCCAGTTCACTCAGGCGGGCAGCCTCGTTCACCGCATCGCCGATGACGGTGTACTCGAAACGCTGGATGGCGCCGACATTGCCCGCGACGACGGGGCCGTGCGACACCCCGATACCCGCCGCCAGTTCGGGGACGTCTGCGGCGAGGTTCACCGAGATCTCCCGGGCAGCGGCGAGCGCCTCGGTGGCGGTGTCGTCCAATTCCAGTGGCGCCCCGAACACCGCGAGCACCGCATCGCCCTCGAACTTGTTGACCAGCCCGTCGTGTCGCTCGACGGCGGTGACCACCACTGCGAAGAATCGGTTGAGCAGTTCGACGACCTCGTTCGGGGGCCGGCTTGCGGCGAGTGTGGTGGAACCGATGACGTCGATGAACACCACCGCAACCACGCGTTCCGCGCCTCCGAGTTCGGGATTCTGGGCCAGCGCCGCCTCGGCCACCTCGCGGCCGACGTGCCGCCCGAACAGGTCGCGCATCCGCTCGCGTTCACCGAGACCTTCGACCATGAGGTTGAATCCGCGTTGCAGATCACCGATCTCGGTGCCGTCGTAGACAACGACCCTCACCTCGGTGTCCCCGCCCTCGACCCTGGTCATGGCCTGCCGGACGGACCCGACCGGGGCCTTGATGGCGTCGATGCTCAGGTAGTTCAGGAACAGACCGGTGAACAGAGCCGTCGCGCCCAGGACCATGATCGCGATGAACACGTCGGTCTTGGTGGTGTCGTCGCGGAAGACGGCGAACAGCACCACCAGCATCATCCCGACGATCGGGATCCCCGATCCGAGTACCCAGCTGAGCATGCCGCGGGTGCGCAACCGGCTGCGGCGGGTGATGCCGGTCTCGAGCGCCTGCGCGGCGACTGGTCGCAGGGAGAACTCCGTCAGCAGGTACGAGATGGCGCAGACGACCGACCCCGACAGCCCGATCACCAGCACGACCTTGGGGATCAATTCCGGGTCTTGGATGCCGTAACAGAGTGTGAACAGCACGTCGGCAACCAGCCACAGCCCGAGTTGCAGTCGCGTCAGCACCCAGGGCGCGCGCAGCGCCGCACGTGCCTGCTTCGGGGTGGGTCTCTCGTCGCGCAGCGCCCACCGCAACCGCCGCAGCACCCGCGTCGTGCCGACCACCCAGCCGAATCCGAACGCGATCCCGACATACACCGGGACGACGATGAAGTTGACCCACCAGAACTGGGCTTCGAGGACACTGGGTTCAGGGATCCCGACCACCACCAGCAGGATCGCCATGCCCGCGCCGATCGCGTTGGCGGTCAGCAGCGACACCGTGATCAGTAGTTGGATCCGGATCCGCTGGCGCCGCACGGTGTCGGTGGCCGAACCGAGCAACACCGAACCGAAGTCCGACTCTTGACCCGGAAACCTCATCCACTCCCCCACCCGTACCGCCGATTGACCTCAGGGCAATCTACCCGTGGACTACGGACGCCGGTACTCCTGCTTCGGCCGCCCGGTTGCGCCGTAACGCAACTTCATGGTCAGTTTTCCCGACGAGACCAGATTCGCCAGATGCCTGCGCGCGGTCGGCGGTGAAATTCCGACGACGGCCGAGACCTCGTCGGCGAACATGACGTGGTCGGATCCCTCGAACGCTGTCAGGATGAGTTCCTCAGTCTGAGAACCGGTATCGGATGCCTCGCGAAGTGCACGTCCGGTGCGTAGCGCGCCGAGCGCGGCGTCGACGGCGCTCTGTTCGGTGGTGGGAGTGGCCAGGATGCGGCGGTACTGCGCATAGGCCGATAGCCTCCTCGCCAGCTCCGTGTTCTCGAACGGCTTGATCAGGTAGGTCAGCGCACCGCCGCGCAGGGCCTTGCGTACGGCCGCGCTGTCGGTCTCTGCGCTGATCACGAAGGCGTCGCAGTGCAGGCGGGGCAGCAGGTCGAGCCCGGGGCCGTCGGGCAGGTGGACGTCGATGAGGGCGAGGGTGATCTCTGGATGCTCGGCCAGGGCGGTGACCGCCGCCTCGCGCGTGCCTGCCTGCGCCAGGACCGAGAATCCCGACACCGCGTTCACGATCGACGCGTGCAGGCCGGCGACCCGGAAGTCGTCGTCGACGATCAGGACCCCGAAGTCCTCGGCGCTCATGCGGGGTGCCCCGTGGCGACGATGCCGGGCAGCCGGGCCACGAAGACTGCGCCGCCGAGGGTGTTGTCGGCAGCTGCGGCCTCCCCGCCCCGGTCCCCGACGACGAGATCGCCACCGGTGCGGCGGGCCAGCTGCCGGGCCAGCGCCAACCCCATCCCCCGTCCACCGGGAACAGCCGGATCGACGTGGGTGGTCACCCCCTCGACGAAGACCGAGTCGGGATCTGGGAAGCCGATGCCGGGCCCGGAGTCGGCGACGGTGACCAGCAAGGTGGAATCGTCGGCGATCAGTTCTACTTCCACGAGGGCTGGGTTTCCGCCGGAAGCCGCCTCTATCGCCCGGCCGGAGGCCGCCTCTATCGCATTGTCGATGAGGTTGCCGACAACGGTGGTCACGACGACGGGGTCGCGGAGGGTGCCGTCGAGGAAGGTCTGGTCACCGAGGGTGAGGGTGACGCCGCGTTCCCTGGCCGCGGCGGCTTTGGCCTCCAGAAACGCTCGCAGGTGGGGTTCGGTGAGGTTTTCCAGGCCGGGCAGTTCGGTGCCGTATGGACCGGTGCCCATCACCTCGTCCAGATAGTCGAGGCCGGCGGCGGCGTTGCCCTGCCGGAGAAGTCCGGCGATGACATGCATCCGATTCGCGGATTCGTGCCGTTGCGCCCGCAAGGCGTCGGTCATCGACCGGATCGAATCGACCTGGCGGGTCAGGTCTTCCACGTCCGTGCGGTCGAGAACCGAGAGCACCATGCCGAGATCCTTCCCGTCGCGTGAGACGCGCCGCGAACTCACCAGCACCACGCGGTCGGCGACCGTCGCCGACCGTGGGACGTCCACCGGTGTCCGTGCAACCTCCAGCACCCGTGGCGTGAGCCCGATGGCGTCGATCGGGCTACCCGTCTGGGCAGTGACCCCCAGCAGGATCCGGGCTTTGTCGTTGATCACGCGTACCACCCCGTTCGGGTCTATTGCGATCACACCTTCGCCCATCGAATGCAGCACTGCCTCCTGCTCGCGCACCAGTTCGGCCAGCTGATCGGGTTCCAGACCCAGTGTCAACCGGCGCCAGCGGCGAGCCAGCAAAGCCGATCCCACCACTCCGATCAGCAACGCGGACAACGCGATCAGGATCAGCGTGCGAATGTCTCCGCGCAGATCGTCGGCGATTTCTTCGGTGGAGATCCCGACGCTGACCAGTCCGACCACCTCGGTCCCGCCGGGCGCGTAGATCGGCACCTTGGCCCGTACCGACTGTCCGAGGGTGCCGCGGTCTGTAGCGAGGTCTTCCCGTCCGGCGAGCGCTCGGGTGGGATCGGTGCTCAGCGGCAGGGCCAGTTCCGCGGGATCGGGGTGCGCGAGCCGGATGCCCCGATCATTGGCGATCACCACGAACAGCGCGTCGGTGCGCTCGGCCACGGCGAGCGCTTGCGCTTGCAGCGGACGCGTCCCCAGCTCAGCCGGGTCGAGGGAGGTCCCACCCGAACTCGCCACTGCCTCGCGAACGTCGGCGTCGGTGGCGACCGTTCGTGCGATCGCGAGAGCGCGTTGTCCGTACTCGTCGCGGAGCCGGTCGTCGCTGGTGGAGATCACCACCCCGAAGCCCGCCGCGAGGCTGACCACGATCACCACCACCTGCAGGAGCAAGACCTGGTTACGCAGCCGCATCACAACAGCGTAGGCACCCGCCATCACGCGGGTGCCCACCTTCATGTGCTGCGTGTCAGAACGGGATGGAGCCGACCAGGACCCCGACGACCAGCATCGCCAGCGAGACCACCACCGCCCGCCACAGCACCTTCTTGTGATGATCGGCCAGGGACACCCCGGCCAGCGAGACGAGCAGCAGGATCGCGGGCACCAGCGGGCTCTGCATATGCACCGTCTGCCCCGTGATCGAGGCACGTGCCATCTCCACCGGAGCGATCCCGTAGGTGGTGGCGGTCTCGGACAGCACCGGCAGGATGCCGAAGTAGAAGGCGTCGTTGCTCATCAGGAACGTGAACGGGATGGAGAGCACTCCGGCGACCACGGCCAGGTGTGGTCCCATCGCATCGGGGAGGATCGACGTCAGCCATTCGGCGATGGCCTCGACCATGCCGCTTCCGGCGAACACCCCGGTGAGGACGGCGGCTGCCAGCACCATCGCGACCACCGAGACGATGCTCGACGAATGTCGTGTGATGGCCGACTGCTGGTCTTTGACGTGCGGGAAGTTGATGACCAGCGCGATGCCTGCCGCGACCATGAACAGCACCGGGATCGCGATGACGTCCATGCCGAGAACCGCGAGCAGGGCGATCGTCAGTGCGGCGTTGACCCAGAACAGTTTCGGCCGCAGAGTGGTGCGGTTCGGGTCGAGGGCGTTGGCGGTGAATCCGCCGTCGGACGCATCGTCGCTCGTCCCTGCTGCGTCGTCGCCGCCCGTCGTGCCACCGCTGCGACCCGAGCCACCCGTGCCACCACCGGTGCCCACCAGCACGGCCTCGTTCTCCCGGGACAGGACCGATTCCCGGATGACGATCTTGCCGATCCGGCGACGCTCCATGATGCCGAGGTGGTACGAGAACAGCAACACGATGACGAGGCCGGCGACCAGCGACGGGATCATGGGGATGAAGACGTCGGAGGGCGAGATACCCAGTGCGGCAGCGGCGCGCGCGGTCGGGCCGCCCCAGGGCAGGATGTTCAGGGTGCCGTTGGCCAGGCCCGCTGTGACGGTCAGGACCACCGGACTGACACCGAGTTTGAGGTACAGCGGCAACAACGCCGACGTGACGATGATGAACGTCGTGGAACCGTCACCGTCGAGCGAGACGATCATGGCCAGCAGTGCCGTTCCCACCACGAGTCTGGCGGGGTCGGCGCGGACGGCCTTGACGACGCCGCGCACGATCGGGTCGAAGAGTCCGACGTCGATCATGATGCCGAAGTAGATGATCGCGAAGAACAGCATCGCGGCCGTCGGCGCGAGATCCTTGATGCCGTCGGTGATCATGTCGCTGATCCCCATGCCCGCGCCGGCGAAGAGGCCGAATGCGACGGGCACCAGGATCAGGGCCACCACCGGGGTGGCGCGTTTGGTGATGATCAGGAACATGAATGTGGCTACCATCGCAAGGCCCAGTGCTACCAACATGACGACGTCGCTCTCGTTTGCGGACTGCGGGACCGGAGTGATCCGCGCTACAAAAAAGAGTCTGGAGGTGCCCCAGATCACAGTCACGCTTGAGCGCATTAATAGCCTTTTGCGCGTTTTGCTCACTCCACACAAACCCACTCGTTCTAGGCAAAACCAGATGCTGCAGTTCCTGGTTTTGCCTGAACGACCTGGTTTTGTGGGTCAGATGACGCCGGCCTGCGTGAGCGCTCTGCGTATCCGCGCACGCAGGATCTGCGGCTTCCTGAAGTCGTCCCACACCCACCGGACGACGGTCAGACCTTCGTCACGTAGGCGGTCCTCGCGCTGTTTTTCGCGGAACACGACATCGGAAGCGCTCTCCCCGGAACTGCGGTTCTTCTCGTATTTGACCTTTCCGTCGAACTCACCGACGACCTTGCCGTCCCAGTCGAAGTCGACGCGAGCGATCAGTTGCCCGTGCTCGTCGCGGTATTCGGTCTGCAGCGACGGCACCGGTATCTCGGACCACTCGATCATCAATGCCCGACTGAGGGATTCGCCCACGGACTCGGAGTTCTTGTCGGCGACCTCGAGCGCTCGGCGCAGTGTCCCGATCCCTTTGGTCTTGCCGAACCGCTGCGCGATGGATCCGAGTTCGCTGCGGGCCACACCCAAACGCAGGGCGTGGTCCAGGACGGCAACCGCTTGAGCGAACGTTCCTTGACGTGCGACGTCGCAGGCGGTGAGCGCCAGTTTGGTCAGCAGGACGCCGTCGACCACGGTGGTGTCGGACTCCCGCAGTGCGCCACCCTCGTGCAGATGGACTTCCCGGGTTCGGCATCCACCGGCCGCAACGTAGAAGTGGAGCAGCCGCTGGTCCGGCGCCAGCAGGTTCAGGCCGTGGATCGCGGCGGCGGACACATGGCTCACCACCCGTTGCTTCGACCGACCGGCCACGGCAATCACGAGTTCGGCGTACTGCTCGTCGTGATCGGGGTCTCGGGTGTTCCCATCCGGGTCGACGGGGCGATACACGCCTCGTGTGACGCGAACCAGTTTCCCGCGGCGTACGCCGCGCCGCAGTTCGTCGTCGTCGGAGTGGCCGTCCGTTCGACGGATCAGACTGTCAGGTGCAGGCAAGAAGTCCATGGACGGATCATCGAACGCGTCCGTGCGGTGATCGTCTGTGATAGACCGATTTCCGGCCGAGCTGTGGATCGATTGCGCATCTGTGGACACCGCGACAAACCCAGTCGCTCCAGGCAAACCCAGGTGCTGCAGTTCCTGGTTGTGCCTGATCGACCTGGGTTTGTCAGTCCTCGAGGAGATACTCGGCGGTGAGTGCCTTCCACAACGGCAGATGCGGGTCGTCCCGCGGATCACGGCGGTCGAGGAGATACGTCATCGCCGCACCCCGCATGCTCGACAGCAGGATCGGATACAGCTCGTCGGTGCGGGGAGCGGCGGTCAACACCGGGCCGAGGAACGAGTCGACGGCCGTGCGGACCGTCGGTCCCAGCTCACGTTCGGCCGGCAACAGCGCACTTCGCAACCGCTCGTTGGTGCGAGCCGCGGTCCACAGCTCGATCGAGGCGACGAAGTACGGCTGATGAAACGTCGACCACCCGGTGTCGATACCGACCGAGATGCGCTCGATCGGATCGTCCGGCCACTCGACCCGCTGTGGCAACTCCTCGATACGCACCCGCGCCAGGTGATGCACAGCCGCCATCAGCAGGTCGTCGCGCGACGGGAAGTGATGCAACAGCCGCCCCCGCGAGACGCCGGCGGCCTCTTGAATCGCCAGCGTGCTGGCCTGCGCGTAACCCTTGCTGACGAGAACGTCGATGGCGGCGTCAAGAATCTGATTGCGGCTCTTCGTGCTCTTGAGCTGTTGCACCCCGAGTTGTTGTGTGCCGCCCAGAGATACGGATCCGTCCGTCATGAAACAACACTACCGCCGGGTCAGACGTCCATGATGTGCGGCAGTCCGGCCCGGTACCGGTCGCGGTCGGTCTGCTTGAACGGATCGAGGAACGGCAACTCCCACAACGGGTGAACCGCTGCCCGCTCGGCATTGCTTCCCGACGCATCGAGGATCGCATTCGCCACACGCCTGCCCGATTCGTTGGCACCCTCCATCGTCGCAAGGTCGATATTGGTCCGCACATGGTCGCCACCGATGAAGAAGTTCGGGATGGCGGTGTCGGCAGTGGGTCGGTGCTGATAGGAACCGGCCGTGTTGACCATCAACGGTGTCGCATTGGAAATTGTTGGATTCCAGGTGATTCCGGGATCGAGATGCCAGCTGACCAGTTCACTGTCCCGCAGGATCGGTGTCGACCCCCGGTTCAGCGCGCGGCTCATCTGCGCCCAGACCTCCTTGGCGATCTCTTCTTTACTGCACTGTTTGGCGGTCTTGCCGTACAGGATTCCCGGGGTGTCCCAGTCGGAGACATCCACCGACAGGCAATCATGAACCCGTCCGTCGCCGTACTTTCGACCGAAGTCGACGTCCCAGGGACCGGCCTGGAACAGCCCGGTCAGTGCCCACGGGGTGCCGAGCGAGGCGATGTGGCTGGGCGGGACGTCGGAGCGCCTGGACAGGAAGTACTGGATGCCCACCATCCAGTCGTCCTGCAGCTCGGCGATACCCGCGAGCGAGGGCGCTGCCGACAGCACTGCGGGTCGCAACAGGGGCTTGAGCCGATCGAGTGGCATCGCCGCGACGTACCAGTCCGAGGTCACCGTCGACGACGACCCGGCACCGTCCGACACCTGCACTCCTGTGATCTGACCGCCCGCGACGTCGAATGCGGTGGCCCCCTGGCCCATCACGAACTTCACCCCGCGGCCGCGGAGGTAGTCGACCCACGGGTTGATCCAGGCATGGTCGGTCGGGGCGTTGAGGACCCGGTCGACTCCGCCGCCGACGATGGTGCCCGCGTACTGACTGATCAGTCCGGTCGCGGAAGTGACCAACGCGAGGCCGATCTGCCCGATCGTCCGCGCCGATCCCAGGTCGGGCTTCGCCGCAACCGTCGCCCTTGTGAGGGCACTGACCAAGTACTTCTGGTAAGCGCTGGACTTGCCTTTCGCTTTGACGAACTCCATCCAGGATTGCTTTTCCCACTGCCCGAGCCTGCGCTCCTCGCAGCTCGTCGCGATGATCAGCTCACGGGTGACGAAGTACGCGAGCTCGTGCGGCGGGATGTCGCCCACGATCTTGAGAGACGTCGTGATCGAGTTCCTGAGGTTCTCGAGATTGACCATCGCACTGGCGTGTTCGACGAATCCGTTGACCGACTGCGGCACCGTGATCGGCGCATACCCGGCCTCGTCCAAGGCGATGACCGCGCCTTCGACGTTGATCAGATGGGTGTCCTTGACGTTGCCGCCACCGCCGACCGGGATCCGCTCCATGGTGTCCGGCACGTGCTGGTAGCAGCCGGGGAAGAACCTGAATCCGTGCTCGCCCGGAAGTGCGAGCCTGCCCCCGGCAGCGGTGTTCGGCACATCCATGCTGCGAGCTTTGCCACCGAGGTACGACGGTTCGTACACGAAGACCGAGAATCCACGCTCGATCAGCTCGTGTGCGACCGTCAACCCCGACATACCGCCACCGAAGATCGCGACCCCTCGTCCGCGACCTGCCCCCGTCGGCGGTATGGCCCGCGCCGCCGGCCCCGTCAGCGACGGCACCACCAGCGTGGATCCTGCAACGGCAGCGCCTACCCCGGCGGCCTTCAACACTGTCCGCCGCGTCACCTGCTCCATGCCGCTCCCCCATCCTACAGTCAGCACTGACTGCTTCCCTGGAGTGATGTCTACCACAGGGCATGGCGGAGAGCGGGACGATTTCCGAAAGTTGTCCCGCTAGACGCGCGCTCGCCCACCCGCTTTTGCGCTACCCACCGATAATTTCCGGTGGACGATGCAAAAACGGGTGGGCGAAGCCGGTGCTGTCGGTGGGAGAGTCGAGAAGTTGAACCGCTCGGGTCAGAGAATCTCGCGGCGCACGATCGTCTGATCGCGGCCCGGCCCGACGCCGATGCACGAGATGTGGGCCCCGGAGAGTTCTTCGAGTCGCAGCACGTAGTTCTGTGCGTTCTGCGGCAGCTCATCGAATGTCGTGCACTGAGAGATGTCTTCCCACCAGCCGGGCATCTCTTCGTAGATCGGTTTGGCGTGGTGAAAACCGGTCTGTGTCATCGGCATCTCATCGACCCGCACGCCGTCGACCTCGTAGGCGACACAGATCGGGACGGTGTCGAGGCTGGAGAGGACGTCGAGTTTGGTCAGGAAGTAGTCGGTGATGCCGTTGACGCGCGTCGCGTAACGGGCGATGACGGCGTCGAACCAGCCGCATCGGCGGGCCCGACCGGTGGTGACCCCGACCTCGCCGCCCGTCTTGGCCAGGTAGGCGCCCCACTCGTCGAACAGCTCCGTCGGGAACGGGCCCGAGCCGACGCGGGTGGTGTACGCCTTGAGGATTCCGAGGACGGTGGTGATGCGGGTGGGTCCGATACCGGACCCGACGGCGGCACCACCGGACGTCGGATTCGACGACGTCACAAAGGGATACGTGCCGTGGTCGACGTCGAGCAGCGTGCCCTGCGACCCTTCCAGCAGGACCGTCTCACCGGTTTCGAGCGCCTGGTTGAGCAGCAGCCGGGTGTCGGCGATGCGGTGCTTGAATCCTTCGGCCTGGCCGAGGACCTCCTCGACGACCTTCGCCGGCTCCAGCGCCCGCCGGTTGTAGATCTTGGTGAGGATCTGGTTCTTGAATTCCAGTGCGGCTTCGACCTTTTGGGTCAGGATGCTTTCGTCGAGCACATCTGCGACCCGGACCCCGACACGGGCGATCTTGTCCTGGTAGCACGGCCCGATGCCGCGACCGGTGGTGCCGATCTTCTTGTTGCCGAGGAACCGTTCGGTGACCTTGTCGATGGCCACGTGGTACGGCATGAGCAAGTGGGCGTCGGCGGAGATCAGAAGACCACTGGTGTCGACGTCACGATCCTCGAGTCCGCCCAGCTCGGTCAGCAACACACCGGGGTCGACGACGACGCCGTTACCGATGACGTTCTTGACGCCGGGGGTCAGAATCCCTGACGGGATGAGGTGCAGGGCGAATGTTTCGCCGTTGGGCAAGACCACGGTGTGCCCGGCGTTGTTTCCGCCCTGGTACCGCACCACCCATTGCAGGCGACCACCCAAGAGATCAGTGGCCTTGCCTTTACCTTCATCGCCCCACTGGGCGCCGATCAGCACGATCGCAGGCATGTACGCGCTCCTTCCGGACGACATGCAGATGCGCACGCCGAACCGTGGGTCAACCCTACTGGGTCGGGCCGACATTTACGTGATCGAGGTCTCTGTGGCAGGTCTGACGTGGTGGAACGGCAAGCCGGAGGCGATCCGTAGGATCGCAGGCGTCGGGCGTGCGAGGTGAGCGAGGATGCAGTGGGACCAGGACAAATACAGGTGATCGCTGAGGCCGGGGCGCCGTCGGAGTTGGTCCCGGCGGGCCTGCGCTCCACCGACGCGGTGCGCGAGCGGGCGTCGATCATCGCCGCGATCAACGGCGCAGTGGCGGACGAATCGCTCACCCGACTCGTGGTGGTGGCCGGCCCCGAGCTCCCTGACGCCTTCTGCGCGGCGGTCGTCGGCCGGGTCATGCTCGCCGAGCGGCTCGACCTCGAGATCGCACTGGTGCTGCCACACCCGACACCGGCGAGCACGATCTACGGGTTACCGACCGGTCCCGATGCGACCGCGCTCGCGGTGGACGGGGCGGCCGAGGAGCTCCCCCTCATCCGCGACGACATGGCGATCGTCCTGCTCGGGCAGGCCCGGCAGCGTGGAGTCGACGGACCGTTCGACGGGGAGAGTTACGTCGACAGCGAGCTACTGGTCCGAGGCAAGGCCAAGGCTGTCGTGATCGAACCGACCGCGACGATGCCCGGTGTCCGAGCGCGGCTCGACAAGCGGTTCCGCTCGAAGTGGCATCTCGGCCGGGCCGCGCAGACCGGCGCCCCAGCCCTGATCGTCGAACGGGACGGCATCACCGCACCGAGACCGACGAAACGGTCGACCTTTTATCGCCATCAACACCATTGGAAGCTGGTCCGGCCATGAGACCTCACTCCCGCCGGGCACCGAGATGACCGCGGGCACCACGCGGGCCGTCGCCCGGGCCGTTCGCCCCGGACCGGTTTTCCTGGGTGTGGTCGCCGCGACGGTCCTCGGTGGGGTGATCCTGTGGAACTCCGGCGGGCAGCGAACCGCCGTCGCAATCATCGGGGCACTGCTCCTGGTGATCGGCGGCTGGGTGGTGTCACTGTGTCTGCATGAATTCGCCCATGCCGTCACCGCTTTCAAGTTCGGCGACCACGGCGCAGAACTGCGCGGGTATCTGACCCTCAATCCACTGAAGTACGCGCATCCCGGCCTCTCGATTGCCTTGCCGCTCTTGTTCATCCTGCTCGGCGGTATCGGATTCCCCGGTGGGGCCGTGTATGTGAACCATGCCGGTTTCACGAAGGCGCAGCGCAGTATCGTCTCCGCCGCGGGACCGCTGACGAACATCGCGGCGGCGGTGATCCTGCTCGGTGTCATCGGGAGTCAGGACTTGTCCGCGGTCTTCCCCGAGCTCAACTTCTGGTCGGCGCTGTCGATGCTGGCCGTGCTGCAGATCACCGCGGCGCTGTTGAACCTGCTACCGATTCCCGGACTCGACGGCTACGGCATCATCGAGCCGTATCTCTCGCCGCAGACGCGCCGCAAAGTAGCGCCGGTCGGTCAATACGGATTCTTGATCATTGTCGGTCTCTTGCTGATTCCACAGCTCAATCGCGCTTTCTTCGACCTCGTCTACTCACTGTTCGAACTCGGCGGCGCCGATCGAGGCCTGGCGTCCTGGGGCTGGCAGTTGTTTGTTTTCTGGCGGTAGCGGGTAGACCACGGCGGTCAGCATCGGCGCTGCCATCTCAGCATGTCCACTCCGACGCCAGTAGGCTCGAAACTCCGTCCGATGCCAGGAGGCACAACTTGCAGATCCGACCGGGTACCGCTTATCCGCTGGGAGCGAACTACAGCGGGGCGGGCACCAACTTCGCCGTCTTCAGCGAGGTCGCCGAACGGGTACAGCTGTGCCTGATCGACGACTCCGGGGCCGAGACCCAGCTCGACCTACACGAGCGCGACGGTTTCGTCTGGCACGGCTTCTTGCCCGGTGTCGAGCCCGGACAACGCTACGGCTACCGGATCCACGGTCCACACGATCCGGCGCAGGGACAACGGTGCAACCCGAACAAGCTGCTGCTCGATCCCTACGCGAAGGCCATCGACGGGAAGTTCGAGTGGGCCGAGGCGGTCTTCGGCTACCAGTTCGACGATCCGTCGTCTCGTAACGACGAGGATTCCGGGCCGTACATGCCCAAATCCGTGGTGATCAATCCGTTCTTCGACTGGGGTGTGGACCGCCCGCCGCGGCATTCCTACCCGGACACCGTCGTTTACGAGGCACACGTCAAGGGACTCACCGAGACTCATCCCGACATCCCGGAGGAACTGCGCGGGACGTACGCCGCCATCGCACACCCGGCGATCCTGGACCATCTGACCGAACTGGGGGTCACCGCGCTCGAGTTGATGCCGGTCCATCACTTCGCGGACGATTCGGTGCTGCAGGACAAGGGCCTGTCGAATTACTGGGGCTACAACACGATCGGCTTCTTTGCACCCGACTCCAAGTACTCTCGTACCGACTCGCTCTCAGGGCAGGTACAGGACTTCAAGTCAATGGTGAAGGCCGTCCACGAGGCAGGTATCGAGATCATCCTCGACGTCGTCTACAACCACACCGCGGAGGGTAACCACCTCGGACCGACGCTGTCGTTCCGTGGCCTCGACAACGCGTCGTACTACCGGCTCGTCGAAGACGACCTGCAGTACTACATGGACTACACCGGCACCGGCAACACACTCAACGTGCGGCACCCGCATTCGCTGCAACTCCTCATGGACTCGCTGCGATACTGGGTCACCGAGATGCACGTCGACGGCTTCCGTTTCGACCTCGCGTCCGCCCTCGCCCGCGAGTTCTATGACGTCGACCGGCTCTCCAGCTTCTTCGACCTCATCCAGCAGGACCCGATCGTCAGCCAGGTCAAGCTCATCGCCGAGCCGTGGGACGTCGGCCCCGGCGGTTACCAGGTGGGCAACTTCCCACCGCAGTGGACGGAATGGAACGGTAAGTACCGCGACACCGTCCGCGACTTCTGGCGAGGCGAACCCGACACCTTGGGTGAATTCGCCTCCCGCATCACGGGTTCGGCCGACATGTACGAGCACGACGGGCGCCGCCCTGCGGCATCGATCAACTTCGTGACCGCACACGACGGCTTCACCTTGCGGGACCTGGTGTCGTACAACGAGAAACACAACGAGGAGAACGGCGAGGACAGCGCCGACGGCGAGAGCCACAACCGGTCGTGGAACTGTGGCGTCGAGGGCGAGACGGACGATCCGGAGATCCTTGCGCTGCGAGCTCGTCAGAGCCGCAACATGATTACGACCCTGCTCCTGTCGCAGGGTGTCCCGATGATCAGCCACGGCGACGAACTCGGCCGTACGCAGCAGGGCAACAACAACGGCTACTGCCAGGACAACGAGCTGACGTGGATCGACTGGGAGAACGTCGACACCGGTCTGCTCGCCTTCACGCAAAAGGTCACCGCGCTGCGCGCCGCGCACCCGGTCTTCCGTCGCCGCCGGTTCTTCGAAGGCCGGCCGATGCAGCGTTCCGCCGATGCTCTGCCCGATATCGCCTGGCTCCGTCCCGACGGCAGTGAGATGACCGAGGACGACTGGTCCGCCGACTTCGGTCGCGCCGTCGGCTTGTTCCTCAATGGCAGCGCCATCCCTGAGGTCGACGACTTCGGCGAGCGGATCACCGACAGTTCGTTCCTACTGCTGCTCAGCGCCCACTACGAGCCCATCGACTTCGCGGTACCTGCGGAATACGGCGACGAGTGGGAGGTCGTGATCGACACGATGAACCCCGACGAGGAAGCAGACCCGTTGCCGGTTCCGGCGACCATCACGGTCGGGCCCCGCGCGATCACCGTCCTACGTCGCATCGAGTCCGAGGACGCCTGACCGCCACCGATGATGGGGCGTTTTGGCGAACATCAGCCCAGGTGGGCGGCGCCAGAACAACCCATCATCGGGGTCACCAGGTCATCTTCTTGTGGCAGCTCTCCTGCATCCCGATCGGGTCGACCTGAATGGTGGCGTGGGTCAGTCCATGGGAGTCGAGGACTTCGCGGGCGGCGCCGAGCACGACGGCGTTGTCCGACGTGGCTGTGACGTGCACCGTGGCCACGTCCATGCCGGTGGTGAGGGTCCAGATGTGCAGGTCATGGACCTCGGTGACCCCGTCGAGGGCGGTCAGGTCCGCGCGGACCCTGTCCACGTCGACGTGCTGGGGCGCCTGCTGAGCCAGGATGCGGAGGGCATCGAGAGCTAGCCGAACGGCCCTGGGCGCCACCCACAGTGCGATCAGCACCGCCACGACCAGGTCGGCGTACGGCCAGTTGGTCGTCATGGTGACGATGCCGGCGATCAGGACCCCGATCGAACCGACGGCGTCGGCGAGCACCTCCATGTACGCACCGCGCACAGCGATGCTGGCCTTGGAATCGCTGCGGAGTAGCAGCATCACGACGATGTTCGCGGCGAGACCGATCAGCGCGACGATCACCAGAGTCAGCCCGGGCACCTGTGGGTCGGTGCCGATTCGTTCCACCGCCTCATAGAGGACGAAGATCGCCACCCCGATCAGCAGCACCGCGTTGGCGACAGCGGTGAACACCTCCGCGCGATGCCAGCCGAAGGTCTTGACACCGTCCGAGCTGCCATGCCGGCTGAGCAGCAGCGCACCGAGCCCCATGAGCATCGCCACCACATCGGTGAGCATGTGCCCGGCGTCGGCGATCAGGGCCAAGGAGTTGACCGAGATGCCGACCGTCAGCTCCACGACGAAGAAGACGGAGATGATGAGCGCCCCCGCAACCATCGGCCAGAGCCTGCGCTCGGTTCCGTCGGTCTCGCCGCCCGCGCCAGGACCGTGGCTGTGCGTGTGACCCATCAGTTCGTTCCCCTGTTCTTGCCCTGACACCAGGACCGATCACCAATATATGCATGATCTTGCATGTGTTGCAAGGGCGGGCTATCGGGGCGCTATCTCAACGTGGCCATCGCCGAGACCCGGGAAAGCCCGCAGGCCATGAGGAGATCGACGAGTGTCGAGCGGAGCTGCGCGAGGATCACGGTTTCCGACAACGCACTGCCCTCGACCAACTCGGGTTTGGTCCGGCGCGCGATACTCCGCAACACCCTCGCCGCCTCCACCTGGTCCGGCATTTGACCGGGATCGGCGAGCATCATGTCGTTGAGGACATCGAAGGCGTGGCCGAGCTGCCCGATGAGGTCGACGATCTCGGGTTTGATCTTCTGACCGCGTTCGGTCGAGGCAGCGGCGCGGCGAGTCAACACCCGGACGTTCCGGACGGCGTTGTCGATCGGATCGGCCATTGCGGTGACGCGGTCGAGCCGCGAACGACGGGCCCAGTGCAGCGGCGAGATCCGGCTGATCTCCTGTCCTCCGGAGATGTCCGACCGCAACGCGTCGATACCGGCCTGCGTGGTGCGGGCGTTCTCGAGGGCTTCGCTGAGCCGCTCGTGGTCCATGCGCCGCAGACCCTCGGCGACCTCGGCGAGTACATCCGACATGGTGGTCAGCACATTGGCGGCGTCGCGGCGCGCGCGCAGGACGGGGTGGGTGGGGATGAGTGCGACCACGAGAATCGCGACCAGCCCACCGATGAGTGCGTCGATCACCCGGTGGTAGCCGTCCACTCCACCCGGCGGCAACAGCGTGGCCACCAGCACCGCCGAACTCGCCGCCTGGATCGGGACCAGGGGCCCCTTGTCCACGAGCACCGCGCACAACATCGCGATGGCGACGACGACCATGATCTGCCAGGTTCCCGAGCCGATCACCGAGATGATCAGGTCGCCGACCGCGACACCGACGGTGACACCGATGGCCACCTCGAGAGCGCGACGCCAGCGCTGGCCCAGCGAGAGCCCGAGGGACACGACCGCAGCGATCGGCGCAAAGAACGGCCGTTCATGGTCGAAGACCTGACTTGCGATCCACCACGCGAGCCCAGCCGCGAGAGAGCACTGGAGGACGGGCAGCAGCGACAGCCGAACGCGGTGCAATGGTGCCCGCACGCGCGGCGGCAACCGATCACGGCCGAGGGTCGGTAGGAGCTTTATCCGCTCGACCGGAGGACCGCTCGGTTGCGGCTCAGGCGAGGCCGAGCTCGCCGGCGGCTGCGGGGTCACTCTCGTTCAACAGGTCGAGGCAGCGGAGGTATTCGTCTTCTTCGCCGATGATCTGTGCGGCACGCGCCAGCACCCCGACGCAACGCAGGAAGCCCTGATTCGGTTCGTGGCTCCACGGCACCGGACCGAAGCCCTTCCAGCCGTGGCGACGCAGCTGATCGAGACCACGGTGGTAACCGGTGCGCGCATACGCGTACGCGGTGATGGTCGCACCGTCTTTCAGGGCGGCCTCCGCGAGAGCGCCCCAGGCGACGGAGGCGGTGGGATGTGCGGCGGCGACGGCAGCGGGGTCGGCTCCGTTGAGCAACTCCGACTCCGCCTCGTCGTCTCCGGTCAACAGGGTGGGCTGGGGGCCGAGAAGATCTCCAAACGACGTCATCGGCCCATTGTCGCAGCTCCGCTCGTGGCCCGGGCCACCCGTCCGGTCGACGATCCATTCGATAGGGTGGGCCCGACGCTGCGCAGGTATGTCTTGCCGATCATCGGCTGCGACCTCGCACGTCGCAATCGATGTCGCTCGAGGACGGGGACCTGGTGCATGTCACATCCTAACGATGAAGGCAATTCTGTTGTCAGCCGCGCACTTTCGGCCATCCGTAAGCGTCGCGAAGGAAAAATAGGCCCGGGTCAGGCCACGTCGCAGGATCAAGCACCCGTCCAGGATCAAGCACCGGTCACAGAACACTCACCACAGGGGGAACAGTTGTCGCAGGAAGAAGAGGGTCGGGATACGCCGACGGCCCCGGTCGTCGATTCGACCGACATTCCAGCGACCGAATCCGAGACCTCCGCCGCGCCGGAAGCGACCGAGGAGGACACCTCCACCGACGTCTCGGCTGCCGAGGACACCACTCCCGAATCCGCGACACCGGAGCCGTCGGAGGACACAGACGAACCGCCAGGCGACGAAGACGCTGCAGATGACGAAGAAGCTCGAGTCGACGAAGAAGCTCGGGGCGACGAAGAAGCTCGGCCCGACGAAGAAGCTGGCGTGGAGGAAGAAGCTCGGGTCGACGAAGAAGCTCGGGGCGACGAAGAGGCCGGCGGCGAGGAAGAAGCCGGGGCCGATCAAGCTCCGGCCGAGGCACCAGAGGCCGTCGAGGCGACGACTACGACGGAGGCTTCGTCCCCGGAATCGTCACCTGCAGAACAGGCGCCTCCAGAGCCCTCTTCTGCGGAGTTGGCTGCCGACGAGTCGGTCGACGACACCGCCGAAACCGAATCCACCGCGACGGCGGATTCCGAAGCGGACACCGTCGCCATCGTTGCCGGCGAACCCGGCGAACCCGGCGACGACAGCGAGACCGCCGAGTTCGCGGCGGTGGCGCCGGTCGGCCTCACGAAGACGACATCCTCCGGCTCGGAGCCGCCGGTTGTCGGATCGCCCGCGGACGAGACCGAAACCCAGGTGATCGCCACCGATTCCTCCGCGCCGACGGAGGTCATCGACGCGCAGACCGAACGGATCAGCGTCACAAAGGCGCCCCGTCCGCAGGAACGTCCGGCCCAGGCATCCGGGTGGA
Organism: Williamsia soli; assembly: GCF_017377795.1. GTDB lineage: Bacteria > Actinomycetota > Actinomycetes > Mycobacteriales > Mycobacteriaceae > Williamsia > Williamsia soli. The sequence continues at coordinate 695,773 of NZ_JAFRDR010000001.1, read as the reverse complement.
AGGCCGAACCGTCTGCGCCCCAATACATCGCACCCGGTGGCACCCCGCAGAACCGACCGACCGGTGCCGCGCCCAAGAAATCGCGTAAGGGGCTGTGGATCGGAATCGCGGCCCTCGTCGTGATCCTCGGAGTCGTGGCCGCCGTCATCGGCGTGATCGCCACCGGTGAAGACGACGATGTGCCCCCGGCCGACGTTGCGGCGAACACCGCGCTGGAGTACACGACGGCGCTCCGTGACGGAGACATCGTCGTCCTCCGCTCGATCACCTGCGGAGAAGCGCAGGCACGTTTTGCAGGGATGTCCGATCAGGAGTTCGCCGAGGACCACCGCATCCAGAAGGCCAACAACGAATTGGTGGGGGTCGACGGGGTCAAGGCATCCAAGATCGTCGAGGACGGCAACAGCGCGGTGGTGGAGGTGATCGCTTTCAAGACCGCGACGCCCGACCAGAAGCTCGACGTCGCGCTGACTCTGAGCAAGATCGACGGCGAATGGAAGGTCTGCAAGGCGTAGCGGCGTACGACTGACCGAATGACTGCGCGCGTATGTGCCCCACGCGGATGCAGCGTGCCCGATAGGCTCGTCACGTGCCCTCTCCGGAAGACCGGCGGCCCGCTGGTCCAGCCCGACCCACCCACCGGGTGGTGAATGCGGCGACCCTGCCGCTCGCGTCGCAGCGCCCGCCGGCATCGGCACCTCACCGCGATCACGAGCCGCCGACCCGGCCGAATCCGGTCCCGCGTCAAGGTCCACCGCCGCGATTCGCACCGCAGATGAGCAACCGGCCGCCGGCGCCTCCCGAGCACTACCGCCAGATGGTCCAACGTCCGGTGCCCGGCCCCTACGCCCAGCCCGGCCACTTCGTTCAGCGACCCGACCACTACGGCGTCCCGCCGGCACAACACGTCCCGCACGGGGCTGATCCGTACCCGTTCGACCCACCGCGCATGACGACGACGCAGCGGCCGCACCGCCGGGTGGATACCTCGGTCTTATGTGCGGCCGCTGCGTTGGTGCTGCTGGGAGTCGCTGTCCTGGTGGGGCTACTCCTCTAGGCGCTGATGGACTTGCCCGTCGACTTGAGGTCGGTGCACGCCTCGATGACGCGCTCGGTCATCGACGCCTCCGCCTTCTTGTTGTAGACACGGGGGTCGTAGACCTTCTTGTTGCCCACGTCGCCGTCGACCTTGAGGACGCCGTCGTAGTTGGCGAACATGTGACCGGCGATCGGCCGGGTGTAGGCGTACTGGGTGTCGGTGTCGACGTTCATCTTGATGACGCCATAACCCAGGGCCTCTTCGATCTCGCTCTTTAGCGACCCGGATCCACCGTGGAAGACGAAGTCGAAGGGCTTGGCACCCTCGGGCAGCCCGAGCTTCTTGACGGCAACTTCCTGGCCGATCTTGAGGACCTCGGGACGCAGCTTCACGTTGCCAGGCTTGTAGACACCGTGGACGTTGCCGAAGGTCGCGGCCAGCAGGTAACGGCTACCGGAGTCACCCGCACCGAGTGCTTCGAGAGTGGCCTCGAAGTCTTCGGCCGTGGTGAACAGCTTGTCATTGATCTCGTTCTCGACACCGTCCTCTTCACCGCCGACGACACCGATCTCGATTTCCAGGATGATCTTGGCGGCTGCGGCCTTGGCCAGGAGGTCTTTGGCGATCTCCAGGTTCTCGTCGAGCGGCACCGCGCTGCCGTCCCACATGTGCGACTGGAACAGCGGGTTCTTTCCGGCGTCGACGCGCTCCTGGGAGATGGCGAGCAGCGGGCGCACGTAAGAGTCGAGCTTGTCCTTGGGGCAATGGTCGGTGTGCAGGGCCACGGTCACGCCGTACTTCTCGGCAACGACGTGGGCGAACTCGGCCAGAGCGACAGCGCCGGTGACCATGTCCTTGACACCCAGGCCCGACCCGAACTCGGCACCACCGGTGGAGAACTGGATGATGCCGTCACTGCCGGCATCCGCGAAACCCTTGAGGGCAGCGTTGATGGTGTTCGACGACGTGCAGTTGATCGCGGGGAACGCGAACCCGCCTTCCTTCGCCGCATTGAGCATCTGTGCATATTGTTCGGGCGTTGCGATGGGCATATGTCCTCCAGCTGCGGTTCGTTGGCTTATCCGCCCAAGTATGGCAAGTGTGTCCGCTTGCCGCGCCGCCCGCCCATCTGCGCGTCGCCATATCGTCGGTTTGGGAATCGGACAGGAACAACCGGTACTCTTGGGCCCTGTGATCGAGACTGTGCTTGCCCAGACCACCACCGAAGTGGCGTTACTGCCTGGGTTCCTGGACCCGGTCAACCTGCTGAATTCATTCGGGACCTGGATGTTGGGCGGGCTCCTCCTCGTCGTCTTCATCGAGTCCGGATTGCTGTTCCCGCTGCTTCCCGGGGATTCCCTGCTCTTCACCGCAGGCCTGATCGTCGCTGCGAAGTCGACAGAGATCGAACCTTTCGCCCCCCTGTGGGTGTTGCTGGTGACGATCCCGATCGCTGCGTTCCTCGGTGATCAGGTGGGTTATTTTCTCGGCAACCGCTTCGGGTATTCCCTGTTCAAGCCCGACGCCAAGGTCCTCAAGACCAAGTACATCGAAGAGGCTCACGAGTTCTTCGAGAAGCACGGCCCGATCACCATCTTCCTGGCCCGGTTCGTCCCCATCGTGCGGACGTATGCGCCGCTCGTCGCCGGCGCCGCCCGGATGAAGTACCGGACGTTCCTCACCTACAACATCGTCGGCGCGATCGTCTGGGGCGCGGGCGTGACGCTGCTCGGCTATTGGCTCGGACAGATCACGTTCATCCAGGAGAACATCGACTACATCTTCCTGTTGATCGTCTTCGTGTCCGTGCTCCCGATCATCAGCGAGATCGTCAAGCGCTACCGGCGCCGCGGAGACCAGCCGCAGCCCGCGACCGAAGCGCCGTCGGATTCCCCCACCTGACATCAGATGCACCTCGTTAAGTCATATGCACGCGTTTGAACGTGTGCATATGACCGAACGAGGTGCTTTTGTGCGCAGGCCGAACGTCAGCGAGCGAACTGGTTCTTCAGGTCACCCTTGGCGAGTTTGCCTGTCGGTGTCCGGGGCAGGCTGTCGACGAAGATCAGCGAGCGCGGGACCTTGAACCGGGCCAGCCGTTCGCCGGTGAACCGCAAGAGTTCGTCGGAGAGTTCGAGTGATCCTTCGACGCCGTCCACCGTCTGGACGGCCGCGAGGACCGTCTCCCCCATCTCGTCGTCGGGGACGCCGACCACCGCGACGTCGAGGACCTTCGGGTGCCCCGCCAGGACGTTCTCGATCTCCTGCGGATAGATGTTCACGCCGCCCGAGATGATCATGAACGTGGCCCGGTCGGTGAGGAACAGATACCGGTCCGGGTCGAGGTATCCGACATCGCCTGTGGTCGCCCAGTTGTCGTGCTCGGGGTGCTGGGCCGATTTCGTCTTCGCGGGGTCACCCCAGTACTCGAACGGCATCGTCTCCCGCTCGAAGTAGATGACTCCGACCTCACCTGCAGGCAGGTCACTGTCGTCGTCGCCGCAGATGTGGACGGTGCCGAGCCAACCGTCGCGACCGACCGATCCCGGCTTGCGGAGCCATTCCTCGCTGTCGATCATGGTCATGCCGGCGAGCTCGGTGGACGAATAGTATTCCAGCAGAATGGGTCCCCACCAATCGATCATCGCCCGTTTGACGTCGACGGGACACGGGGCCGCGGCATGAATCGCCTGCTTCAGGCTGGAGTGGTCGTACTTGTCGCGGACGTCTGCGGGCAGGCGCAGCATCCGCACGAACATCGTAGGCACCCATTGACTGTGGGTGATCCGGTACTGCTCGATATGACTGAGCGCAGCTTCGGCGTCGAAGCGGTCCATGATGACTGCAGTGCCGCCGATGGCCTGGATCGCAGCCGCAGTGCGCAGTGGCGCAGCGTGATACAGCGGCGCCGGTGACAGGTAGACGGTCTCCGAGTCCATCCCCCACAGGTCCCGGACCATGTGCACCATCGTGTCGCCCTCGTCGCCGACCTGGCGATCCGGCAGTGAGGGTGCGATGCCCTTCGGCTTTCCCGTCGTGCCGGACGAATACAGCATGTCGGCGCCGCGAGGCTGGTCGTCCAGCGGCTCGTCGGAGACATCTGCGAGCGCTTCGTCGAGGTCGGCGTACCCGGCTGTCGGCCCGCCGAAGGAAAGCCGGTGACGGATGTCAGGGGTCAACGAGACGATCTCACCGGCGAGTGCACCCAGCGATGCCGACACCACGAGGCACGTCGCCTGTGAATCCTCGACGATGTACGCGACCTCAGGCGGTGTCAGGTGTCGATTGATGGCCGTCAGGTACAGGCCCGACCGCATTGCCGCCCAGTAGGTCTCGAAGATGCGCGGATTGTTGTCGCTGAGCAGGGCGATGTGGTCACCGCGCTGCAGCCCCAGCGACCGGAAATACCTGGCAAGCTTCACCGAACGGCTCTCGAGTTCGGCGTAGGTGAGTACCTCACCTGTCCCGGCCATGATGACCGCCGGTTTATCCGGGTTGGAGATGGAATGCGCGCCCGGATACATCAGTGGGCTCCCTTCTGGGTGTCGGACGGCACTGTGCCGCGCACAATGTCCAAGGAAAATCGGGTATATGAACGTGCGATGTCCGCGGGCCTGGCCGGCCCTTCCGGACGGAACCAGTTCGCGACGCTCATGCACATCGTCACCACCGCCCGCGACGATTGCTTCGGCTGGGTCGTCCCGAACTCACCCGCTTCGACCGCGGCGAGTACCTCGATATCGACGAGTCGTTGCACCGCAGTCCTTTTGGCAGCGATATTCGTCCGGCTCGCAGACTCGAGGCTGCGCATCTCGCTTCCACACACGAACGACAGCTCGCGCCGATGCGTGTGATAGAGCACTAAACACTCGACCATCAGCGCAAAACGTGTTGCCGCACAATCACCGCCGTCATCGCGGGCGGCGGCCATCCTGTCGATGAGGTCGGTCATCGTGGTGTCCATCAGTGAATACAGCATGGCCTGCTTGCTCGCATGATGGTGATAGAGCGCGGGCACGCTCAGGTGGGCGGCCTCGGCGATGTCTCGGACGGAGCAACCGTGGTAACCCTTGGCCATGATGCACGTCAGGGCCGCGTCGAGGATGGGGTCGTGCGGTGTCGGCTCGTACTCGCGCCACCGCGGCACCGCGTTGGTACTCGCAGGTATGGGACTCAGGCCAACCAGACCGTCCTCGTCGAGCAGTTCGGCGATCGAGATGTCGAGAACCTCACTCACAGCGAACATTCGGCGCACGCTCACGGCTGTCCGGCCGTTCTCGAGCGCCGACAGCGTAGCCGGGCTGACGTCGAGACGACGCGCCATCTCCCGGAGAGAGACCTGCTGCTGTTCGCGATGGGTGCGAATCCGGCGGCCGACCTCCAGGTCGCTGGGAGCGGGCATCAGGCGGGCCGCACGGACGGGTTCCGGACGTCAGTCATCACTCGGGGAGGAAGATCGACTTCAGGCTGTAATAGGCGGCGAGCCCCTCGGGACCGAGTTCACGCCCGAGGCCGCTCGACTTGACCCCGCCGAACGGCGATCCGAAGTCCAGCGCGTAGCTGTTGACCCCGAAGGACCCGGTCTGGATCTGACGGGCGACATCGAGTCCGCGGGAGGAGTCCGCGGTCCACACCGTGCCACCGAGTCCGAACTCGGAGTCATTGGCCATCGAGATGGCCTCGGCCTCACCGTCATACGGCATGACGGTCAAGACAGGTCCGAAGATCTCCTCACGGGCGATGGTCGTGGTGTTGTCGGTGTTGGCGAAGACGGTCGGCTCGACGAACCATCCGCGATCGAGTCCACTGGGCCGGCCACCACCGGTGGTCAGCGTCGCACCCTCGTTGCGTCCGGCGTCGACGTAGGACAGCACCCGATCTCGCTGCTTCTCGCTGACCAGCGGCCCGATGAAGGTGGAGGGGTCCAGTGGATCGCCGACCGGCAGCGATCCGGCCATCGCGGTGATGGCGTCGACGAAGTCCTGGTAGCGACCTTTGGGCGCGAGGATTCGTGTTGACATGTAACAGGTTTGGCCGCTGTTGAGCAACGAAGCCGTCGCCAGTCCGGTGACCGTGGCCTCGATGTCGGCGTCGTCGAGGATCAGCGCGGCGGACTTGCCACCCAGCTCCAGGGTCACCGGGCGAAGCAGTCGACCACACACCTCACCGATCTGACGGCCCGCGGCGGTGGATCCGGTGAACGCGACCTTCTGGACACCCTGGTGGGCCACCAGGTATTTGCCGATGTCAGGGCCGCCGGTGACGACGTTGAGGACGCCGGCGGGCAGGCCGGCCTCGATGGCGGCATCGGCGAGCAGGAACGAGTCGAGGACGGTCTCCGGCGACGGCTTGAGGACGACGGAGCACCCGGCGGCAAGGGCCGGAGCGATCTTGAACGCAGCGAGTACAGACGGGAAGTTCCACGGGGCGATCGCGGCAACCACGCCGACCGGCTCCTTGCGGACCACCGTCGTGCCCGGACCGGGGAACGCGACGCGCCGCTCTTCCAGGGCAGCGTCACGAATCAACCCGGCGAAATAGCGGAGCAGCAACGCCGGCATCGGCCCCTCGGCCATCCCAGCGATCGCGATCGGCATCCCGTTCTGACGAGAGACGACAGTCGCCCGCTCGTCCGCACGCTTGTCGACGGCGTCCGCGAACCGCTCGATGAGATCGGCACGCTCGGACTGCGAGATGCCTGCCCACGCCGGGTCGACGAGGGCGGCACCTGCCGCCGCGACGGCGCTGTCGACATCTGCGGGAGCCGAGGCCGGCACCTGCCCGATCTGCTCCTCGGTGGCTGCGGAGTGGACGGCGATGACATCGCTGGTCGAGGGCTCCTGCCAACGGCCGCCGATGAACAGTTTCGGGTACGAGTACTCCACTGGGTCCAACTTTCTTCTTCGGGCGAGCCGTGGGTGGCCGGCGAGCCGGCACAGCCGTTCAGTTGCATCTGTTGTTCAGGATTTCCGAACACACATCCGGTGCGCTGCGTCGGTGTGCGGTCCGACACACTCCGACGATAATCCGGCGATCAGCCCATGTCAAAGTTGTACACAGCGCCGGCTCAGCCCCTCCGGGACAGGTTGGCAATCGCAAGGATGAGCCTGTTGATAGATCGATTGTTCGGTAGCTGAATGCAACGGGCTGGAGCGGCACTCTCCAGACCGACATGAACGACAGGTCTCAGCAGGACGGCTCTCACCCACCCGAATTCACACCACCCACCGGCAATTGCTAGTGGCTCGTGCAAAAATGAGTGGGGCGGCAGCCTTCACCCACCCGAATTCGCACCGTCCACCGGAAGCTACGGGTGGGGGGTGCGAAAACGGGTGGGTGGGTGAACGGTCACCACGCCTGATCGAGGTCGGCGTGCTGGCGGATCCAGGCGTGCATGGCAATTCCTGCGGCGACACCGGCATTGATGGAGCGGGTCGACCCGAACTGTGCAATGGACACGGTCAGGTCGGCTTGCTTCTGCGCATCCGGACTGATCCCGGGACCCTCCTGCCCGAACAGCAACACACATGCCCGTGGCAGGTCAGCGGTCTCGAGCGGCACCGAGCCCGGGGTGTTGTCCACCGCGACGACAGACAGTCCCCTCTCGCGGGCCCAGACCATCAGCGACTCCACCGAATCATGATGCGATACATGCTGATAGCGGTCGGTCACCATAGCCCCGCGTCGGTTCCAGCGCCTCCTGCCGACGATGTGGACCGCCTCTGCCAAGAAGGCGTTGGCGGTGCGGACCACCGTGCCGATGTTGCCGTCGTGACCGAAGTTCTCGATGGCGACGTGGAACGGATGCCGCCGGGTGTCGAGGTCGGCGACAATCGCTTCTCGCGTCCAATAGCGGTACGGGTCGACCACGTTGCGACGATCACCCTCGGCCAGTAAGTGCGGATCGTAACGCGAGTCCTCGGGGATCTCACCGGTGTGCTCTTCGGTCCACGGACCGACGCCGACCAGCGGCTCACCCCATTCGGTGGGACCGGCGTCGTCGCTCACTCAGCTCAGGCCGATGTCGCTCAGCCCCAAGAGCGACCGGTACTCGACACCCTCTGCAGCGATGACGGCATCCGCACCGGTGGCCCGGTCCACGACGGTCGCCACCCCGACCACGATGGCGCCGGCCTCGCGCAGCGCGCGGACAGCGGTCAACGGTGAGTTGCCGGTCGTGGTGGTGTCCTCGACGACCAGCACTCGTTTGCCCACTATGTCGGGGCCCTCGATCTGGCGTTGCATCCCATGGGCTTTGGCCGTCTTGCGCACGACGAACGCATTGATCGGGCGTCCGGGCGAATGCATGATCGCCGTCGCCACAGGATCGGCCCCCAACGTCAATCCACCGACCGCGTCGAAGTCCCAGTCGGCGGTGAGCTCGCGCAGCAGCCGACCGATCAGCGGTGACGCCTCATGGTGCAGGGTGGCACGACGCAGGTCGACGTAATAGTCGGCCTCGGCGCCCGAGGACAGGGTGACTTTGCCGTGGACCACTGCGAGCTCTTTGACCAAGTCCGACAACCGGTCACGATCGCTCACTGAGGGCCTCCTGCTCGGCGTGATCCCGGCTGCCCAGCTTGGGGCGATATGGGGCCGGGCTGGCGTGGAATCGGTGCGGAGCCACCGACCGGCGGCACCGGGCTGCGCTGGATCGGACCAGAATTGCGAGTGTGTGCACCGGAGTCCCGCGGCGCAGGCCGTGCCGCCCGCTGCGGCAGGTCCTCGCGACGAATGTTCTCGGTGCGGGGCTCGGCGAGACCCCGCCGGGAGCGACCTGTCGGGCTGGACGGATCGCGGGGATCCGGAGCGCCCTGAGGGTCGACGACAGGCGGTAGGACGCGCAGCAGGTCGGTGAAGCGCCGAACGGTTTCGAGTGCGGTGTCGAGGCGTTCGGGATCATTCGTGATCGGCATCGACCCCAGCGACCAGGCGCCCTCGTTCCACAGGATCTGGATGTAGTCGGGGGCATTCGTCGCGAGCGCCACCATGCGTCGATCGCACACCCGCCGCGCGACGTCGAGATGACTGGAGAACATCACGCGCCTGCCCATCGCGCCGAGCAGTTCGACGTCGTCCTCGGAAGGGGCGAGTGTCTTCTCGTGTCGCACGTCGATCGTCACGTTCGACTCCGTGGTGCGGCGGATGGCGACGACGGTCGCGGTGTCGGCGAGGTCGAAGACCAGGGTCTCTTCGCCGTAGTACGAGCCGTACGCCAAATCCTGCACGGCAACATGGTCCGGTACGTCCATCGCCGCGCGTCCGAACTCCGACTTGAGTTCGGGGTCGGTCTCGCGATATTTGAACCCGTGTTGATCTCCCCAGACGGCGCGCTCACGGCGCACGCCGGTGGTGCGCCTGCGATCGAGCAGGAGCAGCGCCACGGCGCCGGCCAACGCAACAGCGGCGATCAGGAAGTAGACGGCAGTCATCACCGGTCAGCTTACCGTGGGGCGCCCGAATCGGAGTCGGTCGGCTGACGCTTCACCTGTTGGGGCGACATGCGCTCAGTCCGAAAGTGTCGCTGGCAGAGGAGCTAATTCTCCGGGATCGAGCCCGACACGCGGCCGTCGACGATGAGGTCAGCGGTTGTTTCGCCGTTCGATTTGATCACTCTCACGACCACCAGGTCACCGACGTCGAGAACATCGACGCTGTCACCGCGCGTCGACTGGACGTGAGCGTCCGGGCTCAGGATCAGATGGTGTTTGCGGCCGTCGGCGGTGTGCACCGACAGCGAACCGGCGTCGATCCGGTCGATGGTGCACAGCACCACCTTCGAACGCTCGGTGTCGAGGTCGTCCGGCACTGCCTCTGCGGACGGTTCGACCGCGGACAGGCCCGCCTTGTTCGGTGCCACCTCGGTCGGACTCACATACTGGATCTGGGTCGACGCCCGGTCGGAGTCGCTGCGCTGCGCCCCCAGATGAATGCAGTAACCGAGAGCCACGCCGGCCACGGCCAGCCCGGCGACACACAACAACGTCACGACCCTCGTCGAACGCGGTTGGGATTCAGACACGAGTCCGAACATAGAAGCCAAGCCTGAGATCCATCTGTGAATAGCCGCAACACGACCTCAATATCTTGACTGCGCCCACCGCTGGGTCGGCGCAGCCGTTCAATTCCGGGCCGGGACCGCCCGTACGTACCCCGCATCTTTGTCCACGATGTTCACCAGGGATTCGCCGCTCGCGTAGCGCTGCAGGTTCGCCAGGAACAACCGCGCGAGTTCTTCCCGCCAGCCCACGACGTCGCCGCTCATGTGTGCGGAGATGTGCACGTTCTCCATATCCCACAGGGGGTTGTCGACGGGGAGCGGCTCTGTCTCGAAAACGTCGAGACTGGCCGCGGCGATCTGGCCATCTCGTAATGCCTCGATGAGGGCCGATTCGTCGACAAGTTGCCCACGCCCGACATTGATCAGATGTGCTGACGGCTTCATGGCCGACAGCACCTCGGCATCGATCATCCGGACGGTCAGCTCGGTCAGCGGCGCGATGGTCACTATGTTGTCGAAGTCACCCGCGTAACCCGCCAACTCATCGGTCCGCAGCACTGTGCCGAAGTCGGGGTCCTCGGTCCGCGCGGTCCGGCCGGCTCCGGTGACCTGCAGCCCTGCGGCTCTGAGCAAACGCGCGACGGCCCTGCCGATCCCGCCGGTACCGATCACCAGGGCGCTGCGACCGGCGGTACGGATCGTGTCACGCCGCTCCCAGTGTTTGAGCTGCTGATATCTCTTGGACAGGTGGAACTGTTTGTCCTGGGCGATGATCGAGCCGAGGACGAACTCGGCAATCGGCCCGTCGAAGACTCCATGGGCGTTGGTGATCGTGATCGGTGACGCCCGCAGTTCGTCGAACAACATCGCGTCGACCCCCGCTGCACACACATGCACCCACTTCAGCGCCTGCGCCTGTTCCCAGTTGTCCTTCAGTGCCGCGGAGAAGAAGTCCCACAGCATCAGGACGTCGGCTCCGCCGTCGGCGACCAGCGCTTCACCGAGGTCGGCCGTGGTGGCGAGCCGCACATGTGCGACCTCAGTGATCTGCTCCAGATTGCCCGGTTTCTCCAGTCCGTCGCGTCCCAGGATCACGACATTCGGCTTCGTGTTCGCAGTTCCCATGCGCCCACGGTAAGGCAGCCACCCTGGCCACCCAGCAGGGACTGTCTAATTGTTGACAATCGTGCAATCGGCAGTCACGGTGTACCCATGAGCTCCGCCACCCTCAGCCCTGCCCTCAAACAAGCCACCCCGGTGGTGGTCGATCACGCCAAGGGGTCGTGGATCCACGGCACCGACGGTGTCGACTACCTCGACTTCACCACCGGTATCGGTGTCACCAGCACCGGCCACTGCCATCCCAAGGTCGTCGCCGCCGCGCAGGAGCAGTGCGGAAAAATTATCCATGCGCAGTACACGACGGTGATGCACAAGCCGCTGCTGGAACTCACGGACAAGCTCGGCGAGCACCTCCCGGCCGGCCTGGACTCCGTGTTCTACGCGAACTCCGGGTCCGAGGCCGTCGAGGCGTCGGTTCGTCTCGCCCGGATGGCCACCGAACGACCGAACATCGTTGTCTTCCAGGGCGGGTTCCACGGCCGAACCGTCGCCGCGGCGACCCTGACGACCGCAGGAACCAGGTTCTCGGCAGGCTTCTCGCCGCTCATGGGCGGCGTCCACATGGCGCCGTTCCCCTACGCGTACCGCTACGGTTGGGACGAGGTGACCGCCGTCGAGTTCGCGCTGCGCGAGCTCGATTACCTGTTCGCCTCTCGCGTCGCGCCGAACGACACCGCCGCGTTCCTGATCGAGCCGGTGCTCGGCGACGGCGGCTACCTCCCGACCCCACCCGCGTTCCTGGCCGGTCTGCGCGAGCGTGCCGACAAGCACGGCATCATCCTGATCCTCGACGAGGTGCAGGCCGGTGTCGGCCGCACCGGCAAGTTCTGGGGACACCAGCACAGCGAAGGCCTGATCCCCGACATCCTCATCACCGCCAAGGGAATTGCCTCGGGCTTTCCGATCTCGGCCATCGCGGCTCCGACGTCGCTGATGGCCAAGGCCTGGCCGGGATCTCAGGGTGGGACCTACGGCGGCAACGCGGTGGCAGCAGCCGCCGGAGTCGCCACACTGCAGGTGATCGCGGAGGAGAACCTGGTCGAGAACGCCCGGGTACGCGGTGATCAGATGCTGCGCGGCCTGTCCGAGCTGGCACCGAAGTTCCCACAGGTCGGCGACGTCCGTGGCTTGGGCCTCATGGCCGGCATCGAGTTCATCGACGGCGACGGCAAGCCCGACGCAGTGGCCGCCGCCGCAGTCCAGCAGGCCGCCATTCCCGAGAAGCTGCTCACTCTCACGTGTGGTCCGATGGGTAACGTCGTGCGACTCATCCCCGCGTTGGTTGTCACCGAAGAGGAAATGGCCACCGGACTGAACAGGTTTGAAGCAGCGCTGACCGCGGCCCTCGGATAGCGAGGGTCATGGACCCCGCACCTACCGGGACTCGCATCAGCGCAGATCTCCAAGCGCTCGGACTGAGCGCCGACGCCTCGACGCGCCGCCTCACCGAATATTCGTACGACGCATCGAATTACCGACTGTCACCGCTGGTCGTGGTGTTCCCGCGTACCGACGAAGACGTGGCATCGGTTGCCGCCTACTGTCACCGCAACGGTCTCACCGTGACCGCTCGCGGCGGCGGTACCGGCATGGGCGGCAACGCGATCGGTAACGGCGTCGTGCTGGACTTCTCGCGGTATATGGACAACGTGCTCGCGGTCGATGCCGAGAGCAGAACTGCGGTGGCCCAGGCGGGCATCGTCTTGACGACGCTGCAGCGCGAGGTGCGCGGCGCCACCGGCGGGACGCTCACCTTCGCACCCGACCCCTCGAGTCAGTCGCGCGCCACCCTCGGTGGCGCCATCGGCAACGACGCGTGCGGTAACCACTCGGTGCGCTACGGCCGCACCACCGATCACATCGAGGCGCTCGATCTCGTCACCGCCGAAGGACTGCGGTTGACCGCTCTTCGCAACGGGCTCGTGGCCACCGATCCGTCCGACGGTCCTGCGGTCGCGCGGGCCGAGGAGCTGACCGCGGCGATGCGCGAGCTAACGTCGGCGAACTTGAGCGGCCTACGCACCGAGATGGAGCAGATCCCGCGCCAGGTATCCGGATATCATCTCGGAAAGCTGTTGCCCGAAAACGGCTTCGACGTCGCCCGTGCGCTGGTGGGCACCGAAGGCACCTGCGCGATCGTGGTCTCCGCCAAGGTCCGGCTCGTCACCGCTCCCACTCGCGCCTTGCTGCTGTGTCTCGGGTATCGCAACGTGGTCGACGCCGCTCGCGACGTCCCGACCCTGCTGGAGTTCGCCCCGTCCGCCATCGAGGGCATCGACGAACGGATCGTGCAGACCATGCGGGCCCGGCGTGGCGATGATTCTGTCGCGGGACTGCCCGAGGGCAACGCCTGGCTCTACATCGACCTCGATGAGGAAAGCGCAGACGATGTTCCTCAGGCGGCGGCCGACCTGCTGGATAAATTGCAGGCCAACGGCCGTCTGGTCGACGGGCGCACCGTGCCCGATCCCGCGCAGCGGGTGTCGCTCTGGCGGGTCCGCGAAGACGGCGCCGGATTGTCGTCGCGGCTGGTGAGCCCGGAAGAGATCAACCCCGAAGAAGGCGGGCACGGCGGCACCTACGAGTCGTGGCCCGGCTGGGAGGACTCGGCGGTCGCGCCCGAGAACCTCGCCGACTACCTCGAAGGCTTCACCGAACTGCTCGATCACCACGGCTTGACCGGAGTCATGTACGGCCACTTCGGCGCCGGCTGCATGCACGTGCGCATCACATTCGACCTGCGCAGCGCAGAGGGTCGGGCGGTGATGCGCCGGTTCTGCACCGACGCCGCCGCGCTGGTGGTCAAACACGGCGGTTCGCTGTCCGGCGAGCACGGTGACGGTCGCGCACGGTCAGAGCTGCTGCCGATCATGTACTCACCCCAGATGATCTCGGCCTTCGGCGATTTCAAGAGGATCTGGGATCCGACCGGCATCCTCAACCCGGGCAGCATCGTCGACCCTGATCCACTCGACGAGAACCTGGTGCTCGCCAACGTGCCGAATCGACGGTGGCAGACGAGCTTCGATCTCGGAACCCCCGGGATAGGCGTCGACGGACAACCGGGCCTCGATCCGTTCGTCCATGCCGTGCAGGGCTGTATCGGCGTCGGCCGCTGCCGTTCCGACTCGGGCGGAGTCATGTGCCCGAGCTATCGCGCAACGCGGGACGAAAAGGACTCCACTCGCGGACGGGCACGCGTGCTGCAGGAGATGGTCCGCACCGCACCCGACATCAAATCCGGCTGGCGTGATGAGGATTCGCGCGAAGCCCTCGACCTGTGTCTGTCGTGCAAGGCCTGCTCGACCGATTGCCCGGTGGGCGTCGACATGGCCACCTACAAATCGGAGTTCTTCTCCAACTACTACCGCGGGCGGGTCCGCCCGCTCTCGCACTACTCGCTGGGCTGGATGCCGGCCTGGCTCAGCGTCGCAGGCACGCTGGCCCCGCTGATCAACAAGACGTTGTCCAGCAGACTGTCGACGCTGGCCGCCAAGGCCGGCGGGATCGACCCGCGGCGCACCATGCCCGCGTTCGCCCGTCGTAAACAGGTCCGTGCCGGGATGGCCGGACTGCGTGCCGACCCGTCCGCTGACACCGTGCTCTTCGTCGATTCGTTCACCAAGGCGTTTCGTCCGCACGTCGCGGCCGCCACCGCCAACGTCCTCGGCAGCGCGGGGCGCACGGTCAGTTGCGAGGCCGATCAGTGCTGTGGACTCACCTGGATCTCCACGGGACAACTCGGGCATGCCCGAAAAGTCTTGGCCCGTACGGCTGCTGCCCTCGACGACGGCACCGACCGGCCGATCGTGGTGCCCGAGCCGAGTTGCGCGGCCGCTCTGCGCAAGGACCTGCCCGAGCTCGTCCACACCGACGCCGCCCGGCGGGTCGCGGCACGGGTTCGTAGCTTCGCCGTCGAGGTGGGACATCTCCTCGACGGCGGCTGGCAACCACCGGTACCGTTGCCTGCCGAGGTCACGGTGCAGACCCACTGCCACGAATACGCCTCGTTCGGGCCAACCACGCAACCGGCGGTCCTGAGGCGACTCGGTGCCACCACCGTGCACCAGGCGGACGGATGCTGCGGTGTCGCGGGCAACTTCGGTTTTGAAAAGGGCCACTACGACGTCAGCATGGACGTCTCCGAACAGGCGTTGGCCCCCGCATTGCGACAGCATGGGGGCGACACACCCGTCCTCACCGACGGCTTCAGCTGCGCCATGGCCGTACAACACCTCGCCGCCACCGACAACACCATTCCCGATGTGCAGTCCGTCCATCTGGCCGAACTGCTCGACCCCGCTTCGGTCATCTCACAGACGACCGCGCAGACACCTGCGGCTCAGGTCGCCGAACAAGGAGGTTCGATATGACAGCGTCAACCGTCACCGACCGCAAGGGCCGGGCCGCCGACCTCGTCGGTGCGCTGCCCACCGGGCTCTACATCAACGGGGAATGGGCCCCGGCAGCAGACGGCGCGACGTTCGACGTCGAGAACCCCGCCACGGGCGAGGTGATCGCCACCGTCGCCAAGGGCGGGCAAGCAGACGCCACCGCCGCCATCGAAGCCGCAGCGGCACACCAGAAGAGCTGGGCAGCGACCGCGCCTCGCGAACGAAGCGAGATCCTGCGCCGCGCCTACGAACTCATCCTCGATCGCCAGGACGACCTGGCGCTCATCATGACCACCGAGATGGGCAAGCCACTGGCCGAGGCCAAGGGCGAGGTCGCGTACGCCGCAGAGTTCTTCCGCTGGTTCTCCGAAGAGGCGGTGCGGATCGGTGGCGACCACACCACCACCGGCGACGGCAAGAACCGCATCCTCGTCACCAAAGAGCCTGTCGGGCCCTGCATCCTCATCACACCGTGGAACTTCCCACTGGCGATGGGTACCCGCAAGATCGGGCCCGCCATCGCAGCCGGATGCACGATGGTGTTCAAGCCGGCCGAGCTCACGCCGCTCACCATTCTCGCGTTGACGGAGATCCTCACGGAGGCCGGCCTCCCGCGCGGTGTCCTCAACATCGTCACCACCGACGATCCCGGCTCGGTCGTGGAGACCTGGATGGACAGCGGTCTCGCGCGCAAGGTCAGCTTCACCGGCTCGACCCAGGTCGGTAAACTTCTGCTGGAGCAGGCATCCCGGTCGGTGATGCGCACCTCGATGGAACTCGGCGGCAACGCCCCGTTCCTCGTTTTCGGCGACGCCGACATCGACAAGGCCGTCGATGGCGCCATGGTCGCGAAGATGCGCAACATGGGCGAAGCATGCACCGCGGCGAACCGGATCTTCGTACACCGCAGTGTCGCAGGCGAGTTCGGCACCAAGCTCGCCGAGAAGATGAAGGCCCTCAACGTCGGTGACGGCGCCGTCGACGGCACCGATGTCGGACCCCTCGTCGAGCAGAAGGCCGTCGACAAGGTGAAGTCTCTGGTGGCCGATGCGGTCGATCGTGGGGCCACGGTGATCTGCGGTGGCGGAACCCCTGATGGGAACGGATACTTCTATCAGCCGACGGTGTTGTCGGGGGTCGATCCGAACTCAGACCTGATGGGCACCGAGATCTTCGGACCGGTTGCTCCGATCATCCCGTTCGACGATGAAGACGAGGTGATCGCTCTGGCAAACGACACCCCCTGGGGCCTGGTGGGTTACCTCTTCACCCAGGACATCGATCGCGGACTCCGTGTCTCGTCGGCGCTCGAGGTGGGCATGGTCGGACTCAACACCGGCCTGGTCTCCAATCCGGCGGCACCGTTCGGTGGTGTCAAGCAATCCGGCCTCGGTCGAGAGGGCGGCAAGATCGGGATCGATGAGTTCCTCGAGATCAAGTATCTGGCCATCCCGCGCACGTAGATATCGGGTACCAGAGACGAATACGACCAAAGGAGGTGTGACGAAACGATGTACCTCGGATCACAGCTGTTCACCGACGCCGAATACGAACGCCGTCTGGCGGACGTCCGGACCATGATGGATCGGCAGGGCCTGTCGGCGATCATCGTGACCGACCCGGCGAACATCTTCTACCTCATCGGTTACAACGCTTGGTCGTTCTACACCCCGCAGATGCTGTTCGTCCCGATGGACGGCGAGATGGTGTTCTTCGCACGGGAGATGGACGCCCACGGCGCTCACCGCACCACGTGGCTTCCCGCCGAGCAGATCGTCGGCTATCCGGAGAGCTACGTGCACCGCCCGCACGTACACCCATTCGACTGGGTGGCATTCGCCTTGCGCCAGCGCCACCTCATCGCACCGGCGTCGCGCGGCGGTTCGGTCGGGATGGAGATGGACTCACACTTCTTCTCCCCCAAGGCCTACCGGGCGCTGTTCAACGCCATCCCCGAGTGGAAGTTGGTCGACTGCTTCGAGCTGGTCAACTGGGTGCGATCGGTGAAGTCCGACGCCGAGATCCAGCTGATGCGACAGGCCGGCATGGTGTGTTCAGAAGCCATGCGGGCAGCCATCGACACCATCGACATCGGGGTCCGGCAGTGTGATGCGGCAGCGGCGATTTCGCAGGCGCAGATCACCGGCACCGACAAGTTCGGTGGTGACTATCCGGCCATCGTCCCGATGATGCCTACCGGCGCCGCCGCCGACACACCGCATCTCACGTGGCATCAGGGCACCTTCATCAGCGGCGAGGCTGTGGTCGTCGAGCTGACGGGCGCCCACAACCGCTACCACTGTCCCCTCGCCCGCACCGTAGCGCTGGGCCCGGTGAACAAGGATGTCGATTACGTCGCCGGCGCGACCGCCGAGGGCCTCAACAACGTGCTCGAGGCCATCGCACCCGGTGTCCCGACCCGCGAACTCGCGTCCACCTGGAACTGGACCCTGGCCAAGTACGGACTCGAAAAGCATTCTCGTCTCGGCTATTCGATCGGAATCGGTTATCCGCCGGACTGGGGCGAGCGCACCATCAGCATCCGCACCGAGGACGAGTCGATCCTCGAGGAGAACATGACGTTCCACATCGTCTGCGGCATGTGGATGGACGGCTACGGCTTCGAGTTGTCAGAGTCGGTTCGGGTGAGTGCCACCGGAGTCGAGACCTTCACCAGCTTTCCCCGCGACCTGATCAGAAAGTGAGAGACGTATGACCGCAACCGAACTCTCCCACCACGCCCGGACCTTCCCGCTCGCCGGGCGGGCCAAGGATCTCGTGGGCTCGATGATCGATTCGTCGACCTCGTTACTGGCAGCCCAGAAACACGACATCGTGCGCTTCGCAATGGGTTCGCCTGCCGACGAGGCCGTGCCCGCCGACGAGTTCCGAGAGATCGCCGGCAGCATCCTCGACCACACATCCTTCACCTACGGTGCATCCGAGGGTGAGCCGCGTCTACTTGATCTACTGGTCAAATACCTTGCCGGCACGCCTGACCCGGCCGGCGAAGACCGCCTCGTCATCACCACCGGCGGCATGCAGGGCCTCGACCTCGCGTGCAAACTCTTCGTCGACCCGGGCGACCTGGTGATCACCGAGTCCCCCACGTACACCAACGGCAGCGCCACGGCGCTGTCTTATGGTGCGCAGCTTCTCGAAGTCCCCGTCGACGACGAGGGCATGGTGGTAGACCTGCTGCCCGACCTGGTAGCGCGTACCCATCGCACCCCCAAGGCGATCTACACGATTCCCAATTTCCAGAACCCGTCCGGTGTGACGCTGTCCCTGGAGCGCCGGAAAGCGTTGTTGGAGTTGGCCCACAAGTGGGGCGCGGTGATCATCGACGACGATCCCTACGCGTTGCTGCGCTTCTCCGGTGAAGAGATCCCGACGTTCAGGACGCTGAGCCCCGACGATCCCCTGCTTTTCTCGGTGCGCACCTTCTCCAAGATTCTGGCGCCCGGTTGGCGCGTCGGTTGGATCGATGCCGACCCAGCTCTGCGCCAACTGCTGATCAACGGCAAGCAGGCCATGGACACCTGCACCAATGTGCCGAACCAGCACATCGTGGCCGAGTACATCTCCCGGGGCGGCCTGGACGATCACCTGGTGTCGATCCGCGAGCTGTACCGAATCCGGCGCGACGCCATGCTCACGTCGCTGCAGACCCACCTCGGTGACGACGTCACGAGCACCAATCCCGATGGCGGCTTCTTCCTTTGGGTCACGCTGCAGGGCAAGTACGCCGAGCTCGACACCCGCGAGCTCTTCGAGATCGCACTCGCGCAGGGCGTCGCGTTCATCCCGGGCCCGGCGCTGTCACCCGGCGGCCACTTCCGCAATGCCCTGCGTCTGTGTTTCGCCTCGAGCACCCCGGAACGGATCGACGAGGGTGTCCGCCGCCTCAAGAGTGCTCTGGATCTGGCGCTGGCTACCTCGTGACCGAGACGGTCGTGGACGAAGCTGCCGTGCTCGACCTGATCGACGAGGCTGAGCTGGTCTCGCTGACGCGGTCCCTCATCGATGCCGGCGGCGAGAATCCGGGTGGCACCGAGGGACAGACCGTCGCCGTACTCGAACGGGCGTGCCAGGCGTTGGGGTTCACCGTCGAAACGTGGGACGTCGCTCCGGGTCGGCCGAATCTGACGGCCACACTGCCGGGCACCGGCGACGCTCCGGGGCTGATGGTCCTCGGACACTCCGACGTGGTGCCGGCCGGTGACGGCTGGAGCCGGCGCCCGTTCGAGGCGAGTGTGTCAGCCGGACGGATCTACGGTCGCGGCGCCACCGACATGAAGGGCGGCCTGGCGTCGGCTGTGATCGCGATGGCCGCGTTGTCGCGGTCCGGGGTGCAGTTGCCCGGGCCCGTGCAACTCGCCTGCACGGTCGACGAAGAAGATCTCGGGATCGGCATCCGGGACTTCGTGACGCGCTCGTCGTCGCACCGGTTCGCCGGCTGCGTGGTCGCCGAGCCCACCGACCTCGAGACAGTCATCGCCTGCCGCGGTGCGTCGTACATCGAGGTCCGGATCACCGGGCGCGCTGCTCACTCGGGTCGTCCCGCCGACGGTCGCAATGCCATCGATGCGGCGGCGGCGA
The DNA here is from genome assembly GCF_017377795.1 of Williamsia soli. GTDB lineage: Bacteria > Actinomycetota > Actinomycetes > Mycobacteriales > Mycobacteriaceae > Williamsia > Williamsia soli. The sequence goes on along the minus strand of NZ_JAFRDR010000001.1, from coordinate 675,615 downwards.
TCATCGACCTGGTCCGCGCGGACCAGCGCAGCATGCTCTCCTCGCCCGATCCCCTGCTGGGCACCGGGACCTGGAACACCGGCCTCATCGAAGGCGGTCAGGGTGTTTCGGTCGTAGCACCCAGCGCCACCGTCAGTTTCGATCGTCGGCTCATGCCCGGTGAGGACGCATTCGAGGTCGCCACGTGGCTGCGCGGCGCGATCAGCGAGGCAGGTATCGACTCCGACGGCATCACCGTCGATGTCGAGGTCACGATGGCCATGCCCGGCTTCGAAACAGATCGCGACCACCCACTTGCCGCGCGGGCCGCCTCTGCGGTGGTCGATGCCGGTGGAGAGACCACCATCACCGGGTGGACAGCGGCCTGCGACGGCGGGTTCATCAACCGGGACCTGGGAATCCCCGCCATCGTCCTCGGCCCTGGCGGTCTGAACGATCAGGCCCATCGTCCCGACGAGTCCGTCTCGATCGCCGAGTTGGTCACCGCAGCGAAGGCATACGCCCTCCTGGCCTTACGCCTGCTCTGACTGCCAAAGATGCCGCCGACCGTGCCAATCCGGCGGAGACCGTGGTGCTGCCGTCCGGCCCATCCGGGCGGCAGCACCGTGCGTTTCACACTGTGGAGTTGTCAATTTGCGTGCGCGGTCCCGATGCGTTCTCGGGTGCGCGGGGGTCGAGCGGTCTGGAAGTTGTTGTGAGTAAGTAGGTCAGGCTGCGAGTGTCATGGTTCGCCTGTTGTAGGCGGGTAAGGGTCTTCGTTGCCGATCCATCTCGGCGGGCGGGATCAGCCACGGGTGCCCATCAGAGCCCATGGTGATTTCCCATCCGGTGTTGTGGATTGCGCGGTGGCAGGTCCGGCACAGTAGGCACCCGTTTCCCAGTGTTGTGGTGCCACCGTCGGACCAGTAGATGATGTGGTGGCAATCGGACCAGGACGCTGATCCGCCGCATTTGATGCAGCATTGGTCGCGGATGATGATCGCCTTGCGGACAGCGCCGGTGAACAGGCGTGTGGAGGGTCCCATGTCGATCGGCACCCCATGCTGGTCGAGGATGACCGATGCCATCGAGGAATCACACGCCAGCACTTTTGCGAGGTCCTCGGTGATCGGGCCCATCCACTGCAGCGTCGCACGCTCGGGGTGGTCGGCGGGGACAGACACGTTCACCTCGGTCCGCGGCGCCGAGATCAGCCCGTCGCCGCCACCACTAGCACCGCCACCGCCACTGTCGAGCAGTCGATGCAGTGCATCGGCGCGGCGCTGGGTGTCGCTGCGGGCATCATCAGATCCATCAGGCTCTGGGCGTGGCCGGCTCCACAGGTCCAGCGCGGCGTACAGCTTCTCCCCGATCTGCGCATCCACATCGAACCGACCCACCAACCGTCCCTCACTGAACGCGTAATCGAGCTTGTTCAGTGCGGGATCCTCAGCCGGGGTGGGTCCGCCGGTGTCGTGGGCGACCTGGTTTCCCAGACCCTGGGCGATCTTCTCGATCTCGGTGGGCCGCGCTCCGGAGATGGCGTGAGTCAACAATTTTCTTTCGAAGACGACTCGTTCCTCGTCGGTGATCGCGACGTCCGACCTGTCGTTGATCTGCTTGATCCCTTTGACCACGGCGTCGACATGCTCGGTGGAGAGGAATCCGTCCCGGAAGTACCCGGCGGTGCGATCGAGCGTCGCGACGCCGGCGCCGATGCGTAGCCAGCGTGATGCTGATGCTGGGGCGGCGCCGTTGTCTTGCAGCCACTTCGACGGTGTGGTGCCGGCTTTCTTCGCGAACCCCAGTCGGTCGATCATCGCCGCGCAGACCGACAGCTTCGACTCGGTGGCATTGCGCAGGGTGATCAGGTCTTTCGTCAGTGACGCCAGGTCACCGGGATCGTCTGGTACCACCAGCCCGATCATGTCTTCAGTAGTGGTGCAGATGTTCATCGAACCCCTCCCCAGGTCGATCGACTAACACCAATCTAACTGTTCGAACAGATGTTCGCAAGTGGTCCGAACGGATGAATACCACTGGCAGTCAACAGAATCTGGGACACCACACACCGACTCGACTCGGGCACAGTGCCTTCGATTGAAGGTTATCAGCGACCTCCGACAGTGAAACCGGTTGTTCGCACGGGTAACTGGTTGCGCTGTTGCATGACTCGCACGACCGCGTGAAGGTCAGGCCTCAAGCTGCAAACGGACGTGGGGTGCCAGCACAGACTGGCAGAGCCACATTGCAGACGACAGGAGGCCTCCGGTGACCACTAAGGGCACAAGTGTTGGGTTAAGTGTTCATGCGTGTTCGGTGACTGCGCACGCAGTGGACTTCGATGAACGCCACAAAAACAGCTGCGTGGCCAACGGGGCCGTCGCCCAAGAATTGGCCGGCTGGTGCTGGTCGCTGGCTACCTTGGAGACCTAACTGGCGCCGCAATGACTTGGTCACACGTCGGGATCTGACACGGGGTGAGGACAGAACGAATCCACGCTTGCCCATTGTGTAGCAACAACATTAACCGATCGTGTTGCTGTGAAGAGAGGCACGCGTTCTGGAGCCGAACATCGTCCTGCGGCACCCAACCCGCGTATGTCAGGCCGACACCACCGCCGTGAGTAACGACCACCCCAGCCCTATCCCGGCGGGTGACCATACCCACTTCCCACACCGCCCTACACCACTATCGGGCGGATTTCGACGCGGAGACTTGACAAACGGTGCTACACATCAGGGCACGGTCGACGTCGACAAAGGCACGATCGACGCGGGCCAAAGTTCCCTTCGACCGTGCCAAAAATGCTCAGGGCGTGTACTTGTCCGACGACTGCGGCGGTCCGGCAGTTCGCCAGTCGTCGATGTCAGGGCCTGGTTTCGCAACCGGGAGACGATCGTCGTGTAAGGCCGACCAGTGCGCATGGCCAAGTTGATGAATGTAGTACGAGTGCTTCAGGGACTCTTGGAATCCCATCGCATCGACGGCGCCGTTGATCGTGTCTTTGACCAACAGCGCGGCGAATGTGGGTCGTGACGCGATACGCCTCGCGAACTCGAGCGTTTTGTCGGGCAGTTCGTCTCGGGGGAAGATCTTCGACACCATCCCGAGCCGGTAACCTTCCTCTGCGTCAATCGAATCACCCGTCAAGAGCAGCTCTTTGGCTTTCCGCGGTCCGAACTCCCACGGGTGCGCTACATACTCGACACCAGGCATACCAAGACGTGCTGCGACCACGTCAGAGAAGACCGCATCGTCAGCCGCGACGATGAGGTCGCAGGACCACATGAGCATCAGACCAGCGGAGATCACGTTCCCGTGTACCTGCGCGATCGTTATCTTGCGCAGTTCCCGCCAGCGCTTGGTGTTCTCGAAGTAGTAGTGCCACTCCTGGAGGGCCCTGTTTTCGACGACACCTTCCCTCGTCCCACCGTCCATTCGAAATGTCGCGTGCTGATTCGGACCGGGCGCAACCTCGGTGATCGCCTCTTCTGACCCCATGTCGTGACCGGCAGAAAAGCTCGGACCGTTGGCCGCCAGGATGATCACGCGCACGGTGTCGTCGGCCTCGGCCTTTCGCAACGCCTCATCGAGTTCGACGAGCAATCGTCGATTCTGGGCGTTGCGCGTTTGGGGGCGATTCAACGACACACGGGCGATTCGCCCATCATCAAGGGACTCGTAGGTGACGGCCGGCTCCATTGGTTCTCCCGCTCGATCGGTTGACTAGACGCTGCGGCGCAACGCATTCTTCTCGATCTTGCCGGACGGCACGCTCGACGCGAGTTATGGCACGCTCGACGGCCTTATTGGCCCGGTCGACGGCGAGGCCCGGCCACCTGAGGTGGCCGGGCCGAACGCGTCGACAAGAAGTCAGTTGTTGACCAACTTCTTCTCGGCGTCTGTCTCTTCACCGGGGATCTCGGTCCCGCGGATCGAACAGCCCGCCGTCTCACGCAAGAACGGCAGCGCGATCATGCCGATCGCACACGCGAGCATCATGTAACCGGCTGGGAAGAGTTCCCATCCTTCGTTCGCCGTCACTGCATCGTTGATCAGTGGCGCGGTACCACCGAAAGCAGCTGTCGCGACGTTGTACGAGATCGCGAAGCCCGCATACCGCACCTGCGTGGGGAACATGGCCGGGAACGTCGCCGAGATCGTGGACAGCTGTGGGATGTACAGCAGGCCCAGCACCACGAAGCCGACGATCGCCCACGCCAATCCCTGACCCATCAGCCAGTACATCGGCAACGCGAACACGAACAGTCCGATCAACGACCCCCACCACATGGGTTTTCGCCCGATCTTGTCCGACCACGCCCCGAAGAACGGGATGCAGGCCATCATTGCGAGCTCACCGATCAGGATCACCATCGTGCCGGTGGTTTCGGTCATTCCGATGGTGGTCTTGAGATACGTCGGTTGGTACGCCAACAACGTGTAGTTGGCGACGTTGAGCGCAATAACGAGTCCGAACATCACCAGAATCGGCTGCCAGTAGGTGGTCAGCAGGCTCTTGAACGCCTGCCAGGCCGATCCCTCGATCTCGTCCTTCTGCTCCATCTCGGTGAAAACCGGTGTGTCGTTCATCTGATTTCGCAGATAGAGACCGATCAGGCCGAGAGGCAGCGCGAACAGGAACGGGATACGCCAACCCCATTGCTGCATCTGGTCATCGGTCAGGAACAGCTCCAGCACCAGCACGAATGCCGTGCCCATGACGAAGCCGGCCAGAGTTCCGAACTCGAGGAAGCTACCGTACTTGCCACGCTTGTGATCCGGTGCGTACTCCGCCATGAATGTGGCCGCGCCACCGTACTCCCCGCCGGTGGAAAAGCCCTGGACCACGCGCAACGTGATCAGCAGAACCGGTGCCCAGACCCCGACCACGGCCTCTGTCGGTAGCACGCCGATGAGCGCAGTGGCACCTGAGATCAGCAAGATCGTCATGGCCAGCACGGCTTTTCGACCGATGCGGTCGCCAATCGGACCCCAGACCATGCCTCCGATCGGCCGAAGGACGAACGAGATCGCGAAGCCGAGCATGGTGCCGATGGTGCCGAGGTCGCCAGGGAAGAATGCCTGGGTCAGATAGGTGGTGGTGGCGGCGTAGACGCCATAGTCGTACCACTCCGTCGCGTTGCCGATGGCAGATGCGCCGATCGCCTTGCGTAGTAGCTTCTTGCCCTCCGGGGATTCCGGATCCGGGAATCCCGGTGGAACTGCGGAACTTGACTTCTGTATGTCTGGGCTCATCGATACCTCCTCAGAACTGAAGACATTCAATCGATCTCGGTGTCTTCGAGGCCCACAAATTACAACTGCCCCCGGGTGCTCGAGAGCAGGCGTTCCCATACGGTTCTGTGTGGCTGCCTCCTAGGTGGTACGCGGCCCGCGGATGCTGCAGGTCAGGTTCGCGGTCCGGTGCGCTTCGAGTCCGCTGCCGGACGGTTCATGGGTACGTTAGAACTTGGAGCCATCGCCGCACCGGCGAATTGCGATACCGCCCCCGGTTCGGCGATGATGCGGCGCAAGCCATCGCGCATGTGGTCGATCATGATCTCATCCGCGGCTTTGATGTCGCGTGCTGCGATCGCTTCGACCAGTCGACGATGTTCGGAGATGCGTTCCTCCGAGGAAGCATACGTCCCGCGCATCGCGCCGAGGCACATGCGGGTCTCCACCAGGATCGTCTCGTGCAGCCGCGACAGACGCGGACTTCCCGCCAATTCGACGAGCGCGTGATGAAAGCCCATGTCAGCGTCGGCTATCTGTGGTCCGTTCGGTTCATCGGCGTACCGTTCCATCTCTTCGACACACACACCGAGCACATCCACCGCCTCGTCCGGACTCCGCAGGATCACCTGCTCGAGTGCCGCGCGCTCGATTGCTGTTCGAGCGACATACATGTCCCGGATGTCGTCGTCGTCCATCGTGATGACGAACAGCCCGCGATTCCGGTAGCTGACCAGCAATCCTTCCTGGGTCAGGCGCTGCATGGCCTCACGCAGGGGGCCCCGACTGACCCCGAGATCGGCCGCCAGTCCAGATTCGGTGAGCTGCGACCCCGGAGCGAAGTCTCCTCCGGCGATGGCCGCGCGGAGCTGCCTCGCGATGATCGCGGGCGTCGACTCCTGCACGAGTGGTTCGAGGACCCTGGACCTCGCCGCGCGTTTTCGTGCGGTATCGGGAGCCTTCATCGGTTCGGTCACTGCTCACTCCACCCTTTGATACGTGAGCGTTTCACCGCGCGCCCCGCCCATCCACACGTCGTTGCAGGCAGCGGCGAACTCCCCGAGGCCCTCCTCGATGGTCGCGAAGACGTTGCCCGGCACCCACCCCACGTCACCGTTGATGAGTAGATTGTTCCGGCCGTAGAACACAGCAAGGTCGATCAACAGCGTGTGATCGCGCGCCGCACTGTCATTTTCGTACCCATAGGCGGCGTTTTCGAGAGTCCCGTCGAACGTGAAGTAGCACAGGTCGCCCGGGATCGGGGTGACGGTGGTGTTCTCCGGTCCCGGCTCGGTGCCGGCGAAAGCCGGTACCAGTGTGTAGATCTCGTTGCGCGCGAACTTCCCGTGGTACACCTGCCCACCTTTCGGCAACGCCTGCCACACCGCCTCTGCGGTACGCGGTGCCTCGTCATCGAGCAATCGGGCCACCGCGCTCACCGAACGCTTCTCCAGGGTGATCCGCAGATATCTACTCATGCCCCCCACCTTTCGGTGCACTCGAGTTCACAGCGACGTGACGTTCAAACGCATGTGCTGCCTGCAGGACTCGCTCGTCGGCGTGCCGCGGTCCGACGATCTGGACGCCGACCGGTAACCCGTCGACGAATCCGCAGGGCACAGTGATCGCCGGCTGTTGGGTCAGGTTGAAGGGATAGCTGTACGGGGTCCAACTCGTCCAGTCCGGATCGGCAGAGCCCGCAGGCACGTCGACGCCCGCCTCGAACGCGACATCAGGCATCGCCGGTGTGATGAGCAGGTCGTACTCCTGGTGCAGCAAGCCCATTCGCCGCCCGAGGTCCATACGCAGGGTGGTGGCGTCTATGAACTCACCGGCCGAGAAGTTGCTGTGCCGGTCCAGCGACAGGATGAGTCCGGGATCGACTTTTGCTGCGGCCCCCGGACCATGTGCTGCGACGACCACGGCCGCCCCGGCGAACCACAGCACGTGGTAGGCCCAGACCGGGTCATTCAGTGCCAGGTCGATCTCCTCGACGTGCGCGCCGAGTCCCGTGAACACCTCGAGCGTGTCCCTGACCTTGCGCTCCACTGCTGGATTGTTGGTGCCGTACCCGAGGTCCGGACTGAAGGCGATCCGCAGGCCGTTCAACGATCCGGTGCCGAGGTCCACCTGCGGTGCCGGCGGGAGCGCTGACCAGTCCCTGGCGTCGAATCCGCTGATCACGTCGAGCAGCGCTGCGACGTCGGCGACGCTGCGTCCCATCGGCCCCACGTGCGCGAGCGTCCCGAACGGGCTGGCCGGATAGATCGGCACGCGTCCATAAGTCGGCTTGAAGCCCACGATTCCGCAGAAAGCGGCGGGGATACGAATGGACCCCCCGCCATCGGTGCCGACGGACAACACCCCGAGGCCCGCGGCGACGGCTGCAGCGCTGCCGCCGCTCGAGCCTCCCGAGGTCCGCGCGGTGTTCCAGGGGTTGCGGGTCACGCCGAAGGCCGGGCTGTCGGTGACGCCTTTCCAGCCGAACTCCGGGGTGGTGACCTTCCCGAGCGTCACCGCGCCCGCTTCCTTCAGGCGCGCGACGGCAGGCGAATCCTCCGGCCAGGGCTGATCCGGATCGATCAATTCGGATCCGCGCAGTGTCGGCCTGCCCGCCGTGAGCAGGAGATCCTTGATGGTGACCGGCACGCCGTCGAGCACACCGAGTGGCGAACCCTGCCGGTAGCGGTCTTCGGACTGAAGGGCCTCGCGGCGCGCCGAATCGCCGTGGACCTGCGTGAATGCATTCAGGTCCGGGTTGTACCGGGCGATCGCGTCCAGGGTTTCCTCGACAACGGTCACGGGCGAGAGCTCACCGCTTCGGTAAAGGGTGGTGAGTTCGACGACGCCGTGGCTGCGGATGCCCCAGTTCTGTCGCGATTCCACGTCCGTACTCACCTCCGCATTCGGCGAACCTCTTGGTAGATTGTTGACGATTTACCGCAATGTACCGGTCTCGAAGTGGACAGACCAGCCCTGTCCTTATCCGACGGCAGGTCGAGGGCCGAGCAGAGAGGACGACGATGTCGGTCACCATTGGGATCCTGTACCCGGGCAGCGCGGCCGAAGACGATTACCCGCTGGTGGAACGGATACTGGGCCAGGAGGTTTCGCTGCCCGTCATCCTCACGACCGTCGGCGTCGATGCGCACGAGGTGGGCGCCCTGCTCGATCTGGGCAGCAGCGACCGGCTGATCGAAGGCGCCCGTGAAGTCGCCGCGTTTTCGCCGGACGCCGTGATGTGGGCCTGTACTTCCGGCAGTTTCGTCTTCGGTTGGGACGGTGCCCATCAGCAGGTCGCCGAGATCAGCGAAGAAGTGGGTGTACCGGCCGCTTCGACGTCGATCGCGTTCGCCGCCGCGTGCCGCGAGCTGGGCCTGGATCGGGTGGCGATCGCCGCAACCTATCCGGAGGAAGTCTCGTCGCACTTCGCGGCCTTCCTCGGCAGAGCAGGGATCACCGTCACCGAACTGGTGTCCCACGACATCCCGACGGCAGCGATGGCCGGCCGGCTCGACCATGAGGCCGTACTGGCGCTGACCAAGAGCAACGACTCACCCGACGCGCAGGCCGTCCTGATCCCCGACACGGCTCTGCACACCGTCGCCTGGCTTCCCGAGCTCGAGGAGGCCGTGGGCAAGCCGGTGCTGACCGCCAATCAGGTGACGGCCTGGTACGGACTGAAACTCGCCGGTACTACCGTCCAGAGCGACATCCTGGGCAGCGTCTTCCGGGGCTGACTATCCGGTTGCCGTGATCGCCAGCCCGACGGTGCCACCATCGCCGCGTCGCAGTTGACTGCCCTTGACGGTGATCCACCCCAGGATGCCGTACTTCTTTGCAATCGCCTCTCGCGTGTGCGCTGTGCCCTCTGCGTCCTGAACCTCGGCAGTGCCCTTGATGATGTCCCCGAACACCTTCCTGCCACGCGCATCACACGCCTGCACCAACACCTCTGGATTGCGCCGAATCCGCTTGACCTTCCACGAGTCGGTCACCGTCCACATCAGCAACTTGTCGCCGTCCGACACGGCCCACAGCGGTGTCGCGACCGGGGTGCCGTCCTTTCGGAAGGTGGTGAGTTGCACGTACTTCGCAGTTCCGGCCTGCCCAAACGGTGCGGTCATGAGCTGAACACTACTCACGCGACGCGACCGAACAGCGACTGCACCGCGCAAGGTTCGGCGCCATGGTCGACCACGCCGGCCTCCTGCAACGTCGCCCACGCGGTCACCTGGTTTGCCGACAGCACCGGCTTACCGAGTTCGACCTCGAGCGTGGAGAGGATGTCGTAGGTCGCCAGGTTGGTACAGGAGACGAAGATGGCGTCGGCGTCCGGGCTGTCAGAGGCGCGGATCAGGTCCGCGGTGGCGCTGTAGGGGATCGTCCAGATGTCGTGGTCGTAGCCCAGACCGGCCTGCGAGACCACCGTGCGGCCCGCTTCGGCGAGGAAGTCGCAGAGCAGATTCGTCAGCGACGCCACGTACGGGGTCGCGACGGCGATCCGCCCGAGATCCAGCATGTCCAGGGCCCGCACCAGCGCCTCGGACGTCGTGATCGCCGCCGGGGCGCCCGCATCGCGCATGCATTCCGACAGCGCCGTCGCACCAGCGAGACCGTGCACGAAACTTCCCGATGAGCAGGCATACCCCACGGCGGCAGGCCGTACCCCGAGGACGCTGCGGACGGCCTCCCGGATCTGCGAGTGTTCCCCGAGCGCACTGACCATGTCGACGTCCACCAACGACGACGCCGGCATCGGGGTGCGGGTGAAGTAGAGCGACACCGACCACGGCATCCAGCGCCAGAGTTCTCTGTCCAGAGCCATGTCGAAGGGGCAGACCATACCGATGCCGATCGATGCACCAGGGGTCTCGGGCTCCGGAACCAAAGACAGGATGTTGCTGTCCATGCATTGATGTTCGCATAGCGCAACAGTTTGTTCTAGGTGAGCTGATGTCCGTTGTTTGATTCGCCGCGTCCGCGGGGACAAGCTTGCAGGGACGAAACCGGAGGTCGGGCATGACAACCGAAGATCAACATGCGACCGGCAGCGAGGCCGCAGCGTCGAGCCAGCTGGGAACATCGCTCAAACCGCGGCACATCACCATGATCTCCATCGCCGGGGTGATCGGCGCCGGGCTGTTCGTCGGTTCCGCCAACGCCATCGAGGAAGCCGGCCCCGCCGTCCTCATCTCGTACGCGCTCGCGGGCACGCTGGTGATCCTGGTGATGCGCATGCTCGGCGAGATGGCGACGGCCAATCCGGACACCGGATCGTTCTCGGTCTATTCGCACCGCGCGCTCGGACGCTGGGCCGGATTCTCGGTCGGCTGGCTCTACTGGTGGTTCTGGGTCCTCGTGATTCCGGTGGAGGCCACGGCGGCCGCAGAGATCTTCAGCAAACTGATCGGCGGCGACCAATGGATCTGGGCCCTCGCGGTGACCTTGCTCCTGACCGCCACCAATCTCATCAGCGTCGGGAACTACGGCGAGTTCGAGTTCTGGTTCGCCCTCATCAAAGTTGTCGCCATCGTCGCCTTCATCGCGATCGGCGTGGTCGCCATACTCGGCTTGTTCCCGGGGTCGGAGACCAGCGGTGTCAGTCACCTCTGGGAACCCGACGGATTCTTCGCCAACGGGTACGCCGCGATCATCTCCGCCATGCTGGTGACGATGTTCTCGTTCATGGGCACCGAGATCGTCACCATCGCCGCAGCGGAGTCACCCGACCCCGAGAAAGGGATTCGCAAGGCGGTCAATTCGGTGATCTGGCGTATCAGCATCTTCTACATCGGTTCGATCTTCGTCATCGTGGCCCTGGTTCCGTACAACCAGCTCGATGATGGCTCGTATCAAACAGTGCTGGAGGCCATCGGCATTCCGGCTTCGGCTCAGATCATGGACATCGTGGTGCTCACCGCAGTGGCATCGTGCCTGAACTCCGCCCTGTACACCGCGTCGCGGATGCTGTTTTCGCTCGGCGACCGCGGTGAGGCGCCGGCTGCAGTCAAGAAACTCACTGCCAACGGTGTGCCCTGGGTGTCGGTCATCGCGTCGATGGCGCTCGGATTCCTGGCTGTCATCGGCAATTACGTCCTGCCGGACAAGATTTTTGGCTACCTACTCGCGACCAGCGGCGCCGTCGCGCTGTTCGTCTACCTCTCGATCGCTGTGAGCCAATTCGTCCTCGGCCGGTCGATGCGAGCGCGCAAGGAGACGCCTGCGGTCACGATGTGGCTGTTCCCGTTCCTCACTGTTGCGGTGATCGTCTTCATCATCGCGGTCCTGGTCCTGATGGCCTTCGATTCGAATCAGCAAGACGCGATTCTGCTGTCGACGATCTCCGCTGTGGTCATCGTCGGTATCGGTGTCTGGCGCCAGAAAAAATACGGGAACACCGACGCCTCGCCGGCCGGCTCGAAGAGAAGCGCCACCAGCTAAGAAGTGAAGCCCCGGCTTTACCCCGTCGCCAAGATTGGTTAGGCTGCCCTAATCGCAACGAAGCGGTACGCACGAAGGGTAGGGCATTGGGAAAGTTTTCACGTCGGGTCGGTGCGGCAGGAACCGCGTTGGTGACGATGGCGCTCGTGGTCGCAGGCTGCAGCTCCCCGGACGACGACAAGTCCAGCAGCAGCGGCTTCGAGTCGATCACCATCGAGCACGAATTCGGTTCCACCACCATCGACTCCGAACCGCAGGTGGTTGTCACCATGCTGGGCAGCTGGACCGATGCGCTGGTCGCGCTGGATGTGCCGATCAGAGCCGAATATGTCACCGAGGGTTACTCGGGTGAGAACAACAGGTTCGAGTGGACACCTGCTCACGAGTCCGAGATCATCCCGTACCTCGGCGCCGAATCGATCAGTGTTCCCCAGCTCGCGGCCATCGGGCCGGACATCATCCTGGCCGGATATCTGGGCAGTGAAGACGAATACAAGCGCCTGAGCCAGGTTGCGCCGGTGATCCCGGTGATGCAGAAGGACGCGGTCATGGATTCGTGGCAGGACGTGACGCTGACGGCAGGACAGATCTTCGGAAAGCAGGACCAGGCACAGTCCCTCGTCGACGACGCAGAGCAGCAGGTCACCGACTTCAAGGCTGCTCACCCGAACGCGCAGGGAAAAACCTTCTCGTTCGGGCAGTTGAACGCGGAAGGACAGATCGGCCTGATCGCGGACGAGAACGACCCGACCACCAAGCTGATGACTTCCATGGGGTTTGTGCTCGATCCCAAGATCAGTGAGGTGGCGGAAGGACAGAGTCGAGTTCTGGTCTCAGCTGAGCGTACCGATCTGCTGGACTCGGATCTGTTGGTGCTGTGGCCACTCGGCGGCGATCCGGCGGCTTTCGACAAGCTGCCAGGCTGGGCGAACCGTACTGCCGTCAAGAGTGGCGCCACAGTGTTCGTGAACAACAACAACGCCTCCGCCCTGAGTAACCCGACGGTCCTGTCGGTGCCCTTCGCGCTGGACCTCATCGCGCCGGCGGCCGAGAAGATCCCCGCCTGACATCCCGAACCCAGGCGTTCCAGGCAAGTCCAGCTACTGCACAGCTGCTGGGTTTGCCTGGAACAACTGGGTTGTCACATCCCGCGCTGTTCGAGTTCTTTCGAGGCTGCCCAGGCCGTGATGTCGCCGCGCCCGATCGCCACCGCCAACAGTTCAGGGAAGGCGTCAGGCGTACACGCGAACGCCGGTATACCCATGTCCGCCAACGCCAGTGCGATATCACGGTCGAAGGCGGGCGCTCCCTCGTCGGACAGGGCCAGCAGCACCACGACGGTGATACCGGCGGCCGACATCGCGGCGACCCGCGCCAGCATCGTGTCGCGGAGACCACCCTCGTAGAGGTCCGAGATCAGGACGAAGATCGACTCTGTCGGCCGGGTGATCAGGCCTTGGCAGTAGGCGATCGCCTGGTTGATGTCCGTGCCCCCACCGAGCGTGGCACCGAACAGGACCTCCACCGGATCGTCCAATTCGTCTGTGAGATCAACGACTTCGGTGTCGAAAAGCACCAGGGAGGTCCGGATGGATCGCATCGACGCGAGGACAGCGCCGAAGATCGACGCATAGACGATCGACGCAGCCATCGACCCGGACTGGTCGATCGCGACCACGACGTCGCGACCGAGCTGCGCCGAACGACGTCCGTGTCCCACCAGCTGGTGCGGGATGACCGTACGGTATTCCGGCAGATAGTGTTTGAGATTCTTGGCGATCGTCCGATTCCAGTCGATGTCGGCAGGTCTGGGCCGATGGGTCGTCGCAGCGCGATTGAGGGCGCCCGTGATTGCCGCCCTGGTCTGATCGGCGATCCGGCGTTCTACGTCGTCGACCACCTTGCGAACGAGGGCTCGGGCGGATGCTCGTGAGGTCTCGGGGATCGCCTTGCCCAGACTGATCAGGGTGCTGACCATGTCGATGTTCGCCTCGACGGTGTCCATCAGTTCGGGTTCGGCGAGCAGTGCGGCGATCCCCAACCGGTCCACGGCGTCGCGTTGCATCACCTGGACGACGTTGGACGGGAAGTACTTCCGGATGTCGCCGAGCCATCGGGCCACCGACGGGGCCGAACCGCCCAGCCCGCCCCGACGACCACCGGGGGCCTCGTACAGCGCGGCGAGTGAACGGTCCATCTCCTGCATCTGCCCACCGCCGGGTCTGCCGAGCGCATCGTCGGCCTGTGTTCCGACCACCATCCGCCACCGTCGCAGGCGCGCGTCCTCGGCCGGGTCGAGTCCGGGCTGATCAGGCATCGGCGCTCTCCTCCGCTGCGGGCAGCAGTCCGAGCAGTCCCGCGACCACGGCGACGGCAGGCGCGGCACGTTCTCCATCGATCTGTGAAGGCGCTGCCACCGCGATCACCCCGCCCCCGATCCCCTTCACCGACTCCGCGATATTGCGGCGGATGCCCGCCTCGAACAAGCTGAAGGTGCGGCGCAGCAGCGGGACCAACTCGGTGAACTGCTCGTCGGGCAGACCTGCGAGCCAGTGGTCGATGACGGCGAGCAGTGTTCGGTCGTGCACCAGCAGCAGCCCACCCCCGCCGATGAAGCCGTCGATCCACGCCGCCTTGTCTGCGGGGACCGCGCCGACCGACAGAGCGCGGTGCAACCTGGTGGCAGCCTCATCGGCGTCGATCTCCCGGGAGTCCAACATGATGCGCACGATTCGACCCACCAAGGCGCCGTGCAGGTCTCGCCGGTCGGCCAGTGCGCGTAGCACGTCGCGCCAGGTCGCTGCTTCCTCCCCGGCGATCCCGACCTGCTCGAGGAGGTCGGTCACCTCCTGCACCTGATCGATCATCTTCCGGAACTCAGCGGCCGCCTCAGCGCCCAACCCGGTGACGGCAGCGGGCAGTCCGGCGCACACGCGGACGAGCAGGGACGTGGTGACCTCGGCCAGCGCCCGGGTGTCGGTGCCGCGAACATCGCCGTAGCGCAGAGCCCGCGACAGTGCGGGCAGCGCGTTCATCAGATGCTCGACGTCGCGGTCGATGGCCGCGCGGTCGTGCACAGCACCGAGCACCCGGCTGACGGCGTCCGGAAGATCGGCCAGCAGCGCCTGCTCCAGGACCGCGGTGACCTGGGCCAGCCGCGTTGCCGTCGTCGCGCGGTCGATCAGTCTGCTCGTGGCAGCGGCGTCGACGGTGGTGCCCCACACCGCCGCGACGACGATGTCGATCGCGAAGTCCGGCTTCCACGCGAGACGCCAGCCCTCCTTGAAGGTGCCCGATCCGGCGACTTCTTCCGGCACACCCCAGTCGATGTCGAGGGACGCGAGGCGGTGCAGCAGCACCGATTTCGACAGATCCGTCGGCTTGCGGAGATCCAGGACGAGTTGCCGGGCCATGGGGTCGATCTTCAGCCGCGCCGAACGGGCACGTGCCCGAAGATCTGCCTCGAGTGGAACTGTCGGGGCATCGGCGGGGGTGGACCCGAGTAGTTCGCCGATCACCAGTTCGTCGTTGATCAGCGCCATGACGGAGTCGTCGCCGTCGCACATCACCGCCTCGGTGGCCTCGGTGACCTCGGCGAGCCCGGGGAGGGGACGGCGCCGCAGTGTCGCGAGCGCTTCGGCCAACCGGGCGCTCTCGATGACGTGCGCCGAGGAGATCGCAATATCTTTGCCCCGCAACAGGCGCGCAACCTTGATGAGCCAACGGGTGATGACCTCCTGCGGCTGGGTGAACAGGTGGTGGTACCAGCCGGGCGAGACCACCCCTGCGCCGTATCCGGATGCGAACGCCAGCCGCGAATGGGTCCACGGCACCCAGGCCAGCTTCACCCGGACCTTGGGTGTGCCGCGCAGAAGCTTGGCGTCACCGGTCGCAGGCGGCAGCTTGCCCATCAGTGCCGGCGCATGCCAGGCCCCGCAGACCACCACCACCCGCTGCACACCGGGTTCCTTGGACGCCTTGCGGAGTACCTGCCGCATCTGGGCTTCGCGGCGCTGTTCGTGAAGCCGATCGCCCTGATCACCCACCGGCGGCAACTCGTCGCGCAGGGCGGCCATGGCCTCCGCGACGGCCTCGAACCCTCCCCCGTCGGAACGGGTTTCGATGACGTCATCCCACCAGCGTTCGGGATCGTCATATCCGGCGGCATCGGCGAGCACGCCGATGGGATCGGTCCGCACAGGTGCGCCCGCGTCGAGGCCGTCAGGCTCGGCGAGGTCGAGGGTCGGTTCCTCGTCCGCGGTCTCCGTTGCGTCCTGATCGCCGCGACGACCATGGGCGAGCACCATGGCGGCGGGTAGATCGCAGAAACGCACCGGTACGTTCGACTCGTTTGCCCATCGCATGGCCTGCCACTCCGGAGAGAAGGCCGCGAACGGCCAGAATGCTGCGACAGCGGGACGATCGACGGCGTACGCCAGGATCGCGACCGGCGGCGTCATGTCATCGGCCCCTACGAATCCGACGAGCGGGTCGGCGTCCGCCGGTCCCTCGATCAGGATGATGTCGGGGTCGATCCGGTCCAGTTCGGCGAGGACGCCGCGGGCCGAACCCGGACCATGATGCCGTACTCCCAAGACGTATGTTCCGGGGGCGACAGGCTCGGTCGCATCGGGATCGGGGGCCGTGCTGGTGTCGTCGGACACCGAGGTCAATGTTCGACCTCGCGGCACGCCCGGTAGAAGTCGGCCCAATCCTTGCGCTCGCGCACAACGGCTTCCAGGTATTCGGTCCACACCACGGCGTCCGCAACCGGATCCTTGACCACCGCACCGAGGATGCCCGCCGCGGTGTCGGACGGCCGAAGGACTCCGTCGCCGAAGTGCGCCGACATCACCACTCCGTGCGTGACCACAGAGATCGCCTCGGCGGTCGACAACGTACCCGAGGGTTGTTTGACGCGGGTGCGACCGTCGGCGGTGAGTCCCGACCGCAGTTCGCGGAACACCGTGACGACGCGGCGGATCTCCTCGGACGCACTCGGAATCTCGGGCAAATGCAGCGTCTGTCCGAGTGCCTGCACCCGCTGGGTCACGATGGAGACCTCCTCGTCGGCGGTCGCCGGCAACGGCAGCACCACGGTGTTGAACCGTCGGCGCAATGCCGACGACAGTTCGTTCACACCGCGGTCGCGATTGTTCGCCGTCGCGATCACCGAAAAGCCTTTGGTGGCCTGCACTTCGGTGCCGAGTTCGGGGATCGGCAGCGATTTCTCCGACAGCACCGTGATCAGCGCATCCTGGACGTCGGAGGGGATGCGCGTGAGTTCTTCGATCCGCGCGATCTTGCCCTCGCGCATCGCGATCATCACCGGTGAGGGGACCAGCGCCTGCTCGCTCGGACCCTCGGCGAGGAGCCGGGCGTAGTTCCAGCCATAGCGAATCGCCTCTTCAGGAGTACCCGCGGTGCCCTGGATCAACAGGGTCGACCGGCCGCTGATCGCCGCGCTGAGGTGTTCGGACACCCAGGTTTTCGCGGTACCCGGCACACCGAGAAGCAGCAGCGCCCGATCCGTGGCGAGAGTCGCGACCGCGACCTCCATCAGGCGCCGCGGACCGATGTACTTGGGAGAGATGACCGTTCCATCGCTCAACGTCCCGCCGAGGAGGTACGTCACCACCGCCGACGGAGACAGGTTCCACTGCTGCGGTCGGGACCGGTCGTCTGCGGCGGCAAGCGCCGCCAGTTCACCTGCGTAGAGCTGCTCGGCATGCGGGCGCAGGATGTCCGGTTCAGGATTCGTCATGCATCTCCTCGGTGATCGCGGTGCGCAGGATCAGCGCCCACTTGAGTGGTTCGAGCAACTGCGGCCAGCCACCCTTCATCCGGTCGCGCACCGCGTCGATCTGTTCGATCCAGCGATAGGCGGGCCCGACGGGCAGCCCGAGGCGCAGCTGATCGACGAGGCCACGCCAATGCCACAGCGGGGTCGATGACGGTGAGATCGACTCGCGCAAAGCCGAATTCAGGGCGGTTGCGGCCACCTCGTCGGTCCAGGGCGCCGGAACATGGGCCAGCACGTTCCCGGGCGGTCGACGGTTGCGGAGCCACCACACCGTCGCCTCGCTCCTCTTCGGATCAGCCAGGATTCCGATCAGCGCGGGATCGGCGCCCGGCGCCCGATACAGGGCGCCTGCCCACGTCGCGTTGCGCTGCGCGACGGCAGCATCGCCCCAGGCGCCGAGCACGGTGTCCGCGTCATCATCGGACACCGCCTCGACCAGCACCTGCGCGGGCTTGCCGAACGTGTTCTCCCACAGTGCCAAAGGCGTGTTCTGCAGGATCTGGCGGGCGAGCCACGCACCCGACCCGGTGCCCCGCGGTGGATTCGGATCGATGCCGTCGCGCCGAGCGGATTCGTCAGCCCGCTCCGGCAACACCAGCGACAAGCGAAGACGCCGCCCACGACCAGATGCGACGAGGACATGCCGCGCCCGTTCGATCATCCGTTGCTGCAGTCCGGAGTCCGGGATGCCGTTCAGCAGTCGCGCTGCCGCGGCGCGTACCGACCCTTTGCGATCGTCGAGGGCTCGGTCGAGGAATGCCTCGTCGGTGAGGGACAAGCCGACCTCCAGTGCCCCGAGCAGGGCGGCCCGCACGTCACCGGGTTCGGTCGCCCAGACCGCTTGCAGGCGTTGCAGAGCTCCGACGGCGTCCTCAGATCGTCGGCGACGAAGCACCCGCACCCGGGCGGGCGTGCTGCCGTACGACCAGATCTCTTCGGCATCGACGTCCTCGGGTTGCGTGCTGAGATCCTTGGGCGGCAACACTGCCGCGATGTCGCTGATCTCGACGAGCCACCGCCCCCGGGTTCCCACCAGAACCGCGACCGCCGGCCGGATCCTGACCTGACGTTTGGTGCGGTGCAACAGCATCGGAATCAGCTCCGACGGAACTCGTAGGTCTCGGGCCGCCATCGCCTCGATCGCCCACGTGGCCATCTCGTCGCCTGAGTCGAGCGCCTGTCCCAGTAACCCGGCGAGGCGGTCGTTCATGACCCGGCCATGGTCGTCAGGTGCGGGAGGCAGAACCTTGGCCGGCGGACCAGCCAACAGGCCCGCGCGTGCGGCAACGGTGTCCAGCGCAGCGATCGAAAGAACCGCAGCCACCGGGTCTCTGCGGTCGACCCGGGCGGCCGCAGCGGCGATCGCAGGATCGAGGTCACGCACATCGAGGGCCTTTCCCCCGACTCCGACCGTCGCCGCGGACACCAGCTCGTCCCAACCGCTCATGCCGCGCCGATCCGTTGCGCCTGGGGAGCCTCGAGAGCCTCGGTGGCAACCGGGTCCAGCCCCTCGGTTCCGAGCTCACCGAAGACCCGCACCGGATGTCCGCCCGACACGGCCAGTAGTGCGAACCAGCGGTCGTCGGTGGTATCGAGGTCGATCGACACACCGTCGTCGTCGACGAGCAGGCGGCGCCCTTCCGCCAGCGCCGGCCTGCCGGCGATGACAACCGGGAAGCTCTGCAGCCAAGGATCTTCGGCTATCGCGTCAGCACGCCGGCCCAGAGCAGTCTGCACCGTTGTCCCTACGATGGTTCCCGAGGTCAGCGCTGTCAGCCGCAGATCGCCGTCGGGTACGAGTGCCCGCAGCGGAGGCGTTCCCGGGTAGAAGTGCAGTGGCCCGGCAAACGACATCCCGGCGATGAAGCGACCGTCGAGGCCCGCAGCAGTGGGTGAGAACGACAACACCACCGCACACCTGCCCGTGGTGTGCCCCCACAACCAGACCCGGCGGGTGATCAGCTGTTCGTCGTCGCGGTCGCGAACGGCGACGATCTGCCAGGTGTCGATCACCGGCTCGGTGGCCAGCACGTCGGCCTTCGCCACGGGGTACCCGAGGTGCCTGCGGACGTTGGCGGCCATCGCCGGGTCGAGTTCGTCGATGCGCCGATGTGCGCGCGCGAGCAGCCTCAGCATCGCCAGTTCGCGGAGGAGCCGTTCTGGCCACCGGGCTCCGGTGACCAGCGCGGGCAGTTCCCGAACCCGGCGGGCCAGCCCCGGCACCTGAGCGTCGACGAGTCGTGCGGCCACCGGGTCGAACCGGCGATACGGGTCGGCCTCCGCGCCTGCGAGTCCGCCGCGCACCTGATCGGAGAGCCACATCTCGAACTCTTCGAGACCGCCCGCCATGCGAACCGCCCGTTGCTCCGCGGTGCGGGCCGCACGCTCGGGGTCCTTGGGTTCGGCGCGTTCAGTGCGCACCGGGGCAGCCGCAGCCTTCGCGGCGCGCTCGTCGATCCACGGCCTCGCGAAGTCGGCGACTGCCGGTGCGTCCGGTACGCCGCCGGCCGCCCAGAGCAGAAGTAGACCGAGTGCGTGCTTGCACGGGAACTTCCGGGAAGGACACGAACACCGGTACGCCGGGCCGCTGAGATCGACGATTGTCTGATACGGATTCCTGCCACTGCCCGTACACAGTCCCCACACCACGTTGTCGACGGCGCCCGTCGACGACCACGGCGTCGGGATGGCCAGCTTCCGACCAGCTGCCTGAGACCCCGCATCAGGGGCCAACGCCAGCACCTGATCGGCCCGCCATCGCTGTGTCCCCACGGTCCTAAACTAACCCAGGGAACCGACACCTCCCACCGGCCGGGCGAGCCTGTCTGCGGCGTCAGCCCAGTCGTCTGAAAGAACTACATTCGCAGTCGGTGAAGGCATGTTTCGCTACGGTTGATCGGGTTGCCGGGCACCATCTCATCCGGCACAGGGAGGACCAGCGACGATGACCCAGGTACCCGTACCCGTGCGCACCCCATTTCCGGGCATAAGTTCGCGGGCGTGGGAGCATCCCGCCGACCGCACCGCGCTGACCGCCTTGCGCAGGCTCAAGGGTTTCGACCAGGTCCTCAAGACGCTGTCGGGTCTGCTCCGCGAGCGTCAGCACCGGCTGCTGTACCTCGCGAGTTCGGCCCGGGTAGGACCTCGGCAGTTCGCCGACCTAGACGCGCTGCTCGACGATTGCGTGACAACGCTGGATTCGCCGGTCAAACCAGAGCTCTACATCTCCCAATCGCCACTGGTGAACGCCGTCTGCATCGGGATGGACAAGCCTTTCATCGTGGTCACCTCAGGCATGTACGAACTGATGGACCACGACGAGCTCCGGTTTGTCATCGGCCACGAACTCGGGCATGCGCTGTCCGGACACGCGGTGTACCGAACGATGTTGATGCACCTGACCCGGATTGCCGCGTCGATCGGGTTCATCCCGCTCGGTGGATGGGCGCTGCGGGCGATCGTCGCCGCACTGATGGAATGGCAACGCAAGTCCGAGCTGTCCGGCGACCGCGCCGGTCTGCTCTGCAGCCAAGACCTCGATGTGGCGCTACGCGTGGAACTGAAACTGGCGGGCGGCAAGCATCTCGATCAGATGGACACCCAGGCCTTCATCGCCCAGGCGAAAGAGTACGAGCGGACCGGCGACCTCCGCGACGGCGTCCTCAAATTGCTCAACCTGGAGATGCAATCGCACCCGTTCTCGGTGCTGCGAGCCGCTGAGCTCAACCGCTGGGTCGATCGCGGTGGTTACGGCAAAATCGTGGCCGGCCTCTACCCGCGGCGCGAGGACGACGACAACGCCAAGGTGGCCGACGATATCGGCGCGGCGCGAAAGGCGTACCGCGACAACTTCGATGAGTCCGAAGACCCGTTGATCAAGGGGATTCGCGACGGACTCGGAGGGGTGGTCGACGGCGTCGGTCAGGCGGCCTCGGATGTGGCGGAGACCGTCAACCGCAAGTTTTCCGACTGGCGGACGAACTCCAAGAACAAGTACGACGACAACAACTGACCTGCGGCGACCTCAGACGGTCTTGGCGATCTCGCGGAATGTCTCGTACGTCGCCCTGAGGGTGTCGGCGGCAACGGCGGTGTCGGCGGGGACCGACCCGTCCTGGTCACATCGCCACGTATCCATCGAGATGTGCATCAGGGCCATGTAGACCGAGACCGTCACCCGCACCGCCGGGTCGTCTGCGGACTCGCCCATCCGCTTGGCTACCAGGTCGGTGATGCTCCGCATTTTCTTGTCGCCCAATTCGATACTGCGGGCATTCACCGACGGGGCATTCTGGATGATGCGATTCATCGTCTCGAATCGGGTGAGATCGACACTTCCGGTCGGACACCGGCCACCGAAGATCTGGACTTGGGCATTGACCAGCGCCTCGATGTGGTTGTCGGTGTGC
The DNA here is from genome assembly GCF_017377795.1 of Williamsia soli. GTDB lineage: Bacteria > Actinomycetota > Actinomycetes > Mycobacteriales > Mycobacteriaceae > Williamsia > Williamsia soli. Next base: position 653,738 of record NZ_JAFRDR010000001.1, on the reverse strand, counting down.
GGCTGCGCCTCGAGGGAGTTCGCCATCGAGGCGATCATGTCCTCGATCGGGGCGAGAACGACGTCCTCTTTGGTGGCGAAGTAGCGATTGAACGTTCGCGGAGAGATGTCGGCGGCATCCGAGATCTGCTCGACGGTCGTTGCGTCGAAGCCTTGCTGGTCACACAGCTCCAGCGCGGCGGCGATCAGCCGGTCGCGCGTCTGAAGCTTCTTCCGTTCACGGAGACCTGCCTTGACCTGGCCTGTTCCGATTTCCGCGATGCTCACGTCCACATGATAACTCCGCTTCGACCAAATAGCTGCCCTCTGCGCCAAATGTCCGGATCAGCATTTTGTCGCTTGACGACTTCTGTCTGACTCTGCCACTATCGGTGACAGATCGATTCGTTATCCACCCTCTTCCAGATTTGAGGATCTCGTGGCTTCACCCCAAACCGTCATCGCGCAGGACTCACCTGATCGCGACACCGCACCGACATCGACCGGCGACTCACGCCGTTGGTGGGCACTGGGGATCATCGCCCTCGCCCAGCTCATGGTGGTTCTCGACGCCAGCATCATCACCATCGCCCTTCCTTACGCCCAGGTCGACCTGGACATCTCCGACGCCAACAGGCAGTGGGCGCTCACCGCCTACACGCTGCTGTTCGGCGGGCTACTGCTTCTCGGTGGACGCATGGCCGACTACCTGGGCCGGCGCCGCATGTTCCTGATCGGCCTCGCCGGCTTCGCGGCGTCCTCCGCCATGGCCGGGTTCGCCTGGGACCAGATGTCGTTCTTCGCAGGTCGCGCTCTCCAAGGCGTGTTCGCAGCGATGCTCGCGCCTGCCGCGCTCTCCCTGATCACCGTCACGTTCACCGAACATCGTGAGCGGGCGCGCGCCTTTGCCGTCTACGCAGCAGTTTCGGGTGGCGGCGCGGCGATCGGATTGATCGCCGGCGGCGCACTCACCGAGTACATGTCATGGCGTTGGACCCTGCTGGTCAACACCCCGATCGCGATCATCGCTGCCATCGGTGGCCTGTGGCTCGTGATCAAGGACATACCGACCAAACGAACCGGCGGTTACGACATCCCCGGCGCCGTCACCGTCACGCTGGGCCTGATCAGCATTGTCTATGCCTTCACCAAAGCCGCCGAATCAGGTTGGGGCGCGGCATCGACCATCATGCTGTTCGTTGCCGGCGCAGCACTACTGGCAGCATTCGTCGCGATCGAGCTGCGAACCACGCACCCACTTCTCCCATTGCGGATACCCGGTGAGCTGAACCGCGGTGGCGCCTACCTGGTGGCCTTCATCATCCCGACCGCCATGTTCGCGATGTTCCTGTTCCTGAGCTACTACTTCCAGAACACCCTGGGCGAGACGCCGCTACGGGCCGGAATCCTGTTCCTGCCGTTCCCCATTGCGCTGATCGTCTCAGCCGCGTCGGCCAGTTCACTCCTCCCGCGCTTCGGTCCGCGACCCCTGATGATTGCCGGCACCATTTCTGGCGTCCTCGGATATCTGTACCTCGCACAACTGGATTCGGATTCGACGTGGCTCGCCCACGTCTTGCCCAGTGAACTCCTGATCGCCCTCGGCATGGGTCTGGTGTTCGTCTCCATGCAGGCAGTCGCTCTGCACCAGATCGACGAGAAGGACTCCGGAGTCGCCAGCGCGCTGGTCAACACCGCACAGCAGGTCGGCGGCTCGGTGGGTGTTGCGCTGCTGAGCACGATTGTCGCGCAGGTCTTCTCGAACAGCTCGGGTAGTGCGATGACCGCAGGAGCAGACGGCGAGCCGGTGCCGGCTGATCCCGCGGCGTTCATGGCAGCCAGTATCCACAGCTACGACGTGGCGTTCTACTGGGGCGCCGGGTTCATGGCCCTGGCCCTGGCGGTCACCGTGTTCATGATCCGGATGAATCGTCACGCACTCGGTGACGAAACCCAGAACGCAGCTCATGTAGCTGCCTGATCATTTCGGCCGGAGAACCGGGTCGCACCGTGGACGGTGCGGCCCGGTTTTTGGTGCTCCCGGCCCTACCCCGCCGACCGTGCCCTTCCAGACGCCGAGCGGGCCTTTAAAGCCGTTGAACGGGCCTTTGTTTCGATTGAGCGTGCCCTTGTCGACCACATTCGGATGCGGCACCCTTGACCCTGACACTGTGTGAGACCGCAACGTGGAGAGCGCAATGATCACCATCGGAGATTTCGCCAAGCTGGGCCGGGTATCGGTCCGAATGTTGCGGCACTATGACTCGATCGGACTGTTGATACCCCAGCGCACGGACCCTCATACGGGTTACCGGTACTACGAGGTGTCCCAGCTGCAGCGACTCAACCGCGTCGTCGCACTCAAAGACCTGGGCCTGCGCCTCGAAGAGGTGCGGCGGATCGTCGACGACGAACTCACCGGGTCAGATCTGCGAGCGATGTTGCGCCTGCGCCACGCGGAGATCCAGTCCCAGATCCGCCACGACCAGTACCGGCTCGCCCAGGTGGAAGCGAGACTCCGACTCATCGAAATGGAGACAGACATGTCCGCACCCACCGTTCTGACCAAAACCGTCGACCCGATCAAGAACGTCGGGCTACGAGCCCTCGCTTCCAGCCAGACCAGCGACGACATCGGACCCGTCATCCGGTCGCTCTACCCGCAGATCATGTCCGCCTTCGGGGCCACCGCAGTCACCCCGGTCGGCCCCAGCGTGGCCTTCTACTCCCCCGCACCCGAGCAATCCGAGGACGCGGTCTGGGTGCATGCCACCTTCCCCGTGGCGTCCGGCCCAGTGACCGGGCTCGACACCTTCGACATCCCCGGCGGTGAGGTCGCATCGATGATCCATCGGGGTTCGATGGACTCCATCGACTCGACGTATCAGGAGCTCAACCGCTGGGTGTCCGAGCAAGGTTTCGCCTTGAACGGCCAGGCCCGGGAGATCTATCTGGAGATGTCCGACGATCCGGCGGACTGGGTCACCGAGGTGCAGGTCGACTTCGTGCGCTGAATACCGGCTGTCGTGAATCTGCAGGTGCTGCAACATCTGCAGACAGCAAGAACCCCGGCACCGATGTGGTGTCGGGGTTCTCATCTGTCAGCTATCCGACGACGAGGGTCTCGCCGTCATCGCTTGTGGTCACCGACACCGTGTCGCCGTCGGTGATCTTGCCCGCCAGCAGAGCGCGGGCGAGCTGATCGCCGATGGCCTGCTGGACGAGGCGCCGCAGCGGCCGGGCGCCGTACAGCGCATCGAAACCGCGAGTGGCGAGCCACTTCTTGGCGTCTTCCGACACCTGCAGCGTGAGCCGACGCTGCGCGAGCCGCTTGCCGAGCTGACCGATCTGGATGTCGACGATCGACACCAGCTCGTCCGGGGTGAGCGCATCGAACACCACGACGTCGTCGAGGCGGTTGATGAACTCCGGCTTGAAGGCCATCCGGACCGCGTTCATGACCTGGTCCTTGTCACCTCCGGCACCGAGGTTGGAGGTGAGGATCAGGATGGTGTTACGGAAGTCCACCGTTCGACCCTGGCCGTCGGTCAGCCGACCTTCGTCGAGGACCTGCAGCAGGATGTCGAACACGTCGGGGTGAGCCTTCTCGACCTCGTCGAACAGCACCACCGTGTAGGGGCGACGCCGTACGGCCTCGGTCAGTTGACCGCCGGATTCGTAGCCGACATAGCCCGGGGGCGCACCCACGAGCCGTGCGACGCTGTGCTTCTCGCCGTACTCGCTCATGTCGATGCGAACCATCGCATGCTCGTCGTCGAACAGGAACTCCGCAAGAGCCTTGGCCAGCTCCGTCTTACCGACACCGGTCGGGCCGAGGAACAGGAACGATCCCAGTGGCCGGTTCGGGTCGGCGACACCGGCCCGGGCACGACGCACCGCATCCGACACCGCTTCGACGGCCAGCTTCTGACCGATGACGCGGGAGCCGAGTTCGTCTTCCATCCGGAGCAGCTTCGCGGTTTCACCCTCGAGCATGCGTCCTGACGGAATACCGGTCCACGACGAGACCACCTGGGCCACATCATCGGGTCCGACCTCTTCCTGCAGCATCACATCGCCGCCACCGGTGGCACCCGACTTCGCCGCAGCGGCCTCGAGTTCCTTTTCCAGCGTGGGGATCTGACCGTAACGCAACTCGGCGGCACGACCGAGATCACCGTCGCGTTCTGCGCGTTCGGACTCACCACGGAGGTGTTCCAGACGTTCCTTGAGATCGCGCACCGAGTTGATGGCGTTCTTCTCGGACTGCCAGCGGGCCGAGAGCTCGTTCAGCTCCTCGCGTTGGTCGGCGAGCTCTGAGCGGAGCTTGTCGAGGCGGACCTTCGATGCCTCGTCGGTCTCCTTCTCCAAGGCGACCTCTTCGACCTCGAGTCGACGAACGATACGTTCGACCTCGTCGACTTCGACTGGGCGCGAGTCGATCTCCATGCGGAGCCGCGACGCGGCCTCGTCGACCAGGTCGATGGCCTTGTCCGGCAGGAACCGAGACGTGATGTAGCGGTCACTCAGGGTCGCGGCTGCCACCAGCGCGGAGTCCGTGATGCGGACACCGTGATGGACCTCGTAACGATCTTTGAGGCCACGCAGGATGCCGACCGCATCTTCGACCGAGGGTTCACCGACGTACACCTGCTGGAACCGACGTTCGAGCGCCGCATCCTTCTCGATGTACTGACGATACTCACTGAGGGTCGTGGCTCCGACCAGCCGTAGTTCACCGCGGGCGAGCATCGGCTTGATCATATTGCCGGCGTCCATCGCCGAGTCACCGGTCGCACCTGCACCCACGATGGTGTGCAGTTCATCGATGAAGGTGATGACCTGACCGGCTGAGCCCTTGATCTCTTCGAGGACGGCCTTCAGTCGCTCTTCGAACTCACCGCGATACTTCGCACCGGCGACCATCGAACCCATGTCGAGAGAGACGACGGTCTTGCCGCGCAGGCTCTCGGGAACGTCACCGGCGATTATCCGCTGGGCCAGCCCTTCGACGATCGCGGTCTTGCCGACCCCGGGTTCACCGATCAGGACCGGGTTGTTCTTGGTACGACGGCTCAGCACCTGGACGACGCGACGGATCTCGGTGTCGCGACCGATGACCGGATCGAGCTTGCCTTCGCGGGCAGCAGCGGTCAGGTCAGTGGAGTACTTCTCCAACGCCTGATAGGTGTTCTCCGGGTCGGCCGAGGTCACTCGAGCACTGCCGCGGACGGCGACGAACGCCTCCCGCAGGGCCTGCGGAGTGGCACCGACATCAGCCAGCAACTTCGCGACGTCGGAGTCGCCGGTTGCCAGACCGACAACGAGATGCTCGGTCGAGACGAACTCGTCGTCGAGTTCACCGGCCAGTTGCTGTGCTGCGGAGATCGCCGTAATCGACTCCCGACTGAGCTGCGGGGTCGAGCTCGCACCGGAGGCCTTGGGCATCCGATCGACGAGCTGTTGCGCTGCTGCACGGGTCTGAGCAGGATCAACGCCTACCGCCTTGAGCAGCGGCGAAGCGATCCCGTCAGATTGATCAAGCAGCGCGACGAGTACGTGAGCAGGCCGAACGTCGGGGTTACCGGCCGCGGCCGCCGCTTGGATCGCCGACGACAAAGCCGCCTGCGACTTGGTGGTGGGGTTGAAACTGTCCACTCGTGCACCTTCCTTCTGGTCTTCTAACAAGTAGGTACGGGCCTCATTGTGCCCGTTCAGAAGGTGTAACGCACAAAGAGTTGAGTCTGTTCCGCTCAACTAAATAATTCTTGAGACACCCCGGCGCACGTCGCTCGCAAACAGATGCACACCGTCCAGTCATATGCACACGTTGCAACGTGCGCATATGACTGGAACGGGTGCTGCTGTCGACCTGGGGAAGACAGGTCACCGCGAATGCTCGGCAAAAAGCCTTTCCGCGAGCGCCGTAAGTTCCTTCCGAAACTCTTCGTAGCCTTCGCGCAAGCGCTCCCCCGGCCAGTCCTCGGGCAGCAGCTCCGCAGGCAGCAACGGATCGTCGAGCGTGTGGCGCACCATGGCAGCTGCGACCTCGAACCGCTCGGACACAGACGTGGCGCCGTCCATGGCGACCAGCAGCCCCTCGGCCTTGTCGGCCCACAGCTCCAGCGCGAACAAGCGTGAGACCAACTCGGCCTGCGACCCCTCGGGCACGGCGGAGAACAAGGTGAGACGAGCGCGGACCTCCGCATTCACCACGACCTCGACGTTGGCAGGCCTGGCCCACACCCCCTCGCGCAATTCACCACATCGAGCGGCGCGCAGGGAGTCTCGTACTGCGGCCCGATCTGAAGATCCGGACGCGCCGGTGGTGACGACAGCCATGCGCCAGCGGCCGTCCCAGGGCCCCGCCTCAGGGTGCAGGGCCTCGTCTTGCCGGCGCTGACGCTCGATCAGGCGAGCCGACAGCCGATACATGCCGTCATGGCGTTCGAGGTCGCCGGCCGCAACCATCCGGGTCAGGGCCACGCGGACGGCAGACTCTTGCAGTCCCAGCTCGGTGGCCAACGCGAGGACCCCGCGGACCTGGGCTTGCGAGGAGTGAAATCCGAGGAGTGCGCTGAGGACCACCGAGCGCGCTGTCAGCCTCCGAACACCCACCACGCCGGTAGTCATCGTCCGATGCTATCCCGCTCAAACGGATATTACAGATTTGCGGCGATCGTCGACTGTTTTGTAATACAGTCGAGAGATGTCCACTCATCTCGTCACAAATCAGGTCCCTGAGCTGGTCGGTCACGACGCCGCCGACACCCCGTCGATTCTCGAGGCAGTGCACCGCGCCGACGCTGATCACGTCCTCGACGAGCTTCACCGGGTCGGGCGGCTGGCCGGCAGCGCCGAAGCCATCGACTGGGGCGACCGCGCCGAGGCTCATCCCCCGACGCTCAGGACCCACGATCGATACGGCAATCGGATCGACGAGGTGGACTACGACCCCGCCTATCACCGCCTGATGAAGGAGGCGGTCGGACTCGGACTCGCCGGCACGCCGTGGACGCGGTCAACACCCAACCCGCATTTCGTCCGGGCGGTGACGATGAGTGTGTGGAGCCAGGTCGACGCCGGCCACAGTTGCCCGATCTCGATGACCTACGGCGCCGTCCCCGCGCTGCGCGCCAATCCCGACCTGGCAGCGTTGTACGAACCCGGACTGACGTCGACCGTCTACGACCCGGGCTTGCGTACGCCGCAATCGAAGGCAGGGTTGCTGGCGGGCATGTCCATGACGGAGAAGCAGGGCGGCTCCGACGTTCGCGCCAATACGACGACGGCAACCATCACTTCTGATGGCACCTACCGCATCACGGGTCACAAATGGTTCACGTCGGCGCCGATGTGCGATGTGTTCCTCGTCCTGGCGCAAGCGCCCGGCGGGTTGTCCTGCTTCCTGGTCCCGCGAATCCTGCCGGACGGAACCCGCAACACCTTCGCGCTACAGCGCCTGAAAGACAAGCTGGGCAATCGATCCAACGCCAGCAGTGAGGTCGAGTACGACAACACGGTGGGCTGGTTGGTCGGCGATGAGGGTCGTGGGGTGCCGACCATCATCGAGATGGTCAACATGACCCGTCTCGACTGCACGCTCGGCTCGGCGTCGAGTATGCGCAACGGTGTGACACAAGCCGCGCACCACGCCAACTACCGCACAGCATTCGGTGCCACTCTCATCGGTCAACCGTTGATGCGCAACGTGATCGCCGACCTCGCCATCGAGGCCGAAGCGGCGACCTCCGTTGCTCTGTGGCTTGCCGACATCACCGACAAGGCCGCTGCGGGCGACGCGTTCGCAGATTCGCTGCGCCGGATCTCCCTGGCTGTGAGCAAGTACTACGTCTGCAAACGCGCACCCATCCACGCCGCGGAGGCCCTGGAATGCCTTGGCGGCAACGGGTACGTCGAGGAGTCGCGCATGCCGCGCCTGTATCGAGAGGCTCCGCTGATGTCGATCTGGGAGGGGTCGGGCAACGTCGCCGCTCTCGACGCCCTGCGGGCGATGGCGAAGCAGCCCGAGACGCTCACTGCGTTTCTGGATGAGGTGAAGCTCGCCGCGGGAGCCGACGCTCACCTCGATCGCGCGATCTCCGATCTGGAGAACCAGTTCCTCGACATCGACAGCCTGCAGCACCGGGCACGGCGGGTCGTCGGCCAGATGGCGCAAGTACTTCAGGGTTCATTGCTCGTCCGCTACGGTCACCCGGCGGTTGCAGACGCGTTCACCGTCAGCCGGCTCGGGCGCGACCACGGCGACGTGTTCGGCACGCTACCCACCGGCGTCGACACCGCCGCGATCGTCGAACGAGTGACTCCCAAACTCGAAACCCGCTAGGGGACAACGTGTCCGAACACAGCATACGATCTGGGTCACAGCCTGCCGGGTGGCGCGACGACCTCACCGCAGGCGAGGACTCGCTGTTCGCCAGCCGAACCCCACCCACCAACGCGGAAACCTACCGCACGCTGACGTATGAAGTGACCGGTCGCATCGCACGGATCACCTTCAATCGCCCGAAGCAGGGCAACGCGATCACCGCCGACACCCCCGTCGAACTCGCCCGTGTTGTGGAACGAGCAGATCTCGATCCCGCGTTCATGTCATGGTCGTATCGGGACGAGGCAAGGGCTTCTGCGGTGGCTACGACCTGTCGATCTTCGCCGAGAACGGGGGCAATCCGGCTGCCGGACCGGACCCCAGCGAAGGCACCGCCATCGACCCGGTGGTGCAGGCGCGCAATCACGACCCCTCGCGCACATGGGAACCCATGATCGACTACGCGATGATGAGCCGCTTCAACCGCGGTTTCGCCAGCCTGCTCCATGCCAACAAACCGACGGTGGCCAAATTGCACGGATTCGCCGTGGCGGGTGGAACCGACATCGCGCTGTACGCCGATCAGATCATCTGCGCCGACGACACCAAGATCGGGTATCCACCGACGCGCGTGTGGGGCATCCCCGCAGCCGGCATGTGGGCGCATCGACTCGGCGATCAGCGAGCCAAGCGACTGCTCTTCACCGGAGATTGCCTGTCCGGCAAGCAAGCGTACGAGTGGGGTCTCGCGGTCGACGCACCTCCTGCCGACGAGCTCGACGACCGCACAGAGGATCTCCTGCAGCGCATTTCCCGCACACCGATCAACCAGCTGATCATGAGCAAGTTGGCGCTCAACAGTGCGCTGCTGGCGCAGGGTGTCGCCAACTCCGGGATGATCAGCACGGTGTTCGACGGCATCTCCCGCCACACCCGCGAGGGCTATGAGTTCCAGAATCTTTCAGCCACCGTGGGATTCCGAGAAGCCGTGCGGGAACGTGACGAGATCAACGGCGACTGGAAGCGCGCGCAATTCGACAAACCAGATACCCGTCGCTAGTTGCGTCCCGGAGCTCTTGTTATCTGGCTCAGTGCGCGTGCCTGTCTGTCGGTGACACGAACGTCAGGCGGATGAGTACGGATCGGGTCACTTCCGCGCCGCTGAACACCTCACGATGACGGCGGCGCTTGCCACAAGACCGATCACCGCCCCGATCAGCGGAAACCACAGCCAGGTCGGGCCGATCTCCCAGAAGGGCGGTGCCCCAGACAAACCCGAGTAGCCGGCACCCTCGTCGTAACCATCGGGGCGCGGGCCGTCGGCGTTGATGACCCCGATCAACGGAGGCGACCAGTGTGCAATCGCAGCGCCCCACAACCCGGTCAAAAATCCTGCGGTTCCGGCAGCCAACACGACCACCACCCCGTCTGAACGCAGGGGGGCTTGCTTCGCGCCCGGACCGATTGCGGCACCCGCCATACCGGCGGAAACTCCGAGCATCAATCCGATAACCGCAAGGAGCAGTGTCGGCCACCACGACGGCCCGCCCGCGTACTCGTAGAAGTTGAGCCGAATCCAGTAGCTGGTCGCACCCGGCGGAAGCGGCGGTGGATCGGCATCCACCGCCAGCCTAGGGGCGGTGTATCTCCAGCCGAGACCGACCAAGATCCCGACCCCGAGGCCGACCGAAGCCGGCACTCCTATACCGACCTTGAGATCCTCCCGTGGCCCCATCTGCACATTCAAGCACTCAGTGATCGTATTCGGGCACCGGGCAAGGCACGGTCGGCGAAGCCAACCGGCTGCTATAAAGTTTGACACTGACAGGTCAAGGTGTCTAGTTTCGACCAGCCGAGACGCGGTGAGACAGTCGGGGGTCATATGTCAGCACGCACTGCGCATCCAAGTCCTGGGGCACCGAGCACGGTGGCAACCGGGATGCGGTCATGAACGCCTTCCAGGAGACCAGCGAGTTGTTCGAGTCCCTGCACGAGGCGCGACTGCGAGCCGTGCAGGCCCAGCGTGCCGCGACCCTGCATGGCGTTGCCGATCACGCCCGGGTGGCGCTCGGACGTGTCGTTGTCGCCCTGGAGATTGCCGAAGATGCCTGTCGCGAGGCGCACGCGGTGACCGGACCCACTCCCGACCGCGACATGTTGCCCGAGAGGCCGCTGTACAGCGCGGAATGACCTCGACCGCCATCCACACCTCGTGGCGGGCGCCCCTTCAGCTCCACACACTGTGCTTCGATGGAAAGTATGGATTTCGGAGTCTCTACATTTGTGACCGACGAAGGCATTCGCCCCGACGTGCTCGCCAGGGCGCTGGAGGAGCGCGGCTTTGATTCGTTGTTTCTCGCCGAACATTCGCACATCCCGGTCAGCCGCGAGTCTCCCTACCCGGGCGGCGGCGATCTGCCGCGGGTGTACTACCGCACTCTCGATCCCTTCCTCGCGCTCACCGCTGCCGCCGCAGCCACCGAACGATTGATCCTCGGCACCGGGATAGCGCTACTGCCCCAGCGTGACCTCCTCCACACCGCCAAAGAAGTCGCAACCCTCGACCTGCTCTCCAACGGACGGGTCGCCTTCGGGGTGGGCGTCGGATGGAACCGCGAAGAGATGAGCAATCACGGCACCGACCCCAAGACCCGGGGCGCCCTCATCAACGAGCAGTTGGCCGCGCTGAAACACATCTGGACCGAAGACGAGGCCGAGTTCCACGGCGAGCATGTCAACTTTGATCCGATCTTCGCCTGGCCGAAACCGGTCCAGAAGCCGCATCCCCCGATCTACATCGGCGGCGAGAGTCCCGCGGCCATCGATCGCCTGGTGAAGTACGCCGATGCATGGCTCCCCCGGGCGCACACGAGCGCCGACGACCTGGTCCGCGTACGCACGGAGTTGGCCGAACGCGGACGATCCGACATTCCCTTCACCATCTTCGGCGCGGGACGTAAGGCCGAGGAACTCGACGGATACGCCGCGGCGAACGTCGAGCGCGTCACCTTCCTGCTGCCGACGCGTCCGGAAGCAGAAACGCTGGCCACACTCGACGAGTTCGTTGCCGCTGCAGACCCATATCGCTGATCCGAACGGGTCTCAATGCATCCGGGTCGTATCTTGTAGCAGACTGCTACAATCGGTTGCATAATGCTACGAGGGAGCTGTGATGACCCAGACTGCCGACAAGGTGACCCGATTCGACTCCGCGCTCGTCGACTCGGCCATCGCCGAAGGGCGACGCCAGAACCGAACCGGTCGCCAGCAACTCGAGTACTGGGCCCGGATCGGACAGGCCATGACAGCCCACGAGACCTCGGCGCTGAATCGGGTGCAACAGGCGTTGGCGGGCACCCTGCCGACCGCTGAACTCACCGACGCCGAAGGCCGCCTGTTCAACGCCGAAGTCGACGTCCGGATCGCCGACAGCCTCGCCCGCACCGACTACCGGGCCGAACTCGCTGCCAGCGGCATCACGACCGTCGTCCTCGACGATCAGGGACGGCTTGTCGAGCAGAGCCCTGACGGCACCAGCCGCGTGCTCGACAGCGAGTGAAGCGCCTCGACCTGGTTATCGGACCGAACGGTTCGGGCAAATCCACCTTCGTCGAACGCGGACTCGCCCCCATTTTGCCGGGCAGCGTCTTCGTCAACGCTGACGTGATCGCACGTCAGAAGTGGCCCGACGATGCCGAGGCAAAGTCGTACGAGGCAGCGCAGGCGGCCGCAGCGACCCGTGATGCTCTCATCGTCGCGGGCCGATCCTTTATCGCCGAAACAGTGTTCTCGCACCCGTCGAAGCTCGACCTGATATCCCGGGCGCAGTCCAAGGGCTTCGTGGTCGTCGTTCACGTGCTGCTGGTTCCTGAATCGCTTGCGGTCTTGCGTGTCTCGCATCGTGTTGCGGCGGGCGGGCATTCGGTTCCGGAAGCGAAGATCCGCGAGCGCTACGCCAGATTGTGGCCGCTGGTCGCCACAGCCATCAGCTCCTCAGAGCAGGCCACGGTGTACGACACCGCAGGTGGCACCCCAACAATCGTGGCCCGGTTCGCCGGGGGTTCGCCTGTCGGCGCGATCTCGTGGCCTGCCTGGACACCGACAGCACTGAGTCTGTCGGCCTGAAACCCCCGACAGTCACCCAGCCCACACCCCCTGCGCCGCAGCCTCTTGGATGAAGTCGGTGAATCTGCGCGGCGCCCGTCCGAGCACTTCTCGGACACCGTCAGAGACATGTGCGTTGCGGCCTTCGCGGATCCAACCGAAGACCTGTGTCAGGTCAGCTGCCAACGGGCCGCCGACCCCTCTCCGCTCGACCAGGTACGCAACGAAGTCCTGATCGGTCATCTGCTCGTAGTCGACTTCGGTGCCGGCCGCCTGCGCTATCGAACCGGCCGCGTCTGCGAACGTCAGGAGGTCAGGTCCGGAAAGCTGATAATCCTTGCCTGCGTGGCGTTCTGGGTCCAGCAGCGACGCAGCTGCGACATCACCGATGTCGCGGGTATCGATGAACGGCTCGCGACCGTCACCTGACGTGCCGACGAGACGTCCTTCGACAATACTGTCGCGGAACAGATCCCATTCGCTGAACACCTGCATGAACCACGTCGGCCGGAGCACCGTCCACGTCATCCCGGATGACTGCACTGCAGACACCACCGCAGCGTCGCCCGGCCGGTGGGACACCACGGCGTCGCGCGACGACAGCAGCACCGCGTGGCTCACCCCGGCACACTTTGCTGTGCGAGCGAAGTCTGACATCGACTGCGCAGCATCCGATTGCTGCGAGTCGACCAGATATACCGCATCGACGCCGTCGACCACGGGCGCCCAGCTGGTCCGGTCGTCCCAGTCGAACCGCACCAATGTGCCGTCCTCGATGGGGCCGCCAGACCTCGACACCGCCCGGACGTCGACTCCGTCCACCGAGTTGAGCGCACGCACCACCTGCCGGCCCGTCTTTCCTGTCGCTCCCAGCACCAGAACCCTCATGCCCGCCACCTCCCGTCGGCAGCAGTGCGAACGACGTAGTCTTCGAATGTCGCCGGCGCCCTGCCCAATACGCGTTGGATGTCATCGGTGGTCTCCGAGATCAGCCCCCGCTCCATGAGCACATACATCGCGGCGATGGTGTCAGCTTCGGCGCGGGACAACCCTTGCTCGGTGAGCGTGTCGGCGTACTGCCCAGGGGTGATCTGCCGGTAGGTGATCGTTCGGCCCGAGGCTGCGGCGATCAAACCCACCACCTCACCGAACGTGATGCCGCGTGGTCCGGTCAGCTCGTACGTCTTTCCCTCGTGCCCCGGATTCGTCAGCACCTCGGCCGCGACCGAGGCCACGTCTTCGATGTCGACGAAAGGTTCGGGCATTTCCCCCGGTGGCGCAGCGAGTTCCCCCTGCAGCAGGGGCTCGAGGAACACCTCTTCGGAGAAGTTCTGGTTGAAGTTCGACGAACGGACGATGGTCCAGTCCAGAGCAGACGCGCGCACGGCCCGCTCTGCCGCGCGCATGTCGAGTCCGAAGGTGGAGTCGCCCCAGCTGTCGGCAGCCCTGCCGGACAGCAAGGTCACACGACGGAGGCCCGCCGATTGCGCCCGGTCGATGAAGTGGTCGACCGGCCCGACCTCGGCCGGTGGAACAAGATAGGCCGACGACGCACCGTCGAGCGCAGCGTCCCAGGTGTCCGGGCGTGACCAGTCGAACGGGATGGCGCTGGATCGAGAAGCCGGTCGCACCGGTGCGCCGAGGAGCCGGAGACGGGCTGTCACCCGGCGTCCGGTCTTGCCGGTGGCACCGATGACAAGGATTGTGTTGTGGTTCATGAGACCAGTTAAGCCACCATTCGCAGAGCATTCCATAGCTCAGACACTGGTTTGCCTGTTGATTCGTCTAAGGTGGGGTTCATGGACGCGTTTGGTGACCTTCTCCGGGGCGTGCGGTCCCACGGCTCTGTCTTCGGCTATTCGACCCTGTCGGCCCCCTGGGCCCTCGACTTCATCGACGGCGCCCCGCTGACGTTGTGCGTGGTCGTCGACGGTGCGGGGTGGATCGTCCGCGATGATCATGAGCCGTTGCGAATCTCGGGCGGGGACACGGTCGTGCTCCGCGGACCGGAGCCGTTCTCCTTTCGCGACGACGTGGACACCCTCGCCGAGCCTGTGGCCTGCGGCGACCATTGCTCCATTCCCGAGAACGGCGGAGCCCGGCATCGCCTGGGGTGGGCCGATTGCGGGGACCCCGACGCTTCGACCTCCATCGTTGTCGGCGCCTATCCGGTGCACGGCGAGATCGGCGACCGGCTGTTGCAGGTGTTGCCACCGATCATCCGCATCCCACCCGACACCGATGCCGATCCGGTCGCGCGTTATCTCGCGACGGAGGTCGCCGCCGACCGGCCCGGGCAGCAGATCGTGCTCGACCGGCTTCTCGACTGGTTGCTCGTCTGCTCACTGCGCACCTGGTTCGACGACCAAGAACAGGCAGCGCCGCAATGGTATTCAGCCTTGCACGACCCGATCGTCGGACCGGTGCTCCAACTGATGCACGCCGAGGTCGACGCCCCGTGGACCGTCGCCGCGCTGGCTCGCCGGGCAGGGGTGTCCCGTGCCACCCTCGCCAAACGGTTCACCGACCTCGTCGGCGAACCTCCGCTGACCTACCTGACCCAGTGGCGGATGACCATCGCCGCAGATCGGCTCACCGACCGCCCGGACCTGAGCATCGCGGACGTCGCACAGTCCGTGGGGTACGCCGATCCGTTCACCTTCAGCACGGCGTTCAAACGCACGAAAGGAATCAACCCCAGTACCCACCGCACGAAGGTCGGCCTGGCCACGTAGCCGCACCCACCTAGGCTGTGTGGGTGGCCACCTCCGATCGACGCTGCCCATGCACCAGCGGACTCCCCTTCCACGACTGCTGCGGACCGGTCGTGGCCGGCGCCCGCCCGGCGCCAACCGCCGAGGCACTGATGCGGTCGCGCTTCACCGCCTTCGCGACCGGCGACCGCAACTACCTGATCCACAGCTGGCACCCGCGGACGAGACCGGCCGAACTCGACCTCGATACCGCAATGCGTTGGTATCGCCTGGACATCGAATCGACCCGTGGCGGTTCACCATTCGACTCGACCGGCGAGGTCGCGTTCACCGCGTTCTACCGTGTCAGAGCCGGCCAGGCCGGAACTCTGAGAGAGCACAGTCGATTCGAACGATACGACGGCCGCTGGGTGTACGTCGACGGCTCGATCACTCCGAGCTGACCGGCAGCTCGCCTCGTCGGCCGGCCCTCAACCCGCGGTATGAATGGTGACGATGTAGCCGTCTGGGTCCCGCAGCGAGAACTGCAGCCCGAACGGACCCTCGAACGGCTCCTGCGCGATCGGCACTCCCCGCTCCACGAGGCGTGCGTGCAACCCGGCCGGATCCGCGCTACCGAACCACACGCCGATGCCCGCACCGAGTTGACCGACGGCGTCGAGATCCATTCCGGGGAACGGTTCGCGAACCGCGAAAGCGGTTCCGCCCGAAGAGAACACCACGGCAGCGGGATTGGCCGCCGGTAGCCGGTTGAGGCCGATCGTGTCCGCGTAGAACGCCGCGGACGTCGCCAGGTCGCGCACCTGGAACGACACGAAGTCGGGTCCGCTGGTGGTCGTGCTGATGCTGTTCGTCATGTCGAGCTCCTGCTGTCGTCGGGCTTTTTGTGTCAAAATACTGACACTCAATTTCGGCCGTGTCAAAATGTTGACATGACGACATATCGTGACGACACAGCCTCCGAGGCGTTGGGGCTTCTGGTAAAGGAGACCCAGGCGATCCTCCATCTGCGCATGGCCGAGCGCCTACGCCATCTCGAACTGAGCGTGCCGCAATACGCATGCCTGCAGGCTCTGGATCACACACCCGCCAGTACGAGTTCCGAACTCGCCCGGCACGCCTTTGTGTCGCGCCAATCCATGAATGTCCTGTTGCAGGGGCTGGAGAAGCGCGGACTCATCGAGCGTTCTGAGGAGCCCGGACCACGACGCGAACGCGCCACCGTTCTCACACCCGCAGCAGCATCCCTACTCGAACGTGCGCAAGCCGAAGTCGCTGCGGTCGCGAACACGATGACCAGCCAACTCGCGGCGCCTGACGTAACGAAACTCATCGCGCTGCTCACGTCGTGCCGCGACGCACTTCTCGCATCCGACCCCGGATGAGTCAGGCACGAACGCGCTCAGACGTGCACGTCGCGCAGACCGACCGCACCCCGTAGGCCTGAGCAGTTGAAGCAACCGACACACCCAACGCAGTCGGTGCATCCGACGCACCCGACGCAGGCTATACACCGCTGGCACAGTGCGCTCGCCACGACTGCGAGACACCCTGCGACACCGAAAGAAAATGCAGTGCCCGCACTTCCGGCGACCACTGCGCTGGTCGCGGTGCCCGCAGAACCCGCGACCACAGCACTGGCCACCGTCGCGACGGAGGTACCGACCCCCGCGCTCGCCACAGTCCCTGCCGAACCCGCGACACCTGCACTCGCCACGGTCCCGATCGATCCCGCCACAGCGGCGCTCGACGAGGTGGCCATCGACCCCGCCACCGCGGTCGAATCCGCCGTGGCCGCCGAGTCGACGACCGTGCTGCCGGTACCGCAGGATTTCGTCACGGCGGTCATTCTGCCGCAGTCCACGCGATGTGTCTCGGGTTCCGTCGCTGGGCACACTGGACTGATGGAGACCAAGGAATACGCCCCGGGCCGGCTTGTCGATGTGTTCGGAGACGCGACGGACCCTGTTGTCCTGTTGTGGCACGGCACCCAGACCGATGCCCGGGCCGCGTTGCGACCATTCGCGACACTGCTCGCCGATCATGGTTTCCACGTGATCGTTCCCGACTGGGATTCTCATGCCGCCGACCGTGGGCGCGACGACCTGTTGGGATCCTTGCGTCACGCCGCAGCCGCCGGTGCATTCGCGCTGATCGGCTGGTCGCTGGGCGGGACAGCGGCCGCAGGGGTGGCTCTACACGCCGACCACTACGCCAGTCCCGTGTTACGGGTGATCACCTTGGCCGGTGCGTTCGGCGCAACCAATCCGCTGACGGGCGAAAGCCTCCCCACCGGTGATCTGCCGACCGGAGCTCGGATACCGATCACACTGTTACACGGCATGTCCGACGACGTGGTTCCGCTCACTGCGAGTGAAGATTTCGCAGCCGCGCTCGACGACTGGCCGCTCGAGCTGATCACTGTCGATGCCGACCACGGCTCGATCGCCGGCACCACCTACGACGCGGACGCCGACAGATATTGCGCTGCAGATGATTCGGCCACCATTGACGTGGCCGGCGACGTCGTCGAGCGCATCAGCGCAATCCTGCGACAGCCATAGTCTGCGGGTTACTTCTTGCGGCGCCCGATGATCGACCGAGGCGTCTTCTTCTGTTCGTCATCGGCGTCTGCAGTGCGCGCCTTGCGCCGACTGTACGAGCCGATTTTGATCAGCAGTTTTGATACGGCCGTCGGATTGTCGTTTCGCCGCTCTATCCGATGTCCTGCCGTCAGTAGGATCTTCGCGACCAGCGGCAGGACGATTGCCAGAATCAGGTAGCGGTACAGGTATTTTCGTGCCAACAGCGGGATCATGGTTCTCCTGGTGCTCATCGTGGATGGTGACGCGGACGTACCCATAGGGAATCGATCGAAACCCACAGTCGAGACGGAGGTGGTGGCCGACATCGGCCACCACCTCACCCCTCGCAACTGTTGTGGCAGCCGAACTCAGTCGGTCAGCTTGCTCTTGATGTTCGACGCTGCGTCGGAAACGTTGTCGCCGACCTGCTTGGTCTTACCCTTGCCCTGGTCGGCTGCGCCCTCAGCCCGGAGGTCGTCATTGCCGGTCGCTTCGCCGATCTTCTCTTTCGCCTTGCCTGCAACCTCTTCGGCCTTGTGCTTTGCCTTGTCGATGAAGTCAGCCATGTGTTCTCTCCTCCTGTTCCTCGCGCCGAACCCCATTGCCCGGTCGCGCCTTACATGAATTGAGACGGGCCACAGCACGGGAGTTGCACGCATAAGTGAGCCAGAACACGAGTTGACATCAGTGACGCCGACCGTCGCCATCCGCGAGTTCTGGACCCGCCACTTCGCCCGAAGCCTGCCTGCTCCTTCGTGATCACGCAGGCGGGGCCAGGCGCCACGATCGCGGATCGCGTCCGGCGATGGCCACGGTCCGGTCCAATAGTGACAGCGTCGCGTCTACTGGGACCGGCTCGCCCCAGAGTTCTGGCAGCGGCGCCTCGGTCAGGAAGCCCTGCACATGATCGTGGCAGGCGAGCACCACTGATTCCGGCGGGACGAACCCTCGATGGGTCGCGACTGCGAGGTCCCAGCCGTGCACGATCACCTCGGTCATCGCGATCTTCCCCCACGTCTCGTTCGGCAACTCGAGGCCGGCCAAGTCCGAATCGCCATCCCAGGCCCGGGGTTCTGCCCACGCTTTGGCCAGGTCACGGACGTGATCGGCAAGCTTGCCGCGCGACGCGTCATCGTTGACCGCTGTCACCGCAGGACTCGAGATCTCACCACACGCCGCCGCGGTGAACCCGGTGGCGCCTTCATCGATGTGCATCAGCAGATCGGACACCGTGTAGCTCTCGCAGGGTGTGGCGCGCGCCAGATCGTCGTCGTCCAGCTGCTCGATGAGATCGGCCAATGCGTCGGATGCCGCTCTGAAGTCGATCATCTGCTTCCTCTCAGTCGGCTGGTACCTGCAGATTCAGACCGCGGCACTGCCCAGAAGTCATCGCCAGCCCGCTATCGTGTTCAATCCACCACATTCGTCCCCGTAGCGAGCAGTTGAGGGCGCATTCCCCTCGGGCGTCCCTCTCGGGGCCGATTGTGGTGCACGCTCACTCGAGAACAGGGGTTTCATGCAGTTCGGATCGACCGACCTCTTGCGAACAGTTCCTGCCGAACACATCGACGAGGCCGTAGCGTTCTACGCAGCGAGACCTTCCGGCCGCGGTCCGGGCAATCTCGATGAGCTCCGCGAGGCTCGCGCTCAGCGCGTGGTCCACGCCACCGATTCGGCGGTTGTCGAAGAGACAGTCGAGGCGGCCGGCCGACAGGTGCCGGTGCGCATCATCACCCCGAGCGAGGTGCCGGCGCGCGGCGTCCACCTGGACATCCACGGCGGCGGGTTCTACATGGATTCCGCAGCACGCGGCGACATCCGAAACCAGGAGCTGGCAGATGCGCTCGGTGTCGCGGTGGTCAGTGTCGACTATCGGCTTGCCCCTGAACACCCCTGGCCTGCAGCGCCGGACGATTGTGAGACCGCGGCGCGGTGGCTCACCGACCATGCCGCGGGCACCTTCGGTACTTCACGGTTGACGATCGGTGGGTTCTCGGCAGGGGCAACGTTGGCGATGACCACCCTGATGCGACTGCGGGACCAAGGGATTCGCAGCCTTGCCGGCGCGGCTCTTCAGTTCGGAACCTACGACCTGAGTGGCCGGACGCCGGCAGGACGCCTGATCAGCGACGAGTACTTTCTCGAGGCGTATGCCGGTCACGTGGCCGACCGCACGCTTCCCGACGTCTCCCCCATCTACGGGGACCTACGCGATCTGCCGCCGCTCTTACTGGTGGTGGGGGCGGGGGACATCCTGCTTGAGGACAACGTGGCCATGGCGTCGCGGCTGGCAGCGGCCGGCGTGGACGTCGACCTGCGCATCTACCCGGCGTCGCCGCATGGGTTCACGAACCACCCCACCGCGATCGCCGCGACCGCGCGGGAAGACATCGGCTCCTGGCTGTCAGGCCGCCTAGGCTAAGGCCGCCGCCAGCATGTGCATCGCAGCCGTGGTCGACAGTGCCCGCACACTGGCGCGGTCGCCAGGGAGCCGCAAGGTGCGCGTGACAGTCGGCCGGCCGGACGTTGCGATCCCGAAACAGACGGTGCCGACCGGTTTGAGCTCGGTGCCACCGCCGGGTCCGGCAACGCCCGTGGTGGATACCGCGATATCCACGCCCACGCGCTTGCGCACCCCCTCGGCCATAGAAGCTGCGACCTGTTCGCTGACCGCACCGTGTTCGGAGATCATCTCCGCGGGCACGCCGAGGAGGTCGGATTTGACCTCGTTGGAGTACGACACCACTCCGCCGATGACGTACGCCGACGAACCGGCCCGGTCGGTGAGGCGGGCGGCGATCAGACCGCCGGTGCACGATTCGGCGGTGGCGATCCGGCGACCGGACAGGCGCGTTGCCACGATGTCGTCGATGGTCGATCCGTCGGTCGAAAAGACCTGCTTGCCATGATATTCGGCGACCTGCGCTGCCAGCTTCGCGTACGCGGCGTCGGCGGAGTCGGGATAGCGGGTCACCATCTCGAGTTCGCCGAGGCGCAGGCACGTCGTGATCTCGAGATCGCCGAATCCCGGAACCTCGACCTCTGCGGTCCGCAACGTCGCGGCGAGATCGGCTTCGGACAGACCGTAGGCACGGATCGTCGACTGCCTGACGATCGACCGCCCTGCCAAGGCAATTGCCACAGCGGAGGATTCGAGAGCTTCCGGCCACATCTCCTGAAGCTCCCGAGGCGGCCCCGGCAGGATCAGGATCGCCGGCAGCGGGCCGGTAGCCGGTATCGCAACGCCCGGTGCGGTGCCCGTGGGCGCGATTGATTGGGCACCGTCAGGGACCAGCGCCTGTTTACGGATGCCGGCGTTCAATGGCTCCGAATCGACCGCGGTGCTCATCCGGCTGCGCCATCGCTGCACGATCGCGTCGATTCGTTGCTCGAGTTCGACGTCGAGCTGCAGTTCACGTCCGCAGAAGGCAGCAACGGTGGCCACGGTGAGGTCGTCGGCAGTCGGGCCCAGGCCTCCCGTCGTGACGATGAGGTCTACCCGCTGATCGGCCAGGAACTGCAACTGGGCGGTCAGGTCGTCCGGTCGATCGCCGCACACGGTGATGTGCGCGACGTCGACACCCATCTCGAGAAGCTGCCGGGCAACCCACGGACCGTTCTGATCGGTGACCCGACCGCTGAGAACTTCGGTTCCCGTGACCACCACACCCGCACGCACTGCCATTGCATCGACCTTAGTGGTGCGCCACCGTTGCCGCGACGACGCCGCCGAAAGAGCCGGTCACTTCTCGAGCCACGCCCCGTGCAATCCCGCTGGTACCCGGATCGGCAGATCGATGGTTGCGATGGGCCCGTCTTCTGGGCTGGCCGCGGTCAGGAGATAGAACCGCGACCGTAGGTCTTCGGGGTCGGTTCCGATGGCGCCCCAGTAATCGTGATCGGCGCCAGGGATGTAGATCGGCTCACCGATGGCCACACCGGGGCTCCACGAGACCTCAGAGCTCTTCGCGACATCGTGGAACCACAGGCTCTCCTGGAAACCGGTGTCTGACTCGGACTTGCCGACCGTGGCGACCCGCTGGTGGTCGAGCGTCAGCAACCGGTCGTCGACCCGTGGGAACTCGATGTCCGTACGCTCGCTGACCCGGGTGCGGCTGATGGTGCCGGTGGCCGGGTTGGTCGCCGCGCGCATCAATCCGGACTTGTTCGGGACGGCTGATTCGGCGAACCCGCCGGGGAACGTCCACTCGACGTAATCGACCGTGACCGTTCCGTCCGCATTGTCGAAGGCATTGGCGAAGTGCCACACCCAGAACGGCTCCGCCTGGACCCAACGCACCGGTCCCCCGTCGCGCGGGATCAGGGCGATCCGAGTGCCGTCGTCGGGCCGCCACGACAACAGCGATCCCCCGGCCATGACGGCCGCGATGTCGAAGATCAGTGGACACACGAACAGCACCACATACTTCTCGGTCAGCGCCATGTCGTGGATCATCACCGGGGCGTCGAGACCGTCGATGGCGGTGGGCGGACGCAGCGACGAACCGTCCGCCGCGACGACCGACCAGGTGAGGTAGGGCGCCTCGAGAATGTAGTTGAACAACACCATCTCGCCGGTGCGTGGATCGATCTTCGGATGCGCGGTGCTGCCCACCCGCATCGCGCCGTCGCAGTCCTCCGCGCCGAGCGTCGCCAGCGTGCGGGGGTCGAGCAGATAGGGCTTGTCCGACTCGGCCATTGCCATCAGGCGACCGGCGTGCCGGACGATGTTGATGTCGGGCAGTGCCCGGGTGGTTCCGGCGAGTTCCTCTCCGACGACGCTCGCCGGTGGGGTGTAGCCGTCGGTGATGCCCGACCAGATCGCTTCGCCGCGTTCCTCTTCCAGCTCCACCATGGGAGTCCGCACGAATCGGTTGCTGTAGGAGGCACGACCTCCCTCCAGCGTGACCCTGTGCACCATGCCGTCGCCGTCGAGCGGGAACACGAACGACCCGATGGGGTCGAATCGTGGATTCGGGCCGTTACGCAGGTAGCTGCCGCTCAGATCTGCTGGGATCTCGCCGACGACCGGCAGATCTATCGCATCCGTCTCGTCGCGCTGCGGGGCGAACACCCCGGTCAGATGGACATTGCCGGGGTCGATCGGGGCGGGTCGATTGGGGTCGGCGGTGACGGTCATCGGAAAACTCCTTCATCGAATGGGCTGTGGACGATGAGCCGAGTCTGTGCCCGAAAAGGCGTAGGAACCTCCGTCAGATGACGGATGTTCCTACGCCTGTTCACAGCGGGGTGACTATTGAGCGGGCTGGGTGCCCGCGCCGGCCGGCCGCGAGTCGGCGATGGCCCGAGTGCGCTTGATGGCGAAGACGATCAATGCGATCGGGACGACCCAGTTCAGTACGAGGTTGGCTGGGTGCGATCCGGCGAGATCCTGCGATGAGGTGATCGCGCCGGCGATGATGTGCGAGACGGCGATGGCGAAGATGACACCGGCCCACATCAGGCTGATCTGCTTGTTCTTCGCGCGGAAAATCGGTGAGTCCCAAAGGCTTTTGTCGACGCTCTCGCGGGCGTACTGCTCCGTGAACGGAATCGTGAATGCCGAAATTGCCATGATCGCGGCGAGGACGAATGTCGAACCACCACGGCCGAAGTTGACCAGGTTCTCATCGACCGCGTGGTCTCCGACGAGACCGATCGCAGCGATGATTCCGAACGTCACGACGCCGGCGACATCCAGGATCTTCCAGCCGCTGCGCATGGTTTCGTACACGGTCAGACCCAAAGCGATCACGAACGCGAGAATTGCTGCGAGTGCAACGTGGTCGGCTCCGAAACGCTCGGCGACCACCGAGAAGACGATCCAGGGGGCAAAACCGAGCAACATTGATTTGGCGTTCATTGAGTCCTCTGGTTCTGTCCGGTAGTAGCGATATTTAACCTTGAGCAGGGTTGGCAGCGCAATAAATAGCGGAAATCGAGTTACCGGCCAAAACAATCACACCACTTATGGTCACGAACGGAAGCGCCGGCGAAATCTGCTCCGGTTCTGTCGATCTGCTCCGTTTCCAGCGCTCTGGACGCGGAGCAGATCGCTGAAAATGGAGCACATATCGCAATGGTCGAGCGGAATGCCGATATGTACGTCAGTGAGTGGGCTCTGCATCCGGGTCGGGGGTGACGTGGCGCCCGGCCAGGTCGTGTAGCTCTCGGAAGACTCGCTTCGACGATTCCGCCCACGGCATCAAGATCGGAAAGACGTGGAACATCCCGGCCTCTTCCATGGCGTGCACGGGCACCCCGGCCTTGCCAAGGTTTTCCGCGAATTCCCGGATCCCGTCACGGAACATCTCATCGGCACCCCAGCACACAAAGGTGGGCGGGAACCATTCCGGATCTGCCATCGAGTGGACCGCCGACACCCGCTCATCGTTGGGCTGGACACCCGCGAGATACGGTGCGGCAGGCAGGCTCCAGGGCAGGATGTCGGACTGTGCGTTCAAGGTGATCGACGGGTGGTTGAAGTCGAGGTCCACCTCCGGCGAGAACAGCGCAACGGCAGCGGGCTTCGGCAGGTCGTGATCGTGCAGGTATTTGATCAGCGACGTCGCGAGACCGCCCCCACCCGAGTCACCGGCCACCACGAGGTGGTCCGCGTCGACGTCGCGGTCGAGCAGACCCCGGTACACGTCCGCGGCGTCGTGGACACCCGCGGGGAACGGGAACTCGGGGGCCATCCGATAATCGGCAATGAAAACCTCGTACCCGGTGATCTTCACGAGCTTGGCCGCGAATGCGGAGTACATGATCGGCGACGTTCCGATGTAACCGCCGCCGTGCAGGTACAGGATCGTCGCGCCGATCGTCTGTTTGTCGTCGCAGTCCTCGACGTGGGCATCGGAGCTGGCCTTCGCCCGGCACCAAATCCCTTCGACACCCCCGATTGTGTCGTCGGTGATCTCCACATCGTCGGTCAATCCGATGAACGGAGGCATCACCACCCGGCAGACGTCGTCGAGAATGCGTTCCATCGACCGGAACTCTTCGATCGGGAGTCCCATCGAGTACCCCATGAAGGAGCGGATGGTCTGACGGGTGACCGACTGCCCGACGTTGTCCAGCAGACCTGCCGGGCCCTGCCACGGTCGGCGGAAGGGCACCCTCGCGAGTCCGTTGAGCATGCTCTCTGCCAAACCGAACACGGTCAGCGCGGTCACCGGCGCGGATGCGGTCTGCACCTCGGGACGATCAGCCATAACCATGGTGACCATCCTAAGGGCGGCCAACGCTCGCAGCAGGATCGTGGCTCCGCCCTTGGACGGACGGGGTGATCAACTCGTCGGCCACCCAACGGGCGACCCCGTCGGGGTACGGCGCGCCCAAGCCCAGGACGAAGTGGCGAAAGCCCGCGTCGAGTGCCTGACCGATGGCGTCGCGGGTGTGCTGCGGGCGGACGTAATCCACCGACAGGTGGATCGACCTGGTGATCGCGGCGGGGTCTCGGCCGATCTCGGTGCAGTAGCGGTCGAGGAGAGCACTCCGGCTGATCACATCAGCGATGTCGCCGCCTGGCACATTCCACAGGTCGGCGTGCTCGGCAACCACTCGCAGCACAGCGGCCGAACGTCCGCCGATGAGCATCGGCGGGCCGGGGCGCTGAACAGGTTTGGGATTGCCGAGCGCACCGGTGAGCTTCACGTATTCACCGTCGAAATCGAACGGCTGGTCCTCGGTCCACAACCGCTTGATCACGACGGCCGCCTCCGCAAGGCTGCCGACGGCGTGCGGCACATCGTAGAACGGCAGGCCGTGCGCGGGGTATTCACGCCAGGCCATCGGCGGGTTCGGACGCGAGCCTGCGCCGATACCGAAGTCGAGCCTGCCTCCCGACACGACGTCCACGGTGGTGGCGATCTTCGCAAGCATCGCCGGTGGCCGAAAACGGTTGCTGGTCACCAGAAGTCCGAGACGTATCCGTTCAGTCTGCGCAGCGAGGGCGGAAAGCAGGGTCCACCCCTCGAAGATCGGCCCGTTCGGGTCGCCGCCGATGGGCATCAGGTGGTCGAAGAGCCAGGCGTGCTCGATCTCTTCGATCGCGTCGGCCTCGCGCCAGACGCGGAGGATGTCGTGGTAGTCGACGTTCATGGGTGCGGTCATGATTCCGAAGCTGGGTCGAACATTGTGCGGCATGCGGGTGGTCCTTTGAACGAGTGGTGGGTTCAGCGTCGACGCAGCGACGAATCGAGGAGCGCCGGAGGCGTGTCGAACTTTTCGTCCGGCGCGAGATCAACTCCTGGAGCGACGATCTCATCGATCGCATCGAGCACATCGGCGGACAGCACCGTGTCGGCGGCGGCGAGTTGCGAGTGCAGGTGATCGACGGTTCGCGGTCCGATGATGGCGCTGGTGACGCCAGGATGCGCGGTGACGAATCCGAGTGCGAGCTGGATCAAGGTGAGGCCGGCGCCTTCGGCGACAGCAACCAGCTTCTCGACGGCGTCCATCTTCGCACGGTTGGACGCAATGGCGGTGTCGAAGCGCTGCGGCATGAATCCTGAACGGCTGGTGGTCATCTCCCGCCCTTCGCGGATCGCACCCGAGAGCCAACCCGACGCCAACGGACTCCACACCAATACACCCAACCCGTATTGCTCCGTCACCGGCAGGACATGGGATTCGATGCCGCGCTGCAGGATCGAGTAAGGCGGTTGCTCGGTCACGTACCTGCTCAGGCGATGTTCCCGGGCAGCCCACTGGCCCTCCACGATGCGGTAAGCCGGGTAGGTCGAGGAACCGAAGTAGCGAATCTTTCCCGCCCGCTGCAGATCGGTGAGCGCCGACAAGGTCTCTTCGTCACTCGTGTTCGGATCCCAGCGATGGATCTGGTAGAGATCCACGTGGTCGACGTCGAGCCGTCGCAGGCTGTTCTCCAGTTCCGCGACAATCCACCGCCGCGAACTGCCCCGGTGATTGCGCTCATCACCCATCGGGTTGAACACCTTGGTGGCAAGCACCACATCATCGCGGCGGCCGGCGATGGCCTTGCCGACCATCACCTCTGACTCCCCCTGGCTGTACATGTCAGCCGTGTCGATGACGTTGATGCCTGCATCGAGGGCGGCATCGACGATGGCCGTCGCATCATCCTGCGTGGTGCGGCCGATGGCGCCGAAGTTCATGGCGCCGAGCGCAAGCGTGCTGACCTGAACGCCCGTACGTCCCAGAGTTCGAAATTTCATGCTGGTCCTCCTGACAGATGATCGGATGCCCCACTGGTGCCGACGCACGAGGTCTGGCATCCTGGGCAAGCGGAACCGTGTTCCGATAACCAACATACGGAACAATGTTCCGCTTGCCAAGTGAAAGTGATCAGGGACTTCGACAATGGCAGAAGACGAGTCGGTGCCGCCGGCGCCGCGCAAGCGTGCCGATGCCCGCCGTAATCAGGCGACACTGCTGGACGCTGCGGCGGCAGCCTTCGTCGAGTCAGGGGTCGACGCCCCCGTGCGAGATATCGCCACCAGGGCAGGAGTGGGTGTCGGAACGATCTACAGACATTTCCCGACCCGCGCCGATCTCATCGTCGCCGTGTATCGCCACCAGGTCGAAGCCTGCGCGGAGGCGGGACCGGCCCTCTTGACGAACAGCACCACCCCTCATACCGCGCTACGGGCGTGGATCGACCTCTTCGTCGACTTCCTGGTCACCAAGCACGGCCTCGCCGAGGCCATGCAGTCGTCGGACACCGGCTTCGAGACCTTGCACGCCTATTTCCTCGACCGACTGGTACCCGTGTGCGCCACTCTGCTCGACGCCTGCGTCGCCTCGGGCGAGATCCGCTCCGACCTCGAGGCCATCCAACTGATGCGCGGCGTCGGCAACCTCTGTATCGGCGCCGACAACCCCGGTTACGACGCGCGCCGTCTGGTCGAGGTCCTCATCGCGGGGCTTCGCGCGCAGGCCGATCCGGTGTAGTTCGTTGATGTGAACTTCCGCCGGGGCAGGCCGTGGCCATGTGCTTCGTGGATAAAGTTCTTCATGCGATTCGTGCGGCGATCGGTTGTGGCGGTCTCGGTGGCTGTGGCCGTCGCAGCTTCGGTGTCCGGGTGCGGTGGCGGGAACGGCGATCCAGGCGAGTTCAACTGGTCACGCAGTGCCGCGGCGACGGCGGATGCAAACACCGCCATCCCGACGTTCACCACGACGGCCCCGGCCGTCAGCGGGCCGGTCGTGCTCGGCCGTGCCGACAATCAGTACGCCATCGGCTACGGCACCGAGCGTCCGGAGCTGTTGTCGTTGAACTCTCTGTGCAGCAACACGATTTCCGATATCACGTGGACGTCGTGGGGCGGAGAGACCGCCACGGGTACGGGGACTGTGTGCGCACCTGCAGGTGATCCGACCAGCGGCGGACCGACCCAGTTGACCGCGACGGACCTCGGCGACTGTTACGGCGTACAGGCATATCGTCGACTCACCCTCGCGTCCGGAGGGACCCTCAACACCTGCTCATAGAGCGGATCAGTTCGGCGTGAGCATCGGAACCAAGAATTGCCTTGCCACCGATTCGAGCACGCTGTCGTCGTCGAGATCCACAGCCCGGCTGGGGATCGTCAGGAACGACGCCGCGACTCGCACCATCATCTCGCCGACGAGGTCGGTGTCGAGGGTGGCTGCGACGGTGCCCGCCTGCTGCTCACGCCTGAGCTGACCCGCGACGAACTGTGAGACGGCACCGAGCATTCGGCCTTCGTCACCGATCATGGAGCCCGCGAGCAGGGTCGGTTCCGCGTACATCAGCCCGCCGATGAGCGGATTGCCACGGAATGCGCGCAGAGAACTCACGAAACCCAGCACCACCCGGTCGGCCGCCGACCTCGCATCCCGGATGTCCGCCAGGAACCGGTCGAAGTAGCGACGGAATTCCCGCAGGATCACCTGCTCGACCAACGCGTCCTTGGTCGCGAAGCGCCGGTAGACCGTGATCCGGGACATCCCGGCACGCTTGGCCACGTCCTCCATCGACGATCGCTGGATACCCATCCGGCAGAACTGCTCGTACGCCGCATCGAGAAGCCGGGTGCGGGTCTGATCGTTGTCGTCGGCGCGTTCCACAGCATCGGTGAACGCGCGTTCGAGCAGCGACTGCGGATCCGGCTCAGCAGACTTCACGAGCTCCTCCTGACGGCAAGTTGTCGATGCCCGATTGCCTGAGCCTATGCCAGCCGCGCGAGAATCACCCCGGTAGCGGGATCACGATCGGCCCGACGCCCGGAACGGTGATCGTCGCGGGCGGCGGCGCGGCCCGTCGTGGCGGTAGTGGTGCCTGTCCGTTGCTGACGGAGATCGTGATCGTACTGCCCGGTATCGCCGAACCGTTCGGTGTGGACGAGACGACCGTCCCCGATGCTTGCCCGCTGCCGACACTCACCTGATTCACCCTGAAACCCTCGGCTTCGAGCCGCGCTGTCGCCTCACCTGCGGCCAGCCCGACCACCGACGGGACCGCCTTGCCACCGACTCCGGCCACGTACGCGGGGTCACGCGGCGGAAGCGCCGTCGGGCCGAACTTGTCGGCGATCGGCAGCATGGCCGTGAACCATGTTCGAGCCGGCTCATTGCCACCGTAGAGGTTTCCGTACCCGCACTGGCGCAGCGGTCCCGAGCACAGTTCGGAGATCGTCGGCGAATCGTTGTAGACGTAGGTCGCACCGGCGATGTTGTTGGTGAACCCGAGGAACGCCGACGAGCGGTTGGCCTCAGTGGTGCCGGTCTTGCCCGACATCGGCAGGCTCCACCCCGTGGAGCCGGCGGCACCGGCAGCCGTGCCTGCACCGCGATCGTCTTCACTCATCGCGTTCGCGAGGGTGTTGGCCAGGCCCGGCTCCACCACCCGCTCGCAGGCGGGCCGTTCCAGCGCCACCTCCACCACGCCAGGCCTGCCGTCGGCCTCGAGCACCCGGTTGCCGTTGCTGTCCCGTTTCGGCTGGGTGATCGACGCAATCGGATTCGGCGGACACCAGACCCCGCCCGAGGCCAATGTCGCTGCAACGTTGGACAACTCCAGGGCGTCGACCGCCGTCGGCCCGAGCGTGAACGACCCGAGATTGTTCTCTTTGATGTAGTCGGCGAGGCTCTGCTCACCAAATCCCGACGTCCCCGGGTTGGTGTACGACCGCAGCCCCAACCGGACCGCCATGTCGACCGTCGGCCCGACCCCGACGTCCTGCAACAACTTCACGAACGCCGTGTTGGGCGACTGCGCCAGGGCATTCGTGACGGACATGCTGCCCGGGTAATTGCCGTCGTTGCGCACGCAGTACGTGTTCGCCGGGCATCCGTTGACGCCACCGCTGCTGCCCATCCCCCTGGCTTGGAACGTCGACGGCACCTGCAGCGACGAACCCGCCCCGAGACCGCGCTCCATCGCGGCGGCGACGGTGAAGATCTTGAACACCGATCCGGCGCCGTTGCCGACCATCGAATAGGGCTGCGGTTGCATCGTCTGCCCGATGTCGCGGTTGAGCCCGTAGTCGCGGCTCGACGTCATCGCGAGGATGTCGTGCGATTCGGTGCCGGGCCGAATCACGTTCATCACGTTCGCAACTCCGGTCAGGTCGGGCGATGCGTACGTCCGGACCGCGTTGTGGGTGGCATCCTGCACCTGCGGATCGAGGGTGGTCCGGATCAGGTAGCCACCGCGTGCGATCTGATCTCGACTGATCCCGTTCTCCGCCAGAAACTGCAGGGCGTAGTCACAGAAGAAGCCGGCATCGCCGGCGGAGATACAGCCCTGGTCCAGCGAACGTGGTGACGGCAGCACGCCGAGCGGGGTGTCCTTGGCCGCGATGTATTCACCGGCTCGCTCGGGGAAGTTCGCAATCATGGTGTCGAGTACGACATTTCGGCGCTCCAGCACCCCCTCGGGGTTCGTGTAGGGGTTCAGCGCCGAGCTGGACTGCACCATGCCGGAGAGCATCGCCGCTTCGGGGACCGTGAGGTTCTTCGCGGGCTTGCCGAAGTAGGTACCGGCAGCGGCTTCGATGCCGTAGGCACCGTTGCCGAATGGCACCAGGTTCAGGTAGCGGGTGACGATGGCCTTCTTGGCCTCTTGCTTCGCCGACTCCGCGTCGAGGTTCTTCTCTGTCATCGCCTGGGCGGTCAACGTCTGCTCCAGCGTCCGGGCCATCCGGATCTCTCGCAGTTTGCGGGCCGCGGTCGTCTCCGTGGCGGCTCGACGTTCGGCGTCGGTGCGCGCGAGGACGAGCAGTTGATAGTTCTTCACGTATTGCTGATCAAGGGTCGAGGCGCCCTGCTGTACTTCTCCGGACGCCTGGTTGGTCACCAGCGCGCGAATCGTCCCGCGCCAGTCCACCCCGTCGTGTTCGAGGAATCGTCGATCTTCGACGGAGATGATGGCGCGGATCATCTCCGGAGAAATGTCGTTGTACCCGACCTGAAAGCGCCTCTGGTCGTACAGAAATGCGATCGGATCTCCGTTGACGTCGGTCATCGTGGAGACCTCGGGGACTTGTCCCCCAACCAATTCCGATTCGACGTTGTCGACGGCGCTCGCGGCGCGGCTCGACACAAAGCCCACTCCTCCGACCAGAGGGAACAACACACCGGCTAGGAGAATGCCGGCGAGCAAACAGCACCCGAGCAACATCGACAGAGACCTGGACTTCGACACGGATTCCACATTACGGACAAATCGGACTACACACCGTTCTCGATGGCGGCCGCGAACCAGGCCGCGGTCCGCTCAGCGCAGACCCGGGACCTTCTCGAGAGCGAGGGACAGAGTGTCCTTGATCATCGCCATCGCGGCACCGGTCGGGCTGCTCTGACCACCGGTGACGGTCACCGGACCGAACTCGCCGCAATCGAAGATCACCGCTTTCTCGGGTCCGTTGAGCGCTCCGAGCGGGCTCTCGCGGGGCACCGCCCGGATCGACACCGTCACCAGATCGGGGATGTCGAGGTCGGCGACGGCCACCTGTCGTAGCCGCTGACCACGTCCTTTCGCCCGCACAGCGGCCGACCTGATGGCGGGGGTGATGGGCTCGAGAATCGTCTCGGCAGCACCCGGATCCCGCGACCAGAGCAGGCCGGTCAGAATCTGGATCTTCGTCGCCACGTCCCGTCCCGAGAGATCGGCGGAGGGGTCACCTTCGGCGATCCCGGCGCGCCGGGCCGCATCCACCGCATCGCCCAGAGAGTCGCCGTCTGACAATCGATCGAGGACGAAAGTGGCCGTTCCGTTGACACATCCGCTCACCGACGTCACGTGGATACCGTTGCTCAGTGACCGCGCCACATCGGCGGCGGGCAGCATCGCGCCGGTGGCCCCGGAGAGTTTCACCGCGCACCCGGTCTCCTGAGACGCCGCATCCAGGGCACGCCAGCCGTGCAGCAGCGTCGTCTTGGTGGCCGTCACGAGGTGCGCGCCGCTCCGGACGGCACAGACACCATCCGCGACCGCTTCTGCCGCACCGGCATCGTCCGACGGCACCGCCTGCACCACAACCCGTGCGTCGACCCTGGCGATCAGCTCGTCCAGTGCAGTCGGTGCGCTCCACTCCGCCCGCGGCTGGATCGTGTCACCGCCGATCTCCGTCTGCGCACGATGAGTACGCACCGCGGCCACCGTCATATCGACGCCGAATCGGGAACGATATTCAGCGCGATGAGAAATGATCTGACCGATATAGGCGCGCGCAACCGCCCCATAGCCGAGAACCACAACGGGTAGCACCAGCATTGTGTCGCAGCCTCTCGCGTGCGCCGACGTCAAATCTCGATACAGCTCGAAGTCTAATGCGAATCAATTCGCATCATCGACGATCTTCCAGCGGAAGCAATTCCTGGGCGAATTGTTCGAGAAACTCGAGACGAGAAGATACCGGCGCAATCGGGCGCACCACGAACTTGGTGAGCCCGACATCGACGAAGGCGCGAACCTGGGTGCGGGCCTGCTCCCATCCGCGACAGATGAGCACGTTCGGGTCGATGAGGTCCTCGCGTCTGCCGGCCGCTCTGTCCACGAGGGCGTCGATGACCGCCTCGTCCGTGCCGTCCGGCGCGACGATGATGTTGGTGCCGTAGTGATCGGCCTCGACCTCGCGCCCCGCCTCGGCGGCGGCCACCTCGATCTGCTCGCGGCACCGCTGAGCTTCGGCGGGGGTGATGAAGCTACCGAGCCAGCCGTCCCCCAGACGCCCGATCCGGTCCATGCTCACCGGCAGTCTGCCCCCGAGCCACAGGTCGAGAGGCTTCGTGGGTAAAGGTCCGACCGAGGCCTCCTGTAGGTGGAAGAACTCGCCGTGATGGGTGACAACAGGTTCGGTCAGCAGCGCCCTGACCACTCTGATCGCCTCTTCGAACAGCTCACCTCGCCGCCCCGCCGGCGCCGGGTACATCGTGCGGTCCCCGCGCGTCGCGGGCTGAACCCCGAACGCGGGCAACACCCGGCCAGGTGCCAGCGCGGCCAGTCCGGCGAGTTGCGCTGCGACCAGCGCGGGATTGCGCCCCGGCAACACCAGGACGCCGGTGCCCAACTTGAGTTTCTCGGTCCGGCCCGCCGCGTATGCGAGACCGATCAGCGGGTCGGCGTGATCCGGCGATGACACCTGATCGGAGAGCCACACCGAATCGATGCCGAGTGACTCGAGGTCGTCGACCAGCTCTGCGAGACCGGCCCCCTGCTGTGGCCCGTCGGTCGGTATCAACCCGACCCCGATGCGTACCTTCATGGTCATACAGCAAGGTTACGAGGTCGTCGGACCTTCCCGGCGTCGGAGCGCACCGGCTCGTCCTGCAGCCGGATGTGTCTGGGTACGCGCAGTGCATCCAGTCGTTGCGCAGCGAAGTCGCGGAGCGAGAGAGCATCGACCGCGACACCTGCGACGTCCACGACCGCTTCGACCACACATCCGAGATGCTCGTCAGGAACGCCGAAAGCGAGTGCACCACGCGCACGAGGGACTGTTCGGCCACGGTCAGGGAGTGGTCGCGAGTGTGGCGCCATCGGTCGGCTCGCGGTCGGCCGAACCCGGAGCCACCCGATCGATGATCGATGCAGCGATATGTGCTGCGTCTCGGTCGATCCCGTGGAAGCGACCCGAACCCCAGGTGTACATCCACGGCAGCCCGATGAACGCCAGGCCCGGCACCGAGGTGACTCCCCTGGTCTGCATGGGACGCCCGCCGCCGTCGAAGACACTTGCCTCGATCCACCGGTAGTCGGGTCGATAACCGATTGCCCAGACGATACTGGTGACCCCGGCCGCCGCCAGGTCCAGCGAGGTCGGCTCCTCGGTGGGCTCCCACACCGGCTCATAGCGGGTGGCCGGCGGTGCATCGATACCTTCCCGCTCGATGTGACGATCGATGTCACCGCAGATCGAGTTGTACGTTGCATCCGCCGAGTCGAGTGACTCACGCAGCGTCGGGGCGAACTCGAGACGGCTGTCGCGGCCGTCCTCGAGCAGACCGTAGAGGTGCATGCCCTGCGTCGCGAACTCGCGCAGATCGATGTCGCGACCACCATCACGGCCGGTCACATAGTGGTTCGTCTTCTCCCTCGCGGCCTGGCCACCGGGATACTCCTGCACCCCGACGTCATAGAGCCCCATGTCGGCGAGCCACGTCATACAGTCGCGGCCACGGTAGAAGCGCCCGACCCGCGGAGCCTTGCCCATCGCCAGGTGGACCGTGCGACCGGCGAGATGGAGGTCCTCGGCGATCTGTGCGCCGGATTGTCCGGTACCGACGACCATCACAGCGCCGTCCGGCAGCTGGTCTGCGTTCTTGTACTCCTCGGAATGTATTTGTGTCACAGCCGGATCGAGAGTGCGCGCAAAGGTCGGGATCACTGGCAGCGGGTACCCGCCGGTCGCGATCACCACGTCGTCGGCGGTGAGGATCTCTTCGTTGCCACCCGACTGCAGGGTCAACTCGAAGCCGCCCCCGGCGCCCTGACGCAGCCTGGTGACGCGGGTGTGCTCCCGCAGAGGCGGTTCGAAGGTGTCGAGCCAACCCTCGAGCCAGGCAACCACTTCGTCACGCTTCATGAAACCGTCGGGATCGTCGCCGGCGTAGCTGTATCCGGGGAGACGGCAGTGCCAGTTCGGGGTGACGAGCGTGAAGTTGTCCCAGCGGGTGTCGGCCCAGGCGTGGACGGGCGTCTCGGCCTCGATGACGAGGTGCTCGATGCCCTGGCGGCCGAGATACCAGCTGACCGAGAGACCGGCCTGCCCGCCACCGATGATCGCGACGGGGACGTGTGCGTGCTCAGGCATGAGCCAGCCCCCGCCAGGTGGCAGTGCCTGCTTCGTCGAGTTCGGTGACTTTGCCGTACACGTCGGGCCGACGATCACGCAGGTGGAACATGCCGCCGCGCATCTCGGAGAACTTGGCGGCGATGTCCACCTCGGCGACCGCCATGCCGCTGCCGAGCAGCGTGGTGGCCAGGATGTTGCCTCCCGGATCGACAACCTTGGCGTTACCAACGTATTTCAACGATCCGAACGTGCCGGACTGGTTGGCAGCCACCCAGAACACCTGGTTGTCGAGAGCACGTGCGATGTCGAACTGGTTGAAACGGTAGGTCCAGCGGTCCTCCTGCAGATTCTCGGCGGTCGCGGTGCGAGCAGCCGGCCATGCCGACAGGCTCGCGATGATCTCGGCGCCGTCGAGCGCCATCAGTCGCGCAGCCTCGGGAAAAGCCTTGTCGTAGCAGATCTGCAGACCGATGCGTCCCACCGGCGTCTCGAAGACCGGGTAGGCCGATCCGGCTGAGTACGACATGTGCTCACCGAGCGGCTGGTGCACCTTCCGGTATGTCCCGTAGATCTGGCTGCCGTCGAGCAATGCTGCTGCGTTGTAACGGGTCTCGCCGTCCTCGGCGAGTTCGCAGAAGCCAATGGCGGTGACGATGTCGCCGACGATACTCTGCACCCGTCTGAGCTCTGGGCCGTCGGTAGAGATCGCCGGGGGCAGTGACCGCTCGGTGGTCTTGACGGTGTCACCGTGATTGCCGAGTGAGGAGAGGTAGCCACCGATGGCGGCCTCGGGTAGGGCCAAGAAGTCGACCCCGCGTTCCCGGGCTTCGTCGACGAGCGACTCGATGAGTGCGTAGTTCTGGTCGAGGTCTCGGGTGAAATTGGCCGAAACCGCTGCAAGAGTTGTCATGTCGGAGTCCTCAGACCATGTAGGTGGAGTTGACGATGGCGCCCTTGCGGGCGTAATGGATGAGTGCGTCCTGCACATCGAGCGGGTGAGCGGGGATGACGCCTTCGATCAGGTCTTCTTCGCGGCCGCCGTGCAGGGCCAGGCCGAAGCGGCAGCAGTAAACGGTGCCGCCTTCGCCGATGAACGTGGCGAGCGAGTCGTTGATGTTCTGCTCGCCCGGGAAGCCCGAGTCTCCGGTGGTCGGGAAGCCGCGGGTGGCCAGGCAGTTGATTGCGCCCGGTCCGTAGAAGTACAGAGCCGACTCGAAGCCTTTACGCAGGGCGCGGGTGGCCTGCAAGACCGCGACGAAGCTCACCGACGATTCGTGAGCGATCCCGTGGACCAGGGTGAAGTAGGTTTCGCCGTCCTCGGCCTTGTAGTCGGGGAACAGCTTGGTGCTGCCGTAGATGTTGCTGCCCTTGGGTAGCGACGGGTGTGGGATCTCGGCGAGGGACTTCTTGATATTCTCGGCAATGGCTTGGTCGATCTCAGACATCAGGACTCCTGGTGCGGTGTGGGTGCACGATCAAAGGCAGTGCAGGACTTGGCATTTCAGCAGCGTCCACGGAGGCACTCGGCACTTCGATGTGCTGCGTTCGGCCTGACATCAATTACAGGGGCGGATTATTTCTGGATGGTCACGCCGGGACTAACAAGATGTTTCATGGTGCTCTCAGCAACCTCGGCTGAGGGTCTGAGTCAGCGCGTTCTCAGTCTTCGGTGAATGTCGGCCTCGCAGCTTGACACATGAGTACAGTGGCATGAGTCACAGTAGTTGCATGGTCGGGTGCTGCATCACAGCCACGGCCGCGAGCAGAGAGTCGACCGCGATGAAAACAAAGGCTGCAATCCTGACCGAGCTGAACACCGACTGGAAGATCGACGAGATCGACCTCGGCGACCCGGTCGCCGGAGAGGTGCAGGTCAAGCTGGCCGCCTCTGGCCTCTGCCACTCGGACGCGCATGTCGTCGACGGGTCGAGCCCGATCCCGATCCTTCCGGTGCTCGGCGGACACGAGGGCGCGGGCGTCATCACCAAGGTCGGACCCGGCGTCTCGGGCCTCGAAGAGGGCGACCACGTCGTGCTCGCCTTCATCCCCGCCTGCGGCACCTGCCCGTCCTGCGCCAAGGGCCTGCAGAACATCTGCGATCTCGGTGCGGGCCTACTCACCGGACAGGCGATCTCGGATGGCACGTTCCGTGTCACGAAGGATGGTGCGCCCGTCGTCCAGATGTGCCTGCTCGGCACCTTCGCGCCGTACGTCACGGTGCATCAGGCGTCTGTCGTCAAGATCGAGAAGGACATCCCCCTGGACAAGGCGGCCCTGCTCGGCTGCGGCGTCTCCACGGGTTGGGGTTCCGCGGTCGACATCGGCAACACCCGTCCCGGCGACACAGTCGTGATCGCGGGGATCGGCGGCGTCGGGATCAACTCGGTCCAGGGTGCGGCCCACGCCGGCGCACGCCACGTCATCGCGATCGACCCCGTCGAGGACAAGAGGAAGAAGGCGCTCGACTTCGGAGCAACCCACACCTACGCGACGATCGAAGAGGCGGCAGCCGAGCTACCCGATCTCACCTGGGGCGCCATGGCCAACACCGTCATCCTGACGATGGGCGTGGTCAAGGGCGAGTACGTACAGCAGGGTCTGTCGTTGGCCGGCAAGGGCGGCCAGGTCATCGTGACCGCGATGGGACCGTACGACCAGGTCGATGCGCACCTCAACCTCTTCGAGCTGACGCTGCTGCAGAAGCGGGTCCAGGGCGCGATCTTCGGTGGTGTCGGACCTCGCACCCAGATCCCGAAGCTCCTGAACCTCTACCGCAGCGGGGCGCTCAAGCTCGATGAACTGGTGACCACCACCTACAAGCTCGAAGACATCAACCAGGGCTACCGCGACATGGCCGCAGGCAAGAACCTCCGCGGTGTCGTGATCTACGGAGACGACGACTACTGATCGACCGCGCCGACTCGGCGCGATCTTCGAACGCCACCAGCGGCGACCGGCACAAGCCGGTCGCCGCTGGTTTCTTTGTGCCCGCCCCATTCCGCCGACCGTGCCCATACCGCCGGGCCCGACCGTTCGGCAGCCTCCACAGCGACGGGCTGCGAGAACGCAATTCTTCAATCAAAACATTGATGTTGATCACATTCGAGCGCTACACTCCAATCCTAACAAGGATAGCAATGATTGAAGTAGTGCAGCTTCTTCGACGAATGGAGGCCCACCGTGACGCAGGCGGCCCGCTACACCGGCTCGACATCGATCACCCTCGCCGAAGGGTGGAACCTCGAGCGGGTCACCGCACCGAGCCGGCTGTTCGGCGCGAACGGCATCCGGACCGGCCCGGACGGTCGCATCTACGTCGCTCAGGTGGCAGGCAGTCAGATCAGCGCACTCGACCTCGACACCGGGCAGCTGGAGACGATCAGCGCCAAGGGCGGTGACATCGTCGCCCCTGACGACGTCGCCTTCGCACCGTCGGGCGACATGTACATCACCGAGTACTACGACGGCCGGGTCAGCGTGCGCAGTCCCGACGGCGGGACTCGCCTGGTCCGCGACGACCTCCCCGGCGCCAACGGCATCACCATCCATCAGGGCAGGCTCTTCGTGAACGAGTGTCGCGTCGGCGGACGGCTGATGGAGATCGATCCGGTGGGCGGCGCGCCGCGGGTGTTACTGGACGAACTCCCGATGCCCAACGGCATGGAGGTCGGACCCGACGGCAAGCTCTACTACCCCCTTCTCGGAACCAACGACATCTGGCGCATCGACCCCGAAGGAGGCGAACCCGAGCGTGTCGCAGGCGATCTCGGGGTACCTGACGCCGTGAAGTTCGACTCCGAGGGCTTCATCGTCTCAACCCAGGTCGCCTCGGGGCAGGTGCTGCGGATCAATCCGCGCAACGGTGATCAGACGGTGCTCGCGAGTCTGAGCCCCGGGCTCGACAACCTCACATTCGTGGGCGACCGGCTCTTCGTCTCCAGCTTCACCGGTCAGATCACCGAGATCCTCGGTGGCGGCGAGACCCGCACCGCCCTGCCCGACGGATTGACCTGGCCCCTCGACATCACCGTCGGAAGAGACGGCACCCTCTACATCGCCGACGGCACCTTCCTGCTCGCGAAACCGCGCGGCGGTGAATTGCACACGTTGGGCATGCTTTTCAGTCCCGGCTACCCGGGCTACATCCGAGGCCTCACCGCCACCGGCGACGGCGAGTTCATCGTGACCGGCAACGGCACGGTGTCGCGGTACCACCCGGCGAGCAGCGAGAGCGAAGTGCTGGTCGAGGGACTCGACCAGCTCTACGGCGTCGCGGTCTCGGCCACCGGCGCGATTGCGGTCGCCGACCTGGGCACCGGCAAGGTGTACTCCGTCGAATCCGGTAACGCGACCGAGCTCGCAGGCGGACTGGCCGACCCGACCGGCGTCGCGTTCACCGCCGACGGCACCCTGCTCGTCTCCGAAGCCGGCGCGGGACGCATCGTCTCGGTGACCGGTTCGGGCGTCGACACCCTGGTCGACGGCCTGGAACGCCCCCAGGGCATCGTCGTTGTCGGCAGCACGCTCTATATCGTCGACGTCGACGCCAAGACTCTAGTCGCGTTCGACCTCGAGTCGAAGGCCAGGCAGACCCTGGCACAGAACCTCCCCGTCGGCGCACCCCCGGGTGTCGAACCCAAGCCGCTCGTGGGCCTCGCGCCGTTCTCCGGACCCCAGGGGCCCTACGCCGGAATCGCCGCCGACGCCGAGGGGACGCTGTACATCTCGGGCGATGCGGAAGGCAGTGTCCTGGCGCTGCGGGCGGGGAGCTGATCGTGGCGCAGGATTTCATCGGGCTCGACGGCAAGGTCGTTGTCGTCTCGGGAGCAGCAGGCGGTGGCATCGGAACGTCGGTGACCCGCCTGGTGGCCCAGGCCGGCGCCACCGTGATCGCGGTCAGCCGCTCGGAAGAGAACCTGAACAAACACATCGAACCATTGGCTGCCGAGGGCCTTTCGGTGATACCGGTGGCCGCCGATGCCGCCACCGACGACGGCATCGCGGCCGTGCTCCACGAGGTCCGGCGGACCGAGGGAGAACTGCACGGTCTGGTCAACGTCACCGGCGGCGCGGGGCCGGCGACCTGGATGCCCGCCACCCGCGTCACCCGATCCGACTGGCGAGATCTGTTCACCCAGAACCTCGAGACGATGTTCTTCATGAGTCAGGCCGTAGCCGCCGAACTCAAATCCCAGCACAAACCGGGTTCCATCGTCTCGATCTCGTCCATCAGCGGGATGAACACGGCCCCGTTCCACATCGGATACGGCACCGCGAAAGCGGCACTGGTTGCCGCAACCCGCACGATGGCAGTCGAATTGGCCACCGATGGCATCCGGGTGAACGCCATCGCACCAGGCGTGACCGCGACCCCGGCCTCGCTCATGTACGTCGACGACGACCCCGATCGCGACCAGCGAGCCATCGCCATGGGTCGCCGCGGAAACCCGGAGGAACAGGCCGGGGCCATCCTCTTCCTGCTGTCGGACCTGTCGACCTACATCACCGGACAAACCATGCTGGTCGACGGCGGCCTCAACCTCAAGTGGACCCACATGGGTGCCGATCACACGTCGCTCTTCCTCAAAGACGAGTCGTTCCGCGCAGCCATGACGCGGTCGTAACAACAATTTTCAACGGGAGAAGGTCATGACCGACACTGTCGAGAACGCCCAGACAACAGCCGCCGAGACACCGGCGACGACCCCGCTCACCATCGGCGTCGACGCCTACCTGTCGCCGGAATACGCACGGGCAGAGGCCGATCTGCTCTGGTCGAAGGTGTGGCAGCAGGTCGGCCGGATCGAGGAGATCCCGAAGGTCGGCGACTACCTCACGTACGAGATCATGGACGACTCGATCATCATCACTCGTACCGGGCCTGACAGCGCCGACGGCACCGCAAGTCTGCGCGCCTACCACAACGTCTGCTCACACCGAGGGCGCCGGCTGGTCGACAGGGCACCGGGCGAGCACGAAGCACGCGGCAGCTGCCGCGCCTTTGTCTGCGGCTTCCACGGGTGGACCTACGACCTCGAGGGCAACAACACCTGGGCCGCCGAGAAAGAGGACTGGCCAACGGGGTTGACCGACAAGCGGACCAGACTCACGCCCGTCCAGGTGGACACCTGGGGCGGCTGGGTGTGGATCAACATGGATCCCGACGCCGAACCGCTGCGACAGTATCTCGAACCGGCGGCCACCCTCCTCGACCCGTTCGGGCTGCAGAACATGCGGTACCGCTGGCGGAAATGGCTTGTGTTCGACTGCAACTGGAAGGTGGCACTCGAGGCGTTCATGGAGACCTACCATGTGCCCTACACCCACCCCGAGTTCCGGAAGTTCGGCACGTTCCTGGGCTGGTCGAGGTACCAGGGCCGGCACAGCAACATCGGCTACGACGCCCCGAAGGGCATGGAGGAGAACCAGGCCAAGCTCCGTATCGCTGACGGACCTGACGCACGCCTGTCGACCATCGAGTTGCAGAACTTCACCTGGGAGAACGCCAACACCAATACCACCCGGACCCTCGTCGACGCGGCCGAGAGGTTGACCGACGAACTCCCCGAGGGAACCCCGCCGGGCGAAGTGCTGCGGCACTGGCTCGCCTCGGCCAAGAAGGACGACGCCAACCGCGGAGTGGTCTGGCCGGAAGTCGATCCCGAGGTGATCGCCAAAAGCGGCACCGCGTGGCAGATCTTCCCCAATTTCCAGATCGGGCACGCGCTGAACAACATGCTCTGCTACAGCGCCCGCCCGTACGGGGACGATCCGGACAAGTGCATCTTCGAGGCCGCCGTGTACGAACTGTTCCCCGAAGGCGAAGAGCCAGAGACGAAGTGGGAATACACACCCGAGGACGATCCCGGATGGCGGACCGTGCTGCCACAAGACTTCTCCAACATGGCCGCGGTGCAAAAGGGCATGAAGGCGCGCGGTTTCACCGGCCCCAAACCCAACCCCTATCGCGAACGCAGCATCGTCAACCTGCACCACAACCTGGCGATGTACATGGGCACCGGCGCGCCCACCGATCTCGACTGACCATCCACCTCCCCACCTGCCCGAACCCCCGAGTCAAGGAATCACCATGCAGCCCTGCGCACCTACGCAGACTCCCGAGGTCGACATCCCCGCCCTTCGTGAGAAGTACCTCCACGAACGCGACAAGCGCATCCGGCCCGACGGGCAGCAGCAATACCTCGAGGCCGAGGACGACTTCTCGGAGTTCTACGAAGGCGATCCCCACACACCGGTGGCGCCACGGCAGCCGATCACCGACGACATCGAGGTGGTGATCCTCGGCGGCGGGTTCTGCGGTCTGATCGCCGCGCATCGCCTGCAGCAGGCGGGGGTCACGGACGTCAAGATCATCGAACTGGGTGGCGACTTCGGCGGTGTCTGGTACTGGAATCGCTACCCCGGCATCCAGATCGACTCCGACGCCTACTGTTATCTCCCACTACTCGAGGAGACCGGTTACATCCCGAAGGAGAAGTTCTCCAAGGGCGACGAATGCTTCGAACACGCCCAGCGCATCGGCAAGCACTTCGGGCTCTACGACAACGCGATCTTCCACACCCTGATCCGCTCCCTGGAATGGGATGGCGACATCAACCGCTGGCAGATCAGTACAAACCGGGGAGACGAAATCCGTGCGCGGCACGTGATCCTGTGCCAGGGTCCCTACAACCGACCGAAACTCCCCGGCATCCCGGGCATCAGGGACTTCAAGGGACACACCTTCCACACCGCACGGTGGGACTACGACTACACCGGCGGCGACCTGCATGGTGGACTGGACAAGATCGCCGACAAGACGATCGCGGTCATCGGCACGGGATCGAGTGGC
Source organism: Williamsia soli (assembly GCF_017377795.1). Lineage (GTDB taxonomy): Bacteria > Actinomycetota > Actinomycetes > Mycobacteriales > Mycobacteriaceae > Williamsia > Williamsia soli. The sequence goes on along the minus strand of NZ_JAFRDR010000001.1, from coordinate 610,930 downwards.
ATCCAGGCCATCCCGCACCTGGCCAAAGGTGCAAAACACCTCACCGTCTTCCAGCGCACCCCGTCCTACATCTTCGAGCGGGCCAACTATCCGACCGACCCCGAGTGGGTGGCGAGCCTGGAGCCGGGGTGGCGGGCGGCGCGGCAGCGCAACTTCCACAACGCGGCCTTCTCGTTCTACTCCCCCGGCGAGCCCGACCTCATCTGTGACGGCTGGACCGAGGTCTCGCGCAACATGGCCGCGAAACTCAACGCAACTGAAAATTTCTCGGGCTGGGCAGCCCTGGCCGATCCAGCGAAGTTCATGGAACTCAAAGAGATCGAGGACTACCGGGCGATGGAGCGCCTGCGGCAACGCGTCGAGCAGATCGTCGACGATCCTGCGACCGCGGAGCTGTTGAAGCCGTACTACCGCAACATGTGCAAACGACCAGTCTTCAACGACGAGTATCTGCCGACCTTCAACCGGCCCAACGTCACCCTTGTCGACGTGTCCGAGACCAAGGGCGTGGAACGCATCACCGAGAAGGGCATCATCGTCGACGGTGTCGAGCACGAGTTCGACTGCATCGTCTTCGCCAGTGGCTTCGAGATCACCACAGCCCTTGACCGACAGTTCGACATCAAGCCGTTCGCCGGTCGCGAGGGGACATCTCTGTACGACCACTGGGGCAAAGGGTTCCGCACGCTGCACGGCGTGATGGCGCACGGGTTCCCGAACCACTTCGCCACCGGGTTCGTCCAAGGCGGCGTCACCGCATCGACGACTCTGATGTTCGAGCAACAGGCCGACCACATCGCCTACATCATCAAGACCGCCCAGGACCGCGGGGTCACGTACGTCGAGCCGACCGCAGAGGCCGAAGACGAATGGGTCGCGACGATCCGGGCGAACTCGGTCGACAACAGCACCTTCACCTCCGAGTGCACACCCGGTTACTACAACAGCGAGGGAGAGCCGAACGGGCGGTCGTTCCTCGGCGATCCCTTCTGGGGCGGGTTCTACGAGCTCACCGAGTTGCTGCAGGCTTGGCGCGATACCGGCGAGCTCGAAGGGTTGGTACTCGAGAAGTGATCGGTCACCAAGAACCCGGGCTCAGGTTCGACGGCCGGGTTGCCGTGATCACCGGCGCAGGCAGGGGTCTGGGTCGCGCCTACGCCCTGCTGCTCGCGTCGAAGGGCGCCAAGGTCGTCGTCAACGATCCCGGAGCCGCGATCAGTGGGGAGAGCGTCGATTCCGGTCCGGCCGACGAGGTTGTCGCCGAGATCCGTTCCGCCGGCGGCGAGGCCGTGGCCAGCACCGCATCTGTGGCCACCCCGGAGGGCGGCCAAGCGATCATCGACACCGCCATCGAGCACTTCGGCCGGATCGACATCCTCATCCACAACGCGGGCAACAACAGATACGCCTCCCTGGCCGAGATGACGTATGAGGACTTCGACGCCGTGCTCGATGTCCACCTGCGGGGCGCGTTTCATGTTGTCCGACCCGCGTTTCCGCTGATGTGCGCTGCCGGATACGGACGTATCGTGCTCACCTCGTCGATCGGCGGGATCTACGGGAACAAGAACGTCGCCAACTACGGCGCGTCCAAAGCCGGGATCATCGGCTTGTCCAACGTCGCGGCACTCGAGGGCCAGGAGTTCGGGGTGACGTCGAACGTCATCGTTCCCGCGGCCCTGACCAGACTCGCGGAGGGGCTCGACACCTCCGCGTACCCACCGATGGGACCTGAGTTGACCGCCCCTGCGGTCGGGTGGCTCGCACACGAGAGCTGTTCGATCACAGGGGAAATGCTGGTGGCCATCGCCGGCAGGGTGGCGCGGGCCTTCATCGCCGAGACACCCGGCGTCTACCGGCCGTCCTGGACCATCGACGAGGTCGGCGAGCAGATGGCCGCCATCCGCGACACCAGCGACCCGTGGATCCTGCCGGTCGTCCCGTCGGCCCACGTCGACCACATCACCAAGAGCTTCGCGATAGCCATGGAGGGCAGCGCACATGTCGGTTAAAGTCTACGAACGCATCCTCGACCTCTTCGAGGCCGAAGGCATCAACACCATCTTCGGAATTCCCGATCCCAACTTCGTCCACCTCTTCCACCTCGCCGAAGAGCGCGGTTGGAATGTCGTTGCGCCCCACCACGAGGAGTCCGCGGGCTTCATGGCCGAGGCGGTGTCACGCATGACCGGTAAGGCCGCGGTGTGTATCGGCACCCTCGGTCCCGGTATCGCCAACCTGGCCGGCGCCATCATGTGCGCCAAGGTCGAGAACTCTCCGGTCATCTTCCTCGGTGGACAACGTGCCCGCATCACCGAACAGCGCGTCCGCCGTGGCCGTATCCAGTTCGTGCAGCAGTCGGCCTTGGTCGAGGCGTCTGTGAAGTACAGCGCCAGCATCGAATATGCCGACCAGACCGACGAGATCATCCGTGAGGGACTGCGGAAGGCGCTCTCGGGAACTCCCGGCCCGGTGTACATCGAATACCCGTCCCACGTCATCCAGGAAGAACTCGACGTGCCGCCGGCCCTGCCTCCGAAGGCATACCGTCTGGTCGGGCAGACCGCGGGCCAGGCTCAGATCGATGAGGCCGTTCGCCTGATCGGTGCGGCGAAGCAACCGATCCTCCTGGTCGGTCACGGGGTCCACACCACGCGTGCGGGAGCCTCGGTGAAGGAACTCGCCGATCTGCTCGCCTGCCCGGTCATCCAGACCTCCGGTGGCACGTCGTTCATCGAAGGTCTCGAAGACCGCACCTTCCCTTACGGTTTCTCGACGGCCGCGGTCGACGCGGTCGTCACATCCGACCTCTGCCTTGCGATCGGCACCGAACTCGGCGAACCGGTGCACTTCGGGCGCGGCAGGCATTGGGTGGCGAACGAGGCCAATCGCAGCTGGATCTACATCGAGCAGGACCCGGCGGCCATCGGCGTCAACAGGTCGATCGATGTGCCCCTGGTGGGTGATCTGCGGGCGATCGTCCCGCAGCTGGTCGACGCGCTGAAGGACTCGCCACGCACGGCGTCGCCTGAACTGGCCGCCTGGATCAAAGAGGACGCCGCGCAACTGGCCGAACTCGCCGAAACGGCACCGTCCGGCATGTCGCCCGTGCATCCGGCCCGGCTCATCGTCGAGGCCACCAAGGACTTCCCGTCCGACGGCATCATGGTCCGCGACGGCGGCGCCACCACCATTTTCGGCTGGACGTACTCGCAGGCCAAACCCCATGACGTCCTGTGGAATCAGAACTTCGGCCACCTCGGTACCGGCCTGCCGTACGCGGTCGGCGCCGGTGTCGCCGACGGCGGCAAACGCCCGATGATGCTGATCACCGGCGATTCGTCGTTCCAGTTCCACATCGCCGAACTCGAGACGGCTGCGCGCCTGAATCTCCCGCTGGTCTGCGTTGTCGCCGTCGACTACGCCTGGGGCTTGGAGGTCGGTGTCTACAAGCGCACCTACGGCCAGGGGTCACTCGAGACCGGCGTCCACTGGAGTAGCGACACCCGCCTCGACAAGGTCGCCGAGGGCTTCGGTTGTTACGGCGAATACGTCGACCGCGACGAGGACATCGCGCCGGCCATCAAACGCGCCTATGCCAGTGGCAAACCGGGTGTCATCCACGTCGCCGTCGACCCGAAGGCCAACTCCGAAGAGATGCCGAGCTACGACGAGTTCCGGACCTGGTACGCCGAGGGCCAGCAGTGACGCCTCGTCCCGTTGCACAACAGAGAGTTAGGACTGCTCATGCGTGAATACACGAAGCTCTTCATCGACGGCCGATGGGTCGATCCGGCCAAACCCGCGACCCTGGATGTCATCAACCCGGCAACCGAAGAGCTCGCCGGCACCGTGGCCGTCGGATCATCGGCCGATGTCGACAAGGCTGTAGCGGCGGCGCGCCGCACCTTCGCGACGTGGTCGACGACTCCCGTCGCCGACCGCGTGGCGCTCCTCGAGAGCATCGCCGCGGAATACCAGAACCGTGCGAGCGATCTCGGCGCGGCATTGACCGAGGAGATGGGCGCCCCGAAGGAATTGGCGAACGGTTTCCAGATCAATCTGGGCGCCGGACATCTCGCGACGGCCATCGAGGCGCTCAAGACCTATACCTTCGAGGAGCAGCAAGGCAGTTCGCTGATCGTCAAAGAGCCGATCGGCGTCTGCGGCCTGATCACCCCGTGGAACTGGCCGCTGAACCAGATCGCCGTCAAGGTGTTCCCAGCGCTGGCGACCGGCTGCACGATGGTCCTCAAACCGTCGGAGCGCTCCCCCTTCACCGGCCAGATCTTCGCCGAGATCCTCGAGGCCGCAGGCGTTCCCGCCGGTGTGTTCAACCTCGTGCAGGGCGACGGTCCCGGTGTCGGCGTGCCTCTGTCGAGCCATCCTGACGTGGACATGATCTCGTTCACCGGCTCGACGCGTGCCGGCATCGACATCGCGACCAACGCGGCGTCCGGGGTCAAGCGGGTCACCCAGGAACTCGGCGGCAAGGGCCCCAACATCGTCCTCGACGACAAGGACTTCGCCGAGAACGTCGGCAAGGGCGTTGTCACGATGATGCTGAACTCCGGACAGACCTGCAGCGCACCATCGCGCATGTTGGTTCCGGGCGAACGCATGGAGGAGGCGATCGGGGTTGCGAAGGAAGCTGCGGCGTCGGTGACCGTCGGAGATCCGAACGGCGACTTCGCCATCGGTCCGGTGGTCTCGAAATCCCAGTTCGACAAGATCCAGGAGCTGATCGCCCAGGGCATCGCGGACGGCGCAACCCTGGCCGCGGGCGGTCCCGGTCGTCCACCGGGTATCGACAAGGGCTTTTTCGTCCAGCCGACGGTGTTCGCCGACGTCAAGAACGACATGGCCATTGCCCGCGAGGAGATCTTCGGACCCGTGCTGACAATCCTCGGCTACGACAGTGTCGACCACGCCATCGAGATCGCCAACGACACCGAGTACGGTCTCGCGGGCGCTGTCGCAGGTGCCGACCTCGAACTCGCCCGGTCGGTCGCCCGGCGGATCCGCTCGGGATCCGTTGCCATCAATGGTGGATTCGACTTCGGTGCACCGTTCGGCGGATACAAGAAGAGCGGCAACGGCCGCGAGTGGGGAGCATTCGGTTTCGAGGACTACCTGGAGATCAAGGGCATCCTCGGCTATGCACCGGATGAGGTCTGAGGGAGAGGAGGACGACCATGAGCGCACTTGCCGTCGAACGGCTCACCGACACCGTCGGGGCGAAACTGCTGGACATCGATGCCGACCGGTTGCGGAACGACGCCGACCTCGCGGACGCGGTGGCAGAGGCACTCGAAACCCATTCGGTGCTGCTGTTTCCCGAACTCGATGCCGACGATGAGACCCTCGTCGAGTTCTGCAGGAAACTGGGCACACTGATCAATTTCTCCCATCTACCACCGGCGACCGCCGAGGTGATGGAGATCAGTTTCGACCCTAGCAATCCGAATGCGGAATACTTTGCCAGCAACTGCTTCTGGCACATCGACGGACTGCTCGACGAGATCGCCCCGAAGACGTCGATGCTCACCGCCCGGGTTACGTCTGCGGAGGGTGGTGAGACCGAGTTCGCGAGCACCTACGCGGCCTACGATGCACTGAGCGACGACGAAAAGGTACGGTTCGCCGATCTTCGGGTGGTGCATACCTTCGAGGCCATCCAGCGGCTCACCTACCCCGATCCGTCACCGGAGCAGGTGACCGAGTGGGCCTCTCGCTCGGTTCGCGAACATCCCCTGGTATGGGAACACGATTCGGGTCGGCGTTCACTGGTGTTGGGAGCCACCGCTTCTCACATCGTCGGGATGGATATCGACGAAGGTCGCGCCCTGTTGCGGCAGCTGCAAGAACGGATCACGGCACCGGAGCTCGTGTGCCGGCACAGCTGGACCGAAGGCGACACGGTGCTGTGGGACAACACCGGCCTGGTCCACCGCGTGCGTGACTTCGATCGTAGTAAACCGCGCACCATGCACCGGTCCACCGTTGCGGGTCAGGAAAAGATCAAATGAGTGGTCATACGGCAATAGTCACCGGTGGCGCATCCGGGATCGGGGAAGCCATCAGTCGGCGACTCGCGGCAGACGGCGACCTCGTTGCGATTTTCGACATCAACGGCGCGGCCGCCGAATCGGCCGCCGCCTCCATCGAAGACGCCGGCGGCAAGGCGATCGGTCTGTCAGTCGATGTCACCGACCGCAGCCGCATCGATACCGCTGTCGGCGAGGTCAAAGCGCGCCTGGGGCGACCCACGGTGTTGGTGAACAGTGCAGGCGGAACCCTCGCCGGCCCCTTCCTCGACATCACCGGGGAGACCTGGGATCGCGTGCTGGCGTTGAACCTCTCGAGCACATTTCACTGTTGCCAGGCCGTCATCCCCGAGATGCTCGAGGAGGGCTGGGGTCGCATCGTGAACATCTCGTCGTCGAGTGTGCACAGCGGCTCCGCCGGGCTCGCCGGCTACGTGACGGCGAAGTCCGGTGTGGTGGGACTGACCAAGGTATTGGCGCTCGAATTCGGCAGGCGTGGGATCACAGTCAACACCGTTCCTCCCGGATTCATCGACACCCCGATGCTCCGCGCCACCGTCGACTCGGGAATGGTCGATGTCGATGCCCAGGTCGCCAAGACACCGGTCGGCCGGATCGGACAGCCCGAAGACGTTGCAGCGACGTGCGCGTTCCTCATCAGCGAGGAGGCCGGTTACATCACCGGTCAGATCATCGGCGTCAACGGCGGACGGAACACGTGACCGCTCGGATATCGCCTGCGCTGCGGGCGGATTGGTCGCCGCAGATGACCACGTTCGTCGACGGGTTCCGATCGGCGGTCGCGAGCGCCGGCCCGGAAGAGGGTCGGCAGGCGGGCGACAACCTGCTCGGCACCCTCGCTCGCTACCCGGGTCTGTCGATGGCGTTCCTCACCTTCAACAAGCATCTGCTCTCGGAGTCGGCGCTCTCGGTGCGTCAGCGTGAGTTGCTGGTCCTGCGGGTCGCTCGAATCAAACGATCCGACTACGAGTGGGCCCAGCATGTGGTCCTCGCCGATCGTGCCGGAGTGAGCGCCGACGAGATCGCCGCGGTCGCCGTCGGTCCCGCAGCACCAGGGTGGTCCGCAATCGACCGCGCATTGCTGCAGTCGGTGGACGATCTGCTCCACGACGGCGCCATCGGCGACCAGGCCTGGGCCGTCCTTGCCGGTGAGTTCGATGAGCAGAAGCTGATGGACGTCGTGTTCACCGTCGGCTGCTACTCGATGCTCGCCATGGCACTACGCAGCTTCGGCGTGCAACCCGAGGAAGCGCTCGTGCCCTTCCTCCCCGCCCCACAACGTCGTTAGCCGACCGCCGACCGTCGTTGTGGCACGGTCGGCGGTCAGGTGTTGGTCCATTCGGGAGTGCGCTTTTCAGCGAACGCCCGTGGGCCTTCTTGCGCGTCGTTGCTGGTGTAACAGCGCTCCGATGCCGCGCGGGCAGCGTGCAACGCGGCTGACCGGCCCATCTCTGTCGCCAACATGACGGTCTCGCGTGCTGCTTTCACCGACAGCGGTGCGCCGACGAGGATCTCCTTCGCCAGGCCGATTGCCCTGTCCAGCAGAGTTTCCGGCTCAGCAAGTCGATTGACCAGACCGATCTCGTAGGCCCGCTCCGCGGTGATCGGCTTACCGGTCAGCAGGATCTCCATCATTATCCGTTGCGGGATCATGTGTATCAGCGGCGAGGCCCAGGGCGAGCTGCGGCCCACCTTGACCTCGGTGACCGCGAACTTCGCACCGGTACTCGCGACGCAGAGATCACAGGCCTGAGCGATCATCCAGCCTCCCGCGAAGGCTGCGCCGTTGACCGCCGCGATGGTGGGCTTGGAGAGTTCGACGGTGTCGTAGGGCAGTGGGAACATGTCCCGGGGCGGAACCTGCATGCCGGTCCGGACCATCTCTTTGAGATCGCCGCCCGCACAGAATGTGTCGCCGGCGCCGGTCAGGATCCCGACGCGCAGCGACGAGTCGGCCTCGAATCTGTACCAGGCGTCACGCAAACCGTCGCGCACGTCCGAGGACAAGCAGTTCCGCGTCTCGGGACGGTTCAGGGTGATGACGGCTATGCCGTCGTCGCGAGCATCGAACAGCACGGCATCACCCATCTAGAAGCCCCTCTGCTGAATCGTGTGCGCATCGCGGGCCAGATCTTCCTGGAAGTCCGGATGCGCGATGGCGATCAGCCGTCTGGTGCGCTCACCGAGCGACTGTCCACGTAGTTCCGCTGCGCCGAATTCGGTGACGATGATGTCGACATCGCTTCGCGGAGTGGTGACCGGACCCGACAACGCGGTCGTGATCCGGCTGACCGTGCCGCCTTTGGCGGTGGCAGGCAGCGCGATGATGGCGTGCCCGCCGGGGGAACGGGATCCTGCCCGGACGAAATCCAGTTGGCCGCCGGTCCCACCCAGATAAGACGAGCCACTTTGCTCCGCATTGACCTGGCCGGTGAGGTCGACCTCCAGAGCGGAGTTGATGGTCACCAGCTTGTCGAGCTGGGCCATGACGGCCGCGTTATGGGTGTAATCCGTGGTGCACATCCGGATCTCCGGATTCTGGTGAGCGTACTCATAGAGCCGGCGGGTGCCGATCAGCGCCCCCGTGATCGTCACGCCGCGATCGATACGCTTGCGCGCGTTGGTGACCGCGCCGGCTTCGATCAGGTCGACGAGACCGTCTCCCAGCATTCCCGAGTGAACACCGAGGTCGGTGCGGTCACGCAGCAACCGCAGCATGGCCTCGGGGACCGCTCCGATCCCCATCTGGATGACCGAACCGTCACCGATGTAGGTGGCGGCGTGCTCGGCCATGGCGAGGTCGGTGTCACCGATCGATGCCGATCTCACCTCCACCGGCGGCCGAGAGACGTGCACCGCGTAGTCGATCTTGCTGCGGTGCAGCAGTTCACCGCGAGTGAACGGAACCTGGTCGTTGATCTCGGCCACGACCACCCTGGCCCTGGCGACCGCGGCCTGGACGTAGTCGCTGATCAGTCCCAGACTATGGTTGCCGTCGGCATCAGCGGGGCTGACCTGTATCAGTGCGACGTCGCAGCCGAGTGCACCCGCGGCGATCATCGGTCCGACCTGGCTGACATGGCACGGGATGATCTGCAGTTCATGAGCTTTGGTCATGGAGCGTAGCGCTCCCATCGCACCCATGCTCGACAACTTGAAGCTCCTCGCCGAGTTCGGGGTGAACAGTCCGGAGAAACTGGTGGCGATGAATGCCGACAACCCGCCGACGCCGCCGCCCTGTTCGATCAATGCCTCGATCAGGGTGGTGGGCTCGCCGCACGCCTGCCCGACGACGATGCGGTCGCCGGGTGACAAGAACTGGGCCAGATCAAGTCCGGCAACGTCCGCCACCACTGTCATGCCCGGCCACCGGCGCTGAGCAACGCCTTCGCCCGGGCTAGATGCGGCCGATCGAGCATCGCGCCGCGATGGCCGATGGCCCCGACCCCCGGATTGGCCGCAAACAGATCGACGATCTCCTGTGCGGCATCGAGTTCGTCGATCGACGGGGTGAACGCCTCGTTGATGATGTCTACCTGGGCGGGGTGGATGGCCAACATTCCCCGGTACCCGTCGCGGCGGACCTTCTCGGCCCGCGCGCGTAGTCCGTCGAGATCCTTGAAGTCTCCTGCGATGGTCTCGACGGCGATCACCCCGGCGGTCGCGGCCCCCAGCAAGCACATGCTCCGCGCGAGTTCGTACGTGAATCCGTAACCGCCATCGTCGTTTCGGTTCTCACTGGCGCCCACCGCGTCGGCCAGGTCTTCCGCACCCCAGGTCAAGGCGACCACCCGCGGCGCACCGCGATAGGTGCCCGTGGTGAACATGGCCTCGGCGGTCTCTGTCACCAGCACGATCACCTTGGTCACGCCCGGCTCGATGCCGGCCGCCACCTCCAATGCCAACAGATAGTGGTCGAGCAGTTCGACGTCCTGGCGACCGCGCGACTTCGGCAACATGATGCCGCCCGGTTTCGCCGGGATGATCGCAGCGAGATCAGCCAGCGTGTGCGGTCCGTCGAGCGGGTTCACCCGCACCCACAGCCGTGTTCGGTCCCCCTCCGACCGCCCGCGGAGAAAATCTGCGATGAGAGTACGAGCCGCGGGTTTCTCGTCCTCGGTCACGGCGTCTTCGAGATCGAAGATGACGACGTCCGCGGGACCTGCGGTTGCCTTCTCCATCTTCTTGACGCTGTCGCCCGGCGCGAACAGCCACGATCGCGCAGTGAACAGGCTGTGGCTCATGTGCTTCTCCAGCTCTCGTCCAACTCGTCGCGGACATCATCGTTGTGGGCGCCCAAGCGCGGCGCCGGTCCCGCCACACGTCCCGGCGTTCGGGAGAACCACGTCGGCGGTCCGGGGAATCTCACCGGGCCGTTGGGCGAATCGACCTCCTCGAAGAATCCGACCGCCTCGAGGTGCGGATTGTCGAAGAGTTCGTCCAGTGTGCGCACTGGCGCGGCCGGAATGTCCCGCGAGCGAAACAGATCGAGCCATTCCTGCGTCGTCCGTTCGGCAAACGTCTCGGCCAGCAGCCCGTAGACCATGTCGATCTGACGCGCCCGTTGCTCCAGAGTGGCGTAGTGCTCACCCGCCCACGCTGGGTTCACCGCGTCGATGAACTCCGCCCACTGTTTGTCGTTGTAGACCAAGGCCGAGATGTGGCCGTCTTTGGTGCGGTACGGCTTTCGATTCGGTGCCACAGCGCGCGGATATCCGGCAGGCGCGAGCGGCGGGTCGAACATCGCGCCTCCCGCATGCTCGACCAACATGAAGGCGGCCATGGTCTCGAACATCGCGACCTCGACCTCCTGCCCTTCCCCGGTGCGTTCTCGGTGGTAGAGGGCCATGGTGGTGGCGTACAGCGCCGTCATCCCGGCGACCTTGTCGGCGATGATGGTGCCCACGTATCCGGTCTCGCCGGTCAATTGCTGCTGCACATACGGCAGTCCGCACTCGGCCTGGATGGTGTCGTCGTAGGCGGTGAGCCCGGAATCCGGTCCGCCTCGGCCGTAGCCGTAACAGTTCGTGTAGATGATCGACGGATTGATGGCGGCGACGTCGTCGTACGCAAATCCCAGTGCCGCGACCGCCGTCGCGCGCATGGAGTGGATGAAAACATCGCTCTGCGCGATGAGTTCGCGAAGCACGGACGCACCTTCTTCGGTCCGCAGGTCCAGCACCACACTGCGTTTGCCGCGGTTGACGTTGGCGAACACGCCGCTCATGCCCGGTTCGGGCCCGACGGAGATGTACCGGGTGTTGTCACCGGCCGGCGGTTCGACCTTGATGACCTCGGCCCCCATGTCGGCCATGATCTGGGTGCAGTACGGACCCATCACCATGGCCGTGAGGTCCACGACGCGCAACCCCGCGAGTGGGCCCGTGTGCTTCATAATTTCACGCTATCAGGTCAATGTTTACAAGGATAGTGGTATTAGTAACGGGTGACCACAATGCGGACGATCGACAAAATCCTCGACACCGCCCTCGCAGAGCGCCCGGACGCCCCGGCCATCGAGGCCGTATCCGGGATCTGGTCTTATGCAGAGCTCGATGATCAGGCCCGACGCGCTGCGGGCGCCCTGTGGTCGCTCGGTGTCCGGCCCGGCGATCGGGTGGCGGCCTGCCTGCCCAACGATCTCGGCATCGTTGCGGCTTTTCACGGCACCCAGCGGATCGGGGCGATCTGGGCCGGGATCGGCGAAGCGCTGGCCGCCGGCGAACAGGAGCAGGTACGTGAGCTGTGCGATCCGAAAGTGGTTCTCGCAGGGCCCAAGTGTCAGATCGACTCCGCGAGCGCGGTGGATCCTGAACGCTGGGCAGACCTCCTGGCCCGCGACGAGTCGGCGCCACTTGTCGACATCGACATCGACGCACCGGCCGGAATCGCTTTCACCAGTGGGACATCGGGGACGCCAAAGGCGGTCGTGCATAGTCAGCGCAACCTGCTGCTCCCGGGTGCGGTGCTCGGCGCCACCCGCGGCTGGGGTCCGGACCTGCGCAAGGGCGACAGCTTTCCGCTGACCATCCTCAACCTCATGGTCCTGTCCACGCTGCTCACCGCACAGGTCGGCGGCTGCAGCGTGATCATGAATCGACGCGATGTCGACGGCGTCGCCGAGTGGATCTCGACCCGCAAGGTCACCGTGTGGAACGGGGCGCCCGCGCAGCTCTACGACCTCGCCCGGCGCAGCAACGTCGACTTGTCGTCCCTGCGTGAGGTGTGGAGCGGCGGCGCCGACACCTCCGATGCGCTGCGCGACGAGTTCGCGCGAGCGCACGGCCTGGTCCCGAGGTCGACCTATGGACTCACCGAGGCCCCGACCGTCGTGTCGATCGATCCGCCGGGACAGGACTGGCGGGCAGGCAGCAGCGGCCGCGTCCAGCCGCAGTACGACGTCGCGGCCTACGACGACGACGGCAAGCGGCTGCCGGCCGGCGAACTGGGCGAACTGGGGCTGACCGGAGCCACCGGCGGACCATGGGCCGACGCATGGCGACCTCTGCTCGGCTACTGGGAGAACGGCACTGTCCGGCAAGGGGACTCAGGCCCGTTCGCCACCGGCGACGTCGGGACAGTCGACCCCGACGGGTGGCTCACCGTCCTGGACCGCAAGAAGCTCGTCATCATCCGAGGCGGTGCCAACGTCTACCCACTCGAGGTCGAACGGGTCCTCGCCGCACACCCCGATGTGACCCGCGCGGCGGTGTATCCCGTCGCCGACGACCGGCTGGGTCAACGGGTTGCGGTGGCACTCGAGAGCCCCGTTCCGCTCGACATGGCGGCCCTCGAAGACCTGTGTCGTCGCGAGTTGTCTCCCTACAAAGTCCCAGAGATCTGGTCACAGGTGCCGGAACTGCCCGTCAACGCGATGGGCAAGGTACAGCGACCCGGTCTCGCCGAATACGTTGATGCCCAGCGTAACCGGTCCTCGCCAGGCGAAGCTGAGCGGAGCCCGACCATGACACTGCGGGGCACCAGATGACCGGTACGCACATGTTCGACCTCGAAGGCCGGGTCGCCGTGGTCACCGGCGCCTCGTCGGGTCTCGGAGTGGCGATTGCGGAAGCACTGGCGTCGGTGGGCGCGCGGGTCGCAGTGGTCGCTCGCCGCGCCGACACACTCGCCGCTGTCGCCGAGCGTATCGACGGAGTGGCCATCGCCCGTGATCTGTCCGATCTCGAACAGGTCGGTTCGGTGATACCCGCGGTCGTCGACGCCCTCGGCCCCCCAGAGATCCTCATCAACACCGCAGGCAGCATGTTCACGGAGGAGAGGGCCGAGACCGAATCGCTCGGCGCCATCACGCAGACCGTGGGTCTCAACCTGATCGCGCCATTTCTGCTCGCACAAGGCGCATTTCCACACATGGTGGACGCCGGGCGCGGGTCGATAGTGAACATCTCGTCCATCAGCGGTCGGGTCGGAATCCCTGGCATCCCCCAGGCGTCGTACGCGGCGAGCAAGGCCGGCCTGTCGGGGCTCACCGCCGAGCTCGCGGTCCAGTGGGCGCGGCACTCGATCCGAGTGAACACCGTGGCACCCGGATTCTTTCGGAGCGAGATCACCGGCCCCCTCTACGAGAGCAGCAAGGCTGCCGAATACCTCCGGCGCAACACACCCCTACCCAAAGAGGGTTCGGCACAAGACATCGTGGGCGCCGTGCTGTGGCTGGCGGGCGATGCCGGGAGCTACACCACCGGCCAGACCATCGTCGTAGATGGCGGGTGGACCGCACGCTAGCAAGTATTGCAATCCTTGTGAGGATTGAAGTAATGTCAGCCCCATTGCGTGATCGGCGTTTCGGGCCCAGAAAGGAATGACTCTCACGATGTTCTCTGCTGTTGTCATCGAGAAAGGCGAAGCGGGCCAATCGGTTGCGCTCGCAAGCCTCGACGAGGCCGATTTACCCGAGGGCGAGGTCGACATCACCGTCGACTACTCCTCGCTCAACTACAAGGACGCACTTGCCATCACGGGGACCTCCCCCGTGGTCCGGAAGTTTCCGATGGTTCCCGGCATCGACCTCGCCGGCACCATCACCCGCAGCGCCCACGCCGGCTGGTCCGAAGGTGATCGCGTGGTCCTCAACGGCTGGGGTGTCGGCGAAAGCCATTGGGGTGGTTTTGCTCAACAGTCGCGACTCAAGGGCGACTGGCTCGTTCCCCTGCCCCCGGAATTCACCACCCGCCAGGCCATGGCGATCGGCACCGCCGGATACACCGCCGGCCTTTGCGTCGACGCCCTCCTGAACTTCGGAATCCAACCCGACCAGGGTGAGATCCTGGTGACCGGCGCAACCGGCGGGGTCGGCAGCGTCGCCATCGCATTGCTGACGAAGGCCGGCTTCACGGTCGCTGCGTCCACCGGAAAAACCTCGGAGTCAGACTATCTCGAGCAGCTCGGTGCGAGTTCTGTGGTCGATCGCGCCGAACTCGCAGAGAAGGGCAAGGCGATGCAGAAGGAGCGCTGGGCAGGCGTCGTCGATTCTGTCGGCAGTCATACCCTGGCCAACGCCTGCGCCCAGACGAAGTACGGCGGCGCGGTCGCGGCCTGCGGTCTCGCCCAGGGAATGGACTTCCCCGCAACCGTCGCCCCCTTCATCCTGCGTGGGGTCACCCTGCTCGGCATCGACAGCGTGATGGCTCCGCTCGACAAGCGCCAGAAAGCATGGGAGCGGCTCGCCCGAGACCTCGACCCGAGTGCGATCGAGGCCATCGCCGAGGAGATCCCGCTGGCAGAGTCCATCGATGCCGCCACCAGGCTCATCGAAGGCACGGTGCGCGGTCGCATCGTCATCGACGTCAACAGATAAGCGGGAGAACACATGACGACACATGCAACCGAACCGGACACCGTCGAACTCGACCTCTCCGATGTCGATCATCGAGTGGGCAAACCGATCGGCGGCGGGCAACTATGGGATCCGTGCAGCACCTCCGACATCCGGCGCTGGGCGATGGCCATGGACAACCCGAACCCCATGCACTGGGACGAGAGGTTCGCCCGAGAGTCCAAGTTCGGCGGCCTCATCGCCCCGCAGTCCATCGCAGTGGCCCTGGATTACGGACACGGCGCGGCACCGGCGTGTGTGGGACACATCCCGAACAGTCACTTGATCTTCGGCGGCGAGGAGTGGTGGTTCTACGGCACCCCTGTCCGCCCGGGCGACAAACTGTTCCAGGAGCGCCGCTTTCACGACTACAAGGTCGCGGACACCAAGTTCGCCGGACCCACGATGTTCTCGCGCGGCGACACGACGCACAAGAATCAGCACGGAGCCCTCGTCGCCCGAGAGCGCTCGACCGCCATCCGGTACCTCTCCGCAGAGGCGAACAAGCGCGGCATGTACGACGACCAGATCGGCGCCACCAAGCGGTGGACCGCCGATGAACTCGCCGAGGTCGACAAGCTACGTCACGCGTGGCTGCTGTCGAACCGGCTAGGGATCTCGCCGCGTTTCGGCGACGTGAAGATCGGCGACACCCTGCATCGCCGCGTCATCGGACCCCACACCATCGCAAGCTTCACCACCGAGTACCGCGCGTTCCTGTTCAACATCTGGGGCACGTTCGAATGGGTCGCCCCCGAAGGCGTCGACGACCCCTGGGTCTACCAGGATCCCGGCTGGAGTGAGGGTTTCGGTTTCGACGAGGAAGGCGCCATGATCGACCCCCGCCTGCGCGACGGTCTGTATGTCGGGCCGTCACGCGGGCACATCGACGCCGACAAGGCCGGTGAGGTGGGCATGGCCCGGGCCTACGGTTACGGCGCGACCATGGGCGCCTGGTGCACCGACTACCTCGCGAACTGGGCGGGCCACGAGGGCATGGTCCGGCACACCAAGGCCGACTTCCGCGGCCCCGCATTCGAAGGCGACGTCACGTATTTCGACGCCGAGGTCGTCGACAAGCAGGCCGACTCCGAGTGGGGCGTACCGCTCGTCCAGATCAAGCTGAAACTCACCAGTCAGGACGGCACCACTCTGGTGACATGCACCGCCGAGGTCGAACTGCCCGTCTAACCACCACCCATCGTGCGGCACCCGAGAGGTCGAGTCATGAGCACCCCCACCGTTGATTCATCACTGCGACCGCTGTCGATCGTCTCGGGTCCACCGCTCGACGAAGAGTCCGGGCTCGGGACATTGACGATGCCCGGCTTTCTCCGTGAGGTGACGGCGCTCTACGGCGAGCGCGAAGCCCTGGTCTTCCATACCGAGGACGGTGTCGTCCGCTGGACGTACGCCGAACTGTGGGAGCGGGCGGTCGAGGTCGCGCAGGCACTCCGGGCGGCCGGAATCGGTAAGGACGGCCGGGTGGGCGTGCTGATGACCAATCGCCCCGAATGGATCTCGGCAGTATTCGGGACGTCACTGGCCGGAGGGGTCGCGGTCACCCTGAGCACCTTTTCCACACCGGTCGAACTCGATCACCTCATCGGGGTATCCGAGATCTCGGTGCTGCTGTTCGACCGCCAGATCCTGAAAACCGACGTGGCCACCGTCCTGACCGAGCTCGAACCACAGCTCGCGTCGGTCTCCCCCGGCGGGCTACGCTCCCGCAACTATCCGTTCCTGCGCCACCTAGCGATGGTCGGCGATGGGGAGAACGGGCCGAGCGCAATCGAGACCTGGGAAACGTTCCTTGCCCGCGGCGACGCCGAACCGCGGGAGCTGATCGAGGCAACTGCGGCGACGACCAAGCCCAGCGACACCGCCGTGCTCTTCTTCTCCTCCGGATCCACCAGCAGACCGAAGGGCATTCTCAGCGCACATCGCGGAGTTGCCATCCAGCTGTGGCGGTTCCGGCAGCTCTACCATTTCGGACCCGATGACAACATCCGCTGCTGGAGCGCCAACGGGTTCTTCTGGTCGGGCAACTTCGCGATGGCGCTGGGCAATACACTCTCCAGCGGCGGTTCCCTGGTGTTACAGAAGACCTTCGACCCGGTCGAGGCACTCGACCTCATCGAAACCGAGAAGGTCAACTTCCCGTTCGCCTGGCCGCATCAGTGGGCCCAGTTCGAATCCACTCCCAACTGGGGCAATGCAGACCTGAGCAGTCTGCGGTTCGTGGACCACCGCACCCCGGTGGCCCGCCACCCGTCCGTCACCGCGAACTGGATCGAACCCGGATACGCGTACGGGAACACCGAGACCTTCACCATCTCATCGATTTTCCCCGCCAACACCACCGAGGAAGAAGCCGGCGGCAGCAGTGGCACACCCCTTCCCGGCGTCACATTCAAGATTGTCGACACGTTGACCGGCGACACCCTCCCCTTGGGCGAGCGCGGTGAGATCTGCGTCAAAGGCCCCACCCTGATGCTCGGCTACCTCGGCACCCCGCTGAGCGAGACCGTCGACGACGAGGGATTCTTCCCCACCGGCGACGGTGGATACCTCGACGATGCGGGCCGGCTCTTCTGGGAAGGCCGCCTCACCGACATCATCAAGACCGGAGGCGCCAACGTCTCACCACTTGAGGTCGACGAGGTCCTCGTCTCCCATCCGGGCGTCAAAGTGACTCGCACGGTCGGCCTTCCACACGAAACCCTGGGCGAGATCGTGGTCGCCTGCATCGTGCCTCACGCCGATGCGAATCTCGACGCCGACGGCATCCGCGCCTTCGTCAAACAGAAGCTCGCCAGCTACAAGGTCCCGCGCGAGGTGGTCTTCTTCGACGAAGAAGAGATCACCCTGACCGGCAGCGCGAAGATCAGGACCAGCGACATCAAGGCCCTGGCCGCCACCAGATTGGCCTGACTCGCTCAGTACCTCGTTGCGATCGTCTTACGATGTACTGCAGGCGAACCGAAGAGTGAGCGGTTGAGGGTGGCCCGCTTGAGGTGGACGTGAATGCCACTTTCCCACGTGTAGCCCATGCCACCGTGGAGTTGCATCGCTTTGCCCGCAACGTCGACGGCCATGGCAGTGGTGAACGACTTCGCCATGGCGGCCGCGGCACCGGCCTCGGCGTCGGGATCGGCGAGTGCCGCCACAGCCGCCGCGACAAGTGTCCGGGCGATCGTGATCTGGACGAGCATGTCGGCGCAGGCGTGCTTGACCGCCTGGAACGATCCGATCTTGCGCCCGAATTGCTCGCGCACCCCGACATAGGCGACCGTGGCGTCCAGCATCGCTTCGCTCAGTCCGAGACTGTCCAGAGCGACAACGACGGCGGCCCGGTGGTACAGGCGCGCCAACGAGTGCTCGGAGTCCGGATTGAATCCCATGATCGAATCGGGCGGTACCAGTACGTCGTCGACGGCCACGCTGCCGAGAGATCGGGTCTCGTCGACCACCGGTTGCTCTTCGACGCGCAGGCCGGGCGAATGCGCACCCACATCGACGATGACGGCAGCTCCGTCTCGGCCGACCGCGGGAATGAGCAGCCGATCAGCCAGGGGAGCGTCGAGCACGAAGTCTGTGGCTCCACTCAGTTTCAGACCGCGGGTTGATTCGGTCAGCCGAAAGCTGTTCGAGAACAGGCCTTCACCGGCCATCGCCAGCACCGGGGCCCGGTCCCCGGATGCGGTGGCAGCGAGTAGGTCGTCGCGGCGGGCGGTCGGTTCGAGCAGTCCGAGTGCGCCGCCGGCGATCCCGGTGACGGCGGGATAGGGTCCGCGCGCCGCCGCCCGTCCGATCTCTCGCAGGATCACCGCGACCTCGGCGAACGTCGCGCCGGCGCCCCCGAGCGACTCGGGTACCTCGAGTCCGGTCCAGCCGGATCGGATGATCAGGCTCCAATCGACGTCAACCTCCCGCGGCGCGGAGCCGAGCAGTTCACGGGCGACCGCGGCGAGCTCATCGTGGAGTTCGGCGAATTCGAACTGTGCCGTTGTCATTTCGCCGCCTGGGGTTCGCGGGGAAGGCCGAGGCCTCGCTCCCCGATGATGGTGCGTTGGATCTCGCTGGTCCCGCCGGGGATCGTCCATTCCCAGGATCCGATGAAGTCGAGCACCCAGCTTCCCGACTCCCATCCGCTCGACATCGGCTTGCGCAGCGCGGTTTGACCGCCGAGGCCTGCCACGTCCGCGCCGAAGTCGGTCATGCGCTGGAGGAGTTCGCTGTAATACAGCTTCACGATCGAGGCATCGGCCGGGCCCGGATTGTCGTCGGCGACGAACGCTGCACACAGCGCACGCAGTCCGGTGAGCTCGGTCTCCAGGCAGGCAAGTCGATCTGCGACCACCGCGTCGTCGAGCGGCCGTGTTCCGTCAGCCCCGGCTCGTCCACAGAGGTCGACCAGCCAGGGAAACCCCGCGTGGCCCAGACGTTCCGCCAGCTCGAGCATGGTCATCCCGCGTTCGGCGCCGAGCGTTTCCTGCGCGACCCGCCACCCTTCGTTCTCCGGTCCCACCAGGTTCTCGGCCGGGATCACCACATCGCTGAGGAAGATCTCGCAGAAGTGGGATTCGCCGGTGGCCTGCCGGATCGGCCGGACCTCCACGCCGGGGGTACGCATGTCCAACAGGAAGTACGAGATGCCGCGGCGCTTGGGGGCGTCCGGGTCTGTGCGGGCGAGCAGCAGACACCAGTCGGCATGTGCTGCCCCACTGGCCCACAGCTTTTGACCATTCACCACGTAGGAGTCACCGACCTTGCGGGCCGTGGTGGAGAGCGCTGCCATGTCGGAGCCGGCACCGGGCTCGGAGAACCCCTGGCACCAGATCTCGCCGTCGCAGATCGCCGGCAGATGGCGGCGGCGCTGCTCGTCGGTGCCGGCAGCGAACAGGGTGGACGCCGCGTGGTGGATCGACACGAACGGCAGGACCAGGCGGGGTGCGTCGTGGGCTGCCAATTCCTGGTACAGCACAACTTGATCGGCGACCGACATACCCCCGCCCCACTCCGCGGGCCAATGCGGTACGGCGTAACCGGCCGCGTGGAGTTCGGCGAACCACGCCTTCTGAAACGCCACAAACGTCTCATCACTGACGCCGGTCTGCTCGCTCCGCCAGGTGGTGGGTACGTGCGCCGCGCACCAGTCGCGGACCTCGGTACGGAAGTCCTGGCGGTCCGGCGCCGTCATCGACGGGCCGCCGTGCCACCCAGCGCCAGCAGCTTGTCCCGGTGCTCGTCCGATTGCATGGTGGCGACCTCTGCGGCGAACCCGGCTTGCAGGGGGCCCGACAACGCTTGCGAGAGATGCATGTTGACAATGCGTTTGGTGCTCCGCAGCGCCTCGGACGGTTGCGCGGCGAACCGTCCGGCCAGGGCGTGGGCGGTCGGCAACAGCTCGTCAGGGGCGGTGGTGCGGGTGGCAAGCCCGATCTCGACGGCCACCGCCGCCGGAATCTTGTCACCGGTGTACAGGTATTCGCGCGACCTGAGAATGGGTGTCAGCAGCGGCCAGAAGGCCGCTCCGCCGTCACCGGCGACGAGTCCCACGGCCACATGCGGATCGGCGAAATGCGCCTTCTCCGACATCAACACCACGTCGCACAGCACCGCCATACTGCAGCCCAATCCGACCGCCGGACCGTTGACCGCAGCGATCACCGGCAACGGGAACCGCAACATCTCGTCGATGATCTCCGCGCCCTCACGTACGCTCTCGTCCCGCGCGACGGGGTCGTCGAGGAACGAGGTGATCCAGTTCAGGTCACCACCTGCGCTGAAGGCCCGGCCGGCACCGGTGAGAACGACCACGGCTGCATCCCGGTCGGCGGCGAGTTGGCGCCAGACGTTGGCGAGCGCCCAGTGCAGGTCCTTGTTGACGGCGTTGAGGTCGCCGGGTCGGTTGATCACCACGGTACGAATGGGCCCGTCGGACTCGACGATCAGCTCGGGTGGCAAGTCGTACGTCACGGGGCCACCACCTCGTCGGTGAACAATCCGGTCAGCCCGCGTCGCCCCAAGCGCGCGGTCAGCGCCGCATTGGTCGCCGACAAACCGAACGGCAACCGGCGCAACGGAAGGCTGTACCGGGAAAGCCACGACAGGGTGGTCTCGTCGCAAAATCCTGTCGCTCCGTGCAATTGGTGGGCGACGCGGAAGACCACGTCCGCGGCCTCGATCGCCGCCAACCGTAGCGCGAGCGCGTCGTCGACGGCTTCGTCGTGTCCCGCCTCGACACTCCACAACGCATACTTCGCGAGCACTTCGACGCCGCTGCGTTCGACCTCGGCATCGGTGAGCTGGAACTGCACGCCCTGCAGCTGCGCGAGGGGACGGCCGAACTGTTCCCGCAGCAGGACGTGGGTGCGGGTGAGGGCCAGTGCACGGTCGAGCATTCCGAGCAGCGTCCAACACGGCAGCACCAGCCCGAGGGCGACGTCGGCGGCGCCACCGGCGTCGAGTGACTCGAGTTCCAGGGGTGCGACGAACGCGGTTGTGCGCGGCGACTCGCTCGTCGAGCGCACTGTCGCCACAGCGCGCTGACCGGCAAGGGTGACTGCCGCCCACCGCAGATCCAGATCGGACACGGCTGCCGCCGGGTTGCTATCTGCAATCACCAGGAGACCGTCGACGTCGAGATCGGTAGGCCGGGAAAGACGTTCGGCGACCGGATAGGGCACGGCCCAGTGACCGGCACTGCGACATAGTGCCGCTGCAGCTTCCAGCTCGTCGCTGTTCTTGCGGGGCTCCAGATCCCAGGCGCCGAGCCCTTCGAAGACCGGGGCGACCAGTCTGTCGCGTCCGCAGGGGTCGCGTTCGGCGGATTCGACCAGTGCGTCGCCGCCCGCGGACTCGAATGCCCGCAGCGCCGCCGCGCCGTACTCGGATGCCTCTGCACTCAACTCGATGTTCATGACGCCGCCGGCAGGAGGGTTCGCGCCAACAAGATCCGTTGCATCTCGATGCTGCCCGAGGCCACGGTGGCGGCCTGGGAGTAGCTCCAGTGATCTCGGACGTCACGTCGAAAGCGTTCGGTGTCGTCGTCTGATGAGGTTGCATGCGCAGCGATCTCGGTGAGAACCTCGGCACTGTCCTGGTCGAGGGTGGTCACAGCTATGCGGTAGACGGCGGCGTCGGCGGGCTGCACCCGACCCTCGCTCTGCATCGCCACCACCCGGTAGGCGAGCAACCGGGCGCGTCGGCAATGGACCAGCATCCGGCTCCAACGTCCGTGTAACTCGGCAGGCACGTTCTCCCACTCGTCGCCGAGGACGGTCGGGGCTTGTTGCAGGAGACGTTCACACCGGGCGTACCGGGCGATGCCCACGCGCTCGAAGGCGAGCACCTCCTGGACCACCTTCCACCCCTCGCCGACGGTGCCCAGGACATGCGCCTGCGTGACCTCGAGGTCGTTGAAGAACACCTCATTGAGATGGTGAGGTCCCAACATCGCGCGGATGGGGCGCACCTCGATCGCGGGGTCCGACATCGGAACCAGGAACACGGTGAGGCCCTGTTGTTTACGTTCGCCCGTGGATGTCCGAGCCAGCAAGAAGCACCACTGCGCCATCGTCGCGTAGGAGGTCCAGATCTTCTGACCCGAGATGCGCCATCCGTCACCGCTGCGCCGAGCCGCCGTGCGAAGAGAGGCGAGGTCGGAGCCCGACCCCGGTTCGGAGAAGCCCTGACACCAGATGACGTCGCCCCGCGAGATGGGCGGCAAGTGTTCGCGCTGCTGTTCGGGGGTTCCGTGCCGCATGATGGTCGGCCCCACCCAGTTCACCCCCATGTACTGGGCGCCCCGCGGCTCGTGATGCGCCCACATCTCTTCGCGAACCACGGTCTGCTCCCACACCGACGCGTCGCGTCCGCCGAACCGCTCGGGCCAGGCCAGACACAGCAACCCGCGCTCAGCCAGGAATCGGCAGAACTCCTGCGCGGTCTCGAGATCGGCCGGGTCATCGGTAAACGCGCCGCGGAAGTCTGCGGGGACCTGCTCCCATAGCAACCCCCGCAATTCCTCGCGCAGTCGGGTCGCCGCCTCCCCCATCGTGAAGTCCATGCAAACCACATTACTTCAATCATTGATAGGATTGGAATACTTGAATGGTCGGGCGTTGCCGATTAGATTAGACTCCTCGAAATGAACGAAATGCGGTCCAGGTGACGACGATCAGGAACGGTCGGGTTCCCCAGCGCCGGATCGCCGAAACGGTTGCCGCGGAGATCCGCGACGCCATCCTCGACGTCGAAGACTATCGCTTGCCCACCCAGGAACAGCTGGTCAAGGACTTCGGTGTCAGCTATCCCTCGATCCGTGAGGCCTTGCGGATCCTGGAGACCGAAGGTCTGGTCACGGTCCGACGGGGGAACGTCGGCGGCGCGGACGTACACCGGCCGGACGAGACCTCGGCGGCATATCACCTGGGATTGTCCCTACAAGCCGCCCGCGTGACGCTCCGAGATCTGGCCGCGGGGCTCCAAATGCTGGAACCGACGTGCGCGGCCGAGTGCGCCCGGCGCGAAGACCGCGCCGACGTCGTCGTACCGGCGTTGACAGCCGCCATCGATGCCTCGGTCGGTTTCGTCGGCAACGGCGTCGAGTTCACCCACAGTGCCCGCGATTTCCACGACCTCGTCGTCTCGTTCACCCCGAACGCGACCATCCGGTACGCGGTTGGCAGCTATGTCGCCCTCTGGTCGGCGCAGGAAGAGGCGTGGGCCGAAGCCCGCACCCGGCACGGCGAATATCCGTCCGAGATCGAGGCCGAGGAAGCCGTCCGCGCGCATCGCAGACTGGTCGACGAGATCTCAGCGGGTCGGGCAGAAGAAGCGGAGCGGCTCGCGCGCGCCCACCTGGCCGCGACCCAGGCGCTGGTTCTCGACCGCTACGGCGATCGGGTGGTCAACGCCTCTGCCGCCATGTCCCGGCAGGCCATCCAGTCGATCCGGCGCTCGCGGATCTAGGGCTGCGCCTACTCGGCCGCTGTTCTACCGCCGACCATTCCTACGAGAAGGCGGCAGCCGACCTCGGTCTTCCAGCTGTGGCCGGCGCCGTTGACGACCACGACGTCACCGACGTCCAGTCCGATGGTCTCGGAGTCGACCGCGAAATCGACAGTTCCGTCGACGACAACGCTGATGTCGACGGAGTCGGTGTGATGGAACGGAATGTCTCGGCCCGGCCAGAACTCGATGAGTCGCCACGTCACCGTGCCCGGCTCCGGGGCGAGGTCGAGCAGGATGCCCGAGGCCGGTCGCGTCAGGTCGGGCACGGACGAGTGTTCGTAGACGCCGACAGATCCTGACTCCACGATCGGGCCGTCGTGGACCGTGACGGACTCCAGGAACGACGACCCGTCGTCGGCGATACCGGTGACCACGTGTTTCATCCGCCGACGGCCGTGACTTCGGCCGAGACCGTGTCCAGTCGCTCGAGCTCGGTGGCGGAAAGCGTCAGATCCACCGATGCCAGCAGCGCGCCGAGCTGATCCGGGATACGCGCACTGACGATCGGGGCGACAATGGTCGGCTGTTGTCGGGTCCAGGCGATGGCCACCGTGGCGATGGCAACCTCATGCGCCTCGGCGATGTCGGCGAGGACGTCGACCACCGCGAGTCCTTCGGTGCTGAAGTATCGGTCGACGATCTTGCTGCGGGCGGCGGCGTCGACGTCCTCCTGGGTGCGGTACTTACCGGTCAGGAAACCACTCGCCAGCGCCCAGTACGGCATCACTCCGAGGCTGTGTTTCTCGGCGAGCGGACGCAATTGCGCCTCGAACGGCTCACGGGCGACCAAGCTGTAGTGGGGCTGCAGCGCAACAGGCTTCGCGAAGCCGTTGGCCTCGGCGATTGCCATCCATTCTGCAATCCGTTCCGGCGAGTAGTTCGAGATGCCGAGGTAACGCACCTTCCCGGCCTTGACCAGGGCGTCGAACGCACCGAGCGTCTCACCGAGGGGGACGTCCGGATCGTCGTAGTGCGCGTAGTACAGGTCGATGCGGTCGGTCTGCAGCCGTCGCAGGGAGGCCTCTGCTGCGCGGGCGATGTTGTCCGGCGCCAGGCCGAGAAACTCGGGATGCCTGCTGACCTTGGTGGCGAGTACGACGTCCTCGCGTCTACCCGCCTTGCTGAACCATTGCCCGAGGATGGTTTCGGACTCCCCGCCCGTATTGCCCGGAATCGACGCCATGTAGCTGTCGGAGGTGTCGATGAAATTGCCGCCGGCCGCGACGAAGTCGTCGAGCACCGCGAACGAGGTGTCGGCGTCGCTGGTCCAGCCGAACGTATTGCCGCCGAGGTTGAGTGGATAGACGTCCAGGGTCGAGTCGCCGATTCGAGTCATGGCCCCCACACTATTGATTCCTCCGTCGTCCTGCCGCCGCGCACAATGGACCAGGACTTCCAGTCAGGACAAGGAGCCGCCATGACGTCCTCACCACACTCCACGCGTACCGGCATCACGCACGCCGACAAGGTGATGGATTCGCTGTCGTCGCGTCCCGATGAGGACGTGATCAGCGACGAGAACAGGAGTTTCACCGCTTCCGAGTTCTTCGATCTGACGACGCGCCTCACCCACGTCCTTGCGGCGCACGGGCTCGGCCGCGGCGACACCGTTGCCGTCCTCGCCCCCATTGCGATCGAAGCGATCGCAATTCGGTATGCCGCCACCCGGTTGGGGTGTGTCACGGTTCTGTGCCCGGACGCCGGGACACCGCAGCGACTCTCGGTTTTCCTGTCCCGGATCGGCGCGGACGCCGCGATCGTCTTCCCGGACACCGCAGCCGCGTTCCCTTCCGGGTCCGTTTCGGTGGTGCTGGGGGTCGGACCGATCGAGGGTGTACCCGACCTACTGACCGCTGTGGGCTCGGCACCCACGACACCGCTGCGCGTCGATCTCGGCCCCGACGAGCCGTGCGTCCTGGTCGCGACAGGCGGCACCACGGGCGTGTCGAAGGCCAGCGTTCGTAGTGTTGCCGCGTACGACCGGCTCGTCGATCTCGGACCGACCCCCGGCCGTAGGCAATTGATCTGCACTCCGCTCCCGTACATCGCTCAGACCCTTGTCGACACTGTTCTGATCGGCGGCGGCCAACTCATCCTCCGCAGAACGTTCGAACCGGTCTCGATCGCCACCACCATCGCCGACCAGCGCGTCACCCATGTCGCGCTCGTCGAACCGCTCCTCGTCGAACTGCTCGACGGCATCGAGATGACGGAGTTCGACCTGTCGTCCCTTCTCGCGATAAGCCATATCGGCGCCGACGCCTCGCCCGCACTGCGTCGGAGGCTGCTGACCCGCGCCGGACGCCCCCTTCTCGTGCACCCCTACGGTGCAAGCGAATTCGGAGTGGTCAGCGCTCTTGCCGGCCCCGACTACAGCCTGGAGCATCCTGAACTCCTGAGCTCGGCTGGTAGACCGATCCCTACTGTGCAGGTTCGGATCACTGACTCCGCCGGAAACATCCTGTCCGCAGGCGAGACCGGACTGATCAACATCCGCACCCGTGCGATGGCGCAGGGATATTCCGTCGCGCCGGAGTCCTCGGGATTCCACGACGACGGCTCGTTCACCACCGGCGACGCCGGGTTCCTCGATACCGATGGATACCTGCACATCCGCGGTCGTGCCGCTGACGAACGATTCATCGACGGGCACTCGATGTTTCCGCTCGACGTGCAGCAGGATCTCTGCTCGAATCCCGAAGTCGCCTACGCGGTGGCGGTCCCCGATCCCAAGGGTGGTTTCGGTGCGGCAGTGGTGCTCACCGCCGACGCGACCCGCTCAGGAGACGAGCTCGCCAAGCGGCATCCTTGGTCGATCGTGATCGTCGACCACATCCCGACCACCGAACAGGGCAAGCCGCATCGGCAACAGGTCACCGACCTCATCTGGCCGTCGACTCCTTGACGGCTCATGGGATATCGACGGTCACAAGGGCACGGTCAACGGCCGGTTCGGCACGGTCGGTAACTGTTTCGGCACGGTCGGTGGCTGTTTCGGCACGGTCGGCGCGAGTTTCGGCACGGTCAACGAGAATCCCCGAGAACTACCCCTTCGCGGCGCGGATCTGCGCCGCCGGACCAACCTTGCTCGGTACGCAACAGAGCGCTCAGCCCACTGGATTGGTCGTCGAGGTCGACCTCATGACCCTTGGCGCGCAATCCCTGCACCAGGGGGTCGTTGTTCCCGTTGTTCTCGGTGTCGATGTTGGGGTGCTCGCCGCCGACGTTGGTGCTCGGCGTATTGGCCGCGCCGAAGTCGACCATCGACACCGCCTGCTGGGGATCCATACCCCAATCAGTCAGTCCGATCAGTGTTTTCACCACGAACTGGATGATCACCGAGCCCCCGGGTGACCCGACGACCATCTCGAGGTCGCCGTACTCACCGCCGGCAGCAGGTCCACCGAAGACCAGCGTCGGTGCCATAGAACTGCGCGGCCGCTTGTTCGGCTCCACCCGGTTGACCAGCGGCAGACCTTGCGGATCGGTCGGCTCGACGGAGAAGTCGGTGAGCTGGTTGTTCAGCAGGAAGCCGTCGACCATGTGGAAGGAGCCGAACGCGGACTCCACCGTGGTGGTCATGGACGCGGCGTTGCCTTCCTTGTCGACGACGGAGATGTGGCTGGTCCCGTGCTCGACACCGGCGTACCAGCCGACGGGTGCGGCAGCATCGAATTGACCCGCCGTCGCCGTACCCATAGAGCGGTCAGGATTGATGAGTGCCGCCCGACCCTTCAGGTAGGCGGGATCCAGGAGGGCAGCAGGACTCCCCCCGGGCAGAGGCACGAAGTCGGAATCGGCGATGTACTTGTCGCGGTCTGCGTAGGCCAGCCGCTCGGCCTCGGAGATCAGGTGCACCCCCATCACCGACGGCTTCCCGCCGTTGAGATCAGGTGCGGTCGGCCGGTATTGGTCCATCTGGAAGTTCGAGAGGATCCCCAGTGTCGACGCCACGGCGAGCCCGCCCGACGACGGGTTCGGCATCCCGCAGACCCGCACGTCGCGGTATGGGACGCAGATCGGCTCACGCACCTTCGACTCGTAGTGCTGCAGATCGGTGACCGTCATTGCCGACGGGGTCATCCCGTTGGCCGTGGATGCCGCCTTCGCCACGATGGCCTCGGCGATGTCACCGGAATAGAACGCGTCGGCTCCTTCGGACGCGATGGCACCCAACGTCTTCGAGTACGCAGGGTTTGTGAGGACCTCCCCCGCCGGCTTGCCCGACCCATCCGGCAGCAAGAAATACGACTTGGCGGCAGGATCGACCGCGAGCTCGGCACTGGAGTCATCGATGGCTGCTGCCATCCTCGGACTGATCGCGAATCCGCTGTCGGCCAGGCTCGTCGCAGGTTCGAACAGACTGCGCCAGGCGTTGGTCCCGTGCTCGGACTGGACATCTTCGAGAAGTCGCAGCACCCCGGGTACCCCGATCGATCGGCCGCTCTCGCGCGCGCTGGGCACCGGCTCGGTGCGATTGGTGTCGTCGACCCAGCGCAAGTAGTTCTCGGTGGCTGCCGCCGGTGCCACCTCGCGGCCGTCGTAGGCCTGCACCGACTTGTCGGCTGCGTCGTAGTACAGCGCGAATGCGCCGCCGCCGATGCCCGAACTCTGCGGCTCGACGAGGCCGAGGACCATCTGGGCAGCCACCAGAGCGTCTGCGGCGTCGCCATCGCCCGCCAAGACCTCACAGGCTGCCTGGGTGGCCAGCGGGTTCGCGGTGGCCGCGGCGAAAGACGTCGTGTGCACCACGGTCATGTTCGGCCGGTACCCCGTCGCCACCTCAGGATTGGTCGAGATGTCTTCCGTCGCACCGTCCGGCTCGGACGGCGCGGCGACCGCTGCACTGGGCGACTCGGGCAGAGCGCACACCCGCTCAGGTGACGCGGCCTCGTCGGAGGACGACGAACACGACGCCGCCAGGAGCAGTGCGGTGACAATCACGGCCACAGCACCTGCGCGCGGGCGGGCCACAGGTCCGGTCATGGTCACATGTTCCCCGATCGTGCGCAGCAGAAACACACGATCCACGATTTCGTTTGGCGATCACGGCAGTTGGGTTACCTTCACACCATGGCAGTTAGCGGAAGCAAGAGTATCGACATCGAAGCGCCACCAGCCGCGGTGCTAGACGCCATCGCGGACATCGAGGGCATGCCGTCCTGGTCGTCCATTCACAAGAGCGCCGCCGTGATCGACCGTCACGAGGATGGCAGGCCCAGGCAGGCACGCATGAGTGTCCAGCTGATGGGCATCACCGACGATCAGGTCGTCGAGTACACCTGGGCCGACAACTCCGTGGTGTGGGAGATGCTCGAGAGCTCGCAGCAGAAGATGCAGCGCGCCGAATACCGCCTCACCGAAACGGACACCGGCACCCATGTCGAGTTCGAGATGACCATCGACCTCAAGATCCCGGTGCCGGGCCTACTCGTCAAGAGAGGTCAGAAAACCGTCCTCGAGATGGCGACGAAGGGTCTGCGCGACCAGGTCATCGGCTGATCACAACGCGCCGCCGATCGCGGTGAACAGCGCAGCCTTGCCCATTCCCAGAAATCCACGGCCGCTTCCCAGTAATCCGCGCAAAGACGTCGACGAGAGCGCGGTCGACCACACGGTGCGGGTCGACCCGACAGGCTCGGGCGCGCCGTCGAACCGGGCGGTCAGCCATTCGAGCACCGTGGGCGTCGAGAGAATCATCAACGACAGGTGTTCGCTGACACGGTCGCGGATGTACGTCACGTTGGCCCCGAATTCGTTGTAGCGCTCCACCTGTCCATCGACGTCCTCGACGGCGATGATTTGATCGTGAACCGGCTGCAGTACGAGCAGCGGGCACTCGGGCTTCCGGGAACCCAGCCGGATGTCATCGAACAAGTCGAGAACCTCGGGCGAGGCGAGCACGTCGGCCAGCGGGATGTCGGTGTAGTTGTCGAAATCGTCGCCGGCGAATCGGGCGATCGCCCACGCGGTGGACATCGACTCGATCTCGTCGAGGCGCGTCCTGCCCTCGTCGTTGACGTGCGCGTCGATCACCCGCCCCAACCCGGGGTACAGGTGACGAAGGCCTGCGACCACCAACGCAGGCAGACCTGCGAAGAACGTGTCGTTGAGGCGAATGTACGTCTGACCCGGATCACCGACCGGCGCACCGAGAACCGCTCCGACGATGTTGAGTTCCGGAGCGTACTCCGGCGCCATCTCGGCGACCCACGACGACGCCATGCCGCCACCGGAGTAACCCCATACTCCCACGGGAGTCGACGGCGAAAGACGCAGGGGTGCAAAGTCGGTCGCGGCCCTGATCCCATCAAGGACTCGGTACCCGGGCTCACGCGGGGCGCCGAAGTAGCCACCGAGTCCCTCGTGATCGGCGATCGTCACCGCCCAGCCCCGAGACACCGCGTTGGCGATGATCAGGAGCTCGAACGGTGCGACGTTGCCGAGGGACGTCGATCCGCGTTGCAACGCGTACGACGGGAAGCTCCGGGATGAGATCGCATCGATGGCGCACTGATAGGCCAGCAGCGGTCGCTCCTGCGCCGGATCCCCGTCTTCATCGGTGTCTGCAGGCAACAGCACCGTGGTGACAGACGCCTCGGGCGTCCCGTTCAGATCCGCTGTGCAGTACAGCAATTGCCAGGCGCGGACTTTCTGCGGTACCAGACCGAGCAGAGCGATCTCCACCTCACGACTCCGCAACAGCGTGCCGGCGGGTAGGGTCTCGAAGCCTGCAGGCGGGCGGTGAAACGGATCGTCGACCGGCAGTTGCGGCCTGTGCCACCGCGACGGTCTCGGTGTCGTCGCCTCCGGGATCCAACCGCTTGCGACATCGATGTTTTCGCTCATCGGACTTCCTGTAGAACGCGACAACCGGCGCAGGCTCCATGAGCCCGCGCCGGTTCCTGTATCAGTTGGTGCGTGAATGCACTACCGCGTCAGCGTCTGAGCCGCTTCACGATGAACAGCAGGATGCACGCGCCGAGTAGAGCGGTGAAGAAGGTGAACCACCAGCCACCACTCGCGGTGTCGAAGAAGAAGCTGAGGATGAATCCACCCAGGAAGGCACCGATCACACCGACGACGATGTTGAGCAGGATACCCATCTGCTTGTCGGTACCCATGAACTTGCTGGCGATCCAGCCGGCGAGACCGCCGATGATGATGTAGCCAACCCAACCGACCGCGGTCGTGGTGGTGGAACGTTCGGCCAAAACCTCGACCGCTTGAGCAGTGGTACTCACAGTGCTTCCTTACGTTGGTGGTGCTCGCTGGTCACGGATGCGTGATCACGCTGCCCACTTGGAATCCCCAGAGATGGGGTCGGTGAAACCTCGGACCTGAAAGCGGCCCGCGCCGGTTCCGGCCCTCTCAGCGCAGGGCAACCAGATTTGCCACCGATGTGCGGACATCGGAGTCGATCACCCGGGCGACCAGGTCTCCGATCGGCCCGTTCAGGACGCTGCCACTCAAGGTCGCATCGAGGTCGAAGATCGAGCCATCGCCCTGCGGAGTCACCTTCAGCGCGATCGCGATCTTCACGCCGCCACGGCCGCTACCCGACAACTCGAGCAGTCTCGGTTCGTCGTAGCGCGTGACCTCCCAGTGAATGGTGTTTCGAAAACCCTTGACCTTGATCAGGGACGACACCTTGGTGCCCTCGGCGATGGTGTCCGGCACCGGACTCTTCCAGCCGGCGAAGATGGTCATCCATTCGTCGAACCGACTCAGATCAGACGCCATCTGCCACGCCTTCCCGGGTTCCAGATCGCTTGTCACCGATACGTTCACACCAGCCATGCGGGTTCTACCTCCAAGTTTGTTTGCGCTGCGGTTCCCTAGAAGAGCAGCGGGAGCACGAGGACCATGACAATGGTCCACGCGATATGGGTGAATGCCGGAGCGAGCACTCCGGCAGTGGCCCGGCGTTCGAGCGCGCACACCACGCCGAGCAAGATGGCCGAAAATCCCAGCATCGCGTTGCCGCTGGCCAGCGTCGCGATCACGTAGATCAGGGTCGAGAAGATCACTGGTGCATGGCCTTTGAAGGCCGAGTAGACCGCGCCGCGGAAGAACAGCTCTTCGGCGACGCCGTTGACGATTGCCGTCGCCAGCACCAACGCCAGCCCGCCGGTGTCGGCGTGGTCGAGCACGTCGGCGATCAGGTCCCGTAGCGGCGGGATCTCCCTGGTGATCAGACCGCCCACCACGAAGACCGCACCCAGTGCCGCACCGACTGCGATGCCGATCCCGGCCGCCTGCAGATGCCCCCCACGCGGCGGCGGGAAGCACCCGATGCGTAACGGACCCGACGCGAAGGCGCCCACCAGCCATATTGCGGCGAGCGCAAAGGTCATCGGGTAGAACGAGGACTCTCCGGGTTCGATGGACAGCGACAACCCCAGCGTCACACTGCCGGCGACCAGCACCACCGCCACGACGATCCGTCGACGCAGGACCGAGGCCCTGGACTCGACCGGTTCATCCGAATCGTCGACGACGGTGTCCAGCAGGAATTGGAATTTCTCGGGAACAGTGATCACGTCGCCCCCCGCACCGCGTTGATCAACCCCGTCACCGCACCGACCGCCTGGACGGTCCGATCGCGCACCTCGCGCTTGACGCGCATCAGATCGCCGCCCGCCCACGAGGGATCGGTGTCCGCGAGATGGTGGATATCGGGGAGTTCGTCCACCGGTCGGGGAAGACCGCTGGCCACCGAGAGCTCCACGGCTTGCCGGACGGTCAACAGTCCTCCCGGGGGATCGGGTACATGGTCACGAATCGTATGCTCGGACGCGCTCATCGGGTAGTCCAGCGACCGCACCAGATCGGACGCCAGCCCGGTGGGTACCGGTACGAGCAAACCACCGACGAACCCGGCGAGGCGGACGTCCACCGACGGCATCACGACACCGACGCGGGGTGCCTTGATCGCGCGCAGGTAGGCGAACAGGAGTGCACTGTACGACGCGGTGTCCGCGCTGGTGATGTCGTAGCTGCCCGGTGGGACCTGGTCGGTTGCCGCAGCGGCCAGGTAGTAGATGGCATCGCGGACTGAGATCGGGTCCATCGGGTTGTCCACCCAGGTGGGCAGCGGGATCACGGCGAGGCGGTCCGAGATGTACCGGACCATCTCGAACGATGTCGACCCGGCGCCGATCACGACGGCAGCCTTCAGCCACACGAGATCAGCTCCGCCATCGAGGCCGAGAGCCTTGCCGACCTCGGCGCGGCTTTCGAGGTGTTCGGACAGTTCCGCGTCATCCGGCACGAATCCGCCGAGGTAGACGATGCGGCCGACGTTGCGACCGCGAGCGCCGGCGGCGACATTCTCGGCGGCGCGGCGATCGATGTCGCGAAAGTTCTTCTCACCGATGCCATGGACGAGGTAGTAGACGACGTCAACATCCCCCGCTGCGGCGAAACCGGCCCGGACCGACTCGGGATCGGAAGCATTGAACTCGATCGTCTTGACGTCGTCGGCCCAGCCGAAGCGCTCGAGCGACGCGACGTTACGGGATGCGGCCACCACCTCGTGGCCTGCATCGAGGAGAGCAGGAATCAGTCGGGAGCCGATGTAGCCGGTGGCCCCGAGAACAAGTACGTGCATGTCACCACCTGGTTCTATGCGTACCTCGGTCGGTCACCACCGGCGAACTCGCAGCGCCTGGTGTTCACGGTGACCGCAAGAGCACACGCGCATGACGTTCGTGAGCGGACCACAGGGAATTACCCCGCGGCGTGAGGGAACAATCGTGGCGCCGATCACTACGGAGGGTGACCGCGCAGTCAGCGGGTCGGCACACACGACAAACGTCGACCGCACCGGCGAACGGTGCGGTCGACGCCCGAGGTGTCGTGCGATCGGCGATCGGCGACTAGGCCAACGCTTTGGCCTTGAGCTTGTCGAACTCTTCCTGCGTGATGGTGCCGTTGTCGAGCAGCGCCTTCGCCGAGTGGATCTGATCCGACGGCGACGTCGTTCCGGCAGCCTGCTTGATGTAGGCGTCGGCCTGCTGGCGGGCCGCTTCCTGCGAGGCCTGCGCCCGCTCCGCCATTCCGCGCCCACGCGCGATCAAGTAGACGAACACCGTGATGTAGGGCACCAGGATCAGGAAGATGATCCAGACCGCCTTGACGAAACCCGAGGTCTTGTGATCACGGAAGAGATCCGCGAGCACATTGAAAAGAATCATCAAATACGCGATGAACGCGAAGATCACCAGCGTGTACCAGATGAAATCCCAGAAAGAATCCCACATTTTCTGACCACTCCTTGCTTCGAAGCTGCCCCCGTACATCGGTGACGACGTCGATCATCGCACGTGAGGATGGTTTTTCTTCACCCTTCCCGGATGAATCACAGCAGGCGAGGAGGGTTCATCCGAGACGGGTGAGGACATAACCGACTCCCCCACTGACACTCGATGCAAACAATGTCTCATCGAGAAAGGCCCAGCTGTGAGTACTTCATCTGACATCGAGCGGCATCCGGTCAAGCAAGGCATTGCCGGGGGTACGACTTTCGCCGCCGCGATTCTTCTGCTCGTCGGCTCGTTTCTGGCGATTTTCCAAGGAATTGCCGCAATCGCGAACGATGACCTGTTCGTGGTCGGTCCGAAATACACCTACGAGTTCGACTTGACCGCGTGGGGCTGGATTCATCTGATCCTGGGCATCCTCGGCGTACTGATCGCCGCAGGGTTGATGACCGGAGCCGTGTGGGCACGGGCCACCGCAATCGTGCTGGCCGGCATCTCGATCGTCATCAATTTCCTCTGGCTGCCCCAGTACCCGCTGTGGTCCATCGTCATCATCGCGCTGGATCTCATCGTGATCTGGGCCGTGGCGACCTGGCAGAACGACTGATCTGCGGACCGCGACGACCGACCGGACACCTGATTCCTAGCCCAGGATCGCCGGTCGGTCAATAATCTGGATCAGGCCGATTCATCGAGTTCGCGGACTTTTCGGGGCCGCTAAGGTCACGTTCATGGCATCCCGTCCCGACAACTCGACCCCTCACGAAAGTGGTCCGGGGGGCTCGTACCTCGTGCTGGCGTCTCAGCGCAGCGGCAGCACGCTCCTCGTCGAGTCTCTCCGCGCCACCGGTATCGCCGGTAACCCGGAGGAGTTCTTCCAGTACCTGCCGACCACGAGTGCCGCTCCCCAGCCACGCGAATGGTTCGCGGAGGTGACCGATCCGGAGGTGCTCGCGCTCCTTGATCCCTTGGATCCGGGCACCCCCGCCGTGGAGACCTCACAGGAGTGGCGGGAGCGGATATTGCAGGCCGGACGCAGCGACAACGGTGTCTGGGGCGGCAAACTCATGTGGAACCAGACCCCGCTGCTCGTCGGCTGGGCTGCCGGACTACCCGAGCGTTCCGGGTCCGACCTGCGTTCGGCCATCGACGACGTACTCGGCGATGTGCTGCTGATCAAGGTCTCCCGGGAGAACGTCGTCGATCAGGCCGTGTCCTTTTGGCGTGCGGTACAAACGCGGGTGTGGCGGGGCAAGGCCGACCCAGAGCGCGATGCGCTCGCGCAGTACAACGCCGACGGGATCGCCCATCTGGTGACCGAATTGCGGAATCAAGAGGCCGGATGGCGGGCATGGTTCGCCGACAACGACATCACCCCGTTCGAGGTCGGCTACGAGGAGCTGACCGCCGACACCACCAAGGTGGTGGCAACCATTCTGGAGGCTCTCGGTCTGGACCCGGCCGCGGCCCCGCCGCCTGATCTGGAAAAGCAGGGCGACGCCCGCTCGAACGAGTGGGCGGAGCGCTATCGCCACGACGCCGCAACGAGAGGTCTGCCGCTGTGAGCACAACCGAGACTCTTCCCGCCCACATCAGCAGGGTCGAGGAACTACGCGCACTCGAAGCCGAATCCGTGCACATCATCCGCGAGGTGGTCGCCGAACTCGAGAGACCCGTCCTGTTGTTTTCGGCCGGCAAGGACTCCATCGTCTTGCTCCGACTGGCGGAGAAAGCCTTTCGGCCGAGTCCCGTACCGTTCCCCATCCTCCACGTCGACACCGGCCACAACTTCCCAGAGGTCATCGAGTTCCGAGACCGCAGGCTCGCCGAAGGCGGCCACAGGTTGATCGTCGGATCGGTGCAAGAAGCGATCGACAGCGGTCGGAGTACTGAGATCGGCGGGTCCAGCGGTTCCCGGAATCGCTTGCAGACCAGAACACTTCTCGACGCGCTCGACGCCGGACGTTTCGATGCGGCCTTCGGCGGCGCCCGCCGCGACGAAGAACGCGCCCGCGCCAAGGAACGGGTCCTGAGCTTTCGCGACGAGTTCGGCCAGTGGGATCCGCGAGCCCAGCGACCCGAGCCGTGGTCGCTGTACAACGGCCGCATCCGCCGCGGTGAGCAGGTGCGGGTGTTCCCCCTGAGCAACTGGACCGAACTCGACATCTGGCGATACATCGAACTCGAGGAACTCGACCTGCCGTCGATCTACTTCGCACACGAGCGTGAGGTGTTCGAACGCGACGGGATCCTGTTGGCGACATCCGAGTTCACCCAGCCCGCCGAGCACGAGGCAGCGAAGACCGAGTGGGTCCGGTACCGCACCGTCGGTGATCTCACCATCACCGGTGCCGTCCGATCCACCGCGACCGAGATCAGTCAGGTCATCGACGAGATCTCCGCGGCGGTGGTGTCCGAGCGCGGCGAGACCCGGGCCGATGACCGTACCTCCGAGGCAGCCATGGAAGACCGCAAACGTGAGGGATACTTCTGATGAGCGAGACAACCGAGCTGAGTGAAACACCCGAGATCACAGCAGATCTCACCGACCATCCCCCGCGCCAGCTACTGCGGCTGGCCACCGCCGGATCTGTCGACGACGGCAAGAGCACCCTGATCGGGCGGCTCCTCCTGGACACCGACAGCCTGCCGCTCGACCATCTCGAGTCGGTGACCGACGTCGGTGGCGGCGTCGATCTCGCAGCACTGTCCGATGGTTTGCGGGCCGAGCGGGAACAGGGCATCACGATCGATGTCGCCTATCGTTTCTTCTCCACCCCGTCGCGCAACTACATCCTCGCCGACACCCCGGGCCATGAGCGCTACACCCGCAACATGTTCACCGGCGCATCCAACGCCCACGTCGCCGTCCTGCTCGTGGACGCGCGAGCCGGAGTGTTGCGCCAGACCCGCAGGCATGCTCGAATCGCCTCCCTGCTCGGGGTTCCGCACCTCGTCGCCGCGGTGAACAAGATCGATCTCGTCGACTACGACGAGGCGCGCTTCCGGGAGCTCGAATCCGAATTGCACGCTCTGGCACACCGACTCGGGGTATCCGACCTCACCGTGGTCCCGGTGGCAGCCCGCGACGGCGACAACGTCGTGCACCGTTCGACGCGGACGCCGTGGTATGACGGCCCGACCCTGCTCGGTCACCTCGAGGACATCGACCTCAAGGCTCCGCACGCCGCTGTCGACGAGCTGCGTCTGCCCATCCAATGGGTTTCGCGTCCGAGCGCAGAGGAGCGTCGGCGGTACACCGGACGACTGTCTGCCGGAACACTGTCCGTCGGTGATCGCGTCGCTGTCCTGCCCGCGGGCACGCAGAGCACGGTGACCGCCCTGGACACCCTCGACGACACCCGCGACATCGCGGTGGCACCGCTGTCGGTGTCCGTCGAACTCGCCGACGACATCGATGTCGGCCGCGGGGATGTGCTCGTGTCCGCCGACGCCACCGAACTGCCGGTCCTCGCAAGGGAACTCGTGGTCAATCTCTGCTGGTTCGCGGACAGTCCACTGCGCGCGGGGGACCGGTTGGCACTCAAGCACACCACCCGCACGGTCCGCGCCACGGTCCAGGAGCTGCACAGCCGGCTCGATCCCGAGACCCTGGAGATCGACCAGAACCCGATCGAGTTGTCGCTGAACGACATCGGGACCGTCACCCTGCGCACCAGCTCGGTGGTGGTCGCCGACCGATACGCCGGGAACCAGGACGCAGGCGCGTTCATCCTGATCGACGAGAACTCGAACGACACCGTGGGTGCCGGCACGATCTTGGAGGCCCGAGAGGTCAAGCCAGGTGAGCGCACGCGTAACGACGTCAAGTGGCATCCGTCGTCGCTCGATCGTGGCCATCGCTGGACAACTGTCGGGCAGCGCGGTGCGACGGTGTGGCTCACCGGCCTGCCCGCCTCTGGCAAGTCCACCCTCGCGGTCGGCCTCGAACGCGCGCTCGTCGAATCCGGCAGAGTTGCCTACCTGCTCGACGGCGACAACGTCCGCCACGGACTGTCCGACGATCTGGGCTTCTCCCCTGGAGATCGCGCCGAGAACATCCGCCGTGTGGGGCACCTGACCCGGCTGTTCGCCGACGCGGGTGTGGTCGCGATCGCGTCTCTGGTGTCACCGCTGGAATCAGACCGCGAGATCGCGCGAACACTCAACGACGCGGCCGGACTGCCCTTCATCGAGATCCACGTCGCGACCCCACTCGCCGAATGCGAACGCCGCGACCCGAAGGGCCTCTACAAGCGGGCCCGCGCGGGCGAACTCAAGGGCCTCACCGGCATCGATGCGCCCTACGAGGTGCCCGAGAATCCCGACCTCGTGGTGGACACCACCGGTGCAGATCTCGACGCACTGGTGACGCAGATCTTGGCGGTGTTGGAAACCAGGGCACCGACCACCCGTGCGTGAAAGCTACTTTCGATCATCGCGATCGCAAATCGACCACGAAACATACGAGAGATAGCCTCGAGGAGAAACGCGGCCAAGCAGCGGCAGCGTGCAGGAGGCCGGGTTCACGGCCGAAGGGTTGACGTGTATGACAGGCGATGAAGCCTCCGCAGGTAAAGAGAACGTTCTCTTGGTCCATTGGCACGATCTGGGCCGCCATCTGGAGCTTTACGGGGCGTCCGGGGCCCACTGC
The DNA here is from genome assembly GCF_017377795.1 of Williamsia soli. Taxonomy (GTDB): domain Bacteria; phylum Actinomycetota; class Actinomycetes; order Mycobacteriales; family Mycobacteriaceae; genus Williamsia; species Williamsia soli. The sequence goes on along the minus strand of NZ_JAFRDR010000001.1, from coordinate 572,086 downwards.
CCCAATCTCGAGCGACTCGCGGCGGAGGGTGTCCTCCTCACCGCGGCGCATGCGACCGCACCGCTCTGCTCACCGTCTCGCGGCTCGTTGCTGACCGGCCGCTATCCACACAGCAACGGTGTCGTCGGGCTCGCGCATCACGGTTGGGAGTACCGCGAAGGTGTCCGAACGCTGCCTCAGATCCTGGGCGCCAACGGCTGGACAAGTGCACTCTTCGGCATGCAGCACGAATCCGCGGTGCCCGGACGGCTCGGGTACGACGACTACGACGTCACCGATTCCGACTGCGACTACGTAGTGGACCGCGCGGAGGAATGGCTCAAGGCCACAGCGCAAACCCGCGACTCGGGCGACCACACGCCGTTCTTGCTGAACACGGGTTTCTTCGAGGTGCATCGGCCGTACTCACCCGACCGCTACCCCGTGCCCGACCCCAACGGCTTCGACGTCCCCGACTACCTACCCGACACCGCAGAGGTCCGCGGCGACCTCGCGGCGTTCCACGGCAGCATCGAGGTCGCCGACATCGCGACCGGGCGCCTCCTCGAAGCGCTCGACGCGTCCGGGTTCGCAGAGAACACCTGGGTGGTCTTCTTCACCGATCACGGCGAGGCCTTCCCCGGCGCGAAATCGACGTTGTACGACCGTGGCACGGGCATCTCATTCATAGTGCGCCCGCCACGCTCGCGGTCGATCGCACCGGTGCGCTACGAAGGACTCTTCAGCGGCGTCGACCTCGTCCCGACGTTGCTCGACCTCCTCGGGGTCGACGTCCCAGACGAGGTCGAGGGTGTCTCCCATGCCGGCGTCCTCTCCGGCGCCGACCGGGAGACCGTGGTCCGCGATGCGGTCTTCACGCAGAAGAACTATCACGACAGCTACGACCCGATCCGCGCGATTCGTACGGTCGACTACAGCTTCATCGAGAACTTCGCGTCCCGGAGCGCCCTGGAGCTACCTCTCGACATCGCTGACAGTCCTTCGGGCCGGGCGCTCGGTGGCTCACACCTGGGTCCACGCAGTGCCAAAGAACTCTACGACCTGCGCTCGGATCCGGGTGAGGTGAACAACCTCGCCGGTGACCCCGCGTACGCCGAGGTGCAGAACGAGCTCGAGAACCGGCTACACGAATGGCAGGAGAAGCTGGGAGACACGGTGACCAGTGACGCCGAGGGCAGTGCCATCGCCGCCGAGTTCATGCATCGGTACAAGGCCACCCTCGGCGACAAGGAAGCCGTGCCCCGCTCGCCCAAGGGTCGCGATCGTCAGCTCAAGACCGCGGAGACCCGCGCCACCGGGTGACGATCACGCCCGCCCGGTCAAAGGGTGGTGGCTATGCCCCCGTCGACCGGGATCACCGCACCGGTGAGGTAGCTACCTGCTCGACTGGACAAATACACCACGGCGCCGACCACGTCGTCGGGCCTGCCGATGCGGCCGAGCGGTGATGCTGCTTCCACCTCGTCCCGCAGCTCGGCCAGGATCGGGGCCATCATCTTGGACTCGAACGGTCCCGGTGCGATGGCATTGACGGTGACGTTGCGAGGGCCGAGGTCGCGGGCGAGGTGCCGGGTCAGTTGGTGGATGGCCGCCTTGCTCGACGAATAGGAATAAGACGCCGTACGGGGCACCCGGATCCCGTCGATGCTGCCGATGTTGATCACCCGCGACGGATTCTCTGCCGTCGCAGCACGACTCAGCTGTGGGAGTAGCGCTTGGGTCAAGGTGAACGGTGCCTGCACGTTGAGCTTGAGCACTCGGTCCCAGGCCGCGTCGGGGAACTCGTCCAGCGGCGCACCCCAGGTCGCGCCTGCGTTGTTCACGAGGATGTCCAGACCGTCCACCTCTGCCGCGACCTGTTCTGCCAGTTCACGACAGCCTTCGGGCGTGGAGAGGTTCGCCTGCAGCGCGGTCAGACCCGCAGCGCGTGCCTCTTCCAGTGCGTCGGGTTTGCGGCCGGCGATGACCACGCGGGCACCGCGTTCGAGAAGCCCGTGGGCGATCATCGCCCCGATACCGCTGGTACCGCCGGTGACCAGGGCGGTCTTACCACTCACGTCGAACAGATCAAGCGTCATCGTCGTCGATACTCCGGTGCTCGTAATCCAAGAATGCGGCGGTTGCCTCCGTCCGATCATCTGTCATCGCCATGATCGTCTGCCGGTGGTTCTCGGATTTTTCTCAGGCCTGCACCCCGGCCCCGTGCCTCAGGGAATCATCGACGGTCGAGTTCGCCCCGCCCACCCGGAAACTCGCACCTCGATGGTGATCGGGCAGTAGATCGCCCTGGCCGAAGAGTTTGTGCCGAAGCGTGCCGGGCACATACTCGCGGTCGTAGGCGCCACGCGCCTCGAGGGCGGGCACCACATGCTCGATGACATCGGTGAACGTTCCGGGAGTCACGGCGTAGGCGAGGTTGAAACCGTCGACGTCGGTCTCCTCGGCCCACTCCAGCAGTTGTTCGGCGACACTGTCACCAGATCCCACGAGGACTGGTCCCATCCCACCGATGCCGCCCCACGCCGCGATGTCGCGGATCGTCCACTCCTTGCCGGTGTCGGAGGCCTGCTGGAACGCGGCGACGGCCGACTGGATGGCGTTGCTCTCGACGTTGCCGATCGGTTCATCGAGGTCGTAGCGCGACAGGTCGATGCCCATCCATCCCGACATGAACACAAGCGCGCCCTCGGCGCTCGCGTAGCGCTGGTACTCCTCCGCCTTGGTGCGGGCAGCCTCGTCGGTCTCGGCCGTGATGATCGTGAGCAACGTGTAGATGCGGGCGTCGTAGGCGCCGCGCCCCGCGCGTACCAACTGCTCACGGATATTCGTGACCAGCTTGCGCAGAATGTCTTTCGTGGGCGCTCCGACGAAGATCGCCTCGGCATTCTCGGCCGCGAACTTCACCCCGCGCGGCGACGCCCCGGCCTGGTAGATCACGGGCGAACCCTGCGGCGACGGCTCGGACAGGTGGATACCCGGCACGCTGAAGTGCTCGCCTCGATGACCGATGTGGTGGACCTTGGCCGGGTCGGCGAAGACTCCATGATCCTTGTCGCGGCGCACGGCGTCGCGCTCCCACGAACCCTCCCAGAGTTTGTAGAGGACGGTCAGGTACTCGTCGGCGTGGTCGTAGCGGGCATCGTGCTCGAGCTGATCCACCTCACCCATGTTCCGGGCTGCGGCCGGCAGATAACCGGTCACGATGTTCCAACCGATGCGACCGCGGGTCAGATGATCGAGGGTCGAGAGCCGGCGGGCGAACGGGTAGGGATGCTCGAACCCGGTGCCTGCGGTGATCCCGAAGCCGAGGTGTTCGGTGGCGTGGGCCATCGCCGACACCAGCAGCAGCGGATCCGCCACGGGGATCTGCGCGCCCTGCCGGATCGCGGCCTCGTCCGTGCCCGCGAAGACGTCGTAGGTGCCGAGGACGTCAGCGATGAACAGACCGTCGAACCCACCGACCTCCAGCGCCTTGGCGAGGTCGACCCAGTAGTCGAGGGTGTTGTAGTCCCACGACCGGTCCTCCGGGTGGCGCCACAACCCCGGGGACTGGTGAGCGACGCAGTTCATGTCGAACGCGTTGAACCGGATGGTGCGCGACATCGATGCCAACCTCTCGCCGGGAAGGACGACGGATACCCCGGACCCGACCGATCTTCCGGCGGCCGGGCGGTGCCGGAAACACTTGCGCTCACGCTGACCCGAACGGGCCATTAGATTTGACGGGTGACTTCTGACTCTTCCTTCGATCTCCAGGCGGACGCCGCCCTCTATGTCGCGGATGCAAACGAGCGTCTGACCCCGGCGATCATCCTCTCGGCGACCGAGGGCGCCCGCAACACCGTCATCGACGAGATCCGCAGCCGCTACGGCCGCGACTACACCATCAAGTTCGCCGCGACCGGCGGCGAATGCCTCGAACTGACCAAGAGCCTGCTCGCCAAGAAGGTGCCGATCGCCCTGTTCCTCATCGAACTCGGTGATCTCGGTGACTGGCACGGCGACGCCCTGCTCCAGAAGCTGCGGTTCGTCGTCCCCTCGGCGCGGCGCGTGGCACTGATACCTGCGATCCGGTTCGGCGATTCCTTCGACGAGCTGCGCACCGGCGTCGCAGAGGGTCGCTACGACACCTACCTCGGCATCCCGCGCGGACAACGCGACGAGGAGTTCCATACCGCGATCGTCGAGTACCTGTCGGACTGGGGTTGGTCGGTGGCCGCCCCCGAGGTCGCGTACCTGCAGATCGTTGCCGACGGGCCATCACCTGAGCTCTCGGCGATCCGCGATTTCCTCGACCGGATGGGCATGCCGGTGGAGATCCATCACCCGGATTCCGTAGTGGGGCGCGACATCCTGGCGTCTGTCGAAGGCGACTCGGAATTGCCGGTGCTGAGCCGGCTCGGCAAACCACCGCTGTCCCGTCCGACGGTCGGCGAGGTCGCGGCCACCATCTACGGCACCCCCGACAAGATCCCCGAGGGCACGGTCGCCGATCTCCTGGTGATCGGGGCCGGGCCTGCCGGGTTGGCCGCGGCCGTCTACGGTGCCTCCGAAGGACTCACCACCACCGTCATCGAGCAGGGTGCCATCGGTGGACAGGCGGGCACCAGCTCGATGATTCGCAACTACCTGGGATTCCCCCGCGGCATCTCCGGCATGCGCCTCGCCCAGCGCGCCCGGATCCAGGCCAGCCGCTTCGGGGCACAGTTCTTCTCCGGTGAGGGCGTCACCGAGATCGAGATCAACGACGAGTACGACCACCACCACGTCCGGGTCGGCGACGCCCGTATCTGCGCCCGCGCCATCGTCATCGCCACCGGCGTCGCCTACCGCCGTTTCGGCGTCCGCGGATGCGAGGACCTCGTCGGGTCGGGCGTTTATTACGGGGCCGCCACCAGCGCTGCCCGCGAGATGACCGGACGCGATGTCGTGGTGGTCGGCGGCGGAAACTCCGCCGGGCAGGCCGCGATGCACCTGTCGCGGTTCGCCAAGTCGGTGACGATCGCGATCCGGCGAGAGTCGCTGACCGAGACCATGTCGGACTACCTCATCCGAGAGATCGAGGCGAGCCCGTGCATCACGGTGAAGGGCCACACCGAAGTGGTGGACGGCGGCGGCGAAGGCCACCTCGAATGGCTCGAACTGTGCAACAACACGACCGGGATATCCGAGCGGGTCGATGCGTCAGGACTGTTCCTGCTGCTGGGTGCCGCCCCGACGTGTGACTGGATACCTCGCTCGATCAAGCGCGACGAGCACGGCTTCCTGGTCACCGGCCGCTCGATGCCGAAGCAGTACTGGCAGGACGGCGTTCCACCGGCGTTCCTGGAGACGACCGTGCCGGGGATCTTCGCGGTCGGCGACGTGCGGAGCGGATCGATGAAGCGAGTCGCATCGGCGAGCGGTGAGGGCGCCTCGGCGGTGCCCTTGGTGCACGAGCATCTACAGCGGGTGCGGCTGGCGAATCTGACGCCCAGGCACTAGCAATCGCGGCGCACCGGCGGTCAGTCGATCCGGTAGACCCTGCGGGCGTTGTCGCGAAAGACCTTTCGCAGCAATTCGTCTCCATATGGTTCGAGCACGTCGAGCTCCGTGCCGACGATGGTGGCCATCGTGGCATTCGGTTTGTCGGCGGGAAAGTTCGATCCGAACATCATGCGGTCCGGGCCGAACACCGACACCACGTGTTCGAGGAGTGGACCGGTCATGCTGGTCAGGGTCTGCTGGGTGCCGATGTTGCCGGAACGCTGGTGTCCGTAGCCGAGGAGCGGGAAGGCCAGGCCGGACAGTTTCACGACCACGTTCTGGCACTGGGCAACTGCCGAGATGTCCTCACGCCAGGCGCGCATCAGCTCATGACGCTGGGCGGCCGTGTGACCGGTGCTCTGCCCCATCGGCCCGAACAGACCGACCGGTGTGCCGAAGTGATTGAGCACGATCGTGGTCTCGGGGTACTCGCGCGCCAACGTCCGGACGTCGCGTAACTGGTGCGAGTACACCCAGGCATCGAACACCAGATCTCGCTCGGCCAGCGCGGCGAAGCCGCGGAGGAAGTCGGGGTCCGCGAGCAGTCCTTCAGCCTCGGCCCAACTGCGCACCTTCGGGTCCGGATGATGGGCAGCCATGGCACGGATGCCGGTGACGCGGTCGGAGATGTCGAGGTGCACGTCCAACAACTGCGCGAAGAACGGGCTCCGGGGATCACCGCGCGCAACGATGGCGCCCAACTCCGGCGTCCCGTTCACACCGAACGGCAGGCCTGCGACCCACCTGGTCTCGGCCGCCGCCGCCATGGGTTCTTCCGTCCGCCAATCCGCCTGCATGTGGACAACGGATTCGACCGGAACGCCGGCGGTCAGCAGCACCGCCGCGGCGTCGTGCTGATAGTGCTTCGGCAGATACGGCCTGGTCACGAACTTCGGATCCAGGACGAGTTCGCGATCCTTCTGTGTCACCGCATACCGGAATATTGCTCTGCCGAACACCGGGGCCGCGCGGTAGAGCCGCGTCCGCTTGGACGCCTCCCGCGGAGAGCGCAGCGGATCCCACTGATGCACGTGCGTGTCGACGATCCCGGAGATCACCCCCGCCAGTGCTCCCGTGGACACCGGCAATAGCGACTCCCCCACTCGCTGCTTCTCCCCCGCCCCCATGGTCTTCTCGTCCGTCTGCAAACCACGTGCCAGTACACCGGACCCATCCTCACCCGACCCGGCGTGTGCGCCCCGGCGCACCTGGTGCTTGGCACGCTCCTCTGCCATCTGACAACTGTACCCAGCCATCCACTGTCGCCTGGGCGTATATACAGGCCTTGGGCAATAAACTGTCCGGGAGAGCGAACGCGCCGGCCGCACGAGGCCGCACAGGGGAAGGTCGGGCTCGAAGTGGGAACGCATACACGTCACGCGCTCTTGCAGGTGCGTGATGTGCTGAACGCAGATCCTGATCGGTTCACCTCGAACTTCTACCTACGGCTCTTCGCGACGAATCCGGAGTTGCGTGAGCTCTTCCCGGCAAACATGGGCCACCAGCGGGCGATGCTGTTCCGGGTCATCGAGTACGTGCTGGAAACCGTCCCCGACCGGGACAACCACCCACGACTCCTCGAGTTCCTCGGGCAACTCGGACGGGACCACCGCAAGTACGGCGTCACCGAAGAGAACTATCACCAGTTCTTCGCCGCTCTGATGCGTGAGATCGCGGTGACGATGGGCGACCGCTGGGACGAAGACTTCGCGAATGTCGTGTCGCAGGCCTTCATGCTCACCACCGGCGTCATGCGCGGTGCCGCCCACTCCGCGCCCGGACCTGCGACCTGGCAGGCCGTTGTGGCCGAAAAGTACCGACTGTCGCGAGATTTGGCCGTGGTGCGACTGAAAGCGGCGCAGCCACTGACATTTGCAGCAGGCCAGTACCTCGAGGTTCAGATTCCGCAGTGGCCGCGGATCTGGCGACACTTCTCTCCGTCGATCCCGCCGAATCCCGACGGCGAGCTCGAGTTCCATGTACGCGCGGTCCCCGGTGGTTCCATCAGCAACTCGATCGTCACCGAGACCCAGGTCGGCGACGTCTGGCAGCTGGCACAGAGCCACGGCACCCTCACCGTCGACACCGACCGTGACGTCCTGATGATCGCCGGTGGCACCGGGCTGGCGCCGCTGCGGGCGCTGCTCATCGAACTCTCGTTCCGCGCCGACGCGCCGGCTGTCCACCTGTTCTACGGAGCGCGATACCCGGCGGATCTCTACGACCTGTCCCGGCTGTGGCGCATGGTCGCCACCAATCCGTGGCTGACGGTCACGACCGTGGTCGAAGACGACACCGATCCGTGGTGGAGCACTGCCAGTGACGAATCCGGCCGCATCACGCTGGAGCGAGTACAGGGGCAACTCGCCGACGCCGTACTCGGATACGGCAGGGACTGGACGCAGCATCAGGTATTACTCGCCGGGTCTCCGGAGATGATCGCGAACACGCGACGGCGACTGCTGATCGCAGGACTTCCGGCGAGCAAGATGCAGCACGACCCGGTCTGAGCGAGACTCAGCTCGTCGTAGTCGTGGTCGTCGCATCAGTAGTTGTCGGCGTAACCGGCGATGTTGTGGTTGAAGAGGTGGTGGTCGTCGGTGGCGTGGTCGTCGTGACCGGCGGCGGCGCCTGGGTGACCGTCACCGGCGGCGGCACCTGGGTGATCGTCCTGGTCGGCGGCGGAGGTGGTGGCGGCGCGACAGTGGTCGTGGTGGTCGTCGTCGGGGGCGCCACTGTCGGCGAGGAGATGCGCGATTGGCCCGTCGACGTGGACACCGCGGTGCTGGTGCTCGAACTCGCAGATATCCCGGACACCGGATTCTCGTCCACCGCCGTCTCGGGGGTGCTGTTACCGCCGGTCATCACCACTGCGACGATCACACCGATCGCGAGCAGGAGAGCAGCGCCGGCGGCCGCGGAGAGCAGCACCCAACGACTGTTGTCGCGGCTGCCCCCTGCTGCGGCAGCCGCGACCAGCGCGGCACCGTGTGCCGAGGTGTACTGAGGATCCTCGGCGATCTGGACCGGCAGTTGTAGTGCGTACTCCAAAGATGGTGCGACACCGGGTATCTGAGCCCCGGGTCCGATCACGAGCAGACCGAACAACCCGCCGGTGGGGTTTCCGATCACGCCGATGGCGTCGGCGAGCGTTTGCGCACCATCCGGTTCGGTCACCGCCAGACGGTCACCCAGGGGAGACACGGCGCTGGCCCCGACGACAGTCCGAGTGGCGGTGTCGACGAGTGCCACGGACTGTCCGGGGAAGAGCGCGCCGCTGGTGTCGAGCGCCGCCACCGCGACCACGCCGCGCGACTCGAACTGCGGGGAGCCGTACGGCCCGGCAGCGATCTCGGCGAAGGCGACCGGAGTGCCGACCACGGTTGTCCGCGGAAACCAGCTCGGCTTTCGCGCGGGCGTGGGCTCCGTCGGGTCGGGCGGCGCCAGGAAATCCGGTACCACCCCGGCCGCGATGATGTCGGCGATGGCAAGCTGCATACCGCTGTCCGAGCACGCGATGGTGATCGCCGCGGGCTCGATGGGAGCCGACTCGATCAGCTGGTAAATGGCATCGAAAGCCACGTCCGGACCGGTGCCGGGCAGCTCGACGAAGTTGCGGGCGAGAATGTCACCGGTACCGGATTCGGCCACGACCGAAGCGATCTCCACGTCTGTGACGGAGATCCCGAGTACCTGACTCATACCCGCGTATCGCCCGGCACTGGTCGCTCGTTACCGATTCGGACGATCGCGGCGGGGCTTCCACACCACGAGAGCGCTGGTACGGGGCATCGGCACGAGGTCGCCCGGCCGTCCGCCGCGGGAGTTGGCGAGTTCTGCCTCGAGTTCACGAACCCGGCTCTGCAGTGCGTCCACCTGATTCGTCAGCTCGATCACCCGCTTGATCCCCGCGAGGTTCACGCCTTCGTCCTGAGAGAGCCGCTGCACCTCGCGCAACAATTCGACGTCGCGCGAGGAGTAGCGGCGGCCTCCTCCTGCCGCACGCTGCGGGGTGACCAGACCGAGCCGGTCGTAGGTCCGCAGCGTCTGTGCATGCATCCCGGCGAGTTCCGCGGCGACCGAGATCACGAACATCCTGGCCGTCTGCTCGGCCGATTCCCGGCCATCGCGCGGTGAGGTCATGACTTGCCCCAATTCGCTCGTGGGTCGAAGCCGCTCGCTTTCTCTGCGGCTGCGTACTTGCTGAGCGCCTCGACTGCGGCGTCGTCGAGCTTCGATGGCACAGCCACCTTCACCGTGACGAGCAGGTCGCCCGCTCCGCCGGCCCGTTTGGCGACACCGCGTCCGCGTACCCGCAGGGTGCGGCCGTCGACGGTGTTCGCCGGGATCTTCAACCCGACAGACCCGTCCAGGGTCGGCACGGACACCGTGGTGCCCAGAACGAGTTCGGCGAAGCTCACCGGCAGCGTGACCTTGACGTCGTCGCCGCTGCGCGTGAACGTGCGGTCGGGTGAGACGTGCACGACCACATAGAGATCGCCGGAGGGTGCTCCGCGTAGCCCGGCCTCACCCTGACCTGCGAGCCGGATCCGGCCGCCGTCAGAGACGCCCGGTGGGATCCGGACCGTGATCGGGCGGGTGCGCACGGTGGCGCCGTCGCCGTCACAAACCGGGCACGGATCGTCGATCTTCGAGCCCGTGCCACGGCAATCCGAGCACGGTTCGCTGAAACCGAACGCGCCCTGGTTCCGGCTGACCACGCCGGCGCCGTTGCAGGTCGGGCAGACCCGCGGGCTGGTACCGGGTTTGGCACCGCTGCCGTGGCAGTTGGTGCAGGGCGCGGAACTGGTGACGGTGATTGTCTTCGAGGTCCCCAGCGCGGCCTCTTTGAAGCTCAGCGTCGTTTCGGTCTCGAGGTCATTTCCGCGCCTGTTGCGGGTGGTGGTGTTGCCCCGAGGAGCCGATCCCCGGTTGAACAGACCGCCGAAGAGGTCACTGAAGTTACCGCCCGCGCCGGCGCCGCCGGCGGTGGCACTGTCGCCGAACAGGTCGTTGATGTTGAATTCCTGGCCGCCTGCGGTGGTGCCGTAACCACCTGGGAAGCCTGCGCCGCCTCCGCGGCCCCGGGCGCCTGCGAACATGCGCCGGGTGTCGTCGTACTCTTTGCGTTTCGCCGGATCGGCCAGCACGCTATGCGCCTCGGAAACCAGCTTGAAGCGCTCTTCGGCGGCGGGGTCGTTGGGGTTGGCATCGGGATGTAGTTCCCGCGCCAGCTTGCGGTAGGCCTTCTTGATCTCGTCGGCGGACGCATCGGGTGCAACGCCCAGCGCTTTGTAGAAGTCCTGTTCGAGCCATTCACGTTGTGGAGCCACCAGGCGTCACCTCCTTCTCTTTGTCATTCTCGTCCATATATGTGTTCGTGGGTGGAGAGATCCCGGCCCAGGCGCGGTGCGCCTGGGCCGAGGAGCTCATTCCTGGGTGGCCGCGGCCGGGGTGTCCGGTCCGTCCACGACGACCACCATGGCGGTGCGTAGGACGCGGTCACCGAGTCGGAAACCCTGTCGGTACACGGTCCCGATCACCGGACGCGATCCCTCACCTTCGTGCTGCACGGCTTCGTGGAGTGCCGGGTCGAACGGGTCTCCCTCGGCTCCGAAGGACGCAAGGCCCGCGCTGCTGAGGGTTTCCGTGATCTTATCGGCCACCGCACGCAACGGGCCCGCTTCCAGGTCACCATGCGCGCGGGCCCGGTCGAGGTCGTCCAGCACCGGCAACAGCGACCTGATCAGATCGCCCTTGCCGTACTGCTGTGCCGAGACCTTGTCCCGCTCGGCGCGACGCCGGTAGTTGGCGTACTCGGCGTGCACTCGTTGCAGGTCCGCGATCAGCTCGGTCTCCCGATCCGAACCGGACGCGTCCGATACGGCCTCGTCGAGGGCAGCGTCCACGGTGTCTTCCGAATCCGGCTGTGCGAAGACGTCTTCCGTTTCCGGTACGTCCGCAGCTTCCGTGTCTGTCTCCGTGACCGGTTCGGATCCCGGACCGGTCACTTCTTGTCCTCGGCGTTGTCGTCTGCACCTTCGTCGACGACCTCTGCGTCGACGACGTCGTCGGCTCCACCGGGCGTCGCTGCGCCCTCTTCAGCACCGGCGTTGGCGTAGATCGCCTGGCCGAGCTCCTGCGACTCGGTGGTCAACTTCTCGACCGCCGACTTCACCGCACCGAGATCGGTGCCCTTGAGCGCTTCGCGAACACCTTCGATGGAACCCTCGACCTTGGTCTTGAGTTCGGCGGGAACCTTGTCGTCGGAGTCCTTGAGGAACTTCTCGGTCTGGTTCACCAGCGACTCCGCCTGGTTGCGGGTCTCGGCCTCTTCACGACGCTGACGATCTTCGTCGGCGTGTGCTTCGGCATCCTTGATCATGCGGTCGATCTCGTCCTTCGACAGGCCCGAGCCGTCCTGGATCCGGATGGTGTTCTCCTTGCCGGTGCCCTTGTCCTTCGCGGTGACGTGCACGATGCCGTTGGCATCGATGTCGAAGGTCACCTCGATCTGCGGGACGCCCTGCGGTGCGGGAGCGATCCCGGCCAGCTCGAACGATCCGAGCAGCTTGTTGTGCGAAGCGATCTCACGCTCGCCCTGATAGACCTGGATCTGCACCGACGGCTGGTTGTCCTCTGCCGTCGTGTAGGTCTCGGACCGCTTGGTCGGGATCGTGGTGTTGCGCTCGATCAGCTTGTGCATCACGCCGCCCTTGGTCTCGATGCCGAGGGACAGCGGGGTGACGTCGAGGAGCAGAACGTCCTTGACCTCGCCACGGAGAACACCGGCCTGCAGGGCGGCACCGACGGCCACGACCTCGTCCGGGTTCACACCCTTGTTGGGGTCCTGTCCACCGGTCAGTTCCTTGACCAGTTCGCTCACTGCGGGCATGCGGGTCGAGCCACCGACCAGCACGACATGGTCGATGTCACCGACGGAGATGCCGGCGTCCTTGACCACGGCCTGGAACGGGGCGCGAGTGCGCTCGAGCAGATCGTTGGTGATCTTCTGGAACTCACTGCGGGTGAGCTGCTCATCGAGGAAGAGCGGGTTCTTGTCCGCGTCGACCGTGATGTACGGCAGGTTGATCGAGGTGCTCTGTCCCGAGGACAATTCGATCTTCGCCTTCTCGGCAGCCTCACGCAGACGCTGCAGAGCCATCTTGTCCTTGGTCAGATCGATGCCGTTCTGAGCCTTGAACTTCTCGACGAGCCAGTCGACCACGCGCTGATCCCAGTCGTCGCCACCGAGGTGGTTGTCGCCGGAGGTCGCGCGGACCTCGACGACGCCGTCGCCGATCTCGAGCAGGGACACGTCGAACGTGCCGCCGCCGAGGTCGAAGACCAGGATGGTCTGTTCCTTCTCGCCTTTGTCCAGGCCGTATGCCAGTGCGGCAGCGGTCGGCTCGTTGACGATGCGGAGCACGTTGAGGCCGGCGATCTGACCGGCTTCCTTGGTCGCCTGACGCTGGGCGTCGTTGAAGTAGGCCGGCACGGTGATGACCGCGTCCACGACCTCGTCACCGAGGTAGCTCTCCGCGTCCCGCTTGAGCTTCATCAGCGTACGAGCGCTGATCTCCTGCGGGGTGTAGTTCTTGTCGTCGATCGACTGGTTCCACTCTTCGCCCATGTGGCGCTTGACGGAACGGATGGTGCGATCGACGTTGGTGACTGCCTGGTTCTTGGCCGGCTGTCCGACCAGAACCTCGCCGTTGCGGGCGAAAGCAACCACCGACGGGGTGGTGCGGGCGCCCTCGGCGTTGGCGATGACGGTGGGTTCTCCACCTTCGAGCACTGCGACCACCGAGTTGGTGGTGCCCAGGTCGATTCCAACAGCACGAGCCATTTGTTGCCTCCTATAAGCAGTGCCGCCGCTACGGGCGGGGGCACGGTGTGTTCACGTTTGTGGTTTCTGTCTGAGACCTCAGCGCGATCGACTCAACTTCTACCGACCGACGGTACCTTCCGTCAAACCGGCTTGAGTCTTGGCCGCTCAGGTCTCTCGAGAGGTGTAACGGGCCCCGGTCGCAAAGTGTTCCCGATTCCTCAAAAAACTTGAGTGCAGTCCACTCAAGTCGAGATTGGACGCTCCCCCACCCCCGGAAATGGGCCCTTCTGGCGAACGGAAGCCCAGGTCGGCATCGCCAAAACAGCACATCATCGGGGGTGCCGGGGGCTCCCCGGCGTAACATCGCGCTATGACCGAACCCGGACGGCCACCCCCGCCCCCGCGTCCGGGCCGGCCGGAGATCCGGATCGTCCCACTGCGTGAGCCCGTCGCCGATGAGCGACCCCGCGTCGTCGACACCGCGGTGATCGTGTGGCTGGTCGCGCTCGCGGCTCTGGCGATCGCCGCCATCTGGCAGGCGTTCAATCACGTCGCCGTCCGCGCCGCGATCAGCGACTCACTCGCCGCCGACCACCCCGCGACCAAGCGCAGCGACATCGACGACACCGTCACCATCATCATGGTCGGCAACGGCGCCGCAGCGCTGGTGATCCTCGCCGTCGCGGTGGTCGGGATCATCCGGGTCCGCGACCGAATCAGTTCGGGTCGCACGATGCTCACGGTGGTGGGTGCGCTGGCGGTGGCCGTCGGCATCCAGTTCTGGCTGGTGGCCGAGCCTGCCAGGGACGCCGTCGGACCGGTGATCTCGATTCTTCCCCTGGTGACGGCCGGCGCCGCGCTCATCGGGACCGCGTTGCTCTATGCGCCCGGCGTCGGCACGTGGCTCAAAGCCGCACCGCCGCGACGCTGATCCAGGGACCGGCTTATTCCTGATCGATCGTCGTCGTGATCAGGGTCGTCGACGGGGCCTTCGGGGTGGAGCCGAACCCGAACCGGACGGGCGGATCCACCGGTGTCAGGACGCCGAGATCCTTCCCCTGCCACGTCACCGTCGCCCTTGTGATGCGCCGCTGACCGCGGGCGCCGTAATACTCACGCCTGCCACCACCGGCTGTTCCCCGGGTCCGGACCCCGCGGAGGAAGACGCGGGCGATGGGATCGCTGATCGCACAGAACCACGGCGCGGTGACCACCGCTCTCGGCATGATCGACAGCAGTCGGCCGAGCAGAGTGGGGGATCCGACCTCGAAGGCCACCTTCAACTCCCCTGCCACCACATGGGTCCAGGTTCCCTCGGAGCGGTAGGTCACCTCAGCGATGACGGTCCGGTCGAAGGTGTAGGTGGCCGTGACGAATTCGCGAACATCCTCGCTCGGCGCGATCAACAGCCGCTCGCCGTCCGCGAACTCGACCATCGCGTCGGCGAACTCACCGAGGTGCGAGCGCGGCCAATGACCGATGACGATCCGGGTGCCGCTCGTGGTCCCGATGCCGGAGATGTCGCCGTCGAAGCGCAACCTGCTCATGTACCGAGTTCCGCGAGAATGCCTTCGGCACTGCGAGCGGCGACGGTGCAGGCCACCGAGGTCTGCCGGTCGAACAACGGATGCGCCGCCCTGGTGCGCCAGCGTCGAACTTCGTCCATTGCGGCGGTGCGGTGCAAGTCGAGCGGATCGTCGGGGGCGATCCCGAGCCGGGCCCACGGCTGGGTTCCCTGTCCACCGATGATCCGCTGCAGATCATCGCGTTCGGCGGGCGGCAATGCGGTTTCCTCAGCTCGCAGCCTGCCGAGCAACCGGAGTTCGGCGAACCCGTGGGTGTCGGCGAGCAGGTGTGCGGTGGCGCGTCGCAACGCAGCGGTGTCCGCCGAATCGTAGTGGGACAGAATCCGATCGAGTGCGATCAGCGCTGTGTGCGATTTCAACTGATCGGCCCGCTGCCCGAACTGGACGTCGATGATCTGGCGCAGCTCGGTCAGGCCACTGCGATCGACCAGTTCCGTTGCGAGCGTGGGCGAATCGGAAGTACCCAGCCTGATCAGGGTGACGGCCAGCCGTATCCCGTACATACCGAACCGATCGAGGATTTCGGCGCGCAGCTGCGGCTCCACCGGCAGCGCCGTCTCGGCCCGTACAAATCTGTCTGCCGACAACATCGCGAGTTGCAGGTCTTCCGGCGGCACGGCCGCGAGCGCCTCGAAGGCGACGAACTCCACCTGGCGCAACGTTCGCGCACCCAAGGCCAGCAGCCCGGCGACCGGTACCACCGCCTGGCACAGACCGGTGCGCTCGAGCTCGGTGGCGAACCGCGCCGCCACCTGCTTCGCGGACATCATCGCGTCCATCCGCCCGGCACCGATCTCATCGGCCCGCGACACCACCCCGATCACCCCGAGAGGTCCGGAGTCCCCGCCGATCGAATCCCCGAGCCGGCCGAGGAACGAGGTGTCCGTGTTGGTCAGCGTCCGCAGGAGGTAGACCACCGCGTCCGCCCCGGACTCCGCGTCGTCCGGGGTGAGCATGTCGACAGTCAGAGCGGAGACGTCCCGCGAGAGCGACGCAGTGCCGGGGGTGTCGATGATCGTGGTCGTCCGCAGGGCCCGGGCCGGCCATTCGACGTCGAGGCGGTCCACTCGTTCGGCGGTCAGCTCCCCGAAGTCGAAGGTGAGGTGCCCGTCGCGGCGCAACACCGGGATGCCCGCAGACCGGTCGCCGTCGTAGTGGGCGGTGACCTTCGGATTGATCCCCCGCCGGTACCAGGTCACCACGCGGGTGCACTCGGTCGCGTCCGTCGGCGCGATGTCCTGGCCGACCATCGCGTTGAGCAACGTCGACTTCCCGGCCTTGAGCGACCCCGCGATGGCGATCCGCAGGGGCTCCTCGAGCCGATGGGAACACTCGGCGAGCCGCTCGGCAGCCCAGCGATCACCCGCGCACACCGATTCGGTGGCATTGATCAATTCCCGGGCACGATCGAGAGTGCTCGGGGTCACGACTGCTCTCCCTGCGAGACCGCGGGGTCGAGTTGCAAGGCCAGTTTCCGCAGCGCCGCAACCGCTTTGATCTCTCCTTCGAGCTGCGCGGTCCGCTGTCGCTGCTCAGACGTGGCCAGTGCCGCACCTTCCTGCGCGGCCTGCAGCGAGTCGCTGATCGATCGCGCGGACTGCTCTGCGATCTCGGTGAAGTGATCGCGCAGCGCGCGGTGGACGTGGCGCAGCCGATCCTTGGATTCCTTGCCCACCTGGAAGCTGACGTCGTCGGTGTACTTGCGGATCGCGGCCTTGGCCTTCTGCCGCCGATCGACCGTCCGGGCTTCCTTGTCGTCCTTGTATGCCTTGGTACCCAGCAACAGTCCGGCGCCGACCGAGATCGGGTTGATCAGGGCCAGGCCGGCGAAGGTGCCGATGAGCCCGAACATCAGGACTCCACCGTAGGAGCCCCTCATCCCGATCAGCACCTTCTGGGTGATCCCGACGCGCCCTGATTCGAGTTCGGACAGTTCGGTCACGGTGTCGAAGACGCCGTCGATGTCGGTGATGTCGAGTGAGGGCAGATGCGCTTCGGCAGAGTCGGCGAAGTGCTCGGCGATCCGTTCCGAGAGCCAGATCGCGCGATCGTGTGCCCAGACGAAGTTGTCGCCGACCACCACCGCTATCTGGTCTTCGAGCCATTCACCGAGTTGCGCCCAGTCCTTACCGGGGTCGCCTTGGTCGACGGCTTCCTCGGCTTCCCTGGTGACGGCCCGGAGTCGGTCGCGAAGGTCGTGGTCGATATCGGCGGCGAGATCGGTGATGCCGTCGGAGAGCGTCTGCTGCCACAGGGCCGTCCGCTTCTTCATCTCGTCGGCCGTCGCCTTGGCCCGCTGCAGTTCGGCGACCGCCGCGGCCGCCTTCTCCGGATCGCGCAACGCCGCGAGCTCGCTACCCAACGTCAGGGCGAGGTGCTCGGAGACAGACCGTAGATCGAGTGCCACGGAAGCTTTCGTCGACTCGGCCGCTCTGGCGACCACCCGATCGCGCAAGAACTGGTAGACCTCGACGAACCCGGCCTCGGCGTTGAGCGAATCGTCCTTGAGCCGCAGGGCATGTGAGCGCAGCAGCGACGACACCGGCAGCAGCGGAACGTCGACGCCTTCACGGCGCAGGTGCGCCTGATCGGCGTCGACGATGGCCCGCCAATGTGGATACAGGTCGGTCTTGGTGATCAGGCACGCCACGGTCGGGCACAAACCGACAACCTGTTTGAGAAACGCCACCTCGGGCTCGGTGAACTCCTGACTGGCGTCCGAGACGACGAAAACCGCATCTGCTGCGGGGAGGAGGCCGAGAGTGCTTGCCGCATGCGGATTCCCATGCCCTCCGACGCCGGGCGTGTCGACGAGGACGAGACCGTCCGCGAGCAGCGGACTCGGCACGTTCACCTCGAGCCGCAACACGGTCGACCCACCCGCCAGCGGATGGTCCGGGGTGATCGCGTTGACCTGATCGAGCGGCACCGTCACCCGCTCCGGCTCGGAGCCGGGGCGGTCGAGCACCAGTTGCGCCGACGCCTCGGCGGCATGCGCGGCCAAGGTCGGGACGGCCGTCGTCTCATCGTCGCCCACCGAACAGACGTCGATGCCGAGCAGCGAGTTCACGAACTGGCTCTTACCTTGCTTGAGTGGTCCGACGACGACGATGCGCAGCCGGGGGTCGGTGACCCTGGTCCGGGCGCCGTCCAGACGCGCCACGAGATCCTGCCTACCCGACCGGGACGCGATCTCACCCATCCGACCGAGAAGCTCCCCGAGCTCGCCCGTGGTCTCGGGCACTGTGGCCACTTCGCTTTTCATCCGGCATCCGACCTGTTCGTCAACGAGAGCAACCCGATGTGGCCACACCCGCCGGGTTCGGGGCACACGCCAATCGGTCCCGCTCACAGTATCTCGATGAGGCACCGTGATCGGGACCGATGGCGCGGAAGTCTCTCGACAACTACACCCCTCGTGTCTGTGCTCGAAGCACTAGTCGTCGATACCGTCGTCGACCGTCGAGGTCGCGCCGGCGTCGGTGTCGCCACCGACTCCCGCTCCGCCGAGCAGACCACCGGTGAGGTTGCCGGTCAGGCCACCTGCGTCGAGCCCTGTGTCGGTGCCGCCTCCGGCGCCGAAGGTGTTGTCGGCATCGATGTCCGACCAGGTGCTCCCGCCGACCACACCGGTGGTGGTCTCGGTCAGCGATCCCGTCAGGCCCCCAGCAGTGTCCGCAGCGATGTCTGCAGTGCCGCTGAGAGGTGCTGTCGGGTCGGCCAGTCCGCCGGTGACGTCAGCGGTCGGGGCGAGATCATCCAGGGCGCCCTGCAATTCGGTCGTGGCGCCGCCACCGAGGCCCGTATCCAGACCACCCGAGCCGAGACCACCCAGGTCCAGGCCGCCGCCCGCGGTGCCGGCGAGTCCTCCGGTGACCGAACCGACGATGCCGGTGTCGAGGCCCGCCGTGGTGTCCAGTGCGGTGTCGAGGACGCCACCTGCGACGACGTCGCCCCCGGCGATCACACCACCGCCGGTGGAGATCGCTGCGCCGAGACCTGTTTCGAGTCCGCCTGCGACCGCTCCTGCTGCTGCGAGGCCGCCGCCCACTCCGCCGTCGACCGCGGTGTTCAGGCCGGTTGCCAGTGCCCCGGCGGCGCCGAGTGTGCCCGCCAGTCCACCGTCGACCACAGTGCCGGCGCCTCCGGCGAGCGCGCCGGCCGCGAGGAGCGAGGTGTCGAGGCCGGTCTCGAGTTCGGTTTCGAGGAGTCCGGTGACGTCAGCTGCGACCACACCGCCCGCAGCGAGCGCAGCGCCGAGCTGCGTGCCGAGCCCTGCGGCCAGGCCACCGTCGAGCGCGAGCGTGCTCTCGAGGACGACGCCGAGGCCGGTCCCGAGATCGACGCCCCCGTCGAGGACGCCGAGGAGCTGCGTGCCGAGTTCACCGGAGAGGACGCCACCCAGGGTCGTTCCCACGGTGGCGCCGAGGGTTGCTGCCACGTCGCCGCCTGCGGAGAGGATGCCGGCGAGGTCCAGATCGGTATCCAGGACCCCGCCGACACCTAGGGCGCCGACCAGGTCGGTGGCCAGGCCCAGCCCGAGTTCCGGGTTCAGCAACCCGGAAAGATCAGTTGCGGCAGCAAGTCCGGTGGTCGCTGCGAGAACTGCGCTCAGCGACGCGCCGAGATCTGCGGCGAGGTCGCCGCCTGCCGCGAGAGTGGTGGCCAGCGCGGCGGCGAGTTGAGCACTGAGCCCGCCGGCCAGCAGTCCGGCGACGTCGACGTCGAGCAGGCCGCCCGCGCCGAGCGCTGTGGCCAGTGCCCCGCCGAATGCAGCGGTGAGGCCTGCGGTGAGATCGGCCGCCCCGGCAAGATCGAGAGCGCCGTCGAACACTGTCGCCAGTGCGAGACCGAGATCCACGCCGCCCTCCAACAGGCCGGTCAGCTGGGCGCCGAGGTCGCCCGTCAGGACGCTGCCGACGACTCCGCCGAGTGCTACACCGAACAGTCCACTCAGGTCGCCACCGGCCGCGAGCGCCCCCGAGAGCACCGTGCCGACCGCGAGACCCAGGTCGCCACCGGCTCCGAGGACGCCATCGATGTCGATCCCGCCGCCTGCGCCGATGATCGCGGTCAGGGCACCGGTCAACCCCGCGGTGACGCCGCCACCGAGCTCGAGGGCGCCGGCGAGCACCGCAGCGATCGTGGCGTCGGCACCCAGTATCGCCTCGAGATCGAGGACGTCGAGATCGAGTGCGCCGCCGAGGAGGGCACCGACTGCGAGACCGAGGTCCGCCCCGATCTCACCGCCGGCCGCCAGTACACCGGCCAAGGTGGTCTGCAACGTGGTGGTCAACCCGCCGACCAGTCCTGCGACGACGTCCGCGTCGAGGACTGCAGCCAGGGCTCCTTCGAGAGCGCCGGTGGCACCGAGGAGGCCGGTGAGGGTTCCACCGAATCCACCTGCGAGATCTGCGCCGACCCCGATCGCGCCGCCCACGACAGCACCGATGGCGGCACCGACGTCGACTCCGGCGATCAGGGCACCGGCGAGGTCACCCACGAGGTCGGCACTCGCGCCGATACCGGCACCGAGCACCGCACCGAAGGTCGCGCCGACCGCAGCTGCGACATCGCCGCCGAGCGCGAGAGCCCCGGAGAGCGCCGCGGAAATCGCGCCGCCGGCAGCGAGTGCTGCATCGAGGTCGAGACCACCGGCCGCGGCGAGCGCCGCGTTGATGGCCGCGGCCAGCTGCCCGGTCAGGCCGGCCGTGACACCCAGTCCGCCGCCGATGATCGCGGCGACCGTGGCGCCGATGTCGAGGACGCCGTCGAGGTCGAGGACGCCGGTCAGGTCGCCACCGAGTTCGAGGGCCGCCTCGATCACGCCGCCGAGTACCGCGCCGAAGCCGGCCGCGAGCTCGCCGCCGACGGTCAGAGCGGCCGACAGGCTCGCGGCGAGGATTGCCGCGAACTGGGCGGTGAAGTCGAGATCACCGAAGTTGATGGCGCCCAGGTCGAGCGAGCCGAGGTCGATGGCACCCAGATCGATGGCACCCAGGTCGATGCCACCGAGGTTGATGCCACCGAGGTTGCCGAACTCGAGGTTGCCGAAGTCGATGCCGCCGAAGACCAGGTCGCCGAAATCGACGTTGCCGAACTCGAGGCCACCCGCCGCGATACCGCCACCGATCGCCCCGATGGTTCCTATGTTGCCGATGTTCACGACGTTGACCACGCCTGCGCCTCCGCCGGCGTTGACGATCTGGGTGAGCCTGGAGCCACCGTCGAAGAGAGCGGAGTCGGCCACCAGCGGAGCGGCAGCGACGATGTCTGCGTGGCTGAGGTCGGGCAAACCGGCCGCGTCGAGTGCGCCCTGCGGATTGAGGCAGTAGGCCGAGGCCGCCTGATCGTCGCGAAGGAGCCCGAGGATGAAATCGAGTACTGCGTTGCTGGCCATGGGATCTCCTGTATCCGGGCAGATCCAGGTATCGGATCCGCGGTGAGTGACTACAACGCTACGAAGTCCGGGCCCCGTGCCCAACGGGTTGATGCCCCAGGCTTTTCGAACCCTCCATAGGGGATCGGGTGCCGGGGCATTAGGGGATCCGGGGCGTACGGGGACCGGGGATCGGTGCATTGCCCCCTTCCTGATGAACCGATTCCCCGAATGGGTAACACCGGCCTCACCTGCAGCGACACAATGGGGGACGGCATCACAGCACGCCGACGCATACGCAACGTTCGCAGAGGGAGTCGTCGACATGGCCACATCGCAGATGGGGACCGCGCTCGGGTTGAAGATCGGAAGCACCACGTGTGTCGCGGCACCGGCGGACGAGGCCGGACCTGTGGGTGACGTCGTGGTCACCGGGCCGTATCTCGACCTCACGCCCGACCAGGAGCCCCGCCTTGCCGACACCGCGGGCGCGCACCGCATCACCGGCTTCGCCGATCGCGTCGGCGATCCGGTGGCGCTCCTCAGCGACGACGGCACGCAGTACACCGGTCAGGACCTCTACGCCGCTGCGATGAGCTCGCTGGCCGCCGAGGCCAACCGCTGGAACGCCGACCAGATCGTGGTGGCCATCCCCAACGATTGGCAGGCGCACGCGATCGAGGCTCTCCGGTCAGCCGCCGACGACCAGGCCCTTCCCCCGGTCACCGTTGTCACCGAAGCTGTCGCGGCCGTCGCCGCCCTCGAGGCCCGGCGCGGACCTGTCGACGGCGTGCAGGTCGTCTACGACCTGGGCGGTTCTGCTCTCGACGTCGCGGTCGTGACCGGTGGACCGGATTCGCGGATCCTCGGACGGCCACTGCGTTCCGAAGAGGTGAGCGGCGCGCAGTTCGACCATCTGGTGCTGGGCCACGTGCTCGCCTCGGTCGGTGCCGCGGACGCGATCGATCCGTTCGATCCCGCCACGATCACCGCTTTGACCGAACTCCGCACCCGTTGCGCAGCTGCCCGCGAGGCTCTGTCCGTCGACACCGAGACAGTCGTCTCCATCGACCTGCCCGGTCTGCGCACCGAGGCCCGCTTGGTGCGTTCCGAACTCGAGGAGTTGCTGCGCGGACCACTGACCTCGTCGATGTCGCTGATCGGCGAAGCCCTTCACCTGGCAGAGACCGACTTGGCCGGGGTCTCGACCATCGTCCTGATCGGTGGCGGTTCGGCAACACCGTTGGTGAGCGAACTGGTGTCGTCGACGTTGCGACTACCGGTGGCCGTCAACGCAGATCCCACCATCACCTCCGCCACCGGCGCTGCGACGATCGCGGCGGCAAATATTGTTGCTGCACAGGCGAATGTTGCACTCGCCGCACCCGCCGCAGCGTCGGCAGAGATGGTCCCGTCGGCGACCCGGGCGATCACCCCCGCCCCGAGAACCCTTGTCGCCGAGCCAAAGACCATGTCGCGCCCCAAACGGATCGCCGTCGTCGTCGGAGTCGCCGCCGCCATCGCCCTCTTGACCGCGGGCGGCCTGTCGGTCGGGACCGCGTTGACCGACAACGACAAGCCGACAGCCGGTTCCTCGGAGTCCACGGCCCCGGCGAAGAGTGTGTCGTCGCCGTCGACCACGGCAGGTGCTACCACCGGAACTGCTGCTCGCAATCCTGACGGCACCCCCGGAACCGCCTCGACTCCCGGCCGCCCCGGTGCCGGGGGCACCTCGGGTGCGCCGGCGAACACCGCGGGAGGCGCACCGCCGGCCGCAGGTCAAACCGGTTCCGCGCCCGTCGAGAACGCACCGGTCGCGGGCGCCCCACCCGCACAGCCCGGCGGTGGTGACACCTCGGGAGGCGGAGACACCTCAGGCGGGGGCACCGGCGGGGACACGTCAGGCGGCGGCCAGGCGCCCGGTGGAGACACCGGCGGTGGTGGGGTCGGCGGGACCCCAGCCGATGTGGGCAACGGCGTCGGTGGCGCGGTCGGTGGTGTCGGTGACGGCGTCGGCGGCGTGGTCGGTGGCGTCGGCGACGGTGTCGGCGGACTGCTCGGCGGCGTCCTCGGGTGACAACGGCAGGCATGCCTGTGTCATCGGTCGATCTCCGCTCCGCGTCGTCTCCGGCCCCGCAGGTGTTGCTGTCGCGACTGCAAGCCGGTAAACCAACGGTCGCCTTCGTGACCGGGGTGTCCGGTAGCGGGAAAACCGAACTGCTCGACGCGTGTCGATCGGTGTTGCAACGAGCCGGGACCCCGGTGTCGCCGACACCCGACGAACAGGCCGGTTCCGCGATCGTCGTCGACGACGCCCACAGCCGCGACCCCGAGACACTGGGTCGCATAGCCCGATTCGCCGAATCCTCGCAAGCGACCGTGATCGTCGCCTCCGAACCGCGCTTCCACGACCCCGCTGTGAAGGAACTGCGCCGCACGATCGGCACGGCCGGTTCCGCTTTCACCCTCGCACCCTTGTCGCGTACGGAAATCGTCGCGCGCGCCGGTGGGACGATCACCCCTGTTGTCGCCGAAGCGATCCGGGTCGAGAGCGGTGGCGTCCGGGCCGCGGTGAATGCCGCCCTGGTTGCCGCCCGATCGGCCGCGGACGGTTCGGGAGAGCCCGAAGTGGCCGCCCGCGAGGCCATCTCCCAGTGGCAACAGCGACGCCTCCGGGAACTGGATCCGACCACCCTGGACGTGCTCACCATCGCCGGCCTCCATCCCGCGCCGGACCCGAACACGGTCGCCGAAACCCTCGGAATCGACCTCGAGAGCGCGTGCAGCGCAGTCGATCGGGCGCGTGGCAGTGGATTTCTCGGTGCCACAGACGCCTTGCTCGCCTCGGCGGCGCCGAGACTTCGGGTGGTGCGAGGCGAGCACGTCGTGGCCTCGATCCACCGGGCCCTGGTGGACGTATTGCTCGCCCACGGTGTGCTGCGCGAAGACACCGCCATCACCGCGGCGCACGCTGGTATCACCACGCCTGCCCTCGCGCAGATGCTCTCGGACGCCGCGGCCCTCGCACCTGCCCCTCGAGCCGTCACGCTGTGGACGGCCGCGCTCGCCGCAGGCACCGACCCCGGCGTCGCCCAACTCCCCCTTGCCGATGCCGCTGTACGTGCCGGAGACCTCGACACCGCAACTGCTCTCGTCGACACGGTCCTCGCCGACGGCTCCCCAGACACACGACGTGACGCCGTGCGTATCGCGACGTCGGTGGCCGCGAGGCGCGGCAGTTACTCCAGATGCGCGGCGCTCTATCGGTGGCTCGGGCCCGCGCAAGCGGGCGCCGACGCCCCGCTAGGTGCCCTGGCCCTGATCGCCACCGGTGACCGGACCGGCGCCGACGAGTTCACTGCCGCAGCGGCCAGCGCACCTCCGACCACCGAGAACTCGAGGGCGCTGCTGCTGTCCACCGGACTGGTGGCCTCGTTGACCACGTCTCGAGCCGCCGCGATCGGCAGCGTGCTGCGGTCCGCGTCCCTGTCCCGCCCGCACGACCGGGCAGAGCCGGAGTCGGCCACCGCGATCGCAGCCCTCCTTGCGCTACACGGCGGTGACCTCGTCGGCGCCCGCTCCGCGCTCACCCGATCCGCCAACGCCGGCACGACCCGCGAAAAGCTGCTGTACGGCTGGACCGTGATGCTCGGCGGCGACCTCGCCGGTGCCGCCGACATCGTCCGATCCTGCGAGCCGAAGGAGTTCCGGGACGACGTGGTGGCTCATGCTCTCACCGTGGCGATCGCCCGACGGCGCGGCGACGCCGGTGGCCTGCGCAGCGCCTGGAAGGATGCTGCACCTGTTGTCGCGGAGATGGAGGTCGACCTCTTCAACCTCCTACCGGTCGGTGAACTCTGGCTCGCCGCAGTGCGATTGGACGAGATCACCCGGCTCACTCATCTCGTCGACGAGGCCGATCGTCTGCTCACCGACCTGGGGTCGCCGCCGGCGTGGGCCACGTCGTGGAGCTGGTACGGCGTGCAGGCTGCGATCCTGTCCGACGATCCGGCCGCCCTGGTTCCCTACGCCCGCATGCTCGGCCAGGCAGCAGGCGATGACGCTTTCGCCGCAGCGCTCGCCGACGCCGGCCGGGCGTGGCTGCGAGTGATGCAGGGGAGCCCCGACGTCGTCGAGGTCGAATCGGCCGCCCGCAGGCTCGAGACCGCCGGATTGTCCTGGGACGCCGCCCGGTTGGCGGGCGAGGCCGCCCTCAGGGTCGGGGACACGCAGTCGGCCACGACACTGCTGCAGGTCGCTCGTCTGGTGTCGGGGCCCTCGGGCTCAGCTGCCCCTGCGCCGGCGGCGGGGCCGACTGATCAGGCCACTGCCAGCCAGCTGTCCGAACGAGAAGCAGAGGTCGCACGGCACCTGCTCCTCGGCCACACCTACCGCGAGATCGGTGCAGCGCTGTACATCTCGGCGAAGACCGTCGAGCATCACGTGGCACGGATCAGGCGGCGCATCGGCGCAGGATCGCGGTCCGAGATGCTTTCCATGCTCCGAGCAGCCGGTTACGGTCCAACGGCTCCTCGCTGACCCGCGAGCCAATCGCTCCCGCACTGGCTGGTGCGTGGCGCACCGGATTGATCCGATGCGCGACACTCCAAACGATGCGCGAGCACTTGTCACTCCACGTCTGAGGCCGTTTCCTCCACTGACGCGTCTGGTTCCGGGGTTTCCTTGTCGGCCAGAGCGTCGGGCGAGGTTTCTGTGGCCGACGGGACAGGCGTCGAGGTCGAGACCGCGGTGTCGGGCTTCTCCGAGACCACCGGTTCCGACTCGGGTGCGGGCTCGGTTTCAGCCGCAGGTGCCGACTCGGCCAGTTCCTCTTCTACGGCAGCATTCGGCTCGGCCGCCCGGTGCTTGCCGACATACTCGTGCTCCGGTTCGGCAGGGACCTCAGACTCATCCGCGACAGCTGTGACATTGGGCTGCGGCGCGGCGACCCTGGCAGAAGCCGTCGTGGACGTCGTGGACGGCGTGGACGGCGGCACGAGGTCGCTCTCGAACGAGATACCACCTGGCCCACCGAACTTGATTCGCAGGATGTCGCGGGCGAAGTTCGGAATGGGCAGCGGGATCAGACCCTGGTTGTCGAGTATCTCGAGTGAGGTCGGGTCAGCGATCGCGAAGACGTATCCCGGTACGCCATTTTCCTGCGAGACGGTGAAGATGAAAAGCAAGCCTGTACAGGATCCGACGTCGGTATGCGACGCCTGGGCGAACAGGGCCATGCAACTGACGTTTTCGATCAACCCACCGAGATCGCCGATTGCCGTGGCAACTCCGCCCAGCGCAACCGCTTTGGCAGTCCCTTCACCGGACACAGCGATCGTCAGACCCAGTGGCAACGACGTCGCCGTCGCCGATCCGCCCGGCTTGAAGGGATTCTGAGGGACCTTGATCGCGACCGCACCGCTCACGAAACCCAAGGCGTTTGCTTCAGCATGTCCCAAGCCGAGCTGGGAGTTCGCTATCGCAACTCCTGGGCCGGAGATTGTGGCGGTCGCTCCCGGATCGAGGAGAAACGGCTGCCTGGCGGCTGCAGTGCTTGTCAGTGGCAGCGAGATACCGAGTTGATCGAGAACGTCGAGTAGCAGAGGCGGGGACGCGCCCTCGCAGTCGACCGATGAGTACTCGGAAGCCTCACCCGCCGCGCATTCGACCATTGGCCAGATACTCACCGCCGACGCCGGCGCCGCCCCGAGCGTCACCGTCGCGCCCAACGCAGCGGTCACCATTGCCGAGGTGGCAACCGCCGCGCGCTGCCGCCGGCGAACCGACTTCGACTTCTTGTGCCTGCCTGCCGATTTCGCCGCTCGCGCCATGCGATATGCCCTCTCTGCTGAAGTGTAAGAGAAGTTACAGCCCTTGCGTCAGCTGTACAGGACAAATGGCACGATTGGTCCGAAGGCCGATCAGAGCGTCGTCAGGATCTGCGGACCGGTTTCGGTGATCGCGACGGTGTGTTCCGAGTGCGCCGCGCGGGCGCCGGAGGCAGTGCGCAGTTCCCAGCCATCCGGGGCGTGGACGTACTCGTCGGTCCCCCCGCGGATCAGCATGGGTTCGATGGCGATCACGAGTCCCGGCTTCAACGTCAGCCCCCGCCCGGCGCGTCCCTCGTTCGGAACGGGCGGCGCCTCGTGCATGGTGCGTCCGATGCCGTGTCCCCCGTGACTTTCGAGCATTCCGTAACCGGCGATCCGGGCCGGACCGGCGATCGCGTGCCCGATGTCGCCCATCGTGGCGCCGGGTTGTGCAGCCTCGATACCCCGCATCAGGGCGGCGTCGGTCGCGGCGATGAGGTCGAGGTCCGCTTGGTCCGCCTCTCCGACGACAAAGCTGATCGCGGCGTCGCCGCACCACCCGTCCAGTCGTGCGCCGCAGTCGATGCTCACCAGATCACCGTCTCTGATCACCCGCTGATCAGGTATCCCGTGCACCACAGCGTCGTTGACGCTGGCGCAGATGACGCCGGCGAACGGTGTCGGCGCCCATTTCGGGTGGTAGTTCAGGAACACCGGCTCAGCGCCGGCACCGGAGATGACCGCGGCAGCGACGTCGTCGAGCTCCTTGAGGGTTGTCCCGATGACGGCTGCACCCTTCACCGCGGCAAGCGCTCGGGCAACAATGTTGCCCGCCTCACGCATCATCTCGATCTCACCGGGAGTCTTGAGGTCGACCACGCCCACACCGTCCTTTGCGCGAATTAAAATACCGGTATTACTATACGGGTCATGGTCCGCGTACCCCTCACCCCCGGCGAAGTCGACCGGGGTCGCCGGCTCGGCGCAGTTCTGCGCGCAGCGCGTGGCGATCGCAGCATGGGTCAGGTGGCGGTTGCCGCCGGCATCTCCGTGGAGACCCTGCGGAAAATCGAGACCGGACGCATCCCGACACCGGCCTTCTTCACCATCGCGGCCTTGGCCGAGGAACTGTCCCTATCGATGGATCAGCTGGCCGTTGCCCTCGCCGAGCCACAGAGATCTGCCTCATAAACGCGTGCGTCGACAGCGGAATCCACAGCTTCGTCTGGAACAATCTCACCGGTGAGCGCGACTGTGACCGACCCCGTCGTCGAGTCCAGCCCTCTCAAGCGCTCCTCGGGTAGCGACTATCGCCTGGACCTCGACGGTTTGCGTGGTATCGCGATCACGCTCGTCGCGGTCTTCCACATCTGGTTCGGAAGGGTTTCTGGTGGTGTCGATGTCTTCCTGACGCTGTCAGGTTATTTCTTCGTGGCGTCGCTGCTCAAACACGTACTCGCGACCAATCCGACCACCGAGAACTGGGCCGAAGCGCTCAACCCCGGGCCGCGCTTGTGGCGACTGGCCCGACGGCTGTTGCCCGCCTTGCTGACCGTGCTGCTGTTCATCGTGGTGATGTGCCTGATCCTGATGCCGCGGACCCGCTGGTCACCGCTGGGCAATGAGGCCATCGCCTCGGCGCTGTACTACCAGAACTGGCATCTCGCTCTGGCCTCGCAGGATTACGCGGCTGCCGATTCCGCCAACAGCCCGATGCAGCATCTCTGGTCGATGTCGGTGCAAGGTCAGTTCTTCGTGGTGACGATGCTGGCCGCCTTTGCGCTCGGCGGGATCCTCAAGATGTTGGCGACGCGATTCGCCGTCTTCCGCAGGCCGCCGGTGATCCGCGGCATCGTCTTCGCGGCGCTGCTCGCCGTTGCCGCGGTGTCCTTCGCCTGGGCGCACCACCGACACGGCATCAATCAGCCCTTCAACTACTACGACACCATCGCCCGCACGTGGGAACCCATCGTCGGCGGTCTGCTCGCGGTGTGGATGCCGCGCGTCCGGATGCCGCAGTGGATGCGCAACCTGCTGGGTCTGATCGCACTGGGGCTGATCATCAGCTGTGGTTGGTGGATCGTCGGCGTGCAGCAGTATCCCTCGACAATGGCGTTGGTGCCCGTCGGCGCAACCCTGCTGCTGATCTGGAGTGGATCACGCCAGACCGCGCCCGGAGATGCCGCAGCGCCCGGCGCTGTGAGTTCGTGGCTCGCACATCCGTCGATCGTCTGGCTGGGCTCCATCGCATACGCGCTGTACCTCTGGCACTGGCCGCTGCTCATCTTCTACCTGACCTGGCAGTACAAGGATCGGGCGAATGTCATCGAGGGCGCCGGCATCATCGCCGTCTCACTGATGCTGGCGTGGGCGACGGCCAAGTACATCGAGTCGCCGCTGCGATCAGGAAAGAGCAAGCCCGCCGCGTCCGCCCAGACACCTAATCGGAACCCGCGCTGGCTCAGCTACGCGACGGTGCTCACCTCCATTCTGGTCGTCTTGACCGCGGTCACCGGCGTCGGGATCTGGCGCTGGAACGACCATGTCAAGAATCTGACCGTCGATACCGAAAACCTCGATCCGCGGCTCTATCCCGGCGCCCGCGCCTTCCTCGACAATGCTCCGGTGCCGCGGGTGGAAGCCGAACCCAGCCCCCAGGTGGTGGACAAGGATTGGCCGATCACGTCGTATGACTCGGTGATCTCCGGCTGGAAGGACGGCTCGATCATCGTCGGGCAGTACGGCGACCCCACCGCGACCCGCACAGTCGCGCTGGTCGGTGGATCGCACGCCGAGTACTGGATCACCGCGCTCGACGCGATCGGCAAGGCCCACGGGTTCAAGGTCACCACGTACCTCAAGGTCGGGTGTCCGTTGACGACAGATCACGTCTTCACTTGGTTCGGCCAGAAGTACTACCAGTGCAACGAGTGGTCCCGCGACGTGATGGCACGCCTCGCCGTCGACAAACCGGATGTGGTCTTCACCAACAGCACTCGCCCGGTCGAGGGTCAGATCACCGGCGATTTCGTGCCCAAGGACTACATCGACGTCTTCAGTGAGTTCCGCGACCGCGGCCAGAAAGTCGTTGCAGTACGCGACAACCCGTGGTCGGTGGGGCAGGAGAGCCCACCCGAGTGCCTGGCCCTGGGGAAGAAACCGTCGGTGTGCGGCGTCGAGAGGTCGCTGGTGATGGCCCCGACCGACCCCGCCCTGGCGATCGCTCCCGACTTCCCGAACATGAGTTTTCTCGACTACACCGACGCCATGTGCGACGCCACCTACTGCCCCGCCGTGGTGGGCAACATCCTGCTGTGGCACGACTTTCACCACCTGACCGCCACCTTCGTCCGCAGCTTGATCCCGGCTCTGACCGTGGACCTGCAGAAGGCGTTGCCCGGCTGGTGGTGATCGCTTCACACGCCGCTCCGGGCACCACCTACCGGACCGACCTCGACGGCCTGCGAGGCCTGGCCATCTCCCTGGTGGTCGTGTTCCACGTCTGGTTCGATCGCGTCTCCGGCGGCGTCGATGTCTTCTTGACGTTGTCCGGATATTTTTTCGTCGCATCACTGTGCAAGCACGTGATCGCGACCAGTCGCCCTGACGCCTCATGGATGTCGGCGATCAATCCGTGTGCCCGCCTGTGGCGCCTTGCTCGACGACTGGTGCCTGCCTTGCTCGTCGTGCTGGCGACCATCGTCGCGTTGACGTTGCTGATACTGCCGCGTGCTCGGTGGGAATCGTTGAGCGGCGAGATGATTGCCTCCGCGCTGTACTACCAGAACTGGCATCTGGCGCTCGAGTCTCAGGACTACGCGGCAGCTGATTCTGCGAACAGTCCCATGCAGCACCTGTGGTCGATGTCGGTGCAGGGTCAATTCTTCGTCGCAACCCTCGTCGCGCTGCTGCTGGTCGGCGGACTTCTGAAAGCGCTCGGCACCAGAGCTACGGCGTTCCGCAATCCGGCGGTGATCCGCGGTGTGCTCGCTGCGGTACTCGGCACCGCCGCGGTGACGTCCTTTGTATGGGCCGTCCACCGCCACGGCGTCGATCAGCCGTTCAACTACTACGACACAGTCGCCCGCGCATGGGAACCGCTGGCCGGCGGGCTGCTCGCACTCTGGATGCCACGGTTCGCGATGGCGCAATGGTTGCGGACCGCGCTGAGCGTGGCGGCGTTGGCCGTCATCGTGACCAGTGGGTGGTGGATCGCCGGAGTGGAACAGTTTCCGTCCGCGATGGCACTGGTGCCGGTCGGCGCCGCCCTGGTGTTGATCTGGGTCGGGTCAACGCGTACGGCGACCTCAGACGTGGGGCCATCCATGGCGAGTTCCTGGCTGGCACACCCGTGGGCGGTCTGGCTCGGCTCGATCGCCTACGCGCTCTATCTCTGGCACTGGCCGCTTCTGATCTTCTATCTCGCCTGGCGTTACCAGCGAGACGTGACCTTCCTCGAAGGCGCGGCCATCATCGCGGTGTCAGTAGTACTCGCATACCTGACAACGCGATTCGTCGAAGTTCCGCTGCGGTCCGGTCGACTGGCCGAACACCGGACGCGCCGGTTCGTGCCGACGTACGCAGCCGTCATGACGTGCCTCCTCCTCGCGACCTCCGTCACCGCGGGCTGGGTCGTCAACGACTGGCGCTCCCAAGGTCAGCAGATCAAGGTCGATGCCGCGGCGCTCGACCCCGAGCTCTACCCCGGCGCCCGGGCGTTCTGGGCGGATGCACCTGTGCCGCTGGTGGATCCGCAGCCCGATCCGCTTGCGGTCAAGGACGACTGGCCGATCTCGTCGCAGCAGGGATACGTGTCGGGTTTCGACGATCCGCTGGTGCGCATCGGTGTCTACGGCACTCCCGGAGCGGCGCGGACCGTCGCCCTTGTCGGCGGATCGCATTCCGAGCATTGGCTGACCGCACTCGACGAGATCGGACGCGACCGCGGCTTCCAGGTCAAGACCTACTTGAAGGCCGGCTGCCCACTGATCACCACCACGATCCTGGCGCCCATCGGCACCCCGTATCCGGAGTGCAACGTGTGGTCGCGGGACGTGATGGACCGCTTGTCCATCGATCGGCCGGACGTCGTCTTCACCACGAGCACCCGACCGACCGAGGGAGACGGGTCCGGCGACCACATCCCCGGCGACTACCTCGAGATCTTCGCCGAGTTCCGCGACCGCGGCCAGCAGGTCATCGCGGTACGCGACACCCCGTGGGCCCTCGGGCCGACGCTCACTCCGCCGGAGTGCCTCGCGGAAGGTCGGTCCGCGTCCGAGTGCGGTGTCGACAGAGAGCACGCACTGTCCCCCGCCGACCCCACAGCGGAGGTGACAGCCGACTTCCCGAACATGACCTTCCTCGACTTCACAGACGCCATGTGCGATGACACAACGTGCCCCGCGATCGTCGGGAACGTGCTGGTGTGGCACGACTTCCACCACCTGACGACCAGCTTCATGCGCACGCTCGTGCCGGCGCTGGAGGAGAGCATGCGAGACACCTTGTCCGAATGGTGGTGACGGCGTCAGGCGTTCTCGCCCGCCCACCTGGCCTTGTCGGCGTCGGTGATCTCGACCGGACCTGTCGCGGGCTGCGTGATCCGAATGTGGTTGCCGAAGGGATCTCGTAGTGCGCAGTCGATGCCGTAGGGCTGCTCGACGGGCTCCTCTGTGAATTCGACGCCCTTCGTCGACAGCTCCTGGAAGGTCTTCCGGCAGTCGTCGGTGGTGAGGATCGCGGCGGCCCCGAGCGCACCCTTGGTCACCAGGTCGCGCACCTGCGCGGCCACCTCTTCCGTCAGCGCGGGAGGTCCCGGGACTTCGAGAAGAATCTGCCGGTCCGGATCAGAGGGCAGTGCAATGGTCAGCCAGCGCATGAAGCCCATGTCGACGTCGTCGGCGATCTCGAAGCCGAGTTTGTCCACATAGAAGTCGAGCGCTTCGTCCTGGTCGAGTACCTGGATGGAGTGAATGGTGATCTTGTTGAACATGCCGCTGACGCTAGTTGCTGTGCGTCGATGAGGCTTCTCCGAAACTGCTCGGCTTCGACCAGCTCTTCACGAAGCACACCGGCACATTCACTGCCTCGGTCCCGCGCCGAAACTCGCTGGGCGAACTACCGGTGACCGCCCTGAACGTGCGGCTGAAGGTTCCGAGGCTTTCGAACCCGACCAGGCGCGCGACGTCGGTGACCGAGGTGTCCGTCCCTCGCAGCAATGCCATCGCACGTTCGATCCGGCGCCGCTGCAGATGACGATGGGGCGTCTCCCCGAAGGTGGCGCGGAACGTCCTGGTGAAGTGCGCCGGTGACATGTACGCGATGGCGGCCAGCTTCGGGATGTCGAGTTCCTGCGCATAGTCGCGGTCCATCGTGTCGCGGGCGCGGAGCAGCCGCCGGTTCTGATCTTCCCCAGGGCTCATCGCCATGGGGCGAGTCTATTGCTCGTACCGCCATGTTCAGGCAGCCAGCGGCCGTCGCCATCCGTAGTCGACGGTGCGAATGCGTGGTTCCAACCGTGGTGCTCCGAAAGCCTCACGCGCGCGTTCTTTGAACCATGCGACATCGTCTTCACCGTCGGGATTCCACATCTCCGGATGCGTGAAGAACAGCTCCGAGAAGTGTGTGTTGTTGGGACGCGGCGGATCGGCTGTGCCGCGTTGGCGCCATCCGATCCGGCCTTGCCAGCCCGGTGGTCCAGTGCGGTTGGTGATGATCTCGGTGAGCCAGCCATCATCCCCGTCGTGAACTTGTGCGTGGTCGCCGTCGCAGACCAGGGCGAGCGCCGTGATGTCGGTCCGTCCGCCCTTGGACCATTCCGTGAGGTGATGAACCGCTGTTCGGGTGGCGGGTTGGTCACACCCCGGGCGGCTGCACCCGCGGTCGGCGGCGATCAATGCCAGCCGCTGGTCGGCTGACGCCAGCCTGGCTTGGCGGCCCAGGAACAGCGGACGATGTTTGTTGTCGAGCAGCGCCAAGAACTTGCGCGTCACCCCAGCCAGAGCGAGCGCATCGCGAACGGGGATCACGCCTCCGGACGCAGTGGTAGCGAGGCCGGTTTCGGATTCGAGTTGCTCGAGGGTCATGGTCACGATCACCCGAGCGGGCAATCCGCGGTGCTGACCGAGTTTTCCTTGCCCGACGACCATTTCCAGCAATCGGCGGAACGCATCGTGGTTGCGTTGCCCCTGGCTGCGACTGTCGCGCGCTGCAGCTTCTTTGATGGCTTGCGGGTCGGCCTTGTCGACATTTCCGCTCGGCGACTGCGGGTCCTCCGGATTGTTCATGCCTTTCGCCGCCCATTTCTCAGCGACCATGTCCCACAACGCCTTCGTCGCCGGATCGAGGTTGCCCTTGATCCCCGCCATGTGATCGGCACCCTGCTTGGAGGTGTTCAATTCTCGCTTCTGCTTGCGGTCGACATCGTCGAACGTTCCGTCGGGATTCAGATACGCGTGGAGGTGCAATCCGACCTTTTTCAGCTCGTCAGGGTCCATGGTCCGGGCAGCATCGGCCATCGACCTCTCGCCCTTCGCCCACAACCCGAGATCGCTGCGAATACTCGCCGGCAGCGCGGTCATCGTCTCGAAGATGACCTTCTCGTGCGCGAGGCCAATAGCACCGTCCCGCAGGGCTTTGGCGGTGTGGGGGTACCTCGGTTCGGTTACTTCACCGGTGATGCTGTGCCAGATCCCTGTTCGCTCAGCCCGCTTCGATCTGGCGGACGCCTGTGCAGCTGAGATGCGTAGCACCAATCGCAGGAAATTGTTGTGCTTGTGTCCTAACTTGGCAGCAACCCTGCGCTCCGTCAGCTCGGCCGACAGCCTCATCTTGACGGCCTCGTCACGGCGGGTCTGCATCTCGACGGTCTGCGCCAACTCCACGGCTTCTTTGTCCGACATCATTGCCAATGGGACGTCGATCAATTTGCGCGACAACACCTCACGGACAGCAACGATCTCCAACGCGTCGAGAGCCATGCCCTCGATGCGGCCGATCAGATCAGCCATGCCCGTGCTCATGAGATATTTCTATCAGCACCCTCCGACAATCAGGCGACGCCAGAATCGACCAGCTGATCGCGATCTGATGAGAGACTTCAGGTCATGAGGGATACACCACTCGGAGCGATGACGGGTGTCGCGATTGTTACCGCGTCCTTCTTGGTGGGTTGCTCACCTGACGAAAGGCTGAACACCGACGACAGCCGAGCTTCGTCGGCGCCGGGGAGCGAGGAGGTACGCCGTGCGTTCACGGCCTTCATCGACGCAATGAACAGAGGGGAGACGCAGACGATCGAGGCGCTCTCCTGCGAATTGGCACCTTCGATTCCGCCTGAACCGAGGACCACCACCGTGGTCGACGTTCGAGTGATCACGATTGAGGGTGCCAACGCACGCGTCGACGCAGAGACCCTCCACAGTGCGCCAGGCGAATCGGCTTCGGACGCCGAACATATCAACTTCACCTGGAACTTCGTTCGCGAGGCAGGGACGTGGAAATACTGCCCTCTCATGTGGGAGCGCGGAGCAGCCGGGTAGCGGCGGTCCACTCGGTCCCACGAGCGCCCCGGAACGGGAAAAGAGCACATTCGGAGCGAGTTTCGGCACGATCGACGGCTGGTTCGGCACGGTCGGCGGTTTGGTTCGGCACGGTCGGCGGCTGGTTCGGCACGATCGACGGCCGGTTCGGCACGGTCGGCGGTTTGGTTCGGCACGGTCGGCGGTTGGTTCGGCACGGTCGGCAGGTCAGCCCCACTGATCCCAGGCGAGTTTCGCGGACATCACCACCACGACCACGAGCAACGCGACTCGGATCACGCCGGTGCCGCGGTTCAGTACCGTCCGTGATCCGAGCAGCGAACCGCCGGTGTTGGCGACCGCGAGCATGAAACCCAGTGCCCACCAGATATTTCCGCCGATCGAGAACACGACGAGCGCACCCAGGTTCGTGGCGGTGTTGGCAATCTTCGCCAGCGCGGCACTCTCGATGAAGTTCCGAGACAGCAGCGCCGTCAGCGCGATGATCAGGAACATGCCGGTGCCGGGTCCGAAAATGCCGTCGTAGTAACCGATCACAGCGAAGGCGACACATCCTGCAACGGTCTGTTTCCGCGTGAGGGGCGGGCTCTCGCCGGTGTTGCTCCCGAACGACGGGCGAACTGCGACGAAGATGCCCACCGCGAGCATCAGCACGATCACGACCGGTCGGATGATCTCGGTCGACACCGCTTTCGCCGACAGCGCGCCGGCCGCCGAACACACGAACGCGATCGGCACAGAGATCAGCGCCAGTCGGCGCGGGATGGCCGTGACACGTGAGTAGGCGATGGCCGCGGCACCTGTCCCCCAGATCGCCGCGAGTTTGTTGGTCCCCAGTGCACTCGCGGGCGGCGCTCCGGGAAAGGCGATCAGCAGCGCAGGAATGAGCACCAGCCCACCGCCGCCGATCACCGCGTCGATCCACCCGGCGACGCCCGCAGCGGCAAGCAGCAGAACCAGAACATCCCAGTCAGGGATCATCGGGCACATCCGTCACAACGCACTGGGTCACGGTAACCACCTGATGTGAGGAACCCCTCCCGCCCAGCGAAAACTCAGGGTTATACGGCATGCTGTACCGCGATGACTGCCTCGACCTCCGCCCGCACCTGTGACGCAGGATCTGTCGCACGAACCCCCCGAAAATCTGATAAGCGAACTTATCTTCACCACGTGGATCTGATCCGGGCCACCACGTTTTCACTGGTCATCTTCGTGCACTGCCTGACTGCGACGACGGATGAGTGGGACAGCGTCCCCGTCAATTCGACGACTCTGCTGCTGCATTTCACCCGCAACACCTTTTTTGCGCTGACTGGTTTTGTGCTCATGCACCAGAACTTCGACAAGGTCGATTTCCGGTCGACGGACTTCTGGCGCCGCCGCATGAAGCTGGTGATCTTCCCGTACCTGATCTGGTCGTTCGTCTACTGGGCGGTCGAGGACATGTGGGCCCACGGACGTACAACCGACATCCCGGGAAGCCTCGACGAGTTCTGGGACCTGCTCAAGTGGGGCCTGTCGGGCTTCCACATGTACTTCCTGTTCGTGATGCTCCAGGTCTACCTGCTGTTCCCAGTGGTGCTGTGGGTTCTCCGAAAAACGCGTAACCACCACGTCGCGCTGCTCGCGGCCAGCCTGGGCGTCCACATCGCCGTCACATCGGTCATCACCTACTGGCAGCCGCCGGCGAGCATCGCGGGAATCTGGTGGCACTACTACGCGACATTCGTGCCGTATCAGTTCATGATCTTCCTCGGCGCCGTCGTCGCCGTGCACCGAGAAGCAATCCGGCTCTGGCTCCGAGGCAAAGGCTGGTGGCTGTTCGCCGCGTTGGTCGTGACCGGCGCGTTTGCCCAGGTCACCTACCTGATGCGGGTCGCGGACGGCGAGCGCGCAATTTACGCGAGCGCAGCATTCCAGCCGACGCTGATCCCGTTCATCGTCGTCGCGATCGGGTGCCTCTACGCGATCGGCCAGCACTGGGCCGACAGCCACCGAGAGAGCACCCCGCGTTTCGACCGCGTGGTCAAGTACGCCTCCAACCGGTCTTTCAGCGTCTTTTTGTGCCACGCCATCTTCATCTTCTTCATCCTGTACCCGCAGAAGAACGGTGAGCCCTGGATCAACACCCTCGGCGCACCCTGGGCGACCATCCTGATGTACGTCGGCACGATCGCCTGCTCGCTGTTTCTCGTCGAGATCCTTCGCCGCCTCCCGGGCTCGTCCTACCTGACCGGCCGCCCCCGCCTGCCACTGAAGAAGAAGCGTGAGCGCCCCACAACTGCCGAGACCCAGGACGACGACGTCGTCACCGAGATCGAAGAGCCCAGCTCAGTTCGTCAGTGAGGTGAGCAGCGCACGAGGCCCCGCCAGCACGGTCTCGCGAATGTGGTTGCGGGCGACCGTCCACGGTGCGCACTCGCACTCGGCGTAGACGCCCCGCGCATCGATCCCGATGTCCCGGCACAATCCGATCGCCCGAGCGAGATGGAAGTCCTGCGTGACGATCAGCACCGCCTCGACGTCGTAGACATCGCGGGCGCGCCGACAACTTTCTGCAGTGTCGAACCCCTCGGGGTCGTCGATGATCGCGCCTGCGGGAACGCCACGCTGCTCCAGGTAACTACGCATGACCTGCGGTTCGTCCCCCGCAGCACGGTCTCCGTTACCCGAGTTCAAGATCTGCTGGACCCGCCCCTCCCGGTACAGCTCGAGCGCCGAATCCAGCCTGCCGCGTACGTACGACCCGGGTTCACCATCGGAAACCTTGGAGCCGAGCACCAGCGCGACCGGCACCGTGGGGGCATCGGCAACGTCGAACTCGCGATCAAATGCCATGACATAGATCCACGTTGCAGCGCTCGCGATCGCGAACTGGACGGTCGCCATCGAAGCGCCGATCAGCAGTAGAATTCTTGTGCGAGTTATGGCGGACATCACAAACGATCTTACCGATTAGTAACTTAGGCCAACCTGCGCAATAGTGCTGCGAAGACAAGCCTTAACGTACCTAGTGGAGAACACTGCGCAAGCCGTGTTCTGCCATCCGGGTGAACGAACGGCCGTGTGCGAAAGAGCCGTACCACTGGCCGTGAAGTTCCATAGAGAAAGGCCGTGACGCCGTGACGACCGCGACGATCACCATCGGCACCATTGCCGCCCTGGCCAGCCTGGTGTGCTGGGCCCTGTTCTTCGGTGGGGTGTGGAGAATGATCCGCACCATCGCCCAGGGGCAGAAGGACACCACCAGGATTTTCCCGATCTGGCCCCGTTTCAAGCAGATGATGATCGAGTTCATCGCTCACACGCGTATGGCCAAATTCCGGACGGTCGGCTGGGCGCACTGGCTGGTGATGGTCGGCTTCCTCCTCGGCGCGCTGCTGTGGTTCGAGGCCTACGGTCAGGTGTTCGATCCTGAGTTCCACTGGCCGCTGTTCGGCGACACCTTCGCCTGGCACCTACTGGACGAGATCCTGGGACTCGGCACCGTCATCGGCGTCCTGGCCCTCATCGTGATCCGCCAGCTCAATCACCCCCGGGTGCCCGAGCGGCTGTCGCGCTTCAGCGGCTCCAACTTCGGCGCGGCGTACTTCGTCGAGATCGTGGTGCTGCTCGAGGGCCTCGGCATGGTCTTCGTGAAGGCCGGCAAGATCGCCACGTACGGCCACGCCAATGCCGGATCCGACTTCTTCACGATGCAGGTCGCCAAGCTCCTGCCGGCGAGCGCGATCATGGTCTCGATCTTCGCGCTGATCAAGCTGATGTCCGGCATGATCTGGCTCGCGGTCGTCGGACAGAACATCAACTGGGGCGTCGCCTGGCACCGGTTCTCCGCTTTCTTCAACATCTACTTCAAGCGTGAGGCAGACGGCGGTGTCGCTCTCGGCGCGGCCAAGCCGATGATGTCGGCGGGCAAGGTCCTCGACATGGAGAGCGCCGACCCCGACGTCGACGCATTCGGCGCAGGCAAGATCGAGGATTTCTCGTGGAAGGGCTGGCTCGACTTCTCCACCTGCACCGAGTGCGGCCGCTGCCAGAGCCAGTGCCCGGCGTGGAACACCGGTAAGCCGCTCTCTCCCAAGCTGCTCATCATGTCGTTGCGTGACCACGGTCAGGCCAAGGCCCCGTACCTGCTCGCCGGCGGCAAGAAAGACCTGGGCGGTGACGAGGTAGGCCTCGTCGACGCCGACGGCAACGTCCTCCAGGACAAGCTCGACGCCATCCCCGAGGCCGCCCGTCTCGAGGCCGAGCGCAAGCTCGTCGGCGAGAGCGAAGGTGCCACCGGTGCCGTCATCGACAACGAGACGCTGTGGAGTTGCACGTCGTGTGGTGCCTGCGTGGAGCAGTGCCCCGTCGACATCGAGCACGTCGACCACATCATCGACATGCGCCGCTACCAGGTGCTGATCGAGTCGGACTTCCCGTCCGAGCTCGCCGGGCTGTTCAAGAACCTCGAGAACAAGGGCAACCCCTGGGGCCAGAACTCGAAGGACCGCACCAAGTGGATCGATGAGATGGACATCGAGATCCCGGTCTTCGGTCAGGACGTCGAGAGCTTCGAAGGCTTCGAGTACCTGTTCTGGGTCGGCTGCGCCGGCGCCTACGAAGACCGTGCGAAGAAGACCACCAAGGCTGTCGCCGAGCTCCTCGACATCGCAGCCGTCGACTTCCTCGTCCTCGGCGAAGGCGAGACCTGTACCGGTGACTCCGCTCGCCGCGCGGGCAACGAGTTCCTGTTCCAGATGCTCGCGCAACAGAACATCGAGATGCTCGGCGAAGTGTTCGCGACAGCACCGCAGCAGAAGAAGAAGATCGTCGTTACCTGCGCCCACTGCTTCAACGCCCTGGGCAACGAGTACCCGCAGGTCGGCGGCAAGTACGAGGTCGTGCACCACACGCAGCTGCTGAACCGGCTGATCCGCGACAAGCGACTGATCCCGGTCGCCGAGGTGAACGAGGACATCACCTACCACGACCCCTGCTTCCTGGGCCGGCACAACAAGGTCTATGACGCGCCTCGTGAACTGATGGCGGCGTCGGGCGCGAAGCTCAAGGAAATGCCTCGCCACGGCGAGCGGTCCATGTGCTGTGGCGCCGGCGGTGCTCGCATGTGGATGGAAGAGAGCATCGGCAAGCGCATCAACATCGACCGGGTCGATGAAGCGCTGAGCACCAATCCCAAGAAGGTCGCCACCGGTTGCCCGTTCTGCAAGGTGATGTTGAGCGACGGCGTGACCGCGCAGACCTCGGGCACCGAGCAGGAAGGCAAGGTCGAGGTCGTCGACGTCTCCCAGTTGATCCTCGAGGCCGTCAAGCGCGGCGCCCCCGAGATCAAGCGTGGCGGACGATTCCTCGGCGCAGCCTCGCTGGGCCTGTCGGCTCCGACAATCGAGCCCGAAGCCGCTCCCGCGGAGAAGGCTCCCGAGCCCGCGAAGGCATCAGCGCCTACGGCGACGATCACTGAAGAGAAGCCTGCAGCCGACAAGCCGAAGGTCGGCGGCGGTCTCGGCATCGGTGGCGGCGCCAAGAAGCCCGGCGGCGGAGCCCCCAAACCGGGTGGCGCAGCGAAAAAGCCCGGCGGCGGAGCCCCGAAGCCTGGTGCCGCGAAGGTAGCAGAACCCGAAGCCCCCGCAGCCGAAGAGAAGGCAGCAGCACCGGCGAAGGGACTGTCGATCGGCGGCGGCGCCAAGCGTCCCGGAGCACCGAAACCCGGTGGTGCGGCGAAGAAGCCTGGCGGAGCCAAGCCGGCCGCAGAGGCCAAGCCTGCGGACACCGAGACCACAGAGGCCACCGCGGCGGCGAGCGACACCGCAACCGAGGAAGCCGCCGAGAAGCCGGCCGCACCGGTGAAGGGTCTCGCCATCGGTGGCGGCGCGAAGCGTCCTGGAGCACCGAAACCGGGAGGCGCGGCGAAGAAGCCGGGTGCGGCAGCCAAGAAAGCTGCACCAGAAGCCGATTCGGGACCGGCGACCGACGAAGCGCCGGTCACCGAAGACGCCACAGTCACCGAACAGGCCCCCGCCACCGAGGAGGCACAGGTCGACGACAAGCCTGCGGTCCCGGTCAAGGGACTCGCCATCGGCGGCAAGGCGAAGCGTCCGGGAGCTCCCAAGCCCGGCGCGAAGGCAACGGCGCCGGCCGCCGAGTCTGAGCCCGAGGCGGCCCAGGCCACCCCGGAATCGAGCGCTGGTGCACCGGAGGCGGCTGCCGAACCCGAGCCTGCAGCGGAGCCGGCAGTGCCGGTCAAGGGCCTGGCAATGGGTGGCAGGGCGAAGCGTCCGGGCGCTCCCAAGGCCGCGGCGAAGGCAGAATCGAAGCCCGAGCCCGAGCCCGAGCCTGAGGCGCAGGCCGACCCAGAGCCGGAGCCAGAGCCGGCCACGCCTGCAGAACCGGAGGCCCAGCCCGAGGCTGAAGCCGAAGCAGCGCCCGAGCCTGCACCCGAGGAGCCGACCACCAATGGCTCAGGTCCGGCTGACGCCGCGACGCTCACGGAGACCGGCGCCAGTAAGGCAAAGGGCTTCGGAATCGCGGCGGGTAAGAAGCGTCCCGGCAAACGCTGAGGTCGAAGGTCAGGCAGGATTTCCGGCCGCATCCACGTCCACCACACGGACATGGTTGCGGCCGGCCTGTTTTGCCACGTAGAGAGCCTCGTCCGCGGCGTTGATCGCGACGTCGAGGACCTTCCGCGCGTCCGTACGCGTGGTGGCGCCCTGCAGCAGGCAGGAAGCGACACCGACACTGATGGTGACCGGTTGTCCGTGCCAAGAACTCGAGGACCGCATACGCATCCGCTCGGCGAGTGCCACGAGCGCATCGCGGTCGAGGTCGGTGGCGAACGCGAACTCGTCGCCGCCCACGCGCGCCAACACGGCATACTCTCCGGTCACGCCGCGAAGGCTGTCGGCGATTCGCCGGAGGATCTGGTCGCCGACGTCGTGTCCGAACCGATCGTTGAGCAGTTTGTAGTTGTCGATGTCAGCGACCACCACGCCGAAGTTGCGGGTCGCGGGTACAACCATCGAGCCGGCCCAGTACTCGAAGCCACGGCGGTTGAACAGGCCCGTCAGCGAATCGGTGTTCGCCAACTTCAACTGCGTGCGAAGGGCGTGCTGAAAGTCGTCCGTATAGATGCTGAGCAGGAAGACGGTTCCGTTGATCGCCAGCAACGACACCGCGACCCGGTAGCAGGCCCCGCCGAGATCGTCCCCGATCAACCACATCTCGAGGCCGAGAGCGCAGACGACGACGCTGGTGAAGACCATGTGGACGATGCGCACCCGGTGCGTCACGAAATGCGCCGCGTAACAACCGATGATCGCGAACAGTGCGGTGCCGTGCAGTGCCACCGACGGGTTGACGAACGTGATCAGGATGACGGTGACGCCGATGTCCGCATAGGCGAGAAAGGCCGTGTTGATGCCCGGGATCGAAGCCTGCTTCGACCACCACACCGGACCCAGGTCGACGCGACTCATGAGCACGGCCATGGGAAGGGTCGACAGCGCTGTCACGGACACGATCACGATCCGGAGTGTCGACGCCTCGCCGTCGTCGGCGAACATGGCCAGCACCGCGACGGCACCGAAGACCGGCACGAACGCCGCAATGCTGTAGCGGATGAGACGCTCGCGAACGCGAATCTGATTGAGGACATGCCGCTGCTCGCGCTGCAGATCGTCAAAACGGTTCGGCATCGGACCTCGTGGTGCTTCCAATAGTGCTGATGACAACTGGGACCCCGACCCGCTCATCCGCCGATTTTCTATAGTGACCCAGGTTTGAAGTAAAGACAATTCCTGACACGAAAGCGGTCCGCGGGACCCTTTTCGTTACCAATAATGCCGTGGACCAAAACCTACTTGCCCAGTGCTGGCACCATAAGAGGCGTGAGCAGACCCCACGTTTCGCATGTGCACAGCGACCTCAAACCCCTCGAGCAATCGGCGAAGCTTCGCAACGTCGCCTATGAGATCCGCGGCCCGGTGACCGCCCAGGCCGCGCGACTCGAGGCCGAGGGCCACCGGATCCTCAAGCTGAACATCGGCAATCCCGCCCAGTTCGGCTTCGAGGCCCCGGACGTCATCATGCGCGACATGATCCACGCCCTGCCGTACTCACAGGGATACAGCGAATCCATGGGTGTCCTGCCGGCTCGCCGGGCAGTGGTCACCCGGTATGAACTGCTTCCCGACTTCCCTTACTTCGACGTCGATGACGTGATCCTCGGCAACGGCGTGTCCGAGCTCATCACCATGACGATGCAGGCATTGCTCGACGACGGTGACGAGGTCCTCATCCCGTCGCCGGACTACCCGCTGTGGACCGCGATGACGGCCCTGTCCGGCGGCAAGGCCATCCACTACATGTGCGACGAGGCGAACGACTGGAATCCCGACATCGCCGACATCGAGTCCAAGATCACGCCTCGGACCAAGGCGTTGCTCGTGATCAATCCGAACAACCCCACCGGCGCGGTCTATTCGCGCGAGATCCTCACGCAGATCGTCGAACTGGCACGCAAGCACTCGCTGCTGCTGCTCGCGGACGAGATCTACGACAAGATCCTCTACGACGACGCCAAGCACATCAACCTGGCCTCGCTCGCGCCGGACCTGCTGTGCCTCACCTTCAACGGCCTGTCGAAGGCCTACCGGGTATGCGGGTACCGGGCCGGCTGGGTCGCGATCACCGGGCCTCAGGACCACGCCCGCGGGTTCGTCGACGGTATGAAGATGCTGGCATCCACCCGATTGTGCTCGAACGTGCCCGGACAGCACGCCATCCAGGTCGCCCTCGGCGGTTATCAGAGCATCGATGCGCTGGTCCTTCCCGGCGGCAGGTTGCTCGAGCAGCGCAACGTTACGTGGGAGAAGCTCAACGAGATTCCCGGGGTCAGCTGCGTGAAGCCGATGGGCGCGC
Organism: Williamsia soli; assembly: GCF_017377795.1. Taxonomy (GTDB): domain Bacteria; phylum Actinomycetota; class Actinomycetes; order Mycobacteriales; family Mycobacteriaceae; genus Williamsia; species Williamsia soli. The sequence goes on along the minus strand of NZ_JAFRDR010000001.1, from coordinate 527,489 downwards.
TGTACGCCTTCCCCCGACTCGACCCCGAGGTCCACGAGATACACAACGACGAGAAGTTCGTGACCGATCTGCTGCTGCGCGAGAAGATCCTCGTCGTGCAGGGCACGGGCTTCAACTGGCCGAGCCCTGATCATTTCCGGGTCGTGACACTGCCGTGGGCCCGGGATCTGTCCGACGCTGTGGAACGGATGGGCAATTTCTTGTCGAGCTACAAGCAGTAGTACCTGCGATTCACCACCGAACCCACCTGCGAGGTCGCTCCGGGTGGGTTTTCGCAGTTCAGCGCCCCTTGATTTAAGTGTGACGGCTGGTAACGTCTAGTCCATCACGAGCTCAAAGGGGAGTTGATGACCGCAATCGATCACAAGCCACAGATCGGGTGGCGCCGGCGCACGGTTGAACGCGACGGCGTCCGGCTCGCCGTCTTCGAACTCGGCGAGCCCGCCGCGGATCGTCCGACCGTTCTGCTCGTCCACGGCTGGCCCGATACCCACGCGCTGTGGGCACCTGTTGCCGACGCCATCGCATCCCGCTACCACCTCGTGGCCTACGACACCCGCGGCTACGGCGAGAGCGACGCCCCGAACGGCGATGCGCCCTACCGGCTGCCCGAGTTGGCCGCAGACCTCTTCGCGGTCGCCGATGCGGTCAGTCCCGACGAACCGGTCCACGTGGTCGCGCACGACTGGGGATCGGTGCAGACCTGGGAGGCCGTCACCACCCCTGGCGCCGAAGACCGCATCGCGTCGTTCGTGTCGGTGTCGGGGCCCAACCTCGATCATCTCGGCGCCTGGACCCGCCGGCAGTTGCGACGTCCGACGCCGAAGGCTCTCGCGCAGGCGCTGTCCCAAGCCCTGTCCTCGGCATACACCGCGGTTTTCCAGCTCCCGGTTGTCCCGAAGGTGCTGTTCGCCGCCGGTATGCGGCCAGCGATCTGGCGACAGTTCCTCACCACCCTCGAGGGCACCGACCCGAAAAACCTCGAGTTCGCGCCCACCTTCCGCGCCGACGCGGTGTCGGGGCTGCGCTACTACCGCGCCAACATCCGTGAACGCCTCGGCACTCCGAACCCGCGCAGCACTAAGGTTCCCGTGTTCGAGGTCGTCAACACTCGCGACATCGCACTGAGGAAGGCGATCTTCGCGAACACACACGAGTACACCGACCTCCTCTGGCGTATCGACACCCCGACCGGCCACTGGCTGCCCTATACGAATCCGGGCTACCTGGCGGACATCGCGACACAGTTCATCGAGTCGATCCGCGGAGCCGATTCATCACCGATCATCGATCGGGCTCGCCAACGCGGTGCGCACCAGCCGCAGTCCGGCAAACTGGCCGTGATCACCGGTGCAGGAAGCGGGATCGGCCGCGAGACCGCCTACCTGCTCTCGGCACAGGGCGCCGAGGTGATTCTCGCCGACATCAACCTCGACGCCGCCGAGACGACCGCCGCAACAATCACTTCCGGTGGAGGTAGCGCACACGCCTACCGTCTCGACGTCGCCGACACCGACGGCTTCGGAGCATTCGCCGAGGAGGTGACGAAGAGACACGGGGTCGCCGACATCGTCATCAACAATGCGGGCATCGGACTCGCCGGGCACGTCCTCGACGCCACCGATGAGCAGATTCGCCGACTCGTCGACATCAACCTCATGGGTGTGATGACGGGTAGCCGGGTGTTCGGCCGCAAGATGGTGGAGCGCGGATTGGGCGGCCAGATCGTCAATCTCGCCTCTGCGGCTGCCTTCACACCCCAACAGGGCCTCGGTGGCTACTCCGCGACCAAGGCGGGCGTGCTGATGTTCAGCGAATCGCTGCGGGCCGAACTGGCCGAGCACCGCATCGGGGTCTCCGCGATCTGTCCGGGCATCGTCGACACGAACATCGTGGCGGCAACGGAGTTCGCCGGGGCTTCCGCCGATGGCCAGAAACAGTTGCAGGACAAGATGAGCGGCATGTACCACAAGCGGAACTTCACGCCCGACCGCGTCGCTGCCGCCATCGTCGACGCGATCGAGTCCAACGCGCCGGTCGTCCCGGTCACCGTCGAAGCGAAGGTCGGTTACCGCATCTACCGCTTCGTACCCGGCCTGTCGCGCCGAATGGCGCGCACCAAACTGTTCTAGGGAGGACGACGATGTCCAACGCCGCCTACGCGCACCACGAATCAGACGACTTCGACCCGGGTCCTGTCGAACTGCACGCCCGCAATGTGGAGTTCGAATGGGAAGACACGCCGCTGCACTGGATCCCGAATCATCCGGTCTCGTCCAACGTGATCAGCATGCTCAACCTGCTCCTGCCAGAGGGCGAGCGCTGGTTTGTGCAGACCTACAACGAGACCTTGCCGCTGGTCAAGGACGAGGAACTCGCCTCGGCCATGCGCGGATTCATCGGTCAGGAAGCGATGCACGCGGAGACCCACGACCGGGTGCTGTGGGAATTCCTGAAGAACAACGGAGTCGATCCGACGCCCTTCCAGCGACAGATGGAATGGGTGTTCCGCAAGGTCCTCGGGCCGTCGAACCACCCGGACCCCACTGTGCGGCACAAGCACCTCGTCGAACGGCTGTGGCTGATCGCCGCCATCGAGCACTACACGGCGGTCCTCGGTGATTTCGCTCTGAACAACACGTGGTCCGAACACGATGCCGACCCCGCGATGACCGATCTGTTCCGGTGGCACGGCGCCGAAGAAGTCGAACACCGGGAGGTCGCGCACGACGTGGCGAGCTATTTCGGTGACAGCTACCTAAAGCGCGGGCGGGCCATGCTCGCGGTGCTTCCCGCCCTGCTCTTCGTGATCAACCGCGGAACCCGCTTCATCGCACTCAACGACCCTGCCGGCCGGACCGGTTACGTCGGACAGTGGTTCGGATACTTCCGAGGTGCCCGCAAAGGTCTGCTGCCCACCATGCGGTCCATCATCTTCGCGACGTTCACCTACTTCAAGCCGTCGTTCCGGCCCAGCCAGGTCGGGTCGACGTCCCAGGCGGTGGCGTATCTCGCGTCGTCGCCGGCAGCAAGGGCCGCGCACAAGTGAATTCCCCGACCCACTCTGATCACCGTCACCATCCCCACACCACCACCATGACGGCGCCGCCTCCGCACCTGTGGGGCCGGTACCGGCACGACCCGGCGATGCGCCTGGCCAGTGTGATCGGCAAGGTCTGGTTTCCGTTGTGGGGCAAACTGACCCACCTCGATCTGCCCGACCAGATCAGCCGCGTCACCGCGGTCAAAATCGTCCGGCGCGATGTCGTTGCCAGTGACGACAACGTGGTGGCACTCACGCTCGGCGCACTCGACGGCGGAGAGCTCACGCCGTGGTACGCCGGAGCCCATCTCGACCTGCTGCTGCCGTCTGGCCGAATGCGGGAGTACTCACTCTGCGGTGATCCCGCCGATCGCCACCACTACCGCATCGCGGTCCGCCGGATCCCCGGCGGCGGAGGCGGTTCGATCGAGGTCCACGACGACCTCAACGAGGGCGACGTCCTGCGGATCAAGGGTCCTCGCAACGCGTTCCCATTGGCCCTGCCCGGGTACGGATCGCCTGCCCGCAGCCTGCGTTTCATCGCAGGCGGCATCGGGATCACACCGATCCTGCCGATGCTCGCGGCCGCCGACCGACTGGGTCTGGACTGGACGATGGTCTACACCGGCCGGAGTACCGATTCCCTGCCTTTCCTCGATGAGCTGTCCCGCTACGGCGACAAGATCACGATCCGCACCGACGACGAGCACGGACTCCCCACCCCGGCAGATCTCCTGGGCCCCATGGCCTCCGGGACCGCTGTCTACTGCTGTGGCCCGGTCCCGATGCTCGGGGGCATTCGCATCGCGCTGGTCGGCCGCGCGGATGTGGAACTGCACTTCGAGCGGTTCAGCCCACCGCCGGTGGAGGACGGCCGACCGTTCACCGTCACCCTCGCGTCGTCCGGAACGCAGGTTCCGGTCAGCGCAACGGAATCAGCACTCGCCGCGATCCGCCGCGACCTGCCGTCGGTGCCGTACTCATGCCAGCAGGGATTCTGCGGCACGTGCAAGGTCCGCGTCCTCGCGGGTGCTGTCGAGCATCGCGACAACATTCTGACCGAACCCGAACGTGACGCCGGAGTGATGCTCACCTGTGTCTCCCGGGCCGAGGGCGATCACCTCCGCCTCGACCTCTAGAGCGTTCTCCGCCCACACTGCCCCCAGCCCAAGGAGCACCCCATGGCGTCAACCGCCACCAACCCTGACCACACCGTCGCCATCGTCGGCGCGGGCTTCGGCGGCCTCGCCGCCGGAATCAAACTGCAAGAACGCGGAATCGACGATTACGTCATCTTCGACCGCAACGACGACGTGGGCGGAACGTGGCTCGCCAACCGGTACCCCGGAGTCGAGGTCGACATCCCCTCGGTCACGTATTCGTACAAGTTCGCCTTGAATCCCGAGTGGTCGCAGATTTTCGCCCCGGGTTCTGAGCTGCTGCAGTATGCCCGCGACATCGCCGAGCGGTACGGCATCCGCGAACACATCCGGTTCGGCACGGCCGTCGTCGCCGCGGATTTCGATGACGACGCGGATGTGTGGACCATCACCACCGCCGCCGGTGACACGGTGACCGCCCGGTTCCTGATCTCGTGCCATGGCGCGTTGTCGACGCCTGCCACCCCGAACCTGCCCGGCCTGGAGAACTTCTCCGGCAAGGTGTTGCGATCGGCGTCCTGGGACCACGACTACGATCTGACCGGCAAGAAGGTCGCCATCGTCGGCACCGGCGCCACCGGTATCCAGATCATCCCCACCATAGCGCCCGACGTCGAGCAGCTCACTGTCATCCAGCGCACTGCGATCTGGGTGCTGCCCAAGCCGAACGCCGTCGTCCCCGGATTCCTCCGGTCGGTGTACCGCCGGATCCCGAAACTGCAACTACTGCCGCGCTTCCTGATCGACTCGACGTTCGAGATCGCCGAAACGCTCGGCGTGGTCTACAACAAGCAACTTCCCGCGATCACCCGCGGCATGGAGAAGCTGTGTCTGCGTCACCTGCGGGCTCAGGTCAAGGACGCCGAGACCCGCGAGAAGCTCACGCCGCACTACGGCTACGCCTGCAAGCGTCCGTCGTTCTCGAACGACTACTTCCCCACCTTCAACCGGGACAACGTGGACCTGGAGACCTCCCCCATCGCCCAGATCACCGCCACCGGAATCGAGTTCGCCGATGGCCACGATCTGGAACTGGATGCGCTGATCCTCGCCACCGGTTTCAAGATCTTCGACCTGCCGTACGAGATTCGAGGGGTCGGCGGGCAAGATCTGGGGCGGACGTGGGATTCGGAGCGGATGCACGCCTACGAGGGGATCACGGTGCCGAACTTCCCCAACCTGTTCCTGGCACCGGGACCGTACGGCGTCATCGGCTTCTCCTGGTTCGACACCATCGAATTGTGTGTCACGCACGCCGTGCAGGTGGTGGCCAAGGCGGTTGCCGCCGGGTCGAACCGGGTGAGCGCCACCGACGAACAGACGGACGAGTTCGTCGAGAAGATGCGTAAAAGGGTGCGCAGCACGGTCTTTGCGAGCCCGCGCTGCGCCGGTTCGAACACCTACTACATCAACGCCCAGGGTGATTCGCCGTACCTTCGCCCGTCGAGCCGCGTCGAGTCCATCATCTCGCTGCGCAAAGCCCTCAAGAGTGGCTACGAGTACTCCGCCTGACCCCGATGCCACAAAAGCACACCGTTGAGTCAAATGCACACGTTTGAACGTGTGTAAATGACTCGACGGTGTGCATCTGTGTCAGATCACCCCGGCGCCATGGAGCACCTTCCGAATTCGACTGCGCAACAACTGCGGAGTCCTGACGTCGTCCCACACCCACCTGATGACCATGATCCCCTCCTCGCGCAACCGGTCCTCTCGACGTTTCTCCCGGATCACCGCATCTGACATGGATTCGCCTGGCCACCGGTGCTTCTCGTACTTCACCTTGCCGTCGAACTCACCCACCACCTTTCCTTCCCAGTCGAAGTCCACTCGTGCGATCAGGATTCCCTTCTCGTCGTGAAACTCCGTCTGCAGCGTCGGCAATGGAATGTCGGCCCATTCGATGAACAGGCTTCGGCTCAACGACTCACCCACCGACTCCGAGTTTCGGTCGGCAACGTCCATTGCCCGACGCAACACAGCAATGCCGGAACTCTTTGCTGATCGCCCGACGATCGACGTCAGCTCTGCTTTATCGACCCCCAAACGCAGCGCGTGGTCGAGGACCACAACTGCCTGCGGAAAAGACCCCTGCCGAGCCACATCGCATGCCGTGATCCCCAGCTTTGTCAACAGGACCCCGTCGACCACGGTCACATCGGACCTCGTCAGAGAACCAGTGTGGAGATGCACCTCACGGCCCCGGCGCCCACCGGCCCGAACGTAGAAGTGAACCCGCCTCTGATCCGGATCCAGCTGGTTCAGCCCGTGCATCACCGCAGCTGACGAATGGCTGACCACCCGTTCCGTGGATCGGCCGGCAATGGCGATCACGAGTTGCCGGTAGGCCTCGTCGTAGACCGGTTCTGCGGTGTCCTCGTCGGGGTCGACCGTCCGGTACACACCACGAGTGACGCGTACCAACCTTCCTCGACGGTGGTCACGCCGAAGTTGGGCGGCATCACCACCATTGTGAACGAATTCTTTTCGACGGACGAGACCGTCCTCGGGATCTGGCGTGAAGTCCGTGGACCCGATCTTGACCGGCCCGATAGGACCGACCAGACCGCAAACCCCTGTTGACGCCGTGCTTGTGGATCACGCGTCACACTGTGGACAAAGGCAGATGCACACCGTTGAGTCATGTGCATACGTTTGAACGTGTGCAAATGGCTGAACGGTGTGCATCTGTCGTCAAGCTTTTTGCTGGACGAGTTCGGGCTCGGCGACGACGGGGTCCCCTAGTTGCCTGTTACGCAGAGTGATCCAGGCAATGGGTGCGGCCAGTCCGGCCGCGACGATTGCGACGATGACCGAGCTGTGCAGGCCGTCGACGAAGGCGTCCTGGATGGTGATCAGCATCTGCCGCCCGTCCGGTCCCGGTATTCCTGTCGCCACCTGGACGCCCGCCATCACCGAGTTCTTGGATGCCTCTACCGCCTCTGCAGGTAGGCCGCTGCGATCGAGTTGGTCGCCGATCTGTGTGGTGTAGACCGACGAGAGCACCGAGCCCAGCACCGCGACTCCGAGCGTTCCGCCGAGTTCGCGGGTCACGTCGTTGACCGCTGATCCGGCACCGGCTTCGTGCGGCGCAAGGGAGTTCATGATGATGTTGGTCGCCGGGCCCTGTACGAACGCGAGACCCATGGCCATCAGGCTCATCGACCAGACGATCAACCCCCAGTACGAGGCGTCGCGGCCCGCGAGGAGCACCAGCGCGAATCCCGATGCCATGACGGCTGATCCGAGTGCGGCCACCCGTCCGGGCCCGAGCGTCCGGGCAAGGATCATCGCCAGTGGGGAGAACACGGCCATCACGATTGCGAACGGCAACGTGTGCAGGCCCGCGTCGAGCGGTCCGTATCCCTTCACGGCCTGGAAGTACTGGGTGATCAGGAAGATGAAGCCGAACAGGCTGAAGAACGCGACCGCGATCAGGCCCGACGCGACGGCGAACGGACGATTCTTGAACAACCGCACGTTCAGGATCGGATGCGCCGAACGGAGCTCTCGCAGCACGAAGACCGCGAGAATCACTGCGGCGCCGACGAATCCCACAATCGTCCGCATCGACCCCCAGCCGTGGTTGGGCCCTTCGATCAGGGTGTAGACGAGCAGCGAAACACCCGCGATCGACGTCACCGCTCCGACCAGATCGAACGGTCCCGGCTGGGCTTTCCCGCCACTGGGCACCACGGCAGCGATCCCGGCGAGCACGGCAGCTGCGATGGGAAGATTGACCCAGAACACGGACGACCAGGAGTAGTGCTCGAGCAACCAGCCGCCGAGGACCGGGCCGACAGCCACGGAGATGCCCGACGTACCTGCCCAGATACCCACGGCGATCGCCCGTTCCTTCAGGTCGGGGAACAACCCGATCAGAATGGCGAGGGTCGCCGGGAAGACCATCGCGGCAAAGAGGCCCAGGCCGGCCCTGGTGGCGATCAGCTGACCGAGAGTCGACGACTCCGCGGCAAGAACGGACACCGCAGCGAATCCCACCACGCCGATGACCAAGAGCCTGCGGCGCCCGAAACGGTCGGCAAAGTGTCCTGCGGTGAGGAGCAAGCCCGCGAACGTGAGGGTGTAGGCGTCGACAACCCACTGCAGTCCGGAGTTGCTCGCCGCGAGATCGCGACTGATGGTCGGCAGCGCCACGTTGACGATCGTGTTGTCGATCATCACCAGCAGGACTGCGCCGCACAGCGCGACGAGGGCCCACCAGCGCCGGTCGGCTGGGGTTTTGTCCGGCGATGACGTGCCGCCGGGTTCGATCCGATGTGTCGTTCTCATCGATACTCCTCGAATAGGATGTCGTCCCACTGTTGTAGTACGACGTTCTATTCAAGAAGAACAGTGTGCTACAAAGATGTCAAGGGATATCCCCGAGGCGTGTGAAAGGATCGACGTCGTGGCATCGAAGCCTGCAGGTACGGCAACCCGCACTCCGGCCGGAGATGTACGCGGGTTGCTGCTGGCAGCGGCCCTGCGCGTCCTCGACGAGAACGGGGAGAAGGGCCTCACGGTTCGCGCTGTCGCGACCGCGGCCAACGTCGCGCCGATGGGTGTGTACAACCATTTCGACGGCAAGACCGGGTTGATGACCGCGTTGGTCACCGAGGGCTTCGCCCAGCTCCGCAACGCAGTTGCCGCTGTCGTCGACACCGATTCGCACGTACGACTCCAGCAGGCGGGCGTCGCCTACCGCGCATTCGCCCTGCGCTCCCCGACCCTCTACCGGATGATGTTCTCCGGCCAATGCACACCCGAAAGCGACGTCGCGGACAGTGCGCTCGGTTCACTCACCGAGATCATCCGATACGGCCAGGCGGCCGGAACCATCCGGGCGGGTGAACCCTTCGACCTCACACTGCAGGTGTGGGCGTGCGTGCACGGAGCCGTCAGCCTCGAACTCGACAGCAGTGGACCTCCGGGCACCGAAACGCACTGGTCCTTCATCTATCAGCAGACCCTCGATCTCATCAGCCGCGGCGTGGCTCCCTGACCCCCTAGGGCAGGACGATCGGTGGTTGTCCGGGAATCGGATTCGGGATCGTGTTCTGTCGCGGTCGCGGGGCGGGGCGCCTCGTGGTCGGCGGGGGTGGTGGCGGCGTGGTGTATTTGACCACCGGCGCGAGGGCAGCCGCGGTGTTGATCGGCGGAACCGCAGGGGTCGAGCTCGGCGCCGTGGTGGTCGTGATGGTCGCGCCTGTCGGGTCCGGCGTCGTGAGATAGCGCTGCGACTGCGGCTGGGTGGCGTCGTCGCGCCACGGGGTGGTCACCAGGGTCGTGCCGCCGACCAAGATCAGGACCGACAACAACGCTGCACCGACGAGAACCAGACGGTTCTGCTTTCGGCGATCTGCCGTTACCGCCGGTTCGATGGCGGGTGCCGGGACGGAGGCAGGCGGCGGTGACGGTGGCGGAGGTGGAAACGGAAGCTGTGTCGCCGGGAGCGGCACGGCGGCCGCAGCCTCCCCGTCCACAGCCCGAGCGTGCCTGCTCGGCCGCACCGTCGAGTGGGGGTTCTTCAGGGGTGCGACGGCCATGGTCGGCGGCACGGCGCCCGACAACGCCACCCCGAGACCATCCAGGAGTCCAGGCCACTCGACGTGGTTGGGCATGACCACCGCGGCCGTCACCGGCAGCGGCGAGGCGATGGACACCGAACGAGCCACGCTGACGGCTCGAACGATCGACGCCCCCAGCGCCTCGTCGAGGTCGGCGCGCGTCACACGAAGCAGGCCTACGTACTGCTGCCCCATCACGAACGTGCCCGGCGATGTACTCAGCAACATCCTGGCCTGGGGCACGAGATCGAGCAGCTCCCGCGCCCACTCGGCCGTCTCGGGCATCTGAGCCTTGCCGACCCTCACCAGGTAGTCGGCGATCGCCCGATCGAATGCCGTCGCCTGGAGGGTGTGATCGTTCAGCTCGATCAGGCACTGACCAGTCGCGGCGTCTACGGCCGCGCCGCGCAGGCCGTTCTCGTCCAGATCGATGAGGGTGAACGCCGGACCGACGTGACCAACCGTGGCCATGAGCAACTCACGAACGTCGCGCAGCAGAGATTCTTCCAACCAGATCACGCGACTCGGCGTCCGTGACCTGCCCGATTCCCCGTACATCGGGGTCATTCTGCCCTGACACCGCACGGGTGTCGCGGTTGCGGTGCGAATTCGTTGCCGGCCCCGTACGACCACAGCGCCGGCCCCTTCACACTGAGTTCCGCAGATTTCTGAATATCACTGCTCAATGTGACATTGATTAAGGTCGCATTTCGATTCGCTAGAATCGGCTGCTACCACCAGCAACGGCGTAAGGCGAAGGCGAGCGATGACCGAATACCGGATCGACGATCTGGCACGGGCGGCGGGAACCACCACCCGCAACGTTCGCGGCTATCAGGACCGCGGACTGCTGCCCAGGCCCACACGTCGCGGTCGCATCGCCATCTACACCGACACCCACCTCGCCCGCCTGAAGGTCATCAACGACCTGCTGCATCGCGGGTTCACCATCCGGCACATCGCCGATTTTCTGCTCGGGATCCAGCGAGGCGATGATCTGGCCGACGTGCTGGGTATTCGCGAGGTGGTCACCGAACCCTGGTCGAAGGCCAAGTCCGAGACCCTCTCGGCCGAAGCCCTCAAGTCTTTGCTGAACTCCGGCAACCCGTCTCACTATCTCAAGCTCGAAGAGTTCGGATTGATCGAGCCCGACGGTGACGATTACGTGTTGCTCGATCGCGAAACGGTCTATGCCTTCGGTCGGTTGACCAAGCTCGGGCTCTCGCTCAGCACGATTCTCGATGTGCACGGGCACGTCGAGCGGGAAATGGCGGCCGTCGCGACAACTCTGATCTCCGCTGGCCGTTCGGTGGTGGCTGCCGAACACGGTGACGGCTGGGTGCCGGCGAGCGGTTCCGAAACCGACTGGCTTGCTGAACTGCTAAGTGAGATGCGGCGCACCGCGACCATCTCGGCACACAGCGCGCTCGACCGTGCCCTCGACCGCGATCTCGCGCATCAGCTCAAGGACTACCTCGAACGCGCCGACGTCGATCCGGCGGACCTTCCCTGACCCACCTGCACTGACACCGTGCCCTACGGCAGCAGGATCGGCGGCAGACCCGGGATCGGAATGGGCAGAGTTCTCGGCGCCGGAGCGGGCGGACCCTGCCGCGGCGGAGGCGGTGCCTGTGTCACCGACGGCGGGGTCGTCGGCGGAGGAACGGGTGCCTCGTATTGCACCGCGGGTGCCAGGGCCCTGGCGGTGTCGATCGGCGGAATCGCAGTGGTCGGCGGATCGACCGGCGCCCCCGGAATTATCCGGCTTGGTGAAGGTGTCTGCGGCGCAGGGGTTGTCGGTGACGGCCGATCGGCCGGTCCCTCGAGGACTCGCTCGATGCTCAGCGGCCGCGATTCGACGTGTTCCGCATCTTGCCATGGCGCCGCCCAAGCAGCTGCACCGCCGATCGCGATGAGTGCCGCAGCCACCGCGCCTGCAAGCACCTTCCTGTTCTGCGTCTGAATCTTTCTGGTTTCTTCCGGATCGGGCGCCGCAGGGGCGGGCAGGTAGAACCGCGCGCGCCGATTCGGGGCGATCGCGCCGCCATCGGGATTCGTCGACCAGTCCGCGTCATGCCTGCCGAGCGACTGCCGCAGAGGAGCAGACCGCAGCGCGACCACGGGCAGCCGACCGACGCGCTCTGACCCCATGGCGGCGGTCAGCCCCTCGAGGAGCCCGGGCCAACGGGTGTGGCCGGGCATGACGACCAGCGACGTCACCGGCTCCGGAGACCCGATGGTGACCGATCGGGCCAGGCTGGCGGCCCGAGACAGAGCCGGCGCCAGAGCCTCGTCGAGGTCGTGGTGGGTCACCCGGACAAGCCCGACACTGTTGCGCCCGATCACGAAGGCGCCGCTGGCACCGGCGAGCTTGATCCGCACGAGGGGCATCAGGCCGATGAGTTCGAGCGCCTCGGACCTCGTCTCCGGCGACTTCGCCCGGCCGGTGCGGACGAGGTGGTCGGCGAGCATCCGGTCCAGCGCCGCCGGCTCCACCAGCGGCTCGCACAACTCGATCAGCCTCTCACCGGTCTCGGCGTCGACTGCGCTGGCCCGCAGGCCGGTGTCATCAAGTCTGACCAGCACAAACGCCGGCCAGCCGGCCGCGGAGGTGATGTCGGCCAGTGCGCCGCGTATCTCGGCGAGCAGTGGTGCTGCGAGGTGGCCACGTGCGTGCACCTCGTTGACTTCGGGATCGGTTCCCGTGCCCGTCGTTACCGACAATCTCTGCCTTCTCTCGCCCTCCCCGGCCAGTTAGCTTGTTTCGTCATTGTGCACCCGCCGATGGCCGGTGTCCGCATCACATCAGAATCGGATCTCGAACGTCGGTGCTGCGTACCGGCCCACCAAGGCTCGAATAGTGCCAGCCTGCCCGCCGCCAGACGCCCGCATCGAGGCACCGACGGCCATCGACGATGTTGGTCCGGCGGACCACGGGAGCGAGCTCCTCGGGGTCCATGTGAACGAACTCATCCCACTCCGTCAGCACCAGGACAGCGTCCGCTTGATCGCATGCCTCGCGGGCAGTGTCGGCGTAGCTCAGTGTCGGGAAGACGTTGCGTGAGTTCGCCATCGCCTTGGGATCGAACACACTGACCGCAGCTCCCTTCAGCTGCAACTGGCCGGCGACATTCAATGCGGGCGAATCGCGCACGTCGTCGCTCTCGGGTTTGAAGGCCGCGCCCAGTACGGCGATGTTGCTGCCGAGAAGGCTGCCACCGCACACCTCGGTCGCGAGCTCCACCATCGCGGTCCGGCGACGCATGTTGATCGAGTCGACCTCACGGAGGAAGGTCAGTGCCTGGTCGGCACCGAGTTCGCCGGCGCGGGCCATGAAGGCGCGGATGTCTTTCGGCAGGCACCCGCCGCCGAAGCCGAGCCCCGCGTTGAGAAATCGGCGCCCGATGCGGTTGTCGTGACCGATGGCGTCCGCGAGCATCGTGACGTCGGCGCCCGCGGCCTCGCAGACCTCGCTGATCGCGTTGATGAACGAGATCTTGGTGGCCAGGAAGGCGTTGGCGGAGACCTTGACCATCTCGGCGGTTGCCAGATCCGTGCACAGAAACGGAATCTGCTCGTCGAGTAGCTGGGCGTACAGCGCACGCACCTTGGCCTCGGCTGTGCTCTTCTCCCCAGAGAAACCGAGCACGATCCGATCGGGATGCAGTGTGTCCTTGACCGCATAACCCTCTCGCAGGAACTCCGGATTCCAGGCGACCTCGACCGTGGTGCCCGCAGACGCCGCAGCGTCGGCGCGACGCTGCAGCTCACTCGCAGTTCCCACCGGGACCGTCGACTTGCCGATGATCAGATGTTCACCGCGCAGTCGTGGGACGAGATCCTCGACCATCGAGTACACGTGGCGCAGATCCGCCGCGTATTCGCCTTTCTTCTGCGGCGTGCCGACGCCGAGGAAGTGGATGTCGGCGAACGCGGCAGCGTCGTCGTAGTCCGACGTGAAGCGCAGGCGCCCTGATTCCAGATTGCGCCGCAGCACGTCGACCAGCCCTGGTTCGTAGAAGGGCAACTCCCCCGACGTCAGCGTCGCGATCTTCTTCTCGTCGACGTCCACTCCGAGTACCTCGTGGCCCAACTCGGCCAGGCATGCAGCGTGGGTTGCCCCGAGATAGCCGCAGCCGAACACTGTCACTCTCATACCCGTGGTCATACCCATGTGCGTACGGAGTATGTCTGTCCAACCGGCGCACTTTGGGTGACGTGCCGGCCATCATCCGGCGAAAGTTGTGCGACCAGGGCCGCCGCGGTCACTAGTCCTGCGGAAAGTTCAGATACGCCTTGGACGGGGTCGGTCCGCGCTGACCCTGATATTTGGATCCCACCGACGCGCTGCCGTAGGGGTTTTCTGCCGGACTCGACAGTTTGATCAGGCAGAGCTGACCGATTTTCATGCCCGGCCACAGGGTGATCGGGAGGTTCGCGACGTTCGAGAGCTCGAGCGTGATGTGACCGGTGAACCCGGGATCGATGAAGCCGGCGGTCGAGTGCGTCAGCAGCCCGAGTCGGCCGAGCGAGGACTTGCCCTCGAGCCGGCCTGCCAGGTCATCCGGCAGGGTGCACACCTCGAGCGTGGACCCGAGGACGAACTCGCCGGGGTGTAGCACGAACGGCTCGCCCTCGGTGCGCTCGACCAGCGTGGTCAGCTCGTCCTGCCGTAGCGCGGGATCGATGTGGGTGTACCGGGTGTTGTTGAAGACCCGGAACAGGCCATCGAGCCGGACGTCGATGCTGGACGGTTGGACCAGCACGGGGTCGAAGGGCTCGATGGCCAGACGGCCATCAGCGATCTGGGCGCGGATGTCGCGGTCTGAGAGCAGCACACGACGAGGTTAGCCGCTCTACCCTCAGCTCCACGTCGTGCCTGCGGGTTCCTGAATGGTGACGTTGATGCGGTTGAAGAAGTTGATGGTCCCGATCGCCAAGACGATGCCCGCGAGTTCTTTTTCGTCGAAGTGATCGGCGGCGTCGTCCCAGATGGCGTCGGGCACCGCAGCGCCGCGGGAATCGGCGAGACGCGTTGCCGCTTCGGCCAGATTCAACGCGGCACGTTCGGAGTCGGTGAAGAATGGCGATTCCCGCCACACCGCAACCGTGTCGATCCGGTCGTCGGATTCCCCTTCTTTCCGCAGGGTCGCCGAATGTGCGTACACGCAGGCGGCGCAGCCGTTGATCTGGCTGGCGCGAAGCATGATGATCTCACGCAACGTTGTGGAAACCCCGCCCTGCTCGATGGCACCGAGCAGGGCCGGGACAGCCGCGTACGCCTGCGGCAGGATGGTGGCGGGGTTGGTCATACGTGCAGACATGGGGTGCTCCTCAGGTTGACCGGCGACGTCTTGTCACATCGTCGGTGTCGGGCGGTTCATAGCTCTGACACTCCGGGGAAGGGATATGTGACCGATGAACGACAACGAGTTTTTGGTCAGCGAGTTCGAGGCGCATCGCGGGCATCTGCGAGCTGTCGCATACCGGATGCTGGGGTCGCTGCCCGAGGCCGAGGACGCGGTGCAGGAGACCTGGCTGAGGGTTGCCGCAGCGTACACCGATGAGATCGCAAACATCGGCGGATGGTTCACCACGGTGACCTCGCGGGTATGCCTGAACATATTGCGGTCACGGCGAACCCGAAACGAGGAACCGTCGGAGATAGTGCACCTCCCGGATCCGATCGTGACACCGCTCCACTCCGATGACGATCCCGAAAGTCAAGCGCTGCTGGCCGATTCGGTGAGCGTGGCACTACTGGTGGTCTTGGAGACGTTGACGCCGAGCGAGCGCCTGGCCTTCGTGCTGCATGATCTGTTCGCCATGCCGTTCGACGAGGTCGCTCCCATCGTCGGTAAGACACCGGCAGCTGCACGGAAGCTGGCGAGCAGAGCGCGGGTGAGGGTGCAGGGTGGAACGCCCCGGTCACCGCAGCCGGCGGAGCAGCGACGAGTGGTGGAGGCTTTCCTGGCCGCGGCTCAGGGTGGGGATCTCGACGCCCTGTTGAGGGTCCTCGACCCCGACGTCGTCCTACGCAATGACAGCGCCCCCGACAAGCAACCGATGGAACTGGTGGGCGCGCAGCAGGTGGGCCGCGGGGCGATCATCTACCGGCGCGCCAAGGCGCGCAGTCAGATGGTGCGGGTGAACGGCGGCTTCGGTGTGTTGTCGTTCGACGGTGACGCGGTGTCGGCGATCGCGGCTTTCACGGTCGCCGACGGACGTGTCGTCGCGATGAACATCATCTCGGACCCGGAAAGGCTTGCACGTATCGACTTCTCAGAAGTTGTCTAGCCTGACGGCCTACGTACAGCCGGTGTGGTGACAACCCTTTGCCCGGCTCGGGTGTCGATCCAGTATTCCCGGTTGCCGCGCATCTCCACCCGGATGATGCCCCGGGTTTTGAGGTCATGATGCTCCTTGCACAGGCACGCCAGGTTCGATTCGATCGTCCAGCCGCCGGCCATGGGGTTGTTGTGGTTGAACGGCACGATGTGGTCGATCTCGCAATCCTTCGCCGGCTTCTTACACCCGGAGAATCGGCACGTCCCATCGAGTGCTCGGATGATCCGGGCAAGCTTGCGCCCGGGCTTGTATTTCAACGCACCCCGCGGAGGCCTCTTCCACCCACCGTGACCATCCTTGGAAGGCGGCGCTTTCACCGGCGGGGCCGGGCCGACATCCTTCTCCCCGAGAATCACCCGATCACCACCGTCGACGGCATTCATCAGCGCCGTCGCGACATCCTGTGCCGTCACCGGCTGACCCTGCGCGGAGTTGATCAACTGCATCAGCGCCGCGATCGCGTCCTCGCCGATCGTCACCAGCGCTTTCCATCGGGAACGACCCGCCAACGACCGCGATTGATCACAATCAAGCGACCCGTACCCCAGCAAGTAGCCGGGGTTGCTCGACAGCCCGAGCAGGGTTGGTAGATCGAGTACCAACTCCGTCCAGGCACGTTTGGCAGTGTGCGAAGGTGCAGCAGCAGACGGGCGGGCCGCAGGCTCGGGCTCGGGTTCTACTTCTGGCTCGGGCTCGGGCTCGGCATCCTCGGTAGCTGCAGCGTTGGCCTTCGCAATCGCATCGAGCACCGCATCGACCTCACCCGCAGGGTCATCGAGCGCCATCTCCTCGAGCTGAGCTTTGGCCCGGATCGCCTCCTCAGCCGTGCACCCCGTGGTCAGACTCGCCATCCCACCGGCCCGACGACGTACGCTCACCCGGCGTGCCGGATCCGCCGCACCATCATCATCAGGGCGGTCCGGTTCAAACGGCATCAAATGGCGATCCAGCTCCTCGGCGAAGGTGTTGTCACCCAACAACATCGCATCCTCAGCCAGTACGCCATCGAGATCCATCAACGCGTCCCTATACCCCCGTGACGCGCGGTGATACAAAGCCTTCAACTTTTCGATGGACAGCTCCCCCGCCGAGAACGCCTCCGCCAGCTCGGGCAGATGATCGAGCAACCGCCGGCACCGCAACAGATGATCAGCCTGACCGGTCGTGCACCGCCACGCCACAGCGATCTCACACGCCGCTGCCCGCGTCCCGTGCTCATCCTCGATCGAGGAGACATATCGGTAATAGGCGAGACCATCGTCAAGACGCGCCGCCCACGCCTGATTCACCTCACGAGTCCCAGACTGCACGCGCGACAACAACTCCGACGCCTCAGCATCCATAGTCACTGCCGTGCCCCACCCCATGAATAGAACATACATTCGAGGTCTGACAACGGTCCGCAGCAGCGCTCACCAGCCAAGACGGTGTCGCCAAACGCTCTATGCCGGCAGCCTGTTAATATCGCTCTCGCAGCCTTCGGGCCGCACGCCGATGTAGTTCAATGGCAGAACGGCAGCTTCCCAAGCTGCACACGCGGGTTCGATTCCCGTCATCGGCTCCACGTCACCGCAGGGGAGAGCGGCTTTTGCCCTCGACTCGCCATGGTCTATCACTTGCCCATACCCCCCACGTGACTGCGCGCAGCGTCAGACTAAGTCAGGACGTGCCATATGCTTTAACGTAAAGTCCACAGTCGCAGGCTGGAGCACATGATCGACGATCTTGAGTTTGACTCTGTAAGTGACCTCGTTAGCAAGGTCGTCGGCCGATTGTCTGACAGCCCACTTTGGTTTCGCGGTCAGCCGAGCAACGAATACAAGTTGACACCCAAATTGATGCGCGGGCCATCACGACCCATGGACGAGGTCTATCAGCGCGAGGCGCGTCTAGTGGCTCGCTTCAGAGAGCGCAGCCTCCCATTCTGGCCCGCCGGTTATCCCCAGCAACCTTGGGAACACTTGTTCTCGATGCAGCACCACGGCGTTCCGACGAGGCTGCTTGACTGGAGTGAAAATCTCCTGGTGGCAACTTATTTCGCAGCGACAACCCCGCCGTCACAAAGCGAAGGAAAGCCGACGGTGTGGACACTCGATCCGCTGGGCTGGAACTCACGAGTTCCGCAGCTGAGCGACACAGGCATAGGCGTCCTCACGGTCGCCGACGACGAGGCGCAGCGTTGGGAGCCAGCCACCTCCACCGGAGACCGACTAGCCAAGCGCGCGAAGTACCCGGTTGCGCTGTACGGAGTGCATAACAGTCCTCGGATTGTCGCTCAGCGGGGAACCTTCACTATCGCGGGCGACACCTGGCTCGGAATGGATGAGCTCCCGTGCGACGACACGAACTGGGCGGGCTACCTCACTAAGTATGTGTTCTCAGGTAGCTCGGCGGACCTAATGAACCAGTTGAGGTTCCTCGGCTTCACCGAGTCAATGATTTTCCCAGATTTGTCGAGCTTGGCAGCAGAACTAACAATCCTCGAAGGGTGGCCGTCAGATGGTTGAGTCCGCAAGTAACCTAGAGGCCGAAATTTTCGAACGCCGCCGCGAAATTTCAACCGACCGATACGGTATGTCTCTAGGCGAGCTAACCTCGCTATACACAGATGGAGACCTAATTGTTCATCCCGAATTTCAGCGCTTTTTTCGCTGGGACGACCTTCAGAAGTCGCGCCTAATCGAGAGCATTCTCCTCGGAATACCGCTGCCTTCCATTTTCGTTGCGGCGTCGAAATCCGGAGAATGGGAGCTCGTCGACGGGCTTCAACGCGTGAGTACGCTACTGCAGCTTCAGGGCTTACTGAAAGACGCCGACGGGAAGGCAATCAAGCGTCTCACTCTGTCGGCTACGAAATACCTTCCTGCACTCGAAGGGCACTTCTGGCCAATTGGGCCAGAGGAGGAGGCCATGCCGTTAGCTCTGGCCACCGCTCAGCGGCGAGATATTAAGCGCTCTCGAATTGACGTGCAGATTATCCAACGCGATTCTTCCAGTGACACGAAGTATGACCTTTTTCAGCGGCTCAACAGCTACGGTTCGCAACTCACGACCCAAGAGCTCCGCAGTTGCATGCTCGTCAGCGTGGATCCCGAGTTCCTCCAGTGGGTTGAAAAAATCGCGCGGTACAGAGGGTTTCGTGACTCAGTTCAAATCCCCGAACGGCTCATTGATGAGCAATACGACATCGAACTGGTGTTGCGGTTCCTGGTTTTGCACAATGAGGCGAATATCAAAGCCAAAGACCTCAAAAATTTCTCGTCATATTTGGACGATAAAACTATTGCGTTGGCCTCAGCACCGAAGAGGGTTCGCACTAAACTTGAGGCTACATTCAAGAAGACTTTCGATTTAATCGCGCACGATTGTGCCGAGAACGCATTCCGTCGTTGGATACCCGCCGACAGAAGATTTGCTGGCTCGTTCTTGAACACTTCATACGAGGTGATCGCACTGGGGCTGGGGTATCACGTCGGGCGGGTAGATTCGTATCGGACTGATGTCGAATCGGTAGTGAAAGAGTTCTGGGAAAGCCCCGACATGACGACTAGCTTCGCGACTGGTGTCAGCACGGAGACTCGGCTGAGCAGATTTCTTCCGCGTGGTCGAGCATTGTTTGAGAAACCTGCCTAACCGCGCAGCTGGACTACGTTCTCGGCCTGGGGTGTGCCCATCGCTCCGAGTGCGGCCATCGCGTCGGGGTGGTCGTCCTCGAACAGGTGCCCGTACACGGTCAGCGTGGTGGTGACCGTGTACGTGCCCCATGAATCTGGCGATCTCCATCGGTGGGATACCCACCGCAACGCAGAGCGAGGCGTAGGTGTGGCACAGCGCGTGGAACTTGAGCGGTGGCGGCAACTTCACGGTTTAGCCGGCGACCTTGGACAGACGATGGCAGTACATCGAGCAGATGAATCTCGCCGCATGCACCGGTCAGCGCGCTGTATCGCACTTAAACTGCGCTCGGCGCAGCCCGGCAAGGGTTGCTATGAATCTGGAGGCCCCAAATCAGCGAGGTTGACACAGCATCAGACGCCACTGGCGTTCTGCTGCTCGTCTGGATAATTTCAGGCATCATTTGCGCGATCGTTGCCAGCCTGATTGCGAAGAGCAAGAACCGAGACACCGGACCATTCTTTATGCTCGGCCTGCTGCTCCCGCTCATCGGCGTCCTCGCCGCCGCGCTAGCCGCGCCCGGCGACCCACCGCCCCCAGAAGGAACTAAAGCTGTCGTGTGCCCTCGATGCAATGCGAAGCAAAACGTCGACTCCAGTCTCCCGGGATACGAATGCTGGCAGTGCAAGCTCGCCGTCCCGCTCAACCGGTAGCGCCGCAGCCCGTACACTCCCCAGGCACTCCACGTGGTGCAACCGTGGGTTGTTTACGACCCGCGTGTGAGACGCTTCGGCACGAGTGCGACCGTTCCAAAGTGACTGTTATGCAGTGTAAAAGGACTGATCACGGTTCGCCTAACTACAGGCCAGGCGAACGCTCGTTCTAACGCCAATAACACTTTCCCAAGCTGCACACGCGGGTTCGATTCCCGTCATCGGCTCCACGTTCGACAGGCTCCCTGCCAGGCCATACGCCCGGGGTCTGCAGCACCCGGGCGCGCACTGACGCTCAACCCATCAGAGCCTGACAGGTCTCGCAGCTAGCTCCCGTTCGCGTACAGCGCGAGCAGCGGACCGAGAAACGCGAACACAACCGTGAGGGCGATTTCAGAAGACACAGGAGTTCCTTTCAGCAACGGTTTCACTGGATCGGCGGTCGAGGATCTTCCATTCGACAACCAGCGTTGACAATGTCACCCATCGTCCGATTTGTCAGCAAAACGAAGCATATTTGGTTCAGCTAATGCCTCATTCGAAGTCACCATGCCTGTGCGGCAGGCGAACTCAGATGTCGGCCGCCTGGCGACCATCCGCCACGCTATCCTTCGACCAACGAAAGGACGCGCATTGCATCTCGAAGACTTCCGTCGCATCATCCAGAGCTCGGGGCCGGACGACTGGAACGTGATCAAACACCAGGGCCCGAGTTACCACAACTGGTTCGATGGTTCTCCGGGTGCGAACGGCTATCGCCTGGAGGTGAACAGTCACTACGCGACCGCGTCCTACAAGCCCGACCTCAACATCACGATCGCCTGGGGAATGGGCCTCGATTTCGAGCACGAAGGCGACCAGAGCCACGCCCGGATCTTCGAATGGTCGAAAACATTCAACGACAAGACGGTCAGACTCTGCTTTGCCGACTTCTTCTGGTGCGGCGCACTCGTCGACCGCTTCAACTACGTCGTGGCCGACGGCGGTCGCGCGGTCCTACCGTGGGCACTGGAGATCCGCGGTTTGGCAACGACTCAGCACGAACACGACACTGCCAAACTCATCCATCACCTGGGCGACCACGTCGAAGGCTTCGAGAAGTACTTCCAGCGCGTCGGGTTCACGGTCGAGGGCGGCTAGAGGGCGCCCCTTCCGTCACAGGTACTCCCGGTAGAACGCCAGCTCCGACTCGCGTGCGTCGATGATGGTTTCAACCTTGCGGAAACCGTGGGACTCGCCTTCGTAGGCGATGTACCGGTGCGGAATCCCTTTTGCCACCAGCGCATCACGGAAACGTTCTGCCTGGGCCGGCGGAACGATCGGGTCGTCGAGACCTTGTAGGAGCAGCACCGGGCAGCTGAGTCCGTCCACGTTGTTCAACGGGGCGCGGCTGCGATAGAGCTCGGCGGCTTCGGGGAGCGGACCGATGAGACCGTCGATGTAGCGGGATTCGAAATCATGGGTTTCCGCGACGAACTTCTCCAGTTCGGCAACACCGTAATACGAGGCACCGCAGGCGAACACGTCGGAAGACGTCAATGCAGCAAGGACGGTCCACCCGCCGGCCGATCCACCTTCGATGGCGAGCCGGGAACGGTCGGCCAAACCGAGGTCGGCGAGACCCTCCACGGCGGCGACGGTGTCCTCGACGTCGACGATTCCCCACTGCCCGCGCAGGCGATTGCGGTACTCCCGGCCGTACCCGCTCGATCCGCCGTAGTTGACGTCCACGACTCCGTAGCCGCGTGAGGTGAAGAACGCGTACACCGGATCGAGCCGAGGTGCCACGTGCGCGGTCGGGCCACCGTGGACGAACGCGATGTACGGCGGCAGTGCATCGTCGGGCCCGGTGTGGTCCGGGTTGCGAGGTGGATAGACGACGGCGTGCACCTCGCGTTTCGGTCCGTCGAACGTGATCTGCTGCGCTACAGGTAAATACTGCTCGGGCGGTACCTCGTCGAGGGACAGCCGGACATCCGTGAGCTCACCGGATGCGAGGTCGAGGATCCGGATGCCGCCCGGCGTCTGAGCGCCCGCGGACCGCAGCAAGGCCCGTGGTCCGTCGATGTCGAGCAACCCGATGCTCGTGTGATCACCGAGGTCGATGTCATCGAATTCGCCTGTGATCGTGTCGAGTCGGGCGAGAGTGTCGGTTCCGAGCGTCCGAACGGTCAACCACGTCGCGTCGTCCGACTGCAGGTACCACCCAGCGCCCAGCTGCCACAACGGCGCCCCTATGTCGGCCGCCACGGCGCCGACGGCCTGCGGCTCACCACCGTCGAGATCGAAGGTGTAGAGGTTCCACCAGCCGCTGCGGTCACTGGTCGCGAGAACCTGACCCGGTCCCGTCCATTCGGGTTGCAGCACGGACTCGTCGGTGCCACCCGCGAGGACGATCCACTCACCGGCGACCCCGTCGGCACCCAACGAAGCCACGCGTAGTTCCGTTCCGTCCCAGGGCATCTGCGGATGGTTCCAGGCGATCCACGCCAGCCGCGTACCGTCCGGCGAGACCCGCGGATAGGCGAGAAAATCGGAGCCCGACACGACCGAACGGACCGAGGCATCGTCCAATCCGATCGCCACGATGTCCCGGACGATAGTTCCATCGTCGTCGTGACTCTCACGTACACACCAGACCTCGTGGTCGCGCACCGCCAAGTCCGCATAGCGCACCTGCGAGTTGGTCTCGGGAGTCAACGCGGTGCGGTGCCCGTCCTCCACCACGTAGAGACGCTGATCGGAGTACTCGGCGTAGACGAGCCGCGCGTCCTCGGTGACCGCCCACGCCCCGCCGCCGTACTCATGGACACGCGTGCGCGCGTCGAACGGTGCAGCCAAGATGTCGACAGGCTCACCGTCGGCACCGGCCCGCCTGATCGCGGTGCGACCGCGCTCGGTGGGTCGGCCCTCCGCCCACCAGACATCAGACCCGACGAAACGGGCCCCGGACACGGGGTGCCCACTCGCGGCGAGGTCGGCAGCGGCAATGGGTGAGGTCCACGATCCGTACGGCGCAACAGTCACGGCACGACAGTATCGAAGGTCGAGGCCGCCGGCGTCCCGGGAATCGGCAATGGTGACATCGACCGTTGACTCGAACGCGTCGAGTCTCTACTTTTGAACAATGTTCATAATGGGGCTCGGTTCGCGAGACCAGGTTCTCTCATGACCGGCCCCAGGGTGCTGGTCATCGGCGCAGGTATGTCCGGACTCGCGATGGGCGTCAAACTCAAGGCCGCCGGGTTCGACGACTTCACCATCCTCGAAAAGGGTGCCGACGTCGGCGGGGTGTGGTTCTGGAACCGGTATCCGGGCCTCGCGTGCGACGTCCCATCGCTGCTCTACCGGTACTCGTTCCAGAACAAGACCGACTGGCCGAACATCTTCTCCTCGCGCGACGACATCCTGGCCTATCACCGCGGCGTCGCCGACGATCACGACCTGTGGCCTCACATCCGGCTCGACTCCGAGGTCGTCGCCGCTCGGTTCGCCGACGACGTCTGGCATGTCGACACCGCCGCCGGCGACGAGTTCACCGTGGACTTCCTGGTTGCCGCGACGGGCGTACTGCACCACCCGAACCACCCCGACATCCCGGGGCTCGACGACTTCGCCGGCCCCGTTGTCCACACCGCACGATGGGATCGCGGCCTCGACACCGTGGACAAGCGCATCGCCATCATCGGCGGAGGCTCGACGGGCGTGCAGATCACCGGCGCACTGCAACCCACCGCGCGCACACTGACACTCTTCCAACGCAGTCCGCAATGGGTGCTGTGGGCACCGACCACCCTTCCCCAGCCGAAGTTCGTGACCAGGTTGTTCCAGCGGAAACCCGCACTGGCGCAGGCATCATTTCGAGCGTGGGTTCGCGCCAGCGCCCTGTTCACCGACCTGACCATCCATCCCGGCATCAAGCGGCGAGCGGTGCAGGGCTACGCCCGGCTCTGCCTACGGCTGATCCGCGACCGCGACCTCCGCGAGCGACTGCGCCCTGACTACCAACCACTGTGTAAGCGACAGGTGCTGTCCGGTAACTACTTCCGGGCCGTCCAGCAGCCGAACGTCGAGGTGGTGACCGACCGCATCGACCACGTCGACGCGACCGGCATCGTCACCGCCGACGGCCACCATCACGACGTGGACGTCGTCGTCCTCGCCACCGGATTCGAAGCCCACAATTACATGCGGCCCATGAACCTGACCGGACGCGATGGCATCACGATCGACGAGGCCTGGAAGAGCGGGCCGCACGCGTTCGCGATGACGAGCATCCCAGGCTTCCCCAACTTCTTCACCATCCTCGGCCCCAACAGCCCCGTCGGCAGCATCCACCTGCAAACCGCGGCCGAGCTGACCTGCGACCACATCATCCGGTGGATCTCGGCGTTCGCAAACGGGGAGATGTCGACTGTCGAGGTGTCCGAGAAGGCAACGCGGCGCTTCAACTCCGATGTGGTGGAAGCCTTACAGCCGACCGTCTGGAACACCGGCTGCGAGAGTTGGTATTTCAAGGACGACGGCACGGTCGACCTCTGGCCGTTTGATCTCGCCACGCTGAAACAGTTCCTCGGACAGCCTCTGTCGTCGGATTACCTGATCACGCACCCCGAGAGAGGTGTTGTTGGCGACCAAATGGGGTGACCGCGACGCACGGCGCCGCGACATCCTCACCGCCGGCGCCGCACTGCTCGCAGACAAGGGCTATGCAGCACTGCAGATGCGCGATGTCGCGAAGGGCGCAGGCATCAGTCCCGGCACGATCTACACGTACTTTCCCACCAAAGAGGCGCTGTTCGCCGAGCTCTACGCAGAGCGCCTCCATCTGCTGCACAACGTGATCGAGCCCGAATGTTTGTCAGCGGACGATCCCGCCGCGCTGTTCGTCCTGGTGGCCACCGAGTACCTCGACGTGTACCGGATCTACGGCCGTGAGCTGAACATCTGGTCCCTGCTCGCCGACATCGGGGCCGCCGAATCGTCGGCCCACACGGAATCGTTGGCCTCGGCTGCTCGCAAGGTCCTGGCCGTGCTCCACACTTCACTCGATCGCATGTATTCAGCACAACCCGAGGCCGAAAGAGTCGAGATCACAAGCGCTCTGACGCTGCTCTGGGCCACCATCACCGGCCTTTCCGACCAGTTCACCGGTGCGCGGCAGCACCTGCACACCCATGATTGGGACGCCGCCGCACAGTTCGCTGCGACCACTCTGACACGTGGCCTCGGCTTGCGCCCATGATCAGTCCTGTTCGTCGGCAGCGAACGCTGTCACGTCGATGACCAGATCGGCGAGCTGACGCTTCGCCCTCGTCCGCTGTGCGTTGCTCTCGTCCGGACCTTCGGCCCAACGCCACGCGGCGGATTCAGACATTCCGAACCGGATGTGTCGCTGCACGAGTCGTTCGAGCCGAAGGTGGTGCGGCGCTTCGATATACCAGACCTCATCGAGCAGAGAACGCAGCCCGGACCACGGTTTGTCGCCGTCAAGTAGGTAGTTACCCTCCGTAATCACGACCGGCACGTCTGCGGGGACCGCGATCGAACCCGCGATCGCCTCCTCTACCCCGCGCACGTAGTCGGGCGCATAGACCACAGGCTCGTCCCGGCTGCGAAGCCGCCTCACCAACTGCAGATAACCGAACGCGTCAAAGGTGTCGATCGCCCCTTTCCGGCCGGATCTGCCGAGGTGCGCGAGTTGCTCATTCGACAGGTGAAAGCCGTCCATCGGGACCACCACCGCGTCGACGCCCAGCACATCCGACACGGCAGCGGACACCGTGCTCTTCCCGGACCCCGGCTCACCGACGATCCCGATCAGCACACGTTCACGTGTCTTCCGTAGCCGTTCGATCCGATCGATCAGCTCCGCAGGCCGTGTGATCACGTGCGCCCCTCTCCTCCGAGTACTTCCATCGAACATCAGATCGTTGCGGAAGCGAGACTCGCAAACCCTCACACCTCTGGAACACTGACGTATCTAACCCCCATCAGTCACTTCAGCATCAGGGGTAACACGGATCGTCGGATGAGGGGACCCATGCGCGCTTTGCGGGCAGCAACAATCGGAACCACTGTGCTCGCCCTGGCTGCGGCGGGAACCGTCGCACTGGCAGCACCTGCTGCGGCCGCACCCTGCGGGAACCCGGGAACCAGCGGTTCGAGCGGCATCCCTGGGTTGGGCACCGGGAGCAGCGGCGGACCCGGCGGACAAAGCGGCCGCGGACCTCAGGGAGCACTGCCCCGGTTCAACGGCGCCACCACCAAGACCGTTTCGTGGGTGACCGGACCCCGCAGCGAGAACGACACCCTCAACAGATTCGGGATCTCTGGCACCGACCTCGGCATCAGCTGGAAGAACGCACAGGGTCAGACCCTGATGGCGTACGGCGACACCTTTGGCAACTGCAACGCGGCCGGCCAGGAATGGCGCTTCAACGTGCTGTTGCGGTCGAATGACAACGACTTGGCAGATGGCATCACGGTCCCGAACGCCCAGCCCGGGAACGTCACGTCCGGATCGGTCGTCTCGGCCGACCGGCCGAACTTTGCGCGGCAGTTGATCGAAGCCGTCGGTCTCGATTACGTCGAGGTCACCAAGATCCCGACCGCCGCGATCTCGATCGGGAACAAGCAGTACATCAACTTCATGTCTGTCCGTAAATGGGGCGACGCGGGGCGCTGGGACACCAACTATTCCGCGATCGCCGAATCGGGAGACAACGGTCAGACCTGGGAGACCAAGCTCGACACGATACGTGTCAACGCACCCGTCACCGTTCCGACAGTTCGACAAGTCCAAGCGGACAACGACAAGTTCCAGATGAATGCGTACGCGAAGGGCAAGCCCGGCGACCCGTACATCTATCAGTACGGGACCCCGAACGGCCGCTTCGGCAGCGCATACCTCGCCCGGGTGAAGCCGGCCGACTTCGTGAACCTCGCCGCGTACGAGTACTACACCAACGACCCGGTGGATCCATGGAAAGAAGAGCTCGGCAACCTGAGGCCAGTTCTCGCCGCACCGGTCAGTGAGATGTCGGCCTCCTGGAACGAGTACCTGCAGAAGTACATCGTTCTCTACGGGACCAGTGACCTCAATGGCGGCACGGTGATCCGGACAGCCGACAACCCGGAGGGCCCGTTCGGTCCGCCTACGACCCTGTACAACTCGCTGCAATTGCCGGGGGTCTATGCCCCCTTCATCCATCCCTCGTCGACGGGCAAAGACCTGTACTTCACCGCGTCGAGTTGGGGCAGCTACAACGTGATGTTGCTGCGCACCGACCTCACCAAGGTTCGGACGAGCTAGCGCCCCTGCGCCAGCACCGGTAGCGAGCCGTCGCGCCGCAGCGAGAAAAAGTACGGCTGCGCGCCGCGCAGATCCATCAAACCGATCACGGTGTCGTCGTCGATCTTGCGGAACACGTCATTGATCGGATGCGCGTCGTAGACCATCGTCGCCGACCCCACGCCGCCGTACTCGGTGGTCCGCAACCGGGCCTTGGGCTTTCTGGTGCCCATCACCGGTCTTGATGCGGCGACCAGTCCGGCCAGCGACCGGCCCTCGAGCGACGGCAGCGGCGCCCTCATCAACAGCCCGAACGGCAGCCGACGCGGATCCAGTGCCCACAACGCGCGACCGTCCGCAGTCGGGAACAGCAATGGATGCACAGTCTCGGCATCGACGAACGCCTTCCCCCACCAGCCACTCGCGCCGAGCATCCCGTCCATCCGGTGGCCGGTTCGCAACTCCGCGCCCTTCCAGGTACCGATCATGAAATCGGGTTCCACGGGGGCAGCACTGTCGAACACGTCGTGCGCCTGCGCGACCGTTGCCTGCTGCTGGACGATGATTCTCTCGGCTGTCGACATGGACGCCAATGTAGAGCACCGGGGCCCACCCCACGATGGGGATCGAGGTACTCGGCGCCCAGGTAGGGTGGAAGATGTCCGATTTCACCGGGGGTGAGAATCGAAAGGTGCCATCGTGGAGCTGTTGCTGATCTTTGCCGTGATCGCCGTTGTCGTCGGCATCGTCGTCCTGGCCCGGGGTCAGGGCACGAGCCGTCGCCGTAGCGAGGAGTCCATCCTCGCTGACGCGAAAGCTGATGCCCGCCAATCGATCGAGCGGCTCGGCGGGCAGGTCTACGCCCTGATCGGCTCCAACGAACCCGCCAAGTCCGCGTTGTCCGACGCCTCCGAACGGTTCAACGCCGCCGGTTCGCAGATCGAGCAGGCCACCACGCCCAAACAGGCACAGCTGGCCAAACAGACTGCGCTGGAAGGTCTTTACTATATCCGAGCAGCTCGACTCGCGATGGACATGGATCCGGGTCCGGAGATCGCCACACTAGACGGACAGAAGTCCTCCGGTGAGGTCACCGAGAGCCGCGACATCGAGTTCGAAGGCCGCCAGGTCTCCGCGTCACCGAACCCGTCCGACAAGACCCCGAACTACTACCCGGGTGGCCGCGTCGCAGGACGCCCCGTACCGGCCGGCTGGTACTCCGAACCCTGGTGGAAGCCGGCGCTGGTGGCAGGCGCCTGGGGCGTCGGCTCGGTCTTCTTGTTCAGCGCGATGTTCGGCGGGATGGCGGGCGTCGGCTACGACAGCGCGGCCTTCGAGAGTGGCTACGGCGACGGCTATCAGGACGGTCTGGACTCGGGCGGTGACTCCGGTGGAGATTCCGGCGACTTCGGTGGAGATTCCGGTGGCGACAACGGCGGCGGGGATTACGGCAGCGGGGACTTCGGCGGCGGGGGAGATTTCGGTGGTGGAGACTTCGGCGGTGGCGGAGATTTCGGTGGCGGGGATTTCGGTGGCGGGGATTTCGGCGGGTTCTGACCTACTGCCCGAAGATCGACCTCAGTTAGCCAAAGATCGAGGTCAAGGCGGGCGCCACGTCGTGGTGATCCCGGATCACCCGACACCGTCCGCGGCCGATCACCCCCAGATCGCGGCCGAGATCCAGATCGTTCTCGCCCGAGGTGTCGAGCAGTACATCGAGTCGCGGCAACCGCGCCGCGACACCACGCGGATCCGGCCCGGCGTTGTGTACGCAGTCACTGAGCAGCAGCACCCTCGCATCGGCGGGTGGCACACCGACCAGTTCACGCGCCGCGACCTCCAGCGCGAACGCGACGTTGGTCAGACCCTGCGTAGGCAGGGTCAGCAGCTGATCGAGCACGGTCTCCGGACCCACCCGCTCCCCCAGCCGAACCAGAAGCGCGGCGTCTGACCAAAACGCCACCACTGCAACGTCATCGCGCGCCAACTCCCCGACCATCGCGCCGACCGTGGCCGCCGCGGTACGTACCTGTTCACCTTTGGTCGAGCCCGAGATGTCGACGACGAGTACGATCGACCGTCGGTTGCGGACCCGCTCCCGAACAAGGATGTCGTCGTCGGTGGGCAACGGATTACCGGCAATCGCTTCCAGGGTCGCGTCGAGATCGAGCTCGTCGGTCCCACCGCGCCAGCGCATGGTCGTGAGGGTGCCTGCACTGGCACGCCGCGCACGACGCTGCCGCATCGGTTGCGCGAGTGCGAGTCTGCGCGCGATCTGCTTCGCCCGCCGGCGACCGGCTTCATCGATGACCAGGGCCCCGCCGATTGCCGACAGCTCACCGTCATCGTTCGTTTCCCCCGGAGCCGACGACCCGGGGAGTTGCATCGGCTTACCCGATGGGCCCCCTTTGGGGATCAGCGTGAACCCACCACGACCGCCGGATGCAGGCTTCAGCAGCTCAGGTTCTTCGTCGAGCTGCTTCGGTTTTCTCCGCAACGGCTTCATGTGGGCGCGATCGTGTCCGGCACCCTTCCTCCCCGGTCGCGACAGCGGACCGTCGGCCGGAACTGCTCTTCAACCGGGTTCGGCAGCGGCGGGCAACAGAATGAAGTGGTCCTGCCAGATCTGGTGCAATACCGCTTCGGGTGTCTCGAAAGCAGTGTCATCAAGATGAATTCGGCCGGACAGGGCCACCAGCATGGCGTCGAGCACCACGGCCGTGTAGTCCTCGGGCAATGCGCGCGGAGGTTCCACAGAATCGGCAGCAGGCAACTCCACGCCTCGCATCTGAGCGAGCTGCGCCACCATCAACGCGACGTCGATCGCACCCCGGACGCTGCTTCCCTGACGGATGTCGTCGCGCTCCCGCGTCGCCCTGGTCACCGCGACGGCATCGGCAACCACGCGCGCCGACTCGACTCCGGTTCGCCGTACGACGATCTCACGTTCGGCCGCCGCATCCTGGTAGGTGATGACGAGTCGGCACATCCGGTCGTGAACGGACGTCGACAACCTCGTGGTGCCGATGTTGTCGTACGGGTTCATCGACGCCACGATGCGGAACGTCGGGAGCGCGGTGACGCTACCCACTCGCGGGACGGTGATCACGCGCTCGGCCATCGCCGTGAGGAGCGTGTTCAAGGTGTCCTCCGGTGCTCGGTTGAACTCCTCGATGTAGAGAAACCCACCGGTGCGCATCGCCTCGATCAACGGACCCTCGACGAAGTTGTCGGCCGTGTAATCCTCCCGGAGTACCCGGGCCGGATTGTGGTGGCCGACAAGACGGCTCGGTGTCAGATCCGCGTTGCCCTCGACGAACACCAACGGGATGTCCCATTCGGAGGTGATGGCGCCGAGCAGCGTCGACTTGGACGTACCCGGCGGACCCTCGAGCATCAGGTCGCGGCCGGCGGCGACCGCCGCGAGCAGAAGATCCGTCTCCCGCTCACGGCCGACCACCTTGTGCGCGATACGAGACCGCACCTCCGACAATGACGCCGCTTCGACCACCGAGCCGTTGTTCTGCACGCCCTAGAGTCTTCCACCTGCATCGACAACATGGGTGGTCCCGGTCACGTATCGGCCGGAATCGGAGACCAGATAGAGGACCGCCTCTGAGATGTCCACGGGTTCGACCATCGGGATCGGCAAGGCATTCAGCTCCCGCGCCGCGACCTCGAAGTCGTCGCGGGTCGGTGCTGCGAGATCGGGACGGAACAGCTGGTAAGTGGCGTCGTTCAGGATCATCGGCGTCGCCACGGTTGTCGGGTGCACCGTGTTGACGCGAATACTCTGTGGTGCCAGTTCTTTCGCCAGGACCTGCATGAATCCGACGAGACCGGCTTTGGCAGCCGAGTAGTGCGCGATGTTCTCATTGGCCCACATCGCGGCCAGGGAACTCGTCAGCACAATTGCACCACCGCGTCCACCTGCGACGATGTGCGGCGCTGCCGCGCGGACAGTCTTCCAGACCCCGGTCAGGTTGATGTCGATCATGGTCTGCCACTGCTCCTCCTCCATCTCGAGGGTGGGCGCCATCGTGCTGATGCCGGCATTGGCCAGCACGATGTCGATCCGCCCGAGCGCGGCGAATCCGTCATCGGCGGCCTTATGCAGGGCCGACAGATCCCGAACGTCGACCTCGGAAGCGACAATCCGGCGATCGAGGGCCTCGACTTCTTTGACCGTCTGCTCCAGATCCGCGGCGGTGGCGGTGTCGTAGGGGACGGTGGCGACCTGTTGCGCCGTGTCGACGGCGATGATGTCCGCGCCCTCCTGTGCGAGCCGGACCGCGTGACTGCGGCCCTGACCGCGCGCGGCACCGGTGATGAAGGCGACCTTGCCTTCGAGTTTGCCCATGGTGACTACTCCTGCCCACGTTGTGACCCAGCTCTCAGTTCGAGGTTATGTCACCTAGTGCCAGAACACCAGTGCTGATTTCCGACGAACCCGCACAACGGGGTACGGAGGTGAGACGATAGCCAGATGGCAGACGGGGAGGTCCACGCCGCAGTGACCGACACAGTTGATCGTGGCGGTCGTCCCGCAGCGACCAGCGCGCACGAGCTGGCAGCAGCAGCCCAACGGCTTTTTGTCGACCGGGGCTTCGAACAGACCAGTGTCGAGGACATCGCGACGGCAGTAGGGGTCAGTCGCCGCACGTTCTTTCGCTACTTCGCGACGAAGGCCGACGTGTTGTGGGTCGAGTCAGATGCCGAGTTCGACCGGCTCACGGCCTTTCTGGCCGCTGATGACGGCACCGCCTCGCCCCGCGATGTCGTCGAGGACGCGATAGTCTCGGCGCTCGCATTCGGCCCCGGCGACGAGGAGTGGGCGCGGCACCGCACTCAGCTGGTGCTGACCGTTCCCGCAGTGCAGTCCCATGCGTCGGCGCTGTACCGGCAGTGGCGCGAGGCAGTCGCCGACTTCATCCGACGTCGCGGTCTCTGGCGGGGCGACGAACTCTTCGAGATCGCCTTCGCTCACTCCACCACCGCCGCCATCATGACCGGTCACGAGTATTGGGTATCGCACCCGGAAACATCTCTACCGCAATGCCTTCGATCTTCCATTCACCTGTTGGTACCCAGCGGCCCGCAGATTAGGTGAGCTGCGGACACGGGCGTCGGCGGTTCAGCGCGTGATCCACTCACTCCAGGTGGTCAGTTCCGTCAGGGCCTGGGGATCAGGATCGATCCCGATCCCGGCACCGGTGGGTACGGCCATCAGTCCACCCTCGGCCACAAAGGGTTCCGTCAGATCGCGGTCGAAGTATCGGGCTGACGACGAGATGTCCCCGGGAAGGGTGAACCCCGGCAGTGAAGCGAGGGCCAGGTTGGCCGCCCGACCCAGCCCGGTCTCGAGCATGCCGCCGCACCACACCGGGATGCCATGGGCCACACAGACATCGTGGATCCGGCGGGCTTCGAGAAGCCCGCCGACCCTTCCGGGTTTGATGTTGACGATGTCGCAGGCCCCGATCGCCAGCGCGTCCACCGTGGATCGCGCAGACAAGATCGACTCGTCAAGGCACACCCGCGTGGTCGACATCTCCCGCAGACGGGCATGCGTGCGCAGATCCTCCTCGTCGAACGGTTGCTCGATGAGTAACAGATCGAACGGGTCGAGCTTGGCCAGGTGCGGCAGATCCGTCGGGCCGTAGGCGGTGTTGGCATCGACCTGCAGCATGAGGCCGTCGCCGAAACGCTCACGGACCGCCCGGGTCGGCTCGAGATCCCAGCCCGGCTGGATCTTCAGTTTGATGCGCCGGTATCCCTCGTCGAGGTACCCCTGCACGGTGTCGAGGAGTCTGTCGATGCTGTCGGTGATGCCCACCGACACGCCGACCGGCACCGACGCGCGCACCCCACCGAGGTATCCCGACAACGGTGAATCCGCGATCCTCAGTTCGGCGTCGAGAACCGCGGTTTCCAAGGCAGCCTTGGCCATTCGGTGTCCCTTGAACTTCTCCAGCAGCGGTGCCACTCCGGCCGCCGTCACCTGTCCTGGTGTCAGCACTCCGGGGATCAGGAATCGCCTGAGCACATCGATTGCGCCACCGGCGTATTCGGACGAGTAGATCGGGTCGTCGATGGCGACGCACTCACCCCAGCCCTCCGCGTCGGCGGTCGCGACCCGTACCAGCAGGGCATGGCGGGACAGTTCGACGCCGAAAGAGGTCTGGAACGGCGCAACGAGCGGCAGGTCGACGAGCCGCAGTTCGATTCCGGTGATGTTCATGATCGCTCCGATGTCGTGAACACGTAGCAGCCCGAGCGGTGGAAGGTGACATCTCTGCCGCTCTTGCCGATGAGCTCGGACATGACCTCCCGCAGGGCAATTCGCCACCGCGAGGCCGCCGCTGGATCGTCGCGGCGCATGGCCTCGATGTCGCGGGGTACGGGAACGAGCACCACGTCGGCCTCGGAGAGGCGATGGCTGGTCACTCGCGGAGCCGCCGGATCAGAGGTGTCGATTGCGGTCACCGCACCGACGAGCGATCCGGAGTCGAGGGGCATCGGGGGCCGCGGATCGCCGAGTGGCCACGTCACCAACAGTCGGTCGCTGTCGTCGCCCCCACCGATCTCGTCGCCGACATCCCCATAGAAGTCGACGTGGTAGGCCAGCGGCGCCGCACCCAGTTTCGCCAGGTTGAAATGCGCGTTGCGGGCCACCAACGGATCGAACGTCCAGGTGATCTCGGAGATGCCCTGCGCCAGCGCCCAATCGCGTTGATGGAACTTCAGCGCGTAACCCACGCTCCGCCCGCGGCCGCGATCTCCCACCCCCGTGATGTGGCTGTGCAGCACGCGACCGGCCGGTGCCGCGAAGAATCCGACGCTGCCGCCCACCAGCACATCATCGAGATACGCGCCGCTGACGTAATTGCCTGCGTGGATCAGCGCCCGCAACATGTCGGTACTGACCGGACGATTGCCCGGGTCGGGCCGCCAGATGTCGTCGAACAAACCGACGAGCGACACGATGTCGTCATTCGACTCCAGCATGCGCACTGCGAGCCCTGACGACGTCGGTACCGGGGAACTCTTCACTGTGCTGAATCTACGCAGAAGTCGATCCACGTGTCGGTATGGCCGACATCACACTATTAGCGTTGCGAACCACTGACCTGCACACCCCGATGCCCCTCCCGTGAGCAGGCCGCCGTTTGGTCACGGATCGATAACGGGTTAACGGCTTGTTTCGGGTAGCGTCGGCGCGGACCACAGGGGCCTGAGGCCCGAAACAGGAGGTATCCGCCTTGGGTAAGCACTCAGCCCCTAAGAGAAAGCCGCGCTCACCGTTCGCATTGGTCGCGCTCGTCCCCATCGGACTCGTAGCAGCGGCAGCCACCGCGGAAGCCGGTCATCAGTTGACCGAGAGCCCGACCAGCCAGGTCGCCGACAACACGCCGACGCCCAGAGATGCCACCGACGCCTCCACCGCGCCCGTCGCAGCACCGGCGACTGCGCAGCCCGTCGCCTCGACCCCCGAGCCGCCCGCACCGGTGCCCTCGCAGGCCCCCGAGGCCGTGCCCGCGAGTGTCACCACCGGTGCCATTCCCAAGATCAACTGGGAGGCCTACCACGCCGCGGGCTCCAAGCTCGCCCAGGAACTGCCCGGCTGCGGCATCTCATGGCAACTGATCGCCGGCATCGGCCGGGTCGAATCCACCCACGCCAACAACGGGAAGGCCGACGCCACGGGCAACCTCGAGATCCCGATCCTCGGCCCGGTTCTCGACGGCAGCCTCGCCGGTAACAACGTCATCCATGACACCGACGGTGGCGCCCTCGATGGCGACCCCGACTTCGACCGTGCGGTCGGGCCGATGCAGTTCCTGCCCGAGACCTGGAAACACTACGCGGAGGACGGCAACGGTGACGGCGTTGCCGACCCACAGAACCTGTTCGACGCGGCACTGACCACCGGACGTTACCTGTGCGACGGCAACCTCGACCTCCGCGATCCCGCCCAGCAGGTCACCGCAGTGCTGCGCTACAACAACTCGATGGATTACGTGTCGAACGTCCGCGGTTGGGCGCAGGGTTACTGAGGCGCTGCTGCCGCACGCGGCAACGTGAACAGCGTGACGACGCTGACGATCACCAGCAAGATGGCACCGACCAACAAGAAGGTCTCGATCGCGACGCCGGGCAGGAACAGCACGATGATGCCGGCGATGATCGAGAACGCGCCCGATCCGATCAGGAACCACTTCGGCGCGTAGTGCGCACCGGACAGCCCGGCAGCCACTTCCTGAATTCCCTGGAAGATCCAGGCGACTCCGATGAAGATCGCCAGCAGCAGCAGTGACTCGCCCGGATTGAACAGGCACACCAGACCGGCGATCAAGATGATCGCCCCCATCACACCGAGGAAGACCCTGATCCCGGTTGGCAGCAACTTCGCGGAAAAGGCCATGGTCAGCCGGTAGATACCGGTGAAGACCAGGGTGATTCCGAAGAGGATGGCGACAACCAGCAGCGTCGGTCCCGGCCAGATGAGCGCCACGATTCCGATGATGATCCCGATGACAGCGCTCGCGATGAGCCCGGCGCGAACCGCGTTGCGCAGCTGATCGGGGAAGGACTGAGGGACAACAATGTTCGTCATGGGATGAACTTACAACCTTCCAATCACATGATCCGATGAAAGTCACCCTCACGACGCCTGCTCCGCAAAACTTCGAGTTCCACGAGTACGGCTCAGCCGATGAGGTCCGCACCGCGATCGCCGAACGAGTCGTCGTGCACTCGGAATGCCGGCGACCAGCCTGCCCATGATCGGGTCGACTGCCAACATCGGGATGGCCGGCCTCGGACTCGGCGCGGTCACGATCACGATCGTCGGCAACCCCTGTCGGGATTCGCCTCGAGCGCCTATTGGTTGCGGCGTGACTAAAGCCCCAGCGAGCGGGCGTACTCCTCGACCTGCTTCTTGGCGTCTCCGAGACTCCCGCCGTTGCGCTCGTGCCACAGCTTCATCGCGACCGGAAGCTTCCCGGCGCGCAGCGCATCGGTGATCGCGGCGGGCACAGTGGCCGACGGTCCGGGCGCTGGAGCCGGCTCACCCAGCCTGCGGTAGAGATCGTCGATCAATTCACCCTGCCGCCGCACCTCACGTTTGAGGTCCGCGATGTCTTGGGCGTCGCTGGTGCTCATCGGGTCTCGTTTCCCTTGTGGTCGCCGTTCGCTGTGGTTCGGACGCTAACAGCTGTCTGAGCGAAGATGAACTGATGAAGGTCGATCGAACGACACGGATCCCCGGTGTCGACGTCGCCCGGGCGCTGGCGGTCCTGGGCATGTTCGCCGCCCACATCCTCGACCTCGATGATCTGCGCTGGACCGATCCGGCCACCTACGGGTCGCTGGTTCAAGGACACTCCGCGGTCACGTTCGCCGTACTGGCCGGCGTCTCGATCGCGCTCGTCACCGGTGGCACCCGGCCACGAACACCGGAACAACTGGTGATCGCACGCCATCAGCTCCTCGTGCGGGCCTGCTGCATCTTCTTGCTCGGCGGACTGCTGCAGACGCTCGGCACCCCGATCCTGGTCATCCTGGTGATGTACAGCTTCCTGTTTGTCGTTGCCCTACCGCTCCTTCGCGTGCCGCCGCGAACCCTGTTCATCGCAGCAGGCGTGCTGGCCATGGTGATGCCGGCGATCGTCCCGCCCCTGCACGCCGCGATCGGCGCATGGGGTTCTCCGTACAACGCCTTGTCCGACATCCTGATCAGCGGCGGCTATCCGGCGCTC
Organism: Williamsia soli; assembly: GCF_017377795.1. GTDB lineage: Bacteria > Actinomycetota > Actinomycetes > Mycobacteriales > Mycobacteriaceae > Williamsia > Williamsia soli. The sequence goes on along the minus strand of NZ_JAFRDR010000001.1, from coordinate 489,985 downwards.
ATCTGGTCCGCGTATCTGCTGCTCGGCCTCGGACTGGGGCGACTCGACCTTCGCTCTCCCACGGTTGCTCGGCGGATGATCGGGTTCGGGGCAGGTATTGCTGCCGCCGCGTATCTACTGTCTGCCGCGCTCGTGCAGCTCCAGGACACCGTCGATCCGGATCGTCGGTTCGAACCCCCGTCGAAGTTCTTCGCGCCCTACGACAATCCGGGCGAGGGCTTCCGCTGGACCTGGTCCGACCTGCTCGGACTCCTCGGAGCGGACGCCCATTCGGGCACGCCGTTCGACGTGTTCGGTTCGGCGGGTATCAGCATGGTCGTCATCGGGGGCTGCCTGATTCTCTGCCCGCGACCTTCGCCCTGGAACTTCCCGCTGCGGGCCACCGGCATGATGGCACTGACCGTGTACAGCGTCCACATCGTGGCCGTCTTCGTGCTGTGTTCGGTGACCGGACGCGGCGCCTCGGGCGACTACCCGTGGCAGAACTTCTGGACCTGGCTGCTGTTCACGGCGGTCGCCATCGCCCTCTCCTCCCTCTGGATCCACCGGTTCGGTCGGGGTCCGCTCGAACGCCTGATCGCCTCGATCGCGGTGCGGAGCTCCGGTAGTCGCAGACACACGTCTGCAGTCGCCGGGCAATCGGTAGAGTGAGAACAGTTGCCGCGGCCACTTATCGCACTGCACTGCACGCGATCGGCGGGTCGAGTAGAACCCACGCTAGGACACCCCGATGCCAGTTCGGCACGACACCGTCACCCAAATCGACAGACGTACATACGCTTTCATGGATCTACCCGGCGGCTGGGGACAGACCAACACGGGGTTGGTGGTCGGCGACGACGCAGCGATGGTCATCGACACCGCCTGGGACCGGCCGCGGGCGCGCGCACTCGCCGAGGCCGCCGCCGAATTGACCGCTGGCGTGCCCATCACCGAGGCCGTGAACACCCACTCCGATGGTGACCACTGGTGGGGCAACGGCACGCTGCCGGCGGCTGCGCGCATCACCACCTCGGTCGCGTCCCTGGAAGCGATGACCGACGAGACCCCGCCCGGTGCGGTGGCGCGGTTCTCTGCACTCGGCGCCGTCGCAGGTGTCCTCCCCGGACCTGCCGGGTCGCTCGGCCGCTACATGAGACAGGTGACCGGTGGCGCCGACCTGCCTCGCAGGCTGCCACGCCTGCCCGACCACACATTCGAGACCACCGAGACGATCACCGTCGGTGGTCGCGATACCCATCTACGCACCCTCGGCCCCGCGCACACGCCCGGCGACCTCATCATCCATCTACCCGACGCCGGCGTCGTGTTCAGCGGCGACCTGCTGTTCATCGGCTCCACCCCGATCATCTGGCATGGGCCGCTGGGTAATTGGACGGACGCACTCGATCACATGATCGGCCTCGACGCCGAGACGTACGTGCCCGGACACGGACCGATCTGTGGGCGCACAGAGATCGAGCTTCTCCGCGACTACTGGCAGTGGGTCGAGGAGGCCGGCAGAGCACACTTCGTCGACGGGACACCACCGCTCCGTGCCGCACGGGAGATGCTGCGGAGTGCGGAGTTCACGCCGTTCTCGCAATGGGGATCGTCGGAGCGCATCGTGGTCAACCTCGGCACCCTGTACCGCCTGTGGGACGGCCGGCAGCCCGCGCCGCCGACCTTCGCCCGGCGGGCGCGCGCCTTCGCCGACGCCGGAACCCTGCAACGTGAGCTCGCGCGGTGAAGATCCGGCGGCTGAGTGAACCCGCATCCCTGGCGATCTTGCACGAGCCGACCCGGAGTTGGGTCAGCCTGCGTGCGGCACTCGACGCCCGCAGCGGTCTCGACGAACTGTCGCACCTGCCGGCAAATCTGTTGGCGCTACTGGCAACGGGCGATCATTCCAGGGCTCGAATCATCGAACTGGTTGACTGGGCGGCCGCCGAAGGCGTTGGCGTGGCGCCTGATCCCGCCCCCGCGCTCCCCTACTACCCCAGTTCACTGCGCTGCTCCCTTGGCTGGGAGGAACACTGGATCAGAGCAGCGCACAGACTCCTCGATCGCAACCTCCCGGCAGCCCGGCCGGTCTCCCGAGGCTATGAACGTCTGACCCGCAAGGTGTTTCCACCACTGCGCCCCAAACCTGCGTTCTACGATCACCCCGTCTACTACACGGGAAATCACCTGACCGTCATCGGTGACGGCGAGCCGATGCCGTGGCCTGCCTACACCACCGAACTCGACTTCGAACTCGAGTTCGGCATGATCCTCGCACATCCCGTCCGGGACGCGACCCCCGAGAAGGCCGCTGCGGCCATCGGCGGTTTCGTGGTCTTCAACGACTTCAGTGCCCGGGACGTGCAATGGGAAGAGCAGCGCAACGGTGTATTCGGACCCGTCGTCAAGGCCAAGACGTTCGGCAGTTCTATCGGGTCGGTGGTTGTCACCGCCGACGAGGTGTTGCCGAAGATCGACCAACTCGGCGCGACCGTGCACGTGAACGGTGAGCGGTGGTCGTCGACCAGTACCCGCGGATTGCGTTACAGCCCCGGCGAAGTGGTGGCCTACGCCAGCCAGTCCGAAAACCTGCACTCCGGAGAACTGATCACCTCGGGCACCTTGCCGAATGGTTGCGGCCTCGAGTTGAACAGGTGGATCTCACCCGGCGACGAGGTGACCCTGTCGATCGATTCGATCGGCTCGGTCACGAACACGGTCGCAGATCCCAGCTGAACCGGATCACTCCGGGAGCGAGTGCCTACCGCCCGAGCGCCGCTCAGGGGATTCGGGAGTGCGGGTGCGCGGGGCGGGCTCATGGTGCGACGGTGTCGCGGTCTTACCCGTACTGGTCAACATCACGGCGACGGCCGTGGTCAGCGGCACCGACAGCGCGATCGCGATACCACCGACGAACGAACGGGCGAGTTCGACGGCCACCAGGTCGGTGGTGATCAGCGTCGAGAACGATTGTCCCGACACCGAGAACAGCAGCAGGAGCGGCAACGTGCTGCCCGCGTACGCGAACACCAGGGTGTAGACGGTGCTGGCGATGTGATCACGTCCTACCCGCATCGCCGCGGTGAACGTCTGTACGCGATCTCCGCCGTCCGCCGCGGAAAGCTCGAATACGGCCGACGCCTGCGTGATCGTCACGTCGTTGAGCACCCCGAGTGCACCGATGATGAAACCGGCCAACAAGATCCCATCAACAGAGATCGCGTTGTTGTAGATCTGCAGGTTGGTCGTCTGGTCCTGCCCCAGGCCTGTGATGTTCATCGTCTCGATCGACAGCCACGACAGGAAGCCGGCCAACAACAGCGACACCAACGTTCCGAGCAACGCCGCGCTGGTTCTCAGGCTCACCCCGTGCGCCAGATAGATCACGACAAAGAGGATCGCGGCGGACGACACGATCGCCACGGCCACCGGCGACTTCCCGTCGAGCATCGACGGCAAGGTGAATCCGAACAGCACCACGAACGCGAAAACCAGACCGATCACCGACCGCAATCCGCGCCACGAGGCCGCGAACACGATGGCCGCGACGAACACCAGCGCCCAGACCAGGACAGACGTCGACCGTTCGTGGTCGAAGTACGCGTAGGTGTCGGCACCGTCCACCCCGGCCGACCGGGACAGCTTGATCTCGTCACCGATACTCAGATCCGGTTGGCCGGCTTGCGGTTTGGCCAGCTGTTCGGGAGTGAGCTCATCGCTGCCGGCGTCCTGCTGAACGCCCGCCTGGACCCGGTTCGTCGGAACCTCGATGAGGGTGTTGGCGCCCTCGTTCGGACCGCTGGAGAGCGCCACCGTGTTCTGGATGCAGGGCCCGTTCTTCACGGTCAGCACCGCGGGGTCCCCCGCGAATACCTTGCCGGACTGCGGGTTCAGACAATCCGCCGTCGCCTGGGCCACCACCTGCCCGGATTCGATCTGCACCGAACCACCGCCCGACGACTGGAAGATGACGGGAACATCATGGTCGCGGTCGCCAGGCCACAGCATGATCAGTCCCGCGATGACCGCGAGCGCACTCGCCGCCAGGAGCCCGACCACCGCCTTCGCCACCACCGGATGTAGATCCACATCCACCAGGCCATGACTGTGGGTCGAGCTCCGCTTCGCTGCGTCTCCGTGGCTGTGGGTCGAGCTCCGCTTCGCTGCGTCTCCGTGACTGTGCTGATGACTGTGCGGCTGGTCAGGTCCAGATGCTCGGCTCATCCGGTCACCATAGGCAGATATCGGAGAATCCCCACAGCGGAGCGCGTCCGTACGCGATGATGGTCACGTGCTCGACGAAATGCAGCGCGAGGCCACCGAGCTGTTTGCAGCCGGTGAGTACACCCACGCGCTCGCCGAGTTCTCAGTGCTCCGCGAGATCCGCTGCCGCCGCGAGGGCCCGTACTCGTTGATGTGCCTGTCCAATCTGCACGACGTGATCCGCTGCCAGGTGCGACTGAAGCTGTGGGCTGACTGCGAACCCATGTGCCGCGATCTACTCGCCAAATACACGTTCACCCACGGACCGACCGACCCCGACACCCTCGACGTCACCGATCACATGATCGCCACCCTCGAGGGTCTGGGCCGCCGCGACGAGGCCGCACAGCTCTGCACCCGGACCGCCGACGTCCTAGCAGCCGCCGGCCAGCACCGCAGAGCGGTCGTCTTCCGCGACGCGGCCACTCGCCACCTGCACCAATCCCCGGAACCGACCGGGCGCTGAGCCTTCCTTCTCACAATTCGCGCGGCTTGCGTGCGTACGCGCCGGTTGTAACTGTCGCGTACGCACGCAGGTGGCGCGGATTCTCGTGACGCCCGATTGTGCTTAGATACAAGTTGTGTCTATTTCGTTGTCTGCGGCTGAGCGTGCCTATCGCCGCGTCAAAGACCGGATCCTGTCCGGGTCCCTCGCCGGTGGTGAGCTGATCAGCGAAGGCGAGGTCGCCGCCTCGCTCGAGATGTCGCGCACCCCCGTACGTGAGGCCTTCCTGCGCCTCGAGGCCGAAGGCTGGATGAAGCTCTACCCGAAACGCGGGGCACTGATCGTCCCGGTGCCACCCGATGAGGCAGAACATGTGATCGGTGCACGCTTCTTGGTGGAGACGGGCGCGGTCCGCATCTTGGCCGGTACCGACCGCTCCGGAGTCGTGCGGGAACTGCGTGCCGGTATCGAGCGGCACATCACGCATGCCGACGCCGGCGACGTCGATGCCTTCACCAAGGAGGACGCCACCTTCCACCGCATCTTTGTGCAAGCGGCGGGCAACCCCCTGCTCTCGGCGTTCTACGACACGCTCCGTGACCGTCAGCTCCGGATGACCAGTGCATCGGTGCAGCGCGACCACGCCCAGATGCAGCGGATCATCAAACACCACATCGAGCTGACCGACCTGATCGAGAACGGTGACGTGGGGGGCTTCTCCGAGACACTGTCGGCACACCTGACCGCGGTGCACGATCTACGCAGGCCACCGTCATGAAGGACGCGACGCCCAGGTCATGGTTCGGCGTGTGCGCGGCGATGTTCGCGATCGCCTGGGGTGGCAACGAGTTCACCCCACTGCTGGTGTTCTACAAGCACGAGTACGAGATGTCCGGGCCCACGGTGGATGTACTGCTCTTCGCCTATGTACTCGGCATGATCCCGGCACTGCTGATCGGCGGTCCGCTGTCCGACCGTTACGGACGTCGTCCGCTCATGCGTCCCGCCGCGTTCATCGCAGCGGCCGGCTCGCTGGTGCTGGCAGTTGCCACCGATGGCGTCTTCTTGCTCGCCATCGGCCGGATCCTCGGTGGCATCGCCATCGGGCTGGCAATGGCGGTGGGCACCAGTTGGCTCAAGGAGTTGTCGAGTCCCCCATACTCTTACGCAGGGGTCGGCAGCGGCGCGAAGCGTGCCGCCATGAGCCTGACGGCCGGGTTCGGCATCGGCGCAGGAACCGCGGGCGTTCTTGCCGAGTGGGGGCCCTGGCCGCACGCGTTCTCGTACGTCCTCAACGCTGCGATCTGCCTGGTCGGCGCGGCGTGGGTGTGGAATGTGCCGGAGACGAAGCCGAAGGCGGAGCTCGACAATGGACCGGAGACGAAGCCGAAGGCGGAGCTCGACCATCTACCGGAGACGAAGCCGAGAACGGCGGGCGCGCGGTCGGGTCTGCTGTCCGATCTGAAGATCCCATCCGCAGGTCATGCCCGATTCCTGCTGGTGGTCGTGCCGTTGGCGCCCTGGGTGTTCGGGGCGGCCATCGGATGCCAGGCAATTTTGCCGTCGCTGATAGCACCGGAGGTCGACGCGGCGCCGATGGCGTTCGCGGCCCTCATCTCTGTCGTGACGCTGAGTTGTGGTTTCGCCATCCAGACGGTGGCCAGGCGAATCGACCGGCCTGACTCCGCCCGGGCCGGCCAGGTGGCGCTGACATTGCTGATTCTCGGGATGGGTACTGCCGCAGCGGCTTCGGCGCTGTTGACGATCTGGGCCGTCTTGCTTGCCGCCGTGGTCCTGGGCGCGGGGTATGGAATCGCACTGGTGGCAGGATTGTCGGAGGTCCAGCGCATCGCGGGTCCCGGCGACCTCGCCGGACTCACCGCCGTGTACTACGCACTCACCTACCTCGGGTTCGCGGTGCCCGCGACCCTGGCGTATCTACACGAGTACATCCCCGCCGTGACCTACCCGTGGATGTTTGGGTTCGGTGCGGTCGCTGCCGCGGCAACCCTGCTCTTCGTCACCCGAAGCGCCCGGCGCCACCCGTCCGGCGCACCGGCCACACCCGATCCGGCGATGTCAGCGCGGCTCTGACACTATCGATTGGTGTCTGACCCATTCAGCTTCTTCAGCATCCGACCCGGCGACGATGCATTGATCCCCACCAAGTGGTCGATGAGCGCATGGGGTGCGGATTCGCTCAACGGACCGGCTGTGTGTTCGGCGGCGGCGCGGGTTCTCGAGCAAGAGTTCTCCGACCCCGACTTCGTCCCCGCACGGCTGACGTTCGATCTCTTCAAGTCCGCGAAGAACCAGCCAATGACGCTGCACACCCGCCTGGTCCGTTCCGGTCGACGAATCAAGGTCGCCGATGTCGAGGTCATGCAAGAAGACGTCGTCGTCGCTCGCGCGACAAGCGTGTTCCTACGCAGGTCAGGCCCCCCTCCGGGCAGCGAATGGCATTCGTCGACCACATTCACGCCACCGGAGGAGGCGGTCGCCGACGATTCCCGGTCGCGCCACCCCTGGATGCAGACCGACGACACCGACTGGACTCGAGGCATCGGTACCCACCAGAACGTCGCCCGTAAGCGCGCCTGGAGCACAGCCATGGCCGTCGTACCCGACGAACCCGCGTCACCGTTCGTGCACGCGGTCCAGTCTGCCGAGTCGACGAGTCTGGTCACCAATCTCGGCACCGAGGGCATCGGCTACATCAACTGCGACGTCACGATGGCGCTCTCCCGTCTTCCGGAGGGCCCGCAACTCGGGATCGAAGCCGATACCCACCTCACCGCGGACGGCATCTCGGTGGGAACGGCGACCCTGTACGACCTCAAAGGCCCCTACGGAACCGGTATGGTCACCGCTGTCAGCAATGCCGCAGCACAGATCGACTTCACCAACAGAAGCGGTCGGGTCTAGACACCGAGGGGCAATGGAGAACGTAGAGCTCGCGAGCGGAATCACCCTGGGCGCCAGTCGAGTCGGCTCAGGACCTGCTGTGCTGCTCAACGGTGGTCTCGGGATGCCGGCCATGGTCTGGGACCTGTGTGGATTGACCGCCTCGCTGGTCGATGCAGGTTTTACAGTGATCTCTTACAACGCACGGGGACTGTCTCCATCGTCAGCCCCGCCCGCACCCTATTCGATCGCGGATCTGGCCGGCGACGCAGAGGCGCTACTCGACCATTTCGACGTCACCGAGGCGATCGTGATCGGTTACTCGATGGGCTGCTACGTGACCCAGTCCATGCTGCGCAGTCGACCTGAATTGATCTCAGCGGCAGTGCTCTTCGCCGGATTACAGCCGACGCCCATCGGAGCCCTCGTGGGCGAGATGGAAATCGGACTCATCGAGCAGATCGGCGAGATACCTCAGGCAGTGCTGGTTTTCGAACAATTGATGACGACCCTGCACACCACCTTGCTCCAGGACTCCGCCACGGTGGCCAGTTGGCGCGACATCCTGAGTGCGTCCGATGGCGGGTGGGCAAGCCCTGATGGCTTCAAGGGCCAGCTCACGGCCTCCTACGCATGGATCAGCGCGGGCGAACCCCTGCCCGGACATCTCGCCGAGATCGACATCCCCACACTGGTCCTGGCTTTCGAGCATGACCTGTTCTTTCCACCGGCGCAGTCGCGCGAAACCGCTGCGCTGATCCCGGGTTCGGTCTTCGCCCAGATCGACGGTGCAGCCCACGGCGGCCTCTTCACCGGGCCCGGCGACAGCATCGAACGGATCACGGCCTTCTGTAGTCAGCACCGGCCCTGACCCATCTCACCACTGGCACTGATTCCAGGGAACCTTCTTGGGTCTTAAACTACTGCACACCAAATAGATTCATCGGTTCAGTCCCGCTCTCAGATCTGCTGGCCGTCCCACTCGTGATCGTGCATGAATCCCTCGGCGAGTCCGACCTTGTAGCGCATGGAGTTCAACAAGATGTTACCCATGGCTAGCGGGATTCCGGCGAGCGGGCCGATGTCGTCACGCTGACTGATGACCTCATCGGTACGCCGATAGTCGCGCGCAAACCCTCGCAGGGTGTTGCCTTCGAGCGCTGATTTGCGCCAGCCGTAGAGCAGCATTCCGGGACCGAGCATCTTTCGCGCATCGGGGTCAGGGGTGATCACCTCGTCGTTCTCTCCGAAGAACGCGCGATCTACTCGGTTGTGGGGTTCGAACATCAAGATGCCACTCGTCGACCGCGGATTGCATTCGATGGTGTAGAGCCCGCGATCGGGATGCTCGATGAAATCGAAGCCGATCTGACCGGTGAAATTGATATCTTTTACCCGCCGCTCCACCCAATCATTGATACCTGGATGGACTACCGGTTCAAAGCTCAGACAGGACTGCCCATTGATGGCATACCGCACCGGATAAACGGTGTGCGCGTAGACTTTACCGCGATGGCACACCGAATAGGTGCAGTACTTGTCGCCTTTGAGCCACTCTTGCGCCAGCCAGGGATTGAGCGGATCGAACTCGAGGCCCTCCGGTACCTCACCCGGATTGACTTTGTACACCTGCTGCGAACCTCGCGAATAAACCTGCTTGAGCGCAAATGGCCGATCGAAGTCGAGTGCCGCCAACTCCTCCGCAGAACGCACCTGGGCGTACTTCAGCGTCGGGATTCCCAAACTGTCGAGCAGCACCTGATACTCGAACTTGTTGTGCAGGCGATTTTCGGTCAGGAAATCAGAGAGCAATAATTCGCATTCAGGCGGGAATTGATCCTGCGCCATCGCAAGAATGTCGGTCTCTTCGTGGATCGGGATAACGAGGTCGATGGACTCGGCCCGAACCAGTCTGGCTATTTCGTCGACGTATTCACGTGGTTCGAACTTCGGGCGCGGCACCCGAAATACTTTCTGTACGGAGTTCGAGAATCGAGAGATCGGAAATCGCATCGAATCCGCGATGAACACATTGTGCCCGCCGGCATTCATCAGCCGCGCCAGTTCAAGGGTCAGAAACGATCTGCCGAATGTGATGAGCACGTTCTTGCCCGAACGAGTTGACATCAGGCCCCACCACTGAGCAGAAGAATGGCTAACACCTGCAGCATGGTAGCTTAATATCCGCCCCACGGACGGGCGCGGGGTGGGCTGCCGTCGTAAGACGGCGACGGAGGTGTCCGGGTGTTCCTGATCGGGGTCTTGTTCGCCAGCGCGGCGGCGGTCGCCTATGGCGTATCGACGGTGCTGCGTGCCCTCGGCGCACGCAAAGCTGCTGTCGAGGCCCGTAATGCCCACAAAGACGGGCAACTCACGGCTGCCGGCGGACCATCTGTGTCGTCCACGATCGACACCTTCAAGACACCCGACTTCATCATCGGCACCTCCCTGGTCGTGATCGGCTTCGGTGCCGGCGCAGTCGCCGCCCGCTTCCTGCCCCTGTTCCTCTCACAGACCATCGTCTCGGCCAATCTGATCGTCACCGCGCTCATCGGCACCGCAGTGCTGGGAATTCGCCTGCACGGCCGCGACTGGGTCGCGATGTGCACGGTCGTCTTCTCTCTGTGTGCACTTGGGCTGTCGTCCTCACATCTGAACGGTGGAGGCGAACAGATCAGCTTCCACTGGGGGTTGCTCGGTGCCACCTGCGTGCTGGCGACCCTGGCCCTGCTGGCGGTGTACAAACTCGGCAAGCGCGGCGCCATCGTGGGAGGTGCCGCAGCCGGGCTGCTGTTCGGCGTGATCGCCATCTCGGTCCGGATCCTGCGCGGCGTCGATCCGTTCGACATCGTCACCTTGCTCACCGATCCGGCCGCCTGGACGATCGCCATCGCCGGCGCCGTCGGTTTCTACGTGCAAACGGTCGCGCTGCAATTGGGTCAGGTGAACGGGATCACCGCGGTGCTGGTCGTCGGAGAAACCGCAGGGCCCGGGATCATCGGCGTCGTGTTCCTCGACGACAGCGCCAAACCAGGACTCGCCTGGCTGGCCGTCATCGGGTTCATCGGCGCGGTCGTCGGCGCGGTGCTGGTCGCGCTGTACAGCTCGGTCGACGCCGATCACTTCGGCGAGGCCGAGCCGTCGGTCGGGGGCTGGCGGCTCGGACGCACACAGCGGTCGACGTCGTCCAACGAGAAGTCCGGGGCCGGCGTCGTCGGTGACCTACCCCCGCAGCGCGACGCGGAGAGCCAACGCAGCAAGGGCAGCTGACCGACCCGGGACCAGCTGACCGGTCAGAGCGACACCGTCTCGGGGGCCTGCGGTCGGATCCGGCGGGCAAGCATCCGGCGGTCCACCACATTGACGATCACGATCACCAGCGCAGCCAGACCCCAGCCCAGAACGATGTCGAAGACGTAGTGTTCGGCCGTGTAGACGAGCGTGAACGCCATCGCGAACGCGTAGCCCAGGAACAGGGTGCGGCCCAGAGCGCGCACCCGCGGCCACATGAACAGCGCGAGGAACATCGTCAGTCCGGCGTGCAGAGACGGGACGGCGGCGACCAGGTTTGCCTTCGCCTGACCGAGCTTCAACAGACTCGACGCCGCATGGATGTCGAGGACTTCCCATCCGCGTGCGGAAATCCGCTGCACATACGGCTCGGCGCCGTCGTGGTGGGGATCGACCTCACCCAACATCCCGCCACCAGCGTAGGGCGCCCGGTCCATGCACGACGGGTGACGCGGATGGTCCTGCACCTCCACGGCATTGCACTGAGCTGCCGCCCAGGGCGGCGCCGCCGGTACCAGGGTGTATCCGATCAGCGCGAGGAAGGTCAGCAGCAGGAACCCCGCCGCGTAGCGACGCCACACGTGCCGGTTCCGCAGCCACAGAACCGCGGCCGCCGCGTACGGAACGATGAAGTACGACATGTAGACGACGCTGGTGATCACCTCCCACCAGGGCGGCTGATCCTGCTTGAGCTGGCTTTGGAGCCACGCGGTCGGGTTCACCCCGAACAGTGCGTGATCGAAGTCGATGGCCAGCGCCCACTGGGTCGGCATATCCATCCACTGCGCAATGTTGCGGGTGAAGTCGTACAGCAACAGGATCGCAGCGAACGGCAACCAGTCGACGAGGACGGTCAGCACATTCCGTCTGCCGATGCACGCAGCGGCCAGCCCGGTGCACAGCAGCAGCAACAGCCGGGTGCGGTCGAACGCCAGGCCGAGGACCGCGAGATGCCAGATCACCACGCCCAGCCAGACCGAGAGCGCGACCCATCGCCACAGCGTCAGATCCGTCAGCCGGTTCCGCCATGACCGTTCGCGCCAACCCATCGTGACCTCGGGTGACGACACAGCGGGGCGATCAGCCTCCTGTGTACTCATGCCACCCCGTACTCATCCGCCACCCGCTGTTCGTCTCGTGTTCGTTCAGTGTTCCCGTCCATAACCTATGCGTTCGACCGTCGATCGCGTCGGATGAAAGCCACAAACCTCCTCAGTGGTCTGAGTCACACTGGTACGAAGCAGACCACACGACCTCCGGAGGCGCCCGTGCCCAACAAGTACCTGCGATACGGCGACCAGCGATACATCATCAACAACGAAGCGGAGGCGCGGCTGAACCGCACGCTCGAAGCGGTCTACGCGGACGGCAGCCGCGGCCATCAGTGGCTCAACCTCTACCGGGACTCCGAGGCACCCTGCCGGCTGCTGATCGCGACGGGCGTCCCGATCTCCATCGAGACCGAACTCTGTCTGGATGACTGACCGCACGAAGGTCTCCGGTGTCGGTGACCGAGGGCGTCGGTGGAGCTGAGCTATAGGGTCACATCTGTGCCCGAGGCCATTGTCCACAGCGATGACGTCGCCTATCGCAGCGGCCAGCTGATCACCTACATCGGCAACAAACGTCAGCTGCTGGGGCTGATCGACGACGCGCTCGCCCACGTCCACGAACAGCTGCAACGGCCGCTGATCTTTCTCGACGCCTTCTCCGGCAGCGGGGTGGTGTCCCGGCTCGCCAAGGCCCGATCGCGTCGGGTGATCTCGAATGATCTCGAGAGTTACGCCCGGGTCATCAGCGAGTGCTTCTTGACCAATGCCGACGAGGTGCCTGCCGGCGAGCTGGCCGCGAAGGTGGCAGCCATCAATCGCACGGTCGAATCGGATTACGTGACAAACGGGTTCATCGCCAAGCACTACGCACCGGCCGATGACACCTGCATCAGGGCCGGTGAGCGGGTCTTCTACACGAGCGAGAACGCCCGCCGACTCGACGCGTACATCGAGCTGATCCATGCCGAGCCGGAGCCGGTGCGAACGTTGCTGCTCGGCCCGCTGTTGTCCGAGGCCTCGGTGCACGCCAACACTTCCGGGGTGTTCAAGGGGTTCCACAAGGATCGCGCCACGGGTCTCGGCCGGTTCGGAGGTAGCGGCGCCGACGCGCTCGGGCGCATCACCGGGGCCATCACCCTGGCCGCACCCGTATTGAGCGATCACCACTGCGAGCGGCAGGTACTCCAGGTGGATGCGGCAATGCTTCCTGACGTCGTCGGCCCGGTGGACGTCGCCTACCTCGATCCGCCCTACAACCAGCACCCGTATGGGTCCAACTACTTCATGCTCAACCTGATCGCCGAGAATCGGGAACCCACGGCGATGAGCGCCATCTCCGGCATACCCAAGGACTGGAACCGTTCGGGATACAACGTGCGGTCGAGCGCCGCAACGTTGCTGCGACGACTGATCAACGATCTCGATGCACGCTTCCTGCTGATCTCGTTCAACGACGAGGGATTCATACCACCGGCGCAGATGCGGGACATGCTCGGTGCGGTCGGTACGGTCAGCGAGTTCACGCAGCGTCACAACACCTTCCGCGGCAGCCGTAACCTGCGGGGACGAAGCGCCCATGTGACCGAGCACCTGTATCTGGTGGACCGGCGCCCATGACGCACGAACCGACCGTGATGCCCAGCTGTTACCGGGTCGAGGCCCTGGCCGGCGACGGTCCGCACGCACGCATCCGCAGACGCATCAAACGGTTCACCGGGTTCGACCTGCTGCCAAGCGATTCCATCGCCGCCCGCTACGGTGAACTGCTGACGGTGGGCGACCCGGTCGCCGAAGACTTCGTGGCGGCGACCTATCACGGCCCGATGGGTGCGGCCGCGGCACGCGAACTGCTCGAGACCGCACTGCGTGACGGGATCGACACCATCGACGACGCCCCACCGGAGATGCGGGCACTGTTCGACGAGTTCGAGGAGATACCCGCCTGGGTCGAGGAGGATCTGATCGAACGAGGCGCCGCGTGCTGGCGGCGGTGGGGTTATGCACTCGGGTCGGTCGGCAACGCGGGCACCATGGATACGTATACCGAGGGCTCACTTGCGGTTCCACTCTCCCTGGCCGGTGGCTATGCCGGGGCCAGCGCGTTGAACAGGTACCTCGAGACAAGCCGATGGTGGATCGAGGTGTGCAGGCCCGGGGCCATCCTGACCCCGGGTTCACTCGCCAGGGACATCTCACTCAAGGTGCGAGTGATGCACGTATCGGTACGGGCTCGCGTCGCCCGACATGACGAATGGGACAGCGCACGTTGGGGTTTGCCCATCAGCCAGGCGGAGATGATGCTCACGCTGCTCGGCGGCAGCGTGGGGCCCGGACTGGGTCTCTACAGCGTCGGGTATCTCACCTCGCCCCGCGAGATCGAGGCCCTCCTGCATTTCAATCGGTACCTCGGCCACCTCGTCGGTGTTCGCGTCGACGACATCTATCCGCGGACCGCCGCCGAGGGGATTCGGCTGCTGTATCTGTTCGACGCCACCCGCGCGCACGATTGCGGTCCCGTGGGCGCTGAACTCGTCGAGTCGTTCGTGCCGGCGTTCGCACCCCAGCCATCGATGGGTGCGGTCGGACGAGCACGCGCCCGCTATCACCTGGCCCTGCAGGCCGGCTACACGCAATTGTTCATGCTGCCGTGGAATCGGCGCAATTACGAATTGCCCTCCCCCTGGCCAGGTTTGGCTCTCCTGTTGCTGCGCGCACCCTTGACCGCAATCGGCGAGATCGCCCGCCGCTTCTCGCCCGCGATCGATGAGCGTCTCCAGCAGGGGGCAGTGCACCGCTGGCAGCGATGGCACCGGTGGCAGTCCGGTCGGCGGGCCGAGCAGTTCGATGCCGGCGCGGCGTTGCGGCGTTAGACCGCGGCGGCTGCGACGCGCGGCACCTGCCCGCGTGGGCATGTCATCGATTCCGAGTCTTGCGGACCTGACTTTCAATGTCTAAAGTCAGGTGATGACCGAGTCGCCGAGCACCGCACTGACCGACATGAGCGCATTCCTCCAGGTCACCGGGTTTGTCATCGAGGAGCAATCCGGCACACGAGTGTCCGGGTACGTCGACCTCGGCGCGGACCACTTGACGCCCTGGGGCGTCGTGCACGGCGGCGTGTACACGACGATCGTCGAATCAGCAGGCAGCGTCGGCGCCAGCGCGGCCGTCCACGATCGCGGTCAGTTCGCCGTGGGGCTGCACAACAGCACCGACTTCCTGCGGTCCAGCACCGGCGGCAGCCGGGCGCGAGTGCTTGCCGAGCCCATCGTGCAAGGACGCACGCAGCAATTGTGGCTCGTCACCATCACCGACGAGTCGCGCGGCAAAGAACTCGCTCGCGGGCAGCTGCGCCTGCAGAACATCCCGCTGCCGAGCTAGAGCGGATAACGCGCTCGGTAGACGGCGTGATCGCGTCTGGCCTCGACCTCGCGGGTGTGCGCGTCTGCGATGTGCGACATCGATTTGAAGGACGTGATCGCGATGGCGAACAATCCGATCGCACACCCGCCGGCGACGGCAGCCTCGACGAAATGCTCGCTGGCGAGGGTGATGATCGTCAGTGCGGTGGCGGCCGCTCCGGCCAATGTTGTGAAGAAGGCGAGCCAACCGGCCGGCCATACAAGACTTCTCCGTAGGTGCAGTGCAGTTCCTGAATGCATGATGACTCCTAGGTTCGCCAGGAATACCGGACGAAACCCTGATTTTACTCCGAGTAGGCAGACACAAGCGCGCATTCGGCATCATCAGTAGCCTCGGTTCGGTGCACAGTGCCCTCACCACCGCCCGCGATCAGATACTTCGCCGGGTCGACCGCCTCATCGAGCCGTATCCGGTCCGCGATCTGCCCCGCGGCCACATGGTCTACCTACCCGGACGCGGCTCGACCTACGTCACCGACTCGGGCCCCCGAGACAAACCGGCCATCTTCTTGTTGCACTCGGTCCTGACCAACGGACTGCTGTGCTGGTACCCGCTGATCCCCGCTCTCAACAAGGAGTTCCGGGTGATCACCCTCGATCAGAGGTGGCACGGCCGCGGGATCCGCAGTGCCCCGTTCGATCTCGAGGACTGCGCCGACGACGTCGTGGCTCTGGCCGACGTCCTGGGTATCGACACCTTCACCGCCGCAGGCTTCTCGATGGGTGGAGGCATCTCCCAGATCACCTGGCGACGCCACCCCGACCGCGTCGACGCGATGATCCTGTGTTCCACCGGACCGTTTTTCGGCAGCAACGATCCGGCCCGGCAGACCAACATGTCGAACGTCGGCCGCATCATGAAGCTCATCCACCCGCCGCACATCCAGCCGAACGCCGCCAAACTCGACGACACCTCCGTACCCGACACCGTCTGGGCGATGCGGCAATTCTTGTCGACTCCGGTCTCGCGCCTCGGAATACTCGGAGATGGCATGAGCCACTTCGACTCTCAATCCTGGCTTGCCGAGATCGACATCCCCACCGCAGTGCTGGTCTCACTCAAGGACCGGGTCATCCCCCTCTGGCGCCAGCGCATTCTGACCGACAACATCCCGGGCGTGGCCACCTACGAGGTCGACGGCGGCCACGCGTGCTGCGTGCTCGAGGCAGATCGGTTCATCCAGAAATTCCTCGACGCCGCCCGGCACACAGCCGATCAGGTCAGGGATCGCAGGCTTCTAGCAGCGACTTCACCTCTTCCTCGAACGCCCTCATGATCGGCCATGGGTCGGGTACCAACTCTTTGCACGCGATGACACCGATGTTGAGCAGACCGTTCTGGGAGAACACGGTGATGTTCATGCCCGCCCCGTGGAACACCGGCCCGAGTGGATACATCGCCTCGATCTTGGCGCCGAGGTAATACAGCGGGAAGTCCGGTCCGGGCACGTTCGAGATCACCAGGTTGTAGATCACCGGATGCCGTTCGGCCAGTTCCTGCGACGAGTACAGCTTCATCGCCATGCCCAGCGTCGCAGGCGGTACGAATTGCGCCCAGCCGCGGAGCAGGTTCGAGTCCATCGACCCGTGATGGTCCTTGGCCGTGCGCACCTGCGAACCGATGGCCTTGATCCGCTCCACCGGGTCGGCGATCTCGACCGGCAGTTTGGTGAACATCCCCGTCACCTTGTTGGTCCCCTCGGTGACGAGACCGGCGTCGCTCTCCCCGTGCACCGACACCGGGACCATCGCGACCAGTGGCTGGTCCGGCAGTTCGTCATTGTTGTCGAGGTAGTCGCGCAGCGCACCCGAGCACACACTGAGCACCACGTCGTTGAGTTTGACGTCGAAGTGATCTTTGATGCGCTTGAGGTCGCTCAGCGAGACCTGCGTGTACGCGATACTGCGATGCGCAGTGATCGATTTGTTCCACGAGGTCCGCGGCGCGCGGAACGGGGCAGGCATCGCCTCGTTCCGCAGCGCTCGTGCGATCCAGTCGAACGGGAGCTGCGCGGTCTTCGGCAACAGCCTGGCAAAACTGAGCGGGCGGCGCGCCACCTGCCATGCACCGTCCAGCGCGAGCCCGGCGAAGGACGCATCGCCTGCCGTGTGGGCCAGGACTTCCTTGTCCAGCTCGGGCGGCTCGGGTGTGAGGGTGCACAGCTGGGCCAGCAGATCCGAGGCCGTCACCCCGTCCACCCCGGCGTGATGCATGCGGAGCAGCACAGCGATCTTGCCGTCGGCAAGTCCCTCGATCACCCACATCTCCCACAGCGGCTTGCTGCGGTCGAGTGGGACCCCCGCGATATGGGCGCAGAACTCGGCCAGCTCGTGCTGCCCACCCGGAGCAGGCACGGCCACCCTGTGCACATGCCGCTCGATGTCGAAGTGCCGGTCCTCCACCCAGACCGGATGATCGAGATTGACGATCGAGTCGCGCACCTTGCGCCGGAATGTCGGCAGCGCGCCGATCCGTCGCGAGAGCTCGTCGCGCATCCTCTCGAACGAATAGCCGCCTTCGACGGTGGTCGGGTCGAGCTCGATCAAACCCACGATGTGCATCAGCTGCGATCGCGTCTCCAGATAGAGAAACGATGCGTCGAGCCCACTCAAGCGTTCCATTCACGCCACCTTCTCCCCGGGACAGTCATCGAAGTCCACTGTGCGCTCACCGGCCCAGATTTACCTGAGGAACCTCGATAAAAATACGGCCGTCAAGCAAATAGACAACACCGTGTGGCAAATGCAGGGGTGAGCACGTCCTAAGCTGGTGACATGCGCATTGGTGCCCACGTACGACAAGACAGTGATCCGATCGGCAGGGCCGAGGAACTCGGCGCCGAGTTGTTACAGATGTTCGTCACAGATCCACAGGAGTGGGGCAAGCCGAAACCACATCCCAAAGCCGCGGAAATCCGTGACTCGCCGATCGACGTGGTGGTCCACAGTTCGTACCGCATCAACGTCGCGAGCCTCAACAACCGCTTGCGCATGCCGTCCCGGCAGGCCGTCATCAATCAAGCCCTGGCAGCCAAAGAACTGGGCGCGTTCGGACTCGTCGTCCACGGCGGTCATCTCCGCGACGACGAAGACGCCAAAGACGGATACGAGAACTGGCGCAAGCTCTTCGAGCGCGCCAACGAGAAGGGCGGCTTCCCCGTCCCCATCCTGATCGAGAACACCGCCGGCGGCGATCACGCCATGGCCCGCAGCCTCGACAACATCGCCCGCCTCTGGGATGCGGTCGGAGAATACGAGAACGCCGGCTTCTGCCTCGACACCTGCCACGCCTGGGCCGGCGGCGAAGATCTCGTCGACATCGCCGAGCGCGTCAAGGCCATCACCGGCCGCATCGACCTGGTCCACCTGAACAACTCGCGCGACGAGTTCGATTCGGGACGCGACCGGCACGACAATCTCGAGAAGGGCCAGATCGATCCCGAGGTCCTGGTCGCCGTGATCAAGGCCGCCGGTGCCCCGGTCATCCTCGAGACGCCCGAAGAGGGGCTCGCCGACGACATCGCCTACTTGAAGAAGGCCCTGGCCTGATCTGCTCTGTTTTCCCCTGAGATCGTCCCCGAGCGCAGCCCCCACGGGCATATAGCCCTCGGCACCCACTCAGGGGGACGATCTCAGGGTCTACTGCCGTGGATCTCGTTCCGGATGGCCTGCATCCGTTCGTCGAGAGTGTTCGCGGTGTCGGCGGCGACGGTCAGTTCATCGAGTAGATGGGTCGGGACGGCTTTGTCGTACTTGTAGTAGATCTTGTGCTCCAGGCTGGCCCAGAAGTCCATTGCGATGGTCCGGACCTGGAGCTCGACCTTCACCGGGATCTGACCCGTGCTCAGGTTGACCGGAGTCTCGACGATCGTGTGCAGTCCGCGGTAGCCGTTGGGCTTCGGGTTGGCGATGTAGTCCTTGGTCTGCAGCGTCATCACGTCGGGTTGGGCACACAACAACTCGGTCAGCCGGTAGGCGTCGGTGATGAAGCTGCAGGTCACCCGTACGCCGGCGATGTCGTCGAGCTGATTTTGCAGCGATTCCGGGTCCACCGGTATGCCGCGCCGGTTTGCCTTCGCGAGCAGACTCTCCGGGCTCTTGACCCGAGAGCTGATGTGCTCGATCGGGTTGTAATCGTTCAGGTAGGCGAACTCATCGCGAAGGATCTCGATCTTGGTGACGATCTCGTTGATCGCGAACTGGAACGGCAGCATGAACTTGCGCAGTCCGTGGCCGATCTCGATCAAGTCAGCGGGGGCGAGGTCCCGATCGCCGCCTTCGGCAGCCATCCAGCGGACCAGCGGCCCGTCTGGGGAACGTCCTTCGATTGCGTCGTCGACCACGTCACTCATGCCCTCCATCGTGCCCGACCGCGTCCGGACCCCAGAAGTTCATTTGGTGGTTGGCGGCGGTGTGGGAACGATGAACACATGCGATCGAGAGAGTGGCCACGGATGAGCACTGCCGGACAACCGGCCCTGCACCGCCGCCTCGGTGTCACCGACGCGGTACTCACCGGCCTGGGTGCGATGCTCGGCGCAGGCATCTTCGTGACCCTGGCACCGGTCGCCGCGACCGCCGGCCCCGGGGTGCTCCTCGCGCTCGGCCTCGCGGCCGCAGTCGCTTACTGCAACGCCCGCTCGTCCGCCCGGCTCGCGACGGCATACCCGGCCGCAGGAGGTACCTACGTCTATGGCCGAGAGGAACTAGGTCGGTTCTGGGGACATCTGGCCGGCTGGAGCTTCGTGGTCGGCAAGACCGCCTCCTGTGCCGCCATGGCGCTCACGGCCGGGTACTACCTCTGGCCCGAACAGGCCCACGCCGTCGCGGTGGTCGCCGTTCTCGCGTTCACCGCCCTGAACTGTTTCGGGATCAGCAAGTCCGCCTGGGCACTTCGGCTCATCGTCGCGGTGGTGGTAATTGTCCTCGTGCTGGTGGTCGTCGTCGGCCTCACCTCCTCCGCCGTCGCGACCGACCGTCTGGACCTCGGCGGCTCGACCGTCAGCGGTGTGCTCGGCGGCGCCGCCCTCTGGTTCTTCGCGTTTGCCGGGTATGCCCGCATCGCCACCCTGGGCGAAGAGGTCCGCGACCCCGAGCGCACCATCTCGCGCGCCATCACCATCTCATTCGTCATCGTCCTGACGCTCTACGCACTGGTGGGCGTCACCGCGTTGCTGGTTGTCGGGCACACCGCGCTGAGCGGGTCGTCGGCGCCTCTCGTCGACGTGGTCCAGCTGTCGGGTCACGACGGCCTCGCGCCGGTGGTGCGGATCGGCGCCGCGGTGGCCGCGCTCGGAGCGCTGCTGACCCTCATCCTCGGGGTGTCCCGGACGACGCTGGCGATGGCCCGAGACCGCTACCTGCCCGGCATCCTCGCGACGGTCCACCCGCGATACGCCGTTCCGCGGCACGCCGAGATCGCTGTCGGGATCGTCGTCGGCGTCCTGGTGGCCACCCTGGACGTCCGGGACGCCATCGGGTTCTCTGCGTTCTCCGTGCTCGTCTATTACGCCGTCGCCAACGCGAGCGCATGGTCGCTGGCAGGTCGCGAGCCATCCCGTCGCGGCGTCGCCTCGGCCAGGGTGTTGCCTGCGTTCGGTGTCATCGGATGCCTGGCGCTGGGTTTCAGCCTGAGTCTGAGCACCGTCGTGGCCGGAGTGGTGGTGCTGGTGGTCGGGGCCTGCGCTTTCGCGGCGCGCAGCCGGCCGTGACCCACCTGTATCAAGGGTCTTTCGTGTGGTGCACGTCATCTTTAGTTATCGACATTGCGTTTGTGCGCCGGAATATCCGGATGTATATTTGTGTTGTTACTGGCGAGTAACATAGCGCCCGAACGCCTGACTGCGTTCGACTCGCCACCCGACTTCGACAGCAGTTCAACGATTGCAAAGGATTCTGCAATGGGGCATTACAAGAGCAATCTCCGCGACCTCCACTTCAACCTGTTCGAGCTGTTCCAGCTCGAGGAGGTCCTGGCCAGCGGTGACTTCGGCGATCTCGACAAAGAGACCGCCATCGACATGCTCCGCGAGGTGAAGAACCTCGCCGAGGGCCCACTGGCCGAATCCTTCGCCGATGCCGACCGCAATCCCCCGGTGTTCAACCCCGAGGACCACAGCGTCACGATCCCCGAATCGTTCAAGAAGTCGTACCAGACCATGATCGACGGTGGCTGGGACAAACTGGGCATCGAAGAAGAACTCGGCGGCCTGCCCGCCCCGCGGTCGCTGTACTGGGCGATCGGTGAACTGCTGCTCGGCGCCAACCCGGCGGCCTTCATGTACGCCGCGGGCGCAGGCTTCTCCAACATCTTTTACAACAACGGCACCGAAGAGCAGAAGAAGTGGGCCACCATCAGCGCCGAGCGCGGCTGGGGCGCCACCATGGTCCTCACCGAGCCCGACGCCGGATCCGACGTCGGCGCCGCCCGCACCAAGGCCATCAAGCAGGACGACGGCACCTGGCACATCGACGGCGTGAAGCGGTTCATCACCTCGGCCGACCAGGACATGACCGAGAACATCATCCACCTGGTCCTGGCCCGCCCCGAAGGCGCGCGCCCGGGCACCAAGGGACTGTCCTTGTTCTTCGTCCCCAAGTTCCATTTCGACCACGAGACCGGTGAGCTCGGCGAGCGCAACGGCGTTTTCGTCACGGGTGTCGAGCACAAGATGGGCCTCAAGGTCTCGGCGACCTGCGAACTGACGTTCGGCCAGCACGGCGTCCCGGCCAAGGGCTGGCTCGTCGGCGAGGTACACGACGGCATCGCGCAGATGTTCGACGTCATCGAGCACGCTCGAATGATGGTGGGCACCAAGGCGATCGCCACCCTGTCCACCGGGTACCTGAACGCCCTCGAGTACGCAAAAGAGCGCATCCAGGGTGCAGACATGACCCAGATGACCGACAAGGCAGCGCCTCGCGTCTCCATCACCCATCACCCGGACGTACGCCGCTCGCTGATGATGCAGAAGGCGTACTCCGAGGGCCTGCGTGCGGTATACCTGTACACCGCATCCCACCAGGACCTCGCTGCCGCGAAGCTCGTGTCCGGGGCCGACAAGGAAATGGCTTTCCGCGTCAACGATCTGCTGCTCCCGATCGTGAAGGGCGTCGGCTCCGAGCGGGCCTCCGAGCAGCTGATCGGATCGCTGCAAACCCTGGGTGGCTCCGGCTTCCTGCAGGATTACCCCATCGAGCAGTACATCCGCGACGCCAAGATCGACTCGCTGTACGAGGGCACCACCGCAATCCAGGCTCAGGACTTCTTCTTCCGCAAGATCATCCGCGACAAGGGCCAGGCCCTCGCACATGTCGCCGGACAGATCAGCACGTTCATCGAGTCCGAGGCGGGCAACGGCCGGCTCAAGACCGAGCGTGCGTTGCTCAAGACCGCACTCGACGACGTCCAGGGCATGGCGGCGACCCTGACCGGTTTCCTCATGGGTGCCCAGGAGCAGCCGAGTGAGTTGTACAAGGTGGGACTGGGCAGCGTCCGGTTCCTGATGGGCGTCGGAGATCTGATGATCGGCTGGCTCCTGCTGCGGCAGGCCGAGGTCGCACTCAACGCCCTGGATGCAGGTACCTCCGAGGCGGACACCGCGTTCTACAACGGCAAGGTTGCCGTGGCAACGTTCTTCGCGAAGAATGTGCTGCCGGACCTCACCGCAACGCGGGGCATCGTCGAGAAGATCGACAATGACGTCATGGAGCTGGACGAAGCATCGTTCTAGCAATCTGACGAAGAAGTGGGTCGGCCCGGTCGGGGGACGGCCCACTTTTTCGTTGCACATGAACGAAATGCACACAAGGATGACTGACGTCACCGGCGTCGTCACACTGACCACATGTCACCAGATGATGTGCAGCCCCGCCCCCGCATCGACGCAACCATCGCTCGTTCTTGGTTGTTGGTGAACGCCTCGGTCCGGCCCGCGTACATGGCGGCCGCTCGATCGCAGGCCGACCAGATCATCCTCGACATAGAGGACGCCGTCGATCCGGCCGCGAAATGCGGTGCCCGCGACAGCGTCGCCGACTGGCTCCGCGGCGCCGGCGCCTGGGTTCGGATCAACGACCGGACCACGCCGTTCTGGTCCGAGGACGTCGATCATCTCCGCGGCGCATCGGGACTCGGCGGCGTCATGCTGGCCAAAACCGAATACCCCGATCAAGTCGACGAGACCTATGACCGACTCGGCGGGCGGGTGCCGGTGATACCGCTCATAGAGTCGGCGATGGGGATCGAGAACGCCGTCGACATCGCCCGCCGGCGCGGGGTCCTGCGACTGGCCTTCGGCAGCGGCGACTACCGGCGCGACACCGCCACCGACGCAGACGATCTGGTGATGGCGTATCCCCGCTCGCGACTGGTGGTCGCCAGCCGAGTGGCCGGTTTGACCGGACCCATCGACGGGCCCGCGGTCACCGACGACAAGGCGGTTCTGCGGCAAAAGACTTCTACGAGTGTGTCATTCGGACTCACCGGCAAGCTGTGCCTCGATCCGGCCCACACGGGTGTGATCAACACCGTCATCAGCCCGAGCCCCGAAGACACCGCCTGGGCAACCGGCTTCCTCTCGGACTTCGAGGCCCGCGGACGCGTCGTCCGCGACGGCAGCGACCTCCCCCGCCTCAAACGCGCCGAGCGAATCACGGAGCTCGCCAGCGAATTCGGCGTAGTACCGTCCTGAGCCGGCAAACCCACCCGCTCTAGGCAACACCAAGGGTGTGCGCCTCGTGGTTTTGACCGGAACGGGTGGGTTTGTGCGTGCAGGGGTTACTTCGGTGGGAGGCGAACGCCGCCGTCGACGCGGACGACCTCACCGTTCATGTACGAGTTGGTGATCAGCTCGACGACCATCGAGGCCAGTTCATCAGGGGTACCGAGACGGCGCGGGTAGAGCACGCTCTCGCCCAGCTTGGCCTTGAATGCCTCCGATTCGGGGCCGGTGCCGTAGATCGGGGTCTCGATCAGGCCCGGGGCGACGGTGTTGTTCCGGATTCCTGCGGCTGCGAGATCGCGGGCCACGGTCAGGGTCAGGCTGACGATGCCGCCCTTGGACGCCGAGTAGGCGGCCTGTCCGATCTGTCCGTCGAAGGCGGCCACGCTGGCGAGGGACACGATTGCACCCTTTTCGCCGGTCTCGGTGGGCTCGCTGCGGCTGATGGCGGTCGCTGCCAGCCGGGTCGCGTCGAAGCTACCGATCAGGTTGATGTTGATGACCTTCTTGAAGGCCTCGATGTCGTGCGCCGACGAGAACTCGCCATCGCGGCCGATGGTTCGCTGCGCCGACCCGATCCCCGCCGAGTTCACCAGCGCACGAACCGGTCCCAGTTCGAGCGCTTTGTTGACGGCTGCCTCGATCTGCTCGGTCTTGGTCACGTCGACGCTGACGAATGCCCCACCGATCTCCTTGGCGAGCGCCTCGCCCTTGTCGGCCTGCAGGTCGGCGATGACGACCTTGGCACCCAAGGCGGCGAGTTGACGCGCCACCGCGGCACCGATTCCCGATGCCCCACCCGTAACGATTGCACTTGCTCCATTGATTTCCACCACCGCACCATATGGCCGAGCGCTTGTTCGGTTCAAGTGCCCGGCATATCGCAGACCGGTCGCGGCCGTCTCACCCCCCTAGTTCGCACATTGTTGGCAAGGCTAACCTTCATACATGTTTCGCCGCATAGTTCTCTGCCTCACCACCTTTGCATTCCTCCTGGTCGCCGGTTGCTCCAGCAACTCGACCAGCAACGAACCGTCGTCGTCCGGTTCGGCATCCGGCTCGTACCCCGTCACCGTCGACACCAAATTCGGGCCGGTCACCATCGAGGAGCCACCGACACGGGTGGTCGCGCTCGGGTGGGGCGATGCGGAAACCGCGCTGGCACTCGGAGTGCAGCCCGTCGGAGCCAGCGACTGGCTCGACTTCGGCGGCGACGGGGTCGGCCCCTGGGCAGCCGGCCTGTACGACTCTCCCCCGGAGATCATCGCCACCCGGGAGCCCTCGTTCGAGCAGATCCTCGCCCTCGAGCCCGACCTCATCCTCGACACCAAGAGTTCGGGCGACCAGAAGCGGTACGACACCCTGAAGGAGATCGCGCCTACCGTCGCGTTGCCCGCGGGGGCGGACAGCTACAAGACAACGCTGGAAGAGCAGGTGACGCTGGTCTCGCAAGCCCTCGGCGTTCCGGAGAAGGGCGACGAACTCGTTGCTCAGCTGGACACCCGATTCGCAGAGGTCGCAGCCCAGAACCCTGGTTTCCAGGGGAAGACGGTGACCGTCGCGGCGCGGTCCGGGAACGGGTGGGGCGCCTACGCACCCGACACCGAGCGGGTGGCGTTCATGCGCAAACTCGGGTTCGTCGCCAACCCTGCAATCGATCCTGCCGACGCCAAGGGCTTCTCGATCCCCGTCGCCGAGGAGAACCTGCAGCTGCTCGACGCCGACATGCTGGTCGTCTTTCCCATCGGGCGCACCGCCGCCGAGGTCGAAGCAGAACCCGTCTTCAGGGCGATCCCGGCTGTCGCGGCCGGACGCTACCTGGTATTCGATGACACGACGATCTCGCGTGCCTACTCCACCAACTCTGTGCTGTCGGTCCAGTACGCACTCGACACCGTGCCCCCGCTGGTCGCAGACCGCGTCGAGTAGGACCGAGTCAGTACAGGTGCGCGCGGTACTCCTCTTGCCTGCGCGGCTGATCCGGATCGACAGGGAGCGCATGTTGCTCGGAGATCATGTCGCGAACCGTGGGGACCTCGTCGGGATCGGCGAACCGCTCGGGGTTCCACAGATCTGATCGCAGCACCGCCCTGGCGCAATGGACGTAGACCTCATCGATGTCGACGACCACCGCCAGCGTCGCCGGCTTGCCCTTGATCGCCATGGCGCTGCACAGGTCCGGGTCTGTGCGCAGGCTCGCGCGACCGTTCACCCGCACCACCTCGTCGATTCCCGGGACCAGGAACAGCACGCCCACATGCGGATTGTCGAGGATGTTCCGGAACGAGTCGACCCGCTTGTTACCCAGGCGATCGGGCAGGACGAGAGTGCGATCATCTCGGACGAGCACCGCGGACTCGAGATCGCCGCGCGGCGACGAATCACAATTGCCCTCGGCGTCCGCGGTCGCCAGCACGAAGAACCGGGCGTGCGAGATGAATTCGACGATCAGGGGCGTCAGGAACGTGGTGTGCTTGCTCAGCACGTTCGGATGCGCGGCCCCGAGGACGCCTTCGAGATCGGCGAGTGTGGTGATCGCGTGCGGGTCCGGGCCGTCCTGCTCGGCCATCTACTTGCCTGCAGCTGTCGCCAATTGAGGCACCAACTGGCCAACTCCCCATTCGAGGCTGATCGGCGACGGGAAGGCCAACGCGAACGGGACGCCATCGGTCTTGGGGACGGTGGCGACTGCGCCGCGTTCGACCGCGGGCAGCTGCTTCCACAGCGCCTGGGAATCGAGGACCTGGACCTGCTCGGCGTTGTCAGGGACCACCCAGAGCAGATCCGCGTCGAGCGCGGACACGTTCTCCCAGGCAATTTTTCCCTTGCCGTTGTTGCAGTCCACGGTTTGCGCATAAGCGCTCAACTCGAGTCCGAGATCCTTCATCACCCGGGCCATGTTGTCATCTTGCGAGCACAGCACGAACATCCCGTCGGCCGACGGAGAGATGATTGCGTTGTACGTCTTGCCTGCGAGTGCCGGATTGTCGGTACGCGCGGACGCGATGACGGCGTCCGCGGTCTCGATGCTCGACTCTGCCTCGGCCGTACGATCGAGGACCTGCCCGATCTTTCGTACGCTGTCCTGCCAGGCGTCGGCATTCGGTTTGCTGTCGAAGTGCACCACGGGCGCAATCGAGCTCAGCGAATCGTAGGTCTGCTGATCGAGACCGTAGAAGCCGGTCGCGACGATCAGATCCGGCTCGAGAGCAGCCACCGACTCGAGACTGATGTCCTTTGTCGGGGTGGCGAGCGTCGGGGTGTCGGCCGGGTACCGGCCCTCTTCCCACGGGTAGATGCCCGTCCCGCCGGTCGTCGGATCGGTGGCTGTGGCCTTGGGGACCGCCACCGGGGTGACACCAACGGAAAACAGGAAGTCGGCATCCGTCGTCGACAGGGCCACCACCCGCTCTGGCGTCTCTTCGACAACAGCGTCACCGAACGCCCCGGTCGCGGTGACCGCTGCGTCGCCGTTCGACGATGACTCGCCGTCGTCGCTCGAGCACGCGACGGGTAGCAGTAGCGCGGTGGCCACCACCGCCAGCCGCCCGACGGTCGCGAAGATTCGGCTCTGCGACATCATATTGCTCCTATCTAATGCCTCACCAGCGGGATGACAAGTGGTGTATGCGATTCCGGATCGTCGATGATCCGGCAGGGTAGACCGAACACGTCGTGGACGAGGTCGGCGGTGATGATGTCGGCGGGCCGGCCTTCCGCGACGATCGCGCCGTCTTTCATGGCGATGATGTGGTCGGCATACCGGCAGGCGTGGTTGAGGTCGTGGAGTACGGCGACGAGGGTGCGGCCCTTGGTCTTGTTGAGTTCGGAGCACAGCTCGAGCAGGTCGATCTGGTAGGCGATGTCGAGGAACGTGGTCGGCTCGTCGAGCAGCATCAGCGGGGTCTGCTGCGCCAACACCATCGCCACCCAGACCCGTTGGCGCTGGCCGCCGGACAATTCATCGACCAGTCGGCCGGACAGCTCGGTCACACCCGTCGAGACCATGGCCTCGACCACCGCTGCCTCATCGTCCTTGGACCACTGCCTGATCAGTTTCTGGTGAGGATAACGGCCGCGCGCAACAAGATCGGCGACCCTGATGCCGTCGGGAGCGATCGAGGACTGTGGCAGCAGACCCAATCGCCGAGCAACCTCCTTCGCCGGATACGAACTGATCGCCTTGCCGTCGAGCAACACGGACCCGGAACTCGGCGCCAGCAGGCGCGACAGCGCACGGAGCAGGGTCGACTTGCCACACGCGTTCGGTCCGACGATGACGGTGAACGCGCCGTCCGGGATGTCGACACTGAGCGATTCACTGATGACCCGCTTGTCGTACCCGATCGTCACGCGATCCGCCTTCAACCGTGACCCGGCGGCGCGGACCCGGGGCACAGTGTCCGCAGGACCGTCGGCGACCTTGTTCATGTCCATTCATCAGCCCTGTCTCGTAAAGATCGTGTGGAGGTCGTCACTGCCTGCGCGCCTCTCTGGCGAGCAGCCACACCAGGTAGAGACCGCCGATGGACACCGTGACGACGCCGACGGGCAGCGCCGGCTGGAAGACCCGCTGGGCGATGAAGTCGCTCGCGACCAACAGCAGGGCCCCCATCGCGGCCGCGGGCGCAAACGACACCCCGGGTGTCCTCGTCAGCCTCCGGGCCAACTGCGGCGCGGCCAGTGACACGAAGGCAATCGGGCCCGCAGCCGCAGTGGCCACAGCGGTCAGCGCGACTCCCAGGATGATCAGGGCCAGCCGGGTCGGCTCGGCCCGGATCCCGAGTGCCTTCGCGGCGTCGTCCCCCAGATCCAGCATCGGCATCCGGTAGGACGCGACGACGAGGAGCGGCACCAGCACCGCGACGATGATCAGCACCGGACGGGTCTGCGTCCAGTTGACCCCGTTGAGCGATCCGGCCCCCCACACTGCCGCCGACATCGCGTCCTCGAGGTCGGCCTTGAGAATCAGCCAGGTGTTCACCGACGCCAGCACGGCACTGACCGCGATACCGACGATGATCAACCGAAAGCCCTGAACGCCCCGCTTGAAGGCCAACAGATACACCAGCAGAGCAGTGACGATGCCGCCCACGAGTGCTCCGATCGCGGTGCCGTAGTAGCCGCCGCCCCCGATGACCAAGATGACCACCAGCGCACCCGAATACGCCCCGGTGTTGAAGCCGATGATGTCCGGGCTGCCGAGCGGGTTACGGGTGATCGATTGGAAGATCGCACCGCTGACACCCAGAGCGGCACCGAGGACCAGGGCCAGCAGCACCCTGGGCATCCGCCACTCGGTCACCACCAGCTCCTCGATGCGGGTGCCCTGACCGAAGATCGCTTGCACCACCCGGTCGGGGGACACGGGATAGTCGCCGGTACCGAGCGCGAGTACTGCCACCACCAGCGCGAGGGCAACCAATGCGACGATCACCGTGACGGCGCGCAGGTCGACTCTCCCGGAGGGGGTACCGCCGGGGCTGCGCAGAATCGTGATCCGGCGACCGAAGTCGATGGCCGAGGGCGTCGACAGTTTCTCCTTTTGGCCCGCAGGCACTCTTCCTGGAATCCGGATGCTCACAGGCCGCTCGCCTTGCCCCGACGGACCAGGAAGATCAGGACCGGCGCCCCGACGAAGGCCGTCACGATGCCGACCTGCATCTCTCCGGGCCGGATGATGACCCGGCCGATCACATCGGACAGCAGTACCAGGATCGGGGCACCCACCAGCGTGTACGCCAGGATCCAGCGTTGATCGGGACCGACGATCCAGCGGGCGACGTGCGGGATCATCAAACCCACGAATCCGATGGGGCCGGCTGCTGCGGTGGCGGCACCACAGAGCAGCGTCACGGCGATCACACCGATGACCCTGGTGCGGGTCACGTTCGCCCCGAGTGATCGCGCGAGGTCATCCCCCATGGCCACCGCATTGAGTGGGCGGGCAATGACAAACGCGAGCACCAGGCCGACGACGATGAAGGGCGTCACCGCACCTGACACATCCAGTCCACGACCGGCGATCGAGCCCGCATTCCAGAAGCGCATCTGATCGAAGGCCTGCGGATCGAGCAGGATCAGCCCGGTGGTGACACCGGTGAGCACGGCGCCGATGGCCACCCCGGCCAGCGTCAGCCGAATGGGAGTGGCGCCGCCCCGACCCACCGAGCCGAGCGCGTAGACGACCACGGTCACCACCACCGCCCCGGCGAAAGCGAACCAGATGTACGCCCAGATGCCGGTGAATCCGAGGACGCCCACCGCGAGCGCCACCGCAAAGGCCGCGCCGGCGTTGACACCGAGGATTCCCGGGTCGGCCAACGGATTGCGGGTCATCGCCTGGATCAGCGCGCCACCCACACCCAATGCCATCCCGACGAGCAGTCCGAGCACGGTCCGCGGTATCCGCAGGTCGCGGATGATGATGTGGTCCCCCGAGTTGTCGTAGGACCACAGTGCATCCCAGACAGTCCCGAACGGGATGTCCTTGGCTCCGATGGCGATGCTGAGCAGGCAGACCAGGGCCAGTATCGCGACACCCACACACCAGCCGAGCGCGCGTCGGGCGTTGGTCCGGGCCAGCCCCTGCGAACTCGGCTGGGCAGCAGCGGCGCCGCTCCCTTTGACCAGGCTCACCCGGGTCCGGCGGTCAGTGCTGACACTCACGGCCGAACCCGGCGCATGTGGTCCCGCATCCTCGCCCCATCCGTCGTAGGTATACCTCACCTTAGTCAGACAAGCCGTCGCGCCTCGCGCGTGCCCGCGTTGCTAACCTCGACGGGCACGTGGGCGTCCGCGCTGAAGGGAGACGACTATCCCCGGGTCCTCCTCTTCCGACATCGGTGTCGAAGTACCGAACTTCGTACTGTCGCGCCCCACCGACCATGTGTCCGCGTTCGGAGCCGACGTCCGGTTCGACACCGTCGACGCCGCCAGAGCGGCGTTGTACGACCGCTCGCACGAGTACATCGTCGGCGCTCTCCCGTTCGATCCCGACGGCCCCGCCGCTCTCACCGCGCCCGCCCGTTTTGCGCGGAGAGATGTGCGCTGGCAACCCGATGCCCCGGCACTGCCCGCAGTGACGATCGCCGGCTTCGACCCGGAACCAGACGAGCACGTACGGCGGGTCGCCGCTGCGATCCGGGTGCTC
Source organism: Williamsia soli (assembly GCF_017377795.1). Classification (GTDB taxonomy): domain Bacteria; phylum Actinomycetota; class Actinomycetes; order Mycobacteriales; family Mycobacteriaceae; genus Williamsia; species Williamsia soli. The sequence continues at coordinate 458,750 of NZ_JAFRDR010000001.1, read as the reverse complement.
TCCGACCCGCATGCCCCGCTCGCCAAAGTGGTCCTGGCCCGCACGGTGATCCTTCGCGCGAGCGACTTCATCGACCCCGTCGATCTGCTCACGCGTTTGGTCGCGGCCGACCCCGGCAGCAACGGCCTACTCGTCGATCTCTCGTCCGCCGGCCCGCAGTACACCGGCGCGCACCTGATCGGGTCCAGCCCGGAACTCCTTGTGCGAAAGTCTGGTTCGACAGTCATCGGCCACCCGCTCGCGGGGTCCGCGCCGCGAGCGGCAGATGCTGCCGAAGACCGGACGAACGGTCAGATGCTCGCGGCGTCGGCCAAAGACCAGCGTGAACACGCGTTTGTCGTCGACGCCATGGCTACGGCACTCGCGCCGCTGTGCCGCGACCTCGATGTGCCGGCGACACCCACCCTGACCCAGACCCCGGACATGTGGCATCTGGGCACCCGCATCGTCGGGACCGTTCGCGATCCGGCGACGACGGCACTCGACCTCGCCGTCGCCCTGCACCCCACCCCGGCCGTGTGCGGCACACCCACCGCCGACGCGCGGGAGTTCATCCTGGCCAACGAAGGTGACCGCGGGTTCTACGCGGGCGCCATCGGTTGGTGCGCAGGCGCAGGTGACGGCGAGTGGATGGTCGGCATCCGTTGTGCAGAACTGTCTGCGGACCGCCTGACGATCCGGGCTTCGGCGGGTGGTGGCATCGTCTCCGACTCGGACCCAGAGCTCGAACTCGCCGAGACATCGGCCAAACTCAGGACGATCCTCTCCGCCCTGGGACGATGAACCTCGGGCAGTTAACCTGGTTTGCAGATAGGCTGATCTCTTCGACGTCGACGTTCACGAAAGGCTCGGTGCATGTCTGATTCGAAGACGGCAGCGCCGATGTCGAAGACCCCGTGGACCATGCTGCTGCCGTGGCTGGACGAATACCGAGCGGGCCCTTCGATCTTGGCCAGCAACGAGCTGATCCCCAATGCCTGGCTCGATGGTAGCCCCGCGGATGCCTTGAACTCCGAGAACTTCAGCCGATTCTGCGAATTGGTCGCGCTTCGCCACCTCCAAGATCGCGCCGACGCCACCCTCGCCGACGACTTCCCGACCGTCGGGGCCGCGGCTCCGTTGTCTGCTCTCGCGCTGGGCAGGCACAGCGAAAAGGCGTTGCAGGACAACGAGATCGTCACCGTCGGCGACATACTCACCGCGTCCGCGAACCACCTGCTGGGGTTGCCGCAGGTCGGCAGGGCCACCGTTGTCGACGTTGTCGCGGCGCTGGTCGCCCAGGCCACCCGGACCCCGCGGGGCGCTGACGACCGCAGCGGCGGAAGAGTTCTCACCGACCCCTCCCTCGCGGCGTTCATCGAGTCGGTCGATGACCGGGACCGAATCATTCTGCACGAGAGGATCTTCGCCACCAAGCCGCGCACCCAGTCCGATCTGGCCAAACAGATGGGACTCTCGCGCGAACGGGTCAATCAGATCGACCGCACCCTGCGCCTGCAGTTGTCCGAGACCGTCGACGGTTCGGTGGACCTGCGTCGGTTGCTCGCCGAAACGGTGGCGCTCGCCGACCCGGTCGCCGACGCCGCGCAGGTCGCGAAAGCACTCCCACTGTTCGCCACCGAGATTCCCGCACTGGGGGTTTCGGTCGGCCAGTTGCTCATCGCCGGTTCCAACGACCTCGCCGGCGTCAACGGTTGGATCGTGAGCAGGCCGCCCTCACAGATCGCAGACCTGGTCGGCGAGATCCTCGATTCCCACACCGGCGACGAGAGATTGGTCCCCATCCGCGCGGTCGCCGCCGGATTGAACCTCTCCGATTCCGAGGCCGTGCGGTGGCTGACGAACAGTGGCTACACAGTGCTGGACGATCATGTGGTCAACGGCCCCACCTCGACCGGTGACCTGGTCTGCGCCGTACTCTCGATCGCCGGCACGCCACGTACTTTCGACCAGATCATGACCGGGTTGGCCGGCGAACCGCGGTCACGATCGAGCGTGCGCAACGCGCTGGTCACCGACGATCGAATCGTCAAGACCGACCGCACCACCTATGGGCTGCGGCGATGGGGCGGCGACAAATACCTCCCTGTCCATCGCCAGATCGGTCGGATCCTCGACGAAGCGGGAGGCAAGATCGAGATCGCAGACCTGGTGGCGCAGATCAGCGCGAGATACGACGTGACCGAATCGAGCATCCGGGCCTACGCGGGCGCCGGTGAGTTCGTGATGCGCGACGACGTGGTCAGCCGCCGCAGCGAGCGCTACGTCCACCGCAAATCTCCCGCGAAAACTCGGTCGCTGTACCGCGACGGAGACACCATCCGCTGGGCGACCACGGTCGGTGCCGCACACCTGAAGGGGTCGGCGTTCAACATCCCCTCGGCACTCGCAGGACTCGTGGGTGTCGGCCCCGGCAACCCCGTGAAGCTGCAGTCGCGCCTCGGGCCGCAGTCGTTGATGTGGGTGTCGGTGCAGGCACGAGTGGGCACCATCAAGCGATTTGCGGTCGACCTCGGTCTTGCGCTGGGCGATCCGATCTTCCTCGAGTTCACCCCTGGTGGTTTCGACGTCAAACGTCAACGCCCTGATCCGTCCACCGATCCGGTGGAGGCGATCTTCGCGCGACTCGGTCGAGAGCCGGAAGGAACCCTCGACCGCACCGAGCTCGTCGAGGTGCTGGTCAGCTCGCTGTTCCTGCCGCAGGACTCCGATTCCGCCACCGTCATCGCCGCGCTGCGCCACCGAAAGGAACTGGAGCTGGAAGCTCTGGTCACAGCCGCCCTCAGCTGACCGGACGCAGTTGCGCGGGCGCGTAGCCGTCGTCCCACATGAACTCGTAGACCGGCGGGTCAGCCGGGGTCTGCCGCGTCAGCCCGCGTCGCCGCAGGACCACCTCGGGCAACACCTCACCGTCGGGAAGGACCATGCGGGGGCGGCTCGCAGCCCACGTGGCAGAATCTGCGACCCGCACGAGGTCGTGCATCAGCAGGGGCGGGGCGAACAACACCGAGACATCCCCCGCGGCCATCTCCCCCCACACCAGTCCGGAATCACCGAACGGCGGCACGGTATGCACGCAGGATGCGGATGCGGCACACGCCAACACGAGAAGCACGGCAGACGGGGAACTCCACGGCCCACAGATCGCGGCGCGCGCACCCGAATTGAGGTCGAGGTTCGCCTGCAGGCCACTGATGCGATCGGCCACCTCGTCGTCCGGCCAGAAGCGATAGCCGAGGTCGTTGAGGAACAGTCCTGCTTCGACGTGCAGCTCGGACTGCGCCGCCACCACGATCAGCGTGAACTCCTCCGCGACATCGAACATCGGACACACGTTGTCACCGCAGATAACCTCTACGGTCTCTTCCAGGAGGCAGTCGTCGCCATGGTGCGAGACAAGAAAATGTAGGTCCAGATCCCCGGCAGCGATGGCTGCGGTCTCGTCGAACGGGTCGATGGGTACGACGACGGTGCCCAGACGCACGAGAGCGTGGAAGGCGAGGAGGAACTCCCACCCGCCGTGGATACAGATACCGACCCGCTGACGGGGCTGCACGCCCCGGGCGGCCAGGTCGTCGCTCAACCATTGGACGGCCTCGTCGAAGCGTTCGAAATCGGTTTCGTGATCACCACAGACGACTGCCGGGCGGCAGTAGTGACGGTCGACGGCGTCGTCCAAAATGGTGTTCAGCTGTGCTGCACCCATTGCCAGGCCCTTCTCGTAAAAAGCTTCCCCACATGCTCATCTGACTCGAGATGTCCGCACCCCGCGGCCCCCCTTTGCAGGTAAGGCAAGACAAACCTAACACTCATATCCGCAGACGGCCAGACCCTCACGACCGTCACGTGCAGTGCGGCGCCGGGACCGCCGGGCCTCCTACGACCCACGATCGGGCGGGTCAGCTCCGGTACTCGACGACTTTCGCTCCCCAGCCGAGCGGGTCCACGGACACCACTTCGCCGTCGGCCGCCTCGATGAGCGCCCGCAACTCGGCCTCGGTACGGAACCCCGATCCGAACACGCACAGCCGGAGGAGATCGTCTTCTGTCTCGTGGTCGTTCGTGGTCGCCGGATCCAGTAGTCGAGTCGGGATCAACACCCGGTCCGCCGACTGCGCGTATGCGGCCAGCGCGACGACTGCGTCGTCATCAGGCAGGTAGTCGACGACGCCCGCCGTCAGCAACAGGTCCACCTTGGTGGGCAGGGGCGCGAGATGACTGCCGGCGATGCGCCTGACCGACGGTCGACGCTCGGCCGCGACATCGCCGAGCATGCGATCCGTGAGAGACGGAAGACCGACCACGCCCACGTCGAGAGACGGGAATGCTCGCAGGATCGCATCGACGTACGGTCCGCCGCCCTCTCCGGCCACGGCCACGGTGCGGACCTCGTCGAACGAGATGGCGCCCGGCAGCGCAGGCGCAAGGTAGACCGGCCACTCGACGATCTCGCCATGCAACTGACCCGCCCGCACCGGATCTTCTTGCCAGGTGGGGATCGGCATCCCACCGATCCCGATCGGGCGCCCGGTACGGATGACGTCGACCACACCGACAAACGACAGCTGCATCTGGGACTGCACCGAATCCACTCTGAGTTCCTCGACCCAGGGCGCGTCGGGATCGGCGAGCACAGCCCCTTGTTCGGTGAGCGAGAACGTTCCGCCGTCGTGGACCAGCAATCCCATGGCCGCGAGATGTCGCAACAGTTTGTGCAAGGTCTCCGCCCGAACCCCGCAGGCCGCAGCGATGTCCTGCGTGGTCGTCGCCCCCGCGTCGATCTCGGTGAAGACCCCCAGACTCACCGCAGCACGTAAGACGAACGGCGGTAACACCTCCGAGTATTCGTGAATCGCCTCGAAAGGATCCGGGCCTGCGGCCGACACATCGACCAACTGGGGATCACCGTCGACGGTGGCGACCGTGCGCGCCCGCCAATAGCCCGAGATGTCAGTGAAATCTTTCGGAATCCCTTTGTCCCGCTTGGCCCATCGCCGCAGAGGTTTTACCGCCAGGGTCTCGCCGGCAACCCACAGGTACACCTGACCCTCGCGCCAGGGGACGGCTTGAATCGTGTCGGCAAGGCGCGATCGACCGCCGGCCTCGCTGCGATAGAGCCAGGTGATGTCGACGGGTGCGGTGCTGATCAGTTCCTGCCGGTGCGACGGGTCGGCCACCTCGATCACCACGGTCGCGGGCAGGGTCGCAGGCAACTTCTCGAGGCAGTGTCCGATGGCCGGCAACGCGGTCTCGTCCCCGCCGATCAACATCCAGTCCGCGGCCGTCGGCAGGCCGGCCGAATGTTTCGGTCCGGCAACGAGGATCTTCTCGCCCGGCCTGGTTCTGCGCGCCCACGTGGAGGCCAGACCCGACTCGTGAAGCGCGAAATCGATGGCCAGTTCGCCCGCCTCGGCATCGAACGAGCGCACCGTGTAAGTACGGGTGTACTCGAAGCTTCCCGGAGTCCACTCCACCAAACCCGTTGTGGTGTTTCGCGGGACCTCGAACGGGAACCCGCCGGTGACCGGGTCGGGGGGCATGATCTTCACATCGTCGTCGAACCCGGTCGTCTGCACCGCGGGAATCCGAACGCCGTCGCGTACGTGCTCTCCGATCGCGGGCCCGCCCAGTACGACTCGACGCATCCCCGGCGTCACATCCCACACCCGCACCACATCGAACTCACGCAGACATATGGGGCTCACAGACAGCTCGCGCACGGTGCCGGTCATCAATCCTCCATCGGTTCACTTACTCGCCACTGGAGGCCGCGACCCCCGATCTGACCTATCCCAAACCTGCGACCCACTGGTCGAGCAAGCCATCCACCGATTCCGGGCCCAGCACGTGGAGTTCGAGACCGTCCGGGGTGAACCCATACCGGGCGACAACGCGGTACAGCCCCTCGAAGCCCTCCGAACACGCAGGATCGGCCATCCTGCCGTACAACTGCGTGAGCAGCACCGCCGGCGTCGGTGCGCGGCGCAACTTCTTGCGGCCGGCCTTGTTCTGGAAGCGCAGCAGGTCGTACCAGGGTGCGTAGGCGGGCGTTTCGGCCTGCGCTGCTCCCGCGCGCCGCGGGTATGCGGCGGTGAATGCACCCGGCGCCTCGTCCTCCGAAGCCAAATGGGTCCGTAGGTCCCACTCCAGGTCGACAGTTCGGTCGGGGTACGACCAGTCCGCGACGGCGGAGAGGAAAGTACGCTCGACCGATTCTCGCCGAGCCCGTACAGATTCCGACTTCCAGTTCACCGTCACCTCGCGCGTCGCGAGGTGCGCGCCGGCACCCGTCTCCACTTCCTCGGCATCCGGCGACGCGAGCACGCGCTCGACCGAGTCGGCGAGCACGGCGTCGGCCTCGGGCGATTGCGCAAGGCCCGCCAACTCTTCCGCCGCATCGGACGTCGATCGGCCACGAGCCGACTTCCCGGCATCGGTCCCGTCGAGATGTGCAGCCAACGCCGCGGTCATCCGATGGACGGTTCGACGGTCGGCGGCCACCCCGTGCACTGCCACCACCAGGTGGACACCCTCGGCCGACGTCACCTGCGCGACGTGCAGACCACGGCCTGTCGTGATGTCGACGCGCTCGATCACGTCTGTCCGTACGGCACGGATGGCCTGCGCCGCCGACTCATCGGATCGATCGTGTTCTGCGACCGCGCCGACCTCGAAACCTTCCGCGTACGGTTCGATTTCCGTCGTCCACAGCAACCGATGACGAGGTGTCACCCGGTGGCGAAGACAATCGAACTCGCGTAGCAACTCGCCGACCGCCGACTGCAGCTCCGCGGGGTCGACCCGCTGCGTGAGATCGAGCACCTCCGTCAGGACGTGGTCGTCGATCGCCAGGTCCGCGAGCCGCAATCGGTGTTGGGTCACGGTGGGTGTAACAGTCGCCGCCTGCGAATCCGGGTGCGGTGCTGCGGTTTCAGATGGGTTCACCGTTCGCCCCTGCGCCAACCGCGCGGGTGTGCGCAGCCCGAAGACGTCTTGGATCGTCAGTGCCGACCCGCCTTCGGACAACCCCTCTCGGGTTGCGCGGCGCACCACCGCGATCGAGGAAATGCTGTCGCCACCGAGGTCGAAGAAATCGTCGTCTACGCCGACAGTCGGTAGCCCCAGCGCCTCGGCGAAGGCCGATACGAGGACGCGTTCCGCGTCACCTGAAGGCTCCCTCGTGGTCCTGTCCCGCGAGCTGAAGTCCGGTGCGGGTAAAGCACCCCGATCGAGCTTCCCGGTCGACGTCATCGGCAGCGAGTCGACCACCAGTACCGTCGGCACGACGTGGACGGGCAGCACGGCGGCCACCGCATCCCGCACCGATCGCTCGTCGAGCCTGGCGCCGGCCACAGCGGTCACGTAGCCCACCAGTCGGTTCGACCCGGCGGATTGGTGGACGAATGCTGCTGCGGCCGCCACCCCGGCGACGCCCGTCAAGGCGGCCTCGACCTCTTCCAGCTCGATTCGGACGCCGTTGACCTGGACCTGAAAATCAGTTCGCCCCAGGTAGTGGAGGCGACCCTCGACAGACCACCGGGCGAGATCCCCGGTGCGATAGAGCCGGGAACCCGCGGGTCCGAACGGATCTGCGACGAAGCGGGCAGCGGTGAGGGTCTGCCGTCCGTAGTAACCCCGACCCACCTGTGTCCCGCCGACATAGAGTTCTCCGATTGCTCCCGGCGGCACCGGCCGCAGCCAGGCATCGAGCAGGTACGTCGCCGTGCCGGGCACCGGACCGCCGATGGGGACCGCTCCGTCACCACGCTCTGCAGACATCGCGGCATACGCGACGTCACCGGCCACCTCGGAAGATCCGTACGAGTTCACGATGCTCGCCTCTGGTGCGACAGCGGCAATCGCGTTGACCGTTGCCGGCGACAATGGCTCACCGCTACAGATCCACAGCTCGACGCCCGCGACCCGATGCCCACCCACCTCGGCAACTGCGCGCAACAGTGTCGGGACTCCGGTCAACTGTGTGATGCCGTGCGCCGCAACGAGGTCAGCCAGACGCTCTGCGTCGGACATCTCGGATTCGTCGGCGATGACCAGGCCGTGGCCGGCCACGACCGCCCCGAGGACTTCGGTGGACCCGTCGATGAAGCCGATCGAACTCTTCGCAAGCCGTATCCCGGACCCGTCATCAGCCCAGTTGTCGCGTGCCCACGCAAGCCGGTTGACCAGTGCGGCCTGGGAACCCTGTACGCCCTTCGCTTCACCCGTGGAACCGGACGTGTAGACGACGTACGCGGCGTTGTCCGCCCTGACCGCAGCAATCCGGTCGGCGTCGTCGATCCGGTCACCGGACTGCGCGGCGAGCCCGCGTGCGGTCTCTTCGTCGTCCACTCCGATCACCCGGCCAGGAAACCGAACTCCGGCCTCTCGCAGGCTTGTCGCGATCACGTCGGTGGTGAGTACCAGCGCAGGTGAGGAATCCGTCAGGTAGTGCTGGATCCGGTCGGCCGGGTGACGCGTGTCGATGGGCACGTACACACCGCCGGCAGCAATGACTGCCAGCAGCCCGACTACCAATTCCGGAGACCGCGGGAGCAGCAACGCCACTCGCCTCTCGGGACCGACACCGGCCTCGATCAGCAACCGTGCCAGGCGATTGACCCGGACACCGAGCTGTTCGTACGTCCAGCGGGTGTCCTCCTGCACCAGGGCGACCGCGGTCGGCGATTCCGTGAACCGCCGCGCCAGAAGCTCTGCGACCGAGACCGGCGAGTCTGTGTCCACCACCGTCTGGTTCCAGCTGTCTACGACGAGTTCGCGATCGGCGGGGGCTGCCATCGTGATCGCCCGGAAACCACCGACGTCGCGGTGCCCGCCGTCGATGATCATCTCGACGACCGTGAGATACAGATCCGCGATCCGATCGGCCAGCGCGTCGTCGATCGCGGTGCGGTCGTTGGTCAGCGCCACCGACACGGACTCATGCAAGGTGACCAGCGCGGTCAACCGATAGTGCGGCGCCTGGATGTATTCGATCGATCCCAGATGAAGGTCGCCGTCGTTGTCCGGGCGCTGGAGGTTCTCGATCGAGAACAGCGTGTCGAACAACTCACGAACGCCCAGTGCAGTGTGGAGGTCCAGCAGCGGCACGTGCTGATGATCTCCAACGGTGGTCTCCGCGGCGACAAAGCGTTGCACCACATCGTCGATCGGCTCGCCGAGCGACCAGCGCACGCGCGTGGGCACGGTGTTGATCAGCATGCCCACGATTCGGTCGATTCCCTCGACGTCCTCACCACGCCCAGCGGTGGTCGAACCGAAGACCACGTCATCGCGGCTCATCAGAGCACCCACGAGAATTCCCCAGGCCGCGGTCATGACGGTGCCTTCGCTGACCGATCGCGAGCGGGCGTAGGCGGTCAGCGCCTGCCGATGGTCGCGGCCCAGCTCACGGCGCCGGCGACCGAACCCGCTCCCTGCCGCACCGTTCGGCAGCACCGCGGAGATCAGTGTCGGGCCGTCGATACCTTCGAGATAGTGCTGCCAGGCCGACACCTCACGCTCGGGCGTTCGCTCTCGCGACCACCATCGGAGAAAGTCGCGGTGTTGGGGGGCAGCGGAGTCGAACCTCTCACCGTCATAGGCGGTCACGATGTCGTTCCAGATCAGGGCCACGGACCAGCCGTCGGCGATGAGGTGGTGCACGGTCTGGATGAGCCGGTGCCGTCCTGCACCCAGGGTGATCAGGGTGTAGCGCATGAGCGGCGGCCGGGTGAGGTCGAACCGTCGCTCGAGTTCCTCGGCAGCGGTCTGATCGACGAACGCCGTTGCCTCGTCATCGCTGTCACCAGAGAAGGTCAGCGTCCGGAACTCCGGGGCGTGCCCGGGGCCGACCACCCCGACGACCCTGCCGGACCGGGTGGTGTGAAAGCCGGTCGCGAGCGCACCGTGCCGCGTGATCACCGAATGGGCAGCCCGCTCGAGCCTGGCAACGTCAACCGGACCGGACAACTCGACTATCTGCTGGACCGTGTACGGATCGTGGCCGCGCGAAGCGACCGAGTGAAAGTAGATCCCGGACTGTACCGAGGTCAGCGGCACTATCTCGCGCAGATCGCCTGCCGTCGCGGAGATCTCTGCGGTCTCCTGCGTATCGAGCTGAACCAGAGGTGATTGCGACTCAGCGTTCTGCGGTGGTGTCACCGGCGCGGACTCGGTCAGTACCGGGGCCAACCGCTCCGGGGTCCGATGGGCGACGATGTCCTGCGATCGGAGCTTGAAACCCGCGGGCCGCAGCGCCAGCGCCACCTTGACCGCGACGATGCTGTCACCACCGAGGGCGAAGAAGTCATCGTCGACGCTGACCTTACCGACTCCGAGGGTGGCGGCGAAGACATCACACAGGAGCTTCTCACCCGGCGTACGGGGCGCGATCAGTGTTCCGCGTCGTGGTTCGCTCACCGCAGGCAGTGCCCGGCGATCCACCTTGCCGTTCGCGGTGACCGCGAAAGCATCGAGCACCATCAGGCTCGTGGGCACCATGTACTCCGGCAACCGGTCACGGCACCACGCCTGGAGGTCTTCTAGATCCACTGTGGCTCCCGGATTCTGGGTCACATAGCCGACGAGGATGTCCGCCCCCGCACTGCTGCCGGTCAAGGCCACGACGGCCTGGCGAACCCGCGGGTGCCCCGAGATGATCACTTCGATCTCTTCGAGTTCGACCCGTCTCCCGCGGATCTTGACCTGATTGTCTGCCCGGCCCAAGAACTCCAGCGACCCATCCTCGCGCCACCGGGCGAGATCCCCGGTGCGATACATCCGCGAGCCGTCAGGATCGAACGGATTCGACACGAACTTGGCAGCGGTCAAGGTGGAGTTGCCGACATACCCACGGCCCAGCAGGAATCCGGCAGCATAGAGTTCGCCACCGACGCCGATCGGAACCGGCGCCAGGTCATCGTCGAGGACGTACAGCTGAGTGTGCGGGTTCGGACGGCCGATCGAGGTCGCGATCCTCTCCGCTTGGTCACGGTAGATGACGTGGGATACCCCGATCGTCGCCTCGGCCGGTCCGTAGCCGTGATACAGGGTGGTGGACAACTGCTCTCGGAATCTACTGAACAGATCGGGGGTGAGAACCTCGCCACCACACCAGACGTGCCGGACAGGGGCCAACGCGGACCCGGACTCGACCGACCTCTCGCGATCCAGTGCCAGCAGGGCGTCGAGCATCGACGACACCAGATACAGGTAGGTGACGCGTTCGGCGGCGATGACGTCCAGGAGGTACTCGGGATCCTTCTCACCACCCGGCGCCGCGACCACCACGTACCCGCCGGAGACCAGCGGCAGCAGGATCTCGTTGATCGAGATGTCGAATGCCAACGGCGCTTTGAACAACGACGCGTCGTCGCGGCCGAACATGAGTATGTGGTCTCGCTGCCACACCAACCGCTCACAGATCGCCTCGTGGCGGATCATCGCCCCCTTCGGGGTGCCGGTCGACCCCGACGTGAAGATGACGTAGGCCAGTTGGGCCCCGACGATGTCGACCGGAGGCAGTGGCGGGGCGGTGCGTTCGTGGTGCCAGTCCTTCAGCCGCACCCCGATGGTGTCGACCTGCCAGTCCGATCGATCATCGGGGTCCACGAGCGCGATGTGCACCGCGGCATCGGCCATCACCTGACGGCGACGGGCCACCGGCCACTGCGGATCGACCGGGACGAACGCGCCACCCGCGGTCATCGAGGCGAGTACGGCGACGACCATCTCGGCCGACCGGGGCATACCGATCGCAACGCGGCCTTCGGCGTCCAGTCCGGACCGGCGCAGGCGATCAGCCAGTTCTCCCACCCTGGTGGACAGCTCGCGGTAGGTCAGCCGCGTCCCTCCGTCGACGAGCGCAAGCGCATCCGGCGTTGTCGCGACCACGGCGGCGAACAGGTCAGGGACGTTTGTTGTCACCGTCGGCGACGATCGGTCGTTCCACTGCTCGTGCAGCAGTGCCGTATCCCCACCAGTCGTCTGCGAGTCTCCGGGATGCCCGAATGTCGTCATGTGGTTTAGGCTACCCTAGAGCGACATGAGTTCTACTGCAGGTCTGGCGCGAAGAACCTGCTGCACAGAAGGGTGCGCGCGGTGATCCTGGTCGGCTCGGGGGCCCTGTTCTGGCGCGCTGCGGCACACGCCGTATCAGCAGGTAAAACCGTCGACGCGGTGATCCATCCCGAGGCCGAAATTGTTCCGGACTGGGCCGGCGAGCTCGAATGTGTGGCCACTGCAGATGTCAACGAACTGGCCGACGGCATCGACGAGGTCACCTCCGACCAACTCGTGTGCTCGGTGGGCAATCCGTTCATATTTCGCGAGCCGATCTTAGAACTCGATCTGACCATCGTGAACATCCACGGCGGACCTCTCCCGCAGTATCGAGGGTTGCCCATCGCCGCCGCAGTGTTCGCAATCCTGCAGTCGGAGCGGGAGTTCGGCGTGACGTTGCACCGTGTCGATGCGGGGATCGACACCGGCGCGATCATCGATCGACGTATGTTCCCGATGTCGGACTCGACGACCCTGGAGACCCTCTCGCTGCAGGTGACCGAGGCCTGCCACGAGATCTTCACCGACAATCTCGGCACCCTCGACCGGGAGCCTCAATCGACAGGTGAGCTCGAGACCAGTTCCCCAGGTGAGTATTTCGGCATGAAGAAGCTGAGAACCATCGGTGAACACCGCGATCATCCCAACTTCGACCGCGCGACCGACCTGGGCGTCCTCGAGGAGTTCTACCCGTCGTACCGCGAGCTGTTCGACGCCGCGCGCCACTGAGCCGATACGCGAAAGGTGGCGCCGACACAACCGTCGGCGCCACCTTCTACTCGCGAATGTTACTGCTGCGGAAGCTTGGCCAGCTGTTCATCCAGACTGTTCAAGCTCGCCATTCCGGACGAGTAGGTGAACGGATCCGTGTACGCCACGGCGAGAACCCGACCGGCCTGAACGGCGGGAAGACTCTTGAACAACTCCGAGTCGAGCATCGCCTGCACCTCGGGCGTCGCCGAACCGTCCGGCTTGACCGGGTACACGATCACGTCGTAGTCAGCGAGCATCCCGAGTTGCTCGTACGAGCGCTCCTGCCCCTCCGCCGTGGGGAACGTCAGGCCTGCGGCCTCGAGCTTGTGCGGCACATACGTTCCCGAGTTCTGGTCCCAGAAGGTACCCGGTGACCAGGAGGCGACGGCCACGAACTTCTTGCCGTCGATCTTGTCGGCGTACTTCTGGTGGATCTCGTCGGCCCGGGCGTGGAACTGATCCTTCTGCTCCTGCGCCTGCTCGGACATGCCGGCCATACCTGCCGCTTCATCGAACGTCTCGTACCAGTCGGTGACCAGCAGCGACCCACCCTCGAGATTCACGACCGGCGCAATGGCCTTCAGCTTCTCCTTGTCAACGGTCTCCCAGTGCTTCTCGAGCATGTTTCCGACGATCAGATCCGGCTCGAGGGCGAGAATTGCTTCATAGTCCGGTTGGGCGATGGTTCCGACTTTGGGCAGACTCTGGTATTTCTCCCATGCTGCCGTGTCCTCGCCGAAATAGTCCTCTGTGTAGAGATCCGGCACACCGACGACATTGTCACTGCCCAGGCTCAACAACGCCTCGGCCGAGCCGCGCAACGCAACGATGCGCTGCGGATCTGCCGGGATCTCCACCGGACCATCCACCGATTCGACGGTGACGGTCTCGCCGGACTCGGCATTGTCGTCCGAGCTGTCAGAACATCCCGTCATCAGCACCACCAGGAACAACGTCAGCGCAGCCAACAACGACCACGGTCTCAGTTTCTTCCACGTATTCATTTGTCCTCTTTCCTCACCCGGAAACCATTTCCGGGTGTCCAGCCACACGGTTCGTACATCTTTCACTGTCGGGTACCGGAGATGATCCGGCGCAACCGGCCTCCCCACTGCGCGACAACATCGTCGTCGAGCATCTCTCTGTGCCCCTTGATGGTCGTAGAATATTCCACCTTTCCGACGATGTGCTCGCGCCAGTTGAATGTGTCGAGATTGCCGCGCTCGGAAGCCTGTAACAGCAAAGCATCCGCGTGAACCTGCCCCTGAGTCGGCCTCGAAAGGTGCTCGGTGGCGGTGGCTCCGGATTTCAGCATTCCCCTTACATCGGATTCGCTGACACCCGGCCACAACGGAGCGACGTGAACAGCGTGGGCAACAAGTTCGTCAATCGAAGTAATTTCTTCCGAATCAGCGATGTCGAATGCGTAGCAGAAATCGATGATCGACTCCTGAATCGACATCCGGTCCCAGAAGCCGGGTTCCGGGGTGGGCCCGGAATCGAGAAGCGTGAGGGTGAGCACCCGGGAATCGCTGTGCTTCTCGATGAGTTTCGCGAGCGCAAACGCCAGATGGGCGCCGTACGACCATCCGAGCAGATGGATGTCTTCGCCGGCGGCAGCATCGTCGACGATCTCGAAATACCAACGCGCCGTGGATTCCAGGTCACCCATATCGATATCGGGATCGAAGAGCGCCACATTCTGCAGGCCGTGGACAGCAACTCCTTCCGGTACGTGCGTCACCACACGCTCGTACATGACCGCTGAGCCCGACGCCGGGTACACGCAGAACAGGTGCTCTCGATTGCCCGTCTCCATCGCCGGCGACAGTTCCAGCAACACCGACTCACGGAGTTGGTCGGCGTCGGTGTGGGCTGCGGAACGGTCGACGAGGTCCGCTACCGCAGACAGCACGGGATTGTCGAAAATGTGCCGAACCCCGACCACCACGCCGAACTCTGCCGCAATGCGAGAAGCCAACCGCACCGCGGTGAACGAGTGTCCACCCAGCGCGAAGAAGTCGTCGTCGGCAGACAGCTCCACATCCTCGAGGCCCAGAACCGCCGCGACGAGTTCGCCGACGGCTCGCTCGGTGCCTGGCGACAACTGCCGGCCGCCGCCACCACCTCCGCCCAGATCCACTGCAGGCAGGGACTTTCGGTCCAGCTTGCCGTTCGCCGTCACCGGCAACGTCTCGAGCGTGGTGAACGCAGTCGGCACCATGTGGGCCGGTAACCTCAGCCCGGCCCAATCACGCAACTGAGCAACGAACGCCGCCGCGTCCAGATCGGGTTCGGACGAGGTGACGTAGGCGACCAGCGTCTTGCCTGCCACCGGGTGATCCACGGCGATCACGGCCGCCGCCGAGACCCGCGGATGTGTGTCGAGCACTGCCGCGACTTCAGCTGGTTCCACCCGCTGCCCGCGAATCTTCACCTGGTCGTCGGCGCGCCCCACGTATTCCACCTGTCCGTGGACATTCGATCGGACCAGATCGCCGGTCCGATAGAGCCTTTCACCGCATCGGGTGGGATCGGCGACGAACCGGGACGCGGTCAGACCGAACCGGTCGTGATATCCCCGGGCCACCTGTGCGCCCGACAGGTACAACTCACCGACCACTCCGGCCGGGACTGGGCGCAACCACGAGTCAAGCACCGCCACAGTGGAATTCGACACCGGACGACCGATCGGGACGTAGCCTTCTCGCGCAACACCGGAATCAGTCGCGCAGTCGAAGTACATCACTTCCCCGGCTTCTGTCGGTCCGTAGATGTTCAAGACCTTCGCACCCAGCGATGACCCGACCGACTCTGCGAGACTCCAGCGCAGTGCCTCACCGGCGAGCATCACCTCGCGCACCCGGGCCCCCGTGGCCGCATCGACATTCTCCACCAGGACGTCGGCCATCGACGGGACGAAGTTCACCCGCTCGACGTCACCACGCCTGAGCGTCTCTGCAATCTTCCACGGATCACGGTGGTCGCCCGCGGCGAGCACCACGACCGGGTACCCCTCGACCAACGGTGACAGCAATTCGGGCAACGACACGTCGAATCCGATCGGCGTCTTGGCGAGCACCCCACCCGCGAGCGGATAGGTGCCACGACCCCAGAGCAAGCGATTCGCCAACGCTCGATGCGACACCACCACACCCTTGGGGCGGCCCGTCGTCCCCGAGGTGTAGATCAGATACGCCGCATCATCGATGAGCAGTTCACGACTGCGATGCGAGTCTGTGATGGGCGAATCAGACTGTTGGGCAATGCGGCTGTCGTGTACATCGATGGTGGTCACTGCGCCCATCACGGCCGTCTCGACACCCACCGGTGCTCGCCACCCGGCCGAGTTCGTCAGAATCACGGCCGGCGACGAATCGCCGAGCACATAGGCGATCCGGTCCTCTGGCTGGTCCGGATCCACCGGGAGATAAGCACCGCCGGCGCGGAGCACGGCGGCGACCATCACCGGTAGCCATTCATCACGACGTCCGACCACGGCCACGTGATCGCCGACCCGAACACCCGCGGCGAGTAGTTGTCGCGCAACCTGGTTGACCCGGCTGTCGAATTCGGCAAACGACCACTCGAGGGTGCCGTGCACCACGGCCGTTTGTGGGCTGTGCGCGGCGGCAGCCGATGTCAGCAACCCATCGACTGTGGACACCACGTCCCCAGTGCCCTCGGCGTCACCCGTACCCTCGGCATCCCCCGTGCCCGCGGCAGCCCCGACGTGGCTCATGTGACGCCGCCCGAGTGGTTCGGCAGCAGCGAGCGAGACATCGAGTTCGTCGACAATCCCATGCAGGACGTTGATGAAGGTGTCGATGAACCGCCCGATCGTCGATTCCTCGTAGAGGTCGACGGCGTAGGACAGGTTCGCGTCCATGCCCTCACCGTCGTCGACGAAGAAGATGTCGAGATCTGCCTTGACCACTCCGAGGCTGCCGCCCAGCGGCTCGAGCAGATCCAGGCCCGAGCGAGCGAGGAGGTCCCGTTCGTTCGAATCGGCCGACTGGGCAACGTAACTCACGAGAACCTGGACCAACGGATTGGCTCCGGCGACGTGCGCACCATTCCTGGCGGCGACGATCTGATCGAACGGCACCCGCTGATGATCGAAGGCCTCCAGCACCGTGTCCCGGGCGCGGGTGAGGACGGCTCGATAGGTGTCCTGCGGGAACATGCGATGACGTATGGGCAGGGTGTTGACCAGGTAGCCGACAGTGTCGGCCACAGCCTCGTCTTCACGTCCGCCCGCGGGCGATCCCAGAACGACGTCGGCGCCGGCCCCGAGGCGGTTCATCGTCATCGCGATCGCCGCGTGCAGGGCCATGAACATCGACACGTCGAGCTGTCCCGTGACCGCTCGGAGGCGAGTCATGAGGCTGCGATCCAACGGGATCGCCACGTCGACACCCCGGAAACTCTGCTGTCGCGGACGGGTCCGGTCCGGCGGGAGCGTCGACAACTCGGGTGCCTCCGACAACTGGTCGGTCCAGTAGCGCGCGCTTTCCGAGAACCTGCCGCTGTCGAACATCGAGCGCTGCCAGACGGCGTAATCAGCGAATTGCACACGCAGTGGTTCAAACGAAGGTGCCAGGCCGCGACGGCGCTCGGCATAGGCGCCCCACAGATCACCGGACACCGAGCCGATCGACCCCTCGTCCACGAACGCGTGATGCAGCGCCATCCCCACGACGTGGTGATGGTCACCGCGGTCGACGATCACACCACGCAGAGTCGAGTCTGCGCCGACCGACATCGGCTTGCGTCCCCAGCGCTCGATGAGTGCGATCGTGTCGGAATCGCTGCGCCCGAGAGCCTCGATACGGTCGATCTGCAGCCACCGGCCCACCGACTCGGGTGGCGCGATGATCTGTGTGATGGCGCCGTCGGCGGCCTCCGCCAGCCTGGTGCGCAACGGCTCGTGACGGGCGACGACATCGTGCAAGGCCAGAGTCCAGGCGTCGACGGCCAACTCTCCCGATATGTGCCACAGGATGGTCACCGTGTACGTCGGACTCGCGCCCGCGAGTTCGTCGATCACCCAGAGGGACTGCTGTCCGTGGGATGCCGGGATCTGGGCCGGTCGCTCGATGTCACCAACCCTCGGCAATCCCGCTTCCTCGGTCGCAGCATCGGACCGGACGTCGCGATCGAGGACCCCTGCCAGCTCGATCACCGTCGGATGGTCGAAGATCGCCCGCACAGAGACCTGGCGGCCGAGCGTGTTGCTCAATCGCCCCGCGAGGCGCATCGCGAGAAGTGAATGCCCGCCCATACCGAAGAAGTCCGCATCGATTGACACCTGCGACAACCCGAGCGTGTCGGCGACAGCATCGGTGATGGTGCGCTCCGTCTCGGTCCGTGGCCCGATGACGACGTGGTCGGCCACGTCGATCTCGGGTAGTCGGCGTACGTCCACCTTGCCGTTCACGGTCAACGGAATGTCTTCGACCACACCGATCGCCGAGGGCACCATGTACTCGGGTAACCGGGCCGCGAGATGGTCGCGGAGGTCGGTGACCTCGAGGGCCACCCCATCACCCGACGGAACCACGTAGGCGTGCAACGCTTTCCCGGTCGATTCCTTGCGGACGATCACCGTCGCCCGGGACACGTCGTCACGGGCCACGAGCACGCTGGCGATCTCGGCGGGTTCGATCCGGAACCCGCGGATTTTCACCTGATCATCGGAGCGGCCGAGATACTCCAGGGAGCCGTCGGGCAGGCGCCGCATCAGATCGCCGGTGCGGTACATCCGCTCGCCCGCCTGCCAGGGATGAGCCACGAATGCCGCAGCGGTCTGCCCCGGCCGTCCCTGATATCCGCGTCCGATGCCCACCCCGCTGAGATACAGCTCACCGGCGACGCCGGGCAGGACCGGCGTCATCGACCGATCGAGAAGCATCGCCATGGTGTTGAAGATGGGCTGGCCGACGTTCGGGCGTTCACTCTCGGCGAGATTGGCACCGAGTGCATTGATCGTGTATTCCGTAGGGCCGTAGAGGTTGTACGACCACATCCCCTCGCGTTCCCGCAACGTCCTCCACAACGCCTCGGGCACGGCCTCGCCGCCGAGCGAGAACAAGGAGATACCACCGTGCTCGGATTCGGGGCGCGGCGTGAACAGCCCTGATTCCACCAGCAGCTCACCGTATGAAGGGGTCACGTCGAACCCATCGATCCGGTTCTCCGCGTAATAGGCGAGCAACGCCGCCGGATCTTTTCTCATGCTCTCGTCGATGACGTACACGGCGTGCCCGTCGAGCAACCAGAACAACTGCTCCCATGACGCGTCGAACGAGAACGACGTGGTGTGCGCGATCTTCATCGGTTCTCCGCCGCGTCCCTCGGTCGCAGGCCGAAAAATCCGCTCGACGTGGTTGAAGAACATGTTGATCAGACCACGGTAAGGAACCGCAACGCCTTTCGGCTCCCCCGTCGAGCCGGAGGTGTAGATGATGTACGCCAGCGAGTCGGGATCCACCGGCCGGACCGCGTCACCGGTGTCGATCGGGGTGATCTCGTCATCGACCCGCAGTACCGCAGGCGCAGGGTCCGGCAGCGATTGCAGCAGGTCGACGGACGTGCACACGATGGACGACTCAGAGTCGGCCAAGATGTATTCCACACGTGCCGATGGCAATTCGGTGTCGATGGGCACATAGGCCGCCCCTATCTCGAACACGGCAAACATCGCGATCGCCATCCGGTGGTCGCGGCGCAGGAACAAGGCAACCCGATCCTCCGGACCGATGCCGCGTCGGATGAGTTCGGCGGCCATCGTGCGGACCTGCGTCGACATCTCGCTGAACGTGAGGCGAACGTCGCCGGACACCAGCGCGATTCGCTGAGGATGGGTTGCGACCTGCTTGGCCAGCAACGAAGCGATCGTCTCCTGAGGAATCGGCCTCGTGACCAGTTCCGCCGTCACCCCGGCCGTTGCCTCGGCGTCGGACAGTACCGATATCCGGGCCATCGGGACACCGGGATCGGCGACGAAACCCTGCAGGACGGATACGAATCTCGCCATGAGGGAGGCGACCTCGTCGGGCGAGATGAGGTCGCTGCGATAGGCGCATCGGAGGTGGATCGTGTCTCCGGGATGGCATGCCACCGACACCGGGTAGTGCGTCGAATCCACCAGTGCGACATCATCGACCGCGATGGCTCCGTCGGGGCCGATTCGCCTCGAGTCCGTGTCGGTCCATTGGTGGTTCTGCAGCACGAAGAGCGTGTCGAACAGCTGATCCACCCCGAGCGCGCTGTGTAGTTGCGACAGTTGCACATACGGGTGATCGATGGTCTCGAGTTGGCTACGCTGCTGTGCGCGCAGGTGCTCGCGAACCGATACCCCCGGCTGCACCGTCGTGCGGACGGGAACCGTGTTGAACAACAATCCGACGATCTGGTCGGAGTCCTCCAGGTCCGGGCTCCGGCCGGAGGCCACCGTGCCGAACACGACATCGTCGGAGCCGACCAGTTTGCTGAGGAGCACGCCCCAGGCCGTGTAGAGCACCGAGGCCAGCGTGACGCCGGCTTCGGTGGCGATCGTCCGCAGCGCGGCCGCGAGCGTGTCGTCGATGTCGATGTCGTGGTCCCGGGCGTGGACTGCCCGGGCCGGTTCGGTCACCCCCGGACGAATCAGGGTCGGCGACTCGATGCCCGCCAGTTCACGTGTCCACACCGAGTACCCCTGCGCGATGTCGCGGGAAGCCAGCCATTGCAGGTAATCCCGGAACGCCGGTTCGGCGGCGGCCGTGTGCTCGGGGACGGCATCGGCCGCGACGTCGATCTCGTCGTACAGCGCGAACAGTGCCTGCACCATCAGTCCGCTGGACCAGCCGTCCATCAACAGGTGCTCGAACACCACGGACAGGGTCCAGCGCTCGGGATCGTGCTGCAGCAACGCGAACCGCATCAGCGGCGGGGCGTCGGCCGCGAAGGGCCGCCGACGTTCATCGCGCAAGATCGCCGTGCGGCCGGCTCTGGTCGTCTCGTCGGCGCGATAGTACGTCCACGGCGCCACGACCCGGCTCGCGATGACCTGGAACGTCGAATCACCGTCGAGATGGAAACCGGCCCGCAGGTTGGGATAGCGGTACAGCAGCGCCGTGGTCGCAGCATGGAACCTGGCGGGGTCCACGGGGCCGGTGAAATCGATGACGAACTGTGAGGAGTAGACGTCCGTCGACTCTGCGGCAGACGCGGACAGCAGGTGGAAGAGCAGACCCTCCTGCAGCGGGCTGACCGGCAGGATCTCTGCAATCGCCCCGAACGTCGCAGACAACTCATCGGCGACCTGAGGTTCCACCGCAACCAGTTCGTCAGCTGAACCCTTCTCCGACAGGACACCTGCTGCGCGGGGATCGAGCACCGCCGGGTCACCCACGGAGATTCCCGTCGCACTGATGTCGCGAGCAATCCGTTCGGCCAGGTCCTGTGCATCGACCACCAGCGCGGTCGACACCCTGACCGTCACCGGGACAGGCGACTCCTGCGTCCGGGCCACGATGACGTCGACGATCATGCAGTGGTCTTCGGCCGGGTCAGGGGTGGGCGCGGTGTGGCTGTCGGAGTGGTGGATACGCACCGCGACCTGCGCATCGGGCAGTTCGTCGAAGACGCCGATGGTCGACGGGCTGTGGTCGCGCAGAATCAGGAAGCCTTCGGCTTCGTCGCCGGACATCGACAGGGCGTCGCGGCTGTCGTCGTCGAGGTCGCCTGCTTCCGAACGCCACGTGACAAGAACCGGGAAAGTCCGCCGCGAACGCCCGACGACAAAGCTGCGCAGGCCGTCACGCGATGGTTCGTCGACATCGACGATGACGCCTTCGGCAACGAGATCATCCGGCGCGAGAATGCCTGCCGATGCCAGCGCACCGACCGTCGCCGACACCGCTGTGATGCGGACCGAGTGCTCTGCGGGATCAGCGTGCACGACGGTCCCGCCCACCCGCCACCGGGGCTCTGAATCGACCAGCGGTACCGCAGGATCCACGCTGTCAGCGGTATCCGCGTAGTTCAGCCACAGATCGGTGAGGTCCTCGACACGTCTGCCTGCGGCATCGCGCTCTTGCGCTACCAGCCCGGGGGACGGGAGGTCGATCTGCAGCGTGGCCTTGTCCGGTGTGTCGAGGATCGCCCGCACGAGACTCGCGATCACGTCGACGGATTCGAGATCATATCGGCCGTCATCGGGGACTCGGATCTGCAGGTCAACGGCATTGATGCCGTCGGAGGTACGACACGTGACCGAAGGTCCGGCCGCCGCCGGCCGCGAGATCGGCGCGTCCTCGGTGCGCAGCACCTCAAAGGGCAGGTCGAGTTCGCCGGACCCGGCGAGGTTCCAACCGAGGACGGCCAGCGTCGCGGCGCGGACCTCACTGATGCTGAATCTGTCTGCGGGCAGACCTATCTGCCGACCGAAGAGCGATCCCACATCGGTGTTCGACAATGCGCGGTCTGGTCCCCGTGACCCGCGGCGTCGGAACTTCGCCGATGCCAGGTACTCGTCGTACAGATGCCGCACCGAGCTTTCCGGCGACTGACTTCCCGCGGCCAGGAGGTAGGCGGTGGCCTCCATCGTGCGTTCGATGGTCGCGGCGTCGAACAGCGCCGAGGCATAACTGAACCACAGTCTCCAGGCCCCGCCCACGGCGATGATTGCGACCGTGAGGTCGAACTTCGCGACCGACGCCGAGCGGCCGGCGTCCAGGACGTCGACGGCCCGGGTCAGGTGACGATGGGTCTCCTCCGGTGCAGCGCCACGAAATGCGGTGAGTACCTGGAAGACCGGCGATGTACTGTCGGCACTCACCCGCAACGTCGGTGACGAGGCCACGAACTCGAAAGGCATGTCCCGGGTGTCGAGCGACTCGAGCATCAGTCTGCGGGCTTCCGACACGTTCTCGCCGAAGCTCAGCGCGGGTTCGGTCGACACCGGAACCGGCACGGTGTTGAGGTGGTACCCGATGGACTGCCGCTCGTCGGGGCCTTCCCGCAGGGTCGCCGGCGTGCCGTACACAGACCGTGCCGGTGCCCCGGCCGAACTCAACGCGGCAGACAGCGCCGCATTCAGGAGCATCAGAGGCGTGGTGCGGCTGTGCGCAGCGAACTGCTGCAACTGATCGACGACCGATCGAGGAAGAAGACATTCCGCTTCGGCCGACTCGGAGGCCGCCGGACGCCCCGTCCCGTGGTGGTCGTACGGCAGATAGGGATAGACGACATATTCCGCGAGTCGCGTGGTGACTTTCTCCAGCAGCGCTTCTCGACCGCCCGGCGCAGCGTCGAGCACGGCGCGTTCACGTACAGCCCAATCGGCGAACTGCCGAAGTGCGCGCTCGCCCACTGCGAGACGACCACGAGCATCGCGGTCACCGCGCTCGGCGCGCAGTGTGAGGTCGAGGTCGGACAGGAAGACATCGAACGAGGTCTCGTCGAACACGATGTGATGCCCCGACACGAGTAGCCACTGGCCGCGGGGACTGCGCAGATGCACGAACCCGACCGGCCACGCCTCCGAACCGTCCCGTGGTCGGCCGAGCAGCCGGCCTGCCACCGGAGCCACGTCGTCGTCGGCGACCTCGGTGATGTCGTACGGAACTGACTGTGCCTCATCGGGATCGCGGATGATCTGCAGCAGATCGTCCGCTTGCCAAGCGAAGTGCGTACGCAGGGCTTCATGACGCCGCACCACGGACACGACCGCCGCGCGCAGTGTGTCGGCATCGATCTGGTCGTCGACCCGGAGGGCGTCACCGATGACGTACTGACTGCTGGGTCCTGTTGCCTGACCGATGGCCCACAGCGCCTGCTGCCCGTAGGACGCAGGGATGTGTTCCGGGCGATCCAGGGCATCGAGCAGCTGAGGGCTCGGCGTCGACCGTGTGTCCGCGACGGCCTCGTCCACTGCTGCGCTGAGCGCCGAGACGGTCGGATGCTCGAACACCGCCCGCATCGTCAATGCTGATCCACACCGCTCGTTGAGCGTGGCGATCAACCTCGTCGCCAGCAGCGAATGACCTCCGAGCGCGAAGAAGTCGCTGCCTGCCGACATCTGGGTCCCGTCACCC
This sequence comes from Williamsia soli, assembly GCF_017377795.1. Taxonomy (GTDB): domain Bacteria; phylum Actinomycetota; class Actinomycetes; order Mycobacteriales; family Mycobacteriaceae; genus Williamsia; species Williamsia soli. Next base: position 434,853 of record NZ_JAFRDR010000001.1, on the reverse strand, counting down.
ACCCCGAGCACAGCGGCGACGACGTCGGCGACCACACGTTCGGTGTCGGTGGTCAACTCTCCGCCCCGCCCGGTGTCGACACCGGGCTCTACCGCGGGTAGAGCGTTACGGTCGACCTTTCCGTTGGCCGTCACGGGCAACACATCGAGTCGCGCGATCGCCGAGGGCACCATGTGCGCTGGGACCTTCTCCGCGACCCAGTCCCGCACCCGCTCCGCGAAAACCACCTCCGGTACGCCCGCGCCCGCACCGCGCGCCGTCGCATACCCCACCAGCGTCATACCCGACACCGCGCGATCGACCGCCACGACCGCCGCCGAGCCCACCCACTCGTGGTCGGCGACCACCGCGGCGACCTCGCCCGGTTCGACGCGCTGTCCACGAATCTTCACCTGATCGTCGACGCGTCCCAGGTACTCCAGTGATCCTTCGGCATTCCAGCGGGCCAGATCACCGGTCCGGTATAGCCGGCCTCCGGTGTTCCACGGATCGGCGACGAAGCTCGCGGCGCTCTGGCCTGGCCGACGATGGTAGCCGCGCGCCAACTGGACGCCCGACACGTACAACTCGCCGATCGTGCCGGGGGGCACCCTCCGCAACCACGAATCCAGGACCACTGCGTTCGTGTTGGTCAGCGGCCGGCCGATCGGCAGTCGGCCGCCGGGGTACTCGGCCGCGGGGTCGAACCGGCCTGCCACGATCTCGATGGTCGCCTCCGCGGGCCCGTAGATGTTCCAGGCGCGGATGCCGAATCGCTCGTGGAGCTCTCGGGCCAGCGCCAACGGAACCGTTTCGCCGCCAAGGGACAGAACCCGCGGACAGAGCCGGGTCAGCTCCTTGTGCCGCAACATCTCCTCCATGAGCGAGGGGGTGAAGTCGATCCAGACGAACTCGTTGCGGTTCAGCAGATCCACTATCCTGGCCGGATCCGCGAACTCGTCGTCGTCGAGGTAGTGCGCCACGCCCCCGAAGACCAGGGGCCAGAACAACTCCGCCGCGGCAGGGTCGAATCCGATTGCTGTCCTGGCCATCACGCGATCGCCCGGAGTGAGCTCGCACAGCTCCTGGCGGCGGCGGAGCAACTCGCCGAAAGCGCGGTGAGATATGTCCACGCCCTTGGGACGCCCTGTCGTCCCCGACGTGTACACGACGTATACCGAGTCGTCAGGATGGAGGACCCGGGAGCGTTCGCTGTCGTCGACAGTGGCCGAGTCCGTCGCGTTCAGTGTCGCGATCACACCCGGATCCACCAGGTCGATCACGGCCTCGTCGCCGTGCACCGGAACGTCTTCCGCGGGGTCCGCGGTGAGAATCGCTGACGGCGCGCTGTCTTCGATGAGGTAGCGGATCCGCTCCTGTGGATGCACCGGATCGATCAGGACGAACGCCGCACCTGCCCGTACCACCGCGGCCACCGCGATCGGCAGCTCGGGTCGCCGGCGCATGAGCACCGCGACCCGGTCACCGACCCGTACACCGGAGAAGATCAGATGACGGGCCAGCGCATTGACCTGCGCGTCGAATTCACCAGCCGTGTACGTACGATCGCCGAAGACCACCGCCCGCGCGGCCGGCCGCTCACGTACGGCCGACTGGACCATCGCGTCCACGGTCCGCTCGGGATGGACAGGCGCACCGGGGATCCGGGCCTCGGTCAAGATGTGCTCGTCGTATCCGCCGAACTCGATCGCGCCCAGTGTCCGATCCCGATCGTGCGCGATCACCTCGAGTGCGGCGGTGAACACGTCGACAAGCCGGTCGATGGTCGCGGGCTCGTACAACTGCGCCGCATAGGACACATCACCGGTGAGACGACCACCGACGACCCGGAACTCGATCTCCAGATCTGCCTTGACAGTCCTCAGGGTGCCGCCGATCTTCTCGAGATGCGAGAGCCCTGCGGGCACCCGGATCTCATCGCGGATCTGCTCGTCCTCGGTGATGACATTGAGCAACACCTGACAGAGCGGATTCGCGCCGGCCACGCGAGCGACCTTCGACGCCGCGACCGCCTCGTCGAACGGGACCGCCTGGTGATCGAGTGCCTCCAGCACCATCTCCCGCGTTGCCTGCACGAACTCACCCGGTGTCAGGGTCGGGTCGAGGCGATGGCGGAACGCCACCGTGTTGATGAAGTAGCCGACCGTCGACAGCACTGCGGCACTTGCTCGGCCCGCGGTGGGCGAGCTGAGCAACAGATCCGAGCCGGCTCCCATGCGGTGCAAAGTCAGCGCCACGGCCGCGTGCACGATCACGAACAACGAGGCGTCGGTGTCGCTGGAAATCTTCTGCAGTGCAGCGGTTGTCGACTCGTCGACCACGATTTCGCGATGGCCGCCCTCGTAGGTCGGTGTGGCCGGCCGCGATCGATCCGGGGGCAGGGTCGAGAGCTCCGGGGCGCCGGCAAGCGCCTCGGCCCAGTACTCGGCATCGCTGTTCAGCGCACCGATCTCGGACAGCTCGTGTTGCCATACCGCGAAATCCGCATACTGCACCGGGATCTCCGGAAGGGACGGTTGTCGTCCCTCGACATACGCTTCGTACGCCGCCCAGAGTTCGCTCGCGATCGTCGACATCGACCATTCGTCCACGAACGCGTGGTGTATCGCCACCGCGATGATATGGGTTCGATCAGCGGTTGTTGCGATCAGCGAGCGGATCGGCATATCGGATCGAAGCGAGATCGGGCTCTGCGCCCAGTCCTCGATCGCATCCCAGGTGCTGTCGGTGTTGCCGTCGAGGTCGAGGCGCTCGGTGGTGAGCCATCGTCCCACCGATTCGGCCGGCTCCACGACTTGCACGAGACCATCTGCGCCGGCCTCCACCAGTCTCGTTCGCAGGGCCTCGTGGCGGCGGACCACCAGCTCGATCGCCCGTTCCCATGCCGACGGGTCGAACCGGCCGGAAACTCGCCACTTCACCGGCACCACGTACCGGGCGTCCGTGTCGGAAAGCGCCTCGATCGCCCAGAGCGCCTGCTGCCCGGACGAAGCCGGGATCTGCTCGGGTCGCGAGACGTCGCCGGGCAGTGGAAGTTGTCGTGACCCCGAGTTGGCGACCGCTGCGTCGACGGCAGCGGCCAGCGCGGCGACCGTTCGATGATCGAAGACCGATCGCAACGTCAGCGCACACGCGCACCGCTCGTTGAGCAATGCCACCAATCGCGTCGCGACCAGGGAATGCCCACCGAGCGCGAAAAAATCGTCGTCAGCCGACAAATCGGTGTCACCGAGCCCGAGTACCTCGACCACGAGCTCCCCGACGACGCGCTCGGTTCCGGTCGCCAATGCTCGGCCCTCACCGGTGAGCGCACCGAGATCGACCGGCGGCAGCGCTTGTCGATCCAGTTTGCCGTTCACGGTCACCGGCAACGCGTCGAGTCTGACGAATACCGTCGGCACCATGTGCGCCGCACACCGGGCACCGGCCCAGTCACGCAGCCGATGGTCGAGCCGTGCTCCGGTACGGTCCTGTCCCTCCACCGCCGACGGCTGTGCGTCGTCGGCGACCGTGTAGTAGGCGACCAACATGATGGCCGAATCCGGCGCCGCCGCAGCGACCACCGCGGCCTCCCCCACCTCTGGGTGGGTTCCGAGAACGGCAGCGACCTCGGCTGGTTCCACTCGCTGGCCACGGATCTTCACCTGATCGTCCGCGCGACCCACATACTCCACGAGGCCTTCTGCGTTCCACCGCGCGAGATCTCCAGTGCGGTAGAGACGGTTCCCCGTCCCTGCCGGATCCGCGACGAAGCGGGACGCGGTCAGCGCGAACCCGGCGTGGTAACCCAGTGCCAGCTGCACACCCGATGCGTACAACTCACCCACGACACCCAGTGGCACGGGACGCAGCCACGAGTCCAGGACCACCACACCGCTGTTGGGGACAGGAGTACCGATAGGGATGGGTCCCGCATCCGCCGACGTGACGGCGTGAGTGGTCACGTCACCGGTGACCTCGGTCGATCCGTAATAGTTCGACACCGCGGCGTGCGGGAACGCCGACCTGAGCTGATCCAGAGCCGCGGGATCGAGTTGCTCGCCCGAACAGGTCAGTCGGCGCAGGCCGCCGAGGGTCATGCCGGCCGAAGCGAGGGTGCGGGCCAGCGACGGAACCATGACCGCGTCGCTCACCCCGAACGCGTCGCACAACTGCGACAGCAGGGCGGGGTCCTTCGCCGCGTCGCGATCGGCTATGACCAGTCGACCACCGACGGTGATCACCTGCAGCATCTCGGTCAGCGCGTCGATGAACCCGACGCCCGACTTGGCGACGCCAACGGGGTGCGGGACATCCGATCGTGCTGCGGCCCAAGACAACCTGTTGACCAGGGCCCGATGGTTCACCTCGACACCCTTGGGCACGCCAGTCGTACCCGAGGTGTAGATCAGGTAGACCGAGTCCTCGGTGAGCAGTCGTCTGCTTCGTTCGGCGTCCGTGACGCGCGCATCGGAAGCAGCGGCCATCTCATCATGGATCGACGGCGCTCGCAGGTCTATCAGTCTGACGCCGTCGTGGACTTCTGGTAGATCGCGAAGGGTCTGCCCGTCGGAGTTGATCAGGATCACCGCGGGGGCACAATCGACGATCATCTGATCCCGCCGCTGGGCGGGCAACTCCGGATCCACCGGGACGTAGACACCACCGGACCTGATGATGGCCGCCGTCGAGATCGGCAGCCAATCGTCTCGGTCCGCGACCGACACGACCCGATCGCCGACGCGTACTCCGGCCGCGATCAGAAGCCGTGCCAGGCGGTTCGCCCTGCTGTCGAACTGGGCGTACGTCAGTTCCACGTCCCGGAAAGTCACCGCGGGCCGGTCACCGTGCTCGTGCGCCGCTGCCGACAACAGTGCGTCGACAGTGAGGTCCGGCAACTGCATCATCGGCCCTTGCGACATCCGCTGCAGCAGTGCAGCGTCCGCGTCGTCGACCAGGTCGAGGCGCGACACCACCTCGTCGACACCCGAGCCGAACGCCCGGAGCGTGCGGACCAAGGTGGTGAGGACTCGCTCGACCGCTGCGGCACCGAGCCCGTCCGAATAGTGTGACAGTTCCAGCGACAATTCTGCGGCAGGGAGAATCCGCAGCGTGAGCGGATAGTTCGTCGAGTCACGCCATTGCCTGAGTCCGACAGAGAGTCCGCTCGCCCGTTCGAGTTCGGCGAGGACGGCATCGTCGGTGACGTAGTTCTCCATCACCACAAGGGTGTCGAACAGGACCGATTGTCCGCTCAGCCGGTGCATCTCGGTGAGCGAGGTGTGATGGCAGTCCAAAACCGACACGTTGAACCGGTGTGTCGAGGAGAGCACGGACCCGATCGTCATGTCCGGCGTCAGCGACACCACAGTGGGGATGGTGTTGACGAACATTCCGATCGCCGTCTCGATGCCGTCCACGTCCTCCGAACGGCCCGACACCACGGACCCGAAGACCGTTGTGCTCGAACCTGTGTGGGCGTGCAAGGTCACCGCCCACGCCGCTTGGATCACCGTGTTGAGGGTCACGCCCCGACGCCCCGCGAGTTCCGTCAGCGCTGCCGTCTCCTCTGCAGTGAGGGCAGCGACGGTGGTATCGGGAAAGCCGCGACCATCCGGCTGCCAACCCCCGGCGATCAGAGTGGGTTCGTCGACAGCGGCGAGTGCGGCACGCCAGGTCTGCGCCGCCTGTTCGTCATCCGCGGCGGCCAACCGGCGCACGAATCGGTGGAACGTGTCATCGACGCGCGAGGCCACCGATTCCGGATCCTGGTAAGCACGGAGCAATTCCTGCACGAGCAACGGGGTCGACCAGCCGTCCAGCACCGCATGATGCGAGGTGAGGACGAGGACGCTGGTCGAGTCATCCACGAGCGCGACGGCCAGACGGACCAGCGCGGCCCTCTCGCGGACACCACCCTCGCCTGGTTGGAGGTCGAATCCCCGGGCGCGGTCCTCGTCGGCGAACCGTTCCAGGTCGCGATCCGGGTGGTCACTCGCACGCAGATCGAGAACGGTCACCGGTTCGTGCATGATTTTCGGCACGACCGCCACCGGCGTCCCGTCGTTGCCGGCCCGTACAGCCACGCGCAACTGCGGGTGCTTTGCCGACACCGCCAACCACGCGTTTTGCAACCGGTCCTGCGAAAGCGGGCCTACGACATCCCGGATGTGCTGCGCGACATACAGGTCCACACCTGGATGTCCCATACTCAGTTGCGAATGGAACAACACGCCGCGCTGTGCCGGGGTCAAGGGGTGGACGTCGGCCAGTTCTCCGAACTCATCTTCCCAGTCCCGGATGGAGGCCGACGAGATGTTCACGAGCGGAAAGTCGCTCGGCGAGTGTGAGAGGACCGCCCGGGGCCCCCTGGCATACTCGGCCAGTGTGGACAGCACCTGGACCCACAACTCGGCGAGTTCCTGTACCGCGTCCTCATCGATGACGGTGTGCACGTAGGCAAAATCCGCGACCAGCCGGACGCCGGTGTCCGAGACAATCGACCGCGCGGTGATGTCGACGATTGCCGGCGCGGGGGCCTCATCAGCCACATGCAGCGCGATCCCGCCGGTTTCTGGAGCGGGTCGCCACGGCGCGACGTCGTCATCGACGACCGTGAACTGCCCGAGATAGTTGAACGACACCTGCGGGTGATCGAGCGTCCGCAGCAAGTCATCGGGGGCCTGCGTGAGGTGACGGAGGATCCCGTAGCCGATTCCCTTGTCCGGGATGGCCGCCAGGGTCTCCTTCACCGCCAGCACCGCGGCCACCAACCGCTGGGGGGACGCCATCGTCAGATCGTCGGCGTCCCCGGTCGACACGGGCAGACGCACCGGGTACCACGAGGTGAACCATCCGACGGTCGTCGAGAGTTCGCTGCCCTCGACCACACTCTCTTCGCGGCCGTGCCCCTCCAATCCCAGCACGATCCCGTGATCGATTCCTGCGTCGCGGGTGCTCGACCAGATCCCGAGGGCCGCCGACAAAGCACCCAGCAGAACGTCGTTGACGGTGCCCGAGACGATCTGCGGTATCTCGGCCAACAACGCCGCTGAGGTCTCGCCGCAGGCGCTCACCGTCACACGCCGCACCTGCTCGTAGGTGTCGCGGCGCGGATCGAGGTGTCGGGCGCCCAGCGGCCGCTCCGACGGGTTCGTCATCGACAGCCACAGCGGCCGTTGCCCTTCGAGCGCAGCAGTATCGGCGACCGCGGTCAGTGCCCGCGACCACGCCAGCAGCCCTGTACCCGGCGCCGAGAGGGCCGCGTAGCCGTGGCCTCCCTCGAGTACCGCCGCGGCGAGATCGTCTCCCAGGATGCGCCAGGACACCCCGTCGACGACCAGGTGGTGGATCACCACCACCAGACGGCCCGTCGCCTCGCCTTCGGCAGTGGCCCACGTCGCGCGCCACATCGTGCCCTTCGAGGGATTCAGTGAATGTGCCAGCGTCGCAGTGATCGCGTCGAGCTGCTGTTGCCATCGCTGCGAGCCCCAGTGGGACGTGGCGGCGTCGTCGAGCTCGTGATGATCGAGTTGCTCTGCGACCGAGTGCGCGGCCGAGTCGATCTCGAGCTGAAGTTCGCCGCCACGCTCACCGACCCGCGCTCGCAGCGCGGGGTGCCTGTCGACCAACCTCTCGAACGCGCCGCGAAGTTGCGTCGCCGTGACCGCTGCCGGGCCTGCGAAGACGAAAGTCTGGGCGAACGAGTCGAATCCGGCCGTTCCGTGCAGCCGGTGCGCTATCGGGATGAGCGGGGCGCCCGCCCCGACCCCCTGATCATCGGCCGAGTCTCGTCCGAACACATCTGGCACGCGGGCGACGGGTACGGCCGACGCCGCGATCCGAGCGACCGTGCGGTGTTCGAACACCTGCTTGGCGGTGGTCACCAGCCCGATGCGCCGGGCATGAGACACCGCCTGAATCGACACGATGCTGTCGCCGCCGAGCTTGAAGAAGTCGTCATCGGCGGATATCGGTGCGTTGGGCACCAGTCCGAGAACGTCTCGGAACACCGACGCGATCGCATACTCGTCCTCGCTCAGCAGCTCTCGACCGCGTCCAGCGTGCTCAGCGAGGTCGATGGTCGGCAATGCGCGTCGGTCCAGCTTGCCGTTTTTCGTCATCGGTAACGCGTCGACCCTGACGAACACCGACGGCACCATGTAGGCGGGTAGGGCTGCCGCCGCCCACTCGCGCAACGCGTCCTCGAGTGGCCCGCCTTCGACGTCGGTGCCGGCCTGCGTGCAGTAGTACGCAGCGAGCAGATGTCCTGAATCGGGTTGTCGGATCGGGACGACGGCTGCGGCCGTCACCGCCGGATGTGACTGGACGGCCGCGGCGACCTCGCCGGGTTCGATTCGGAAGCCACGGATCTCGACCTGATCATCGATCCGGCCGATATACTCGAGCTCTCCGGTCGTATTCCACCTCGCCAGGTCGCCGGTGCGGTACATCCGGTCGCCCGACCCATTCGGGTTCGCGACGAAACGGGTCGCCGTCAACGCCGCACGACCGCGGTAGCCGTGGGTCACCTGCGGTCCCGCGACGTAGAGTTCACCCACCACACCCACGGGTGCGCACTGCAGATGCGGGGTGAACACGTCGGCGCGCAAACCGGGCAGCGGCCGTCCGATGATCGACGCACTGCCGGTCGCCGATTCGCCGGTCACCACCGTTTCGGACACGTGCACGGTGGTCTCGGTGATGCCGTACATGTTGATCAGGGTCGGCCCACCGCGATGTCGCTGCTGCCAGGACGAGAGTCTCGCCGCATTCAGTGCTTCACCGCCGAATATCACTGTCCGCAAGGCAAGGTCCGCCGTGTCCGGGCGATCGTCTTCGACGTCGATCAACGCATAGAACGCCGACGGCGTCTGATTCAGCACGGTCACGCGATGTCGACGGATCGCGTCACCGATCAGGATCGGGTCGCGCAGGACCTCCTGGTCGACGACAACGAGGGTCGCACCGGTTGTCAAAGGCGCCCATTGTTCCCAGACGGAGAAGTCGAATGCGTAGGAATGCAGGAGGATCCACACATCGTCGGCGGAGAAGTCGAAGTGCTGCGTGGCGTCGAAGAGAGCGATGACATTGGCATGGCTGACCACCACACCCTTCGGCGCTCCGGTGGTGCCCGAGGTGTAGATCAGATACGCAGCGTCCTCTGCCATCAGGCGACGGGACCGGTCGACATCCTTGACCGGCGCAGGCGACAGCTCGGCAACCCTTCGGCGCGTCTTCGAATCGCTGAGATCGACGATCGGGGTACCTGCATCGGCGAGAACCGCATCGATTTCTGTCGCTGTTCCGGTATTCGTCAGGACGACGCCCGGCGCGGCATCACCGAGTAGATAGCGAATTCGATCGACCGGATTGTCCGGATCGATCGGGACGTACACGGCGCCGGCTCGCATGACGGCCGCCAACATGACGGGCAACCATTCGTCGCGCCCGGCCATCACCGCGACGCGGTCGCCGGTGCGGATGCCGATCGAGATCAGGTACCGCGCAACCTGATTCACCAGAGTATCGAAGTCGGCGTAGGTGAGTCGGATGTCGTCTCCGGCGATGACTGCGACCCGTGTCGAATGTTTTTGCGCGGCCGCCTGCAGGCGAGCGTCGATCGTCGTGGCGGGCCGGGTCGTCCCGCTGATCACAGAAGTCTGGCGGACCGCAGCCGGCTGCGACGCCCACTCGGCGAGCGATACGAGGTCGGTGTGATCGGCCGGTGAGAGCGCGCGGAGCGGATCATCACCTGTCAGCGAGGACAACTCGCGGACTGCACTCTCGATCCGGCGCAGGTGCACTCGCAACGCCGGCTCGTCGTACCTGGCCGGGCTCGCCTTCAACTCGAGCACGAACCCGTTGACCGGGTCGTTGTAGACGAACAGGTTCAGGTCTTCTGCGGGTCCGGTGGCCAGCGCCTCGGTGACGGCCACTGCGCCGTCGAAGTCAGCGTTGTAGTCGAAGACATGCAAATTGATCTGCGACAGTGCCGGTTTGACACCGTCGACCACCTCGACGAGCCGCTCGCCACGGAACCGCTGGTGACGACGGATGTCCCTCATCGCGGTAGTCGCCCGCGTGATCGCGTCACCGACCCGGTCATGAGGGTCGAACTGCAGGTCGAGCGGCAGTATGTTCACCTGCATCATGGGGGTCAGCAGTCCCACTCCGCGGCGCGCCATGACGGGGATACCGATGGTCGCCGCGGTATCGCCGTCTCTCACCGCGTTGAACCAGCCCCACAGGGCGATCATGACGTCGCCCCAGGTCGCCCCGAGGGGTTTGGCGAGTTGGTCGACGCGATCGATGATGTCTCGGTCCAATTCCACCGAGACGCTGATCGGCATCGCCGGCTCAGGCGCCGCCGAAACCTGCACTCGTCGCTCGTGACCCCACGATTCGACGAGTGCGCGCCAATAGGCGCGGTCGCGTTCGGCGACGTCGCTGCTGTCGTAATCGTCCTCGGCTGCGATCATCTCAGCGACCGTGCCGAACTTGGATTCCGGTACCGCCGCACCCCTCGCCAACGCGGTGTACACCTCTGCCACCCGACGGGTCAGCAACGAGATGCCGTAGGCGTCGAGAAGGATGTGGTGCGCCCGGAACTCCCACGCGAGCTGCCCGTCGGTCAACCGCCACACGGTCGCGCTGAAGAGCTGATCACCATCGAGTGGGACCGGCTCTGACACGCGCACTCTCGCCTGGGCGCGAAGGGCATCGGCGGTGCCGTCGAACATCGATACGGCGACGGCGGGTGGGCTGTCCGGACGTCGCACGAACTGCCGCGGGCCGCTCTCGTCGACGTCGAACACCATCCACAACACCTCGGCGTCATGAACCGCCACCCCCACCGCACGGGAGAGCAGCTCCGCATCGGACCCCATGGGCAACCAGGCGATCTGCCCGATCGAGAACACCGGTGACTGCGGCGCGAGTTCTTGCGCGAACCAGACACCCCACTGCGCGTGAGACAACCTCAGGGCTGAAGCCGACCTCAGGGCATCAGACGACCTCAGACGACGTTCCATTGCCGATCACACCCTTTGCGCTCAGGATCCACGAGCCGATCCGTCGAAATCGTGACGTGCCGCGAATCGTGGACTACCGACTCGGCAGCTGGTCGGTCGACCCGGGGACCGGTTGTGCCGGATCGTTTCCGAGAGCGACGATCGAGTTGTCCGCGTCGACATGGACGACCTTCGGTTCGTGGACGATCACCTCGGCCTGCTCGAGTTGCAGAAACGACATGATGATCACGAGATCGCCCGGGTTGACCAGATGTGCCGCAGCACCGTTGATACAGATGACTCCCGAATCGGCCGCGCCGGTGATCGCGTAGGTCTCCAACCGTGCGCCGTTGGTGACGTCGACAACCTGGACCTTCTCGCCTTCCACCAGATCTGCCGCCCTCATGAGCGTTTCGTCGATGGTGATCGATCCGACGTAATGCAGGTCGGCTTGAGTGACGGTGGCACGGTGGATCTTGCCGTTGACCAGAGTGCGGAGCATGGTTCTTTCCTCGAGGTTGGGGTGAACTGTGACGGTGAGTTCTCAGGTGGTCTGACGCGCAACCGGTTCGGCCGCATCGCGGTCCATGGCATCTCGCAGGCTCTTGGGTCGCAGATCAGTCCAGTGTTCCTCGACGAACTCGAGGCATGATTGACGACTCGTCTGACCGCCTTCGCCGTGCACGATGTGCCAACCCGCGGGCACAGCTGCGAACGTCGGCCACAACGAGTACTGTTCCTCGCCGTTGATCAGGACGTAGAACTTGCCGTCTTCATCATCAAAGGGATTGGTAGACAAGATTCTTCTCTCCTTCTGTTCGCGATTCGCTCGTGTGGGTGACACGCTCCGCGCTCGCCCGCGACCTCTTGGTCTCGACGAATGACTCGACCAGTTCGCCGGAGCGGACGGCCAGATTGGACAGCAGGGTGGAGGTCAGACCGTGGGTGTGTTCGGTGTTGCCTTGCAGGTAGATGCCTCCGGCGATCTTCCCGCTGGTCGCCACCCGATAGTCACGGTCGACCACAGGTCGACCCTTGTCATCCACGTCGCAGGCGTCTGCCAGCGGACCGAGCAGGTCACTCAGGCCGGTCGGCTCGAATCCGGTCGCGAAGACGACTGCGTCGCAGTCGAGATCGTCTACGGCCTGAGAGGGACGGTGTGTGATCCGTACCGCCACACCGGTGTCGGTCTCGCGCACACTGCTCGTCTCAGATGCGCCCCGCACGAACAGGCGGCGCCGACCCGAAACCCGTTCGCCGTACTCGCGTCGATACAGTTCCTCGATCAGTGGCGGGTCCACAGCCGAATAGTTGGTGCCGCGGTGGTAGCTGAGCAACTGCGCGCGGAGCTCTTCGGAGGACTGATGGAAGTCGACAACGCCGTCGGGATCGAAGATGCGATTGGCGTACGGGCTGTCGTCGGCAGGTGTGTAGCCGTACTTGCCGAACACCGCGTGGATCTCCGCGTCAGGATAAGACTCGTGCAGGTACGCAGCCACCTCCGCCGCACTCTGCCCGGCCCCGACGACCACGAGCCTCTGATGCTGCAAGGGCGGCAGTTCCTGGAGGTGCTGCAGCAGCCGATGATTGTGGAACACCCTCTTACCCAGGCGAACACCGTCAGGGACCTTCGAGCGAAGGCCACCCGCCAACACCACGTTGCGCCCCCTGATGGAACGGGAGTCGGAGACCCTGACCTCGAAGGTGTCCCCCGACCAGGTCACCGAGTTCACCTCAGCGCCATAGGTGACCGGCAGATCGACTTTCGCCGCGGCCCACTCCAGGTAGTCGTGGAACTCGAGCCGAGTCGGGAAGAAGCTCTGCTGGTTGATGAAGTCGGTCAACCTGCCCCGATCGGAGAGGTACTTCAGGAACGAGAACTCACTGCACACGTCACGTTGCGTGGCGAGATCCTTCAAAAACGAGATCTGCATCGTCGTGCCGGGCAACAGCATTCCTCGGTGCCAACCGAATCGCGGCTGTTTCTCCACGAAGCCGGCCGTGATCCGATCGGACGGGTCCGCTCGCTCATTGTGTTCGGAGATCGCGATCGCCAACGCGAGGTTCGATGGACCGAAGCCCACACCCACCACGTCGACCGGAGCACTGCTGTCGATACTCACGAATCGACTCCTCCTGCCTGGCTCACGCTGGAGCCCGCTCGATTGATCATTATCGGACCTATCTCAGTTAGCCTAGTTGTACGAAGTATAAGCTATTTTGTCCAAGGCCATATGGCTCAACGCGCTCGCTGCCCGCGTTTGCTGACCTTGCCCACGGGCGTCCGCTCGAACTCTTCGACCAGTTCGACCACATCCGGCAGTTTGTACGCGGCGAGACCCTTGTCCCGCAGGAACTTCCTGATCCCGGCCAAGGTCAGTGTCGATGTGTCGCCCCCTTTACGTGGCATCACAAAGGCTTTCGTACGCTCACCGAGCATCTCGTCAGGAATGCCCACGACGGAGACGTCGTGCACGGCGTCGAACGCGAGGATCAGGTTCTCCACTTCTTCAGGAGCGACCTTCTCCCCGCCCCTGTTGATCTGATCCTTCGAGCGGCCGACGACGGTCAGGTATCCGCGTTCGTCCTCGCGAACGATGTCCCCGGTCCGATAGAACCCGTCTGCCGTGAAGTTCTGCGCGTTGTGCTCAGGTGCTCGGTAGTAGCCGCGGATGGTCGAGGGCCCCCGGGTCAGCAAATGCCCCGCATCGCCTCGGGCGACCTCGTGTCCGTCATCGTCGACCACGAGCACCTCGTCGGCGACCAAGGTCGGTCGGCCCTGCCGCGTCGTGATCGTGTCATCGTCTTCGTCGAGTCCGGTGAATGTCGTGAGACCTTCAGCCATACCGAAACTCTGCTGCACCACCGCACCCAGTTCAGAGCGCACCCGACGTGCGGCTTCGGCACTGAATCTGGCTCCCCCGACCCGCAGAACGCGAAGGCTCGTCAGGTCGTAGTCGTCTTTCAAGGAGGAGTTGAGCCAGACGATCGCGAGCGGCGGAACCACAGAGACGTCGGTCACGCCGTGTTCGGCGATGAGCGGGAAGGCGACATCGGGACTACCGCTGGTGACCGGCACAATCGTTCCGCCCGCGCTGAGGACACCGAGGAACCCGGGGGACCGCATGGCGAAGCTGTGACAGAGGGGCAGAACGACGAGTTGGACGGTGTCCTCGGCGATTGCGCAGATCTCGACGCTGGCCCGCACGGACGCCAGATAATCTTCGTGGGTGTGCGGGATCACCTTCGGCTGACCCGTTGTGCCGCCGGACAATTGCAGGAAGGCGACGTCCGACGGTAGGGACCGCCGATGATGGGTCGCGACACCGTGGGAGAGCAGACGTTCCACGTCGCGACCTCCGCCGGTCGTGGACAACACGACAGTGTGCTCCAACGTGGGCGAGGAGAGCTCGAGTTCCCTGGCCAGCGTCGCGAAATCGTTGCCGGCATGCGATTCGACGGTTATGTACGCCCGGGCCTCGGTGAACTCCACGAAGTACTCGATCTCGTGACGTCGCAGCGCGGCGAGCGCCAACACCGGAATCGCCCCGACTTCGAAGAGCCCGAACAGGATCGGCACGTACTCGGAGACATTCGGCAGATGGAGCACAACCCTGTCGCCACGACCGATGCCCAGCCGGGAGAACCCCGCGGCGTATCCGAGTACGAGTTCCCCCAACTCTGCGTAGGTGATCCGAGTGTCACCCGAGATGATCGCGGTCTTGTCAGGAGCGCGTTCGACGACCTCGAACAACATCTCCCCGAGGGTCTGATCGACCCAATGACCTTCCCGGCGATACCGCGCAGCGATTTCCTCCGGGTACGGCACGACCCCGTCGAGCACGAGTGGGGCGAGTTCAGGACGATCAGAGTTGCCCGCGCTCATCGAGACACCCACTCGGTCACATCTTCGGCGGGCTTCGCCGCCCGCTCCAGCGCGGCGACGATCCTGCTGAGCGCTTCGGCACCAGACTTGGCCACCTCGTGCGCCGGACGCTCGCGATAGCCCGGGTTGAAGATCTCGAGCGACAGCGGCCCGTTGTATCCCCCGGCGAGAACCGATGCGATGGGAGCGAGAAGGTCCAACTCACCTTCGCCCGGGAAGCAGCGATGTCCTCGGCTCCATTGCTTGAGATCCATGGACTTCCACGGGGCATCTGCGAGCTGGAAGAATCCGACCGACTCGTGCGGAAGTGCGTCGAGGGTGTCTGCGCCCTCGCCGCGAGAGATCAGATGGAACGTGTCGACCACCAGTTCCAGACCCGGGTGATCTGCCTCGCGCAGTACATCCCAGGCGTCGACGACCGTGCTGATGTGGGTGCCCCACGCGAGCGCCTCGAACATCACCGTCATACCGTGCTCAACCGCGTTGTCCCCCAGGGCCGCGAGCTGTTCCACCGAGAGGTCCCGACTGCCATCCGCATCGTCATCGGTGTTGGACACCACCAGGATCGAATCACAACCGACCTCGTGCATCACCTCGAGTTCGCGTTCGAAGCGCGAGAGGACGTCCCTGAATTCGCGCCCGGAAACACCTTCGGCCCGCCGAAAGGGTTGGTACAGATCAATGCTCAATCCGAGATCGGCGCACCGGCGAGCACATTCGCTCGCCGTCAGCGCGGACTTTCGCAAGTCGTCGTCGAGCAGCTCGATGCCGTCGAAACCTGCGGCCGCTATCGCATCGATCTTCTCTTCGAGGCTCCCACCCAACGACACCGTCGCCATGCACGTCCTCATGCCTGCTCCGCCCCGGCCGCAGGCGCATCGGCACCCAGGATCACCTCGAGCCAGGTACCGAGCGCAGGTTCCGCCGCGAGCGTCGGGAAGTCCGCGCCTGCAGAGCCTGCGGTCCGCCACTTCTCGATCAAGGACATCAAGCGGATGGAATCGAGACCGGCGTCGAACAGGTCCTCATCCATCGACAGGTTCGCGGGCGAAACGCCGAGTGCGTCCGCTATATCGGCGATCACCTGCTGCTGCGACAGAGTTGTCGACACATTCTGCTGACTCAATTCCTCAGCTCCTTGTCTACGCCTCGTGGGTGGTCGGAGCGCCACCGGACCACGCCGACGTTCACAAGAATAGCCTAGACAAAATACGCAGAATTAGGAAGTCAGCGTCGTCACACTGGCCCACAAAACGAAAGGCTAGTTAGTGCCCTACGGCTTCAGTTCCCACCGACATCGCCGCGACCTCGCGACCATGCCTTCCAGAGCGCCCCATAGCGTCCACCGAGGGCCACCAGCTCCTCGTGCGTACCCACCTCGACGATGCGGCCGCGCTCCATGAACGCGATCCGATCGGCCCGCGCGGCTTGGCTCAGCCGATGCGCGATGATCAGAGCAGAGCGACCGC
This sequence comes from Williamsia soli, assembly GCF_017377795.1. GTDB lineage: Bacteria > Actinomycetota > Actinomycetes > Mycobacteriales > Mycobacteriaceae > Williamsia > Williamsia soli. The sequence goes on along the minus strand of NZ_JAFRDR010000001.1, from coordinate 418,507 downwards.
GTAGCGCCGCCTGGGCCGACTCCTCGAGCATCCCTGCCCCGACGCTGCCCGCGTCGGCCGTCGCCTCGTCGAGGATCGCGACCTTCGGATCGAGCAAGACCAGCCGCGCGAGGGCGAGCTGTTGTGACTGCATCGGGGTGAGCTGGTGACCTTCCTGCCCGACAGTCGTTTTCACACCGTCCGAGAGTTTTCGTACCCATTGCGCAGCGCCGACCACTTCGAGAGCTGACCAGAGTTCTTCGTCGGTGGCGTCAGGCGCGGCCATCCTCAGGTCATCCCCGAGTGTGCCCGCGAACACGTGCACTTCCTGGGTCACGAGCGCGATCGAACGCGACAGTTGGGTGGGTTCGACCGTGGCGATGTCGACGCCTTCGAGGAGTGTCCGCCCGCGAGACGGTTGATGGATACCCGCCACGATTGCCGCGAGCGTGGTCTTGCCCGCACCCGACGATCCGACGACGGCCACGTGCTCGCCCGCAGACAAGGTCAGCGAGATCTCGTGCAGCACCAGGTGGTCGGCCGAGTAACCGTGGGTGATGTCCTGCAGTTCCAACAGTGGTGCAGTGGGGTTTGTGGAACCGTCCGAGGTGGGGGCGACGATGGTCTTGGACTCCTCGATCACCCCGACGATGCGGCCCAGTGCGACGGCGCCGGACTGCAGGTCGTCGACGACGAACAGCAATTGCCCGATCGGATCGAACAGCAACAGGAAGAACAGCATGGCCGCGGTGACCGCACCGATGGTGAGGGAATTGGCGTCGACGAGGGTGAACCCGACGACCAGAATGGTTGTCATCCCGATGAATTCGCCGAGGTTGACCCGTGCCCCGAGACGGCTCTGCAAGACGCTGGCTCGCATCTCCCACCGGACCACCTCCCACGAATGTGAGTCGATCCGCCGGTTCAACGACTCCGAGAGCCGGAAAGCGTGCACCGATTCGAGTCCGCGAATCGCGCCGAGTACATGGTGGGCGCGATCGGCCGTCGAGGCCCGAACCGCGGCGTACAGCCCCGGCGCGCGCTGCAGGTACATCCGGATCCCGTTGATGTACACCGGCATGATCACGACCAGCACGATCAGGAACCGCCAGTCGAGCGTGGCCAGACCGAGGAACGTGACGCCGACGGTGAACGCCGCGGTCAGCAAGGTCGGGACCGCCGAGCCGATTGCCTCGCTGACGGTGCTGACGTCGGCCGTCGCCCGCGAGACCAGGTCGCCGCTGCCCGCCGCCTCGACCCGATTGAGTCGCAGCCGGAGTGACGCATCGATCATCGCTTCTCGCAGATCGGCGAGGATCGACTCGAAGATCCTCGCGGACAGCATGACTCCGAGACCTGCGAATGCCGCGGCACCGATCGCCGAGGCAGCCATGATCCCGGACAGACGCCAGATCTCCGAGGCGTCACCGTTGTCGTTGGCAATATCGATGATGGTGCCCAGTGAGCGTGGGGTCACCAGGCCCAGAGCCGCCGCGATCGTCATGATCACGGCGAGCAGCACGAGTTGCCAGGTGTGCCTGCGCATCTCTCGCCCCAGGTAACCCATCGTCACCTTGAAGTCGGCGATCGCGAGCTTGTTTCCGGTGGGTGCCACCGGCGCCGGCGTGGCGCTCATCGCGAGCCCCCGTTCGAGTTCGCGTACGCCGCCTGCGCACCGGCGAGATCGCCCTGATAGGCCAAGGCGGCACCGTCGAAGACGATCACCTGATCGGAGGCCTCGAGCAAGGCAGGTGAATTGCTGAAGATGACCGTGGTCCGCCCCTGTCGCGCCTGCGAGAGTCGCTGTGCCACGGTGGCCTCGGTGACCGAATCGACCGCGGTGGTCGGGTCGTCGAGCACGAGCACCGCGGAGTCCGCCGCGAGCGCCCTGGCAAGACTCACCCGCTGCCTCTGGCCACCGGACAACATGCGCCCTGCCTCCCCGACCGGGGTGTCGAGACCGAGCGGCAGCACCTCGGCGACGTCGTCACAGGCGGCGGCGAAGATCGCCCGGGTGACCCGGGAATCACGGTCCGGCAGGTTTCCGGCTCCGGCGCCGATGTTGTCGAGCACTGTTCCCTCGAAGAGATCGGGCGAATGCGGTACGGCGCGAACCAGTTGCTGCGAGATGTCGTTGTCCAGGTCGAACAGATCGACGCCACCCAACGTGACACTGCCTGCGTCGGGATGGACCTTGCGGGCGAGCACCGACGTCAGGGCATCGGTGGTCTCGGGTCCACAGATCACGGTGATCAGCCCCGACGGCGGCAACTCCAGATCGAGATCGTGGACTGGCCCGAGCGTGAAGTTCCGGAAGGCGACTGCGCCGCGCGCATCTCGTACGCGGCCGGTCTGCGCCGACGGCTCGGCCTGCAACACCGACAGCACCCGCTTGGCACAGGGCACAGCGGTGTTCCAGACCGCGCCGAAGTTGGTGCCCAGGTTGTTCAGCGGTCCCATGATGAACTGCGTCAGGCCCACCACCGTGATCAGCGCACCCAGGCTCATCGCGCCGTTCAGCGCCATCAGACCGGCGGCGATGCCGACTGCGACCACGAAGAGCGCCGAGACCATCTGCATGACACCGATGTACGCCCCCTGGGAGCGTCCGGCCCGGATGGCTCCGTCTCTCGCGCGGCGGCTGGCAACCCGATAGCGCCGGCCCGCTTCGCCTTCGGCGCCGAGGCCCTTGACGATCCTGAAGCCCGCGACCAGATCAGCGGCCGTCCCGGCGGCCTCGCCCGCGGCCTCCTGCTCGTGCTCGGTGCGTGCGCGAAGTGGGCCACCACTGAGGTCGAGAATCCACAACAGGGTCGGAGCCCCGAGCAGGATGGCGAGCCCGAGTGGCCACGAGATGAACAGCAGCACACCACCTGCCACCAACACCGCCGCCATCTCACCGACAGGGAACACCGCCAGGAACACCGCGTACGAGAGGCGGTTGACGTCCGAGGTCGCGATGTTCAACGACACGCCCGGCAGTCGCGCAGGCCCCGCCATGCCCATCGGATCGAGAATGCGGTCGGTGACGCGCATCCGGAAGTGATGCTCGACCATGGTCTGGCCGTAGACCGCCAACCGTTCACCGAAACGCCAGGTGTGCGAGAGCAACACGAAGTTCGCGGCGAGCGCGACCACCCAGATCACCAGAGACCCGACGTCCCCGGTTGCGACCGCTCGATCGATGGCGATGCCCATGATCACCGGGACCAGCGCCTCACCGACAAAGTGCCCGATCATCAGGACCATCGCGGGCAGGGTGTACTTGCCTGCGCCGAAGACGGTCCGCACCGCCAGTTGTCGAGGGGTGGTCTCCGCATCAACCCTGATCTCTTTGCCGCGGACAGGGTCAGCCGGCGGGACGAACCAGACCGGCCACCGGGTGCCAGATCTGTATGAGTCGGATTCCTCCTGACGCAACATCGCGTCGGTGTCCACTACACATTCCCCCAAGCCGTTGTTCGTGCGCGTGCCCACCACCCTAGAACGCTAAGGGTTGCGTGGTCACAATCCCGCTCTCTCGAGGGCGTCGTCGAACTCCTCGCTGGCGATCTTCTCGCTCTTGCCTTCCGCGATCGCCGTCGAATACACCGAGAACAGTTCGGCACCAACCTCTTCGAACTTGCGGGCCCAGGCCTCACCGTCGAAGCGCCAGTAGCCGATGATGTCGCACTGATCGGCTTTCCAGCCGTACTGCTTGCGCAAGTGCTTGCGCGCAGTCCGCGACGCCTTGGCCTCGGCAGCGAACCAGCAGTAGCCGCGGCCGTACGTGTGCACGAACTCCTCGACGGCGTCACCGAGCTTGCTCTCGCCGAATCCGTTGCCACTGCCCACTTGCGCGATCACTTCGACGTCGGCGCGCTTCGGTAGGTAGGAGAGATCCTCGTCATCGCACACCTCGACAATCGCCGTCACCCGCGGATTCGCGGGGAGCTCCTCGAGAATGCGCGCCAGCGCGGGCAGTCCGGCGAGATCGGCCACCAGCAACTGCCATTCGGTGCTGGGCTCCGGCCGATACCAGGACCGGGCGTGCGACATCGCGACCTCCTCCCCGATCCCTGTTCGCTGAGCCCACAGGGTCGCGGTGCCGTGGTCGTGGACCACGAAGTCGATGGTCATCGTCGCCGCCGAACGGTCCAGATAACGCACGGAGTAATTGCGCCCCTCCGGCATCGGATCGATGTCGTAGTAGCTCCAGACACCGTCGCGGTTCTCCATCGCCGGCGCCTTGCGCTCGCCGGGTTCGGGAAAGTAGATCCCGACGGCCGCGTCGGCCACATCCGGCACCTGCAGCTGATCGAGATCGGCGATCGCGAAGACGATCCGGATCAGCCGGGGGTTCAGCTCTGTCTTCTCGACCACGCGCCCAAACGAAAATCCCATGAAACGAAGGCTACCCTAACCAGCGCTCGACGCCAGACGCGCACTTTGAGCTCCGCCCCGCTTCAGGCCCCGACCAGTGCTAACTTCACAGCTGGCCGAGAGCGAGCCAGATCACACCGGAAGGCAGGCGTATGAGCCGGCGCGGAGCCACCCGTTCACCTGCGAAGTTCCTGCGCCTGGCCACCATCATCTCGACGTTCGGCGGGCTGCTGTTCGGCTACGACACAGGCGTCATCAACGGCGCCCTGCCGTACATGGCCGAGAAGGACCAGCTGAATCTGACGTCGTTCACCGAGTCCCTGGTGGCAAGTTCGCTCATCTTCGGGGCCGCGGTCGGCGCGATCGCGGGCGGTCGTCTCGCCGACCGATATGGGCGTCGACGCAACATCATCGGCCTGGCGGTCATCTTCTTCTTCGCGACCCTGGGCTGTGTCTTCGCCCCCTCGATGGAGGTCATGGTGGCCTTCCGTTTCGTGCTCGGACTCGCGGTCGGCGGCGCGTCGGTCACCGTACCCACCTATCTCGCCGAGATGTCACCGGCCGAGAAACGCGGACGTATGGTCACCCAGAACGAGCTGATGATCGTCAGCGGGCAGCTTCTCGCCTTCACGTTCAATGCGATTCTCGCGAACCTCACCGAGGACAACCACGTCTGGCGCTACATGCTGGTCATCGCCACATTGCCGGCATTGGTGCTGTGGTTCGGCATGCTGGTGATGCCCGAGAGTCCGCGCTGGCTCGGCCGACAGGGTCGGACCGCCGACATGCTGCGCGTCTTGCATCAGGTCCGCGAAGAGCAGCAGGCCCGCATCGAGGCCGACGAGATCACCCGGATGGCCGAGGAAGAGAAGTCGACGGTCAAGATGCAGTGGACCGTCCTGCGCGACGTCCCGTGGATCCGGCGGGTGCTGGTGATCGGCTGCGGCATCGCGGTCGTCCAGCAGATCAGCGGAGTGAACTCGATCATGTACTACGGGACGCAGATCCTGGAGGACTCCGGTTTCGACAAGGACGCCGCCCTCACGGCCAACATCGCGAACGGCGTCATCTCCGTGGCAGCCACGTTTGTCGGCATCTGGTTGCTGGGCAAGGTGGGTCGTCGGCCCATGTTGATGGTCGGCGTCGCCGGCACCGCCACGGCACTGCTGCTGATCGGGATCTTCTCGCTGATCCTGCCGTCGGGGACGGGCCGCGCGTTCGTGGTACTGACCCTGACGGTGACGTTCTTGGCCTTCCAGCAGGGTGCGACGTCACCCGTGACCTGGCTGATGCTCTCCGAGATCTTCCCGCTCGAGATCCGTGGCTTCGCGTTCGGCGTCACCGGTTGCGTGCTGTGGCTGGTGAACTTCGGGGTCGGATTCTTCTTCTTGCAGCTCGTGGACTGGTTCAGCATCTCCACGACGTTCTTCATCTTCTTCGTCCTGGGCTGCTGCGCGTTCACCTTCGTGAAGTTGTACCTGCCCGAGACCAAGGGCCGAACGCTGGAATCGCTCGAGACCGAGTTCACCGAGAAGTACGGCGACGACGAGAGCACGGGCAAGCCGCGGAGTTACCTTCAGAACTAGGTCCGGCCGAGGATGTGATCGCGCCAGAATTTAGGTAACTCCGACTGAGCTACAGGGTCGGGGGTCGTGCAGCTCAGCCGGAGTTACTTGGTTCATCGCAGAGTTCTGCCGGGACGTTACACACCCGCCAAAACTTTTTTCCCACCTCCCGATGATGGGCCCTTATGGCGGACCCCACCTGGGGTTTTGTTCGCCAAAAGGCCCCATTATCGGGGGGGTGGATCAGCCCTCGATGATCGCGGTGACGCCTTGACCGCCGGCGGCACAGATGGAGATCAGCGCGCGGCCGCCGCCGTTCTCCTTGATCTGCTTCGCCGCCTGCGCGACGATCCGGCCACCGGTCGCGGCGAACGGGTGACCCGCAGCCAACGACGACCCGTTGACGTTGAGCTTGGTGCGATCGATCGAGCCGAGTGCGTTGTCGAGGCCGAGGCGTTCTTTGCAGTAATCCTCGGATTCGAACGCCGCGAGGGTGCAGAGCACCACCGACGCGAAGGCCTCGTGGATCTCATAGAAATCGAAGTCCTGCAGGGTCAGGCCGTTGCGCTGGAGCAGTCGCGGAATGGCGTAGGTCGGGGCCATCAACAGTCCGTCGGGCCCGTTGACGTAGTCGACCGCAGCGGTCTCGACGTCCACCAGATGCGCGAGCACCGGCAGCTTCTTCTCCGCAGCCCACTCGTCGGTGGACAGCAGCACCGCCGACGCACCGTCGGTCAGTGGGGTCGAGTTGCCCGCGGTCATGGTCGCGTCGCCGAGCGAGACACCGAAGACCGGCTTGAGGGTCGCCAGCTTCTCGACCGTGCTGCCCGGACGCAGGTTCTGGTCGCGGGCCAGGCCCTGGAACGGGGTGATCAGGTCATCGAAGAAGCCGCGGTCGTACGCGGCCGCCATCTTCTGATGGCTGGCCGCAGCCAGTTCGTCCTGATCCTCGCGCTTGATGCCGAACTCTTTTGCGGTGATGGCCGCGTGGTCGCCCATCGACATACCTGTGCGCGGCTCGCCGTTGCGCGGGATCTCGATGCCCAGCGAGGTCGGGAGCTTGGCAATGGCCTTGAGCCGGTCAGCCAGACTGCGAGCCCGATTGACCTGCAACATCACCTGACGCATGTCTTCGGAAACCCCGATCGGGGCATCCGATGTGGTGTCGACGCCGCCTCCGATGCCCGCTTCGAACTTGCCGGTGGCGATGCCGTCGGCGACCGCGGAGATCGCCTGCAGACCGGTACCGCAGGCCTGCTGCAGATCGAAGGCAGGCGTGTACGGCGACAACGCCGAACCCAGTACCGACTCACGGATCAGGTTGAAGTCGCGCGAGTGCTTGAGCACCGCGCCGCCCGCGACCATGCCGAGACGCTCACCCTGCAGGCTGAATCGGCTGATCAGGCCATCGAGCGTGGCGGTGAACATGTCCTGATTGCTCGCCTTGGCGTACGCACCGTCCTGGCGCGCGAACGGAATCCGGTTGCCACCGACGATAGCGACCGGCCGCACGCTGCGGGACGCGCGCGACGTGGTCGCAGCCCCGCTGGTCTCCGCTGACCCGCTGTTTGTTGGCCCGCTGTTTGATGGTCCATTGCTCGTCGACACTGTGGATCTCCCATGTAGTGGATGACTCGTATAGCGTATTCTTACTCGCGAGTAAGTTAGTTGTCGACTCCGCCCGGGACTACCCCTGATGGGCGGCGGAAAACAACTTCAGATGCCGTCAGCGACCTAGGAGTGCTTCGTGTCAGCCACTGGAACCACCGACCTGTATTCGACGTTCGTCAGCTCCGGACCCGGATCGTTCATCGCCGGCAAGGTCGGCCTGCCGCAGCCGCCGGTCCTGCGCCGTTACAAGGCCGGCGAACCCGCCCTGTCGGGCCCGGTCCTGCTCGGCGGCAACGGCCGGCTGATCGAACCGCTGCGCGAGATCCTCGGCGATCCCGACAGCGGTTATGAACTGATCACGAACAACACCGGGGGCCGGGGCGCGGACAAGCTCGGCGCCGTCGTCCTCGATGCGACCGGGATCACACAATCCTCCGAGCTCTCGCTGCTCTTCGAGTTCTTCGGCCCGACACTGCGTTCCACCGGCAACTCGGCGCGGTTCGTGGTCATCGGCACCACCCCGGAGCTGATCAAGGACCCGAGCGAACACATCGCCCAGCGCGCCCTCGAAGGCTTCACCCGGTCCCTCGGCAAGGAGCTTCGCAAGGGTGCCACGGCACAACTCGTGTACGTCTCCCCCGACGCCAAGACCGGGCTGTCCGGCCTCGAATCGACACTGCGATTCCTCCTGTCGGCCAAGTCGGCCTTCGTCGACGCCCAGGTCATCCGCGTCGACGAGAAAGATGCCGTCGCCCCGGCCAGCTGGGACAAGCCGCTGCAGGGCAAGGTGGCCGTGGTCACCGGCGCCGCCCGCGGCATCGGCGCCACCATCGCCGAGGTGCTCGCTCGCGATGGCGCCCACGTCATCGCCGCGGACATCCCCGCTGCGGGCGACGCCCTCTCGGCGACCGCGAACAAGGTCGGCGGCACCGCACTGCCCCTCGACGTCACCGCCGCCGACGCCGGCAAGAAGCTCGCCGAACACGTCCTCGAACGTCACGGCGGAGTGGACATCATCGTGAACAACGCAGGCATCACCCGCGACAAGTTGCTCGCCAACATGGACGACGCCCGCTGGAGTTCGGTCATCGGCGTGAATCTCATTGCGCCGCAGCAGCTCGTCGACGACCTGGTCGAGGCGGGCGCACTGCGTGAAGGCGGCTCGGTCATCGACGTGTCGTCCATCGCGGGCATCGCGGGCAACCGCGGGCAGACCAACTACGGCACCTCGAAGGCCGGCGTGATCGGACTCGTCGACGCCTATGCGCCGATCCTTGCCGAGAAGAAGATCACCATCAACGCGGTCGCGCCCGGCTTCATCGAAACCGCCATGACCGCCGCGATCCCGCTGGCCACCCGCGAGGTGGGTCGTCGCATCAGCTCGCTGCAGCAGGGCGGCCAGACCGTCGACGTCGCAGAGACCGTCGCGTACTTCGCCAACCCGGCGTCGAGTGCGGTCACCGGCAACGTCGTCCGGGTCTGCGGCCAGAGCATGCTGGGTGCCTGACATGGCCAAAACCATTGCACTGAAAGAGCTCCCCGGGACCGCCGACATCTACCGGCGGGCCATCATCGGGATGCTCCCGGTGGTCGGCAAGTCGGGAAAGGTGTCTCCTGACGCCACTCTTCCCGACACCGAGCTGACGCTGTCCGGCGTGAAGGTCGACCTCGACCAGCTCGCCGCGTACTGCGCCGCGACGGGTCAGCGGTTCGGCGACACGCTCCCGTTGACGTTCCCGTTCGTCCTCCAGTTCCCGTTGGTCATGAAACTGCTTGTGGCAGGCGACTTCCCGCTCACGGCCATCGGTTCGGTCCATATCGAGAACACCATCGAGCGGTACCGGCCGATCGGGGTCACCGAGCCGCTGACCATCACCACGCATGCGGAGAACCTCCGCGAACACCGCAAGGGCATGCTGGTCGACGTCATCTCCGAGTTCGCCGTCGGCCATGAGCCGGTCGCCCGGCAGACCGCGACGTTCCTGAGTCAGCAGCGCACCAGCCTGTCCGGTGGACCGCGGCCCGAGGCCCCGAAGGACCATCGGCCCCCGCCCCCGGACGCGAAGCTGAAGGCAGATCTGGGTCTGATCCGGCAGTACGCGGCAGCCAGCGGCGACCGCAACCCGATCCACATGAGTGATCTGGGCGCCAAGGCGTTCGGCTTTCCCCGGGCCATCGCACACGGCATGTGGACCGCCGCGCGCGTGGTGGCCAACGTCGAGGGACGACTCGACGGCAAGGTCACGTACAACGTGCGGTTCGGTAAGCCGGTCATCCTGCCCGCGACGGTGAACGTCTACACCAAGCCGGTCGAGGGCGCGGGATCGGGCGCGTTCGACATCTCGGTGCTCAACCCGAAAAAGGGTTACCCGCACCTCACCGCGACACTCCGGTAATCCCGGAATTGGTGGGTTTTGGCGAGCATTTCCCCAGGTGGAGGTCGCCAAAACCCACCATTTTCGGATGCTAGGGGCGGTCGCCTGCAAGGCCGCGCCAGCCCATGGAGACCATGAGGTCGGCCGCGGTGTCGAGGTCGATGTCCCCTTCGGAGATCCGGTCGGCCACCGCCTCACCGGCACCGACCAGCGCGACGGCCATCAGTTCGAAGTCGGTGTCACTCGGGTGCGGAACCGTGGTCCCGCGGCGAAGCAGGTCGGCGACCATCTCGATCAGTCGCGCCCGACTGGCGGCGACCAGTCCTGCGAAGTTGGCCTGGCCGGTGGCGAGGCGATAGAGCACCCGCCACGACTCCTTGTTGTCGTGGACGTACCGCAAGAAGTCGTAGATGACGGTGCGGGCCTGATCGTGCTGCCGGAGATTCGGGTCGAAGCCGGCGCTCATCGCCTCGATGAAGCGGCCACCCTCCCGATTGATACAGGCGCCGAACAGTTCGTCCTTCGACCCGTAGTACAGATACAGCATCGGCTTGCTGATGCTGGCCTGTGCCGCAATGGCATCCATAGAGGTCTCACGAAAGCCGTTGGCGGCGAACACCTGTACGGCCGCATCGAGCATCTGCTGCTCGCGCACGGCGCGCGGTAGGCGCTTCGTTCCTCCGGCCACCACAACCACTCTTCCTGCCAGTTTCTGGACACATGGACGTCCGGACTACCTTACCAGCCGGTAAGTTTCGGGTTCCCGAAGTGGGGAATCGTCGCCGCATTCGCGGGGTCGAGCAGGTCAGCAGTCGAGCACGCCCTTCGCCCGGAGCACCCGCACCACCGACTCGTCCACCTGCGTGGCAGGCAACTCGCCGGCCTTCACGGCCGCGGTTAACGTATCGAGCACCGCGGGCACCTTGTCGGTGGACAGCCACAGCGCGATGTCGGCGCCGGCGGACAGCGCGAGGGTCGCGGCCTTCTCGATGCCGTACTTGGCACTGATGGCCGCCATGCCCGACAGATCGTCGGTGAAGATCGGACCGTCGAAGGGCTTGCCGCCGTAGCCGGTGCCCTCGCGGAGGAACGACATCGCCGGTTCGCTGATGCTCGCCGGGGTGTCGGGTTTGGTCAGACCCGGGACGATGAGATGTCCGACCATCACCCCGACGCCGGGCTGGATCAGCGACCGATACGGGACGAGATCGTCGTCCTGCAGCTCGTCCAGCGGCGGGGTCGCGACGGTGCCGGTGTGTGAGTCGCCGGATCCGTGACCGTGGCCCGGGAAATGCTTGAACACCGGCATGATGCCTGCATCCTGGAGGCCGTGGGCATAGGCGTTCGCGTACTGGGTCACGACCTCGGGATCGTCGCTGAACGAACGGTCGCCGATCACGTCGTCGGTGGACTCATCGCTCACGTCCGCCACCGGTGCGTAATCGACGGTGACCCCGAGTTCCTTCATCTTCAGACCCTGCGCCTTCGCCAGCGCGCGGACCTGCGCCGGAGTCTCGGTCTGGGCGAGTTCTCGGGCCGACGGGCTGTCGATTCCCAGCGACGACAGCCGCGACACCCGGCCGCCCTCCTGATCGACGGTGACCATCACCGGGGTCTTTGCCGCGTCCTGCACCGTCTCGATGCCGCCGTCGGACAGGATCGACAGATCGGTCCAGCTACCGATGAACACGCCGCCGATCTGTTCGGTCTGCACGACGTCCAGGGCATCCGACGTGCCGGTGACGCCGACGACCAGCAGCTGGGCGAGCTTGCGCCGCAGGCTCATCGACTCGAGTTCGTCCTCCCCGCACGACACCGGCGTCACCGCAGGCGACGACGACACCGGGACACTCGAAGCCGTACTGCTGGAGTAGGCCGAGGTCGGCGGGATCTCCGGACCCCCGTCACCGTTACTGCACGCGGCCAGCACGGACGCCACCGTCACCGTCAGCACGGCCAGACATCTCGACCGCCCAGGACGGGAGGCACGACGAGAGGACTGCACGGGGAAAAACATGCGTCGAGTCTTGCACGGGCCACTGATGTGACGGACGTTACATTTGCCGGGTATCCTCGAAGCCCTCAGCCCCTGCGGGAGGAAAAGCCATGTCCGGTCAAATCGGTGACACCCACCAAGACACGATCATGATCGCCTACGACGGCAGCGAGAACGCCGATCGCGCGATCGACTACGCGGGGCGTTTTCTGGCCTCCCATCGCGCCTATGTCGTGACGGCGTGGGAATCGGGAGTCCACCAGAGCGCCCGTCTGTCCGCGCTGTCGGGCGGGATGCAGCCCGTGCTGCATTCGGTCGTCGACCAGGACATCGACGACGCACTGCATGTCGACGCCCGTACCCGCAATTCCCAAGGCGTCGCGCGGGCCCGGGCGGCGGGCCTGGCTGCCGAGGGCCGCCTCGCCGAGGTCGACACGACTGTCTGGGGTGCACTGGTCGATGCCGCGGACACCCTGGAGGTCGACATCCTCGTCACGGGAACCCGCGGTTCATCGGGTTTGCGAGCGCTACTGCACAGCAGTGTTGCCGAGCACGTACTGAAGCATTGCCACCGCCCGGTACTCGTGGTCCCGGCCGGGTGTGCCCGCCGCGGCGAGGGCGCCGTCGCCGGCCGGAAGGCGGCTGACCGGAAGAGCAAGGCCCGGGTGGTAACTTCGCAGCCATGATGAACAACCGCCTGATCGCCGGCGCTGTCGCCGGCCTCCTCGGCGTGGTCGTGGCCATTGGAGCGGTGTTCCTCGGTGGCGTCTTGACCTCCGAGGACAAGCCAGCAACCGATGTGAACAGCTTCAACGCCGACAGCGGATTCGTTCAGGGCTCGGTCGACTACGGCACCAGGGACAACGCCGGAGTCACAAACTGACCAAACGGGGACTGCTCTTTGCAGCTCTGTGGGCGCTGGTGGCGTCATTCGCCCAATCGCCCGGCCTGATCGCCGCCGACACCAAACTCGACCTCACCTCCGACCCTCTCGGCTTTCTCGGTCGCGCCGCGCATCTGTGGTCGTCCATCGCACCGCTCGGCCAGGTGCAGAATCAGGCCTACGGCTACTTCTTCCCGCATGGGGCCTTCTTCGCTGTCGGCGACCTGCTCACGCTTCCGCCCTGGGTGACCCAGCGCCTGTGGTGGGCCCTGCTGCTGTGGGTCGGCTTCGTGGGGTTCGTCCGCCTCGCCGACGCAGTGGGTGTCGGCTCGCGGTGGTCCCGGATCTTCGCCGCGGTGATCTTTGTCGCGAGCCCGCGAGTCCTGACGACCATCGGATCGATTTCCTCGGAGACGTTGCCGGTGATGCTGGCCCCGTGGGTGCTCGCTCCCGTCGTCGTCGCACTGAACCACAGCGAGCCGCGAAAGAATTTGCGGCAGCTGGCTTTCCAATCTGCCTGCGCGCTGGCGCTGATGGGCGCGGTGAACGCGGTCGCAACACTTGCCGCGGCGTCGGTCGCCGGACTGTGGTGGTTGCTGCACACCCCGATCAAGAGACCGGCCGCGCGCTGGTTGCGATTCGGCGGGTGGTGGGCGCTCGGGGCGACGGCGGCATGCCTGTGGTGGGTCGTCCCGCTGCTCATCCTGTCCCGCGTCAGCCCGCCGTTCCTGGATTTCATCGAATCTTCCCGGGTGACAACAGAATGGGTGTCCCTGACCGAGGTGTTGCGCGGGACCAGCGCCTGGACACCGTTCGTCTCACCGGAACGGGTCGCGGGGGCAAGCCTGGTCACTCAGCCGGTTGCGGTGCTCTCCACCGGGTTGCTCGCGGCGGCAGGACTGACCGGGCTCGCCATGCGGGCCATGCCCGGACGCGGTCGACTCATCACCATCGTGATCATCGGGCTGCTCATGATCTGCCTCGGCTATCCCGGGCAGCTCGGGTCGCCGCTCTCGGAGTCGGTGCGGGTGTTCCTCGACGACGCGGGCGCACCTTTGCGCAACGTCCACAAGTGGGATCCGCTGATCCGGATCCCGTTGGCACTGGGCATCGCTCACCTGCTTGCCCGCGTCCCCACCCCAGACGTCGCCGGCTGGCGCGGTACCGGCCGCGCGTTCGCCCACCCGGAGCGTTCTCGGCCGGTGTCGGCCGCGATCGTGGTCCTGGTGGCCGCGCTCGCCGCAGGTTCCATGGTCTGGACCGCCTCCCTCGCAGCCCCGGGCAGCTACAGCTCCATCCCGTCGTACTGGAAGCAGACGGCCCAGTGGCTCGAAGACAATGGTGCGAACCAGAATCGGCGCGCCCTGGTCGTCCCCGGTTCCCCTTTCGCCAACCAGACCTGGGGCCTGACCCGTGACGAACCGCTGCAGGTGCTCGCCGATGAACCGTGGGCGGTGCGCGATGCCATCCCGCTGACACCGCCCGGCGCCATCCGGGCCCTGGATTCGGTGCAGCGGGCGATCGCCGCCGGACGACCGCTCCCCGGCCTCGCCGCCACGCTTGCCCAGCAGGGTATTTCATACGTGGTCGTACGCGCCGACCTCGATCCGTCCACCTCGAGGTCTGCGCGACCGATCCTGGCCCACAATGCGATTGCGGGTTCGCCGGGTCTGACACCGGTTGCGCAGTTCGGACCCGAGGTCGGTCCGCCGCGCATCGACGACGTCGTCTCCGATGACGGCTTGCGTCCGACGATGCCTGCAGTGCAGATCTTTCAGGTCGACTCTGACGTCGCGTTCCCCGGTACCCGGCCTGCCACCGTACCGCTGAACCAGATGCCCCGGGTGTCAGGTGGACCTGAAACCCTTGCACCACTACAGAATGCAGCGGCGCTGAGCGGTCGTCCACCCCTGGGACCCGTCCTCCTGCAGGCCGATGCGCAGCGGGCCGGACTCCCCGATGCACCACTGATCGTCACCGATACCCCCACCGACCGTGAAATCGACTTCGGGCGCGTCGACGACCACAGTTCGGCGATCCGCGCGCCCGGAGATCCACGACTGACCCAGAACGCCGCGACGGACTACCCGGTCGACGGGCAGCCACTGGTCCAGGGCGAGTGGCTGCTCGACGGTGAGCCCGGACAATTGTCTGTCAGTGCATCCGGGTCCGCCTCCGATGCAACACAACTGGGGCAGAGTGCTCCTGGTAGCTCACCGGCGGCCGCATTCGACGGGAACCCGAACACCTCGTGGGTCAGCCGCGGACTCGACTCCGCAGTGGGACAGTGGTTGCAGCTCGACTTCACCAGACCACGGGAGCGGCTGGCCCTCGACGTCACCGTCGGCAAGGCACTCGGCGCCGGCGTCAGTACGCTGCTGATCACCACCGAGGCCGGGAGCACCGTGGCCACCGGCGTGACCCCGGGCGAGCCCACGTCCGTGGTGCCGCCCAGCGGTCCGACCCGATGGGTGCAGATCAGGGCCATCGGCACCGACAACGGGACGGCCGGGAACCAATTCGCGATCTCGGAGATCGAGCTCCGCGATGCCACGCAGGCGCGGACGCTGCCCATTCGGCACCGGGTCGTACTGCCGCAATTGGTGGCCGGTCAACAGATCGCGGGGTGGGCACTGGCCCCCGAACTACCCGGGCGTGACGCGTGTGTACCCGACCGCGACGTCACGCGATGTTCGGGCGCACTGGGACTCGCGCCCGAAGAGCCCGGGATCTTCGGACGGGTGTTGTCGGTGCCGAGCCCGGTGACGGTGAAACCCTCGATCACACTGACCGCCAACCCTTCCGAGGAACTCAATCGATTATTGGCCGGCCAGGATCAGATCGTCGCGACCGCGCCGTCGGCGAGCATCGACCCCCGCGGCAACGCCGGCGCGGCCGTCGATGGCGACCCCGGCACCACCTGGGTGGCCCGCGACAGCGGTGCCGGCGCCGAGCGGCCGACAATCGAACTCACGCTGCCGAGTCCGCGTGAGGTCGACGGACTCCAGATCACCGTCCCCACTGGCCAATTCCCGGCGCGACCGGTGACGGTGGGGATCGATCTCGGCAACGGACGCCAGGTACGGACGATCCCCGCCGACGGACGGATCGCGCTCGATCCCCATCTCACCTCGACGATCTCGATCACCGTCCTCGAAAAGGATGAGGTCCTCGACGTCAACAGTCTCGGATTCGCCGCCATCGCCCCGTCCGGGATCTCCGAGATCACCGTCCTCGGGGGCGTGCCGACCCCGCCGGACCCCGACCGCCCGATCGAGGTCTCCTGTGTCGACGGGCCGGGTCTGACCATTGCCGGTAGCGTGCAGCGGTTCTCACTGAAGACCACCGCAGCGGCCCTCGCGTCGGGAGCACCGATCCGTGCACAGGCCTGCGACCAACGGCCCGTCGACCTTGCCGCCGGTGAGCAGGAACTCGCGGTCAACCCCGGTCCGGCGTTCACCGTGGCCGGGGTCGAGCTCACGGCTACAGATCTCGGCGACGAAGACCCCTCACCGAGTGCCACCCCGACACCGGTGACCGTGAACAGGTGGAACGCCACCGATCGCAGCGTCACGGTCGCCGGTGAGAGCAGCGAGCGCGTACTCATCGTGCCGGAGAGCACCAATCCCGGGTGGCAGGCGCATGCCGGAGACGACGAACTGCAGCCCATCGTCGTCAATGGCTGGCAGCAGGGTTGGATTGTTCCGGCAGGTTTTGCCGGCGCCATCGATCTGACCTTCCCGCTCGATCAGCCCTACCGGTGGGCGATCGCAGGCGGACTCGCCCTGCTGGCGCTACTGCTGCTCTGCACCTTCGTCCCGGCCCGGCGAACGTCGGTGTCGTTGCCGGTGGCTCGGCCGTTCGACAGCCGCACAGTGCTACCGCTGCTGCTCGGCGCGGTGGTCTACCTGCTCACAGGTCCGATCGCGGTGGCCGTGGCAGCAGTAGTCGCCATCACGAGCACCGCGGCACCTCTCGTCTCCCGCTCGCTGCGCGGAAAGCAGCGGACTCCGGCGCTCGTGGCGTCGTTGATGACCGCCGCCACGTTCGGGCTCGCTGCCGGACCGTGGCGGTCATCGCTCGGGTACAACGGCTGGGATTGGTGGGTACAGCTACCGGCTCTGCTGGCGGTCGTACTCGTCGCGTGGCATGCGATCGGACTGCCTCGATGGCTGATCCGGGCGAACCTGCACCGTCGTCGACGCTGACGCAGCGCGCTGCTCGGAGCGACGCAGCCACCGTCGTGCCGGATCCTCGATCCACGAATAGCTCGCCGCCGAGACCCCGATCGTGAGCAGCAACGTCAAACACCAGACCACCACCATCGAACCGGAGAACGGGATGACGCCGGCCAACGGGAAGACCGCGGCCAGGACCGCGAGGTGCCAGATGAAGATGGCATACGACCACCGGCCCAGGGCCTGCATCGGCGCCGAGTCCAGGATCCGATGAGTCCGAGGTGGCCCCAGAACCAGTGGTCCGAGCAACGCGAAACCGAGAATCGCACCCAGCACCATCTTGACGGCGAACTGCCAGGGTGCCAGCGGGGCCAACCCGGTGGGCCCGGCGAGTTCGGTGCAGGACAACGCGAACGCCCCCGCCGCGACGCCTGCCATCCACCAGGGCCGCGACCCCAGCCTCGCGACGACACCCCCGGACCTCGACACCACCAGCTCGGCCAGGATCAGCCCGCTGATGAACCACGGCAGATGACCCGGCAGCCAGTTCTTGGCCTCGACCCCGGCGGCCAGCGGCAGCGCGTCGGCGACCCAGGCCCAGCCCAGGCTGAACACGGCCGCAGCGGACAACATCGGTATCCGCCACCGCGCTCGTCGCCCGCGCAACCGCACGAGCAGCCAGGCGAACAGCGGCAGCGCCAGGTAGAAACTGACCTCGACCGACAGGCTCCACATCTGGGTCAGTCCGGCCGTCAACGTCAGCGGCACGAAGACCTGGGTGAGGGTCAGATTCGCCAGCCACACGGTGGCGTCGGCGGGCCGGGCGTCGGGCAGCAACATCAGGACGACGACCACGACCACCACATACGCGGGCCAGATGCGCACGACGCGATGGCGCAGGTATCGGATCACGCCGGGGGGCGTGCGCGAAGGATCGTGCGCGGCGGCGGCGTGCGGACGCCACAGCAGAAACCCCGAGAGCGCGAAGAAGAGGGCGACGGCCATGTCGAAGCGACCCCAGATCGCCCCGAGGACACTGCCGTCCACTGCGCCCGTCTGGAAGGCCACGTGGGTGGTCATGACCCCAACAGCCGCCAGGGCACGCATGCCTTCGAGCGCAGGCACGAAGGCAGCCGGGGCGCCGGCCTGCCGCTGGGGACGCATGGTCAGCCAATGTACCGGTGGAGAGGGCCGAGCTGAGTGCCCGGCTGCGACGACCTCGGCTGTTAGTCTCGCTTTAACTGCCCGCTGCACCGACTCAAGATCTGAAGGAGTACCCGACGTATGGCAACAGGGCCTCGGATGTCTGCCAGGGACCTCGCGGGACCGGTCGCCATCTTCTTCGGCGTTCTGCTCATCGTGGTGGCCATCGCGCTCCCCCTCTATTACGTGGGGACGCTCAAGAAGACACCCATGGATCTCGACATCACCAGCGTCGCCGACAGCCAGGGTCAGCAGGGGGTGTCCGCCTCTGATGCGCTGCCCGCGAAGATCTTCAACCGCTGCTCACTCGACGAGCCGCGACCGCAGGTGTCGGACGCGAAGTTGACCGAACAGCAGCGGGTGCTGGTCGTCGACCCCGCCGACGCCAACAAGGTCACCTTCCAGGCGGGTAACTCCATCCGGATCGACTCGTACACCGACGGTGACGAGACCGTGACCCCACCGGCTCAGGGTGGTGGAAATGACTGCATGACAGCGCTTCTCACCGCGACCCGCGACCGGATCACCACCAACCGCACCACCGCCGAACCGCAGATCAGCGGCGGTGGGCAGTCCGAGGTCCAGGTCGACGCCGGCGAGAACAGCGTCAGCCTCCCCGACCGCCAGGGACTGCAGTACCGCTTCCCGTTCGGTGTCGACAAGGGCAAGACCTATACCTACTTCGACCTACCGAGCCGCACCACGAATCCGTTGCAGTTCGTCGACGAGACCGAGATCAACGGCGTCAACACCTACCACTTCACCCAGGAGGTCCCGGAGACCGACCTGAGCACCCTCACCGATGCCAACGACCAGCAGCTCGCCGGTACCTCGATTGATCAGCCTGCCGGCTGGTACGGCGGGTTCGAGGGGTACCGCAACAACGAGCGGTTACCGGCCTCGCTGATCCAGACCACGACCCGAGACCTCTACGTCGATCCGGTCAGCGGCACCATCATCAACGAGCGCGAACACATCAAGCAGGAGTTCAAGCTCAACGTCAGCGACGACTCGCCGCAGGCGATGCTCGATTACCGGCTGACCGCGCTCGACGTCGTCTTCTCCTACACCCAGAGCACGCAGGAACAGCTCGCCGCGGACGCCAAAGACCTCGACAGTCCGATCAAACTGTGGGGGCGCTGGATCCCGATCGGCGCCGGCATCCTCGGAGTGGTCCTGCTCGCCGCAGGCGTGTGGCTGCTGCTCCGCGGCCCGAGCACACCCGCCCCGGCGTCGGGTTCGCCGTACAACCCGTCCGATCCAGACGAGCAGCAGCGGACCGATCTGATCAAGCAGTACCGAGGTGGGGATCAGGGCAACCGCCCTCCTCCCGCGGCGCCGTTCGATCCGGACCAGACGCGTCAGATCCCCGCAGTGCGGGACAACCGCGGCGACGGCTTCGCCGACCACCCTCAGGACGGCTTCGCAGGTCACAATCAGGACGGCTTCGCCGAGGTCGGCGACCAGTATCCCTACCTCGATCAGCAGAGCATCGGACAGCAGGACCAGCCGCCGGTTCGCGATCCAGGTTGGACTGTGCCGCAACAGGATCCGCCCTCAGATCAGGGCCCTCGCCGCGACGGTGACGAACCCTGGCGCCGACCCTGATCCCAGCTCGACCGCACACCCACCCGTTCCCGTCACATCCAGAGGTCTCGGACCCTTGGGTGTGACCGGAACGAGTGGGTTTGTGCGTTGAGGAGCTAGTTCACCAACGGGGCCAAGGCTTTACCGGCGAGCGTGATGTTGCCCGGCTCGTGCCCGTTGTGCAGCATGTTGATGGTCAGACCGTCGATGCCCGCGTCTAGAACACGCGCCTTGATGTCGGCGGCAACCTCGTCGGGGGATCCCACGAAGAACCGTTCGGTGGCCTTCGCCCAGTCGTCGGCACTGACCGAGTCGTGATCGACGCCGCCCGCACGCATACGCCTGACCACCTCGGCGCGGGCCTTGTCGCCGTCCGCATCGAGGAACACCGTCGCCAAAAAGCTGGTCTTGATCGTCGAACGGTCTCGGCCGGCCTCTTCACAGCGCTTGGCAAGTGCCTCGAGCTTGCGCGGTAGCTCGCTGGGCGCGGCGATGACATTGAGGTGCTGGGCGTAGCGCGCTGCCATCCCGAAGGTCTTCTTCTCGCCACCGCCGCCGAGCATGATCGGCAGGTCGGTGCGGAACTGGGGATTGTTGCGGGTTCCGTGCGCCTGGTACCACTTGCCGTCGAGTTCGGGCTTCTTGCCGCGCAGCATCGGCTCGATGATCTGCAGGGCTTCTTCGAGACGCTCGAAACGCTCGGTGAATGTGCCGAACTCGTAACCCATCTCGTCGTGTTCGAGCTCGAACCAACCGGCGCCGAGGCCGAGGATCGCGCGGCCGCCACTGACGACGTCGAGGGTGGTGATGGTCTTCGCCAGCATCGCGGGGTTGCGGTACGTGTTGCCGGTGACCAGGGTCGACAGATTGATGGTCGACGTCGCGGTAGCGAGCGCCCCGAGCGCCGTGTACGCCTCGAGCATCGGCTCGTCCGGAGACCCGATACCGGGCAATTGGTAGAAATGGTCCATCACGAGAACCGTGTCGAATCCGGCACTTTCAGCTTCTTGTGCCTGGGCGATGACGGTCGGGAAGAGGTCTGCGACGTTGCCGCCGGGGTAGGAGAAATTGGGGATCTGGTAACCGAGACGAATGCTCATGCATCCACAGTACGACTGCCCGAGAGCCGGCGGCGCGTCATCGATGTGCTGAACCTCAGGGCAACGAGGGTCAGTGCGGTGCCGATGACCGCGCATCCTGCCGCGGTCAGGGCCAACGTGGTGATGCTGTGCGCCCAGGCCACGATGATCACGACCTCGACGACGAGAACCAGCCAACTCAGTGCCGCGATCAGTGTCTGGTCCCGCGCGATCGCCGCGAGCAGACCGACCTGCAGGATCGACAGCGCACTGCCGGTGAGCGCGAAGATCCACAGGATCGGAACCACGGCGCGGTACTCGTCGCCGACCAAGACCGGGGCCAGCGGCGCGAGAATCGCGGCCCCGCCGACCACCGTCACGGCGATCGCGAGCAACCAACCGACGGCAGTTCGCAGCGCCGCCGACGAGCGGGCAGTGTCCGCGAACTGTGGAAACAACACCACGCCGATGGCCTGCGGCAGCCAGAAAGCAGCCTTTGTCGCGATCGTCCCCAGCGCGTAGACGCCGGCGTCCTGTTCTCCCAGGACCGGTCGGGACAGCAGCAGATCCACCGACGAGAGTGCGATGAGGACGAGCTGCACCTGCGACGCCCGCAGGACCATCGTCAACGCTATGGCCCGGGTACCTGGGTGCCGGTCTGGTTCCGACCCGGTCCGCGACACTGCGACCCAGACCCCGGCAGCCGACACCGCGGCGCCGACGGCGGTCGCGGCGAGGGCACCCGCCGCACTCCCACCGACAGCGATGACGACGATCCCCGGCACCGTACGCGCAGCGCCGACGCCGGCCAGCACCCACGACAGCAGCGAGAACTGTTGCCGACCTTGCAGAATGCCCTGGCCCGCGGAGATCAGGACGAGCAGCGGCGCGGTCGCGAACGCGGCGATGGTCGACGCCAGGCCGGTGTCGGCGATCCACATCACGATCGGGACGGCGATCACCGCGGCCCCCAGCACTGCGGCCGCTGTCCGAATCGTGATCGACACCAGGTCGGCGATCGGACGCCCATGCACGACTTCCCGCGCGATCACCACCTGCAGAGCCAACGCCGGGACCCCGAGGACCAGCATCGTCTGCAGTAGGACGGCGAACTCTCCGTAGGAGCTCTCGCTGAGCCACCGGGCCGCGGGCAGGTGGATGAGGTAGCCGCAGATGTTGGCGACCATGGTGCCGGCGGCGACACCGCCCACGCCAGCCATCACCCTCGCCATGGCGCTCAGTGTCTCAGGGGAAGTACTGCTTGCAGTCGAGGGAGGGTGTCGATGTCGTCGACGAGGCCGTTGGCCTCCTGTGTCGGTGCAGATGCGACTGCTGTGCGGAACCGGGCGCGCTGGGCAACCCACACCAGCAGGCCGAGCGTCACCCCGACCGCGTAGATCCACGGATCGGGACGCTCCCCGAGCAGCAGCGACGACCACACGATCGTCATCAGTGGCTGGATCTGCTGGATCTGACCGACGCGCGCGATCCCACCGCGCGCCAGCCCGCCGTACCAGGCGAAGAAGCCGAGGAACTGCGAGATGACGGTGACGTAGACCATCCCGGCGATGACCGATCCGGTGAACTCGTAAGTGCCGCTCGTCCCGAGCACGATCGACACCGGTATCGACACCGGCAACAGCAGGACCAGGGCCCACGACACGCTTTGAGCTCCACCGATCTGCCTGGCCTGCGCTCCTCCGACCGCGTACCCGAATCCGGCGCTGACAGTGGCCAGGACCATCCACAGATGTCCCCACTCCAGCGTGAATCCGGAGAATCCCGACGGGCTCGTGCTGAGGAGGTAGGCGACCAGCACCAGCGCTCCTGCGCCGGTCGCCAACCAGAACTTCCAGGGCAGGCGCTCGCCCGCGAGGAGGGAGGCGAAGGTTGCGGTGAGCGCCGGAAGCAGGCCAAGCACCACGGCGCCGGCCGATGCGTCGATGGTCTCGAGCGCCAACGAGGAGAACAGCGGGAAGCCGATCACAACACCGAAGCCGGAGCACAACAGTGCGCCGAGGTTTCGCCCGGAGGGGATGGTGGGACGCACCATCAGCAGGTAACCGAGCGCGAGCAGTCCAGCGAGCGCGGCACGCCATGCAGTGATCGAGTACGAATCGATGCCGGCGACCGCCAGTTTGTTGGCAGGCAGCGAGAAACTGAAGGCCAGTACCCCGAGTCCGCCGAGCAGGATGCCTGCGCGGGCGGACACCCCGCGGCGACTGTTATCTGCTATCCGAGAAACAGTTGAACTGTTATCTTTGGCGTTCATGGATAACGATAGCGGAGTAACAGTGCTTCGCGAAACCCTCCGATCCTTGATATCGGAGAGCAGCTCGGGGACGCGACTGCCGTCGGTACGCCTCTTGCAGGAACAGCACCGCGTCTCTCCGAACTCGATTCAGCGCGTGCTGTCCGAGTTCGCCGCCGAAGGGCTCGTCGACGTGCGTCCGGGCGCCGGATCCTTCGTCGCTGCGCCACCGGCCCCGCGGGTCCCGGCAGACACGTCTTGGCAGGAGTCGGTCCTCGGCTCACGCATTCCGCCCGAGTTGTCACGCACCCTGGATCTCTGGCGAACTCCGGGTTCGGACGTCATCCGCCTCAAGGGTGGGTACCTCGACGACGAGTTGGTGCCGACAGCCGCACTGAACGCGGCGATGTCGCGGGCCCTCAAACGGTCGAACAGCTGGGGTCGGTACCCCTTGGAGGGCAGCCCCGAACTCCGGCGCTGGTTCGCGTCCGAGATCGACGGCATCCACGCCTCCGAGGTGATCGTGACCGCGGGTGGGCAGAGCGCGTTGTCGATCGCCATCCGCGCATTGGTCCGGCCCGGCGAGCCGGTGATCGTCGAAAGCCCCACCTACACAGGCACCGTCGCCATCGCCCGCAGCCACGGCGCAGACGTCATACCCGTCCCGATGGACGAACGGGGCATCCGCACCGACCTGCTCGCCGACGCCATCACGCGGACCGGCAGCAGGTTGTTGGTGGTGCAGCCGGCGTTCTCCAACCCCAGCGGCGTCACGCTGTCCCACTCGCGACGCGACGACATTCTCGAACTGGCGCACAAACATTCGATGTTCGTGATCGAGGACGACTACGCGCGTTATCTCGGTATCGACCGGACACCGCCGCCCCCGTTGACATCCCGTGACCCGAACGGCCACATCGTCCATATCCGGTCGTTGAGCAAACCGGTCGGGCCGGGCATGCGCGTGGCCGCCCTGTGCGCCCGGGGCCCGGCGCTCGCGCGGTTGCGCGCGGCCAAGACCCTCGACGACTTCTACGTGTCGGGTCCGGTGCAAGAAGCTGCCGTCGAATTCCTGAACTCACCAGCCTGGACGCGGCACAACCGGCACGTCAGTCGCGCGCTCGGAGAACGACGCGATGCCCTGGTGGGAGCGCTGCGCCGGCTGATCCCGCAGGTCGAGATCCCGGCGATCCCGCACGGCGGCATGCATCTGTGGGTGACGTTGCCCGCAGGATTCGACGACCGCGATGTCGCGGCCGCGGGTAGCGCCGAGGGTGTGCTGGTCGGCGAAGGCGCCCCGTGGTTTCCATCCGAGTCCGACCACTCGCACCTGCGACTGACATTCGGCGAAACCCCGGTTCCGATGATCCACGAAGCAGTCACCCGCCTCGCGCGCGTGCTGTGTTGAAATTGCTCGCTCCGCTCGCGGGGTCAGGGCGGCCCTACCGTTGGGGCAACCCCGCCGAGCGTGCCCTTACCGTCGTCGAGCGTGCCGCCGGAACAGTCGCTCCCGCGATAGAGGCCCACTCGATCGCGGAAGAGGCACGGTGGGCGACCGTAAGGGCACGATCGGCTGTGGCGCGATGACCCGCAGGCAGTGGATCACCCTGTGGCTTTCCAGCGCCGGGCTCTCACTTCTCGTCCTCGCGCCGATCTTCCGGCCCGGGTATCTGCTGATCCGCGACATGGTGAGCACACCCCGCTCCTACCCCACCGACTCTGCGTTGGGGCTCGGAGACAGTGCACCTCGTGCGGTCCCTCAGGACTGGTTCATCGCGATGGTCTCCCAGGTGATCGATGGCGGAATCGCGGTGAAGGTGCTGACGTTCGCGGCATTGCTGCTCGCCGGAGTGGGATACGGCAGGTTGGCCCGGCTCGCGATACCCGCCTCGGGAACACCCGGAATGTTCGCTGCCGTCGTCATCACCACCTGGAATCCATATGTCGCCGAACGTCTCCTGCAAGGTCAGTGGAGCCTGCTGTTCGGATACGCAGCCCTCGGCTGGATCGTCGTCTGTGCGGTGCTGGTACGCCGCGACAACTCGTTTGCCCACTGGTCGATGCTGGGTGGCTGGCTCGCGGTTGCCGGATTCACACCGACCGGCTCACTGCTCGCAGCGTGCGTTCTGCTGGCAGCACTTGTCATTCCGGCCTTGGCGTCCGGACGCCTCCGCATGGCAGCCATCGCACTGGGGGTGTGGGTCCTCAGCGCTCTACCCTGGCTGACTGCCGTGATCCTCGGCAGCGGCGCCACGACCTCGGATCCGGGATCCGTGGCGGCGTTCGCCGCCCGGGCCGAACCGTTGCTCGGAACGGCCGGATCAGTGCTCGGATTGGGTGGCATCTGGAACGCCGACGCCGTGCCCGCCAGCCGGACCTCGGGATGGGCCCTGGTCGCCACCACACTGCTGCTCCTGGTCGTGGCCACCGGTCTGCCGACGCTGTATCGGCGCCGGCGCAACGGGGTGATCACCAGCGTGGCCTGGCTCGGTCTCGCTGCGGTTGTCCTCGTCGTCCTGGCCGCGACCCCACCGGGCATCGCGTCGCTCGAATGGCTGGTCGATGTGATCCCCGGTGCCGGTCTGCTGCGCGACACCCAGAAGTGGGTCGCGCTGGCGGCGCCGCTGTACGCCCTTGCCGCAGCAGCGGCCATCCAGACCCTCGGCCGCTTCGTGCCACGGGCATTCGCAGCGGTGATCGCCGCGGCGCTCATCATGGCACCACTCCCCGACCTTGCCTGGGGTGTCGGCAACACGCTGACCCCGAGCACCTATCCGGCTGAATGGCAGCGGGTGTCCGACACGATCGGAGCGGGACAGGGCGACGTGCTGATCTTGCCCACCGGGATGAACCGGGAGTACGGATTCACCGGACACGTCTCCCTCGACCCCGCACCCAGACTCCTACGCGCCGACGTTCTGCAGACCGGCGAGCTCGTCGTCGGTGGCCGCAGCGTCGATGCCGCGGATTCCCGGGCCGCCCGCGCCGAAGCTGCGCTGGTGGCGGGTGCCGATCCCAGCACCTTGGCCGACCTCGGCGTCGGCTGGGTTCTCATCGAGGGCAATTCCGATGCCGTCGGTGCCGCAGACCGCACGCTTGCCCAACTCGACACGGTGTTCGCAGGCGACGACCTGCGGGTCCACCGGGTGCCGGAACCGCGAACGTACGCGGCATCGGCGACCGATCGGACGCTCGTATGGATCGCTCACCTCTGGTGGGTTCTTTTGATCGCCAATGGTTTTGTGGCCGTTGTGCTGAAATGGGCGCACCGATCAGCGCACCGAAAGAGGCTCAGCTAGTGGACGACATCGAAGCCATCAAGCAGGTCAAATACCGCTACCTCCGCACCCTGGACACGAAGCTGTGGGATGAGTTCGAAGACACCCTCACCGACGATGTCACCGGCGACTACGGCGACAGTCTGTCGTTCAACACCCGCGACCAACTGGTGGAGTTCATGAAGTCGTCTCTGGGTGCGGCCATCATCACCGAGCATCGGGTCGATCATCCCGAGATCGTCGTCGACGGCGACGAGGCGACAGGACGCTGGTATCTGCAAGATCGCGTGATCGTGGCCGACTTCAACTTCATGCTCTTCGGCGCTGCGTTCTACAACGACCGCTACCGCCGCACCGCCGACGGCTGGAAGATCAGTGCGACGGGCTATGACCGGACGTACGAGGCCACGGTGTCCCTGGAGGACATGCCGAGCTTCAAGGTGAAACCCGGCGCAGCGCTGAACCTTTGAGTCAGCCCTGGACGAGGCCGGACACCCGACGCCCCGCTGCGGCCTCGGTCAGCACATGCGTCACACCTGATGCGGCGACCGGCCATGAGTACCCCTCGGCACGCCGATTGGCCTTCTCGCCGAGCTCGCGACACCACGCTGGATCGTCGAGCAATTGTGCTGTGGCGGCTGCGAGTTCGTCGATGTCGTCGACGAGTACCCCGGTGACACCGTCGATGACGGAGTCGGTCAGGCCCCGCGAGGAGCGATAGCCAATGGTCGGAACACCGTGTCCTGCGGCTTCGACCACCGCGAGCCCCCACCCTTCCGTCCGTGACGGCATCACGTGCAGGGCGGCGCCGGCCAGCACCCTGTGCTTGTCGGACTCACTGAGATGACCGTGAAAGACGACGCGGTCGTCGACACCCAGTTCTGTTGCACGCAGGTGCAATTGCTCCGACCACCAGCCGCCTCCGATGACGTCGAGAACCACATCGGGATGAGTCCCTGACAGCCGCGCCATGACCTCGAGCGCATGCTCGATCTGCTTGTGGGGCACCAGCCGGGAGAGTACGCACAACCGCATCGGACCGGCCGCGTCCGACTCCACCTCCGGTACGGGATCTGTGCCGGCCCGCACCACCGCAACGCGCTCGGGGCCGATCCCCATCTCATCGAGATCCTCGGCCGATGGCAACGACACCGTCAGGTACTGCGAGTGTCGATGCACCCAGGGCGACATCGTCGACTCGATGAACCACCCCACCTTGCCGAGCAACGCTCCGGCAACCGGCCACTGCCGCCGGTGGCAGTGGTGAACCAGCACGACCACCGGCGCACCCGCGACCCAACGCGCGAAGAAAGGGATGCCGTTCTGGGTGTCGATCACCACGTCGGGGTTGATACCTGCGAGGGGACCGCGACCGAACCGACTCGCGACGATCGCCGCGAGCGCTGACGGATACACGCCCAGGCGACCCCCACCCCGAGAAATCGTGATGCCGTCGCGGACCTCTGAGGCCGCCGATCCCGGATAGCGCGCCGTGCGCAGCGTGACCTGGACACCGCTACCGGCCAACTCGGCCCCGATCCGCTCCAGGTAGCGCTCGCTGCCGCCACCTTGCGGGTGGTCGCTGTCGCGCCAACAGAGCAACAGCACCTCACGCAGAGGTGCAGGCCCGGTGGTGTCGGTCGCGTTCTTCACTGCCAGCCAGGGTAGCGGGCACAGCGCTCCAGGCCACGGGTGGGCGGTGGCGAAGTAACGTGTCCCCGGTGAGAGGAACCACCCGCCGAGCGCAGCAGCGGGCGTCCGTATCTCGGTCCGTGCGCCTGCTGAACCACTTCCGGTATGAACAGCCCGATCCCGATCGGTTCTACGGCGCCTTGGCGGATGACTCCGTGGAACTCATCGAGGCACTCCACCTCGATGTCAGCGGCACGGATCTGCGGGGCCTCACCGTGCTGGACGTCGGCGGTGGTCCCGGGTACTTCGCCGAGGTGTTCCGCGCCCGCGGCGCCGACTACGTGTCCGTCGAACCCGACCCCACCGAGATGCACGCTGCGGGGCTTCCCCAGCGCGCCAGTGTCCGTGGTTCGGGCATGGCCTTGCCGATCGCCGACGGTGTCGTCGACGTCTGCTACTCGTCGAATGTCGCAGAGCACGTGCGTGATCCGTGGACCATGGCCCAAGAGATGCTGCGGGTGACCAGGTCCGGCGGACTCGTCCTGCTGAGCTACACCCTCTGGTACGGGCCTTTCGGCGGTCACGAGATGGGCCTGACCCACTACGTCGGCGGTGCTCGCGCAGCGCGATGGTACACACGCAAGCACGGCCATCCGCCCAAGAATCTCTATGGCACATCGCTTTTCAAGGTCACAGCCGCTGATGGTATGCGGTGGGCCGAGTCCGTCCCGGCTGGTGAGGCCACCCTGCTGCGCGCTTTCCCCCGCTACCTGCCGGGCCGACTCTGGTGGATCATGCGTGTCCCACTGGTCCGAGAAGTACTGGGCAGCAACCTTGTTCTGTTGCTCCGCAAGAACTGAGACCACAAAAGCACACGCTCCGGCCATATGCACACGTTGAAACGCGTGCTTCTGACCGGAGCGTGTGCTTCTGCGGAGACTACTACTCGGCGATCGCCTCGAGCGGCTTGGTCTTGGCCGCGCGGGATGCCGGCCACAATGCCGCCAGCACACCGACTATCGCCGCGCCCACCAGGGTGATGACGATCAGACCCCAGGGGAACACCGGATCGCCCAGTCCCCAGTACCGCAGGGTCCGGACCAACGCCCAGCCGAACGCGACACCGAGCACCACGCCCAGGACGGCACCGAAGATCGCGATGAGTAGCGACTCGATGTAGATCGTCCGTCTCACCTGCGCCCGGGCCATACCGATCGCCCGCAGCATCCCGATCTCCCGCTTGCGCTCGATCACCGACAACGCCAGCGTGTTCACGATACCGAGCACCGCGATCACCAAGGCGAGTCCGAGCATCGCGTACAGGACGCTGAGCATCTGATCGATCTGAGATGACTGCTCGCCCTTGAACTCTGCCGGCGTCTGCACCTTCACCGTCAGGTAGTCGGCGGTGGCATCCTCGACGCGATCGCTGATCTGGTCGATGTTTGCCCCCGGCACGGTCTTGATGGCCGCGAAGACATCTGTCCGCAAAGGCTCGGGGATCAGCTTCTGGTACGCGTCACTGCCGATCGCCCATGGATCGACGAGCGGGTTGTCCTTGAAGATGCCGGTAACCGTCACCGGGACGACAGTGCCGTCGAAGTTGGTCATCTCAACGGTGTCACCGATGTTCCAACCCTTCTCCTTCGACGTACGCTCTCCCACGACCATGCCGTCCGGCTCCACTGTGGGAGGGCCTTCGACCATCTCGTACGGGGTCACCGTCTCCATGTCACCGATCGGGGAATAACCCCATACGCTGTCGCCGTCGACCTGCGCCTGGACAGCCCCGAACGACACCACCGATTCGACACCCTCGATGCCATCGACCGACTCGCTCACCGACGGCGAGAAACCGCTGCCCTGCGAACCCGAGATGATCAGGTTCGCAGTCAGACCCGTGTCGATCGCCTCGTCGATGGTTCCTTTGAACGACGAACCGAGCGTGCCGATCACCGCGACCAGCATGAGGCCCAATGTCAACGCGAAAGCCGTTGCAGCCGTTCGCCTCGGATTGCGAACCGCGTTGGTGCGAGCCAACTGGCCGATCTTTCCGAAGGGCCGCGCGAGCACGGACCCGATCGCACCGACGAACGGCCGCGACAACGCAGGCGCCGCGAACACCACCGCGAAGATCATCACCAGCGCGCCGCCGCCGACTGTGGCTGCCGCGCCTGGGCCCTCGCCCGCCGCGCCGATGGCCAGCAACGCAACCGCGACGACGGCCAACACGATTCCGATGATCGTCCGCACCTTGAGTGACGCCTGCCCGTCTGTGGCGCTCTCGCGCATCGCCTCGACCGGCGACACCTTCGACGCACGTCGAGCCGGGGCGTAGGCGCTGATCATGGTCACACCGATACCGACCACGAGACAGGCGATGACCGCGGTCGCACCGATCTGCAGCGACGCCGTCGGCAGACCTGTCGACGACGTCAGGGCCCGCAGCAACGCCGCAATACCGATACCTGCGGCGAGTCCGATCAGCGCACCGATCAACCCGACGACAAATGCCTCGAGCAGCACAGACCTCGTGACCTGCTTGCGGCTCGCGCCGATTGCCCTGAGCAGAGCCAACTCTCGCACCCGCTGCGCCACGATCATCGAGAATGTGTTGTAGATGATGAACGTGCCGACGATCAGTCCGATCGCAGCGAACGCCAGCAGGATGTAGTTGAAGACATCGAGGAACTGGTTGATGTTGTCTTTTTCGTCCTGTCGGACCTGATCACCGGTGCGCAGTTCGTAGCCATCACCGATCAGGGCGCCGACCCGGGACTTGAGCTCCTCGGGGCTCACTCCCTGCACAGCTTGTAGATCGATGGCTTGCGAATGCGATCCGTCGGAGAACAGGTCTTTTGCCGTCGACTCGAGGAACTGGACGTTGGTGAAACCACTGGTGTCGCCTGGAACGTTCAGGAGCCCGACGATGGTCACCTCCATCGGAGCACCCATGCCGCGGCTGATCGCCACCTTCGTGGTCGACCCGAGCTTCAGATCGGCTTCGTCAGCGGCCGAATCGTTCAGCGCAACCTCGTTCGGTGCCGCAGGTGCCCGGCCTGCGATGAGCCGGCTCTCCGTATCCGAAAGTCGCTGATCCGGAGGCTGGAAGGCACTGCCGACACTCGGCGCGCCTCCGGTCTGCAGTGCCTTGCCGTCGGCCTTCGCGATCGTCGCCGGACCGCTGTACGACGGCATGATCTTGGCGATCCCGAGTTCGGACTTGTTGTCTTCCAGCTGGTCGAGCACCGAGTCCGGAACACCGGAGGAGTTCGACTCTTTCGGCGTGATCTGGGTGTCGACACCCAGCGCGACATTGTTGAAAATGCCGTCGAACGCCGTCGACACCGTCGAGGTGAATATAATCGAGCCCGCGACGAACGCGGTACCCAAGACCACGGACAACACCGTCAACACAAGCCGGAGCTTGTGCGCAGCAAGGTTTCTCAGAGAGACCTTGCGCATGGTGTTCGACGCCATCAGAGCTCCCTGGGGGCTTGCGAGTAGCCTCCGCTCGACGGTGTCTCATCGAGGTTCTTCATGTACTCGAAAATCTCGTCGGCATCGGGGTTGCGTAGCTCCTGGACGATCTGGCCATCCGCGAGGAATACGACCCGATCCGCATAGCTGGCCGCACGAGGGTCGTGGGTGACGATCACGACGGTCTGCCCGAACTCGCTGACCGCAGCCCGCAGGATGCTCAGGACCTCCCCGGAGGAACGTGAGTCCAGGTTGCCGGTCGGCTCATCGCCGAAGATGATCTCCGGCTGGCCGACGAGCGCCCTGGCGCAGGCCACACGCTGCTGCTGGCCACCGGAGAGCTCGCTGGGCCGATGGCCGAGACGATCGGCGATGCCGAGGCGTCCGATCACGGTGTCGAACCACTGCTGATCCGCCTTGCGGCCCGCGATGTCGAGCGGCAGGGTGATGTTCTCTTTGGCGGTGAGCGTGGGAACCAGGTTGAACGACTGGAAGACGAAGCCGATGCGATCGCGACGCAGCAAGGTCGTCTGCTTGTCGGAGAGGTTCGTCAGATCCGTATCCCCGATGCTGACCGAACCACTGCTGGCCGTATCCAGGCCGGCCAGGCAATGCATCAGCGTGGATTTGCCGGACCCCGACGGGCCCATGATGGCGGTGAACTCGCCGCGGACAAAGTCTGCGGAGACTCCTGCCAGCGCGTGCACTTGGGTATCTCCGGTGCCGTAGATCTTCCTCAAATCGGTCGCACGGGCTGCAACTGCGGTCGGTGGGGCGGTCATGTGTCTGGCCTTTCTCACTTTTCGGTCAGTGGTGCACGATGCCTGGTTAGGGCTGACTCAAATACTGACTGGCAGCCCGCCGCCGAATCATCGGGGACGACCCTGATCTTTCCCCTTACATCCTGCCTGGGAATCCTCCTACAGGATGATTTGCGCAGCCAGGTCGATCGTGAGCGGCCGGTGACACGACAACGCCGCCGCCGGGAGACCCGGCGGCGGCGTTGTGGTTGATGTTCGTTATTTGTCTGCAGACAGACGTTGTTTGAGTGCGTCGAACTCGTCCTTGATGCCTGTCGGCAACTTCTCGCCGACGAAGTCGAACCACTCCTCGATGGAGGGGATCTCGCTGCGCCACTCGTCGGTGTTGACTGCGAGAGCTTCGGCGACGTCCGCCTCGGAGACGTCGAGACCCTCGAGGTCGAGGGCCTCCGGGGTGGCGACGATCCCGACAGGGGTGTCGATGCCACCGGTCTTGCCCTCGATGCGCTCCACGATCCACTTGAGGACGCGGCTGTTCTCGCCGAATCCTGGCCACAGGAAGCGCTTGTCGTCGCCGCGGCGGAACCAGTTGACGTAGAAAACCTTCGGCAGTTTCGACTCGTCGGCGTTCTTACCGAGGTCGATCCAGTGGTTGAGGTAGTCACCGACGTTGTAGCCGAGGAACGGCAGCATCGCCATGGGGTCGCGACGAATGGTGCCGACGGTGCCCTCAGCGGCTGCGGTCTGCTCCGAGCCGACGGTGGCACCCATGAACACGCCGTGCTGCCAGCTGCGAGCCTCGGTGACCAGCGGCACGGTGGTCTTGCGACGTCCGCCGAACAGGATGGCCGAGATGGGTACGCCCTGGGGGTCATCCCACTCGGGAGCCATGATCGGGCACTGGCTCATCGGGGTGCAGTAGCGCGAGTTCGGATGCGCTGCCGGGGTGTCGGAGTCGGGCGTCCAGTCGTTGCCGCGCCAGTCGATCAGGTGCTGGGGGTCGCCTTCGAGGCCTTCCCACCAGACGTTGTTGTCGTCGGTGCGGGCGACGTTCGTGTAGATCGTGTTGCCCGCCTCCATGGTCTTCATGGCGTTGGGGTTGGAGCTGTAGTTGGTGCCCGGCGCGACACCGAAGAAACCGAACTCCGGGTTCACGGCGTACAGGCGGCCATCGTCGCCGAACCGCATCCACGCGATGTCGTCGCCGAGGGTCTCGGCGCGCCAGCCGGGAATGGTCGGCTGGATCATCGCCAGGTTGGTCTTGCCGCACGCACTCGGGAAGGCAGCCGCGATGTAGTAGGCCTTCTCTTCCGGGCTGATGAGCTTGAGGATGAGCATGTGCTCGGCCAGCCAGCCCTCGTCGTGAGCCATCGCCGATGCGATACGCAGCGAGTAGCACTTCTTGCCGAGCAGGGCGTTGCCGCCGTAACCCGAACCGAAGGACCAGATCTCGCGATCCTCGGGGAAGTGGGTGATGTATTTGTCCGGGTTGCAGGGCCACGGCACATCGTCCTGACCCGATTCGAGCGGGGCACCCAACGAGTGCAGCGCCTTGACGAAGAACCGGTCCTCACCCAGTGCCGCGATGACCTCGGGGCCGACTCGTGTCATGACCCGCATCGACAGCACCACGTAGGCGGAGTCGGTGATCTCGACGCCGAGCTTCGGATCGTCCGAGCCCAGAGGACCCATGCAGAACGGGATGACGTACATCGTGCGGCCACGCATGCTGCCGCGGTAGAGGTCGGTCATGGTCGCGCGCATCTCGGTCGGATCGACCCAGTTGTTGGTCGGACCTGCGTCGACCTCGCGCTTGGAGCAGATGTAGGTGCGCGATTCGACCCGTGCGACGTCGGCGGGATCGGAGTTCGCCAGGAAAGAGTTCGGCGCCTTCTCCTCGTTGAGTTTCGTGAGGGTGCCGGCAGCGACCAGTTCCGTCGTCAGACGATCCCACTCGGCGTCGGAGCCATCGGACCACTCGACACGGTCAGGTTGGGTGAGCTCTGCGATCTCGCGAACCCACGCCAGCAACTCGGTGTGCGACGTCGGCGCATTGTCGGGGTCCAAACCGGGAATTGTTGCTGAGGTCATTGTTTATCTCTCCTGCCGGTGACCGCCCGGGCAGAAATCGCTGTGCGGTGAGCGTCTGCGCCGGTCAGCCCCTCCGTGGGGGGTCTTTTTCTCAGGTTACTTCGCCATTCCCCGATCCCGTCAATCGGGGCGTGTAATAGGGCACATCTCACCATGTGGAGTGATAAGAAACGTAGCCGTCGTCAAATCTACATGTTTCTATAGATTGACTACACAAATGGGTGGAATGGCTCGCGGACTCACCCGAGTCGACCCGAATCGGTAGCGATCCACTCGCCGCTCGACGGATCGAGTCGTTGCGAACTGAAGCCGCCGTCTTTGCGGACCTCGGTGATGAGGTCGACCTGTCCGTCGCGATCGCTGTCGGTGTAGACGGTGAGTCCGTCCGGACCGGGACGGGTGAGCGAATCTGCGATGCCGTCAGCATCGGTGTCCACATCCGCGGGGCCCAGATCCCAGATGCGATCGTTCTCGACGATCCACAGATTGTCGTAGACCTCGCTTGCCGGCGCGGGCTCCGCGTGCTGCACATATGCAGCCTGCTCATCCGCCGGATCCCCACCGAGCCCGGCCAGGAACTCGCTGTCCATGTGGTCTCCCCCGCGTCGTGGTTGGTGCCGTCCGCTGGATTGGACGCACCCGCGGCCCATCGGGTTCCATCTCGACCGATCGACTTCTCACACCGGCACAGCCGAGCAGCCGGGGAGCGCCCTGAAGTCAGCCGAGCCGGGTGAGGATCTGATCGATCCGGTCACGGACCTCGATCGCCGCAGCGAGCCGGGTGTTGTCGTTGTCCCGCGCGACCGTCGCCGATCGGCGACACTCCCGGATCTGGCGATCGAGGTCGGCGACCCGGTCGGCGGTCAGATGTGCGCGCCGTTCGTAGTGCCGGGTGACCCGGCCGCCGATCACCGACTCAGCGGTGAGCAGCTGGCGGGAGATCTCCTGCTCGAGACCGATACGGGCATCGGCGACCGCTGCCTGCGCCCAGCTGCCCATCGACGTGCGCAGAGCGGATAGCCTGCGCAGCCGGACCAGTCCGGCCGCGATCACGACACCGAGGATCAGTGTCAGCGGCATCGAGATCCACTGAAGTGTGTCGACAGCAGTCATCGGGGTCACGATGAGCCGCCCGAGACCCAGACCCGCGGATGCCCCGAACACCACCAGCAGCGCATCCTCGGCACCACGACGCTGGGTGGGTAGCGGCGGCAACGGCACCGCCGGCGGCGGCGCAGGTAAACCTGCGGGTTCAGTGTCTTCCAATCCCAGCATCGTCCGGGCCTCGAGTGCCCCGATCTCGTCGGCTGTTCTGCACCGGATTCGGTGTCGCAGACGGTCCAGGCGACCGGCAAGACCGGCGGCGAAGTCTTCGATACCCGACCGCGGCAGCTCAGCGGCTCTCCCGGCCGCTTCGGTGGCGATGTCCCGGGCCGACCCGGCGACCTCGGCGAGCACACCGCTGCGGATCTGCCCGGCGCCGCCCCGAAGGGCCGCAAGCCGGTCGGGACGACCACGATCGCGCGCCGCGTGGATGGCCGCACGCTCGGCCAGCATCGGAATTGCCGGATCCGCGCGGTCACGAGAGGCCAGGTCGTCGATGAGCTCGCCCAGTTCTCGTTCCGCCGCCACCGTTGCCAGGCGCTCCGAGCGCGCGACCGGATCGAGTTGCTCGCCCAGCCATGCCGCCAGCGCCCCGAACCCCGACTCGTCCCCGTGCCCGGCGAGAGCGGCAGCCGCCGAGACCGCGAAGATCGGCAATCTGCCGTCGGGATCGAGCAGACCGCGATTGACCTTCAGCAGCGTCGGCCAATCCCAGAACGCGTCGATCTTGTTGCACACCAGTGCAACGACAGCAGCGTCGGCCTGCAACCTCTGGACGAGTTCGAGTTCACCTGATCCGATGCCCGACGAGGGATCGACGATCAGCAAGGCCACGGCCGTCCGGTCGGCTGCACCCGGCCTCCACTCCCGAACCGGCAGTCCCGCCGTGCCGAGCACCGAAGTCACCGCAGTGACCCCCACCCGTCCGATCCCTGCAACCACCACGTCGACGGGGTCGGGATCTACGGCAGGCCGCCCGGTGAGTGCAGCCACCTGCTCGATCACCTCACGCATGTCCTGGACGTCGACGGTCACCGGGTCGCCACCTCCAGCGATGACCCGAGCAACGACCCCGTCAGCAAATGCTCGATGTCGTCGCGACAAACGCCCGACGCGGCGACGAGTTCGAGTTGGTCCGCGACCCGGGCCAGCCGCAGCCGCTCGGCCGAACCCGCCGCGGCGGTCAAGAACTCGCCGAGCGCGGGCAGCCCGCTGCGGGCGATGAGCTGTGCCCCCAGCTCCACCGCGTCGATGGGTCCATCGGCGAGCAAGGCCAGCACGCAGGCGATTCCGTAGGCATCGAGAGTGCGCAGCAGCCCTATTCGGGCGAGCCGTTGGGGTGGACCGCCTGCGTCGACAAACGACGCCTGCATCGGCGGCACCGTCTCGCCTGCGGATGCGAGAGAAGCCAGCAGCTCCATGTCGGGGTCGCCGAGGTCGGCCACGGCGAGCAGCGGCATCAACGCAACCACCGCCCTCCCCAGTTCATCGGCGCACTCGCCCGCGCGTGCCCGGGCCGTAGGCCACGAGCCCAGGGTGTCGGCCTTGCCCAGGATCACCAGACTCCGTTCCGGATCCAGGCGGGAGACTGCGTCCGCATCGTCGGGCCGGGGCCAGCCGGCCAGCACGTGCAACCAGACGTCGGCATCCGCATCCTCGTCCCCCGGTCCGATCGGGCTCACGTCGAAGACCCGCCGAACCGCTCGCGCGAGGGTGTCTCGGCCGGTGCCGTGGCGGCCGGTGACCGCCACCCGCAACGGTCCGTGCAGGTCATCGACAGTGCGCCGGAGTGCGACTGCCTCGGGCAGGCGGGAACACAGTTGGTCGAGCCGAGCCGCGATGTCGAGATATCCCGGATCTCCGAGCCCGACAACAGTTCGTTCCATCTGATCCCTCCCCGTGCGCAGGCCTGGTCGATGGTGCCTGGAAATGCGTCTCCACCAGCTCAGACGCGCGCGATCGGGATCTGGTTCCGATCACCTCGAGATAACAATCAGCAGCTGTTTGGCAAACCCCTGCTGTCACATCGGTGAGTAATGCGGGACTATGGCCGGGTGACAAGCCCACGTTCGAACCCGAACTCGGAACTGGACCACGTCGAGGTATCGGCTCCCGACGTTTCCGGTGTGACCGACGTCTCCGAGGCAACCGATGCGCCGGCAGACCGGGACGCGGAGCGCCGTGAGCGGGCCCGCCTCTATCCGCGGGTGACCAGTTTTCGGTCGCGTCGCGGCAGCCTCACTCAAGCTCAGCAGCAGAACTGGGAGGAGCTCTGGCCGCGAATCGGCCGGGATGTCAGCGAGACCGAACAAGTGGACCCGACCGCTTGGTTCGGTCGCTCTGCCCCACTCATTCTCGAGATCGGCTGCGGAACCGGCACCTCGACCGCAGCTATGGCGGCCGTCGAGCCCGACACCGACGTGATCGCGGTGGACGTCTACCGCCCCGGGATCGCGCAGCTCCTCGGAGCCATCAAGCGCGCCGGTCTGGACAACATCCGCGTCATCCGTGGTGACGCCGTCATCGTGCTCAAGAACATGCTGGCGCCTGCGTCCTTGACCGGGGTCCGGGTGTTCTTTCCAGACCCCTGGCCGAAAGCCCGCCATCACAAGCGTCGGCTGCTCCAGCCGGAAACCCTCATACAGATCGCCCACGTGCTGCGCGACGGTGGCGTACTGCACATCGCCACCGACCACGCCGACTACGCCGAGTCGATCTCCGCGGTGATCGACGGCCAGTCCGTGCTGACCGCCACCGATCAGCCGGTCCCGTTCTCGATCGCACGGCCGGTCACCAAGTTCGAGGGACGGGCTGCCCGCGAGGGTCGCCCGGTCACTGAGTTCGTTCTCACACGGGTGCCCCGATGAGTCCCGGGTCCTACGCCGAAGACGGCCAGCGCACCCCCGACACTTCCGTGGCCCACGCCATCTCGGGCGCCAGCCAGGAAGCCCGGGTCCTGCTGATCTGGGACGCTCCCAACCTCGACATGGGCCTCGGCTCCATTCTGGGCGGCCGTCCCACCGCAGCTCATCGCCCCCGCTTCGATGCGCTGGGCCGCTGGTTGCTCGCCCGGACCGCAGACATCTCGGCCACCACGCCACGGGTGACCGCCGACGGCGACAATCGACCGAAGTCGGGGCTGTCCCCGGTGCCGGAAGCGACCGTTTTCACCAATATCGCCCCAGGTACGGCCGAAGTCGTGCGTCCCTGGGTCGAGGCATTGCGTAATGTTGGTTTCGCTGTTTTCGCCAAGCCCAAAGTGGACGAGGACAGCGACGTGGATTCGGACATGCTCGACCACATCGAGTTGCGCAGGCACACTGTGGGGCTGGCGGGCCTCATCGTGGCGTCGGCGGACGGGCAGGCCTTCCGGGAACTGCTCGAAGATGTCGCCGCCGATGGTGTTCCGGTGCAGGTGCTCGGTTTCCGCGAGCATGCTGCGTGGGCACTGACGTCGGAGAGTTTGGAGTTTGTAGACCTAGAGGACATCCCAGGTGTGTTCCGTGAGCCGCTGCCACGGATCAGCCTGGACTCGCTGCCCGAGGAAGGCGCATGGCTGGCACCGTTCCGGCCGCTCACCGCCTTGCTGTCGGGTCGCCAGAACTGACAACACCCTCGGTGGTGACACACCACGGTCGTTCCAGCCCGGAACGACCAGACGAAGACGCCCCCGACAACGACGACGTACCGAGTACGGAAAGGAAGCTGCGGTGTTTGGTGCCATAGGCAACTTCGTGTACCGGCTACGTTTTGTGGTCATCGGCGTGATGGTCGCGCTGATGGCCGCCCTGGGCCTCTACGGGCTCGACCTGAACAAGCATCTGAGCCAGTCCGGCTGGTTCGATCCGGGTTCGGAATCGGTGGAGGGATCTCAACTCGCCGACGAGGTCCTCGGGCGCGATCACAAGTCGGACGTCATCATGCTCGTCACCCCGCCCGCGGGGACCAAGGTCGACGACCCCGCCTTCGGCGCCAAGGTCGAGACGGTTGTCGAGGATCTCATCGCCCAGCACGGCGACATCGTCAACCGCACCGACCCCGGCATCGTCGATCCCTTCAAGGCGGCCGAGAACGACTTCGACAAGGCCACGCAGGATCAGATCAGGGCCAGGCTGTTCGACGAATCCCGTGAGCACGCGTTCATCAGTATCGGCATCAAGGGCGACGACGACACCACGATCCTCAACAACTACAAGATCGTCGAACCGTTCTTCGACGACCTGAGCACCAAATACGACCTCCCCGGCACCCAGTTCCAGATGGCCGGCCTGCAGCCCGTCGCGGGCGCCATGTCCGCCGGCATGGACGAAGACATCAAGCGTGCCGAGATCATCGCCCTGCCGCTGGTGGCGATCATGCTGTTCTTCATCTTCGGCGGGGTGATCGCCGCCTGTCTGCCCGTGGTCATCGGTGGTCTGACGATCGCCGGCTCGCTGGGCATCATGAAGATCCTGGCGCAGGTGACCGAACTCAACATCTTTGCCCAATCGGTGGTGACACTGATCGGGCTCGGCATCGCCATCGACTACGGATTGTTCATCGTCAGCCGCTTCCGAGAGGAACTCGCGGAAGGCTACGACACCCGCAGTGCCGTCCGACGAACTGTGATGACCGCGGGACAGACCGTGGTGTTCTCGGCAACCATCATCGTCGGCGCGCTGGCCTGTCTGCTGCTCTTCCCGCAGGGCTTCCTCAAGTCGGTGGCCTATGGCGCCATCGCCTCGGTGACGCTGGCCGCCATCTGCTCGATCACGGTGCTGCCCGCGATCCTGTCGATCCTCGGACCCAAGATCGACATGTGGGGCTTTTCGTTCCTGCGCCGGACCAAGACCAAGAAAGAGGTCGAGGACGGTTTCTGGGGCAAGCTCGCGAGCTGGGTCATGCGCCACCCGCTCAAGACCGCGATCCCGGTCGTCTTGCTGCTGCTGGCCCTGATCATCCCGTTCGCCGGCATCCAGTTCGGTGGCATCACCGAGAAGTACCTGCCGCCGCAGAACCCGAACCGCGTCGCACAGCAGGACTTCGACACCTACTTCCCCACCGAGCGCACCGAAGAGATCAAGCTCGTCATCTCTTACGACCCCGAGAGCAGCGACGACGCGGCCAAGCTCCAGACGATCGCCGACGAAGCGAACAAGATCCCGGGCTTCACCAAGGAGTTCACCCTCGACGGCGCAGAGGCCTCGGACAACGTCGTGCAGATGTCCGCAGGTCTGATCGATCAAAACACCGCGGGCGAGGCGGTCAAGGAACTACGGCAGATCAACACCGAGGGCCTCGACATGTACGTCGCCGGCACCCCTGCGCTGACGCAGGACTCGATCAATGCACTGCTCGACGATCTACCGCTGATGATCTTCTTGCTGATCATGGTCACCAGCCTGCTGATGTTCCTCGCGTTCGGATCTGTGGTGCTGCCGATCAAGGCCGCACTCGTCTCCGCACTCGGACTCGGTTCGACGCTGGGCATCCTGACGTGGATCTTCATCGATGGTCATGGTTCATCGATCGCGAACTTCACGCCCGGCCCGCTGATGTCCGCGGTCCTCGTGCTGATCATCGCCATCATTTACGGACTCTCGACGGACTACGAGGTGTTCCTGCTCTCCCGCATGGTCGAGGAGAGGCAGAAGGGCGCGACGACCACCGAGGCGATCCGCAAGGGCACGGCCCATACGGGCCGGATCATCACGGCCGCCGCGGCTATTCTGGTCGTGGTCACCGGCGCCTTCGGGCTGTCGGAGATCGTGATGATGAAGTACATCGCCTACGGCATGATCGCCGCACTCATCTTGGACGCCACCATCATCCGTATGTTGCTGGTGCCGGCGATCATGAAGCTGCTGGGCGACGACTGCTGGTGGGCTCCGCACTGGATGAAGGTGATTCAGGAGAAGATCGGCCTCGGAGAGACGATTCTCGACGACGAGCTGGACGGCAAGCGCGTCATGACTGCAGCCAAGACGCCGCGCAGCGCGGGCA
The DNA here is from genome assembly GCF_017377795.1 of Williamsia soli. Taxonomy (GTDB): domain Bacteria; phylum Actinomycetota; class Actinomycetes; order Mycobacteriales; family Mycobacteriaceae; genus Williamsia; species Williamsia soli. Next base: position 377,110 of record NZ_JAFRDR010000001.1, on the reverse strand, counting down.
CCGTGGTCGCCGAGGCCCCGACCTCGGCCATGCGCAGCCAGCCTGCTGCCGGCCCCCGGGCCGTGCCCGCTGGTGTCGGGGCAATTCCCGCCGGCGTGGGCGCTGCTCGCCCGTCCGGTCCCATCGCACGTCCGGTCCCGCCCCGGCCGAGCGCACCTCAATCCCGACCTGTTCCTGATCGCCCGGCCGGTATCCCAGTCGGACACCAGGAATCGGGACCGACACCACGGCAGTCGAGCCCGGTGGCCGCACCGACGGGACGGATGGGCGCACTACGTCCGGACTCGGTCGGCGGCCAGACCAACGGCCGGCCACCCGCGAGTCGCCAGGCCGACCCGATTCGGCCACGACCACCGGCCGATCGTCCGAGCGAACCACCCGTGGGCGGTTCCGTGCGCCGGGCCCCGAGTCGCCCCGCGCCGGACTCCGACCCGGTGGCACCACGGACACCGAGCCGCGAGAACGCCCGCAGAGGCCGACCCGACACCGGCGGCTGGAGCTTGGGTGCAGGCGGGATCCGCCTGGGCGGCACGGACACTCCGGCGACCAACGGAAGCGGTGTCATCCGAGCCGGCGGCAGCAACACGAACGGCACCAGCACGAATGGCAACGGCACGACGCCGGGACATCGTCAGGACACCGCCGAACCCCTGCGTCAGCCCGGGCGTCCGCCTCGTCCTCAGCCGACCGGGTCGAACCGGCCCTCTTCCGGCCCGGATGGACGTACCCACGAGCCCCGTCCGACCGGTCCGCGCAGCGTGCCGGCAGGACGACAGGATCCGTCAGGCCGCGGTCCCCTCGCCTCTGGTTCGGCGGGCGGTGAGCTGAGCAGCCCGCTACGAAGGCGCCCGAACCTGGGTCCGGCAGGCACCGGCGGACAACCGCTGATCGCGTCGCTGAACCCGGAACAACAGCCCCCTCGTCCCAACCCGCCGCGGACGCCCGAGCCAGAGCAACCGCGTCCCGAGACACCCGCGCCTGCACCACAAGACACCTCGTCGAGTGGTCGGCGTCGCGCTCGCGGAACCTCAGAGGAGCAGATCAGCGTACGGGATCTACTTCGCCGCGGGAACAACAACAACAACTCGCAGGAGTGATCCTCACCGGCGATGGTTGTCATCGACGAGTGGCTACACCGGAGTGATTGCCTTCGCCGAGCAGCACGCCGATGAGTCCGGCCACCGCAGCCACCGCGGCGAGGATCCCGAAGTTCAGCGTCCAGTTGGTCGAACCCGACAGCAGCACCCCCATCAGGGTCGCGCCGCCCGCCGCGGCCAGTTGCACCGTGATGAACAGCGACGTCGTGGCCTGGGGTACCGCGTCGGCGGGCACCACCCGGTACACGTTGGAGAACGTCGGTGAGGCGACCGCACCAAAGGTGACACCTATCCCGACGTAGATGATCATCAAGTAGGGCAAGGCAATCGAGTCGATGACGACCGCGACCACGGCGAACAGTCCGGCAGTCAGCAACGCGCCACCGGTGACGAGCGGTCGTGGTCCGGTCCGGTCACTGACCGCGCCCGATACGCTCATCCCGAACAGCAATCCGACCCCGAGGGACGCGACGATGATCCCGCCCATCGCCCCGCTGCGGCCGAACTCGTTGCGCGCGAGCTCGGGCAACATCACCAGCTGTGAGTACATGAGAACCCCGACTGCGGCCATCACCCCTAGGCTCGCCGCGTAACCCCTCGATCGGGCGATCATCCGCAGATCGATCACCGGCTTGTCAGCGCCCAGCGCGTGAACCACGTAGCCGGCCAACAGTGCGACGCCGAGGATCGCGGGAACCGCTATCCGCCAAACTGATCCGCTGCCCGCCTGCTCAACCGAGAACAGCACCGCGGCGAATCCCGGCGAGAGCAACAGCAATCCTCTGATGTCGGGGCGTCCGTTTCCCCCTGCCCCAGTCTCCTGTTTCGGGAGCAACGTCAGTGCCCCCACCAGGATCACGGCGCCGATCGGGATGTTGATCCAGAAGATCCAGTACCAGGTGCTGGGCCCGCTCAGCACCCCGCCGAGCAACGGTCCGGCGATGGGCGCAAAGTTGATGACCACCGACAGCAGGCCCATCACCTTGCCCATCCGCTCCTTTCCCGCGACTGCGGCCGCGAGACTCAGCGAGGTGGGTTCGAGAAGACCGCCCCCGAAACCCTGAATCACCCGGAATGCGATCAGACTCTCCACCGACCACGCGGTGGTGGTCAGCACCGACCCTGCGACGAACAGCACCAGCGCCACCGTGAGCACTCGCCGCCCACCCCACCGCTCCAGAAGCCAACCGGATATCGGCAGCACCAGGGCAGCTGCCAGCAAATATCCCGACACCACCCAGACGACCGACGTGATGGGCGCGTCGAAGGACTCGCCGAAGCGGTCCAGCAGGGTGGTGACGGCCGTGCCGTCGAGCACCGCCATGAAGGCCGCCAGCCCCAGCAGGATGATGATCAGCGCCGGCGCCTTCTCGATGCTCTTCTGTTGCGTGTCGCGAGCCTCTGTCGTCATGCGCACCAAACTAAACTGAACCGTATAGTGTAGTCAATGGTTCGGTGCGGGTAGAATCTTTCGACATGGCATCTACGCAGGTTGCGGGCGGCGAAGCAACACGACGGCGCCTTCGGCCCGACAAGCGTGAGGCCATCTTGCGAGCGGCGGGGGAGATCTTCGATATCGAGGGCTACGAGCGCACGAGTATCGACGCGGTGGCCGCGAAGTCCGGCGTGTCCAAGCCGACCATCTACAACCACTTCGGCAGCAAGGAACAGCTGTTCCGCGACCATGTCGCGTACACCGCGCAGGTGATCAACGCCAGGACATCAGCGGCCGTGCACGAGATCGACCCCGACTGCGTGCAGTGGCGAGAGGTGTTGCGCCACGCCGCATTGCAGCTCGCCGAGTGCCAACGCAGCGACTGCTCCATCTCATTGAACCGCCAGTTGCATGCCGCTGTCGGGCGCGACCCCGAGGTCTACCAGTACGTGCTCGACAACGCGGCCGGGCCGATCCTGGCGATGTTGGCCGACAAGTTCGCCCGCCTGGGTGAGACCGGACGGCTCGACGTGGCCGATCCCGACTTGACCGCGCGCCAGTTCCTGGCGCTGATCAGCGCCGAGCTTCCCGAGATGAGCCGTCTGGGCACGGTCGCCATCGACGACGAATCCTTCACCCGGGCAGTCGACGCCGGCTACGAAACCTTCCTGCGCGCCTTCGCCTCACGCCATCCCTGAAAGTTCGCGCCACCTACGTGCATACGCGCCAGGTGCAACTGGCGCGTATGCAGGCAGATGGCGCGAACTCCCGGGGTCAGGAGGCGTTGCCGGTTGCGGCAGTGTTGCCCAATGCCCGGGCATAGCCCGCCCCGACGGCCAGCAGGATCAGACCGACGACGATGAACACCGCGACCCGGAAGATGCCGTCGAGTGTCGCGAGGTCGAACAGGAAGAGCTTGGCCACGGCTGCCGCGGTCAATCCAAGTCCGGCGCCCACCGCGACGTTGCGACCGATGCCACCAAATCGCTTGTGGCCTTTGGCGATGGAGATCGAGATGACCAGCAGGGTCGCGGCGCCACCCATCCAGCAGATGGTCGCGGCCATGTGCCCGCCGAGGAAACCACCCTCGGTGCCGCCGATCGCGACCCCGGCGGTCACCGTCAGCGACGTCACCGCGTAGAGCGACGCGAGAGCGGCGAGGATCCCGAAGCCCTGGACGTTCTGAGCCGACGGCGGAGTTGTTGCAGCCCGGTACCACGCCCAGAGATTCAGCCAGATCGCGGCGACCGCGAGCACACTGCCGACCACGATCGATGCCGCGACGGGTGTTTCGATCTCGGTCGGCACGGTCAGTTGGTTCGGGGGCGAGATCGCGAGAAAACCGATGCCGCCGAACATTCCGATCAGGGCTGCGATGACCCGGGCCACGAGATCGGATCGCCCGGCCACCGCGATCACGATGGACATCGCGAGCAGCACCGGCGCCAGGACCGGTCCCTCGAACGCGACGCCTGCGGCGATCACCGCGGTGACGGCCGCGGTTGCCGCATAGATCCGGCGGGGCACGGTCGGCAGCGTGCGGTCGAGAACCACGACTGCGAGCAGTAGTGCGGCGACGCCGCCGATGATCGCCGCCGACACCCAGCGGTCCAGGGTGATCGGTGAGAACACCACGGGAACGATTGTGGCGCAGCCGAGCAGGGCGGTCAGGTGCGGCAGTGATGTGTTGCGTACCAGGACGACCGAGCCGGCGACACCGAAGACCGCGTTGCCCACGATGGCAATCGTCGCCAGGGCAACGTGCGATTCCGAGTCCCAGGCGCTGGCGAAGATCCAGGCGAGCAGGGTCGCGGTACTGGCGGTGACCCGGGCGGCGTGCAGGAATACCCAGTCTTTGCCCAGTTGCACCGGGAACGAGCCGATGGCCATGGCCAGCATGAACCCGACCAGCAGCAGCGACGGGCCTTCGGTGAGAACCGGAGCGAGGATGAAGACGGGGATCAAGACCAGCAGGCCGAGATGTTGCGAGTCCCAACGGCGGGCCAGCAGTAGGCCACCGAAGGTGACCAGTCCGGCCAGGACGAGGCCGCCGTAATCCGGGAGCCAGTCATAGAACCGCGTGACGGCGACGACATCGAAGTACGCGGCTGCGATACCCGTGGCGGACAACGCGATCGCACCTACCCGGCCACCGGGGCGATCAGCCATCCGGACCGCGACGACCACCAGGACCGCGGCCAAGACGGCGCCCGCAGCGACCCTGATCTCAGGACGTAGGACGCCCGCCTGAGCGGCGAGCACCAGCATCATCACAACACCGATCAGCGTCACGGCCACACCGGCGACCGCGAGGATCTTCCCGATCAGGCCACCGCCTGGATCGGCGGTCATCCGCTGCCAGAGGGACGGTTTCGCGGGCGGAGGTGGTCCGGCCGGTCGCCTGCCGCCCGAACCGGGCGGCGGTGGCAGCAACGGGCGCGCACCCGGCGCGTACGGACCGACGGGCCGTCCCGGGGCAGCCTGTCGGCCGGCGGCCGTCGGCTGCATCCAGGAGGGGTACGGCGCGCGTTGCGGCCCACCGATCGCAGGCCGGCCCATGTATGCGCGGGGATCGGGAGCGCTGTGGCTCCACGGCGACGCAGGACCCTGCGGACCGGCATGGGGTCCGTACTGCGTAGCCGGCCGGGGCTGGGGCTGAGGTTCAGACCGGGGCTGGGGTTCAACTCGGGGCTGGGGTTCAGCCTGTGACTGGATCGACTCCTCGGTAGCCGCGGCTTGCTCCTCCGCTGCTTCCTGCTCGGGGACTTCGGGATCCGTCGCCGGCGCTTCGAGCGCGGCCAGCACGGTGTGCAATTCGGTCAGATCGCCCGACACACGAGCAAACTGACTCGACAAAGAGTTGAACTCGGCGGAAAGCCGGCTGATGACGGCTTGATTCTGTTCGGTCATGCATCGATCGTCGCCGCATAGGCAGCCAATCGGATGAGTAGCACTACTCAGTCGGTATGGGGACTTACCACGAGGTGGTCTTTCGATGGCTCCGACGCTGACTTCCCGGTCCGGACACCGTTGACCACTTACTCTCGTTGCCACCGGCCGCCATGTCAGACCTGCGATTCGCCGCCATCGACGAACAGCTCGCTGCCGGTGATGAAACTCGCCTGGGGCGACGACAGGAACAAGACCGCGTCCGCGATCTCCGATGGCTGTCCGAGCCGACCGAGCGGGACCCGGCTTGCCTCCCGTTCGAGCAAGGCGCGGGACTCATCGGGGTCGGAGGCCAGGCCGGCGAGCCCGGGTGTTTCGGTGGGGCCCGGCGTGATCGTGTTGACCCGGATACCTCGCTCGGCGAGTTCGACCGCCCAGACTCTGCTGAACTGGCGGATCGCGGCCTTGCTCGCCGAATAGACACCGAACGATGCGGTCGCCCGGGCCGCCGACGACGACCCGGTGACCACGATCGATGCCCCGGGATTCAGCAGCGGCAGAGCCTTTTGAACAGTGAAGACCGTCCCCCGGACATTGATGCCGAACGTCCGGTCGAAGGCATCGGGTTCGAGATCGGCCAACGCCGCGAACGTGCCTCCGCCGGCATTGGCGACGAGGAGGTCGAGGCCACTTCTCCGATCAGCGATCGCCGCGTACACCCGGTCGAGGTCATCAAGATCGGAGACGTCGCTGCGTATCGGGCTCACCCTGTCCCCGAAATCGGCGGCGAGCGCATCGAGTTCTGATTCGCGGCGCCCGGTGACGACAACGTGCGCTCCTTCGCTGATCAGCCTGGTGGTGATCGCGCGGCCGATACCTGAGGTCCCTCCGGTCACCAGCGCGGTGCGGGAATCCATCTGTCCCATGTCAGCTCCTGTCTCGAGTTTTTGACGACACGGTCCAAAATACACTTATGGACCAGATAGTCAATAACCACGTAGTGTGAAGCCGTGGCAAGACCCAGGAAGTTCAGCGAAGATCAGGTCATCGCATCAGCCGGCGAGGTGTTCGCACAGAACGGTTACGCCGGAACGACCATGGATGACCTGATCAAGGCGACCGGGCTCGGAAAACAGAGCCTGTACAACACCTTCGGCGGCAAACGTGAACTATTCCTCAGAGCTCTCTCGGCAAGTGCCAGCGATGCTGTTGCCGCTGTGGACGAGGCTCTGTCCGGACCCGACTCCACCCCGCTCGAACGGATCAAGGCCCAGATGCTCAAGGTCGCCTTCGCTCTGACACAGGACAATCGCCAGGACTCGCTCATCACCAAGGCCACCGTCGAACTCGGATACCGGGACTCCGACGTAGCCTCGTCAGCCCTCGGCGGATTCACCCGACTCGAAGCAATCTACTGCCAGTGCATCATCGACGCCCAGGACAGCGGTGAGATCGATGCCTGCGCCGACGCGCATGCCCTCGCCGCCTACTTCGTGGCCGTCACACGTGGGATGGAAGTGCTCGCCACAGCCGGTGTCGGCCGTCCTGAGTTGACAGTGATCGCGACGACCTCACTTGCTGCGCTTCCGCTTTCGAGCTGAGTTGATCCGGGGGTAGCCGACTCAACTGCGCTAATGGGTATGGATCGCCGGCAGGACGTGCAGCAAGTTGCTGTGGTCGGTTGCTCATCAGACGACGGAACCGAGAGCTCGTCAACTTCGAGCTGTGTCCGCCCAGATGACTTCGTCCTGAGAAATGGCGATCGGGGCGCTCTTTGCGCTTCGAAACTATGTGCGAAGTCCCCGATAGGGATACAACAGCGGCTGCCGAACCCCTCGACCCGACCTACTTTGGTGTCACAGCCTTGGGCAGTTCGTCGTCCAGGGACGGGTCAAAGGAAACGACTTCGGCGCGGAAAGATTCACCCGCGCTGCGCAGCGGTGTGAGTTCCGCGTCTCGCATAAGGATGTCGGTGTTTCGCGCCCAATCCTCGGGGGTGGCACTTTCGACCCGGACCCGGGGCATCACACCGAACGCGGTTCTGACAGCGGAAATCCCGGCGACCTGAAAGGTCTCACCATGCACGGTGGTGTCCTGATGCGCCAGCCAGGTGACGAACGCGGCAACCGCGTCGGCTGGAAGATGATCCCGCAGCACCTTCGCGATTGTCGGGTTGTCGAACGCCCGCTCGGTCATCGGTGTCCAGGCAGATGGCATCACCGTTGTGACCTGCACTCCGACGGCGCCCGCCTCTTCGGCCATGCTGTTACCGAACCCCCAGATTGCTGCCTTGGCAGTGTTGTACGCCGATCCGTTCGACGAACCCAGCAAGCCATGCGATGAGGTATTGATGAGTCGGCCGCTACCGGATTCGATGAGGTAAGGCATCGCGTGTCGCGATATCTCCACGGTGCCTCTGAGGTGCGTATCGAAGATCCTCCACCACTCCTTGCTGTCCGTCTCCCAGAAGCATCCGAATTCGACGATACCGGCGTTGTTGATGACAATGTCGAGGCGGCCATAGTGATCGATGGCTGTGCGAACCAGTTTCGAAGCACCGGTGACGACGTCATTGGTGTCCGCCGCGGCCGTACCACCAGCGTCCGTGATCGCTCGTACAGTTTCGGCCGCGGATTTCGGTGCGATATCATTAACAATGACTCTGGCACCCCTCGATGCCAAGGTGATTGCGTGCTCGCGACCCATTCCGGATCCTGCCCCGGTGACAATCGCGACACGTCCGTTGAAATTGAGTTTGCTGTTGTTCGTCATTGATGCCTCTCTAGTGTTCCGGTCTGTATGCCTTAGTCGGTTTGGGCGTGGAGTTAGATCTGTTGCACTGCTACTGCGAGCACAGGGTTGACCATCAAGGACCGGATGTCGCGGCCGGGATCTTCCTTTGGGCGTTCGGCTGCTTTTCTCTGAATGCGGCGGTGCGATGGTCCCTGTGTAGGTGAAAAGCACTCCAAAAAAACAGATCTCAGATGAGACGCTCGTAAATGAGAAGTAGGACTGACGTCCTGTGCGTTGGTTTACGTGCGTGCCTCTTGGTGGCTGCGGTTTCCTCGATTTCAGAGGTGTCTGACCTACCGGGTGAGCCCGGCCTGACACACGCGGACTCCCGTCAAGACGGAACCACAGGAACAAGGAGATAGCTGTCGTGGTCCTCGCCGACGTGGATCACGTGGCGCCCCTTGTTGACCGAATCGTTGTGAGCAAGCGTCGGTGTCATTGGCGGGTAGGTGTTCACGTCTCGTCCTTGAATCAACACGCGGAGCGTTTCGCCCGCGGAGAACCGTGTGCTGGAGGCAAGAATCTCGATGTCGAGCAGGGTGGGTTCGCCAGCGGGAAGAGGCTGCAGGTTGGAGTGAGTGTGGACCGGTTGCTCAGGTGTCGACCTGGACAGGTCCAGTTCACGGTGCGAAGCTCGCAACCAGCCCAACGCAACGTGTCCGTCCTCCTGAACGGAGTAGTAGTGGAACGGCACCTCTGCGCCCGATGCATCAAGTTTTTCAATAGCAACGAAGAGGTCGGCATCGTCGGAGTCGGGCGCTTCGAACCACAGCTTGAGAGCCATATTTCCCGTGATCTCGGTGTCATGCGAGAACTCCAGATCGAAGACTGCGCTGCCATCGGCACTGTCGTAAGAAACAGTCTGGCCTTCCGGGCTCGGTTCGGGGAGAAGGTTGCCGGTGGGTCCGAGGTGAAGCTGCTGAAACTGAGTTCGTTTCAGCGGCCATTCATTCTCCGTCCGGAAGGTTCCGCCGTCCTTCAAGCTGTCACGGACCTCGATGACGACGGGCGGCCAGTCGTCCACGTCCGTCGTTTGAACTCCCTTCACGAATTTGTCGAAGAAGGCGAGTTGGCGCTGCAAGTTTTCGTCGGCGTACTGTGCGGCCCACTTCTTCCCACCGTGGACGAGCAGCCACTTCTGATTCGACGAAATCTTCTTGAAGCCTTCGAGAGATCCGCGTGTGTGAAGGCCGTGATCCGACCAGCTTGCGACCACGAACGCTGGCACCTCGATATCCTCGAGGGTTGCCCCCTTCGATTCCCAATACTCATCGAGCAGCGGGTGATCCGCGGCCATGGTGGGGATGTCTTCGACTAGGCCGTCAGAGAAGCTGGCGTTGTGGTGCCACACACCAACAGAGAAATTGGTCTCTGGAATGCCGCCATGGAATACAAACTCTCGATAAAAGTCGCTTACACCCTCCCACGGGTTGATCGCTGCAAGATGCGGCGGTCGAGAGGCAGCGATGTACCACTGCGTCCATGCGAGGTTAGAACATCCTGCGAGACCGACTTTTCCGTTACTCCAGGATTGAGCGGCCAGCCACTCGATGGTGTCGTGACCATCGAGAGCTTCTTGCTGCGTCCAGTAGGTAGCATCACCTTCTGATCCCCAGACTCCTCGCTGGTCAGCGAAGACGACGGCATAACCGTGTGCACACCACCACTCCGGGTCGGGGAATTCAAACGCTGTGTACTTCGACAACTTGGAAGTGTCGAACCCGAGGTTGAATTGCTGAAACAGAGGCGTGGACCAAGGAACTTCGCCGTGTTTGCCGTACGGATTCCACGACATGATGGTGGGCAGATTTTCCTTCACCCCATCTGGACGGAAAACATCGATGCGCAGCACCGTCCCGTCGCGCATAGGTACGGGGATATCCCGTTCGATGCGCATCGAATTCTCGACAGTCACATGATGATTGAGACCAGGGTAGGTAGTGTCACTCAGAGGATTGCCCTGCTTGAACTTGATTTCAACCTTGGATGCGCCGGATTGATCATTGGATGACATCGGTGTCTCCGTTCACTGATTTGAACTGTAGTTTGATTGAGATGATGCTGGTGGACCTAGGACCGCGGTTCGGGCTGGCCGCGGGCCGCCGCAGGGCTCGTCGAGCGAGATACGTCGAGTGCGCCGACAGTTGCTACGCTCCGGTCACAGGTATGACCGGAAGCAACAAGGTCGAGTTGGTGCCTGGCCCGGTGTAGATAGTGACCTCGCCGCCTGTGCGCCGATCGATTTTGTCGTTGTGCAGGAACGGGAAGGCGCCGGGGAGATCACGAGAGCCGATCTCTATGCAGATCCGGTGTCCGGCCTGGAAGACCCAGCTTGTCGGACCCACTTCGATCTGCACGTCGACGATTTCGTCAGGTTCGACTACGGCGGGTGCATCATGTCGCAGCACCGGCCTTCCCACCGTCGAGCGTTCTGGGTCCAGCTCGCGGTGCGACAACCGCAGCCAGCCGAAGGTCACCGGCGTTTTCGGGTTGTCGACACCGTCCACAACGACCTCGTTGCCGCTTGGATCGATGTCACGGATCACGACAAACAGATCCGTGTCTCCGGCCGAACAAGACACTCTCAGCGATAGGGCGACCGGGCCGGTCACCTCCATATCGTTGTCGATAGGAGCTGACAGAAAGGAGCGACTGATGTTCTGGTTCGCGCCGCTCGTTGTCGTCAATACATCGTTGTACGACGTGACAGGCGCCCACATCGCGTCGTCTGGCTCTGCGCTGAATTGAGCCTTCCCTTCGGAATCTGGCTGGCTGTCGCGCAAAGTAGGAGCGTCAGCGGCGTCGAGATGCATTGGAGTCCAATCTGTTCGACTGAGCGGCCACTCGTTCTCGTATCGCCAGGAAACTTCCGAACCCGTTCGGATTGCGAGATGAACTGGCGGTACATCAAGCTGGCCATTGTTGACCCCGCGGAGGAAGTGGTCGAAAAACCGTTTCTGCTCTGCCAGCGCCTCGAGGCTGTAGAAAGGTTCGATGTGTCCGCCGGTGTGGACTCGGAGCCATTTGTGGGTGGAACTGGACTCATTGAATGCGCTGAAATGGCTGCGGAGGGACAACCCCGTACCGGCCCAGTTTGCGGCGGTGAACATGGGTACCTCAACCTTGGAGAGGTCGTCGACGCGTTCAGCCCAGAAGTCATCAAAGAATTCGTGAGAACGGATGAGCTCGCGAAAATCCACGAACATGTCCTGGAGTTCCTCATTCGGCGTGGAGCCGAGTCCGTGCTGGTTGGACAAGACCCAAAATTCGAACCAGAAGTCCATGAACCCGTTGTCGAGGATCCCGCCATTGCGGACTAAATCGCGATACAGGTCGGGGCCTACCTCCCACGGGATTATCGCAGCCAGATGAGGAGGACGTCGGGCAGCGACCGCGAACTGTGTGGCCGAATAATAGGACACACCGATAAGGCCGATCTTTCCAGTTGACCATGGCTGAGATGCCGCCCATTCGATTGCGTCATAGTAGTAACCCGTATCCCGAGGTGACCACACGTCGATGACACCGGGAGACTTACCGGTACCGGCTTGGTCGATACGCACTACAGCGTATCCATCAGCCACCCATACCTCGGGTTCAACTGTCTCGATGGTCATGTACTCGCTCTGTTGTGCCGATCGTTCGTACTCGTACGGCCACTGGATGTCGAACGGAATGTCCTTGCCGTACGGGCCACTGTTGAGCAAGACGGGATAGGTGCCGGCGGTACGAGGACGAAATACGTCACAGAGCACGTACTTTCCGTCGGATGTCGGGATACGGACGTCCTTCTCGACAGTCATCGAGTCCGTCGACACACCGCGTATCAATGGATGGTCGGGTGCGGCCGCGACACCTGTTTGTGCCATCTCCGGCATGTCCGGATTTGTGAGGTCATATGCGCTCTCACGCTGGTCGGGTGACATCGATGACTCCTCGTTTTCTGCGGCTTCCTGACGGACGTGATTTCATCCGGAAACGCGGGCCCAGTTGCGAGGTTCAACATATTCAGCGATGCGCAATGCCCCAAGACGATATGCGACGCTTTGGCCTCTATGCGACCAGAAGTATCACTTCATCCGTGCAAGGTCACTGAGGGAGTGGTTCCGTACCGAACTCGGTAGGCGCGGCTGAACCGGCCCCCGTTGACGAACCCGCACCGGGCAGCGATGTCGGCAACAGTGGTGTCGGGGGAGGCAGCGAGGAGTTCCTCGTGAGCTCGTTGCAAACGCAGGTTGAGTCGATACGTCCCAGGAGACACCCCGTAAAGCCTCTGGAAGCCCACCTGCAACCGCCGGGTACTTATTCCGACCATGTTGGCGATCTCCGTGATCGACAGTGGTTCTGCGTATCTGTCAGCAAGGAGCTGTGCCACCTGATGAATTGTGTCCGCCCCCAGACGTTGAGCGGGGACCAGGCCCGGCTTCGCGGGGGTATTTACCCCGTAGTGGCCCAAGATAAGAGCTGTCAGAAGCGATTGCTCGAGGTATTCGCCCACTGCGCGGGCGAACCCCGTCGAGGCGCTGTGTGCGGTCGTCAAGACGAGGTGAAGGGCACCGAGCCACGGAGTGCGTGCGGAAGCGTCCGCTAAGAAGACAGACGACGGCGATAGCACATCTGCGCGCTGGCCGGTCAAGACTGTGAAGGACCGGAGCACCGTTTGGCGGGGAATCCGCACCCCCAGCAGGCTACAACCGGCATGGTATCGCAGGACAAGTGACGGTCCCGGAGGAACGATGCAAATATCGCCAGGGCCGACAGTGAGACGGTTGGCGCCTTGGACTGTAGTCCCACCGCGCAGTGAGACAATCACCGTGTAGTAGTCCATGGTCTCTAGGTGTTCGAGTTCGGCTTCATCTGAATAGTCCACCAGCAGCACAACAGATGAACCGACGGGCATAGCACACATACGCCCGCGAAACTGCGATGCCCGAACTTGCAATCGATGCGGGGTCATGAGCCGGGACGCCGCCGCCTGCGCCACCCGCGCGTCCTGCGTATCGAAGACTTGATACTTACGTAAGGCCTTCTCGCTCGGACCATCGAGTGTTCGTATCTCACGGATGCGTCCTTCACGGGACTCGAGACCCATGCCTACCTCTTAGATCGTCCGTTAGTTCTTCCAGCGAGACACCAGCCTCGACGCCACCCGCATCAGGATATCCCGACACCAATGCGAGATCGACGCTTTCGTACATCCCCGAGCCCCGGAGGGACGGGCACGTCCGGGCTTCGTCTTCGTCATCGACCGTTCCTCTCGAGCGACCTTCGGCTGCCACGCAGGTGGTGCGACGGGCCGTGGTTCAACCAGTGCCGCGCGCAGAGTGCGCGAGGGCTTCTCGCCGTATTTGCGCTCGTAGTAGCTGGCGAATCGGCCCAGGTGGTTGAATCCCCAGCTGAATGCCACGTCACTGACTTTGGTTGTCTGGTCGCCTTTTTGGAGGTCGCTCCGTACCCCCTCCGGGCGGATGTGTCGGATGAAGGTCGTCGGGGTCATTTCGAACCGCTCCTGAAACAGGTTTTGTAGCTGGCGTGCTCCGACGCCGGCGTCTGTCGACCGGCCTGACCGCTGCGTATCGCGGTGTGGCGACGGTCTGTTTGTCACCGCACCAGGAAACAACTTCACCCGAGACCGGGACGTTCACGTGGTAGGTGCCCAGATCTCCAGGGTCAACCCGGGCTTCGCTGCCGAATCTGGCGCGTCCGATCGTGAGGTGGTTGAGCCGCACCGCAGACAATTCCGCTGGAGCTTTCCGAGGAACCGAGCAGGAACGCAGTTTCACGTCCAGGGACGTTCAGTCAGCGCCGGGGCGGTCCGCGGCGGCCTCAACCCGCCGCTCGAACAGCGCTCGCTCATGTGCAATTGTCACGACACCCCCATCATCGATGCGATCTAGTATTTTGGCCGAGCAACCTGGGTCACCTACGACGGCCTTGAACTGGTGACCTCGATACGCAGATGAAGCGGTCTACCAAAACCCACCGATCCGGAACGCAGTTGTAAGACCGCGGGCAAGACCATCAGCCGCCAGGTTCTTCGTCGAGACCATGCTCGATCGCATACCTGGTCAGCTCCACCCGGTTGCCCAACTGCAACTTTCGTAGCGTGGCCTGCACGTGGTTCTCGACGGTCCGATGACTCAGAGTCAGCTTTGTTGCGATCTGTTTGGCGCTCAACCCTTTCGCAACGTACCGCAGTACCTCCGTCTCCCGGTCGGTGAGTGCCGGAGCATCTACCGGGCGGTCAGGGTCCCGCGCGATACGGCGATACTCCCCCAACACCAACCCGGCGAGGCCGGGCGTGAAGACCGCCTGACCGTTCGCCGTCGCCTGGACCGCGGCAAGCAGTTCTTCCTTCGACGCACTCTTCACCAGATATCCACTCGCGCCGGCCTTCACGGCCTCGAGCACATCCTCACGCTCGTCCGATGCCGACAGCACCAGCACCCGGCTGTGCGGCGACACCTCCAGGATCCGCACGGTCGCCTCGGCCCCGTTGCCGTCGGGCAGATGCATGTCCATCAGCACCACGTCCGGCTGCACGGCACCACCTCGTCGCGCTGCAGCCTCGACGCTGTCCGCGGTGGCCACGACGTCGAATCCAGCATCGCTGAGATCGCGGGCCACCCCGTCTCTCCAGATCGGATGATCGTCGACGACCATGACCCGCAAGTCCTCAGGAGGCATCTGCTTCACCCTTCGTATCCGTCGTCGGACCGCTGCCTTTCGAACGCTCATTCCGCGTCCGCTCATTCTTGGGCACCGTCAGCTCCCACTCGGTACCTTCGCCCGGTCCCGTGTCGAGCCGGGCGGATCCGCCGAGTGCGTGCATCCGCTCGACAATGGACCGGGACACCCCCATCCGTCCCTCGGCGACTGCTTCCATCAACCGGCCGTCGTCGATGCCGACGCCATCGTCGCGCACGCTGACGACCACCTCGTCGCCGAGATCTTCGACCAACACATAGGCCTTCGCTGCAGGGCCCGCGTGGAATCTGACGTTGTCGAGGGCGTTGACCACCGCGGCCTCGAGTTCCAGTGCCACACGGTGATCGAGGGTGACGGGCTGACCTGGTTCACTGATGGACACCCGGTCGCCGGCATGGGGGCGGAGCAGCAACCGAAGATCGATGTCTGCCGGCTCGCCGGACATGGTCGCCGGTTCGATATCGGCGATCAACCGCCGCAGCGACCGTTCCTGTTCACCCGCCAACTGCGCCAACTGCGCTGTCTCGCCGCCGATTTCCGCGCCACGGCGGGTGATCAACGCCAGCACCTGCAGCACCCCGTCGTGCACCTGCCTGCTCAGCCGATCGCGCTCCTCGGCCGCGGCGGCGACCCGCATCGCCCTGGCAACCCGATCGTGATTCCGGCGGGCCGTCACCGAGGCCAGACCGACCCCGACCCCCACGGCCAGCAGCACCACGACCGTGGCATCGCGTCCCACATTGAGGTCGTAACCACCCTTGGCGACCGCGCTGGCGGCCCGCACCACGAGCCCGAAGGCGGCGCCCACCAGCGGCCCGCCCAGGATCGCGGCCGACACAACGACATTCGTCGCCCACAGGGTCGTGGGGAACGACTGGTTGGCCGCCGCCCAGTCGGCCGATGCGATAAACCTGGTGGAGATCACCAGCGCGCACACGATCACCAACTCGACGATGACCCATGACCAACGACGTCCGGTGCCCTTGAGGTAACCGATCGTGCTGATCCCGGTCCACACTGTCAAGATCGCGAAGAGGAACCAGCTCCACGCAACCCGTTCGTAGTCATTGTGCACCGCGAGCTGAAACCCCAGCGCGTAAACAAAACTCAGCAACCGGAACACCTGGGCGGCCCGCCAGAGCGGGCCCACCGGATCATCGTCGAGCATGGAGGAGAGCGCTGCGCGGGAACTCATGTGTCAGCTGGAATCGTCTGAGCTGCCCCGCTTGTCGTCCGGTGCCGCGTCATCGTCAGGTTTCTCGGTCTTCTTGGGCCCTCGGGCACCGTGCGCGTCGAGATCATCCCACTTCGGCCGGTCGGGTTCGGCCTCGTACATTCGTTCGTGTTCCTTGCCGCTGGCCGCGGCCACCTCGGCCAGCTCACTGTCGCCGTCGATCGACTTCGACTTGTTCACCAGCGTCCGGATCGCGGTGTTGAGGAACGCGATGATCGGCACCGCCAGCAGACCACCGACGATGCCCGCGGTGACCAGGCCGGCCGCGATCGCGAGCACCACCGCCACCGGGTGCAGACGTACTGAACGGCCCAACAGGAACGGTTGCAGCACATGGCTTTCTAGCTGCATCACGCCCACCACCACGGCGAGGGCGATCACTGCGGCGATCCAGCCCTGGGTCACCAGGGCCACGAGGACTGCGAGGCTGCCGGTGATCAGTGCACCGACGATCGGGATGAACGCGCCGATGAACACCAGGGATGCCAGCGGAAGAGCCAGCGGCACCTGCAGAATCGCCAGACCCGCGCCGATACCGATCGCGTCGACGGCCGCCACCACCACAGTCGCGCGCACATAGCCGACCAGGGATCCGAACCCGTTCTGCCCTGCTTCCCACACCTTTTCGCGGGACCCCTCCGGAATGGCCAGGGTCAAGAAACGCCAGATCTGGCCGCCGCCGTAGAGGAAGAAGATCATCAGGAAGAGCATCAGGAGCGCACCGGTGACGATCTCGCTGACGGTGGTGGCGGTCGCCAGCGCCCCAGAGGTCACCTTGTCCTGGTTGTCCTGCAAGAACTTGATCGAATCGTCTCCCAGGTGATCGATCTGTTCCTCGCGGATACCGAGAGGACCGTCGATCAGCCACCCGCGACTGTCGTCAATGGTCTTGGTGACCTGATCGGTCAGATCGGGTACACCGTCGATGAACTGCTGGACGACAAAAGTCATGATCCCGGCGACGGCTCCGATGGCGACGACCAGCGAGCCCACTACGGCCAGGGCCCGGGGCACACCGCGGCGGTTGAGCCAGTCGACCAGCGGCACCAGAAATGCGGTGCCGAGGACCGCGAGACCTATCGGCACGAACACTTCCTCATACCGGGCGATTACGCGGGCCGCGAGATACAGCGCCACCGCGATCACCACCAGGCGCCACGACCACTCTGCGGCGGCCCGGACGACCGGATGCACCTTCAAACGATCTGCGGTTCGGTCTGTGGTGCTGACGTCCTCGAGTTTCCCCTGGCTCACCTGGGCAACATTAGCCCCCACCCTTGCCTCTCGCGCTGAACCCGGCGCAGGGGCGAATACTCGCGTACGGTTTCGCCGAGTCTCGACTGTAACTCGGACACTGCCGCCCGATAGGGTGCCTAGCATGACGGCGACGCAATCGACCCGCCGCCGCTTCTGGTGGGTGCGCTGGGCGGCACTCGCGTTGGTCGTGGTGATTCTCTCGGTCGAGGCCTATCTGGTCTGGCCGAAGCTCAAGGAGACCTGGTTCCACCTCGACGAGATCGAGTGGGAGTGGGTTGCCCTCTGCATCTTGGCAGCCGTGCTCTCGATGGACAGCTTCGCGCAGGTGCAGCGGACGCTTCTCCGATCGGCCGGTGTCAGGGTGAAGCAGTGGCAGTCTCTGTCAGTGGTACTCGCAGCGAACTCGCTGAGCCAGACGATGCCCGGTGGGCAGGTGCTCGCGCCGGCATTCACCTACCGCGAAACCCGCAAGTGGGGAGCGACACCCGTCATCGCGTCGTGGCAGGTCGTCATGTCCGGACTCTTGATGGGCGTCGGTCTCGCCGTCCTCGGCCTGGGAGGCGCCCTCCTGGCGGGAGCCAAGACGAGTCCGTTCTCGGTCATCTTCTCGATCAGCGGCTTCATCGCGTTCGCCCTGGTCGCCCAGTACATCGCCCGGCACCCGGAATCGATCGAGGGCATCGGCGTCACATTGCTGCGGTGGATCAATCACCTCCGCGACAAAGCCGCGGATCACGGCGTCCAGCGGTGGCACGAGATCTTGGGACAACTGCAGGCAGTTCAACTCAAACCGAAGGAGGCCTCGCAAGCGTTCGGGTGGTCACTGTTCAACTGGGTCGCGGACGTCGCCTGCCTGGCCTTCGCCTGCTACGCGGTCGGCGGGCAACCGAGCATCGCCGGATTGATGGTGGCGTACGCCGCATCGAAGGCCGTGGGCACCGCGATACCACTGCTCCCGGGAGGACTCGGCGTCGTCGACGGCGTGCTGGTGCCCGCGTTGACGTCCGCCGGGATGGGCGCAGCGGAATCGGTCACCGCGGTTCTGGTGTACCGCATGATCAGCTATCTGTTGGTGGCTCTCGTGGGCTGGATTGTGATCCTCGTCATGTTCCGGGGTACCTACCGGGCCGAGGCCGAGAGCGCGGACTTGATCGAGGAAGAAGTGGCGGAAGAGCTCGACGACGTCGCGGAAGACCGCTCGAAAAGCGTGTCCACCGATCCCGACCCCCCGGTCATCCGACCGTCCGACGAACGGCCGGATTCGCCCGATTCGGTTCGCTGAGCGCGCGCGGTGCCCGCTACGGTGGCTCGTATGCGCCGAACGCTCACCGCCCTCAGTGATCTACTCGCGGTGCTCGTCTTCGCTTTCATCGGCCGCATGAACCACGCCGAGGGTCTGTCGATCGAAGGCGTGTTCAGCACCACCTGGCCCTTTGCGATCGGCGCGGCAATCGGCTGGGCCCTGGCATATCTCTTCGCGCACATGCGCGCCGACCACGGGTTCGACTACGACTTCCGGCCCGAACGACTCATCCCCGACGGTGCGCTGGTGTGGATCGGCGCCGTCGCGATCGGGATGACCCTGCGCCACCTCTTCCATCAGGGCCTCGCATTCAGCTTCATCATCGTCGCAACCATCGTGCTCGGCGCATTCCTGCTGGGCTGGCGTGCAGTCCGGGTGCTGCTCGTGCGACGTTCAGTCATCACCGTCTGACGCCCGGTCGACGGGCGGGATCAGCGCCCCCAAATGCGTGAGCTTGCCGGGATTCCGCACGAACATCAGTCGACTGATTCTCGTAGATCCCTCTCCAGCTCCGCTCCTCAGCGTCCCAGCGGCCGAGAACTCGAACGAGAGCAGGGTATCGGGTTTCCCGTCTCGCACCATCAACACCGCAGGCCCGCCGTTGCACTCGACGAGCAGCGGATATGACCCGACTGCGAACTTCGTGACGGCACCGAGGACGAACCGGGCGACCTTGTCGCGACCGGTCATCGGGACGCGGGCGGCGCTGACGACGCCGCCGCCGTCGCTGATCGACACCACGTCCGCGGTGAGCGCAGCTTCGAGCGCCGCGAGATCACCCATCTGGGCGGCCGCGACGAACGCGGCCATGATGCGCGCGCGCTCATCGGGGTCGACCGACGAGTGGCGTTCACGACCGACGTGTTCACGCGCCCTGCGGGCCAGCTGCCGGGCATTGGCCTCACTGGTCTCGAGCAGCTGAGCGATCTCGCGGTACGGGTAGTCGAAGGCTTCGCGCAGGATGTACGCCGCGCGCTCGCGCGGATCGAGCCGTTCGAGAAGCAGGACCACCGCCATTTCCAGCGCTTCGGCGCGAACGGCCCCGAGCGCAGGATCGTCGACGGTCGAAACCGGCTCGGGCAGCCAGGGTCCTATGTAGGTCTCCCGTGTCGCTCGTGCGGATGTCACCGCATTGATCGACAGTCGGGTGACGGTGGTGACGAGGAACGCCTCCGCATTGCGAACCACGTCCCGATCGGTCCCCTGCCAACGGAGCCAGGCATCCTGCACCAGGTCTTCGGCTTCGCCGGCGGCTCCGGTCATGCGGTAGGCGATGCCGAACAGACGTGGCCGGAGCCGCTCGAACTCGTCGAGTGCGCTCGCCTGCGACATTGCATACCCTTTCGCCAGGTCTCGGCCGTCGGATCCGACCGTGTGTCAGCCAATTCGATGAGCTTGTCACATTCGCGACATCTCGTCGGTCTGGGGTTTTGCCTGGCAAACACACGCCGGCCGAGACGACGAAAGGCAGCAATCATGACGACATTCCTGGTCACCGGAGCCACCGGGCGGATCGGCGTCCCGACCACCGCGCAGTTGCGGTCCGCCGGACACGACGTGCGCGCCCTGAGCAGGCGCAGCGGTCCGGGTCTGGTCACCGGAGATCTGCTCACCGGCGTCGACAGCGCTGTCCTCGACGACGTCGACACCGTCATCCACCTCGCGACGACCAACGGCGCGAAGGACATACAGGTCGCCGAGAATCTCTTTCGAGCGGCTGCCGCGGGAGGGGTCGCGCACGTGGTGCTGCTTTCGATCGTCGGCATCGACACCATCCCGATGGGGTTCTACAAGCAGCGCGTCCAGATCGAGGAGATCGCGACGAAGTCTCGCGTGCCCCTGACCCTGCAGCGGGCCACGCAGTTCCACCCGTTCGTGGAGGAGATGTTCACCGCGCAGCGGTACTCACCGGTGTTCGTGAGTCCGTCGATCCGCTTCCAGCCCATTGCCACCACTGAAGTCGCGGCGCGACTGGTGGAACTGGCGGCGGGTGACCCCGCGGGCCGGGTCGATGACATCGGCGGTCCTGAGCAGCGCACTGCGGCCGATTTGCTCGACGCCTGGAAGCGGGCAACGGGACGACACCGTCCGCGGGTCCCGCTACGTCTTCCGGGAAAGCTGTTCAAGGCGTTCGCCGCCGGTGAGAACCTGCTCACGGAGCCGGGTTTCGGGAACCAGACCTTCGAGCAGTACCTGGCAGACAAATATCCGGCCGCCAGATGATGCCGTGATCACCCGGCGCGGTGGCCCACCGCATCTCGGGCCACCGCCTGATAACGCGCGATCACCTGTTCTTCGGTGGCCCGCCCGCCCGGCCTGAACCACATGGCGACGGCGGTACAGGCGGTGACCACGAACCGGGAGGCCTCTACCGGGTTGTCCGTGTGGAACTCTCCTCGCCTGACGCCGTCTGCGACCACCCGATCGAATATCCGCTGCTGCGCATCACGTTTGGCGATCACCCGCTCGAGTGCGACAGGGTCGAGGCTGCGGAGTTCGGAATTGCCGATGTAGCTCTCCAGCGGGTTCTCGGCGTGTACGCCGACGTGCGTACGGACGATGGCGTCGAGTTGATGCACGGGGTCGGCGGGCGCATCGAGCAGGGCCTGCTCGGTGGCCTCCACCAGCGCTTCCCCACCGCGGGCCAGAATCGTCACCAGGAGTTCATGCTTGGACCCGAAGTGGTTGTAGATGGAACCGGCGCTGATGCCGGCGAACCCGGCGATGTCGCGGACGGAGGTGCCGTGGTACCCGCGGGCGGCGATCATCTGGACGGCCGCGCTGAGGATCACCCGCGCGGTCGGATCGTCGCTGTCACGGATTGCCGCGGTGGTGAAAGCAGGCTCGCGTTGCGGACCTGACTTCATTGCGGATGCGCGCGGGGGGTGAAGAAGCGTTGCGCAACAGCCAGAGCCGCGGATCCGGATCGCTCCCCCTCGGTGTAGACGACGACGACGCGACTGCCTGCGATGCCGACGAACCAGCCGGGACCCTGCGGTCCATTGGTCCCGACCAGCGCGCGCAGCCCTGGCGCGTTCGTGAGGTCGCTGGCGTCACCTGTGGTCGCCGCCTCCTTCATCGCACCACTGACCGTCGTCAGCACCTTCTTGTCGATCGGACCCAGCTCACCGCCCTCGACCCGCCCGGGCTGGCCTGAGATGATCGACGGCGCAATTGAATTCGTACGCGCGATCGCAACGCCCAGCGCACCCATGTTCAGAGCGGACACCTTGAGATCCTCGGGCCGGAACGTAACCGGCTCGGCGACCGGACCGCCCTGGGGGCCGGACGGACGAATGCCCGGGATTGTGAAGTCCACGTCGAGGCCCAGTTGCGCCAGCAGTTGTGCGGCGCGGGCGTCGTCGGATCCGGCCAGCTGGTTGATCACTGTGGCAACCGGTTCCAGAGTGCTACCCGGGGTGTAGTCCTTGTCGATCGTGATGTCCTGCTCGGCCGCTGCGTCGTTACGCATGGATGCGCGGATCGCACCGGTCTTGGCGTCGAGGACCAGGATGCTCGCGGGTTGGGCCACCTCGACCACGGCGTCGAGCGCGTCGAGTTGGGTGACCTGGTCGATGGTGGTGCCGACGTTCGGTCCTGCGGGTCCCTGCTCGCCGGCGAGTTGCACGGGCCGAACGCCCGGGGCGACCATCTGCGCCGACCATCCGGAGGTGGCATCCCGGATCGCCTGCCAGTAGTCGTGGACCCCGTCCAAGACAGGTGAGGCGATTCGACGGTCGAGCAGAACGAGTTGCGGCACCGGCTTGACCGAGACGCCCGGCACCGACTTCGGGTCACCGGCGAGGGCAACCATGTCTGAATCTCGCACCGACACCACCGTCACCGGCGTGTTCTGGGCGGCCGCGAGCTGATCACGGATGACAGTCGGGGTGACCAGTTGCGCGAGAGGCTCGATGATGGTCGCGAGCGATCCGATCGACGAGTTCACGTTCGGGGTGGCCGCGGGGTCGAGGACGATCTCGTTGATCGTCTGCAGGGTGAGCATGTTCTTCCCGAACCGGTCCTGCACCACGGGTGCGGGACGCGCGTCGGTGCGTAGGTTGCGCAAGCTGCCGCCGGCGGGCATGTTGTCGGCGAGCACTTCCGGTTGCCATTGGATCCGCCAGCCGAGCGAGAGGCGTCGGGCAGAGCCAGAGGTTTCCGTCTTGAGTTCGCGATCATCGCCGAGAACCCACGTCGTGCTCAGCTCGAATGTGGCGGTGCCGTCGGTGTATTCCTCGGCTCGTTCGACATCGACATTCACCTTCTGCGCACCCATGCCTGCGAACGAGGCGCCCAGCGATCCCTCGGCCTGCCCCGGTGCCGAGGTGAGTGCGGCAGCGGCGACTGCGTCCTGGTCTTCCATCGCTGTGGCGAACGAGTCGAGCAGTGCCGCCGCGCCCGTATCGAGAGGTTTGCTGAACGCGCCGCACGAGGCAACACCGAGCGCGCAGACGAGCGCGAGAACAGCAGTGGCCGCGAGGCGGCCGGGGGAACGACGCATAGTCCCAATTTTCACTCCTGTAACAGGGTGAATGCCACCAATGTGGTTCCCAACTTGCTTACGAGGTCGTCACAATCGAGTAACTACCCTTAATCTGCCCTGATTCGGGCTCATTTCTGGCAGCGGAGGATGATGGTCGAGGTGAACGATCGCCACGTACTCCACCGGGCCGACGACCGGCCGGACACCCGAACCGAGTGGCTCGCGTCGCGGCACAGCTTCTCGTTCGGCGACAATTACGACCCCGCCAACACCCACCACGGGACGTTGATGGTCCACAACGACGAGACCGTTTCGCCCCAGCAGGGGTTCGACAGCCATCCCCATCGCGACATGGAAATCATCACCTGGGTGCTGTCGGGGTCGTTGGTCCACCAGGATTCGATGGACCACAGCGGGGTGATCTTTCCAGGGCTCGCGCAGCGCATGAGCGCAGGGACCGGCATCCGGCATTCAGAGCGCAACGACACCTGGCGAGCCGATGCGACGACCGGTGTCGAGCCCGTCCACTTCGTGCAGATGTGGGTTTTGCCGGACGAGCCGGGCATCGAGCCGAGCTACGACCAACTGGACATCTCCGAGCAACTGACTGCCGGCGGACTCGTCACGGTCGCCTCGGGGATGCCGGCGTACGACTCGGCGATCCGCATCGCCAACAAGAACGCCGCATTTCATGTCGCGCGGCTCTCGACCGGCCAGTCGGTGCTGCTGCCCGACCTGCCGTGGGGTCACGTGTTCGTCGCCTCCGGCTCAGCGCGGCTCGAAGGAACCGGCGAGGAGCTGGCGACAGGCGACGCCGTCAGAATCACCAATGGTGGCGGTGAGAAACTCACCGCCACCACCGACAGCGAAATCCTGGTCTGGGAAATGCACAAGAGCCTAGGAGGTTAGCTCCCGTTTTCGAGACGCTTGCTTACCGGAGCGGTGAGCATGGCGAACTCGCACCGCCCGTGTGCGGCCCGCGTGCTCTGGACGAGGGAGCGAGGGAGCGCAGCGACTGAGCCGACTGAGGAAGAGCACGCGATAAAGGGCCGCACACCCCGCGTAGCGAAGCGGAGCGAAAAAACACAGCTGGTGAGACAAACAACAGACCTGAGCCGAACTCAAGCAGCCGCCGCCTTCACCGCGTGACTCACCTCGGACCTGATCGAGTTGTATTCCCGGGAGTTCCGTAGTTCGTCGAAGTCGATCGTCCCGCGCGGCAGATCCACCTCGAGGTCGAGGGCGACCTGCCCCGGGCGTTTGGAGAGCACCACGATCCGCGACCCGAGGAACACTGCTTCGTCTGCGCTGTGGGTCACGAATACCGACGTCCGGCCGGTGTCGCTGCTCACGCCACGGACGTCTTCCTGCAGCCGTTCCCTGGTGAGCGCATCGAGCGCCGCAAAGGGTTCGTCGAGCAGGAAGAGCGGATTCTCGGCGGCGAGCGCCCGCGCGATGGCGACGCGCTGCTGCTGTCCACCGGAGATCTCCCAGATCCGCCGATCGGCCGTGCCTTCGAGGCCGACCCGCTCGAGCAGCTGGTCGCGACGGGCCTTGCGGTCCGCCTTCTCGATCCCGGCGTACTTCAGCGCGACCTCCACGTTGCCGCCGACGGTCCGCCACGGGAACAGCCGTGGTTGCTGGAACACGACTCCGGCGGACTCACCTGGTGTCGGGGGTTTGCCGAGCACGTCGACCTGACCGTCGGTGGGCGTTTCGAAGCCTGCGATCAGGCGCAGCAGCGTGCTCTTGCCGCACCCGGACGCCCCGACCAGGACGAGGAACTCGCCGGCCGGGACATCGAGGGAGACGGGACCCACCGCGGTGACGGCGTCGCCACCCTTGCCGTAACGGTGTGACACGTTGTCGAGGTGGATGGCTCGACTGTCACTGGTCGAAGGCACCGGGCAGACCTTCGACGTAGATGGCCTCCTGCAACTGCTCCAGGGTCGGCGCGGAGTCGATCTGCTTCTGCGCCACCAAGAACTCCGCGGCGTCGAGCAGGTTGTTGGCGATGTTGCCGACCGCTCCCGGGGTTCCGAGCCACTGCGGCGAGGCGACCTCTGCGGGTGTGAGGTAGATGCCCTGCTTGAGCTGTCCCTGCGCTTCTTCGGCGCTGATCCCGAGTTCCTGGCCGATGAAGCCCGCGGCAGCAGCCGGGTCGGTGTTGATCAGATCGAGTGCTCGGGCCTCGACCTTTCGCCAGGCGTCGACCGCCGCAGGATCATCGGAGATCAGCTTGTTCGAGACGACACCCAGATCCAGGGTGGGGTTCGACTTGCCGATGGCGCGGCTGGTGACCAGGTCCTTACCGGTCTTGCGCAGCTCGTCGAGGGTCGGCAGCCAGGTGTAGGCGGCATCGATGTCGCCGCGCTCCCATGCGGCGATGATGGCCTGCGGCTGCAGGTCGACGATCTTGACGTCGTTCGCCGACAGTCCGGCCTGCTCGAGTGCGACCAGCAAGCTGTAGTGCGCGGTCGAGGCCAGTGCGGTGCCGATGGTCTTGCCCTTGAGTTCGGCGACACTGTTGATATTGGTGCCGTTGCGGGCGACCAGCGCCTCGTTGTCGCCGGCGACGTCGAGAACGAATGCGACCTTGTAGCCGATCGGCGAGTTGCCGGAGAGGCCACGGGCGACGGGGCTCGAGCCGATGGCGCCGATGTCGATCGAGTTGCCGATGAAGGCCTGGTTGATCGTGGCGCCGGACTCGAACTTGGTCCATTTGATCGTGTAGTCGGGCAGCGCCTCTTCGAGCCACTTCTGGTTCTTGACGATCAGGTCGCCACTGGGAAAGGCCTGGTAGCCGACTGTGATGGTCTTTCCGTCGCTCTCGTCATCGGAGCAGGAGGCGAGGCCGAGGGTCAGCGTGAGCGCGGACAGCGCGGCGACGAGCACCACCCATCGTCGGCGCAATCGGGCAGAGCGGGGTGTTTGGCTCATGTTGGTTCGTTCTTTCTTCTTGTGGGACACAGAGGAGGCAGGCGCGAGCGTTCTAGACGCGTCCCCGCCAGGGCACGGTTTTGCGCTCGATGAGTTGCAGCAGACCGTCGATGATCAAGCCGGAGGTTCCGATCG
The DNA here is from genome assembly GCF_017377795.1 of Williamsia soli. Classification (GTDB taxonomy): domain Bacteria; phylum Actinomycetota; class Actinomycetes; order Mycobacteriales; family Mycobacteriaceae; genus Williamsia; species Williamsia soli. The sequence goes on along the minus strand of NZ_JAFRDR010000001.1, from coordinate 350,833 downwards.
CGATGATGCCGACGAGCACGACCGGGGTGTTGTTGTAGTTGGAGGCGTCTCTGACCATGCCGCCGATGCCGGGCAGGCCGTTGACCAGCTCCGCTGCCACCAGCGAGGAGTACGCGACACCGACTGCCAACCGGATGCCGGTGAAGGTCTCGGGCAACGCGGAGGGGATCACGACGTCTTTGATCACCTCGAACTTGCTGGCACCCAGCGCCTTCGCCGCTTCGGTCAGGCTCTGGGGGGCCGCCAGTACTGCTGAGGTGGTCGCGACGGCGACCGGCGGGAACGCCGCGATGGCCAGCAGAGTGATCTTCGGCTCTTCGTTGATGCCGAGCCAGATGATCAGCAGCGAGAAGTAGGCCAGCGGCGGCAACGTGCGCAGGAAGGTGATCCAGGGTTCGAACAGGGCCCGGACCTTGCTGAAGGTACCCATGAACAGCCCGAACGCAATACCGACCACGATGCCGATGGCGATGCCGTAACCGATGCGCTGCAAGCTGATGAGCAGGTGCTCCCAGAGGTACTTGCCCGCGTAGCCGCGGACCCCGTCGGTCGTCGTATTCGTTTCGACGAAGGCGTCCCATACCGCACTCGGTGCGGGGATCAGCGTCTCGTTCCAGATCTTCAGACTCACGACCAACTGCCACAGCGCGATGAAGACGACGAGCGACAGAATCGGTAAACCGACCCGCGACAACAGTTTCGACGTGCGCCCGGATTCCCGGGGCCGCTTGGTCGCGTTCGGGTCGACCGTCTCGGTCGGCGCAGCTATGGCCGGTACAACTGACATGAGGACAACCCCTGATGAGCTAGCTCTGGCACCGATGATCACCATCGATAGGAGAGGGAGGTGCCGCGCGCGTCGAGGCGGGCCTCATCGAAGAGCGGCAGCGGAGGCGTCGTGGGCGCTCTACGGCGAGCGGACTACGACGTGAAGATGTTCACAGGCAACAGTTCTGGGCACCGAGGCGGCAGAGATCCACCGCGAGTCGCCGCACCAGCATCGTCTTGAGCACCGCGTCACAGTAGCCCGGCGACTTCGGCTCACGCGGATTTGAAGTCAGCTGAACCCAAAGTGTTCTCTTCGACGGCCCGTTCTGCTATGCACACCCTTTGTGTCCACGGCCCACTTCGGCATGCTAGAAAATCACTGGCTCGAACCGAGGGCTGCGTCTTTGCCGACAGCCCGGTGGCAACCCTGCCCGATGGACGCTCGGCTGACTTCCATACAGGTGTGAACAGGGAGCAGTTTCTTGGAGAACAGCAGGACCGACACCCAGTCGGTGCAGGAAGTGCTCGGCGGCAGCGCCGTCCAGAAGGTGGGCAGCTTTCGCTACCTCATCGCGCAGGACCAGTGGCACTGGTCCGATGAGGTCGCCGCCATCCACGGTTACGGGGCCGGCGAGGTCTCACCCACCACCGAACTGCTGCTCGCACACAAGCACCCTGATGACCGGGAGCGGGTCGAGCGGGCGATCGACGACCTCTTGCGGGAGGGCAAGTCGTTCAGCAGCAGGCACCGGATCGTCGACCGCCGCGGACAGGTGCGTCATGTGCTCGTCGTCGGGGATCGTCTGACCGACCCATCCGGATCCCTCATCGGCACCGAAGGATTCTATGTGGACCTGACAGACGTGCACGAGGGTGAACTGAAAGAGACGATGGACGCCGCGGTCAAGGACTTCGCGGTGTCGCGGGCTGTCATCGAACAGGCAAAGGGCATGTTGATGCTCGTCTACGGCATCAACGCCGACCGCGCATTCGACGTCCTGACCTGGCGTTCGCAGCAGACCAACACCAAGCTCAGAACGCTGGCACAGAACATCGTCGCGTCCGTCGACGGCAACGTACCGTTCGACGACGAGAGCAGGCGGATATTCGACCATCTGTTGCTCACCGCCCATCAGAGCCCGGATGACGCGGCTGCGCAGAACTCGGACAGCTCCAGCGGCGGCTGACGAAATCGCGGTTCGGTGCCAGGATGGTCTGGTGACTTCTACCGCAGACACCGCCAATTCCACCGCCGCACGGTCCGGTATCGATCTGAGCTGGGTCGACGAGTCGGTGCGGCCACAAGACGACCTGTTCGAGCACGTGAACGGCACCTGGTTGCGCGACCACGTCATTCCCGAGGACCGCGCGGTCGACGGCGCCTTCCACGTGCTGCGCGACCGCGCGGAGGAGAACGTCCGCGACCTGATCACCGAGTGCGCGGAGTCCTCGCCTGCCCCCGGCAGCGACGCCCAGAAGATCGGCGACCTCTTCGCCAGCTTCATGGACACCGAGCACATCAATGCACTCGGCATCTCCCCGATCACCGCGGACCTCGCGGCGCTCGGCGACGCGACCACCCGCACTGAGCTCGCCCGGCTCGTCGGCGCGGCGCAGCGCCGCGGAATCGGTGGCCTCTTCGGCTACTACGTGGACACCGACGCCAAGGCGTCCGATCGCTATCTGATGCACATTACGCAGTCCGGGATCGGACTGCCCGACGAGTCGTACTACCGCGATGACAATCACGCCGAGACGCGCACCGCGTACCGGGCTCACGTCGAGAAGATGTTCGCACTGGCCGGATTCGACGATTCCGCCGCCCGTGCCGATACCATCGTCGACCTCGAGACCGCCATCGCATCCCAGCACTGGGATGTGGTACGCCGCCGCGACGCCGACCTCACGTACAACCTCAGGACCCTGTCCGAGTTCACGACGGAAGCAAGCGGATTCGATGTGGACTCCTGGATCTCGGGGCTGCAGACCACGGGATCCGAGACCTTCGGCGAGGTGGTCGTAGGCCAACCCTCGTTCGTCGGGGGCGTCGCGGCATTGTGGGGCGAACGCGAACTCGACGAGTGGAAGGTGTGGGCACAGTGGCGGCTGCTGCATTCGGCCGCTCCGTACCTCTCGGACGAGTTCGTCGACGAGAACTTCGACTTCTACGGCAAGACCCTCACCGGTTCGGAGGTGATTCGCGACCGGTGGAAGCGCGGGGTCGGCCTCGTCGAGCAGGGCCTCGGATTCGCCGTCGGCAAACTGTATGTCGCAAAACACTTTCCGCCCGAAGCCAAGGCCCGCATGGACGTGCTGATCGAGAACCTTGTGAAGGCGTACCGGCGTAACATCTCCGATCTGGACTGGATGAGTCCGGACACTCGCGAGAAGGCCCTGGTCAAACTCGAGAAGTTCACGCCGAAGATCGGATACCCGGCGACCTGGCGCGACTATTCGTCGCTGCGCATCGAGCGCGATGACCTATTCGGGAACATCGCTCGCGCAAGCGCTTACGAGGAGGATCGCGAGTTCGGAAAGATCGGTTCGCCGGTCGACCACGACGAGTGGTTCATGACCCCACAGACGGTCAACGCCTACTACAACCCGGGAATGAACGAGATCGTGTTCCCCGCAGCGATCCTGCAGCCTCCGTTCTTCGACCCCGAGGCCGACGACGCCGCCAACTACGGTGGTATCGGTGCGGTGATCGGCCATGAGATCGGCCACGGCTTCGACGACCAGGGTGCGAAGTACGACGGTGACGGCAATCTCGTGGATTGGTGGACCGACACCGATCGCACCGAATTCAGCACCCGCACACGCAAACTCATCGACCAGTACGGCACCTTCACCCCGAAGGGACTGGACGAGAAGTACAAGGTCAACGGCGACTTCACCATCGGTGAGAACATCGGCGATCTCGGCGGTCTGTCGATCTCACTTGTGGCCTACCAGATCGCGTTGGACGGGCAGACCCCGCCGGAGATCGACGGACTCACAGGTCTGCAGCGGGTGTTCTACGGCTGGGCGCAGGTGTGGCGCACCAAGACCCGCGACGCCGAGGCGATCCGGCGCCTGTCGATCGATCCGCATTCACCGCCCGAGTTCCGTTGCAACGGCGTCATCAGCAACATCAACGCGTTCTACGACGCGTTCGGGGTGAAAGAGGGCGACGGCCTGTACCTCGACGATGAGGACCGCGTCCACATCTGGTAGCCACCCCAACCCCCGAAAATGGGTCGTTCTGGCGAACAAACCTGCAGGTCGACTTCGCCAGAACGACCCATTTCCGGAAGTTACGGGGTGGTGAAGTCGGTCAGTCCATCAGCAGGATCTGCGGTGCCGCCGATGGTGTTCACCACCACGACCGGCGCACCCTTGGGCGCGTTCTCGAAGAACCACCGTCCGTCCTCGGTGCTGACGTTGAGACAACCGTGGGAAACGTTGGTGTTGCCCTGTTGCCCGACCGACCACGGCGCGGCATGGACGAAGATGCCACTGTTCGAGATGCGGGTCGCATATTCGACATACGTGCGGTAGCCGTCGGGTGAGTCCACGGGCACCCCGTAGGTGGACGAGTCCATGTACATGTCCGCGAACCGCTCGCCGACGGTGTAGACACCGTTGGGTGTGGGGTGATCGTTGGCGCCCATCGACGTGGGCATCGTCCGGACCACGGTGCCGTCGACCGTGACGGTGATGGTGTGGGTGTTGTCGTCGGCCGTCGCAATCCAGGACTTGCCGATCGTGAAGTTCGAGGTGGCGCTGCCGGCCTGCACCGACACCGTCGTGTTCGCCGGCCAGAACTCCTTGGGCTTCCACCGGAGTTCCTTGTTGCCCACCCAGTACAGACTGCCCGCGACCGGCGGCGTCGCGGTGACCCTGATGGCCTTCTCCGCGGCCTCCTTGTCGTCGATCGCCGCCTGGAAGGAGATGACCACCGGTTGCGCGACCCCGACCGTCTCGCCGTCGGCGGGATCGAGTGTCGGGGTCGAGAAGTTGGCGCGGCCCAGCGGTTGCTGGGAGGACGTCGTCGGCGCCGGGCTCGCGGGGCCGGGCTTCGGCAGGTCAGGAGCGGAGATACCGGGGATCTCCGGGCCGCCCGGCCAGACGGGATCGGCTGTCGCTGTGATGGTGGACATTCCGAGAAGGAGTGCGGCCCCCGCGACAACAGTCACGAGTCGGGGAAGGCGACCATGCCTGATCCTGCCGAGCTGCATGCAATGTCCCCTTTTTGGTTGTCCCCCGAGCGCCAGGATGCCCAAGATACGTGAGTGTCCGGACATTCTCCACCACAGGATCGTGGAAGTCGCCGTCCGACCACGGCGAATTGACATCTATAAGTAGACTTTCAGAATTGTCTAGCAGTACGGGCCATGGCAGGAATCAGGAACATGACACCACCCAACACCGATTTGCCGGAACGGATGGCCGCAGTCGCGCGGCTGCTGCGGTCTGAGAGCAAGGACAGCGACACCGTTTTGCGCGCGATCTCGAAGTCTGCGGTCGAAAACGTTCCCGGTGGCGAGTACGCGAGTGTCACCCTGGTGACCGGGAACTCCAAGGTCGAGACGCCGGTCATGGTGGGCGACCTGGCAGGCAAATGCGACGAATTGCAGCAGGAGTTCGGGGAGGGCCCGTGCATCCGGTCGGCGCTCAACGCCGAGACCATCCAGATCGACGACATGGGCTCGGAGACCCGGTGGCCGCGTTTCGCCGCAGGCGCGGAGAGTCTGGGCATCAAGTCGATGATCTGCTTCTGCCTGTACATAGAGGACGACACCTTCGGCGCGCTCAATCTGCACAGCTCATCGGCGGACGCTTTCGACGACGAATCGGTCTCCATCGGCTCGCTGTTCGCCGCACATGCGGCGATCGCCTTCGCGGCGGTCAGGGAGAAAGACCAGATTCGGGCGGCGCTCACCAACCGCGACATCATCGGCCAGGCCAAAGGCATGATCATGGAACGCTACAAACTCGACCCGGACGAAGCCTTCCGACTCCTCGCACGACTGTCCCAGGATTCGAACGTCAAACTGGCCGAGGTCGCGCTGCAGGTGGTCACCGCAGGCCCGGACGAACGCTAGACGCCCGGACCCAGATCAGGGTTCAGCGGAGAAGGAACTCACCGACTGCACTCTCGAACGCACGCTTGGCTTCGATCATCACCCAGTGCCCGCAGTTCGGGAAGACATGCAACTCGGCCTGGGGTATCAACCGCATCGGGACCATCGCCATGTCGGGCGGGCTGACCCTGTCGTCCCGACCCCAGGTGAGCAGCGTCGGGCAGCCGACCTTGTGCATCATCGACCAGTACGGCGGGGTGTCGGATGCGGCCATGAACTCCTGCTGCATCGCGAAGGCCGCCGAGCCGTACATCATCTGAGCCGTCGCCTGGGCGTCCGGATTGATGGCGGCCTCCCAGCGCTCCTCGATCAGCTCATCGGTCACCAGGGCGCGATCGAACACCATGGCGGTCAGCCAGCGGATCAGCTTGTCCCGATCGGGTGCATCGGTGAACTCCTGCAGCAACCGCAGGCCCTCGCTCGGGCTGGGACTGAAGACGTTCGGTCCGACACCACCGATGGTCACGAGCTTGCTCACCCGGTCCGGCTTCTTAATGGCCAGGTTGACGCCGACCACGCCACCCATCGAATTGCCGATGACCGGCGCGGACTCGATGCCGAGCGCGTCCATGAACCTGATCACCGACGACCCGGCGGTCAGTACCGGATGGCCTTTGACAGGATCACTCACGCCGAACCCGGGGAACTCGAGGACGTAGCAGTGGAAGTTCTCGGCGAACACCCCTATGTTTCCTCGGTAGTTGCGCCAGCCGGTGACTCCTGGACCGGAACCGTGCAACAAGATCAAAGGCGGACCGGAACCCGCCTCGTGATAGCGCAGCACTCCGCTGTCGGTCTGCAGTTCTCGTCTGGATTCCTCAAAGGTCACGTTCACCCCCTCAGATTAGAACGTGTTCCATTTCTGTGGGCCGAATGGGTCGCTATCGCGGGCCAGACAGGGCGGACGCGCTCCGCCGGCTACGACTCGAGCGATTCGTCGATCGCGTGGAGCTGACGAACCTCCACCGATCGCAGCACTGCCAGCGACGCGGTCACCGCGAGATCACATGCGGCGTCGATACCCGCACCCGAGACGATCACCGCGCGGTAGGCGACATCGAGACTCATGCCGAGCAGCATCGACGCCAAGGTGTCGGCGCTGGCCCCGACCGTGTCGCCCTGCTCGGCATAGTTTCCCCGCAGCCGCTCGGCGATGCGGGGTTCGAGCGCCGCGAACAGCCGGCGACCGGGATCGTGATCCTCATCGCGGTTCGTCAACAGCACCCGGAACCCCCGCGGCTGGCGGCGAGCGAACTCGAACAACGCCTCGACGGAGTACCTGGCCCGGTCGCCGTAGGTCATGTCGTCGCCCTTGTCGTACGCGGCGAACATCCACTCGGTGAGCGCGGTGAGCTCACGATCGAGGACGGCCTCGACAAGGGAATCGCGCGAACCGAAGTGCGCGTACAACGTGACCCGGGACGTACCACCACGTTCGGCGATCATGTCCATGGTCGCCCGCTGCGCGCCGACATCTGCGATCACCGACAGAGCCGCGTCGAGCAATTCGTCGTCGGTCGGCCGGTTGCGGGTACTACGAGTGGTCTTCGCTGAGACCTCGCCCGAGCTGGTCGTCTTCGGCACTTTCCCTCCTCCAGCGAGCGGCCGCGCCCCGTCCCGGGTGCCCCACGACGGACCGCTTCCACACTCCTGCCCCGAGTTCAGGCGCTAATCGACAACCGTTGCCGGCGCTCCGGTTTCACCCGTCGAGCTCCGCTGCGCTTCGTCTCCCGACCTGGTCGAGCTCCGCTGCGCTCCGTCTCCGGCCAGTCCGAAGTACGCAGCCTCAACCTTCTCGCGTTGGCCCCGGAGATCCTGCGCCGCCCCCGCCAAAGCCACTCGGCCATGGTGCAGGACGATTGCCGAGTCGGCAATCGCAAGCGCGAGGTCGATGTGCTGCTCGACGAGGACCACGGCCATCTGCTGCTCATCGGCAATCGTGCGCAGACGCGGCAGCAGGTCCTTCACCGCGATCGGCGACAGCCCGAGGCTGAGCTCGTCGATCAGCAGGACCTTCGGCTTCGCCAGCAACGCCTTCGCGAGCGCCAGCATCTGTTGCTCACCTCCCGAAAGGTTGCCGCAACGCCGACCTTTGAGCGTCTTCAACTTGGGGAAGTACTCGAAGACGTCGCTCAGCTCTGCGCCACCCTTACGTTTGGCCAGCCTCAGGTTGTCGGACACGGTGAGTTTGTGGAACACCCCGCGGTTGTCGGGGACCAATGTCAAGCCTCGTCGCGCGTTGCGCTCGACCCGCTTGTCCAGCGGCGTCCCGAGGGCGGTCACCGTCCCCGACATGAGCGGCAGTGCGCCGACCGTGGCGAGCAAGGTCGTCGTCTTGCCGGCACCGTTGGGCCCCAGCAACGCCAGGATCTCCCCGGCACGCACGCTCGCGTTGAAGTCGCGGACGGCCGGGACGCCGCCGTAGCCGACGTTCAGCCCCTCGATCGTCAGCACCGACTCGGTGGACACGGCGGTGGTGGTTGTCATTGCGCCGATCCTTTCTGCAGTAGCGGGGACGCCTCGGGTCCCCCGGCGGCGTCGATGTCGACTTCCGCCTCCACCTCGGCACTGCCCAGGTAGGCGGACACGACCCGCGGGTCGTCTCGGATCTGCTGGGGATTGCCCGCGGCAATGACTTTTCCGAAGTCCAGGACGTAGAGCCGATCGCAAACGTCGAGAACAAGCGACATGTCGTGGTCGATCAACAACACCCCGATGCCGCTCGCGGCGATGCGACGCAGTTCGTTTCCGAAGTCGCGGCTCTCGTGGGTGTCCAGGCCCGCAGCCGGTTCGTCGAGGAGCACCATCCTGGTGCCCCCCACGAGTGCCCGCGCCACACCCACCAGTTTCTGCTGACCCAGGGCCAGCTCACTCGGATGCCGGTCCGCGGAATCGGTCAGACCCACCATCGCGAGCGCCTCGCCGATGGTTTTCGCAGGCGGCTTCGACCCGGTGAAGATATCCGCGACCAGAGCCTTGAGGCCCGGCTTCTGCACCGCGACCGCCAGATTCTCGGCCACCGTCAGGTCCGCGAACAGCTCTCCTGCCTGCCAGGTTCGAGCCATGCCCGTGCCTCGTCGGCGGTGGGGGCTGTACCCGTCGATCCGGACCCCGCCCATCGTCACCTCACCGGTTGACTTGGTGAACCCGGTGACGGCATCGACGAACGTGGTCTTACCCGCCCCGTTGGGACCGATGAGACCGACGATCTCGCCGGCCCCGACCTCGAGAGTGATGTCGTCGTTGGCGACCACACCGCCGTACCGGACCGACAGACCTCGTGCGTGCAGCAATGCAACACCTGCTTCAGCCGACATGAGAGCTCGCTTTCGTTTCGGAGGGGCCGACCGTCGGGCCCGCGGCAGGCGCGGAGTGCGCCTCGTGGTGTCCGGTCTTACCTGTTCTCTCCTTGATGCGGTCGACGACTTCTCGCACGGCGCCGACGACACCCACCGGATTGAGCACGGCCATCAGCAACAGGCTGCCGGCCGCGATCAGCTCGTAGTACTTCCCGAAATCCAAGGTCTGGGTGAGGAAGACGTACCCCACCCCCAGCGGACCGATGATGCCCGCCACGAACGCACCCGACACCGAGGTGATGCCGCCGACGTAGGTCATCGCGAGCAGCGTCAGGCCGATGATCACGGTGAACGATCCCGCGGACAGCTGCCCGCGGCTGTAACCGATGAGACAACCACCGACACCCGCGAGGAATGCCGACAGCGCGAATCCCAGGATCTTGGTCGCCGCAACGTTGATTCCCACCGAAGCCGCTGCTCGCTCGTTCGAACGCACCGCGAGGAACGCGCGACCCGTTGCGCCCGCCATGAACCGCATCACGATCAGCGTCAATACCGTCACGACCACCAACACCATCATCGAGAACTCGATGGTCGTGAGTTCGCTGCCTTGCCGCACCGACAGGTCCCAGCCGAACAACGTGGGGTCCTCGATGAGGTTGCCCTCGAACGGTGTCAACGACGGGTTGTTGAAGACGAAGCTCTGAATGGCAAGCGCCGCAGCCAGTGTCACGACGGCCAATTGCGCACCACGGATACGGAGGGCGGGAACGCCGACGATCACACCGAGCACGGTGGCGATCAATGCCGACAGCAGGATGCTCAGCGGGAAGGGGACGCCCCAGTTCGTCGTGACCTTCGACAGTGCGAAGCCCGCCGCACCAGCGAACGCCATACTCGCCAGCGAGATCTGACCGAGATAACCGGTCAGCAGTACGAGGGACAATGCGATCAGAGACAAGATCATCGACGTCACGATGCCGAAACGCCAACTGCCGGAGGTCAACAGGACAGCGACCACCACGGCGGCGACCATCAGCACCACCGGAATCGGGCGGATTCTGGGAATGAACACCGCAGGCATCTTCGCCTCGCCGAGCGAGCCGCGCGACGGGATCTTGCCGCCCAGCAAGAACAGCGCGATCACCACGACAACGAACGGAACAGCGTCGCCGACCCCGGTTTGCGCCCAGCTGGGCCACCACTCCAGGGTGCTCGCCCACAGGATCACGGCCTGGAATGCACCCAAGATCAACCCTGCCGCACACGCGACCCCGAACGAGGTGAGCCGCCCGACCAGCGCAACCGCCAGCGCGGGGATGATGTAGAACGTGTAACTCGTGGCATCCAGACCGATGGTGTACGCACCGAGGACGACGATGAGGCCGGAGGCGGCACCGGTGATCACCCACACGATCGCGGCGAGCCGATCCGGCGAGAAGCCGGCAAGTCGTGCGGCCAGCTCGTCCTCGGAGCCGGCCCTGGTCGCGACGCCGAGAGTCGTCAGCGAGAAATACGCCCACAGCAGCAGGGCGATCAGTATCGCGACGACGGCCATGAGGATGTCGCTCACGTTGACGACCGCGCCGGCGATCTCGAATGTGTTCTGCGGCAGGATCGGTAGCGCCATCAGGGAATCGGTGCTGAAGCGCAGATGCACCAGAGCCGTGATGAACAGCATCAGGCCGACCGAGGCGACCACCTGCGCCAGCACCGGAGCGTGGCGCAGCGGCCGGAAGATCAGATAGTGCGCCAGCAGCGCCCACAGCGCAGCAGAAACGACGCCGATCACGATGGCGAGCACCATCGGCGTCGGGTTGTCCTCACTACCGATGCTCAGGCTCCCTACAGGAAGTACGAGGGTACCGTCGGTGCGCAGTGCGGCAACAACATACACCGCCCAGAGAGCTATCGAACCCTGAGCGAAGTTGATGACCCCGGTGGCAGCGTAGATGCCGACCAATGAGGTGGCGAACACCGAGTAGACGGCGCCGACCGCCAGGCCGAGGAACACGAATTGGATGAATTGACTCATGGGTCGTTGCCCACCTCACTGTGTGTATCTGCGTAAGACCGGAGCGAGTGTTGCGCGATCGAGGCATCGGGGACCGGGGTGGATCGCTCGAGGATCTCGAGCGACCCACCGCCGGTGTGGTGCTGTCGGTTGTCCCGCTATCGGTTAGCTCGCACCGGGGATGGCCGAGAGCGCAGCCGGGTTGGGCTGAGTCAGACCGCCGCCGATGGGTTCGGTCTTCTTGTCACCGACCACCTCGAAGACGAACATCTCGGTGGTGCAGTTGGGTGTGGTCGGCTTGCCACAGTTGAGCTTCGGTCCGAGCCAGCTCTGGTAGTCCGTCACGCCTTTGAGTGCGGCGAGCACAGATGGACCGGTGTATTCCACGGGCTTGGCTGCGCCGAGGGTCCGAGCGAAGTCGACGAACGTCGAGAAGGTTCCGTAGGCATAGAAGCCACCGGATTCGCCTGCCTCATCCACGTACTTCTTGGTGGTGGCCAGGTTCGCCTGCATATCGGCAGGCGCAGAATCAGTGGCCGGATCGAGCCAGATCGGCGAATACGTCTGGGCGCCAACAGCCTGCGCGCCCATCGTGTCGATGAACTCGGTGCACGCAGCGAGGAACATCGTGTTCTTGAAACCGACGGACTTCAGGGACTGTGCCAGCTTGGTGCAGTTCGCATCTGTCTGCGAGGTCATCAGGCCGCCGGCGTCGGGGTTACCGGAGTTGATGGTCGACGCCAACGCGGTGTAGTTCGGGTTCGTCGGCGAGTAGTAGACGCTTTTCACGTCGAGACCGAGCTGCTGGCCCAGTGGCAGCAGAATGCGCTCGAACGTCTGGCGTGCGGCGGCGACATCGACGTTCGCCAGCGTCAGGGAGTTCTTACCCTGCGCCTTCAGAGATTGCATCACCCCGACCAGGAACGAGGCCTGTGGCGGTCCGAAGTAGACCCGATTGTCCGCCGACGACCCCGTCACCGAGTCGAACGGAATCTGGCCCACGAGTGGGATGTTGGCGGATTTGAGGATGGGAAGGGCCGCACTCGACGCGGCGTCGTATCCGTCGATCACGGCTGTGACGCCGGCCTGGACCAGCTGATTGGCGCAACCGATCGTGGATTCCGGAGCCGAGACGTCGACGGCGCAACTCGTCACCTCGATGGGGTGTCCGTCGATACCGCCGAGCGACTCGTTGATGTACTTGACCGCCGCTTGTTGCCCGACCTCGACTCCGGGTTGCGTGATCGGGCCGTTCGAAGGATTGAGGAAGCCGACCTTGATCGGCGTACCTGTGGCCTTGGTGCCACTCTCCGATGGTGCGGCCGCAGTGCTGCCGCCGTCATCGGACCCGCTGTCGTCGCTACAGGAGACGACGGAAAAGACACACGCCGCCGCGACAAATACTGCCGCAATCCGGCCGGTTCTCTTACGCATTTCAATGCCTTTCCCGGCGGCTACTGACTTCAGACGAATAGGTGCGGCCAGATCGGTTCGCCGAAGCGAAGATATGGGGTTTGAACAGCACGAATAAGCCCGGCCAGGCCCTCCGAGTTACACGGGGTTTGCAACCGAATCGCGTGCTTGCCATTCGGAGTGCCCGATCCGGGTGTGATCTGGGCCACTCGAAAAATAACCCCTGCCTTACAACCGTGTCAAGGTGAATCCGTAAGTAAAATTCTGGACAGAATCAGCGACGATGGACTTTTCGAAACCGTCCGTAATGTCCGAATCCAGGCGTATAAATAGAGGTTGGAAATATAGTTCGCTTTGCGCACTACATCTCGCCGCAAGAACGCGGCAGGATGCCCCTGACTCCCCCTGTCGCCTCACGGCTCTAGAATCTGCGAAGTGAGCTACTCACGTTTCGTCGCCATTGGAGACAGTCAGACCGAAGGTATGTGCGACGGCGACGATGACACCGGCTACCGCGGGTGGGCCGATCGCCTGGCCGAAGAGCTGGCCGGGCACAACCCGGACCTTCGCTACGCCAATCTCGCGGTCCGGGGCCGGACCACCCGACAGATCCGCGATGTACAGCTGGCTCCGGCCATCGCGCTGCAACCAGATCTGGTCGCGGCGCCCCTCGGCATGAACGACGTGCTCGCCAGCACTCCGGCGTCGCAGGTTCACGAAGACCTCGACTACATCTACGGCGAGCTACGCAAGACCGATGCGACCGTACTGATCTCGACTTTTCCGAACCTCGCGCGCACCGTACCGATAGCGAGACGTATCGAAGCGCGGCTACTGGCGGTCAACGAGATGATGCGAGAGTTCGCGACGACGTACGGATTCGTCCTCGTCGACCTGTACGCAGCCCCGGTCCTCACCGACCCCCGCTCGTGGGCGCCCGATCGATTGCACGCGTCCCCTTTCGGACATCAGAGATTCGCTGCGGGCGCCGCCCACGCCCTAGGCCTCCCCGGCAGCGACCCGCAATGGGGCAGGGCGTTGCCGCCGCGCCCACCGCTGACGATCGCGCAGACCATTGCCCGTGAAACACATTGGGCCAGGGCGTTTTTCATTCCGTGGATGATCCGGCGCATCCGCGGCGTCTCCCTCGGCGACGGCAGAGAACCCAAACGCCCTGAGCTGACGCCGGTATCGGTGGTGCCTGATACGCATCACGGCCCGGTTCCCTTGCAGGAACCGGGCCGTGATGAGCGCAGAGGCTGAGAGATGACTTCTTCCTGCGCGCCTCTCACATAGCCGCGCGGGAACACCTCCCCGTCAGAAAAACGTCAGTACTTCTCGCCCTTTGCTGCCTTGTCGACAAGCGACTGCGGCGGCTCGAAGTGCTTGCCGTACTTGCTCGCGAGATCGCGCGCGCGATCGACGAAGCCCTGCAGACCACCCTCGTACTGGTTGATGTACTGGATGACACCGCCGGTCCACGCCGGGAAGCCGATACCGAAGATCGAGCCGATGTTGGCGTCGGCGACGGTCTCGAGCACGCCCTCATCGAAACACTTGACGGTTTCGAGGGCCTCGGCGAAGAGCATGCGCTCTTTCATGTCCTCGAACGGGATCGTCTTCGAGCCCGAGTTGAACGTCTCACGCAGACCGGGCCAGATGCCGATGCGCTTGCCGCTCTCGTCGTAATCGTAGAAGCCCTTGCCACCCGAGCGACCCGGCCGGCCGAGTTCGTCGACCAGCTTGTCGACCACGGCGGAGGATCCGTGCTCGGGGACCGGCTTGCCCTCGTTGGCGAGTGCCTTCTCGGTTTCCTTGCGGATCTTCTGGGGCAGGGTCAGCGTCAGCTCGTCCATCAGCTGCAGGGGCGGTGCCGGGTAACCGGCCTGTGCACCCGCCTGCTCGATGAACGCCGGCTCCACACCCTCACCGACGGCCGCGATGGCCTCGTTGACGAAGGTGCCGATGACGCGCGAGGTGAAGAAGCCGCGGCTGTCGTTGACGACGATCGGGGTCTTGCGGATCTGCAGGGTGTAGTCGATGACCTTGGCCAGCACCGCATCAGAGGTCTTGGCGCCCTTGATGATCTCCACCAGCGGCATCTTGTCGACAGGCGAGAAGAAGTGGATGCCGATGAAGTCCTCGGACCGCTTGACACCCTCGGCCAGGCTGGTGATCGGCAGGGTCGAGGTGTTGGAGCCCAGGATGGCGTCGGGTTCGACGATGTCCTCGATCTCCTGGAACACCTTGTGCTTGACCTCGACCGACTCGAACGCGGCCTCGATCACGAGGTCGACGCCCTTGAAGTCGGCTGCCTCGACCGTGGGGGTGATCCGCGCCAGCAGGGCGTCGGACTTCTCCTTGGTGGTCTTGCCGCGGGAGAGTGCCTTCTCCTCGAGCTTGATCGCGTAGCCCTTGCCCTTTTCTGCGGCCTCGATGTTGATGTCCTTGAGGACGACCTCGATACCGGCCTTCGCCGAGACGTAAGCGATGGCTGCGCCCATCATTCCGGCGCCGATGACACCGACCTTCTTGGCGGTGTACTTCTCGAAGCCGTCCGGCCGCGATGCGCCACCGTTGATGGCCTGCAGGTCGAAGAAGAACGCCTTGATCATGTTCTGGGCGACCTGGCCGGTCACCAGCGACACGAAGTAGCGGGTCTCGATCTCGTCTGCGCTGTCGACATCGACGTACGCGCCCTCGACCGCAGCGGCCAGGATGGCACGCGGTGCGGGCATCGGCGCGCCCTTGAGCTGGCTGCGCAGAAGCGACGGCATGGCCGGGAGCACCTGTGCGAGTGACGGACTGGACGGTCCACCACCGGGGATCTTGTACCCCTTCTTGTCCCACGGCTGAGCGGCTTCGGGATTGGCGGCGATCCACGCCTTGGCGGCAGGGATCAGCTCATCGACCGTGCCGACGACCTCGTCGACGAGACCGGTCTCCTTGGCCTTGGTCGGATTGAAGCGCGTGCCCTGCAGCAGCACACCCATCAGGGCGGTCTGGATGCCGAGGAGGCGCACGGTACGAACCACGCCGCCGCCACCGGGCAGCAGGCCGAGGGTGACCTCGGGGAGTCCGAGCTGGTTGCCCTTGACATCGGCAGCGATGCGGTAGTGCGTGTGCAGCGCGATCTCGAGACCGCCGCCCAGTGCAGCACCGTTGATGGCCGCGACCACCGGCTTGCCCAGGGTCTCGAGCCGGCGCAGAACCGCCTTCATGCCGTTGGTGGTCTTGGTGATCTGGGTGGCCAGCTCGACCTTGTCGATGCCCGCGCGATCAGACGTCATGTCCTTGAGATCGCCGCCGGCGAAGAAGGTCTTCTTAGCGGACGTCAGGATGACGCCGGAGATGTTGTCCTTCTCGGCCTCGAGACGATCAACCGTTGCGGCCATCGAGGTGGTGTAGAGCGCGTTCATCGTGTTGGCGCCCTGGTTCGGGTCGTCCAGGGTGAGCAGGACGACGCCGTCGCTGTCCTGTTCCCAATTGATCATGTTGTCGGTCATAGGTTTTCGCAACTCTTTCGTGAAGTGGGGAAGGGCCGGAGAGGGTCAGACACGCTCGATGATCGTGGCGACACCCATGCCGCCGCCGATGCACAGAGTGATCAGGCCGTAGCGGCCGCCGGTGCGCTCGAGCTCGTCGAGGACGGTTCCGACCAGCATGGCGCCGGTGGCACCGAGCGGGTGGCCCATCGCGATCGCGCCGCCGTTCACGTTGGTCTTCTCGTGCGGGATCTTCAGATCCTTGAGCCACTTCATGACCACCGAGGCGAAGGCCTCGTTGAGCTCGAAGACATCGATGTCATCGACGGTCAGGCCGGCCTTCTTGAGTACGGCCTCGGTCGCCGGCGTCGGGCCGGTGAGCATGATCGTGGGATCGCTACCGGTCTGAGCAGTGGCGACGACGCGGCCACGCGGGGTGAGTCCCGCCTTCTTGCCTGCCGCCTCGGAGCCGACCAGCACCAGCGCTGCGCCGTCGACGATGCCCGACGAGTTACCGCCGGTGTGAACGTGATTGACCTTTTCGACGTTGACGTACTTCTGTCGTGCGACGTCGTCGAACCCGCCCATGGCGGCGATGCCCTCGAACGCGGGCTTGAGCTTGCCGAGGCTCTCGACGGTGCTGCCCGGGCGACGGTGCTCGTCGTGGTCGAGCAGGGTGACGCCGTTGATGTCCTTGACAGGCACGACGGACTTGGCGAAGTAGCCACCGGACCAGGCGGCCTCGGCGCGGGCCTGCGACTCGGCGGCGTAGGCGTCGACGTCCTCGCGGGAGAAGCCCTCGATGGTGGCGATCAGGTCAGCACCGATGCCCTGGGGCGCGATGTAGAGGTCGTAGGCCGTGGTCGGGTCGGTGAACATCGCGCCACCGTCGCTGCCCATGGGCACGCGGGACATCGATTCGACACCACCGGCGATCACGAGGTCGTCCCAGCCTGAGGCGACCTTCTGGGCGGCGAGGTTGGTGGCCTCGAGGCCCGAGGCGCAGAAGCGGTTGATCTGGGTACCGGGAACGGTGTCCGGGAGACCGGCGACGAGTGCCGCGGTACGCGGCAGCACTGCACCCTGCTCGCCGACCGGGGAGACGAGGCCGAGGACGACATCGTTGATGTCGGCGGGATCGAGGTCCGGGAAACGAACCTTGAGCTCGTTGATGAGGCCGACCACGAGGTCGACGGGCTTCACGGTGTGCAGTGAGCCCTTCCGTTGCTTGCCACGAGGCGTGCGGATGGCCTCGTAGATAAATGCTTGTTCACTCACGCTGGGGTTTCCTTTCACATGAACGGCGCTGTTCGCCAGCACTCGCCTTCGATCTGACACCAGGCTAACGCGCTGTAACTTATTTGACCATACCCCGAGTACAAAGCAGCATTCAATCTCACAACCGTGCGCTATGGTTGATTCACAATGTCCACGAACCCCGATGTCGCGGGCGGCTCGAGAAACACTCGTCACCGCCGGCCCGCCGACCGCAAACGCCAGCTTGTCGACCAGGCCGCGGAACTGTTTCTCGCGCGTGGATACGACCATGTCTCGGTGGCCGACATCGCCAAGGGTGCCGGTGTCACCGGCCCCTCCATCTACCGGCATTTCGCCGACAAACAGGCCATCCTGTTCGCTGCCGTGATGTCCGGGGTCGAGGACATCGAGCGGTGCACCGACACCGCACTCGCTCCGGCAGCCGATGGCGAGATACCGATCGACAAGGCCATCGAGAAGCTCTGCGCGCTCGGCGTGACCAACCCCAACTCGGCGGCGCTGTGGCGCTGGTCCACCGCGCATCTGACACCTGACCAGAACGACGAGGTCGCCCGGCGCACCCGCACGGTCCTGCATCGGTGGTCCGGCGCCGTCTTCGGCCACCGCACGGATCTGTCGCCGCGGGATCTCGATCAGCTGGCCTGGACCATCCTCAGCATCAACGGCAGTGTGTCTGTCCACCGCACCCGCATCTCGACGTCACGGGCAGTCGCGCGGTTGGTGACGCTCGCGAATCGCGTCGTCGACATGACGCCGGACGACGCGCAGCCGATCGCACCACTCCCCCGGGCCCTCGCCGAACCGACCGGTCGCCGGGACGAGATCCTCGACGCCGCGGCCACCCTGTTCCAGCAGCGAGGCTTCGCGCCGGTCGGGGTCGATGAGATCGGCGAGGCCGTCGGGATCACCGGCCCCAGTGTCTACAAGCACTTTCCGAGCAAGCAGGCCATCCTCATCGGCATCAGCCAGCGAAGTGCGAATCGCCTGGAAGCGAGTGCGATCGCGGCCTACTCGGTGGCCGACGACGCCACATCGCTGCTGGGGCTCCTGGTCGACTCGTACGTCCAGGTGTTGACCTCGACTCCCGACCTGTCGGTCTCCTTCAACAGCCGCAGCGTCCTCGAAGGCTTCGACAATGGCGATCTGATCACCTATCAGCGCCGATACGTGGCACGCTGGGTGCACCTGGTCGAGCAGATCGAGGCCGACCTTCCCAACCCGGAGGCCGCGGTGACCGTGCACGCAGCGCTGACAATCGCCAACGACGCCATGCGTCTACGCCGCAACTGGAGTCGGCCCGAGATGCCGGCGTTACTCGCATACCTGATGAAAGGCGTGCTCGGGCTACCCGAGGCGGCCGTCTCCCGGACAGCGGTGTCGTGACCGAGCAGCCCGAGATCTCCGCGGAGTCCATCGAATCGCAACTGCTCGGCGGCGATCGCCTCTTCACGCTCGAAGACATGACCGCGGCGCTGAACATCTCCGCCGATCACGCGCGCCGGGTCTGGTCCGCCTTCGGTTTTACGATGGAATCGGGCGACGACAAGCTCTTCACCGCCGACGACGTGCAGGCCCTGCAGCTGGTCCGGGGCCTCGACGAGGGCCAGCCCCCGGAGTTCGAGATCGCCATGGCCAGGGCACTCGGCCAGACCATGTCGAGGCTCGCGGACTGGGAGGCCAATAACATGGCCGATCGCATCCGCAGGGGCGACAGCCCAGATCTCGAGACGATGCTCGGCGCTGTGCAACGGGTACAGACGCTGGTCTGGCGACGCCATCTCGCCTCTGCGCTGCAGAACGCGCTGGCGACCACCGACGGCGTGAACCGAACTCTTGCAGTCGGTTTCGTCGACATCGTCGGATACACGAGCTTGTCGCGCAAGATCGGGATGGATGAGCTCGACGGTCTTCTCGAAACGTTTGAGACAAACGCCTACGACGTGATCAACTCACGGGGCGGGCGAGTGGTGAAGACCCTCGGCGACGCGGTGATGTTCGAGGTCGAAGATCCGGCCGCGGCGGCCGACATGGCACTCGCCCTACAGCAGCTCACCGACGAACACGGCCTGCCACCGCTGCGCGTCGGTATCGCCTTCGGCACGGTACTGACCCGACTCGGCGACGTCTTCGGAGAACCGGTGAACATCGCCGCGCGGCTGACCAGCTCCGCCCGGCCCGGAACGATCCTCGCCGATACCGAACTCGCGAACGCGATCGACGGCGACGACCGCTTCTTCTTCAAATCGATAGGGAGCCTGCACGTCCGGGGATACAAGCGACTACGCGCGAGTGTGCTCGCGTCGAACAAGAAGGCGTGACAAATGCACACCGTCCAGTCATAAGCACCTGCTGCAACGTGTGATTTTGACTGGACCGTGTGCTTTTGTTTGTGTACCTGCGGTTGTCATAGCTCAGCGCCGAGGCGATAGCCCTCCGCGATGGCGTGGCTCAGACGCCGAGGGGTCACCGCATCACCGATGATGGTGATCGACTTCCCGGCCTCGAACCCGAGTGACGACGCCGGCACCCGCGGCTGATGCCACACCATGAGAACGTCCTCGAGGTCGATGTCGCAGCCACCGAACACGGGCCGCAGGCGCAACGGCGCCGCTGGATCGTCCGGCACCACCACGGAGTGGCCCACCTTGAACTGGGTCCCGGCAGCCCCGAGCCGGGTCAGCAGTGGCCCCGCGCTCTCCGCCGGGACCCGTGAGGCAAGTCCGGTGAGCGCGGTGGCCAAAATGACCTGCCATCCTTGCTGTGCCAGCGCCTCGGCGGCGCTGTAGGCAGGCCAGAATCCGTCGCCCTCATCGAAGACAACAGCGCGGCGGCTCGCCACATCCGGAAAACGACCCAGCAGCACATCGTCCACCGTCACCGCAGATCGGCCGCGGAGGCCGGCTGGTAGATCCGCAGGTCGTGATCCGGTGGCGACAACAATGTGATCTGCTGCCTCGGCGATGTCGGCCACGTCATCTGATTCGATTCCGGCAGAGAGGTTCACGTCGACCTTGAGCCTTCTGAGTTCGCGCTGAAGGTAGTCGACGACATCCCCCAGGGTTGCGCGGTGAGGCGCAGCAGCGGCCACCCGGACAGCACCACCGAGAACCGCGCTCTGCTCGAACAAGGTGACGCGATGCCCCCGACCTGCAGCGACGCGAGCAGCTTCCATTCCTGCCGGGCCACCACCGATCACGAAGATCTCCTTGGACTTCGGCGCCTGGACTCCCACGCCCGGATGCCGGCCACGACCGATTTCGGCGTTGACCGCACAGTGCAGATGTGGGTCGAATGCCCGGCAGTCCTGATTGATCCCCAGGCAGCCGCGTATCTCGTCGAGGCGGCCGGTCTGAGACTTGATCGGGAGGTCCGGATCGGCGATCAGCGCCCGTGCCATTCCCACCATGTCCACGTGCCCGTTCTTGATGGCGTGGTCGGCCGTTGCCGCATCCCGGATCCGTTGACCGACGAGGGTCGGAACCCCGGTCGCCGCACGGACTCTCGACGCCGACGGGATGGCGACCGCGTCTGCGTCGGTCGAGTCCTTCACGTATTTGCCGCGGGTGCCGTGCGTGATGCTGAAGTAGTCGACCCCGAGAGGAGTGAGTTCCTCCGCAATACGCACGCAGTCCTCGAGGTCCATCCCGCCGGGGATCTCTTCTTCGCCACTGAGTCGAACCCCGAGAACGAACCCGGCGGGAATGACCGACCGCATCGCCTCGATCACCAAGCGGGTGAATCGCATTCGATTCTCGAAAGACCCTCCGAAGCCGTCGGTCCTGCGGTTGGTCAGCCGTGACATGAACTGGGCCGGCAGATAGCCGTGGGCAGCGTGCACTTCGACTCCGTCTGCACCTGCCTTGACCAGGTTCTCGGTCGAGATACGCCAGCCCTCGACGATGTCCTCGATCTCCGCGACGGTCAACTCGTGTGGTGGGTAGGCGTCGCGCGCCGTCTTGATCGCCGACGGAGCCGAGGGCGGCGAATCCGATTCACCACCGATGAACTCACGACCGAGATGGCAGAGTTGCCCGATGAACCGCGCTCCGTGTCGGTGGATGACGTCAGCTTTTGCAGCGGCAGCCGGAACGGACTCGTCGCGGTAACCCTCGATGAGCTTTCTGGATCGCAGGGTTGTCGTCGGGTGTACCACCGTCGCGCCACCGATGATCAGCCCCACTCCGCCGGCGGCCAAACGCTCGAAGTGCTCGGTGTCGCCGTGGGTCGGAATGCCGTGTTCGGCCATGCTCGTCCCGGCAGGCAAGGCCACCAGCCTGTTCTTGAGTGCGATCCCACCGAGTTCAAACGGTGAAAACAGGTGCGGGAAGTCATTTCCCATTGGATTCCTCTTTCATCTACTGTTCGTTCCTTCTGGGACCACCAGCACCCTGGTCACCGGAGCAGACTTGAGGTTCGCTGCAACCCTTTCGCGTAGACGCATCTCCGGCACCGTGAGCCGCTCGGTTTCGTGCAGGATGTAGTCCGCCCAGGCACTGAAGGTGGAGTATTCGACGTAGGTGTCCGGGTGCTGCGCGGCCTGCATGACGGTGCAGCGCAGCGCTCCCAGACGAAGGCGGGAGCGCCTCAGCTCCTCGATGTCATCGAAAAAGTGTGACCGATTCTCGGGCGCCACAACGTACGTCGTCTCGATGACCACCTGACGGTCCCCAAACCCGGCCTCCGGCAAAGCAACCGCCTCGAACACTGCAGGGTCCGGAGCGATTCCCTCGCTCGGAAAGATCCCTCGCCGCAGGACACCGACAGCGGCCACGATCATCAGGACGGCGGCGGTAGCGACTGCCGGAACCAGGCCGATGAGATCGGCAAGTATTCCCCAGACGATTGCTCCGACGGCTTGACTGCCCTGGAACGTCAGCATGATGAAGGCGATGATGCGTGCTTTGATCCACGGCGGTACGACGCTGTGGGCCGCGATCATCCAGGTGCTCTGCACACCGACCCACGCGGCGCCGACAACAACCATCAGCACCAGGATCACGTCGAGCCGGGTGGCGAATGCCATCCCCGCCAGAACGACCGCGTACGCGCCAGACCCCAACGCAACGAATCGGTTCCAGCTCATCTTCGCCCGCAATGGCATCAGGACGATGGTGCCGACCACCGCTCCGACACCGATCGCGCCGGACATCACACCGAACTCGAACGTGCTCGCGCGCAGGCGATCGTGGGCAACGAGTGGCAGGAGCGCCCATAGGCAGCTGGCCGGTATGCCGAATATCGTCAATCGGACCAGTAACCGCCGCGTCCACCTGGAGTGGCGGATGAACCGGATGCCCCCGGATACTGCTTTGCCGACCGGGCTTCGTGTCGCCCCGGTGCCAGCTGTGGTCGGCACCTGCCAGGCTGCGATCACGGCGCAGCCGGCGAACAGGACTCCGACCGAGGCAAAGGCCCACGTTGATCCGAGTCCTGCCAGGATCGCACCGCCGATCAGCGGTCCGATCGCGCGTGCCCCGTTGAACACCGCGCCATCGATCGCCGGAACGACCGTCATCATGTCGCGGCTGACGAGGTGGGGAAGCAATGCCTGCCACACGATGGCGACAACGGCGAGGCCGGCGCCGGCCACGAAAACGCTGCCCATCAAGACCGCGACGCCGACCTGGCCGAGGATGTCGAGAACAACGAGGACTGCCGACGCGATCAGCAAGATCAGCGAGATGCCCACCAGAAGACGTCGATGGCTGGTGTATTCGGCGATGGCGCCGATCGGCAGTGCGAACAGGAAGAACGGCACGCTGATCGCGAACTGAACCGCCGAGACCGTGGTTGCCGATTCACCCGCTTCGGTGAGAATCCACTGTGCCGCGAGGACCAGGATCCACACCCCGACACTGGCACCGAGTTCGACCAGGAGCATCAGACGCAGGCGTCGGACGCGCAGCGGCGCGAAGAATCCCATCTGCGTCGCGCCTGTCACATCTGCCTCCTCTCAAAATTGAACTTAGTTCAGCAAACTCGTCCGTGTGGCGAAATGTCGGGATATCCTGAACTGAAGTCATTTCATCCAGAATGAACCCGATCGAGAGTGGAGACAACCCGTGACGACACGCAATCGCCTGCTGAGCCTGCAGTCTCGGCCGGACGGCCGACTCAAGGCTTCCGACCTGGTGATGACCACCCGTCTGGTCCCAGCCTTGCGAGCCGGCGAAGTCCTGGTCCGCAACACCTGGCTCTCGATCGACCCGTCGATCCGGATCCGACTCCGATCGAGCACCCCGAACGGCTATCTGCCACCGTTCAAGCCAGGCGAGCCCCTGGTCGGCCTTGCCCTCGGCGTGGTCGAAGAATCCAGAAACAGCGAGTTCGCGCCGGGAGACACCGTCTCCCACATGTATGGCTACCGCGACTACGCCGTGATCGGCACCGACGGCGCGACGATTGGCGGATACGGGAGCCTGAGCCGGTTCGACGGAGGAGAACTCCCCTCGCAGTGGTTTCTCGGACCGCTGGGCAGCTCGGGGTTGACGGCGTATGCCGGATTGTTCGGGGTCGCTGGGCTCCGTCCGACCGACACCCTGTGGGTGTCAGCAGCGGCGGGCGCAGTCGGCAGCATCGCAGCCCAACTCGCACAACAGCGCGGCGCCACCGTGATCGGCTCAGCGGGAAGTCCCCAGAAGGTCTCCTACCTCCTGGACGAACTCGGCCTCGACGCCGCCTTCGACTACCACGAGGGCCCGATCACAGATCTCCTGGCGAAGGCAGCGCCCGCCGGTATCGATGTCTACTTCGACAACGTCGGGTCCGAACACCTCGCCGCCGCACTGGACAACATGCGCCCCGGCGGACGAGTCGCCGTGTGTGGTGCG
Source organism: Williamsia soli (assembly GCF_017377795.1). GTDB lineage: Bacteria > Actinomycetota > Actinomycetes > Mycobacteriales > Mycobacteriaceae > Williamsia > Williamsia soli. Next base: position 326,620 of record NZ_JAFRDR010000001.1, on the reverse strand, counting down.
CTGTCCGACTACGACAACGCCACTGCCGCGCCGGGACCGACCAATCTCTTCCAGCTCGTCTCCAAGGGCATCCGAGTCGAGGGATTCCGCGCCGGGTCATTCAATCATCTGGCCACCGAGATGCGTACCGAGATCGGCGGATACCTACGTGAAGGCCGGATGAAGTACAGCGAGTTGGTTTTTGACGGCCTCGAGCAGGCGCCGGTCGCCCTCACCGCGATGCTGGCCGGAGACAACACCGGAAAGACGCTCGTCCGCTTGGAACCGTAACGTCATCGGCTGCGAGGTACGCAGCTCAGTCGAATGCGACCTCGGTGGTCCGAGCCATGAGCACCCTGCGCACCTTGCCGTCCGCATTCACCTGCGCACTGGCGTTGAATGTGGCCTCGAAGGCGCCGGCCCGGGTGGTGCGACCGAGAACCACCTCCACACCGTCCACCACCGCCCCGTTGTCGATGTGATGGACCAGGGTGCTTTTCTCCCGCTGCGCCAGGTAGCCCACCAAACCCTCTCGATCACCGACGAACTCGGCCGATTCCCCGCCGCCCTTCGAAAACAGCACCGACATCACGAAATCGTCGGAGATCATGGTCAGCACGCGGTCGGGATCGTCGGAATCCATGTACGCGAACCACTGCGCAAGCACAGGAGTCGAGACTGCCGTTGTCATACTGACGCTCCTTCAGGGGTGAAACCTTGAGGCAGAAGTGAGAATTCGGGGTCGAACGACACCTGGTAGCGATCGACCAGACCGTCATCGTTCACGTGCATCACGCCCACGAAGTATCCGGTTGTGACGGCGCCTTTTTCGGTCACGGCCCCGTGCGCGAACAGTAGGTCGCCGTCGGCGGCCACCCGCAACAACACGTGCTTCCTATCGACATCCGGTCGGGCGCGCAGATAACCCAGCATGCTCATCCGCCCGCCGTCCCGGTTGATGCCGGTCGGCAACACCATCGTGAACTGGACGTCTTCGGCGAGCAGGCCCACCGCATCCTCGAGACGTCCACTGTCCAGCGTCGCGTAGTACTCCTCGATCACGGTTCCCATGAAATGAACTTAGTTCAGTAAAACCGTCGTTGTCGAGACCTCGGCGCTAATTGATGCGGAAACCGACCGTGACTTCAGCTTCTGACCATCCGGCCCGCGCCGCGACCCGCCCGACCCTCTTGCACCGCATCGGGGCTCACGGCAATTGTTCGGCCAGCTCGACCATTGCCTCCTCGTTCGCCGCGACCAGGTTGCGACCGGCACGCCCGGAGCGCACGAAGACCGACTCTCCTACGGGTTGCTCGTCGGCGAGCAGGTTCTGCATCTCGACATCGCCGTCAATCGAGTTGGCGAGAAAGCGTCTGCCGTCTTCGAGCCTGCCGACAACGATGCCGGTCCGACCGGCCGGGCCGTACGTGGTGGTATAGCTCTCCACGACGGCCCAGCCATCGGCCATCTCGGTCGACAGCACACTCGGAGCCGCGTCGAGGTTCGCCTGGACATCACCGCTCTCACTGTCTCGCCACCTGACCGGTCTGGTCGAGTAGACGCCCACCGAATACTTGCTGAGGTAGCCGCCGTTCGCGCCGACCAAGCCGAACGACCCCGGCGCCGAGCGCAGACGAACGACTGTTTCCGCGATTGCGTGCATCGAGTAGTTGTTGCCGGCACCGCCGAAAAACGGAAGGCCACCGCTGACACTCAACCGCCTCGGATCGGCTGGGCTGAGACCGAGACCATCGCAGACATTGGACACAGCGATCGGGAAGCAACTGTAGAGGTCGATGAACGAGAGATGATCGGCCTCGACGTCAGCGACGCGCAGGGCGTGTGCCGCGGCGGCGATCGCAGCCGGGCTGGTACTCAGGTCCGGCCGCGCCAGGAGTTCTTTCTCGCGGAGATCGCAGTGCCCGTGCAAGAAGATCCATTTCGATTCCGGGACACCGAGTTCCTGGGCGGCACCGATCGACATGAGTAGAACTGCCGCTCCTTGATTCACCTGATCTCGCGACACCATGAACCGTGGATACGGGTCTGCAATCATACGATTGCGCTCGGTGACCGTGGCCAACTCCACGGCGGTCCGTTCGATCGGAGCCGCGGCATGCACATTTCCGGCGGCAACGGCAGTGAACGGTTCGAGCAGTTGCCCCATCGACAGTGCGTACTCAGAGCGCGTCTGTTTGACCCGAGCGCGACGAGCATTCTCGAACAGCGCGTATCGAGAAGGTGCGCCGACGATTCTGTGGACCGTTTCGGTCTCCGCGACCAGGCCTTGCAGTCCGTATCCGCGGTCCTCGAGCTGACCTCCGCGTCGCTCGGTGAAATCAGGCCGCCCCTCGGCCGTGGCGAGATGGCGGACCGTGGAGATTGCTTCGGCCCCGAAGATCAAGGTCACCCCAGAAGCCGACCGTGCGATCGCGCCGGCCATCTCGGTGACCAGCTGCTGGGGAGCCTGGCCCCCGCTGACCCCCAAGATCGCGCGCCGTGGATCCGCGCCGATTCGGTCCGCAACCGACCTGGGATAGTTGTCCGATCGACCCAACGGTGCGATCGCCACGGGCGTCGAGTTCTCGAACTGCCGTATACCGACGACGGTGTCGATCTGACCGGCAATGACCCGGGGGGCTACGCCGCAGTCCGAGATCGCTGCCCTGGCAGCGCTCGCCGCGAGCTCTACGGCACTGAGCTGCCGGTAGTCGGGCCGGTCGAGGAAGTCGGACGCTTGCCCTACGCCTACGAGGACCGGGGTCTGGGGGTCTAGTTGTCGCACCGGGGCGCCTCCTTTTCGGAATCCGGGGTCGTCAGCCTCAGGACAGGAACAATTTTTCCCATTGTTGGGAGTACTCCTCGATCTTCGCGGGGGTCAGATCGGCCGTGTCGGGTGACTCGATGTCCTGCGCACGCGCAACTGCGCCGGTGATGTCGGGAAGTGCCGCAGCGTATCCACTGTTCAGCGCCGTCTGCCCTTCTTTGGTGACCATGAAGTCGGCAAGGACCTGCGCCGCATTGGGATGCGGTGCGGCGCTCAGAACGTGACTGAACCACGGTGCTCCCCAGGGATTTTCAGGAAGCGCCCAGTCGACCGGTGCCCCTGCCGCAACCTCAGACACCAATGGCTGCACCGCCGGCGCCACGACCACCTCGCCCGATGCCAGGGCTTGACCCACTGCGATGGCACTGGGGAAGACGCGTGGCTCGAGCGCTGCCAGCTTTTCCCAGTAGTCGGCGCCGAATGTGTCTGCGTAATAGCGATAGAGATCAACATATGAGGCGATCCCAGCAGGGTTCACGATTCCGATCTTTCCTGTGTAGTCCGGATTGAGGATGTCCCTGGGATCCTCGAGTCCTCCCGGAACGCTCGCCGTGTTCCAGCCGAGCGCGAAAACCGCCGCGCTGGTGAGGAAGAACCGGTTGTTGATCAGACTCTTCGCGGGCTCGTAGGCGGGTTCGGCGAAGGCCGGCCCTACCAATTCCGTCGAGTACTTGCCGGATTCCGCAACGTTCTCGATCCAGGCGGCATCGGTCACCATGTGGAGATCCGCCGTTCCCTTGTTGATTCGATTCTCGGTTTCCACGCGAGGGTTGATGTCAGCGTCGGTGCCGCGTACGAACTCCATACTTATCTGGGGATACCTCGCCTCGAATGCAACCTTCAACGCCTCTAGGTTGGCGGGCTTCTGACTCGAATAGAGCAGAACGCTGCCCTCTTCGTTCGCCGCGGCGACGACGTCGTCCCAGCTTCCTTCGGTGGGCCCGGCGGAGTTTGTGCCGGTCCCGCAAGCGATCAGACTGAACGACGCGATGACAGCGGCGGCTGCGACAGCAATGTTGTATCTGGTTTTCATCGTTGAAAGTCCCTTCAAACACGGTGGATTCGGAATACTCGGTTCAAGATCCGGCAGAAACGCTCCTTACTCACCTCTCCACGTCGGAGTTCTCTTCTCGGCAAAGGCACGTACCCCCTCAGCAGAGTCCAAGCTCTTCATGACCCCGCCCGCTTCCTCTTTGGTCCGTTTCCACGATTGCGCTTCTGCCTCGTACGAGCCGTCGCCGATCGCCCTGGCGATTCGTTTTGTTGCCTGGACTGCAAGTGGAGCGTTCGAACTGATTCGATGGGCCAGCTCCAGTGCGGTATCGAGCAATTCCTCGGGGTCCACCACCCGATTGACCAGACCCAGCTCGAGAGCACGTCCTGCCGTGATGGGTTCGCCCGTCAATGCCAGCTCGAGAGCGACCTTCGGTGGGATCTGCGCCGCCAGGCGAAAAGCACCCCCAGCACCGGCGATGACCCCGCGCTTCACCTCGGGAAGACCGAAAGTCGCTGTTGTGGAGGCGATCACGAGGTCGCTGGCCAAGGCTATTTCGGTTCCGCCGCCCAAGGCGAACCCGTTGACCGCAGCAATCGTGGGCACTGAGACGGCGTGACGGACGTAGCCGGCGAATCCCCACGGTCCGTCGGAGCCGATTCCCTCGCCCCGGGCGAGCGCCTTGAGATCGGCGCCTGCGCAGAAGGCCTTTCCGCCGGCCCCGGTCACGATGATCGCACGCGTGTCACGGTCACGGTCCGCGTCGGCCAAGGCCCGTCCCAGCTGGTCCGCAACGGTCTTGTTGATGGCGTTGCGTGCGTCAGGCCGATTGATCGTCAGTACGAGGACGTGTCCACGGCGTTCCTTCAGTAGCGGCGCAGGTGGGTACCCTTCGTTCGGCGTGTACTCGTTGCTGGTGGTCATACGTCTTCTCCTGTCCATGGGATTCGAACTCGGCGCCGACCGGCGAAGCCGGCGGAAGGTTTTCTTCGAGGACTCCCGAGCCGAGGAGTTCGTCGACTTGTTCAGGTGTCAGATCGAGCAATCGGCCGGCGATCGCGCGGGTCTGCTGACCGAGTAGAGGTGCCGGGCGCAGCTCGACGTCGGGCACGCCGGTGAAGTGTCCAGGGGTGTTCTCACTCGGTAAGGGGTGATCGACCAACGGATGTACTGCCACCGTGAATGCGCCCCGATCGCGCAGGTGCTCGTCCTCGAGTAGATCTGCGACTCGCAGCATCATGCCGGCGGGGACCCCGATCCGCTGCAGCGCTGCCACCGCTTCTCGGGGCGATCGTGATGTCGTCCATCGGGTGATGATCCCGTCGAGCAGTTCGCGATGGGCGACCCTGCGTTCGGCGGTCTCGAATCGCGGGTCGACGGCGAGTGCCGGTTGCCCGATCCGGTCCGCCAGTCTCCTCCAGTCAGACGAATCGCGAATGTCTATGACGAGCCATTCGTCATCCCCCGACGCGGGGTAGACCCCGCGTGGCGCGTCCGGTATCCGCCCGTCCCGATGAGGTTCCGTACTACCTGGAATAAGGGCCTCCAGGGCCAGAATATCGGCGAACTGCGCCAGGATCACCTCTGCCTGCGAGATCTCGACCCTCCCGCCTCGGCCGGTGCGCCTTCGTCTGATCAGCAGAGACACGGCACCGAGCGCTGCGATTCGGGCAGAAGCATGGTCGGGGTAGGTGGTTGCCATGTCTGAGAAACCGGCGACTTCACCGGGGTATCGCCACATGGCGGTCAGTCCCGTTCCGGCCCGCACGAGTGGGCCGTATCCGAGACGGCGACTCCACGGGCCGACGCACCCGAAAGCGCTGGACTGGACCACGACGATCCGCGGGTTGATCTGCGAGAGTTCCGCATAAGACAGTCCCAATTTGTCCATCGTGCCGGGCTTGAAGTTGGACAGGATGACATCGGCGGTCGCCACCAGTTTCCTCATCAATTCCAGACCGGCTCTGGACCGCAGATCGATGCCGATGCTCTGCTTGTTTCGGTGACCGCGAGCCACCACCGGGCTCACAAGATCGCCGACCATGGATTGTCGGCTCCCGTCGGGAAATCGAGAACTCTCGATCTTGATGACCTCGGCGCCCATGTCGGCCAGAAGTCGGCTGGCTTCGCCGCCTGCGACGATCACCCCGAGGTCGAGTACGCGGATCCCTTCGAGTGGACGTCGCGGCGTTGCCGGAACCGGTATTTCGGTCTCATCAGGCATCGCGTCGCGCCAGTCCGTGAGGACCTCGGAGTTGTGCTCGCCGTGCCGGGGCGCCCGGGTGCGAACACCCATCCGCAGACCGTCCATCTCGATCAGACCATTCGGAACACGCAGCAAGCCCTCCGCCGTTTCTACCGCGACGAAGGTGGACCGCGAGCGGAAGTGCTCTGCCACAAACACGTCGCCGACATCGAGAACCGCTGCGCAGGGGACGCCGAACTGCTCGCCACCGGCGACCACCTCGTCACGAGTCTTCGTCGCAATGAACTCCGAGAGGATCGAATCAATCTGTGCCGCTTGCGTATAGCGCGCTTCCAGACGCTCGAGCGCAGGGTCGGACAAGGACGTCGGCCTACCCAGCCAGGCAACAACACCCCGCCACTGGCGCGGGCTCAGGATGCACAACCGCACGTAGCCGTCTGCACACGCGAAGATCGGATAGCGGTGCTTGACATCGGGGCGGCCGCGCGGGGTGTCCACGGCCGACGCTCCTCCTGCCGCTGATCCGGCCATCCCGGATCCGGGATCGATGACCTGGACGGCACTTTCGAGAACAGACACATCGACGCTGTCTCCCGCACCCGACTCGAGGCGGTTGTAGTACGCAAGAATCGCTGCCCACGCGGCTGTCAGCGCAGCCGACTCCGTTGCCATCGCGCCCGGAGGCAGCAGTGGCCGACGACCAGGAAGTCCGGATCGCGACAGGATGCTGCTCAGAGCCGAGTGCACAGCCTCGGTGCCGACCCAGGTCCGGTACGGTCCACTGTTTCCGAAGTCACTGATCGAGATGATCACCAAGCTAGGAAAGCGCTCACGTAGAGACGCCGGCGCGATATCCGACTCGGAGAGCCGGGAGGCGCCGAGGCCCTCGATGAGAATGTGTGCACTCTGCAGGAGCTGCAGGAAGTGGGCCTTTCCCGACGGCCGGTCGAAGTCGAGTGCAACCCCACGTTTGTTGAGATTATGCGTCTCGTAGTAGATGCTCGTCCGTCCCCACAGGGGTTCTTGGGTCCGTGAACGCGCACCACTGACGGGCTCGACCCGTACGACATCTGCGCCCAGGTCTGCGAGGAGTCGTGCTGCGGTCTCTCCGCACCCATCCGTGAGGTCGATGACCCGAACCGCGGCCAAAGGCAGGGCATCGATCTCTACGGCCATCTCACTCGGGGTCATGCGACGACTTTCGCAGCCGGATCTCCCGTTGAACATCGCTGTTTGGAACACGGTCAGCTTCTCCAAAACGCATCGTTGTTCTCTGCTGTTGACGCCCGCCAGGGGCGTCTTCATGCTGTGATCGTGGATCTCCCCCAATTGCGGTGCTTCGTCGCAGTCGCCGAAGAGCTGCACTTCGCCAGGGCTGCTGCACGACTTCATCTGTCACCGTCGCCGGTCAGTCGGATGGTCAAGGATCTCGAACGCGAACTGGGGTGCGCCCTGTTCGTACGTCGACATCACGAGGTTCAATTGACCGCGCCCGGCGAGGCCCTCGTCGTACGCGTCCGCGAGATCCTGAACGCTGTGGACGACCTGAAAATCGCGGCCAACGCCTTCAAGAACGTTCCCCCGACCGTACGAATCGGTGGAACGCATCTATCTCCGCCCGCCGACGCAGACCGATTCATCGAGGTGACCGAGGGAGCGTTGCCCGCCGCTTCGGTGCTGTACCGCTCGGCGCGCTCGGTCGATCTGCTGCAATCACTCGAAAAGGGCGAACTCGCCGCTGCGCTCGTTCACCTGCCACTGAACAACGCTGCGCTCGACAGCGTGGTGATCAGCCACTACCAACTCATGGTGGCGATGCGCGCGGACGATCCACTCGCGCGACGCGACGAACTCAGATTGGCGGAGCTGGCAGACCGAGCCGTCGTCCTGCGACCGGCGACTCCACAACCGTTGGCCCTGAACAGGCTTCATCAACGCCTTGCCGAAGCGGGTATCCGCGACTTCCACCGGATGGACGAGAACGACCCGGCTATGCTCGCCAGTTACATACGGCACAGCCGCGGACTCACGCTCACCTACGATCCTGCGACCGGCGGTGCCGCAAGTGTATTCGCCGATCCCGCGTTCAGCGTCATCCCACTGGCAAGCGGCGAACTCGAATTCTCAGCAGGCATTGCGTGGAACATCGAAGCAGCTGGTGCCGACCCCGTCGTCGCCGCGATCGTCGCCGCGATTCGCCAAGAGTGGTCCCACGTCGCGGCACCTGCGGTCTCGACATCTCAGCCGATCTCACCTGGGTCTCCTACCACCGCCTCATGAAATGAAGTTAGTTCAGTAAAACCCTCGTTCCAGACGTGTATCCGGGTTAGGCTCGGGGAATTAAACCAAACTGAACTCAACTCGACTGGAACCTGAATGACCTCTCCTGGCGCCACCGCCATCGAAGAACCCTGGCCGCGGTCCGAGCCCGCCTCCCTTTTTCCCGGTGTCGAACAGCAAGAACTCCGCGACGCGCTTCGCGGGCTACTGGCGAAACACAGCGATATCGATGCGGTGCGGGAAGCGTCCGCTTCTGACCACGGCTTTTCCCGGGAACTGTGGCAACAGCTGGCCGATGACATGTCCGTCGCCGCCCTTGCCGTGCCGGAGTCGCATGGCGGACTCGGATACGGCACCGACGAATTGAGCATCATCTTGGAGGAGTGCGGCCGCGCACTCGTCTGCGAGCCGGTGCTCTCATCGGCAATCCTCGGAACCCAGGCGCTCTTGCTCGGCGCCGCCGACGAAGCCATCGCAGAACTTCTCGCGCAGGCCATGGCCGGCAGCCTCCTCGTCGCGGTCAGCAGTCTCGAACCAGAGCACGACCAGCTCCGAGCCGAGGAAACCGACTCCGGGTGGACGGTGAGCGGCGGCGTCACCCACGTGGTCGGGGGCGATGCCGCCGACGTGCTGATCGTGTCGGCAGAGACCACCGACGGCCGGCGAACTTTCGCCGTCCACCCGTCGCCGAGGTCACGCGTCACGAGAAGGGCGATCGACCCCACCCGGCGGCTCGCCGACGTTTCCTTCGAGGGAACCGCAGCTCTCACGATGACCGAACCTGGCGCCGACGCCACGTTTCGCGCGCGGATCGAGGATCTGAGAATTCTCGCGGTGGCCTGCGAGAACACCGGCATCGTCGACCGGCTGCTCGAACTCACCCTCGAGTACGTTTCGACCCGGGAACAGTTCGGCCGGCCGATCGGCTCGTTCCAGGCCATCAAACATCGGCTCGCCGACCTGCTGATCACCCTGGAGCGGGCGAGGTCGGCGTCGCGTTACGCCGCTGCAGTGTTCGCAGAAGACCCAGATGAAGCGCGGCTCGCCGTCGCCGTGGCCGGCGCCGTGTGCACCGATGCGGCCCTCGAGGCGTCCGCCGAGGCGATCCAACTCCATGGCGGCGTGGGCTTCACGTGGGAGCACGCAGCCCACTCCTACTTTCGTCGCGCATTGGGAAATGAAGCGCTGCAGGGTGATTCGCGGCGGCACCGCGCGCGGATCGCGAATCTGATCGGGATCTGACGGTGCGCGAGCACGGGAAAGACAGAGTCGATCGGCGGCGGTATTGACGCTGCGCCGCCAACCGAGTAAAACTGAAGTGAATCCAGTTCAATTTGAAGTCAAACGAGAGGCATCCGATGGTTGACACCGACCACATCCTGTTGGAAAAAGACGGAGACGTCGCACGTGTGTGGCTGAACCGCCCGCACAAGAAGAACGCCGTGACCCCCGAGCTGCTGTACCGTCTCGACGAGATCATCGCCGAGGTCGACGCCGACCCGAACCTCAAGGTCCTCGTCCTGCGCGGCGTGAACAACACCTTCTGCTCGGGATTCGACCTGGATATCCTGCTCAAGGACTACGTCGGTAGCACCAACGCGATGGATGTCGCAGTCCTGTCGGCCAAGGTCTGCGATCGCCTCTACTCCATGAACACCCCGTCGGTCGCGGTCCTCGAGGGCTACGTCACCGCCGGCGGCTTCGAACTCATGATCTCCTGCGATTTCGCGATCGCCGTCGACGACGCCAAGATCGGCGACTTCCACATCCGCCGTGCGCTCTTCGGCGGCGCCGGACCCATCTACCGCCTGCCCCGCATGATCGGCATCCGCAAGACCAAGGAACTGATGCTGACCGGCAAGCTGCTCTCCGGCATCGAGGCCGCCGACTTCGATCTCATCAACGCCTCGGCCCCGGCGGAGGAGCTCGACCAGACGGTCGAAGACTTCATCGCCCAGCTCACCGACAAGAGCCCGTTCATGATGAAGCTCACCAAGATGACCATCGACCGCGGCCTCGACGCCGACATCCAGTCGCTCATGGTCATGGAGCACCTCGCGGTCGGTAACGCGCTGCAGTCCGAGGACGGCCGGGAAGGTGTCACCGCATTCCTCGAAAAGCGTGAGCCCAAGTGGGTCGGCCGCTGATCGGCTGACGATCACCACCACTTCGGAGAGGACAAAAAGAGATGGGCGATAAGCGAACCGCGGTGCTCGACGGCAGCAAGTGCACCGTCTGCGGCACAGTCGCATTCCCGGTGAACGAGATGTGCAGTCGATGTGCGAGCAGAACCACGACCGCGGTCGAGCTGAGCACGCACGGAGTCGTCTGGGCGTACACGATTCAGCGGTTTCCGCCCAAATCTCCGCCGTATATCCCACCCGTCGAAGGTTTCTCGCCCTTCGCGGTGGGATATGTGGAACTCCCCGAAGGAATCAAGATCCAAGCAATCCTCGATTGTGACGACTTCGCCGAACTGGATCGAGCACCGGTGAGCCTGGTCTCCATCTCACCGGTGCCTCGGTTCGCCGTCGGCACCACCGGAGTGTCAGGAGCCGGCCGGTGACGCAGACTGTTTCGATCATCGGCGCCGGGCTGTCCCAGTTCGGTAGGCAGCCGGGCGTCACCGGGCGCAAGATGGCGGTCACCGCGATCGGAAACGCACTGGACGACGCGGGTCTCACCTGGCCGGACGTCCAGGTGGCCTTCGGCGGAAGCGACGGATCCGGCCTCGCCGATACGCTCGTCGCCGAGTTGGGCTTCACCGGCATCCCGTTCACCAACGTCAAGAATGGTTGCGCCACCGGCGGTAGCGCGCTGTTCTCTGCGGTCAACGCGGTGCGCGCCGGTGCTGCGGACATCGCACTCGCGGTGGGATTCGACAAACATCCCCGCGGCGCCTTCGACCCCACACCGGCCGAATGGGGCCTTCCCGAGGGGTACGGCGAGGCCGGACTCATGGTGACGACACAATTCTTCGGCTCGAAGATCGAGCGATACATGCACCAACACAACATCTCCCGGGAGACGTTGGCCCGGGTCGCCGCCAAGGCGTACCGCAACGGTGTCCTCAATCCGAACGCGTGGCGCCGCGAGGCGATGTCGGTCGAGGCCATCGCAGGCGCCGACATGGTCAACGACCCGCTGACCCGGTACATGTTCTGTTCCCCGGGTGAAGGCGGAGCTGCCGTCATCGTCGCGAACGAGGCCGCAGTCCGACGACTGGGTGGACGCCCGGTGCAGCTGCGGGCAATCACGCATCGCACCAGACGATTCGGCTCCTTCGAGGTCTTCAGCCCCGCGGTACAGGGTGAGGGCGAACCTCCCAGCGTCAGCGCCGATGCCGCGAAAGCCGCCTTCGAACAAGCCGGCGTCGCACCGTCGGACATCGACGTCGCACAGCTCCAGGACACCGAGAGCGGCGCCGAGATCATGCACATGGCCGAGTGCGGCTTCTGCGAACCAGGCGAGCAAGAAGAACTCATCGCTGCCGGCGCCACCGAGATCAACGGAAGCATACCTGTCAACACCGACGGTGGATGTATCGCCAACGGTGAGCCGATCGGCGCGTCCGGGTTGCGACAGGTGTACGAGATCGTCACCCAGCTGCGAGGCGAAGCCGGTGCTCGCCAGGTACCAGGCTCACCCACAACGGGATTCACCCATGTCTACGGCGCACCCGGCATCAGCGCCTGCACGGTGCTGTCGGTATGACCGCCCAGCAGAGCATCCCCGGACTCGGGCAGTTCACTGCAGACGCGATCGCCTGGTTGCAGAGCGTTGCTGCGCCGCGCACCGAGGCCCCGTGGGGTCGCGGCGACGACTCGGTGTCGGTGTTCGAGAGCTGGACACCCGCCGAGGAGAGGGCCCATACCGACGCGATCTCCGAGTATGAGCGCGCGAAGTTCGACGCCGGCTGGGGCGCACTGTCGTCCCCTACCGAATACGGCGGCCGCGATCTCCCCCTCTCGTACACACTGGCGTTTCGCCGCGTCGAAGAGGGCTTCGACATCCCGAAACGCACCGAGATGTTCTCGGTGACACAACAACTCGTCGCACCAACCATTGCCCAGTGGGGCACTCCGGCACAGCAGGAACAGTATGTTCGGGCGATGCTGCGTACCGACCTGATCGCCTGCCAACTGTTCTCCGAAACCGAGGCCGGTTCTGATCTCGCCGCCGTCCGCACCCGCGCCGTCGAAACCGACGGGACGTGGACCATCGACGGACACAAGGTGTGGACCTCCGGCGCGAGCGTGGCAGACGTCGGTGTGGCGGTGTGCCGCACCGACCCGACCGTCGCCAAACATGCCGGGTTGACCGTGTTTCTCATCCCGATGGATGCCCCGGGCGTCACCGTGCGCCCGATCCGGCAGATGACCGGCGGCGCGTCGTTCAACGAGGTCTACCTGGAAGGTGTGCAGCTCGACGACACCTACCGGCTGGGCCCGGTCGGCAAAGGATGGCCCGTGGCGCTCACCGTCTTGGCCGCCGAGCGGCTCGATGGCGGAAACCTCGGACTCGCCAACGCCGATCAGGCAGTCGAGCTGGCCCGCAACCTGGGCCGGCCCCTCAGCGACCTGGAGAAGGACCGCGTCGCTGATCTGGTGACCCGCAGTTACGTCCAGCGGATCAGCAACATGCGGGTCGCGGGAGCGGTGGTCGCCGGAAACAATCCCGGACCGGAGGCGTCTCTGGGCAAACTACTGGCGACCGACACCATGGCCCGCACCTCCGAGGTCGCACGTCTACTCCTCGGGCGCGACCTGACGTCGGACTCCGGCGAGTGGGGCACCTTCGCCTGGTCCGAGCATGTCCTCGGTGCGCCCGGCTACAAGATCGCCGGCGGCACCGACGAGATCCAGCACAACATCATCGCCGAGCGTGTCCTCGGCCTACCCCGGGAGCCACGCCCATGACCGCGCCGACCTCACCGTCCCTTCGCGATCGCGTCGCCGACAAGCTCTTGACCGACTGCGATCTCGTGATGACGGGGTTCGAGACCTTGCCCGGCGGCCATTCCGGCCTGACGTACAAGGTGTCGACGTCCGGTGGCGACGTCGTGATCAAGGCCGTGCCCGAGGGCCAGCGCTCTATCGGCCGGCACGACATGCTGCGACAGGCAACCGTTCTGCAGGCTCTGGAGCACAGCGATGTGCCGGTGCCGCGGGTGGTGGCGGTCGATCGCACCGAACCCGCTTGGTTCGCAATGGAGTTCGTGCCCGGCGAGTCCATCGAACCGGTCCTCGACGATCCCGAGGTCGAGCCGGCGCTCGCCGCGAGCCGGATGCGCCGGGCCGCCGAGATCCTGCCGCGACTGCACGACATCGACTTCACCGTGATCGAGGGCATCAACGATCCGCTGACCCCGGCCGCCGAACTCGAGCGGTGGGCTCGCACTCTGGCTGCCGTGCCGCCGGAGTTGGTCGTCGGCGGAGACAAGCTGTTGCAGCTTCTCCAGGACTCCGTGCCGGCGCCCATCAAACCTGCACTGGTGCACGGCGACTACCGGCTCGGCAACATCCTGTCTCGAGGCTCCGAACCGGTTGCACTGATCGATTGGGAGATCTGGAGTGCGGGCGACCCCCGAGTCGAACTCGGTTGGTTCTTCGTCTTTGCCGACGGCAGCAACTTCCCCGACGTCGGCCGTGAGGTGTCCGGACTGCCCTCGACCGACGAGCTGATCGACCTCTACACCGACGGTGGCAGGCCCCTCCCCGATCTCACCTGGTTCGACGCCCTCGGCCGATTGAAGATGGCAGCCATCATGGGCCACAACCTTCGTCGGCATCGCGAGGGCCGACACCACGACCCCGATCAGGAAAAGCTGCCCGCCACCATCAATCGCCTGATCAATACCGGCACTGCCCTGCTCGACCGCTGACCTTCAACCCACAGGAGTTTCACCGTGGATTTCTCCTACTCCGCCCGCACCGAGGAACTGCTCATCAGCCTCGAGAGCTTCATGGACCAGCATGTCTATCCCGCCGAAAAGGTCTACGACGCCCAGATAGCCGCCAATGACAACCCCCACGAGCAACCGCAGATCATGCGGGATCTGCAGGCAAAGGCCCGAGAACTCGGACTGTGGAATCTGTTCATGACGCATGACGGCCTCGGTGCCGGCCTGACGAACCTCGAATACGCCCCGCTCGCAGAGGTCGTGGGCCGCTCCATCATCGGCAACGAGACCATCAACTGCTCCGCACCCGACACCGGCAACATGGAGATCCTCGCCATGTTCGGCACCGAGGCTCAGAAAGAGCAGTGGCTCAAACCTTTGCTGGACTGCAGTATTCGGTCCGCATTCGCGATGACCGAACCCGACGTGGCGAGTTCGGATGCCACCAACATCACCTCGACCATCCTGCGCGACGGGGATGACTACGTTCTCAACGGCCGCAAGTGGTACACCTCCGGCGTCCTGGACCCGGACTGCAAGCTCATCATCTTCATGGGCAAATCAGACCCCGAAGGCCCGACCTACCGGCAGCAGAGCATGATCCTTGTACCCGCAGACGCTCCCGGCGTCGAGGTCCTTCGCGATCTGCCGATGTTCGGCTTCAAAGACCGTCTTGGACACGGCGAAGTCCAGTTCACCGACGTACGGGTGCCCGCGACGAACATGCTCGGCGCCGAGGGCGACGGATTCGCCATCGCGCAGGGACGACTCGGCCCCGGCCGCATGCACTACGCCATGCGCGCCATCGGCATGGCCGAGCGCGCACTCGAGATGATGTGCCGCCGCTCGATCGACCGCGTTGCGTTCGGCGGACCGCTGGCAAGCCAGGGAGTGGTCCGGGAGTGGATCGCCCGGAGCCGCATCGAGATCGATCAGATCCGTCTCCTCGTCCTGAAGTCGTCCTGGTTGATGGACACCAAGGGCAATGCGTCGGCGCGCTCCGAGGTCGCGGCCATCAAAGTATCGGCCATGGAGGTCGCGCACAACGTGGTCAACCGCGCCGTGCAGACCTTCGGAGCCGCCGGGGTCAGCGACGACACGATCCTCGCCCGCCTACACGCCATCACCCGCGCGCTTCAGATCGCGGATGGCCCCAATGAAGTGCACCTGCGTACGATCGCCCGTCTGGAATTGAAGAAATACAAATGAGCACAGCGTATTTGGATGGCAAGGTCGCACTGGTCACCGGCGCCAGCCGAGGACTCGGACTGGCGATCGCCCGAGGGCTACGCGATGCCGGCGCCACCGTGATCGTCTCGAGCCGCAAACTCGACGCCTGCGAGGAAGCTGTCCGGAGCCTCGGCGATTCCGGACCCGGCAGCGCTCACCCGTTCGCACTGCACGTCGGCAAATGGGAGTCGATCGAACCTGCCGTCGACGAGATCATCGCCACGTACGGCAGCCTCGACATCGTCGTGAACAACGCTGGAATCGCTCCGCTCGCCGAGAATCTGGTCTCGGTGACAGAGTCTCTGTGGGACAAGACCATCGAGGTCAACCTCAAAGGGCCGTTCCGGCTGATGGCAGTCGCCGGTGCACGTATGGTGGCCGCCGGCGGCGGTTCCATCATCAACATCTCCAGCATCGGAGCGGTACGACCGAGTCCGCCCGAGGCGATGTACGCCGCGGCCAAGAACGGACTCAACGCCCTGACGATGGCCTATGCGCAAGAGTACGGTCCGACCGTTCGCGTGAACTGCATCATGCCAGGCGGATTCGCCACCGACATGGCCGAGAACTGGGACGATGAGTTCGTCGGCAAGATCGTCGACCGCCTGCCGGCCGGGCGTCTGGGCAATCCCGACGAGATCGCCGGCCTCGTGACACATCTCGCGGGCGACGCCGCGGGATACACCACCGGCGCCGTCATCCCGGTCGACGGCGGCCGGACCGCGGTCTACTGAGGACGAGGGGAAGACATTGACAGACAACACATCCGTCGCGGTACCGACGCCCGCAGAGCTGTTCGATCTCAGCGGTCGGGTCGCCGTTGTCACGGGTGCATCCTCGGGCCTCGGCCTCGGATTCGCCCGGATCCTCGCGGCAGCGGGTGCCACTGTGTACGCCGCCGCCCGGCGACTCGAGCGACTCGAAGAACTGGCCGCAACCGACCCCCGCATCGTCCCGATTCGGTGCGACGTCACGGTGGATGCCGACCGGAAAGAACTTGTCGACCGCGCGCGACGCGACTTCGGGCGCCTCGACATCCTGGTCAACAACGCCGGCCGTCCCGGTCCCCCCTTCGCCGAGGACGAGACCGTCGACGGCTTCAACTCCATCCTGGAGCTCAACCTGGTGGCGGGGTTCCATCTGGCTACCTATGCCGCAACACAATTGCCCGAGGGCGGCAGTGCGTCCTTCATCAACATCTCCTCGGTGATCGGACTGGTGTCCACGGCGCCGATCGGGGGCGCCAGCTACGCGGCCTCGAAGGCAGGCACGCTGGGCCTCACGCGCGAACTCGCCGGCCAATGGGGACGCCGTGGGATCCGAGTCAATGCGGTCGTTCCAGGGTGGTTTGATACCGAGATGACCGATGGTTTGTTCGAGAACGAGAAGTCCGCCGGCTGGGTGCGTCGTAACACCATGCTGGGCCGCGGCGGCGTCGACGGCGAGATCAATGGCGCTGTCCTGTTTCTCGCGTCCGACGCGTCGTCGTACATGACCGGCCAGACCCTTGTCGTCGACGGCGGATGGACCGCCCGCTGATGTTGGCGGTACAGCTCACCGCGTGGGGCGAATCTCCACAGTTGCGAGAGGTTCCGACGCCGGAACCCACGGGTGATGAGCTTCTCCTCGAGGTCGGTGCCGTCGGCCTGTGCCGCTCGGATCTCCACGTCATGGACGCCGGCGCCGGCCGATTCGACTACACGCTTCCCCTCACCCTCGGCCACGAGGTCGCGGGGACAGTGGTGGCGGTGGGCAGTTCGGCCGACGAGGCGTGGGTCGGCGAATCAGCTGTTGTCCACGGCATCTGGTCGTGTAGGCGGTGTCGCAACTGTCTTCGTGGCCGCGAGAACTACTGCCTGCGGCTGGCTCCACATGCCGATGGCCGGCTCGCGCGGATCGGGAACGGCCTCGGCCATCCCGGCGGGCTCGCCGAGTTCATGCTCGTCCCCTCAGCCGACGTCCTGGTGCCGATAGGTTCGCTCAGCCACGCCGAGGCAGCACCACTCGCGGACGCCGGATTGACCGCCTGCCATGCGATCCGGACCAATGCCGACCTGGTCGACGAGCACACCGTCGCGGTGGTGGTCGGTATCGGGGGGCTCGGCCACTTGGCGCTTCAGATCCTTCGTGAGCTGGGTGTCACGCGGATCGTTGCGGTGGACACCCGGGCCGAGTCTCTGGATCTTGCGCTGACACTGGGCGCACTCAGCTCCCATCCCACCCTCGACGATGCGACATCCGCCATCCGCGCCCTGGGCGGTGCCGATCTCGTATTCGACTTCGCCGGCGCACCGACCACCGTCGGACCGGCCGCGCGCCTGCTCGCACCCGGTGGCCGAATGGTGATGGTCGGCAGTGGCGGCGGCAGGCTCACCATCGGCAAAGACGTCGGGCTGGTCAACGGCTGGCAGGTGAACGCACCATTCTGGGGAACCAGAGCCGACCTCGAAGCCGTCGTCGACCTGGCGACCCGGGGCCGCCTCCACGCCGAAACCGCGACCTACCCTTTGAGTGAGGCCGCCGACGTATACCGGCTGCTGCGCACCGGCTCGATCGCCGGGCGCGCAGTGATCACCCCGTCGACTCCCCAACACCAACGCATCGAGAAAGAGACAGCGCAGTGAAGATTCTCGCCCAGGAGATGCTCGCACGAGCCGCGTCGGCGCCCGATTCGATCGCCGTCATCGACGATCTCGGGCACCACAGCATCGGCAAGGTCGTGTCCGCGGCGCAGTCGTTGGCGGACCGGATCGCGAGTATCGACGCGGGCGCTCCCACGGTCCTGATCCAGGCCGACAACACCTGGCACACAGTCGCAGCCGCACTTGCCGTCGGCCTTCGCGGTGGCGTGGTCGCTGTCTTCAGCCCACATGCCGCCGAGTCCGAGTTCGAGCTGGCGATCGACGACATCGATCCGGACCTCGTTGTCGCCGAGCCGACATCGATGGCCCACTGGGCGGTCTCGGACACCGCGTTCCCGATAGTCCACGACACCTTCGAGACGAATCGACTCCGCGCCCGCAGTAGCTTCCGAGACGTCGAACGATGGAACGGTGGCACCGCAATCGCGATGACCTCCGGATCGACAGGGCGTCCCAAATGTGTTGTGCAGTCCGAGGAAGCGATCCGCTACGCCTGCCAGAGCACCATCGACACGGTCGGCCTGCAGCCCGGAGAACCGATCGGGGCCTTTGTCCCACTGTCCTCGGTGGCCGCGTTCTGCTTCGGCATGTACTTTCCCGCCTACCTGGGCGGGACGATGGTCTCGGTCGGCAAGTGGTCACCGGCCGTCGCGCTGGAGGTGATGGCTCGTGAACGCGTCGCGTGGACGATGCTCGTTCCGACCATGGCGCTGCAGCTGTCGGTGGTCGAAGGCGCCGAGGGCACGCTCTCGTCGATGCGAGCGATGACGATCGGCGGTGGCCCGATGAACGAACGGACACTCCGCCAAGCCGAAACCCACCTCGGAACCACCTTTTTGCGCGTTTTCGGAATGTCCGAGTGTCTGGGCCACACGACCCCGCAACTCGATGATCCGCCGGCGATCCGGCTCGGCCGAGACGGTCGGCCCTTCCCCGGGACCATCGTTCGTGCGGTCGACGGGGTCGGTGTCCCGGTGCCTGCCGACGAGATCGGCGACGCTCAGGTCAAGGGTCCGTCACTGTTCGTGGGATACGCCCGCGGCGGCACCCCGACACCACCGGAACTGACCGCAGACGGATTCTTGCCGACCGGTGACCTCGTCGAGGTTGCCACCGACGGGTCGATCCGGGTGATGGGCCGGCAGAAGCAGATCATCATCCGCGGTGGCCGCAACATCGACATCAACGAGCTCGAAGCGGCGATCGCTTCGATCCCTCAGGTGGTACAGGTCTGTGTGGTGCCCGTACCCGATGATCTGCTCGGGGAACGGGCAGCGGCACTCGTGGTCACCGGGGGTCCGCAGTTGGCCCTCCACGACGTCACCGAACAGCTGGCGAAGTCAGATTTCCCCAAATTCAAGTGGCCTGAGTACTTGTTCACGGTGGAGGATCTGCCACAGAATCGGGTCGGTAAGCTGTCCCGGCCAGACGCTGTGGGGCTGGCATCCCGGCTGGTGGCACAAGTCGACCCGAGTTCAGCTCAAACGCGGTAGCGTGGGTGATCGATGTACATGACGATATCCGGGGGACACGATGACGGTTGATGCCACTGTGAAGCGCGAGAGCCCGCGCTCCAAGCGAACTCGCATTCTCTCTGCCGCCATCGACCAGTTCGGCAAGGTCGGCTACGAACACACCAAATGGGCGTCGATCGCCGACGAGGTCGGCATCGGCCAGACCGCGCTGTACCACTACTTCGAATCGAAGGCGCATTGCCTTCTGACCATCATGCGTCTCGAATTGGCCGATTCCGTCGAGCGATTCGACGCGGCGACGGCCTCACAGTCCGATCCCGAAGAAGCGCTACGCGCCGCGATCACGGCGGCGTTGGAGGCCTCCCCCACCGACGCCCTTCAGCGCCGAATCCTTCAGAACCACATGGACTTGCTGGCGACACCCCGGCAATCCGAGAAGGAAGAAGCCGAGCGGATCCGCTGCCGCGAACTCGTCCAGGAGATCGAGGTGAAGTGGACCGCCCTCATCGCCTCCGGGATCAAGAGCGGCGCCTTCATCGACGACGACCCACGCATGCTGGGGCGACTCGTCCTACCCCTCATCATCAGCGTGTGGCGCTGGTATCGGCCGGAGGGGAAGCTGACCCTCGACGACATCAACGTCACGGTGACCAACGCAGCCTTGAGGATTGTACGGCCCTAATTCGGCATCGGACGCATTCACTTGGCTTTCGCGGCACCCCTAAATCGACCCAAATTCAGTTAGGAGAACAGATGTACAACCTGATCGTTCTCGGCACGAAGCCGAGCGCCTGGACCCACGAGCAGTTCATCGACTGGTGGCGCGGGGAGCACGCCGAACCCACCTACAAGCTCCCAGGACTCCTGCGCTGGCAGCACACCGACCTCCAGGAGACCTTCGACGACAAGTCGGCCGGCTGGGATGGACTGTCGGTACTGAGCTTCGAGTCTCCCGACGCGCTCAAAGCCGCTCTGGCGAGCCCTGAATGGAAAGAGGCGGTCTCCAATGTCGGCGACATGGGTGGGCGGCGCATGATCTGGTACGGAAGCGAGCAGACGATGGTTCCGCTCACCAACCCATGACGATCACCTGGTCCGACCCCGGTTGCTTCCCTGTCGCCGACGGTGTCCATCGGATTCCTCTCCAGATGCCCGGGGACGGCCTTCGAGCGATCAACGTCTACGTCCTCGAGACCGACTCCGGTCTCGCACTCATCGATGGCGGATGGCATCGCGAGACCACCTACACGGAGATCACCGCCGCCCTGGCCCGGATCGGACGGAACGCAGACGAGATCCACGACATCTACGTGACCCACGTGCATCGCGATCACTACACGTTCGCCGTCGAACTGCGTCGCAGACACGGATGCCGGATCCATCTCGGCAGCGCCGAGGTCGTCGGCATCGACGCCATCGCCAGACTGGGCAGCAACGTACCCGAGAGCTCACTGCGCGAACTGAACCGAGCCGGTGCGCCTCTGATAGCGGAGCAAGCGTACAAGGACTCCGTCGGTGAGCCATTCGTCGCGGCCGACTGGGAGCGGCCGGACAGCTGGTTGTCGGAGGGTCCCCTGGTCCTGCCCGGTCACAACCTGGTCGCAATCCATACGCCCGGGCACACCAAGGGACACATGGTGTTCCATGACCTGGATCGCGGCGCGACCTACACGGGCGACCATGTGCTGCCGACGATCACCCCGTCCATCGGGTTCGAACTCGGGGACTGGGACCTTCCGCTGGACAAGTACCTGCGATCGCTGCACCTGATGCTCGACGACCGCGACCGGATCATGCTGCCGTCCCACGGGGACACAGGCTCAGGAGTCCACGCGCGCGTCCGCGAACTGCTCGCCCATCACCAGAGGCGTTTTGCTGCAACCATGGCCGCCGTGGAACGGCTGGACTCCGGTACCGGACTCTCTGTTGCGCGAGCACTCACCTGGACCCGCCGCGAGCGACCGTTCGACACTCTCGACAACTTCAATCAGATGGTCGCCACCTGTGAAACGTTGGCACACCTCGATGTACTCGCTCACCGCGGGAAGCTCCTGGTCGAAAACCAGGACGGGGTGGACGTCTTCACAGTGCGATGACGACATCCACCCCGATCCTGCGGCGATGAACCCGCTCAAGCAGCGGTCCATCCCCCGTCGACGTTCAACTCACTGCCGGTGATGAACGTGGCGTCGTCACCGGCCAGAAATGCCACGGCAGCCGCCACCTCGGCGGCCTTGCCCAGTCGACCCATCGGTGTGTTCGCCAGCATTGCCTGATGGCGCTCGGTGCCCTCATAGCGATCGAGCAGCTGCTGCGTTTCGATGAACCCGGGATGTATCGAGTTGACCCGCACGCCCTTTGTGGCCCAGTACAGGGCCGCGTTCTTCGTCATCGTCCGAACGGCGCCCTTGGCGGCCGCGTACGCAAAGCTGTTCCCCAACCCGCCGACGGTGCCGAGAATCGAGCAGATGTTGACGATCGATCCGCCCCCGGACCGCTCCACCAAGGCTCCCGCGTGTTTCATTCCGAGCCAGGTGCCTGTCTGGCTGACCTCGATGACGCGGTTGTAGCGATCCAGGTCTTCGTCGACCACCGATCCCAGACTGCCGATGGCACCGTTGTTGATCACCGCGTCGAGTCGTGAAAAGCGGTCCGACACCGTGGAGACGACCTCGGACCATTGCGGTTCCGACGCGATGTCCAGACCGAGAGCCTGGTGCCGATCCGGTTCGTCGAGTCCCGCGATCAGCGTCCCGCACCGTTCGGAGTCGAGATCTGTTGCCACCACGACTGCGCCCTCCGAGGCCAGCCGCCTGACTATCTCGACACCGATTCCCCCGGTCGCACCGGTGACCAGCACCACCTTGTCCTGTAGCCGCGATCGACCATCATTCATTGCGCCGTATACCTTTCCGAATGTCACAGCTTGCTGAGCACGTTTCGGCCGCCGATCAGCATGGCGATCGCCACACCACCGGTGGTCACCGCGGTCATCAGCAGCGCCATCGCCGCCACCAACGGATACGTTCCGTTCTGCCACATGTCGAACAGCAGGGTGCCCATGACCTGGGTGGTGGACGCGCGCACCAGAAGTGACGCCGCGAACTCGTGGGTGAGCAGGATGAACATCAGTGCCACCGCGCTGAGAATCGTTGGTCGCATGAGCGGCAACATGATTCGGATGTTGGTCACGAATGGCGAGGCACCGCTCGTAGCCGATGCTTCGGTGTATGTGTTACCGAGCGACAGCATCGCGGTCATCTGCATACGGGTCGCGAACGGCAGCATCAGCACGATGTAGACCAGGATGATCACCGTCCGGGTGCCGTAGAGAATGAAGGGCGGCTCGGTGTAGGTCAGCAGGAACCCGACACCGAAGATCACTGCCGGAATGCCCAGGGGCAGCGCGGTCATCAGATCGCCGATCAACGCCAAGATCTTGAAGCGCCGACCCCGGACCAAAAGATTTGCCATCACATATCCGATGGGCACGACGATGACGACCGCACCCAGCGAGGTGACGACGCTCGTGACAACGGATTCGACGATCGCATCTGTGCGGAACAGCTCACGAAAGTTGTCGAGGGTGAACAGACCCCACGACAGCGACCCGGACCAATACGGGGTCAACGAGACGATGATCAAACCGACGAGCGGTATCACCAGTGCGAAGAGCGCGAACAGCGAGATGGTGACCGTCGCCCAGGTGCCCTTGCCGGTCGGCGGCGCGAACGCCTTGCCGCCGTGGGTCACGAAGCGGGTCTGGTTGCCCAGCATCAGTTTCTGGATCAGCACCAGCGCGATGCCGAAGATCACCAGCGGTGAGCCGGCCGCGGCGGCGGCCGCAAAGTCGGATGGCGATTCCGACACCCGGCGGTACATCTCGGTGGTCAAGACCTTCACACCACTGTTCTGACCCAGCAACAACGGTCCGGTGAACTGTCCCAGTCCGAGCAGAAACGCGATGCCACCGCCGTAGATCAACGACGGGCGAAGCAGTGGCAGTACCACCTTGAAGAACACACCGACCGTCGACGATCCGCTGACCTGGGCGGCCTCCAAATGCTCAGAACTGATGTTCTGCATCCCTGAGCTGACGAAGAGGTAGACAAACGAGGTGAGCCCGAAGCCGGTGAGGATGATGATCCACGGCACGGTGTAGACGTCGATCGGCCCGGTATCGGATCCACTCCACCAGGGCAGCTTTCGGAGAAGGACGTTCAGGTAGCCCGGTCCGGGCGACAGCAGGAACGCCCAGCCCACGATGTTTGCGACCGCAGGCATGACGATGGGAAGAATGGGGATGATCCGCAGGAATCCCAGTTTCGCCGGCAGCCTGCTCGCGGCGAAGGCCAGGAGCGTGCCGAGCACCAGGGCAATGACGAGGGACCCCAGTGCCAAGGCGATGGTGGTCCAGATCGTCTCGGCGATGTCGAAGCGACCATATGTGGTGCGATACCCCTGTCCACCGTTCTCGAACGCCAGGAGCTGCAGTCGTATCATCGGCAGGAGAACAAGATAGGCGAGTATCGCCATCAGCGCCCCGTACCAGATGCGGCTCCGCCAGTGTGCAGGTATCACCGCGCGTGACGGCCGCCCGGAAGACGCCGAGGGTGGTGATTCGGGTTCTGCGGTGAGCGTCGCCATCAGACCGTCTCCTTGGCACGGTTCGGCGCCAGCTCTGCTGCCGCCAAGCGGTCTGCATCGTCGCCGGCGAACACCCGAAGAGCCGATGGGGAGAAGCTGACCACCATCGGTGCACCTGGTTTGCTCTTCCGCAGGGCCGCACTGTGTTCGGACGCCGCAGCGCGCAGAGTCAACTCTTCGCTGCCGCTCTTGACTGTGACATCAAAATGCCGGCCGCCGTATTCATAGGTCACCAATTCGGCATGCAGGGCGACGTTACCGGCGGGCACCTCGGCCATCGATTGATGCAGGAGCAGGTCGTCCGGGCGGAAGCGCGCAACGGCCGACGTACCTTCGTCGGCCAGACCGCGGACCACCGAGTGCCGCAGATCGATCGGGTCGTTAGCAGAGGTGATCCAGCCGTCGTGGCCACGCCGTAGCTCGAGTCGGTTTCCCATTCCGATGAAAGCCGCGACGTACTCGGAGACCGGATTCTCGAAGACGTGCTCGGGGGCGTCGTATTGTTCGATCTTGCCGGACTTCATGATCGCCAACCGATCGCCGAGCGCGAACGCCTCGGCCTGATCATGCGTGACGAAAACTGCTGTGAATCCTAGGTTCTGATGCAGCTGATGGATCTGCGACCGCACCTGATCACGGAGTCGTGCGTCGAGGTTGCTCAGGGGCTCGTCGAACAGCACCAGATCAGGTTGTGCGACCAGTCCACGCGCCACCGCGACCCGTTGCTGTTGTCCACCGCTGAGCTGTGATGGGAACCGGTCGAGCAGTTTTCCGCAATCGACCATCCCGGCCGCTGCCTCGACCGCGCCGTCGGCGATGGCCTGCTTCATCTTCCGGACCTTCAGCGGGTACTGGATGTTCTTGCGTACCGTCATATGCGGCCAGAGCGCATAGGACTGGAACACCATGCCGATGTTCCGCTTGTGTGCCGGAACATTGACGTGCTCTCCACTGTCGAACATGATCCGGTCCTTGAAGGCGATCGTGCCGTCCTGCGGTGTCTCCAGACCCGCAAGGCACCGTAGCGTCGTGGTCTTGCCGCAGCCGCTGGGGCCGAGCAGGACCAAGAACTCGCCCTCCTCGATCGTCAGGTCGAGTTGGTCGACGACCACGTTCGATCCATAGGTCTTCGTCAGACCGGAAACTCTGAATTCTGAGGTCATCTCATACCTTCTGCGTTGATTTCTTAGGTGTGCGGACGCCGGCGGCGGTACCGCCGTCCACGAGCATGTCGGTGCCGGTGACGTAGCTGCTGTCGTCGCCGGCCAGGAAAAGAATCACCTTCGCGACTTCGGCCGGCGTACCGCGTCGCTGCATCGGGATGCTTCTCACGTACGCCTCGACGTCGTCGGCGGCGAAGTCGGCCGAGGCTGTGATCGCGGTGTCGATACTGCCCGGGCAGACTGCATTGACCCGGATCCCGCGATCCGCGAGCTCGAGAGCTGCGACCTTGGTCAGTGCGCGGACGCCGAACTTCGACGCACCGTAGGCGCCGAGCTCTGCGGTGGCCAATACTCCCCGTAACGAAGCGAGGTTGATGATGGAACCGCCCGCCGACATCGCACCGGCCGCGGCTCTGATCCCGAGAAAGGTGCCGGTCAGATTCAGGTCGATCATCGCGCGAAACTGATCGAGTGAGGTCTGCACCAACGGCGCCTTGATTGCGGCGCCGGCACTGTTGACCAGAACGTTGAGGGACCCGCGCTGCGCTATCTCGGAAACAACTGTGATCCAGTCTGATTCCGATGTGACGTCAAGGTGACGATAGCGGGCGCCTTGGCCCAGTTCGTCTGCGAGGGCACACCCTGCCACATCGTCGACGTCGGTCAGCCAGACAGTCGCGCCTCGGCGCGAGAACTCCCGTGCACAGGCGCCCCCGATCCCTTTCGACGCACCGGTGATCAGCACGTCAGTTCCGGAGAACTGTGGCGATGTGGTGTTCATGGCGTCCTTTCGCATGTCAGGATCGGGGGCCTGTTGGCGGTGTTCTATCAGCCCTGGAAGAGCTTCTGCCATTGTTCGGAGTACTGCTCGACCTTCTCGGGAGTCAGCTCGGCGACATCAGGGGACGCGATGTCTTGGGCTCGTGCGACCGCACCCGGGATGTCAGGCAGGGCAGCGGCATAACCCGTATTCAGTGCCGTCTGTCCCTCGGCGGTGGCCATGAAGTCGGCAAGAACCTGTGCGGCGTTGGGATGCGGAGCAACTCCGACGACCTGGCTGTACCACGGCGTGCCCCACGGAGTGGGCGGAAGCTTCCAGTTCACGGGTGCACCTGCGTCGACCTCGGTGACGAGCGGTTGCACCGACGGGGAGACAACTACTTCGCCCGACGTCAACGCCTGCGCCACACCGAGGGCGCTGGGGTAGACACGGGGTTCGAGCGCTGCCAACTTCTCCCAGTAGTCCTCACCGTATGTCTTGGCGTAGTACCGATACAGATCGACGTAGGAGGCGATCCCGGTCGGATTGACGATGCCGATCTTGCCTTTGTACGCGGGATTCAAGATGTCTTGCGGCGTGGTCAGGCCTCCGGGAACGGCATTGGTGTTCCAGCCGAGCGCGAACACGGCCGCGCTGGTGAGGAAGAACCGATCGTTGATGACACTCTTGTCCGGTTCGTAGGCCGGCGCTTCCAGCGCGGGGCCGAGCAGGTCGGCGGAGTACGCACCGGAGTCGGCCGCGTTCTGGATCCACCCGGCGTCAGTCAGCATGTGAACGTCCGCGATGCCTTTGCCGGTCTTGTTCTCGGTCTCGATCCGCGGATTGATCTCGGCGTCGGTGCCGCGGACGAAATCCATTGATATGTCCGGATATTTGGCGTTGAAGGCCGCCTTCAGCGCTTCCAGGTTCGCCGGCTTCTGGCTGGAGTACAGCATCACGCTGCCCTCCTTGTTCGCCGCGGCGACGACGTCGTCCCAGCTGCCCTCCACCGGACCGGAGGAGGAAGAGCTGCCGCCGCAGGCCGCCAGGCCGAAGGTTGAGGCGGCGATCGCTACTGCTGCAATCGCTTTCGTGAGTGATCTCATTGTGCTTGAACTTTCTGTCCCGAACCCCGGGTGAGGTTCTCGTCGATTAGAGGTCGAACGGTGAAACCGGTGAAACCGGCGGTCAGCTGATGTGATCCAGCGTCTTCGCGAGCGTCTCCGGCATCGAGATCATCGCCATGTGGCCCGAGTCGAGGTGCAGTGTTTCTCCTCCCACCAACGCCGCCGCCCTGGCTTGCAGGTCTGGGGTGTAGCAGGCGTCCTGGGAGAGCCGAATGTAGGTTCGCGGCACAGCCGCCTCGAGGCCGGAGAGGTCTACGGGCTCGGAGAGCAGCGCTGCCGCGTCGTCGACCAAATGACCGAGCGTCCACTTCGTTTGCTCCTCCGTCATGTCGTTGCAGAGCATCGCGGGAACGGCGGCGGGGTCCTGTCGATAGAGACCACCAACGATTGACTGCTCCACCGCCTCACGTACCCCGGGATCGATCCCGTCGATGACCCGCGTCCCCTCCGGCGGAACCACCGCCGACAAGAAGACGACGTGCCTGATCCGGTCGGCCAACTCGAGGAGGACCCTCGGCACGGAGACGCCGGCGAACGAGTGGGCGACGACGGTGATGTCATGCATGTCCGCGGCGCGGACGTCGTCGATGATCGCGGCTGCACAATCGTCCAGCGTCACCGTGCGGAGATCCTGCCCGGCACGCGTACCCCGGCCCGGCAGGTCGACGGCCACGGTCTGTTCGTTCAGCAGCGGCGCAAGGCGATCCCAGCACGTCGCACCCATACCGGCGCCGTGTACCAAGAGGTAGGACATGTCTCGCCTTTCGCCAAACTGAACTGATGTCAGTTTGAAACTTAATCGGGTTCGGTTGTGATGTCAATCACGAGAGGACACTAATTTGAACTGAATCCATTTCAATTTAGTACAGCGCACTGAACAGCTCATATGCACGGTCGAGTCAGGATCGTGACGCCGCCAGAGCAGTCTCGGCGGCCGCCAGCCCGAACACCAACGCGGTCGCGAGACCACCGGCGTAGGCGCGATTCCACAGCCCGCCTGTGTCTGAACCCGCTGCCAGCAAGCCTTTGATCGGCACGCCATCCGAGTCGAGCACCCGAGCCTGCGCATCGATCCGCACCCCGTAAAAGGGGAAGGTGATCGCCGGAGCCGCCTCGATCAGGTAATAGGGCGGCTCGTCGAGTGGCTGCCGGTCGAGCGCTCGGCCCGGTATCACTTCGGCCTGCCCGCCGGCCCGCCTGTTGAAGTCTGCGATCTGCTCGGCAATGGCCGGGCCGTCGTAGCCCCAGTCGTCGGGTAAGTACTCGAACTCCGACAAGTCCTCGGCCACACCTACCCGGCCACCCCGTTTGTCCGCCAAGGCGAACTTGTCGACGGCGACCGCCCCTTCTACGTACGAGGCGAGCATCCAGTCGCGATGGACGCGCTCATCGGCAATCAGCAGGCCGCGACTCTCCGGCTGGTCGAGAAGCGCCATCGTGGTGAGGTGGTCGCCCAACGTCTCGTCGACGAAGCGGTGGCCGGCGGTGTTGAACAGCAAGGCGTGTTCGCTGTAATACAGCGACAGATCGACGAAGTCGCCGGAGTCCGCGAACGCGACACCGGCGGGTATGAGGTGCCCGTAGAACCCCGCGTCGTCTACGCCGGCCGCGGCACCGGCATGCTGCGCGAGCCGAAGGCCGGCGCCGACACTGTTCAGGTTCGACCGCACTTGCATTGCTCCGGCGTCGGAGTGAACATACCGAGCCAGAAGGTCACTGTTGCCCTGGAATCCCCCGGTCGCAAGAAGTGTGCTCACCGCCCGGATGTCGACCGTGCCGACTTCCCCGGTCACCCGAGCCCCGAGCACATCGCCGGCCTGGGTCAGCAACGACTCGGTCTGGGTGTTCAGCAGGAGCCGCCCGCCGCTGTCGAGCACGACCCGCTTGCACGTGTCGACATAGTGGTTGGTGTCGAACTTGTGTCCTTGCCCGAAGCTCAGGATCGATTGCGGCTCAGCAACATCGACGCCCACCGAGCGAATCCAGCCGATGCCTCCTGCGAACCCGTCCACCAAAGCATCTCGCAAGATCGGGTCGCCCTTCGGATTGTGTTGCGCCATGACAGCGCGGTCTGGCGCGGTCCAGGCGTATCCGGCGAATCTCGCTGATCCACCCACCTCTGCAGCGACCTCCACGACGCACACGGACCTCCCCTCGGTGGCAGCTCTCGCCGCCGCGGTCAGACCGGCCATCCCGGCTCCGATCACCAGCAGGTCGTAAGAACGTTCGGGCACGTCATCGACCTTCCTGTGCCCTGGCAGGTAACTGAACTGATGTCACTTCAGTCACGATAGGTACACGGAAGCGTGATGTCAATCACGTCAGCGACGCCGGCGACCCCGGCCCTAGCTGCTCCCGAACAGCCCTGACAGCGGGTCGTCTGAACTCAGCCCGCCGCCCGGATCTTCGCCGTCCTCACCCCAGCGGATGACGACGAAACCATTTGATTTGTGGTTGTGATAGTTCCCGAAACGTGGATCAGTGCTGCCTGCCTTGACGTATGACGCTCCTCCGCCTCCGCCCCCGCCCCCTGTGGTGTTGAACGGTAGATGCGCGCCGTGACCTTTGCCGCCTCCGTTGTAGCCGCCACCGCCACCGCCTCCCGCACCGCCACCGTCCATGTCTTTCTGGATGTCGGTGCCGTCGCCGCCGTGCCGCGAGTTGTTGCATGCCGTATCGGGTGCTTGGCGGCCGCCGCAACCTTTTTCGCCACCGTAAATTCCCGAGCTCGGGTCCGGCACGCCATCGGTTCCGTCCGATCCTTGCTTGCCCGCATTGCCGCCATCGCCGCCGTCATTGGCGGCCGGGTCGCTGTCTCCGCCTGCTCCGCCTCCACCGCCTGCGACCACCAGGTAACTGGAGTCTTCCGCCGAGTGGTCTCCACACAGATGGTCGGTCGACTTGACCGCGCTGGATCCACCACCGCCGGCACCGGAGAAACCCAGTCCGTCACCGGGGCTCAGTCCGTGGCGACCGCCGTGCCCGTCGCCGTACCCGCCGTGTCCATGCCCCCATTGTCCGACTGTGACCACCACTTCGGTTCCGGCCGTCACCGCGACAGTGGCGGTGACCCGTGCGCCGAGGCCACCGTCGCCGGTCGAGCCGAAATTGCCGCCCGCACCGCCCACCGCCTCGATGGACAGCGCTGTCACTTCGTCTGGAACACAGAGGTACTCGCTGTGACCTGTGAAGGTGTAGACATGGGAGCCCGAAGGTACGGCGTTCGCGCCTCCCGCGCCCACGGCCACGACCGCCGACGTGAGGACCACGGTCGCGCCCAGCGATATCGCACGTCGCATCGAAGTACCTGCCATGACACGTCCCCTCGGATCAGAGCGGTGTGATCACCGAACCACCTGCTAAAGCGGTTTACACGGGAAGTCGGGTTATGGTGTCGGGTTTTGACAATCGCAGATCACGGATGGGCACCGCTTCCGTGGTGCTGCAGGTGCGATGTGCTACGGCGGACCGCTTATCTCGCTGCGTACACCGTCACCTCGGTCGCCTTGATCACCAGAAACACCTCGTCGTCGGCGACCAGCCCTAGTTCGCTCACTGCAGCCCAGGTGATCGCCGCGGTGACCACACCACCGTCGACCAAGCAGTCGACCCGCGCCAGATCTCCTTGTGGCACTACTTGCGTCACAAGGGCTTTGACGACATTCCGCGGACTCCCCGATGGCGGTTTCCGGTATACGGCCACCGCCCGTGGGGAGAATGCGGCCATCGCGGATGTACCCGCGGCCACCGTCTCATCGACCATCCCCGCGAGGGCGAACCTACCGGTCTCCACGACCCCGCCCGACCAGCGACCACCGATCAGGTTCAGTCCGGCCAACCGCGCCGCGAACTGATTGACCGGACTGGCGAGCAATTCCCGCACCGGCCCCTGCGCCACGATTTTGCCGTCACCGAGAATGATCGCCGAATCGGCCAGGGTCACCGCGTCGGCGACGTCGTGGGTCACCAGCAGGGTGGTCCGGGCGCGATCCTGCAGGATGCCCCGGAGCATCGAACGGATCCTGTGCACCACATCCACATCCAGCGCGCTGAAGGGTTCGTCGAGAAGCAGCAGATCGGGGTCTGCGGCCAGCGCCCGGGCCAGTGCGACCCGCTGCGATTGCCCGCCGGACAGCTGGGCGGGTCTGCGGTCGGCCAGATCGGTCGCATCGACCGCGTCCAGCCATCGTTTCGTCCGGGAGCGCACCTCGGCGCGCGGCATGCGCGCGGCGGCCGGGGCGAAGGCCACGTTCTGCGCCACGGTCAGATGCGGGAACAGCATGCCCTGTTGCGAGAGCAGTGCAACCCCGCGTTTATGTGGCGGCACAAATGTTTTCGCGCCGACGAGTTCGCGCGCCCCGACCGTCACCGAGCCGGAGTCGGGCCGGAGCAGTCCGGCCAGCATGTTCATCAGCGTGCTCTTGCCCGCACCGTTCGGCCCCAGGATCGCAACGGTCTGCCCGGCCGGGATCTGAATGCTCAGGTCGAGGAACGGCACTTCGCTGGCCAGTTCGGCGACGAGGTCCCCGGTCACAGGACCACCGCCCGCTTGGAGTCGCGCACATGCACCGCGATCACCACCAGCAACGCCACGGCAACCAATACGATCGACAGCGGCAGAGCCTGTTCGGGCTCGCTGATCGACTCCACGTAGATCGCAAGCGGCGCGGTCTGGGTGACGCCTTGCAGGTTGCCGGCAAAGGTGATCGTCGCCCCGAACTCACCGAGGGCTCGTGCGAAAGCCAACACCATGCCGGACAGCAGAGCGGGAAACACCAGTGGCATGGTCACTTTCCATAGCGTTCGCGTCGGGGACGCACCAAGGGTCGCCGCCACCTGTTCGTAACGGCTTCCGACACTGCGGAGTGCACCTTCGAGGCTGATCACCAGAAATGGCAGTGCCACAAAAGTCTGGGCCAGGATCACCGCGGTTGTCGAGAAAGCGATGTCGATCCCGATCGCCGACAACGGCTCGCCGACCAGACCGAATTTGCCGAAGGCATAGAGCAGTCCGATTCCGCCCACCACCGGAGGGAGGACGAGCGGCAGGAGCACCACCGACCGAAGCACGCGGACCGGCATACCGATTCGTCGGGCGAACACCATCGCCATCGGCACCCCGAGCACGATGCACAGCACCGTGCTGACCGCCGCGGTCCGTACGCTCAGCTTCAGTGCATCCAGCGATGATTCCGAGGTGATGTTGCCCCAGAAGTCATCCCACGGGGTGTTCGCCGCCAGTGCGATCGGCGGCAGCATCACGAGCGCCACTCCGATCGCGGCCGGCAGGTATAGCCAGGCCGGTACCGCCTTCAGTGCGGATCCGTCGTTGCTCAAGTCGCCGGACCAAAGCCCTGCGACTCGAGCAGCGAACTGCCCTTCGTGCCGAGCACCATGTCGACGAACTGTTGTGCGGCTTCTTTGTTCTTGGTCGCCGCGACGACGCCGATCGGATACTTGTTGACGACCGCAGCAAAGGCGGGATCGGACACGGAGGTGACGGTGTCGCCGGCACCGGCGGCATCGGTGACGTACACGAGACCGGCGTCGGCCTGTTTCGTCTGCACCTTGGTGAGCACACCGGTCACCGCCGTTTCCTCACTGACCGGCTTGATGTCGACACCGGCGTCCTTCTCGACCTCGGCGGTCGCGCTGCCACACGGCACGTCGACCGCGCAGATCACCGTGGTCACATCGGAATTCGTGAGATCAGCGAGACCCTGGATGTTCTCGGGATTGCCCGGCTGGGTGACGATCGTCAGGACATTGGTCGCGAAGATCCGGGGATCGGTGATCTTGTCCCCGAGCTTGCGCATGTTCTTCTCGTCGGCGGTGGCCAGCACGTCGACGTTCGCGCCCTGGTCGATCTGGGTGACCAGCGCCTGCGAACCGTCGAAGTTGAACTCGACCTCGATGTCGGGGTTGTCGGCCGAGAACTGCTCGGCGAGTGCCGTGAAGCTCTTCTTGAGCGATGCCGCTGCGTTCACCGTGAGCGTGACCTTCTCCGTATTCGAACCCGGCGCGCTCGACGAACACCCCACCGGTAACAGGGCCACCGCCACGAGGAGGGCGAGTGCGGCCAGACTTCTCGACCTCACTCGACGGGCCTCGTTTCCACGATCACGTTGGTCGCCTTGATGACGGCCGTGGCCACCGACCCCGGGCGCAGGTCGAGCTCGCGAACGGCGTCGGTGCTCATGAGGGATGTGACCTCGAAGGGTCCGCACTGCATGGTCACCTGGCTCATCACCGGATCCGACCTCACCTCGGTGACGAGTCCGACGAACCGGTTACGGGCCGACCGCACGACCGGCGCGTCGGCGCTCGAGAGCGCTGGCGCGCGCTCGCTGGCCAGACGCGCCAGATCTGCCCCGTCGACGACCTGTCTGCCGCTGTCATCGGTGTATGAACGCAGCTGATCCCCCGCGATCAACCGGCGAACAGTGTCATCGCTGATCCCCAGGAGTTCGGCCGCCTGCCGAATTCGCACTTCACTCACCTTCTGAGGTTCGACCGCCAGTGCGCCTGTGTCAAGCCCAATAGTCCGCACGTGCGGAGTTGTAGCCGCGACAACCTCTTGGCGATGAGTTCCGGCACCGGGCCCGGTCTATGCCTGTGACGACCTTCGAACCACACTAGGAGCCCGCCATGCCAGCCATCGACTCACATCCGGACGGTGTCGCCATCTGGATCGATCTCTCCAGCACCGAGCCGGATCGCGCCGCCACGTTCTACGGCGACCTGTTCGGGTGGAACCGGACCGAACCGGACGAGCAGATGGGCGGCTACTCGCAGTTCACCTACCAGGGCAAACTCGTTGCCGGCCTCGGACCGAAGCAAAGCCCCGACATGCCCGATTTCTGGTGCACGTACTTCCAGACACCAAACATCGAGGCCACCGTCAAAGAGGTCTCGACCTCAGGTGGCAGCGTCTTCGTCGAACCGATGGAGATTCCCAGTCAGGGGACGATGGCCATCGTGATGGATCCGGGCAGCGACCCGGCGTCGAACGGTGGCCGCAACGGCCACGGCGCAGTCTTCGGACTCTGGGAACCTCGTGAGCACAAGGGCTTTCAGCTCTACATGGAGGCCAATGCACCCTGCTACTTCGAGCTGCTGAGCACCGACTTCGCGAAGGCGGTCGAGTTCTACCCGGCGGTCACCGGGCGACAGACCATCACCCTCAGCGACACCGACGAGTTCCGTTACGCCCAGTTGAGTCTGCCCGAGGCCGAGCCGGGCGAGGGATACGCCGGCATCATGGACGGGCGCGGCTTCTTACCTGCCGATGTGCCCTCGCACTGGTCCATCTACATCGGCGTCGTCGATGCCGATGCCACGGCCGCACGCGTCGAGGAACTCGGCGGCACCGTCGTCGCCGCCCCGATGGACACCCCGTATGGGCGACTCGCGACCATCAGTGATCCGTGGGGCGCACAGATCAAACTGCAACAGGTGCCCTGATCCCGAATCCGCCCCGTCGGGTTTTCGATGCCCGGGACGATGAACACCGAGTGGACCCGCCACAGCTCTTGACTTCAAGTTCGCTTCAACTCGGAGGATGACAGAACCGATCTCGAGATGAACACCCGACGATATTTCCACGACAGATCCGTTGCGATCTGACTCGACGAGCAACTAGGAGAACAACGTGTCAACGCTCAGCAAGAAAACTGCTGGCCCGATGTCCGACTCGGTCGCTACGGTGAGCCCCATGACTTCCACAGCAGTCACCACCGAATACGCCATCGAGGCCATCGACCTGGTCAAAGAGTTCGACGGCGTCCGTGCCGTCGACGGAGTGAGTTTCCACGTCCCGCCCGGCTCGGTGCTGGGACTGCTCGGACCGAACGGCGCGGGCAAGACCACCATCGTCCGGATGATGACCACGCTGAGCCTGCCCACCTCGGGTACGGCCCGTATCGCGGGGTACGACGTGACAGAGAATCCAGACCTGGTCCGCAGCAGCATGGGCCTGACCGGACAGGCTGCCACCGTCGACGAGTTGCTGACCGGGCGTGAGAACCTCTGGATGATCGGCAGCCTCTACGGGTTGCCCCGCAAGGAGGTCCGCGCCGCAGGTGACCGACTGCTTGAGCAGTTCTCGCTCACCGACGCCGCTGACCGAGTGGTCAAGACCTACTCGGGCGGCATGCGTCGCCGGCTCGATCTCGCCGTCAGCCTGCTGGCCTCACCACCGGTGCTGTTTCTCGATGAACCGACGACAGGTCTCGACCCGAGAAGCCGGCAGGAACTCTGGGATGTGCTGAAGTCACTCGTCAACCATGGCACCACCCTGCTGCTGACCACCCAGTATCTCGAAGAGGCCGACCAACTCGCCGACGACATCGTTGTCATCGACAAGGGCAAGATCATCGCGGCCGGTACCCCGCTGCAGCTCAAGGAACAGGCGGGCAAGGCCAGCCTGGTGCTGACGGTCTCCGCTGCCGAGGACCTGCCCGAGGCGACCCGGCTCCTGCGGGAGAACAGCGGGGAGGTCTTCGTCGACGAGTCGCAGCGGCAATTGACCGCAAGTGCTGACGGAATCGGCGACCTCACCAAGATCGCCGGGATCTTCGAACGCAGCGAGATCGCCGTCGACGACATCGGACTCACCCGCCCAAGCCTTGACGACGTCTTCCTCTCCCTCACCGGACACCGAGCTGAAGACGCCGACGCCGACGCCGAGGAGAACAAGTGATGACCACCACCGCCAGCAACGCCGGAACGACGAAAGCAACCCCGCGATCGGCGATAGGCAAACCAGACATAGTGCGCGAGTCGCTGGTCATGGTGCGGCGCAACCTCATTCACACCAAACGGCAACCCGAGATGCTCTCGGACGTGACGGTGCAGCCGATCATGTTCGTGCTGCTGTTCGCGTACGTCTTCGGTGCGTCGATCAGCCCCGGCGACGGGTTCGATTACAAAGAGTGGCTGCTCCCCGGAATCATGGGTCAGACCATCGCCTTCTCGGCGTTCATCGTCGCCCTCGGTCTGACCAACGATCTGGACAAGGGCATCATCGACCGCTTCCGGTCACTGCCGATGGCACGGTCGTCAGTACTCGTCGGACGATCCGTGGCAGCGCTGATCCACTCTTCTATCGGCATCGTCGTGATGGCGCTGACCGGTCTGCTGATCGGCTGGCGGATCCACGAAGGATTCGCGAAAGCAGCTCTCGCCTTCGCCCTGGTGCTGCTGTTCGGTTTCGCCATGATCTGGTTCGGCATTCTCATCGGATCGGTGATGCGCTCACCGGAAGCCGTGAACGGCGTGATGTTCACCCTGCTGTTCCCGATTACGTTCCTGTCCAACGCATTCGTCCCGACAGAGCCGATGCCGAGTTGGCTGCGCACGATCGCGGAGTGGAATCCGATCTCGTCGCTCGTCCAGTCGATGCGTGAACTGTGGGGCAACGGACCGGCGGCGCCCGCCAACGCTCCCTGGCCCCTGCAGAATCCGGAACTCTCGACGGTGCTCTGGTCGATCGCGTTGACCCTGATATTCGCGCCGTTCGCATTGCGCGCGTACCACAAGCGCACCACCGACTAGGGCTGTGCCTGATGGCTCGCTCCGCTCGCTTGTCGGGGCGGCCATCAGGCGCGAGTTCTTCCTTCCTCGTCGCATCGCTCCGCTCGCTCCTCGTCTGTCCAGAACACGCGCGGCCGACCCTCCGGAAAGCGTCTCGCTAGGCAGTTCTGGCCAGAGCCTCTACCGGATCGCTGTAGATCGCGTCGAGGGAAACCGCACCTGCGGCTTGCTGCTGCACCGTTGCACCCGAGCGTGACACCCGGACGTCCCGGCGATCGGCGACCGAGGTCTCGCGGACGGCCTGCGCGACGATCGGCAGGGTCGAGGGGGCGTCTGTGAACGCCTGCCCACCGAGGACCACGTGGTCGGGGTTGAAGATGTCTGCAATCAGGCCGACTGCCTTGCCGAGCAGCCGTGCGCGCTCGTCGAGGATGGCTCGGGAGATCTCGTTGCCCTCCGCAGCCAACTGGTGCACGTCTTCCACTGATTCGATCGTCAGACCCGCAGCGATGGCGGCGTCGACGATGCCGGTGTCGCTGACGGTCGGCTCGAGCCGACCGGTGCCGTGCGGGTCGAGGAGTTCGGTGCGTCCGACCGGGAAGTGCCCGATCTCCGGGGGGCCGGCGGTCGGGGTGTAGACGCTACCGCCGACCGTGAAGGCGATGCCGACGGTCTCGCGAGCGTAGAAGTAGACGAAGCTGCCGCCCTCTTGACCCGGATCAACCAATAGTTCGGCCTGCGGGTTCAGCAGCAGCTCGGCTGCAGCCATCGCCTCGACGTGCGACGCCACGGAGATCGGCAGCCCGATCACCGACGCGAGCACCTCGCCGACCGGTGCGGACTGCCATCCGAGTCGGGAATGGCTGACCCGTCCGGCCTTGTCGACCCGTCCGGCCAGTGCGACCCCGGCCCACAGCACCTTCTTGTTCTGCCACCGCGACAGAAAACGCTTTGCGCTCAGCCCGATGGCCGTCAGCGTCTGCTCGGGGCTGTCGGCGATCGGGGTCGGGATCTGGATGGCACCGACCACGCGGTGAAAGAGGTCATGAGTGGTGATGGAGGTGACCTTGAGGCCGATATGGATGCCGACCGTCAAGAACTCGGCCGTGTTCAGCTCGAAGGGCAGCCGCGGCCGACCGATGGCACCGGCAGGCGCGAGGTCGGCGCGCTCACGCAGCAGGCCGACCTTCAGGAGGGCGCTGACCTGCCGGTTCACGGTGGAGATGCTCAGGCCCGAGGCGCCGGACGCCGCGTCGCGGAACACCGGGCCGTGCAGGCGTGCGGCCCGCAACACCACTGCCGCCGGCTTGGTCGACAGGTGCAGTTGCGGGGTGGCGATGTGAATCCCAGCGCGGGCGCTGCCCAATTTCACCGGTGCCTTGTTCGGGCTGGGGATTCCCAGCGGACGAGGAGGACGAGCGGGCGCGGCGACGCGGGAACCGGTCGGGCGTGTCACAGACGGGCGGGTGGTGGTGGCTATGCGGTGATCAAGTGTGGCAGTCATCGAGAGTCCTCGTGGGTTTGTCGCGCCCAGAACCACAGCAGTGGCCGAGCGGGGGATGTCAGAACGGAATGCCGCGAGTGCGGCGGATTCGGATCAGGACATTCGACAACAGAGAACGCGAGCAAACGGCAGACGACACCCCAGAGCGGTGGTCATGTAGGTGACCTCCGGGATGTAGTGGCCTGTGCTCGTCATAAGCGTCAAGGTAGCAGCGCTTGCAGATTCTGTGCAACGCGGACATCGATCGGACCGGCTGAACTGAACGCACGTCACAGAGGCGTTCACCGGCGAGAATAGTCGCCACGCAGATCCCACAGTCGACTTGGAATCACAGCGATCTGAACCCTGGGAACCCGGCGCGGGAGCCGCCCACACTGGGTTCAACTCTGCATTCAACCGAAAGGCTCGCCTGTGTCACTGCATTTCCACTGGTTCCTGCCGACGTACGGCGATTCACGGAATCTGATGGCTGGTGGTCACGGATCGAACATGTCCGGTGATCGCCCCGCTGACCTGCGTTATCTGAACCAGCTGGCCGGGGCCGCCGAGGTGAACGGCTTCGAGGCCGTCCTCACCCCAACCGGGCTCTGGTGCGAAGACGCCTGGCTCTCGACCGCGATGCTTCTCGAGACAACCGACACCCTGAAGTTCTTGGTGGCGCTGCGCCCGGGACTGACCAGCCCGACGCTCGCGGCGCAGATGGCCTCGACGTATCAGTGGCAGTCGAAAGGCCGCTTGCTCCTCAACGTGGTCACCGGTGGCGAATCCTCCGAGCAACGGGCCTTCGGCGACTTCTTGTCCAAGGAAGCGCGATACGAGCGCTGTGGCGAGTTCCTCGACATCATCCGGCAGCTCTGGACCCGGGAAGATCCCGTCGACTTCGTGGGCCGCCATCTGCGCGTCGAGGGTGCCCAACTGGCTCGTAAGCCGGATCCGCTGCCTCCCGTGTTCTTCGGTGGCTCATCGCCCGCAGCCGGCACCGTTGCTTCGAAGTACGCCGACACCTATCTGACATGGGGTGAAAAGCCCGACGCCGTCGCCGAGAAGCTGAACTGGATCCGTGGTCTGGCAGCCGTCGAGGGACGTGACCTGACGTACGGCATCCGGCTGCACGTCATCTCGCGCGACACTTCCGAGCAGGCATGGGCCGAAGCCGACAGGCTCATCGGGGCCCTGGACCCGCAGTTGGTGGCAAACGCTCAGCAGAACCTGGCCAAGTCGGAGTCCGAGGGACAACGACGGATGCGCGAGTTGCACGGCGGTGGCAGCGCTTTCAGCGCCGACACCGATGCCCGGTCGCTGGAGATCTATCCGAACCTGTGGACGGGGGTCGGATTGGTCCGCGGTGGCGCAGGGACAGCGCTCGTCGGATCACACGACGAGGTCGCCGATCGGATTGCGGAGTACGCCGAGCTCGGCCTCGACCACTTCATCCTGTCCGGTTACCCACACGTCGAGGAGGCCTATCACTTCGGGGAGGGAGTGCGGCCAAAACTGATCCAGCGTGGACTCCTCAACGCCGACGACCGGGCCGCCGAGCCCGTTCGCGGCGCCTTCCTGCCTTCGCTCAAACCCGCCAGCGCTTCTTGATCAGCGCCGAACCTCAGGAGCTCAAACATGACCACTGAAAAAATCTCAGACGAGATCAAGTTCGCCTACTGGGTACCCAACGTCAGCGGCGGGCTGGTGACCAGCGAAATCGAGCAGCGGACCAGCTGGGACTTCGAGTACAACAAGAAACTGGCCCAGACCGCGGAGAAGGTCGGCTTCGAATACGCGCTCTCCCAGGTGCGGTACATGGCGTCCTACGGAGCAGAGTTCCAGCACGAGTCGACGTCGTTCAGTCTGGCCCTGCTCGGCGCGACCGAGAAGCTGAAGGTCATCGCCGCAATCCATCCGGGGCTCTGGCATCCGGCGGTACTCGCCAAGTTCGGCGCCACGGCAGACCATCTCTCGAACGGACGGTTCGCGATCAACGTGGTGTCGGGCTGGTTCTCCGGCGAATTCAAGGCACTCGGAGAGCCGTGGCTCGAGCACGACGAAAGGTACCGTCGGAGTGCAGAGTTCATCGACGTGATCCGGAAGATCTGGACCGAGGACAACGTCGAGTTCGCCGGCGACTTCTATCGGATCCGCGACTTCACCCTCAAGCCCAAGCCGCTGAACACCCCTGAACGCCCCAATCCGGAGATCTTCCAGGGTGGCAATTCGACGGCCGCTCGCAACAACGGTGGCCGGTTCTCGGACTGGTACTTCTCCAACGGCAAGGACTTCGACGGGGTCACCGAGCAGGTCGACGACCTGCGGGCGGTGGCTCGGGCACACAATCGTGAGGTCAAGTTCGGCCTGAACGGTTTCATCATCGCCCGCGACACCGAGGCCGAGGCCCGCGACACCCTCCGGGAGATCATCGAGAAGGCGAACCGCCCGGCGGTGGAGGGCTTCCGGGATTCCGTCAAGCAGGCCGGCGCATCCACGTCCGACGGCAAGGGTATGTGGGCAGACTCGAAGTTCGAAGATCTCGTCCAGTACAACGACGGTTTCAAGACCCAGCTGATCGGTACCCCTGAGCAGATCGCCGAACGCATCGTCGCCTACAAACGCCTCGGCGTCGACCTCATCCTCGGCGGGTTCCTGCACTTTCAGGAAGAGATCGAGTACTTCGGCGCCAAAGTTCTGCCGTTGGTTCGCGAATTGGAGGCTGCAGAAACCGCAGCCGGCGTCGGGGCACCGTGAGCACTGCGATCGCAGCACGTATCGACTCCGCGGAGCAGGCTCTGTCGGTCGCCCGCGACCTCGCGCAGCACTTCGCCACCGGGGCCGCGGCACGTGATCGCGATCGCAAGCTCCCGTACAAGGAGATCGACCAGCTCTCGGCCAGCGGGCTGCTGGCGATCACGGTGCCTGCCCGGTTCGGCGGTGCCGATCTGGCTCCGAGTGTGGTCGCCGAGGTCGTGCGGATCCTGGCCACCGCCGACCCCAACATCGCGCAGATCCCGCACAGCCATTTTGTGTACCTGAATCTGCTCCGGCTGGCCGCCGAGCCACCCCAACAGCGCGAGCTCTTCGAAGATGTGCTGGGCGGCAGTCGAATTGCCAATGCGCAGTCCGAGCGAGGCGGCAAGACCGTCGCCGACATCGCGACCACCATCCGCCCCTACGGTGGCGGCCTGCGACTGGACGGTTCGAAGTTCTACTGCACGGGCTCACTGTACGCACACACGCTCGCAGTGTTGACGCGACTGGACGATCCGGAAGGCAAAACCGGCCTGCCCGACGGCGAATACGTCGCGTTCATCCCCGCGGATGCAGCCGGCGTCCGCATCGTCGACGACTGGAATGGCATCGGGCAGCGCACCACCGGCAGTGGCACGATCACCTTCGAGGGTGTGTCGGTACGCGGCGATCAACTGGTTGCCAGAGCCAAAGCCGTGGGTGCACCGAGCGGGTACGGCGCTTTCGCACAGCTGCTGCATGTCGCGATCGATGCAGGTATTGCCCGCGGAGCCCTTTCTGCCGCAGTGGATTTCGCGCGCACCAAGAGCCGTGCATGGTTCGAGGCAGGCGTCGACAGGGCCATCGACGACCCGCTGCTGATCCAGCGCTTCGGGGAACTCGCGGTCGTGGTGACCACCGCCGAAGCGACCCTGACCGCCGCGGGAACTGCGGTTGATGCCACGTTCGACACCCCGGCGCGCGGTGCGGCACAAGCTGCGGCCGCGGCCTCGATCGCCGTGGCCACCGCCAAGATCGTCGCCGACCGCGCGGCCAACGACGTCGCCTCGGCACTGTTCGAGGTGTCGGGAACCCGAAGTGCGGGAGTAGATCTCGGACTCGATCATTTCTGGCGGAACGCGCGCACCCACACCCTGCACGATCCGGTGCGGTGGAAGTACCAGCACATCGGTCGCGCTCTGCTTCACAAGTCGGCGCCGCCCACGCACGGCGTCATCTGAGGAAGCTCCACCAACAGAGAACGGATCCGAAACCAGCGAGTTCAGCACTGGGCCTACCAGGTTTCCGCAACCGGTGAACGCAGGGATCGGATAGGTGCCGGATGAGTTCCGACCTTTCTTACGCGGGCTATTTAGTAGTGCGTAGAAAACGTACTGCGGTAGCACCACCCTTGGGTCCGGCGTCCGATCTTTGCTCGCGCTAGCTCGGGTCGTCGGGTTTCTTCGCCTTCTCGAAAGTGACCGTGACCTGCTCGAATCCCTTTGCGCGCTGAGCCTTCGCCTGCCGGGTGTAGGCCGTGCGGTCGCCCTGTGTCAGTTCGACCTCGTCTGTGAACGGCGTCAGCAGCGCGCGTGGGTAGAGCCGATGTACCCGGACGGCATTGATCTCAGCGGTGAGGACCACTGCGGCCGCCGCCAGGTAGAAGTACGCGAGCAGACCGAGAACCACCGCGAAAACACTGTTGGTGGTGCTGGCGTTCTTCACGACCTGCGTCACGTAAAAAGTTCCGAAGGTCTGGAGCAACTGCCACAGGATCGCCATCACGATGGCCCCGGGCAGGACGTCGCGGTAGCTCACCGTGTTGGTGGTGCTGAGTTTGTACGCGACCATGAAGACCGCAGAGTTGACGACCACCGCCGTGATTGCGATTGCCCAGGTGTCCCAGGGGCCCAAGAGTCCCCAGAGGCTGCCGTACGTCGACAGCACGGTGGTCCCGACCAGGGCGAGGGCGAGGACCGTCAGCAGGAGCAGGCTTCGCAGCCGGGAGAAGATCGGATTGGGGCGCTTGTTACGCGGCACCGCCCAAACCGTGTTCATCGCGTTCTGCGCGGCCTGACCTACGCCGGAGGCGCCGTACAGAGCGCCGACGACGCCGATGACCACACCCCAGATCCCGCCGCTCAGCTCCTGTGGTTGGCCGAGTTGATCGCCGATGACCGGGAACTGACTCAGCGTCGAGTTCAGTACCCGTTCCTGTAACCCGGGATTGCCGTCCAGCACGATGCCGACGCCGGTGGTCAGCAGGAGCAGCAACGGGAACATGGCGAGAAACGCGTAATACGTCATCAGGACCGCGAGATAGCCGCCCTGATCGTCGGCGTACTTGTAGATCACGGCGATACCGAATCCGAGGACAGGGTGCTTGCGCTGCAGCTTGTCCAAACGCTCGATCATCGATGGCACCCCAGTCGTCCGGTGGGCGCCGTCACTGGTTGAGCGCTAGGCAACAACGCTACCCGAGCCCGCCGGGATCGAGTCGATCGAGCAGTCCTCGCGCATCGTAGGGCGCTCGGACCTTCGCGTCGTTGTCGAAGTAGACGTACACGTCGCCTCCGTCCGCGCGTTCACGAAGTCTGACCGCCCAGGCGTCGAGCGCCTCGTCTGTGTAACCGCTGGTGTAGAGCTCCTGGTCGCCGTGCAATCGCGCATAGAAGAAGTCCGCGGTCACCT
The DNA here is from genome assembly GCF_017377795.1 of Williamsia soli. Taxonomy (GTDB): domain Bacteria; phylum Actinomycetota; class Actinomycetes; order Mycobacteriales; family Mycobacteriaceae; genus Williamsia; species Williamsia soli. The sequence continues at coordinate 282,944 of NZ_JAFRDR010000001.1, read as the reverse complement.
CGTCGATGACCGGGAACTTGCCCGCCGAGTCAGCGAGGACCAGCGCAATACCCATCTCTCGCAGCAACTCTGGCAGTTGCGAGTCCTTGAAGCTCGGGTGGCGGACCTCGAGGGCATGCCGCAGCGGGCGATCTGCGTCGGTGGTCGTCCAAGACCGTCCCGCGATGTGGTCGCTGTGACCCTCGGACATGGTCGCCGCCGCAGCAGTCGTCCGGGGGAGCATCTCCGCGAAGTCCGTCAGCGCGGCGGCGTCGAACGGCAGGTTCGGCGGGAGCTGCCACAGGATGGGGCCGAGTTTCGGACCGAGGGCGAGAACACCGGAGGCGAGGAACGTCGCGAGGGGCTCCTCGACGCCGACCAGTCGTTTCATGTGGGTGATGAACCGTGGCCCCTTCACCGAGAACACGAAGTCGTCGGGCGTCTGCTCGGCCCACTTGAGGTAGCTCGCCGGTTTCTGCAGCGCATAGAACGACCCGTTGAGCTCCACCGAGTTGAGAGTTCGCGAGAGGAACTCCAACTCACGTCGCTGCGCGAGACCCTCCGGATAGAAGGTCTTGCGCCACGGCGGGTACACCCACCCCGAGGTACCGACTCGAATCACACCTCAACCTGTATCACGACAAAATGAGGCGATGACCGAACTCGCTGACGTCCCATTCCTGCGTCGCGCCGTCGTACTCCTTCGCTGCAGGTCAGCACCCCTCGATTGTGCATGGTCCGGTTGATCTCCCGAAGCCGCAGCCGTGCAGGAGGGATTCTGGACGAGCTGAGTCCCCCATCCACATTTTCTCTCGCTGTTGTCCGACCCCCGGCGTAATCTGTCCCCCATGACTGTCGAGGCAACGGCCGATCCTGACTTCCTGGAAGTGACCGAACCGTACCGTCGAGAACTGCTGGCCCACTGCTACCGAATGATGGGCTCGCATCACGATGCCGAAGACCTGCTGCAGGAGACCTACATCCGCGCGTGGCGCGGATACTCACGTTTCGACGGCCGCGCCTCGGTCCGCACCTGGCTGTACAAGATCGCGACCAACACCTGTCTGACGGCGCTGGGGTCCAAACAGCGTCGCCCGCTGCCCTCGGGCCTCGGCGGCGATTCCTACGATCCCGAGGCACCGCTCCTGCAAGACCACGAGGTCCCGTGGCTCGAGCCGTTCGCCGACTCCGACGAGTCACTCGCCGAGACGTCCGACCCGGCGACGATCGTCGGATCCCGTGAATCCATCCGCCTCGCGTTCATCGCCGCCCTGCAACATCTGCCCGAGCGCCAGCGCGCCGTGCTCATCCTCCGAGATGTGTTGCAGTGGCGAGCAAACGAGGTCGCCGACACCCTCGGCCTGACCACCGCCACCGTCAACAGCCTGCTGCAGCGTGCGCGGGCACAGCTCAAAGAGATTGCTCCCGAACGCGATACGGTGTCGGAGCCGCAAGACGCTGCCCAGAAAGAGTTGCTGAACAAGTGGGTGGAGGCGTTTCAGTCGTACGACATCGACGCGATCGTGCAGCTCTTCACCGACAAGGCAATCTGGGAGATGCCGCCGTTCACCGGTTGGTACCAGGGCGCCGAGACCATCGGACGCCTCATCCGCGGCAACTGTCCGGCGGAGAAGGCCGACGACATGCTGCTGCTCCCGGCCACAGCAAACGGGCAGCCGGCGTTCGGTCTGTACATGCGCGACCCCGACGGGGTGCACCGGCCGTTCCAGCTGCAGGTCCTCGACATCACGGGAGACGGCGTGGCCCATGTCGTGGCGTTCTTCTCTGACACCATGGAGGCCGACTTCGCACGGTTCGGGTTGCCCGCGACCGCGAGTTTGCCGGCCTCCGGCGAGTCGGATCAGCCTGCGATGGCCGACTGATCCATCCAGGTGACCTCCCAGACGTGACCGTCGAGGTCGCGGAAGCTCCGGCCGTACATGAAGCCGTGGTCCTGAGCGTCCTGCCACGCCGACCCACCGATCTCGAGCGCCTTGTCTGCGATCGCGTCGACTTCCTCGCGGGACTCCGCCGACACCGCGATCAGGACCTCGCGCTCCTTGCTCGTGTCCGTGATGCCGCCGGTGATGAAGTCCTGGAAACGCGCCGGGGTCATCAACATCGCGAAGGTCTGATTGTTGATGATCAGGCACAGTGTGTTCTCGTCGCTGAAGGTCTCGTTGAACTCGAAGCCCAGCTCGGCGAAGAACGTCCGCGTGGCGGGGATGTCGGAGGCGGTGGTGTTCAGGAACATCATGCGGGACATGGCTATAACTCCAATTCTTGGTGCTGTGTGTGTTGTCACCCTTTCAGACCGCAGTGGCCGTCGAAAGTAATCGAACGTCAGAGTTCACACTTTCGCCTGATGCCCGACGCCCTCTTGTCACGGACCATCGGGGTATGAGTTCCGCAGGTGTGCCGAGCCCGCCGTCGGGCTGGGAGACTCTGTCCGCGCGTCGCGCCTGGATGCCCGGCGCCGTGCGGGAGACCCTCGAGGCCGACCCCCACCCACTGACCGGCAGGCGCACGAACCGCGACGTCACCATCGACGTCCTGATGATCGTCCTGTCCCTGGCGATCGGCACCGTCGGCGTCTGGGAGCGTTTCGGCAACTGGGGTCCCCTGCTGGCAACCGACATCGTCGTGGGGGTCCTGGGCTGCGGAGCCCTGATCTGGCGGCGTCGCTGGCCGCTGGCGATCGCCCTGATCCTGACCCTCCTCTCCGGCGTCGCGTCATTCATCGGTGGTGCCGCACTTCTTTCCTTGTTCTCCCTGGCCGTGCACAAGCCCCTTCGTTACTCCATATCGGTCGGTGCGCTCGGCATCTGCGCGTCGATGTCGATCTATTTCCTCTACCCCGACGCCCAGACCGACATCTGGTACGCGGTGCTGCTGTACTCGATCCTCATCACGGCGGTGGCCGTCGGCTGGGGAACGATGGTTCGCAATCGCCGCCAGTTGCTGATCTCGCTCGCCGAACTGGCGCGCAACGTGGAATCGGAGCAGCGCGAGCGGATCGCTGCCGCCAGGGCCACCGAACGGGAACGGCTGGCCCGCGAGATGCACGATGTGCTGGCCCATCGCATGAGTCTGTTGTCGGTGCACGCCGGTGCTCTCGAGTTCCGCGAGGACGCCTCTCAGGACGAGGTGCGCCGGGCCGCCGGGGTGATCCGGGCAGGTGTGCACCAGATGCTCGTCGACCTGCGCGATGTCATCGGCATGCTGCGGGAGGAGACCGACGACCTCGCCTCCCCGACGCGAACACTGGCATTCGTCGACGACTTGTTCGCCGAGACAGAGCTCGCGGGCAGCCCGATCAGGGCCACCATCGAAGTCGACGACCTCGACGAGGTGCCCGGCGTCATCAGTCGCGCTGCATACCGAATCGTGCAAGAGGGGTTGACCAACGCGCGCAAGCACGCGGGCGAGGTGACCATCACCGTGGTCATCAGCGGCGCCCCGGGACAAGGACTGACCATCTGCATCCGGCAGCCACTCAACCCTGTCGCAGCCATGAACAACTCCATACCGGGCACCGGCTCGGGACTGGTCGGGTTGCAAGAGCGTGTCACCCTCGCCGGCGGCGAGATGGAACATGGTGTGAAGGAGCGAAACTTCGTGTTGACGGCGCGACTGCCCTGGGAGACCGAGTGTCCGAGGTGACCGCAGATATCCGATTGCTACTGGTCGACGACGAGTGGCTCGTGCGCGCGGGGCTGCGCACGATGCTGACCGGCCAGCCTGACATCGACATCGTGGGTGAGGCGTCCGATGGCTCGGCGGTGCGTGAGAAGGTCGCCGAGACCGGGGCCAACCTGGTCCTCATGGACATCAGGATGCCCAAGGTCAACGGCCTCGTCGCCACGCACATGCTTCGCGCCCTGCCCGATCCCCCGCATGTGGTCATGCTCACCACGTTCGACACGGACGATCTGGTGTTGCGCTCGCTGCAGGCCGGGGCGAGCGGTTTTCTGCTCAAGGACACTCCGCCTGCCGACCTCATCGCGGCGTTGCGCAAGGTCGTGGCGGGCGAGCCGATCCTGTCTCCGGCCATCACCCGCAAACTCATCGTCCGCTTCACCGAGCCCGGTGAACGGAAGTCGAAGGCGGCCACCCAGTTCGATCAGCTCACCCCGGGTGAGCAGCGCGTGGCGGTTGCCGTCGCCCAAGGCAGCTCCAACTCTGCCATCGCCGAGGAACTGTTCGTCTCGGTGGCAACGGTCAAGAGCCACATCTCCCACATCCTCGACAAGCTCGGGTACAACAACCGGGTCCAGATCGCTTTGCTGGTCCACGACGCCCGCCCCGAAGAGCTGCCCTGACCTCGATCATCCGAGGTCGGGGAATGAACTCCCCGCCGCACGAGTTGGCCGAAACAGAGTGTTTTCCACGACGTAAGGGGTCACCAGAGTGAAGATCGGAATCATCGGAGCAGGATTCATCGGCGGGACACTGACGCGTCGACTGACCCAATTGGGCCATGAAGTGCGCGTGGCCAATTCGCGCGATCCCCAGACGCTCGCGGACCTGGCCACCGAAACCGGCGCTCAGGCCGTCTGGGCGAAAGAGGCCGCAGAGGATGCCGACCTGGTCATCGTCAGCATTCCGCAGAAGAACACCCCGGACCTGGCCAAGGGGATCCTGTCGGCCCGCAAGCCCGGTGCACCGGTGATCGAGACCAACAATTACTACCCGCAACAGCGCGACGGCAAGATTGCCGCCATCGAGGACGGGACTCCCGAAAGCGCCTGGGTATCAGAGCTTCTCGACGCACCCGTCTACAAGGTCTTCAACGGGATCTACTGGAAGCACCTGCTTGAGAAGGGCACCGAGGCCGGCACCGAGGGCCGCATCGCCCTGCCCATCGCGGGCGACGACGAGGACGGAAAGAAGATCGTCTCGGCCCTTGTCGACGAGCTCGGATTCGACCCCGTGGACGCTGGCACCATCGCCGAGTCGTGGCGCCAGCAGCCCGGAACTCCCTCGTACGGCAAGGATTTCACCGCAGCGAAGCTCAGGGAAGCTCTGGCCGAGGCCACCGGGGAACGCACCGCCGAGTGGAAGGCCTGACTCGCCTGCTTGTCACAAACTCAGTTCGTCACCTCCGGGTGAGGACGAGCGCGATGCTCTCGACGAGTACCCCGACGAGGTCGCCGAGAGAATCGGCGCCGAGTGCGCCCACCATCTCGTCGGAGCGCATGCTGATCACCGATTCCACGAGCCGGAACGGAACGTGCCTGCGCGGGTCCGACTGATCACCGAGGACCTCGCCGGCCAGCTGCGCATAGATGCGGGCCAGGTCGGTGCGCGCCTGACGGAACTCGGCGAATCGCTCCGTGCGCAGTTCGGGGAGTAGATAGAGCGCGCCGAGATTCCAGCGCGCCGCGGCGAGCTGCCCGGCGTCGAAGCCCGCCAACTCCTGCAGCCTGGCAAGCGTCGGACCGTCGGCTGCCGCAACCTCGCGCGCCTTCTCGAGCGGCAGCACGACGGTGTCCTTGAGCAGGGACTCGAGGATGTCGTCTTTCGTCTTGAAGTGGTGATAGAGCGACGCCTGCCGGATCCCCACGGCCTCGGCGATCATCCTGGTGGACGTACCCGCGTAGCCACGTGTGGTGAACAGCTCCGCAGCGGCGTCCCTGATCTCCTCGCGAGCAGTGGCACCACGACGTCGTTGCTCCACCAATCGAGGGCGTCCTGGGCCTGCCGCAACATGAGTCACAGGTACTGACCTTACTGTCATCGACGCCCTGTTGATGGCGTCCGCGCCGGTCATTGAGCCCCTGACCTGCACCGAGTGCGTTCTCGGAAACATATTTGTTTCACGCGTTTCCGCGCCGGAAACAAACCTGTCACTCGACAGAAATGGCTACGCGGTTATCTATCACCTGACAGATACCAGGGCTCATGGGCCCCTTAGCAGGAAGACCTCCCATGACCGCAACCGCGCAACCCCCCACCGCACCAGTGAGCAGCGGCGCCGGACCAACTCCGGACGCCGACGATCTCTCCGTGTTCGGCTACACCCAGCAGCTCCACCGCTCGTTGGGAACCTTCGCGTCGTTTGCGGCGGGTTTCTCGTTCGTCTCCATCCTGACCACGATCTTCCAGCTCTTCGGTCTCGGCTTTTCGTTCGGCGGTCCGGCGTTCTTCTGGACCTGGCCGATCGTCTACGTCGGCCAGTTCCTGGTCGCCCTCTGTTTCGCCGAGATCGCCGCGCGCTATCCGATCTCCGGTGCGATCTACCAGTGGTCGCGGCGCATGGGCGGTGAGGTCATCGGCTGGTTCGGTGGCTGGTTCATGATGCTCGCCCAGATCGTCACCGCGTCCGCAGCCGCGATCGCACTTCAGGTGGTCATGCCCTCGATCTGGGAGGGCTTCCAGATCATCGGCGACGACGCGGCGTTGACCAGCACCAGTGGTGCCGCCAACGCAGTCCTGCTCGGATCGATCCTGCTGGTCGTCACCACCTTCATCAACTGCATCGGCGTCAACTGGATGAGCCGGATCAACAACATCGGCGTCACCTGCGAGATCGTCGGTGTCACCGCGGTGATCCTGGCGCTGTTCACCCACGCCGAGCGCGGACCCGACGTCGTGTTCGACACCGGCTTGCCCGGTCAGCAGCCCGGTTACGTCTGGGCCTTCATCGTCTCCGGGCTGATGGCGGCCTACGTGATGGTCGGCTTCGGATCGGCGGGTGAACTCGCAGAGGAGACGAAGAACCCTCGTCGGGTCGCACCGCGCACGATCCGCCTGGCACTGACCGTTTCGGCAATCGGTGGCGGATTGATGCTGCTCGGCGCGCTCATGGCCGCACCCAGCCTGGGTGAGGAACTGGCCGTCGGGGGCCTGCCCTACGTCCTCGACTCGGTTCTCGGTTCCTTCTGGGGCAAGGTGCTGCTGTGCGACGTGGTCGTCGCCATCTTCATCTGCACCCTGGCGATTCAGACCGCGTGCTCACGACTGATGTTCTCGATGGCCCGCGACAACCGGCTGCCGGCGTCGAAACTCCTGAGCCACGTGAACGCGCGGACCGGAACCCCCATCGCACCGTCGGTGCTGATCGGTGTGCTGTGCATCGCCGTCCTCGTCGTCAACATCGGCAACTCGGCGATCTTCGCGACCCTCGCCAGTGTCTGCATCATCCTGATCTATCTCGCGTACCTCTCGGTCACCGGCCCGATGCTCTGGCGCCGGCTCAAGGGGTGGCCCGGCAACACCACCAGCGCTGTGGACGCCGAAGGCAAGAAGCTGTTCACTCTGGGCCGCTTCGGGATCCCGCTCAACATCCTGGCGGTTGTGTACGGACTGCTGATGGTGGTCAACCTGGCCTGGCCACGCGCGGAGATCTTCGACCCCGCCGGCGAGATGCCCATCCTCAAGTGGGCAGGCCCGATCTGCATCGTGGCGTCGATCCTCGTCGGCATCGCTTGCTTCCCGCACGGCAAGAAGCACCCGATGCCCGTGAAGGTGTTCACGCCGGCAGCAGACGACAAATAGCCACCCCCGATTTCGAAAGGACAACCCGGACATGACGATGACGTCCACCGGAACCACCGCAGGAGCCCGTGAGCACGCTCGAGCCCAAGCCGCCACCATCACCGACACAATGCCCGTCGTACCGGCGTCGGCCTGGCCGCACGTGCCCGACGGTGTTGTCGCGCAGGACATGACGTGGGCCGAGACGGTGCCCGGTGGGCGTTACACGAGCAAGGTGCTCGCCCGCGGCACCAGGCTCCGGCTTCGCGATATCGCCGGGACCGGCTGCGCCAACGTGCTGCTCTGGCGCGCGGACGCACCGTGGGAACGGCTCAATGTCGCCGACACCGTGAAGGTTCCCTGGCAGGCATACCTCGGCGCCGGCCATCCCCTGCTCAGCGATCAAGGTCGGGTCCTGGCCACCATCGTCGACGATGACTCCGGCCATCACGACGCGCTCTGCGGCACCAGCACGCTGGCCGGCAACACCGCGAAATACGGTGCTGGTGAGGTCTACTCGCAGACACCTGCCGGCCGGGAGCTGTTCCTGCTCGCCGCCGCGAAACACGGCCTGCGCGCCACCGATGTCGCTCCGTCGCTGTCGTTCTTCCACGGCGTCGTGGTCGAGTCCGACGGGTCCCTGACCTCGAAGGGTTCGGCGGGGTTGGACAAGCACGTGGACCTGTTGCTCCATCTGCCGTGCACGGTCGCGATCGTCAACACCGCGCATCCGCTGGACCCCTCGCCCGGGTTCGATGTGGGTCCGGTGGAGGTCCTCGCGTGGCGGGCACCCGGCGATCTCGAGACCCTGCTCGCCGATCTACCCGACACCGACCCGGAATATCAGCGTGCGGCCCTCAACTCTGAGGATGTCTGGGCCGCAGCACACTTCGAGAGGAATGCGTGATGAGCACGGCTACAACCGCTTCGGCCGTAGAACTGGCACTGGTGGCCGGTGAGGTGATCGGAGACCACGAGATCGGTGAGCGTGCCCCGTGGTCCGGCGTCGTCGCGGCCGGAGACGTCCTCACGATCGTCGATCTGTACGGCAACCAGGCCGTCGACACCCTGTTCTTCGGCGGCCGCGATCACTCGATCCGCTATTCGGCACAGGCGACCATCGCCGCCCAGGGCAACATATTCCTGACCACCGGATCGGTGATCCGGGATCAGGATTCGTCCCCGCTGATGACGATCGTGGCCGACGAGGTGGGCAACCACGACACTCTCGGTGGTGCGTGCTCACAGGAGTCGAACACGCTGCGGTACGGCCACCACACCAAACACCAGCACGCGTGTGTGGAGAACTTCCTCATCGGCGGCGTCCCGCACGGCCTGGGCAAGGCCGACATGGTCGGAAACGTCAACTTCTTCATGAACGTGCCCGTCGACGCTGACGGTTCCCTCGGCATCGTCGACGGACTGTCCGCACCCGGCAAACGCCTGGCGCTGCGAGCCGAGGTGGACACGCTGGTCCTCATCTCCAACTGCCCGCAGATCAACAACCCCTGCAACGGTTTCGACCCCACCGCGGTACGGGTCATCGTGACCCGGCCCGGCGTGAGCGAGGCCTGATCACCATGTCCATGATCTCGATCCTGCGGGCGGGCCCGCAGACCACCATCCAGGATTGGCCCGGTCGCATCCGTTACTGGCACGTCGGCGTCCCGCCGTCAGGGCCGATGGACGACCTGTCGTTCCGGCTGGCGAACATCGCGGTCGGCAACGCCGAAGGTGCACCCGGTCTGGAGTGCACCCTGGTGGGTCCGCAACTGCAGTTCGACGCCGACACCGTCGTCGCGGTCACCGGCGCGCCCGTCTCACTGACCGTCTCCGGTAAGTCTGTGCCGCAATGGGTTCCGATCACCCTCAAAGCCGGAGAGATCCTCGACATCGGCGCGGTCGGCGTCGTCGGGATGCGCGTCTACGTCGCCGTTGCAGGGGGCGTCGACGCCGAGCTCTATCTCGAGAGCCGATCGACGTTCACTCTCGGTAAGTTCGGAGGCAAAGACGGTCGCGCCCTGACCGACGGTGACACCCTTGCGACCGCTTCGGCAGTTCCGGCCGGAGTGGCCCGCCGCATCCTCGGCGACGAGAAGCCCGCACTGACCAACAATTGGCACCTCGCCGTGACCGTCGGGCCGCACAGCGCCCCCGAATTCTTCACGCCCGAGGACATCGACGATCTCTACAACACCCCCTACGAGGTACATTTCAACTCCGACCGCACCGGAGTTCGACTCGTGGGGCCGCAGCCACGATGGGCACGCAACGACGGCGGCGAGGCGGGCCTGCACCCATCGAACATCCACGACACCGCGTATTCGGTTGGTGCACTGGACTTCACCGGCGACACCCCCATCCTGCTCGGGCCGGACGGTCCGAGTCTCGGAGGATTCGTGTGCCCGGTGACCGTCACCACCGCGGAGCGTTGGAAGCTCGGACAGCTCAAGCCCGGGGACACGGTGCAGTTCGTCCCGGTCCGCGCGGCCGAGGTCGCCAGCGTTGCGAGCTTCGGCGCGCACCGGCGGGCCGGGTTCAGCACCGTCATCTCCGCAGGCACCGACCTCGACGACGGGGTCCTGGGTGGATCGACGACGGCCGACGGCACCACCAAGGTGACCTACCGTCGCAGCGGCGACGACAACATCCTCGTCGAGTACGGCGACATGAGCCTGGATCTGGCGCTGCGCGCCAGGGTTCATGCGCTTGCCGAACGAATCGACGCCGAACGCCCGCCCGGCCTGATCACCCTCACCCCCGGCATCCGGTCCCTGCAGGTCAAGGTCGACCCCACCGTGATGCGACAGTCGACGCTGCTCGCGTGGCTGACCGAATGCGAAGCCCAGCTGCCGTCGGCCTCAGAGCTGGTCGTACCGAGTCGAACTGTGCATCTACCGCTGTCCTGGGACGATCCGGCCACCCGCGAGGCGATCGAGCGATACATGCTCGGCGTCCGCTCGGATGCGCCCTGGTGTCCCTGGAACATCGAGTTCATCCGCCGGATGAACGGCCTCGACTCGGTTGACGACGTGCACCGGATCGTCTACGACGCCGAATACCTCGTGCTCGGTCTCGGTGACGTGTATCTCGGTGCGCCCGTGGCCGTCCCGCTCGACCCACGTCATCGACTGATCACCACCAAGTACAACCCCGCCCGCACCTGGACACCGGAGAACGCGGTCGGCATCGGAGGTGCGTACATGTGCATCTATGGGATGGAGGGTCCGGGCGGTTACCAGTTCGTCGGACGTACCACCCAGGTCTGGAACCACCGGCATCCACTTCGGGCCGCCGGGTTCGAACCCGAACATCCCTGGCTGCTCCGCTTCTTCGACAAGATCAGCTGGTACCCGGTCAGCGCCGATGAACTCCTCGACCTACGAGCCGACATGGCCGCGGGGCGTGGCACAGTGGAGATCAGCGACGGCACGTTCTCGCTCGCCGAACACCAGCGGTTCCTCGACGACAATGCCGGCGCCATCACCGCAGATCGCTCCGCGATGGAGGCCGCCAGGGCAATCGAACGGCAACGTTGGTCCGATGGTGGCGAGTTCGCCACCAAGACAGGAAAAGTGGCATGAGCCGGATTGCTGACATCTACGACCTCATCGACGCGGCCGATCGACCCGAGGTGTTCATCACCTTGCGCGAGCGGACAGACGTCGAGCGGGAGCACGCGGCCTCGGTGGCCGCCGGAGGCGCCCTGGCCGGTGTGGTGCTGGCGGTCAAGGACAACGTCGACGTCGCGGGGCTGCCGACGACGGCTGCTTGCCCCGGCTTCGCCTACGTACCCGAGCGAGACGCCGCCGCAGTGGCAGCCCTGCGTTCGGCAGGTGCGGTGGTGATCGGCAAGACCAACCTCGACCAGTTCGCAACCGGGCTCGTCGGCACCCGCAGCCCGTACGGCGCAGTGCGTGATTCGCGACGGCCCGAGCGCATCTCCGGTGGTTCGAGTTCGGGTTCTGCGGTCGCTGTCGCACTGGGGTTCGCCGACATCGCCATCGGCACCGACACCGCCGGGTCCGGGCGGGTACCCGCCGGGCTGCAGGGCATCGTGGGCATCAAACCCACGTTGGGTGTGGTCAGTACGGCCGGTGTGGTCCCGGCGTGCGCGAGCTACGACTGCGTCACCATCCTCGCCCGCGATCTCGACCTCGCCAACCGCGCGATGGGATCGATGGCCGGCGCCGAGAACTGGGGCACCGCGGTGAAGTTCGCCGCTCCGGACAGTCCGGTGGTCGCCGTCCCCGCCCAGTTACCCGCCCTGGACGAGCGGTGGCAGGACGCGTTCGAAGCCGCCATCGAGCAGGCTGAATCCGCGGGCGTCCGGATCAAGCGGATCGACATCTCCGACTTCCTGGCCGCGGCCAAGCTTCTCTACGAGGGCGCGCTCGTCGCCGAACGGTTCGAGGCGGTCGGCGAGTTCATCTCGGCTGCAACAGAATCCACCGTTCTCGACCCGACCGTGGCAGCAATCATCGGTGCGGCCGATCGCTTCAGCGCGGTCGAATTGCTTGCCGACCGTCGGCGGGTGGAGCAACTCCGAATGCGTGCATTGGCCGCGCTCGGTGACGCCGACGCCCTGCTCGTCCCCACCGCACCGATGCACCCGACCCTCGATCAGGTCGCCGCCGACCCGATCGGCGTCAACGCGGCAATGGGGACGTACACCAACTTCTGCAATCTCTTCGACCTCTGCGCTGTGGCTGTCCCGGCCGGGATCGTCGACGATACCGACGGCAGCGCGGCCCAATTCGGGGTGACTGTGGTCTGTCGCGACCACGACGACGCCATCGCACTCGACATCGCCGGCCGGATCGGCACCGTGGCGGCTGCCGAAGGACCCTCCTGGCCCGAGCTCGCGGGGGCCGCGACCACCGAGGTGTTCGTCGTCGGTGCGCACTTGCGGGGACAACCGCTGATGCACCAGCTGACCGACCGCGGCGCCCGGTGGAACGGGAACGCCGCGACAGCTGCGGCCTATCGGCTGGTCGCACTCGACACCGAACCCGCGAAACCGGGGCTGGTCCGCGACACCGCTGCCGGGACCTCGATCAGGGGTGAGCTGTGGACACTGTCGCCCGCCGCTCTCGGGGATTTCCTCACCGCGCTGCCGACCCCGATGACCCTCGGTGCCGTCGAACTCGAGGGTGGTCGATGGACGGTCGGGTTCGCGTGCGATCACGAAGCGGTCGCCGCCGCCCGGCCACTGAGCGCGACGCACTGGCTCGAGCGCTGACACTCCGCACCCACCCGGCGTCGGCGCTGGTCGACCTGTAGCAGGATGGCGGTATGAACGATCGCGCCGAGACCGCTGCGCAGCTCTGCCCAGGTCACACACCGCTGGTGTTGCAGCGTGTGCTCTTCGCCGGACCGACGCCGGACACCGACGCCGACCTCTACGCCACCATCGACGGAGGCGGCGATCGCACCCGGACCGCGGTGCATGCCCGCCACGGGGCCACCGTCGACACCGACACCTACTTCGGACGCGTGCCCGCCGCCTACTTCCAGCGGTGGACGACGGTTACGAGCGTCGACCTGGCATTCGACTTCGCAACCGCCGGCCGTGCCCATGCGGTCGTTCACGGCTGCGACGGCGACGGACAGGTCCACGTCGTGTCGCGGCTGGAGTTGGCGGGCGCCGGCGCGGCGACGTGCACGGTGCCCCTCGACAGGTACTCCGGCGGCGGTTCGGTATGGGTGAGTTTCATCGCCGATGACGGTGACCTCACCATCGATGAAGGGGTGTGGTCGACGATGGCTCCGCATCGGGTCCGGGCCGCGGCGGTGGCGATCTGCACCTTCAATCGACCCGCCGACTGTGTCGCCACCCTGACGGCGCTGGCGTCGGATCAATCGACGCGCGAGCGCCTGACCGCGGTGTACGTCGTCGATCAGGGCGACGATCTGGTCTGCGAGCAACCCGGCTTCGATCAGACGTCCGCCGCTCTCGGCGAGCGCCTCACATACATCCGGCAGCCCAATCTCGGCGGCGCGGGCGGCTTCACCCGCGGCATATCCGAGGCCATCGCGCACGAGGAGGATCTCGATCTCATCCTGATGGATGACGACATCCGCTGCGAACCCGAGACCCCGTTGCGCCTGGCCGCTTTCGCAGGTGTGACCCCTCATCCGACAATCGTCGGAGCCCAGATGCTCTACCTGATGAATCCGACGCGGCTGCACGTCGGCGCGGAGTACGCGGACCTGCACACGCTCAGGGCCGGCCGGTGGGCGAAAAACGCGTTGCACGACGCGGACATGCTGACCCAGCGCCAGGACCGGCCGGCCGACGCCGGCTACAACGGGTGGTGGACGTGCCTGCTACCGGCGGAGGTCATCTCGACACTCGGGCTGCCCCTTCCGATGTTCTTCCAGTGGGACGACATCGAATACGGCATCCGGGCCGCCGAGACCACCGGCGTCCAGACCGTCACCTTGCCGGGAGCTGCGGTGTGGCACATGGACTTCTCCCGTAAGGACAACGACGACTGGACGATGTACTTCAGCATCCGGAATTCACTGATCACCGCGGCGCTGCACAGCGACCTCGACGTCAAGTCGTTGAGTACCCGCATGTTCCGTGAGATCTCGCAGTACATCGTGGCGATGCAATATGGGTTGGCGTACACGATGATTCGGGGTATCGAGGATTTCCTCGCCGGACCTGGCGTCCTCGCCGACGGTGGCCGGAAGGCGCTGGTGGACATCCGCCGCGAACGCGCCGCGTTCGGTGAGACGGTGATGCATCACGAGGCCGACGTCCCCGGGGTGAATTACCGTGAGTTGCCCGTACATCCCGCCGGATTCGAACCCGCCAAGGATCGTTTCGACGTGGTGCTCGCCAAACGTGCGGCAACTCAGCTCACCGGGCGGGTGGTGCGAGGGTGTGTGGCCATTCCCCCGACGGATGCCCACTGGTGGCATGTTTCCCTGTTCGATCAGGTGGTGGTGGCCGACGCATCCGGCAACGGCGTGCGACTGCGCACCCGCGACACCGGCGCCGCCCGCACACTCGGGGCACGAAACCTCAAGGTACGCAAGTTCTTCCGCGCGGACGCCGCAAACGTACAGGAGGCCTATCGGGCCGCGCTGCCTGCGCTGACCAGCCCGGTGAACTGGCAGCGCCTGTTCACCACCGAATGAGACCTACCGCCGGACCCTGCCGCGTAGGCCCCGCACTGTGCGGCCGGCCTTACGCACTGCCCGGCCACCCACGTTCCGGATCGAGATCGGCGGGTTCGCCCGTAGGGCTTCGAGTTCATGCTGGTGGGATCGGATGAGCCGGTCCGTCTCGTCACGTTGCTGCTGCAGCTCGGCGCTCAGCTGTCCCACCCGATACGCCAGATCATCGCGATCGATCGCACCTGCGGCCATCTCGTACTGCATGGCGAGCACCCTCGTATACAGCGCGATCCGATTGTTCTCCATCGCCGCCAGCAACGGCGATCCGTCGTACGGTTCGAGCGCCGCGCGAATTCTTTCCGCCTTGTCCACATCGGTGGTCGGGTAGATCACCCCGAGACCGAAAACGGCGGGCACCAAAGCCAACTCGTGCCCACCCGCCGGATGGGCCCCGAGGGCGTCCTCGATCGCCGTCAGCACCCCGTTGCGTTCCCCGCCGGCGTCCACCGCGGCGGTGAACTGTCCGAGGCCGACGAACCCGGCAGCGGTGACGTCGTCGTGCCAGACGGTCGGACCCTCGGCGCCGTGGTCATGGACATCTGCCGGGTCGAGTCCTGCGGCGTTGTAGTACAGATCCCGCCGACCCCACGGCCACAGCAGGTCGTGCAGGATCACCACAGCATCGGGGGCGTTAGCCAGGATCCAATCGAGCTCGCCGCGCACGGTGACGTAATTGTGGTCGCCATCGACGACATAGACGTCGCCGAGCGGGATCTCGGCCAGAACAGCCGGCGAGAACCCTTCGACCAGATGCAAATCGGGTTTGTCCCCCAGGGTCGTGCGCATCTCATCGGTCGGAACCGGCTCGACGCAGTAGACCGCATCGGCTCCGTGGTCGAGGTAGATCGAACTCGCGCCACCCGACTCGACCCCGACCTCGACCACGGTCCGCGGCCCGGCCGCGGCAAAGATCCGTCCGATCACCTCGGAGAACAACGTCAGGGAGTGCAGGAGCAACGGCGCCTGCCGAGCGGCGCGCGCTTGCACATGCGGGTCGTTCCGATCCCCGAACTCAGTCTTCATCTCTGTCTTTCTTCTCATCGTCGTCCGGAGGAGCCACCGGGGCACCGGCCCGTCCGACGATGCGCGCCACACCGGCCGCCAGAGCCAGTGGGCCCCCCGACCGATACTCGGCCTTGGCCCGCGCAGTCAGTCTCGTGAGTCTAGGTGCCGCGGGCGCCCGGTGGGAGAGTCCCGACAACGACTGCGGCAGCACCGCGAACGCGATGGTGATCTGAGCCGAACTCACCGGTGCGCCGGCACGATCGACGAGCGACAGCCACAGCGCCGAATGCGGTGCATGGAATTCGACGAGATTACCGCCGAGCCAGGCTGATTCGGCGTACACGAGTCCTGCGAAGTCCTGGGGCTGCTCCCAGCGCAGCGGAGTCGGGTGCCGGTGCCCGCCGGCGGTCACCGTCGCCTCGATCCAGTCGAGACGTACCAGCGCGGGTCGACCGGGGATGGCGAGCGACACGTCCGTCGCGTCGAAGGCCTCGAAGTTCAAGCGCGCGAACGACAGTCCGTTCCGGTTGATCCGCAGGGGCACCTTGGGACCATCGTGCCATTTCCCGTCGCCGGTCCGGAAGCGCAAGACCGTTTCGCTCTGCGGCTCATCGGGTTCGAACACCGATGCCGGCAGAGCACCCGTGCGCACAGCATCGGCGGCCGAAGCGAGGCGCGGGTCGGCTGCGGCCAGCACCTGGGGCCAGAAGGCGTCGCGCATCCCGAGGTCGTCGAGGTCGCCGGGCGACATGTAGCGGACCGCCGGTAGCAACTTGACCGGGATCACGTGACTGACGAGGTCGGAGCCGAAATTGTCTTCGTGTTCCCAGGCGCCGAACACGGCGGCTTCGTCAGGGGTCGGGGCGGTGATGGACGAGGCCACGATGTTGCCCAGCAGCGGCACCTCGCCACCGTTGAACGCCGGCCACAGGTCGGAGTCGCCCGCATAGCGAAGCCATTCGTCCTGGAACGCGTGCACACCCTGGTGCAGCGCTCGCCGTGCGTGGTTCTGTTCGGCCGAACCCGCGATCGGCGCCAGGATCGGATCCCCCTCGGGGGTGAAGTCGAGCAGCGATCCGCACAGGCTGCTCACACCCTGCTCCAGTATCTCCGGGCTCCGGGTGACGGCTCCGACGACTCCGACGGGTTCTCCTGCCGAACCGAGGTAGCCCTCGACCCGCAGACCCCGCAACATCACCTTCGTGCTGCGCTTGTCCGTGGCAAGGTACAACCCGGCGGGCTTGATCGGCACCCCGGCAAGGCCGAGGGCGACCCCGAGCTGGCTCTGGATGGTCGCGCCCCACCCGAGGTCCACGATCGTCAGGTCGTCGCTGTCGAGGGCGCCGGCAGTACGCAGGTGCGCGAGCAGACGTTCGCGCGTCGCGGTCGCGGTCGTCGCGATCCGATTGCGCAGATGCGGCGTCTCCACCAGCGCCGCCGCGACGTCGTCGGCGATGATGCCGTTGTCGAGAACCACCCCGAGTCGGTCGGCCAGGGCCGGGACGTCTCCTGGGCGCAGCTGCAGGATCGCCAGCAAGCCGCCGATGGTCATGCCGTGTCGGCGGCGCATGAACGTGTGAATGCTGTCCTGGTCCAGAACCCCCAACGCGGCGACAGAGGTCAGGTGCCGGGACAGCCAGATCGGTTTCGCAACCACATCCAGGCCTGCGCTGCGGGCAGCGTTGTTGATGAGGTCTGCCAGCATCTCCCCTTCGCGCATCGGACACCACAGCACCTTCGTGCCACGTTCCGCCGCGCGATGGGCCGCCCAGTCGGCGAAACCTGTCAGTACCGGGCCGAGAACAGCCGCGCCGTACCTCCAGGAGCACGCCACGTCGGGCGCGACGGCGTCGAGGTTCGCGTTCTCGATCAGCTTCGCTCGCAGACTCGTGATCCCGAAGTCACCCTCGGTCGCGTCGAGGTGCGGCGCGCTCACCCCGAAGGGCTCCAGCGGCGCGCCCTCGCGACGCAAAATCGCTTCGTAGTCGTCGGTGATCCGCGTGAAGTGCACGGTGCGCACGCCCAGCTTGCCGGGCGCGGTGACATCGGGCCGCTTGTTGTCACCGATGTGGACGATCTGGCCGGGCCGCACTCCGAGACCTTTGAGCACGACCTTCCACAATCCGTGCGCCTTGTCGACCCCGTGCTCGTGGGAACGAAAGAATCGCGCGGACTTGAGCGGCTCCAGATGCGGCCGGTCCAGGAATCGATCGAGATGTTCTTGCAAGAAGTACGTGTCGGACACCACGACGATCGGCACCGAGTGAGCGTGCGCAGTGTTCACCAACTCGGCGATGTCGAAGTCCGGAACGAGGATCCGGCGCTCTTCGGCGACCTCGGCCTCGACGTAGTACTCGATGTCGTCGCGGAGCAGGATCTCGGCGGGCATCTCGCGCCAGATGTCGTAGATCGACACCTCAGGACCGAGTTTGCCGCGACGTTCCCTCGACTCGGTCTCGGCGGTGATCCGCATCGTTCGGAACGCGTGGGGTTCGATCCAGTCGGGTAACGCACCCTCGCGACGGAGCCGCTCACCGAGCAACACGAACAGATCGGTCGGCCGCGGGACCCGCCGCCACAAGATGGTGTCGAAGATGTCCAGCGAGAGCACCGAGCAGGATCCGTCCCGCAACATCTGGTGAACGTCCTCGAGGGTCGTGCGGCCTCGGCGGACGATCTGGGCGTTCGGTTCCGTCACGTCGGTGATCAGGGCTTTTTCCAATCCGGTCGGTTGTCGATCTGGTCTCGGGTAGTGGCCTGGACCCATCGTAGTGATGCCCCTTGCCCGGGTCTGGCGAACGCCGCGCTCAGGTCCGGCTTCGCAGTTCGCCGATCACCCGGCCATAGGCATCGAGGTCGGCGGCCGACGGCTCGATCGGCGTGAGGTAGGTGACGCCGAAGGTGTCACGGAGCTCCCGGATACGCGCCACCACCTCATCGTGGGTGCCGTGCAGGGCATTGGGCAGCCGCAGCAGTTCACTGTCCGAGGCGTCGGGCCGGTGACTGCGCAGGATCTCGAGGTCCGGTTCCCGATCGATCGCAAGGTCCGCGATGATCAGGTTGATCTCCAGCGCATCAAACCGGTCGCCCGCCTGCTTCCGGAGGAAGTCGACGCGTTCGGCGAGCGCCTCGTCGTCGGCGAGGACTGCCAGGGCGACGATGTCGGCGTGCTGTGCGGCCAAGGTCAGCACCTTGTTCCCCGTTCCCGCGATCATGATCGGTGGCGGCGACTGAATTGTCGGCGGCACGAAACCGGGATCCGACAGCAGGTCCTTGAGCTGCAGCACGGTGTCCTTCAGATGCTCGACCCGTCGCCCAGGGCTCTCGAAGGGCAGGCCCACGGCCTCGAACTCCGCCTCCACGTACCCGGCGCCGAGCCCGATCTCGAACCGGCCTCCGGTGAGCTGATCGACGCTCGCGATGTCGCGCGCCAGCAACACCGGACGGTAGAACCCGGCGTTGAGGACGAAGTTGCCGACCCTGACGGTCGGCGCTGCTGCTGCAGCTGCAGCCAGCATCGGGAAAGGCGCACCCAGCTCCAGATGATCGGGGAGCAGGACGACGTCTACTCCGCAGCGCTCTGCATGTCTGACCTGCTCGAAGAACTCGCCCGCACTGCCGCGACCCAACAGGTTGACCCCGAACCGGAAGTCCCGCCTTGCCTCCATGAGGGTCAGCCTAATCGTGAAACCGGGGTTCGCCGGTCAGCGCGCGAGCCATAACCGTCTGCGGATCACCGCGCGCATGCCGGCCAGCTCATCGGGTGCGATGTCATCGAACCGGGCACCGTCGGACATCAGGTCGTTCAACTCCTTGAAGAAGGTGCGATCAGACATCCCGAACCTGTCGTGGATCTCCTCGGAGGGTCCGCCGCCCAGGCGGTACCACTTCGACTCGAAGTCGAGCATCTCGTCCAGCTTCGATCCTTCGTGTGTGTCCATGCGAACCACCTCCCGACTGTCTGTGTGTTGTCCTCAGTTGTACCGAGACGGACTGAACACCAGGCGACATCGAGGCAACCATGCGGGGCCGGGACAAACCTCGATGACGCGAGCGGTCCGGCTACCGGCAAGATGGGCGGTATGGGTGTCATCTATCTGGTTCGCCACGGCCAGGCCGGAACCGACGAGAACGGCTACGGCAGTCTCACCGATCTCGGCCGCCGGCAGGCCCGGAACGTCGGGCAGAAATTGGCTGCGCGAATCCCTAAGGTGGACTTCACCGTGTCGGGAAATCTTGCGCGCCAACTGGAGACGATCGAGGAGATCGTCGGGCAATTTCCCGAGTCGAGCGCCCCGGCCCCGGTGGTCAACGCCGGCTGGAACGAGTACGACCTCACCAGGCTCGCGCACACGGACGTGCCGCCGACCGGGACATCGGAGGAGGCGGCGCAGGCGCAGCGCAGTTTTCAGCGCAGACTCGACGCCTCATTGCTGAACTGGGTCGCTGACGTGCAGACGACCGGGCCCGGCTCGTACGTCGACTACCGGGATTCGATGCTGCAGGCGCTGGCAGAAATCGCCGAGCACGCCGGCCCCGGGCAGGTGGCCATCGCGGCGTCGTCCGCCGGCACCATCGGAGCAGTCGTCGCCCACCTGTGGGGCATCAGCCCCGAGAACTGGCCCAGCGTCTCGCGGACCATGGTCAATGCCTCCATCACCAAACTCATCGTCGGCAAGTCCGGGATCAATGTGATGTCGGTGAACGACCATGCGCACGCCGATGTCGACGACGAAGACGGCCGACGTCTGATGATGACGATGCGATGAGCAAGCGGAGGTGAGCCAAGCGGCGATGAGCCAAGCGGAGATGAGCCAAGCGCCCGCAACAGGCGTCGAATCACGGTTTAGCAGAGCGCTGCTCTCGGGTACAGGCTTGTCAGGTACGTAGCCTCGAATCAACGCCCTCAACCATCGGAGCGCTCATGCAGTCCCCCACGTCGCCGACCCCCAGCGCACTGGTCACCGGCGCCACCGGATACATCGGCGGCCGACTCGCTCCGCGGTTGATCGAACGTGGTCACGACGTCCGGGTCCTGGCTCGGACCCCCGACAAGCTCGCAGGCGCGCCGTGGGCCGACGACGCGAAGGTGATCAAAGGCGACCTCGGCGACCTGACGTCCCTGGAAGACGCCTTCACAGGCGTCGACGTGGTCTACCACCTGGTGCATTCGATGGGCAGCAACAAGGACTTCGGCGCCGAGGAACGACGTTCGGCGCTCAATGTAGTCAAGGCCGCGCGCAAGGCCGGCGTCTCCCGGATCGTCTACCTCAGCGGCCTGCACCCATCCGACGTGAAGCTCTCCCAGCATCTGAGTTCGCGGACCGAGGTCGGCGAGATCCTGATGTCGTCGGGCATCGAGACGATCGTCCTGCAGGCCGGTGTCGTGATCGGTTCCGGGTCGGCATCCTTCGAAATGATCCGGCACCTCACGGAACGACTTCCCGTGATGACCACCCCCAAATGGGTGCACAACAAGATCCAGCCCATCTCGGTGCGCGACGTGCTGCATTATCTGATCGAGGCCGCAACGGCTCCGGTTCCAGAATCACGGACCTGGGACATCGGCGGTCCCGACGTCCTCGAGTACGGCGACATGATGCAGATCTACGCCGAGGTGGCCGGCCTCAGCAGACGGCGCATCCTCGTATTGCCCTTGCTGACACCTACTCTCGCCAGTCTCTGGGTGGGTAGCGTCACCCCCATTCCGGGCGGGCTGGCCAGGCCACTGGTCGAATCACTCGAACACGACGCCATCGCGTCCGAAAACGACATCAACTCCGTCATCAAACCGCCGCCTGACGGACTCACCGGATACCGTACGTCCGTCGAGTTGGCACTCGCCCGCATTGAACGGGGCGAGGTGGAGACGGCGTGGTCGAATGCCTCACCGGGATACGCACCGTCAGAACCGATCCCCTCCGATCCGCAGTGGGCAGGCGAGGAGACCTACACCGATTCGGCGACTGCAGAAGCCTCCGTGGATCCCGCCACACTCTGGAAGGTCATCGAGAGCATCGGCGGCAAGAACGGTTGGTACGGATACTCGTCTGCGTGGAAGCTCCGGTCCTGGGCCGACGGACTGCTCGGGGGTCCGGGGGCGTCACGGGGTCGGCGAGACCCGCGGCATCTGCAGTCCGGCGACGCGCTCGATTGGTGGCGGGTCGAGACCGTCGAGTCCGGACAGCTGCTGCGTCTGCGTTCCGAGATGGTCATGCCCGGTACCGCCTGGCTCGAGCTGCGGGTGAGTGCGACCGACACCGGCAGCCGCCTGGAACAACGAACGGTGTTCTATCCGCGCGGCATCGTCGGGCGGCTGTACTGGTTCGCCAATCTGCCCGCCCACAAGGCCGTGTTCTCGGCCATGACGAAGAACATCGTCGCGACCGCCGAGTCCCTCCGCTGACCTGACCCGGCCCCGTCCACCGGTCCGAGATGCGCGTCGCGCAAAGATCAGGCGCGGCCGAGGTTGGTTCCCGGACGAGACAGCACCACACCTGGCAGCACCGCGTATCTGGAGAGCCGGCTCACCGCTTCGACCATCGTGGCGACGTCGCCGACGGTGATCATCTCCTCCGCCGGAATCTTGTCCTTGGTCCACTCGGACAGATCGGTGTTCACGTAACCCGGTGAGATCGTCGTCGCCGAGACACCGTTGTCCGACTCCTCGAGATTGAACGTCTCGCACAGCGAAATCAGCGCGGCCTTGGTCGCGCCGTATGCGGCCAGCTCGGGTTCGGGGTAGACGCCGGTGATCGAGGCGATGGCAACGACTTTCGCCGCACCTGCCAGCTCAGCGGTTCTGCGCAGCGTCGGCAACAACGCCTGCAGGAGCACGTACGCCGATCGCACGTTCACGTGATAGAGCTTGTCGAATCTGCGCACAGGCAATTCCGCGATCGGCCCCTTCTGACCCATGCCGGCATTGAGCACCAGCAGGTCCAGCCGACCAAACGCCTCGGTATGCGCTGCGGCCAGGGCTTCCAACTGCTCCGCGTCGGCCATGTCCGCGACGGCGACCGCGACCCGCACCCCGAACTTCTCACCGAGGCGCTGTGCGAGCTGCTCCAGGGGCTCCCGGCTGCGGGCGCTGATCGTCAGATCCCAACCCGCCTCGGCATATCGAGTCGCGACCTCAGCTCCGATACCCCGGGACGCGCCCGTCACCAGTGCCGCTTTGCGCTCGCCGACCACATTGACCTCCACTGCCATATCCCCCATCGCTCAGCCGTTCTCACCCTTGATGGCGCGCAGTCCGGCCGCCATGAATTCTCCGGTCACCGCTGCGGCCTGCTCTGCACCGGCGCCCGCCGATGACCCGCTCCGCGCCCTGTGCGTGATGCCTTCGCCGATCACTCCGAGTTTGAAGTTGGCCAACGCGAGATAGAAGTTCCAGTCGGACAATTCGCGGCCCGACACGGTGGCGTACCGCTGTGCGATGTCGGCGCCCGACGGGTAACGGGCACTGGTCCACGCTGCCTTCATCCCAAGGATCTCGTCGAAGATCGGTTCCCGATACGTGCACATCAGCGCGACATCGGTCAGCGGATCGCCGAGGGTCGACATCTCCCAGTCGACGACGGCCTTCACGACACCTGGATCATCGGCGGCGAGAATGGTGTTGTCCACACGAAAGTCGCCGTGCACGATCGAGTTCTCCGACCGCGCCGGGATGGATTCGCTCAATGCCGCATGCAGTGTGGCCACATCGTCGAGCTCCTGGGTCTTCACGTGCTCCCACTGCCGAGCCCAGAGCTTGACCTGCCGGGCCACGAATCCGTCCGGCCGTCCGAACTCACCGAGGCCCACTGCCTGGTAGTCGACCGCGTGCAGATCCGCCAGCGCCTGCACCAGTCCGTCGAGATTGCGGTCGACGTCGTCGTCGCTCAGCGCCTCCAGTTCGTCGGCGCTGCGCACCACGAGTCCGTCCACGAACTCCACGACAGTGAAAGGAGCGCCGAGGATCTCGCCCTCCTTGTCGAAGGCCACGGTTCCCGCGACGGGCACGTCGGTACCCTGCAGCGCGTTGGTGACCGTCCACTCCCGGTTCATGTCATGTGCCGACGGGGTCAGACCACCGGTCGGGGGACGCCGAACCACCCATCGCGAGTTGTCATCGTGTGCAGTGAAGGTCAGGTTCGAACGACCACCACTGATCAGCTCCACGACCAGTTCGCCGGTGACGGCGACACCACGGTCGACGAGGAACCGACGAAGTTTCTCGGTGTTCATGCCGGGCAGTTCGCTCATGGCTTGCCACCGGCAGCTGCGGCCTTCCTGGCCTTGCCGACCGCGCGCTTGGCAAGAGCCCAGCGATGGACCTCGGAGGGGCCATCGTAGATCTGGAAGGGACGCAGTTCGCGCTGCAACCGCGCCAACGGCAGGTCGTCGGAAACGCCCATACCGCCGCACATCTGGATCGATCGATCCACCACCCGCGAGAACGCCTCCGCGGCAAAGGTCTTGGCGATCGAGGTCTCGTCTCCACCGTGCGCACCCTGGTCGAGTTCCCAGCACGCCTTGACCAGCAGCGATCGTGCAGCGGCCAAGTCGATCTCGTTGTCGGCCACCATCTGCTGGATCATGCCGAGGTCACCGAGTCTGCCGCCGAATGCCTCTCGCCTGGCGACGTAGTCGAGCGCGATGTCGCGCGCTCGGTTGGCACTGCCCATCCACCGCATCACGTGGGTCATGCGGGCGGGTCCGAGTCGCACCTGTGCGTAGCGGTAACCTTCGTCGACCTCGCCGAGGACGTCCTCGTCGGGAACGAAGACATCGCGGAACGCGACCTCGCAGTGTCCGCCGATCATTGCGCGGTCGATGGTGTTGATGTGCCGCCCGACGGTGATGCCCGGGGTGTCGGCCGGGGCGAGGAACATCGTCGCTCCCCCACGATCACCGGGCTCACCGGTGGTGCGGGCCATGATGATGAAGAACCCCGCGCCGTCGGCACCGGTGATGAACCATTTGTCGCCGTTGATCTTCCAGCCACCGTCGACCTTGACGGCCGCAGTACGCAGCGCTGCGGGATCGGAGCCTGCACCGGGTGCCGGTTCGGTCATAGCGAACGCGGAGCGCACGTCGCCGCGCGCCAGCGGCGCCAGGTACTTCTCCTTCTGATCCGTACTGGCGACGTGGGCGAGCATGTGCACGTTGCCCTCGTCGGGAGCACCGATGTGCAGGGCGATCGGACCGAACACGGAGTATCCAGCCGCTTCGAACACCGGCGCCCGGTCGGACATGTTGAAGCCGAGACCGCCGTATTCGACTGGCGCGTGCGGCGCCAGGATTCCCAGGTCGCGGGCACGATCACGGAGCTCGAGGCGCAGCTCGTCACCGCCCGCCGCGGCGATGTCGCCGGCGAACTTCTCTTCGATCGGCAGAACGTGACCGCGAACGAAGTCGCTGGTCTTGTCGATCACGTCCTGGACAACTGGATCGTAGGAAAGGTCAATCGCCATGGGGCACCTCCTCGTGTACGTCGCCCAGCCGGGCTATCCCGACCGAGCGATCGTTCGGTTTCGGGTAACAGAGTGTCACGGTCGCCCCCGGGCAGTCAACCCGGTGGGTTAGGACGAAGTGGAGAAGTATCCGACCATCTGACGCGCGATGAGCAGGTACCGCGACACCAGTTCGTCCGGACCCAGTCTGCCGGAGGGTCGATACCAGGTGGAGACCCCGACGCACATCGTTGTCACCGCACGGCCCGCATCCACGGGGTGCGGGGTGCGGAAATCGCCGGAGTCGACGCCCGCCTGCACGATTGCGTCGACCATGCGCTGCTGCTCGTCGCGGGTGGCGATGTACTCCACCCTGAACACCGGCTCGAGACTGCGGATCTCAGTCGACCCGACGAACGCCTGCGCCCTGCGGTACATGTGAAACCTCAGCAGCGATTCGACCACCGCGTCGAACCGCTCCACGGGCGAACTGCCCGCCTGCTCGAGGGCCGCACGAGAACGTCCGAGCAGGTCGCTCATCGTCAGCTCTAGCAACCCCTGCAACAACGACTGTTTCGACGGGTAGTGGTGATAGAGCCCCGGGACGCTCAACCCCGCTCGCGCGGCGATGTCCCGGACCGACGTGCCGTGATAGCCGTGCTCGGCGAACGCAGAGAGCGCCGCGGCCAGCGGGACCGGCAGATCTTCTTCCCCATACTGACGCCAGAGCCCCTCGCCGTACTCACGCGGCGCTGGCCGAGCTCCGGTATCCATACCCGTAAACCTACTGTGCCACCGCGGGCGCACT
The DNA here is from genome assembly GCF_017377795.1 of Williamsia soli. Classification (GTDB taxonomy): domain Bacteria; phylum Actinomycetota; class Actinomycetes; order Mycobacteriales; family Mycobacteriaceae; genus Williamsia; species Williamsia soli. The sequence continues at coordinate 257,042 of NZ_JAFRDR010000001.1, read as the reverse complement.
GGGCAATACCACCCGCCCCCGGTTGACGAGTTGTCCGATTCGATCGAGCGGCGCAGATCCGGCAGGCTGAAACCGTGCCTTTTGACCCGCCCGGTCCCGACGGGTCGCCTCCTCCGCCCACCGCAACCGGCATCAGCAGGCGGCTCGTACTGCTGTTCGCTCTCACCTGCGGCGTCTCGGTGTCGTCGCTGTACGTCTTACAACCCGTTCTCGAGGAGATCCGCACCGACTTCTCCGTCTCCACGTCCACCGCGGCGCTGGTGGTGACCGCTGCGCAATTCGGATACGCGATAGGCCTTCTGCTGTTGGTCCCACTGGGAGACTTGTGGAACCGAAAAGTGTTGGCGCCCAGCATGATGGCAGCATCGGCGGTGTCGCTGTTGCTGTCCGGGCTCGCCCCGGGGTTCGGCGCGCTGTTCGTCGCCTCGCTGCTGGTCGGCGTCTCCGCGGCCACCGCGCAGATCGTAGTACCGTGGTCATCGTCGTTGGCCCTGCCCTCGGACCGCGGACGTGTGGTCGGAGTGGTGATGAGCGGTCTGCTGCTCGGCATCCTGCTGGCACGGGTCGTCAGCGGGGCGATCGCGGAAGTCGGTGGCTGGCGGGCGGTGCTGTTCGTCGGCGCAGCCCTGATGGCGATCCTGGCGGTGGTCGTCTACCTCCTCGTGCCCGCGGACCGGACTCGCCCTCCCCAGGCGTATGGGGCATTGCTCGCCTCGGTCGGACGGATGATCGCCACCGAGGCGATGCTGCGGCAACGGATGGCGCTGGGCTTTCTGACGATGTTCGGCTTCAGCGCGATGTGGACATCGATCGCTTTTCTCCTCTCGGGGAGCAGAGGTGAACGCTTCTCCTATTCCGAGGCGATGATCGGGGCCTTCGCCCTCGCTGGTGTCGCAGGTGCGGTCGCCGCACCGATGTTCGGAAAGCTGGCCGACCGCGGACATCTACGGGGGGCGACCACGGGCGCGTGGGTGATCACCGTTGCCGGATGGTTGTTGCTGGCCTGGCCCGGGACGCCGCTCGCGGCACTGCTCGTCGGCCTGGTCGTCTTCGATTTCGGAGTGCAGGCCTCGCAGCTGTCGAACCAGTCCGCGATCTACTCACTCTCGCCGGATGCGCGCAGTCGTGTGACCACCGCCTACATGGTCACCTATTTCGCAGGTGCGGTGGCGGGGTCGGTCGCCTCCGGGTATGCCTACGACGCAGGTGGGTGGAACCTGTTGTGCATCATAGGGGTCGGTTCGGCCGTGGCAGGTTTGCTGCTGTGGGCCGGCATCGATCGATGGAACGGCCGCGTCACTCGACCCCGGTGACATTCTGCGGGAGCAGTTCGACGACCGCGCCGTACATCATCGTCACACACAGATCGATGAGTTCATCGTCGCTGCAATCGATTCGGCCGTCGATCCAAGCGCTGAGAACCTGCCCGAGACCACCTACGTAGAAGTGGGCCGCGCCCTGCACCGCCGCTCCCTCGAAGTGGGTGCCCGAGGTCTGCACCGTCAGTGCGGCGAACATCATTGCCGCATCCATGCGCTTGGACGCGAGACGGCCACTGAGCAGGGTCTGCGAGAACAAGATCCTGCCGCGGCGCCGATCGGAGTCGATCCGGCGCACGATGGCGCCGACGGCAGAGCGGATCTGGTCCTTGGGTGAACTGCCACCTGCGGCCACCGCGGCCTGCGCCGACTCGGCGATATCGAGGACCACGACGTCATACGTCGTGCCGACCAGGTCGTCGACATCGGTGAAACTCTCGTAGAAGTAGCGCGCGGTGAGTCCGGCCTGCCGGCACACCCCTCGGACGCTGATCGCACCGCCGTCAGGTGAACCCATGATGTCCAGCGCCGCGTCCACCAGAGCCGCCCGGCGACGTTTCACCCGGTCAGCTCCGTTTTCGCCGCCGTACGGGCGCATTGGGTCAGGCATGACACCCATCATTCCACCTTCGGTGTCCGCAATTGACAATCACTGCAAACGCGACTTCAATTGAAAGCGACAACGCATGTTCTCACAATATTCTCGGCAGGAAGGCAGACAATGACGTCTGGGACCGTTGAAGGCAGCAGCGCACTCTCCGAGGCTTCGCCCCTTTCCCGCCCAACCCACCGAGCACCGGTGTGGACCCGCGAACAGGCGGACAGCGCGAGTGGCGATCTCCTGGAGATGCCGGGCATCTCCGCCCTGGCCGGCGCTGCCAACGTGATCATGCAACTCGCCCTCCCCGCTGTTGGCTACGGCGTCGCCGAGAGCAAGGTCGACAGCGGAAATCTGTTCAAGCACCCACTCAAACGGGGCCGCACGACGCTCGCCTACCTGGCGGTGGCCGTCAACGGCTCCCCGGAAGACCGCAGGGCCTACCGCCGCGCTGTCGGGCATTCGCATGCGCAGGTTCGGTCGACGGAGTCGAGTCCGGTCGAGTACAGCGCCTTCGATCCGACCCTGCAGCTCTGGGTCGCAGCGTGCCTCTACAAGGGCTGGGAGGACATGCAGGTTCTCTTCGGCGATCCGGCCGCGGTCACCGAAGAGGCCTACCAGCAGGGTGCGCTGATGGGCACCACCCTGCAGATGCCTCGAGACATGTGGCCCGCGACGCGCGCCGACTTCCAGCAGTATTGGGATTCGACCGTGTCCGGACTGGAGATCGACGACACCATCCGCGACCTGCTCGTCAGCATCGCGAGGTTCGAGTTCCTGCCGAAGCCGGTGTCGCTACTGATCGGCGACTTCGGCCTGTTCCTCACCACGGGCTTCTTGCCCCCGGAGTTCCGCGAGAAGATGAATCTGACGTGGACCCCACGGCAACAGCGCCTCTTCGACCTCCACAACCGAATCGCCCGCAACGTGGTCGGGCGGTTGCCGACACCGTTGCGCGCATTCCCGTTCAACGCCTACCTGTGGGACACGAGACGGCGCATCAAGGCCGGCAAGCCTCTCACCTGACTTCCGAAAATGGGTCGTTCTGGCGAACAAAACGCCAGGTCGCGTTCGCCAGAACAACCCATCATCGGGACGGCGCGAACTGTGGGTACAGGGCCTCGACAGGCGCAGCGAGACCGGCTTTGACCTGAATGCTGACGTCGTCGGCGAGGACCTCCAACTGGCCGGCTTCGAGGCCATCGTAGGCGTCCCGGATGACGTCGGCGGGGTCGTTCTTCTCGGCCGTGACGTCCGCGGTCATCGGGGTGTCGGTGTAGCCGAGATGCAGGCCCAGGACCTGGGTCCCCTGCGGCGCCAGCTCGAGACGCAGCACGTTGGTCGCCATCCACAACGCAGCCTTGGACACGCTGTACGAGCTGCCGATACCGATCCAACTCAGCACCGAGTGGACGTTGATGACAGCGCCCCCGCCGTTCGCTGCGAGGACCGGGGCGAACGCCTTGGTCACCGCGATCGGCCCGTAGAGGTTGATGTCCATCAATGCCTTCAGTTCGCCGACCGGCTGATCGATCAGCCGGCCGGCAGTCGACTGACCTGCATTGTTGATCACGATGTCGACGTCGGCGGCGGATGACGCCGCGGCCGCGATCGACGCGGCGTCCGTGACGTCCAGGCGAATCGGCACGATCCGGTCGTCGCCCCACTCCCGAGGGTTGCGTGCCGCCGCATAGACCTTGGTGGCACCGCGCGCGAGCGCCTGCGTGACGAACTCGGTACCGAGCCCACCGTTGGCGCCGGTGACCAGGACGGTGGCGTTGTTCAGCGTGACCATTGTTTCTCCCATCGAGCCGCGGCCGGGATCGGGCGATCCCGGGCGCTGACTCCACGGTACCTGCTGACTTTCGTCAATAGTAGTCAGGTGGCCTTCTTCAGGGCAGCGGCCGTGAGATCTGCCGTACTGGTGTGCCCGGACAGCCCGAGGGTGAGGTCGAGTTCGGCAATGATGTTGGCGACGACATCGCGCGCGCCATCCGCACCGTCGAGCGCCAATCCGTACATGTGCGGTCGTCCGATGCATACCGCGTCAGCGCCGAGGGCAAGCGCCTTGAAGACGTCGGCACCACCACGAATACCGGAGTCCAACAGCACCTTCGATCTCCCGTCTACAGCCTTCGCGACGTCGACGAGGGCGTCGATGGAACTGATCGAGCCGTCGACCTGCCTGCCTCCGTGGTTGGAGACGAGGATGCCGTCGACACCGTGGTCCACCGCCTGCAATGCGTCGTCGGGATGCAGGATTCCTTTCAGCACGATCGGCAACGAGGTCCGTTCGCGAAGTCCGGCAATGTCTGTCCAGTTCAGCGACGGCCGGGAATAGATCTCGAGGAACGTCTGGACCGATTCCCGCGGCACCGGCGAAACGAGATTGCGCACAGCGCTTCCCGGGGTGTGGCGAGCCATCGAGATCAGAGATCTGATGGCGCCGATGGTGATCGCCGGCCTCTCCCGAGGTGGCGCCACCGCGATCCGATCCCGAACGATCGAGATGAATCTGTCGTCCGAGGTGTACTGGTCGATCCCGAGACCCTGCGCGAAGGGCAGCGAGCCGAGATTCAGATCCTGGGGCCGCCAGCCGAGCATGGTGGTGTCGAGCGTGACGACTATGGCTGCAGCACCGGACTTTTCGGCCCGTGCGAGAAAACTGTCGACGAGGTCCTCGTCGGTGGACCAATACAGCTGATACCAGCGCGGCGCCCCGGGGGTGACCTCGTCCATCGCAGCTGCCGTGCGCTCCATCGGCGCACTGCCCTGACTCGAGAAGATGTACGGGACCCCGAGTTGAGCTGCAGCTCTTCCTATGTGGACGTCTGCATCCGGAAAGGCAAGTGCGCCCGCGCCCACCGGGGAGAACAGAACGGGAGCAGGCAGATGCTGTCCGAACAGTTCTGTGGCGAGACTGCGCTTGGACACGTCCCGGAGCATCCGCGGAACGATCGCCCACCGCTCGAGCGCGGTCCGGTTTGCCCGCATCGTCCCCCCGTCGCCCGCACCCCCGGCCACATAGGCCCACGCCTTGGCCGACATCCTGCGTCGCGCAGCACGTTCCAGCGCCTCGAAGTTTGTCGGCACCTTCGGTTTTCGGCCGAACACCCCGGCGGTGTAGATCTCGTTCTGACGGGCACGACCGGGAGACTGAAAAGGTTCGGAGGCGTCGCTGCTCATCGGCCCACACTATCGACCACCGGTTCGCCGAACAACGACTTGAGGTACCTCACATTCGCCTACGGTGAGGAACATCGGCCCGGGCCGGGACCGTTGCAGCTGGGGTAATCAGTGTCTCGATGAGGAGAAGAATGACAAACACCACCCGCGTAGTGCTCGCATCCCGACCACATGGAGAGCCGAAGGATTCGGACTTCCGATTCGAGGACGTGGCATTACCCGAACCCACACCCGGCGAGGTGGTGTTGCAGACGTTGTACCTCTCCCTCGACCCTTACATGCGTGGTCGGATGAGCGCCGCCAAGTCGTATGCCCCTCCTGTGGAGATCGACGACACGATGGTCGGCGCCACCGTCTCGCGCGTGCTGCAGTCGACGGTCGACGACTTCTCCGAAGGCGATATCGTCCTCGGCTACGGCGGCTGGCAGACGCACTCGGTAGAGAAGGCCAGGTACCTCCGCAAGCTCGATCCAGCAACCAACCCGCCGTCGACAGCACTCGGTGTGCTGGGGATGCCGGGATTCACCGCCTACTCCGGCCTGCTCACCATCGGCACTCCGCAGCCCGGCGAGACTGTCGTGGTCGCCGCCGCGGCCGGACCTGTGGGCTCAGCGGTCGGACAGATCGCGAAGATCAAGGGTGCCAGGGCTGTCGGCATCGCGGGTGGCCCCGACAAGGTGCAGTACCTCATCGACGAACTCGGCTTCGACGCCGCGGTCGACCACCGTGCCGACGACTTCGCCGAGCAGCTCAAGGCCGCGACACCGGACGGCATCGACGTCTACTTCGAGAACGTCGGCGGCAACGTGTTCGATCAGGTCATCCGCCGGATGAACCTCTACGGCCGCATCCCCGTGTGCGGCCTGGTGGCCAACTACAACCTGACGTCGCTCCCGGAAGGACCTGATCGCACCGGCCAGCTCATGAATGCGGTGTTGGTCAAGAGCCTGACCATCCGCGGTTTCATCCAGACCGAGTTCGCAGGCGAGCAGATGCCACAGTTCCTCGACGAGGCGTCGGGTTGGGTTGCAGACGGATCGCTGAAGTACCGCGAAGACATCACCGACGGCCTCGACAACGTCCTCGACGCCTTCCGCGGACTCCTCGCCGGCCGCAACTTCGGCAAAGCCGTGGTGAAGGTCGCCGACTAGCCCGGGGCTAATCGCCGTCGTGGTCGGCTGAACCGCGCTTCCAGTACCCGATGATCAACCGGTCGGTCCCGCGGCGGCGCAGCGGGCGGATGTCGTCGGCCTCACCCGCGCCGAAGTGGAAGACCCGGCCGGCGGGTAGGTCAAGAGCGTCGACCGCCTCGACCAGCAGCGAACGGTCGGTGGGCCGGACGAGCCACTGAACGCGGACACCGGCCCGATCGGCCAACGGGTAGCGGGTCTCCTCCTCATGTGAGACCTCGATGATCACATCGGCGGACACGTCGACCGTCGATTCATCGAGCCACCGGGCCACCGCGGGTAGCGCTGTGGCGTCGATGGCAAAGATGTAGTGGTCGAAGTTGTGCGCGAAGGCGTGCGCCCCCGGCGGCCCGGCGATCACCACGATGTCGCCCGGTTCCGCGTTCGCCGCCCAGGTCGACGCCACACCGCCCTCGTGGAGGACGAAGTCGAGATCGATCTCGAGCAGCTCGGGATCGAAGCGCCGAATCGTGTACTTGCGAGCGGGCCCCCAGGGGCGTGGCCAGTCGAGTTCTTGTGCGTCGTTGGGCACGGGCGGCCGCAGGATGCCGTCGGCGTCCGGGAAGACGATCTTTACGTGGTCATCGGCCTGGTAGGTGTGAAAGCCCGCCAGTTCCGGGCCCTGAAGCGTGAGTCTGATCATGCGGGGAGTGATCACCTCCCGGCTCTTGACCACCACATTGCAGACCCCGATCGGATAACCGATCCGAGCCGTGCCGTCACCCGACCGATGGTGGGTGGCGACACGGCTCCGTGGATCGTCTCGGGTGATCTTCACGACCCGCTGGGGGTCGACGATGTGGGTGCCGAGCTACTCGGTCCGGCCGATCCGGTCAGCAACGGAGCCAGCGCCTCATCGATCGCGTCGAGGGTCTGCAGCGCCGAGGTGTAGGTCGCGGCCTCGGTGTACTTGAGGCCGTAGACCTTGCCTGCCTGGACTGCGGGCAGGGTCTTGAACAAGGGCGAGTCCAGGACATATCGGACCTCGGGTCCGACCGATCCATCGGCTTCGACGGTGTACGTGATCACGTCGGCGTCGGCGAAGCTCTCCGGGATGCTCTCGATGGACGGGTACTCCGAACTGTCCTGCGATCCGCCGAGTTTCTCCTTGACCTCGCCGTAGTAGTTCACTCCGACGTCCTGCGCGATGTTGGTGCCCCACGATCCACCGAACTCCCGCTGAAAGTTGCCTGCGGCCGATTCGCCGTATGCACCCAGGTGTCCGAACTCCAGCGGTCCGAGGACTCCCGCGTACTTCTGCTCGAGTCCAGCCGCTTTCTCGTCGTAGGTCTTCTTGGTCGACTCGTAGGCGTCGAGCTTGCCCGCGGCATCGAGTTGTCTTTTGGTCAGTTCCCGCCATGCTGCCGGGTTGGTCGGTCCGATGGCGACGACGGGTGCGATCGCCTCCAGAGCGCCCAGGTCGAGGTCGACCATCGCCGGTTGCGGTACCCCGATGATGATGAGGTCCGGGTTGACGCCGGCGATGGCCTCGTAGTTGGTGTCGGCAGCCGACGTGTCGCCTGCGATCTTCTGGGTCGACTCATAGTCGGCCAGATCGTCAGGCGTCATCAGCGGGATCCCGCGCTTCCATTCGGAGATACCGACGAGCGGTGCGTCCGCCTCGATCAGGGGCGGTACCGCGTAGCCGGTGGCGACGATCCGCTGCGGCGCCACCGGGATCTCGATCTCACCGTTGTCGGCAGCGAAAACCCGGGTCTCGCTGGTCGTCGATTCGGCGGCCGAACCGCTGTCGGAATCACTGCCGCAGGCCACGGCGGACAGAGCAAGGCCCAGCGTGGCGGCAGCAGCAGCCATACGAAACCCGAGATGACGTGCAAACAAGATGTACTTCTTTCTCACAGGAGTGGACTCGCGACGCGGGCCCCGACGCGCCGAGCTTTCCAGCTGAGGCTAGCCTTACCAATGACCACAGCGGCTTCGTCGGGAGGACACTCTGTGACGCTCGGAGGACACTTCGACAGGTCCGGACCTGCCGGCAGCTTCGGGGCAGGCGCCGACCCGCTCTGGGTCGAGGAGTACGGATACGGCCTCGGTCCACCCACCGGAATCCTGATCCTCAAATACGGGTCCGGCGGCGCACTCGAGATCCCCGAATCCCGCAGCGACTTCGTGCACCAGCTGTACTGGACCCCCGACGGCATGTTGTCTGTGCGTCACGCCAACAGAACCGAGTTCATCGGCGCCACCGAGGCATTGTGGGTGCGCCGCGGCGTCACCCACGAGGTCTTCACGTCGCGGAAGCAGATCATCTATCGCATCTGTCTGCGCGAAGTACCGCAGTGCCTGCGTATGTTGCGGGTGGCGGCGGTATCGGCGGACCAGCAGTCGCGCAGGCTCATCGAGCAGATCGCTCGACCTGGCCAGGACGAGGCGAAGGCGCTGGCGGCTCGGGCCACGATCATGGCGGGTCTGGGCGCCACCCACCGCGATTTCGTCGGCCGTGACCCCATCGGGATACCGTCATCGTCGCGCGCCACAGGTTTCGCGCAGACCATCGCCCGAACGCTCCTGCACGACCCCGCCGACCAGACTCGCCTCGACGAGTGGGCAGCCCGACTGCACACCAGTACCAAGACCCTGCAGCGCGACTTCGTCCGCGAGTTCGGGGTGTCGTATTCGCAGTGGCGCACCAGAACTCGGCTCGACGCGGCCGTCGTCCTACTCGAGACGAAATCGGTGACCGAGGTTGCGCACCGCGTCGGATACTCCAGCGTGCCCGCGTTCGTGACGGCCTTCTCGCGTGAGTACGGCCATACGCCGGGGCGGTACGCGTTGGGCGCCATCGACTCGGCCTGACGATCATCAGGCCCTGACCGGGAAAGATAGCCAGACAAAGGAATACGGTTTCGGCGTTGACCCAACCTCAGCGTCGAAACGGATCTAATCTAGCGCATGCCAAAAAGTGCCGGGATGGTCTTCCGCTCGCTGTTTGCCGTACTCATGACTGTCGGTCTCGTGGCCACGCTCCCCGCCGCCGCATCGGCCGACGAACCCGACACTGTCGGAGTTCTGCCGGGGGTTGGTGAATACCGCGTCCACAGTGCGATCACCCTCGACCTCGGCCCCGGGGTCGCCGGTGGCGTGCAGCGCGACCCCGACGCGTTCAAATGCGTCAACGCGAACGGCGAGTTCCCTTTTCGGACGACCAGTTGGCTTCCTGAGGTCCACGACCTGTGGATGGATGTGAGCGTGTCCGTGGTCCCCGCCTGTTTCACCGTGAAGAGCTACGCCTGGTTCGACGTCTACGTCACCAGTCCGTATCAGGGCCATGTCGAGATCAGCTTCCAGGAGGATGAAGACGGTCAACCCGCCCAGTCGCCCTTCACACTCACGTGCCTGGGCGGCGACTCTCGGCATCTCGACTGCCACCAGAACAACGATCTGTCGATCACCATCACCTGTCGCGACGAGTTCGACTCACCCTGTCCGCGTCGCAGTTCACCGCTGCCCTTCCCGCTCCCCGATCTCGGTTCGACAGCCTGAGTTTCCCCGAGCCTGGTACCTCCCCCCACCCGTTTTTGCGCCATCCACTCGCAGAGGCGGGTGGACGGCGCGAAAATCGGTGGGGGAAGGCGATCAGAAGGTGAGGACCGGTTTGATCGCCGCTCCGGATTGTGCGGCGGCCCAGGCATTGTCGAAATCAGCGAAGTCGTAGGTCGTGATCAGCTTCTCGAGCGGGAGATCACCACGTTTGTAGAGATCTATCAGTTCCGGGATGAAGGTGGTGGGCACGCTGTCGCCTTCTACGATTCCGCGGATCCGTAGACCTCTACCCATGATCAGTCCGACCGGAAGCGCCGCGGTCGGGGCTCCGAGGCCGACGATGCCCAGCTGTCCGCGAGAGCGCAAGGCGGTGACCGCCTCGGCGAGGACCGCGGGAATGGCAGTGGTGTCCAGGACATGATCGGCACCACCTCCGGTGAACTCCGCCACAACCGACACCACATCGCCCGCAGCAGGATCCACCGTTGCGGTGGCGCCGAGCTCGACCGCCAGCGCTCGCCGCTCGGCGATGGGATCAACGGCAACGATGACGCGAGCACCCGCGATCCGGGCACCCATGACTGCGGAGAGACCCACCGCGCCTGCGCCGAAGACCACCACGCTCTGCCCGAGCACGGGGCGCAAGGCGTTGAGGATCGCGCCCACACCGGTCTGCACGCTGCATCCGAGCGGAGCAGCCACCGACATTCCGATCTCTTCGCCTATCGGCACAGTATTGCGCTGGTGCGCGAGCGCATATGTGGCGAAACTGGACTGACCGAAGAAGTCACCGTTGATCGGACCGTGCTCGCCACGCACTGATCCCGTCACCTCACCTCTGTCTCCACGCATGTTCAGAGCGGTCGACTGCCGGCAATACGCGGGCTCGCCTGCCTTGCAATGGTTGCACTGTCCGCAGCTGTTGAACGTCAGGACGACCCTCGTGCCGACCCGCAAAGTGGCTGTACGGCCGACCGCCTCGACGACCCCGGCGCCCTCATGACCGAACACCATCGGCATCCGCTTGTCCGGCCACCGGTCGGCCAACGAGATGTCGGTGTGGCAGATGCCGACCGCCTGCATGCGCACCAGGACTTCATCACCAACCGGTTCGCGAACCTGCACGTCGCGCAACGCCGGCGGCGCACCCACCTCGCTGAGCACCGCGGCCCGCGCCTCGAATGAAGCGGGGGTCACTCGCGTTCGAGGTAAAAGTAGAAGTGCTTGTCGCGCACCAGTGAGGTCTTGCCGTTCATGATGCCCATGACGTGGGTGTCGTCGACCTTCTTGAAGTGGTCGATGACGGGTTGACCGTCGTAGACCATGGCCGCGGTGGTCTCACCCCGGAACTCGACCGCCCACAGGCTGGCCTCGCCCTTGCCCAATTCCTTGTTCGAGTAGAGGTTGCCCTCGTCGTCGCGGCAGACCAGTGGCTTGACATCGTGATATGCGTCGAACGTCTTGCCGTGCCAGTTGACCTGCTCCAACTGGCCGTCCATGGCGTGGCCGCTGGGCAGCTCTCCACCCGACCAGGCTCCGAGCATGAAGTCGCGGCCGATCGGTTCGAGGGCCGCCCACAGCTCGTCGAGATCGGCCGGTGCGCTCACCGCCTGACTCTCCTTCAGTTCGAAGAAGGTGGCGACTGCCTTGTCGTTGTCCATGCTGGTGTACCTCACTGCCGGGGAACTCTGAGAACAACAGTAGTCAGAAACCGGCGCGGAGCCAAGACCGCCGTCAGAACACGGCACTGAGGATCAGCCCGGCACCGAGTGTGCCCATCACCACGGCGACGAGCACGTCGAGCATCTGCCAGGCCCGCGGTTTGGCGAACAGCGGGGCCAGGCGGGCCGATCCGAACCCCAGCGCGGCGAACCACAGCAGCGACGCCACACACGCGCCGGCGGCGAACACCCATTTCTCCTGCGGACCATGGCTGTTCGCAATCGCACCGAGGGTGATCAGGGTGTCGAGGTATACGTGCGGGTTGAGCCACGTCAGCGCGACCGCGGTGCCCACAGCGGCCCAGCGACTCGCCGCCGCCGCCCCACCGGCGGTGTCCATGGCGACCGGACGGGCCACCCGACGCGCGGCCATGGTCGCAAGAACCAACAGATATGCACCACCGGCGATCGTCGCGATGTCGACCACCTGTGGATATGCCGTGACGAGCGCGCCGAGTCCGGCCACGCCGGCCAGGATGAGAACGATATCCGACGCAGTACAGACCGCCACGACCGACAGCACGTGCTCGCGTCGAATCCCTTGCCGGAGCAAGAATACGTTTTGGGCGCCAATGGCGATGATGAGCCCGGCCCCGGTGAAGAGGCCGGCGACGGCAGGTACGAAGTAAGTCACCCGACACACGCTAAGGCCGTCGCGACCGTCAATCCAGCGAATGTTTTTCACGATCCATTAGAATGATTCATGATGGACATCAGCAGCGAGGGCCTGCAGACACTTGCGGCGGTGGTGCGTGAAGGCACATTCGATGCCGCAGCCGAGTCGCTACACCTGACACCGTCTGCGGTGAGTCAGCGCATGAAGGCCCTGGAGGCCACGGTCGGGCGCGTCCTCGTGCAACGCACAAAACCCGCCAGGGCCACCCCCGACGGTGAGGTCCTGCTCCGACTGGCCGCGCAATGGGACCTACTCCGCCTCGAAGCCGCAGCCGATCTCGCCGGTGAACCCGAAGTGGGACATGAAGATCCGCGAGACACTCCCCGGATGCATCTGCCGATCGCCGCGAACGCCGACTCGATCTCCATCTGGCTCCTACCGGTGGTCGCCGAGATCCAGCGCCGTCACCCGGTTGCGGTGGAGATCCTCCGGGACGACGAGAGCCACTCCACCGGTTTTCTCCGCGCCGGTCAGGCGGTGGGCGCGGTCACCTCCGATCCGCGACCGGTGCGTGGGTGCACCGTACTGCCACTCGGCGCGATGCGTTATCTACCGGTGGCGAGTGTCGATTTCATCGAGACATGGCTACCGAACGGACTGCGGGCGGCCGACCTCGGGCGGGCCCCGATGGTGGCGTTCGATCGCAAGGACACCATCCAGTTCGATCTTCTCGGGCGCCTGACCCGCCGCCACGTCGACCCACCGATCACCTACGTCCCGGCCTCGACCGAGTACCGGCGCGCGGTTGAACTCGGCGCAGGCTGGGGTGCGGTACCGGCCGCTCAGATCCAGCCTGCGCTCGCTGCCGGCACGGTGAAGACGCTCGGCAATCGTCACGTGGATGTCCAGTTGTTCTGGCAGTTCTGGACATTGGAGTCACCGATCGTCAACGACCTGACCGTTCTGGTGCGCGACGCCGCGAGCGCGTTCCTGGTGTGAACCCCTCAGGCGGCAGCAGCGTCCGCGGTTCTCAGGCGACTCAGGCGGACGTACTACGTCCTGCCGCCGACCGGTGACACGACCTCGATGTCGTCTCGCAACGGATGGGCGATCTCGTCGATGTTCAACCTTGCCCAGAAATAGGCGATCGCGGCGATCGGCACAGGCGCGATGCCCGCGATGACGAAGGTCGCTGTCAGCCCGATCAATTCGCTGACCGGTGCGGCAATCGCCATGGACACCGGCATCAGTGCGACCGACACGAAGAAGTCGAGACTCGACACCCGCCCCAGCATGTGGAGTGGTACCCGGCGCTGCAGCAGCGTTCCCCAGATGACCATCGGCCCGTCGAAGGCGAAACCCAACACCAGGCCCGCGACGACGAACACCCACACCTGGTCGGTCACACCCATCACCACCAGGGGCAGCGACGACAGTCCCCAGATGACGAACATGACCGTGAGGTAACGCCGGGGCATCTGCATCGACGCGAGTACGAGAGAGCCGATCGCACCCCCGATCCCGAAGGCCGCCAACACCATCGCATGGGAGCCGGCGTCACCGTCTGCCCTGTCCTTGAGAGCGAACGGGATGAGGACCTCCAAGGGGCCCATCACCAAGAGCACAAGCACCATCGCGAACAACAGGGTCGCCAGCAGCCACGGGGTTCGCCACATGTAGACGAAGCCCTCGGCGATGTCGGTGACCGTTCCGCGCACGAGTTCGGCTTTGGGGCGGGACTCGCTGCGCGACGGCGTCGGCCGCATCAGCAGGTACAGGATGCCCGAGAGTGCGGAGGCCACCGCCGACCCGATGATCGCCACCGCCGGCGACGACATCGCGATCAGTCCTCCGGCCACCGCGGGACCCGCAGCCTGAAAGATTGTGGGCCGCAACGTACCTTCGATGCCGTTGGCGGCCATCAGTTCGTCGCGTGGCACCAGCGTCGGGAGCAATGCCGAGTACGTCGGATAGTAGATACCGGTGGTGATGCCACCGATGAGCGACACCAGGACGAGGTGCCACAGGACGACGGAATCCGTCATTGCCAGCAGCCCGACCCCGCCGATCGCGACCAGCTTGGTCGCCTCCAGTGCGATGAGGATCGTGCGTTGCGACATCCGGTCCGCGAGCACGCCTCCGAGCAGGGTCGAGGCGACCATCCCGACCGCGGCCACAGCGGTCACCAGCGACAGCTGACCGGGCCCGCCGCCCATCCCGATGACCTGCCACACCACACCGACGGTCCAGATACCGTCCGCGAACATCGCGAGCACCAGGCCCATGCACAGCAACCGATACTGCTGATGCCGAAACGGCTTCAGAGCCCGGGGCAGAGCGGAGGGTGCGGTCACCGATCAACTGTGCCCCATCCGCTCGGTGGGAGGCCAGCGATTATCCCGATCTCGGTGGCTTCCGGCGAGATCGACCTGGGAAAACGGTCGCCAAAACCCCCACTATCCGAACGCAAACTCGCCGCCACCGGGTTGCGGTGACGGCGAGCGGAGTTCAGTGCAAGAGACCGATCAGGTCACTTCACACCGACGATTTCTTCCGCGATGGCGGCGAGGCGGGTCTGGGCTGCCGAGATGACACCGTGGCGTCCCTTGTGTGCCTCTTCGTACGCGATGACGGTACGGATGTCAGACGGCTCGTCGAGTTGCTTGACCGCCGAGACCACCGAGTTCACGTTGAGCGAGTCGTAGTCGACGATCGGCAGATCTTCGGGGTCGACGAGGCCGGTGGCGTCGCGCACGGCGTGGATTGCGTCGGCTGCGCCGGTCGCGCCCTGTGCCCGAGCGGTGTCCTCCGCAGCGTCGAGCGCCGCATCGCGAGTTGCCTTGACAGTCTTGCTCGCTGCCTTACCCGCGTCCGAGGCGCGCTCGACGACGGTCTCGCCGGCGTCGGTGACACGCTTGACCGCCTTGTCGCGAGCGTCGGTCGCGAGTGCGACCGCAGCTCCACCTGCCTCTTCGGTCTTGTCGACGAATCCGCCGAGACGTGCCGGGGCACTGCGCAGTACATCGACGGCACGGTCGACGCCGCGTGCGGTGAGCGTTGCCGGGATACCAGCGACGCGCAGTGCCGCGCCGCTGGCGGCCTGCAGCGGTCCGCGCCGGAGCGCGACCGGTCCGCCAATCGCTTCCTCGGCGAGGACGATGGTCAGCCAGTCGACGGTTGCCTGATGCGCGGTGATCAAGCGTTCGGCCAACGCGACGACCTCGGGCTCGCTCTCGGCCGTGGCCAGCGCCTTGACGTAGATGGACCGGTCGAGCAACTGATGCTCGAGTGCAAGGTCACCGAGCAGCGCTTCGTCGAAGGGTTGCGCCTGCTCGGCGAGCGCCTTCACCGTGGCCGCAAGTCGTCCGAGAACCGGACGCAGGACATCGGGCAGCCCACCGAGGTCGCGGATGGCCTTCTCGATGGCCACTGCGCGGATACGACCATTGGCCGCATTCTCGGACAATTCCTTACGCACCGCGTCGGTGCGAGCCTGGGCAATACGGGTTTCCGCGACCTGGACCTCGGTATTCGTCAAGGTCAACAGGGTGCGCAGCTGGTTGCGCAAAGTGCTTGTCGAAATGCTCATATCATTCTCCTTCGGTTGGATGGGGGCGATATTGAGCGTTCGACACAAGGCGTACCCGACCGATTTTCGAACAAACGCACCGGAGACCGAGATCACAGGCGTGATCGAACGCGAGTGACGCACGTGACCGAGGTGGCTGATGAGCTACGCGGTGCGCACCTTCGGCACCGCAAACGTGGTCGGATCCGCGCGTTCCCAGTCCCGGCTCCACTCCGTGCGCTGCGACCCACGGATCAGCTCACCTTCGTCGAGCCACTCGAAGAGATCCTCGAACGACTCCGCCGACGAATGTCCGACCCTGCGCATGACCAGCGCCGGTCCGAGGTCCTCGAAACTGGTCAGCCCCATGGCGGCCAGCACCTGCATTGCGGACTCCACGGTGCCGTGCTGATAGTTGTGGACGCGGTCGCCCTTGTCCTCGACGTTCAGTGCCCGCGCGCGGCGCGGATCCTGTGTCGCGACGCCGACCGGGCAGCGGTTGGTGTGGCAGCTCTGCGCCTGGATACACCCGACGGCCATCATCATGGCGCGGGCAGCATTGGTGAAGTCGGCACCGAGGGCCAGAGCCTTGACGATGTCGGTGCCGCTGGCGACCTTCCCCGCGGCCCCGATCTTGATGGCACCGCGTAACCCCGAGCCCACCAACGCGTTGTGCATCATCATCAGACCCAGTTTCAGCGGTGTGCCGACATGGTCGGAGAACTCGGGCGGCGCTGCGCCCGTGCCACCTTCGGCCCCGTCGACGGTGATGAAGTCCGGCAGTACACCGGTCCGCAGCATCGCCTTGCACAGAGCGAGTACGTCGGTGCGAGTACCGACACAGAGCTTGAAGCCGACCGGTTTCCCGCCGCTCAGTCGCCGCAGTTCCCCCACGAAGTGCATCAGTTCGATCGGACTGGTGAACGCACTGTGGGCGGGTGGACTGATCACCGTCACGCCGAGCGGCACGCCCCGCGCCTCGGCGATCGCGGCAGTCACCTTGGCGCCGGGCAGCACGCCGCCGAGCCCAGGCTTCGCGCCCTGGCTCAGTTTGATCAGGATCATCTTCACGTTCGGGTGGGATGCTTTCTGCGCAAACAGTTCCTGATCGAAGTTCCCGTCACGGTCACGGCAACCGAAGTAGCCTGACCCGATCTCCCACACCAGCGGCGCCCCGTATTCGAGGTGGTGGGCGGTGATACCACCCTCTCCGGTCTCATGCAGGAATCCACCTCGTGCGGCGCCTTTGTTCATGGCCCGGACCGCGTTGGCCGACAACGCACCGAAGCTCATCGACGAAATGTTGAACAACGACGCATCGAAGGGTTTGCTGCACTGCGGCCCGCCGATCCGGACCGTTGGTACCGAGGCCCCGATCTTCACCGGCGCCATCGAGTGCAACAGGTAGTCGTACCCCGGTTCGGTGATCTCCCGCTCGGTGCCGAAGGCCTGCTCTGCATGTAAACCCTTCGACCGCTGGTAGATCAGAGAACGCACGTTGCGGTCGTACGGCCTGCCGTCGTAGTTCCGTTCGATGAAATACTGTTGCAGCTCCGGCCGAATGGACTCGAGCAGGAACCGCATGTGTCCCAGGACCGGGTAATTTCGCAGGATGGCGTGCTTCTTCTGCACGACATCGTGGATCGCCACCAGAAACACGATCACCACCATCGCGACCGCGAACCACCAGGTGGTGTCCTCGTTCACGGCGGCGGCAACCGTCAACACACCCGCCGCACCCAGTAGGCCACACAGGACGTAGAACTTCATACGTCGACCTTATCGCTGCGCAGCACCGCTTTTCGCCACCACGCCCGACTCATCCGGACTCCCGGCAGTACCGAACACCATCGACTCCCCGATCCGATCGAACCGATGATCAAAAGAGTCGAGCACGAAGTTCTGGCGAACGTTCCAGGGCCGTTTGGTACCCGACTTCGGCAACGCGTCCGGGTTTCGCATCACGTACCCGGCCTTGAGATCCCAGCTGGGCTTTTCCGCCATGACCCGATCGCCGAGGTGCGGGTAGGAATGCGTGTACCCCTTTTCTCCCATGTACGCCAACAGCTTTGCCACGGCTTGTGCCGTCATGTCCGAGCGCATCGTCCACGAGGCGTTGGTGTAGCCCACGCACCAGGCCAGGTTCGGGACGTCTTCGAGCAGATGACCTTTGTAGACGAACCGGTCGCTGGTCTTGACGTCCGCTCCGTCGACGCTCACGGCGATACCGCCGAGCGATTGCAGCTGCAACCCGGTGGCGGTCACGACGATGTCCGCGTCCAATCGCTCACCGGACTGAAGCCGGATTCCCTTCTCGTCGAACGAGTCGATACGGTCGGTGACCACGGCTGCCCGGCCCTCGGCGATCGCTTTGTAGATGTCGGCGTCGGGTACGGCGCACATTCGCTGATCCCACGGCTGGTAGGTGGGCTTGAAATGTTTGTCGACATCGAAACCTTCGGGAAGGTTCGTGACGGCCACCTTCCGCAGGAACTTCTTGATGGCGGTGGGGAACTTACGCGCGACCGCGTAGGACACCACGATGATCGCAATGTTGCGCCACCGGATGATCGCGTGAGACATCCTGAGGGGTAGCACTTTCCGGATTGCGTTGGAGACCTTGCTGACCCGCGAGATCGACGCGATGTAGGTCGGCGACCGCTGCAGCATCGTCACCTTGTTCGCCGTCCGCGCCAGTGAGGGGATCAGCGTGATCGCTGTGGCCCCGCTGCCGATGACCACGACCTCCTTGCCGGCGTAGTCGAGATCCTCCGGCCAGAACTGGGGATGGACGATCTGTCCCTCGAACCGATCCATGCCGGTGATGTCGGGGGTGTACCCGTCGTCGTAGTCGTAGTACCCGGTGCCGAAGAAGAGGAACCGGCAACTGAACGTCACCGGGTCACCGTCGTGCTCCGCCCGCACCGTCCAGGTATCAGTCTTCGAATCCCAGTCGGCGGAATGGACCCTGGTGTCGAACGAGATGTGCCGGTCGATCTGGTGCTTGCGCGCCGTCTCGGTCAGATAGTCCCTGATGTCGCCGCCGTCGGCGACGGTCTCGGGCCGGGTCCACGGTTCGAACGGGTAACTCAGCGTGAAGATGTCGCTGTCCGACCGGATGCCCGGATAGCGAAACAGATCCCAGGTCCCGCCGATCCGGCTGCGTCGCTCGAGGATCGTGTAACTGAGGCCCGGATTTCGTTCTTTGATCCGATATGCAGCACCGATCCCGGAGATGCCCGCCCCGATGATCAGGACATCGGTGACAAGGGCGTCCGGCGCCGCGGCGTTCGGTACCGGGCTGTCCGCGCCGGAACGGTCATGCTCTGGTTGTGCGGTCATACGAGTACTCCCAGGTGGTCGACATCGGCCGGTGCTCGCCCGACCCCGACCCGGACCCGCAATCAGCCCAGGGTGATCACCGCGCCGACCGACCCGAGCACCACGATAAGCACGACGAGGTCGATAAATCTCGGACTCCGGTCGATGCGTGCAACTGATCCGATCCCGCCCCTGGCCTCGATGGCCGCCGCGAGCTCACGGCCGTTCTGCACCGCCAGCGAGCAGACGACCGGCAGGCAGGCCGCCCAGCCGTTGATCCGCTCGGTCACACTCTGTTTGTGTTCGGGTTTGCGTTGCGCGATGGTCTGCAACAACGTACGGAAGTCGCTGATCAGGAAGGGGCACAGCCGCAACGCGAGCGCGACCGACACCGCAGCCGACTGGGCCGGGATCCCCACCCGCTCGGCCCAACCCACCAATCGCTGGGCGAACGAGGGGATCTCGACCATGGGAGTGGTCCAGCAGAACAGCAGCGCGCTGTACAGCGACAGCACCGTCATCGAGATCAGGATTCCCCAGTAGGACGCCCCGCCCAGACCCAATTCGACCCCGGCCACCGTGACATACGGATCGGCTCCGCCGAGCGCGGTGATCAGTCCGCCGAACAGGGTGATCCAGATGAGCCACAGTGGCAGCCTGGGGAGCGCCGCGCGCGGCACCCTGCCGAGCAGGGTCCACCCCGTCGCGATCCCCGCTCCCACCGCCACGCTGAGCCAGGTCGGCTCCAGCGCGAACATGACCGCTATCGCCGCCAGCATCATCAGCTTGGTGCCGACCCACCATCCTCGGGCGGGCGAGGGGTTCGGAAGCGTCCGCACGACGCTCGCCAGGTTTGCCGTCGACTTCAGTGTCGACGGATCCGGGGCCGGGGCGACCGGTTGTCCGTCGATGGTCCCCCTGTCCACGACGATGGTCCGGTCCACGAGTTCGGTGAGCTCGCCGACGTCGTGCGAGATCACGATGAGCGTGGTGCCGGATGCCTTGACCCTGGCCAGTGCCCGCACCATCGCCGCGCGGGCCGGGGTGTCGAGACCGGCGAGCGGTTCGTCGAGCACCAGCAGACGCGGCCGGCAGGCCAACAGACCGGCGAGGGCCACCCGGCGTTGCTGGCCGACGGAGAGCTGATCGACGAGCGCGTCGCCGAGCACGGCGGGATTGAGGCCGAGTTCGATGAGGGCGACGTTCACCGCGGTGTCATCGACGCCCGCGGCGTCTCGGATGTCGGACCGCACCTTCGACCGGACCAGCTGCAATCGGGAGTACTGGAACCCGAGCAACGCGTGTTTCCGGCCGTTGCGGACCTGCGCCCCGTCGACCATCACCGACCCGCTGGTGGGCGGTTGCAGTCCGGTGAGAACCCTGGCGAGCGTCGACTTGCCTGCACCATTCGGTCCGGTGATCAGGACGGCAGAACCGGCCGCGATCTGTAGGTTGAGTCCGCTGAAGATCTGGTTGTGCCAAGGGGTTCCGGCGTCGTGGGCGTAGCCGACGTCGTACAGACCGACATGCGCACCGTGGATGTGCCCGATCCCCCGGCTGGGGCTGAGCAGTTCGGCACCGGCGTCGCGGTGGCTCGAGTCGAGCACCACCTCACGGTCTGCAAGCGAGGCCTCGCCCACGTCGTGGGTGATCTGCAGGACCGCGGTGTCGCCGCTGTCGGCGAGCTCCCGGAAAACACCGATCACAGCCCGGCGACCGTCCTGGTCGACCATCGCCGTCGACTCGTCGCTGATGAGTACCGCCGGTTCCCGCGACAGCGCGGCTGCGATCGCCAGTCGCTGGAGCTGACCACCGGACAGCGTTGTCGTCTCCCGCGTCAGCATCCCCGACAGGCCGACCCGATCGAGCAGAACGGTCATCTGGTCCTCGGTCAGCTGCGGATTGCCCCAGGCGAGGTCGTCGGCGACCACCATGCCCAGTACCTGCGTCTCCGGCCGCTGGCTGATCACCGCGGTGCCGCCGCGCTTGCCCAACCCGACAGCTCCGGGACGCTCGACGGTGCCTGCGGTCGGGGCCCGACCCGCGACGACCCTTGCGAGAGTGGATTTCCCGACTCCGTTAGGCCCGGTCACCGCGACGACCTCTCCGGCGCCGAGTCTCATCGACACGTCGTGGATCGCCGGTACCGCCGCGCCCGGGTACTGCACGCCCACCCCACGCAACTGCAGCGGCAACGGCGCCACCGGCCCGTGTTCATCGATCCTGTTGTCGGTGTGCGGGGCTCCCAGACGGGCGATCATCCCGGGCACCGGACCCTTCAGTACCACGTAGACAGCCAGGCCCGACAGGGTCACGCCCACGACACCAGCTGCCGGGATCGCAATCCACCAGTACCTCAGGCACCACGTGACCGCCGGGTCGATGATCGCGGTGGCCGATTCGAAGCCCGCGTTGTTCATCACCCGCTCGGTGCCCTGCCAGCCGTTGCGGATCTGGGTGATCATGAACTCGCGGTAGTCGGTCAAGAGTGCGATGAGTCCGGTCGCGATCGCCGACGACGGAATCGCCAGGAAGAGGAAGGCGGAGAGCGTGACTCGCGGCGCTTTCCAGCTGCGACGAAAGGCGATACCGACCAGCGTTCCGAAAACGGCTGCGCTGCCAACGAGATTCGCCGCGGTCACCCCACCGAAGAGGAATGCGACGACCCAGCCGGTGAACGCCGCCAGGAGGCTGACGCGGAACCGGCGCCTGCCTGCAAGGATCGCGTACGGCACCGAGGCGACCAACGACGCCGCTCCTCCGATCGGCAGGACCCGGCTCAGGACGCAGATGGCCGCGGCGACATCGGCCAGGGCCGCGGCCTCGGCGATCTCGACGGCGGTGACCCGTCTGCGGGCACGGGTGTCTTTCGGCGGCGCTGCGACGTCACCGAGGTCTGGTCCTACTGCTTTGCGTGTGATGTGTCCAGATTGCCAGAGCGCGCCGATCTCGGGCAGCACAGACCGTCGGAAACGGAGGTTCTCAGCCGGCCTTGCGTTTGGCAGGCGCCTTCTTGGCCGGCGCTTTCTTGGCTGCTGCCTTCTTGGCGGGGGCCTTCTTGGCGGCCGCTTTCTTCGCGGGCGCCTTCTTCGGCGCGTCCTCGTCTTCGTCGTCCTCGGAGTCTGCGGACGCAGACCCTCCCCGGTCCTTCACCGACGCACGCAAGGCGGCCAGCAGGTCCGCGACCTCCGAGTCGTCATCGTCATCGTCGGCCTTCTCCGGTGCGCTGAACGCCTCGGTGCCCTCGGCCTTCGCCTCGATGAGCTTGCTCAGCTCCAACTGGTAGGTGTCTTCGTACTGCTGGGGGTCGAAGTCACCTGACATCGATTCGATGAGCGAGGCAGCCATCTTCAATTCTTGGGGCTTGAGGTCCGGTGACTCGTCGAGCGAAGGGAAGGCCGCCTCCCGCACCTCGTCGGGCCACAGCAAGGTCTGCAAGGTCAGGACGTTGCCGACGACCCGCAGAGCAGCCAGACGGGTGCGGTTGCGGAGGGTGAACGTGGCGATGGCCAGTCGGTCGGTTTCCTGCAGCGCTTCCCGCATCAGCGCATAGGCCTTGGGCGATTTGCTCGCGGGCTCGAGGTAGTACGGCTTGTCGAAGAAGATGGGATCGACCTGGTCGACCGGCACGAAGTCGGTGATCGAGATCTCGGGGCTGCGTTGCACGGGCAACTCGGAGAGGTCGTCCTTGGTCAGGACCACGGTCTCGCCGGCCTCGCTCTCGTAGGCGTTCGCGATGGACGAGAACTCGACCTCGTCGTCCGTTCCTTCACGGACCTTGCGGTACCGGATCCGGGTCCCGTCCTTCGAATCGACCTGATGCGACTTCCGGTCATGACTCTCCGTCGCCGAGTACACCTTGACCGGCACATTGACCAGGCCAAAGCTGAGATCGCCCTTCCAAATCGAACGCATATCGTCATTGTGCAGGTATCGGCCATTTGACGCAGCCCCCTGGCGCGGGAAAGGTCGGGTCATGCCCAGCCGTAACAGCCTCGACGTCGACGGGCACACCATCTCGGTGACCCACCTCGACAAGGTGCTTTACCCCGCAACGGGGACCATCAAGGCACAGGTCATCGAGTACTACAGCGAGATCTCCGACGTGATGTTGCCGCATATCCGTGACCGGCCGGTGACCCGTAAACGCTGGCCCGACGGGGTCGAGAGCACCCCGTTCTTCGAAAAGAACCTGCCGGGCCACGCACCGGAATGGGTGGGCCGGGTGCAGCTCGAACACAGCGACCGTAGCGTCGTCTACCCGGTTCTCTCGTCGCGCGCCGAACTCGTCTGGCTGGCCCAGCAGGCTGCGCTCGAACTACACGTCCCGCAGTGGACGCTCGGCTCCGACGCTGCGGGTGTGTCGTACAAACAGGATCGGATGACCGACCGCGTCGTCCTCGATCTCGACCCCGGACCCGACGTCACCCTGTTCCAGTGCGCGAGTGTCGCGTTGCGTATCAGAGAGATGCTCGACGGGATCGGGTTGCGTAGCTTCCCGGTGACGAGCGGCTCCAAAGGCATTCACGTCTACTTCCGGCTCGACGCCCCGATCTCCGCCGACTCGGCGCGCAAGGTCGCCAAGCAGATCGCGAACCAACTGCAGTCGGAAAGCCCGGACCTGGTGACCGCACAGATGACGAAGTCGGTGCGCGGTGGCCGCGTCTTCGTCGACTGGAGCCAGAACAGCGCGTCGAAGACGACGCTCGCCCCGTATTCGATGCGTGGCCGCGACGAGCCCCGGGTAGCCGCACCCCGTGCGTGGGAAGAGTTGGAAGACAAAGAAATCCGGCACATCATGTTCGACGAGATGACGGCCCGACTCGACGAGTTCGGCGATCTGCTCACCGGCCTGGAGGATGTGTCCGCCACCGGCTCGGCTCCGATTCCACAGGCCACGACAGCCGCGGACACCGACGTTGTCGACCTCGGCGAGTACCGGCGCAAGCGAGACGAGACCAAGACGCCGGAGCCGTTCGGTAACACGAGATCCGACGACGACCGCGCCGAAGGCCCGATGTTCGTGATCCAGGAACACCACGCCCGTCGGCTGCACTACGACTTCCGGCTCGAACGCAACGGAGTGCTGGTGTCGTGGGCGATACCCAAGAACCTGCCACTCGAGGGGGACAAGAACCGCCTCGCCGTCCAGACCGAAGACCACCCGATCGACTACGGCGACTTCGAGGGTGACATCCCCGCCGGAGAGTACGGCGGTGGCCATGTCGAGATCTGGGACCGAGGCACCTATGAGACCGAGAAGTGGCGCGACAAAGAGATCATCGTGCGCTTGCACGGGGAGCGTGTCCAGGGCCGGTATGCCCTGATCAAGACCGGCGACAAGAACTGGCTGGCTCACCTGATGTCCGACGAGCCGCGCCCGATCGTGCCTGACAGCCTGCGTGACCCGCGGCCGATGCTGGCCACCGACGAGTCCATCGAGAAATTGACCGGCGACACATGGGCATTCGAAGGCAAGTGGGATGGATATCGAATCCTGTTGCGTTACATCGACGGCAAGCTCCGGCTGACGTCACGGTCCGGCATCGACATGACCAAGGACTTCCCGTCACTGCACACCATCGGCGACGACCTGGGCCTGCTCGATGTGGTGCTGGACGGGGAGGTCGTGGCCTTCGACGAACAGGGCCGGACCAACTTCACCCGTCTCGCCGGCCGCAGCGAGATCGGGGATGTCGACGTCAAACTGCTGCTCTTCGACATTCTTTACCTCAACGGGTCGTCGCTGCTGAAGCTCAAGTGGGAGGACCGGCGAGGATTGCTGGAAGAGATCGCCAAGGCTTTTCGCTCCGACCTCGTCCAACTCCCGCCCCTGCTCGATGGGCCGGGGTCGGTTGCCATCGCCACGAGCCGCGATCGCGGCTGGGAGGGTGTGGTCGCCAAACGCCGCGATTCCACCTACCAGCAGGGCCGGCGATCGAAGACGTGGCTCAAGCAGAAGAACTGGAGCGACATCGAAGTGGTGATCGGCGGGTGGCGTCCGGGCAAAGGGGGCCGGGGCGCTCGCATCGGGTCATTGCTGATGGGTCTGCCCGAGGAGACCGGGCTTCGCTATGTGGGGCGGGTCGGGACGGGTTTCAGCGACAGCCAACTCGATGCTCTGATGACCGAACTGGAACCCCTGCGTCGCAAGACCTCCCCCTTTCTCGACACCCTCGACCGCAAGGTTTCGGCCGACGCCGTCTGGGTGCTGCCGAAGTTGGTCGCCGATGTGAGATTCATGGACTGGACCACCGCGGGTCATCTGCGTCACCCGTCGTGGCGGGGTATCCGCCGGGACAAGCTGCCCGGTGACCTGTGAGTATCGCCGGGAGAATGTGACCTGCGCGGGGCCAAACGTTACGGTCGTACACAGGTAGCAGTCAGAGCGTTGCCCAGCCGACACGATGGCGTGGCCGGAGCCGGACTCGAGCCGAACGAAGGCAGAGCCGGAGCCGACGCCGGAGCACGCGTTCACGCTGGACCACAAGACTTGGAGGAGAGCACGTGCTCGTCGTCGCGCACATCAGCGATCTGCATTTCAACGGCACCGCCGGCGGACGCGATCGGGTCACCTCGGTCCTGGACTACATCAACCGCCGGGCCGACGGCATCGACGCGCTGGTCGTCACCGGCGACATCGCCGACGACGGTCGCCAGAGCGAGTACGAGGAAGCCGCGGCAACCCTGATCACCCCGCTGCCGATGCTGGTGCTACCCGGCAACCACGACGTCCGCGGCGAATTCGGGCACGCGCTGCTGCGCGGGACCACCGAGACCGGTCCGCTCAACTACTCACAGATGATCGCGGGCGCACTGTTCCTGATGTGTGACAGCTCGATCCCCGGCCAGAACGAGGGTCGTCTCGACGACGACACCCTCACCTGGATGGATGCGCAGATCGCGGGGGCAGGGTCTCACATCCCGGTGTTCGTGGCGTTCCACCATCCGCCGGTCACGCTGCAGATGCCGTTCATGGACACCATCCGGCAGTCGGGTGAGGAACGGCTCATCGCGCTGGTCGACAAGCACCCCAACATCGTCGCGTTCCTGTGCGGACATGCCCACACCGGCGCGGTCACCGCGTTCGCAGGCCGGCCGTTGTGCCTGGCCCCCGGGGTGTCATCGACGCTCAATCTGCCGTTCGAGGGTTCGGACGTGATCAACGAAACCCAGCCTCCCGGGCTTGCGTTCCACGTCTATGCGGAGGGCCGCATCATCAGTCACTTCCGGTCGGTGCCCGCCGCCTGAGTCGGCAGCGCCGATCAGGCAGCCGGCGCGATGAAGGCCCGTGGCGCAACCCCGGTGCCACGCTCGGCCGGTATGCCCACCACCTGGGCGGCGTCTTGATAAAAGGACTTCTGGTTGACCTTCGACGGCGGTGCCGCGTTGGTCACCAGATTGCGGGTCGACGTGGTCGCGGCGACCACCGGAACCCCTGCGATCAGGAAGTCGCTGGCCGCGCGCCGGATCTCGTCGGGCGAGGTCACCAGGACGACTTCCCGCACGCGCAGTCCGCGTACCGCGTCAGCCGCCAGCGCGGCATGCTGCGGCAGGCTCTGGGCGCGCGTCTCGAGGTGTATCCGCGTGGCGGGGAGCGCATGCGCAACCAGCCAGTCGCGCATCACGGTGGCCTCGGTTCGGCCATGGTGCGAGCCGCCCGCCGAGATGATGATCGGGGATTGGTACGCCACGATCGCCTGGGTCCAGGCAGCGAAGAGCCTGCTCGCCGTCTCGTCGGTGGGCGCACCGTCGGGCCGGAGTCCCGCACCGAGGACCACGATGCCGGTGGTCTGCGGGTAGTACCGCGGCACGGGGTCGGGGCCGATCCGCACGCCTGCGTCGATGGCGGAGATCGAGTTCCTGACTCGTTGCGCCAGCGTTCGGTCGAGGGCGTCGAGCGACGTCAGCGCCGACTGCGTCGCGTTCCTGTCGGCGCAGTAGTCGGACCACAGTGCCTGCAGGGCCAGCGCGTCGGTGTCGCGAGGATTGGCGGCGAGCAGGGTGCGCAGTTTGCTCAGGCCGGCCGTTGCGTTGCCGCGACCGAACTCGTCCTGGGCAGCGTTGAACATGGCGGTGAGGTCGGCCTCGGAGACCGTCGGCACCACGGCCGACGACGCCGGATTCATCACTGTCGGAATCAGTGCCACAGCGCCGGTCGACATCCCGATGGCCGCCGCAGCAGCCACGAGCGTCCTATTCACACGCGTCACACGCGCAACTTGAGTCACTGGCGCAACAGTATCCGACCGAAGCTACAGGTCCGCACTGAAGAGGTCTCAGCTCGATAACACCGGTTACGGGTGGGGCTGCCCGGCTCCAACACCCTCCCCCACCCGAATTTGCGCGCACCACCTGGAACAACCGGTGGGCGACGCAAAAACGGGTGGGTGGGCGGGTCGCTGGTCGCCGGTCTACCGAGCTCCCAACACCAACCGCGCAGCCAGATCGGCATAGGTCCGGGCCAGGCGTTCGGGATCGCGATGTCGGGTCGACGGAAACCATCGGCAGACATCCACGCAGAGCGATGAGATCGCCAGCACCACGTCGTCGGGATCATCGATGTCGAACTCCCCCGACTTCTTTCCGCCTTCCACGATTTCGGCGATGACCGCCGTCGTCTGTCGTCGGATCGCGACGATGGTCCGGTAGTGCTCGGGCGTCAACGCGTGCAACTCGTACTGGACGACTCGCGCCACCTGACGCTGCTCGGCCTGCCAACCTGCGAAGGCGGCAACGACCGCACGTAGTCGGGTGAGATGATCGGCGGCCGGATCGTCGGCCACCTGAAGTACCTCCAGTGCTGCCCGGTGACCCTGGAGACTGATGACGAAGAGGAGTTCTTCCTTGGACCGATAATGCGGGTACATCGCCGTCGCACTCATGCCGAGACGCTTGGTGATCTCCCGGGTCGACGTTCCGCCGTACCCCGATTCCGCAAAGGCCTCGATGGCTGCGCGCCTGATTCGCTCTGCCGCCGCCGAGTCCGAGACCTGCTGGACCATGTGCCCACCTTTCGCATCGAGGGATCTTGACGAAGATCGGTGCAGAGTGCATCCTAAGCGAGTGCTCATATATAAGCGAGCGCTAAGTTCTACGCTCGAGCCCGTTCAACTACAAGGACACCCATGGCCGTCTCCCCGCTGTCCCGTCGTGACCTCGACTTCCTGCTATACGAGTGGCTCGACGTCGCTGCATTGACCTCGCTCGAGCGCTACACCGAACACTCCAAGGAGACGTTCGACGGAATCCTCGACCTCTGCGCCGACATCGCGGTCAAACGATTCGCCCCACACAACAAGAAGTCCGACCAGAACGAGCCGCGGATGGATGCCGAGGGCAAGGTCGTGATCATCGACGAGGTTTCAGCTGCCCTGGACGAGTTCGGCAAGGCCGGAATCGTCGCAGCCCAGTTCGACGAATCGCTGGGCGGCATGCAGCTGCCGACCGTCGTGGCCCGTGCGGCCATGGCCTGGTTCCAGGCGGCCAACGCCGCGACCGCGTCGTACCCGTTCCTCACGATGGCGAACGCCAACCTCCTCGTCGAGTACGGCACTCCCGAGCAGGTCGACACCTGGGTGAAGCCGATGCTCGAGGGCCGGTTCTTCGGGACCATGTGCCTCTCCGAGCCCGGGGCCGGGTCGTCGCTCGCCGACATCACCACCAAGGCAGAGCCTGCCGACGACGGCTCCTACCGGGTCACCGGGACCAAGATGTGGATCTCCGGCGGAGATCACGAATTGTCCGAGAACATCGTGCATCTCGTCCTCGCCAAGGCGCCGGGAGGCGGTCCGGGCGTCAAGGGGATCTCGTTGTTCGTGGTGCCGAAGTTCCTCGCCGACGGCACCCGCAATGATGTGGCGCTCGTAGGGCTCAATCACAAGATGGGCAACCGCGGCACCACCAACACCCTGCTGAACTTCGGTGACGGAACGCATCACCCCGTGGCCGAGTCCGGCGCTGTCGGCTACCTGGTCGGCGATGAACACCGCGGCCTGAGCTACATGTTCAAGATGATGAACGAAGCCCGGATCGGTGTCGGATTCCTCGCCACCTCACTGGGTTACGCGGGATACCTGCAATCGCTCGACTACGCGAAGACCCGGACCCAGGGCCGTCCGGTGACGAACAAGGACCCGAACTCCGCACCCGTCGCGATCATCTCCCACCCTGACGTGAAGCGGATGCTCCTGGCCCAGAAGTGTTATGTCGAAGGCGCTTTGGCATTGGGGCTCTACTGTTCACGGCTCGTCGACGAACAGCAGACCGCCACCGATCCGGCCATAGCCGCACAGCGACTACTGCTACTCGATGTGCTGACCCCGATCGCGAAGAGCTGGCCGTCGCAGTGGTGCCTCGAGGCCAACAGCCTCGCGATTCAGGTCCTCGGCGGATACGGTTACACCAAAGAGTTCGACGTCGAACAGCTCTACCGCGACAACCGTCTCAACCCTATTCACGAAGGCGCCCATGGGATCCACGGTCTCGACCTGCTCGGCCGGAAGGTCGTCATGCAGGGTGGGGCCGGTCTGCAGCTGCTGACCAGGACGATCACTGAGACGATCGAGAGAGCCGAATCGGCCGAACCGGAGTACGCCGGACAGCTCCGCACGGCACTCGAGCGGCTGGTGGAGATCACCGGAACCCTGTGGTCTGCAGGTGATCCCGCAGTCAGCCTGGCGAACTCGACGGTGTATCTCGAAGCCACCGGACACCTGGTGATCGCCTGGATCTGGCTGGAGCAGCTGCTGGCGGTGGGCGCGAAGACCGGCGACTTCTATGACGGCAAACGCGCAGCGGCGCAGTACTTCTACCGGTACGAGTTGCCGAAGACGGGTCCGCAGTTCGACCTCCTCGCCAGTCTCGACCGCACCACCCTCGACACCCCGGCCGACTGGCTCTGATCCGACTGGTCCCCGACCCCAAAATTCGCGCCACCTGCCGCGATTCGCTCCCGTTGTATCCGGCGCGTATCGCAGTAGGTGGCGCGAACTTTGGGTGGTGACGTCGTCAGGCGACGGGTCGCGTACGGACATACATGTCGAGATCGACCGTCAGCACGGTGGTGTCGCCGGTGGCGAGTACACCTTCGGTGACCACGAGGGCCCGACCCGGTTTGTCGAGGTCGACCTTGGTGACCTTCAACGAGCCGGTCAGTTCTTGGCCCGAGCGAACGGGACTGCGGAACTGCACATCTCGCAACGTCCGTCCTGCGATGACGGCCCAGCGGTTGTAGGCACCGAGCACCGAGAGGCGCTGGAAGACGGCAAGGGTGTGGATGCCACTGGCGATGACCTCGCCGAAGAATCCTGCCTCTGCGATGGCTGTATCGGTATGGAAACCTTGCGGATCCCACTGCTGCGCAAACGAGAGGATCTCGTCCCGGGTCACGAGATACGAACCAAGTTCGTACGTCTGACCTTCGACGAGATCCTCTGCGTAGAGCACGCTTGTTACAGCGCTTTGAGTTCTTCGATGACCAGGCCGACGGATTTTTTGGCGTCGCCGAAGAGCATCGAGGTTCCTGGTGCGGTGAACAGTGGGTTGTCGATGCCGGCGTAGCCCGAGGCCATGCCGCGTTTGAGGACGATGACCGAGCGGGACTGGTCGACGTTCAAGATCGGCATCCCGTGAATCGGGGACGACGGATCGTTGCGGGCGGCGGGGTTGGTGACGTCGTTGGCCCCGATGACCAGGGTGACATCGGTGCGGGAGAACTCACCGTTGATGTCGTCCATCTCCTTCATCGCGTCGTACTCCACATCAGCCTCGGCGAGAAGGACGTTCATGTGTCCGGGCATCCGGCCGGCAACGGGGTGGATGGCATACTTCACCTCCACACCCTTCTCCTCCAGAATGCTCGCCATGTCCTTGACCGCGTGCTGCGCCTGGGCAACCGCGAGTCCGTACCCGGGAACCACGATCACCTGGGAGGCGTACGCCATCTGAATCGCCGCATCGGCAGCGCTGGTGGCCTTGACCGTCCCCTGCTCGCCGGCAGGACCGGCTGCAGCCGCGCCGCCGCCGCCACCGAAGGACCCGAACACGATCGCCGGGATGGACCGGTTCATCGCGGTAGCCATCAGGTTCGTCAAAATGCTGCCCGAGGCGCCGACGATCATGCCGGCCACGATCATCGCCGTGTTGTTCAGCGCCAAACCCGCCGCCGCGGCCGACAAACCGGTCAATGCGTTGAGCAGCGAGATGACCACAGGCATGTCGGCGCCGCCGATCGGCAGCACCACGAACAACCCCATGACCGCGGCGGCGACGAGTACCAGCACGATCCACCACTGGCTCGAGCCTTCACCCGGGGTGGCGTTGACCCCGATGAACACACACGCCGCCAGCGCGATGACCAACAACACGATGTTGGCGAGCTGGAAGATCTTGGCGTTCTTCACGAACGCCTTCTCCACATTCTTGTTCAGCAACTCCTGCAGTTTCAGGAACGCGATCAGCGACCCCCAGAACGACACCGAACCGATGATCGCCGCGAACAGCGACCCGATCACGATGTGAACGGTCGGGGACTCACCGTGCTTGAACTCCGAAAAACCTGCCGTCTCGATGAACTCCGACCACGCGATCAACGCCACCGTGCCGCCACCGACACCGTTGAACAACGCCACCAACTGCGGCATCGCCGTCATCTTCGTCCGCTTGGCCGGCGGCACACCCAAGATCACACCGATCGCCAACCCAGCCACGATCAAAATCCAGTTGATGGCATAGGTGTCGCGGATCTCGATCAACGTCGCGATCACGGCGATACCCATACCGGTCGCGGCGATCCAGTTGCCACGCACCGCGGTCTTCGGACCAGTCAGCCCCGACAAACCGAGGATGAACATCGAAAACGCAACAATATAAAAAATATTGACCAGATTGTTCACTTGTCAGCTCCCTGCTCCGGCGCCGCCACAGGGGCCTTCTTGCTCTTGAACATGCCCAACATCCGGTCGGTCACCAAGAACCCACCCACCACATTCAACGTTCCGAAGATCAACGCGACGAACGCGATGATCCGCACACCCCACGGCGCATCATCAGGCAACCGGCCCAACACGATCAACGCACCGAGCACCACGATCCCGTGAATGGCGTTCGTCCCCGACATCAACGGCGTGTGCAAGGTGTTGGGCACCTTGGAAATGACAGCGAAGCCGACAAAGCCCGCCAACACCAGGATCGCGATATTCGCGAGTAAACCCGTATACATCTCAGGCACCTGCCTTCTCGGTTTCGCGCGTCACACACGCCGCGGCCAACACCTCGTCAGAAAAGTCCGGCGCGAAATTACCGTCATCATCGAGCGCGAGTTCGATCAGCGCCAGAATGTTCTTCGCATACAACTCGCTGGCATGCTCAGGCATACCCGCGGGCAGATTCAGCGGGCTGCAGATCAGCACGTCGTGCTTGATCACATTCTCACCGGGCTCGGTCAGCTCACAGTTGCCGCCGGTCTCACCAGCCAGATCCACCACCACACTGCCCGGCTTCATACCTTCGACCGCGGCCGCGGTCACCAACCGCGGCGCCGGACGACCCGGCACCAACGCGGTCGTGATCACCACATCGAAACTCTTGATCGCATCCTCAAGGGCCTGCTGCTGCTTCGCGCGCTCCTCATCGGTCAACTCACGGGCATACCCGCCTTCACCGGCAGCGTCGATCCCCAGATCGAGCCACTGCCCGCCCACGGACTTGACCTGCTCGGCCACCTCCGGGCGCACGTCGTACCCCGTGGTGCGGGCACCGAGCCGCTTGGCCGTGGCCAGCGCCTGCAAACCCGCCACACCCACACCCAGGACCAGCACCGTCGCCGGCTTCACCGTCCCGGCCGCGGTGGTCAGCATCGGGAAAAAGCGCGTCGACTTCTCCGCCGCCAAGATCACCGCCTTGTAGCCCGAGACGTTGCCCTGCGAGGACAAAGCGTCCATCGACTGGGCACGAGAGATCCGCGGGATGGCCTCGACCGCGAACGCCTGCACACCGGCAGCCTTCAACGCACCGATCTGATTCTCATCATTGCGCGGAGCCAAGAACCCGATCAACGACGAACCCGACGACAACTTCCCGATCTCGGCATCAGTCGGGGCATCGACCTTCACCACCACATCAGCCGACCACCCATCACCAATCGACGCACCAGCATCGACATACAACTGATCCGGAATCAAGGCAGCCTCACCTGCACCCGACTCCACCACCACCGGCA
The DNA here is from genome assembly GCF_017377795.1 of Williamsia soli. Classification (GTDB taxonomy): domain Bacteria; phylum Actinomycetota; class Actinomycetes; order Mycobacteriales; family Mycobacteriaceae; genus Williamsia; species Williamsia soli. The sequence goes on along the minus strand of NZ_JAFRDR010000001.1, from coordinate 223,798 downwards.
CACCCTTGTTCACCAGCGTCGCGACGACCTTCGGGACCAACGCCACCCGATTCTCCCCAGCCGTCGTCTCACGCACGACACCCACACTCATACAAGCTCCCTCGTCATGGGTATGGGTGGGCAACCGAACGTGTGCTCTGGCGCCCACCCCTAAATAGCCTGATGTGGCGCACGACACGCGTGCGCCACATCACTGCGTTGGAACATAGCATGCGAAGCGGGGTGGTCATGGTGTTGAACTCGACACACTCAACAGTTACCGACACCCGAACCGAAGCAGATGGCTGCACGCGTTTGGGCAGTACAAACGGTGAATCTCAGACTAGAACTGGACCGCCGTGATCACTTCGCCGGTCGGCTGAGGAGATCCCCCATCGGGTTCGATGGTGATGCCCAGCTTGTCGGAGCCCGTCAGATCATCGAGAGCGATCACCTGACGCCCGGGGTCGCCCTGCATCAGGCCTACCGACGTCGGATCGTGCGAGTCACCGAGCAGCCACATCTGGTACGTCTGGCCAGTCGGGGTCGGCGGTAGACCGTCGGCGAACACCACCGCAGTGTTCGCTTCGCGTGACGCCGCGACAGTGACATTTCCGCCGCCGACCGCATCCTGTCGTAGCTGCATATCGGGTGCGCTGAGCACCTTGCTCGTGTCCTGCTCCAGCTCGCTGGCCACAGGAGCGCCCGTGTCCGGGGCGGTCACCCTGCCGACGAGCACCCCTCCGATGACGAGCATGAGGGCAGCTGCGACCGAGCCGACGGCCAGGCTGATACGACGACGACGGGCAGCAAGGTCGATGACATTGTTCGATGCGCTGACGGCCTTGCCTGGGTCCACGCCGTCGGTGGACCGGTCAAAATCCGGCGGATCCAGCGGCTGCGACGACAGGCTGGCGAGCAACTGCTCTCGGATCCGTGGGGGTGGCGGCGTCGCGACCTCGATGGTCATCTTCGCCAGCGCCTCACGGGTACGGGACACCTCGTGCCGGTACCTGCGCTGCTCGGCCACCGTCTCCCGGGCGATCTCGACCTCGATTCGGTCGATCTCGGTGTCGTCGAGCGCACCCACCGCATAGAGCTCGATGTGCTCATCGATCCAGCTGTGTTCAGCCATGGGGGTTCGCCTCCAAGCAAGTCTTGAGGCGGCGGAGGCCGTCGCGGATACGGGACTTGATCGTCGGTAGGGCGGCGTCCAAACGCTCCGCGACCTGCCGGTAGGTCAGGCCTCCATAGTAAGACAACTCGATGCTCTGACGCTGGGTGGCGGTGAGGCTGCCCAGGCATAACATCACGTCCGAGCGTTCCTCTTCGGCGATCACCGAGTCGGCGACAGTGTCGCCCGGCGCCTCGAAGTTGGATACCGAGTAGTCGTTCGAGCGCTTGCCGGCGGCCTCTTCACTCCGTACCCGGTCCACGGCACGGCGGTGGGCGATGGTCAGCATCCAGCTGAGCGCTGAACCGGCCGACGGGTCGAACCCGCCCGCCTTCTGCCAGATCTGCAGATATACCTCTTGCAGTGTCTCTTCGGCGTAACCACGATCGCGTAGTACGCGAAGGATGAGCCCGAATACCCGGGCGCCCGTCGCGTCATACAACTCAGCAAAGGCCTGTCGATCATGGCCGGCCGTCCTGATCAGCAGATCAGTCAGATCCACCTGAGCTTCGGGGATTCGGTCGGTCACATCCATAACACTAGCGATAGTCATCAGAACACCTACTCAATCCGGAACACTCGGTTGTGCCAGCCGGTCGCCCCATCGGGAATCGGAGCGACCCTCTGCTCGGGTTGCACCGCCCCCGTCACATCGGTGGCGCGACAATAGACAGTGTGTTGACCTGCCGTTGCGGGCCAGGTCCAGAACCATTGCCGCCAGGTGTCATTCGTGTACTCGGGAGCAAGGGTCGCGGTGTTCCACGGCCCCTTGTCTACGCGCACCTCGACCTTGGCGATACCGCGGTGCTGCGCCCATGCGGTTCCCGCGATGACCACATCCCCGACGGGATGCCTGGAGAGTCCCTCGGGCCGGTCGATCCGGGATGCTGTCTTGATCGGCCCCTTCACGCCCCAGTTCCGCTTTGTCCAGTAGGCCTCGGCCTTGTCGAACCTGGTGATCTCCCAGTCGACCACCCACTTGCAGGCCGAGACGTATCCGTACAGGCCCGGAACCACCTGCCGCACGGGATACCCGTGCTCGAGTGGTAGCGGTTCACCGTTCATGCCGATGACGAGCATTGCGTCGCGGCCGTCGGTGACGTCGTCGAGCGGAGTGCCTGAGGTCCAGCCGTCGACGCTGGTGGAGAAGAGCATGTCGGCGTCGTCCTGTACGCCGGCGCGCTCGAGGATCGTCTTCATCGGGTAGCCGATCCAGCGGGCGGTGCCTGCCAGGTTTCCACCCACCTCATTCGAGACACAGGTGAGTGTGATGATCTTCTCCTCGGCCTGCATGTCCATCAGGTCGTCCCAATCGAGGGTGATCTCGTTGTCGACCATTCCGTGGATCCGAAGTTTCCACTCGCCTGTCGTCAACTTCGGCACCTGGAGTGCGGTGTCGATGCGATAGAAGTCGGCGTTGTTCGTCACGAAGGGCGTTATGCCCTCGATCTCGACGTCGGTACCCGCGGGGATCGGTGCCGCCGCCCGGCTCGGCCGCGGCAGCCGGACCCGCTTCCGGTCGGCCACGACATCGCCCATCGTCGACACCTGCCTCCCGATGAATGCTCCGGCCACCGAGACGGCCGCGATCACACCCGCCGCGACACCGAACTGCCTTCTCGACAGATCGCGGTTGCCATCGGACTGCGGCTTCTCCACCGCCGCGCCGCCGTTCGGACCGGTCTGTTGCCGGGTAGCCGAACCCCTCATCCGTCCACCCGGCGAAGAACCGCTCCACAAGAAGCCACGCAAACCGCGAAGCACGAGAATGCCCACCACCGCGGCAACCAATGACGGTGCGGCATACCACATGTCAGACGTCGGTCGATGAAGCGCAGCCAGGACCCCGAATGCCCCGAACGCCACTATCAACGCAGAACCGATCGGTACGGTGCGGCGTTCGGCGATGCCGGCGATGATTGCGAGCACGACTACGGCAATAGCTATGCCCCACAACAGAACCGGCTTGTCATTCGTGCCGAACGTGTCGATGGCGAACTCACGCACGGGAGCCGGCGCCCGATCCACCAAGAAAGAACCCACTGCATAGAACGGCGAGGCATAGGACGAGACGGCTGCTGCCGTGACCTCACCGGCAGCGAGCCCGGCACCCACTGCAATCAGGCCCGCGAGCCCGTTGCGTGCCGTCGCTGCTGTTCGCATTTCCTCAGCCCTTCAGAAGATCTCGATTGGGTAACGCACTGGCAAGTGTTGATAACGAAGGGGATTCGGAGTCGTCGGCATTCCGGATGGTTCTCCGAACTCGGAAAAATTCTTTTCGATCCATACCCATCCGCTCTGCGCACAGCTCCGAACCTGCAGTGATCGACCAAGTGATCGGCAGAAGCCGGAGCTCGAGTCCGAGCAACGGCAGCGTCGCCCACACCGTGCAGTAGACCGACAGCAATCGATAGGACAGCGAACATGGCTCTCAAACGAATTCAGCGCGTCGCAGTAACAGTGGCGAGCGTTGGCTTGGCAATCGGCCTCGTGGCAGGTTGTTCGGACGACAGTTCCGACTCCTCTTCGTCCAGTGCCGCGACGTCGGCACCCATGACTTCTTCCGAGATGTCCTCGGATTCAAGCACTTCGATGGAGCCCGCCACCCTGGTCGGACCCGGTTGTGCGGCATACGCCGAGGCAAACCCCACCGGCGCAGGATCGGTTGACGGAATGGCTGCCGATCCGGTTGCCACCGCCGCGAGCAACAACCCGATGCTCAAGACCCTGACGCAGGCCGTATCCGGCCAGCTCAACCCCGATGTCAACCTGGTGGACACCCTGAACGGCGGCGAGTTCACCGTCTTCGCCCCGACCGATGACGCCTTCGCCAAGCTGCCCCCGGCGACCGTCGAGTCCCTCAAGACCGACAGCGCAACCCTGACCAAGATCCTGACCTACCACGTTGTCCCCGGCCAGCTCACCCCTGAGCAGGTCATCGGCGACCACGCGACCGTCGAAGGCGGCACCGTGACCGTCGCCGGTCCGGTCGACACCCTCAAGGTTCAGGATGCCTCTGTGGTCTGTGGCGGTGTGAAAACCGCCAACGCAACCGTCTACCTCATCGACACGGTGCTGACGCCTCCGGCCGCGTAATCCGCGACTGCGAGAACCAGCATCTGGGGTAGATCAAGACTCGGGTCGGGGCGGTACACCCCCCGACCGACCGTCCCGACTCGAGTCGCTCCTTTGATACAGCAAACATAGAAGTTGTCGCCCCGGCCACCGGCCGGGGCGATAACACATTTTGGGGGTTCCTGCCATATCGTGGTGGGTGTGACGGTAGGCCCGGTCCCCGGAGACGCGATCGAGACCGCTGAGGCGGCGCAAGATCCTCCCCGGCGGCACTTTCTCGTCGAACTACTTCGTAAGCCCTTGTCGACCCAGGTCTTGCGTTTTTGTGCTGTAGGCATCCTCTGCACGACGGCGTACGCACTGATGTACCTGTCGCTTCATCCGCTGATGGGCGCTCAGGCGGCAAACTTCGTATCGATGCTCATCGCGGCCATTCTCAACACCGCAGCCAACCGCGCGTTCACTTTTGCGCTGCGCGGCAGCCATCGACTGCTGGTGCATCACGTGCAAGGCATCTTGGTGTTCGGCTTCGGCGCAGCACTCAGCGCACTGTCACTGATGGCGTTGCACCAGATCTCCGAGCACCCCTCGAGCCGGCTCGAGCTGGTGGTGCTGATGACGGTCAACCTGATCGCCACAGCAGTCAGGTTCCTGACCTTCCGTCATGTGTTCGTGCGCGCCCGACGACGCCAGATCGCCCAGGAAGAAGTGTCGGTCTCCCCATAGCGTGGCTCAGCGTGCCGCCGCGTGGCGTCCCGCCCGCCGACCGAAGAACGACCCCTCACCCAGCTGCGTCCCGCTCGCGTAACCCTTCCCGTCCTGGGCGATGTTCGCAGCCCCGGCACCCGCCGCGTAGAGCCCCGGCACCACGTCGCCGGCCTCCGTGAGGACCTCACCGTCGACCGATGTCGCCACCCCACCCATCGTGAAACCCGCGTACATCGCCTTACCAAGGGAGAGATCGAACGCGCCCCACGGGCCACTGTTCTGCGGTGCAAGCCATTCCGGCCGCTTGTTGAAGTCGGGATCCTCTCCCCGGGCGGCGTTGTCGTTGTATCGGTCGAGCGACTTCGTCAGGTTCCCCGTCGGGATCCCCAATGCCGACTCCATCTCAGCAACAGTCTCCCAGCCGTCGATGAGTGGGGCGAGAGGAAACTCGGGTCGCTCCAGGTGCGCCTCGTCGACGATCAGATAGGCGATGGCGTCCGGTTGCTCCATGACGAACGCCGAGGTCCGTGAGTGATACGAATCCTCGTTGACGAATCTGTTCCCGTCCTTGTTGACGGCGATGCCGGTCAGCAAGATCGACGGAGGGTAGACGGGGGCGGTGACAAAGGGCTGATCCATGTGTTTGAGTGCGGCGCCCACAGATGCGCCGAGGCGGATACCGAGCCCGTCGTCATAGGTACTGCCCAGCGTGTACGGCTTCTCGGCCATCTGCGGGACGAACTCGGCGACCATCGATTCGTTCATCACGAAACCGCCCGCCGCGATGATCACGGACTTCGCCTTGATGAAGCCGGTGTCTTGCAGTCGCTTCCACTTCACCCCGACCACGGCACCGGACTCATCCACGACCAGGTTGCGGGCACCCGTCTCGTACCGGATCTCTGTACCCAACTCAGCGAGGCGTTTGACGAGCAGATCGACCACCATTCCGGCACCGCCCAGGTCACCCTTCACGGGGACCTTGTGCCCACGGGGAGCGGGAACGGCCTGTTCACAGAACGGCCAGACCTTCTCGTTCCCCGTGTACATCAGGCCCTGTGTCTCGGGCTGGATGACGGCCTTCTCGGGGTAATAGCTGCGCTCGAACTCGAACCCCAGCGACTCCAGCCAGTCGAAATGCTCGACGCTGCCATGGCTGTAGGCGTGGATCTTCTCGGGTTCGGGGTCACGTGAGACCGCGAGCAGGTACTTCTCCATCTCCTCGGGTGAGTCGTCGTGGCCTGTTGCCTTCTGCACGGCGGTCCCGCCACCGAGGTAGAAATGGCCGCCTGCCATCGATGAGGTGCCACCGGCAACGGCGGCGCGTTCGAGGACGAGCACCTGCGCCCCGTCGGAGGCCGCCGCCACCGCGGCGCTGCCGCCGGAGACACCGCATCCGACCACCAGGACGTCGACCTCATCGGTCCACGCGTCGACGTCCGACACGGGTACTACCTCGGGCAACTCTGCCTTCATCACATTTCCTCACTGACGCGACCCAAACTAGAACTCGTTCTAATTTAGGCCATATCGGCGATGAGTGCCATGGCCTTGCACTGATCGGCCAAAGTCATCGACGACTGGTTGAACTCCCAGTGCACCTCGTCCGCACCGAGAGCCAGGGCCCGACCGAAGTCGGCGGCCAGCGACTCGGAGAATCTCTCGAGAGCATGATCGCGCCGGTCCCGAATCGGATTGAGCCGCAGCGCGATCGGGCCGCTCCCTCCCGCCTCTCGATATCCTCGGACGGCATCGCGTGCGGCATCCCAGCAGGTCACGGGGAACATGAAGCCGTCTGCGATTGCGGCCGCCTGCGCGATCCCGTCCGGGGTCACCGCGGCGATGAACACCGGGAGCGGGTCTTGAACCGGCTTGGGTTCGACCCAACTAGATCTCAGATCGTAGAACTCTCCGGCATGGGACACCGGTCCCGCCCGCCAGCACTCGCGCATCAGCTCCAGGTGCTCCACGAACTGCCTTCCTCGCGTGGACATCGCCACGCCCGCGGCCTCATGTTCGTGCGGTGTCCATCCCTGGCCGATGCCCACCATCAGCCTGCCCCCGCTGAGCCGGTCAAGAGTCCCGAGCCGACGAGCGAGCGCCACCGGGGGTTGGAACAGCGAGTGGATCACCGTCGTCGCCAGCCGGACGCGCGTCGTATGCGCCGCCGCCCAGGTCAGCGTCTCTATCGGATCCCAGACGGGCATCGGCAGCTGACAGGGCCTTCCGACGGGGCCCGGGTCGGCGGGCAGCAACAGCCGATCGGTAGCAGAGACGCCATCGAGGCCCAGGTCATCGGCGGTGCGGGCGATGACAGACACCGCTTCCGGACCGGCCAGCGGGCCAAAGGTCGGCAGACCGACACCGCGGCGAGGTGCCGCCATCGAGGTACCTCCTACCGGTCCGTGTGGTTCGCGTACACCCATATGGACCAGGGCGCAGGAGACAACTCATCGCCGGGCCGGGCTCAGATGTGTTCGGAGATCAACACCGCACTGCAGTCGGGGACCAACGCCTTGAAGATGTGTGGAAGGTCGCCGGGGTAGCTGATGTAGTCACCAGGCCCGAGTTCGACCGGTTCGGCGGTCAGGCCGACCAGAGCCCGCCCGGCGCTGAGCACAACGTGCTCCACCACACCGGCTGCGTGCGGATCGGCGTCGCGAGGCTCACCGGGCTGCGCCGCGATGAGGTAGATGTCGCGACGGGCGTTGGGCGGGCACGTGGCCAGCAAGGTGGCCAGGTAATTCGACCGTTCTGAGGAGAATGCGGGACCCTCACCTGCGCGAATCACCTGTACGCGCGGAATCGGGGGCTGCACGAGGTGCGCAAAGGGAACACCCAGTGCGGTACTGAGCGCCCACAGCGTCTCCACACTCGGGTTGCCGTTGCCCGCCTCCAGACTCGACAGGGTGGATTTCGCGACCCCGGCTCGCCGTGCGACCTCGGCGAGCGACAACCCGGTACGTTTTCGTTCTCGTTGCAGCGATGTCGCTATTGCCTGTAGTGGTGCGCCGCTCATGTCGTGGACCCCTCGATCGATACGTTCGACACAGACTACCGTTCGTTCGGCTTGACGAACGAGGCAGCTGTGGTCCATTATTTTGGTCATGCGTTCGATATGGCGAACACTCGATCCTCAGCTCACACGCGACATCGCTCTGGTGTGCGCGGCGATCTCCGTCGTCGGCCTCTCCTTCGGCGCCATCGCCGTCAGCAGTGGTCTCCCCTTGTGGGTGCCGCTGGTGATGTCGATCGTCGTTTTCGCGGGCGCATCCCAGTTCGCGTTCGTTGCCATCGTTGCCGCCGGCGGAGGCATCGTCGCTGCTGTGTCGGCCGGCCTACTCGCGAACGCCCGCCACATCTTGTTCGGGTTCTCCCTCGGCGACGTCTTCGGTACCTCGCTCGCGAGCCGGCTCGTCGGATCACATCTGATGGTGGACGAATCGGTCGCCTTCACCCTGTCGCAAACCTCGTCGCACGAACGTCGATCGGTGTACTGGCTCTGCGGGGGCGGTCTCTTCGTCTCCTGGAACCTGGGGGTCCTGGTCGGCGCGCTCGGCGGGACGCTGGTCAGCGATACCGACGCGTTCGGGCTCGATGCCGCATTCCCAGCGGTACTGCTCGCCTTGATACTGCCGTCGCTCGCAGAGCGGGCGACCCGCCGCGCAGCGGTAGTCGGAGCGGTGATCGCGGTCGCGGTCTCGCCGTTGCTGCCCGCCGGCGTCCCGATCCTGCTGGCGTTGTCGGCACTGGTGCTGACCATGCCCCTCCGGCGTCCGAAACCGGCGATCCACTCATGACCACATCGGTCCCGGTCCTGCTCGCGGGCATTGCCGTGCTGGCCGTCGGCACGTACGCGTTCCGGTTTGCCGGACCGGTGCTTGCCGCGCGGTGGACGCTGCCCGACCGCCTGCAGCAACTCACCACCGCCGGCACCGTCGTCCTGCTCGCCGCGTTGGTCGCCACCGCGACGTTCACCGACGGCGGCGACATCGCAACCCCGGCGAGAATTCTCGGCGTCACCGTCGGTGGTGTCCTCGCGTGGCGAAAGGCACCGTTCGTCGTCGTGGTGCTGGCAGCAGCCGGCACCGCCGCGTTGTCACGTCTGGTCGGTATGCCCTGATTCGCTGTGGTCTCAGACCCCTAGCCAGGTGAGAACATCTTTGGTGACCGGGTCGGTGATGTCGGAATACTCAGGATGCTTCTTGAGGTACGCCGCCACCAGCGGGCACACCCCTACGATCCGTTTCCCCTGCGCACGAACATCATCGAGGGCCTCCTTCACCAGGATGGTCGCCAGCCCGCGGCCACCGAAGGCGTCGTCGACCTCCGTGTGGTAGAAAACGCGCTGACTCGACCCTTGCGCGGTCCGATCTGCGTACTGGGTGAACCCGGCGACCTGCCCCTCCACCGAGACCGTGTACCGGCGTTTCGCCGGATCCGGCGAAACGATCACCGCCGCACCGGTCTTGTCCGTCAATGCTTCACTGTTTTGCGTCATGCCCCGCTCAACCACCTTCCCATCACTGCTATTCCGGGGTCACGCACCGGGGCCGGAGCGCGGTTTGATCCTCGCATTCGGCAGCGTCGGCGCAGGCAGCCGATCGACATCACCGCTGTATCCGGACACCTCACCAAACCGGTCCGAGTGATCCTGCCATTGCTGCCGGTACGCCACGATCTCCTCGTGACTGCGTCCGACGAAGTTCCACCACATCACCAGTTCTTCCTCAAAAGGTGTGCCGCCCAGCAGAATCAGTCGCGCAGGCCCGTCGCCCGAACTCTGCACGGTGATCTGGTCATGGCCAATACCCACATATCCCAGCTCAGTACGGGCGACCTCGGAGCCCTCGACGCCGACCGTTCCCTGATCGACCAGGATCCCGTATTCGAAATCGGTCTGCACCGGGATGGTCAGCGACGACCCGGAGTCGAGGTCGATCTGCGCGCCGACCAGCGGGGTGAACGTCGAGACCGGCGATGTCCTGCCGAGCAATTCTCCGATGAAGACACTCACGCGCCCTCCGTCGACCGAGAAGGGCTCCGGGACGAAGTGCTCGAAACGCCGCTCGGAGTCACGTGCATCGTCCGGCATCGCCACCCAGAGCTGCACGCCATGCAACACCGTGGTGTCGGGCGTCGACACCTCGGAGTGGCAGATACCGTGACCGGCGGTCATCAGATTGACCTCCCCGGGCCGCACCATCGCGTGTTCACCGAGACTGTCGCGATGCTCGATCTCACCCTCGAAAAGCCAACTCACTGTCTGCAGGCCGGTATGCGGGTGCGGGGGTACATCCATTCCACCGGTTTCGCTGACGTCCGCCGGTCCATAATGGTCGACGAAGCACCACGCCCCGATCAGCGAACGGGCCCGCTGAGGCAGTGTGCGGTGGACCACCATCGCCCTCGGACCACCGAGCGGAACGTCTCGCGAGGTCAGGATCTGCACCCGTTCCGGATCGCCGGGAACGGGCAGGCAATCAATTTCGGGACCATCGACAACGTTGCTCATGGGTATGACTCCGCAATCATCGGCACGATCGGCCACCTTTCTCGATCCGTGACATTTCAATTTGCAATCGGAAGAACGATTCAGCGGTCACAGTGGTAATACTTTCGGCAGAGCAAACGGCGGATTCACCCGTGTTCATCATGAGCGCTCCACGCTGCCATGAGTCTATTCGTCGGTGCCCGGCACGTCCCATTGATGGAGGTATAACCCACATGTCCTCTCCGACCACTGTCCAGAAGCTCGCTGCGGAAGCGCTGGGCACATTCTGGCTGGTTCTGGGCGGTTGCGGTACAGCCGTATTCGCCGCCAAGTCGATTGCCCAAGACGATGACACCGGAACGAGTTTCCAGGTGGGCGTCGGCTTCCTCGGTGTGTCGATTGCGTTCGGCCTCACCGTCCTGACCGGTGTGTACGCACTCGGCCACATTTCGGGAGGTCATTTCAATCCCGCTGTCACCGTAGGGGCCGCACTGGCCAAACGATTCGAATGGAAAGACGTACCCGGTTACATAGTGGTGCAAGTGGTCGGCGGTCTTATTGCAGGCGTTGTCATTCTTGTCATAGCCAAAGGCAAAGACGGTTTCGAAGCCGAGGGCAATATGGCCGCGAACGGATTCGGCGACCACTCCCCGTCCGGATACACCCTCTTGGCTGCCCTGATCGCCGAGGTCGTCCTCACGGCGATCTTCGTCGTCGTGATCCTCGGCGCCACCGACACTCGTGCACCAGCAGGCATCGCGGGCATCGCGATCGGACTGACACTGACCCTGATCCACCTCATCAGCATCCCGATCACCAACACGTCGGTGAACCCGGCCCGATCGACTGCCGTCGCGTTCTTCAACGGCAATGGGGCGCCGGGTCAGCTGTGGCTGTTCTGGCTGGCTCCGCTGCTCGGTGCGGTGATCGCCGGCATTCTCTATCCCCTGGTGTTCGCCAAGGGCGCCGACGAGCCCGAGCTCGACCAGATTCCGAACCCGCCGGTTCCGACGTAGACCGGCGAGCCCTCGCATCCCGTCACCGAAAGCGACGCAGCCGCAAACTGTTTCCGACCACGAACACCGACGACAGGGCCATCGCCGCTCCGGCGATCATGGGACTGAGCAGTCCGGCCGCCGCCAGCGGGATGGCCGCCACGTTGTAGCCGAAGGCCCAGAACAGATTGCCCTTGATGGTGCGCAGCGTGGCCCGGGACAGCCGGATGGCATCGCCCGCCGCGCGCAGGTCCCCGCGGACCAGGGTGATGTCGCTCGCCTCGATGGCGGCATCGGTCCCGGTGCCCATCGCGAGCCCGAGATCGGCTTGGGCCAGTGCCGCGGCGTCATTGACGCCGTCGCCGACCATCGCGACGATTCTTCCCTCGGCCTGCAGTCGTTTGATCACGTCGACCTTGTCCGCGGGCAGTACCCCCGCGATCACGGTCTCGATACCGACCTGCGCCGCAACGGTTGTCGCCACCGTTTCGTGATCGCCGGTCAAAAGGACCGGCATCAGACCGAGCCCCTTGAACTCGGCCACCGCCTGCTTTGATGTCGGCTTCACCTCATCGGCCACCACCAAGACCCCGCGGATCCGCCTGTCCCAACCGACGACCACCGCCGTGTACCCTGCTGCACCGGCCTCCTCGAGCGCCACATCGAGCTCGGCAGGCAGCTCGAAACCGCTGTCCGTCAGCAGCTTCGGCCGACCGACCACCACCTCGACGCCGTTGATGGTGGCACGCACCCCGAGACCCGCGGTACTCGAGAATTCGGTCACCGGGTGCAGGGTGCCGACGAGCCGACGAGCCCCGTCGGCAACCGCCCGGGCGATGGGATGCTCGGACGCGTCCTCGACGGATCCGGCCATCGCGACGACATGGTCGTGTTCCTCGCCGTCGGCGACCCTCACGTCCGTCAAGACCATCTGGCCGGTGGTCACCGTCCCGGTCTTGTCGAGCACGACGGTGTCGACCTGTCGGGTGGACTCGAGCACCTCCGGCCCCTTGATCAGCACACCCATCGTCGCCCCTCGGCCGGTACCGACCATCAGCGCGGTCGGGGTGGCCAGGCCCAGCGCACACGGGCAGGCGATAATCAGCACGGCAACCGCGGCGGTGAAAGCGTCGGTTGCGCCGTATCCGAGCAGGAGCCAAACTGCCAGGGTGCCGAGGGCAAGCGCGATGACGATCGGCACGAACACGCCCGATATCCGGTCGGCGAGGCGCTGTACCCGTGCCTTACCTGTTTGCGCCTGCTCCACCAACCGGGCCATCTGGGCAAGCTGGGTGTCGGCACCGATTCGACTCGCCCGCACGACAACGCGTCCGCCGGCATTGACCGTCGCCCCGACCACGGTGTCACCCGGATTGACCTCGATCGGGACCGCTTCTCCGGTCAACATCGAGGCGTCGACCGCCGACGTTCCGCTGTCGATCACCCCGTCGGTGGCGATGCGCTCGCCCGGCCGCACGACGAACAGATCCCCGACCGCGAGTTGCTCGATGGGAACCAACCTTTCGACACCGTCCACCAGGAGCGTCACATCCTTGGCACCCAGACCGAGCAGCGTACGGAGCGCTGCACCGGCCCGCCGCTTGGAGCGCATCTCGAAGTAGCGGCCGGCGAGAATGAACGTGGTCACACCCGCGGCCGCTTCGAGATAGATGTTCCCGGTTCCATCGGTACCGCCCATATCCATTGCGCCATGGGCGGTCTGCGGATCGCCGGCAGATCCGAAGAAGAGTGCGTAGAGCGACCAACCGAGCGCTGCGACGGTCCCGACCGACACCAGGGTGTCCATGGTCGCGGCCCCGTGCCGGGCATTGATGACGGCAGCGCGATGGAACTGCCAGCCGCCCCACACCACCACCGGCGCGGCCAGGGTCAGCGACAGCCACTGCCAGTTGTCGAACTGCAGCGCCGGGATCATCGCCATGGCGATGACCGGCACCGAGAGCGCCGCACTGACCAGTGTGCGGTGTCGAAGCGCCCGCAGTTCGCCGTCTTTCGCGGGTTCACCGGGCGCCTCGTCGTCATCGGCTCTCGCCGGTGGGGTGGCGGAATAACCGGCCGCCTCAACGGCGGCGATGAGGGCCGCGGTGTCGATCGGGTCGGCGTAACGAACGCTGGCCTTCTCGGTCGCATAATTGACCGTCGCCTCGACACCGTCGAGTTTGTTCAGTTTGCGTTCGATTCGATTGGCGCAGGACGCGCAGGTCATGCCGCCGATCTCGAGATCTATACGCGCCTGTGGCGCAGCAGTGGCCATGACCTCACGCCAACCGATATCCGGCCTCTGTGACCGCGGCCTCGATCTCCTTGCGCGCAACGGGTTCCGAGACGTGAACGGTCAGGCCACCGGATTCCAGGTCGACCTCGACCCGATCGACTCCGGACACTTCGCTGACCTCTTCGGTGACCGATGCGACGCAATGCCCGCAGGTCATCCCGACCACTGTGTACGTGTCTGCACTCATGTCGTGACGTCCCCTTCTATGAACGGACCAGCCGGGCTATCGCCTCGGTGGCCTCTTTGACCTTCGCCTGACCTGCCTCGTCACTCTCGCGGGCGGCGTCGATCACGCAGTGAGACATGTGCTCTTCCAAGAGCCCCAGACTGACCGCTTGCAGCGCCTTCGTCATCGCGGACACCTGCGTCAGGATGTCGATGCAGTATTTCTCTTCTTCGACCATCTTCTGGAGTCCACGGGCTTGCCCCTCGATCCGGCGTAACCGCTTGAGGTAATCGTCCTTGCGGTGGATGTAACCGTGCTGGTGCTGCTCGTGTTCCAGATGTTCGTCTGCCATGATCACTCCTCGTTCGGCGCTTGTCGGCTACCATACCCCCCTAGGGTACTGAGGCGCCACGAGCGGCCACGCACACCACATCCAGACCCGACATGACCCGTCGAGGACACAGTGCCTCGACGGACGTTCACCGGGGATGACGTCGGCGGGTGATCGGGGCTAGACGGTGTCGTCGCGGCGGCGGATCGCCCTGGCCAACGCGGCCAGAGCTTCCGCGACAGCGAGCAGTGCCTCGTCGACGGTGGGTACAGCCTCAGCTGCCCTGTCGGCGGCCCGACGCGTCCGCGCCGTCCCAGGCGCACTCGGCGGGGAAGTCTGCGACGTCTGATCGTCGGATTCCTGCTGCGTGTCGTCGAGATGCCGCGACCGACGACCGGTACTCACCTGTTCTCCGACAGACTCGGGAACGGACACCCGGGGTTGCTCGGTGGCGTGTCGCTGGGGCGGTGCGGGCGCCACGGACCCGCGAGCGGTCGCAACCGAGCCACCCCGGCTCGAGCCGTTGCGGCTGACGGTGGTCTCCGATTGGTAGTGCGTACCGAACGTGAGAGTCGACGACGTAGGAACGAACCTGTGGGGTCCGCCGTGATCGGCGAAGAGGGCACACGCGGAGTCGGCGCCGTCGGTTCCGGGACACGGCGACAATTCGATCAATCGATGGCCCGAGACCTCGTCGACCCACTGCAGCCACAGCCTGCGACCGGTCACCGGCTTGGCGCCGGCATCACTACCGTGGAGCCCGGGGTGACCTGATTCCAACCGGCACCGCTGCACCCATCCGTTGTCGGGGGCGTCACCGAACGCCGCGTGAGTGTCGGCGGCAGCAATTACCGTTGACCAACACGCATCGAATTCGCCCACCACGAGTACATCTTGTCCTCAAGTGACCCTGGTGGCGAGTCGACACACGAGATGGGAGTACTGATGATCGGTTTCGTGAATGCAATTGCACTTGACGGTCCGAATCCGGTGGAGTTGGCCCGGTTCTACCAGCAGCTGCTCGGCGGAGAACTCGACACCAGCGATTCCGATTGGGTCGAACTCGACTGCGGTCTGGGCAAGGCGAAACTGACATTCCAACCCTCCACCAGTTACGTGCCACCGCAGTTCCCCGACCCGCACGGTAGTCAGCAGTTCCATCTCGACGTCCAGGTCTCCGACTTCGAGACCGCCGAACCCCAGGTTCTCGCGCTCGGTGCCACCAAGGTCGAGGGGCAGGAGCACGAGGGCTTTCGCGTCTACCTCGATCCGGTCGGCCATCCGTTCTGCCTCGTCCTGAGCTGACTGCCTCCTGACTGCTGTACACCCTAGTCAGGCCGCGTACCATGGACGCATGGCTGTAGTACTCGACGACAAGCTGGCTGACCTCGACCGCTGGGTTCCCGGGAATCGGTGCTCCATCGTGCGCGCCCTCGACGTCGTCGGGACCAAGACCGCGATGCTGATCATGCGCGAATCGATGTACGGCACCACCCGCTTCGACGGCTTCGCCCGGCGGGTCGGGGTCAGCGACGCCGTCGCCGCCGCGCGGCTCAAGGCCCTCGTCGCCGAGGGTCTGCTGGAGAAGTCGCCGTATCAGGAGCCCGGCCAGCGGACCCGTTTCGAGTACCGACTCACCGAGAAGGGCGCCGACCTCGTGCCGGTCTTGTTCGGGTTGATGCAGTGGGGTGACAAGTACTGCCAGCCCAAGGGCAAGCCACTCGAGATGGTCTCCGACAAGACCGGCGCGCCGGTGCAGGTGACGGTGTCCACCCCGGACGGCGTCGAGGTGCCGCTCGACGAGCTACGGATATCACTGGTCAAACGCTGACCGATAGACTTTCCACCCATGGTTGCCGACGCTGCGTTGCGTGCTGATCTCGTGGTCGTCGGTGCCGGCGTCGCCGGTCTCACCGCTGCGGTCAGGGCCGCCGAGGCGGGTCTGACCGTGATCGTTCTCAACAAGGGGCGCGGTTGGCGCCCAGACGACCTCGACCCGGGAACCGCGACTTATTTCGCCCAAGGCGGTATCGCGGTCGTCGAGCCCGACAACGACGAGGACTCGGTGGCGCTGCACACCCGCGACACCGTGGTCGCCGGTGCCGGACTGACCGACGAGGTCGCCACCGCATCGATCCTCGGCGACGGCTTCGCGGCGGTCTCGACCCTTGTGGAATGGGGGGCGCAGTTCGACCGGGGTCCCGACGGTCGGTTCCTGCGTACGAGAGAAGGCGGACACAGCGTCCGCCGCGTCATCCACGCAGGAGGAGATGCGACCGGCGCGCAGGTGCAACGCTCACTCGCCACCCGCGCCCTGTCCCATTCGCAGATTCGGGTCATCGACGAGTCGCACGCCCAGCAGGTGGTGCTGTCCACGGGCGGTGACGCAGTGGGCCTACGCATCGGGTCGGGCGACGGTCGCACCGCCGAAGTGTTCGCTCCCACCGTCGTTCTCGCCACCGGCGGCGCCGGCCACATGTACCGTGCCACCACCAATCCCCTCGGTTCGACCGGGGACGGGATAGCTCTGGCACACGCGGTCGGGGCAGTAGTGGCCGACATGGAATTCATCCAGTTCCATCCCACGATGCTCTACCGCCCGGGAGTTCGAGGGCGCCGCACCCTCATCACCGAAGCGCTTCGTGGGGAGGGCGCGATCCTGGTCGACATCGACGGCCATTCGGTCACCGAAGGCGTCCATCTCCTCGGTGACCTCGCACCGCGCGATGTGGTCGCGAACGCGGTGACCGCTGCGATGGCCAGGACGGGTGCCGAGCACGTCTACCTCGACGCGCGGCACATCAGCGACTTCGCCCGCCGATTCCCCACCGTGACCGCAGGGGTTGAGGTGATCGGCATCGATCCGGCCACCGACCTCATTCCGGTGGTTCCCGGCGCCCATTACCTGTGTGGTGGAATCGTCACCGACACCTCGGGAGCGACGTCCATCCCAGGGCTGTACGCCGCGGGCGAGGTCGCCCGCACCGGACTACACGGCGCAAATCGTCTGGCGTCCAACAGTTTGCTCGAAGGTCTGGTCATGGGACGACGCGTGGCCGACGCCGCGATCGACCGGGCCGGCGGGCCGGTGGCACGGCCCGATGGACTCACTGCAGTCGCGGACCGTCCCATCGCACCACGCGGTGAATTGCAGAATCAGATGTCCGACCGCGCCGCGCTCAGCCGTGACCACACCGGGCTCAGCACCTTGGCCGAGCAACTACAGTCGGCACCCCGACG
This sequence comes from Williamsia soli, assembly GCF_017377795.1. Lineage (GTDB taxonomy): Bacteria > Actinomycetota > Actinomycetes > Mycobacteriales > Mycobacteriaceae > Williamsia > Williamsia soli. The sequence continues at coordinate 206,340 of NZ_JAFRDR010000001.1, read as the reverse complement.
CACACCGGTCACTGCCACCGACCACGAGGACGCCGCACTCACCGTCACGGCGATGCTGGTGGTGAATGCGGCGTTGGCCCGCAAGCGATCTCGCGGTTGCCATCACCGCACGGATGAACCGGGAACCTAGACCGAAACTGCGTGTACGTCGGTGCCGGCATTCCGTTCGAGCGCAGGTGTTGCAGTGCCGGTACGCATCTGGAAACCCGGCACCTTCGGCGCCAGTGTCTGTCCGACAACCTGCATCAGACTCCGAGAGGCGACGACCACCCAGGCGAGGATCAGCAGCACATACAGCGCCCCCGCGATGATCTGCAACAACCCGGAGTCGGTGGCGAATGCAAGAGCTGCAGATCCGGTGACACAGGTGCCGGTCGGGAAGGTGAAGCTCCACCAGGCAGGGGTGAAACTCATCCCGCGGCGCACGTTGTGCACCGTGATGGACACTGCCAGTGCGAAGACGAAGACGGCGAACCCGGACATCACCAGTCCGTAGCCGATCCCGAGGATGTGTAGCCCGGCCGCGATCGGCGCTTGCTGCCCCCGGAATACCAGTGCCGAGTTGTTGCCCAACAGCACTGCAGCGGTGATGGATTGACCGATCATACCGAGCATGATCCAGACTGTCGGGGCCACGTCGACCGACGGTAGACCCCGATGGACGAGGCGGGAGTAGACCATTGCGATGGTCAGGAACCCGAGGACGAGACTCAGGCCGAACATGCCGTAGCAGGTCGCCAGGACGCCGAGCCGCAGTTGTCCCGCCGGGATGTGCTGGATCAGCAGCGATCCGGTGGCAGCCGAGACCATCGGCGGGACCACCGGCATGAGCCAGCTCGGCATCGCACCCGCCTGCGCACTCTGTGCCCCGGTGATCATCCGAAACGGGATCCACACGGCGGTGAAGAGTCCGGCCGCGGTGCCGGCCAGCCACAGCAACCCGCCGACCCACACCGCGACATGGTTGCCGAGGAACTGCGGACCGAGCTCGATGGTGCCGGCGCCGACGGTCAGCAGTGCCATGGCGGGCGCTCCGTAGAAGTGGACCATCGTCGGGTCGCCGGCGTGCTCGGAAGGGCCTCCGCGCAGGAACAGGACGGTCGCGATCACCAACCCCACCGACGCGAGGAGCCAGAAACCGGTGGCGGATGTGTACAGACCCGGGAAGTCCGAGTGCAGGGCCACCCCTGAGGTGGCCACGATCCCCGTACCCATGATTGCGGCAAACCAGTTCGGCGTCATGCTTTGAATCGTGCAGCTCAGACGTTCTCACCGGTAGACGGCTTGTACTTGTCATGTCACAAGTTTGCCTTGTACCCTGCGATGATGGTGTTGCCCGCGCGCGTCCCCGACCTGTCTGCGCTGGACGTGGTGGTGTCGGTGGCGCGGAGCGGAAGCATGAGCGCCGCAGCTCGTGAACAGAACCTGAGCCAGCAGGCGATCAGCTCCCGCGTGCGCGCGGTGGAGCGCGAACTCGGCGTCGTGCTCTTCCGCCGCTCGCCGGCGGGTACCGAACTGACCACCGAGGGTGTCGCCGTGCTGGAATGGGCGGCGGGCCTGCTCGACGCCGCCGCGAAGTTCTCTGCCGGTGTCGAATCGTTGCTCGGCAGCAAACGGGCCTCGCTGACTGTCGCGGCATCGATGACGATCGCCGAATACCTCATCCCCTCATGGGCACTGAGTCTGCGCCGACTCCATCCCGAGGCCCGCATCAGTGTCCGGCCCATGAACTCAGCGGATGTGGCGCGCGAGGTGCTGGGCGGCACCGTCGACCTGGGATTCGTCGAGGGCCCCGACGTGGAGTCGCGGCTGGACAACCTGGCTGTCGGCCGCGACGAGCTGGTGGTGGTCACCCGCCCTGAACACCCCTGGGCCAGAAGCGAACACGCGATCACCACGGAGGAGTTGGCACGAACACCATTGGTCCAACGGGAACCGGGGTCCGGTACGCGCGTCACGTTCGAGGCTGCGTTCGGAGCGGTCGCCGATCCCCTGTTGGAGCTGACCTCGGTCGCTGCGGTCAAGGCTGCGGTGTTGAGTTCGGACGCACCCGCGGTGCTCTCGAGTCTGTCCGTGACCCCGGAATTGGCGGACGGCAGACTCGTGCGGATCTCCGTGACCGGCGTCCGGATGCCCCGCACGCTACGGGCGGTCTGGAACCGCAGCGGCGGATTACGGGGCCCTGCACGGGATCTGGTGGAGCTCGCCACCCAGGCCGGACCGGGGCGATGACCGGAGCGCCACACTACTGCACGGTTCGCGGAGCCCGGCTCGCGTGGACCGAGTCCGGGGTGGGCCCGCCTGCGCTCTGGGCGCACGGCCTGACCGCGAGCGCAACCGGAGATCAGCCTGCCGGGCCGTTCGACTGGTCCCCACTCGAAGGCGGGCACCGCCTGATTCGTTACGACGCTCGGGCACATGGGAATTCCACCGGAGATGCCATGCCCGAGCACTACACGTGGCCCAATCTCGCCCTCGATCTACTCGACCTGCTCGACCACACCGCCGGCACGGAACAGGTCTCGGGCATCGGTGCCTCCATGGGCACCGCCACCCTGCTCTACGCCGCGGTCGCCCAACCGGGCCGGTTCCGCAGTCTGGTTCTCACGACGCCGCCGACGGCAGGACAGACCCGTGCCCGGCACGTCGCCGGATATCGGGACGGCGCTGCACTCATCGAGCGCGAGGGCATGGCCGCCTTCGAGGCCACGGCAGGACCGCCGCCGCCGGTGTTGAACGGAATCGTGCAGAGCCCTTCCCCTCCGTCGGTCCCCCGGTCACTACTGCCGTCGGTGTTGCGTGGCGCAGCCCTGTCAGACCTGCCCCCGGCCGCAGCCCTTGCTGCCATCGGTGTGCCGGTGTTGGTGCTCGCCTGGTCGGGCGATGACGGCCATCCGTTGTCGTCCGCCCGCTCGCTCACCGCGATCATTCCCGGCGCCCGGCTGATGACAGCCGACACTCCCGAACAGGTGCGTCGCTGGCCCGAGGTCGTCGCCGCCTTCCTGCAGACCTGATCGCAGAGGTGGTTGAACTTGAAAGTTCGGCCACCCGAACTCTAAGATGAGCGGATGCGAACAGCAGCTGTACGCAGCGGCGCGATCCTCCTGGTCGCTGCCTGCGTACTGGCACTGAGCGCGTGTGTCGGCAAGCGCGATCGCGACGACTCCCGGCTGACGGTCCTGACCACCTTCACGGTCTTGCAGGACATCGTCGCAGGCGTCGCGGGCGACAAGGTCAGGGTCGAGTCCGTGACCAAGGCCGGCGCGGAGATTCACGGCTACGAACCGACTCCGGGCGACCTACGCCGAGCAGCCGACGCCGACCTCATCATCGACAACGGGCTCAACCTCGAGGCCTGGTTCAAGCAATTCGTCGACCGTCTCGACGCCGAACACATCGTCGCCAGCGACGGCGTCGTCCCGATCCCGATCACGGGCGACGCAGGTGCGGGCAAGCCGAACCCTCACGCCTGGATGTCGCCGCTGAACGTGCAGATCTACGTCGACAACATCACGAGAGCGTTGAGCGACCTCGATCCCGAACACGCCCTGGAGTACCGCGAGAACGCCGATGACTACAAAGCCGAACTCCAGCAGGTGCACGACCGGATGGTCGCCCGACTCGCAACGGTCCCCGAGCAGCGCCGAGCGCTGGTCAGCTGCGAAGGTGCGTTCTCCTATCTCGCCCGCGACACCGGGATGCGCGAAAAGTTCGTCTGGCCGGTGAACGCCGAACAGCAGGGCACCTCGAAGCAACTGCAATCGACCCTCGATTTCGTACGCGAGAACAACATCCGGGCGGTGTTCTGCGAGTCGACGGTCAGCGATGCCGTGATGCGACAGGTCGAGCGTGCTACCGACGCCGTCTTCGGCGGCACACTGTACGTCGATTCGCTGTCCGAGGCGGGCGGGCCCGTTCCGACCTATCTCGACCTCATCCGGTACGACTCCGACACGATCGTCAATGCGCTCACCGAAGGTGGTAACCGATGACTCCTCTCTCCGATGCCTCGTCGCCTGCCCCACCTGCCATCTCCGTCAAAGACGTGAGCGTCTACTACGGGGACGTACACGCCCTCGAACATGTCGACCTCGACATCGCTCCCGGCCGGATCTGCGGCCTCATCGGGATGAACGGCTCCGGCAAGTCCACGCTGTTCAAATCGATCATGGGGCTGGTCAAGCCCGACGCCGGGTCAGTGTCCATCTCGGGCGGCACCCCCGCGCAGGCCCGGAGCAACGGCCTCATCTCGTATGTCCCCCAGTCCGAGGACGTCGATTGGACGTTCCCGATCTCGGTTCGTGAGGTCGCGATGACGGGCCGGTACGGACACCAGAACTTCATGCGCCGACCCCGCAAGGCGGACAAGGACGCGGTCGCACACGCTCTCGAGCAGGTCGAGCTCACTGATCTGGCGGACCGGCAGATCGGCAGGCTCTCGGGCGGTCAGCGTAAACGGGCGTTCGTCGCTCGAGGTATCGCCCAGGACGCCGACGTGCTGCTGCTCGACGAACCGTTCGCCGGGGTGGACAAGAAGTCCGAGGCGACCATCATCCGGTTGCTGGTGTCCCTCGCGGCAGAAGGCAAGACGATCCTGATCTCCACCCACGACCTCGGTTCCCTCGGGACCTTCTGCGACGAGGCGGTCCTGCTGATGCGAACGGTTCTCATGCACGATCTTCCCGGGGAGGTCCTGCGGCCACGAGTCCTTGCCCGGGCTTTCGGGATGGACGTCCTCGACGGGCAGGTGGTCCCGTGATAGTCGACTGGTGGCTGGATCCGCTCGCCGAGGATTTCATGGTCAACATGCTCCTCGCGACGACCATCGCAGCGGCGGTCTGCGCGATGATCAGTTGCTGGATCGTGCTGATCGGCTGGTCGTTGATGGGTGACGCGGTGTCGCACGCGGTGCTACCGGGTGTTGTCCTCGCCTACATCTTCGGTGCCCCGTTCGCGGTGGGAGCGTTGATCTTCGGCCTCGGTGCGGTGTTGCTGATCGGAGTGGTCCGAGACACCAGCCGCGTGAAAGAGGATGCCGCGATCGGGATCGTGTTCAGCACGTTGTTCGCTTTCGGGCTGGTCCTGATCTCGATCACGCCCAGTCAGACGGACCTCAACCACATCCTGTTCGGCAACGTCCTCGGGGTGTCCGAGGCCGATCTGTGGCAGATCATCATTTTGGCTGTGGTGGCGGTTGTCGTCCTGACCCTCAAACGCCGCGACCTCACGCTTTTCGCGTTCGACCCCACGCACGCCCATGCGATCGGGCTGTCGCCGCGCCGACTCGGTGCACTTCTACTCGGCCTGCTGGCCCTGACTTGTGTTGTGGCACTTCAGATTGTCGGCGTCGTGCTCGTTGTCGCGATGCTGATCATCCCGGGTGCATCGGCGTACCTGCTCACCGACCGCTTCAACAGGATGCTCGTCATCGCTCCGATCCTGGCCTGTTCCTGCGCCGTCCTGGGGATCTACTATGCGTATTACCTGGACGTTGCGCCCGGTGCGATGGTGGTGCTCGCCCAGGGCCTGGCCTTCGCGGTCATCTACTTGTTCGCGCCGCGCCAGGGTGTGTTGATCAAAGCGGTCAACCGGGCACAGCGACGACGCTCCACGGCCCTCGCTGCGCCCTGACGCAGCGAGAGGTGACAGACGATGGTGTCGTACACGGAAGCTTTCCACCACAGCGTCGAGGATCCGGACGCATTCTGGATGGAGGCGGCAGGCGCCGTCGACTGGTACGTGCCGCCGACGATCGCCCTCGGTATCGGTGACGGTGGCTACCAGTGGTTCCCTGGGGCGAAACTCAACACCAGCCACAATGCTCTCGACCGGCACGTCGAAGCAGGCCATGGCGATCGCCCTGCGCTGATTTGGGATTCGGCGATGGTCGGAACCACCCGGATCTACACCTACGCCGAGTTGCTCGGCGAGGTCGCCCGCTTCGCCGGTGTCTTGCGCGATCGCGGGGTCGCGGCCGGGGATCGGGTCATCGTCTACATGCCGATGATCCCGGAGGCGGCGATCGCGATGCTGGCCTGCGCCCGGATCGGCGCGGTGCACTCGGTGGTGTTCGGCGGATTCGCGGGCCGCGAACTGGCCACCCGTATCGACGACGCACAGCCCGTCGCCCTCGTGACGGCGTCGGGCGGCCTGGAACCCGGCCGCACCGTCGAGTACCTGCCGATGGTCGCGAAAGCGCTGGAACTCTCCGCCCACCCACCGGCGACGATCATCGTCAAGAACCGCGAAGAGGTCGAGGGCAGTGCCGCCGACCACGAAGGCTGGTTCGACTGGGACGAACTGTCCACCGATGCCGTTGCTGCAGAACCCGTTCCGGTGGACGCCACTGATCCGCTCTACATCCTCTACACATCCGGGACCACCGGCAAGCCGAAGGGTGTCGTCCGCGACAACGGCGGCCACGCGGTCGCGCTGACGTGGTCGATGCGCAATCTGTACAACATCTCTGCGGGCGACGTCTGGTGGACCGCATCCGATGTCGGATGGGTGGTAGGGCACTCCTACATCGTCTACGGTCCGCTGCTCGCCGGCGCCACGTCCGTTCTCTACGAAGGGAAGCCGGTCGGCACACCCGATGCCGGGGCGTTCTGGCGGGTGATCGCCGACCACGGGGTCCGGGCACTGTTCACCGCGCCCACCGCGATTCGGGCGATCCGCAAGAAGGACCCTGACGCCACGCTTCTCGCCGATCACGACATCTCGTCGCTGCACACCCTGTTCGCCGCCGGTGAGCGACTCGACCCCGACACCTACACGTGGGCGACGAAAGTCCTGGGCGTTCCCGTCGTCGACCACTGGTGGCAGACCGAGACCGGTTGGGCGATCGCCGCCAATCTCCTCGGTCTCGAACCGATGCCGCTCAAGCCCGGTTCCGCGACGGTCCCGGTGCCCGGCTTCCAGGTTCAGATCGTCGACGCCGCCGGCGAGCAGGTCGCGGCGGGCGACGAGGGCAACATCGTCATCAAACTGCCGTTGCCGCCCGGCACGCTGACCGGGCTGTGGAACGACGAGGAACGTTTCCAGGCCTCCTACCTGAAGACCTTCCCCGGTTACTACCTGACCGGCGACTCCGGGTACCTCGACGACGACGGCTACGTCTTCGTGCTCGGCCGCTCCGACGACGTGATCAACGTTGCCGGACATCGACTGTCGACCGGCAGCATCGAAGCCGTGGTCGCCGCTCACCCCGCCGTCGCCGAATGTGCTGTGATCGGGATCCACGACGAGCTCAAAGGACAGCGGCCGAGTGGATACGTGGTCCTGAAGGAGGGCGTCGACATCGACCCGGATGTCTTACGATCCGAACTCGTGGCCATGGTGCGCGACGAGATCGGCGCGGTGGCGACCTTCCGCGACGTCACCGTCGTCAACGGTCTGCCCAAGACCCGATCGGGAAAGATCTTGCGCAAGACGATGCGACAGATCGCCGACCGCGAGGACTACACCGTGCCGTCCACCATCGAAGATGTTGCTGTTCTCGACGCCCTGAAGTCGCAACTCGGCTGACCGATTTTGGTGGGTTCTGACGAGCATAACCGCAGGTCACGCTCGCCAAAACCCACCACTTCCGGAGTATGCAGGGGTGCAATTTTGCAGGACTGCAATTTTTGATACGGTGGGTGGGTGTCCCCGACCTCTGCACAGCCATCCCTCCGTGAGCGCAAGCGCGCCGCCACGTGGACGGCAATCCATGAGGCCGCGGCCGCCGCGGCGCTCGTTCACGATGACCTGTCGAAGGTCACGATCGAAGACATCGCAGAGACAGCCGACATCTCGCCGCGCACCTTCTTCAACTACTTCCCCTCCAAGGAGGACGCGATACTCGGCCTCCGGCAACCCTCCATCGACGACGACACCGCCTCGGGTTTCGCGATCCGAGGCGACGACAACCTGATCGAGAAGGTTGCGCTGCTTCTGTTCGAGATCTTCGACAAGACCGCGGGCGGGCCCGGGTCACGCGAACTCCGGATGTCACTGATGCACCGCCATCCCGAATTGTCGCGGATCCGCTTGGCCCACACCGAAAAACTTCATCACCTCGCCCGGGCACTCATCGAGTCCCGCCTCACCGAGACCGACCGATGGAAGGACCGCACCCACACCGTCGACATCCGCGCGACTGCTCAGATCCTTGTAGCGGCAGGACAATCGGTCGTCCGCATTGCCGTCGACTGGATGCTCGCCGAGCCTCGGGACGGCCAACCACTCGACGAGCTGGTACATCGCGCCGCACAGTCGTTCACCACCGTCCTGGAAGAGGCCTGACGTGGCGATCGATACCCGCGCGGTCGAGGCACCGGCCACGCCGTCCCGCCGCGGTGTCCTGCTCCTGTTCGCCGGGCTGCTGGTCGCCATGCTGCTGGCTTCTCTGAACATGACCGTGATGAGTGCGGCCTTACCGACGATCGTCGGCGAGCTCGACGGCAACGACCAGATGTACTGGGTCATCACCTCGTACATCCTCGCCTCCACCATCGGGATGCCGATCTACGGAAAGCTCGGCGACCTCTTCGGCCGAAAGATCCTGCTGATCGTTGCGATCTGCATCTTCACCGTCGGGTCGGTTCTTGGTGCGCTGTCACCGAACATGGTGTGCCTCATCATCGCCCGGGTCCTGCAGGGGCTGGGTGCAGGCGGCCTGATCATCCTCTCGCAGGCCACGATCGCCGACGTCGTCCCGGCCAGAGAACGCGGTCGGTACGCCGGCATCATGGGCGCCGTCTTCGCTGTCTCCTCGGTTGCCGGTCCGCTGCTCGGCGGCTGGCTGACCGAAGGACCCGGATGGCGCTGGGTGTTCTGGATGAACCTGCCTCTCGGAGTGCTGGCGGTCGTGGCCGCCGTCGCGTTCCTGCACCCGCCCACAAAGATCCGTGTCCGGCACAAGATCGACATCCTGGGCATGACCGTGCTCGGAGTCGCCACCACCGGAATCGTCCTCGTGGCCAGCTGGGGCGGTTCGCACTACGCGTGGACCTCACCCACCATCATCGGGATAGTGATGGGCACCGTCGTCGCCTGGCTGGTCTTCATCATGGTCGAACGCCGCGCAGCCGAACCCGTGATGCCCATGTCACTTTTTCGGCAGCGCAACTTCAACCTCACCACCGCGGGTGGGTTGCTGGCGAGTGTCGGCATGTTCGGTGCGATCTCCTACATGCCGACGTACCTGCAGATGGCCCTGGGCGTCACATCCAGCCACGCCGGTCTCCTGATGGTGCCGATGATGGGCACCATGCTCGTCTGCTCCATCACCGTGGGACGACTCGTGTCCAGGACCGGACACTACAAAGCGATGCCGATCGTCGGGTCGCTCCTGCTTGCCCTGAGCCTGTTCCTGCTGTCGACGATCTCCCTGGCCACGATGACCTGGCTGATCTGTGTCTACCTCGGCATTCTCGGTGCGGGCCTGGGCATCTCCATCCAGATCTTGATCCTGATCGTGCAGAACACTTTTCCGTACAGTCTTGTAGGCACGGCGACGGCGGCGAACAACTACTTCCGCCAGATCGGCGCCTCGCTGGGTGCCGCGGCGGTCGGTAGCCTCTTCGCCTCTCGACTCGCCGACCTGCTCGTCGGCAAGGTCCCCGGCGACGCCGCAGGCTCTGCGGACGGCGCGAAATCACTGACTCCAGAATTGGTGCGCGGGTTCCCCGACGCGGTGAAGGACCCGATCATCGAGTCGTACAACGACGCACTCATGCCGGTTTTCTTGTTCGTCAGCCCGCTCGCCCTTCTCGGCGCGATCCTGCTGTGTTTCGTGATCGAAAAGCCCCTGGCGACAACGGTCGAGCACGACGAGCCGTTGGAATCGACCACCGAGGTCTTGCCGTGATCACATCGCGCGCATGCCCTTGGTGATCACGAAGTCCCAGGCCCGGTCCGGCAGGACTCGCTTCAGGAAGATCATCGGTTTGGCGCCGGTCCCGACCGTATATCGCGTCCGTGGCCGACTCGCCTGCGCTGCTTTGACGATCGACTTCGCCACCGCCTCCGGCGACGACGGCAACCGTGATGCGCTCTGGCTTCGGAGCACGTCGGCGACAGCTGATGCATCGTGCGCGTAGGGCCCCTCGCCCGCAGTTTTCACCAGGTTGTCTGCTGAGATCGTGCCCCACTCGGTCTTGATCATGCCCGGTTCCACCACGACGACGTCGATACCGAAGGGCCGCAACTCGAGACGCAGGCAGTCGCTGAGTCCCTCGAGTGCGAACTTCGTGCTGTGGTACCAGCCGCCGAAAGGTGCGGTGATGATGCCACCCATCGAGGTGATGTTGATGATCGTGCCCGACCGGCGTTCGCGCATGCCCGGCAGCACCAACTGGATCAATCGCGCGGCACCGAACACGTTGACCTCGAACTGGCCCCGGGCCTCGTCCAGAGGAACATCTTCGATCGATCCGTAGCTGCCGTAACCGGCGTTGTTGACCAGCACGTCGATCCGGCCCGCTTCCGCGAGAATCTCTTCGACACCGTGCGACATCGAATCCTCGTCGGTGACGTCCATACCGATGACCCGAATGCCATTGGTCTTCAACGGTTCCATCTTCTCGACCCGCCGTGCGGCGGCGTAGACGACGAAACCAGCTGCCGCCAGCCTGATGGCGGTCGATTCGCCGATGCCCGATGAGGCACCGGTGACCAGTGCGACTCTGCTGCTCATTGTTGTGCCCCCAGTGGTGGTCGGCCCTGCTGTCGACGTGCCAGAACATGGGCCATCCTATGTGGAGCCTGCCGGTCGGCCTACGGATCGGACCGACCGACACTGAACCGATAGTCGCGGCGGTGCGTCCAATCGTCGACGACCGCGGACGAAGGGAACGTGATGGCAGAGGGCAGGCACCCGTTGTTGAAACTGTTCTATCTTCTCGTCGGATTGTTCGTCATCGGAGTTCTCGCCCTGGTGCTCTTCATCCGAACGATTTTCGCAGCGCCCGGCTCAGATCAGTCGGACGAGTCGGCATCGATCGCCCAGGCGTTGCGCGAGCTCCCCGGGGTTGCCACGGTCGACTACAGCTACCAGCACTCATTCACTCACGGCAATGATTTCCTGGTCGACCTCGTCTTCCACGACAACGCCCGGTCGAACGAGGTCAGTCGCGCGGCAACGCTGTTCCACGACGAAACCGACCATCCGGATTTCGAGGACTACCAGACCACGCTGTCGGTCACGCTCCGATCCAATGTCTACTCGTACGTCCCGGCCGCGCCCGAAAAGATCGAGACCTGGTTCGCAATGCTGAACGACCCCGCGTTCGTGGAGGTCGACGCGAGAGGAGGCGACTGGACCATCTCCGTCCCCGCCGGGTCCGATGGCATCGCCATCGCGAGGACGATGAACGACGTGGCAGACCGGTATGCGGTGGTTTTCGGAAGCAAGTCAGGCACCGTCGTCGTCGGGACGTCACCAGCTGATGGCGTCGACCCCGTCAAGCCGCAGCCGAGTCTGTCGCTCTCGCTCAACGGCACCCGTCCCGTTCCGGCGGAACTCGCGGTGTGGGAGTCGTTCACGTCTCGATGGCCGGACATGTCGTCGATCTCCATGGAGATCACCTACATCGAGTACACCGACAAGCGATCGGCGATCACCCGAGTGACGTTCCCAGGAGCTTCCGTGTACCCGACTGCCGAACTCGACCCGGTGCAGCTCGCCATTGCGGCAGAGCAGGAGCAGTTCCTGCAGCAGTCACCCGTCCCCATGCACTACGACGCATCGAGCAGATAGAGCGACCTGCGACAGCGGCCAGACCATCCCTATATTCCGTCGAGATCGCAGGCGACTACCCCAGCAGTTCGAACTCCGCCAGACCCATCCGCAGACCGTTGACCTGAATCGCGAGTTCGTGACCCCCGGGGTAGTACCGCCGCGTCGTGATCGGCGCAAAGGAATGCGTCTTGGCGATGTCGACTCGCTCGCCTGGGCCGACCGTCTTGGCGGCCAGTTTGAAGACCTTGTGGGCGACGGTGCCGTTCGCCTTACGGAACCCCACGCTGTAGTCGACGATCACTCTGACCGGCTCGTCACCGGAGTTGATCAGGGTTGCCGAGATGCCCAACGTGCCGCCGACGGAGACAGTCGGATCCACGTTCAACCCCACGAGGCTGATGCTGGCCGGCGCGGCGAAACCCAGCAGCGCCAGAGCATTCGCGTCGCCCCGTTTGATCAGCGTCCGCAGTGCGTGGCGCACCAGCCGGTCGGTGTTGGCGTCCGGCGCCGCCAGCCAGCGGGTCGCGGTGTCGACCACGAGCTCAGGGTGTTGCCGACTCAGGTCGTTGAGATGGTTGGCAACCGATCGCCGGACGTAGTCGCTGGGGTCGCGGTAGAGGGCGTCGATGATCGGCAGGGTGGCGTCGGGCCTGGTGAGCAGTTGGGGGACGCGCCTGGCCCAGGGCAGGTAGTGCCTCGTTCCCTCGCTGGCGAGTCGCCTCACGTGTTCGTCCCTTGCGGTGGTCCACCGCTTGGCAGCGGCAAGGGTGCGATCGACGTCGGCGATGAGCATCGTCCGTAACGCGAACTCTGCCGTGAGCCTGGGGGTCAACTTCTTGAGAAGTACGAGCCCGGTGTCGAACGCCCTGGCCGATCCGGCGGTGGAAGCCCGCGACGCGACGGCCTCGGTTATCGGCCACACCATCCAACCCGAGCATTCCGGTTGGGCCACCAGAGCGTTGACCGCCGCGACGAAGTCGACGTAGTCGTCCGGGAGGTCCTCGAGGAGGGCGTCGCACACCAGGTCAGACCGCTCTTTGAGGGCCATTCCATCGAAGGCCTTCGCAGACCTCTTGGTTGCGGTGCTGCGCTGTCCGGCAACCGTGAGACAACCGGCCAGAGCTTTTACTGCAGGGGCACCCAAGAGTTCGTCGGCGAACGGCATCTTGGCAGCCTACGCAGTGCACCTGCAGAAATCTGGTCGAGTTCCGCTCCGCTTCACCCCCTGCCTTGTATTACCACTAGCCAGCCTCTACTGTTCTGACTATGCTCACTGCAAGTCAGCCGACTGCCCCGCCCGTGCACGCCGACAGATCGCGATGGGTCGCGCTTGCTGCGGTCTGTTTCGGGATGATGCTCACGTTCCTCAACATCACCGCCACCATCTCCTCGGTCCCGGCGATCCAGTCCGACCTTGCCGCCGACAGCGCAACGATGGTCTGGATCCCGAGCGTCTTCGCCCTGGTGGTGGCCAGCCTCGTACTCTCGGCCGGAACCCTGGGTGACGTGATCGGCCGACGGACGGCTTTTGTCATCGGATCCGCGATCATGTCGGCAGGCAGCCTCACCTCATTCCTGTCCCACACCAGCGCATGGCTTTTGGCCGCTCAGGCCATCACAGGCGTGGGCGCAGCGCTCGTACTTCCGAACAGCCTGTCCATCATCAGCAACAGCTTCACCGACCCGAAAGAGCGCACCGAGGCGATCAGCATCTGGGCGGCATGTTCGGGCCTGGGCCTGGCGATCGGGCCACTGTCCGCCGGAGCGGTACTCGGGGCGTTCTCCTGGAACGCCGTCTTCGGGGTGAACGCGATCGCAGCGCTCGCCGTCACTCTCATCGCCCCGTTCGTCGTCCCGGCCAGCAAGGTGCCGGGCGCCAGGCTGGACCTACCGGGTCTGCTCAGCGCAACGACCGCCATCGCCGCACTCACGTTCTGGGTCATCGACGGCTCGCACAGCGGATTCGGTTCTGCCCGAGCGATCATCGCGATCGTCGTGTTCGTCGGCGCACTCGCCGTCTTCATCGCGTTCGAGCGCGCGGTGGACGCCCCGATGCTCGACGTGCGCCTGTTCCGATCGCCCTCGTTCTCCACGGTCATGCTGGTCAGCGCCACAGTGCTGTTCGGGTTCACAGGCCTGGCGTTCATCTCCGTGCTCTTCTTCGAGAGAGTCGGCCGACTCGACGCCTGGACGACCGGTCTGCACCTACTGGCACTGATGGGCACCTACGTCGTCGTCAGCGGTATCGCACCACGTCTGTTGCCCCGGACCGGCTTCAAGGTGATGTTGACGTCCGGCCTTCTCACCATCGCAGTCGGGGCCCTGCTTCTGCTGCGGGTCCACCCGGGCGAGGGCTGGACGAACATGACGATCGCGCTCGTGGTCTTGGGCGTCGGATTCGGCTCGTTGATCGCCCCCGCCACAGCGGCGGCGATGAGCAGCGTCGAGCCGGCCCGTGCCGGAATGGCAAGTGGCACCGTGAACATGTTCCGACAGCTCGGCGGCGTGCTCGGGACGAGCGTCCTCGGATCCATCCTGACGTCGCAGGTCGCCGCCGCAGCGTTGACCGACTCACCCGCCGAGGCCTTCGAGTCGGCCTTCCACATCTGCGCCGTCGTCGCAGCCGTCGTGTTCGCCGTCGTGGCCGTTCCCACCGCCCTATTTGTCCGAAGTCGACCCGCACACTGAAGGATCAACTATGAGTATCGATGAAACGCAACCGATTTCGAGCGACGCCGTGGACGCCGCCATCGCAGGCATCGACTGGGGAGAAGTCCGGAACCGCAACGTGACCTGGCATGACCCCGCCATACCCGCCCAGGTTGCCACCACGCTGTCCGGAATCGACTACATGCACGCGCTCGCCGACGGCCGGATTCCGGCGCCACCGATCGTCGGACTGATCGACGCACGCCTGACCTCGGTGACACCGGGAGCAGCCGAGTTCACGCTGACGCCGAACGAATCTCACTTCAATCCGATCGGAGCCGTCCACGGCGGCATCATCTGCACGTTGCTCGACTCCGCCGCCGGTTGCGCGGTCCACACAACTCTTCCGCAGGGGTTCGGTTACACCTCCGTCGAGATCAAGGTGAACTTCATGCGTGGGACCACACTCGACTCCGGAGATCTGATCGCCCGGGGCTGGGTGAAGAAGGCTGGCCGGCGAGTGGCTTTCGCCGAAGCGGAGATCACCGACTCGCTCGGCAGGACCGTCGCCACCACCTCCACCTCACTCCTGGTGTTCGAGGTGCCCTGACCTCAACCTGCCTCGACGATGACCTTTCCGACCATCGCACCGCTTTCCACCGCGCGATGGGCTTCCCGCAGTGAAACCGCATCGATCGGGCTGAATCGCTTGTTGACGGTGGTTCTCACGATGCCCCGGTCCACCAGGTCCGCCACGCGATTGAGCAGCTCGTGTTGACTGGTGCTGTCGGGCATATGCAGCGGAACCGTGAACATCAGTTCCCACTGCCAGGACTGGCTCTTCGACTTCAACGGCAGGATGTCGAGTCCTGCCGGCTCGTCTATCGCCACCACGGTCCCCCGGACCGCCATGATGTCGGCGTAAATTTCTACATTACCCGCCGAGAATGGCGAGAAGATGTAGTTGATCCCCTGCGGGGCAACCGCTTTCGCCTCAGCTGCGAGGTTGTGGTGATCGATGACGTGGTGGGCACCGAGCTCACCGGCCCACGTGATGGACTCCGTCCGCGACGCCGTGGCGATCACCGTGACTCCGGTCAGAGCCCTCGCGAGCTGGATCATCACCGAACCGACACCGCCCGCCCCACCCATCACCAGCAAGGTGCCCGTGGACTCGGTGGTCAACCTCATCTCGGTGAACAAGGCCTCCCACGCGGTGATCGAGGTGAGGGGAAGCGCTGCGGCATCACCGTAAGACAAGCTCACCGGCTTGCGGCCGACCACACGCTCGTCGACAACGTGAAGTTCGGTATTGGTGCCGGGACGTCCGATGGAGCCTGCATAGAAGACGTCGTCGCCGACGGCGAAGAGGTCGACGTCAGCACCGATCGCGACCACCGTTCCCGCAGCGTCGTAACCGAGCACTTTCGGACCATCCTGCGGCGCGAAACCGCGGCGCTGTTTCACATCGACAGGGTTGACCGAGACCGCTTTGACCTGAACCACGAGGTCACGAGGACCGATATCGCCGACCGGCAGTTCGAGTTCGACAAAGGCATCTGCATCATCCACCGACCCTGGCGAGAGCGCGGCTATGGACTTGGTGGTTGTTGGAAGTGTCATGCCTCGACGGTATGCAAGACCCCCTAGTTACCCGCAAGGGCTTCTGGTACCCTGTGGGAACCAAGCACTTCGGAGACGAATGGAGCCGGCACTTGTCCACGCACGTTGGTGATGTCTACTCCGCGACATGCCCCTGCAGGCCGATTCTCGATCTCCTCGCCGATAAGTGGAGCGCGCTGATCATCGGCGCTCTCGAGCACGGTCCGCTGCGTTTCGGCGCACTCAAGGCGCGGCTGCAGGGGGTCAGCCCCAAGGTGCTCACCGCTGCGCTCCGGCGGCTCGAGTCCGGCGGCTTTCTGACGCGGACGGTGCTGCCCGCGGTCCCACTGCACGTCGAGTACGAACTGACCGAGCTCGGCCGGGGAGCCAGCGAACCCCTCGCCGCGCTGCGCAATTGGGTCGAGGCCAACATCGACCAGTTCGGAAGTGCTACCGAGCGATAGCCGCGTCGCCGGATGCATCTGACGCTTTCGGTGCTCCATGCCGAGCCAACTGAACCAGTTTCCGATCACGAACTGCCTCGAAAGGCCGACCATGACCGTCCCCTCGTACACTGACGTCACCTCGATCCCACGAATCGAGCACCGAGAGGCGATGCAGATCGCCGCAGTCGAGAACGGCAAGTTCGCCGCCGCCCTACGCGCACTCCGCGAGGGCGATTGGACGAAACCCACCGCGTGTCAGCTGTGGGATGTGCACGCCGTCGCGGCCCATATAGTCGGATCGGCCGCCGGGCAGGCGTCTCCGGTCGAGTTCGTTCGGCAGATCCGGAAGGGCAAGCCACTGGTCGCCGAGATCGGCGGGCAGTACTGGTGGGACGGCATGAACGAAGTACACGTCCGCGAGCGGTCCACCAACTCGCCCGACGAGCTGATCGCCGAGTGGGACGCCATCGCCCCCAAGGCGCTCAAATCCCGCACGACGTTGCCCCGCCCGATTGCCAAGCTGCCGCTGCTGGGTCTGCCCGCCCCGGTGGGACGTCAGACGGTCGCGTACCTGTTCGACGTCGGCTTCACTCGCGACGTCTGGATGCACCGAGTCGACATCGCCCGCGCAGCCGGCACCGAGCTCGACATCGACGCCGAGCACGACGGGCGCCTCGTCGCCGACATTGTCGCGGAATGGGCAGGCACGCACGGTCTACCGTTCACCCTGGACCTGACCGGTCCGGCAGGGGGCTCATACCGGTCCGGCCACGGTGGTGAGTCACTCGAGATCGACGCCGTCGAGTTCTGCTCGATTCTGTCCGGCCGCGGCGAGGCCACCGGGCTCCTCACCAACCCTCTGCCCCTCTGACCATCGATCACAGCCTCACGCAGTACGTGTAGCTACGCTCGGAGCCTATCGGGGTCCGCAGTGAAAGCCCGGTCGCAACGGACGCCACTCGCGGCCCCGACCGATGGTGCTACGGGGAGGTCAATTCGTTCCACAGGTCGTCGACGACATCGGCGAGGTCGGGTGGCAAACAACGTGCGTCGTAACAGGGTCCGGGCACGACCGCCTGCGGCGCAGGCAACGGAGTCTCCGGAGCGTCTCCGGGCACCACCAGCCGCGACGTCACCGCCGTCGGCACCCCGCCGGCAGGGGCGAGAGTGCCCCATTGTTCGACGCCGTCGACATTCGGCACGGTGGTGCAGCCCCAGTACAGGTCGTAGACCCCTTCAGGAAGGGCAGTGGATCCGTTCGGGCCGTCCTCTGTGAACACCTCAAGAGTCACCGTTCTCGTGGTCCCGGGCAGGATCAGTGCACCCGGATCAACAGGGTTGACGTAGCCGAATGGCGGCCGCGATCCGCTGTCCGCCACCGAACCTGCAGGCAACCCGAACAGCTTGCACCCGATCACAGCTGTCGACCGGTTGGTGATGGTCGCAGTAGCGATGTTGCCCGACACCGCCGACACGGTCGTGACGTCACCCGGCGCCGCGTTCGCATGCGCGAAACACAGCACAACCGGTGATAAGCAGAGCAATACGACTGTCACTGCGCGCCAAGCGTATCGCGGCGCGATCGACCTGATCACCGTGTGCCTTCATGCTCGGCCGCGGTGGCGCCGACCGTCGGTTCCGTCCGTAGAGGCCGGACGACGCTCCGGTTCCACGCAGCCACGACCACGACGGGGATCAACGCGAGCGAGGTCCGTCCCATGAACAACGACACCGAATCTTCCTCCATCAGAGCCGGAAGGGCGAAGTAGCCGAACAGCCACAGCGTCACTGCCACGAGCATCGCCGCCCGAGCGAGGGTGAACGACTCAAATCCTATGGCCTGGAGGCTGGACGGGAGAACGGAACGGTAGAAGTCGACCACGATCCACAGCACCAGATAGCCCACGATGGTGTAGATCCACCAGCGGTCGATCTGCCAGCCGAGGACAAAATGAGTGACGTCTCCGTCATCGGCGAACACTCGCAGGGGGACGTAGTCGTACAGGTTCGCGACGCAGAAGAACAGGTACCAGAACAGCCAGAGGGCAACCCACGGCCGGCTGACGATCGGCCTTCGCTTGATCATCAGCCGGGCCACGACGTATCCCAGACCGTTGCCGATTCCTGGTCCTGCGAACGCGGCCAACGCCACCTGCCAGTGATCGCCTGCTGCCAGCGCCTGGGTGTAGTCGACGTTCTCGTCGATGTGTGCGAGCAGGAACAGATTCCACGCGCCGGTGCCGCCCCAGTCGATCAGCAACGGGTTGCTCTTGATGCCCACAATCCAGGCCATGAACGAATGGCTGTACTCATGCGGAATGACCGTCAGATAGTGCGTGACGATCATGATGACCGGCATCGCAGCGAACATCTGCCAGACTCTCCGTCGAGCGGGCGATGACGTCGCCTCTCCTGCTGCAGCGGCCCCGTCGGGATCGGGGTTCGGTGGTATTGCTGCAGAGTGTGTGGGTGTGGTTGTCACTTGGGCACTCCCGAGGTTTGAGTGGGCGCGGCGGCCGGGTCGCCGGGTACGGCGGATTTTCCGTAGAGCGTGCCGATGATGGACTTCGCCACCACTACTGCGGCGTTCTCTCCGTCGACCGGGGAGGCCGAAAGATTCGTGCCGATGATGATGGTGTCGCCCGTGTCGATGTTGTAAGCCATGAACGTAGAGAAGCCGGGCAGTTGACCGTCATGCCCGAAGATGCCGGGGGCGAACTGTGCGATCCCGAGGCCATAGCCGACGCCGCTCGGTGTGCCAGAGGTCATCGACTGCACACTGTCCAGTCGCAGCTTCTGGGTCTCGTCGTCGAGTAAGCCGCCGCGGACGAGGGCCTTGACGTAGGTGGCAAGGTCAGTGGGGGTGGAGATGGCGCCGCCGGCCGTCCACGCCCACGACGGGTTCGCGTCTGTTTGGTTGAGCGGCTTCAGGGTTCCATTCAGCGCGTCGGGCAGGAGAGCGGCGGGGACGGCGTACGAGTCGATCGTTTCGACGTTCGTGCCGAACTGATAACCCTGCGGATGAGTGTCGGGAATCGACGAATCGTCTGGCGCCGGCAGGTGGGTGTGCGTCAGACCCAGCGGTTCGAAGATGCGCTGTGCGAACGCCTCTGAGGCCGACATCCCGGTGAGCTGTTCGATCACCACCCCGAGCAGCACGATGTTGGTGTTGCTGTAGTCGAAGACCTGATCCGGCGCCGAATTGGGCGGATGAGAGAAGGCGATCGCGAGCAGCTCATCCGGCGTCCACGCCTTCTGCGGATCAGCATCCAGCGTGGCATTGAAGGCCGGGTCGAAGGTGTAACTGTAGAGCCCGCTGCGCATTTCGGAAAGGTCGGCGATGGTGATGTTGTCGCCGCCAGGCACGTCGGGCCGAAACTTCGAGATCGGGTCGTCGAGCGAGAGAACGCCCTCTTGAACGAGCTGCAGGATGACGGTCGAGGTCATGGTCTTGGTGTTGCTGCCGATGCGCAGGTAGTCATTGATCTCGATCGGCACATCTCGGCCGAGCTCAGCTGTGCCGAATGTGGAGGTCCAGTCCCCTCGAGAGGGCGATTGCACCATGACGACAACGCCCGGGATGGCGTTGTCCTTCATGACTGCGGGGATGGCGCTGCGCAGCTGGGCCGAATAGTCGGGCTCGGCCGCCGTCGTCGATGTATCGGTGGCGCCGGTCGGTGATTGCGACGTGCACGCGCTCAGGGCGAGCACTGCTGCCGCGGCAATCGCCAAGGCCGCTCGAATTTTCGGGTTCGTCATGATGCTCACGCTCGACTTCCGGCGAGCGGGTGCCCGCACACGCCCTCAGGTGCGGTGAGACACAGCGAATCTTTGTCGCAGTACAGCATTCCAGTGCTGGAGGTCATCAAAAACGGTCCTTTCGAAGGCCGATTGTCGCGGTCGGAACAATAGGCAGCCACACTATCGTTGATAGTATATCTATCACTGATAGCTCCACAAGGTGTGCCTTCGGCGTATCCACGAGCCCGTATGATGACTTCGATCGTTCATAGTTTTTCTATCGTGGATAGGTGTTGCCGTGTCAGAGGCGGAACAGCCCGGGGCCGAGCCCTCTGTGCCCGACCGTCGCGCCGTGCGCCGGGCCGCGAAGATCGCGACGATCGTTGAAGAGGCCTGGGCGCTCAGCCGGGCAGACGGGTTGGCCGGAATCTCGTTGCGCGATTTGGCAGATCGGGTAGACCTGCGCCAGCCGTCGCTCTACGCCTATTTCGACTCCAAGCTGGCGCTCTACGACGCGATGTTTGCAGACGGCAACCGCCAGCTACTCGCATACACCGCGGACCTGACGCCGACTGGCAATCCTGAACAAGATCTCACCGAATTCGTCAGCAGGATCGTCCGATTCTCGAGCGACGACGTCGAACGTCACCAGCTACTTTTCCAGCGCACCATCCCTGGGTTCGAACCTTCCCCGGAGTCCTACGCGATTGCCATCGAATTCCTGAACCGCGGAGCGGCGCTGCTGCAGGCAGCCGGCGTGAGCCGCGCAGAGGACGTCGACCTGTTCACCGCGCTGTGCGCAGGCCTCACCCACCAGCAGGTGGCCAACGACCCCGGAGGCGATCGCTGGGTCGCACAGGCGCGTCGGGTCGTCACGATGTTCCTCACCGAAGTCCGACAGCAGCCCAGAGAGTAAGCGTCAACGCCAGTCCCTCTCGCCGATGTCTGCATCATCGCCGAGTCGCTCACAATGACGCTCAGCGAGACGTCGGTTTGTCCTTGTCCGTCTGAGCAACATGCAGCAGTCTACTTGACACGGCCTGTACGAATGCCGCAATTTGACTGTGCCACAGTATATCTGGACAACTTTCCGGACCGACTGGCTCGCGGTATCGAGGTCGAGCAGAAGTAAACGTGTAGTCGCAGTGGGGGCGAGACCGGCGGCCCACCAGGGACCGGAAGACCAGGCCGCTTGGCGGCAGATCTAGTAGGTGACCGTGTTGTTGGACAGGTTGGGATCAGCGGTGGTCGAGAACACCGAGTAGGTGAGGGGTGTGCCGTGAATGAAGCCGCATCCGTTGAAGTATGCGGTGCGCGATTGGCCGGCGGGCACAGTGCCCAATAGTTCCGGTGGCCCACCGGCTACGAGGGCGGCCAGGCTGCTGGGTACGGCGATGACGTTGTGTGCGGTGCCCGGTCCGTTGTTGGTGATCGCGAGGTAGCAGGTGTCGAAGCCCGAGGAAATAGCTAGCGACAGGTCGGCGGTGCCCGCTCCAGCAGAGCCGGTGTCCGGTACGGCAGCACCGGGTCCGGCCCCCAGCACCAGTGCAGCGCCGGCCGCCGCCACGATCCCGGCACCGATCGCGCGACAATTGGTAAGCCTGCTCATGAGTCCGCCCCCTTTTCCCGGCACTTCACTGTCTGCCACAGGATTGTACGTTTTGTGCTGATGCGGCGGAGTGGAATCGGCCGAAACGCCCCGCACCCTACATTGATTTCCGTTGGCGGCGCTACAAACCATAGGGTCTCGACTATTGCGCTCAAAGCGAATTTTTTTCCTGGCAGCAAAACGTATCCCTCCTGGACCATACCTTCGGTGACGGCCAGAAGCTACTCGTCTCACATCAACACCTCGCGTTACCAGTTCAAGTTGCGCCACAGTGTATTTCGGTCTGCGTCTAGCCTGGCCGTTGATTCGATTCGTCGGCGTTGAGGGCGCACCGACTGTCAGAACGCAAGGTAGCGCGGACTGTCTTTCAAGATGACTGGCTCACTGTCAGTGGCCTCAGTGGTCCACAGCTGCAGCATGAATGTCTTCATTCTTAAACATGTCGTAGTTCGGGTCGTGTGGATCGTAATCCCAATCAACAACAAAATCGTCTTCAGTCTTGGGCACCGACGTGTGCATGCGCTCACGGCCATAGGCCCGGATTCGATACACGACAGGGTCTAGGACGAGCGAGTCCAGCTCGCCCCGCACCTTTGGTGGCGCAGCCACAAAGGCAAGCAGAATCGCAGCAGGTTCATCAAGACCTTGGGTTCGTGCCCAGTCACGGATCGCCTGCGTTTGTTGAGCTGCTCTATCGGCCACCGACGGTCCGGCGCGGCGGCGGCGGGGGTACCCGGCCGGTTGACAACCTCGACGACAGTGAAGGTGGCACCCGCAGCAGCTGCGGTGTCAGGTGCTGACCAGCCACGGTGTCACACAACGCGAACGTCGCCTCGTCGTGGTGAAACTCAGTTGGTTCTGCATGAGGATCGAGCTCGAACCCACCGATCTGACGCATCGTCGGCACAAGCTCATCGGGTGCAGATCCGTGCCGCTGGGACGCGAACAGCGTTTCAAACCATGTCCGGACCACGCCGTCTACGTGCTGGTGGAAGTACGAGTATTGGCTGCCATAGTGGACAACGACTTCCCTACCGACCGAGAGTGGTCGCATGAGTTGACTACTGGCTCCGACATAACCGTTGTGCTCAAAGGAGCTCCGCCTTCGAAGTGACTTAACTCACAGATCCTCCAAGCGCGGTGTCGGGGATGTCAACCGACGTGAACACGTCAAGATCCTCTTCTTTGGACTCGCTTAACCCAGGTGGCGGACCTTTCTTGGGACAACATGTTCCGCGTTCAGCGAAGGTGTGCGGTGGCGAACCGTCGGCCGTCCGACCAGTAGCCGCCCACAGCGGCCACGCACGTACCGAAGCCGACGGGCCAGCTCGTGGCGTCCACGCCGGCACAGTTTTAAGTGTGCGACGTCCTGGATCTCGTCAAGCAGGACTGCCCGTCGTCCTCGTCCTCGTTCAGAGCTTCCTGTCGTTCGGCGTCGGCAGCACCTTGATCACGCGAGTGCTGTATCCGCGTGTGAATAGTGGGCTCAGCCAGATTGCTGCCTGACCTCGGCTGGGAAGCACCAGAAGTACGGATCAGCGAAGACAAAAACCGGGATGAACCTGCAGGTGGAAGCCCTAGCGCCGGCCGGACCTCCGGACCGGGGATGCACGTGGGCGGCTCTGCTGTTATTTTGCTGTTATCTTTTCTCGGGGTCGCAGGCGGCTCCGAGGACTTCCCGGCTCGTTTCGGGCCATCTGAACACTGCATATGAAGGAAACTGATGCGCGCAAAGTTTGCCTGGCGGAAATTGGTCGCCGGCGCCGCTGCCGTGGTTGCCGGTGTGACCCTGTCGGTCGCTGCCGTTCCTGCCACTGCCTCCGCCGAACCACAGACCGTCCGCGTCTACTCGGCCTCGATGGGCAAGAGCATTCCGGTGAAGGTGCTTCCCGCCGCAGGCGGTGGCTCGAACAACGCCACCCTGTACCTGCTCGACGGTCTTCGCGCCCCGAACAACAACAGCGGCTGGCTGCTCGAGACCGATGTACAGAATTTCTTCGCCGGTAAGAACGTCAACGTCGCGATTCCGTTCGGCGGCGGCGGCAGTTTCTACACCGACTGGCAGCGAGACGACCCCACCCTGGGTCGGCAGAAGTGGGAAACCTTCCTGACCCGGGAGCTGCCCGCCTACATGCAGGCCAACTTCGGCAGCGACAACCGCCGCAATGCGATCGCGGGCCTGTCGATGAGCGGCACCTCCGCGCTCAACCTGGCCTCCAAGCACCCGAACTTCTACCAGGGTGTCGCCTCGTACAGCGGCTACCCGACCGTCAGTTCCCCCGGATTCGCCCAGGGCATCGCCGCATCCGTCCTCGAGATGGGCGGTAACCCCGTCAACATGTGGGGCATCTGGCCCGCCGGTGCCTGGCTCGAGAACGACCCGTCGCTGCACACCGCGAACCTGCGTGGCAAGCGCGTCTACGTCTCGTCCGGCGCCGGATCACCGAGTACCAACCCGGCCTTCAACCCGGCCAGCGCGTCGTTCGACCCGATCAAGTTCTCCCAGATGGTTCCGCTGGAAGCTGCCGCAGGCATCAGCAGTCAGCTCTACGTCGCCAGCCTCCAGGCGGCCGGCATCAACCCCCAGACCCACATCACGCCTGAAGGCGTGCACTGGTGGTCGTTCTGGCAGGACCGTCTGAAGGAATCCTGGTACGGCACCCTGGCTCCCGCTCTGGGGGTCTAGCAACCACAAGCAACACTCAAGGCCGCGGCCCGAAGCAATTCGGGTCGCGGCCTTCTTGCTTCGACGCCCCTCCCCGTGTCCACCGGAACGTGCGGCTGCGATTAGCTTCGAGACATGGACAACTTCTCAGCCCTGGTGGCCCGGCAGGATGACGATCAGATCGTGGCAGCGGTCGAGAGTCTCGACGCAGCGCAACTCCCGGACGGCGACGTGACGATCCGGGTGCTGTATTCGAGCGTCAACTTCAAGGACGCGCTGGCGCTGAGGCCGAAGGGCGGGGTGGTGCGCGACTACCCGATCGTCCCCGGCATCGACCTGACCGGCGAGGTGGTGGAGTCGCAGTCACCGGACTTCGCGGTCGGCGACCTGGTCCTGGCCCACGGCTACGAGATCGGCACGGGACGTCACGGCGGGTACGCCGAATACGCGCGGGTTCCGGCCGAATGGGTCGTCGCACTCGGTCCGATCTCCCCGCACGACGGAGCGGCCATCGGGACCGCCGGGTTCACCGCGGCGATGAGCGTGCAAGCCCTGATCGAGCGCGGCCTCACCCCCGGGGACGGGCCGGTTCTGGTGACCGGAGCGACAGGCGGAGTCGGTTCTGTCGCCATCGATCTGCTGGCGGGTGCAGGCTACGAGGTCGTCGCCTCCAGCGGAAAGACCGAAGCAGCCGACCGACTCCGCGCCCTCGGTGCCGCCGACGTGATCGGGCGGTTACCGGAGGACCCGGATGCCAAACCCCGCCCCTTGGGCAAGACACGCTGGGCCGGAGCCGTCGACTGCGTGGGCGGCGCGACACTGGCGGACGTCCTGAGCTCGGTCAGGTACGGCGGCGCTGTCGCGGCCAGTGGCCTCACCGGAGGCCCAGGCCTTTCGACGACCGTCCTGCCTTTCATCCTGCGCGGGGTAGCGCTCCTCGGGATGGACTCGGTGCAGATGCCCATCGAACCGCGGCGGGCGCTCTGGGAGAAGCTCGGCACCTCGCTCGTCCCGCAGCATCTTGCAGATGTCACGACGGAAGTCGATGTGAAGGACGTCGCCGAGGTCATCGACAAGGTCCGCGCGGGCAAGTTCTCTGGTCGCGCCGTCGTCAAGGTCGCCGGCGGCTTCTGATCAGCGCCGGGCCCGGCGTTCAGGAGACCGTGATGACGACCTTGTTCGGATAGAACGCCAGGTGCCCGGCGATGCCCGAGACGGCGTCATAGGGCTCGGCGTAAGTCCACGCCGCGTCGGCGATCACCCCGTCGGGCGTCACCAGGTCGAAGTACGAGGCGTCGCCCTTGTAAGGGCAGTAGGTCTCGGTATCGCTGGGTCTGAGCAGCGACGGATCGACGGCGGACAGCGGGATGTACGCCACCGGCGGATACGTGGATTCCTGCAGCGTGAGCGACTCCGCGGTGTCGGCGACGATGGTTTCGCCGGCCCGCACCCGAACCTGACCTGCGCTTGCCTCAACGGTGATCGGATGTGTCTCGTCGGGTATCAACCGGGTCTTTGCCATGTGATCCACCTCTCTTGTGTCACAGAGATAACCGCTCACCGGCCGCGCTGATTCCCCGGTCTCACGGCAGCAGTCGACGCAGGTACTCCGCGGTCTTGTCGTCAGCGGGGTAGAAGCTCTCGACGCTGAGTTCGTCCACGGTCACATCCAGTGGCGTTCCGAAGGTGGTGACCGTGCTGAAGAACGACAACTCCTGATCACCGGTGCGCAGACGTAGGTACACGGCGACATCGCCGGAGATCACCGCGTCCTCTTCCTCCACTTCCGGCCCCGGGAATGCCTTCAGTTCGGCGAGCAATGATTTCAGCTCGGGATCCCCCGTCACCCGGATCTGCCGGTCCAGCCGTTCGAACAGGTGCGTCCGCCATTGCCCGAGATTGATGATCCGGCCACCGAGTCCACGCGGATCGAGACTGAACTTGAGGACGTTGAACGGCGCCGCGAGCAGGTCGTCGGGTGCATCGTGGGTGAATGCCGCCACCGCTGCGTTGGCGTCCACCAGATTCCAGTGCCGATCGACCGCCAGCGCCGGGTACGGTTCGGTTGCCGTGAGGACTTGACGTAAAGCGCTACGCACCATGGTCATCCGCTCGCCGTCCAGTGGCGATTCGCCGTAGGTCGGCGCAAACCCTGCCGCCAGCAGTAGCTGGTTGCGTTCCCGCAGCGGCACGTCGAGGTGGTCGGCGAGCTTGAGCACCATTGTGCGACTCGGCGCCGACCGACCTGTCTCCAAGAAGCTGAGATGTCGCGCCGAGACGTCGGCCGCCGACGCCAATTCGAGCTGCGGCACGCGCCTGGTGGTTCGCCAATCCCGCAGCAGATCGCCGAAGAGGTAGCGCTGTCGGTCGGTCATGTCCGGACGTTCCCTTCCGTTCCTAGAAGCATTATGTCCGCGCGAGTTCACGGTCAGCCTATGATCGGGCCCGGACCATCGAACGCCGGATCATCAACGCCGAGGAGCTGGACATGACTGTGCTCGACCGCTTTCGCATCGACGACAAGGTGGTGATCGTCACCGGCGCTTCGTCCGGGCTCGGCGTTGCCTTTGCCAAGGGTTTCGCCGAGGCCGGCGCCCGGGTCGTCCTGGCCGCCCGCCGCGCCGACCGGCTCGAGCAGACCGCGAAGTTGGTCGAATCCGTCGGCGGGACGGCACTGTCCGTCGTCACCGACATATCCCAGCCAGACCAGGCCACCGCGCTCGTCGACGCCGCGATGGCTGAGTTCGGCCAGGTCGACGTGCTGATCAACAACGCCGGCGTCGGCACCGCGGTGCCGGCGACCCGAGAAACCCCGGACGAGTTCCGGGCGGTGGTCGACATCAACCTGAACGGCTCGTACTGGGCCGCTCAGGCCGCCGGCCGAGTGATGCAACCGGGGAGCTCGATCATCAACATCTCGAGCATCCTCGGCATCACCACCGCGGGCCTCCCGCAAGCCGCCTACTCCGCGAGCAAGGCTGCCATCTCCGGACTCACCCGCGACCTGGCCCAGCAGTGGGGCAGCCGGAAAGGTATCCGCGTCAACGCGATTGCCCCCGGCTTCTTCAAATCCGAGATGACCGACACCTACCCCGACGGCTACCTGCAGGCCATGGGTCCGCGGCTGGTGCTGAGCAGGACCGGCGACCCAGAAGAACTGGCCGCCACCGCGATCTGGCTGGCGTCGCCGGCCTCCGGATACGTCACCGGTCAGACCATCGTCGTCGACGGGGGCGTCAGCATCACCTAGCTCCACGAGACCCGATCCCTCTCGCTCGTCTCAGCCGGGCATCTTGTCGATGAACCCGTAGACGGCGGTGATCTTCTCTTCGTCGTTCACGGCCGCGACGTCGAATCCGACCACCAAAGGCTCGGCGCCCACCTCTGCGACCAACTCCCAGGTGAATCGGGCGATGTTGTGGTGGGCGTCGAGTACGTCTCCACGAACGAACGTCAGGCCGGCGAACTGCTCCTGCGCGCCGGCGATGACCTGATCGATACCGTCGACGCCGCAGACCGACGCGAGCGGGTCGGTATACACGCCGTCGGTGGTCCACAGTGCCTCGATCAGCGCCCGACGAGCGACGGGTTCTGTCTCGTTCCATGCGGCGAGATACCGGTCGACGAGCGCACCCACGGTGTCGAGATGCGATGTGTCCTGGATAGTTCCGGTCATTGTCTACTCCTTGAATGTTGTGTGTGATGACAATCGTGCTGCCTGCAGGTGTCCCTGGGCGATGACGTCGGAGGTAAGAATCTCCATCATCCGGCTAGGATTGTCGACAAAATCACCCGGTTCGCTGAGCGAAAGGACGAGGCTGGCTTGTGGCCGTGCCAAGAGGAGCGATCGACGAGCAAGGCCTTCCCGTCAGCCTGGTCGACGTTGCGGGCCGCCGTGTTCGCGACGCCATCCTGTCGGGAGCACTGAAGCCCGGCGAGAAGATCGTCGAGGAACAACTGTGCGCAAGTCTCGGCATCAGCCGGGCGCCGCTGCGCGAGGCACTGCGCCTGCTCAGCCAGCAGGGCCTCGTCGAACACTTCCCGCGGAGGGGGTCACGCGTCACCGAGTGGTCACCACAGGACATCCTGCAATTGTTCGAATTGCGGCACATCCTCGAACGACATGCCATCGAGTCGGCGCTGCCCCTTGCCGATGTCGAGTCCGCCCTCGATCCGGTCCGCGAAGCCCTCAAAGACATGCGCACCGCGAGTGAGCGCGATGACGACCTGGAGAAGGACGACGCCCACCGGCGCTTCCACGCGGCGGTCGTCGGGCTCGCCGGCAATCGACAGCTCGACATAGCGATGGAACCTGTCCTGCTCAAGCTGCAGCTGCCGATGGCGATCAATCTTCGTAGCGAAGCCCGCGTCCACGACCCGAGCGACGGGATCCGGCGACACCAGCGAATTCTCGAAGCTTTGGAAACCAACGATCCACGAATTGCGGTCGCGGCGGCCAAAAACCACGGACAACTGGCCTACCTGGGCCTGGAGAGCAACAGCTAACACAAACGACACACAGCCGTTTCGCCGTTGGCACGATTCTGTCGACAATCGACATTATGACTTTCGATGCAACGGCAACCGGGCCCACGATCGGTCCATCGGTCGCAGAGATCCTGCAGTCCCACGCGAGCGGTAGCGGATCCCCGACAAAAACAGCGGCCCGCGTGGCCGACGCGATCGCCGCCAGGGGCGACGACGGTACCTGGCTGTCGACTGTGCCGCGCGAGAAGCTCCTCGCCGCAGCCGAAGCCATCGAACAACGACCCGGCGCCCGCACCCTCCCGCTCTACGGGGTCCCTTTCGGAGTCAAGGACAGCATTGACGTCGCTGGCGTCCCCACCACGCTGTCATGCCCCGACTACGCCTACCTCCCCGAGGCCACGGCACCTGTCGTGCAGCGTCTTCTCGACGCCGGCGCCCTGTACGTCGGCAAGACGAACCTCGACCAGTTCGCGACAGGTCTCAACGGGACCCGCACCCCGTACACGGTGCCGCGGAGTGTGTACGGCAACGAAATGATCTCCGGTGGTTCGAGTTCCGGGTCCGCTCTGACCGTGGCCCTGGGGCAGGTGCCCTTCGCTGTCGCCACCGATACCGCCGGGTCGGGCCGAGTTCCGGCCGCACTCAACGGAGTTGTGGGTTTCAAGCCGTCCCGCGGTCTGATCAGCACTGTCGGACTCGTCCCGGCCTGCAAGTCGCTCGACTGCATCACCGTGATGGCCGGATCGATCGACGACACCGACCGGGTCCTCGACGTGGTGATCGGTCGCGACGACCGCGACTCCTGGTCTCGGGACCGCGGTCCCCGCCACGACGGCCGATCGATCCGGGTGGGGTTGCCCGCCCCTGATGAGCTCGACTTCTTCGGTGATGACGAGATGCAGGCAGCGCACCTGGCGTTCCGCCACCGAATCTCCCGCACAGAAGACATCGTCGATGCACCATTGGCTCCGTTCCTCGCCGCAGGCGCCCTGCTCTATTCGGGACCGTGGGTCGCCGAACGCCTCGTCGAGTTCGCTGATTTCCTCGCTGCACAACCTGAGTCGATCGTCCCCGTCGTCCGCGACATCCTCCGCAGCGGCGAGAAATACACCGCCGTCGATGCCTTTGCCGCTCAACAGAAGCTACAAGACCTCAAAGCCGAGGTGGCCCGCCTCTGGGAAGACATGGACGTCCTGGTGGTCCCCACCATCGGTACCACCTTCACGGTCGAGGAGGTGCTTGCGCGTCCCATCGACTGCAACACAATGCTGGGTCACTACACACACTTCGGAAATCTTCTCGACCTCACCGGTGTCGCCATTCCTGTCGGCCATACCGCCGACGGCCGACCACTGAGCGCGATGATCCTCGGGCCGGCGCTCTCCGACGACACAGTCCTGACTCTCGCCGCAAGATTTCTCGACGAACCCCGCACCATCTCCGCGCTGCCCGCCGATGCGCAGCACCACCATTCGGCACCAACATCAGTCATCGAGGAGCATTCATGACCGAATCCCCCACCGTGTCAACATCTGTCGATGCGGCGCCCGAACCGTACTCGCTGATCGCGGGTAAAACGGCGCTCATCGTCATCGACATGCAGCGCGACTTCATCCTGCCCGGAGGTTTCGGGGAGAGCCTCGGCAACGACGTGAACATGCTCCTGAAGGTGGTCCCGCCTCTCGCCGACCTCATTGCCGCCGCGCGAGCCGCCGGAATGATGGTGATCCACACCCGCGAAGGCCACGTGTCCGACCTATCCGATTGTCCCCCAGCAAAACTTCGGCGCGGCGCGCCGTCCAAGCGGATCGGCGACGCCGGTGAGTACGGCCGCATCTTGATCCGCGGCGAGTACGGCCACGACATCATCGACGAACTCGCACCCATCGAGGGAGAGATCGTCATCGACAAACCGGGTAAAGGGGCGTTCTACGCCACCGACCTGCAGGAGATCCTCACCGGGGCGGGCATTACGCAACTGCTCGTCACCGGGGTCACAACGGAGGTGTGCGTGCACACCACCACCCGGGAGGCGAACGACCGCGGATACGAGTGCCTCGTCGTATCCGATTGCGTCGGATCGTATTTCCCGGAGTTCCAGCGCATCGGTCTGGAAATGATCAGTGCGCAAGGTGGAATCTTCGGCTGGGTCGCCGATTCCGCGGCGGTCATCCCCGCCATTGCCGCTCTATCCGTCACACCAGCCTCCGCCCCCGCCTCCCAGAGCTGACAGGAACCGTCCATGAGTACTGAAGTCAACGAAAAAGTCCCACTGCCGACCCCCGAACCCGTGAAGATCCCGTGGTGGACTCGCGGCGACACCAACGCCTTCTTCGGCCTGGGATTCAACATCCTGGTGAACGTCCTGACCCTCACCGGGCTGATGATCGGCGTCATCAGCGTCTCCCCCGGTGACGTCCTGGGAACGGTGCTGCCCGCGCTCGGTGTCGCATTGATCTTGGGCAACCTCTACTACACCTGGCTGGCACGACGCCTGGGGCAGAAAGAGAATCGCACCGACGTCACGGCGCTGCCGTACGGACCCAGCGTCCCGCACATGTTCATCGTCGTCTTCGTGGTCATGCTGCCGGTCTACCTCAACACCGACAACGCGATCGCAGCCTGGCAGGCCGGTCTCGCGTGGGCGTTCATGATCGGCGTGATCGTGATGATCGGGGCGTTCGTCGGTCCGTATATCCGCAAGATCACCCCGCGCGCAGCGATGCTCGGCACCCTCGCCGGAATCTCGATCACCTTCATCTCGATGCGGCCCGCGGCCCAGATGTACGAAGCCGCGTGGATCGGCCTACCGGTGCTCGCCATCATCCTGATCGGCTTCTTCACCAATGTGCGCCTGCCGGGCAACATTCCGGTCGGTCTGGCCGCCCTGCTCGTCGGTACCGCCATCGGCTGGGCCGGCGGTTTCATGGATGCGCCTGCCGTGGGTGACGCAATCGGCGACATCGCGGTCGGCGTCCCAGACCAGCGCTTCGACATGCTGTTCGACGGATTGAAAGACCTCGCGCCACTGCTCGGCACCGCGATCCCCCTCGGTGTCTACAACTTCACCGAGGCGATGAGCAATGTCGAGAGCGCGGCAGCCGCCGGCGACAACTACAACCTGCGCAGCGTGCTGCTGGCCGACGGCGCCGGCGCGATCATCGGTGCCGGTTTCGGTTCCCCTTTCCCGCCTGCGGTGTACATAGGTCATCCCGGCTGGAAAGACGCCGGCGGTCGCGCGAGCTACTCACTCGCCAGCGGCGTCGCGATCGGATTGCTCTGTTTCCTAGGCCTTTTCGGGGTGCTCGATTCGATACTGCCGGTACCGGCGATCGTGCCGATCTTGCTGTACATCGGTCTGCTGATCGGTGCGCAGGCTTTCCAGGCAGTACCGCGGATCCACGCCATCGCGGTGGTCGCGGCGATCTTGCCGAACCTCGCGCAGTGGGCCCACGGACTCATCGACAACGCTCTCTCAGCGGCCGGCACGACGGCGAACGATGTCGGGATGGAGTCGCTCAACGGTGCGGGCGTCGTCTACGAAGGCCTCAAGGTGTTCGGCGAGGGGGCGGTCTTGGTCGGACTCGTCCTGGGCACGATGGTCACCTTCATCATCGACAAGAAGTTCCTCTACGCGGCCATCGCGTCGGCCGTCGGTGCGGTGCTCTCGTTCATCGGCCTCATCCACGCCCCGGAGGTCGCCTGGAACGCGGCGCCCGAGGTGGCACTGGGCTACCTGTTCTTCGGCCTCGTGTGCCTGGGCTACTACTTCCTCCCCGGGGGCAAAGAGTCAGTGGAACACGACGACTCGGACGTGATGGCGGAATAGCGCCACCCCCGCGCAGACAGCAGTGCCCCGGCCAAGCGGTCGGGGCACTGCTGTTCGTCGCCGGCCGGTCTGTCAGAGTGCGCTGCCGGCCGTCCAGGTCTCCCAGGGCACGCCCCAGTCGCCGTTCTGCCACAACTCGAGCGCAGGACCGCCGGTATTGCGGACTTCGACGACGTCGCCGGTGACCGCGAGGTCGTAGAACCACTTGGCGTTGTCGGGGTTCAGGTTCAGGCAGCCGGACGACATGTTGGTGTTGCCCTGCTGGGGGATGGTGTCTTCCAGCTGGTGCAGGTAAATGCCGTCATTGCTGATCCGGGTGGCCCAATTGATGGTCTCGCGGTATCCCAGACGCGAGTTCACCGGCAGTCCGTAGGTAGAAGAATCCATGATCACCGGGTTGGCTTTGTCGAGCACGGTGTAGGTGCCCGATTGAGTCCAGAAGTGGATGGTCTTCCCATTCACCGTCTCGGTGCCGCCCCGGCCCATCGAGGTCGGCATCGTGCGTACCAGTTCGTCGTTGACGTAGACGCTCACCTGCTTCGTGGTGTCGTCGGCGATGGAGACATGCGAATCGCCGATCGTGAACGAGCACACTGCGTCATCCTGGCCGTACAGACCGTTGCCCAGGTCGATGGCGTAGACCATCGCACGAGCGGTCACCTTGGTCCCGGGCCGGAAGTACTCCTTGGGCCGCCAGTGCACGTTCTGGCTGTCGACCCAATTCCACTGCCCCTCCACGGCGGGCTCCGTCTGAACGGACAGCGCCTTCTGCGCAGCGGCACGGTCGGTGATCGGTTCGTCGAAATGCACCACGGTGACGATCCCGACGCCGTAGGTGGCGCCGTCCCGCAGCGCTCCCCCACCGGTGGTGACGAACGAGGGCATGGTCAGGTTGTTCGGTTCGACGGTGCTGAATGTGCTGGTTGTCGAACGGGTACGGCCCGCCGCGTCTCGGGTGGTCGCCTCGAGCCGGTAGGTCTTGGAGTAACCCAGGGCGGTGTCGGGCTTCCAGGCCAATCTGTCGGGAGTCATGACCCCGGGGATCACCCGACCCTCATCGTTGGTCATGACCACGTCGGCCAGCGTGCCCTCGGCGACACTGACCAGCACCGTGCCCACCGGATCAAAGCCCACGGTTGCCGACGGCGGCTCGAAGGTCACCTGCGCCTCGGGTACCGGCGGCGGAGCCGAGGACTTCTGTGTCGTCGTACCCCCGCTCGCGCAGGCGGCAAGCGCTGCAGCGAGCGCACCACCGCCCGCGATGAGTAGCCCCCGCCGACTGATGTGACCATCTGAACTCCGATGGCGTTCGGACACCGGGCACACTCCTCTTTCACGACTACCACGACGCTCACCATTACCAACGCTCACCAGTTTACGGAAGGCTGACCGGTTTGCCCGTTTCCGTCATGCCCGCCTGCGGCGCCCGCACGGCACGTAGTAACCTTTCCGTGTCCTCGCTGATACCAAAACGTTGCTTCTGAGAAAAGGACCTATTTGTGGCTCGACACCGCCTGACCGCACCCGCCCCGTACCTTCAGGCGCCCGCCGTGGCCCCTGTCTCACCGGGCCTCCAGGTCAGACCCGGCGTCACGCGCGCCCAGATGGCTCCGTGGGAGCGTGGCATCTGTTTGACGCAGTCCGGCGCGCAACCGACCGCTGCTCAACGCAGAGTACTGGTGCAGGAGGCGTCCGCAAGCCGTGGACCGCAGCATCGCGCCCCCCGAACCGGCGTGGTCCCGACCACGGCCAAAGCAGGCGCATTCGCCGCCGTCGCCGGAGTGATCGGCTTGTCGGTGGGTGGGGCCGCTCAGGCCTCTGCGGACACCCCGGCCGCACCGGTCAACGCCGGCTTCCCCGCGCTGCCCCAACTCCCTGCACTTCCCCCCTTGCCGGCACTGCCCCCGGAGCTGACCCTGCCGTCGGACCTGACGCTGCCCGCGCCGCTCGATGACCTGGTGCAGGACCTGCTTCCTCCGCAGTCGGCCCAACCCGACGGCCGCACTGCGGTTTCTCCGACCACGGGCACCCTGACCTCGGGCTACGGCGCCCGATGGGGCACCACCCACTACGGACTGGACATCGCCAACGAGATCGGCACCCCGGTCTACGCGGTCACCGACGGCACAGTACTGGAGTCCGGACCCGCGAGCGGCTTCGGGCAGTGGGTTCGGGTCCAACAAGACGACGGCACCATCGGCGTCTTCGGCCATGTCGACCAGAGCTTCGTGACGGCCGGACAACAGGTCAAGGCCGGCGAGCAGATCGCCACGGTCGGCAACGAAGGACAGTCCACCGGACCGCACCTGCACTACGAGGTCTGGGACCAGAGCGGCGCCAAGATCGACCCCCAGGTCTGGCTGAACAACCGCGGCGTGAGCATCGGCTGATCCGACAGACAACAACACAGCGCCCCGACCTGATGGTCGGGGCGCTGTTTGGTGTCACACCGGTTGGGGCACGCTGCACCCATGACCTTCCCGCATGAGAACGAAGAGCCCGTCGGCGAGACCGCTGAGAAGGACGAGGAGAAAGACGTCTACGAGGCAGCCCAGGAAGGTGCGGGCGGCGAACGTAAACACGCCGTCGGTGGCTCCGAAGGCACCACCGACGGACAGTGAACGTGCGAGAGAAGTCTCAGATCAGCGCGGCGAATCACCTGTGACCAACGGCAGATCCGGATCGGCAGCCCACGCGGTCATCGAACCATCGTAGATTGCGACATCGTTCCGACCCACCAGCGAAAG
Source organism: Williamsia soli (assembly GCF_017377795.1). GTDB lineage: Bacteria > Actinomycetota > Actinomycetes > Mycobacteriales > Mycobacteriaceae > Williamsia > Williamsia soli. The sequence goes on along the minus strand of NZ_JAFRDR010000001.1, from coordinate 170,839 downwards.
GGCCTGCGCGACACCGGTTGCAGCGATCCCGCCGCCACAGTAGGTGACAATTGTCTTGTCGGTGTCGAGAAGACCCGCAGCTTCGAATGCTCTTCGCAGCTCCTCAACGGGTTTGAATCCGCCGTTTTCTGCGTCGAGCACCCCCGTGACCGGCACGTTGATGCTGCCCGGGATGTGGCCGTTGCGTGCGTAGGTGGTGGTTTCGCCGCGGTAGGTCGGCTCGTCCAGCACGTTGACCAGAATGGTCGATTCGTCATCGAGGGCGGCAAAGATCTCCTCTGTCGAGCGCAGCAATTCCGGTCGGCGTAGGGGAACGAACTCGCGGGGTGTCGCGGTCGACGGCTCGTCGGTGACCGGGAGCCCCGCAGTCTTCCACGCAGCGATGCCACCGTCGAGTACAGCGACGTCGTCGAAACCTTCCAGCCGCAGGTGCCACCAGAAGCGGGTTGCCCAGAAGCCCGCCGACTGGTCGTAGACGACCACTTTCGCTCCGGAGCCGATCCCCAAGGCGCCCGCCGCCGCGGCGAATCGCTCCGAGCTCGGCACCGTCCAGGCCTGCTCGTTGTCGGGATCGGCGAAGTCGGTCAACAGCTCCGCGAAGAGCGCGCCCGGGATGTGTTCGGCCTGATAGGTCGCCTGCCCGGACTCGGGGACATACGGCCCGTCCTTTGGGATCGGAAGGTGAGTGGTGGCGTCCACGACCACCAGATCAGCGTCGTCGAGATGGGACTGCAACCAGGCGACGTCAACGATCGCGGGTAGTGACTTGTTGCTCATGGGGCCTTCCGTGAGGATATGAAATCGGACATTCCCCCCGACGTGCACGGTAATGGCCGGCATCGCGACGGGGCACCGTACCCGACCTCACAGCCTGCAATGGGTGACAGCGTGGCCCCACGCTGACATACTCCGCCTCACTCCACCTTCATGCGCGGGCATGTCGCACGAGATGGTGCGGTCAGCCCCGGAACCAAGGACGCAACGCTTCAGAAAGCGGCGGGAAACCGCCGGCGCAGCGCATCGATCTGTCTACGAACCTCATACAATTCGACTCGCTTCGTGGCATGGGTCTCTGCGGGTGCCGCGAGGGTCGTGATCTCTTCTTCGATCTGTGTAGCCCACTCCTCGAGTTGCGCGGCAAAGTACTGCGCCTGCGCCTCGTTCGAGTCCTGGCCCCACTTGCTCGTGGTCATGGCGCAGGAGTCTATCCCGCAGGCCCGCGCCGTCCCACGCTTCGGGCTAAGTCGCCAGACGATCCGCAGCGACCTTCTTCATCGCAGCGAAGGTCGAGCGATCGACGGCCGCCCCCTCCTTGCCATCGAGGATGTCGCTCAATCGCCGGAAGTACTCTCGTTCGGCGATGCCGAACTCGACGAGGATGTCTTCAGCGGTCCCGCCGCCGTACGGATACCAGCGTCGGGCGAAGTCGAGAATTTCGAGATGCCCGGCTGGTAGGTCACTGCCTGTGATGGTCATAACTCAATTATCCAGCTGTCCAGAGAATCTCGCATCCTTGATCTCCCATTTATGGCCAAAGGGATTAAATAGATGAATGGGTCATGAACTGCGGATTAATTCGATGTGAGCAGGGTGTGTGACCCCGCCACCGGTACTGTCATGTCCAGTTCGGTGCACACCGAGCGCCGGGGATCGCCCAGAAACCGACGACCCGGCCGCCAGAAACGAGGACGTGAGATGAGTACCGACACAGGCGCGGTGGTCGTGGGCATCGACGGATCGGAGGCCGCGCTCGGCGCAGCACGCTGGGCCGCGGACTACGCCGCGAAGAGCGGCTCACCCTTGCAGTTGCTGCATGCCATCCCGCGACTCGAGTGGTACTTCGCCAATGCCATGGTGTTCAGTCCTGACGCGCTCGCCGATGAACTCGCCGCCGACGGCGACAAGAAACTCGACGTTGCCGAAGCAGAGATCCGCGCCTCCCACCCCGAGCTGACGGTGACGAGACGGGTTGTCAACGAGGCGGCTGCCAAGGCATTCGCGGTGGCATCGGACACGGCCCGGCTCATCGTCATCGGTTCTCATTGGTCCAGTGCTGCAAGTGACCTCATCCTCGGCGGCCACGTCATCCGCATAGTCAACCAGGCCACATGCCCGGTGTTGGTCTGGCGAGAGGCGCAGGCGACGCGGACGGGTAAGCCCCTCCCCGTCGTCGTCGGTGTCGACAAGTCCGACAACTCGCTGCGCGCCCTGCGTGCCGCGTTTGCCACCGCAGAGGTTCTCGGTGCGCCACTGACCGTCGCCCACATGTGGGAGACCGGAGCGGCCGTCGGCCTCGGTTATGGCGAAGGTCCTGTCGACTGGAACCTCCTCCATCTTCTGCAATCGACGCAGGAGGAAAAGCTCGACGAAATCGTCGCGCCGCTGCGCAAGGAGTTCCCCGGCGCGCATGTCCACAAGGTCTACACCGACGTCGGGCCGGCGAAGGGCCTCAAGGATCTGTCGAAAGACGCCCAGCTGGTGGTCGTCGGCAGCAAAGGCCACGGCAAACTGTCCGGCGCCATACTCGGCTCGGTCAGCCAGAGCCTCATCCACCATGCGGAGTGCTCGGTCCTGGTGACGCCCTGAGGTGAGCGGTTTCGCCGACCGCCTCGAGCGACACCAGGTCGCGATCTACCTGATCGCCATCGCCGCGGGCGGCGCAGTGGGCTGGGCGGCAACCGATCTCGGCCCGATCCTCGAACATGCGATCAACCCGCTGCTCGGGGCGCTGTTGTACGTCACATTTCTCCAGGTGCCGATCGCCGACCTGGGTAAAGCGCTACGCGACACCAAGTTCCTGTCCGCGCTGCTGGTGATCAATTTCGCGATCGTGCCCCTGGTCGTCACGGTGATGTTCGCGATGTTGCCTGCGCAACAAGCCGTGCAGATCGGTGTGCTGCTGGTACTGCTGTGCCCCTGCGTCGATTACGTCATCGTGTTCACGGGGCTGGCAGGGGGCAGCAGTACCCGCCTGATCGCGGCCACCCCACTGTTACTGGTGGCCCAGATGGCACTGCTCCCACTGTTTCTGTGGCTCTTCCTCGGTTCCGAGCTGGCCGACATCGTGGAGTTCCGGCCCTTCGTGGTCGCGTTCGTCGTCCTCATCGTGGTCCCACTGGCGCTGGCCTGGGCCACCCAATGGTGGGCAACGCGCAGACCTGCAGACACGCGCGTCACCGAGGCGGTGAACACCACCATGGTCCCGCTGATGTCCGCAGTGCTGTTCGTGGTGGTGGCGTCCCAGGTGCCCACACTCGACGGGAATCTCTCCGATGTCTTGTCCGTGGTGCCGTTCTACGTTGCGTTCTTGGTCGTGATGGCGCTTCTCGGAACAGCACTTGCAGCCGCGTTCCGTCTCGACACCGGGCGCAGACGGGCGCTTGTCTTCAGTGGTGCCACCCGAAACTCACTGGTGGTGCTGCCACTGGCCTTGGCCCTGCCCGCCGGTTTCGAGATCGCTGCGGTCGTCGTGGTCACCCAGACGCTGGTCGAGGTGATCGGCATGGTCCTCTATGTTCGCCTCATCCCGCGACTGGTCGCCTGAGCACGAGAGTTCTTCGCGCGCTCGCCGCCCTCGCGGCGCCGGTCTGAGGTGCCGAACCACGCGTGTACCGGCACCCGGTAGACGTACGGTGGAGTGAGAAGCACCCACACCTGCGAGGACTGATGACTTTTCCTTTCGAAGACGCGGAACCGATCGGCGAAACCGAGGAACTCCGTAAGCAGCTCGCCGTATACGAGGCCGGCGAGCACGGACACGAGATCAATCGCGGTCATGCACTCGGTGGGACCGAGGGTTCCACCGACGGGCAGTAGTCGTCGGTGGGCGCTCAGTCTTCCGGCCGCACCCTGGTGTTCGCCGAAGAGTTCGACGGCCCCGAACTCGACCTGGACGTCTGGCTTCCGCACTATCTGCCTGCCTGGAGTTCCCGGGCGGCAACCGCAGCGACGTGGTCTCTCTCCGACTCATGCCTGCACCTGAGCATCCCTCGCGACCAAGGACTGTGGCTGGCCGACGAGCACGACCCACTCCGCGTCTCGGCCGTCCAGTCCGGCAACGGTTCCGGACCGGTGGGCAGCACACTTGGCCAGCAGCCACCACACGTCGGCGCCGTTGTACGCGAAGAGCAACCCGCGTTGGCCGGCTGGACTCCGTCAGGCGGATACCTCGAGACCCGGATGCGCGCCACCATCTCGCCACGATCGATGTTCGCGTGGTGGATGGTCGGCCTCGAAGACGTCCCGTCCCGCAGCGGCGAGATCTGCGTGGCCGAGATCTTCGGTGACTCCATCACATCTCAACCATCAGCAGCAGTGGGGACGGGTGTGCATCCATTCCGCGATCCCGCTCTGGTCGACGACTTCGTGGCGCTGCCCACGCCCATCGACGTCACCGAGTTCCATACCTACGCGGTCGACTGGACTCCCGACTCCGTCAGTTTCTACGTCGACGACGAGTTCGTTCGGCGCTGCCCCGATCCACCGACGTACCCGATGCAGATGATGCTCGCCGTGTTCGACTTCCCAGACCGCAGCGACGGGCACGACGACCATCTCGTGCCGGAGTTGATCATCGACCACGTGCGCGGCTACGCCTGACGACTCGGCCGTAGCAGTGCCAACGACCGTAGTGCGATACCGCCCACGATCAGCGTCGCCACCGCGAAGAGCAGCCAGATCCAAGCGATCTCGCCCGGCGGATGCGTCAGCGCCAACCAGTGGATCCCATATGTCGCGGCCGCAGCAGCCGTGAAGGTGAAGGACCAGAAGCTAAGGGAGAAGCGCACTCTGCGGTATCGCGGCAAGAGCATCAGCTGACTACCGATGAGCAGTACCGCAATACCCAGCAGTGCGATCTGGATCCGGTCGTCGGAGCTGTCCGGTGCCGTGATCGCAAACCAGGCGTTGCCCCCGACCACGGGTGGGGCCGCGAAGATCGCCATCGTGGGCACCAGCGCATCCGGTAGCGGCGCAAAGAAGGCGTGCCGTGCCACCAGCGCGGCGCCGACGAGGAACCAGGCCAAGACCGCTGCACCGAACACTCCGACAGCGGTGTTCGGTGCACCGATGGTCGCCAAGGACTGTGCGCCGACGAAGCCGGCCGCGACGATCGGCAGGAGGTGACCCGAGTGCAGGTCTTCTATCGAACCCATCCCGAGCAGCACGTTGTGGATGAAGCCGAGCGCCAACACCACCGCGACGACGAAGCCGGCGATCACCACACCGCGTCCAACCGATGGAGATTCCGCAAACAGCCGGTCCCCTAACAACATTGCGGTTGCCGGCGCCAGCGCGACGAATGGTCCGGTGATCGGGTGCCGGAAGTGCTCCACGTAGTGGACCGGGTTGCCCGCTCGAGCGCAGAAGCGGAGGACGTTGATCACGAAGACAACAGCGGTGACGATCCACAGCGCGTCGGCCGCACCGACGGGCAGTCCGGTGTGTGCAGCGGTGATCGTCCACGTACCGGACAGCCCCGCGAGCCCGAATCCGACCCCGAAGATGCCGGGAGACAACCCCTTCGGCTGAGACAACGCCACCGTCTCGCTCATCGCCGGACGCGGCTGCTCAGCGATTCGACGATGGCGGCGGCGGCATCCGGTCGGGCATTGGTGAAGCCGGTACCGGCCCAATGGTTTGTCGCGTGGGCATCGCCCGCCCTCACTGCGGCGCGGCGCAACGGACCGGTGAGATAGTGGATCTGCGGGTACGCCAGGGGCGCCGTCTGATCGTGGTTCTCCATGAACCGGTTCTTGAGGCCTCGGGCATAGCGCCCCGAGAAGGCTTTTGTGACAGCGGTTTCGGTGAACTGCCCATCGTGGAGCGCTGCTCGCGACACCGGATTCGTGCCGGCCTCGTCGCTGAGCAGCAGCGCCGTTCCCACCTGTGCTGCCACCGCCCCGAGACCCACCACCTGCTCGACCTCTTCGGGGGTGCCGATACCGCCTGCCGCGATCACCACATCAGCGCGTTCGAGAACCGCCGCGAGGAGGACCTCGAGTGAGTCTGTCGCCGGTTGCGCCAGTGGATCGAACGTGCCGCGGTGCCCTCCGGCGCCCGGCCCCTGCGCGACGAACGCATCGACCCCACGGGCCTTCGCGATCTCGGTTTCGGCTTCCGTGGTGACCGTTGCCACGGTCGTGATTCCCGCGGCCCGCAGCCGGGCGATGTCGCCGGCACTCGCGCAGCCGAAGGTGAAGGAGACGACCTCGGGTTTGAGGTCCAGGAGCACCTCGACTTTCGCCGGGTAGTCGTCGTCGGTGTAGCGGGGCTCGCCGAGTTCGATCTCGAACTGCGAGGCCAGTTCCGCGAGCTCCGCGGCGTACGCCGCGATCTTCTCCGGTATTCCGGTGTCGAACTGCGGCACAAACAAATTGACCCCGAGTGGACCGCTGGTCAGGTTCCGCGCGGTGTCGATATCCGCGGCGAGTTTCTCTGCTCCCAGCAAGGCGCCCGCCAGAAAGCCGAGTCCGCCGGCACCACTGACCGCAGCGGCCAGCGCCGGAGTGCTGGGACCGCCTGCCATCGGTGCACCGACGATCGGGGCGTCGAGCCCGCGTAGGTCGAACATGGTCACCATCCGCCTCCTCCACTTGTCTTGAGGCGACGGTAGCCTTCTCGCCATGGCGGACGACAACGATGTGACCATTCCGGTCGAGATCTCGACGGACGGCGCATGCCTCGGCAATCCCGGTCCCGGCGGTTGGGGTGCCGTCCTGCGATACAAGAACCACGAAAAACGGATCTCCGGACCGGAACCGGCCACCACCAACAACCGGATGGAACTCACCGCCGCCATCAAGGGACTCGAGGCCGTCACCAAGCGATCGACGGTGATCCTCTACACCGACAGCACCTACGTCCGGAACGGCATCACGAAGTGGGCTGCGGGCTGGCAGGCCAACGGTTGGCAGACGAAGGACAAGAAGCCCGTCAAGAACAGTGAGCTGTGGCGTGAACTCATCGCCCAGTGCGAGCGGCACGACGTCGAGTGGCGCTGGGTCAAGGGCCACGCGGGCGACCACTACAACGAGATCGCCGACGAGCTGGCGACCTCTGCGGCCCGGACGTTGAAGGAGCCCGTATGACCGCCGCCGAACCGACATCCGGCGGGCTCATAACCGTCGCCCTGCTTCCCGACACCGACCCGTACATCTCCGAGGCGATCCTGACTGCGGGAGGCGAGTTGACCGGGCTCGACGACGCCCGGGTACTTGTCTGGACGGGTGACGTGGCCGGTTTCCCCGAACCGCTCCCCGATCACATCGAGTGGGTGCAGCTGCGCCTGGCCGGGATCGAGTCGTTTCTGAACGCCGGGTTGCTCGACGAGAAGCGGATCTGGACCAACGCGTCGGGCTTCTACGCCGAGAACGTCGCCGAACACGCCCTCGCCCTGCTGCTGACGGGCCTTCGGCAGATCAATACCGCAGTGCGTACGCGCTGGGACAAGGACGCCGTCGACGCGTCGGTGCGTTCACTGCACGGGTCGACGGTCGCCATCGTCGGCGCAGGCGGTATCGCCCGGTCTCTGATCCCGCGGCTTGCCGCGTGCGGCGCCGCGGTGATCGCCGTGAACCGTTCCGGGCGAGACGTCGAGGGCGCGATGGAGACCTTGCCGTTCGATCGGCTCGACGAGGTGTGGCCGCGGTGCGACCACGTCGTCCTGGCGGCGCCCTCGACCGATGAGACCCGGCACATGATCAACGCGGAGTCGCTGGCCGCCATGCGCTCGCACGCGTGGTTGATCAACGTCGCCCGCGGACCACTCGTCGATGAAGATGCCCTGCATCAGGCACTGGTCGACGGCGCGATCGCGGGCGCCGCGCTCGACGTCACCGATCCCGAACCACCCGCCGCCGACAATCCGCTGTGGGATCTGCCGAACGTGATCATCACCCCGCATGTGGCGAATCCCTCGTCGGGTCTCAAACGGACGCTGGCACCGTGGGTAGGCGAGAACCTGCGACGCTTCGCGGCCGGCGGTGACGACATGCTCGCCAGGGTGGACCCGAACGCCAGCTACTGACTGCTCACTCCGACTCGTCGTCGCTGAGCTGTTGCAGCCGGGCCTCCTCGAGGTCGAGCAGGTTCTGGGCATGGGTCAGGGCCTGGGAGCTGTAGACACCCAGCTTCCGGGCTTTGAGTAGTGCCTTTCGTTCTGCTGCCAGCACCAGCAGGCGTAGCGCGAAGTATCGTTCCCGACCCTGTTTGTTGGCCTCGGTGTCTTCGGCGTCCGCGGCATCGCGACTCGATCTCACGCGACCGACGATGCTGTCCGCGCGCACCAGCTCGATGACCACTTCCGGAACCGAGCCACCTGCCTGCTCGAGTACGTCGGGATCATCGATCGCCGCGGTCGCGGCTTCTTGCAACTCATCGACGAGCTGGGCGTACTCGTCGCGCAGCCGCTCTGGATCGTCCGGGGCCACCTTCGCCATCCGGATCACGCTCGGGAGCGTGAACCCTTGCAGCAGCAGGGTCGTCGCCGCGACGACGAACGCGATCAGGATCAGCTGGGGTCGGTGCGGGGTGTCCTGGGGCAGGGTCTGCGCGGCGGCGACCGTGATCGCACCTCGCATCCCGGCCCACCCGAGCACCACCCCACCGCGCCAACCGAGCGTCTCGTTGAGGTGGAACGCCAGATCAGCCGAGACTCGGGCCACTCGTGTCTCCATGTACTCGAGCCGCCGTGCAGTGAACCGTTCGTCGGGCTCTCGGGCGTCGAGACGAGCCTGGATCTCGTCGAGCCGCGACACCGCGTCCGATGCGCGCCGGGTGTCGCGGCGGAGCAACCCGACCATCGGGCCGACGAAGGCGATCCGCAAGGCGATCACGATGGCCGAAGCGACCAGGCCGATCGCCACCGCGGTCCAGGTGCTGAACTCGCTCTCCTGCACCTGCTCGACGGCCTTCTTCAGTTCCATCCCCATGAACAGGAACACCGCGCCTTCGAGCAAGAACGCGAGGGTGCGCCAGTTGGTCGTCTCCGCGAGCCGATCCTGCGCCCTCAGATACCGCGATCCCAGGTGCCCGGTGATCAGGCCCGCAACCACCACCGCGAGCACTCCCGAGGCACCGACCTCCTCCGCGGGTATGTATGCGATAAACGGCACCACGAGCGAGATGGCCGTCGTGAGCACCGAATCATTGAGCAGACCACGGATCCGCACGTTCACGTAGCCGACGATCGCACCGACGACCACGGCTGCCAGCACCGCGAAGACGAAGTCACCTGCGACGCCCCACAGGGTGACCGTGCCGCCCAGGGCTGCGACCGCCGAGCGGAGCAACACCAGAGCGGACGCGTCATTCACCAGCCCCTCGCCCTCGAGCACGGCGACCACCCGTGAGGGCAAGCCGAGCTTCTTGCCGACCGAGGTCGCCGCCACGGCGTCGGTGGGGCTGATCACCGCACCCAAGGCCAGGGCCGCCGGCCAGCCGATATCGGGGATCAGCGCGTGGAAGAACCAGCCGGTTCCGAGGGTCGTGACCACGACGAGCACCACCGCGAGCGCGCTGATCGGTTTGAAGTTGCGGCGGAAGTCCTGGGCGGGCATGTTGACCGCGGCCGAATAGAGCAGCGGGGGCAGCACTCCGGCGAGAATCAGCTCCGGCTCGACCTCGAGGTCCGGGACTCCGGGCACGAAGCTGAGTCCGACGCCGACGATGACCAGGAGCAGAGGGGCGGCGACACCGAGTCGTCCGGCGAAGACGGCCACTGCGACGATCGCGATGATCGCGACCACTCCGACGAGCGTCAGCTCCACGCGATCGTCTCCACCACTGGCGCCTCTCCTCTACTGCCGTGACCGTCCACTGTCGCCCCCATCGTCCTGCATCGAAACCACCGGTGAGATGTGAACCCACCGTGAATTCGCTATGAGATGTGCCCACTGCGCTTCGCGTACCGTTTTCGGTAACGGTCGGAAACGGACATCACACACCGAAGGTGGTCATGCGAACCAGAACCGGACTGATCATGTCGATAGCCGGAGCGACGCTGATAGCCGGGTGTGGCGGCGATTCCGGAAGCGGAACGGTGACAACGTCGGGGACCCCGTATCCGCCGGGTTACTCGTCGTCTTCTGCCCCACCGGCGGCACAGCGCGACGCGGTTCCGGAAGACCTCGTCACCGGACTGGACGCACCCTGGTCGATCGCCTTCGCCGATGGCGCCCCGCTCATCAGCGAACGCGACTCGGGCGACATCCTCGAGGTGACTGGCAACTCGACCCGGGTCGTCGGGACCGTCACAGACGTTGCCCCGGCCGGCGAGGGCGGCCTTCTCGGGCTGGGGGTCCAGAACAGGGATCTCTACGTCTACTTCACGAGCGCAGTTGGTGACAATCGGGTCGTGCGCTACCCATTGACCGGGTCTGCAGGCACGCTCGGCCTCGGCGCACCTGAGGAAGTGATCGCGGGCATCCCCGGTGGACGCACGCACAACGGTGGACGCATCGCGTTCGGACCCGACGGCATGCTCTACATCACCACCGGCGACGCCCAGGACCGGCCGAGTGCGCAAGATCTGGGCAGTCTTTCCGGAAAGATCCTGCGGATCAACCCCGATGGTTCGGTTCCGGCGGACAACCCTTTTCCTGGCAGTCCCGTGTGGTCGCTGGGCCACCGCAACGTGCAGGGTCTGGCCTGGGCCGCGGACGGCACGATGTTCTCGTCCGAGTACGGGCAGGACACCTGGGACGAACTCAACGTCATCACCCGCGGCGGCAACTACGGATGGCCGGCGGTCGAGGGGATGAACGGCGACGTCCGCGGCGACAACGTCTTCGTCGATCCCGTCCAGCAGTGGAGTCCCGACGACGCCAGCCCGAGTGGGATGACGATCGCCGGGGACACCCTCTATATCGCAAACCTCAAGGGCGAACGCCTACGCGCAGTCCCGGTCAGCGATCCCGCCGCCGGCGACGACCTCTACGCAGGTGATTTCGGCCGCCTCCGCGATGTCGCGGTCGCGCCCGACGGGTCGCTGTGGTTCCTCACCAACAACACCGACGGGCGCGGCGACCCGAAAGACGGCGACGACAGGATCAAGCGGGTCGAGCTCGGCTGACCCACACACCGAAAATGTGCCCCTTTGGCGAACAAAACCCCAGGTGGGGTCCGCCGAAAGGGCACATCATCGGGGATTACTTCCAGGCAGCGAGGACGTCGTTCGCGCGCTCGGCCAGCACCAGCTGAAACAGCGGGCCGAAGCTGACCCGGGCGATCCCGAGAGCCGCGAGCGCGGACTTCTCGTTGCTCACCGGGTGCCCGATGGCGTTGACCGGCAGCGGCAGCTCGCTGGTGAGCCGCTTGTGGACCTCGTCGGTGTGGAAGCCGACCGGGTAGAGCACATCGGCCCCGGCCGCGGCAGCCAGCTTCAGCCGCTCGATGGCTCGCTCGACCCGGTCGGACTCGTCACCGACCTGCTTGACGAACAGGTCGGTGCGGGCGTTGATGACCACATGCACGTCGGTGGCATCCGACGCTGCGCGCAGGGCACCCACGAAGTCGGCGTGCTCCTGGGCCTCGCGCAACCGGCCACCTTCGCTGTGGACGGTGTCCTCGATGTTGAGGCCAACAGCGCCCGCGGTGATCAGGCCCTCGATGAGGCGCTTGGGATCTTCGCCGTACCCCGCTTCGATGTCGACCGAGATCGGGACGTCAACGGCGTCGGTGATCTGCTTGATGCGGGTGGTGAGCTCGTCGAAGGTGATGCCTTCGTTGTCGGGCTTGCCGATCGAGTCGGACACCGGATGACTGCCCACGGTCAGTGCGGTGAAACCCGCAGAGACGGCGAGGTTCGCCGACCATGCGTCCCACACCGTCGGCAGGATCACCGGGTTACCTGGCTGGTGGAGTTCGAGCAGCGTCTTTGCCTTGCTTGAGAGATCAGTCATGTCTCCCACAACTACGCCGGATGCCCCAGACATTCCATGGTTTGGAACATCGGCCGGTGAATTCTTGTGTTCGACTCAGGGACGGGATATGCGCGAGGGTGGTTCCCCGAACCGCCGACGATAGGCCGCAGCGAACCGGCTCGGGCTCGAAAAGCCCCATCGCGCAGAAACTTCCGACACAGTTGTCGCACCACCTCGCATGGTGAGGTCGGCGTGGGCCCGACTGAGCCGGATGTCTCGCAGCGTTGCGGTCGGGCTGGCCCCCACGTGTTCGGCGAACCCTTCTTGCAGCCGCCGCACGCTCGACCCACCGAGCTCGGCCATGTCGGCCAGCGTCCACTCCCTGGCCGGATCGTCATGGAGCGCGTCGAGGACTCTCTTGACCATGCGCGGCCGGAGCCCGGTGCCAGGTGTGTCAGGGGAGATCGCCACGATGAACGCCGTCGTCACAGCGCTGGCCAACTGCGGTCCCACCAGAGGATTCGACAACAGGTCGGCGGGTTCGCGCAGCTGCGCAGTGAGCGCACGGACAAGCGCGAACCAGCTGCGTTCGTCTGGTCCGGTCAGATCCAGCTGATCCGGGAGCACCAATCGGGACCGCAGCGCTGTGGCCTGCACCCGATCGGCTTCACGCTCGAGGTAGTCGGCCTCGAACTTCACCCCGACCACCTGACAGTCCGAAGACCACCTCGTGATGGTCGACGGCCGCCCGGCGGTGAAAACGGTCGCCTGCCCCGGCTCGGACACCGTGCTCACCGACCCTGACCGCGAGTCGAGGTGACCGGTGAGGGGGATGTTGATCTCGTATGCCCCGGGGTAGTCACAGGCGATCGAGACATCGGTTCCCCAGTTCAGCCGTCCGATCGTCACCGGCCCGAGGTCGACGGTCCGCAAGTTCAGTGCCAACAGGTCGGGCGAGGACAACGCCGCCAGTTCATGGGGGAAGTACACCTGTTCGACCGCCAGGTGCGCGGCTTCCCAATCACTGATGTGGGTGTTGCTCGGTGGGGACATCTGGGCTCTCGGTTCCGTTCATGCGTACCGGGGCTGCGGCTGCATCTCCGATTGAACCCGCGATTCACGGGGCGTGCCAGCAGTTGTGCGATGGAGATCACAATCGTCGCGCAATCCGTACCGACCTCGCGTATCGGGTGTCGCCGCGACGGCCACCCCGGCCCTACTGTCTCGTCACACCAGTTCCAACGAGCACCCTCCACATCAGCCAAGGAGACAGCGATGACCAGCACTTTGTCCTGGATAGACGACATCACCATGACCGAACTCGAGCGCAATCCTTACCCGGTCTACGAGCGGTTGCGCAGCGAGGCGCCGTTGGCCTATCTGCCCGTCCTCGGGTCGTATGTGGCCACCACCGCGGAGATCTGCCGGTCGATAGCGACCAGCCCAGACTTCGAAGCCGTCATCACCAAAGCCGGTGGACGCACTTTCGGTCATCCCGCGGTCATCGGGGTGAATGGCCCGATCCACGACGATCTCCGGTCGATGGTGGATCCGGCCCTGCAGCCACAGGAGGTGGACCGCTGGATCGACGACCTCGTCCGACCCATCGCTCGGCGGTACCTCGCCGAGATCGAGGAGAACGGCCGTGCAGAGCTGGTGGCGGACTATTGCGAGCCGGTCAGCGTCCGCGCTCTCGGTGACCTCCTCGGGCTCCAGACGGTCAGCTCCGACAAACTCCGCGAGTGGTTCCACAAGCTCTCGAACTCGTTCACCAACGCCGGTGTCGACGAGGACGGCGAGTTCACCAATCCAGAGGGGTTCGCTGAAGCGGACGACGCCAAGCGCGAGATCCGGTCCATCGTCGACCCACTGATAGACCACTGGATCGACAGCCCCGACGACAGCGCCATCTCTCACTGGCTCCACGACGGGATGCCGGCCGGCCAGACCCGCGACCGCGACTACATCTACCCGACGCTCTACGTCTACCTCCTCGGCGCGATGCAAGAACCAGGGCATGCCATGGCATCGACGCTGGTCGGTTTGTTCACCAGGCCGGATCAACTCGAGCAGGTGGTCGACGAGCCAGGACTCATCCCACGGGCCATCGCCGAGGGAATGCGTTGGACCTCACCGATCTGGTCGGCAACCGCTCGCATCAGCACGCGTGATGTCGAGGTGGCCGGCGTCGACCTCCCGGAAGGTTCGGTGGTCTTGATGTCTTACGGATCCGCCAATCACGACGCCACCATCTACGACGCACCGTCGGACTACGACCTCACCCGCCCGCCGTTGCCGCACTTGGCATTCGGAGCAGGCAACCACGCCTGTGCCGGCATCTACTTCGCGAATCACGTGTGCCGGATCGGCCTGGAGGAGCTCTTCGAGTCCATCCCCAATCTCGAACGAGACACCGACAGTGCCGTCGAGTTCTGGGGCTGGGGTTTTCGCGGCCCGACGTCGCTGCACACCACCTGGGAGGTGTGAGATGTCGGAACGGACATTCCGGATCGACTCGGGCGGCACCTCTGTCGAGTGCGGCCCGGACCAGAAGATGCTCGACGCCTTCCTGCGAGGTGGGGTGTGGATTCCGAACTCGTGCAACCAGGGCACGTGCGGAACCTGCAAGGTGCGGATCAGCACCGGTACGGTCGACACACCACCGCCGCTCGACACCGTGCTCTCGAGCACCGAGCAGGAACAGGGATTCGTCCTCTCGTGCCAGTCGGTACCGACCTCGAACGTGGAGATCGATTCTGTGACGGTCGATTCGAGCGCACGCCACCATGTGCTCCGCGACATCTCCGGAACTGTCGGTTCGATCCGTCAAGTCGCCGACGACACCCTCACGGTCTCCGTTCTGCTCGATGAGCCCCTCGAGTTCACCGCAGGCCAGTACGTCGAGTTGTCGATTCCGGGTACCGGCACCACCCGTCCGTACTCCATGGCGAACCCGCCCGGACAGGACGACGAGCTGGAGTTCCACATCCGTCGACAGCCTGGCGGTGCGGCCACCGACGGCTGGATCTTCGACGGCATGACCGTGGGCGACCCGGTGGCGATGACCGGGCCGTGGGGCGACTTCTGCTTCACCCCGGACGATCGGGATCTGGGATTGATCCTCCTGGCCGGCGGCACCGGACTGGCACCACTGAAATCCATCGCCACCGCGGCCCTGGAACTCGATCCCGAGCGCGAGATACACGTCTATCACGGCGTCCGGTTCGAGTCGGACCTCTACGACGTCGAGCACTGGCAGACCCTCGCTGCCAACCATCCGGGTGTGAACTACACACCCTGCCTCAGTCGCGGTCAGTGGTCCGGCCGCACCGGCTATGTCGGCGACGCCGTCATTGCCGACCTTCCCTCGTGCAAGAGCTTCTCGGCGTACCTGTGCGGCCCACCGGCGATGGTCGAAGCAGGCGTCAAAGCGCTCAAACGCCGGCGGATGTCACCACGTCGCATTCACCGGGAGAAGTACACCCCCGCAATTCAGCTGAGCCCTGTCTGACGAGAGGTCGCCGCGGCGGGAGTCGGGCGACCGGCGATGTCGGTACCTCGGCCTATCGTCACCGCATGACCGATGCCGCCACACCATCCGCGCCCGTCTCGACGATGACGATCGGTGCCGTCAATTTCGCGGCGGCCGACCCGGCGGCACTCGCCGCGTTCTGGATCTCTGTTCTCGGTGGCGAGGTGGCGGGCGGCGACGGCCATGACTTCGTGTATGTCTCGGCGGCACCGGGTGGGGTTCCGCTGTTCTTCCACCAGAGCAACGACATGTCGTCCGGTCCGGGCCGGATCCACCTCGACCTGAGTACCGAAACCGGCCGCCGGGAGGAACAGGTCGAACGGGTCCAGGCGCTGGGTGCCGTCCGCAAGTGGGACGTCCTCGACGAGGTCCCGTGGGTGGAGTGGACGACGATGGCCGATCCCGAAGGCAACCTGTTCTGTGTCAGCTGCCCCCGCACCTGACACCATGAACCAGTGACCGAGACCCCCGCCGCACATGCTCTGTGGCGCTCGGGCATAGGGCTGTCACTGTGGTTCACCGACGCCGACGGTGAGCCGTGCACTGATCGGGTTCCCGACGGTCTGCCCGCACCGATGGAGGCCGCGATCGGCAAACGGGCGCTGCGTCGCACGATCGCACTGGCCGGCCCCGGGCCCCTGCGCCGCGAGATCGCCTCACTCACCCTCGGCCCCGCGGCCACCGTGGAACTGCTCCAATCGATCGACTCGCCGGACGAGGTCGGCGGCGAACTGCGCTATTACCGATTCCTGGTCGATTCCACCGACCGATTCGTGCGCTCTGGGGCCGTCGCGCCCTCGGTCAACTGGGTGGCCGGAGAGTGGGCGGTGCGCTGGGCACCTCTGACCACCGCGAGCTGGCGCAACTGGCTGTCCACAGCCGTCGCGGCTGCGCCTCCGGTGATTCTGGACAACGGGGAATCCACCGCGATCATGGATTTCTGCGGTGCGATCACAGACCAGTTGTGCCGCAACAGCTGTACCGACGTCCGGCCGTCGTCCGTGCGTTCTTCCTTCGTTCGCGCCCTGCTCCCCGACACCGACGCACCGGCGATGTCGGCGGACAAGGCCGCGTCGGCGGCATCGGCGTGGGCGAATTGGGCCGACGGTTTGCGTCAGGGTGAGTCGTCGTTGGTGCTCCGACTGAACGAGCCGGGCGGTGAAGACGGGGAAGATGACGACTACGAAGACACCCGCTGGCGGTTGCAGGTGTGCAGGCGCACCCTCGACCGTCCGGACGAACCGGTTGAACTACGCCGTCTCGACACCCACGAGATCGATCAGATCACCACCGATGTCGCCCGTGCGGTACGCGCGTTCCCTGATCTGAAATCCGCGCTCCACGATGATCATTCGTTGGACTTCCTACTCACCACCGACGTCGTGCTGAGCCTGTTCGACACCGGCGTCGCAGCCCTGGCCGAGGCCGGCTTCGAGGTACTCCTTCCCCGCTCGATCGCGCATGTGCGTCCCACGCTCGCGCTGCGCGGGAAACCGGAAGGCGGTTCGAGGCAGCGCAACGTCGTGGTCGGGCTCGGCGAGATACGAGACTTCCAGTGGCAACTGGCGCTCGGCGAGGACGTGCTCGACGCCTCCGAACTCGATGCGCTGGCGCGGCAGAAGGGAGACCTGGTCAAGGTCCGCGGCAGGTGGATCCGGGCCGACAACTCCGCGCTCTCGCGGTCGGCGTCCTTCATCCAGGCCCAACGCGCCCTTGCCGAATCGGGTCAGCCCGCGGACATGGGCGAATTGTTCAATCTGGTCACCGACGGCGACGATCGGCTGCCGCTGCCGGTGACCCGGGTCGACGGGTTGTCCTGGCTCGACGAGATCAAACGCGTCGGCCGGATGGCACCACCTGCTCTCACTGCCCCGACCTCGCTCAACGCCGAACTCCGACCCTACCAGCAGCGCGGCATGGAATGGCTCCGCCATCTCAGTTCCCTGGGCATCGGAGCCGTGCTCGCCGACGATATGGGACTGGGCAAGACCATCCAGGTGCTGGCATTGATGCGGTCCGAGGCGGAAGCCGCTGATCCTGACGAAGAACCGGGCACCACGCTGCTGATCTGTCCGATGTCGGTGGTGGGCAACTGGGAAAGGGAGATCGCCAGATTCTCGCCCGATACCTCGGTGCTGATCCATCACGGACCGGCTCGGCTGCGCCAGCCACATTTCGGCCCTGCTGCGGCTCGGGCAGATGTCGTCATCACCACCTTCGCCATCGCCTCTCGCGATCGGAAGATGCTGAGCCCCATGACGTGGGACCGCCTTGTCGTCGACGAGGCGCAACACATCAAGAACGTCGCGACCGCGCAGTCCAAGGCGGTGCGCGCTCTCACCGCCCGACACCGAATCGCCCTCACCGGCACTCCGGTCGAAAACCGGCTGGAGGATCTGCGGTCGGTCATCGACCTCGTGAACCCCGGATTGCTCGGCACCGCATCGACATTCAAGTCGCGTTACGCGGAACCCATCGAACGCGAGCGGGACAAGGGCGCAGTGCGTCGGCTCAATGCCGTCACGTCGCCGTTCATCCTGCGCCGCGTCAAGACCGACCCCGCCGTCATCTCCGACCTTCCCGAGAAGACAGAGCTGACCGTGCGGGCGAACCTCACGGTCGAGCAGGCTGCGCTTTACCGGGCGGTCATCGACGAGCTGATGAACGCCCTGGGCAAGGGTGAGGACCCACAGGGCGGGAGTGAGCGGCGCAGAACCGTGTTCGCGGCGTTGACGCGCCTCAAACAGATCTGCAATCACCCGGCGCACTACCTCGGTGACGGCTCACCCATCATGCGTCGGAACGAGCACCGCTCGGGCAAGGTCGAGTTGTTGGCCGACATGCTCGAGAACATCGTCGCCGACGGCGAGCGCGCGCTGGTCTTCACCCAGTTCACCGCCTTTGGCGACATGATGCAGCCATGGCTGGCAGACCGCATCGGCGCGGGGGTCTCGTTCCTGCACGGCAGCCTCAGTCGCTCCGCGCGCGACACCCTGGTGACCGAGTTCAGTGAGAACGACGGCCCACCGGTCATGATCGCATCGCTCAAGGCCGGTGGCACCGGGCTGAACCTGACTGCGGCCAATCACGTTGTACATCTGGATCGTTGGTGGAACCCGGCCGTGGAGAACCAGGCCACCGACCGCGTCTACCGGATCGGGCAGCAACGTCGGGTCGAGGTGCGAAAGTTCGTGTGCGTCGGCACGCTGGAGGAACGGATCGACCAGCTCATCCGCGACAAACGCGAGCTGTCCGAACTCACCGTGGCCACCGGTGAGAGCTGGCTCGCGGCCTCGGACAATGACGAGCTGTACGAGCTCATGCGGCTGAGCGACGAGGCGGTGAGCGAGTGAGTGCGAAGAAGAAGCCGGCAGCCCGCGGTTACGGACTGACGCCGTGGTCGAAGGGGTTCCTGCTGGCCGTCGAGACCCCCGCCGAACTGCGCAAGATCACCAAGGCCCGCACGTACTTTCGCGACCGCAACGTCATCGACCTGGTGGTCAGGTCCGGCCGGGTGACCGGTTTGGTGCAGGGCAGCCAGCTCGACCCCTTCGAGGTCGAGATCGAGGCGGGCCCGGCCGATCCGGCGACTGTGGTCTCCATGCTCCGCGAACGGGGCAAAGCCGACGAACTCGTCTCCGTGACCCGCGGCAAGCAACCGGACTTGTTGGGATCACTGGTGATTCCTGCGGACTCGACGGACATACGCACCGAATGCACGTGCCCAGTGGACGACGACCGCTGCATCCACGTCCTGGCCGTCAGCTACGAGCTGGCCGCGTCGATCGACAAGGATCCGGCGACCCTGTTGACCATCATGGGTGCAGACCTGCCGCTGCTCCTGGCGCATCTGCGGGATGACGGCGACCGTCCCGACGCGCAGCAATCGGACGCTCCCGCACCCTCGGACGTCGACTTCTACGGCGATGGCCGCCAGTTGCCCGCACTGCCACACCCCCCGCCGCTGGACGTCCTGTCCGAACTCGACACCACTGCCCTGTCGGCAGCGCTGCGACGGTCCGGTGCCGCGGCGATGGATGTGGCCCAGGCGGTCGACGAACTGGCCGAGCTCTACGCCCGTATCACGCGATAGCGGCCCTGATGACGTCGGCCACAGGGGTCGACGGTCGGCCGATCAGCGTCTGCAGATCTCCCGATTCGGTGTCGAGTTCGCCGCGCGAAATACCTGCATCCGCTCCGGCGAGCATCGTCGCGACGGGTTCTGGAAGGCCTGCCCCCGCCAGCGCTGCGGCATAGTCGCTCTCGGAGAGATCGACATACGCGACATCCTTACCCACGACCTCACCGACGATCTTCGCGAACTCTGCGTATGTCAATCGCTCGTCGCCCCCGAGTTCGTAGGTTTTGCCACCCTGGTCATCGAGCGTCAGGACCGCAGCTGCTGCCGCCGCATAATCTGCGCGGGAGGCCGCGGCCAGCCGACCGTCGCCCGCCGCGCCATAGAGCGTTCCGGACTCGATGGCCTGGGGCAGTGCCGATCCGTAGTTCTCCCAGTACCAGCCGTTGCGCAGGAGCACCGAAGGAATCGACGAGGCTGCCAGTCGTTCTTCGGTGGCGAGATGCTCGGGCGCCAGGGAAACGCCGCTCGAATCGGCCTTGAGCAGACTGGTGTACGCGATCAGCGAGACGCCGGCCGCCTCGGCGGCTTCGATGACGTTGATGTGCTGGGGAACCCGTTGCCCCACCTCGGAGCCCGAGATGAGCAGCAGCTTGTCGACCCCGTCGAGCGCGGACTTCAATGCCGCCCGATCGCTGTAATCGGCAACGCGAACAGTGACACCTTTCTCTGCAAGGGGCGCCGCCTTCGCGTTGTCACGGACGATCGCGACGATCTCGCCGGGAGCGACACCCCGCTGGAGGAGATCGGTGACGACGAGGCTGCCGAGTTGTCCGGTGGCTCCGGTTATCGCTGTGGTCATGGCTGGTGCTCCAATTCGATTGGTTAAAAAAGGTTCGCTGTCGCGCTTCCCCAACAGTATGCACTTACTATTAGTAAGCGCAAGCCATCCGGTAACCATCCAGGTCATCCCTGGGTTATGGTGGATGAATGACCGAGGACACCAGCAGTTCGCTCGAGGCGGACGTGTTCGCCCGAGACTGTTCCTCGCGTGAAACCCTGCAAGGTGTCACTGGGCGCTGGGGCATCCTCGTGCTCGCCGCCCTCGGTGAGGGCAGCTATCGGTTCAGCGCGCTCCGCAGGCGAGTAGATGGGGTCAGCGAGCGGATGCTCTCGCAAACCCTCCAGAATCTCGAGCGCGACGGCATGATCACCCGCACGGTTCTCGAGGCAATCCCACCCAAGGTGGAGTACGACCTCACCCCACTCGGGCGTGAAGTCGCCGACCGTCTCGTCGGGTTGATCGAAGTCGTGCAGTCGAACATGGACGACGTCTACGCCTCGCGGAATCGGTACGACAGTCGCTGACCGGTCACGGTCAGGGATCGAATCTGCGAATCCGTAGCGCGGCGATTCCGGCTCCGACTAACTTGCAGACAGTAGTGATTAATTGCGAGTTCATCGGCAGGAGCAGGATGCGGCAGGCGCGGGCGGTCGGGGTGATGATCGCCTCGATACTTTTGTGCGTCGGAACCGTCCTCGGCACCGGACCCGCGGCCGCCAAGGATCCGTTGCCCGTGACCTATAACTTCTTCGCCGGTATCCCGAACGAGCTGGCGAACCCGGGTGGTTCGCTGCCGGGGGCCAACGACTGGAACTGCAAACCGTCGCCCCAACACCCGGAGCCAGTCGTGCTGGTGCACGGTACCGGCGGCGGCGCACAGACGAACTGGGGCACCTACGTCCCGCTCCTCGCCAACAACGGCTACTGCGTCTACACCCTCAACTACGGAACGATTCCAGGAGCTCCCTGGCCGATCAGTGCGATCGGCGGCTTCGCTCCCATCGAGAAGAGCGCCGCAGAGCTGTCAGCGTTCGTGGACCGGGTTCGTAAGTCCACCGGTGCGAAGAAGGTCGACATCGTCGGCCACTCGCAGGGCACCCTCATGCCGACATACTGGATCAAGTTCCTCGGCGGCGCCGACAAGGTCGACAAGTACATCTCGCTGGCACCGCTGTGGAACGGCACCAACGTGGCCGCCGCGGGCGAACTGACGGCCTACGCGAAGGCGCTCGGTGTCGATCAACTCCAGCAGGACACCATCGGATTGCTCTGCGGGGCCTGCCTCCAGATGTCCAAGGGATCGGACATGATGAAAAGGCTGCAGGCGGGCGGCATCCTCGATCCCGATATCACCTACACCAACATCATGACCCGCTTCGACGAGCTCATCGTCCCTTACACAAGCGGATCTCTGCGGGCCGCGAACTCCACCAACATCGTCGTGCAGGACGGCTGCTCGCAGGACTATTCGGAGCACGCGGGCGTCGCCGGATCGCGACGCGCGGCCACGTTCGTGCTCAACGCCCTCGATCCCGAGCATCCGCGCGCGGTGCCCTGCGAGTTGGCCCTTCCCTTCACCGGGTGAGCGCACGGGGGTGGTGCCCCACACAAGCCCCCGGCGGAGCGAACGATCTGCGCACCGATGAGTTCCCGACAGAGCCCTTTGCCGCGGGCGTGTTCATGCCGATCCTCGCCGGTGCCATCGTCTGGGCCGGCCTCTGGCTTCGCAGCGAGACCGTCCGTTCGATCCTTCCGTTGCACCGCAACTGAGCAACCGTGCTCACTCCACAGGCGGGCCGACATACCTGGCACTGGGCCGAATGATCTTCCGGTCCTCGGCCTGCTCGAGGATGTTCGCGCACCAGCCGACGACTCGGCTGACAGCAAAGGTCGGTGTGAACATCGTCCGCGGCACCCCACATCGGTCCATCACGACACCGGCATAGAACTCGACGTTGGCGTAAAGACTTCGGTCCGGGTATGCCTCGGCGAGGACTGCGACCACGTCCTTCTCCACCTGCACCGCGAACTCGGCCAGAGGGCCACCCAGATCGATCGCGATGTCGCGCAGCATGTCCGAGCGCGGGTCAGCGGTTCGGTACACGGCGTGACCGAAGCCCATGATCCGGCTGCGCTGCGCCAGTTGCTCGTTGGCCCAGGTAGTGGCATCACCGACCTCGGCGATCTCGTCGAGCGCATCGAGCGCCCGGTCCGGAGCACCGCCGTGCAACGGACCGGAGAATGCCCCGATCGCGCCGCAGACCGCGGAGACCACGTCGGCACCGGTCGAAGCGATGACCCGGCCGGTGAATGTGGAGGCGTTGAAGCCGTGGTCGATCGTCGCAATCAGGTATTGCTCGATGGCCCGCGCCGCCCTGGGCTCGGGTTCGTTCCCGGACAGGCAGTAGAGCCAGTTCTCCGCGGTCGACAGATCGTCGCGGGGTGATACCGGGTCTTCCCCGCTTCGGATCCGATGCAGCGCGGCAAGAATGGTCGGGGTGACGGCGGCGACGGCCAGTGCGTCGGCGACCCGTTGCTCCGGGCTCGAGTCCCACATCGGGAGACTGTGGCGCGTTAGTGCTGTAGCCGACAGGATCGTCCGCAAACCGGCGAGCAACTGGCGTTCGCCGCCCGCGAGGGCCACCGTTCGGAGCAGCGAAGTCAGCTCGGGTGGGATGGTGCGAAGAGCTCTGGTCACGGCGCAGAAGGCGGCCAACTCGCCGGGGTCGGGAAGCCTGCCGTACACGAAGAGGTGCCATACCTCTTCGAAACTCCGGCTGGTCGCGAGCTCGATGGCCGAGTACTGCCGGTACTGATAGAAGCCTTCATCTCCGTTGACATCGCCGACCTTCGTATCGGCCACCACAACGTTGCTCAAACCCGGTGGTGCCACCATCATCGACATCGCATTCTCCGATCCATGTTCTGACGTTGTCCTACAGAAACATTCGACCCAGGGGGTGAGGTGTGTCAATGTTGATGAAATCAATGTTTGAGGAGGAGAGATGGCTGGTACATCCGCTGGGCGAAGACGCGGCCCCACCACACCGCTTCGCCACGACGGCCGCGACTACCTGACCACCGCTCAGGTGTGCCGAATGCTCGGGGTCAAACCACAAACGGTGTACGCCTACGTCAGTCGTGGTCACCTCACCAGTGGGCGGATCGACGGTGTGCGCGGGAGCGTCTTCCTCGTCGACGATGTCGATGCACTCACGCGGCGGTCGGTCAGCAGGCCGCCGGCCGGGATGGTCGAGCGGATCCGTACCCACCTCACGCTCATCGACGACGATCGCCTCTACTATCGCGGCCACGATGCCACCGTGCTCGCTGCTGAACGCGACTTCGAAAAAGTCTCGGAACTACTGTGGAACGTGAGCCCGGATCGGGAACCACAGCTGTTGTCGCAACGCACTTTTCGGCAGATCGATGGCCTCCGGCGCGCACAGGATCGGCGCATCGATGTCATCCGCATCGTGGTGGATGTCCTCGGCTCTCGGGACAGGTTCCGCCACCAGAACGCACCCGTGGACGTCGTGGCCCGGACCCGCGACATCTACGCCAACTCGCTGAGCGCTCTTCCCCTTCTCGACGACCGCCCCGTCCGGGGCAACAGCTTCGCTGCGCAACTCTGGCCACGGCTCACGGACGTTCCTGCCAACCCCAGGCGTGTCCGGGTTCTCAATGCCGCGCTGGTACTGCTCGCCGATCACGACCTGTCGGCCGGCACCGTCGCCGCCCGGGTCGCTGCAAGCGCACGCGGGAGCATCTATTCGGTGATCAGCGCGGGCCTCGGCGCACTTGACGGGACCCTGCACGGCGGCGCGGCGACTGCGGCCTATCGCTTCCTCACAGCAGCGCTCCGAGACCCTGTCGAGGCACTCGCCTCCTACACCACCGCAGGACTACCGGTTCCCGGCTGTGGGCACGTCGTCTACCGGCATCGCGATCCGCGCGCGGAGGCGCTGTTCGGGATGCTCGGGGCCACCACCGGTGGCGATCCCACCGTGGGCCGTGCCCTCGAGGAACTACGTCCGCAGTTGCAGCGCGCCGGTGCGGGTTTCATGAACTCCGACATGGCATTGGCCGCACTGGCTGTGCGCTTCGAGATGGGACCGGATGCCTCCGAGACCATCTTTGCGCTGGCTCGCATCGCCGGGTGGGTTGCCCATGCGCTGGAGGAATATCAGGAGCCGCGGCTGCGGTTTCGCCCCGAGGGCGTGTACGTCGGTGTGCGCCCGTGAACCGTCCGCACACACACCGTGGAAGGATCGTCAACATGACTTCTGACGACACCACTGGCGACGGCCACTCACGTTATGAACCCGGACTGCGGGTCCGCCGTGAGGTGATGGGCGACGAGTTCGTCGACAGGGCCCTGGCTCGAACGCGGGGAACCGAATCCGAGGCTGTGCAGACGGCCATCACAGACCTCGTCTGGGGTGGTGTCTGGACCCGACCCGGCCTCGAGCGGCGCGATCGCAGCCTGCTCAACATCGGCCTGCTGACCGCATTGCGGGCGCATGAGGAACTCGCCGGGCATGTCCGGGGAGCACTTCGAAACGGACTGTCCCGCACAGAGATCACCGAAGCGGTCATACACACCAGCGGGTATTGCGGTGCCCCGGCCGCGATGTCGGCCATGCGAATCGTGCAAGACGTTTTCGACAACACCCCTGCCGACTGACGATGCGCACCCTCGGCATCGACCTGGCCTCCCAGCCCGAGCGCACCGCGATGGCGACGATCGACTGGTCTCCTGCCGGTGCGACGGTCATCGACGTCCGCACCACGGTCACCGACGAGATGATCCTGGCCGCACTGCGTACCGCCGACCGGACCGGCATCGATGCGCCGTTCGGCTGGCCCGATGCTTTTGTCGACGTGGTGTCGGCACATCACGTCCACGACAGTTCGAGCGAGAACGAGTTGTTCACCCAACCCGGCGTCACTCGCTTCGTACGTCGGATGACCGATGAATGGATAAGGGCCCGAACGGGTTTGGTCCCTTTGAGCGTATCGGCCGACCGCATCGCTTACGTCGCACTCAGGGCGGTCCGACTACTCGCCCGGGCCGATGGCCCCGGATTCGACGCCGGCCGTGTGAACGGCACCGCGGTCGAGGCATACCCGGCTGCGGCGCTGAAGATCTGGGGATTGAGCCACAACCGGTACAAGGGAAAGACCAACCACCAGGTTCTCGCCCGGCTCATCGACGATCTGTGTGATCTCGCACCCTGGCTCGATTTCGGACCGCACCGCGCGTTGTGCACCAGCAGTGACGACGCTTTCGATGCGGTGATCACCGCAGTGATCGCGCGGGCAGCGGCCCTCGGTATGACCGAATTGCCCGATGCCGCGCGCATGCTCGTAGCCGAACGTGAAGGCTGGATTCACGTGCCCAACCAGCCATTGGAAGCCCTGGCGCCGAGTTGACGACTCGAGCCGCTATCGGTCCTGCGCGTCCAGCCTGGCGGCGATGTCGGACGGGAAGCCACCGGTTGCCAACGGTCCCCATCTGGTCGGGGTCACCCGGATCAACGACTTGTTCTGCAGTCGCATCGCGGCCCGGTACTCGTCCCAGTCGGGATGCTCGCCGGAGATGCTGCGGAAATAGTCGACCAACGCGTCCTCGGCCTCTGGCATGTTCAGAACCTCCGCGGTCCCGTCGACCTGCACCCAGGCTCCATTCCACTCGTCTGACACCACGCAGACGCTGACGTTCTCGTCCCGACACGCATTGTTGGCCTTGGCGCGACCCGGGTACGTCGAGATCACGATGCGCCCCTGGTCGTCGACGCCGCCGGTGACCGGCGAGAGCTGCGGGCCGCCGTTCTTCCGGACGGTGCTGAGCAGCATCTTGTGCCGCGGCCGGATGAAATCCAGCAGGGAAGCGAGATCGACGTCGGTGTTCGTTGCAACTGTGCGGGCCATGACATCCACCCTAGCCGCGGTGTCGTGGCCACCGCCCACCCGAATTCGTGCCGCCCACCGGTTGTTGCCGGTGGGCGGTGCGAAAACGGGTGGGTGATGGGCTACAACTCCGCCCGCAACTCCCGCTTCAGCAGCTTTCCGCTCTGGTTTCGCGGAAGCTCGTCCACGAACACCACGCGTTTGGGGACCTTGAACGGAGCGATCTGCTCTTTGACGTGGGCGATCAGGTCCTCGGCCGCGACCTCACCGGCATCAGAGCGCAGCACGACCACCGCGGTGATCGCCTCGATCCATTTGTCGTCGGGGGTTCCGACCACTGCGACCTCTGCGACCCCTGGGTGGGTGTAGATCACGTCTTCCACCTCTCGCGAGGCCACCAGGATCCCGCCGGTGTTGATCACATCCTTGATCCTGTCGACCACCGTGATGTAACCCTCGGCATCCTGCGTGACCAGATCGCCGGAGTGAAACCAGCCGTCCCGGAACGCTTCTGCAGTGGCCTCGGGATTGTCCCAGTACCCCTGGCACAGCTGAGGCGAGCGATAGAGAACCTCACCGGCGGTACCGTCGGGAACGTCATTGCCCTCCGTGTCGACCACACGCGTCTCGACGAAAAACACCGCCTTACCGCAGGAAGCGGGACGATCGGCATGGTCTTCCGGCTGCAGAACCGTTGCCAGCGGACCGATTTCGGATTGGCCAAAGCAGTTGTAGAACTTGATTGCCGGGTAGCGTTCCCGCAGCCGGCCCAGCACCGTCACCGGCATGATCGAGGCGCCGTACTGTGCCTTGGTCAGCGACGACAGATCCCGGGTATCGAGATCCGGATGCCCTGCCAGCGGCACCCACACCGTCGGCGCCAGGAACAGGGAGCCGATCTTCTCCTGTTCGATCAGCCGCAGGATCTCAGGGATGTTGGGGGTCTCCAGCAAGCTGACCGTAGCGCCCACCGCCAGGTACGGGAGCATGAACACATGCATGCCTGCTGAGTGGTACAGCGGCATCGCGATCAGCGGGTTGTCAGTCGCAGTGAACGACAGCGCAATCACCGACGACACGTATTCGGCCACCATGCCGCCGTGGGTCATCATGGCGCCCTTGGGCTTCGAGGTGGTCCCAGAGGTGTACAGCAATTGCACCAGCGTCGATTCGTCGACGTCGACGGACACCACCGGCACCTCCCCTGCCGACACCGCATTGAGGAATGAACCCTTCTCGTCCCGCAGGGTGATGACCTGATCGATCCCCAGTTCGGCCGCGACAACCGCCAGGTTCGACCGCAGCGCAGGGTCGACCAGCACAGCGCGACTGCCGGAGTTCTGGATCAGGTACGTCAACTCCCCTTCCTTCAACGCATAGTTGACGGGGACGTGGATCAAACCTCCACGCGCACAGGCGAGAAACCCGATCACGTAGGCATCGGAGTTGGTGCCGTAAGCCGCAATCCGGTCACCGGAGACGAACCCCAGAGACAGCAGGTGCGCAGCCGCCCGCGTCACCGCTGCGTCGAGTTCGGAGTACGTCCACGATCGATCGCCGAACCGGAGCGCAACACGGTCCGGAAACTTCGCGGCGGATCTCCGCAAGACACCGTCGACGGTGCTGGCCCGTAGCAATGAACTCATGTTTCGACTTTATAGGAACTCCTAGTAACGGCGGGGGCACTCGCCGATCTCGACGTACGTTGCGCCACGCCCCTTTCTCCTGAAAAGTGGTCAACCGTGCCAACATCGACTCTCATTCGCCGGGCGCGCCTGGTTCCGGTGCGGACGAACGCCGCACCGGACTCTCCTGTCGACATCAGGATCAGCGACGGCGTCGTCACGGAAGTGGGTGCAGATCTGCGTCCGGGCCCGGATGACACCGTTCTCGACGCTTCCGGACGCTGGGCGATTCCCGGCCTGTGGGATGCGCACGTCCATCTGACCGCGTGGGCGCAGTCCCGGGCGAAACTCGATGTCTCCGGGACCGCGAGCACCGCCGAGGTGACCCGGATCGTCGCCGACTATGTCGCGTCGCTCCCCGCGCCGTGGCAGGGCGGAGCGATCGTCGGCTATGGATTTCGACCTGCGACGTGGCCCACCGCTCCCACTGTCGCCGAACTCGATGCCGTCAGCGGCGCGCATCCGGTGATCCTCGGCAGCGCCGACATTCACACCGGCTGGGTGAACTCCACAGCACTGGCACTCCTGGGCGTCGGGCCACGCACGGGTCCGCTGCTCGAAAGTGAGTGGTTCGATCTGCAGCCCACTGTTGCCCGACTGACCGCCGCCGGCGGCGACGCCGACCTCATGCTCCGCGCCGCCGTCGCCGACGCCGCAGCCACCGGGGTGGTCGGTGTCGTCGACTTCGAGATGGCCGCGAACCACCTCGACTGGCCACGCCGCTTCGACGCCGGGATCGACCAACTGCGCGTGCGCCCGGTCACCTACGCAGAGCACCTCGACGACGTCATCGCCGCAGGTCTGCGCACCGGCACCGAGTTCTCATCCGGCGGCGGGTTACTGACCCAGGGGTCGCTGAAGATCTTCTCCGACGGGTCACTCAACACCAGGACCGCGTACTGCTGTGAACCGTACGCCGATGCCCATGCCCTGGAATCCCCACGCGGCCAACGGGTGTACTCGCTCGCTGAGCTGGAGACCCTGCTCGCCCGCGGACGCCGCGGCGGCTTCGACATAGCGTTGCACGCCATCGGTGACGCCGCCGTCGATCAGGCCCTCACCGCATTCGAATCGACCGGCACCCGCGGCTCCATCGAACATGCGCAGCTGATCCGGCTCGAAGATGTCGCCCGGATGCGTGCGCTGGGGGTCCGCGCCAGCGTGCAGCCTGGTCACCTCCTCGACGACCGCGACGTCACCAACCAATGCTGGCCCGACCGCGCCGACCGCTGTTTCGCGTTGCGGTCGATGCTCGCCGGTGGGGTCGAGCTGGCGCTCGGCTCCGACGCGCCGGTGTCACCTCTTGACCCGTGGGGTGCCATGGCCGCCGCCGTCCACCGCGCGGCCGGCGACGACGATCCCTGGAATCCGGACGAATCGCTGACCGCCGCACAAGCGCTCGCGGCCAGCACCGATGGCCAGGGCACGATCGGTGTCGGCAGTCGAGGGGACGTCGTCCTCGTCGACGAAGATCCGCTGAGTTCCACGGCCGGCACCGCGGACACCGCACATCTGCTCAGGAACATCGGAGTCGCGGCGACCGTGGTCGCGGGCCGGGTCACCCATCTGGCGATGTGATGATGTCGCCCTGAAAACCGGCAAATACCGAGCGCCCGGGGGCACATACCCCTCGGCGGTCCCATATCTGCCGGTTTTCAGGGCCGCTCGCGTCTGCGATGGCGATCCGGCCGGGTGATCGCACGAATATCGGCGAGAACTGCCTCCCAGCCGTAGAGCACGTCATCGTAGGTGATGCGCAGGGTCAGCCAGCCGTCCACCAGCGCTCGACGGTCTCGTCGGCGATCGTTGTGGTAGCTCTCCAAGCTGGTGTGATGTTGAACGCTGTCGCATTCGATGAGTAGCCGCCCGATCCTCAGATCGGTCCGGCCCACACCTGAGATCGACGGCTGGACGACAACAGCAAATCCGTGGGCTCTCAGGCGGACTCTAGTGATCGACTCGGTGCCTGACTGGGAGTCCGGGTCGCATTTGTCCAACAAGGATGAAATCCGGCGTGCCGATGGACCGATCTCCGACGCCATGCGCGAGACGGTCAACCCGGCCGAGTTCAGCGCCGAGTCGCACGTGGCGATCCAGTGCTCGGCTCTCATACACTTCGCGGCATGTAGGAGGGCGACGGGAATCGGATCGACCGCAGTCAGCGCTGCAGGCGGGCGTCCAAAGCCGACGCAAGCCCGGGCGCTCTTCAGTTCTCCGTCCCTGGTCGGTCGTGTGTGCACCCGCTCGTAACCGGGCGGCACCCACAGCTTGTGTTTTCGCAATGCAGACACGCAGCCGAGCACCCCACCGAGCCGGACGGCGGTGACCACATCAGGGTCCGCAGTTGCTGTCGCGTACCAACCACGCCGTAGCGCGACGAGCACGCCGTTGTCTGCTTCCCGGCGGATCTGCCATGTGCTGAAACCCCGTTGGAGCAGTTCCTTGGTCGAGTAGACACCGAAGTCCATGGTGATCAGACGGATCATCGGCGCATTCAGCTTCATTGCCCTGAAAACCGGCAAATACCGAGCGCCCAAGGGAAGATACCCCTCGGCGATCTCATATCTGCCGGTTTTCAGGGCGGAATCGGAACTGCTCGGTTCGCACCGGCGACGCCTCAAGGGTTAAGTTCTGCCGTGCCCACTTCCAAGCCTGTCCTGCATTCGCAGATGCCTCCGGCGACAGTGCGTTCACTACTCCGCTCCCCGTCTCAGCTGCGTCGCGAGATCCTTGCCGGACTCGTTGTCGCACTGGCGCTGATCCCCGAAGCGATCTCGTTCTCGATCATCGCCGGGGTCGATCCACGGGTCGGTCTCTTCGCGTCTTTCACCATGGCTGTGACCATTGCGTTCGTCGGTGGTCGGCCTGCGATGATCTCCGCGGCGACGGGTGCCGTCGCGCTGGTCGTCGCCCCGGTGGTCAGCAAGTACGGTCTCGACTACCTGATCGCGACAGTGCTGCTCGCAGGGCTTCTACAGATTGTCTTGAGTCTGATCGGCATCGCCAAGCTGATGCGCTTCGTGCCGCGCAGTGTGATGACCGGATTTGTGAACGCTCTCGCCATCCTCATCTTCATCGCACAACTACCTCACCTGTTCGGCGACGACATACCGTGGCTCGTCTACCCACTCGTCGCGGCCGGATTGGCGATCATCGTGCTGCTGCCCAGGATCACGTCGGCGGTACCGTCACCGCTCATCGCCATCCTGCTCATCACCGGCGTCGTCACCGTTTTCGGCTGGAGCGTCCCGACCGTCGAGGACGAGGGAGCGCTCCCCGATTCGCTGCCGTCGCTCCTGCTGCCCGATGTGCCGTGGACGATGCACACCCTCTCCGTGATCGCGCCGTACGCCGTGGCCATGGCGCTGGTCGGTTTGATGGAGTCGTTGATGACCGCGAAGCTGGTCGACGACATCACCGACACGCATTCGAACAAGACCCGGGAGGGCTGGGGCCAGGGCATCGCGAACCTGGTCACGGGTTTCTTCGGCGGCATGGGCGGTTGCGCGATGATCGGGCAGACGATGATCAACGTCAGACAATCCGGGGCCCGCACCCGGTTGTCGACGTTCCTGGCAGGCGTCTTCTTGCTGATCCTCGTGGTGGTGCTCGGCGACGTGGTCGGGGTGATCCCGATGGCCGCTCTGGTCGCCGTGATGGTCATGGTGTCGGTCGGAACATTCGATTGGCACAGCGTCCATCCGCGGACGCTACGCATCATGCCGATCGCCGAGACCACGGTCATGGTGGTGACCGTGGCGGCCACCGTCGCGACCGAGAACCTCGCCATCGGTGTCGTCCTCGGTGTGCTGACCGCGATGGTGATGTTCGCGCGGCGGGTAGCCCATCTGACGTCGGTCGATGCAGCCACAGAGATCGACCCCAGCGGTGCGGACACGGCCGAGGTACGCCGGTATCGGGTACGCGGCGAACTGTTCTTCGCCTCCAGCAACGACCTGGTCTACCAGTTCGACTACGCCGGTGACCCGGATACAGTGATCATCGACCTCAGCGACGCCGACGTCTGGGACGCTTCGACGGTGGCAAGTCTCGACGCCGTCCTCGGCAAGTACCGAGCACAGGGTAAGACCGCCACCATCGTCGGACTCGAGGGCCCGAGCCTGGAGCGGCTCGAGCGGTTGTCGGGCCGGCTCGGCGCCGTCGACTGACGTCAGTCCTCGAGTTTGAACCCGATCTTCAAAGTGACCTGGAAGTGCGCGATCTCGCCGTTCTCGACGTGGCCGCGGGTTTCCTTGACCTCGAACCAGTCGACGTTGCGCAACGACTTGTTGGCCCTGGTGACTGCACCCTTGATCGCATCGTCGGTGCTGACCGTCGAGGTACCGACGATTTCGGTGACCCGGTAGATGCTGTCGCTCATGTGCTTCTCGATTCTGTTGTGCCGGTGATAGATCGCTTACGCACTCCAACGTTACTGATCGAATGCGGACGCGGCGGCGATCACGCAACATCTGTCGCAATCCGCCCGGGCAGGGGACGATCGAGCGTGCGGCGCTGCCAGCGGGAATGCCCTCCGAGAACTGCCAACTGACTGTTGTCAACAGTCACGACCTCCGTGGTTTGCTGCCCACCAACAATCCTGGGAATGGGCGGCGTTCAAGTGTCCACTGCATCGGGCGAATCCGCATACGGCCGCCCGTCGGCGTCGGACCTGAGGACGCGCGTCTGGTTTGCAGTTACGATTCGCCCATGGGCACCCGCGTCCACCGATCCCTGCCGGCGTTCGGAGACGCCGTGCGTCGGCGTGACCCCGGATTCGACGCTCTACGCCGAGCGATACGGCCGGCGATCGTCGTCCCTGTCGGTGCCGCGATCGCTCTGCAGGTGGGCGGAGCGCAAACCCCGCTGTTCACCATCTTCGGCTCGTTCGCGCTCCTTGTGCTCGTGGACTTCCCGGGCACACGGGGACGCCGGGCCGTGAGCTACACGGCACTGGCCGTGGTGGGCTACGCGTTCATCTCGGCTGCCACGTTCCTGGCGAAACCGGGCTGGCTCGGTGCGCTGTCGATGCTCGTGGTGGGCGTGGTCGTCTCCTACGCGGCCATTCTCAGTTCGAGTTTCTCGGCGGCCCAGCGAGCGGCGTTGTTGCTCTTCGTGTTGCCGGTCGCCTCCCCTGCGGGACCGCTGTCGGACCGGTTGCTCGGCTGGACACTCGCGCTCGTCTTCAGCGTCCCCGCAGCGCTGTTCTTACTACCGCCTCGGCACCACAACGAACTCCGCGAGCGGGCCCGCGAGGTGTGCTCCGGCCTTGCCGGCCATCTCGACTCGCAACCGACCGAGGATGATCCTGTTGACATCGCCGCAGCCATGGACCGGCTGCGTCAGATATATCTCGGCACCGATACCCGACCATCCGGACTGACCGCGGGCAGTCGGGCGCTGATCCGGGTGGTCGACGATCTCGAATGGCTCACCTCGCAGGTGGGCAAACCGCAGTCGCCATTGCCAGACCCCATGCGCGAGCACGCAGTCAGGGTCTTGCAACGCTCGGCCGACGTGCTCACCGTCGACACCGCGTCGTCGCGGGCCACGCTCAGCGACGCAGTGGGCGCACTGACCTCGCTGCTGCACAATCGTTTCGGGGCCCACATCGAGTTGATCGTCGCCGACAAGAGTGAGGCCGACGCCGAATCGACCGGCGTGCGGTTGCTGAGCGCCCACACGGTCTGCAGCACGATCGCCCTGATCGGACGTACGGTCGCATGGGCCTCGACCGCCGATGCACGACCCATGGTGAGCAAGATACTGGGCGGTCAGTTACCGCCAACGGGTGTGGCCGATCTCGTCCTCTCTGAATACGCCGCAACCCGGATGTCGGTGTCGTCCACGGTGATCAAGAACTCCGTCATCGCCCGCAATGCGCTGCGTACCGGATTCGGCCTGGCTGCCGCTGTCGCGCTCATCCATGTCGTGCCTGTGCAACACGGTTTCTGGGTGGTTCTCGGTGCGATGTCGGTCCTGCGGACCAGCGCGCTGACCACCGGATCCAATGTCGCGCGCGCCGTGCTCGGCACCGCCGCCGGCTTCGTGGTGGGCGCTCTCATCGTCACCGTACTGGGTACGAACGAGGTCGCACTGTGGATCGCGCTGCCGATAGCGGCATTCGGCGCCGCGTACATCCCCAAGGTCATCTCGTTCGCTGCCGGACAGGCGGCGTTCACCGTTCTGGTCATCACACTGTTCAACGTGCTCGACCCGACCGGCTGGCGAATCGGATTGATCAGGGTCGAGGACATCGCGATCGGATGCGCGGTCGCGGTCGTCGTGTCGGTGGTGATGTGGCCGCGAGGTGTGGCGACCACAGCGCGGGCAGCGATCAACAATGCCCAAGATGTGTTCGTGCGTTACCTGGTGGCGGTCACCACCAGGATCACCGCTGGTTCCACCCCCGCCGGCGAGTCCGAGATCGCAGACCTGCGCGAACAAGGTCTGCTGGCCTATCGGGCAGCCGACGACGCTGCGCGGCAATATCTTTCCGAGACCGGAACTGCCGTCGAGAAGCGGACCCCGGTGGTGCGGGCCGTGAGCCGGGCCAATCGGTTGCGCGTCGTCGCCGATTCGATCGCCGACCTCACCCCCACCTCCAACCCGGCCGGCACCGGTCCCCGACTGTGTGCGGTGATCGACGCCCATGCCGCTCGGATCGGCACGGTGGGAGTCGACGCCGCGGGGAGGATAGCGGCCGAAGCCGTGGCCGCACTGCGCGCCGATACCGTCGCCGACGGCATCAGCGTCGCTCAGGCTCGCCCCTTGATCGCCACCACGGCCTATCTCGGCGAGCTCGAGCTCGTCGAGTCGCCCACCCTCGCATCGGCAGCGGACGCGGCACCCGCCTAATAAATCGATTGCCCGCACCGACCGGGGTGTTCAACACTGTCCTGACCTGCACAGCCATCGCGGTTCAGCGGGTTTGGCAGAAAGTTTGCCAATACTGTCAATTCAGCCACTGTTGGCAAGAAGTTTTTGAACGGATAGTTACTGCCATGGAACTCTTGGTGATCTTCGGACCGGCCATCGTGGTCGGATTGATTGCGACGTACCAGAATCGGTCGTCGCTCGGGGCGCCTCACGGCGTCGGGTTCGAGCCGGATTCCGGCCGCGCCGAGCTGGAACTGGAATTGGTGAACCGACGCGAGGCGGTCAGCCATGTGCGATGAGCTCACGCGCCGGCAGACAACCGCTCTGGCCGCGGAGATCGACCTCCTCAGGTCATTCAAACCATATGCAGCCCTGCGTAGTTCGCTCGATTGGCGATTTCCGGGCACCCGTGACATCGGCCCGTTCGTTTCGCTCCGCGGCCTCACCGGCTACAGCGATGACGTCGCACGCGATGTCGTGGAGACGGCCACCGCAGGACTCGGACTACGGTTCGATGACCGGCAGATTGCCGCCTTCGCGACGCATCTGGCCGACCTCGCCGACTTGATCGACCACGCGGTCGCCGGCAGGCTGAACCGCCTGTATCGAGCCGCCTCTCGCCGACGTCCCACTTCGCAGACCCACTCCTGATCGGGCACGATGCGCTCCCAGCGATCCTCGAGGGCTGCCGCGCCGACTGGTACGCGCGAACTCCGGCGGTCTTGTATGAAGGATTTGTCCGGACCGCATCTCATGGCCGCGTTCGGACAGAAGAGACGAGAGGTCTGCCTGACATGACTACGCCCGACATCGACCCCACCGTCCCGCCGAGCGGGACCGGCTGCCTCGACTGCGAAGGTACCGGTGGGTGGTGGTTCCATTTGCGCCGATGCGCCAGTTGTGGGCACATCGGTTGCTGCGATGACTCGCTGTCCCGGCATGCGTCGAAACACGCGACGGAGAGCGGTCACCCGATCATCCGTTCCTTCGAACCCGGTGAGGACTGGTTCTGGAACTACGAGACCAACGACTACTACAACGGACCGGCGTTGGCGCCCCCGCAGTCACGGCCCGCGGACGAAACTGCTCCGGGCCCCCGAGGGCACGTCCCCGAGAACTGGGTGAGTCTGCTGCAGAACCGATCCGACTGATCGCGAGATAGTCGGGTTCCAGCACAGCCGGCGGTCAGCGCACCTCGGCTGCGTTCACCGCGAACGCCGCCGCGAAGTCCTCGCTCGGCTCGATCGGCGTGATGACATCGATGAGGACCCCCTCCGGGCCGGCCACGATGAAGTGGCGCTGACCGAAATCCTCCGACCGGATCGGCAGTAAGGCCTCGAGTGGCCCGTCGGTCACCAGCCGCCGATACTCGGCGTCCACATCGTCGACCTCGAGATTGAGCAACACGCCTGCCGACACAATTCCGCGGCGGCCGTCGGGAATCGTCTCGTGCGAGGCGTCGAGTACCGCGAGTTCGAACTGATCTCGTCTCATGCTCACGTACCAGTCCGCCTCGAAGGTGACGTCGAACCCCAGATGGTCGCGGAAGAAGCGCGCGGTCGCGGTTACCTCGCTGGTCATCAGGACGGGATAGAAGCTGGTGAGTGCCATGACGATTCTCCTTAGAAACGTTGTGTATGTATAACCGCATTTCTATACATACACGGCGTATGTATAGTTTGGCAACGGGTGAGGATTCGGAAAGGTGTAGTTCATGGGCAGGGCGAGCAAAGAGCAGAGCGAGCTGACCGCGGCGCGCATCCTCGACGTCGCGATCGACGCCTTCGGTTCCCGCGGATTCACCGCGGTCAGCCTGGAAGACGTGGCTGCGGCCGCCGAGGTGACCAGAGGTGCTGTCTACCACCACTTCCGCAGCAAGTCGGGTCTGTTCCGGGCGGTGCACGCCGAGACGCAGCGTCGCGTCGGCCAGGCGGTCGACGACGCGACATCCGGCATCGGTGACCCATGGGAGGCACTGGAGACCGGCTGCCACACGTTCCTCGAGGCGAGTGTGCGAGCGGACCGGCGACAGATCATGCTCATCGACGCGCCCTCGGTCTTGGGCTGGGATGTCTGGCGAGCCCAAGACGCCGACAACTCCGGGCGATTGCTGCTGGCGGTTCTCACCGAACTCGACGCCGCCGGTCTCCTCGACGTCGCGTCGGTCCCAGCGGCCAACGCTCTTCTGACCGGTGCGATGAACGAGGCTGCACTGTGGATCGCGGCGTCGGAAACACCTGCTCAGAGCACCGAGGACGCTTGGCGCACCCTCCGCAGGATCGTGCGGTCGCTCCGCTCCTGAGACGACGTTGTCGGAACCCGGAAGCACCATGGGCGCACCAGAGTTTCCGACTTGAGAGGACGGCGTGGAGTTTTTCGACGTTGCGGCCGGCATTCCTTAATTGACCGGACACGTCGGCATCCGATGCCCGTAGCCTACGGGTGAGATCTCGCCGCCGAGAGGACCCCGATGCCCACCGAATTCGACCTGCTACCTGACAACGCGAACGAGATCGGCCTCCCGCCGTCTCCATTGCCGGCAGTGACGCGCGTCGGCACGAAGGTCGACGGTCACCTTGTGAGCGCATTGAAGTGGACCGCGGACTCACCCCGGATCGCCCTGCTGCACGGAGGCGGCCAGAACGCGCACACCTGGGACAGCGTCCTGCTCGCCCTCGGCGTACCGGCGCTGGCCATAGACCTTCCAGGACATGGTCATTCGGCCTGGCGCGACGACCATGACTATCGCCCGCTCCCCAACGCTCCGCTGGTTGCCGCAACGATTCGCGAACATGCGCCCGAGGCCGTACTCGTGGTCGGGATGTCGCTGGGCGGACTGACGACGATCGCGATCGCGGCACACGATCC
The DNA here is from genome assembly GCF_017377795.1 of Williamsia soli. Taxonomy (GTDB): domain Bacteria; phylum Actinomycetota; class Actinomycetes; order Mycobacteriales; family Mycobacteriaceae; genus Williamsia; species Williamsia soli. Next base: position 133,179 of record NZ_JAFRDR010000001.1, on the reverse strand, counting down.
CGGTCTCATCCCGCGGGCGGTCCTCGTCGACGTCAGTCCCGAGTCGCCAAGACGATTCGAGCAGCTCAGTGGCAAGGATCGGGGAACGGTCGCCCTGGCCAGCGGGGGTCCGGACACGTTTGACGACCTCGATGAGCTGATCGAGTTGACGGCGATGGCCGCACCCAACCGGAGCAGGTCATCGATCCGGCGCGGAGTCATCCACAACACCCGCCAGCTCGCCGACGGGCGCTGGCAGTGGCGGTACGACCGCCTGCGGGAGAGCATCGATTCCGAGCCCCTCTGGGATGCTCTCTCCGCGAGCACGATTCCGTACACGCTGGTACGCGGTGGCGCCTCCCACTTCGTGGCCGATGCCGATGTCGACGAATACCGGAGACGACTGCCCGACATCGACGTCATCACCGTTCCTGGATCCGGTCACTCCGTGCAGAGCGATGCCCCACTCGAACTGGCGGACATCATCCGCGCCGTGCTCGACAAGGCCTGAGACAAAAGCGCCGGTCACCTCGGATTGCCCGAGCCGGTCAATCGCTACACCGGGTAGAACAACGCTCGCCGCAAACCCTTTCGCGATACTCTCGTTCCGAACTGTGCAGATCAGCGCGGTCTTCAGGTGGTGCGTCAAGCGCCGGCGAGGGGAGTCATCGATGGCGGCCGAGATCGTCGACAGGGCGCCGCCCAAGGCGAAGATGGTACTCAGCACCCTGATCTTGGTGGCCGGTGTCGCCAACATCAATCTCGCGGTGGCCAATGTCGCGTTGCCCGACATAGGAAAGGCGTTCGACGCAAGTGCCGTGGGCCTGAACCTGGTCGCCGTCGGCTACTCGCTCGGGCTCGCTGCCTCGGTCCTGTACTTCGGTGCGCTCGGCGACCGGCACGGACGCAAGCGGATGCTCGTCATCGGCATGAGCCTGTCGATCCCGGCATCGCTGATCGCGGGCTTCGCGCCCAGCATCGAGGTGCTTTTCGCAGGTCGGCTCCTCGGCGGTATAGCTGCGGGCCTGGCCTATCCGACCACCCTCGCGATCATCACGGCACTGTGGCAGGGGGCCAGCCGCACCAAGGCAATCGCCGCGTGGTCAGCACTCGGTGGCGCGATCTCGGCGCTCGGACCGGTGCTCTCCGGCGGGCTGCTCGAGGTCTTCAGCTGGCATTCGGTCTTCCTGGTGACCTTGCCGCTCGCGGTGGTCGCGCTGGTCGCCGCGTGGAAGTTGGTGCCCGCGGACAGCGGAGACGCCAGCGAGAAGGTCGACAATCTCGGCGGTGTCTTCTCGATCCTGTTCATCGGCGCAATGGTGCTGTGCCTCAACTTTCTCCCCATGGCCGGAGCAGGCCTGGTCGCCGCGATTCTGGGTGCGGTGTCGGTGGGTGCGGGTCTCGCCTTCTTCATCCGACAGCGCCACGCGAGCACCCCACTGTTCGATCTCAACATCGCGGCTCGTCCGACGTTCTGGGTCGCGGCCATGGGTGGTGTCGTGGTCTTCGGAACCCTGATGGGCGCGATGTACATCGGCCAGCAGTACCTGCAGAACGTGCTCCACTATTCGACCCTGGCCGCAGGCTCTTCGGTCCTGCCTGCTGCGATCAGCATGGTGGCGGTGGCACCGTTCTCGGCACGGCTGGTGGAGGCCCGCGGATCCCGGCTGACATTGCTCCTCGGAATCGCGATCATCGCCGTCGGTATGGTCGCGGCCATGGTCCTGTGGACCGAGACAGCACACTACTGGCGGGTCGCCTTCGTCTACATCTGCATCGGGCTCGGGGTCGGTATCGCAGGGACTCCGGCGTCGCGTTCACTCACCGGATCTGTACCACTGTCCCGGGCGGGCATGGCCTCTGGCATGTCCGATCTCCAGCGCGACCTCGGCGGGGCCATCATGCAGTCGATCCTCGGTGCCATCCTCACCGCCGGCTACGCACACAACCTCTCGAAACAGATCGCGGGGTCACCGGACGCGAGCACCATCACCGACCAGACGCAGGCAGCACTGACCAAGTCGTTCTCCAGCGCCGAGGATCTGGCCGCTCGCTACCCCGACAACGCCGACGAGATCTTGTCCGCGGCCCGAGAAGCCTTCGTACACGGCGACTTCCTGGCCTACGGCGCCGCGATCGCCGTGGTCCTGGTCGGCGGCCTCGTGGTGTTGTTCTGCTATCCGAACGCCGCCAAGGAGCGCGAGTTGATGAAAGAGTATGCAGCGGAGAGCGTTCGAGAACGGGCCTGACCAACGGCGTTCAGGTTTCCTTGCGACCCCGCCAGATCCGTTCGAAAGGAAGTCTCCACGCGTGCGGGGCGATGAGCTGGTGGATCGCGTTCGGACCCCACGAGCCCTGGTCGTAGCTACGCACCGGCGGCGGATTCTCGAGCAATGGAGCCGAGACCTCCCATAGCCTTTCGATGCCCTCCGCGGTCGTGAACAGGGTGTGATCGTTCTTCATCGCGTCGAGGATCAATCGCTCGTATGCCTCCAGGACGAGTCCGACTTGATCGGTGTCCTGCATCGCGAACTGCAGACTCAGCTTGTCGAGTTTCATACCCGGGCCGGGCTTCTTGCCGTAGAACGACAGCGACACCTTGAACGCATCGGCCAGGTCGAAGGTCAAGTGATCAGGGCCATGTTGTCCCACACCGGATCCCTCCGGGAACATGCTCTTCGGCGGTTCGTGGAAGGCGATGGAGATGATTCGCTGGCCTTCGCCGAGACTCTTGCCGGTGCGTAAGTAGAACGGCACACCTGCCCAGCGCCAGTTGTCGATCTCGGCTTTGAGCGCCACGAAGGTCTCGGTCTCCGATTCGGGAGCAACACCGGGCTCGTCGCGGTAACCGGCGTACTGACCGCGCACCACGTTGTGCGGATCGAGCGGCCGCATCGAGCGGAAGACCTTGTTCTTCTCCTCACCGATGGGCCCTGGGGCCAACGCGGTCGGCGGTTCCATGGCGACGAACGCAAGAATCTGGAACAAGTGGGTCACCACCATGTCCCGGAACGCACCGGTCGACTCGTAGAAGTGTGAACGCCCCTCGAGCGACAGCTTTTCCGGCACGTCGATCTGGATGTAGTCGATGAAGTTCCGGTTCCAGATCGGTTCGAACAGGCCGTTGGCGAACCGGAAGGCGAGAATGTTCTGCGCCGATTCCTTACCGAGGAAGTGGTCGATTCGGAAGATCTGTTCTTCTTTGAACCACTGGTGGATCGACGCATTCAGCGCCACCGCGCTGTCATGGTCGGTGCCGAACGGCTTCTCCATGATCACGCGTGATCGCTTCACGAGGTTGGCCTCGTGCAGCATCTCGAGAACCGCCATCGCGGCCTTGGGCGGGACGCTCAGATAATGCAGCATCCGTGCCTCGCTGCCCAGCACGTCGAGTTGCTCTCGCACCGCTGCGGCCAGCGCCTCGGCGCCCTCACCCTGCGGAACGTAGGTCAAGGTCGCACCGAACTCGGCGGCGGCTTCCGGGGTGAAGACCCGGCTGGAGAACTCACTGCACGCCTTGACCCCGATCGCCCGGAAGCCTTCGCTGTCCATGTCGTCGAGCGAGGTTCCGACGATCCGCATCGGCGGGGCCAGTTTGGACATGAACAGGTGAAACAGCCCGGGCAGGAGTTTGCGGCGCGCCAGATCGCCTGTGGCCCCGAACAACACGACGACGTGCGGGGAGAGTTCCCGCTTCTCTTTTGCCCCGCGGGGCTCGATCACATCGGTCACACCGTTGATCGTCCCACTTTCGCACCGTTCGGGCGCGACAACCGGATCAGCCGACCGCGCGCCCCACGTTGGCGAGTGAGGCGAAGACCGCCGAGTAATCCGCAGCTGCCTTCTTGATGAAGTCGTCGAGCTGCGGCAGATCATCGATCACAAAGTACAGCCCACGGCCGGGTATCGCGGCACCCAGCTCGAGCAACAGCGGCGCGAGAGTCGTCTGCGGAGCCAACGAGTGCGTCAGGTCGCCGCCGGTGAACACCGGGATCGCCACCACACCTTTGAGGCCGTCGGCGCCGTACTGGTCGAGGAACGCCTTCAGCAGGCCGGTGTAGGACGCCTTGTAGGTGGGGGTGGCGAAGATGACCAGATGGCTGGCCGCCACCGACGTCTTCGCGGCGGTGACCTTCTCCGAGCCCCACTGGAACAATTCGTCGGCAAGATCGGCGAGTTCGATGACCTCGAGGTCGTAGGTCCCCTCATCGAGTAGTGCCGGAACCAGCGCCTCGGCGACGGTACGGGTCCGCGACTGCGACTTCGGATTTCCTACGACTACAGAGACCTTCACAGGGTCGGACATCAGGTTGTCAGCTCCAGACTTCATCGTGGTGGGTATGGGTCGGCAGGTAGGCACCGGGCCCGAACTTCTGATCGTAGAAACCTCGGTCGAGGTTCTGTGCTTGCAGGTACATCAGCACATGGATGGTCGGCACGGTGCCGGGCAGCTTCCCGAACCGCTGGTAGATGTACTCGGCCTGCAGGGTGACCAGCTCTTGAAGACCCTGTGCCGGAAGGTATTCCGAGCGTACTTTCGGCGAGTCCGACCACGGTCCCGGGGTGTTCGGATGTCCGGGTCCGCCGGGGCCGAACTTGCGCTGGTAGTACTTCTCGACGCCGGCGGTGACCGAGTCGACGAAGGGTGGCACGAGGGTCTCGAACACCCCCTCGAGCCCGGTCGCATTCGGGAACGGCCAGCGATCGTCGGTGTCGTACGAGAATCCCAGACCCGGCGCCTTCGGGTCGCCACTGGCACCGAGGACGCTGAGCCGGTCGAGGCCGTCGAACGTCCAGCCGCCCAGGCCGAGCCCTTGCAGGAGCAGTACTCCGGTGTTGGTGGCGGTCGCCAGCTCGGCGCTCGCCTCGGCCAACGTGTACTGCTCGACAAACGAGAGCGGCACCGGATCGTCGAAGTGCGGCAGCGACGAGAACTTCTCGATGCCGGGGATGGCGTTGTCGTGCACGTCGTCGTAGATGACGTATCCGTTGGCGGCGAAGAAATTGAGGTTGGCCACCAGATGCTCGGAGAGATCGGCGACGGGGAACGCCAGCAGACTGCCGGGCCAGTTCGCGATCCAGGTGTTGTGGCCCTCCATGTACGGCTCTTCCCGCGGCAGCACCAAGCGCTCAGACGACAGTTGCCGATAGCTGTCGGCGGTCGACGAGATCCAGGATGCGAGATCGGCCGGCCCTGCGGTCAGGTCCTGGTGCGGCGCCGCATCGCGCGAGCCGAAGAAGTAGGTTCCCGAGTCGTCGGTGAAGAACAACTGGCTCGTGTGAAAGGCCGCCGCCGACGGGAACGTCCTTCCGCCCGCCGACCCCGGGTAGTTGGGCACCTTCGGCGCATACCCGGGGTGGCGCGTTATCCCGTAGTTCCAGCCCGTCACGCCGGCCAGCACACTGACGATGAGCGCCCGCTCGACGTCCGTGATCGAGCGTGACGGCTCGGTCGACTCGTAGGCCAGCGGTCCGTCCGGGATGCTGCCACCAACGGGGAACCTCCGCGAACGGCGACCTACGATCGCGTCGATCAGAGGAAACTGCCCCAGTTCGGCCAGCGCCTTGCGATGCTGCTCCGAGATCTCCAGAGTCATTTCTGTATGCCCAACACGAACTCGACGATATCCCTCGCGACCAGCACATGCGCCACATCGTTGAGCAGGTGTTCACCTTCGGGTTCCCACGATGCCAACGGACCGCCGCTGATCACCAGACCGTCGATAGCAGCCAGTGTCTCGTCGGCGATGACTGTCGCAGCCGTGGCGCCCCGGCTGTGCCCGATGACGACCAGCGGGAAATCGGTGGGCCCATGCTCGATGAGCCGTGCGCCCGCCTGCGCCAACACCGTTGCGCGTGGCTGTTCAGCAGGCCAATGGCGGTAGTAGAGGGCCGGTTCCGTGTCTGAACTGGTCGGAAGCAGCGGCATGACGACTCCCCGCACTCTCTGCGGCCGGCGGTGGTGCCGAACCGTCGGTGACATTACGACAGCATCGGAACGTTGCCACGGGTTTGAGTCCGTGAGAGTTTTGGTCTTTCGTCCACCGAATCAGTGCGCTCGGGGTTGACTTCACGTTGACTTGAGGTTCCACCATCGAGAGATGAGCAGCACTGACATGAGCACCACTGCGCTGAGCACGACTTCGTCCACCATCGATCTCGATGCATACTTCAAACGGGTCGGGCACACTGGATCGGCCACACCGACCCTGGAGACGCTGCACGCACTGGTGGCCGCGCACACCCGCACTATCCCGTTCGAGACCATAGACCCACTAATGGGGGTTCCGGTCATGGATCTCGGTGCCGGCGCACTGTTCGAAAAGCTGGTCAGCCGTGGTCGCGGCGGCTACTGCTACGAGCAGAACGGCCTGATGCGGTACGTGCTGGCGGAATTGGGGTTCACGGTCGAGGCGTTCGCCGGCCGCGTGGTGTGGATGATGCCCGCGGACGCACCGATGCCGGCCCGCACACATCAGGTGTTGTCGGTGACCGTCCCGGGCACCGGGCTCGAGTATCTCGTCGACGTCGGTTTCGGCGGTCAAACGCTGTCGTCGCCGATTCGCATGGTTCTCGACGAGGCACAGCCGACTCGGCACGAGCCGTACCGTATCGTTCGACACGGCGACGAATCAATGCTCGAGGCACTGGTGCGCGACGCGTGGCGACCCCTGTACACCTTCGCCCCGACCCCCGTGCCGCAGATCGACCTCGAGGTCGGCAGTTGGTATGTGTCGACTCATCCCGCCTCGGGGTTTGTCGTCGGGATGACGGTCGCTCGGGTCACCGACGATGCCCGCTGGAACCTTCGTGGACGAAATCTTTCCGTTCACGGCCGCGGCGGGACCTCAAGGAAGACGGTTCTGCAGTCATCCGCCGAGGTCGTCGAGCTCCTCGACCACCGATTCGGCATCAACTTGACCGGCATCGACGGACTCGAGCAGCGGGTGGCTCAGGTTCTCGACACCTAGGATGTGACCCATTCGTGGGTTCAATGAAGCAAATCAGCGATGCTTTGTGCTTAAGGTAGGCCCACTTACGTTAGAAAGGGTGTGCCATGACCTCCAAGCCGAACCCGGCGCCGAACGACCACTCCGGCGTGGGCGATCACGAACCTGCCTTCGCCGTCGGCTCCAGAGTGGTGGTCGAACAGGACCGGTCCGGAAAGATCGTCGACGATTTCGGGCCTCCCGTCGAAGGCTCGACCGTGGACCTGGGTGAAGGCCGCGAGACCAGGCCGCGGCGCTGGGCAGTCGCGCTCGATGACGGCGACCTGGTATTCGTCGACGACGATGGTCTCGAACCGGAAGAGCGCGGTCCCGCTACGCTCAGGGAGTGAACCTTCTCGGATACGCAGCGGGTGAAATCGTTCGTGGCGAGGGCCGCGGGGCCCCGATGGGATACCCCACCGCGAACATCGCCGCCGAAGACGAAAGCCGGATTCCCGAAGACGGCGTCTACTTCGGCTGGTTTTCGCTGGCGGACGGCGACCCGCCCCGGGGTTCCCTGCACCCGGGCACCTGGCTGCCGGCCCTCGTCTCGGTCGGTGAGAATCCGACCTTCGACGGCCGCGAACGCACGGTCGAGGCCTACCTCATCGACTTCGACGAGGATCTGTACGGCGCGAACGCGATCGCCGAGCTCACCCACCTCGTACGCAAGCAGGAACAGTTCAATTCGATCGACGAACTGATCGTTGCGATGAACGGCGACAAGGCCTCTGCGCGGACGTTGATGTCGCAGTACCCCACTCGGCCGCAGGAGCCCTGACCCGCCTGATCATCCGCTGCGCCTTGCCCCTCGCTCCGGTGGCTGGGCGGCCATTGCTGACGAGTTCGCTGCCGGCGCGACGTTGTGGCGCACCGCATTCCCTGCGCTGACACCTGCCGCGATCGCTCGGATCGTGCTCCAGAACTTCTGTACCGCTTGGCGGTTCTCTGTACCCATGCATTGATCATCGGGTACGGCCGACGCGTCCGACAGTGGCACCAATGCCTACTATCGCTAAGATAGTGACATGAGCAAGAACGATGATCCCGAGCCGCGACAGGTGGCCGTTCTCGCGTACGACGGGATGACGGCGTTCGAGATGGGAATCGCCGCGGAGATCTTCGGCCTCTCGGAACTGTCTGATCTCTTCTGGCCCGGGGTCGGTCAGCCCTGGTACGAGCTACGGTTGTGCACCGAGACCAGGGAGAGGGTGCGCGTCGTGGGGGGCGCCACACTGCGCACACCACACGGCCTCAGCGCGCTTGCTGCCGCGCACACCGTGATCATCCCGAGCATCGCGGATGTCCGCGCTCCCGCCTCACCGCGACTCGTCGACGCCGTCCGGGAGGCGGCAGACCGCGGCGCCCGAGTCGTCTCGTTCTGTTCCGGTGCGTTTGTCCTCGCTGCCGCCGGCCTCCTCGACGGCAAGAGGGCAACCACCCACTGGCGCTACACCACGATGCTCCAAGAGCGCTATCCCGCAATCGATGTCGACCCGCGACCGCTCTACGTCGACGAGGGCTCGGTGTTGACGAGCGCCGGGTGTTCAGCCGGCCTCGACCTTTCACTACATCTCGTCCGCTGCGACTACGGTCCACAGATTGCGAACGATGTCGCCCGGAGCCTGGTGGCCGCGCCTCACCGCTCCGGAGGTCAGGCGCAGTACGTCGAGAGTCCGATACCCGCCCTCGACGACGACACCGCCATCACCGACAGTATGAAGTGGGCTTTGGCACACATTGATTCACCGATCAGCCTCGATGAACTGGCAGACCGGGCGATGTTGTCCAGGCGAAGTTATCTGCGGCAGTTCACCAAGGCCACCGGGACCACTCCGATCAAATGGTTGATCGCGCGGCGGATCGACACCAGCCTGGAACTGCTCGAGACATCAGATCTCCCGGTCGAACGCATCGCAGGAATGGTCGGATTCGGTTCGGTCGTGACCTTCCGTCATCACTTCACCCGCATCATGAACACCTCACCCAGCGAGTATCGGAGCACCTTCACCGCCGCCTGACGTCTCGCCGCGGCCCGGACCCGCTACGAAGCCCACGTCCCAGCTGCGATCGTCTGCCGCGCAGCATGTTCGACGACGGCCCGGACCCCGGACTCGGCGAAGACCCGACGCTGCTGGACCGCTCCGTTACCCTCGGCGAACACGCTCGCCACCCCGTCCCGGACAGCCGCTCCCTCGTCCAGGACATCGAGGGCGTCCGAGACATGCTCGATGAGAGCATCCACCGCCGTCCGGGCGGCAACCATGTCTCCGCCGACAGGGTCGACCAGCGAGCCTGCGATACCGTCGCGGGCGGCGCGCCACTTGCCGAGGCGCAACAGCTCCCGATCAATGGTCGGATGGGCAGGCCCATCCCCCTCGATCGCGGCCAGTTCGGTCATCACCAATGCGCGGACAACGGTTGCGTACAAGACGGTTTCGGACGCGGTGGCCGGCACGTCGGCGACCCTGACCTCGACCGTCGGATAGTCCCGTGACGGTCGTACGTCCCAGTAGATCATTCCTTTGTCGAGTGCTGCACCGACCATGAGCAGGCGGGTGACCGCGGCGTCGTAGTCGGACTCCGAATCGAAGTGTGGTGGAGGTCCGGCGCTGGGCCATCGCGACCAGAGAACCGTTCGCCAACTGCTGTAGCCCGAGTCGACGCCGTCGTGGATCGCCGAGTTCGTCGTGAGTGCCAACAACACCGGAAGCCAGGGGCGAAGTCCGTTGCCGACCGCGATGGCTCGAGCGCGGTCCGGAACCGCGACATGGACGTGACATCCACTCACGCCCTGTTCTCGAGCGAGCAGCCCGAAGTTGTCTGCGATACGCCCATAGCGTTCGTTGGCAGACACCGGATGGGCATCACCGGGCGCCGGTGGTACCCCACAGGCCAGCACCCTGCCGCCCATCTCTCGCGCGGCGAGGTCGGCTGTCCGCCGGCTGCTGACCACGAACCTGTTCAACTCCTCTGCGGTATCGAGGATGGGTGAGGCGGTCTCGATCTGGCACGGGGTCAGTTCGAGATCGAGATCCAGGCCCAGGGAGTTCGCCACGTGACGCACAGCCGTGCCCTCCATGAACGGCGCCCCGGATTCGGCGTCGACGAGTAGCAGTTCCTCTTCGACCCCGAAGGTGGGTGCGGTTGTCAGGACAGCCATGAAGTGGCCTCGACGCCCTGCTCAAGGCTGCTGTCTCCGGTCCCGACCGGTGCTGGTTTGTTTTCGAGCACCCTCACCGGGTACCCCATAACCGAACTGATCTACCGAGGCCGAGAAGAGTGATATGACCAGAAGCGCGAAAGCCAGACCCTGATGACCAACGACGTCGAGAAACGATGGAACGACCCCGCTGCATTCCGGGGCGCAGCCTTGTACGTCGTGGCGGTCGTCGTGGTCGCCGCCATCTGGCTGGTCGTCGCGCGCACAGCCGGATCAGGCGGATTCACGTGGACGTTCGGCGTCACCGTGATCCTGCTCTGCGGCGGAATCGGCGCTCTGGTTCAGACGTACCGGGTATGGAAACGAGCGGGAAGCTGGCCGATCTGGCAGGGCGCCGGCTGGTTTCTGTTCGCGTTGATGCTCGCCTCACTGGGGCTCGCCACCTGACGCGACGCGTCGGTCCGCAACGTCGAAGTCGTCGGTACCCCTACTGATTGGCTTCCTTTTCTGCATTTCTAAAGTACTGATTGCGGGCTATCCGCGAATCCCCGAACGTGACGGCGCGTTCTCGTCGCGAGTTGGTCATCATGGTCGCGCCCCAGTTCAGCAACGTACCGACGCGATTTCGCGCGCCGGCCAGGAACGCGATGTGGATGACGCCCCACGAGATCCAGCCGAGACTCCCCGACAAGTGCACTGGTCCGGCCTGGATCAGCGCGTGACCACGCGCGACGTACGCGGCATTGCCCAGGTCTCGATACTTGAAAGGCGCCCGCGTCGTGCTCGCCCCCGACGCGAGTTCTGCAGCGATCAATTTTCCCGCATGCCGTCCGCCCTGCATTGCCACCTCGGCGACGCCCGGCAGGTTGTCGCGCGAGGACATGTCGCCCACGACCCAGATGTTCGGGTGGCCCGGTACCGACAGATCGGCTTCCACCGCGATCCGCCCGCTCCGATCCTGCGGCACCCCCAGTTCGGTTGCGAGCGCCTTGGCGAACGGCACCGCCTCGACGCCGGCGGTCCAGACGACCGTCCTGGTGTCGTAACGAGTCTTCGTCTTCGGCTCGGCCTTCGCGGTGGTTTCGATGTCCCTGGGGGTCACGTCCGTGACGTGGACACCGAGATGTGTCTCCACCCCGACCTTTTCGAGAGTGCGCAATGCCCGCTTCGACAAGTTCTTGTCGAAGCTCTCCAGCACGCGGTCGCCACCGTGGAACAACAACACCCTCGCCTCGCGCGGATCGATCGACCTGAACTCGTGGGTGAGGGCGTGCACCGCGAGTTCGCGGATCTGCCCGGCCAACTCGACCCCGGTCGGTCCCCCACCGGCGACCGCGAACGTCAGCCAGGGCTTGCGTTCTTCAGCGGTGGGCAGGGACTCGGCCATCTCGAAGGCGCTGACCAACTTCCGGCGGATCGTCAGCGCGTCATCGAGGGTCTTCATACCCGGCGCCCAGTCGATGTATTCGTCATGTCCGTGGTAGGCCTGCTGCATGCCTGCCGCAACGACGAGGTAGTCGTATTTCAGATCGAACGTCGAACCGTTGACCCGGCTGGCGGTGAGAATCTTCGCCTTTGCGTCGATCGACGTCGCCTCCCCGAGCGCGACATGAGTGTTCTGCTGGCGACGTAGCAGGTGTCGCAGCGGACTTGCGATCGATCCTTCCGAGAGCAATCCGGTCGCGCACTGATACAGCAGCGGCTGGAAGACGTGACTCGTTCCCCGGGACAGGAGCGTCACCTCGACGTCGGCGTTCTTGAGTCGCCGGGCCGCGTGCAGGCCACCGAACCCGCCTCCCACGATCACCACATGCGGTCGTCCTGGTGCTGTCATCGCCCGTCGGCCCCTTTCCTCGGTCTCCGTATCCTTTCCCGACTGCGGCAGAACCGCAAACACTTCGGCGAAGACAGACAGCAGGCCGGACCAACCCGGTCAGACCGAGGTCAGATAGCCGCCTCCGCGTGGGAAGAAGTCTTTGCCCGCGTGCTCGACGCCGTCTTCGGTACGCAACCGCTCGATGACCAGGCCCCGGTTCGCGCCGCGGTACGCGTCCGAACCCGCGACGATGACCATGCCGTCACCTTCATGGATGAAGACCCGGCCGGGGGTACCGCCGTACACACCCGCTGACACGGAGGCCTTGGTGATGCGGATGCGCCGATCACCAAAGTGTGTGTAGGCGTTCGGGTATGGATCCGATTGAGCTCGTACCAGGCGCTCGATGTCCTCGGCGGGCCACGACCAGTCGATCTGGCTGTCGCGGTCCGCACGTTTGTGGAAGAACGTCCGGTCGGCGAGGTTCTGGGGCGTCCACACCGCGGTACCGGACTCGATGAGATCGAGAGATTCCAGCAGCACCGCCGGGATGATGTCGATCGTCGCCCGGACCAGATCCGTTGCCGTATCCGTCGGGCCGATGGGCACCGCACGCTGCAGGAGAACATCACCGGTGTCGAGGTCGTCGTCCATCCGGTGGGCGGTCAGACCGACTTCCGGCGCCCCGCTGATGAGTGCCCAGATGACCGGCGAGAACCCGGTGAACTTGGGCAGCATGGAGTCGTGAAGGTTCAGGGTGCCGTGTGGGGGCAGGTCGAACAGCTCCCGTGGCAGCCATGTGCGCCAGTTGTTGGCGACGATGATGTCGGGTTCGGCATGCTTCACCCGCTCGATCAGTTCGTTGTCGGGACGCTGCGCCAGGTGAACGGGGATGTTGTTGGCTCGGGCGAGATCCTCGACAGAATCGGACCAGATGCTCTCGTAGGAGTGCTCGCTCGGCGGATGTGTCACCGCCAGGACCACGTCGTGGGATGAGTTGATCAACGCGTCGAGGGTCTTGTGGCCCCAGGTTTGGTAGCCGAAGGTCGCAACTCGCATGAACTGCCCTTTTCATTCGTTCGGGCCGATGCCTCACGGCAACGCCACAGCCATCTATCGCGCTCAGCTTGACCGAATAATGGGCGTCATGCAAACTTAGCCTTACCGAACTATTCTTAGCGAAGCTTTCCCTAACGTCGGCGGTACAACGGTGCCTCCGGCCGGTGATTTAAGCGGTCGGAGAAGATACGAAAGAGCGTCACGTGCAATCGGTAGATCCATCGCAGATCAGCCCCGCCGCCCGATCGACCAGTGCAGCCGACGGCGCCGCTTTTCCGCTGACCGCGGCTCAGCGCGGAATCTGGTTTGCCCAGCACCTGTTGCCCGACACCCCGATCGTCATCGCCAACTACGCGGAGATCAACGGGCCTCTGGACGTCGACCTCCTCGACGACGTGGTGCGAGCCAGCATGCACGAGATCGACTGCGGCATGCTCAGATTGATCGAAATAGACGGTGCGCCTTTTCAACTGGTGGACGACTCGCTCACCGACAGGTTCGAGAGAATCGACCTACGGCACGAGCCCGACCCCGTAGCTGCTGCGCAGGCCTGGATGGTCGCGAACTACTCGGCACCGATCGACCTCCTGCGGGACCGGCTCATCAAGGGCGCAGTCCTACGTCTCGGCGACGAGCACTACTACTGGTATTCCTGCATCCACCACATTGTCATCGACGGCTACGGCGCAATTCTCCTGATCAACCGCGCCTCCGACCTGTACACCGCAGCGCTGGAGGGCCGCGATCCGAATCCGCCGTCGGTACCACCCCTGACCGAGCTCAACACGGCAGAGGACGCCTACCGCTCCTCGCCGCGTTTCACCAAAGACCGGGCCTACTGGATGGGAAAGGCTGCGGGACTGCCGGACCCGGTCAGCCTGTCACCGACAACCGCGGCGCCGGATGTCTGCCCCCGAAGGATCGGCGGCCTGCTCTCGCCGCAGCTCACCTCCGCGCTCGACATCGCCGCCCAGCAGACGAAGTCGTTCCAGACCCCGATGCTCATCGCAGCACTCGGGGCGTACGTATCGCACCTGACCGGCGCGGACGACGTGGTGCTCAGCCTCCCGGTCTCCGGCCGCACCAGCGCAGTACTGCGCCGTTCCGGGGGCATGGTCTCGAACGTCGTCCCGATCCGGGTGAAGATATCGCCGACCACGACCGTTGCCGAGCTGGTCGAACAGGTTCAGCTCGATCTGACCGGCGCCCTCCGACATCAGCGATACCGTAGCGAGGATCTGCGGCGCGACCTGGGCGGCAACGAGGACCCGCGCGGCTTCTACGGGCCCGCGATCAACATCATGAACTTTCCCTCCGAGGTGAAACTCGGCCCGGTCTCCGGTCGATTCCAGATCCTGTCCACCGGTCCGGTTCAGGATCTCTCGGTCAACCTGTATCCCAGCGTCGATGGCAACACCCGTATCGATTTCGAAGCCAACCGGCGGTCCTACACCGACGCCGACCTCGAACATCATCACCGCCGGTTCGTCGATCTCCTGGGCACATTCGCAGCAGCCTCTCCCGACTCCCAGGTCTTCGGTTTCGATGTGCTCACCACAGCGGAGAGACGTTCACTGGTACCAGCTCTCGGTGCCCCCGCGCTCTCGCCGATCATGCTCCCAGACATCCTGACGGGCGGTGTGAGCGCAGGTCGGTCTGCGCTCGTCGCCGGCGACCTTCGCATCGACTACGCCGACCTGGACCTGTCCACGAACAGGCTCGCCCGCCGGCTGATCGGTCTCGGCGCGACTCCAGGGGCCGTGGTCGCCTCGGCCTTCCCGCGCGGCGTCACCGGCATTCGCGCCCTGTGGGCGTTCGCGAAGACCGGGGCCACCTATCTCCCCCTCGACCCGCACCTACCGGCGGAGCGGCTGGAGCACATGATCGTCGACTCGGCGGCGACGATCGGCCTGACCGACTCCTCCGCTGCACTGCCGCAGACGATCCCGTGGTTCGAGATCGGTTCGGTCGCTGTCAGCGATGCTGTCGAATCCGAATCCGATGCTCCCATCACTGACGCTGACCGCGGGATCAGCCTGCGCAGCGACCACGTCGCGTACATCATCTACACCTCCGGTTCGACCGGCGTGCCCAAAGGCGTTGCCGTTCCGCACACAGGCCTGGCGACCTTCACGGCAGCAGCGCGTCCTGAACTGGCCGTGACGTCGTCGTCACGAATGCTGCGTGTCAGTTCGCCGAGTTTCGATGCCTCGATCTTCGAGATGGTCTTGGCCTTCAGCGCGGGTGCGACACTGGTGATCACACCCGCAGATGTGGTCGGAGGTGACGACCTGGGCGAGGTGATCCGCCGCGGCGCGGTCACCCATATCGTCAGTGCACCCGCCGTTCTGGGCACTCTCGACGCCACCGGGCTCGAGTCGCTCGAGGCGATCGTTGTCGGCGGCGATGTATGCCCACCCGACCTCGTTGCCAGGTTCGGCACCCGCATGCGGTTCTTCAACAGCTACGGTCCGACCGAGGCCACCATCGTCGTCAGCATGTCCGAGGCCCTGGACGCCCCGGAGGCGATCACCATCGGTGCCCCCCTGCAGGGTGTCCGGGCTCTGGTGCTCGACCGCTGGTTGCGCCCGCTGCCCGAAGGCGTCCCCGGTGAGCTCTACCTCGCCGGGCCGGGCCTGGCCCGCGGATACGTCGACCGCCCCGCATTGACCGCCGGACGGTTCGTCGCCGATCCGATCGGCGAAGGCCGCCGCATGTACCGGACCGGCGACATTGTCCGCTGGACAGCCGACCGCCAGTTGGAGTATCTGGGCCGCAGCGATTCGCAGGTCAAGGTCCGCGGGCAACGCGTCGAACTCGGCGAAATCGAAGCCCTGCTGAACCGCCGCACCGACGTGGGCACAGCGGTGGTCGTCGCCCGTAAGGATCGGCGAGATCAAACGATCCTGGTCGGCTACATCTGTGCCGCGCCGGGGAGGACGGTCGAACCAGCTCTCGTCAGGGCCGATGTGGCGCAATCGCTTCCCGGCTACATGGTCCCGACGGTGATCACAGTGCTCGACCGGATGCCGACCACCCGCGCAGGCAAGGTCGATCGAAATGCCCTGCCGGAACCGGATCTGGCATCGGCCGCCCCATTCCGGACCCCAGCAACACCCGCGGAAATCCTCGTCGCGCAGATCTTCGCCGAACTGCTCGACCTCGACCGGGTCGGCGCCGACGACAGCTTCTTCGACCTCGGTGGTGATTCCCTTGCGGCGACCCGTCTCATCTCACGGGTGAACGCGGAACTGCACACCCGCCTCACCGTGCGCGAGATCTTCGACAACCCGACGGTCAGCGGGATCGCGCGACGTCCGGCGGCATCAGGGGCCGCGCGCGCCACCCTGGTCCCCGGTCCCCGTCCCGCACGGATTCCTCTCTCGCCGGCGCAGACCCGCATGTGGTTCCTCAACCGTTTCGATCCATCCGCCACCGCCTACCATCTCCCGTTGGTGGTCGGCCTCGACGGAGATTTGGATGCCCCGGCGTTGGAAGCAGCGCTGCTCGATGTCGCCGGCCGGCATGAATCTCTGCGGACCGTGTTCCCGGAAGACGACGCTGGTCCTGCGCAACAGGTGTTGCCCATCGAGCAGGTCACCATCGATCTCACCCCGCATCCACTCTCCCGCACCGGACTGGTGTCGGCGATAGGCGCTCTGGCAGGCGCCCCATTCGACATCACCAGCTCGATGAGCTTGCGTCTCCGGCTGTTCCGACTCGACGCGCACAGCCACGTGCTCGCGGTGATCATGCATCACGTCGTCGCGGACGGCGGGTCGCTGGCCCCACTCGCCCGCGACATGGCGATCGCCTACGAGGCACGCAGGCGGGGAGTCGCCCCTGGCTGGGCACCCTTGCCGGTTCAGTACGCGGATTATGCGGTGTGGCAGAACAAGTGGCTGGGGGCGTCGGACGATCCCGACGCGGCCGGAACCAGACAGATCACGTACTGGAAGCAGGTCTTGAGCGGCGCACCTGCGGTCCTCTCCCTGCCGACAGACCGGCCCCGGCCGCCGGTTGTCAGCTACCGCGGAGCCGCAGTCGATTTCGTGGTGGATCGTGATCTCACGGGTCGCCTGCACGAGATCGCCGGACGGCATGACGCGACGATCTTCATGACTGTGCATGCGGCATACGCCGCCCTGTTGTCGCGCCTGTGCGGCACTGCTGACGTCGTCATCGGGACGCCGATCTCCGGCCGCTCCGACCCGGCATTGGATGAGCTGATCGGCATGTTCGTCAACACCGTGCCGCTCCGGACGATCCTGGATCCCGCGATCAGCTTCGGCGACCTCGTCGATCAGGTGCGCGAGACGGATCTCGCAGCCTATGCGAACGCCGATGTACCGTTCGAACGACTGGTGGACGAACTCTCGGTGCCGAGGTCGCAGTCCTTCTCGCCGGTGTTCCAGGTGACCCTCAGCGTGCAGACCAACACGGTGACCACCAGCGACGGAGGGACCGCAGTTCAACTTCCCGGGCTGGTCGTCCGGGCCCTCGACTTCGAACACGGGACCACCCATTTCGATCTGGCACTGAACATCGATGAACAGGCCGACGGCACGCTGCAGTGCGAACTGCGCTACGCGACCGATATTTTCGATGTGCACACAGCGCAGTCGATGGCGTCCCGCTTCGTGCGCTTGCTCGCCGCGCTCACCGATCGCCCCGAGCTACCCATCGGTGACGTCGACATCCTCGATTCCGACGAGACGAAAAGCCTGGTCCCCGCGCTCGGCCCCACAGCGGTGCCGCCGGAGACGTTCGGTGCACTGATCGGCGCCGCAGTTCAGGTGAACCCGGACGGCGTCGCGCTGCAGTGGCAGGGAGTCGGACACTCATACCGAGAGGTCGATGACTGGTCCACCGCGCTGGCGCAGCACCTGCTGTCGCGGGGCGCCACTCCGGAGTCTTTTGTCGCCATAGCTGTTCCCCGTTCGCTGGACTCGGTGCGCGCCACCTGGGCGGTGATCAAGACCGGTGCCGCGTTCCTGCCGGTGGATCCCGCGTATCCCCCGGAACGAATCGCACACATGCTCGCCGATTCCGGTGCTCGCCTGGGACTCACCACAGCGGCCAACCGCGCCCACCTCCCCAGCACGGTGCACTGGATCATCGTCGACGATCCCGTGCCCGCGAGTGACGCGTCGGCGAGCACCGACGACGTGTCCGTCGACATCGATCATGCCGCGTACATGATCTACACCTCCGGATCGACCGGGGCGCCGAAAGGGGTTGTGGTGACCCACCGCGGCCTGGCGAACCTCGCGGCGGAACGTCGCCTGAACTACACGATGCATCCGTCCGCTCGGTTCTTGCACAACACCTCCCCGAGCTTCGACATGGCCATCGGCGAGCAGATCGCAGCGCTCTCGGCAGCGGCAACACTGGTCATCTCACCGCCGGATCTGTCGCCGGAGGAATTGACGCATCTGCTTGCCTCCGAACACATCACCCATGCGTTGATCACGCCGACGATGCTCACAGCGCTCGATCCCACCGGGCTCGACGAACTGATCGTCCTCGGTGTCGGAGGAGAAGCTGTCACCGGTGAGCTCATCGATCGATGGGCCCCCGGCCGGCAGATGCGGAATGGTTACGGCCCCACCGAGACAACCGACATCGCGACCGTGGCCCACCTCGAAGCCGGACGACCGGTGACCATCGGTACGGGGGTGCACGGCTTCGAACTCTTCGTCCTCGACGCACGACTGAGGCCTGTCCCGGTCGGTGTCACCGGAGAGCTGTACCTTGCAGGCCCAGCACTGGCGAGGGGATATCACCGTCGCCATGCGCTGACCTCGGAGCGGTTCGTCGCCTGTCCGTTCAGTGCACCGGGCGTGCGGATGTACCGGACCGGCGACCTCGTGTCGTGGGTGTCCGGCGAACTGCGCTACCACGGCCGATCCGACAACCAGGTCAAGATCCGCGGTTATCGCATCGAACTCGGCGAGATCGAATCCGCGGCGAGTCGCCTACCCGGCGTCCGGCAGGCGGTGGTCCTCAAACGAGCCACCGACCACGGCGACCGTCTGGTGGTCTACCTGGTGCCGCGTCCAGACGTCGCCGTCGACACCGCCGCGGTTCGCACTGCCCTGGCAGTTGCGCTACCGGCGCACATGGTGCCCGAGGCCTACGTGGTGGTGGATCGACTTCCGCTGACCGTCAACGGAAAACTCGATCACGATCGCTTGCCCGTGCCCGACTTCGCCACCGCTACGACGCCCTACCGGGCTCCCGCGGACGCGGTTCAGACCACCATCGCCGAGTTGATGGCAGATCTGCTCGGACGAGATTGGATCGGAGTCGACGATTCGTTCTTCTCGCTCGGCGGCGACAGCATCGGTTCGATACAGCTCGTGTCCCGCGCCCGAGCCCGAGGTGTGCACTTCACCCCTCGGGACGTGTTCGAACACAAGACCATCGCCGCGCTGGCCAAGGTGGCCGGCACCGATCCGGCAGACGACGTACGGCTGGAGGAGCTTCCGGGCGGCGGCACCGGTTCGCTGCCCCTGACCCCGGTGATGCGGGACATGGTCCAACGACCCGGAGGGTTCGGGCGCTTTTCCCAGAGTCTGGTGCTCGTGCTCCCGGACGGTATCGATCGAGCGGGCATCGTGGCCACCCTGTCGGCGACCATCGATCACCACGATGCCCTGCGGGCCGTCCTCACCGACGCCGGCCTGGAAATTCAGCCGGCCGGTTCGGTCGCGGTCGACCGTCTGGTCAGACATGTCGAGGTGCCCGCCGGCACCGACCCGAGTACCACGACATCGGCCGAATATCGAGAAGCCCTGGGCCGTTTGGACCCTCGCTCCGGCGACATGATGCAATTCGTCTGGATCGATACCGGCCATTCCGGTCGACTCGTCGTCGTGCTCCATCATCTGATCGTCGACGGCGTCTCGTGGCGAATTCTGGTGCCCGACATGATTTCCGCGTGGGCTGCCATATCGGCAGGAGTGCCTCCTGTACTCGCACCGGTGGGCACGTCGTTGCGCAGGTGGTCGCATGCCCTGCTCGAGCATGCGATCGCACCGGAAGCCACCGACGAACTGCCGTGGTGGGAGTCGGTGCTCACGGCGCCGGATCACCCGCTGGGATCTCGACACCTCGACCCCCGGCTCGATACCGTCGCACGTGTCGAGCGGATCACGGTCGAACTCGACCGGGATCTCACCCGGGCCGTGATCGATGAGGTACCGAACGCTTTCCGCAGCAACGTCGAAGACGTGCTCTTGGCCGGGTTGATGCACGCCCTGTGCATCTGGCGGGCCGAGCACGGCGACCGGAATATGTCCGTGCTCGCGCAGCTCGAAGGCCACGGCCGTGAAGAGTCCGTGGTTCCGGGCGCCGATCTGTCCCGCACCGTCGGCTGGTTCACCAGCGTCTTCCCGGTCCGATTCGACCTGAGCGGACTCGAGCTGCCCGCGACCCTCACCGGGCGGACCGCGGTCGCGGTCCTCAAGCGGGTGAAAGAACACCTCCGGGCCGTCCCGCGGCGCGGGATCGGATTCGGGATCTTGCGCCACCTCAACCCGGTATCGAGCGCTGCCCTCACCATGGCTCATCCGCCCGAGATCAGCTTCAACTACCTCGGACGCACGGGCGCACAGACTGTTCCCGAGGAATTGGCCCAGCTCGGCTGGTTGCCCGCGGCCGACGGCATCCTCGAGCCCGATGCAGACCGGGACATGCCTGCGGCCGCCGCGCTCGACATCAACGCGCTCGTCTCGGAGTCGGACGGGTCCGCCGTCCTCTCCGCAGTCTTCGGGTATGCGAGCGGTGTGCTCTCCCACTCGGACGTGAGTACCTTGACCGAGTATTGGACGAGCTCGCTGAAAGTGCTCACCGATCACGTGAGAACCATTGGTGGAGAGCTCACTCCCTCCGATCTTCATCCGTTCCAGGTCCCCCAGGCCGACCTCGACCGCTGGCTGCAGCGCTACCCCGACATGTCCGACGTCTGGCCGTTGTCTCCGCTGCAGCAGGGTCTTGCCTTCCACGCTCAGTTGACGCCCGTCCGCGATGTCTACGTGTCGCAGACCGTGCTCGACCTCGAAGGTGTGGTCGACGGCGCGCGTCTGCGGGCTGCAGCACTTGCCCTGGTCGGGCGATACCAGAATCTCCGGACCGCGTTCGTCACAAGCGGCGGCGGTGCAGCCATGCAGATCGTGGTCGACCATCTCGAACCCGACTGGCAAGAAGTAGACGTGAGCGATCTGGACCTCGACGAGACCAGCCGTGCCGTCGATGCCGTGCGCCGCAGCGAACTCGCCCAACGGTTCAGCCTTGAGCGCCCTCCGCTGCTGCGGTTCGCCCTCATCAGAACCCAGCTCGACCGGTGGCAGCTCGTGGTGACCCTCCATCACATCAACGTCGACGGCTGGTCGATGCCGCTGCTGTTCCGAGACCTGTTGGTGCTCTATGCGACACGCGCCGACGCCACGGCTCTTCCGCCCGCCCCGTCGTACCGCGATTTCCTGCTCTGGGTACACAGACAGGATCACGACCTCTCACGGGCAGCATGGGCCGATGCGTTCCGCGGGTGCGACCAGCCCACCTTGTTGGTCGAAAACCACACCGCGACCGGACAGATCGACTCTGTGACCGGTGTCGTCGATGAGGTCAGGACGTCCCAACTGAGCGCGGTCGCAGCCCGATTCGGCGTCACCCTCAACACCATCGTCCAGACCGCCTGGGCGATCGTCATCGCGCAGCAGGTCGATTCGCACGATGTCGTCTTCGGTGCCACCGTCTCGGGGCGACCTGCGGATCTCGACGGCGTCGAGGCCATGGTCGGACTGTGCATCAACACCGTTCCGGTCCGGGTCGAGATCAACGCCGACGAACCGCTTTCGGCCCTGCTGCAACGACAACAGGCCGAGCAGACCCGGCTTCTCGAGCACCACTACCTCGGCCTGGTCGATGTACAGGCCGCCGCCGGTCCCGGTTCCGTCTTCGACACCCTGACCGTCTTCGAGTCGTACCCACTCGACGCGGACGCGATCGCGGCGGCCGGTTCCATCGATGGCATGCGCATCACAGGCGTTGACGGCACCGAGGCCACCCACTATCCGTTGTCCCTGACCGCGAATCCTGGCCCGGAACTGGCCCTGCGCCTGACCTTTCACGAGAATGCCTTCACCCGTGGAAGCATCGAAGCGCTGTCCGAGAGGCTGCTACGAGTCCTGCAGGCTGTCGCAGAGGAACCCGAATCGCCGACCGGACAGTTGCAGCTGCTGTCGGAGCGCGAATACGCCGAACTCGTTCCGATGCGCGGCCCGAGCGCGGTGCCACCGTCCACCCTGGCGGAGCTCATCGCAACGGCGGTGGATGCGAACCCAGCGGGAACCGCGGTCCTCTGGCGGGACCGCGAGTACAGCTACCGCGACATCGACGAGTGGACAGCTGGTCTCGCCCGTCTGCTCATCGACCGCGGGGCCCGCCCCGAGACGTTCGTCGCCGTCGCCCTGCCCCGTTCGCTGGATTCGGTACGCGCGGTGTGGGCGGTCGCGAAGACCGGTGCGGCGTTCGTCCCGGTCGATCCGCACTATCCCGCTGATCGCATCGCCCACATGCTCTCCGATTGCGGGGCGGCACTGGGCATCACCACTCGCGATCGCCGAGCACACCTGCCGGACTCGGTGACATGGATTGTTCTCGACGATCTTCCGCAGACGACGTTCAACACTCCCGCCCAGTCCCCGTGCCACCACCAGACGGATCTTCGCCACCCTGCCTACATGATCTACACCTCCGGTTCGACCGGTACGCCCAAGGGTGTCGTCGTCACCCACCAGGGGCTGGCCAATCTCGCCGCGGAACGTCTGCACAGTTACCGTGTGCACAGCACGGCACGCGTCCTGCACAACACGTCACCGAGTTTCGACATGGCTGTCGGAGAACAGATCTCTGCCCTGTCAGCCGCGGCCACGTTGGTCGTGTCCCCGCCCGATCTGACACCTGGCGAACTCGCTGATCTCATCGGCAATCACGGTGTCACCCACGCCCTGATCACCCCGACCATGCTCGGCATGCTCGATCCGGTCGACCTGCCCGGCCTGCTGGTTCTCGGCGTCGGCGGCGAATCGGTCTCCGCCGAGCTGGTCGATCGCTGGGCACCGGGACGGCAGATGCGCAACGGCTACGGCCCCACCGAGGCGACCGACATCGCCACGGTCTCCGAGCTGCATGCCGGGCACGCGGTGACCATCGGACGACCGGTCCACGGATTCGAACTCTTGATTCTCGATTCACGCCTTCGCCCGGTACCCGCAGGGGTGACCGGCGAGCTGTACCTGGCGGGCCCAGCGCTCGCCCGCGGCTACCACGGCAGACCAGCGCTCACCGCAGATCGATTCACGGCCAACCCCTTTGCCGGCGGCGGTGCGCGGATGTACCGGACCGGCGACCTCGTCACGAGGATGCCCGACGGTGAGTTGCGTTATCACGGACGATCCGACAATCAGGTCAAGATCCGCGGACATCGGATCGAACTGGGTGAGATCGACGCGGTCCTCACGCGACATCCCCACGTCGATCGCGCCGTGACCATTGCCCGGCCCGGTCCAGGTGGACAGGTCGTGCTCGTCTCCTACGTTGTCGCGCCCGCACACGGCGGATCACCGACCGGTGAGATCTCGGAGTTCGCGGCCGAGTTCTTGCCACGGCACATGCTGCCCGGCGTGATCATGGCAACCGACTCCCTTCCGTTCACCCCAACCGGGAAGCTCGACGAGAAGGCGCTCCCGCAACCCGATTTCGTTTCGGGGTCGACCCATCGCCCGCCCGCCACCGAGACGGAAGTCATCGTGGCTGCCGCGTTCGCCGACTCCTTGGGTCTCGAGACAGTCAGTGTCCACGATGATTTCTTCGCGCTTGGTGGCAATTCGCTCACCGCGATCGGGGTGCTCGGAACCATCCGCGAACAGCTGGGTCGCCCGATTCCACTGCAGTGGTTCCTCTCTGATCCGACCGTGCTCGCGCTGGCCCGACGTATCGACACCTTCGATCCGGTGGCTGCCGATTCCGCACTGGACGTCGTACTCCCGATCCGCGAGACCGGCACGGCGACACCACTGTTCTGCATCCATCCGATTCTCGGCCTGTCGTGGAGCTACGCCGGTCTCGTCCGCCACCTCCACGACGACCGACCGGTCTACGGCCTCCAGGTACCCGGATTGCACACCGAGGAGCCTCTAGCCGACTCGATTGCGGCCACGGCGGATCGCTATATCCGGGAGATTCGCCGCATTGCCCCTGAAGGGCCGTACCACCTACTCGGCTGGTCGTTGGGTGGCGTCATCGCGCACGCCATGGCGGTACAGCTCGAGCGTGCGGGCGCCGAGGTGGGGTCACTGATCATCCTCGACAGCAGCGCGGTTCCCGCCTCGCTCACCGAAGACGCCGGACTGCGCGCCGCAGACATCCTCGGCGCACTCGGCCTCGGCGATGTCGGTGCAGATCACCTCAGTCACCTGACCACCGATTCCATAGCCGACGTGCTCGCCGAGATCGAGGACATGCCGCCGGGACTGCGACAACCGCAGGTGGAGCGCCTGATCGCCGCAGCCGAGCACCACGCAGCGTTGCTCCACACACATGTTCCGGGAACATTCGGCGGAGACCTGCTCTTCTTCTCCGCGGACGCGGATGATCCCGGCTCGACGGCAGCGTTCGACTCCTGGGCTCCCCATGTCGCAGGCGGCACCCAGCACCCGTTACCGGTCACACATTGGCAGATGTGCAGCCCCGGTGCGCTGCGTTCGGCCGGTCCCATCATCGCCGGACATCTCGAGCAGGAATCGCGCTCGGCCAGCACCGTCGAGGCCGGCGAATGACGTCGCGACACTCGACCACCGGCTGGATGATCATCCGGCAGAGCCTGCGTGATCGGCGTGGAACACTCGCGGCCGGTTCGGTACTGCTGTGCCTACATCAGATGTGCGAGGTCGCGGTGCCCATCTTGATCGGCGTCATCGTCGACCAGGCCGTCGATGGTGGCGACCTCGGAGCCCTGGCACTGTGGATCGGTGTGCTCGGCGGGGTCTTCCTGGCACTGACGATCTGCTACCGCCTCGGCGCCCGCCTCGGAATGAGGGCAGCACTGCATCAGGCGCATCGGCTGCGCATGGACGCAGTGCGGCGGATACTCGGTCCGCGGAGATTGCGGACCGATCTCCGAAGCGGCGAACTGCTGGCCGTCACAGGCACCGACGCCGATGAGACCGCCGCGCTGTTGCGTTACCTACCACAAGCACTCGGCGCTCTGGCCGCGCTCGCCGTGTGCGCGGTGGCCCTGTTGGTCATCGACGTGCCGCTTGGTCTCGCGGTGCTGTTCGGGGTACCGCTCGTACTGGCTCTTCTGCAGCTCACCGCTCCCCTGCTCACCCGTCAGACCCTCACCCAGCAGACCCGCATCGCCACAGCGACGGGCGCTGCGACCGATCTGATCGCCGGACTGCGACCACTGCGCGGTCTGGGCGCCGAAGATGCCGCAGCACAGCGGTACACCAGCGCGAGCCGACACGCACTGACGGCCATGCGCCGGACTGCCGCCGGCCAAGGAGCGTTCATGGGCGCGGCTATCGGGGTGAGCGCGATCCTGGCGGTGGCGGTCGCAGCCGGAGGGGGGTGGTACGCGCTCGAAGGCCGCATCAGCATCGGCGAACTGATCACCGTGCTGGGGCTGGCTCAGTTCTTCTTGGAACCGCTCGCCATGCTCTCGCTCCTACCGGGCAAGGCAGCAACTGCCCGCGCCTCTGCCGAACGTCTGGCGTTGATCGCCGACGCAGACTTCATCAAACCGGCCGGCGTCTCGCGGCTCGGTCCCGGACCGCACGGCGTGGAGTTCCGGGATGTCGAGTATGCATCGCTGCACGGACTCAGTCTGGTCGCCAAACCCGGCGATTGTCTGGGTGTGGTGGTCGTCGACCCTGTCGACGGTACGAACATCATCGACCTGCTCGCGGGACAGGCCACGCCCACCCGCGGTGAGGTGTGGGTCTCCGACATACCTGCGGCCGCAGCCGATCTGACCGAGCTCCCCCGGGCACTGCTGGTGCAACCACACGTGACGGACCTGTTCAGTGGTTCCCTGCTGCACAACGTCACAACGGGCGCGCCTGCCGCGGCCCAGTCGGACGCGGCAGCTGCCCTGCGGGCCGTCGCGGCTGCCGACCTCATCGACTCCCATCCGGACGGGATCGGCCGGATGATCTCCGACCGCGGGCAGTCCCTGTCCGGAGGTCAGCGCCAGCGGGTCGCGCTGGCCCGGGCGCTGACCTCGGACAGTTCGGTTCTCGTACTTCATGATCCGACGACCTCGGTCGACTCCGTCACCGAACGAACGGTGGCAACCGAACTCTATCGACAGCGCCATGAAGGCCGATCCGATCGCACCACGATCGTCATCACGAGCAGTCCTGCCCTGCTGGCCTCCACCGACCGCGTGATCTTCGTCGACGGCGGCAGGGTGCGCGGCGAAGGTACCCATGCCGATCTCGCCACGGCCGACCTCCGATACCGCGAGGCGGTGCTCCGATGACGCTCGCGCCCGACCCGACAGGCAACACGGCGCTCCCGGTGGCAAGCGGTGCGACGACGCGCCACTGGTTGGCCGTTGCACTGGCTCAACGCAGGCCCGCCCTGACGCGGATAGCAGTGGCCTCACTGATCGCCGGGATCGCTGCGGTCGCGCCTGCGCTCGTCCTCGGGATCCTGGTCGACGAGGTGGCGGGCGAAGGCAGGCTCTCGGTCCTGCTGCCGATCACCGCGGTCGCCGCCACCGCCGCCCTGCTGGGCGGACTGGCCACCGGGTTCTCGATGTACGTCATCGCCGCGCTCGGGTCCGACCTACTGGCGCACCTGCGGGAGTCGGTCATCCGAACCGCGTTGAGGTTGCCCGCGGACACCATGGAGGACGCCGGCCGGGGCGACCTGCTCTCCCGGGTGAGCAATGATGTTGCTGCGGTGAGCAAAGCGGTCTCGACGGTCCTGCCGACGGTCGTGATCTCCGCGGTTCTCACCGTCGTCAGCATCATCACGATGGCCGGTCTCGACTGGCGGCTCGGGTTGGCGGGCGCCATCGCGATCCCCCTGTACGGCCTGGCGCTGCACTGGTACCTGCCACGCTCGACACCCCGCTACAGCGCCGAACGCCGAGCAGTCGCCGAGCGTTCCCAGGTGCTCGTCGAGAGGATTGTCGGTGCGCGGACCGTACACGCCTACGGAATCGAGGAGCGGGAGATCGCGCGGGTCGACGCAGCATCGGCGACCGCCCGCGACATCTCCATCTCGGCCTTCACCCTGTTCACACGATTGGTGGGGCGCGTCAACAGGGCCGAGTTCATCGGCCTCACAGCGATTCTGGTGGTCGGTTTCATCCTCGTCGAGGACGGCGCGGTCACCGTGGGAGCGACCACCGCCGCAGCACTGCTCTTCCACCGACTGTTCAACCCGATCGGAATGATCCTGTACAGCTTCGCCGATCTGCAGTTGGCAGCAGCCGGCCTGACCAGACTCGTCGGCGTCGCCCAGGCCGACACCACGCATGAGGCAGACGCAGGAGGACGCGGAACAGTACCGGCCGACAGCGCTCTCGAACTCCGCGATGTGCACTTCGAGTACGCGGCCGAGCGTCCCGTACTGCGGGGGGTGAACCTCCGGATCGAACCCGGGACGTCTGTGGCGCTCGTCGGTCCGAGCGGGGCGGGCAAGTCCACCCTCGCGGCCATCGCTGCCGGCACGTATGCCCCGACCTCGGGGTCCGCCACCATCGGCGGAGTCGATCTACATGCCTTGCCCTATCACACCATTCGCCAACACGTCGTCGTGCTGAGCCAGGAGGTGCACGTGTTCGCAGGCACCGTCAGCGAGGACCTGCAACTGGCGAAACCGGCGGCGAAACCCGACGACATCCGATCGGCACTCGCCGGAGTCGGCGCGCTCGACTGGGCCGAGAAGCTGCCACAGGGCCTGGACACCGTCGTCGGAGAAGGCGGTCATCAACTCACCGATGCCCAGGCACAGCAACTCGCGCTCGCCCGGCTCATGCTGATCGACCCACCGATTGCGGTACTGGACGAGGCCACCGCGGAGGCCGGCAGCCTCGGCGCCCGGGACCTCGATCGTTCGGCTGCGGCTGCCACCGCAGGACGTACCACCCTGATCGTCGCCCACCGACTGAGCCAGGCGGTCGCATGTGACCGCGTGGTCGTCATGGACCGCGGAGTACTGGTCCAGCAGGGAACACCAGCAGAACTACTCGCCACGCCGGGCCCCTTCGCCCAGTTGTGGACCGCGTGGAACATCCACGGACAAGGAAAGGATGCGGACCATGAATGACCACAACACGGAGGTCGTCGACATCCTCGGCGTCGGGTTCGGCCCGTCGAATCTTGCCCTCGCGATAGCGCTGGAAGAGCTCAACGCCGAACTGCCTGCGGAGCAACAGCTCACTTCGCGATTCGTCGAGACAAAAGAGCAGTTCGGTTGGCATCCGGGGATGCTGCTGCCCCGCACCACCATGCAGGTGTCGTTCCTCAAAGACCTGGCGACGCAGCGCAATGTACGCAGCCGCTACACGTTCCTGAACTACTTGTCCGAGGTGAACCGACTCACCGAGTTCGTCAATTTCCAGACATTTTTCCCCACGCGCCACGAGTTTCACGACTACCTCGAGTGGGCGGCCCGCGGTGTCGACGCCGACGTCTCGTACGGAAGCCGGGTGGTCTCCATCGACAGCACGGGCGACACATTCGCAGTCCGGGTGGAGGGACGGCATGCCGGCGTGGTGCACGCCCGCAACATAGTGGTCGCAGCGGGGCTGGCGGCGAAGATGCCTCACGGCGTGGCCGCATCGAAGCGGGTTTTCCACAATCATCAACTGCTGGCACATCTGTCCGAACTCCCGGATCCCACTCCTACGAGCTTCCTGGTGATCGGCGCCGGCCAGAGCGCCGCCGAAGTGGTGGAGTACCTGCACACCCACCATCAGGATTCACACATCCACGCGGTCTTCGCCAAGTACGGCTACAGTCCGGCCGACGACAGCCCGTACGCCAACCGGATCTTCGACCCCGGCGCCGTCGACGACTTCCACTCGGCTACACCGGAATTTCGGCAGCAGCTCATGAGATACCACCGGGGTACCAATTACTCGGCCGTCGACCTGCCGCTCATCGAAGAGCTGTACGCGCGCGAGTACGACGAACGGGTCCGCGGGCAGCGCCGACTCTTCGTACACGGCGCGTCGCAGGTCGTCGCAGTCGTCGAACGCGCAGACGAGGTGGTCGTGACCGTGCGCCACGAACCGTCCGGCCTGACCGAGGACATCATCTGCGGCGCCGTGGTGTGCGCGACGGGCTTCAACCCGATGAACCTGCGCGTCATCCTCGGTGATCTCACCGACAGCATCGCGTTCGACGCCCACGGCGCTCAGGTCGCTCGCGACTACCGCCTGGTCACGAAGACAGCCCTCCCCGGCGGCGTATTCCTGCAAGGAGGGACCGAACACACGCACGGCATCTCGTCATCGCTGCTGTCCAACAGCGCTGTTCGTGCTGGTGAGATCGCGAAGTCGATCGCTCGCGACCGATGGGATGTGCGAGTCCGTGCATCGACGACTCCGCGAGCGGCAGTCTGACACCCAGAGCACAGTCGCTAGAGACCGTGGGACTCCGTGTGTTCAATGGGGAGCAGCGGATCGGCGGTGCCGTGCATGACCAACGTCGGCGCTGAAATCGCTGACATACGCAGATCCGACGGAGCTTCGGCATCCGGCAGCATCGAATGGTTCTTCACGCTGGACTCGATGTTTTTGGTACGCACAACCATTCCCTGCACCAGCTCTCGTACAGCAGCGGTGTTCGCAGCGAGCTGACCCGCGTAGGCACGGAGGTCGTCCACGAGGTAATCGGTCACCGCCGCCGTATCTCCCCAGTCCGGCTCCGGCGGCGGATCAGCGAAATGCCTGCTGAGGGCCTTGTTCGGTCCTGGCAGATCGGCATCGACCGGGCCGATCGCAGTGGTCGACAACAACGTCAGCGTCGCAACTCGCGAAGGGTGCGTCAATGACAGGAGCTGAGCGAGGGCACCGCCCATGGAGATCCCCACCACGTGCCCCGCGTCGATGTCGAGGGCATCGAGCAACCCGATGGCGTCATCGATCAGGTCACGCGAGGTGTAGGTCGGCGCTCCCGGCGGATAGTTCACCGACCGGCCGGTGTCGCGGAAGTCGTATCGGATGACGTGACGACCGGCTGCTGCGAGTTCATCGCAGAAGTCGGCCTCCCAGTAGTCCATGGAACATCCGGCGCCGCCGATGAGTAGCAGAGCGGGGTGATGGTGATCGCCGAAGGACTCCGCGCATAGATCCACACCGCTCACCGTCAACATCCGCTCGATGCCCACGCTTCACCTACCTTCGATCCTGGTTGCCACGACGATAGCGATATCGCGGTTGCGGTGAGGGCTTACCCGGTCGCGACGTAACCTCTCCAGGGCGATACCACACCGATGTCGCACGACCAGACGAGACGCGGAGGTGAGTGCCAGTGGCCGAGACAATTGACTGCCTGGTGGTCGGTGCCGGTGTGATCGGTCTGGCGGTGGCCAGAGAACTCGCTCTCGCCGGTCGGGAAGTGATCATCGTCGATGCAGAAGGCGCGATCGGAACGCAGACCAGTTCCCGCAACTCAGAAGTGATTCATGCCGGAATCTACTATCCCACCGGAAGTATGAAGGCCCGCCTGTGCGTGCGCGGTCGCGAGATGCTCTATCGCTACTGCGCCGACCGCGGCATCGCGCATCGCAGACTCGGAAAGCTCATCGTCGCCACCGATCCGGAGCAGGTGTCGAGGCTCACCGAGATCAAGGCACAGGCCGCCGCGAACGGTGTGCTCGACCTGCGCCGGGTCGGTGCCGTCGAACTCACCGCTCTCGAGCCGGAACTTGCTGCGGTGGAGGCACTTCTGTCGCCTTCGACGGGAATCGTCGACAGCCACGGGCTGATGTCGGCTCTGCACCGCGACGCCGGTGACGCAGGGACCACCACTGTCCTTCGTACACCGGTGACATCCGGCCGCATCGTCGACGGACGGCTCGAAATCGACCTGGACGGAACGCCGGTCCGGTGCGCCATCCTGATCAACTGCGCAGGTCTCGGCGCTTGGGGCGTAGCGCACGCGATCGACGGCTTTCCCGTCGAGCGGATACCGAAACGCGCACTGGCCAAGGGGAATTACTACTCGCTCACGCATGGTCGCGCGCCGTTTTCCCACCTCGTCTACCCGATACCCGCCGACGGTGGACTAGGAGTGCACCTCACCCTCGACCTCGCGGGCCAGGCCCGGTTCGGGCCGGATGTCGAGTGGAGCGACGCAGTCGACTACACCGTCGACGCAGGCAGAGCAGATGCGTTCTATGCCGAGATCCGGAAGTATTGGCCACAGCTACCCGATGATGCGCTGAGCGCGGCTTACTCCGGCATCCGGCCCAAACTGGCCGGCCGGGGTGAACCCAATGCCGACTTCCTGATCCAGGGCCCATCCGAGCACGGCATCGACGGCCTGATCAATCTGTTCGGGTTCGAGTCTCCCGGGCTCACTTCGTGTCTCGCAATCGCCGAAGTCGTCGCCCCGCTTGCCGCGCGGAGCTGACCCCTGACTCGGATCAGGCCTCTTCGTCCGGATCGTCCGGGTTCTCGGGTTCGACAGGCGGAGGCTCTGCGGGGTCGCGCAGATTCGCGATGGCGGCATCGATCTTGACCAGCGCTTCCGCTTTCGGCGCGTAGTACAACTCGCCGGGCAGTAGTTCCAGCCAGCGCACGGCCCAGCCGATCCGTCGGAAGTCGTCGTCATCCCGATCGGGCGCGGCCGCGGCCGCGATCAGCTCGTCGTCGAGCACGAACACCGCATCGTCCAGGCGCTCCCGGGCGGCCCGCAGTTCATCGTCATTGCGCAGGGACGGATTCTCGTAGACCAGACCCATCGCATAACGGATTCGGCGATGGAGCAGGGCTTCCGGTTCCGGCGATTTCTTCCACTCCACCGGCGCACGACCCGGTTTACCCGGCACCAGATCGGTCGAGTTGGCGAACCTACGCACTCTTTTGTTCGAGTCGTAGGCGAACCAGAGAAAGCCGAGCAGTGTCAGCACCGCGAACGCCACAGCGGCAACGACGATCAGCCAAGCCACACCGATCACCTCCTGTTCCGATCCGACGGGCGAGAGTTGTCAACACCCGCGAGGTTAGTTCACCCCAGACCGGGGTCCCGCGCCCAGCCCCGCTCGATGAGGAGGTCAGCGACGGTTCGGGTGTTGACGTCTGCCTGAGCCTCTTGGAAGCCCCGGCACTGATCGCTCAGCCGGCGACACAGTGTTGTTTGCGACATCAAGGACAGGACCGGCCCGCCCGGCGGCGCGATCACACCCCACCGGGACACGTAGAGTTCGGCCGAACCTCGTCCAGCCAGGTCACACTCGACGGTGATGCGCCGATAGTTGGGCTCGGTCTCATCGATGGCCGCGAGTTGCTGGCCGGAGAACATGTTGATGATGAAGGTGTTCCGGGTGTCGACCGTGGCGTACGGCGCAGCTGGGATGTACCCCGCGACGCTGCGGTGTCCGCTGTGCCCGACCGATACACCGGGCGCGCTACCCGAGAGGAACGGCACCGTGGCGTCGACACCCACCGACTCCAGTTTTCGGAGGACAACCGCGGCACAGGCATTGGACCCGATCGCGAGTACCGCCGTACGTCCGGCGAGATCGGCGAGCCCGTGGCGGCGAAGGACGTCAGTCAGATCGTCCACGCCGAGTGCGGTCGAGAACCGGCCCTCGTGCAGCAACCCGGGACCGGGCACAAGCCGACCGGGATATTCCTGCGGCCGAGCCGACAGATTGTCGTCGGTCACCGAGACGTCGTAACTCATCACTGACCAGTGAAGCCCAGTCAGGCGATTGGTGCGTCGCAAACCGAGCGTGGCACGGTATACCAATGTCGATCTGGGAAGTGGTGGCGATCCTGTTCGCCGGTGTCGGTGCCGGGGCCATCAACGCCGTGGTCGGAAGCGGCACCCTGATCACCTTCCCCACCTTGATCGCGTTCGGCTTCCCTCCCGTCACCGCCACCATGACCAACGCCGTCGGTCTCGTCGCGGGCGGCGTCTCCGGGACCTGGGGCTACCGACGCGAGCTGGCCGGACAGTGGCCACGGTTGAAGTGGCAGATCCCGGCGTCGTTGGTCGGTGCGATCATCGGTAGCTGGCTTCTGCTGCACCTCCCGGAAAAGGCCTTCGAGACGATCGTTCCGGTGCTCTTGGTTCTCGCACTCGTACTGGTCATCTTGCAGCCTCGGATCCAGCGGTGGACGGCGTCCCGAATGACCGCGGACCCTGACGATGTCCACGACACTTTCCTGAGCCCGACCCGGACCGGGCTGTTGACGGGCTCGACGTTCCTCGTCGGCATCTACGGCGGGTACTTCACCGCCGCGCAGGGCATCCTGCTGATGGGCGCGATGGGCGTCATCGTCAACGACAAGATCCAGCGCCTGAACGCGGCCAAGAACTTGCTGTCGCTGATCGTCAACGTTGTTGCCGCGGTGGCGTACACCGTGGTCGCCTTCGACCGCATCAATTGGGCCGCCGCCGGCCTCATCGCGATCGGCTCCCTGGCCGGAGGCGTGATCGGCGCCAAGTACGGCCGCACACTCTCCCCCACCGCACTACGCGCGGTGATCGTGATCGTCGGCATCATCGGCTTGTGGCGCCTACTCGCTTGAGCTATCTGCTCGCTCCGCTCGCTTTGTCGGATGTGGCCATCAGGCGGTCGTTCTTCCCTTCTCCTCACCTCGCTGGCGCTCGTTCGTCGGCAGTCCAGAACAACCGCGGCCACGTCCTCCGAAAAACACCGACCCCAGCATTGACGGAATGCTGGGGTCGGTGCCGGTGGAGCGAGTAAATAACTCAGTGACTTACTGCTTTTTCGACTCCTACACCCGTCAGGCTGCGGACCTCCATCTCGGCTTGCTTGGCCGCGTTCTCCTTGCGACGGCCACCGACGTAGGTGCCGATGATCGCGAGGATGAAGCCCGCCGGGATCGAGACGATGCCCGGGTTCGACATCGGGAAGAAGTCGAAGTTGGCGTCCGGGAACATCGATGTCGGCTTACCCGACACGGCCGGCGAGATCACGATCAGACCGATGCAGGTGAGCAGGCCGCCGTAGATGCTGAAGAGCGCGCCGGTGGTGTTGAAGCGCTTCCAGAACAGCGAGAACAGGAGCGTCGGCAGGTTGGCCGAGGCGGCGACCGCGAAGGCCAGCGCCACCAGGAACGCGATGTTCTGACCCATGGCCGCGATACCGAGCACGATCGAGATGACGCCGATGACAACCACCGTGATCCGGGAGACCCGCACCTGCTGTTCCTCGGTGGCGTTGCCGCGCTTGATGACGCTGGCGTAGATGTCGTGTGCGAACGACGCCGACGCGGTGATCGCCAGGCCGGCGACGACGGCGAGAATCGTTGCGAACGCGACCGCCGAAATCACCGCCAGGAAGATCGTCCCGCCGAGCTCGAAGGCCAACAGTGGGGCCGCCGAGTTCTCCTTACCGGGCGCCGCGAGGATCTTGTCCGGGCCGACCGACTTCGCTGCGCCATAGCCGAGAACCAGGGTGAACAGGTAGAACGCGCCGATGAGGGCGATGGCCCAGGTGACCGAGCGACGAGCTTCCTTGGCGGTGGGAACCGTGTAGAAGCGCATCAGGACGTGGGGCAGACCCGCGGTACCGAGGACCAGGGCGATGCCGAGCGAGATGAAGTCGAGCTTCGACATGTCGCTGATCCCATATTTCGCACCGGGCGCGGCGATGTCGCGATTCGCGACCGCCTCGCTCGCCGAACCACTGACGGTGGCCTGGGCGTCGGCGATCAGCTGCGAGAAGTTGCCCTTCACGGCGAAGAGCACCAGGACGAACATGACGCCGGCACCGGCGATGAGCAGCACGGCCTTGACCATCTGCACATATGTCGTGCCCTTCATGCCACCGATGAGCACGTAGGCGATCATCAGCACACCGACCACGGCGACAACGACGCCTTGGCCGAACTTGCCGTCGATGTTGAGCAGCAGCGCGACGAGTCCACCGGCACCGGCCATCTGGGCGAGCAGGTAGAACAGCGAGACCGTGAGGGTCGACAGTGCGGCCGCCATGCGAACCGGACGCTCCTGAAGCCGGAAGCTCAGCACGTCGGCCATCGTGAATCTGCCGGTGTTACGCAGCAATTCGGCGACTAGCAGCAATGCCACCAGCCAGGCGACCAGGAAGCCGACCGAGTAGAGGAAGCCGTCGTAGCCGTACACGGCGATGGCGCCCGCGATACCGAGGAACGATGCCGCCGAGAGATAGTCACCGGCGATCGCGAAACCGTTCTGCGGTCCGGAGAACTGTCCGCCACCGGTGTAGAAGTCGGAGGCCTTCTTGGTGGTCTTGCTGGCGCGGATCACGATCGTCATCGTGATGACGACGAACGCGACGAAGATCGCGATGTTGAGGGCGGGGTTGCCTACCGATGCGGCGTCCGCGGCGAGTGTGGTCATTTGAGCGGGCCTTCCAGCTCGTCACGAATGGCGGCCGCGCGGGGAT
Organism: Williamsia soli; assembly: GCF_017377795.1. GTDB lineage: Bacteria > Actinomycetota > Actinomycetes > Mycobacteriales > Mycobacteriaceae > Williamsia > Williamsia soli. Next base: position 97,517 of record NZ_JAFRDR010000001.1, on the reverse strand, counting down.
CGAGATCACGGTTGGCGAACCGCACATAGACGGCGGTGATGATGAACGTGGACACGAATTGGCCGAGTCCGAAGATGATGCCGATGTTGATGTTGCCCCACACCTTGGTGGCCATGAACTCGTGCGCGTACGTGGCGACGAGCACGTAGAGCATGTACCAGGCGAGGAAGAACGCCGTGAGCGGGAACACGAAGACGCGGAGTCGACGGCGCAGGTCCTGGAATTCCGGACTGGCCTGCATGTCGATGAACGCCTGCGCGTCCGGGGCAGGTCGTCCGGGCGACGCCTCCGGGCTCAGGTCTGATGTGGTCACGGGAGACTCCTGGTGTGAAGGGATGGAGAACTCGTTCGAACATTAGTGAGGTCTGGGTCACAACAGAATGGTGTGGCGGCGCTCACACGGCGAGCTGTCGATCTATGCGGTGAACGGTCGGAAATCTGCGACGAACGGCACTCACTCCGCGTGCGGTCGCTCCCCCGGATTCAGGTTCGCCTCGCGGTCCTTGCCCAGGCCGAGGCCTTCCGGCGCGTGTAGTCGGGTCAACACACGACCGACGTCGGACGGGATCTGCGCCGCCGTGAACTTGCTGACGACCAGCATCGTCGCGAAGGCCAACGGCACACTCACCGCAGCCGGATAACCCGCCAGCGCCGCAGGCCAACCGCCGAGGAGGTTGTCGGAGAAGCCACCCACGGACGTCGCCAGCGCCGCCCCGCCGGCAACGACACCGCCGACGATCAGTCCGGCCGCGGCGCCGGTCGCAGTCAGTCCCCGCCACCAGATCCCGAGGACCAGCAGCGGGCACAGGGTGGAGGCGGCAACGGCGAACACCAGGCCGACAGTGCGGGACAGATCGATGGAGGTGACCGCGACCGCCAGCAACAGCGGCACGATGCCTGCGAGCAGCGACGCGATCCTGAAGTCGCGGACTCGTCCGCGCAGGACGTCGGTGCTCAGAACGCCGGCGACGCTGACGAGTAAGCCCGACGACGTGGCGAGGAAGGCGGCGATCGCACCGGCGGCCACCAGCGCCGCCAACAGTTGTCCACCTATGCCGGACACCACGGTCCCCGGCAGGAGCAGCACCGCGGCGTCGGACGCACCGGTGATCAGAAGCTGCGGAACCCACAGCCGGGCAAAGGCACCGAGCAGGGTGGGGAAGAGATAGAAGACTGCCAGCAGGCCGACCACGGCCAGCGACGTCGCCCTGGCGGCCCGGCCGTCGGGGTTCGTATAGAACCGCACCAGCACGTGCGGCAGCCCCATCGTGCCGAGGAAGATCCCGATGATCAGCGAATACACCTGATACATCGGATGGTCGCCGCCGAAACCCCATCCGGGCGCGGCCCATTCGTCGTGGGTGGCGGGCGCGCCGGCGACCACGGGCACCGAAGAACCCGCGGCCAGCTCCAGCGACGTACCCCCGCTGATCTCATGGTCGCCGGGGTCCAGGCGCACCGGCCCCCCGACCTCGACACCATCGATCTGTCCGACCGCGGTCACCACCAGGTCGCCCGAGACCCGCACGACGACGTCCGTGGTGACGTCGACTGTGGTCTGTTCGGCCACCGTCGGGGGTGCGTCCGAACCCAATTTCTGATCATCTCCGTAGAAGTGGACGGCGAGCACCAGTGCGGGTACCGCGATCGCGGTCAGCTTGAGCCAGTACTGGAACGCCTGGACAAAGGTGATCGATCGCATGCCGCCACCGACGACATTGGCGATCACGATCACCCCGACCACCACCGCCCCAACCCACGCGGGCACGCCCAGCAGGATGTTGAGGGTCAAGCCCGCGCCTTGGAGCTGGGGGACGAGATAGAGGATGCAGATCAGCACCACCACTCCGGTGGCGAGTTTGCGAAGTCGCTTGGAGCCCAACCTGAACTCCGCGAAGTCGGGAACCGTATAGGCACCGGATCTGCGCAGCGGTGCGGCGACGAACAGCAGCAGTCCGACGTAGCCGGCGGTGAACCCGATCGGATACCACAGCGCGTCGGCACCGTACTTCGCGATGAGTCCGGCGACCCCGAGAAATGAAGCCGCCGACAGGTACTCGCCCGAGATCGCTGCGGCATTCCAGTTCGACCCCACGCTACGGGAAGCGACCAGGAAGTCAGAGGTGGTGCGCGCCAGCCGAACCCCATAGGTTCCGATCGCGACCGTTGCGACCGCAGCGGCGATCAGCGCGATCAATGTCGGCAGTGGCACCGACTGGCCGGATATCGTCTGCATCTTCAGGGTTGCGTCAGTCGTCGACCAGGTCGGCGAACTCGTGTTCGTTGCGGTCCGCCAGCCGGTTGTAGAGCCAGCACACGGCCAGCAACATCGGGTAGACCCCCGCACCGAGCACCAGCCACGGAAGTCTGACACCGAACACCGTCACGTCCGAGAGCTCGGGGAAGATGGCCGCCAGCAACGGGATCGCTCCCAGCACCAGCAGGGTCAGGCCACCCAGCCGTAAGGCCAGTCCGAGCTGAGCTCGCATCAGACCGCGGATCAGGGCATCGCCGACCTCCGTGTGCTCTTGCACCTCTACCCGTGAGCGGACTTTTCGAGCCCCGCGACGCTTGGCGAGCACCACGCGTTCGCGGGGCCGCGGGGCGCCGGCCGGGGAGGTCATCGACCCTGCTTGGAGCTTCGAACCAGACGGTCTTTGAGTTCGCGCGTATGCCGCCGACTGACCGGGAGTTCGACGGGGGCACCGTCCTGGCCGGGACCGAGACAGACCACGGTCCCCGATCCGACGGTGCGAATCCCGGTGACCCGTCGCAGCAACACCAGGTAGGAGCGGTGCACCCGGAGGAATCCCGCTTTCTCCCATCGGTTTTCGAGAGTCGAGATAGGTATTCGGACCAGGTGGGAGCCGGTCTCGGTGTGCAGTCTGGAGTAGTCGCCCTCTGCTTCGACCCACAACACCGCCGAGCGTTGGACGAGAGTGGTGGCACCACCCATCTCGACGGCGATCACCTCATCGGAATCGGCTTCCGCGGTGGGACCTGGCGGGGTGGTCGACACGTCACGCTGCTCTCGAAGTTCGACCACCCTTCGCACTGATTCGGAGAGCCGTTGTGCTCGAAGTGGTTTGAGCAGGTAGTCAACGGCGCCGAGGTCGAACGCCCGGACCGCGCGATCGTCGTGCGCGGTCACGAACACCACGGCGGGCGGATTGGCGAACGCAGCCAGCACCCCGGCCAGTTCGAGACCGTCGAGGCCGGGCATGTTGATGTCGAGGAACACCGCGTCGATCGTGTCGGGCCGATCTTTGATCACCCGCAGGGCAGTTGTGGCGTCCGCAGCCGTCACCACCTCGCCGACAGCCTCTTCGTTACCGAGCAGATAGGCCAACTCGTCGAGGGCGGGTGCCTCATCGTCGACAGCCAGCACCGTCAGCGGTCCGTGCCGGTTCGGCGGCGATGAGTTCTGCGTCACAACGTATCTATAGTGCCACGTCGAACACGTCGAAGTGCGATGGCGTACTCGGCGCCGCCGCAAGAGATGGCGTGCAACAATTCTATCCTGTCAATGTTAACAATGATTGAATGGGAGTGTCTGCATGCGTCTCACCCCCGACCACCTCGCAGCGCACTACGTGAAGAGTGGTTGGTGGACCGATGACACCATCGGAGACCTGTTGAGCAGCGGTTTGGCAGAGCACGGCGACATCACCTTCGAGGTGCACTCGGCAACCCGGCCGTGGCCGGGCACCTTCGCCGTGGTGGAACGGCAGCACGCCGATTGGCTGGCGGACTCCGAGCCCGAGGCGTCGGACCCCTTCACCGACACGGTGCCGATCGATCCCTCCGACCCTGCCCTGATCGCCTTCACATCCGGGACCACGACCGCAGCCAAAGGCGTGGTGCACAGCCATCGCACCCTGGGATTCGAGACGCGACAACTCGGTTCACGACACCCTGCCGACAGCCATCCACAGATCACCGGAGCACCTGTCGGCCACTTCATCGGGATGGTCAGCGCACTGCTGCTGCCGGTGATGAGTGGGCATCCGGGTGCATCTCATCGACATCTGGGATCCGGAGCGCGTGATAGCGCTCATGGAGGAGCGCGGTGTGAAGGTCGGCGGAGGGGCACCGTTCTTCGTGACGAGCCTGCTCGAACATCCCGGCTTCACCCCGCGGTCGCGCCCTCGCAGGTGTCGAGATCGCGCTCGCCGACGATGGCGAGATCCTCTCCCGCGGACCAGATCTGTTCATCGGCTACACCGACGATGTCTTGACCGACACCGTTTTCGACAGCGAGGGCTGGTACCGCACCGGTGACATCGGGACGATTGACGAGGAGATCCACGGTGTCCAGGAGTTTCCCCGCACGCCCAGCGGCAAGATCCAGAAAGTCCTGGTTCGCAGATTCGTGGCCGACAACGCCACTGTCTCCCCGCGATGACGACCGCAGTCACACCGCCACACCGGGACGGAACTTCGGCACCCTCATGCTGACCTTGGTGCCGGCCCCGGGTGCCGTCTCCACCACCAACCCGTAGTCGTTCCCGAACGCCGCGCGCAGTCTGTCGTCGACGTTGGCCAGCCCCACGTGAGCGCTCTCGCCGGCGCCGTGACCGCTCACGCCCGAGATGATGGCGTCGAGATCGCCGGACCGCAGGAGGTCGGGGTCCATCCCGATACCGTCGTCTTCGACGCTGATCACGCAATCGGTACCCTCGTCCGCGGCAACGATGGTCACCGTTCCACCGTCGGGCTTGCTTGAAATACCATGGCGCACAGCATTTTCCACCAAAGGCTGGAGGGCCAGGAACGGCAACACCACGTTGAGTACCTCGGGCGCCACCTGGAGCCGGACCTCGAGCGAGCCGCCGAACCGGGCGCGTTCGAGCGTCAGGTAGCGATCGATGTTGCGCAATTCGTCGGCGAGCACCGTGTACTCCCCTGCCGCACGGAATGAGTACCGGGTGAAGTCGGCGAACTCGAGGATCAGTTCACGGGCTTGTTCGGGATCGGTGCGCACGAACGACGCAACGGTTCCGAGTGCGTTGTAGATGAAATGCGGGCTGATCTGTGCGCGGAGGGCGCGGACCTCGGCGCGGTCGAGCCGGGCCCGCGACGCGTCCAGTTCGGCGAGCTCGATCTGATTGCCCGCGTAACGCGCCACCTCGGCGATCGCCGACAGCATTCCTGGCCCCGGTTGGGTGCGGGTCACCACGCCCATCACCCCCACCGATCCGGACTCACCCGGCAGGAGTGGCTGCACCACCAGCGCCCGGACGCCGGGTTCGTCGAGTTGGTCGGCCTTGATGAGGATTCGCCGACCCTCTTCGGAGGCGCGGACCGCAGCGTCGGCGAAGTGCGTGCTCAGACGCCCGTGTGGACCGGTCCAAGCGAGGACGACGCCGTTCGCGTCGGCAAGACCGAGAGCATCGGCTGCGGTGAGCCCACGCAGGTGAGGCGCCGCCTCGGCCGCGGAGTCCGCGTCCAGTCCACGCCGTAATGGACGGGCCGCCATCGAAGCGGTGTGCAGCGTCGCATGGACCGCCCGTTCGGCCGGCGTCGTCAGGGTCGGCCGAGTGCGGACCCGCAGGGCGACGGCCGCCACCACCACGAGCAGCACCGCGAGCAGACCAATGGTGAGCGCGAGCCCGGACATCAGTGGTCGCTCACGTCGGCATCGGACGGTGGTGGATCAGTGGTCGGCGACCGCGTATGCCGCACCGGCGGCCGCGGTGGTCACCGCGAACACTGCGGGCCAGGCGCCGATCTTCTTGGTCAGCGGATGCGAAGCGCCGAAGGCGACGAGATAGCCGCCGAGGAGCGAACCGGCCACGACCGGCCCCTTGGCCTTGAACCATTCGGTCGTGCACCAGGCGCCCGCGGCGGCGAGTACGACCCCACCGAGTTCGCGACGGCCGCTGTATCTGGCGGCAGCGAATCCGCCGATGAGTCCGGCGGCGACAACAGGTGCGGTGAAGGTTTCGGTCACACGCCGACTCTACCGCCGAAGCAGATTCGGGCGGTTACGGTCAGGCGGGGGCGCTCCAGTGCGGATCACGGCCGGACAGTCCCAGCAAGGTGTCGAGGTCAGTGGCGTCGGCCGATGTCTCCACTCGCGGGCCGAAGGTCTTGCCCGGGCCCTGGTAGTCGTCGGTCAGCATGGTCGGCGCGAACTCCGCGGATACCGCGGCCGCCTCAGGGGCCGGGTCCCACTCCTGACCGGTCGCCACCGCCAGATCCCAGCCGTGAACGATGTACTCCCACAGGATCATCGACATCGCCATCTCACCGGGCATCGGACTCTCACCGAGGTACAGCGGTCGCTGGTCGGCTCCGGATCTCACGGCGGTGTCGAGGCGGTCCGCAGCGGAGCGGATCGCCGCAGCGGCGTCTGCGGCCGCCGGTGGCACGTCGGCGCCGGCGGCCTCGGCCCGTCCTTCGGGATCGGCGAATCCGGAGGCGAACGTGGTCAGCCACCCCGCGATGTGGTTACGCAGCTGTGCCACATCGAGTTCGGTACACGGGGTCGGTGCGCTCTCGTGCCCGCCGGAGTTCTCGACCACGACTGCGAGATCGGCCAATACCGGTCGGAGCAGGTCAACTGTTGTGGTTGTCATGACCTGAGTGTCGCACGACACCGATGCCGTGGCTTGAAGAAATGCGACGAACCCGCCAGATCTAGTTGGTCAGGTGCTCACCATCTCCGAGGACCTGGGTCCCGATGACTCCGAGCAGATCGAGTCGCTCTCTCGCCTCCGTGCCGGGTTGCGGAAAGTAGACGAGCAGGTGCTGATCTTCCTTCTGGGTGACCAGTGTTTCGCAGAGCAAGGCGATCTCGCCGACCTCCGGATGGATGAACCTCTTGAGCGCGCTGGTCCTGGTGGCCACGTGGTGCTCAGACCACAGTCCGACGAACTCGTCGCTCACCGATTGCAGCGCGCCGACCAGTTCTGCCACCACGACGTCGCCGCCGCGTTTGGCCGCTATGGCCCGTAGGTCGCTCACATGCTTGCGACTCATTCGAGTCCAGTCCTCGGAATTGAACCGGGTCCGGGTTTCAGGATCGGTGAACCAGCGCCAGGTGTGGAACCGGTCGAGTCCGGTCACCGTCGATTGGTCGCCGACCAGCAGCACGTTCATCCGGTTCTGGGCAAGCGTTTCGCCGAGATCGGAGACCACGCAGGCGGGGATGTCGTCGAGTTTGTCGAGCAGATGCAGCAGCCCGGGCCCGACGTGGGAGTCCCCGCCGATGCGCGGTGGCGGCGCGTGGCCGCTCAGCAGATACAGGTGGTCACGTTCGTCGTCGGTGAGGCGCAGCGCACGGGCCATCGACGCGACGATCTGCGTCGACGGATGAGGACCGCGAGACTGTTCGAGACGGGTGTAGTAGTCGGTGGACATTCCCGCCAGCGACGCGACCTCGTCGCGGCGTAGCCCTGGCGTGCGCCTGCGGATACCTTCGGGCAGTCCCACATCACGCGGGACCAGGGCCGCGCGACGGCGGCGCAGGAAGTCGGCCAGTTCGGCGCGGTCCATTCGGTTGCTCACCCCGTCCACTGTGCACCGTCCCCAGCTCACCATCCAGGGACCGGCGATCCCCCGATGACCGGTCTCTGCCACCGACTCCACATCCGCTGCAGTCTCTGTGCATGAGCATTCAACAGGCAACACTCGGAAAAACAGGTCCCTCGGTCTCTCGCGTCGGATTGGGGGCGATGGGCATGTCCGGCTCGTACGGAGCTGCCGACGACAAAGAATCGATCGCAACCATCCACGCCGCCATCGACGCGGGAGTCACCCTCATCGACACCGGCGACTTCTACGGCATGGGTCACAATGAGCTCCTGATCGGGCGAGCGCTCCGTGACCGCAACCGCGACGACGTCCAACTCAGCGTCAAGTTCGGTGGCATGATCGCCCCCGGTGGCAACTGGGTCGGCTTCGACACCCGGCCGGCTGCGGTGAAGAACTTCCTCAACTACACCCTGACCAGACTCGGCGTCGACCACATCGACATCTATCGACCCGGCCGTCTCGACCCCACCGTTCCGATCGAGGACACCGTCGGAGCCATCGCCGAACTGGTCGACGCCGGATACGTTCGACACATCGGACTCTCGGAGGTCGGCAGCGACACCATCCGCCGCGCCGCCGCGGTGCACCCGATCGCCGACCTGCAGATCGAGTACTCGCTGATCTCGAGAGGGATCGAGGACGAGATCCGCTCTGTCGCGCGCGAGCTCGGCATAGGCATCACCGCCTACGGCGTTCTCTCCCGGGGCCTGCTGGGCAACGCCATCACCTCGGACACCCAGCTCGAGCCGACCGACTTCCGTTCGCACAGCCCGCGGTTCCAGGGTGAGAACTTGACCAGGAACCTGACCCTGGTCGAGCCGCTGGCCCGGATCGCGGCCCAGCGCGACGTCACCGTCGCGCAGTTGGCGATCGCATGGGTGCTGGCCCAGGGCGACGACATCGTGCCGCTGATCGGCACCCGCCGGGTGGCCCGACTCGAGGAATCGTTTCGCAGCGTGGACATCCGGCTCTCCCCGGACGAGTTGGCGACCATAGAGGCTGCGGTTCCTGCCGGTGCTGCGGCCGGTTCCCGGTATCCGGAAGAACACATGGCGGCGCTGGACAGCGAGCGCTGAGCACGGCCGATCACGCACCTCGATCGCACCCAGCAGGGCACGATGGGCTTCGTCGCCAACCGTGAGGAGCCCGCTGCCGTGTTTGCCGAGTCCGAGAACAGACGATTCACATCGAGCGATCGGGCCATCCAGAATCTGATCGCCATTTACGCCGAACTGGTCGACGCCGGAGACTTCGCCGGTGTCGGGAGGCTGCTGGAACACGCGACGTTCGGCGGTGGCGGCGGGTCGGCGAACGGGGCAGAGGCCCTCCAGGAGATGTTCGAAAAGACCGTGGTCACGTACGCCGACGGCACCCCGGAAGACCAATCATGTGACGACGAACCTGCTCATCGACATCGATGAGGAATCCGGTATCGCAACAGCCCGTTCGTATTTCACGGTTCTTCAGGCGCTGTCGGACTTGCCCCTGCAGACCATCGTCGCCGGACGCTACGCCGACCGGTTCGATTACGTGGATGGGCACTGGAGGTTCGCCGACCGACAGGTCACCATCGACCTTTTCGGTGATGTCAGTCGGCACCTGCGCCACACTCCGCGATGATCGGTCGCCGACTGCACGTCGTGCGATCACCGGACCTCCCTACATTTTCGGTTCCGGAGTGACCGTCTTGGTCCTACTCTCGTTTCCGACGGCCGACCGATGCGGCCCGGAACAGCAGGGATGGATCATGCGACGAGCAGTGGCGACAGTCTTCTGTGCGGCGGCGCTGGGTACGACGGTGTTGGCCGGCTGCTCCGACGGCGGTGCGGGCTCGTCGGACGAAAGCAGGTCCACGACGACTTCGTCCGCGCAGGCTCCGATTTCGACGACCGAAGCCGTGTCGGCCACCACCCCGTCGGCCACATCGGCCACGGATCTGCGCGACGACTGCGCCGGCCTGACAGATGACGACCTCGGCTCGATATTCTCCATCGACTTCGAACTGCCGACGGAGTCCAGCGGCGGAGTCAGCACCATCGACGACTTCAACTACAAGACCGTCGGGTGCAGTTTCGAATCCTCCGACGGGGAGGTGGAAGTAGACCTGAACCTGTCGTTCGCAGAACAATTCGATGACGGGATGGTCCACTGCGTCGAACCCTCCGACCATCTGTACCCGGTCATTCCGGTCGACGATCTGGGGGAATCGGCCTGGTGGCAAACCCAGGACTTCGAGAACTCGACCGATGCCGAGGGGCAGCTGACCATCTGCGTCGACGAGGCCCTGATCGCCATCGAGATCGAGGGCCCCACGACCTTGCAGGTTCCGATGCAACAGCAGGCCACCGACATCGCGCGGTTGGTCGTCACCTGAACATATGAACTTGCGGCACAGGTGAAACCTTTCGGCCGCCACATCAGAGAATCAAGCAGAAGGCCGTGCCGCTGGGTGGGTCGCCAAAACCTGTGAGGTCTCGCATGAGCTATCCGTACGGCACGTATCCGACGCACCCGATCCCGCCGACTCCGAAGAGCAACCGGACCATCGTCCTCGTCCTCGCGGTGGTCGCCGCCCTGTTGCTCAGCGTCCTGGGCGTCGCCTCGGTGATGATGTTCACCGGGGCGGGCAAGACCCAGGCAACCCCGGCCCCCGAACTGGTACTCGAATCGGCGAGCAGTGTCAGCAATGCACCGTTTTCACCGACGGTGGCGCTGACGAACCGCCCGCTCGACCCAGCCGTGCGCAACGTCGTCGTCAGAGGCAGTGCCACGCCGCTCGGGCAGGTCGTCGACGGTACCGCGCCCGGTCTCTACGCCAGTTCGAACGAACCCCCCTGCGACACGGCAGCTTTGGCCAACCATCTGCTGAGCAATCCCGCCACGGCGAGGGTGTGGGCCGGGGTCTTCGGCATCACCGTCGATCAGATCCCCTACTACCTGGACACCCTCACCCCAGTCGTCCTCGGCAACGACACCAGGGTCACCAACCACACCTACTCCTCACGCGGTGCGACGCCTTATCAGTCGGTGCTGCAAGCCGGCACCCCCGTGCTCATCGACGCCTATGGCGTTCCACGGGTGCAGTGCTCGTGCGGAAATCCGCTCGCACCACCGGCAAGCACCCCGTTGGCGGGCTACCGAACCGTGAACGCCCCCTGGCCCGGATACGCGACCCGTGAAGTGGTGTCCGTGAACTACCACAACCACCACACCACCGTCATCAACAACACCACCACTGTGGTGGCCGGACCGGAAGCTGTTGCCCCGCAGCAGTTGACACTCATCGACCTCAACACCCTCGTACCGTTCCTGCGCACCGCAGGCGGCATCCTCGACACCACCGGGCTCCCGCCGATGGCAGGCACGCTTCCCACGCCGGCGCAGTTGAACGTCCCGTTCACCACCGACGACCCGGTCCTGCAGGACGCAAATGGCGTGCAAGCAGACGGTCAGCCGGCCGAGAACGTCCTGCGCCAGGCGCAGGAGTCCCCCGGCACGACGGAATCGTCGGCGACCGACACCGCGGCGGGACCGTCGGAGTCGACCTCGCAGGCATCTGCCGGCACCACGGTCGAATCTCCCGCGGTGGTGCCGCCGGCTCCAGGCGCCTCCAGCTCGGCTGCCGCGCCGGCGCCCGCAGCACCCGAAGCTCCGTTCAGCGCGCCCCCTGCCGCGCCCGCACCGCCGTCACCCACCCAGTTCGTGGGCAGTGGCGATGTCATCTCGAGCCTGTCGTTCAGCGGCGCCGGTGCCGTAGTGACCTGCACGGCAGATGACCCCAGCGCTTCGCCGGTGGTATTGAGCTGCACGGACGGATTGACCCGCACCGTGTTGTCGTCGAACCTGCAGACCTCGGCGGTCGCCTCTGCGACGGACTCGGCGGGTGTCTGGACGGTGTCGCTGATCGGGGCGAGCGGACCGCAGTCGGTCGCGGTGACCTCTGCGACGTGGGCGACGACGCCGACCACCACGGTCGCACCGCCGCCGACGGCCCAAACGCCCACCGCGGCGCCCGAGCCCACGGTCACCGCAGAGCCGGCGCCGACCGAAACCACCACCACGACAACCACATCGTCGCCCGCCGCAGGATGACGCGGGTCAGCGGTTGCGGCGCCAGATCTCGGTCGACAACGCTGTCGCGAACGCACTCCATGCGGCATAGGGCACCAGCGCTGCCGCGGCAGGCGGCGATGCCGGCACGGCCCGGCGGACCAGGTCCACGCCACTGACGGTGAGGGCGGCAGCGGTGATCACGGCGGCACCGGTGCGGTGCGCTCGAAAGAACACCCACGTCCACGCGCCGTTGAGAACGAGATTGACTGCAAGCGCGCGCTCGAACGCCGCTGCGTCGATATGCCGCATCTCGTCGTTCAAGGTGTCGATCGCGACGGCCGAGCTGATCGCGATGTCGGCGTAGAGCGCCGTCCACACAATCGGGAAGGCGACTGCGGGTGGCTGGAACGGCGGTTTCGACAACCGCCGGTACCAGCGCGAGTCCGCATCCCGCGACGCAAGAGCGCCAACCCCTGCCGCCGTTGCCGTACCGATACCGGTTGTGATGATGGACCGCATCGGATCTCCTGTCGTCGACTCCTCCGGGCCTCAAACTACGCCGCACTCCTTTCGGCCGAATGACGTTTGAGGGCAAGACAGGAAAGACGTTCGGCTAACGGGCCGCCGGAAGCTGCGATAGGTAGGTAAAGGTTCGTCGTCAACAAACCGGGGAGTGAAGATGAAGTTCTCGCGACAGTTCAGTGCAGTAGCAGTGAGCCTGCTGGCGGCCTGCGCATTCACCGTGTCCGGAGCACCCGCGGCGTCAGCAGCGCCCGTCGGTCCGACCCTTACCGCGGCACCGGTATCGGTACTCCAGATACCTGCCATCGGAGTCAAAGTCAGCGGGCTGGTGATACCTGGCCCGCACCTGGCCTCGGTGAACGCCGCGTCGGCCGCACCGGGCAAGACGACCTTCTCCACGTCTGCCAGTCCTGAGACCTGTGCGACCACAGTCGGGGGTTCGCTCGTCCGGATCAATTACGTCAATGTTCGCACCGGCGACCGCGGCACCAGCGTCGTGAAGCCGTGCCCTTACTTCCTCGACCCGGCACCAACCCATCAGACCGTGCACACCGGTTCTGGCCCTGTTGCTTTCACCGTGTCGATCACCGGCTCCTGGGCATACCCCAACGCCGGGCAGCCATCACTTCCCGGCGGCGGCGGGTTCGTAGCGCCCTGATCCACTCTGTGCCCCGACTAGGGGGCCGGCTGCCGCACCAGCGCGTTGAGAACGGCAGTGATCACCGCGATGAGATCATCGATCGGCGGCCGTGGGTCGCTGGTGCTCCATGCGTGCACCAATTCGGTGAGAGCTCCGAGAAAGGCCGTGGTGGCCAACTTGTATCCACCCGGCGGGGTGAAATCTCCGTCCGAACGCTCGGCGATCGTCGCTGCGATGAACTCCGCCCACAACGCTCGGCGGTTCGCGCGATGCTTTTCAACACGGGAGCTGACGCCGATCATCTCGACGAAGACGATCCTGGCCCGCCGCGGGTCGTCGCCCACGGAGCGAACCAGGGCTGCCATCGCGGCAGCGGTCAGCAGAGCCCTCTCGGCGTCGGCGCCCTCGCGTTCGAGCGCTGCGACAACAGCCGCCTGGGAATCATTTTGGACGGCGTCATAGACGCCTAGCAACAGATCTTCCCGACTACCGAACTCCGAATAGAACTGACTGCGCGCCAAACCTGCCTCCGCGCAGATGTCGGCAACAGAACTGTTCGCGTACCCCTTGCCGCCGAAGACCGTCAGCCCCGCTTCGATGAACTTGGCCCGACGTTCGGCGCGTCGCACAGCCATCGACTGGCCGCCATAGATGCGGGTGTCTGCGAACGTGCCCATGCGACTCAGAATAAGTCAACCTATGCTCGGGCAGAGCCCAGATCGCCGAAGCCGTCGACAGACGACGGTTCGCCGGTCTAGCGCGCTACGTCCTTGCTGGTGACGGGCGCAGCGGATCCCGCAAGCGGTACCCCTACTGCGTGTCCCGACAGTGCCATCGCCGCCGTGTGAACCTCGATGGTTCCGTCTGCGCGCTGGCAGATCGAGGTCACGGTGCCGTCGGGATTGACCAACTCGATGAACTTGTCGCCGCTCGTCGGGCGGTCGCTGGGAACCCGCACGCGCACCTCGTCGGCGGCGCGCTGCCGCATGTTGCCCTGTGACGCCTTCACGCTGGTAGCCATCCTCGCCGCCCCTTCTCCGGTTGCATCTCATAGGAGTTCGTGGCAGAACGCCATCCGGATGGGATCGATCGTGGGCAGGCATAGGCGAACCGAGCCCTCAGACGAGTGGGCGACCCAGGCGGCAGCGCACCCGGACGTCCCACAAGAGCAGGCGAAAACCCAGCTGCGAAAGCCACAGCGGCTTTGTGCGCTCCCGTGCGACGAGGCCGGCGACATAGCCGTCGAACCACTGCTGGTCCTCCTCTGTCCAGGAAACCCTCATCGCCTCCCGAAACGGTTGCGGCAGATAACCGATGGTTCGCCGGTATTTCACCGGTCCATATCGCCGCTTGATGGCCGGGTGGGCGTAGTCGAAGTTGGCGATGCCGAGGAGGAACTCGCGCACCTCATCACTGATCGAGATCAGCTTCGACTGCTCATCCCAGTACTGACCGAACGCATCACGATCCCGCGGCCAGCTCTCGGCGGGCATCTGCAAAGTGGAACCGCAAACCTTGCCCTGCTGATAGAACGTCTCACGATCCTGCCCGGTCAACGGCCCGCGGACACGTTCGTAGATGTCTTCCCACCCGATGTACAGGCAGGCAGCGACCCAGAGCTGAAGGTCGACGTCCATCGCGTCATACGACACCGGGCTGTCGCTGTCGGACCGCACTTGCACGTGCTGACGGTTGACCGCCTGCCGGAAGCGCCTGCGGTCGTCTGCATTGCCGAACACGGCCACCGCGAGATAGGACCCGGTCGTGCGCGCTCGCTTCACCGGGTGTTTGTCGAGGCGGCCGTTTTCCACCGTGCTCCGGGCCACGCCGTACCCGACGGCCGGATTGGCCAATTGCATGATCACGTTCGCCGTGCTCATCGAACGTCCCATGGACAGCAACGACGAAGCAAAGAAGCTGCTGTCGATCTCGTCCATCTCAGCTCGCGACATCCGCCGAGTGCTCTCCCCCATTGCGACTCCTATCTGAATACGTGTGTTTTCAAAATAGCAATCCGTAGCCCGTGCGGCACAATTGTCCACACAACGGGGGCTTGTGAAGGAGGACCGCGTGGTCGACTGGGATGGCGATCGATACTCCGACGTCAGCGCCTTGCAGCGCATGGTTGCCGAGGTCTCCATTCGTGGCCTCGAACTGGCCGGCGATGAGCGCCTCCTCGACGTCGGATGCGGTGACGGGTTCATCACCATGCAGTTGGCGGAGCGATTGCCGGAGGGGTCCGTGGTGGGGGTCGACGCGTCCCGACGCATGATCGACAAAGCCCTGACCCGGGTGCCTGCCGAACAACTCCGGGTGCAATTCCACGTCGACGACGCCCTGGCGCTCCCGTTCGACCACGACTTCGACATCGCGGTGTCCTTCAACGCGCTGCACTGGGTGCGCGATCAGACGGCTGCACTGCAGGGGATCGCCCGTGGTCTCGACAACGGCGGCCGGGCGGTCATCCAGATGGTCTGCGCCACCGACCAGCGCAGTATCGAAGACGTCGCGACGGACGTGGCGACGGGTCCGCGCTGGCGCGAGCATTTCTCCGACTACGACCCGCCGTACTTCACGTCGAACCCGACCGTTTCCGGGAGTTCGCAGCAACGGCGGGGTTCGCGGTCTCCGCTCTGGAGGTCCAGAATCTGCAGTGGCAGTTCGACTCTATCGAGGCCTTTTCGCAGTGGTTTGCCGTCGGCGCCACGGACTGGACCAACCGCCTCCCAGGAACTGACGTCGGATCGTTTGTCGACGACGTCATCGAGCGTTACCAGGATCAGGTCGGCGAACCGGCACTGTTCCGGTTCAGTCAGATGCGCGCGTCGCTCACCCTCGCCGACCGCTGAGAGGAACCGCAGCGCAGCGCGACCACAGGGCCGATCGGGTCGAATCCCGACGCCCATCTGGTCGCGGCATCGCACCCTCTCTACTCTGTATGTGGCACACGGAGTACCGGGTGACCCATCTTGTTGTGATGCGCGACTGTCAGATATCGACCGAATCAGCCGCGCCGAAGGAAATCGAGTGACCCGTGAGCGATGAACGAGCCGTGCTGGTGCCCGGCGACACCTGTTGGCAGATCGCCGAAGCCGACCGCCTGACCGTGATCGTCGACGCCGCTGACTACTTCCGGCACGCCAAGGCCGCAATGCTGCAGGCACGCCGCAGAATCATCCTGATCGGCTGGGATTTCGACACCAGGATCAAACTCGAGCCGGCCGATAAGACCCTCGATGGACCCAATCGGCTCGGAAACTTCCTCAAGTGGCTGCCGGAACAGAACCCGGATCTCGAGATCCACCTGCTCAAGTGGAGCCTCGGCGCGTTCGCCGCGGTCACTCGCGGCATGGCGCCGATCTTCGTGGAGAACTGGCTGACCGACCGCAAACTACATTTCGAAATCGACACCGCGCACCCTGTCGGCGCTGCGCACCATCAGAAGATCCTGGTCATCGACGATCAGATCGCCTTCTGCGGTGGCATCGACATGACCGTCGACCGGTGGGACACATCCGACCACAACGACCGAAACGGTTACCGTACGAAACCCAACGGCCGGTCTTACGGACCGTGGCACGATGCCACCACCGCGGTCGACGGCGCGGCCGCACGAGCGGTGGGAGAAATGGCGCGCGATCGGTGGAAGGCGGCCACCGGGCAGGTGCTCGAACCGATCACCGAGGGCCTGGCGGACCACTGGCCGCGAGAGCTCGAGCCGACGATGCGGTCCGTGGATGTGGCGATCGCCAGAACACTGCCCACAATCCCAGGGCGCGAAGAAGTTCGAGAAGTCGAGGCGCTGTACCTGGCGGCCATCGCCGGCGCGAAGAAGTACCTCTACATCGAAAGCCAGTATCTCGCATCGAGAACGCTCGCCGAAGCCATCGCAGGGAGGCTGCGGGAACCGCAGGGGCCCGAGATCGTTTTGGTCCTCCCGCGGCATGCCGATGGCTGGCTCGAGCAGGCGACGATGGATGGTGCCCGCCACACCCTGCTGAAGATGCTGTGGCAGGCCGACACCGAAAACCGCTTCAGCGCATACCATCCCGTCACGAAGAGCGGCGAACCCATCTACGTCCACGCGAAGATCCTGGTCATGGACGACGAGTTGTTGCGTGTGGGTTCTTCGAATCTCAACAACCGGTCGCTCGGCTTCGACAGTGAATGCGATCTCGCAGTCGAGGTACGACCCGGAACGGTGAACGGCGACGACCAGCGATCCGCCATCAGAGGCGTACGCAACCGGTTGCTCGGCGAGCACCTGGACATCGCTCCCGACGAGTTCCAGCGCACCCTCGACAAGACGTCCTCGCTCATCGCTGCAGTCGAATTGCATTGCGGCGAGGGAAAGACGCTCGTGGAGTTCGACCACGACGTCATCGACGGCGAGGACAGCCCGCTGGCCGAGAACGATTTCATGGATCCCGAGACCGCCCGCACCACCATCCTGCAGCGGACCTACCGGGTAATCGTCAACCGACGGTCAGCGCGGCGGCAGGTCGCACACATCTGAGGTCAGGCCGTCAGGCCTCCCACCTCCACAGCTTCGGCGGCCTTCCACCGGTCCCGGGTGCGGTGCCCGCTTCCACCAGGTCGACCAGGTGTGCGAGATCCCGGTTGAGATTTGCGCGATGCGGTGGTTTTCCGCTGAGTTGTTCGGTGATCGCGACCGCATCGGTTGCGGTGAACTCGACTCCGGTGAGATTGCGGGTGAATTCGATATCGCGCCAGAGCTTTTCCGCAAGAATTGCGCGCGCGTCGCTGACCATCTCGTTGTGGTCGAACACCAACGCGGGTGCCGCGTCGATCGGCGCCCACAACGCCGGCTGCTGCGGCAACACAGTGTGATCGGGCAACGCCGCCCACATCGCGATCGAGAGCGACGGACCCCGCGGGTCACGGGACGGCTCGTCGAACGTACGCAGCTGTCCGAGCGCAGGCGGCGGCGCGGTGATCCCGAGTTTGATCAGCGCCCGGCCTGCGGCGTCTCGAAGTCGTTCACCGCTGTGCACCACGACTCCGGGGAGCGCCTGCCTGCCGCGGAAGGGAGCGATCTCCCGACGATGTGTCCCGATCAGCACCCGCCGAGCGCTGCGGTCGTAGGTGAGTGCGACCACGTCGACGCAGACGATGCTCAGGTAGCTGCTATCAGGCCCTGAGAGAGGGGCGTTGGACAATGAAGCTCCTGTCGGTACGACGTGGACCTGCGGCGGTGACGACCACAGGAGCCCCCGTTGCTCCCGCGATCAGGTCGGTGACAGCGTCGACACCCACCGGTAGTGGACGGTAGTCGGGCCGGGCCTCGGAGGCGAGTGCGGTCAGCTCTTCAAGCACTGCAGTGTCTGCTGTATGCAACGGCGTCAGCGGTTGCGGATCACCGCGCCAGGCATCGGCCACCTGCAGGTCAGCGGTCCCCAGCACATCGAGGTGTGAGACCGCCACACCGTCGATCTGGCCGGTGATCGCAGCGGCGTAGCGCAGGGCAGGAAGGTCGAGATGACCGATTCGCCAGGCTCCCTGGTAGCGCCCCTCGCGATTGTGGACGTCGGGCAACTGGAGGTTCGCATCCTCGGTCGGCATCGGCCCTGCGCCGTGACGGGTGGCGTAGCAGCGGGTCAACCCCAACACGTAGGGATTGTGACCGGTCCGCGAGATCCATTCGATGAGATCGGCGGGTACGACCGTCGACCAGGTCGTGAACGGATGGAACCCATTCCATTCGTCCAGCAGGACGCCCTGGCTTCCTTCGAAAAGTACGGTTCCCGTTGCCATCGCGGCCGCGATCTCGGTGTCGACGTCGTCGATGATGCGGATCTGGTCGGCGATGCTGCACAGTGCGTCGGCGATGGTCTCGATCGACTCGTGCGGTGCACCCTCACCGGCGGAAGCCAACAGCGGCGCCGCATACTCGGCCAGTGCGTCGAGTGCCCGGATGGTGCCAGCGCGGTCTCGCAGGGTGGCCAGCGTCGGTGCCGGTCCCCCGGGAGCATCGACAAGAACCTCGAAGTTGCCGATCATCGAACCGGCACGAGCCCGCCCTGCCACTGCGAGCGCGTACGCCGTGGTCTCACCGATACCTTCCCCTGTCGATCCGTGACGTGCGTTGCCACGCAGGATCTCTCGTGCTCGATTCATCGCGACATGTATGGGCGTGGTCACCAAGGCGCGGGCGTCGGCCGTGATCAAACCGAGTGAGTCAACAATTCCGAGCGCTTCGAGTTCGCTCGCCTCGATAGCAAGGTTGAGCGGGTTCACCATCATCGGGGCCCGTAGGATCGTCCGGACGTCCAGCAGCGACGCCGAGCCGAACTGCCGGAATGTGTGGTGGCGCGGGCCGTGCCACACATTGTGTGCGGCCTGGGCTCCACCGGACCAGCGCACCACCGCGGCGGTGTCAGGGATCTGCGACGCCAGGTAGTCCACCGTTGCCCCCTTGGCCTCATCGCCGTAACCGAGTCCGACGACGATGATCGGTGCGCCGGCGGCCCGCCCGGGAAGAAGACCTTCCCCGGCGGGAGCGTCCGCTGCTGCGTCCATCACAGATCCGCCGGCAGTCGGCCACCGTCGGTGACAACGGCTGTGCCGGTGCGTATCCGGGCAAGCGCGGTGCCGACGGCCGGGGCCGTGGGCGCCCCTGCTCTCTGCAGATCCGCCAATCCCTCCTCGAGTGAGATCGCGTCCTCGACGATGCCGATGGTCAATGCGATCAGATCGGCAACTCCGTCCGGGTTGTCGAGCTTGAGAAACCGCTCGCCGACAAGGGCCTGCCAGTGAGCTTCTACCTCCGGATCGTTGTAGTAGCTGGTCAGGTTCGGCAAGACGTAGTAGACATTCCACCTCTCCTGCAGCCTGCGATACACCTGCTCGACGTCGATGTTCTCGGTGGAATCGTCGCCGATGAAGCGGCGCACCGACTCCGCGAACAGGATCTGCTTGTTCATCTCATCACCGATGATGAAGACGTATCCTTTCTTGCCGCGTTTGTCCCAGGCATCGGTCTGTGCACGGGTGTTCAGGAAGTACGCGGCAAGCGCGTAACCTTCTCGCTTGTCACCCCCGCCGCCACCCTCGAGGTAGATGTCGCGAAGTTGCTCGTCGATCCTGTTGTCGGATTCGAACTGTCCCATTTGCAATGGCACAGAATCGAATTGGTCGTCACCGATCGCGCCGATCATGATCTGCGGGTCTTGGACATATCCGCCCCTGGTGAGCATCCCGAGCAGGTCGGCAAGGCGCCGCTGCACGGTGATCGGTACGCGTCCCATCGATCCGGTGACGTCGAACAGCACGACGATCGGGGTCGAGTTCGGGTGCTCGTCCGAATCGCGGGCCTCGCGGGTTCGGGCTCCGAACACGTCGAGGGCCGGCGCGGCTTTGCGCTTGTTACGGGGGACATTCCGCATGGTCGCCGAGTAACCGAAGTCGTCGACCCCGGCGGTCCGGCGCGACGCTGCGGCCGCCTGGTAGGCGCTGGTGTCCCAATATCCTCCACCCATGGTGATACTCCTTTATCGTTCAGCGCATCCCGGTGGATGTCGCTGTGGTCTGGTCGGCGAGCGTGAAACGCCGGAATCGACGTTCTCCGTATAGCCGTTGCAAGAGCAGGTCGTATTCGTGCAGTTGCCTCGACGGCGAGATCCGCTCGGACGCCCTCGCGAACGAGACCTGCTGGGCAGCTTTAATATTCAGCATGATCGCGAACAGGTCAGCAACTGCGGCCCCGTCGAGGTGGCAGCCACGACCCGCCGGCCCCCATCCGGTCAGCATCACGCCATGTTCGTCGGGATGAATCAGCACCGTGTCGAGCGTCAGAGCACCGTGGGTGCGATTGGCCGCAGCCAAAGTCATCAGAATGCGGCGGGCCATCCAGGCCCAGTCGCGTCCGTCGAGGCCTGCGGGGTAGGCGGCGTGCACGTCACGCAGGGATCGCATGCCTGCCGGTAACCGGTAGGCCATCCACTGATGGCCGTCGGTGATCGCCGACTCGAGAACCTCGGGCACGAACGCATCCATCCGTTGGGCCGCAAGCGCGTCGCGTAAGAACCCGAGCGGCTGGGCGCTGACCCCGGCGCCCCTCGTGATCTCGACACGTACCAGCGGATCCTCGGTGCCGTAAGCGACAGTCGCAGGTGTGGCCCATAGGCGCTCCCTCAACGCGAAGACGTTCCGAGGGCCGACAACATGTGGGCCTTGAACGTTGGAGCCGACTGTCACCCATGCGTCGTAGAGCCGATTCAGGTCCGCGGTCGCTTGGGCGGCGACTGCACGGTCGAGGCCTGCGGCCACTGCGCGGTCTGGATGTACAGCAGCAATCAGTGCGCGGTGAAGCCGTCGGCCGGCGCGCTTGCCTGCCGGTGTCGAAGAATCTGGCCCGAAGACGTCAAATGCACTGCGGGCCGCGGTGATCAGATCCACCGCCTCCGCCGCTTGCCATGTGTTCATGCCTTTTACTCTAAATGAGTAATTAGGATCTGGCAAGTGGTCCCCACGCACCACAACGCCCACCGATCGCCAGGGCGATCAGTGGGCGTCAGGGGCGGAGATGGCTCAGGCGGCGACGGTGTCGAAGTAGCCGTCGTAGTCGGTGTCGTATTCGGTGACGTCGCTCCAGCCGTCGTAGTCGACGTCGGTCATGACGGTGTCGGTCCAGCCGTCGAAGTTCGTGTCGTACTCTTCGACGTCGGCCCAGCCGTCACCGTTGGTGTCGGTCAGGACGGTGTCGATGTAGCCGTCTGCGTTGGTGTCGTAGTTTTCGACGCTCATGATGTGTTCCTTTGCTCGGTGGTGGTCGTTCTCGGTTGTTGTAGGTAAGAGCACCCCGCAGAGCAGAAAGTTCCCGGGTGACCACAGGAATGTTTCGCCCTGAAAACCGACGTATAGGTGGGCTCCGAGGGAGCATTCCCCTCGGAGCGCCGCTATGTGCCGGTTTTCAGGGTCAGCGGTGTCGGTCGCGGAACCGGTACATGGCCCGCTGGTCCCTGGCGATCGCCTTGTCACGGCGCTTGCGTTCCTTGCTCGCCCGGAGGTCTGAACGCGATGCCTCCCAGTCGCTTTCCCGTTTCATTTTGCAGTAGCGCTCCAGCCGATCCGCAGCGAGCCGCCCAGCAGCGACTGCATCACCGACCGCGCAACCTGGTTCCGTGCGATGAGTGCAATCGCGAAAACCACATTGCCTCGCGAGTTGGTCGATATCGCGGAAAACGTTCTCGAGCGCGGCGCCGACATCCGCGACACCCAACGCCCTCAGCCCAGGGGTGTCGATGAGCACCCCGCCTCCGGGCATCGGACGCAGCTCACGATGCACGGTCGTGTGCCTCCCCTTGCCGTCCGCGGAACGTACTGGCCCCGTGGCGAGCGCGTCCTCACCCAGCAAAGCGTTCGCGAGCGTCGACTTGCCTGCGCCGGACGGTCCGATCAGCACAGCAGTGCCGTCGAGCGTCGATGTCAGGGCATCGAGCCCCTCCGTCGTGGTCGCGCTCGTGACGACGACATCAACGCCCACCGCTGCGGCCGAAACGTCAGCCGAGAATGCCAGCACGTCCTCGCACAGGTCGGCTTTGGTCACCGCGACGACAGGCGTGGCGCCGCTGTCCCAGGCCACGGCGAGCAGGCGTTCGATCCGAGCCCTTCTGGCAGGTGTCGCGGCCGACACCGTGATGACGACGGTGTCCACGTTGGCAGCCAGCACCTGTTGCCGGGAAGTCCGATCCGCGGTGGAACGGACGAGGGCACTACTGCGGGGCAGCAGCGCGACCAACCTCGGGGAAGGAGGTGTTTCGACCACCGCCCAGTCACCGGTGCACACCGCCGACATCGGATCGGCACCGGTCAGAGGCCGGGTGCTCGCGCGAACGGTGCCGGCCGGGGTAGCGACGTCGCAGTGACCTCGGTAGACGCAGACAACGCGCCCTGGAACCCTGCTT
Source organism: Williamsia soli (assembly GCF_017377795.1). Lineage (GTDB taxonomy): Bacteria > Actinomycetota > Actinomycetes > Mycobacteriales > Mycobacteriaceae > Williamsia > Williamsia soli. Next base: position 74,837 of record NZ_JAFRDR010000001.1, on the reverse strand, counting down.
GCGCCGGTCAAGGGCGCGAACATGTGCGCCACCCGATCATTCCAACCGTGGTCGATCAGGTGAGCAGAAGCGAATTCTCTCGAAGATGAAGACATGATGAGACCTTTGTGAGCTGACTGAATAGTTGACGCGGATGTGGACGCAGGGCGTCCGTGGCGGCAGTCATCGCGGTCATGTGTTCATTCCTTGCTCAGGTCGGTCTATAGGGCGGAGCGCCACGCTAACAGTCGCCGTAACGAGAGCGCGAGGCATTTTTCGCTCTGTCCCGCCACGCAGATGTCGAGCGACGCATCGACATGGACCTAGCGTCACGTTGTCGATCGTTTAACCGTTCCGGCGATGGGTATTCAACTCTCGACAGCCCGGCAAGGCTGCATTCAGGACGTGCGTTCGGCCTAGCTGGTCTGGCGGACGCGCTCGATCCGCAATCGAAGGGACATCACATGCCGGGAGACGCTATCGGACGGCGCCGCAGAATCATCCGCCTGCGAGCCAAGGGATGGGTGGGCTTCCTGAGCGGTCTGGCGACCTTCGCGGGCGTAGCGCTTGCTCTCTTCTTCTGGGCGGGCGGTTCTGCGCTGGGTGCAGTCATCGGAGTGGTGGTCGCCGTTGTCTTCGCGTCCATCACCGTCGCAGTCATCATCTCGAACCGGCATGAGACCGACGATCCGGACTTGGCCAGCCGGATGGCGCGGTTGCGTCGGTCTCAATACCGCAGCGCGTATCCCCGCCCGGAGTCCGCACGCGGCCACGACAATGGTTCGTAAGACTTGACGTCGTCGGCGGGACGCGGATAGAGCTTCTGGACGAATGGCGCTCGTCTAAGACTGCGCGCTTCGCGCCAATGCGGCGTCGTACTCGACCTCTCGGTACGGACCGCGGCGATCTGTCCTGGCGAGTAAGCGTGGGCGGACGGACTCCCCCGTCGTTGTCCAGGTTGCCGAGCGCTGCATGTCAAACGTGGCTTTTGCGGCGGCTTCGTTGCAGCCGAACTCGACGATGCCCCCGTCCGGATAACCGACGGCCCAGTCTGCCTTGACCCCCATCGACGGATCCCCCTTTGTCATCGCCAGATTCAGTAATGACGGTTCAACCTCTTCTTGCTTCCCCTGGTCTCGAGTGTGGTAGTCAGTAAACCGTCCGTCAACGATCTCGCGATACCATTATCAGTGGTATCACTCAAAGTGATAGGTGGGGCAGTCTGTTGGGCCGCGAGAATACAGACCTCCCGCAATTGGGAACCTTTGTCGCCCAACGCCGGCGGGCCCTTTCTCTCACACAGTCCGACCTCGCGCGTATCACCGGCTATAGCAACACTTATGTCTCGCATATCGAACAGGGGCAACAGAAGCGTCCTTCGAAGGACGTTTTGGATCAGCTGTCCCAGGCACTGCAACTGAACCCGACAGACACTCGACACCTCTACAGACTTGCTGGGCTCTCGCCGGCAACGCCCAAGATCCCGCCAGGCGGCATCACCCAGGACGACATCGACTACGTCGACATGCTGTCACCGCATCTGGCGGCGATACTCGACTCGAAATGGAATGTTCTGCATGCCAATACCGACTACTACCGGATCTACCGCGGGCTCGAGACAGTGGGAAACGTCCTCTGTTGGTTCTTTCTCGTACCCGACTCCCATCGCATCATGCTCGAATGGGAGGCCGAAGCACGGCTGACGATCGGCTGGCTGCGCCATCTCATGGTCATGTATCCCGGGGAATACGACGAGGTGCTGGCGCAGTGTTTCGTCAGCGAACAGTTCCGCGCGTTCTGGAGCGACCAGGAGGTCTTCGAGGGGCGCCAGTCGTCTCAGATGCTGGTCCGAGACCTCGACCATGACGTCGACCTGACGTTGACCGCTCAAGTGTGGCCCGACCCCACCCGACTCCACCTGCAGCTGTACCTCGGCATCACCGGGAAAGCAGCTCGGCAATAGCGGTATTCGCTTCGACAGGATGCGTCAGACTCGCCGCATGCGGGGCTCCATCGATGATGGTCAACGTCGATTCGCCAGAAATGTCAGTGTGCAGGCGCTCGGCTTCGGACACCGGGATTGCCTGATCCGCCGACCCGTGGATGATGGCGGCGGGACACGTGATGTCGCCGAGGCGAGCGGTGATGTCGTCGCGGTTCAGGATGCAGTCGGCGGCATACCTGATCAGCTCTGGGTCGCGCCGCCGCCAGCGCCCGACCCACTCCTGAACGAGCTCGGGCTCACCCACGATCTGCTGCGCCAAGGGCAGCGCCAGTTCGTCGGTCGGACCGTGCGCGAGCCACTGCTCGAACAACGCCCCGTAGCCCGCCTTCTCTTCGGCCGAAGCGGCCACCGCTTGGGTGTCGATGAGACCAAGACGGTTTACTCGCGATGGTTCGGCCAGCGCCATCCGCAGCGCGACGTAGCCGCCCTGCGACATCCCGACGACGTCTGCCGAGTCGATATCGAGCGCATCCATCAGGGCGAACCCGTCCGCCGCCTGATCCCAGTACGTGAACGGGGCACGATCCGCGGCCGACTCACCGTGCCCGCGCAGGTCCCAGCTGATCACTCTGTGGGTATCTCGAAATGCGGTCATCTGCGGCGCGAACATTGTTGCGTCCATGAAGAATCCGTGCGCGAAGAGGACAGCAGGACCGCTTCCCTCGTCGAGGTAATGGATCGATCGACCCAGCGCGTCTATAGAAGGCATAGCAGTAAACATACGAGACCGGCTCCGGGCAGCTGCACGTACCGCCAGACCTTGGGGCACCAAGGCTGGCGGGGCTGGGCCCTGGTACCCAGAGTCGAAACGACCTTCGTTCCAGAGTATTTCGTTATCCTAGGTACTTTTGCCGGTCGCAGAACATGTTGCAGTGGCTTCGGGACGATGCGCAAGGTTTGAGCGGAGGCGGGAGGTTTGAGTCGAGGCAGAGCGGGTATTCACGCGTTTATGTCAACGGGGGAAGTACAGACACTATTGTTTGTCACCGATACTGGCGCACCAGCCGGTATCGCCGAACACGTGGCCGACGCCTTGCGTAACGAGTCCGATGAGGCAGGCTCGGATGGCGTCCAGTGGGACGTAACTGTGCACAGCGATGCGTACCCGTTGGACGATGATGCGTCCATGGATGAGATTGTCGACCTCATCGACCCGGCAAGTCGCACGGAGGACATGGTCCTCTACCTCACGGACTTACCGCGACGTGACGACGGCACGACACCAGTCATCGCAGACATCAGCGTGCCCGACCGATTCGCAGTCATATCGGTACCCGGCCTCGGTGGCATCGCCGTTGACCGCCGCGTACGAGCCTTGACCCAGGCCGCAGTGGCCGAAGTCGTCCACCCCTCGAGTCAGGACAACCACCCCGAGGGCCGACTGACACGGTCCGAGGACGGCAGTAGGGTTCGGTATCTTGCACCCTCAGCTCTTTCGAGGCTGCGACTACTCGGCGGAATGGTGTATGCGAACCGGCCCTGGAATGTCGTCACCGGGATGTCGAAAGTGATGATGGCTGCTTTTGCCACCGGAGCGGTGAGTCTGGCCTACCCGACCATGTGGCAGCTCTCGACAACGATGGGTCCTTGGCGCCTGACGGCGGTAACGGTTTTGGCCAGCGTGGCGCTGATCGCTTGGCTCATCATCGAACACAAGTTGTGGGAACGCCCCCACGGCGCTAGTGACCGGGAACGCGCCGTCCTCTACAACGCATCCACCGTCCTCACCCTCACCATCGGGGTCATCGTTTTTCACGCCGGGGTCTACCTACTACTGCTGTTCACCGCATGGTGGACCCTGCCGCCACAGATGGTCACCGACAACACCGGACAGCCCTTTGACTTTGCAACCCTGGCGACAATGACGTGGCTGGTGGCTGCGGTATCCACCCTGGGCGGCGCCTTGGGATCGGGGATGGAAGACGACGACGCCGTCACAGCAGCAGCGTACGGCGCACGACAACGTCAACGCGCAGACCGTCGAACCCATACGCCATTCGGCACCACACCAGACTCCGGCAACCGTAAGTAACCAAGGGCGGTTACCTCCGTGCCGTGCGACTGTGAAGGCATGCACACCGACGCTTCGAGCGAATCTGAGTTGTCGCCGCGGTGGACCCAAATTGTCTGGGGCACTTCACTGGCAACCGCAGTCACGGTTGCGGGTTGCTGGTACCCACCACATCCACAACGCTTCCCGACTACGACTTAGATCATTCTCGAGATGTCTATTGCGCTCGAAGTCGTCACGCGCACAGCGATGGGCTCTACAGATCATCCTCCGCTGCTGTTTGTCCACGGCGGTTGCCTGGGGCAGTGGTGCTGGGAGGAGCACTTCCTGGACTTCTTCGCCACTGCCGGATTTGATTGCGCTGCATTGAGTTTACGAGCCCATGGCACCAGCGACACCGACCGGCCACTGTGGCGAACCGACCTCAATGACTACGCCGACGACGTGCGCCACACAGTGACGAAATTTCACCGCCGGCCAGTGCTCATCGGCCATTCTCTCGGCGGAACCATCGTCCAGCGGGTGGCCCACTCCCTGCCAGTGCCCGCCATGGTGCTCTTGGCGTCCAATTCACCATCAGGTACCCGATCCACAGCATTGCGTACCGTTCGACGCCACCCGGTCGCCGCGGCGCGCGCCGCGATCACCGGTCAACAGCTACATCTATTCGGGACGCGAGCGTTGGCCAGGCAGCTCTTCTTCACCGCAGACACTCCGGAGCTGACCATCACCCGAACTGTCGCCAGGCTGCAGAACGAGAGCGCCCTGGCGGTGGCGCAATCACGCGCCCCAATCCGGCACAAGCCGTCGCCTACAGACGCCCCGGTCCTCGTTGTCGGAGCCGAACACGACGCTATGGTCAGCATCGACGACGTACGGGCCACTGCCGACTTCTACAACACCCGATCAAATGTCATACCGGGATCCGGCCACTGCATCATGCTCGACACTTACTGGGAGCAGGCAGCATCACTCATCGCCTCCTGGCTACAGAGCCTTGACCTCAACCACATCTAACGCCACGTGCCTATTTGCCCCGTCGCTCGTCGGCGGTGAGCCGTGCTTCGCGGGCCCGGCTCTTATCGGCGCGGATCCACTCAAAACCATAATCTGAACCAGACAGGTGTTGAATATGTTGCTATCGATAGGCTTTCGGGCTTCAGCCATACACAATATCCACTACCAGCGGGCCCATTGCTTCTGACAGCCTGGGTTTTCCAAGGGAATGGGACGAATGCAGCTACCCAGGGCCGGTACGGTATTGGGATGGGTGTCATGCTGGCAGAATCTGGACTCTCGGAGTGCACCCACGCCGGCTTGTGCGGAGGCCCTTCGGCGATCGACGTGGCGTTCGTGCTTCTTGCAGTTCTCGCGTCAACGGCGTGGGTCGCTGCCTCGATGGTCGCCACAGCCAACGTCCTCAATGCGCCGGAAATCGTCGCGCGGCCGCGGCCGTTATGGCTACTCGTCGTGTGGGTGACTCCGCTGCTGGGTGCCGGATTGTGGTGGTTCCATCAGCGACCCGTCTTGCCCGTCAAACACGAAGAGCGACAATAGATACGCACGGAGTGTTGGACCGACAATCCTCGCGAGTCCCGCTGCACATGCGTTGCCATGTCCGAGTAGTCAAAGGGCCCAAGGCGGTTACAGGGCGTGGGCCAGATGCCCTCGTCGACCCGGAGTGGGCGCTTCGGGCCGGGTGGGCACATCTTGCTGCTTGGAGTACTAGACGGGGCCGCCAACATCGGGGTCGGCAGCGACGATGTCTAACTTCTGTTGCAAGTATTCGGATGATCGTGTCGGTACTTGCCCCGATTCCAGCCCAGTGCTGGTCGACGTCCGATGCAATACACCAGGCGTGATCGGCTGGCCATACGAATGCTGCAGGGTTGTTTCCGGTTTCGCCGACGCCCCATTGCCCGAAGTCAGTCAGAGGTACGTGGAGTAGGTAGTAAGTCCGGTTCGGAATGTGCATCAGGAGGCTCTTACGCATGAGGTCGCAGAGTCTTCCGACTTTGGCCTGGTCGCGTGAGGGCCCATCAGGCTCGTCGTCGGTGTCATCGTCGTCGCCGATCGGATCGGGCATAAAACGCAAGCGAGCGTACGCATCGACCTGTCGGTCCGCATACTGTGCGGCACTCAATTTCGTCTCTGGCGACGAAGTTGACCTCGATCGAAGCCACGAGCGTCCACCCTCCACGTGCAGGATGACGCTTGAAATCGCACCGCACGACAGCGAGCCGATGTCTTGACGTCGCACTTGCATTTTGCAAGTATGGGTCGCATGAGCCTCTTCATCACCTGCCCGGTCGAGAACGTCGAGCGCGCAACAGCCTTCTACACCGCCCTCGGATGGACCCTCAACACCGAAATGTCCGACCACAACGTGTCTTGCTTCGCGATCGCTCCCGAGCAGTACGTCATGCTCGGTAGCCGCGAAATGTACGCGAGCGTCGGTGGCGTCGAGGAGCTGGTCGGCGGACCCCACACCCCTTCGAAGGTCACGGTCTCATTCGACCTGGGCAGCCGCGAAGCGGTGGACGAACTCATCGAGCGCGCGGGCGCCGCAGGCGGGCGAATCGGTGACACCGACGACTACCCCTTCATGTACCAGCGCCAGTTCGATGACCTCGACGGCTACCACTACTCACCCTTCTGGATGAAGCCGGACGCCGACCCGGCCACGTGAGCGACCTCGCCGCCGCCCTCGACATCGTCGGAGCACGGTGGGCCCTGCTCATCGTGGAGCGGCTACTCGACGGGCCACAGCGTTACGGCGACCTGCAGCGCGATCTCGGAGTCCCGACGAACATGCTCGCGACCCGCCTACGCGAGCTCGAAGCGGCCGGCGTACTGACCCGTCTACCCCTCCGGCACAACACCCGGGCCTACGCGCTGACCGATCGCGGGCTCGCCTTGCGTGAGGCGATCATCGCGCTCGGGCACTGGGGCAAGCACACCTAAGTGAGGCGCAGAACCGCGACGCGCGCTGACATAGTCGTCGGCCCCTACCCCAACCACCGGCGGATACACGAGACTGCTCACGTTGCTCTACATGAGATTGTTTGTCGGCGCGGGTCACTGACGTCACGCCCGACGGTCTGCTCCGAGCCGCCGACACCAAGCACAAAGCCGACCTGGCAGTGGCTGCTGAGCGAACCCGTAGTCTCACCCAATCTTGCGCTCACAATATCCAGTGGCGCATCTGGTTTCGCTACCAGTCACGGAACGAGTTCCGACGCCAAGCGATCGGTCAGCTCGCCGACAGCCAGGACCACGCTACGAGTCCCTTGTGTGTGAGCTAGCCTGTCAACTGTTGCCGTCGAAAGAGTAGCTGTGGACAAACTTGAATCGGCTTCGGCGTGACCAGAGCAGCGTACGAGCCATCTACGGACGGTCCTCGAGAACGTCTCTTGTTGGGTCTTGCCCAGTCAATTCGCGAGCGGGGCCTTCCTGCAACGCAGGTGACACACATTGTCGCCACCGCCCGGACATCGCGGTCGACTTTTTACAAGTGCTTTTCTGACAAGAATGCGTGTTTCTTCGAGTTGGTACGGATCGTGACCACGGTGGGACTTGCTGCAGTCGACGAGGCGGTTGATCCAGCGGATGAATGGCGCGAGCAGGTCCACATCGCCGTTACCACCTACTTCGACCTTCTTGCTGTCGATCCCATGCTGACGGTCGCATGGTCGCGGGATCTGGCTGGCCTCGGCCCCGCCGGCGTCGCGGTCCAGCAGGAAGGGGTCGATAGATACGCCGAGCTCGTACTGCGAATTTCGCGCGGTGAGGCGATGCGACGTGCGGGTGTTCGCCCGATGAGCGCGGATCTTGCAGTGATGCTTGTCGCGGGCATCAATGCGATGGTGGTGCGCGCCATAGAACGAGGCGATGACGACCTCAGCGGGCTGGCGCCGATCGCGGTGCATCTGGTGATCGCAGCGCTCAACCCATAACTCCTACCCCACTCCCCGATCGCGGGTTTCTCACAGAAAGTACTTGCGAACTTCGGTACTCGCGAGTACCTTTGCTGATCAACGGTACTCATGAGTACCGTGGCCGCGATCGCGTATCAGGTGGAGGCGATGATGGAGCATGTGGACGTGCTCGTGGTCGGCGCGGGGCTGGCCGGAATCGGTGCGGCCGCGCTCATTCGTCGACGGCTCCCACACAAATCGATAAGGATCGTCGAGGCGGGCGAGGAAATCGGCGGGACGTGGAATACGTTCCGGTATCCGGGGATCCGCTCGGACTCGGACATGCAGACACTTGGCTACTCGTTTCGGCCCTGGCGCAGTTCACGCACACTCGCCCCCGGCTCGGAAATTCTGCAGTACATTCGCCGCACCGCGTACGCCGAGGGTCTCGACGAGCTCATCAGGACGAATACCCGGATGCTGTCGGCGACCTGGTCCTCCGTTCAGGCTCGCTGGACGGTCACGCTGGAATCCACCACGGCCGGTCATCGCAGCGAGGTGAGCTGTTCGTTCCTGCACCTGTGCACCGGCTACTACGACCATCAGCGCGGCTACCTACCCGACTTTGCCGGCGCCGACGATTTCACCGGACCCATCGTGCACCCGCAGCACTGGCCGACCGACCTCGACTACGCCGACCAGCATGTCGTGGTGATCGGCAGCGGTGCCACCGCGGTGACCCTCGTCCCGGCCTTGGCAAAGGCTGCCTCGCACGTGACCATGGTGCAACGCTCACCGAGCTATGTGGTGGCGCTGCCATCCGATGACGGTGTGGCGCGGTTGCTGATGCGATGGCTGCCCCACGCAATCGCTGACCCGGTCATCCGCTGGAAGAACATCGCCTCGATCACACTGGCCTACCGCGCAGCGAAACACGCACCACGACTTGTTGGCTCGGCCATACGCAAGCGGGTCGCGCGTGCCATCGGAGACTCTGGCGACGCGGAGCGCGACTTCAGCCCGCGATACGAACCGTGGGAACAACGGGTGTGTTTCGTACCCGACGGAGACCTGTTCGACACGCTCCGGTCGGAGAAGGCATCTGTGATCACCGATCAGATCGTCCAGTTCACCACTGAGGGAGTTGATCTGGTTGATCACGGGATCGTCGCCGCCGACATCATCGTGACCGCGACCGGGCTGCGACTAGAAATTCTGGGCGGGGCGCACATCACCGTCGACGGGAACTCGGTGGATCCGGCGGATCACATCGCCTACAAGGGCATGATGCTCAGCGGAGTTCCCAACTTGTCCTTCGCGATCGGCTACACCAACGCATCCTGGACGCTGAAGTGCGACCTGGTTGCGGCGTATGTGTGCCGGTTGCTGACCTACATGGACACGTCCGGGCACGCGAGCTGCACCCCGATCCCGACCGATCCCGGTGCCCCGACACTCCCCTACGTGGATTTGACGTCGGGCTACATCCAGCGATCCCGCCACCTGCTTCCGCGCCAAACTGCTCACTCGCCCTGGAGGTTTCACGGCGACTGGTTTCGCGACGCTCTCCTCTATCGTCGCAGCAAACTCGAAGACAGCGAAATGCGTTTCGCACCGGCAGCCGAGCCTGTCGACAACGAGCACAGTCCTCGCCCGGTGGCGCCGTGACGGTTCAGCTGGCCACCTCGAAACGCGTAGTCGCTGTCGAAGGCACGGACGTGCCGAGCAGCCCGCTAGCGGTCGAAACAGCGGTGAACGGCCGTAGAACTCAGGCCGCGTACGCCGCAGCTGTCGCAGCGGTGTCCTCGAAAAGGTGCATACGCGTGATCTTTCCGTCCGCCACGGTCAGCCGCAGGGCGACATCGGTGTGGAAGGGTCGGCCGGTGGGAACTGCGACATGGTCGAAGACGGCAAAGATGACTGCGTTCTCGCCGTCCACGATGATGGTCTCGACTGAGACGACGCTCTTACCGGGTTCGACTGCAGCCCAGAGCGATCGAAAATACTCCGGTACTTCGCTGTTGCGGGTCCGCTTGCCCGCCCACGGGGTGAGATCCGGGTTGCCCGGCACGAACCAGTCGATCTCGTCGGCGAAGAGCTCGCCCAGACCTTCGGCGTCCTGTGCGCCGAGGCGCTGCAGGAACGCGGTGGTGGTCTCTGCGGTGGTGTTCATGAATGCCCTTTCTGGAGCCATTGGTGGCGTAGCGACACTTCTGTAGTGGTCGATACAGAACGGTATCACATCTGTAGTGATCGTTATACAATCGAAGGATGGGCCGACCACGAAGCTTCGATCGAGACGCCGCCCTGGATAAGGCCATGCGCCTGTTCTGGGAGCGCGGGTACGAGCAGACCTCGATCAGCGACCTCACGCGGGAGCTCGAAATATCGGCGCCGAGTCTGTACGCGGCGTTCGTGGACAAGCGAACACTGTTCGAGGAGGCAGTAGCGCGTTACGAAGCCAGTCCGGAGTCGGTGACCACCGCCGGGCTCGACGGGACGAATGCACGCGAGGTGCTCAAAGCGATGTTCGACCGCGCGTCGGAGGAGTATCCGAGCGCGGCGCATCCGCGTGGATGCCTGGTCAACACCGAACCCGGGTTGAGCGTGAACCGCACCCAGAACCGTGAGATCACAGCCGCCCGGTTGCGAGAAGTGACTGCGGACGGCGAGGCCGTCCCCGACGCGGAGACGCTTGCGGCGTTCGCGCATGTTCTGCTCGTCGGCTTGTCGTCCTATGCCCGCGATGGCGCCGATGAACAGCAGCTGCGCCGCGTGACCGAAATGGCCTTACGCGTAACTGGGCCATGAACTCGACGCCATCGAAGTTCCGTCAATTGCGCGGCACGAGAACAAAGTCCCGACAAGGCCATGCACTGGCTTTGATGCAGCGACGCACTAGGGGCGCAGGTCACCAGTGTCTTCACTCACTGCATCTTGAAGAGTGCACAGCGTGGCCAGCATCAACTACTGCGCGCAGAGCTTCTCACCAGAGGCGCAAAACCCTGCCCACGACAGACCTGGTGTATATCTAGCAAATCACGGTCTACCCTCGCGCCATATCCACGAACCGGCTCAAATGCAGTTGGTGCGCAACAGTAATCGTCGCTGTCGGACCGTTACGGTGCTTGCCCAGAATGATATCGGCTTCACCCGCACGTGGGTCGTCACGCTCGAACGCGTCAGGGCGGTGCAAGAGGATGACCATATCGGCATCTTGTTCCAGCGATCCCGACTCGCGAAGGTCAGAAATCATGGGGCGCTTGTCAGTTCGCTGTTCCGGGCCACGGTTCAGCTGGCTGATCGCGACCACCGGAACTTCGAGCTCCTTCGCGAGGAGCTTGATGCTTCGGGAGAACTCCGAGACTTCCTGCTGGCGAGATTCGACCTTCTTGCCCGACGACATCAGCTGCATGTAGTCGATGACCACCAGCTTGAGGTCATGCTTTTGCTTCAAACGCCGTGCCTTGGCACGGATTTCCATCATCGTCAGGTTGGGCGAGTCATCGATGAACAGCGGCGCCTCAGAGATCTCACCCATCCGGCGCGCGAGTCGTGTCCAATCGTCGTCACTCATCTTGCCCGACCGCATGTCGCCGAGCTTGATCTTCGCTTCGGCCGAGAGCAACCGCATCACGATCTCGGTTTTGCTCATTTCCAAGGAGAACATGGCGCTGGTCATGTGGTGCTTGATCGAGCATGAGCGCAAGAAGTCCATGGCGAGCGTGGAGTTGTGGGTCGGGATCATCGACTCACCAGCGAGGTACATGTGGTCGACGTTGTCGACCTGGACGCACCGCACGGGAACGCTGGCGATGGGGCGTACGTCGACGATCGTTCGAGCACGCCGAACACTTCTTGAACGTTCTTTGTGTAGCAACGCTTTCTGCGCGGCAAAGAAGACCTTGTCGTCGGTTTCAAAAGTGACTGACGTCGCCTCAGACCGCATGTCGACGGAATAGCCCAGCCCCGACACGAGGTCGCGAACCTGCATCGCCAAGGCGGCAGGCCCCCGGAACTCGACTGCGCCCGATTCGGCGACCTCGCCGGCAACATCTAACAGACCGGCCAACAAATCCAGACGTTGCGCTGCTGACCCTCGCAGGTAGTCGGCCGAAAGATGATCGATATCAAGTGCGTTGAGAGAATCCACAGCGGCGACGCCGTCGACACGCATGGCAACATCCGGCGCCGCGAACTCCAGGGTTCCGCGCGAACCGACCCAAGCGCCTACCGCGTAGGCGTCGACATCCAAGTCGGCGAAGGGCAGCTCCACCGGGTCGACGTTGGCGACAGTCGGTGCTTGGCCTGCGGCCAACGCCGCTGCGATCTCGGCGGTGGTCGACACCGTTGAGTCCACCAACCACTGGTGCTGCTCATCGGCGACGATCACTGAACCATCAGAGAACTCGACCTCATAGCAAGGCCGATCCGCCATCACCCCGGTAGCAGCAACGACGCGCGTGGGCTTGCCGTCGGCGCCGATGAGGTGATCGCCGACCTGCACCTGCCCCATGGTGGTCCATCCCGATGGCGTGGCCAGCGGCGTGCCGAGCGCCAAGGCTTTTCCAACACCAGGCCTCGCGGCCACGATGATCATCTGACCTGCGTGCAGACCGTTGGTGAGTTCGTCGAGATCGTGGAAACCCGTCGGCACACCGAGGGACAGGCCACCACGGGAGGCGATGGAGTCGATTTCGTCCATCGTCGGCTGCAGCAGCTCTTCGAGTGCAACATAATCTTCTGCGGTCCGGCGTTCGGTGACCTCGTAGACCTCGGCCTGCGCGCGGTCGACGACCTCGGCGACATCTTGACCGTCGGCTCCGGCGTAGCCGAACTGGACTATGCGGGTGCCGGCTTCGACCAGACGACGCAGGATGGCCTTCTCCGCGACGATCTCCGCGTAGTAACCGGCGTTGGCGGCAGTTGGCACTGTCGAAATCAGGGTGTGCAGATACGGGGCACCACCGATGCGGCGCAGTTCCCCCGCGCGGTCCAGTTGCCCCGCCACGGTCACCGCGTCGGCGGGCTCACCCTTGGCGTACAGATCAAGGATCGCGTCGTACACAGCTTGATGCGCGGGACGGTAGAAATCGCCGGGGCGAAGTTTCTCGAGAACGTCGGCGATGGCGTCCTTCGACAGCATCATGCCGCCGAGCACGGACTGCTCTGCGGCCATGTCTTGGGGAGGCTGACGACCGAAATCCTCGCTCGGGGGAGCCTGCTCTCGAGCCTCGGCATGCCCACGGTCGTCAACTACGGCCAAGACGCCACCCCTTCTCGCTCACCTGTTCGAAATCAGTCTCGCAGGACTGTCCGACAAGCCCCGACCAGCTCCGGTCACGCCGGTCCATCAATCCACTCGGCCAGACACTAAGGGGTCAACGCGGACGTGCCAAACCGAGCTGTGCACCACCCTGTGCACCAACTGTGGACGCTCTGCGCATACCTGTTAGCGCCCTGTTGGGAACTTGTGGATAAGTCGGCGACTTTCTCCCGTTTCGCCACTTCAGAGAAGGTTTCGCATATTTGAACGCTGTGGATACCTCGCCGGCGGCGTGTCTCTCCATGTCCGCTTTCGGCGTGTTCCTTTTCGGCGATCCGTTCCATGGCAGGCGGTCGACGGCCCGGCGTCCCTCGAACAGCCGAACATCTTGACCGGCCGCGAATTGATCGTTACGATCACGCCCCCGAACCTGCCAACCCGCTACATCCAGACCCGCGAAGTGGTGCAATGATCATCACGCAAGCGATGCTGGGGAGGCATTCATGAGAAAGCTCATCGGCGTGGTGGCGGCAGCGCTGGCGGCGGCGGCGACGCTGACAGTCGGCTCGCCTGCTACAGCCGCTCCAGGGCCCGACTACACGCAGGTGCCCAACCTCTCCGGCTACGTCGCGGTCGACCCCAGTCCTTACTTCTCACTCGATTACAAAGACAACGGCCGTACCTTCTTCGTCACCCCGGGCGGTCGGGTGTGTGCACTCGGCTCCGGATACGCGTACGTCGGCTGCAACGGCCGGCCTGGCGGAGCTCCGCGCGACGCGGTGGGCGTGGCCATCTCAGGAGGCCAAGAAGGCCCGTACTGGGTGCCGCGGGGTACGACGTACAGCACCGCCCCCCAGGGATGGTTCGAACCGCCCTTGCTCGACGTCGGGCAGTCGATCACGGTCGCCGGTTCGACCTGCGCGGTGAGCCCGGTCAGCGTCACCTGTGTCGGCGGTCCACGTGCGTTCACTGTTGCGCAGTCGTGGTTCAAGTTCGTCTATCCGGCGGGCGACAAGTACCACGACAACAACATCAACCCGAAGTACTTACCACCTGATCAACGTTGAGCACATGACGTTTCAGCGCGTCACTACGTTTGGTTCAGGTCGTCCTGATACGTCTTCATCGCGCTGATCATCGCGCTGAACACCCGGTGCGCAGCCTCGAGATCCTCGTCGGGAAGCTCCGCAAGCGCGTCGTGAGTGTGCTTTCCCAGCGGCGCGAAGAACGCTCTCGCCACAGCCATCCCATGATCGTCGTAGTGCAACATCACTTTTCGACGGTCCTTCTCGTGTGATTCACGCCGGATGTGACCGGACCCGATCAGTCGTTCCACGAGGTGGGTGACCGCACCACCGGACACCTGCATCCGTTGACCGAGCGCGCCGGATGTGAGCGGCTCACCGGCAGAGTCCGCGACCATCACGTGCAGCAGGGCACGAAAATCATTGGCACTGAGATCGTTGAGCCCGGCGAAGACCCGCGAGATCTGATCCGACTCCGCCGAGAGGGCCCGCACGTCGGCCGACATCTGGAACTCCAACTCGGCACGCGGGTCCCCCGAAGGGACTTGCTCGGACATGGTTTCCTCCTGCCGGTGGTACAACTGCACCGGAAGATAGTTTAGTTGCTCAATATTTGAAAATGTGAGACTGTCTGAAATATGGCGATAAATGACACGTCAACTGATTCTCGCACCCTTTGGGATCAGCTTGCCGCCTCGGTGACCGGACGACGATCGTGGTGCATCGCACTGGTGATCGTCCTGATCTCGATCGCCGCCATGGGGCTCATCGGCGAAAACGACTCCGCCGGCGAGGCTCCTCAGTCGCTGCCGTCCAACGCCGACTCCGCCGAGGTGGACGACCTGTTGGAACAGTTCCCCGACTCCGACGTCGCCCCAGCTGTTCTCGTCGTTGTCCGCGACGACGGCAACGCGCTGTCCCCGGCGGATCAGGAGGCCGTCGCGGCGGCCCAACAGCGGATGCTCGCCGTCGAGCGGTCGGTCCCCACAGTCAGCCCCACCGGCCCGCCGGTGGCACTCTCACCGGACCAGATGGCGGCGATCTCGATCGTGCCGGTGAGCGCCGACCTGAACGGCTTCAAGCTCACCGACCTCGTCGACGAACTCCGAGCCGCGGCCGACGACGGGCTGCCCAGCGACCTCACGACCTACGTCACCGGCGGCCCGGCGTTCGGCGCCGACACCGCCAACTCGTTCTCCGGCGCCAACGTCACACTGCTCGCCGTCACGGCGCTCGTGGTCGCCCTGCTGCTCATCGTCACCTATCGATCACCGGTTCTGTGGCTGGTACCGCTCATCGTCGTCGCCTTCGCCGACAGACTGGCCAGTTCCGTCGGCACCGGGTTGGCCGAGCTCACCGGATTGTCGTTCGATGGCTCCACCTCAGGTATCACCAGCGTCCTCGTGTTCGGCGCCGGCACCAACTACGCTCTGCTGTTGATCTCTCGCTATCGCGAAGAGCTGCGTGCGGAGGCCGATCATCGAATTGCGTTGCGACGGGCGGTCCGCCAGGCCGGACCGGCGATCCTGGCGTCCAACGCGACGGTGGTCTTGGCCCTGCTGACCCTGCTGCTCGCCGTGCTACCGAGTACCCGGAGCCTCGGCGCGCTTGCCGCAGCGGGTCTTGTCGTGGCAGTGATCTTCGCACTGCTTGTGCTACCACCGTTGCTGGCCTTGTTCGGCACAAAACTCTTTTGGCCGTTCGTACCGAAGGTCGGCGATCCGGTGCCCACCGAGGGCGGCGCGTGGTTCCGCATCGCGGGTGCGGTCTCCCGACACCCCGCGCGAGTCCTCACCGTCGCCCTGACCGCACTGATCGCCTGTTCGCTCGGACTGGTCGGGGCGAACATCGGCCTCTCGCAGACCGAACAGTTCCGGGTCAGCGCCGACTCCGTCGAGGGTTTCGACGAGCTGTCCGAACACTTCCCACCCGGACAGTCCGACCCCACCACTATCATCGCGAAAACATCAGCGGCCGAACAGATTCAGGGAATCATCGAATCCACCGACGGGGTGGTGTCCGTAACAGAGACCGGACAGTCCGACACCGGTTTCACGAAGTGGTCCGTGGTCCTCGATGCAGACCCCGCGTCGCAGCAGGCCTTCGACATCATCGACGAGCTACGTACATCCACCGGCGAATTGCGCGGTGCCAATGCATTGGTCGGCGGATCGGACGCCAAAGCCCTCGACATTCAAAATGCCTCCGAGCGTGACCGATTGGTCATCATCCCGCTGATTCTCGCGGTGGTGTTCGTCATCCTGATCGTGTTCCTGCGAGCGCTGGTCGCGCCCGCGGTACTGGTTGCGACAACCGTCCTGAGTACTCTCGCAGCCATCGGGATCGGCAGCCTCATCAGCGAACACGTCTTCGGATTCCCCGGCCTCGACAACAACGTCCCGCTCTACTCGTTCCTGTTCCTGGTCGCTCTCGGCATCGACTACACCATGTTCCTGGTGATCCGCGCCCGCGAGGAAACCCCGGAATACGGTACGAGACAAGCGATCATCCGAGCAGTGGCCTCGACTGGAGCCGTGATCACCAGTGCCGGAATAGTTTTGGCAGCCGTCTTCTGCGTGCTCGGCATCCTGCCACTCATCACGCTGACACAGATCGGGATCATTGTCGGACTGGGTATCCTTCTCGACACTTTCCTGGTACGAACAGTGGTGATACCGGCTCTCTTCAGCCTGATCGGGCCTCGCATGTGGTGGCCCGGCAATGTGGATACACAAGCGCGTCCACACCCGCAGTTACAACCGCAACAGAATTAGGAGATGGCAACAGTGGCGTTCTCACCTCGAAAACTCACCCGCGCAGTGATCGGTGGTATCGCGATCGCGTTCGCGCTCGCCTGTGCGGCCCCGGCCTCGGCCGACACCAGTTCACTCCCTCAGCCGCTGAAGCCGGTGGCAAAACTGGACACCACGAAGTACCTCGGCACCTGGAACCAGATCGCCGCCATCCCGCAGCCGTTCAACCTCATCTGCGCGCGCGACACCCAGGCGCGGTACGACCTGATCGATGCGAGCAACATCCGGGTCGAGAATACTTGCACCACATGGACAAACGACGAGAACAAGATCGTCGGCAATGCACGCGTCAACGACGCCGTCACCGGCGCGCAGCTGCACGTGAGCTTCCCCGGCGTCCCGACGCAGGAGTCCAAGTCCGGCCCCACCAACTACGTCGTCACCTACATCGCCGACGACTACTCCTGGGCCTTCGTCGGAAGCCCCGAGCGCACCTCGGCATTCGTGCTCTCCCGGTCGCCGGATGTGACCACCGCGCAGTGGCAGCAGATCCGCAAAATCGCCGAGGACCGCGGCTACAACGCCTGCACGATCCTCACCTCACCGACCACCGGTGGCTCGAACGAGATCCGCCCACTCTGCACGGTCTGACCTGACCTGCGCTGCCTGGCCTGAATCGCCGACTCCTCCACCCGTTTTCGCGCCACCCACCGGTTACGACAGGTGGCCCGCGCGAAAACGGGTGGGCGGCGGGGATGTCAGAGCCGACCCGGCAATAACAACTCCAGGTACAGCAAACCCCCGACCACATGGCCGGGGGTTTGTTGTATGACTTGCCTGTGACTACTCGCCGGCAGCGACGGTCAAGCTGAACTTGGCGGCGATGTTGCCGTGCAGGTTCACCACGACCGGGTACTTGCCGGTGGCCTTGATGTGGCCCTCGGGCAGTTCGACGGTGCGCTTGTCGAGTGCCGGTCCACCGGCACTCTTGATCGCGCCCACGACGTCAGCCGTGGAGACCGAACCGAACAGCTTGCCGGAGTCGTGGGTCTTGACGCCCAGCTTGACCTCGGCGAGGCCTTCGATGGCCTGCTTGAGCTCGTTGGCGTGCTCGACGCCGCGAACCTCGCGGAGATCCCGCGAGCGGCGGATGCCGTCGACCTGCTTCTGTGCTCCACGGGTGGCGACGATGGCCAGTCCGCGGGGCAGCAGGAAGTTACGGCCGTAGCCGTCTTTGACCTCGACGGTGTCGCCTGCGACACCCAGGTTCTCAACCTCTGCGGTGAGGATCAGTTTCATGTTCTTGGTCCTTTCCGCTTATCGAGAGGTCGAGGTGAAGGGCAGCAGGGCAACTTCGCGCGAGTTCTTGACGGCGATGGCCACGTCCCGCTGGTGCTGGACGCAGTTACCGGTGACCCGACGCGAACGGATCTTGCCACGATCGGACAGGAAACGGCGCAGCAGCGCGGTGTCCTTGTAGTCGATCAACAGGTTCTTCTCTTTGCAGAAAGTGCAGGCCTTGGCCTTGACGATCTTTTCTGCACCACGGACCTTCCGTCCGCCTTTAGCTTTTCCAGCCATGTGTACATACTCCAAAAGTGTTCTCTAGCCGCGGCATGTGACTGCCGCGCCCGAGGATGTTCGTCAGAACGGTGGTTCGTCGTCCCCGCCGCCGAACGATCCGCTAGCCGGGGCGCTGCCCCACGGATCGTCGTTCTGCGCAGCGCCGCCGCCGCCGGAATTGCCCCCGCCGCCACGGTTTCCACCGCCGCCGCCGGATCCGGCATTGCCGCCACCACCGCCGCCGCCACGCGAGGCCCGATTGACCTTGGCGGTGGCATAGCGGAGCGAGGGACCGATCTCGTCGACCTCAAGTTCGACCACTGTGCGCTTCTCACCCTCACGGGTTTCGTACGACCGCTGCTTGAGCCGGCCGGACACGATCACGCGTGAACCCTTGGTGAGAGACTCTGCGACATTCTCGGCGGCATCGCGCCAGATGTTGCAGCGCATGAACAGCGCTTCTCCGTCTTTCCATTCGTTGGTCTGCCGGTCGAACGCCCGCGGCGTCGAAGCCACGGTGAAGTTCGCGACGGCGGCACCTGACGGCGTGAACCGGAGTTCCGGATCTGCCGTGAGGTTCCCAACGACGGTGATGATGGTGTCGCCTGCCATGTGTATCTCCCGAGTTCAGTTGCGATTGCGCAGTGGTTGGGGTCGATGTGCACCGAGTGGGCCCCTAGTCAATAAGGAACCCTAGAGCCCGGTACCGACACGCATTGGACGTTCGAGAGACCCGATCGGTTCTCCCGGACTCCCAGCGGCTACTTGGCCGGTTTCGCGGCAGCCTTGGCGGCGTGCTTGGCAGCCACCTTGGCGCGACGTACCTTGGCACGCTCGTCGACGCGCATCACCTTGGTGCGCAGCACCGACTCGTTCAGCTTGAGCTGACGATCGAGCTCGGTGACGGTTTGGGGTTCCGCATTGAGATCGACGACTGCGTAAATTCCCTCGGTGTGCTTGAGGATTTCGTAGGCAAGACGGCGCTTGCCCCAGACATCGACGCCTGCAACATTTCCGCCATCCTGGCGAATCACGTTGAGGAAGGTATCCAACGATGGAGCAACAGTTCGCTCATCCAGGTTGGGGTCAAGAATGACCATCAATTCGTAGTGACGCATAAGACCTCATCACCTCCTATGGACTAGGTCGGCCACGGACGTTCCGTGGCAGGAGGGTCGCCGCGTCGGCAACGCTGGCCAGGCTACCTCAACTGACCGTGACCAGCGAAATTCGCCGATCTGCGCATCGAAACTGAATCTCCGCTCAGTTTCTGCGGATGGGCACCCCAACTGTGATAGCCGTCACCGATAACTTGACCGCCGACTGGCTGGCCGGAGTGATCGGCCGGTAGGCAACGAACCGCTCACCATCGACGTCGGTGACCTTGCAGGGGGTGGGCTAAATCGAGTGGAACCGCAACCAGATTTCGTAGCGTCAGATGTGCGCCCTTACTCTGTAGCCCATGCCATCGCCGCCCCGCGCTTCGACGTGGGAAGAGGTGACCCCCGAAGAGCCGTCTGGCCAGACTCCATCGTGGCGGACCCGCATCAGCGCAGGACGCGGCGAACTCATCCTCATCCTGCTGATCTCGTTGCTCGTCAGCTCCTTCTTCATGTGGCTGAGCTATCTGGGTAAGGCCACGTGCGGCGGGGCTCCCTTCGACGAGTTCGGCCGCAGCTCCGTCTGGCCCGTCGGTTCCGGCGAGATCGTGATGCCGTGTTATTCGGATCTGCAGTTCCTGTGGGTCGGCCGCGACATCAACAATCACATCTTCCCGTTCATCCACGGCGGCATCGACGACAACGGCGTGCTCTACGGCGGCGTCGTCGAATACCCGGTGCTGTCGGGTCTGCTGATGTACATCGGTGCCAGCGGCGCCCACACCGACATCGACTTCCTCACCCAGTCGGCACTACTGCTTGCACCGTTCGGCGTTCTCATCGTCATCCTGCTCGCCCTGCTGGCGCGCTGGTGGGTGTTGCTCTGGGCCGCGACCCCGCCGCTGATCCTCTACGCGTTCCACAACTGGGAACTCCCCGTCGTCGCGACCACGGTCGGCGCGGTCGCGGTGATGGTGCTCGGTGCGCGGATCAACAGACGCACCGGTAGACCGTGGATGTCGTTGCGTACCAGCGCACTCTGGGCATCGTTCATCCTCTCGATCGGGTTCTCACTCAAGATCTATCCCGGCCTGTTCGTCCTTCCGCTGGCCATCTTCGTGCTCACCCGCGCCATGGCACCGAGGTCGGCGGGCACCGGGCACGAGGACGACTCGCGGGTCCGCCTCGACTGGGCGGGCGCAGGTGCGGTTGCCGGAGTCGCGGTCGCGACCGTGCTCGCGGTCCAGTTGCCGTTCATGATCGCCGGATTCGAGGGATGGCAGGCCTCACTGTCGTTCCAGGGCAAACGCAAGGCCGATGTCGACACCAACTCCATCTGGTACTGGGGTCTGCGGCATTTCACCGGCAGCGGCCCCAGCGACGACCCGAGCCTGTACAACTCGATCGTCGGGGTTGCCTCACCACTGCTGATCATCGCCTCGTTGGCCCTGGCGGTCTGGTTCGGTCTACGGCACTGGCAGCGCGGCAACGTCTTTCCCTGGATCGGCGTCAGCGCCGCGATGCTGGCCGGGTTCATGCTGTTCCACAAGGTGCACTCGCCGCAGTACACGCTGTGGATCCTGCCGTTCTTCGTTCTTCTCAAGGTCGATTGGCGCGTGATCCTGCTGTATCTCGTCGGCGATCTCGCCTTGGACCTCACCATCTTCCGGATGTTCGGAATCCTCACCCGTGGGGACGACATGACCTGGTGGGTCATGGGCGGCGTACAACTCGGCGTGTGGTCTCACGCGCTCTGCCTCGCGTTCCTGATCTACCACTTCGTGGGCAGAGGGCTACGCGTACCGCCGGAAATGCCCTCGACGGCCGGGCCGCGGAGCGCTACCGTACCGGCATGACCTGGTTGAGCGCCCCCGTCCTGTCCGGTACGCGAGTTACTTTGCGGCCCTTAGAGCTTTCCGACGCGGCCGACTTGGCTGCCGCCGTCGACACCCCTGAGCCTTTCCGCTGGACCACCGTCCCCGCAGACGAGCAGGAAGCCCACGACTACATTCAGACCGCTCTCGACACCGCCGATCAGGTCGCGTTCGCCGTCGTCGACCGGGCGACCGACCGGATCGTCGGCTCGACCAGCTTCTACGACATCAGCCCCGCGAATCGGGCTCTCGCCATCGGCTACACCTGGTACTCCTCATCGGTGCAGGGCACGACCGTCAACCCGGATGCGAAACTGCTACTGCTGCGGCGGGCGTTCGAAGACCTCGGCGCGGTACGCGTGGTGTGGCACACCGACGAGCGCAACGCCCAGTCGCGGGCGGGTATCGCGAAGTTGGGCGCCACCTTCGAAGGTCTGCTCCGCAAACACAAGCCATTGGCCGGCGGCGAGTGGCGGACCACCGCGCAGTTCGCGATGACAGACGACGACTGGCCCGCTGCGCGGGCGAAACTGCAGGAACGCCTCCGGTGAGTGCACGCGCGGGCTAGGAGTCCTCGAGCAGGAGCGGTCCCGTGGCCTGATCGTCTTCGCGCTGGCGCACTGTGGGCGTGCGCCGCGGCCACGGCATCCGATCGGGAGCGAGATCGAGAACGCCGCCACCGGGGTCGTCGGCGGACAGTCGCCGCCAGCCGTGCCCACGGCGGACCAGGTCCTCGGTCGGGTGATAGATCTGCCAGATGACCAACGCGCACAGCGCGATCACTGCGATGTCGCGGATCACCACCGCCGTGAGGAACCACTGCTCCGGTAGCCCGTCGCCGGTCTCCTGGAACAGGTACCACATCATGCGCGGCACCCATACGAGTGAATCGATCACCATCCAAGCCAACAAGATCCGGGTGTGAGGTAACGCCAGCACCGCCAACGGCACGAGCCACAACGAGTACTGCGGGCTCCACACCTTGTTCACGAGCAAGAATCCGGCGACGGTCAGAAACATGAGCTGCGCCAGGCGTGGACGCATCGGAGCGTGAAACGCCATGAACGCCAGTGCGAGGCAGATCAGGATGAACAAACCCATGCTGATCGCGTTGAGCAACGACGGCGCCTGCCCCGGCTGATTGCCCCACTGATACCCGGACACCGCCGAGATGACATTGAAGAGGGTGTCGGGGTCGGTGCCGCGTTCTGAGTTGTAGCGGAAGAACTCTGACCAGCCGCGGGGATACAGCACCATGATCGGCAGGTTGATCACCAGCCAGGTGGTGGCGGTCACGACAGCGGTGATCCCGAAGTCGCGAACCTTGCCCGCACGCAGGCACAGGATGAGCAATGGGATCAGCAACAGCCCGGGATACAGCTTCGCCGCCATCCCGATTCCCAGGAATAGTCCGGTGAGCCAGGGATTTCGGCGCGACCACGCCAACATGGCGACGGCCAGCGCGGCGGTGGCGATGGCATCGAAGTTCGTGAAGATGTGCACGATCACCAACGGCGATGCGGCGGCCAAGGCTGCCGCCCACACCCGGCGCTGCGCGGTGAGCGCGGTGGCCCAGATGGTGACCAACCAGCACAGCGCAAGACCGAGCGCGACCAGATTGAAGAACAGCACCACGTCGAGCGCTGCAGGCACGCCCCAGTTCTCGTGCGCCCACTCCCACCCTTGCGCGGTTTGCGCCGCGGCGTACATGAACATGCCCGTCGCAACGGGGTACTCCATGAAGCGCTGCTCCTGGCCACCGTTTCCGTCGTCCTGGAACCAGGACGCCTTGTACGGCAGTGCCCCCTCGTTGAGTTTCTCGGCGCCGTAGAGGGGGATGGTGTCGGCGTAACACAGCGCGGTGTACTGGCGGTGGTTGTCCCAATCCAGACCCAGGACCTTGGTGGTCTTGTCCGGAGCCTGCTGCAGGCAACCGGCTTTCGCGAACCACCCGAGCGCCAGGAATACGAGTGCGATCAGCAGGATCACCCGCACCGGTGTCCAGCCGGGACTGCGGCCGACGACTGCGTGCAGGCCGACAGGGCCACCGATCACCATGCTGCCCGGGGCGGCGATGGGGTCGCTGCGGCTCGGCAGGATCCGAGTGCTCGCCTCTCGTCGATCGGGAGCGAACTCGGTCGGCGACTCGAACAGATCCAGCGAATCGGTTGTCAGCGCCTGCTCGGCGCGAGGCTCATCGTCTCGGGCCCCGACTGCGCTCTCCGAGTCCCCCTCAGTCGTCACGAACCGTCGCCTACGGGCTACCGCGGCCCGGGCCGCCCTCTTCAGGAGGCAGGGTCGGTGCCGTCTCCGTCTCAGTCTCCGTGTCGGGATCCGGGTTCGCCTGCCCTGGCAGCGGTATCACCACGCCCGGCGCGAGCGTCACCCCCGGTTGGGTGGTCGAGGTCGGCGGAGCGGTCGTTGTCGCCGGCGGCCTGCTGCGGGTTGTGGTGTAGGTCTCGGGCGGCGGCTCGTACGGCACGCCGGCGACCCCACCGATTTCCGTGGGCTCCGGGAAGTTCTCGATCGGCTGCCCCTCGAGCGCACGGTTCATCGCGGTGCGCCAGATCTGGGCGGGCAGCCCTGACCCATAAATGGTTGCGCCGCTGTAGTTCTTCAGCGCCCCACCCTTGTCGGTACCGACCCACACCGCGGTCGACAGCTGGGGGGTGTAACCGACCATCCAGGCGTCCTTGTTGTTACCGGTGTCGCCGAGCTGGGTGGTTCCGGTCTTGGATGCCGACGGGCGTTCTCCGCCGTCAAGAGCATTGCCGTTGGAGTAGGCCGCGATCGGTTCGAGCGCCGCGGTGGTGTTGTCGGCGACCTCGGCGGGAAGCCGGCGTTCACCCTGGTTGTCGGTGCGCTCGTACAGCACCTCGCCCTTGGAGTTCTCGACCTTCTGCACGAAGTGCGGGGCGTGGAACATGCCGGACGCGGCGAGGGTGCCGTACGCCGAGGCCATGTCGATGACGCGGGAATCGTACTGTCCGAGAACCACACCACCCTCGACACCGCCGTCTGCGTTCTGGAGAGTCTTGACTCCGCTACTGGAAACCTCAGGGATTCCTGCGCGGTGGGCCGCTTCGGCGACAGCATTGGGTCCGCCGTTGAGGTCCATCATCAGTCGGTAGTAGACGGTGTTCAGTGACATCTTCATCGCGGTGGCCAGGTTGCAGCTGCCACACGATTCGCCGTCGGAGTTGTTGACGGTCAGACCGCCCGCACCTTCGAAGGGTGCCGAGCTGTAGTTCTTGGAGAGCGGGATGCCTTGCTCGAGGGCGGCCACGAGCGCGAAGACCTTGAACGATGACCCGGTCTGCAGGTCGGCCTGGGCGTAGTCGTAACCGTTGCCGTCGTTTCCGCCGAAGTAGCCCTTGACCCCGCCGGTGCGCGGGTCGATCGAGACCACTGCCGTCCGGATGTCGTTGGGTTCACCTTCACGTAAGTCGTTGGCGCTGCTGACGTTCGCGTTCTGCACTTGCGGGTCGATGGTCGTCGTGACCCGAAGCCCGCCGGTGCGGATCTCCTCCTCGGAGATGTTGAGGGTGCCCAGCTCGGCCAGTACCTGCCGCTTGATCAGGCCGTTGGGTCCGTTGCTCGCCGGGTCACCGGTCTCGGCTTGTTGCTCGACGACTTTGGGGTACTGCTGCGCGAGACGGTCTTCCTCGGTGATGGCCCCGGTGGTCACCATTCCGTCGAGGACGTAGTTCCAACGGCCCTCGGCTGCCTGCAGATTCGTCGCGGGATCGTAGTAGGACGGGGACCGGATCGAGCTCGCCAGGACGGCGGCTTCAGGCAAGGTGATATCGCGGATGTCTTTGTTGAAGTACGCCTTCGACGCAGCCGAGACACCGTAGGCGCCGCGACCGAAGTAGATGGTGTTGAGGTAGGCGGCGAGAATGTCCTGCTTCGACCACTCGTTGGCCATCTTCGTGGAGATCGCGAGCTCGCGGAACTTGCGCTGGTAGCTGGCCTCGTCACCGGTCAGCACGTTCTTCACGTACTGCTGGGTGATCGTCGAGCCACCGCCGGCGTCTTCGCGACCGGTGATCTTGCCGAGCGCCGCGCGTCCGTAACCACTGATCGAGAACCCCGCGTTCTCCTCGAACTCGCGGTCCTCGGCGGCGATGACCGCCTGCTGCAGAACGAGCGGGATCTCTTCGATCGGGACGTCGGTTCGGTTGCCCTCCGGTGGCACGATCTTCGCGATCTCACCACCGGAGGAATCGACCACGGTCGCGATCTGGCTCTGCTTGATGTCGCCGGGTGCGGGCACGGATAGGTCTGCGTAGGTGAACAGGAACACTGCCGCCATCACCAAGACGAACCCCGGCAGCAACGCGCCGCCGAGGCCGACGATCCAAGCGATGACCTTGTGGAGGCGTCGCTTCTTCTGCGCCGGGGTCAGGCCGGCCGA
The DNA here is from genome assembly GCF_017377795.1 of Williamsia soli. GTDB lineage: Bacteria > Actinomycetota > Actinomycetes > Mycobacteriales > Mycobacteriaceae > Williamsia > Williamsia soli. The sequence continues at coordinate 48,927 of NZ_JAFRDR010000001.1, read as the reverse complement.
AGCGGGACGTCCGCCATCGTGCTCCGAGGTCCAAGTGGACCTGTTCGGTCCGTCAGGGCCGCTGTTCACAGATACTTCTCCATACCTTCGGTACCCAGTACTTCCGGGCCACCGGCGGTGTCCACTTGCGAGGATCCACCGCCGGCTGAATTGTTTGCCACGCGTCCGCCGGCCACCCTGCGACTGCGTCGCACCCGTGGCCGTGGCGGCAATCCAGATACGTATGACTGGACCAAATGGTTCCAGCTACATGTCCGGCACACCTCCACCACATGTACCGAGAACTCCTCCTGGCTCACCGCCAGACGCAAGATCTCCTCGGTCGTCCGGGCTGATCCCGAAACCTGTCCAAGCTTCTCGCCGAACACCCACGACACGATGGTGACCTGCTCTTTTCTGCAGATCGGGCACCGAGTCGTGGACGGTCGGCCGTGAAACTTGGCCGCTCGCAGCAGATAGGGGCTGGCATCGCAGACCTCGGCGACCCCGGTACGTCCGGAGTACACCTCGGCCAGCCGAGACTTGCGCTGTAACGCGTAGTCCACCACCTGTCGCTGCAATCGCACTCGTCAAGAGTACGTGCCACCGCTCAGCGGTCGTCTGCGGTTGTTGCACGGGCCCGGCCCGAGTGCAGACCCGGTCACCGGCATCAACACCGCGCTCGAGCGCCCCCGCAGCGCCGCCAGCAGAGGACATCTGAACGCTTTCTGGCCGATACCCCTCGGATCGCCCCAGTTCAGACGTAGTTTCCCACCCGGTTATATCGGCCCGATACATTCGGGTGTACTGTTTGGCACACAGGTTTCTGCAACACGTTGAATGGAGGTGTCATCCCGATGCTCGAACTTGCAGTACTCGGTTTGCTCCTCGAGTCCCCGATGCACGGCTATGAGTTGCGCAAGCGGCTCACCGGTCTTCTCGGGGCATTCCGGGCGTTTTCGTATGGATCGCTGTACCCGTCGCTGCGCCGTATGCAGGCCGACGGGTTGATCGCTGAGGATGCCGGCCCACAGGGAACGCTCAAACGACGCGCACGTCGCGTCTATGCGCTCACTCCCAAAGGACGTGAGCGGTTCGCTGAACTGGTCGCGGACACGGGTCCTCAGAACTACACCGACGACGGCTTCGGAGTGCACCTCGCATTCTTCAGCCGGACCCCGGCAGAGGCGCGGATGCGCATTCTCGAGGGTCGTCGCCGGCAGGTGGAAGAGCGCCGCGAAGGTCTCCGTGAGGCAGTCGGACGTTCCAACCGCACAGTGGATCGCTACACGAAGCAGCTCCATCAGCTGAGTCTCGAATCCAGCGAACGAGAAGTCCGCTGGCTCAACGAGCTCATCGCCGCCGAGGGATCGGAGCGAGCCGAGGACCCGACAGCAGCGTCGCGTAACCCCGGCCCGTTACCCACCGAGACGGTCCATGCAGAACCAGAAACAACCTCAGTTACACCACACAAAGAAGGGGAACCCGACCATGGGTGACAACACCAATTCAGTTCGCGTGGCGATTGTTGGCGTGGGAAACTGCGCCTCATCCCTGGTCCAGGGCGTGCAGTACTACCAGGATGCCGATGAGAGCGCAGTCGTTCCCGGCCTCATGCACGTGAAGTTCGGCCAGTACCACGTCCGCGATGTGCAGTTCGTCGCCGCGTTCGACGTGGACGCCAAGAAGGTCGGATTCGATCTCTCGGACGCCATCTTCTCCAGCGAGAACAACACCATCAAGATCGCCGACGTGCCGCCGACCGGCGTCACCGTCCAGCGCGGACACACCCTTGACGGACTCGGCAAGTACTACCGCGAGACCATCACCGAGGCTGACGGCGAGGGCGTCGATGTCGTCCAGACCCTGAAGGATGCCAAGGTCGACGTGCTCGTGTCGTACCTGCCCGTCGGATCCGAGGAGGCCGACAAGTTCTACGCGCAGTGCGCCATCGACGCGAACGTCGCGTTCGTCAACGCCCTCCCGGTCTTCATCGCCAGCGACCCCGTGTGGGCCAAGAAGTTCGCCGACGCCGGCGTGCCGATCGTCGGAGACGACATCAAGAGCCAGGTCGGTGCCACCATCACCCACCGCGTCATGGCGAAGCTGTTCGAAGACCGCGGCGTGACCCTGGACCGCACCTACCAGCTGAACGTCGGCGGCAACATGGACTTCAAGAACATGCTCGAGCGTGAGCGTCTGGAGTCCAAGAAGGTCTCGAAGACCCAGGCCGTGACCTCGAACCTGACCGGTTCGCTGTCGGGCAAGATCGACGACAAGAACGTCCACATCGGACCCTCGGACCACGTCGCGTGGCTCGACGACCGCAAGTGGGCCTACGTCCGCCTCGAAGGCCGTGCCTTCGGTGACGTGCCGCTGAGCCTCGAGTACAAGCTCGAGGTCTGGGACTCCCCCAACTCGGCCGGCATCATCATCGACGCCGTGCGGGCCGCCAAGATCGCCAAGGACCGCGGCATCGGCGGACCCATCCTCCCCGCGTCGGCCTACCTGATGAAGAGCCCGCCCGAGCAGCTCGCCGACGACGTCGCGCGCACCCAGCTCGAAGCCTTCATCGTCGGAGCAGACGCCTGATCTGATCTGATCGCGCTTCACCCGAGAGCCGCACACCTGCAGAAGGTGTGCGGCTCTTGGTATTTCCCGTGCAAAGTGCGCAGCGATGACCAAGAATGTCGCTTATGACGAGTTTGATCACCTCTCGCCGCATCAAGGTCGCCGCCACGGCGCTGGCGGCTGTTCTCGTGGTGTCCGCATGCGGAGGCGACAACGAATCACCTGCTCCCGCGGGCGACTTCTCGGGCCCGCCGCCTGCCAATTCGGCGGTGTCGGTGAGCGACGCGCAGATCAAGGACGCGATCGACCGGGTGCCCGAACTCGCCGATGGCATTCTCTCGAAGACCAAGATCCCCGGCCTCGCGGTGGCGGTCGTACACAACGGCGAGGTGGCTTTCGCCGAAGGTTTCGGGGTCAAAGAGGTCGGAAAAGACGCGGGAGTCGACGCCGACACCGTCTTCCAGATCGCATCGCTCTCGAAATCCGTGGGTGCGACGGTCATCGCCGAACAGGTCGGCAAGGGGGTCGTCGAGTGGGAGACCCCTGTCCGCCAGAACCTTCCGTCGTTCACCATGAGCGATCCGTGGATCAGTGACCACGTGACCATTGCTGACATGTACACGCACAGGTCGGGGTTGCCGCTGCACGCAGGAGACATCCTCGAAGACCTCGGCTACGGGCAGCCAGAGATCCTGAGCAAGCTTGCGCAGGAGCCCATCGAGGTCGCGAACTTCCGGGTTCACGACAACTACACCAACTTCGGCATCACCGCAGCCGCCGAATCCGTCTCCGCCGCCGCCGGAACCGACTGGGCCACGCTGAGCCAGAACTCGCTCTATGGACCGCTGGGCATGACCAACACCAGTTCCCGCTTCGCCGACTACATGGCGCACAGCGACCGCGCGATCCCGCACACGCTGGTCGGCGACAAGTACGAGCCCAGATTCCAGCGCGACCCCGACGCCCAGGCCCCCGCCGGCGGCGTCTCATCGACGGTCAACGACCTGGCCAAGTGGATGAACCTGATCCTCGCCGGTGGCGAACACAATGGTCAGCCCCTCGTCGAGAAGGAGCCGCTCGTCGCAGCGTTCACCAGCGAGTTCGTCAACGGACCGGGGCGCAACACCTCGTTCCGGTCGGGTACGTCGGGCTATGGCGTGAACGTCAGCACGACGTCGTCCGGACGCGTTATCAACAGCCACTCCGGAGCGTTCAACCTGGGTGCAGCGACCAACTACGTGATGATCCCGTCCCTGAACGTCGGGATCGTGGCCCTGAGCAACGCCGGACCGATCGGCGCGGTCGAAGCTCTGACCGCCGAATTCGTCGACCTCGTCCAGTACGGAGAAGTCACCCGGGACTGGGTCGCGGACTACGCACAGCTCACCGCCGAACCCGCAGGAGGTGAACTGGCAGGCAAGCAGCGTCCCGCCGACGCCGCGCCTGCCGGGCCGCTACCGCAGTACGCCGGCACCTACGCCAATCCGTACTGGGGTGAGGCGACCGTGGCTGCGATGCCCGACGGCAACCTGCAATTGACCATCGGACCGGATCGAGTGCAGTACACCCTCACGCCGTGGAGTGGCGACACCTGGACCTTCACACCGACCGGTGAGATGCCGAACCCGGGCACGGTGTCGCAGGCAACCTTCAGCGGCAACACCGTGGTGCTGGAGTACTTCGACGACAACGGGCTCGGGACGTTCTCGAAAGTCGGTTGATCGAATTCGGTTCGCGGATCAGCCTGCTGCGGCGGCGTTCCGCGATTTCCCCTAGCGGGCAGTGGTCTTCTCGACGAGCTCGTAGGCGATATCGGTCCGTATTCCATCCGGATTCTTCAGACGCGCCTCGTCATACCATGACTGGTCGGCCTCGGGGTGTGGACCGCTGACACCGACCTTGCCTTTGCCGTAGGGCGCCACCATGACTGCGGCGATGCCGTTGGGGTAGGTCGCCAGGACTTCGGCATCCGCGTTCGGCTTCACGGTGAATGCGGGACCGTCCTGGAAGTACATGTGGCGCTTTTGTCCGCGGTAGGTGACGCCGACGACGGTGTCCCGGTCGTTGTGCACGGTGGCGCCCGCGGTGTCCGTATATCCGCCCACTGCGGCGGGCAACAGGTCGAAACCGGGATCGGATCCCGCCAGGTAACCTCCGAAACAGACGCCGATATAGCTGCCTCCGCGGCTGATCCACGCTCGTAGGTCGTCAGCCACTGCTTTGAGGTCGGCCCAGCTGGACTCGAGATCCTGACCTCCCCCAGGTTGCACGTACAGCGACGCGGTGGCCAGAGTGGCCGCGGTGAGAGGGGTGCCGGTGCCGGGACCCACGTACTTGGTCCGGAACGGGTGCGGCGCGTTGCGCAGGAGCGTCGCGATGGAGGGCGCACAGTCGTCGCACCCTTGCGGACCGTTGTAGATCAGTGCGAGGGGGAGTTTTGGCTCCGGCGCACTGGTCGCAGGAGTGCAACCCATCACCATCACCAGCACGGCCAGGGCCGTCGCGACCAACGCGCGCACCCATGTCGAGCGGAACGGGTGCGACTTCTGCTGGCGGCGAATGGTCATGTCGTCTCTCCTCGCGGACGGCTCCCCCGGCGGCGACCACAAGCGGCTGACCCGGCGTTTGTTCGATTCACAGCAGTGTAGATGGTTTCGCCTGGTGCGCACCGGAGATCGAGGAGGAGGACTACGACGAAGACCCACCGGATCTCGGTGGGTCTTCGGCGAGTGAACGGTGGCGGATCAGCCGACCACGGTGGTGTCGTAGTAACCGTCACCGTCGGTGTCGACGTGCACGGTGTCGATGTAGCCGTCGTTGTTGGCGTCCTCGTGCATCTCGTCGGCCATACCGTCGCCGTCGGTGTCGTATTCCTCGTAGTTCGCGATGCCGTCACCGTCGGTGTCGGTGAGTGCCGCATCGATGATTCCGTCGGCGTTGGTGTCGTAGTACTCGGTGGCCATGATGTTCTCCTCGCTGATGTGTGGCTTTCAGGGATAGGAGAGCCCGGAACCCGCGAATGTTCCCGACGGCTGCAACGTCGGCCGAACGGTCGACGAGCGCACTCACCCCTACATCTGCCAGTGCACCGGCCGCGAGATGATGTCGGCCAGCCGCCGGCGGTAGTACTTCGCCGACTCCTCGTTGAACGCGCTCATCGTCTTCGCGGTCGCCTCGGTGTCGCGCGCACGCATCGCGTCCAAGACGTCCTGCTGCATCTCGACCGCGGCAAGTCTGGTGGCCATCGGATGCTCGTTGGGTTCGGCGTCGCGCACCAGCAACCACAGCGTCTCCATGACGATCTTCAGCGCGGGATTGCCGGCCGCCTCGTACACACAGCGCTGGAAGACCGCGTTGTTCTCCTGGAAGTTCGCATAGTCACCCGGATCTTCGCGCATCCTGTCGAGCGCGGTCTGCATGACCTCGATCTGTTCGTCGGTCACGTTCGCCGCAGCGGCGCGGGCCACGATGGGTTCGAGCATCAGCCGGACATCGATGACGTCGCTGATGTTGGCGCTGTCGATCTGCAGGAACAGCTTCATTGTGTTCCCGAGCGATTCGAGCTCCGGCCGCTTGGCGACCGGGCCGCCGCCGATGCCGGACTTGATGGTCACCAGGTCCCGGCTCTCGAGTAGCCGCAGCGCCTCCCGGACCGTGGTGCGGGCAACCCCGTGCTCGGCCACCATCTCTTTCTCGGTCGGAAGCCGCTGACCGACCACGATGCCGCCGGTGAGGATCTGATCCGCGATGACGTTTGCGATCTTTGCGGACATCTTCTGCCCGCGGACCTTCGGCCCTACGGTGTCTTCTGCGGTCATCTCTCCCCCATGGCGATCAGCAGGCGCTGCGTGGATATCAGCGCATTCGGCTCGTACGCTGACAACACTTTCAGCGCTCCGGCATTGCGCCCAACAGTACCCATCCGAACTGTGATGTGGGTCAAGTCTGTACATAGTTAGCGAGATTAGATACTGTAGCCGATGTCAGAAAAGTACGCGGCGCAGGACAGGAGGTAGCCATGTTGCCAACACGGCCACCGAATGCTGAACTCGCGCAGTCGTTTCGCGATGGCGGGTACTGGGTTGACCAGCCGATCGGCCATTTTCTCACCCGCGCGGCCCAGCGCTATCCCATGGCGACAGCGGTGGTCGACGGCGACCGACGGCTGACCTTCGCCGAGGTCGACCTACAAGCAACGCGATTGGCGGCCGCACTGCAAGCCCGTGGGGTCACCCCGGACGACGTGGTGTCTTTTCAGCTTCCCAACTGCGCAGAAGCGGTCATCGTCTTCCAAGCCGTGATGAAGATCGGTGCCGTCGCCAACCCGATCGTGCCCATCTACCGCTCCCGCGAACTACGCTTCATCCTCGGTCAGTCCCGGGCCAAGGTCGTGTTCATCCCGGCCGAGCTCCGCGGCGCCGATGTCGGCGAGATGTACCGGGGCCTCGCTGCCGCCCTACCCGACCTCGAATGGATCATCTCGCTCGGCGACGCCTCCGGCGCCGGAAGTCTTGCCGTCACCTGGACCGACCTCATGAGCTCGGTCACGACGCCGATGATCAGCAAGACCCGGGCCATCGCACCTCCGGTTGCCGACGACGTCTGCCTGTTGCTGTACACCTCGGGCACCACCGCCGATCCCAAAGGGGCGCTGCACAGCCACAACACGTTGGTCTACGAAAACCGCTCGATGATCGACTGGTTCGGTCTCAACGAGACCGACGTGATCTTCAACCCTTCACCGGTCACCCACGTCACCGGTATCAACTGCGCCTTGATTCTCCCCTTTTTACTCGGCGCACCCGTTGTCCTGCAGGACGTGTGGGATCCCGCGGTTGCCTTGCAGCGCATCGTCACTGAACGCGGCAGCTTCATGATCTTCTCCACGCCGTTTCTTCGTGGGCTGCTCGACGTTGCCGTAACAACAGGCACACCGACCCCCTCGATCCGGTACATCGTCTGCGGCGGTGCCAACATCCCTGACGCACTCACCGCTGCGGCCACCGAACGACTCGGGACGGTGGTGCGGATGTATGGCGCCACCGAGGGCCCGTCGGTCAGCACCGCCGACCGCCTGGATCCGCTGTATCTCCGGATAAACACCGACGGGCGGCCGATCGGTCCGACCGAACTCCTGGTGTCCGACGGCAAGGGTGGCCTCGCGCAGACCGGTGACGTCGGCGAGATCATGTGGCGCGGCCCCGACACCTTCCTCGGGTACCTCGAATCCTCCCTCAATGCAGATGCTTTCACGCCAGATGGATTCTTTCGAACCGGCGATCTGGGCCGGTTCGACAGCAGCGGCGGCATCCATGTCGTCGGTCGTATCAAGGACATCATCAACCGGTCGGGCGAGAAGATCAGTGCCCACGACGTCGAGAATCAGCTCAGCGAACACCCTGCTGTCGTCGAGGTCGCTGTCGTCGCCGGACCGGACCCCCGGACGGGAGAACGCGGCTGCGCGTTCGTCGTGACCCGCGACCATCGCGACCTCACCCTCGGAGAGGTCCACTCATTCCTGCTCGACCGAGAGATCGCGGTCCAGAAGATTCCGGAGAGCGTCTTCGTGGTCGATTCGCTGCCGAAGACCGCCAGCGGCAAGGTGCAGAAGTTTGCGCTCCGCGACTGGACCCGCGATCGGAATGCGCTTCCACCGCAGATGTCGGCGATGAAGTTCGCCGCGACACATGAGAAATAGAGGCCGAATGACTGTTCAGACGCCTGGGATCGAACACCTCGTCGTCACCGAGCCGGAATCGGGTATTGCACTCGTCGAACTCGCACGCGGCAAGGTGAACGCGATCGACACGCAGATGTATCACGAGATCGCCGAGGTCTTCGACGCCCTGTCCGACAATCAGGACATCCGGGCCGTCGTACTCACCGGCCGGGGCCGGATCTTCTGTGCAGGAAACGATCTCGGCAACTTTCGGGTGATGGATGCGGTCAGCGGCGACGTCGAGATGCGCAGCGTGCGACGCGCACTCTTCGGGCTGTACGACTGCGCGCTGCCAGTCATTGCTGCGATCAACGGTCCCGCTCTCGGCAGCGGTCTCGCTTTGGCCTCGCTCAGCGACATCGTCGTCGCCTCCGACCGGGCGACGTTCGGCCTGCCGGAAATGGGCGTCGGCGTACTGGGTGGAGGCCGGTTCACCGCCAGGATGCTTCCGCAACAGGCGATGCGCCGCATGTTCTTCACCGCCGAACCCGTCGACGCCGAGACCCTGCGCAGCTGGGGTGCCCCGATCGACGTGGTGCCCCACGACGACCTCCTCGAGGTCGCGATGTCGCGGGCGCGCGTCATCGCCGCGAAGAGCCGATATGCGCTGACCCTCGCGAAGCAGTCGTTGAACGGATGCGAAGACGTCGACCTCAAGCGTGGCTACGAACTCGAACAGACCTTTACCGTCCGCCTATCCGAACACCCCGACTCCAAGAAGGCCGTCGAGGCCAGGATCGCGGAGATGGCGAAAGGAAAGAAGCCATGACGCCGGCACCCGGTTCGGGCGAAGCACAGGTCATCGACCTGGACGCGTTCTCAGAGAAGTGCGTTGCCTGGCTCGATGAGCACCTCGACCGGCGGGAGAGCGAATCGACGGTCGCCCCAGACCCCAATTATGCGATCTTCCACAACCACACCCACGACGAGGAACGGGCACTGATCGACGCCGCGCGGGACTGGCAGCGGCGCAGGGTCGACGCCGGATTCGGCGCGATCACCTGGGGTTCTGAGTGGGGTGGTGCAGGCCTCACGGCGAGCCACGAACGAGTGTACGTAGGCCTCGAGCGGCAATACAACACACCAGACCGTCACGAGACCGTGCTGGTCACTGTCGAATTGGTGGCGCCGACCCTGCACGTGCTGGGTACCGAGGACCAGAAGAAACACTTCGTCAGACCTTTCCTGCGGACCGACCTCCTGTGCTGCCAGCTGTTCTCGGAGCCGGGTGCAGGATCGGATCTCGCCGGCCTCTCGACCAAGGCCGTGAAGTCCGGCGACACCTGGCGGGTCAACGGGCAGAAGGTCTGGAGCTCGGGCGCGCAGTTCTCTGAGTGGGGCCTGCTCATCGCCCGCACCGACACCACCGTCGCCAAACACCGTGGGATGACGGCGTTCATGGTGCCGATGGACGCGCCGGGGGTCGACGTACGTCCCATTCGACAGAGCTCTGGCGGTTCGACCTTCAACGAGGTCTTCCTCACCGACGTCGAACTCCCGGACTCGCTGCGCATCGGTGCCGAGGGCGACGGTTGGAAGGTCGCGCTCACAACGCTTGGATTCGAACGCAATTCGAGCGCCGGCATCGTCAGCGCCGGCGGCAACAGCGCCGACCTCGTGCGGCTGGCCAAGAGCATGGGCATCACCGACGACCCCCTGGTACGACAGCAACTAGCAGACGCCGTGATCTACGAGCGCGCCTCGGCGCTGATGGTGGCTCGGTACGCTGAACGTGAGCAATCGGGAGCCGTTCCTGGAGTAGAGGGGTCGATCGGCAAGCTCGTCTGGACCCAGAATCTCAAGCGGATCGGCGACGCTGCCGCGTCGTTCCTCGGGCCGAAAATCCTCGCCGACACCGGAGAACTGAACACGTTCGCGTGGACCGAACATCTCCTGGGCGCGCCCGGCTATCGCATCGCCGGCGGCTCGGACGAGATACAGCGAAACATCATCGGCGAACGCGGGCTCGGCCTGCCCCGCGAACCACGTTAGGAGCTCGGCAATGCCACTCGAATTGACGGTCGAACAACGCGATCTCGAATCCAGTCTCCGGTCGTCACTGGCACGGACCGCAGCGGGCGACGACGTCTGGAGCGCCTTGCTGGAGATGGGACTGACCGAGGTCCCGTTCCCGGAGACCTACGGTGGAGCCGGATTCACCTTGAAGGACACCGCGGTGGTGATGGCCGAGCTGGGTAGATCACTCGGTGCCGCACCGTACTTCTCGTCGGTGATCCTGGCGGGTTTCACCCTGCTGCATGCGGGTTCGGAAGACGCCAGGGCACAACATCTGCCGACCATCGCGGACGGCAGCGTGACCGCCGCACTCGTGACCGGTTACCCCTTTGCGACGTCGTCGATCACGGCGTCCGGTGGTGACGGAGACACGCTCGTCCTCGATGGCGCGCAGGAAGCCGTGGTCTCCGGTGCAGACGCCGACCTGCTCGTCGTGGTCGCCGACGGGTCGTCCGGTCCGGAGTTGGCGATCATCGCCGGTGACGCCGACGGCGTGGTCCGCACCGCACGCGAATCCCTCGACTTCACCAGACCACTCGCACGTGTGGAGTTCACAGCGGCGCCGGCCCAGCGCATCGGCGGCGATGATCTCGCGGCAGGTCTGGCGAAGGCGCAGGCCGTTGCGATCACCGCACTCGCCGCCGAGCAGGTGGGGGCGGCGCGCGCTTGCCTCGAGATGTCCGTGGAGTACGCCACGACCCGGCACCAGTTCGGTCGGGCCATCGGATCGTTCCAGTCGATCAAGCATCGGCTCACCGACATGCTCGTCGCGATCGAACTCGCGGAGGCCGCGGTGCTCGATGCGGCCGAGGCGGACACCCGCAGTCACAACGAACTGTCCGTCGCTGCAGCGACCGCCCGGGTGCTGGCCTCACGGGCCGCAACCTTCGCGGCAGAGGAGTCCGTCCAGATCCACGGCGGCATCGGGTTCACCTGGGAACACCCGCTGCACAGGTACTTCCGTCGTGCCAAGACGAGCGAACTACTCTTCGGCAACACCGCCGTGCACGCCGAGACGGTTGCTGCCGCGCTCGTGAGCTGAACCAAACGATCCACCTATACGAAGACGAGCCACCTGTAGGTGGCTCGTCTTAGTATTTCCGGCTCGTTTGTGCTGTGGAGCAGGAGTATCAGGGTTTCATCACGGCTTGTTCACCGCGCCCGCATCGACGGAATACTGCGACGCCGTCACGTAACGCGCCTCGTCGGAGGCCAGCCAGGCCACTAGGTTGCTCACGTCGCGAGGGTCGATCCATGGAACCGGAAGCAGGTTGGTCACCTTCATCGCCTCGGCGGCGGCCTCGCGAGTGGGATTCGGGTCGTCCGGGGAGAACAATCCCCAGGTTCGTTCGTTTTGGATCATCGGGGTATCCACACCGGTCGGGTGCACCGTGTTGACCCGGATGCCGAAGGGGCCGAGTTCCTGCGCGAGACTCTTCATCAACCCGACCACGCCGTGCTTGCTCGCCGTGTAGTGCGGCGCATTTGCGTAGCCTTGCATTCCGGCAGTGGAGCTGGTCAGCAGGATGACGCCGGCACCCCGCTTCTTGAGGTGCGGGATGGCGGCGTGCGCTGTGAAGAAGACACCGGTCAGATTGATGTCCAGGACGTCACGCCATGCCTCTTCCGGCATGCCGTCGGCGTCATGACTGATGAAGATGCCGGCGTTGGCCAGAACGATGTCCAAACCCCCCAGTGCAGCAACGCCTTCGTCGAGAGCGGCGGTGAGCGCCGAGAGGTCACGGACATCCACCTCCCGCGCCACAATGCGTCTGTCCAGACCCTCGACCAGGCGCACGGTCTCCGCGAGGTCGGAGGGATCCGCCAGCGAATAGAACGGCGTCACGCTCTCGATCGGCCGACAGATGTCGATCGCGATGATGTCCGCGCCTTCTTCGGCAAGACGAATCGCGTGCGAACGTCCCTGTCCTCGTGCAGCTCCCGTGATGAAGGCGACTTTGCCCTCGAACCGACCGGTCATGTGTTCTCACTCCTTCGGATTGTTGGTCACGGGCGACATCGCGCCCGCACCCTTGATCTAGCCGACGACGAGCAGCAGGTCTCCACCGTCGACCTGTGCGCCCCGGCTGATGGGGATCCTGGTCACGACGCCCGCCTTGGTGGCAGTGATGGTCGCTTCCATCTTCATTGCCTCGATCGAACCCACCGATTCGCCCTGCGCGATGGTGTCGCCCTCTTTTACCGACAGCGTCACCACCCCGGTGAACGGCGCCGGTAGATGTCCGGGGTCGGTACGGTCGGCCCTCTCAGCCGAACGTGTGGTCGTCTCGATGCTCCGATCGCGAATCTGGACCGGACGCAGCTGACCGTTGAGGATGCACAGGACGTTGCGCATCCCGTTCGCGTCCGGGTCGGAGATCGCCTCGAGACCGATGAGCAGTTCCACGCCCTTTTCGAGCTGCACCCGGTGCTCCTCGTCCTGCCGCAGACCGTAGAAATACTGGTTGGTCGACAGCTGCGAGGTGTCGCCGTAGTTGTCGCGGTGCGACTCGAACTCGGCGGTCGGCCCCGGGAACAGCAACCGGTTCAAAGCCTCTCGCCGCTCGCGCGACCCGGCGCCGAGTGCGGTGGTGTCCGCCTCGGTCAGCGGGACGGTCGCGCGGGGCTCTGCGCGACCGGCCAGCGCACGAGAGCGCAAGGGTTCGGGCCAGCCACCGGCAGGTTCACCCAGGTCTCCGCGCAGGAAGTCGATCACCGACGCTGGGATGTCGTAGCCGGCGGGGTCGGCCTCGAAGTCAGCCGCCGTGGCATCCGCACCAACCAGCGACAACGCCAGATCTCCGACGACCTTCGACGACGGCGTCACCTTGATCAGGCGGCCGAGGATCCGGTCGGCACCCGCGTAGGCCGCTTCGATGTCCTCGAAGCGGTGGGCAAGGCCGAGAGCATCGGCCTGCTGACGCAGATTGGACAGCTGGCCACCGGGGATCTCGTGCGTGTAGACCCGCCCGGTGGGTGCCGGAAGTCCGGATTCGAAAGGTGCATACGCAGATCGCACTGCTGCCCAATAGGGTTCGAGATCACAGACAGCGGTGAGGTCGAGTCCGGTCGCGCGGTCGGTGTGGTCGGTCGCGGCGACGATGGCCGACAACGCAGGCTGGCTGGTGGTACCGGCGAGCGCTGCGCTGGCGCCGTCCACGGCATCGACACCCGCCTGCCAGGCGGCGTAGTAGGTCGCGAGCTGACCACCCGGCGTGTCGTGGGTGTGCAGGTGCACCGGGAGGTCGAAACGTGAACGCAACGCGGTGACCAATGTGGACGCCGCGGCGGGACGAAGCAGACCGGCCATGTCCTTGATGGCCAGGACATGCGCACCTGCCTCGACCAACTGCTCTGCGAGTCGCAGATAGTAGTCCAGCGTGTACAGCGTCTCGCGTGGATCGGCGAGGTCGCCGGTGTACGACATCGCCACTTCGGCAACGGCCGTCCCGGTCTCCAGGACCGCGTCGATTGCCGGACGCATCTGATCGATGTTGTTGAGCGCGTCGAAGATCCGGAAGATGTCGACGCCGGTGTCGGTCGCCTCGCGGACGAACGCGTGGGTGACCTCGTCCGGGTATGCCGTGTACCCGACGGTGTTACGGCCGCGCAGCAGCATCTGCAGGCAGATGTTCGGCATCTCTGCGCGGAGCGCGGCGAGACGTTCCCACGGATCCTCGTGCAAGAAGCGCAACGCGACGTCGTAGGTCGCGCCGCCCCAGGCCTCGACGGACAACAACCGCGGGGTCAAACGCGCGACATGCGGCGCGACGGTGACGAGATCGCGGGTGCGGACCCGGGTCGCGAGCAGGGACTGGTGGGCATCGCGGAAGGTCGTGTCGGTGACGGCCAGCGCGGTGGCGGCTCTGAGATCGGCCGCGAACCCGCCCGGACCCAGCCGGAGGAGCCGGTCCCGGGACCCCGGTTCGGGGCGGGCAGCCAGATCGACGGTCGGCAACTTGTCGATCGCGTACACCGACGTGGGGCGTTCCCCGTGAGGCCGGTTGACCGTGATATCCGCCAGATAGCGCAGGATCTTGGTGCCGCGGTCTGCAGAGACGTTCTGCGTCAACAACTCGGGATGCTCTTCGATGAACGTCGTCGTGACGTTCCACGCGAGGAAATCCGGATTGTCCAGGACCGCTTGCAGGAAGGGGATGTTCGTCGAGACGCCGCGCACGCGGAACTCGGCGATCGCTCGCCGCGACCGCGCGCAGGCCGTCGCGAAGTCGCGACCGCGGCAGGTGAGTTTGACCAGCATCGAGTCGAAGTGCGACCCGATCTCCGAGCCGACACCCACGCTGCCGTCGAGGCGCACCCCGGATCCGCCGGGGGTTCGATAAGCCGTGACCCGGCCGGTGTCCGGCCGGAAGCCATTGGTCGGATCTTCCGTGGTGATGCGGCATTGCATGGCAGCACCGCGGATCTCGATCGACTCCTGCGTCAGTCCGAGGTCGGCGAGGGTCTCACCGGAGGCGATCCGCAGCTGCGAGCCCACCAGATCGACATCGGTGATCTCCTCGGTGACGGTGTGCTCCACCTGGATCCGCGGATTCATCTCGATGAACACGTAGTTGCCGAACGGGTCGAGGAGGAACTCGACGGTTCCCGCGCAGGTGTAGCCGATGTGCCGGGCGAACGTGACGGCATCAGCGCAGATTCGTTGCCGGAGTTCGGGATCCAGTCCTGGGGCGGGTGCGACCTCGACCACCTTCTGGTGCCGTCGCTGTAGTGAGCAATCCCGTTCGTACAGGTGGATCACGTCTCCGGTGGCGTCGGCAAGTATCTGTACCTCGATGTGCCGGGGATCGACGACCGCCTGCTCGAGGAACACCGTACCGTCGCCGAACGCGGTCTTCGCCTCCCGCGATGCCGCCTCGATCGATTCGCGTAATTGCTCCGGCCCGGCGACGCGGCGCATCCCGCGCCCTCCACCGCCGGCCACCGCTTTGACGAACAGCGGGAATCGCATCTCGGCGGCCGCGTCGATCAGCGCCTCCACGTCGTCGGAGGGCGCCGACGAGGCGAGCACCGGGAGACCCGCCGCGCGAGCGGCGGCGATGGCCTGGGACTTGTCACCCGTCAACTCCAGTATCTGCGCCGACGGACCGACGAACACGATGCCCTCGGCCTCACAGGCGGCCGCCAAGCCGGCGTTCTCCGAGAGAAACCCGTACCCCGGGTACACCGCATCGGCACCGGAACGCTTCGCTGCCGCGATGATCTCGGAGACTGAGAGGTAGGCACGGACCGGGTGCCCCGTCTCACCGATCTGATAGGACTCGAACGCCTTCGCCCGGTGCGCGGAGTTCCGGTCCTCATAGGGAAAGACCGCAACGGTCGAAGCGCCCAGTTCGACGGCGGCACGGAATGCTCGGACCGCGATCTCTCCGCGATTGGCTACGAGGACTTTCGAGAACATGGCGTTCCTCCGAACAAGGGGTCATGGCGGATACGGGTCATGGCGGAATGACGAAGAACACCTCGCGGGCTCGGCGAGGCGTGGAACAGGGGATGTGAGCTGAGTCTCCCACATTTCGAACCAACTTACTAGATGACTCGTAAAGTTACTGGACGAGCGCGTCTGCAGAGAAAAGATCGCCAACTTGCTGCGCAATATCTCTGTACATGTTTCTATTGTGCCGATGTTTCTATAGTGTGACTTGAAATACAGTCCTACAGCACCTCGAGGAGGACTCGTGAGCAACGAGCAAAACGCCGACAGCTGGATCACCGACTGGGAGTACAGCGAGCGGTACCCCGTGTACACGCGTGCCAACGCGGGAGAGGTGCTGCCGGACCCGTCGAGTCCCCTGAATGTCAGCCTCGTCTGGAACAAGGGCCTCAACATCGGCTGGCGTGAGGGATACGTCGAGCATCTCGGCACCCACCTGGCGTCGGAGCTCGACGAGGTGATGCCCGAGACGCTCGGCAACTTCGGTGGCTACCACTTCACGAACTTCTCGGCGACCGAACTCAACGGTGCCCGCCTGCCCGGAATGACCGTTCCGGAATGGAACCGGTTGTGGGTCGGCGACCACCCGGACCTTCCCGACTACGTGGAAAAGCCCGGCCACGCCAACGCAGAACTCACCGCGCGTCTAGCGGAGAAGAGCGCCTGGGCTCTGACAACGGACGAGTTCCCCGAGGCGGAGGAGACCAAGCGACGGGCCGACCAGGCCCGGGCGAACCGGCCTGACCTGAACACGCTGAACGATCAGCAGTTGGTCGATCACGCACGGTCATTCGTCCCCGACCTGATCTTCTGCTACGCCTACCACCCGGTGACCACCACACTCTCGACCGTCGGACCTGCGGTCGCGGGCGCCCTGCTGGCATCGATCGGTGAAGCCGACAAACTCGGCGACCTGCTCAGCGGTCTCGGTGGTGTCGATTCGGCCGCACCGTCGTTCGCACTGTGGAACATGGGCCGGTTGGTTGCGGGCTCCGACGAGTTGACCGCGCTGTTCGACAACGGCCTCGCCACCCTGCTCGACGCCGTAGACGCGAGCGGCTCCCCCGACGCCAAGCAGTTCCGGACGGACTTCGACGACTTCCTCTACAAATACGGTTCGCGCGCGCCCAACGAATGGGACATCCGTTCGGACAGCTGGGAGTCGAAGCCTGTTCTCGCCCTGCTCGCGATCAATGGGATGCGGTTGAGTCCGGACTCTTCCGACCCCGAGCTGATCCGGCAGCGCAACGAGACGAAGCGAATCGCCCTGACCGCCGAACTCGCAGCCAAGATGCCCGACGAACAGACGCGACAGAGCTTCCTCGACGCCGCGAAGTCGATCACCCGGTTCATGCCGTGGCGAGAGCGCACCAAGACCGCCTGCGTGAAGGTGATGGGTGAGATGCGCACAGCCCTTTACGAATTGGGCCACCGGATGGTCGCGCGAGGGGTCATGGAAGACCACCACGACGTCACGATGCTGCTCGCCGATGAACTGGACGCCTTCGCTGCCGATCCCGAGTCCTTCAAGGAGACCATCGCGCAACGGCGCGAGCAGTATCTCGCACTGTTCGACCTCGAGCCTCCGTTCTTCCTGTTCGAGCCGCTGCCGCTGTCGCAGTGGCCCAAGCGGACCGAGCACAAAGCACAGATCGCCGTCCCCGGCGAATCCATCGCCGGGGTGTCCGGGGCACCCGGTGTGAGCCGCGGCCGCGCCCGGATCCTGCACGATCCCTACGACGCCGAGCACCTCGAAGAGGGCGACATCATCATTGCGCCCCAGACGGATCCGGCCTGGACTCCGTTGTTCGTCTTCGCAGGCGGCGTCGTGGTCAACGTGGGCTCGACCATCACGCACTCGTCCATCGTCTGTCGCGAATTGGGAATTCCCTGCGCGGTGTCGGTGCAGGATGCCACCGCGCGCATCCCCGACGGTGCGATGGTCGAGGTAGACGGCAACACCGGAACAGTGACGGTGCTCTAGTGGTCGAGATCGGTCTGACCCTCCCGCAGCTCGGTGAACATGTCGACGCCGGTGCGATCCGGGCCTTCGCGACCTCGGCCGAAGAACTCGGCTTCGCCAGCTTGTGGGTGCAGGAGCACCTGTTCTACCCGGAGGCGAACGAGTCGATCTACGGCGGACGGCACACCACCAGCGTCCACCCCGCGTACCGCTCGGTACTCGGGGCCACCGAGCTGATGGCCTTTGTCGCCGCCTGTACCGAGAAGGCGATGATCGGCAGCAGCATCCTCGTCGCGGGCTACCACCGTCCGGTCGAACTGGCGCAACGTCTTTCGACGCTCGATGTACTGTCGGGCGGCCGACTCGTCGCGGGCCTCGGGGCAGGCTGGTCCGACGAGGAGCACAGCCAGATGGACGTCGACCCGCGCACGCGTGGTCGACGGATGAGCGAACTCGTCAACGCGGTGCAGGCCTGTTGGGGTCCCGATCCGGTCGAGTTCTCCGGGGAGTTCTTCTCCATCCCGCGGTCGGTGATCCGCCCTAAACCGCTGCAGCAACCACACCCGCCACTGCTGTCCGGTTTGCGATCGGTGGCCGGATTGGCCCGCACCGCAGCACTGTTCGACATCTGGAACCCCAGCAGCGGGACCGTGGAGGCCTTGCAGCAACAACTCGACACGATGGCGGGGCTGCGTGCCGATGATGCTGCACCGGTCCGATTGTTCCTGCGCTCCTATCTGCAGCGGCCCACCGACGCCGTCGGCTCCGGCGGACACGGCATCGAGGGTGTCCGCGGCGATCTCCGTACCGCGGTCGCAGCGGGGGCCGAGCAGTTCATCGTGGAGATAAACTTCTGGGACGAGATGCGATCCACCCGGGACTGGGCGGAGGCGCCGGCCCGGCTGGCCTCGCTACTCGAGACCGCCGAAGAACTCTCGACCGACATTTCGAAAGCGAGTGTGTTGTGAAGGCAGCAGTATTCGACGGCACCAGCCCGTCGCTGACGATCGAAGACATCCCACGGCCCGAGCCCCGGCGCGGCGAGATCCTGCTGAAGGTGACCGCCTGCGGCGTCTGCCACACCGACCTGCATGTGCTCAAGTCCGAGGTCAAGTTCCCGGTCCCGGCAGTACTCGGTCACGAAGTGTCCGGTGTCGTCGAGCAGACCGGCGAAGGAGTGGACAACGTCGCCGTCGGCGATCGCGTCGTCTGTAGCTTCATCATGCCGTGCGGCGATTGCCGGCACTGCGTCAGCGGCAAAGAGGACCTCTGCGAGAAGTTTTTCGCGCACAACCGCTTGAACGGCACTCTCTATGACGGCGAGACGCGACTGGGCCGCGAAGACGGTACGCCACTGGCGATGTACTCCATGGGAGGACTGGCCGAATACTGCGTCGTGCCCGCATCCGACGCCTTCAAGGTTCCCGAAGGAGTCGGTCTCGGTGAGGTCTCGATCCTCGGTTGCAGCTCGTTCACCGCACTCGGTGCGATCAACAACGCCGAACTCGTCCTGGGCGACCGGATCGCGGTCATCGCAGCCGGTGGGGTCGGATCGTCGATCGTGCAGTTCGCGGTCGCGTCCGGCGTTTCGCAGATCATCGCGATCGACATCGACGACGAGAAGCTGAAAGCCGTTGCGGCACTCGGTGCCACCCACACCATCAATTCCCGGGACACCGACGTGGTCGCCGAGGTCAAGGCCCTCACCGACGGTCACGGGGTCGACGTCGCGTTCGAGGCCCTCGGCAACAAACACACCTTCGCCACCGCACTGGACATCCTCGACGACGGCGGCCGGGCAGTAGTGGTCGGTATCGCACCCGCTGGCAGCGTGGGAGAGATCGACCTGGCCCGACTGGTCCGGCGCAAGCTGGAGATCCACGGTTCCTACGGCGCCAAGGCCCGCACGGACATGCCTGCCCTGCTTCGCCTGGTCTCAGGCGGGATCGTCGAGCCCGAACGCGTCATCACCCGCCGGTACACGCTGGATCAAGCCGACGAGGCGTATCAGGCGCTGGCCCGCGGTGAGATCATCGGGCGCGCGATCATCGAGATGGCCTCATCACAATGACGGAGAGGGGCATTGTTGCTGTTGTCACTGGCGCGGCGTCCGGTATCGGCCGGGCCGCCGTCGAGATCATTCTCGAGCGCGGCGGGTCGGTGGTCGCCTTCGATATGACCTCGGAGTCGCTGGATTGGTTGGCGGGCAACGACAGCGCGGTGCCGTTCGTCGGCGACGTCACCTGCGATGTCGACAACCGCGCCGCCATCGAGCTCGCCGAGGAGTCGTTCGGCCGGCTCGATGCCTTGATCCTCAATGCCGGCGTACCGGCCTCCGGATCCATCGAGACCCTCGACATGGAGGTCTTCGACCGCTCGATCAACGTCAACCTGCGCGCTGTGGCGCTCGGTGTGCGCGAATCGATTCCGGCGTTCCGGCGCAACGGTGGCGGCTCGGTGGTCATCACCGCATCCGCGACTGCGATGGGAGGCGAACCCAATCGCTGGCCTTATGCCGCCGCGAAGGCAGGCGTGGTCAACCTGGCGCGTTCGTTCGCCATCGATCTCGCGAACGACAAGATCCGGGTCAACACCGTCTGCCCCGGTCCGATCAGTACCGGCATGACCAAACGCATCGAAGAGAACACCCCGGAGCGGTATCAGTCGCTCGCGTCGATGGTCCCTCTGCAACGGTGGGGGACCGCCCGTGAGGTCGGGGAGGTCATCGCCTTCCTGGCCTCACCCCTGGCGTCGTTCGTCACGGGAGCAGCGATACCCGTCGACGGCGGAGCGACCTGCGGCAGCGGGCAAACGATCCCGATTCCCGCACCCGCCTGACCTCCCGCCGAGCGTGCCGATAACGCCGTCGAGCGTGCCGAAGTTTCACAACTTTGGCACGCTCGATGGTCGGTAAGGCACGGTCGACGGTTGTAAAGGCACGGTCGACGGTGCCTGCCCGACCGCAGGCACGGACTACCTGGTCGGGTCGACCAGGACCTTGGCGTGTTCGCTGGTACCCGAATCGAGCTCTCGGAACATCGCCACCAGATCGCCCAGCCCAATCGTGCCGGTGTGCAGCGACTTCACGTCGATACGTCCGTCCGCGATCAGCCGCATGGTGGCCGCGAAGTCTTCGTGGGAGTACGCGAGCGATCCTATGACGGTCAGCTCCCGGCTCTGCCAATCCCCATAACTCACGGATGAATCGGTGCCCGGGTACCCGAGTAGCGCGAGGGTTCCGCCGCGCCTGACCAGTTCGGCCGAGGGCTGCAGCAGCGCCGCGACGCCGGTGCATTCGAAGAGTACGTCCGCGCCGAGGCCGTTCGTGGCCTTGGCGAGCAACGCCGGAAGGTCGGCAGGCTCGACCACGTCGGTGAAGCCGAGCGCGGTCGCTGCCGCCCGGCGCGGAGCCGACGGTTCGCTGATGATGAGTCTGCCCGCACCACCGGTGCGAGCGTGTTGTGCGGTGAGCAGGCCGATCGGTCCTGCGCCCTGGACCACGACGGTCGACCCGAACCGCATCTGCGCTCGCCGGACCGCGTGGAACGTCACCGTGGCCGGTTCCATCAACGCCGCTTCCTCATCGGACAGCTCATCGAGTACCGGAATTGCCCGTCGCGCAGAAACTTTCAGCTTTGTCGCGAAACCGCCGTGGGTCGGCGCATCGTCGGTGATGCCGTTGGCTTCGGCGAAGGCGAGGTCGCAGTTGGGCGCGTGACCGGCACGGCACTGTGCGCAGACACCGCACGCAGGTCCGACCCCGGCGATCACTCGCTGGCCTACCTGCAGTGTCGTGACATCGTCGCCCACCGCGGCGACAGTGCCCATCCACTCGTGTCCGAATACCGCAGGCGGCAACGCCGCAGAGGCGTATCCGTGGGTGTCGGTGGCACAGATACCGCAGAACCCGATGTCGACGATGACACCATCCGGCGCCGGTACCGGTTCGGCCTCGACAACGGTCTCGGCGACTTCTGGGGCGATCATGTGGACGAACTTGTTCTCGACAGTTGTCCCCGTGGTCTCGGAATCCATGGCTGCCGTCACTTCCCGGTCATGCGCTCGACGATGGGCGCAAATTGTTCGTAAGCCCGATCACCAATCGTAAAGTACGAGAATCCGAACTCTTCACGACGTTGTTCGAGCTGATCACAGATGTCGTCGACCGAGCCGACGAGCGCGTGCGGGAAGGCCCGGAGCTCGGCGCGTGAGAAGCCCGTGCGCTCGATCAACGCCTCCTCGGTGACATCGGTCTGACCCTCGATGGCGACGAAGTAGGCGCCCGTCTCGAGTTCGACGTCGGCCATTCGATCTCCCGCCCCGCCGCGTACCCAGCCCAGCTTCCTGTGGGTCTCGTCGACGGTCGAGGTGAGCACGCTGTCGGAGCCGAGCACACCCGACCGGTTGTTGAAGTTGATGCTCACGATGTCGGCGGTTCTGCCTGCCAGCGTCAGGACCCGCCGCGCTCCACCTCCGATCATGATCGGGGGTGTGATCTCGGGGACCGGCAGTGGCAAGAAGCTGTGCGCCTTCACGAACGTCCCGTCGACCTTGATCTCGTTTCCGGCGAGGTACTGGGTGATCAGCTCGACGGTTTCCTCGAGCCGGTCCACGCGCAGACCCGCCGACGGGAAGTCAATGCCCATCGCGTCGTATTCGGAGCCGAGCCACCCTGCGCCGAGCCCGATCTCGATCCGGTCTGGTGCGAACATCGACAGCGTCGCAGCCTCTTTCGCCAACACCACCGGTTCGTGGTAGCTGGTGCAGAACATGCGGCAGCCGATCTTCAGCGTGTCGGTGACCTCGGCGGCGACGGCCATGCTCGTGATGGGCGCCATCGTCACCGGGCGGTGCCCGGTCGGGTCGAGTGCGGCACCCGGCCCGATGTAGTGATCGGACACATGCAAGGCCGAATAGCCCATGTCTTCGACCCTGTGCGCGACGTCGCGCCATTCCTGTCCGGTGTTTGCCCGATACACCTGGGCAGCGAACCTGAAGGGTTTCTTAGTCATGACTACAGTTTCTCATTTTTCGTCGGTTTTCACGAGGCCGGGCTCGGAGTTCGCACAACCTGCTCCAAGACCTGACGTGCTGCTCGGCCGAGGTCGGCGGTCCACCCGCGCGGGTCGGTGACAGACCGCGCAGAAGGCGCCTCCACACTGACCGCGGCGGTAGCCGGGAGCCTCTGCAACAGCTCCACCAGTGGCAATACCCCCGATCCCGGCGCGAGGCGATCGGTCCGGGCCTCCGTGATCGCCGCGTTGTGATCGGCGGCAGGTTCGGCGGTGGGAGCGTCGCAGAGTTGGCAATACGGCAGCAGCTCTGGTGCGATCACGTCGAGTTCGGACCACTGGGACCCCGCACGCGAGAAGTGCAGTGCGTCGACGAGGAGTCCCGCATCCGAGTTCCGGGCATCCATCACGAACTCCGCGGCGGCAGTCATGTCTCGGACCGACGAGAAAACCATGGGCTCCAGGCAGGTTCGGAGTCCGTACTCCCGCGACAGCTCTGCCAGGTCGGCGAAGTTGTCGGTGGCCCGGGGGTAGTCGTCGTCGAGGACGGTGACCAGTAGGTAGCTCGCGTCGAGCTCGGCTCCTGCCTCGAGGACCGGCAACCAATCAGACCGGGAGCTGCCGGGGTGCAGTTTGACCACCTCGACGTCGAGCACCCGCATCCCGTTGTCCGACAGAGCGATCTTCGTGTCACGCAGAAGAGCCGAACCCGCAGGCAGCTGAAATCCGCGGTCCTGCGGTGTCTGCGCCACCCGTAGCCCGACCGCGTCGAATCCGCCGTGTGCGGCATTGTCGATGAACCGCGGCGGGGATACACCTATCGAGGACAGGTGCGAGAGGGACATGATGCGTTGTGCTCGGTTGTCTTTCACTCTTGCTCCGGTTTCATCGGTTCTCTCCAGGAAAGACAACACTGCCCGGGCGGTCACGCGCGGCCCGGGCAGTGTCATCTCATCCGGTCTCGCTTACTTGAGCCACAGGGCCTTGAACTGGTCTTGGTAGTCCTCGACACCCACGTAGAAGCCGGTTTCCGGGTCCAGCACCGCTGCCTCGATGTTGTCCTTGTTGAGCAACTGGGTAGGCAGGAATGCGTCGTCGGCAGGCTTCAGGTCGTCACCGTTGAACTCGCGGGCGAGCATGTCCAGCACGCGCCACCCCAGGATCTGTACCGGGAACCCGACCCAGACGCTGTTGTCCCCGTCTTTGAGCGACTTCAGGTTGTCCGGGGTGGGGGTCTGACCCGCGAAGGTCACCTGGTCCTGCAGTCCGGCACCGCGCAGGGCGGCGTCCACACCGAGCACGAGGTCTCCGAAGGAGAAGACCGCGTAGTTGATGGACGGATCGCGCTGCAGGGTACTGACCACGCTTTGCGGGGTCTTGGTGCCCAGATCGGTCACCTGCTGATTGACCAGATCCACCTTGCAATCCGGGCACTGCGCCTTCATCTGCGCGGTGAACGCGTCGGTGAACACATTCAGGATCGGGTAGTCGGTGATGGAGAAGACCGCGACGTTGGCGTCGCCTTCGCTCTCGGCCACGACCTGGCTGGCGACCATCTTGCCCCACTCCTGGACCTGAGCGGTGCCGTCGAGTGACGTGGAGATGACACCCGGAATGGGTTCGTCACCAACACTGTCGGCGATCACGACGATGCCGGCGTTCTTGGCCGATTCGATCTGCTTCGCCAGCATCGACACGGGTGTGCCCGAGAAGTGGATGGCGTCCGGCTTCAGTGCGATGGCCTGATCCATGGCCTTCGGGGCCGCTTCGGCGTCGGTTCCCATCAGAATGCGCTGATAGCGCCAGCCCAGCAAGTCGGCCGCTTGCTGGATCGCATCGTCCTTGGCGCTCGAGATCGGTTGGGGTGTCTCGATACTGATGACATACTTGCCCGCTGCGGGAGCCTTGCTCAACGGCGTGTCGAGAACGAGATTCGTCGGTGCCGCCTCGTACTGGTCTGCCACCGCCTGCGCACCGGACACGTCGGCCGCTTGGCCGGTGCCCCCATCGTCAGAGCTGCTACACGCTGTCGCGAACAGACTCGCGGCGACCACGGCGACGAACGCCTTTGTCCATCGGGTTGTCTTCACTGGGATTCCTCTCGGGTGTTGGCTCTCTGCAGAGCCATTGACTGAAGTAGATGCTTGAGCTGGAAGGGGTCACAGAGGGAATGGTCGTTGATCGTGGAGATGCTCACACGCGTCGAGCGGTGCGTGCGGCGAGTGCGACGGCGATGATCAGCGCCAGGCCGTTGAAGAGGTCGTTGACGTAACTCGGAGCCCCGGCGAGCTGCAGACCCTTGACACCGGTGGCCAGCAGGTAGATCGCGATGAGCGTTCCGAGGACGTTCACCCGGCCGGCGCGGATCTGCGTCGAACCCAGGAAGACCGCCGAGAACGCCGGGAGCAGATAGGAGGGCCCGATGTCGGGTGCTGCGGTACCCAGCTTCGCAGCCAAGATCACACCCGTCAGCGCAGCAACAGTGGCCGATGTGACCAAGGCGCCGAACATGATTCGCTCGACCCGGAGACCGGCGAGCCGTGCTGCCTGGCGGTTTCCGCCGGTCGCGTAGAGGTAGCGGCCCAGGGGTGTCTTCTCCAGCACCACGTACATCACCGCCGCGACGGCGATCATGTAGAAGAACGGAAGGGGCAGTCCCAGGAACGGCTTGCTACCCATGTCCAGGAATCCGTCGGTGAAGCCTTCGGTGATCTGCTTACCGTCTGTCACGAAATAGGTACCTGCCAGCAGGATGCTGGACATACCAAGGGTTGCGATGAACGAGTCGACGTTGAGCTTGACCACCACGAAGCCGTTCACCGCACCGATGAGAGCGCCACACAGCAGGGTGCTGAGGATCGCGATCGGTGCTGCGATTCCCTGCGAGAGTTGGTACGACACCATCGCCACGGAGAACCCCATCACCCCCGCGATCGAGAGGTCGAAGACTCCTGCCGCGAGCGGCACGATCAGGCCGATCGCCAGCATCGCGGTGATGGCCTGATCGCCCGCGATGATGCGGAAGTTGCCCTCGGTCAGGAACAGGTCGGGAATCCAGATGGCGAACAGCACGATGATGGCGACCCATACGTACAGTCCGCTGAAACGGTCGAGACCGAGGTTGATCTTGCGTCCCTTGGTCTTCTCCGGGAGGAAGTCTCCGCCGCCCGGGGGCGGGCCCTTCGGGGCTGTCGCCGCGGCGTCGGTCGATTGTGTTGTCATGGTGTTCCTTTCGCACATAGCACGGGGGCTCAGGCCTCGGCGCGAGCTGGCTTCTTGAGAGTCGAGGCGGTCAACCGGTCGGGGTCGATCCGAGGGCGGGAGAGATCGTCGACCACGCAGCCGGCCGACAGCACGATCACGCGATCGCAGAGGCGGGTGAGTTCGCCGTGATCGGTGGAGACCACCAGCACTGCGGCCCCGGATTGTGCGGCGTCGTCGACCAGCGTGTGGATGTCGGCCTTCGCGCCGATGTCGACACCCTGGGTGGGCTCGTCGAGCAGGAGTACGCGAGGTTTGCGGCGCAGCCATCGGGCCAGCACCACCTTCTGCTGGTTGCCACCACTGAGGGTGCCGAGATGGCGTTCGGTGTTGCCGGAGGGCCGCACTCCGAGCTTCTCGAGCCATGTTGCGACGTCGGACTTCTCACGCTTGATCCGCAGCATGCCACCTTTGGTGTAAGCCCAGGGGTCGGCGACCGAGACGTTCTCACGAAGGGAGGCGGTGGCGAAGGCGGCGTTGCTCAGCCGCTCGGCCGGCACACAACCCACCCCCGCTGCCATCGCGAGGTCGGGACGTCCGTCCTCCACCGTCTTGCCGTCGACAACAACAGTGCCACCTCTGGTCTCGGCACCGAAGAGTGCGGGCACGATCTGCTCGCGGCCCGACCCGGTGATCCCGGCGATCCCGAGCACCTCGCCCGATCGGATCGAGAAGTCGAAGTCTTTCACGGCACCGCAGGAGAACCCACGCACCTCGAGGACAGGATCTCCCGCGGTGTCGGTCGTCTCGTCGGGTTCGGCGAGGAACTCTTCGACTCGGCGGCCGATCATGAGTTCCACGAGTCCCGGCTCGTCGAGCCCTTCCAGGCTGCGGGTGGTGACGATGTTGCCGTCGCGCATGACCGTCACGCTGTCGCACAGCGAGAAGACCTCGCCCAGGTGATGCGAGACGAAGAGCACCGCCACTCCGCGGTCCCGGATCCTGCGAACCAGGTCGAAGAGCCGAACAGCCTCGGCTGCAGGTAGGTTCGCGGTCGGCTCGTCGAGAACCAGGATGTTCGTCGCGCCCGACCGATCCTGTACGGCGCGGGCGATCGCAAGCATCGTTCGTTCGCTCATGCTCAGTGCGGACGCGAGCTTCTTGAGATCGATGTCGAAGCCCAGTTCGGCGAGGGCCGCCTTGGCCTGCGCGCGTTCGGCCTTGAAGTCGATCGTGCCGATGGACCTGGTCTGGTAGCCGTGTCCGAGAGCCAGGTTGTCGACGACGTCGAGGCTTTCCACCAGCCCCAGCTCCTGATGTACGAAGCGCAGCCCGGCTGCTTCTCCACTCCCGGGGACACCGAGGTTCAGTTC
Source organism: Williamsia soli (assembly GCF_017377795.1). GTDB lineage: Bacteria > Actinomycetota > Actinomycetes > Mycobacteriales > Mycobacteriaceae > Williamsia > Williamsia soli. The sequence continues at coordinate 21,638 of NZ_JAFRDR010000001.1, read as the reverse complement.
GCTACCTGCGACGACGATCTTTGCTCCGTCGTCCGGATCATGGTATCCGGCAAGAACTTTGATGAGTGTGGATTTTCCGCATCCGTTCTGTCCGACCAAACCGCGAATTTCACCGGGTGCGAGGACGAGAGTCACATCATTGAGTGCTCGCTGACCGCCGAAAGTCTTGGAAAGACCGCTGATACTGAGCGCGTCTGTCATGAAGGCCTACCTACGTGAGGTGAGTTACTTGAACCATTGTTTTGTTACCTACGTCATACTGAACTATGTACATGGATAAGTCCAGCGATCCGGCAAACTCGTTATAATTGCCTCTCACGTGCACACTTACCGCCAAAGCGTCCACCGCAGGCTCCGGTTCCCAGCAATCCAGATTCGAAGCCGGCCCGATCTATCTATAGTCGTCAAAAAGTTAGCGAACGCCCAGACGAGCGCTCGCCCGAGCAGAGAGGGCTGCGATGGAGACCGAGTATTCCCCTGGCGCGGTCGTCCAGATCGCCTACATCGTCGATGACGTGCGGACCGCGGCTCATGACTTCGCGTCCCGGACCGGTGCCGGGCCGTTCTTCGTGCGACGCAACCCGGTCACGTCAGCACTCGGTCCGGACGGGGCCGAGGGCTCCTTCGATCACTCCTCCGCGTACGGACAGTGGGGACACATCCAAGTCGAACTGGTCGAGGTACACAGCGCGGAGCCGGCAGTGTTCGCGCAGACAACGTTGTCACGCAACCAGATTCATCACGTCGCGATCATGGTGTCATCGTTCGACGACCAGCAGCGCCAGTTCACCGCCAACGGGTGGCCGGCCGTGCTGACCGCAACCACCCCGAACGGCAACAATTTCGCCTTCCACGATGCCCGTGCACAACTCGGACACCTGGTGGAGATATACGAACCGCGCCCGACGATCCTCGCGCTCTACCGCACGGTCGCGGACGCGGCCGTCGACTGGGACGGCCGCGACCCGGTCCGCGATATGTAGACGCTCCGAATGAGCGCCGGAGCCTCAGGCGTCCGCGAGCAGTGCTGCCGCGCGTTCGCGCGCCATGGTCAGGACCGCAGGGTTGCCGGAGTTCCACAGCACGGTCAGCTGCTTCTTGCAGATCTTCCACTCACCATCCGAGTGCACAACGGAATCGGTGTAGTACCCGCCGATGGTGAACATCGCGTCACCTGCCGTGTTCGGGAGTACGTGTTCGGCGCGGACATACGAGATCACCGTGCCGCGATCACCCTCGACCGTGATGTGCAGATTCGACAGGAAGTGCTGTGACGCCGTCAGCCCCGGGAACAGCATCCGCCCGCGTTGCACCCAGTCCTCGGCGCGGAAGATCCCGCCGTTGCCGGCCCGATAGCTGGTGTAGTCGATCTCGATCTCGTCGGTGAACACCGACCGGTACATGTCCCAGTCCCGCAGGTCGATACCGCGCGAGAAGCGCGACATCAGGTTGGTGATCTCCCTGTGCGCGGTGTTCAGTTCTGCTTCCGTGGCCATGTCGGATCGCTTTCGTCGTTGTGGGGCGGGTCAGGCGGGTAGTTGAAGGGAGATCTTCTCGAAGTACTCGTCCAAACCGTCCGGGCCGAGTTCACGGCCGATTCCCGACTTCTTCATGCCACCGAAGGGCGCCATCGCATTGAACCGGCCGCCGTTGATCGACACCTGACCGGTCCGCAGTCGGCGCGCGATCGCGATCGCGCCGTCGTCATCGGCCGCGAAGACGCCGCCGGAGAGTCCGTAGTCTGAGTCGTTGGCGATGTCGATCGCCTCGTCGATGTCGTCGTAGGTGAGAACTGTGAGCACCGGCCCGAACACCTCGTCGCGGGCGATGGCCGAGTTGTTGTCGACGCGGCTCACGACCGTCGGACGGACGAAGAAACCTGACCGGAGCCGTTCGTCGAGATCACTGACCTCACCCGGCCCGCCGACCAGGAAGACTGCGTCGGCGGGGACTTCCGAGAGCATGTCGAGGACCGTCTGCTGTTGCTCACGAGACGCCATCGGTCCGATGTCGATCGCCTCGTCCAATGGATCACCGACGCGCTGGCCCCCCACGAGTTCGACCAGCTTGGCCTCGACCTGCTCGAGCCTGCCGACCGGTACCAGCAACCGCGTGGTGGCGGCGCAGGTCTGTCCGTTGTTGACGTAACAACCTCGTACGGCGGCTGTGACCGCCGCATCCACGTCGGCGTCCGGCGCAACGATGAACGCCGACTTACCGCCGAGCTCGAGGGTTACTTTCTTGATGCCCGCTGCAGCTACCTGGCCGACTCTCGCGCCGGCAGAGGTCGATCCGGTGAGACTGACGAGATCGACGTCGGGATGACCCGCGAGACGCTCGCCGACCCGGCCACCCGCGCCGGTCACGATGTTGAGGACCCCCGGCGGCAACCCGGCCTCTTCGGCGATCTCAGCGACGACGAACGCCGCGAGGGGCGCCACGCTGCTCGGTTTGACCACGGTCGTGCATCCTGCGGCAATCGCCGGCGCGACCTTCGCGGCGAGTTGATAGAGCGGGTAGTTCCAGGGCGTGATCGCACCGACCACACCCACTCCGACCTTGAGGATCAGTGAGTTCCCTCGCCGCTCCTCCAGGGGAGTGGTCTCCAGGATGTCGGCCATCGACCGGAAGATGGTCACTCCCAACCCCACCTGGACCGTGCGCGAACGAGCGATCGGTGTGCCCACTTCGCGGGCCATCATCTCGGCGAGTTCGGTCTCCCGTTCGAGAAGACCGTCGGCGATCCGCCGCAGCACGGTGATCCGATCGGCGACGGCGGACTGCGACCATTCACCGAACGCAGCTCTGGCCGCGGCGACCGCGTCGTCGACGTCGCTCTCGGTGCCCGCCGGGACGCGGGCCATCAGCTCTCCGGTGGCGGCCTCCAGGACGTCGATCGTGGCGTCACCTGCGGAGGGAACCCACTTACCGCCGATGTAGAGCTCGTTCCGGTCTTCCATTGCCCGCGCCTCACTGTTGTCTGTCGTCTGGTCGGGGTATGCCCATGACGTCACCTCAGCTCAGCCGAGTGGTCGTCGTCACATGTAGCGTATCCGACTTTGAGGAGGCACTGTCAAGTAACTGGCTGAGGATAATTCTGTACATAGTTTGCGGCTCTTTCTTGACATCCACTACTATTTGGGTAGGTTATGAGCACCGTCACAGTCCCGGCCGAGGTGGTGCATCAGTCACCTCCGACGCACTCCCCGATCCCGGGGACCCGAGAACCATTCGAGGAGCACCATGAACGACCTCGCGATCAACACGTCCACATCGGCCACCGCATCGAGCGAACTGGTCGGTCTCGTGGTCAAAGGGATGTTCCGCGGCCCGGTCTCACCCGAGCTGCAGATGGTGATCGACGCCGGGGACGCGGTCGCCAAGGGCCCGATGGTGATGCCGACCCCCGCCGGGATCAGCGCGGCCGGCGCACTCGTCCGATTGCCGGAGGGCAGCGACGAAGAGAAAGTCGTCAACGATTTCCTGCACGCGTTCCTTCCTGTCAACCGACGCCTGCGTGAGCTGTGCACCGCGTGGCAGTGCCGGCCGGACGGCTCTGTCAACGATCACTCGGACGCGCAATACGACGCCCGGATCCGCGACCAGCTCGACGACATCCACACCGACGTGTCGAAGATGCTCCGGCGGGCAGGTAAGCAATCCTCAGCCCTCCTCGGCTACCGGGATCAGCTCGCGCTCGCCCTCGAGCGTTTCGACAGCGGCGACACCGCATCCCTCACCTCGCCGCTGACGGACGGCTACCACACCGTCTGGATGTGGCTGCACCAGCACGTGCTGATGATGCTGGGCGTGACGCGCGCCGAAGACGAAGCCCTCGAAGAGAAGCTCGTCACTGGCAGCGCGGAATGACTCTGTCCGACAACTCTGTTCACTCTTTCACTCGCGCAGCGGTCCCCTACGGACAGGGGCGCGCCCGTGGACTCGGCGCCGATGTGCTCGGAGTTCACGGCGTCGAGATGGACAACCTGGTCGCACTCGGCCTCCCGGTGGTCCCGGGCCTGACCGTTCCGATCGGATCCGGCAGCGGCCTCGAGAATCGGGAGACCGCGAACATCGCCATCGACCTGGTGGAGAAGCTCGCCGTCCGCGGGATCTGGCCTGCCACCCGTACCGAGCGGCGTCCGATGCTGATGCACCTCCGCTGCAGCGCACCGGTTCCGGTGTCCGCCCTGCCGCCCGCGATCTCGGTCATCGGTTTGTCGAACCGCAACATCGACGCCTTGGTCGAAGTCATCGGCCGCGACCGCGACATCTATGACTCCTGGGCCGCGAATCTGCGCTTCGTCGCCGAAGGCGCACTGGACGTCGACGTGGATGATCTCGACGATCTCGACGACGACCACCCCGACAGCCGCGCCCGGGTCCCGGCCCTCCTGCAACTCATCGAAGAGACCACAGGCGCTCCCTACCCAGCCGACCCGGCCGAGCAACTCGGACTCGCGGCGAAGGCGATGCTCGCCCGCTGGGCCTCCCCGCGCGGCCAGCGCGCCCGCAAAGCGCTGTCACTCCCCGACGATCTCGGTATCGCGCTCCACGTCCGTGCTCTGCGGCTGGGGTCGTGGAACGAGTCGGGTTACGGGTCGGCGATCAGCCGCGACCTGGAGACCGGGAAATACGCGCCGCATGGCGTCTTCCATCTCGGCGTCCGGCGGACCGATCCCAATCCCGGACCCGGCGAGCCTCTCGGCCAGGTCCCCGGCGGTGTCTCGATCCTCGATCAGATTTTTGCGACCCTCGAACCTCACCTGCGTGGTGTCGCAGAAGTCGAGTTCGAGGTCCGCGACCGGCAACTCGCCCTCCTCAGCGCGGGTGCCCGCGAACATCCCGGACCCCGTGCCGTCACCAACCTGGCCGTCGATCTGGCGAACAACCACTCGATCGAGCGCAGTGAAGCCGTACGGATGCTCGAACCGGACCTCATGCAGGACCTGCTCCATGCCCAGCTCAAGCTCAGCGGCAACGAGCAACTCCTCGCCCAGGGCCTGCCGGCATCTCCCGGTGCCGCGATCGGTGAGATCGCTCTGTCGAGTGAACGCGCCCTCCAGTTGGCCGCGCAGGGCAAAGACGTCATCCTCGTCGCATCCGAGACCAGTCCTGCCGATGTACCCGCCTTGCTCGCCGCGACCGCAGTCGTCACCTCCAACGGCGGCCTCGCCTCCCACGCCGCCGTCGTAGCGCGCGGCGCGGGACGGCCGGCAGTCTGCGGTGCCACCTCGTTGCGCATCGACCTGACCGCACACACCGTGACCGCGAACGGCGTCACCATGTCCGAGGGCGACGTCGTCTCTGTCAACGGACGGACCGGCGACATCTACACCGGAGCCGTGACGATCCGTCCTGCGGAACCGTCTCCCGAACTCGAGATCCTGCTCGGCTGGGCCGACGAGATCCGTGAACTCGGGATCCGCACCAACGCCGACAACGCTGAAGACGCCGCCACCGCATTCCGGCTCGGAGCCGAGGGAATCGGATTGTGCCGCACCGAACATCAGTTCATGGGCGACCAGCTGCCGTTGGTGCAGCGTCTCGTTCTCGCCGAGAGCGAGGCCGAGGAGATCGAGGCCATCGCAGCCCTGACCACCGCGCAACAGTCGGACTTCACCGATCTCTTGCGCGTGGTCGGCAATCGCCCCATCACCGTGCGACTACTCGACGCCCCGCTGCACGAGTTCTTGCCGGCCGACGGCCAGTACCGCGATGCCGCCCAGGCCGAAAGGGCTGCGGAGACACACGAATCCAACCCGATGCTGGGCCTGCGCGGCGTCCGCTTCGCGATGGTCCAGCAACGGCTGTATCCGGCGCAGGCCGAAGCTCTGTTCCGCGCCTGGGTGACTGTCAACGCCGAGGGGATCTCGCCGATACTCGAGGTCATGATTCCCCTGGTCTCGCTTCCCGGTGAACTCAGCAAGGCCATCACACAGGTGGACAGCGCAGCCGCGACCGTGGCCGCGGACACCGGCGTCAAGGTGCCCTACCTGGTGGGCAGCATGGTCGAGACCCCACGCGCCGCCCTGCTCGCCGCGTCACTGACCGCCGACGCGGAGTTCCTGTCGTTCGGAACCAATGATCTGACCCAGTTGACCTACGGTTTCTCGCGCGACGACGTCGAAAAGACCATGCTTGCCCACTATCTCGACCACGGGTTGCTCACCGACAGCCCGTTCGCCGTCCTCGACCCCGACGGCGTCGGTGCGCTGGTCGCCATGGCAGCAGAGCGGGCCCACGAGGCCAGGCCGAGCGTGAAGCTCGGGGTCTGCGGTGAACACGGCGGCGACCCGGCGTCGATCTCGTTCCTCAACTCCATCGGCCTCGACTACGTCTCGTGTTCGCCGCGTCGGGTTCCCGTCGCACGTCTTGCCGCCGCACACGCAACCCTCGAAAGTGGTCGATGAGTACTGAACTGGACGACCTGCGGGCCGCGGTCCGTTCTGCAGCGGCCGATCTCGGAGGCCCGGACCTGTGCCGTTCGCTGGATACCTCCGGCCCGGGTTGGGATTCTATGGCCTGGTCTGTCTTGGCCGAACAGATCGGCGTCGGCGCGCTGGGTCTCCCCGAATCCTGCGGTGGACTCGGTGGATTGGCCGAACTTGCTGTGGTCGCCGAGGAGCTCGGCGCCGCGCTGCTGCCCGTGCCGTTCCTGTCGACCGTCGTCGCGGGGCAGGTACTCGTCAACGCCGGCGGTGCAGACGACGCTCTCTCCGAGATCGCCGAGGGAGCCCCCGCAGCGTTCGCAGGACTCAATCGGCAGGGGTGGTGGACGCCAGACGATCTGGTGTTCGCCGCGGCCGACCACGGCGGCTCCTTGACCCTCACCGGTCACGCGCCCGCCGTTCTCGGCGCCGCAGGTGCGCGATGGCTGGTGGTCACCGCTGAAACCCCGGAGGGTCCCGATGTGTTCATCGTCGAGTCGGCAGCGCCGGGTGTAGCCGTCGTTCCGCTCGAGACTCTGGATCTGTCCCGCGCCCAGGCGGCGATCACACTCACCGACGTCTCCGGGTCGCGTCTGACCACCGGTGGAACTGCCACTGCAGCAGTACTTCCCGCACTCGATGTCGCCTGCATCGTCCTCGCCGCGGAACAGCTCGGCGGGGCACAGGCCAGTCTCGACCGGACGGTCGAGTACGTGAGAGAACGCCGGCAGTTCGGTCGCGAGATCGGCAGCTTCCAGGCCGTCAAGCACACCCTCGCCGACCTGCTGGTGCTCGTCGAGGCGAGCAGATCAGCGGTCACCCGGGCGGTGGAGGCCGACGATCTCGTGGAGGCAGGTGCGCTCGCTCAGGCCTGGTGCAGCGATGCCTACCGGACTGTCAGCGCCGAGGCCGTGCAACTCCATGGTGGTATCGGGTTCACCTGGGAACACCACTGCCACCTGTACTTCCGCCGTGCCCGCGCCGACGCCCAGCTCTTCGGCGGAACCGCGCTCCATCGCGAACGTCTCGCTGCCACCCTCGCCTGGTAAACCCCGGGTCAGCGCTTGTCGCGCTGCGACCACGGCTGATCGCGGTCTTCGCGAGGCTCCGGCGGAAGGCCGAGCACCCGCTCGCCGATGATGTTGCGCTGGATCTGGTCAGTTCCACCTGCCAGTCGATAGCCGGGGCTGCCCAGCAGGTGTTCGGTCCAGGCGAACTGGTCCGCGTCGACAGCGGCGGTGATGTTGTTGCCCAGCAGATCTGCCGCGATCTCCCCGATCTTGCCCAAGACGTCGGAGGCCATCAGTTTGCCGACCGACGCCGCGGGCCCTGGCGAGATCCCTGCCGCAGCAGCGCGGGCGACGCGATCGGCGGTGGCGGCACGGAGTTCGGAGCGGATGTAGACATCGGCGAGGTCTTGACGAACCAGCGGATCGTCGGCGACGCCCAGGGACTGCGCCAACGCGACCAGTTCGGCGACTGAGCCACCCTTCTTCCGGGTGACCGAACCGGACGCGGTCCGCTCGAACGCCAACGTGGCACCGGCGACTTTCCAGCCCTGTCCCACCTCACCGAGCCGCATGCTGTCCGGGACGCGCACGTCGTGGAGGAACACCTCGTTGAACGATGCGCCCCCGCTCATCTGGCGGATGGGTCTGATCTCGACGCCCTCGGCGTCGAGCGGGATCAGAAACGCGGTGATGCCCTTGTGCTTGGGCACATCCGGGTCGGTGCGGGCCAGCAACATGCCGAGATCAGCGAACCGAGCCCCCGACGACCACACCTTCTGTCCGTTGAACACCCACTCGTCGCCCTGACGGACGCCGCGGCAGCTGAGGGCCGCCAGATCGGATCCCGCTCCGGGCTCGCTGAAGAGCTGGCAGGCCAGCAGGTCGGTACGCAGCAACGGGTTCGCGTAGGCAGCGCGCTGGTCATCGGAACCGAACATCGCGACGGCGGGGCCGACCAGACCCGTGGTGACGCTGATCAATTCGGTAGAGGGTGGCACATCGAAGTCGCGCTCGGCCTGGGCGATCGCGGACGCGAACGAGGCCGGTAGCCCCCGTCCGCCGTGTTCTACCGACAACGTCACCGCACCATAGCCGGCGTCGAAGCGCTGCCTGCGATAGTCACGAACCGCGTTCAGCAACGACAGCTCGTCGTCATCCGACAGGTTCCGAAAGACCGCGAGGTCGGCCCGGTCGTCCGGCGACGGAGCCGGTCGAGGCGCCAGGATACTGGCCAGCCACGTTCGCACTTCTTCTTGAAAAGTGGCCAATTCGGGAACCACACCGAGTGTTCGAGTCACGACATGCCTTTCATTCTCAGACCGTCAGCACCGTGCACGCCGAGAGCCCGGGAGCGCCATAAACGTGGGTGAACCCGACCCGTGGGCCACCCGGTACCTGGTTGCCTTCGGCCCGGCCCTGCAGTTGCCGGACCACTTCGTGGACCTGTCGCAGACCGGAGGCGCCGATCGGCTCACCGCCGGCCAGGCAACCGCCATCGGTGTTGATGGGCAGGTCGCCGTCGAAACGGGTTGCCCCGCTGTCGAGGAGCTTGCCCTGGTCGCCGTGGGCGCACAGCCCGGTCTCGGCCATGTGGATGATCTCGGATCCCGAGTCGGTGTCCTGGAGCTGGGCGACCTTGACGTCTGACGGGCTCACACCCGCACTCGCGAAAGCTGCTGCAGCGGCGTCGATGCTCGGACTGTGCACCGGTTCGGTGTGGAGCCAGGGTGAGAAAACCTCGAACGACCCGAAACGGCGGGTCCGCACCTCGACGGCAGCAAGGCGAATCGGCTTGTCGCACAGATCATGCGCGCGGTCTCCGCGGGCCAGGATCAGGCCGACGCCGCCCTCTCCGGGTGAGCAGAACATGTACTGGGTGAGCGGGTCATTGACAGGCGCGGAGTCGAGGACCTGCTGCGCGGTCAGAGGTTTTCGGCGCCAGGCCTTCGGATGCGCGGCACCGTTCGCAAAGGCGCGTTCAGAGACCGCCGCGAGGGCATGCTCGTCGAGTCCGTGCTCGTGGAAGTACCGACGCGTCTTCATCGCGAAGTACTGGGTGGTGACCATCATCCCGGTACGCGCGTACCACTGACCGAGTCCGTAGGCCGCCGGGTCGGAACCGAACGCCCCGCGCGGGTGCTTGTCGAAGCCCACGACCGCCACCACGTCTGCGCGGCGCGCAGCGAGCATGTCCGCGGCCGTCGACAGCGCGACTCCGCCGGTGGCACAGCCGTTCTTGACCGTGGTGAACGGGATACCGGTCAGGCCGAGCCGTGAGACCAGCGAGTCCGGTTTGCCGGACACATTGCTGCCACCGACCGCCGCGTCGACCTCGGCCCAGGTGATACCGGCATCTGCGAGCGCGGCGCGCAGCGCGTGCTCACCCATGTCCATGCCGGTGACCCCGTCATGCCGCCCGAAGGCGTGCATGCCGGCTCCGACGATGTAGATGTCCTCGTTGCTCACGACGCAACCCTTTCGGACGCGACCTTCTCGAACGCAAAGCTGAACTCGGCATCACTGACGGCGAGCAGACACAGTTCGACCTGGTCGCCGATCACGACCTCGCCGACAATTCTCGATTCGACCAGCACCGCGCCGAGGTCGACGTAACCGACGACAAACGGTTCGAATCCGGATGCAGGTGCCTCGAATGGTGGCTTCGGGGCGAACGATTGCCGCGTCCAGGTCCAGACCGTGCCACGACCGGGCAGCGCCTGCCGGACGACGTTGGCCCCGGCACAACCAGGACACCGGTCCGCAGCCGGAAAGACCACCACACCGCATTCGGCACAACCACTTCCGGACAACAGAGGCGGATCCAGTTGTGCGAACAAGGTTTCGTCGATGGCGATCGCATCCATGTCGTACCTACCCGGCCAACAGGCTCAGTGGTCGCGACAGCACGCCGCTGAGGGTGCGCAGGAACTCCGCGGCGGGTGCGCCGTCGACAGCCCGGTGGTCGAACGTCAGGCTCAGGGTCAGGACCTGGGTCTTCACCGGAGTCTCACCTTCCCAACGGAATCCGTCCTTGACGCGCCCGACGCCGAGGATCGCCACGTTGCCCGGGTTGATGACCGGCGTGAAGAAATCGACACCATAGGCACCGAGGGTGCTGACCGAGAACGTCGCGCCTTCCATGTCGGCGAGAGCCAGCTTGCCCGTCCGTGCGGCCGCCGCGAGTGCACCGGTGCGGCCGGCGATCTCGCCGACCGAGAGTGCGTCTGCACCCTTGACGACCGGGACGATGAGCCCACCCTCGACCGCCACGGCGACGCCGAGGTTGATCTCTTCGAAGAGGGTGATCTTGTCGTCGGCGATACCGGCGTTCAGCAGCGGATGCTGCTGCAGCGCAACAGCGACCGCCTTGACGATGAAGTCGTTGAGACTGGGCGCCTTCGCACCGGTGTCGGCGGACTCCGCCTTGAGCTGGGCACGTGCTGCGACCAGCGCGGTCACGTCCGCCTCGTAGCCGTGGGTGAGCTGCGCCATGGTCTGCAGGCTGTCGACCATGTTGCGGGCGATAGCTCCCCGCATGCCGGTCAACGGGATGACCTCGCCAGGCTGCGGTCCGGCGACAGGTGTCGTCTTCGGCGGCGCAACCGCTGCCGGAGCTGCCGTCGAGCCGGCCGCACCCTCGACATCGGCCTTGGTGATGCGTCCACCGATACCGGTGCCGACGAGTTGCGACAGGTCTACGCCGAGTTCTGCGGCCCGACGCCGGACCAGTGGTCCGACGAACTGGCCTGCGGAGTCGCCGGCGGGCTGAGCTGTCGCGGCAACAGGTTCCGCTGCCGGCGCTGCTGCGATGAACTCTTCGACGTCTTCGGAGACGATGCGGCCGCCGGGTCCGGTGCCACGGACGGTCGCGAGATCGACGTTCGATGCCGCTGCCACGCGACGGGCGTTCGGCGACGACTTGATGCGGGAACCGTCTCCGGCGACCACGGCAACAGCGGGTGCGGCGACTTCTTCCGCCTCGGGAGCGACCACGTCGTCGGCGACCGCGGCCGCGACGCCGTCCGGCGCCTGCTCACCCTCACCGAGCAACCAGCCGATCACCGCTCCGACCGGCAGGACATCGCCGGCTTTCGCGTTGAGTGCCAGGATTCCTTCACCTTCGGCTTCCACGTCGACCTCGACCTTGTCGGTCTCGAGTCGCAGGAGCACGTCGCCCATACCGATGTGCTGGCCGGAAGCGGCCAGCCATTCGCCGATGACGCCCTCCTGCATCGTCAGCCCCAACTTCGGCAGCACGATCTGCTGAGCCACGATCAGTTCCTTTCGAGCAGGCGGCGCGCTCCGGCGACGATGCGATCGGCGTCCGGCACGTAGGCCTTCTCGAGCGGTGTGCTGAACGGCACGGGCGTGAACGGGGCACCGATGCGCAGGACCGGGGCGTCGAGGTAGTCGAACGCCTCTTCCTGGATCTGTGCAGCCACCTCGGCACCGATGCCGCCGAAGGTCACGGCCTCGTGAACCACGAGGATGCGATTCGTCTTGGACGCGGACTTCACGATCGCGGCGGTGTCGAGCGGCTGGACCGAGCGCGGGTCGACGACCTCGACCGATACGCCGGACTCGGCCAGGATGTCGGCGGCCTTCAGCGCTTCGACCACCATGCGGCCGAACGCCACGATGGTGACGTCGTCGCCTTCGCGGGGAATCGCGGCCTGTCCGAGCGGGATCTCGTAGACCTCTTCGGGCACCTCACCGCGGGCACCGAGCAGCACCTTGTTCAGCATGAAGATGACGGGGTTGTCGTCGCGCACGGCGGCGACCATCAGACCCTTGGCATCGTGAGCGTTCGACGGCATGACGACCTTGAGGCCGGGTGTGTGGGCCAGCCAGGTCTCCAAGCTCTGCGAGTGCTGGGCGCCCGCGCTGACGCCGGCACCGTACGCAACGGCGATGACCATCGGGACCTTCACCTCGCCGCCGTACATGAACTTCATCTTGGCGGCCTGGTTCACCACCTGATCGAGCGCGACGGCCAGGAAATCCATGAACATGATGTCGACGACCGGGCGCAGGCCGCGCGCAGCAGCTCCGACACCGAGGCCGATCAGGCCCATCTCGGCGATCGGGGTGTCGACCATCCGGCGGGGCCCGAACTCGTCGAGGAGTCCGTCGTACATGTGGAACACGCCGCCGTAGCCGGCGACGTCCTCCCCGATGACGAAGACGTCGTCGTTCTCACGCATCGTCTGCGCGACGGCCTCGTTGTAGGCCTTGACGTAGGTGGTGACCCGGGCCGTGGCGGCCTCCGCGGGCACGGTCAATTCAGTTGCAGTAGACATTGATTCAGCCTTTCGGGAGGTTCAGTCGCTGTAGACGTTGAGGGCGAAGTCGGCCAGGTCGGGGAACGGGCTGTTCTCCGCGAAGGCGACGGATTCGGCGATGTCGGCGTCGACCTCGGCCCAGATGTTCGCGAACTCACCTTCGGTCACGAGGCCTTCGGACACGGCGCGCGCCTCGAGTAACTTGATGGCGTCCCGCTCCTTCCACGCCTCGACCTCTTCCTGGGTGCGGTAGGTCTTGCGCAGACCCTTCACACCCTGGTGGTCGTAGTAGCGGTAGGTCTTGGCCTCGACCAGGGTCGGGCCGCCACCGTTCCGGGCGCGCTCGACGGCCCGGCCCACCGCAGCACGCACCGCGATCGCGTCCATGCCGTCGCAGATCTCGCTCGGGAAGCCGTACGCAGGCGCACGATCGGCGACATTCTCGAGTTTCATGTGATCGCGCAGTGCGGTGAACTCGGCGTATCCGTTGTTCTCGCAGACGAATACGACCGGAAGATTGAGGATGCCTGCCATGTTGGCGGCCTCGTGGAAAGCGCCGATGTTGCTGGCGCCGTCACCGAAGAAGGGGATAGCGACGGTGTCCTCGCCGCGGTACTTGGCCGCGAACGCAGCACCGACGGCGATCGGGATACCGCCGCCCACAATGCCGTTCGCGCCGAGCATGCCAATCGAGAGGTCGTTGATGTGCATGGAGCCACCGCGACCCTTGCAGTATCCGTCGACGCGGCCGAACAGCTCGGCGAACATCTGCCGGAACTGGGCGCCCTTGGCCACGGCATGGCCGTGTCCGCGGTGGGTCGAGGAGATCTGATCGGTGTCGCGCAGGTTGCTCATCGCACCCGCGGCCACGGCCTCCTGGCCGACGTACAGGTGAAGGAAGCCCGGCAGTTTGCCGCCTTCCATGAGGCGGCCGGCCTCGGTCTCGAACTGTCGGATCCGCACCATGCGGCGATGAAGGTCCAAGACCACTTCGCGGCTCGGGGTCGGGTCGTTCGATCCGACGGGCTCGATGGCCTCACGGGTTGCGTCTGTCGCGGTCGAAGTCACCACGAGCACCTCTTCTCTGGTTTCCAACAGTGCAGCGACGAAGTTCGGGCTGACTTTGTTTACGTCTTCTACAGTATGGACCACAACTGTAGCCCAATGTAAGTAGAATCACTATAAAGTTACTAAGGTCTGAGGTCAGACTGCTTCTTACTTGACTTGGTGTCCAGTAAATCGCACGATAGGCCCGGACGTGGACCGTTTGAAGGAGAAAGTCGATGCTCGACCGAATCAGAGATCGGGCGGTGTCCGACCCCAGCGGGGTTGCACTGATCGACGACAACAGCTCGCTGACGTGGGCCGAGGCCGCGGACGCTCTCGATGCGCTCGGCGAACACCTCATCGCACTGGCCCCCGATCCCGACGAACGCGTCGCGGTGATCGGTGAGAACACCATCGAAACACTGCTCACCCATGCCGCAGCGATCGGTCGCGGTGTCGGGACGGTCGCGGTGTCCCGGCAGCTCAAGCCCGACGAGATGGCCGATCAGCTGCTCGATTCCGGAGCGGTTGCGGTGGTCACGGGCCCGCTGGGCCTCGCGTCCTCTGTGGCAGCCGCCCAGAAGACCGGCCTGCGAGCCGTGATCGTCCACAACGCGCAGGTGAGCGAGGAGACCGTGCCATGGCGGGAGGTCGTCACCCCGGCCGAGGGCGCAGTGTCCACCGGCCCCGCCGACCGGCCGGCCCGTCCCCCGCTCGTCTACACCTCCGGCACCACCGGTCGAGCCCGCGGCACGCAGGTGCGTTGGTTACCGGCTCCCGTCGACACCGCCCAGGAGTACGCCGATGCGGTGGCCGCTCGGTCGGGTTACCCGGCGGGCGTGCACCTGGTGGTCGGGCCCCTACAGCACAACGGCCCGCTCACCGCGATCCGGCACCTGCTGTCGGGTCGCCCGGTGGTCGTCATGGGCCGGTTCGACGCCGAACGCGCGTTGTCGCTGATCGAAACCCATCGGGTCACCTCCACTCTGATGGTCCCGACCCACTTCCAGCGTTTGCTGGCATTGCCCGCGGAGACCCGCGCCGCCTACGACGTGACGAGCCTCGAATGGGTTGCCCACACGGGGTCGGCCTGCCCGGCGGACGTCAAGCGCGCGATGATCGACTGGTTCGGACCGATCCTGGTCGAGTCCTATGGCGGCAGCGAGATCGGTTCGGTCTGCCGCATCGATTCAGTCGAGTGGCTCGCGCATCCACGTTCCGTCGGGCGCGCCACTGCGCCTTTCGAGGCCGTGGTCGTCGGCTCCGACGGGTCCGAACTCGGCCGCGGTGAAGTGGGGATCCTCGGATTCCGCACCCCGCCCGAGCGCAGCGTCGTCTACCACGCCGATCCCGAAAAGACTGCTGCCGCATACATCCTCCCCGGTGTCGCGACCCTCGGCGACGTCGGCTATGTCGACGAGGACGGCTACGTCTTCATCACTGATCGAGTTGCCGACATGGTGGTCTCGGGCGGCGTCAATCTGTATCCGGCCGAGAGCGAGCGAGTCCTGCTGACCCACCCCGCGGTCTCCGAGGTGGCGGTGATCGGGGTACCCGACGAGGACCTCGGCGAGTCCCTACTCGCGCTTGTCGTCGCCGAGCCCGGCTCGAACCTCGACATCGGGGAATTGAAGGCGTTCGCCAAGGAATCGATGGCGTCGTACAAGTGCCCCAAGAAGTACGTCGTCGTCGACGAACTCGCCCGTAACGTGATGGGCAAACTCGACAAGAAGGCATTGCGTGCTCCCTATTGGAGCAGCGATCGCACCATCGCCGGCTAGGTCGGCGAAACCACTGGAAGGCACTCATGATCGAGGTTTTGTTCGTTCGGCACGGCCAGCCCGTCTCGCGGGTGCGTAACCCTGTCCTGGCGCCCGAGGGGATCGCCGATGCCCGCAAGCTCGCCACCTGGCTGCGGCACGAGCAGATCGACGCGATCGTCGCGAGCCCCCTGGCCCGCGCGCTCCAGACTGCCGAGACCCTCGCAGAGGGCATGGGTCGCGGCGTCGACCTCGTCCTCGAAGACCTCCGTGAATGGGATGACGACATCAGCCCCGAGGACTACATGGCCCTCGAGGACATGGCGCCCGACGACGCCCGGCTGACGGCGGTGCGCGACGGCCGATTCGAGGAGTACGTCCCCGACCTGAACCTTCCGAAGTTCCGGGCCCGCGCACGTTCGGCCCTGGATCAGATCTTCGACCGGTACGAATCCGGTCGAGTGGTCGCCGTGGCCCACGGCGGCATCATCAACGCAGCCGTCGCCGATGTGCTGGAGATGCCGAAGACGTTCTGGCACAACCCCGCATACACCTCGGTAGCCCGGGTGCAGAAGCTTGATTCCGGGGTGGTGATCGTCGATTCGATCAACGACACCGCGCACCTGCGCGGCACGGTGGCGGCATGACACAGGTGGTCGACGCAGCTGCAGGCGTCGCCGACACCCTGGCGAACGCCAGTAGGGTGATCCTGGTCAGACACGGACTCCCCGGCGATCTCGGCGTGGCTGATCCGGGACTCGGAGACGAGGGCATCGGCCAGGCCAAGCGACTGGGCGACTGGCTGCGTACCGAGCCGGTGGCGCAGGTTGTCTCCAGCCACTACACCCGCGCCCACCAAACCGCGCTGTTCGCGGCCGAGCCGCATGGCCTCGACGTCGTCGTCGACGAACGGCTGCGCGAGTGGGACAGCGACCGGACCACCTATTCCACACCGGAGGCCATCGCCGAGACACCGCGCGGAAAGGCCTTCGCCGAAGCACGATTCGACGACTTCATCCCGGACTACGACAAGGTCGAGCTCGCGGCACGGATGCGCGCTGCTGTGCTCGAGGCCGTGGGGCGGGCACCCGGGCAACTGACGGTCGTCGCATCCCACGGTGGCGCCATCAACACCCTGCTCACCGACATCCTGCACGCGCCGTCGCCGTTCTTCTTCAACCCCGGTTACACGTCGATGAGCCGGATCGCCGTCATGCGCTCAGGCCGGTTCGTCATCGAATCGGTCAACGAAACAGCACATTTGCGCTGACAGATCACCTGGTGTCGGCCGCCGGCCCGGGTGGCTGTGCATTGACGTCGGCGACGATGCGGGCTGCGGCGGTGTACATCGTCACCTGGTCGCGGTCGGCCAGCTGGTGCAGGACGGCTCGGGCAGCAGCGATCGATCCTAATGCGTTGCTCTCGTACAGGATTCCGACGGCGTAGTCGATGACCGCACGCTCGTCCAACGACGACTCCGGGTCCGGGGGTGCACCGTGGAGGTGGTTGTCGACGTCGAGTGCGGCGAGGTCGATCCCGAGCAGATGCGCACTGTCGGCGGCAAAGTCGACCAGCGAGCCGGGTGTGGACGCACGGAGCAGCAGATGAGCTGTGGTCGTCGGGTCGAGCGTGGTGCCGGCGAGGGGGATGAGCAGCGATGATCCGGCGAGTGCCGAGGTGTCGGCGCGCGGGGGCGCGGTGAGGCTGAAGTCGAAGCCGTCCACGATCACGGTCAGAGACGCCGAGAGCAGTGAGGGCACCGCCCCGGTGAGGTGTTCGTGGACGGTGCTCAGGTGCTCGTCGAGATCGGTGGCAGGTTCGTCGAGCGCTGTGGTCAACGCGCGCAGCGCCGCATACAGGTTGGCCGGCGCGCGGTGATCGTCTGATGGTGAATCCACGGGGTACTCCGGGTGACCCGAGCAACCCATCATCGTGCCCGTGTCCGAACGCGTCAGACTGCGCGTGCGGAAGTGCGATGCCGGCGCGTGGGTCGGGTCCCATGGCCGGTGCGCATCGCAACCCTCACCCTACGCCCACAGGAGCTGGTGAAGAATTGCCTCGCTGCCCATCACTGCGGGGTGTGGGGGTGGCGGGCGCGGGCCCGTTTGCCTGCGTCGTCAACGATCGAGCGGGCGATGTCGTTGAGTTTGCGGTTTTCCTGCTGGCTGATGGTGCGCAGTGCGTTGAAGGCCTGCGCCGGGGTGTATCCGCTGCGGCTGATCAGAATTCCGATGGCCTGGTCGATGGCGGCGCGGTTGGTCAGTGCCTTCTCCAGGCGTTGCGACAGCAGGACCGCCGTGGCCAGAGCGCGGGCATTTTGCACCGAGACTGCGGCCGGCACGGCGAACAGTTCACCGAGTTCCGCTGCTCGTTCGTCAAAGGCGTCTTTGGCGTGCGCGTACACGTTCATCGCGCCGATGACCTCCTCACCGGTGATCAACGGCAGCGAGAGCACGCTGTGGACGCCAAGGCGTCCCACCCGAGGCCCGAACGCAGGCCACCGCGCCTCGCCGCCCAGCGAACCTGAGCGGACGGTGGAGCCGTTGGCGGCCGCGGAAATGCACGGGCCCTGACCGATGCTGTACTGGATATCATCTATCTCTCGGACAAACGGCGCGCTGGCCACGACGGTATCGGGCCGATCCTCATGCAAGAGTGTGACTCCGGCGCCGTCGGCGCCAGGAATGGCCTTGACCGCGAAATCGGCTACCGCAGTGAGAGCATCAGCCAGAGACAGCGATCCCGTGGCCAGCTGCGACAACCCGGCAAGCGCACTGTTCAAGTCTTCTTCATCATCGGGTGTCTGCGAGAAATCCGATTCGTGATCAGCCATTGGTGACACCCTTGTTCTGGTCCGCGGCGGCGCATGGGGAGAACGGCAACGCACGACCAGTGTAAGCGCAGCACCTCGCCGAGGTGTCCGATCCCCTGCCAGGGCTCCGGTCGAAGCGCCCCGACTGCAGGCGTCCTGGAGTACCGTCAGTCTCAGGGTTTGAACAACGAGCCCGTCTGTGGGAACGCCTCAGACACCGCATATGCGACGCCCGACAACTCGGTGGGCCTGCGCACCCCTGTGGCCATTGCAGTGGCCCCGCGCGGTCCGCGGGCACAAGGCCATCGCCATCCGTTTCACCCGCCCTGGGTTGTTCTCTGTCCCCGATGCGAAGGGCTCGAGCAATGAGCAGACACACCAGCAGTTGCGCGCAGATCGCTGCCGTGGCGCGAGATATCAGCACAGCACCGCCCGATACATCAGCTACGGCACTCGATCAGCTGCTGGCCCGATCCACACCGATCATCGCCGCGGCCGACTACGCCGCTGTGACCATCGTCGAACGCCGCGAACACACTGCCACCCCCGCAGCTACCCACGAGCACCCCCGGACTCTGGACGCAATCGCTCAAAAACAGTGCGAAGGGCCCGCTTTCGTCATCGCCGGCCACCTCGACACCTTTTACATTCCCGACCTGTACAGTGACTCGAGGTGGCCCGTGTTTCGCGCTGACGCCGCTGCGCAGACCCCGATCCGTTCGATTGCCGCCTTCGGGTTGTTCACCACCCGCGACAGCGTCGCCGCCTTGTCTCTCTACGCCGATTCCGCCGATGCTTTCGACGCCGACACCCTGGATCTTGGCGCCGTCCTTGCCGCTCAAGCCGCGATGGTGTGCAAAGCGATGCAACGCGCAGAACAGTTCCGATGCGCTCTGGCCCACCGCGACATCATCGGCCAAGCCAAAGGCATGCTCATGGAACGCTTCGATCTCGACGCCGAACACGCTTTTGCCCTCCTGCGAAAACTCTCTCAAGACACCAACATCCGGGTGTATGACGCCGCCAGCAAGCTCATCGAGATCGACCACCCCATCAGGTCCGGCCACATCCACGATGTACCCGGTCAGGCGCCATGATGTACACGCATTACGGAGAGAAGCGGTCGTTGTCCAGCACGACGATGGCGCCGGGGGTAAGGTGATATGCAGGGTTCGAACCTATAGCCCGTCTGCACGGGTTCCGTTCAGGCATCTGGTGCGATCAACTCTTCGGAGTACCCACCATGACCATCGAGCACGCTCCCTCGCCGCACACACGCGGTCCGATTGACTCGGGTGACACGCTGACCCGCCTCACCGACAGCACCGCACAGCGTCGCCGTGAAATCTCTGCAGCCGCAGCGTGGTTCCGACGTTCTGACCGGATTGTCTTGTCGACGGCCACTGCGCAATTCACGATCGGCACAGCGGTACACGACGGACTGACCGTCATCACCGCCGCCGGCGACATCGACATGCAGACCGTTCCCGTGCTGTCGCGTGAACTGGCCATGCTCGACCCCACAGCGATGCGGGTCATCATCGATCTCACTGCCGTGAGTTTTCTGTCATGTGCAGGGATGGCAGCGTTGCTGCATGCGCACGACGCCATCTCGCCCACCGGCCAGGTTGCCATCGTTGCCAGCCGCGCCGCCACCCGCATTCTTGCGCTGGCCGGCCTGACCGACACCTTGAATGTGCACGCCACCCTGCGCAGCGCAGTCGTGGCCCTCACCGGGCGATAACCACACGCCATCGAAAGATCCATCATGTCTTCACCGCACCAGCGGCATTCGCCTTTCGGGGTGGACGGGCACAACGCCCTGGCCCAACACACACCGCGCACCCTCACGATCACCACCGTCCGCACCCTCGCCGTCCTGGTCGTCGCAGCGGGTTTCCTCACCTATGCGCTGCTGACCTGATCTCCAAGCCCGTCACTGACGGCAGCGCACCGTGGACGGGCAGATCCCTGGACCACCAGCGCTCCACAAGTACAGAGAGTCCACTGATGCGCGCATTCGTTGCCACCGCGAACACCCTTCTCGGGACCCGCCTCATCACTGCACTGCTGCGATCGGGCCACGAGATTGTCGCCGGAGTACCCACTGCAGCAACACCTTCCGCGCTCGGCCAGCCCAACGCGCTACAGACCCGGCGTTTCGATCCCGCCGACCCCACCAGCATTGCCGACGCGGTCGATGGGACAGATCTGGCCTACTACCTGGTTGACCCTCTCGTCGACGATGACCGCACCGCACGCGCCTTAGGAGCGGCATGCGACCACGCAGGTCTTCGGCAACTCATCTATGTACCCGCCGGCGTCGCTGACGACACAGGCCACGGCGGTATCTCAAGCCCAGAGGTGCAGCGGATCCTCCTTGCCGCACGCACACCCACTCGAATCATGCACTCACCACCACCACTGTCGGCCACACCTACGACACCCACCGGGCTCGCACAGCACCTCATCGACCACCTACCCATCCGGCCCACACCGCGATGGATGGACACCCGCTCACAACCGTTGACGGAAGGAGACGTTCTCGCGGCGCTCATTGCTGCCGGCACCGGGGAACCGATCAACGACATCTACGAACTAGGCGGACCCGACCGGCTCACCTACCCCGACCTGATCGCTCCCATCATCGATGACACCGACGCCGTCCATCCGCCACCGCAAACCCGGTCCGGCGACCCTGCCCCACCCACCTGGACCAACCACGCCCCCTCACTGGCACCAGTGGTGACGCAGCGAGTCAACCGATCCCCCGAGCAGTAGGCCTGCGCACTGTCCTCGGCCTTGTCGTACCCCTCTGGCATAGTCGCTCATATGTTCGAGGGTGGGGATGTCGAAGTGCAGCGGGTGGCCGGTATCGGCCCCGCCAATTGGTTGCGGCCTAATGAATTGCTCCGTAACTGCGAGCAGTCGGTCGCCGCGCAAAGCTACTTCGAATGGGTCCGATACGACAGCGCAGCTCACCTGCACCGAATGGTCGTGGCACCCCTCGACGACACCCCGGCGACGCTGCGGGCGGTCGACCCGTTCGCGGTCTGCGCCGCGCAACTGGCCGCCGCACAGCAGATCACCCAGCAAGGGGCCGAGCACTACCTGACCCGAGCCCTGGCACTGCGCGACCGACTCCCCCACGTCAAGCAGCTGCTGAAGCAAGGACAGGTCGCCGCCCACCACATCGCCCAGATCGTCTCCCGCACCGATCTGATCGAAGGCTCCGAGCACATGGCCGACATCGACCGCGACATCGCTCAGCAACTACGCCGCCGAGGATCGTGGTC
>NZ_JAFRDR010000019.1 GCF_017377795.1 Williamsia soli | reverse complement strand
ACGCGCCCTGGGTCTTGTAGTACTCACCGTCGAAGTTGACCTCGTCGCCGGTCCACAGCTCGCGCATCAACCGGACCGCCTCCCGCAACCGCGCGAAGCGTTCTTTGAACTCGGGCCACTCGCCCTGAAATCCGGTCGCGTACTCGTTGAGCGCTTCGCCGGTGCCGACACCGAGCATGATCCGGCCCGGGTACATGCAGGCCATCGACGCGAACGCCTGCGCGATCACCGCAGGGTTGTAGCGGAAGGTCGGGGTCATCACCGACGTGCCGATCTGCACCCGGCTGGTGCGCTCACCGACCGCGGCCATCCACGCCAACGAGAACGGGGCATGCCCACCCTCATGCCGCCACGGCTGGAAATGATCGGACACCGCCACCGAATCCATACCGTGTTCCTCGGCCGCCACCGCGATCTCGACCAGCTCACGCGGGTTGAACTGCTCTGCCGAAGCCTTGTATCCGAGTCGCAATGCCACCAGACCATCTCCCTCATCCGCCGTGTAGTCATTCCAGTTCATCACAATCGCGGAAGGGCACTTCGGCGAGTGGTCGATTCAGCCCTGGGCGGAAGCGATTGACTTCAAGTGAACTTGAACTTCTACTGTGGAGATCATGAGTATGGAGTCAGTTGCCTGGAACACGATGTATCGGTCGATGAACGCACCGAACCTGGACAAGGCGCGCCGCCGGGAGGATCGGGGCGTGACCATGCGGCGTATCGCCGCGTTCGCCCGCCCCCACCGCGGCAAACTCACCGTCTTCATGCTGCTCAGCGTCATCGTCGCAGTTCTGACGGTCCTGACGCCCATCCTGGCCGGACGCGTGGTCAACAACATCGTCGGCGACGGTCCGGCGTCGACGGTCATCTGGCTGGCGGTGCTCATCGCGATCATCGCGGTGGCCGAGGCCGGCACCGGCCTGGTGGTGAGTTGGCTGTCGTCGAACATCGGCGAGGGACTGATCTACGACCTCCGCCGATCGGTGTTCGACCACGTCCAGAAGATGCCGGTCGCGTTCTTCACCCGGACCCGGACGGGCGCTCTGGTCAGCCGACTGAACAACGATGTGATCGGTGCCCAACGCGCCTTCTCCGACACGTTGTCCGGCGTGGTGTCGAACATCGTCACCTTGACATTGACCCTGGCGGTGATGATCTCGATCAGCTGGCAGGTCACCCTGCTCGCCCTGGTCTTGTTGCCGCTCTTCGTGGTTCCCGCCCGCCGGATGGGACGTCGGATGGCCGCACTCTCCCGCGAGGCCGCCGAATACAACTCGATGATGTCCACGCAGATGACGGAGCGGTTCTCCGCACCCGGTGCGACGCTGGTCAAGCTGTTCGGCAGGCCCACACAGGAATCCGCAGAATTCGCGGAGCGCGCAGACAAGGTCCGCGACATCGGGGTCCGACGGTCGCTGGCGCAGAGCATCTTCGTCACCTCGCTGACGCTGGTCTCGGCGCTCGCCCTGGCACTGGTCTACGGTCTGGGCGGCTACCTTGCGGTCAACGGGCACCTCAATGCCGGCGCCGTGGTGTCCCTGGCATTGCTGCTCACCCGCATGTACGCACCACTGACCGCGCTCGCGAACGCACGGGTCGAGATCATGAGCGCCTTGGTCAGCTTCGAGCGCGTCTTCGAGGTACTGGACCTCGCACCACTGATCGCCGACAAGCCCGACGCTGTCACGGCACCGAAGGGTCCCCAGTCCTTGAGCTTCGACGGCGTCAGCTTCAGCTATCCGTCGGCCGAGAAGGTGTCGCTCGCCTCACTGGAAGAGGTTGCGACCCTGGACAAACGAGGTGGAGAAGAAGTCATCCACGATGTGTCCTTCACTGTGCCGGAAGGCAAGATGGTGGCGCTGGTGGGCAGCTCGGGCGCCGGCAAGTCGACGATCGCACAGCTCGCGACCCGACTCTACGATGTCGATTCCGGCGCTGTTCGCCTCGGCGGCAATGACATTCGCGACCTCGAGAGCGGATCGCTGCACCGCGCGATCGGATTGGTGACCCAAGACGGTCACCTGTTCCACGACACGGTACGGGCGAACCTGCTGCTCGCCAATCCCGACGCCACCGAACAGGACATCTGGGACTCACTGCGTCGATCGCGTCTGGACGGGCTGGTCGCCGGGCTGGCCGACGGTCTCGACACCGTCGTCGGCGAACGTGGCTACCGATTGTCCGGCGGTGAGCGTCAGCGGCTGACCATCGCGCGACTGTTGCTGGCCCATCCCGCGGTCGTGATCCTGGACGAGGCGACCGCGCACCTGGACTCGACCTCGGAGGCCGCCGTGCAGGAAGCTCTGGCCGAAGCTCTGGAAGGGCGGACATCGGTGGTGATCGCGCACCGGTTGTCGACCATCAGGGCTGCCGACGAGATCCTGGTGCTGGAAGCGGGGCGGGTCGTCGAACGGGGAACCCACCTCGACTTGCTGGCCCGCAGCGGGCGCTACGCGGAGCTGTATCGGACCCAGTTCGCGGACGGCTCACCGGCGCCCGTGGTGCCCGGTGAGTCTCCTCAGCCGTCGGTGCCCTCGGACCGCGCCTGACGCACCAGGGCCGCGGCCTTCTCCAGGCTCAGCCCACGATCGGCCCGACGTAGCTTGCGGATGGCGTTGACCTCGTTGTCGATGCCATCGGTGACTTCTCGCACCTCGGACATCGTCCAGGGCAGGGGCTTGGGCTTGGGCCGGAGTTCGGTCGCCACCAACGCGATGTTGACGGCGATGATCACCATCCCGAGCGCGAACCACCCCCATCTGCCGTCATTTGCCCAGCTCACCGACAGCAACGCGACACAAATCATCAGCACCAGCGAGCCGATCACGGTCAGGCTGGAACCGAGCCTCTTCAGAACGTGCATGCCCTAAGTGAACACGGCCACCCCTCAGGGCCGCACTCCGGCCTGCGCGAATCCCTTCAGGGCGTACTTGTTGTATCGGACCTTCGCCGGCAGTCGCCGGTACAGCGGATCGAGCGCGCGGACGCCGGCACAGAAGCGCCGATAGTTGCGCTCCTTGCGCTCGCTCCACGGCAGGTCGAGCTGTTCCCGGGCGCGTTCCGGCATACCGCCGGTGGTGATGAAGGCCGCGAACGGATTCACCACCCGGGACAGCACCTTCCACACCAGCGGATGCATGCCAGGCGGCAGCGGATAACCCTTCGTGACGTATCCGACGCCGTACCTGGCGGTTTTGTGCGGGATGAGCACCTCATCGACCGTGCGATCCCAGTACTCGACGAAGTCCGCGTAGGTGGCGGGCATCGGACGATCACTGACGCCGTAGCGGCGGTACCAGGTGATCGACTCTGCGTAGATCTGCTCCTTCTCCGCGTCGGTCAGCTTCTTGATCATCCGGTCGGTGCCGGTGAGCAGTGCGTCGACGAACGTCGCGTGCGCCCAGTAGTAGGTCTCCGGATTCAGTGCGTGATACCGCACGCCATCGGGCATCGTGCCCTTGATGTCGGTGTGGAAATCGCGCACCATCGGGCCCACCGAATCACCCTCGGGCGAGTAGACCGTCCCGTAGATCCCCGGCAGGGACCGCTTGATCCGGGCAAACGGATCGTCGAAGAACACCGAGTGTTCCATCACGGCCTGCCCCAGCGCGGGCAGCATGTTCTCGAGAACAGCAGGACGCGGCCCGAGCAGACCCAGGCGGCTGTCGCCGAAGTACTTCCAGGTCAGCGACCCCGGTCCGAGTGGAGCTCCGACGAGCTCTGGACGGTCCTCATCGGCCACCAGGTCTGCAGACGGCGTGTCTATTGCGTCGGTCATGGTGAAACCGTAGCAGCAATGGAACAGTATCTCCATAGTGTTCCATTGCGCCGTAGTGGCCGCTCTCGGTCCGCGACCGCCTCAGACCGCCACGGCCCGGTCGGATGCCTGTGGGTCGACGATGTCCGAGAAATGCGAGGCGTCGCCGGTCACGATTCGGCTCTGCGCACCGTCGACACCGACGGGTACGTCACCGGCCAGAGTGATCCGATTCAGTCGGCGGTACTGGTCGTCGTAGTCGGCGACGGCATAGTGCTGCGTGGCGCGGTTGTCCCAGATCGCCAGGTCGCCGGCCTCCCAGTTCCAGCGAACCGTGTTCTCCAGTCGGATGATCCGGGCCTGCAGGACGTTGAAGAGCTCCGCCGATTCGACGCTCCCGAGGTCGACGAAGCGCTTGACGAAGTTGCCGAGGAGCAACGCCCGCTCACCGGTCTCCGGATGGACCCGAACCACCGGGTGCTCGGTCTCGTAATACGACGACTGGAACTCGGCGCGGTACTCCTGCGCGCCCTTCGCGTTCACCAGTTCCGCAGCGGTTCCGGCGTAGTCGGTCACGTTAGTGTGTACTGCCCACAGATTGTCGGTCAGCGCCTTCAGGGACGTCGGCAGATTCTCATACGCGGTGACCGTGTTCGCCCAGGTCGTGCTCCCGCCGTACGTCGGCAGCGTCACCGCACGCAGGATCGACGCCTTGGGGATCCGATCGACGAAGGTGACGTCGGTGTGCCAGCTGTTCGCGCGGCCGTAGTCGGAATCGATCGGCAAGATGGTGTCGCCGCGAGAGGTGACGGTCGGATGGGCGATGGTCGGGATGCCCAGGGACCGCGCGAAGGCGAGCTGACCGTCGTCGTCGAGGTGATCCTGCCCGCGGAAGAAGATCACCTTGTGGGCGAGCAAGGCGTCGTTGATCGTTGCCAGCGTCGCAGAGTCGAGATCGCCGGACAGCGAGACCCCGTCTATCCGCGCGCCGATATTGCCCCCGATTTTCACGACGTCGATCTGTGCAGACATGGCCTACCTCCCGAAGAACTGGACTGCGAATATGTTCTCCGCGAACGTAGTTGCCGCGCCTCACCTTGAGAACGTTATGACGCAGCGTGAGCCGAAGGGCGCCAGCACCCCACAAACCCAGCTACGGCGAAACGAGCGGGTGTGCGGTGATCAGCGGAAGGCGTCGTGGCCCGTCAGCGCCTTGCCGATCATCAGCTGATGCATCTCCGAGGTGCCCTCGTACGTCAGCACCGACTCCAGGTTGTTGGCGTGTCGGATGATGGGGTACTCGAGGGTGATTCCGTTGGCGCCCAGTATCGTTCGGCATTCCCGGGCTATCTTGATCGCTTCCCGGACGTTGTTCAGTTTGCCGAGGCTGACCTGCTCCGGCCGTAGTGAGCCCGCGTCTTTGAGCCGCCCGAGGTGCAGGGCGAGCAACATCCCCTTGCCCCATTCGAGCGCCATGTCCGCCAGTTTCGCTTGGGTGAGCTGGTAGCCGGACAGGGCCTTGTCGAAGACGTCCCGCTCCCCGGCGTAGTCGATCGCCGTCTCCAGGCAATCGCGCGCGGCCCCCACCGAGCCGAAGACGATGCCGAAACGGGCCTCGTTCAGACAACTCAGCGGTCCGCGCAACCCCTCGACACCGGGCAGCATCGCCGATCCGGGCAGCCGCACCTCCTCCAGGACGAGTTCCGAGGTCACCGAGGCACGCAGGGAGAGTTTGTGTTTGATCTCCGGCGCGCTGAACCCAGGGGTGTCGGTGGGCACCACGAACCCGCGAACACCCTTGGAACCTTCGCCGAGATCGGTGCGCGCCCACACGACCGCGACATCTGCGACCGAACCGTTGGTTATCCACATCTTGGTGCCGCTGAGCACCCAGTCGTCTCCGTCGCGCTTCGCGTTCGTCCGCATCCCCGCCGGGTTCGACCCGAAGTCGGGCTCGGTCAGCCCGAAGCACCCGATCGCCTTGCCGGCCGCCATGTCGGGGAGCCATTGCTCTTTCTGCTCCTCCGAGCCGAACTCGTGGATCGCGAACATGGCCAGCGAACCCTGCACCGAGACAAAGCTCCGCAATCCGCTGTCCACGGCCTCGAGTTCGGTACAGACCAGACCATAGGTGGTGGCCGACATCCCGGCGCAGCCGTAACCGTCGAGGTGCATCCCCAGCACCCCGAGCTCACCGAGTCCGGCGGCCAGTTCCCTCACCGGAAGCGAGCCGTCCTCGAACCACTCGGCCACGTGAGGCCGCAGTTTCGAGGAGGCGAACGCCGCAACGGTGTCCCGGATCTCGCGCTCGTCGTCGGTGATGAGTGGATCGGTGGCGAACAACTCGGCCAAGGTCTGCTTGTCGGACATCGAGATCAACCCACTCCTTCGAGTTCACTGTTTCCGCGCCCGGCCCGCGCCGCGGCGGCGGCCTCCTTGGCGAATGCGGCGGTGCGCGCAATGGCCCGCAGTGCGTCGGGCAGCCTGCCCGCGAGCACCGGGAACGCGTGGACCTGCCACGAATAGCTGTGCAGTTCGGCCTGTACCCCGTCGGCCGCCAGTTTCTCGATCAACTGCAGCGCGTCGGGTTCGAGCATCTCGTCTTCGGCAGTGACGAGGATCGTCGGCGGGAACGCCTCCGAGGGAACATCCGCGATGCGGCGCGCCCCGCGCAGCGCGATCGGGCCCTGGTCGAAGCGGGGCCGGAGTTTACCCAGTTTGGCGATCGGCAGATACGCGTCGGACCTGCTGGTCCGGTCCGGGTTGGCCGCCAGATCGAGATCGAGCAGCGGCGAGTAACCGATGAACGCCGCGGGAGCCGGCAGTCCGTCCCGGTGCGCGAACTCGATGACCTTGCCCGACAAGAAGCCACCGGCCGAATCCCCGGCCACCACCACACGAGAGAAGCCTCGCTCGATGATGAGCTCCCGGTAAGCCTGATAGGCGTCCGTTGCCGAGGTGCCGACCCCGGCCTCGGGCAGCTGCCGGTAGGCGACGGAGTACACCGGCAGTCCGGTGTCGCGGCACAATCGAGACGCGATCGCGCGGTGCGTGGCGAGACCGCACACGACCATCGCGCCGCCGTGCAGGTACAGGATCGCGGTGGCCTCGTCGCGGTTGCTCGGGCCCGCGGGCAGTGACAGTTCCACCGGCCGACCGCCCAGTTCCATCTGTTCCCTGACGATCCCCTTGGCCTTGGGTCCCAGGGCGAAGATCTCGTCGATCAGGAACAGCGGCCGCAGCCCCAGTGCGCCGATCGGCCACAGTGTCAGGGCCGGTTTGATCAGCAGTCGCGACGCCAACCAGACCGGGTACGAGCGAAAGCTCGGGTGGCGGTGTCTGGTCACAACCATCTGTTACTCCCTTCCACGGTTACTTCCATCCTGCTGCGCACCGCCTGCATCGACAAGGCCCGCGGGTTCCGTGTTCGTGAACGGGAGGCCAACCGTTGGTGAAGTTACGGCTCTCACCTGCACGGTTGAGCCAGCTGGATGCCGGAAAAATAGGCGACCCGTCCTCTCGTGGGCATCGCGGCACGCGCCCAGCTGAGACAATGACCGGACCAAGTACGACGAAGGAAGGACCTCGGTGACCGCTCCGACCCTCGCGCAGTTCAACAGATCTGCGCAGGCGCCGACCGCACGCACCCTGATGGACATCCTGACGGAGACCTCGTCAGCCCATCCCGATGCGCCCGCCATCGATGACGGCGACGTCGTCCTCACCTATGCCGAGGTGATGGAACTCGTCGACGAGGGCGCTCTGTGGTTGGGGAGCAGGGGCATCGGTCGGGGTGACCGGGTCGGCATCAGGATGCCGTCGGGCTCCCGTGAGCTCTACCTGGCGATTCTGTCGACCCTCGCCGCCGGAGCCGCCTACGTCCCGGTCGACGCCGACGATCCGCCGGAGCGCGCCACCCTTGTGTTCGGTGAGGCGAAGGTGGCTGCGATCCTCGGCGCCGAGGGACTGACGTGGCCCTCCGACCTGGGGCTCGCACGCACCGACACCGATGGTGACGCGGTGCGCCCCGACCTCGACAACGACGCCTGGATCATCTTCACCTCCGGTTCGACGGGCACCCCGAAGGGCGTCGCGGTCACCCATCGCAACGCCGCCGCGTTCGTCGATGCGGAAGCGGAGATGTTCCTGCAGGGCGAGCCGCTGGGCCCGGGTGACCGGGTGCTCGCCGGACTGTCCGTCGCCTTCGACGCGTCCTGCGAAGAGATGTGGCTGGCCTGGCGTCACGGTGCCTGTCTCGTCCCCGCCCCGCGGTCGCTGGTGCGGTCCGGGATGGACCTCGGGCCGTGGCTCGTCCAGCGAGACATCACCGTGGTCTCGACGGTCCCGACCCTCGCCTCGCTCTGGCCGCCGGAGGCCCTCGAAGCCGTCCGGCTGCTGATCTTCGGCGGTGAGGCGTGCCCGCCCGAGCTCGGCGAGCGTCTCGCCGTGGACGGCCGCGAGGTCTGGAACACCTACGGTCCGACCGAGGCGACCGTCGTCGCCTGTGCCGCATTGCTCGATGGCAGCAAGCCCGTCCGCATCGGGCTGCCGCTGGCCGGCTGGGATCTGGCCGTGGTCGACGCCGACGGCGTGCAGGTGGCGCCCGGGGAGGTCGGCGAACTGGTCATCGGCGGCGTCGGACTCGCCCGCTACCTCGACCCGGCCAAGGACGCCGAGAAGTACTCGCCCATGGCCACGCTGGGTTGGGACCGCGCCTACCGCAGCGGCGACCTGGTCCGGTTCGAGGTCGAGGGCCTGGTGTTCATGGGCCGCGCCGACGACCAGGTGAAGGTCGGTGGACGCCGCATCGAACTCGGCGAGGTCGACAACGCCCTGCAGCACCTGCCCGGCGTCGGCGGCGCGGCGGCCGCGGTCCGGAAGTCGGCTGCCGGCAACTCCGTGCTCGTGGGATACCTGGTCTCCACTGATCCCGACTTCGACCTCGCCGCGGCCCGCGACCACCTGTCCGACCAGTTGCCCGCGGCCCTGATCCCCCGGCTCGTCCTGGTCGACGAACTACCGACGCGGACCTCCGGGAAGGTCGACCGCAACGCCCTGCCCTGGCCCCTGCCGTCCTCGGGCGGAGACGACGACACCAGCCATCTCGGCGCCACCGAGACGTGGGTCGCAGAGCACTGGACCTCGGTTCTCGGGGTCTCGATCACCGACCCCGAGGCCGACTTCTTCTCCGAGGGTGGCGGCTCGCTGGCCGCGGCCCAGCTGGTGACCATCCTGCGGCAGCGCTTTCCCACCGTCACCGTCGCGGATCTCTACGACCATCCCCGGCTGGGGTCGCTGGCGCAGATGCTCGACGACCTCAACCCCGGTGCCGTCACCGAACCGCGCATCGTCGCACCGACCCCGCGCCGGACCGGTATCGCGCAGGTCGCGTTGTCGGTGCCGCTCACCACACTCACCGGCCTGCAGTGGGTGACCTGGCTGGCGATCGCCAACAACCTGCTGTCCTACTTCTACGACGCCGCCTGGATCACCCCGCTCAACTGGTGGGTCGTCCTCGCCGCATTCATCGTCTTCATCACCCCGCTGGGCCGGATGGTCACTGCCGCCGCCGGGATCCGACTGCTGCTCGCCGGGGTCGAACCCGGTGACTATCCCCGCGGCGGATCGGTGCACGTGCGGCTGTGGATCGCCGAACGCCTGACCGAGGCGAGCGGCGCGGCGAATCTGTCCGGCGCCCCGTGGATGATCTACTTCGCCCGCTCGCTGGGCGCGCAGATCGGCCGCGGCGTCGACATGCACACGCTGCCCCCCGTCACCGGCATGATCACGCTCGGGGACGGCTGTTCGGTGGAACCCGAGGTGGACCTGGCCGGTTGGTGGATCGACGGCGACGTCGTCCACATCGGCGACATCGAGATCGGACCGGGCGCGAGCGTCGGCTCGCGTTCGACGCTCATGCCCGGGACCCGGATCGGCCCGAACGCCGAGATCGCGCCGGGCAGCGCCGTGATGGGCAAGATCAAGGGCGGCCAGCTCTGGGCCGGTTCACCTGCGGTCAAGACCGGCAAAGCGCAGCGCCCGTGGCCTGACCACCGGCCCGCCAAGCGCAGTTACTGGGTGCCGATCTTCGGGATCTCCTCGATCCTGCTCGCCGGGGTGCCGCTGCTGTCCCTCGGCGCCGGTCTCGCGGTGATCGGCAGCTGGGCCGCGGGTGCCGACCGGTTGCGGTCCGTCGCAGTGCGCTCGCTGGTCCTGCTTCCCGTCGGGACCGTCGTGAGTCTGATCGTCTTCGCGGTCATCACCGCAGTGCTGGTGCGGCTGTTGTCCATCGGGATGCAGAAGGGCTACCACCCGGTGCGGTCCCGGGTCGGCTGGCAGGTGTGGGTCACCGAACGGTTGATGGACGCAGCACGGACCTTCCTGTTCCCCCTCTACGCGTCGCTGCTCACGCCGTGGTGGTTCCGGCTCCTCGGCGCCGACATCGGCAAGGGCACCGAGATCTCCACCGCGCTGGTCATCCCGAAGTTCACCACCGTCGGCGACGGCGCGTTCCTGGCCGACGACACCATGGTCGCGTCGTACGAGCTGGGCGGCGGCTGGATGCACATCGACGAGGCCAAGGTCGGCAAGCGCGCCTTTCTCGGCAACTCGGGGATGACCGGTCCGGGTCGCAAGGTCCCGAAGAACTCTTTGGTGGCCGTGCTGTCGGCCACCCCCAGCAAGGCGAAGTCGGGGTCCAGTTGGCTGGGCAGTCCGCCGGTGCGCCTGCGCCGCGCCGCCGCGCAGTCCGACACATCGCGGACCTTCGATCCGCCGCTGAAGCTGAAGGCGGCCCGCGCGTTCGTGGAGACGTTGCGACTGATCCCGGTGATGATCACCTTCGGGCTGGGACTGTTCGTGTTGATCGGCCTGCAGTACATCGCCCAGTCCTCGAACTACTTCATCGCCGCTGCGGTCAGCGGACTGGTTCTACTGGTGGCCGGAGCTGCCGCCTGCTGTATCGCCGCCGCCGCCAAGTGGGCCGTAGTCGGGAAGATCGAAGCCACCGAACATCCGCTGTGGAGTTCGTTCGTCTGGCGCAACGAGCTCTCGGACGCGTTCGTCGAGACGGTCGCGGCACCGTGGTTCGCCAACGCGGCGACCGGCACCCCCATCCTGAACCTGTGGCTGCGGATGCTCGGGGCCCACATCGGCAAGGGCGTCTGGTGTGAAACCTACTGGCTCCCTGAGGCCGACCTCGTCACCCTCGGCGACGGCGCTACCGTGCAACGCGGCTGCGTGGTACAGACCCACCTGTTCCACGACCGCGTGATGGCGATCGACGAGGTGGTGCTGGGACCTGGCGCCACCCTCGGGCCGCACTGTGTGGCGCTGCCCGCCGCAGGGCTCGGCGCCGGCGCCACCGTCGGCCCGGCGTCGCTGGTCATGCGCGGTGACGTCGTGCCGGATTCGACCCGCTGGCAAGGCAATCCGATCGCCCCGTGGAACTGACGTGGTGGCGCTAGACCCTGTTTCGCCGTCGGTTGAGGAGATATCCGTCGGCACCGGTCCGGCCGGTCTCGGCGAGCCCCACGGCCACGAGACCGGCGATCAACGCGAGCGGCAACTCGAAGCCACCGTCAGCGTTCCAGAAACCGTTGTCGATGTGGGCGTAGAAGATCGCACCGATCATGTCGGCGATCAGCAACAGGGACACCAGAGGCATCAGCACCCCGAGGATCAGCAGGATCCCGCCGCCGAACTCCACCAGCGCGGAGTACCAGGCCGCGGCCTTCGGCAGCGGGATGTCGAGCATCTTGAAGTAGGCCTCGGTGGCGCCGATTCCGTTGGTGTGCAACTTCTGCCAGCCGTGGAAGATGAAGATGACGCCGAGGATGACCCTGGCCACCAGAGAAGCGAAATTGCGAGATGTACCCATGACTGTCGTCCTTGTCCTCGATGTACCCGCGTGGAGGAATCCCGGCTGCTGGCACCACGGGTCTTCGAGCGCCGTCGCCGCACACTCCATGTAACGTCATGAAGAACCAAAAATCAGCTGGAACTGGAGGATTTGTGCCGGGTAAACCAGGCAGGCGGTCAGGTGGGACCGGACAGCCGCTCCTCGGCGACCCTTCCGACGGCATCGACCCCTACCTGCCCGGAAACGGGAATCTCGGGTATCACGTGTCCCGTTACGACCTCGACCTCGAATACAAGGTGTCCACGAACCGTCTCGCGGGCACCGCGGTGATCACCGCGACCACGGTCAGCACCCTGGGCCGGTTCTCCCTCGACCTGTCGAACGCGCTGAAGGTGGATCGTGTCACCGTCAACGGCGAGAAGGTGCGCCGGTTCTCCCATCGCAACCGCAAGCTGACCATCACGATGGCCACGGACCTGCCCGCGGGCGGCGTCATGACGATCCTGGTGAAGTACGCGGGTAACCCGCGGCCGATCCGCGGTCGGTGGGGTGACGTCGGCTGGGAGGAACTCACAGAGGGTTCGCTGGTGGCGAGTCAGCCCAACGGGGCCGCGTCCTGGTTTCCCTGCGACGACCATCCCACGTCCAAGGCCGCCTACGGCATCTCGATCACCACCGACACCCCGTTCATGGCCGTCGCCAACGGGGTGCTGATCCGTAAGCGGATCAAGGCCGCGCAGACGACGTGGGTGTACGAGCAGGTCGAGCCGATGGCGTCGTATCTGGCCACCATCCAGGTCGGCCAGTACACCCGAAAGACGTTGACCACCAAGCCCGTTCCCATTCACGCTGTCTTCCCGCCTGCACTGCGGCGCAACGTCGAACATGACTTCGCCAAGCAGCGGCAGATGATGGATGCGTTCGTGGACATGTTCGGCCCCTACCCATTTCCCGAGTATTCCGTGGTGATCACCGACGACGAGTTGGAGATCCCCATCGAGGCCCAGGGCATGTCGATCTTCGGCGCCAATCACAGTGACGGCTCCGGATCGTACGAGCGCCTGGTCGCGCACGAGTTGGCGCACCAGTGGTTCGGCAATTCCCTGACGCTGAACCGGTGGAAACACATCTGGCTCCACGAGGGTTTCGCCTGCTACAGCGAATGGCTGTGGTCGGAGCACTCGGGCGGGATGACCGCCGAAGCGCACGCACGCAAGTACTACGACCGCCTCGCCGCCTCACCCGTCGACCTGATCATCGGCGACCCCGGGCCGGAGCGGATGTTCGACGACCGGGTGTACAAACGCGGCGCACTGACCCTGCACGCCCTGCGCAAGCAGGTGGGCGACGACAAGTTCTTCGACCTGCTGCGGGAGTGGACGCGGCAATACCGGTACAGCTCGGTCACCACCGAGGACTTCACCGGGCTCGCTGCGCGGTTCAGCCCGCAGCCGCTGAACGATCTCTGGGACAAGTGGCTGGGGCAGCGGTCGCTGCCGATGTACCCAGGGCTCTAGTGGGACGGGGCGGCCCGATGAGCCGGGTGGGCCCGTGAGCCGGGTAGCACTGGCGACGGTGGTCGCCGCGATCTCGGGATATCTGGTGTTGCTGCTCGCGGCCCGCGGGCTCGGGGCCGACGGATATGCCGCGTTTGCCGTGTTCTGGGCGGCGTACGGCCTAGTCACGGGGACTCAGAACGGGCAACTCCAAGAAACGACCCGCGCGGTCCGGGGAGCGCGGATGAAGGACGGGCCCGCTCTCGGTGCGCGTCCGATGCCGCTCGACGCGATGGTCGGGCTCGGCCTCGGCGCAGTCGTCGCCGTGACCGCGATCGGTTGGGCGACAACGGTGTTCGAATCGTATCGCCTGGAATCGGTGGCGCTGCTGTCGGCCGGGGTCGCTGCGTTCGGGATCTACGCGGGCCTCGGTGGCGCGCTCTCGGGACTCGGTCGCTGGGGCCCGTTCGGGACGCTGCTCATCGTCGATGCCCTCATCCGCCTAGCCTTGACCGTCATCGCCGTCGCCGCCGGGTGGGGCCTCGGCGCATTCCTGGTCATCACAGTCGCGGGCACGGCGTCTTCGGCCATCGTGCTGCTGTTCCTGCGTCCCGCGCGCGACGCCCTCGGCGTCCGGGGTGATGTCGCGGCCCGCGACCTCGCCCGCAACACGTTCACCGCGATGGCCGCGGCCCTGGCCAGCGCCATCCTGGTCATGGGCTTCCCGGTG
Organism: Williamsia soli; assembly: GCF_017377795.1. Lineage (GTDB taxonomy): Bacteria > Actinomycetota > Actinomycetes > Mycobacteriales > Mycobacteriaceae > Williamsia > Williamsia soli. The sequence goes on along the minus strand of NZ_JAFRDR010000019.1, from coordinate 9,412 downwards.
CTCATCAAGCTCTCCACCAGCGGCGACCTCGACTCCGCAGCCGGCGCGGTGATTCTGGCGGTGACCTTGACCAGGGCTCCATTGCTGGTGCCGCTGAACAGCTTTCAAGGGGCTCTCATCAGCCGCTTCGTCGAGAATCGCGACCGGTTGCTCGCCGCCCTCGCGGTGCCGATGGGCATCGTGATCGGGGTCGGCGCGGTGGGTTCGGTCGCCGCGTGGCTGCTCGGCCCCTGGTTGCTGGAGAACATCTTCGGTGGCGACTACCGGCTGTCGGGAACCACTGTGGCCGCCCTGACAGCAGGGGCGGTGGCGATGGCGGCGCTGACGCTGACCGGTGCGATGGCGCTGGCAGCCGGCCGGCACCGCCTCTACGCGACGGGGTGGTGGGTGGGCACCGCGGTCAGCGTAGGACTGCTGTTCATCCCCGCGGACCTCGAAGTGCGGGTACCGCTCGCGCTGATCGTCGGCCCGCTGGTCGGCATGGCCGTTCACCTCGTCGCGGCGGCGCGTCCGGGTTCAGCGCACGAGGTGCCGGGCGAGTTCACGGGCGACCGGCCACTGCCTACCGAGTAACGCGCCCGGCAGCAGTGTCGCGGCGTTCAGCCGGGAGGTGGGATGACGACGCGCGGCCCTGGCGGCGGTGGTCCAGCCCAGCGACTCACAGGTCCTGGCCTCTGCCGCGAAGAATTCCCGTTCCTCGACGAAGCGCCTGCCGTCGACCGCACGGACCGAACTGACAGACGCCACATGTCGCCGGTACGAGAAGGTCACCTCGGGGTCGAAGACCAGCGATCCACCCGATCGGGCGATGTCCACGAGGAGCGCCAGATCCAGCACCACTTCCAGACCCTCCCGGAAACCGATCGGCCGGGCGATGTCGCGCCGCCAGAGTAGCGACGGGAAATAGGTCCAGTTGCCGCGATACAGACCGGCAGCCAGTTCTTCGCCGCGCAGGGTGGTCGCCGCGCGCGGCGCCAGCACCGACTTCACCCGGTCCCCCAGGGGCCTGACCACTGTCCCGGTGGCGTCGATGACCTCGACCCCACTCGCCACGATCGCGGCGTCGGGGTTACCCGCCAGCGCGGCGACGGCTCGGGAAAGATGGTCCGGACCCATCAGGTCGTCGCACCCCATGATCGTGAACGCGGGGGCCTCAGTGAGGTCGACGCAGCGGCGGAAATTGCCGTTGACCCCGAGGTTCTCGGTGTTACGCAGGTACTGCAGCCGGGGGTCGCCCAGGCCCTGGAACCAGCGCGCGGGCTCGGGGTCGGGATATTGGTCGTCCACCATGACCAGCCGGAACCCGGTATGGGTCTGCGCGAGCACGCTGCGGACCGCAGCCTGGAAGAGGGACATGTCGCCGTAGAACGGCAGCATGACGTCGACCAGCACGGTGGAAGAATACGCCGCCGGTGCCGTTAGACTCCCTATCGGCCTGTTTCTTCTCGACGAGCGCGCGGAGGTGTGTGAGATCACTGACTCACCTGCCGTCGACGGCAATGGCGATGTCTGGCTGATCGTCCCGGTGTACAACGAAGCTCCGGTGATCCGATCGGTCGTCGCCGCGGCGAAACTCACCTTCCCCAACATCGTCTGCGTCGATGACGGCAGCAAAGACGGTTCCGCGGACGAGATCCTGGCCGCCGGAGTGAAATTGGTACGCCATCCGGTGAATCTCGGGCAGGGGGCCGCCATTCAGACCGGGGTCGAGTACGCCCGATCCCAACCCGGCGCACAGTACTTCGTCACCTTCGACGCCGACGGCCAGCACCAGGTCGACGACGTGGTCGTCATGCTGGAACGGCTGCGCACCGAGCCGCTGGACATGGTCATCGGCACCCGATTCGCGGACGATCGCAGCAAGAGCGTTCCGATCATCAAGCGAATGGCGTTGCGCACCATCGTGTTCCTGAGTCCTCGCACCCGGCGACTCGGATTGACCGACGCCCACAACGGCCTGCGGGTGTTCAACAAGAAGGTCGCGACTGAACTGGATCTCATCATGAACGGGATGAGCCACGCGTCGGAGTTCGTCGCGCTGATCGACAGCCGCAAGTGGCGGGTCTCCGAGCAGCCCGTGACGATCCTCTACACCGAGTACTCGATGGCCAAGGGGCAGTCGTTGCTCAACGGGGTCAACATCTTGGCCGACGGCCTGCTCCACGGCCGGATGAGGCGATAACACCATGCTGGCAATTCAGATCATCCTCATCCTGTTCGTCATCGCGCTGGTCGGCTACTTCATCACCCAGCGCGGCAACGCGCGCGCCTCGGCCTGGGTGAAGCTCGCCTTCCTCGGGTTCCTGGCGTTCGGTGTCTACGCCCTGCTGCGGCCCGACGACCTGACCACCCTCGCCGGCTGGGTCGGTGTCGGACGTGGTACCGACCTGGTGCTGTACTGCCTCGTCGTCGCGTTCGCGTTCACCACGATCAGCACCTACCTGCGGTTCCGCGACCTGGAGATCAAGTACGCCCGGCTGGCTCGCGCGATCGCGCTGCAGAACGCAAAACTGGAGAACCAACCTGACGAGGACTGAGGTCAGTGCCGGTGGTGCTCGGCGCCCATGATGTCGTGCAGGATCCGGTGGACGATGGCGTCGGGAACGATCCGGTAGTGCACGGTCCGCCCGGATTTGGTGGTGGTGACCCAGCCCTGGGCGCGCAGGGCCCGCAACGATTGTGACGCCGCGTTCTCCGTGATCGATGCAGCGTCGGCCAGCTCGCTGACGGTGGCCCCCGGATGCTCGTGCATGTGGGTCAGCAAACTCAGCCGGGTGGAATCCGACAGCAGCGCAAAGCGATTGGCCCACCCATCGATCTCGGTGTGCTGGTGCCCGGCCATCGCCAGTCCCTTCGCCGCTCGTACTGCCGCCCGCTGCGTCCGGTGTTAGGGTACGACACACATTAATGTGTCTGCGCAGACACATATCGGTGTGGAAGGGATCCGGCGGTGCGTCGAAGTGGCCTGCGGGCAGTGGTCGTGATGTGCGCTGCCGCACTCGCCGTCGGTGCCTGCTCAGGATCGCCGGCCGAACGACCGGATCGCATCGTTCTCGCCGACAGCCAGAAACTCGGCGGCTACAACCCGGTCGCCGGATACGGCGAACTCGGCGTCTCGCCGATCTACGAAGGCCTGCTCCGACCGCAGGCCGACACCGACGCCCGCCTACCGGACCTCGTTCCGTCGCTGGCAACCTCCGAGCCCGAATCGGTCGGTCCACGACAATGGCGACTACCACTGCGGGCCGGGGTGAGATTCTCTGACGGGTCCGCCTTCGATTCGTCGGATGTGGTCGCAACCTACGCCGCGGTACGCAATCCTGTTGTGGCGTCCGAGATCTCCACCAACTTCACCCCGATCGTCGACATCAGGGCCGATGGATCAGGCGCTGTCGTGGTCACCATGGACACCGACGCAGACCCCTCGCCCTACCTACTGCTCGGCATCGCCCCCTCCGAGAAGATCGAAGACGCCCCCGTCGCCGACTGGGCCCTGAACACCGCGCCGGTGGGCACCGGTCCGTACGCACTGGAGAGTCTGCGGCCCGACCAGGCGGTGATGACTGCACGCGAGGACTACTGGGGTGAGGCACCTGAGGTGACGTCACTGGTGTTCACCTACACCCCCGATGACAACACCCGAGCGCAGCGGATCGCGACCGGCGAAGTCGACGGCGTGAGCCTGCCCCCGAAAATGCTTGCAGCGGTCAGCAATCGCGACGGTGTCGAGACTGTGGGCGTCCAGTCCGCCGACTGGCGCGGCGTGTCGTTTCCGGCACAGAACCCGTTCACCGCCGATCCGCGGGCCCGGCTGGCGATGAACCTCGGCATCGACCGCGAGGCCGTGATCACCGATGTCCTCGATGGCCACGGCCGCGCCGCCAGCACCCCCGTCGCGGCGGTCTACGGTGACGCCTTCAACCCCGACGCCGAGTTCGCGTTCGACGCCACCGGCGCCGAATCCGTACTCGATGCCGCAGGATGGGTCGCGGGGCCGGGCGGCATCCGTGAAAAGGGTGGCCAACAAGCCTCTTTCGAGCTGCTCTACAACGCTCAGGACACGCTGCGCCGCGACCTGGCAGTCGCCTTCGCAGCCGCCATGAAGCCGCTCGGTGTCGAGGTCACCCCCCGGGGCAGCAGTTGGGACGAGATCGAGACGTTGCTGGATACGTCAGCGGTCGTGCTCGGCGGTGGAGCCACGCCGTACAGCATCGACTCCCAGGTGTTCGACACCTTGCACACCCGCGTGCCGGATTCGTCGCCGTACTCGAATCCGGGTGACTTCGCACCGCCTGGGATGGATGCCGTGCTGGAGCAGGCCCGCGAGTCGGCGCCCTCACCGGAGAACGACGCGCGATATCGGGAGATCCAGTCGCTGTACATGACCGAGCCGTCGTACGTGTTCCTCGCGTTTCTCGACCACACGTACGCCTACCGGGATCTGCGCTGGCAGCAGAGCCCACCGATCCTCGAGCCGCACTCCCACGGGGTCGCCTGGGGCCCGTGGTGGCATACCGCCGCCTGGACGCGGTGAGCCGCCTCGCGCCTGCCGCGCGCCTGCTGGGTATCCGCGCGCTGATCGCAGTTCCGGTGACGGTGGCGGTGTCGGCGGCGATGTTCGCGATCGCATCGCTCTCACCCTTCGATCCGCTGGCGGTCTATCTCGGGGACAACTATCAGTCGGCGACCCTCTCGCAGCGGCAGGCGGTGCGGGCCGCCTACGACACCGACGTCTCCTGGTACACCGCCTGGTGGCGCTGGCTCGGCGACCTGTTCTCCGGCGACCTCGGGTGGTCGTCGACGCAGTCGCAGTCCGTCGAGGCGGTTCTGACCCAGCGGATGCCGTTCACCCTGGGTCTGTCGACCGCCGCCCTGATCGCCGCGACCCTCATCGCGGTCACCCTGGGCGCGCTGGCCGGGATGCGTCGTGGTGGTGTGCTCGACAAGATCTGTTCGGCGTTGTCGGCCACCTTCGCTGCAGTTCCGCCATTCGTGGTGTCGCTGGTGCTGGTCGCGGTACTGGCAGTCGGCCTCGGCCTGTTCCCGACCTCGGGAGCGCGCTCACCAGGCGATCCGTACACCGCCTCCGGGCTCGTCGGTCACGCGGTACTTCCCTTTGTCGCGCTGACCATCTCGCAGGTGCCGTGGCTGTTGCTGACCACGAGGGCGGCCGTCGTCGACACCGCCGCCACGGATGCGGTCCGGGCGGCACGGGCCCGCGGCATCCACGGTTGGGCCCTGCTCAAGGGTCACATCGTGCCGTCCTCGATCGCGCCGACCCTGGCCCTACTCGGTACTCGACTTCCCGAGGTGATCGCCGGCGCAGCCATCGTGGAGACGGTCTTCGGCTGGCCCGGGGTCGCGGCCGTTCTCGTGGAATCCGCGTCGGCTCTGGACTTCTCCCTGTTGGCCACACTCACCGTCGGTGCAGCGCTGGCCGTGCTGCTCGGCTCTGCCCTGTCCGATGCCGCGGCCACCGCACTGGACCCCAGGATCGGGATGCGCGCATGACCACCATGATCGCCGCGCGAGTGCGGCTCGGCTGGCAGTGGGTGCTGCTCGCGGCAATCGCAGTGCTCGCCATCGTCATACCCATCGCTGCGGGTGATCAGGTTGCCGATTTCGCCGCGGCCCTGAAGGCCCCGGGGTCGGGGCACCTGTTCGGCACCGACCACTCCGGCTACGACCTGCTGGTGAGAACCGCAGAGGGATTGCGAATCTCTCTGGTGATCGCCGCGATCTGTGCGGTGGCGGCAACGCTGCTCGGAGTGATCGTCGGAGTCGGGTCGATCGCGGCCGGCGGCTGGATCGATGCGGTGGTGATGCGCATCGTCGACGGGGTCAACGCGCTTCCCCACCTCGTGGTCGGGATCGTCATTGCCGCACTCTGGCGCGGTGATCCCTTGGCGATCATCCTGTCGATCTCCCTGACCCACTGGCCGTCGGTCGCGCGGGTCGTGCGGGCCGAACTGCTGTCCAACGCTGAAGCGGGATGGGTCACGTCGGCGCGGCTCGCCGGTGCCAGTCGCTGGTTCGTCGCGCGCAACCACCTTCTGCCGGCGGTCGGGGGCCAGGCCCTGGTCGCGATGATGATGCTGCTCCCCCACGCTGTCTGGCATGAGTCGACGTTGTCGTTCCTCGGCGTCGGCCTGTCCCCCGACCGCGCGAGTCTCGGCACCCTGCTCGGGCAGGCGCGAGGGGATGTGATGCTCGGAGCGTGGTGGACCCTCGTCGTCCCCGCGACGGCGTTGATCGTCACCGCACTCGCATTCGCCGCAGCTGGCTCGATCCTGCGTAAGCAGATGCAACCCCCGGGCGGGCAGGTCTGGTGAGCGCCGCACACCTGCGCCGGTTCGGCGTCGAGATCGCGACCCGCGGCGGACCCGGCGACCTCGTGGTCGGTCTGCGGGGCGTCGACCTCGATGTCGAGGGCGGGCAGGTCACCGCGCTCGTCGGTGAATCGGGGTGTGGCAAATCTCTGGTGGCACTGGCGTTGTGCGGCTTGCTACCGCCGGGATCGTCGGCGACCGGCGACCTGGTGATCGGCGACGACACCATCGCATTCGACGACGAACGTCGGTGGCGTGCCCTGCGCGGACGTACGGTCGGCCTGGTCCCGCAGTCGCCCGCGACGTCGTTCACGCCCGTCCGGACCCTGGGAGCTGCGCTCACCGAGGTCGTCCGGATCCTCGACAGTGACCGGGACGCCGCAGAATTGGCCGCCCTGGCAGGACTACCAAAGGACGCTTTGACGCTGTATCCGCACGAACTGTCCGGGGGGATGGCCCAACGCGCCGCCATCGCCGCGGCCATCGCCGGCCGGCCTGCGCTCGTCATCGCCGACGAACCCACCTCCGCACTCGACCCAGAGCTCGCAGACCTGGTGTGGAAATTGCTGCGCGCGATCGCCGACGACGGGTGCGCGGTTCTGGTGGTCACGCACGAACTCAAGTCCCTGCTTCGCTCGCAGATCTGCGATTCCGTCGCGGTCATGCGCGTCGGCGAGGTGGTTCTTCAGGACACCCCGACGCGGGTGCTCGCCAGTGCGGACGACTACGTCGGTCGTTTGTTCGCAGGAGTGCAGGCATGATCTCAGCCGAGAACGTGACCGTCCGCTTCGGCGATCGCATCGTGCTGGACGGCCAAGACTTCACGGCCCCGACCGCCACGATCAGCGGCATCTACGGGCGCTCCGGGACCGGCAAGACCACGCTGCTGCGGGTGCTCGCCGGGTTGCGCCGCCCGGACGCCGGCACTGTCCTCTTCGACGGTGACCCGCTCGCGCCGGTGGGATCGGTCGCGATGCTCGACCAGCACCCCCGGCTCGTCTGCAACCCGAGATGGACGCTGACGCGCATCATCACCGAACCGGGCACAATCACCCGCCGTCCCGTCGATCCCGTACCGTTCGCCGAACGGACCGGGCTGGACCGGGAGCTGCTCTCCCGCTACCCCTCCCAGGTCAGCGATGGCCAGTTGCAACGCGCCTGCCTGGCCCGAGCGCTGGTGCAGCAGCCGCGCTATCTGATGTGCGACGAGCCCACCGCGATGCTCGACCCCATCGCATCCGCCGAGGTGGTGACGATGCTGCGCTCGATCGCCGCCTCGGGCACCGGCATCGTGCTGGTCAGCCACGACCCCGACGTCATCGACGAGTTGTGTTCGACCACAACCGAACTGCACTGAGGGGTGTGGAGATCAGCTGTCGGAGAGTCCGCGGAGGAAGGCAGTGACGTCATCGTGGCCGGGCAGCAATCCCATCGAGCGGGCCTCGGAGAGACTCGGGGCATCGGTGTCTTTGTCCGACAACGTGAACGCCAACGGTGAGCCGTCGCGGGCGGTGGTCGGGAACTCGATGCCGACCTCCGGATCGAGGGGGTGGATACCGTGTTCGCCGGTCGGGTTGTAACCGGTCGAGCACAGATAGGTGACCACCGAATCGTCTTCGAGCGAGACGAAGGCGTGGCCGAGACCCTCACCCACGTACACCGCACGACGGTCGACGTCATCGAGGAGCACCCCGTCCCAGGCTCCGAACGTCGGCGACCCCACCCGGATGTCGACGACGACGTCGAAGATGGCCCCGCGCGGACAGCTCACGTACTTCGCTTGTCCCGGTGGGACATCAGCGAAGTGGACACCGCGCAGCACACCCGCGGCCGACACCGACAGGTTCTGCTGCTGCAGGTCGAACGGGTGCCCGATGGCCTCGGAGAGCACGTCAGCGCGAAAGGCTTCCATGAACAGGCCGCGCGGATCACCGAACTTCTTCGGGGTGATCTTCCAGGCGCCATCGATGGCCAGCGGTTCGATCAGCATGAGTGTCAGTGTTCCTTACCGCGTTCGAGGAGATCGAGAAGGTAGGTGCCGTATCCCGATTTGGTCAGGCCCTGCGCCCGCGCGCGGAGCTGGTCGTCGTCGATGAAACCGCGGCGCCACGCGACCTCTTCGGGGACGGCGATCTTGAGTCCTTGACGTTCTTCGACGGTGCGGACAAAGTTGCCGGCGTCGAGCAGCGAGTCGAAGGTGCCGGTGTCGAGCCATGCGGTGCCGCGGGGCAGCACCTCGACCTGGAGTAGACCCTTGTCGAGGTAGGCGCGGTTGACGTCGGTGATCTCGTACTCGCCGCGTGCACTGGGCTCGAGGTTGGCCGCGATCTCGACGACGTTGTTGTCATAGAAATACAAACCCGGAACCGCAAAATTGGACTTGGGTTTCTCCGGCTTTTCTTGCAGATCGATCGCTGTGCCGTCGCTGTTGAAATCGACCACGCCATAAGCCTGGGGATTACGTACCCAATAAGCGAAGACCGCGCCGCCTTCGATGTCATGGAATCGTCCCAGTTGCGAACCCAAACCCGGGCCGTAAAAAATATTGTCGCCGAGGACCAGCGCCACCGGGTCGGAGCCGATGTGGTCGGCACCGAGGACAAAGGCCTGCGCCAGGCCGTCAGGGCTCTCCTGAACCCGGTAGGTCAGAGTCAGCCCGAATTGGCTTCCGTCGCCGAGCAGTGATCGAAATGCCTGTTCGTCATGCGGAGTGGTGATTATCAAGATTTCCCGAATACCCGCGAGCATCAGCGTCGTCAACGGATAGTAGATCATCGGTTTGTCATAGACCGGGACCAATTGTTTGCTGACACCCTGAGTTATCGGATGCAGCCGAGTTCCGGTTCCCCCGGCCAGGATGATTCCACGCATACGTGACACCTTAAGGCCGGAGCCCGCCACATGACCGGTGACGGCCTTGCTGGGTAAGGTTGCGGCAACCGAACGAAGGATTGTCATGCGGGTATTGATCACCGGTGGAGCGGGCTTCATCGGCGCGAACTTTGTGCACCGAACACTCGCCACCCGGCCGGACGTGCAGGTCCGCGTCCTCGACGCGATGACCTACGCCGCCAACGCCGCAT
>NZ_JAFRDR010000018.1 GCF_017377795.1 Williamsia soli | reverse complement strand
ACGCGCCCTGGGTCTTGTAGTACTCACCGTCGAAGTTGACCTCGTCGCCGGTCCACAGCTCGCGCATCAACCGGACCGCCTCCCGCAACCGCGCGAAGCGTTCTTTGAACTCGGGCCACTCGCCCTGGAATCCGGTCGCGTACTCGTTGAGGGCTTCGCCGGTGCCGACACCGAGCATGATCCGGCCCGGGTACATGCAGGCCATCGACGCGAACGCCTGCGCGATCACCGCAGGGTTGTAGCGGAAGGTCGGGGTCATCACCGAGGTGCCGATCTGCACCCGGTTGGTGCGCTCACCGACCGCGGCCATCCACGCCAACGAGAACGGGGCGTGCCCACCCTCATGCCGCCATGGCTGGAAATGATCGGACACCGCCACCGAATCCATACCGTGTTCCTCGGCCGCCACCGCGATCTCGACCAGCTCACGCGGGTTGAACTGCTCGGCCGAAGCCTTGTAACCCAACAACACTTCTCGTGACATCTCGAACTCCTGACTCTGCGGCAAGCTATTTGGTTGTGAACCCGGCGTCGACGGGCAGCGTGATGCCGGTGACGTATCGGCCCGATTCTTCGACCAGGTAGAGGACCGCGCGTGTCACGTCGATCGGATCGACCATATCTATCGGCATGGGATTGCCCATCGTCGCCGCGATCTCCGGATTGGCCTCCAGCCAGCCGGCCATCTCCGCGTGTAGGACCATGGGGGTGCGGACACCGGTGGGGTGAATGGTGTTGACCCGGATCGAATGCGGGGCCAACCAGGCTGCGAAGCTGTGCATGAGGCCTACGACGCCGTGCTTGCTCGCGGTGTAGCCCGTGGCTCCGCCCGAGCCGTCACCTCCACGACCGATGAGGCCCTGCGCCGAGCTGGTGATCACAACAGCTCCACCTTCCGCGCGATCGATCATCGCCGGGGCGATCGCGCTGACCGTGTTCCACACGCCGGTGAGGTTGGTTGTGATCGTGTCGATGAAGACGGCCTGTGCGTCGGGCTCTTCGGCGCGCTGAGGCGAGATGCCGGCGTTGGCGAGCACGATGTCCGGTACACCGAACATGCTCGCGCACGATCGTGCTGCTTCGTCCATGGCCTTCCGGTCACGCACGTCGACAATCTCCGTCGCAATTTTGCCTCCCACCGCTTCGACCTCGCTGACCGTGTGCGCCAAGTCCTCGGGGGTTCCCATCGCGTAGGGGACGGTCTCGATCTGGGCGCAGATGTCCACGCCGTAGATCGACGCCCCACGACGTGCGAGTTCAATTGCATGACAGCGGCCTTGGCCGCGGGCGGCACCGGTGATGAAGGCGACTTTGCCTTCGAGTGAGTTCATTGTTTCCTCCGGTTGGGGTGCTTCATCACTTGAGCAGGGTGGACAGTCGTTCGAGGGTTCTACTCGTGTCCGATGCAGACGCGGTCGGCAGCCAGAAGACGATGCGGTCGATTCCCATGTCTCGATATCGCTCAATGGCTCGCGGATGGGGGCACGAATTGAAGAGCGTCACCGTGGCAGGGGGACGACCGGCGTCACCGGACATCGTGCGGAGCCTGAGTATTCGCTCGTTGAGTTGGTCCTCGAACTCCTCGACCTCACCGGTCGGCCGGTCTTGGAACGTTCCGGTACCGCTCCGAAACGGGATCCAGCCGTCACCATAGGCGACGACCCGGTTCAGTACCCCGGGCCCGCCGCCGCCCACCAGAATCGGTGGCCGGGGCTGCTGTATCGGTTTCGGTTCTGACCACATGGGCCCGAAGTCGACGTGCTCGCCGTGGTATTCGGCAACGTCGTGAGTCCAGATCTGTGTCATGGCTTCGATTCGTTCTCGAAGAAGCGCATAGCGGTTCGTCTCGGTGGCGCCGTGGTTACCCATCTCGGCCAGGTCGGATCCGGCGCCGACGCCAAGAATGATCCTGCCGCCCGAGATCTGATCGAGCGTCGCGACCTGTTTGGCCAGAGCGATGGGTTCGCGCTGCACTACCAGGCATACCGCTGACCCGACTCTGATCGATGTCGTGGCGGTCACGGCAGCCGCCATTGCGATGAGTGGGTCCATCACGGTGCGGTAGTAGGCGGGGCTCGACCATTCCGCGTTGTTGGTCGGAACGGGGGTGTGCGTATGGTCGGGGAAGAATACCGACTCGAATCCGAGAGTTTCGGCTACAGAGGCGAACTCCGCCGGAGCCATCGACTCGGCGGAGGGAAACATCTGCACCCCGACCTCCATCGCGTCAGGCGTCCCAACGCTGCGGTCGCCGCAGGCCGACCGTCGGCATGGGCATCTTCAGATGGTGGGACATGTCTCCGAAAAGGTCGTTACCGACTGACCGAAATCGAAAACGCCAGGCGCCATCAACCTTTTCGAACTCGTCCAGGTAGTCGCCTGCGGTGACAGGTGCCAAACCCGTGCCAGACGGGTCCTGCACGACGAGGATGTATGAATGGGCTCGCGCACGGTCGGTGTCGAGCATGTCGATCATCACGTTGGTCGCTATGTGATGGGTCAGCGGGGTCCCGTTGTCGTAGATCCGCACGAAGCCCGACCACGTCTCTGCGACAGCATCGGCATCTGATTCTATGATGGTCTCGCCGTTGATCTGAATGATCGCATGGGCGAACAGTTCTCCCATCTTCGCGAAGTCCCCGGCGTCGAGATAGTAGGGATAGAGGTTGATCAACCTCTCGATGGCGTGGTGATCCTCGAACTTCACCGCAGCCCCCCGGTGGTGTCCTGTGAGGGTGACCGGTCACTGCTCCGAGCAGGAGACTGGATGTTGGTCGCCATGGTCCGCAGGCGTGACTTGTCGATCTTTCCGTTTGCGGTCACAGGCATCGCGTCGATGATCACCACGCGTCGGGGAACCTTGTAGTTGGAGAGGTTTTGTCGGGCCCACCGCGTGATGTCGGATTCGGTGGCTGCGTTGTCCTCAACAGTCACGAAAGCCAGAGGTACCTCGCCGAGACTTTCGTCAGGCACCCCGATGACTGCCGCTTGGCTCAAGGAGTGGTTGTGCATCAACAGATTTTCGATCTCCGCCGGGTAGGCGTTGAACCCGCCGACGATGAACATCTCTTTTGTGCGCCCCACCAGGCGAAGGTTGCCCATGTCGTCGAGTACTCCGACATCTCCGGTCCGGAGCCAACCATCTTTCGTGAATGCGTCCCGAGTCAGTTGTTCGGCATCCCAGTACTTCTGCATCACTCCATACCCGCGGATCTGAACCTCGCCACGATTGCCGGCAGGGACTGCCGCGCCGTCGGCCGTGAGAAGGCGGATCTCCATGCCGTCGACCGGTCTGCCTGCGGATCCGGCCACGACGTGGACCGGGTCTTCGGCACGCGTCATGGTGACAACAGAACCCTCGATCAGTCCGTAGGCGTTCGTGACCCGCTCGAAACCGAGTCTGTCGCGAAGGGAGAGCACGAGTTCTTCGGGGACCGACGCTGCGCCGATGACCGCCCAGCGCAGGGTAGAGGTGTCACGGTGGGCAAGTTCCGGGTGGGAAAGTATGCGGCTGAACAGGTTGGGAGGCCCGGCCAGAATGGTCAGCTTCTCTCGTTCGATCAAGTCGACCGTCGAATCAGGATCGAAGACCGCGATCGGGACAATCGTGGCTCCCCGCATGACACACGCGATGATCCCTGCGTTGATGCCGAATCCGTGGGCGAACGGGCTGACGACGGGCATCCGGTCACCGGCAGTCAACCCGCAGATGTCCGACCAGTGCCAATAGGCCTGCAAGATCTGTCCACCGCCCAGGACCACGCCTTTCGGCTCGCCGGTGGTTCCCGACGTCATCAAGATCTCGAAGATGTCATCCGAAGTCACTGCGAGCGCGACACTTTCGGATGCTTCGTCGCTCACCTGCGATGCCAACGCGAGAAAATCGTTCCACGTATGACCGCCGGGCCGGTCCATCGGGCCGGCAATGCAGATGGCCGTGTGCAGATCTGGGATCGCCGCGAACGGACGATCGGCAGAGTTGTGATCGGCTTCGGTGTCCAACATCTGGGAGTAGGAATGACCCAAGAAGTCATCTACCATCACCAGGGCTCTACAGTTCGTGCGCCGCAACACGTCTGCCGTTTCGATTCCTTTGGCCCGGGTGCTCAGAGGCACGATCACTGCGCCGCAGTCCCATATTCCAAAAGCCGCGACCACCCACTGCCAGCAGTTGGGTGCCCACACTCCGACCCTGTCTCCAGGCTCGATTCCTCGGAGTTGCAGACTCTGCGCAAAGCGCTTCGCCTGCACGTGGAGTTCGGCGTAGGAGATGGTGACGCCGGCGTCGGACACCGCAATCGAGCGTGAATGGTGCCTGGCCTGATCGCGGAGCATGCGGGGTAGCGAAACCCAGGGGACGGTGTCGGGCATATAGGGCCTCTCAGTTGAGCAATCGCTTGGTCAAACAATAACGTCAGAACGAGGCGACAAACAAGACTTCCAGAAAATCAACGACGTGCAGCCGGTCGGGTGTGCCGCGTCGACCGTGGTGAGCGGGTCGTCAGGGTGCAGAAACGCGCGCGGTGCCTATCCGGAGAATAGCGGCCTATTCGAATTGGCAATCGCGGAGGGGTCTTCGAGTCCACGCATCATCAACTCGAGGTATTGATCGGCAAGTTCATCGGCGGTCAGGCGGCCGCTGGGGGTGAACCATCGGACGGCCACCCAGAGCGAATCGCGGATGAAGCGGTAAGTGATGGGTGTGTCCACGTCCCGCCGGAACACGCCGGATTTCTTACCGTCCTCGATCACGGTGGTCCACATCTCCCGAACCTCCGCCTCGGCGTCGGCAACATAGGAGAACCGGGGGAACTGCGTCAGATAGTTCCGTTCGTTCTGCACCACCGTGATCGCGGCTCGATGGTCGCCGAGTGAATGAAATGCGGCCCGCACCAGTTCTCGAAGGGTGTCGCGTGGCGAGGCGCCGTCGGCGATGATCTTGCGGTAGGCGGCGAGCAGGCTCGTGAAGTACTCCGACAAGATGACGTCGACGATTGCTTCTTTGGAGTCGAAGTGGTGGTAGAGACTGCCGGACAGTACGCCGGCGGCATCACCGATCTGCCGGACGGTCGTGGAGCGAAACCCCTGCTCTGCGAACAGGTCGGCGGCGATCTCCAGCATCCCCTGGCGGCGCTCCGACATGCTGTCGCCGTTGACCGACTTGCGCCCACGGCGCGGCAATACCGGGGTCGCCGGTTCAGGGGTCTTCTTTGACGATGCCACACGTCGATTATGCACTATTGAAGCAAGCGTTAGGTTGTTACCGGTGTCGCTCTCCGCCACGTCAGTACAGTCGGCGGGCCGTCAGAGTCGGTGTTCTCGATGAACTCCGCGACAACGGATAGCTCAGCCGCGAGATCGGAACCCGCGGGGTCCTCTGCCCATCCGCCCGGGATCATCAGGTTCTCACCGTGATCGAGCCGAACCAGTACTACTGTATAGGGCGCTTCCAGCCCAGGAATGAACGAGCGGTGGCTCACCGTCCAGCCGATGACGCGCCCTTGCCCGCTTGTCTGCACCCAGTGCCAGCTGAAGGATCCGCATCCGTTGCACATCGCACGTGGCGCCCAGCGCGGCACACCGCAGTTGTCGCACTGCTGCACCAGTAGTTCGCCGCGACCCAGGGCCTCCCACCACTCGCGGCTGTCCCGGTCCCCGAACGCGGTCGTCATCGCGCCGCCCTCAGGATTGCGGCTGACGTGACCCCGGAGACATAGCCGGGCTGGCCGGTACAGAGCGCTGTCTGTGCGCCCTCGACCTGGAGGCCGGCGGCGCGGCCACGGAGTTGGTCAACCGCTTCGGCGACGTGATTGAGGCCGTGCGCGTATCCCTCGGACAGGTGACCGCCGTGGGTGTTCACCGGAATGCTCCCACCGACTGCTGTGGCTCCCGACGAGACGAACTCGGCTGCTTCGCCCCTACGGGCGAGCCCGTAGTCCTCCAGCTGCATCAAGACCAGAGGCGTGAATGCGTCATACAACTCGGCGACGTCGATCTCGTCGGCACTGACACCGGCCGCGCTGTAGAGCCGCGGTGCCATCTCGGCGGCGGCGCTTGTCGAGTAGTCGGTCCGAGAGCCGGAGAAGAGGCTGTGTCCGCCGCCGGTGGTAACCCCGCTGATGAGCACCGGTGGGTGGCGTAAGTCGACGGCGCGTTCCGCTGAGGTGACGACCACCGCAACCCCGGCGTCGGTCTCGAGGCAGCAGTCGAAGAGCCGAAGGGGCTCACTGATGAAACGAGATCCCAGGTAGGTGTCCATGTCGAGCGGTTCGCGCATCATCGCTCGCGGATTGTGTTCGGCATGCCCCCGCTGGGTGATGGCGACGCGACCGAGGTCCTCGGCGACAGCCCCGGAGCGGGACATGTAGGCACTTGCGACAATCGCGTACTGCTGCGGGGGTGCGATGAGACCGTAGGGGACCTGGTATTGGAACTCGACCAGTGTCGGCGCCGATCGTCCCGTGCCGCCCATGCGGAACTCCGATCTGGCATTGAGTGAACGCCAGCAGACGACGGTCTCCGCCTGACCCGTCGCGATCGCCATCGCGGCGGCTCCCAGCGTGGCGACCGACATGCTGCCGCCGCCGGTGATGTCTAGCAGAAAGTGTGGGTCGTCGACACCGAGACTGTGTGCGACTGCCGCAGCGGGAACCGAATCACCCACGGAATGCGTGACGAGTCCGTCGACATCGCGGAGAGTCAGTCCGGCGTCGGCGACAGCTGCCGCAATGGCCTGCAGCGCAAGGCTCAAGGTGCTCACACCCGAGTTCTTGCTGAACGCGGTTCTTCCTACCCCGACAACCGCAGTTCGATCCCGCATCGGGGACGTGGCGGGCGGGGTTGATGGTCGGCTCACTGTGCCTCTTTCCCGCGAGAGCTTCTAATTTGAGCAATCGCTTGCTACATTGACGTTAGGACGGCCGGACGCCACTGTCAAAGCCTTTCGTCGAGGGTCAGCCCTCGTGAACGTGGCGGCCGTGCCAGAACCGAACAGCATTTTCATGCGAAAGGACTCAGACGTGGCTCGTGGCATCTACCTCATGGAAGAGGTCTACTTCCATCCGATGAACTCGACCAACCCGCGCGAATACCTGCAATGGCTGGTCAACTACAAGAAGGAAGACGAGAAGCGGGGAAGTGGGGAAGCGGAACTCACGCAGGGCCTTTCGGTACGTTCTCGAGCTATAGATCTGGTCGGGGCGTTCTACGCGATCGGAATCACCGGACACGAACAGTTCAAGGCGGTGACCCTGTGGGATTGCCATGGTGGCTGGGATGGCGGCTGGCGCCAGCAACTGGAGATCTACGAGGGTGTCAAACCGCAACTGTTCCTGTCGGCGATCGACGATCTGCGGCACAAGGCATTCTCCCGGCCGATGGGTGCGGTCAACGGCACCCCGGATCTACAACAGCTACGCGCCGACGAATACACCTCGCCTTTCTTCCTGCACGAGGTCGCCACGGTGCGTCCAGGTGCGGCCCTGGACTACTTGGCTGCGGTTCGCGAGGAGCGAGCACCCATTCTCGCCGACCACGGGCACAAGCTCGTCGGCCTGTACGAGGTACTCCTGAGTGACTCCGAGGTGGTGACGTTCTGGGGCGTCGACCTCGATTCACATCTCGAGACGCAGCGGGCCTTCGACGGTGCCCTCGGTCTCGACGCCGAGGCTAAGGCTGATCAGCGGCTGGTCGATTGGCGCAAAACCGCCCGTCAGTATCTCGAAGGACCCTGGCGGGAAACGCTTCTCGCTCCTTTCCCAGGATCGGTACTGGCCCCGCGCTGAGTGGTGGTGGCGAACCTGAACGAACCGAACCCGGAGGACTGACATGCGCTACGTACTCGGCTTACCCACCGATCAGGTCGAGCGGCAGGCGGAGTTCCTGACCGCCGACGCGGTCGCCGAGGTCGCGCAGGCCGCTGAAGAGAACGGGTTCGATGCCGTCTCGGTGACGGACCACCCTTTCCCGCAGGACAAGTGGCTGGCGCACGGTGGCCATCAAGCATTGGATCCGATGGTGGCGTTGTCCTTCGCGGCGGCTCGCACCACAACCGTGAAGCTGCTGACGAACGTGTTCGTGCTGCCGTATCGAAACCCGTTCCTGACCGCGAGGGCGGTGGCGAGCCTCGATGTGCTCTCGGGTGGACGAGTCATCTTCGGGACGGCGGTGGGTTACCTCCGGTCGGAGTTCGCAGCGCTGGGAATGTCGTACGAAGACCGAGGCGAACGGACCGACGAAGCGCTGCGGCTCATCAAAGAGGCGTGGAGTGGGGGATCGGTCGACCTGACCACCACGTCGCTCCAGGTTCACGGTCACACGATGCGTCCTGCACCGGCCCAGAGACCGCATCCGCCGATTTGGTTCGGTGGCAACAGCAAACGCGCGATGCGCCGTGTGGTGGAGTTCGGCCAAGGCTGGATGCCCATGCCGCAACCGGCAGCTGCGTCAAAACTCACCCGCACTCCCGCCCTGGAATCGATGGACGACCTGGCGGGCCGAATCGAGTTCCTACGCGGCATCGCGGGTGATGCGCAGAAGCCGACACCGGACGTGTGTTTCGTCCCGTTCGGGATGCGGATGACCGAATCCCCAACCGTGGCCGATTTCGACACGTTGGGATCGCAGATCGATTCCTACGCCGATGTCGGGGTCGACTGGCTATCCGTGCCGTTCTCGGGGGACGACAGAGATTCCCTCATTCGGTCGATCGAAGAGTTCGGAAAACGAGTAATCAATGGCTAGGCGACGCAACGAGCCGTCGGCTGTCGAAAGGTGAGAGATATGAGCGATTCTCTAGATCAACGGCCGATGAAGTTTTCGGCTTTCCTACTGTTCCATCGACCCGATCGCAGCAACACGATCAAAGAGGTCTACGACTACAACATCCGGGTTGCGGACCTGCTCGAAGAACTCGGCTTCGACGGAGTGTGGGTCTCGGAGCACCACTTCCGGGACTACGGAACCGTACCCAGCATTTTCACGATGCTTGGCTACCTCGCTGCACGCACCGAGAACCTCAGGCTGGGAACCGGCGTCGTGGTGTTGCCACTGCACAATCCGGTCCACGTCGCCGAACAGGCCGCACAACTCGATGTGATGTCGAACGGGCGACTCGAGCTGGGTATCGGACGCGGCTACCAGAGCATCGAATTCGACGGATACGCAATGGATCTGTCCGAGGCGCGCGACCGGTTCGATGAAGGACTGGACGTGATCACCGGGCTGTTCACCAACGACACCTACCAGCACGAGGGCAAGTACTACAGGACCGGCGATGCCGCCCTGTCTCCCCGTCCGCTCCAGAAGCCTTACCCTCCGCTCCACGTAGCTGCGGTCAGCCCGGAAACCGTGGAGAGATATGCGAAGCGCGGATTGCCGATCCTCGCCGACCCGGCAGCCCCATTCAAGAAGATCAAGGGTGCAGCCGAGACGTGGCACCGCATCGCGGGCGAGGCCGGTCACAACACGGCCGAGGCTGATCTCGTCGTCTCCCGATCGGTCTGGTTGGCGCCGACCGTCGAACAGGCAAAGGCAGACCAGGACCACTTCGAGGCGGCTTTCGATCGGTCCCGCATCTTCAACGAGAAGAGTGCACCGATTGACTCCAAGACCGGCGCCGTGGCAAAGGGCTTCGAGTTCTGGGAAGGCCGTTACCTCAAGGGCGGCGAGGTCGGCAACGACTTCCGATGGGATCAACTCGAGGTCATCGGTGACCCCAAACGAGTCATCGGACAGGTCGCGATGCTTCAAGAGTTCGGCTACAACCACCTCATGTGCGATTTCGGCAGCACTCGGCACATTCCGTTCGACGAGATGTCGAAGGCGATCACGTTCTTCGCCAAAGAAGTCATGCCGGCCTTCCGGTGACCGTCCCCAGTGTGTGAGGAAGGACTGCCCGTGCACACGTCATTGTCACTACCCGATGTCGTCGACGAGAACCGTCGCGGCCGGGCGGGCGCGCTCGCCCTGGTCGACGGAGACCGCCGTTTCACGTATGACGAGTTCGGGGGCCGTACCGAGCGCCTCGCCCGCGCTCTGGGCCATCGAGGCGTGACTGCCGGAGACCGAATTCTGTGGCTGGGCGCGAACTCTCATCGGGTCCTGGAACTGTTGGTCGCCGCAGGCCGGATAGGGGCGGTGCTCTGCCCGATCAACTGGCGCCAGAGTCCCGATGAGATCTCGTTCGTGCTCGACGATCTGGAACCTCGCGTTGTGATCTTTGATCCGGCACTGTTCGACGGCCGGAAGGTGCCCGGCTCGGAGTGGATAGCAAGCCGGAGCGGGGCAGACGACGAGTACGAGTTGCTACTCGAGAGTGGGACCAACGGGCTGCTTCCTGATTTCGTAACCGGAGAACAACCAGTGCTCCTGCTGTATACGGCTGCCTTCCAGGGCCGCCCGAACGGCGCCCTGCTGTCGCATCGCGCCTTGGTATCGCACGCGATGTCTCTCGGGGTGCAACGGCGGGTCGACGACAACTTCGTCTTCTTGAATAGTGGACCTTTGTTCCACATCGGTACGGTGATGTTTGCCTGCGCTGCGATGGTCTTCGGCGGGACCAACGTGATGATGGCCCAGTTCGATGCCGAGTCTGCCTGCAGACTCATCGATACTGAGAAGTGCACTGGTGCAATGCTCTTTGGGCTCATGATCGAACAGATGGTGGCGGTGAACCAGGACCGTCGGTTCGACCTCTCCAGCCTACGGTTCAGTCCCGTCGGTAGTGAGTGGGATCAGATGATCACTCCTGATGACAGCCCCTGGGGCCTGTCCAACGCGGGATATGGTCAGACCGAGGTCGGGGGGATGCTGACCTTCCACGCACTCGGATCGGGTGGGATCGGAACACACGGCCGATCAAGCCCGCTGTGTCAGATCCGCATCCTGGATGACGACGGTGTGGAGGTACCTGCCGGACAGACGGGGGAGATGGTCGCCCGAGGCGCGCACCTCTTCGACGGATACTTCAACCGACCCCAGTTGAACAGTGAGCGATTTCGAGATGGTTGGTACCACACCAACGATCTCGGCCGACGGGAAGCGGACGGCACCATCACGTTCATCGGTCCGAAGGCACGGATGATCAAGTCCGGGGGAGAGAACATTTACCCAGCCGACGTCGAGCGCGTGCTGACAGGACATCCGGCAGTTCTCGACGCAGCGGTGATCGGAGTGCCTGATTCTCGATGGGGGCAGTCGGTTGTGGCCGTGGTGGTGGCCGACAAAGACGCTGTAGTCGATGAGGCCGGCGTCATCGATCACGTTCGATCCCATGCTGCGTCGTACAAGAAACCTCGCTCGGTGATCTTCGTCGAGGCAATTCCGAAGCTAGGTTATGCCGCCGACTACGACCTGCTCGACGAGCAATACGGCGGTGGCGGCTACCCGGGATCGGGCGCCGCGGTGACCACCGCAGAAGCCCAAAGGAGGCAAGCATGACCACGAACCCGTACGCCAACTTCGGCTACTCGGTGCTCACCGCCCAGCGAGATCGCGGTCCGGACCGTATCGCTCTGGTCCATGGCACCGTAAGCATCTCGTACAAAGATCTCGACGACGATGTCAATCGCGTGGCGAACGCCCTTCTCGCGGCCGGCATCAAACCCGGCGCGCGAGTGGCAACGCTACTGAGCTCGACGCTGTCGGTCGCCAAGATTTATCTGGCGCAGAACAAGATCGGAAGCGTCTTGTGCGCGCTCAACCCGTACTGGGACGAGCCGACCCTCCAGGCGATTGTGGCAGAGATCGAGGCCACCGCCTTTGTCTACGACTCCGAGTTCGATGCCGTGGTCGACCGCCTCCGACCGCACTTTCCGTTGATCGAGCAGTGGGTCAGAACCGGGGCGGCGGCAGAGGCGGTCGAATCCGCTACCGATCTGGACGGGCTCACGGCCAAGGCGTCGGTCGATGCACCGCACCTAGGGGCCTCCGGATCCGACCCGCTGGCACTCTTTTTCACGTCGGGGAGTACCGGGCTGCCCAAGGCGGTCATCTACACGCATGCCTCCGGACTCGCGGTGGCCCGCGATCTATGGGTCGACGTTCCCACCGGACAGGACGGATCGTTGGGGACGGGTCCGATCATCTGGGGTGTGGGCTTCATCGCGGTGGCGGCGCCCGCTCTGGCTGCCGGACTCCGACTCGTCCTCGAGGAGAACTTCGGCCCAGAGCAGTTTCTCGAAACAGTTCCCAGAGAGAAGATCACGCACATCAGCGTCACGCCGAGTTTCTTCGGTGAGCTACTTTCCGACGATCGGCACCGCGGCATCGACCTCACGTCGTTGCGGGTTGCCATGCTCGGAGGCGAACCCCTCCTACCGGCACTGCAGGAGCGCATCCACGAACGACTGCCGCAGCTCGACCTGTACGGATACTACGGACAGACGGAAGCGCCTTACAGCGTGATCGGGCGCGCCGGTGACGACGACGTCGCCGGCGGTGCTGTCGGTCGTGCCCGATTCGGCGGCGCGGTACGAGTGGTGGACGGCGGTGGGCAGCCGGTTGTCGACCAGGTCGGTGAGATCCAGATCCGCGGACCCCATGTGACGGTGGGTTATGCGAACCGGCCAGAAGCGACCGAGCAGGCACTGGTCGATGGCTGGTTCATCGGTGGTGACGTCGGTTCGATCGACCAGAAGGGCCGGGTGACGGTTCTGGGCCGTCGGGCCGATGCCATCGAGCGCGACGGCGCGATGACCTTGCCCACGCAGATCGAGGATGTGGCATCGAGAGTCCCGGGGGTACTCGAGGCCGGTGCGGTGGGTATCGGCGATGACACCGGTCGGACGCACATCCTGCTGGTCATCTCGATCCGAGGCGACCAGGAGGCTGTCATCGCCCATGTGGAACGACGCCTTGACGAATCTCTGCCAGGGGCTGCCCGGCCGGATCGCATTGTGGTCGCGGACTCGTTGCCACACGCAGTCGACGGCTCGGGTGGTCGAGGAAAGCTGTTGCGGCGAAAACTGATCGAAGACTATTCCAACGTCTTCGCTGCCACGTCCGGGCGACGGTGACGGGTATGGGATCACTGTCGGGTCAGGTTGTGATCGTGACCGGTGGGGCCCGAGGACAAGGGCGTTCGCACGCCCAGGCCGCGGCGGAAAGGGGTGCCGATGTGGTGCTCGTGGACCGCTGCTCCGACAACCCTGCCATCAGATATCCACTCGGGACAAAAGACGACCTCGCGTACACCGAAGGCCTTGTTCGGGCGACCGGTTCCCGAGCATTGTCGGTCGTGTGTGATGTCTCGGATTTCGCGCAGACGGAAGCGATGGTCGATGAAGTGGTCGCCACGTTCGGCCGTGTCGACGTTCTGGTGGCAAACGCAGGAGTGCATGGCGGCGGCTCGATTCAGGACGCCGACATCGATGTCTGGGACGAGGTCATCGGAAGCAACCTGTCCGGTGTATTTCACTGCCTCCGCGCGGTCAGTCCACACATGATCGCCCAGAACTACGGCAGAATCGTTGTAACAGCCAGCAACCAGGGCCGTGTTCCCGTGCCGGGGTCGGTGGCTTACGTGGCATCGAAGTGGGGTGTCATCGGTCTTGTGAAAGCAGCGGCGTTGGATCTCGCCCAGTTCGGGGTGACGGTGAATGCCGTGGCTCCCGGCAACACCTCGACACCGATGGTGCACAACGCCGGTCTGTATCGCGCCCTGCGCCCGGATCTGACCGACCCGCAATGGTCCGACGTGGAGTCGTTGTTACTCGAGCACCACGTGCAACCGGTGGCGCTCCTGGAGCCGGAAGAGATCACGGCCGCCGTGATGTTCCTGATCGGACCAGACACTCCACACATCACCGGCAGCGTCCTGGACGTCAACGCGGGGACCTCGGCGCGATCCTCGGCGTGAGTTTCCGCATCACCGAAAGGCCCTTCATGGCAACGAACATCACGGACCACCTGCAGTTGATAGACGGCCGGGGTTGCCCGGCTATCGATAACGAATGGATCGACAGCATCGACCCGTCGACCGGTCGGACCTGGGCCAGGATTCCGGCTGGTGGTGCCTCTGACATCGATGTCGCGGTCCGCGCCGCCGCACGGGCACTGCCCGCATGGCGCGAGACGGCACCGGCCCAGCGAGCCGCGCACCTGCGGAGCTGGGCACGATTGGTCCGCGACAACCTCGACACCCTGTGGCGTCTGGACGCCGCTGACAACGGCCGTCCCAGACGCGAGGCAGAACCGGCCATCGCCGGAGCCGCGATGCAGATGGAGTATGTCGCCGGTCTCGCGGAGACGATCACGGGAACCACCGTGTCGGTGTCACCTACGGCGTCGACCTACACGGTGCGTGAACCATACGGAGTCGTCGGCCTGATCATCCCGTGGAACGCACCCCTGGCGATGTTCCTGGCCAAGGCCACAGCAGCACTGGCGGCCGGAAACACGCTGGTGGTCAAGCCACCTGAGATAGCCTCGGTCTCGGTTCTGGCCGCCGCTGAACTCGTAGCAAAAGCAGGTATCCCGGCAGGTGTCGTCAACATCGTCACCGGGGAGGGGGCGAGCGCCGGCGACGCGCTGGCACGGCATGATGGCGTCCGAATGATCAGCTTCACCGGCTCAACCCAAACCGGTCGGCGAATCACGGAGGCCTCGACAGGGAACCTCAAAGCCCTGTCGCTGGAGTTGGGCGGGAAGTCACCCAACATCGTCTTCGCCGACGCAGACATCGATGCAGCCGTTGCCGGTGTCACCGCAGGTATCTTCACAGCCAGTGCCGGTCAAGCATGTATCGCTGGATCACGAATCTTGATACAGGACAGCATATTCGAGGAATTCATCGAAGAGGTTCGACTCCGTGCCTCGCAGATGACCCTCGGGAGCCCCCCTGATGCCGGGACCGACATGGGTCCGGTGGTCTCGCGAGTGCAGTTCGACAAGATCAGGGGATACATCGAGAGTGCACAGGCGGACGGGGCCAAGCTTGCCTTCGGGGGACGGTCAGGCCCTGAGTTGTTCTCGCGCAATAAGGATTTGGCCAGTGGTTACTACATTGAGCCAACCCTTCTGACCACCGACGATCCAGGTCTGCAGATCTGCCGTGAGGAGGTCTTCGGTCCAGTCGCCGTTGCACTCCGCTTCTCGGACGAGGCAGAAGCACTGGACATCGCCAACGGCAGCACCTTCGGATTGGCCGCCGGTGTCTGGACTCAGAATCTTCCTCGGGCGCAGCGGATGATCACAGGACTCGATGCGGGCACGGTGTGGGTGAACACCTACCGGCGCTTGCACTGGGCACTGCCTTTCGGAGGTCACAAGGAAAGCGGTATCGGAACGTCGAACGGACCGCAGACCCTGGACGAATGGCTCGAACGAAAGAGCGTCTGGATCGAGTACGGCTGAACGCCGTCGGGTGAGTGATCTCGGATCACTTTGTCATTCACAAACATTCGCGATCTTCCGGTCGGACGCGCATGAATTGACTTTCTCTGTGACGCGCACTACCTTCGGCTTTATCAACCAAGCAAGCGCTTGGTTTAGGAAGGGACTAGGTGGATACCTTCGTCGCCTTGGCCTTCAGTGCGACTGCCTACGGTGCAGTCCTCGCGCTCGCGGCCCTGGGCTTTCTCGTTCTGTACAAAGCCACCGGCGTGGTCAATTTCGCGCACGGTGATCTCATCACTCTCGGCGGATACGTCGCTCTGTGGTTCTTGGTGGACGTCGGCATGAACACTGTGCTCGGCTACTTGGCCGCCGTCGTCGTCATGTTCGCGATAGGTGTGCTGCTCGAGCGACTGGCATACGCGCCGCTGCGCCGGAGGCCGCATCTGACGGTGCTCATCGCGACACTCGCCGCAGCGCTGGTCATTCGGGCCATCATCTCCCTGTGGCAAGGTAGTACGCCGCAGCGGCTTCCGTCGCCGGTAGATGGTTCTGTGATCGAGGTCTTCGGTGCTTCCATCTCGGGGCAGCGGATCCTCATCATCGCGGTGAGTGCGGTATGTGTCGGAGCCGTGGTCTGGTTGTTTGGTTACACCAGCTTTGGTCGACAATTGCGAGCGCTGGCGAGTGATCGTGAAACCGCCGAGCTCTACGCCATCCGAACCGGCCGCATCAGTGTTGTAGCTTGGGGAATGTCGGCCGCGCTCGCCGCGCTGGCCGGAATCCTGGTCGCACCCTTGTCGAGCCTCGACCTGAACTTCGGATTCTCGATAATGCTGGCCGCCTTTGCGGCGGCGGTACTGGGGGGTTTCGGCAATCTGTGGGGTGTCGTCCTCGGGTCGATGGCGATCGGAGCCATCCAGTATCTGCTGGGCGGCTACATATTCCAGGACTACGCGGTGATACTTCCGTACATAGCGATGCTTGCCGTCCTCGCACTGCGGCCGCAGGGGCTGTTGGGCAAATCCGAGGTGCGACTGTGATCTTCAAGAACCGCTCTCACGAGGGCATACGGCTCTACGAACGCGGACACTACATCACTCTCGGCGTAGTCCTGCTGCTCGTCGCGGTGGTATCTCAGCTGGTCAGCACAGGGAGCTCCGTCAACCTACTGAATCTGTGGGTCGTCTACTCGATCGCCGCACTCGGCTTTTACTGGATCTTCGCGCTCGGTGGGAGATTCGCATTCTCGCAGACGTTCATGATGGCCCTTGGAGGTTACGGCACCGCCTATCTCGACGATCGAGGGTTGCCCTTCGTCCTGTGTGTTCTCGGCGGAGTCGGACTGACCGTGTCTATGGCGGTGGTGATCGGATCTGTTCTCTGGCGAACCGAGCACTTCTACTTCGCGCTGGGGACTCTGGCCGTCGCCGAGATCGGCACGGTGGTGTTCGGTAGGACATCTACGTTCACCGGGGTGAACGGGAACATCACCGGTGTCAGCTATCCGATGGTGTTCGGCCAGGAACTGCGGACCGACGGTGAGGTGTTCTGGCTGTTGGGGACAGTTCTTGCGGCTGTCCTTCTGCTGTCCATCTGGATTCGTCGATCTCCGCTGTCTCGTCAGCTCAACGCGGTTCGGGAAATTCCTACGGTATCCCGCTCGGTCGGTGTCTCGGTCGATTCGCTACGAATGAAGATGTTCGTACTCGGTTCCGCTGTCGGTGGTCTCGCCGGCGCACTCATCACACACTGGCAAGGCTTCATCGGAGTCGATTCCTTCGGGCTGGATCTCGGGATCGGTCTTTTTCTCATTGTCCTTCTCGGCGGTTTGGCGTCGCACTGGGGCGTGCTCATCGGCGCAGCGTTCTATGTGGCCGTGCCCGAACTACTGTCGGGTCTGGAGCAGTACATGTCCGTCATCTACGGTGCGCTTCTTCTCGTCGTCATTCTGGTGTTCCCGGGTGGGCTGATCGGCGTGATCGACAAGGTGCGGACCCTCGGGTATCGACCTGTCGCGAGGACTCGCGAGGACATCGCATGACCGCCCAGTCGGACGGCGGCGCCGAAACCGTGCTGACCGCTGCAGACATCTCGGTTCGCTTCGGTGGGGTGCGGGCACTGAATGGCGTGTCCTTCGCCTTGCAGCGAGGAGCGATCGTCGGCCTGGTGGGTCCCAACGGAAGCGGCAAGACAACACTTCTCAACGCGTTGGGTGGCGTCGTGCCGGCCCGCGGGCAGATCAGCATCGTCGGCAAGGCGATGTCAACCGGTCGCCCGGGACCAATGCGTCGCGCCGGACTCGCCCGTGTCTATCAAGCTCCGCAGCTGTCCCGTGAGTTGTCGTGTCTCGACAACGTCATGCTTGGCGACGTCGATACTCAGGCCCGGGGGCTTGTGGGCGCCTGGTTGTGGCGTCCTGCGATGTGGAAGAGCGAGCGCCGTCGATTGAAGAATGCCCAGATCGCGCTCGGGCGCGTGGGTTTGGACGAAGCAAGTACCCGGCCGACCGGCGACCTCACCTACGGTGAGCAGCGTATGTGCGAACTTGCACGCGCCATCGTCGGTGCTCCAGGGGTTCTCATGCTCGACGAACCCAGCGCAGGGCTCAATGACGCCGAGACGATATCGCTGGCTGCGCTGTTGAAAGAGCTTCGTTCTGAGGGTGTGACACTCATGGTCGTCGACCACAAGATCGATTTCATCGATGCCTTGTGCGATCGCATTCTGGTGCTCGAATCGGGTCGGCTGATTGCCGATGGCTCCCCGTCACAGGTCTGGTCCGACGCTCGCGTGATAGATGCCTACTTGGGGGTGGCCCGCGATGCTTGAGGTCAACGGACTTCACGTCCGGTATACGGCGACGCATGCGGTGAAGGGCGTCTCTTTCGAGGTTTCCGAAAACGAGGTCGTGTGCCTACTCGGGCCCAACGGTGCTGGAAAGACATCGATTCTGCGTTCGATCTCTCAGCTGGCCTATTGCGACGGAACCATCCGGTATGACGGCGACGACGTTGCCGGCATCGGAACCCCGGAACTGGGACGACGAGGTCTGATCCATGTACCCGAAGGGCGACATGTCTTTCCGACCCTGACGGTGCATGAGAACCTACGAATCGGCGAGATCGCGCGCGCAGGCCGCGCCGCGAAATACTCACTCGACGACGTGTACGACCTGTTTCCGAAGCTGACAGAGATGCGTAAACGTCGGGGCTTCGCGTTGTCGGGCGGCGAGCAACAGATGGTCGCGCTGGGCCGGGCCCTGATTGCGGCTCCGAGGTTGTTGATGCTCGACGAACCGTCGCTTGGCCTGGCGCCGGCGGTTGTCTCGGCGGTGTATAAGGCCCTCGCCGAGGTGGCCACGGAAACGCCGATCTTGTTGGTGGAGCAGAACACCACCGACGCGTTGTCCCTTTCGCATCGAGGTTACGTCCTGGCGGAAGGACACATCGTCATGTCGGGCGACTGCACCGACTTGTCCGATCGGTCGTCCATCATGGCCAGCTACTTGGGTCAATCCGATGTCGAGAACAGCTAGCGATTCTGAGGAGATAGAGACAATGTCTACACGAGTAATCAGTGGTCGGGGACGAGTTCGTGTCCTGGCCGCCGCCGTCACCGGCCTGGCTCTGGTCATGACAGCCTGTTCCGCTGAGTCCGAGCCTTCCGATGAGGACGGAGCCTCGATCGTCGGGCTGATCGAGGTGAAGGGTGACTCCAACAACGCGCTGAATGACTACAACAATGGCGCCGAGATGGCTATTGCAAAGGTCAACGAAGACGGTGGCGTCCTGGGGAAGCCCCTGGAATACCAGCGTATTCCCGCCTCGGTCACAGATCCGCAGGCTGCACGTACCGCTTTTCTCAAGGCGGCAGACGAGAACCCCAGCGCGATCATCGGGTTTCCGGGTGGGGGTTCGCTCGAGGCGCTGACCCGCGATGTGGACTCCGCCGCAATTCCGATGATCCACGTCAGCAGCGACGGAAAGCTCGCACGTGGGGCCGAGGCGGGCAGTGAGTGGCTGTTCTCGATCAACCCTGACGACAATGCGCGCGCGACCAATGCGGTCGCGTTGGCGCAGAGTCTTGGGGCGAAGCGAATCGGGATCATCGCGACGGACGAGACCTTCGGTCGGGTGTCCACCGAGAACTCCATGAAGGCGATCGAGGAGGCCGGCTTGCAGACGGGCACGGTCCGATATGTCGCGCCGACGGTCACCGATCTCACCGGGACCGTCCTCGATCTTCGGGATTCCGATGTGATCCTGTCATGGACGTTCCCGAATGTTCTTGCTCTGCAAATGAATCAGATGAGGCAGAACGGCATCGACACACCGGTGATCGGCGGGAACTCGGCGCCGCTGGTCGCGGCCAACAATTTGGTCGAGGGCCCGGCGATACAACCGTTGAACGGCGTCGTGCCCTGTGCTCCCGCGTTGGGCGAGAGCGAGGCCGGTCGTCAGTTCGCTGCCGACTACCAGGCGAAGTACGGGTCGATTCCGACCCCGTCGGCGACTCAGGTCTACGATTCCGTTCGGTTTCTCGCTGCAGCTATCGAGGATGCCGGCACGGCCTCCGACCACGAGAAGGTGGCATCGAGCATGCGGTCCATCGAATGGGAGGACGGAGCGTGTGCACCCGTATATCACTCGGATGGAGCGCAATTCCTGGGCCACCAGATGGTCGCCCAATCGTTTGCCGGCGAGGGCTCCATCAAAGACACCTTCACGATCGCACCGCGCGACGAGGGATGAGGGTGCTCCCCAGCGCTGGGTGACCCAACGCCCGAGGGCATCACCCCGGCCCGACGACGAGCAGCTGCTCGCAGGCCGGTGGCTTCGCCCTGGTCGGCTACGCTGGGTCGAACCGATCGATGGGTAGGCAATGGCAACCGAAGCACGCGGAAATATGCGTGATCAGCAGAAAGAGCTGACGCGGCAGCGGCTGAAGGAGGCTGCGTTGCAGTGCTTCGTCGAGCTCGGGTATCAGTCGACGTCTGTTTCGGACATCACGTCCGCTGCCGGTGCGACGCGCGCGACGTTCTATCGGCATTACAAGTCGAAAGCGGAGCTGGTGGAGGCGTGCCTCGACGAGCTCGATGAGACGTATCGAGAATCGTTTGCCGAGTTGAGTGGTCTGCTGGCGGATCCAGATCAGGAGAGCTTGCGGACCTGGCTTTCTGATGCCTTCGCTATGTGGCGCAAAACGCGAGACGTTTCGGTGATCGTGGGCGAGGCGGCGTCTGCCGAACGCGATATCGAACTACGCCGGCAACGAAGTTTCGAGTTCGAGACCAATCGCATCGCCGACGCGTTGACCCGTGGGCCCGGCCGGCCCCCCGAGCAGGCAATGCTTCTCGCGGAACTACTTTTCACCCAGCTCAGGGGCACATTCGAGGTGTGGGCGCGGAGGGATTCGGACCTTGATCTCGATCAGGCCGCCGGTGTCATGGCTGCGATGTGGTGGGCCGCGTTGTCCG
This sequence comes from Williamsia soli, assembly GCF_017377795.1. Taxonomy (GTDB): domain Bacteria; phylum Actinomycetota; class Actinomycetes; order Mycobacteriales; family Mycobacteriaceae; genus Williamsia; species Williamsia soli. Next base: position 24,388 of record NZ_JAFRDR010000018.1, on the reverse strand, counting down.
CCACAACCGATCTCGTGAGACACACTGCCTCTTGACGAGACTCTGTGATCGCGGTTACATGGTGGTACCCGCAGTGATGGAGGAAGCCAATGCCCGTTTCGTCAGCGCTCTTGATGTCGGATACACCTCGGCCGGAGTCAACTGAGATCTCACAGGTCTCGCAGGTTCGGCTGGTTCCCTCCGCGCTACAGATCAGTCGACGACGTTCGATCGGCGACGTCGGGCTGGCAGTTCACGTGTTCTCCGCCCTCGGTGACCGGATGTCCTCGGCGCATGCGTTGGTGGACGCCGTGTATTCGCCCTTTACGGGATCGGTGGGGTCTGGCTTCGAGCGTGGTGACGGAGGTGTTGTCGTTGCATTCCAATCCGGCACCTCGCCATCTTCCGTCGGCGAACTGGGCCAGGTCATCGACTACGTGGCCTCGGTCGACGTGATACGTAGTGCTGCGGTGGGTTTGATGGTCGTCGGCGAGACGTCAGCAATAAATCTTGCGGACCTGGCCGTCATGAGGCGGCTGGTGCACGAGCGTGGTGGGTATGTCGTCGGTAGCGGCATCGCCATCGGGAGACGTCAGGCCTCGGTCTGCGAGTCGGATTCAGGTTCGTCGTTCGATGACGTGACGCTGGTTTCCGAAGTCGGACTGCTTGCGCGTCGAGTCGTCACCCTCGCGGGTGCGGGTCGATCACTGCGCCAGAAGTAACAGGGGCGGTTCCCGATCTGTGCGGAACCAACTTATGAGCAAGATAAAACAAGCGCTTGAGCAAACTAAGGAGTGTGTCCATGAAGTTCTCCATGATCTTTGAAGCCCAGATCGCGGATCCGACGCCAGAGAAGGAGCGGCAGACCTACCACGATTCCATCGAACAGGCGGTCTTCGCCGAAGACATGGGTTTCGACGGGATCTGGGCCGTGGAACATCATGGTCTCGAGCACTACTCCCACATGTCGGCGCCGGAACTCTTCTTGGCGACAGTGGCGGCGAAGACCACCCGTATTCGCTTGGGGCACGGCGCCGTATGTATGCCGTTCAACTTCAATTACCCGACCCGGGTGGCAGAGCGCGCCGCGATGCTCGACGTGCTCTCGAATGGTCGCCTCAATCTCGGCGCAGCCCGAGGTGGGACGCTCCAAGAGGCCGCCATGTGCAACGTCGACCCGTCCAAGACGGCTGCAGAAGTCGAAGAGGCGCTTCGGATCATCGCGTCGGCGTGGCGGTCGGACGACTTCGAGTACCACGGCGAACTTCTCGATATCAAGGCGCCAGAGGGAAACTCACCTCTGCGGATTCTGCCCCGCCCGATCCAGAATCCGCATCCACCCTTGTTCCTGGCCAGCACCAAACCCGATACGGTGGTCCACTCGGCTGAACTCGGAGTCGGCGCACTGGTTTTCGGCTTCGGGGGGCTCGACAGCGTTGCCATGCAGCACAAGCTCTACTGGGACCGGGTAGCCGAACGGGACGGCAGCAATCTCGTCTCCGACGTGGTCAACAATCACTTCGTCGCATTGTGCCCGACCATCGTCCAGGATGATGCCCAGCGCGCGAAAGAGATCGGCGCGCGGGGGCAGCGATTCTTCGGTGAGTCCATCGGGTACTGGCATCTCGGTGGCGCGAAACCGCCGACCGGTGCGACCGTCGACGACGACAACATCGCCTACATGAAGGCGAAAGCTGCGGCCGAAGAGGCGGCCTTTGATCGCGGCGATCGTCCCCAGTACTCCGAACGCTCATTGGCCGCAGCCAATTACAACGTCGACCACGCGTATGGCACCGTCGAGGACGCGATTGCCTATGTCGAGAATCTCGAACGGATCGGAGTCGACGAGGTTCTCTGCCTGATCCAAATGGGAACGGTCCCTCAAGAGGTGTGCATGGAGACCATCAGAGCGTGGGGCGAGCACGTCATCCCACATTTCCGGACTCCTGTCGAAAGCCGTGCATCCATCACGGTGGCGGTATGACGCGACTGGCCGGAAAGCGAGCATTCATCACGGGCGGTGCGCAAGGGCAGGGGGCCGCGGAAGCCAGGGCGTTCGCGCGTGAAGGTGCGCAGGTCGTCATCGCAGATCTGAACGAGGAACTCGGCCGCCGCACGGCAGACGAACTCGGTGCGCAGGTGCACTTCGTTCCGCTGGACGTCACGGACAAGGATTCGTGGTCATCCGCGGTCTCCAAAGCGCTCGATCTGATAAGTGGACTCGACGTCTTGGTGAACAACGCCGCTCGATACTGGACCCGGCCAGTGCTCGAGGAGACGGAGGACTCGCTGGATGCCATCTTCGCGGTCAACCTGAAGGGTGCCTATTTCGGAATCCAGAGCGTGGCAACGCCGATGATCGATGCAGGTGGGGGGTCGATCATCAATGTGTCGTCGGTGGCGGGCATGGTCAGCCACATCGATCACAGCGCGTACAGCATGACGAAATGGGGTCTGCGCGGTGTCACGCGGGCTGCCGCGGCGGAGCTCGCGAAGCACCAGATCCGGGTCAATTGTCTGGTCCCGGGGGCGATAGCCGGTCCGATGTTGGGGCTTTCCGTTCCCGAGGACCAGCAACATGACGCGGACACATGGACCTCCATTCCGATGGGACGGGTCGGCGAGCCGGAAGAGGTCGCTGAAGCCGCGGTGTTCCTGGCATCGGATGAATCGTCATTCATGACTGCAACCGACCTGGTCGTCGACGGCGGCTCGGTGGGGGTGAGGTGAAGCATGACCAGCATCGATGAACACTCACCACCCCAGGTCCTGGACCCCGAGTTCACCGCGGTCGTCCAAGGTTTCCCGCCTTTGCAGTTCAGCGACCCGGCAGCGCAGCGTGCTGCGTTCGCGGCAGCTCGCGCCACGATGGACGCCCCGGCCCGGTCGCAGGACATTTCCCTCGTGCTGGCCGACGACGTTGTTTCTGCCGACGGACATCGGGTTCCCCTGCGGATTCACTTGTCCGACAATCGTCGGCACGATGCTCCCACTCTGATCTGGATGCATGGCGGCGGATACGTGGTCGGGTCGGCTGATGAAGACGATGCTCTGTGCGCGCATCTCGCCGCGCGACTCGGTATCGGCGTCGTGTCCGTCGACTACCGACTGGCACCCGAACACGCGTTTCCCCGCGGATTCGAAGATTGCCACAGTGTGGCACTTTCGGTGGTCGGGAACCGACCGCCCGGCTTGCGTGCTCTCGGTAACGGGCCCGTGATCATCGGTGGAGCGAGTGCCGGGGCGGGTCTGGCCGCAGCCGTTGCCCTGAGGTTCCGCGACGAGGGCACACCTGGGCTCAACGGTCAGATTCTGCTCTATCCGTTCATCGATTCGACGACATCGTCGCAGTCGATGCGTGACTTGGCAGACTCACCGATATTCAACGCCCGCGACGCCGGGCATTGCTGGGATCACTACCTAGGGGAGCGGCGCCACAACCCGCCGGACTACGGATCGCCCTCGGCAGCGCAAGATCTCACCGACCTGCCCGCGGCACTGGTGGTCGCAGCCGGGTTGGACTGCCTTCACGATGAGGCGGTCGACTATGCGCTCCGCCTGCGGCGCGCCGGGGTGCCGACCGAGCTTCATAGCTTCGCGGGAGTACCGCATGGATTTACCGGGGTCGCGCCTTGGACACGGTCCAGTCGGCGTGCTGTCGGCGGCGTGCTCGACGCTATTCGCCGATTCACCGACACCACAGATTCCGTCGACTGACGGACAACAGATTGGACGCCAGAATGTCAGACACAAACCAGGTGAAGCCGTTCAAATTCGGTGTGGTCGTCCGCAAGGCCGACTCAGGACGTGCCTGGGCCGAACGAGCTCGACTGGTCGAACAGGCCGGTTTCACCAATCTGCTCATGCCCGACCACTTCGTGGGCCCACGGTTCGCGCCGATTGCCGGCCTGGCCGCAGCGGCCGCCGCAACAACGACGCTGCGAGTGGGAACGCTTGTTTTCTCCAACGACTACCGGCATCCGGTGGTCCTCGGCAAAGAACTTGCCACCCTTGACGTCTTGTCCGACGGACGAGTCGATGTCGGTCTCGGGACGGGGTGGATGCGAGAAGACTACGACCGCGCCGGACTGACGTTCGACACACCCAAGGTCCGGTTCAATAGGTTCGTGGAGGCGCTGGACGTTCTGCGCGGCGTCTGGGGAGAGGGTGCTTTTTCGTACGACGGCGAGTACTACCAACTCGACGAACTCATCCAGGAGCCCAAGCCTGTGCAGAAGCCGTTTCCCAAGATGATCTTCCCCGGTGGCGGACCGAAGATGCTTCGGCTTGCCGGGCGATACGCCGACTACATCAACCTGACGTTGCGTGTGCGGGCCGACGGAACGGCGCCCGACGCCACAGACGGGGGACTGGAGTCGTTTCTCGGCAAGATCGAGACGATTCGCGAATCCGCAGGAGACCGGTTCTCCGACATCGAGATCGGCACAAGTATTCAGCAGGTCGGCATTCCGCAGGACACCGAGAACTGGAGCGCTGTCAACATCTCCCGGCAGAACGATACGCCGCAGGTGCTCCTCGGAGACGTCAGCGAGATGGTCGAAAAGCTGCAGTACTGGCGAGATCACCACGGACTGAACTACTTCGTTCTCCACAACGACAAAGATCTCGAGACGTTCATACCTGTGGTCGAGAAACTGGCCGGACAGTGAACCGGCCGGAGGCCACCGAACCGGCGGTCGCCTCCGGCCGGTTCTCCATGCACGGTCTCACCGCGGTGGTCACCGGGGCGGCACACGGCATAGGCCGAGCGGTCGCCTCGGACTTCGCCGTCGCCGGAGCATCGGTCGTATGCATAGACATCGACGCGGACGGGCTCGACGATTCCGTCCGAGAGATCACACGGCGGGGTGGCAGCGCGAGAGCCGTGGTCGCAGATGTCACCGACGACCCGGCACTGACGGGCAAGATCAACGAAAGTGTGCCGACGGCAGGGTGTGTCGATGTTCTGGCCAACGTTGCCGGTGCGATCACCGGCCGCGGCGACATCCTGGATGTGCCGCAGGAATCGATGTTGCGTGGCTGGCAATTGAATCTGGCGAGCATGATCACAGCTGCCCGGGCCGTCGTCCCGCACATGCCCGCGCGAGGCGGCGCCATCGTCAATGTCGCGTCGGGAACCCTTGATGCGTTGGCGCCCGGTCTCGGTACGTACACGATTCCCAAAGCGGGTGTGCTGCAGCTCACGAGAACGCTGGCAATGGAGTTGGGAGCTCGGAACATCCGCGTCAACGCCGTCTCTCCCGGCTACATCGACACTGCGATGACCGCCCACCATTACCGCAATGTGGACGGATCCATCGACACGGCGACGCGTGAGCGTATCCACCGAGAGCAGTGTGCCGCCACCGCGCTGAAACGCATCGGCACCGCAAGAGAAATAGCAACGGTGGTTCGGTTCTTGAGCAGTGGTGAGGCCTCGTTCATCACGGGTCAGATTCTTCGGGTGAACGGCGGATCGGTGATGCCACTGTGAACGGGCGTCTGCGGCTTCCAACGGTCCCGAACTACACCTTCCCCGGTTGCGAGGGCAGCCAATCCCTCGTCGTCGGCGGAGCCGGCGGCGGGGTGGGAACTGCCGTCGTGAAGCTCCTGCTGCAGTCCGGATCTCAGGTTGTCGTGGTCGACCGGGACGAAGGACGGTTGAACGAGCTGGCGCGCGCGTACGGCGCCGACGGTGACCTTCGACCGGTTGTCGCGGACGTAGCGACCGAACACGGTTTGCAGACGCTACGGGAAACGGTGCGGACCAGCCGACTCGTCACGCGACACCTGGTCAATGTGATCGGTGGGGTGACCCCGGCCGAGATCGGCGGCTTTCTCGACCTCTCCAAGCAAGGGTGGAGCAAGGCGCTGGAGACCAACACCGACTATGCCTTGTGGACGTGCCAGATCGTGGCCCGCGAACTGATTGCCGCCGGTGTCGGGGGTGGATCCATGGTCAATCTCACCGTCGCAGACGCGACGCGTGCGATGCCGTGGTTTTCGGGATACGCAGCTGCACGTTCAGCATTGGAATCGATGACCCGGACAATGGCCATCGAACTGGCGGGCAACGGGATCAGATGCAACTCGGTGGGCTGGGGCCTCATCCACTCACCACGCATGCATCCTGGCGACGGGGACAGCTCTGAACTCGAGAAGCTGATTCCGATGGGTAGGAGAGGAGCGGTCTCTGAGATCGCCACGTGCGTGGCCTTCCTCCTGTCCGGTCTCGCGTCGTACGTGACCGGACAGAACATCGCGGCGGACGGTGGCCTGTCGGGCATCGGCCCGCATTACGCGGGGCAAGGCCACCGCCCAGTCTTTCTCGAGTCCGAAGAAGCGCTTCGTGCTGTCCGGAAGGCCGGCGATGGCTAGGTCCGACTTCATACCCCGTATCCGCCGTCGACGTCCAAGGTCTGGCCCGAGATGAAACCCGCGCGATCGGACGCCAGGAATGCGACTGCTTCGGCGATGTCCTGTGCGACACCGAAACGGCGCAACGGAATGTTCGCTCGAGCCACATCCAACGCCCGTTCGTCCAGATCGCCCGAGTCGATCAACCGGGTCGCCATTCCGTCGGTCAGCATGCCCGGCCCAACGCAGTTCGCTCGGATTCCGAACCGGCCTTCCTCTGCTGCAAGTGCTTTGACGAGGGATTCGACTGCCCCTTTGGGCACCGACGACAGACCGTCCCGTACCGGGAATCGCCGCGTGGCGGCCGTGGTGACGGCGACGATGCTCCCTCCGGCCTCACGAAGTATCGGCAGGACTGGATGAACCAGGTTGAAGAAGCCGAGTACATCGGTGTCGATCTGCTGGCGAAACTGCACCGGGCTGACCCGGCTCATATGGATCATCGGCACGTGCGGGCCCGCTGCGTAGACCAGGGTGTGGATCCCGCCGTGTGCATCGACGACGTCACGCGCCACCCTGGCACACACGTCCGGGTCGTTGAGGTCGACGCGAACTGCTTCCGCCTTCACGCCGGCTGCCCGCAGATCGGTGCAAAGTGTCTCGGCAGCTTGCTGATTGCTGCGGTAGGTGAACACCACCGAGCTACCGCGCGCGGCCAAGGTGCGGCAGATGGCACTACCGATACCGCCCGTTCCGCCCGCGACGAGGGTCGCGCCGGAGCGGGTGTCGAAGTCGAGCATGTCAATTGCCTTTCGTCGATGGTCTCGAAGAGCATACCAAGCAAGCGCTTGGGTAAGTTAGATTGAGCGGAATCAATCAGAGAGGAATCACATGACGAAGGACAACCAGGTCGCGGTGATCACCGGAGCTGCGCAAGGTGTGGGTCGAACGGTTGCGCAGCAACTCGGCCGAGCAGGCAACAGCTTGGTGATCAACGACATCCAGGAAGAAAAGCTCGAGAGCGTTCGCGCAGAGCTGTCCGACGAAGGGTTCGACGTGACTGCGGTTGTAGCGGACGTCGGAGTCGCCGGTGACGTGAACCGGCTGATCAAGAGTGCCGAGGCTGCGTACGGGCGCATCGACGTGCTGGTGAACAACGCAGTCGCGTACGGAGGGGTCGAAGAATCGGACATCAACGTCGAGAGCACACCCGACGGAGCATGGGACCGAACCTTCGCCGTGAACTTCTATGGTGCGGTCTGGGCGATCCGAGATGCGATTCCGGTGATGCTGCGCGGTGGCGGCGGGTCGATCGTGAATGTGGGCTCCACGTCGGGGTTACGAGGCGACACCGTCCATGTTGCCTACGCCGCGTCGATGGCAGCAAAGTATTCGCTCACCCGATCTGTGGCGACCTCACATGGTAAGCGGGGGATCCGTGTCAACTCGGTGGCCAGTGGATTGATCCTGAGCCCCACCGCGAAGACGAATCTCTCGTCGGAGAAGCTCGCAGCCTACGACGCCAATTTGCTGGTGAACGACTTCGGTGAGACAGAGGATCTCGCCTCGGTGATCTGTTTTCTCGCTGGTCCCGGGGCGAAATACATCACGGGGCAGACGATCACCGTCGACGGTGGTTTTCACGCCCATCAACCGTGGCACGCCCAGAACGACATCGTTCATCCGCAGGCACCGGTGTGAACGGCTACAGGCAGTTGTCGAGGACAAGGAGACGGGTATGACGACGACGACCAGCGCCACCGTGGACACTGCGACGGGAGCGGCGCCTATCGCTGATCTGGGTCGCACGTTGATGCATGAGCACATCTTCGTGACGAGCCCTGAAGTGCAACAGAATTGGCCGGACTATCCGGAGCAGTGGAGTGAGGACGAACAGATTGCTGACGCAGTCCGCAAGCTGTCGGACCTGAAGGCGGCCGGTTTCGACACTTTGGTCGACCTGACGGTGATCGGACTCGGACGGTATATCCCACGAGTGGTGAAGGTCGCCGAGCAGTCCGAGGTCAACATCATCCTCGCGACCGGTGCTTACGTACTGAGCGAATTGCCCGTGTACTTCCACTATCGGGGGCCGGGTACGCCGGCCGGCGGCCCTGACCGACTGGCCGAGTTCTTCGTCCGCGACATCACCGAAGGCATGACCGGGACGTCCGCGCGGGCATCGATCCTCAAATGCGTGACCGACGAGGCCGGGCTGACCAAAGACGTCGAACGGGTTCTACGCTCGGTCGCGTTCGCGCACCGGGAAACCGGGGTGCCGATCACGACCCACACCCACTCCGGGCTGCGCCGTGGGCTCGATCAACAGCAGGTGTTCGCGGACGAGGGCGTCGACCTGAGCAGGGTGGTGATCGGACACTCCGGCGATACCGACGATTACGAGTACCTACAGACGTTGGCTGATCGCGGCTCGTACCTCGGTATGGACCGATTTGGGCTCGAGACGGTCAGTTTCGACAAGCGCGTCGAAATCGTTGCCGAGATGTGCCGCCGTGGCTACGCATCGAAGATGGTGCTCTCCCACGACACCTCATGCTTTTCCGACATGTCCGATCCAGTCCGCCGGCGGCATTTGAACCCCCGGTGGAAATGGACGCACATCGCCGAGGACGTGGTACCTGCTCTACTGAAATGCGGTGTGGAGCAGGGTGATATCGACACAATGCTCATCGAGAACCCGCAACGGATATTCGGGGTACAAGGTGGCTACTGACAGGCGACGAGAGCGGCCAGGCCAGAATAACAAGCAATTGCTCAACTAGATCTTGCGAACATGCGCTTGCTCAAATACAGTGTGGTCCACGCCACACTCGGGCGACCTTCCATCCAGGAGTGCATATGACCGCAGAATCGTCACCGAGATCACAAGACGCCAAGGACACTCAACCGCCCGGAGTCGATCTGTCGACCGATGAGGACGACGGCAGGGGGTGGACCCCCAAGTTGTTCCTCGCGCTGTTCGTGATCGTCATGCTCGGCGAACTCACGGCGTTCTCATACAACCTGGTGGCCACGGCTTTGCCCGGTATCGGGGCGAAGTTCGAGGCCGACAACCTCGGCTGGGTCATCACCATCCCGACCTTGGTGTCGGCGGTGGCGATGGCCTTCATCGGCAAACTTGCCGATCTCAAGGGCAAGCGGCTGGTACTCATCACCATCAGCGCACTGTCAGCCGTCGGTGCGGTTGTCTCCGCAATGGCCCCGACCTACGAAATCTTCCTACTCGGCCGCGGCCTACAGGGTCTGATGTTCATCGCACCAGCTCTCGGCTATTCGCTGATTCGGGACATATTCCCGAAGAAGCTGATTGCCTTCGCGGCGACTGTGACGTTCACCGGCTTTGGCGCCACGTTCATTTTCGCGCCGCTCCTCGCGGGCTGGCTCATCGACAATTACGGTGCAGTGTCGATTTTCTGGTTTGTCGCGATCTATCTCGCTGTGTGCCTCGTCGGCGCGGTGCTGTTCGTGCCGGAGTCGCCGCTGCGCGTCAAGAGCAAGCTGGACTGGGTAGGTGCTCTGCTACTCGGCGCGGGCGGCGCGTTCATCATCTACGGACTGGGCGAAGCCAACAAATGGGGCTGGACCTCGATCACCTTTTTTGCCTTCATGGTCCTCGGAGTCGTCTGCATGGTTGCCTGGTTGAAATGGGATAGCCGATTCTCCGATCCGCTGATCGAAATACCGTTGCTCAAAAGTCGGCCCGTCTGGACGACAGTGCTCGTCGGGGGGACCATCTATGCCACTGCCGGGATAGTCTCGTCCATCGTTCCGAGCATGGTGCAGACGCCTCGCGAGATCGGCGGAACCTACGGATTCGGTACCGACGCAATGGGTGTGGCGGTCTACCTGGTTCCGTTGGGTACCGCGATGGTGGTGTCCGGCCTGCTGTGCGGCAGCATGGCGAGGCGTTGGGGTATCCGGGTGCCGGTTCGGATCGGTTGTATCTTGCTGGCTTTGGGTGCGGGAAGCCTTGCGCTGTGGCATTCGGAGTCCTGGCATGTCGCCGTGGCGCTGGTCCTGTTCGGAGCCGGTATGGGCGCAACCTACGGTGGTCTTCCCAACCTGGTGATCCAGGCGGTCCCGCCGGAGAAGCAGGGGATCAGCGCGGCAATTGCCAACGTTGCGCAGAACCTCGGTACGTCCATGTTGATTCAGATCGTGTTCGGCGTGCTCGCCGGTCATCTGATCGTCTCCTCCGTCGGTGCCTTCTACACCAGTGACGGCTACACGATCGCGTACGCCATAGCTGGCATATGTGCTGTGGTGAGCTTCCTTGTGACCTTCCTGATTCCGCACGGAGGTGTCCAGGGTGTTCGGAACGTGCGAACCGGTGGCGATGTAGCGGCCGTGCACTGATCTTCAACTGATCGTCAGCACGACGAACTCGGGGCCCCGTCTCTGACGGGCCCCGAGTTCGTGCTGAGTACGCTCTACAAGCGACGGTCGTCGAAGTTCTGCGCCGATGCGATCGCGGCCGTCGCTTCGTCAAAGCTGCGGAACACCGGAAGGCGACCGCTTCTGATGAAGTCGATGAGCATCTCACCGTCCGCAGCGGGCGCGACATCTGAATTGCGGAGTACCACCGCAATTCGGACGCCAAACCGCGCATCGATCACGGCTCGTAGCGACTCGATCAGGGGAACGACACCCGCGGTTCCGTAGTTGTAATAGGCGGCGACGTTCAGGTGGATGAGGACATCGGCATAGCTCTGTTCGGTGTCGACCAGAACGACGCGCAACACATCGGCCAGAATTGACGGGCTCGATGTCGGCCCGACGGGCACTTCGAGTGGATTGGCGACGCTGGTCCCCGCTCCGAAGCCACGCTCGCGGAGCGACGCCTTGAGCCCTTCGTGCAGGGGGGTCACGGCGAGTCCTGCGCGGTCGCAAGCGTCCGTGGCGAGCACGGAGGCGCCACCGCCGAGTCCGATGACCAGCACGCCGCTGGATGAAACTGCCTGCTGTGCATGCCGATACTGCTGCAGATACGTCAGGCAGGACAGGAACGTCTCGAGTGAGGGCACCTGGTGGGTTCCGGTCGACGAACTCACCGCATCCCACACCTTCGAGCTGCTCGCCATGGATCCGGTATGCGAACTGACCGCGGTGGAGCCCTGCTCGCTGGCCCCGCCCCGCAACATGACCACGGGCTTCACGCCGTCTGCGCGGCGAAGAGCATTGCGGAGTCGTACGCCGTCCCGTGCTCCCTCGAGGTAGATCCCGATGACCTCGGTGTCCGGGTCATCGACGAGCCAGTCGACCAAGTCGGCCTGCGTGACGTCGATCGCGTTCCCGATGCTGACCAGTTTGGAGTATCGGATGCCGCGTTGTGCACCGACGGTGATCATGTCGCCCGACAGGCCGCCGCTCTGAGATACGACGGACACTGCGCCGGCCTCTTCGGGCGCACCGAGGGTGAAGACCTGACGTCCCCGCGGGGAGTAGACGCCGAGACAATTGGGTCCGAGGATTCTGGCGTCCGAACCGTCTGTGGCGGAGCCCAATTGCTCTTGGAGGAGCAGGCCAGCGGCGCCCATCTCGGCGAACCCTCCGGTGATCACATGGATGAAACGGACGCCGGCTCGAGCTGCTTGCGAAACCACCGACGGGGTGACCGAAGCAGGGACTGCGACGACCAGGTAGTCCGGCACGGTGGGCATCGCGGTGAAGTCGGGATAGGCGGGCACCCCGTCAATTTGCTGCGCGGAGGGGTGCAGTGCGTACAGTCCGTCGGTCCAGCCGACCTGGCGGTACGCGGCGAGAAACCTGTTGCCGAACGTCGATTTCGATCCTGATGCGCCGGCGATCGCAATCGACGAGGGCGCGAAAAGGGCCGCGAAATCGGTGGCCGTCCGTTCCGGATTGCCGTCGACGACAGACTTTTCGATGAGGAGCCGGGCATCGAGGGCCGAGGCGCCGGTCGTGGTCACGACAACTGGGTTGCACTCGAACTCCGACAGGGCTGGACCGATCCGGTTCACCAGTCCCTCCGGGCCGGCGATCGCCAGGAGAGCGTTGACCAGGGCGTCGCGGTCGATCACGTCGGTGCCGCGGGCCCCCTTGAGTAGCGGCGCACCCGGGAACGTGTCGACGAGCTCTTCGGCGTCGGACCGTGACAGCGGTACCACCCGTACCGCTGACAGGTTGAGCAGTTCGGTGGCAATCCCGCCGAGGCCGAGTAGGAGGACATGGCCAAAGGTACTGTCGCGCACGACCCCGACGATCAGTTCGATACCGCCGGCATGCTGTTCTTCGACCAGGAACCCGTCAGGGGTGATGCCGACAGCTGTCAGGTGGGCGCGCATGTCGTCCACCGCGGCCGGGATCTGCTGCCTGGTCAGCCCCAGTTTCACCCCACCCACATCGCTCTTGTGCAGCAGGCCGGGCCCGAATGCCTTGAGCACAAGGGGTTCAGTGAGACCCCGTGTGGCAGCGGCGGCTTCCGGTGAATGCGTGAAGGTGATGCCGCGCGGCACATCGACGCCGTTGTTACGCAGCAGTTCCTTCACCGCATGTTCCGCAATTGTGACTCGGCCGTCGGCGGTGGTGGCACCCTGGCGCAGCACCGGGTCGACGTCGACCCCGGGGTCCGTTGTGGTTGGCATCGTGGTGGTTCCCTTCTTGAAAGCACTATTTAAGCAAGCGATTGGTTGGTAGCCTACCGATAAGAGCTCTCCTCGAACAGTGACTTACGAAAGGTCGTGGGCCGATGGCTGACGGTGACACACCCATCGACGCTCCCTTCGGCAACTGGGGACGCTGGGGGGCCGGGGATGAGCGAGGGGCCGCGAACGCGATAACCCCCGAGCTGGTCCGGAACTCCTGTGGATCGGTTCGGGATGGGAAGGTCCTGTCGCTGGCGCTACCGATCGAGGGCGCAACGTCCGGTAGCGGTAGGTCGAAGATCCCTCATCTGGCCGGACGCCCTCTGCCGCAACACTTCATGTCGGTCGATGGTGGAGACTATGCGGCTGGGTCTCGGCAGATCAAAGGGGAGATGTCGGTGGCTGACGACGCATTGATCGTCTCGCCGCACGGCACGACCACGCACGTCGATGCGCTTTCCCATATGTGGCGCGGCGACAAGCTCTACAACGGGCACGATGCCGGTCGAGTCCGGAGTTACGGAGCAACCCGATGTGGCATCGAGAAGCTCGGACCACTGGTGACCAGGGGGGTGCTGCTCGATGTCGCGGGGTATCGAGGAGTCGGCAACCTGGAGAAGAGCGTTCGTATCGACGCCGAACTGCTGCGCGCCGTGGCGGACGCGCAGCGCATCGAAGTCCGAGCCGGCGATGTGGTGCTGGTACGAACCGGATGGATCACCGTGTTCGCTGACGACCCGGTGGCGTTCTCGGACGAACAGCCTGGTCTGTGTCACTCCGGAGCGACCTGGCTTCTGGAGCGCGATGTCGTCGCCGTCGGTAGTGACAACGTCGCGGTCGGCGCCCTCGATCCCGGTGGAAGCTTCCACGGGTCGGTCGACGAGGACGTCCACATGGCGGCCCTCTGGCAGTACGGCGCCCCTCTCATCGAGATGCTGTGGCTAGAAGATCTCGCCGCGACCGCGCGTCACGAGTTCCTATTTGTTTTGGCGCCGTTGGCCATCGTCGGGGGAACGGCCAGTCCGGTGAATCCACTGGCGGTTCTCTGAGGTGCGATCTTCGACCATCCCCCAAACGTGTCGCGACACCTATTTGACAGGAGAAGATCTTGAGTATCCCCATAGCTGAGTTGGCCCCACGGCTACCCGAATTCGATTACGCCAGCGAGCGGTATGCGAGGGACCCGTACGCCACGATCCAAGAGTTGCGCGGGAGAAACTGGCTCGCGCGCTCAGTCCGCGGATTCGAGGTGCTGTCATGGCCGGAAGCCAGTGCACTGCTCGTCGATCGGGAACACCTGGACGGGATCGGCGCCGACTACTACAGCCAGCAGGATGCGTCGGCGGAGATCATCAGGTATGCGACCGAGGGAATGCTGCCATTGATGCCGTGGGTTCGTCACGACCCGATCCGTAAAGTGCTTCAAAAGGCGTTCAACGCAAGAGACATTCGTGGGATGCGCGAGGACATGCGAACTGTCGCGACCAGATTGATTCAGACGAACGCCGACGCCGGACACCTCGATTTCGTGAGCGACTTCTTGGACACCTACCCGATAGAGAATGTCTGCCGACTGCTGGGTATTCCGACCGCTGACGTCGCCGAATTCACATCGTGGACCGTCAGTCTGGCGCGGCTCTCGCACAATCCGGTGGCGCCGTATCAAGAAGAGATCGATGACGCGCTCCGTAGTCTCTACGACTACTTCGGCCGGCTTGTCGAAACGCGCCGAGTCGAACCGGGCGACGACTTCGTCTCGGCGCTGATTCGCGCAGCCGCTGAGATCGATGCTGAAGGCTTCGGTATCACCGAGGCCGAGATGTTCGGTGCCTTGGTGAACCTTCTTTTCGCGGGCCATGACACAACCCGGTTGCAGCTCGGTTGGGCGGTCTTCCTCCTGATGCAGAACCGAGATCAGTGGGAGCTGCTGGTGGAGTCGCCGGAGCTCGCGCCGCAGGCGGTTGAAGAGGCGATGCGGTTGACGCCCTCCTTACACACGATTTTGCGCACTGTGACCGGGGAGTTCGAGGTCAGGGGCGTTCGATTTGTCGAAGGCGAGTCGCTTTCCATCAACATTCCTGCCGCGAACCGGGACCCGGAGATCTTCGATGATCCGGATCGCTTCTCCATCGAACGTCCCAACGCGGCGCAGCATCTGACGTTCGGCCGGGGGCACCGGCTATGTCTGGGCCAGCTGCTGGCCCGCTCGGAGATGCGGGTGGCACTGGAGGTCCTCGCCGAGAACTACCCGGATCTCAGCCTCGCCATGCCCGAGGTTCTCTCGGATCCGGCGGCGGCCACCTATGGACCGGAACGATTGGTGCTCGACCTTGGGCGCGGGGTCTGAGACCGATCACGCGACTCTCGCCTGGGTGACGCAGAACCCCGACCTCGGCGCGGAGCGCGGCGCCGTTGGTCGCGGACACTACCTCGAGGACGCGTACATGATCGTGTCGCGACCTCGTCGACGGTAGCGAGCCACTGGAGCAAGGTGGTCCGCGACGGCAGGCCGATGCTGAACCTTGCCGCCCGAGGTCAAAGGACTTCCAGTCCGCTGGTGAGGTCAGCGTAGTGCTGCTCGATATATGTTGATGACATCTCGGGGTGAGTGTGAATCCACCGCGCACCGGTTGTGAGTTGCTCGAATGTCAACGCTGCGACGGACTCTGGGCTGAGTCCGTCGTTGGCCAGGTGCGCGGCGAGTTGCGTTCGGTAGTTCTCGGCTGATGAGTCGCCGGTGGTGGCCGCGTCATCGAAGATCCGGGTGCGCACGGCTGCGGGCACGAGGATGGAGACGCCGATGTTGGCCCGTGCGGACTCGAGGTCTGCTTCCAGCGATTGGGCCAGTACCCGGATGCTGTGTTTGCTGACGGTGTATGCCGATTGCGAGGCGCCGATCGCGATGCCCCCGACTGAAGAGGTGCACAGGACGTGACCCCGGCTAGTGCGATCGATCATCGTCGGTAGGAACGCGCGCATGAGGTGGAAGGCGCCATTGACGTTGATCGCCTGAACTCTTTCCCATTGACGCGGGTCGGTATCCCAGACGAAGCCGGTCATCTCGACACCGGCATTACACACCAAAAGAGCAGGCGTGCCGTATTCGTTCCGGGTGGCTTCGGCCAGTTGTTGTACCGAGGACCAGTCGGCGACGTCTACGTGCTGCGCCCGAGCCGTACCTCCGTTGTAGGTGATGTCGCGCGCCACTGTGGTGGCGCGGTCGAGGTCGACGTCGGCGACGACCACGGTCATCTCGAGCTCGGCCGCGGCGTATCGGGCGAGATGCTCGCCGATGCCAGAAGCGGCGCCGGAGATGACCGCTGTCTGCCCTTGGAGGTCGCTTCTCGTGGTGTTCATGAGGTCCTCATCTGTTCGGTGATGAACGCAACGACGTCCCCGAAGGCGTCGCGTGCCTCGTCGAGTACGTCGACGAGACCGAAGAATCCGTGGTGGACACCGGGGTACCGTCTGACTCGGGCCACGCCTCCGGATTCGGTAACTCGGTTTCCGTAGCGCTCGCTGCCATCCCTGGTGGGATCGTGTTCAGCGGTGACGACGAACAAGGGCGGTAGCCCGGCGACCGACGGGGCCCGAGCCGGCGATACGTACGGGTTCTCGTGGTCGGATGTGTAAGCTTCCCAAAACCATTCGGCATCGGCGGCGGTCAGAAAGATCAGATCCCCCAGCTCTGGGTTGGTCACCACACACTCGGCGGTTCCGTACACGCTGACCTGGCAGACTGGCGGTGTGCGAGCTTCGTCTCGGCACCGCATACTCAAGACCATGGCGAGGTTTCCGCCGGCGCTGTCACCGGCGACCGCAATGCGGGACCTATCGAAGCCCTGGAGCTCGGCTGGACCTGATCGAATCCACTCGTAGACAGCCAAACAGTCGTCCACACCGGCTGGAAACGGATGCTCGGGTGCCAGCGCGTAGTCGAGGTTGACCACCGCGACGCCGAGAGCCTCACAGAGACGCCGGCTCAGGTCATCGCCCATGGCCAGTCCGCCCAGTACAAAGCCTCCGCCGTGGATCCACATCAGGACCCCGGTGGACTTGGCGGTTGCGGTGGGGCGGTAGACCCGAATCGGGACTTGCCGGGCGGGCGTCGAGACGGTGGAGTCAAAGACCGAGCCGACCTCGATTGCCGATACAGGGATCATGCCTGCGGTCATCGTACGGAGCTCGTCCACTGAGCGCGCGGTCATCGATTCGCCGAATGCTTGCTGCATGCCGTCGGCGATCGTCTCCACGATCGGGTTCAGGGCCATCGGGGTCGCCCTTCGAGGTCGGCGACAACCAGTTCGACAGATTCCAGCATGTCACCGGGGATCACCCAGGTGCTTGTGTCGGTGACCTGTTCGGGGTGTTCGGCGAAGCTTTGGAGTGGCTTCTCCTGGTCGGCGATGAAACCGCTTGTCACAGCCAGGTACTCACGAGCGGCGCGATTCGCACCAACTTGGAAGGCCTCACCGTTCCAGGGGCATTCGGGGTGCACGAGGTAGGCAACGAAGGGCGCGGCTGCCTCAGGTGGGAAGTTGTTTTCCACCGTGTCGCGGAAGTCACCCGGGGGAATTCCACCGGTCATGCGGGTCCAGGCCGAGGGCATCACGGTGTTGACCTTGAGCGAGCCGTGCGCAGCGGCCTCTGCAGCCAGTGCCCTGGTGAGGCCGAAAACCGCTGCCTTGCAGGTGACGTAATTGCTGGTCGGCGTTCCCCAGATCGAGTCCGACGAGGTGTTGACGATTCGACCGGAGTCAGAAGACAGAAGGTGTGGCCATGCGGCCCGGGCCAATCGTGCGGCACCGGCGACGTGAATGTTGAACGAGAACAGCAGGTCCTCGATCGAGTTGTCGGCGATCCCAACGCCGCCTCGCGTGGCGCCCGCGTTGTTGATGACAGCATCGAGTCGGCCCCACGTGTCAAGGGCAAGCTGGACGAGTTCGTCGCCCGACCCGTCGACGCCGACATCTGCGCCAGAGGCGACAGCCTGCCCGCCGGCTGCGGTGATTTCATCCACCACTGCTTGTGCCATTCCTGGCCCGCCTGGCACCCCGTGCACTGTCCCGCCGTAGTCGTTGACGACTATTCGTGCCCCCCGGGCGGCCAGGAAAGTGGCATACGCTCGGCCCAAACCACCGCCTGCACCGGTGATAATCATGACGCGTTGATCGAAATCGAGGCTCATACCGTCTCCTTGGCTTGTGATTTGCGGTCCTGGATTTCGCCGCTGTTGACCTTGGGTATGAAAAGTGCGACCAGGAAGGCCACTACGCACATCCCCGCGGCGATCAGGAAGACCTGACTGAATCCGCGGGCTGTGTAGATGGGATACCCCTCGACGAGTTGCCCCACGTTCTTCGACAATGCCAGCCCGGCCAGCTGCGTGAAACCGCTGCCGAGCGCGGCGCTGATCGCGCCCATCATGCCGGCGGCCGCACCGCGACTTTCTGCAGGTGCCACGACCATCAGCATTCCGGGCCCGGCGGCATAGACGATCGACCCCAGGCCCACCAGGCCGTAGAACAACACCGGCATCCACGTCTCAGTGGTGAACGCGGACAACCCGGTCGCCCCGGCTCCGATGATTACCGGGCCGATGATCAAGAACGGGCGGTAACCCATCCGGGGCGCCAGGGCGCCGACGATGATTCCGGCGACGACAGTCAGGACGCCGGCGAGGATCAGGTAGCGGGCGACCCCGGTGGCGCTGAGGCCGAAACCGTAGTCCATGCCGAGTAGGCGAGGGGTCTGCAGCATGCTCGGCAGATAGCTCGCCATCACCGTGATGGCACCGCCGGCAAACGAGTACGTGAGAATGGTTGTGGCCATGGGGCGGGTCGAGAGGACCGCCGTGTCTATGAACGGATCGTTTGTCCTGGCTTGGTACATCCACCACGCGATCAGGATCGCTAACCCTCCGCCCACGGTCAGCAGCGTTTTCACGTCCACCAATTCCCATGTCTGCAACTGCGAGATGCCGTACAGGATCAGCAACAAACCAGCGACAAGTCCCAGGACACCGATCACGTCGATCCGGCTGCGATTTCGCACTGTACTTTCCGGCACCAGGGCAAGAGTGCCCGCCGCGCCGACCGCAGAAATGACTGCGACAAACCAGAACACGGCCGAGGTCGAGTAGTTGTCAATGAGGAATCCAGCCAGGAAAGGGCCGACGATCGTGACCACGCCCACACCGTTGGTGGCGATGCCGATACTCATCGACCGGTAGTTCTCCGGGAACACATCTCGGATCAAGGCGAACGTGACCGGGAGGAATGCGGTGCTCAGCCCCATCAGCGCCCGTCCGAGCAGGAACAAACCGAAGCTGGGCGCCAGCGCACACAAAATTGACCCCGCCAGCGCGATGAGGGCCGCCCCGACCAGTACCTTGCGCTTTCCGAAGCGGTCGCCGAGTTTGCCGACCACAGGTGTCAGCACTCCGCCGATCAGCGTGAAAATCGTTATTGTCCAGATGATTTGCGTTGTCTCATACTCCATCGCCAGCCCGGTGAGGGCCGGCGCGATGAGCGTGAAACCAAGTGCAGTCTGCTCGGTGAGCAACACCAGACAGGCAAGGGCCGTAATCCACCTGCCCCTCGAACGAGGCGGGCCGTCGGGCGGTTGTCGCAAAGAGGGGGAGGTCATGGATACGACTCCTGGTGCAGGCCCTAGGTGGGCAGTGATGAGTTAAAACCCGAATCGACCGAAGTGACCTGGGTCACCGTTCGCAGAAATCTTGCCCAATGTTGTACTTGAAGTCAAGTAACTGGACGATAAGTCTTCTTGGAAGTTCTCGGGTACGGCTTAGGATGTTGAGATGGCCGAGCCAAAACCTATGTCCTTGCGTGATAGACGACGCCTGGAAACCCGCGAACTGCTCGTCGCAGCAGCGATCGACTCGTTCAGCGTGAAGGGCTTTCACGCGACGTCGATCGATGACATCACCGACCAGGCCGGCACCAGCCGCGCCACGTTCTACGCCTACTTCGACACCAAAGACGCGGTGCTCGCGGCTGTCGTCGAGCGCATGTGGGTCGAAGTTGAGGACATCTACGCCCAATTCGGGGCGCTCACAGACTGGTCGGCGAGCTCGATTGGTGCCTGGCTGACTCGTTTCGTCCGGGCGTGGCAGATGACCGCGGCCCGCAACCGCGTAGCAGCAGAGGCCTCATCAGCAGAGTTGGCCAAAGACCTCCCCGACCGCTATCGACAACTGGTCAAGATTGTCCGCTCCCAGCATCAACTGTGGGCTCACTTCACGGACCGCGAAGCTGATGCGCGCGCGTCAATGCTGGTGCTCCTGCTTCAGGAGGTCCTCACCCATCACTTCTTCGAGGATCCCGAGGCCGACGCGGATCTGATGGTGCAGTACCTGACATCTGCCGCGCGAGACCTTCTGCGTGCTCAACGAACTTAGACTATGAGTCTATTGACAATACTCTGAGTATAGATACACTCGTGTGACGTAGATCGCACACACGAAGAGGTGTCTTATCGTGCCCACTCCTGAGGTCCGTCCCCCCAATCTCGCTGCCGATACCCGCGCTCGCCTGCGCGGCGCCAACCCTGCCGTGCTCGCCGCATCCCTAGCCGCCCGGGCAGGAGACACGGCCCGCGCGCGGAGTTTTCTTGCGGAGCTGACCTACGGGTTCGAACGAGGTGGGGTCGTCTGCGCATTGTCGGCCACGCGGATGGAACAGCTCATCGACTGGTACGACGACGTGAGTCGTGACGACACAATCTCCGATACCTCAATGCCGGTGTCGGACGCCGACTTCTCGGCCTTGGCGAGCGGACTCGTCGGGTGGGAAGTTCCGGCTGAGACAGCGGCCTTCTACCGCGAGCAGGCCGGCTTCGTTGACTTCGTTGCCACATCCCAGCAGGCCGATATCGATGTGAACGCGTTCGACATCGTGGCAATTGGTGCAGGCATGGCGGGCATCGCCACCGCTGTCGCCGCCGGCAAAGCCGGAATGAACTGCCGGATCCTCGAGAAGGCCGCACAACCAGGTGGGGTATGGCAGCAAAACACCTACCCGGGTGTCGGTGTTGACACACCCAGCGCCTACTACTCGTTCTCGTTCGAGGTGAACCAGAACTGGAGTGGGGTCTACCCCACCGGCCAGGAGTACCTCGACTACCTCAACCGTGTGGTGGATCGGTACGACGTTCGCAAAAACATCACCTTCGAAGCACACGTATCACGCCTGGAGTGGGATGAGACTGAAAATCGTTGGAATATAACGTATCTCAAAGATGGCCGCGAGCACCTCACGTCCGCGTGTGCTGTGGTGACCGCCGCGGGCTACCTGACGCGTCCGCAGTTCCCGAAGGTGCGCGGGTTGGAGGACTTTGCCGGTGAGTGGTTCCACTCTTCACAATGGAACCATGACTACGACTTCACCAACAAGCGAGTGGCGGTGGTGGGAACAGGCTGTACCAGCGTGCAAGTGGTCGATGCGCTGGCTGATCAGGTCGCAAGCCTGACTTTGGTTCAGCGCCAACCACACTGGGTGATGCCGCCCACGGTGGACGAGACATTTTCGGTCACCGAGCGGTGGCTCAACGCCCACGTCCCGGGTTATGCTCAATGGTCTCGTTTGCTGACCTTCATACCGATCAGCGATTTCAACTACCCTGTCGTGCGCTACGACGACGAGTGGGCACGTACCCATGATCTGTCGATCAGTCAGGCCAATGACCAGGTACTCCAGGTGGCCCTGGGCTATCTGCAGACTTCCTTCGCCGACCGGCCCGACTTGATGAAGGTACTCACGCCGAACTTCGCACCGTTCGGCAAGCGTCCGATCAGAGACCCCGGCAACTACTACGGCGCCCTGAAACGCGAGACATCCGCTGTTGCCTCGGGTCTGAGCGAGGTTGTGCCGGAGGGCATCATTGATGCCGATGGCCAAATGCATGAGGTGGACGTGATCGTCTATGCCACAGGATTCGAGCTCGACTATCTCGCCAACGTGGAGGTGATCGGCCGAGACGGCCACAGGCTTGGTGACCGATGGGGCGAATCTCCGGTGGCCTACAACGCGTGCCAGGTGCCGGGCTTCCCTAACCTGTTCATCACTTCCGGCCCGCACGCCAGCCCTTCGCACGGCGGCGGCCACAACTTCGCAGTCGAAGCTGTCGTCCACTACGTCATCGAATCGCTCCGCGACCTCGCGGCCAGGGGCGCCCGCTCCGTGGAACCCACCGAGGAAGCGATCGTTCGCTGGAAAAACGAAGTCGACGAGTTGATGGCAGACAGCGTCTGGGCCCGCGAGACGCGCGCCACAACCTACTACCGCAACGCCAAAGGGGAAGTAGTCCTCGCGAGCCCGCTGACCATGGTGGACTTTTGGACGAAGCTTCGGGCCCCCGAACCAGCCGACCTCAGGTACGGGAGTTGAGAAGCCGCCGTCGCCGTCCAACTGCGCACGACTGGGTGCGCAGCCAAGCAGCGTGAGGCGCCTTCCATCGCTACGAGCACCACACAGACATCACTTCTATAAAGGACCACTTTGTGAGCGCCTACGACGACAAGGTGTGGCTGTCCAGGTACAGTCCCGACCACAAGAGCACGCGCACTGTCGATTTCACGGACGCGCTGGCGATGTTCAAGGCCACTGCGCGGCGCAGTCCCGAACGCGACATCATCCGGTACTTCGACGGGCACATCACCGCGCGTGAGCTCGATGAATTGAGCGACGCATTCGCTGCTGGGATCACCGACGCCGGGTTTCGGCCTGGAGATCGCCTGGTGATCTATGCCCAGAACATTCCGCAGGTCGTGATCGCTCAGCTCGGCACGTGGAAGGCCGGCGGAATCGCCGTGTCCGCCAACCCGATGTACCGCGAACGTGAGCTCGAAGAAATTGTTCGCGACTCCGGTGCCAAGGTCCTCGTGGCCCTGCAGTCTTTGTACAGGGATGTTGCTCACAGGGTCACGCGGTCCATCGACGTGCCTATCGTCATCACCACCTCCGAACTCGAGTACCAAGGTGCCAACCGCGGCCCGCTGCAGGACGTGCAGCGTATCGAATGCCCCGGCACCATCAACATGGAAGAGATGCTCGCACGGCTGCGCGGACAACCCATCCCCGCGATCGACATCCGGCCTGACACAGTTGCGCTGTTGACCTACACCTCTGGCACTACCGGACCTGCAAAGGGTGCGATGACAACACATCGCAACGTAACGTTCAACGCCCAAACTTATCGCGACTGGCTGGGAATCGATCACGACGATGTGATTCTCGGTGTTGCGCCCCTGTTCCACGTCACCGGCTTGGTCGGTCACATTGGGTTGTCCCTGCTGACCGGCGCACCACTGGTGCTGATGTGCCGCATGGACCCAGCAGAGACCGTCGACACCATCGCGGCACAGCAAGCAACTTTCACGGTCGGTTCTATCACTGTGTTCGTTGCTTTGATGAATGCCCACAATGCGACCAGGGAGAACCTGCAGAGCCTGACGAAGATCTGCTCCGGCGGAGCACCGATCCCTGCGAGCACCCTCGCCGCGTTCGAGGAACAGTTCGGGCACTACATTTACAACATCTACGGTCTGACCGAGACCACCTCACCCTCGCACTGCGTACCCTTCGGAACCCGGGCGCCTGTAGACACCTACAGCGGTGCAACGTCGATCGGCGTACCGGTCTACGACACGGTGGTCCGAATCGTCGACGACAAGGGAGCCGACCTACCCCAAGGTGAAGTTGGAGAACTTGTCATATCAGGACCCCAGGTGGCCGCTGGCTACTGGAACAAGCCCGAGGCCACAGCAACATCGATGCCCGGTGGCGCTCTGCATACTGGCGATGTCGGTTACATGGACGAGCACGGATACTTCTACATCATCGATCGCAAAAAGGACCAGATCAACGCCAGCGGTTACAAAGTATGGCCCCGCGAAGTCGAAGACGTACTCTACGAACACCACGCCATCCGCGAAGCAGCTGTTG
The DNA here is from genome assembly GCF_017377795.1 of Williamsia soli. Taxonomy (GTDB): domain Bacteria; phylum Actinomycetota; class Actinomycetes; order Mycobacteriales; family Mycobacteriaceae; genus Williamsia; species Williamsia soli. The sequence goes on along the minus strand of NZ_JAFRDR010000018.1, from coordinate 462 downwards.
TCGGCGTACCCGATGCCTATCGCGGAGAGACCGTGAAAGCCTTTGTGAGCCTGCATCCCGACGCCTCGGTCAGGTCGGAGGAGCTCATCGCCTTCACAAAAGACCGCCTGGCAACCTACAAATGCCCGCGCTCCATCGAAATCCTGCCGTCCATACCCAAGACCGCGAGCGGCAAGATACTGCGCCGCGAATTACGTTCGCGGAGTTGAGATCAGTACTATCCACCGCAGGCCCGGGCAAAAGCGGGCGACCGCTACCGATATTGCTCTCAGTGATATTGCCGGCCGGCCAGCATCGTTGCCGGATGCAGGCCATCCTGCGTAAGGGATTTGAAGGAACGGATTAGGCAATGGATTTCACTTTCGACTCGACTACTGAGGACTATCGTTCGCGGTTGCTGGGTTTCATGGACGAGTTTGTTTATCCGAATGAGCATTATTTTCATGACCGGCCGGGCGAGGG
>NZ_JAFRDR010000017.1 GCF_017377795.1 Williamsia soli | reverse complement strand
TCCCCCGCCAGATCACCAACGTCCTGGCCGGCATCCGCCCCAAGCTCTACGGCCACGGCACCAACGTCCGCGACTGGATCCACGTCCACGACCACAACGACGCCGTCTGGACCATCATCAACAAAGGCACCATCGGCGAGACCTACCTCATCGGCGCCGACGGAGAAGTCGACAACCGCACCGTCATCGAAACCATCCTCGAACTCACCGGCAATCCCACCGACGCCTTCGACTTCGTCACCGACCGCCCCGGCCACGACCTGCGCTACGCCATCAACTCACACCGCCTCCGCACCGAACTCGGCTGGCAACCCCAATACACCGACTTCCGCAGCGGCCTCACCGACACCATCGCCTGGTACCGCAACAACCCCGACTGGTGGCAACCACTCAAAACCCAGGTCGAAAACAAATACGCCGCCACCGAGAAGGCGATCAACTAGCCCCCGACCGTGCCGAAACCAGCGCCGAACGTGCCAATAACACCATCGAGCGTGCCGAAACCAGCGCCGACCGTGCCAATAACACCATCGAGCGTGCCTTTACTACTGCTGCGTAACGCTTTTCGGCACGATCGACCCGAATAAGGGCACGGTCGAATGATTCAAAGGCACGGTCGACGGCGACATCGGCACGGTCGGCGAAAGTCAGGCGGTGCGGAAGTAATCAACCGTACGTCGAACACCTTCTGAGAGTGCGACTTCAGGCCTCCAGCCAAGGACCTCACCTGCCAGCGATCCGTCGATCGCCGATTCCCGTACGTCGCCCAGGCGTGCCGGTTCGAACGTGGGATCGTCTGCAGCGCACGCAGATTCGGCGACCAGAGTGTGCAGCTCACGGTCGGAGGTCTGGACCCCGGTTCCGACGTTGAACCTCCTGCCCCCACCGGCATCACCCGACGCCAACACGAATGCAGCGACGACGTCGTCGACGAAGACGTAGTCACGGGTGTTGCCGCCGTCCCCGAACAACTTGGTCGGGGTACCGGCCAGCAGGTTGCGGGCGAAGATCGCCACCACGCCTGCCTCTCCGTGCGGATCCTGACGCGGCCCATAGACATTCGCCGGAGCGATGTGGGAGCAGTCGAGTCCGTAGAGCGACCGGTACATGTTGAGGTAGACCTCGCCGCTGACCTTCGCCGCTGCGTAGGGGCTCATCGGCGCGACTGGAACCGACTCGGTGACCGGAAGATGTTCCGGCGAACCGTATATCGAGCCACCGGAGGAGGTGAACACGACCTTTCGGACTCCGGCCAGTCGCGCCGCCTCGGCCAGACGTACCGTACCGAGGACGTTGACCTGTGCATCGAACACCGGATCGGCCACCGACGCCCGGACGTCGATCTGGGCTGCCAGGTGGAAGATGACCTCGGGTTTCGCCTGCGCCACGACAGCATCAAGATCGAGTGCGGTGAGGTCGCCCTCGATCACCTCCGCGCCCGCGGCGACGGCGCCGGCGAGGTTCTGCCTGCTTCCCCGCGAGAAATCATCGAGCACAACAACGTCGTTACCGTCGGCCAACAGGCGGTCGGTCAAGGTCGATCCGATGAATCCGGCACCGCCGGTGACCATGGTGCGCATCAGTTGCCTCCGTTCCGTACGTCCTCGGTGACCTCGAAGATGGTCACATCTCCTTGCCGATAGATCTCCCGCAAGCCCGGGGCGCCCGCGTCTCGCAGCGTCAGGAATGGATCCCCGAATACGCCCTCGGCCAGATTTTGCGGACCGTTCTGGAACCACCAGTAGCTCGGCGGGCTGTCGAAGACGTAGCGGATGTTCAGGTCCCGGACGGTCTGATCGATGGCCGGGTCGCGTCCGATGTCTCCCACGTTCCAGTAGAGGTCGGCCTGGCGTTGGCTGAAGTCGTTGGCCCGGTAGAACGGAAAGAGCGGCGTCAGATCGGCGACCGGATACATCCAACCGCTGCCCTGATCGAGGTTGTTCAAGATCACCGTGTCCTGTGCCCCCGGCTGCTGCGCCAGCCACTTGTAGGCGGCCACGTCCTCGAGCCCGATCCGGGCCTCACTCCGGTACTGCGTCGCGATTGCGCCGTTGTCCGCGTACCGAACGGCACCTGCACCCATGACGAACAGCAACGCCACCAGCGTCGCGGCCGGAAGCAGGAGCGGACCGCGTACCCGGTCGGTGCGGCCGACCAGCCGGACGGCACCGAGCACCAGCACCCCGACGCCGATACCTGCAGCGATCGCGGTGAAGATCGACACCACGAAGGTCAGGCGGTGCGGAGAGTTGTAGAAGTACCCGCCGAGGGTGCCGAGGACCCGGGACACCGGGCCGCCGATCTCGTAGATGGCGTTGGTGGTGGTCGCGATGAACACCAGCCACGCTGCGGCGATGCCCCAATTCCGCGACCAGATCAGCCAGCCGAACCCGATGGCAGCAGGGATCAGCAGATAGAGCAGCGGGTACTGGTGGCCGAGTAGTTCTGTGCCCTGGAACGTCGCCCGGGTCAGCGCGGTCGCCAGATTCGCCTGATCATCGCGGAACTCGAAGCCGGCCAGTTCGTTGTTCTCGGAGATCTTCAACGTGCCGATGATGACCGGACTGATCAAGACCAGGGCGACGACCCCGGTGACTGCCAGCGTCGCGACGTCGGCCAGACGTCCGCGGACCGGATTCGGGAGCCGCTGCAGCAACCACCACAGCCCGACGATGACGGCCACGACCACCAGACCGGACGGGTGTGTGGCCGCGGTACCCGCGATGGCCAGCGCCGCGGGCAGGATCCGGCGGCGATCACCGATCGCCGTGGCCACGAGCACTGCCGTCACCGGCGCGAGCGAGACGCCGACGGCATTGGGGACCGAGGTGAAGGCGAGTTCGACGTAGGGCAAGGACGGGAACACCGCGGTGATCGCGGCGCCCACAGCGGCGAAGACAGCAGCTTGGTCCGGGGCCAGCCTGGTGCGACCCAGCCAGTACGCCGCGGCGCCGACGCTGATCGGCAGGGTGAACGCCAGGACCGCCGGCGAGTACACGTTGAAGAGCTCGACCGTGTCCGCACCGGTCAGCGGGTACAGCAGTGACCCGAGCGCATGCCAGGTGTTGGGGTAGTAGTTGAAGCCGTGGGTGTCGTAATTCATCAGGTCACCCATGTGCAGTGCGGATGCATCGCCCGTCTGATGGATCCATTGCAGGGCATCCGCGTGCCAGAGCGCGTCCCACACCTGCGAGATGTTGTTCAGACCGAGGAACGTGGTGCCCATCAGCCTGCGGATCGAGGTGAGCACGATGATGACCGCACCGAGCAGGACCCCGGCGATCAACATCAGAAGCGCAGGCCTGCCGAGACGCGGCGCGTCGTCCTCGACAGGGGTGGGCGCGAGCAACCCGATCCTGCGACCGACGATGTCCCAGCCCCAGGCGGTGAACCAGCACACCAGGACCATCAGCAGCGCGGTCAGCAGGTTCCACGGAATACCGACGACGCCGTACAGAACGGTGAACACACCCACCATGCCGAAGGTCAGCGGCGCCGCGGCCGCCACCGCGACCGGCCAGGGTAAAGCCATCCGCCGACCGACGAGGGCACCGGGCACGATCAAGATCACAGCGGTGACCACCGTGACCCAAGCGGCCAAGAGCATGCATTTCCCATTCGTCGTCTACAGGTTCACGTTGAACCTTAAACGAGGCCGCCTCAGCATTACCGTGGGCACATGGACTGGCCACGCCGCATTCCGACGATCACCGATGACGTGATCACGTTGCGACCGCTCGAGGCGGACGATATCCCCGCGGTGCTCGCAGCCGGCCAGGATCCGGTCACCGCGGAATTCACCGTCGTACCGCAGCCCTACACCGAGGCGGACGCCCGCGATTTCGTCGAGAGCAGATCTACCAGGGTGTGGCCGGGTTTCGACCTCGCCATCGTTGATCACCGCGACGATTTCCTCGGTCTGTGCGGGCTACGTGCCGAGGACGAGGATGCCGTCACCAAGATCGGATATTCGGTGGCGCCACACGCCCGGGGCCGAGGGGTGGCCACCCGTGCGACCCGGCTGCTCATCGGGTATTCGTGGCAGATCGGGGCCGTCCGAGTCGGTCTCGACGCGTACGCCTCGAATACGGCCTCGCGCACCGTTGCCCACAGATGCGGCTTCGTCGAGGAGGGGGTGTTGCGTTCGGCTGTCCTCGGCCGGAACGGCAAGCGGCACGATCTGGTGGTTCATGGACTATTGCGGACCGACCCGGGGGCGATCTGACAACGAACGGTCAAAAACTCTCGGCCGGAACGGTATCGGGATCTTCGACCACCCGCTCCTTGGAGAGCAGGACGTACGAGGCGACGAGGCCGACCGCGAATACCGCTGCCGCGGCATAGAACCCGATCGCGATGGCGTCCGCCGAGTTGTCGATGATCTCCTGCTTCGGATTCCGGCTCGCGTGGGCTGCCTGGGTGCCCTCGCGTTGCTGGGCCAACACGATCGCGCCGATCACCGCGACACCGAGCGTGCCGCCGAGTTGACGAACGGTCTGCACGATGCCCGAGGCCTGCGCTCGGTCGGCGGCCCCGACCCGACCCAGCGCGTCGGTGTTGACCGGCGAGAACACCAGGCCCAGGCCGAACCCGGTGATCACCATGCCGGGGATCTGCACCGCGTACTCCAGTTGCGACAACGTGATCGCCCACACGACCACACCCACCGTGGCCACCGCCATGCCGACGATCACCGGTGGCCGCACCCCCTGCTTGTCGTACCAGCGACCGGCGAGCTGAGCACCCACCGCCAGGGGAAAGATCAGCGGCAGCGCCGCGACGCCGGCCATCATCGGGCTGTAGTCCAGCAGATCCTGTACGTAGAGAGTCGAGTAGAGAACGATCGCGAGCAGACTGAACTGGGTTGCGAACAGCACCGTCACGTTGCCGAGGAATGCCCGGCGCGCGAGCAACTGGACCTGCACAAGCGGGTCGGACGCTCGGAGCTGCGACCAGACGAAGAACACCGTGACGACGATGCCTGCGGTCAGGAGTCCGAGCGTCTTGGTCGATCCCCATCCCCAGGTGCCCGCCTGCTGAATGGCGTACACAGTCACGCCGAGACCGATGATCATCAGCGCCACCGGGATCGGCTTGATCACCGATGACGGCTGCTTCGCATTGTCAGGACGAGCCCTGGCCACCAGCAGCAACGCAATGATCCCGACCGGCACGTTCAGCCAGAACACCGCACGCCAGCTGACCCATTCGGTGAGTGCGCCCCCGAGCAACGGACCAACGGCCAGAAAGATCTGGCTGATACCCACGTAGACGGCCATTGCCTTCCCACGCATGGACAACGGGAATGCGCCCATCACGATGGTCGCGCTCACCGGCATCATCAGCGCCGCTCCCAGCCCCTGGGTCGAGCGGGCGATGATGATCCACTCCTCGCCGTACGAGCCGTGTGGGGCGAGACCGCACAAGGCCGAAGCCAGGAAGAAGATGACCACGCCTGCGCGGAAGGTGGTGACGGGACCGTACTTGGCTCCGAGCTTGCCGCCGAGTGCCACGGTCGCGGCCATTGCGAGCACGTAGGCGTTGACCACCCACTGCTGACCCGTCGGCGACAGCGGCAGATCCCGGGTCATCGTCGGCAGTGCGACCGTGACGACGGTCTGGTCGAGCATGATCATCGACAGGCTGCCGGTCATCGCGACCAGCGTCAGCCAGCTGTCACGAGTCGGGGCGGCCGGGGCCTGAGGAGCGGTCATGGAGCGATCACCTTTGCGAAGAGGATCGAGCGAATGCCCTGAATCCTATGCGGGCGATCACAGAGGAAGCGAGCGCTCCCGAGGTCCGTCGACACCGCGCACGCGGCGAAACCACTCGAGACCGAAGGCTGCGCGCAGTTCGTCCTGGGTCATGCCCAGAAAGGGCCCGAAGTCACCGATCTGGGTCGCGTGAGCCACCATGGCCGCACGCTTGGCGGTCATGTACTCGCTGACGTCGACCTCGGTGGTGATGTCGGCGTCCGGTACCCCGATGGTCGACAGGTCGACCGGCGCGTCCTCCTCCGTCCACTTCGGGTTCGACCGGATCAGCTTCTGCATGTGGTCACGGTTGACCACGCTCTCGTAAACGTGTGCGGTACCGGCGATCTCGGCCGCGCGATGTCCCACGTGGTGGACGTGGATGTGGTCGGGATGGCCGTAGCCGCCGTTGCTGTCGTACATTGTCACGACGTCGGCCTGTTCCTCCAGGAGCACATCGGCCAGGCGCTGAGCAGGCTCTTCGACCCCGATGTTCATGAACGCGAGCGGGTTCGAGTTCTCCGCGGTGCCGGCCATCCCCGAATCTGCGTAACCGAACATCACCAGGCGATGCACCCCGAGGATCTTGGCCGACTCCTCGAGTTCACGTCGACGGCGATCCGCCAGCGCTTCACCCTCGTCGAGGATTCCTTCGGGGAACTCCCCCACCGCGCCATCGGTCGCTGTCACCAACACCACCCGATGGCCGGCATCGGCCGCCGCGCGCATCACGCCACCGGTGCTGAACACCTCATCGTCCGGATGCGCATGAAAACTCACCAAAACGCTCATGACCGAACTCCCACCGATTGTTGCGTACGCGACCACAAACGAAGACGCCAAGTCTACCCAGCGGTCGTCGTGCTCTCCTTCACCGCCGCGGCCCGCGCTGCCGGCGCGACTCGGGCATGGAAGCCGAGGACCGCCAAGCCACCGAGCAGGGACACGGCCGCTGCCACCACGGCCGCGACATTCCACCCCGCGATCAGGCCACCCGCCGCCGAGCCGGCCCGGGGGTGAGTCGCGATCACTGCGACGACGGTGACCCCGATGGCCGACCCGACATATCGCGCGGTGTTGTTGGCGCCACTGCCCATCGCGCCGCGACCCGGTGGAACGCTCGCCACCGCCTCGCGTCCGAGTGCGGCGTTCACCACACCGGAGGCGACGCCGGCGACGATCAGGCCCGGTAAGAACCGGGCCCAGCCCGAACTCTCGTCGATTCCGGCCAGTCCCAGCAGCCCCACCGCGATCCCGACGAGGCCGAGTGCCAATTGCACCCGACCGGGCACCTGCGGTGAGATGCGTCGCGCCAACAGGGCGGTCACCACGCTCGTGGCCGACCACGAGAACAACAGCCACGCAGCGCCTACCGCCGAGATCCCCAGCGCCGCGCCCAGAAAACCGGACATGAACGACATCACCGCGATGACACCCGCGCCGGTGACGAACGCTGCCGTTGTAGCCGCGACAAACGCAGGCGATCGAAGCAGCGTGAGGTCCACCATCGAGGTCGTGCGGCGGTATTCGACGAACCAGAACGCTGCCAGCACAACACCCGCGGCCACGAACAACACGATGACCGTCGGTTCCGACCACCCCTGCCTTCCCTCGACCAGCGCGGCCAGCAGTGCGCTGATCCCGCCCGCGAACAACACCGCTCCCGGTAGATCCAGACCCCGGCGGTGCTCCGACCGCGACTCCGGCACCAGCTTTTCCGCCGTCACCGCGAGGGCCACAGCGGCCGCGGAGAGCACCCAGTAGGCGTCGTGCCAGCTGTGAACCCGTTCCAGCAGCGCAGACAGCAACGGTCCTATTGCGATACCCGCGCCCACGCTGGCTCCCCAGATGCCGCTGGCGGCCGCACGTGCGGGTCCGGGCGCGAAGGTGTGCGCGATGATGCCGAGGCTGGATGCGATCACTGCCGCGCCCCCGACTCCGACCACGACCCGCGTCAACACGAAGGCGACGACGTCCGGGACGAGAACCCCCACGATCGACCCGGCCGCGACGACGAGCAACCCGATCACCAACGTGCGGCGGCGACCGAAGTCGTCCGCGATCGTTCCCGTGGACAGCAGAGCCGCAGCAAGACCGATGCTCATCGAGCTCAGGATCCAGGTTGTTCCCGACACCCCGACGTCGAGGGAGGCCGCGGTGGCGTTGATCGTCGACAGCGGTGCGGTGAAAGCGACCAGGACCAGCATGGTGCCCAGGGCCGAGACGCCGAGGGAGCGCCGAGCCTGTACCGCGGTGTCCCGAACATCCGGTTTCGCCATGGCCACCCTTTGGTCTGTTCATCGAACTATTCAAGGAAAGATAACACATGGTCTGGTGAACAGACCGTCGGTGTAGTGTCCTGAACATGGCCCTCGGCACGGATTACGAGACGCAGGACTGCTCGCTGGCACGCGCGTTGGAGATCGTCGGCGAACGTTGGACGATGCTGATCCTGCGCGAGTGCTTCTTCGGGGTCCGCCGCTTCACCGACTTCCAGCAGCGTCTCGACATCTCGAAAGCGGTGCTGACCCAGCGACTTTCCGCCCTCACCGACGCCGGAGTACTCGAACGGCAACCGCGCGGCGGTCGTACTGATTACGTGCTCACCGCGGCCGGCCTGGAACTGTGGCCGGCACTGCACGCGCTGATCCGCTGGGGCGATGGTCGATCCGACCCGACGCGACGCCGCCGCATCTTCTCGCACGGTCTCTGTGGCACCGATATCGACGAGTTCGGCCGCTGTGCACACTGCGAATCGGTACCGGCTGCGACAGAGCTCCGCGTGCGCCCGGGCCCAGGGCTGGGCCCGGCAACCAGGACGGATCCGATCTCGATGGCGCTGCGCACAGAGCGTGCGCTGCTCACCCCGTTCTGACACAGATGCACCCGCTTCTGTCATATGCACACGTTGCAACGTGTGCATTTGCCTGAACGAGGTGCTTTTGTGGCCTCAACGCCGAAAAGGCCTCCGACGTGGAGGCCTTTTCGTGGAGCCGCCTGCGAGAATCGAACTCGCGACCTTTTCATTACGAGTGAAGCGCTCTACCGACTGAGCTAAGGCGGCGTGCTGCGCGAGGCAGCGAGAGCCAGTCTATCGAGCCGAGTCTGCGTCACCAAATAGGGTGGGTGTGGATGACACATGCAGCGGCAGGCAAAGCAGCAGACGACGGCGTGAACGACGCGGTGGTGGCCCTGTCGACGGCGGCGCTCCGGGATCTCGGCATCGAGGTCGAGGCCGTCGACGACCCCGAGTACGGGGACGTATTCCTGGTCGGCCCCGATGACGAGCGTTACTTCTTGCAGAACCTCGTCGCCGCCTGCCGGACCCTTCCCGAGAGCGAATGGTCCGCGCACATCGGAACACATTTCGCGAGGCATCTGGAAGGGCGCGCAGCCCCCGATGCCGAGGAATTGTCCGAGCCCGACCTGCTGACCGAAGTCCGTACGCGGCTTCAGCCCATCGAGGTCGGCGCCGACCCACAACTGTCGATGACGTACGCCCGCCGGTTCAGCGACGACCTGGTCACCCACTTGTGCCGCGATCTGCCGACGACCGTCGAAACCCTCACCGACAGCAGCCTGCAGGGTCGCGACCTCGACCTGCTGTACCAGGCCGGCCAGAGCAACACCGACGCCGAACCCTATGCGACGCAGGAAATCCCAGTCGACGGCACCCGCGGCATCACTGCCCTGGTCGGCGACTCGTTCTTCATCGCCACAAAGGCATTGAACATGCGGCGGATCATCGGCACCGAACTCGGCGAGGCCGAGCACGGTGTGGTGTTCAGTGTCCCCCACCGGCATCTGTTGATGGTCCACCCGGTGACCAACCTCAAATCCACCCTCGCGGTGAAAGAAATGGTGGGCTACACCCTCGGCCAGGTCGCGGAGGCTCCGGGCGGCAACATCAGCCCGCACACCTACTTCTGGTACGGCGATCAGGTGCAGCAGATCACCCGCATCGACCCAGACGAGAGCGCGATCGTCATCGAGAGTCAAGGCATGTTCGGCGACGCCCTCGCGCGATTCTCCTGAGCCGATCTTGGTGGGTTCTGGCGAGCATTTCCCCAGTTCAGCATCGCCAAAACCCACCAATTTCGGAGGTTTAGTGACGCAGGGCCAGACCGATCTCGGCCACCATCGCGTCAACCGCGAACTTCGGCTTGACGTTGAAGCCCAGCGCTTCTCGACACTGCAGAACGGCCTCCACGCACGACAGCAGCTCCTCCGGACGCGCATAACCGGCCATCGCGACGGTCTGTTCCGCCATATCCGGGTGCATCGCGGCCACCGGCGACCCGAAGGAGGCCGCCAGCGCGTCGCGGAACAGCGCAGCGAGGTCGACCAGGGCCCGATCGAGTAGGTCACGCCCGGTACGCGTCTCTCGGGACTTCTGGCGTCTCTCGAGATCTTTGAGGATTCCGGCCGAACCGCGCAACGCACCGGCTGCGCCCTTGCCGGTACCTCCGGCGCCGAGGGAGGTCCGCATCTCCTCGGTCTCGGCCTCGTCGAGTCGCGCGCTGATCGCCTTCGCTGCGTCGGTGGCGGTCTTCACCAGTGCCTCCGCCGCCGCATACGCGGTGGCATCCCTGGTGGCGGCCCTCGCGACCCCGAGCGCCTGCTTGCGTTGCTCCCGCGACTCCTCATCTGTCGCCAGACGTCGGGCCCGCCCGACGTGGCCGCCGCAGACCGACGCGGCCCAGCGGGCCATCTCGGGGTCGATGCCGTCGTTGCCGATGAGGACCTCGGCGATCGCCGATACCGAGGGCATCGTCAACGCCACATGCCGACACCGCGACCGCAGGGTGACCGCGATGTCCTCCGGGTCGACGCTGGGCGCACACAAGAGAAACACAGTGCGGGGCGGCGGCTCCTCGACCGCCTTGAGCAACGCGTTGGCCGCGCCTTCGGTGAGCCGGTCGGCATCTTCGATGACAACGACCTGCCATCGGCCGACGCTGGGCCTGCGCGCGGCCGTCTGCACGATCGCTCGCATCTCTTTGACCGGAATCGACAGCCCCTGCGGCACGATTCGACGCACATCGGCGTGTGTTCCCGCCATCACCGTCGTGCAGGCGTGACAGCGGCCACATCCGGGGGTATCCGCCACCTCGCATTGCAGGGCCGCAGCGAAGCACTGAGCCGCCACCGAGCGCCCGGAACCCGGAGGACCGGTGAACAGCCAGGCGTGTGTCATCGCCGAGGAGCCATGTCTCGGGCCAACGTCGGGCGTCCCGCCGTGAGCTTCCAGATCACGAGAAGCGGCCAAATGAGCTGCGGCGACGGACGCGACTGTGAGTTCTCCCACCACATCCGGCTGGCCGACCAGTCGATCGAACACTGTTGTCACAGGTCAAGCCTATCTGCACGCTCGGACAGCCGTGTTTAACTCTTGCAAGCAGGCAGCTACCGTGTTCACGTGGTCGAGAGACAGACGCAGCTACAGCGCACCTGGCATCTGTTGCGCTGGCTCGTGCGCACTCCATGGCCCGTCCTGGCTCTCGACATGCTCCGCGCCAACGTCGCCGGGGCCCTGTTCACCTTCGCCTTCCTCCGTTTCGGCCTGCCGGCCCAGACCTCCGTCAGCCTGTCCGAGATCAGCGGGGTCGGCCAGCTCATCTTCGTGCTCTATCTGGTCATCGCGGGCATCGTCAGCGGCTACGCCACCATCCGGCTCTCACTGCCTGTGCTGGTCTGGCATCGGCGCCGCTCGCGCCTGGACAACGAGAGGGCTCGACGCCGAGCCCTGCGACTGCCGCTGCTACTGATGATCGTCCACGGCGCCCTCTGGCTGGTCGGCGGCGCGGTCTTCTCACTGCTGAGCCTGTCCCAGTCGGGCCGCACCGCGCTGGTCGTGGCGTTGGGGTCGTTCGTCGGCGCGCTGGTCACCTGCGTCCTGGGGTACATGCAGTCCGAGAAGGTGCTCCGCCCCATCACCGTGGCGGCCATGGCCAACAACCCCGAGGACGCCACCGCCCCCAGCGTCACCCAGCGCATCATCCTCTTCTGGGTGATCAGCGTGGCCGCGCCGCTGGCCGTGATCATCGCACTGGTCGTCGGGCAGCAGATCGGTGTCATCGACACCGACGCCGCCGGGCTGCAGCGCCCCATCCTGTGGATGGCGGGTGCGGCTCTGGCCTTCGGGTCGATCGGCCTGGTGCGGCTGGTCTCGGCCATCGCCGACCCCATCAAACAACTCCGACTGGCCCAGCACGAGGTGCGCGAGGGCAACCTCGATACCTCCGTCCGCATCTACGACGGCAGCGACCTGGGTCTGCTGCAGGCCGGCTTCAACGAGATGGTCGCCGACGTGCGCGAGCGTCAACAGCTGCGCAACCTGTTCGGCCGCTACGTGGGTGAGGACGTGGCCCGCCGCGCCATCGAGATCGGCACCGAGCTCGGCGGCGAGGAACGCTATGTCGGAGTGCTGTTCGTCGACATCGTCGGCTCGACACGCCTCGCCGTCAACCGGCCCCCGCGCGACGTCGTCAACCTGCTCAACGAGTTCTTCCGGGTGATCGTCGACGTGGTCGGCAGGCACGGCGGATTCGTCAACAAGTTCCAGGGTGACGCGGCGCTCGCCATCTTCGGAGCCCCGCTGGACCAAGAGGACTTCGCAGGCCAGGCTCTCGCTGCGGCGCGGACGTTGCGTCAGGAACTCGATGCCGCGCTCGGCGACACCGACGTCGGCATCGGGGTGTCGGCAGGCAAGGCCATTGCTGGACACATCGGTTCGCAACAGCGCCTCGAGTACACCGTCATCGGCGACCCGGTCAACGAGGCGGCCCGGCTGACCGATCTGGCCAAGTTCGAGCCGACCCGCGTGCTCGGTTCGGCCCGCGCCGTGTACCTGGCCTCGTCCGAGGAGGCGTCCCACTGGGACATCGGCGAAGGCATCGAGCTACGCGGACGCGGCATCGAGACCCGCTTGGCCAGGCCGAAATACGAGGTCGAGGTCTGAGGACCTAGTCCGTCGACTTCTTCGGCGGGGTCTTCTTCGCTGCCGTCTTCTTCGCTGCAGTCTTCTTCGCGGTCGTCTTCTTGGCTGCGGCCTTCTTTGCCGGAGCCTTCTTGGCGGCGGTCTTCTTGGCAGCGGCTTTCTTCGCCGGAGCCTTCTTGGCCGCCTTCTTCGCCGACTTCTTGGCGGGGCCGCGGGCGCGCCTGTCCGCCAGCAACTCCGAGGCCCGCTCGTCGGTGATGGACGCGACGTCGTCGTCCTTGCGCAGGCTGGCGTTGGTCTCACCGTCGGTGACGTACGGACCGAAGCGGCCGTCCTTGATCACCATCGGAGCCTCCGACACCGGATCCTTACCCAGTTCCCGCAGCGGCGGCGCGGCGGCCGCACGACCGCGGCGCTTGGGCTCGGAGTAGATCTTCAGTGCCTCTTCGAGGGTGATGTCGAAGATCTGATCCTCGCTCGTCAGCGACCGGGAGTCGGTGCCGCGCTTGAGGTATGGGCCATACCGACCGTTCTGGGCGGTGATCTCCTGGCCCTCTGCGTCCTGCCCGACGATTCTGGGCAGCGAGAGCAACTTCAGGGCATCGTCGAGCGTGACCGAAGCGATCTCCATCGACTTGAACAGCGACCCGGTGCGCGGCTTCGGGCCGGCCTTCTTGGCAGCCTTCTTCGCCGTTTTCTTGGCTGTTGCCTTCTTGGTCGCGGTCGCGGTGCCGCCTCCACCGGTCGGAGCGTCCAGTGGGGTCGCACCGTCGTCGAGCGGGGTCGGCGCGGACGGCGGGGTGAGGGCAGGCGCCGACGCGTCGTCGTCTCCGTCATCTTCCGGATCGGGGAGAATCTCGGTCACGTACGGGCCGAAACGCCCCTCCTTGGCCACGATCTCGTTACCCGAGAGTGGGTCGACGCCCAGGGTGCGACCCTCCTGCGGGGTGCTGAAGAGCTTCTCCGCGAGTTCGAGGGTCAGCTCGTCAGGAGTGATGTCGTCGGGCAGGTTGGCGCGCTGCGACTCCGGCTCGCCGCCACCCTCAGGCGTGACGGTGCGCTCGAGATACGGACCGAACCGGCCGACGCGCACGTAGACGGGCCTGCCCTGATCGTCGTCGAACAAGCGGATCGAGTTGACGGTCCGGGCGTCGATCTCTTCGAGGTTGATGCCGACCAGTTTTTTCAGACCCGTCGCGGCCTGACCTTCGGCGCCTTCTTGCCCGAAGTAGAACTGCGTCAGCCAGTTGGTGCGGTTCTCTGCGCCACTGGCGATCTGGTCGAGATCGTCTTCCAGCGAGGCGGTGAAGTCGTAGTCGACAAGCCGTTTGAAGTAGGCCTCGAGCAGCCCGACGACGGCGAACGCAATCCAGGACGGGACGAGAGCCGAGCCCTTCTTGTGCACGTAGCCGCGATCCTGGATGGTGCCGATGATCGACGCGTACGTCGACGGGCGGCCGATCCCCAACTCCTCCAACGTCTTCACCAGCGACGCCTCGGTGTAGCGCGCGGGCGGATTGGTGGTGTGCCCGTCCGGCCGCAGTTCGGTGGCCGTGAGCGCTTGTCCTTGAACGAGGTTCGGGAGGCGACTCTCGGCGTCGTCGGCGGTGCCGCCTGCCTGCTCGTCGACGGTCTCGACGTAGGCAGACAAGAAACCCGGGAACGTGATGGTGCGGCCCGAGGCGGCGAACGTGCAGGTCTCCCCGGTTCGCGCGGATCCGGTGATCCGCAGACTCATCGTGGTGCCGCGGGCATCGGCCATCTGCGAGGCGACGGTCCGCTGCCAGATGAGTTCATAGAGCCGGAACTCGTCGGTCTGCAGCGCGGAGGCGACCTCACCGGGGGTCCGGAAGGACTCACCGGCCGGCCGGATGGCCTCATGGGCCTCCTGAGCGTTCTTCACCTTGCGGGTGTACTGCCGCGGCGTCGGGTGGACGAAGTTCGCCCCATAGAGATCACGGGCCTGGTTACGGGCCGCCGTGATCGCCGACTCGGACAGCGTGGTCGAGTCGGTACGCATATAGGTGATGTAGCCGTTTTCGTACAGCCGTTGCGCGACCCGCATCGTGCGATCGGAGGTGAACCGCAGCTTGCGGCCCGCCTCCTGCTGCAGCGTCGACGTCATGAACGGCGCATACGGCTTGCGGGTGTACGGCTTTTCCTCGACCGAGGACACCGACAGCGAGGCGCCCTGCAGGGCTCCGGCCAGCGCGACCGCGCGGTTCTCGTCGAGGACGACGACGCCGTCGGCCTTCTTCAGACCGCCGACCGAGTCGAAGTCGCGTCCACTGGCCACACGATCGCCGTCGACGCTGACCAGACGGGCACCGAAACTACGCGGCGTCGCATCGGCGCCGGCGTCGAGCGTCGCGGCGATGTCCCAGTAACTGGCCGACCGGAACGCCATCCGCTCGCGCTCCCGCTCGACGATGATGCGGGTGGCCACCGACTGCACGCGGCCCGCCGACAACTTCGGCATGACCTTCTTCCACAGGACCGGCGACACCTCGTAGCCGTAGAGACGGTCGAGGATGCGACGCGTCTCCTGGGCGTCGACGAGGTCTTCGTCGAGGTCACGGGGATCTTCGGCGGCCGCGCGGATGGCCGATTCGGTGATCTCGTGGAAGACCATCCGCTTGACCGGGATCTTGGGTTTGAGGGTGTCGAGCAGGTGCCACGCGATGGCTTCGCCCTCGCGGTCACCGTCTGTCGCGAGATAGAGCTCGTCGACGTCTTTGAGCAGCGCCTTGAGTTCGGTCACCGTGGACTTCTTGTCCGGTGACACCACGTAGAGCGGTTCGAAGTTCTCGTCGACGTTGACGCCGAGCCTCGCCCACGCCTGACCCTTGTATTTGGCAGGCACGTCGGCGGCACCACGCGGCAGGTCACGAATATGACCGCGCGACGACTCCACCACGTAGTTGGGACCGAGATATGTCGAGATCTTGCGGGCCTTGGTCGGGGACTCGACGATCACGAGCCGGCGCACGACACCACCTGTCTTGCCGGCTGTAGTACCTGAATCCGCCACCGTCTTTGCCTGCACCTTTCATGGTCCTTCTGGCCCGTTTGTACCTTATGTATAGCGCTTATGACATCCCTGCACCTGACCTGCCACCCGTGAACACCGTCGAACCAGGGTGCGAACCGGTCGTTTGGACAGGCTGTCAGTACAGTTCAGACACGTTATCGATCACGCTGTCAAATAAAAGGCCACTGCAGAGCTGCCCCGGGTATGTCCGGGGCCTCTCCGACCGATTCGATCAGCCGCGTCAGGCGCCGCTTGCCCGCGATGCGCAGGGCCGGGCTGGAGCTCCGGGTGCCCACCAGTGTGGGCGCGATACCCGCCCGCATGACCGCGGTCGCGAGCGAACCGTGCGAGTCCGGGGCGTGGGAGTCGAGACCGAGAAGGTAGCGGTCGGCGTCGCGCTGTCCGGCCGCCATGACCCATAGGCGCAACGCTCTCGGAGAGGGCACCCAGGTGGCGGGCATCGTCTTCACCGCACCTTTGGTCCATTGGCGGTACAGGCCTTCGAGGACCGGCGTCGCCGCTGTCCCGACGAGAGGCGAGCCCTCCGACGACAGTGATATCTCGGCGGTCACCCCGGATCGCTCGATCTCGTCAGCGAGTGCCTGGGCACGCCAGTCCTCGGCCACCACGACCGACAGCCGCGCACCTCGGGGTCCGATGGCCACCTGCCCAGCGGACGCCAAGATCCCGGCGAGGTCGTCCAAGGACGGCTCGTCGGTCTCCGCGGAGAACATGGACAGCTGACCCACGATGAAACCGTACGGTATGCGCGGCCGAAAAAGACTCACCCCCGGCGCCGTGGTTTCGGCGTCGGGGGTGAACCCAGATTTTTCGAGTGGTGCGAAGGACGCGTCCTACAGACCGCGAACACCAGTGGCCTGCGGACCTTTCGTGCCCTGACCGACCTCGAACTCAACCCGCTGGTTCTCCTCGAGGGTCCGGAAACCGTTTCCCTGGATCTCGGAGTAGTGGACAAACACGTCGTCCGGGCCATCATCGGGCGCGATGAAACCGAACCCCTTTTCCGCGTTGAACCACTTCACAGTCCCCTGAGCCATGCCGTATTCCTTTTCTATCACCGGTAGCGGCGGAGAGTTACCCACGCCGGGCCGGTTCCGACCGCCATACCTTCTGGCGCCGCTTGCGAGCACGCCCGCACACTGACCTTCAGTACCACGGTCGTAACACGATCTGCGAGTGAGAAGGCCAAATGCTTGAACCCACCCCCCGAGAGCTACGACCACATTGAGTCAATCATGTTCTCGGCGTGCACAACAGTGGAGAGTTCAACTTGATTTCAAACGTCGCCAGAAGCCCACTGTGCGTCGTGGATGCCGGATGACCTCCGCGTTGTTGTATCCGGCGGGCCTAGTATTACGAGGTGATGAACTGGAACGATGAGTAACGGCGACTTCGGCACCGAACTGCTCGCCCGGACGCTTGCTGGTATCGATCCTGATGACTCACCTCTGACACACAAGTCAGTAATTCCCTCCAGGACAGCTTCTTTCGCCAGTTGGCCAAATTGGGTCGCCGGTCCGGTTCGCGACGCCCTGGTGGAATCCGGCGTGAGGGCGCCGTGGACCCACCAGGTCATTGCGGCCGAACACGCCTGGGCCGGACAACATGTGGTGCTCTCGACGGGAACGGCGTCCGGAAAGTCACTTGCCTACCAGGTTCCCATCCTGTCCCGGCTTCTCGACGATCCGCGGGCAACCGCGTTGTATCTCGCGCCCACCAAGGCGCTCGGTTCCGATCAGCTGCGGTCGGTGTCCTCGCTGCTGGCCGGGCGCAAGGAGTTCATGCATTTACAGCCCTGCGCATACGACGGCGACACCGAACCCGCCGTGCGTCAATGGGCTCGCGAACACTCCCGGTGGATATTCACCAATCCGGACATGTTGCACATCGGCATTCTCGGGTCCCATGGCCGCTGGCGACAGTTCATGCGTGGGCTGCAATTCATCGTCGTGGATGAATGCCACCACTATCGAGGCGTATTCGGCTCGCACACCGCGCTGGTATTGCGCCGTCTGCTTCGTATCGCGCGGGCGGCGGGCGCGAATCCGGTCGTGATCGGTGCCAGCGCCACCGCAGGAAGTCCGGGCGCGGCCATGAGTCGGATGATCGGCGCCGACTGCGTGGAGATCACCGAAGACGGATCACCTCACGGCGCGCGCACGGTCGCGTTGTGGGAGCCGGGTTTCGTCCCCGAGATCACCGGGGAGCACGGCGCTCCCGTGCGCAAACAGGCCGGGGCCGAGGCCGCGCGCGTCCTTGCCGATCTCGTGCTCGAGGGCGCGCGGACGCTGTGCTTCGTCCGAAGTCGCCGCGGTGTCGAACTGACGGCACTCTCGGCCAAACGAATACTCGAGGAGGTCGACCCGGCGTTGGCGCCCCGGGTGGCCGCGTACCGCGCGGGTTATCTCGCCGACGACCGCCGCACCCTCGAACGCGACATCGCCGACGGAAAGCTGCTGGGGGTCGCCACCACCAACGCACTGGAACTCGGTGTCGACATCAGCGGACTCGATGCCATTGTGGTGGCCGGGTTTCCGGGGACCGTCGCGTCGTTCTGGCAACAGGCCGGGCGAGCGGGCAGGCGCGGCGAGGGGTCACTGGTGGTGCTGATCGCCCGCGACGACCCCCTCGATACCTACCTGGTGAACCATCCCGAGGCGCTGCTGAACAAACCTGTCGAGGCCACCGTCACCGACCCCACCAATCCCTATGTGCTCGGTCCGCAATTACTCTGTGCGGCCGCCGAACTGCCGCTCAAGGATGCCGAGGTCGACGCCTTCGGGGCGCGGGAACTACTGGAAGATCTGGCCCGTCAGGGACTCATCCGACACCGCAAGGCGGGGTGGTATGTCGCGGCCGGGGTGGACCCCCACGGCGCGGTGGACATTCGCGGCGGCATCGGCGGCCAGGTGATGATCGTCGACGAGACCACCGCGCAGTTGCTCGGCACGGTCGACACCGGACGGGCGATGTCCACCGTGCACCAGGGCGCCGTCCACATCCATCGGGGCGAGAGCTATGTCGTCGACGAACTCGACCTCGATGATGGTCTGGCACTGGTGCATCCCGAGGAACCCGACTGGACCACCAGCGCCCGCGAGACCACCATCGTCGACATCACCGACGTGATCGAGACGGAAACCCATGGGCCGCTGACCGTGGCGTTGGTGCGGGTGGACGTCACGCATCAGGTGGTCGGGTACCTGCGGAAGCTGATCTCCGGCGAGGTCCTCGATTCGGTAGAGCTCGACATGCCGCCGCAAACGCTCTCGACGCGGGCCGTGATGTACACGCTCACCCCCGAGGCCCTCGAGGCTGTCGGGGTCGACTCGATTCGTTTCCCGGGAGCGTTGCATGCTGCCGAACACGCCGCGATCGGGTTGTTGCCGCTGGTGGCGACCTGCGATCGCTGGGACATCGGCGGCTTGTCGACCAATCTGCATCCCGACACCGACCTGCCCACGGTATTCGTCTACGACGGTTATCCCGGCGGTGCCGGTTTCGCCGACCGTGGACACGAGGCCTTCGAGATCTGGATCCGCGCCACCCGAGATGCGGTGTCCGGGTGCGGGTGTGAAACCGGATGCCCCTCGTGTGTGCAGTCCCCGAAATGCGGCAACGGCAACGAACCGCTAGACAAGGACGGCGCCATCCGAGTCCTGAATTTGATCTTGCACGAGCTGCCCGTGAGCGCAGGGGTGGGCCGCGCGTGATGCAGTCGTGAGCGCAGGGACGGGCCGCGCAGGATGCAGTGAGGAACGAGGGAGCGCAGCGACTGAGAGACGAGGGAAGAGTGCGCAATAGGGCCCGGCCCGTAGCGAACAATCAAACACCGCTCACTGAGACCCACGACGAAGCGAACAATTGGACACTGTCGATCAGCTGCATGAATTGCACGGGTCGTTTGGTTCAGGCGCCCTTAAAAGTGATCCTTGTCGGTGCCATCGGGTTTACCGTGAGAAATCCGATCAGCGAAGAGGCACAAACCATGACGCAGACACCCGGGCAATCCGACCCGTATGACCAGACCCGCATGACGTCCACCAACCCACCTCCGGTGAATCCGCAACCGGGCGGCCCAGCGCCGGACGTCTTCAAGCCCGCGGGGACCGACCATTCGAGTGCGGGCGCGGAGCCTCCGCGTCCACCGCAGCACGGCGAGCCCCAACCGGGACAGTACGAGCCGGGCCAGTACGGCCAGGGGCAGTACGGGCAAGGCCAGTACTGGCAAGGTCAGCAGGGGTCAGGACAGCCGGGTCAGTACGGCGGTCAGCAGGCGCCACAGCAATACGGATCGAACCAGCCGCAGTACGGTGCCTCTCAGAGTCAGCCGCAATACGGTGCGCCGCAGGGCCAGCCGCAGTACGGCCAGCAGGCGCCGTATCAGCAGGGCGGACAGCAGCCCTACCAGGCAGGTCAGAATCCTTACTCTGCGCCGCAACACGATCAGGGTCAGCAGCAGCCCTACGGCAGCGCGTACGGCTCAGCGCAGGCGGCCCCGCCGGTCTCGCAGGCAGTCAAGGTCATCGGACTGGTCATCGCGGTCATCGCGGTGGTGATCGCGATCTCGGCGTTCCTGCCGTGGGTCTCGGGAACGTTCAGCGAGAGCGGGCTCGGCGGTGGAGATTCCGACACCGATGCCAATGATGGCGTCCTGACCTTGGTCCTCGCCGTCATCGCCGGAATTTTCGGCGTGATCAGCGTTCTCATCGCCAAGCGGTCCGGCCTGCACCTGACGGCCGGCATCGTCGCGGTGGTGACGGGGATCCTGGTGGCACTCATCGCGATCGTCGACATCACCGACATCCTGGACGCCAAGGAGACCGCCGAGGTCTTCGATATCACCATCGACGTCGGCATCGGGCTGTGGCTGACCCTTGTCGGCGGGATCGGCCTGGTGATCGCCGGAGTAGCCGGGATCATCAAGCGCAAATAGAGCAACTGACCGGGCGCAACCGGACCGATCAGATCAGGCGGAAGCCGCTGCCGACGATGTTGTGCCCGTTCAGGTCTTTGAGGATGTAGTTGATCCCGGTACTGAGCGTCGGCACGTGAACCGGGTTGCCCGGGTCGTTGCATTCGATGTCGAAGTTCAGTCCGGTGCCGCCGATGTTCTTGAAGATGCGGCCACCGTTGAGCAGGCCGACGAGCTTGTTGTCGACGACGACAGGCGCGCCGGAGTCGCCGTGGTTGGAGCAGCTCTGATTGAGGGTGAAGGTCGGGCTCTCGGGGTCGGTGCCCCAGACGACGCCGCAGTTGGTGCCGGTGGTGCGGCCCGCCTTGCAGGCGTTCTGACCGAAGGCCGGCTGCGGACCGAAACCGCCGAGGGTCAACCCCCGGTAGTTCCGCTGCGGTTCGACCTTGGCCGGGTCGAAGCGGATCACCGCGTAGTCCCAGTACTTGTTGGACGACGTGACCTGGCCGATCACGCCGGACCCGGCGGCCTTCTCGGCTCGGACGGCATCGCCGGTCTCGGCGCAGTGGGCCGCGGTCAGCCCGACCAGGCGGCCCGCGGAGTCGTGGCCGATCGCGGTCAGCGTGCACACCGAACTGTTGTTGATGATGATGCCCGCACCACCGCCCAGCCCGATCCGGGGCGCCGCGTTCGCCGAAGCGGCGACCATCCCAGACAAGCCGATCACCGCGATGATCCCGGTCATGACCGCCAACAGACGTTTCGTCAAGAAGTTCCCCACCATTCACTTCAGTTAATGCACTCGTACAGGATCCTACATCCGGAGGATGCAGTACCGATTTCGCACCATTGTGAACCAAGCCACTCTCTGCTATGTCGGCGGCCCCTCCTTGTCTACCTCACCGGAGCCGACAGCGTCACCCACCAGGGTCCGCCGTGCGTCGCAGCCAGGATCCCGAACGGCCGCCGAACCAAGTGGTGTAGTTCGAACGGATGACGAAACCTGCTGCCTTCCAACATCTTCCGCTAGAGTCCACAGTGTAGGTCGTGTTATGGTTCTCCCACTTCTCCCGCGATCTGGGCGGGAGTGTCTTAAGGAGAATCGAAAAGTGTTGAAGCGCGTTCTGGTTACTTTGGCGTCGACTGTGGTGGCCTTGGGCCTGTTCTCGGGAGTCTCTCCGGCCTCAGCCGACGTGGAATTCCCGACATCGGGGGACGTGATCAAGTACGTGTTCGTGTCGAATAAGCCGATCAACGACTCGATCTATTGGTACGACGCCTATGGCGACGGTCAGTCGTTCCCCGAAGATCCGTCCCAGCGGGTTCGATTCAACAACACCTTCGTCGGCACCGATGGGCATACCTACTGGTCAACCAGCCGTACGTTCACCTCCCGATCGACGTACCAGCTTGTCGGCGGCTACATTTCGGCCGATTACGAGAACGACGGCAGCGGCAACAACTACGTGCGTTGCTCCACGTTTGTGAACGGCGTGCAGACCTCTTTCGAGTACGCCGAGGGTCGTTACGCCACCGCTTATTGCTGACGCACCACAACTGTCGGCTTCAGGGCACCGGGCCTGCCCGAGCGGTGGCTCGGGCAGGTCGGTGACCCAGTAGGCCCAGCTCGACGTGCACCTCGACCGACACCACCACGTCCTCGCCATCCGGACTGCAGGACGCGAGGGCAACCTCCATCCGGCTCGCGATGAGCCCGGCCTGCGCGCACGGATCGGCCTCACCGAGCACCAGAGCAGACGCAGCCGCGAGCGCGGCGAGATCGGCGGCCGACTGAGCGTGATGGCGCCCAGACACCGCAGCACCGACATACAGGACCAGCACCACCAACCCCGCCAACGCCGCGATCGCGCACGCCCCGACAACCGTCGCCGAGCCACGCTCATCGCCCGCGATCCTCACTCGTCGCCGCCCGGTTCGACCGCCGCCACCGCCCGCGCACCCACCTCCACCCCTGGCAGCAACGGCACATCGACCCGCACCTGCGCGACGATCAACTCCCCCTCGGTACGGATCCGCACCGACGCCCCATCAGGACCAACCTGACGCGCCACCTGCTCGGCACGAACCGAATCACCCTGCGCCGCAATCCTCGCCGCCTCCCGCGCCGCGTCGATACAGCGGACGTGAGCAGCCACCGCGGCCACCGCCACCACCCCGATCACCACCATCGCGACAATCGCGGCGAGCGCGAACGCCGCCTCCACCGTCACCATGCCCCGATCATCGGTCAGCAGACGGCGACGAACGCGCCGCATCATCATCCGACCGTGGTCTGCAACGCCTTGTCGATGATCCCCGTCAACGCCGAGACGATCGAATCACCGGTGACAACGGTGTAGAGAATCGCACCGAACGCCGCCGCAGCAATCGTGCCGATCGCGTACTCGGCGGTCGACATGCCGTCCTCGTCCATCATGAGCACCGCAGCTCGTGCCTGCACGTTCCGAATCATGTTGCCTATCATCGATTTCCCCCTATCCACGCCGTGGCCAGTCCACGGCAGATCTCAGAGCAGACCGCCACCGAACACTTTTCCCGCCAGGCCCATCACCACGGGCACGATGCCCAGGCAGACGAAGGCCGGCAAGAAACACAGTCCGAGTGGTCCGCTGATCGCAACCCCTGCGCGTTCGGCGGCGGCGGCCGCCCGATCCTGGGCCTCGCTGCGCTGGTTGTCCGCCAACTCCTCCAACCCGCTCACCGGCGAGGACCCCGCTCGCGCCGAACGCCGCGTCACCGCTGCCAGCATCGCGGCGGACTGATCCGCGTCGCCGGGTACGGCCCACGCCTGCAACGGATCTGCGCCCAGAGACAACAGATCGGAAGCGTGTGCGAGAATTTGCGCCAGCGCCGGCGGAGCCGACTGCGACACCACCTTGGCCGATGCGGCGACCGGCAACCCGGAACGCAGACACACCGCGAACAGGTCGTAGCTCGCTGCCGCCGCGAACGGGTCGTCGACCGCCTTCTTCTTTCCCAGCCACCGCGGTTCCCGACGGCGGGCGCCGGCCACCGGCGGAGCAATCCGGTACGTCGACCACACCGGGCCCGGGACGAGCAGCAGGCCGACAGCCCCGGCCAGAGCTGCGAGTACAACCGCGGTCACCGGTCGGTCACCTTGCCGACGATGCGCCGCGACCACAGCAGTCCGGCGCAGACCAGGCCCACCCCGACCACGAGCAGGACTCCGCCGAGCCCGCCACCGAGCAACACCGCCACCGGCGCCGCGCCCATCGCCTGTCCGAGCAGGATCCCGAGTATCGGTAGCAGCGCGAGAACCAGCGCGGTCGCCTTCGCGCCCGCGAGTGCAGCTGCCGTGCGTGCTGTGAAGCGATGACGGGCCAACAGATCTGCACGCACCGAGGTCAGCAGTTCGGCCATCGGGAGGCCGTACTGTTCAGCAGTTCGCCACGCGACGGCGATCCGCTGCCACGCCTGAAACCCGGCGGCCCCCGACCCCGAAGAAGACTCGCCGTAGTGCCCGTCCGCCTGCTCGATTCCTGCGGCAACATCACCGCCGAGGGCGGCACGACCCGCCATCATCTGCAGCATCTCAGCCGTTCCCGCGTCCGAAGGACCGCCGCAGTCCTGCGCCGCCTGCCTGCACGCGTGTGCGGGATGCGCCCCCACCCTCAACTCGGAGACCATGACCTCCAGCGCCGCGAGTAACCGCCCCATCTCTGCGGCCCCTGCCCGCTCGCGTCGCCGCGAGACCAACAGAACCTGCGCCATCGCAGCGGCCATGGCGGCGGCCAGCGCCGCACTGGCACCGACGAGAACAAGCGCCAGCACCGGACCGAGCAGCAGTCCCAGACCAACGGGATCGCCAAACAGTGTGCGTCGCAATGGTTCCGCAGGGATCAGGGCCTGTGCGCGAGTCTGTGCACGTGGTCGGGCCCACAACAGTATGGACAGGCCGATGGCGGCCAGCACTGCGGTCATCGCCCCAACCTCGCGTCCAGTACCGCGGCCAGCGCTGCTGCGGCGGTGGTGAAGCCGCCCGCTCGAGTCCAGACAGTTTCTACGCAGACCAGTCCGTCGTTGCCACGGCGGAGCATCCCGATCTCCGCGACACCCCTGCTGCCCGACGAATCCCGGAACACCCCGATCACCACCGAAATGGCTGCTGCGAGCTGGCTGTGCAGCGCAGGCCGGTCCATGCCGCCGAGGGCGGCGAGTGCCTCCATCCGCGCGGGCACCTCCGCCGTCGAATTCGCGTGCAGGGTGCCGGCGCCGCCGTCGTGTCCGGTGTTCATCGCCGTCAGCAGGTCGACGACCTCGGCGCCCCGGACCTCCCCTACGACGATCCGGTCCGGCCGCATCCGAAGCGCCTGCCGGACCAGCGCTCGCACCGGGACCTCCCCCGCGCCTTCGACATTCGGTGTCCTGGCGACCAGCCGCACCACGTGGGGGTGCGGCGGCGCCAGCTCCACCGCGTCTTCGACGCACACAATCCTCTCCGCCGGATCAACCCGCCCGAGAAGTGCCGACAACATGGTCGTCTTGCCCGCTCCCGTGCCGCCCACCACCAGGAAGGCCAGCCTCGCGTCGACGATGGCCTCCAGCAGCGCGAGGGCCTCCGGATCAATTGCGCCCGAGCGCGCCAGGGCGTCGAGGTTCTGCGTTGCCGGACGTAACACCCGCAACGACAGGCACGTCCCGTCCACCGCGATCGGTGGGATGACGGCATGCAGACGCACGTTGTAACCGCGTCGACCGAGCCCGGCCAGCTGGCCGTCGACCCACGGTTGCGCGTCGTCGAGCCGCTTGCCTGCGGCCAGGGCCAACCGCATCGCCAGTCGTCGCACCGCCTCGTCGTCCTCGAACTCGACGTCCGACCGCTCGAGACCACGACCCTGATCAGTCCAGACCTGTTTCGGTCCCACCACCAGGATGTCGTTGACCGCCGGGCCGGCCAGCAAGACCTCCAAGCGTCCGGCACCGACCAGTTCGGTCTGCAGAAACCGAAGGGCATCAAGCAGATCGGTGTCGCCCAGCACTCCACCTGCCTCCGCGCGGACGACGGCTGCCATCACCTCGGGGGTCGGATCCTGCGCGGTGGCCGCGAGCTTCTCGCGGACCCGGGTCAGCAGTTGCGCACGCCCGGGATGCACTCCATCACCACCGGTGCTCACCGCAGCACCCGACGCAGCTCGACCGCGCGGTCGAGCACCGTGGTCGCGGACCGGCGCAACGGGGAACGACGGGTGAGGGCGAGCCCACCGGATTCGAGTTGCCGCTCGAGCCGCACATCGGGCCGGGTCGCGGTCAGCAGGGGCACACCGATGACGTCGGCCACCTCGACCGCCCGCAACCCACCCGGAGCCGGACCGCGGACGACGACCTCGACCCGCCCGGTGCGGGCCCGCACGCGCGCAGCCATCTCACGTCCGGCCGCGCAGGCCCGGATCGTCGCGGCGGTCACGAGCACCACCAGGTCTGCGGCTTCCACCACGGCGTCCACCAGCTCACCCTCGCGCCGGGGCAGGTCGGCCACCACGACGTCGCCGCTGCCCCGGGCGGCGTCGATGGCGGCGAGCGCGGCCTCTGGCCGGACCGGTGTACCGCCGCCGCGCCGCCCGGTGAGAATCGCCAGCCCTCCGCGGGCATGCGGGAGAGCGGTGTGCAGGGAGGCGGCCACGACCTGGCCGCTCTCGAGCGTGAGTTCTTGCCAGCGCAGCCCGGGCTGGTCCTCGACCCCGAGTAGGAGGTCCTGCCCACCACCGAGGTGGTCGAGATCGATGATGAGTCCGCTCAGACCCCTTTCACAGGCCACCAACCCCACTCCGGCGGCCAATGTCGAGGCCCCGGCACCTCCGTGACCCGGTATCAGGGCGATGGCAACACCGGAGGGTCCGATCGGTTTCGCGATCCGGGAGAGCGCCTGCACCACCGCGTGCTCGTCGTCCGGGAGCACGAAGCCGTCCCCGGCCCCGAGGGTGAGCGCGGTGCGCCACATCTGCGGTCCGTCGCCTGCGAGTCCGACGACGAGCAGTCCGCCGCGTCGGGGCAATCCGGAAGCCAGTGTTGCCTCGACGGTGCTGGCGTCGACGAGCACCGCGGTGCACTCGGCCCACTCTCTGCGACATCGTTCGGGAAGCGCACGAACGATTTGATATCCGGCGGCAGCGGCGACACGCGCGACGTCGTCCGCGAGGTCCGGGGACACCATCACGAGCACAGTCGAGGATTCGGTCATGGAAGCCATCGTGGCGTGTCGGCTCATCTTCGACGGCGACTGACGGCCCGTCGGACCCGAAGCTGTGGAGTGTCTGTCATCTGTGGACAGTTCCCTGCTGAAAGCAGCGTCCCGCAAGCCCGTACGCACCGAGAGTTCCGGAAAACATGCAGTTGAGACAGGGTAAGGGAGGAAACAGTGACCGTGTGGTTCAGCGGACCGAAAAGGTCCGGAAATGGGGACGACCCTGGCCAGGGGGGGAGGAGGCCAGGGTCGTCGCGTTCAGCCCCGGGGGGTCGGGCTGAAAGCCCCGGATCAAGTCCGGGTAACTATGACTATACACAAGTTTCTGGGATTGATTGCAACTTCAACCATTTGATTCCCTTCGCTGAAACGAAGTGATCGTAAGTAAAGTTATCCGGTTCACTGCGCTCCGAAGCAATGCCTCATACGGTAGCCCCACGTACCCTCGACGGGTGACCGCTTTCAAGCCGGCAGACGGTGGACCGAGGTCCCCCGGTACGACGCGGATCGCCGCGTTCTTCGACCTCGACAAGACGATCATCGCCAAGTCGAGCTCCCTCGCCTTCTCCCGCCCGTTCTTCGATCAGGGTCTGATCAATCGCCGATCCGTCCTGAAATCGTCCTACGCGCAGTTCATGTTCCTGCTGTCGGCGGCCGACCACGATCAGGTCGAGCGCATGCGCAAGCACGT
Source organism: Williamsia soli (assembly GCF_017377795.1). Taxonomy (GTDB): domain Bacteria; phylum Actinomycetota; class Actinomycetes; order Mycobacteriales; family Mycobacteriaceae; genus Williamsia; species Williamsia soli. The sequence goes on along the minus strand of NZ_JAFRDR010000017.1, from coordinate 42,988 downwards.
GACCGCGATGTGTACGGGCTGGGATGTCGAGCAGGTGTCGTCGATCGTCCACGAGACCCTCCACGACATCGTCGACCCGCTGGTCTTCGCAGAAGCGGCGGACCTGATCGCCGGCCACAAGGCGCGCGGACACGACGTGGTCATCGTCTCGGCGTCGGGTACCGAGATCGTCGAACCGATCGGCGAGATGCTCGGTGCCGACTACTCGATGGCCAGCCGGATGAAGGTCATCGACGGCAAATACGCGGGCGAGGTGGAGTTCTACTGCTACGGCGACGAGAAGGTCGTCGCGATGAACGAGATCGCGGCATCGGTCGGGTACGACCTGTCGAAGTGCTTCGCATACTCCGACTCGATCACCGACCTACCCATGCTGCGCGCAGTCGGCCACCCGACTGTCATCAACCCCGATCGCGCCCTGCGCAAGGAGGCCTCCGCCCAGGGGTGGCCGATGCTCTCGTTCACGAAACCGATATCACTGCGCAGCCGACTGCCCGCGGCCACCCCGGTCACCGTGACGGCCTCGGCTGCAGTGGGTTTGGGCGCAATGATTGCGGGCGCCCTCACCTACACGGCACTGCACCGCCGGCGGCGCTGACCACCTGCGTTCGCCACGCGGGCGCCGGTGGTGAAAAGCGTTTTAGCCCAAGGGAAAAGGCGTGTTGCAAATTCGAGACGACTGACCCCTTGATGTGACCGTGGTCACGGTGTAGAAAGTAGTTACGGAAAGCGCGGGAAGCCAAGTTCGGACCGGAAGAGAAGGCACGGACTCCTGACCACGCACTCCCAGCACGGATATCGAGCACCCACGCGCAGCACGCCGCGGGAGGCACCAGGTTGTGGGCCTGCGAGATTCGGCGTCGTATTCAGATGAGTTCCTTTGGGTGGGAACGCATGTGAGGCGGCGGCGGACAACTCTGCCTAGGTCATCCCACACAACCACCACAGCACGCTTGGTAACTCGGATCCGTGCTAGCGGGCGGCCGACGGGAATCGCATGAGCGACCCGGAGGCCGCCCGCAGTGCGTTGCCCGCACTTGATTTCTTCTCTGTCACAACGAGTATCGACCGAACGCAGCTACTGAGCGCGCGCGGCATCGGCGATGGATCTCGCCTCGGCCGCTCCGGCCTCCAAGGCCTCACTGCTCAGCACCAGCCAACCGCGGATACCTTCCGGGTCCCCCGCTCCGAAGGCCGCCGACAGCGTGCGGTACTGCTGTAGCCGCTTGAACCAGGTCACCTCCGGCACCCCGAGGTTGTGCGGATCGAGTCCGGTACTCGCACACACCAGCCGCGAGGCAGCCCGCGCCACCACCCCGTTCGCGAAGACGAAGGGTTCCAGCGCGAGCAGTTCCGCGTGCACCACCGCGGCGAGCACCGGCGCCGGTGCCTTGGTCGCTCCGGTGACCAGCTGCGCGAGCAAGGCCAGCCTCTGGTCGAGCTCACGATCGGCGCGGGGTCGTCCCAGCAGCTCGGGATCGTCCGTCAGTTCATTGGCGGCGAGCACGTGCAGCCTGGCCAGCGCCTGCAGCGGCGCCCGGGTCCACACGGCCAGCATCTGTGGCAACGACTCCCCATCGAGCGCCTGCGCCACCCGCATCGCCCCGGACAGGACGGGCTCGTCGAAATCGCCGTCCCGAACCAGCTCGATGCTGCCGCCGTCGATGGCCGCCGACGACCGACCCGCTCGCCACGATGCTTCGGTCGCCGTCTTGTCCCAGCCCCGGAGATTTGCGGGGTGCCGGTGGGCGGCCGCGAGTGCGTCGCGCGCCCGGTCCGCCGCCTCGAGCACGCCGGGCATCTCGAGCAGCGGCCCCAAAGGATCAGTCACGAGAAGTCAGAGTACTTCGCACACGTCGACCCTCCGTAGTCAGAGCAGATCGAGAACGTGCCCCGCGGCACGGGCCTTGACCACGGCCTCATGGCGGTTGTGCGCTCCGAGCCGGACCATTGCCGCACGGAGATAGGTCTTCACGGTGTCGACGGTCAACCCGAGCCGATCCGCCACCACCCGATTACCGAAACCCATCGCGACCAGCGACAACACCTCGAGCTGACGGGGTGTGAGAGGCACCGCGGGTTCACCGGACGGACGCGCGCCACCGATCTGATCAACGAGGTCGAGCAGCCGGCGCCGGGTCTCGTCGTCTCCGGAGACCGCCGCGATGTCGCGGATCTCGTCCAGCCACTCGACAGCCTGGATCTGCGATTGCTGCACCGCAGCCATCGCTCCGAGGCGTCGATCGACCTCATCTCGGGTGCGCAGTTCGGCGGCGACCCGGCCCGCTTCCACGGACAGCGCCGCCACCGCGTCGTCCGCGAGATGACCGCCCCCGCGCCAGCCCGCGTAGATCAGGCCGCGCACCGATCCGTCGACGACGATCGGCGCCGCAGCGAGGTCTGTGATGCCTTCTCCGAGGATCTGGTCGTCGAAGTCGTGGGTGATCTCGCTGGCCGAACCGTAGTCGCGGATGAGCGTGGTGCGTTTGTTCAGCCAGATCAGACCCCCGAGGCCACGCTGCGGGGTCACCGTGATCGTGCGTAGTGCTGCCGTCTGGTGCCCCACCGATTCGGTCACCGCAATGGCGCCCTGGTCGCGCAGACCTCCGAAGACGACCGGGATACCCGTGACCCGTCTCAAGCGCGCACTCGTGGCCCGCACCAGTTCGCGATCGCTGGGGCGGAGCACGATGTTGTCGACACTCATCAGCACTATCCACTTTCGGGGCTATTGCAGTAGATGATGCCGCAGACATCATGTGGTGCACAACACAGTGACCCTCGATACGGGCCACAGGCCGCCGCTCGACTCCGATTCCGGGCGGCCGAGAAGCTGAAAGGGAACCGATGAGTGATGGCACCGCACCCGTGACGTACGCCCCGCCGACCGCATTCGTGGAGCAGGCGAACGCCGGACCCGAACTCGAACAGGCCGCCGAGGCCGACCGGCTGGCGTTCTGGGCCGAACAGGCCCGCCGCCTGCACTGGGACACCGATTTCGGCGACGTCCTCGACTGGTCGAATGCCCCGTTCGCGAAGTGGTTCGTCGGCGGCAAGCTCAACGTGGCGTACAACTGCGTCGACCGCCATGTCGAAGAGGGCAACGGCGACCGCGTCGCGATCCACTGGGTCGGCGAACCCGGGGACAGCCGCGACGTCACCTACAACGACCTGCTTGCCGAGGTTTCTCAGGCAGCCAACTACTTCACCGAGATCGGCTTGGTCTCCGGCGATCGCGTCGCCATCTACATGCCGATGGTCCCCGAGGCGATCGTCACGATGCTCGCCTGCGCGCGCCTGGGCCTGACCCACTCGGTGGTGTTCGCCGGCTTCTCGGCCGCCGCGCTGCGATCGCGGGTCGACGACGCCGAAGCGAAACTCGTGGTCACCACCGACGGCCAGTACCGGCGCGGCAAGCCCGCCCCACTCAAGGCGGGCGTCGACGAGGCCCTGGGCACCGGCGACGACGCCGCCAAGTCGATCGAACACGTCCTGGTCGTCAACCGCACCGACTCCGACATCGACTGGGTCGAAGGTCGCGACCTCTGGTGGCACGAGACCGTCGCCAAGGCCGACACCAAGCACCAGCCGGAGGCCTTCGACGCCGAGCACCCACTGTTCCTGCTCTACACCTCGGGGACCACAGGCAAACCCAAGGGCATCGTCCACAGCTCCGGTGGTTACCTGACCCAGGTCAGTTACACCTTCCACAACGTCTTCGACCACAAGCCGGGCAAGGACGTCTTCTGGTGCGGCGCCGACATCGGCTGGGTCACCGGGCACAGCTACCTCGTGTACGGACCGCTGTCGAACGGCGCGACCGAGGTGGTCTACGAGGGAACGCCCAACTCCCCCAACGAACATCGCCACTTCGAGGTCATCGAGAAGTACAAGGTCAGCATCTACTACATCGCGCCGACCCTGATCCGAACCTTCATGAAGTGGGGACGCGAGATCCCGGATGCCCACGACCTGAGCTCGCTGCGGCTGCTCGGCAGCGTCGGCGAACCGATCAACCCCGAGGCCTGGCGTTGGTACCACGAGGTCATCGGCGGCGAGAACTGCCCGATCGTCGACACCTGGTGGCAGACCGAGACCGGCGCGATCATGATCTCCCCGCTGCCCGGTATCACCGCCACCAAGCCCGGTTCGGCGATGGCGACCCTGCCCGGCATCAGCGCCAACATCGTCAACGAGAAAGGCGAGTCCGTCGGCGCCGGCGAGCAAGGGTTCCTCGTGCTGGACAAGCCGTGGCCGTCGATGTTGCGCGGCATCTGGGGCGACGAGGAGCGGTTCAAGGACACGTACTGGTCGCGGTTCGCCGAGCAGGGCTGGTATTTCGCAGGTGATGGCGCCCGCTACGACGACGACCACGCGCTGTGGGTCCTCGGCCGCATCGACGACGTCATGAACGTCTCGGGTCACCGGATCTCCACGTCCGAGGTCGAATCCGCGCTCGTCGGACACCCCAGCGTTGCCGAGTCGGCGGTGATCGGTGCAGCCGACGCCACCACGGGCCAGGGCATCGTTGCCTTCGTGATCCTGCGCCAGGGCCGCGAGGACACCGGCGATCAGCTCATCAAGGAGCTGAAAGATCATGTGTCGAAGGACATCTCCCCGATCGCCAAGCCGCGGGAGATCTACATCGTTCCCGAGCTGCCCAAGACCCGGTCGGGCAAGATCATGCGACGCCTGCTGAAGGACGTCGCCGAGGGTCGCGAGCTCGGTGACACCTCGACCCTGGTCGACCCCTCGGTGTTCGACGCGATCCGCCAGCAGCGCAAGGGCTGATCGACAGCAGCGCAGGTACGGACGAATTCCCCTGAGATCGTCCCCAGATGCGTTGTCCGATGGCATTATTCCCTCGGACCCCGCATATGGGGACGATCTCAGGGCGAAAAGCGCACCGCGCCTCCAACCGAAGTATGACCTGACTGACATCTGCCAGCCGCTGTTCTCCATCGCTGGACCGATTCGAGTCAGAAAGTTGATGATGAATCACACCATGGGATGTCAGCTCAAGGTCGCGAAGTACTTGACCGTGTCGGTTTCGAGGGTCGAAAAGGCCTTCTTGGTCACCGGAAGGGCAAACTTGGACGCCTTCCCCATGGGACCGGCGAGCTCGATGGCGAATGACCACGTGAACCTGCAGCCACTGCCCGCCGGCTCGATCTCACTGAGTTCGCCGAACTTCCGCAGGCTCGGAACATTCGCCTGTTCGACGTAGAAGGCGTGGCGGTACCGCCCTGTGTCGGGGTCTTCGTCCCACACGAAGAACCGCTCCGACAGCCGCGCATATCCGGGCGCCAGCTCGGCCGAACGCGTGGTCCCGACCCCGTAGGGAGCAGGCGAGGTGAAGTTGATCGCCTTGATCAGGCGACACCAGTCCAACGTGTTCTGCCTGCTCAGTTCGCCCCAAGCACGCTCAGGTGACACGGGCAGGTTCACCGAGAACTTGTGGGTGATGGGCGCCGTGTCGAAAAAGTCCAGATCGAAGGGTTCGAGCGGGTACGTGGGCATTGTCGCCTTTCGTGTGACATGTACTCTCACGCCGGCAGCCGCCTGGTCGGAAAGGCCGCCTACCCGCGTAAAAGGTCCGATGAGCCTGCAATCAATCCTGGCATGGCAACATAAGGCCTACAAACCCCGGCGCTGCGAAAGTCGAACGTCCGGGTGGTCTCGGATGTCGTGTCCGAGGATGGAGGAGTAGTAGTGACGCTGGACGACCGCCCATCGGGAGATGTTCCGCCGAACGTCTCGTCGATCCCGTTGTCCGACCCGAACGTGCGCCCCGGCGGCGATCCGAGTGTCGGGGCCCTGGTCAAAGAAGCAACCAAGCATCTGTCGACCCTGTTCCGTGCCGAATTGGCGCTTGCCAAGGCGGAGCTCGCAGGCGAGGCGAAGAAGGCTGCGATCGGCTCCGGGCTGATCATCGTGGCGCTCACGGTGGCGCTCTACGCCAGCCTGTTCTTCTTCTGGTTCCTGGGCGAGTTGCTGTCCGAGTGGCTGCCACGCTGGGCAGCTTTCGGCATCGTCTTCCTGATACTTCTCGTCGCGGCCATCATCACCGGTCTCGTCGGATACATAGTCTTCAAGAAGATGACCGGACCGAAGAAGACCATCGCGTCCGTGCAACACCTCCCCGACGTCCTGCCGTCCGGACACGACGATCCAGTTCGTCCTGCGGCCGACCTGAGCAAGCCGAGCGCCGCCAAGGCGTTCAAGGGCTGAGCGGTTGGTATCCCCGGACCCGTCGACCGTTCGTTTCGCGGGCCCGTGGCGGCACCATGACGTGCGGGCGAACGGGGTTCGGCTGCACGCGGTCGAATGTGCCGATCAGCCCCGTACCGATCGTCCCCTGGTCCTGCTCATGCATGGATTCGGGGAGTTCTGGTGGAGTTGGCGTCACCAGCTCCCGGCCCTGACCGCTGCCGGTTACCGGGCGGTCGCGGTGGACCTGCGGGGCTACGGCGACAGCGACAAACCGCCGCGCGGCTATGACGGCTGGACCCTGGCCGGTGACACCGACGGGCTGATCCGTGCGCTGGGCCACGCCGACGCCACGATCGTCGGTCACGCCGACGGCGGGCTCGTCGGCTGGGCGACTGCAACCCTGCATCCGCGGTCGGTGCGCTCCATGGTCGTCATCGCCTCGCCCCATCCGCAGGCACTCAAGGACGCCAGCCTGCGCGATCCCGCTCAACGCAAGGCGTTCCTGGCCGGATTTCTCCGGGCCCAGATCCCGCGGACAGCCGAACGCGACCTGATCCGCGACGACGGCGCCATGATCGAAGAGATGATGCGCAAGAATGCCGGACTGCGTTGGCCGACGACCGACGATTTCGCCGACACCGCAGCCCGTAACCGGTCGGCGATTCAGATCGCCGGCGTCGCACACAGCAGCCTGGAGTACCGGCGCTGGGCCTTCCGATCACAGTTCCGTCCGGACGGCAGCCGCTTCCTGGAACTGATGGACAAGCGCCTACAGATCCCGGTGCTGGCGGTCCGGGGCGAACTCGACACCTACATCCGTCGTCCGACCCTCGCGGCCAGCGCCAAATGGGCAGCCCACCTCGACCTCACCGAGATCGCAGACAGCGGCCACTACGCCCATCAGGAGTCGCCCGATGAGGTCAACCGCCGGTTGATCGAGTTCGCAGGCCGCTGACCGGTCAGGAATGGACGCAGGTCTGGGTGTCGACGGCGGTGCTGAGGCGTTCGGACTCCGCCAACCCAGGCTTGACCTGATCCGCGGTCAGCACGAACCCGGTCTCGCTGGCCGGGTCCTCGGCCGCGCCGAACACGACACCGAGCACTTCGCCGCGTGAATTGATCAGTGGTCCGCCCGAGTTGCCCTGCCGGATCGATCCGCGCACGGTGTACACCTCGCGGGTGACGGAGGTGTTCGGATAGATGCCCGGGCCCCTGAGCTGGATCACCTCACGAACCCTCTCGGCACTGGCGTTGAACGGTCCGGCCTCGGGGTAGCCGAGAGCGATCGCGTCCTCACCGGTCTTGGCCAACTTGTCGGCGAACCGCATCGCGGGTGCCTGCAACCCGGGGACGTCGAGCACGGCGATGTCGGTCGCCGGGTCGAAATAGACCACGGTGGCGTCGAATTGATCGTCGGAGGCGACCACGTGCAGCGTGGTCGTCCCGGCCACCACGTGGGCGTTGGTCATGACCCGTTCGGGCGAGACGACGAAACCGCTGCCTTCGAGGGCCTGGTTGCAGCTGGGCGCGATGCCCTCAATCTTGACGACGCTGGGGCGCACCTGATCGACGATCGGCTGGTCGAGCAGGTCCTGATTCGGGGGCTCGACGCTGGTGATCGGCGTTCGCCCGAACGGCCCGATGGCCTCTTTGAGGCCGGAGCTGTCGAACATGTCCCAGAACTCGCGCGGAAGCCGCTGCATCCATTCCGGGGCGATCGAATTGATCTCCTCGATGACCCGCGACTCCCGGACCGCGCTCGCGATCTCGGGCTGCGCCGACGTGCTGATCGGGGTGGCGAGCACCCACGCCGCGAGCAACACCGCCACGGCCTGCAGCAGCGAACCGACCACCGAGTCGGCGCGGCGCACCGACAACGTCCGGATACCGCTGCGAGCTGCCCGGCCGAGGACCATGCCGGATATCTCACCGACGATCACCAACGCGACAAGCAGCAACACCCCGGCGACCAGCCGCCAGCGCTGATCCTCGATGTTGCGGATCAGATGCGGTGCCAGCAACACTCCGGCGGCGGCGCCGAGCAGGACCCCGATGAAGGCCATCGCAGACGAGACCGCGCCCTGCCGATATCCGGACGCGGCCGCGAGCACCGCGATCCCGATCACCAGGATGTCGACCCAGGCGGCTCCGCTCACTCCTGGCCCACCTTCTCGAGTTCACCGGCCAGGTCGCGGCTGTCGGATTTGTCCCATGGGATCTCCCAGCCGGCGGCCTCGATGATCGCCGCGAGCATTCCCCCCGTGAAACCCCAGACCAGCATGTTCTCCACCGCAAACGCGGGTCCCTGATAGACCCGGCCGCCGCCGATGGTGCGTTGGACCTGGAACCTGTTGTGGGGGTTCACCAGATCCCGCACGGACACCCGGGTCACCCGCGCGGTCTCCCCCACATCGACGACGCCGACCTCGGACGGCTGCGGCCAGTACGCGAGCACGGGCGAGACCTCGAAGCCCGACGGGGGGACGGGAAACATGTCGAGAACGGCCAGCTCGCTGACACCTGCCGGATCGAGTCCGGTCTCCTCGACCGCCTCTCGGATCGCGGTGCCCACCGGAAAATCGTCGCCCGGGTCCCGGGCACCTCCGGGGAATGCGACCTGCCCGCTGTGGTTGCGCAGGGTCGCGGCGCGCTGCGTCAACAACACCTCGGCGTCCGCCGGAAGCCCGCCGTGGTGGGTGGCGTCCCCGTTCCAGTCGCCGCTGAACAGCACGAGCACCGCAGCAGGCCGGGGACTGCGCATCATCGCCCGCATCAGTCGCTCGGTGACGCCGCCGCGGTCTTCGACCGAGCGGGTCACCCCGTCAAGATTGGCGACGAGCCCTCGCATCCATGGCGGTACCGACGTCGTCGGCACCAGGACCTGGGTCATGCGGCGACGCCCAGGTACTTGTCCACTGCCTCGGCCACCTCGTCGGTGGAGTCGAAGACGGTGGGGAGCACGGCCGCAACCGTGCCGTCGGCGCGGACCAGAACCGTGGCCGGGTAGACGCGCGGCACACCCAGCGCGGCCGCGATCTTCGAGTCGGTATCGACGACGGTGGGCAACCGGACCCCGATCTCGGAGAGCAGGTTCAGGGACAGGAACGGGTTCTCCGACCCCTCCTTGCCCTGCACCGTCAGCACCCGCACCCGATCGCCGACCTGCTTGGCGTACTCGTCGATCACCGGCAGTTCCGCACGGCACGGCCCACACCAGTGCGCCCAGATGTTCACCAGCATCGGCGTCCCCGCCGTCGCTGCTCCGAGGTCCACAGGCGATCCGTCGGCCAGACAGGGCACCGTCACCCCTGCCAGCTTCGACCCCGCCGGCGTCGGCCCGACCGGCACCGGGCACGGCTCCAGGGCTGCCTGCAGTCGGGCATTGGCCATGTCCTCGTCCGAGACGTTCGCCTGCAGGCCTGGCACAGCAGTGCTGCCGCTCTGCGAGATGCCGTTCGGCGCCGGCGCCGGGGTGTTCGTCTGCCGCGGCCAGATGGCGACGATCAGAGCGATCACGACGACGAGGACAGCAATGGTCCACCGTGCAGACACCGACAGGTGAAACCGTGAGCGTCCAGGCGGGTTCGGCGCAGGTCTGTTCATCTCTTCCAGATCGGGCACGGCCTACAAACCCGCCAATGCCAGCAGATGGTCGGTCTCGGGACCCTTCACCAGCTTCGCGGCCTCCGATTTCTCAACCGGCCCCAACCCGTAGGACGGGCAGTCGGTCGCCAGCACGCAGACTCCGCAGGCCGGCTTCCGCGAATGGCACACCCGACGCCCATGGAAGATCACTCGGTGCGAGAGGTCCGTCCAATTCTTGCGTTCGATCAACTCGCCTACGGCGTGCTCGATCTTCACCGGATCGGTCTCGTCCGTCCACTTCCAGCGCTGCACCAGCCGACCGAAGTGCGTGTCGACAGTGATTCCGGGCACACCGAAGGCGTTACCGAGTACGACGTTGGCGGTCTTCCGGCCGAAGCCCGGTAGCGAGACGAGATCGCGCAGATTGTTCGGTACCTCGCCGTCGAATCGTTCGACCAACGCCTGCCCCAGACCCATGATCGAATTGGCCTTGTTCCGGTAGAAACCGGTCGACCGGATCATCTCCTCGAGCTCGGTGCGATCAGCGCCCGCGTAGTCCTCGGCGCTGCGATAGCGCCGGAACAGGGCCGGGGTCGTCTGGTTCACGCGAACGTCTGTGCACTGGGCCGACAGGATCGTGGCCACCGACAACTCCAGCGGATTGGTGAAGTCGAGTTCGCAGTAGACGTGCGGAAATGCCGTCTGCAACGTGCGGTCCATCCGCCGTGCCCGGCGGACAAGGCCGGTGCGGGTCTCGACACCGCGCTGCGCCGCAGTCCTGGCGCGCTTGGCACCTGCCTTCGAACTCACCAATTCAGAGTACGGCGAGCCGCCACCGGTAGACATATCGGCTGTCATCCACTCCGCATGTCGGCCGGCTGCCGCGTCGATATCGGCAGGGCGTGACGTAGTCGGCCAGACGATCGTGTCTCTTCTGAGACCTGGGTTGTGTTTACTACTCCCCATGCACGGACTCGCCGTACTTCTGTTCCCCGCGGTTCTCATGCTCTTCGCCCTGGCGATGGAGCGTGTGGAGAACCAGCTCGAACGCCTCAACGTGCGGGTCGACCACGTCGAAGAGTTCCTCGAGTCCGCCGAGCCGGAGCAGATGGACACTCTGGCCAGGCAGGGCTTTCCCGCCGCGCTCGACGAATTCCGCGACCGCCGGATGCCCACCAACATCGAACCCGGCGAATCCATCCGCGCAAGCTGATCAGTTTCGCCGGGGTCGAGCTCCGTCTCCACACCCGGGTCGAGCTCCGCTCCGCTCCGTCTCCACACGCCGGTCGAGCTCCGCTCCGCTCCGTCTCCACGCGCCGATGGGGGTAAACACAATCTTTCGGAATGAATACCCGTAGACTTGGCCGCGGGTGACAAACACAACACTTTGATCGTTCGTACACCCGCGAGTGAACGCGGTCTGGCTGGACCCTTAGAAAGGGGCGTAAGTGGAAGAAGTACTGGCGCGGGCGGGCATATTCCAGGGAGTTGAGCCCACCGCCGTCGCGGCACTGACCAATCAGCTTCAGCCGGTTGATTTTCCACGCGGACACGTCATCTTCAACGAGGGCGAGCCCGGAGATCGGCTCTACATCATTCTGTCGGGCAAGGTGAAGGTCGGCCGCAAGTCGGTTGACGGTCGTGAGAATCTGCTGACCATCATGGGCCCGTCCGACATGTTCGGTGAGCTGTCCATCTTCGATCCCGGTCCCCGCACCTCGTCGGCGACAACGGTCACCGAAGTTCGCGCGGTGTCGATGGATCGTGAAGCTCTCCGGTCCTGGATCGCCGACCGCCCCGAGATCGCCGAGCAGCTGCTGCGCGTGCTGGCCCGTCGCCTCCGCCGCACCAACAACAACCTCGCCGACCTGATCTTCACCGACGTTCCAGGACGTGTGGCCAAGCAGCTCCTGCAGCTGGCTCAGCGCTTCGGAACGCAGGAGGCCGGCGCGCTTCGCGTCACCCACGACCTCACGCAGGAAGAGATCGCTCAGCTTGTCGGTGCTTCACGTGAAACCGTCAACAAAGCCCTGGCCGATTTCGCCCAGCGTGGCTGGTTGCGACTCGAAGGCAAGAGCGTGCTGATCGCGGACTCCGAGCGTCTGGCTCGCCGAGCTCGCTAGATTTCACAAAACCACCCGTTCCGGTCAAAGCCACCTGTTGCAGACACCTGGTTTGACCGGAACGGGTGGTTTTGTGTTTTGCGGCTATTCGTCCGACAGGTAGGCCAACTGGGTCTTCACCGACATCTTGGCCGCGGGCCACAGCTTTTTGTCGACGTCCGCGTAGACCTTCTTGACCACTTTTCGCGGTTTGACCGTCGCCGGTGACTCCCCGAGTTCCTCGAGTGCCGCGCGCACCTGGTCGATGCGATCTTCGCGGTGCTTCTTGTAGAACCGTGCCAGCGGGATCAGATCCGGGTGGTCGGGACCATGACCCGGTAGCAGCGCGGCACCTTCGCCTTCGACGATGAGGCGGTTGAGCGAGTTCATGTAGTCACGGAGTGTGCCGTCCTTCGGATCGAGCACTGTGGTCCCGCCGCCGAGGATCGTGTCCCCCGTCAGCATCACCTTCCGGCCCTCGTGTTCGACGAGAAAGCTCACCGAATCGCCCGTGTGACCGGGGGTGTGGAGCACGGTGATCCGCAGTCCGGCAGCTTCGATGACCTCGCGGTCTTTCAGCGTCGCGGCACCTTTGGTGTACTTCTCGGCCCGCGCCCGGACCGGGGCACCGGTCTGCTCTCGGAAGTACTTGATCGCGCCCGTGTGGTCGTAGTGGCGGTGGGTGATCAGCCCGAGGACCACGTTTCCTTGCGCTGCAACCGCTTTGACGTGCTTCTTCTTACCCTTGGGCCCAGGGTCGACGACGACGCAATCGTCCTGTCCCGGAGCCCGCAGAATCCAGGTGTTGGTGCCGTCGAGGGTCATCATCCCCGGGTTGTGGCAGAGCAACACAGATGCAAAATCGGTGACTGGCCGAACCACGCCATAGGCAGGATGCTGCGGTGCATTCATGCCCCTCAGGCTAGCGTGAGCAGCATGTCAGGCTCTCCGGCGACACCTGTGTTCGTCGACCTCGCAGACCCCGCGCTCCAAGCGCCTCCCCAGGATGTGCTCCCCGGGGTGGTCGTTGCTCTCAGCCGCGGTAAGCCACCGGACTCGGCGGCGCCGTGGCTCGACCACGCGACCTTCACGCTGAGCGAAGAGCCCACCGCGGACCCGCGGGTGGTCCTGGTCGACTCGATCGATTCGGCCGTCGCAGCCATCACCGCGAACGTCGGCAGCCGACCGGTGGCGGCGGCGGTCTGCGATGACGTGCTGCGTGCCGCCTCCGCCCGCGCCGGGACCCTGAGCGGCCTGATCACCGAATCGCTGGCCTATTCGACGTTGCAGGCCGGACCGGAATTCGCACAATGGCTCGCCGGGCAGGGTCCCCGTGAGACACACATCCAAGATGATCCCGTACTGCTCGATCGAGGCGGATCGTCGCTCACGATCAGCTTCAACCGGCCTGCGAGGCACAACGCGTTCAGCAATGCGTTGCGCGCAGGGCTGATCGACGCGCTGACTGTGGCACTCGCCGACCCAACCCTCGACACGGTGACGCTGAGCGGGCAGGGTCGATCCTTCTGCAGCGGTGGCGATCTCACCGAGTTCGGAACGTTCACCGATCCCGCGAACTCGCATCTCGCACGGACCCGATACAGCCCGGGGTTGCTCCTCGACGCCGTAGCGGAACGACTCGGACCGAACTTCCGGGCCCGAGTGCACGGAGCAGTGCTCGGGAGTGGGCTGGAGATGGCGTCCTTCTGCCCTCACGTGAGCGCGCATCCCGACACCATCTTCGGACTACCCGAACTCCAGTTGGGTTTGCTCCCCGGCGCGGGCGGCACCGTCAGCATCCCGCGCCGAATCGGTCGTTGGCGCACGGCTTTCCTGGTGCTGAGCGGTCGGCGGGTCGACGCGAACACTGCGCTCGATTGGGGTCTGGTCGATTCGATCGAAGACTGAGCGGCGCGATCAGTCGTTCGGGAACAAGATGCCGCCGATCACGGTGCCTGCGACCACTTCTGCGGTCAGTTCACCGAGAACGACGGCCGGTGGCTCGGACAGCAGGGTGAGGTCGGCACGCGCACCGGGTGCCAGGACCCGAGGGCGGGCGGGGGTGAGGGGTTCACCGAGGAACAGGCCCAGCGCAGTTCGAGACGAAACCCGTTCCGGCAGCGACAATCCAGCTCCGGAGGCGCAGAGACGATCGCGGGCCGCCCGCATGCAGGCCCAGGGGTCGAGATCGCCGAAGGGGGCGTCGGTGCCTCCGGCCACCGCAACCCCCGCACGCTGAAGACTCGCCAGCCGCCACAGTTGCGGGAGGTCGGCGGCCGGGATGTCCTGCAGGTACTGCTCGCCGCGTTCAGCGACGAAGTTGGGTTGGGTGACCACCGTGACCCCGAGGTCCACCAGATCGTCGATCATCTCGTCGGGAACCATTGCAGCGTGCTCGATCCGATCCCCCACCACGGATCCTGCAGCGCGCAGGGCCGCCACCGCCACCACCAGTTGGACCACCGTCACGCAGTGCATCGCCACCGCGACCCCGCTGCCGTGGCAGCGTTCGATCCACGCGGTGATGGCGTCGAGGTCGAGGGTGTCGTCGTCCAGGATGCGTTTGATGGGGCCGAACTCCAACGCCTCGTGACCCGTGTCCTGCGACAGCACGAGCACCTGTTGTCGCAGTCGGCCGCTGCGCACCGCCGCGTCGAACGAATCAAGCTCCGTTGCAGTGAGATCGGGCGTCGCTTCGGTCACCCCGACCACCCCGTAGGCGCTCAGCCGGGCACTGACGGACGCGAAATCGATCGGTTCGGGCACCGTCGAAGCAGCCATCTCCGCATCTTCGCGGAAGAGTCGGCCCGTCGGATGGTCCGGCCGACCGAGCTCGACGAGTCCGGCCGAGTTCACTATCCACATCGCCCCACTACGGTGCTGAACACGCAGTGGCACAATGGAAATCACGTCATCCAGGTAATGCCTGTCGAGGTCACCGGCAACACTGTCGTGGTAGCCGACCGCCCTGATCCAGCCGTCGCGCCGGGGCTGGGCGGCCCGCAGCACGCGTCGCAACGCATCCGCGTCGGCGACGGAGGGCGGGCCGACCGACACCGACGCGGCGGCAGCGGCCACCGCCCGCAGGTGCACATGGTGATCATGTAATCCGGGGATCACGGTGCCGCCCGCAAGGTCGATGACATCCTCCCCGCTGCGGGCTTCCAGATGGGCGCCGACGTCCCTGATCGCATCGCGCTCGGTACGAATCGCGACGGTCTCGCCGGTGATCGCCCTGGCGTTCTTGATCAGCACGAGCCGGACCGCTCATCGATCATTTGCCGAACCCGTTCCGCATCAACCTTTTCCACCGGCAGTCGAACGATTGCCGGATCCGGCGGCGCACTGACCGCGGTGTCCGACCCCACCGGCGCGAGTGGGATCGCTGCGTAACGCGCGGCCACGCCTGCCATCGCGACGTCGAGCACCTCACCGCCGCCTCGACCCAGCGACTCGACGACGGCGTGAGCTGCCTCGAGTCCGGTCAACGGATCGGCGATGGCGTCGCCGCAGAAGATCGGGCCATGCGCACCGGCCCCCACCAAACCGCCCGCCGCTGCGGCGTCGTCCCCGAAAGCGACGCGGTCGCGCACGCTGTGCCCAGCGCCATAGCCCGTGATCCGCACCCAGACCCGGCCGGGCCGTGGCGCGCGGGTGACAGCGGCCAGACCCGCCTGCTCGAGCGCGCGGGGTCGCGATGCCTCGATCACCACATCCGCGACATCGAGCAACGCCGCGAGCACCGGGGATTCGCTCGACACCGGCGCAGAGAACTGCAGCTTGCCGCCGTTCATCCACTCGAAGAAGTCTGCGTTCCCGAACCGCGCGCCATCGGGGCGATCGGGGCTCTCCACCTTGATGACGGTGGCGCCGAGGCCGCGCAGCAACTGCCCGCACAGCGGTCCTGCCCACATCGCGGACAGGTCGACCACCAGGAGCCCGGAATCAATTGGCTGGGGTGCACGCGTGGACCAGAGCCGCTGCGAGACAACAGGTTCTCCGGCGTGCGAGTCCAAGACGGCGCACGGCATCCCCAGCAGGCGTCCGCGTTCGACGAGTTCGGCGGCGTCGTGGTCCGCGGCCGCGTGGGCGAGCACCTGCCACGGGTCGTCGATCGGTTCACCCGTCTCGAGCAACGCGCCGATGACCTCGAGATCGCTCGGCCGCGCGAGCGTGAACACGCACCAGGTGTCTCGGCACCGCATCAGGCGGGTGCTGCCGCCGACCGATGTCCGGCCTGCGCGCGAAGTGCCGGTCAATCCCGCCCGACCTGCGAGGAGCAGTGCCGCGTCGACCCCGAACGGTGCGGCAGCCCGGTCGGCACGCTCCAGGATCCGCGAACGCGAGAAGTCAGGCGGGCCGTCGGGTTCCCCCGTCAGGTGGGCCAAGCCGCTCTCGGCCCATCGCCTCGCCGGCTCAGTCATCGCATCGCCCGCAGGGCCGGTCGGCACACGGCTCCTCCTCGAATGTTCATCCCGGTCCACCATAGGCACACAGTGCTTACCATTCGGTATGGGCCGATTCCATCGTCACGACGAGCCGCACACCCACGCCGATGGGTCCACACACGGTCACACCCACGATCACGGTGACCACAGCGGTTACGACACCGGCGCCGAGCGGGCCGATGTACTCGAAGCCATCTTCACCGAGAACGATGTCCGCGCCGACCTCAACCGCACCGCATTCGCGGGTGCGGGGGTGCAGGCGGTGAATCTGATGAGTTCGCCCGGGTCCGGGAAGACGGCGATCCTCTCGAAGACCCTCGACGCGTTGCGGGATTCGGTACGCGTCGGGGTCATCGAAGGCGACATCGCCACCGACCTCGATGCGGTTCGATTGGCCGACAAGGGCGCTCAGGTCTCTCTGATCAACACCGATCAGGGTTTCGGCGGCGAGTGCCACCTCGATGCGCCGATGGTCAACCGGGCCCTGCAGGATCTCGAGCTGTCCGAGCTCGACCTGGTGATCATCGAGAACGTCGGAAACCTGGTGTGTCCAGCGGAGTTCGATGTGGGAGAACACGCCCGGGTGATGGTTTACTCGGTGACCGAGGGCGAGGACAAACCGCTGAAGTACCCGCTGATGTTCGGCCGGGTGCATGTGGTGCTGCTCAACAAGATCGACCTACTCCCCCACCTGGACGTGGAGATGCAGGATTTCCTCGACAACATCGCCCAGACCAACCCGGCGGCGCGGGTGATCCCGGTCAGCGCCAAGACCGGTGAGGGACTCGACCAGTGGTACCGCTGGCTCAGCGGGCTCCTCACCCGCTGACCACCCACCCGTTTTTGCGTCCCCCACCGGCAATTTCCGGTGGGTCGCGCGAAAACGGGTGGGGGAGGAACGTCGGGTCTAGACCTCGACGATCAATTCGACCTCGACCGGTGCACCCAGCGGCAGTTCGGCGACGCCGACGGCAGCCCTGGCATGGTTGCCTGCTTCACCGAAGATCTCACCCAGCAGGTTCGACGCACCGTTGATGACCTGCGGCTGCCCGGTGAAACCCGGAGCCGACGCCACGTAGCCGACGACCTTGACGATGCGCTTGACCGAGTCGATCCCGACCAGTCCGTCGATCGCGGCCAGCGCGTTGAGGGCGGCGATCCGGGCCGCCTCGGTGGCCTCGTCAGGACGGACCACACCTTCAGCGCCCTCGGACACCTTGCCGTGCACGGTCAGCTCGCCACCGAGGATCGGCAGCTGTCCCGAGGTGTAGACCAGATTGCCGGTCTGCACAGCCGGCACATACGACGCCAGCGGTGCCACCACCTTGGGGAGCACGATGTTCAGTTCGGTCAGTCGCTCCGACCACGTCATGGTTCGATCAGCCCTTTGCGCGTTTGAGGTAGGCGACGTGCTGTTCGCCGGTGGGGCCCGGAAGCACACTCACCAGCTCCCAGCCGTCGGCACCCCACTGATCGAGGATCTGTTTGGTGGCGTGCGTAAGCAGCGGAACGGTGACGTACTCCCAAGCGGTTGTCTCACTCATGTCAGTAGCCTAACCGCTACGTATCCGCACGCCAGAGGTGACCGAAGCAACAATGCCGTCTGAGGTCTACAGGTCGAATCCGGTGGATATGGTGAGCGGTGTGACCCAAGACGAGCCTCCGGGCTATACCTGGCCCGACGCGGCCAAAAAAGCACGTTTGCATTTCGTGTCCGGCAAGGGTGGGACCGGGAAAACCACGGTCGCTGCTGCGCTGGCGCTTGCGCTCGCCGCCGACGGGAAGAAAGTCCTTCTCGTCGAGTGCGAAGGTCGCCAGGGCATCGCCCAGATCTTCGACGTCCCCCCGCTGGCCCCGACAGAGACCAAGGTGGCCACGGCCGAGGGTGGCGGTCAGGTGTCGGCGCTCGCCATCGATATCGAGCACGCCCTGCTGGAGTACCTCGACATGTTCTACAACCTCGGATTCGCCGGCCGGGCCATGCGCCGTATCGGTGCGATCGACTTCGTCACGACCGTCGCGCCGGGGCTTCGCGACGTTCTGGTGACGGGGAAGATCAAGGAGACCGTGGTACGCGTCGACAAGAAGGGCAAGCGGGTCTACGACGCGGTTGTCGTCGACGCACCACCGACCGGGCGGATCGGCAACTTCCTCGATGTCACCAAGGCCATGGCGGATCTGACCAAGACCGGTCCGCTGCGCAATCAGAGTGATGGCGTCGTCAAGCTGCTCCACTCACCCGACACGGTCGTCCATCTGGTGACCCTGCTCGAGGCGATGCCGATCCAGGAGACCATCGAGGCGGTGGCGGAGTTGGAGAGCAAGGACCTGACCATCGGCTCACTCATCATCAACCGCGTCTCGCCGCAGCATCTGCCTGCCGATTCGATCGCCGACATCGCCAACGGGGTCATCGACGCCGCAGAGCTACGACGCCACCTCGACACCTCGGGGCTGACCATCACCGAAGCCGATTTCGAGGGGTTGCTCACCGAGACCATCGAGCATGCAAGCCGGGTGCAGGCGCAGGTCGAGGCGGGAGCCGACCTGGACTCGATGCACAAGGACAAGCTGGTGCTGCCCAACTTCGACGACGGCGTCGATCTCGGCGGACTCTATGAACTCTCGGAGACCCTCCAGAAGGCTGGTGCCTGATGCCCATCGATCTCAAAATGGGCAAGATTCTTGCCGACAAGGGCACCAAGGTTGTGATCTGTTGTGGCGCTGGCGGAGTCGGTAAGACCACCACGGCTGCCGCGATGGCAGTCTATGCAGCGGAGCGGGGCCGTAAGGTCGTCGTGCTGACCATCGACCCCGCCAAACGGCTCGCACAGTCACTCGGGATGAGCGAACTGACGAACAGTCCGCAGCCGGTGAAGATCGACGGCGACGGCACCCTCGACGCCATGATGCTCGACATGCGACGCACCTTCGACGAGATGGTCACGCAGTACTCCCCGCCCGATCGGGCCGAGGCCATCATGAACAACTCCTTCTATCAGACGGTCGCCAGCTCGTTCTCCGGCACACAGGAGTACATGGCAATGGAGAAGCTGGGACAGCTTCTGGCGCAGGACGATTGGGATCTGGTGGTGGTGGACACCCCACCGTCGCGCAATGCACTCGACTTCCTCGACGCACCCCAGCGACTCGGGTCGTTCCTCGAGGGCCGGCTCATGAAGATGCTGGTCGGAGGCGGCCGCGGCGTGGGCCGGGTCGTCACGGGCGTCGTCGGGCTGGCCATGAAGGGCATCTCGACGATCATCGGCGGCGAGACGCTGCGCGACGTATCCGTCTTCGTGCAGTCTCTGGATTCGATGTTCGGCAGCTTCCGCGAACGAGCGAACAAGACCTATCTGTTGCTGAAGCAGCCGGGCACCCAGTTCGCCGTCGTATCAGCGGCCGAACCCGACGCGCTGCGTGAGGCGGCGTTCTTCGTCGACCGGCTCTCGGAGGAGAAGATGCCGCTCGCGGGGCTGATCCTGAACCGAACGCATCCGAATCTGACGTCCATCAGCGGCAGTGCCGCCGAAGCAGCCGCCAATGCGGTCGACGATCCGCTGACGAAGGCCGTGCTCACGATCCATTCCGAGCGCGCAACCACCGGCAAGCGTGAGCTGCACCTGCTGCAGAGCTTCACCTCGTCGCACCCGACGGTCCCGATCGTCGGGGTCCCGTCCCTGCCGTTCGAGGTGGCTGACATGACGGCCCTGCGCGCAGTGGCCGAACAGATCACCAGCAAGGGCTGAACCCCGACACCCCAGAACACGAAAGAACCGCCCCCCGAGAGATCGGAGGGCGGTTCTTTCGTCTGTTGTCTCAGCCGACGCTGATGGTCTGCCGACGACGCTGGGTCTCGAAGAAGTCACTCCACGAGGTGACCTCCGGATGCTGGCGCAGCAGCGCCCGACGCTGGCGTTCGGTCATCCCTCCCCAGACTCCGAACTCGACACGATTGTCGAGGGCATCCGCGCCGCATTCGAGCTGAACAGGGCAATGCCGACAGATCGTTGCCGCCTTACGCTGCGCTGCCCCCCGCACGAACAGCTGGTCCGGATCTACTTCCCGGCATCGGGCCCTGGCCACCCATGCCAGTCTTGCTTCGTTTTCTACGGTCGCAGCTGCCGCTTTTGCCATTACGATCCCCTGTCTGAAGCACAATACTGACGTCTGCCGCCACATTTGAGGCCGAATGTTACGTGAGTCACATTCGAGTAGAACCCAATCTATGGACCCCGGTTAGCCATCGTCAAGACCTGAAACGAAAAAAGTGGCACTTACGTGCAAACCCCCACATCAAACTGATCACGCGAGCAACTCGATACGCGGCGGAGTTGCATCAGGCACGTATCCTTGCGGGCGTGCCAAAGTCGAAATCGCTGTCCATGCTCGCCGGCTGCTGCATTCTCGCCGGTGTGCTGGTCGCAGGATTGCTGTTCCCGGTCGCCGGAGGATTGGGGCTGGTCTCCAACCGCGCCGCCGACACCGTGCAGAACGTCTCCTCCGAGCTGCTCGAGGGCACCGTCCCCGAGGTGACGACCATGACGGACGTCAACGGGAAGCCCATCGCGTTCCTCTACGACCAGCGGCGCACGCAGGTCGGCTACAACGACATCTCTCCGGAGATGATCCGGGCGATCATCTCCATCGAGGACAAACGGTTCCTCGACCACGACGGCGTCGACTGGAAAGGCACGATTCGCGCCTTCCTGAAGAACTCGTCATCCGGTGAAGTCCAGCAGGGCGCCTCGACCATCGACCAGCAGTATGTGAAGAACTACCAGCTGCTCGTCCTGGCCCGCACCGACGCCGATCGCCGCGCCGCCACCGAGACCACTCCCGCGCGCAAGCTCAAAGAAGTCCGGATGGCGCTCACGCTCGAGGACACCCTGACCGAACAGGCCAAGCGGGACAAGAACCTCTCCGACGAGCAGGCCAAACAAGAAGCGAAGAAGGAGATCGTCACCCGCTACCTCAATGTGGTGCCGTTCGGAAACGGCGCGTACGGCATCGAGGCGGCGGCGCGGACCTACTTCAACAAGTCGGCCAAAGAACTGACCATCCCGGAGTCGGCAATGCTCGCCGGCATGGTGCAGTCGAGTTCGGCACTCGACCCGTACACGAATCCCGAGGGTGTGACCGAGCGCCGCAACCTGGTGCTCGAGACCATGATCGCGAACTTCCCCAATCGCGCCGCGGAGTATCGGGCCGCGGTGGACACCCCGCTCGGCGTGCTCCCATCTCCCGGCTCGCTGTCCAACGGCTGCATCTCCGCCAACGACGCCGGGTTCTTCTGTGACTACGCGCTGCAGTTCCTGGCCGAGAACGGGCTGAGCCGCGACACCATCGCCCGCGGCGGGTACACCATCCGCACCACCCTCGATCCTTCCGTGCAGCGCTCGACGGTCACCGGCGTCCAGGACATCACCGATCCCAATCTCGAGGGTGTCGCGACGGTGATGAGCGTGATCAAACCGGGCACCGAATCACACGACATCATGTCCATGGCGTCCAGCCGCGTCTACGGCCTCGACCAGAACGCCAATCAGACCGTCCAACCCCAACCGTTCTCCATGGTCGGTGACGGTGCCGGGTCGATCTTCAAGATCTTCACCGTGGCCGCCGCGATGGAGAAGGGCCTCGGAGCGGGTTCGTCCTTGCAGGTGCCCGCGACCTTCCAGGCGCAAGGCATGGGTAGCAGTGGTGGCGTCAACGGCTGTCCCGCCAACACCTACTGCGTGAAGAACGACGGCAAGTATCCGGCGACGATGTCGGTGACGAACGCCCTGGCGCAGTCACCCAACACCGCGTTCGTGAAGTTGCTGCAGGACGTCGGCGTGTCGTCGGCCGTGGACATCGCGGTTCGACTCGGCCTCCGCTCGTACACCAATCCGGGCACGTCCGGTGAGGGCGACCTGAGCCTCGCGGACTACTTCAAGCAGAACAACCTGGGGTCGTTCACGCTCGGGCCCACGGCGGTCAACGCGCTCGAACTCTCGAATGTGTCGGCCACACTCGCCTCGCACGGCGTGTGGTGCCCGCCCAACCCGATCGCGTCGATCACCCAGCCCAAGCGCGACAGTTACGGCAACCAGGTGCTCGCACCCGACGGCAAGCCGGCTGTGCAGGAAGTCGCGTTCGAGCGGCCGAAGTGCGAGAAGGCCGTCGAACCCGGCTTGGCCGATACCCTCGCCAACGCGATGAGCCAGGACGACCGCGGCGCCGGTACCGCAGCCGGAGCGGCCAGCTCGTCCGGCTGGAGCCTGCCGCTCGCCAGCAAGACGGGCACCACCGAGGCGCACCGCTCGTCGGCGTTCCTGGGCTTCACGAACAACCTGGCCGCCGCCACCTACGTCTACAACGACTCACCGACCCCGTCGGAACTGTGCTCGAGCCCGTTGACGCAGTGTGGGTACGGCAACCTGTACGGCGGTTACGAACCCGCCCGGACCTGGTTCAACGCAATACTGCCCATCGCCAACAACTTCGGGCCGACAGCACTACCACCGAATGATCCGACCTACGTCAATGGCGTCGGTGGCAAGGCCGTTCCGAGCGTCGCAGGCATGAGCGCCGACGAGGCGACGCGACGGCTCGAAGGCGAAGGATTCAAGGTCAGCAGGCTCGACACCGACAGCGGCCAGTCCGCAGGCACGGTGGTCTTCACCGCGCCCGAGGACACCGCGATCCCCGGCAGCACGGTCACCATCTATGTCAGTACCGGTCAGACCCAGCTGCCGACCCGCACCAGAGCGCCGTCACCCCCGACGACGATCACCGTGCCCGGGGTCGGGCCGATCGTCATCCCCGTCCCCTGATCCGATGTTGGTGGGTTCTGGCGAGCATTTCCCCAGGTGGGGTTCGCCACAACCCACCAATACCGGGCTACGCCTGGAGCTTGGCGCGGACTGCTGACGAGAGTCGCTTGCCGTCGGCACCGCCGGCTGCCAGCGCAGTGGCCTGATTCATGATCTGGCCCATCTGTTTCATGGTCGGCGCCTCGCCGTTGTGCTCCGCAACCGCCTTGTAGGCCTTGTCGACGAGCGCGTCGAGCTCGTCATCGCTCAGCTGGCTGGGCAGATAACGCGCGATGATCTCGCCTTCGGCGCGCTCTTTGACCGCCAGTTCCTCGCGATCGTTCTCGGCGAAGACCGTTGCAGCCTCGGCGCGCTTCTTGCTCTCGCGGGCAAGTACTTTCAGCACGTCGCTGTCAGTCAGCTCTTTCGCTTCTTTGCCGGAGACCTCTTCGGCCTGGATGGCCGCCAGGATCATCCGCAGGGTCCCGGTGACGGCGGTGTCCCGGGCTTTCATGGACGTCGTCAGATCGGCGCGGATCTGCTCCTTGATTGTTGGCATGTAGCTCAAGTTACGCCGGTGCGCCGCCTACTCTGCACCGGTTTATTGGGCGCGAGCGTATTCTGTTGCAATGGCTCAGGCACGGAAAAGCGCTCCTCGGGCCGCGACGCAGATCGCGGCGCCGACCCCATCGCATGCACTAGCCGGTGTCGCGGCAGCTGGTGTGGCCGGCATCGCGTACGCAACGCTGGTGGAACGCAACGCCTTTGCGCTGCGGCATCAGACCCTGTCAATTCTCGAACCCGGCGCCACCCCGCTGCGTGTCCTGCACATCAGCGACCTGCACATGATGCCCGGCCAGCGACTCAAGCAGGCCTGGGTGCAGGAGCTGGCCGGCCTGCAACCCGACCTGGTCATCAACACCGGTGACAACCTCGCTCATCCGCAGGCCGTACCCGCGGTGGTCCAGGCGCTCGGCGGTCTGTTGGCCGTGCCCGGATTGTTCGTGTTCGGCTCCAACGACTACTTCGGACCGAAACCGAAGAACCCGTTCAAGTACTTCAAGAAGAATCACCAGCGCACCCACGGTGAGACACTTCCCTGGCAGGACCTGCGGGCGGCCTTCACCGAACGAGGCTGGCTCGACGCGACGCATTCGGTGCGTGAACTCGAGGTCGCCGGGGTCCGGGTGGCCGCTGCGGGCGTCGACGATCCGCACATCGGCAGAGACCGCTACGAGACCATCGAGGGCCGCCCCAATCCGCTTGCCCATCTGCGTCTGGGCCTGACGCACTCCCCCGAGCCCCGTGTTCTCGACAAGTTCGCCGACGACGGATACGACCTCGTGATGGCCGGCCATACCCACGGAGGCCAGCTGTGCCTGCCGTTCTTCGGGGCCCTGGTGACGAACTGCCAGCTCGACCGCTCGCGGGTCAAGGGGCCATCCGCATGGGGTGCGTCCATGAAGCTTCATGTGAGCGCCGGACTCGGTACCTCGCCGTACGCGCCTGCCCGCTTCTGCTGCCGGCCCGAGGCGACTCTGCTGACCTTGACCCCGGTGAAGAACGGCGACGCCGAGTACGACCACGAAGACTCGCTGCCACCGGTCAATGCCGAGGCCAATTGAGGTCTCTGACCAGGCGATTTAATCCCTTTCGCGGACTGCGGTAAGCTTCTCCAGGCTGATAGATCACGGGGTGTGGCGCAGCTTGGTAGCGTGCTTCGTTCGGGACGAAGAGGTCGTGGGTTCGAATCCCGCCACCCCGACTGTGTTGGTTGAGACACAAGCAGTGAGACCCCGATCCGGGCAACCGGATCGGGGTCTCCTCGTTTGCGCCTCTGGCGCTGACTCGTCTCCCGTTTATCAGGCACCCATGCCGAGGGCATCGCGATCGCGGTGGGCGACCCGTCGCGCCGTGCCGGTGATCGCCACAAATCCCACCAGAGTGGCGGCGCCGACGAGCACGGCGTACGTCCAGACCGAGACAGTTGGGAAAGGCGCACCCGACACGGCGATCGCGATTCCAGCCAAGGGCGGGTAGGCGATCAGGGTGCCGATCGTCGCCGCCAAGGCCACCGCTGCCAACGACTCTTTGCGCATCATCGCGCGCACCTGCCGGGTGCTCGCTCCGACGAGCTGCAACAAGGCGAACTCGCGACGACGGTCGGTGGTCATCAGCACCATGGTGTTGACCACCGCGATACCAAGGAACCCGAGTAACACCGCCAGCACGACGAGGGTGACCGAATCCTGCTCTCGCTGCTCTTGATCGACGGCAGACGCAAATTCGTTGCTGCTCAGGGCTGTTACGCCACCTGTTGCTTCGATGGCGCGCCGGACGTCATCCATACGTCCCGATGCCGCCGACACCAGTACGTGGTCCACGAGTCCGCTGGTGGTGTGCTCGCGTACCTGGGTGCCGGGCAGCGTGATGTCCCCGAACCCGAATCCGCGGTTGTAGGTGGCGATCACAGTCGCCGACACCACGGCACCGTCGCCCAGCCGCACGCTGATGGTGCCGCCCAGGTCGGCGCTCATCGCTGTCGCAGCGTCGCGGCTCAGCGCCACCGACCCGACGGAGAGCTCACCCAGATCGCCCTCGCGCACATCGAGGTCCAGGGTGGATGCAGCGGCCCCGGGGTCGATGCCCTGTACCGAATAGACCTCGGTAGTGGGCGCGTCGGCCACGTCCCGGGTGTACAAGGCCTGGCCGCGGGTGATCGGATTAGCTGCGCTCACCGAATCCATCGCCGCGATGGTTGCGGCCAGTTGCGGGTCGACACCGGCAGGTCCGGTCACCACGAGATCAGCGAGAGTTCCGCGCTCCGTTTGGTCTTCGGCCGCGGCGAGCAGGGTGCTCTGACTGAACAATTGCACCGATCCGAAGGCGATCGCCAACGCCAGCGGCATGATCGCCGATGCCAGGCGGCGGCGGTGGGCGCTGAGGTTGGCTGCCGCGAGCACCGCACTCGCGGAACCACTGCGGGCCATACGTCCGGAGAACGCGCGCATCGCACCGGACACCAGGACGGGTCCGAGAAGCGCTGCCGCGATGATCAACAGGATGGCCGAACTGCCGGCCCCCGCGATGGCGGCCGGTCCGGGGACGAAAGCCGGCAACAGGGAGGCGATCAACCCACCGACACCGGTGAGCACACCCGCCACGATGCGTGTTCGGCCGAGTGCCGCCGCCTCGACTGCGGCTTCACGCAGCGCATCGACCGGATCAAGGCGCGCCGGTCGGCGGGCGGAGATGGCAGCGGCCATCCTGGCCGTCACGACTGCCGCGACGACAGCGACGAGGGCGGGAACAGGCCCCATGGCGAGGGAGAAGTCCGGGGGCAGTATCCCGGCTTCGGCGAATTGGTGGCGCAGGACGGCCGCCAGGGCATAGCCGGGCGCGACCCCCAGCAGAGCAGCCACGCCCGAGACCACCCACACTTCGGCGCCGATCAGCCGATGAACCTGCCTCGGTGTCGCGCCCATGGATCGCAGGAGCGCAAAATCGCGGCGTCGCTGCTGGATGGACGACGACAGTGTGCTCGACACCACGAATACAGCGATCATCAGGGCGACGCCGGCGACCGCGGCAGACAGCGCAGCCAGTTCGCCGCGGGCGGCCCCGATGTCCACGTACTCGGCGTCGGCGCGAGCGGCGCCCGTGTAGGTGTCGACGTCGAGGCCGCGCAGCTGAGTCCCGACCTGCGAGGCCAGCGCCGCAGGGTCCACGTCTTCGCGGGCGATGAGGCCGACGGCTGCCACGGTGTCCGAATGCGGCCAGAGTTCCTGCGCGCGTTCGTCGGTCATGAAAATGGTGGTGGGACGCCCGCTGGGCTCTGCCGTCGAGGTGGCGGCCAGACCGACCACGGTGTACGAGTTCCCCACGCCTCCGTGCCGAAGCATCACCTGCTCGCCGAGCATCCGAGGGTCGGTCGTCACCACCTCATCCGCCCGTGTGGGTGCGTTGCCCCCGACGATGCGGTAGGGCGCAAGTGAGGCCGACGACCAGCCGTGAGCATCGAACACGCGTCCGCTGTCGTCGCTGAGCGGGACGTTGATGTCGCCGACGGCCGACTCCACGTCCGGGAGTGCAGCCAACTCCCCGACCGTGGACGCGGGCAGACGCACTCGTTCGCCGTACGGCTGGTCCAGATCTTCGGGTACTGCGAGCGACTGCGGCCCGCCGACCACGACGTCGGCGCCGGCGAGACGATGGGGTGCGGCACCGCCGCGGATGCCTGATTCGAAGAGCACTCCGAGCGCGCAGACGAGCACCGCGGCGGAGAACACGGTGACGAACACTGCTGTGAAGCCGTTGCGATGGCTGCGGAGGTTTGCGACAGCGATGCCGCCCATGGCAGATTTCATTGTGGTCACCACTGCCCGAGGTCGGTCAGCGACTTCTCGATGGCCCCGGTGGTGGGAGCGTCCAGGTGACCGGCAAAGCGTCCGCCGGCCAGGAACAAGACGCGGTCGGCCCGGGCGGCAGCCGTCGGATCGTGCGTCACCATCACGACGGTCTGTCCGAGCTCCCTCGAGGCGTCGCGCAGGAGAAGGAGGATCTGCTGGCCGGTCCGGCTGTCGAGCGCACCGGTCGGTTCGTCGGCGAAGATGACACCGGGGCGGGTGACCAGTGCTCGAGCGATGGCAACGCGTTGTTGCTGTCCGCCAGAGAGTTCCGCGGGCCGGCGCCGGTTCATGCGTGACAGGCCCACCGACTCGAGGATCTGCCCGACGTGACCGCGATCGGCTGTGCGCCCGGCCAGCAGCAGGGGCAGCGTCACGTTCTGCTCGACCGTCAGTGACGACATCAGGTTGTAGGCCTGGAAGACAAACCCCACGTGGTCGCGCCGAAACATCGTCCGCGCCTTCGGCTTGAGTGCGCTGATCTCCGTGTCGCCCATCCACACCGAACCGCTCGTGGGTTGGTCGAGCCCGGCAGCACAGTGCAGGAAGGTGCTTTTTCCTGAGCCGGAGGGACCCATGATCGCGGTGAAGCCCTGCGCCGGAAGGGCGAGACTGACGGCGTCGAGCGCGGTGACCCGAGCACTCCCCGACCCATAGGACTTCGTGACGTTGTCGAGACGGAGCGCCGGTCGCGAGACCGGGGCTTGAGGAGGATGCACTGGAGCGAAGGAAGTCATGAGAGCAACGCTATGAATTGCCGGACGTGCGGACCATCCCGCTGACCACCGGACCAAAGGTGTAGCCAGCTATACCGTCAACGCGGCAACGTTGCGGCATCCTGGTGTGATGAAACGCAGCGCGCGGGTCGCGACATGGTGGCGGGCGTGCCGTTTCTTGATGGTCGAAGGTGCAGCCGCGTTCGTGTCGTTGGCTTTCGTCTTCGCCGGGCTGATCATTGCTGCACTGCTCATCCTGGTCGTCGGATGGTTGCTGGTCCCGCCCTATGTGCGAATGCTGCGGTTCTGGGCCGGCGAGGCACGCCGACGCACCGGGACCTATACGCGTGCGGTGATCGCTGACCGCTATCCGCCGTTGGCCGACCAGCCGGGTTTCGCCGATGTGCGGACGTTGCTGGCGTCGCGGTCGGTCCGCCGCGACTTCGCCTGGGTCACTGTTCACGGCTTCGCGGCCCTCATTGCGGGGTTCGTGGCGGTGGTCCTTCCGCTGGCCGCGGTCAATTCGTTGGTGATCCCGGCATATTGGTGGGCCATGCCGGAGGACGAGCCGGTCGGCAACATCTACCTCGTCACGTCATGGCCGCTGGCCGCGACGATGCCGCTGATCGCTGCGGCGTACGCGGGCATCGCGTGGTGGTTGATCCCCGCGATGGCCCGCGCCATCGCGGCCCTGGCGACCACACTGTTGGCTCCGACACGTGAAACGGAGTTGTCGCAGCGGGTTTCGGCGCTGACGGCGAGCCGGGCAGCCGCGCTCGATGCCCACTCGGCGGAGTTACGGCGAATCGAGCGCGATCTGCATGACGGTGCCCAGAACCGATTGGTGGCCGTGGTGATGATGTTGGGACTGGCCGAGAGATCCCTGCGGGTGGATCCGGATCAGGCGCTGCCCCAGCTCCTTCGGGCCCAGGATGCCGCATCCGATGCCTTGTCGGAGTTGCGCACCCTGGTGCACGACATCTATCCGCCGATCCTCGATGAACTCGGTCTCGAAGGCGCAGTCGCCGCCCTGGCCGGACGCTCCACCGTGACCTGCATCCTCGACGTGCGCAACCTGCATCGGGCGCCCGCCGCAGTCGAGGCCGCCGCGTATTTCGTGGTGGCCGAGGCCTTGACGAATGTGGTCAAACACAGTGGTGCGGACACCGTGCACCTGACCATCAGCACGCGCAGCGGGCAGACGGGCAGCACGATGATCATCGAGGTCGTCGACGATGGCCGCGGAGGAGCCGACGAATCGGCGGGCAGTGGCGTGAGGGGTATCCGCCGGCGGGTGGCAGCATTCGAGGGGACGATGACCCTGGAAAGCCCACTTGGCGGGCCGACGACACTCGAAGTGGAGCTACCGTGCGGATTCTGATCGCCGAGGACGACGCCCTGCTGCGTGAGGGCCTGGCGCTGCTGCTGCGCAGCGTCGGCATCGAGGTGACGGGCGCGGTCGCCGACGCCGAGCAATTCCTGACGTCGTTCGATGCCGACCCGCCCGACGGTGCGGTTCTCGACGTACGCATGCCACCGACCTACACCAACGAAGGACTCAAAGCGGCCATCGAGGCGCGCCGGCGCATCCCGAACTTCCCGGTACTGGTCCTGTCGGCCTATGTGGAGGACCGATACGCCGGAGAACTCTTGGCAGGCAGTGCCGCTGGCGTCGGGTACCTCCTCAAGGAGAGAGTGGGCAAGGTCGAAGAGTTCGTCGATGCACTCGAACGAGTGGTGGCGGGCGGTACCGTGATGGACCCGGAAGTGGTGTCGCAGTTGATGAGCCGACGCCGAGCCGACGATCCCATCCGGTCGTTGACTCCACGCGAATCGGAGGTGTTACGGCTGATGGCCGAAGGACTCGGCAACGCCGACATCGCTCGCAAACTGGTGGTCAGCGACACAGCCGTGAGCAAGCACATCGGCAACATCTTCGCCAAGCTCGGGCTGGCCACGTCTGACACCGGCCATCGGCGGGTCCTTGCCGTGCTCGCCCACCTCAGATCCTGAACGACGTCTGCGCGTGAGTGCGAGTTGAAACGGCCCAAGCACCAGAAGGAATCAATTGAGGTTACGCCCGCCTCCTCAGGTCAGACCGATACGAAACCGCTTTCACCCCCTCGCCCACCCCTTCCAAAGTTTTCACCCCTATCTTCCTGTGGACAATGCCCGATATGCCAACTGAGTAGCGCCAGACGTTGATCACCGTCTGATCTGGCGAGCCCGTCCAGTCCAGTGATCACTGCCACGTCGAGGCGTAGGTTGACCGTATGAGCGAAGGTCTCACCCGCAGAGCTGATTTCACGCCAAGCCGCCGAGAAGGGACCCGGTCCGGTCAGCCGATACGAGACTTCAAATATGCGTCGTCCCTCGTACTCGATTATCTTGAATAGTGCTGACAATCCGATCCAAGACGGCGACGTTGTCAGGCAATGTCCCGATTGAACGCTTGACGGTTAGCGGTTCCTATGAAAAAGTCCCATTTCATGACTGACGCAACAGATTCCGACAGGATCAGGTCCCTGCTCAACAAGGAGCGTGCCGCTCGCGACTTGGGCCTCTGGGACGAGATGGCCGAGTGCTTTGGACCCGACTCCCGGATCACGGCCAGCTGGTTCGAGGGCACCGGGGACGAGTTCGTCGAGGCATCCAAGAGGCGCCGTGGTGCCGGCGAGCCGACCAACTTTCATGAGATCGGCAACATCGCGGTGACGATCAACGGCAACCGCGGTCTGGCCGAGGCGCCCATGACGATCATCGCGCGCGGTCGATTCGGAGGCCTTGATGTCGACATCGTCTCGCACAACCGCATTTACGCCCGCGTCGAGCGCTCAAAGACCTCCTCGGCGTGGCACGTGGTCGCGTACGAACCGGTTTACATGTCCGAGATCCTGATTCCCGTCTTTCCGAACCACACGGCCCCGTCGACCGACAGCCTCGGGCCACTTATCGACCGACCCTATCGCTGGCTGGCATACATGCTTGAGCAGTCGGGCGTCACGGTGGACCCCGAGTTGCCCGGGATCGACCGCCCCGATCTGGTGCGCGACCTCAAGGCGCAGCAGGCGGCCTGGCTGAACGACGCCGCCTAGGCGCCGGCTCGCGCGCACGAACGGCCTTTCACGGTCCGATACGACCCAGACCGGTAGGCCCGCATTACTCTATGGGCCATTCTGGACCTACGAACTCCGTCGTAACCTTGGGCTTCGCAGGGTATTTCGTAACCAGACGCGGATTGGTGAAACTTGGTCACCTCCTGCGTTGCACCGCGAGATGAAAGAGTAGCCAATGCCGCCGAGCGCTCACCGCGTGGCCGGCCCACCACCAACACCCTGCGGTTGACCCGACCATTATTCATCGCCGCCGGGTATGAAGACCACGCCGTCGGGCCCGCAGGCGCGACCCGTCGACCATTGATCGCCTCAGCCGATCAATAATGCGGATATTTCTCGTCGATGTTGCTTCAGTACCACATGAAAAAGATCAAGATTGAATCGTCAGCAACGCTCGTTCTTTCGCGGTCGTTCCGCCCCAGATGCCGTACGGTTCACGGGCGGCAAGGGCATAGGTTCTGCACTCCTGTTGCACAGGGCACGCATTGCATATCTTTTTAGCGCGAGCTTCTCGTGTTTCGCGATCGTCGCCTCGGGAGCTGTTCGGAGGGTAGAAGACAGCTACATCCACCGCGCGGCAACTGGCGCTCCGTTGCCAATCCCACTGCGAGATCAAAGGTGCCGGCAAGTTCGGCGTCTGCGTCCTGTAACGCGATACGGCCGCGTCGATAGTCTTGTTCTTGGCCATCGTCGAACGACCGGGCTCAGATCGAGTCGTTGAGTGCCTTGATCGGCATCTGCAACTCTTCGAGCAGATCCAGATCAGTCTCGGCCGGACGGCCCAGGGTCGTCAGGTAATTACCCACGATCACCGCATTGATGCCACCGAGGATGCCCTGCTTGGCACCGAGATCACCCAGGGTGATCTCGCGGCCACCGGCGAACCGCAAGATGGTGCGCGGCAACGCCAACCGGAACGCCGCCACAGCCTTGAGCGCCTCGGCGGCCGGCAGCACGTCGAGGTCCCCGAACGGGGTACCCGGACGCGGGTTCAGAAAGTTCAGCGGAACCTCGTCGGGATCAAGTGCAGCGAGATCGGCGGCGAACTCGGCGCGCTGCTCGAGCGTCTCACCCATACCCAGGATGCCGCCGCAGCAAACCTCCATGCCGGCCTCGCGAATCATCTTCAGCGTCCCGAAACGCTCTTCCCAGCTGTGCGTGGTGACCACGTTCGGGAAATGCGAGCGCGCGGTCTCCAGATTGTGGTTGTACCGGTGCACCCCCATCGCTTTGAGCTCATCGACCTGCTCCTGGGTCAACATTCCCAGGCTGCACGCGATCTGGATGTCGACCTCGGCGCGAATGGCCTCGATACCCGCAGCGACCTGCGCCATCAGACGCTTGTCCGGGCCACGCACCGCAGCGACGATGCAGAACTCCGTCGCACCCGACTTGGCAGTCTGCTTGGCCGCCTCCACCAGCGCAGGAATGTCGATCCACGCACTACGCACCGGAGAGGCAAACAGACCCGACTGCGAACAGAAATGGCAATCCTCGGGACAACCACCGGTCTTGAGGGAGATGATGCCTTCCACCTCGACCTCAGGTCCGCAGTGCTTCATCCGCACATCGTGAGCAAGCTGCAGCAGGTCCGTCAGCCGATCATCGGACAACTGCAGAATCTGCAGCGTCTGCTCCTGGCTCAAACCCTCACCGCGTTCGGCCACCTGCTCACGCGCAACGTCGAGAATGTCGACGGCCCCAACTGTTTGGCCCATCATTGTCCGATCCAATCCTGTGAAGCGTGAGAGTCACATGCGTTACTTGGGCTACTCGAGTTCGATGAGGAGGTCGCCGCCCTCAACGCTCGAGACCGAGGAGATGGCAACACGTTTGACGGTGCCACCGGCCGGGGCGGTGATCGCGGCTTCCATCTTCATCGCTTCGATGGACCCGATCGCAGCGCCGGCGGCAAGTTGTTCCCCGGGTTCGACAACGATGGTCACCACGCCCCCAAACGGTGCAGCGATGTGCTTGGGATTACCCGCCTCGGCCTTCTCGGCCACCGCCTCGACGGCATCGAGCGAACGGTCCCGGACCTGCACCGGGCGCAGTTGTCCGTTGAGGATGCACATGACCGTCCGCATCCCCCGCTTGTCGGGTTCACTGATCGCCTCCAACCCGATCAACAACTCCACACCGGGTTCGAGTTCCACGCGATGCTCATCGCCGTACCGCAGACCGTAGAAGAACTGGTTCGCCGACAACCTCGAGGTATCGCCGTACGCCTTCTGGTGCTCCTCGTACTCACGGGTGGGTCCGGGGAACAACAACCGGTTCAACGCCGCCCGCCGCACCCTCTCCTCAGGCGACTCCAACTGTTCGGTGTCCTCATCCGACAGCGCCACCACCGGTTTGGGCTCGGCGCGGCCTTCCAGGGCCCGGGTGCGCAGGGGTTCGGGCCAGCCACCTGCCGGATCGCCGAGCTCCCCGCGCAGGAACCCGATCACCGAATCAGGAATGTCATAGGCGGTGGGGTCGGTGGCGAACTCGTCCGCCGAGATCCCTCGCCCAACCAGCGTGAGCGCCAAATCGCCGACCACCTTGGAGGACGGGGTGACCTTGATCAACCGGCCCAGCATATGGTCGGCATCGGCGTAGGCGCCTTCGACGTCCTCGAACCGGTCCCCCAACCCCAACCCGATGGCCTGCTGCCGCAGATTCGACAGCTGCCCACCGGGGATCTCGTGGGTGTACACCCGACCCGTCGGCGCCGGGAGGCCGGACTCGAACGGCGCGTACACCTTCCGCAACGCCTCCCAGTACGGCTCGATATCGCACACCGCCGCCAAATCCAGACCGGTGTCGAACTCGGTGTGCGCGGTCGCCGCCACAATCGCCGACAACGCCGGCTGGCTGGTGGTGCCGGCCATCGCCGCCGAGGCGCCGTCGACCGCATCAGCACCGGCCTGCCACGCCGCCAAATACGTGGCGAGCTGCCCGCCGGGAGTGTCATGGGTGTGCACATGCACCGGCAGATCAAACCGACTGCGCAACGCCGACACAAGAATCGACGCCGCCTGCGGCCGCAACAGCCCGGCCATGTCTTTGATCGCCAGGATATGCGCCCCCGCCTCCACGATCTGCTCAGCCAACCGCAGGTAGTAATCCAGCGTGTACAGGTCCTCAGCCGGGTTCGACAGGTCCCCCGTATAACTCAGTGCCACTTCGGCGATCGTGGTGCCGGTCTCACGGACCGCATCGATCGCCGGCCGCATCTGATCGACATTGTTCAGCGCATCGAAGATCCGGAAGATATCGATGCCCGTCGCGGCAGCTTCCTTGACGAACGCGGTCGTCACCGATTCCGGATACGGGGTGTACCCGACGGTGTTCCGGCCGCGGAGCAGCATCTGCAGGTTGATGTTCGGCATCGCCTCACGCAGTTCGGCGAGCCGCTCCCACGGGTCTTCCTTCAGGAACCGCAGCGCCACATCATAGGTCGCGCCGCCCCAACACTCCACCGACAGCAACTGCGGGGTCAGGCGGGCTACGTGTGGGGCGACATAGACCAGACCAGACGTGCGGACGCGGGTGGCGAGTAGAGATTGGTGGGCGTCGCGAAAGGTGGTGTCGGTAACTGCGAGGGCTGATTGCTCCCGGAGTGATCGGGCGAAGGCATCGGGCCCCAGGTCTTGTAACCGGTTGCGTGACCCTGCCGGCGGCGGCACTGACAGATCTGTGGGCGGCAGCTTCTCCTGTGGATACACCGTGGCCGGGCGTTCCCCGTGCGGTTTGTTCACCGTCACATCAGCCAAATAGTTGAGGATCCGGGTGCCGCGGTCCGCCGACACCCGCGAGGTGAGTAGTTGGGGTCGTTCTTCGATGAACGAGGTGGTGACCCGGCCTTCGCGGAAATCGGGATCATCCAGGACTGCTTGCAGGAACGGGATGTTGGTGGCGACCCCACGGATCCGGAACTCGGCCACCGCCCGCCTCGCCCGCGCGACCGCCGTCTCGAAATCGCGGCCACGACAGGTGAGTTTGACGAGCATCGAATCGAAATGCGCCGACACCTCCGCACCCAACGTGGCGCCACCATCAAGGCGCACCCCCGCACCACCCGGGGTGCGGTAGGCAGTGATCCGCCCGGTATCGGGGCGGAACCCGTTGGTGGGGTCTTCGGTGGTGATGCGGCACTGCAACGCCGCACCCCGAATCTGCACCGCCTCCTGCGACAAACCCAAATCCGAGAGTGATTCTCCGGAGGCGATCCGCATCTGCGACTGCACCAAATCCACATCGGTGATCTCCTCGGTCACGGTGTGCTCCACCTGAATCCGCGGGTTCATCTCGATGAACACATGCCGGCCCTCACGGTCGACGAGGAACTCGACCGTCCCGGCACACGTGTAACCGATCTTGCGCGCGAACGCGACCGCATCAGCGCAGATCTTCTCCCGCAACCCCGGCGGCAGATTCGGCGCCGGCGCCAACTCGATGACCTTCTGATGGCGGCGCTGCACCGAACAGTCGCGTTCGAACAGATGCATCACGTTGCCGTGTTGGTCGGCCAGGATCTGCACTTCGATGTGACGGGGTTCGATGACGGCTTGTTCGAGGAACACCGACGGATCACCGAACGCCGAATCGGCCTCCCGCGCGGCGGCCTCGATCGCCTCGCGCAGACCCTCGATCGTCTCCACCCGCCGCATCCCGCGGCCACCGCCACCGGCGATCGCCTTGACGAACACCGGGAACGTCATCGACTCCGCCGCAGCCATCAACGCATCCACATCGGCCGACGCTTCACTGGAGGCGAGTACCGGTAGACCGGCCTCGCGGGCCGCGGCGATCGCCCTAGCCTTGTTGCCCGTCAACTCCAAGATGTCCGAGCTGGGACCGACGAAGGTGATCCCCGCCTCCGCGCACGCCGCCGCCAGATCCGGGTTCTCCGACAAAAACCCGTACCCCGGATAGATCGCATCCGCACCCGCACGCTGCGCCGCCGCGATGATCTCCGGCACCGACAAATACGCCCGCACCGGATGACCAGGCTCACCGATCTGATACGCCTCATCAGCTTTCAACCGATGAACAGAATTACGATCCTCATACGGAAACACCGCCACCGTGCCCGCACCCAACTCATACGCCGCACGAAACGCCCGGATCGCGATCTCACCACGGTTGGCAACAAGAACTTTCTTGAACATCATGATTCCCTTGAAGTTTCGTCAGGCAGAGTGGTGAACGGCGTGCGACTACCGCGTCGGCGGTGTCGGCTGGTACCTGGTGAAATAGCGCAATGCCTCGACATCATCGACAGTGTCCGAGCCGATGATCTTCTCCACCGGCGCGCCCTGCAGAACTCGCTTGACTGGCACTTCCATCTTCTTACCGGTACGGGTGTGCGGAATGGCAAGCACCGCGATGATCTCATCCGGCACATGACGCGGCGAGGCCTGAGTACGAATAGCCTCAACGATCCGCGCTCGCAACTGATCATCGAGTTCAGCACCAGCAGCCACCACCACGAACAACGGCATCCAGTACCCACCATCGGCCAACTCCACACCGATGACCATCGCCTCATCGATCTCAGCCATGTTCTCCACGACCTCGTAGATGTCAGCACTACCCAAACGCACACCCTGACGATTCAACGTCGCATCAGAACGCCCCGAAATCAGCACACTCCCACGCTCGGTCACCGTCACCCAATCACCATGACGCCACACCCCGGGATAGGTGTCGAAATACGCCTCCCGATACCGAGAACCATCAGGATCATTCCAGAAGAAGATCGGCATCGACGGCATCGGCCGTGTCACGACCAATTCACCCACCTCACCGACCACCGACTCACCGTTGCCATCCCACGCCTGCAACGCAACCCCCAACATCGGTGCCGAGATCTCCCCCGCCCACACCGCAGTATTGGGCGCACTACCAGCAAAACCACTGACCACATCCGTGCCACCACTGACCGAACCCACCTGCACCCGCGGCCCCACATGATCGGCCACCCACCGATACGACTGCTCCGGCAACGGCGCCCCTGTCGACCCCACCAACCGCAACGCCGACAAATCCAGATCACGCCCCGGCTCCACACCAGCCTTGGCACACCCCAGCAAATACCCGGGACTGACCCCTACAACCTTCACCCGATACTCCGCAGCGATCTCCCACAACCGTTGCGGCCCAGGGCAACTCGGACTACCGTCATACAACACAATCGTCGAGCCCACCAACAACCCCGAAACCACCAGATTCCACATCATCCAGTTCGTCGTGGTGTACCAGAAAAACCGATCACCGACCCCCAGATCATGATGCAACCCCAACAACTTGTAATGATCGACAACAACACCACCGTGACCATGAACAATCCCCTTGGGCACACCTGTGGTCCCCGACGAATACAAGACCCACAAGGGATCATCGAAACCCACCCGCTCGAACTCCACCTCCGCGGAACCGGCCACCACCTCCTCCCACAGATGACTACCCGACCCACCCGGCCCGACGCCCACTACCGGCACATGCACCACCGCCCGTACCGACGGCAACAGATCAACCAACGCCGACACCTCAGCCCGGCGATCATGCACCCGCCCGTTCCACCGATAACCATCAGCAGCAAACACCACCACCGGCTCCAACTGAGCAAAACGCGCCGCCGCACCCGCGGCGCCATAATCCTGACCACACGCCGACCACACAGCACCCACACTCGCCGACGCCAAGAAAGCCACGACCGCATGCACCGTGTTCGGCAGATAACCCACCACCCGATCACCACGACCCACACCCTGCGCCCGCAACCACCCAGCCACAGCCCCCACCTGCGCCCGCAACTCATCCCAACTCAACTCAGACGCCGAACCATCCTCGCCCACCGACACCACAGCGACACCCAGACCCCGATGCCGCAACGCATTCTCCGCGTAATTCACCCTCGCCCCAGGAAACCACCGTGCCCCCGGCATCACCTCACCGGCGAGCACCGTCTCCCGACCACCCTCAGCGATCACATCAAAGAAATCACGCACCGCCAACCAGAACTCATCAACACACTCAACCGAAAATTCCCACAGATCCGCATAAGAACCCATCTCCCGGCCCGTACGCTCACTCACAAACCTGCCGAACTCCGCAATCCGGGTTTCCGCAACATCACCCGCATCCGGAACCCAGACAGGATCCGGCGAACCCGAGCCGTTGCGAACCGGGGAAACAGTCATACCTTCAAAACCTCTGCCATTGAGTTGAATTCGATCTTGGTGCAAAGCCTCACCCTAGAACACAGCGCCTAGGCTGATATTACTATAATGTCGAATGTGTGGGTTGTCACACTCCACCCACTGGTTTCAACACCCGTCGCCACAAAACAGTTCGGCACCCACCCTCGCGGTGGGCGCCGAACCCCGGGTCGGATCAATGCGCCTCAGCGTAGTCATGATCGGACGAACACAACCCACGAAAGGCCATCTACTTCAGACTTGCTATCCGAAGATCGCGGTGTCGATGGAATCCGCGATGGCGGCGTGGCCCGCCGGACTCGGACCGAAGAGGTTGAGGCTTCTGAACTCCTCGCGATACTGATGGGTATCCGCTGGGTCGCGCACGATACCGTCGATATCGATGACACCATCGAATTCGCCGCTATCGAGGATCCATCGGTTCAACTCTTCGCGCGTCGCTTCCTTGTCCTCGTTGTAGTAGCCAGGCGCGGGTACCCCCCTGAACGGGGGCATTGTCGCCGCGAGCACTTTGACACCGTTCGCGTGGCCCCGCGCAATCAGTTGCCGATAAGCAGCTTTGAGGATCTCGGCGGTCACCGGAGAGGCACCCGTGGGATCCGCGTCCGCTTCCGCGACCGAGCCGTCCGCGTTGAGTGATCGGGTTCCGGAGGTGGCGATGTCCTGGCGTGCTTCGGACACGATCACATGGGTCAGGCCGGGGAGAGTCAGAACCTCTCGATCGAACAGGGTCACGACCCCTTCCCTGCCTGACGGGGCATGGCCTCTGGAGAGGCTGCCGCCTCGTGCCGACAGGTTGATGATCGCGTGCGACTCTTTCCCCTTTTCTGTGTTCAACCGACGAGAAAGGTAGTCCGGCCACACGCCGAGCCCGTCCGTGTAGGTGGTGCCCAACACCGCAACCGCACCCACGTTTGGCTGCGCCAGGACATCAACCCGGGACAGGAACGGCATGTGGGTGAGGGGAACTGCGCCGGGCAGCCCCGACGATCCGGTGTGGTCTCCCTCGGCAGAAACGTCAACTCGCGACCATTCCGGTTGAGCAAAGTACAGAGGATGCGTCTCAGGTAGTCCCCCCTGGAGAAGGACTGCGCTTTCGGGGACCGTCTCACGAGGCAGGAACAACTTGACGAACAGCGTCTGGCCGGGTGCGACATCCACCTCGACGTGATCACTGAGGGCGATTGCACCGACAGCGATTTCGATATCCTTCTGCCCGCCGAACGTCAGCGTCTTCGGCTCTCCCTCGACGCCCTGCTCGTCGACTGTTGTGACCGATGCGGCGCCGACGTACAGAACTTTGGTGCCGTACTCGTTCGTCAGGACCACGCGAACTGCGCGGCCTCCTACGCTGGCCTCGACCCGCAGACGGACCGTCTGATTTCCGATGGGCTCTCGCGGCTCAGGGTGTCGTGCGATCGGGCCTGCCCACGTGGCTACCCAGGACCCAGTCGTGGCACTGCTCGCGTTGGTACTCATAGATGTCTCCTTCAGCTCGTCTTGCTCTTCACCGGCTCATCTCGCGGTCGCGACCGAAGGCCCAACCGTGGTTCGACAGCTTCTGCTTCAGCGAATCCAGCAGAGCAGGTATGTCTTTCATCGATTCTGCAGCGCCGAACACATAGTGGTCCGGGCGTACCAGGAAGGCCCTCTGCCCCGTAGCCTGGAACCAGATGTCGTAATCTCCGTCGATGTCCATGAAATGCTCGGTCCCAGCTGCTCGCGACACGTGGGCCACCTGCACAGACAAGTCGTCGATCAAGGCCTGCTGCTCCTCGTTGAGCCCTGCCTGAGACAGCGGATGCCGGGTGATCAGCGTCCAACCCGGCTCGAGGAACTCGTCCAGCAGATCGACCCGTCCCTGCCAACCAACGCGGGCCTGCAGCGCCGGCCTGCCCTCCGCCGGTAGCGAGTTGGTGTCGCCACCAGAGCGGACAATGCCCTCGCCGAGCCGCGGAAATGCTGATCCGGCATCGTGAACCGCCGTCACCGCCAGCTTGTCGGGATCAATCGCTGATGGCATCACCAAGGCGCCCATTCCCATCGCCATGCCGATCACCCCGGTGGCCTGCGGGGAACGTTCGCTTTCATAGGTGTCGAGAAGCGAAGGATCCGCTTTGCCCGCCAGGACGGCGTCCAGCTTCCACGAGAGGTTGAACGCGTCGCGAATACCAGCGCAGACGCCCTGTCCCATGAACGGAACCGTGGTGTGAGCGGCATCGCCCATCAAGAACACTCGGCCCTTGCGCCACTGCTCGGACACGCTACACCGGAAGGTATAGACCGAGTTGCGGGCAATACGACCCATATCCGGCGTCAGACCGAACTTTCCAAGGAACTCCCAGGCGGTTTCCTCCCTCTCCAAGTACTCCCGTGTTTCGTCCCCTAGCTTGCAGACCTCGACGCGCGAGATACGACCGCCGGTCCAGCGTCCGAACGTGATGATGTTGTCGCCGTCCATCATGTGTCCCGACTCGCCGAGTGGCACCTCGATGTCCGAATCGTTGTATTCGAAGTCGATCGCAAGGTCGTCCAGAATCGGAAAGCCCAAATCCTTTGCAGCTACCTCGATTGTCTTCCGGACGAAGCTGTTCGAACCATCGGCGCCGACAATGTAGGAAGCTTCGATGGTCCGCACCGGGCCGTCGACATCGTCGCTGTCGCGAACGAGCAGCCTGGCGCCGTCTTCCGATTGCTCGATCTTGACAGCTGTGGTGTTCATGAAAACCTGCACGCCGAGCGCACGACCCCGTTCGTCGATACGGTCTTCGACTTCAGGCTGGTGGAAGAGATAGCTCTTGTGCCAGCCCGAGCCGGCGTCGCCGTCTTTCAGTGCTGAGAGGACCTCGTTGGTGGACGAAACAGCCTGATAGGAGTTCATCTTCCGAACAAGCAACTCGACTTCGCGGGCGATACCGAGGTGCTGGAAGGTCCGCATGGTCTCGCCGTCGAAGTGACCAGCGCGAGGCTTGTCGTACCGCTGTGGAAACCGCTCGACGACAACAACACTGCGGCCGGCCTTCGCGAGCAGTGCAGCAAACGTGATACCTACAGGTCCGTAACCGACAACGGCAACATCGCAGGTGATTCTGTCCGCGGAGGCGAACGATCCGGTGGCTGACTGATTTGTTCCGGATACTGACATTTTGTACTCCTTAATTACTGACTTACAGACTCACCCGCCCTCTGGCGTGGTCGAATTCGAGTCGCCAGAGGGTGGGTGGCGTCCTGATGGCTCAGAGCGCATCGGGACAGAGGTTCTACGAACTCTTCAGTCGCGGGAAGAGCGTCTCGGCATTGAAGCGGTCCACGGCTCGTCGCTGGGAGTCGTCCAGTGCTGCGGATCCTGCGAGATCGTCGATATTGCTCTTGATGACCGATTCCGGAGCGGCGCCGAAGTCCGTTCCGAATACGACATGGCTGTAGTCGGTGACTTCCAATGTCGGGAGAAGCGAGTTCGGGCTGGCGGACAGAGCCGTCTCGTAGTAGAAACTGCGGAGGACGTCGATGACGTGCTGGGCGTCGACGTCGGTGGCGTCCCCGGGGCCTTGACCTAGTCCGAGGTGCCCGATTATCCGCCTGGCCAATGTCGGCAGTACTCCGCCGCAGTGCGCAAGTATCAGGTTCAGGCCAGGATACCGCTTGAATACCCCGGTCAAGATTGCATTGGTAATGTTGCGCGTGGTGTCCATCGGGAACTCGATGAAAGATCCCACCCTGCCCAAGTTGAGTTCGGCTCCGTGTGCGCAGTCCATGGGGTGCACGAAAACCGGCACCCGTCGACGCCCGAGCTCCTCCAGGACAGGCTCCAGATATGGCTGTCCGAAGTAGGTGCCGTCGACATTCGAGGTGACCGCTACGCCGTCCAGCTTCAACACATCCAGCGAGTACTCGAT
Organism: Williamsia soli; assembly: GCF_017377795.1. Lineage (GTDB taxonomy): Bacteria > Actinomycetota > Actinomycetes > Mycobacteriales > Mycobacteriaceae > Williamsia > Williamsia soli. Next base: position 501 of record NZ_JAFRDR010000017.1, on the reverse strand, counting down.
CTCGTTCAAGGCCGCGTCCACGGTGTTGAACGGGATAGTTGCGAAGGCACCGAATCGATCTGGACGATCCTTGATCACCTCGGCCAGAGCCTCGTTGAGTTGCCGGACCGAAGGAGCAGGGAAGTCTGGATCTGCGGAGTTGCCTCGGAGACTGAATGGCAACGACAGGATCTGGGTCGCGATGCCATTCGCGTCCATGAACTCCAGGGATGTCTCCGGAGTCCACAGTTTCACGGGGAAGTTCTCCGGGATCAGGCGAGCTTCACGGAGAAATCGGTATCCGACCTCACCCATGTAGTGGCTGTGTACGTCGATCCGGTCGGTCACTGCGTTCTGTGTGTTCATGCTTTGCTCACCAAGGTCGAAGGAGTGGCCACTGCGGTTCGCTTTCCCATCCACGCCTCAGGAACACTCGAACCCCATTCATCGACACCACGCGGATCATCCGGCGCCCACACCTTGGGCCCATCCCACCGCGGATCGGCACCGATCCGGATCATC
>NZ_JAFRDR010000016.1 GCF_017377795.1 Williamsia soli | reverse complement strand
CGTTCTGTGTGTTCATGCTTTGCTCACCAAGGTCGAAGGAGTGGCCACTGCGGTTCGCTTTCCCATCCACGCCTCAGGAACACTCGAACCCCATTCATCGACACCACGCGGATCATCCGGCGCCCACACCTTGGGCCCATCCCACCGCGGATCGGCACCGATCCGGATCATCCCGGTCCCCAACTCGACCATCACGCCCGACACATCCTCGATATAGGCGAAGATGCTGCCACCCGTGCCGTGCCGGCCCATGCCCCACACCAGAAAATGCGAGTCATCCACATAATCGTCAACACGATCAATGATCTCGGCCGCGTTTTCATACTCATACGAAATATGATGCAACCGAACATCCTCGGTCTGCAGGACCGCAACCCCATGATGCAAAGCCCCATCAACCGGACAATGCAACCAACCGATCATCGGATTCTCGGCGCTACCGATCCAATCCGAATTACGCAACCCCAAACCATCAACGAAGAACGCAATCGCGCCGGCAGCATCTGGCACACCGATATTGAAATGCGAAAAGTGCATCGGCTGAGCCAAATTCGACTCAGGCGCAGCCTGCACCTGCTCCACCGTCGAATGAATACGAAACCCGAACCCACCAGGAGCCTCGAGCAGATGCGCAACCTCAACCCCGCCGTGCTCGACCACCCCGAGATCTTTCGACCCCGCACCGACCGCACGCTCCACATCCGCAGCGACATCGTCGGACTCGAAGTTCAACGAATGCAACACACACTCAGCACTGTCCGAAGCCACCAACACCAAATCATGATGGGAAGACTTGGCCCTCAAATACACACTCGCACCGATACGTTCGGTCACAGTGAGCCCAACATGACGCTCATAAAAACCAATCGAGGCCTCAACATCGGGCACCTCATACGTGACCGAAGAAACACGGGTAATCATCGTTCTAACCTTTCACTGACATTGGCGACACGGGCCTGCATTGGCACCGCGAACTCAGCATCCGAACTCACGAACTGATTCACAATCGACCGACTCACGATCAACAAACCATCCGACGTGGACACCAACTGATCAAAGACATCTGACACACCCACCGGAATCACCCGCGACCCAGGAGCATGACCATCCTGCGCATACAGACACACCGACGACACCACTTCGACGGAGTCGTCTTCACGAGAAACCACATGAACATTGCTCATCACATGCCGACTCACACGCGGCCCACGAGCAACCCTGTCCGCATACACAGCCCTGATCTCATCCCGACCACGAAACCGCGCAGACTCGAACGCCAACTCCCCATCAGCGACGAAAAACAGGTGCGCCCCCACACCGTCACGATGATCAACATCGAACCAAAACGCCGCCAGCACATCATGGACAGCCTGACTAGAGATCATCATTGACCACCTACATCTACGGAGAACACACCCGCGGAAGCGAGCCCGTCCTACCGATGATGAAGCCCCAGCCACCCCCACATCAACGGCCAACCCACCAACAATTGATCGGCAGGGCCAATCAATCGCGCGAACCTTACAAACCAACGACCCGCGACGCCACCGACCGCAGTGCATCGAGCATCCGAGTGGTCTCCGAGGTCGCGGTGGCAGTCATGACGATTGCGCACACATTCAACGCGACATCGTCGTCGGACACCGTCCGAAACACCAAGTTGGGGAAACGATTCAGACCCACAGCGACCACGGGATGGATACCCACGCCGTAGCCTTGCGCGACGTGGACGGACACACTGTCGTAGTGGTTGACCTCGGTGATGGTGTCCGGGTCGATTCCAGCCTTCCTGAACCCGTGCCCTATACGCGCGAAGGCCGCCGGATTCTCTGAACGCGGTGAGACCACGAGCTGCCGGCCGGTCAGCTCCGCCAATGCGATCGGAGAAGAGTCCTCGGCCAGCGGATCGTCGTCGCGGATGATCGCGACCAAGGGCGAAGCTGCCAATACGAGCCGGGTCACCTGATCACCGACCGACGGTTCCCAACACAGGCCTATGTCGATCGTGCCCGCTTGGAGTGCCACGACCTGTTCGCGGGTGTGCATGGTGAACGGTCGCCATGGCGGTGGTGTGTTGCTACCCGTCTGCTCGCCCATCCGGACCAGCCCAGGCAGCATCGCTTGTCCGAGCTCGGGTGTGTGACCCAAACGGATCTCTCCCCGGTGTCGCCCGTCCGCAACCGCGCGCCCGTACGCCTCATAGAGGTTCGTGTACGCCGGTCGTGTGGTCGCGAGCACCCTGAAACCGAACTCGGTGATGGCCACCTTGCGCGTGGTTCTGTAGAAGAGCGGTGCGCCCAAGGCACGTTCTAACCGCGCCACGGCCTCGCTGACGCTTGCCTGACTCAGCCGGAGCGACTCGGCTGCGCGACCGAAATGAAGCTCGTCGGCCACAGCAAAAAAGATCTCAAGGTCACGCAAGTTCATCAGTTACCCCGTCGAACCGGTTCAGGAATACGATCTACTCCCCGAAGCGTAACGTCGACGTCGCGAAACGGTTTGAACCTCATCTCTTTGGTGCGATTCGGGCATCGACGTCAGCGCGCGATTCGAAGCGGCAACTGAGACCCGGGTCTGTTCACGATGGCGCGTCAGCGAGGGCTTTGGCCGAGGTGACGACCTGCCGTGCTGCTGCGCCGAGCATGGTCGCGTCGTTGCCGGCGATGATCAAGCTGAAACCGCGTTGAGCCGATCTGACTGCAGCGGCGCCGTCGGCACCCATGGCGAGAGCACAGGGAACTCCATGTTTGACGCAGTGCTCGAGTGCACCCGACATCAGGTCGAACACCTTCGGATCATCCATCGCCAGGCCAAGTGACATGGACAGGTCGGCTGCGCCGAGCAGGACTCCGTCCGCCACCGACGTTGCAAGCATGTCCGGTAGCGCTGCCATGCCCTCCGCCGACTCGATTTGTACGACCACGGCAATGGCGCGTTCGGTCGCCAGGTACGGTTCCGGTCCGGAAAGGTTCCAACCGCCCGCGCGGGTAGTGGGCCCCATCCCTCGGCGACCCCTGGGTTCGAAGCGGGAGGATTGCTGCAGCGCCCGCGCTTGTTCGACCGAATCCACGTGCGGTACGACAACGGCCCTTGCCCCGAGGTCGAGGCAACGCTGGATCCATGACGGGGAATGATCGGGAACGCGGACCATCGGGATCAGTCCTCTGCCCAGAGCGACCGACACGAGAGATGACGCGGTCTCGATCGAGAGAGCCGAATGCTCGAGGTCGATGACAACCGAGTCCATTCCTGCCTCCGCCATGAGCTCCACGGATTCGATCGCCGGTAGCTTGATCCAAGCTCCGAGCCCCGCTCGGTGAGCGGGGAGGCCGGGGAAGGGGTTCACCACTGAACCTCGTCATAATTCGTGCTGTTCAGCACCCAACCCTTGTCGATGAAGTCCTGGCGAATCGGGCAGAAGACGTCGATCAACCGATTGGCCCCTTCACCCACTGCCTCGCTCGTATGAACGAGCGGCGGGGGGATGATGGTCACCGAGGGACTGCCGATGGTGCGATGCTCGTCGTCCCGCCACTGGGACTTATCCGGTCCCCATGGAGTTCGGAGGTGGTGTGTCCAGACACCTGCGAGCGCCAGCGAGCACTGTTCGAAATCGTCATGGTGGTGGGGTGACAGCTTCGTCGCGTCACGCGGGCCCTGCTGAAGGTCAAGAAGATTGACCAAGAACGTCTCCGACTGAAAGATCGTGCCGAAGCGACCGGGCTCAGGCGGGTACGCAGAGAGGGCGAAGACTTCAGGGCCGGTGCTGGGCTCGCGCCGTGCCGCGACCTTGATCCCCGACACCCTCGGGTCCGGCTCTCGGTAACTTTCCTGGTTCAATGCGGAACCGGTCCTGTGCGTATCGCGATTGTCGACGAGCGAAACAAATCGCATGTCACCGCCGACCGCCAGCTCTGTGGCGCCCGCGGGTAGTACCACCACCGCGGCTTCAGTCACCCGCACCTGCTGCCCGAGCGAGCTGATCTGGAGGTCGACGCCGTCATCCGGCACGATCATGACGTGCTCGCACGCGGATTCGTAACTGAACACATCTCCCGCAGCAGCCTCGACGTACTCGAGCGCGTAGTTGTTCCCGCGCACGGTCCAGGATCGTCCACCCGCCGCGGTCGAAGTGGAAGCCTCGCCGTGCAAGTCGATGTACTGGGGGTTGGCAATCACGTTCTGTGTGTTCATGCTTTGCTCACCAAGGTCGAAGGAGTGGCCACTGCGGTTCGCTTTCCCATCCACGCCTCAGGAACACTCGAACCCCATTCATCGACACCACGCGGATCATCCGGCGCCCACACCTTGGGCCCATCCCACCGCGGATCGGCACCGATCCGGATCATCCCGGTCCCCAACTCGACCATCACGCCCGACACATCCTCGATATAGGCGAAGATGCTGCCACCCGTGCCGTGCCGGCCCATGCCCCACACCAGAAAATGCGAGTCATCCACATAATCGTCAACACGATCAATGATCTCGGCCGCGTTTTCATACTCATACGAAATATGATGCAACCGAACATCCTCGGTCTGCAGGACCGCAACCCCATGATGCAAAGCCCCATCAACCGGACAATGCAACCAACCGATCATCGGATTCTCGGCGCTACCGATCCAATCCGAATTACGCAACCCCAAACCATCAACGAAGAACGCAATCGCGCCGGCAGCATCTGGCACACCGATATTGAAATGCGAAAAGTGCATCGGCTGAGCCAAATTCGACTCAGGCGCAGCCTGCACCTGCTCCACCGTCGAATGAATACGAAACCCGAACCCACCAGGAGCCTCGAGCAGATGCGCAACCTCAACCCCGCCGTGCTCGACCACCCCGAGATCTTTCGACCCCGCACCGACCGCACGCTCCACATCCGCAGCGACATCGTCGGACTCGAAGTTCAACGAATGCAACACACACTCAGCACTGTCCGAAGCCACCAACACCAAATCATGATGGGAAGACTTGGCCCTCAAATACACACTCGCACCGATACGTTCGGTCACAGTGAGCCCAACATGACGCTCATAAAAACCAATCGAGGCCTCAACATCGGGCACCTCATACGTGACCGAAGAAACACGGGTAATCATCGTTCTAACCTTTCACTGACATTGGCGACACGGGCCTGCATTGGCACCGCGAACTCAGCATCCGAACTCACGAACTGATTCACAATCGACCGACTCACGATCAACAAACCATCCGACGTGGACACCAACTGATCAAAGACATCTGACACACCCACCGGAATCACCCGCGACCCAGGAGCATGACCATCCTGCGCATACAGACACACCGACGACACCACTTCGACGGAGTCGTCTTCACGAGAAACCACATGAACATTGCTCATCACATGCCGACTCACACGCGGCCCACGAGCAACCCTGTCCGCATACACAGCCCTGATCTCATCCCGACCACGAAACCGCGCAGACTCGAACGCCAACTCCCCATCAGCGACGAAAAACAGGTGCGCCCCCACACCGTCACGATGATCAACATCGAACCAAAACGCCGCCAGCACATCATGGACAGCCTGACCAGAGATCATCATTGACCACCTACATCTACGGAGAACACACCCGCGGAAGCGAGCCCGTCCTACCGATGATGAAGCCCCAGCCACCCCCACATCAACGGCCAACCCACCAACAACTGATCGGCAGGACCAATCAATCACGCGGGAAATTCAGCCGTCGCCCGGAACAAAGAATAGGTGACGATGAACGATTTGAACAAAAGGATCCGTCACACGACTTCGAAGGCCGCGGCCCATGACCGCACACGTGTCGATCTGAGCCGCGGCCTTTCCCGACCACCTACCGAATCAAATCAATTGGATTCGGCAGGCTGCCCGGTACGTCCGAAGTACGCGGCCTCGACGAGGTGTCGTTGGCTTCGTAGGCTTTGCGCAGTTCCCTCGAGCGCAACCCGCCCGTGGTGGAGGACGACTGCCGAATCAGCAATTCCGAGTGCCAAATCGATGTGCTGTTCAACCAGAACAATGGCCATATTCTGGTCGTCGGCAATACTGCGAAGTCTCGGCAGCAGGTCTTTAACGGCTATCGGAGACAGTCCCATGCTCAGTTCGTCGATCAGCAAGACTTTGGGTCCTGACAGAAGCGCCTTGGCCAAGGCCAGCATTTGCTGTTCGCCGCCCGAGAGGTTGCCGCAGCGACGGGCTTTGAGGGACTTCAGTTTCGGGAAGTAGGCAAACACATCGTCAGTGCCGAGACCGCCGGATCGCTTTGCCAGACGCAGATTGTCGGCCACAGTCAGTTTGTGGAACACGCCTCGATTGTCGGGAACCAGGGTCAGACCACGGCGGGCGTTTTTTTCGACCCGCCGATCAAGTGGAGCTCCGAAAGCGGTGATTTCGCCCGACATCGTCGCCAAAGCGCCTACCGCGGCCAACAGGGTCGTCGTCTTGCCTGCGCCGTTCGGCCCGAGCACGGCCATGATCTGGCCTGGCCGAACTGTCATCGAGACTTCACGCACCGCCGGGACCCCGCCGTAACCGACGGTGATTCCGTCGATGTCCAACACCGCGTCAGCGTGCTGCGTCGTTTCGTGTTCGATTGTCGCACTCATGGTCGGACCTCAGGAGTTGAAGGAGCTGAACGTACGGCCTCAGACAAGCTGAGTGGCTCAGACGGTTCGGAAGGATCAGTGTTCTCAGTGGGTGCGCCGAGGTAGGCGGCCACCACAGCTGGATCGTCTCGAATCTCAGCGGGGGTACCGGCAGCGATGACTTTACCGAAATCCAGCACATACAGCCGATCACACACGTCGAGGACGAGGGACATGTCGTGATCGATCAGCAACACCCCGACTCCCGAATCTGCGATCTTGTGTAACTCAGACCCGAACTCCGCGCTTTCATGCGTGTCCAAGCCCGCGGCCGGTTCATCGAGTAAGACCAGCCGCGTGCCCCCCACCAACGCTCGAGCCACCCCGACCAGCTTCTGCTGCCCCAAAGCCAGCTCACCCGGGAAACGGTCAGCCACCTCGGTCAAACCGACAGTCGCCAGGGCGGTGTCGATGGTGGTCACGGGGGGCCGAGACCCGTTGACAATGTCCCAGAACAGCGCGCGCAAACCCACCCGTTGCACGGCCACGGCCAGGTTCTGCGCCACCGTCAGGTCAGCGAACAACTCACCTGCCTGCCACGTACGCGCCATTCCTGCCGCACGGCGTCGATGTGCACTGGCGTGTTCCAGTTGCACCCCACCCAAGCTCACGCCGCCGGTGGCCGAGGTGAAACCGGTCACTGCATCGACAAATGTGGTCTTGCCTGCCCCGTTCGGACCGATCAACCCGACGATCTCTCCAGCGTTGACGGTGATGTCGATATCACTATTGGCCGCCACACCGCCGTACCGCACCCCCAGACCGTCAGTGCGCAACAACTCCACCGGATCAGACACGTGCACTCTCCTTCGACACAACAGAACTCGAATCGACTCCATCGGAGACTGATTTACGACCACCACCACTGAACCGACCCCGGACAGTTGCGACGAGTTCGGCGACCGCCCCGGCAATACCCACAGGGTGGAGCACCGCCATCGTCAACAGCCCCAGACCAGCCAGGAGTTCGTAATACTCACCCAGGTCCACGGTGTCATTCAGGAACGTGTACGCCACGCCCAACGGGCCGGCCACCCCGGCGATGAAAGCACCCGTCACCGACGTGATCCCACCGACATAGGTCATCGCCAACAAAGTCAGGCCGATCACCACAGTGAACGAACCAGCCGACAACTGACCACGGCTATAGCCCAACAGGCAACCGCCGACCCCGGCCAAGAACGCCGACAACGCGAATCCCAGAAGTTTTGTCGTCGCGACGTTGATACCGACCGACGCCGCAGCGCGCTCGTTGGACCGAACGGCCAGGAAGGCCCGACCCGTCGAGCCGCCCATCCACCGCATGACCATCAAGGTGCACAATGCAACGACCGCCAACACCATGAACGCGAATGGCAACGTCACCAATGTGGTGCCATCGCGCACGCCGAGATCCACCCCGAACAATGATGGGTCCTCGATCATGTTGCCCTCATAGGGCGTCAGAGAAGGATTGTTGAAGACGAAACTCTGAATGGCCAGTGCTGCGGCCAACGTGACAACGGCCAGCTGCGCTCCCCGGATGCGGAGAGCGGGGATACCCACCAGAACACCCAGAGCGGTGGCAGCCAGCGCCGACAACACAATGGTGAGCGGAAATGGCACCGACCAGTTGGTCGTGATCTTCGACAGCGCGAACCCTGCAGCACCGGCGAACGCCATCGATGCCAACGAAATCTGCCCCAGATAGCCGGTCAACAACACCAGCGACAGGGAGATCAGCGACAGGATCACCGAAGTGACGACTCCGTACCGCCACGAACCGTCGGTCAGCACAATCGCCACAACCACCACACCGATGACAGCCACCGTCGGGATCGCCTTGATCTGCGGGATCTTCACCGCCGGCATCTTCACTTCGCCCAACGAGCCCCGCGACGGAATCCGCCCGCCCAGCAGGAACAATGCCACGACGACGATCACAAAAGGCACCGCTTCACCGAGACCGGTTTGTGCCCAACTGGGCCACCACTCCTTTGTCGCCAACCACACGATCACCGCTTGGAACGACCCCAGAAACAGACCTGCCGCGCATGCGACACCAAAGGAAGTCAGACGACCCAACAGCGCCACGGCGAGCGCGGGGATGACGAAGAACGTATACGTCGAAACATTCAAACCGATCGTGAAAGCACCCAGAATGCCGATGAGCCCCGATGCCGCACCGCCCAGCATCCACACAATCGCGGCCAGCCGATCCGGCGCGTAGCCACTGAGCCTGGCAGCCAGCTCGTCTTCTGAACCCGCACGGGTGGCCACCCCGAATGTGGTGAGTCGGAAATAGGCCCAGAACAACGCAGCGATCAGTATCGCGATACCAGCCAGCAACAAGTCGGACCAATTGATCACCGCGCCGGCGACTTCGAACGTCGACTCGGGTAGCACCGGCAGTGGCAACAGATTCTCGGTATCGAAACGCAAGTGCACCAACGCCTGCAAGGACACCATCAACCCCACCGACGCAACCACCTGCGCCAGCACCGGGGCGCGTCGCAACGGCCGGAATATCAGATAGTGCGCGATCAGCGCCCATACCACCGCGGACACCACGCCGATCACCACTGCTACGAACGTCGACGGGGGGCTTTCCTCACCGCCCATCGAGATCGACCCCACTGGGAGGACCAGCACGCCCTCGCTGCGTAAAGCGGCCACCACGTACACCGACCACAGCGCGAAGGCGCCCTGCGCGAAGTTCAGAATCCCGGTCGCTGCGTATACGCCCACCAATGACGAAGCCAGAACCGCATAGACGGCGCCGGTTGACAAACCCAGCGAAACAAATTGTAGAAATTGACCCATTATCACTCACTGACTAAGGGCGCCCGATAAGACGCGAAACAGAATTGAGAACCGCGGGGTGACCTGTTCATCGGTCACCCCGCGATCGAACGAACGAATCAGACAGCGCCCGGGATCAGTTTCAGTACTGCGGGATCCGGCTGGGTGAACCCGCCACCAAACGGCTCGGTCTTCTTGTCAGCGACCACATCGAAAAGAAGTACTTCCGAGGTGCAGTTCGGGCTCGTCGGGCTTGTGCAGTCCAGTACCGGACCGAGGAAGCTCTGATAGTTCGTCAGACCCTTGAGCGCCGACACAATCGCCGGTCCCGTGAAGTCTTTCTGCTGCAACGAGTTCAGGCCCTGCGCGAAATCGACAAATGTCGCGAACATGCCCAGCGAGTGATAACCGGCCTCACCGCCTGCTTCGTCGATGAACTGCTCAGCGATCGCCATGTTCTTTTGGGTGGCTTCGGGTGCTGATTCGATTGCCGGGGGCAACCAGTTGGGCGAGTAGGTGCGTGCACCAACCGCCTGAGCGCCCATGCTGTCGATGAACTCGGTGCAGTTCGCCAGGAACAAGGTGCCCTTGTACTTCACCGACCGCATCGACTGCGCCAACTTCGTGCAGAAGTTGTCGTTCTGAACGTTCATGACGCCTGCAGCTGCCGGCGCACCTTCAGAGAGGGTGGTCGCCAACGCAGTGAAGTTGGGCCCCGCCGGCGGGTAGTACACGTTCTTGGTTTCGATACCGAACTGCGCGGTGAGCGGCACCATCAAGCTGTCGTAGATCAAATGGGCCTGGGGGACGTCTGCGTTGCCCATCGTCACCGAGTCTTTGCCCTCCTCCTTCAATGACTGCAGAAATCCGACGAGGAAGGCCGCCGGCGGCGGGCCGAAGTAGACGCGATTCTCGGTCTCCGCTCCGACGGCGGCGTTGTAGGGAGTCTGTCCGATCATCGGGATACCCGCTGACGTCAGGATCGGCATCGCCGCGGCGGCCTCGACATCGTTTCCGTCAATCGCGGCAACTACGCCGGCCTCGACGAACTGGTTGGCGCAGGCAATGGTCGACTCCGGTGAGGTCTGGTCGATCCCGCAGTCGACAACTTCGATGGGCCGACCACCGATTCCGCCGATTTGCTCGTTGATGTAGGTCACAGCAGCCTTCTGCCCGACGGCTACACCAGGTTGCGCGAGCGGCCCTTTCGACGGGTTGAAGAGGCCGACCTTGATCGGGTCGCCCGAAGCCTTCGTGCCACCTTCGGTGGCGACCGTCTGCGATGCCGACCCTCCCCCATCATCGCTGTCGCTACTACACGAGACCACAGAGAGCGCACACGCGACAGCGATGGCCCCTGCCAGTAGTCGACCAGTATTCCTACGCATTTTCCACGCCTTCCTAGGCGGCTGCGGCCGTCGCATCTACCCGGACGGTCCGGTCAGCTAAAGAGATTGGAGTCCATGTGGACTGAACCACTGGACGGCTTCAGAAGTGATCTGAGCCACAAGCAAATTAGCTTGAGAGATCCTCCGTAGTCAATACGATTCGGCCAGTTCTGGACCTCGAATTGGACGCTCTACCAGGGTGATTGGTCGGATCTGTCGATGAATTGCTTGTTGCGCGTACAACTCGCCCCAGCAGGGACGAATCCTCCATACAGGGTTACGGCCCGGTTGTGACACGAACCAGGGCCGGTCCCGTCGCATCGCGATCGGTTAGCACAGGACTGCGATTGGCGGCGTGAATTAATCTGCGCGTGAGCATGATTGACCAATCGGAACGACGGCGCGCAGGATTCACCACCTCGAGTACCGCGGCAGGTCCGGACGGGCTCCGGGCCCTCCATCGCCTTCGCGTCATACGACTCAAGCGCCTCCCACGATGCTCACTCGGTGTGACTCGGTAATCAAGATCGATATTCGATGGATTGATCGGTCGAAGCAATCAATGCCCGTTCTCCAAGGTTCGCCAAGTACCACGGCCGAGTTTGCGGTTTCAAGGCATCGACGGCTGACTACGAACAGTCGGCCAGGCACGGGTGTGATCTGGCACACCGAAAGGGTAGCTTTTGACTGGCAGTCAAGTCAACCCCGCGCGGCGAATGCGGTCATCGTCAAAACGATAGGAGGATACGGGTTGACGCTAGGATCCGTGTCATGCCCAGGAACAATCAGACGGTACCGAAGGCCGAGCGCGCGGCGGCCGTGGTCGACTGCGCCGTGACACTGTTCACAGAGTTCGGGTACCGGGCGACCAGTGTTGCAGCTGTCGGCAGGGCCGCCGGCCTCACAACTGCCGCCGTGCACTGGTACTACGCGACCAAAGATGACCTATTCGCAGCGGCCCTCGACCAGATGTTCGCGGACACTCGTCGAGAAATAGAGGCCGACCCGTCGATCGCGGGGGATCCCTACGGTGAGCTGAACGAGTTCTTCGAAACCCTCGCGCCTTTCCGGAGTCTGCACCGCGAGGCCTACGAAAGAATGGACGACAGCGAGGCGCTCAGGGCGGTCTACGCTGACACCCAGCTTTGGCTGGAAGAGCGCTTCATGGCCGTCGTAGCGGACAACGCCCCCCACGGTGCCGATCTGGTCAGGATGACCGAAGCGGCACACCTGTTCTTCGAAGGCCTGATGGTCAGCGTCCGCCGCATCGAGAAACCTGCTTCGTACTATCTCGATATGACAGTGGCCGCAGTCATCGGTGCAGCTACCGTGACGCCACTACGGAGAAAATGACCAGATCGATCTCACGAGCCAGGCTCCACACATACTAAGTCGTGCAACGTGTTTCGCCAAAGAAAGGCGACCAACACACTACGCGGATTTCGACTACTGGAGTCTCGTCGTCACCCGGTCTTGCGAAACCGGAGATCGGCTGACACATCCACCGAGTCGGATACCATCCCCAACTGGTTGGCGTCCACACCGAAGTTTGTCCGATCGATTGTCGCCGCTGCCTGCACGTGAATGACGCGATCGTCGACCACCGTCACAGTGACAGGAATGGAGATGTTCTCGACCACGCCCTTGACCCATATGGCCACATCGATCATTAGCTCCTGCGACGGGAGCTGTCGCAGTCCTGTGACATTTACGGAGATGAGGGGGAAGCGTGCCGTATCGAAGAAATCCGGCGACCGAAGATGCTCATCCCGCTTACCGATCCCGGTGCTGATAGAGGCCGAATCCACAATGAGTTCGCCGAGCACATTCCCCTGCTCGAACAACTCCCCGTGACCAGAGATGTCTGTGAACCGCCCCCTGACGCGCAGTAGGCCCCAGAGCGATCTTCCCTTGAACTCGATGCTGGACTGGTCGGTCATCAGTGCGTACTTACCGACCGAGTCCGGATTACTGGCGACGACGTCAAGTACTGTCAACTCTTGCTCCTCACAAAACAGGGCCGACGACATGTCGGTGATTGATACGCGACGGCCTTGGCTCAATACGCCGGTGATACACGTCCAGGAAGATCCGGATGGCACCGCCACGCCCAAGTGAAGCTCATCGTACCAAGCCCGTTGCGCTGCAGTATAAATCGTCGATGGCTGACGCCAGCGCCTCGGCAGGGTCAGATGGCAGGTGGTCACCGATCCACACGATGTGGCCGTCAGGTCTGACCAAGACAGCCCCGCCTTCGTCCACCCCAAGCGTCTTTGCGGCGTCGGTGAAGCCGAAATCCCGACCCTCGACGAGCAGTTGCACAACTTCGGACCCGACGCGAAGATCCTGCTCGGCCAACGCAGTCCAGGCTGGGCCGGCGATCAGAGTGAATCGGGGACCGAGCAGATCAAGGGTTGACTCTTCGGCACCATCTCGCGTGATCCACTTGTGCGGAAGCCGCCCTCCGACAATCGGGGCCGTGATGGCGTCCTTGTCCGTGGACGGACCATACACGTATCCGATTTCCAAGTCGATGTCATCGAAATGCGGTAACTGGTTCGGGATCTCAGACTTCAGGCGGTCACGGACGGCTGCCGACACGGCGGGGTCTGCACTTTCCAGTTCCTCGGCGACCAGTCCCGCAGCGGGACCAACACCAGTGGCCGCCATCTTGATGGCGTTCGTGACGCTGAACTCGCTGTTCGCGCGAGCCACTGCCTGACGCTCGTACTCGTAGGTGTCGAGCAGGCGTTCGGGCGCGCGGCCCTGAAGGACGGCAGCAAGTTTCCAGGCCAAGTTGTCCGCATCACCCAGGCCTGTGTTCATACCGAAGCCACCCGTTGGCGGAAACTGGTGGGCGGTGTCCCCAACCAGGAACACCCGTCCCTTACGGAACTTCTGGGCAATCGTCGCACCCAGTGTCCATGTCCCAGTTGAACGTACATCGATATCGACGTCGACATCGGTCGATCCGATCGCCGACTCGATCATTTCGATGCAACGCTGCGACGTGAAGTCCCCTTCAGCACTTTCATCGGCATCGAACCCTGTGGTGAACGTCCAACGGTTGCGACCCATCGACACGAACACACCCTGTATCTCGGTGTTGACGACCCAGCTCAGTAACGGCGGAGCATCGCCTGTCCACCTACTCAGATCAGCGTGAAAGTAGGTGGTGACCTGGTCGCCCAGCTTCGGAACTCCATCGACGTCAATCCCGAGAGCGGCGCGCACTCTACCGGCCGCTCCCTCGGCGTTCACCACATACTGGGCCGTGATCTTCTTGGTCGCGCCCTGGACCTCTACTGTGGCTGTCACGCTGTGCGCCCCGTCTTCGACCGCTACCACCCGGGTGTCGTAATCGACGCGCGAGACTCCCTGACTGGTGACCGCCCCGACAAGGAGGCTTTGGATGCGGTCTTGCGGGCAAGAGATCGTGTTCACCGGCGACCCTTCACGCCGTCTCCGCAGTCTCTCGGCCGGCACCTCGGACGTGTCGATATGGCCGAACTCTTCACCTGCAAGGGAGTGCCTCCACACCACTCGCATCCCTTGACTCGTGTCGAGAGCATGGTCATCTGACGCCACAGCGTCGGCCACACCCCAGGCTCGGAACATTTCCATCGACCTGGTGTTGACGACGTGGGCACGCGGATGCGGATGAACACCGCCGTGTTGGTCACAAACTATGCTCGGGATTCCGTACTGCCCGAGAACATAAGCGGTCGCGAGCCCCGCAGGACCCGCTCCTATGACGAGAACCTGGGTCTCTTCACGGTCGGTCACAGTCGCACCAGCTCTTCGAACGATTCACCGGCACGGTACCTTCTTGCGATTTCTTCCGGGTCGATGGGTACGCCGATGGGATTGGTGTCGAAGTTGGCATCGATGTACTCCTGCGCGGCCTCCGCCGTCGCGAAGTTGTCGACCTGCAGTTCGACATTGTTGCCGTCGGGATCCTGGTAGTACATCGATGTGGTGGGACCATGGTTGATACTCCCGACAGGGTTGATGTCGAGCTCCTTGAGTCGAAAGTACGTGTCCAACAGACCATCCAAGTTGTGGTATGTGAACGCAACGTGATGGAGGCCGGAATGGGAATCGGTGGGACGCTCTGTGGCCCCGGTCGAGACGAAGGCAACACGATGGTGCTCGTCGTCGTAGCTGATGAACGACATGACGTCGCTGGCATACGCAATCCGCGCATCAAGTACCTGTACGTACCAATTCTGCAGAATGTCGAGCTGGTTCGTCTTCAGGACTATGTGGGCGAGTTTTGAAGGTGACGCCATCGTCGACTCCTACGGTTCTTTTGTGTTCTGGTTCAGTGGTCCATGTCACGCTAGTCATCTCATAACTGACAGTCAAGAGACTGGTTACCTACCCACTCATCCGGGCGCCGTGGCGATCATGACAGCGCACGTGCGGGGTGGCCGCCAAAGCGACCACCCCGCATGGGCATTGACAAAGACGTTCGGTCAGACTGCGCCCGGGACGTTCTTCATGATCGCGGGATTGGGAGTGAGAAACCCGCCGCCGACCGGCTCGGTCTTCTTGTCTGCCACCACATCGAACAACATCATCTCTGACGTGCAGTTCGGGCTCGTAGGGCTGGTACAGTTCAGCACCGGGCCGATGAAGCTCTGGTATCCGGTCAGGGTCTTGAGCGAGGACAGAACGGCCGCGCCCGTGAAATCTTTCTGCTGCAACGAGTTCAGACCCTGCACCAGATCAACGAAGGTGGCGAAGGTGCCTATTGCGTAGAATCCGCCGGTTCCGCCTTGTTCCTCGATGTATTTCTCGGCTATCGCCAGGTTCTTCTGCACCGGCTCAGGGGCCTTGTCCGCGGCCGGCGGGAGCCATGTAGGTGCGTAGGTCTGCGCACCAACGGCCTGCGCACCCAGAGTATCAATGAACTCGGTGCACGCGGCCATGAACATGATGCCCTGATACTTCACCGAACGCAGCGACTGCGCCAGCTTGGTACAGGTGTTGTCATTCGGCGCAGTCAAGAAGCCCGCCGCTGCGGGGTTGCCGTCCGCCATTGTCGTGGCAAGCGCGGTGAAGTTCGGTCCTGCCGGGGGGTAGTAAACGGCCTTGAAGTCAATTCCGAGTTGCCTGCTCAGCGGCGTCAGAACCGTGTCGAACAGTTGATGCGCCCCTGGCAGATCAGAGTTTGTCATCGTCAGCGACGTATTGCCGGTCTTCTTGAGATTTTCCATGAAGCCGACGAGAAACGATACGGCAGGAGGACCGAAATAGACCCGATTCTCCCCCTGCGCTCCGGTGGCCAGATTGAATGCGATCTGCCCCACCATCGGAATCTGTGCCGACGCCAGGATAGGCAGCGCTGCAACCGATTCCGCGTTGTACCCATCAACGGCCGCGGCGACACCGGCCTCTACGAACTGGTTCGCGCAGGAGATGGTCGACTCCGGCGCCGCCTGATCCACACCGCAATCGATGACCTCGATCGGACGTCCGCCGATGCCCCCCAACTGTTCGTTGATGTACTTGACTGCCGCTTTCTGCCCGGTGGACACACCAGCCTGCGCCGCCGGGCCCTCAGACGGGTTGAAATGGCCGATCCTGATCGGGTCACCCGACGCTCGGGTGCCAGCCTCGGAGACGACTGCTGACGACTCCGAGTCACCGCCGCCGTCGTCACTGCTACACGAGACTACGGAGAGCACGCATGCAACAGCGATAGCCCCTGCCACTAGTCGACCGGTTTTCCCACGCATACTTAACGCCTTCCTTGTGGCTGCGACCGCCGGCGTCACCGCGAACGGCGGACCCAACTCTGGGTGAGTCAAGGTTCAAAGTGGTGAATGCCACTTGAGCGGGCCGATAGTGATTTGACCCACAGTCAAATTACAACGGTGCGGCGGCACCGTCAAGAGAAAAATGACTATCAGTCAAACTCGCTGCGTTCGCGCGGATCGCTCGCCGTATATGCGTCAGCAACGGCCCAACCACGTCGGGGAACGACAGAGTTGGCGCCGGAAATACGTACCGCTGCAATGGTTTACCATCACAGAACGTCTGGGAGTCCCTCCGAGATCTTTTGCTGGAACGAGGGTGCGCGTTTCTCGAAGAATGCCGCGACTCCCTCGCGGACGTCATTCGATCTCCCCCTGGAATACATCGCCTTCGATTCAGCTCGATGCGCCACCTCGGGACTCTCTGCTCCGAGCATGCGCCACATCATGGACCGGGCCAACGCAACCGAGACCGGTGCGGTGGACTCGGTCAGCGAGTTCGCGATCTCGACTGCCCTGTCCACCACCTCGTCGGCGGGGACCACCTCGCGCAACAGTCCACGCTCGAATGCCTCTGTGGCGGAAACCATCTCGCCACCCATGGTCCATTCGAGAGCAATCGAGATGCCCACGAGGCGAGGAAGAAACCATGTCGAGCACGCTTCCGGTACCAGGCCTCGCCGAGTGAAGACGAAACCGAATCTGGCCGTATCGGCGGCAACCCGGATGTCTGCCGGCAAGGTCATGGTGACACCGATACCTGCAGCCGGGCCGTTGATCGCGGCTATCACTGGTTTCATCGACCGATAGATCCTGAGTGTGACCTCGCCACCGGAGTCCGGTGGCGCTTCGCCTTCTGGGTCGCTCTCGAGCACAAAGGTGTCTCCTCCGGCAGCCAGGTCCGCGCCTGCGCAGAAGGCACGGCCTGCTCCGGTGAGTACGACTGCGCGGACAGAATCGTCCGCGTCGCATTCGTCGAAGGCAGCTATGAGCTGGGTTCGCATCTCGAACGTGAATGCGTTGAGTCGATCCGGCCGGTTCAACCGCACCACAGCCACGGAACCTCGGCGCTCGAGCGTCACTGTTCTCTCGGCTCCGACATCGTTCATTCTGTTCTCCTCAGCCCGTGGCCCACGATGGCGTCCGTCGCGCCACCAGGGCACGGACCCCTTCTCTGCCCTCGGGAGACTCGAAGTAGCCCACCGACAGTTCCTGCATCGACACGAGTTCGGTGGCCAGCGACGGAACATCGCCACGCATCAGTTTCTTGGTACCCGCCCACGCCAGTGGTCCCGCGAGAATCACCATCTCGACGATCCGCGCGACCTCGTCGTCGAGATCACCGACGCGGACCGCTGCGGTCAGCAATCCGATGTTCACGGCATGCTCAGCGCTGAACGTCTCGCCGGTGAGAAACAGCCGATACAGAGCATGCGCCACCACAGTGTGACGCAGAGGAGCTGAAATGACTGCCGGAACCACGCCCAGGCGAATCTCCGTGAAGGCAAAATTCACGGATTCGGCCGCCACCGCGAAATCCGCTGCGGCGATCAGGCCTGTTCCACCCGCTCGAACGGTACCGGCGACACGTACCACAACCGGTTTGGTCGACACCCACAATGTCTCCAGAATTGCCGCGAAATCGCGGCTCGTGGCGCGTTTGTCTGTTGCTGATTCCTTGAGGTCCGCGCCGGCGCAGAAAACGGTGCCGGTATGCGAGAGCACGACCACCCGAACACCCTCGGCATCCAAAGCGGTACGCAGGTGGGCCAGCAGTTGCGCACACAAGGTGCTCGAGAGCGCATTTCTGTTCGCCGGTGAGTCCAAAGTGATCGTGGCCACGACGCCGTCGACCTCATAGCGAACCAACTCCGGCAAATCCGAAGGCGTCATGAGTGCCCCGTTCGGATCAGCGCCGTGGGCACCGGCACATGTTTCGCGCGTAGGTACTCTCCCAGCCCCTTGGCCTGGGAATCCAGGTTCGGGTTCGCGGCGACTCCCCGGCCGAGAAGCCCGACGATCGTCACCCCACAAGCACGTAGCTGCGGGAGCTCCCACAGCCGCAGCTCGCAGTCGGCGGCTTCAGGAATGAGCTGATGTATCTCCGTCGCATTCCACCATGACCGCAACCAGGCGTGCGCGTCTTCGGTTCGGGCCCACACCCCGAGCGTGGCGTTGCCACCTTTGTCCCCTGACCGCGCGCCGAGAACGGTTCCGAGGGCGGCTTCGCTGAAGGGTCCCGACGGAATCGAAGGATAATCGAAGTGCGGCGCAATGCTTTCCGCATTGTCGTCCGTTGGCGGCGACGGAATCGTCCACGTGGTTCCCCCCAGTTCTACGTGCTGCTGCACGGCCTCGACCGGGAGAAGTGTGGGCCAGAAAACGGTGAACTCGCTGCCCGCCCCTGGCGGGGTTGTGAAGTACGCGCCAGGATAGGTCGCGAGTCCCGTTTCCACCGCGGCGCGGGACAGGCTGCCGACCAGGCGCCTGTCCTTGCCGGTCACTGTGATCGTGAACAGGGAAACCGCATCGTTCATGGTCGCAGGATTCGGACGGTCGGCTCGGAGTAACCGCGTCGTGACGCTGTCGAAGTCCTCACGGCCGCAGTACATCTGCAACCACAGCAACTCTTCGGCCAGCTCTGCTTTCTCCTCCACGTTCAGCCCCGTCAACACAAAGGTCGTCTCATTCCGCCATCCGCCCGCAACCAGCGCACCCACCTTTACCGTCCTGGGAGCCGGTTCTCCGCGCGCACCCGACAGGCGCACCCGGTCGGGACCGTCATCAGACAACTGAATGGTGTCGAGCCGGGTGATCACGTCAGGATTGAGATACCGCGGCCCGTCGATCTCGTACAGCAGTTGTGCCGTCACCGTGTCGATGGTGACCGCACCTGCCGTACGTGCGTGTTTCGTGATGACCGACGATCCGTCCGGGAAGATCTCGGCGAGCGGAAATCCCGCCAACCGCATGTCGGGTACCTCCCGGAAGAAAGAGAAATTACCCCCGGTTGCATGGGCTCCGCACTCGATGACATGCCCGGCCGCCACGGCCCCCGCCAGCGCGTCCCAGTCATTGCGTTTCCATCGATGGTGCCATGCAGCGGGACCGACGATGATCGCAGCATCGGTGACACGCCCGGTCACGACCACATCTGCACCTGCGTCCAAGGCCTCGACAATGCCCCACGCGCCGAGATACGCGCTGACAACCTCTGGTTCGACCTCTGCCCCGAGCTCCTCCCCTGTGTCCAGATGGGGCGCGCTCCAGCCGTTTGTCCTGGCCTCGGCGAAAGTGTCGGCGACGTCGTCCCCGTACACCACCGCCACGTTGACCGTGCGCCCTGAACGTTCGGCGATGGCTCGGACCTGTTCAGCACATCCGTGCGGGTTGAGGCCCCCCGCGTTGGAAACGATCTTGATCCCGCGGTCGAGGCAGTCTCCGAGTACGTCCTCGAGTTGAGTCACGAAAGTTCCTGCGAATCCGGCGTCGGCATCTCGTCGGCGTTGCCGCGCCAGCAGCCCCATCGTCAATTCAGCCAACCAGTCGCCGGTGAGTACGTCGATTGATCCGCCGTCGACCATCTCACGGGCCGCGGAGAGTCGATCGCCGAAGAACCCCGAACAGTTCGCGACCCGCAATGGTGAACCAGTGGTCACGACGGTCCCCCCTCGCAGATCGTCACCAGTTCGACCTGCGCCTCTACGTATTGTCCGACAGCGACATTGACACTCTCGACGACGCCGCCGACTCCCGCGAGTGCGGCATGCTCCATCTTCATCGCCTCGAGCACCACGAGCTTCTGACCGGCTTCGACGGTATCGCCGGCGCTGACCAGGACGTCGACCACTGTGCCCGGGATCTCACTGATCGGCCCGGCAGCCGAAGCCGCGAGTGACGTCGTCTCGGGCAGCCTGGGGCGAGGACGCCAGCCCGAACTGGATGCCGGAGAGTCGACCCACACCGATCCATCATCGTGTGTGGTCACCGCACACGGATGATCGACTCCTTCGAATCGCACGCGCACAGCGGATTCCGTCAGATCCACCAGCTGCACTGTGTGCTCGACGCCGTCGACACGCAGGAACAGATCGGCATCTCCGGCGCCCGACGACAACGTGTAGTCGACGACCACGGGGTCGTTGCCGATCGCCTCCCAGACAGCTGACGTCGTCAACGGTGCAGCGATGTCCCGGAATCCCGGGGAGGCGAACCCGGTGACGGTGTCGTTTCGGCGACGAATCGCCACCGACACCGAAACAGCCGCCGCCACATGGACAACTTGAGGCGTCGACCGGGGCGGGTCGAACAATTCGGCGTGACGGTCGAGGAAGTCGGTGGTCGTCTCCCCGCTCAGGAAATCACGATTACGCAAGACTGCCGACAGGAAATCGCGGTTGGTGACGATGCCGTGAATTCTTGTCGCGTCGAGCGCCGCCGCGAGGGCGATCGCAGATTCTTCCCGATTTTCCGCGTGCACAATGATTTTTGCGATCATCGGGTCGTAGTGCGCGGAAACTTCTCCAGAGGGGGCGACTCCGTTCTCCACCCGTAGGCCCGGCGTGTCCGGGAACTCGAGCAGGTGCAACCTCCCGGGCGTCGGCAAGAAGTCCCGCGCGGGATCCTCCGCGTAGAGCCTGACCTCGATGGCGTGCCCGCTCCTGCGCACCTCCGATTGGCTCAACCCGAGCGGTAGCCCACGCGCGACTCTCAACTGCATCGCAACAAGATCGAGGCCGGTCACTTCCTCCGTCACCGGATGTTCCACCTGGAGTCGGGTGTTCATCTCGAGAAAGTAGAAGTCACCTGTGGTGTCATCGAGGAGGTACTCCACCGTCCCGGCCCCCAGGTATCCGAGCCTCCGGACCAACGCCACAGCAGTGGCTCCCATGTGCTCGCGCAGTTCGGGACCGACCACCGGTGACGGCGCCTCCTCGAGAACTTTCTGGTGTCTGCGCTGGACTGAGCACTCCCGCTCTCCGAGGTGAATTGCTCCGCCGTGCTGATCGCCGAAGACCTGCACTTCGACATGCCGTGATTTCTCCAAATAGCGCTCGATGAAGACCTTGGGATTGCCGAAGGAGCTCGTTGCCTCACGCCGGGCGCCATTGATCGCGTCAACCAGGTCGTCCGCCACCTCGACGCGACGCATACCTTTTCCGCCACCGCCCGCAATTGCCTTGACCAGCAATGGATACCCCACGCTCTGCGCTGCGGCCACCCACTCGTCGGAGTCGTCTCCGGTGATCTCGGCGTCGGGCAGAACCGGCACTCCTGCTTCGCGAGCGATGGTCTTGGCCTGATCCTTCAGCCCCATCCTCCGGATCGAATCCGGCGAGGGTCCGACGAAGATGATGCCGGCGGCGACACATTCCTCGGCGAATTCTGCGTTCTCGGACAGAAATCCGTAACCGGGATGGATGGCATCGACATTTGTTCGACGGGCAGCGTCGATGATCTTGTCGGCGCGAAGATACGAATCGGCGCTGGTGGTGCCGCCGAGCCCGACTGCCAGGTCGGCGTCGTACACGTGAGGAGCTCTGGCGTCGGCGTCCGAGTAGACAGCGACGGTGCGAATTCCCATTCCCCGGGCCGTTCGGATGACCCTACGGGCGATCTCCCCACGGTTGGCAACGAGTAGCGAAGTGATTTGAGCGGTGTTCACAGAGTCGTCCTCACATGCGGAAGGGTGCAAAGCGGGTGGCCCCGACCACCGGGGCGGAATGGGTCGCAGATAGTGCCAGACCGAGAATCGTCCTGGTGTTCCGAGGGTCGATGACCCCGTCATCCCATTGGCGTCCAGTGGCGTAGGCGGCGTGAGACTGCTTGTCGATCATGTCCTCGATCTCGGCCCGCACGCGGGCATCCTGCGCCTCGTCGTACTCTGCGCCGGATCTCTGCGCCGCGGCCCGTCGGATGATAGACATGACACCGCCCAACTGCGGGCCGCCCATGACTGCAATCCTGTGGTTGGGCCACGTGAACACGAACCGAGGGTCATACGCTCGCCCGGACATGGCGTAGTTGCCGGCGCCGTAAGATGCACCGACCATCAACGTCAGATGCGGGACGGTGGAGTTCGACACCGCGTTGATCATCTTCGCGCCGTCCTTGATGATCCCACCGTGCTCCGCAGCCGAACCGACCATGAAGCCGGTGATGTTCTGCACGAACAAGAGCGGAATGTCTCGCGCATTCGCGAGTTGTATGAAGTGAGCCCCCTTGTTGGCCTCCGCGGAGAACAATATGCCGTTGTTCGCGATGACCCCCACCGGATACCCGGCGATGGACCCCCACCCCGTGACCAGCTGCGTGCCGTACCCGGCCTTGAACTCGTCGAAGCGCGAACCGTCCAGGACTCGAGCGAGAATCTCACGGACTTCAACAGACCGCTTCGAATCCGAGGGCGCGCATCCGAGCAGTTCGCTGCGGTCGTAGATCGGTTCGTCAGCCCTCGACGAGGGGGGCGGGCCACTCTTTCGCCATCCCAGATCGCCGACGATCTGGCGTCCCAGCCGGATCGCGTGCCGCTCGTCATCGGCGAGATAGTCGGCGAGCCCCGATGTTCTGGAGTGCATCTCCGCTCCGCCGAGTGCCTCGTCCTCGATGTCCTCGTTGATCGCCATCTTCACCAATGGCGGCCCGCCCAGGTAGACGTGTGCGGCATTCTTCACGAGTACGGTGTACTCGCTCATTCCGGGTAGGTATGCACCGCCGGCCGTCGAGCTTCCGAATACGAGGGAGATCGTTGGAATCCCCGCGGCCGACAGCCGTGAGATGTCCCGAAATATCCGGCCACCGAAGGCGAACGTATCTGCCTGGCGCGGCAGGTCTGCTCCGCCGGATTCGACAAGGGTCACCAGCGGGAGACGGTTGCGATGCGCAATGTCGAACGCACGCAACTGTTTCGCTACCGCATCGGGGTTCAGGGATCCACCTTTGACCGTAGGCTGATTTGCCACGATCATGCATTCGACACCGTTGATGGGCCCGATACCCGTGATGAGACGACCGCCCGGTTGCGATTCGGGATCGTGCGCCCCCGCATAGGTCGACAGTTCGAGGAAAGGAGCGTCCTCATCCAAGAGCAGGTCGACACGCTCCCGCGCGATCAACTTGCCGCGCCCTCGGTGCCGGTCGACGGACTTCGGTCCGCCCGCCTCGAGAACGGCAGCGGCCAGTGCCTCGAACGGGCGGAGGGCTGCGAGCATCGCATCCCGGTCTTGCTGGAAATCGGCGGAATCGCGGTCGATCCTCGATTCGATCACTGGCACGTACTTTCTCCGATCATTGTCGTTGTCGCCCACCATGAACGGCCACGGCACCGCTTTTCGACGTCTTGGTCAACGCCGAGAAACCCATGTCTCGCGTTACCGCCAGCTGGTCCAGACGTCAGGGCATCGAGAGTCTTCCCGCTCGAGGGCCTCCCGATGTCAGAGCTCAGTCCCCGGCACGCCCCAGGAAGAGATCCGGTTCGAGCTGATCTTCCTGCACGCCTTCGGCCAGATACACCGACAGGTCGTCCACCCCGGTAGCCCGGACAACTTCTTCGTCCAGGTAGCACTGACCGGTGGTCTCTTCTGTCCCTCCGGACAGCACGATGAGCGCCGCATCGGCCATGATGTCCGGACGCCGCGCACCGGCAATCCGGCCGGCGCCCGCCACCACGTTACGGACGGCTGCCGTGTCGATGAGCGTGGCCGGCCAGAGGCAGTTGGCCAGAACTCCCTGCTCGCGGAACTGCTCAGCCACTCCGAGCGTCAACATCGTCATGGCGTATTTGCTGACGGTGTAGGGCGCATGAGCACCGAACCAACTCGGGTCGAGGTTCAATGGCGGAGATAGCGACAGCACCCGGGGGCTCCGCGACTCCAGAAGGTGGGGCAACGCCGCAGAGATCAGCGAAAACGTTCCCCGAGCATTGATCTCCGACATCAAGTCATAGCGCTTGAGCGATAGCGCTCCGAAACCGTCGAGCGAGATCGCCGATGCATTGTTGACGACGATGTCGACGCCGCCGAAGTGTTCGGCGGCCTTCTCAACCGCTGCCGTCACCGACGAGTCGTCGCGGATGTCGCCGACGATCGGCAGAACTCGTCCTCCCGCAGCCTCGATCTGTGCGGCGGCGGTGTGAACCGTACCCGGCAGTCTGGGGTCCGCGGTATCGGTCTTGGCCATGAATACGATGTTGGCCCCCTCCCGGGCCGCGCGCACGGCGATGGCCAGCCCGATTCCGCGGCTCCCGCCAGACATCAGAAGGGTTTGACCGGACAGTTTCCCGGAGAAGTTTGCTTCAACCATTGTGCGACGCTTCTTTCTTCATGGTTGGTCTCGCGTGAAAAGGAACCATGAAGAGATCACCGCGCGACTTGATTGCGCAGGGTGCCGATTCGGTCGATCTCGATCTCGATGACGTCTCCCTCGGTCAGGAACACCTTCGAGAACACTCCGGCCCCACTCGGGGTGCCGGTGAGAATGACGTCGCCCGGCTCGAGCCGATGCTGAGCCGACAGCGCCGACACCAATGCCGCGCAGTCGAAAAGCACGTTGCTCGTTCGGTCGTCTTGTCGGACATCGCCGTTCACCCGAGTCCGCAGTCGTAGGTCGATCGGCAGACTGAACTCGTCCGCAGTCACCAGGCACGGACCCATGGGCTTGAATGTCGCGTAGCTCTTCGATTCGGCCACGGTCACGGTGGAATCGCCGGTGAGTGCCCGCATCTGCACATCGCGGGCGGTCAGATCATTGGCGATGGTCAGGCCTGCCACATGGTCCCACGCATGCTCTGGAGGCACGTCTGACGCTGTCCGCCCGATGACCACCGTCAGCTCCCCCTCATAGTCGACCTGGGCGGGTGCTTCGTTCGGGAATTCGATGGTGGACTCCGGACCATCCGCAGTAGTTGTCGGCAACAACTCGAACGTGGGTGTGGTCGGCACGGCGGGAAACTCTCTACCCATTTCCGCGAGCATGGCCCGCGCTTCTTCGGCGTGGCTGAGGTAGTTCAGACCGGCGATGAACATCTGCCCGGGCGAGGCCACCGGTGCGCGCAGGGTCAACTCCCCAAGTGGGTGTATCGACTTCACCTCGGCGTTCCGCGCAACCTCCAGTTCGCCCCGCCGCAGGAGGTCCCCCACGTCGCTGTGTTCCAGATCCAGCACGGACAGCAGCCCGGGGCTGTCTTCACGTGCGATGCCGACGGCGGTGCTGTAGAGACGCATCGATCCATCCTGTTCCGTGTCGTGGGTCCGGCAGGCACCGGCCCCGTTGATGGTTGAAATTGAAAACGAAAACTTCCGCAGAGCAATCCAGCCAATACAGGCTCACACGCGACTTTCGGAGCTCAAACGCGGAAACATTTTTTGCGCGTTGCCGCATTCCACACCGCGAAGTTGCGACGGGTTCAACGCTGACGAGGACGTGAGCGCATCGATATTGCGGCTGATGAAGGTTTCCGGCGCAGCGCCATAATCTGTGCCGAACAGAATGTTCTCGAATCCGGTGACCTCGAGCGTGGGTAGCAACGAGTTCGGGCTGCCGGACAAGGCTGTCTCGTAGTACAGACTGCGCAGCACGTCTGCGACGTGCTGTGCATCTATGTCCGCGTCATCGGGAGCGTGGCCGATGCCGACGTGCTGCTCGATCCGCCAACCCAGGGTGGGGAGAGCTCCTCCGCAGTGGGCGACGATGAGCTTGAGGCCAGGATGGCGCTTGAACACGCCACTGAAGATCGCGTTGGTGATGTTCCGTGCGGTGTCGAGGGGGAACTCGATGATGGATGGGACGCGACCGAACCCGACAGCCCCATAATTGGGACAGACGTTGGGGTGCACGAACACTGGGACCTCACGGTCCGCCAGTTCAGCCAGGATGGGCTCATAGAAGGGCTGACCGAAGTAATTTCCTCCGACGTTCGACGTCAGGACGACGCCGTCGAGCTTCAACTCGTCCAGCGCGTAGGCCACCTCTGCAAGTGAGTTGTCGGTGGACCCGAAGGGCAGGCTCGCAAAGGCACCGAACCGTCCGGGGTAATCCCGGATGAGCCCGGCATAGGCTTCGTTCAAGTCGCGTATCAAATTGGTGGGACCAAAGTCCGAAGGATCCGCCATGAGCGCGAACGGCAGCGACAGGATCTGAGTAGAGATATCGTGGCGATCCATGAATTCTATCGCAGCCTCGGGGGTCCACTTTGTCATCGGAAACCCCTTCGGAACGAAGGGTGCGAAGAAGTCGAACACGACCTCCCCCATATAGTGATTGTGAACGTCGATTCGGTGGCTCATGTGAAACCTTCTCTAAAATCATGAAATGTAAGTAGTGACCGCTGATTCGACCACTACCTCGTCGCCCATTGCGGAACTGATGGTTCGAGTTCCGTGTAACCGGAAAGCACAGGGTCAGGCCGGAAAGCCTGTTGCCAGCCAGTCCCGCACTTTCCAAGTTCCGCCCTTGCGAACGAAGATCGCTTTGTACCGCATGACAGCCGGCTCGGACTCGCCGGCGACCCACCGGAGGTAGTTCCCGACTGCGGACGCTTCGTCTGCTGACTGCAGCGTGAAGTCGAATCCGGCAACCACATTCATCGTGTGTCGATCCTTCATGGCGTCGCGGGCCACCAGGCCCCCCCGAAGCTCTTCATGCCCGTGTGCTTCACCCCAACCCGCGGCTTTGTAGGAGACGTCCTCGGTGAAATAGTCGAGATTTTCCAGTGACTGGAATCGGTCGATGTTCATCATCAGCCGATGGAGAATCTGCTCGCACTCCACCCTCGATACCAGCCCGTCAACGACTTGTGTTTCAGAACTCATGGGATACCTTTCACAGTGTTCTTCTTGCCTACCGAATCAGCGCTCGGTCGAGCCGACCGTATTGAGCAGAACCTTGCCGGTTGTCGTGCGACTCTCGACCATTCGGTGCGCCTCGGCCGCCTCGGCCAACGAGAAAGTGGCGCCTATCGGAATCTCGAGCACGCCCGATTGGATCCACTCGAAGAGCTGCGCCGCCCGGGTGCGAAGTTCCTCACCAGACGCAACGAAATGCGGCAGTACGGGCCGACAGATCGTGAGCGATTTAGGCGCAAGTTTGTTGAAATCGAGGGTCTCAGGACTGCCGCCAGATCCGCCGAAGAAGACCCCGAGACCTCTCACGCCGAGACTCGACAGCGTACCATCGAGCGTTGGCGCACCGACGCCGTCGTACGCCACTTGCACACCGCGTCCGTCGGTCTCGTCCGAAACCACTTGCACGAAGTTCTCGTAGTCCGCCACCACGTCGGCGCCCGAGCGCCGAGCCCGTTCGGCTTTGTCAGGTGACGACACCGTCGCAATCACTGTGGCCCCACGGTGTTTTGCGATCTGGATCAGCAGGCCACCCACGCCCCCGGCGCCCGCGTGGACCAGAATCGTCTCGCCCTCGGCTATGGAATGCACACTGGTGGTCAGGTAGTGCGCGGTCAACCCTTGGGCCAGCACGCCCGCGGCCTGATCGTCCGACACTGATTCCGGCACAGGAACAGCGTTGATTGCTTTTATGAGCGCATGTTCGGTGTAACTCCCGGGGTTCGTGCCCCACGCGACCCGATCGCCTACCGAGTATCCGCTCACGCCCGCACCGATCTTGAGTACGCGTCCCATTCCTTCGAGACCACCGACGTAAGGCGGCGAGAACAGTACCGGCGGGTCACCCCTGCGGTCGACGATGTCGCGGAAGTTCACGCCGGCGCGAGTGGTCTCGACAACGAGTTCGCCCTCAGCGGGTTCCGGCGCGGGTATGTTCTGCAGTTCGAGAACTTCCGGCCCGCCGTGGGCGACGACCACCGCGGCTCGTATGGTGTCGGCCATTACCACTTCACCGCGAAGTCCGGGAGGATCTCGGGCGTGTTGTAATCTTTCGCTTCCCCGGTGGAGAACTCGAAAGCGGCTGTTCGTTCCTTGATCTCTTCGAAGCTCGCACCAGCTGCGCGCGCAGCGGCGATCTGCTCTGGGTCGACCGATATGCCGAAGAAGTGGGCCGGCGCATTCTCGATGGAGGTCGTCTCTCGCATGATCTGGGTGGACAGGTCCCAGTCACCCAGGTCGTCGACCTGCATTTCGAGCATGTTGCCGTCCGGATCCTCGTAGTAGTACGACCATGAGGTGCGATGGTCGATACAAACCTTGGGCAAGATTCCCTCATCACGGAGGCGGAGGTACAACTCGTTGAGTTCGTCGAATGTCGCGTACTCGTAGGCCGTATGGTGCACACCATCGTGAAAGCGCTTGTTTTCATTGAAGGTGATACCCGGGATGGTTGTCAGCGCAAGCCTGTGGTTGGCGCGGTCGTTGCTCAGGAATGCTGCCAAGCCGACGTCTACGTTGACGCGCATGTTCAGCACTTTCACATACCACTCGACCATTGCTTCTTTGCGCGTGGTCTTGAGGTTGACGTGGTGCAGGATGGCAGTTCCCCGCGGACGCGTCTCGCCCACGTAACGCTCGTTGCTCTCTTCAACTGACATTTGTATTCCTCCTGTTGGTGTCGGTGCGCCGACTGTGTATGACTGATTGCCGGTTGTGCGTCGCGTATACGGCCTTCGGCCTATGTCGCGTCATCCGAAAACGGCGCAGCGGGGGGAAACGGCTCGGTCAGCATCTCCCGCAACTTCCATGAACCGTCGACTCGAACAAAACGTCCGAGCCAACGCTCCAATTCGGGTGCCGGATTCTCTCCGACCCACCGCACAAAGTTGCCACGCGCTTCGGCTTCGTCGCTGCTGATCCACTGGAAGTCGAAGCCCGCGACCACGCTGAGCGTGTTGCGTTCGGGCCTTGCGTCGCGCTTCTCCGAGACGACGCGAAGCGCCTCGAGCCCGGTCACGTCGGCGTTCGCGGCCCCGCGGGCACCGAAATGTGCATCCTCGGTGAAGTACTCGAGATTCAGATCGGAACGTCGGCCGTCGATGTTGGTCATAGAGCGCATCATGATCTGTTCACACTCGAGGCGAGCAAGTGCGGCTTCGAGTGCGTTGCTTCCGTCGGTCACAAAGTTCCCCTAGCTGATGTCTGCGGATTAAGAGTTGCGATGTCTTTGGCAGCGTAAGGAGAATTTGACTGACAGTCAAGGTCTTGCGCATACGGAGGCGTACGAACTTTCGAGATCACCTGGTTCTCGAATCAGTCAGCGTTGCAAACGTTTACGGGCAGTCACGTCCCCAGAGTAGATTCGACGAAAACCCAAAAGGACAACGAAGACGTGTGCTAGGTACGACCGGCGTCGCGCCCCGACGTCATGGGTGGCCCTGTTGACGGTATGCAACCTAGGATGCTTTGCATGACCTCCGCCAAAGCAGGGCCACCATCGTCGAAGCGGCGCTCCGCCAAGGTTCGCCAGGCCCAGAACACAGACTCGCGGGCCCGCAATGGCAGTCGGCGAGATCTCATCGTCCGCGCCGCTGTGGAGTTGTTCGCCGCCAACGCATACGAGGACGTGTCGGTCGACGCCGTCTGTGAGCGCGCCGGGGTTGCACACGGCCTTGTTTCCTACCACTTCAAAGGCAAGCGCGGCCTCCTGACGGCGGCCGTGGAATGGGTCTGGAACGACATGGCGAAGTTTCAGCTCTGGGACCCAGAGGACACGACTCCCGACGATCGGGTACGCGGATCCATGCAACGGCACTTCGCCTACATCGAAGAGCATCGGGACTGGTTCCTGCTCACTGTGGGCGCCGTGCGCGCGTTTCCCGAGAACGAAGAACTGATCAGGCGATCGCAGATGGCCGGCGTACGCTGGACGTGCGAGGTACTCGGCCTGAACATCTCCGACGACCCATATCTGCGTGCGGCACTCATGGGCTGGGTGGGTTTCACCCATGAGATCACCATGGAATGGCTCTCGACCGGCGAACTCTCTACCGACGTATTGGCCGAACTCTGCATCGATGCGTTGTTCACCGCCATTTCCGCTCCCACGCGCGTCCAAGCGAAGAACCGGCATGACGTCCGACTCACGGACGCCATCGCCCGTCTTGCTCCGTAGCGCAACCGCCCCAGTCCGACGCGAACCGAACAGGGCACGGAACCGCGTGCGCCCGACAGGGCATGTTCGAACCGGAGTCCGACTGGGCAATCTTTCCTGAAATCCTAAATCCTATCGGTAAGAACGGTTTTCGGAGCACCTCCCATGAACGCCCCCGGATTCCCGGAACGATGTTCGCTGATCCGCGGATTCTTGACTGCTAGTCAGAATGGGGGTAGCTTGAACCACTGGATGTGATGTGGGCCACCCAGGCCCGCGCAGTGATGGAGGCTATAGATGTCACTCCGAGACTCCCTCGGCCACTCAGTTGACTCGGTGCCCGTCGCACCCTCTACAGATGCAGGGCACGGGGGCGACACAGAAATCTTTGACGTCGTGATCGCCGGGTATGGTCCTACCGGAGTGACATGCGCCAACCTCCTCGGACAGGCGGGATTGAGCGTTCTGGTACTGGAGCGCAATCCCGACGTCTTCAACCGCGCTCGCGCCGTCAACCTCGACGTGGAAGCCATACGGGTGGCTTCGTCGCTCGGTTTGCAAGACGATGTGGCCAAGACAATTCACCAAGGCGTCACGCTGATCTTCTGCGACAGCGCTGGCGGCGAAATGGCACGTATTCAATCCACCCATAGTGCGCGGGGCGTCCTGCAGTCCAATTTCGTACACCAGCCAAGTTTTGAGTCTGTCATGCGAAAAGGTGCCATGCGATTCCCAACGGTACTGCTGGACACGGATTTTGAGGTCGTCGACCTGGACAACGGGGCTGATTTCGTGACGATCATGGGGTCTCGCGGTCAAGAAATACGTGCGCGTTATCTGCTCGGATGCGACGGAGCTTCCTCTGTCATCCGAAAGAAGATGGGAGCGACGTACGACGGCATGAGCTATGACCGCAAATGCCTGACGGTTCACGGGGCGATGAAGCGCTTCGACGGGACAACGGCCGATCCCGACTGCGGCCCGCTCTTTGGTCGCGGCCCCCACTTCAGGTTCGTATGCGATCCGGTGAGGCCGTATGCCGAGATCAAGTTGACGGGAAACGAATACCGCTTCGAGATCGAGGTCAGTGAAGACGAGGATCCGTCGATTTTCGAGGACGAGGCGAACGTCTGGAAGCTCCTCAACGGCTTCGGAATCGGACCCGATGACTTCGAGATCCTTCACTTCTGGACCTTCACGTTCCACGTCCGGAAAGCGAAACAGTGGCGAATGGGGCGAACCTTCCTGCTGGGAGACGCCGCTCACGTCACCCTCCCCACGATCGGCCAGGGTGTGTCGTCCGGGATGCGCGACGCCAACAATCTCGCGTGGAAATTGATCATGGTCCTCCGCGGGAGCGCATCTGCCGATATTCTCGATACCTATTACGAGGAGCGGGCGCCTCACGTCGAGGAATACAACAACATGGCCAAGCGAGTCCAGGCACTCATTCAAGTGCGCAATCCGTTGGCCATCCGATTTCGCAACGCGGCCCTTCGTGCCGTCTCGCGAGCGAAGATCTTCCAGACATTCATCAACGGGGCGGCGTTTCGACAGGTCCCCATCGTGAACGGCGTCGTCGCACGCCGGCACGCGAAGGACAAGTCGGCCGGTCAAATCCTGCCTGAGTTCGAAGTATTCGGTCCTGATGGCGTCAAAGCCCCGATCGACACCTTCCTCGGTTCCGGGTTCGTGTTCATCGGCCTGGAGGTCGATCCCGCGACCGCGCTTCCCGATGCTGTGCGCAAAGGGTGGGAGCCGGCGAACCCGCGCTTCTTGACTCTACGAGTGGGGCGACGATCGACGGACCCGGGCGAGATCAGTGATCCCGCCGGTGTTCTGTGGGATTGGTTCTCCGAGAACGACGCACGCGTCGTGTGCATTCGTCCCGACCGGTATCTGTACGCTGCGGGGCATCCCGATGACGCGGTGTTCGCTGCCCCAACGACCCTGACCGTCACCTCCGCAGAGTCCGTGGTCACCAACGCGGCGATCTGAGACATCTGGTCGGCCCCACAGGCCCATCACGGAATCCGTTCTCGCGGTGGGCTCGTTGTCCCGCTACCCTCGCGCCGAGAGGAGTATCGATACCACCGATCGCGCCAGGCCATCGAAAACCCTCAGGTCCCAGCCTGTCAGCGACGTCCAACGGTCGAGTCGGTACGAGACGGTGTTCGGGTGCAGATTCAACGCGCGTGCCGCGGCCGCTGTGGAGTAGCTGTTGTTCGCAAACGCGAGCACCGCCTCCGTGAGATGCGGATTCGCAGAGGCCGTCAACACCCCGTCGTCGAGGTGATCGAGGTGCTCCGCCGATGCGAGCACCGATGCCAACAGCCACTGCTGTGCGAACACCACATCTCGCCCGAGCAGGACTGCCAAGTCGGCTGCGCGCCGGGCATCGCCAATGGACAATCCGGCGCCCGACAGACCCTCGCGACGCTGACCCGTGCCCATGACACGCCCCCGCGCATGGGGGCGACACATACGCGAGACGATGTCAGTGCGATCCTGTTGTTGCAGAACGACGAAGATCCCCTCGAGGATTCCTGCCACAACCGGCCCGGCGGTGATACTCAGACCCATGTGTAGTCGTTCGAGCTGCTCGGCATCGCTGGCGGGAATGAAGCACACCGCTTGAAATGAGCCCTGCGGTTGCAGCGACAGCTGCTCCGCGAGCGAGATGCTTTCGGCTCCGGAAGGGTCTTGATGTATGCGTTCCAACAATTCGGTGTGCAGTCGCACATCGTTCGCCAACTGGCTCGCTGTCACGATCTGATGCCCGGTGGCGGCTGCGCCGCTGACCTGGTGCAGCCATCCCAGCAGCAGAGGCGCAAGAGCAATGAGTTGGCGGGCCTGAGCGCCGTCTTGAACCAGCCGTTCGTATCGCCGCCACAACTCCTGCAGCGGTAGCTCGTATGCCTGGAGCAGTGCCGCCACGGCGATGCCCTGCTCTGCTCGGCGGCGGCCGAGCCGCTCTGCGGTGAGGAGATCCGAAGGGCGCGGTCCCCGGAGGTCTCGGATACCCAGAAGGATGACAGAGAGCTGGCCGGCAACGGCAGTGCGATGTTCCTCAACCGGGATCGCCTCGTAGGCGGGCAACTCGTCGCGAATGGTGGAGGTGACCTGCCGGGCGATCTCGCTCATGTCCCCCAACAAATTGCCTGTGGCGTTGGACGCCCACTCAGCAGCTTCTCGTGGCATGGCACAAGTGTCTCTGCCGTCACTCTTCCACACAACCCCAGCTCGAGCGCGCGACACCCGACATCTGACCTTGACCAGGGACTACCACTTCGTGGAATCACACAAGGCACGCCTATGATGTTCGTCATATTGCACGTGGTTCCAGGGGCCGCGACGGGGACACAATTGAGCAATGAAGTCTTCACCATTCACAACCCCACGTACTGCCTATCGCCTCCAGGACCGCTATGACGCCACCGCTGGGGAAGTGCTGATGACCGGGGTCCAGGCCGTGTGCCGGGTCCCCCTCGACGTCCGCCGAGCCGATGCCCATCGCGATCTGGCAACACGCGGTCTCGTCACCGGTTACCAGGGGTCGCCGCTCGGTACCGTCGACTTCACGATGCGCGACATCGCCCCCTTGCTGGATCAGTGGGGAGTGGATTTCAAGCCGGGGATGAATGAGATGCTCGCTGCCACCGCAGTCCAAGGCACCCAGTCGGTCCCCGACCTCGGCTCAGACCTGCAGGGCGTCACCGGATATTGGTACGGAAAGACCCCCGGCGTAGATCAAGCGCTCGACGCGATCCGCCACGGCAATCTCATGGGCACCAGTCGACACGGCGGGGTGCTGGCCTTCTGCGGCGACGACCCCTCGGCCAAGTCCTCCACGGTTCCGGGAGGCTCGGAGACGGTCCTGCGGGCCGCCCTGATACCGACGCTGGCGGCAGCCGATCCAGCGGATGTGTTGCACCTCGGGATGCACGGCGTCTCGATGTCGCGAGCGAGCGGCACCTGGGCGGCACTGAAGATCGCAACCAACGTTGCCGACGCGTACGGGATCGTTCCACTCTCATCCGAGCCCTTCGACCCGGCGCTACCGCTTGTGAACGGCACGCCCTACGACCACAAGATCACCACCGCATTGGCTGCTGCCAGCGCGGTCGCCGCCGAGCAGACCTTTCATCAGGTCCGGTTGCCACTGGTCCTGGAGTACGCGCGACTCAACGGGCTCAATGCGATCACCGCACGCGGCGACAAGGACCGGGTAGGCATCATCGCCGCCGGCCAAGCCTACGCGGAGGTTCGACAAGCGCTGGCCAACTACGGTATTCGCAGTGCCCGCGACTACGAGGTTGCGGGGATTCGATTGCTCAAGCTCGGACTTGTGTGGCCGCTCGAGCCCCAGATCGTTACGGAGTTCGCCGCCGGCCTCGATGAGATCGTCGTCGTGGAGGAGAAGGGCCCGTACCTCGAGCTGTTGGTCAAGGACGTGCTGTACAACTCCGACGTTCGTGCCGCCGTGGTCGGCAGCACGGACCGCAACGGCAAACCCTTGCTCCCCGCATTCGGCGGCATAGACGCAGATGGGCTGGGGCGCGCCATTGAGCCGATCTTGCAGAGTCATTCGGCAGTGTTGCAGGCGCCTCCCAACCGGGAGCGCAGCTCGAGCCCGGTCCGGATACCCCTCACCCTGACCGTAGCCAGTCGAACGCCGTACTTCTGCTCCGGTTGCCCCCACAACAGCTCGGTGAAGGTGCCCGAGGGTTCATTGGTGGGCGCCGGGATCGGGTGCCACGGGATGGCCGCGTCGATGGACCCCGAGCACGTCGGCCGAGTCACGGGCTTCACGCAGATGGGCGGCGAGGGATCACAGTGGATCGGCCAGAACGATTACGTTCACGCCGATCACATCTTCCAGAACATCGGCGACGGAACCCTTTCGCATTCAGGCCTACTGGCAATCCGGGCATCTGTAGCAGCCGGCACCAACATCACCTACAAGATCTTGTTCAATTCCACAGTCGCAATGACCGGCGGCCAGGACGCCATCGGCGGCTACAACGTTCCGCAGCTCACCGAAACCCTTGCCGCTGAGGGAGTTCGCCGAATCTACGTGACGACCGAGGACTTGAGCCGTTACCGCGGCAAGAAGCTCGCGAAGAACGCTACCGTTAAAGACCGCCTGGAATCGGAGTCGATCCAAGCCGAACTGAGCGCCTTACCTGGTACCACCGTGCTGATTCATGATCAAGCCTGTGCTGCTGAGCTACGACGTATGCGCAAGCGCGGCAAAGCACCGACCCCTACGAAGCGCATCGTCATCAACGAGAGCATCTGCGAGGGTTGCGGAGACTGCGGTCGCAAGTCGAATTGCCTGTCGGTCATGCCCGTCGACACCGAGTTCGGCCGCAAGACCCAGATTCACCAGGCCTCGTGCAACCTGGATTTCTCATGCCTCCAGGGAGACTGCCCTTCGTTCATGGAGGTGACGCCCGGTAAGAAGGCCGAACATCGCCAGGCACCCGCGATCAGTGCAGGCGATGTGCCGGAGCCGCAGTGCTCGTTCACCGGCGACGGGTTCAACATTCGCCTGACCGGCATCGGAGGCACCGGAATTGTCACGGTTGCCCAGATCATCGGGACCGCCGCATTCCTGGACGGCTTCCATACCAGTGGCCTCGACCAGACAGGTCTGTCGCAAAAGGCTGGACCGGTGGTCAGCGACATCAAGATCCAGCGGTCGGCCGATCTCATCTCCCCGAAGATCAGCAGTGCGGACTGCGATCTCTTTCTGTGCTGTGACGCGCTGGTCGGATCAGCACCGACCAATCTCGCGGTCATCAGTCCGCAGCGCACAATGGCAGTGATCAACACCGCCGGGGTGCCCACAGGCGCGATGATCAGGCGACCGAACACCGCTCTGTCAGACTTGGACCCGGTGATCGCCCAGATCGACAGCGCAACCCGGCGGGAAGACAATCCCCATCTCAACTCGGACCGGATCAGCCAGGTCCTGTTCGGCACCAACCAATTTGCGAATATGTTGCTCGTCGGAGCAGCATTCCAGATCGGGGCGTTGCCCCTCTCTTCTGAGTCGATGGAGCGCGCCATCGAGTTGAACGGGGTGGCTGTCGAGAAGAACATCCAGGCATTTCGCTATGGCCGCAAGTCGATCGTCGACCCCGCCGGCGTAGAGGCACTAGCGGAACCACGGTCGACTGTCACAACGGGCCCGGCGCAGCTTTCGGCGGACTCCACCGATCTGATATCACTCATCGACGCACCAGCTGATGACGACTTGGCACGTGTGTTGGCCTCGCGGGTACCGGATCTGATCGACTATCAGAGCGTCCGGTACGCCCGCCGCTACGCGAAGGTGGTGTCCGCGGTGCGCCGGAGTGAGCAACGCGTCGCGCCCGGCCGGTCAGCGCTCAGCGTGGCTGTGGCAGAGAGCCTCTACAAATTGATGGCCTACAAGGACGAGTACGAGGTCGCCCGGTTGGCACTGAGCCCGGCGGAACAAGCAAAGATCGTCGCGCAGTTCGGCGAGGGCGCAAAAGTCGTGTGGAAGCTGTTCCCCCCGATGCTCCGAGAGATGGGGCTCCGTCGGAAGATCTCACTCGGTCGGTGGTTCACACCGGCATACGTCGTACTCCGGTGGGCCAAGTTCCTTCGGGGAACACCACTGGACCTGTTCGGGTACAGCCACGTCCGGAAGACCGAGCGGTCCCTGGTGGAAGAGTACGCAAACTCAATCGATCTCCTACTGGCCCAGCTCACATCCGGAAACTACGAACTCGCAGTAGAGATTGCACAGCTTCCCGACATGGTCCGCGGCTACGAGCAAGTCAAGCTCGACAACGTGAGCACGTATCGAACCACCATGTCCGAACTGAGCGAGCGTTACATCACCGGCAAGACCAACGCACCTGCTGCGTGACCTCGCTTGAGGTATGTCGCAGCCAATCGAAAGCAGAGCACCAATGTTCACTGAAGAACACCACTCATTTCGCAAGATGGTTCGGGACTTCGTAGATCGAGAGATACAGCCGAACGTCGACACCTGGGAGGCCCAGGGGGCGTTTCCCGCTCACGAACTATTCCCCAAGCTCGCACAGCTCGGGGTGCTCGGACTCGAATACGACCCCGAGTTCGGTGGACAGGGCGCCGACCATCTGTTCACCGCGGTGCTCCATGAAGAACTCGGCCGCATCGACGCAGCGGGCATAGCGATGGCCATCGGGGTTCAAACCGACATGGCGACACCTTCGCTGCACGAATACGGTTCCGACGAGCTCAAACGTCGCTATCTCGCGCCGGCCCTCGCAGGAGACATGGTGTGCTCGATTGCGGTGACCGAATCAGATGCCGGTTCCGACGTCGCCGGGTTGCGCACGCGCGCAGTCCAAGAAGACGACCACTGGGTGATCAACGGCTCGAAGTTGTACATCACCAATGGGGTGCAGGCAGATTGGGTGTGTCTGCTTGCCCGCACGTCGTCTGACAACAAGCGCGGCTTCACCCAAATAGTCGTGCCCACCGACACTCCTGGGTTCACCGTCTCGCGAAAACTCGACAAACTCGGGATGCGGAGCTCAGATACTGCCGAACTCAGCTTCGACAACTGCCGCGTACCCATCGCGAATACGATCGGCGAGGTCGGTCGCGGGTTCCAGCAGCAAATGCACCAATTCCAAGCCGAACGCATGAGTGGCGCCTACGACCGCGTCGGACGCATTCAGCGTGCGCTCGACCGAACAACCGACTACCTCAAGACGCGCAAGACCTTTGGTACCCCGCTGATCGACCGGCAGCACATCGCATTTCGCCTCGCTGATCTCTACGCACGGCTCGACATGCTTCGCCACTACAACTACGCCTGCGCGGCAGCGCACATGCGGGGTGAGGACACAACCCGCTATGCCACCGTCGCAAAGCTCACCATCGGTCAGCTCTCCAACGACGTCGCGGCGGCCTGTCTGCAGTTCCACGGAGGTGTCGGATACATGGAGGAGACCTGGACCGCCCGTTTCTATCGCGACATGGCCTTGACATCCATCGGTGGCGGTGCCGACGAAATCATGCTTCAGGTGATCACAAAGCTCGAAGGGATCCATTCCTGAGGTCGCCGGCGGTGTATTCGAAGCCTGTGGCAGATGGTGGAATCATCTCAGCACGGCGATCCGCGGCCGGGTCAGCACATAACCCCATACTGTTGCGAATACGACCATGATCAGCGAATACACCGCCGCGGGAACGGAGATCTCCGTGCTGTCCAACACCTCGACGGCAATGTAGATCGCCAGGGTCCCGTTGTGCACCCCGATCTCCATCGACGATGCAATGGCCTGCTTCTCGGTGACGCCGAATGCCTTGGGCACCGCGTAACCGATCACCAGACTCGCGGCGCAGAACAGCGCAGTGGCCAAGCCGACGTCGGCGAAGTAGCCGCCCAAGTCCTCGCGCTGGTCGATGAGGATGACTATCACGAGCAGTGCCAAAATCACGGCCGAACCTATCCTGACCGGCTTGTCGGCCCGCGCTGCAAAAGACGGCCTCTTCGACTTCACCAACATTCCGAGCAGTACCGGCACAAGCACCACCACGAAGACCTCGACCACTTTTCGCAACTGCAGGGAAACCGAATCCGGGCTGTCAAAGTAGCTGATGGCGAGGTTGGTGATGATCGGCAGCGTGAATATCGCCAAGACCGAATTGACCGCCGTGAGTGCGACGTTGAGCGCCACGTCGCCACGGAACAGATGGCTGAACAAGTTTGCCGCGGTGCCACCCGGCGACGCAGCAAGCAGCATCATCCCGATTCCCAGCAGCGGCGGTAGATCCAGTGCCACAACGAGTCCGAAGCAGATTGCAGGTAGCAGCAGTAGTTGACATACAAGCGCGATGACGACAGCCCGCGGGTGTTCTCTCACACGTCTGAAGTCGTCGATCGTCAGGGACAGCCCCAGGCCGAACATGATGATTCCGAGTGCGATGGGAAGGCCGACCGTTACAAGGGGGGAGTCCACAGTATTACTATAATGTTGAAAGAGTGGGTTGTCACTCACCAAACACTGGTTTCGGCAGCCGACGCCACCAAACAGTCCGGCACCCACCCTCGAGGTGAGTGCCGAACTGTTCTGTCATCCGTAGCGACGGCTAGTGAGCCATCACCGGCGCCGCATTCGGATCTGTTTCCGGGGCCTCGCGTGGATAGAGCACAGCAGCCAGCACCGCTCCGACGAAGAAGAACCCGGCGGCCCACCAGAATGCTGTTGTGTAGCTGGCTATTTCAGCACTCTGCGCAATTGCCGCCATACCGGCCTCGGTCACCGGTCCGGTCGGGGTGTTGTCGGAGATGTAGTTGGTGGCGGCGGTGGCCGCGAAGCTCGACAGTAACGAGATCCCGATGGAACCGCCGACCTGCTGGGCGGTGTTGACCATGGCAGAAGCCACTCCGGAGTCCTCGTTCTGCAGGCCCGCGGTCGAGAAGCCCATCGCCGTGGCGAAGACCGCGCCGAGACCGGCGCCCACCAACAGCAGGCCAGGCATGATCTCGGTCAGATAGTCGCTCGCGACGTCGATTCCCGTCAGCAGGACCATTCCAACCCCTGCGACCGCCAATCCGCCGCCGACGATCAACTTGGGGCTGAGCCGCTTGACCAGGCCGCCCATCACCGAGGCGACCCCGGCCAGCGCACCGACCATGGGCAAAAAGGCCACACCGGTGGTGACCGGGCTGTAGCCCAGGCTCGACTGCATGTAGTACGTGAGGAACAAGAACACACCGAACATCCCGATCGCCGAAATAAGCATGATCAGGTACGACGTCCCACGCACTCGATCCATCACCACCCGCATCGGGAGCAAGGGGTTGTCGACCTTCGTCTCGACAACCACGAAGACTGCCAACAGAGCCAACCCGATGAGGATGAATGCGATGGTCCAGGTGTCCGACCACCCGTTGACCTCGGAATTGGCCAGTCCATAGACAACAGCGAACAAACCGGTCGTGACGAACGCCGTGCCGATCAGGTCCAGTCGAGGAGACTTCGCGTCCGACGCTTCACGGTTCGGTAGCCACAGCAGCGCGCCGGCCACCGCGAGCGCCGCGAACACCACGTTCACGTAGAGAGTCCAGTTCCACGACACGTACTCGGTCAGGACCCCGCCGAGCAACAAACCGATAGCGCCTCCCGCACCGGAGATCGCGCCGTAGATTCCGAACGCCCGCCCCCGATCTGGATCACCCGAGAAGGTGACGGTCATCAAGGACAGCGCAGCCGGAGCAAGCAGCGCACCGAACACGCCCTGCAGGCCACGTGCGGCCACGAGCACCTCGAAACTCGGGCTCCAACCGCCTAGCGCGGAGGCTGCTGCGAAACCGATCAGTCCGACCAGAAACGTTCGCTTTCGCCCGAACAGGTCGTTGATCCGACCGCCCAGGAGAAGTAGTCCACCAAAGGTGAGTGAGTACGCGGTCACCACCCACTGGCGGGAATCGTCGCTGAAGCCCAGATCCTCCTGAGCGACCGGCAGTGCAATGTTCACAATCGTCGCGTCGAGCACGACCATCAGCTGGGCCACGGCCAGCACGGCCAAGATCAACCATTTATTGCCCACCTTGGTTCCGGCGCGCGACGCCGGCTTGTCGGGCGATGTAACCGTCATGTCAGTTCCTCCCTACTCGCCTATAAACGGAATCAGTAAATCCGCTTTCATGTCGTACAGTAGCGGACAAAGCGGAACATTGCATTCCGCATCAGGTAGAGTGTGAGCACAACGCCGGATCGAAGTGAGAGTGACCATGACAACAATCGGAGCCCCGGAGGCTCGCCCGTTGCGCCGTGACGCCGTTCGCAATGCCGAGAAGATCTCGGCCGTCGCGATGGAGGTGTTCGCCGAGAAGGGCCTCGAGACGACGATGGCCGACGTGGCGAACCGAGCCGGGGTCGGTGTCGGCACGGTCTACCGGCGCTTCGGTGACAAGGATGGACTCATCGATGCGCTGTTCGTCGAAAAGACGGACGAAGTCATCGAGGTGGCTCAACGGGCACTGGCTACGCGCGATCCTGCGGACGCTCTACTGCAATTCGTGATCGAGGGCGCTGAGAGTATGGCGGCGAACAAGGGGCTGCGGCAACTGATCTTGGAGGGCGCACACACGCCAGGCGAGCACGGCGTCCACGCTCTCGAACGCCTCAACCCATTGATCGCCAAAATGGTCGGCGCCGCCCAGGATGGTGGGTGGCTCAGAACGTTCGTGGAGCCCAGCGACTTTCCGGTTCTGTTGATAGCTCTCGGCGCAGTTCGAGACTTCGGCGGGGCCGAACATCCGGATCTGTGGCGCCGCACCCTCTATCTGCTGATCAACGGTATGCGGAGCGATTCAACGGTACCCACCGACATCTCGGCGCCGGCCGCGGTCGATGAACGTGAAATCAACGATGCGGCGCACCGTCGGCTCTCGTCCAGCGGCGACTGAAAGCCCCAGACCCTCGCCGGCCCGCTCCCCGCTATGCCGCCTCGCCACCCGGCGACGGCAGGTTTTCCGACGCCCATTTCGTGAGCGCGGTCAGCGCCGGAAGCAGCGCCTGCCCCGACTCGGTCAGCCGATAGGAGACCGCAACGGGAGGCCCCGGGTCCACCGATCGGGTCACCAGGCCGGCGTCGGAAAGCTCCGTCAGCCTGCCGGACAGCACAGAATCGCTGATGCCATCGATGGCAAATCGTAATTCCGCGAACCCGGCCGGTCCGCGCATCAGGGTGCCGAGCAGAACACCATTCCATCGCTTCCCGAGGAAGTCGAAAGCTCGCCGTAAGGCGCCATCGCACGCGCGCGGTTCGTGAACCGGTTTCGGTTTGACGGACATGGCCACATCGTACAAGTCGTGTGCGCTGCTGTAGTTGCTATGTTTTTACTAGTAACTAACCAAATGGGAGTAACTATGTCCAGCAGTCCGTTTACCGCTCTCGACGACCCTGCGCGATCCCTGCTCTTCCACGACGCACGAACCGTCACTTCGTTCAGCGACGAACCGGTCAGCGACGACGATCTCAGGGAGATCTGGCAGCTTGCCAAATGGCCTCCCACTGCCGCGAATGTCCAGCCGCTGCGCGTGCTGTTCGTTCGCACCGACCACGCGAAGGAGCGTTTGCTCGCCCACGTCAACGAAGGCAACGTGGACAAAGTCCGTTCTGCGCCGGTCACCGCGGTACTTGCAATGGATTCGTCTTTCCACGAACACATACCCACCGTGTTGCCCTTCCGGCCTGAGATGAAAGACGTTCTCGCAGAGAACGATGCGATGCGAACGTCTATGGGCACCTTCAGCAGCACCCTGCAGGCCGGGTACTTCATCCTCGCGGTGCGATCGGTAGGCCTGCACGCCGGGCCCATGGCTGGGTTCGATTCGGCCGGTGTGGATTCGGAGTTCTTTGCCGATGGTCGGTGGAAGTCCGTTCTGGTGGTGAACATCGGGCACCCCGGCGATAACCCGTGGATGGACCGGTTACCCCGACTCGACGATGACGTCGTCCTCGAGTTCGCCTGAGTCTTCCGCGACTCAGTGCGTCACCAACACCTTCACCAGCACGATGGCCGCCGCAACGATCGCGCTGACCACAGCTGCGACCACCAAGCGCAGCGATAGACCGTTACCGCGGATGCGTTGGGTCGCCAACTGCACGCCGGCGATTCGCGCGATGACCACAGCGCTGCCCAGCAGCTGCGCCCACTGCGTCGACATCACGTCCGCCCACCCGAGTGCCAGAAAGGTCGCCGGCAGGAACGCCGACGACGCGATCGGCACCGCATCTCTCAAATTTTCCCCCATGTGAATCGCGCGGGCGCTCGTGCTCGACAGACCATCGGCGTCGGGGATGTTCGAGTGCGCAACGAGTTCGGCGAATACGTGGGCAATGAACGTTGTCACGGCGGCACCGACAACGATGACGGCGGCGGTACCGTCCTCGATGCCGTGCGGAGTCACCACCGCGACGGAGGCCAACGTCAAAATGTTGCCGTAGACGTACGCCGTCAACCTATTCGCGGCGCGGCGCGGCGGCAACGGCCCGCTCGCCCTTTGCCGAAGCCGACGCGAAAGAACC
Source organism: Williamsia soli (assembly GCF_017377795.1). Taxonomy (GTDB): domain Bacteria; phylum Actinomycetota; class Actinomycetes; order Mycobacteriales; family Mycobacteriaceae; genus Williamsia; species Williamsia soli. The sequence continues at coordinate 38,923 of NZ_JAFRDR010000016.1, read as the reverse complement.
TGTGGCCACGCGGCCGCCGTCGATGACCTCACCACATGATCCTCCCATCGCGTGGGCCCCGCGCCGGGCAATGCCGCGCTTTTGACCAGCCCGCATTCTTGTATCTCACACGCCCGCCCTCCCCGGTCGGTGACCGGGGAGGGCGGATGGGTTCTGTTCGAGCGGGAACCGTCAAACCAGGACGGGCTCCTGCTGTGGCGTGGTGTCACTGTCTTCGTCGGCGGGTGTGCGTTTGCGAGCGACCAGCACCAGGCCCGCACCGACGACCACCCAGCAGAGCATGGTCACGAGTGCGACACCGCCGCCGTTGCCATCAAAGAATGCCAGCGACCTCAGCAGCGTCGCCGACGCTCCCGGCGGGAGGAGCTGACCGAACCCGGCCCATCCCGACGGCAACCAGTACGCGCTGGATGCGATCCCCGACAACGGCTGGCCGACCATCATCATCGTCGCCGCGCCCGCACCGAAACCTGCGAACCCGAAGTTCGCCTTCAGGCCGATCAACGGCAAACTGATTGCCCACATGCCCAGCGCCAATCCCAGCGAGACCAGCACGAAATTGCCGTCGTAGGTGCCAATGCCGAACCGCAGGATCGCCCCCAGCGCAAACCCGGCGATCATCGCGAAGCCACCGGCATAGAGCGCCTGACTCAGCGGCTTACGGGGCAGCAACTGTCCCAACACAACCGCAGGGAGCATGCCACCCAGCACCAGGGGCAAGGCCAGGCCCGAGATACCAGCGGCCGTGGGGTCGTCCGACGTGGTCGGAACGACGTCCTCGACAACGAACTCAGTCCCCGTTTGCGCTGACATCACCGTGCCGACACCGCGAAGATTCTGCGCGATCTGCTGACCTCCGGCCGAGGTCACCATCACGGTGGGATTCTCAGGAGCGACGGCAATCGCGCCGACGATCTCCCGGTCCTCGATGGCTGCACGCAGCTCGTCGGCCGATCCGTACGAACGGAAGTCGTAGTCGCCGGGAGCAGCAGTCGCCAGTGACTGTTCCACCTGCGTTGTCGCCTCCGCGGACCCGGCAATGCCGACAGGCAGTCCGTCGGCACCGGATGCTTTGAGCGGTAGAACAAACGCCATCGCCATCAGCACCACGACCGCGGCCAACCCGAGCAGGGTGCCGATCAATTTGCGGTTCATGAGAAACTCCCCTCACGTTGTAGTGGAGGATTTTTCTCCACTAACTCATGTGGAGGATATTGCTCCATTTAGAGATCGGCGTCAACCCCGGAGTGCCCTGTAGAGAGGAAGGTCACGCCTGGCGGGCAACGTGACACACCCGCCCCCAGCCCACGGCGCACCCAGGTGAGGCGGGTGCTGAAGAGAGTGAACACGGTCAGGCAAGTAGAGCGGCCTCGACTGCGGCAAGTACGAGGACGAGGTCTCCTCCGTGCACCTGCTGGTGAGGTGTGATGGATATGCGTTGATACGACCGATAGGAGGGCAGTGATGGCACGGTCGAAGACGGTGACAGGACGACGTTGCAAGCCATGGAAGAGCGGGTTCGGCTTCGACTCGGCGGGGTCGGCTGTCGGCGGACATGAAAAACTGCCCGTAGGCGGTCATGAATCTGCCCAGACCTGTTGATCCCTGTGCGGCGCGTCTGCGCCGTGGGGGCCTCTCCCGAGGTTTCGATGTCGATGCCTAGTCGTATCGAATCCCACGGGAGAGACCACATTGAAGTCTGACGGAGAAGTCATGGAAATACTCAAGGCCTACGATCTAACCGGGTCGTATCGCGCGGCGGCCGAGCTGTGCGGCTGCTCGCATCACACAGTCAAGAAGGCGGTCAAGACCGCGACGCCGGCCTCGAACCGCAGGTCCGCCGTGCCCGTCTGATCGACGAACTCATACCGAACCTCGAGAAGTGGGTGCAGGACTCGCGTGGCAAGATCCTCGGCGACAAAGCCCACGAACGGTTGACCGCGTTGGGCTACACCGGCACCGAACGCACCACCCGCCGAGCCTTGGCGGAGATCAAAGCTCAATGGCGCCTGGGTAATACGCGAGTGCACCGGCCGTGGGTCACCGAACCCGGATTGTGGCTGCAGTATGACTTCGGTGACGGGCCAGTCGTGGGTGGCCGCAAAGTGGTACTGCTGGTGGCGTGGTTGGCGTGGTGCCGCTTTCGGATCGTCATCGCTCTGCATGACCGGACCGGGCCGAGCGTGTTCGCCGGCCTGGACCGCGCCTTACGGATCGTCGGCGGCGCCCCGACGTAGCTGCTGACCGACAACGAGAAGACCGTTATGACCGGGCACGTCGCTGGGGTTCCGGTCCGTAATCGGCACGCGGTGACGTTCGGCCGCTACTACGGCATTTCGGTGCTGACGTGCGAGCCGGCCTCCAAAGGCGGGGTGGAGAACGCCGTCAAACTCGCCAAAGCTGACATCGTGCCTACCGAGACGAACCTGCAACCGCAGTACGCGATTGTTGATGACGTCGGGCTCTTGCCCGTCGTTGCTGACGCCGCCGAGGGGCTCTATCGGATCGTGGAAGCGGCCTACGAACGCCGGTCGGTGGCGATCTCCTCGAACCTGCACCCGAGCGGTTTCGACGAGCTGATGCCTAAAACGTTGGCGACCGCGACCGCCTCGCCCAAGCCCTGCACGGACAGGGGGTCAAAGCCTTGAGCTTACCGCGACCTACCGGTAGCGGGCACCGCCGCATGGGCAGATTCATGTCCGCCACCGGGCAGTTCTTATTGGCCGCCTACGGGCAGTTTTCAAGTCCGCACATGGGCAGTTCCCGATGACCGTTGACAGTCGGCATCGATGCCGACCGGGGCGAGGGCCACGTCACCAACCGCAACGCTACGTGTTACCCCCGCCCAGGCCTCTCCGAGAGCAACTGCGGAATCAGCCGCGCCGTATGCCCTGCCACCACCACCGGACCCCGAGGTCTCTATCGTTCGGTACCAAAGACGGATAGAGGTGCACTGCCAGCGGCGGGTACGGATTCGGTGGCCATGGAGTCCTTCGTTGGAGTCCCTACTTGACGCCGTTGCCTGCGTCGATCGGGAGGGTGACACCGGTGACGTACCGCGACTCATCCGAGGCAAGCCACACCACTGCGTCGGTGACATCTCCCGCCTCAACCCAAGGGATGCCCAGCACTGTGGTGGTCTGCAAAATTGGCTCGACATCTTCCCTGGTGGGAGCCTCCAGGTCAGGTCGGAAGGCCTTGTACAAGTTGTCGTGGAGGATCATGTCAGTGCTCACGGTTGTCGGATGAACCGAGTTGACCCGGATACCCGAACCGCCCAATTCCAGTGCAAGCGTGCGCATCACGCCTACGATTCCCGTCTTTGCCGCGACGTATCCGACCAGACCCGGAGCGGCCTTGAGGCCTAGCGCGGAGCTCGTGAGGATGATCGATCCACCCCGGCCTCCTGCCAGCATTGCCGGAATGGCGGCTTTGGTGGTTCGCCATACGCCCCCGAGGTCCACATCGAGAGTCTCCTGCCAATCGGCTTCCGACCACTCCCACGAGGGAACGATTGACGGCATGATGCCGGCGTTCGCACAGACGATGTCCAACGATCCGAAGGTATCGAGTCCCTCAGCCACTGCAGCGTCGAGTGCGTTCTGATCTCGAACATCGGCCTGCTTGACCACGATCTTCCCGCCGGCCTTCTCGACCAAGACGACCGTCTCATCCAGATCTTCCTGCGTTGCAAGTGAATACGGCGCTGACGTCACATCAGCGAGGCTGTCGACGCCGATGATCGATGCGCCTTCTTCGGCCATCCGGATCGCGTGCGATCTGCCCTGCCCTCGGGCAACCCCGGTGATGAACGCTACTTTGCCTGCGAGACGACTCATGATAACTCCGATACTAGACGATATTATAATAATGTGGTGACGCCGATCACTGAATGATCGAGCCTCGTTCGTCATCTGTCAAGTCACGCCGCCGTGAAATCGCAGAGAGGCGGGCCTCGCCGGAGGGAGCAGGTGATCGAACAAAGTTCGGACTTGCAACCTCAGTCCCGCGTCGCCCTCTTCAGCTCGCCGATCAGCCAGTCGACCGCGGGATCGGTGCGCCTGAGGGGATTTCGCACGATGTCGATGCCGAACCCTGGAAGGGGCGTCGGTGGTTCGACAATGCGTAGTCCGTTGTTCGCGGCGAGATTCCTGGCGATCGTCGTTTGAACGCAGCCGATCAAGGGCGTGCCCGCAATGAGATGAAAGAGCGACCAGAAGTCGCCACTGACCACAGTCGATGGCGCCAGCCCACCCAAGGACGCGAGAGCCAACTCCGCGTGGGTGCGCAAGCCATCGGACTCGAACACAACTCGCGGCAGCGTGGCGAGCTGATGTTCGGACACCCGATCGCCGACCTGTCGATTCTCGGCGCAGACGACCAGCGACCACGTCTCGTCGTAGAGGCGTTCGCGCGCGTGCTCGGTGGGAATGACTTCGGGGAGCAGGATCAGATCCACATCAGGCCGGTCCAACAGCGAGGCAACCGCCCGGGTCACATCGACGAACGAGAAAGAGACGCGCCGGTTTCGCGCAGTCGCCTGGGCGACGATCGGGCGTAGCGCGGCGTACACGGTTGCACCTGATGCGCCGACAACGAATCGCCGGACACTCGACTCAGGGTCGAACTGCGGGCTTTGAAAAATTCGGTCGTCGATGGTGTGGAGTACTTCGTTGAGGGTCTCACGCACCATCTCGGCACGAGGTGTCAACGCATAGCCCGATTTTGAACGGACGAGGAGCTCATCACCGAGGGCAGCCCTCGCTCGACGTAGCGCGTTGCTCATCGCGGGCTGCGTGATGCCGATAAGAGCGGCCGCCCGCGTGATGTGCCGTTCCTGCAGCAGCGCTTGTAGAGGCACCAGCAGATTGAGGTCGAGGTTCGCAAGCCGTCCGTCCACCAACGGATCATACATGTTGTGAATGGCGAGTCATCTCAACTATGTGTTGGACTACTGGGCCCTACCTGCTGTTCCATGTGATCCACGACACTCGAATCCTATGCTCGATGGAGATTTCATGCCTACGCACGTCCCGTTCAAAAATCTGTTCATCACTCCGGTCCTCCCCTTCCTCGAGGACGGCACAGTCGATTGGGACGGTTACCGTCGCCTTCTACGCGTCTTCCTGACGCCGGAGAACATCGAGGCCGGGGTTGCGATCATCGCCAATCCCGAAGCCGGAGAACTCTTCACCCTCGACCGCGATGAACGCAACGAAGCAGTCCGGGTCGTACTCGACGAGGTCGCCGGCCGTACGCCCGTCCTCGCGGGCGTGGTACACGTCACCACGGCTGGGTATGTCCAATGTGCAAAGGATGCAGCTGAACTCGGCGTCGACGGCTTGTTCGTCTTCCCTCCCATCGGCGCCGGCGACATCACCCTGGCATGGAACCCGGACGCGTACCCAGAGGTCTTCATCGACATCCTCCAAGCCATTGCCGCAGAGGTGGATCTGCCACAAGTACTGCATCCGGTGGGTCGGGTGACACTTCAGTTCGGTCCCGGTCTCTCAGCCGGGATCACCCGCAAGATCATCGAAGAAGTGCCCCAGGTCGTCGGCTGGAAGATGACCTACAACTACGACGGGTATCGCGCCATCACGCGGGTCATCCGCGCAGCCGACCGTGAGGTCGGAATCTACTCAGCACTCGCGGTGAACATGCATGAGAATCTGGCCGACGGGGCGTTCGACGGAACCAGCTCAGGCGGGTTCAACTACGCAGTAGAACCGATGATCGATCACATCAACGCGTGGCGGGAGGGCGATGTGCCGCGCGCGACCAAGATCTGGCACTCGGGCCTGTCGGCTCTGCACGAGTTCATCTTTGCCGACTACGGGCGCCTTCACATTCGCTACAAGGTGGCCACCTGGCTGCGCGGCTTCATCGACAACCCGCTCATGCGGGCGCCCATGCCGCGACCTCACGAGTTCGAGATCATCGAGATCAAGAAGCTGCTGCTCGACACCGGCCTGTCCGTGCGGTCGGACGAAGAGATCGCTGCCGCCCTCGCAAAAAACATCACTGCAGGATAGAGGAGCAGACCCAATGAGCGGAACTGTGCATCACAGGCGCTGCGTTTACCTCATCGCCGTCAGCTGGTGGTTCATCATGCGCGGGTTGGAGGAAGTGGGTCGTGGTTCGGCCATGTGCCTTGCGGTCGATCCTGGTGAGGGTCCAGAAGCCCGGCGACCCAGGTGGTACCGGACCGAGTGCACGGACCTCACCGCCGTCGAGGCCTATGCCAACGAGCCTGCGGACGGTGTTCAGGCCTGACAGACCAACAAGAGCCCGCTGCGACCCCTTCACAGGGATGCAGCGGGCTCTTTGCGGTTCGGGGAGCCGATTCATGTCGGAAGGGACGCCAATCCATCACGCAAGAAGATAGTCAATCCACTCGCCTTGTCGCACAACAGAACCGCGCAGCGCGGCCCGGTGTCGGGCATGCGCTACGCGGTTGTGTTGTACTACTGCACGAGCATAGAACTGCTCAGCTGAGCTTCGGCCCCTTGTACCGAGGGCCGGTGAACTTCGATCGGATCGTCCCAACGCCCTCGAGCCAGCTCACCAGCTCGTCACCCTCATCGAGGAAGCGGGGAGGTGTACGGGTGGCACCAATTCCCGACGGCGTTCCGCTGAAGATGACATCGCCCGGATAGAGCGGGACGGCGTGGGACAACCACGACACCAGACTGGCCACGCTGAACAGCATGTCGCCAGTTCTGCCCAGCTGCATGGTTTCGCCATTGATCGAACAGCCGATCTCCAGGTCGTTTCGGTCGGGTAGGTCGTCGGGTGTCACGAGTACAGGTCCGATGGGGCCGAATCCGGGGAACGATTTGGCGAGCCCGAACTGCGGGGCCGGACCGGAGTGCTGAAGAGTGCGCTCGGAAAGATCCTGACCCAGGGTCAAGCCTGCGACGAAATCCCACGCTTTGTCTTCTTCGACTCGGTGTGCATCCGCACCTATGACGATCGCCAGCTCGACTTCCCAGTCCACGCCTCCCTCGGGCAGCTCGGTGATCTGGTCACCTCCGACAATGCACGACGCGAATTTGGTGAAAACCAGCGGGTGCGCGGGCTCCTTCATGCCGGCCTCGGCGATGTGGCCCTTGTAGTTCAACCCAACGCCGAACACCTGCCGGGGCTGTGGACTGGGTGCGCCGAGCTCACCTACGGTGTCCAGCCATGCCGACTGGTCGCCCTCGCTCATACTGCCGACCGCACTGCTTTCAGCATCCGCCCAGGCGCGGAACTCTTCCCAGTGCTCGAACACGGCTGATGGGCCTGGGCCGAACTTGCCGGCACTGGCCTCGTGAACATCGACAGGGCCTGATTTCGTCAGCAGTACCGTTCTGCCGCCGTTATTTGCAATTTTCATACTGAACCTACTTTGGTGGTGGGGATGGTTACGGACGGTGGGGGCGCACAAACGCCTCCGATGATGCCGACGGTCTGCCGTCTACAGCTCTGTGGCGGCGAGGTCCCGGGGACGTACAGTCTGCTCGAACTCAGACAGGAGTCCGGCCAGCTCGTCACCGCCACCAGCGGATCCGAATACATAGTGGTCAGGGCGCACGAGGACGGCAGAACAATGCCGGTCTGCGAACCACGCCGAATACGTGTTCTCGACATCACTCACCGGAAAAGCCTTGCCATCTCGCGTCGCCCTCGCAGAATCCAACGACAGTACCGGTACGCCTGCACTGATCCAATCGTCTGCGAATGACCCGTCGCCCAGGACTTCTTCGTCGCTGACGACGAGGACGAAACCGTTGCCTGCCACGTCATCGAGCAAACGCTCCGATCCATCCGGTGACCGAACCACCGACTGTGGGAACAGCTCACCGCGCGAAGCGTCCCCATGCCGTCCGGTCAGGAAGCCGAGTTCGTATGCGGGAGAGACGAATGCTGCGGGTCGGACGTTCATGGTGTCGCCGACCAGAAGCTGTTCGTCCCGGGCCTGCGCTGCTTTCTCATCTCGGATCGTTTGAATGCGGCCCAGCTCCACCGCCTTGAGCGTGATCCCGCGGACGTGCGGTTCACGTTCCGACTTGTATGTGGTCAGCAGAGATTCGTCGGCTTGGCCGGTCAGCACCAGGTCAAGCTTCCAGGCGAGGTTGTGAGCATCTCGAATGCCCGAACACATCCCTTGTCCCAGAAACGGTGGCATCTGATGTGCCGCGTCACCGGCGAGATGGATACGGCCTTCACTCCACGACTGCGCCACCCGAGACTCGAATACATACGGCGCGATCCGTATCAGGTCAGCGTCATCGGGTCCGATCCAACGGGAGACCTTGCGCCATACCTCTTCCTCGGAAACCTCCCCTGCCGCTTTGGGATCATCGATCATGAAAGAGAATCGATGATGGTCGGTGCCGATTGACACAATGGACGTGGGTTGCTTCGGGTCTCCGAGCTGCTGGGCGTTGGGCAAACCCACGTCGCGCTTGAGTTCGAAGTCGCAGACCAACCAGGGCTGGTGGAATCCGAGGTCGTCGCGTTCGATGTTGAGCAATTGCCGAACCGTACTGTTCCCACCGTCGCAGGCGATGACGTGCGGCGCAGAAAAGTACCGCGTACTTCCATCGGCGGTTTCTGCGGTGACGGTCGCCTTCTCCTCGTCTTGCTCGACGGCGACCACACGATGACCATGTAGCACTTCGATGCGCTCGGTTCCCCGACACAGCCGATCCAGACATGCCTCGAGTCGAGGTTGATACATCATCAACCCCTGTGGCCATCCGGACACACCGCGCTCGGCGAACAGATGCCGGATCAGCACCCGCCCTTCGGCGTTGACCCAGTCGTACTCGACCTGGACCCTCGTGCCCTCCATGACCTCATCGGCAATGCCGAGCTTCTGGAACAACCGCATCGTCTCATCATCGAACGTCGCCGCTCGAGGAAGGTTGAACAAACCCTCGAAACGTTCGAGCACCATCACGTCGTGACCACTCTGAGCCAGCAACGCCGCCAACGACATTCCCGTCGGCCCGTAGCCGATCACTATGACATCCGGACTGTTCACTGGCTGTCCGCCGTCAGGATGGGCGCGGGCATCGCCTCCGGCACAAGAGGCTTGTCGACCAGCGGGGGTGACGCCCAGACAGCTACCGGTAGCCCCTCGCTCTCGGGCACGGGATCCCAGAAGGTCGGCCCATCGGCCAGCTCGTCCATCTCGGAGTAGTAGTACTCCGCGAATGCACCCGCGGGATCTTTGAGGTACCAGAAGTAGTTGGCGGACGCGGCGTGGCGCCCCAGACCCCAGGCGTGCCGCTCCGGGTGGTTCTCGATCATCTGAGAGCCGCCGAAACCGATCTCATCGATGTTTCGCACTTTCCATGCAGTGTGATGCAGCAGGGTCATGGGAGCCGGCACGAGTACCAGGTTGTGGTGATCTGTCTCGAAACGCATGAAAGGACCGCCGGTTACGTAGTCGCTCAGGCGCATCCCGATACCGTCGATGAAAAATACTTTCGCCGCTTCGACATCGTGGCATCCGATGACGACATGTCCCAGTCGTAGAGGGCGAACAGCATGCCGGGGTACGAGGTCCCGGCGGTCTGCCGAAGTTCTCTTCTCCTCGACCGGGTCGCTCGGCAGTCTCTCGGCGACAACGAATGTGAACAGAAGGCCCGTGACAGGCTCGATGGCGGATCTTGCCGGACCCTCGATGGTCACCGCCACACCCAGCTTCTCGATACGGGAGGTGATGTCCTCGATGTCCTGCTCGGAGTCGACACCGACCACGATGTTCTCTATCAGTGGCCGGGGTCCGACCTTCAGGAATAGCTGATCACCCCCCAGAACTGTGCCGAAGACCCCAGGACCCGTCTGCTCGAGACCGAACTGGGTATAGAACCGGCTTGCCGCTTCCAAATCGGGGACTTGCCGGGTCAGTGAGACCACACGATGTGCTACCACTTGAACTCCTCTAACTTCATACGACCCGACGCCACAGCTGTACCCAGGGTGGGGTTCGCTCGCCGGGTGATGGCTACGCGAGACGGGCGGCCAGGTTCGGGAACAACGACAGCGCCGTCTCGCGCATGTTCACGATCTGCACATCCGACAGCACGCCGGTGGTGAGCAGAGTTTCGATGTTGCTGTCGATGACGCCCACACTCGCCGGTGGGTAGTCGGTCCCGAACACCAGTTGTTCAGCGCCGGCCACATCGAGTACCGGACGGATCAACTCCGGTCCGGCGGCGATAGCGGTGTCGTAGAAGAAGCGGCTCACCTGCGCGCGAATCGATTCAGCAGTCAGGGATTCCGGGTGGTGGACGAAGGGCAGCGTACCGGCGAGGGCTACCCGCCCGCTCACCGCAGGAAGCACGCCGCCGGCGTGCGACAAAATGATCCGCATATCGGGGTACTTCTCGAAAACGCCGGCGAAGATCGCGTCCACGATGGTGCGCGCAGTATCGAAGGTGAACTCCATGACCGGGCCGGGTCGTCCACAGGCGACGTGTTGGAAGCCGGCTGGATGAACTGGATGAACAAAGACAGTCGCTCGCCTGCTGTTCAATTCGGCGAACACCTCATCGAACGAGGGATCGCCGAGGTAACGACCGTCGTAGTTGGTGGCGATCACAAACCCGTCGGCCGAGAGTTCGTCTCCCGCATACTTGATCTCAGCAAGCGCCGCTGATGAATCCTGCATGGGAACATGCGCCAAATGACCGAATCGCTGCGGATACCGCTGGACGAGCTCGGCGGCGAACTCGTTGTCGTGTCGCGACTGCTCTGGCGTGAGGACGACCGCATTGGACAACATCTGGGCAGCGATGCCACGGTCATCCATGAACGTGATTGCGTCTTCAACGCTCCACGACAGCGCGGGCGGGGCGGCAAAAAGGCTGGCCTCGAACGAGTTCGGGTCAACCCTCAGCGGTCCACCACCTGAGGAGAAGTGCCCGTGGACGTCGATGGATCCCTTCAAGGCATTACTCATCGGAGACTCTTTCTGAGGTTGTCGAGACAATCACACGGAGAACCCGCGGACCGTGTTTATCGATATTACAATAATGCCGTACTGTCGAAACTACAAGAGGTCGCAGCAAGTGGTCATGCGATCACAGGTGCATTACAGGACAACGAGGAGCGGAAGACACGATGCCGGACGTGAGTGACGGTCCACCGCCCCTGGGGACTTTGAGCTGGGACGCGGTTTCGGGGACCACCATGGCCTCGCGCATCATCTCTCAGATCACGTCGGTCATTGTTGCTGGAACCCTACAACCCGGGCAACGGCTCGGTACGGAAAAGACGATCGCCGAGGAGTTCGGTGTGAGCCGAATGGCGGTGCGCGATGCCGTCCGCGGACTCGAGGCCCTGGGGGCCGTCGACGTGCGGGTAGGGCCCCGAGGCGGCGTTTACATCGGAAAGCATGCGACACAGAAGCTCTCAGACACTCTGGCCATTCAATTCGCACTCACGGGGATGCGCCCACAGGAGGTGCTCGACGCGCAAGTCGCGATCGAGAAGGCGGCGATCAGCATGGCCACGAGTAGCATCTCTCCCGTCCATATCGCCAGGTTGCAGGCCGGCCTGGATTCGTTCACACGCGATATGGCCGAGGACTCCACACCAACTCGCATCGAGGCCTTCGTGCCACGTGTCATCGCCCTTCACGTAGAGCTGGTCGAGGCGTCGGGCAATCGCGTGTTGACAAGCTTGTTCCAGTCGCTCCGTCTCCTCTTGGCCCCGCTGTATCTTCATGTGGCACAGAACAACCCCGCCGAGGAAGTCGACAAGGCAATCCGCCGAGTGATGAGTTCTCACCGCGAACTCTTGGACTTGGTGGCCCAGGGCGATCACACCGCTGCACAACTGATAATCGAAACCCGGTTGACCGAGATCCGGGACGCACTCGGCACATTGGGCGGATGACCTGTCGGTCATCCGCCCAATCGATCTCGTTCGCCCCTCGCGCGTTCACGCACGTTCGGAGTGCGAACCTCCCAGCATGTGCTCCATGTAGATGGTCTCGAAGTCCTCGTAGGTGACCGTCCTGTCTCCGGACGCCGTGACTTCGCCCCGGTTGAACAGGTACCACCGGTCTGCGGTTTGCAAAGCCAGACGGGCTTGCTGTTCCACAACGATCACCCCCATTCCCAGATCGTCCGCCGCAGCACGTAACGCCACCAACAAGCGCTCGACTATCAACGGCGCCAATCCGAGTGACAGCTCGTCGACCAGGAGAACCTTCGGTTGCGACGCGAGCGCCCGGCCGACGACCAGCATTTGCTGCTCACCCCCCGAGAGCAACCCGGCGGGGCGTTCCAGCAGCGGACGCAGCTCTGGGAAGTGTTCGAGTGTCGCGTCCACCCCACCCCGGCCGATCTCGAGGTTCTGTCGAACTGTGAGAGCACGGATAACGCCGCGCTCTTCCGGCACGAATGCCAATCCTGCTCTCGCGCGTTGATGAAGTGGCTTCCGCATCACCGCACCTCGCCAATGGATCGCCCCGTCTCTGCACGGCAAGACTCCGGCGGCCGCCAGCAGCGTGGTTGTCTTGCCGGCCCCGTTGGGGCCCAACAGGGCAACCACTTCACCCTCACCCACCGAGATGTCGATCCCTCGAATGGCCGCGACATCTCCGTAACCCGCAGTGACGCCGCCGATCTGCAACAAGGCGCCTTGGCTTCCTGCCTCGATGTCTGCCATCGCTACCACCGATCTTTCAGTCATGTTCAGCTCCTTGCCCGGCAGACACGGCATCTGCTGCCACCCCGAGGTACACGGCGGCAACCCGATTGTCGGCACGAATCGCAGAGGGCGAACCGCTCGTGAGAACCGAACCTCGGGTGAGGACTGTGATCTCATCGCAAATGCTCATCACCATGTCGATCCGGTGTTCGACGAGCAGTACGCCGACTCCCCAGTCCTGCGCGATTCGTCGGATGAGGTCGGCCAGCTCGGTGGCCTCGTGCTCGTCGAGTCCGGCCGCCGGCTCGTCGAGCAGGAGAACCGAAGGACGGGCTGCGACGGCCCTGGCTATCGCGGCCGCCTTTCGCTGACCGAACGACACCTGATCTGGCAGCAGATGTGCCACATCCTCGAGTTCGAAGGCACGCATGGCCTCCGCAGCCGCTGCCGTCAATCGCAGTTTTCCCGGCCGGACCATGCTGGTGAGATAGGCAGCAGGGCCCACCGATTGCGAGGCGACGGCAAGGTTTTCGGCAATCGTCAAGTCCGCAAACAGTTCCAGGGACTGGAACGACCGGGACAGCCCCGCAGCCACTCGTCGCCGTGGCACCAGGCGTCCGAGGTCTTGGGCACCAAGGGCAACCCGACCTTGCGCACCGACAAAGCCACTGACTGCGTCGATGAACGTCGTCTTGCCTGCGCCGTTCGGCCCGATCACGCCATGGATCGTCCCGGGTTGCACGGTCAAGCTCACATCGTCAACCGCGGTGACGCCGCCGAAGCGTACGGTCAAGTTCTCGACCACGAGTTCCTTCGGCTCCACGGTTTCATCTGACGAACCATCGACCGCGTCGTAAAACGGTCGAGGCTTACCCGGGAAGCGGGCATGCCAGAGTTTGAACAGCGGATCGGCCAGGCGACGGTTCATCGCCACCATCCCGTCCGGACCCACGATGAGGGTGACGATCAGGATGATCCCTCCGAACAGAGGTAGATAGTCCGCGACCTCGGACCAACCCGAGAACAGTTGCGTCACAACGCCACCGGCCACCAATGCCGATCCGAGAATCGCTCCGCCGGCGAAGCCTACACCACCTACCACTGTCACACCGACGAGCAAGATACATGTGAACACGTCGAAACGAGCGGGCAACACGTTGGACTGTGAAAAGGCGAGCAGGACGCCTCCGGTCGCCGCCAGGGCTGCTGAGAGACTGAAGGCGTATGTCTTTGCTCCTGCGACGTTGACGCCGACCGCCGCAGCCGCCCTTTCGTTCGATCGGACGGCAAGCAGCGCGCGACCGACCGAGCTCCGGCGAAGGTTCATCACCGCCAGACAGGCAACGGTGACCACCACGACAACCACAAAGGCGTATCGCCTGTCGTGGAACAAGGTGTCGATGTCCCAACCGAAGATCGAGGGCGTCGGTACGAGCAACCCAACCTCGCCGCCGCTGAACTCGTCGTTGTTGAGGACAACGTGGAACAACGCACTGGCAAGCCCGAGGGTGACGACAGCCAGCGTCGCCCCTCGCGTCCGCAGAGCGGGCATCCCCACGAGGGCACCGATCAGAGCAGTGATCAATGCGGCAAGGATCAGTGCCGGCACGAATGACATGTGTTCGGCCAGCTTCGCCGCGATCAGGGCCCCGAGTCCGGCCAACACATACTGGGCCAGGGACACCTGCCCGGCGTACCCGGTGATCACCACGATCGACAAGCAGATCAACGACAACGACGCCGTGGTCGCGATTGCAGAGGACCACTCGGGATCGGATCCGACCACCGCCATGACAGCAAGGGCGAACAGTGGCAGCACCACCAGTGGACGTATGCGTCCGGAACCGACCGCAGGCAATCTGTCCAGCACGAAGCTGCGTAGCGGCAGCGCCTTACCCCGCACGATCACGACCACCAGGATGACGATGAACGGAGCTGCCACCGACCATCCGGGCGTCTCGACGTAGCGCGTGATCAGTGACTCCGCCACACCGAGGGCCAACGCGGCGGCGAATGTGATGGAGAACGAGGAGAAGCCTCCCACCAGGGCAGCGGTCATCGCAGGGATGACCAACAGCACCATGCTGGTGGGCTCGAGGAATACCAACGGCGCGATGAGCGCGCCGGCGAGTCCGGCCAATGCGCTTCCCAGAGCCCAGTTCACCGACGAGATCACATCCGGGGAATGGCCCAAGCTCGCCGCGACCATCTCGTTCTCGGCCACTGCCGCAGTCACTTTACCGAATCGGCTCCGCCGGTACGTCACCGTGAGAGCAATCATCAGAACGCAACCGATACCCAGGATCCAAATCCGGTCGACGCCGATCGGGAGTTGGTCGGTGAACACGTTGACCGTGTCGGTCGGCAGCAACGACGGTACGGAAAGAGTGTCATGACCGTAGATCAGGAACGCGGCAGACTGAAAGACCATCACCACGCCCAGGGTCGCGATGAGTCGAGCAAGAGGCGACGACTCACGCATGGGCCTGAGTACCAGAAGTTGAATGGCCACCCCCAGTACCGCGCAGAACGCCACCGCCATCGCGAGCGAAACCCCGAGCGGCAGGTCCCAGCGGACACTGAACTGCAGGTAGGCGTACCCACCCGCCAGCGCCATGGCACCCTGGGCGAAGTTCAACAGGCCTGATCCTCGGTAGACCAGGATCACCCCCAACGCGAGCATCGCGTAGATGGCTCCCGTCGACAGCCCGATCAGGGCAAACAGCAGGACAGTCACAGCGGTGTCCTCCAGGCTCGCGAGGCGGCGGTCGTCACTTCTTTGCCAATTCCGCGAACGGGTCGACAGGCTCGCCGGTGGTCGCCATGACCTCGCCGTTCTTCACCTCGTTGATGTACACGGTCGGGTTGGTGATGCGATCGTTGATCGGGGTCGGAGACTCCTTCCCGACAACCGAATACGGCGCGGTGACCCCGAGATCTACCGGATCGCTCAGGTCATTCATCGCGTCCAGGACCTTTTGCGCGTTGATGTCCTCGATGTCCGCGGCAACGTCAGCGAAGAGTTTTGTTGCTGCCCAAGCGAATTCGGACTGTTCGTTGATCTGCGCATCGGGCTGGTACTGCTTCATGTCTGCGAGAAAGGCCTCGACTCCGGTGTTCGCGGTATCGGTCGGGGTGGCGAGCATGCTGGTGATCAGCATGCCTTCTGCCGCGTTCCCCAGTGCCTTGAGCAGTGCTCCAGGGGCGTTGCCGGAGCTGGCCGTGATGGTGCCGGTGTAACCGGCCTGGCGCAGAGCGGTCACCATCTTGGGCAGGTTGTTCGGAGAACCGGCCGCGATCACGCCGTCTACTCCCCCTGCTATGGCCTTGGACGCAGCGGTTGCGAACGTCGGATCGGTGGTCGGGTCGCCGGGCACCACCTGAACCGGCTTCAGACCGGCAGTATTCATCGCTTCCTCGACCGCGGCGAAGTTCGCCTGTGTCTGGGCCTGATTGTCGCCAAGCACCGAGATCTTGGTGGAACCACTGTTCACGAGGCTGTACACGTTGCCGTACATATACCCTGCCATCCCGCTGGACAGCGGGAATGCCACCGGACTGTTGTATTCGGCCGGGCTGGTGCCACCGGTTCCGATCGCCGGGATGTTCGCAGCCTCGAGGACCTGGAACTGAGCACCGCTGGGATTGACGAGGAACAGTGGGTAGACCACCGCGGTCACCTTGTCCTTCACGAACTGACGCGCGCAGTTCACCTCTTGGTTGGGATCGACGTTGGTGTCGCAGAAATTGATCTTGATCTGAGCGCCGTTGACGCCGCCGTCTGCGTTGATCTTTGCCGCAGCTGCTTCTGCTCCTGCCTTGATCTCAGGAAAGCTGGCGAGCGGGTTGCTCTCGGGCGCAGCCACACCGAGCGTGATCGTGCCCGATCCGCCCTCGCTGCCACCGCCGCTGCTCTCGTCGTCACTACACGCCGCCAAGGCGAGTGCGGCAATCGAGGTCAGCGCGGCGAGCTTCCAGCCGGTCTTGTGATGCAGAGCCATGTCAGTTGTCCTTGTTCTCCGAAGAAGCCGGTCGTTGTGTAACCGGCGTGTGTGGGGGGGCTGTTTGGTTCGTGTCCCGCTTGGGAGTTCGTGTCCCGCTTGTGAAGATCGGTGATGCTTGCCCGGCGGGCTAGGCAGTGGCGCGCCGGGCAACGTCCTGCGGTTCAGGCTTTGGTCGGACCATTGGTGTTGCCGCCCAAAGTTTCAGCGTGTCCCCAGGTTGACTGGTAATCACGCTGCCGATCAGCTGGAACGAATTTCTGCTCCAGCTCGCGGATACGATCGGTGTTTGTCAGTTGCACGAAACTAGCTGTGCCGTAGGGCGAATCAGCCATTTGAGCAACCCAGTCGTCCAGAGCGGGTTGTCCGCGCCGACGAAAGTCATGAAGGAGGAACCAGGCGGCATCCATGCCGACGGTTGCAGCGATCGTGGGATACAGCGCGACCTGAACACCGAGGTCTTGCAGCTCGTCCGGGGTCGGCGCCGGCTTTTCACCGCCCCAGATCGTCGCAATGGGTACAGGTACCCGAGCACAGGCGCGTTCGAGGTCGGAGCGATTGCGGACGGAGTTCAGCCACACCATGTCGACGCCGCCTTCTTCGGCGTATGCAACGCACCGGTCCAGCGCATCCTCAAACGTCTCGTTCTCGGCCCCCAACGCGTCACAACGTCCGACGATGACGAAGTCCTTGTCGATCTCGTCTCTGGCGGCGACGGCGGCGCGAAGTTTCCCGACGGCCTCGTCGCGCGGTATGCACCGACGCCCCGAGGTGGTGCCAGACTTCTTCGGCGCCTCTTGGTCTTCGATCTGCAGTGCCGCAACGTTGCTGCGGACGGCCTCCTGTGTGGAGTACCAGACATTCACAGCATTTCCGAAACCGGTGTCGAAGTCGATCATGATCGGAATCGTGGTGCGAGCCGCGATGTGCCGGGCGTGGTCCACCACGTCCCGCAGCCCGACCACGCCGGTGTCAGGGTATCCGTACAAGAACGCAGAAAGCTGTGACCCCGCCAGGAAGTAGCTCTCGAAGCCGGCCAGTTCTGCCGTACGTGCGAGCATGGGACTGAATCCCCCTGGCATCACCACGATTTCGTCGCGGCTCAAGAGTTCTCTGAATTGGCGTCTTTTTGCGTTCGCTTCGCTCACATCACCGTTCACGTCCGCCACCTCCTTCTGTTGTCGTTGAATTCGATTCTGTGACAGGCGAGAGCGCCGCCTCACGCTTGTCGTAGAGCTGGTTCCACTTTGTGGATCGATCCACGACCGCAGAGAAGGCGACCACCCTGTGGCCTGGCAGTTGCACACCTCGTGGTGGTGGCTTCCCCTGTGCCACATCGTTGATGGCCGTCACCATCAGATCGCGGACCTGTGCGATCGCGCGGTCTTGCGCACCGAGCTGTTCTTCGACCCTGCGCCGACGCGGCCAGGTCTGCTCCAGCACACAACCATCGTGGTCGGGCGGGAAAGGGCCCATGCCGGCAAACCAGTCCCCCATCTGGTCACGGTCTTGCCGGTACCGATTGTCACCGCGTCGATGGGAATGGCCGTGCTCGTCCTGCATAGCCCCCCAGATGGCCGCCCACCGCTCCTTGTCGAACGCGGTCGCCCGATCCAGACTTATGTCGAACCGCCAGTGCGATTCGTTGTCCTGGGGAACGATGTACTGAATCGTGTAACCGTCTTCGAACACCGGAGCAGTACAGATATTGGGGTACATGTACTCCATCACCCGCACGAAAGATCGATCATCGTCAACGCGGCGCGTGGCGGCGACCCGCAGGCCGTAGTCGACGCGCTCGGTCTCCACCAGGGGTGACGGGTCGAGCCCGTACAAGGCGTTGGCCGACATATCGGTACCGGTGATCCCCAGGCTTCCGCTCGGTCCGTAGCGGCCACTGGCCTCGGACTCGGGAAACTGCAGATGTAAGAACGACACGTGGCCCGGGTCAAGGGCATGGTCGATGTCGGCCGTGTAGTTGCCCGTGTAGAGCAGTCGAGCCGCGAAGACGTGGTCAGGATCCGCCGCGAAGACGTCGTACCCGGGTAACGCCGGAGGCTCACCGTCCCCCAGGTAGGCGAAGACGCATCCGGCCGCGACGACGCAAGGATAACCGGAGTGGCTGACTTCAGCGCTGTATTCGTCTTGCTCGAGCTCGCCGGGCTGCTCGCGGCATCGCCCGTCACCACTGATCAACCAGCCGTGATACAGACACCGCAATCCGCCGACCTCCACACGGGAGTAGGAAAGATCTACTCCGCGGTGAGGGCACCAACGACCGACCAGTCCGTACTTTCCGTCCGTGTCACGAAACAGCACCAGTTCTTCGCCCATCACGACCAGCGGTACCGGCGCACCGCCTGCGTCCACGTCTGAAGCGAGTGCGACTGGTTGCCAATAGCTACGAAGGAAGTCGCCACCCGGAGTACCTCGGTCGGTGTTGCAGAGCAACTCGTTCTCATCGGGAGTGAGTGCCCGGAACCGGGTCGGTGAATGGCCCGAGACCGTGGGCGCGACGCTATTCAACGCCCGCCACCTGGTGACCCAGGGTGATCTCGCGACGCTCCTGAGACGAGGTCATGATCGCTTGCAAGACCTCGACGGTCGCCTCCCCCCACCGTCCGCTGCGCAAGATCGGTGCACCCGAGTTCAGAACGTCGTACATGTTCTGGAAGGCACCGCTGCTGGCATCGAGGTCAGCTTTCACCGGTATGGTTCGTATCTCGTTGTCACCGTGGATGATCAGGCCTTCTGCGGACTGACGAATATCGCCGTGATCGCAACTCACAATCGTCAGACCAAAGTTGGACAATGCCGGCTCGCCGATCTGAGGGCGGGTGTCACTACCGTAGCGCCAACCTTCCTTCGCGCTGTCCTCACTGGCGCCCGAGATTCTCGAAAGACGTTCACGTGCCTTGAGATTGGTATCCGGGGTTCGTGGTCCTTCGCCGCGCCAGTCGGTGAACTCGGCCGTGTCGAAATGCGCGTACGAGTTGTAGACAAGGGTCGCAACGGTGTCGTCCTCGAAGTCCAGAAAGGCCGTGTACGCACCCGCCGCGGGGCGCGCAGAGTCCCATACGCCCGTGGTTGCTCGCACACTCCGTACCAGGCCGCCGCCGAGTACTCGGACGATGTCGATCTGATGCGCGCCTTGGTTGTAGACGAGGTTGCCACCACCTTGCGGGTCGAGTTCCCATGCAGCCCTGGGCCGGTACATCCACTCGTTGTAGTGCCAGGTGTTGATCATTCGCACACGACCGAGTTCACCGCTGGAGATGATCCTGCGCATTTCCCGTACTGCCGGTCCGTAACTATGAGTGTGACCACACAGCAGGACGACGCCGGCGGCTTCGGCTGCATCGTTCATCACCTGACAGTCTTCGACGGTGGTGGCCATCGGCTTGTCGACGATCACGTGTTTACCGTGGCCGATGGCGGTCAGGACCTGCTCACGGTGAAACTTGTTGGGAGTGGCCACATAGACCACATCAACCTCATCGCTGGCACACATGGCGTCCAAGTCCTCGTACACCGCGCCACCGAACTCATCCCGGAAGGCTTTCAGCGCTGCAGGGCGGAGATCGCACGCTGCTGTGAACTCGACATGCGACCACGGCGATACACGCGTCGCGACGAAGTTGAAGGCAACGCCCAATCCAACTACGCCGACGCGCATGACCGCACGTCCCGACTCTGCACTCACGCCGAGTGTCGATGAGCCCGTCATTTTGTCTCCTTGGTTAACGAATCGGTGCGAACACCGTGTGGATCGTCATAAGCGTCAGCCAGAGTGACCCGCGTCACGACGATATTACAATATGATTGTCTTGGCTAGACCCTAAATGGGTGCAAATGGCGGCCTCATCGCCGCCGAGGCCCACACGCTCGCGTGCGGCCCCAACAACTGACGGCCGGGCCGGGCCATGCCCGGACCGGCCGCTGGTCGATGACAAACAGGTGTCAGCGATCTAGATCGATCAACACGATGTAATTGACGTTGCCGTACAACTATTCTCGGGAGAACACTGTCGTAGCTGAACCGCCCGGGCCGCGCCTACCTGATGCCGAAGAGCTTCTGGGCGTTGCCACCCAAGATCGCGTCACGGTCGGCGTCCGCCAGCCATTCGATGGAGGTGATCATGGCATTGACATCGTCGTACCAGCCCTCGCCGTCCGGTCGCGCAACGGTACCCGTACCCGGCTTCTCGGTACCGAGCATCAACCGTTCCGGCCCCAGTGTCTTGATCAACAGCTCGAGTGACTCCTTCGTGTAGAGGCACGTATCGAACCACAGGTTGTTCATACGCTCGTCGAACGACGGCCCCGGAGCCCGGCTGAAGGACGACCGCCACCGGCCGATCTGATACGGCACAGCCCCACCGCCATGGGGAACGATGATCTTCAGCTCCGGGAAGTCGGTGAACACGGAACTGGTCAGCAGGCTCAGGACGCCGATCGTCTCCTCCGCCACGAAGTGGAGACTGTAGTCCTCACGAGCGGGAGGCTTACACCCCGCAGTGTGGACCATCGCCGGCACGTCCAGTTCGCACAAGGCTTCATACAACGGGTACCAGTACCGATCGCCCAGCGCCGGCGGAATCTGCGTTCCCTCATACGGATCCGGGTTCAGCAGGCATCCCACAAAACCTAGTTCGGTCACCGCGCGGCGCAGTTCGACGGCCCAGGCCGCCGGTCCCGTCGAAGGGGCCTGTGGCAGACCAGCGAACCCGCGGAACCGATCGGGGAACACCTCGCAGGCCTGCGCGATGACGTCGTTCGTCGCCTGGGTGTACCAGTCCACGATCCGGGCCGGCTCTTCGCTGTGCATGGAGTGAAACGGGCGCGGCGAGATGATCTGCACGTCGATGCCCGCGTCGTCGAGCAACTCCATGTGTGACTTGTTTCCAAACGGGGGTTGCGGCGCATTCAACGCGTCCCGCACGTCGTCATTCGAGGAACCGACAGCGCCGCGGCCGTGACTGCCACGTGCAGCGAGCAGTTCTGACTTGTACGCGTAAAGGCGTTGCGGCGCACTGACGTGTCCGTGGATGTCGATGATCATCGGGAACCTTCTTTCGTTGAGTTGTGGGTTGCGTGCGGACACTGACTAGCGGAGGCCGTAGACATCCAGCGTCGTGGCTCCCTGATCGATGCGTTCGAAGATGTCGACCTCGTCGCGATCGCGCTGCACGGAGCGTTCGATGACGGCGTCCGCCTGTACCCGCGGAACGCGCAGGACCCCGTCGGCGTCGCCGATGATCAGATCTCCGAGTTCGACCTCGACGTCACCTATGTGTATGGGCTCCCCGAGGTCTCCGTCACCGTTCGGGTCTTTGGCGGTTCCCCGGATGCACACTCGTTCGGCGAACACCGGCCAGCCGAGCTTCGCGAGAACGGCCGAATCACGCACTCCGCCATAGATGACGAGCCCGGCCAGACCCCGCGCCATCGCTGCCCGCGCGAGCACCTCGCCCCAGTAGCCGTGCTCGAAACCCTCGCCGACATCGACCACGAGCACTTCACCGGCCTTCGCGGCGTAGACCGCCCGATGCAACCACAGGTTGTCTCCTGCGGGCGCCCGCACCGGGAAGGCCGGCCCCGCGACGTACATCTCCGGAGCTATGGGTTTGATGGCCGACGGCATCGCCCCAATGGTGCCGGCGGCCTCGTGCGCTGTGGCTGTCCCGATGATGGGGATCTTCTTCTCCGTTGTGGTCACTTCGTCTCCTCCTGGCGTGTTTGCAAGTCGTGGTAGCCGACCTCCGCACGCGCGTCACGAAGCGACGTGCCGGATTCGACGGCGGCGCGAATCAAGGACTCGGCGTGCTCGATCCGCTGAGCGGCGGCGAGGACCTCGTCCGCTCGAGCTGCGGGGACCACCACCAGACCGTCCCTATCCCCGATGAGCAGGTCGCCCGGCTCCACCCGCACACCACCGATCGACACCGGCACCTGCGTGGCTTCCACGCGCACTCGGTCTTTCCCTGTTCGCATCCAGTTGCCCCGGGTGAACAACGGATAGTTCAGTGCGGTGCTCCGATCGCTGTCGCGAGACACACCATCGATGACGGTTCCGGCAACACCTCTGCGGCTCGCAGTCGTGGTCAGCAGGTCACCCCAGACCGTGGCGTCGACGCGGCCCTGGTTGTCGAGAACGACCACGTCACCTGGGCCGAGATCATCGATGTAGTCACCGACGGACCCACGGTCCTCTCCCACCGGACCGTAGCGGAGCGTCCAGGCGCGGCCGATCAGCCGAAACGACGACTCGAGCGGTGCAATACCCAGAGCCTGACCCGCAATACCCAATCGGTCCAACGCATCTGAGATTGTTGCCGTACCAAG
Source organism: Williamsia soli (assembly GCF_017377795.1). Classification (GTDB taxonomy): domain Bacteria; phylum Actinomycetota; class Actinomycetes; order Mycobacteriales; family Mycobacteriaceae; genus Williamsia; species Williamsia soli. The sequence continues at coordinate 15,920 of NZ_JAFRDR010000016.1, read as the reverse complement.
ACCGCCCAATCGCTCGAGAACGTCGCCATCACTTTGTCCCATTGGTCATCTCCTCGTACTCGCCCGACATGACCACCGACACCGGTGATCCGGCGTCTATGGCACGGGCCATCGAATGTTCTTTGTCGGCGATGTCCTCTGCAGTGGTGAGCACCTGATCTGCAACCGCTTCCGGCACGACTACGCAGCCATTGGAGTCGGCAAGTACCAGATCGCCCGGCTTGATTTCGATCCCGTCGATCTCCACCGGCACGCCCCACGCCAGTTCGGCGGTACGACCGCGGGCCGTCACGCACGTGGTCGCGCGGCCAAAAATCGGCAGACCCGCCTCTGACGCTTCATCGACGTCTCTCACGGCACCGTCGACCACCACTCCGGCGACGCCGCGCACTGCTGCTCCCCGAGAGAGAAGACCGCCCCAGCTACCGCAATCGGTGCGGCCGCCGTTTGCGACCACTATGACCTCGCTCGGACCGGCAGCGTCGGCGGCCGCAGAACCGAGGTGACGCTTGGGTCCTTCGGAGTCCGTTGGCGGCGTGCCCAACTGAACAGTTGTCGCGCGGCCGGCGACCGTACCACCGCCCGCGGACAGACGCCCGATGCCGACTATCGCGCCTACCAGGTGGTGCTTGTCGAGAGCATCGGACACAGCGCAGGTATCGAGCCGGCGGAGGCGTTCGAGCAAGCCATCGCCGCCGCCATGTCCGCGACCCGTCGTACTCGGTGTCGACGAGCTCAAAACAGCACGCTGACATTCATGCTCGGAATGACCGACAGGTCGAGTGTTACCGTCCGCTCTGCCAACAGGAAGCTGTCACCGTCGACGAGAAGGCGGTCTTCGCGCAACCCGGAGTAGGTGTGTTGTGTTCCATCGACCCCTTGGCTGCGGAACAGCAGTGTATTGCTCCTGACCGCCAGTTCACCGGAATCAGCGGCCTGTTCGACGATGATGTTCGAGATGTGCCGCCTTGTGATCGAGTGGGGATTCTCCGAGTAGGTCAACTTCGCATTCGAGATCTGCTGGACGCGAATGCGCAGCTCGTTCGCCTGATTGTCGACGATCGGGTATCCCCGAGCGGGCTGGTCTGATGCACGCAGGGTGCGCGCTCCCAGTTTGTAATGCACGTCCGGCGCCAAGACGGCCAGCCATTCGTCGTAACGATCACCGTCGAGCAGCGCCGCCTCGCGAAAGAGGAACTGGCTGACGTCGTGGTGGACCTGAGCCGACACCGGCGTCAGGGCCGGCGGAACTGTCGATACGGTTGCTTCGGTCATTATGCGCCTTCCGTCATGAGCTTGTTCCAGTGCTGCAGGAACTTGAATTGGGTTATTTCTGCAACGAATGGCCGATAAGCGTTGCCCGGGCCTGCGTGATCTGTGACGGGGGTGTCCATGAACGGAACCGCTGTGGCGAAAACGAACGGGTGGTCGCGTGCAGCCGGCGACGTGGTGGTCGAACCGACCGATGACCACAGCTCGACGTCCTCCTGCTCGAACAGGCCACCGACGCCGAAGTCGTTGACGGCTCGAACATGAACGGCCTGCTTGTACTCGTCTGAGGCCTCGACCTCTGCGAATTGCCAACTCAGGACTTCTATCTGGCCGGGCGCGATGGGGTGCCACTGCCTGAGCAGCAGCCCTTTCATGAAGACACCGGGCTCCACTTCGGAGGGGGTGTTCTCGATGAACGACAGGTTGGGGAACACCGTCGACACACCGATGGCGAGGTTCGCGAGCAACCCTGCCTGATCGTCGTCGAGTTGCTCGTCGTATAGGTCATGCAGCTCTTTGGGGTAGTGCGCGTACCGATCTCCGGGCAGGCTCACCAACGAACAGCTGTGGCCATTGCCTGTGCTGACCTGAACGGCCTCCCCCATTGCCGCCATCAGATCCGGTGGCGTGAACGGTGTCGAGCTGAGTGTCATCGGACCGATATGCGTCGTGATGACGTGTGTGTTGTCGGTTCCGAAGTTGATCGCCGCAGTCTTCCAGTCGGCGTTGACAATGAAGCGCTGCGGAGGGCCGAGAACTTCTGCACCGCCAGGGGTTCGAGCGAAAAACACGTCGAGGTACCAACGGAAATCACCGAGGAACTCATCAAGCGTTTCGCCTTCGGAACTCCAGTTGCCGAAGATCATTCCCTTGTAGCTGTCCAGTCGCGTCACCGGAACGAGTCCCATGGTGGTGAAGTCGGTGCCTTCGGGATACAAGGCGTCGAAGTTGGTGCTGATCAGGGCACCGTCGGTCCCATAACTCCAACCGTGGTAAGGGCACACGAAACGGCGGGTGTTACCCGAGTCGACCCGGCACACCTTGACGCCGCGGTGCGCGCAGCTGTTCAGGTAGGCGCCGACCGTCCCGTCCGGACGTCGGACAACGATCACGGAGTCGCCCGCCATCGTGCGGGTCACGTGGTCTCCCGCGTTCGGGATCTCGGTCTCGTGGCCGAGGTACAACCATGACTTTCGGAAAATCTTGTCCTTTTCGAGCTCGTGGACTTCGGGACTGCCGAAGACCTCACGATTCACGAGGCCTTTCTCCTCATCGATCCATTGGCGGTCGACTGTCGCATCCTGTGACATTGGTGCTCCTTCTTCCGCGTCGCGCTCACGACGCGTTCTTGTGCTCAGTTGATGTGTCATCTCCGTTGGGAGACAACGTGACCGAACGTGGTCCTGACCGGCGGGGCTGCGCCGACCCACGCTCGCTAGACGGCTGCCGGAATCGAGCTGACGACCTGTTGTTGGGTCATCTCGTCCAAAGCCCGCAATCCGAGCTCGCTGCCTACGCCCGAGTCCTTGGCACCGGCAAACGGAATGTTCGCCGCAAGCTCACCGTGCTTGTTGACCCACACCGTGCCGCACTCGAGTCGACCGGCCACCGCAGCGGCGCGTTCCGGGTTCGAGGACCACACAGAACCGCCGAGGCCGAACGGCGACGCATTGCTGCGCCGAACCGCATCGTCGACGTCGCTGTATTTGATGACGGGCAGAATCGGCCCGAACTGTTCCTCGTCGACAATCCGGTCGCCGTCGGTGACGTCGGTGACGATGGTGGGCCGCAGGAAGAACCCAGGCCCGTTCGGCTCGCCTCCCGCGACTATCCGCCCGTTCGTGCGACTGTCCTCGAGAAGGTCCTTGACCCGGTCGAATTGTTTTTGATTCTGAATTGGACCGAACATGATCCCATCATCGAAACCATCTCCGACGGCGGCATTCTCGGCGAGAGTTGCGAGCTCTGCAACGAGATCATCGTGGACGGATTCGTGAACGTACAGCCGCTTCAGTGCCACGCAGATCTGGCCGCTGTTGAAGAACGAGCCCATGAAGATTCCCGGCGCCACCGCTTTCGGATCGGCGTCGTCCAGCACGATGCCAGCGTCGTTACCGCCGAGCTCGAGCGTGAGGCGCTGCAGCGTGCCCGCAGCCTGGGCTGCGATGTGCTTTCCGGTGGGGGTCGAACCGGTGAACGACACCTTTCGCACGCTCGGATGGCCGGTCAACACGTCTCCGAGGTCGTTATCGTCCGAGACGATGTTGACAACGCCCGGGGGCACGATGTCAGCGATCAGTTCACCAAATTTCAGTGTGGCCGCCGGTGTGGTCCCCGCCGGCTTGAGGACGATGGTGTTACCGGCAAGGAGCGCAGCCGGGAGCTTCGTCCCGATCATCGACACCGGCATGTTCCATGGAACGATCGCGGCGACGACGCCGAGCGGCCGCCGATAGGCGACTGCGCGACGCTCTGCGCTGTCTTCGATGATCTCGGGCTCGAAGGGCAACTCTGCGAAGTACCTGATGAACTGCGCCAGGAACATCGCCTCGCCCACCGCGATCGGAAACGGCTTACCCTGTTCGCTTGTCGTGAGCTGGGCGAGGGTAGTGACGTTGGCCTCCACCGCCTCTGCAATTCGCACCAGGATCGCCCGACGTTCGTCGATGCCCGTACTCGACCACGCCGGAAAAGCCCTGTGCGCGGCGTCGACTGCAGCGGCGACCTGTTCGGCCGACGCACAGGCGACTGTCGTGAACGGCTCTCCCGTTGCCGGGTTGATCACAGCCAACTCGCGATCGCCGTCCACCAACTTTCCGTCGATCAGCATCGATTGCATCGGCTCCTGAGGACTCATCAAGCCCAGCTCCTTCATAGTGCTTCCAGATGGCCGCCAACGGCGTGGCGCGAGGTGAGTGACGGTCGTCACTGTCGATCTATTTCGACCTTATTATAATATTGGTGGTCTGTCCAGAGCTGGTCTGCTGTTCATCAGCCTGCAAGCCTCGTCTGAATCCGCTGTGCACGAACCGGACTCGCAGACATCAGCAAGTCGTCGACAACGCGATCCGACCGATCATGTAGTGGCTCAACCCAAGCGGGCAGGACGCACCACCGCTGGGCTCGAGTGCGTCCGAGCCATGTGACGGTGGGCGACCTGCCCGATACGGATCCGTTCACTGCCGTCCATCATGGGCCGGCAGCTCGGGAATCACTTAGACAAGAGGTTGGAACTGAGCACATCCTTGGCCGCGATCTCACCCAAGCTCGTCGCGGAATCCATGTTGGTGTTTCCGAGATAATCACTGGCGATGTGAATCCGCTTCCAGTGCGAGATACCGCGCTGGAACTTTTCGAGCTCCTTGTAACGCCCCGGTGCGCTGGCGGAGACGACGCGCGGCCAGCGGTTCACGAATGTGAACTCGATGTTCTCGCTGAAACCCGGAACGATGTTCTCAGTGGCCTCGATCAGCGTCTTGGTCAAGACCTCATCGTCGGCATCCCAGTACTCTTCGGCGATCGCATCCGATGAGTAGATCGAGATCATCTCCTTGCCGGGCGGAACACACTTCTGCGACCGGTTGCGCTCGAACACCACTGCCAGCACGCGCGGCTCCACAGACGCGGGAATCAGGGCCATGTAGGCCGATTCTTTGGTCGGTTTCGACAGTCCGACATGAACGTTCGTCATCGACGTGTACGTGATGCTGTTCAGGAAAGCCCTGCCGGACTCCGACAGCTGCGTCAGGAACTTGGCCGACGAATGTGCATCAGCGGTGACAATCGCCGAATCAGCCTCGATCACCCTCCGCTCGCCGTCGACGTTCACGGTCACGGTGACGCCGTTCTTGTGCTCTACGAGCTCTTCAACCGTGGTCTTGAGCGAAACGGGGAAGTTCTCGGCAATCTTTCGTGCGTACGACTGCACGCCGTTCGTGAAGGCGCGTGTAGGGCCGGGCCGGCCGATCTCGACGAAGATGAGACGCAGCAGGTCGACCTTTGACAGGGTGCTGCCCGGAGCACCGACCTGGCTGTGTAGTAGAACGTCGATCAAGTTGTCGTACAACTTCGGATCGAGGTGCCGCGCGTACTCTTCGGCGCTCGAAGTATCCAGTGCTGCAGCGTTTCCCAGGTTTGGATGGCGAACGAACTTGCGGGCGCGGAAGACATCGAACCCGATCCGTGCGAGCGCCAGCTTGCCACGGAGACCGACAAGCTTGGTCTTGGCCATGGCCAGCGCGATGTTCGCAGTATCGAGATTCACGAACTTGCCCCCACCTTGGGCGATACCGAAGATCGATCCAGCGACCTCTGCGCCTCCCGGGGTGTCGAGCATTCCGAGCTCTTTGATGATCGGGATCATATTCGTATGGGTGGGTGGGACAACGGTCGGGCCGAGGTCGATGTGGAAACCGTTGACCTCGCGGGACTTCATCTTCCCGCCGACGTCCTCGCCGGGATCGACGACGATGACGTCGACGCCGGCCTGTTGCAGACGGTAGGCGGCGGCCAGACCCGAAGGCCCCGCTCCGACGACGACCACGCCATGCCGGTCCTTCAGCGGGGATTCGCTGTTGGGTGTTGCTTCACCCGGCAGTTTGCTCTTGGTCATGTTTATCTCCATTCTCGTAACACTTTTAGACTTCCGACATTTGTTTTCTGTGGGGCGCGAGCGATGCGGGATAACGGCTTTCGATCTCTTCCACCACCAGTTTTGAAGTCTGCGCACAGGCGCCAGTACCGCCGGTCGCATATTCTTTGACTCCGTCACCGACATTCCACAGATTCGGAAACGGCGTGGTCCTGGCAGCATCGGATCCCGCGACCGCGCGCTGAGTCGGCCAGTCACCGCGATTCACCTCGGTCGAGATGATGCGCGCACGTTCAAATCCTGGAATCTGCTCGCGGAGATCCTGGTGGAGTAGCTCGATCTCGGCGCTTTCATCGAAGTCACCGAGCGCGGGCCGCGGTACGGAAGCTCCGACGTACAGATTCCACCCGGGGGGAGCCATCTCCGGGCATGTTGCGGTGAAATTGGCGACATAGCAGAGCCGTTGGGTTCTCGCGAAGCTCAGTACGCCAGGGGCAGAGATGAGATCTTCCTGGCTCGCGAAGTTGACACTGATCATCGACGTGGGTCTGTCGCCGGCCCGGACTCCCGCCCGATAGTTCGGCGTCGCGTTCTCTTCGCCGACCAGCCTCAGGGTCCCCCGCGGGCCTATGTTACTCACCACGACGTCGGCGCCGATCTCGAATGTCTTCCTGCCCTTTTTGATGGAGGCGCCCGTCACGACACCATCTTCGATTCGAAGCGATGTCACGGTTGCAGACAACCACACATCGCCGCCGCGCCCAACGATCGCTGACGCCAGCGACTTCCAGACACCAATGGTTCCCTCTGGGCAGAAGCCGACTTTGGCCGCAAGCGCATTGGTTCGCGCGAAATAGGCCAAGAACACTCCCGCGGGGAGCTCGTCGGCACCGACCGAGAAGATCGAGGCACACATGTTGCGAACTGCCCCGTTGACGGTCTCATTCTTGGTGTACCTGGCCACCCAATCAGCGGTCGACAGATTGGCTTTCGCCTTTCCTGCGCCGGTGCCCCCGAAACGATCGAGAAGCATCATGCCACGGCGTGCGACCACCGACATGGCCGCGTTCACTCGGCCCCCGGCAATGTCGAGGTCTTTGTCACCGATACGCATCATCATCGGAGCGTCGGGGAACCGCAAGTTCAGTTCTGCTCCGATTTCCCGGAACGTCTCCTCGGCGACTCCACCGGTTTCCACGACGATGGCACCGTTGTTGATCTTGAAACCGTCGATGTCCCGAGTGCTGGCCCGACCGCCGACGTACGGCAGACTCTCGACCACGAGTGTCCGGTACCCGCGGTGTACGAGTCGCGCCGCTGCGCACAACCCGCCCACACCGGCTCCGATCACCAGAGCGTCGTACTTGTCCTGGGGGCCGCTCATGCGTTGCCCTCGTCTTCGGCGGTCCAGTAGACGAACCCCATCGCGATGCCTGTTCCCGCGGCAGACCGGTAGCACGGGACGTAGTCGACGACAGTGGGTTTCAATCCCAGGGTGGCCATCGCGCCGGCCACGGGGATCCAATTCTTGATCTCGGAGGTTCCCGCGTTGTAGATGTCTTCCCCCAGAGATGCCAATGGTTCGATGGACTGCTGTTCCAATGTGTCGAACAGTGCCCGGTCCACTTCTTCATCGATCACGAAGTGCGTGAGACCGCCGGAGCTGACGAGCGCGACGCGAGCGTCGGAATCCCACTCCTCGATGGCTTTGACCACCGATTCTCCAAAGGAGTAGCACCGGCTCACCGTAGGCTGGTTGGGTGGGTAGAAGGTGTTGAAGAGCACGGGGACAGAAGGAATCATTCTGTCCCGCATGATCTGTCGGTAGATGAATCCGAAAGCGTGCGGAATGTGATTGGTGTGCGGTGGCAGCTCCCGAAGCACGGCTACATCGAAGTTGTCGTTCATGGCCTGAGAGATGATGCTGTCTGCCAACTCTTGGTGCCCGGGGTTGGTAGCGCCCTCGGGCGCTACGTGACCGGGCACCGAGACCTCGATGCCGACCGGCAACCGGCTCAGGTATTCCTCCCCTGGGAAGTAATTGGGGATCTCTTCACCGCGCCACACCGAGATCGCGGGAATCAACGGCTCCGCGAAGATCTCCATCTGGTCGTTGCCGAAGATGACCACGACGTCGACTTCCGCAGCCTCGAACACATCTGCCAGTTTGTCCAGAGCGGCCCGGCAGGCCCGGTGCTTCTGCGCCCACACGTCGACGTTGGCCTCTGCCTCGAAGTTCGATTCACTTCGCAGATCGACCAATTCGTCGAACGTGTAACTGTTCCCCTTGTACCACTGCTCAGGGTTGGACTTGTCGGCACCGACGCGCAGACCCCATTGATCGGGCGGCGTCGACAACATGGGTCCGTGTGAGGATCCTATTCCGAGAACGATTCTTGCCATTGATCTTCTTCCAGTTCTTGGACAGTCGTCAGACGTCCAGGGTCAATTTGGCCGAGTTCGCACGCGAGCAGCACACTGCGATCTCGGTGTTGCTCTCTTTCTCTGCGTCGGTCAGATACGAGTCGCGGTGATCAGGAACACCGTCGATCACCGTCGTGATGCACGTTCCGCAGATGCCCTGGGCGCACGAGGTCGGGATTCGGACGTTGTGATCGAACAACACCTCCGCGATGGAACGTCCTGACGGAACTTCGACGGTGATGCCGGATCTGGCGGCATGCACTGTGAACGTGTCACCGGTCTCGTCGACAGCGTCGGCGTTGAAGCTCTCGGTGTGAATCCGCTCTGGGGCCCACCCGAGTGCAAGGGCGCTGCCGGTCACAAAGTCCATGAACCCCGTTGGTCCACACACGTAGAGATGTGTGCCGGCGTCGGGCGCAGCGAGATGCACATCGGGCGAGAACATCTGGGGCGGCTCATCGTCGAAATGGCCCCACATCCGGTACCCGAACGGCTCCTGCATGAGTTCTTGGAGGAACGCCGCTCGCCGGTAGCTTCGCGCGCAGTAGTGGAACTCGAAGGGCTGCTCGATCTGATTCAATCGGATTGCCATGCTCATGAGCGGAGTGATGCCGATTCCACCGCCGATCAGAATGCTCTTCTGCGCCGTCTCGATCAGCTCGAAGTTGTTACGGGGAGCGCCGATCGTGAGGCGATGTCCCGCATCCAGAGCGTGCATGGCCTTCGAGCCGCCGCGACTGAGCTCTGAGAGCAGAATCCCCAGACGGTACGAACTCACGTCGCGGGGGTCACCGCAGAGTGAGTATTGCCGGATCAGCCCCGGTTCGATGTAGACATCAACATGAGACCCGGCGTCCCATGGGGGGAGATCACCGCCGTCGGCGGCGACCAGTTTCACCGACACGACCCCTTCGGCCTCGAGCGTGGCCTCGGCGACGATCACATCGATCTGTTTCGGTGCTCTGTTCATCATTCGCATTCACTCCGTCGATCTTCGACTTGTCGAGCTGAGATCAGGACCCTTCGAGTCGGCACACTTGTAGCTGCCCTGTGCGCCGACTCTGTGGCCCTGCCGTCGTCAGTTCGCGGTAGTCGGTTCGTTGCGGGCGTAGATGTTCCGCTTGGTCATCTGCTCGGCGTGCGCTGCCGGATCGGAGCTTTTTTCGATCCAGTCCGAAAAGGTGACGAAATCTTGGAAAGATCCCAGGCTGGCGTCACGCCACACGCCCTTGGGCTCTTTGCCTGCCGAGACGTCTTCCAAGGCCTGCAGGAGCATGCGACGCGCGCGCATGACACCCAGATCCGATGGGGTGAGGTGCTCGGTACGACGGTCGCTGATCGAGCCCATGGACTCCGTGACCAGCAGATCGTGGATCGGGAACGCGGTACCCACACCGGCGAACGTCTTGTCGATCATCTCTGAGCGGTCCTGAAGGAACCGGTTCTCCAACAGCCTGCGTCGCTTTCCGTTCTCGTCGAGCTCTGCTTTGACCGACGCATCCAGAATTTCGGAGGCGATCTCATTCTTTGCGTGGTATGTGACCTCATAGCGGTAGTGCGTGTGATCGTCGATGGGGACGTGCCACAACATCGTGGCTCCCCCCAGCCCGTACATCGCCTCGAAACCGTTGGCCGAAGCCGCATTCGGAAGGATGAAGTTCGAGCATCGCAAGAAGGTCTTCTCGTCGACGTAGTCGCGCTCGGCCAGGAGCCGGAAGCCGTAGCTCGTCTCGACGACCGAGAGCCGCGGAGCCGAGTCTGCCTCGAAGCCCGTCATGGTCGCGTCGGCCGCGGGATGCTCCATGCGGTGGACGAATGAGGTGTGGCTCGGGTCGATGTTGCCCTCGTTGGCCTGGAGGTAGTTGCACTCCGACAACCAGCGGTTGATGTAGATGTGCTCGGAGGGGCCGTCGATGAATGGGTAGTTGGGCAGGACCGGCGGTTCGCCCGTGCCCAGATATGCCCACACGAGACCGCCACGTTCCTGCACAGGGAACGAGGGTTGGCGCCAGTTCGCGACGGTGCGCTGTGCGGCGGGGACATTCGGCTGCTCCAAGCAAGCACCGTCACGGTCGAACAACCATCCGTGGTACGGACAGCGCAAGCCACCGTCTTCGATGCGGCCGTAGCTGAGGTCGGCGTTACGGTGAGGGCACCGGAGCGCCAGCAAACCCAGTTCACCAGAGTCGTCGCGGAAGAGAACAAGATCTTCGCTCAGCACCTTGATGTGGGCAGGCGGCGCTCCCGCGGCGTACTCCGCCGCGATGCCGATGGGCTGCCAGTATCGGCGGAGCAGATCGCCTGCCGGCTCGCCAGGGCCCGTGCGGGTCAAGACGCTCCAACGATCTTGTGGATGGACGCTGGACGTGGACGGCACGTCGGTGTTCATGGACGACATCTCTATCCTTCGCTGTTTGGCTGCAAACCGATGCAGGACGCTGACGGGTTGCCGAAGCAAATCTCCTCGCGCAGGCGCGGTGAGTCTGCGCGGCGCTGTGGAACCCGGCTCTCATCGCCGCCTGAGGCTGTCAGGCGAGCTATGACTCAAACTGTGGCCCGCTGCATAGATATTATTGTAATATAGGTCTCGTGTCCAGAGACTTCGCGAAGTCGATCCGAGTTCCCATCGAAAGGCATCTCCGATGACAGGTCCCACTGTCCAGCCGGTTCCACGCACAATTCACGAAGACATCCGGGTGGTCGAGCACTTCCTGCAAGCGGTGGAAGCAGACGATTTCGACACGATCGAGTACCTGTCGGCGGATGAACTGGAATGGCTCATCGCAGGCATGACCACGGTGCGCGGCAAGGACCGGGTGATGAAGGTACTGCGTTCTGGGGAGGGAAAGTTCAGAACCGAGCTGAAGACGCACCGAGTGACCGCGGCCGACGGCAGCGTGCTCATGGAACGCACAGATGCCTGGATCATCGGACGCTTGCGAATCGTCCTCTGGGTGTACGGAGTATTCGAGGTCAGAGACGGAAAGGTCACCCTGTGGCGTGACTACTTCGACTACCTGGCCCTGGCAAGGGCGACCGCACGCGGCCTGGTCGGACTGGTATTCCCATTTGTGGTGAAAAAGCTGTGAACGCCCCATCGACAACAAGTGCCGCGTACACAGACCATTCCCCCGGTGACGCGAAGACGACGGAGAACGTGCGGATTGTCGAGCGATTCCTGGATGCGCTCCAGGTGCAAGATCTCGACACCCTCGAGGCGCTCGCCGCAGACGACCTGGTGTGGGAGAACGTGGGCTCGCCAAAATTCAAGGGCCGGTCGCGGGTGATGCGGGCCATTCGTGCCTGCGAGGGACGCTTGTTCATCGAGGTCTGTATTCACCGCATCGCCGGCGCCGGCGACACCGTCTTGGTCGAACGCACCGACGCGATCGTCATCGGCCGTCTTCGGATGCAGTTCTGGGCCTGCGCCGTTTTCGAGTTACGTGGTGGTCGAATCACGTTGTGGCGCGACTACTTCGACTATCTGGCGTTCGCCAGGGCCGCCCTGCGCGGATTGCTTGGCGTTGCGCTTCCCTCGATTCGTCGAAGTTTTTGACAACCACACGTCAGTCCCTCTATCTAGACCACTGGTCGACAATCACGTAACGCAATGGAGAACCATGACCGACAACAAACCGCTGCGACCCACCTCCGCACACTCGGTCGCCACCGTCGAATCGTTCCTTCGCGCGGTCTGCGACGACGACTTCGACGCGGTTGCAGCGCTCTCGGACCGTAACCTGGTGTGGCAGAACGTAGGACTGCCGACCCTTCGGGGGCGCGATCGGATCGTCCGGTTCATGCGCGCCGGCGAGGGCCAGCTCGTCATCGACATGAAGATCCACCGAATCGCCGCTGATGGCGACACTGTGCTCGTCGAACGCACCGACGCGTGGATAGTCGGGCGAGTGCGCATGCAACTGTGGGTGTGCAGCGTTCTCGAACTCCGAGACGGGAGGGTTGCGCTGTGGCGCGACTACTTCGATTACCTGGCGTGGGCACGAGCCATAGCGCGCGGACTGGCTGGAGCGTTGGTGCCAGCGCTGCAGAAGAAATTCTGATGCTCGAGCAGCTCCGGTTACAGCCCCACAGAGGAGATCGCTTCCCATGACAGACGGACAGCCACGGTCAAACGACGCCGCACCCCGACCAGACGGTGAGCCGGACGACCCCGACTTGCGTTTCGATGCCCTGGTCATCGGTGCCGGCGCCGGAGGTATGGCCGCTGCGGCACGGCTGAGCAACTTCGGGTACAGAACCCTGCTGGTGGAGAGTCGCGATCGCGTGGGTGGACGGGCTTCGACCAAAGAGGTAGGCGAATTCACCGTTCACACCGGCGCCCTGATCATCACTACCGGCGGCGAGAACGAGCGCTTGTTCGATGAGCTCGGTGCGGACATGGGGGTGTCGGTACCCGACACACCGATGACGCTTCGGCTCGGGCGGTTGGACGTCCCGCTGACCAAGGGTCCCGTCGGCGCCCTGGCCAACGGATCTCTTCGGCTGGTCAATTCGTTAAGCAGCAGATTTGACGGGCTGCGACCACCGACCGGGATAAGCATCGGCGAGTGGATCACCGCCCGAGGACGAAAACCCAGAGTGATGCGATTGATCCGCAATCTCACGAGCGCGATGTTCGCAGCCGAGCCGACCGATGTAGACGCCGCGATGTTCTTCGAGTACTTCACCAAGAAGGATGCGCTGAACATCGGGGTCCATCCGGACGGGGCAATCGGACCATGGCAGGTGCTGGCCAACGTCTTCGAACGGGACGGCGGGACACTGTGGCTCAGCAGTACGGTTGACCGGCTGACATTCGACGGCGCAGGGCTCGTGAACGGCGCGGTGATCGACCGCAGTGGCGAGGCGGTGACCGTCAGCACATCGCTCGCGATCAGCGACGTCGGACCGCTGGCCACCGTAGGTTTGTGTGGCGCTGCGAATCTGCCGGAAGGCTACGGCGAAAGTGTCCGTGCGACATCGCGCCCGAGCACACTGATCGTTGTCCACTTCGCAAGTCGCATTCCGCTACGCAAACTCACGGGGCTGACGTTGTTCGCGTCGACGACGCGGCTGGCGTATGCCATGGAGGTCACAGCGATGTCGCCGACCTTGGCTCCGCCGGGTTGGTATCTGTATGCGGCCGCGAGTTCCCCGCACCCTGCGTCTGGGGACTTCGATTCCGATGCGGAGGTGGCGATCCTGAAGCGAGAACTGGCGGACAACTATCCTGAGTTCGGTCGGGCTCGGATTGTTTCCGTGGACATTTGTGGGGGCGATGTATGGCCCGCGCAACGGGCGATCATCGGTCACGATTGGCCACAAACCACGCCCGTGGCGAACCTGTGGAACGTTGGCGACGGCGCTCGTGAACACGGTCAAGCCGACCAGAGTGGCTGCGTGGGATCGGCACGAATCGTCACCGACCAGATCCGGCGAGATCACCCGCCTCGTTCGTCAGCCGATCTCAGGATTCGTCATCTGTAAGGCCACGCTCAAGCACCCATCTGAACGAGCGCATCTCTGATTTCCTGCAGCCGGTCGCCGATGATCTGTTGCGCCGACGACGGGTTACCCTCGGCCAGGAAATCCAGGAGATCGCCGTGTGAGCTCATGACAAGTCGAATGGCGTTCTCGACGTCTTCTTCGGGTGTATTGTCGGCGACCCGAAGATAGATTGGCGCCAGCAGCAGGCGAATCGACTTGAAAAGGTTGGTCAACACTCGGTTTCCCGAGGCTTCGACGAGTTCTTCGTGCAGCGCGATGACGCGGGGCACGAAGGTTGCGACGCGCGATGTTGCTTTCTCCATGTCGCTATAAAACTCGGCCAAACTCTCACGCAGTGCATCGATTTTGTCAGGACTGATACTTCCCGACGCCATGCTGCCGGCAGCCATACTGATCGAAGCCTTTTCGATCGCGCCCTGCGCATCGATGAGCTCCTGAGGTTTCACCCCCAGGAGAGCAAACTGCACAGCCATGGTGTCAGAAAGCTTTTGGGCGTTCGGCTGACCGATGTACACACCGCCCTTGGGCCCCACCCGTACGTCGACAGCACCGAGAGCCTCGAGGCCTCGAATTGCATCTCGAGCAGCCATTCGGCTGACGCCGAATTCATCGGCGATGTTCTTCTCGGTACCCAGCCGCTGACCCGGTTGTAGATCACCGGCGAAAATCGCAGACTTTATCTGAGAAATAATTCGTGACGCCATTGTGCTGCCAGACACAGAATCCCAACTAGGTGTCCCCAGCGGCGGGGCACTTGCGACCTCGTCCGTCAACATTCTCTCTTTTCCACTCTCTGAAACGTCGGCGTGCCGACACCATGTCAGGATCTCACGTGAACCATCTGCCAGCTATTTGGCCACCACAACTGCACACCTGCCGCCACACCGTCTGCCGACGACCGCTCTCGCTGTCGCGGTGTACGACCCATCAGCGATGAGTCACCTCGCCGGCACCCGATCACACACAACCCGCATTACGCCGCGCGCACTGGTTCAACGATAGTCGCCTGGATGCGGCAAGCATCAGTGCCGGCCCACAGGCCGTGGTACGGCCTGGGCTAGGCTTCTGTCGATACCGAGGAATTTCCTCCGTATAGAATGGTCCGTTGAGAGCGGTTACTTGATCAGAATGAGTGATGTGCAGTGAGAGCGGATGCAATCGAACGTAGGCGACGGCTGATTGTCGCCGGCCGGGAACAGTTCGCCGAGCGCGGGTACGATGTATCTCTCGAAGCCGTGGCCGAAGCCGCGGGAGTCGGAATCGCAACTCTGTATCGAAACTTTCCCACGCGACTTGATCTCAAGATTGCCATCCTCACCGACGGACTGGAGACCAGTCGACTGATCCTCGATGAACTCCGGCAGTTGGCAGAGACCGACGCATCCGCGGCGATGATCCGGTTGGCGCGTTTGTTCATGTCGCTGCAACTGGGGGCAATGATCCCGATCATCGTCCGCGATCAGGAACTCATTCCGCCGGAACTCATCGAAGCACGTCAGGCGAACTTCGCAACCGTGGCCGAGATCATCGAGCGTGCGAAATCGCACGGCGCGGTGGCAGCCGACATCACCTTGACCGACTTCTTGTCCGGGGTGGCGTTGATCACGCGTCCACTGCCTGCCATCGCCGCCGCTCCGATGCTTCTCGTCTCGACCGACCCCAACGAACTGGTCGAACGCATTCTGTCGATTTTCGTCGCAGGGCTCCGGCCCTCCGCCCGGGAGCCCTACGACGATGTCACACCGCCGGCGGATCAGGCCCGCCACGTGGAGATGGTGTCAGCGCAGGAGTGCTCGTGACATCACGACGCGCTGGATCTGGTTGGTGCCCTCGTAAATCTGGGTGATCTTGGCATCACGCATCATCCGTTCCACCGGGAAATCACGGGTGTAACCGGCACCACCGAACAACTGCACCGCATCAGTGGTCACCTCCATCGCCACATCCGAGGCAAAACACTTCGCCGCCGCCGAGATGAACCCCAGATTCTTCTCCCCCCGCTCAGCCCGCGCCGCCGAGGTGTACACCATCAGACGAGCAGCCTCGATCTTCATCGCCATATCCGCGATCATGAACTCCACACCCTGAAACGAGCTGATCGACTTCCCGAACTGCTTACGATCCT
>NZ_JAFRDR010000015.1 GCF_017377795.1 Williamsia soli | reverse complement strand
ATCACCCACGTGTTACTCACCCGTTCGCCACTAATCCACCAGCAAGCTGGCTTCATCGTTCGACTTGCATGTGTTAAGCACGCCGCCAGCGTTCGTCCTGAGCCAGGATCAAACTCTCCATGAAAACTCACCAAAAAACACCGAAGTGCCTTTCAATAAAATATGTCCTGAAGAGATTTCACAATCCCAACCAAACAAAAACTGACACCACCACAGGACTCAAAACCTGCGATGGGATCAAAAACAAAACTAACTAATGCCGGCACCACAACCATCACCAACCAAACCCCCCACAAAGGAAGGTTCCGTCACCGTGACAGAAGCAGCACCTAAATGGCACTAACAATCCATCGACACACTATCGAGTTCTCAAAGAACACACCCCCACCGACTTCGACACCGTCACCCAGCGCCATCCCGATAAGGATATTTATTTTCAGCAGATGCTGTCTCCGTCTCGGAGGCAACTCTACCAGCCTACCTGGTCTGTGTCCCCGGCGCAACTCCCCGTTGTGAGGCGGTTCGTGACGTTCCGGGATCGTTCGATCTCAGGCCACCCACGACAGTACGCTCCACAGTGAAGTGGATTCATTTCCATCCTGGGCGGTCAACGTTGTTCCTTCAGGAAAACATCCCGTCGGTGTTCTTGGCTACCCGGACTCTCGCTCTCCGGCGCCTCACTCGCTGACTTGAAGAAAGTTACGGGAGACGCGTCCGCGGCGTCAAATCGCCTGGACGACAGTGCCCTTCGTGCGAGTTTTCGCAGGTCAGCCACGAGCGGCTGTGCCGATTCGGCCACCTGGAGTGTCCAACACATGAATTCCCGGGACTGTGATGCCTGACACCGGCGTCTTGTCAGCGCGTCTCGTTGACAACTGCGCCCCGGCCGCCCAGGGCTCCGACAGTCAGGCGAAGGCACCAGAACTCACCTTGTGGACAGTCACGGCAACCCTTTGGACAGTTACCGGGCGCGCGGCGTCGTCGTAGCGTCAGAGAATGTCGACCCCCACCCTGCTCCGGCGGCGATACGATTCGAAGTCCGTTGTCGTGCAGCATAGTTCGATTCCGCCCGGATATCGTCGCAGCGGTCTACTGGCCTGGGCCCATGACGAGACCGGCACGCTCGACATCCGCCATGCCCTGACCACCGACGCCATCTCGGACGCGTTGATGATCGATGAACTCGTGCAGTTGGTGAACACAGGGGTGCTCTCGGGTCAACAACAGTTCGAGGACGCTGCGATCGGCTTGATCCTCACCTGCGGCGACAGCCCTGATTCCTGTTGGCAGGCGTTCTACAGGAACTCACTCGCGGAACTCGAGTCCGGCCGTTCGCCCTTCGCCCCGATCCACCGGCGCGCGCTGTCTCTGTTGCGGGGACCGCGTGTCTTGGAGGTGGGCAGCTGCTTCGGCTTCTTCGCGTTGCGCGCAGCCGCAGCGGGCTTCGACGTCTCGGCCTGCGACATCTCACCTGGCGCAGTCACCCTGCTGGGAACGGCAGCCGGCCACATGGACCTGGCCGTCCACACGCGGGTCGGCAACGCCGTCGAGTTGCCCTATCCCAATGACTCCGCCGATACCGTCACCCTCATCCACCTTCTCGAACACCTACCTGACCAGGTGGACATCGCCATCAACGAAGCGCTGCGGGTGGCGCGCCGGCGGGTGGTGATCGCGGTTCCTTTCGAAGAAGTACCCAGCCCCCACTTCGGCCATCACCAGCAACTCACCTCGGAAACCTTGGTCACCTGGGCTGCGCACGCGGACCACCGCGGCGCGCGGATCTTCACCGATCACGGAGGCTGGCTGGTCTTGCAGCCACCGGGCGTCTAGATCAAACCCCGCTTGCTCGCCGAATACACCGCCTCGGTCCGCTTGCTGACCCCGAGTTTTCGGATGATGTTGCGGATATGGAACTTCACCGTCGACGGTGAGATGAACAGGGTCTCGCCGATCTTCTTGTTGGACAACCCGTCTGCCATCAATTGCAGCACTTGCCGTTCCCGATCGGTCAACGTTTCCGAACTACCCTGACCGGTGACGGCACGCAGCACCACCGCTGCACTACGCGGGTCGAAAGCACTGTCACCTCGGGACACCGATTTGATGGCGCGGACGAGTTCCGTGGTGTCGATGTCCTTCACCACGTACCCCTTGGCACCACTGCGGACGGCCCGGACCACCAACTCGTCGTCCAGGAATGTGGTGAGCACCAGCGTAGCCACCGATGGGTGGCGCTTGGACAGTTCACTGATCAGACGAAGCCCCTCGTAGTCGGCGCCCGCCGTCAGTTTGAGGTCCACGACCATGACGTCCGGCGAACAGCGCGCCACACCGTCGAGGGCTTCATCCACCGTGTTGGCCTCCCCCACCACCGAGATGCTGCTCTCCCGTTCGAGCAGCGAACGCATCCCTTCACGCAGCAGGGCGTGATCATCCACCAGCATCGTGCGGATCGGTCGGGTCCGTTCGCCGCGTTCGCGATCGATGACGTCCATCAGTTGTCCACCTTCTGTGTTGTCGGGATCTCGACCACCACGCGAACACCACCGAGACGGGAGCGCCGGATTCGTAGATCGCCGCCGAGTTCTATTGCTCGCGAACGCATGTTGGCCAACCCGTGATGCCGTCCGGAAAGATCACCAACCGTTGCGGTCCGCATCACCCGCCGCATGTGGTCGGGTTCGCCGCATCCGTCGTCGTCAACAGTCAACCGCACGTGAGACTCGGCGTAGGTCAGGACGACTTTGGCGGTCGTGGCCTGCGCGTGGATCGCGGTGTTGAACAGCGCTTCGCCCGCGATCCGCAGGATCGCGTGCTGGATCTCGTGTGACAGGTCCCGCTGCCTGCCCACGACTTTGACGTCCGTTCGCAGATCGGCAGGCATGTGCATGGAGCAGAGCTCGTCGAGGATCGCCGCCAGGTCTCCCTGGCCGGCGGAGGGCGCATGATTGAGGGTGTAGATCACCGAACGCACCTGCTCCACTGCGTCTTTGGTCAACCTTCCCGCCACCGCCAGCCGATCGGCGTGAACGGGATCAGCATCGATTCTGCAGACCTCGATCTGCACCCCGGCCGACAGCACGGACTGTGCGACCGAGTCATGGAGTTCCCTGGCGATCCTGGAACGTTCGGTGTTGAGAACCTCTTGGCGCATGGCCGCGGACAACTCACGTTGGGTGCGTTCGAGCTCGGTGTTTCGCTCTGCCAGATGCGCGGCGTGCAGTCGGCTCTCGTCGTAGGCCTGTTCGGCCCGATTCAACAGGTGCCGACTCTCTTCGAACAGTGCAGCGTTCAGTAGTGCCACCGTCGCCTGCCCGGCCAGGATTCGCAGCACCACCACATCGGACGGGTCGACGGTGTGAGTCGGTGGCATCCAGGCCGAGAGTCCGCCGACCACCTCCCCGTTCAGTTCGACCGGGACGTGTACATGGTGGTCGTCGATGACGGGCCTACCCAGCCTGACCACCTGACCACGCAGGATGTCGTTGAGCCGATTCAGGACATCATCGGGCAGGTTGATCGGTTCAGCGGCCGACTCGACCCCTTCGAAGGCGTAGACCACACCGCCCGAGTCCATCATCAGGTGACGCGGACCTGTGCGCTCGAGTCTGCCGTCGCTGAGGGCGAACAAGACCCAATCCGCACCCAGGTGTTCACGGGCGGCGTCGAGGACCGCGATCACCAGGGTTTCCGGTCCCTCAGCGGTTCGAACCAGCGCCCGTGAGATCCGCTCCAGAGCGCCGACCACCCGGGTCAACCGCTGCTCGACGCCCCGGAACTGCGCGTAGTGGGTGCCCTTCACCGAACGCAGGCCGACCAGCGATTCCAGATCGCCGGAGGTATCCGGGCGGGGCGTCACAGCGCTTCCAGATACATTCCCGCAACGGTGTCCCGGTCGGGCCGGCGCGGGTTGGTGGTCATACACGAATCGGCAAGCGCGTACTCGGACAGCGTCTCGATGTCTGCCTTCTCCACACCGAGCGGAGTCAGTGTCTCGGGCATCCCGATCCGGCCCGCGAACTTCGCAACCTGATCTGCCAGACGTTCCGCCACATCCATGGACGAACCGTCGGTGGATATCCCGACGGCTGCGGCCAGATCGACGAATCCATCAGCACAGACATGCGCGTTGTAGCGGATGACATGGGGAAGCAGTACCGAATTGATGGCTCCGTGCGGTGCGTCGCAGTGTCCGCCGACAGGGTGACTCATGGCGTGCGCCGCCCCCAAGATCGCATTCGTGAAGGCCATCCCGGCCTCGAGCGAGGCGTGCGCCATCGCCACCGAGGCCACCGGGTCCGACGGATTGTCCACGAGGCGCTCCAGATTGCGCCACGTCGTTGAAATCGACTGCAGGGCAAACGTGTCCGTCAAGCGGCTATGCGCAATCGAAACGTACGCCTCTATACAGTGGGTCAACACATCCATGCCACACTGCGCGGTGACCTCGGGTGGAACGGTCGCCAGCACCCGAGGATCGACAACGGTCACATCCGGCACCAGGCCACGGCCGATGATCGTGATCTTCGTACCCCGGGCCGGGTCGTTCACGATGCAGAACTGCGAGACATCCGAACCACTGCCCGCGGTGGTCGGAATCGCAACCACGGGCGGAAGAGGCCGTGTCGCGCGGTCAATACCCTCGTATTCGAGGATGTGCCCGCCGTTCGAGGCGAGGATGGCGACCCCCTTGGCGGCGTCGATCACCGAGCCGCCACCGAGCGCGATGATCCCATCGCAGGCGAAGCGCTCGTACCTCTCGAACGCGGCAGTGATCTCACTGACCCGCGGGTTCGGCGAGACGCCGGTGAATCGCTCAGCGCGTAGGCCCACCGACCCGATCTTCGTCGTGAGCTCGTCGTACCAGGTGGTGACGCCCACTCGCATATCGGAGACCAGCAGTGGTCGGCGCATGCCCAGGCGCGACGCAGCGAGAGCGGCTTCGGCGAGCGCGCCCTCTCCGATGATCATTTCCGGCGCATGGAACTTCACCACCCGGGGCGAAGGCGTGTTGCGCATCATCTGTCCATTCCTACTCCGATGTACAGCACGCAACCGCGGGTTGGGAAGGTTCCGCCGCAGCACTCATGACAGCGCCGTACCGATCTCGTCGGCCCGCTCGATCAACTCTGCCGCGTCACGTGCCGACACGACCGTGTCGCAATGCTGTGAATAGTCGGTCATGTCGCACCCTGCCTGGTTCCAGTACCGGCTCGGTTCAGGGGTGATCCAGGCGAGCCGATGGACCCGGCGTCTGAGTTCGCGAAGCAATTCCGGGCGGCCCGCAAAGCCGTTGCTGCGGGCATCACCCACGATGAGCACGCTGGTCCGTCGATCGAGCAGTCCTCCGTGGAGTGACAGCATCCGTTCGAGGACGAGTCCGTAATCGCTGGTCGCGGACAGGTCCAATCCGGGCGCCGACAACACTCGGGCCAGCGCGTCGTCACCGTCGCCAACCAACAACGGCGTCGTCACGTCGACCGGATCGTCCACGAACGCAAATACCGTGCAGCGGTCAGCGATGTCGTGTAGCGCCTGTGCCATCCGCAGGATGAAACCCGCGACCGGCCGCACCGAGAGGGACACATCGGCGACGATGACCAAACGTATCCGGCCGGGAACGCGGGTACGCCTGAACAGACGGACCGGGTCGCCATCTGTCTTCAGAGCGGCTCGCAGCGTGGGCCGAATCGCGAGCCTGCCGCCATTCTGTGGTCGCGCTCGCGTCCGAGGAGCGCCTCGCATCCGGCGGACGATGCGATGGCACGCCTGGTCGAGATCGGCTCGCGTCACCGTTCCCACCTCTCCGGCGGGTGTCACCGGAGAGGCGGTCGGCAACGGAGGGGTCAGCGCGTCGACAAAAGCCTCGATGGCCGCAATGAGGTGGTCCAACTGCGCGGCGGTGAGGTCTTCGTCTCCCGCGGTGCTGTATGCCCGGCGCGCGTCGTATCCGTCGAGGCCGGCCAGGACTGCTGCGGCGTCGGTCAGTGTGAGAACTCCGGAGCGCACACGCATCGGAGACGACGCCATCTCCCCCACTGCCGCCGCACCAGCGTTGTCGACCTCGATCGTGTAGGTGATGCCCCCCGACACCGAGTCCGAGTCAGGATCCACCGCAAGCGATTCCGCGCCGGCCGAGACGGTGAAGTCGTTCTCCTCGCGGTGGGCGGAGTCACCGTGGCGTTCGGCGCCGTCGGGATCGGTCTCCACGAGATCACCGATCTCGTCGGTGTGCTCGTCCGCCCCGATCATCCGGGACGCGCCTTCGAACTCGTCGTCCCACGCGAAGTGCTCCGGCAGACCGCCGGCCGTGCCACGGGCCTTGGGCAGCGCATCATCGCCGCCTGCAGCCGCCGGACCGTCGACGAACAGTGCCTGGAACACGACAGCGAAGGCGTCGACCTCGTGGTCGTATTTGACCATCACCGACTGCAGCGCCGGCCGCAGCGTCTCGATGTCCCCACCAAAGAGCGCCAGGACCCGTCGGGCCTCAATCGTCTCCGCAGGCGACACCCGGACGCCACGCCGGCGCAGCATGCGGCTCAGGACGCCGGCCACGACATCGAGGACGGGGTCTCGGGTGATGACCATGAGGAGTTACCGCCGACTCGATGACCGGGCGCGGCCGGCTCCGAACGCCGCCGATGTGACGGATCCTCGTGGGCTGCTGCCATCGGCGGCGATCTCCGGTCCGCCGCTCGCGGACGTCGAGGCGTTGCCTGTACTCAGGTGCTCCAGGGCGGTGTCGACGTCGGCCCCGAACTTCACGAGCAAGGAGAGCAACGCCCTGGTGCGCCCGGGTGAGTCGTCCCCCAGGATCGAAGCCGCCCGGGCCGCGTCGATGACCTCGGCGACCGACGGACTCTTGCGTAGCGGGAGTTTCCGCAAGCGCCCGGCGAGTCCCACCACGTCAACCACCGCGGCCTCCTCGACGTCGGGCGCCCGGGACGCGACGATCTCGCACTCGCGAGCGGAGTCCGGGTAGTCCACCGAAAAGTGGATGCACCGTCTCTTCAGGGCGGCCGAGAGTTCTCGAGTGTCGTTGGAGGTCAGCACGATCCAGGGCTCCGAGCGCGCAGTGAAGGTACCCAGCTCTGGGACGGTGACCTGGCGCTCGGCAAGCACCTCGAGCATCACCGCCTCCATCGCCTCGTCGGTGCGGTCGATCTCGTCGATCAACAACACCACCGGCTCCGGTGAGAGGATTGCCGCCAACAGCGGCCTGGCGACCAAGAAGTCCTCGGTGAAAACACCGACATTTGTACGCGCCAGGGCCGCCGAGGCGGATGACAGATCCTCGTACCCCGACAACTCCGCCGTGATCCGATCGCGGAGCATCTGAACATGGAGCAGTTGGCGGGCGTAGTCCCATTCGTACAACGCACGAGCGTCATCGAGACCCTCGTAACACTGCAATCTGATCAACCGGCGGCCCGACGCCGCTGCCAAGGACTTCGCGAGTTCGGTTTTGCCCACTCCCGCAGGCCCCTCCAGCAGCAGTGGCCTGCCCAGCACGGTTGCCAGGTGGACCACCACCGAAAGGTTGCGGTCGATGACGTAACCCTCACCACGCAACGCCTCCGCAAGGGACTCTGGATCATCGAAAACCGAAGCGTCCGCATCGGTCTGACTCATGTCCGCCAACTCCGCCATGCCGTCCTTCCTCGTCGAGCGTAGAACTCAGTACGTACCGGTGAACGCGTGCGTGACCATCGGGATCAGCGACTCGACGGTGGACTCACGCGGGTTGCCCGGTGTGCACCAGTCGCCCATCATGTGCTCGGCGACGGCCTGGATCTGCTTGTCCGACGTATCCATCTTGTCGCCACGACCCTCGTACTTACCGGTGTTCATCCGGTTCTTGTCGTAGCTGTTCACCGACAACTGTCCGAAGTTGTCCGGGATCCCGAGGTCCTTCGACAGCCGGATCGCTTCCTCGACCGCCGCGTCCGCTGCCTGAACCTTCGTCATCTTGGACGTGTCCACACCCATGAGTGCTGCGATCTCGGCATAGCGCTCGAAACGTGACGGGAGGTTGTACTCCCATACACGGGGAAGCGCGATCGCGTTGTTCAGACCGTGGTGGCTGTCGTAGAACGCGCTCACCGCGTGAGACATCGAGTGCACCAGCCCCAGGCCACCGGAGTTGAATGCCTGTGCCGCAATGTATTGCGCGTGCATCATGCCGGTGCGGGCCTCGAGATTCCGGGGGTCATACACCGCGGTCCGCAGGTGGTCGCGAATCAGCTCGATCGAGTACTTCGCGTTGCCCAGTGACGGTGCGAAGTCCAACCGCGACACATACGGTTCACTTGCGTGGGCCAGTACGTCGAACCCACAGAACGCCGTGAAGTGCTCAGGGCAGGTGTAGTACAGCAGCGGGTCGTCCATCGCCAGGTCGACGAGGCAGGAGTCGTCGAAGGCCACCCACTTGTGTGGGTTGTTCATGTCCGACGTGTCGGTGATGACGTACGCCCAGGAGGTCTCCGAACCGGTGCCGGCTGTGGTCGACACGGCGATGTGCTTCGGATTCTCCTTGTTCGTCGCCTTCGAGAAACCTTCGAACTCATTGATGTTGCGTCCGTCGTGGGCGATCACCATGCGAGCACCCTTGGCCGCATCGTGGCTCGAGCCACCACCGACGGAGATGATTCCGTCGCACTTCTCCGACTGGTACAGCGCAGCCGAATCCATGCAGTTGTAGTCCTTGGGGTTGGATTCGACCTTGTCGTAGAGCACCACGTCGACGCCCTGGTACTCGATCTTGCCGATCAGTTCTTCGATGATGCCCGAGCCGCGGAGCCCGGTGGTCATGAGCAGAACCCGGGTCATTCCGAGCTCTTTCGCCTCGACACCGAGGATGTCGTGCGCGCCGACACCGAGCTTGGCTTTGGGGAACGGGTGGAATTCCTTGATCGGGAAATCCCAAATCTGGTTGAGCTCAATGGCCATTGCCGGACACTCCTTGTGCGAGGACGGAAACTGTTGCCTCACAAGGATGTTGCCCAGATCACACCGAAGACAAGGGCACCTGTCCCGCCCGCCGACAATCATGTCCACACCGCCAGCTCCCGCACCTGACCCACAGGACAGGTCCTTCGCGGCCATCAGTGGACCTCACTCGCCCGGGCGAAGCGGGATCAATCGTCCGGCGTGACACGTTCGATCCCGCCGCCGAGGCTGCGCATGATCTCCACAAAGTCCGGATAACCGCGGTCGATATGGGACACATCATGGACCTCGGTGACGCCATCGGCCACCAGTCCTGCCAGCACCAGTCCGGCACCGGCGCGGATGTCCGAACTCCACACGGGAGCGCTCGACAGTCGTTCGATCCCCCGGATCACGGCGTGGTGACCGTCGGTCCTGGCGTCCGAGCCGAGGCGGACCATCTCTTCGACGAAACGGAATCGGGCCTCGAAGACGTTCTCGGTGATCACCGACATCCCGTCACTGATCGCCGCAAGACCGATGACCATCGGCTGCAAGTCCGTCGGGAACCCGGGGAAGGGCAGAGTCGAGTAGTTGACAGCTTTCGGGCGTGTGGTCTGTACGACTCGGAATCCGTTGTCGTACTTGGTGATCTCGGCACCGGCTCCCGCGAGCTTGGTCAGCACGAGCTGCAGGTGCGCAGGATCGACTCCCCTGACGGTGATGTCTCCGCGCGTCATCACCGCAGCAATCGCCCAGGTCGCACCGACGATGCGATCACCGATCACGCGATGCGTCACGGGTGTCAGGCGCTCGACACCTTCGACAGTCAGGGTCGAGGTTCCGGCCCCGCTGATCTTCGCGCCCATCTGGCCGAGCATCACGCACAGGTCGACGATCTCCGGCTCGCGGGCCGCGTTGTCGATGGTGGTGGTTCCCTCGGCCAACACGGCCGCCATCAGGATGTTCTCGGTGGCCCCGACCGACGGGAACTCGAGTGAGATCGGAGCACCGACGAGCTTGTCTGCCTCGGCGACGACGCACCCGTGCTCGATGACACTGTGCGCACCCAGCAGGCGCAATCCGTTCTGATGCATATCCAGGGGCCTGGAGCCGATCGCGTCCCCGCCGGGCAATGCGACCACGGCGCGGTGACAGCGGGCGACCAGTGGACCGAGCACACAGACGGAGGCACGGAACTGTTTGACCGCGTCGAAGTCGGCGTGGTACTTGGGTTCGGCGGGGGTGTCGATGACCACTGTGTCGCCCGAACAGGTGACCGTCGCCCCGAGACCGCGTAGGACATCGGCCATCAGCGGCACATCGAGGATCTGCGGGCAGTTGGTGATCGTCGTCGTCCCCTCGGCCAGCAGCGCCGCCGCCATCAGCTTCAGCACACTGTTCTTGGCGCCCACGACCTGCACCTCGCCGGACAGCCGTGCGCCGCCGGTCACCAGAAAACGATCATCACCCACGGAGGTAGCGTAAGCGACCGGCTACGCGGCAACCGCGACGGGCCACGTAAGAATTGCACCAGCCCTCGCTGCGCTGATCAACCGCCCTCCGCCGCAGCCTTCATGGCAGTCAGGCCTTTCTCGAAATCGCCTCCGACGAGCCTGCCGACCGGCATCACCTTTGCGAATATCTTTCCGAGGCCGGTGTTTTCGCCTGTCATGAGCCAGCTGACGACACTTCCGCCCGCGGTCCCCTCCGGCGTGATCGTCAACGCGACTCTGTTCGACGTCTTGAACGGTCTCAGGAAGTTCAGCGCCCGGCCGGATGATGTCTACCGGGCCCGACCCTACCGGGTACGTTTATGCCATGGCTGTTCATCTGACCAGGATCTACACCCGCACGGGTGACAGTGGCACCACAGGACTCAGCGATTTCTCCCGGGTGTCGAAAAATGATCCCCGGGTCGTCGCATACGCCGACTGCGACGAGGCCAACGCTGCGATAGGCGCCGCTCTGGCCCTGGGAGACCCCACCCCAGAGATCGCGGAGATCCTCACCCGTGTCCAGAACGATCTGTTCGACGCCGGCGCGGACCTGTCCACCCCGGTGGTCGAGAATCCGAAGTATCCGCCGCTGCGCCTACTTCAGAGCTACATCGACGACCTCGAGGTCTGGTGCGATCACTACACCGACCAACTCGAGCCGCTGAACTCGTTCATCCTGCCGGGAGGTAGTCCGTTGAGTGCGCTGCTACACGTGGCGCGAACCGTCACGCGTAGGGCGGAACGGTCGGCATGGGCCGCGATCGAGGCGTTTCCTGACGACACCAGCACTCTGCCTGCGCAGTATCTCAATCGGTTGTCTGACCTGCTGTTCATCCTGTCGAGGGTCGCGAACCCCGGCGGAGACGTACTCTGGCAACCTGGCGAACAGCGCACTCGTGCCGCGGCGGACCACACCGACTAGCGACGCCGTTCTCGATTGGATCGTTCGGCGCGTTGCGACGGGCGGGATTCGAGCCAGGATTGGAAGGCGGTCACCGCCCCCGCGTCAAGCGCCAACTCGAACGCTCCCCCACGGTCGGCGAGTTCCAGCACGACCATGCCGTCCCCGAGTACATCGCCCTCTGCGGGCGTAGGACTGCGACGACCCCGCGTGACGACGGATTGCCTGAGCACCAACCGTGCCGGCCCACCGCGCATACTGCGCAGCCGAAAATACTCCATCGCGTTGTCGTCATAGCGGACAACGCCGTGACGCCAGGCACGCCCGTCGTCGGCAGGCAGCACCCGCAGCAATGCTGATGTACCGGATCCACGTAGCTGGTTGATCCGATAGACCAGATAGAACACCGCCGTGGTGATCACCGCCACTGCTCCGAGGGCAAACAAGTTCCAGTGCACAACGACACCTCCTTCAGCCCCCGCTAAATGCACCGATCCCCGCAAACATGTGAAGTTTGCGGGGACCGGTACTGATCAGCCGTTCACCATGGCCCCTGTGAACAGGATGCCACCTGTCCGGCGACTTACTTGACTTGGCCCAACTCGTCGAGCGCACGCAACCGAGATTGCGCGCGGAGATACTCATCCGAGCCCTCCTCGGCAAGATCGAGTGCCTCTTCTTCGGTGGTGCGATCGAGGTCGTCTGCCCACTCCGCGGACTCGGCCAGGATGGTCACGCTCTCTCCGGTGACGGAAAGGAACCCACCTTGGACCGCAGCCACCTTCCGTGAGCCGCCCTCCTCTTCGATCAGCACGAACCCACCCTGGATCAGCTGTCCCAGGAGCGGCTCGTGGTTCGCGAGGATGCCGAGTTCACCTTCGGTGGTCTGGGCGATCACGAACGTCGCCTCACCCGAATACAACTCGGAGTCCACCGCGACGACCTCGACGTGGAATGCGGTGTCAGCCATGGGTACCTGTCACTTCCTGGTGATCTTCTCGGCCGCAGCCTCGACGTCGTCGAGTCCACCGCAGCTGTTGAACGCCTGCTCCGGAAGATGATCGAACTCACCCTTGGCGACCCGGTCGAACGCCTCGATGGTGTCGGCGAGCGAAACCACCGAACCCTTCTGACCGGTGAACTTCTCGGCGACGAGGAAGTTCTGACCCAGGAACTTCTGGATACGACGTGCGCGCTGGACGGTGACCTTGTCCTCTTCGGACAATTCGTCCATGCCGAGGATCGCGATGATGTCCTGGAGCTCGCGGTACTTCTGCAGGATGCGCTTGACCTCGTTGGCCACGCGGAAATGGTTGTCTCCGACGATGGAGGCCTCCAGGATGCGCGAGGTGGAGGTCAGCGGATCCACGGCCGGGTAAATACCCAACTGCGAGATGGGCCGCGAGAGCTCGGTAGTCGCATCGAGGTGCGCGAACGTGGTGGCGGGCGCGGGGTCGGTGTAGTCGTCGGCGGGCACGTAAATCGCCTGCAGCGAGGTGATCGAGTTACCACGGGTCGAGGTGATTCGTTCCTGGAGCTCACCCATCTCGTCCGCAAGAGTGGGCTGGTAGCCCACGGCCGACGGCATACGACCGAGCAGGGTCGACACCTCGGAACCGGCCTGCGTGAAGCGGAAGATGTTGTCGATGAAGAGCAACACGTCCTGGTTCTTCACGTCACGGAAGTACTCGGCCATGGTCAGGGCCGACAGGGCGACGCGCATACGCGTGCCGGGCGGCTCGTCCATCTGGCCGAACACGAGGGCGGTGTCCTGCAGCACGCCCATCTCCTCCATCTCGAGATGGAGGTCGGTGCCCTCACGGGTACGCTCACCGACGCCGGCGAACACCGACGTGCCCGAGAACTCACGCGCGATACGGGTGATCATCTCCTGGATCAGCACGGTCTTGCCGACACCGGCACCACCGAACAGTCCGATCTTGCCGCCCTTGACGTACGGGGTGAGCAGGTCGATGACCTTGATACCGGTCTCGAGGATCTCGGTCTTTCCCTCGAGCTGATCGAATGATGGTGGCTTACGGTGGATGCCCCACTGCTCGCCGTCGCGGCCGAGTCCCGGGGTGTCCAGGCAGTCGCCGAGTGCGTTGAACACGTGCCCCTTGACGACATCGCCGACAGGAACCGAGATCGGCTTCTCCGTGTCGGTGACCTCGGCGCCACGAGTCAGGCCATCGGTCGGCTGCATGGAGATGGTGCGCACCAGGTTGTCGCCGAGGTGCTGTGCGACCTCGAGGGTCAGCGTCTTGGCGACGGTGGGCAGCGTGATCTCTGCGTGCAACGCGTTGAACAGTTCTGGGATCGAGCCGCGCGGGAACTCCACGTCGACGACCGGGCCAATGACTCGGACGACCCGACCGGATACCGAGCCGGCCTTCGAATCCGAGGAGGATTCGGTTACAGCTGTGGTCATGTTGTCTCTTCCTTGGTTACGCGAGGGGATTACGCGAGGGCCTCTACGCCACCGACGATTTCGCTGATTTCCTGGGTGATCTGTGCCTGCCGGAGCTGGTTTGCCTCTCGCGAGAGCGACGTGACCAGATCCTCGGCGTTGTCGGTGGCCGCCTTCATGGCCGTCCGGCGAGCGGCCGACTCCGAGGCCGACGAGTCGAGCAGCGCCGCATACACACGGGTCGCCACGTACTTCGGCAGCAGCGCTGACAGCAAGGTCTCCGCACCCGGCTCGAACGAGTAATTCCGGGCCGGAGCAGTGTCTTCGCCTTCTTCGGCCTCCGACACCACCAGCGGAGCGATCCGCCGTACCTCAGGCGCCTGGGTCAGCATGCTCACGAAGCGGGTGTAGACCAGATGCAACTCGTCCACACCTTCGATCTTTCCTTCACCGTTTAGAGCATCGATCTCGGTGCCCGAACCGGCGACGAAGAGGTCGACCAGGTGATCGGTGGCCGCTGCCGCGTCCGGGAACTCCGGCTGCTGGGAGAAGCCGGTCCATGAACCCGCGACGTCGACACCCCGGAACGTGAAGTAGCCGACACCCTTCTGCCCCGTGATGAAGATGATGGGCTTCTTGCCCTCGTCCTCGAGCAGCTCGATCAATGACCGGGCTTCGCGCAGCACGTTCGAGTTGTAGCCGCCACACATGCCGCGGTCGCTGGTCACGATCAGTACCGCGGCACGTTTCGGGTTCTCCCTGGCCACCAGCAACGGATGATCGAGGTTTCCCGAGTTCGACGCCAGCTCCGAGAGAACCGTGGTCATCTCTTTGGAGTAGGGCTTTGCAGCGGCAACTCGACCCTGGGCCTTGGTGATCCGCGAGGTGGCGATCAGTTCCTGGGCCTTCGTGATCTTCTTTGTCGACTGGACAGACCGAATGCGTGAGCGCAGTTCGCGAATACTCGCCATGGGAACTCACACTCCTCTCGGATTAGTCGAAAATGGTCGGATGCTCATATGTCCTAGGACTTCCGGACCTTGATCTCTTCGTTTTCGACGTCATCCGCGGCAAGCGCGTCTGCGTCGGCCTCGTTCACGCCACCGGGACCGTCCGAGCCCTGGTACGACTTCTTGAAGTTGTCCGCGGCGTCCTTGAGTGCCTCGGCCTGATCGTCCGAGAGGGCCTTTCCGCCGGCGATCGACTCGTAGACGCCCTTGGCACTGTGGTGCAGGTTGCCGAGGAGATCCGCTTCGTAGCTGCGCACATCGTCGATGGCGACCGAGTCGAAGTGGCCTTCGCCCGCGAGGTAGATCGAGACGATCTGGTCCTCGACGGACACCGGAGAGTACTGGTCCTGCTTGAGCAGTTCGACCCAGCGGGCGCCACGCTCGAGCTGTGCCTTCGAGGCGTCGTCCAAGTCCGAGGCGAAGGCCGAGAAGGCCTCCAGCTCGCGGAACTGGGCGAGCTCCAGACGCAGCGAACCCGATACCTTCTTGAGGCCCTTCGTCTGCGCGGCGCCACCGACGCGCGACACCGAGGTGCCGACGTTGATGGCCGGCCGGACACCTTTGTTGAAGAGGTCGGACTCGAGGAAGACCTGGCCGTCGGTGATCGAGATCACGTTGGTCGGGATGAACGCCGAGACGTCGTTGGCCTTGGTCTCGATGATCGGGAGACCGGTCATCGAACCGCCGCCGAGTTCGTCGGACAGCTTTGCGCAACGCTCCAGCAGACGGGAGTGCAAGTAGAAGACGTCGCCGGGGTATGCCTCGCGGCCCGGCGGGCGCCGCAGCAGCAAGGAGATGGCGCGGTAGGCCTCAGCCTGCTTGGAGAGGTCGTCGAACACGATCAGAACATGCTTACCCTGATACATCCAGTGCTGCCCGATGGCCGAGCCGGTGTAGGGGGCGAGCCACTTGAAGCCGGCCGAATCGGATGCGGGTGCGGCGACGATGGTGGTGTACTCCATCGCTCCGGCCTCATCGAGCGCGGTCTTGACGCCGGCGATGGTCGAGCCCTTCTGCCCGATCGCGACGTAGATGCAGCGAACCTGCTTGCTCTCGTCGCCGCTCTCCCAGTTCGCCTTCTGGTTGAGAATGGCGTCGATGCAGACCGCGGTCTTGCCGGTCTTGCGGTCGCCGATGATGAGCTGACGCTGTCCGCGGCCGATGGCGGTCATCGCATCGATCGCCTTGATGCCCGTGGCGAGCGATTCCTCGACCGGCTGGCGCTCCAGCACAGAGGCGGCCTGGAGCTCGAGCACACGCTGCTCGTTCGACTCGATGTCGCCCTGTCCGTCGATGGGCAGACCCAGTGGGTTCACGACGCGACCGAGGAAGGCGTCGCCGACGGGGACCGACAGCACCTCACCGGTGCGACTGACCTGCTGGCCTTCTTGCAGTTCCTCGTAGTTACCGAGGATGACCGCGCCGACCTCATCTTCATCGAGGTTCAAGGCCACACCCAGCACTCCGCCGGGGAACTCGAGGAGTTCATTGGCCATCGCGCCGGGCAGACCGCTCACGTGAGCGATGCCGTCAGCGGTATCGGTAACAATGCCGACTTCCTCGCGCGATGCGTCGGCCTCGAATGACGAGACGTACTGCTCGATCGCGCCCTTGATCTCGTCGGATGAGATCGTCAACTCCGCCATGAGTACTCGTTCCTTGCTTTCGTTTGTGCTTGTGGTCTTCTGTCTGCCCGCTCCGGAAGTTGTTTCCGCGCGGACTCGCGGGTCGCTACTTCGGCAGGCTTTCGCTGGCCTTGGTCAACCTGCTGGCGATGTCGCCTTCGATCAGTTCGTCCGCGACCAGCACCTTCAGTCCGCCCAGGAGCTGCGGGTCGATCTCCGTCTGTACCGACATCTCGCGACGGTAGATCCGGCCCAGCACCGCGGACAGACGTTCGGTCTGCTCATCGGTCAGCTCGGATGCGGCGATCACATGAGCGACCGATTCTCCGCGCCGTGCGGCGGCCAGTTCGGCGATGTCACCGATGGCGACGTCGATCGGGGTCAAACCGTGCTGTAGCCGAACCGCGTTGGCCACAAGCGCTTTCGTATGATCGGTGACTTTGCCGCCGATCACGTTGTCTGTCAGCTGGATTCGACCATCCGCCGGCGTGTGGTAATCCGAGAGCAGCCGCGTGAACTCCGGCTCGGCGATGAGCAGGCGACCGAGGCGGAACAGTTCGTCCTCGACCTCGGAGATCTTTCCGTCTCGGTCGGCGACGGTCAGCAGCGCGAGACGGGACAGCCGTTCGATGGCCGTCGAGAAGTCACCGGATGTCGACCACTTGGCCGCGACGGCTTCTTTGACAACGTCGAGAGTCGAGTCGGCGACCTTGCCTGCGAACAGCGAGTCGACGAGCGCGACCTTCGGATCGGTCGAGTCTGTGTTCTCCGAGAGATGCTTACGCAGAACAGGATTGGCGACCAGTAGTGCGGCCACCGACGACAGGTCCTCTGCCACGGTCTGCAGTGCGGCGTCGTCGAGCGACGATGCCTTCTCGTCGAAACCACGCGCCAGGGCCCGTACCGAGTCGCGGCTGACTGCACGCATCGATCGGGTTCCCACGGTCTCCGATGCGGGAGTGGTGTCGAACGAGTCCTCGTCGCCGGCCATCCCTTCCAGTTCGGAGATCGCCCGGTCCACGGATTCAGACTGTGCAGCCGGGTCCTCGAGATGCTCACGGACCAACTTGGCCGCCACGTCCAGGGACGCGATACCGAGTTCTCCGCGAAGCTGACGGACGAGATTCTGCCGATTCAGCTCGACCTGAGCCTTACCGTGCTCTTCGATCCGCTTCACTTCTTTGTCGGCCTGCGCCCGCATCTGCTCGGTGATGGCCTGCGAGTCCCCGCGAGCTTCCTCGCGGATCCTGCTGGCCTCGGCCCGAGCCTGCTCCAGTGCGTTTGCGTGAGCATCCTTGGCCTCGGCGAGCTTGGCCTTGGCCCGCTCACTCTCGGCTTCCTGCTCGGCGATCGTCTCTTGCTGCTTGGCGATCGCCTTACGCAGCACCGGCAGGATGTACTTCCAGAAGACGAACACCACGACCGCGAAACCGACGAGTTGTCCGATGAAAATCGACATTGATTAGCCCACCGTCCCGGACTTCTCGTCCTCTTTAGCGGAGATGCGATCGACAGATGCCGACAACTTCGGGTCTGATGCGACGTCGAAGCCGAGCACGCGACTGGCCAGCCCGGAGGCGAGCCTGCCGAGTTCTGCGTGGGCCTCCGAGGCAGCCCGCTGCCCTTCGGCAGCCAACTGCTCGGAGGTCTCACGCTGAACCGCGTCAGACGCCTCCGTGGCACGTCCACGCATTTCCTCGAGCTGCTCGGTGCCCTTGGCACGTGCCTCGTCGCGGATCCCGGTCGCCTCGACACGAGCACCCTTGAGTGCCGTCCGATACTCGGATTCGGCATCCTCAAAACTCTTGGTGGCGTCCCGATGGTCCAGATGGGTCTGGTGAACGAGTTGTTCGCGTTCCTCCAGCACCTTGCGGATCGGCGGCACGACCAGCTTGCCGACCACCACCAGCACGATCACGAAGATGATCAGCACTACGAAGAACGTGCCGTTCGGTATGAGGAAGTTCTCTTGGGCGAGATCCATGGCGTCTTTCTATCTGTTTCCCGAGATCTATTCGGCGCTGATCGGGGTGGCGAAGACGAACAACGCCATGAAGGCCAGGTTGATGAAGTACGCGGCCTCGACCAGACCAACGGTGATGAAGAACGGCGTGAACAGGCGGCTCTGAGCCTCGGGCTGACGCGCGATTCCCGCGATCAGCTGCGCACCGGCCAGACCGTCACCGATACCGGCGCCGATAGCGCCGCCGGCCATGATCAGACCGCCGCCGATCAGTGCACCCATGCCAATCATTGGATCCATTTACTTTTCCCTTTCGGTGGTACTGACAATCGAATTGCCAGGTCTTTGGGCCCCGCCAGCATTGCGCCGGCCAGGGATCGATCTAGTGGTGCTCGTCCTCCAGCTCCATTGACTGGCTGAAGTACAAGATGGTCAGCAATGTGAAGATGAACGCCTGGATCAAACCAACGAACACGTCGAACATCTTCCAGATGGAGTTGGGGGCCCACAGGATGTAGGCCGGGAAGATCGCGATCAGAGAGACCATCACACCGCCGGCGAACATGTTGCCGAAAAGACGGAGGGAGAGCGAAACCGGCTTGGCGATCTCTTCGATGATGTTGATCGGGGCCAGCCCGATCGCGTGCCCCTTCACCAACGCCTTGGGGTGGCCGAGCCAGCCGCGACGGCGTACGCCGGCCGCGTGGTAGGCGACGAAGACGAAGAGTGCGAGTGCGTAGACGAAGTTGGCGTCGGAGGCCGGCGGCTTCAGGAGCTCGTGCGTGCCACCCTCACTGGTCCCGTACTGGACGGGCAGTACTGATATCCAGTTGGCGACCAGGATGAAGACGAACAGCGTGACGGCCAGCGGCAGCAGGAACGGCGCCACCTTCATGCCGATTCCGCCTTCGACCTGGGCCCGCATCTGCGACGTCAGGGCCTCGAAGAACAGCTGGACCGCGTTCGGCTTGCCCGAAGACAACTTTGCCCGTACGAAGAACGCCAGCCCGATGACAACCACGGCCGCAAACGAGGTGCCGATGATGGTGTCCAGGTTGAAGGACATACCGAGGAACTCCACCACGGTGTGGTGACCGACCTCGATCTGCGCCTCGGCGAGATACGACGTATCTGTCATGACTGGGTACGAAGTCCTTTCATCACTGGAATCACTGTGTTGAGAACCAGGATCACCTGACACAACGCGAGTCCGAACATCACGCCGAGTCCGTCTGGGCGGGCAAGAAATGCCACCACCAGCGCGACAACCGTGAGGATCGCGAGTCGCAAGGCCGAGTTGACCACCAAAGGCCGCTTACGCGGATTCTCTTCTGCGGTGACACCTTGCACGTAAAGCTGAACAAGCTTGGCATTGGCCAAACTCAGGGCAATTCCGAAGAACATCCAGATGCCGAACATGATGTGCCCGAGGTAGGCACCGGCAACCACTGCGACGACAACCAGCAATCCACTCAGAATTGCCGGTCGCACCAGACTCAGCGGAGCCTCCGGGAATACCGGCGCCGAGTCGGAGCTTGACGTCGTCATACCTCTCCTCAAGGGTCTAGCGTTTCGCTAGCTCTGGGGCAGCGTGGCAGAGCCGCGCCCGTCGATCCAAAACATGATCGGGGCGACAGCTCGTCGATCCCTGTGACCATATCAACAACTTTGTGGCCGTCCGTCGGGGGGTGCGTTGCCGACAATTGCGGCTCTCACCTTGTCGATCCCGACTACTACAGACAATAGTACTACGCCCGGTAATGCCCCGAATGTCCGGGTTAGGTCGTACTTTGTAAGAGGCTACGCGACCGCCGCCGGTGGCTCCGCGCCGCCCTCACACGGTCGCCGGACGACCCCTGTTTCGCCTGCGCAGCCGCGGCACGATCGTCGCGACCATCGCCAGGATCAGTCCGCCCCCGAGCAAGGGAAGGACAACCGACGCGGAGAACACCGTGCTCGCCGCCGCACTGAAGGCGAGTACACCCACCCACAGATAGATGAGCAACACCACACGTCGGTGGGAGTGGCCGATCTCGAGCAGGCGATGGTGCAGGTGCATCTTGTCGGGTGTGTAGAAACCGACGCCCGCGCGCGTGCGACGCACGACGGCCATCAGCATGTCCAGCATGGGGATGAACATGACCGCGGCGACCAGGATGATCGGCGAGAGCAACGTGAAGACGTCAGCGGGACCGTACGCGTTGATCGCAATTCTTCCCGATGCGCTTGTCGATGCGGCGGCGAGCATCAGCCCGATGAGCATTGATCCCGAATCACCCATGAATATCCGGGCGGGCTGGAAGTTGTGGGGTAGGAAACCGAGGCAGGCGCCCGCCAGGATCACCGAGATCAGCGCGGGAGGGTAGTAGCTGACATCGCCGCCCTGATCGCGTAGCAGGCCCAGCGAAAACGCACAGATCGCCAGTGCCGCGATCAGAGCCAGTCCTGCGGCCAGTCCGTCGAGGCCGTCCACGAAGTTGATGGCGTTGACCGTCGCCACGGTGATCGCGATCGTCAGCAGACCGGACTGCAGGGGGTCGAGGACGACGGTGCCGATGTCACCGAACGGCACGGCGAGCACCGTCCAGCTCAGGCCCATGATCACCAGAACGCCCGCGGCCGTGAGCTGCCCGACGAACTTGGTCAGCGCGTCGATCCCCCATCGGTCGTCGATGATTCCCACCAGCACGATCACCCCGCCGGCGACCACCACCGCGTTCATGTCGTCGGTGTACGCGAACCCACGGGTCAGGGCAGGGAGCTCACCCGCGAGCACCATTCCGGCCAGCACCCCGATGTACATCCCGACGCCACCGAGACGTGGTGTCGGGACCGCGTGCACGTCTCGGGTTCGCGGCACGGCGACGGCACCGACGCGTGTGGCGATCACCCGGACGAGTCCGGTGAGCAGATACGTGATGACCGCAGCGGTGAGCCCCACCAGCATCAATTCACGCAGAGGCACACCTGCGCCGCTGCTCGTGAGCCCGGACTGGGCGGCAATCAACATGCCGCTGCCCTCACCCATAGAAGTCGTCTCGGCCGCAAGCACGGGTCAACGCTACTAGTGCCCGCATCGAATTCAGCGAACGCCCGCGAGCAGATCGCGAGCACCGCCTGCGACCGAGTTCCCATTGCATCAGCAACACCAGCTCGGGGTCGGCATTCACCACCGCCGAATACCGTGCGCCGCTTTCGATTACGTCCGATGGTTCGTTCACGACCAGCTGCTCGCGCCTTTCGGTGGTCGACAGTCTTCGTGAGTCTGTCAGACCCGTAGACTCTCCACGCCCGTGCCCAGTACATCGGCGATCTGTTCTGCGGTGACCGCGCCCTCGCGCACGATCTTGGGCGCCATGTCCGTCAGGTCGACGATGGTCGACGGCATCGCCTTCTCGGCCGGTCCCCCGTCGAGATACACGGCGACGGACTCCCCTAGTTGCTCACGGGCTTCGGCAGCCGTCGTCGCGGGCGGACGTCCCGAGATGTTCGCGCTGGAGACGGCCATCGGGCCGACCTCTCGCAAGATGTCGATGGCCACCGGGTGTAGCGGCATCCGCAGCATCACCGTGCCGCGGGTATCTCCCAGGTCCCAGGCCAACGAAGGCGCCTGGTGCACGATCAGACTCAATCCCCCCGGCCAGAAGGCACGCGTCAATTCACGGGCCGTCGGAGACACCGACAGCACCAGCCCGTCGATCGTGGTCCACGAACCGACGAGCACAGGAACGGGCATGTCGCGACCCCGCCCCTTTGCCGCCAGGAGGCTGTTCACGGACTCGGAATCAAAAGCGTCGCAACCCAATCCATACAGCGTGTCGGTGGGCATCACGACCAGGCGCCCGCCTTTGGCGGCGCCGACGGCAGCGCGGAGTCCGGCCGCCCGGGAGTCGGGTTTGCTGCAATCGAACGTAGTGCTCACGGTTTCATCTTCGCACGTCGCGCCGAGACGAACCGCGCCCGACCGGCGAGATCCGCCATCTGGGAGATCCCTTCGAAATCAGCGCTGGTGTCGAGGGCCGCCATCACGAGGCCACCGGTCGTGTCGTCGTGCTCGATTGCGACGGCGCCGCCCGGCCGTAGCACCCGCGCGATGGTCTCGATCATCGGAGTGATCACCGACATCCCGTCGACGCCGCCGAACAGCGCCAGCGCGGGGTCGAACTCTGCCACCTCCGCGGGAAGGTCGGTGCCGGTAGGGATGTACGGCGGATTGGCGACGACCAGGTCGGCCGACACCCCGGCGAGAACATTCGGATCACGGACATCTCCGGGGTGCACGACCACTCGCTCGCGAACCGACTGCGGGAGGAGAGAAAGGTTGCGCCGAAGCCAGGTCAGCGCGTCCGGGTCGATCTCGACCGCGTGGACGAGTGAGCCCGTGACCGACTCCGCCAACGCCAGCGCGAGGGCGCCGCTCCCGCTGCACAGATCCACCACGACGGGGGCCGGCACTGCCGCGACCACCTTGCATCCCCACGACCAGAGGAGTTCGGTTTCCATCCGCGGGGTGAACACACCGGGGCCGACCTCCAGCTCGACCGAACCGAACTGCACCCGACCGACGATGTGCTGCAGCGGCTCCCGGGTCGCGCGCCGCCTGACGAGCTGGTGGAAACGAGAGAGTTGGTCGTCGGTCAGACCATCGACCATGACCAGCTCGCCCACCGTCCTGCCGACGACGTGCGCAAGCAGCAATGCGGCGTCGACACCCGGGGAGTCGACACCGGCGGCGGCCAGGACATCCGCCGCCTCGCGACGGATCTCATGAACGCTCACTCCGCCTCGAGGCGGGCCTGGCGATCGGCGGCTTTGAGCGCGTCCAGCAGTGCATCCATCTCACCGGAGAGCACCGCGTCGAGGTTGTTCGCCTTGTATCCGATGCGGTGATCGGTGATGCGGTTCTCTGGGAAGTTGTAGGTACGAATACGCTCCGAACGGTCGACGGTACGGACCTGTGCGGCGCGCCCCTCGGACGCCTCCGAGTTCGCGGCCTCCTCCGCCGCCGCCTGCAGTCGCGCAGCGAGCACCTGCATCGCACGCGCCTTGTTCTGCAGCTGAGAGCGCTCGTTCTGGCACGTCACGACGATGTTGGTCGGGAGATGCGTGATTCGGACGGCGGAGTCGGTGGTGTTGACACCCTGGCCACCTTTGCCGGAGCTGCGATACACG
This sequence comes from Williamsia soli, assembly GCF_017377795.1. GTDB lineage: Bacteria > Actinomycetota > Actinomycetes > Mycobacteriales > Mycobacteriaceae > Williamsia > Williamsia soli. The sequence continues at coordinate 77,189 of NZ_JAFRDR010000015.1, read as the reverse complement.
TCGATCCGGAGGTCGCCTTCGTCGATCTGCACCTGCTCGACCTCATCGGGTTCGGGGTAGATCAGTACGCCGGCGGCCGACGTGTGGATGCGGCCCTGCGATTCGGTCACCGGGACACGCTGGACGCGGTGCACGCCGCCCTCGAACTTGAGTCTGGCCCATACCCCATCCGGACCGTCACCCTTGGACTTGATCGAGATGGTGGCGTCTTTGTACCCACCGAGGTCGGACTCGGTGAGCCCCAGCGTCTGGGCCTTCCAGCCATGGCGTTCGCAGTACTTCAGATACATCCGGGCGAGGTCAGAGGCGAACAACGCTGATTCTTCGCCACCGGCACCGGATTTGATCTCGAGCACCACGTCGTCGCCGTCGTGCGGATCACGAGGTGCCAGCAGATCGGTCAGGGTGGTGTCGAGCTCGGACACCGTCCGTTCCAGTTCCGGGATCTCCACGGCGAAGGCACTGTCGTCGGCCGCGAGTTCCCGCGCAGCCTGCAGATCGTCCTGCGCCGCGGCAAGTTTGGTATAGGTGGCCATGATGGGCGCGAGTTCCGCAAAACGCTTGCCCACCCGGCGAGCCGCAGCGGGATCGTCGTGCAGGGCCGGATCCGACAGCTGAGACTGCAGGCCGGCGTGTTCGGCGAGGATGTCGTCGATCGCGGACGGCTCTGGGGTGCTCATGACCTGATTCCTTGCACGTGGGGTGGGACTGTTCTGGAGAAACAAAACCGGCGCCCATCCCCGCCGCGAGGCAGAGATGGACGCCGGTCGGACAAGCTACTTTTCGGCTGCTGCGTCGTCCTTCTTGGCTGCGCGCTTGCCGTAACGCTTCTCGAACCGTGCGACGCGACCACCGGTGTCGAGGATCTTCTGCTTACCCGTGTAAAACGGGTGGCACTGCGAGCAGACCTCGACGTTGATCCGACCGTTCTCCTTGGTGGAGTGGGTCTGGAAGGTGTTCCCACAGCCGCAGACCACAGTGGTCTCGACGTACTCGGGGTGGATTCCCTGCTTCATTCTGGTGTCCCTTTCGATGGTCGCCGGGTCACCTTCGCGGATCGAAGGTGTGAACCGGAACCGGACTCTGGTGGCTCAGTATGCCAGAGCTGCTGGTCGAACTACCAATCGCTCGATACTGACTGTCAGCAGCGCCGGCGTCGTGCGGCACGATGGTCACAACGACGGACCGGTCTGAAACATTCCGGCCAGACAGGTGGCGACATGGCACAGATGGCACGTACGGCAGCAGCGGGGTTTGCCCTGTTGATCGGCCTCACCGCATGCACGTCGGTGCAGACAGGTGATGGAGTTCCGGCATCGTCCGGCAGCGGATCAACGCAGGATTTCGTCCCGACGGTAGGCAATCCCGACCCCACGGACGACATCGACGGGGTCACCATGGCCTTCTACACCGCTCCCAAACACGTCGCCCGCGATCAACGGGTCCGATATCAGTACTCACCGCCGATCGGCGGAACGCACGACTACGCATGGGCCGGGTGCACCGGTGTGGTCTATCCGTTGGCCATCCGCTCCGAGAATGCCGTCCACTCCCTCGAGCACGGAGCGGTGTGGATCACCTACAACCCCGATGACCTCGACTCTGACGAGGTCGCGCAGCTCACCGAACGCGTAGAGGGTGCCGACTACACATTGATGTCGCCCTACCCGGGACTCGACCATCCGGTCTCGGTCCAGTCCTGGGGGCACCAACTCAAGGTGACGGATGCCGAGGATCCCCGGATCGATCAGTTCATCTCCGCTACCAGGCAGAACTCACAGACTGGGGTCTACCCCGAAGATCCTTCGGCATCCGGGTTCCCGGAGCCGGGCGCGACCTGTGCAGCGGTCCCGGCCGCCTTCGACCAGTCCGATCCGCCGCCCTTCGATCCTCGTCCCGGCGACGTGCCCGACGACCTCTGAGCGCCGACCATTTGAGATTTCCGAGCAGGAGTTGTTGCACGCGCCCCTCCCCGCGACTCTCACCCATGAAGACTGAGCGCCACCCCCGTACGCCCTGATCACAGCACCAAAGGGCAGTCGGTCGGCGTTAAGATGTCCGCGAGGAGTCAACGTCCGTTCGGGCGAGGGGGGCACCCATGGCCACACCTGAACCGGTCGGTGATACGGCAGGCATCGACGTGTCGATCGTCGAGGCCTTGCGTACCGGCGACATCAGCGCACTCGGTCTCGCCTACGACCGCTACGCGCCTGCCCTGAACACGTACGCGCATTCGACGCTCCGAGATCCGGGCAGGGCCGCGGATGTCACCCACGACAGCTTTGTGATCGCTGCCGCACGTATCGGGCAGCTCCGGGATCCGGAACGGCTACGTCCCTGGCTGTATGCGATCGTCCGGTCCGAATGCCTCAAGGTTCTCCGCGGTGCCACACGGGAGACGAGCTTCGAGGACTGGCACGAAACTGCGACCGATTTCGAGCCGGACGCGAGTCTGCAGCGACGTGAGATCCAGGAGTTGGTCAGGGCAGCTCTCGGCGGACTGAGCCCCAAGGACCGCGAGATCGTCGAACTGAGTCTGCGCCACGACCTCGACAACGCCGAGATCGCCGCCGTCCTGGGGGTCCGGCCGTCCCATGTCACGGCCCTGACCTCCCGCAGCCGCAAAGCCCTCGAACAGAGCCTGGGCACCCTACTCATCGCGCGAACAGGAGGCGAGGGTTGTGAGGGTCTGACCGCGCTGCTGCAGAACTGGGATGGGGCGTACACGCCGTTGTGGCGCAAACGAATTGCAAAACACGTACAGAGCTGCCCGACATGCACCGATGAGCGAAAGCGAAGGTTTCACCCTGCTGCGCTCCTCGCGCTCTTCCCCCTCCTCGCCCTTCCGCTCGGACTACGGGCGCGGACGATCAGCGATGCCGAGCCCGCGCTGGTGGCGTATGCCCAGACTGCGGATAGTGGTCACGACCGGAGCTGGTCCGGGTCGCCGACCCGGATCGCCGGTCAGGCCGCCTGGGATTACCCGGCCGCCGATCGGACGGTCCGGCGCGGGTGGTTGTGGGGTGGGGCGGCGTGTGTCGCGGTTGTCATCGCTGTTGCAGCGATCGCGACCACCATCGTCGACCGTGGCGAAGACCCCGCGTCCACACCCTCGGTGGTGATGGACAACGGACAGATCCGGCTTCCCGAGTCGGCTCCGACCGTGACACCGACCGGCGCCGCCGACACCACCGGGCCCGCGCTGACCACAGCAGAAGTGGAAGGCGTGGTCCCGCAGACACCCGGGGTCCCGTCGAGCGAGGTCGTTCCCGGATCGCCGTCGGTCTCGGGGTCCGCCGGGATCGCTGTGCCGTCATCGAGCAATCCGTTGCCGGACCCCGGTGGGGGCACCGGTGGCACCGGCGACGACACCGGAGGGATCGCACCATGTCCTCCGCTCTGCGTGGCGCAACCACCGCCACCGCCACCACCCGATCCGCCGAGCGTGCACTGACCGGCGATCACACCCTGCTGACCTGCCAGAACGTGCGCCACGAACAACCCGGTACATCCACAACCAAAAAGTGTTGCAGTTCCGGGCACTCCCGGCTCCTACCACTGAAGGCCGAACACGTCGGTCCCTCACCGAACAAGGAGCCAGCCATGACCATCACCATCACCGCCCGCCGACTCATCATCGGGACCGCCGCAACGTTTGCCCTCCTGGCGCCAGGAGCCGGGACCGCACTCGCCGACGACCTGCTGGGGCCCGATTTCGCGGGCCCGGGCGTGGGAAATGTCGTGACCCCCGAACCTCCCATCTCCGTCGAGCCACCCGTAACCCTCCCGAAGGGCGGTGTGCAGATCAAGCCGAAGGTCGACCTCTGCGTCGTCCAGCCGAACCTGTGCCCGGTCATAGAACATCCAGAAGAAGGCACAGAGGACAAGGGCAACAAGGAAACAGAGAAGGAGAACAAAGGCGGTACCGAGACCGGCAGCACCGGCGACCAACGCGACGTCGACACCGAGAAGCCGAACCAGCAAGTTGACGACCGCGGGCGCATCACCTTCGATACCGGCCGCGACGAGAGCGACAACACCGCTCTACTCGCCGGCACGGCTGTCACACTCACGGTCGGCAGCGGGGCTGCGGCCCTCACCCTGGCCCGTTCCCGGCGCACCAACTGATCACCCGCGGATCAGCGAAGACGTCATGAGAACACAGACACGGGCCCGGGTCATCGTGCCACCACTGGCAGCGCTCGCCGCGGCCTTCCTAATCAGCGCCTGCAGCGACCACACCGATTCGAACGCCGCACCCCAAGCCGCCGAGGTCCTGTCAGGGTCCACCGCCTCTGCTGAACCAAAGACGGCCGCGGTGGGTGAACCACTCCACATCAGCGTCCCATCGGTCTCCATCGACGCCCGAGTCAATCCGATAGACGGTGGTGCCGAGGGCATCGATCCCCCCAACAACGACGACGCCTGGTGGTGGACGGGCCGAGGGGAACCGGGTTCGGCCGACACTGTGTACGTCGCCGGTCACGCGATCGACACGGGTGACGGCGTGTTCACCCCGCTCCACGAGGTCGCACCCGGGGCCGAGATCCGGCTCGACACGACGGCGGGGTCACGGTCGTACGTGGTCCAGGCCACGGTCGTCTACGACAAAGCCGATCTCGAACGGTACGACGAGGTCTGGTCGGCGATTCCGGGTCGACTGGTCCTGGTGACCTGCCATCTGGACGAGGGGCACACCACTGACGACAACTACGTTGTCTTCGCCTCGCTCGTCAGTTGACTTCGACGACCCGCCGACGCAGCAAACCCACCCGTTCCGGGCAAAGCCACCTGTTGCAACAGGTGGGTTTGCCCGGAACGGGTGGGTTTGTCGTTTGCGCGGGGGTCAGTCGTCGTCGCGCATCGCACCCGGTGCGGTCTTTTGGACCTGCATCAGGAACTCGACGTTGCTCTTGGTCTTCTTCAGCTGGCTGACCAGCAGGTCGATGGCCTGCTGCGAGTCCAGCCCGGCGAGCACACGGCGCAGTTTGTGGACGATCGAGAACTCCTCGGGCGAGAGCAGCAGCTCGTCCTTACGGGTGCTCGACATGTTGACATCCACCGCCGGGAACACGCGACGCTCGGAGATCTTGCGATCCAGTTTGAGCTCGGCGTTGCCGGTGCCCTTGAACTCCTCGAAGATGACCGTGTCGCCGGTGGAACCGGTCTCGACCAGAGCCGAGGCGATGATCGTCAGCGATCCGCCGTTCTCGATGTTGCGAGCCGCACCGAGGAAACGCTTCGGCGGATACAACGCCGTCGAATCGACACCACCGGAGAGGATCCGGCCCGAGGCCGGCGACGCGTTGTTGTACGCACGACCCAATCGGGTGATCGAATCCAGAAGTACCACAACGTCTTTGCCGTCTTCGACCAACCGCTTCGCCCGCTCGATGGCGAGCTCGGCGACGGAGGTGTGATCTGACGGCGGACGGTCGAAGGTGGAGGCAATGACCTCACCCTTCACCGAGCGCTGCATGTCGGTGACCTCTTCTGGCCGCTCGTCGACCAGCACGACCATGAGGTAGCACTCCGGGTTGTTGATCGAGATGGCGTTGGCGATGTTCTGCAGGATCGTGGTCTTACCGGCCTTGGGCGGGGACACGATCAGCGCGCGCTGGCCTTTACCGATCGGCATGACCAGGTCGATCACGCGGGTCGAGATACGATCGCTCGTCGTCTCCAGCCGTAAGCGCTGGTTCGGGTACAGCGGCGTCAGCTTGACGAACTCCGGTCGCTTCTTGGCGGTTTCGACATCAGAGCCGTTGACCGAGTCGAGGCGGACGAGCGGGTTGAACTTCTGCCGCTGATTCGACTGGTCACCGTCCTTGGCCACCTTGACCGCACCGGTGATGGCGTCACCGCGGCGCAGGCCGTTCTTGCGGATCAGGTTCATCGACACGTAGACGTCGTTCGGGCCGGCCAGGTATCCGGAGGTCCGCACGAAGGCGTAGTTGTCGAGAACATCGAGAATGCCGGCCACCCGCTGCAAGACATCGTCTTCGGAGATCTGCGGTTCGCCGCCGCGCCCCTCACCGGGACCATCGCCTCGATCGCGTCCACGACGGCGCTCACGGAAGCGCCGTCCGCGACGTCCGCCGCGCTCGTCATCGTCACCCGGACCGTTGTCGCGGTTGTTGTTGCCCCGCGGACCGTTGTTCTGGCCCTGGCCGTCGTTGCCGCGGTCATCGCGGTTGCGATTACCCGAACCCTGATCGTCGCGGTTCCGGTTGCCGTCGCGGCCCTGCCCGCCCTCGCGGTTCTGGTTGCCCTCGCGGTTCTGATTGCCCTCGCGGTTCTGATTGCCCTCGCGGTTCTGATTGCCCTCGCGGTTCTGATTGCCCTCGCGGTTCTGGTTGCCCTCGCGGTTCTGGTTACTGTCGCGGTTCTGGTTGCCCTGGCCACCGGCCTGGTTATCCCGGTTCTGGCTGTCCCGGCTCTGGCTGTCCCGATTGCCGTTCTGGCCGTCGCGGCCCCGGCGACGCTGACGTCGCTGGTCACCGCCTTCGGCCGAATCGTCATCGGCGCCGTCGGTCGCCTTCGTCGAGGTACCCGCTCCGCCGTCTGTCGCCGGCTCTGCGGCAACCTTGGCCCCCGGTGCCTCGACAGCGGGGTCCGCAGCGGGCCGCTCGCCAGCCGCTTCTTTTCTCCGAGAGGTGGTCTTCGGCTCCACAGTGGGCTGCGGTTCGGTGGCCGGAGCCTCCGTTTTCGCGGACGACTTCTCCGCCGGCGCCTTCGCAGCTGCCTTGGTCTTGGCAGGTGCCGGCGCTGAACCACCGCTCTGACGCTCCTTGATGGCAGCGATCAGGTCGCTCTTACGCATGCCCGACGTACCCTTGATGCCCAGCTCACCGGCCAGGCCACGAAGTTCGGTGAGAACCATCCCCGACAGCCCGGTCCCACGGCGACGTTCGGCTTTCGGAGTATCGACTCCACCGAGATCAAGAGTGTTTTCCGAGCCCGGTGCAGTGATCAGGTCCGTATCCGTCAACGGATATCCTTTCCTTCCCCCGCCGGTAGATTCGCGAGGGCCAAAGTTCTCGCACCTGGATGCCAGGTGAGAGATGCCGCTAAATTCTCAGCGGTCTTATGAGGCTTGTGTCGTTCGCCGCGCTTCGCATTTCACTTCGCTGACGCCAGCGGACTATGACTGTCGAATTTGACGTCGTGTGAAGAACACGCTCGTGAAAACTTCGCGGCTTGACGGGTACATGCTAACCACGATCAGCGATCTCGGCAACACCCTGGGCCTACGGCGTGTTCGGAGGATCCCCGATATCTGCAACGTGCACCTACCCAGGATCAGTGTACGACTACTCCGGGGGCAATCTCCACCTCATCGAGAACAAATCCCAGCTCAGCTGCTTTGTCTCGGGACTGCGCGGGCAATTCGGATGCGGTCAAGGCCAGCACCGTCGGTCCTGCCCCGGACACCGTCGCAGGGACATCCCGCTCGCGCAACCACTGCACCAGCGCGGCGGTCGCGGGCATGACCGGGGCCCGGTACTCCTGATGGAGTCGGTCCTGCGTCGCAGGCATCAGCAGATCCGGTTCGGCGGTCAATGCCACCACGGCCAGCGCCGCGCGGCTGACGTTGAACACCGCGTCCGTTCGAGCGACGGCGTCCGGCAACAATCCTCGCGTGACAGCGGTGGACGACTCGAACTGCGGGATCATCACGAACGCCCGGATCGCCGGGTGAACTGCCAACGCCCTCGCGAGATAACTGACGCCGGGCGTGTTTCCCGCGGCGCCGTCGCCCACGGAGGAGACCGACGATTCCGACCAGGACACGACTGCTCCGCCCAACACACTCGCCGACGCGTTGTCGGGATGGCCCTCGTAGTCCGACGCCAACTGGATCAGTGTCTCGGTGGACAGTGGGTTCCCGACGCCGGCGGCCCGCACCAATCCATCGGCGACCGCGAGCCCACCCACGACGGCAGACGCCGACGAACCGAGCCCACGCGAATGGGGAATACTGTTGCGACACTGCACATCAAGACCGGGAACCGTAACACCCGCGGCCTGTAGTCCGCTGTTGATCGCGCGGACGACCAGGTGCGCGTCGTCCAGCGGCACACCCTGGGCTCCCTCTCCGCTCACACTGACCCTGAGCCCGGGCTCCCCCACCGACGCCGAGATGTCGTCATAGATGCCGAGCGCGATGCCGAGACAGTCGAAGCCGGGGCCCAGGTTGGCACTCGATGCGGGCACCCGTACTGCGGAGTGGACGCCAACGGGGAGAACAGATTTCATGCCGCGGGGTCAGCTCAGATTCAGGGCGCGGGCCACGGCCACCGGATCCACCGGGATGGCCTCGACGGGCGGTATACCCGCGAGCGCGGTGTCCGGATCCTTGAGTCCGTTTCCGGTCACGGTGCAGACGACGACTTCGCCGGCAGAGATCCAGCCGTCCTCCCGGGCCGCCAGCAGCCCGGCCACGCTTGCAGCAGAGGCCGGTTCGACGAACACTCCTTCGCGGCCGGCGATCAGCCGGTAGGCCTCCAGCAACTTCTCGTCGGTTGCCGCGAGAAACTTGCCTCCCGATTCGTCCTTCGCGGCGATCGCCTGGTTCCAGCTCGCGGGCGAACCGATCCTGATCGCGGTGGCGATCGTCTCCGGATCCTTCACCGGTGCACCCGACACCAACGGCGCCGCGCCGGCGGCCTGGACGCCCAGCATTCGCGGCGTCGAGGCGACGACACCGTCGCGGTGGTACTCGGTGTAGCCCTTCCAGTACGCGGTGATGTTGCCGGCGTTGCCGACCGGGAGCGCGTGAACGTCCGGTGCCCGACCCAGCACGTCCATGATCTCGAACGCGGCGGTCTTCTGACCCTCGATACGTGCCGGGTTCACGGAGTTGACCAGTTCGATCTCAGTCCATTCCGCGGTCGCCTTCCGGGCGAGTTCGAGACAATCGTCGAAATTGCCCTGGACCTGGATGATCTTGGCGCCATGCATGACCGCCTGGGCGAGTTTGCCCATCGCGATCTTGCCCTCGGGAATCAGCACTGCACAGGTGATCCCGGCACGGGTGGCGTACGCCGCAGCCGAGGCGGAGGTGTTGCCCGTCGAGGCACAGAGCACCGCGGTCTTGCCGTTGTTGACGGCGTTGCTCACGGCCATCGTCATACCGCGATCCTTGAACGAACCGGTCGGGTTGAGACCTTCGACCTTGAGGTAGACCTCACATCCGGTCAGCTCGGACAGGTGCGGGGCAGCGATCAACGGCGTACCACCCTCGAGCAGAGTCACCACTTTCCAGTCGTCGCGGACCGGAAGGCGATGACGGTATGCCTCGATCAAACCCGGCCAACGGCTGTGCACTACCGATTCAGTCATTTGTTCCCTCCAGTCGCAAAACGCTCGATACGCTCAGCACGGATTCCAGTTTCTCCAGTGCGGCAACAGTTTCCGACAAAGCGGAGTCGGGGGCGCGATGCGTCACGACCACCAGTCGGGCGTCGTCACCCGCGCCTTCCTGACGCACCGTCGAGATACTGATGTTGCGCGACGAGAACTCGCCGGCCACGGTCGAGAGCACGCCGGGACGGTCGGCGACGCGCATCGACACGTAGTAGCGCGTCCGCACATCGCCCATCGGCGCGATCGGCAACGACGCGTACGTCGACTCGAGCGGGCCACGTCCCCCATGAACCTTGTTGCGCGCAGCCATCACCATGTCGCCCAGCACAGCAGACGCCGTGGGCGCACCGCCGGCCCCCTGCCCGTAGAACATCAGTCGGCCGGCATTCTCCGCCTCCACCACAACGGCGTTGAAGGCACCGCTGACCGCCGCCAACGGGTGTTCTAGCGGCACCAGAGCCGGATAGACGCGAGCCGAAATACGCTGCGTACCGTCCTCGTCGACGATTCGCTCACAGATCGACAACAGCTTGACCGTGCAATCGAGCGCCTTGGCCGATTCCAGATCGTGGGTCGTGATCTTGGAGATGCCCTCGCGGTAGACGTTGAGCGCAGTGACGCGGGAGTGGAAGGCGATCGAGGCCAGGATGGCGGCCTTGGCCGCCGCGTCGTAGCCCTCGACGTCAGCGGTGGGATCAGCTTCGGCGTATCCGAGGCGGCCGGCCTCGGCCAGCGTCTCGGCGTAATCGCTGCCGTCGGCATCCATCGCGGACAAGATGAAGTTGGTGGTGCCGTTCACGATTCCGGCGACCCGCGTGACGGTGTCCCCGGCGAGCGATTGCATCAGTGGCCTGATCACCGGGATCGCCCCGGCGACGGCCGCCTCGAAATACAGGTCGACCTTGGCGCCGGCCGCTGCGGTCGCGAGCTCGCCCGTGTAGTCGGCGAGGAGCGCTTTGTTCGCCGTGACCACCGACTTGCCACCCTGCAGCGCCTCTCGGATGAGCATGCGCGGTGGATCGATACCGCCGATCAGTTCGACGACGATGTCGACGTCGTCCCGGACGATGAGGTCCTCGGGCTTGTCGGTGAGCAGCGAGGGGTCGATCCCGCGGGGTTTGCTGACATCGCGCACCGCGACACCACGTAACTCGACGGGGGCCCCCACCCTGGCCTCGAGATCAGCGGCGTTGTCGGTGATGATGCGCACCACCTCGGTCCCGACATTTCCCATTCCGAGCACCGCGACGCCGATCGGACGCGCTTTCTTCTCCGTCACTCGTTCACCTCCAAGCTCAATAGATCCTCGACGGTTTCCCGACGCAGCATCAGCCGCGCCTCACCGCCGCGGGTGGCGACCACCGCGGGTCGCGTGATCATGTTGTACCGGCTCGACATCGAGTAGCAGTAGGCGCCGGTCGCACCCACCACCAGCACATCTCCGGGTGCCACGTCGTCGGGTAGCCAGCAATCGCGGATGACGATGTCGCCACTCTCGCAGTGCTTTCCGACTACTCGACTGACAACGGCACGGGCCTGCGAGACACGCGAGGCCAGGCGGACGTCGTACTCGGCCTGGTACAGGGCCGTTCGGATGTTGTCGCTCATGCCACCGTCGACCGACACATAGCGACGGTGCGCTCCGCCCGGTCCCAGCTGCACATCCTTGACCGTGCCGACCGTGTACAGGGTGACACCGGCCGGGCCGGCGATGGCCCGCCCCGGCTCCACGGCGATGGTGGGCGTGGGAAGGCCCAGCGCGGCCGATTCCCGCTCCACGATCTCCGCCAGCTTGTCGGCGACCTCTTGAACCGGAGGCGGATCATCGGACGGCAGGTACGAGATACCCAGGCCACCACCGAGGTCGAGGATCGACAACTGGGCGGTCTTCTCGACACCGAACTCCGTGACGACGTCGCGCAGCAGCGAGAGCACGCGATGCGCCGCGAGTTCGAAGCCACCGACGTCGAAGATCTGCGAGCCGATGTGGCTGTGGAGGCCGACGAGCCTGAGATTGTCTGTCGCGAACACCTGCCGAACCGCGGCCATGGCCAGCCCGCCCGCGAGAGAGAAGCCGAACTTCTGGTCCTCGTGTGCGGTCGAGATGAACTCATGGGTGTGGGCTTCGACGCCCACCGTGATCCGGACGAGCACATCCTGGACAACCCCGAGCCGGCCGGCGATCTCGTCGAGTCGGTCGATCTCGATCATCGAGTCGAGCACCACGTGCTCTACTCCGGAGGACACCGCCAGTTCCAGCTCCGCGGACGATTTGTTGTTGCCGTGCAACGCGATCCGATCGGCGGGAAAGCCGGCCCGCAGCGCCACCGACAACTCGCCCGCCGAACAGACGTCGAGCGAGAGCCCTTCGGAGTGCACCCACCGCGCGATCTCGGTGGACAGGAACGCCTTCGACGCGTAATGCACGTGCTGCGCAGATCCGAACGCCCGCGCCATCTCGGCACATCGTGCACGGAAGTCGTCCTCGTTGATGACGAACAGCGGCGTGCCGTACTTCTCGGCCAGCTCGGTCACCGGGATTCCACCGATGCGCGCAACATCGTGCTCGTCGCGATCGGTGCCTTGCGGGTAGACATGGGCAGGCAGCTGAGCCAGTTCTGCAGGACTGTTCGGCCTTTCGGCCAACTGCGGCGCCGCCAAGACCTCCGCGTGCCGCGGGCCTGCCGGGTGTGCGTTCACATTCTCTCCGGTGCGCTGACGCCGACCATCGCCAAACCATTGGCGATGACCTGCTGGGTGGCGCCGCACAACGCGAGTCGAGCGGCGTGGAGTTCGGTCGGCTCTTCGTCGCCTTGGGGCAGAACCCGGCAGCGGTCGTAGAACTTGTGATAGGTGCTCGCCAGTGACTCGAGATAGCGGCAGATCCGATGTGGCTCACGGAGTTCCGCGGCCAACGCAGCCACCGCCGGGAAGTCGCCGATGGTGCGGATCAGGTCGCCTTCCGCGGCTTCGGTCAACAGTTCCAGATGGTCGCAGGACAGCGAGAGCCCAAGAGAGGCAGCGTTGCGTCCGATCGCGGCGAGTCTCGCGTGCGCGTATTGCACGTAGTAGACCGGATTTTCGTTCGACTGACTGACGAGCAGGTCCAGGTCGATGTCGATGTTGACGTCCACCGACGAACGGATCAGCGAATAGCGCGCGGCGTCGACCCCGACGGCATCCACCAGATCGTCGAGCGTGATGACGGTGCCCGCCCGCTTGCTCATCCGCAACGGCTGTCCGTCACGCACGAGGTTCACCATCTGACCGATGAGCACCTCGAGCCGGTCCGGGTCATCGCCGAGCGCGGCCGCCGCAGCCTTGAGCCGCACCACATATCCATGGTGATCGGCACCGAGCATGTAGATGCACAGGTCGAATCCGCGATCGCGTTTGTCCTTGAAATACGCGATGTCGCCGGCGATGTAGGCGGCTTCGCCGTCGCTCTTGATGACAACCCGGTCCTTGTCGTCACCGAATGCGGTCGAACGCAGCCACCACGCGCCATCGTTCTCGTACAGGTTCCCGTTGGCCTTGAGTTCGGTGATCGCACGATCGACCTGGCCCGACTCGAACATCTTGTTCTCATGGGTGTAGACGTCGAAGTCGGTGCCGAACTCGTGGAGGTTCGCCTTGATGGACGCGAACATGAGGTCGACGCCATGAGCCCGGAACACCTCGAGGCGCTCATCCTCCGGCAGTTCCAGCACGTCGGGCACGGCCGCCACCACCGCTGAGGCGATGTCGCCGATGTACGCACCGGCGTATCCGTCGTCGGGCGTGGGCTCACCCAAGGCGGCGGCCAGCAATGAGCGCGCGAACCTGTCGATCTGCGCGCCGTGGTCGTTGAAGTAGTACTCGCGGGTCACGGCAGCACCCTGCGCGGAGAGGACCCGCCCGAGGGCGTCACCGACCGCAGCCCACCTGGTGCCACCGAGGTGGATGGGTCCGGTCGGGTTGGCGGACACGAACTCGAGGTTCACCTTGAGACCGTCGTAGAGGACTCCGGTGCCGAAAGCGTCGGCGCCGGCCAGGACATCGGCGACGACTGCGTTCTGGGCGTCCGCCGCGAGACGGATGTTCACGAATCCCGGTCCGGCGATCTCGGCGGACGCGATGCCTTCGCGGGTGCGCAGCTCGTCGGTCAGCCATCCGGCCAGCTCACGCGGGTTCACGCCGACCTTCTTACCTAGCTGCAGCGCGATGTTGGTGGCGTAATCGCCGTGCTCGGGATTGCGCGGTCGTTCCACCACAACAGCGTCCGGCAGCGCGGACGAATCGAGTCCGTGGTCGGTGAGCACTGTGGAGGTGGCGGCATGCAGCAGTACCGCGAGGTCGGCGGGGGTCACGATGCACCATCCTATTGGCCGGTGCCGCCTCCATGACAATCGCATTGCTTTCGCCGCAACCGGGGCGGGAGTAGTTCGGGGTGCTCGGACCGAGTTTGTTCACATTTCGGCCCAAGTACACTGTGTGATCGCCGGAGGACCTCCTCGGCAGCGTCATGTGCGCACCCCATAGAACTGCACCGAAAGAGATCCATGGCTGACGCCAAGAAGCAGGGCGGCAACGTTCCCAAGAAGCCCAGGAATTCCGGCAAACCGGCCAAGAAGAAGCCCGGCCAGATCCCGGTCGTGAAAGCCGGCGGGGGTGGCAAGGCCATTCCGTGGGCGACCATCGGCGCGGTCGCCGTGGTGCTGCTGATCGTGGCCGGCCTGGCCGTCTATCTGGTGCCGAAGTACATGGATCAGCGGGAGGTCGCGAAGTACACGCCGTCGTCGTCCAATCCCGATCCGTCGGACAAGATCGACGGGGTCGAGAAGATCTTCTACCCCGCCGGGCAGCACGTGGAGCCGACACAGCGCGTCGCGTACGACAAGTCGCCGCCGTTCGGCGGTCCGCACGACGCGGTGTGGGCCACCTGCACGGGCATCGTCTACCCGAACGCGTTGCGCACGGAGAACGCGGTGCACGCCCTCGAACACGGGGCGGTGTGGATCACCTACAACCCGGACACCATCGCTGCGGGTGATCTCGACACGCTCAAGAGCAAGGTCGAGGGTGAGCAGTACCTACTGCTCTCGCCGTACCCGGGACTCGACAAGCCGATCTCGTTGCAGTCGTGGGGACACCAGCTCAAGCTCGATTCGGCAGGTGATGAGCGCGTCGACCAGTTCATCGAAGCCCTGCGGCGCAACTCGAACACCGGCGTGTACCCGGACAACCCCGAGGAAGCGGCGTACCCCGAGGTCGGCGCCGAATGCGCGGCAATCCCAGGCGCCTTCGACCCGAGCAATCCCCCGCCGGCCGACGTCGGCCCGGTGCCGGCCGATGCGGTACCGATGACCGGTGCGGGATCGACCCAGGCAACCGACGAGAACGGCATGGGGATCCCCGAGCCTGCTCCGGCCGGCTGATGCCTGTGGGCACACCCGACGAAGAATCGCACAACCCGCCGGACTCGGACTCCACGCCCGACGCCGTAGGTGGGTCGGGCGCGAACTCCACACCCGAGACCGAAACGGAGTCGACAAAGGACGAGGCAGAACCGGCGACTGCGTCCGCCCCGGCTGAACCGGTGCCCGACCACAACCGAAAGCAGCTGTCCGCGTTGCTCGTATTGGGTGCGGTCGCGCTGCTGCTGGTGGGCGCGGTTGTCGGTTTGTTGCTGCGCACCACGTTCGATGGTGGCGACGACAATCGACCTGCCGCGGACTCAGCCGCGGTGGGCTTTTCGCAGGACATGATCCGCCACCACCAGCAGGCGGTCGAGATGGCAACCATCGAGCTGTACGGCGGGAGCGATCCCCAGGTGCGCAGCCTCGCCTACGACATCCTAACCTCGCAGACCAACCAGGTCGGCCAGATGCAGTCCTGGTTGTCGCGCTGGGACTATCCCCTGGACAATCCCGGTGAGCCGATGGCCTGGATGGAAGGTCACAACGGAGGCCACGCGCACGGCGGTTCAGGTACGGAACCCAGTGCCGGCATGACCATGGACATGCCCGATTCGGGAGTGCCCATGCCGGGGATGGCGAGCACCGACGACATGAACAAGCTCCGGACCCTGCAAGGCGCCGAGTTGGACAAGTACTTCCTGCAACTCATGCTGCGCCACCACCAGGGCGGGCTCGAGATGATGGAGTTCGCGACCGAGCCCGACCACATCAGCGAGGACTACGTGCGCAGGCTCGCTCAGCAGATGGTCAATGTCCAGGAATCCGAGTCGGACACGATGACGAAGATGCTCGAAACACGTGGAGCGCAGCCGCTTCCGATGAACTGAACCGCACGGTCGGCGGCCTGATCGGCACGGTCGGCGGCCGTATCGGCCCACTCGACGGCCGTATCGGCCCGGTCGACGGCTGGGCCGGGATCAGTCGCGACCGTGCAGCCGCTCGTAGGTGGTGCGATCGGTCGCATGTCGGCGCGCCCGTTCTGGACTCTCCAGGTCGACGGGCAGACCGTGCAGTTCGAGCCTGTGCGCCCGGTTCATCGGCATGTACGCCGCGCAGTAGAACACCGCGAGGATCAACCCGAGCAGGATCATTGCCAACCGCAGATAGATCGGACCCGGGAAGAGCAGGAACGCCGCGAACACCGGGGTGAACGGGATCATCCCGCGCACCAGGTGTCGTGGTACTCGCCAGGGACCGGTCAGATCGCGGCGCACCCAATCCTGCATCGAGTCAGGCAGTTTCCGTCCTGCTGTGTAGCCGAGCCACTGCCATGGTGTCGGCCTGGTGCGTTCGGTCATGACATCGTCTCCTGTCGTACAGACGCGCTCCGTGCGTCCGGTGAAGTGGTCACGGCTCGAGTGAGATGGAGCCGGATGCGATGGCCGCGGAGGCCGCCACATTGACCTCGGTCAACACTCGGCGCAGTTCCTCGAGAGCCGCCAGCTCGACCCCCAGCGTGCGAACCACGGCCGGCGGGATCTTCTCCGCCTGTGTGCGTAGCGCCCTTCCCCGCTCGGTGAGTTCGATCGCCAGCTGCCGTTCGTCGGCCGCGGTGCGGGTGCGGGTGATCAGGCCCGCAGCCTCCAGTCGCTTGAGCAACGGCGAGAGCGTCGGAGAATCGAGTTGGAGAGCTCCGGCGATCTCTCGCACGGACATCGGCGCTCGCTCCCACAGCGCCAGCATCACGAGGTATTGCGGGTGGGTGAGCCCCAGCGGCTCGAGCAAGGGCCGGTACACACCGAGCACGGTGCGGTTGGCCACTGCGAGGGCGAAGCAGACCTGCCGTTCCAGCGCCAACGGGTCACCGTCGAGAACCACGTTTTGTTCCATCGGCTTCGACCCCTTAGTTACGACACTAATAGTTAGTGCACTAACTATATCTCCGGGGCCGACGGTCCGCAAGGCTCGTCTATGCGCCGCTGCGCCCCCTCGGTGGGCGGGAAGTCGATGACCGAGCGCCAGTACGACTCCGGCACCTGCTCACCCGCGCGCAGGATGATCGCCAGCCCGGTCGCCATGAAGATGCCGAGGATCCCCAGCCAGAGGCCGAACAGTCCGATGGCGATCCACGCAGCGACCACCAAGGGCGGCCACGGGTCGAGAATGATGAGCAGCGGCGCGAAGGTGAATCCCATCCCGATGTACCAGGATGATCCGGCCCGATCCATGATCAATACCGGACGCAGCCAGCGCGGGGTACTCGGTGGCAGGGAAGTCTTCGAGGCCGAGGTGGTGTCCATGCCTTCAACGATGGCGGCGAGAACGTCGGCGGTCGATTACCCGCGAGGTAAGAAAACCTAGCAGACGCCTACGGAGACGTACGAGAAAAAATGTGCCCCCGGCAGGATTCGAACCTGCGGCCTTCCGCTCCGGAGGCGGACGCTCTATCCCCTGAGCTACGGGGGCTCGTTGGGCGAGAGTCAGCCTAGCGCATCTGCGAACCGCAACCCAAAACGCCTGCGGCGCGCCACCTCAGACTGCAATGAGATGCGCTCCCCCGACACTGCTGTAGCGCGCAGGCGTGCAGGTCAGCACGATCACCTGAGTGTGGCGACCGGCGTGGCTGAGCACCGCGCCCATGCTCGCCAGCCGCTCCGGATCGGTGTATCCCAACGCGTCGTCGATGATCACCGGCACCCCGTCGTCCGGATCGACCAGCATCGCGCACGCCAGCCTGCTGATGATCCCCAGCTGCTCCTTGGCGCCCCCCGACAGCGCGTCGTGGTCCACGGTCACCCCACCGACCGTGCGCGTGGTGACCCGCAACTCTTCGTCGACCCCGACCTGCAGGGTCGGACCGAACACGACCTTCCCGAGCCGCAAGATCTGATCGGTGAACGGCTGAACATATGTCCGCCGAGTGGCATCTCGATGTCTCTCGAGAGTCTGCAACAACAACCTGGCAGCTTGCGCTCGGGTATTGATGCGATCGAAATCACCACGGGCGGCGGCCAACTCGGTCTCTGCCTGATGCACCTGGTCGAGTTTGCCGTCGTCCCGGCGGATCTCGATCCGCGTGCGCAGCTCGGCGATCTGATTGCCGAGTTCAGCCAGTCGCGGTTCGCCTCGTTCCACCACCGACAGCATGTTCGCGTGTTGCAACTCCAGGGATTCGAGGTCGGCATCGTCGATCCTCGCGACGAGGCGACGCACCTCGGAGTCTGCCTGGGACAACTCCGCCAGCAACCGCTCGCGCAGCCGGTCCGGGTCGTCGTCGGGATGGTCCGCAGCGTCCAGACCGCCGATCTCGTCGTCCTGCCGCGCGAGTTCCACGCGCTCGGCGATCAGTTCGTCGCGTCGTACCCGCAGAATCCGCAATTCGCTGTCGACACTTCGGTGCTCACTGCGCAGTTCAGCTGTTCGCTGGACGGCTGCGGCCAACCGCGCCGCGGCGGTGCCTGCGCGTCGTTCGGCCTCCTCGACGTCCGGAACATCGGGATCTGCCGCTGCGG
The DNA here is from genome assembly GCF_017377795.1 of Williamsia soli. Classification (GTDB taxonomy): domain Bacteria; phylum Actinomycetota; class Actinomycetes; order Mycobacteriales; family Mycobacteriaceae; genus Williamsia; species Williamsia soli. The sequence goes on along the minus strand of NZ_JAFRDR010000015.1, from coordinate 58,909 downwards.
TGGACTCGAGACGACTCTCGAGCTCCGACAGCTCGGCACGCAACGCACCTTCATCACCGCCCGCGATGATCGCGGTGAGACGGCCACGCAGGTTGTCGACCTCCGCTTCGGCTCGCTCACGAGCCCGAACCAGCCCGCGCAACTCGGCCACGTCGTCGACCCCCGCTTCCGTCAACGCATCAGCGAGTTCCCGTTCCGCACGGGAAAATCGCTCGATCAGGGATGCCGACTCAGCGCCCGCGGACAACACGAGGCGAACCACGCCGGCCACCTCGACGACTGTGTCGCCGGTGATCGGCCATTCGGACTCGTCGGACTCGGCTCCGTTGACCGTCACCGGCGCGTCGCCCAGCCTTCGCACGCTCACCGTGGCGGCAGCCGACTCCACTTGCGCGCGCGTGATGGTCACCGACTGCAGCAGCTGCTCGACGGCCTCGAGGTCATCACGGTCGTGCACGAGACCCGCAACTGTGCGCTGTTCGTCCGAGAGCGCGGTGCGTATGTCTGCCACGCGCGCCAGCAGCGCGGTCAGTTCGTCACGGCGCGCGAGGAGGTTCGCCGAGCGGGCCGCGGCGCGCGCGCTGCGCACCAGGGACGTGGCTTCGCTATCGGCCCGACGCAACTCATCGAGCTCTCGCTCGACGTCTGCAAGGACAGCGGCAACCTCCGCATCCTTGCGTTCGAGCGTCGCGATGGCGCGTCCGGTGACGTCCACGGCCTTGTCACAGTCCGCGATCCGCTTACGGGAAGCGGCGCGCTGCGCGACATCGCGGTCGTGCAGGCGCAACTGGCCTCTGAGCAGAGCGGCAGTCGATGTCGCTGCGGTGTGCTGTCGTTGCAGGTCGCTCGATTCGGCGGATCGCTCGCTCAGTGCCGACAGTTCCACCTTCGCCAATTCGAGCGAGTTCGCCAGTTCACGACGGTTCCCTGTCAACGTCTCCAGCCGGGCGTGGTCGCCACCGAGTTGGTCCATCGCGGCCGCCAGTTCGTTGCTCAGTTCCAGCGCTTCTTCCAGACGAATTGCTGCCGAGGCCAATTCGCGTGCTGGGCGACCCTGCCCCGTAGTGAAGTACCTTTCGTATTCGGCCCTCACCAACTCGAGCAACATCGCATCGCCCTCGCCATCGCCCACGCCGGACTTGGTCGTTCCCGCCGCTGCATCCAGGGCGCGGGACAGCGCCGAGCTGGCGGCGAGATCGCCTACCGTCGGATCCCCGGCCTGCATCAGCCGCAGAGCCTTGAACAGGGTCGCATCCACCTCGTCGGCGAGAATCGACCCCACCTTGTCGTGGGCGGTACGCCCTGAGAACTGCTGCGGCGCAGGCTCGTGGATGACCAATTCTGTGCGAGCAGCCTTGTTGTACTGCTTGGTGTAGGTGAACCGGTAAGGGCCACAGGTGATGTCGGCTTCGACGACCGTCCCGGCGTCCACCCCCGCGGGCGACACCGCCCGCACCTTCGCGCTCTTGCTGTCCGACCGCACCTCGAGTAGGAGATCGAGAGCCTCGATCATCGACGATTTCCCGGCCTCGTTGGCGCCTTCGACGACGGTGACCCCGTTCTCGGCGAAGTGCACCTCCCGTTCAGCGACACCGCGGAAGTGACTCAGTCGCAACCGGTGCAGCTTCACGCGCTCCCACCCGCCAACCGGAAGAGCAGAGCGAGCGCCTCCTGCGCTGCGATGGCATCGTCACCGTCACCGGCTGCGCTGGTGGACAATTCGGCGGCGGCATCGCCGATGAAACCAGTCAGCTGCAGGTGCGCGAAGTCGTTGTCGTCGGGCCTGATGACCAGATCATGACGCAGTTCCCACCAGGTGAGTGAGGCGAAACGATCGGTGAACTCCTCGATCATCGTGTCCAGTTCGGACCGTTCGGTGATACTCACCGAACCACGGAGCGCGAGCTGGACGACAGTCTGCGATTTGTTGCCGAAGGCTTCGAGCCTGCGGCGGAGTTCTGCGATGTCGTGACCGCCGTTCACATCGTGCTCGACCGTGCGAAACGTCCACTCGCCCACCTGGTGTGGGGTCACCGTCACCGACTGGGCGGGAGCGCTGTCGGAGTCGGACTCGCCGCGGGTCAACTCGACGACGAGCACCTGGCCCGGCTTCGCCTCGCGATGGTCGTAGTTGGTGACCTCGTGGGCACCGGAATACCAGATCCGCCCGGAGTCACCGATCTCCGTCGTCGAATGCCGATCACCCAGTGCCACATAGTCGATCAGTCCGGCGGCAACCGCACGCTCGAGCTCATCCACGTCGATCAGTGACGGATCTGCGGACTGCGGGGCAAAGACATCGACTCGGCCATGGCCGGCCAGGATACGGATGTCATCGCCGGGCACCAGACAATCGAGTTGCTGGGTCACCAGATCCGACAGAGGAACCTTGGTGGTCCACGGGGCCGCGATCAAGGACACGCCCGGACGCACCTGCACCGCACCGGCCGTATCCAGCACGTGTACATGATCGGGCTTGTTGTCGACGAACACCCTCGAGTTGTAGATACTTGCAGCGTCCATCGGATCGTGGTTGCCCGGAAGGAGATACACCGGGCACGACACCTGCCGCAGATGATCAAGGCTGCGGCGGATCACCCGCGAGGAGACCTGCCGATCCTCGAACACGTCGCCGCACACGAGGATGAACTCCGCGTGGTGGGCGTCGGCGAGTCTGCCGATCCGTCCGATGGCCTCCTGCCGCGCGGCGGTGTAGCGGGCCTGCGCGTCGCCACGCAGAAAGTGCCGGGTCATCCCCAATTGCCAATCGGCGGTGTGGATGAAGGTCACGTGCTGTTCGGGCAAGAACAACGGCAGCGCTGCACTCACAGTGACCTCCTCTCCGATCGCCGGTGACAGCGACGATCCTACGAGGGGTCCCCGACAGAGCGTTGGACGTCGGCCGGTGGGTCACCTGCGAGTATCGACACCTCAGGTGGGCGCGGCTAGCCCGGCATACTCTCGACGACGACCGTACCTGCCACCCCGGCGACCAGCAGGCGCGTCGGCCCCGTCACCGCATATCCGCTCTGGTAACCGGCCCCGCCATCGTAGTTCGACTCCTGCTCGATCCTGCGGCCCTCGGCATCGACGACGATGATCTCGCAGAAGTACGGGCTGTTGGCGCTGGTACAGGAGTAGTCGATCAGATCCGCCGAGGGCTCCGCCTCGATCACGCTCACCCCCGCGTAGATCGCGCTCGACACGGGCGCTATCTCCACCGTGATCTCGTCAGACACCCCGATACGTCCCACCGGCTCCCGCGCAGCCAACCGCGAGAAGTCCAGCGCCGCGACTGCTGCGAGCAGATCGGCGTCGACCCCGGCCAGTTCACGCACGGCGATTCCCATCCAGTCGAAGTAGGTGGCGACGGGACTGACCTTCCAGCCGCCGTCCTGCGGGATCGCGACGAGGTGTCCGAGCGACCGGTAGAGCCTGCTCGCGAACTCCCCGCCGTCCGAGATACATCCGCCCTCGTCCGGTTCGTCATCGGCGACGAGCCGGACGCAGTCGCCGTCGAAGTCGATGGTCGCGCGCCGTCCGTCCGACCCCAACTCGAGCCCGATGTGCGAAATCCTGATCCGGGCCTGTCCGTTCTCCCCCGGCGTGACGTCGAAGTCGGTGTCCCGCACCGCGATCTGTACATCGGCATCGAGCCCCAGGTCAGGGTCCGACTCGAGTTCGGCGTTGATACCGGCGGCGTAGGTACGCAACAGCCGCGCCTCCACACCGCCCATGGCGTCGGCCACGGGCCCGATGTCGGCGGTCGCGATCGTCTCGGCCAAGCCATCGACGAATCCGGCCGCAGCTTCGTCCGGCGAGTCGAAGGTGACGTCCGATTCACCCGAATCCGCGGTCTCCCAGCCGGACCCCTCCGCCAGGTACTGCGCGGCGGTGAACATGGGACTGACGAACCAGCCACCATCACGGCGCACCGACATCAGAAACGGAGGCTGGGCGTCACCACCGATGACCACGGACTCGCTGCCGGAATCGCTGTCGGATCCGCCCCGGTACTCGTACGACACCTCGGGCCCGTTGATCGACACGGTGACCCCGATGGACCCGAGGCCCTCGATCCCTGCGTCCGGGATCAGATCGGTCAGCGATTCGGTTGTCTTCTCGTCGATCTCGATCACGATGGTCGCCCGCTCTATCGTCACCTTCGACAGGTCTTGGGCGATCTCCTCGCTCGACAGGGACAGGTCCGACACATCGATGCTCACGCCGTCCAATTGGTCGGCCATCGAGTCCGCAGAGCCGCCGATCGATCCCTGTAGATCCGCTGTGTCGCGCAGCAACCCGGCTACCTGGTATGTCTCGTCGGGCGGCAGCAGCACACCCAGCGCCGTCCAGTCCTTGTCCTCGAGCGCATCGAAGAACTGTTGTACCGATGCTGTCGCCGACGTCGCTCCTCCCACTGCCTGGACCAACAACCGATTTGCGACGAATCCGGCCGTCGACAGGAGCGCGATCACGACGAGGACGATGACAACCTTCGCGGCGGCGCGGCCGCGCCGTCGCGGCGGCGGCCCGAACGGCGACTGCCACTGCGGTGGGAGCCCACCGGCCGGGTATGCCGGGGCATTCGGAGGTACGTGGTTCATCGGCCGGTCCCGCCGGTCTGCATGCCGGGGCCCGGTGCTGTCCAGCCGACGAATCCGTCTGGTGGGGATCCGGATTCCGGGCGCGAGCGCAGTCCGGGGGCGAGCAGTTCACGCCAGACGACCAGCGCAGGGACGATCACACCGGACAGCCACAGCGCCATGGGCGCCGGATAGTTCCAGTTGACACGAACACCCATGGTCACGAGCACCGCGAGGCCGATCGCGAAAAGCATCGCGGCCACGGCGAGCAATGCGCCGCGCTGCGAAGCGACACTCCCGGAAAGGCGCTCGCGGACGTAGGTCGCACCTGCGACGGCCGCCGTGAAGAACACCAGTGCCGCCAATGTGGAGACGGTCGCCGAGTACAACGTCAGCCGGACCACCGACACCGCCACCCACAGCGTCGACACCACGAGCACCAACCTCAGTGGGGGCAGGTAATAGTCGCGCTGTGTCATCGCGAGAGGGGTGGCGAGCGCCGGAGACGCCGCCGCGGCCCCGAGACCACCGAGGAACCCGATCCCGAGGTACCCGAGTTGGACCGTGTCCACGGAATCGAATGGGGCCCCGGGGATCGAGACAACCAACGCCCAGGTCGCCGCCGCCCAGCCGAGGAGGGTCAGGCACAGAGCCCCGCCGCCCCGGCCTGCTGCAGCGGCCGCCACGAGCTGCCCGACGATCGCGAGCCAGCACAGGGCGACCAGAGCGGCGACGAGTGGATCGAGTACCCCGACCCTGACACCAGCGATCGCATCGACGCCCTCGATGAACCGGTATACGGCCGTCGCCACCGCGGACAGCGCCGATGCAGTGAACAGGCCGCCGGTGACGATGAGGACCGTCCGTGCCTGAGCGCGGGTCCGGCGCAGATCCACGACGTCGAAGAGTTCGGAATCCCGTGGTTGGGCCGCCAGCACGGCACCGGCGAAGCCGATCCACACCGCAGGACCCAGACCTGTGCTGCCGTAGTCCCATTCGGCCCAGCGACTGACCACGTCCCAGCCGAGGTACAGCGTGACAAGGGCCAGATAAGGCACACCGCAGAGAAGTTTGGTCAGCCGCAATCTCGCCGGAGTCCATCGCGGACCGAACACACCGCGACGGCTGGCCGCGGGCAGCACCAGGGAGAGAACCGAGAGCGCGGTGACGATGGCGACATCGACGCGGAGGGCACCGACGCCGTCGGCGTTCCATTCCAGCGCAAGCGACACGAGCAGTGCCACAGCGGCGAGGACGTCCCGCGTGCGGTCGGCCCGCGTCGGTACCGCCGCCGGTATCAACAGTTGCACTGACTTCTCCTCCCCGGGCTTCGCCTCCCCGGTCCCCACGAGAGTTCACATCGTAAGTCATGGATCGGCCGGACAACCCGCACGCGGCGCCGCGCGGATACTGGATCGCATGTCCTTCACTCCCCGCCAGGGCGCAGCGGCTGCCGCCCTCGCCGGCATCCTCGGCGCCGCTGTGGGTGTCGGGGTGGGTTACCTGCTCGCGCCGCTGGTGGACAGGGGTTCAGCTCCTCTCACCGCGGTCGGTGGCGCAGTGATCGATCGCGCGCCCGAAGGTGCGCGCGAGTTCGCCATCGAAGCCTTCGGGACGTCGGACAAACCCGCGTTGCTGGTGCTCATCGCGCTGATCATGGCGGTGCTGGCGGCCTGCGCAGGGATCGCGGAACTGCGCAGACCGCCGGTCGGACTCGTCCTGTTCGCTCTCGTCGGGGTCCTGGGTTCCGTCGCCGCAGCGACGCGGCCGACCGCAGACCTCGCCTGGGCGCTACCGACGCTCCTCGGCGTCGCCGTGGGTATGGCTGCCCTGCGAGGACTCATACGTCGGATCCAACCCGGCACCGACCCGACTCCGCGAGCAGCCGAAGCCGGCATCGGTCGTTCGGACGACGCGGACGACTCGACCGGCAGGAGAAAGTTCCTGCTCGGCGCAGGGGCAGTCGGCGGCGGGGTGATCATCACCGGCCTTGGTGGTGCAGCCCTGCGACGTTCTGTCGGCAATGTAGGAGCAGACCGCGCCGCGTTCGACGTACCCACCGCAACCAATTCGGTGACCACTGCGGCGCCGGGCGCCTCGCCCGGCACCCCCTTCCTCACTCCGAACGACGACTTCTATCGCATCGACACCGCCCTCACGGTGCCGCAGGTCGACAGCGAACGCTGGTCGCTGCGCATCCACGGCATGGTCGAACGCGAGGTCCGCATCGACCTGGCCCAGTTGCGTCGCGAGCACACCGCAGTCGACGCGGTGGTGACGCTCACCTGTGTGTCGAACTCGGTCGGCGGCGATCTCGTCGGCAATGCCAGGTGGACCGGCTACCTCCTTCGAGACCTGATCGCCGCGGCAGGGCCCGCCGCCGAGGCGGACATGGTGCTCTCGACCAGTGCCGACGGCTGGACGGCCGGCACTCCGCTGGCTGCACTCACCGACGGCCGTGATGCCATGCTCGCGGTCGGGATGAACGGTGAACCTTTGCCGATCGAGCACGGCTACCCGGTTCGGATGGTGGTCCCGGGGCTCTACGGCTACGTGTCCGCGACCAAATGGGTCGTCTCGTTGGAGGTCACCAGATTCGATCGCGCACAGGCATATTGGACGACCCTGGGGTGGGCCGAAAAGGGACCGATCAAAACGAGTTCGCGTATCGACGTCCCGCGCCCCAACTCCTCGGTGTCGACGGGACCGGTCACGGTCGGTGGGGTCGCCTGGGCCCAGGGCCGCGGCATCAGCGCGGTGCAGGTGCGCGTCGACGACGGGCGATGGCAGGACGCCGAACTGATCGACCCCGACCTCGTCGACGCGTGGCGCCTGTGGAAGTGGGAGTGGGACGCCGAGCCCGGCCGCCACCAGTTGACCGTCCGCGCCATCGACGGCGAGGGAAACACACAGACCGAGACCGAGGCCCCCTCGGTCCCCGATGGAGCCAGCGGACTCGACACGATCGGCGTGACCGTCCGCAGCTGACCCGCGTCCGTCAGCGCGGTGTGGCGCTCGCGGCGATCCAACCGGCGATCTGGGCCAGAGATGCACGGGCGGCGTCGTCGTCACGGTCCACGAGCCACCACTGGACCGTCCCGAACAACGTCTGCAACGCAGAGCGGACAAGGATCCGCTCCGACACATCCCACCGCATCTCGCAGCGATCCCCGATCTCGCGGAGATAGGCGTGTCCGTACTTCTCGGCGATCTCGTTCTGCATCTTCGCCTGCCCTGCCGACGCCGACTCAGTCGGCTGCCGCAGCGAGAACAGCATCGATTCGAGCATCAACAGCCACCGATTCGGGAACTCGGACGCCCTTCGCCACACCGCGATGAGAGCTTCTTGTATCCACTCCCGCAACGCCTCTCGGCCGGTACCGAGGTTGCCGGTCGGCACCGAGGCCAGCAGCGCCTCGAGTTGTTCGGCGACCACTTTTTCGATCATCGCCGCGACGAGTTGCTCTTTGTCGTCGAAGCAGTAGTGCACGACACCGAGCGAGACCTTGGCCTCCTCGGCCACGCCGCGCACGGTGACCGCGCTCATCCCACCACGATCGGCCAGCGCGAGAGCGCAGTTGATCAACTGCGCACGTCGGGCCTCCATCGACAACCGTCGTGATCCCGGGACGTCACTGCGCATGGCGCACAGTACATATCGCAGCGGCTACCGCGTCAACCGGGCGATGGTTCCACACTGGTCAATCCCGCGTCGCGGCCGTAGCCGCTTCCGGCCCGGTCTCGACCGGCCTCTTGTCCGCCGACGCAGTCATGTGTCGCGGCTTGGCCATGAAGGTCGCGGCCACCACACCCAGCAGCAGAGCGGCGGCAGGCAAGAACAGCGACTGGCCCATGGCCGATGAGAAGCCGTCCCGCACCGCTGCGGGCAGCTGACCCACCATCGCGTCCATCGACTGCGCACCGAATGCAGGCACCTCGGCGGCGATGCGGGTCTGCATCAGCGCACCGACTGCGGCGCTTCCGAGCACCGAGCCGATGAGCCGGGTCGTGTTGTAGACACCAGCTCCCGCGCCCGCGCTGTTCATCGGCAGATTGCGGGTCGCGGTGGCCCCCAACGGTGCCCAGATGCCCGAGCTCGCGATCCCCATCAGCGACACCGGCAGGAGCAGCTGCCAGATCGGTGTGGTGGGGGTGGCGATCACGCCGAGCCAGGCGATCGCTATCGCGTTGAGCAGCAAGGCTGTCGCGATGATGTTGCGCGGATTGACCTTGTCGACCTGTCGGCCCACGATCGGGGCGAGTACACCGGTCAGGACTGCCATGGGGACGGTGACCACGGCTGATTCGGTCGGTGACAGTCCACCGACCAACTGCAGGTAGTACATGAGCGGCACCATCATCCCGGCCGTCGCGAATCCCATGGTCGCGATGCCGAGACTGGCGAGCGAGAAATTGCGGTCGAGGAAGAGTTTCAGCGGTACCAATGGTTCGGCGGAGGACCGTACCTGCAGGATCTTGTGCTGCCAGTAGACGAACAGACCCATGACGGCGACCCCGATCCCGATCAGGGCCCAGATCCAGGGCGCCCAGTGGTATTTCTCGCCATCCTGGATTCCGAACACCAAGGCAGTCATACCGATACCGCTCAGCGCCACCCCGATCAGATCGACGTTGCGTTTGTTGGTGGGGACGGTCGGGACGAGCTTCCAGGCCAGCACCAGACCGATGATCCCGACCGGGACGTTGACGAAGAAGATCCATTCCCAGCCGAGACCGTCGACCAGGATGCCACCGGCCAGCGGGCCGAGCAGCGTGGCCACACCGGCCACTGTCCCCCACACCCCCATCGCCGCACCGCGCTTCTCGGCGGGAAACATCCTGGTGATGAGCGCCATCGTCTGTGGGGTGATCAGGGCGGCGCCGACCCCCTGCAGGCCGCGGGCGAGAATCAGCATCTCGATCGACTCGGCCAGCCCGCACAGCACACTGGCGACCGTGAAGACGATCAGGCCCAGCTGATAGATGCGCTTGGGGCCGAACCGGTCACCGAGTCGTCCGGCAACCAGCATAGGCACCGCGTAGGTCAACAGATATGCACTGGAGACCCAGATGACGCCGTTGACGTCGGTGTCGAGCGCTCGCTGGATCGCGGGCTGGGCGACCGCCACGATCGTCATGTCGACCAAGATCATGAAGAAACCGATGCACAACGCGCCGAGCGCGAGCCACGGCCTCGTGGAGATCGGTGCGGAGGGAGCCGCGGTGGGACTGCTCATCGGTCAGACCTCGTTCCGTGCTGGTGTGCCCGACCCGGGGTCGGCGCCCCGTCGGCATGGTGGCTGTCGTCATGGTGTTCGTTGTTCGCCCGGCGGTGCCATTCGTCGAGCCACATCAGCTGTCCCGTTGCCAAACGGTCGCGCAACTGCAAGATCCAGGCGATCTGGGCTGCGAGTGCGACCCGTCGACAGCCGGCGTCGAGCATGAACATCTCCGGGATGTCCCTCGCTCCTGCGCGCGAAACCTCTGCGTCGATACCTTCCAGTCGGATCTGCATGGCGTGCAGTCGCTGGTCGAGGAGATCGACCACCTCACCACGACCGAGGGTGTGCGCTTCGGCCAGCGCCAGATACAGCGCCGGGTATTCCTCGGCCGGCGTGCTCAGCATGGTCGCGATGTTGTCGCGCAGCATCGCTTTGCCGTCGTCGGTGATCGCATAGACCGTACGCTCGGGCCGATTGCCCTCGCGCTGAATCTCGCTGACGAGCAGCAGTTTTCGATCGTGCAGGCGGTCAACGGTGTGGTACAGCGAGCCGGGCCGCAGCTTTGCGAATCGGTCTTCCCGGCGTTCGACGAGGGTCTGGAACATCTCGTACGGGTGCATCGGCCGTTCGCTGACGAGCCCGAGGACGAGGACAGCGAGCGGGGTCAACTCGACGCGCGCTGATCGACTTTGCCGCCCCGCCATCGTGACCACCCCCGTCGACCCGATTACTCCGCACGGAATATACCGCTTCGAACCCGCGAAACCCAACTTCGATGAGCGACTACTCTGGGAGCGATGAGCATCGAGGAAGCAGACGCGGGGACCGAGTCCCCCGGCGGCTACGTGACCACCGGCGAGGAGTTCGTCCGTGACACGAACTACATCGACAACCGGATCACCCGCGACGGCGTCGGTCCCGCCGGCGAGACCTTCCCGGTCGAACCGGGCCGTTACCGGCTGATCGTCGCGCGCGCCTGCCCCTGGGCCAATCGCGCGATCATCGTCCGCCGACTGCTCGGCCTCGAAGCTGCGTTGTCGATGGGGATGTGCGGACCCACCCATGACTCCGACAGTTGGACGTTCGACCTCGATCCCGGCGGCATCGACCCGGTGCTCGAGATCCCACGGCTCAAGGACGCCTACCTGAAGCGTTATCCCGATTACCCGCGAGGTATCACCGTGCCCGCGATCGTCGACATCCCGACCGGCGCGGTGGTGACCAACGAGTTCCGACAGATGACCCTCGACTTCTCGACCGAGTGGGTTGATCACCACCGCGAAGGCGCACCCGATCTTTATCCGGAGCGCCGTCGCGAAGAGATCGACGAGGTCATCGACGTCATCTTCAAAGATGTCAACAACGGCGTCTATCGCTGCGGATTCGCCGGTGATCAGCGGGCCTACGATGACGCCTACGACCGGCTCTTCGGACGCCTCGACCAATTGTCCGACCGGCTGCGCCAACAGAGATACCTGGTGGGCGACACCATCACCGAGGCCGACGTGAGACTGTTCACGACGCTGGCCCGCTTCGATCCGGTCTATCACGGCCACTTCAAATGCAACCGCAGCAAACTGACCGAGATGCCCGTGTTGTGGGCGTACGCACGCGATCTGTTCCAGACCCCCGGATTCGGCGACACCGTCGACTTCACCCAGATCAAGCAGCACTACTACATGGTGCACACCGACATAAACCCGACCGCGATCGTGCCGCGCGGCCCCGACCTGTCCAATTGGCGCAGCCCCCATCACCGCGAAGAACTCGGCGGTAGCCCCTTCGGCGACGGAACCCCGCCGCCTCCACCCCGTGACGGCGAAGTCGTACCTGCCGGACAAGGAGCCTGAACTCCCCATGGCAAAGAAACAGCTCTCCTCCATCGGTGACGGACAGGTCGTCGGCGCCGCCCGCAAGACCGAGGGTGTGGTCGACAACCTGGTCGACCACGCTCAGCACCTCCAGGCGCCTGCCGTGGCCAAGTACGTGCACCATCTACGCCGCGAGCACCCCTACGAGTCGCCTGCCCAGATCATCGAGCGACTCGAGCACCGATTCCTGCTGGCCGTCACCGGATCCGGCGGGGCGGTGGGCGCCGCCGCCGCGTTCCCCGGAATCGGGACCGTCGCGTCATTCGCCTCCCTGGGGGCCGAGACGGTCTTCTTCATCGAGGCATCCGCGCTGCTGTCGCTGGCTGTCGCCGAGGTGCACGGCATCCCGATCACCGATCGCGAACGCCGCAAGGCGCTGGTGCTGACCGTCGCACTCGGCGAGTCCGGCCTCGCAGTGGTGCGTGATTCGCTCGGAGCGAAGTCCGGCAATCTGGCTCGCGCCTTCGGCGGCGTCATCCCAACCCCGGTCCTCAAGACGCTCAACAGACGACTGGTCAAGACCTACTTCAAGAAATACACGCTGCAGAAGCTCCCGCTGGCCTTCGGGAAGCTGCTCCCTGCCGGTTTCGGCGCCGTGATCGGCGGTGTGGGCAACCGCGCCCTCGGCAAGATCATCGTGAACAACTCGCACAAGGTGTTCGGTCCTGCCCCGATGGCATGGCCCGCGGCGGGCGGGCCACCCCACATCGTGTCGGGTGGTGCTCCGCAGATCGTGTCCCGTCATGACGGGCCGATGTCTAGTTGACCCGTACCGGAGGGGTCCGTCTCACCCGCGCCGAAGGGGGCCGGCCGAACAAGCCAGAAGGAACCCAGCTCACCGATCGCTGGATCCGGCGACTGGGCCGTGAATGTCTGCGGCACCGCCGCCTGGTCGCGATCACCCTCAGCGTCACCGGCCTGGCCGTCCTGATCGACCTCACCGTCCCGCTACTGACGAAGGCTGCCATCGACGAGGCGACGGGTGCCGCGTCTCACGGATACACGATCGGGGCCATTGCGGCAGCGATGGCCGTTCTCGCCTTCGTCCGCTACGGCTGCCAATACGGCAGGCGGGTCACCGCAGGACGATTGTCGCTCAACGTCCAGAACTCACTGCGATTGTCGCTGCTGAACAGCGTCCTCCGACTCGGCGGCGCCGCGCAGGACCAGATCCGTACCGGCCAGGTGGTCTCGAGATCGATCACGGACCTGCAGCTCGTACAGGGTTTGCTGGCCATGGTCCCGCTCTCGCTCGGCGCCGCAGTCCAGGTGGTCCTCGCCCTCGGCGTGATGTTCTATCTCTCCCCACCGTTGACGCTCGTGGCCCTGTTGGTGATCCCGACGGCGGCGGCCGTCGCATTCGCGAGCCGCAAGAAACTCTTCGCCGCGACCTGGTCCGCACAACAGTCGGCGGCGGACCTGGCCCAGCACGTCGAAGAGACCGTCACCGGAGTGCGAGTGGTCAAGGGGTTCGGCCAGGAAGAACGAGCAGTGGACGAACTCGTCGGCTTCGGGCGGCGACTCTATGCCCGCCGGATGCGGTCGGCGAAGATCAACGCTCGATTCGCACCGACGCTTGCCGCTGTTCCCCAGATCGGCATGGTGGCCATCATCGCGCTCGGTGGCTATCTGACCATGAACGGATCCATCACCGTCGGAACGTTCCTTGCCTTCGCCACCTACGTGACGACCATGACCGGTCTGGCGCGACTGCTGACCAGCCTGCTGGTGTCCGCGCAATTGGCCCGCGCCGCTGTCGAGCGGGTCTACCAGGTGATCGACGAGCCACCCGACCCCGCGCTCGCCGGGACCGGCCGGCTCCCCGACGGACCTCTGGGCCTGACCCTGCGCGACGTCGGGTTCACGTATCCGGGCGCCGCGTCGCCTGTGCTGTCCGGGGTCGATCTCGACATCGCGCCCGGCGAGGTGGTGGCCGTGGTGGGCAGACCCGGATCCGGGAAGTCAACGCTCGCACTGCTCGCCGATCGGTTTCACCGGCCCCAGACGGGGATCATCGAATTGCGAGGCGCGGACCAAGGGTTCGACGTCGGTGACCTGGCCCCGGACGAATTGCGATCGGCCGTCGGCGTCGTCTTCGACGAACCGTTCCTCTATTCCGACACCGTCGCCGCGAACATCGCCCCGAACGCCCACGTCGGCAAGTTCGACGAGGACGGCCCGCTGCCCGGAGGTATCGAGTCCGCGGCCAGACGGGCGCATGCCGACGGCTTCGTCTCGGGTCTGGCCGATGGATACCGGTCGGTGGTCGGCGAGCGCGGCCTCACCCTTTCGGGTGGGCAACGCCAGCGCATCGCCCTCGCCCGGGCCCTGTACGCCGATCCCCGCATCCTGATCCTCGACGACGCCACGTCCGCGGTGGACGCGCAGACCGAGGCGGCCATCTTCACGCACCTGCGTACGTCGACGCGCACGATGCTGATCCTCGCGCACCGACGATCCACCCTCACCCTCGCGGACCGGGTGGCAGTTCTCGACGCAGGACGCATCGTCGACGTCGGGACCGAGGCGGAGCTGACAGCGCGCTGCCCGCTGTTCCGTTCGCTGATGAGCACCGATGTCGACGAGTTCGACGACCTCGAGAACGAGTTCTCCGAGCTGCCCCTGCCCTCCGAGGCGCTGTGGCCCGCCGACGCGCCGGCGCCGGTCGAACGTCGACGCAGGCAGGCGGCGCCGGCAACCCTCGGTGCACGGGGCGGAGGGGGCATGTCCGGCGCGCTCGGAGCGATGGCCCCGACGCCCGAACTACTCGAGTCCGTGGCCACCCTCCCGCCCGCGACCGAGGATCCGGCCGCCGACGACACCGAGATACGAACGGACCGGCCGGACTTCTCGCTACGTCAACTGCTGCGTCCGGTGCGCTGGTTACTCGCCCTCGTGGTGATCTGCATCTCGGTCGACACGCTGGTCTCCCTCGCCTTCCCCACCATTGCGCGCTACGGGATCGACGGCGCGACGAGCGAACAGTCCAGCCATCTGTGGATCGCGGCATCCGCGGGCCTGGGCGCGGTCGCGATCGGATTCGTGGCCGCCGCGGTGATGACCGTCGTCACCTCCCGAGCCGGTGAACGAGTGCTCTACGCGCTGCGGGTCCGCAGCTACGCGCACCTGCAACGCCTCGGTCTGGATTACTACGAGCGCGAACTGTCCGGCCGGATCATGACGAGGATGACAACCGACGTCGATGCGCTGTCCACCTTCCTGCAGACCGGACTGTCCACGGCGATCGTCAGCTCGCTCACGCTCGTCGGCGTCGCGGTCGCACTCATCCTGACCGACGCCTCGCTCGGCCTGCTGATGCTCGCCGTGTTCCCGCCGATCGTCATCGCCACGGTGCTCTTCCGGCGCATCGCCGCCCGGGCGTACACCCGCTCCCGCGAACTCGTCAGCGAGGTCAACGCCGACTTCCAGGAAAACGTGGGCGGCGTGCGCACCACCCAGGCATACCGCCACGACGGGTTCGCCATGGCGCAGTTCACCGCCCGCGCAGCCGCATACGTGCGCGCTCGAATGGTCTCGCAGCAGGCGATCTCGATCTTCTTCCCGTTCATCACCCTGATGTCCGACCTGGCCACCGCGGGCGTGATCGCCTTCGGCGCGCATCAGGTCGCCGCCGGCGAGACCAGCCCGGGCACCCTGGTGGCCTTCGTCCTCTACCTCGGGATGCTGTTCGGACCCGTCCAGCAGCTATCCCAGGTCTTCGACGGATACCAGCAGGCCCTGGTCGGACTACGCCGGATCTCCGACCTGCTGGCCACCCGGAGCAGCGTCCGATGCCCGGATGGCGCGGACGGGACCGCGCCCGCGAGTCGAGAAGACGAGCACGGTTTCGCCGGGCATGCCCAGCTCGACGGCGTCGGCTTCCGCTACCCGGGCGCGGTGCGCGACGCCCTGTCGGACGTCGACCTCGAGTTGCCGGCAGGAACGTCACTCGCGCTCGTCGGAGAGACCGGCGCGGGCAAATCCACGATCGTCAAGCTCCTGGCCCGCTTCTACGACCCGACCACCGGATCTGTCCGGATGGACGGCACCGACATCCGCGACTTCCGGCTCGGGCACTACCGCTCCAGACTCGGCGTCGTCCCGCAGGAGCCGCACCTGTTCACCGGAACGGTCGCGGACAACATCGCCTTCGGCAGACCGCAGGCGAGCCACGATGAGATCGTCGCCGCGGCGCGAGCGGTCGGCGCGCTGTCGATGATCGCCGAACTCCCCGGTGCGATGTCACATCCCATCGGCGAACGCGGCCAGGGACTGTCCTCCGGGCAGCGACAGCTCATCGCACTGGCCCGGGCGGAGTTGGTGAATCCCGATCTGCTGTTGCTCGACGAGGCCACCGCCACCCTCGATCAGGCGACCGAGCGCCGGGTGATGGCGGCGGGCAGGCACCTGACCGGCTCGCGCAGTTCCGTGATCGTGGCGCACCGACTGGCCACCGCTGCCAGGGCAGATCGGATCGCGGTGGTCGCGGGCGGGCGGATCGTCGAGCTCGGAACTCATTCGGAACTCTTGTCGTTGAACGGCAGGTACCACGCGCTGTGGAAGGCGGGTATCGCTCCGGATGAGGTCCCGAGTCAATGACGACTCGTGGTGGTGACCGACCGGCATAGCCCCGCCGACGCATGGGGACTAACCTTGACACCCGGAGACTTCGCAAAGAGCGTCAGGTCGGCTTGGCAGCCAGACCAGTAAAGGAATTGAGGCGAGATACTGCCGTGAGCAGCAGTTCGATTTCAGACTTCGGGCAGAACGAGTGGCTGGTTGAGGAAATGTACCAGCGCTTCCAAAAAGATCCGAGCTCGGTGGATCCGAGTTGGCATGACTTCCTCAAGAACTATGCCTCGGAAGGTAACGGCTCCGGGGACGACAGCCCCGGAGGCACCGCGTCGGTGAGCAAGGACTCCGGGAACGGCGGATCCGCGGGGAAGACCGAGAAGAAGTCCGGCACCGCCTCGTCCGGCAATGGTGCCTCCGCGCCGAAGCCGGCCGTGGACGCAACCCCGGCGAGCAAGGCCGCCGCCGGGCAGTCCGACACCAGCCGGGACGCATCGGCGCAGACGACAGCGCAGACCGCGCCTGCAACTGAGAAACAGGGCCCGTCGACCGACGCTCCCAAGGCCGCGCCCAAGAAGGCCGTGCGCCCGACGACCGACGCTCCGCGTACCGACGCGAAGAAGTCGGCGCCTGCAAAGGCGGCTCCGGCCGAGACCACCGACGAGGCCACGAACAAGGTGTTGCGGGGGCCTGCCGCCGCGATCGCCAAGAACATGGCGGCCTCGCTGCAGATCCCCACCGCGACCAGTGTGCGTGCGGTGCCCGCGAAGCTGATGATCGACAACCGCGTGGTCATCAACAATCACCTTGCCCGCACCCGCGGCGGCAAGGTCTCCTTCACCCACATCCTCGGGTTCGCGATCGTCCAGGCGATCAAGGCGTTCCCCGGCATGAACCGGCACTTCGAAGAGGTCGACGGCAAGCCGAACGTCGTCCAGCCGGCACACACCAACCTCGGACTCGCGATCGACCTGCCCGGCAAGGACGGGTCTCGCACCCTTGTCGTCGCGGCGATCAAGCGCACCGAGACCATGAACTTCGCGCAGTTCCACGCGGCCTACGAGGACATCGTCCGACGGGCGCGCGAGGGCAAGCTGACCGGCGACGATTTCGCGGGCGTGACGATCTCCCTCACCAACCCCGGCACCATCGGGACCGTCCACTCGGTACCGCGCCTGATGAAGGGGCAGGGCACAATCGTCGGTGCCGGTGCGATGGAGTACCCGGCCGAGTTCCAGGGCGCCTCCGACGAGCAGATCGCCGCGCTCGCCGTCGGCAAGCTGATGACGCTCACCTCGACCTACGATCACCGGATCATCCAGGGCGCCGAGTCCGGCGACTTCCTGCGCACCATTCACCAGCTCCTGCTGTCGGATGAGTTCTTCGACGAGATCTTCACCACCCTGCACATCCCGTACGAGCCGATCCGCTGGCGGCGCGACATCCCCGAAGGTGCCGTAGACAAGAACGCGCGGGTCCTGGAATTGATTGCGGCGTACCGCAATCGAGGTCATCTGATGGCGGACATCGATCCGCTGATGATCGACTCCGACGCCCGCTCGGCGCACCCCGATCTCGACGTGCTCACCTACGACCTGACGCTGTGGGATCTCGATCGCAGTTTCAACGTCGGTGGCTTCCACGGCGAGAACAAGATGAAGTTGCGCGACGTCCTGTCGATCCTGCGCGACTCCTACTGCCGGCACGTGGGTGTCGAGTACACCCACATCCTCGAGCCCGAGCAGCAGCAGTGGCTGCAGGAGCGCGTCGAGATCAAGCACGTCAAGCCGCCGGTTGCCGAGCAGAAGTACATCCTGTCCAAGCTCAATGCCGCCGAGGCCTTCGAGACGTTCTTGCAGACCAAATACGTCGGTCAAAAGCGCTTCTCGCTCGAAGGTGCCGAGGCCGTCATACCGATGATGGACGGCGTCATCGACCAGAGCGCCGAGTACGGACTCGACGAAGTCGTCATCGGCATGCCGCACCGCGGACGCCTCAACGTGCTGGCGAACATCGTCGGCAAGCCGTACTCGAAGATCTTCACCGAGTTCGAGGGCAATCTGAACCCGTCGCAGGCGCACGGATCCGGCGACGTGAAGTACCACCTCGGAGCCGAGGGCAAGTACTACCAGATGTTCGGGGACAACGAGATCAACGTGTCTCTGACCGCGAACCCGTCGCATCTCGAGGCGGTCGACCCCGTCCTCGAGGGACTGGTACGCGCGAAGCAGGACCTGCGCGACCTCGGCGACGGCGCCTTCACGGTGCTGCCGCTGATGCTGCACGGCGATGCCGCGTTCGCAGGCCAGGGCGTGGTCGCCGAAACCCTCAACCTCGCCATGCTGCGTGGTTACCGGACCGGCGGAACGGTCCACATCGTCGTCAACAACCAGGTCGGCTTCACCACCGCACCCGAGGCGTCACGCTCGTCCGAGTACTGCACGGATGTGGCGAAGATGATCGGCGCGCCGATCTTCCACGTCAACGGCGACGACCCCGAGGCCTGCGTCTGGGCCGCGAAGTTGGCCGTCGACTACCGGCAGAAGTTCAACAAGGACGTCGTCATCGACCTCGTCTGCTACCGCCGTCGCGGCCACAACGAGGGCGACGACCCCTCGATGACGCAGCCGGCGATGTACGACGTGATCGACACCAAGCGAAGCGTCCGCAAGAGCTACACCGAAGCCCTGATCGGTCGTGGTGACATCTCGACCAAGGAGGCCGAGGACGCCCTCCGTGACTACCAGGGTCAGCTCGAACGAGTCTTCAACGAGGTCCGCGAGCTGGAGAAGTACCAGGCCGCTCCGAGCCCGTCGGTCGAGTCCGATCAGGTTCTCCCGGTCAAGCTGGAGACCAAGATCTCGAAGGAGACGATGGAGCGGATCGGCGACGCGTTCGTCAACGTCCCCGATGGCTTCACCGTCCACCAGCGGGTCAAGCCGGTGCTCAAGAAGCGCTACGAGATGTCCCGAAATGGCAACGTGGACTGGGCATTCGGCGAGCTACTGGCCTTCGGGTCGCTCGTCGAAGAGGGGCGCACCGTGCGCTTGTCCGGTCAGGATTCGCGCCGCGGCACGTTCACCCAGCGCCATTCGGTGCTGATCGATCGCGACAACGGCGACGAGTACACCCCGCTGCGGACCGTCGCGGAGACCAACCCGGAGAACCCCGGCCGGTTCCTCGCGTACGACTCGGCGCTGAGCGAGTACGCCGTCGTCGGTTTCGAATACGGATACTCCGTCGGCGACCCCGATGCCCTCGTGCTGTGGGAAGCCCAGTTCGGTGACTTCGTCAACGGCGCGCAGTCGATCATCGACGAGTTCATCTCGTCGGGTGAGGCCAAGTGGGGTCAGACCTCCGATGTGGTGCTGCTGCTCCCCCACGGCCACGAAGGTCAGGGCCCCGACCACACCTCAGGACGTATCGAACGATTCCTGCTGCTGTGCGCCGAGGGTTCGATGACCGTCGCGCTGCCGTCGACACCGGCCAGCTATTTCCACCTGCTGCGTCGTCACGTCCTCGACGGGATCAGTCGTCCGCTCGTGGTCTTCACACCGAAGTCCATGCTGCGTAACAAGGCAGCGGTGTCCCCGATCTCCGAGTTCACCGAGGGCAAGTTCAAGTCCGTGATCGACGACCCCGCGTTCGAGGCCGGCGGCGACCGCGACAAAGTGCGTCGCGTCCTGCTCGTGTCCGGCAAGTTGTACTACGAGCTGGCTGCGCGCAAGGAGAAGGACAAGCGCGACGACGTCGCGATCGTCCGGGTCGAGCAGCTCTACCCCGTGCCTCATAAGCGCCTGCGCAACGCGCTCGGGCAGTACACGAACATGGAAGAGATCTTCTGGGTTCAGGAGGAACCGGCGAACCAGGGGGCGTGGCCGTTCTTCGGCCTGAACCTCCCGGAAATGCTGCCGGAGTTCTTCCAGGGACTGCGCCGCGTCTCGCGTCGTCCGATGTCCGCACCGTCGTCCGGTTCCTCGAAGGTTCACGCCGTCGAGCAGCAGGAGATCATCGACACCGCATTCAGCTGATCCCCCAAACCCTGACAATGGTGGGTTTTGGCGAGCGTTTCCGTAGGTCACGCTCACCAGAACCCACCATTATCGGTTGTTTGGGTCGGCAGCCAGCGTTGCGAGCACCGGTAGTGACCGGGCGATCAGTTCGACGATCTCGTCACGACTGATGCCCGCCTCGTCCTGCAGCCATCGGACCGTGACCTGTTCGCTGAACGTCACCCATCCGTGCACCGCGAGTTCGATCAAAGGTGTCCGGTGTAGGTCCAGGAGTTCGGCGAGCCCGAGCACCCGCTCCGCCATCACCGTGCGCGTGTCGTCGGCGACCTTGCGCATCGCGGGATCCGACGCCCCGGCCCCCTGCAGGATCGCAAGGTAGGCCGAGCGATTCGCCGACACGTAGTCGATGTACGCCGCAAGTGAACCCCTGGCGATGGCGATGGGGTCACCCAGGGTGAGATCGGGTTCGGTGCGTGCGAGCATCCGCCGGCTCTGCTCCGTCGTCAGTGCGACCAAGAAGTCCTGCTTGGACTCGAAATAGTGGAACAGCAACGCACGCGAGACCCCGGCCGCCTCGGCCACCTCTTCGACCGACACCTCGTCGAGCGCGCGGTCGTCGAGCATCCGCAGACCATGGCTGATCAGCTGGTCTCGCCTGGCCTCGGGGCTCATCCTGGTTCGTCGTGCGGTGGTCACAAGACCTGATCATACTGACTCGTTGTCAATAAGCGATCCGGATCCGTGTGTCTCACTATTGACAGTTCGTCAATAGGCGGTATGTTCTTACCCATGAACGTTGTAAAGATCGCCATCATCGGCGCAGGCTTCTCCGGACTGGGCGCAGCCATCAAGCTGCAGCAAAACGGCTTCGACGACTTCGTGATCCTCGATCGCGGAAGCGACTTCGGCGGAACCTGGCGCGACAACACCTACCCCGGCGCAGCCTGCGATGTCCCTTCGCACCTGTACTCGTACTCGTTCGCCCTCAACCCGTCATGGAGCCGCTCCTTCTCTCAGCAGCCGGAGATCCACCGTTACATCAACCACGTCGCCGACAAGTACAACCTGGGGTCGAAGACGAAGTGGAACACCGAGGTCACCAACACCGCCTGGGACGAGGACTCCGGGCAGTGGATCATCGACACCTCGAACGGTCAGTTCCGCGCGGACTTCATGGTCGCCGGCGTCGGTCCACTCTGTGAACCGAAGCTGCCCGACGTCAAAGGCATCGAGGGCTTCACCGGCGAGATCTTCCACTCTGCCCGCTGGAACTCCGACTACGACCTGAAAGGCAAGCGGGTCGCCGTGATCGGCACCGGCGCGTCGGCCGTCCAGATCATCCCCGAGCTCGCGAAGACGGTGGGACAGCTCGACGTGTACCAGCGGACCGCGCCGTGGATCCTGCCGCGTGCCGACCGGCCGTACTCGTCCGGTGAGAACTGGGCGTTCAAGAACATCCCCGGATACCAGCGAGCAACCCGCGCAACCATCTACGCGGCACACGAACTCGTCTCCTTCGGCCTCACCCATGCCCCGAACATGCTCGCGGCAGGCAAGATCGCCGGCAGACGGAACATCGCCCGCGGGATTTCCGACAAGAAGCTCCGCGCCGCCGTCACCCCGAACTGGAAGGTCGGCTGCAAGCGGATCCTCTTGTCCAACACGTACTACCCCGCGCTGAACCAGGACAACGTCGAACTGGTCACCGACCCCATCAGAGAGGTCACCGCGACCGGGATCGTCACCGCCGACGGCGTCGCCCGCGAGGTCGACGCGATCGTGGTGGCCACCGGGTTCCACGTCACCGACTCCCCCGTGTTCGAACACATCATCGGCAAGGACGGTCGCAGCCTCGCCGAGGTCTGGGCGAGCACCGGCATGCAGGCCTACAAAGGAACCACCGTCAACGGGTTCCCCAACATGTTCCTGATGGTCGGACCGTCGACCGGTCTCGGCCACACCTCGATGGTCTACATGATCGAGTCGCAGCTGAACTATCTCGTCGACTACTTCACATTGCAGCGGCAGTACGACATCGCACGGGTCGAGGTCCGCGCCGACGTCCAGCGCGACTACAACGTGGGTATCCAGGACAACCTGAAGTCCAGCGTGTGGGAGACCGGCGGCTGCGCCAGCTGGTACAAGGACGCATTCGGCAACATCACCACCTTGTGGCCCGGATTCACATTCAATTACCGGCGCATCACCCGTAAGTTCGACCTTGCCGCCTACGACACAGCCAGTGCTCGCTCACTGAACCCCACGGCCGGCACGATCCCTGCAGCGAAAGAAACGGTGACCTCATGAAGGATTTCAAAGGCAAGGTAGCAGTGGTGACCGGAGCCGGATCGGGTATGGGCCGCGATCTGGCGCTCCAGCTCGCAGGTAAGGGCGCTCTCGTCGCAATCAGCGACGTGAACCCCGCAGGTCTGGAAGAAACCGAGCGCCTTCTCACAGCGCAGGGTGCGCAGGTTCACGCACAGCTGCTCAACGTCGCCGAACGCGAGGCGGTTCTCGAGTACGCAGACACCGTCGCCGAACACTTCGGCAAGGTCAACCTGGTGATCAACAACGCCGGAATCGCCCACCACGGCGAGGTCGAGATCACCGAGTTCAAGCAATACGAACGCGTGATGGACATCGACTACTGGGGCGTCGTCAACGGCACCAAAGCATTCCTGCCCTACCTCATCGCCTCGGGCGACGGCCATGTCGTGAACACCTCGTCGTTGTTCGGAATCCTGGCCATGCCCGGCCAAAGTGCCTACAACGCAGCCAAGTTCGCGGTGCGCGGCTTCACCGAGTCGCTGTACCAGGAGATGAAGATCGCCGGTCATCCTGTCCAGGTGACGTGTGTGCATCCCGGTGGCATCAAGACCGCGATCGGCCGCAACGCAACCGTCTCCGACGGCCACGATCAGAGAGCCACGGCGGAACTCTTCGACAAGAAGCTGGCCCGGACGACGTCGGCACGCGCCGCGGAGATCATCATCTCGGCCATCGAGAAGAATCGCCCCCGAGTCCTCGTCGGCGCGGACGCGAAGGTCATCGATCTGCTGGTCCGCGCAGGCGGATCGATGTACGAGGTCGTCATCGCCAAGTTCGCCGGGCGCCTCGCGCCGAAACCGGAGACCGTCATCCAGCATCCGTCGGAGCTCCTGTGAGAACACCCCGCCTGGCACTGTCCATCCCGGTCAGTGAGGTGCTCTTCAAACCGTTGTTCCGGCTGTCGCTCAACGCGCGGTTGTCCCCCTCGATCCAGCGAAAGCTGCTCGACGCGAGCGCCTTCGCGATTCCCGCGCTGCCCGATCAGGTGATCCGTCAGATCACCCTCGCGGGGAGGCCGACCGAGAGGATCACGGTGGGCCCCACCCACCACGGCCGCGCGATCCTGTATCTGCACGGTGGCGCGTACACCGTCGGTTCGGCGAGGTCACATCGCGGGCTGACCACCACCCTGGCACGGGCCGCCGAAGCCGAGGTCTACGTTCTCGATTACCGACTGGCACCGGAGCACCCATGTCCGGCCGCGGTGAACGATGCCGTCGCGGCCTTCCGCGATCTGATGAGTCGGGGATATGCCCCGGAGTCGATCGCCATCGCGGGTGACTCTGCCGGTGGTGGGCTCTCGGTCGCCACCGCCAGGGTGCTGATCGACGAGCACGAGATCACACCGGCTGCTCTGGGACTGATCTCCCCCTGGGTCGACCCCGCCGTCAGGCAATCCGACGACGACACCGGCAACGGGGCCACCGACATCGTGGTCAACGGCGCGTGGTCCAGCCAGGCCGCGGACATGTACCTGGGGGATGGCGATCCCGACGATCCGCGGTACGCACCGGGCCGGGGAGATCTCGCAGGACTCCCACCGACCCTGGTCCAGATCGGCCGGCCTGAGATCCTTTTCGACCAGGTCACCGAGTTCGCGGGCAAACTGCGGGCCGCCGGTGTCGAGTCGACACTCAGCGACCTCGGCCGACTGTGGCACGTCGGACACGTGGCCGCGCCACTCATGCCGGCGGCGAATGCGGCCGTCGAGGAACTGGGTGACTTCTTGAGTGCTCATCTCCGTACGTCAGAGGCTGTGTTCACCTAACCAGCGCTGCGCGACCGTCGATATCTCTGCGCCGCCGTCGACCTCACGAGACATCGTGGTGAGGTCGGCGGTGGTCAGTTCTCCGGCCACCTTGTTCATCGTCTGGAACAACCCCCGGCTCAGGGATGCGGTCCGGAAGACGGGCACCAGGTCTTCAGCGCGCAGCACGTCGCCCGTGTCGGCAAGCCCTTGCAGACCCGAATCATCTGCGGCCACCGAAAGGGGTGGGAAGAGGCCGACAGCCCTACCCGCCGCGACCTCGGCAACCGCCGTCTGCGCGTCCAATTGTCGCGGCGGCGCGAATCCGCAACCCGCCGCACTTAACGCAGCCACGATATCCGGGGTCGGTTCGTCGATTGTCACCAGCGGTATGCCTACGGGCAGGCGTGCACACTCGGCGAGTTCGTCGACCCCGGCAGAGGTCGCGAGCGACTCGGCGACGAACACCAGCGGCTTGTTCGCCACACTGGTGACATCACCGGCCGAAACACCCTGGGGCAAAGCCTTGTTGAGTTGGGCGTAGACGTCGTCCGCCGACAGCGCGGCGGTACCCGGATCGAGTTGACCGAGCAGTTCGCCAGACCACGCGGGGATCAGATCGAGCGAGCGGTCGTCTAGTTTGCCCAACAGCTCCGCATCAGTTCCCACCGGATGTTCAGCTGACACCTGCGCCCCTGCGCCTCGCAGCGCGCCGGCATAGATGGCGGCGGCGACCCGGCTGGGGGTGTCAGCAGTCGAACCGGTCACCAACGCCTGCGGGGCCGGCCCCGACTCGGCGCACCCCGCCACCAACAAGGCAGCTACCAGCGCCAGCGCGGGCAGGATGCCGCGCCGGCCATGTGACGGCGCGATCACCCCTGGCCGGCCACCCGTGCGACCGCGGCGGCGACTGCCGGCGCGACCCGGGGGTCGAGCGGGCTGGGCACGATCATGTCCGCGGCGAGATCATCTCCGAGAACCTCGACGATCGCGTCTGCGGCCGCGAGTTTCATCGCCTCGGTGATCCGGCGGGCGCCGGCATCCAGCGCACCCCGGAACACGCCGGGAAATGCCAGTACGTTGTTGATCTGGTTCGGGAAGTCGCTGCGACCGGTCGCGACGATCGCCGCGTACTTGGCGGCGACATCCGGGTGAACCTCGGGATCCGGATTGGAAAGCGCGAAGATGATGGCGTCCGAGTTCATCGTCGCCAACGCCTCTTCCGGGACCTTGCCCGCGCTGACGCCGACGAACACGTCGGCTCCGACGAGCGCGTCTGCCAGCGATCCCGTGCGGCCGTCGGGATTGGTACGGCCTGCGACGTCCTCCTTCACGGTGTTGAGGTTTTCGCGTCCGGCGTGGACGATGCCTTTGCTGTCGATGACGGTCACGTCGGAGATGCCGTCGGCCAGCAGGATGTTCGTGCAGGCCACGCCCGCGGCGCCGCAACCGGAGATCACGACCTTGAGCGCGCCGCGCTCGCGCTTCTGCAGCTTGGTGGCTGCTTTGAGCGCTGCCAGCAGCACGATCGCGGTGCCGTGCTGATCGTCGTGCATCACCGGGCAGTCGAGCGCTTCTATGACCCGCTTCTCGATCTCGAAACACCGCGGCGCCGAGATGTCCTCGAGGTTCACCGCCCCGAAGGAATGGCGCAGCCGGACCAGGGTTTCGACGATCTCATCGGGATCGTTGGTGCTCAGCACGAGTGGGATCGAATCGAGACCGGCGAAATTCTTGAACAGCGCCGACTTGCCCTCCATCACCGGAAGCGAGGCACTCGGTCCGATGTCGCCGAGTCCGAGCACCGCGCTGCCATCGCTGACGACCACGACGAGGCGACTCGTCCAGGTGTAACGGCGCGCCAGCTCGGGCTGTTCGGCGATCGCGCGCGAGACCTCCGCGACTCCCGGGGTGTACGCGATCGAGAGCGCGCGTTTGGTGTCGAGAGGGGCGGTGATGCCCACCGACAGCTTTCCACCCTCATGTCCGGCGAAGATCTCCTCACGGGTGATCGCCTTGGCATCTGCTTCGGGTACGGGCGTTTGAACGCCGCTCACGTCAGTCACGGCGATTACGCTACTTCAACTCGAAAAGCTCTCAGGGCATTACCTGACGATCGTGAGGAAACCGCGACCCGGGTGATCGCCGGCCACCTGATCGATGCTCAACCTGCGGCGATGAACCCCTTGATCGAGTCCGCGATCAGCTGCACGGCGATCGCTGCGAGCAGCAGGCCGGCGATCTTGGCCATCAGGGTGATCCCGCCGATCCCGAGGATCTTGATCAGGACGGTCGAGAAGCGCAAGACGAGCACCAAGATGATGTGGATGGTGACGATCGCGGCACCGATCGCCAGGTACGCACTGGCGGCCCCGTCCGCCTGTCCCACGTTGACGATGACCGCAGCGATCGCACCCGGACCCGCCAGGAGCGGCGTCCCGAGCGGCACGAGCGCGACGTTGACGTCGTCGGAGACCGACTGTGGATTGCCCGCATTTCCGAGCCCGGTGAGCAACTGCAATGCGACCAGCAGGAGCAGCAGGCCTCCGGCACCCTGCAAGGCAGGGATCCCGATGTGCAGGTAATTGAGGATGGCGTTACCTGCGAGTGCGAAGACCGTGATGACCAGAAAGCTCACCGCAGGCGCCTGCCAGGCGGCCCGGTTGCGCACAGCGGGTGGCCGATGGCCGACCAGGGACAGGAACAGTGGCACCTGACCGGGCGGGTCCATGATCACCGCGAGCGTGATCAGCATCGTGAGATAGAGCGTGGTGTCGAACCCCATGGGGTTCAGTCTTTCATCGCGGCGGCCGCCAAGGGCGGGTTGACCCGCGATCGCGGCGTAGCATCCTCGGTGACCGGTCGACCCCCCGCCCGCTCGAAGCAGAAGGAGGCTGTCATGCCCTCTCGGCCGCACCTCCGGAGCAGCTCTGCCAGTCCCAAACCCCATGCCAGGGTTCCGGTTCCGGCGTCGCGCGCGGTTGTCGACTGCGCCGTCTACGTCGAGGGCAGGCGCTTGCCCGGTTTGCGTACTTTCACACACGCCCTCGATGAGGTCCGGTCGACCGGCGAGGGTTATGTGTGGGTAGGACTGCATTCGCCCGACAATCGTCAGATGCAGGGCGTCGCAGAAGCATTCGGGCTCCACGAACTCGTCGTCGAGGACGCGGTGGAAACCCATCAACGCCCGAAGCTCGAACAGTATGACGACATTTTGTTCCTGGTTCTCAAGACCGTGAAATACCTTGAGCACGAGACACTTCAGGTGGCCAACGAGGTTGTCGAGACCGGCGAGATCATGGTGGTGTGCGGGCCGGACTTCGTGATCACGGTCCGCCACGGCGATCACACCGGCCTGGCCGGTGTCCGAAGCAATCTCGAGTCTCGCCCCGAGCAACTCGCACTCGGACCGAGCTCGGTGATGCACGCGGTCGCCGACCATGTGGTCGACACCTACGTCGAGGTCACCGCCAGCATCGAGCACGACGTCGACGCCGTCGAGGAGAACATCTTCTCCCCCGGGCGCCGCATCGAGATCGAGCCGGTGTACCTGCTCAAACGAGAGGTCATGGAACTGCGCCGGGCTGTCGATCCGCTGGATCTGGCGCTGCGCCGGATGACGTCCTCGGACAACAAACTGGTCCCGAAAGAGGTCCGTCGGTATTTTCGCGACGTGCAGGACCACCACAGCAGCGTCAACGAACGCATCGCCGCCTACGACGAGGTACTGACCTCCCTGATCGATGCCGCGCTGGCCAAGGTCGGCATCCAGCAGAACACCGACATGCGCAAGATCTCCGCGTGGGTGGCGATCGCGTCCGTTCCCACCATGGTTGCCGGGATCTACGGGATGAACTTCGAGAACATCCCGGAACTGCAGTGGAAATATGGGTATTACGCCGTGCTGCTGATCCTCGTCACGGTCTGCGTCCTACTGTGGCGGACCTTTCGGAAGAATCACTGGCTCTAACCGATGGTCGCGCCCGCCCGGGCCGGATCGCGAACGTCGATGCCCGCCTCGACCCAGGCAGCCCGCAGCGCGTCGACGCCCTTCAGCCGAATCCACGCAGCCTCGTTGGCGGTCACCGGGATGGCCCGGAAGAAGTTCACGTCTCCGCGATCACCGGTCAGCGCACATGGCGGGATCGGGTCGGCCTCCAGTACGACAGCGCTACACCTGGATCCCTCCCACAGTGGTTCTCCGAGGTCGATCAACGCGTCGGCGGTCAGCACCAGCCCCTCGACGGCGGGCGCCGCCGCAAGCATCGCAACCGACCGGTGCAGTCCGGGTAACGGCGCCGACGCATACATCCGGATGACGATCTCTCCCCGGGGTCCGGCGTTCGGATCGACCACGATCTGATCGGGCTCGCCCATGGGATGCCGACTACACCCGAGCGAGACGTACTCGACCTCCTGATCAGGACCGGCGGGGTCGGAGCCGCCGGTAAATCGCAGCACGTCAATGGATTCCAGACCCAGAAAGGTCACCGACGCCCGCTGGGGTTCGATGCCCTCGAAAGCTCGCTTCAGGTGCGCCGTCACCTGGTCGATCACCGACGATCCTGACTCACTCATCGCCACCCCAGTAAAACACCACCATCTCGCGGAGACGGGCCCTGGGCTGCACTCGCACGCTAGGGTCGATGGGATGGTGCGTGTGCTCTCGGTATCGGACGAAGTCGTCGACAGCCTCAATCACGGGGCGGCCGACGAGCTCGCCCCTGATCTGATCATCGGCGCAGGCGATCTGCCGTTCGACTACCTCGAAAAACTCATGGCGCGGTTCGGGGTGCCCTGCGTCTTCGTCCCCGGCAATCACGACCAGGACCTCACCGGCTACAAACGCACCCGCAGCGGGTGGACCCAAGCGGGACTTCCGGTGAGGTACCCGGGCCCAGAGGGTGCCGTCAACGCTGACGGCCGCATCGTCACCGTGGCGGGTGTGCGGGTCGCCGGGCTCGGCGGGTGTATCAGATACAACGACGGGCCGAATCAGTATCGCGAGGCGGCTCAGCGGCAGAGGGCGAATCGACTTGCGCTTCGTCGCTTCCGCCACCGGGTGATGCCAGGACAGGGAGCGGTGGACATCCTGCTCACCCACAGTCCCGCTCGCGGCATCGGTGACGCCGAAGACGGGCCCCACCGCGGCTTCAAGTGCTTCCTGCCGCTGATCTATCGCCTGCGCCCACAGTTGTTGATACACGGGCACATTCATCCGCATGGGCAGACGCCGATGGATCACACCATCCTACTGAAGAAGCAGATCCCGGGGCAGACCCTGCGACGCAGCACCATCTCGATCAACACCGTCGGTTACTGCCTGTTCGACATCGAGCCGGGTGGATCTACAGTCGAGGTGCACCGGAGACGCCATGGCGCGTGACACTGGTTTCCCCGGCGCGGACGCCGAGAACGACTTCAGCAGGCAGCGTCGACGTGCTGAACTGGCCCGGCTCTCTGCGTGGCTGACACGGCAGCCCGCCGACGTCAACACCATACTGCCCTTCGACGAAGTGGTTGCTGCCCTGGGGAAGACCGGTGAGACCTTCCTCGGCCTCGTGGTCGTCGACGTCTCCTCCATCGTCGGCAGCGTCGACCGCACCCGCGACTTCGACCGCTACTTCCGGCCGACATCGGCCCGGATCAGGGAACGCTGGCAGCGTCTGGCCACCGCGCAACGGCGCGGTGAATCGGTACCGCCTGTACAGCTGTACCGGATCGGGTCGATGCACTTCGTGATCGACGGTCACCACCGGGTGTCCATCGCCATCGCCCGTCGGTTCAGCAAGATCGACGCCTATGTCACCGAGATCCACACTCGCATCTCGCCGGAAGGGATCAACGCGCGTTCCGACCTGATCATGAAAGATCACCGACGCCTGTTCGCCTCTCGGGTCCCACTGGAAGGCAAACAGCGCGAGGCGATCTGGTTCGACGATCCTTTCGACTACGCCGAACTCGCCGAGAACGTCGAAGCCTGGGGTTTCCGGCTCGGTCAGGAGACCGGCACGTTCATGAGCCGGGCGGAGGTGGCGCGCCGCTGGTTCGGGGAAGAGTTCCTGCCCGTGGTGCGCATGGCACGGCGAGCGGACATCCTGCCGGAGATCACCAGCGACGCAGAGCTGTACATCTGGCTGGCGTGCGAGCGCTACCGGATGGTGCGCAGGCACATCTGGGACGAGGACATCATCGACGAACTCCGCATCCGGTCACGGCGTCGCGGCAAGCTCCCCTGACCCATGATGTGCCCTTCTGGCGACGGCTGAAACACTGGTCGAGCTCCGCCTTCGGCGTCGTCCCACCCGGGTGGGCATCTCCAGAAGGGCACATCACGGGAAGGTTCAGAGGCTCAGGTTGGCCCCACTCTGCTGATCGAAGACCGACACCTTCGAAGTGTCGTAGTACAGTTCGGCGTTCTGGCCCTTGGACACGGTCGATTCCGGGGACAACCGGGCGATCAGCTGCCCGCTGCCCATCGGCTGACCGGCGTCCGCAGCGATGTCGGCGAGCGCCTGTGCGGACGCATCACCGCCTTCGACCGAGAAGTACGCGTAGTTGTCCGACCCCATCGACTCGAGCACGCTGACCTTCGCCGTGAAGGTCGAGCCCCGCGACTTCGTCAATGTCTCGACGAGACTCGCATCTTCGAAATGTTCGGGGCGGATGCCGATCAGCACTTCGCCGTTGCTTCGCACCGATTTGGCGTTCTCGATCACCCGGCCCATGTCCGCCGGCGTGATCTCACCGAGCGCGGTCTCTATCCCATTCTGGGTCAACCGTCCCGGCAGGAAGTTCATGGCGGGCGATCCGATGAAACCGGCGACGAACAGGTTCGACGGCTTGTTGTACAGCTCCGCCGGTGAACCGATCTGCTGCACGAGCCCCGACCGCAGC
Source organism: Williamsia soli (assembly GCF_017377795.1). Taxonomy (GTDB): domain Bacteria; phylum Actinomycetota; class Actinomycetes; order Mycobacteriales; family Mycobacteriaceae; genus Williamsia; species Williamsia soli. The sequence continues at coordinate 27,673 of NZ_JAFRDR010000015.1, read as the reverse complement.
ACCACGACCCGGTCGCCGAGCGTCATGGCCTCGGTCTGATCGTGGGTGACGTAGACGGTGGTGGTCCCGAGGCGCTGTTGCAGTTGGGCGATCTCGGTGCGGGTCTGCACGCGCAGCTTCGCGTCGAGGTTCGACAGGGGCTCGTCCATGAGGAACGCCTTGGGCGAACGGACGATGGCACGACCCATGGCGACACGCTGTCGTTGGCCACCGGACAGGTTTGCCGGCTTGCGATCGAGGTACTGACCGAGATCGAGGATCCTGGCGGCCTCGTCGACCTTGGACGCGATCTCCTGTTTCGACATCTTCGCAAGGGTCAACGGGAACGCGATGTTGTCGCGCACCGTCATATGGGGATAAAGCGCATACGACTGGAACACCATCGCGATGTCGCGGTCCTTCGGCGCCTTCTCGTTGACCCGCTCCCCTGCGATACGCAGTTCGCCGGATGAGATGTCCTCCAGGCCCGCGATCATGTTGAGGGTTGTGGACTTTCCGCATCCGGAGGGGCCGACCAGGATGATGAACTCGCCGTCGGCGATGGTGATGTCCACCTCGCTGACGGCCAGCGAACCGTCAGGGTACTTCTTGCTCACCTGGTCCAGAACGATCTCGGCCATTGGTTATCCCTTCACAGCGCCGGAGGTCAGACCGGCAACGATTCGACGTTGGAACAGCAGGACAAAGATGATGATCGGGATCGTGATGACCACGGCGGCCGCCGCGATCGAACCCGTTGGTTCCTCGAATTGGCTACTGCCGGTGAAGTTCGCGATTGCCACCGGCGCGGTGATCGACCTCTCGGTGGAGGTCAGCGAGATCGCCAGCAGCAGATCGTTCCACGCGAAGATGAAGACGAGAATCGCCGCGGTGACGATGCCCGGGGCCGCGAGAGGTGCGATGACCTTGCGGAAGGCCTGTGCCGGCGTGGCCCCGTCCATCTTCGCGGCTTTCTCCAGCTCCCAGGGGATCTCCCGGAAGAACGCCGACAACGTGTAGATCGCGAGCGGCAGGGCGAACGTGATGTACGGCAGGATCAAACCGGCCCAGGTGTCGAACAGGCCCAACCGTCGTTCGATGTTGAACAGCGGTGTCACCAAGGAGATCTGCGGGAACATCGCAATCAGCAGTGCGGCGCCCACCAAGGCTTTCTTGCCCGGGAAATCAAGGCGGGCAATGGCATAGGCCGCCATCGTGCCGAGTGCGACCGCGATCACGGTGGTTATCAATCCGATACCGATCGAGTTACGCAGAGCGGAGGTGAAAGCACTGGTCTCGAAGATGCTGGAGTAGTTGTCCAGCGTCCACTCCTTCGGGATGAAACTACCGTCCTTCACGCTGCCGGGCGGCTTGAAGGACAAGCTGACGATCCACACCACCGGGATCAATGCGTAGAGCAGGACCAGCAGGTTGACGACCGACCAGCTGATGCGTTTTCCCATCAAGGTATTCATCGGTCCGGTTACCGCCCCTCGTTGTCAGAGCCGGGTGCCGAGGCCCCGAACAACTTGATGAAGATGAACGCGATGATCGCGACACATACGAAGATGAGCACGCTGATGGCGGAACCGACGCCCAGGTTGAAGGCCTTGAACAGGTTGTCGTAGCCCAGCATCGAGACCGAGTACGTATTGTTGCTGCCGCGGGTCAGGATGTAGATGTTGTCGAACACCCGGAAGGCATCGAGGGTACGGAACAGCAGCGCCACGAGGATCGCGGGTTTCATGAGTGGCAGGATGATCCGCCACAGCCGCGTCCAGGCACCCGCACCGTCCATCTGCGCGGCCTTGAGCAGGTCATCCGGCACCAGCGCCAGGCCGGCGAGGAGCAGCAACGCCATGAACGGCGTCGTCTTCCAGACCTCCGCCAGGATGATGATCGCCAGCGACGGCCACTGCTCGGTGAGCGGCGCGCTACCGTCCGGGAGCAGGTTCGCGAGATAACCGGTGCCGGGGGTCCAGGCGTAGTACCACGAGAACGCGGCGACCACGGTGACGATGCCATACGGGATCAAGACCACCGTGCGGATCGCGCCCTTGGCGAACAGGGTTCGGTGCATCACCAGGGCGATGGCCATGCCCAGCACCAACTCGATGATCACCGACACCACCGTGATGAACAGCGTCACGCTCAGGGCAGTCCACCAGTAGCTGTCGGTGAGGACGGTCCCATAGTTGCTGAACCAGATGAACTCGTTCTCACCGGGAGCCGACAGGCTTGCCTTCTGCAAGCTCAACCAGAATGCGTAGACGATCGGATACCCGGTGACGAGGATCATCATGATCACCGCCGGGGTGATCAGCCACAATCCCAAGCGGCGCTCTGCCCGCTTGCCCTCGCTGAGCTGCGTCTTCTTCTTGCTCGGCGCGGCTTCCTTGTCCAGCGTTGCGGTCATGGGATCAGTCCCTCCCCTTCGATGGCCTTGGTGACCTGCTCGGCGAGAATGTCGACCATCTGCTCCGGATCCCAGGATCCGACCGGACTGAGCTTCGCGGTGATCAGAGTCGAAATTGCCTGGTAGTCAGGAGAAGCCGGTCGCAATGCGGCCGATCCGGTCTCGAGTTGGGCCTTGATCGCGTCGCCCATCGGGTATGCGTCCTGAAATTCTGGGTCGTCGTAGATCGACGCGATCGTCGGCGGTGTACCACCACTGATCGAGTAGAGCTTCTGTGACTTCTCGTTGGTCAAGCACGCAGCGGCCTTGAAGGCGAGATCCTTTTGTTGCGAGGTGTCCGCAACCGCGATGTTCACACCGCCGAGGGTGACCTTCGACTGTTCGTCCGGGAGCACACCCGGATACCGGGAGAAGTCGAACGCGGTCTGTACCGCGGCGTTGACCGGAGCCAACTCGGCATCGGCAGGAGGGTTGTCGGGATCGGCGAACAGTGGACCGAACTCGGCCTTGACGTCAGCCAGGAACGCAACGTCGCCGGCTGCGGCATTCGATCGCATGGACGGGAACACGAACGGCCAGTTGACCTCGAACGTAGCCTGCCCACTTTCCATTCCGAGCCGCGCCGAGGACTCATCGCTGTTGGTGATCGAGGGATCGGCACCTGGAGCGGTCGCGACTGCCTTGAGCGTCTGCAGTGCCTTGAGGGTGGCGGCGCGATGCTCGGGGGTGTCATTGAGTGTCTGCTTGTTCGGGTCGTCCGGGTCGAGCACCTGACCACCGGCACTGGCGAGGACCGAGTTGAACCACACCATCAGGCCCTCGTACTGCTTGCCTTGCACCATGATGTAGCTGGGCCCACCGGCCTTGCGGATCTCCTCGTTCTCCGCCAGCATCTGGTCCCACGTCGCCGGCGGGGTCGGCCGGTTCAGGTACTGCTCGATGACATCCTTGCGGTACCAGAGCAGCTGGGTGTTGGTCCAGGTCGGAATCGCGTAGAGACGTTTTTCGTTGTCATCGTTGGTCTTCCAGAGAGCGGTCTCGTAGGGACCGCCGAGGGTCGTCGCCTTGATCTCCGCTGCCATCTCGTCGGGAACCGGTTCGATCCAGCCCGCATCGGCGAACTCTGCTGTCCACACGACGTCCATACCCATCAGGTCCAGGCCCTTGTCGTTGCCCGCCAATCGACGTGCCAACTGCAGGCGCTGATCGTCCGCCGCCTTGGGCAACGCGAACGTCTTGATCTTGTACTCGCCGTTGGACTCCGCAGTGCACGCGTTCCCGGCTTCCTCTATGAACGACGCGCCATCCGCGGGCGCATAGACGTTGATCGTCCCAGTCGTGTAACCGGAGCTGCACGCACTGAGCACCGGAAGCGTCACAGCTACTGCCGCACAAGACAATCCGAGCTTTTTCAAACCGCCGTACTTCTTGGGTCCTGCTGATCGACCGTCATTCTCGGCCGAATCGCCTTTGCACCGCACGCAGCCTCCTCGATGAGTCCGAAAGGTGCGCCGATCGCTACGGACGCACCCTTCCATGCCTGCAAGTTAACTTATAGGCGTCTGAGAGTGACGCGCAACACAATCGGCATGATCGTGCCAACCTGACACCAAATCGTTCCCCCCGGTCACGGACCGGTCTCACCTGACCGGGCCCGCTACGCTGCATCTTTGCGGGCGAGGGACCGAGCGACGCCCGCCCCCACCGGCGCTCTCAGGGAGTGAGCCGGCTGAGCATGTCCCGGGCGCGTTCAGCGCTCTTGGGGTCACAGAGGACGTCGTAGCGACCGGCGACCAGCTGCATGGTCGAAGAGAAATCGCGCTGGCCGCGCGTCGCGGCGTACGGAATGGAGGTCGACACGACCCCGAACACGATGCCCCCGACCAGACCAAAAAGCAACGGCACCAACGGATTCGTGTCGACGACGATTCCGACGAGCAGACCGAAGAAAAGGCCGAGCCAGGCACCGGACACGATGCCACCGCCGATCACCTTCCCCCAGGTCAGACGGCCCAGGACGCGCTCGACCTGCATCAGGTCGACACCCACGATGGTCACGTCCTGGACAGGGAAGTTCTCATCGGACAGAAAATCCACGGCGCGTTGCGCTTCGGCGTAGGTCGTGTACGAGCCGATCGGCCACCCCTTGGGTGGGGTCGGCAGTCCGGGGCGTGGCGTCGGGCGTATCGGGTTGCTCATGGTCTTCGCTCCTCGTGGTGATGCCGGGTCGGCCTGAATCCGCCATCTGCAATCTGCGACGCATTCGGCCCCTCTGATGGCAATCATCTCAGAATCGGCGCCGGGCCTGCCATCATCGCCCGGCGCATCGCCGGCGCCTGCCCATGATCACGTGACCGCGGCAGGACTGTTGCGGTCATGTTTGCATCGAGGTGAGAGGGGCCACCACGCACCGCATTACATGCCCCTACCTGTCAAACACGGTCTTTGTCAGTGCGTTTCGAACAGAACCCATCCGGTGCGACCTCCCCCGCCGGAACCCGGAACTCACCCACCGCCCATACCGGTGCCGGGTGATGACCGGTGAGCACCGCCCCCGCGCAAGACGCGCTCGGACACACTCGGACGCGCCCCACTACCCTTACCACCATGGCAGCGGTGAGCAAGGCATTCGTGGCCAGGCTTGCCGGTCTGGCCGTCATCGGACCCGACGGCGAATCCATCGGGCGGGTGCGAGACGTCGTGGTCTCCATCCGGTTCGGTACAGGACAACCGAGAGTCCTCGGGCTGGCTGTCGAGCTGACGACCCGTCGACGGATCTTCGTCCCGATGTTGCGGGTGACCGCCATCGAGCCGAACTCGGTCACCTTGAGCACCGGAACCGTGAGTCTGCGACGGCTGATCCTGCGTCCGGGAGAGGCACTTGTCCTCGGACAGATAGTGGAATCGCGCGTGCGCGTCGACGACCCGGACCTCGAACACCTCGCCGACGAGGACCTGGCCGTGGTCGACGTCGCCATCGAACGCAGACGTACCCGCGACTGGGTGATCTCGCGCGTCGCCGTCCGCGGCGCCCGCACCCGCCTCGGCCGACGCGGGGAAACCCACGTGGTCGAGTGGAATCACGTCCTCGGGTTGACGCAGAGCGCCCTGGCCCTGCCCGGTCAGGGGGTGGCCCAGATCCTGTCCCAGTTCGACGACATGCGGGCTGCCGACGTGGCACACGCGCTGCGTGAACTGCCGTCGAAACGGCGACAGGAGATCGCATCGGCACTCGACGACGAGCGACTCGCCGACGTCGTACAGGAACTCCCGACCGACGATCAGACCGACCTCCTCGGCCACATGGCCGTGGAGCGGGCCGCCGACGTCCTCGAAGCGATGGACCCTGACGATGCCGCCGACCTCCTCGGTGAGCTGCCCGGCGCCGAGGCAGAGGCATTGCTGCAGTTGATGGATCCACAAGAGTCCGAGCCGGTCCGCCGACTGATGCTGCACTCCCCGGACACCGCCGGCGGTCTGATGACCACCGAACCGCTGGTCGTCACGCCGTCGACCACGATCGCGGAGGCCCTCGCGCGAGCCAGGAACCCCGACCTGACGCCGGCGTCCGCATCCTTGACGTTTGTCGTGCGGCCGCCGACCGCCACCCCGACGGGCAAGTACCTCGGCTGCGTCCACATCCAGGCCCTCCTGCGGGAACCACCGGCCAACCTCGTCGGTGGGATCATCGACGATCGGCTTCCCAATCTCGGCCCGAACGACTCCCTCGAGAAGGTCACCCGTTACTTCGCCACCTACAACCTCGTCTGCGGACCCGTCATCGACGATGACGGACACCTGATCGGAGCGGTGACGGTCGACGACCTCCTCGATCATCTACTGCCAGAGGATTGGCGCGAGACCGAAGGCGACGACGATCTCGCCGAGGGGTTGCGCTGATGAGCCCCAGCGATCGTGACAACCGGTCCACCCCGAGGACTGAGCGGCAGAATGCCCGTTCCGTCCGGCGACTCGACACACCCGGACAGAACCGCCGCTGGAAACTGAACCTCGACTCCGACGTCGTCGGGGTCTACAGCGAGCGCGTCGCCCGGTTCCTCGGCACCGGCCGATATCTGGCCATCCAGACGATCATCGTCATCATCTGGATCTTCCTCAACCTCGTGGTGATCAGTCTGCGATGGGATCCCTACCCCTTCATCCTGCTGAACCTGGCCTTCTCTACGCAGGCCGCCTACGCCGCGCCCCTGATCCTGCTGGCCCAGAATCGGCAGGAGAACCGCGACAAGGTCTCGCTCGAAGAGGACCGCATGCGCGCCGAGCAGACGAAGGCCGATACCGAGTTCCTGGCCCGTGAACTCGCAGCCGTTCGACTGGCCGTCGGTGACACCGTGACCCGCGACTATCTCAGGCGCGAGCTCGACGACCTGCTGACAGAACTCTCCGATCGACTACTGGGCGACCAGGCCAAACGAGACGAGCAGGCCAAACGAGACGAGCACGTCAGGCGGGACGAACAACTCAGGCGCGACGAGCACGACCTCGACGACCGCAAACGGTCCAACGGTCTGCTCGACGACTGATCGATCGCACTCCTCCGCACGCGACGACGGGTGGCCGTCCGCGCGGGCCCAAGCGATAAACATCGGTTTGCCCGCGCACGCATTCCGCAAATATGTATCGTGGGTCACATTCGTCGTGGCGGCATGGCGGCCGGGGAGATCAACACAGGAGTTGCGGGACGTGCGGTGGGGTCGAGTGCAATTGCTGACCGGGTGTGCGGTCATCGGTATCGGCCTGATGGCCGCCGTGAGTTCGAGCGCCTACAGTGGGCCCGCACCCACGCTCGCCGCCGCAACCGGCATCGAGGGGCCTACGACACCTGCCTTCGAGATCCTCCCGGTCGCGGCCCGTCCACAACTCGACTTCCTCCCGCCCGCGCCCGCGCCCGCCGACGACCTGCCGCAGGTCATCGATCCGCTGTCGGTACCGCGGATCCGGGCAGATGCCCTGCCGACGGGCCCGCTGGGAATTCCGGGAATCGTGTTGCAGGCGTACAAGATGGCTGAGCAGCGCGTCGCTGCGGAGTCACCTCAGTGCAAGCTGCCCTGGTTCTTGCTCGCCGGGATCGGCCGGATCGAATCCGGGCACGCCGGCGGCGGCAACGTCGACAGTTCCGGCACCACCCTGACCCCGATCGCCGGTCCGTTGCTCAACGGCCACCTGTCCGGCAATGCGGTGATCACCGACACCGACGGCGGCCGGATCGACGGAGACCCGGGCCACGATCGCGCGATGGGACCTATGCAGTTCATCCCCTCCACCTGGGCCTCGTGGGGCAGCGACGCCAACGGCGACGGGAAGTCCGATCCCAACAACATCTTCGACGCCACCTACTCGGCCGGCCGATACCTGTGCTCCGGCGTCACCGACATCATGGCGGAAAAGACGAAGGTCAGCGCGGTGCTGCGCTACAACAACTCGATGGAGTACGTCTCGAACGTGCTGTCGTGGGCGGCGGGGTACGCGACCGGTGCGGCGCCGACCGACACCGGCCCGCTACCCGCCCCGACGTCATCGAGTTCGTCCAGCAGCAGTTCCACCTCGCCGTCGTCGGCGAACCCGAGTTCTCCGTCCGCGTCACCGTCCACCACCACGACCACAGAGCCCTGCGTGATCATCTGCTTGCCGCCCGAGGTCCAGTCGCTGCTGCCGCCGCCTCCTCCCGCACCCGCGCCGGCTCGCTGAACCGCCAGGGTTGCGCGTACCGAAGCAGGGTGGATGAGACCGCGGGCGTAAACTCGCGCCTGATGACACAAGCAACGTTGCCAACGGAATCCGCCATTCGCGCGGCACTGGCCAAGGTGGATGACCCCGAGATCGGGAAACCGATCACTGACCTCGGGATGGTCAAGTCGATCGCTGTCGCCGACGACGCCAGCGTCGCCATCGAGATCTACCTGACGACGTCGGGGTGTCCGCTACGGACCGAGATCACCCAGCGCGTCACCACGGCCGCGGCCGATGTCGCCGGGGTCGGGCGAGTTTCGGTGGAGCTCGACGTGATGAACGACGAGCAACGAACCGAACTACGCAAGAGCCTGCGCGGAGACCGCGCGGAACCAGTGATCCCGTTCGCCCAGCCCGGCTCCCTCACGCGCGTCTATGCGGTGGCCTCGGGCAAGGGCGGTGTCGGAAAGTCCAGTGTCACCGTGAATCTCGCTGCGGCACTGGCCGACCGGGGCCTCAAGGTCGGCGTGCTCGACGCCGACATCTACGGTCATTCGGTGCCGCGGATGCTCGGAAACGACGCCAAGCCCACACAGGTGGAGAAGATGATCTTGCCGCCGATGAGCCACGGCGTGAAGTTCATCTCGATCGCACAGTTCACCAGCGGCAACACGCCTGTCGTCTGGCGCGGCCCCATGCTTCACCGGGCACTGCAGCAGTTCCTGGCCGACGTCTTCTGGGGAGATCTCGACATCCTCTTGCTCGATCTGCCACCAGGCACCGGCGATGTGGCGATTTCGGTGGCACAGCTGATCCCCGGTGCCGAAATCTTGGTGGTCACGACCCCACAGCAGGCCGCGGCCGAGGTTGCCGAACGCGCGGGCGCCATCGCGCTGCAGACCCGGCAGAAGATCATGGGCGTGGTCGAGAACATGTCCTGGATGGAACTGCCGGACGGCAGTCGCATCGAACCGTTCGGATCCGGTGGTGGCGCCCGGGTGTCGGAGCGCCTGACCGTCGCCGTGGGCGCTGAAGTCCCCTTGCTCGGGCAGATCCCACTCGACCCCGCGCTACGCGAGGGCGGAGACGAGGGCTTGCCCCTGGTGCTTTCTGCGCCGGACTCGGCCGCCGGCGGCGCCCTGCGGCAGGTCGCCGAACGCCTCGCCGTTCGCAAACGCGGCCTGGCGGGCATGAATCTGGGTATCGACACCACCCGGAGCGCGAGCCCGAAAAGCTGATCGCAGCAACATCGAGTTGTAGACCCTCTCGCGCACGTTGCACTTCGCCGCGCCCATGTGTGAACGTGTGCCTGGCGCACTGCGGTGGGCGTGATAGGACAACGCCGCTGAGATCAGGTGGCGTCCCAGCGATCGACCGAGCTCGTCGCGGACGTCGCGGGTTCGGTTGCCCCGCTTGCCTTGCTCTCCTCGGGGGTCGTACCCGCCCCGGTGTCGTTGCCGGGCCCTGCACCCTTGCCGGACCCTGCGCCCTTGCCGAGTGACACCACCGTGGAGTTCTCATCGGTGGTCGGCAGGGGTTGGGACACGGGCTTGATTTTCGACTCACCTGAATCGAACTTGCCCGTGAAGATCGAATCGTCACCGTCGAGCAGATGTTTGGTGATCACCGAACGCGGGCTCATACCGCGCAGCTCGTTGAGTTCGGCGAGCGGTTTGCGGAGGTCTTCGAAGTCCGCCCCGAGATCGTCCTTGAGAGCGCTGGTGGCACCGGTCGCGTAATCGCGAACCTGCCGGATCGACTTCATGGTCCATGAGATCGCGTTGGGGAGACGCTCGGGACCGAGGATGACCAGGCCGGCGATCATCAAGACCGCTATCTCACCCCAACCGATGCTGCTGAACACCGCTCCAGGTTACTGTGCGACGGCGAACTGTCGAATCGAACGGGGTCAGTCGGCGGCGGGGGTGATGGTTCCGTCGAAGGTGCGTCCGTCGCGCCAGTACTCGAACGGCACGTCCGCGCCGATCTCCGAGGTACGAACGGCCACGGTGAGCTCGTCGGCGTCCTCGATGACCCGATCGCCGAACTTGGTGATCACGTCACCTTCGCGGATACCGGCTCGTGCGGCCGGCGATCCCTCGACCACGTTGCGCACCTGCGCGCCGAGCACGCGGTCGTTTCGCACCGAACTCGCATTGACGCCGATCTGCGCGTGCACTACCCGGCCGTCCTTGATCAGCGCTTGAGCGATCGGGAGGAATTCGTTGACGGGGATGGCGAAACCGAGGCCGATGGAGCCGCCGCCCGGGGCCAGTCCGGCAGTGTTGATCCCGATGACCCGCCCCTGATCGTCCACCAGCGGACCACCCGAGTTGCCGGGATTGATCGCCGCATCGGTCTGGATGGCGTCGATCACCGCGTCGGTGTCGGATGTCTCGTCGGGTCGCAGCGGGACCGCACGTCCCTCGGCACTGACAATCCCGCTGGTGACGGTCTGGTCCAGCCCGAGGGGGGCGCCGAACGCGACGACCTCCTCGCCGATCTGGATCTTGCTGGAGTCGCCGAGCTTCGCGACGGTGAGGTTGTCGATGCCGTCGACCTTGAGGACCGCGAGGTCGGTGCGGATGTCGCGCCCCACGATCCGCGCCGGGACCCGGGTGCGATCGGAGAAGACGACCTCCAGCTTGGCGCTGCGATCGTTGGCTGCCATGGAGATGACGTGATTGTTGGTGACGATGTATCCCTCTTTGTCGATCACCACACCTGAACCGGTGCCGCCGCCGTCCGCGAGACGGACATCGATCATCACGACAGACTTCTCGACCGCCTGCGCCACCCGGGCCACCTGGCTGCGGGGCTCGTCTTCGTTGTCGTCGTCACTACCCGAGAGCGAGACCGTGTCGGAGTGCAGGGGAGAAGTGACCTCGGCCGTCAGCCGTCCGATCAGACCGCCGACGAGACCGATGACCACAGCGATGGCGGTGAGTACCGCGAGCGCCCTCCAGCTGACCTTGCGGTCGAAGAGAACCTCGCTGACGCCGAGTTTGGGCCCAGGGGTAGACGGAGGAGGTGCTACCGGAGTGTCGACTGCCGGCGCGCTCAGCGCAGCGGCTGCGTCGGGATCCCGCCACGGGTCGGCAGGCTCCGGTGTCGTTTCCTTCTCACCGAATCGGGAGTCGGGATCACGCTGGAGGGTGTCGGCACCCTCGGGACGGGAGAACGCCTCTTGCAGTACGGGGTCGGGGTCGGCGATCACCGGTTGCGCGGGACGCGTGCGAGCGGCCTCGGGCGGGGCGAATGCTCCGTCGACACCGTCGGGCCTACCGAACACTGCGGTGGTCTGCTCCGGTACGGCGGGGTGCGAATTGGGTCGCGGGCCCAATCGCGGCGCCTGGTCGACCGAGCCTCGTGCGGGATCAGCGTCCGGCCGCCGCGGAGATGGCTGCGAGCCGTTGTCGTCAGCGTCTGTCACTGGCCCGCCCGAATCGCCGGTCTCATCAAGAACTCGAACCCCTCGCTTGCAGCTGGTCGCCTGGACGTCACCGGGTGTACCGGGTGAACCTCACCGGGTGTACCGGGTGATCCTCACCGAGGCTACCTGGCGCCGGTCCTAGCGATTACGCCGCCGCTGGCCGCGGTGGACAGGGAAACCTGGAGCGTCCAGCGGCGATTCCTCACCGGCACGTCGATCGTCACGGGTACCGCCGTCGGCCATTCGAATGTCGATCTCGCGGGTCGGGATCTGGTTCAGTTCGCCGAGCAGACCTGCGGGCATGGTGACCTCACCCGACCGACGAAGCGCGGCGCGGGCGGCGCTCTGTGCTTCGACCTCGGCCCGGCACTGCGAACATGCCTGCAGGTGCTGGGACGCCCGCATGTAGGCATTCATCCGGAGTTCGCCGTCGACGTATGCAGCGACGGCTTCGGTCGCGAGGTGCTCGGTCGAGAGGAACTTGCGGCCCCCGGCGCTGCCGGGTGCACGATAGCTCTTGTTCTGGGTCAACATCGACGATGCAGGTAGCCAGCCGAGGACCCGCCGGCGGTTCCGCAGGCCCTTCGAATCGTCGTGCTCGGAGTCCTCGGTGCGCGAATCGTCGGGGCGCGAATCGTCAGGAGTGCGCTCGTCCATCGTCTTCACCCCTTCGCATCGGTGTCGCACCCGCGACGTCAGAGTCCGACTGTACGTAATCGCGGCGCGGATCGCCGGTTGTCGTCGTCATCCACTGAGTCAACGCCTCCGCCGTCCGGCGAGTTCCGCGGACCACGAGGCGTTGCGGTCGTGGTGCTAGAAGTCCTGCGCGAGCACGGAGCGGCCCGAGTGGTGACCACTCGACGCGAGATGATCCCGGATGGCCTGCCGGCCGCGGTGGATGCGGCTGCGCACGGTGCCCAGTTTCACCCCGAGGGTGGTGGCGATCTCTTCGTAGGACAGACCCTCGATGTCGCAGAGGACGACCGCCGCACGGAACTCGGGAGCAAGGGAGTCCAGTGCGCTCTGCAGGTCCGGGTCGAGGTTGGCGTCATGGAAGATCTGCTCGGGGTCGGGCTCGTTGCCGGGAACCCGCTCGTAATCCTCCGGCAGTGCCTCCATCCGGATCTTGTTGCGGCGCCGCACCATATCCAGGAACAGGTTCGTGGTGATGCGATGCAGCCAGCCTTCGAACGTCCCCGCCTTGTAGCTCGACAGCGAACGGAACACCCTGATGAAGGTCTCCTGCGTCAAGTCTTCGGCATCATGCTGGTTACCCGACAGGCGGTAGGCCAGCCGGTACACCCGATCTGCGTGCTCGCGAACCAGATCGTCCCAAGCCGGCATGAGAGTGGAATCGCCGGTCGCATCGAACCTTGCGGTACCACCTTCGGGAACAGGGTCACCGGTCGTCTCGAGCGCATCCGTCACACCATCGGAGCGGCCTTCGCCCACCGCAATAGCTGCCCTGTCGGTTTCGGTGTTGGCATCGATCACGATCAACTCCACATTTCTCCCCAGGACCAACTGCTAGCGCCGGTCGTATTGCGCACCCTCAAGATGGGATCCAGGTACTGATACCCAGTCCGTCCAACATCGAAGCCTGCCTGCTTTGTTCCCCTATGACCTTGTCTGACCGGGGTGTGCACGCACTATGAGAGGGCTGAGGGTTACCTGAGAGTCACAACCATTTCCACGCAGTTCAGCGGGCCATTCGACGCCGATCCGCGCGCCGGGCAGCTCAGCGCGCCTAGGCCATCATGGGCGGCGACGGCGCTAACCTCGTACCCGTGTCAGATCACAGCGTCCCCGCCAACTCCGAAGCGACGGGATCGGCCACCATCGATCCGACGGTGCTCAGCCGCTACGCCGAAGCTGCGATCGTCGAGGACGAGGCACTGCGACTGGCCCGGGAGCGATCGGACGAACTCGGCGCACCGGCGATCACGCCGGCCGTCGGGGCGACGTTGTCACTCCTGGCCCGGCTGGTGAACGCCAAGGCGGTGGTCGAGGTCGGGACGGGTGCAGGCATCAGCGGACTGTGGCTGCTCAACGGTATGCGTGCCGAGGGGGTTCTCACCACGATCGACTCCGAGGCCGAACATCATCGAGCAGCGAAACTCGCATTCAGCACCGCCGGGATCGGCCCGTCGCGCACCAGGCTGATCAACGGCCGAGCCGCCGAGGTCCTCCCCCGACTCTCGGACGCCGGATATGACCTGGTGTTCATCGACGGCGCCGTGACCGATCAGCCCAGATTCGTCGCGGAGGGTCTGCGCCTGCTGCGCGACGGCGGAGTACTGGTGGTGCACAACGCCTCCGCCGACGGGACCGTCGCCGACCCCGCCAGCACCGACCCCGCCGCGCTCGCCGCACGCGAGGCGGCCCTGCTCATCGCCGACGACGACTCTCTCCTGCCCGTGGTCATCCCACTCGGTCGAGGACTCCTCGCAGCAGCAAAGGCACAGCTCGAGCCCGAGACGGCATAATCGGGCGCTGACCCGACACGTCGGTTCCGGGTCGGCGTCGATCAGCTCTCGCTCGGGGCCATTGCGGTCAGCTCTGGATACTTCGGCCTGATGGTGTCGCCCGTGGACACACCCCGCAGCCGCCTACCCACCCAGGGAATGGCGTACTCCACAGTCCACTGACGACTGTCGCGTCGCCGCTGCGTAGGTGAAACCCGCTGTGCCGGACCAAGTTCCACCGGAATCAGATCATTTTCGATGCCAAGTGCGCGGAGCACCTCGATCGCCATGTACACATGTCCGGCGGTGGACATGTGCAGCCGGTCGAACTCCCACATACGCGGTTCGGCGTAGACGCGCATGCGCCAGAAGTCGACCAGCGTCACCTCGCGGCGTTCGACGACCTCCCTGAGCAGTTCGTTGTAGACCGCGAACCGCCCGCGCAACGCCCCGAAGACCGACTTCCCGCCGGTGTCATAGGCGGTGAAGGTGACGACCGTGGCCCCGTTCGCCTGCAGTCGTCCGATCGCCTCGTCGTAGGTCTCGATCAGCGCGTCGATGTCGGCGCTCGGACGGAGCAGATCATTCGCGCCCGCGCAGATGGCGACCAGATCCGGGTTCATCGCCAGCGCGGGTTCCAACTGCTCGCCGAGCACCGCGGACAGGACCCGGCCCCGGATCCCCAGGTTGGCGTACCGGAACTCGGGGTCCGCGCGCGCCATCACCTCAGCGACCCGATCGGCCCAGCCCCGAACGCCGTTGGGACAGCGCGGCTCGACGTCGCCAACCCCTTCCACGAACGAATCACCAAGGGCGACAAAACGTTTGAATCTCGGCGGGGCGCTCACCTCAGACATCGGTCGAGAACCTGATTCCACCGTCGGGGATCTTCACGCCAGGCCAGATCCGGGCCCCACGCAGGAGCTCGCACCGGGCACCGATGTCAGCACCGTCACCGATCACGCCGTCGCGAATCAGTGCCCGCGGACCGATTCGCGCACCGAACCCGACAATGGTCCGCTCGATCACCGCACCGGCCTCGACCACCGCACCGTCGAAGATCACCGCTCCGTCGAGGCGGGCTCCGGCGCCGATCTCGGCACCGCGGCCCACCACCGTACCGCCGATCAGCAAGGCGCCGGGCCCCACCGACGCGCCGTCGTGAACGAGGAACTCTCCGCGGTGTCCGTGCAGCGCGGGAGACGGCGCGATACCGCGCACCAGGTCCGCGGAGCCCCGTACGAAGTCTTCCGGGGTTCCCATGTCGCGCCAGTACCCGGAGTCGACATGACCCTGGACGTGGCGACCCTCGGCGAGCAGCCCCGGGAAGACCTCACGTTCGACCGATACCGACCGACCTTCCGGGATCGTCTCGATCACCGAACGATTGAACACGTAGCACCCGGCGTTGATCTGGTCGGTCGGCGGATCCTGGGTCTTCTCGAGGAACGCGGTGACGCGCCCCTCGGAATCGGTGGGCACGCAACCGAAAGCACGCGGATCGGTGACGCGCACGAGGTGCAGGGTGACCTCCGCGCCCGAGGTCTGATGGGTCTCGACGATCGAGCGCACATCGGTTCCGCACAGGACGTCACCGTTGAACACCAAGACGGTCTCCGCGGTGAGCTCCGACAGCACGTTCCGGATTCCGCCGCCGGTCCCGAGGGGCTCCGATTCGTGCACGTATGTGATCGACAGCCCCATCTTGGAGCCATCGCCGAAGTGCTGCTCGAACACCTTCGACTGGAACGAGGTACCCAACACGATGCGGGTGATACCGGCCGCGCTGATACGTGCGAGCAGGTGGGTCAGGAACGGCAAGCCGGCCGTCGGCAACATCGGTTTCGGCGCTGACAGCGTCAGGGGCCGGAGGCGAGTCCCTTTCCCGCCGACAAGGATCACCGCCTGGACGTCGTCGACCGAGGTCGTCTGCGAGGTCTCATTCGAGGTCATGGTCTGCCTTTCAGTTCAGCCGCCCGAGAGCTGTCGGCACCGGTCAGAGAATTGTCGCGGCCTGCGGCACGCTTGGCCGAGCGGACCACAACCGCGGACCGTGCCGCGAGCCCCAGCCGCAAAGCCAGTCGTAGCGGCGCCTGCCACCACTGCGGGTGTCGATCGGCCTGGAACCGATAGGCACTGCGATGATGAGCCGGCAGCATCGCGCCCGGATCACGGCCCGCCGCATGGCCTTTCGCGTGCAGAATCTGCGCCTGCGGTACATAGACGTTGAGCCACCCGGCCTTGCCGAGCCGGTCACCGAGATCGACGTCCTCCATATACATGAAGTAACGCGAGTCGAAGCCCTCGATCGAATCGAACGCGTCGCGGCGCAGCAGCAGACACGAGCCCGACAACCAGCCGACCGGTCGCTCGGAGAGGTCCTCGTCCTGTTGCCGGTAGGCCGCCGTCCACGGATTCGACTTCCAGACCGTCCCCAGCACCGCGTGACCGGTACCCGATACCAGGTCGGGCACACGGCGGGCAGAGGGGTAGACGGTGCCGTCGGGTTCGTGGATGAGCGGACCCAGCGAGCCCGCCCGCGGCCAGCGCTCGGCCGCCTCGAAGAGCTGATCGATCGAGCCGGGACCCCACTCCACGTCAGGGTTGGCGACCACCACGAACTCCGCCGCCGGATCGACCTCGGCGACTGCCCGGTTGATCGCGCCGCCGTAGCCGATGTTGCCACCGGTGCGCAGCAGGGAGACGTTGTCGTATTTCTCGGCCGCCGCCTCGGGGGCCCCGTCCACGGATCCGTTGTCGGCCAGTATCACCGACACGCTCGCCGCGGTCGCATGTTCCAGCGTCTGGATGAACCTCGTCAGGTACTCCCCCGGGGAGTACGTCACCGTCACCACCGCCACGCTCTTCGGGACCGGACTTTTCGGGGTGGGCTCAGCAGTCACGGGCTCAGGGTAACCGGCCACGCCGGGTCGCCCGGACAGGACAGCATCACCCACCGTGATGCACCGCTGCCGTCAAGGCCGCGCGCCAGTCCCGTAGCGGTGTGAGCTCTGCGTCCTGCCAGGCCCGTCCGGAGAGAACGGAGTACGCAGGACGCGGCGCCGGGCGAGGAAACTCCGCCGACGTCGTGGGCAGGACCCGTGACGGATCGGCGCCGACTTCGGCAAACACCGCTTGAGCGAGGTCGAACCAACTGCAACTGCCTGCGTTGGTCGCGTGCAGGATCTGCCCGGACGCCACCGATTCCGGACCGCTCACCTCCCCGGCCAGCTCGAGCAGCCCGTCGGCGAGATCACCTGAATAAGTCGGCGACCCCACCTGATCGGTGACGACCGACACCGTGTCACGCTCCCGTTCGAGCCGGCGCATGGTGCCCACGAAGTCGGCTGAACCCGCGGCACCGGTGTAGACCCACGCCGTCCGGACGATGGTTGCCGCCGGATCGCCGGCTCGGACAGCCTGTTCGCCGGCGAGCTTCGTCGCTCCATACACCGAGTCAGGCCCGGTCGGATCTCCCGGTTCCAGGGGACGCGACGACGAACCGGTGAACACATAATCGGTGGAGATGTGGATCAGATGAGCTCCGGTCCGCGCGGTGTGTTCAGCCAGATATCCCGGGCCATCCGCGTTCACGGCAGCAGCCGTGCTGCGGTCCGATTCGGCGTTGTCGACCGCGGTGTAGGCCGCACAGTTGATCACCACATCACCGGGCGCCAGCTTTCCCAGCGCCTGGTAAACGGACACCGGATCGGTGATGTCGAGCTGAGCGGAGGTCAGCCCCCGGACCCGTGAACCCCCGCGGGTGCGAAGTTGCGTGCCCAGTTGTCCGGCGACCCCGGTCACGACAATCGATCCCGACCCAGGCAAGCCCCGCTCCGCTCCGTCTCCGCCAAAGGTCGAGCTCCGCTCCGCTCCGTCTCCGCCAAAGGTCGAGCTCCGCTCCGCTCCGTCTCCGCCAAAGGTCTGCATGGCCACAATCATGTCCGCTTTCGCGTCGTGTTGGCCACTCGGACGCCCAATGCCCATCGCGTGACGATGTGAGGGACACGGGACAACCGGCTGCGTCAGGTGGCGAAGTTTCGCACGTAGCATTGCGGTCAGTTCGACGACGGCCGCGCACACCAGAGTGTGCGACCTCGACGAGCACAACGCTGACGTGTACAGCCGGAGCAATTTGTACTGAGAAGGAGCGCACCCCGCAGTGGATCGTCCATCGTCGGATCGACCGCCGGGCGAGCGCCGTACGGGATCATCGGGGCAGCGCCGCGCTGGTGGCGGCCGCCACCAGCGATCCGGCGGCGACGAACCACAGCGCCCGCCGTCAGCCCGTCGGCGCGAGCGGGAGCAGCCCGCCGAGCTACCACCCCGCCGGACGGCGTCCCCGAGACCCCGCAGGCCCTTACCGGACGACGGCTCCGGTGCCCAGCGTGCTGTGCGGGCATCGAACGAACGTGCGGGTCGGCGTGATCGGGGTGCCCGTCCGCAGGAACCGGAAGCCCCGCGGCGGCGCGGCGGACGCGACGATCGATCGCGGTCGGGCCGAAACGCACCGACTCCCCCACCACCTGCGACCAGGCCACCTGCCGGCGAGTCCGCCCCGGGTGGCCGGTCGGGACGCTCACTGACGCGGGCCGCCGTCGCGTTGGTGTCGGTGGCGGTACTGGTCGCTACCGGCTTCGCCTGGAATCAGATGACCCGACTGGAAAACAGCATCACCAAGCTCGACGGGCTCTCGCTCGGTTCTGGCAAGGACGGCGCGGTCGACATACTCATGGTGGGGACCGATTCCCGCACCGACGCCCAGGGCAACCCCCTGTCCGAGAAAGAGCTGGCGCAACTTCACTCGGGCGACGACGTCGGCACCAACACCGACACGATCCTGTTGATCCGCATCCCGAACGACGGATCCTCTGCCACCGCGATCTCGATCCCCCGCGATTCCTACGTCGACGTCCCGGGCATCGGCAAGACCAAGATCAACTCGGCGTACGGATCATCCAAAGAGGAACGTCGCGAACAACTCGTGAACGACGGCATGGATCTCGAACAGGCTGACAAAGATTCGGTGCAGGCGGGACGCGACGCGCTGATCACCACGGTCGCGAATCTGACCGGAGTCGAGGTGGACCACTACGCAGAGGTCGGATTGCTCGGATTCGTGTTGCTGACCAATGCCGTGGGAGGCGTCGAGGTCTGCCTCAAAGCGCCCGTGTCGGAGCCCTATTCGGGTGCCGACTTCCCGGCGGGACGGCAGACGCTCGACGGGGCGGAAGCCCTGAGCTTCGTGCGCCAGCGCCACGACCTCCCGCGTGGCGATCTCGATCGGATCGTCCGCCAGCAGGTCTTCATGGCCTCGCTTGCCCAGAAGGTGCTTTCCGCGGGAACCCTCTCGAGTCCGGGCAAGCTCGGTGACCTCGAGAACGCGGTGTCGCGGTCGGTGGTGATCGACCAGAGCTGGGACATCCTCAACTTCGTGGAGCAACTCAAGGACCTGTCCGGTGGCCGGGTGCAATTCGCCACGATTCCCGTCGTGACCGAACAGGGGTGGAGCGACGACGGTACCCAGAGCGTGGTCGAAATAGATCCGCAGGCGGTCAAAGCGTTCACCGCAGGTCTACTCGGAGAAAAGGACGCTTCGGGCCAGACCAAGTTCCGCGCCGGCGACTACACCGTCGACGTCGTCAACACCGGCACCGTCGACGGGCTGGCCACCAACGTGTCCAAGATCGTCTCCACCAAGGGATACCTGACCGGCGCCACCGGTAACGAGACCGATTCCACCACGGACAGTCAGGTGCAGACCGCGAGCACCGACAACCCTGGAGCCAAGGCTGTCGCCGAGCAACTCGGCGGTCTGCCCATCACAGAGGACAAGACGTTGGCCCCCAACACCATCAGAGTGGTACTCACCGACAGTTACCAGGGACCGGGTTCGATCGACGACCAGGGCTCGCAGGACAGCCAGGACGCGCCGACCTCGGATCCGGCTGCCCCGCCGGCCAAGACCATCACCGCCGGCGGCACCGGACCGGAGTGTGTCAATTGACCACGGTGACCGATGCCGCGCTGAATCCCGCGCTGGCCAAAGACGGATCGCAACCGCTGCTGACCTACTACGACGACTCCACCGGTGAACGCACAGAGCTGTCCGGGATCACCACGGCGAACTGGGCCGCAAAGACAGCCAACATGATCCGTGACGAATTCGGCCTGATGGCCGGCGACGTGGTGTCTGTCGACCTGCCCACGCACTGGCAGAGTGCTGCGGTTCTGCTCGGCGCGTGGTGGGCAGGGGTTCATGTCCGCCTCGGATACTCCGACGACGCGGCTCTGGCCTTCTGTTCGATGGCGACCCTGGAACGGGTCGACGCGGCGCCAGAGATCGCAGTCGTATCCCTCGACCCGTTCGGCATGCCCATGCGCGACCTGCCGATCGGACTCACCGACTACGCCGCATCGGTGCGCGTCCACGGCGACCAGTTCCAACCGACCGGGCCCGGCGGCCCAGCGCTCGACGACCGAACGGTCGACGAAGTCATCGCCGCGGCCCAGGAATTCGCCGTCGAGGCGGGGATCGTCGCCGGTTCGCGAATCATGACCACCCGCCCGTGGGACGACTCAGGAAATCTGATCGCCAATCTGCTCGCCACACTCGTCAGCGGCGGCTCGCTGGTACAGGTGGCCAACCCTGACATTGCCAAGCTACCCGGGCGGGCCGAATCCGAGAAGGTCACCGCGACCCTGACCTGACCACCCTGGGCCCCGCCGAAAGGTTGCGCTGGGGGAATCCCCGGAAGGCGACCGGTGGCCACGAGCTAGAAAAGCGTCGGCTGGACGGGAGGTTGCGCTGTCGCGACCTGAGGCCGAGGAACGTGGATCTCGTCGTAACCCCTGCCGGTGAGGCCGTGCTTGTCCAGCAGCGGAGTGATGCGCTCGCGCAACCACTGCCGATATTCCGGCGCGGGGTGCGAACCCCGTCCGTAGATCCGCCGATAGGTACGCAACAACGCGGGGTGGTTGTCACCGAGCCAGGTGAGATACCAGTTGCGGGTCGGTCCCCGAAGAAACAATTCCGAGGCGGTGACCGAGGTGGCGCCCGCCGCGGCCAGGGCGCCGAACAGTTCATCGAGCTCGGCCCGGGAATCCTTGAGCGCGGGAAGTATCGGCGACGCCATCACGTGGCAATCGAAACCTGCCTCACGCACGGCGGTGATCAGATCGAGACGGGCCCTGGCCGAGGGAGCGCCGGGCTCGACCTGCCGACGTAGATCTTCGTCCAAGAGCGCCAACGAGATCCCGATGGTCACCGGGACCGATTGTGCTGCCACGGACAACAACGGCAGGTCGCGCCGCAGCAGGGTCCCCTTGGTCAGGATCGACATCGGGGTCCCGTGATCGGCGAGGGCGCCGATGATGCCCGGCATCAACCGATAGCGGCCCTCCGCGCGATGGTAAGGATCGGTGTTGGTGCCCAGAGCCACCGTTTCGCGCTTCCAGCTCTTGCGTCCCAGCTCTTTTCGCAAGACTGCCGCGATGTTCACCTTCACCACGATCTGGGTGTCGAAGTCACGGCCCGCATCGAGGTCCAGGTATTCGTGGCTTCCCCGGGCAAAGCAGTAGACGCACTGGTGCAGGCAACCCCTGGTCGGATTGATGGTCCAGCGCATCGGCACCCGTGAGCCGTCGGGGACCTTGTTCAGAGCACTCTTGCAGAGCACTTCGTGGAAGGTCACCCCAGAGAACTCTGGGGTCTGCACAGACCGGACCAGGCCGGCTCGCTCCAATCCTGGAAGAGCCGGCCTGGCGAAGTCCTCTCCCGAATCCTTCTCGGACTCGAGCAACTGTGCGTCCCATCGCATGATGCCCAGTCGAACATCCGTTCTATTTCCTGTCAAGTCCGCGATGACGCCTACCCGAAACTCACAGCGCCGCAGCCGGATCTGCCTTCAGTGCCCGACGGGCCGGAATGGCCGAGCTGAGCAATCCTGCCATCCCTCCGACCACGACGATCCCTGTCAGCGCGACAAGTGGTAGATCCGGCAGCGACACCCGGTCGACGCCGACCACAGCGGCAGCACCCGCCATCCCGTATCCGGTCCCGAGCAGCACACCGACGACGGATCCGACCACCGCGATCAGGGTCGCTTCCGCCAGCAGCATCCCCTGCACACCGCGCGAACTCAGGCCGATCACCCGCAGCATCGCGTTCTCGCGAGATCGATCGATGACCGAGAGCGCCATCGTGTTGCCCACCCCGATCAGCGCGACGACCACCGCAACGGCCAGCAGTGCCAGCACGATTCGCAAAAGCAGCGTGAGGATCTGATCGAGTTGCTGGGCTATCTCGACACCGCCCCCGAAGGTGGCGTCGGGGGCCGAGTTCGCCACCAGCTCACGGATCCCGGTCATCACCACCGAACTCCCGGCACCGCCCGACTCCAGCCGGACCACGAGACCGGTGGGCGCAGGCGCCACGGCCACGAGGCCGCGATCGACAAACGAACCCGAAGCGCCGTCGACGACGGTCACGGTGCGAATCGCTCCCCCGGAGACGAGTCGCACTCGCTCACCCGGTCCGACTCCCGCGAGGGTCTGATCTTCCGGCGCCAGAGCGATCTCATCAGCGGCGGGTGCGCGCCCTGACCGCATCACCTGCGGCAGACGAGCGGTGTCGAGGGCACCCACACTCAGGGGCTTCCCGTTCACCGACACCTCGGTACGCGTGACGGGTATCGAAGCCTCGACCCCCGATGTACTCGCCACCGCGTCGACGAGCGACGGTTCCAGCGGTGCACTCGACGAGACGATCACGTCGATCGGGTGCATCTCACCGATGAGACCCGAGACGCTCGACCGCACGACCTGCGCCCCCACCACCATCATCGTCGTCAGGGTGATACCGATGATGAGCGCCGATGCCGTCGCCGCAGTGCGTCGTGGGTGGCGTGTCGCGTTCGCGGCAGCCAGTCCGGCGACAGGCCCGGCCGCGGTTCCCCGCAGCAGGCGTGCGCCGCCGACCCCGATCACGCGGACCACAGGGGGCACCAGCACCGCAGCGGCGAGCATGAAGCCGAGGAAGCTCAAGGCGCCGCCGAACCCGGCCGCGGGCACGGACTCCCCACCCATACCCACGATCATCACGATGGTCCCACCACCTGCGAATGCCCCGGCGACGGCCAACCGCGCGACCCCGCGACGTCCGCTGGACGCCGGAACGACCGCACGAAACGCCGCCAGCGGAGATACAGCGGTCGCGAGTCGGGCAGGAACGGTGGCGGCGCTCAGCGTCATCACCACGCCGAGCACCACGGCGACCACCGGCGCGGCGAGCGGCACCGTCAGTTCGGTCAGCGGAAAGTTCGAGCCCACCCCGCGCACCACCGCCGATGCCGCTGCGACGCCGCCGATCCCGAACACCACCCCGACGATCGATGCCACCACACCCAGGAGCAGCGCCTCGAATCGCACCCCTGATCGCACCTGCCCGGTATCGGCCCCGATACACCGCAGGAGTGCGAGTTCCTGCGTGCGCGAGGCGATCAGGACCGCGAAGGTGTTCGCGATCACAAGGCACGACACCAACGCGGTGATGGCGGCGAAGACGAGCAATACGGTTGCCAGCACGTCGGTTTCACCGACATACCGGCTCATCACCTCGTCGGTGGCCTGGCCACCGGTCATGGCCTGGCCACCGGGCACCGAGGTGACGAGTCCGGTGATCGCCGACATCACTGCGACCGGGTCGGCGTCTGGGCGCAGCGCCATCCGGATGACGACGCTCTCGGCCTGATCGACCGCCCGCCCCGGCTCGATGGCGGCGACACCCGCGTTGGTGCCGAACAACTGCGGCGCGCTGGTGGTCATCGAGCCACGATCCAGCAGCCCCACGACTGTCATCTCCCGGGCCACCCTGTCGGTGGCGGTGTCGACGTCGGGACGGACGTAGAAGTGCTGGCCGACAGCGAAGTTCGACCCGGTGAAGGCTACGATCTCGTCGTCTGCCCGGGGCAGCTGTCCCACCGACAGGGTCTGCCAGCGCAACGACTCGTCGGGCGCGATGGCGGTCAGCTGGACCTGACCGTACGACTTCGTCCCGCTGGTCACACTCACCCACCGGGTGGTGTCGATCGCGACCGCAGCGACCCCCGCCGTGTCGGCGAGCGCCGCACCCGTCCGGTCGGCGAACTCACCGGGTACGAACGCTACGGCGTCCGTATTCGCGAACTGCCCGGCCACCGATGCGCGCATCGACGCGCTCGAGGTCTCCGACAGCGTGAGGGTGGCGGCGACGAACGCGACGGCGATGGCGACGGCCAAGCCCGACGCCAGGTAGCGACCTTTGTATGCCCGGAGCTGGGCAAGCGCAACACTTCTCATCGGACGATCCCCGCCGCACCGACCACCGAGCCATGGCGCAGCATCGCCGCGGACACCGAATCCGTTGTCGGGGAATCAATCTGGTCTACCAGGAGACCATCGGCCAGGACTATCACCTGATCGCAATAGCTGGCCGCCACCGGGTCGTGAGTAACCATCACGATGGTCTGGCCCGCCCGGCGGCTACTCGCCTGCAGCAGCGAGAGCACCTGCGCTCCCGCATGGCTGTCGAGATTACCTGTCGGTTCGTCGGCAAGGATCAGACGTGGCCGAGGAAGCAGAGCACGCGCGATCGCCACCCGCTGCTGTTGACCGCCCGACAGCTCGGATGGCTTGTGGTCGAGACGATCAGCGATACCCAGCACGTCCGCCAACTCATCGAGCCATGCCCCGTCCGGGCGCCGGCGATCCAGCGTGAGCGGCAACAGGATGTTCGCCCTCGCGGAGAGCACCGGCAACAGATTGAACGACTGGAAGACGAATCCCAGTTCGCGCCGCCTGATTCGAGTCCGCTGCGTGTCATCGCACCGGGACAGATCGGTGTCCCCGATCATCACGGTGCCGGCCGTGGGGGTGTCCAGCCCGGCCAGGCAGTGCATGAGTGTCGATTTTCCCGAGCCGGACGGACCCATGATCGCAGTGAACCTGCCCGCAGGGATCGCCAGGCTCACGTTGCGCAGCGCGTGAACCTTCGCGTCCTTCTCGCCGTACGTCTTCTGCAACCCGATGGCCCGAGCCGCCACTGTGCCACTGGAAGCGTGGCTCGGCTGCACCCCACTGGCGCCGGCGGTCTCAGCAGCGTTCACCTGGGTTCTCCTAGTCGACATCGCTTACTCCTTGTCCCTGTCAATGAATGTCATTGCCGGACAAGCGTATTTTCGGTGGGTGAAGGAATCGTCGGAGTCAGGGCCGATCATGGTGTACACCCGCGTCCACCCATGCGGTGATTCGCGGTACGACCGCAGTACTACGCGTGGTGGCCGAGGATGTCGGCCAGCGCCACCATTCCGGTCCTGAAAGCGAACAGCACGACCTGCACTCGGTCTCGCGAACCGGTCTTGGTCAACACCCGACCTACGTGGGTCTTGACCGTCGCTGTCGACAGATGAAAGCTTGCGGCGATCTCGCCGTTGGTCATCCCGATCGCGATGGCCCGCAGCACTTCACACTCGCGCGGGGTCAGCGGGTCGACGAGGTCGACCCGCGAAGGGGTGACCGACTCGGGACCCGCACTCACCCCCGCGGCCACGTGGGTCAGCAACCGTCGCGTAGACCGCGGCGCTATCACCGCATCCCCGGCGAAGACAGTGCGGATGGCCGCCAGGAGTTCTTCGGGAAGCGCGTCCTTGAGGAGAAACCCGCTCGCACCGGCCGCGATGGCCGCGAGCAGATACTCATCGGTGTCGAAGGTCGTGAGCATCACGATTTTCGGCGCATCGTCGAGACCGTCCAGCAACCGGCGCGTTGCCGCGATACCGTCAAGACCCGGCATCTGGACATCCATCAGCACCACATCGACCTTTGTCGCGCCGATCTGCTCGATGGCCTCGTTGCCGTCGCCGGCTTCGAGGACCACCTCCATGTCGGCCTGAGAGTTGATGACCATCCCGAACCCGGCTCGCACCAGCGCCTGATCGTCGATGAGTCCAACCCGAATCACTTCGCTCACAACGCTTCCCCCGTCGGCAAGATCGCCTCTACCCGGTACCCGCGGCGATCCGGGCGCGCGCCGGCGGTCAGCGTCCCACCGTGCAATTCTGCTCGTTCCCGCATGCCCAACAACCCTTTACCACCCGCGGGAGCGACCCAGTCGGCCTCGACCGTGTCGGCGCGTCCGTCGTCGACGATCGTGATGCGCAACTCCGCGGGCTCCCAACGCACTCGGACGTCGGCATCCGCACCGAGTCCTGCGTGCTTCAGTACGTTCGTCAGCGATTCCTGGATGATCCGGTACGCGGTGAGTCCACACCCCGCCGAGACCGCTCGCTCGGGACCGGAGGACGAGAAGGTCACGGGTAGGCCGCCGGCCCGCACCACGGCCAACAGGTCCGGCACGTCGGCGATGCCCGGCACGGCACGCACCTCACGCGGCCCGTCCTCACGCAACACCCCGAGCAGGGAACGCATGTCGGCCAAGGCTTGTCGCCCGTTCTCCGCGATGGTCTCGAGCG
Source organism: Williamsia soli (assembly GCF_017377795.1). GTDB lineage: Bacteria > Actinomycetota > Actinomycetes > Mycobacteriales > Mycobacteriaceae > Williamsia > Williamsia soli. The sequence continues at coordinate 1,180 of NZ_JAFRDR010000015.1, read as the reverse complement.
CACGTGCAGCCGCCCCCGGATCCTGCTCCGCGGCGTACCGGCCACCGTCGGCCTGCGCGATCACCACCGTCAGGGTGTGGGCGATGATGTCGTGCATCTCGCGGGCGATACGGGTGCGCTCACCGATCGCGGCGAGCTCGGCCTCCTGCGCTCGTTCGAGTTCGAGCAGCCGAGCCCGTTCGCGTAGTGAGGAGACCTCGCGCATGCGCGATCGGCGCAACATTCCGGTGGCCCAGATACCGACCGTCAGGGCTGCCAGAAAGGAGGCCCCGATGGCGTTGTACTCGAACGAACGCGATTCGGGGGCTTCTGAGTAGAAGCGTCCGGACGATCCAACCCCGCCGAGGACGCCGAGCACCAGAGCCGCCCTGGTGCCCCACGTCGAACCGTACGCCGCCATCGAGTAGAGCCCGATGACGGCGGTGACGGTGACAGCCGGACTGAGCTGCTCGTCGACGACGATGTGCACGAACGCGGCCAGCGCGATCACAGATCCGGCCAGGTCCGGCCGGGTTCGACGGAATGCCAGTGCCACGCAGCACACCGCGCCGAGCAGCATCCGCCACCAGACGTTCGGACCCATCTGTTCCCACAGCTCCGGCAGCACCGTCACCGTGGCGATGGCGATCGCCAGAAGCGCGTCGAGCAGCAATGTCCGCGGCTCCGCGAACCGATTCCAGCGCTCGATGATCCGCTGGGTGTTCATTGCGCCCAATCTAGTGGCACCGGACGCGGTCGCACATCAGACCTGGGGTGGATCTGTATCCCCGGAATTGGTGGGTTGTGGCGACGCCGACCTGGACGAATGCTCGCCAGAACCCACCACGATCGGGCTAGCGCAGGAGTGCTCGTGACATCACGACGCGCTGGATCTGGTTGGTGCCCTCGTAGATCTGGGTGATCTTGGCATCACGCATCATCCGCTCCACCGGGAAATCACGGGTGTAACCGGCACCACCGAACAACTGCACCGCATCGGTGGTCACCTCCATCGCCACATCCGAGGCAAAACACTTCGCCGCCGCCGAGATGAACCCCAGATTCTTCTCCCCTCGCTCAGCCCGCGCCGCCGAGGTGTACACCATCAGACGAGCAGCCTCGATCTTCATCGCCATATCCGCGATCATGAACTCCACACCCTGAAACGAGCTGATCGACTTCCCGAACTGCTTACGATCCT
>NZ_JAFRDR010000014.1 GCF_017377795.1 Williamsia soli | reverse complement strand
TCAGTCGTTGGTGTTCATGGGGTAGGGGTGGTTGTCGTCGACCTCGTAGCAGATGGCGAAGGGTTTGTTGGTGATGAACAGCAGGGTGACGTCGTTGACGGCGGTAGCGCCGTGTTCCATCCAGCCGCCTTCGGGGAACCAGACGAAGCTCCCCGGCCCGTACTCGCCTTTGTGGGTGTTCAGGACGCCATCGATGATGTACATGCCGTGCGCGTGCGGGTGGGTGTGCCAGGTGTTCATAAAGCCTGCTCGGTACCGGATGAGGAACACTTCCATGCCGGTATCGGGGTCGCTGAAGAGCACCTTCACGGGGATCTGAGCGTTGATTTGTGGTACCTCGAGCAGGTCCCAGGGCATGCGCCCCGAGTCCGCGACAGTCAGCTCAAGCTGGTTGGTGGGCACGGTAGACATGGCACTCCTTGTAATCGCGCATTGCGGCTGTGGTCCAAAACACACTTACGTTGAGGACTGAGGCGAAATGTTCGGCTTTCCCACGTTGCGGCGACGTTGCGGGGTGGATGTGCCAGCGACCGCAGCGGGGTACGAACAAGATGATGGGCATCATGCGGGGCGACGTTGGACCGTGGGAATCCGCTGCGATCGGGATGGAGTGTGCTCGCCGATGCTGGCCGCCCGGGGCGCGGGGCGAAGTTCGATTCTCCAGGTCATACACCGTACGTAATTGCCTTCTAGACAACGGCAAAGATCATGGACAGATTTCGCGCAAGGCCTCGGCCCATGCTGCGGGGGCTGCGTCTCCGTCGTCGGTCTGTGTGCCGTCATCGGGCGGACGGAGCGACGTACCGGGACTACTGGGCGGACAGGAAGGTCATGGTAAGTTTCGTCACTGGTGACGAAACAAATTGCAGCACAAACGATTACGCCGATAATCTATATTATGTCAAGTAAACTTGACAAGCTGCTGGTAGGGCTCGAATGCCTGGCCTTCTCCCGTCGGGCTGCGTTGGCCGCTACCGTGGGTTGGCATGGTGCTTTCGGCTGACGAATCCCGACGCATGCAGGCTCTGCGTGAACTCGAGACACGCAAGCCTGGATCGTTGCTGATACGGACTGACTTCTCCGACGAACACGCGTGGGCCGATATCCGTCGGCGCGCGACGGCACCGGTCTTGGTTACTGGAGGCGATGAGTTCCTGGCCGACTTGCGCGTCGTCGACGACCCGCAGTTCGAAGGTCTGGAGGCGGCCGAGCTGGCTGCCGCGGGCGCCGACTGGAGCCTGGGGCACGTGGCCTTCCTGGTCGATGACACAGCTTTGATTCGGCCTTACCCTATCGTGGCCGTCGAGCTGACCACGGGGCTTACCCTGCGGGTCCTAGTGATGTCCCTGTGGGTCGTAGAGAACAACATGTCAGGCGGAAGGCCTCTGTCTCAGTACGCTGAGAGCTCCACTGACGGCGTCTATTTCTGGCCGGGGGGGCGGCATCTCGCTAGCGCCAGACCCATCTGCACCCGGCCACAGCATCGACGGCTACCGAGACCCCCGCCGCTTCCCGACGGGCAAGCTCAAGTGGCCGCAGAAGTAGCACGGCGAAGGCGGACAAGCTCTAAACCTCGATCGCAACCAGGTAGTCGCTTCGGGCAATTGCCGTGCAGTCGCCGGATCTGGTGATCGCACATACGACGAAGCTGGCGGCAGCGTATGGCGTTGACCTCCCTGAAGTAGACGAGGACGGCTCTGAGGGTGGCGTTTTTACGCCATTACGCCGGCACCTTAAGGCTCAGAAGACGATCCTGTCCGAGGCAGCATAGTTTGGGCTTCGACCCGCTACTGCGATACAGCTTCACCATCGACCCTATGGCCGGAACCGGCCCGGGTACAGCAGCGTCTGTGCCTAGACTATCGTCGCGTCGACACTGCATTTTGCTCTGGCGCAACACGAAGGACGTGCATTTGTGGCAACTGTGACACGAGTCGAGTTCACCGACGACATCGATGGTAAGGCTCTCGAAATTGACGACCTCAACGTCGTCGGTTGGACGTGGCTGGGTGTTGATTACGAATTCGATACCAGCACAACGAACCTTGACCGCATCGAAAGTGGTCGAGTTCCGCTCTCGACGCTGCTTGCACGGTCACGTCGTGTCGGCGGGCGCAAGCGCACGCCAGGGACTAAGGCCCCTGCGAACGTCCCCGCCCCGGCGGTCTCGAATGCGGCTACCAAGACGATTCGTTCCTGGGCGCAGCAGAATGGCTACCAGCTCGGCGACCGCGGCCGGATCCCAGCGGATGTTGTGGAGGCCTTCACGAAGCAGAACTAAAGATCGCCAGGCCACTTCACGTGACCGGTCTTCGCTGCACGAAAGCCGACAGGTACGCATTTTCATAACCTCGGCGGCCGTCGTGCGGTTGCTGTTGCACTTCGGCGCAGCCACGCGGAATATCTATTCACCACGCAGGGCGAAGGAGCGAGATGAATAACGGAGACCTACACCCAACTCCCCTCGTGCTGCGGCTCTATGACGCCTCGCCCAGGCCGCCCGCACCATTGACGTCGAGACACTCACCATCGACTTCAAGGCCATAGTCAGCGAAAACGAGATGAGCGCGGCCGATTCTGGTCTAGCGGCGATTGGTAGCCGGAACCGCGCTGCTCCTGGGCGAATCTCGACGTCCCGGCCGCCACCGACGAAACCGGACAAATCGCGCTCCAACATGGGCAGCTGACGTCTGGGGGCATCGATAAGCGTGCGCGACTCTTCAACAGTGTCGTCTTGAATCAATCAATCAGAACGGCGCTTCGGCACCCCACGGGTCAGATTCCTTCGGCAACGCCTTCGCAGGCAACGGCAGGTTGGTGACGACGTAGAGATTGAGGATGTCGGTCCGATCCATGAACATGATTTGGCTACGTTTCGAAGCGTCGAGTGCATTTGCGAGCCAGTTGCGGGCCGCCTTTGTGATTTCACCACCGGCAACAATGAACGCGTGATCAACCAGTACCCGTCGGTTGGTCTCGGGGTCAAAGATCTCGTGCGCGAGCATCATCAACGCCTGGTTGTGGATCTCGGCGATGTTCGCATTGCCTTTCTTGGTAAGTCCGGACGAGTCGAGCTTCCCCTTTTTGGCTTGAATGCCGAAGTACAGGCGGTGCTGGGTTGGCAAGGCATAACGCATCCACACGTCCTTGCCGTATTCGAGTGCCTTGTCCTTATGTCCGACAGCGGTGACGCGGTGAAACCCCAACTGGCGAAACAACGGAAGCAACAACTCTTCGATCAGCTCATCCTCGCTGCAGATGTCTAGGTACGCCTCAAGCTGGCCGCGGCGTTTTTGCTCGGCTGCGGACAGCGGACGATGCGGATTGGCTTGCAGGGCTGTGATCGTGTTCGAGCCGATGTGTCGTAGGTAGCAGTGCTGATCGTCCCCGTAAAAAGCCTCGAACCCCTCGCGGGCCAGGACTTCATTGAGTAGCCCTAACGCGTTGGGGCGGTCCACTCGTTCGTTGGTCGCGTCGGCGGGGCTCATCAGGTGGTCGACGAGACGGCAGAACACCTCGGGTGGGTGTGCGGGACCTTCGTGTGGCTCGTCAAGGATGGTGTCGATTACGTCGGCCACCCACCGGTGTCGGGTCGAACCGTCGTGCTCGTAGTCGGTATCCATATCGCGGAAGAACTCGGTGATATACATGCTCGACCGGTACGGGAAATATTTAGGCTCCGCCCCTGAGGTCGGATCGTCCGAGCCGACGTTGCCACAGATCAAATCTGCGAGGGCTTCTGAGTTGCGACGCTTGAACTTCATATCTCCCTGATCATCCGCTGGATCAGCTGGCGGTTGCCGCGGATCGACAGTTCGGCAACCCTACTTTATGGCAGAAGAAGTTAGTTTCCGATCGTGGTGCTCTCGGAGTGGGCAGAGGGGTAGCGGCCGGTAAGCCAAACGATGATGTCAAAACAGCGAATTACGCTGATGTCCTCACTTATACCGGCGAGTTCACGGAGGTGCTCGAGATGACGATGCAATGCCCTTTGGTCGGCGGATAAGTAGTACTGGAGCGTGCGGTAGAAATCTGCACGGCGAGGGTGACTCAACTCATCTTTGACGACTCGGTCGACGACCGGCAGAAACCTTGGGCGTTTTCGCGCGAGCAGCTTGCTAGAGGTGACAGGACCGACACCGACCTTCCGAACTAGTCTCCACAGGTGATCGGCCGCCGCTAAATCTGCGTCGGTGGCATCGACCAGATCTATGTCGCGAGGGATCGCGCTCAACGCGCTACTGAGGTAGACCTGGTCGGGACTGAGCAGGCGTAGCGTTGCCTCTGGTGGCACGTTAACACTCAGCATGCTGACAGCAACGATGTCAGCTGCCGTAAATCGGTCAGCCAGATCGGGACGGTTCCCCCCGCCATCAAACTGATCGAACGCGGCCCCTGTGAAAGCCGGCTGCCCCTCGAGGCTTTGTTTGAAGTACCGCCGGAGGAGTTCGACAGCATCATTGCTGTTCGCCGCACCCAGGACTGGCGGCAACGTCCACGTAGCAAGCATCATAAGTAACCCTAATCCCACGAGATCGCTGAAGGACACGACGCCCTGGAGTCTCTACACCACCAAGTATCAAGTACTCGGCCTGCGGAATGGCTAGCGCCGGAGTGCTGCGCGATCTTTCCAGCCGAGCATCGTGACCATCCTGGACGAGACCGCCTCACCCACCGCCTGCCAGGGCTACTGCACGTAGGTCCTACCCAATGACGTAGAACATGATGAACGACATCCGATTCGTGAAAGTGCAGGTTATCGCGGCGTGACTCGTATTTTTGACAACATAAAGACCTTCTTAGGTGACCACCTACAGCAAACGTTTGAGGTGTCCGACCGGATGGACGTGGCCGTCGGTTACTTCAATTTGCGCGGCTGGTCCGTCTTTGATGCTCTGGTCAGAGAGAAAGCCGGGGTCGACGCAGTGTCTACACCCATCGTTCGAATTTTGATCGGTATGGTCATGACCGCCCCCCAACAAGATGCGTTGGATGAGCTTCAGGCCGACGTCGACGGCACGCCCCGCACCGATGCCGATGCCAACACCGCCCGCGAACGCAAGGAGCATCTCCTTGAACAGCTGCGGACTCAGTTGATGCGAGGTATCCCTACGAAGGTGGACCGCGCTGCCCTGCAATCTTTGCGTGATCTGCTTGCACAGGGTGCCATCGAGATCAAAATTTTCACCCGCCGTCCTCTCCATGGCAAAACGTACATTTGCCATCGCGAAGACTTGAATAATCCGATCACCGGGTTCGTTGGCTCGTCGAATCTCACCGCTCCCGGCCTCGCCCACAACTACGAACTAAATGTCGATGTAATCGACAATGCCGCGGCTATTACCCTCGACCTGTGGTTTAACGACCGATGGGATGACAAGTTCAGCAGGCCAGTGACCGCCGACATCCTCGACCTTCTAGACGAGTCGTGGGCGCGCCGTGAGCCGCGCCGCCCGTACGAGGTTTTCCTCAAGGTTTGCTACGACCTTTCTCGGGATGTCCGGGAAGGTCTGGCTGAATATTCCGTGCCCCAAGAGATCCGCGGCCAGTTACTGGAGTACCAGGCCACCGCCGTCCGAACTCTTGCCCGCCGGATCATGACGCGTCGCGGCACCATGCTGGGCGACGTCGTCGGCCTGGGTAAAACCCTCACCGCGATCGCCGTCGCCTTGATGCTGCGCGACGAGCATGGATACATGCCGCTGGTCATCTGTCCGAAGAACTTGGTGTCGATGTGGGAAGAGCACTTCGAGGCCTACGACCTGCATGGGCGCGTCGTGCCGTACAGCATGGCGCACTCGATACTGCCGGATCTGCGGCGGTACGCGTTCGTCATCGTTGACGAATCCCACACCCTGCGCAACGACACCCGCCGGGACTACAAGGCGATCCAGGACTACATCCACGCCAACGACAGTAAGGCACTACTGCTCACCGCGACCCCCTACAACATCCGATTCCAAGACGTCGCGAATCAGCTCTCCCTCTATATCGATGACGACGACGACCTCGGCATCACTCCGGTCAACGCACTCGCCGCCGATCCCCGACTCGCGGACAAAGTCGATGGCAAGACAACGACGATGCTCGCCTACCGAAAGTCAGAAGATCCTGACGATTGGAAGCGTCTGATGAGCGAGCATCTCGTCCGCCGAACCCGCACCTTCATCAAGAACAACTACTCGCTCACTGACGACGAAGGTCGGCAGTATCTGGAGTTCTCCAACGGCCAACGCTTCCGATTCCCCGAACGCATTCCCAAACCGGTCGACCACTCTTTCGGCCCTGACGACCCCGCCACCCTCATGTCCAGCGACACCACCCTGGACACGCTGACTGCTCTGATCCTGCCGCGCTACGAACTCGGCGACTACATCTCCCCCACCGCGAGCCTCACCACCGACGAGCAGGAGTACGTCGACAACCTCACCCGTGGCCGCGGCAACGTCGCTGGCTTCGTCCGCACCACCTTCTACAAACGCCTGTCCTCATGCGGCCACTCGTTCACCATCTCGCTCAAACGCCATACCGCCCGCAACGAACTGTTCTCCTACGCTCTCGAGAACGGGTTGCCAATCCCTACCGGCACCATCGTCGAGAACACCTTCGGCGAAGACGAAGACCCCAACGCTGACGACGAGCTAGCAGGTGCCGCCGAAGCAGGCGGAGATCCAGCCACACGATACGAAGCTCTCGTCGAAACAAACCCCGCGGGAGTTCGGTGGGTCCAACCCGAACTATTCACCCAGGAGCTGCAGCGAGACCTGGTCACCGACACAAGTGCCATCAAATCTCTACTCGCTTCATACGGAGAATGGGAACCCGCTCGCGACTCGAAACTCGACGCCCTGATCAAACTGGTGCGCGACGATCACGCCGACGAGAAAGTTCTGGTCTTCACTGAATACAAAGACACCGCCAACTACATCGGTGCCGCGCTCAAAGCAGCAAACATCGACAAAGTTGGGATCGCAACCGGCGACAGCGACGACCCAACCGTTCTCGCCCACAGGTTCTCGCCCCTATCCAACACCCTGCCCGGCCAGGACGATGCTGCCCCTGGAACGACCTCGAATGAATTACGCATCCTGATCGCCACCGACGTCCTCAGCGAAGGCCAAAACCTCCAAGACGCGCACATCGTCGTCAACTACGACCTACCCTGGGCCATCATCCGATTGATACAGCGAGCCGGCCGTGTCGACCGAGTCGGCCAAATGGCCGAGCAAGTCCTGCTCTACTCGTTCTTCCATGAGTCCGTCGATAACGTCATCACTTTGCGGCAACGCATCAGCGACCGCCTCCATGCCAACGCCGAGGCCTTCGGCTCCGACGAGCAATTCTTCGGCAGCGACAGCGAAGTCAAGGCCATCACCGACCTCTACAACGGAAGCCTCGACGACCAGGACGCCGCCGACGACGTCGACGCATCAAGCCTCGCCTACCAACGATGGAGCCAAGCACAGAAAGACGATCCTGAACTCGCCACCAAGATCGCGGGACTACCCGACATGATCTCGGCCACCCGCACCCGCCGGCTCACCGATGCCACCGACGGTGTCACCTGCTACGTACGGACCGACTCCGGTATCGACGGATTCGGCCAATCAACCGCCGACGGGCAAACCCGCCTCCTCACCGGCCAAGAAATACTCAAAGCTTTTGAGGCTTCTCCCGAAGAGCCTGGTCTCGAACACCGTGACGACCATGACGCACTTCTCGAAACCCTAGTCCGTGGCCCGCTCGCTACTCCAGACAGTGCCGCTGGCCGACTCCGAGGCGTCAGACGGACCCTATGGCGCCGACTTGGCGAGACCCTGCACAATCACAACGCCGACACCCAGGCTGCACTCGACGACCTGTTCCAACGGGCACTGACGAAGGACGCCGAGCATCGTCTGCGCCGAGCTGTCCGCAATGGCTCAGACGACGATGAACTCGCCACCCTCGTCACCGCACTGCACCGCGACGGCCAGCTCGTCATCAACGCGCGCAGCGGAAGAGACCCAATCCGCATTGTTTCCAGCATGGGAGTCAGTTCGTGACTGAAAACCGCCTTCTCGATCTAGTTGACTCCCGCGATTTCCGTACCCTTTTTATAGACGAACTCGGTTGGGACAACCCAGACCGACCAAACCTGACTGTCGACGTCGATGGCGAAGACTTCACTCTCATGCAGGTAGCTGGTTATAAGGGCCTACGCATCTGGCACTGTCCTGTGCTTCCCGCGCACAAAACCCAACGCATGATTGACATCCTCGTCGGCAAGGACAATCACGAACGGTTAGTCATCTTCAGTGCTGAGCATAAGCAGGAGTGGCGCTGGCCGCGGCGCGCACAACTTGGCGGCGCGAATGCGAAACTACTCGTTCATCAACATCTGTTCGGCGATCGCACGACACATCTAACGCATCGACTACGTGCTATCGAGTTAGACTTCGATAGCGATATCACCCTCGTAGCGTTGCTCGACAAAATGCGCGACGCCTTCGACCAAGAAGCTGAGACCGCTTCCGTCGCCGCCGCCCGACTGATGGGTACCCTATACACCGAGTTGGAAGCGGCTGGCGTCGGTGAACACGACGCCACTTTGCTCCTGACGCGGTTACTGTTTCTGCTCTTTGGCGACGACGCCGACATGTGGACGCCAGCGGGACTGTTTGAGCGTTACCTGAACGAGCACACCACCCCACAAAGTCTCCACAAAGATCTGCAAGGCCTATTCGAGACCCTAAACACTGACGAGAAACTGCGCACACTAGCGCAGGACGATCCCTATACCTTATTCCGATACATCAACGGCGGTCTCTTTAAAGACCCACTTCGACTCCCTACTTTGACAGCGAGATTTCGTGACGCGCTGGTCTCTGCCTGCGAGTTTGACTGGTCGATAATCTCTCCTGCGGTATTCGGCTCGATGTTTCAGACTGTCAAGAGTAAAGAAGCGCGTCGACATGGTGGCGAGCATTACACCACCGAGGAAAACATTCTCAAGACCATTCGTCCCCTGTTTCTTGACGAGTACCGGACCCGCCTCGACCGCGCCTGGAATGACAAAGCGCAGCTGACGAAGCTCCACAATGAGCTCGGCCGGCTTCGTTTCCTCGATCCGGCTTGTGGCTGTGGCAACTTCCTCATCGTCGCCTACCGAGAACTTCGAGCGCTCGAGCTCGACCTCTTGAAACGACGCCGTGACCTCGACATGTCTGAAATATCCTCCAAAAAGGTCCAACGGGCACAGTTGACCATGGATGTGACCGCAGACATCGAGGTCACACTTGACCACTTCTATGGCATCGAGATCGAAGAATGGCCAGCGAGGATTGCGGAAACAGCGATGCTTCTCGTTGACCATCTAGCGAACCAGCAGATGGCCGTGGAGTTCGGCGTCGCACCAGATCGGCTCCCAATCGCGATTGCTCCGACAATCCGCAACGCCAACGCAATGCACACCGACTGGGCATCGCTCCTACCTGCTTCCTCAGACACCATCGTCGTCGGAAACCCTCCGTTTGTCGGTATGGCCTTCATGACTGCTGAACAACAGGCGGACAACCGCGCCGCATTCTCCGCCCTGCCCCAATCGAAAGGGCTCCGGACCGGACGCCTCGATTATGTTGCCTCATGGTATGCCAAAGCGCTTGCGTACCTCCGCGGAACTCACGGCAGGGCGGCCTTCGTTTCGACCAACTCAATCACGCAAGGAGAGCAAGCCCGGACAATGGTGCCGTTACTTCAAGAGTGCGGCTTCGACGTCGACTTCGGCCATCAGACATTCAGATGGACAACCGAGGCCACTAAAGCCGCTGTCGTTCATTGTGTGATCATCGGATTTTCCGCAAGAGACAGGCCGGGCAAGAAGAGGCATCTCTACACTTACCCCACGCTGACATCGAAACCGTGCGAATCTCTACCCAAGAGCTTGAACTTTTACCTCGTTGACGGGCCAGACCTAGTGCCGGAGAAGTTGCGGAAACCACTGATCTCCGGGATGCCGATGTCAATGAAGGGAAGTCAACCTACCGAGGGTGGCCATCTGTTAGTCACCGAGGCGGAGCGCGACGCAGTTGTTAGCGACCCGATCGCAGCCAAATATCTCCGCAAGTTCGTCCAAGGCAAGTACATGCTCAACAACACCCCGTACTGGTGCCTCTGGATGAAGGACGCTCCGGCTACGGAGATCAAGAAATCAAAGCTGCTTCAGGAACGACTCGTCAAAGTGCGCACATCGCGCCTCGCTTCGCCTACTAAGTCGGTTCGAGAGTTTTCCAAACGGCCTCATCTATTCACCCAGGATCGACAGCCGTCGACACGTTACTTCGCACTTCCCGAGGTGTCGTCCGAGAATCGAAAGTGGATTCCGGGTCGCTTCTTCGACCCAAAAGTCGTCGCGGGCAACAAGTTGATCATTTTTCCGTCCGCCGAGGAGTGGCACGCGGCGCTACTCCAGTCCTCGATGTTTATGACCTGGGTACATGTGTTCGCAGGACGACTTAAGTCGGACCCGTCAATATCGCCTGGGCTAGCCTACTTTCCGGTTCCGTTCCCGCAGGCGGACGATGCTCTCCGTCGCGACCTCGCAGCAGCTTGGGCCAAGGTCGAAGGCGCACGCGCCCAGCAGCCCGGAGCCACACTATTTCAGCTGTACGGGACGTCGACCATGCCTACTGAACTACGTGAGGCGCACACTGAGCTTGACTCCATTGTTGATCATGCCTTCGGCGCAGAGGAGCCTTGCGCCAATTCAGAAGAGCGCAAGGTAATTTTGTATCGCAACTACGTGACCCGGATCGGCCAGCATATTTGAGCTGGCACCGCGCCACCACCAGGCTCCTCCCTCAATTCCCTCAATGCGTCAAGCTCGTACGAATGCCCGCCGGTCGCCGCGTATGATCATCTTGGTTCGGCAAACGCTGCCGGGCGCTCGGCTCTTCGAGAAATCACCAGCAGTCCGCGCCAATCCGCATCGCCGGGTGGGTACGCGATGGCCGCCCTCGTCGACAGTAGGATCGATGTATGGAAGACCCCGGTGGGACCGGATCTTGCATTAGAGATGGCCGACTTCAACCTGTTTACGATGCGATTGCTGCCGCAGAGAAAGAGCTTGGCAGCCACGGTCGTGGACGGCTACCTCGAGCAGGGCATCGCGGCCACGGGCAATCGGCCCGACTACAGCAGCGACGCCACCGAGTTGCACCGGCTCGTCGACGGAACGGCAATGCGGTCACCGACATCGAGCAGGTCGACGCCGCCTACCGGCTGGCGTACGTGCGGGCCGACTCCACGAACGCTGGGCCGACACCGACGGCATCCTGGTGGACGAGGAGCTGATCGACTGGTCCCTCGACGGCGACGACGATCCCGCCGCGACCGTCGGTGAAGGGCTGATCGACCCCGCGCACGCTCATCGACACCGACACCAGCTGGTACGTCACCGATCCCGAGGCCGCCGGGTTGGCAGTCCGGACCTACGGGTACCGCTCGGCCGGAGCCGATCCGATGCCCACCGACGCCGAGATCGACGCGCAGAAGGAAGCCGACCGCCAGGCGCGGCGGCAGACGATCGCGCTCAACAAGAAAGCCGACGCGGCACTGAAAGTCCGGCGCGAGAAGATCGGCGAGTACCTCTCGCGCAAGACGTTGCCGAAAGGTGCTGTTGGTGCGGTGGCCGAGTTCCTCGCGTCCACGATGTGAAACAACCACGACCTGTTCGGCTACAACCGCCAGGACGGCAACGCCAAGGCCCTGACCCGTCAGTTCCTAGGCGGCACCGACCCCATCGAGGCGATGGCCGGTGCGAGCGCGGAGCGGCGTCACATCGTGAATCTGGCCATCGCGATCGGCGCGCACGAGGCCGACATGCCCAAAAGTGCCTGGCGCGAGACGGATCGCAGCTACACCGCCCACCGCGCCAGCTACCTGCAGATGCTGGTCTCGGTGTTCGGCTACACCCTTTCCGATGTCGAAGAGGTGATCAGCGGCCAGGCCACCGCCGACCAGGTCCCCCTGGACTGACCAACCCCGTGCGGGGCAGATCACACCACGATCTGCCCCGCACGGCAGCGGCCCTGTCCGATGCCGCTGCTATCGTCAACGCCGAGCCTGGCCAGCAGTCCCCCCGGACCAATCCCCCCGATTGAAGCTGGCCAGGCTCCTCTATTTCTTCCGCCTGTGGGGGCGGTGCCCCGGCTCGGTTGTGAACCGGCAGCACCTAAGCCGGGGTCAACGCTCATAAGCACCCCGACCTGCTGGCGGGGCTACCCGCTGACTTCCCCAGCCATACCGGGCCGGGCGTTGTCGGACCTGCGGCCCGAGCTTCGCTCTTGTGGTCACCATAGGGGGCGCGCGCCTTTTGAAGTGTCGCTGGCCGGGGGCCCGACCAGTCAACCCACGCCCCAGCGCTCTCGCCCGTTCTCCGCTGCGCTGCGCCCGTGCGCTCCAACGATTTTCATCACGCACTCGCTGCGCTCGCATGAAATTCGTCTCCGGCCGCCGGGACTCTTCGGGGTTGACAGCCCACCCCGGCCAGCGCGAACGCAAGGCGTCAAGCGCCACCAACCACGAAGGACTCACCCCATGACCATCTCCCAGATCCTCGAAGACACCCGGCAAGCCATCCACCAGGCCGTCGCCGCCGAGAACGGCAGCGAGCAGCAACGATCAGCTGCCCACCACGCCCAGAGCCTGGCCAACACCGTCCTCCTGGACTTCACCGCCAACAGCCGGGACCTGAACAAAGCCCGGTCCTACCTCGAGGAAGCCATCGGCATCCAAACCCTCGACACCGACTAGAGACAGCACAAGGGGCCCACCTCCACAGCCGGAGGTGGGCCCCTTGTCGTGCGTGAATGACGAACGCGAGAGTGGCGACTACCAGGCTTGGGCCACCCACAACGGCATGTCCGGGTTGTCGGGGAACACCCCGAGCACCACATACCCGCCCCGGTGCGCGGCGGCCTCGGCAATCACCTGCTGTCCGGTGACATTGCTCCAGGTGCGGCCCTTGTCGGGTCGGTAGTAACTACCGCCCTTGTACTTTGAATCGCTGTCCAACGTGACCCGCCAGTGATCGTTGCCGAGGATCGCATTGATGACGTTGCCAGCACCGACCTGGGCAGCAGCCACCGTTTCCTCATGGGTGAGCGTGATGACCCAGACCCCCTGCGTTTCCCGCACCGTCGCGGCCGAGGCCGGCGCTGCTGCGACAGCAAGCCCACCGCTCACCGCGACTGCCGTCGCGACCGCAACACCGGCAACAAAACGCTTGAAACGACCACTCATCAACATTCCCTCCCTAAAGTTGATCATTACGATAGCGAACACTTGCGAGGGGAGGCAGGCCGGGTCTCTCGCCGCGACACCACCCGCCAGGCGGTGCTAACGTCGCCCACCGAACCTGGCCAGCACGAGGCAACCACCCAACCGGTTGCAGCGCATGACCCCCCAGTCGAATGCTGGCCAGGCTCACCCCTCACCCGGTGCCCGCTGCGCGGCCATGTCTGCCCGCTGCGCGGTCACCTACTCGGATACGCCTACGGCGCAACTGCATTCCTCCTTCGGAGGTCTCATTCCCTCATAGGCCGATTCTTTCCACAGCCGAACCTGCGGACCAAGAGACTCCGCCAAATAAGTGGCACGCGCCCCCGCCGGAGAATTGGCCGGCCTTCGGCCGGGCTCGATCAATTCCCTCTCCGCCGGGAGCTTATTTCGCGCCACTTTTTTGTCTCCGCTTCTTGGTCCTCCGGCCCGTCTGCTGAATGCGGCCAGTTATGAGGAAATGAGGTGCCCCTGGTCACCAACGACCAGCACCCCGCCTCACGTCAGGTCGCCGAGCACCCGGCCCGCGACCAGTGAGACCAGGAGACGCCCGCCATGGCCAAAGGCAAAGCAAAAGCCCCCAACACCGAAGCGCGCCGCATCGAGGGCAGCCGCCCCGAACATACCCCCACCCCACTGCCCCTGCGGACCAACGGCGTCGTCAGCAACGTCAACATCACCGTCTGCGGAGAGCAGCACGGCCGCATCACCACCATCGCCCCAGGCACCGGGACCCCGGTCCTGCAGATCGAATTCACCGGCATCACCATGCAATTCACCAACTGCGAGCAAGTGCAACTGACACTCGGACTGTTCGCCATCGCCCGCCAGGCCCGCATGGGCATGGCCCGGATGCACCAGCTCCCCGGCATCATGAGCGAGAGCAACGTCGGAGTGCAGACCACCATGATGTGGACCCGGCCGCCGAACGGAGCCGCCCACCGCGACCAGTTCACCCACCCCGTCACCCGCAAAGTGTCCCCCTACGTCACCTTGCGGATGCCGCCGTTGACGTTCGCCCTGATGGACACCACCGCCATCGAAACCATGCTCGCCACCATGAAAAAGGCCCACGAGCTGGCCGTTGCGCTGTTCGACGACGGCGACACCTACGCCAAGAACTCAGCCGCCGACAGCTGGCGACCCCGCGCCCAACACCGCTTCAAGATCACCGGCACCGGCTGGATCACCAACGGCCCCACCCCCGGCAACGGCAACCGCTAACCCGGTTATCCCCAGACCCAAAATCTATCCACAGAAACGGGTCTGGGGACCCCATATGCCGCGCGGCCCGAGGGGCCGCGCGGCATCCTTGTCACCACAGGCAACCACTCACCGACAAGGACACCCCACCATGATCTGCTGGAGCATCACCGCCTACACCGCAACCGAACCCGACGACATCCTCGCCGACGCCAACGCCGCCACCACCTACACCGAGGCCCACCGCGCCGCCGGCGACGCGGCACTCGCTGCGCTCGACCACCTCGCCGGCGAACAACCCCACGCCGTCCCCTTCCTCACCATCAGCATCGACGACGAACCACTCCTGCTGGCCTGCGCCAGCAAAGACGACCACGGCACCGTCGACCACGCCTCACTCAAGGCCGCGGCCGCCCACGTCCGCGACACCGGCCAGGCACACGCACCGGCCACCACCCCGTGGTAACCGTGAGCATGCCGCACGGGACAGGGCTGTGGGTGCGTGTCTCGTCTTACGACGACCTGCCTCAATGATCGATCGACGCTTCCCCATGCCATGCAGAAAGCACTGTGTCGTTGCCGGGACCAGGCTGGAGGGTAGCCAAAAGCTGCCCGTCCTCCGCTGCCTCGGTGCTCACGATTCTTGCTGATTCAAAAATATGCCGCACACGACCTAACTCGATGTGGTCACCTCCGACATTAAACGAGAGCGGAACCTGATCAGCCACAAAAAGACGCGGCTCATCGGTCGCGGCGGCCTCCGGATTCAGATGAAACTGCAAGGTGTTCCACGTGCGCTTGAGGGTTTCACCGTTCAAAAGCTTGGCTGTCGCTGTAGCTTCGGCAATGTTCAGTTCACTGAGACGTTCGAACTCGGGAAACTTTAGCTCGACCGGCGTGTGTCGTTGTATGACGATCAGCGCGCGGACGTACGCGAGCAGTGCCCTGTTGGTGGCTCGTGAGTCATCGCTGGCATCAGAGGCGGGGACTGGGTGAGTTGTCGATCGTGCAGGCCCGCGGGTGGCCTCAAGCCGTATCTGGTTTGGAAGCCGAAATGAATCGACCACCGCTAGCGCCGGTTCGAGCTGGTCTGGACGCAGCCCGACCGGATCTTCTGTGCGCAGCCGTAGTGTCATCTGCTTTGGCGGTCCAGCAAGCACCAACGTCTCCAGCTCGAAGAATCCCGACCGGTCGCGCCCCCGGTTCGACTGACCAGTTCCATCGTGATTGCTCACCGGCGGATACATAGTCAGCTCGATCGTGGCCAGCACCTCGTCCTCGGGCGACAGGATGCTCAGCCGACGCTCGAAGGGCTCGCCCGGCTCGCCAGCCTCTGACATCAGCACCTGCGCCAGGGCGCTCTCGCCACCGAGGCCACCGGGCATCTCGACGGTGACATCTCGCGCCTGGATCGGATGTTCCGGTGTGCGACCGTAAGTGAAGAATTCCTCTAGCTCTCGATGCTCAACGCTGCCCCGCTGCGCCATCCACGTCATCGTGACCTTGATGGGCCGTTCCTTCAACGACTCAGCGCATCTGGCATGAACATCGAAAGTGACGTAGCTGTCGCCCACCTGCTGCGCCGTGCGAGCTGCAAGCGTAGACGGATAGTCGCCGCTAACAGGCCGAGGAGGGGGTTGCCCGGAGACCGAGAAGTCGTACGAATAGTGAGGATCACGCGCATTCAGAGTTTCACGCAGTCGCACAAGACCATTGAGCACATCACTCGGTGCGAGCGTCGGAAAAGACTCGACACTTGGAAGAACACCGGGCGACATGGGGATACCCGAAATGGCGGTGAAGCGGGCGAGGTCCTCCATCAACCGCTCACGTCCATCATTGAAGTAGTAGTCCACCACGTCCTTGTAGTTCGAAGCCCACCCATCGACATGCGACAGCCCCCGCCAATCACACGGGAACGGACCCGTAGCAGCAATCTCGGCGAGCCAACTCAGGTTCTCCGTCGTTGGATCGAGCGGCAACGTCAAGTACCAGTTGTCGATCGTCCAACCGCGCTCACCGGCGAAGTCGCGGAGCCGGGCATGGGACTTCTCTACCTGCGTCTTCTGGCTACTGGTCAAATTGCTGGCGAACTTCTTGACCTGATAGACCTCGAATCGGTTCACACCCGTAGGCACGCACACATCAATGCCACCATCACCCTGCGAAGGGCGAACCCGAAAGGCAGCGGGGTTCATCCGACACAAAAACATCGAAATCGCCTCCTCAACCTCGTCCGCTGTCTTCCGCGACCATTCGATACGACTCATAGACCAAGTATCACTGCTCATAAGACTCTGCTGTAGCGAACCAAACCCAGAGCTACCGCGGCACCAAGCCCTACCGCGACTAGCGCAGCTCCCGCACAAGCATCTCCCAGCGTCGACGCGTTGGAGCCACGCACCAACCCGAAGGTCGGCCACTGATCCAGGTGGTGCCGGCCTTTCGTGGGTCCGCTCCGCGGCCATGTCTGCCCGCTGCGCGGTCACCTGAGCGGATGCGCCTGCGGCGCACAAACGCCTCCTCCCAACTACAGGGGAGGTTCTCATTCCCTGATAGGCCGATTCTTTCCACAGCCGAGCCTGCGGACCAAGAGACTCCACCACCAAAGTCCCACGCGCTCCGCTTATTTCGCGGGACTTTCCTGTCTCCGCTTCTTGGTCCTCCGGCCCGTCTGCTGAATGCGGCCAGTTATCAGGAAATGAGGGGCCTCCGGTCACGGTCGACCGGGCCAAGTCCCCGCCACCGGCAGAGGGAGACACCAGAGATGACCAGCTACAGCACCAAAGAGACCGCCGCCGAACTGCGTAAGCACCTGCGCCGGGTGTGGCCCGACGTGAAGTTCTCGGTGCGCTGCAACCGAGGCACCGCCTCAGCCTGGATCGGTGTCGCCTGGACCGACGGACCGACTTACACCCAGGCCCGCGCCGAGTGGTCGCAGTTTCAGGGTGCGCAGTTCAACGGCATGACCGACAGCTACGACCTGATAGACCCGACACTGGTGTGCACCGACACCGCCGAGTTGCCCGAGATCCGCGAGTACCACTGCGACGGCATCAACGGAGCTCGCGGATTCTCCGACGAGGCAGTGCAGGCCGCCGCCCGTCAGATGCTCACCGAGAACCGTGAGATGGCAGCAGCGTTCACCGTCGAAGGCATCGACCCGGACGCGCTGACCGCCAACACCCTGCACCGATCGGTGGCCATGCTCACCATCGACCCCGACCGCTGGCTGTCCTACCTCGGCGAACCACTCCCTGGCCAGCCCTACGACATGGGAACCGCCATCAGTTCGGCTCTGAACATCACCGACTACACCACCACCGGCCAACCCACCCGGGTCGAGTACTGAACCTGCGCTCGGACCTGCCCACTTGTGTGAAAGGACACCCACCAATGTTGAGCGCCCGCTACCTCGTCGACGCCGAACACATCCACGTTCTCGTATACGCCGGACTGTCCGGCCGGCAGGGAATCATCAGCTGGCCGAGCACCGATGACGCCGACCCCACCCCCGCTAACGGGCTGAGCGACGCCCGCCCGCAGCGGCGACGCGCCCTGCGCCCGGAATCGGCCAGCGCGGTCGGGCAGCTGCTCCTGGACGCCCACGCCGCCAGCGTCAACACCCAATTCGGCGAGAACGGAACCTACGTCTACGACTACCAACCCCCTGCGCGCGTGTTCGAGCCGATCGAAATCCTCAAAGCGATCGACGGCTATGACTTCGAGAACTGGTCCGATCCCGGCTGGGACACCAGCGAGGCGTACCGCTACTGCTACCACCTGCGCGAAGCCATGATCCGCCAGCTCCCCGGCTACAACGACGCCAGTACCTGGGAGATCACCCCAAGCACAGAGAGCTTGGCCGAGCACCGGCGCCGGACCGCCTGAGTCGCCGGGGCGGCGGGCATGTCTGGTGGCATTGCCTGACCCGCTGGAGTATCTCGAACAGCCGAGCTGCCAGCGTCAAGTGGCTCTGGCACCAAAGCCCCACGCGCTGCGCTTATTTCGCGGGACTTTCCCGCCGCCACCACTGGACTCTGACACCCCGACCACGAGAGCGGCGGATTATCAGGAAATGACACCCTTCTCACTACCACAGAACCGTCCAACAAGTGACCCAATAGTTACCCAAAACCGTTGCAGCACAACAGGTAATAGAATACAATAGACCTATTGACATCGAGACACAGTCGCACGAAACCAGCGGAGGCCATCATCATGACTGACACCACGATCACCGTCTACACCAAGCTTGCGTGCGTGCAGTGCAACGCCACCTACAAAGCGCTGGACAAGGCCGGCCTGGCCTACGAGACCGTCGACATCACCACCAACGACGAAGCGCGGGACTACGTGATGAGTCTGGGCTACCTGCAGGCACCCGTTGTCGTTGCGGGAGAACAACACTGGTCCGGTTTCCGTCCAGACCGAGTGAAGTCACTCGCTGCCACCGCGGCGGCATGAAGAGGGGAACGCAGATGAGTATCCGCAACAACTACGCCGACCGCGCCGCGCACTATCGCGAGCAGGCGCAGCGCGCCCATGACGCCGGCGACCCCCGGCATGCCGGCCGCCTCGAGGAACTGGCCGAGCGAGCAGAACAGGCGCACCGGATGCGCCCCTGGCTGCGCGCCGACGACCTGCGCTACGACAACGACGACTGCTGCGCCGAATGCTCCGAGCACGTGAGTGACCCCCATCAGCCGGACTGCCTCTACGCGGATTTGTCCTATGCCACCGCCTGAGCACGACCCCACACCTAGACCCGCCGACCAGGAGGAACCGATGACCATCACCGCCAGTGACATGGACACCGACACCGACACTGCCCCTGCCGTCGACGACCAGCTCGACGAAGCGGGCCTGTCCTCCGAGGAGTTTCCGGGCGGACTGGGAGCCGACCTCGACACCGAGAACACCGTCACCACCGGCGTCGAAGCCGCTTTACTCACCGCACTGATGTGGGCGCCGGCCGACATGGCCCGCGAAGTC
Source organism: Williamsia soli (assembly GCF_017377795.1). Taxonomy (GTDB): domain Bacteria; phylum Actinomycetota; class Actinomycetes; order Mycobacteriales; family Mycobacteriaceae; genus Williamsia; species Williamsia soli. The sequence continues at coordinate 117,104 of NZ_JAFRDR010000014.1, read as the reverse complement.
CGACACATCATGGACACCGGCGATCGGTGGGATCCGTTCTGGAAGGGTGCGCATCGTGAGATCTTTCTGGCCATCTGCGCGGTCCTCGATGGCGGCGCGCCCCCCAACCCCACCCTGGTCCAGGCGCAGTTGTTCGAGACCGGACGATTGCAGCGCGTCGAAGCTGAACTGCTGGCGATCATCTCCCCTTCGCGTGGCCCGACGGTCGGTGGTGCTGACCTGCCGCACCTGGCCGCCAAAGTCGTCGACCAGTGGTACCGCCGCGGCTACGCCGGCCTGCTGGCCCGGATGTCGCAGATCCGCGAGAGCGTCAGCGTCGAAGAGTTGGCTGGGCACTGGGAAAACCTCACCGGCCACCAGCAACGAGCCGAAGAACTCTGGCTCACCAAGCGTGACAAGTTGGCTCGGCTATGACGCCGGAGCACCAGCCGGGTGGGCCGGTCCTGAGCGTGGACGACCTGCACCGGATGGCATGGCAGATGCACCACCACCAGGGCTTGAGCTGGGCGCACATCGCCGACGAGCTGGAGGAACCCTTGGCTGCCGTCGAACGCATGGCGGCGCTGTACCAGCAGCTCACCGACCAGAGCGCCGCCGAGGCCCAACACACCCTGTTTTGAGCAGTCCCGGCCGGTAGACTTGCTGATAGAGACCCGTGAGGAGCCCTGAATTCATGGCAACAACGACCCGTACCGAAGAGCAGATCTTGGCCGCTGTCGCTGCCGGGCATGAGATGGCCGGCATGCCACTGACTGACGGCGATGTTGCTGCTTTGCGGCGTCTGTCGCGGGGTGAGAGCACGGTCGAGCAGGAACGTGACCGGGTGCTCGCCGAGATCAAGGCGGCCCGCACCTAGCCACCCCGTTCGTGGCTACATCAGACGATGAGGCCGGGCAGGTTCTTCCGAATCTGCCCGGCCTTACTGATCCGGCGGAGCTGGCCCACTTTGAACGCCGTATGGCCGCTGCCCGTATCTGGCAGCTGGAAGTGGACCCGGGCCTGGCCGGCGGTGATTTCGACTTCGCTCACCTGCAAAGGATCCACGCCTACATCCTGCAAGACGTCTACCCGTGGGCCGGCCACATCCGATCGGCCACCCAGGACACCACCGCCATGGGCTTGGCGCACTGCCGCCCGCAGTTCATCCCCAACCAGCTCGGCGTGGTGTTCGGTGCTATCGAACGACACCGCCCCACACCGGCAGACCCCGACCTGGCCACAGCGACGGTGGCCGAGCACTGGGGCGAGCTGACCGCAGTCCATCCCTTCCGTGACGGCAACTCACGCAGCCAACGCGTGTTCTTCAACCAGTACCTAGCCGACGCCGGGTGGGACATCGACTGGACACAGGTCAACGCCTCCGCCGTCCACGCAGCGCGCCACATAGCCATGGCGACCACAGATTCGACCTTTCTCGCGGCCGAGCTACGCCCCGGTGTTGTCCCCTTTGGCACAGCACCGGCATTGACGCTGTCGAGGACCGAAGGGCACCGCGATACCCGAACTGCAGTGCAACTGTTCGAAGCGATGAAAGTTCACAAACGAGCCGGTCTACCCGCATCGTCATTTCAGTCCGCGCCGCCGTCGCCACGACCGGACCCACCGGGAACGAGCTCCGCGGTGACCTCAGCGGCCCTGCGTGCGGCGCGGCTGGCCGGCCGCGACCACCCCACCGCCGCCCGAGAAGCCGCCGCGCGGCCCACCACAGATCCCACGCAGCAGGCGAACCCCAACCGAAGGCCCGCGCACTACCGGCGAGATCCCGGCCGCGACAACACCTCAGAGGCCGGATACGACTGACCACGAAGGGCTTTGGCGTAGACAATGGCGCCGACAGGCCTTGTGGGGAGCAGCGGCTCGGACCACGCAGGTGTCACTGCATCCGATGATGCCCGCCCACACGTCGGTCAGCGCACGCGTGGTCGCCGCCGGTGTCTTTGCCTGCGAGATGACGGCGCTATCCCCGACCACCAGCAGTGCGTGATCGCCGGCCAGCGCCGACAGCCAGGCGGCAGGGTGAGTGTCAGGGAACCCCCACAGGGCAAGCGGAGCTTCGCGGTCGCCGGGATAGACAAGATAGGTCAGCTCTATCGCCGACTCGGCGCTGAGATCGAGAGCCACCTGACTGACGGTGGGCAGCGGCGCCGCATCACTGGTTAGAGGGTTCTTGATCGCTTAGCCCTGGCGGGTCTAGCCACCCGTCAGGGCCCAAGCGCACGCGATGCGTAGATGCACCGCGGGCCACCCCAGCGAACCCGGGGTCACATGGAAGTCAGCGCGGCTGACCGAGAACGGTCAGGCCGAGATCGCAGTGCGATCCGCAGCGTCTGCCGGCGCGGCGAACTGTTCACCCGGATTTCTGTGCGCAGCGTGGTTGTCCGGCACCGCTGTGGGAGTCGACACCTGTTGGGGCTCGTCCTTCTTGGTCCGGCGACGCCGCCGCGTTCCGCCGGCCTTAGCGGCCGGCGGCCGCGACGCGGACAAGTGCTCGACGGTGAACGGTTTGAGTGTCTTGGTGTCGAACCCGGCGGACCGCGCTTCGGACACCAGAGTGTTGAGTCGGCGGACGCGTTCGGCGTCGGCGACCAGGAACTCATCGCGGGTATTGGTCAGAGCGGTGTGGGTCTCGACGATCTCCCGGAGCACCTGCACCTTGTGGTCAGCTTCAGCGCGGACCTGCGCTTCTAGCGACTGAAAATCGACAGATGTCATGACGTGTGTTCTCTCTCGTTGACGGCAAAACGGAGACGGAAGGCAAATCCTTCCGCGTACTGCAGCGCGTGAACACAGACGGCAATATGCGTTCACGCACCGAGGAACCCAACGGTGCCTCGGTGCCATCGTAACGCCACACCGCGCTAACGGTCAGGGACGATCTCTATCGCGTAGGTCATTCGCCCTGAGCGTGCAATTGCTCGGTACGCTCGCGCAGTGACTGTGCCGCCAAATGAGTTCACGCAAGAGTCCGTAGTGGGCGAGACACCTGCAGAAGCGATCGTTCGGATGGGCGACGTAAGCCGAGGGATGACAGTCGCGATGGACGAAGCGAGCGCGGCACTGACCAATAGCATTGCGGACGTCGAGCGCGACCTGAAGGCGCTACGAGAAGCGGCGGCAGATTCTGACTTGGTGCGCGAGTCGACGGTGGTTCTTGAGTTCCTAGGCGAACTTCGCACGGACCTGGTTGACCCAGTCGAGTTTCATCCTCCGCGATCGGCCGAGATCAAATTTCGTCTGGGGCATCTGATCCCGACGAAAGAGCTCGCATCGCTTACGGATGCTCTGCAACTCCGGTGGGAGGGTCGGGCACATGATTTAGCTGCGCGCGTCGAGCAACGAAAATCGATACCAGATTCGTTCACGACGTGGAGGGATGCGCAGTATCCAGCTGTACTCGATCAGCTTGCCGACGTTCAGGCAAACGGTATTCAGGTCGTCGCTAGTCCGCGCACGCAGCAAGCGCTATTCAGCAGGCTCGCTCAGCGTCTCGCTCGCAACGTACAGGAGTCTGAGGCGGGTAAGAAGGCAGTCCAAGAAGCAGCGGGCGAAACAGGACAAGAAGTCATCGGACAAACGTTCGGAACTGCGGCTGACACCGAAGCAGCCTCTGCAAAGTGGTGGACGGCGGCGGTCGTAGTCCTGGTGCTTCTGGGGCTCGCAGGAACGCTAGCGGTCGTGCACTTTGAGAACGATTTGCTCGGCTCTCTCGACGGGGGTTGGGGCCTAATCTTTAAGGCTCTCGTCGGGTTGCCCCTATATGGCCTTGCGGCGTACTGCGCACACGTGGCCGGAGAGCACCGAACTCTCGCAAGGCACTTTCGGATACTGGCGGTGCAGCTTCGAGCTGTCGGCGCGTACATCGAACCTCTGTTGGAGGATCAACGCTCGGAGCTTCGCATGATTCTAGGTAGGCAGGCCTTCTCCTCCCCTACCCCGGCCGATGCCGGCAGGGATTCCCTCAACCCGGCGCAAGCCGAACTCACAGCTCTGCTGGGCAAAGCTCTGGACCTGATCAAAGGCGGCGGCAAGGGCAGCGAGTAGCATCGCCCCGCTTTCCTCCGAGCGGCGGCTACTCATCAGCTGCCGGTCCAGTGGTCTCGGATTCATCGGAAGTCGAAGGAGCTGATGACGTCGGCGGGGACGCAGGGCCGGCGTTATCTAGATCGATGATGGTCAGTCCGAGACGAGGCGTGCTGCTCGTTGCATCTGCAGGGCCGACGAACTCTTCTGCACTCAAAGCCGCGTAGACGCAGACCCATTGGTAGTCCACGCGGGACACTTGCAGCGCAACGGTCATGTCGGTCGATCCCGTTGATGTTGGCCCGGTCTCACCCCAGTAGAGCGTGCGGGTCGTTGCATCTTCTGTGAGCATCACGGGCTTCGCGCCGGGGGCGTCGTCGATGGTTTTTAATACTCCGTCTTTGACGACTACTGCGGGCCCGGGCTTTCGGGGGTTTCTGCACGCCTCTTGGATCGTGCTCGGGACATTGGATTTTACGGCCATTACGCGAACCAGCATCTTGTCTCGGCTTCGAAGAGAAAGGCCTGACCCCGACACCTGAATGTTCACGAGTTGGTCGTTCACCGAATCCTGTTGGGCCGACACAACGATGTCCGGCTGTTCTCGTTGAGCAATCGCTTGCGTACCCCAGTACGCAACTAGCAGGGCGCCGAACAGCACAAGTACCGACCCGGCTACCTCCGGGCCAATGGTCTGAATGTCTGTGAGAAGACGGTGGGTGAACCTCGGCACTAGTAACAACGCGAAGGCAAGCACTGCGAGTGCTAGGCCGGCGATTTCAAAGCCAAATGCCACGGAATCCGGCCAGTTGAAGTCGTCCGCCCATAGACGCCCGAGTAGAAGAAACCCTATGCCGAACACGAACGCGACCAGGGCCTTGTCAGGGTCAGATAGTTCAGACTTGTCTTTGCTGGCCTCCCTGTTCCGCGCTTGCTGTGCGCGGACCGCCGCGAACACCGCAGGAAGTGTCACGCCGATAATGACCAACGCAAGTGGCGTGAAGACGCGGAACGGTTCGTCGCGGATAAAGCGAGACCGTGCGTCGCCTTCTAAGCCGAGTGTGAGAAGGATGCCGACCACGACGGCTGTCCCGAGCGGAATGGCCATGCGCGCAGCGTCGGTAATTGCTGCCCCCGTTGTGTTCTCTCCTGAGCCCGCAGAGGTTTCCTGTTGCGCTTTCGGATTGCCTTTGCCATCGGCTGCGGGAGGGGTCATGGTCGCCTTCCGTTCGCACCGTAGAAGCGTCCGTCGTGCTGACAAACAATGGCGCTTCGGGGCATTGGCTTGATGGCACCGACTGTAGTGCCCTTCGCGCAATCAGTCCTTGCGAACGGTGGATGAGCTAAGCGCAAATGTAGTTAGTACGCAGCAGTATTCATCTTCGATTGTTTTGAGAAGCCCTCGCGTGGGCCGGAGGTCATCGGTGCCCGATGCCTAGCCGCCCGCTGTCCTAAGCCGTCTTTCATGACCGCAACCCCGAAGTAGCTGTGCTGTGCATCTAGAGCAGCGGATGTTTCGGGTTGGCGTTTGCGCGCCGACAAGCGGCATCACCCGAGGGGACGATGCGCAGGCAGTTGCTGCGGTGGAGCAGTTGCTGCGGTGGAGCAGCGGAGCAAGCTGTCGTTTAGGCATGCCTAAACGCTTGTTTCCGTTCCTGGGTCGCGGTACGGTGCATCCATCAACGGTGTTGGTGGATGAGTCCCCACGGGTGGGTTCGCTGCGCTGAGCCGACAGAGTGACGAGCGGAAGGGAGGGATCGCGATGGCCGACGAAGCGGCTGATGAGGAGCAAGCATCGCGTCCGTCCCGGTCGATAATCCGGCGTCGGCGGGCCAACGTTCCTGGTGGGCGCGACGAGAAGATCGAAGTGAAGGTCACCGCGGAAGAGAAAGAGTTGCTGCGGGCTCGCGGCAAGCTGATGAACATGTCGTCGCAGCGGTTAATGGTGACCTCGGCGCTCGGTCAGAACAACGCTCCGCGTGTGGATTACATCGAACGGAAGCAGGCGTGGGAGCAGGCGTGCGAGCTACGCAACCTCATCGCTGCGATCGGCAACAACATGAACCAGATCGCCCGCCAGGCCAATAGTGACGAGCAGATCCCTGAGGATTTCGGGGCGGCGGTCGACGCTGTGATGCGTGCGCACCGACGGGTGTTCGATGCTTTCGGTGAAACGTTCGGGTTCGAGGGCCAGCGCGGATGATTCCGAACATCGAGACCGGCGCGAAGATGACCGGCCTCGTCATGTACCTCGCCGGCCCAGGGCGGGCGAACGAGCACGCTAACCCCCACATCGTGGCCGCCAGTACCCCGTCGCTGAGTTTGGTCGGCGGCGCAGGTGTGGAGCTAAGCCACGACACCGCGCTGGAGTTGGCCGGCGAACTCGACGCGGCACGCCTGGTGTTCGGAACCGAAGTGAGCCGTCGCGACAAAGGCGCACTTGCCGCCGCACAAGAGCGCGGTCTGCGCGGCTCGGCAGCGATCGCCGAGGCCACTAAAGACGAAAACGTGTGGCACTGCTCGCTGTCGCTCTCCCCCGAAGAAACCGAGGCACTCACAGGCGAAGGAGCCAGCGAGCAGGGGTTGTCGGACGCGCAGTGGCAGAAGATCTCCGAGCAGTTCATGGCGCGGATGGGATTCGACAGCGACGGCGATGCACCGGCCCGGTGGGTAGCCGTCCGCCACGGACTGACCAAGGCCGGCGGCGATCACATCCACATTGCCGCGTCGCGTGTGCGCGACGACGGCAGTGTGGTCAAGCTGTGGTTCCCCGAACCGGGCGAAGACCGGCCGCGCGGAGACAAATGGCGCGCCCAGAATGTGTGTGTCGCACTCGAGGAGGAACACGGCCTGCGGATCACTGCTGGCCGCGCAAAAAGCTACCCAAGCAAAGGGACTTCACCCGCACAACAGAACATTGCCGACCGCACCGGCCGGGCAGAACCAGCGAAACAAACACTGGCCCGCCGCGTCCGTGGCGTCGCCGCGGCCGCCGATTCTGAAGCGGAGTTCGTGCGCATGGCACGAGCGAACGGGCTCCTGGTCCGACCGCGCTATGCCGCAGGGTCGAAGACGGATGTTGTCGGTTACTCAGTCGCACTCCCGACTGACAACTATGCCACCCGCGACGGTCGACCGGTCTGGCACGGTGGCGGCAAACTGGGTGTCGACCTGACACTGCCTCGCCTTCGCGAACACTGGGCAGCGCCCGATGACGGCGCACGCGCCGACGCAGTGAGCGCCTGGGCGCACAATCACCGAGAGCAGATCGACCCCCACCGCTCCCCCGCCTCGTCCCCGGCGGCCGGAACGGATAAGCGTGCAGCTTCCCCACCGCGTCGACTCAACGCCGCACAAGCCAAGGAACGGCTGCGCGCAGCGGTCGCAAAAGTCGCAACTGCGTCACCGACCGAAGATGCGTTCGTCAGCGCCGCCTACACCCATCCAGATCTACTGATCCGCCCTCGGTTCGCCGCCGGCAGCACCGACAAGGTTGTCGGCTACTCAGTTGCCCTACGTCCCAGCGTTTATGCCGCTGCTGACGGCAAGCCGATGTGGCACGGCGGCGGGAAACTCGACAACACGCTCTCGCTGACAGCTCTGCGAAAGAGATGGCCGCGCACGGGCGTGCAGGAGCAAATGGCGGGCCACGCGTGGCAGCGCGCAGCCGGGCGCGCCCAAGACGCTGAACGTGTCGGAGCGAGTACCTCGACTACGGCCGGGTCGGAGTACTTCGACGCGCACCGCACCGCACGCGAGTGGCGTGACCGAGTGAACGGCCTCAACGACACTGGCGGATCGGACCGCGCCTGGACACGCGCTGCCCGCGAGACCGCAGGCGTCATGTCGGCGTGGGCCATCACCGCCGAAGGCAACCGGCCAGCTGAACTATCTCGGATGGCCGACGCGCTCGCCACATCCAGCGGAGAACGCCGGCCACGACATGCTGACGGCAAGCACGCCGCGAGCATGATGCGGCGATCTGCCGCGATGATCCTGGCCGCGAGCCACGACGATCCGCGCTATGCGTGGATGGCTATGTTTGCGCAACTCGCAGCCACCGCCCGAGCTATTAGTGATGCATTAGAGACACAAGGACAAGGGAGGCGGGCTCAGGAGCTACGTGCGGCCACTGTAGCGGCCTCGGGCCGCTACGAAACGATCGCTGACAGCGCTCGTGGCGATGGACTGCGTATCGCCAGGACGACAGCGCCACAGCGGGCAGGAGCACCCGGACCGGGCCGGAATGCAACCACAGTTCGGTCCGCCCCGGGCCAGCCCTCCTCCCGCGACGACGATCTCGGACGCTAAACGATGAGCGGCGAGAATGCTACTGAGAAGCGCGCGCGGCTTGTGCTGGAGACCGTTTTGGGCGTGCCGCTTGGTCGGGTCGATCCCGGAGCCGGTGGTCAGGCCTCACCGGACTTTCGATGCGTGCGGCCAGCTATGGCTGTCGAAGTCAAAGAGTTGACGAGCGAGGACTATAAGTCTCTTTCGCGGGCGGCCGACAGAGAGGCAGAGCGTCTGCACACAGCTGTCCCGGGACTCACTAAGTTGTGGATGATCATTATCGTCGCGCGCAATGCGGAGGAGGAGCTTGATCGGCATTGGGGCGCGGCACCTGACCAGCCGTACCTAAAGAAGCTGGCGAAACAGCTGCGTCCGCATCTGTTGGTACTCGAAGCCGCCGGGATTCAGGACTATCGCACCGCACAGTGGTTCAGTAGAGACCCGGCTGTGCGGGCAGCATGCGCTGCGGTCGCGACCCTCGTGCGAAACGGAACATGCTCGGCGGGAGAACCGATTGGCGAATTCGGGCCAGGAGTGATGGGGGCGGCGAGCGCGATCGGATACGTGCGGTCACCGGACCCCAACTCCCTAGTGGGGTTGCTGAACCGCTGGCTAAGCCGCAGAGGCACAAACCTGCGCGACTCACTCCGTGATGAGCCCGGGGAGCATCACGCCGTAATCGTTCTCGACCGTAGGACGGTGGCGGAAGTCGATGCGGCCGAGGAACACGGTGACAGCTATATTCCTGACGCCCGCCTAGAACTACCAGACGAGATCGACTCGCTCTGGGTCATCGCTGGGGCAATCACCTTTCGCTACAGCAGCGCCACTGCAGTATGGCAGCGCATCGTGATCTAAGTTTCCTCGCCCGTAGCATCATCTAAAGGTGCCGGCCGATCGCTCTGACCACTTCTGAAGGTGACGTGATGCAACGGGTGTATCTCGACCAAAATGCGTGGATAGCGCTCGCGAAAGCGAAACTAGGGCGCCCCGACGCGCCCCGGGGATCTCGAGACGTTTTCGACTTCGTCCGAGAAGCAGCACGGAGAGGCGACGTCTCGTTTGTCTTGTCGCTGACGCACCTATACGAAACGCAGAAACGGGGCTGGGACAGCCGACTCGACATAGTCGAAACAATGGCCGAACTCTCGAAGTTCGAGACCATCGTCCACCCAAAGGTGATCGTTCCCCAAGAGGTTGATCACCTGGTGGCGATGATGCTCAACGAGCAGGAGCCACGAGTGAACGTTTTCGGTCGCGGGCTGTTTGACCTTCTGGGTCCGCAGGCTCTTGAGAAGTTGGCGATACCGGCGGAGGTTGACGCAACACATCTCACGGAAAGTGCCCGGCTCGCCGAGCTTTTGAATGCCCATCGCGGCGTCGCCGACCAACTTCTTCTACTCGCCGGACCGCAGGGGTACGTGGAGGGCGATCTCGCGGCGTTCGCTGAACACCTGCGAGAGATCGACCGAAGATTCTCAGACGGTCAGACCGACGTAGCAGCGAAGATAGCGGGCCTGGGCATCGACAACACGCAACTGGACGACGTACTGGTTAGTTACGTGCTGCTTGAGATAAAGGACGAAATCATGGCGAGTGCGCTGAGATACGGAGTGTCGCCAGACTCTGTAATGGATTGGTGCATAACCCATCCGCGCAGGGCTCTTGAACTTTTACCGAGCAGGCATGTCGTACAGAAGATGATGTTCCGCCAACATGTTCAACGTCAAACGAAGTGGAAAGAGAACGACCTCCATGACTTTACGGCCCTGGGGGTCGCAGTCCCGTACTGCGATGTCGTAGTCACAGAGAACCACTGGGTGGATACGCTGCGCCGAACCGGCACGGACACGACCTACGCCACTTCATTGGTGAGTATGAAGGAGATCGGGTCACTGCACACGGTGCTACTTGGTCTCCTGCACTGATCCTCGGTTCGAGCCGTCGCGGGACTAGTCGGGCTGCCACGTATGAGTCGCTTCGATAAGCCCGCAATGATGGGGTGCGGCGACCATCTGCTCGGCCGCGGCATGCGCGACGCGCGAGTCACTGCCCGCGCCGGGAGTCAGCAACAAATAGCCATCGCCCGGCGTACCGCTGCCCAGGATCTCGACCGCCACATCGGGTAATTGCGCACGCACAGCACGTTCGCACTGCTCAGCAGTGATATCCACAGGGAAGGCGATGTGGACGATGACTGACTGCCGGACGTCTCCGTCGGCAGTACAGTCCCCGTCCTGGTACATCACGTTAGCGCCCGAGGCCACGTTCGGGGTTTGGTTGTGAGCGTGAGGGTTTGACTTTCGGTCGTTTCTTGTTGGCGGTGGCGACCGCATCGCGCGGGCGGGTGGGGTGATCGGTGGCGGCCACGGCGGCGGCTCTGCCAGCTCTGGAACCACTGTGTTCGGCGGCGAGATCCGATCGGTTTGCGCCGACCGTCTCTGGTGCGGTCTGAGCTATCGCGTCGCCGTGCGAGTTGAGGTCGGCAGACCGGTCGTCGCTTTCGCGGAAGGTCTGGTCGCCGCCGTTGGCTTGGTCGAGGAGCTGTTCGACATGTTCTCCGTCGCGGTCGGCGTCGGCTCGTTCGGAGCTGGTACCTTCGGGATCGAAACCGCGTTCGGCCCAGTGCTGGGCGCGGGCGGTTTCAAGCTGTTCGGCGGCTGCGCCTCGCGGCTGATGGAGCAGCTCGTTGAGGTCCAGTCCGTAGGACGCCAGCTCGTCGGCGATGTTCTCGCGCAGTGACCGTGCGACGTCGGAGCGGCCAGCCCACCGGTCTGCGGCGTCGTAGGCGGCGAGGACTTCGCTGCCGGGGGCGCGGGTGATCCACTGTTTGTCGGCGCCGGCCTCCCCTACCCGTCGGGGGTCGATACCGTGTTCGCGCAGGACCTGGTCGTTGAGCATCTCGTAGGGGGCACTGCGCCACAGCTCGCCGTCGTCGCGATTCGTCGCGAGTTCGGATCGCGCTTCTTGCTGGATGTCGACCTGCTCTTTCACAACTTGTTGGGGGTCGGCTTGCTCGCCATCGCGCGATTGGCGTGCACGACGGCGGTGGTGGGCTTCGACGAGTGAGGCAAGGGTGGCGATCGCGCTGGCGAGCGCTCTTTCCATCCCGGTGGTGAGTTCGCGTTCCTCGTTCTCGTGGTCTTCCATCATCAATTCCCCTCTGTGAGTTGACCGGCCATGATTTGTCGCAGTACGTCTTCTTCCATCAGTGCGACGGGGAGAACTTCGGCGGCCGGGTCGTGACGATCGAACTCCGCCGAGCAACCGTCGAACGGACCCTCGGTATCAAGCAAGACCGCCATTTGGCGGTCGGCGTGATCGAGCCACCACACGTCCATGCCGGTGCCAGGATCGAGGCGTAGTTGCTCGTAGGCACGCCAGAGCGATTCGAGGCGACTCATCGCTTCGGCGTGCGCCCACCATTGCCGGCACCACTGCCGTCCGGGCTTGTTCACGTCGCGGGCATAGATGTAGACGAGGTGCTGTTCGACGAAGTCGTAGACCGACGCGAACCGCAGCTCGGGTGGCGCCTCGGCTTCGGGAGGTGTCGTCGGGGCATCAGCAGGTGCTGCGGCCGCTGGTTCGGCGGCGTCGTTGTCGAGCCAGGACTCGTCGTCCTCGTAGTCAGTAGTCATGGCGCGCGTTACCTCCGAAGTGGTGTGGGATCGCAGCTGTTGCGGTGTGTTTGGGACGGACAGGTTCAGGGGCTGTACCGACTTCCGGTGAGTGCAGGCGCAGAGATTCTTTGATGAGTCCGGCGTACGGCTTGACCATCCAGGGCACCGTTTTGGCGATGGTGGCAGGGTTGCCGGCGGAGAACACCAGAGCTCGCCCGCGTGGCCACGCTTGCAGGTCCGAGACGGTGAAGATCCGTTCGCGGGAGATATGCCGGGAGACCGAGTCGTTGCCCCGTGAGCGGGAGACGGTGGCGATGTCGCGGTCGTAGTCGCCGACCAGCTTGGACAGGTGCTCGAGGAAGTCGTCTTCTTTGACGTTGCCGCCGTAGACGAACACGTTGGCCGCGCCCATCAGTTGCTGCATTCCTTCTTTGCCCCACACCCGGACCCCTTGGGACCAGTTCTGCAGCACAGTCATGATGTTGATACCGCGAGAACCGTAGTGGCTGTACAGATCTGGCAGACGCCGCCAGCGGACGACATTGGCCGCTTCGTCGAGGGCGCAGAGCATCGGGGTCGGGAGCCGCCCACCTGGTGAGGCGGTGGCGATCTCTTCGGCTGCCTCACACGTCGCGACCGTCAATGCCGCGATCAAGGGTCCAGCGGAGCCGACCCCTTCGCGGGACAGGCAGTACAGGGTCTCTCCCCCGCGCACGAGCTGGTGCAGATCCAGGTGCGGGCGCAGGTCGCCGCGGTTGGTGGTGATCCATGGTGCGATCTGCCGAGAGCGCAGGCAGTGCACCATTTTCAGGGCGGTACCGAAGATGCCGTCCTGCTGTTTGGCGGCCAGCCGGAGCCGTGCCTCGAGGGTGGCGGCGATCTGGTCGTAATGGTGCTCACGCAGGATCTTGACCGCTTCGGCGCATCGGTCACGCCGGGTCAGGCGGTCGTAGACGGCGGTGATCGGTTCGCGGGCCAAGGCGGAGGCGAGCAGTAGGTTCGCGACGAGGTCCTGGCCTTCGGGATCAAAATACGGGTCCTTCTTCGACGCCTGACCGTCGTCGCCGTCAGCGAACTGCTCAGCCAACGATTGCGCTTTGTCTTCGTCGGTGACGTAGGACAAGGGATTCCAGTAGAACTCCGGTTCGGAGTTGGCGACGCGCTGGGGATCGAACACCCACACCCTCCGGCCCATCTGTTCACGGACGTGCCGGGTGTGATCGAGGTTGCCGCGTTTGTTCTCCGTCGCCAGGACCGCTCCCGGGGCTTCGCAGATGGCGGGAATGACCCGGGAGGTGGACTTGCCCTGGCGAGGCCCCCAGATGTCGAGGTGCATGTCCTCGAACGATCCGAACAGCGCGGGTCGTCCGGTCAGGGCGCTGCCGATGGGAACCCCAGGGCTCGCGTGTGGGCAGGTGCTCGGATCGGGCATCACCACCCCGATGCTGGCGGCTTTGGCCGCCACCGCCGGCCGGGTGATCGAGGCGATGTCGCGGCCACGCCCCAACAGTGGTGCGGCGGCGTCGACACGGACTCGTGGTCCCCGATGCCGGGTCCACAGCACAGCGCCGACGACACCGATTACGGTGATCACCGCGAGCAGTCCCACCGCCAACACAGTGGCGGTGGTCGGCCACAGAAGCTCCCCGCGCGCCACTTGCCCGGCCGCAGTGATCGGATTGCTCGGCACACTCTGGCCACCGGCCAACTGCAGCGCCGCCCAACCGACCATGACAACAGCAGCTAACAACCCGAGGCCGCCGAAGATCAGCGACGCTTCGGAACTTTTCGGATCGCGTATCTTTCCCGGCGTTGTGGGCATCTCAGACCTGCCGGGCCGGGAGAGGGACGAGCGCGGGAGGTGTATCGGTCATCGGAGTGCTCCTTGGTTGTGAGAGTTGGGACTGGTGGAACGTGATTGCCAGGTGAGCGCCTGCTGTAGGTAGGACATCGCCTGAACTCGCTGGCTATCAGTTGATTCAGGGCGAACGAGAACGTCGGCCGCCTGGGTGGCGGCATGGTGTGCGCAGCAGCGTCGGCGAACGGAGTTGTCAGGTTCGTTGCCTGCGTCGATCAGAGCAGCGTGCGCATCGGAGAGCAGTGCTACGGGGTCATTGGGAATCCCCACCATTCGGTGTCCTTGCTGTTGGAAGGGGACAGGGCCGCTGACACCGAGGGGTGTCAGCGGCTCTGGTCGTCAGATGGTTTCGCCCCAGAAGTACCAAGCGTTGACCGGGGTGGGGACCCAGAAGCACGGTGAGACCTGGATGAAAGGGCTCGGTGCGTTCTCGCACTCCTGCTGGGAGCTGTAGGGGCCGACGCGATAGTTGGGCCAGGCCGGATCATCGGCGTTGGCCGCTCCCGCCCCGGTCAGTACGGCCGCGGTGGCTGCGCCGGTGACGACGACTGAGGCGATCTTCGTGCGCATCGTGTTCTTCATGATGAGTCTCCTTGTGTGTTGTGTTCTAACGAAATCTGGATTGGCGTGAAACGCCTTATTTGGCTGTGCGGCAGCTCCTTTCAGCCGAAACAGGTCGCGGGTTGGTTGGCGGTGCGGGCGTCATGACGCCGTTGCAGGGGTGAAGAGGCTGTCGAGTCGGATTTCGCGCCAGGTTCGGTAACCCGGGGCCCGACACAGCGCGATCGCCGGGTTCTGGTCGGTCAGTTCGATGCTGACCGCTACCCGGTGCCGTGATGCGGTGGCGGAGAGGTCTTCGGCAGTGAGGTCGTGGTGGCTGGTATGCACGATTAGCCGCACGGTGTCGAGGCCGGCTTTCTCGCGGGCTTTGCCGGCGAGGTAGATCGCTTTGTCGGCGGCTGAGCGCTCAGCCGACAGTTCGTCCCCTGCTCGGTAGATGACGTCTTTGGCGTGGAACTCGCCGTACCACGATTCGTGATCGTCAGCGACCGCGCAGACTGCATACGAGGCGACTTCATCGTCACCGGCGCAGAACAATTCGATGACCGGTGCATCCTTCGCTGCTGCCTCGATGTGGGCGGCTTCGGCGGCGATCGCGTCAGCGCGGATTTGGTCGTAGTCGATGTCGAGTTGTTTGCGGAGCTCGGTTTTCACTTTCGGCCACAGGTTCTTCGTGGCCACGCCCGCGTCAACGGCCCACGCCCGGATCTGGCGATGATCTTTGGCTGTGATGAGCTGCTCGGCGCCGTCGGTGACGGCTTGTTCTGCGGTGTCCCAGTCCTGGGTCTGTGTCATGGTCGTTCACTCCTTCATCGGGTTATGCGTGTGGTGACTTCTGTTGCGGTCGGTGGGTTATCCGGCGGTGACGGTGAATACGGTGAGCCGCCAGCCGGTGTCGGTGTGCGAGAGGGTGGCTTCGATGCGCATCGGGGTCAGGGGTGTGGTGTCGCCGCCCGAGTGCAGGGTTTGTTGGCGGACGGTGACCAGGCGCACGGCCGTGGTGGGGGTGTCGGGGATGTGTCCGGCGTCGACGTCGGCGGTCGCGGTCACCACATCGCCGCTGCGTCGCCACGATGCCCACCGCGAATCGGGCCGCTCGGGTGTGGCGGTCTGGGTCGAGGACGCGGCGGCCGCGAGATCTCCGCCGAGCCACGGCGCTGCCCGTCGCAGGGCCGCCCCGGAACTGGGGTCGGTGACCGGCTGCCAGGTGAACATCATCGACAACGCCTGGGCCGCGACCACATCGGGTCCGGCGGTGGCCGGGTCCGGCGCATCCGGCGCACCGGGCAGCTCGTGGTCATGATCGTGTCCGGCTGACGGTCCCGGGGAGGGCTGGTCCGGGCCGGTGGCGCCGCCGCACCCGGCCAGGAGGATCACCAGGAGAGCGGCCAGTGCAGCGATGACGGCAGCTACTGGCCCGCGGGCGGCGTCATGGTCAGACATGGCCGTCACCTGCCGGGTGGACGGTGATGTCGAGGTGGTCGAGGTGGTTCTGGGTGGGCGAGCCCCGGTCCTGCATCGGTGCGCCGTGGTACCGGTCGACGGGGAACGGCCGGTAGTGCTGGCGCCAGATGAGGTAGCGCACCCGGTAGTCCTGGGCGTGCTCGCTCACCCAGGTTGCGATCTGGTCCCCCAGTTGCTGACCGGCGGGGGTGTCCCAGCCGGGGATCATCACGTCCAGGGCCAGGCCCTGGCGGCGTTCGGGGTACGGGTCGTTCGGGCGCATGCTGCTGAACTCAAGCGGGCCGAAGGTCGCGGTGAGGTCCTGGGCCAGCTCGACGATGGCCCGGTCACCGCTGATGATCTGCTCGGGACTAACGCTCGCCGAGATAGGCGGTTCACTGATCGGTTCGGCACTGGTGCACCCGCCGAGCGCTACCGCTACGGCGAGGGCGGCGATCGAACCCGCTGTGCGGGAGGTTATGGGCAGCATGAATGTTCTCCTTTATCGGGCCGGAGCCGGGGCAGCCGACGACGAACGTGGGACGGGTGCGGCGGCGAGTTGAGCTTCGTAGGTCGGTTTGTTCGCCAGGATGATGTCGGCGTAGGGGCGGGTCTGGGTGATGTAATCGGCTCCGTCGGTGGGGAATCCGTGGTTGCGTTGCACCGCGCCTTCGCCGGCGTTGTAGGCCGCGAGGTAGAGGGCTTCGCGGCCGCCGGGGGTGTCATCGCTGACCGATCCGTCCGCGATCCAGCCGTCGATGGTGGCCGCGATCGCGCACATGTACCGGCCTTGGGCCATCACCCCGTCACCGATGTCATACGGGTCGACTCTGCCGTTGCCGTCGTCGTCTTTCCCGTAGGCCGGCCAGGTCCCCGGCATGAACTGCCCCGGGCCCATCGCACCGTCGGGTGAGGTCGCGCGGGGGTTGAATCCCGACTCCTGGTGCCCTTGGGAGGCGAGGAACGCCGACGAGATCGGACGGCATAAGGTGCCGGCTTTGCGGTACCAGGGCTCGAACTCCGGCGGGACTGTCCCGGCCGCGAGGTTGTCTTCCCCACCATGGGTGTCTTCCGGTTGCTTGCAGTCGTCGCTACTGCCGCCTGCGGTGCTGCCGCCTTCGGGCGCCTTGCCGAAATCAGTTCCAGGCGCAGGGAACCCGTGACCGATGGTGGTGACGTGGACGTGGTCGAAGTGGTTTTGGGTGGGGCTGCCGCGGTCCTCCATCTCGTTGCCCTCGCCGTCGGCGGGGTTGTAGTGCTGGCGCCAGATGGTGTACTCGACGGCGAAGAAATCTTTGTTGTCCAGGACGTAGGTGTTGATCGCGTCTCCGAGAGCTTTGCCTTCGGCGCTCTCGAAGTTGGGGATCATGATGTCGGCGGCACGGCCCGACGGGTGATCGGGATAGGAGTCGACCGGTCGCCAGCCGCCGATGGTCTGTACCTGCGGGAACTTCAGTGCGACAGCCCGCGCCAGACGAATGGTGTCGGTCTGCCAGTGCTCCTCGGAGCCCTTGGCCGCGTCCATCGGCTTGTTGAGGTCGCCGCCGGCGGTGTCGGGGGCACCGGCGACCGGTGGTGCGCGTGGCTGGGCGGGTGCGGGGGCCGCCAGCTGCTTCGGCGCTGCCGGATCGGCGGCGGTGGCGAATGTCCCAGCGGGAGCGGGCTTTTTATCGCGCACACCTGCCTGCACGGAGGTGGTGGGCCAGGCGTCCCAGCCTTGGCCGGCGAGAACAGAGTTCGCGACTTCCATCTGCTGGCCCTTGGTGGCCTTGTCGGCGGTCGGTGCGTGCTTGCCGCCGCCGAACCCATTCCAGGTTTGCTCGGTGAACTGCAAGCCGCCGTAGAACCCGTTGCCGGTGTTGATGGCCCAGTTTCCGCCCGCTTCGTGTTCGGCGATCTTGTCCCAATCGGCCACCGACACCACCCCCGGCGCTACCGGGGCATCGCCGCCTCCGCCACCGGGCGGTGGGGCGGGTTGTCCGGGTTCGACTGCTCCAGCGAGCCACGGCATCGGGTCGATCGCCGAGCCCCCGAATCGGCCGCCGTCCCACACCTCGAAGTGCAGGTGCGCTCCGCCTGGGCCGCTCGGGTCGACCTGGCCGTTGTAGCCGACATTGGCGATGTGCTGACCGGCGGTGACGGTGTCACCTTCCTTGACCAGCACACCGTTGGGGAACATGTGCCCGTACACGGTGGAGAAGACTGTGCCGCCGATGTTGTGATCGAGGACGATCCATTGCCCGAACCCGCTTGCTTCACCAGCTTTGGCGACCGTGCCGTCGGCGGCAGCGTAGATCGGTTGATCGGGTGTGGACCCGTAGTCCTGCCCCTGGTGCATGGTGCCCGCGCGTGGCCCGAACGGGGAGGTGAGCTGGTAGGTGCCCGTTTTCATCGGTGACACCTTGGAGCCGGGCGCCAGCGTGCTCCCGCTGGGTGCGGCGGTGGGGACAGCGCAGTCCGATCCGCTGCCGCTGAAGGCCAGGGCGATGACCATGGGAATGGCCACGACCAACGCTATGGCGGCCGCGATCAGCTTCCCGGCGCCCCCGGACTGCTCGTCCATCGTTTTACTCGGCCCCTGGGGGCGGTGTGCGGCCAGCGGCGAGGGCTTCGTTGAGTTCGGTGAGCCGCGCGATCTGCGCCTGCGCCGCAGCTAGGCGTTGCTCGGCCAGGGTCTGGGTGGGGTCGATGCCAGCATTGGCCATCCAGTTGCGGATCGAGTTCGGTGACACCGAAAAGCGCTCCGCCACAACCCGTACCGCCTGGGCGACAGAGGCGGTGTGTGGCAGTAGCTCGGTGACCTGTTTGACCGCCTGGCGGCGGGTCTCGTCGGTGATCCAGCGGTAACGCTGCGAACTCATCACGGCCGATGCCCCTGTCCCGCTGCTGCGTAGGCTTTCGGGGTGTCTTGTGCTCCGCTGCTCCAGCGGGAGTTGGTGTTGTGCACGCCCGCCCCGGTTTCGGTTGGAGTGAACGTGGTCTGGAAAGGCATCCCGATCTGTTCATCGGAGGTGCCGTACTTGAGCAGGAAACAGCCTAGGCCGGTGGGCTTTTGGCGCTGACCTTGTTTGATCTTTCGGATCGTGGCGGGCGAGGGCGGTGGTGTGGAGGCCAGCGAGGTCAGCCAGTGCTCTTCGGTGGCGGTGAACTTGGTGACCGCTTTGAGTCGTGCGATCTCATCGGGCCCGACCGGGCCGATGATCTTCGCCGGGGCGCGTTCGATGAACCCCTGAGCGTTGTTGACGTCGGCGGCTGAGTCGAAGGCCCCGAGGTCCTTCATGGTGTGGGTGATCATGATCAGCGCGGTGCCGATGGTCCGGTTCAGGCGGGTCAGTGCGTTGACCCGGTCGACCATCCCGGCGCCGGCGCCCAGGACGCGCCACAACTCGTCCATGACGACGAGGAAGTTGCGGTGGGGGGCAAGGCCGGCGTCGGCGAGGGTGTGCGCGGCCTCCACGGCCCCGAACCCGTCGGACCAGCACACCATCAGCACTGCGGCGAGGAGTTTGCCGTCGGACTCGTCGATGCCCGAGACGTCGACGCAGATCGCCGGGGCGTCGATGTCGATGGGGTGTGAGGTCTGAGCGTTGAAGACCCGACCGAAGTTGCCGTCGATCAGGGCGTTGAGGGACTGGCGCAGTTTGCGGGTGATGAGCCGGTATTGCTCGCGGTTGTCGGCTCCGACCTTGGGCCACAACCGCTCATCGCTGCCATCGATCGCTGCATACAGGTCCGACAGGATCGGAGGGTGGTCGTAGGTGAACCCGCCGGCGGCGGGGTCGTAGAGCTGGTCGAGGGCGACCCGGACCAGCGTTTCCTCGAAGTCCTCGATCGGGCTCGAGCGCACCAGCTGCAGAAGTCCGTTGATCATCTGCACCTGGCGGGCCCGGACCTGCTCACCGACGCCCACGATCAAGGCCTCGAGTTCAGCGCGCCGGTTCGGATCCCAGGCCAGCGGCGGCTCGACGTCGTCGGCGGCGCGGGCCGCGGCCTGCAGGCGACCGATCACCGCTCCCAGCCCGCCGGCTGCGAGCGGGTTGACCGTGCCACGGCTGTAAGACAAGCCAATGTGCTGCCCGCCGACGTGGGCGGTCAGGTCGGAGTATTCGCTTTTGGTGTCGCCCATGAACAGGCTCGTGTGGTTTTGGGCCATGATCCCGGTCGCCATCCGGCGTACCAGCGAGGACTTGCCGAACCCGTTGAGCGCCAACACAAAGGTGATGGGGGCGTTGATTAGGCCGCCGGCATCGAACCAGACAATCGGGTCGAACCCGCAGTCGGCGCCGGTGATGGCGTGCGAGCCGAGCGGGGTGCCGAGCATGGGGGCGGAGGCGCCGATGGAGAACGGCCAGAACCCGCCGCCGGCCTGAGTGGTGGTGGCTCGCCATTCGGGCAGGCGCGCCACCGACCGCATCCGGCCCCCGCCCCGGCCGGAGAACCCTCGGCCCCCCGACATCGGGATAGGGCGGTCGAATCCGCCGTAGTCGACGACTCGCTCGATCGAGGCCTTACGCAGTCGGTGCTCTCGGCGCAGCAGACGCCGAGCGCGTCGTCCCCGCCACCCCGGGGCCTGCGCGGCGGCGTTGAGCTCATGCCAGGCGCGGGCGGTGCGGATCTTGATGCCGCCGATCCGCACGAACTCCACGTCGCTCGCGCCGCCATCGTCGAGAATCGCCTGGACATCGCTGTCGGTGAACACGTCGGGATCGGGGTCGTGTTCGGTGGCCGAAGAGACCCCGGGCCCGGCCTGTGCGGGCGGGGCGTCGATGTGGTGGCGGCCGGTGAGAGTCACTGGTGAGCCTTCTTTCTCGCGAGAAACAGCAACGGTGTCTAGGCGGAGACTTTGGAGCTGGTCGAGGCGTATTCGGGCAGGATGATCCCGATCCCTAGAGCGCCAGCGAAGGCGGCGTCCTGGTAGCCGTAGCAGCGGCGCAATCCGATGTGGGCGCCGTCGGCCATGCCTTCGATCTCGGCACGGATCGAGGGCAGGTCCTCATCGGGTGCGACGGTGGCGGTCACGAGCATTCCGAACCGGGTCAGCCCAGCGCCGGTGGCCTGTTCGCGGCGGGCGGCGTTGGTGTTTTCCACCCGTACGGTCGCGGCCGCGGACACCACACCCTTTTTCGACTGTTCGGCGGCGAGGGCCTCGCGGTAGTCGGAGTCGACGAGCTTGACCGCTTCGGCGGTGTTGTGGACGCGGTAGATGATGGCGATCCGCTTGCGGCGCACGTCGGCCCGGGGAATCAGCAGTGGGCGCAGCACGTGCGCCGGGACCTGTCCGGCGGGGGCGGTCGCCATTTCCCAGGTGATCGACCGGTACCCGTTGTGCACCCAGTGATCCCACTTGTTGACCGCAGTAACCGGACCTGCGGCTTCCCAATGCAGCTGGTCTTCGCTGCCGGTCCCGGCGATCGCTTCGAGGTCCTCGGTCAGCTGCGGGTTGTAGGCCCGGGTCGGGGCCACACACCACTCCCCCGGCGTCATCGGCGTGGCCTCCAGGCCGGCCCGTGCTGCCGCGGCCATCAGCGTCGACATTCGCCGCCCGATCTCGGCGGCCTGGTCGGCGACCTCTTTGCCCGCAGCCTCGCGCAGACGCCCGAAGGTCAGGGTCAGACGAACCTCTGAGCGTACGACGGCCGATGAGGAGTGCATGGCTGTTTCTGCCATCACCTGCTTGGCGTAGGCCGGCGCCGACGGGTGGGTGATGCGTTTGACTTCAGCGGAGATGCGGGTGCGGTTGTCGGGGACTGATTCGACGACTACGCACGCCCCGACCGCGCCCCGGGAGCTGCCGAGCTGGGCCAGAAAGTCGCCCCATCCGAGCACCCAGTCGTTGATCTGATGCTGGTCGACGCGTTCTTGGCCGCGTGACTGGATCGAAAAGGACACCGCGAAGTGGTTTTTCGCTTTCAGGTGCACCAGACCGAACCGCTCGCCGTTGCGGAGTTCGTATTCGTAGAGGCGGGTATCTCCGGCGATGCCAGGCATCCGCCCGATCCCGGGGACTGCGCCGAACGCTCCCCCTCGGAAGAGGGTTTCCCCGCGCCATTTCGACCACTGGAACTGGGTACGCAAAATCATCAACTCCCACCCTGTGCGGCCACCGATCGTGATGACCATCGGACCGACCAGCAGCGCTGAGGCCGCCAGCAAGATGCCGGTCGCAGGCAGCGACCGGGTAAACCAGAACACCCCGATATTGAGAATCACTAGGATCCCGGCGAAAACGGTGACACCCCAGGTCATTCCGTAGAGGCCGGTGGTTCGGGGTTTCTCCCACCGCCCGTACAGAATCAGCGCGTTGTTGGCGTGTACCTCGCTCATTGGTCCGTCCCTTCGATGTCAGTGCTGTTGCGGTAGCGCTGCGCCGCCATACCGGCCCCGGCGACGAGCAGTGCAGCTGCGTAGAGCGCGAGCACCAGTGCCGCAGGCAGGGGTGCAAAACCCGCGATCAGGAGCAGAACCGTCGCGATCGCGGCGGCCACGCGCAGCGGAGTGGCTGTGATGTGCAGGGCCTTACCTATGCCCATCGGTGGTTGCTTCATCGGGGATCGCCAGCCATGGCGGGGGCCTCTTCGTTGAAGAAGTCCTCCGCGGCTTGGGACATTTGCATCGAGGACGAGACGGTGCTCATCGCCTCAGAGACCGTCGACCCGCCCCCGCCCCCGCCGGGACCGCCACTACTGGTGCTGCCGCTGGAATTGCCGCCGCCGGCGGGTGAGGCTTCTGTGCCGCTGCCCGAGGTCGCTGATGGGGGTGGCGGGGTGCTGCGGCCGCCAGCGGGCGGACCGCCCTGACCGCCGTCGGGAGCGCCACCACCACCGCCTCCGCCGCCTCCGCCGCCGGAGTCGCCGCCGCCGCGGGTCACCCCGCCGCCACCGGTGGATCCGCCGCCCGCGCCTGCCTGCCCGGCGGTCGGACCACCCGCGCCGACACCCGTACCGGCACCAGCTCCTGCGCCTGCTCCGGCGCTCGCGCCGCCGGTGGCGGCCAGGCCGCCGACGGCAGCGACCACGCCCATCGTCATTGCGGCTGCTTGCAACCCGGAGCCGCCGGACATCGCCATGCCGCCGGAGACCAGTTTGGTCAGCATCGGCAGCACCGCCGCTGCCAGCGAGAGCAGCAGTACTCCGTACAAGATCTGGGTGCCATCTTCAGAGCCGGTTCCGGCCAGTTGGAACGCGACCGCATAGGTCAACGCCGCCACCGGTTTCCACAGCAGCAAGGCAATGGTCCAAGAGATCGTCTTCGAGAACGCGTTCTTGCCGATCTTCGTTCCGGACGCCGCCCCGATGATCGGCAGAATCGACACGACCACGATCAGCATCGATTGGCGGGCAACGAGAATGATCGCCTGCAGGACGGCACCCAGGATGCCGATGATCGCGATCACAAACATTAAACCCACCCCGAGCTGACCTAGCATCGGCCCGGTTTGGAACATGTTTTTGGCCATGTTCACGGGGGCCTCGCCGGAGGCCCCCAACTCGAGGAGTTTGGTCGAGATGCGGTCGACGCCGGCGGTGAGGCCGATCATCATCGCCCCAAACATCCAGGCACCGAACACGGCCCGCATCAGCGAATGGAACAGCTCCTCGCCCTCGGCGTAGATCTGCTGTTTGCGGGCCAGCTGCAACCGGATACCCCCGGCGATGATGGAAATCACCAGCCCGAGAATCTGGATCTGCAGTGTCCATTCCTGGATCTTCTGCACCGGTTCCCACTGCTGGGCCTTTGGCGTCGGCAGTTCGATGAACCAGGTCAACGACTTCTGCAGCATCGTCGAGAACCCGGTGAGCAACGACTCAGTCATCGACTTGAAGCCATCGTTGGCGGCTTCCTTAATCGTCCCGCCCGGGTCAGTGACCGCACCTGCCACATCGCCTACGGCATCGCACGTTTCGTCGCCGGCACCTGGTACCACGGCGCCTACAACAGCTCCGACCACGTCGCAGGCGTCGACCGCCCGCGCGGTACCGGCACCGGTTAGCGGAGTCGGCAGTGCCGGGGCAACTACGACCAGAGCCAGTGCCGCGATCGCGACCAGCGCCAGGCGCCGTAGCCAGGACGCAGAGGTGCGGCCTTGAGATGGCGCGACGGCCGTCATTGCCACTGGGTCCACCCCGCTACCGATTCGGTTCGGGTGTCGCCCGTCGCGGTGGTGAAACCATCGTCGGGGATACGCCATTTCCACTGACCGTCGTCCCAGACCATGACGAAGGTGGATACGCCGTAGTACTGGCCGGAGGGGTAGTCGCTGTTCGGTTTCGGGCCGGTGGCCAAGGAGATCCGGGAAAAGGTGTCGGAATATTGCTCGTCGATCTTGACGAACCGATCGAGTGCGTATTGCCGGTCGGGCATGGTGAGGTCACGGATCATCTGCTTGGCCGACTCGGGCCCGATAACCTGCTGGGCCAGCACTCGCATCCTGACCTCAGGCGGCCCGTAATAGGCGCGGGCCATGATCTGACTGGCGGCAATCACGGACCCCTGCGGAGTCTGGGCAATGCCTTCGGCCAGGCCATCCGGACTGATACTGCGAGGCCCGTCCGACGTCGAAAAGACGGCGGCACCAAAGCCGTACAGCCGCTGCCACTGAAGGCCAACAGCGGCATCGTTGAGCCCTCGCTGCGAGGTGACCGGGCGTTGCGGCAACGCAAGTCCGGCCGGGTCACGCGGCACCCGGATCTGCTGCCCGAACCTGTCGACGGTGTCGGGGAGGTACCCGTCCTGCCCGTTGCTGGCCGATGGAGTCGACGGGGCAGTGGCAGGCGGAGGTGCGGCGTCGTCATTGTCGCCGCCGGTGATTGCAACGACGGCAGCGACCAGCGCCGCGACCACAATCGCTGTGAGCAGGATCAGCCAGAGCGGGCGCCGGTACCAGCGCTGCTGATCGTCCTCCGGTGGCATGGCGGCCAGGGGTGTGCCCATCGTCGTTTCTCCTTTGAGGTGATGGTGTTAGGGGGCAGTGAGCGGAATCATCTGCGGCGGAACCGCATCGAGCGCCTTCACCGGATTGACCGGGTTGGGTGCGTTCGGATCCGGTAACACCCGCCGCCAATCGCCGGGCGGAGACCAGGCCACGGTCGTGGTCGTTGAGGTCAGCGACCGGTCGGGATTGGAGGTGATGATTGAGATGACGGCCCGCTCTGGGGTGTAGTCGTCGACGAGGTAGCCGAGTACCTGAGGTGCCTGCCCGTCGGGGACTGCGCTGGTGATGGAGATTTGCGTTCGCTCCAAAGACCAACTGTCGCGGCCCGGTCCGGGAGCAGCGAGCGCACCGGCGATCTGCGCCCACTCCTGATCGGGCGCCACCGACATGCGGATGGTCGCCGAGATCGCGGCCAGACCCGCCCCAGGTCCGTTGTGCTGATAGCCGGTCGGTGACACGGTCTGCTGGCTCGCCTGGGGTCCTTGATCGGCCTGCGGAATGGACATGCCCGCGTAGGTGGTCCACTGCACGTTCGTCGGCGGCGTCCTCGGATCGACCTGCATCGCCGACGTGCTGGCCGGCGCGTCGTCGGTGGCCTCGCCGCAGCCGGTAGCGAGTACCAGGGCCGCGACGGCAAGACCTACTACGACAGCAACGCGGTGGCGATACCCGCGGCGCTGGTCATGAGGCAGATCCCGATCAGTTGGGCGACGATTCCTTCGATGCCATCGGAGTTGCCGCTCTTGCGGGCTTCGTACAGCAGTCCGCCGAGCCAGACGATCCGCAGGATCGCGATCAGACACCCGAACCACACCAGCCACGACGCTGCGGTCCAAAACTCCGCCAGATCGCTTACGGTGATTCCCTCGGCCACAACGCTTGTCGTCATCCATTGCCCCTTCCCTTCTCTTGATGGTGATAGGGGTTATCCGACGAGAGCACCGACGAGGGACCCGGCGATAGCGATGAGCACGCAACCGACCAGGGTCCAGCCGACCTTGCCGGCCTCTTCATTGGTGGCGCCGCCGTGCGACTTCTGGAACCCGAACCTCGCACCGGCGACGACCAGCGCCAGGATCGCGACGAGCATCGCGCCCCACCCCACCCACGACACGATGGTCAGGAACTTGTCGGACCCGGGCGGCGGTGCGGGTTGGGGTTGAGTCGGTCCATCGGCGATGACGATCATCAGGTGTGTATTGACCTGGGTAAGAACACTGTTCATGGGTGGTTCCTCTTTCCTGTTGTTGGTTAAGCGGTGGTGTGGGGGTGGTGGTCGGTGCGCAGGTCGGTGCAGATCTGCTGCCCGACTTCGGCTATTTGAGGTGGCACCAACTGGGGCCAGACGTCTTTCTTGGCCGGTGGTGGGTCGGCGGGCGACCACTGAGGGAGCCGGTGGGTGTCTGCGTGGCACATCAGCGGCTCGAACCAATCCAGGTCGTAGCGGTGTGGGACGAGTTCGGCGACCGTCCCGGCGTAGCGGGCAATGTCTTTGGGTGTTTTGCCTGGCCGGGCGGCGGTCAGGATTAGTCCGCACACCTGCACACCCGGCGGTGCTTGGTCGACGGCGCGCAGCACGGCCGCGGCCCGCCGCAACCCGGCCATGTTCGCTCGCGCGCATACCAGCACCAGTTGTGTGGTCCCGGGATGAGCGGGCCAGCTCTGTCCGGTGTCGGCGGCTGGTGCCCACATCTGGGCCACGGTGGTGGTGCCGGCGAAACCGTGGGCACCCAGCACCGCAAACAACGGCGGGTACGGCCCGGTGACCGGCAAGGGCTCACGCCGCCATCGGGTTTCGCCGCTGGCGGATTGCTCAGGGTAGTGGTCGTAGGCGGCACTCATGACTGCTCCCCCGTGACGGACCCGGCATCGTCGAGATGGGGCTGCTCCAGCCGTGAGAGCAGCAGAGTTGTCGAGGACGCCAACTGGGCCGGATCGATCGGGCCTCCCGATCCCAGGTGTGGGTCGTAGTCCCACAGCAGGACTCGTCCGGCGCGGCGCGACAGCGCATCGGTGAGCCGGTGGCCCACCAGATGCGCTGCCCACGGGTCCAGGCACGACACCACTACGGTGGCGTGCTCGAGGAGTCCGGCGACATCGAGCGCGGCCAGAGCAGCCTTGGATCGGTTGGCGGTGTCTGGGCGGGCAGCGATGATCAGCACCACCGATACCTCGCCCGGCCACCGCGCCGGGTCGTCGAGAACGCCGGCGTCGAGAACGATCGACGCCCCTACCGGTGCGGTCTCGACGACCTCTGAGAGCGAGCCGCGCTCACCGGTGAGCAACTCTGCGCCAGAGACGCTACGCACCCCAGCGTCTGATCCGTCAGGTGTAGTGATCCGGTTGGCCGCGTCACCAGTGGCCGAGCGATCAATCCAGACCGCGTGCTGACCTGCCGCTGCTCGGGCATCGGCGGCCAGGACGGACAGGACACTGGTACCGGCACCGCCCGCCGCGCCGACCACCACCACGGTGCGAGCCGGCCGACGCCGCGGTGGCAGCGCCACCACTGGTGCTGCGGGCCGATCATCGGTGGATGCGTCGAGCCAGCCCCATCGGTTCGATGCTGCTGGTGTACTCATCGGGTCCCTCCCTTGGTCGTCTGAATTGCCGCAGTTGTCAGCTGGTTACAGCGCAGGCACGGTCTGCGGATAGGCGATGTGCAGCCCGTCGACCATCGAGGTGAGGCCGTCGCTGACCTGCTTGGTCACCGAGGCCACCGCCTGTTTCGTGGGCTCGGCCCACGGGCCCAAGACCTCATACGGCTGCGCAGCCTGTTCGGCGGTCCACCCGGCCTCCACATGTGGGATGCCGGCGATGTTGGCCGAGAAGTTCACGTCCCCAGCGGTGTTGACCGTGTAGTCCACGGCCGGGAGTCCGGCATCGGACGCGGTCGGGGCGTCGAGCACCAGCTCGTACTGATTGGCGCCGGGGTTCGGCAGCGGAGCGGGAGCAGGCGCGGGTGCGGGCGGCGGGGTCTCCCACGGTGCGGCTGGGTTGGCGTTGGGATCACCAGCGCCCAGGGCGTATCCGAG
Organism: Williamsia soli; assembly: GCF_017377795.1. Lineage (GTDB taxonomy): Bacteria > Actinomycetota > Actinomycetes > Mycobacteriales > Mycobacteriaceae > Williamsia > Williamsia soli. Next base: position 89,345 of record NZ_JAFRDR010000014.1, on the reverse strand, counting down.
CGCGGCGCCGATGATCGCGCCCGTGGTGCCTCCGATGACAGCGGCGACTGCTCCGGCTCCCCCGGCCACTGCTGCGCCGGCGCCGAGACCGATCAGTGCGCCCGTCCCGATGTTGAACGGCTGCGGCGGAACGGCCGACCCGATGGCCGCGCCGATTGCCGCACCCGCAGGCAGGGTGAACAGTCCGACGGCGATGGTGACCGGGACCCCGGCAGCGGTCGCGCCGGCGACGCCGCCGATCACGCCACCCAGTACGGCGGCCGCCGCACGGCGGTCGGCTTCCTCGTCGGAGAATCCGACCGATCGGAACGCTTGGGCGATTTTCGCCTCGGCGTATGCCGAGTACTCGTTGATCGACACGGCGTAGTCGCGCGGGATCTCGGCAGGCCGATCGGTCACGAAGTTGCCAATACGGATCTTCGCGGCCGGGTCCTCGACGATCTTCGGGGCGACCGGTGCGGCCGGCACGGGTGCGTGGATCGGGCCCGACGGAGCCGGGTCGTAGCTGGTGGCTGGTGGACCGGATGGTGCCTCCCAGATCACGGGGGCGACTTCCTGCGGCGGCGAGGGCAGCACGCCCTGCGGATAGTCCGGAACCGGCGCGGGTTCGGGTGCTGGCTCCGGGGCGGGTTGGGGGTCGGTGACGCCCGGCTGCTCGGGTGCGGCGGGGGCGGTGTCGGTGACGCCTGGCTGCTCGGGATCAGCCACCGCTGGGCCGGCCATGACTGCGCCCATGCCCACGGACGCCACTACAGCGGCAGCGACCACCCGCACACGGATCGGCAGGTGATGATGGTGGGCCGAGACCGGTGCGCATGGCGGCTGGTGGGAGGTGAGGTTCGTTCGTGGTGATTGCATGTGGGGCAGTGCCTTTCAGTTAGTGATGAAACAATTCGAGCGAGGAAATCTGTGGGCTGGCTCGCTATTGGGTGGTGTCTTTGGTGATGGCTGTGATGAGAGTCCGGCCGTCGACGACGGCGGTGGAGATGAGTTGCCGCAGAACTTGCGGTTCGGCCCCCGCTGGGGGCAGGACCGTCAACTCGACCCCCCACAGCCCGCCCGTGCGGTCGGTGATGGTGAGGCAGTAACCGGTGCCCGGGGCGACTCCGGTGTCGAGGCCGCCTTGGATCTCTTGGGCCGACGGGACACGTGCCAGCGGCGCAACCACTTGGCGGGCCTTCTCCCCGGACCGGTCCACGAAGTACGCGTATTCGAACGCCTTGATCGCCGCCGGTCCGGACGTGGTGCCACCCGGATCGCGGCCGGTGGTGACTGGCCCGTCGGTGCGATTAGGACAGTCCGGATCAGCGGGCGCAGTCACCGCTTGCGTCGCCGGTGCTTCGGGTGTGGTCTGAGCTGCGACTGGGGCATCGGAACTACTGCCGCCGGAAAACACGACGAACGCACCAACTCCCGCCACCACCGCTACCACCGCCAACAGTGCCGCGGCGATCACGTAGCCGCGCAGAGAGCGCCGACGGCGACTCGGCAGGGGTCGCGGCCCGCCCACCGACAATGGAAAGACATCGGTGCCGGAGTGCTCCTCCGGGTGCGCTGCACGGCTCTGATCAGTGGGGCCCGTCTGCCAGTCGGCATCGGAGCTAGCTGGCCGCTCTGCCCCGATCCACTCCCAGCCCGTTGCGTCGGGTGCGAGAGCGGCGAAGGTGTCGGTATCGGCTTCCCCCGGCCCAGCGGCCGGGGGTGGGGTGGGTGCACTGGAGGAGACCGCGGAGAGGGTGTCGGTCTCCTCCAGTGCCTCGCCCGATGCCGGGTCGGGGGTACCGACATCGTCTGTGGTGTCCCCGACGGCGGTGCCGCTGGCCTGCTTGGGGTCGGCGTGGTGAGTTAGCGGGGCGAAGTCGTCGAACCACCCTCCCCCATCGCCAGCGGTGGGTCCTGTGGGGTTGTTGGTGTTCACCAAGAGCTGGTTCCTCCTTTCGGGAGAACGACTTTGACTACGTACGAGATGGGGAGGAAAGCGGCGCGGGCCTAGGAGTCGCCGTTGGTATTGAGCGGCGGACGGCTCCAGGTCGTCGTCGGCACCTCGCGCGCGGAGGGATCGCTCGAGGCCGGCGTCGACGACGCAGTGCCGGGCTCAGGCGACGACGATGTCGTCGACGGGGTGGTCGGTGCGCTGGAGCTGGTCGTGCCTGCGACGGTCGGGGTGGGTGCGCCGGAGATAGCGGATCCGGAGTCGTAGCGCAGCAGGCCGTCATCGGTGTAGGGGGCCACGGTGTCGCCGGCCAGGTCGTGTGCGAGTGCTGCGAACCACTGTGCGACAAACAGAGTGGAGCTCGCGCCGGACGAGGTGCTGGCGTCGTTGGTGTACGAGCCGTGCGCGGCGGCGGTCTTCCAGTAGTTGACCATCGTGGAGACCTCGAACAGTTCCTTGTTGTCGGTGAGGTTCTGCTCCACGGCGGTGAATGCCTCATCCGCCCACCGATTGACGGTGACCGGAGGCACCAGATCGACGATCGCCGCGCCGAGTTTCGCGCCGAGAATGCCCAGTGCTGCTGGCGGGTTCGCCAGGCCGACAGTCGCCAGAGCTCCGATGGTGTCGGGGGTGAATGTCTTGCGCAGGACTGTGGTCACGGCGTTGAAGCCGATGGTCCCCACTTTCACTACTGCATTGATCGCCTCGGGAACGGTCGGCATTGGTGTCCGCGGATCCGACGCGGTCGCCAGGCGTTGTGAGATCGACTCGGTCGGCGTGTACGACAGCTCTTCGAGCGTGGTGCCTTGTACGTCTTCGTTGACGACTTCGACACCTGCTTTGATGGAGGTCACCGCCAGTGCCTGCCCGATGGAGGTCAGGGCGGCGACAGGGTCGGAGCTGTCGAGGCTCGATTGTCCGGCGATGTTGGCCACCAGGTGGGCCACGGGAGCATCAGCTGGTGCAGCGCACGCCAAATCGCCTGGAGCGCAGCGGTCCATCACTCGTCCTGACAGTGCGCCGTATCCGGACTGCTGATCGCCGGTAGGGCCGATGCCGCCGCCAGCAACAGCGACCGCCTCCGGTGCGGGGACCTGAGCCAACGACTTGCCCGATGTTCCCGGAGCAGGGTCGGGGGTGGATTTGCCCGGGGCGCCTGGAAAGACCGGTGAATCGGTCGGACGCGCGGGGTTGCCGAACAGTGCTACCCCGGCAACCCGATCTGCGGCGATCGGTCCCTGCCCGGCGCCGATCTGCTTCGCGATATTCGCGGCTGCGTGTGCGCCTTGCGAGTACCCGGTCAACGCAAATTCGGTGTCCTCGCACTGGGTGGCGATCTGGGTGATCATCGACGAGAGTCGATCCATCGCCGTGGTCACCGACGCCGCGTACGGCTCCTTGCCGCCGGCGACCGCGCCCCCGAAGCCCGCCGGATAGGGCACATACGCTCGGGCGACCTTCGACCCGGCCAGCGACAACAACGGCCGCATCACCGAACCAAGCATCCCCGAATCGGTGTCAACCGCGGCATCCTCCGACGACTCCCCCGTCCCCTGAACGCCCAGCACATACAGCGTCGGGCACCCGCCGGCGGTTGTTTGATCGGCGAGCGCAGGCCCGACGCCGGCAACTTGTGAAGTCGTGGCAATAACAGACACGGCGACAAAGCCTGCGAACGTGGTGGTCAGGCGCGAAGTTGTTGAACGCCAGCAGAACACGGACATAGTGGTGCCTTCCAGGGCAAGTGTTGAGAGGAGGTGCGTCAGTGCGTTGAAGACAGGGTGCTTACCGCGCTGATCGGAACGCGGTACATCGCGTGGCCCAACGGACACGTCGGGCCAGGCCCAAGCTGATGGCTCACGCAGAAGAACCCGACCGGCTGGGCCGGGCAACTAACACGCGGTCTTGAGCCACGAAGGAACCGCACAACACCTAAACTGGAAGAGTTCGGCGCTGTACCTACACGGTCAGAGGTTGGACAACTGGTGCCAAGTGAGTGGTTAGACGGCAAATCTCGATCACTCGCTCGGTGCTTTCCGCCCTGGGAGAGGCCAGACGGCAAATCTCCTCTCCCAGGGCACCCCGGTCTATCCGGCGGCCGCCCGTACTGGGTCATAGTGGTCAACTCTTTCCTTGCTTGCTAGATCTGGCGTACGCCACCCGAGGCGGCCGCCTGTGGGGCAACAACCACTCAGGCCGGGGGCAGAGATGCTGACCCCGCCTGAGTAGTTGCTGTTTCTCATCTCGTTGAACAGTCGGCCATTCGCCGGGTACCGGCCCGGCGAAAGGTGGTCCGACCTGTCCGTGTGCATCTGAGTTTGTTCCTTCGATTTGCTGGCGGGTTGGTCGTTTTCCATGGGGGTGACGGCAGCCGCCACTGTCGCCACCCCCTCGCCCTCGCGGTTCGACAGGGTTGAATTGGGCCCAGAAACACTGCCTAAGTTTGTGTTTCTAACAGGTGCTTGTGTTGGGAGGTGTAGATGGGCGAAGGCATGCGAATACGTCCGGGCGTCAGCAACTTTCGGCCCGCCTTTCGCGCCTTCGGAGGCTCGGAAGTCCATTCGCAGACCAGTTGCTTCGGATGAGTGATGAGTCAACAAGGCATACATCCGCGCTTTGATAAGAGCAGTCCTGAGGGGTCCGCGTTGAGTAACCAAGGGTGGGTACACGAACTTCGGGTTCCTCCGTTGTGTTTCGTCGACGACGTCGACCAGTGCCCTTAGAAGAGACAGTGGTCGTACGGCATGGCGGCTGGCTGCCAGTGGATTCTCGTGGACGACCAAATCTCTAGAGAATCCACTGGGCACAACACAACTCAGGGTGGTGAATGCACGACTTCACCACCCTGAGTTGGTCTCGTGGTGCGTGTGGAGAGCATGGGCGTGGACGGCGTCGTCCGCGTTGTAGTTCTGGTGGTGCTCACGAAGGCTCCCCCCGAGGGACGGTCGATTTACGCGCGCCAAAGCAACGCTTCGATTCGTCCGCTGGCGAGTAGTCAGCCTGCGGGAAAGCTCTCCTCATGGAGTGCTCAGTGAGCATAGGCAAACGTGACACAGAAGTGCAAGCGCTGTCCTCAGTGTGGCGTTTAAAGACCGGCATGGAAACAGCCTAAAGCGTGCACGACCGGCGTGGCAAGCAATAAGCGCAAGTATTCATCGAGACGACGGTGTCTAGTCTGTCCTGCGCGGTCAAGATGGGAGGCTAGATACAGGACAAACGGAGAGGCGGAGCGCGTGCCACGTGGCGGTACTGCCGGATTCTCTCCGGCTGCGCTGAGGAACGCCCTAGATCGACATGCTTTGACGATCGAAGATTTCGCCGACGAAATTGGCATCTCGAGGCAAGCTGTGTCGTCTTGGTTGGCCGGTGTCACCACACCTTCACCTGGCTCTCTGGTCCGAGCCGCCCGGACTTTAGAGCTGACGCCAGCTGACCTGACTCCGGGTATCAGTGCCAACCTCTACATTGCTGACCTGCGTGTGCGAACTGGAATGACTCAGACCGCAACGGCTGAGCAACTCGGGATCTCACAAAGTGCACTAAGCGAGATCGAGCGGGGGCGTCGACAACCCGACCCGAACTTGGTGGCCTCAATGGTCAGCCTCTACTCGGTGGACGAGGAGTTCATTGTCGAGGCGTGGGAGCGGACGGTAGCCGATCGTGAACGTCAGCGCGTGGCTCGACTCTCGGCGCGCCGAGCGCGCAGCTAAATATCGCAAGTATTCATCTGTAGTGCTCGCGTTCGAGTCGACCCGTTGGGTTGCACGCAAGCGAGTGGCGTGCACACTAGTGCGCATGTCTGTCCACACCCAGCGTGCAGCCTCAACATTCCCACATCCCCGACGTAGACTTCCCGGCCTGGGCGACATCCTTGCCGTGTCAACGGCGAGTCCGACCCAGTCCGAGTTTGAGCTCTCTAAGGAGCTAGGACCGATCTACGAGCTGAAGTTTGGCACGCAGAGGTTCCTCGTAGTCACCTCCGGCGAGTTGGCAAAACAGGTCAACAACGAGCAGGCGTGGTCCAAACTTGTTGCAGGTCCGTTTCTTTCAATGCGCAAGAACCTCACGGGGGCTGGCTTGCTCACTGCAGCGAATTCCGACCCGCTGTGGGGTCACGCGAACCAAGTTCTGCGCCCCGGTTTCGTACCCCAGGCTATGCGCCGCTACCACGGAGCAATGAGCGAATGCGTTAACGGTCTCTCCGAACTATGGGCAAACCAAACCAAATCAATCGATGTCTCGCGCGATATGAGTCGACTCACCCTCGAGGTGATAGGCCAGGCCGGGTTTGGCACCGAGATCGGGGCCCTACGGCCCGACTACGACTACGGATTCACTGATTCATTGACCCGCGCACTTACAAACGTGAGCCGCTCGGCGAACGATCTGCCATTCTCTCAGTGGATCTTTCGGAGTCGTCTGGCGCAGTTTCGGCACGACACGACCGAGCTACGGGCGTTCGCGCAACAGGTGATTGAACGACGACACGCGACGGGTGAGCGACGCAACGATCTACTCGACATGATGCTTCACGGAAGTGACGCCCTCAACGCGCTGCCGGATGAGAACATTGCTGACCAGGTACTGACCTTCTTGGCCGCCGGCAACGACACGACCGCTGGCTTGCTCAGCTTCTGCTTCTATTACATGTCACAGCAGCCCGAGTACTTCGCAGCAGTGCGAGCGGAGGTCGAGGATCTATGCGGTCAAGAGCCGGTCGGGTTCGAGGATGTCGCTCGACTGAAGCTCACACGCCGACTCATTGACGAAACACTGCGCTTGTGGCCTGTCGCTCCCGGATACTTCCGGAAGGCCACGGCCGACCAGGAACTTGCGGGCCGCTCAATACCCCGCGGGACCGTAGTCTTCGTCCTCACCCTCGGAGTTCACCGCGACGAAGGGACGTGGGGACATGACGCGGACGCATTCGACCCGGCGCGCTGGGAGAACTCAAAACCGGCGTCAAACCCGAATCGGGTCTACAAACCTTTCGGCACTGGGCCACGGGCGTGTATCGGCCGGATGTTTGCCCTTCATGAGGCCACCTTGGCAGTGGCCGAGCTTTCTCGTAGGTTCACTCTGAACACGGCGGGCTCATCTGAGCTGCACGTGCATGAAATGTTGACCCTCAAGCCCGAGGGTTTCAGTGTGCGGGTGCAGCCGGTCGCCTAGGGGCCAGACGGGTCGGGGAAGGGGCTGTTTGTGGCGCGCGTTAAAGATGGATACCCGCAAGACGGGTGGGTAGTCGTGGAAACGATCACCGACGGTGGAATGACGGTTGTCAGCGTGGCCGGTAGGCAAGCAGAGTGGCAATCAGTTGAGCGCAGGGCACCCGCGTTTGTTCCAATCAAGAGGTTGATTCGGGAAGTCGCCGCCCGTAGGCAGGCGATCGATGTTGATGTTCCCGGTGACGGGGGCCGCAGCGCACGTGTTGTGGCGTTACCCGTACCTACACCTCGAGGTCTGTGCCACGGCGTTCAATTCTGGTGTGGGCCAAGCGGCGCCACTCCCCCGCCTCCTCGATCCATCGCCGGATGCATTTGGGATTTCGACCGACAGATCTGCGTTCAGCCCTATGAAAGCAATGTCATGTCAGGGCGAGAATCGGTCTACACCGAGGAAGTCTCGCTGGCACGAATCTTGAGCCTGGGTGACCGTTACGACGAGTATGCGCCAGTGTTGCAGCAATTGTTTGCGCCGGAGCCGGGACACCGATCGCAGTCCCTTGTGACTGTCCCGCACGCCGAGGGGCGTCTCATGCGCTGGCAGGTCAACGTCATCGCACATCCGCCGGGCGTCTTCACGATCTGGGAGGACGTCACCGACGTCAGGCCCGTGGAGCCACCTACCCTGCACCAAATCGGTCTAGACAGCGCGCAAAGCTTAGGGCTGAATGTTGCAGTTATTGCTCCCCAGCAGGGAACTTTGGCAATGTTCCTTACGCCGCCTCCAGACTGGGTCCAGTACAACTACCGTCAAGCGGGCGTCAGCATCTTTCATCCCGACGATCTCGGGAAACTGGCAGACTTCGTCGACTCTGACAACTTCGACTCGGCCGAGCACAGCCAGTCCATCAGCATACGAATACTCAACATCGACAACGAATATGAACCGATCAACCTGACTCTCAGGCCCTATCCAGACGCCCTTGGCAGCGGTTTGGTCGTGGGGTCATTTATGCGCAGTACCCCGTCGGTCCCCGGGCCGTGACACGGTCGCCGCGACCTCCACTTGCGTCGAGCCATTTCAGCTCTGCTAGCCCCCAAGGGGGTTTTCGGCGCCCGGTTCTCGGTCTCCGAGCTGAGTTGGCGGTTATCTGTACCTGTTTCAGGCGTGTCGCTACCTGTACCTGTTACAGGCATGCGCCACGATAGACAGGTTCGCATTGAACGGCCGCGAGAAAGGAAGTTCACTGATGGCTCAACCGAATCTCGGTAAGCGCAGAGAGCATATGGTGCGCGTTCCAGCCCCCATTGACGTTCCGGACCTTGCGGCGCGCGCGGGCTACAGCACGGTCAGCAGATACGTCGCTGACCTGCTTTGCGACTTGGACGGTCAACCTGAACTCAAAGTTGGCCCGGATCTTTTGAAGGAGGAGCAGCTGCCGCTAACGGGATAAGACCCCGGAAGTCCGATCACAACTTCACACGCGGTTTCGTCGACTCCTGGAATACACGAAACCCCCTGGCTGGCGGGCCAGAGGGTTTCGTAAGGTTTCGAACTCTCAGCGCTAACTGAGAGCCAGGACGGTTTGCGGCCGCCCCATTCCCCGAAGGGACTGTCTTGGTGGACAGAGCCCAGGGTACAGTCGACCCTTGTGCGGCTGCAATCCCTGCACATCGCGTGTCGGAAACAGAATCCGGCGCATCACTAATCCTGCGTGAATATTGCGGATCAACGCCCCTACGTCCGAGGCGTGGGCGGTCTACGACCGCTTCGGCCCGCTTGCGCAAACTGGGTTGCTTCGGCCTCCAGGCGATCGCCCTGGAGCCTGGCGACTTCGCGCACGCGGGTGTGGCCTGCTGGAATCGCGACGACCATTGGCTTACCTGGGCCATTCCGATCGCGTACGCGCACCGCTATGCCGACATCGTCCCCATCCTCGGTGGCCCGAAGAACGGAATTTCACTGCGTGTGCTGACGCAGATCGCGGCCGCTCACGCAGTGCATGCGGACTTTCGAACCGGGCGCAACTGCCGGCCCAGTATTAATCGGGTGTCAGCGATCTCCGGGTACTCCGAGAGGACCATCCAGCGTGCGCGCCAGGTTCTACGACTCCTGGGCTTGGCTACCGAGATACTGCGCGGCCGCCAACGGACCCTCGACGAACGCCTCGCCTCGCACCGAGTTGGTGACAAAGGCCGCGGGTGGACTTCGGTGTACGCACTTCACAATCCGCAGGTTGTGGATAAGTCCGCAGGTAACAGTGTTGCGGCACCCCACCCCGAAGGGCGCCCTTTAGGGCGCACACCTCTTGTACCAAACAACTTACTAACCTCAACCGGCAAAGCCGGAGAGAAAAAACAGAGCGCTCCGCGCGCTAAAACCGCCACCACCCGCCGGCGATACAAGGCACCTGATCGACATGGCCTGTTACTAGCTGCGAAATGGCGTAGAAACCCACAGACACCTCGGTGGGCGCACAGATACTCACCATCAGCGTGGTCTCACGTTCTAGCCGGTCCGGCCGCGCACGGGTGGACAGACCGTGACTTGAACCAGCTACTCGTCGATGAGGTTGGGTTGGGACGATGGATTGCTAGTAGCCCGAGCCGGCCGATCCTTCTTCTGGCAGGGATCCTCAACCGTCACGAGAATCTAGATGACCGCCCCGCGGCCGCTGATGATGCAAGACAGCTCGAATACGAGTCGTGGCGAGACACTGGCTTAACGTGCGCAAAGTGCGACGAGCACGGCTGGGTGTTGCCGTATAGCGAGCCGGCTCAGCGATGCGACCATCAGTAAATACCTGGCCGAGAGCGTGACCGCAGCCGTGAGAGCTTCCGGTTTGGCAGTTCAGCCGTCCGGTGCGCTGCGAGCAGTCAAGACGCCCTGTGCTGTTGGTCCACAGCGGTGCTTCCTAGAACCGCGTCGAGGAGCTTTCGGAACTCGGCCGCCAAAGGACTGCCGTCATCGAGCCCGACGAGAACGCCTTCCGCGCGCGCAGTAGCTAGCTCGATGTTCGGGGACCCCCCAGAGCTCGGAGCCGCCGCCGCCGGCGGCGTGTCGATGTCGTATGTCGCCAGGTCGCGAGTCAACATTTCGGCCATAGATCGATGATGTTCGAGTTGGGCGGCCAGGCGCCGAGCATCGCTCTCGGCCTCGCGCCGGCAGTCGTCGGAACAGTAATGACGTGGTCGCCCTCGACCCATTGTGCGGCGGAACTCTTTGCGGCACTGAGGCCGTGCGCAGTACGCGGTAACAACTGCGGCGCGCTTGGAGCTGTTTTCGACCGTAGGTGTGGATGGCACTGCCTCGGCTACACGCCGAGTTCCAGGTTTGCGCTCCACCTCTTTATTGTCTCATAAATCGCGCGAAAACCCGGTAGGTGAATGCCGCTTGAGCTGCGCTAACGGAGCCGAGCAGTCCGTTCGGCCACCTGACGCGCCTGTAGTCGAGTCATTAAATCGGCGCGAAAAGTGCGCCAATATACTTACATCGATGTGATTCACATCTGGGGAGTGAGTACCAGCGCTCCCCAACGCCAATCCTGACATCTCGTCGCCGCCATCGACGAGGTCCAGACCAACCAACGAGAGGTGGGAACCCACGTCCTCCAGCAGGGCCTGATCGCACACTTCAATAGTCAGCGTGAGTCCCAAACGAAAAGAACCCCCCGGGTACCAGCCGGAGGGCTCTTGATCTGACGTTTGGCAGATCGAGTAACAGCTCGATCTTTTGACTCACGCCATCCCCGGAGGGACTGTCTTGCCTGACAGATCTCAGGATACTGCGTGCGCGGATGCACTCGCAATCCTTAAACACCGCGTGTCGCGTGCTGACCATGATCATCGCCTCCCCATTGCGAAGCGATGCTGACGTGGTGGCGGCGCTGGTCGCCTAGAAAGACTGCCCGGATTGATTCTGGTCGCACCCATTCCTACCGGTCGACACCGTGGCCGACGAGTCTTCCCGAGTTTCCGATAGCTTCCTACCTGTCTGATCGCGCCGGCAACTATCGCTTGCTGGCATTCGACTTCGATGTCGGCCGCTACGGTAGCGATGCCGTCGATGTTGACTGGTCGATTCTGGCTAAGGTGCTCGATGAGCTCGGCGTACCGCACCTAGTTGTCCGATCGGGCCCGGCCGGCGGAGTCCACGTCTGGGTGCGGCTCTGCGACCAGGGCGTCGAAGCACCGCTAGTCGCAGGCGTGGCGCGCGCGATTCGTTCGCATCTACCGACGCTCGACATCACTCCACTGAGCAACCCCCAGTCAGGGGCCGTCCGAATCCCGGGTTCGCCTCATCGGATGAACGGCTGCGCGACTCCCCTGCTCACCGGGACTGACCTCGATCGTGTTCTCCAGGCAATGGACCGAGAACCTGCTCCCCCAGAGCTCATAGACTGGCTTCACGCTCGCTTCCCGACGCAACCTCGACACGACTCGCACCCTGCAGCGTCTGGACGGACGGAGCTCGAGTTGATAGGCGCCGGGTCTAATCAACGACTGAATCGAGTCAGAGCAGCGCTGTCGCCTCACACGACGAAGCTCCTCCAGGCGCCGTTGCCGTCGTCGGCAGACCGTTCCGCGGTCGCATGGACCATCATTCTTGGCATGGCGGCCAGCGGCTGGTGCTGGAAAGAGGTTGCGAGGCAACTGGATCAACCTGGGCTAACGCGAATGCGCGAGGATCATCAACGGTGCGAAGCCCACGCGATCAACCAGTGGCATAAAGCTCTAACGACGGCTGCGCGGACAGCGTGGCCGAGAGCCGCACTTGATCAACTGGTTGAGGACCCGGTCACTGATCTGATCGCCGGCGCGGCACAAGCAGTGTTCGCGCATCCGGGCCACTGGGTGCGCCCTGGCTACACAAGCGCCCAGCGGGTGCTCGCCGCCTTTCTTAGCATCTGTACGGCGGCTCACAATGAGGTGATCAACATAGACGTCCGACGCCTTGCAGAGAATGCGAATGTCCACGCCGCCACGGCCTCACGCGCCCTACATCGCTTGGAAGGAGAGGGGTGGATCACCTGTGTTGATCGAGCCACAGGTACGTCGGCCGCGACCTGGAGGTTAAACGCTCCGCCGCTAGATACAGCTGCAACACAAGTGGAATCACGCCCCCTACTTCACCACCTCCAAACGCGCCTTAACCACGCGCAACACGACGTATGGGTCTGGGGCGGCGGACTCGGCGGGTGCGCCGAGCTAATTCACCTGAGCTGGGAGAACGGCTGTACAACCGCGGGCCAAATCGCCGGGGACACGGGATACGGTCTAGCGACTGTCAAGGGCTGGCTCAGGCGATTACAGGGACTCGGGATGCTCTGCGCGCGACCGGCGTGGACGAACGCCGCCCGTGTGCTTGGGGTGGACGGGATCATTCTGGATAGGGTCCACCGACATCGTCGTGAGCGTCTAGTTCGTGAGTGGTGGGAGCAAGAGCTGGCTTGGCGGAGGTTGCGAGGGAAGCGGCGCAAGCGCGGTCCGCGCGCTGCAGATACGACTCCGGAGGTGACATCGCTGCCGATCGCAGTGCCGGCCCGGATGCGCTACGGCCGCTTTCCGACCAGACCTGGTGGGCGAATGGCGTATGCCGATGCACTGGCCCACGTGGAACTGCATGAAAGGTACCGCGTTGTGGCGTGATTTTCCTGATAGATCTACGGGAGAAACGCATCCAGAGCAGCGTGGCAAAGCTGAGACCGGTTCTCCGCCATAATCTCATCGCTTGCGGCTAAATCGTCGATCGCGACAACATTGGCCTTTCGCGTGCGGAACGAGATCGCAGTACGATCTTCAACTTTACGCGGTGTTGTCCTAACGAAGATCCCATCGGACTCCTCGTCCGGCCGGAGCCGGGATACCAGAACGGCCAGCTCATCACGGCTGGCCACGATCGCATCCATGACGACGCTAGCGTACGAAACCTCGTTGGCTTTGGCGTACTTTTTGAGGCGCTGCACCAACGTGACTGGCAACGAAAGCGTGACCGGCACTGTCACATTTGCTGTCCGGTCCTCAGCTCGTTTTGCTTGCCGCTCAGGCTTAGATGGCTGTCGCTGGATTCTGGCGGCGGCCGGGGGCCCAGTAACGGCGTCAGTCGAAGGGGACGTCGGCGATTCGCTCGCTTCAGGTCGTGAACGGCGCGGCGGTGGCGGGGGCAGTGAACTAGTGCGGGCGAGACCCGGGACTGCGGCTAAAGGTGTCCTGTCCGTCACACTGCTTCCTCTCCGACGCCGGTGGACTCAAGCTGCGCGATTCGCTGCAGGATCTCCTGGCAGAGAAGCACGTAGTCCTCTGCGAGTGCTGGGGCGCTGCCTGGCACACGAGTGGGCTTGCGGCCCTCTTTGAGGGCCTTCCAGTATGGCTCGGCGTCTTCCACTTGCTCAGCGAGTTCGTGGATCAGCTTCCCCTCTTCGCGAGACTGTACCGCGCACGTCTCGGTGTGGCGTATGACTGACCCGAACAGTGGAGCTGCACCGCCGAGCGCATTTGTGATGTCAGCAACGGCGTTGCGCCGCACGGCCTTAGCGGACGTAGAGACGTCGAACAGAACTGCGCCGAGAACGTCGATATCGGAATGAAACTCGCGAACGTGATTCAGTTGCGTCGCGAGGGCGCCTAGGCCAAGGATACTCGCCCGGTCGGGTTTCGTCGGCACAACAATCCACCGCGTTGCGCCTAGCGCAACCTGCAGCAAGCTCGGTCGCGTGGGGGGTGTGTCCAAGACAATGAGGTCGTAATCGCCGGCGATTGGAGCCAACGCTTCGGCCAGCATCGAGTGAACCTTCTTTGCGCGCTGCGCGCGGCCGACGAGTATGGACTCTAGGTCATCAAGCGCATCGCCGCCGGGGATGACGTCCAGATTTGGGCGAACGTCGCGGATTACAGGCTGAAGCTTTTGGCCAGTACCTATCGCATCGAGTAGATGCTGACCGTTGTCCGTAATGCCCTGTTGGTTGTAGCCAAGGTCCTCCCCTGCGTTGCCCTGAGGGTCTAGATCGATGAGCAGCGTGCGCCATCCAGCTGCGGCTGCAAGGCCAGCGCAGTTTACTGATGTGGACGTTTTGCCTGCGCCCCCCTTCCCGTTGGCGAACGCGACTACACGCTGTAGCTCATGGGTTAGTTCATGCATGACTTCCCGCTTTCAGTCTTGGAACATCGCCCAGTCTGCGGCGAGGCATAGGGCACAGTGCAATGCGAAGTATGTGACGAAGCGTACGGCCCACCACGTGGCATTAGGTAGAGCGACACGCAGTGTTCTACCTAATTTAGGCCCTGTGTCTACAGCTAAAGCCCAGCGCAAGAGGCGGGATGTTGCGCTGCGTGTGGCAAAGAACAGTTGATGCACTAGGGCGCATCTGACTGCGTTAGGTGATGTGCCACGCAAGGTAAACATCACTGCAGACCGCGCAGCGCATACTAGTCGCAACAATATGTCTGGCTTTAGTGCGCTGAACAGGTTGGACAGTACATGTCGATCTGTCACAAGCCATCAGAGGCGCGATAGTCCAAAGGCTACGATGCGCACTAGTGCATGCACTAGAGCATGCATTAAACCGTCTTGAACAGGCATTATGGAACGGATACGTTGGCAGAAAGTCTGTTCGTCAGAGTCCCGTAGGATGGTCATTGGTCGGTGATTTGCAACATCTGCGAGGCGGATCTTTACAGGCCAACTGACATGCGGCGGCGGCACTTACGGGCGCACGCGGAGTGGCATACTCAGGAATCCGACGCCACACGCAGCGGCAGTAGGTTGCACGAGGCGGCGATCTTCTGAGTGGGTCGAAGAAAAGTCGCGCGCCGGTAGTGTGGCGGTCGTCGGCGCCAGAGCGCACCGAAGGGTCGTTCCTCGTAAGCGTCCCCTTCGCAATATCGGTCACGGCATGTCCGTTCGAACGCTCCATCAGGGGGCAAGATAGTGACCGACGTGGATCTGGCGGATGAGCTCAGGTTCCCCTCGGCACAAACCGGATGCTCGACGGGAGCAAGCGGGCACACTGTGTGTGACGCAGTACGGCGCGCATTAAGCCCTGCATTAATGCATGCACTAAATACCAGCGGTAGTCTGCGGCTAGCTCAAATAAGCAAAGTGCGGTCAGATCGGTCCGTGCGTAGAGGTTGCCGCCGACCGAAGTCGCCAGTTGGGCGAAGCGATCGGGAGCTCTTGGATCTTCCGGCTGGTCTTCAGTCCGCGCGCGTGGGTGCGCTTCATTGATTTACGGCGCTCTGGGGGCGGTGTTTCGGGTGTTCAGTGAGACTGAGGTCGTGCCTGGCGAAGTGGATGTGCGGAGCCGCAATCGGCCAGTAAGACCGTCGGCTGACCACTTTCGGCGATGTGGACCGGCTCGGACACGGACAACCAACAAAGCATGTGATCTCGCGGTATCCGAAGGCGTGCAGACGCGGATATTGAGCCCGGGCGGAATAATTTCGAGGTCCCGCCGCGAAGGTCTGTTGGGCCGTAAGTGCCATACGAGGCGGCACGAAGGGTGTTGGCACTCGGTCGCGGGTGATGGTCCTGCGCGCCAAGCTGGATCGCGACAAGCTAACGCCTGGCTCGTAAACGATTGGCTGACAGACTCGCTCGAGAGCATGCGCCGTCAGCGCCTTGGTCGCGCCCCCACGGATCCATCGGTTCAAACGGTGCGGCAAGCAAACCGTACTGTGACGAAACCAAGAACGGCTATGCCGCACCGGGGGAATGGCGCTCCGGAAGAACAGCGAAGGCTCCATGGCCCCGGGGTAGAGGTTGCGCGCGAAGAGCCTGCGGAACACGACTGCCAAGCCACGGGCACCGACAGTCAATGATCCGCCCGTCGGGCACGGTTTCGCACGGCACGCGAGTCAGCTGCGCTTGGAGACCGCGCGTTGGACTACGCAACGCACGGTGCCCATCGAAGCGATGGCGTCGCGGCGCAATCCGCTGTCCAGGCAACCTTTGCACGACCGCAACAGTCGTATTGTCAGTGCCAGCAACCGAGGCCGGTAACGATAGTCGCGTTCCGGCGTCTCCACGGCCAAGCGGCCTGTAGCTGGGCCGCCCGACCAGGAGATCTGTGCTCGCCGTAGTCCGTTAAACACGCTAGCGATGCGGGCTCGAGAACGCGTCTGCGCACTATGACTGCGACCATGGTTAACGGCATCTGGCTTCCACAGGTCACCTGGATGCTAGGCACGAACGGTCGGGGACGCTGCCTGGCAGTAGCCATTGTTCGTGTCGCTCAAATACGGACATTTTGAAGTCGTCTCAGGGGACCTTTGAGAAGTCAGGAATCTGGAACAGTCACAACGCGAACTCGAGACAACTACTGCGCTAAATCCAATTAGCGCGGACACCATACGAGCTACCTGCTATAACAGTGAGATTATTGCCCATCTTGGGGTGCTAAGCTCCGAAGAAGGGGCGGCACGCAGAATTCGAGCGTTGTTCTGCGTGACCGCACGGTGGGGCCGCCCGTCCTGGGTCGCCACCGCCTTCGCGAACGCAAATCCGGACGCGGTCTCGATGTCTGCGGATGCCGCGTCTTGCTTAACGACGACGCGGACTGGGGCTGCCAATCCGCGCGG
Source organism: Williamsia soli (assembly GCF_017377795.1). GTDB lineage: Bacteria > Actinomycetota > Actinomycetes > Mycobacteriales > Mycobacteriaceae > Williamsia > Williamsia soli. The sequence continues at coordinate 72,671 of NZ_JAFRDR010000014.1, read as the reverse complement.
ATGTGGTTGCATTCAAACTCAATAGTCCGATCTGCGCTTCACTCATCGACCGCTTCTGCGTTCGGCCCCAAGGCCCTCAAGTTCCGTCGCAAGAAGTGCCGCGGTAGGCGCATCGTAAACCGCGTCCGCGTCGACTTTAATGCCGAGGTCACTTGAGAGCTGAGACGTCAGCCCCACCACCAGCAGCGAGTCCCAGCCAAGCTCGAAGAAGTCGTCGTCGGCGCCAATCCCATCGGTGCTCAGTTCGCGTTCGACGAACTCAATGATCCGGGCCTCGAGTGCATCGGCCGCAGGCCGATACGGCGTCGCCATCGGGGGACGCGGATAACGGCGGGCCCGAGATGAGGTGGGCGCTTGCGCACCCGGGATTGTCTCCGGCGCAACCACCGGTTGAGCTTTGATACCGGGCTCGACTGCAGCGGCGAAAGAATATTCGCGATGTTCAAAAGGGTAACCCGGAAGTCCGATTCGACGACCCTCCGCCGGGTACTGGATCGTCGCCCCGCGCGCCCACGCGTGGCCGACACTCTCCAGCGTGGCATACCCGTCGCTCGAGACCACTACGGCCGCGGCGCGGGAGCGTCGCAGGTTCGACGCCGCCATCAGGCCTGGGCCGAGCTGTACGAAGACGGAGGTGCCGGCATCGAGTGCGGTGCGCACTGCAGGCTCGAACAGCACGGTACCGCGCGCCTGTTGAACCCAGTGGTCCACCGATGTTGCCTGCTCGGCCGTTGTCCACGTGCCTGTCACGCACGAAATGTATGGATGCGAGGGTGCGTTTCGGGCAACGCCGGCGATTACTTCTCTGTATTGCTCCAGCACAGGGTCGACAAGGCGCGAATGGAACGCGTGGGTGACCTCGACCGGAAGAGTGCCGACCCCGTAGGACCGCAGCTTCGCATCGACTGCCGCGATTGAGTGGATACCGCCCGAGAGCACCGATTCGTCTTCGGCGTTGTGTGCGGCCAGATCCCAGCCGTCGACGCCGGCCAACCGCTTGCGCAGCTCCTTTGGAGCGAGGCGGACCGCGAGCATTGCACCTGGACCGGTAGTCGAGATTAGACGGCCACGCGCTGCAACCACGCGCATCGCATCCTCCATCGAGAAGACGCCGGCTAGGCAAGCGGCGGCGAACTCGCCCACGCTGTGGCCGAACATCGCGGTCCATTCGAGGCCGGCGGTCTGCCAACTCCGCGCCCGCGCGTACTCCATCGCGAACAGGGCAGGCTGCGCGAGGTCGGTCCCGAGCTTGGGATGGGCGGAGTCGAGAAGGTAGGACCGAACTTCTGCCCGTTCACCGGTCGGGAGCGCGTCGAGACACGCGTCGAGGTGACGCCGGAACCCTACGTCTTCCTCGTACGCGCGAGCGGCCGCTCCAGGGTGCTCGGCGCCCTGGCCCGGAAAGATCACCGCGGTGTGGCCGGCAATGTCGACGGGCGCACGCGTGACGTCTGCGGTGGCCAGTGCCCGCAATGCGCCCTCCACGGTTCCGGCGAGTACAGCCGTGCGGTACAGCATCGGAGTGCGCCCCTTGTACAACGTGTAACCGACGTCGCGCAGGTCGGCGTCCGGATTTTGATCGAACCAGTCCCTAAGCGCGGTGACCGAGGACGCGAGGGCTTGGGGGCTGCGCGCAGAGAGCCGCAACAGCACCTGATGGGCGTCGGGCGGCGCGACGACCGGGGCAGGGGCGGCTGATGGCGCGGTCACGAGCATGTGAACGCCGCTGCCGCCCATGCCGAACGAGCTGACGGCGGCAATGCGGCGTGGGAAGGATGCAGGCCAGGGCTCGAGCCGGTCCTGCGCCCGCAGGCGACCGTCGGCTAAGTCAAGGTCCGGGTTGACGCCGCATTCGAGATGAAGGCTGGGTGCGATCTGGCCGGACTCGAGGCTGAGCACGACCTTGATGAGCCCGGCGATCCCGGCAACGTGGTTAAGGTGTCCGGTGTTCGACTTGAGCGACCCGAACCGCGCTGGCTCCACACGGCTGGGCACCCCGTAGATCGCGGCGAGCGCGCGCGTCTCGACGGGATCGCCGAGGCGCGTTCCCGTGCCGTGCGCCTCGACGTAACCGACCTGGGCAGGGTCGACCTGCGCGTAGCGCAGCGCCGCCTCGATGATCTTCAGCTGCCCCTCCACACCGGGCGCAGTGAAACCGATCCGGCCGCTGCCATCGTTGCCGATTGCCGAACCGAGGATGGTTGCGTAGATGCGGTCGCCGTCGGCGAGAGCATCTTCGAGACGACGAAGTAACACGCCCGCGGCGCCGTCCGCCTCGACGGTTCCTTCGGCGTCAGCGGCGAACGGACGGCAGTGCCCGTCCCCGGACAAGATTGAACCGGGCACCCGGATCAGGCCGCGATCGGCGGGAAAGCGGATTGATGCGGCGAGCGCGAATGCAGTGTCTGAATCCCCGCTCAGCAGGCTTTGGCAGGCGAGGTGCACGGCGGTGAGTCCGGACGCACAGGCGGTGGACACCCCTACGCTGGGCCCGTCTAGTCCGAGCTTGTAGGAAACGCGGGCCGCCGCGAAGTCGACATCGTTTCCCACCTGTACTTCGAGTGGGTCGACTTCCGCGGGCGGCGGAAACCACCGTATGTACGTCGGTGGCGCCGTCGCGGCGAACACCGCGACGGAGCCGTGCATCTCGTCGGGCCGAATGCCGGCATCCTCCGCGATGTGCCATGCAGTCTCGAGGATGAGGCGCTGCTGCGGGTCCATTAGCTGGGCCTCGCGCGGACTGTAGCCAAAGAACGGCGCGTCGAAGCCGAGGGGGTCAGAGACTGCGCCGCGCGCGGGTACATAGTCGGGATGATCGACCATGCTCTCGGGCACACCTCGCGTCAGCAGCTCGTCGCGCGTGTAGGAGGTGATCAGCTCGCGTCCGTCGAGGATGGCGCGCCAGAACTCGGGCACGCTCTCGGCGGCCGCGAATCGCCCGGCCATGCCGACAATGGCGATGGCGTCGTCGGGGGGTAAGTCGCTCACAGGTTCCTCCGTTCACGTCGGGCGGCGACAGCGTCGCGCCTGGGTCTCGTGGTTTCCCGCGCTGCAGGGCTAAATGCAGCTGGGGCGGGTCGGGACAGCCGCTTGCTCAGCGATCGAATAGTCGGGTATGCGAAAAGGTCAGTCATGGTGACGTCGGTCCAGCCTTTGTTAAGCAGTCCACTGAGGACGGAGATAAGCAGCAGCGAATCCCCGCCCAGGTCGAAGAACGGAGTGTCGAGCGGCACGTCGCGCACGTCAAGAACCTTCGACCACAAGTGACGGATGTCCTGCTCGCACTGCAGCTGCCGGTTCGCGTCAGGTGCGCCCCCATCCTGTGCAAGCGCTACTTTCGGCACCAGCCGTTCAGGCAGGGCCGAGCGGAGCGCACGGTTTAGCTCCCGCACCGAGCACGGGGCGGCAGCCGTTACGACGGCCTCAAGCCGGTCAATCCGGTCAAGCCGCACGACGCAGGATGTGACGCCAGGGCGGCTGACGAGCACGCTCTCAACATCGGTCGCGTCGATCGCGACGCCCGCATGAGGTAGTCGCTCTCGATCATCTGGGTCGCCGTCCTCGTCGTCGGTACCGGCCGCGAGGACCGTGCATCCTCCGGTGAGCGGAGCGATCCACATCTCCCAGGGCGACAGGGCACCTCTGCCAGTCCGCGAGATCACCCAGTCGTCGCCATCTGTGAGGCCCAATAAGGCGGCGGACTCAGCCGCCGCGCTTATGACGTCGGCGTGGTTGTAGCGTGCGGCCCGCGGAAGAAGAGCAGATCCGCCGTCATAGACGAGGAATGCTGTATCCGCACGACTCGAGCAGACGGGCGTGTGCCCTTCGGGTGGAACGGCGCGCTCGCCGAAGACAGCGTCAACGTCAATCCCCTCCCAGTCGGGCCGGACGTCAGGATGAGGGGTCAGAATGCGGCTTAGCCCTGCCTCCGCGATCACCGCCCTGCGGTACGGTGCGGGGTGCCTCGGGTCGAGCAGGACGACCACGCCGCCGACGGCAAGGATCGCGAGCGTCGCGATCGGCACGCCCGCGGTGCCGTCTGACAGGATGCCGACCCGGTCGCCCGCGCGGACGCCCCGCGCACAAAGGTGTGCGGCCAGTTCCTCGGCTTCTTGCACGAGTGCACCTAACATCAGGAACCCCGCGCCGTCGTTAAACGCCGGCCGCTCGGGGTGCTCGAGGGCCAGCGCGCGGATCCGCTCAGGTAGCGTGTGCCACACGAATGCTGGTCCTGTCGCCGTCACCTTCGTGACGGTTCCGGCCGTGGGCGCGGTGGCAAGAGCATCGAGGAACTTGGCCCAACGGTCTAGTAAGGCCGCCGCATCGCTTACCCCGATCCGCCGCGTGTCGATCGTCAGTTTGAGGCAAGGATCCCCTGCAGGCAGTCCTGCCGTAAGGGCGAACTCGGTAGACTCGTTCACCCCGAGGTAACGCACCGCCAGCTCGTCACCCACGTCCGGGTTACTCAACCCGGCATGCGCGTATGCCTCCACAGCAAGGATGTAGCGGAATGGCGCCTCGGAGCCGTCCACGCTCCAGCGCCGGTGATCCGCGAGGTTCCCGGCCAGCTCTTGACTGGTCGCCCGTTCGATCGAGATCTGCCGCAGCCATTGCACGATAGGCACGTCGGAGAAATCGATCCGCATCGGCGTCGACGCAACACACAGGCCCACTACGTCGGCTCCATCCGGTCCACGGCTATCGACGACGGTGCCGAACGTCACCTCGTCCGGACCAAGACCAGCTGCGCGCAATGTCATCGCCCAGGCTGCGTGAACCAAGGTCGAACGGGTCGTGTGGTGTTGCTGTGCCGCAGCATCCCAAAGATAGAGGCGATCCGCCTCGATGGGCAGGACGCACTGGGTCCACGGGTCGTCCAGCCGATCGCTCCGCGGATTGTCGATGTCGATTCGCGCGCCGCCTCCAGAGATGACGTGGTCCCAATGGGCATCAGCGTCTATGCGCCGTCGCTGTGATGCGTTCGCAATTCGTACAGCGAAATCGCGGAAGCCTGGCGGCCGATTTGGCAGGCTGCCGCCGACATAGAGCTGCCAGAGCTCCTCCATTACATGCGCAGTAGACCAGCCATCGAGGATAAGGTGGTGATGGGTCCACACCATCTCTTGTTCGCCGTCCCCGAGGTCGAGGAGAGTAACGCGCGAGAGAGGAGCCCGCTGCAGCTCGAACCCGCGCCGACGATCTCGGGTGAGAAACCTGGTGACCGCGGCCAATTGCTGATCCGCCAGTAGGTGTGTTAAATCGACATGCTCGACCGGCATCGCCGCGTCCGTCAAAATCACGTTGACCGGGCTCGAGGTCGTGTCCCAGATGATTGCCGTCCTCAGCATCTCGTGTCGGGTGACCAGCGCATCCCATGCCGCGGTCAGTCGCGCGACATCGACCTGGCCCGAGAGCGCGAACCGCATCTGCACGACGTAAAGGCCGGGCTCTGCCTCACGCAGTGTGCTGACCAGCATGCCCGCCTGTGCCGGAGTCAGCGGGAAAATGTCGGCGACGTGATCGGTCATTCGGTACCGCAGTCAGGCCCGGACAGCTGGGCCATCACCGCTGACAGCTCGGAAGCGCTCAGCCCGCTGTCCGCGAAACGGATGGTTAAGTCGTCGGCCAGCTCGGCGATTGCGGTCGCCAGGCTTTCGCGGATGCGAGCGGAGAGCGCTCGCACGATCGATGAGGAATGACGTGAGCCGCCCCGCAGCTCCCAGCCGAGCTCGCCGTCGAGGATTCGGGACTGAAACTCAAGGGCGTACGGGCGGCGCCCAGCAGGCGGGGACTGGACCCCCGCAGGCGCTTCAGTGAGAGCCCAGCCGATCGCGTCGTCGAGCTTGCGGTCGCGTCCACCCATGTAATTGAACAGCACCTCGGCCGAACGTGACGGAGCGATCTCGCCAAGCCGCAGCAACCCGAACTCCGCCCCGTCCCATGGCTGTCCGCCGAGCGCCGAGTGGGCCGAGCCGATCAAGTCGACCACCGTCTCACCCGTGAGCACTACCGGGAACACCGCCGTGCACCATCCAATAGTCCGACTGGGATCCACGCCGCCCTCGACTTTTATGCGGCCGTGGCTCTCGACATCGACCCGGGGTGGCTCGATGCCAAATGTCACGCTCACCGCGTCGACGAGCGCCGCGAGTAGCACCTCGTGGACGCCGACTTTCGCCGCGGTCGCCGCGTCCCGCAGGTCCGCGGTAGATTCGCAGTCGAGCGCGTCGCGGAAGTAATGCTCGTGGCGGTAGTCGTCGACCTCGTGATCCGACGGCAGAGTGCCGGCGGGTGACGCTAGCACCCCGTCCCAGAACGACCGCCGAGTCTGCACTTCCGGCCGATCTGCAAAGCGAGCGAGGTCGGTGCGCCATTGCGCAAACCCCGCTGGTGCCGCGGCGACGGAGCCGGTGCCGTCGCGGTAGGCAGCGATCAGGTCGTCGAGCAGGACGTACCATGAGACCTCGTCGATGATGAGGTGGTGCGCGACGAGCACAAGGTGATCGGGGCCGTTCGGCGTCCGGGTGACGACTGCGCGGAGCAACGGGCCGGCCTCGATACCAAGCCCCATGTTGGCCTCGCGGATAGCCTCCTCGAGCGCTGCCCGATCGATAATGTCGACTTCGCGCAGTTCCACCGCGGGATTGCCGCCAGTATAAAACTGCCGCCCGTCCCGGAACCGGTATTGGAGGACGTCGTACCGGGTTACGATCGTGCGGAGTGAATCATTTAACCGGCCCACTTCGATTCCCGCCGGTGCGGCTATCACCTTGATCTGATTCCAGTGATCGGGGTCGGGCAGCTCGAGTGAGAAGAAGTCGAGCTGCGCGGGGGTCAGCGCAATCTCTTGTCCGACCTTGGTCGCGGGCAGGGCCTCCGGGGCGGACGCGCGACCGGCGATCAGCGCGGCGAACGCCTGAGGTGTCGGATGTGCCGGTACATCCGCGAGGGTAACTGCGTGGCCTTGGCGCCGTAGGCGCGCGACGAGCCGGATGCTGCTCATCGAGTCCCCACCCGAGGCGTAGAAGTCCGAAGCCGAGCCGATAGCCCCGGCCGGCAGCACCGCGGCGAACTCGGCGACGAGCGCGACAGTGAGGGCGTCGGGCTCATTCCCGGGTTCGGATACCGGCGCCATCGACGCAACGAGAGCGGCCACATCTGCCTTGGCATTCGCGGTCGTAGGCAGTACATCGGATGGAAGGATGCGGTGCGGAACCACCCACGCCGGAACGCGAGCGGTTAGGTCGCGGCGGATGGCACCCGGATCCGCATCGCCCGTGTACACGACGGTGGTAGTTACCTCGCCGTTGTTGCGCTCGGCGAACGCCGTAGCATCGACGACTCCGGACGCGGCGCGGACCGCAGCCTCAATCTCGCCGAGTTCGACGCGATAGCCGCGCACTTTGATCTGGCGATCGGCGCGGCCGTGGTATTCGACAATTCCGTCGGGGCGTACCGAGGCTAAGTCACCGCTGCGATACATCCGGGTCCCGCGGTCGCTGAACGGGTCCGGCACGAAGCGCGCCGCAGTCATGCCGGGCTGGGCGAAGTAAGCGTTGTCGGCCGATGGACCCCCAATGAAAAGCTCGCCCACCTCGTCTGTGGCAGAGCTGTGGCCCCCCTCGTCTAGGACATGGATCTGCGCTCCAGCGATCGCGCGCCCGATTGGCACGGTCGCGCCGAGCGCCGAAAGCTCGCCCGGCAAGACGGTGAAGGCGGCGCAGCCCACGACCGTCTCGGTCGGGCCGTACTCGTTGACGACTGGGACCGGGCAGATGGCCATCCATCGCATCACGGTCGCGGTGTCAAGTTCGTCCCCGCCGACGACGAGATAACGCATTGCGGCCACAAGCGATTCGCCCTCGAGCATCTCAGTCAGGAGACGGACATGGTGCGGTGTCGCCTTAACGAACGAGAAGTCAGGGCGCCGCCGAAGGGTCTCCGCAAGCTCAAACATCGGGTCGTCGCCAATGACGACAATTGTCGCCCCCGCCAACAGTGGACCGAACAGCGTCGTAAGGGTGGCGTCGAAAGCAATCGAGGAGAAAAGCGGGGCGCCACTGCCCTCGTCCATCCGGTACTCGGAGCGTGCCCACTCGAGATACCTATGCAGAGCGGTCATTCCTATAACGACGCCCTTAGGCTCGCCCGTCGTGCCAGATGTGAAGATTACGTACGCTGGGCGGTCTGAGTCCGGCACGGCGGGCGTCGGCGCGTGCCCGACCATATCGGCCAAAGTGACCACGGCCTCGTTCGGGATCGCGTCACTCAAGAGCGCCGCCTCAGTCACCACGAGGGCGGCGTCGCACTTGCGCACTATCCCAGCGGCCCGTTCAACTGTCGATGTCGACTCAATCGGTACGAACGCGGCGCCCGCACCCAGGACGCCAAGCAGCACAGGGAACAGGTCCACGCCCCGAGCCATGCGTACCACCACGCGATCGCCATGCCCCACGCCGCGCGACCTGAGGTATCCGGTCACCCGGCTGGCCTGCTCGTCAAGTTCGCGGTAGGTCAGCTCGCTGGCCGAAGAGTGCACCGCGACAACATCACCAGCTGAAGCGGCGACACGGGCGACCGCACTGCGCACCGTCGTCATCGTGCGATGCGTCGGGTGTCGGTACCAACATGCTGGGCGAACTCGTGTTCGTTGCCCATCGCGACTAGGAGGCGGCGTGGACCCTCGTATGCATCGCGCGCATGCGCGGACAGCACGTTGTCAACGATAAGCACGTCCCCTACGATCCAGTCGAACGAGCTCTCGATCGATTCGTGGGCCGCAACCAACTCGACCATGACCGAATCAGGGATGACCGATCCGTCGCCGAAGCGGCAGTCGCGTGGGAGATCGTCGACGCCGAGAACGTCAATCAGCGCCTCGCGGGTCTCGTCTTCCAGGCACGCGGGGTGCCAGTGGGTCGGCTGACCGAACCACGCCAGCTCGCCGGTCAGCGGATGCGAGATCATCGCGGGACGGACGCTCCAGGTCGTCAATTTGCCGCCAGTGCCCCACTCGACCGCGACGCCCTCAGCGGCCGCACGAGATTCGAGCTTCGAGCGGATATCGGTCCCGAAGACTTTCTGCCAGGGCAAGCCGATGCCGTTACCGAAGCGGCGCACATAGGTGATGCCACGCTCACGGAACAGCTCGACGATCGCAGGGTCGAGCACCCTGAGTAGCTCTCGAGCGTCGGTCAGCGGCGTTCGGCCGCCGCTCGTGGCCGTGACAACTGGGCAAAATAATAGGATCAGCGGCCAACGATGGTTAAAAGAGTTCTCGTTGTGCCAAAGCAGCTTGCGCTCGGGGCTGAAGCGCACCGGAGTCTGCACAAAACTCGACGCCCCGATGGGTTCGTGCTCGCCGTTTTCGCGGACGACGTCGTCGAGCAGAATCTCGGCCACCCCAGAGAACTCTTCGACGCTGAGCTCATCGAAGCCACGGAGGAGAACGGACCCCATGGAGTGTACGGTCTCAAGAATCTCGGCTCGGCGACTTTCCACTGCCCCGGAGGCGTCACCCGCGGGCACTTCGATGACGGCGGTCTTCTCGGGCATGGGGACCTTTCTCGAGGAGGCTGCGCAAACACAAGACTGTGTAGACGGAGTCGATGGGGTCGAGGCAGAAAGCTTTGGGATCCGCCGAGACATTCGTCCACCCGGCCGGCACGGCGCGTTTTGGAAGCCAGATCGAGTGCAGTCCTGCTCGTCGAGGACAAGAAACCGCTCGTCCGGACCGACCGACATCGCGATTCTCTCTTCGTTCGGTAGCGAGAGGGCGCTGCGCCCTGACGATGAAGCGCCTAGGAGAAATCAGAATATTTGGGGCGGATTGATCTGTCGAGTCGCACGTTCGGATTACGCCGAAGGTCTGCTCGTGCGTCCGCGAAAGACCGGTGCAATCCGAGCCACGGACTCAGGCCTTGAGGTACGCACGCCAGGCGGTTCGTAGCCGTTTGGCTCCTTCGATCAGGTGCTCATCGTCGGCCGCCGAGAAGCACAGGCGCATGGCGAGAGTTCCCGATCCCGGCTGCACCTGAAAGAGCGAGCCGGGGTCGAACGCTACGCCGTGGTGGGTCGCGGTCCGCAACCACTCTTGGTCCGCCGTCGGATGCTCGCTGACATGGTCGGTTTGGAGGAAGAGCGCGAACCCACCGGCGGGTTCTAGAAACCTCCACTCTGGAAGGTGGCGCCGGACGGCGGTCGACAGCACGCTCGCGCGGCGTGCATAAAGCGAGCGTGCTCGGACCAGGTGGGCGTCGTAGTCTTCGGTCGCGAGGAACCGTTCGACGAGCAGCTGGGACATGGTCGATGACTGGAGGTCGGTCGTAAACTTGGCTCTTCGTACCCGCCCCACCAAGTGCGGGGGCGGGACGAGCCACCCCGTCCGCAGTCCGGGCGACAACGTCTTGGACACCGACCCGACGTGCCAGACCCGGTCGCGAGCGTCCGCGAGGAGCGGGCGAGGAATACGGCCTTCGAAGTCGAGTTCCGCGTAGGCCTCGTCCACGATCAGCGGAAGTCCTTCGCGGATGAGGTCGGCGCGCGCATCTGGATCCGACGCGGACCCGTAGGGGTTGTCAATTCCGTCCATCACGTAGACGCAGTCCGCGGGCGCCGTCCCCACGGCGAGCACCACCTCGCGCTGGCGGAACAGCTCCAGGGCAGCCGGATAGCTTTCGGCCGAGACCCGTACGCGCGAACCGGGTCTCAGCAGAAACTGGCAGGCCAGACTGATGCCCTGCTGCGCCCCGGCTGTAAGAATGACGGCGTTGTGATCGACGTCGGCGCCGCGCCCACGCAGTCGCGCCGCGACCCATTCCCGTAGACCGTGTCTCCCTTCCGGCCAGTCGTATTGAAGGGCCGCTGCGGCGGGGTCATCCATCGCAGCGCGGAACGCATCGGTGAGCGCGGCGCGTGGAAAAAGCTCAGTAGCCGGCATCCCGCCACCCAGCATGATCACGCTGCTGTCAGCTGCGCCCTCGCGGACGAGTGCGTCCAGGCTCATCGGGCCCGGACAATCCCAGATAATTCGGCCCGGTCTATCTTGCCGCTCGGCGTTCGCGGCATCGCGTCGAGGCGGGTAATCTCGTCCGGAACCATGACCTCGGGCAGGACGTTGCGCAGGCGCCGTCGCAGTGCATCGGGGTCGGTGGAACCCGTTACGAATGCGGTCAACCGCGGCCCGCGGCGCTCGTCTTGCTGCACGACGATGACGCCCCCGGTAATGCCGGGGATAGCGCTCAGCACCGACTCCACTTCGCTGGGCTCAACGCGTACCCCCCGGATCTTGACTTGGGCGTCCAGCCGACCGACAAACTCGAGGACGCCGGGCTCGCTCCACCGGACCCGATCACCCGTGCGGTAGAGACGTTCGCCCTCCGCCCACCGATCGGGGACAAACGCCTGTGCCGTCAGACCGGGACGGCCCGTATACCCACGCGCCAATGCAATACCCCCGATCAGCAGCTCTCCCGGAACCCCGACGGGTACGAGTTCTCCGCCCTCGTCGACCACTCGCAGCCGGACGCCCGAGATCGGACGGCCTATCGGGGTGCGCGTCGCCCCGGCACGGCACGCCCACCTGGTGACATCGATTGACGCCTCCGTCGGGCCATACAAGTTGTCGATGGCAGGGAAAATCTCGAGTGCCTCGTCAACGGCAGTCGGGCTCAATTCCTCGCCGCTGCAGATGATCTGCCGGAGCGTGTGGCATTCGCGCGCCTTCGGGTGGGCGGTGAACAGCCGGAGCATCGACGGGATGAAGTGCGCGAGTGTTACGCCGTGACGGCGGATGATGCTGGCAATTGCCCCGGGATCGTAGTGCGCCCCCACATCTGCCACCACGATGCGAGCGCCCGCGCTGAGCGGCCACAGCCATTCCCACATGGCCACGTCGAACGAGACGGGCGTTTTGTAGAGGACGCGATCATCTCGGGTAAGGCGGTAGGTGTCCTGCATCCATGCAATGCGATTGCTGATCCCGCCTTGCGTGTTGACGACACCTTTGGGTCGTCCGGTTGACCCGGACGTAAACAGTGCGTACGACCCGTCTTCGGAGGACAGCAGGTCCTGTGCTGGCGCCGGGGAGGGCCCCGCTGGCGCGTCCGCCAAAGCGGTAACGACGTCGAGGACCGGGAGCAGACTCGTCCGACCCACTGGACCCGCATCGCCCGAGAGCACGAGGCGCGCGCGCGAGTCGGACAGCATCACATCGATGCGCTGCTGCGGCTGCTCCGGGTCGATAGGCAATAGGATGGCTCCATAGGCCATGACTGCGAGCTGGGCGATGATGAGTTCGAGACTGCGGTCGAGCATGACAGCCACAACGTCACCACGCCGAATGTCCCAACCCGCGAGCAGCCCGGCAAGGTGCTGCGCGAGACGTCGCAGGTCCCAGTAGCCGAGCTGCTCAGACTTGAACTGGACGGCTACGTCGTCCCCGTGCCATTCGGCGATCGCGAAGATTGATTCGATGATCGGGACGAACGGAGCCGCCTCGCCGGTGCGGTCTCCCGCAGCAAGTAACACGTCACGTTCGTCGGATAGCGCCGGATGTCCTGCGCGGGTGCAGTCGACGGGGGATTCCATTGACACGTACTTTAAGCCACGTCCAGATGCGTGCGCTCGCCCTGTTAGAGTTCAGCTCCGGAGTCGGGCCCCGCCGACGGCGACACACCGGAGCGACGTCGATGAAGGCAACTGAAAAGCAGGCTATCGACTGGCTGGAGCGAAGCCTCGCGAAATCGCCGGCCGACTTCCTCGGCTCAAATGGCTCCACTTGTTCACGCTGCGGTCGCGCCATCCCTACGGCCGAGACCCGCATCCGATGCTTCGAATGCGGCGGCGATCTCTGCGCATACGAGCCGGCCTGCAATCACAAGCAACGCTCCCTATACCGAGGGTTCCCGCTGATTGAGGATCCGGCGGAACTCATTCCACTCGCCCGTAAGCACCTGGCAGACGCCTGTTACGACCGCTTTCATGTCAATGACAGCATCTGGTTCTCGGGTTTCACGGTATTTATCAACTACCTCGAGAACCGCGTGACTCCGAGCACCGAGTTCGCAGCGGACCTAGACGGACGCTCACCTGACCTAGTCACATGGCTCGACGCTCATGCCCACAATGTGGTGTCGCAGTGGGTCTCGCTGAAACAGATGGGGCGATTCGTCGAGTACACCGACCGGCGGGCCATCGCAGGAAACCTGCCCGACTTCTTCACTAGCATCACCGCGCAAGGTATGAACGGCCCCGTAATGTGGGCGGGCCGTCCGACCATGCGTTCGGTGTGGGATTTTGCTCTCGCCCCCCTGATAGTCAACGAGATCCAGCCGAAGACGATCATCGAGCTTGGCACCGCATCCGGCGGTGGCACTTTGCTCTGGGCTGATCTGCAGAAGCTCAGCGGGCTGACGCCGCATGTAGTGAGCATGGACATCGACCCGCCGGAGTTCGAGCACGAGGGAATAACGTTTCTGCGCGGCGACTCGAATCGCATCGACGAAGGTTTGCCGGACGACCTGCTCACATCGCTGCCACACCCATGGCTCATTATTGAGGACGCGCACGTCAATATCAGCGGCGTCCTCGAGCACCTCGACCGATTCACTCAGGCGCTCGACTACTTGATTGTGGAGGATGTTGAGGCAGAGTCAACCCTTGGGCCGTTCTTCGCGGCGCGCCCGGGACGGTACCAAGTCGATACGCTCTTCACGGACTACTTCGGCCACAACGCGACATGTGCCCCGGACCAGATCTTCCGCCGGGCGCAATAGGCTAGAGGCAGCACGGTGGCGAAGCCTCTCGTCCTCGGGATCTTCCAGTTCGTCGGCCCGAACGGCACTGTGGGTTCGGCGTGGCAGAGCGCCCGGGATACCTCAAGCAACTTCACGAAACTGAGCCACTGGACAGCGCTTGCGAAAAAGTTCGAATCGGCGAAGCTCGATTTCATCTTCTACGCCGTCGCTTACGGGTTTCCTGCTCTCAATGGCGAATTGCTCGACGCGGCGGTCCGCGAAGGACGCGGCATCCCGCAGGGTGATCCGATGCCCCTGATCAGCGCGCTGGCGGCGGTGACCAGCGACCTTTAGATTGATCTGGACGATATGTCACCTGCGCCGGATGCTGTTGCTGTCCGACTAGTTTGACACTTCGCTGCTGAGGATTGTGCTGACTGCGTCACAGTGTGTGCGAACTTCCGAGACGGTGGGGGATAGGTGGTATGCGTGTTGGTGGCAGAAAGTTGTGAGCTGGTGCCAGGAGTCGATGAGGGCGGCGCCCGTTGGTGTCGCGTCCAAGGATATGAGAACCGCGAGTTTCGCCTTCGCAGATCCACCGAAAACAGTTACGCCGCACAGTCGTTCGCAACGCTGGTCGATGAGGTCCTCGACTGCTTGTCGGGTAAGAAATGCCGCGAGTCGGGCTGAGTTGCCGATGGTGGGACCGGCAGGGGAGTCCAGGAGGGCTTCGGCCCGTGTGAGGAGAGCCTTGGCCGCGCTTGTCATTTAGACTCCGCGATGTCGCGGATGGTGTTGCGGAGATCGCGGATGTGGGTGCGGTCTAGCAGTAAGCCGCTGTGAACGGCTGAGGCGGCAACTGCGATGGTGGGGAAGCGGTAGTCGCGGTGAGATTTCCATGTCGAGATGTCCGCGTCGGCAGTGCCGGTCAGTGCCAGCGCCACGCGACGCTGTGTGGTTTTGGCGTCTTCCCAAGCAGCATCGGATTGGTAGAAGTTAGCGCCGGCCCGTGCCTGATCGCGGAAAAATCGCTGGTAAGCGGCGGCTTCGATTGCTAGTCGGAACAGGCCGGGCGCCGCCTTGTTTTTGACCATGTCGTCGAGCGATTCGTCACGGATCAGTGCTTCGGTGTCGGCGACATAGCGATCTGCGGGATTGCCATTCTCTTGGATTACGACGCTGGATCCGTGTTCTCTCCTGACTTCGAGTAACTGTGCCGGGATAGAGCGAACTCGGATCGCTGCAGGTAGGCGGTCGTCGTGCGAGAAGACGATGACCTGACGTGTCTTTGCGAGGTCGACCAGCACGTCGAGGAATCCGCCAATTTTGGCGGGGTCCATCGCCTGGATCGGGTCGTCGAGGACGAGGAACCGGAAGGGACTGGCGGGTGTAGTTGCCCGGGGAATGAACAACGCAAGCGCCAGAGCGTGGAGCTCACCTTGGCTCATCACCGACAGCGCGCCGGTGTGTACGCCATCCACGGTCCCGTCGACGACGACTCTGCGGCGAGTTGCTGATCCATGGAGAGTGATGTTGCCGATATCTACATTGCTTTCGTGACGCATCTGGGCCCAGAGGTCGGTTGCTTGGGTAACCATCGGCGCCAGGCGCCGCTCGCGCAAGGTGTCTGCGCAGTCGCGGATCCAGGTGACGGCAGTCTTCACACGCAGGAGACGTTCGTCGTCGGCCCTGGCGGTTCTCTCCAGTTCGATCCAGGTGGAGATCGCGCGGGCGGCAGGAGCCCAAGCGTCGTCGAGGTCGTTGGCACGCTGCGCGGCTTCTCTTCGTAGCGCACCGGCTGCTGCGGCGAGCTCGATCGCCGCTGTTTCCACGTGATTTGGTAGGTCGGCGAGGTTTGCAGGCACACCAATTGCTTCTTTAAGAGCGTCATCGAAGTCGGACAGGGACGCGAGATGGATCCCGTCGATCGGCGAGATGGCCTCTACGTTGATGAATATCCGCGCGCCTGCGACGCGTGCTTGCTTGAGACGCCCCGCGGCCTCGCGGTGTTGGGCGGCGGCATCGTCGGCGCGGGCAAGCCGTGCCGTCGCCGCGGCGCGCCAGGAGTCGTTGAGGGTTCCGGTCTCGCACACCGGGCATGGTGTGTCGCCGCCGTGCGCGTGCAGGTTGAGCGCGTCGCGCAGTAGATCGGCCCGCGCGATCAAGGCGTCATCCACGGCAGTGGATTCTGCGGCGAATGCATCGATCGCTTCGCGTAGTTCAGTGGCGATCGCTCGGACTTGGGCCTCGGCAGGTACCTCGGTCGCAGCGATGGCGCGCAGCCGCGTGATCGTCGCGGCCTGGTCGGTGGCAGTGCCCAATGTGGTGGAAGTGATCGCGTCGAGGTCGTAGGGCGCTTTGGTCGTGTATTCCATCACGAGCGCTGCACGCGGGTCGGCTGATTCTCCGAGAAACGTACGCAGTTGACCGCGGGCTGCGGTGGCCGCCTTGCGCGGCTCGGCGAGTTCCTTTTCGACCCGTTTGAGTCTGGCGTCAGCGTCGCTGATGTCGTCGAGCCCAAGCAGCAGGTTCAGTGCGTCGTACAGCGCTGACTGGCCCTCGTCGAAAAGGCCGCCGAGTTCGTCGTACGACATGAGTGGTCGGTGTGTGTAGAGGGCCTGGTCCCAGCCGAGTGCTGCGACAGCGTCACGTTTGTGACCTTTGATCTGGGACCAGCGTTGGGCGTTGTCCAGCTTGGCTTCCGGTGTCCACGTCGCACCGACAAGAGCCGTTGTGCCCGTTCGGTGGTCGTCGGCTTCCATCGCGAACTCGGCGGTGATGGCGCAAGGTTCGCCGGCATGCAGGTTGCGCCAAGCGGATTGCCATTGCTGGCTCTTTTTGTTCTGCCACCGGTAGCTGGTGCCGGTGAGTGCGTACTCCAGCGCTTCGGCGAAGCTTGACTTGCCCGAGCCGTTGCGCCCACTCACGACTGTGATCCCGCAGTACGGGTTCACCTCGAGCACAGTCTTAGGGCCAATCCCGCGGAATCCCTCGACGGTGATGGAGCGGATGAATGCCCGAAGAGGGGCAGGTTCATCGGTGGCAACCGCTGGTTCTGGACGCGCCGGGGCCGGGGCATCGCCGCCGAGCTGGAAGGCCAATGCATCTTCGCCCTCTAGGGCTGCGGCAACGAGATAGGTGGTCTCGTCCGCTACCCCTTCATCTGCGTCGAGCAGCTCCCAGACTTCGGCCACCACTGAACCACCGTCGCTGACACCCATAAGTGTTCCTCCCGTCCAATCCGAACGTAGTTTCACACGAGCATCGGACAGATTCGTGCGACTCGCGTGAGGTGAACGAAACCCGACAGCCGTTGCAGCTGGCGCGGCCGCGGTCCGACCAGCTCGACGGATACGCGGGCGGCAGGTTCTGTACGCTGACATGACGCCAACTAGGCATGGTGAGTGGTCGTGCGGCGCGCTGGTCCGCGAATGAATATTCCTCGCGGAGGCGGTCTCAGTGAGTCGAACGGAACGTGCAGGATCATAATCCCTGCAGACAAGCGATCTGGCGATTAGCTGATGCGATAGGTATCCACGAAGGCTTTCTCGGCCTGTGTGTACAAAGCGGTGAGTTCTTTGAGTTTTTGATCTCGCTCGAGGAACACTATTGAAACGATCTGCTCGGTTGTAAATAGGCGGAGGGGTGAGCCCAACATCACGATTCGGTCCTGGAGAAGTTGCTGCAGACCTGCGTCATCTAGGTGCTCTATGCGAGCCCAGTTAAAGATCATCGAGACGACTCCCGGGGAAAGGGTGGCAAGTGATCGCTCGTATGGAAACAAGAATTCGGCGGTGATATCGAGATGTTCCAGGGAGAATTTATTGCCCATGCCGGTTAGGTCGAAATAAACTACATCCGCTAGCAGGGTAAGGGCCTCTAAATATCTCGATTCTTCAGCGATAAATTTTGCCATAAATAGTCTGCAGTTTCGAAAGTGTCCCCAATTCCCTGCTACTGCTTCCAATACGAGCTGCTCATTTAGATGACGCCAGACTCCGTCCCGCCAGCGCCCTGAATAAGCAACTATCGCAGTATCAACCGTAAAGATGTTGAGGGTAATAATATTTGGATGATGATGGATGTAGGGGATCTGCGGGCTCAACTTCAGTGCATCTTCGCCGGTAGGGGTGAGCATGTAGTAACGTTCCGGGAACTGTTTATCTAGTGAGTCGGCGGAGATCGACGTCATGACTCGTTGCACTAACGAAGATTTTCTGCCGGAAACTATGAGTTTGTGGGCGCGAAGGAATTCCTTCAGAGTCGCGACCGTCTGCGCTTCCACCGCCTGTTCCGCAGTACCAGGAGTGAGGAACCCGCGGGCAGCGAGATCAGTGAGCAGCGCGTGAGGGTCGCTGACACCATACTGATACCACCAGAATCCTTGAAACTTTCGTGATGCAGTAGTGAAGCCTGGCGCATAGCTGAGCATGAGGACTTCGTGGGGATACAGGCCCGACGGCCCCTTGAGGCTACCTTTTAGGCGAACCTCTATGGGAACTGTTTCCATTCTACCAACGTACGATAAGTCAGCACCCGGGTGTTGTCGTCGCAAGGCTGACCGGGTCGCTTCGCGGTCGTTCGACTGGAGTCTCAGTGTGCCAGATGGTGAGGCAGTCGCACTTTCGGTGATTGCCCAAGGATGGCATGGGGGTGAAATATGCAGTGCGACACCTGGCACAGCGCTGTTTATCGAACAATGCGGCCTAGATCGGGGACCCTGCGCGCTCTCTTCACCGGGGCACCAAGAAATGCAGTCATCCATAGAAGTGGCGTGCGTGAAAGGTCCGCCCGGTCGGGTCGGTGGGTGTCAGAAGGGTGCAGTAGCTTAATCGCATGGTCAACGGCAAGCAGATCGAGCCAGCAACGAAGTTCGAGCAGACGCTGCGGGCTTCGGCTCAGATGCCTGGGGTGCGGATCCCCCGTGAGGCGTTCCTCCGCAGTGAGCTGAAGAGGTTCTGCTCGGAGGAGCAGGTTCGCCGCGCAATCGCCACGACCCCTGCCGACGCAGGTGTGCCGCTGAGCGTGGTCGACCAGATCGCCAAAAGTGTGATCAAGTACGAGACAGGCAAGGTGACTGCCATCTCGGCTGTGGCGGGCATTCCGGGTGGACCCGCGGCGTTCGCCACGGTCCCTGCCGATATCGCCCAGTACTACGGCCACGTCTTGCGAGTCGTTCAGAAACTCGCCTACATCTACAGCTGGCCTGACCTCTTCGATGACGATGGGGACGGCATGGACTCCGCGACCGAGAGCATGCTCACACTGTTCATCGGTGTCATGTTCGGGGTGAACGCGGCGCAGGCCGGTGTAGCGCAAGTGTCGGCGCTGATCGCGAAGCAGATGGCCAAGAAGCTCCCGCAGCAAGCGCTGACCAAAGGCACGATCTACCCGGTAGTCAAAAAGGTCGCGACGGTGCTCGGTGTACAGATGACCAAGCAGATCTTCGCCAAAAGCGCAGCCAAGATCGTCCCGCTGGTAGGAGCAGCGGTCTCGGGCAGTCTCACGTTCGCCACATTCATGCCCATGTCTAAGCGGCTCCAAAAGCACCTCGCGAGCCTGCCGTTGACCAAGCCGAGCGATGTGAGCGTCCCGCAGCCGTTCGAACCCACACTGGTCACGGAGTAGCGACCTGGCCAGATGATCGAGGTGACGCGTGGGCGCTTCCACTTCAACGACGTTGAGAACACCAACATCGCTATTAGTGAGTGTGCTCCCTCTAGAGCGGTACGCGGGCTCCCGGTATGACTTAACGCGTTGATGGTTGTGATATGACCTGCTGAGGATCTGTTTGTTTATAACTGTGGGGGAGCGCGATGGCACGGTTCACTGAAGGTGACCGATCGAAGATCGACCGGACGACCGAGCGGTGGGAACGTGCCTGTCTGTTGGGCGATGAGTCACTCGTTTTCGACGGCCGCCACGATGTGTGGACACAGAAGAACGTCGAGGACCTGTACGAGCGATTTAACGGCAACCAACTGGCGGGAAACACGGCCGGCGGCCGTTTTGTCACCAAATGGGAAGAGCAGCTCAGCGGAGCGTCCGACGACGTTAAGCTTTTGGGAGCAGAAGTACTCCTCGTGCATTTCCTGTTTGTCGATTCGGTGACCAGGCGGGGCAAGTTCAACGTCCTCACTCGGTCCCTCGAGGGCACAGGCATAGACCTGCCAACGGATGCGGTCGCGGTTCAGGCAATGAGCCAAGGCATTGGTCATCCGGGCATAGGATTTAACACCCGACGCGACGTCCAGGTTGCCTATCTGATCGACTTCGTACGCCGTTTGAAGGTGCTATCCGATCTAGAGCGGCGTGCTGTCCTGGCCGCTGAAAGCGCATTACGCGAGTTTGCGGACGACACTGACTGGCCGATCCGCGAGATGCGACACGTGATGTTGCACCTGCTCCGGCCCGAGTACTACGAACGCATCTCCAGTGGTACGCACAAGCGCGAGATCGCCCATGCTTTCTCAGGGCTCCTCCCCGAGGGGATCTCCGATGATGTTGACGAGCAATTGTGGGCGATCCGCCAAGAGCTTGAGAAGTACATTCCCGGAGGAAACACCAGGAGGGGGACCGTTGACTTCTACTACGAGCCTTTGCGCGGTGTCTGGGAGAGCTCCGGTGGCGCGACAGCCGGCGGAGTGGGCGACCTCGAAGCCCTGGAGTGGAAGAAACAGATCGTTCTCTACGGCCCACCAGGGACGAGTAAGACCTGGCAGGCGGAGGCATTAGCGAAAGCAGTGATTCGGCGTGCAGCGCTAACACAGTGGGGGCCTCAACGCTACTTTTCCAATGCTGCCGCAGTGGAAACGGCGATGGACACGAATATTTTTCGGCTCCAACTGCACCCGGGATTCGGCTACGAGCAGTTCATTCGCGGACTGCGCCTGGAGGGCGATGTCACTCGATATCAGACCGGATTTCTGCCCTGGGTAGTGGACAAACTCGAACATCAGCAACAACCGGGCGGGCTCGACGCACTGCCGGGCGTGTTGATCTTGGACGAGATCAATCGGACCAATCTGACAGAGATGCTAGGAGAAGCGTTCAGCCTCCTCGAGCGCGATCAGCGGGGAAAGCAACGAGAACTCCCTGGCTTCGACGCCGGTCAGGAACCAGATGTCCTGGTCATCCCGGAGAACCTCTATGTCATCGGCACGATGAATGAAATCGACCAATCCGTGGAGACACTCGACTTCGCGCTTCGACGACGGTTTTTGTGGCGAGAATGTCCGTTCGAACGCGAGACGCTGCTGTCGATAGTCGCCGATCGCTGGGATCGTGATGTGAAGCGTCATTCGTACGACGACGCAGCCGAGCAGCTAGAGCAGTTCGCCGACCGGGCACAGGCTCTGAATCGGGCGATAGAGGAGTCGGACGAGCTGGGCAGACAGTACCAAGTGGGCCACACCTACTTTGCTGACATCGCGTTCTTCCTAGGGCCGTGGGTACGCGCACGCAAGAACAAGCCATCCAAGGGCACCTACCTCTGGACTTCAAATGGGGCAGTTCAACCGGCACTGGACGACCTCTGGTCTAGATCACTGGAACCCCTGCTCGCCCAGTACCTCGCCGGTTCAGATGCGCAAACAGAAGAACTGAAAGCCTTCAAGCGAACGTTTCTGTCTCGTGACTGACAGGCTCATATTTCATGACCTGGTCGGACCCGTTCGGCCCCTGACCACCGAAGACGACCGATGGCTCCAGGAGCTCGCCGAGACAACCCAGCCTGCAGACTTCACGCTTCGAATGGGCCGCTCGCTCGCCGCGGACACTCCTGGCCCGATCGTGCGACGTGAACTGCACGGCTGGAAGGCGGGTCGGTATATCGGTGAGCTGTACCGTGACGGACGAATCCTCGAAATACGCCCACGCCTGGACTTCAACACTATCGCTGCCTGGGCTGGTGCAGCGCTTAACCTGCACGTTATTCCGCGGAGTGCTCAACATGTCGCGGCTCCGACCTTCATCGCCGAACTACTCGCAGCAACGTGGAGAGCAGCACTCGTGGACGCCGCGCGGCACGGTCCACCGGGCATACGCACCCGTCAACTGCACGTGTCGGAGCACACGAGAGGACAGCTCGATGTGCACAAAACGTTGATGCTCCGCGCCGGACGCAGACCGATGTTGGCGTCGACTGTCCGTCCCAAAAAGATCGACAATCCTGTCTCACGGTCGATCGTCCTCGCTGATCGAGTTTTAGATCGGCGCATTCACCGCGGCGACTGGCGCGGGAACCGTGTTGAGGAGCTCATGCCGCGGCTACGCGCGGCGACCGGGCCCCGGCCGGTGCTGCCGACCTGGCGGGAATTGCAGACAGTGAGGTATACGCCGATTACACTGCCCTACAAGCGAGTTGCCGAACTTTCCTGGCGGATCGTGCGACACCAAGGGTTGCGATCGACTGCCACAGCAGATCGCACCGATGGTGTCCTCATCGACGTTGCAGAGCTCTGGGAGCTGTTCCTTCTCCACTGCGCGAAAAAGGCGTTCGGCGCAGCTGACGTCTTTCACGGCACACACCTGCGCGATGGGCACCCGCTGCTCCGAAGCACGCACACCGACAAGGCATTCGGCCGAATGTATCCTGACATTGTGGTCGGACCAGTGGATCGGCCGCGAGCAATCATCGACGCCAAGTACAAGCCACTGGCAGAGCCGCGCGGTGTCGATCGCGAGGACCTTTATCAACTGAATGCGTATCTCTCCGCGCAAACTCAGCTCCCTTTGCCCAGCGGCGCCCTGGGCTTCGTCACTTTCCCCGGACAGGCCAACGAGCCCTACGCCGAGCAGTATGGCCCGTGGACAACGTCGAAAGGGCACCACGTGAGTTTTACACGCCTGCCAGTGACTGAAATTGAGTGTGCCGAGCACTTACGAAAGCTGTTTGCGAGCAGGTGATCCCTGGGACGGGTTAAGTAAATGGCCCGACTCCAGGAATGTTTCGTCACCTGAAAGTGGGCTTCGGATGCTCACAGGGGTCGACTGTCCGCGAGTCAGAGGCGAAATATTCCAGATGGCCTTCCGGCGGAGGGGAGGGCGTAGGATACGAGCTGCATCGAGTGCCGGGATGATCTTCACCACGAGGAAAATTACGCGGCAAGTGAAATCACAAGGCCTGCAACACGCGCTGTTATCTAATGGTCGCGACGTCTGACCAACGGGTTTTGGCTCTAGCTCTATAACACCACAGGAACCGTGAGCTGAGGATTTCAACCTAGCCGCCGCGACACATCGGATAGAATCTGGCCCAGATGGTTTGGTGATCGCGAGAATGGGCTGTCGACGCGGCGTGCTCAATTCGAGAGCGGTCGGCCTGGTCCAACATTTTGACGCTTACCCGTTCTGCGCACGCGCCGGCTCAAGTTGGGTCACATTCGCGAGGGCTGCGTGGGCGGCGGCCACAGACATAACGCCTTGGAAGATTGGACGGTGAAAGTGAATTTTCGACTGGCTCCCGCCTGCGCTTACGTCGCTCTGGTGAGCGCTGCACTCGCGATCGGTGCATGCGGCGACGCCGAGGATGGCGAGAACATCGCAAAGAGCACAACCACGACGAGCTCGGCCAGTACACAGTCGATGACGCCGGCACCGCGACCGAGTAGCTCCAAAGCCTCCGCTGTCCAAGAAGTGGTGCCCAAGTACATCTCATCGCCGTGCGACTTCTTACCGGTGGCACCTATCACAGCGATTGGAATCGAGGTTGGAGACCTGGACGCCAGCACTGTTGTCGCCAGCCGCGACAAAGAGTCTGCCGAGGCATTGCAACCTTCAGGAAAGACCGCGCTGTCCCTCTGCGACGGAGGCGGAATCTCTGTGGCATACCGCGTGTACCCAACACCCGAGCAAGCCCTGGCCGACTGTGCTGCCAACGTGCGCAGCAATGAGGAGTTGTCCGGTGCGCAGAGTTCTCCCGTGCCAGAGATCCCTGGTGCGATGGTCGTCATGGCTGAGGACGGCGGTAGCGGTGGTGTCCAATGGGTCAGCGGCAACGTATCGGTCTCATTGGTTGCCAACTACGATCAGGACGAGATTTCCGTTGACACTGTCCGCAGCACCCTGATGACGGCCGCGGAGAAGGTCAATTCGCAGATGTGAATGCCCCACGGTCTGCCGAGTTCGACGCGAAGGTGCCGTGTGTATTCATGTTCTCCTCACTTGCGTCTGACTCACTGGGGTGGTGTCGGACCTTATAGGGCTTGTTCCACGCCCACGAGTTCGTCACCGACACAGACGCATAGTTCTCGCGGTGGGCGACCATCCGCGACCTCACCCTGCGCCGCCCGTCACCGATGGCGTGGGCTCCGGTCCTGCACACCGCAGCGCCTCGCGCCCAGGCCTCAGAGGTCTTCTGGCATGAGCATCACAACCCCGACGCTGCGTTACTGCCGACCTTCGACCGGTGGGGCAACCCCACCGCACCGATCGGCGACACCACCACGGGCATGAAACCGCGTGCCATCGACGCCGTCCTACACACCCATCTGCGGGCACCGGGGCGGCCGATCACCGCGCGCACCGACTGGACAACGGGGGTGCTCAAGCGCCGCGCCCGCCCCACCGAGAACGTCCCTGCCCCATTGTCGCGGCGCCCTTGGACGACACCTACGACGACGGCATCGCTGCGCGGCGCCGCGCCGCCGGCGACCTGGAGAACCTCGACGACATCTTCGATGCCCTCGACCATCAGATGGCAGCACTGCTCGAGCGCACCGAACACCTCCTCGATCATGCTGACATTCCGTAGGCGCGGCGCCGGTCTCACCGCGCCTGGTGCATGTGCCGACATTCCCGCCGCGTGCGATGAGAAGTGCTGCGGCGCAGCCGAACTGACCGACCTTCTGGGCGTGCTGCGGCGATGCGTTGCGCGCCGACCGGATCGCTCAAGGTGTTGAGCGGTCGGTGAAGGCTGTGAGGATGTGCGTGGGGATTCTCCCGCGGTCACCGAGTTCGTAGCCGTTGTCTCTGGCCCACTGCCGGATGGTGGTGCTATCGGTCCCGGCCACGACCGCGATACGTGTGGGTGCGGTGGTGGTGTGGGAGGGCCTATGTTTGCGTCCGCCGACCCGCCGCGACGTGGCGAGCAGAGTCGCCAGGGGTACCCGGCCGTGTTCGATCCGGTCGAGATTGGCTGTGCTGGTCTCGAATTCGTAGTCCACACCTAGCCAGGACCAGCTCACCCGGTTGAGATCGTCGATGTCGAGCGCCTTGCCGTCGATATCGTCGGTGAACTCGACACGGGTCACGGTAGCCACAAATGCACGTCCTTCATTGCTCAGTTGAGTGTTGTTGATCCGATACTAGCGGCGACTGTGTGCGGCGGATCGTTAAAAGGCCAGCTAACGCGGTGGGTCGGCGCGGCGCCGTACCGCGCTGGGCGGTAGCCAGAACCGTTCGGTGATGACGCAGCGGGCGTTCGTGCTCCACAACTGGACCTCGCAGATGCCGATCCATTGCCCACTGCTGGCCCGCAGCCACGCCAGCAGCAGGCCGGGATGGTCCGGTTCGAACCGGACTCCGTGGGCACGGGTATCGAGGGAGACCCCGATGGGCGGGCGGCGGGTGGCGAACGCCCACCCCAACACCACAGACAGATCGACGGTCACCGGCACAGCAGGGGTGCAGATCCGCAGCGTCCGTCGGTGACCCCAGGACTCGGCCACCCCTGTCGATGCGAACATACGTTCGATACTATGGGACGGTGCGGGCCGATGGGGTAGCGATACCTGGGTGCCTCTGTGTAAGTCAAGGCCACGATCCGTTCGAATTGATCTCCCGCACGGCTGGGTCATTGGCTGAATGGCTATCGTTCGGCGGTCAGCATCAAGGCTTTAGTGCCAGAGGCGGAACTTGTCTTTGATTCCGTTCGCGGGTGGCGACGAGCCAGGCCGAGCCGGTATCGACCTAAGACACGCGATAGTCCCAGCGCAGTTCGCCGGTGTCGAAGCTGGGTTGCCAGCCGTTGAAGGGTTGCCGGTATTCGATGGCGACGGCAAGCTCGTTGAGGAGGCGTGGCAGTGATCGCCATGTGGTGGGGGTGTCGTCGGCGTCTACCTTGTCGAATTCGCGCACCAGGCCATGCTTCTTTCCGCTGCGCGTGTCGACGAAGAGAACGTATCCGTCGCGTTCAGCGATGGGGATGAACTCCGGGATGAAGGTGTAGGCGGCCTCGCCGGCGGTGGGGGAGGTGTCGTCGTCGGGTTCCCAGGCGTCGAGCATCCGTTGTCTGGTCTGTATCGATTCGTCCAGGGTGAGTGCATCGTAGGAGGGTAAAATTCTAGGCTTTTGGGTCGGGGTGAGCGCCAGGATCGCGAACCACTCGATTAGTGGACCGTTCAGATCGATGCCGCTGGCACTGGCCGCATCGCGCACTGCGTCAAGGTTTTCCATAGCGCGTTTCGCTGCGATCGCATCATGCAGTGTGGTTGTGCTGTCGCCGGCCCGTAGTAGGGCGAGCATGAGCCGGTTCCATTCCGATGAGATATCGACTGCTGTGGGCGCTTTCGAGCGAGGAACGGTTGCTGGCTTGTGCTTGATGCGACGCAGTGCCGCCGGCTTTGCGATCGGCCACAGGTCGATACGCACCCGCGGATGTCCAGTGTCTGCGGCTGCGTTCAAGTCGCGAACGCTGGCCCTGAGCATGTACCAGCCGCCAGTGGCGATCTGGCCCTCGGTGGCGGTAGCCACTTCGTCAAGTTCATGTTCGAAGGTATCCATCATTGGCAGTACGGAGCTGTTCATGCGTACCCCGGCCTCCTCGATACTTTCCCAGGCCTCTAGATCCACTCCTGGGTCATCGTCCCCAAGGTGCACCTCCAGGGCGATCGACGTTGTCGGGCCTTTTTGGGTGCGGCGATCTTGAAAGTCAATGGATACATAATTGGCTAGATCGTTTGCGGGCGGGAACGGAGGAGGACTGCCGTCTGCACTGAGGGGTTGTCCTCCTGCGCTGAGGATCTCTCCGCGATGGTTGTTGGGCCACCTGATGAAGTCGGCGGTGATGAAGAGCTGAGGTGTGTCTTTGGGCAATGAGATTCGAATGGATACCACCGCTCCATTCTCTCAGCCAGAAATGTCGACGAACAAGTGAAGTCATCGACGCGCGACGGCTCCCTTCATCGACGAGTCACATATGATTGCCCGCCGTATCCACTCTGCTGTATTCGGTTCCATGCGACTAGTAGGGGTGGGGTGCTCGAAATCCGCGGTATTGCTAGGTTGTGGCGCAGGAGAAGGAGGCAGGCGAATGCTAGGCATTCGTCTGCGAGCTATGGTTCGTCCGCGCGGTTGATTGCCACCGTAGGGTTAGGCTCGTATCAAGGGTGCCAGGCCAGGCGGCGACTAGCACAGGTGTTCGATTAGCGATAGCATTGCGACGCGGAGGCCTGGCGTGCCTGAGGCATCTTGGGTGCGCGGGAAGCAGGCCTCCGCGCTCTGTTGTCATCTTGTAAGCGCGCACGGGCATCGCCGCCTGTCGGGAGAGTTCTGGACAGCGGCAGAGAGTGCGATGTGGACCTAAACGGCGGCGGGGTCTCTCAGTTGTTCTCGTGCCTCCCACCGGCGGTGGTCCTGGCACATGGTTCGCCAGACCTTTTTCGCCACTTGGCGTTTGAGGCAGCGCATCGCCGAGCGTCGGGTCATGCCACCTTCGATTTTGTTGTGCACGTAGGGGTAGCCGGGACTACTGAGGTTTCTTCCCTGACAGACCGCGATGACATGGAGCGCGGAGTTGAGCACGCGGTCGCCGTCTCTAGACAGACGATGGCGGTTAGAGTCTGCCGAGGCGATCTGCACTGGTGCGGTCCCGGAGTAGGTAGCGAACGCGGCCTCGGAAGCAAACCGGAACGGATTGCCGGTGCGGGCGATGATGCGTCCGGCGGTGACAGATCCGCAGCCGAAGATCGTCGTCAGCGTCGAGCCGCAGTCGGTCAGCGTGATTTCGGTGCGCTCGGAGATATCGGCGAGTTGCACGTCTAACCGGCGGAGGTCTCCCACCAGTTCCAGAGCGATTCGATGCCGCATCACATCAGCCGGCGATTCAGGTACGAACCTGCGCAACAGCACCGCTGCCTTCTCCGAGTCCAGATCGACATCTGCACCACCGGGAAGGAGTTGGCGCAACACGGCGTGCAATTGGTTCACCAGTTTGCTCTTGGCGCTCAGCAGGCTGCGTCGGCGGTCGTCGAGCACCCGCAAGACACTGGTGTAGTCCTCGCAGAACACGGGTCGTTCGTCGCCTTGCAGTGCTGCCACGCATGCGGCGGCCGCGGCATCGATACGATCATTCTTTCGTCGGCCACCGCGGGAGAGTTGTCGGACGCGTGCGGTGGCTGTGGAGGGGACGTCCACGACTGATTCACCCTGCTGGACAAGCCATAACGACAGGTGATGTCCGAGGCCTTTGGCGTTCTCGACGGCCCATCGATGGTCGGGCCAGCGCCTGGCCCATTCCAACAGAGCTCGGTAGTCCGGCTCTGTCGAGCGGATGCGTAGCGATCCGAGGTCGACGTTCGTCGCAGGGTCAACGGCGGTGGCGGTGTGGCTAGATTTATGTGGATCGATACCGATGACGATCAAAAGGGGGAGTCCTTTCAGTGAGCGGTTGTGGAGATCCCCGGCCGGCAATCCGACTTCCAGTCACACCGTCGTGCGTGCGCTCATGCCTCTGTTGAGCCAGGCCAGAGACGGAAAGCGCAGAGAGTGACACACCCAGACCAAGCCATTCCCTCAACAGCGCGCCCTCGGGACGGCACGAAGCACCCGAGCCACACCCCTGCGCTCTCCTACGCCAGGCTACGAACCCGCCGGTTCGAACGCCACGACGTACTTACATACAAGTCGGAAGCATCGGCCCGCACCACATCACCACATGTCCTCTGGCATTATCGGCGCAGAGTTCGGCCAGGTGGGCGGAGGGCAGTAGCTGTGTTTGACGAGATCGAGCGGGAAGCGCTGCTCGCCGAGGGCCTCGACCCCGATAGCCCGGACACTGCTGCGGCGATAGATCTGGTTCGCTGGCAGCTTTCGCTGCTGAAGAAGTGCTGCGACCCCGACTCTGGTCAGTGACTGCCCGGCCAGTCAACATCGCTCGGGCCCTTGTCATCTCGCAGGCCCTTCCATGCTGGGTGTCTGAGCCGGTCGGTGAACTCGCGGTACTCGACGTCGCCGACCAACGTCGGGCTCACCCAGTGCGCGCCCTTGGTGAGCGAGCGTGGGGGAGCGGTGTCGAAGGGCGGGTCTGGTTGTTCGGTGGGTTCGAGCTGGGTGAGGAGCTCACGCCGGGCTTTCGCCGTGAATTCGGTCCCGACATGGCCGATGTAGACGAGTTCACGATCGGTGTTGTGCGCACCGAGCAGCAGCGATCCGATGCCGCCGGACGCAGCTCCTTCGCCCTGGGATCCAGCCGCACACAACGACTTCGGTGTTGTTGCGCAGCGGCGTCTTGATCCAGGACGGGGATCGTTTGCCCGGTAGGTAGAGGGAGGTGGACTTCTTGGCCACGATCCCTTCGAGGTCGTGGTCGCGGGCGGTGTCGAGCATCGATGGCCCGTCGGCGTCGGTCCAGAACGGCGGGGTTGCCACGGCCGTGGTGGACAACGCGAGGTCCTCGAGCAGCTCGCGGCGGCGCAGGTAGGGCAGGCGGGTGGTGTCTCCGCCGTTGATGGCCAGGACGTCGAAGACGTAGAACGCGACGGGTACCTCGCGCTGCAGCGCGGCGGTGGGTGTGAGGACATGCATCCGGCGCTGCAACCGTTTGAAGGACGGGACACCCGCAGAGTCCAGGGCGACGATTTCGCCGTCGAGGATGGCCGAGTGGTTGCCGAGTACCTTGGCGATTGCTGCTGTGAGGTCGGGGTAGCTGGCGGCGACTTGGTTAGCGTTGCGGGTGTTCAAATATGTTGTGCCATTGTCGATGTCGGCGACGATGCGCTGTCCACTGGAGTGCAGACGGGTTCCATCGGTCCTGATTGACCGAGGTTGCTGCGTGTCTGCTGGTCACGGCCTTCGAGTTGGGATCTAGGAAGCGGTAGAAAAGTTGGCAAGAACTCCTGAAATCTGCGAGTTACTCGCCTATTATCAGCGTTCATGGCAGATTTTCGGACTCGTCGGGCTGCTGCTGTTGCGGCCGAGTCCGGCGGCACCGCCGCCGACACCGGGTTGGCTGATGTCGAGACCCTGCAATCTCGAGCTGTACGCACCACCAACCCAGAGGACGAAGCGACCTTCTATTTGGAGACCCTCGCCGAATACAGCTGGGCGCGCGATGTTGCAGGCCTCGCCCCATCGACGCTGAAGTCTTTGATCAAGCCCGTCATTGAGGTGTGCGAGTACTACGACTGCGTTCCATGGCGTCTAACACCTCGGGAGTTCGACCGGTACTTCTCTGGCCCAGGTAGACAACATCGAGCAACCACTCGGAAAAAGGTAGTCCAGGTCGACAACTACTTCGCGTTTCTCGAGCGAAGGTACGGCGGCGAGATCTCCCGGCGGTTCGGGGTGAGCGTTGAATCGCCGGTCGACCTGTTCAACCGGCCGCGCCACCGTGGGGACTTCGCGCTGCGCATCCCACCGACCGAGAAGGCGATGAACGACTTCTTCGCCGCGTGGCGAGTCGACCTACCGCACTCACGCAAGTACCCGATTGCAGCTCGCGACTACGTGATGGCCAAAATCTGCTACCTCTCGGGTGTGCGTGCCAGCGAATTGTGCGCGGTGAAAATAGGCGACGTGCACTGGGAACGCGGACAGTGGGGGAGATTCGTGGTCACAGGCAAGGGCGCGCGAGGCTCTGGGCCCCGCCAGCGTGAGGCGTTTCTGTTCGCCGAGGGCCGAGAGTTGTTGTGGTGGTACATGGAAGAGATCCGAGGCCAGTTCTGCGACGACCCCACCAACGACGCGGGACCGCTGTGGCCCTCAGAACGCCTCCCCGCCGCGGTTGCGGCACTCAATCTCGCCGTCGCGCCCGCGATCGTTCCCGAAACGTTCCGCAGAACCCTCAAACAGTTCTCACGCCGGTACCTGCCCGGTCCGGTGCCCGAGCTCTACCCCCACCTGATGCGCCACGCCTGCGCCACCCACAACTACGAGAACGGCATGCCACTGTGGGACGTACAGAAACTTCTGGGACACGAATGGCCCAGCACCACGGTCGGTTATCTCGCCTCGGCGGGCGCGGACCCTGAACGAACAGTCCTGGAATCAACACAACGGGCAGTACGCCGCCTCGGTATGGAGGGTTAGATGAAGTGGAATCTGCGGATGGTCGCCGCCCAACGAGACATCTGGCGGCCCACGCAGCTGCTGAAAGCTTTCGAAGAGGTCGGGTTTGAGCCATCGCTGAGCAAGGTCGCCGCCCTGTGGTCGCACTCACCTGTGACGGTCAGGCTCGACGACCTCGACAAGATCTGCGCGGCGCTGGACTGCACCGTCGACGAACTGATGCAGGCTGAGCCCCTTGCCGGCGCTGGTGCGGTGGACACGAAGCCCCGGGCGGTCGGTGAGGCCGATAAGCAGTACCGGCCTGTTCCCCGCACCAAGGGACGCCGATCGCTGCCACCAAATTAGTCAGCGATGGACACAACTCGCCCTCGTCGGGAGGGCACTCCTCCGGAGGATCCTGCTGCGCCGGGCCGCGACGAACGTGCGGTTGGGCGGTACATGACCGATGTGCCAGCCCAATTCCGCAGCGACATCGGTGTGTGGGTACAAGCGTTGCGCGGCAACGGCTCCAGACCATCGATCCCGGTGCAGTGGGTGACAGTCAGGACCTACGTGAAGTTCGCACTGCCGGTGCTCAAGAAGTGGGCCAGGCGGTATAGCTCGCTTCGGGAGGTGACACGCAAGGACGTCGAGCTAGCACTGACACGCCATCGTGGTAACTCGCCGCACAATGTGCATACCGCATTGCGGTCGCTCTTTGGCCGCCTCAAACGAGAGAAGCGGGTCTTCACTGACCCTGCCCGAGGAGTGGTCGGCCACTTTGCCCGGCGGCTACCTCGCCCGCTGCCGACTGACAGACTTCGTGGGCTGTTGACCCAGTTGGAATCACCCAAGCATCGGCTGATCGTGGCACTAGTTGCGGTGCACGCCGTGGGTATCTCGGAAGTCCAGGCCCTGCAGCTCAGTGATGTCGACCTTGCTCACGGAACTCTGACCGTCAAGCGAAAAGACCTACAGCACATCATTTATCTTGACGAGGCAGTGCACCGGCTCGTCCAGGAATGGATTGACTACAGGTACCGGTATTGGCCGGGCACGCCCAACCGGTACCTGTTCGTCAGCCGCTACTCAGCGGACGTGCACAAACCTATGAGCCCGTATGGCCTCACCACTGGGTTTCGTATCATCGGGATCGGTGCAGGCACGTTGCGCGCAGACCGGATCTTCGACGAGGCTGCGCATACGTCTGACCCCGTCAGGTTGATGAATGTGTTCGGAATCGGGGTCACCACTGCTGTGCGCTACGTTCGTGCGGCGCACCCCACGCGCTTCGACCTCGATCCGATATCCGAGTGAACGACGCGCTAGGCCACAATTGAGCTCGGCTGATAGTTGGGGATTCAATCTGCACACTTCCTGCGTCCGCGCGTTCCCTCGAGCCGCGAGCGGGGCTACAGGCCGCCGACACCTTTGCCGATGAGCACGACGCCGATGACGAGGATCAGGACGGCCATGACTGTCGCGTTGTTCGCCTGGAGCCATTGTTTGAGGGCGTCGAGTGGTGCTCTCAAGCGTTGTGCGGCAACGAGGTAGCCGATCACCGGGATCGCGACGGTGGACGCGGCGATCACCGTGAAGACCGCAACGGAACCGATCTGCTGTCCCAGCGACAACGACGCCCCGCCGATGGTGACGCCGGCGGCCACACACATGAGGAGGTTCTTCGGGTTGATGGCGGCGAGCGCGAATGCGAGACCGAAACCTTTGGCGGCGGTGAGGTCGTCGATCGCGGCCATCCATTTCGGGGTGGCATGCTCGCCGCTGCGGCCACGCCACTGCCGCGCGCCCACCGCTAGCAGTAGAACGCCCAGAACGAGTTTGATCACCGACGCGGTCGTCGACGGACCGTCGTCGGAGGTGGTGATGGCTCCGGCCAGCGCTACGAAGATGGTGGTGGCGACCACGATCCCGGCCAGCCAGCCGAGCGCGAATCCCACACTGGTACTGCCGGCTCGTTTGGACAGCAGCATCAAGATGGCCGCGATGATGGGGACCGGGGAGACGGCCACACCGACCGCCAGTGGCAGAAGATCACCGATGACTGTGCCCACGTCTGCTGCTCCTTCGCTCGATCAGACCCAGCGTTTGTGGTGGGCCCGCCAGCGTCGGCCAGCTGCCCTCAATTTAACCCACGCAACGCGACGGCGGCACGGCAAATGGGCCGGGCGCGTATGTCTGTTGGATTCGGCTGTGGTGCTGCAAACTGATCAGGGGATGCCCTCGCGCATCTATGACAGGTAGATCCGAGCACGATGATTGCTGGAGGTTGGTCTGTGAGTGATGTGCCTGGTCGGTTGGGGCAGGTTCGCCGCGATGGTGAGCTACCCGAGCGCGACGATCTGCCGGTGGTGTTCGACGAACTCGACTATCAGATGGCGTGTCAGGTGTACCTGTGGGCGTTGCCGCTGGTGTCGTACGCGCAGTGGAAGAAGGTGCACTACGAGGTGTTCGGCGCCACGGGCTCGGACATGGTCCATTACGTGACCTACCGTGATCGGCTCGGTCTGATCACAGCGAACGCCACGACCCCGTACATCCTGAACTTTTTCGACCTCAGCCAGACCGGCCCCCTGGTCATCGAGCTGCCCGCCGGCCCCACCGCGGGCGGGTTGTCAGACTTCTGGCAACGGGAGATTGGTGTGATGGGCGAGATGGGCCCTGATCAAGGTAAGGGCGGTCGCCACTTGGTGATTCCGCCCGGCGGATCGGTACCCGAAGGCGCAGACGGCTACTTCCTCCAACACTCCAGCGGCATGAACATCATGTTCGGCTTCCGCACGCTCGATCCCGACCCGGCGCGGGCTCAACAACTGGTCGAGGCGGTCAAGGTCTACCCGTTCGCAGACCGGGACAACCCGCCGGCGACGACAGTGGTGTCTCCGGAGGGCAGACCATGGTCGGGTGATCAGCCCCGCGGGCTGGAGTACTGGGTTCGGTTGCATGGGATCTATCAAAGCGAGGTCGTCGATGAGCGCGACCGCTTCTACCTGGCGATGCTCGCGACACTCGGTATCGAGAAGGGAAAGCCGTTCACCCCCGATGAACGCCTGACCACCATTCTCGAATCCGCCACTGCCGCTGGTGAGCTGATGGCGCAGGCGAACACGTTCGCCAAACGATTCCCCGACTCCAGGTACTGGCCGGACCGGCAGTGGGATCTGGTTCTGGCATTGGACAAATCGAGCCAGCGAGCCGAGTTCTACGATCAATTGCTCGAGCGGGCCGCATGGTTCTACGAGGCGGTGAGCTTTTCAGCAGCGATGAAAAGTCAGACACCGGGCCTGGGCCAGGCCTACTTGGGGTGTTACACCGACAACGAGGGCAAGTGGCTCGACGGCGAACGAATCTACACCCTGCACATCCCGGCGGATCCGCCGGCGAAGTTGTTCTGGTCAGCCACGGTGTACTCCGTGGACACCCGGTGCTTGATCGACAACGAGCAGCAACGCGGCGACCGCGGGTCGCGCGACCCGGACCTGGTGTTCAACGACGATGGCTCGGTGGACCTGTATTTCGGGCCGCACGAACCCGAAGGACACGGAAGCAACTGGATTCAGACTCTTCCCGGCCAGCACTGGTTCTCGTACTTCCGGTTCTACGGCCCGCTGGAGAGCTATTTCGACCGCAGCTGGAAACTCGGCGATGTCGTCTCGGCCTGACCCTTGCCGATGACATCGCTGCGCCTGGGCGGGGCTGTGTTCACGTCGCTGCACCACTATCGCTCGGCGTACCTGCGGCCCGATGTGGTGGCTGGGCTGACGGTGTGGGCGGTTCTGGTGCCCGAGGCCCTGGCGTATGCGGCGATTGCCGGGGTTCCGGCGGTGGTGGGTTTGTATGCGGCAGTTCCGGCGCTGGTGCTGTATGCGGCGGCCGGGAGCTCGAGACATCTGGTGGTCGGTCCGATGTCGGCGACTGCGGCGTTGTCGGCGGCCATCGTCGGCCCGATCGCCGGTGACGATCCGCAACTGTTTCTCGCTACGACGGTCGCGTTGTCGATCGCGGCCGGTGTGGTGGCCCTGATAGCCGGTGCCCTGCGGATGGGGTTCATCGCCTCGTTCATCTCCGAACCGGTTCTCAAAGGGTTCATCGTCGGACTCGCGCTGACCATCATCATCGGACAGATCCCCAAACTGTTCGGCGTGCCGAAAGGGTCAGGGAACTTCTTCGAACAAACCGGTTCCTTCATCACCCATGTGACGGAATGGAATTGGCGGACCACGATCATCGGCGTCGCCAGCCTCGTACTCGTGCTGGCGATCCGGCGGTGGCTCCCGCTGGTCCCCGGATCGCTGGTGGCAGTCCTGGGCGGGATCGGTGCGGTGTGGCTGCTGGACCTCGACGACAAAGGCGTTGCCATCGTCGGACACATCGATCCGGGGCTGCCTTCACTCGGGCTGCCGTCCGGGGTGTCGATGGATCAGTACCTCGCATTGGTCGGTCCCGCAGTCGGGATCGTGCTGATCGGATTCGCCGAAGGCCTCGGGGCGGCGAAAACCTATGCCGCCAAGGCTGGGTACACCGTCGATGCCAACCGCGAACTCATCGGCCTCGGCGCCGCGAATGTCGGATCCGGTCTGTGTTCAGGCATGGTCGTCAACGGCAGTCTGTCGAAGACCGCGGTCAACGGGGGCGCCGGCGCCAAGACGCAGGTGAGCGGGCTCGTCGTTGCGATGCTGACCGTCCTGACCTTGCTGCTGCTGACCGGCCTATTCGAGAAACTGCCCGACGCGACACTGGCCGCGGTGGTGATCGCTGCGGTTATCGAGCTCGTCGACATCGCCGCGTTACGGCGCCTGTACCGGGTGTGGACCACCCGGCTGGGCAGCATCTACGGACGCGCGACCCGGGTCGATTTCATCGCTGCCCTGGCGGCGCTGTTTGGGGTGCTGGTATTCGACACCCTGCCCGGTCTGGTCATCGGCGTCGCCGTGTCCATGCTGCTGCTGCTCTACCGGGTCTCGCGGCCGCACGTGGCGACGTTGGTCAAAGACGGAACCAGGTGGGTGGAGGCGGCCGCTGGCGAGGCAGACTCGCGGCAGCTCACCGGGGTGAAAGTTGTGCGCGTCGAGGCCGGGTTGTTTTTCGCCAACGCCGACGATGTCCGCGACCGGATCACCGCCCTGGCCGGGTCAGATGTCGGCACCATCGTTCTCGACGCCGAAACATCACCGTTCATCGACGTCAGCGCGGTGTCGATGCTCGTCGAACTTCATGATTCCCTGGCCCACAGAGGAGTTGCGTTCCGCATTGCACGCGATGTAGGCCAGTTCCGCGACGTCATTCACGCCGCCGCCCCGGGCACGGATCTGCAGATCTTCCCGGCCGTCGCGCAGGCTCTGGCCGATGGGCCGCCGGACGATACCGGTCCGGCGGCCGCACCACAGCCAAACGATCGTGAGCAGTAGCGCTACCGAGTGCTGGGCTCGGTTTTCCAGGTCGTCACTGCCCAGATCACGATGAGATCGAGGGCGATGACCAGGATGGACCACAGGGGATAGTAGGGCAGCCACAAGAAGTTGAGGATGATCGAGATCGCGGCGATGACGATCGCGGCCGAGCGTGCCCAGAGGGCGCCGGTCAGCAACCCAAAGGCGATGGCCAGCGCGAGAATGCCGGCGATCAGGTGAATCCATCCCCACGCGGTGATGTCGAACTCGTAGGTGTAGTTTGGTGCGACCACGAAAACGTCGTCGTTGGCTATCGCGGAGATGCCCTGGAAAATGGCGAGTAGACCGCCGGTGAACAACAGGACGGAGGCAGCGAATGTGGTGCCTCCGGCCAATCCCTGTTTGACCGCGTCGTCGTGGCGGGGTTGCGTTGTCACAGTGTGTCCCTTTCGAAGTGACCATCACTGTTACGCAACAAACCCCTCGTCTATTGCCGTAGCAGTCCTCAACACCATGCCGTCCGCAGCGATGAAAAGGAATTGTTTGTGCGCCATCGGTTTAAAGTCGTGACGATCCTTGAATCCTCACTCGGGCACGCATCGAGTGGGAATGTGGAATGCAGGAGTGTGGGAACCGTTAGGTTGTGTGGAGGCGGGTGATGGCGGGCACGACGTAGGTTTGATCGAGCACGGTCGGGTCGGGTTCGTACATCCGCAGCACCGGCCGAAAGTCCCCGGCAGGCGCGGGAAGCCAATTGGCCCGTGCCACGGGATCTGCGGGTTCGGTGTGGCTGATGGTGATGGTCAGTGCGCCGTCGGCATCGCGGCGTACGCCAGGGGTGCGGTCTCCGATGGAGTACCGGTCGATCGGATTGTCGACGAGGTAGAAGTCTGGGACCGAGTACATGGTCAGCGACCAGAACGCGCCCACCGGCGGTGTCGGATCCAGCCGCAGTGTGTAGGTGTTGGTGCCGGTGAGCTTGTCGCCGGCGTCGTCGAGGTAGGTCATGATGTACGCCGCTTCATACGGATGGTTACCCCACAGTCCGCCTTTGGCGGCCGCGGCGCGCTCGATGATGCGCAGCTGGGGGTTG
This sequence comes from Williamsia soli, assembly GCF_017377795.1. GTDB lineage: Bacteria > Actinomycetota > Actinomycetes > Mycobacteriales > Mycobacteriaceae > Williamsia > Williamsia soli. Next base: position 35,229 of record NZ_JAFRDR010000014.1, on the reverse strand, counting down.
TCGATCTTGAATGCCGGGTCGTCCAGCGCCCCGACCTCGAAGTAGTCGAGGTTGTAATCGAATGCGTGGAACGTGAGTTTCCAGCCATTGACCTCCGGGCTGGCCCCCTTGGTCAGCGCCGTATGCAGGTTCTCCTCACCGGCGTGTAGACCGGCGGCAAGTTCAGCGGCGAACCCCGGTTCCGGTGTCGCATAGGGGGAGGCGCCCTGGGTAACGATGCCGACGGGTTCCAGGGATGCTTGCAGGTCGCGGTCTCGTGGCGCCGGCGGAAAGGATTGGGACCACAGGCGCAGCTTTTCCAGAAACAGAAGTTCAGCGTCGACACCCGCATCTGGCTTAGGTAGCCCAGTCGGCGCAGCGTCGGCATCGAGCGCCGTCAGGACGGTGGCGTCTTGTAGAGCGTGAACGGCGGGAAGGTCGTCGGTGCCGTCGCACGCCCACCGCCCGACGATGGAGGCGACGGTGGTCGGGAAAGTGATCACGGTGGCGTCCTGCGGGGTCGGGCCGTCCCATCCGGGCGGTACGAGCACGAACTGCCCGGCACCGGTGCCGGTGGCGCGGTGGCCGATGTAGGCGAAGTTGTTCGTCCAGGCGTCGACGAACTGCAGGACGTAATAGCGACCGGCGGTGTCGGGTACCTGCAACGTCACCGGGCCGACGGACAGATCGAGCTGCGCCATCGAATACACGGTGTCGTTGTTGATCGTGACGAACGTATCCTTCGGGCCGGCCAGCGTGCGCGCATGGCTGAACGAATTGAACGGCGCCGCAGGGTTTGCGCCGATTCCTTCGCTGACATATCGGTTCATCTGATCGAGATTGAACACTAACGGAAACCCGTACATATACGCACGTGCCGCAACCTCAGGCACTGCACCAGCGTCAGCCATGTTAATAGCCTACTGCGCGTGCTGACGATGCACTCGGTGTCGGGAAAGGTCTTGCAGCGCTCGCGATTCGCGGCGTTTCGGTGTCCGTAATGGTGCTGTTCCTTTGTGCCTTCCGCCGGATACGCATCGCAATGTGTGGCTCACAAATGTGGTCTTTGCATCCTGCTGTACTGTGCCAAGCCCAGATCGGCGGCTACTCAGGTTCGTTCATCGTGGTGCCGAAGTCATGGATCAAGGTGATGGTGGGGTGCCAGGGCAGCAGGTCGGTTACCGACGCCTCCAAGTCGGCTATGGGTGGGAGCGTAGGTGGTCCCAATACGGTGATGGTCGCCTTGTTGCCGTGCCAGGTCACCCCTGAGACATCTGCCCCAGGAGTCCCGGACAGCCAGTCCTCGGTGGCGGTGTAAACCTGGCGGGCCCACAGCGATGACAACGAGTTGACCACCATCGGCACCGCCACCACGACAAGCGCTACCGTCAGCACCAGGTAGGCCCGTGCGCGCTGGTGACGGCGGTCGTCGGCTGAGACGTGGTATTTCGCAACGATGAACACCACCGCTGCGGTGATGATCATCGCGATGACGTTGGAGGCGAAGAGTACGAACGCGCCGAGTGCGAGGATCGGTGCCGACGAACCCAGGCACACTCCTGCGACCGCGAGTGGGGGAACCAGCGAGATGGCGATCGCGACACCAGGCAAGACGTCTCCGACGTCGCGGCGGGTGATGGCGACGGCACCGACCAGCCCGGTGGCGAGTGCGGCCAGGAGGTCCATCAGCGTCGGCGAGGTGCGGCCAAGAACTTGGGAGTTCGACAACACGTTCGTCGGATTCGGGAGCAGCTGGGCAAGGAGGAACCCGACGGCCACGACCAGGACGATGCCGGCGAGGACGTAGAGCAGGCTGCGCGCGATGAGGGCTCCCCGGCCGGTGACGATGCCGAGTCCCACACCCAGAATCGGTGTCGACAGCGGAGCGACGATCATGGCGCCGATCACCGTGGCGGTCGAATCTGACGTGATACCCGCTGCGGCGATCACGCTCGACAGCAGCAGCATCACCCAGAACGCGGACTGCTTTGCCCGGCTGTCACCGATCGCCAGATCGAGGCGTTCGTCGAGTTCGTCGGTAGAGCGACGCTGGTTGTCCGGTATCAACACCGACATGGCGTGTCCTTCACCGGGCGGTCAGGGTGTGACGATGGCGAAATCGGGGTCGGGTTGGTCGAGGTAACCGGCGAGTTCGGCGAATCGTGTCGCGTCTCCGTCGACGGACACCGCACCGTCTGAGATGGCGCTCTGAAGGTCGACCCCTCCCAGCAACACGCTCAGCAGTGCGGTTTTGGTCAGGGTGAACGTCGCCTCGGCGGATCCGGGTCCGTCGTCGGGAACGTCGAAGTGGACGAGGAGACCATTGCGCAATTCGGTGCGATGTCGGCGGTTCTGATCGCTGATGACCCAGTCGATCGTGATGTGAGCGTCCCAGCTCGCCGGCCCGTCGAGGCGCAGCGCGATCGCATCGAACAATTGCTCGACGGTCATGGCGGCGATGATGTCAGGCGCGGCGGCGGTGGTGGGGGTGCCCACCGCTCCGTTGCGCAGCTCGTAGGCACCCATCAGAAAGAAGTTCCGCCAGGTCCCGTTCTCGGCGCCGTATCCGAGTTGCTCGAGGGTGTCTGCTTGCAGATCCCTGGCCGCGACGTGGTCCGGGTCGGTGAACAGTACGTAGTTGAGGACGGTCGCCGTCCACCGGAAGTCGCCATCGGCGTAAGTCTTTCGCGCTTTCTCGACCACAGCCTCGACACCGCCCATGAACTCCACGTGACGCTTCGCCGACTCGACCGGAGGGTGTTCCCATAGGTGGGCTGGATTGCCGTCGAACCACCCCATGTATCGCTGATAGATGGCCTTCACGTTGTGGCTGACCGAGCCGTAGTACCCGTGGGTGTGCCACGCCTCGCCCAAGGCGGGCGGCAGTTGGATGTCCTCGGCTATCTCCAGGCCGGTCTTGCCCTGATTGAGGGCCCGCAGAGTCTGGTCGTGCAGATATCCGTAGAGGTCACGCTGGAGTGCGAGAAACTCGGTGAGTTCGTCGGTGCCCCAGGTCGGCCAGTGGTGGGAAGCGAACAATACGTCCGAGCGGCCGGCAAACAGGTTGATTGCTTCGGTCAGATACTTCGACCACACGTGCGGATCCCGGACGAGCGCGCCGCGCAGCGTCAGCAGATTGTGCAGCGTATGGGTGGCGTTCTCGGCCATACACAGAGCGCGCATCTGCGGGAAGTAGAAGTTCATCTCCGCGGGCGCCTCGGTGCCGGGGGTCATCTGGAACTCGATGGTCACGCCATCGATGGTTTCGGTATGACCGGTCTTCGAGATGTTCACCGTCGGTGAGATGAGTCCGGCGTGCCCGGTGGATGTCGACTGACCCAAGCCGGCTCCGACGGCGCCTTGCGGGCCGCGGGGCAGTGCCGCGCCGTACATGTAGGCGGCCCGGCGTCCCATAGCTGTTCCGGCATAAACATTCTCGGCCACAGCGTGTTCAACCAGACCCGACGGAGCAACGATCAGGCAGTCGCCGGCGTCCACAGCCTCCTGAGTGGTGACCCCTTTGACACCGCCGAAGTGATCGATGTGGCAGTGGGTATAGATGACGGCAACCACCGGTTTGTCGCCACGCTGTTCCCGATAGAGCTGGAGACCCGCGGCCGCGGTCTCGGCCGAGATCAGCGGATCGATGACGATCACGCCGGTGTCACCCTCGACGAGGGTCATGTTCGACAGATCGAATCCTCGGATCTGATACACGCGATCGGTCACCTCGTACAGACCGTGCCGGGCAACCAGTTCCGATTGTCGCCACAGACTGGGATTGGCGGTGGGTGGGCAGCTTTCGGTGAGGAAGTCGAATTCGGCGCAATCCCACACCGGATTGCCGTCGTCGCCTGCGATCACCGATGAATCCAGAGTCGCGATCAGCCCACGGGAGGCATTGTCCAGATCGCGGGTGTCACCGAATGGAAGCGAGGAACGCGCCGCCGAGTTCGCATCGGCCACGGACGAAGTGGCTTCTTGCGGATTTCCCATCACGCTCACCATGCCTTTCCTTGGTTTGACGTCGTGAGAACCATTGTTACCTGTGTTGGACTGCAGCGCAGGCAATATGAATCGATAGCGACGTCGGGTGTCCTTTCATTTCTGCTGTGCGTCGTGAATAGCGATCAGCGACGCCGGAAGAGTGATGAAAAATCGGGTCAAGTGTGCTGCTCAGAAATTATGGTCAAGGTCGCGTTGATTCGCTGAAGCGCGGACAATGGTGACGCGCGGCAGTAGCCTCTCAGGTATGTCTGACAGCACCGACCGCCGCACCGGAAACGTGCCCGCGAAAGGCCGTTCACTTCCGGCTCTCTCCCTGTCGCGGGGGATAGCTCTGATTCTGACGATTCTGGCGGTCGTGTTCATCCTCCAGAACCGGGACTCGATTTCCGTCGATCTGTTCTGGGTCAGTGTTCGGTCGCCGTTGTGGTTCATTCTGATCGTTCTGTTCGCGGTCGGCTGGCTCGCGGGTGTCCTCACCGCTCGGGGTCGCAGCAAAAGAAAAGCAGCGCAAACAGTTTAGAGAGATCATCCAGAAGTACACATGGCGTCGGGAGGTGGCGACAATGCGGGTGGTGATCCTCGGCGGCGACGGATTCTGCGGTTGGCCCACGGCATTGCATCTTTCTGAACACGGCCACGATGTCATCATCGCCGACAGCCTTGTTCGTCGCCGAATCGACGACGAACTCGGGGTGCGCTCACTCACTCCGATCGCCACCATCGACGAGCGACTGGATGCGTGGCGCTCGGAATCCGGGAACGGCATGGATTTCGTCGAACTGGACCTCGCGCATGACTACGAATCCCTCATTTCCATGCTCGCTGCGATTCGGCCGGATTGTGTTGTTCACTTCGCAGAACAACGGGCAGCTCCATACTCGATGAAAACGCCTGCACATAAGCGTTATACCGTCGACAACAACATCAACGTCACGCACAATCTCCTCGCTGCGGTCGTCGATCTTGGCCTTGATATCCATATCGTTCATCTGGGCACGATGGGTGTCTACGGGTACGAGTCTGTGCCCGTAGACCTGCCGGAGGGATACCTGTCTGTCAGCTACCCGGACCGGAACGGTGACCTGCACACGCGCGAGATCCTCTATCCCACTGCACCGGGCAGCGTCTATCACCTGACCAAATCGATGGACCAGTTGTTGTTCCAGTTCTACGCCCGCAACGACAACGTGAGGATCACCGACCTTCACCAGGGGATCGTCTGGGGGACCCAGACCGACGAAACGAGACGGGATGACCGACTCATCAACCGGTTCGATTACGACGGCGACTACGGAACCGTCTTGAATCGGTTCCTTGTCGAAGCGGCGGTGGGATACCCGTTGACCGTCCACGGCTCCGGTGGTCAGACACGAGCGTTCATCAACATCAGGGATTCGGTGCACTGCATCCGCCTCGCCGTCGAGTCAGGGGCCCAGGTGTCCGGACGCGTCCGGGTGATGAACCAGTTGACCGAGACGCATCGGGTGCGCGACCTGGCGGACCTGGTGGCAGCCACCACCGGGGCCACCGTCGGCCCGGTGCTCAACCCGCGCGCCGAAGCCGATATGAATGATCTCGAGGCCCGCAACGATCACCTCACCGAGTTGGGCCTGGAACCCACCCGGCTGGTGTCGGGTCTCCTGGCCGAATCGGCGGAGATCGCCCAGAAGTACGCCGATCGCATCGACGTCAGCCGAATACCCTGCGTCTCCTACTGGAACGGTGATCGCAGGTCGGCGGCCCAGGAGCAGAGCGAATGAGCGACGACGACTCACCCGAGGGCGACGCTCGGCCGGGGGCACCGAATGAGGATGTGCGCCGGGCTGACCGGACTGACCCCGAGTACTTTCGCGGTGAGCAGGGGCGTTCGGTACCTCGTTCGGCGTGGTGGGTGCTCGGCATCGCACTGGTGCTGCTGCTCGCATTCGTGATCGTACGGCCGTCCTGGTTCGATCGTGACGCCGACGACGACAGTCTCGACGTCCCGGCCGATCGGCATTTCACGAAGTCGCTGTCCGGTGCGGGCTACGAGGACGGCGTCTGGCTGACGGACGATTCCCCGTCGTCGAGTTTTCTCGTGGCCTTCCCGGCCGATTCCGGGCGCGATGAGACCCGGCTGAAGTTGACCGGTACCACCCAGGTGGCACAGGACAGCGTGGTGTTCCTGGTCATCCGGATGGACGGCCAGCAGGTCTTCAAGAGCGAATTGCCGCGGGGGAGCAATCCCCTGGAGGCCTTGATCGACGTTCCCGATCAGCTCTCGAGCGACGGGCAGGTTCGTGTCCAGGCGCTGGTCCAGGGAACGCTCGACGACCGGACGTGCACTCCTGATCACTCGGCCGGTATGCAGGTCCACCTCGACCCGGCGAGTGTCGTCGAGGCAGCACTGGACGAACGTGTCCACACCATCCGCGACGCCGTGGTGTCCTGGGATCGCCGGGTCACCGTCGTCCTCGCCGACACCGGTGACCCATGGCGCACAACGGCGGCCCACCTTGGCATAGCGCTGACCCGATCGGGTCACGAGGTGACCTTCTCGGGTGAAGTGCCCGATGAAGACGTTGAGAACACAATCCTGGTCGGCCCGCGGCAGGCGATCGAAGATCTGAACTGGTCGGGCTCCGACGACTCCGACGATCCGCTGCAGATGGGCACTGTGAAGAAGAACCCTGTCGTGGCGGTTCTCGAACCCGACGGCGCGTTGATCTCACGGTTCTTGACGACACCAACAGTCGAAACGGCTGACTCCGGACAGAGCGATCCGCAGATACTTTCCTCTCCTGTTCCCGACGGAAACGAAGTCGGATTGGACGCTCTTGGCGCCGACACGACTGTGGTCCAGATCGCGGACAGCCATCGGTGGGGCTCCGGCTACTCCCTCGCCGACCTGCCCGGCGGGAGATTGCCGCAAGCGGTGCGGGTCGCTCTGTCGCTGCCCGCAGCCCCGGACGATCTGACCTGGATCCTGAACACCCAACTGAACGGGCAGCTGATCGACAGTCGACGACTGAATTCGACGGCAAGCCAGGTAACGATCGCGCTACCGCCGGCGGCGCAATTGCTGGAGAACTCGCTGACACTCACAGTTCAACGCGATCGAGATCTCGGTGGATGCGACGTTCGGGTGACAACCTATCCGATGCAACTGGAGCCGAGCTCGGCACTGCTCCTCGGTGACGATGGTGGTAGCGGTTTCACGTCCGTTCCTCGGGACTTGGCCGGAGGGTTTGCGGTCTACCTTCCCGATGCTCCCGCGCCGGCGGCGATCGAACAGCTCAACGCGATCGTTCCGGTACTCACCAAATTCACACCGGCGCAGTACGATCCGAATATCCTGTGGAATGCCGAGCCGGCCCCGGGTCAACCGTTTGTCCTCATCGGCCAGAGCGCGACCACCGATCCTCTGGTTCGGCTGACCGACGGCCGGATCGAAGCCGGACCGGCAACACCGAATCTGAACATCTCGGCGTTCGACACCGGCATGATCGTCGAACCCGCCACCAGTGACACCAGTACGGCCGGCTTGGTCATCCAATACGCAGGCAGTCCTGGGCTGCTCACGCTCCCGGCATTCGGAACCGAACCTGCACAAGTCATCACGAGCCAGGGCAGCTTCGTCATCTATCCGGACGGAACCACCCGCGCGAGTGATCCGGCCACAGCGAATCCATCTCGGTGACCGGGCTTTCATGACCGCACTCGAGGATGGACCGGAACACACCGAGGCGATCGCGGACCATTTCCGCTCAGTCGACAGCGCGCCGGTCGGCTACGCAGTCGACCGACCGCCGAGCGGGACCAACGGCTTCCTGATCACGTTCGCGGGGGTGTCCATCATCGCCATGTGTGCCCGTACCGTGATCGTCCATGCCGGTGGCTGGGACGACCTGCCCCGCGACTTGGTCGTGCTCCACGAAGCCCGCGGACAAGTGGTGTTCCCGCTCCGACTGTTCCTGGTCCTGTTCTTTCTGACCTACGCCATCCACGCGTACAGCAATGTCTGGCGGCGGATCGCGCTCGGTGCTTCCCTGCTCGGCAAGTACGCTGTCTTCTGCTTCCTCATCGACTTCTTGACCTGGTTACTGCACGATGCCGGCATCGTCTCGATCTCCGTCTACGGTGCCCAGATGTTGTCCGGGCTCATCGCTCTCGGTATCTTCCCGCACACGGTTCTGAGACAGGCCCAACTCCCGGTGCAGGGGCCGCAGCGCCATGAAGGGCGAATCGACCCTGCAGCGTTCGCGACACTGGTCGGGTGCCTCGCGTTCGCGATCGTAGGTGCGGCCCTCGCCCTCCACGTCTTCTTCGACGTCGTGGAAACACTGAAGCACTGGGCAATCCTCGGAGGCATCGGTGCCGGTGTCTTCTTGATGCAGCAACTGCTGGCGGCCTCCACAGCGCTGTTCGGCGCTCACGCACTGAAGAAGTCACGCAATCACGAGTTCTCACCGCCCACAGCCATACTGGTGCCCGCGCACAACGAAGGCCACAGCATCGCTGCCACCATCGCGGCCGTCGACGACGCGGCAAAGACATATCCAGGGCGCATTCGTCTGTACGTGGTGAACAACGCATCCACGGACGCGACTGCCGCCGTTGCGGGGGAAGCGATCGGGGAGTGTGCTCACATCACCGGGGAGGTACTCGAGTGCCCGACACCGGGCAAAGCCATCGCGTTGAATCTGGGCATCGCGCGGATCACCGAGGAGTTCGTAGTCCGTATCGACGCCGACACCGTCATCGGGCCGGGCTGCCTGGAAACAGCGATGAAGCACTTCGCAGATCCCGAAGTCGGCTGTGTCGGAGGAATTCCCATGCCTGCCGAAGAGAAGACCTGGATAGACAAGTGCCGACTCATCGAGGTGTACATGCGTCATGGCTTCTTCCAGGTGTCGCTGGACGGATACCAAGGTGTCATGGGTATTCCGGGTATGTTCGCGGTCTATCGCCGTAACCAGTTGCTCAGGGTCGGCGGAATGGTCCAGGGAATGAACGGCGAAGACACCGACATCTGTATGCGTCTGACCACTGCGGGCTACCGCAGTGTCGCCGACCCGAAAGCGGTGTACTACAGCGAGACCCCGGCGTCGTACGCTCACCTCCGAGAACAACGCACCCGGTGGTTCCGCAGCATCTACCACCTCAGTGCCCGCAACCGGGCCATGCTGCTGGACCGACGCACGATGGTGGGGACCTTCGTCTTGCCGTTCAACCTCGTCAACGCCGCCCGTCGTGCGATGCTCGCCCCATTGATCATCTTCGCGGTGATCGCCGGCGTCGCCTTCGGCTCGACGTTCTCGTCGTTGCAATGGCAACCTGTGGTCGCGACCTTGCTAGGGATGTCGATGATCATGACGGTCGTGGTGTGTGTGATCTGGCGTCCGAGCGCGGTGAGGTACATCCCGATGTACCTCTGTTTCCGCCTGCTACGCAGCTACTTCACACTCGGATCGACCCTGACCCTCATTTATCCACCACTCCACCCCAGCCGCCCGACAAAGTTCGGTTCCCGGGCACCTTCAGATCTCCGCCGCGGTTGATCGCCCTCAGCCAGAACAGGTCGGTGCGAGGCAGCGACGAGCAACCTCGTCGGTCACCGGCGACCAGAGTCAAACCGTTCCTCTCCCGGCCGCGTTCACATTTGTGCCGACCCACGGGCAGACCCGTTTGCACCATTAAACGGTCCGAACCCGTGGACACATTGACCAGAACTGCGCAACGTCCGCCGAGTTAAACACATATGCGCGACAGGATTCCGAGAACCCGTGGGATTCCGTCCCACTTCATTTCGAAGGCCCACCCCTCACCTGTGGGCGGGGTGCCCAGGGTGGCGAGCATCGGCGACGGGGCAGGCGACATGGATCTAGTGTGCCTGGCTCGTGTGCGATCGCACAGCAGCCTCGGGCGCAGAAGGGTAACGAGGCGGGCGCTGTCCGCCGCCAGGTCTGCAGTGTGTGACCGCCGGTGGTTGGGCCCACCGGCGTCGGCAGGCGACGGCGGGAGCTGGTCGGCCGTTGTCGCCGATCAGCGGTGAGCGATGGCGTCCTGCGCATCGACCGCCATGTGCCTGCCGTGGTGAGGGCCGCCATAGGGGCGATGTCGGGTGTCGTGGTGGCCAGAGTGCCGGGGCGCTCGTAGGGTGGGCGCGGGTGCCGGACCCGGCTCCCGCAGTCGTACACAGGAGGTCATGCTCATGGGTGGAATTGCCGACAAGTTCGATAAGGCCTACGAAACCAAGCCGATCAGTGATCTCGCCAACGCCCCTGTCGAGGCGCTGCAGGGCGTGAGCCCCGGCGATGCCCAGCACCTCAAGGACGCCTTCAACATCAAGACCGTCCGGGATCTGGGCACCAACAAATACTTCCTCTGGGCCCAGGCCGTCGCCAAGCTCGCCGACTGACCACTACTTCATCGAGGCAACAGCCGCGGAACCGTTCGTACTGGTTCGGCGGCTGTCGCCGTCAATGGGGGCTACTGCGCGCACGGCCCTGGGACGCAGTCACGTCGCCGCTGATGAAGGTCGACCTGCCCATGTTCTCCTGAGGAGCGAGCGTCGGAGCGTGCACTCCGGCATTGAAGGGGCTGTGGCGGTGGCGCGTTCGCGGCAGTTGCCGGGCTACCGGCTCGCGTGAGTCTAGGTGTCGGCGTCGAGATGGGTGATGGTTTCGTCGACGGCGGAGGCCAGTTCATCGTCGGTGGGCACCAGCTCGCGAACGAGGGCGGGCAGGGTGTCGTAGGTGTAGTCGGCGACCGCCAGCGGCGCTGTGGTGCCGGCGAGGGAGTAGCGCACGACTTTGTCGTTGCGGCCGGCGCAGAGCAGGATGCCGATGGTCGGGGCGTGCCGGTCGTGGTCGCGGAGGTTGTCATCGACCCAGGACACGTAAAAGCCGAGCTTGCCCAAGTACTCGGGTTCGAATCTGCCGACTTTGAGCTCGACGACGACGAACCGGGACTGTATCCAGTTGAAGAACAGCAGGTCGATGTAGAAGTCGTCGCCGCCGGCGTTGAAGTGGTACTGACGGCCGGCGAAGGCGAACCCATGCCCGAGTTCGAGGAGAAACCGCTCCAGCCGGGTCATCAGGGCGGCTTCGAGTTCGCGTTCGGCGACGCGTTCGTTGATGTCGAGGAAGTCAAATACGTAGGGGTCGCGGACCAATTGATGGGCCAGGTCGGAGTCCGCGGGCGGTAGGTGGTCGCCGAAGTTGGTGGGCGCCGCACCGACCCGCTGGTCGAGGTGGTTGCGGATCTGGTGCGTCAATACAGCCCGCGACCAGCCGTGCTGGACCGCAGCGGCGGCGTACCAGTTGCGGGTAGCGTGGTCGTCGAGCTTGTCGATCAGGACGGTGAGGTGCCCCCACGGCAATTGTCCAACAGGCTGTTGGACAATTGCCTCCCGCGGCCACGTGCCGGCGATGGTGCGCATGTAGTGCAGGTTGCTGCGGGAGAATCCCCGCATCTCGGGGAACTCTGCCCGCAGATCGGCCGCAAGCCGATCGATGACCCGGCTACCCCAGCCGCGGGCGTCCTGGCGGTCGAGGATCGCCCGGCCGATATCCCAGTACAACACCAAAAGCTGAGTGTTGACGGTGCGGGTGGCCTGCACCCGAGCGCCACGAACTTTCGTCTTGAGCTGCTCGAGCACCTCGCCGTAGTCGTCGGGTACCTGCGCCAGTTCGCTCACACCGGCCATCTTTCCCCACACCATCCATCGAGCCGAGATCACCAAACAACCAGCGGGTCGTCAGGCGGCTATGTGTGCTGTGGGTCTCTACTGGCGAGGGGCCGCGGCACCGGCCTGACCGGCAGTCGCACTGGACATGCCTAGATCGTCGCCAGAGCTGGTGCGGGTGACTACCCAGCCAAAGACGGCGGCCAGGGGGTACATCACGATGGAGTAGACGGCGACGGGTATGGCGACGTCGATGCTGTTGAGGACACTGAGCGCGATGGTCAAGGCGACGGTGGTGTTGTGCACGCCCACTTCCATCGACGTAGCAATGGCCTGGCGGGTATTTAGGCGCAGCAGGCGCGCGCCGAGGTAGCCGATGGTCAAGCTCAGGGCGCAGAACAGTGTCACCGCGCCCCCGGCTTGGCGAACATAGTCGGCGGCATTCTCGCGTTCGCTGATCAGCGCGCCCACAGTGACCACGAACAGGACCGCGACCGAAAAGATCCGCACAGGTTTGTCTGCCTTGGCGGCGAACGTGGGCGCGAGGTGTCGAATGGCCATTCCGATCAGCACCGGTATGAGGACGATCGCGATGACCTGCACGATTTTCGCGAACTGCAATCCGAGCGTGCCGTCGCTGTCGAAGTGGTCGATCGCCAGGTTGGTCACCACGGGGATGGTGGCGACGGCAAGCACCGAATTGATCGCCGTCAGTGTCACGTTGAGGGCGACATCGCCGCCGAAGAGGTGGCTCAGCAGGTTCGCGGTGGTTCCTCCGGGGGAGGCTGCGAGCAGCATGATGCCGACCGCGATCAGTGGCGAAAGTCCGAAGGCAACAGCGAGTCCGAACGCGACAGCGGGCAGTACGAGGACCTGCAAGGCCAGGGCAACCAGCACGGCTCGCGGCGTGCGGAGAACGCGGGCGAAGTCGCCTGGGGTCAGGGACAGGCCCAGACCGCACATGATGATGGCCAACGCGATCGGTAGTCCGATCGAGATCAGCGCGGAGTCTTTCATGCACGAAGTCTGCACGAACGGTCACGGCGACGGAATGATCGCCCACCGTCCGAGGTGCGGGCCCCCGCAGATAGTCGCGTAATTCGGACCTGCCGGGCTCAGCGTCACAACCTTCGATCGGCGCCCGGCCACAGGTGGGTCCGCCGCCACCACCGCAGGTGACCGCGACACACTAGCGGTATGGCGATGCCGGTCCCAGACTGTGTGAGCCCCGGCAGGTGTCCTCGTTATAGCCATCGTTGGCGGCGGAACACGGCATAGAGCGCGATGGACGAGGTCACCATCGCCAGCACCGCCATTGGGTACCCGCCCAGCCGGCGTAGTTCGGGCATGTGCTCGAAGTTCATGCCGTAGATCCCGGCGATCAGGGTGGGCGCGAACAGGATTGCGCCCCACGCGGAGATTTTCTTGACTTGCTCGTTTTGTTCGATGCTGACCTGGGTCATTGCCCGGATCTCTTCGTTTTGTTGTTGGGTGACCAGCGTCGCGTGAACCGTCAGCGCGTTCTGCAGGGTCATCCGGAACGCGTCGGCGCGTTCAGTGAGGCGCAGGATGTGATCAAGGACGTCGCGGAAACTGCGGCGCAGTTCGAGGTTGCCGTCAGCTTTGGCGTCTTCGCGCAGGGCTTCGACCATCACGACAAGCGGTGCGGTCGCCCGCTGGAACTCCATCACCTCCCGCGACAGGTCATAGATGCGGCGCGCAACGTCGGGCTGGCCAGTGAACAGCTGGTCTTCGATTTCGTCGATATCGGTCTGCAGCCCGTCAATGACCGGTTCGTATTCGTCGATGACCTGGTCGATGATCGCGTAGAGCACGGCGTCGGTTCCCAGGCCCAGCAACTCCGGGGTCTCCTCGAGGCGGTGGCGCACGCGCCCGAGGTCGGGGGATTCGGCGTGGCGAATGGTGACCACGAAGTCCGGGCCCACGAAGACGTGGACTTCACCGAACTCGACTTTCTCGGTCGCCTCGATGTACCGCGCCGGGCGTAGCACCACGAACAGTTGATCGCCATACCCTTCGAGCTTGGGGCGCTGATGGGCCGCGATCGCATCTTCGACCGCCAGATGATGCAAGCTGAATTCAGCTCTTACGGAATCGATCTCGGCCCGCCCGGGGCGGTAAAGCCCAATCCATGCCATGCCGCCGCGTTCGCGCATCACCTCGTAGGTCAGGTCGAGACTTTCGGGGTTCTTCGTTCGTTTGCCGTCGACGTACACGGCATTGTCAATGATCGCCACACCCCACCCCCCGTCGATGCCCTCTAATGGCTCGCATCCTAGCCCCGCGCCTGGGGGCACGGCTCCCCGATGGTGGTGCGGGCCGCAGGCGTTTTCTCGGGCTGTTGCCCCCTCAGACGCATCACCCGCGAGGTACCGTGGGCGTCGAACGCGTCGGCGAACATCCGGGGGTGCGGAAGATGGGCGTTCAGGTCGGCGGTATCGAGTTATTCACGGGACCTGCCGTGCTCGGCGGACCCGACGACATCGATGCTGTGATCCGCGACTTCATCTCCGGCGCCAAGCATTCACTGTCGATAGCGGTGCAGGAACTGGACTCGCGGCCTATCGCCGAAGCTATCGTCGCCGCCGCCCACAACCGACTGCGCGTGCGCATCATCTTAGAAGGCGACTATCTGATCGAGAAGCCCGCGACCGCGGACCCCTGGGCGCTAGGCGGGGGTAACGAAGACAACCGCACCATCTACGCCGCGCTGCTGCGCGCCGGCATCGACGTCATCACCGACCTCAATCCCGCGATCTTTCACCAAAAGTTCGTCGTCCGCGACGCCGGACAACCCGGGGCGGGCGTGCTGACCGGGTCGGCGAACTTCACCCACACCGACACCGGCACGAACACCGCCACCACCGGCCGCGTGATCGGCAACAACCTCAATCACGTTCTGATCCTGCGGGGTCAACGCGCCGCCGGGCAGTATCTCGACGAGTTCACTCGCATGCGCTCGGGCACCTTCGGAGACCTGCACGAACGAGTCGAACCACGGCCCCGCGAATTCAAGCTCGGCGGCGTGCGGGTCAAACCGCTGTTCGCACCGCGGCACGGTCCCGAGATGGAAATCATGAAACAGATGCTCAAAGCAGCTGTCAGCGTGGATTTCGCGATGTTCACCTTCGCTCAATCCTCCGGCATCGACGACACCATGATCCGCCTGGCCCCCGCCCTACAACGGCTTCAGGGCGTCATCGACCGCGGACAAGGCGGACAACAGTGGGCCGCCACCGCGCCACTGCTCGAGGCGGGAGTGGAACTGTCGCGCAACACCATTGGTACCGGCGTCCGCAAGATCCATCACAAACTGATGGTCATCGATGAACGCCTGACCATCGTGGGCAGCTTCAACTACACCGCACCAGCGACGACCCTGAACGACGAGAACATCATCGTGCTCGGCGACCTCGAAGAAACCGACCCCGCAGCCGAAGCAGGACAACAGCAGATTGCCGGATACGCACTCACCGAAATCAACCGCATCACAACCACACTGGCCGAACCCATCAACCACTAACCCGCCGGTCGTACGTCAGTCGCCCGTCGAAGAGCGACCCGCGTGACTATCGAACACCACCGGTCTTAGATGGGTGTTATGTGGTCACGCGACGCCTCTTGGCCACTCTGTAGGTGCCCAGGTCGGTCGACGCCCTCACCACCGCAATACGAGGTTGTTTAGGTCTCGGGTCGCTCTGACGTACACGGTGCAAGTGAGCGCAGATGATCAGCCCACTCGACTAACACTGCTTCCTACCGTGCCGGCGGGGCACCGCGCAGTACTCGCTTCTGCGCTGATTGGTTGCCGGACAGCCGGTGTGAACGCAGAACAAGCGCGTCCAGGGGCTGGGCACGCTGACCGTGCGGCGACGTACACGCGTCGCTTTACTGTGGGACGGGCGAAAACAGGCGTCGCTCGTCACCGATCGCATCACTTCGCCCCAGTGGCGATGAAGTGGGCCAGCTCAGTTTGTAACGGATGGCCCAACCTATGCAGAAGGGGTGCCCAGCAGGATCGGTGTACACCTGGTGGCCCTGAGCTGAATCACCGTGACAGCAGTCGCGCGCCCGCCGGCGTTGCCTGCTCGTGGGCCGGGCGGGGATCTGACATGTGCAGGTCTAGATGCACTTGCTGCGTAGGCACGCCTTCTGGCCACACCGGAGGCGCGTGTGGTCAAGGTTGAGCTGCACCCTCGATACGCCACTGCCCATCGCTATCGATGACGGTGTGCCAGCGCTCATCTCGGATCACAGGTCCGCCGAGGTGTGACGCACAGAAGGTAGCCCTCCGCATCGAGGTCGGCCCCTTCGAAGACCACGCCTGCCGCATCAGCTGCATCTCGACGATACCGCAACGACGACAGCCGAGCGACGGTGTCGTATGCGTGCCGGGACTATAGGACGCCGCCAGCTCGGTCGCCGTCGGGTCCGGTGGTGATGTCGGCCAGCGCGTGCATCAGAGCGACACCTCGGCCGTGTGCGGCTGATGGCCGTGGCGGCTCCAGTGGTGGCAGGCCATGACGCCGCCATCGGATGCGTGTCACGACAGGTATTGGCATACGGCGACCAGGTCCGGCCGCTGGTCGGCGGCGTGAACGCTGGTCTGTGCGAATCCCTACATCAGCGGTAGCTCGCAGGCGCCCAGCCGCGGGTGTGCTCGGGTTGGCGTTCCCTTCGTCCCCATGATCGCAGACCTCAACTCAGGGTGCGCGCGTCGACGACGACCAAATGGCGTGCTGCTGGGATGTGGCGCAACGACATGTCGGCGATGGTTGGGATCTCGACCCTGACGGCAAAGTGCCCTGGGACGGACCTGCTTTCCTATGGACGAACCAGCCCCCTACATCGTGCCTGCCAGCGACCCCGACACCCACCACACGCCGCCGGGATGGAATTAACCCCCACGCATCATCCTGGCAAACCTCGGCGGTTCATCCACGGAACGGGATGCTCGACGCTCGTCCGGTTGTCTTTTTCTGTTCCTACATGTCACCACGGGACTTGGTCCCGAGTCGTTGGAAGATCGGCCGGCCGCCGCACCTCTTAAGAGTCGTCCACACCGTCGAACCGGTCCAGCCACCACCGGCGGCCTGTGATGAACCCATGCAAGTGACTGCCGTCTATGAACGGCGGGCGCTCTGAGTGTTCAAGTTGTCTCACATGCCAAGTCGAACGGCGAATCGTTGGACTAACCAATCAACGCGGACCCGGCCCCTCGGTCTTATCGATCATGCTCAGACTGCTACAGCTTCCGCAAGCGCAGGCGGCAAGTCGGTGCTATTTTGAGCTTCACTCTGTTAGACAACTATGAAGGCTGGGGCGTGCGAAAATGGGGGGTTTGCTGCAGATGGGGTCTTCGCACCCACCGAAGAGAGCAACGCTGTCTCAGGCGGGCCACCCAGCGTGGGTACGTAACGTTCCGATGCGAGTGAATCGGACTGACCTCGAATCGAGTGCCTCGCAGTGAGTCCAGCGTGGAACGAGCCAGAGGCGATCAACGCAGTCCTCGAGGGATGCCCGCAACACATACGAGGCCCGGTTGACGCGTACGTCGTGGACCAGAAAAACAGTCGGCACCTGGCGATCTCAAGCGATTATATCAGTGCAACCCAAGCCTTTCCGGGGGAAGACGTGCGGTCCCTCGTCCGACGAGGGCTGATCGAGGCGATCAGCGACCTCGCCGCAGTTGGCGCTGAGTTCCACGGGGTTCAGATCGATTTAAGGGCCCCCGGTTCCTTCGATTACGCTGACTTCCATGCTGTAGGACAAGGGGTGCAGGACGTACTCGTCGAACACGGTGGCTACCTTCTGCAGGCTTCGAACATGTCGCGTGGCGAGTTCGGCGTCAGCAACACAGTGATCGGCACGATTGACGACTGCACGCCGATGACGCGAGCGGGGGCCCGAAGTGGCGATCAAGTCTTCATCAGCGGCCCAACGGGTGGCTGGAATTCAGCACTGGCGCTACTGAACTACGCGGGGGCGGATCTGTCAGAGTCCGAGTGGATACTAGTCCGTGACGACTTCGTGGACTACCGGCCAGAGCTTGAGTTTGGTCAAGCACTAGCCGCAAGCGGGTTAGTCTCTGCATGTACCGACGCTAACGACGGTCTGGACAAGTGTCTTCGCGACCTTGTTCGGCCACTCGGTCTTAGCGCCGATATCGACGAGACTATGGTTCCTCTATCTAATTCTGCTCTGCTGGCCGAGAGAGAGATGGGAGTTCAACCGCACGCCCTAGCGATAATGGGTCTAGCTGGCGACAATCGACTCATTTTCACCGCGGCAGCTTCCCACGAAAGCCTCTTAGGTGATGTGGCTGCGTCGTTTGGCCGTGAACTTTACCGAATTGGGACTGTGCGACACGGTAATGGTGTGGTCTCTTACCGCGAATTACACGGGCGGACAACAGCGTCAGACATTCGAAGCAATGAGATATACCACCAGTCATTCTCGGCGCCTATAATACTTCGACCTAATCGATTTGGAGCCTCCGGTATCGTCCTTGGACCACAATATTCTCCAAGTGAAACAGGGTTCGCATGAGTAGCATGGAGAACGTCCAGCCGTCCTCGCCGCGGCCCACCCCCAGCAGCGCTGTCACGGTGGGCGGAGGGACGCCGACGGTAGATTTCGCGCGCGGTAAAGGTGTATGGCTGTGGGATCGCAAAGGGCGAAAGTTTCTAGACTGTACATCTCAGAGTTGGGCCCTATATCTCGGGCACGCCCACGATGAGATCCAGCAACATGCGGCCGAAGTCATGCGCAGCTTTTGGCATGTACATCAAGGTTTTGCAACGGACAGTCGAGAGGAGTTCGCGGAGAAGCTACTTCATGCAGTGCCTCGCAATGAGCATCGCGATATCTACGCGAAGGTGGCGTTCACCGCCACATCGGGACTAGCGATCGAGACTGCACTTAAGCTTGCAACTTTGAACCGTCCCGGCCGGAGTCTGGTTGGACGAGTGCAGGGCGGGTTTCATGGCACGACGCTCGGAACCGCGCAGCTTTCTTGGCCAGCTACGGACGACGTCCCCGGCAACCGGCGGAGTCTATCCGCCTTTGCCCACATGGGTGTGTCTTCAGTGACACTCAGTTTTCCTGACTCCAATCCCGACATCGACGATGTTGCGAGGGAACGCGCTATCGCCGTCATGAATCTCGAGCTTGATGCTGTGGCAGACAAGTTGGTCGCCGTGGTTGTAGAGCCGCTGCAGGGTTCGGGTGGACAGCGAGAAGTCCCAGTCTGGTGGTTAAACGCACTGATACGTCGTGCCGACAAAGAGGGATTCACAGTCGTATTTGACGAGATTCAGACCTACCTGCGAACTGGACGCCACTACACCCAGCCGGAGCTCCTACGCCCGCACTTCATCGTGCTAGGAAAGGGACTCTGTGGCGGGTTCGCTGCCGGAGCTGTGTTGCTGAGGTCCGACATCGACGGCTTTCCAGGAGGTGGTACCTACGACTTGCACACGTTTGGATCTTCAGCGCTCGCCCATAGTGTCGGCATAAAACAGCTGGAGATAATCGACCGAGACGATGTGCTAAACAACGTGAAACATCGGGGGGTCCAATTGAGGAATGCTTCTGCTCAGATGTGCGCGCAGGCGACGGTTTTTAGCGAAATAAGGCAGGTGGGGCTTCACGTGGGGTTACGCGTTTGCGCGGAAACCTGGCAACAACGAGCGTCCCTGGCTGCAACGGTGCGGATGCGTTGCATTGACGCCGGGCTGGTCGTTGGGTTAGGAGGTTACGACCCGTCGATTGTAAAGATCAAACCCCCGCTAAATATAACTGCCGACGAGACATCCGAGTTGATAAGCCGGCTCACTGAAGCAACGGCCAAGGTGCCAGTATGAGCTCATGGAGTCATTCGGATTTCCTGAATCAGGCGCCCAACCTTACGGAAGACCACCGTTATCTAACCAGGCAGGAAATCCAGAAAATCCCCGTCGGTGTCTTCTACAAGAAGAAGGACGTCCTGACGCGGCACCGGTTTATTAAGTTTATCTTAAGCCGCGGCGGCGAGGTCATTCTTTGCGAGGCCGTCGACGACCGTGGATTCTGGCGAATAAATACTAAAGAACTGGAACGTATCGCTATCGAGTGTGGTGTCCGAGCCGGAGTTTCTGAAATAGCTATTCTAGGTGAGCTGGGCTTGCAAGGCGTGGTATTGCCTTCCGATGTCGAGATACCTAGGGGCAACATCGGGACTCCAGAGTCGAGACACGACATCGAACGCTTGTACGCCGATTACACAGACATGCATGCGCAAGGTCACTTCGACCAAGACAGTCCAGATCTAGATCGGCTTGAACTGCTGACGTCCTGGGTACCAGATGGTGCGCGCACCCTTGATCTCGGCTGTAACAGCGGGGCTTTCGGAGCCGCGCTTCTCACCAAAAATTGCGAGGTGCACGGGGTCGACCTGAGTTACGCATTGGTTGAAGAAGCGCGGGGGCGGGGTGTGAACGCAATACGCTGCTGGGCCGAAGATACGCCGTACCCAGCTGAGATGTTTGGCGCGGTAATTTGCGCTGAGCTACTTGAGCATGCGTTGAACCCCTTGGAGATATTAGTAGAAGCCCGGCGCGTGCTCATATCTGGAGGCATACTGGTGGGCTCAGTTCCGCACGCGCACGGGCCGTGGGGACACGAAGATATGGGCCATCATCCCGAGCACCTGTGGGCGCTCGAACAGTCCGACTTGGAACGGATGTTCGACAGCGCAGGCTTCACAGCGGCGCAATTCTTGATCCAGACGCATGGCACGGCTCATCCGATCGGACTGGCATTTAAGGCCCGCGCTGCATGAGTCAATTGCGAACTGTGGTCCTGGGCGTTGGTAAGAGCGGAAGTCTTTTTGTGGACGCACTTGTCTCGCACCCGCTTGTGGAGCTTAGTGCCGTAGCTGCCGGGAGTCGTCTGTCGGCTGCGCGTATAGCAGATCCTCTTGGGGTGGTGGCTCTGGGACCAACTGACGACTGGACGGCGTACAACCCCGATCTGGTGGTTATTGCGACGCCGCATGATTGCCACGCTGGACAGCTTGTACACGCTCTGGCATACGGCTCTTCTGTGCTTTGCGACAAGCCGCTAGTCACTACCCCCGACCAGTGGTTTGCGCTAATGGAAGCAGCTGCCAACTCTAATGGTGGTCGAGTCTTCTGTTCGCTTGTGCAACGATGCAGCCCAGCAATGCTCGAGTGCCGAGATTATCTTGCGAGTCGGCGTGCTGAAATCACCGCGGTAAGTGTGCAGCAAGTACTCGCGCGCAGCACCGCCTATTACGAGACGTGGAAGGGGAATTTGGCGCGGTCAGGGGGTGGTGTATTGATGAACCAGGCTATTCACGCGCTAGATCTGGCGCAGTTTGTAACCGCAAGCGACTTCCAGCTGAGGTCATGTTCTATGTTGACCGTGTCAGAAATGGAAGTGGAGACCGTGGTAACAGCACTGCTCACCCTCAACGGCGGTACACCGGTCGTTCTTGCAGCGACCACTGCGTCAGCAACTAATGAGAGTCAAATTATACGAATCGCGCTGGGCCAAGATCTTGTAGTGCTGGTTGGGAGCGAAGTAGTCTCTTGGGGTCTAATCCGGCATGGGGCACCGGTTGAAACGCAAATCGCACAGTTAGTGCGCGCAGGCGATGTATACGGGCCAGGCTATCGCGAGGCGGTTGACGACGTAGTTACATCTCTTTTAAACGGCACGCAGTCTCGGTATAGAATCGAGTTGCCGGATACCGATTCCCTACACCGTCTCGTATTTGAAATGTATTCGCGCGGAAGACGGGACTAACATGACCAATCACAGCTTTTACGATTCACATGTCACTGCCGCTGGATTCTTGCGAGAACAACTCGCACATGGTGAGCATCGATTGATGGAATATATAAACAACCGCGGCGGCCTAGTATTGGACGTCGGTTGTGGGTCTGGAAGGCTCCATGACGCGTTTACCAACGTTGACCAGATTGTCGGTATCGATTACGCGCTTGCGCAGTTAGCGCTGTATCGTAGACTCCACCCCGAAGCCCCGCTTGTAAATGCGGATGCAACTCACTTACCATTCTTCGACAACAGCTTCGATTCAGTACTTCTAGGATACCATATGATCGAGTCGGTGCTTGGTGTTCAATCGCGCTTTGCGGCGATCAGTGAGGCGGCGCGGATTCTCCGGCCGGGCGGGCTGCTTTGCTTAACGCGACATGTGCGGCGAAATTACCGTCTCCCGAGGCAGATTCTGCATTTCGTTGCCGGGCGTGTGAATGAGTTCGGTGATGTACGCGGCGGCGGTTCCAATCACGCCGGAGGGGTATCTCTAGAGGGATTCACGATGCACATACTTTCGGACTCTGAGATGCGGGTTCTGGCGAAGGCCGCTCAGCTCAAGGCGGTGACGAGCTGGGATTTCGACGATGGTCGATGTCAGCGTAGGCGATCGCGAGCTGTTATTCAGATTTATTCTAAAGGCTGAGGTGTCGCACCTTTGGTCATGTAGTCGTTTGTGACAATCCCGATCTAGGGTGATTAGGGCGAACCATCGGATAACGACATATCGACGGGACAGCCCGAGTGAACGGGTTAGATTAAGTCTGACATGGGTGTCCCTCGACCGTATTCCCGAATGTGAATCGCGTGCATTTCGCGCAGATTGTTAAGCGAGGTAGCCTGTTGCAACCTGAAATCCCTGCAGATGATGCCGCGGTGTCATCGTTGGACAGCCAGAATTTCGTTGAGGACTTACCGAGGGAGGAACCACCGACCTGGTCCGTCGTGGAAAGCACGGATCTGCACCGTGACGATTGGGTAGTGGCCTTGAGACAAGATGTTCTTCAGCGCACAAGCGCCGATGGCAATTCGACTGTCTTTCGCCGTCGGGTACTGGAACACCCCGGGTCAGTCGTCATTCTGGCGATAGACGACAACGACTGCGTTGTATGTATACGCCAATATCGCCACGCACATCAGCGTCGCTTCATTGAACTGCCAGCAGGCTTATGTGACAGCCCTGGAGAAGACCCGATGCACGTCGCCCAGCGTGAGCTGCAAGAAGAGGCGGGGCTGGTGGCCCAGCGATGGGAGCCATTGTCTACTACGTGCTCCTCGCCGGGCATGAGTAGCGAGGTTGTCAGGATTTACCTCGCGAACGACCTAACCCCGGCGCCCCTAGCGAGTTTTGAGCCGGCAGACGAAGAGGCCGACATGGAGGTTCTTCCTATTCCGTTCGATGTTTTGCTTGATGCTGCACTGACGGGTCGGGTTTCGAACGCCCAACTTGTTATCGCGGTGACGACCTATGAACTCAAGTTTCGTAACAACAGTGGGCGATGATTTCTGGCTGAGTCGAGCTCGCGAGCAGAATCCCTCGCGCAATCTGGTTCGACGACTGGTGGCAGTCTGAACTGGTACTGAGACGTGTTGATTGGAGACGAGTTGGCTGCCCCTGGCGAATCGACCTCTGCGAGCTGGGGGTGGGTACAGTTCATTCGTGGGAGAGTCTCCCGCATGAGAGGACTGGATGGTGCCAAGCGTGCGTCCTCATCGGACAACTGGTGTGTAAGAGCTCTGAAGAGTTAGCAATCGTCCGCAAGTATGTGACGCTTACTCGCGCCGAGCCTGGGTGCGTTTCGTTTGAGGTCCGACAAACGTCCGATCCGGCGATACCGCATCGACGATTCTGGTAGTTCGAGTGCAAACCGGGCAGACGGCAGCTAGCGATAGCGAATGTCACACAGCGGATTTCACGTCCTTCTCTTACGCCGATGACATATATTATGTCAAGTAACACTTGACTTCATGCCAACTACTGCTTGACAACTCTGATCGATGTGGTCACGCTTGCAGCGTGACAACGGCCCGTCTGCTTTCCATCCTCGATGCCCACCAGGATGCGTACGGTGTCCGCGACGCAGAATTGGCACGCCGTATCGGCGTGACTCGCCAGAACTTGCACCTGTGGCGGACCAAAGGGGTTCGCGGGC
Organism: Williamsia soli; assembly: GCF_017377795.1. Lineage (GTDB taxonomy): Bacteria > Actinomycetota > Actinomycetes > Mycobacteriales > Mycobacteriaceae > Williamsia > Williamsia soli. The sequence continues at coordinate 11,556 of NZ_JAFRDR010000014.1, read as the reverse complement.
TACCAACCCGCGCGACCCTCGATGGCATCGCGACAGTGACCGCCCGCCCTTATCGGACGGTTCTCGATGCCGCCTTGCACGACGCCGGATACCTCGATGACGATGCAGATGGCGAACCGGTGTGATCGCCTTGCACATCGACGCGCTAATGCGCGCACTTGCAGCCCTGCACGTCGGCACGCCGTCAGCTGCGCCCGCGCCGTCACCAAGGGCCGAGCCAGGGGCATTTCTCACCCAACCGGTCGCCACAGTCATCGGCGGCCTCTGCGTCGTCGCCGCAGGTGTCCTAGCGTTCCTCGTCGCCTACTGGAATCGGCGGCAAACCGAAAAACACTGGCGCACAAGTAACCGGCAAGACCGATTCACCGCGATCGGCACCCAGCTCGCCGATAAATCAGCAGCAGTCCGTATCGCCGGCGTTTACGCCATGGAAGCCCTCGTTGACGACTGGCTGAAACCCCGTCCAATCCCCTGGACCTGGTACCTCACCAAACCTACGGTCACGTGGAACACAAAGGGTCGCACAAAAACACGCAATCACCTCGCCCAGCGCAGCACCGGCCAAGCCCAAGCCTGCATCAACGTTCTTTGTGCCTACCTCCGGCTTCCTCCCATCAAAGACGGCAGCAAACAAACGCGAATCTACGACTTCACCGCAGGCTTGGCCGCGAAGACACCTCCAGTGGACCTCCACGTTCGGCAAAGCATCGTCCGCACCATCGCAGCCCACCTCACCGACAAGGCACCAGGTGAACAATGGAGCCACCTCGACTTTGACCTCTCTGGAGCCCGCTTGTACGATGCGAAGTTCGCCGGCTCCCACTTCCGTGGGACCGCAAACTTCCAACAAGTCCAATTCTACGGCGAGTCAACTTCGTTCGGCGGGGCACAGTTTCACGGCAAGAACACCTCGTTCAGTCAGGCTGAGTTCCATAGCGATAGAACCTCATTCGGACGTGCCCATTTTTACAGCGAGCTCACGACGTTCTTTAGGACCCAGTTTCATGGGTGGACAACATCGTTCAGCCAGACTGCGTTCCACGGTAAGCGCACCTCGTTCAGTCAGGCGGAGTTCCGCAGCAAGAGCACGTCGTTCACCAATGCCCAGTTCAGCGGTGAGCAGACAACATTCAAAGAGGCCCAGTTTCACAGAGGCCGCGCATCGTTTAACCAGGCGAGGTTCTGCTGCACTCGCACCTTGTTTGACCAAGTGCAGTTTCGCGGAGAGCGCACGTCGTTCAATCAGTCGCAGTTTCGCGGCGAGCGTACTTCGTTCAAAAGAGCCCAGTTTCACAGCCAGGCCACGACGTTCTTTAAGGCCCAGTTTCACGGACAGTTGGTGTCGTTCTACCAGGTCACGTTCGACGGCCAGTCCACTGCGTTCACCGAGGCACAGTTCCAGAGTCGCCGCATCTCCTATCTCGACCCGGCCGTTTGGGAGAATGTCCACTTCGATTGGGATTGGCCACTACCTAGCGCAGAACAAGGTCCAGGCCTAGCGAAACCGGACAATGTCCAACCAGACCCATGGCCGCCACCATTGAGCATTGCTGAGCTTTGTCAAGAAGGAACGTTGCCGTGAGGGCGCGTGGAGCCGGTGGGCGCAACAACGAGGCGCAGTCGTACAGGTAGTCATTCCCGGCCAGAACTGTCTAGCCATATCTCGAAGCTGCCGCGCGGCGCCGATCCCTCCCGCCGTGTGCGCAGTCCTGTGGGGCGTGCCGGGTCGACGTTGAAGCCCGCGTACTATCTGCGGCATGAGAATCGTCCGATGGATAGGACGGTCGGTCGAAGCGGTGCCACGGATATTCGTCACCTTTGTCGGCCGACAGAACCGGCAAGGAACGGTTAAGCGATGAGAAGCCAGGTTGCAGCGTTGCGAAAGTTCTTTCCCGTCGACAAGTGGCCGGCGCTACCGTGCCCGAGGTGCGACGCGACGCTGACTGCACTCAAAGGGGACATCCACTACGACCGCCTCAGCACGACGATGGCGCGCTGGAGTGAACTCGGTTATGAACCCGACGACATCCGCGGCGTGTTCAGTGGTCGTCTCGTGTGCGTCAACCTCCTCTGCGGTGAGGTTGTCTCCGTCCTAGGTGACTTCGCCGTCGGATGGGACGAAGGCCCGACAGGTCGCACCGAGCTCGGCGAGTTCCTGAAGGTCCGGATGCTCCATCCGGCCTTGTCGCTTGTCGAGACCCCGAGCGGTGTACCCGAGCCGGTTGTGACCGAACTCGACCGGGCCGCTGCAATCATCTGGTCAGATCCGAGATCGGCTATTACGGCTCTTCGAACTGGCCTTGAGCGTCTTATGGACGCGCAGGGCGTACCCGCACAGGCCGCTTCGGGCGGGCCGCCCCTGGGGTTGCACAAGCGCCTCAAAGACTTCCGCACTGGAGCGGCATCCGGCACAACCGACGCCGCAACACGCGCCAACGCCTCCGACCTCCTTGAGGCGGTCAAGTGGGTCGGCAACGACGGAACCCACGCTGGCGGAGCAACCATCGACGCCGCCGCCGTCCTAGAGATGGCCGAGTTCATTGAAATCGCTCTCAGGATGCTTTACGCACCCAACAATGCCGCAGCCTTGGCGCGGGCCAAACGTATTATCACCAGTAAGGCGCTGGTGGACTAACCTACTGATCAAAATCCATTCATGCACATCGATTTCACACCGAGCGTCCCGGTCGACGAGCGGCGGCTCCGGTGGGCGGGGCCCTAGTCCGGAATGCCCGCGTTGAGAAAAGCGCTGGCAAACCTCGGCGTCGTCACAGGAGTCAAATGGGGGTTAAGTCGCGTGTGTTTCCTTTCGGAGGTCACGTGCCTGCTTGTGGAGGTTGACCGGTGTCGCGTCGAGCACGCGCTCGATCAAGGTCGCCAGGAAGACTGCAGGAGATAGGTTCTGCGGCGTTCGTTTGTGATCGATCCCGACTGGCGGGAGCTGGGCAAGGTCTTGGCTGATTTGTGACTCGGGTAGATCGAGAGGTTCTTCGTCCACGCCTTCATCCGGTGACGGCACGAGACCTGCTGTTACGCTGCGGTCCTCGTCGTCGTCGCCGTTGTCGATAGGCACCGCTTCGTCCTTGCTGTACTCCATCAGGATCACGCACGTTGCATGGTATGCGTCATCTTCGCGCCCAAGCTTTGCCAGCAGGTCGAGCAGCCATTCGGCGGTAATGGGCTCCTTCGTGAAGACGTCAGTGCGCAGCCCGAAAGCAAAACCGAGCGCGGCCATCGGGTGTCGCAGCCTCAGATTCTTGGCATCGCCGTAGGACTCCTCGATACGGTTCGGCGCGTTCTTCCCGTAGGACGAGTCCATCCGCTTCGTTGAGATCAGGACCTCGGGACCGGTCTGCCAGTCGGTCATTATGACGTCGACTTGCTTGAGGTAGTTTTTCCCCAGGATGGACGCTGAGGACCCGGTGACGTTCTTTATGTTGCCCTTCTTGGTCAATCTGTTTCGTAGGTCGTCTTGCATTTTTGCAGGCAGCGCGCCTTTGTCTAAGAGTCGCGCGACTGGACCGGGAAGGATGCGTGGATGGCTGGCCCGCGGCCAGACGGCGTCTTTATCAAAACCGGCCCGTCGTAGTTCGTACGCGAGCCACACGTCCAAAGCGAGGGCGGGCACGCCTGTCTGGGTGTCTGCGGCCAGGTGCAGCGGCACACCGAGAAGTCGCTCGAGGGTCGTGTAGTCCGGCTCGTATCGAAGTGTTTCGTCCGGCCGGCGCACCCAGGGCGTCACGTATTGCCCGTCCGGTGCGGCTTCAGCGACGATGCGGTCGAAGAGAACCCACGCTCTATCTTTTGCTGTCGGCTTAGCGGCCACTGTTTGCCCTCGTGGTTCGACGGGCTGCAAGGTCGGTGCGCGCCTGCCGCACATGCGAGATCTGCCTCGTACCCACCTTGCGAGAGTCGATAAGCAGTGCCTGGTCGACCAGTTCGACGGCTTCCAAGAGGTTGCCGGTTTTGAGTTTGCGGGTCACTGCGGTGCGGATCTTTCGTAGCGCGGGCGCGCGGCTCTTGACCAACGAGGGTGCGGGCATCGCCCATACGTCTGCTTCCCTAGGCTCGAGCTTGAGGATGCCGCCGCCATAGGCTCGTCCGACCATCTCGGCGTTGAGCAGCGTGAGCGAGTTCAGGCTGGCCAGCGGTAGTAGTTCTTTCCCGATTTCTTGGTGCTCGGGAGCTAGGTAGACACCGTGTATGGAGTTGAGGTGGTAGGCGTGGGCCAGGTTGGTCGTCAACCGTGGTGTGTCCGCATTCATGCAGGTCAACAAGAGGTCGGCAGGTTTGACCAGGGGTACCCGATACCAGATCCTGCGGACACGGCATTTGTAAGCCTTCTCCACTCCGGTCTTCTCCCCGGCCTCGATGTACGCCCGCGCTTCAGCCGACGGGTTCTCGCCAGGGTAGAAAAGGTAGGTCGATTTTCCTTCGCGACCTAAGCGGTTGAGCATCGCGGTCGAAAGAACTAGCCCCCGAAGGTGTGACGACCCTGGAGGGGACAATCGCAGGAGCTCGTTGGGTTGCAGCCCAACCTTTTCCACGTCGTGCGGTGACAGGGTGAAGTAGTGGTTCGCGCCGGTGACCATACCCAGTGTCGTGTCACCCCACGTCTCGAGATTGGTAAAAGCTTCGCTCTGAACAAGACGCCGCAGAGGTGCAATGCCCTCGGGGGGGACCAGGGATCCAGTCCACTTTCCGGCCGGATCCGGCGGCGTCCATGGTTGCCCGGTGCCAAGTGAGGGCAGGTCGGTGGCGTTCTTCGCCTGGCGGATCACTGCGTGGTCAGTCGGCCCCATCCGATAGCCGTCGGCCAGCAATAGCACGACGTCGGCCTCAGCTTCGGGGAAGATCTGCTCTTCGAACAGCACGAGCTCGACAGATTTGAAGTGGCTGAACAAGAACTGGCGTACCGGCGCGGCGTAGTTGACGGACAGCAATTCCGCCGGCAGAACCAGTCCCAGGCGCCCACCCTCCTTGAGGAACAGAGCGGAGTGCACGGTGAACGCAGCCCAGCTCGACGCGAGACCCGTTAAGGCGACGCCGGCTCGTAGGGCGGCCGCGCGAGAGCGCGTACGTGCCTCGCCCGTCCAGTCCTGATACCGCACGAACGGCGGGTTGCCGATCACGACGTCGTACGACGGTTCTGGATCGACAAGGAAGAAGTCAGAGACACGAACATGGGCCTTGCCGCCGGCCTCGCGCACACGCTTGCGTCCGACGCGGGCGGAGTATTCATGGATCTCGATGCCCTCGACAACCGGCTCGAAAGTCGGATCAGAAGACAGCTCTTGGAGCCGGTTCACCGCTGACACCAGGAACGCCGCGTCGCCGGCGGACGGCTCGAGCACCTTGTCGTTCACTGACGCGATGGCCCAAGTCGAAATGAACTGCGTGACATCATCAGGGGTGAAGAACGCTCCACGCGCCTTGCGCGTATGCGCTGAATCGTCAGGGTGAAAAGCGGGAGTTAAAGGCGCCACATAGAACATCTTGTCGTACTTCAACCAGCTCGAGAGACGACACGACGGTTTGTGCTGGCCCTAGCTGACTGCCGTGAGCGAAAGCCCAGGTCGGGCCATCGTCCCGAGGGTAGATGCAGGCCGCTTTCAAGCTAAGCAAGAGCATCCCGCAGGATGTCAACCCGATGTGCGATGTCTAGGGCGCCACCCGGAGTGTTGTGTCGCGCTACCCAGCTCGTAGCGGCGTTCAGTAGCCACTCCGTGCCCATTCTTCGTGCGATCCGCACCTCATGTGCCACGAGCACACCAGCAGCCAACTCGATCAGATCCTTCACCACCTGGGTGGACGCGTATTCGTCGTCAGGGCCTTCGGTGAACTTAGCTAGTTGTGCCCGGCGCTGATCAAACTGATGCTGCTGGTGTTGGAGGCTGAGGGCTTGGCGGGTCGCGCCGTGTCGCTTCCTGGTTGACGAGCGGCTGGGACGGTTTCGTGTCGGGACCTGCGCGCGTCACTGCGGAACGCCCGTCGCCGGGCGGCGAGGCAGGAGTATACGCCTGCGTGCATGGGAACTCAATACTTGTGATCCATCTGTCTGCGACGTAGATTTACGACACCGGTAACTTACCGAGCCCGTAAATCTACTGGCTCTGGCGCAAAGGATGTTCGTATGAAGGCACTTCGTTTCCACGGTAAAGGCGATCTCCGGATCGATGACATCCCCGAGCCCGAGGTAACACCCGGCCACATCAAGATCAAGGTCGAGTGGTGTGGGATCTGTGGGACAGACCTGCATGAGTACCTCGGTGGCCCGATTCTCATTCCGGATGCTGACAGTCCTCACCCTCTGACCGGTGAGGTGCTGCCGGTGACCATGGGTCACGAGTTCACTGGCCGTGTCGCCGAAATCGGCTCCGGAGTAACAGGATTCAACGTTGGTGACCCGGTCATCGTGGAACCAAACATCCGAGACAACACGTGCCACGAATGCCGCACAGGTTCGTACAACCTGTGCCCGCAGGGAGGTTTCTACGGATTATCAGGATGGGGCGGTGGGCTAGCCGAGTACGCCGTCATCGATGCTCGCAATCTCTACATCCTCCCAGAGACGGTGCCTACAGACGTTGGTGTCCTGATCGACCCTCTAGTCGTCGCTTGGCAAGCGATGGTCGATTCCGGGTATGCACCGGGCCAGAGCGCTTTGGTCATCGGTGCCGGACCTATCGGGTTGGCGTTGCTGCTGACATTAAAGGCCAGCGGCGCGCGCTGGGTAGGAGTCAGCGAGGTATCAGCGGCGAGGAAAAAGCAGGCGGTGCACTTCGGGGCAGACGATGTGTTCGACCCGACCGTCGATGATGTTCCAGCGCTGGTCCGTGAGCGAACGCAAGGGCTGGGTGCCCACGTCTCCTATGACGCCTCCGGCTTGAACAGCACGCTGCAGACGGCGGTCGAAAGTGTCCGTCCCAAGGGCACAGCGTTCAATGTTGCGATCTGGGAGAAACCAGCGACGTTCGACGTGAACTCGCTGGTGCTGGGGGGCAAGAAGCTCGCCTCGACCCTCGGTTTCGCTGGTGTGCACCCCAGCGTTCTGTCTGCGCTCGATGATGGTCGGATCAAGCCTGCTGACATGATCACTGCCCGAATCTCACTGGAAGATGTGGTGGAGGGCGGGTTCGAGGAATTGATCCGCAACAAGGACGAACACATCAAAATCATCGTCCACCCGTAACCCATCTGAGAGCTGGTACCAACCATGAAACAAGAAGCAGGATTTCTGTTCCGGATAGCGGCACAGCATCACCCGGATCGAATCGCACTTACTTACAAAGGATCTGACCTAACGTTCGCCGAACTGAACGTGCTGGCGAACAGGTTCGGATCCGGCCTGCTGCAGCACGGGTTGTCAAAGGGTGACCGTGTGGCGGTACTGTCCTACAACCGTCCCGAACTGGTGCAGGCATGGCTGGGCTTGGAGAAGTTTGCTCTAGTCCGCACCGCTCTTCATACGCATACCCCACTCGAAGACCAAGTCGAGCTGCTCAAGCACGTCGAAGCTCGAGCACTGGTATTTGACACCGCGTTCGCCGACCAGATCGACTCCGTCCGTGACGCACTTTCCCCGCACACCGTGTTCGTTGCGTTCGGTGAGGACTGCCCAGAGTGGGCCGTGTCCTCCTCGGAGGTGTCGGATGCGGGTTCGCCTGAGGATCCGTACATCGAGGTCGACGAAAACGATGCCTGTTTCCTCCAGCTGACCTCAGGTACCACTGGGATGTCGAAGCCTTGGGTGAAGACCTACCGGTCTTGGGCGGCTGTGATCACCCAGAACACCATTCATCTCGATACTTTCACCGACCAGCCCGCCGTTGACGAGAACGACGTCAATCTTCATTTTCATCCTTTGCAGTGGGCCTCGGGCTTTCAGACGTTGTACCCGTACCTGCTTCGGGGTGCGAGAACGGTGCTGCTGTCGGACGAAGAGTTTGATGCCGACGAAGTAGTTGATCTTCTGATCGCTGAAAAGGTGACCGGTACCTTCGCGCCAGGGCCGCTGCTCTCTGCAATTCTCGATGTGCTCGCATCGCGGGGGAGCAGCGATCTGTCGCTTAAGCGGATAGTTGTGTTTTTCGGATCAAAGGATCTGCTCGAACGAACTACCTCGCTCATCGGACCCATCTGGGCCCACGGCTTTGGAGCAACAGAACAGGGAGCGGTCACGACTCGACTGCTGCCGTCTGATGTCGCCAACGGCGGCGAGCATCGGCTAGAGAGCGTAGGACGACCGGCCTCGCCCAACATCGAGATCGCGACCGTAGACCCCGAGGGCAGGCGACTGCCGGCGCGGTCGGTAGGTGAAATCGTGGTGCGTTCGGCCATGTCCGACGGCCGGTACTGGGGTCTGGCCGACAAAACCGAGGCCGCATACTTCCCCAACGATTGGTTCAGAAGCGGTGACGTCGGCTACATCGACTCCGATGGCTACCTGTTCTACGGCGACCGCGCCGGCGACACCATTCGTCTCGACGACAATGTCATCTACCCGCACATCATCGAAGCCTCCCTGCTCGCACACGAGGATGTCGCCAACTGTGGGGTTGTCTACCTCGAGGGCGATCGGCAACCGTCTATCGTCGCAGCAGTGACCCTCAAACCGCGTCGTCAAGCCACCGACGATCTGCACCAGGCACTGAAGGTGCTCACCTCGGCCCATCTGTCCGAGGTCGCTGTGCCCGGTGACGTGGTATTCCTCGACGAACTTCCGACCGTTCTGGGCGGCGCTAAAGTGCAAAGAGGTGCGTTGCGTGTTCTGCTCCAGGAGGCCCCATGATTGCCGGCAACGGTACGCGGATAGCGTTGAGGTCCGCCCAGGACCGGATTCTTGTCCACGACGGCGACGCGTCCTACACGGGCAGCCAACTAGACAGTGCGGTAGACGTTCTCGCCCACGACATCCATGAACGGACCGGAGGCACAGGCGAAATCGGTCTCTGGGGGTGGAACAGTGCTGAACTTCTCGTTGCCCACCTCGCGATAGAACGTGCCGGCCTGACCCGAGTGCCGGTCGACCCTGCCGCGCCGCACACAGAAGCCGTCCGGCTCTTCGACAAGACGGACGTCGATCTCGTCCTGGTCGGGCCGCAGCACCACCTCGACATCGATAGACCGACTATGGAATTGACCCCCGACATCTGGTCGCGAGAGTCCGCTCCCTATGCGCCGCGGACAATATCCGGGGTCGGGGTGGCACTTCGAATCATCCGCGGGGTCATAGGCGAAGAACTTCTGGCAATCCCACTGTCCTTCGACAACTGGGAAGCACACATGGCTTTGTCGGAGCGGCTCTTTCGAGACGGAACCTTCGGACAAGCTCCAGGCCCCGACGCGTGCTATCTGACCGTGCAGCAAATGCAGTACGGCACGGGGCTGCTCGGAACCTTTCCGTTCCTTCGTATGGGACTACCCCAGGTTGTTCTCGACAAATTCGACGCTCAGCGCGTTGTAGGAGCCGTGAACAAGCACGCAATCACGGCATCGTTCATGGTCCCCGCCATGGTGACCCGGATCGTTGACGCACTCGGTTCGGACAAACCCGACTGGAATCTGAACATCCTCTGCGGGGGAGCGCCCTTCGAGTTCCAGGACCTCATCTCATGCCTAGAGGTCCTGCCGCAGATCGCCCAACTGTACGGCCGTTTCGAAGGTGGTTGGCCCCTGACCGTGCTCAGTCAGAAGGACCACGCGCTGATCGTGCATGGCGATCACTCACTGGCGCGGAGCGTTGGACGAGCTGTCGACGGCATTGAGCTCGATCCCCGGCCTGTCGCAGGATCAAACGAGGCTGAGCTTTGGGTCCGCAGTGCCTGTGTCTCGCGCCCGTTTAGCGACCCCGACGGATGGTGCGCCCTCGGTGATCTGGTCACCGTCGACGACGCCGGCTACTACTACCTACATGGGCGACTGGACGGAATGATCAATTCGGGCTCGTTTCACATCTACCCCCAAGAAGTGGTGGCAGCGATCCGCGCGGAATTCCCAACAGTCAAGGACGTCCATGTCGAAGGCAAACCCGACGACCGATGGGGTGAGGCAGTCTCTGCGCTGCTGACCTGGAACGGCGACGTGACGCCACCATCGGACCAGGAGTTCCGGGACAGAATGGGCCGCCGACTAGCCAAGTACAAGGTGCCCACCCTCATCGACCATCGCACGGAACGCGCCCCGAAAGCGCAGCTAGGGAACTAGGTGACCCCGATTACCGGACAACAGATCGACCCGAAGCCCGACTACGCCTCGCGGACCAGGCGTCGCGAGGTCACGCACGCAAAGATCCTCCAAGAAGCCGCCAACACCTTCTACCGTCGGGGCATCACCAGCGTCGGGATGGAAGACGTCGCCGAGGCAGCCGGCGTCAGCAAACCAACGCTATACAAGCACTTTCCGACCAAGGATCTACTTATCGCCGAATGCTTGTCCTCGGTGGATGAGAAGCACTTCACGTGGTTCGTCGACCAGCTCGCCAAACTGCAAACAAACGATGAGAAGCCGGCACTCGCTGTCTTCGACGTACTGACTAAATGGTTCAATTCGTCAGCATTTCGTGGATGCACCTTCATCAACGCATCAGTCGAGGTCGGCCACGTCAACGAACGCGCGCAGCTCGCCGTATTGAGCCACAAAGACCGCACCCGGGTCTGGCTCCAACAATTGGCCGAAGAATCCGGAGTCCCACCGTCCCGATCGGCGACAATCGCGAACCACCTCATGCTGCTGATGGAGGGCGCGATCATCACCGCCCTCGTCGAGGGGGACATGGATGCCGGCCGAAGTGCGAAGGACGCAGCAGCCATCCTGCTCAGAGTTGCGTTGGAGTAGATCACTCACCGCCTGATCACTTCTGACGTCCTCGGCCGCCGCGAGCTGCCGCCCAAACATCGAAACCGAGGCACGTGTGACCCGTGCCTACCTTGTCGTACCCGAAACACTGTTCTCTCCAACAGCATCAGGTGGAGATTCAACCCGAACGGAAGCTAGAAATGAGTGAGACAAACAGTATGGCGGACCCTTTTTGTTCGCCTCGGACTTATCAAATCGATTGCTGCAGCGCATGTTCGGGGCTGAATCCGCCCGTCTCAGTGACCCGGCGCAAGCCGCCTGACCTACAAACAGAACAGAAGGAGTGCCATGTCTACCGTGCCCACCAACCAGCTTGAGCTGACTGTCGCGGACTCGGGGCGCATGCCCTGGGACCTGCTCGAGGTACCACAAATCAACGCTCAGATCCCCGTGAAGGTGCTCTTCAGCGACCCCGATACCGGCATGGAAGTGTTCCTCATCCGGTACCGAGCAGGCTTTATGAACACCTGGCACACCCACCCGCACGCGCACGGCATGTACATCATCGATGGCGTCCTGAACACCCACAAAGGCGAGTACGGGCCGGGGAGCTTCGTCTGGTTCCCCGAAGGCGGCTGGATGGAACACGGCGCTACCGCCGTCAACGACGTCACCCTGCTGTTCATCACCAACAAACCCTTCGCCATCTGCTACGAGGTCGACGACAACCACCCCTACCCCATGAACACCAACGACTGA
>NZ_JAFRDR010000013.1 GCF_017377795.1 Williamsia soli | reverse complement strand
TGATCGGGCGAAGAAGCGGGGTTTCGGTCTGGGTAAGCCGGCGACGGATTTCATGGCGAAGGTGTCCGGGCATCTCGATCCGACGACGACGGCGTTGATGGACGTGATGTTGGGGGTGTGGGCGGCGCCGGGGATGAACAATCCCGACGATGAGCTGTCCCCGTCCGGTGCTGCTGATGATCCTGCGTTGGATCCAGCGATCTTGCAGGCCGCGGCGGACAGGGACCTGCGTACTCAGTCGCAGCGTAATCATGATGCGCTCAAGGCGATGCTGCTGTATCTGCTCGAATCGGGTCAGTTGGGTAAGACTCATCGCGGGTTGCCGGTGCAGTTGATCATCACCATGACCAAAGACCAACTCGACGATGCCCTGCGCCAGCAAGAAGCAGAAGCTGAGTCCGAGGCCGAGTCTGAACCAACGCCAGAGCCCGAGCCCGAGCCAGACCAAGCGCCGGAGCCGGCGTATGCCGATCCGCAGACGCAGTGGGAGGATCCGAATTGGTTGCCCACGTTGACCGGTGGTCCGATGCGTCCGTACGGGCGGGATGTGGTCTATACCGCGACGGGCACGGTGTTGCCGATCAGCGATGCCATCAAACTGCTCGGGCGGAGCGATAAGACGTTGGCGGTGTTCGCCAACCACAGCAACGAACCGTTGTTCCTGGGTCGGGCGAAGCGGTTGGCGAGCGAGGCCCAGCGGTTGGCGATGTTCGCCGCGCACCGCGGGTGCTCATCCCCGGGATGTTCGGCGCCGGCGATGTGGGCCGAAGCCCACCACACCGTCGAATGGGCCCAGGGCGGGCTCACCGACATCACGTACCTGGCCCCGGCATGCCCGCAGCACCACAAACTGATCGGGCCCGGCGAGCATCAGTGGCAGACCATCATGATCACCGACGGCCCCGACGCCGGCCGCTGCGCCTGGATACCACCAGCATTCCTAGACCCCAAGCAGAAGCCGCGGGTCAACCGTGCCCACCATCCCGACGAAGCCTTGATCGAGGCCCGCCAGGCCATGCTTGCACGCCGGAAAGCCCGACTCGAACAACGCACCCGAGAACTCAGTGGCCAACCGCCCGACCCACCCGAGTCGAGCTGACGACGATGGCCGCGCGTTCACGCTCGATGGCTATTACGGCACGGACGGCGGCTATTTCGGCACGGTCGACGGTTGCCCGTGATCAGAGATCGACGAGACGGGGAGCTGAGCCCTGGGCGCGGATGATCGCGCCGGCCTCACGGGTCAGCTCTCGGGCGCTACCGAAGAGTCCGTCGAGTACGTGGGCTCGTTTGATGTGGCGTTGCAACTCGTGTTCTTCGGTGAACCCGATTCCACCGAGGATCTGCTGACAGTGCTTGCTCGCTGTCAGCGCAGCTTGTCCCGCAGCGGCTTTGGCGAGCATCGAGCCCAGGTCGACATTGCTGGATGAAGTCGGCGACTGTTTGGCCGCCTGCAACGTCGCCTCCGCACCCTCGATCGCCACATAGGTTTCGGCCAGCTTGTGCCGGATCGACTGGAACCCCGAGACGGGTTTTCCGAACTGCGCCCGGCTCAGTGCGTGTTCGCGCGCCAGGGACAGCATCGTCCGGCTGGTGCCGACCAGCCACCATCCGATGGCTCTTCGGGCGGTGGCGAGAGTGACCGCGGGTAGCTCGGTCCCGCTGGTCGATTCCACCAGTTCGATAGGCAGCTCGGGGTCGAGCATCGTCGATGCCGCACTGCTCTCGCGATGCCAGAGCACCCAGGATCCGCCGGCGAACGGTAACGGAATGTCCTCGCCGACCACGTCGTTGATCACCGACGAGTGTGCGCCCGTCTCGCCGAGGAGTCGAAAGACCATCGGAATCGCGATGTCCGGGATTTCCGCGAGCATCTCGGTCCAGCCGAGTTCGACCAGCGCGGCATCAAGTGCTGGGCCCGAAATCCCGGTCATGGCCTTTCGGAAAGTCGCTGTGAGCAGCAATAATTCGTCGCTGTCCATCCCTCAATCCTTCCCGAGGTCGAGTAGACGCCGCGCAATGATGTTTCGTTGGATCTCCGCGGTGCCGCCGTAGATGGTGGCTGCGCGCGAATAGAGATATTCGATCCGCCATTCCGACTCCGAGAGTTCGATCGCTCCCGGCAGCAGGTCACGCGCGGTGTCGAACAACTGCTGCTCTGCCGTCGCCAGCAGTACCTTGTCCACGGACGTCTCGGGTCCCAGTTGGGCTCCGTCGGCCAACCGCTGCTGGGTCATCCGGGAGCGGCATCGAATGGTGTGCAGCGCCAGGTATGCAGCACCGAGTTCTGCATCATCCGCGACCGTTGTCGTGGCGGCCGACTGAACGAGTAAGCGGTCCAGCCGGGTGAACAGATAGGCGATGCGGTGCCAGAAGCAGGTCGAGCGTTCATGGGGAAGCAGATCCATCGCGACGCCCCAGCCATCACCAGGCTTTCCGAGCATCCGGTCGGCGGGCACGATCACGTTGTCGAAATAGACTTCGGCGAACTCGTCGACACCGTGCATGGTGCGCAGTGGTCGAACGGTGATGCCAGGGGTGTCCATGTCGACGAAGAACGCGGTGATGCCCGTATGGCCGGGCCCCGTTCGAGTCAGCAGCACGCATCGGGACGCGTACTGGGCCAGGCTGGTCCACACCTTCTGACCAGAGATCACCCAAGCATCGCCTTGCTGGAATGCTTTGGTCGTCAGGGATGCCAGGTCGCTTCCGGACCCGGGCTCAGAGAACCCCTGACACCATTGCTCGGTGCCGTTCAGTATCAACGGGACCATCTCTGCCGCGAGTGACGGTGTCGCGTAGGACATCATCGTGGGAACGAGGACCTCGATCATCGAGTACAGACCAGGTTCCGCCAGATCGCGGATCGCGACCTCTTCGCCGAGGACGGCACGAAGCTCTGCAGCTCCGCCGAGACCGCCCACCTCGGTGGGCCACCCGTATCGCATCCAACCGGCATCGAAAAGGGCTCGACGCACCCGATTCAGTTGCGCGACCTGACCATCGAGCGAATGGTCGGGTCCGGCAGTGAGATCGTTTGCGTCGAGCCACGCACGAACAGCCGAGCGGAAGTCTCCGCTGTTCATGTCGTCGCTGCTCATGCCCCCGAGCGTTCGAATGCGTGGGGGATGCCTGAATCGTGTTCGCCGCTGCGACGTATGAACGTCATCTTGCGGGTGCTGATCCGCCACCCGGATTCGGTCCGGACGTAGGTGTCGTTGTAGTAGCCGATCCGCATGTCGTGCGTCGCGTCATGGACGAAGCACAGGGGCTGAGTGCCCGTGCCGGTGTCGCCATCGAGATCGATGAGCGGCAGCCCGGTCATGAACAGGCCCTTGGGTGCTGCGGCGACGAGTTCGGGAAACTGATCGAGCGGGAACTCGTCACCGAACGCGCTGTAGGTGCCATCGAGCGTGAAGACCGCGACAACACCCTCGACGTCATTTCTGGTCATGTTCACCGCGTAGCGGGCGAGCAACTGCTGGAGCTCGAGCAGATCGTCATTTGTTGACATAGACCTTGCCGCCCTTCATCACGAACCGCACGTCTTGCGTCACGGTGATGTCTTCCAACGGATCTCCGGGTAGTCCGACGATGTCTGCCAGCAGTCCTTCGGCGAGCCTGCCGCGGTCGGTGACGTTGATCAGGTCCGCCGCCACGATGGTCGCCGCCCGAAGTACCGCCAGTGGCGGCAGGCCGCGGTCGACCAGAGCCACCAACTCGTCGGCGTTCTTGCCATGAGGAATCGCAGGCGCGTCGGTGCCGACTGCGATCTTGACCCCTGCGTCGTAACACTTCTTGACAGCGATGCGGGCCTTGGGAAACATTTCGGCCGCTTTCTCTTTGAGCTCGTCGGGAGCGTGAGAGATGTCCATGCCGTCGATCAGCCGGGTGGTCGGCACCAGGAAGGTGTCGTTGTCCACCATCATCTGGATTGCCTCGTCGTCGACGAGGAATCCGTGCTCGATGCAGTCGATGCCGGCCTTGACGGCCTGCTTGACGGCTTCGGCGCCGTGGGTGTGTGAGGCGACCCGCAGGCCGCGGCGATGTGCCTCGTCGACGATGGCGGTCAGTTCGTCGAACGAATAGTGCTGGGCACCTGCTGTACCCGTGTGAGACATGACCCCACCGGAGACGCATACCTTGATCAGTTGCGCGCCATGCTTGATCTGGTACCGAACGGCTTTCTGGACTTCCGCGACACCGTTCGCGATGCCCTCTTCGATCGTCAGATCCAGAACACCCGGCATGAACGCCGCGAACATCGTGGGATCGAGGTGACCGCCGGTCGGGGTGATCGCGTGACCGGCCGGGACGACTCGGGGGCCATCGACCCACCCTGCGTCGATGGCCTTGCCGAGTGCGACGTCGAGCAGGTAGCCACCGGTCTTCACGAACAGACCCAGGTTGCGGACGGTGGTGAAACCCGCCCGCAGCGTACGGCGGGCATTGCCCACCGCACGCAGCATTCGTATCGGCGGATCATCCTGAACCATTGAGGCGACTGGCTTTTCGCCGCGTCCGCCCATGAGCAGATTGACCTCCATGTCCATGAAGCCGGGGACGAGGATGAGGTCACCGAGGTCGATGACCTCACCTTCCGGAGAACCACCGAGACCGACTATCCGTTCGCCGTCGACCCGGATCACTCCGGGCCGGACGATTTCTCCGGAGTCGATGTCGAGTAGTCCCGCCGCTACGAGTGTCTGCATGTCAGAAGGCCGGCTGGTGCACGGTCTCGACCCAGGCAGCACCGCTGTCGAGTACGCGGGGCTGCTTCCAGACCTCGATCGGGAACGACACCATGATGACCGATTGCATCAGGTACATCAGGGCACGTTCCGGATCCGGCAGATCGTAGAGGTCGAACTTGTCGAGATGATCCAGCACGGCGTCCATGTGCTCCATGCCGGCGTCGTAGAACACCTGCATGTCATCCATGCTCGTCGCGAGACGCTTCGCGTAACGCTCCTCCTCGGTGGCAAGGATCCAGTCCGAGAACTTCTCGAGCTCGGCGAAATCAGCTGGTAACTGCGGCATTTTTGTGCTCCCTTACTTCGTCTTTGACCACTTTGTGGAGGTGGCGGAGGAGGATTTCCTGATCACACAGGGGGAAATCGCTGACGGTCTTGGTGGCGAGCATCGTCTGCGTCGCCTCCAGGGTGTTGGCGTCCTGGAATGCGTACTCCTTGAACGTCACTGCTGCGAGCTCCTGGGCCAGGCGCTCGCGGCAGGTCTTCGCTGGGACGAAGTACAGCCTGGCTTCGAAGACGTGCTGGTTCACCGCGGTGGGCCAATAGTGGTACGTCAGGTACCAGCCCGGGGCCCAGAACAGCAGCGACATGTTGGGGAAGAACTCGAACTCGTCGACGCCCCAGGGCTTTGCACCGGCTGGGTTGATGCCCTCGGGCAGCGGATCGAGGCCCTCGATGTCGGGACGATCCCAGGGCCCGAACAGTCCACTGCGAAGCTTGCGCTCAATCGGTTTGACCATGCTCTCGTCCTTGGGCGGCGACATGCCTCCCCAGCTGGAGATCATCGAGTGCGGGCTGTCGATGTCGTAGTGCAGGGCCTCGAAGCCGAAGTGCAGCAACTTCTCTGCTTCTTCTTTGGTCGCCTGCTTCTGGTGCAGCACGGGAGCGTGGTAGAACTCTGCGAACGCATCGATGAACAGCTTCCAGTTGCTGTTGATCGTCGACTTGTAGCTGTAGACCTCGGTCATCTCGTGGAAGGGGTAGCCTTCGACACTCTTGGCGAACCGGCCCAGGTAGTCGGTCAACGGCTTGGCGTTGTCGTCCATGTTGACCCAGATGAAGCCTTCCCAGACCTCGCAGCGCACCGACACCAGGCCGTACTGGTTCTTGTCGAGGTCGAAGAACTCGCCCTCCTGCTGCACATACGTCAGATCGCCTTCGAGGCTGTAGCGCCAGGCGTGGTACTTGCACGTGAACTGGCGGCACGTACCCGAGGTCTCTTCGTTCGGGTAGTCGTTCCAGACCAGCTTGTTGCCGCGGTGCCGGCAGACGTTGTGGAATGCGCGGACCTCGCCCTTGGAGTCGCGCACGATGATCAGCGAGGTCCCGAGGGCCGCGATCTCGCGGGTGAAGAAGTTCCCCTTCTTCGGGATCGTCTCGACACGGCCGATATTGACCCACTTCTTTTTGAAGATGGCGTCGATCTCCGCCTGGTAGAACTCGGGATCGGTGGAGTCCGAGTAGTCGACCGGTGCTGTACCGAGTTCCGGCCAGTGTTCGGTCCAGCTACCTGCATCTGGTTTCTTGAAATGGGCCACAATTTACCTTTCGTCTTCGAGCTGAATGTCAAATGAGTTGATGGCTGTTGCGAGCATGCGGTAGGAGCCGGCTGTGAAAACGAGGTCCATGCGCTGTTTTTCGTCGAAATGTTCGGACAGTTCCGACCACGTGCCATCGGAGATCCGCGAGCTGTTCTCCAACTCGTCGACCGCAGCGAGGGCTATGCGGTCGGAGACGCTGCGACCCTCACCGCGTATTGCGGCCTCGATTTCTTCCTCGGTCAACCCCGCGTCTTTGCCGAGCGCCCGGTGGTGGCTGACCTCGTAGGCGCAATCGGCAAGTGTGGCGATTCGCAGAATCATCAGTTCACGGAGTCGACCCGACAAAGTCGAGTTGAAGAGGATGTAGACGTTGAAGCTCAGATACGCCTGCGTCAGCGCCGGATGCTGCACCAGGGTGGACAGCACCGTGCTCGCGTTTTCGGGGTTTCTTCGCCACCGGGGCAGCATCCCCTTGAGGGCGGCATCCACGGTGTCGTCCCACTGGTCTGCGGGTAGCGGGGGTATTCGCACCCACCACCTCCTCTCGTACGGGTGAGAATTGCATTCTCACTTATGAACAGTAGATTTCCACGGTTCGGTCGTTTAGTCAATCCGTCTCGCACATCTCGCTGCGGAGAAGTCGGTTCGTTCTGGGAAGTGTGTCCTGGGTCAGTTTTGCTCTGGTTGACAGCATCTGAGTCGAGGTCGCTGTGGACTCAGTTCTCTCACCTGCGGCGATAGCGGTGCAGACCGCCTTTGACGTCGTTCTGTCGTCACTCCCCGGATGGCTGGCCGTTCGGGTACGGTGTGATCTGCATCCTACAAAATCTTGATTCTTCAAATCAGAGAAGCTAGTTTCCTTGTAGTCATACAACCCCGCCCCTGGCGCAGATCGAGCGACCAAGGGCAACGTCTGCTCCCCATCTCGGACCTCGGCCCCGGACGGATACAGACCCAGTCGAGGAGGAACGGGTGAAACAACATCGCATGCTCATCGCCGTGATGGCGGTCGTGCTGCTAGTGGCCGGATGTGGCGGCCGCGACGGCGGCGGCGGCACCGAGGAAGAGGGTGGAGGCGGTACTGCTTCCGCCGACGTGGTGTCGAGCGACTTCGGCACGCTGTCGGATGTTTGTCAGTCCGGCGACGCAAAGGGTGCTCCGACCCAGGGCGTCACAGACACTGACATCAACGTCGGGGTCTTCTCGGACGTCGGGTTCACCAAGAACTCCGAATTCGTCGACGCAGCAAAGGTATTCACATCCTGGTGTAACGAGCTCGGTGGCATCAACGGTCGCCAATTGGTCGCCAACACCCGCGACAGCAAGCTGATGGAGACTCGCCAGCAGATGATCGCAGCCTGCCGCGAGGACTTCGCGCTTGTCGGCGGCGGAAGCGCGCTCGACGGACTCGGGGTGAAAGAGCGGCTGAGCTGCGCGCTCCCGAGCTTCCCGGCGCAGGTTGCCCAGTTGACAGCTGTCGGCGCCGACCTGGAAGTCAGCGCCTCCCCGAGTCAGACCCCCGGCTACGACCCGTATTACCAGTTCCGCACCTGGCTGATCAAGGACGCCTATCCGGACTCGGCGAATGCCATCGGAGTCATCAACGGCGATTCACCCGTCACGAAAACTATTGGTGCGCAGGCAATCGAGTCGATCGAGGCGGCCGGAGGCACCATCGTCTACAACGACCTGTACCCGGCGATGGGGGTCTCCGACTGGACTCCGTACGCCCAGTCGATCAAGAGCAAGGGCGTCAAGGGCCTGCTCTACAACGGTGACTACAAGCAGCTGGCAAAGCTGGAGTCCGTCCTCACCGGCATGGATTACAAGCTGGACTGGATCGATACCAACAACAACGCCTATAACGAACAGTTCATCGAGCTCGCAGGCAGTTCGGCAGATTTCCAGAACAACGTACTCGACCTCGGTGGCGTTGCGCCGCTGAACAGCGACGAGCCGGCGACCAAGCAGATGGTGGCGTTGTTCGAGAAGTACGCGCCCGATGCGCAGATCACATTGCCGGCAATTCGCGCATTCTCCTCGTGGCTGCTGTTCGCAAAGGCCGCAGCCAGCTGTGGCGACGAGCTGACGCGTACGTGCGTCTTGAACGCTGCGAAATCCGAGACCGCCTGGACCGGTGGTGGATTGACCGCCCCGCAGAACCTGCAGGCACCGATCCCGCCGTCACCGTGCTTCAACGCGGAGAAGGCGACCTCGAAGGGATGGGAAGCCGCTGACTTCCAGCCGGATGATGGCCTCTACCGCTGCAACATCGAGCCGCTGAAGTACGCCCAGGAATACGGCGTCCCGATGACCTTGGCAGATGTCGGCAAGAGCATGAGCGACGTCAAGTAATGGATCAATTCCTCACCTTCGGCATCGTCGGGCTGACCACCGCGGCAATCTATGCGGTGATCGGTAGCGGTCTGGTGCTGACGTACACGACCACGGGTGTGTTCAACTTCGCACACGGCGCAGCCGGGATGATGGCAGCGTTCTCGTACTGGCAACTCACCGTCGACTGGGGGTTGCCCGTCTGGCTCGCGCTCGTGATCGTGCTGGGTGTGCTGGCCCCCGGGTTCGGGCTACTGGTCGAGCTGGCCCTGAGGCCGGTGCAGAGACTCGGCGAGGCCGAGAAACTGGTGATGACCATCGCCCTGCTCAGCGCACTGATCGCGTTGGCCCGGTGGATCTGGGACCCCAACGGGGCCAGATCAATTCCGGTGTTCTTCGCCGACAAGCAGGCGTTCCACATCGGTTCGGCAACCGTCACCTGGCATCAGGCGATCACGATGGCAGTGGCGATAGCGGTGGCCATCGGACTTCGAATCCTGATGTTCAAGACACGCACGGGTACCGAGATGCGAGCCACGGTCGACGACCGGGGTCTGGTCGGTCTGACCGGCGCGGATCCCGTCCGTTCCAACCGGGTCGCCTGGATCCTCGGGACCGAACTGGCGGCGATCGGTGGCATCCTCATCGCCTCGACGGTCGCACTCGACGCCATGCAGTTGTCACTGCTGATCATCAGTGCCTATGCCGCAGCCATATTCGGACGACTCAAGAGTTTGCCGATGACCTTCGTCGGTGCCATCGTGGTGGGTTGTCTCGAGAGCTATCTCGCCGGCTATCTGCCTCAGAACGCCTATCTGCCCGGCCTTCGGATCGCAGCGCCTGCACTCCTGCTCATCGTGGCACTGCTGCTTTTCCCTCACGGGCGGCTGCGTGGCCGAGACAGGCGCCTGACGAAGGTGCCTCTCCCGACTCTGCGGGGTACAGCATTCTTCGGCGCGGTGATCATCACCTTTGCACTCGTTCTGGCCACCGTGCTGGACGAGGGCGATCTGATCACTTACGGGCTCATCTTCCCGATGAGCATCATCGCGCTGTCCTTTGTGCCGCTCGCCGGATTCGCGGGCCAGATCTCCCTGTGTCAGTTGACGATGGCGGGCATCGGAGCAGTCGCATGTGCCTACTTCGGCGGGTCGGGACAATGGTGGGCACTGATCGCCGCGGTAGTCGTCTCGGCGGTAGCGGGCGCCATCATCGCGGTGCCCGCGCTGCGTTTATCGGGGGTCTATCTGGCGCTGGGAACGGCTGCCTTCGCCGTGATCATGGACCGGTGGATCTTCACCCTGCCGACGTTCAGCGTGTTCGGAGTCGACGTCACTCTCTTCGACCAGGGCTCGGTGGAGCTGGTAGGGCCCCACGTACTCGGGTACCGGATGGACAGCGCGGCCGAGATCACCGTCTTCTCCGCGATCTTGCTGGCACTTGCCACGCTTGCGGTTGCCCTGTTGCGGCGAAGTCGCTTCGGACGCCGTCTGATCGCGCAGCGCGACAGCGAGGCCGCGTACGCGACGCTCGGCGGCAATCTGCTGTTGGCAAAGGTCGCGGTCTTCGCGCTCGGTGCAGGTATTGCCGGTCTGGGAGGGGCTCTGTACGGAATGCAGTTGCAGTCGGTCACCGCCGAACAGTTCAATTTCGTCGCCGGACTCCCACTGTTCCTGATCGCAGTGATTGCCGGACTCGGGTCGCTGGGTGCCGGCTTCTTCACGGGATTCATGCTCGCCGGTCCGTTCGTCGCCGTGGTGGCGATCTGGCCTTCGTCCGCCGATCTCGTCGCGGTGATCCCCGGCCTGGCAGGGGTGGCGTTCGCGGGCGGCATCCTCAGTTCCGGCGCGATCTCCCAGATGCGTAAGGAATGGGACCCGATGTTTGCCGACCGGGCAGCGCTGGCCGCCTTTGTGGCCTGGTTCGTCGGGTTCTGGATCCTGCGGCTCACCGACGTCATCGACGGCTGGATCTTCTTCG
Organism: Williamsia soli; assembly: GCF_017377795.1. Taxonomy (GTDB): domain Bacteria; phylum Actinomycetota; class Actinomycetes; order Mycobacteriales; family Mycobacteriaceae; genus Williamsia; species Williamsia soli. Next base: position 140,696 of record NZ_JAFRDR010000013.1, on the reverse strand, counting down.
GCGCCATCGTGGTCGGTCTCATGGCGGTTCGGTTCCTGGTGTCGTACCGGGCGAGGAGGCACTCGGATTCCGAAGACATCGGTGTGCCGGTGCCTGGTTCATCCGCCACCGATGACGAGATCTCCGACTCGGATATCCCGGTCGAGTGGTGGGGGATCAAGCGGCCCTACCGCGCGCAGGACGAGGAGGTGTTGGACCATGCCGTCGCAACTCGAGGTTAGTGGGGTCACCGTCGCGTTCGGCGGTCATCGCGCGCTGGATGATGTCGCACTGTCCGCCGAGGCCGGGCAGATAACCGGGCTGATCGGGCCGAACGGCGCCGGCAAGAGCACTCTGTTCGACGTCGTCACTGGGCTTCGCAAGCCTGTCTCGGGGCAGGTGGTGATGGATGGTCACAACGTCACCCGGGCCGGTCCAGCCAAGCGGGCACGGCGAGGCCTGGCCCGCACATTCCAGAGGCTTGAACTCTTCGGGCGGCTCAGTGTGCGGGACAACCTGCTCGTCGCCGCCGAACTCGGTCCGCATCGCAAGAACGCAGCCGTCGTCGTCGACGAGATCATCGAACGTCTCGGGCTCACCGCGGTGGCCGAGGAGAGTGCGGATGAACTACCGACCGGAATCGCCCGCCTCGTCGAGGTGGCCCGTGCCCTGGCGGTGAAGCCGAGCCTGCTGTTGCTCGACGAACCGGCCGCCGGCCAGGACCCCGAAGAAACCGAGCGATTCGCCACCCTGCTCCGGACCATTGCCGATCGCGGGGCGGCGATCCTGCTGGTCGAGCACGACATGGAGCTGGTGATGGCGGTGTGCGATCAGGTGTTCGTACTCGATCTCGGGAAGATCATCGCCTCCGGCCCGCCCGAGGTGATCCGCCGTGACGAGAAGGTACTGGCGGCATATCTGGGAGCAGAAGCATGAGTCCCCTTCTCGAACTGAAAGACGTCCGTGCGGCGTACGACGCGATCACCGTCCTCCACGGGATCGATCTCAGCGTGGCCGCCGGGCAGGTCGTGGCGCTACTCGGGCCGAATGGCGCGGGCAAGACGACGACGCTGAAGGTCGCTGCGGGTGTGCACCCGGTCAAGTCCGGGCGGCTGTTCCTCGGGGGGCGCGACGCCACCGGGTTGTCCCTCGGCGATGTGGCACGATCCGGGGTCTGCCTGATTCCCGAGGGACGCGGCGTGTTCCCCAATTTGTCTGTCCGCGAGAACCTTCTGATGATGACCTTCACCGGTCGTTCGCGTGAGGAGATCGAAGAGATCGCGTTCACGCGATTCCCGATTCTGGGCAAGCGGGCGTCTCAGACTGCGGGGACGTTGTCCGGGGGCGAGCAGCAGATGCTGGCCCTGAGTCGCGGATTGGCCACTGATCCCGCGGTCCTGCTGCTCGACGAACTGTCGATGGGATTGGCACCGCTGATCGTTGGTGAGCTGTACGACCAGGTTGCCGAGATCGCTCGACAGGGCGTGGCTGTGCTGGTCGTGGAGCAGTTCGCGGCAGCAGTTCTCGACATAGCCGACCACGCAGCGGTTCTCGTTCGGGGCAGGGTCGAGCATCAAGGTCGACCGGACGAAGCGTTCAAGACCGAATTGGCAGCCCTCTACCTAGGAAGTTCCTCATGACCACCACTGAATCCCGCGCAGACCGCTTCACCCGCGAGCTGGCCGAACTGAAGATACCGGACCCCGCCTCGGGCCGGGCTGTCCTATGGCTGCGGATCGGAATCGCACTGCTCGTACTCGGTCCCGTGCTGGGCATCATTGCCTACTTCATGTCCCACGGGACCTCGAACCCACTCGTTCAACGCGATGCGATAATCATCGCGTTGGTCGGAATATCGAGTGCTGTCGTAGGATCGGCTGTATTCCTGCGATACTCGCTGACCAATTTTCTTCGATTCTGGTTGGCACGCCAGGCTTTCGATCTCAGCGTCCTGGCTGATCGTTTGTCACCCAACGACATTCCTCTGGTAGAAAAGGATGAGTACCATGACAAGTCCAAGCACGCCGTTACGCCCAGGTGATCAGTTGGCCAGCACCACATGTGCGACGCGGGTGGTGGTCGTCAAAGCGCCTGCCGAGCACGATGTGGTGATCGCCTGCGGCGGGGCACCTATGGTTCCGGCAGCTACGGCAGAAAAGATCGCCGGTGACGGTGGAACTCCCACAACGCTTCTCGGCAAGAGATACACCGATGCCGCCGAGACTGTCGAGCTCCTCTGCACGTCACCGGGGACCGGACAACTGACCATCGACGGGACCGCGCTGAGTATCAAGAACGCCAAGCCGCTGCCTGCCTCGGACTGAATGGGTGGCTGCTGGCTTTGTTCTGCACTCCGGCTTGTCCCGCACATGTTTTGACCCGATAGAGAGGGATAGGCCCGTGTCCGACGGAATGAATTTCGAATTGACCGAGGATCAGGAACTGATCCGCAAGTCCGTGGCCGAGCTCGCGAGCCGGTTCGATGACCAGTATTGGATGGAAAAGGATCTCGCGCACGAGTTTCCGAAAGAATTCTACAAAGCGATCGCCGATGGCGGTTGGCTCGGCATGACGATGCCGGAGGAGTACGGCGGCCATGGCCTCGGGATCACCGAGGCGACCCTGCTCCTGGAAGAGGTGGCGCGTTCAGGCGGTGCGATGAATGCCGCCAGTTCGATCCACCTGTCGATCTTCGGCATGCATCCGGTGGTGGTGCACGGGTCGGACGAACTCAAGGCACGCACGCTGCCCCGCATCGTCAACGGCGACCTGCACGTGTGCTTCGGCGTCACCGAACCAGGTGCTGGGTTGGATACGTCGCGCATCACCACGTTCGCCCGGCGAGACGGTGACAGCTACGTGGTCAACGGCCGCAAGGTGTGGATCTCGAAAGCTATGGAGTCGGAGAAGATCCTGCTGTTGACTCGTACGATGAAGTACGAGGACGTGGAGAAGAAGACCGACGGCATGACGCTGTTCCTCACGGATCTCGACCGCAGCAAGGTGACGATCCGACCAATTCCCAAGATGGGGCGGAATGCCGTCACGTCCAATGAACTCTTCATCGATGATCTCCGGATCCCGATCGAAGACCGGGTCGGCGAAGAAGGCCAGGGGTTCAAGTACCTCCTGGACGGACTGAATCCCGAACGCATGCTGATCGCATCTGAGGCCCTCGGGATCGGACGCGTGGCTCTGGACAAGGCGGTCAAGTACGGCGGCGAACGCGTCGTGTTCAACCGCCCCATCGGCATGAACCAGGGTATCCAGTTCCCATTGGCCGATGCGCTGGCCCACCTGGACGCAGCGGAGTTGGTGTTGCGCAAGGCCACTTGGCTCTACGACAGCGGAAAGCCTTGCGGGCGCGAGGCGAACACCGCCAAGTATCTGTGTGCGGAAGCAGGATTCGCCGCCGCGGACCGCGCTGTGCAGACTCACGGCGGTATGGGCTACTCAGAGGAGTACCACGTTGCCCGCTACTTCCGTGAGGCGCGACTGATGCGTATCGCACCCATCAGTCAGGAAATGATTTTGAACTATCTGGGATCGCACACTTTGGGAATGCCGAGGAGCTACTGATGGCTGCACGACAGGGATTGTTCGATCTGACGGGGCGTTCGGCCCTGGTGACCGGCGCCGCAGGCGGAATCGGTTCAGCGGTCGCCGAAGCGTACGCGGCCGCGGGTGCCGGGGTTCTGGTCACCGACGTCAACGGCGATGCGGCAGCCAAGGTGGCGGCGCGCATCAACGAGTCCGGCGGTAAGGCCGACAGCTTTGAACTCGACGTGACCGACCGAGACGCCGCCGACGAGGCGGTGGCCCGCGCGGCGGCGCTGAACGGTGGCTCGCTCCACATCCTGGTCAACAATGCAGGCGTCACCGCTCCCGCGATGTTCAAGGACACCACTGAGGTGTCCTTCCAGCGCATGCTGGATATCCACCTCAAGGGTGCGTTCAACTGCTCGCAGGCCGGCTTGCGGTACTTTGCCACCGACGGCACAGGGCGCATCATCAACGTGACGTCGTCTGCCGGTATCACCGGAACGCTGGGTCAGGTCAACTACTCGGCCGCGAAGGCCGGCATCATCGGACTGACCAAATCACTTGCGCGAGAATTGGCGCGCAAGCAGATACTCGTCAACGCGCTGGCGCCACTCGCTGCCACCCCGATGACCAGGACCATCCGGACCAACGAGAAGTTCGCCGAAACCATGCTCAACCGGATTCCGCTGCGCCGGTGGGCAGAACCGGAAGAGGTCGCGGGCGCATTCGTCTTCCTTGCCTCGGATGCATCCTCTTTCGTCACCGGTCAGGTGCTGCCTGTCGATGGTGGCATGGTGATGTGATGGTCGACCAGGATTCAGCGGGATCCTCGGCGCCGGGACCGTTGGCGGGTGTCACCGTGGTGACGCTGGAACAGGCCATTTCGGCTCCGATGTGTACGCGGACCCTCGCCGACTTCGGCGCACGGGTGATCAAGGTGGAGAACCCGAAGGGTGGCGACTTCGCCCGTCACTACGACGACGTGGTGAAAGGTCAGGCAGCGCATTTTGTCTGGGCTAACCGGGGCAAAGAATCGGTGACGCTCGATCTGAAGTCGGAGTCGGGTATCGATCTGCTGCACCGACTGCTCGACGAAGCCGACGCACTGGTGTCGAACCTGACCCCGGGCGCGACCGCGCGGATGGGGTTGTCGGGAGACGAACTCGCGCAGCGACATCCGCACCTGGTTGCAGTGGAGATCGACGGGTACGGCGCCGGCGGCCCGCTGTCGCACAAGCGCGCATACGACCTCCTGGTGCAGGCCGAGTCCGGCGTCTGCGCCGTCACCGGTTTTCCAGGGGAACCCGCAAAACCGGGTCCGCCGGTCGCAGATGTGTCCACCGGTTTGTATGCGGCGTTGTCGATCATCGCGCTGCTTTATTCGCGAGATGCACGCACTGCGAACGGACAGCACACCCCGACGGTGAGCGTGAGTCTCTTCGACACAGCGGCCGAGGTCATGGGCTATCAGCTCAACTACACCCGGCACTCGGGTATCGACCAGCAACCGCTGGGCATGAGTTCGCCTGCGGTCGCACCCTACGGCTCGTACCGCACCGGCGATGGCCACACCGTGGTGCTCGGCACCACGAACGACCGCGAATGGCAACGGCTTGCCCGAGAGATCGTGCAGCGTCCGGATCTGGCGGACGACGAGCGTTTCGCCACGAACACCGGACGTGTTCAGAACCGGGATGTGCTGGAAGAAGCGATCGGTGCCTGGTGCGGGCAACACGACCTCGCCGAGATCCAGAAGATCGCCGACGAAGCAGGGATCGGCAATGCACGGTACAACCTTCCCAGCGAGGTGATCGCACATCCGCAGCTGTCGGAGCGAGATCGCTGGCGCGAGATCGACACCCCGGGCGGGCCGATACCTGCGCTGCTGCCACCGCCGATCATCTCCGGATTCGATCCGCCGATGGGTTCGATCCCCGGACTCGGTGAGCATACGGACACCGTTCTGGCCGAGATCGGCGTCGATCGCGCCGAACTCGCGGCGTTGCGGGCGCAGGGCGCGGTGGGTCAGGCGTATGAAGGCTGATCTCGCTTCTGAGCGGGGTAGATCGACCTTGCTCGTCAGCGACGATGACGGTGTCAGGACCCTGACCCTCAATCGTCCGCACCGCAAGAATGCCATCGACACCACGTTGTGGATTGCGTTGCGAGAGGCGCTGATCGCGGCCGGTGGTGATCAGGGCGTACGCGCCCTGGTGCTGACCGGCGCGGGTGGGGCATTCTGCTCAGGCGCCGACATCGCGTCTCCAGATCCGATGCATCCGACCTACAAGTTGCGCAACCTCAGTGCGGTGGCCGAACTCCTCCATGACCTGCCGATGCCGACCATTGCGAAGGTGTCCGGAGTCGCAGTCGGGGCCGGATGGAACCTGGCTCTGGGCTGTGATTTCGTTGTGGCGACCACGGCGTCGACGTTTTCCCAGATCTTCGTCAAGCGGGGGCTCTCGATGGACCTCGGCGGATCGTGGCTGCTGCCGAAACTGGTTGGTCTTCAACAAGCCAAGCGGCTGGCCATGTTGGCGGAAACCATCGGGGCCGAGGAGGCCCGGGCACTGGGCCTGGTGACCTGGGTGGTCGAGGAAGCCGAGATCGACGCCTTTGTCACGGACCTGACCGCGCGATTGGCGGCCGGACCCCCGATCGCACTCGCTCAGACGAAGGCGCTGTTGAACGAGGGGGCGAGCGGCACTCTGCATGACGCGCTGGCGGGGGAGGCCCGAGCGCAAGCAGTGAACTTCGCGACCGCTGACGCGGCTGAAGCCTACGCAGCATTTGCAGAGAAGCGGACGCCGGTATTCGCAGGTCGGTGGGCGGCGCCCCGGCCCGGCGCGAATGGCACACAAACGTCGAACAAGACCGAAACTGGAGAAAAAGATGCGTGAAGTAGTGATCGTCGAGGCTGTTCGTACCCCGGTGGGCAAGCGAAATGGCGGCTTGGCCGGCGTGCACCCGGTCGATCTTTCCGCCCACGTGCTCGGAGCACTCGCCCACCGGTCCGGTATCGACCCGCAGGTCATCGACGACGTGATCTGGGGCTGCGTCTCGCAGGTCGGCGATCAGTCGAGCAATGTCGGCCGGTACTCGGTGCTGGCAGCACGATGGCCCGAGTCGATTCCTGGTGTCACCATCAACCGGGCCTGCGGATCGAGCCAGCAAGCCATCGACTTCGCTGTGCAGGCGGTGATGTCGGGCCAGCAGGACGTGGTCGTCGCCGGCGGTGTCGAGGTCATGAGCCGAGTGCCCCTGGGTGCGGCCCGTGCCAGCGGTGCCCCGTACGGCCCGAGGGCGCTGGCACGATACGAGGGTTTCGCGTTCAACCAGGGAATTTCCGCCGAGAAGATCGCCCAGAAGTGGGGTTTCGACCGCGCGGCCGTCGACGAGTTCTCCTCGGTTTCACATGAGCGTGCGGCGGCAGCTCAGGATGCGGGCGCGTTCGAGTCCGAAATCGTCTCGGTCACCACCGAAGACGGAGTGGTCAGTGCCGACGAGGGTATTCGGCGCGGGACCACGGCGGAGAAGCTCGCGAAGCTCAAGCCGGCGTTCGACGAGAACGGCGTCATCCACGCCGGCAATTCTTCTCAGATCTCCGACGGTGCGGCGGCACTCCTGATCACCACACCGGAAAAGGCCGCAGATCTCGGGCTGACTCCATTGGTCCGCTATGTTGCCGGCGCCGTCGTCGGCTCCGACCCGGTCCTCATGCTCACCGGCCCGATCCCGGCCACCGACAAGGTGCTCGCCAAGGCAGGCGTGGCGTTGTCCGAGGTCGGCGTCTTCGAGGTCAACGAAGCGTTTGCGCCGGTCCCGATGGCATGGCTCGCCGAGACCGGCGCCGATCCGGCACTGCTCAATCCGGTCGGCGGTGCGATCGCGCTCGGCCACCCACTAGGTGGGTCCGGTGCAGTCCTGATGACTCGCATGATCAATCACATGCGTAACAACGATATTCGGTACGGACTACAGACGATGTGTGAGGGCGGCGGTACGGCCAACGCCACCCTCGTCGAGCTGGCATCGCACTAGAGGAGACGACGATCATGCGTAGAGATGTGTTCACCGCCGACCACGAGGCGTTCCGCAAGTTGGCCCGCGACTTCATCGAGAAGCGGATCGTTCCCGAATACGCCGCCTGGGAGAAGGCCGGTCAGATGCCCCGCGAGATCTTTGCCCAGCTCGGCGAGCTCGGCTTGCTCGGCATCGCCATCCCGGAGGAGTTCGGTGGCGCGGGCCTGCGCGACTATCGCTACAACGTCATCCTGCAGGAGGAGGCGGCACGCGCGCTCGTCACGCTGGCCACCGTCCGTACTCAGCTCGACGTGATCCTCCCGTACTTTCTCGAGTACGCCAATGAGGAACAACGTGAGCGCTGGTTCTCGGGACTCGCGAATGGCACCCTGCTCTCGGCCATCGCGATGACCGAACCCGGCACCGGTTCCGATCTCGCAGGGGTGGCATCGACCGCCGTGCGCGACGGTGACGAGTACGTGCTCAACGGCGCAAAGACCTTCATCACCGGTGGCCTGCTCGCGGACCTGGTGATCGTCGTGGCGCGTACGTCAACCGATCCTGAGAACCGGCGCGCCGGTCTCTCCCTGCTGGTCGTCGAGAACGGCATGGCCGGATTCGAACGTGGCCGCGTGCTCGACAAGATGGGCTGCAAGGTCCAGGACACGGTCGAGTTGTCCTTCGACAACGTACGAGTCCCCAGAGCCAACCTCCTCGGTGAGGAAGGCCAGGCCTTCAGCTACCTCGGTAACAACCTGCCGCAGGAACGGATGACCGTGGCGGTTGGTTCGATCGCCCAGGCCCGGGCGGCCGTCACGACAACGATCGAGTACGTGAAGGAACGAAAGGCCTTCGGAAAACCCGTCGCCTCGTTCCAGAACACGAAGTTCGAACTCGCCGCGATGTCGGCGGAGATCGAGGCCGGACAGACGATGATCGACCGCGCGGTGCTGGATCTGGTCGACGGCGAATTGTCCGGTTCGGACGCCGCCCGGGTGAAGTTGTTCTGCACCGAGGTCCAGGCCCGGGTGGTTGATCGCTGCCTTCAGCTCTTCGGTGGTTACGGCTATATGGCCGAATACCCCATCGCCCGGCTCTACACCGATGCCCGTGTTGCCCGCATCTATGCAGGTACGAGCGAAGTCATGAAGGTGATCATCGCGAAATCGCTAGGGTTGTGACCGAAGGCGCGCCCAATCGCTAAAGAGACGGTTGTCACATTTGCAAAACCAACCTACTATGTGCTCAGTTGGTTGGTGAGTGAAGGAGACACGTGGCGCGCGATCGGCCGTACGAGACGCTTCTGGTCAAAGGCGAGGAACGTAAACGCCTGATCCTGGATGTGGCTCAGCGGTTGCTGGCACGCAACGGGTGGCGAAACACGACGTTGTCGCAGATCGCCAAGGAAGCCGGCGTCAGCTCCGCCGGTTTACTCCATCATTTCGAGTCCAAGGCACAGCTTCTACACGCCGTACTCGAGATGCGCGACGCCGACGACTTGTCGCATGCCAACCGGTCCGGTGATCTCTTGGAGGAGATCGTCGGAGTCGCCGAGAGGTTCGAGCGTTCGCCCGAACTGATCGGCACATTTGCGGTCTTGCAGATCGAGAACCTGGAACCGGATGCACCGCTGCACGACCGCCTGGTCTCCAGGCACCGCGCAGCAATCAGTACCGTCGCCGCCGGTATCCGGCGCGGTCAGCAGGACGGCAGGTACCGAACCGACCTCGACCCGGACCTACGGGCCGTCGAAATCGTCGCCTTTTTGAATGGGATGGAAACCTCATGGCTGCTCGATCGAACGATTCCACTGACCGAAGTGTTCAGGGAGTACAGCAATTCGCTGGCGAGGGACTTCGCTCCGACGAAGGCTTCGTGAGATATCGCCTGGTCATCGTTGCGTCGTCGATGCTCGATGCGGTGCGCCACACGGGCGGCCTGCTGTTCGACCGCGTCATGGCCGGATGGGATGTCGTCGTCCTGCTCGAGGACTACTCGAACCTTCGCCCACTGCAGATCCTCGGCGCCGAGACGGTTGATCTTGCATCCGGACTCGAATGGCAGGGGCGCGGAATCCACCCCCAGGCCGTCGCGGTCGCCGCTGACCTCTTCGAGCGCGACACCCGGATTCGCGACGGATTCGTGGAGAATCTCGACCGGGGAGAGACCGAGTTGACGTTGTGGGGCGACACCCCCACCGACATAGATCAGCGAATCGATGTGGTGCAGCACCGGCTGAGCCACGCGGCTCGCGCGTTCAAGGCCCACGCGCTGGCTGCCGCTGCGGCACCCACCCACGTGGAGCGAGTCGAAACGTACCGGAGTGGGCAGCTGCTGACGTGCGCGGAGTACGGGCGGGCGGATCTGGTTCCCGCCTGAGTGACGGTGGCCAGTAGGCCGAACCGTGTGTGCCTCGGGGGAGTGGACACGCCAAGGGGGTCAATCATTTCGACATCACAGTATGAACGGACCCCTGATGCCCGAAAAGACCGATTTGTCCGAGAGTCAGCGCGACGCGATTCGTCGCATCAACGGTGAACGCCGCCGCGCACAGGCGCGTCACCTTCGATACAGGTTGGCGGTACTCGGCCCGACGACGAAGGCGGTCATCGCACATGCCGGTGGCCTTCTCTTCGACCGGATGATGGCGGGCTGGTCAGTCACCACGCTCGTCGCCGATGACTCGGACCCCAGGCCCCTGGAAATACTGGGAGCAAGGGTTCTCGACCTCGAATCCGCACTCGCACCTGATCTTCGGGCCGCTCTGACCTCCAGCGACCACACGCCCTGGCCGCATGCGGTGGTGGTGGCCGGCGAACTCTGCGAGAACGATCCGCGGTTGGAAGAAGGTGTTGAACGCGCCCTGGAACGTGGCGCCACGGACATCATGATGTGGGGCCGGTCGGGCGTGACGTCGATCGATCGTCGGCTGTCCCCGCTCGAACATCAGCTCAGTAACGCTGCACGGATGTTCAAGGCGCAGGCCCTCGCCGCCGCGGCTCCCACCGCGAGCGGAGAGGTCACCGTTACCGAGCGGTTCCGGTCGAGCGACCTGTCGGTAGTCGGTGACGGAGTGCTGCAACATCTTTGACCAGATGTCAGGCCACGACCTCCTCCCCGAGGAGGGTGGTGCGGTGCATGAGCCGGGGTGAGCTGGGGGTGTACGGGATTGCCCTGTGGAGCATGCCGGTGTTGTCCCAGAGGACCAGGTCACCTCGGCGCCAATGCTGACGCAGGGCGAACTGGGGCCCGGTGGACCATTCGAGGAGGCGGTCGAGAGGTGCACGTCCTTCGGATGCGGACTTGCCGACTACTTCGCCCGCAGTGGCTCCGATGAGCAGCGATCTGCGGCCGTTCCGCCGTGTCCACACGAGTGGATGGATTCGACTGGGGACGCGGGCCCATGCGGCCTTCTGCTTCTCGGTGGGGTCGGGGTTCGCGAGACGCTGAGCCGTGGCGAAGCTGTGTACGACCTCCAGCCCCTCGATCTCGGCCTTCTCGTCGGCGGAGAGGGCTTCGTACGCCGCGTAGGTGTTCGCGAACTCCGTATCGCCACCCTCGGCCGATACCTCGAGCGCTGTCAGCAGTGTGGCCTTTTGTGGGATGGCGTCGGTGGCGCCGTCGATGTGCCAATGAAACGTTCCCGAATTGTAGGCGGCAAGAACGGTTTTGGCAGGGTCGAGACTGATGGTCGAGATCTCGGGATGATTCTTTTGGCCTCCGACAGGGGCGATCACCACGTCGCCGAGCAGACGACTGAGTGACACCAGCGCGTCATCGCCGATGTGGCACTCGCGGAACAGCACGACCCCGTGGTCGTCCAGTGCGGTTCGACACCACGCGGCGGCATCGGGATTTGCAAGGGATTCGCCCGAAACTCCGGTGACCTCGATTCCAATGGCCGGGGTGATCGGGGTGACTGCGTCGAACATCGGTGCTCCTTCGGCGATACGAGCGCGGCACTTGCCATACAGTCGTATAGCATGTGAAATGAACCATACACTCGTACAGCAATGAAGTGAATCAATTGGTCGAAAGATCTGGCCGAGAACGCGATCGGGATCAGTCCGGCAAGATCGGCGCGATGTCCGATAGCTCCGGCGAAGAGGGATGCATCATGAGAATTGGATTGACCGGCGGGGCCTCGTCCACTGACAAGATCGTGAAGCAGGCGCAACGCGCCGAGGCGGACGGATTCTCGTCGCTCTGGTATGCGAGTTCGGTCGCCGGTGACCCATTGGCCGCCCTCACGGTCGCGGGTCGTGAGACGTCCACCATCGAGCTGGGCACGGCTGTCCTGCAGACGTATCCGTGCCATCCGCTGTTGCAGGCCAACCGGGTGGCCGCTGTCGCCGAGGCCATGGGCCGCCCCGGGATCACCGTGGGCTTGGGCCCCTCTCACGGTTCGCTTGTCGAAGACGTCTACGGGCTGTCCTACGAGCGACCCGGTCTCAACACAGAGGAGTACGTCGAGATCATCACGGCGCTGTTGCGTGGTGAGGACGTGGCCATGCAAGGCCGGGAGTGGAGGGTCGCGAGCGCAGGTCGGATGGTCTCCGTGGTGCACCGGGTGCCTGTACTGCTGTCGGCGATGTCCCCTCGGATGTTGCGTGTGGCAGGGGAGTTGGCGGACGGAACCGTGTTGTGGATGGCATCGGCACAAGTGATCGAATCGCGCATCGCGCCCGCGATCCGTGCTGCCGCCGCAGCGGCGGGACGGCCTGAACCCCGGATCGTCGCCGGGTTGCCGGTTGCGGTTCATGACGACGTCGACGAGGCGCGTGCCGCGGTCGCGGCGACGTCCGGGGTCTACGCCGGAATGCCCAACTACCAAAGAATCATCGGCGCCGGCGGAGCGGCCCACCCGGAAGACGTCGCCATTTTCGGAAACGAGGAATCGGTGCGGGTGCAGCTGCAAGGCCTGCTCGATGCCGGCGCCACAGACGTCTGGGCGGCGGTGACGCCTGTCGGACCCGACCCGCGTGCATCCGCCGGACGTACCAGGGCGCTTCTTCGTGAACTGGCTTCCACCGACGCCTGACTGCTCAGTCTGTGCGCCGTGCCTTCGGTTTCAGCGGTTCCACCGTGTCGATGTACGACTCGAATGCCGACACCACGTCGTCGTGCGCGGTGGTGATCCCGACGCCCTTCTCGAGGCTCAGCATCTTTGGTACACCGGAGATCAGTGCGACCAGCGCGCCCGCCGACAGCGACTTCTCCACCGCTGTCGACGCACTCTCGTGTGCGCGTAGGGCCTCGATTTGTACCTGACGAATTTCCTCGGTGACCCGAGCGATCTCCACGCCGACCGTCTTGCGGTGGTTGCCCAGCGCCATGAACTCGGTCACCAGGGCTCCGGTTGCCTCTCGCCGGCTGAACTCCCACATCACGTGCAGGATCTCGTCCGGACGGTTCGCGAGTGCGTCGCGCAGACGCTGCACGTTCTCGGCGGTCCGTCGTTGCAGCGCCGAGACGAAGATGGCGTCCAGGGTGGGGAAGTAGTACTGAACCAGGCTCGGGGTCACGCCGGCTTCTGCGGCGAGCACTCGATAGGTGACGCTGGGGTAGCCCTCCCTGATCATGAGCTTCTCCACGCAGTCGAGAATCGCGTCCCTGGTCTTCGACGTCTGCGCTCCTACACGCCGTGTCGATGGTGCCATGTCCAATACCCCACTCAGTCGATTGAAGGTATTTTCGCACCCCACGGATGCTATACGACTGTATAGTGGTATTTGGCCGCTCGAACATCTTGCGGCCGTTCCCGGTTCGATCCCGTCGGCGACTCGGCGCCGCGGCAAGGAGAACGAGATGAGTTCAGAGACCAGGTTGCAGACCCTGTTCGAAGATGTCCGCTACCTCAAGGATCGCGTGGCCATCCTCGATTGCGTCGCCCGCCACGCCAGGGGCTGCGACCGGCATGACATTGACCTCATCACTGCGGCGTATCACGAGGATGCAATCGATGAGCACGGGTATGCCACCAATATCGGTCCCGAATACGGTGAGTGGGCGAACTCGGCTCACGCGTCGACATCGGTGGTCCACACCCACAACATCACCACGCATTCGTGTCACATAGAGGGTGACACGGCACATGCCGAGAGCTATGTCATCGTCGTCCTGATCGGCACCGACGGAACCACCGCGCAGTTCATCAGCGGTCGGTACCTGGACCGTCTCGAACGGCGGGATGATCAGTGGCGCATCGTGCTTCGCCGATCGACGGTGGAGGCCATGTTCGTCGGCGACGCTCGCGTCCTGAAGTCACCCTTCTTCACGAAGAAGGGCTACCAGGTGGGTACCCGTGATCGCACCGACTTGTCCTACGAGCGGCCGCTCACCCTGGACGTACCCGCGCCTGCTCGTTGGTGACCGTACGGCATCGGTTCAAACCCTGGGAACCAAGATTTCCGATCGTTGGACAGTGCCGGTGATGCCGGAGGCGTCCTGCACTGCGAGCAGCGCGGCTGCCCTGCCCATCGTCTCGGGCGGTTCGATTGCCTCCGGTGGAATCTTCTGTCCGCCACCGGCGGCCGCCCAGCCTTCGGTGAGCACAATCCGTGACGGGCTAAGGCAGTTCACCGCGATGTTGTCGGTCGACAGGTCGCTCGCGAGACCGAGGTAAAGCCGTTCGACCGCGGACTTCGACACCCAGTAGGCGTTCGACCCCCGGTCGATCATGTCGACGCCGGTGGTGGTCACCGCGATCAGCGAACCGCCTCCGCGTGCTCGCAGGTGCGGGATCGCTGCCTTCGTCACCAGAAAAACTCCGGTCAGGTTCACGTCGAGGCACAGCTGCCACCGTTTGAGAGGTGTTGTGTCGATGGGGCCCAGCCAGAGCACCCCGGCATTGGCGACGACGATATCGAGCCCGCCGAACTCTTCGACGGTCGTCGCGATCGCGGCGTCGACCGATTCTTCGTCGGTCACGTCGCACGGCACCGCGACGGCACGCCCACCGCTGTCGACGATTCGGCCGGCCACAGAACCGATGGTCCCGGGCACCCTGCCTTCCTTCTCGCTTCGGGCGGCGACGGCAACGGCCGCACCGGATTCCGCGAGTGCCCTTGCGATCGCCGCTCCGATGCCGCGGCTCGCGCCGGCGACGAAAGCGACTTTGCCCTCGAGTGTTGTCATGTCGATTCCCCTCGGTTGATCTCGATCAGGACCTTGCCGACCGCGTGCCCGTCAGCGACCAGCCGAAGGGCTTTCGCGGTGTCGTGCAGTGCGTAGGACGCTCCGACATGAGGGACGACTCGTTGCTTCACGAGTAGGTCGGTGAGCTCGGATTCGTTGCGGGTAAACTCTTCTGGCGGCACATCCTGGAACTGGAAGCCGGCGATGTGGATTCCTTTGACAAGAACCAGATTCAGGGGGATGGCCGGGATCTCTCCGGATGCGTACCCGATGGTGACGAATCGTCCGCCTCTGGCCAGTGAACGAAGGGCCGGCTCCGAGAGCTTGCCGCCCACGGGATCGATCACCGCATCGGCACCGTCGGGCAGAACGGCGCGCAGCGCTGTCCGCACATCTGACTCGCGATGATTGATGAGGTGGGCCGCGCCGTAACGCTGGGCGACCGCCAGCTTGTCCGATGACGATGCGACCGCAGTGACCTCGGCCCCGAGCAGGACGCCGAGTTGGACGGCGGCCAGGCCCACACCGCCACCGGCGCCGAGAACGATGAGTCGATCGCCGGAGCCGACGCGGGCGACCGACCGCAGTGAGTGGTAGGCCGTGCGATGGGCCACCCCGAAGGCAGCGGCGATGCGTTCGTCGACGCCGTCCGCGATCGAGCTCACCTTGTCGGCGCGGACCACGATCTCCTCCGCGAAAGCTCCGATGAGTCCGGTTCCCGTGACCCGGGTGCCGATCAAGCGCCCGTCGACGTCGGATGAGACCTCGGTGATCACGCCGGCGAACTCGCTGCCGGGCACGAACGGAGGTGGGACCTTGATCTGATAGTCACCTGCGATCAGCAACACGTCGGGAAAGTTGGCCGCGGCCGCGACCACGGCGACCCGAATCTCGCCCTTCTTCAACGGGGTCGACGGCAGATCCTCGATCCGCAGAGATTCTGGTGCACCATAACTCGAGCAGACAATCGCGCGCACGAGGGAGCTACCGACCCTGCCAGTTCGGGCTTCGCTTCTCGATGAACGCCATTGCGCCCTCTTTCGCGTCGCTGCTGGAGAAGACGGTGGTCCGCCACTGTCCGAGACGTTCCGGGACACTCTCGCTGTTGGACACCGCGAGTCGGACCAGGTCCTTGCATGCGGCGAGGCTCAGCGGCGCGTTGGCGGCGATTCGCTCGGCGTAGCCGATGGCGGTCTCGAGTACCGCGTCCGGGGCCGCCAGGGCATTGACCAGACCAATGTCATAGGCCCGCTCCGCGGTGATGAAGTCTCCGGTGAGAGTCATCTCCAGGGCGACGCCCAGCGGGATGCGGGTCCCGATGTTCGTGCCACCACCGCCGGGGAACATGCCGCGCTTGCACTCAGGCAGGCCGAACTTCGCCTGCGTCGAGGACACGATCACGTCGCAGCCGAGGAGGAGTTCGAGTCCACCGCCGATCGCCGTGCCGTTGGCGGCGCCGATGACAGGAATGGACAGTTGTCCTTCAGTGAGCCTTTCGAAGCCTTCGGAATAGAAGTCGCCACCGTCGGCGAACGCGCGCAGATCCATTCCGGCGCAGAAGGCGCGATCGCCGGTACCGGTGAGAACGATCGCCCGGATCTCCGGATCTGATTCGGCCTCGAGCGCTGCCGCACCGATACCCTGAATCAAACTGACATTGAGCGCATTTCGGGCGTCCGGACGGTTCAGGCGCAAAATTGTGATCGGTCCGCGTCGTTCCTGGACCAGTTCGACTTCTTGGGTTCCTGTGGTCATGATGCGTAATCACTCGATTCTGCGAAGTCGGCGGCTTCTTTCATCAACCGTGGCACGAGCGGACCGTACGACTGGAGTTGATGATTGTCACCGGCACGTTGGAAGCCCTGTTCGAGAACAATGGCGAGTTTCCATTTGGCGAGCACCAGGTAATAGTCGAGGTCGTCGACCTGACGTCCCGAGACCTCTGAGTAGTGATCGATCATCTGTTCTCTCGACGGCATCCCCTGTAGGTCCACATAGCTCGAGGTGGCGGCCTCCGGTGCATTCGTGTCCTCGGGCCACCCCTGCACCATCCAGGCCAGATCCAATTTCGGGTCACCGACGGTGCCCATCTCCCAGTCGACGATGGCGTCGAGTTGCGCCGGCGCACCGTCCTTGAACATGACGTTCGCGAACTGATAGTCCCCGTGCATGAGACCCGGGATGAAGTCGAGTGGCTTGTGCGCATTGAGCCACGCGGTGGCCTCGTCCATCCCCTCCAGGTCTCGACCCTTCACCCGGTCAAAGAACCGGGTCCAGCGGCTCACCTGGCGCTCGTGAAACCCGTCCGGGCGGCCGAGATCCTGCAGACCCTTCGCTTGCCAGTCGACCTTCGAGAGCAGTGCGATGCCTTCGGCGAGCTGATAGGCCAAACCTTTTCGCAATTCCGGATCGCTCGTGAACGGTTCGCGCCACTGCTTGTTGTTCATCGGCGACCAGCCGTCGACGAATCCCATGAGATAGAACGATCTTCCGAGCACGGACGTGTCGGAGCAGGCGGCGATCGCCTTGGTGTGCGGCACGTCCGTACCGTCGAGAGCCTCGATGATCCGCCACTCGCGCATGATCCCCTCATCGCGGGTTGCCGGTGCCGCTGCCGGTGGCAGCCTGATCACGCAAGTGCTCTCCCCACGGACGATCTCGTAGATCTCGTTCTGAGTTCCGCCGGAAAGGAAACGTGCGTCGAGAGGCTCACCCTTTCCCGGTAGGTCGGCTTCGTCCATCCAGGCGGCGAGTTTGGCGGTGTCGATCACAGGTTCCCCACTTCCAGTTCGAGGTATTCGGCGTATTTGGCCCTTGCGGCCGCTTCTTTCCTGGGAATCCACTCGGTGGGCCAGAGGTCGTCAGTGGCTTTGTAGTCGCGCAAGACCTGCTTGGCCACGGTGACCTTGTGGACCTCGGTAGGACCGTCTGCGAGCCCCATCACGGCGGCACCATGAACCATCGTCAAGAACGGCATCTCGTTCGTGACACCCAACGCTCCATGAACTTGCATTGCGCGCCAGGCGATGTCATGCAAGACGGTCGGCATGATGACTTTCGCCGTGGCGATGTCTTTGCGGACCTTCTTGTAATCGTTGTACTTGTCGATCTTCCAGGCGGTGTTGAGCACGAACAGCCGGAACTGGGTCAATTGAGCGTACGAGTCGGCGATGAAACCCTGGATGAACTGTTTGTCCGCGAGTCGGCTGCCCGCGGTCTCACGGCTCAGTACCCGCTCACACATCATGTCGACCGCCTTTTGTGCCATGCCGATCGTCCGCATGGCGTGATGAATGCGTCCACCGCCGAGTCGGGTTTGGGCGACTGCGAAGGCCTGGCCCTCACCGCCGAGCAGTGCGCTGTCGGGGACCCGGACATTGTCGTAGTGGATGAGGGCGTGCGTGCCCCCATCCATCGGTTCCCCGAAGAGCCCGACGTTGCGTTCGATGATCACGCCGGGTGTGTTCGTCGGGACCAGGAACATCGACATGCCCTTGTAGGCGCTCACGTCGGGATTGGTCACCACCATGACGATCAGGAACGAGGCTGTCTTCGCGTTGGACGAGAAGTACTTGTAGCCATTGATGATCCAGTGGTCACCGTCTCGGACGGCGCTGGTCGTGAACTGTGTGGGGTCGGCCCCGGCCTGCGGCTCGGTCATCGAGTAGCTCGAGAAGCATTCGCCGTCGAGCAGTGGCTGGAGGTACTGCTTCTTCTGCTCGGGGGTGCCGTAGTGGGCGATGATCTCGGCGTTGCCGGTGTCGGGTGCTTGGCAGCCGAATACGATCGGCGCCCAGGATGACCGCCCGAGAATCTCGTTGAGCAGGGCCAACTGAAGCTGGCCGTAACCCTGACCGCCGAGGTCGGGACCGAGATGTGTGGCCCACAGTTTTTGTTGGCGGACTTGGTCTTTGAGCGGATCGATCGCGTTGCGACGACCTCCGTCGAGGGGTACGAACTGCAGATGTGGCCACGCATGGTCGAGTGGCTCCACCTCATCGCGGACAAACGCATCAGCCCAGTCCAGTTTCGCCTGATACTCCGGGTCGGTCTCGAAATCCCATGCCATGACGCCTCCTTGTTTGACTCAGAATAGCATTCTGCGCATACAGAACATAGTTCTGGATAGTCTGAAGATGATTCTCGACCGTGATCAGACGAAAGCGTGGGCGACGACGGTGAATGCTGAAGACCTCTTCCATGTTGGGATCGTGTCGGACGATCCGAGCGCGACACGTGAGCAGCTGACGTCGCTGCTCGGGTACGAGTGGGGCCCGACGATCGGCGGCCCGACGGCGGTGACCTTGCCGTCGGGAGAGGTGACGCTGGAGTTCGCGTGTTCCTACTCGATCAGTACGCCCCGGCTCGAAGTCGTCAACACGATCCCGGGCACGTTCTGGCAGCCAGTTGCGGGCTCGGGCGTCCATCATCTGGGTTACTGGTCTGATGACGTCGGCGCGGACACCGATGAACTGATGCGCAACGGCTACGCCGTCGAGGCAACCCGAAGTGCCGGCGGCGCACCGTTCTTCGCCTTCCTGCGCGGCAACAACGGTATTCGGATGGAGCTCGTCACCCGCGCGGCCGAACCGATGATGCAACCGTGCTGGGCGGCGCAGTCGTGAGCACCGTCGGCGTCGTCACCGGCGCGGGTCGTGGCATGGGCCTCGAATGTGCCCGCCGGATCACCTCGATGGTGGACACCCTGCTTCTCGTCGACCGTGACGAGACGACAGCGACCGCCGCGGCCGCAGAGTTGTCGGAGCGCGGGGACGCTATGGTGCACCCGTATGTTCTCGACATCACCGATGTGGACGGTCTTGATCGCTTGGCGACCCGGGTGGGTGAGTCGGGCTCGCTGCGGGCGGTGGCCCATGTCGCGGGGATCTCCCCGACGATGGCCGATTGGAAAACAATCTTCGCCGTCGACCTGATCGGTACTGCGCGAATCGCTGCCGCACTACGACCGCTCACGGTGCCGGGCACGGCATGGGTCGCATTCGCGTCGATGGCCCCGGTGATCGGCGGTGTCCAGGTCGGTGCCGCGACCGCAGCCATCCTCGATGATCCCCTGAGTGAGCACTTCTTCGAACGCATCCACGAGAGTGTCGGGGCGGGGATCGAACACCCCGGTGCCGCGTACGCGATCGCAAAACTCGGAGTCAAGCAGTTCGTCCGGCGCGAAGCCGTCCGCCTCGGGCCACTGGGTGGCCGAATCTGCTCGGTGTCACCAGGCCTCATCGATACTCCGCAAGGCCGCCAGGAGGCTGCCGACAATCCTCGTATGGGCGCGTGGGTGGAGCAGACCCCGGTCGGTCGCCTCGGCCGGGCGGAGGAGGTGGCCGCAGTGGCGGCCTTCGTGCTGTCGGATGAAGCAAGCTTCCTCAGTGGTGTGGACCTGCTTGTCGACGGCGGGGTCTGCGCCGCGGTAGGCCGAGCTCAATAACTCTCGATCAAGTTGAAGGGAACGACAATGGCACGAGGAATTCTGTTGGTGGAATCCCATCCGAGCTCTCCGGAACGTGTACGGGAGTACAACAGTTGGTACGACGAGGTACATCTGCCGGAGGTCGTTGCGCTCGAAGCCTTCGTCTCCGCGCGGCGACTGCGGCCGGTGGGCGACGACGGGCCCCATATTGCGCTGTACGAGATCGAGTGCGACGACCTGACCACCGCTCTCGACCTGTTGCGGTCAGCAGCGCAGTCGGGCGCGCTGAACATGTCGGACGCACTGCAGATGGATCCGCCGCCGGCCATCAGGCTGTTGGAGGTGACCACCGAGTGTGAACCCGGCGATGCGCATTAGCCTTGCACTGTGACAGAGCGATCGACTGACGGTACTGCTGACGATCTGGCGAGCCGGATCGCGCAGCGGAGTCTGGCCAAACGCGGCGCCAACTACGCCACAGAGGTTCGGCGGCTACTCGATGCCGCACTGGAGGTGATCCGGACCCGGGGCACCACGTCCCGGCCCAGGGTCTCCGACATCGTGGCAGCCGCGGGACTGTCCAACGAAGCGTTCTATCGCCACTTCTCGTCCAAAGACGCTTTGGTCGCGGCGTTGATCGAAGACGGCACGACGCGTCTGCGCGCCTACGTCGAGCATCAGATGAGCAAGGAGTCCACCGCAGAAGGCAAGGTCAGACGGTGGGTCGAGGGTGTCTTGGCCCAGGCGGCGGGTGACACCGCGGAAATCACCCGTGCGGTGTCCTGGAACGCCGGCAGTCTCGGCGAGGACTCCGCGAGCGGTTCGCTGTCGGCCACCGGCCCGATGGCGTCACTCCTCGTGGAGCCGTTCGCACAATTGGGGAGTGCAGATCCGGACTTCGACGCATCGCTCGCCGCCCACGCCACTCTGGGAAAGTTGACCGACTACCTGTGGCAGCGCGCGGAGCCGAATCAGGCTGAGATCGAGCACATCAGCGCGTTCTGTCTACGGATGATCACCCCGGCCGACCAGGTCGCAGGCTCCGCAGGAAGAGCTGCACCGCGGCGTCGGTGAGTCGTTCCTGATCATCGGTGTCACGAACGATGCCGAATGATGCGAGTCGGGACTGTGCGCCGACCATGCCCAGAAACAACTCGGCAAGCGTCTCGGGGGACTCGGCGACGATCGAGCCTGTGGCCGCATGTTGCACCAGCAGGTCGACCACCATCTGTTTCCGCGGCCAGAAACCTGTTCCGTAGGTGCGCCGGGCGATGTCGGGATAGCGCGCCGCATGGGAGATGGCAATCTGCTCGAGCTTGATCACCGAGGGGTTCATCGAACGCCTGACCGCAGCGTGCGCGATGGCGCGCAGTGCCTTCTCCAGGTTTTCAGGGTCCGGTGGAGGCGGCTCCGGCGACGGCCAGTCGCTGCGCGCCAACGCCCATCCGATCACTGAACGGAAGACATCTTCCTTTGTCGGGAAGCGGGCGTACAACGAAGGTTTCGTGGTGTGGGCGGCTGCCGCGATCGCGTTCATGGACGTGCCCTCGTAGCCGTGCTCGAGGAACAGCCGGAGAGCGCATTCGCTGATGGTGCGGTCCAGTGCCGAGGCCTGCGCCTTCGTCGGACGGCCGCCGCGTCCGCGGGCGGCGGCGTCCGGTGCGCTCTTCGGATTGGTCGATGTCACGGACGCCAAGTCTGCCATCACCGAGCTGGACAAAAAACTTTACCGATGGGTATGGTTAATTTCATCGACCGATCCCGATCCCGATCATCTCTTCATCTGGAGGAACCGATGTCAGTGACAACCGACCAGCGCGATCTCATCGAGGTTGGGGACGCGCGGTTCCAGGAGCGCCGTGCCCAGGTGCCCGTGTTGGCACAGCGCGCTGAGGGGGAAGGCATCACAAAGATCCGTTCCCGAGAGGACTTGGTGCCTCTGCTCTTCCCTCATACGACGTACAAGAGTTATCCCGAGTCGCTCATCGCCAAGGGCAAGTGGGCACAGATGAATCGCTGGCTCGACTCCCTGTCGACCCACCGGGTCGTCGATGTCGACGTCAGCGGTGTGGAAGATGTCGACGGTTGGATTGACAGGCTCGAGGCAGCCGGTCACATGGTCTCGAGTTCGAGTGGGACCAGTGGCAAGGGTTCGTTCTTGAACAAGACGCAGTCCGACCGCGACACGTCGTCGCAGAACATGCTTGATTGCCTTGCCGAACTGGGACTCCCACCGGAAAACAAGTGGAATTTCATCCCGGTGGGTCCCGAGACCACGCTCAGTTCGCACATCGCCATGCGCGAGATGCTCGCGGCTTCCTATCGGAGTCCCGACAGCATCGAATTGCCGCCGACCAGCGCGCCGGGCGGGCACCACCGCTACATGTCCCGTTTGCAAGCCATGAGACGTGCCATGGCCGACGGCACCGCGGCACCTGACGAGGTCGCGCAGTTCGAGGCCGAGGCCGCCGGCCGGCAGCAGCAGAACGAAGAGCGGCTCCATTATTTCGCGGAGCGGATCCGCGAGCGCCGCTCCGAACGATTCTTCTTCAGTTCACAATTCCCGAACCTCTACCGGCTCGCCGAGATACTTCGGGAAATGGGCGTCGCGGAGGGCGACCTCACCGGGGACAACGCCCTGACAACTGGTGGTGGCCTGAAGGGCACGTCGCTGCCGGACGACTACCAGTCCAAGATCTACCGCATACTCAACATCGATCCGAGCCGGTTCTTGCACTACTACTCGATGCAGGAACTGAATCTACGTTTGCCGAAATGCCTGGTGGGTCGGTATCACGTTCCGGCGGAGGTGGTTCTGCTCGTCCTCGACAAAAACGGCGAGACGCTCGCACCGGTATCGGACGGAATGGTCGAGGGGCGTGCGGGCTTCTTCGACACCACGGTTGACGGCCGTTGGGGCGGAACGATTTGCGGAGACAAGATCCTGGCGGACCTCGGGGGGTGCCCATGTGGCCGCCCCGGAACCACGGTCTTCGACCAGATCTCGCGCTACTCGGACCTGAAGGACGACGACAAGATCACCTGTGCCGGAACCATGGACGCATACGTCCGCGGATTCATCGAGGATTGAGGACCCATCATGACAGTGACCGAATCCATCGCAGAAACAACCACGACGAAGATCCGAGTACCACACTTCGTGCGAGGCAAGCTGATCTGGGGTGAGGCCAACGAATACCTCTCTCGCGATTTCGGCGTCCCGTTCGTCACGCCGAAGATCGAGTTCAACGACTTGTTCGTACCCCGGATTCAACAGGGGCCGGCCTTCGACGTTCCCGTTTCCGACATCATCGACTTCCTGGTCGAGACGGCCGCTCATCTGACCTTGGAGAAGAACGGGTATCTCCAGGAGTCGCTCGAGATGACTCTTCAGGTCAGTGCGTTGCCCCGCCGGATCATCGAGAACACCTTCGCACGTCCAGGACAGTTCCTGACCAGAGAGGCGCTCGAGTACCGCCTCGAGAAGACCTTCGGCGACGTCGACGTCCTCGACGGCTGGGTTGAACGCACCGACCCGAATGGCAGGGTCAGCCGCATTCGTGCATTCCCGCCACGGCTCGTTCACATGCTGGCAGGCAATTCGCCGAGCGCCGCGATGACGTCGATCGCGGACGCGGCACTCACCAAGGCGGTCAACGTCTTCAAGATGCCGTCAGCAGACCCGTTCACGACCGTGGCGGTGCTGCGGACCATGGCTGATATCGCGCCGAACCACCCTGTGTTGCAGTCGATGTCGGCGGTGTATTGGCGTGGTGGAGACGAGAAGGTGGAGAACATCCTCTACCGTTCGCAGTATTTCGACAAACTCGTCGCCTGGGGCGGCGGCGCCGCCATCGAGAACGCGGCAAAGTACGCGGGGCCCGGATTTCAGCTGATCTCGTTCGACCCAAAGGTGTCGATGTCAGTCATCGGCCGGGAGGCGTTCGAGTCCGACGAGACGTTGCGCGAGGTCGCCGAGCTCGCTGCCAAAGACGTCACCATCTTCAACCAGGATGCGTGTCTGGCTGCGCGTCACATCTGTGTGGAGGGGGACATCGAACAGGTCGATCGATTCTGTGGCCTGCTCGTGGAGAGGATGGGCGTCGATCGCGACTTCACATCGGCGGTCGGCCCGAAGCCGGCGTCCGACATCCGAGAAGCTGTTGAGGGTATGCGGTTCCTGGAGCCCGAGTACCGGGTGTGGGGCAGCTTCGACGGGCGCGGACTCGTGGTGCGGTCACCGGAGATGGTCGATTTCCATCCAACGAACAAGACGGTCAACGTGATCCCGGTCGCCGCGATGCGTGACGCCGCGTCGCTGGCGACGGTGGCCACCCAGACCGTCGGCGTCTATCCGACGCATCGCAAGGCGGAGATCCGTGATGACCTGGCGACCGCGGGTGTTCAACGGGTGGTCAGACTCGGCAGTGCCATGACCGGCAGCATGGGCAGCCCTCATGACGGAATGTATCCATTGCATCGTTTCGTCAACTGGGTGGTGGACGACGATGCCTGAACCCAAGGACGGCGGAAGTGGCGTGATGCCGATACGCATACTCGGCAAGTCCGGGCTGCGGGTCAGTGAACTATGTCTGGGCGCAATGACATTCGGTACCGATTGGGGGTTCGGTGCCGAGGAGGCGGCGTGTCGGGAGATTTACGACATCTATCGCGAGTGGGGCGGCAACTTCGTCGACACCGCGAACGTCTACACCAACGGTGTCAGCGAGGAAATGGTCGGCAGGTTTGTCACGTCGGAGCGGGACAATGTAGTACTGAGTACCAAGTACACGTTGCCGACCGAGAAGGGCGACCCCAACTCCGGTGGTGGCCACCGAAAGAGTCTGCGGCGCAGTGTGGAGACGAGCTTGCGACGCTTGGGCACCGACTACATCGACCTGTTGTGGGTCCATGCCTGGGACCAGTGCACACCCACCGAGGAGACGTTGCGCTCGCTCGATGACCTGGTGCGTGCGGGCAAGGTGCTGTCGATCGGGGTGACCAATACACCGGCGTGGGTGGTGTCGCGTTCCGACGCCATCGCCGAGTTACGTGGCTGGACCTCGTTCTGCGCCATGCAGGTGGAGTATTCGCTGATAGCAAGGACTCCTGATCGCGAACTCTTGCCGATGGCCCGGGATCTCGGGATCGCAGTCTGTGCGTGGAGTCCTCTGGCGCGCGGACTCTTGGCCGGTAAGCATTCGGATTCTGGGCCGGTCAAGTTGTCTTCCTCCGCTCAGCGTGCGGTCGCGGCGGTCGGAGACATTGCCGCAGAACTGGACACCACACCGGCGCGAGTGGCTCTCGCGTGGGTGAGCAGCCAAGGGCTTATGCCGTCGATCGGTGCCCGTACCGTCGCCCAATTGCGGGACAATCTGGGTGCGCTGGGCGTCCGACTCGACCACACGCACCTCGAGCGGCTGGAGACGGCGTCCCGGGTGCGGCTTGGGTATCCACACGATTTCCTCAACAAGCGGCGTGCGATGTTCACGCCGAGCACCTAGAAGGGCACCTGAGACGTTGGAACAACTAGATCATTGGATTGGCGGTTCCTCGGCCGCGCCATCGAGAGGCGACTATCTCGGTGTCACAAATCCCGCGTCCGGAGTCACGGTGCGTCGCATCGCCAGTGGCGATTCCGTCGACATCGCCGCAGCGGTTGCCGCGGCATCGGATGCGACCGAACCGTGGCGGCAGGTCCCCGGGCTGGCGCGCGCTCGACTCTTCTCCGATCTCGCTCGGGCCATGCGCGCGGACGCGCAGCACCTCGCGCTACTGGAGATCAGCGAAACAGGCAAACCAGAATCGGTCGCGCTGGGTGAGATTGAGGGTTCGGCTACGTATTTCGACTTCTACGGTGGCCTCATCGGGATGCCGGTCGGCGACACCTTGGACGTGGCACCCGATCAACACGTGTACACCCGACGTGAGCCGTTTGGTGTCGTCGGTGTCATCACGCCCTGGAATGTCCCTCTCAACCAGGCAGCCAGGGCCTGTGCGCCGGCGCTGGCCGCAGGTAACACAGTGGTGGTCAAGCCGTCCGAGTACACATCGTCGACCACGATCCGACTCGCGCAGTTGGCCACAGAAGTCGGCTTTGGGCCCGGGGTCTTCAACGTGGTCCTCGGCACCGGTGCCGAAGTCGGTGCGGCGCTCGTCGAGCATCCGGACGTCGCGAAGGTCGCCTTCACCGGATCGGTGCCCACAGGGCGTGCCATCGGCAAGATCGCAGCGGAGCGAATCATCCCGCTGACCTTGGAACTGGGTGGCAAGTCGGCGAACATCATCTTCGCCGACGCGGACGTCGATGCAGCGGTCGCCGGTGCCGTGCAGGCTTTCACCGCCAACGCGGGCCAGGTCTGCTCGGCGGGCACCCGGCTACTCGTGCACCGTTCGATCCACGATGAAGTGGTCGCCAAACTCGTCGAGCGGGCGGCATCAGTCCGGGTCGGCGAGGACATCGGGCCTCTGATCACCCGGGACCAATTCGCCCGCGTACAAGAGTATTTCAAGGTGGCCGAGGCGGATGGTGCGCACACCGAGACCGGCGGGACTGTGTCGGAGTTGGCGGAGGAGACCGGTGGTTTCTATATCGATCCCACCATTTACACCAGCATCGACAACTCGGCGCGGATAGCGCGCGAGGAAGTTTTCGGGCCGGTGGTGGTGGTGATCCCGTTTGCCGACGATGCCGAGGCGGTCGCGTTGGCGAACGAGTCGGACTACGGCCTCGTCGCCGGCGTGTGGACGCGAGATGTTTCTCGCGCGCTCACCATCAGTGACCGACTGCGCGTCGGCCAGGTGTTCGTCAACACCTGGTCCACTGCATCGGTCCAGACGCCGTTCGGGGGATGGAAGAACAGTGGTTACGGTCGCGAAAAGGGCTCGGAGGCACTGCATCACTACAGTCAGGTCAAATGCGTGACCATCAAACTCTGACGATTCTCCACTGACGCGCACACCGTCAACGCAGGACCGTGCCGCCATCGACGTTCACGACCTGCCCGTTGATCCAGGCGCCGTCGTCGGACATCAGGTAGGCAACCATCCCCGAGATGTCGCGGGCCTCGCCGAGGCGGGTACTGCGGGTCCCGCGGAGCATGCCCTGCAACATCTTCGGGTCGGCACCTTGCTTGATCTCATCGGTCAAAATCAATCCGGGCGTGATGGCGTTTGCGCGGATGCCGTCCTTACCCCACCCTGAAGCGACGTGGCGGGCGAGTGCGTTGATCCCGGCCTTGGTGACGGCGTACGCGGGTCGTCGGGGCTCCCCGGTGAATGATGCGATCGACGAGGTGTAGACGATTGAGCCACCGCCGCGCGCCAGTAGGACTGGAATGCTGTGGCGGGTGACCAGCATGTGCCCGCGGAGGTTGACGGCGATGGTGCGGTCCCAGATCGCAAGATCGATGTCGACCACGTTGGTGTCCTTTCGCAGCGAGCCCATGTCTCCCGCGTTGACGTGGACCGCATCCATTCCGCCGTAGGTGTCGACGGTGACAGCGATCAGCGCACGGACCGAAGTGTCGTCTGAGATGTCGAATTGTGCGCCCACGGCTCGGCCCCCGGCGGCGACGATGGCAGCGGCGGTGCGCTGCGCACCTTCCCCGTCCAGATCGCCGACCACGACTGCGGCTCCCTCGCGCGCAAGCCTGTGTGCGGAGTTGGCACCGAGGCCGGTTGCACCTCCTGCGATCAGAACCACTTTGTCCGCTAAACCGTCCATCTCGGTGTCCTCGTTCTCAGGTGGTTGATGGGTTGCCGGCGCAACCTCAGAATGTCGATCTCAAGTGTCAGAATAGCATTCTGGCCGGGGATCGATGGAGACCCTGTAGAGACGACGTGGCTCGTACTGCTGGGTCGTCAGTCGGGGTGAGAATCGAACTGCGCAAGTGCAGAGTTGGGCGCGTAGTTGGCCCACCCGTGGTCGGGCCAGTTGAACCAGCCAGAGGAGGCCAGCGTGCCGCCATCCGGGTGCAGGGTGGTCCCGGTGATGTAGGTCGACAGTCCGGACGCGAGAAACACCACCGCGTTCGACACGTCGGAAACGTGCCCGACCCGCCCCATGGGAATGGCGATGCGCGCACCGGCCGGTGTCGCCATCGCAGGGGTGTCCCCGGCCCCGAACTTGGTGAGGTTGGGCGTCGGTACGAAATCGGGTGCGACATTGTTGATCCGGATGCCGTCGGGGGCGATCTCTACGGCCAGTGTCCGGGAGAACTGCTCGACGGCTGCTTTTGCGGCGCTGTACACGGCGAAACCCGGTGCCGCACGGTGGGCCTCGATGGTGGTGATGTTGATGATGCTGCCGCCTCGGTCACCGGCCCGCATTCGCGGTATCGCCAGTGCACAGGTCTGTAGGACATGGCTGAAGTTGGTGCGCAGAAGTGCGTCCCAGCCCTTGGGTGTGGTGTCGACGAAGTCGGAGCGGAAGGTGCCGCCGACGATGTTGACGAGGATGTCCAGTCGTCCCCAACGATCGTCAGCCGCGGTGAAGAGCTCCTGCAACACGTCGGGGTCGCGCGCGTCGCCATGGTGGACGATCGCATCATGCCCACGTTCGGTGAGCGTCCGGCGCAGTGTCTCCACAGCCTCGACATCGGCGTCGACCACTGCGGACCGGACGCCGTTGGCGGCCAGGTCCAAGACGATTGCTTCGCCGAGTCCGCCTGCGCCACCGGTGATCACTGCGACGGCCTCGCCCAGGCCACTACGTTCTTCGAACCATCCCACTGATCAGCCTCTGTTGTGTTGTCATACCAGGTAGGTCGAACCGAAGGCGTCGATGAAATCGGTCGTTGCCGAGTACTCGTTTGTTCCGCTGGACACCACAACCCAGGTGACGCCGGCCTTTTCGAGGTGGTCGAACGCCTCACGATGCCTGTCGGCGTCGGCGGCGGGAGTCGAAAGTCCATCTGCCTGGTACGAGTACAGCACGTCGATCGGTTCGGTTCGTCCGGCGGACGTGGCCGCTTCGCGCAGCCTGGCGATTTTGTCGCCCAGCTCTGAACTCGAACCGAGCGCGGGCGTACGCGCGGTGGAACTCAGTTGGGCTCCACCGGACATCGGCATCCAACCCTGCGCTCGCCGAGCCACGCGTCGACGGGTGAGCTTCGAATTGCCGCCGATCCAGATCGGGATCGGCGTTTGTGGCGGGCGTGGTCGCGCCATCACGTCCCGGGCGCTGAAGTGTTTGCCCTGGTAGCTGAAGGCCTCGCCGCTCCAGTGCAGCGGTAGGACATCGAGGGCTTCGTCGAACAAGACGTTGCGTTCCTCGATGTCGATACCGAGAGCGAAGAACTCGCTTTTCTGGTAGCCGGTTCCCAGTCCCAGGATCAAGCGGCCGCCGGAAAGTGTGTCGAGGGTGGAGGCGGCCTTGGCGAGGAGCAGGGGGTTTCGGTAGGGCGCAACAGCCAGGTAGGTCAACAGCTTGAGTCGCTCGGTGGCAGCTGCCACGAAACTCAGTGCCACAAAGGGATCCATCGTCTGATGTCCACCGGTGGCAAGCCACTTCGATCCTGGGGCCGGGTGTTCACTGAGGGAGAACGCGTCGAAACCCGCACGCTCGACACTGATCGCCACGTCCTTGAGGGGTCCCGCGGCAAACAGGTCGCCGTCGGGTCCGGTGGTCTCCGGGTAGTGATAGATGTAGCGCATGGTCACCTCATTCTCGGGACTGTATGCTGACGCCCGCTCGCGGCCCGATCATGTCGTCGATGAGACCGAGTTCCCCGCCGAGTTCGGTTGCGACGGCGCGTACGACAGCCACGTCTTTGTCGACGAACTCTCCGACCGCGGCGCTGAACTCTGTCACCGATCCGCGGGCCGCAACACCGGTGAGGACCCGGCTGTTGGAGCTGGCATAGGGCAGGGCGCCGAGCAGGGTGGTCTCGTCGATGCCGAGTTCGGCGCCGAGACGTACTCCTTCGCGCAGCAGACCGATCTGGGCGGCGAACAGGGCGTTGTTGACGAGTTTCACCCGCTGCCCGTTGCCGAGCGCTCCGACAGGCAGGATGCGGTCGCCATAGCACTGCAGCGCGGGTCGGACCTGCTCGATGGCCGCGGGATCACCACCGGCGAACAGCGTGAGCTCGCCCACCGCGATGTTGTGTGGGCCGCCGCTGACCGGCGCATCGACAACCCGAACTCCGAATGGCTTTGCGCGGCAAGCGATCTGTCCAGCTGTGGCCGGACTTCCGGTGGTATGGATGACAAGTGCTGCACCAGGGCGCATTGCGGCTATGAGCGGACCCTTGAGGCAGACCTCGAGTACCTGTTCGTCGGTGAAGACGCAGACGATGACGACGTCGGAATCCAGACCGACCTCGCTGATGTCGGTGACGGCTTCGGCGCCTTCCGAGGTGAGTCGGTCCCGACTCTCGGCGGAGCGCGCCAGTGCTCGAACCCGGTGCCCCCCGGAGATCAACCGGCGCACCATCGGTAGGCCCATCCGACCGGTGCCGACGAATCCGACCTGCATCATGATTCCAGTTCTTGTGCGGTGCGAAGTGCGTTCATCGCGCGTGGTCCATCATGGCCAACGTCGCGTCAGCCGCGTCGAGGACGATGCCGGCCTCAGTGCCGACTGCTTCGGCCAGGTCGGCCACCAGGCCGACGTCTTTGCGTAACAGTCCGCCGGCATGGGCGGCAATGCGATCCAGTGTGCCGCCCGCAGACACCACTCGGCCGAGCGCGAAGCTGTTCGAGGTCCCATGTGTGATGACCTCGCCGAGCCTGGCCGGATCGACGCCGAGTGATTCACCGAGTCGTAAGGTACTCGCCGCGGTCGCCAAGTTCGCGGTGAACAGCAGATTGTTCAGCAACTTTGCCACCTCTCCCGAACCGAGCCCACCAAGGTGGACAACGGGATCGGCATAGGTGGCGAAAACGGGTCGGCAGCGCTCGACCACCTTCGCGTCACCACCCACCATCACGAGAAGGGTGCCGGCGGCCGCGCCGGGGCCACCGCCGCTGACGGGTGCGTCGACGATCGAGACCCCGCGGCGTGCGGCTTCGGTGGAGAGATCGCGACAGGTGTCCGGGTGCACGGTGCTGTGGATCGCGATCACACCGCCTTCACGCATACCCTGCAGCACGCCGTCTTCGCCCGTGATCACTTCGCGGACACCTGCGTCGTCGACCACGCATATGCACACCAGGTCGCTGGCTGCACCCAGCTCGGCGAGTGTTCCGACGACCTTTGCCGGCGTCTTCACGTAGGGCAACAGTGAACTGTGTCTGCGCGCCCACAGTGTCGTCTCGTATCCGGCATCGATGATCCGGCGTGCCATGGGCCCGCCCTGACTACCGAGACCGATGAATCCGATTCGCATCAGCGTGCTCCCAACTGGGTTTGTCATATGAAATCTCCGGGACTGCGCGCATCGATGCATTCCTCGATGAACGACAACACATTGAGGTGGTACGCCATCGCGGTGTTTCCGAGGCTGAGATTGTGCCCGCTGTCGAACTGCTCCTCCACGACGACGCGTGGCGACGTGGTGAACAGCGCCCCGAGGTCGAATCTGGCGTCGGGGTCGTTGCGCCACACCCGTTCGAACTCGCCAAGGGTGAAATGGACAGGCACTGCGACCTGCACGGCCAGATCCGGGAAATTCTTCAAAGGCCAGTCTCGGACCACGTTGTACTCGTAGCCGGGTCCTCGAGCTGCGATGTCCCGGCCGCCGTGGATGTCCGGCGGATAGAGCCGGCTGGGATTCCACAAGAGCTCGCGAACTGTGGCGCCATCGGGCCTGGCACCAGGATCGTCGACGGGAAACGCCTTCGAGGCATCGGGATGATGGTCAGTTCCTGTGCCGGACAGTTCGATTCCGATCAGATTGCGTCCGCGTTCGGTGGCCGCCATGCGAACGGCGAGCTCGCAGCCCACCGAATGCGCGAACAGAAACGTTCCAGCGCCGGCCGAACGCGTCTCGAGCAGCTTGTCGACCGCACCGTAGGCGAGCTCGACCCGATGATCGTCGGAGCGGATCTCATCGGCATGCGGATGTGAGCTCCCGTATCCGGGTCGATCAAGAGCGATGACCGTGTAGCCGAGTGCAGACGCGACCCGGATCAGCGAGTGTCGGGGATGCCCGGGGCAGTCGAAGTAGGCCGAACTGGTCGCGCCGCCGTGCAGGGCCACGATCACCCCGCGGGGGACAGGTGCCGCGGCGAGCAGAGCCGACATCGGAATGCCGTCGACATCAACCACCCGCCGGACCGGTTCCCCTCCGAACGGCACCCCGGATGCCTTGCGGATGGTGCGCGTAGGCGACTTGGTGGCTGTCATGACTCCGACCTGAGAAGTAGTACGCCGCTGGGTGTCAGGCCACCGCTGCTCACTACGGACACCCGGGCGCCCGGTACCTGTCGCGGCCCGGCCTCTCCTCGTAGCTGGGTGATCGCCTCGTGCAGTAGACCCATCCCGTGAGTGCGACCGTGCGAGAGCTGACCGCCGTGGGTGTTGAGTGGGAGTACTCCGTCCCGCGCGATGTTCTTGCCCCCGTCGAGAAAGTCCTTCGACTCCCCGATGCCACAGAAGCCCAGTGCCTCGATCCACGACAGGCAATTGAAGGTGAACCCGTCGTACAACTCGGCGACGTCAACGTCGCTGGGACGCAGTGATGTCCGAGACCACATGTGCGCCGCTTGGCCGAGAACCTGAGGCTCATGCGTGAGGGTGCTCTGATCCCATTCCATGCGCTCGATGATCTGCGTACCCACCGCGTCGACGAGTACGGGCGGCTTGGCCAGGTCGACTGCCGCGTCTCTCGCCGACACGATCACGGCCACCGCACCGTCGCAGGGCACGTCGCAGTCGTAGAGTCCGAAGGGCGTCGTGATGGTCCGGGCCGACAGGTAGTCGTCCATCGTCATCGGGTCGCGGTAGATGGCGGTGGGGTTGAGTGCGGCGTTGGCGCGCTGGTTCAACGCTATCGACCCGAGCGTCTCGCGTGTGGTGCCATACCTGTTGAAGTGTCGCTGGGCATTCTGCGCGAGTGTGTGCGCGGCTGAGACGCCACCGAATGGCATCATCCAACTGGTGGTTCGACCGCCACCTCCAGGCGGAGCGAGCTTGCCCTGCTTCATCAATTCGCCATGCGTCGATTCCCACAGGGTGCGGAAGCAGAGGACGTGCCTGGCGAGTCCGCCGGCGACCGCAAGCATCGCGGCAATCACCGAACCGCCGGGCCCGAACGTTTCGATCCCGCCGTTGTACCAGGTCGGACGGATTCCGAGCGCTGACTCCAGCGCTGTGACGCCGCCCTCGCCGAAACCTCCCACGTTGCCTGCGCCGGGGTAGCTGGACAGCCCGTCGATGTCGTCGAAGCTCAATCCGGCGTCTGCTACTGCGCGTTCGCAGGCCGAGACGGTCAGTGCCAGAGGGGACACCATCAGTCGCCGACCGATGTCCGACATCCCGGTACCGGTCAGGGCGACCCTGTCCTCGAACTTGTCCGTAGTGGTCATCGGTCGTACGTGGTGTGCGAAGGCATCCGGGTCGATCTCGTCCGACGGGGCCGCTGCCGGCTGCGTGCTCGTATCGGGCGCCGGGTGAAAGAGTGGAAACCAGACGTCGTCTTGGTGCTCGAAGACGACCTCCATCCGCATCCCCAGTTCGAGTTCGGAGAACTCTGCCTCGATCACGTTGGTGGTCAGCCGAATTCGTGAGTCCTCTTCGAGCGCCACCTGTGCTACCACGTAGGGTGCCGGCATCCCGGGCAAGCTGAAGCGCTCGTTCCGGGTGAAGCCGATGAGGGTGGCGAACCCGGTCACGGCGCGGTTGCCCATCTCGTGCCCGCGACAGTATCTGCACACCGGTTGCGGCGGATGGATCAGCGCCTGGCAAGCCTGACATTCCTGGATCCGGAGGAGCCCATCTGCCCCGGATGTCCAGAAGAACTCATTGTCGCCCGTGAGCAACGGCAGAGGTCGAGACGTCTTCTCGATCACGGGAATTCTCCTGTTCATGCATCGACCGCCGCCACGGTCCTTCGCGGCGGCGGTCGAGACGAGCGGTCCGTTAGTTGCCGGCCGCGTTGCGCTTGGCGATGACGAGTGGTTCGGCGAGACGTTCCTCGTCGACCATCCTCTGCAACTTCACCAGGGTCTCGTCGAGTCCGGCGTGCGTGCGCGGTCCGGGGGTGAAGGTCGCAGGTAGATGACGCATGCCCTGGATGACGCCGATGGTGTCGTAGTGCACGGTGGTCTCGGGATCGCATCGGTAGTCCGGCATCCGATCGAGCACGGCCAGGAGCATTCGCTTGAAGACGGTCCGAGCGACATTCGAGCCGACGCAGCGATGCACCCCGAGTCCGAAGCTGTAGTGACGGTTGCCCGTTCGATCGAGAATGATCTCGTTGGGGTCGTCGAACACCTCCGGGTCGCGGTTGGCCATCGCCCAGGACAGCCAGAGTCGCTCGCCCTCTCTGAACTGGACACCCTCCACTTCGACGTCTTCGTTGATGGTGCGGCCGTCGCCCGGTGCCGGGGTGAAATAGCGCAAGAACTCTTCTGTGGCCGCGTCGAGCATCTCGTCGCGGTTCTCACTGAGGTGTCGGCGCTGCTCCGGATTCTCCGAGAGCCACTCGAGGGAGTGCGCGGTCAGTGCGGTCGTGGTGTCGAAGCCGCCTCCGATGAGAAGACCGAGGTTGCCGAAGATCTCCATGTCGGGGAGGGGCTCGCCGTCGATCCTGGCCTGGAGCAATTCGTTGATCAAACCTGGTCGCGGATTCTCCCTGATCTCCATGAGGGACGTGAAGAGGTCGAGTCCCATCTTTTTGTGGAGTTCGCCGACGCGTTCGATGTCGGGAGAATCCGGGGGCGTGTAGACGGCGGCGTGGACCGGTTCGTTGTAGATCGTCCACTTCTCCAACGGGATCCCGAGCATACCCAGGGTCAGCACCGCGGGGACGATGTTGGCGAGCTCGTCGACGAAGTCGATACGACCGGATTCGATCTTCTCGTCGAGGCAGGCGCCCACGACTTCGTCGATGAAGGGGATCCAGCGCTTGACCGCCGCCGGCGACAAGTAGGGGTTCAGGAATGAGCGATAGTTCTTGTGGTCCGGTTCGTCCATCTCCAGGATGCCGCCCCGGATACCATTGGCGCGCTTGGCCGTCGGAATCGATATTCCCTTGTAGCCACTGCCTTCTCCGGTCACGTCGTGGTCGTTCGAGACGTGAGGGCACCGGGCCAGTTCGAATACTTCTTTGTTACCGGCTGCCACCCAGTGACCGTCGTAGGTGTCGCTCCACGCGATCGGGCACTCGGACTGCATCTTCTGCGTCACCGCCTCGAATTGGTCGCGGTAATGCGGCGCATGGCGTTCGAATTGGAAGCGATGCTTCTTTCGGTCGTCTTTGGTGACGTCGTCAACGCTCACAGCGTTGTCCTCTCTTGGTGTGTGACTGGTCGCCACCCGAGGGCGCGGGCAACTACTCGGTGATGGAGATGGCTTTTTCAGGGCACGACGCAACGGCTTCCCGGACGCTCTTGTGTAAGTCGGCGGGGACCTCGCCCGTGATGGCCGTGGCGTGGCCGTCGATGTCGCTGAGCTCGAATATGTCGGGCGCGATCATCGCGCAGAGCGTGTGCCCCTGGCACCGATCCTGATCGACCTGCACTTTCACGATGTTCTCCTGATTCTGAAGGGAATTGAGGGATGAAGGCGGGGCAGAGGGCGATCAGAACTTGACGTCGTACCACTTCAGGTAGCCGCCGCCATCGACACGCATCTGCATCCCGGTGACATAGCGGGCTTCCTCCGAGGCGAGGAACAACACCATGTTGCTGATGTCC
The DNA here is from genome assembly GCF_017377795.1 of Williamsia soli. GTDB lineage: Bacteria > Actinomycetota > Actinomycetes > Mycobacteriales > Mycobacteriaceae > Williamsia > Williamsia soli. The sequence continues at coordinate 104,782 of NZ_JAFRDR010000013.1, read as the reverse complement.
GAGGGTTCGATGAAGGGGATCTTCATGGCTTGCTGAACGCCGAATGCGGGTTCGGCATCCGCGCGGGTGGGGTGCTCCAGGTCCGGCCGGAAGGAGCGATACATCGGCTCGCTCTGCAGCATGGGGGTGTTGCAGTTGGTTGGATGGATCACGTTGGCACGAATGCCTTCCGGGGCGATGTGCAGCGCGAGGTGGTGGATGTACTCGGTGAGCGCGCGCTTGGAGTAGACATAGCCGACGCCGCCCGGATCCTTTCCGGGAACGTCGACCTTGCTGACATCCATCAGGGCTGCCGTCGATCCGGTGGCGATGATGGACGCACCTTCGGTGAGGTGGGGCAGCGCGACAGATACTGCGTTGATGACACCGACCAGGTTGACGTTCACCACGTCGGTGAACGACTGCCAGCGCGGTTCGCCCTTCATCCCGGCGATGCCGGCCTGTGCCACCACGATGTCGACCTTGCCCAACTCCGCCAGACCGGTGTCCAGAGCGGCCTTCATCTGTTCTGCATTCCGCACGTCTGCCTGAACCGTGACGACGCGGCGGTCGAATTTCTCGACGAGTTTGGCTGTCTCGGCGAGATCTTCCGGCGTCGACATCGGATACCCGATGGTCTCGAAGTCGGTACAGAAGTCGACTGCGATGATGTCGGCGCCCTCTTCGGCGAGACGGACCGCATGGCTGCGTCCCTGCCCGCGCGCGGCACCCGTGATGAACGCGACTTTGCCCTCTACACGACCCATGGTGAATACCCTTCAGTTCTGCTCAGCTGGTTGCGAAAATGAAAACACCGACGACGGGCATCGGTGGGCGTTTACGTATTACGGCCACCGTTGACCCCGAGGATCTGACCGGTGATGTAACTGGCGTCCTCTGAGATCAGGAACGAACAGGCCGCTGCGATGTCCTCGGGACGACCGACTCGTCTCACCGGCGTCTTGAGGATGTGCTCTTCGACGGTGCCACCGAGGCGTTTGAGTCCCTCGGCATTACGTAGGAGCGGAGTGTCGACGAAGCCCGGCGGGACGGCGTTGACGGTGATTCCGACAGGGCCCAGTTCGAGCGCGAGTGACTTGGTCAGGCCGTTCACAGCAGACTTGGCGGAGACATACGCCGACATGTACGGCTGGCCCGAATGCGCGCTCGAGGAAGAGATGTTGACGATCCGGCCCCACTTACCGGCGAGCATGTCCGGCAGGGCGGCCTGAATGCAGTGGTAGGTGCCGTGGAGGTTGACGTTGATGATCTTCTGCCACTCGTCGAAATCGAGATCGACGAAACGGCCGAAGCTGTCGATGCCTGCGGCATTGACCAGAACGGTGACCGGACCAAAGGTTTCACGAACCTCGGTCAGGGCGGCGTCGATCTGCTCGCGGCTGGTGACGTCGACGGTGTAGCTGTTCTTCTCTTCGCTCGGAGTGCGGTCGAAGCTGGCGACGTTGTAGCCATCGGCGATCAGCCGTTCGACCACTGCGTGGCCGATACCGGACCCACCACCGGTGACGACCGCTGTTCTCGCGCTCATGCCCACGGCTCATTTCCGGCCATCGTCGTCCGGTGCATGGTCCGCTCGGACTTCGGATCGTACGGCAGCGCGCGATGCAGCATGCCGGTGTTGTCCCAGATGACCACGTCGTTGACTTCCCAGTCATGGGTGTAGCAGAACCGCTCCTGGGTCGACCAGGCAAGCAACTCGTCGAGCAATTCGCGGCTCTCCTCGGGGCGCATTCCGACGATGTGGTCGGCTGTCGCGCCAATTGCCAGAGAACGCCTACCGTCTTTGCGGTCCCAGACCAGTGAGGTCTCGTGGGTGGGGTTACGGCGCCATATTTCGACGAGCTCATCACTGGGCTCGGGATGGACGAGCCTCTGTGCGGCTTCGAAGCTGTGGACGACGCGCAGACCCTCGTACCGCTTCTTCTCTTGATCGGGCAGATTCTCGTATGCGGCGTAGGTGCTGGCGAACTCGGTGCCACCGCCCACCATCGCCACGTGGCGGGCTGTCAGCATCGTCGCCTTGGCCGGCACGTCGTTGGTGGTGTCATCGATGTGCCAGAACAGCGTTCCGCGCAGGTAGGGAGCCGACTTGTTCTTTTCCGGGTCCAGAGAGACCACGAAGACCTCTTTCCCGCCGGGAGCCAGGACGTCGCCGAGTTTGCGGCTGAATGCCACCTGCTGGTCGTCATCGAGGTTCAGGCCCCGAATCAGAAGAACACCGCGCCACTTCAGCGCTTCCAGGCACTGTGCGGCCACCGCATCGTCGAGAAGATCCTCGACGCCGGAGACCTGAACACCCAGGGCCGGGGTGATGGCTGTTGTCTCAATCACAAGAACATCCCTTTCGTTTTGCGAGAACGCTACTCTCCGAACGTAGCAGTCGGCAAGTGTTCGGTTCGCCTGTTCTGCACCTTTTCCGACGACGCGGGGGATGCATGCCCGCCTGAAAGACAGGTAGGCGAACGTGGGTTTTGTTGCTACAGTGCGAAGAAAGCGGATGTGGCGTTGGTCATATTTGAGAATGTAGTTTTCACAGATTCGAGGAGGCGCTATGTCAGCCCAGGAAACGTTGGCGACCGATGGATATATCGACGCGGCAAGCGGCGGCGTTCGGAAGCGTCTGCTCATCGACGGCCAATTGCTCGCCCTGGACAAGACTTTTCCTTCGCTGAACCCGGCGACCGGTGAGATCTACGGATATGCGCCGGACGCCGGCGTCGCCGAGGCAAGGGCCGCCGTCGAAGCGGCCCGGAGGGCCTTCGACACCACGGACTGGTCCACCAACGTCGAATTCCGCATCAAGTGCCTCGATCAGCTGCACCAGGCGATGCTGGACAACCTCGAGGAACTCCGGGAACTGACAATTGCCGAGGTGGGTGCAACCCGCATCCTCACGCACGGCAACCAACTCGAAGCGCCGATCGGCATCATCAAGTACTACGCGGACCTGCTGCGTACGTACCCTCTGACCGAAGACCTGGGAGAGGTCGAACTCAGTGGCAAGCTCCACCGTCGCTGGGTGGAGAAGGAAGCTGCCGGGGTGGTGTCGGCCATCGCCGCGTACAACTACCCGACCCAGCTCGCACTCGCGAAACTCGCTCCGTCGCTCGCGGCCGGCTGCACCGTCATCCTCAAAGGCGCGCCGGATACTCCGCTGCTGACCCTGGCGCTGGGCGAGCTGATCGCCGAGCACACCGACATCCCCGCCGGCGTCGTGAACGTCCTCTCGTCGACCGAGATCGCGGTCGGCGAGGTGATGACGACCCATCCCGACGTGGACGTGGTCTCGTTCACCGGATCCACGCCCGTGGGAAAGAAGATCATGGCTGCCGCGGCGGAGACGCTCAAGCGGGTGTTCCTGGAACTCGGTGGCAAGTCCGCTCTGCTGGTGCTCGACGACGCAGATTTCAAGACCACTGCGCAGTTCGCGGCGTTCAGCATCTGTTCTCACGCGGGTCAGGGCTGCGCGTTGACGACGCGCCTGCTGGTGCCGCGCGACAAGCACGACGAGATCGTCGCGATGGTCGGGGCCATGATGGAGCACGTCCCGTACGGCGACCCGACGAACCCCAAGATGTACATGGGACCGCTGATCAGCGAACGTCAGCGGGACAAGGTCGACGGAATGGTCCAACGAGCGGTCGAGGCCGGCGCCACCCTGGTGACCGGCGGCGAGCGGGTCAGCCCGGGGTACTTCTACAAGCCCACCCTGCTGGCGAATGTGGACCCCTCGAGCGAGATCGCCCAGGATGAGGTCTTCGGGCCCGTACTCGCCGTGATCCCGTATGACGGCGATGAGGACGCGGTCCGAATCGCCAACGACTCCCAGTTCGGACTGTCCGGTGGCGTCCTGAGCGCAGACGAAGATCGTGCAATCGCGATCGGGCGCCGCATTCGTACCGGTACCTTCAGCATCAACGGCGGAAACTACTTCACCCCGGATGTGCCTTTCGGCGGCTACAAGCAGTCGGGCCTGGGTCGCGAGATGAGCGCCTCCGGCCTCGAAGAGTTCCTCGAGCAGAAGGCTTTCGCTGCACCGGTGGTGGCCGCCTCGTGAAGCCGCTGGAAGGGATTCGCGTCCTCGAGGTCGCGATGTACGGGTTCGTCCCGTCCGCGGGCGGAGTGCTCTCCGACTGGGGTGCTGAAGTGATAAAGATCGAGCACGCCGTCACCGGTGACCCGCAGCGTGGCCTCCGTCAGACGGGTCAGATGAAAGTGGTCGGCGACCCGAACCCGAACGTCGAACACGCCAATCGTGGTAAGCGGAGTTTTGGACTCGACATGTCCAAACCCGAAGGTAAAGAGGTACTTCACGACCTGGTGCGCCGCGCCGACGTGTTCCTCACGAGCTTCCTCCCGCAGCATCGGGCGAAGTTCGGGATCGACCTCGACGAGATCCGCGCGGTGAATCCGAAGATCATCTACGCCAGGGGTAGCGCGCTCGGGCCCCGCGGCGACGAATCCGACCGCGGCGGCTACGACATGACCGCCTTCTGGTGTCGTGCGGGCACTGCGGCAACGGTCACCCCGCCGGGAACCGAAGGCATGATCGCGCCTCCGGGACCGGCCTACGGCGACACCATCTCCGGGACAAACCTCGCGGGAGGGGTGGCAGCGGCATTGCTGAAACGCGAGCGCACCGGTGAACCGTCGGTGGTCGACGTGTCGCTGCTGGGTAGCGGCTTGTGGTCGATGGGACACGGAATCGCGTTGTCGGTACACCTCGATCAGGCGATGGAGGCTCCCGTTCCGGGGGTGCACGGGTCGCCCATCAACCCGTTGACGGGGATCTACGCCACATCGGACGGTCGCTATCTGTCTTTCATCATGATGCAGCCCGCAAAGTTCTGGGCTGACGTGTGCCGGCACATCGAACGACCCGAATTGATCGACGACCCTCGCTTCGCGACCGGTAAGGACATCGCAGAGAACTGCGACAAGGCGGTGGCGATCCTACGAGAGGTCATCGCCACGCGCACCCTGGAGGACTGGACCGAAAGGCTACGGACCTTGGCCGGGCCGTGGGCTCCGGTCCAGGATTCGCTGCAGGTGTCGTCGGATGCCCAGATCCGGGCGAACGACTACTTCGTCCAGGCCGGAGAGATCGAATTGGTCTCCAGCCCAGTCCAATTCGACGTACGCGCCACCGAGACCTCGGCGGCCCCCGAGTTCGCCGCCAACACCGACGAGATCCTGTTGGAACTGGGGCTCGAGTGGGATCGCATCATCGAGCTCAAGACCGCGGGCGCGGTCACCTAGTAACGGAGAGACCCCCATGCCATACATCGCCTCCATCGGCACCTACCTACCACCCTGGGGCACCGCCGAACACAGGCTTGTCGGTGATGACGAGGACGCCATCACCATGGCCGTGGAGGCCGGACGCGCCGCGCTCGCCAAGGGCAACCCGGTGGACTCGGTCGTTCTGGTCACCCGCGACCTGCCCCTGCTGGAAAGCAGCAATGCCGCAGTACTTCTCGCAGGGCTCGATCTGGATCCCGAGCTCGAGGTGACCGAGCGGCTCGGTGGTGCCCCCGCCACCCTCGACGCGCTCAGTTCGGCCCGGCAGCGGACGTTGGTGATCGGGGTCGACCTCGAACCTGCCGGGGCCGCGGCTGCCGTGACGGCCGATTGTGGCCTGCACGTGCGCACCTCGGCGCGGGTGGCCCGCAGCCTGCCGGTTCGTACCCGCAATTCGACCGGGGCAGTACACGACTACGGCGACGCTCGGCTACTGCACGATCGAGGGTTGGTGGCTTCGCTCGCAGCAGCGTGGCTCGAACATCCCGCGGCCGTCGCCGGTGTAGATGCGAAGCACGCCGCCGAGCTCAGTGACGGGACGTCTATGGCACTTCCGACGATCGGGGCGAGTTCGGGCCTGTTCGCGCTTGCCTCGATGGCGGAATCGGAGACCACGGGCCCGCTGGTGGCGGTGGAGCAGGCCAGTCTCTCCGGAATCACTGTCGCCCCGGGGTCGGTGACGATCAACCGTCGGGAATCGGCGCCCCGCGACAAGCCGGGGACGGTCTACGTTCCCGGAAACGAGATTCCGATCTCGCTGGCCGCCTACGAACGGGCCTTCGAGGCGAAGGTTCGTTGGGAGGCAGGCAAACACGTCGGCAGTGAGGTCTTGGAGTTCCCGCCCCGCTATCAGGTCTCTGACGACGGAACGTTGCAGACGAAGTATGAGTTGGTGCCCCTGCCGCGCGTAGGCACCGTGTACACCGCTGTCACGGTGTACGTCCCGGTTCCGGGTTTGAAGACGCCGTACTCGCTGGTCATCGTCGAACTCGAGGGCGTGAACGTTCGCGCGCTGGTCAAGGTCACCGGCGCGGACGCGGGCTCCGTCGACATCGGTGACCGTGGACGACTGGCGTTGCGCAGAGTTGCCATGAGATCGGGAGTTCCTGATTACGGCTATGCATTCGAGCCGGAGGCCGCCGTCGAGTCGGCGCAGGCTCTCGACGCAGAAGGAGTGGCGGTATGAGGAAAGTCGCTGTGGTCGGAGCGGGCATGACGCCGTTCGCCGAGCACTTCGCCCTGGGAATCAAGGACCTCTTGCCGATGGCCTATGCCGACGCCGTGCGCAGCGTCGACAAGGGTATCGACAAGCATGACCTGCAGGCTGCCTGGTTCGGGGCGATGGGGACCACCGACGGATTCCCTTCAGGGATCCTCGCCGACTCGCTGGGGCTGCCCGACATCCCGGTTACGCGCATCGAGAACTCCTGCGCCACAGGCAATGATGCGATACGCAATGCTCTCTACGGAATCGCCTCCGGCGCATTCGACGTCGCGTTGGTCATGGGCGCCGACAAGCTTCGCGAGACGGCGTCGAAGGACATGCTGTGGGAGTGGGAGGCAACATCGCGCGACATGGCGTGGGACTACCCTCTGGGTGTGGTGGCGCCTGCAGGATTCGCGTTGCACGTGAGCCGCTACCTTCATGAGTCGCCCGCCACCCGAGAGCACATGGCCATGGTGGCGGTGAAGAACCACCACCAGGGTGTCAACAATCCCAAGGCCCGCTTGCGATTCGAGATCACGATGGAGCAAGCCCTGGAGGCGCCGACGGTCGTGACCCCGTTCGGGCTCTACGACTGTGCACCTCAGAGCGACGGCGCCGCGGCGCTGATCCTGGCCGCTGAAGACGTCGTCGATCGCTACACCGATCGACCGGTGTGGGTACGCGGAGTGGGGCTGGGCTTGGATTCGGTCATGCACCATCACAAGACGGACATGACCACGTTCCCGGCGACGGTGCGTGCGGCCAAACAAGCGTTCACAATGGCCGGTATGACGCCTGCCGACGTCGACGTAGCCGAGGTCCACGACTTCTTCACCGGTGTCGAACTCATCAGCTACGAGGATCTCGGATTCGCGAACCGGTTCGAAGGATACAAATTGCTCGAGGCCGGGGACACCGCGGTCGGCGGCGCGTTGCCGGTGAATCCCAGCGGTGGCCTGAAATCGAAGGGTCATCCACCGGGCGCAACCGGGGTGGCACAATGCGTCGAGCTGTTCGATCAGCTCCGCGGTACGGCGATCAATCAGGTTGACGGTGCGCGGGTCGGGTTGGCACACAATATCGGTGGTCCCACGGCAGTCGCTGCGGTGACGATCCTCGAAGGCCCCTGACCGGCATCTTCGGCACGGTCGACGACCGATCAGCGGAGTAGGTCCTTGACGACCTTGCCCGAGGCGTTGGTCGGGAGTGCGGTGAGGAACTCGATCTGCCGGGGTGCCTTGAATCCGGCCATCCGCTGACGGCTCCATTCGATCAATTCGGATTCCGACACCTCCGCTTCGGTGACCACGAACGCTTTGCAGACCTCGCCGAGGCGATCATCTGGCACCCCGATCACGGCGACCTGGGCCACGGCCGGGTGTTCGAGCAAAAATCCCTCGATCTCGGCCGGATAGGCATTGAAACCGCCGACGATGAACATGTCTTTCTTGCGGCCGATGATCTTGAGACGACCTCCGTCGTCGAGAGACCCGAGATCGCCGGTGTGCAACCAGCCGTCGGCGTCGATCGCCTCCGCAGTGGCCACCGGGTCGTCGAGGTAGCCCTGCATGACGTTGTAACCCCGGATGAGCACTTCACTGTCGTCTGCGATACGCACTTCGACACCCTCGCAGGGGGTTCCGACCGTGGTGGCGATCTGTTCGAACGTGTCGCCGGGGCGAGACGCGGTCGCGGTGCCGCCTTCGCTGAGACCGTAGCCGGTCATGATCGTTTCGAACGGTAGGTCGTTCTTGATCCGGCGGATCAGCTCGACGGGGATGTCTGCGGAGCCGGTGACTGCGGCCCGCAACGAGGAGAGGTCGCGGTCGCTGGTGTCCGCGGCCAGGAGCGATTGGTAGAGCGTCGGGGGGCCAGGAAGCATCGTGATCTGCTCGCGTTCAACGAGGTCGAGCACCTCGCCGACATCGAGAACTCGCACGGGGTAGATGGCCGCCCCGCGGATCATCGACGCGATCATGCCGGCCTTGTAGCCGAACATGTGGAAGAACGGGTTGACGGCCAGGTAGCGGTCGCCTTCACGGAGATCGGCGAGATCGCACCACTCGGTGAACAATCGCAGCGTCTGTCTGTGATTCATCATGACGCCCTTGGGGCGGCCGGTGGTACCAGACGTGTACATGATGTCTGCGATATCGTCGCCGCTCACCTCGCGTTCGAATGGCTCACCGCCGGAAAGGAAATCCGACTTCAGGTCGACCACGGGAACCACTGTGGAGTCAAAATCCAGTCGCAGAAACCCTTTTTCGACCAGGACCAACTTAGCGCCGCTGCGGCGGATGATGTCGTTCGCCTCGTCTGCCTTGTAGCGGGTGTTGACCGGCACCAAGATTGCGCCGGCGGCCAGCAGGCCGAACGCGGAGATGATCCACTCCGCGGAGTTGGGTGCCCAGATCGCGACCCTGTCGCCCTTGTCGATGCCCGCTGATGCAAAAGCTCCGGCTGCCCTTCGAACCCGCTGTGCGAGTTCAGTGAAGGACAGCCGGAGTTCACCGTCGACGACCGCTTCGGCATCACCGAAGCGGTCGCCTGCGGAGAGGACCATCTGCGGGATGGTCTCCCACGTCATACCTTGAGCAACCTCGCCATGTTTCCACCCATGACCAGCTTCTGGTCTTCCAGCGGCAGGTGCTGGATGTGACTGATGTAGGTGGTCGGCTCCGCGAGTCCTTCGGGGTGCGGGTAGTCCGAACCGAACAGCACGCGCTCGGCACCGATGAGAGCGGTGAGCTTGCTGAAATCTTCTTCCCAGAACGGGCTCACGTGAATGCTCTTCTTGATGGCCGCAACGGGGTCCTGCATGCCGAATCCCTCAGGGGCCTTCTTGAAGACATCGCCCAGGGTCTGCAGCACGTGCGGCAGCCAGCTGGCACCGTTCTCGATGACGGCGATCCGCAACTCAGGGTGGCGGAACAGAGCGCCGTGGCACACCCACGACGCGACGGAGTCCTGAATCGGGCGCCATTCGCTGACCATACGGAATGCGTTGGTGACGAAGGGGAGCATCTCGTCGCCGCTGCCCTCCCAGTCCTGGTTGTAGCGTGCGTAGCCGCTGTCCGAGGAATGCTGGGTGACAAGCACATCCAGTTCGACGACGCGCTTCCAGAACGGATCGAACTCGGGCAGGGCAAACGACCGCGGGCCCTTGAAACCGGGCACCGGCGCCGGCCGGACCAGGATCGCCTTAGCGCCCCGCTCGACCACCCACTCGAGTTCTTCGATCGCCTTGTCCACGATGGGCAGGCTGATCACCGGGACGGTGAAGATCCGGTCTTTGTAGTTGAACGACCACTTCTCGTACAACCACTGGTTGAGCGAGTGGACCACGGCATGGATGAGCTCCGGATTGTCACGCATGCGCTCTTCGATGAGGCTTGCAAGCGTCGGGAACATCAGTGTCCGGTCGATCTGCAGCTCGTCCATCAGCTCCAGCCGGGGGCCGGGCTCGCGGAATGCGGCGGGCGACTTGATCGGCTTGCCGAAGATCTCGCGCTTGCTCTTACCTTCGGGATTGCCGTTCTTGAAGTAATCCTCCATGGCACCTGGGCGCGCGACCACGTCGAACGTTGGGTTGGGGATGTATTCGCTGATCTGGTTACGGATGGCGATCTTCGTGCGGCCCTCGACCTGGACGTATTTGATGGCGCCCTTGTACTTGTCCGGAAGGAACTTGGTCAGCGCCTCCTGGGTCTCGTAGAGGTGGTTGTCCGCGTCGAACAACGGATACGGCAATGCATCTGGCATGAGATCCTCCTTTTCCTTTAGTGAGAACACTATTCTCTTTTGTTGGCTGTGGCAATGTGCTGGCGGACGACGAACTTCTGAACTTTGCCGCTCGCGGTGCGAGGGAAGTCGTCGACCTGGTGGAGCTCTTCGGGCCACTTCTGTTTGGCGATTCCGACCCGGCCGAAGTGCGCACGCAGGTCCTCCATCGACGGCATCGGCCGCCCCGGGAGGAGCCGCAGTACGGCGGCGGCGTGTTCACCGAGCCGTGCATCGGGGGCTGCGACGACGACGGCTTCCGCGACATCGGCCATACCGAGAAGCACCTCTTCGACCTCGAGCGCGCTGATGTTCTCGCCGCCGCGGATGATGATGTCGGACTTGCGGTCGGTGATCGTGAGATAGCCGTCCTCGTCCAGTTCACCGACATCGCCTGTGCGATACCAACCTTCCTCGTCGAAGTGCTTCGCGGTGAGTTCGGCATCGGTGTACCCCAGGCAGAGATCAGGGCCGCGACTGAAGATCTCGCCGTCGTCCGCCAGGCGTATCTCCACTCCGGGCAACACATTTCCGTCGGTGAACAATCGCTTCTCTTCGGGCGCGTCGTACATCGACCCCACGATCGACGGATGCTCGGTACTGCCGTAGGAGCGGAAGACCGTGATCCCGAGCTCGGCCAGGCGGGTGGTGACCACGGCTGGGACCGACGACCCACCCAGTCCGGCATACTTCATGTATCTCAAGTGTTCTCGGGTGAAATCAGGGTGGTCGAGCAGGCTGATCACGAAGTAGGTGGCACCACCACCCACGGTCAGTCCGTCGGTCTGCATGAGCGACAACGCCTGAGCGGGATCCCAGGCGTCGGTGAGGTTGATCGGTGACCCGTCGAGCACAGGGATGAGGAATGCGTTCACCATGCCGATGAAGTGCCCGACCGGAGCGGCGGTGAGCTGGCGGCCGCGGTCCGGGGGATAGAGACCACCCAGCTGGCGGGTTTCGTGTCCTAGTGACCGGTGGCTGTGGATGACACCCTTGGGTGAGCTGGTCGTACCGGAGGTGAACGCGATCAGGGCAGGCAGCGACGACTCGGTGCGGACGATTCCAGACAGCGGTTCGTCGGCGAGGAGGTCGTCGAAATCTCGTCCCACCACGCCGACGATCGGGACGTGTGAGCTGAGCTCGGGATCAAACTGCGTGCGGCCGAAGCTCTCCGCCGTGATGAACACTTTCGGGGTGACCGCGCCGAGGATGTACCCGACCTCTTTGGGGCCGTAGAAGTGCACGATCGGCACGACCGTGGCCCCGAGAAAGGACGATGCCCAGAATGTCGCAGCGGCCTCCATCCAATTCGGCAACTGGAATGCGACGACGTCGCCCGGCACCACCCCGCGCTCGCGGAGTCCGGCCGCGAGCCTGCGAGCGACGAGCTCGACATCGGCGAACGTTCCCGTCCACGGTCGAATTACGGAATGAATCCGGAATTCGACGTCTTGGGCCGCGGCCAGACCGGTTGCGAGCAAGTCGCCGATCGTCTCGTCGGTCCACCACCCCTCGTCCTCGTACCTCTGGACCAGGTGGGCGGGAATGGTTCGCATCTCGAGGGGCTCCAATGCACTTAGGGGACTCGACCGCAACGTGAATCGCCTGCGCCGGGTGTCTCTACAGCGAGAGAATCGAGGCTGCTGCAGTGCCGGGCGCGCCGTACACCTGTGCGTATCCGACCTTGGGCTTACCGGGAACCTGTCGGTCACCGGCCTGACCGCGCAGCTGTAGGACGAGTTCATGGACCTGGCGGATCCCGGACGCACCGATGGGCTCTCCGTTGGCGATCAGGCCGCCGTCGGTGTTGACCGGCATCGAACCGCCGATCTCGGTCGCACCTTCGGCGATGAGCTTCTCCTGGTCTCCGTCGGCACAGAATCCGTTCTCTGCCATGTGGATGACCTCTGCACCGGCGTCGGTGTCTTGGAGCTGCATGACGTTGACGTCTTCGGGACCGATTCCGGCCTGCTCGTAAGCAGCACGGGACGCGTATACGGTTGGGGAGACGTCTTCGTCGATGGCGGCCCACGTGGCGTGGACCTCGTAGGCACCGTAGGTCCGCGTGCGAATCGCAGTCGACCGCAGGTAGACCGGGTTTGAGGTGAAGCGCTTGGCGATGTCGCCACGGCACATGATCACCGCGGCCGCGCCTTCGTCCGGCGCGCAGAACATGTAGTGCGTCAGCGGGTAGTTCAGCATCTGAGCGCCGAGGATCTCTTCTTCGCTGATCGGCTTGCGGCGGAAAGCCTTCTCGTTGAGACCGCCGTTGCGGTAGTTCTTCGCAGCAACTTTCGCGAGAGTCTCCACCGAGATGTTGTGGTCGCGGATGTACCGGCTGATCTTCATGCCGAAGAACTGCGTGGTCACGAACTGACCGTTCTCGGCGTACCAGGCGGGTAGACCCAGCATCGCGGGGTCGGCGGTGAACGCGCCGCGCGGGTGCTTGTCGGTGCCCACGGCGATACCGATGTCGTACTTACCCGAGCGGATTCCGTCGGCGGTCTGCTCGATGGCGCTGGCGGAGGTGGCGCACGCGTTGAACACGTTCGTGAACGGGATTCCGGTGAGGCCGACCAGGCGGGTGACGGCGTCGGTGTTGTCCACCTCGTAGCTGCCGCCGATGCCGAACTGGATGTCTTTCCACTGGGCGCCGGAGTCGGCCAGTGCGAGTTGGATTGCGTCAGCGGCCATTTCGATGGCCGACTTGGCGCCGAACCGCCCGAATGGGTGCAGGCCGACACCGATGATGGCAACGTCGTTCATGTGAGAAGCTCCTCGCTCAGCTCTGTGTAACCGGCGCGAACGCCCAGGTGATGATTTCGGTGCCATCGGCATCGGTGTAGAACGGGATGAAGGTGAGCTCGACATCTTTGATGTCGGCCAGCTTCTCGGGGTCCGCCTCGGTCAGCCGGGCTTCCACCCGCACCACGTCGCCGAGCTGGATCAGGCCCATTCCGAACGTCTCGAACGTCGCAGCGGTCTCACCGCCCGCGTAGGGAAGCTTCGGTACGAAGCCCTGGGTGGTGAATGCGATCAGTTCCCCGCGGCGGGGAAGCAGCAGTTCGGTCATGTCCGGTCCACTGCACCGAGGGCAGCGGTCCTGCTTGGGCCATGTGGTGGCACCGCAGGCATCGCACCTGCTGCCGATGAGCTGCGCGTTCTCCGCAGGCCACGTTGAAACGCCGGGCGCGAGCGCCTTCGCCATGAGTTGTCCTCCGTAGTCGGGTGCCGCTTTTGGCGCATACGTCCACGTCCACATCGGACAGCGGGCACCCACTCACACTAAACGGAAATTGCATTCTCGTCTACGAATATCCCCATACTCTTTTTCCAGAGTGCTAATTTCCGGTCGCGATCATGGTGTGGGATGGATGCTGGCGCGGAAGGCGAAGGACACGAGTTGAGCGCGGTCTCGGGCGCCGACTTTGGTCATCGCCCTGTTGGCATGGGTTTTGACCGTGAACGGCGACAGGAACATCTGCTCCGCGATCGCCTTGTTGTCGAGTCCGCCCGTTATGGCTGCGACCACCTCACGACACGAGAAACGTCGAGGTGTTCAACGCTGCACTCAGGATTCACTTCAACTCGTGCTGTGTGATCGGCCCGACGCAGTCATCAGGACTACTGCAGATGCAGTAGTCCTTCCAGGTCCAATGACGGACGAATCGCTGGACGACGTGATTGCCGAGTTCGACAGCGCTCAGACCGCCAACGCACTATCGGTCGCGCGTGATGCGATCGACGAGTAATTCGATGATCTCTCGTCGCTCGGTGTCGTCGCCGGGATGAGTGAGTAGGCCTTCGACGACAAACGCGATGATGTGGCTCGCCGGCCCCGCATCGTCGGGTGGGAGATCGGCGCGGGTGAGTGTGTCGGCCATTGTGTGGAAAGTGTTGTGCCACTGATCGATCACCGACGAGTTGGCGCGTCGCGAATGGACGGTGTCGACGAGGTTGCGCATCGCCGACAACTCTTCGACCGCGAACATGATCTTGTCCGCCAGGGGACGCTGCGCCATGGGTTCGTACCGCGCCATCGCCTCGGCCAGTAGCTCTTCCAGGACAGCCACCAACACGTGGTCTTTGTCGGGGAAATACCAGTAGACGGTGTTCGCGGTGACGCCGGCATCGGCGGCGATCCTACTCAGCGCGGTGTCGTCGTAGCCGTTGTCGACAAAGAGTCGACGAGCGGCGGCGACGATTTCGTCCCGCTTTTCCGCCCGTGCTCGTGGACGACGATTGGCGGGCATGCGAACACCCTACTTGATCGACGTTCAAGAAGACGGTACCGTCTTGAACACCAATCAAGAAAGTGGGGGACACCGTGTCGAGTGGGAACGAGTACACCCAGGCCGAAGAGTTCTTCTCCAGCCACGGAGTCAGGTGCGCCGCGACTGTGTACCGACCCAGTGCACCTGTGGGCCCGGTGCCCGTGGTCGTCATGGCCCATGGTTTCGCCGCGACGAGGGGGATCCGGTTACCTGCCTACGCGGAACGTTTTGCGACCGCCGGGTACGCCGTGGTCTTGTTCGACTATCGCTACTTCGGAGACAGTGAGGGTGAGCCCCGCCAGTTGCTCGACGTCCGATCGCAACTCGACGACTGGCGCGCAGCGATCACGTTCGCCCGGTCGCTGCAGATTGTCGATGCCGACCGGGTGATTGCCTGGGGCACATCGTTTGCCGGAGGCCATGTGCTGACGTTGGCCGGCCGCGGTGAGCGATTGGCGGCGGTCATCGCCCAGGTTCCCCACGTCAGCGGCCCGGCGGCGGTGCGTGCCACGGGTCTACGGCAAGGATTGCGACTGGCACCGGTGGGTCTGGCCGATCTGATCGGATCCTGCTTTCGGCGACCGCCTCGATACGTCGCGGCGGTCGGGCCCGAAAACGCGGTGGCGGCCCTTGCTGCCCCGGGCGCGATGGCTGCGTTCGAGCGACTGATCGCCGGATCGAGAGTTCGGCGTGGGGATTATCCCGAGACCGTGGCCGCGCGAATCCTGGTGAAGATCGGGCTCTACTCTCCTGCGCGAACTGCCCGGAAGATCAGTTGTCCAGTGTTGATCCAGGTGGCGACGTCCGACAACATCGCGCCGGCTGCCGCTGCTGTGAAAGCCGCCCGGGCCATCCCGAATTCGACGCTGCGACATTACGAATGCGGTCACTTCGACCCCTACGTCGATCCTCTTTTCCCCGGCGTCGTCGCCGACCAACTCGAGTTTCTGAACGAGATGGTTCCGGTCAACTCCGGACGGGGATGAGGTCTGACGGCAGCCCGCAGGATGTCAACTCGCCTGCGTACTCCACGATCGTTGGGATAGCAGTCGCATGCCGTTGAGGGCGACGATGACGGTCGAGGTTTCGTGACCGGCGACGCCCAGGGGTAGTGGAAGAGTTGCGGTGAGGTCCCAGATCACCAGAGTCACGATGAAGGTTGCCGCGATGGCGAGGTTTGCGATGACGATGCGGTGCGCCCGCCGAGACAGCTTCAGGACGCCGACGAGGCCGCGGAGGTCGTCGTGGATGAGCACGGCGTCGGCTGTGTCGAGGGTGAGGTCGGAACCTCGTCGGCCCATGGCTACACCGGTGTGGGCGGTGGCCAGTGCTGGGGCGTCGTTGACGCCGTCGCCCACGACGAGGACTGCGTATCCGTGATCGCGAAGCTCCTGCACGGCGGCGGCTTTGGCGTCGGGGAGAAGGCCGGCGCGGGCGTCTGTGATGCCGACGCCTGCGGCGGTCGCGGTGGCGACCTGCTGGTTGTCGCCGCTCAGCAGAATGGGCCTTTGTCCGGTGAGTTGCGTGATCTGGGCGACCGCCTGTGAGCTTTCGGTGCGGATGGTGTCGCGCAGGCCCAGCAGGCCGACCGCTGTGTTGTCGATGCCAACGAGGACGACGGTGTGCCCGGACTGTTCGAGTTCATCGACGAGAGCGCGCGCTGCGGGTGTGAGGGGACACATGTGGGGACGGCTGAGGTCGATTCTTCGTCCGGCGACGAAGCCGTGGACTCCGATACCTGGGGTGGATGCGAAATCCGTTGCCGTCTCCAGCTTGTCATCGGATCGCCACGCGGCGTCGGTGATGGCGGTGGCGAGGGGGTGTTCACTGTGACGTTCGACGGCGCCGGCCAGTGCCAGGATGTCGGCCGGTTCGATGTCGGCTCCGGGGAGTGCACACACGGTGTGGACGCGGGGCATTCCCTCGGTCAGGGTGCCGGTTTTGTCGAACACCACCAGGTCGATCTCGCGCAATCGCTCCATCACCACTGCCGATTTGACCAGAACACCATTGCGGGCCGCGGTGGCCATAGCGGCGAGCAGTGGCGGCATGGTCGCCAGCACCACCGCGCACGGTGAGGCAACGATCATGAATGTCATCGCTCGCAACAGCGCGGACTCGAGGTGGGCGCCGAACAGCAACGGCAACACAAAGATCGCCACGGTCGACGCCACGACGATACTCGAGTAGTACTGCTCGACACGCTCGATGAACAGCTGGGTCTTTGCCTTGGTGGACGAGGCGTCGTGCACCATGGCGACGATGCGAGCGATGATCGTGTCGGCGGGGTCGCGGATGACCTCGACAGTCAGCATGCCGGTTCCGTTCATGGTGCCCGCGTAGACGGCATCTCCGGCCCGCTTCTGCGCAGATACCGATTCGCCGGTGATGGTCGACTGGTCCACCTCGCTTGCACCGGAGACAACCCTCCCGTCTCCGCCGATGCGTTCGCCGGGGCGAACGATGATGGTGTCTCCGATCGCGAGATCGGACGCGTCGACGGTCGTCTGCACCCCCTCCGCGTCGACGCGCAGTGCCTGCTCGGGGCTGAGGGACAGGAGACCGCGTATAGAGTCGGCTGTTCGTTGAGTCAGTACTGCTTCCAGTGCGCCGGAGGTGGCGAAGATGACGATCAACAACGCGCCGTCGAAGACCTGTCCGATCCCGGCCGCTCCGATGGCGGCAACGATCATCAACAGGTCGACGTCGAGGGTCTTGTGCCGGAGCGCCCGCAGGCCTTCGAGTGCCGGTTCCCAGCCACCCGCGAGATAACAGGCCAGATATGCGGCCCAGTAGGTCCATTCGGGCATCGAGGACACGTGCAGCGCCAGGCCGATTGTGAACAGCAGCAGAGCGACCGAGGCCCAACGCACCTCCGCGATCGAGAAGGTTCGAGTCTTGTGAGAGGGCCGGCCGTCCTCGAGTGGAGGGGAGGGCGGCAACGTAGCCGTGATGGTCATCTCGGGCTTTCCGGTCGAGGGTGACGTCCTGCAGCGACAATACACGCATAAATGAAGAGGTGTACATATGATCATTTGGTTACCATCTACTCATGGGTCACGGAGTCGAGGGCAGAGCTACACCGCCGGCGCACCTTGATGCGGAGTCCGCTGCCACAGTTGCAGCCACGCTGCAGGCGCTGGCGACCC
Source organism: Williamsia soli (assembly GCF_017377795.1). GTDB lineage: Bacteria > Actinomycetota > Actinomycetes > Mycobacteriales > Mycobacteriaceae > Williamsia > Williamsia soli. The sequence goes on along the minus strand of NZ_JAFRDR010000013.1, from coordinate 87,071 downwards.
CGAGCCGGCTGAGAATCCTCACCGAGTTACGACACGGCCCGCTGGGCGTCACCGCTCTGGCCGAGGCGGTCGAGATGGAGCAGTCCGCCGTGTCGCATCAGTTGCGACTACTCCGGGCGTTGGGGTTGGTGACCGGTGCCCGGGCGGGTCGCGCGGTGACCTACCGCCTTTATGACAATCATGTGGCGATGCTTCTCGACGAGGCGATTTTCCACATCGAACACCTCGGACTCGCCGCGCAGGATCAGGCGACCGACACCGCTTGAAGGGCCGTGAGCCCCACCCGAGTCGAGCAGTGCGTGGTGGCCTTCATTCCGCTGTGAACATCGGGCGACCGGACACCGGGTCGCGGCTGATCCGCGCACGGACGTCGAACACGGTGTGCAGCAGGTCGGTGGTCACGACCTCGTCGGGGTGACCATCCGCGACGATGGCTCCCTCGCGCATCGCGATGATGCGGTCGCAGTAGCGAGCTGCCTGGTTGATGTCGTGCAGGACCATGACGACGGTTTTGTCGTGTGTGCCAACGAGTTCGACGACCAGTTCCATGAGGTCGATCTGATGGCGGATGTCGAGATAGGTGGTTGGTTCGTCGAGTAGCAGGATGTCGGTGTCTTGAGCCAGTGCCATCGCGATCCATGCCCGTTGTCGCTCGCCTCCCGACAATGTGTCGAGTCGGCGGTCGGCCAGGGGCGCGACTCCTGCCATCGTCATCGCCCGCGCCATCACATCGTCATCGTGTCGGCTGAGCATGGCGAGCGGCCCCAGGCGTGGGTATCGGCCTTGTTCGACAAGTTCACGGACCCTCAAACCGGCCGGTACGACCGATGCCTGCGGAAGGATGGCCAGTTCTCGGGCCACCTCGATCGACTTGCGGGTCGAGAGGGGGATTCCGTTCAGTCGTACCCGGCCGCGGCGGGGGGTGAGCACTCGCGCGAGCGCCATCAACAGGGTCGACTTGCCCGAACCGTTCGGCCCCACCAGTGCGGTGGCGGTGCCCGGGGCGATCTGCACCTCGAGACCGTCGATGACTGGCCGACGCCGACCGGTGTAACCCAGCTCGAGATCGAGTCCTTCCAACAGGGGCGGATTCTCGGTCATCGTCGGTCCTTTCGTACGAGCCAGATCAGATACGGGGCTCCGAGTAACGCAGTCACCGCGCCGACCGGCACACCTGTGACGGAGGGGCCGCTCCCTGGCAGGTCGAGCGTGATGCTGAACGCGAGAAGGTCTGCCGCCGATAATCCGATGGCGCCGAGGAGCATGCTGACGGGTATCAACTCGCGGTAGTCGCCGCCGGCCAGGACGCGCGCGAGATGTGGTGCCATCAAACCGATGAATGCCACCGCGCCTGTCGCGGTGACGGCGGCTGCCGCCGCGAGTACCGCGATCATCAGCAGCACGAACCGTGCGCGGGTGGCCGGAAGCCCCAGGCCAGTTGCGGTGGTCTCGCCGAGCGCAAGGACATTGACGCGCGAGGTTGCGAGCAGCGCAGCGAACCCCAGCATCAGCAACCAGGGCCACAGCGCATTCCAGTCCGACGGGGTGCGTGCGTTGAGTGATCCGACGAGCCAGCGCAGTACCACGCCCATGGGCTGCGAATCGACCACCAGCAGCAACGACGTGACGGCGCCCAGAACGGCGCCCAGCAGGATTCCGGCCACCGCCAGCGAACGCCGGCCGATCAGATAGAGAAGTCCTCCAGCGACGACCGCACCGATGAGTGAGGCCGCCGCGGCGACCTCGCGGCCGGGAAAGGCGATGAGAGACAACACGACTGCCAACGCTGCGCCCGCTCCGACGCCAGTGGTACCGGGCTCGGCGAGCGGGTTGCCGATGACGGCTTGCAGCAGAGCGCCGGAGAGTGCGAGCAGTGCGCCTGCGCCGATGCCGACGAGGACGCGGGGCAACCGGTACTTGAGCACAATGACTTGATGTGCCCGTACGTCGCTGGAGCCGGTCAGGACCCGCAGGGTGTCGGCGGCACCGAGTTCGGACCGGCCGATGAGCAGGTGCGCCACGATCAGCCCGCAGAGAACAGCGACGCCTCCGATCAGCAGGGCGCACGAGCGTCTCACGTCGCCGAGTCCTGACGATGTAGCGAAAGCAACAACGCCGGAACGCCGATCAGCGTGGTGGTGATGCCAACGGGTATCTCGATGGGGTACAGAGCGATTCGAGAGATCAGGTCAGCCCCCGCCAAGAGCGCCGCGCCCGCCACCGGGGTGAGCCAGAAGACCCTGCGCGCGCTGGTGGTGCGCAGCGCCCACCGGCACAGGTGGGGTGCGAGCAGAGCGACATAGGCGACCGGGCCGCACACCGAGGCCACGACCGCCGCAAGGACACCGGCGCACACCAGAGCGCACAGTCGTGTCCAACGGACGCTGACGCCCAGTCCCGCTGCGACATCGTCGCCGAGTGACAGCGCTGCCACCCGATGTCGCAGCAGCAGTGCCACAGGAATCGCGACGGCGAGCCACGGCGCCACGACGCGCACGTGGGGCCATCCGCGCTCGCTGAGACTGCCGAGTAGGTAGCGGAACAACAGCGGCAGATTGCCCTCGGTGCCCAAGCTCACCAACGTGATGACCAGTCCAGAGGCCAGCGCAGTCACAGCCGCGCCGATCAACAGCATGCGGGTGGGATCGTGCGTGGTGCCCACCGCGGTCACGACAATTGCGCCCGCCGTGCCGGCACCGACGAGTGCCACGTACGGGAGTTGGTGCAGCGCAATCGGAACCGCGAGCACGGTAACCGCTGTCAGCACAACGGCCGCACCCGAGGACACGCCCAGCAGTTCGGGCCCGGCTATGCGGTTTTGCATCGCGTCCTGCATCAAAATGCCGGCCAGGGCGAGCGCCGCGCCACACAGTGCACCGAGCACTGCTCGGGGCAGGCGAGAATCGGCGACATTGCGGTGCAGCGGATCGGCGGCGTCAAACAGTGCCGACATCGCCTGCGCGGGTGTCAGTGCGGGGTCACCCGCGCACAGGGCGGTGACGACAACACCGGCCACCATTGCCGAACCGAGAAGCAGGAGGCCCATGAGCCGCCGATCGGGTGGCCTACTCCGCAAGTTAGTGGCAATGGTTATCATTTCGCATAACATCATCTGTAAGGGAGATCGAATGCGCAAGTTCACCCGTCTATCTGGCCTGCCAACGAGGACTCGTCGGCTTGCCGTGACCGCGTCGGCGCTGGCGCTGCTTGCCTCCGCTGTGGCCTGCAGTGGCGAGGACGAGGCGTCGCCCGCCGACGCGATCACCGTCACCGACTCGACGGGCACCACGGTGACGCTCGACGCCCCGGCCGAGCGCATCGCGTGCCTGACGATGATGTGCGTCGACGCACTGAAAGAAGTCGGGATCGTTCCGGTGGCATACCGCGAGGACCTGGCAGTCGACGACCGGTTCTTCGGTCCCGACACGCAGATGCGCCAGATCACGGGCGGTTTTGGCGAAGAGAATGTCGAAGACATCGCCTTGGCGCAACCCGACCTGGTCATCGGGCTCGGTGGTGTCCAGGACGGGTTGCGTGGAGCGGTCACCGAATCCGCGCCGCTGTACCTGGTGAACCCGACCTCGTGGCGGGACTCGGTCGAGTTCTTGCGCACGGTGGGCCAGTTGACAGGTAGGCAGGCCCAAGCCGACGTCGCCGCACAACGGTTCATCGACCGCGTCGAGAACGCACAGCAAAACCGAAGTGACGTGACCACCCTGTCGATGTATGGGGAGCCCGGCAGCCTCGGAGTCGACTCCGTCCAGACTCCGGTCGGGTCATTGCTCGCCGAGGTCAGCAATTACCCATGGCAGGCCGGCACCGACGCTTTCGCGACAGTGTCGGTGGAGCAGATTGCGGCAGTGAACCCCGATGTCATCTTCGCCCAGGCATTTTCATCAGGGGAAGACACCGAACCGCTGTCGGCGCGACTTGCCGCCAACCCGGTCTGGCCCTCCATTTCGGCGGCGCAGAACGATCGTGTCGTGGAGGTCGAGGCCAGTGTGTGGGCAACGGGGCGTGGAACCATCTCCCTGGGCATCGTGCTCGATGCGGTGACCGCCGAACTCAACACGGCATGAGGGCGATAAGGGTGCGCCGCAGGTCCACCTATTGAAAACGATTGTCATTTAGCCTACGGTGGTGATGCCCGCTCAATCGGGCATTCAGTTCGCCTCTCCAGGGCGAATACATCTCGAATAAAAGGAGATTCATGAACGACAATGAGTTCTTCCGTTCGATCCAGGCGCCGGTCGGTTTGGCGACCCACTCCGCGGGCCACAGCAACGCGCTGGTGGAGAACCCGTTCGACGACGCCCAGGACACCGAGGACTGATAGGTCTCCGGATCATTTGAGGCATCACTGACCCGCGTGCCACCCGGGCAACACTTCCGGGTGGCACGCAGGCCCGAACAAGAAGCGAGATCGTGCAGCTTTCCCCCAATACGTCGATCTACCAAGCGCGCCAGGGTTACGTGCTGCGCACCGCCGACGATGAACACTTCGAGCTGACGCTGCCCCCGGCCGACATCGAGCAGCTCTTCGAGGTACTTGCCGGGGGTGCTGTACCCGCATCGCCCACTGCGTCTGCAGCGTTGAGCGCATTGATCGACGCCGGTCATGTCACCGCGGTACCCGCCGTACCTCTCGTCGACGTCCGGGGCCAGGGAAAGGTCGCGGCCGCAACCTCGATGTTGCTGGGACGCAGAAGCGTTAGTGCTGACCGAGGAGAGTTCGTGTGTCATCTCAGTGATGACGAAGCGGTTCCCCGCGACATCGGCGAGGTCGACCTCGCCAGCTACCGAGACGGCATCACGCAGGTGATCACCCCACGCGCCGTCGATGTCGTCGACGTACTGCGGCGACGGCGAGCATGCACCGCACACCGCGACCGCATGCAACCGCGCTTTCGGCCCGTCGACGCAGGACGCCGTATCGACTCGTCGCTGCACCCGGTGTCGGATCGGGCGGCAGAGGCGATCGCTGAGGCGATCGTGGCCGAGATCGCCGATCGAACCAGCTCGCCCCCGCGGCGCTCGCACTATTTGTTGACCGCGGTGGATTTGCGATCCCTGACAGTGTCGCGTCACCCTGTACTTCCGATACCTGTTGCGCCGCAGTGACGCCGCTGATCACAGAGGTCGTTTCCATCTACGGACTGCACACCGTGGTCGTGCTCCCGGATACGGCGCCGCGGGCGGTGCTGATTGTCCGCACGCCCTACGATGTGCACGCCCACATGCCTGAAGCCCTTCAGTGGGCTCGCCGCGGTATGGCTGTGGTGACCCAAGATGTCCGCGGTCGCTACCAATCCTCAGGCGCATTTCGTCCCTACGAGAACGAGGGCGCCGACGGTCTGGCGACGCTGGAATGGGTTGCGCATCAATCCTGGTGCAGTGCGCCGGTGATCATGTACGGCACATCCTATGGCGCTCACTGCGCCGTGGAGTCGACGATCGCTGCGTCCGACGCCGGTATGGACGCCGTCGGCGGTGTGTCGGTCGCCGTCCCGGCTTTGGGTCTTGGCGAGACCGCACGCAATGTCGATGGCGCCTTTTACCTCGAGTCTCGTGTGGGGTGGTGGCTCGAACACGGGGACCGAACCCGATCGCCGGGTGGCGCCATCCCCGATGGTGCACTCAGTACCCTGCCGGTAGCCCGGATAGGACACAGAGTTCATCCACCTATCGCGTACTGGGACCACGTCATCAGGGCAGTACGCACCGATACAGAACGCGCCGACAATGTTTCGGCATTGTCGTGCCCGCTGCTGGCCATCGGCGGCACCTACGACTGGTTCGCACAGGACACCATCGACCTCTGGACCTCGTGGGGTGGACCTGCCGCTCTCGTCATGGGCCCGTGGGACCACCGCCTGTACCGATCGGCCCGCGCCCAGCACATGACGCAATGGATTGACGGAGTGCTCGCAGGCAGGCCCGGGACAGGTGGGCAGATGTACGGTCAGCGAGGTGATCTGGTGGAACTGAATCGGTGGCCCAGTGCAACCCAGCGAGTCGACCTGCCCGGCGGCCGTTTTGTCAGCGACCCCGCCGACCCCTTCCCCTCGATTCCACCGGGCGACGACCTGCGAGCGGTCGCGGCGAGGCCCGACCTCCTTGTCCTGGACTTCGCGGCTCCGGCCACCTCGATGATCGGGACGCCCACGGTGCACATCAATTCCGCAGTCGAGGACGCTGATTGGGCCGCGCTGCTGGCTATCCGACGCCGCGATGGTCGGCTCGAACAGGTTGCGCACGGGCTGTCCCCACATCGAGCGGTTCGCTTGACCCCACTATCGGTCCACCTCGACCCAGGAGAATCCATGGCAGTGATCATCTCGGCGCACTCGTTTCCACGTCACGCACGCGACTTGCAGAGCGGTGAAGACCAACTCACCGGAACGGCCATGCAGATCGCCGAGCGCGACATCACCGGCGTGCGTGTGGAACTCCCCGCATGAACGCGTCCGGCTTGCTGTCCGCAGACGATCTCGTCGATCCGTATGCCGGCATCATCCGCGCCGTGCATCCGGTGCAAAGGCTCGATGCTCTGCCGGAGCGGTACATCGGATTGACGGCGGAGATCGCCGACACCAGAACGCACGGTAACTGGCCCAGCGACCTGGTCTCGCTGGGAACAACATTCGGCGATGGCGCCGGTGCCCGGATCGCGGCGATCGGGGAGGCTGTCGAACGCTACTGTGGCAACTACGTGCCCGGACACCTTCTACGCGCGACACCCCGGACGTTGGGCGCCGAAGGCATCCGGCACGTCGGACCGCAGGAGTTGAACTTCTTTGCGTCCTGGCAGTACGACACGCCCGGATTCCCGTTCGAACAATTCACTCACGACACCTCGATCGCCTGGTGCGAGGGGATCGGCGATGACGGACGACCGACGCTGGTTCCGGCGTCGTTGGTCTACCTCAACTGGCGGACCGGCCGCCGCAGGCGTGAACCGTGGTTGCACCACCTCAACTACGCCGGCATCGCGACCGGCGCCGGTCTCGTCGATGCGGCGTCGCGCGGGTTGCTGGAGCTGATCGAACGCGACGCGCTCTCGCTGTGGTGGCACCTGAACCTGCCCGCTCGCGGCATCGACCTCCGTAGTGTTCCGGGTTTGCTCGACGATCTCGGTGACACCCGGTTGCAGTGTCACTTGTTGGAACTGCCCTCCTACTTCGGGGTGCCGGTGGTGGCTGCGGTGGTCCATGACCCCGAATTGGGCATCGTGGCAGGAGGATTCTCCGCCAAACTCGATCCGGCCCAGACTGCTCGCAAGGCGGTCCTTGAAGCGATCCACAGCTGGGTCTTCACCCGTGGCCTGCTCGAGCCCCACGGCTGGGTGTTCGGTTCCATGGACGCCGGGGTGCTCTCGCGCGGCCTCTACCTCGATCACCGAGCAGACCGCAGTTACCTCGACGCCGCCGGCGCACGGAGCGAACACATCCGGGACCTCGGCGCGCAAGCCCAGGTATGGCTCGACCCCCGCACGCACGAAGCGTTACTCCCGCGGTTCACCGAGCCCGCGCAGACCGTGGACATCGGCGAGTTGCCGACCGGGGACATGGCCACAGTGAAGACGCGACTGAGAGCCGGTGGCCACGACATCGTCGTCTGCGACATCACCACCCCGGACATCGCCTTGACACCACTTCGTGTCGCGCGGGTGTGTGCCGGCGGCCTGATCCCCAACGCGCCGGCGGCATTTCCCTACTTCGGGCTCGCCCGCTGGAGGGATGTGGCACAGACGGCGGGGACCGGCGCGGACCCGGATCATCCGGATTCGCTACTCCTGGTGCCGCCGCCGAGCCTGTGAACCCGTTCCGAACACTTGTCCTCGCGCGGGCCATCTGCTGGGCGGGTAACGCGGTCACAGTGGTGGCACTTCCACTTCTGGTCTATCAACGCAGTGAGTCAGCGCTGCTGTCCGGAGTCACCTTCGCCGTGGAGTCACTCCCGTACTTGCTGTTCGGACTATTGGCGGGGGCGGTTGCCGACCGCATCGACCGCAAGACGATCCTGCTGGCCGCGCAAACACTCAGCGCCGCCGCGCTGGCCAGCATTCCCCTCGCCAGCGCGGTGGGGACCGTCTCGATCCCACACGCGGTTGCGGTGGCCTTTGTGGTGTCCACCCTGTTCGTCTTCTACGATGCCGCCTCGTTCGGCGTCGTGCCCGCATTGGTGGGCCGAGAGAAGATCGCCGACGCCACCGGAACACTGGTGTCAGTGGGCACCGTCATCGGTATCGCCGGACCGGTGCTCGGCGGTGTGGCCGCCACCGCGCTCACCCCTGCCGGCGCCATCGCCATCGACGCCGCCTGCTACCTGACCGCGGCTGCCGTCACCGCAACCATCCCGATCCCCGCGAACGCCGGGGGAGTGGTCGACGGGCAGCGACTGCTTCGACAGATCAACGAAGGGCTGCACTACATCTGGACCCAGCCGGCGGTCCGCGCGCTCACGCTCGTGGGTATCGGTGTGAGCCTGGCCAACGGAGTGGTGGTCGGGCTGATGGTGGTGGTCGGTGTCGAGAGGTTGGGGCTCCAGGACGACGACGCACGGCTCGGTGCCCTGTACGCGGCGACAGCCCTGGGCGCGTTTCTGATCAGCCTCGTCAGCGCGAAAATCCAACGAACGGTCGTCACCGGCAAGATCACCCTCGTCGGTATCGCTGTGGCTGCGGGTGCGATGGCTCTCTGGGCGCAGACAACCTGGTTGGTGATCTCTCTGCTTGTCCTCGTGGTGTACCAGGCCGCGAACACGATGGTCATCATCAATGGGATCGTTGTGCGGCAATCGATCACACCCGACGAGCTGCAGTCGAGGGTGAACACCACGGCGCGGATGATCGCCATGGGGGGTACCCCGTTCGGGGCAGCGTTGGGGGGCGCCCTCGCGCAGGTCGCCGGAGTGGGGGTGGCTGTATCGGCAGGTTCGTTGGTGCTGGTGACCGCGGCCGCGGCTGGGTGGTACTCGGGGGTGGGGCGTCTACCGCTGCTCGCGGACCTGACGGCGAGCACCCACGGCAAAGGCGACTAGCGGTATCTGGCTTTCGCTCAGGGACAAAGTCTCGGCGAGCTGGTCGTCGTAGAACCCGGAAATCGCGCAACACGCGAGGTCGAGAGCCGTGGCCACGAGATACAGGTTGGCCACGGCGAGTCCGGCATCGACATGCAGCGTGCGGTAGTGCCGTTCGGAGTACTTCACCAGCGTCGCCTCCAGCTCGCCGACTATGACGATGATGACCGGTGTGCGCTCGGCGAACTCGGGCTGCACGAGACATCGGGTGAGCGCGCCCCGCACATCACCCTCTCGGCGTCGTAGCAACTGGTGAGCGTCACGGTCGAACTGATACACCCCCTCGGCGATCCCGTCGATGTGGCGCAACACAATGGGGAACGCGGTCGTGGACGCTAGCCCTCCGGCACTGGGATGCATGCTCATTCGATGGCCGCCGCCGGCGGTGGGCAGTGTGCGCTGTGGACCCAGTGCCCACCGCAGTAGCGCCGACAGATCTTCGTGGTCGAGTGGGGCATAGTCGTACCGTGATCGGCGGTCGTCGAGCGCTGCATGAAGTGGCATTGCCGGTTCGCGGGTAGGCGGCCGAAGAGTCAGCGTCTCGGCGGCATCGCTCAGGTGAACGGAGCGCAACGGCTCGGGACCGGTATCGGTCAGCGCGTGATGGATGGCCCGGACTCGATCGAATCGATCGGCCACCGTATGCGTCATAGGTGTAGTCTAACGACAATCATTTTCGATATCGGAGAGGTGGTCCACGGTGTTCGGAGCAATACTCGGAAAAGCAGCGTCGACCGTGCTGACGGGCGTGGTAGGGGTCGCCGCCTACAACGGGGCCAAGGAACTGGTGAAACGCGCACCGCTGCGTGAGGCCGCGGTCACCGCAACGGCGTGGTCGCTGCGCGGTGCGCGCAAGGCCGAAGAGCAGGCTGAAACAGCACGTCTGGCCGCGGCCGACGTGATCGCCGAAGCCAAGGAGAGGATGGGCGAGCAGGTGACCCCGCCGGTGGCCACTCCGGTACACGATCACGACCACTGATGACTGCGCCCTCGCACGTCGCGGAACCCGAGCTGCACCCATCAAGCGCCTGCGACTGTCATGTCAGGTGATCTCGGAAGTCGGCTGATCGTTCGATCTGATGCTGCCGGACGGATGCGCCTGACCGCGGTGTGGCTGATCGCCAGCGCGGCGCGGGCGGTAGCGGTCGAAGATGCCGTCGGCGTTGTCGCGGGCGTTCGCGCCGTGCACGCCTATCCACGGACCGGCAGCGTTGTGATCTGGTACTCCCCAGAGCGGCTCGACAGGACCGCGCTTGATGCCGCGGTGCAGTCAGGCGCCGAGGTGCCGGCGACAGCCGTGGCCGAGAGAACACCACACTCTGCCGAGGTGAGCAGCGGCGACATTCTTCGGATGGCCGTCGGCGGTACCGCACTGGTTCTACTCGGTGTGCGCCGATACGGGTTTCGGCGACCGCCCATGTTGGGCCCGACCAGTCGCATGGTGGCCGGCGGAGTCACGATTTTTACCGGCTACCCCTTCCTGAAGGGTGCGCTGCGATCGCTCAGTGGTCGCAAAGCCGCCGGCACCGATGCGCTGGTCTCTGCCGCAACCGTCGCGAGCCTCCTGCTGCGGGAGAACGTTGTCGCGTTGACCGTCTTGTGGCTGTTGAATATCGGCGAGTATCTGCAAGACCTCACCCTGCGGCGCACCCGCCGGGCCATCTCGGCTCTGCTGGCCGGCAGCCAGGACACCGCCTGGGTGAGAGGCCCGGACGGCACCGAGGTGTCTGTCGACATCGCCACGCTGCAGATCGCCGACGAAGTCGTCGTGCACGAACAGGTTGCCATTCCCGTGGACGGCGTCGTGTGCGAAGGCGAAGCGGTGGTGGACCAATCGGCGATCACCGGTGAGAATCTTCCGGTCACCCTCGATGTCGGCGATCGCGTGTACGCCGGTTCGGTGGTCATGCGCGGGCGGCTCGTCGTGCGCGCCGGTGCTGTCGGCCGCGAAACAGCGTTGGGGCGCATCATCGCCAGAGTTGAACAGGCGCAGGATGATCGTGGTCAGATCCAGACCGTCGGTGAGAACTTCTCGCGCCGCTTTGTGCCGGCCTCGTTTGCACTGGCGGCACTGACCCTGGTGGTGACCCGCGACGTGCGTCGCGCGATGACAATGCTGCTCGTGGCTTGTCCGTGCGCTGTTGGCTTGTCGACGCCGACCGCCATCAGTGCTGCGATCGGCAACGGAGCCCGTCGAGGCATGCTCATCAAAGGCGGATCACACCTCGAACAAGCCGGCCGCGTGGACGCGATCGTGTTCGACAAGACGGGCACGTTGACGGTGGGCCGGCCCGTGGTGACCAATGTTGTTTCGTTTCACGATGATTGGAATCCGGAGCAAGTTCTCGCCTTCTCAGCCAGCTCGGAGATCCATTCGCGGCATCCACTCGCCGAGGCGCTCATCCGCAGTACCGAGGAACGGCACATCGAGATCCCTGCGCACGAGCAGTGTGAGGTGGTCGTGGGAATGGGCATGCGGTCCGTAGCGGGCGACCGCACACTACTGCTGGGCAATCAGCCGTTACTCGAGTCCGAGGACGTCGAATTGACTGCCGATGCCCTGGCTTGGGTGGATCGACTTCAGCACCGCGCCGAGACCCCGCTGCTGCTGGCCGTCGACGGTGAACTCGTCGGCTTGGTGAGCCTGCGCGATGAGGTCCGTCCTGAGTCTGTGAAAGTGATTGCAGAGCTGCGGCGTTCGGGTGTCCGCCGGATCGTGATGCTCACGGGTGATCACCCGAAAACCGCGGGTGCTGTCGCCGCCGAACTCGGAATCGCTGACTGGCGGGCCGAGGTGCTGCCGGAAGACAAGCTGACCATGGTGCGGGAACTGCAAGATCAGGGGTACACCGTGGCGATGGTCGGCGACGGCACCAATGATGCACCCGCGCTGGCCGCCGCCGACATCGGTATCGCAATGGGTATCGCAGGCACCGACGTGGCGGTAGAGACCGCCGACGTTGCGCTGTCGGGCGACGAGTTGGGACGGCTTCTCGATCTACGGGAACTCGGTGGGCACGCCCTGGACGTCATCAGGCAGAACTATGCGATGTCGATTGCCGTGAACGCGATCGGTCTGATCGTGGGTGCCGGGGGCGCGCTGTCACCGGTGCTCGCCGCAGTGCTGCACAACGCATCATCGGTCGCAGTGGTGGGCAACAGTTCACGACTGATTCGCTACCGCCTGGACTAGCGCCTACTTCTCGGCCGGTCGGTGGAACGCGGCCAGTTGCGCGCCGGCGGCCGCCAGGCCCACGCAGGCGGCCAGCGCGGCTGCTCGATTCCCGGTCAACTTGTTGTCGAGGCCGAGCGCCCGGTCCACACTCCAGCGGCCCGGGCCCATGCTCGCCAGTGCGACGGCGGCGATCGCGAGATTGCTGACGTACTCCCAGCCCTCGGAGGTGATGAAGAATCCGTTCGGCAGGTGCACTGAGCGCGCGGCAACCGCCATCGTCCCGACCACGGCGGCAGCAGCGACCGGTGTACCAGCGCCCGCGACGATCGCTGCTCCCGCTCCGACCTCCACCACAGCCGAGGCTTTGGCCTGCAGTGTGGGTTGTCTGAAGCCGATGGAGCCGAACCAGCCTGCGGTGCCGTCGATACTACGTCCATGCTTGACGCCGTGGGCGATCATGGTTCCGCCGACGGCGGCACGAAGCAACAGTTGCACCGCGGTGTTGTCGGTCCGCGAGGTGCGGAGGATCGGCATAGTCAGAGACCCTTCGTCGAGATCGGTTGAGCAGGTGAATTTTCGGATGACGACCGGTTGTGCGGTGAATACCATTCCATACTTGCCGCGCTCCGATCGATGGTCGGCGACATGTCGAACCGGCCACCCTTGAACGCCGCCATCAGGGCGGCGTGCGCGGTGGTCACGTCGGTGTCGGAGATCTCGTAGACGGCGAGGTACTTGGGGACCGGCGGTTGTCCGTCGACCGCGGGGTCTTCGAACCGGTACCGGGTGACGGTGACCTCGGTACCGACGGCGGCCTTGACCTGCGGGGCGTGGACGTCCTCGTACCACCTGTTGAACTCGGCGTCGACCTCGGGCGAGGTGGGGCTGGACCAGGCGAACAGCAACGCTGTGGACATGACTCTCCTTGTCGATCGGTGGTTTTTGCTCAGACCTGGACGAGTACGGCGCCGCCCTGCCCGCCACCCGCGCACATCGCGGCAATGCCGATTCCGCCTCCGCGACGGCGCAATTCATGCGAGAGCGTGGTCAGCATGCGCGCGCCGCTGGCGGCGATCGGGTGTCCGAGGCTGCACCCGCTGCCGTAGATGTTGACGAGGTCCTCGTCGAGTCCGAGTTCCTGACAAACCGAGACAGGTACCGACGCGAACGCCTCGTTGATCTCCCACAGGGTGATGTCAGATGCCTTGAGCCCGGCCCGTTTGAGGAGTTTGTGGATGACGACGAGGCTGCCGTCGCCGGTGAACTTGGGGTCGACTCCGACTGACGCCCATGCCTTGACAGTTCCGAGCGAGGACAATCCATGCGCGGAGGCGTTCTCGGCCGTGGTGAGGGTGAGCGCCGCGGCAGCGTCGTTGGCCCCGCTGGCGTTGGCAGCGGTGATCGAAAAGCCCTCGATCTCCGGGTGGATCGGCTTTACTTGCGCGGCCTTCTCCAAAGTCGTTGTCCGTCGCGGATGTTCGTCTACTGCGAACTCGACGACGGTGCCGTCGCCCTGGGTCACCTTGATCGGCGCGATCTCGTCGTCGAAGACACCGGAATCGATGGCGGCCACGGCACGCTCGTGGGATCGCACCGCCCAGGCATCCATCTGCTCCCGGGACAGGTTGTACTTCTGCGCGATGTTCCAACCCACGGAAAGGCTGGTGTCGTCGGCGGCGTCTTCACGGTAGGGGAACGTCGGCGGTAACCGGGTTTCGGTGTCCTCGGTACCGATGACACGCCAGACCGGCCGTGGGCTCGTGGAGTTGGTGTTGACACCGCCGGCGATGATCACGGTGTCCATACCCGAGGTGATCGAGCCCGCGGCATTCGCGACGGAGGTCAAGCTGCCCGCGCAGTAGCGGTTGACCGCCTGGCCGGGGATGTGTTCGAGACCGTTGGCGACCGCCGCGTAGCGCGCCAGATCACCGCCACCGTAGTGGGATTCGGCAAAGATGACGTCATCGATGGATTCGGATGGCAGGCCCGATCTGCGCACGGCCTCCGCCAGTATGTGTGTGGCGAGCACCTCGGCGGAAGTGTCCCGCAGGGTGCCTTTGCGGGCGGTGGCGATCGGGGTGCGAACTGCGTCGACGATTACTGTCTCGGTCATCGGTTTTCTCTTTCACTGGTGGTGGTTGTGGATGCTGCCGTTGGGGGTTCAGTCGGGGGAGGTCCCGCCGGGGATCACGCGAGTGGTCCACCGGAACACGGCGCCGTGGGTGGTCTCGGGCAGGCTGAGGATCGTCTGATCGTCACGGGCCGAGGTCTTGATTCCTTTCGAGGCCAGGTACTCCTCGGCGCGGTCGAGATCGGCCACCCGAAAGCACGCGGCGTGGTGGATCTCGCCGGAGGCTGCGAGGTCATCGGCGGCGATGCCACGGTCGGAAGTCGGCTTCGACAGCTGTACAACGGCTTCGCCGAGTCTGACGTAGACGTCGTCGGTTCCGGTCAGCTCCGAGATGGACCGTTCGAGTACGTCTCCGCCGAGGATGTCCGCGAAAATGTGCTCACCGCGGGCGAGGTCGCGAGTGAGCACCGTCGTGTACGACAGGCCGTGCAGTCCCAGCGGATGCTCGGTGAGCCACCACTGTGGGTCGTACTCCGGGTGCAGGCGTGGGTCGCGGCTCCGACTCTCTCTGGGTGGATCGAACTGGATCTGGGTAATCGTGTCCTTGGGGTGGGTGAAGACCGGACTACCGGGGGCCGGCGGTTCATCGGATTGGCCACCCGCGGGACCGAAGACACGAATACCGTTTTCGCGCATCAGTTGCCAGTATGGTTGCGCATCTTCGCAGTACCAGGCGATGGAGTGCCAGTGGTTACCGAAGCGGTTGTAGAACCTGCCAAGGGGGTAGCGGTCCCACCCGTCGACCCGGAACGCGGGGGCCAGTGGCTCGATGACGACGTCGGCGAGCGTGACCAGGGAGGCGTCCCGTTGTTCCGACTCGGCGTACTGGTGGTCCATCCACCCTCTGCGCACGCTGAACACGTCGTCGTACCAGGACTCCAACGCGGGCAGATCGTCGGTGATGTGCACGAGGTGGAAGATCTTGCCGAGCGTCATGATGCCGTCCCGCCGATCGTGCGGTCGCCGGTCAGTTCGACCGTGGCGCTGCCGGGAGTGAGAACGTTGCCGTGTTGGTCTTCGATCGACAGGACGATGTCGACGTGGTTTCCGCGTACGGCGGTGATCGTGCCGTGGCCAGTCAGGGTCAACCCCTTGGTGTTCGGTGCCCGGAATTGGCAATCGATCTCGACGATCCGCCCGTGCTCGCCAAGCCAGTCGCGAACGAGATTGTGCAGGTACGACCACAGCAGTGTCCCCATCCCGAACGCGGACTCGTAGCCGGCGTCGCGGCCTGCGTCATCGTCCATGTGGATGTCGATGAACTCGTCGTTGACCGCGGCGAACCGGTTCCAGTTGGCCAGCCCGGTCGTGCGGATGAATGGGGGCAGCGTGTCACCGACCGCCACCGCAAAAGTGTTGTCACTCATCATTTTCTCGCTCAGTATCGGATGATCGTCATCCGCTGACGGCGGACCTCGGCGCGGTCCTGGTTTGTCAGGACCGTCTCGACGGTGGTGAACAGCATGAGACCGAGTCGGCCGGTGCGTTCGGTGAGTTCGGCGATACACGACGACGACGTGATCACGTCGCCCTCGCGCATCGGGACCCCGTAGGTTGCGCGGACCCCGCCGTTAACCTGGAACTTCAGGCCCGGACCTGTGACACCAAGAGTTCTGAAATGCCGATCGGGGTCGTGGTCACCGGCAGGCGCAGGCCCTTCACTCGACATCCAGGCGAAGGGGTTGAACTCTTGTGGCGCCACCAGGGGTCCCGGCTGCGTGGACCGGTCCCAATACCGGGCCGGAGGCGACTGTGGGTAGTAGACGGCGATGGCCCAGCGGCGTATGTCAGAAGCCGCGATAGGAAAACTCACCGCGCGTGCGAACTCTTTGCCGAGCACCGTTCGCATGTCTGCGGTGATGTTCGTGTCGGTCACCTCGCCACCTCGGATTTCCTCGGATTGGGCAGGGAGCGTCCATCGGTCCCACTCCAGTCCTACCACGTGCGGTAATGGCATTTCCAAAAATGATAATCACATTGCGAATTCGACGCCCATCGCGGTATCGTCCGCGGGAGCGAGGGAGTGATCACGCATGGCCTTACCACTGTTCGACGACGCAGAAGCGACCCGAGAGTCGCTGTACATCAACGGAAAGTGGGGGCCGGGCGCGTCCGGGGAGACGTTCGAGGTCACCGATCCCGCATCCGGGGCCGTGCTGTCATCGGTGGCGGCAGCGGGGCCCGGCGACGTGCGGGCAGCGATCGACGCGGCCGATGCGGCGTTCGAGCAATGGTCGGGCGCGACGGCGTACGCGCGTTCGGCATATCTCTACGAGGCGCACCGGCTGATGCTCGAGCGCGCCGACGACCTCGCCACCTTGATGACGATGGAACAGGGAAAGCCCCTGAAGGCGGCTCGTACCGAGGTCGGCTATGCGGCCGACTTCCTCATCTGGTTCGCCGAGGAGGCGAAACGCGTCTACGGTTCGACGATTCCGTCTGCACGCGCCGATCAGCGATTCATGGTTCTGCGGCAACCGGTCGGCGTAGTGGCCGCGGTGACGCCCTGGAACTACCCGGTCTCGATGATCACCCGCAAGGTCGCACCCGCGTTCGCGGCCGGGTGCCCGGTGGTTCTCAAGCCCGCCGAGCACACACCATTGACCGCCATGGCGGTGTTCAGAATCTTCGACGATGTGGGGCTGCCGCCCGGTGTCGCGAACCTGGTCACCACCGCGGATCCGGCAATCTTCTCCGGTGAGGTGTTCGCCAGCAACGCAGTACGCAAGATCGCCTTCACCGGTTCGACCGCGGTCGGCAAAATGCTTGCGCGCGAAGCCGCCTCCACCGTCAAGCGCGTGTCGCTGGAGCTGGGTGGGCACGCTCCGTTCATCGTGTTCGAGGACACGGATCCGGTGCATGCGGCGAAAGGGGCGAGCTTGGTCAAGTTCCTCAACACCGGGCAGGCATGCATCAGCCCGAATCGGATCTTCGTCCATCGCTCCCTGTATGAGGTCTTTCTCGAGACCCTCGTGACACGGGCGCGCACACTCACAGCGGGCAACGGCTTGGTTGCGACCAGTGGTGTCGGACCACTCATAGACGAGAAGGCGGTGCTCCGCATGCAACGTCAGGTCGATGACGCCCGCGCGCACGGTGCTCGCGTCCTGACCGGCGGACACCGGCTCACCGGAACGGGTTTCGACGGCGGCTTCTTCTATTCGCCGACTGTGCTCGCCGACGTCACCGCGGACATGGACATCTATCGCGAAGAGACCTTCGGCCCGATCGCAGCGGTGACCGTGTTCGACGACGAAGCCGAGGTCGTCGCGATGGCGAATGACACGGACTACGGGCTGGCCTCGTACGTCTACACCCGGGATCTGTCTCGCGCCCTTCGGGTCTCGGAGAAGTTGCGATTCGGGATGGTCGGCATCAATGACATCAACCCGACGTCGGCGGCGGCGCCGTTCGGTGGCATCAAAGAGAGCGGGCTCGGCAGGGAAGGCGCGGCCGAGGGCATCAGCGAGTACCTCGACACCAAATTGATCGGCATCAGTATTTGACCATGCGCACCGCAGTCGACAACGGGAGATCGGGTCGTGCCGCAGCGACGCGCGAACTCATCCTTGTTGCCGCAGAGAGGTTGTTCGCCGAGCACGGTCTGTTCGCCGTGTCGAACCGACAGGTGAGTGAAGCAGCGGGACAGGGGAACAACGCGCCGAGATGCTCCGTGACATCGACGGCTCGACGGAGGTTCGAGACTGGGTCGCCTGCCTGGTACGCCCGTCGACGGTTCACCTGGACGAGCTCGGAACCCCGAGTTGGTACGCGCGGTTCAACGTTCAGGTCCTGACCGATCCGAACCTGCGCCAACTGGCGTACTCAGAAGCCGCCCAGGCATCTCCCACCATCGAGAAACTGCGCCGGTGACGCGCTCGTAGGTGCCCCTTGCAGATCGATCAGGAGGTGGCCCGGGTCGATGCATTGTCGAACGTCCAGCGCGCGATCTCGGTCTGGTCGGCTCCGGGACCGAGGTCGCGGTCGGCGCTCGCCCAGACTTCGACAGCGCGATCCCCGA
The DNA here is from genome assembly GCF_017377795.1 of Williamsia soli. GTDB lineage: Bacteria > Actinomycetota > Actinomycetes > Mycobacteriales > Mycobacteriaceae > Williamsia > Williamsia soli. The sequence continues at coordinate 68,663 of NZ_JAFRDR010000013.1, read as the reverse complement.
GGGGCGCGGGAACACCCAGCGCGGCGGCGAGGCCAGTGGCGATGCGCATGTCCTTGAGCATCAACGCCAGGGCGAAGCCCGAGTCGTAGGTCTCGGGCAGGACGAACCGGGGAAACTTCTGGTCGGTGGCAGCATTCTGTCCACTCGAGCTGTTGATCATCGACACCATCAGCGCTGGGTCGATACCGAACCGCCGCCCGATCGCAACGCCTTCGGAGGTGACGAGCAACCCGACCGCGGCCATCAGATTGTTGACCGACTTGAGGGCGTGACCGGCGCCGGTGTCTCCGACGTGCGTGAGGGTTCCCAGTGGTGCCAACAGGTTTCGGACACGTGCCACCACGTCATCTCCGCCGCCGGCCATGATCGTCAGCGTCCCCGCCTTGGCCCCGGCCACCCCTCCGGAGACCGGGGCATCGATCAGCACGGCGCCGGTCTTGCTCACCGTGCGCGCCAGGTCGACGGTCGACACGGGCTCCGAGGACGACATGTCGATCACCGTCGTCCGTGGACCGAGTTCGCCGACCACATCTGGGTCGCCGAGGACGAGCTCGACAACCCGCGAGCTCGGCAGCATCAGGATGGCGAACTCCGAGCCGCGGATCGCATGGGCTGCCGTCGTGGCCTCGGTGCCGCCGGCCGCCACGAACGACCTGCGGGCCGTGTCGCTGGGGTCGTAACCCACCACGTCATAGCCGGCGTCGAGTAGTCGGACGGACATCTGAGCACCCATGTTGCCCAGTCCGACGAAGGCCACCCGCACGTTCGGGCGTTCAGACATCGGTGTTCTCGGTGATGACTTCATTTGCCACGCGGAAGGATTCGAGTGCGGCGGGTACGCCGACGTACACGGCGGTCTGTAGAAGGACCTCCTGGATCTCGTCGACGGTGACCCCGTTGGTCAGTGCGCCGCGCACGTGGGCGGCAAGTTCGGTGGGTTTTCCCAGGGCGGTGAGCATGGCGAGATTGATCATGGATCGCTCCCGGCGCCCGAGGCCGGGCCGGGTCCAGACCGCGCCCCAGCAGTACTCGGTGACGAGTTCCTGCACCGGCCGGGTGAAGTCGTTCGTTGCTGCGACCGCCCGCGCGACGTACTGCGCGCCCACGACTTCTTCGCGGACTTTCATGCCGGCGTCGAACGTCTCGCGCCGGGTTGCATCGATGGGCATGAAAAACACTTTCTGGTCGATGAACGCGAGATCTCGAGGCCCGTTGCAGACCACTGACGGTACAACTTCGATGATATTGCGATTCTCGCTATAAGCAAATCATGTTTTCAGAAACGTCGTGACCTGCGGCCCGTCGCCAGCCCGGCGAAGCGAGACGTGATGGTCAGCACTCTCGACGGGCTGAACTTCGCGAATGCTGAGCACTCGCCTAACGTGAGGTGAATTGTTGAGCGTGTTCATCGGTGATCCGCGGCGGATCGACCGGGCGAAGTAGGACGGAGGTGACGGGCATGGCATCGCCACGCAGGCTCGGCGCACCGGATGCGAAGAATCGAACCGTGCTCCTGGACGCCACCGAACGACTGATGGTCGAGCAGGGGTACGCCGCGGTCAGTTCACGACGAGTCGCCGAGGCGGCGGGCCTCAAGCCTCAACTCGTCCACTACTACTTCCGCACCATGGATGAACTCTTCTCCGCCGTTTTTCAGCGCCGTGCCGAACAGGGAATCGAAGTCCACGCGCTCGCGCTGCGGGCCTCTCAGCCGCTGTGGGCATTGTGGCGATTCAGCATCGATCCCGCCGCGACCGCGCTGACCATGGAGTTCATCGCACTCGCGAACCACCGCAAGGAACTGCGGGCGGAGATCGGGCGCTACGCCGAGCGATTCCGGGTCGACGCCGCGCGGGTGATCGAAGAGACGTTGGCGCGCTACGGAGTTGATCCCGACGAGATGTCCGCAGTCGTGGCCATCACGCTGATGACAAGTGTCTCGAGGGTGCTGATCATGGAGGAGTCGCTCGGCATGAGCACGGGGCAGAAGGAGACCTTCGCGTTCGTCGAGTCGTACCTCCGCAAGTTGGAGGGCGAGCCGCGTATCGACGAGCTCGAAGCGTTGACGGGCATGCCCTTCCCGAATCACCCAGCGTAGAGCCGGTTTCGGCGGCCCTCCGGGTAGGACGTCCGGAAATCTGTTTCAGATTCTTCGAAAAGACACCTTGACCCCATTTCTGCTGACATGCTAAGCATATGCACAGCACGCTGAGCGTGTGCACAGCAGCGGCAAGGCCCAGCCCCATCATCATCCGGTCTTGCGCACGATATGGAGGGCTTGTCTTGAGCGACTTCGATTCAGTTGACTTCTTCACCGATCAGTCACTGATCCCCGATCCGAACCCCTACTTCGACCACTTGCGGGCCAAGTGCCCGGTGGTCCGCGAACCCCATCACGGCGTCATGGCGGTGACCGGACACGACGAAGCGATGACGGTGTTCCGGGACACCGAGAACTTCTCCTCGTGCATCTCGGTGGGCGGGCCGTTCCCGGATCTGCCCTTCACCCCGGTAGGCGACGACATCAGCGCGCTCATCGCAGAGCACCGCGAGAAGATGCCGCTGCACGAACACATGGTGACGATGGATCCGCCTCAGCATCAGCGCGCCCGCGGCCTGCTGAACAAGCTGCTCACTCCTCGCCGGCTCAAGGAGAACGAGGAGTTCATGTGGAAGCTGGCCGACACCCAGCTCGACGAATTCCTCGAGCGCGGAAGCACCGAGTTCCTCACGGACTACGCGAAACCCTTTTCGCTGCTTGTCATTGCAGATCTGCTGGGTGTTCCGGAAGAGGATCACGAGGAGTTCCGGATCCAGTTGGGTGTGCCCCGCCCGGGTGCTCGGCCCGGCGCCACGGACGGCGACACCCTGTCGGCGAATCCGCTCGAATGGCTCGACGACAAGTTCAGCGCCTACATCGAGGAGCGTCGACGAGATCCTCGCGATGACGTGCTGACAAAACTTGCACAGGCCAAGTACGCGGATGGCACCACGCCCGAGGTGATCGATGTCGTGCGTTCTGCGACATTCGTCTTCGCCGCCGGACAGGAGACCACGGTCAAGCTGCTCAGTGCCGGTCTGCGGTTCATCGCCGAAGATCCTCAGTTGCAACAACGTCTGCGCGATGATCGCAGTCTGCTCAACAACTTCATCGAGGAGACGCTCCGGCTCGAAGGTCCGGTCAAGGCCGGCTTCCGGTTGGCGGTCAAGGACACGAAGCTGGGTGAGGTCGACATTCCTGCCGGAACTACGGTCATGATCGCGGCCGGCGCGGTGAATCGTGACCCCACACATTTCGAGAATCCACACGAGTTCGACCTCGAACGCAGTAATCTGCGGGAGCACATGGCATTCGGGCGCGGTATCCACTCCTGCCCGGGTGGACCGCTGGCCCGTATCGAGGGGGTTGTCTCCTTCGAGCGAATCCTCGACCGGATGGCCGACATCAAGATCTCCGAATCGGCGCACGGCCCGGCCGGCGACCGGAAGTTCAGCTTCGAGCCCACCTACATCTTGCGTGGCCTCACCGAACTCCATCTCGAGTTCACCCCGATCACCGAGAACGTAGAAAAGGATGCCTCATGACCGACGGCGACAAGAACGGCGCGACCGACCGCGTAGCGGTGATCACCGGTGGCGCGTCCGGCATCGGGCTGGCCACGGCTGAGCATCTCGCCGAAACAGGACACCGGGTCGCGCTTCTGGATCAGCAGGGTGATCTGGCGGAGAAGTCTGCAAAGGAACTGCGTAACAACGGATATACCGCGATCGGAGGGGCGGTTGACGTCACCGATCGTGATGCGGTGGATGCGGCCTTCGCGAAGGTCCGCTCGGAGTTCGGTCCGATCGATGTGATCGTCACGAGCGCAGGCATCGACGGAGATGTTCCTTTCGTCGACCTCACGCTCGAGGCGTGGAATCGACTCATCGAGGTGAATCTCACGGGTACCTTCAATTCCATCCAGGCGGCGGTGCCGGACATGATCGAGCAGGGCTGGGGTCGCATCATCACGATCTCCTCGTCCAGCGCGCAGTCCGGTGCGCCGAATCGAGCGCACTACGTGGCATCCAAGGGCGGTGTCATCGCCTTGACCAAAGCGCTTGCATTCGAACTCTCACCGCTGGGCATCACCGCGAACACGATCCCGCCGTCGATCATCGACACCCCGATGGCTCAGAACGGCGTCAAGACGGGGATCGTCCCCGATCTGGATGCGCTCGCGACCATGACGCCGGTACGGCGAACCGGCACGCCGGACGATGTCGCCGCTGCCGCAGCATTTCTCGCCTCGGACAAGGCCGGTTTCATCACCGGGCAGATCATCGGCGTCAACGGAGGGTGGTACCTGTGACGCCGCCGCGTCGCAGAACGTAGACGCGCTACGCGCTGAACGGTGTGGTCGCCGGCTGAGGGGGCGGCGACCACACGGGGTTGAGACCAGGTACCCCGACGCCAGACATACCGCCTCAGATCAAGGTTTTGACGGCCCAACAGCCCTGGTGCCGTCAACGAGCTGAGCCGGGTCCACCACCGTGGTCGACTGCTGCCGAGCCGACCCGATGACAGACAGGGCAGAGCTGGAGGACCAATGGCGATCCTCGACCGCGGTGCGCCGGCCCGGCCGCAACCGGTACGCCATCGGCAACGGGTACCGATTCCGAAAGCCGATGTCGTGCCCAAGGTTCGAAGAGAATCTGCGGTAGGCGAGATAAAGAAGTGGTCGCGCGGATACGTCCGGCGCCACCCGGTTGCCGCACTCGAGACTGTCGGTGGGCAGGCAGTCCTGGGTCTCCGAGCGATCCAGTACCTCATCGTCGACATCTTCACCTTGAAGTTCCCCTTCGTCGAGTTCATCCGGCAGTCAGCGTTCATGGCGTCGGCGTCGGCGATGCCGACGGTCTTCGTCGCCGTCCCCATCGGCATGACGCTGTCAATTCAGTTCGCGCTGTTGGCCGGTCAGGTCGGCGCCACCTCCATGGCCGGTGCGGCCAGCGGTCTGGCGGTGATCAGACAGGGGGCACCGATGGTGGCGGCCCTGCTGATGGCGTCGGCCGCAGGCTCGGCGGTCTGCGCCGACCTCGGATCGCGGAAGATCCGCGACGAGATCGATGCCATGGAGGTCATGGGCCTGTCGGTCATCCGCCGGCTGGTGGTGCCACGCCTGGCGGCGGCGGTCCTCGTCGGGGTGTCGTTGACCGGAGTCGTCTGCTTCGTCGGCTTCTTCTCCGGTTATCTCTTCAACACATTCGTACAGAACGGCACCCCGGGGACGTTCGTGTCCACCTTCGCATCCTTTGCGACAGTCGGTGACTTTTACCTGACGATGATCAAGGCCATCGTCTTCGGAGCCATCGTGGCGATCGTGGCCTGCCACAAGGGTCTGAACACCCGCGGCGGACCGGCGGGCGTGGCCAACTCGGTCAACGCCACCGTCGTGGCCTCGATCATCCTTTTGATGGTCGTCAACGTCGGCTTCACGCAGCTCTACGTCCTGTTGTTCCCGCGGACGGGGTTCTAGATGGCCTCCAGGTATTACCCACCCGGGGTGCGTCCGATCGCGGCGGCCGCCGCATCCCAGGGTGCAGTGGTGATGCGACTCGGTCACATGGTCGCGTTTCTGGTGAAGGCGTTGGTGTCGATCCCGCTGACCCTGCGGCATTATCGAAAAGAGTTCCTACGCATCCTGTCTGATGTCACCTGGGGTAACGGGTCGATAGTCGTCGGCGGTGGGACGGCAGGTGTGATCATCGTGCTCGGGGCCGCGGCAGGTGCCCTGGTGGGTATCGAGGGGTACCAGGCCCTGCATCTACTCGGCCTCGAGCCGGCCACCGGTATGGTCGCGTCGACGGCGGCGACCCGGGAACTCGCCCCGATCATGGCCTCTCTCGCGTTCGCCGCCCAAGCCGGCTGCCGGTTCACCGCGCAGCTCGGCGCCATGCGCATCTCCGAAGAGATCGACGCGATGGAAGCGCTCGCGATCCGGCCCATCCCGTACCTCGTGACGACGCGCATCCTGGCGTCCATCGTGGCCATCATCCCGCTGTACCTCATCTGTCTCACGCTGAACTACGTGACGGTGCAGGGTGTTGTCAGCTTGTCGAGCGGCATGTCCGCAGGAACCTACGAACACTACTTCCGACTCGTGCTCAACGGCACGGACGTCCTGTATTCGATGCTCAAAGCCGTTGTGTTCGTAATAATCACCTCCACCATCCAGTGCTATTACGGCTTCTACGCATCCGGCGGACCGCAGGGCGTCGGTACGGCGGCCGGACGTGCGATGCGCGCGAGCATCTCTGCCATGATCGTCGTCAATCTGCTGCTGACGATGGCGCTCTGGGGCGTCGGTTCCGGCGCGCGGCTCGGTGGTTGAGCGATGCCCGTGATCTTCGATACCGATCCGCGCGGGAACTCGAACACCCGTTTGTTCATCTTCGGTCTGACGGCCCTGGCCGTGGTGGCGCTGCTGCTCGTCGCGCTCTACGCGAAGATGAACGGAACGTTCGACAAGACGGTGACGGCGACCGCGGTGCTCGCCAACGTCGGGGACGGGCTCCCCTCCAACTCGGATGTGAAGTATCGGGGTGTCCTGGTCGGGACGGTGAAGGGCGTGGATCCGGGGACCAATGGCGGACTCAACTACGTCGATCTCGCCTTGGATCCGAGTTACACCCGTACCATCCCGCGAACGGTGACGGCACGTGTCGTGCCCAGCAACGTCTTCGCAGTGTCGTCGATCCAGCTGGTGGACAACGGATCAGCGCCGGGGTTGACCCAGGGCGCCATCATCGCCCAAGACGAGAGTCTGTCGACGGTGCAGTTGCAGACGGCCATGACGAAGGTACGGGAGATCATCGCCGCGTCGGCCCGGGTGGGAACGGACGAGACCGTCGGGATGCTCGCGGTGGTGGCCGAGGCCACCGATCGCCACGGCGACGACATCGCCACCGCAGGCGCGCAGCTCGACAAGATCACCCGCGAACTCGACGCGGTGATCGCGCCGCGGGGGCAACCGTCAACGCTCAGCGCGCTCAGTGAAGCCGTTCAGGGATTGCGGAAGTCGGCGCCGGACCTGCTGGACGTGATGAACAGCGCGGTGGTCCCCATGCGGACCCTGGCGGAGAAGAACAAGGGCCTGAATCAGCTGCTGGCCGCGGGAACCAACACCCTCTCGACGGTTGACACAGCGCTGAACAACAACACGGACAAGATTATCGGGATCACGACTGCGCTCGGGCCCGTGATCGAGGTGATGGCCGACGGCGGTGGCTCCTTCACCCAGATCACCACCAGCTTGAACAACGTCTCCAAGCAGTGGTTCGCGGAGTTCTGGCCCGTGGGTCAGCAGAACGGCACGGGAAAGTTCCAGTTCCAGTTCACCCCGCACCAGATGTACACGCGGGCCGACTGTCCCCGATACGGGAACCTCGAAGGGCCCAGCTGCCAGACCGCACCTGTCACCAACGCGCCCGCGGTGATGCCCGACCTCAATACGCCGCAGAACTTCATGTCGGCACCCATGGGCGGCAATGTGGGTCCGGTCGGCAGCCGTGAAGAGCAGCGGCTTCTCGGCGAGATCCTCGGAGAGGACGCCAATTCGGCGTCGACGCTCCTTCTCGGCCCACTTGCCCGCGGAGCGGTGGTCAGTGCTTCGGCGGAACCCGAGCAGGGGCAGTCGTGAGTTACCGCAAGCCGCTCATCGGTCTGATCATCTTCCTCGTCATCTCGCTGACGCTGACGTGGACAGTCTTCAACACGTTGCAACGCAGCGTGAACGGCGCGACCACGTCGTACTCTGCGGTGTTCACCGACGTATCGGGACTCGGGGTCGGCGACGACGTCCGGATGGCGGGCGTCCGCGTGGGCCGCGTCGATTCGATCACGCTCGAAGGGACGCTCGCCCGGGTGGGCTTCCGGGTCGAGGCCGACCAGAAGGTCTACGGGAACACCAAGGCTTCGATCACCTACGAGAACATCATCGGCCAGCGGTACCTCGGATTGTCACTCGCCGACTACGGGCAGCCCCAGGTCCTCGACGGCGGTGAGATCCCGCTGGCACACACCGAGCCCTCCTTCAACATATCCGTGCTGCTCAACGGGTTCGAACCATTGTTCAGTGTTCTCGACCCGGAACAGATCGACAACATCACCACCTCGATCATCCGGGCGCTGCAGGGGGACAACGGTTCGATCACCACGCTGGTGACCGAGACTTCCGATCTTGCCGAGTCGTTCGCCGGTCCGGACCAGATCTTGGGCGACATCATCGGGAACCTCGACGGAATCGTGCGGACCCTGGCGGAGCAGCGCGGTGAGGTCGACACCGTGATCACGCAGGCGCAGTCGATGTTCGAAAGACTCTCCCAACGCAGGCAGGAACTGGTGACCTCGCTGGACTCGATATCGGCGGTCGTCGGCAGGGTGGCGACCCTGGCAGACCAGGCGGCACCGGAGCTGAATCAGATGCTGGTCAGGGAACCAGGTTTCGCCGCCCACTACATGGACAACAAGACCGCATTCGCCTACCTGGGGTTCAACGTTCCCATCCTGTTGAAAGGCCTCGCCCGTAATACCCAGAGCGGCGCGTTCATCGAGACGTATCTCTGCAGCCTCAACGTGACCTATGTGCCGGCCCTGAGCAACGTCATACCGTCTATCGTCGCTGCCGCCACCCCCGGCGGTAAGCCCAAGTACTCACCGGCCTGCCAATGAAACGCCCAGACGTTCGCCGGATGACCGCCACTGCCGGCCAGGTGGCGCGTAGACCCATCGAACAGCACAGCACCCTGACGCTCGGGATCATCACCGTCGCGGTGATCGCCCTCCTGCTCGTCGCGCTGTTGCAGTTCGCCGGGGCCGGAATCGGGAAGACCTCCTATCAGGCCGAGTTCGCGCAGGCCGCCGGCGTCAGTTCGGGCGACTCGGTGACCATCGCCGGGGTGTCGGTGGGCACGGTGAAAGCGACGCGGCTCGCGGGCGACCACGTGGTCGTGACGCTCGAGATCAACGACGATGTCCGTCTCGGCGCCGATACCAGGGCATCCATCCAATTGACCACACTGCTCGGTTCACGCTATGTAGACCTCAAGCCGGCGGGTGGCGCTGCGCTGCCGGACAACAGGATCGGCCTGTCGCACACCAGCGTCCCGTACGACCTGCAGCAGTTGATCGACAACGCCACCACGACGTTCGAACAGGTCGACTTCAAGGACATCGGCGAGACGATGACGACACTCTCCGAGCAGCTCGAGGGCACGCCGGAAGTGATGCCCCAGGTGCTGAACAACGTCCAGAGCCTGGCAACGATCATGGCCGATCGGCGCTCTCAGATCGGCACGTTGCTGACCAGCACCAAACAACTGACGGACGTGGTGCGGGCGCAGCAGGCAAACCTGGGGTCACTGATCACCCAGGGCGCGCAGGTCTTACAAGAGATCAACTCGCGCCGGGCGGTGATCAACCAGTTGTTCCAGGCAACCACGAACCTGGTCGATCAGCTCCAGACGATCGTCGTCGACAACCGCGCTCAGATTGACGCGCTGCTGACGAATCTGAACGGGATGCTTGCGAGTCTGGCGCGCAACGACGACCTGCTGCGGAACACTCTGCAGATCCTGCCGGTTCCCGTCCGCAACTTCGCCAACGCGAGCGGCACCGGCAACGAGGTCGACTTCTCCGCTCAGTCCGGGCCGTTCCTCGACTCCTGGATGTGTGCTGTGAGCGGGAGAGCCAATCAGCTGAATCTTCCCGAGTACCTGAAGGACTGCAAATGAGGGCGAGCAAGACAGTTGCGAAGGTGGTGGTCCTCGTCGTGCTGATCGCTGCCGTCTGTTTCGGCAGTGTCCGTGCCGCAACCGCGTCGGAGGGGTCGATACGGGTGACCGCGCAGTTCGACAACGGCGTAGGACTGTACGAGGGGAACTCGGTGTCAGTGCTCGGGATGCCGGTGGGGAAGGTCGAGACGATCTCGCCTAAGGGCACCTACGTCGAGGTCGTGATGAGCATCGAGGGCGGTGTGACGATTCCGGCGGGCGTCGACGCGGTCACCGTCTCGACCTCGATCCTCACCGACCGGCACATCGAGTTGTCGCCGGCGTACACCGGTGGACCGGTGCTGAAGAACAACGACTTCATCGGACTGGACCGGACGAAGACCCCGGTCGAGTTCGATCGGCTCCTGGCCATGGCCGATGACCTCGCGATCGAACTCGAGGGCGACGGGGAAGGCGCAGGGCCGGTGGCGGAACTCCTCGACGTCGGATCGGCCATCACCGACGGCAACGGGCAGGACATGCGAGCCGCCCTTGGTGAGCTCGCGAAAGCACTGCGTCTAGGAGCCGATGGCGGCGCCGAGACCAGGGACGCGATCACGACGATCGTCGACAACCTGTCCGTGTTGACCGAGGCCGCCGCACGCAACGACGGGCAGATCCGCGACTTCGGTTCGGCGGTCAGCCAATTGAGTGGGATTCTCGCCGACCAAGATCTCGGCTCCGGAGATACCGGTGCACAGATCAACGAGATCCTGCTCCAGGCCGAAGACCTGTTGCGGACCAACCAGGGCAACCTCAACTCCACGGTCACCGACTCGAACGTCCTCGTGAAGACCCTGGCGGATTACCGGCGCGAGCTCGCCGAGTTCCTCGACGTGACGCCGCTACTCCTCGACAATGCCTACGCCGCAGTGGATCAGGAGAACCGGGTGGCACGGGTGCATGCGCAACTGGACAAGGTGTTCTTCGACGGCCAGCTCCTCAAAGAAGTGTGCAACGTGCTGGGACTGCGGCAACTCGGTTGTGCGACCGGGACATTGTCAGACTTCGGCCCGGACTTCGGTATCACGGACATGCTCGAGGGCATGGCGGGGTTGGCGAAATGACCCGCAGGACATCGGCTGCAGCAGTCGGGGCGATGCTGACCCTGACCCTCACGATGACCGCGTGTTCAGTGGAACTGGAGTCGGTCCCACTCCCCAAGCGCAACGTTGGAAGCGACTCCTACACCGTGTACGCGACCTTCGAGAACGCACTGAACCTACCGAAACAGGCCAAGGTCAAACTCGCCGGGGCCGACGTCGGTTCGGTCGAGGGCATGACCGTCCGTGACTACTCGGCGATCGTCACCCTGAAGGTCTCCGAAGGAGTCGCCCTGCCCGTCGGCACCAGGGCCGAACTGCGCTCTGCGACTCCTCTCGGCGACATCTTCGTCGCCATGCAACCCCCGCTCGACGCCGAGCCGGACGGTCCGGTGTTGCAGAACGGCGACAACATCGAACTTGACCAGACCTCGGCCGCCGCGACGATCGAAGAGGTCCTGACCACGTCGTCGCTGCTGGTCAACGGCGGCGTGATCCGCAACATCACCAAGGTCATCAACGGACTCGGTGACGCCGTCGGCGACAAGGGCGGGGAACTGGCCGGGCTGATCGAACAGTCGACGAGTCTGGTCAGCAAGCTCTCCGCCCGCACGGGCGAGATCCGGAGCACCCTGAACGAGACCAACCGACTGGTCTCGACCCTGTCGGCCGGCCAGGGCACCATCAAGGATGCCATCGCCGCTGCCGGGCCGGCCATGAGTGTGCTGTCGGCCAACACCGATCAGATCCTCGGAATCGTCAACCAATTGGCCTCGGTGAGTTCCCAACTCGCGAAGTTTCCGTCGATCGCGGGCACCGCCGCCGGGGGACTGGTCGCCGACATCAACACGATCGCGGCCGAACTGAATGCGGCCGCCATGAATCCGAATGCCGACCTCGATGCGGTCAACCGGCTGTTGGCGCCGGTCATCAAGATCACCAACTCGTCCGGGTCGCACGTCGACGCGGATCTGGAAGACCTGGCGATCGGTGCCATCGCCGATCCGACGCACACAGCCGACCCGGGGAGTCGTATCCCTGACCTGGGCACCGACGGTGCAAACTTCGTGGGGACCCTGACCAGCACACTCGAGCGACTCGGGGCCAAAGTGGCGGGACCACGCCGATGACCCAGATGTCGCACTACGCAACCGGACCGTTGGAGTCGCCCGCCCGTGGCTTGGTGAACACGGTGCGGAGACTGATCGACCACCGACTGTTGCTCTCGGTCGCGGCGCTGGCCCTCACCTTCATCCTCGGCCTCACCTACCTCGTGTTCGGAGTGTTCCAGGTGAACCCGACGCAGCAGGCCATGACCGTCCGGGTCAATCTCGCGTTGTCCGGTGGGCTGCTCCCCAATCAGGATGTGACGCTGCGTGGTGTCCCGATCGGTCAGGTGAAGGCCGTCGAACTCTCGGACGAGGGGGTGGTGGCGGTTGCGACCATCGATGCCGACACCCGAATCCCGGTGGGCGGTGAGGTCCGTGTCGCCGGGTTGTCCCCGGCGGGGGAGCAATACCTCGACTTCCGTCCGACCACAGATCAGGGTCCGTACCTCACCGACGGATCGGAGGTCGCGGCCGATCAGACGTCGACGCCGGTGCCGCTGGCGAACTTGCTGGGCGACCTAGACGGGATGCTCGCCCAGATCGACCCTAAGAAGGTCGAGACGATCACCCACGAGCTCGGCGTCGGTCCGGAAGGGCCCGACAAGCTCGAATCAATCATCACCGGCGGCACGTTCCTCATCTCAACGCTCGATTCCGTACTGCCACAGACGGTCAGCCTCCTGAACAGCAGCAAGGTGGTGCTGGGCACACTCAGCGAGATGAGTCCGGGTCTGCAAAGAACGTCGCAGAACCTCTCGGGCACGCTCGACGGGGTTGCCGCGATGGATGGAGGCTTTCGTACCTTCATCGATCAGACCCCTTCGACGCTGGCGGCGGTGGACACCCTCATCGCGGACAATTCGCCGACCATGGTGCAGCTGCTCGGCAACCTCACCACGGTTGCGCAGATGACCTACCTGAGAGTGCCTGCCCTGCAGGAGTTCTTCTTCCCGCAATACCGCGACGGATCAACGCTCGATGCCATCGCGAACATCATGCGTGACGGTGGGATCTGGGCGTCGGTGAACATCTATCCACGTAAGTCGTGCAACTACGATCTGCCTCGCAGGCCAGGGTGGCTCGCCGATTTCTCCGAGCCATACCTGTACACGTACTGCGAGGACGACGATCCGGCGAACCTTGTTCGCGGCGCCGCCAACGCCCCGCGTCCACCGGGAGACACCAGCGCGGGACCGCCACCCGGCGTCGATCCGCTGGCGCAGGCGTCCCCGACACCGATCGGTCCCGAATCCATCCCCTTGCCCTACGCGGGCCCCGTGTTGCCGGGGCAGCCGTGAGATTCGCAGGCAACCACACGACACCGAGCACGCCAACGCAGAGGAGACAGCAGTGAGCAAGAGCAGCGGAACCGCAACTGTGACACCCGAAGAACGATGGACGCTGATGGCTGACGGAGCGCCTGAGGTCGGTGGGGTGGACATCTCGAAACCGGATACCGCGCCGCCGCCAGTCGAGGGACCGGCAGTCGAAGAACTCGTCGACCAGGAACCGGTCGACGAAAATCCCGTAGCCCACGAACTGGTTGCGAAAGAATCAGATGCGACCCCGACAGTCGCGGAGCACGACGACGAGCGCATCGACCCGCCCGCGAAGCGTTGGTGGGCCGGCACCCGTGCCCGTCGAACAGCGATACTTCTCCTGGTTGTCGTCGCAGTGGCCGCGATTGCCGTCGCCGCGGTGTTGGGCTGGAAGTTGCAGCAGCGCAATGCCGTCGATACCGCTGCCGATCAGGCCGAGCAGGCGGCTCGGAACTACGCCGTCGCACTGACCAGCGTCAGTTCGGACAATCTCGACCAGAACTTCGCCGATGTCCTCGGCGGTGCCACCGGTGAGTTCAAGGACATGTATTCGCAGTCGAGCGGTCAGCTCCGCCAGCTGCTGGTCGACAACAAGGCAACTGCGGAAGGAACCGTCATCGACTCGGGCATCAAGTCGGCGAGCACCTCGAAGGTCGAGGTACTGCTGTTCGTCGACCAGACCGTCACCAACACAGCAACTCCCGACCCACGCGTCGACCGGAGTCGGGTGGTGATGACCATGGAGAAGATCGACGGTCGTTGGCTCGCGGCCAAGGTCGACCTGCCCTAGACGGGCTCGGGCACACAGCCCGGCGCAGTCGCCGTAACCCTCACACACTCACCACCGAGGAGGCCCAGATGACCTTCGTGATCACCCAACGCTGCTGCAAAGATGCCAGTTGCATCGCCGAATGTCCGGTCGACTGCATCAGGCCGACTCCCGGGGATCCTCAATTCGAGACCGCCGAGATGCTCTACATCGATCCGGAATCCTGCATCGATTGCGGGGCCTGCGCGGATGCCTGCCCCGTCGATGCGATCTTCTCCGAATACGACCTGCTCGCACCGATGAACAGGTACATCGCCATCAATGAGGCGTATTTCGAGCGCAATCCGCTCGATGAGAACTCAGGTGCTCAGGCGCCGCGGCCGAAAGGCAAGGGGTTCGGCGATCGCGGTGTCCTGCGGGTCGCCATCGTCGGCACCGGTCCTGCGGCCTGCTACGCGGCAGAGGAGTTGCTGGCTCGGGGCGACGTCCAGATCGAGATGTTCGACCGGGTGCATGCGCCCTGGGGCCTGGTGCGTGCCGGTGTCGCGCCCGACCACCCCGAGACCAAGGGGGTGGCGGACATGTTCACGAAGTTGTTCGCACCGGACGCGCTGGAGTTCTATCTCAATGTGGAAGTGGGTAGGGACATCTCGCTGACCGAACTCCGTGAGCATCACCATGCGGTGATCTACGCGACCGGCGCGGCAAGCGATCGGCGGTTGGGAATACCCGGTGAAGATCTGCCGGGCAGTCATGCCGCCACCGAGTTCGTCGCCTGGTACAACGGCCACCCCGATCACGCCGACCGGCACTTCGATCTGTCGGGGGAGCGGGCCGTGGTGGTCGGGAACGGCAACGTCGCGCTCGATGTCGCCAGAATACTCACCCTGGACCCGGACGAGCTCGCGAAGACCGACATTGCCGACCACGCGCTGGAAGCCCTGCGAGAGAGCAACATCCGTGAGGTGGTTGTACTCGGACGTCGCGGTCCGGTGCAGGCGGCCTATTCGACCTCGGAGTTCCTTGCGCTCGGTTATCTACCCGGCGTCGACGTCGTGATCGACGAGACCGAGCTCGCCCTTGATCCGGTGAGTCAGACCATCCTCGAGAGCCCCGACGTAGAGGCCTCGCTGCACCTGAAGATGGAGTTGGCGCGCGAGTATGCCGCGGCTACACCGAACGGCGCACACAAGCGGATCGTCTTCCGGTACCTCACCTCTCCCACCGAACTGCGCGGCGATGGTGCGGTCGAGTCGTTGGCGTTGGTCCACAACGAACTCGACGGCGATCTCCGAGCGCATCCGACCACAGTCACCGACGTCCTGGCGACGTCGCTGGTGCTGCGATCGGTCGGCTACCGCGGCGAGCCGGTGGCGGACCTGCCGTTCGACTCCGAACGCGGGGTGATCGACAACGTGCACGGACGGGTTGCCGGGGTTGAGGGCGTGTACACCGCCGGGTGGATCAAGCGGGGACCACGGGGGGTCATCGGAACCAACCGTGGTGACTCACGCGAGACCGTGGCCATGCTCATCGAGGACTTCGAGGCGGGACGTCTCACAGCGCCCGGTGCTGGTCGACGTGCGCTGGCGACGCTGGTGTCCGAGCGGCAACCGGACGTCATCGGGAAAGCCCGCTGGCGCGAGATCGATGCCGCGGAGCGCTCTGCCGGGCGACCCGTGGGTCGGCCCCGGGTGAAGTTCACCCGCTTCGACCAGGTGCGCTCGCAGTGGCCCGCCGATGCCTTGTGACGTCGTACGAACCGTCCGCGGGTCTGCTCCTCAGCCTCGTGATATTGGCATTCTCTTTTTTTGCAAGTAACGTATCCACCAGGTAGGTCAGGAGATCTGGAGGATTCATGCGCGTCGGAGTGATGATCGGTCCCGAGCGAGGCGACTCGGCGAAGAAGGTCAGCCGGATGCTCGACGACATCGTGTGGGCGGAAGAAGCCGGGCTCGACACGGCGTGGATTCCCCAGGTCCCGACCGATTTCGATGCGCTGATCACGGTGGCGCTGATGGGGACGCGGACGAGCCGGATCGAGATCGGTACGGCCGTCGTGCCGCTGCAGGCTCAGCATCCGATCGCGTTGGCGAGGCAAGCCCTGTCGGCGCACGCCGCCACCGGGGGCCGCCTGGCGCTGGGCGTCGGACCTTCGCACCACTGGATCGTCAAGGACATGCTCGGGCTGCCTTACGAGAAGCCGGCACGGTTCACCCGCGACTACCTCGACGTCCTCGATGCCGCACAGCAGGCTCCCGGGCCGATCGACGTCGAGAACACCACGTTCACGGTGCACAACCCACTCGAGCTCGGTCCGATCGCCCCGTTGCCGATCCTCGTGGCCGCACTCGGGCCGGTCATGCTCGATCTCGCCGGAGAGCGTACCGACGGCACCATCTTGTGGATGGCCGACGAACGGGCCGTCTCCGATCACGTGGTTCCGCGGATCACGAAGGCGGCCGCCAACGCCGGGCGGAAGGCCCCACGCATCGTCGCCGGGATTCCGGTGTGCCTATGCGCGCCCTCCCAGGTGGACGTGGCACGCGAGCGCGCAAACCGAATCCTGGGCGAAGCCGAGATCTCGCCGAACTACCAGCGTCTGCTCGGGTACGGCGATGCCAAGGATGTCGGCGACCTGTGTGCGGTCGGAGACGAAGAAGCGATCATGAAGCGTTTTCAGCGGTTCGCCGACGCCGGCGTCACCGACCTGTCGATGCGACTGCTGCCGATCGGCGACAACCGTGACGAACTGATCGCGTCGAAGTACCGGACCCGCGAGGTCATTGCGGGGCTCGTCGCAGACATGCGATGACGTCATCCGACTACGGCCGTGCACCGGCTGGGAGGGCACTGCAGAGATGAGTGATGCGACCTCGGATGTCTGGGAGACGATGTCGACCGCCAGGACCATTCGGCGTTTCACAGACGAACCGGTGGACGACGCCACGCTGACCAAGTGTTTGCGCGCGGCGACCTGGGCGCCCTCGGGGGCGAACGCTCAGGCCTGGAAGTTCGTGGTGCTCCGGTCGCCCGAACTCCGATCGGTCGTCGGAAAGGCTGCGGCGCACGCCCTCGACGTGATCGAACCGGTCTACGGGATGTCCCGCCCCTCCGCCGACGACAACAGCCGCCGAGCCCGAAACAACCGGGCGACCTACGAACTGCACGATCGTGCAGGCGAATTCACTTCCGTACTGTTTGCCCAACAGAGATTCGAGACCGCGTCGGAACTGCTGCTCGGCGGCTCGATCTTCCCGGCCATGCAGAACTTCCTGTTGGCTGCACGCGCACAGGGGCTCGGAGCTTGCCTGACGAGCTGGGCGTCGTATGAGGGTGAGGCGCTTCTCCGCGAAGCCGTTGGCATGCCATCGGATTGGGTTCTGGCCGGCCACGTGGTGGTGGGATGGCCGCGAGGCAGTCATGGGCTCGTGCGGCGCCGGCCGCTTTCGGATTTCGTCGCTCTGGACCAGTGGGACGGGCCCGCAGGCAATTTGACGAGCGGGTAGACGGAACCGCAAGGATCACTGCTGCGGTGGACCCGACAGTCGGAACATCGGTAGCGCCACCCCGTCGTCACCAGTCGAGAAGGTGACTTTCACCGGCAGGCCGACTTTCAGATCGTCGGCGTGGGTGTCGATGAGGTTGGTATGAAAGAACGGTCCCTCGTCGAGCTTGATAACCGCGACGATCTTATCGTCGTCGGTGAAGGAGCGGCTGTACCTCTGGTGCACCACGGTCCAGGTGTGCAGCTGTCCGGTCCCAGCGGCGGGCACCCAGCCCATGTCGGACATGCCGTGTGTGGTGCACGAGCCCGCGGGCCAGTAGGACGTGCCACAGGTATTGCAGCGGTACACCAGGAGAACGCTGTCATTGCATGCGTCCCAGAAAGGTTGATCGATGGCGTCGTCTACGACATCGCCCGGTAATGGGCGGTCCGCGCTCACCGGTCGGTTCCCAGGACCAGGGTGGCGTGCGACCAGGACCCCTGGATACCGCCGTTGCCTCCCGATCCGCTGACGAGGCACGTTCGCGCCTCGGGGATCTGACTACTCGGAGCCTGGCCACGCATCTGGAGGATCCCTTCGCTCAGTGGCGTGAAACCGGTGGCGTAGAAACCCGACAGTTGCCCACCTCCGGTGTTCGTGGGTATCGCGCCGGTCGGTCCGGTGTGGCCTTCGGCGACGAAGGAACCACCCTCGCCTGCCGCGCAGAAGCCATATTCCTCGAGTTGCATGAGAACGGCAATCGTGAAGGGGGCATATAGCTGCGCCACGTCGATGTCGCCGATGTTCATCCGCGCCTGCTCCAAGGCGGTCCGGGCAGCACGACCGACATTCATCGACTCGAACATCGTCTCCTTCCACCATGTTTCGATCGCGTGTGAGGTTCCGCCGCCCAAGACGCTCACGGGGTGGTCGGTCAGATCGGCCGCACGTTCGTTCGAGGTGACGATGATTGCCGCGCCGCCATCGGTCGGTCGTGAGCAGTCCAGAAGCCGCAGAGGATCGACGATCATGCGCGACTCCTGGTGGTCGGCCAGCGAGATCGGCTGACCGTACCCCTGCGTTCCGGGCCGGACGGAGGCATAGTCTCGTTCGACGACTGCCACCCGTCCCAGGTCTTCCGAGGTGGTCCCGTACAACTCCATGTGTCGTCGCGCCGCGAGCGCGTACGCCGATGCCGGCCCCACCATGCCGTACAGGTACGGATAGCCGTAGCTGTACGACCGGATGTCCCGTTCGGTGCCGCCAGTGCTGTGCGGCAACAGTTTCGGAGGTGCGGACGAGTAGGCCTCGCCATAGACGCAGGCGATGGTGGTGGCCTGGCCGGTGGCGATCGCGCCGGCGGCGACCAGCACACTCGCGGTCGGTGAGGCACCGCCGGTCATGAGGGAGTAGGAGAATGCCGGAGACAGGCCCAGATACCGGAGGTCCTCGAAGGAGGCGCCGATCAGGATGTATCCGTCGATGTCCGACCGCGTCAGTCCGGCGTCGTCGAGGGCGAGGTCGAGTGCTTGCCTCCGGAGGTCCCGTCCTGAGGCCCCGGTATGCCGTCCCTGTTCTGTGAGACCCATGCCGGCGACCGCGATGTCCAATGATGCTGTCATCGACCGTCCTCTCGTGGCACGCCGAACCGCGGGTATTCGATCATCGCCGGACCGTTCAGTTGACCCACAGCTCCTCGGGTAGCGGAGAACCGAGACCGTAGAGATCCACGCCCTTGGTCTTGCCGGCAGCCATCACCGACGGCGTGGACCGGATGTAGAAGACGCCGGGGACGACTTCGGCGAGCCGCTCCTGCACCGTGTCGTATGCAGCCTTGCGCTCCTCGACCGTTGCGCCGACGCGGCCGGCATCGAGCGCAGCATCGAGTTGGGGATCACTGATGCCGGTCATGTTGCCCTGCGACTTCGAGTGGAAGCTCACCCACAGTTCGGTGTCCGGGTCGATGATGTTCGCCGAGGTGACCACCATCTGAAAATCGCGCTGACCGACCACGGATTGTATTGCGGTGGAGTCGACGTTCTTTACGCCGACCTCGACGTTGTTGTACGCGCTGAGTTGAGATTGGACACCCTCGGCGGCCATCTTGTTCTCCGTGCTCGAGAAGCTCGTGAAGTCGAAGTTGACCGGCTTTCCTTCGGCGGCCAGCTCGTCGAACAAGGCTTGTGCCTGCGCCTTGTTGGTCTCGCGGAGCGGGATGTTGCTGTAGAAGGGGGAGACCTCGGGGAACAGCGTGTTGGGCACGTCGCCCGCACCGATGTAGACGACGGTGTTGAGGGCGTCGAGATCCAGGGCCAGTGACACCGCCTGGCGAGCCCTCGGGTCATCGAACGGAGCGCGCCGGGTGTTCATGGCCAAATACTGGCCACCACCGGTTACCACGAGGTCGGTCTTCAGGTTCTGGGCGGTGGCGTCCTCGATGCTCTTGGGATTCGATTCCGCGCTGATGTCGGCGGCGCCGCTCACGACCGCATTGAACCGCTGAGCAGTGTCGGCGACGAACCGGAAAGAAATCGAGTCGACATACGGCTTCGGTGCATCCCAATAGCCAGGGTTCTTGTTGAGGACTATCTGGTTCTGCCGGCTCCATTCCGACAGCGTGAACGGTCCGGCGCCGACCGGCGCGGCATCGAACTCCGCGCGGCTCTTCTGCAAAGCAGTCGGTGAGGCGATCCAGTTCAATGCACTGGTGACCACCGCCTGGTCGAAATGCGAGTTGGGGGCGACCATGGCGACTGTCAATGTGGTCGGATCGACGACCGTCGTCTCGGCGATCTGTGGACTGACCTTGCTGGCACCGGATCCCAGTTTCGGGTCCTTGACGCGGTCCCAGTTGAACTTGACCGCTTCGGCGTCGAGCGGCGTACCGTCGGTGAACTCGAGGCCCGGACGCAACTTCATCGTGTAGGTGGCGCCGCCGTCGGAGCTCGAGAAGTCCTCGGCCATCTTGTATTCGATCTCGAGCGTTTCCGGATTGTTGATCATCAACGTGCCATACAGTGCGTTGCCCAACATGGCCTGGGTCGCCCAAACATTCCCCAGGGTCGCGGGATCGAGGGTGCGCGGTTCGCTCACCTGGATGGCGTTCACCGTGCCGCCGGCGACCGGTGCGCCCTCGTCTGCGGACGATCCTGCCTGGTCGGCAGATGAACCGCATGCGGTCACAAGCATTGCTGCGGAACACAACACGGCCAGTGTTGCGGTGAGTAGACGTCGTTGTCGAATCATCGTCGACCTCTCGGGGAGTGGTGCGTGGTTTGATGAAGGTGGTCAAAACTTCTTGACTCTTTGCAGCAGAGTCGCATTCGGCAAGCAGGAGGCTGCTCACATGATCGCGCGGTGGTCTTTCAATTCGCTGATCTCGCCCCAGTCGAAGCCCAGTTCGAGGAGGATGTCCTCGGTGTGCGCGCCGTGTTCCGGGGCCCGGCGCAGGACCGGAGGGGCCTCGTCGAACTGGACTGGACCGTTGGGGAATGTCAACTCGGCGCCGCCCTCGGACGCGACTGTGGAGAGGTAGCCGTTGGCAATCACCTGAGGATCTGTCAGGACCTCTTCGACCGACTGGACCGGGGCCCAGGGCATATCTGACGTCGAGAAGCGGGACACCCAGTCGGCGTATGTGCGGCCCGCGAAGATCTCGTCGAGGATCTTGAGGCAGTCGACCCGGTTCTCGGACCGGCTCTTCAGCGTCCCGAAGCGGCTGTCGCCGAACAGCTCCGGCCTCCCCAGCACTTCGCACAGCTCGGCCCAGTAACGATCGGGCTGAAGGAGGGCCAGGGTGATGTGACGGCCGTCCCGAGTTCGGAAGACATTGCCGAGCGGATTCGGACTCTGACCACGCGTCGACCGCGCCCGGGGCTCCTGGCCCTGCAGTGCGCCCAGCATGTCGGATCCCAGAGTCCACATGGCGCTGGACAACAGCGACACGTCCACCACAGACGGCTCGCCGGTTCGCTCGCGCCGGAAGAGGGCGCCAGACACCCCGAAGGCCAGGTTCATGGCCGCCTGGCGATCTCCGAAGGCGCCGCGTGGGGAGATCGGATAGTCCATGTTTTCCGGGGTCAGCACGTGTGCCATCCCTCCACGCGACCAGAACGCGGTGTTGTCGTAGGCCGGGACGTCTTTGTCCGGACCGCGCACACCGAACCCATGACCGCGGGCATAAATCAACTGCGGGTTGTGCTTTCGCAGGTGATCTACGCTCAGTCCCAACCGGTCCAGTGCGGATGCACGGAAGTTGGTGAGGAAGACATCGGCTTCGGCGATCAGCTTGTAGAAGATCTCCCGGCCTTCCGGGTTCTTCAGATCCAGTCCGATACTGCGCTTGCCCCGATTCGCGAGCTCGATCGAGTAGTTCACCCGCTCGGTCCCGGTGGTGACACCTTGCTCGACAAGGCCTCGATAGGGATCGCCGGCGGTCGGTGACTCGACTTTGACGACGTCGGCTCCCCAGTCGGACAACAGGGCACCCGCCACGGGTACGAACACCCACTGGGCGAGCTCCACCACCTTGACGCCGTCGAAGACGTTGGTTCCCACCGTCGCATCCACCCAGATCTCCTTCGCTGATTCCCGATTGTGTTGGTGCGGTGACTACGTGAGGTCGGGCACGGTCGGTTCGAATCGATACAGCTTCTCGGCGTTGCCGCGGAGGAGCTTGTATTGGGTGGCTTCGGGGAGGTGCTGGATCTGTTTGCGGGCCACGTTGATGGAGTCCGGCCAGGTGCTGTCGGAGTGGGGGTAATCGGTCTCGAACATGATGTTGTCTTCGCCGATGAGGTCGATGTTGGCGATACCGGCTTCGTCGTGGATGAAGCAACCGTAGACGTGGTCCTTGAAACGCTGGCGGATATCGAGGTCCAGCGGGACCTCGGTGGCGGCGTGACCCTCGTACTTGACGCCCTTGGCGGCCCAGAAGCGCTGCTTTTCGTACACTTGCTCGGCGCGTTCGAGGAAATAGGGAATCCAACCGATATTGCCTTCTGACAGAGCGATTTTGAGGTTCGGAAACTTGGCGAAGTAGTCGGAGAACAACCACTGCAGCATTGTGCCGGCGGTACGGGTGGCACCCCAGGTGAGGTTGGCCATGAAGGGGGCGTCGCTGGCGATGGTGGGAAGGCGGGAGGAAGATCCGACGTGCATGGAGATGACGAGATCGTTGTCGGCAGCGGCTTGCATGACGGGGTCCCAGTAGCGGCTGGGGTCGTTGATCGTGGGCAGGCCCAGGGGTTCGGGGTTCTCGGAGAAGGCCACCGATCGGGCCCCGAGGGCGGCGGTGCGTTCGATCTCCTTGACGGCCAGATCGGTGTCCCACAAAGGCATGATGACCAGGGGGATGAAGCGACCTGGGTCCGTGGCGCACCACTCTTCGAAGATCCAGTCGTTGTAGGCCTGCAGGCACCGTAGTGCGAGGTCCTTGTCCTGGGCTTCGTAGAAGATCTGTCCGCAAAACCGTGGGAACGAGGGAAAGCCGAGGGAGGCAAGGATTCCGGCTTCATTCATGTGTTCGAGGCGAACCTTGGGGTCGTAGCACCCCGGGTGCATGTCGGCATAGGTGATGGCTTCGGGGCTGAACTCTTCGCGAGACTTTCCGACGACCGCGGACAGTCCGCTGGTCGGGACGATGCGGTTTTCGTAGACCCACGTCTCCTTGTCGCCGTCACGGACGAGTTTGGGTGCGCGGTCCCGGTCTTTGGCGGCGATGCGGTCTTGCCAGACGTGCGGTGGCTCGAGGATGTGATCGTCGACCGAGATCAACCAGTTCAGGTCGGGTGAGGTGGATGAGGTCACTGTCGTCTCCTTCTGGTGCGAGGAGCAGCCCGGTGTCGTACGTGGAGGGCTGCGGGGTGCCGGCCATCGGAGGGCGATGCGACCGGTCCTGGACTTGCGATCCCGTTGTTACGAGAATCACACTCTCGTACAATATAGAACGATGGTCACATCCGCAACGGACAGTGCGGGTAGTTGTCAGATGTCTGGGCGGTTGCTGGTTGCCTGAGCGGCGAGGTCTGCTGTGCGCTGCATGGCATCCATGCACTGCTGTAGCGCGAAGGCCGGGTTGAACTCGAGGTGGTTGGTCTGCCGGTCATACTTGAGTACGTGTCCGGCGGGGATGAAGTAGACCTCGCCCGCCGAGATCACTTCGTCAGGCTTGCCGGTGTCGGGATATACGGCGGTGATGGAACCCTCGAAGACATAGCCATAGTGGGGGCAGGGGCACACGCCGCCCGCTAGTCCGCCCACCCTGTTCAGTTCGGTGGTGTCGACTGGACCTGCAGTGGTGGTATAGCCGACCTCGAGGTCACCCCACTGGGCTGATCGGAAGTGGTCATTGGCCGCGGGCCAGCGGCCCCCGCCGCCGTTGGGAAGGTCTGCTGGTCTGGCGTGGGGCATCGGAGGTCCTCCGGGTCGGGGATGGGCGGTTCGAGTAGCGCGTACGGAACACCCTGGTTCTCGCGCGGGCTAGAGTATGATTCTGACAGATTGAGAGTGTCATTCTCATCACTTTCGGATCGCCGATTCCGATGCCGGCGTACTCGCCGAGCCGTCGACGCGGAGCGTCGGTGATCGTCCCGTGTGGTGCGCCGACTGCTGCGCCACCGAACAATCCAGGAGGATCGAAGCCAGATGCGCACTATCCCCGCCGATCTCGCTCAGCGTTACCAGGACATGGGGTGGTGGACCCCCGACTCCCTCGGCAAGATGGTGGCGGAGGGCTTGCACCAACACCCTGATGTCACGTTCCGTGTCCATTCGGCGGTGCGACCTTACGTGGGAACGTTCGGGGACGTCGAGCTGGTCGCACGCAGATTGGCCGGCGGGCTGCGGGATCGAGGCGTGGGTCCCGGAGATGTTGTTGTCATGCAACTTCCCAACTGGATGGAAGCCGCGGCCACCTTCTGGGCCTCGTCATTTCTCGGCGCCGTGGTGGTTCCCATGGTGCATTTCTATGGGCCCAAGGAGCTGTCATTCGTGCTGGCGACCACTCAACCCAAGGTGTATGTCACCGCCGCACAGTTCGGCCGGATGACCTATCGACCAGAGGTGAGTGCGGCAGTGCCCATCGTCGGTGTGGTCGGCGAGAACTTCGACGACCTGCTCGCCGATAAACCGTTGCAGGGAACGCTCGACGTCGACCCGGCTGCGCCTGCGGTCATCGCGTTCACTTCGGGAACCACCCGCGACCCCAAAGGCGTGATCCACAGTCACCAGACGCTCGGGTTCGAAACCCGGCAATTACTGGCGAACTACCCGGAGGATCGCGGCGCACAACTGACTGCTCTTCCCGTGGGGCACTTCATCGGAATGGTGAGCGCGCTGCTCACCCCGATCCTCGAAGGCGTCTCGGTCGATCTGCTCGATCAGTGGGAGCCGGCCCGCGTACTCGAACTCATCGACAGCCATGGAGTGGCGATCGGCGGTGGCCCGCCCTACTTCGTGACGAGTCTGCTCGACCTGGACGCGTTCAGGGATGACCATCTGGATTACCTCAAGTACATGGGCCTCGGCGGTTCGGCGGTTCCCGCGACGGTGACCCGGCATCTCGCAGATCTGGGTATCTGTGTCACGCGGTCCTATGGAAGCACCGAACACCCGTCGATCACCGGTTCGCTGAACTCGGCGCCCGAAGACAAGCGCCTCTACACCGATGGCAAGCCGCGACTCGGCGTTGAGATCAGGCTGGGCGAGGACGGTGAAATCTTCAGTCGCGGCCCTGATCTATGTATCGGCTACACAGATGATTCGTTGACCGGCAACGCATTCGACGACGACGGCTGGTACCGAACCGGAGACGTAGGTGTCGTGGATGACGACGGTTATCTGACCATCACCGACCGGAAGTCGGACCTGATCATCCGCGGTGGGGAGAACATCAGCGCGGTGGAGGTCGAAGATGTGCTGCTGTCGATGCCCGCTGTGGCCGAGGCCGTGGTGGTTGCGGGGTCGGACGCCCGGTTGGGAGAGCACGCCACCGCGGTGATGCGGCTGCGGCCGGGTCATGCCGCTCCGACTCTAGGCGAAGTCCGAGCGCACTTCGACGGCGCCGGGATGGCCCGCCAGAAATGGCCGGAAGAGTTGTTCGTCGTCGAAGCGCTTCCGCGGACAGCCAGCGGTAAGGTCCAGAAGTATGCTGTGCGCCAGAGTATTCCAGGAATGCGGACCAAGGCGGGCGCGGCGGATGAGTCCGAGACGGCGACGGGCTGAGCGCCCGCCCTGCCCTTCACGGGTGATGGCGGCCGCCCACCTCAGGTCGGCTACTTCTTCGGAGCGATCCGCCGTCGAGGACGAGCCGGCTTGGCGGCTGCGATCCCGCGGTCGAGTGCGGCGCGGCAGAACTCCCAGAGGTAAGCGGTCTCCTCGGCAGGGTCGCCAGAGACCACGCCCAGCGCGAACTGGTGATAAAACGACATGACGAGATGCTGGATGATCTGAGCATCGCGTTTGGGATCGACGATCTGCAGCACGCCGGCGTCGGCAGCGGTCCGCAGGATGTCTTCCATCAAGACGAAGTAGGGCGCCACCACCAGCGCCACGTCGGCCGGATGATCGACCTGGAGTCGGAGGTGCTCGCGCACTATCGCTGCACCCATCAAGTTCTGTTGTTTCGTCCTCTGCCTCGACGCAGGTCCGGTGATCACGGAGTGGACTTTTTCCAGCGGATCTTCAATTGTGGCGACGTCGGCTTCGATCTTGGCTACGGACGAGCGGATCTCCTCCTCGAGGATCGCCAGCACCAGCAGGTCTTTCGTCTCGAAATGCCGGTAGACGGTCTGCAGTGCGACACCGGCCTGCACGCTGACCTGTTTCATCGTGAACTGGAAGCTGCTGGACTCTGCGAACAGCTTCCTCCCCGCGCCGATGATCTCGCGTGCGGTCGACAGTTGCCGCGCCGCAGTCTTGTCCTGTGCCCGTATCGCCGAGCGATCGAGCGCCCGCGACTCCCAGATCGACTGCGCATGCTTGCTGGAAGCGTCTACCACGCTCGACCACCCCTACTCGTTGTGTTCCCCCGACCTTAAACCGTCAATCGTGGTTGCCGGTCTACCGGGAAGACGTCAGTGCGCGCGTGTGCGGCGCAACACGACAACGGGAATCCGCCGGTTGGTCCGTTGTGCGTACACGTTGTAGTTCGGCCAGGAGGCTGCGGCCAGATCCCAGAGACGGGAGTATTCTTCGCCATCGACCTCGTGTGCACGCGCGGGGAAGCGTTCGGCCAAGATCTGAATCGTGACCTCCGGATCCACCACCAGATTCTCGTACCAATTCGGTGCTTTGGGGGCACCCCCCTTGGACGCGATCACGACGAGGTCATCCCCGTCCTGCGCGTAGATGAGCGGCGTCTCCCGGGGTTCGCCGCTCTTGCGGCCTGTGGTGGTCAGCAGCAAGCAGGTCGCACCGTTCCAGATATGGCCTTCCGCACCGTCTGTGGCCCGGTAACGTTCTACGTGCTCGGCACCCCGGAGGGTCAGGTTTTGCGGTTGATACTTCGTCTCGCTGTTGTCCGTGGTCATGTCTCTCCTCGCGTTATCGTGCTACGTATCCGCCGTCGACCGGCAGAGCGACTCCGGTGATGTTGCGCGCGCTGTCCGACGCCAAGAACAGTGCCGCAGCCGCGATGTCTTCCGGGTCGATGTTCCGGCCCAGCGGATGCTGTTGGGCGACCTTCTCGAAAGCGGCGCTCTGGGTTGCCTCATCGGTGGGGATGTCCATGAAATTGGTGGCAGGCATACCGGCGGGGCAGACCGCGTTCACTCGAATGTCGAACGGTGCGGACTCGACGGCGACCGCCCTGGTGAGTTGAATCACCCCGCCTTTGATGGCGCCGTAGACGGTTCCACCCCACCCGACCATTCCTGCCACCGACGCGGTGTTGACGATCGCTCCTGGCGAGTTCTGGGCCCGGAACTGCCGGACGGCGTGCTTGGTTCCGAGAAACACGCCCTTGAAATTGATCGATGTGAGTTTCTCGAACTCCTCGACGGTGTGGTCTTCGAATCGGAGGCCGGGCCGCGGGGTGGCTATGGCTGCGTTGTTGAACATCACATCAAGCCGGCCGTATTCGCTGACGGTGGCCGCAATAGCCGCTTCTACGTCATCTTCATCGGACACATCGCAGTGCACTGCAATCGAATTGCCGCCTTCGGCCTCGGCCAACCGCGCCGTCTCCTTGGCCCACGCGTCGTTGACGTCCAAACACACGACATTCCCGCCCTCGCGGGTGAACAAGAGTGTGGCGGCCCTGCCCACTCCTGAGCCTGCCCCGGTTATGGCGATCGTCTTTCCTTCGAGCTGCATTCTGAGGTCTCCTGTGGGGATGTCGATGGCGATGAGGGTTTCGGTGGTCACCAGTTGTTGACGCTGACGTGTTTGATCTCCTGGTACGCGCGCAAGCCGTCTACTCCGCGTTCACGACCCAAACCGCTCTCCTTGTAACCGCCGGATGAGGCGTATGCGCTGGCGCCGAGCCCGTTGACGTTGACCGCGCCCGCCCTGATGCGGCGCGCAACTGCTGTCGCCGCAACGAGATCCGGGCTGTACACCTGTCCCGAGAGGCCGTAGGGGGAGTCATTGGCGATGGCGATTGCCTCGTCCACCGTGTCGTAGCCTATGACCGTGACGACCGGGCCGAAGATCTCCTCTTGCGCTGCGGGATTGGCGTTGTCCGGGACATCGAGGATCGTAGGTTCGAAGTAGTAGCCCCTCTCGTGACCGGCTGGGCGCTTGCCGCCGGTCACCACGCGTCCACCAGCGGCGACTGAGCGTTGTACGTACAGTGCACATCGATCGCGCTGAGCGGCCGAGATCAGTGGTCCCATCAGGGTTGCGGGGTCGGCCGGATCGCCGATGGTCAACCGGGCTGCGATGGCCGCGCCCTTGTCGAGTACCTCTTCCTTGCGGGCGTGAGGCACGAGCATGCGGGTGGCTGCCACGCAGGCCTGGCCGGAGTGATTGGCGAAGACAACAGGAAAGCCCATGGGTGCCTTGTCGACGCCATCAGGCAGATACAGCTGTACCGACTTGCCGCCGAGTTCGAGCATCACCCGTTTGGCGGTGTCAGCGGCCTGCCGCATGATCGTCTTGCCGACTGCCGTCGAGCCGGTGAAACTTACCTGATCCACCGCCGGGTGTGTGGTCATCAAGGCGGAGCCCTCGTACCCTGCCTCGAGCACCACGTTGAGCACACCTGCGGGCAGGCCCGCTGCCTCGGCGGCGTCGCCGAACACCAACGCCGACAAGGGGGTCAACGGACTCGGCCGCAACACCACGGTGTTGCCGGTGAGCAGTGCGGGAATCGCTTTCCACGCGTTGATCCAGAACGGACAGTTGTAGGCCGAGATGCACGATACGACGCCCACGGGCTCGTACGTCATCACGCTGAGCCCGACGGAGTTCGCGGCTATGGCCATGTCGAGTGGGCGCGGGCTGTATTCCTGGTCGGGTAACGACAGATACAGGTCGACGGTCTGGCGCATCTGCGCGATCGCGTGATCCAGTTGCGCAGAGCCGAGCATGCGCGTCGTGGCGCCGGCCTCCTGCTGAATTGTCCGGCCCAGCTCGTCGCGATGTTCCTCGAAGTAGTCGAGCATCCTGAGAACGAGGCGGACCCGGTCGCGTTTGTCGGCCCACGCCCAGTCGCCGATGTCGAATGCGCGTCGTGCGGCAAGGACTGCCGTCTCGACCTGCTTCACGGACGTGGTCTCGACCTCGGTGAACACCTCTTCCGTTGCGGGGTTGATCACCGGTAGCGATTCACCGTCGCCGACTACGTATTTGCCGTCTATGTAGGGCGAGCGGGTGCTGATGATCGTTGTCACGTGGGCTCCTCGAGGAGTTTGCGAGATCGCCCGCCGAAGCTTGCCTCGCGGCGGTTGCCGGTCGAGCGGGATGACCTGGACTCATGTTCGCGTCTATACTAGAACAACACTCTCGTACAGTATAGAACGAGGGTCACATATGCAACGAAATGACAATACCCACAGGCGCCGTGCCGGCATCTGTGGGTATTGGCTGGTGGCCGGGGTGCTAGGAGTTTGCGAGCTCGTAACGCCGCCGGTATTCGAGCTTCGACGTCTCTCGGGTGTCGACGTCGCCGGCTCGGGCCCGGAGTGCGCCGACCGTCGCATCTTCACGGGCGATGTGCTTGAACGGATCCCAGTCGAAGAACTTCGCGACGTTGGCGAAGGTGATCTTGTCGATTTCCTCGTCGGTGCATTCGGCCGCGTCGAGTTCTTCCTTGAGGATTTCCGGTGAGCGGGGCCAGGTCGAATCGGAGTGTGGGTAGTCGCATTCCCACGCGATGGTGTCGATTCCGAGTCTGTCGCGATTGTTCAGCCCGCTCGGCTCGGTGATGTAGCACGCCAGAAAGTTTTTGCGCCACACTTCGGTTGCTGTCATACCCGCGGGCAGGAAGCTCGAGCCCAGCCACTCGGACTGGTTGTCTATGTGTCGTTCGACGCGATCGAGCCACGGCGCAACCCAGCCGACCCCGCCCTCGCTCATGGCGAACTTGAGGTCAGGGAATTTCTGAAAGACACCGCTGAGCAGTACGTCGTTCGCGGCGATCGTCGAGATCAAGGGAGTCAAGACCATCATGTCGTCGAGATTGAAACCCTCGGGGCGCTTGATCAGGCTGAAACCACCTCCGATGTGGAGGCTCTGAACGATGTTGTGCTCGGAACACGCCTCGAACATCGGATCCCAGTAGCCCGACTTGAAGTCGGGAAACCCTGAGCCGTAGGGCGTTTCCGGAATACTGATCGACCGACACCCCATTGCGGCGAGCCGATGGATTTCCTTGACCGACTCGGCCTGGTCGAAGAACGGGATGATGCCCAGAGGAAGGAAGCGACCCGGGAAAGTGTCAGGGACTTCACCGACAACCCAGTCGTTGAAGGCCTTGCACGCCGCCAGCGAGAGCTTCTTGTCCGGAAGGCTGGCCAGGTGTGTACCCGCGAAGCCGGGGAAGGTGGCGAACAGGGTCGCCGCCAGAGTGCCATTGGCATCCATGTCGCGCACGCGCATGCCCATGTCGTAGACACCTGGCCGCATCTCCGCATAGCCCGTCGGGTCCATACCCCACTCCTTCTTGGGCCACGAGACGACGGCGTTGAGGCCGGAGCTGCCGACAACCTGGCCCTGGAAGAGCCAGGCCTGCACGTCGGGGTTGCGTGGATTGGCCGTCAGTGTGGGGGCCTGGTCCATCAGGCTCTTCGGGAAGTGCTTTTCGAAGATGTCGGCCGGCTCGACCACGTGATCGTCGATGCTGACCATGACCATGTCGTCAATGTTCATGAAGGTCCTCTCTAGCGGGCAGGGCTTGTGAGAATCTTACTCTCCAAGATGAAGAGCGTGACTCTTTTGGCTGGTTCGGAACTCACCTGTCCGCTTCTTCAGCAACCGCAAACCGACGTAGGGCCCCGAATCGGAAGCATCTGCAGGAAGTTTCCGGCGACGTGTGGGTGGATGATCCGCCCCCGCCCTGTGCAGGGCGGGGGCGGATCGGCGAGAGGGAAACCGGGTTACTCGGCTCGCGCTGCGACCGGTTTCTTGGGTGTGGCGCCGAGGACGGCGTCATGTCCGGAGTCGGGCGTCCGGAACTTCGGCAGGAAGGAGGTCAGGATCAGCGCAGCGATTGCAGACCCGGCTGCCAGGGCCATGATCACCCGGAATGCATTTTCCGTTGGCACGGATGCGGCGCCGATCGAGATGGTCATCTGCGCGAGGATGACCCCGGCGATGGCGCTGGCGAATGAGGTTCCCAGCGAACGCATCAGGGTGTTGAAGCTGTTCGCCGCACCGGTCTCGGTGGGGGGCACGGCCGCCATGATGAGCGCGGGCATCGCGCCGTAGGCCATACCGGTACCTGAGCCGATGATGATCGCGACCATGACCAGCTGCCAGATCGAGTGGAGCGTGAAGATTCCGACCCCGTAGCCCGTTGCGACGATGACAGCGCCGAGCATCAGTGTGATCTTTGGTCCGTACGCATTGGTGATCCTGGACGAGACCGGAGCGATGAGCATCATCACCACACCGAAGGGGGCCATCACCAGACCGGACATCAGCATCGATCCGCCGAGGCCGTATCCGGTGCTCTCAGGGAGCTGTACGACCTGGGGGAAGACCATGGTCGCGGCGAACATGGCGAAGCCGAACACGATCGAAGCGAGATTGGTGAAAAGAACCTGGCGTCGGACTGCGATCCGCAGGTCGACCAGTGGTCGGGTGGTACGAAGCTCCCACCACCCCCAGGCGAGGAACGCGATCAGTGCAACCGCGAGCAGGACCAAGGTCTGGCCGCTGGTCCAGCCCCAGCTCGAACCCTTGGATACGGCCAGCAGTAGCGCGACGAGTCCAGTGGAGAGCGAGATTGCGCCGACGAAGTCGAACGAGCCGCCGGTGCGCACAGGTGATTCGGGCACGATCATGACGATGAGTGCGCCGGCGACGACGCCGAGGGCGGCCGACACCCAGAACAAGACATGCCAATCGGCGTACTCGGCGATCAAGGCGGCGATCGGCAGCCCGAGTGCTCCACCGACTCCGAGCGATGCGCTCATCATCGCCACGGCACCGGCGAGCTTCTGGGGCGGGAGGACGTCGCGCATGACGCTGATCCCCAGGGGGATGAGTCCGGCGGCGAGCCCCTGCAGGGTTCTTCCGACCACCAGGGGAATCAGGCTGGAGCTGAGCGCGGCAACCAGCGAGCCGGCCACCAGTAGGACAACGCTGATGAGCAACATCCGCCGTTTGCCGAACATGTCACCGAGTCGACCCATGGTGGGCACTGCGACCGAGGCGGCGAGCAGGGTGGCCGTGATGGCCCATGCGGTGTCCGATGCGGGAGCATCGAGATACTCCGGAAGGTGCGGGATGATCGGGATCACCAATGTCTGCATCAGTGAGACCACGATTCCGGCGAACGCGAGAACTGCGACCACAGCACCGGTCGCCGGAGGTTTGGCCACCGCAGTGGAATCAGCGGAAGTCGACATGTGAACACTCCATCGGAAGACGTGGCTGGCTTAAGTCAGTTGATTTAGCTAAGTTAAGTCAGTCGATTGAAGTAGTCAACTCGAAAGGGCTGGGTGTGACCAAGGACGCTACGACGGGGTCGTCTACTCGAGATCGATTGCTCACAGTGGCCGAACAGTTGTTTGCCGAGCATGGCGTGTTCGCGGTGTCCAACCGTCAGGTGAGTGAGGCCGCGGGCCAAGGTAACAACGCAGCGGTCGGATATCATTTCGGTACAAAAATCGACCTGGTGCGGGCGATCGTGCAGAAGCACGCGGGCCAGATCGAACAGCATCGGTGCAATCTCGTGGCAGGGATTCAAGGGTCCACAGAGGTCCGGGACTGGGTGACCTGCCTCGTTCAGGCTTCGACCGGACACTACGCGCGCTCGCGTACCTCGAGCTGGTATGCCCGGTTCAGCGCACAGGTGCTCACCGACCCCGGGCTGCGCGACATCGTCTACGCGGAGGCCATGGCCTCGCCCTCACTACAACAGACCATCGCCGGATTGGCGGCGTGCCTGCCCGATATGCCCGGCGACGTTCGGCAGGCCCGTTCGGACATGATGCGCCAGCTCATGACGCACATGTGTGCCGAGCGCGAACGGGCCATCGCCGAATCGTCCGGCAGTGAGGCGATGGGACAGTCGGGCGATTGGACAGACTTCACCATCGATCTCGTCGACGCCATAGTGGGTCTCTGGCTCGCCCCGGTCACCCGGTGAGCATCGATCGGTCGATCACTTCGTCAGCCACATCTCCTCGGGCAGCGGCGAACCCAATCCGTAGACGTCGACACCCGACACGTTCGTGCCCGCGATCACCGCCGGCGTTGATCGGACGAAGAAGACACCTGGGACCAGTTCGGCAATTTTGCGCTGCACCGTGTCGTAGGCACCCTTCCGCTCCTCCACGGTGGTGCCGACGCGTCCGGCATCGAGTGCGGCATCGAGTTCCGGGTCGCTGATACCGGTCATGTTTCCTTGTGACTTCGAGTGGAAGCTCACCCACAGTTCGGTATCCGGGTCCAGGACATTCGCCGAGGTGACGACCATCTGGAAATCACGATTCGCGACCACTGAGTTGATCGCGGACGAGTCGAGCGCGTTGATGCTGACCTCGACGTTGTCGAACGCACTCAACTGGGCCTGTAGAGCCTCGCCCGTCTGCTTGTTCTCCGTGGTCGAAAAAGCGGTGTAGGCGAAGTCCACAGGCTTGCCCTCGGCGGCCAGTTCGTCGAACAGCGCCTGCGCTTCTTCCTTGTTGTTCTCCTGCAGCGCGATGTCGCTGTAGAACGGGGACAACTCTGGGAACAGCGTCTTCGGGACGATCCCGGCGTCGTTGTAGACGACGGTGTTGAGTGTGTCGAGATTCAGAGCGAGGGATACCGCTTTACGAGCCCGCGGATCGTCGAACGGAGCACGCCTGGTATTCATCGCCATGTAGTACCCGCCGCCGGCCTCGACGAGGTCGGTCTTGAGGCCGGCGCCCTCGGCCTTCTGGAGGTTGGCAGCATTTGACTCCGAAGCGCTGTCGACGGCACCGCTGATGACCGCGTTGTAGCGTTGAGCGGCGTCGGGAACGAAGGTGAAGGTCAGCGAATCGAGATAGGGCTTAGGGGCATCCCAGTAGCCCGGATTCTTCGCGAATTCCATCTTGTTCTGCCTGGTCCAACTGGTCAATGTGAACGGACCCGCACCCACGGGCGCGGCATCAAACGACGCACGGCCCTTCTCCAGAACCGTCGGGGAGGCGACCCAGTTCAGCGCGCTGGTCACCACCGCCTGAGCGAAGTGTTGATTCGGTGCGACCATCACAACCTTCAGGGTTGCCGGATCCACGACCTCAGTCGATGAGATCTGGGGGCTCACCTTGCTGGCACCGGACCCGAGGGTCGGATCTTTCATGCGGTCCCAGTTGTACTTGACCGCCTCGGCGTCGAGTGGTGTGCCGTCCGTGAACTGCAGTCCCGGACGCAACTTCATCGTGTAGGTGGCGCCGCCGTCGGTGGTCGAGAAGTCCTCGGCCATCTTGTATTCGATATCGAGGGACTCGACGTTATTGATCATCAGCGTGCCGTAGAGCGCGTTCCCGAGCTCGGGTTGCGTTGCCCAGACGTTGCCGAGGGAAGCGGGGTCGAGAGTCCGGGGCTCGGCGACCTGGATGATGCTGGCGGACCCGCCGGCCACCGGCTCACCTTCGTCCTCGGATGCGTTGGTGGCGGAGGGGGAGCCGCAGGCTGTCAGTAGCAGGGTGGCAGAACACACTGCTGCGATCACCGCGGTGAAGAGACGCCGTTGTCGAATCATCGTCGACCTTTCGGTAGGAGGGGGAGGGGTTCAAAACATGGCTGTTCACATCGGTTCCCGGTGTGGCCCGGCGAGCTGACCGCCGTCGACGATCAGCGACGTGCCCGTGCAGTACGAGCTCTCGTCCGAGGCGAAGAACAACACTGCATTCGCGACATCTTCGGGCTTGCCGAAACGAGCGATGGGTTGCTTCTGCATCGCCGACTCGAGTCGGGTGCGTACGGTTCCGGTGGCTTTGAGCATCATCGGGGTCTCGATGAAGCCAGGATGAACGGAGTTGACCCGGACGTTGAACGGGCCTCCCTCGAACGCAACGGCTTTGGTGAGACCGGTTACCGCGAACTTGGATGCGACGTACGAGGTCATCCCCTCGACTCCGACGAGACCGTCGATCGAGGAGATGTTGACGATGGATCCACCGCCGTTGCGCTGCATCACTGGTAGGGCGGTACGAGTGCCCATCCACACCGAGGCGACATTCAATTCCATGATCGAGTGATGGCCGTCGTAGACCTCGTCGACGATCTTGCCCACGCCGCGGCCGCCGCCGGCGTTGTTGACCAAGATTTCCAGTGGCGCGAAGTGCTCGGATGTGGCGAACAGCAAGTGATCCCAGTCGTCTTGCTTTGTGACGTCGGCATGGACGAAGAGGGCGTCCTCCCCGAATTCCCGGGCGACGGTCTCACCAAGCTCGTCGTTGACATCGGCGATCACTACCCTCCCACCCTCACGAAGGAACGTTCGAGCGGTCTCCGCTCCGATACCACTGGCGCCGCCTGTCACCACGGCGACCTTGCCCTCGAGCCTGTGGCTCATGAAACCGGTCCTCTCTCCGCGTTCGCGGATGCGTTGCGTGGGACCTTTGGTGTCCCACGCTGAAGTTGTGATCTGAATCGGTGCGCCTGGGTCATGCCATGAACGCCCCGCCGTTGATGCGGACTACTTGTCCGGTGATGAATGAACCAGCATCGGAGGCGAGTTGAAGCACGGACAGTGCGACATCGCGGGTGGTTCCGACCACGCCGAGCGGCGATGCCGTCGCCATCATCGCGATGTACTCGGCGCGTCTGTCGTGATCGATCGTCCCGTCGTTACCCGTCCAGTGCTGGTCGGTCATCCCGGTCTCGACCCAGCCCGGCGCAATTGCATTGACCCGTATTCCCGCTGGGCCGAGTTCGAGTGCAAAGGTGCGTGTCAATTGTGCAACGCCACCTTTCGAGATTGCGTAGGTGATGCGACCGGGGCTGGTGCGGTCTTGGATGGACGAGGTCAGATTGACGATGCTGCTACCCGGCGTCATGACCCGCCCCGCCGCCTGGCAGGCGAAGAACGTACCGCCCACGTTGATTCGGAACACGGTGTCGAGTTCAGCCGGAATGACCTCCAACGCATTGCGCATGATCATGATTCCGGCAGCGTTCACGAGGATGTCCAGCTGTCCGTGTGCGGCCATCACGTCGTCGACAGCATCGGATATCGCGGCGGGATCGGCGACGTCCAAACTCTGTGTTGCGATCGACAGCCCGAGTTCCTCGGCGCGCGTCCGCGTCCGCAGTAGGCCTGGCTCGTTGACATCGGTGGCGGTGACGCGCGCGCCCGCAGAGGCGAGCACGATGGCAGTCTCCTGACCGATGCCATTGCCGCCACCGGTGACGAGGGCCACCTTGTCGGTCACGAGAAACGCGTCGGTCACAGCCGAATGATGGGAAGTGGTCATGGGCTAGGACGTCGCGTCCGAGAACGCGGCGTTTCGCTCGATTTGGTCCGCGGTCATGCGCCACGGACTTTGGATAACCGCGCCACCGTCGACTACCAGCGTCTGCCCGGTGATCTTCGCGGCGAGCCGAGATGCAAGGAACAGCACTGCATCTGCGATGTCGCGCCCGCGAGGGGGAGCGAGGGCGTTGACGACGTCTTCCCCGAATGGGACCTCCGGGAGGTCCCAGTTGTTGCCGCCGACGTTGCCCGGCGCTATCGAATTGACCCGCACACCGTGCTCGCCGTATTCGTCGGCAAAAGTCTTGACCAGTGAGATGACGCCCGCTTTGGCGGCGCCATATCCGGCGTGGAATCGCGACGAGCCGATTCCGTCCACCGAGGTGAGGGCGATGAGTGAACCGCCCATGTCGTTCCTGATCAGATGCGGTATCGCTGCCTTGAACACATAGAAGACCTGCGTCAGATTGAGGAGGATCTGGGAATCCCAGTCGTCGTCGGGAATGTCGGCAGCCTTGCTCCATTTGGCACCACCGACGATGTCGACGCAGACGTCCAGTCCGCCCAGTCGCACCGCCGCCTCGTCGACCGCGCGCCGGGCAGCAGCTGAGTCGAGTACGTCGGCGATGATCGCGAATGCGTTGCCACCCTCGTCGGTGATTTCCCGAACGATCTGTTCTGCGCGTTCGGCATCCTTGTCGATGCACGCGACGGTGGCTCCGGCCCGCGCCAATTGCAGTGCGGATCCGCGGCCGTTACCCGCCCGCACAGGGATGAAACCGGCACCGACAACAATGGCGCGGGCGCCGTCCAGTCCTAGGTCGATCATGTTCTGTCTCGGCTTTCTTCGGTAGGTCAGTGTGCGGCGGGCCGATGGACGCGCGCCGCTCCTTCGGTGGCTACGCGTGGAGCGTCAGGCCACCGTCTCGAGGTCGTCGCTCTCGTCTTCATCGGGGTCGACTGCGCTCGAATAGTGCTGTGCGGCAACGGAGAATGTGTAGTCGGCGCGGTTGAGGTGGAGCAGGCGGGTCGCGAGTTCCAGTCCCGACATCGGGGTACTGGTGCCGAGGCGTCCGTGCTCGTTGACGTAGTAGTTGCGCTCGGGGTTTGCCTTCGGATCGAGCCAGATCAATTTGCTCGCTTCCTCGTCGATCGCGTTGTTGAATTCCCAGAACGCCTCGTCGGTGACCTCAGCGCTGTCGCATCCGTCTTCGATGACTGCGACGATGACCCTGGCGATGTAGCCCACCCAGGACTCCATCCATGCGGGAAGTCCGCCGACGCCGATCCCGCCGCCCGTGGCCGGCTGTGCATTGGGACCGTAGAGCACGAACAGGTTGGGGAACTCGGGGATTGCCAGGCCCAGGTAGGCCCGAGGGCCGCCTTCCTTGTTCCAGCGTTCTTCGATGTGTACACCGCCGACACCGCGAAAATCGATGGGCCAGAGCCACTTCGTGACCTCGAAGCCCACGGCGGTGAGAGTCAGATCGACCTTCCGCAGGGTTCCGTCGACGGTGACGATCCCGTCCTCGGTGAACTTCTCGATGCCATCGGTGACGAGCTCGACGTTGTCGCGGGTGAGCGACCGGTACCACTCGTTGTCGACGATCGGACGCCGAGCTGCCGGGGTGTAATCCGGAACGAGCTTCTCGACAAGGTCGGCGCGATTGTCCACTTGTGAGCGGATGTACTGGGTGAGGTTCTCGCGCAGTCTGTCGTTGCTCTTGCTGAAGATCCCGCCGGCGGCCTGCCACTCCGGATCAGGTTGGATCGTGTCGCGAGGATTGTTGGGCTTCAGCGCCGTGGTGCGTGCCCAGTTCCAGTAGTGCGGGATGTTGTCGAGAATCCAGCGCATCTCCGGGGTGACGGCCTCGCCGTAACCTTCTCGGGGCGCGATCCACTGGGGAGTCCGCTGGAAGACGTGGACCTGATCTGCGTCGTCCGCGATTCGCGCAAGGATCTGGACGCCGGTGGACCCGTTGCCGATGATGGCCACAGACTTTCCCTTGGCGCTGTGTCCGTCGGTCCACTCGGTGGTGTGGATGATCTCCCCCGCGAAGCCCTCGATGCCCTCGGCGACAAGCTTTTTCGGGGTGGAGAACAGACCGGTCGCTGTGACCACGAAATTGCTGGTGAGGTCCCAGGCAATGCCGTCGGCGTCGGACACGCGTAGTGCCCACGACGATGACCGTTCATCGAACTCGGCCGCCTGGACCTCGTGCTCGAACCGGATGTTCTCGAACACGCCGTAATTCTTTGCCACCATCTCGAGGTAGCTGCGGACCTCGGGTTGGCGGGCGAATTGCTCGGTCCAGGGGTGATTTTTCACGAAGCTGTATTCGTACGTGGTGCTTGCGGTGTCGACCCGGGCATCGGGGTAGGTGTTGATCGCCCACGTGCCGCCGACGTCAGGTCGACGCTCGTAGATCACGTAGGAGATTCCGAGTTGCTCGAGCTGGACCCCCATCGCGATCCCGCAGAGCCCGGCTCCGATGATGACGACGGAGAACTCGTCGGCGCGTTCCGGACGATTGTCGCTCCACTCGGCGAAGAGCGGGAAATCGTCTACTGCGGGCATGGTCCTGGCCACCGCGAATTCCGCGTCGGTCAGCTCCTGGCCGAGGGCGAGCTCCATCATGTCGCGGAGTTCGGTCTCGTCGAGTTCGCGCGGTGTGTAGCTCGCACCTACGCCGTCAACGAAGGCCTCGGCCTTGCGGAACAGGTCCTCGCGGTCGTCCTCGGCGATCGTCATCTCGAACGCGGCGCCGCTACGGATGGGCACCAAGTCAAGCTTCATCTTCGCCAGCTCAGGGTCGCCGGTGGAGTGCAAGAGGGCGAGTCGCAGGGCGTGGAGGTTCGAGCTCGCCATTGCGTGTCGGCGGAAGTCTTCGTCGCTCAATCTGAGCCTCTTTTCAGCATTTCGAAAAATGTTTCTTAACTTGGTGGGCTACGCTAGCCTGAGGCGAAGATCACGTCAACGTTTTGATCACATTTAGGAGTTGGATGTCTCTGTCGGCCCTCCGTGCATTACAGGTGCTCGATTTCCTGACCGTGAACGAGCGCAGTAGCTTCACCCTCAGCGAGCTCTCGAAATCGTTGGACATCAGTCCCGGGTCGATGTTTGCTGTGCTCAAGGTGATGAGCGACGGCGGCTATGTGCTCCGGCATCCGCGTCACAAGACCTACACACTCGGACCGGCTGTGGTCGCCGCCGGACACGCGGCGTCGGGTGCTCATCCGGTCATCGATCTGGCACGCTCGGAAATGGTCAACCTGGCATCCGCGACCGGTCACGAGTGCTCGGGCACCGTCATGGTCGGTCGTGACATCCTCTGTATCGCGGTCGAGGGTAAACCGACTGGGCGGCAGCTAGAACTCGCTGCAGGACAGCGCATTCCTCTGCAACCCCCGTTCGGCCAGCCCTTCTTGGCGTGGCTGGCGCCGACCGAATTGCGCGAGTGGATCACCGAGCTGCCAGATGACCTGCAAGAACGGGTTGCGGGCTATCTCAGTGGGTACGGCCCTGCGGTTAGGCAACGCGGCTACACAATCGGTCTCGAGGACCCGAGCCCGGAACGGCGCTCGTTGACCCGGGATCTGGCGGAGCGACCGAACGATGTCGATCTGCGAAAAGCTTTGCTCGAGCAATTCTTCGACGAACAACCGCATTACGCGGTTCTGGAGGTCGACCCGGACCTCGAGTACGACGTGGGTAACATCGCGGCCCCCGTCTTCGATCCTGACGGGCGGGTTGCTTTCTGTCTCACCCTGCTGCATATCGGCAGGCTTCGGGGTGTCGATATCGCGGTAGCGGCGCAACCTGTCACCGCGTCGGCCCAGCTGCTGACCCGGCAGATCGGTGGCAGGGCACCGACCCACGACTGGAGTATCCCGCTGTGATCTGGGGAACCTGGAACTGAAAGGTATTCACAATGACTGAGAACAACTTCGCTGCAGCTGATTTGGGGGAAGGCACTCAGATCGCGGCTCTCGACTCCGAGAGCGTTCGCATCCTGCGGATAGTCCCGGCCGGCGCCAGGAGTGACACTGCGCTTCTACACTTTCACGGCGGCGGCTACCGCAAAGGTTCGCCAGAGATTTTCGCCGACAGCCTCGCTCGGATCGCGGAGGCGTGTCGGATGCAGGTGTTTGCCGTGGGCTACCGCCTGTCCACCGAGAGGCCTTTTCCGGCCGCGTTGGACGACGCCGTCGCCGCCTATGAATTGATCACGCAGGAGATACGTCCGGAACGGCTTGCTTTGTGGGGTGATTCGGCAGGTGGTGGATTGGCCGCGGCGCTACTGCTGCGACTGCGAGAACTAGGAATTCGCGGCCCGGTCGGGGCGTTCCTGTTCTCCCCGTGGGCCGATCTCCGAAACTCGGCGGTCAGCTTCTCCGAGAACGAGGCCAGTGACGAGCGCTTCTCTTTGCAGCAGGCAACCGAGGCCGCGGCCGACTATCTCGCGGGACATCCGGCAACCGATCCGCTCGTGTCACCGGCACTCGGTGACTGGACCGGGCAGCCTCGGCTCGTGGTCCAGGTCAGCGACAGTGAGGTGTTGCGCGATGATGCGTTGTTGCTGGCGCAGACGGCGACGGACGCCGGTGTAGATGTCCGGTTGAAAGTGCACGAGGGTCAGCCGCATATCTGGAATCTGGCCTACCCGTCCACTCCCGCGTCGGAATCAGCAATCGACTTCATGATCGAGCACCTCGCCCAGTTGATCAGGCCGCGAGTCTGCGGTGGCACACCTCGGTGATACGGCTGCGTGCGTCGTCGTCGACTCCCGGGACTCTGTCGTCTGACATCCAGTTCAGTAGCCGCTGAAAGTAGCGTCGCTCGGGCAATCCGAACGTCTCAAAGATGTCGCCGGCGTCTCCTCCGTCGAAAAACTGCCACTGCAACGCGAAGTCGATCATGGCTGTGTCGTATCGATCAGGCGTCCACTGTGCGATGTGCTGTTGGATCCTGGTGCTCGCATACATGTGCGTTTTCCTCTCCGAGTGTTAGGTGGCCTCAACAAGTAATTGGGCCGATAGATCTGGTCAGCGGCTACCTGCGGTAGCCGCTGACCAGATTCGTTCTTTCGGCGCCGGTTGCGACTCGGCGTCGCCGATCAGGCCGGTCCGGTGACCAGGTTCTTCTCGTTGTAGAGCCGTGCCCACTCCGCCCGGGAGCGAATCGATACATCGACATCGGTGGCGGTGGCCCGCAATGCTCCAACGGTGGCGTCTTCGCGCTTGGTCTTGGCGAAGGGATCCCACCCGAAGTGCCGGCACGAGTTCTCGAAGGTGATCTTGTTGATGTCGCTGTCGCTGGCGCCCACGGCAGTCAGCTCGCCGTATACGCTTTCGGCCGCGTCGGGGAAAAAGCAGTCGGAGTGCGGGAAGTCGCATTCCCAGGCAATGATGTCGATGCCGATCTCATGACGAAGCTTGAGGGCGGTCGGATCGGTGACATAACACGCGAGCGAGTGCTCCTTGAAGACCTCGCTGGGCAGTTTGCCGCCGAAGTCGCGCCGAAGCCAGCGCTGGTTCGTGTAATGCCGATCGCAACGGTCGAGATAAAAGGGTATCCAGCCGATCCCGCCTTCTGAGAACGCGAATCGGAGATCGGGGAACCCGCGCATGGCCGGTCCCCACAGCAGATCTTGGGCGGCGATCGCAGAGATTTGAGTGGCGAGGACGATCAGGTTGTCGATGGGTGCGTCTTTGGCCATCGAGATCGCACCGAATCCCGATCCGATGTGCAGACACATGACCACGTTCTCGTCCGACAGCGTTTGGAATACCGGACCCCAGTAGTCGATGTCGTGGTAGCTGGGCAGGCCTTCGAGGTGCGGGATCTCGGGCATGGTGACCGCCCGGCATCCTTTGGCGGCCACCCGCTTGATCTCGGCGACCATGGCGGGCGGGTTCCACGTCGGTAGCAGTGCCAACGGTAGAAACCGGTCGGGGTAGGCGGCGCACCACTCGTCTATGTGCCAGTCGTTGTACGCCTGGACCATCACGATGGTCACTTCGGCCTGATGCTGGTTGAGATGTCGTGCGGAGAAGCCGGTGAAGGTCGGGAAACACATCGAGGCGAGGATGCCGTTCCGGCTCATGTCGCGGACTCGCTCGTGCACGTCGTACACACCCGGACGCATCTCGGCGAAACGGGCGGGATCGCGCCCCCACTCTTCGGCGGGCCAGGACACGACCGCGTTGAGACCGCTCACGCCAGTGGGTTTGCCCTGGTAGACCCACTGATCGATGCCCGCCTCTGTGACGATCACCTTCGGGGCCTCGTCGACGTACTTGGCCGGGACATGGTTCTGGAACATGTCGGGCGGCTCGACGACGTGATCGTCGATGCTGACAAGGATCATGTCCTCGATGTTCATCAATACTCCTAGGAGTGCGGTAGGTCACGTGGGCTGTGACTCTGTTGTACCGTTCACAGGCATGACCGACTCCACACATTCGGCCACGCCCCGTGCAGAAACGGCCAACATCAAACGGCTTCGTCGCAGCGCTGTCGTCACGGCGGGTAGTCGCGTCTACGAAGGTGAGCGTCTCGTCACCGGCTGGCATCAGCACGACGAGCATCAGATCGAATACGCGATCGGCGGTGTCGTCGAGGTCGAGACCGCGAACGCGCACTATCTGCTGCCGCCGCAGCGGGCAGTGTGGATCCCGGCCGGGCTGCGGCACCAGGCCACGATGAACCCCAATGTGCGGTCGATAGCGGTGATGTTCGATCCTGAACTCGTCAAGTACGAGGGGCGGAGCGCCGCGATTCTCACTGTCTCTCCGCTGATTCGGGAAATGATCGTGTACGCCCGGCGCTGGCCGATCGGTCGCCTGAGCACTGACCCCGAGGCCGATTGCTTCTTCAGCACTCTTGGCAATCTCCTTCTCGAGGCGATAGCGAGCGGCGGTGAAACGCTCAGTCTGCCGACCTCTGATGACCATGTGGTCGCGTCCGCCATGACATTCACGAAGGAGAACCTGCACTCGGTCAGCATCAATGAGGTGGCACGTGCAGTGGCGGTCTCGGAGCGAACG
This sequence comes from Williamsia soli, assembly GCF_017377795.1. Taxonomy (GTDB): domain Bacteria; phylum Actinomycetota; class Actinomycetes; order Mycobacteriales; family Mycobacteriaceae; genus Williamsia; species Williamsia soli. The sequence goes on along the minus strand of NZ_JAFRDR010000013.1, from coordinate 25,015 downwards.
CTTCGCCGGATGTTCCATGAGGAGACGGGATCTTCGTGGCGCACCTACCTCCTGCGTGCGCGAATGCTCCGAGCCATGGCTCTGCTTGCCTCGCAAGACCAATCCGTCCAAGAAGCAGCGCGCGCAGTGGGTTTCGAGAATGCGAGCTCGTTTGCCCGAGCGTTCACCGACTACAGCGGTCAAACGCCCTCCTCGTTTCGCCAGCGCAGCGCAGGCTCGATGTGAGGCGTACCCGGTGGCAGATTTTCTGCGCTCCGAGCGTTCGGACAGTGGACACATCGCCGTGGACTGATCACTGAACGAACAGATCAGCCCCGTATTTGACCTGCTGAATCGGTTCTCTGCATTCTCGGACCGTGCGAGGCCCGGCATCGCAGCAGGCGGACCACGGTCCCACAAGAGTTCATGGGAGGCTCACCACGATGACGGAACGACGCATCACGCAGCGGGGGTTGTGGTTCGAGGAGTTCGAGGTCGACGCCGTGTACGAGCATCGACCCGGCCGTACCGTCACGGAAGCCGATAACGTTCTCTTCACCACCCTGACGATGAATACTCAAGCGCTGCACCTCGATGCCGCGTTCGCTGCGACCCAACCTGGCTTCTGGGGCGAGCGGCTCGTCAACTCGATGTTCACCCTCTCGACCATCGTGGGTCTGTCGGTCAGTCAGCTCACCCAGGGCACACTCGTCGCCAACCTGGGGTTTTCCGCCATTGCGTTCCCGAAGCCGCTGTTCCACGGCGACACGCTGTACGCCGAGACGGTGTGTACTGGCATGCGGGAGAGCAAGTCCCGACCCGGCGAGGGAGTGGTGGCGCTGCGGCACGTGGGGAGAAATCAAGACGGGGATGTGGTCGCCACTGCTGACCGTTCCACGTTGGTACGCAAACAGCCTGGCGCGGACTAGCTCGATGGCGCAGTGGAGTATGCCGGGCCCGGCCATCCTGTTCTGTCCGGCTGACCGGCCGGAGCGATATGCGAAGGCGCTCAGCCGGGCAGATGCTGTCATTCTCGATCTCGAAGATGCGATCAAGCCCGAGGCGCGCGATGCGGCGCGTCGAGCACTGATCGAGAATCCCATCGACCCGGACCGAACGATCGTGCCTATCAACCCGTCTGGCACCGAGGACCACCATGCGGACCTGGCGGCGGCTCAGATCGCCGGTACTCCCAACTGCATCGGTCCGGCGCATGGAAAGTTCGCGATCGACTCGGTACACATCGATATCGCAGATACCGAGGGGCTACTTGCCGAAGCGCTCGATGCCGTCAACCTGGGGTACGAGGCGACGGCATGCATACATCCGTCTCAAGTCGAGGTCGTGCGGTCTGCCTACCGTCCCTCGGCAGACGAGATCGACTGGGCTACAGAAGTACTCGATGCAGCATCGAAGAGTGCCGGCGGCGTGTTCCGAGTGGGCGGACAGATGATCGATTCGCCCTTGCTCGGTCAGGCGAAGGCGATCATGCGGCGAGCGTGATTGCATTGACCGTAAGTCTGACGACGGGCCGCGGGTCTCACAAAACAGGGGGCGAAAATGGGGAATCTGACGGGAAAGGTGGCTTTGGTCACCGGAGCGACAAGCGGTATCGGAAGGGCTACGGCCGTCATGCTCGCGCAGCGGGGTGTACGTGTTGTCGCGTCCGGTCGTGACGCGCAGCGTGGTGACGCCGTCGTTTCTGACATACGCCGCGGCGGTGGCACTGCCGATTTCATCGGTGCCGATTTGATCGATGCTGCGTCGGCAACGCGACTTGCGCAAGAGGCACTTGCCGTGACCGGACGGATCGACATCCTTGTCAACAACGCCGGCGCCGCAGTTTTCGGTTCGACCGCACACGGGACGGAGGACCAGTTCGACACCATCTACGCACTCAACACCAAGGTCCCCTACTTTCTCGTGGCAAGCATCGCTCCGGCGATGGTTCAGCACGGAGGTGGCGCAATCATCAACGTCAGTACGATGGCCGCGAGCTTCGGAAGTGCCGGATCCGGAATCTATGGATCGAGTAAGGCCGCGCTCAATCACCTGACGAAGACCTGGGCGGCCGAGTTCGGAAGAGATGGGGTGCGGGTCAACGCCGTTGCGCCGGGACCCACGAGGACCGAAGGTACTGAGTCGGTCATGGGCCCCGCATTGGACAAGCTCGCAGCCAAGTCACCGCTCGGACGAACCGCCACACCTGATGAGATCGCGTCGGTCATCGTCTTCTTGGCCGGCGATGAGGCCGGCATGGTCCACGGACAACTCGTTCACGCCGATGGTGGCCGGACGATCATCTGATGTCCGGCCGCCCGGCTACCCGACGCTGCCCGTGGTCACGGCGTCGACGATGACCCCGAAGGTGTTGGCGATGACGTCGAAGAGATAGAAGATCGTGGAGAGCACGTTGTTTCGTCCTTTGAATCTGTTGGATAGGCGTCGAGCATGATCACGGCCACCGTGGTGAGCGCTTCTTTCCAGGCCGTGGACATGGCATCGGTCCATTTGTCGCCGCCGATGCCGGCCATGGTGGACACCAACGTCGTTGCGACCCAGCCATACATCTGCGGAGTGACCCCCAGCGAGGCGTGGACGCGACCGAGCGACCCCAGTGACTCGTGCAGCCAGCCGGGGTCGTCGAGATGGTCGAGTACGGCGACGATGGCCTGCTGCAACATGGCGGCCTGCGGGCGTATGTTCGTTCCGAAAAGATCTCGCACCGAGGGATGTTCGTCGAACAACCTCTCGTAGAAGCGAACGGTGAAATCCGGGTCACCCGCCCCGACCAGCGTCAGGCTGTGTTCCAGGAGATCTTTGTCCATCAGGGATGGTTTGGATTGTTGATGACCGGGATGCTGATGTTGATGGGCATACGCAGCTCCGACATGTAGAACAGGACGAACTGGCGGAGGAACTCGTCGAACAGCCAGTAGGCCTCTTCGGGTACGCCGAGGTCGAGGCCTCCTTCGCGGACGATGACGTAGGGCCCCCAGGCAGTTTCGAGTAACGGCGTCCACACGGGTTCGGTGGGGATGCGCAGCCAGTTGGCGATCTCGTTGCCGAGCATGAAGCGGGTCAGCGCGCCGAGGATCGGTCTGCTGAGCAGTGTCAGGTCGAGGTTCATGCCGAGACTCAGGAGGATGTCGGCGAGTTTGATGCCCTCGGGGGTCGGCGCGAGGATGGGGTCGAGGACCTGCTTGGCCTGGGAGTCGGCCTCATTCCACGACGCCGGGATGTACTGGTCTTGCACGCCCAGCAGATGCGCCGCCAGCTGCCACGAGTGCAGGAACCCCTCCGACTCGTCGGCGGCGATCGGGACCTTCCACTTCTTGAGGTTGCGCATCACCGTGGTGGGCAGTGAGTGCCAGGTGACCATGATGTCGGCTTGGCTGATGGGTATGTCTTCGGGTGCCGAGTTCACCCAGTGCGGCGATTGTGGCAGCAGGTGTCGAACCGCGGCGTGCGCGAGGCGGGTTTTGACGCAGGTGACGACCATCTCGCCGTCGGGTTGGTAGGCGTTGAGTGAGCCGATGTCGTAGCCGAGTTTCGCGGTTTTGGTGATGCGGTCTTTCATGTCCGCGCCGCCCTTGGAGTAGTAGACCGCGCGGGCTTCCTTCGGGATGACGGTACTCATCATCCCGCTCGCGAAGCCGTAGAGCACCCCGAGATAGGTGCCACGCTTCTGGTTGAAATTGACTGCGCTGACCAGCTTTTGCTCATCAGCCCAGGCCGGTAGTTGCTTGGCGTGTTCCATGAAGTCGCGAAGTTCCGATGGCAGCCCTGCCGGCAGCGGTTGTGAGTTCTTGGTCCAGTGTTTGAGGATCTCGTTGACCTTGGGCACCTCACCCCGGTCCAGGAGGCCGGCGACAACGGGATCTGCTTCGACGTCCCAGACATATTTGGGGTCGGCGCCGCTGCCGATGCCCGGGACCGAGCCCGCGGGAGACCACGTCCACGGTGTCGCCGGTGCCGCGAGGGCGAACGCGCCGGCGGCCCCCAGTACTCCGCCGGCTTTCAAGGCGTTTCGTCTGTTGAAACTATCCATTTCTGTGTCCCCGTCCGTCAGTGCAGGCTGATGCAATGAAACGCAAAGCGTCTCTCTGTAACATCAATAGCACACGTGTGGTCCGAGTCACAAGGGTTCGGTCGAGCCTGCGGCTGTCGTCAGCGCAGGAATGATGTGCTGATCTGTCTTCAGGCAAACCTCGCCTGGAACGATTCGAATCCCTGGAGGCAGTTGTTGGACAGCGGCACCGGGTCCGAGACCTCGATGGTCTCTACGCGGGTGAGCACTTCGTGGAGGAGGGTTTGCATCTCCAGCTTCGACAGCTGCATGCCGACGCAGGTGTGCATGCCGTGCCCCCAGCCGAGGTTGCTGCCCCGGCGCTGCAGCGAGAACGTCTGAGGGTCGTCGAAATGACGTTCATCCATATTGGCGGCGGCATAGAGCAACACGACGCGCTCGCCGGCACCTAGTCGAACGCCGTCGATCTCGGTGTCGCGAGCCACCGTGCGGGTGAATCCGCGGACCGGTGAACAGACGCGGACCGCCTCCACGACCGCGGTCGGGATCAATTCGGGTTCGGCCTTCAACTGGGCGAACACCTCCGGATTCTCTCCCAGGCTCCAGAGAAGCTGACCGATCGCGAGGATGGTCGTGTCCAGACTCGGTGCCACGAAGTCGATGACCATGGTGCGTGCTTCGGATCTGCTGATCTCACCACGATCGGCGGCATCGAAGACGCTTCTTGCCCACCCATCAGGCGTGACCCGGGATCGGCGCAACTGCATCGTGTACAGCAACAGCCCGAGTGCTGTGGGGGCAGCGTCCACCGAGCGCCGGTTCATCGGGCCGAGGATGTCGAATGTGCCCGCACCCCAGCGCAGTAACTGCTGGGGCCCTACCTCTACCCCTACCAGGTCCGCCACCGCAGCGATCGGCAGGCGAGAGGCGAAATCAGCGATACCGTCGAACGTGTCCCGTTCGAGTAGCCGTTCCACGGTGGCGCGTGCTTCATCACGCAGGATGGGCAGCGACGGCCGGATCGCACGGGAGGTCAACGACTGCATCAGGATTCGGCGACGCGTCGAGTGCCGATCGTCGTCGCTGGACAGCACGGTCTTGCGTCCGAGTAGGTTCGCCACTGGATTCGCTGCTACACCGGTGCCGCTGCGAAAGGTGGCGTCGTCGCGCAGCGCGCCGCGGACGTCGTCGAACCTTCCCATCGCCCAGACATGGTGTCGGGGTAACCAGACGACCGGACCGGCGTCGCGGATCTGCCGGTACACCGGCTGGGGATCGATCAGTGCCGCGCGTCCGTACAGGTCGATATCAACTGCCGGGGCATGTCGTCGTGCGGCGCGTCGCGTACCGAGAGTGAGTGTCATACCGATATGTCCTCGAGGTCGGTGCGGTGCACACGCTGGTAGCTCGAGAGCAGATCGCCCACGTGCGCGCAGGTCCGGGCTGACGCCATCACGACACGATCGGGGCGGAGCAGAATCGCATACGTGTGCTGCGAGCGCATCACGGCAGACGGGGACGGGTTGGTCGACGGAACACACGCAAGGTCATCGACATCGATATGCGTCAGGCCGGTAGCCGCGAGTCGGGTGGCCGTGTGGTCACGCAGGCGGCCGCGGGTGATCAGCGCGTAGCCCGTTCCGAGCAGGTCGTCGAGCCGGCGGGCGCCGTCGGGTGTGCGCACCCACGGTTGTGGGAACACGGTCCCGTTGAGGCGCGACCGAAATCCGCGGCGCTGGACCAGTGGCCCGCGGCTCAGTGCAGGGCTTGCATCGGGTAACGCATGCGCGATCCGAGGGATGCGGCATGCCGCCGTGACCAGGGCCCTGCGAATGGATGCAAGGCGGTCTTGCCCACCGGTCAGACACCATCCGACGACAAGGGCCATCAAAATGACGCGAGTGGCGTGCGGTGTGCGTTCGGATTCATAGGTGTCGAGCAGCACTTCCGGCGCGGCACCGTCGAGGACGTCGGCCAATTTCCAGGTCAGGTTGAATGCATCGCGCAACCCTGATCCGAGCCCCTGGCCTACGAACGGAGGTGTTTGATGGGCGGCATCGCCGGCGAGGAACACCCGGCCAGCACGCCAGGTGCGGGCCACCCGCGCCCGAAAGGTATACGACGCTCGCCGCATGATCTCGGATTCTGCGAGTACGGCCGGAGACATCCACGGCGACAACAAGTGCCGTATCGAATCCTCAGACCGCAGCGCATCCAGGTCGTCATCGCCTCGGACTCGGAACTCCCAGCGGTACCGGTTGCCGGTGACCGGCATGAACGTGGCGGCGCGGTGGGGGTCGCAGATCTGGTGAACGCCGGTCCACACGTCCAGCGGTGCCGGGGTGAGCACGTCGACCACCAGCCACCGCTCGTCGAATCTGAAGTCGCGCATGGTGATACCGAGTTGCTCGCGTACAACGCTGTTTGCCCCGTCGCACCCGATCACGGCGACCGCGTCGATGGATGTGGTTGCCCCGGTCAGGTTTCGATAGCACACCACCGGCCGCGCACCGCCGCTCAACTCGGTGACCTGGCAACCGCGTCGCAGGTCGATCAGGTCGACGTCCGCTGCTTTGGCAAGAAGGATACGTTCGAGGTCGGGTTGGTCGAACATGCTGTCCGGTGGGAAACCGTTACGACCGGCACCGGTGTCGCGCGAGAACTCGGTCATCACCCGGCCCCGTCCATTGACCAACCTCATACCCGGCATCGGTCGGGTGAGCGGTGCGAATGTCTCGTCGATGCCGACGGCTTGCAGGATGCGGAACACCTCGTCGTCGAGGTGCACCGCGCGCGGCAGCGCATACGGTTCACGGTGACGCTCCAGGATCACGCTGGCAACGCCGCGGTGAGCAAGGAGTAGGGCGCACGCGACCCCGACCGGGCCCGCGCCGACGATGACAACGGGGTCGCGCGGAGTCGTCATGAATATCTCACCTGGCAACGTTGCCGGCCGAGGTCGATGGCGCCGTCATCGGTTGCGATTCGCAGCTCGACGACGTCACCCTCTTTGAGGTATTTGGGATTTGCGGCCTGACGCTTGAAGAAGGTCTTCCATTTGACATGCGGCGGGATGAGCGCCCCGATGATCTCGATCGGCTTGGGAGGCGCGGACAGTGCGGTGCCGCCCGGAGTGCCGGTGAGCAGCAGATCTCCAGCGTCGAGCCGCTGAAAGCCGGTCAGCACGGCCAATGCGCTGACCGGGTCGATGATCATGTCGCCCCCGACGCGTCCGTTCTGCCGGCGTTCGCCGTTGACCCAGAGCTGCAGACGAAGCTGGTCGAACCGGCGCCATTCCTCGTGCGTGAGCAGTACCAGCCGGGGTCCGACCGGAGTGAACGTGGGATACGACTTCGACTCGTAGAACTGCGTTTTCGGCAATTGGAGATCCCGAGCGCTGACGTCGTTGGTGATCACCACGCCGGCGAAGTAGTCGCTGAGGGTATCGGCGGTGATGGTGGTGCCGACCTCGATGGCGGCGCCGGCGACGAGGCCGATCTCGACTTCGTAGTCGAGCAGTCGGACGTGCGGCGGCTTGACGATGTCGTCGAACGGGCCGGTGATCGACCCGGACGTCTTGCGAAAGAACGTCGCCGAAACCCTGTCCGCGTTGATGCCGGAATCGGTTGCGTGACTGCGGTAATTGACCATCTGCGCCACCACGCGACACGGCACGGTCACCGGGGAGAGCAGGGTCAGATCTCCCACCGGTGTCGCGTCGGATTCGTCGCCGGTGGCTGCTCCGTCGATGGCAGCCCGGTCGGACAACAACTCGCCGGTGGTCAATGCCGAGGTGCGAACGGGGTACGCGGTCTCGCCGCGCTGGACCCACCAGCCGGTCTCGGTGCGCAGGACGGTGGTGGTCATGAACGTGCCACTTTCAGTAGGCCCAGAAGGCGGTGGATATCGAACTCGTTGTCGTCACGAAGGCCCGCGAGCATTCCCCTGACGAGGTCTGGATCAGGGTTCGCGCCGAGGAAGTCGCGGGTGACGGGCGGTCCCCACTGGGATAGTCCACTGGCGGTCATCGGGGCCCATCCCGCCTCGACGGTGCTGTCGAACATGTCTCCATCGGCGAAATGCTCGACCATGAACTTGTCGAGATCGCGCCAGTAGTCGAACAGCTGACTGCCCTGGATGTGTCGACCGATGCCCCACGCATGGTGGTAGCCCCGATCTGCCAGGTAAGCACCACCTGCGGCGACCGCATCGAGATCAGCCACCTGGTACGCACTGTGTACGTACCGCGACATCGGTCCCAGTGTCATCGCCAGGGTGTGGTGATCTGCCGCGTCGCTGCCGCGGTCGCAGCGCATGAACGCCATCGTGGGTCCGCGATCGCGTTGGCCGGGGAAGAACAAGAAGTCGCTGACGATGAGCCCGAGCATCTCCTGGTACCAGGCAAGGTTTTCGCGAAAGCGTGGTGTCTCGAGTACTACGTGCCCCAGCCGTTGAACCCGCGCAGGCTCACGTGGTGGGCGCTGAACGGCATTGAAACGCTCGACTTTTCCGCTGACATTGACAGTCAGCGGGTCCTGGTCGGGGAGCGCGGGCAGCTCGGTCATACCGGCAACCACCCGGACCTGCATCCCGGAGGGGTCGGTGAGGTCGATTGCCCAGCCACCGAGGTCACCGAGGGGGTACACCCGCCGCCCGGATACGCGGGACAGCCGCACCAGGTCATCTTTCCCGGCGGCTCGAAACGCCGGGCCGGTGAACCTCGACCGATGTGACCGCCGAATCAGGACACAGGGCGCGCCTGACCACGTACCGCGCAGAGACAACTCGTCGGCGGTTCGCGAGACGGTGGTGAAGCCGAAATCGTGGGCGAACAGTTCAGCCTGGCCGATGTTCTGTTTGTCGAACTCGAGCCACGCCAGGTCGACGACCTTGACGACAGGTGAGGTCGATCTGTCGCCGGGGTCGATCGGTCGCGGGCCGCCCTCGCCGTGGAGGTCGCTGTGCGGTGTTCGTACGGGGACTGTCACGGTAGATCACCAACCTTTCTGAACCGATCGTCACTTGTGACGTCCGGTTCGTCAACGACGTTCAGTGTTGGAATCAGATTCAGAACTGAATGGTCTAGGCTGGTCCAGTGGAGGAAATCCCGGCGACCCGCCTCGAGCGCCGCAAGGCGCGCACCAGAGCAGCTCTCGTCGACGCGGCCTGCGATTTGCTGGCCACTCCACAGGGCACCGAGGCGAGCATCTCAGACATCACCAACCGCGCTGATGTCGGGCTCGGGTCGTTCTACAACCATTTCGCCAGTAAGTCAGAGCTGTTCGAGGTCGCCATCAGCACCGTCCTCGAACTCCACGGCAGGTTGTTCGACGAGGCGTGCGCCGGACTCGACGATCCTGCAGAGGTCTTCGCCGCCGGGGTGCGAATGACTCTTCGGATGAGGGTGTCGCACCCCAAGGTGGCCCACACGATGATTCAGGTCGGTTTCCGCTATCTGGACAGTCCAGAGGGGCTGGCGCCGCGTGCCTACCGCGATCTCGAGGCAGCCGTCGCGTCAGGTCGTCTCGACATCGACAACACGGCGATGGCTGTGGCCTGCACGGCGGGCGCGCTGTTCGGGTGCATCCACCTGCTCGAACACGACCCCTCGCTCGATACCGATTCTGTCGCAGATGATCTGGCCGCAAGCTTGCTCACGATGTTCGGCTTGAGCAAGTCCGAAGCGCGTGAGGTGTCGCGGCGCCCGCTGAACCAACCCGCGCTGACCTGACTTCATACCGCGGCGAACGGATGCTCTGATCCCACTGCGTCCTGCGGCGATGCGTAGCAGCCTAATTGGAAGCTCGGTCCGCTTGACTCGACGGTGATAACGGGTTGGTGGCGTGGATGTGAACACTGACTGAACAAGGCTGTGAGAGGCGGCATCGCGTTGAAGGTCGGCGCATTCATCAATACTCTCGGTTGCAGCGGGAACGAACCAAGGTTTACAGCAAGAGTTTCGATACAGCAGGGTGCCTCGCACCCGCGCCGCTATTGCGCGCTAGACGCCAAACTACCGGTATGAGAAGGGAATTGCTCATGTCTGTACAGAATCTCTACCCATCCCGAATCGCCCAGATCTACGATCTGCTCTATCCGGACTTCTTCGACGACATCGCGACGTTGTGTGATTTCATGCATTCGAGGACCGCTGGGACTCGTGTGCTCGAATACGGTGTGGGTACCGGACGGATTGCTCTTCCGTTGGCGCAGAGCGGGTTTGAGGTGACTGGGCTGGACATATCCACCGACATGCTCACCATTCTGAAGGAGAAGGACACCGAGGGCCTGGTCAAGGTCGTCGAGCAGGACTTCATCGGCGAACCCGCGGAGGGAACCTTCGACGCGGTACTGCTGATGATCAACACCCTGTTCGTCGCGAAGACGCTGGACGAGCAGATCGCGGTCTTTCGCAACGCGGCCGCGGCCCTGGCCGATGACGGCTTCTTCCTCGTCGAGACCTTCAATCCGAATCAGTATCACGGACTGCGCAAGCCCGACGCGCAGATGAGGCAGTTGAGCGAAGAGATCACGCAGTTGGAACAGTATGTGGTGGAACCGACTCGTCAACTGCTGATCTCGCAGAATCTGGTGCTGCAAAACGGTGACCAGTTCAACTACACGCACGTGCTGCGCTACCTCTTTCCTCTCGAGATGGACGCAGTTGCGCGGATCGCCGGCTTGGTCGTGGCCGAGCGATGGGCCGACTGGGGCACCACCCCTTTCGGGCCCGACAGTCCGAGGTGTCTGTCGCTCTATCGCAAGGAGCAGGCGAAGTGACCAAGACGCCTCTGCGGCAACAAGAACGACAATTGCTCGATTCCGTCTCGCACATCTTCCCGAAGCTGGACAGGTCCGAATCCGACGTCGAGGATGTACAGCCGCTGCTCGGCCGAAACATCAGCGGCAGTATCACATTCAGTGACAACCAGGTGGTCTTCATCAAGAGGATGACCGGTCTGGGGGCGGCAGAACGCTACTTCCGTAGCGTGTCCTTCCATGAGTCGCTCGATCTGTCCGATCCGTCGCGGGACACGTCGACCCCGGCTCTGTTGGCCCGAGACGACGTCTCCCACACCGTCGTGTACGAGTACATCACCGGCGGTGAGAGTGCAGGAAAAATGATCCGGGACGACGAGATGGACGCGGTGACGCTCGCCCGCGTCGGCCGGTGCGTCGCCGGACTGCACAATCTTCCCGTGCAGTACGCGGACGCGACCGACCACACCAATCCGTTCTTTCCGCCCCACGGGCCCAACGCCATCTCCCTGCAGATGTACTATGGATCGACCATGGGCCAGCTGGACATGTGGCGGATCATCCAGTCGGACAACGAATTGCGAGAAGCGCTCAACATCCTTGCGAAAGTCGACACCCCGCGTGTGCCCATCCACGGCGATCTCCGCGGCGACCAGATCCTGCTGACCGAAACCGCCAACTGGATCCTGGATTGGGAGGACTTTCGGCTCGAGGACGGCGCACGAGACGTGGGCGCACTGATGGGTGAGGTCTTCTATCACCGGGTTCGCAAGAGCCTGGCCTCTTTTGCCGGCGGGGACGAGGGTTCGGTGACCGATGACGAGATCATAGAGCGCGGCACCACCGCCCTGTCCGAAGCCATGCCCGCAGCACGGACCGTCTGGGAGGCCTACCGGGACGAGCGGCCCGGCATCACCAGCGATTTCGTGGCACGTGGCGTGCAGTACTTCGGCTGGCAGTTGTTCGACCGGGCGCTGGCGGCAGGCACGTACTTCGGACGGTTGTCAGCTCTGGACCGAGCGCTTGCAGGTATCGGGCGAGAAGCCATTCTCGGCGGAGGGGACTACGCCGAGGTCCTCGGCCTGACCGAAGGGCGGTACGCAGCATGACCACGACGGCCACAACACAGCCTGTTCTGACGCGCACGCTCGACCCCGGCATCGAATGGTTGGTCTCGCGGATCACCCGGCACGCCGTCTCCGGTCCACGAGGATGCGAGATCGTGGTGGACGGAACAGAGATCGTCGCGCAGACCACAGCCGAGTTGCATCGTGATCTGGGCGGACACCTGTACCGCACGTACCACGCCGGCATGGTCGCAGGCGGCGACGGCGAGTTCATCCCGGCGCTGCTCGAGGACCCGGAACTGGAACACCGTCTATACGAGGCGACACCGGTCAAGCATCGGCAGTCCCGGCTGACGATGGTCGAACGGGCGCCGGGCAAATCCGGTCTCGTGCTGTCCCTGAACGGTATTCGCGTGTTCTTCGAGCCACCGGCGATTCTGTCGGAGAGCGAGCACAGCGCGGTGGCGACGGTTCCGTCGGTGGAGAGCCGGTTGTCACTAGGGTTCATGTTCTACACGTCATCTGCCGGCGGCGGCCACACCTCGCGTCTGCTGCGCCTGTATCGCCACCTCGGTGATCCGGAGGAAGCAGTGCAGGTGTGGTCATCGTTCATCGGCTGGGTCGAGGAGCGTGGGATTCCGCTGCGGGTGAAGATCGTCTCCCGGCGTTCGGGATTCCCACGAAACGACGCGATGGTGGTCTACCTGCCATCGGAGAGTCTGCACGCGGTCGGCGAGATCGCCGATCATCTGCGCAGCGAACGTCCGAATGCGCCAGTGTCCCTGTTCGGGCATCAGCTCACGAACGGTGTGTCGATGGCGTGGGAACCTGTGGACACGGCGGCGCCGCGTGGCGGTACGAGCTTTGGCGAACATCGGAGCAACACGATCGCGCGGGCCATCGTCGCCGAAGCCGCCGAGCCGGACCCCCAGATTCACAGAGCAATCCGTCGAGCGTTGATCACCGCAAACGTCGATCCCGGTGCGGTGTATCGCAATCTTGATTCTCCGGTGCTCTGAACAAGTCTTGGCCGCACCCGGCCAGGCGAGGGGCACGCTCCTCGAATTGAAGCAATGACCGAACGACCGAAAGGAAGGACCTTCATGTCAGAGACGGTTACACAATCGTTGGTGGCTGGTTACCGTAGCTATGCGGCAGCACCGGAGTTGACCGAGATGAGTGAAACAGCTCCGTCCGCGACGCCGGGCATTCTGAGTTTCATCGGTGTGTCGTCGACCGCATGTGGCACGGCCGTGAGCGTAGTGAGCTCCGGCGGCGTCGGGGCGACCATCGCCTGGGGTTGCTGAGCACGCGCGACCACCCAGCAGTACAGCTCTACTTGTTCGAACAAATCTCTTTCACTTGACCAGCATTCACGAGCAAAGGACATGGTATGCCCAACTCACAGTCACTCATCTCCGGCTACAGCAACTACGCACGCGGTGAAGAACTCGCCCAGGTGAGCGTCGAGTCCGCTCCCGGCATCAGCCCGATCTCCGTCTTCGCGACGGCATCGAGCCCGGAGTGCGCAGCGTTCTCGATCGGCGCGAGCGCCGGAGTCGTCACCAGCACCAGCATCACCATCGGGGCCGGCTGCTGAGCTGACCTGACAGCGTTGCCGCGGGGGCGTCACGGTGCCCCCGCGGCAATCCCCGGGAGCGCAAGCACACCGTGATCGATCCAGTCGGCACCCACGAGGACGGACAGGTGAACGATGACGACCAGCCAGATCATGACGCCCATCGCGGCGACCGAGCTGTCGGTGAGTCGCGGAACCATCGGTCGCAACAAACTTTCCGTGGGCCGGATCCCCGGCGCACGCACCCTTGGTGTCACCGTCGTCGTACCCGTCGGGACGGCCCACGAGCAGCCGGGTGAGGCCGGATTCGCCCACTTGACCGAGCATCTCGCGCATCAGAGCGTCCGCGATCAGTTCGGGCATCTCGTGGAGGGTTGCATCCTGGCAGTCGGTGGCCTCTCCAATGCCCAGACATACCCGTTTCACACTGAATTCAGTTTCGCGATCCCCGCTCCGGCGCGGCAGGACCTGGTGCACTGGATCGACCTCGCCCGCCGCCGCGCCACGTCGCCGCCGATCACCCCCGTCGACCTCGATCGCGAGAAGGCGGTCATTCGCCAAGAAGTGGCGCTACGGATGTCGTCTTCGCCGGTCGCGGGCTTTCCCTGGATCGACGCACTCTCGGCACTGAGCTCAGACCATGGGCTGCGGCACAACGGGTTCTCTGATCTGACGGACCTCGAGGCGGCATCGGTGGACGGTGTCGAGCAGTTCTGGGACCGGACCTATCGCCGGAGCCATCACTCCGTCGCCGTGGTCGGCCCGTGGGAACCCCACGATGTGATCGACGCTGTCGGTGGCGCCGCTGGGGCCGACGACACCGAGGACGATGGAATGGTGGGTGTGCTCGACGGCCCACACGACGTGCACGGCAGTGTGGCCACACTGATCCCCATGCACGCGTCGGTGCAATATGTTGCCGGCAGCTCCTCCATCAACAGGGAAGCGACCGATGCGGCTGCCATCGTCGCCGTCGAGTGGGCGAACCTGGTCCAGAACCGAACGCACTGGCAACTCGGGCTTTTCGGTCCCACGATGGGCCCTGACCGGAACATTCTGATCGGCAGTGGTCCGAGCGCCGGCGGTCCGGTCGCCCGGTTCCCACGGGACCTCGCCGGTGCGGATCGTCGCCTGCTGGATCGGGCTGTCGCGAAGGCGCTCGACGGGATCGACAAGACGCTGTCGAGTACGGCGACCTTCTCCGCGCTGCTGGCTCGCGACACCGTGTTCGGTCTCGACACACTCGAGCGGCGTAGGAACGTCGAGCTGGTCTCGGCCCCAGATGTCGAGGCCTACCTCCACCGCGTCGCACACACCCCTGTCGCCATGCTGCGGTCCGCGGTGCACCGAGCGGAGGTGCCGGCATGACGACCACCGAAGCTGTTGCCGCCCCCGATATACCGCGCCGCGGTGGAACCGACCTCCTGTACGTCGCGCTCGTCGCCCGCCCTGCGGTCGACTGGGCCGACCGGACGCGACTGGCACGGGCGATGACACTGGCCCTGCATGAAGTCGGGCTGCACGCGGGGCGTGCAGTCGCCGGACCCGAGGGCATCGTTGTCACCTGCACCAGCCGGGCCCGAGAGTGGGACATCGACATCTTGGCAACGTCTTTGACCACGTGGCGTGAGCGTCTGCATTCCACACCCGTGGCCGGCGCTCAGCCCCCGACGTCACCGGCCGAATTGATCACGGCCCTCACCTTCGACAGCGTCGACGACAGTGCCGGACCGCAGCGCGAAGGCCGGCTTGCGGCATTGCTCCCGACTCTCGTCTTCGATGTCGTCGTATCCGGTGGGGGCAACACAGGAGATCTGGATGCCGCGCGGGACAAGATCTGTCGTGCGCTGTCCACCGGCGTTGACGACCAACCGCCCCTTGCCCGCCCAGAAGAGTCTGCGGCCCCGGAGACGATCCCAGAGCCGGTGGCGACCCGACGGTGGGCCCGCGTTCCCGTGCGGTCGTCCTGGGTTCGCTGGTACCGCTTCCTGACCCCGCCGGCCGACGGATCCGAACAGCTCGCCCGGAGTCTGGTGAACGTCGCATTCGGCGGTGTGCACGGCTCGCTCCTGGTGGACCTGGTGCGCCGGGAACGCGGCCTGAGCTACAGCCCGCAGTCGACCCTCCTACATCGCGATGGCCGACACCTACTGGTCATCGACGTGCAGACCACCCCCGGCGACGAAAGCAGCTGCGACGCGGCCATCCGCACTGCGCTGGAGACGTTCTCGGCAGAACCCCTGTCGGACAGCACCATGCTGGCCGCGGCGAGCTACCTCCGTGGCCGCACCATCGTGGACCGGGACCATATGCAAGGTGCTGCGGACGAACGGGCAGCGGTGCTCGAAGGCTCGCTCCCGTCTGCCCTCGACACCAGCAGGACACCCGCCGAGCTGTGCGCGAGCGCCGGCACGGCGATCTCTCGAACCCTTCACGACCTCTACCGGCCGACCGGATTCCACGCGCTGGTGATGTCACCCAATCCCTGTAACGGAAAGTGGGTCGAATTGTGAACTCGAACATCGGAGTCTTCTATCCCGAGATGCCAACTGCCATCGGACCGGTGATCCCCTACGCGGAAGCGGCACGCCGCGGCGGGCACCGACTGTGGTTCGGCCACTCATCGACCGTCGATTCGCATCTGACGATGGCTGGACTGGCCGGGCGGGGTTACGCCCTGCCGTTCGGCAGTGCGGTGGCGCTCTATCCCTTGTTCCACTCCCATGGATTCGCCGTACAGGCCCAATCGATCGGGCGGTTGACCGGGCAGACCTACGTCGCCGGCGTCGGTCCGGGTAGTACTGCGTTCCAGCGCGCTGTCTTCGGTGCCCCGATGAAAGCTCCTGTTCGTCAGGCAGGTGAATTCCTGGACCAGGTGAAGACCATCATTCCGCGCCCGCTGCAAACCGGGCCCGCCGACGGGCCTGAACGCGTCGACAAACTGTTCGGGTCGGTGGAGACCGGCCTCGGTGTCCTGCGGCCGAGCATGGCCAGATGCGCAGGCGGCAAGGCAGAGTGGGCCATCACGTGGCTGACGCCCGAGGAGTACCTCGAGCACACCCTGATCCCGGAGATGCGTTCGGCAGCAGCCGAGTCGATGCGGCCCGCGCCGCGAGTCGCGAGCGTGGTCCACGCTGCTGTTCGTCGCCCCGGCCGCGACCCGAGACAGCTTGCCCACGCCGCGGTCGGTGCGCACCTGGCCGCACCCCACTACACGGCCATGCTCCGATCGGCAGGCATCCCGGCTGACCCGGCGGATCCGTGGGCAGGCGCCGGCGAGCTGGTGTCGTCGAATACGTACCTGTACGGGTCGGCCGACGAGATCGTCGCTGCGATGACCCGCCTACAGGAACGCGGGGTCGACGAAGTGGTACTCAATGTGTTCGGGGTATCCAAGATGTACGGTGCCGGACACGCGGTCGACGACCTCGAAGAGATTCTCGCGGTGGCGGACGCGAAGTCCGCTGCGTCTCTGGTGTTGCCGGAAAGCGCGGTGCCCTATGTGATGTCGACCCGGACCGAGGCGGTGGCGGCCCGATGACCGAGTCGGATCCGAGTACCTATTCCATCGAAGGCCTTGCCGACCGCCGAATCGTCGTCATGGCCACCGGGGCCCTCGGGGCGTCGTTTCTGCATTCGTGGCTGGGCTGGCTGAGTTCGACGTCACCGAGCACCGAGATCCGCGTGGTGCTGACCCCGTCGGCCCTCCAGTTCGTCGGACTGGGCACGATCCGCGGATTCGGCTACGAGCCCCTGATCGACACGTGGTCGGACAACGAGCAACGTCCCGTGCACGTCGAACTCGGGCAGTGGGCCGACGGGTACCTCGTCCACCCGGCCACCATGCATTTCGTGTCCAGATTGTCGGCGGGCCTCTGCGACTCACCGGCGATGCTGGCCATCCAGGGAAGTCTCGCCCCGGTGGTGGTCGCGGCGTCGGCGCCACCCGGATTCACGAGAACACCTGTGTGGAAGCAGTACTGCACGGCGCTGGCACTGCGACCGAACGTCGAGTTGCTGCCACCGATGAAGGGTTTCAGCGTGAGCGACCCAGCTCTCGAGGGGCTGCCACCCGTACTGTTCCCCGCTGCTGCGCAGGCACTGTCGGGCGCACTGGTATCGAGTGTGACAACCAAGGCAGAAACAGCATGACCGCCGCGCAGACGATCGTCTGGGAATTCGACACCGCGGTGTGGTGGCAGCAACTGGCGCGCGACGAGGACGGGTTCGTGCTGACCAGGACGTACCGCGACGCCACGCGTGATCGGGCTTCGCAGGCGGTGACACCGCCGGTGGCGCCGTCCGGGCAGGTTCACCTCGTGTGGACGTCCGCGTCGACATCGAGTGATTCGCAACGGTGTTCGTTGCGAGGCGACGAACAACTCGCCACGCAGTTGTGGCCGCAGGTGGCACCGGCCTTTCTGCCCGGGGGCGCCGGACTGTCGACCATGACGGACCTCGGGCGCCTGCTGGCAACCCTGCACCGGAGTGCTCCGCCGCCCATCGGTGACGTCAGTCCGCACGTAGAACGGCTGCGCCGCTACCTTGCCGAGCCCGCCGGCCCAGCTGCTGCCGCCGTCGGATGGCTGTCGCCGAAAGCGGTTGCGCGTCTGCAGTCCGTGGCCGACGCCGCCGCCGAGCGGGGCACGGCTGTGCTGTGCCATGGCGGATTCAGCCTGGGGTCCGTTGTCGCGGATTCGGATCACACATTCGTAGAAGTGGTCATCGGACCTGAGATCTGCTCGGGATCACCGGAATTGGATCTGGGGTGGATGGTCGGGGAGCTGACGGAGTTCGAGTTCACGGCGCGAGCGAACGGGTGTGATCACCCGGACGCGTACCCTCGGGCGGCCGAGGCATTGATCGCGGGCTACAGCTCGGAGTCTGATCGCGTCTTGGATCAGGCGGTACTCGGCGCCGTGGCCGCCGCGCGTATCGCACTGCACATGATCGACTTCTCCGTCACCACCGCAAGTACCGCACACTGCGCCACGCTGGCGCCTTTCGTGACATGGCTGCTCGAGCGCGGGCAGCCACCGGCCGAGCACCAACATCAAGCCACCGATGGGACACCACCATGAGCAGCTCGATGACAGCAGACATGATCGACTCCGTGGCGAAGGGCGCCGCCGCGATCCGCGTTGACGGCCTCCGAATGCGGTACGGGACAACGGATGTTCTCGATGATCTGACGTTCGACATACCGGCCGGGCAGAAGGTGGCGGTACTGGGGCCCAACGGCGCAGGCAAATCCACCCTGATCGAGATCCTCGAAGGCATGCGCCGTCCGTCCGGCGGTCAGGTGTCCGTGCTCGGACACCAGCCCGACAGCGCACCGGAACAATGGAGGTCGCGGCTGGGCGTGGTGTTGCAGGCCTGGCGGGATCACGGGACCTGGAAAGTCGCCGACTTTCTGCGGTACGTGAGTGCGGCCCATCGCGCCGCCGGGGTGACCGACCTCTGGCCCGTCCCCGAACTGCTTGCGGCAGTGGAACTAGGGGACCGTGCCGGTCAGCAGATCAGGTCACTGTCGGGCGGTCAGCGGCGGCGGGTCGACGTGGCGGCGGCGCTCATCAGCCGTCCGGAACTACTGTTCCTCGACGAACCGACAACCGGTTTCGATCCGGAGATACGACAGTCCTTCTACGAACTCATCCACAATCTGGCGCAGAGCACCACCATCATCTGGGCCACCCACAATCTGCACGAGGCCGAAGAGATGTGCGAGCGGATCATCATCCTCAACCGCGGTCAGGTGGTTGCCGATGGCAGTCCGACCGAACTGCGGTCGACGCTGGCGTCGACCAGCACCGTCACGTGGATGTCGGCGCAGGGCCCGCAACGCCGGACGGTGGCCGACTCGGATGCACTGGTTCGCGACCTGGTGACCGGCAGCGAGCACGCCTGGGACCTGGAGGTGCGCCGCGGCACCCTCGAACAGGTCTATCTCTCGATCGTGCGTGAAGACAACGGGGAGGTACAGCGATGACTGCCACCACGATGGCACCGGGCTCCACACAGCTCAGGGTCCTGAAATTCGGTGCGTTGCAGGCCAAGGTCGAGATCATCAACCGCTTCACCCGGCCGAGCGCTCTGGGGCATCTCATCGTCCCGGCGGTGCTGGTGGTGGTCTTCCTCAACGTCGACGTCAGCGACTTCCTGGGCGGTCAGGGTGCCACCGGCATGTTGGCCGGGATCGCGGCGGCGTCGCTGTTCGTCGGCGGATTCGTGGGAATCTGCGGTGAGCTCGTCGCAGAACAGGACGACGGGACCATGCTCAGGGTGCGGACCCTGCCCTACGGTTTGGCGGGCTACCTCGTCGGAAAGACGTTGAGTCTGTGGGTCACCGGCGTGGTCACCGCGCTGCTACTGCTCATCCCGGCGGACATCTTCGTCGCACCGATCCTCCCCGGGACCATCCTGGGCTGGGCGGCACTCACCGGGGTGGCGGTGCTGACCCTGTTCGCGACGGTGCCCATGGGCTCGGTGGTCGGCAGTCTGATCAAGTCGCCGCTCGCGATCTTCCCGATCTCGTTGGTGGCGTATGCCCTGATGTCCGTGTCGGGCATCTTCTTCTCGATCGCATCGATGCCGGATTGGCTGACGGTGCCGATCAAGGTTTTCCCGGTCTACTGGCTGGGATTGTTGTCACGGGTCACGCTGGTCCCTGGGACCACGTTCGACAGTGCCGGTCAGGCCGTGACGGCCATCGGAGTACCCGTGGCATGGGCGGCGCTGGGTCTCATCCTCGCGCCGCGGGCGTTGCGGGTGATGACCCGCCGCCAATCGGGTGCCCGACTCGAAGCTCTCGCGCAACGACGAGCCGCGCGGGGCTACTGAACACCCGATATTCAGATCTGACGTGCAGATCGCATGTCTACCAACACGAAGGAGACACGATGTCGTTGAAAAACCTGATCGTCGGTGACCACCGCAACCCTCGGGAAGAAATCGTGGAGGTCTTCGGAACCGGGCAGGGTCCCGACGCTACCGAAGCGATCAACCGCGCGATCACCTGGGCCGAGGGAGTGCTTCAAGCCGCCGGCATCCCGCCGAACAAGCAGGTCGATGCGATCGCGGAAATCCGTAAGGCAGAACCACGACTCGGACTGAAGTCGGCGACCCACCTGGCGTCACTGCTCAAGAAGTAGCGCCCGATCGTCACGCCGGGACCAGATCATGGCCCGGCGTGACGATCAGAGTCCGGGTGAGGTCTATTCGTCGATGACGTTTGCTGCCAACGCGGCGGCTACGCGGAATGCGGCGTCGACGAGTTCCGGCGGAGCCCAGGGAACGTGCGGTGCGGTCGGATTTGGGGAGTCCATGGTCGGCGAGATGGTGTCGGCGGGCGCAGGCCAGTGCCCCTGTTCGACGGCATCAAGGACAGCCGGGACGGTAGGTAGAGACTGCAGTGCGGGTGTCGTCGGCCGCGCACCTTCGATGCGGGGCTGCTGGTAGTACACGTAGTCACCAGGGTTGTTCGGAATGGGTTGGGCGTAGCCATGGTCGCCCTCGTAGTAGCCGAGGATTCCGTTGGCGAACTCGAGCGGGTTGACGACGGGATTGGGTGCGTTGCAGATGATGTCGTTCGAGTTGCAGACGTCGGTGACAGGAATCGGGCCGGAATTTTTCTGTCGGTCGACCGCCAATCCGGGCACGATCGGTGGGATCTGTCCCAAGATGCCGGACGTCCCATCTCGCTGGGGGCGGCTGGGGTTGCCGACGGTGGTGCACTCGGTGTTGTGGCTCATCACGGTGTCGATCTGCCATCGGTCGCAGACTGCCCCGACCACAACGGCCCCCAGGCTGTATCCCTGGGCATTGATGTGGGTGTCTGGGCAGCGGGTGCGGTAAGACCGTGCTCGTGAGTCGAGCTCATCGGTGCCGACCAAGATCGACTCGTTGCCGGTGACCACGCCGATCGGTCGAATGGACGCGGGATAGTCGATGTTCTCGCGTGGGCCTGCCGGAACGCCCGGAACGTGTTGCGAATGGGTGTCTCCGGTGCCGCCTACTGCGAACGTGACCTGCTCGGGGCATGAACCTTGTGCGGCCGGCGTTGCGGCCGACATCGACGTGCTCACCAGAGTTCCGGCCGCGGCGACACTGAGGCATGCGGCAGCGATCGCTGATCTATACAAAACGGGGCCTCCAGAAGGCGAACGAATGACTGGGAATCGACTGACACGCAGTCGGCAATCGCATCTGTCTTCACGATCGTGTCTTGCTGGTGGTCACGGTAGGCGGCGACTGTTGCTCGATGAATGATTGATCGGTACCGCGATGTGAACACCGGGCGAACAGGTGTCCGGACGAACAGCTCCACTACTCCGCGGCAGTCGCGGAAATGCGTTGCTTCGCACCCCACGGCGCGGCGAACGTTGTATGACGTAGAGGTGACGTCTTCGCCAAGAGTAGGCACACTGGAGGTCTCATTTCGGTGTACCGGTCGATACATGAATAGTTAATACATTGTCTAACAACATAATTCGCTCAGGTCAGGTCGGGTCGTGTTTGTGAGGCAGCTGCATGCACGGCGAACGAAAAAGTGCCACAATCGGTTCCGATGACGCAGGGCCTGCTGTAGGGCCTGGCCGTCCTCGACCGTTGTCGACCTCGGCTGCGGAACAATACGAACACACGAAAGGTATCTACGATGACTTCGACCTTCGAAATCGCTTTGCTCGACATCTTTCAGTTCCTCATTGACAACGCAGAGTCCCTGAGCGGTCTGCTCGGCTGACGCTTCGCTGACGCGAACGACACTGCTATGCCCCGCACTCTGTGACAGAGGCGGGGCATAGCGGTCTCTAGGGCACCCCCGAGTCTGAGCAGCAGCGGCTATGCGCCGTCCTCGGCAGCGTCAAAACTTTCGCGAGCGCGTTCGATGGCCGGCATGTGCACGGTTGCCCAGTGCAGGATCACGTCGATCGGCGGCCGGAGTGTTTTGCCCAGCGGGGTGATCCGATACTCGACCGCGACCGGGCGTGAACTCAGCAGCACCCTCTCGATGATCCCGTTCCGTTCGAGCTTGCGGAGTGTTGCGGTCAGCGACTTCTGAGTGACGGTCGGGATCGCCCGTCGCAGGTTGTTGAACCGGCAGGGGCGCTCGCAGAGTTCGTTGAGCACCGCCAAAGACCACTTGTCGAGCACTTGATCGAGTAACTCGCGGTGTGGCGCGCTGATGGTCAGCTCGACCGCCGTGCCGGGGGTATCGGTCATGAAACCACGTCTCCTTGAAGTGCCCTTTGTGTACCAGGTATCAACGATATACCTACTGGAACACACCAAGGAGAACAGCGTGCCCGTCAATTACTCGACCCCCGATGGCATGACACAACCCACGCCATACCACCACGTCGCAGTGGGCACGGGATCGCGCCACGTGCACGTCAGCGGGCAGATCGCCCGCCTGGCCGATGGTTCACCCGTCGCTTCAGGCGACCTGGCAGGACAGGTCGAGCAGGCGCTGCGCAACACGGCGACAGGGCTGGCCGGCGCAGGAGCCACGTTCAGCGACGTCCTGCGACTGACGTTCTACGTCACACACTGGACGCCGGAGAAGATCGGAGAGTTCATGGCCGGCGTCGAACGTGTCGCCGATGAGATCGGACTCGCGCTTCCGATGCCACCAGCTTCGTTGATCGGAGTCGACTATCTCTTCGAACCCGATGTGCTCGTGGAAGTCGAGGCCACAGCGATCCTCGACTGACCATTGCCGAACGAGGAGACCCCGACCCGGTTGCGGAGGGTCGGGGTCTCACCGCTCGTGCTCAGCCGGCAGACGTCGTCCGGGCGGTCGATTCGCAACTGTGAGCTTGCTCGGGAGTACTGCGCTAAATCCAGTCAGCGCAGAAGCCTGTTGTCTGCATTTGCTACTACCGACGTGAACTAAGTTTCCAAGTCGTCAAGAGCCTGACGCAGCTGCGGGAGCAGTGACTCGATTGACCGATTGGTCGACAGGATCACCACCGCTGACGACGAATCGAGATCGTCGCTCGGACGCAGTAGGACTTGAGCGGTCTCCATCGCTGTTGTCAGTTCGTGCCGAGCGTCGTTGATCTCGCCTCGGAGCCAGCGACGCAGGACGTGGTTGTGGGCGGCGACCACCGCGTGCGAAAAGAGCTCTGCACGAAGCTGGCCGGCCGCATCATCAGGTGAGGCCGACTGCAGATACTTCGTGAACAGCCGGACATACCTTGAGACGGTGGCGATCTCGTGATCCCGAAGCGCCGGGACGGAACTGGTCAGGCGGTATCGGGATCGTGCCAGCTTGTCCTCGGCCAGGTAGTGGTCGAGCACAATACGCGCGCAGTCGGTGACGGCGACCGACATTGATGACGGACCCGCTGCCGAGAGTCTGTCCTGACACTGCTGCATCAGCAGGTCGTGATCGGGAAACACCAGCGCTTCTTTGGAGCCGAAATAACGGAACAACGTCGTACGACCGACCTGGGCACGCGCAGCGACGTCGCCAACGCTGGTTGCGTCATAGCCACGCTCCTCGAAGAGTTCGAGCGCTCCTTTCACCAGGCGCTCGCGAACCGGTTCCTGATCGGGCATCGGACCTCCTCTGGTGACAACGGTACTCAGTACCGATACTATGGTACTGAGTACCACCAAGGCGTTCGAAACAGTAGGCAACCAGGGAGCACATCATATGGCCGGCAACCCCGATTTCGATTTGTTCAAGCTCGGTGAGGAGCACGATGAGTTGCGTGCGGCGATTCGCGCGCTGTCGGAGAAGGAGATCGAGCCGTACGCGGCTGATGTGGATGAGAATTCGCGGTTTCCCGATGAGGCCTTGGCGGCGTTGACCGCTTCGGGGTTCAACGCGATCCATGTGCCCGAGGAGTTCGATGGGCAGGGTGGCGATTCGGTGGCGGCGTGCATCGTGATCGAGGAGGTCGCGCGGGTGGATGCGTCGGCGTCGCTGATCCCGGCGGTGAACAAGCTCGGCACGATGGGTTTGATCCTGAAGGGCTCGGACGAGCTGAAGCAGCAGGTGCTGCCCTCGATCGCTTCGGGTGAGGCGATGGCGTCGTATGCGTTGTCCGAGCGTGAGGCCGGTTCGGATGCGGCGTCGATGAAGACCCGGGCGAAGCAGGACGGTGACACCTGGGTGCTCAACGGCAGCAAGTGCTGGATCACCAATGGTGGCAAGTCGACCTGGTACACGGTGATGGCGGTGACCGATCCGGACAAGGGTGCGAACGGGATCTCGTCGTTCATGGTGCACAAGGACGATCCGGGGTTCACGGTCGGGCCGTTGGAGAAGAAGCTGGGGATCAAGGGTTCGCCGACTGCGGAGTTGTATTTCGAGAACTGCACGATCCCGGGTGATCGGATCATCGGCGCACCGGGCACCGGGTTCAAGACGGCTCTGGAGACGTTGGATCACACGCGTCCGACGATCGGTGCGCAGGCGATCGGTATTGCCCAGGGGGCGCTGGATCAGACGATTGCGTACGTGAAGGATCGTAAGCAGTTCGGGAAGTCGATCAGCTCGTTTCAGGGTGTGGAGTTCATGATCGCGGATATGGCGATGAAGATCGAGGCTGCTCGTCTGATGGTGTACACCTCGGCGGCGCGGGCTGAGCG
>NZ_JAFRDR010000012.1 GCF_017377795.1 Williamsia soli | reverse complement strand
TCGTAGCCCGAGCTATGAACAATCGACCCCGCAAGGCACTCGACTTCCGCACACCCAACGAGTCGTTCACCGCGTTGCTAACATCGACCCCGTAACTGGTGTTGCGACGTTCACTGGAATCCACCCGCCGAGCGTGCTTTTGCTTACACCGAGCGTGCCTTTGTGTACGCCGAGCGTGCTTTTGTGTACGCCGAGCGTGCTTTTGCGTGCGACGACCGGGCCTCAACGGCCGACGGTCAGTCCGGATGCCTCCTGGTATTGCTCGTATACAGCCGGAATGGGGTCGGCCTCGTAGGTGCTCTCGGCAGCGGTCGACCAAGTCGGTGGCTCGCCATCGGACGTCAGCGTCCACGCGGCCTGGCGGGCGGCGCCGAGGGCGACGTACTCGCCGGGTTCGGGCACCACCACCGGGTGCCCGAAGATCGACGGCGCGATCTCCCGGACGGCAGCCGACCGGGCTCCGCCACCGACCAAGATGATCCGGTTGATTTCTATGCCCTGCTCCACGATCCGGTCGGTGCAGTATTGCAGTGAGCACAACAGACCTTCGATGCCTGCGCGAGCGATGTTGGCGTTGCTCAGATTTCGGCCGGTCATCCCATGGAGAGCGCCGCGGGTGTGCGGCAGGTTCGGCGATCGTTCTCCCTCGAAGTAGGGGACCAACGACAGACCTTCGGCCCCCGGGGGTGCCGACAACGCGAGGTCTGAGAACGTCTGAAGGTCCACGCCGAGCATGTCCGCGACTGCCGCGAGGACCGGAGCGCCGTTGAGCGTGCAGACCAGTGGCAGTTGTCTGCCGGTGGCATCGGCGAATCCCGCGACGAGTCCGTCGTAGTCGGCTGGGGATCGGTCGCCGACAGCGCTGACCACACCCGAGGTGCCCAGCGACACAACACAATCACCTGGCCCGGCACCGAGGGCCAGGGCGGCGGCGGCATTGTCGCCTGCCCCTGCGCCGAGGCCTGCACCGCCGGCGGCGCGGGCAGCGGTCTCGGACGGCGCGGCAATGCGAGGAAGAAGCGGCCTTCGTCCGCGAAGCGCCAACTGCACGAGGTTGTCGTGATACTCGCCGGTGGCGGCGCTGAAATAGCCGGTCCCGCTGGCGTCGCTGCGGTCGGTCCAGAGGTCTGCTATGTCCGGCGAGCCCGACAGTCGCCAACTGAGCCAGTCGTGGGGAAGGCACACCGCGGCGGTGCGATCTGCGTTCCCGGGCTCGTGATCGGCAAGCCAACGCAGTTTCGACACGGTGAAGGACGCGACGGGAAGGAGGCCGGTTTCATCGACCCACGGTTTCGGCCCACCGAGGTCGTCGATCAGTTGGGTGGCCGCGGTATCGGAACGGGTATCGTTCCACAGCAAGGCGTCTCGGACCACCTCGCCGTTCTCGTCGAGACAGATCATGCCATGTTGCTGCGCTCCCACCGACACCGCGGCGACGTCGTCGATGCCGCCGGCGTCACCGATCGCTTCCTGCAGAGCGTCCCACCACCGGTCGGGATGGATCTCGGTGCCGTGCGGATGCGGTGCGCTGCCCGACCGGACGATCCCGCCGTCCTCGGTGTCGCACACCACAACCTTGCTGGACTGGGTCGACGAGTCGATTCCGGCGACCAGCGTCATCTCTACTCCTCAGCGAGCTCGAGAATCGCGACCGAGGTTCCGAGCCGCGCCGTCGTCACGCTACCGGTGAAATCGGTTCCGGTCAGCAATTCTCGCCACGTGCCGGCCGGAAGCTCAAGCGTCGTCTGCTCCCAGTCGCTGTCTTCCAGTCGTGCGGTCCAGCGGCAGCCGGCCACGATCACCGAGATACCGGCGTCCTTTTCACCGCGGCCGAAGGCCACGACATGGGCTGCGGCGGGACCGGTCGCCGACAGGGCGTGATAGTCACCGGCGACGAACACCTCTGGTCGCCGGCGACGCAGGTGCAGTGCGGTGCGCACGACGGCCACCTTGGGATGGTCCACGGACTGCGAGTAATCGACCGGACGTCGATTGTCCGGGTCGACCAGCGAATCGTCGAACCACTCCGTGCCCTGGTAGACGTCGGGGATACCGGGGGCCAGCAGAGCCAGTGCCTTCTGCACCACGGCATCGGACTCGAGGTGGTGCCGGGTGTCGTGGACGAGTTCGGTCAGGTCGTCGCCGCACGGGCCGTCGAAAGTTTGATCCAGCCAGCCGTGGACGGCGGATTCGAAGGCCTCGTCGACGTCGGTCCACGTGGTCCCGACCCCGCCTTCGCGAATGGCCTTCGTCGCATAATCGTGTATGCGGGTGCGCAGCTCCGCTGTGACCGCTCCGTCCGCCGGCCACACGCCGAACAGGTTCTGACGCAGGAACAATCCCGTGACGCCGGCAGGCGCGGGGTTGCGAGCCTGGGAGCGATCGACCAGCTCCGCCCAACGCTCCGGGATCTGCGACAGGAACCCGATCCGCGCCCGGACGTCTTCGCTGCGTTTGGTGTCGTGCGTCGACAAAGAGGTGAGCGCGCGCGGCCACGCCGACGCCCGGTCAGCGTTGAAGAGGTGGAAGTCGTCGAGAGAATCGGCGAAGACCCCGGGGCTGCCACCGACCTCTTGCAGGCTGACCAACCGTGCGGTCCGGTAGAAGAGGCAGTCTTCGACGCTCTTCGCCGTCACCGCACCGCAGACCTGTGCCAGGCGTGCCCGCGACTCTGCATCCGACGCCACTGCAGACCCGATCAGATCGAACGACGACGCGAGAGCGGGGAGTCGCTTCCTCTCGGTGTCCAGTAGCGACTCGAGCGTGCCCGACAGAACCGGATAGTCGCTGCGATACACACCGAGACCGGCCACCACCGCGCCGATCGCGACGTCGAGATCCTCAGCCGCAGGCACGTCGGCGCCGTGCGCGGTTGCCACGAGCGTTCGTCTAAGCCGCGCCCTCTCGGCGGGAAACGTCTCGTCCAGGATCGAGAGTTTGAGGTGTCGCTCGGTGGCTTCCAACCACAGGTTGTCGCCGCGGTCGCCGCTGTAGCGCTGGTGCAGATCGCCCATCGGGCCTTCGCCCTGGGGGTCGACCAGTACTGCGCCGACGGCGCGTAGAACCTCGTAGCCGGTTGTCCCATCGACCGGCAGGGACGGATCGAGTGGTTCGGAGCGGGCCAGGATCTTCTCGATCAGCAGGACGCGATCCGGCCCGATGTCGGCACGCAGGTTTTCGAGGTAACCGACAGGGTCGGCGAGGCCGTCGGGATGATCGACGCGGATCCCGTCCGTGAGATCTTCGGCGACCAGTTGCCGAACGAGGGTGTGGGTGGCGGCGTAGACGGCGGGATCTTCTTGTCGTAGGCCCGCAAGACCGTTGACCGAGAAGAACCGCCGGTAGCCGATGACACCGATGTCCCAGGGCACCAACCGATACGACTGCTCCTGATGCACGACAGTCGCCGACGTCGGGTTCGCCGGATCATAGGTACCCGGTGCCAGCGGAAACCGATGTTCATAGAAGGCGAGCTCCGGCTCGCTGCCATCGGTGTCGATTGTCAAGGCGCCGAGATCGTCGGGGGACCCGAGGACGGGAAGGGCGATCTTGCCCGCGGCACCATTGTCTTTCGACCAGTCGATGTCGAAGTAACCGGAATACTCCGATGCGGCACCCAGCCGCAGGACGTCCCACCACCACGGGTTCTGCCTGGGATCCTCGACACCGGTGTGGTTGGGAACGATGTCGACGATGAGACCGATGCCTCGCGCCGTCGCCGCCGCCCGCAGTGCGCGGAGTCCCTCGATACCACCGAGCGCAGGAGACACCTCGGGCGGCGGCACCCAGTCGTATCCGTGATTCGACCCGGCCTGCGCGGTCTGGATCGGTGACAGGTACAAGTGGCTCACCCCGAGAGCCGAATAGTGATCGAGGTGTTCGATCGAGTCGGCGAAGGTGAACCCGGCGTGTAGCTGAAGCCGATAGGTTGCCGTGAGCGGCAGGATCATGAAAGCTCCGGTGCTTGTCGAATACGAGTGGTCAGTTCACCTTGCGGAGTACCAACAACGACCGTTCTCTAACCAGAAGGCTGCTCTCGGCGTGTGCGCTCACCGAACTATCTCCCACCGCGTCGGCGGTGTCGAGTACCCCGGCCCACTCCTCGGCGTAGAAGGCCGTCGGCACCCGGAAGTCGATCGGCTCGTAGTGCGCGTTGAAACACATCAGGAAGTCGTCGTCCCGTACCACCCGGCCGCGGACATCCTTCTCGCCGATGGCCGAGCCATTCAGGAACACCGCGAGGGACTTGCCGAAACCGCTGTCCCAGTCGGCCTCGGTCATCTCCTCGCCGCCCGGGGTCAGCCAGGCGATGTCGCGTGGCTGATCACCCGAGCGGATCGGTCGGCCCGCGAAAAATCGGCGACGGCGGAACACCGGATGAGCGGTTCGCAGCGCGATGACGCGCGAGGTGAACGCGAGCAGGTCGGAGTTCTCCTCTGCCAGGGCCCAATCCATCCAGGCGATGGGGCTGTCCTGGCAGTAGACGTTGTTGTTGCCGTTCTGGGTGCGGCCGATCTCATCGCCGTGCGCGATCATCGGGGTGCCCTGGCTGAGCATGAGGGTGGCCAGAATGTTCCGCTGCTGGCGGGCCCGTAGACGCTCGATCTCCGGATCGTCCGTTGGCCCCTCGACACCACAGTTCCACGACCTGTTGTGGCTTTCGCCGTCGCGATTGTCCTCGCCGTTTGCGTCGTTGTGCTTCTCGTTGTACGACACCAGGTCTCGTAAGGTGAACCCATCGTGGGCGGTCACGAAGTTGATGCTCGCGCTGGGGCGGCGTCCGGTCGCCTCGTACAAGTCGGACGATCCGGTGAGCCGGGATGCGAACTCGCCCAACGTTGCCGGCTCACCGCGCCAGTAGTCGCGGACGGTGTCGCGGTATTGTCCGTTCCACTCGGTCCACAGTCCGGGGAAGTTGCCCACCTGGTAGCCGCCCTCACCCACGTCCCACGGCTCGGCGATCAGCTTGACCTGACTGACCACCGGATCCTGTTGCACGAGATCGAAGAACGCGGACAGCTTGTCCACGTCGTGTAGTTCTCGTGCCAGGGTGGAGGCGAGATCGAATCGGAAACCGTCGACGTGCATCTCGAGAACCCAGTAGCGCAGTGAGTCCATGATCAGTTGGAGTGTATGTGGATGCCGGACGTTGAGGCTGTTACCGGTGCCCGTGTAATCCATGTAGTGCCAGGGCTCGCCGTCGAGAAGTCGGTAGTAGGCGGCGTTGTCGATACCGCGGAACGCGATACTCGGACCGCGATGGTTTCCCTCGGCGGTGTGGTTGTAGACCACGTCGAGGATCACCTCGATACCTGCCTCGTGGAACGCACGCACCATCGCCTTGAACTCGGGGACGGCACTGCCGGCCTTCTTGTTCGAGGCGTAGTCGGCATGAGGCGCCATGAACCCGAAACTGTTGTAGCCCCAGTAGTTCTTGAGCCCCTGGTCCAACAGGGTCTGGTCCTGCAGGAACTGATGAACCGGCATGAGTTCGATCGCGGTCACACCCAAATCGGTCAGGTGGTCGATGATCGCCGGATGCGCCAGCCCCGCGTAGGTGCCGCGGAGTTGTTCCGGGACCTCGGGATGCGTCGCGGTCATACCCTTGACGTGGGCCTCGTAGATGACGGTCTCGTAGTACGGCCGGTTCGGTGCCCGGTCGTGCTGCCAGTCGAAGAACGGATTGATCACGACCGAGGTCATGGTGTGCCCCAACGAATCCAGCCGCGGCGGCTCGCCGAACAAAGGATCGGGCGGTTCAGGTGTCGGTTCGGGTTCGACGATGGCTGCCTGCTGGGCCGAGTCGCTGTCGTCCTCACTCACGGCCGCGGCGGAGTCATCGGCGTCGACGGCGATCGTCTGGCGGTTCACATCCGAAGGGAGGGAGGATGTCTCGGCCTCTGCTGGCTCAGGTTCGGCCTCGGGGGTCTCGAGCACGATCGGATAGGAATACAGGGAGGCGTCGCCGTCGAACTCGCCGTGAAACGCCTTCCCGTAAGGGTCCACGAGCAGTTTGGAAGGGTCGCAACGCAAACCCTGGCGCGGGTCATAGGGGCCGTGCACCCGGTATCCATACATCTGGCCCGGAGCGATCGAGGGCAGGTACGCGTGCCAGACATATCCGTCGACCTCTTCGAGCGAGATACGGGTCTCGGAATTGTCCTTGCCGATCAAGCACAACTCGACCTTGGTGGCGACCTCGGAGAACAGGGAGAAGTTGGTGCCGGCGCCATCGAACGTGGCGCCCAAGGGATAAGCGGTGCCCGGCCACACCATGATCTCCGCGGCCACGGCGTGGCTCGTCCCGTTGGCGGAGTCGGCTGAAGTGGCGGTGGTCGCCGGGTCGATCACGTCGGTGTGCGCGGAAGTGCCGGTGACCTCGGCGTGCGCTCCGACCTCGGGCGGCGTCATCTGCACCCTCGTTTTTTCATGGCTTGACCCTACTTGTCGATGGAGCGGGTGGCATGTCCAGCGCGGGCGGGGTGCAGCGGCGCGGACAGGTCGGTGAATGTGGTGGTCAGGTCCAGGGCAGCGCGGCCTGCATCTGCCGCTGTAATTCGGGGACCAAGCTACGGACGAACGTTGCGCTGAGGTGGTGCAGGTCGTGGTAGACGATGATGTTCCCCACAACTGCGGGGCACTGTGTTTCGGTGCACATTCCGTCGGTGAGGTCGAGCGGCAACACGTTGGGGTGATCTCGCACTATGTCCAGCGTTGGATTGGTGGGGGCGAACGACGACGCGCGCGAGGTCGAGCATTCGTCGACATTATTGTTCGAGAGACAGTCCGGGGTGTTGATCGACCCCTCGCCGTTGTGCGGCCAGGATGTGTCGCGGATGCCGAGCACCGGGATACCCGCCTCGCCGAACTGGTCGAAAATCGGCAGGTAGTCGTCGGGAACCCAGTCGCCCGGCTCGTAGTCCCGAGGTCGCGTGGAATTGGTGAACACTGCATCGGGTCTGTCGGCGATGATCTGGGGCACCACCTTCTCGACCCAGTCGTGACATTGCGGGTACGGCACACCGGCCTGTTTCGGAATCAGTTCTGTCGAGAGCGGGCAGCCCATCTTCAGGTACGTCTTGACCTTGAAGTGGTTCTGTTTGCCGAGGATGTCCAGAGCGGTGATCCACATCTCGGCATGCGACCCTCCGGCAAGAGCAATCGTCTTGGTGGCCAACGGATCCCCGTAGACGCCGACGTGCACACCGTCGTCCTTGAAGTCGCTGATGTGGCCGTTGAACGACGTCGCGGGCAAATCCTTGACGACCTGCAGCGGCGAGGGTTGCGGGTCGACGTGGGGGACCGGTGCGTTCTCGAGCAGCGCGCGTGCTCCCGGATACACCCGCGGGTCGAGATCGGTCGTGTCCACGGTCATGTGTGCGACGTGGTAGTCCCAGGCCTTGAAACCCACGGTCATCAGAATCGCGCCGACGGCGAGCATCGTGGTGACCACGGTGGTGTAGTTCAGCATCCGTGCGCGCCACGGGTTGACCGGTGCGGCGTGCGCCGCGTGGTGGTGCCGAGTGGGACTGCCTTTGTGCGGCGGTGATTCTTTGTGGATCGAGACCGAGCGCGGCGCACGGAGCGGCTCCTCGATGTACCGCTTGGTGAGCCAGGCCATCGCAATCGACACCGCGATCAGTACCGTGCCCTCGACGATCGAGGCGTGATCCTTGTCCCGCCATGTCAGATAAAAGATCAGCAGCGGCCAATGCCACAGGTACAGCGCGTAGGAGATGGAACCGAGCCAGACCATCTGCGGGGTCGAGAGCCCCTGGTTCACCTTTGGCTGATCCGTCGTCGGGCCGTGCTGCAGGCCTGTCGCGCCGGCCCAGATGATGGCGAGGGTCGACAAGACGGGGACCAGCGCCCAGGGCCCCGGATACTGCTCGACCCCGACGATCCACCACCCGCAGGTGATGATCATGCCCAGGGCGACGATGGCCACCAGGCTGCGGATGACATTCGGTACCCGCCACTTCGGCATCCAGATCGCAAGGAGCCCGCCGGCGAGCGGTTCCCATGCGCGGGAGATGGTGTCGTAGTAGTTGAACTGCTGGTTGACCTCCATGCGCATGTGAGCCCAATAGAAGGACACAGCGGCAACACCCAGGATGGCGACGAACACCACGACCCTGATCACGGTCGGATCGGCCAGCTTCTTCACGCCGGCCCGCACCAGCAACTTGATCGCACCCGCGAACGCGAGGGCTGTGAGCATCGTGAGGACGAAGAACTGGCCCTGCACCGACATGGACCACAGATGCTGGAGGGGGCTGTTGGCCGAGCTGGCCGCGGTGTAGTCCTGCGAATTGAACGCCAGATGCCAGTTTTGGTAGTAGAAGAGGCTTGCGATGACCTCTTTGCCGGTCGACACCCACCTCGTCTGGGGGAAGATCAACAACGTGCCCAGGCTGATCACGATGAGGATGGCCACCAGTGCCGGCAGTAGTCGCCTGGCGAGCCGGGTGAGCCGCTTTGTCGGATTGACGGTGTGCCAGAGTGTCGCGCGATCGTCCTGGCTGACGATCACGTGGCGGAGCAGCGATCCGACGAAGAAATAGCCGGACAGGGTGAGGAAGACATCGACGCCGCCGGAGACCCGTCCGAACCAGATGTGAAAGCACGCCACCAGCACGATGGCGAGGCCACGAAGGCCGTCGAGGTCAGTGCGATACGAGGGCACGGTGTCGGCCGGAACCGACGGCGGCCGACTGTCCACACTGGGCGTGGCTGTCAACTGGTTGTGTCTCACTTGTCCGGTTGCGCTGAAATCGGTGTTGCTTCCCAGCATCGGGTGGGCTGTTCCGGCACGTAATGTACCTGCTCTTGCTTAGAATCCCCGGCCGGGAACGCCGCACGAGGCTCACTAGGGTGGAGCAGTGCCCCCATTGCCCGAGTTTCCGACCCCGCGAGCACCGATGTCGGCGCAGGAGATAGTGCGCCTCGATTCCGAGCTGATCTGGCATCCCTACGGGACCCTGCCGCACCCGGATCCCGCGCCGCGGGTGGTGCGGTCCGCAGCCGGCGTCCGGCTGACGTTCGCCGACGGGACAACCGTCGTCGACGGGATGAGTTCGTGGTGGGCCGCGATCCACGGCTACGCCCATCCGGTTCTCGACGAGGCCGCGCGCCGCCAGCTCGACGCGATGGCACATGTCATGTTCGGCGGTCTGACCCACGAACCGGCAGCTCGGCTGGCCGAACTCCTCGTCCAGATCACGCCGGAGCCACTGCGCACCGTCTTCTTCTGTGACTCGGGATCGGTCTCGGTGGAAGTGGCGGTGAAGATGGCGCTGCAGTATTGGCGGGCGCGTGGTGAGTCGCGGCGTACCCGACTGCTGACCTGGCGCGGCGGTTATCACGGGGACACGTTCACTCCGATGAGCGTCTGCGATCCCGAAGGTGGGATGCACACCTTGTGGACTGACGTGTTGACCCCACAGGTGTTCGCAGACGCACCCCCCGCAGAGTTCTCGGCCGATTACGTCACACACCTGGAGAACGTGGTCGCCGAACACTCCGGTGAGCTCGCCGCGGTCATCGTGGAACCGGTCGTACAGGGCGCCGGCGGCATGAGATTCCACGACGCGCGTTATCTGACCGAGCTGCGCCGGATCTGCGACGAGCACGGACTGCTGCTCATCTTCGATGAGATCGCCACCGGGTTCGGACGCACCGGTGCACTGTTCGCCGCCGATCATGCCGGGGTGTCGCCCGACATCATGTGTCTGGGCAAGGCGCTCACCGGTGGTTACCTGTCGATGGCGGCGACACTGTGTACCCGTGCCATCGCCGAGACCATCTCCCGCTCGGAGGTCGGGGTGCTGGCGCACGGACCGACCTTCATGGCCAATCCGCTGACGTGTGCGGTGGCTCTTGCCTCGACCGAACTGTTGCTTGCCTCGCCGTGGCGACAGCGGGTGACGCACATCGAAGAACGTCTGACCACCGGACTGGCCCCACTCGCCGAACTGTCAGGAGTGCGTGAGGTCCGGGTGAAAGGCGCGATCGGCGTCGTGCAGCTGGAGCAACCGGTCGACATGGGCCCGGCGACGTATGCCGCGGTCGACGCGGGCGTCTGGTTGCGGCCTTTCCGCGACCTCATCTACACGATGCCGCCTTTCATCTGCTCAGATGATGATCTCGACGCGATCGTCGGTGGTATCGGCGCGGCGGTCACGGCGGTGACCGGCGAGCGAGTGTCCGGCAGTCATAGTGGGTGAGAGGTGACAACGTCGCCTGTGAGACGCTCTTGGGCAGTGAATCCGATGACATCTTCCGACACGGCGACCGCGCTCAGCTGGCTTGACGAGGCCGCGGATGTGCGCGCGGCCGCCGGCCTGCATCGCACGTTGGTACCGCGTGCCGCCGAGGGCGACCTGCTCAACCTGGCGTCCAACGACTATCTCGGACTGTCCCGCGAACCGTCCGTGATCGCGGGTGCCCGAGACGCTCTCGAGCGATGGGGCGGCGGGGCCACGTCGTCGCGGCTGGTGACCGGCACCACCACGTTGCACTCCGAACTCGAGGCCGACCTCGCGGCTTTCCTGGAGTACGAGTCTGCGCTCGTGTTCTCGTCCGGCTATCTGGGGAACGTCGGGGCCGTGTCAGCGCTCATGGGCCGCGGTGACCTGATCGTCAGCGACGGCGGCGCGCATGCGTCGTTGATCGATGGATGCCGGCTTTCGCGTGCACGCGTGGTGGTGGTCGATCGCGGTGACCACGATGCAGTACGGCGCGAACTCGACAGGCGAACCGAAGAACGCGCCATGGTGGTCACC
The DNA here is from genome assembly GCF_017377795.1 of Williamsia soli. GTDB lineage: Bacteria > Actinomycetota > Actinomycetes > Mycobacteriales > Mycobacteriaceae > Williamsia > Williamsia soli. The sequence continues at coordinate 161,830 of NZ_JAFRDR010000012.1, read as the reverse complement.
GACTCCGTGTACTCCATCGACGGAGCCATCGCGCCGGTGACGCAGTTGTATTCGGCCGCCCGAGACCACAACGCCGTCCTGCTCGTCGACGAGGCCCACGCGCTCGGCATCCGGGGCGCCGGTGGTCGCGGTGTTCTGCACGAAGCGGGACTGTCGGGCGCCCCAGATCTCGTCGCGACCGCGGTGCTGTCCAAATCGTTGGGATCTCAGGGGGGAGTGGTGCTCGGATCGGCAGCGGTCCGCGGTCACCTCATCGACCGGGCCCGGAGTTTCATCTTCGACACCGGACTCGCCCCGGCTGCTGTCGGTGCCGCACAGGCGGCCTTGACCCTGTTGCGGCACCGCCCTGAACTCGCGGTCCGCGTGCGGTCGAATGCTGCGCGCCTGGCCCAACTGTGCGGCGGAGAAGTTCCGGAGGCCGCCGTGGTCTCGATCGTCCTCGGCGACCCGGCCCGTGCCCTCGACGCCGCCCAGCGTTGCCGCGACCGTGGAGTCCTCGTCGGCTGTTTCCGGCCGCCATCGGTCCCGCCCGGCACGTCGCGACTGCGTCTGACGGTCCGCGCCGACCTCACAGACGACGACATCACGACCGTGACCGAGGTGGTCAACTCCGTGCTCGCCGAGATCTGACATGTCTCCCGTCGAACGTGCCGACAACGCCGTCGAGCGTGCCGATAACGCCCTCGAGCGTGCCACAACAATCGCCATCGGCCCGTCATCGTGAAACTCGTGATCACCGGCACCTCCACAGAGGTGGGAAAAACGGTCGCGACCGCTGCACTCACGGCCGCGGCGATCGACCGCGGAGCCTCGGTCGCGGTCTGTAAACCCGCGCAGACCGGGGTCGGGCCGGGCGAGCCCGGGGACATCGCCGAAGTGCGTCGGCTGACCGGGGTCAGGGCAACCGCAGAGAGTTTTCGCTACCGCGACCCATTGGCGCCGGACCGGGCCGCCCGTCGGGAGGGCGCACCGTTCGTCGACCTCGAGACGGTGCTGTCCGCGGTGTCACAGTTCGACGATCACGACCTGACATTGGTCGAGGGCGCCGGGGGAGCGCTGGTGCGGTTGGCTCCGGATCTCACCATCCTCGATGTGGCGGCAGGCCTCGACGCGCCGTTGCTGGTGGTCGCCGCCGCAGGGCTCGGCACCCTCAACCACACCGAGCTGACCATTCGCGCCATCGAGGCTGCCGGCCTCGATTGTGCGGGCATCGTCATCGGTTCCTGGCCCGACGAACCCGATCTTGCGGAGCGCTGCAATATGGAGGATCTGCCGCTGGTCACCGGCGTTCCGATCGTCGGCCGGATCCCGACAGGCGCGGGCCGTTTCGATCGGCGATTCTTCGGTGCGCAGGCACGGCACTGGTTCGATGCCGATTGGCTGTCGCGGCTTGTGGTGTACCCCAAGTCCGCCGACGCAGGTGATAGGGCACACTAGGACCGCAAAGTGTCATGACGAGAGGGAGGCCCAACGTGACCCAGGCGCCAGTACGCACGGACATTCTCGACGTCGCGCGTGAGCAGGTGTTGGAACGCGGTGAGGGTTTGAGCCAGGAGCAGACGCTGCAGATCTTGCAGTTGTCCGATGATCGGCTGACGGACCTGCTGCAGCTCGCTCACGATGTGCGGATGAAGCACTGCGGACCTGAGGTCGAGGTGGAAGGCATCATCTCCCTCAAGACCGGTGGTTGTCCCGAGGATTGCCATTTCTGTTCGCAGTCGGGTCTGTTTGCCTCTCCGGTGCGTAGTGCGTGGATCGACATTCCTGCGCTGGTGGAGGCGGCCAAGCAGACTGCCAAGTCGGGTGCGACGGAGTTCTGCATCGTCGCTGCGGTGCGTGGCCCGGACAAGCGTCTGATGGCGCAGGTCGCTGCGGGTATCGAGGCCATTCGCGCCGAGGTCGACATCCAGATCGCGTGCAGCCTGGGAATGTTGACCCAGGAGCAGGTCGATGCGCTCAAGGCGATGGGGGTGCACCGGTACAACCACAATTTGGAGACCGCGCGCTCGCATTTCCCGAACGTTGTCACCACGCACAGCTGGGAAGAGCGTTTCGGGACGTTGAAGATGATTCGCGAGGCCGGCATGGAGGTCTGCTGCGGCGGCATCCTGGGTATGGGTGAGACGCTCGAGCAGCGCGCCGAGTTCGCCGCCGATCTCGCTGCACTTGATCCCGACGAGGTTCCCCTGAACTTTCTGAACCCGCGTCCGGGTACCCCGTTCGGGGACCTCGACGTGCTGCCGGCTGCCGAGGCGCTCAAGGCGGTTGCGGCGTTCCGGTTGGCGTTGCCGCGCACCATCTTGCGGTTCGCCGGTGGCCGCGAGATCACCCTGGGTGATCTCGGTGCCAAGCAGGGCATCCTCGGTGGCATCAATGCGGTGATCGTGGGTAATTATCTGACGACCCTGGGCCGTCCGGCCGAGACTGATCTGGATCTGCTCGAAGAGTTGCAGATGCCGATCAAGGCACTCAACGACTCGATTTGAGCGCGAGCCCACTCGTGAGTGACATCCCGACACCACTGGCCGCACCGTTGGTGTTCGGGGTCTACACCGGGGTGAAACTCGACGTCGAAGACCCGCAATCAGTACCGCGCGCAGCGCAATTGGGCCTCGAGCCGCCGCGCTATTGCGGGCAATGCGGTCGCCGGATGGTGGTGCAGGTGCGTCCTGACGGCTGGTCTGCGCGGTGTTCTCGGCACGGTACTGTCGACTCCGTGGAGCTGACACAACGTTGATGGGCAGTGGTCGGTCCGGGCTGTTCGCGGCCGCGGGCGTGGCGGCAACGGGGATCATCTGGGGCGCCGTCTGGGCCTTGCTGACACCGGGTATCGAAGGCCGGGCCGTCGAGGACGGTCGGGCGGTTGCGATCGGCGATGCGACGGCCGAGTTCGGCGCGATCGCGCGATTCTTCTGCCTCGCACTCGCGGCGGGTGTTGTCCTGGCCATCGTGTTCTGGTATCCGCCCGCGCTGCGCGGTCCCTTGGGGGTGGTCGGGTTGTCTGCCGGCGCCGTGGCGGCGGGGATCTTCGCGATCTGGGTTGGTGATGCCATTGCCCGGCAACGTTTTTCCGGCCGGGATGGCGTCCCGGCAGGCGGTGAGTTCACTCAGCCGCCGACTCTTCGGATCGATGGTGCACATCTCGACACCTTGGGTGGGCTGAGCGTGTCGTGGGTGCTGCTGGTGGTCGCGCCTCTCACCGCGTTGGTGACGTATTTCCTGCTCGTGGTGATGAATCGAGACGCCGATCTGGGTCACCCGGCCTCGGCCCCTCATGATTCGACGGCCCTCGATTCGACTCTGAGTGAGCCATCGCATAGTTGAGGGCCTTGCTGCGCCGATAGTTGTAGTTTCACAATAGTTAGGTGAACTCAACTACAGGCACGCTCACTCCGCGCCGAAAGGCTGCGATCTTGGCGACCTGTTGCCTCAGTCTGCTGATCGTCTCGATGGACGCGACCATCGTCAACGTTGCCATTCCCTCTATCCGTAGCGATTTGGACGCAACGCCGTCCCAGCTGCAGTGGGTGATCGACGTCTACACCCTGGTGCTGGCGAGTTTGCTGCTGTTGTCGGGGACGATGGCGGATCGCTTCGGCCGGCGTCGGGTCTTCCAGATCGGATTGGGTACTTTCGCGCTCGGATCGCTGTTGTGCAGCTTGGCGCCGACCATCCAGGTCCTCATCGCCGCACGATTCCTGCAAGCGGTCGGCGGTTCGATGCTCAACCCGGTCGCGATGTCGATCATCACGCAGACGTTCTCCGGACGGGTCGAGCGCGCCCGGGCCGTAGGTGTGTGGGGTGCGGTCGTCGGGATCTCGATGTCGCTGGGCCCGATAGTGGGCGGTCTGCTGATCGATTCGTTCAGTTGGGAGTCGGTCTTCTGGATCAATTTGCCGATCTGCCTGATCGCAGTGGTGGCGACGGCCCTCGTCGTGCCCGAATCGAAGTCGGCCAAGGTCCGAGGGCTCGATCCCATCGGGCAGGGTCTGGCGATCGTCGTCATGGCAGGCATGATCGTCGGGTTGATCGAGGGGCCGGGCCTGGGCTGGACCGATCCGCGCACCATCGCGATCTTCGCCGTAGGGATCGCGTCGTTCGCAGCCTTCTGTCGCTACGAGCTACGCCGCGACGAACCGTTCATCGAGCTTCGGTTCTTCCGGAGTGTCCCGTTCGCTGCGGCGACGGTCACCGGTGTGTTCGCCTTTGCCGCATATGGCGCCTTCTTGTTCATGATGTCGATCTACCTACAGAGCATTCGCGACTACTCGCCGGTGCAGACCGGGCTGATGTTTCTCCCCATCGCCGCCGGAACACTGGTGTTCTCGCCGCTGTCGGGGCGGCTGGTCGGCAAGTACGGGACGCGGCCCTCGTTGGTGATCGCCGGGTTGTTGCTGGCGGTGGCGTCGGCGACCCTGACCCAACTCGACCAATACACACCCAACTGGCAGCTGCTGGTGGTGTTCGGTCTGTTCGGTATCGGTTTCGGCATGGTCAACGCTCCGATCACGACGGCCGCGGTCAGTGGGATGCCGCGGGACCGGGCAGGCGCAGCCTCGGCCATCGCGTCGACCAGTCGTCAGGTCGGGATCAGCCTGGGCGTCGCGTTGTCGGGAACGCTTGCCGGAACAGTGATCGCCGCGGATGCGAACTCGGCAGGCGCGGTGGACGACATGGCTCCGCTGTGGTGGGTTTCGGTCGGACTGGCCCTCGGCATCGCCGCGCTCGGGTTCTACTCGACGACTGCGGCGTCGGCGCGCACCACGCAGCGCGTTGCCACGTTGTTCGCTGAATCGGACGAGGAACCGATCACGCAACCCACCCTTGCCGGGCGCGCTCGCGGGAGCGCACATGAGTGATCGCCGAGACGACGTCTGGCAGGTGATGGCGTCGCTGGTGCACAGTAATCGCGATACCTGGCGACGAGCGGTGATCGAACGTAGCGGCCTGCCTTTCAGCAGATTTCGGGTTCTGAGCAGGCTCGATGACGGGCCTCGCTCGGTCAAGGCATTGGCGGCGGCGGCAACGCTCGACGCGCCCGCGACCACCGTCGCCGTCAACGATCTCGCTGAGCGCGGACTGGTGGACCGGAAGGTCGACCCCGGTAATCGCCGCAGCAAGATCGTGTCGCTGACCGGGGCCGGACGTGAACTCCTCGATTCGATCCGAGCAATCGGTGATCCTGCCCCGTCTGCTTTCGAAGTCCTGTCAGATGACGAACTCTCGACCCTTGCCGGACTGCTGGAAAAGCTGAGTCAGGGGTCAGGCGGCCGGTCGACGAGAAATGAGAACGAGCGGGTGACGTAGCGGCTACGTTCCCATCCGCCGAGCGTGCCCTTCCAGACGCCGACCGTGCCCTTCCAGACGCCGGCCGTGCCCTTCCAGACGCCGACTGGGCTTTACCGGACGCCGAGCGTGCCGTTTCCGCCGCCGAGCGGGCTCATCCGACGGCGCCGACGCCGACGCCTGCCGGCTCGCTGCCGAGCGCGCTCGCAAACAGCACGCTCGGCGACGCCAAGGGCACGCTCGGCGTCTGGAAGGGCACGCTCGGCGGATGGTCAGGGAGGCGGACGTAGTGTCGCGAACTCGTCGGTGATGCGTAAACGGTTGTCGGCGAAGCGATACAGGGCAGGCGGCCGTCCACCGTTCGGTCCCGTTCGGCCGACTGTCCCGGTTGCGGTGATCACGCCGCGGCGGGACAAAATGCGCAGTAGGTTCGTCGAATCCACCGGGTAACCCAGTGCAGCGCAATAAATGTCGGACAACGCTGACATCGAGAATTCCGGCGGCGCGAGCGCGAACGCGATGTTCGTATAGGACAGCTTCGCGGCTAGCCGTGATCGCGCCCTTTCGATGATCGTGCTGTGGTCGAAGCTGATCTGGGGCAGCAGTGATACCGGATGCCAGCGTGTGTCCGGGGGCAGGTTCGGTCGCGAATCCGAGGGCACCATGCCGAGGTACGAGGATGCGATGACCCGCGGACCGGGGATCCGGTCGGGCGCAGAGAACACGGTCAGCTGTTCGAGGTGGGCGACCTCGCGGACATCGACCTTGTCCGCGAGCTGACGAAGCGCAGACGACCTGAGGTCTTCGTCGGCATCGAGGTGACCACCTGGCAGCGACCACGAACCGGCCTGAGGGTCGTATGCACGTTGCCACAGCAGTACCGACAACTGGGGGGCTTGGCCGACGTGGTGCTCGCGAACCTGGAACACGGCGCAGAGGACCTCGTGAAGGACACTCTGAGCGGGCATGGCTGCGAGTGTAGTGGCTCGTTCGCCTCGTGCCTGACCAGCCGACTTCTTCCCGGACGTTGACGGGTGATCGGCCCCACACCGTGCAGTGCTACGATCGGGGACAGGTTTTCGATCTACAGTCGAAAACCCAGCCCCCACGCCAAGGCCGGCCACCGACTGACCGGCGCCACGAACAGGAGGTGGTTGTCATGACCACCACGTCACTCACGCTCGGGTCGACCGAACCCGCCTACACCGGGGTCGAGCCGACTCCCGAATGGTTTGCCGAGATCAAGAGCCTCGCCAAGAAGCGCAACGCCACCCTGCTGGCCCACAACTATCAGTTGCCCGCCATTCAGGACGTTGCCGATCACGTGGGCGATTCCCTCGCCCTGTCGCGTATCGCGGCGGAGGCCGAGACAGACGAGATCATTTTCTGCGGCGTTCACTTCATGGCGGAGACCGCCAAGATCCTGAGCCCCGACAAGCGGGTCCTGATCCCGGACGAGCGGGCAGGTTGCTCACTCGCCGACTCGATCACCGCCGATGACCTGCGTGCGTGGAAAGCGGACCATCCCGACGCGGTGGTCGTCTCGTACGTCAACACCACTGCGGAGGTGAAGGGCCTGACCGACATCTGCTGCACCTCGTCGAACGCAGTCGACGTCGTGAACTCGATCGATCCCGACAAAGAGGTGCTGTTCCTGCCGGACCAGTTCCTCGGCGCGCACGTCAAGCGGGTCACGGGTCGGCAGAACATGCAGATCTGGGCGGGTGAATGCCACGTTCACGCCGGGATCAACGGCGACGAGCTGACCGCCAAGTCGCAGTCGCACCCCGACGCCGAGCTGTATGTCCACCCCGAATGTGGTTGCGCCACCTCAGCTCTCTACCTCGCCGGCGAGGGTTTCGTTCCTGCCGACAAGGTGAAGATCCTCTCGACCGGTGGCATGCTCGACGCCGCGCGGGAAACAGGTGCGACGCAGGTTCTCGTCGCGACCGAGGTCGGGATGCTGCATCAATTGCGCAAGGCTGCGCCGGACGTCGATTTCCAGGCCGTCAACGATCGCGCCTCGTGCCCCTACATGAAGATGATCACCCCGGCTGCGCTGCTCCGCTGCCTACGTGAGGGCAAGGACGAGGTGCACGTGGCACCCGATGTTGCCGCGCGGGCAAAGCTGAGTGTCCAGCGGATGATCGAGATCGGCACCCCCGGGACAGGGGAGTGACGGGCAACCCGGCCGGCACCGCGGAGGTCGCGACCCTGATTGCGACCGCTCTCGACGAGGACCTGCGTTACGGACCTGACGTCACCACGGCCGCAACGGTTCCCGCCGGTGCGGTGGCGACCGCAGTGCTGTCGAGTCGTCAGCACGGTGTGCTGGCAGGTCTCGATGTCGCGCTCGAGGTCTTCGACGCCGTCGTCGGCGCCGGTGAGTACGAGGTGCTCGACCGGCTCGAGGACGGCGCCGAACTCGAACCCGGCACGGCGGTGGCGACTGTGCGCGGCCCGGTTGCGGGTCTGCTCGTTGCAGAGCGCACGGCACTGAACCTGCTGTGCCACCTGTCCGGTATCGCGAGCGCCACGGCCCTCTGGGTCGCGGAGGTCTCCGATACCAAGGCGCAGATCAGGGACTCACGAAAAACGTTGCCCGGCATGCGAGCACTGCAAAAGTACGCCGTGCGGTGCGGCGGCGGTCACAACCATCGGATGGGTCTCGGCGACGCCGCGTTGATCAAGGACAACCACGTCGCCGCGGCAGGATCTGTCACCGCAGCGCTGCAGGCGGTCCGCGCCGCAGCGCCCGACATCGCGTGTGAGGTCGAGGTCGACAGTCTCGAGCAACTGGACGAAGCTCTGGCGTTGAGCGCTGAACTCGTTCTGCTGGACAACTTTCCGCTCTGGCAGACGCAAATGGCGGTGCAACGCCGAAATGCGAAGTCTCCGACGACGGAACTGGAGAGTTCGGGAGGGCTCACCATCGATGTCGCGCAGGATTACGCCAAGACCGGCGTCGAGTATCTGGCAGTGGGAGGTCTCACGCACTCGGTGATGGCCCACGACATCGGCTTCGATTGGGTCGGCGACTGACATCAGGGCAATCGGTGCCGGCTTTGCAGGACCGCACCCGACCCTGCAACTGGGGCACGTGGACGGAAAGGCGGCACGTATTCCGGGTTGTGGCACATCTCGCAATCATTAGCCATGCTCACATGCGTATGTAGGCTTGGTTCGGCGGTTCCGCCCATCCCACCCGATTTTCGGAGGTAAGAACACGTGCCGACCATCAATGCCTACGCCGCGCCGTCCGCGAGCGAAGCCCTGGTTCCCACCACCATCGAGACCCGCGACGTGGGCCCGACCGACGTGCGTATCGCGATCGCCTACGCCGGCATCTGTCACAGCGACATCCACACCGCACGTGACGAGTGGGGTGGTACCCGTTACCCCGTCGTGCCCGGTCATGAGATCGCGGGCACGGTCTCCGAGATCGGTTCCGAGGTCACCAAGTACCAGGTCGGGGACCGGGTAGGGGTGGGCTGTTTTGTCGACTCCTGCCGCGAATGTGAACCCTGCCTTCTCGGCCAGGAGCAATACTGCGAGAAGGGGAATGTCGGTACCTACAACGCAATCGGCGCCGACGGAAAACCAACCACCGGTGGCTACGCCCAGGAAGTGGTGGTCGACGCCAACTACGTCCTACGGATCCCTGACTCGCTGGCCCTCGATGTGGCGGCCCCGCTGTTGTGCGCCGGCATCACCACCTACTCGCCCTTGCGCCATAGGGGCGCGGGCCCGGGCAAACGAGTAGCCGTCATCGGGCTCGGAGGTCTGGGACACGTGGGAGTCAAGATCGCCCACGCGATGGGTGCGGAGGTCAGCGTGATCTCACAGTCACTGAAGAAGATGGAAGACGGACTCCGTCTCGGTGCGAGCAACTACTACGCCACCGACGATCCCGACACCTTCAAAACACTTCGCGGCAAGTTCGACCTCATACTCAACACCGTCTCGGCGAACTTCGACATCAACAAATATATGTCGATGCTTGCCATCAACGGGATGCTCGTCGAACTCGGTCTGCCCGAGAAACCCATCTCGGTACGTGCTTTCTCACTTGTCGCGAACCGCCGATCCCTCGCCGGTTCGATGATCGGCGGGATCGCCGAGACCCAGGAGATGCTCGACTTCTGCGCCGAACACAACATCGGTGCGGAGATCGAGGTCATCTCGGCCGATCAGATCAACGAGGCCTACGAGCGCGTCGTCGCCTCCGACGTCCGCTACCGCTTCGTGATCGACAACTCCACCTTGTAATCCCGATAGTGGGTCCTTATGGCGAACAAAACCCCTGGTCAGGGTCGCTAAAAGGGCACATTATCGGTCTTGACGGTCGGGAACCAGCGCGCCGAGCAAAAAGTTCACGATCGAGATGATAATCGAACCCCAGATCGCGGTCCAGAAGCCATCGACGCTGAGTCCGAAGTCCGTGGTCTCGGTGACCCACGCCGTCAGCAACAGCATCAGCGCGTTGATGACCAGGGTGAACAGTCCGAGGGTCAGTATCAGCAGCGGTAGCGAGAGCAGCTGGACGATCGGTTTGATCGCGGTGTTCACGATGGTGAAGACCAGGGCGATGAACAGCACCACCAGGATCTGAGCAGCGGTGTCGCGACCGTCGGTGGCGATCGAGATGCCACCGACGAGCGCGGCGGCGATCCAGATGGCGACGGCATTGATGAGTAGTCGGGCAGCGAAGACCATGCCGAGAATCGTAGTGCTGTGGACCACCGGTGAAAACGGCTGGCCGGACCGCATATCCTTGAGGTCAGTCCATGGCGAACTGTGGATCGTTCACCAATTGTCAGGAGTCAGTGTCCATGCTTGCCCGCACCGACCTTCGCGGCGGCAATGCCACCACCGCCCAGCTCCGCCGGGCGCTGCCGCGCGGCGCCACCGATGTCGACACCGTCCTGGACCAGGTCAGGCCGGTCATCGACGCGATTCGCGAGCGCGGTGCCGCCGCAGCCCTGGAGTACGGACAGAAGTTCGACGGCGTCGCACCTGACACTGTTCGGGTACCGGCGGACCACATAGAGCGGGCTCTCGCCGATGTCGCCCCCGATGTCCGTGCCGCGCTGACCGAGTCGATCGATCGGGCCCGGCGGGTGCATGCCGCCCAGCGCCGCACCGATGTCACCACCGAGGTCAGTCCGGGTGGCACCGTCACCGAGCGGTGGATCCCCGTCAGTCGGGTCGGTCTCTACGTGCCCGGTGGCAACGCGGTGTATCCCTCGAGCGTGATCATGAATGTGGTGCCCGCGCAGGAGGCGGGCGTCGACACCCTCGTCGTGTCGTCGCCGCCGCAGGCCCAGTTCGGCGGCCTGCCCCACCCCACGATCCTGGCGGCGTGTGCACTTCTGGGGGTGACCGAGGTCTGGGCGGTCGGAGGGGCGCAGGCCGTGGCTTTGCTGACCTACGGCGGTACCGACACCGACGGCACCGACCTCGAGCCGGTCGACCTGATCACCGGGCCCGGGAACATCTACGTCACCGCAGCAAAACGGTTGTGCCGCAGCGTGGTCGGTATCGATTCGGAGGCAGGTCCGACCGAGATCGCGATTCTGGCCGACGACTCCGCCAACCCGGTCAATGTCGCCGCCGACATGATCAGCCAGGCCGAACACGATGTGATGGCCGCGTCGGTCCTCGTCACCGACAGCGCGGCGCTCGCGGACGCAGTCGACGCGGAGATCGAGATCCAGGTGCAGCGGACAAAACACAGCGAGCGCGTGCGCGAGGCGCTCGGCGGTACGCAGTCCGGAATCATCTTGGTGGACAACGTCGACCAGGGTTTGCGGGTGGTGAACGCGTACGCCGCTGAGCACTTGGAGATCCAGACGAGAAACGCACCTGCAGTCGCCGCGCGGGTACACAGTGCGGGCGCTGTTTTCGTGGGCGACTACTCACCGGTCAGCCTCGGTGACTACTGCGCCGGTTCCAATCACGTTCTTCCCACCTCGGGTTCGGCGCGGCACAGTTCGGGCCTGTCGGTTCAGACGTTTCTCAAGGGCGTCCACATCATCGACTACGACGAGGCCGCTCTCAAAGAGGTCTCGGGTCACGTGCTGACCCTGGCCAAGGCCGAGGACCTGCCGGCTCACGGTGAAGCGGTGCGGGTGCGCTTCGGCGGAGGCGGCGCCGAGTGACGCCGGCCACGAGTCGGATCTCCCTGGACGATCTTCCGCTGCGCGATTCCCTGAAGGGTCAATCACCCTACGGTGCACCGCAGCTCGACGTCCCGTTCCGGCTGAACACGAACGAGAACCCGCACCCGCCATCACAGGCGTTGATCGACGATGTCGCAGTGTCGGTGCGCGAGGCCGCAGCCCAGTTGCACCGGTATCCGGACCGTGACGCCGTGGCACTGCGGACGGATCTGGCGAGGTATCTCACTGCCCGGACCGGCGTCGAATTGGGGGTCGAAAACCTTTGGGCTGCAAATGGTTCCAATGAGATCCTGCAGCAGCTACTGCAGGCGTTCGGCGGGCCGGGCCGCAGTGCGCTCGGGTTCGTCCCTTCCTACTCCATGCACCCGATCATCTCGACCGGTACCGATACCGCCTGGATCGACGGAAGACGCAGCGCCGACTTCTCGTTCGATCTCGCGGGTGCACTGTCGGCCATCGAGGAGCTGGGTCCCGACGTGGTGTTTCTCACCTCGCCGAACAACCCGACCGGCGGGTCGATCGCGCTCGACGACATGAGGGCGGTCGCGGCTGCCGCGCCGGGAATCGTCATCATCGACGAGGCGTACGGCGAGTTCTCTGCGGCGCCGAGTGCGGTCGAACTGATCGACGAGTTCCCCGCGACTGTCGTGGTGAGCCGCACCATGAGCAAGGCGTTTGCGTTCGCCGGCGGCCGCCTCGGGTATCTGGCCGCGGACCCGGCGGTCATCGATGCCCTGCTCTTGGTGCGCTTGCCGTATCACCTGTCGGTGGTCACGCAGGCCGCTGCCAGGGCCGCATTGCGCCACGCCGACGACACCCTCGCAGGCGTCGCCGCCATCGTCGCCGAACGGGAGCGGGTCGTCGCCGCGCTGAGCGGATACGGCTACGACGTCATCCCGTCCGACGCGAACTTCATCTTGTTCGGTCGGTTCGTCGACGCCACGGCGAGCTGGCAGCACTACCTCGACGGCGGGGTGCTGATCCGTGACATGCATATCGATGGACATCTGCGTGCGACGATCGGGTTGCCCGCCGAAAACGATGCCCTCCTCGCGCGGAGCGCCGAACTCGCACGTACCGACCTGCTAGGAGAACTATGAGCACCTCGCCACGGGTGGCCCGGATCGAACGGACCACGCGCGAATCGGCGATCACCGTCGAGATCAACCTCGACGGCACCGGCATCACCGACATCTCCACCGGCGTAGCGTTTTATGACCACATGCTGACCGCGTTCGGTGCGCACGGCAGCTTCGACCTCACCGTGGCGGCCAAGGGCGACGTCGAGATCGAGGCCCACCACACCGTCGAGGACACCGCCATCGTGCTCGGCCAGGCGATCCGGCAGGCCCTCGGCGACAAGAAAGGTATCCGGCGCTTCGGTGACGCCTGGATCCCGATGGACGAGACCTTGGCCCAGGCGATCGTGGACGTCTCCGGGCGGCCCTACTGCGTGTTCAGCGGCGAGCCCGAGCACCTGCTGACCACCACCATCGGCGGCAACCCCGGAGTGCCGTACCACACCGTCATCAACAAACACGTCTTCGAGAGTCTTGCGATGAACGCGCAGATCGCACTGCATGTGCGCACCCTGTACGGCCGAGATCCACACCACATCACCGAAGCGCAGTTCAAGGCTGTGGCGAGGGCGCTGCGCGCGGCAGTCGAACCCGACGCCAGAGTCACCGGCGTGCCGTCGACCAAGGGCACGTTGTGAGCACGGGCGACCGCACGGTCGCGATCCTCGACTACGGGTCCGGCAACCTTCGCTCGGCGCAGCGGGCGCTGGAACGAACCGGCGCCCAGGTGACGGTCACCTCGGAACCAAAGGTCGCGCTCGAGGCCGACGGGCTCGTGGTTCCCGGCGTCGGCGCCTATGCCACGTGCATGGCCGGCCTGCTCGAGGTCAAGGGCGACCGGATCATCGACGAGCGACTCGCCGGTGGCAGGCCGGTACTCGGAATCTGCGTGGGCATGCAGATCCTGTTCGAGCGGGGCGTCGAGTTCGGGGTCGAGGCGGATGGCTGCGGTCAGTGGCCGGGGACGGTCACCGCACTGCCCGCCCCCGTGCTGCCGCACATGGGCTGGAACACCGTCGAGAGCGAACCGGATTCGGTCCTGTTCGAGGGGATGGGCGAGGATGAGCGGTTCTACTTCGTCCACTCGTACGCCGCGCAGAGTTGGGAACTGGCCGCGGACGGACCTCTGAAGCCGGCGAAACTGACCTGGTCAGAACACGGCGGCCGATTCCTCGCGGCCGTCGAGAACGGACCACTGTCCGCGACCCAGTTCCATCCCGAGAAATCCGGCGACGCCGGCGCGCGGCTCTTGAGCAATTGGGTCCGGTCGCTCGAATGAGCGCGATCGAGCCCACCTCGCCCAACATCCGATGACACAGCAGCGGCGTTTCTCGTTCGCCCGGCTCGCGTTGTTCTCACTCGGAGCCGGCGCGCTGGTTCTCGCCATCTCGGTACCCGTGGTGATCGGGTTGGCGCAGCTCTCGCCTGTCGCGGCTCTGATCGTGGCGGTGCTGGCGCTGATTCTCGCCGTGGCCGCGATGGGTATCGTTGCCAACCGGATGGTCGACCGCGCGGCCGATGCAATGCGCGCGGAATCCGACCCGAAATCTACAACCGAGGGAGATTGACACCCCATGAACGCCCGACTTGAACTGCTTCCGGCGGTCGATGTGGCCGACGGCCAGGCGGTACGCCTGGTGCAGGGCGCGGCCGGCAGTGAAACCTCCTACGGTTCACCGCGTGACGCCGCGCTGACCTGGCAGCGCGACGGTGCTGAGTGGGTGCACCTGGTGGATCTCGACGCCGCGTTCGGGCGGGGTAGCAACCGCGACCTGCTCGCCGGCGTCATCGATGAGCTCGACGTGAAGGTGGAGTTGTCCGGCGGTATCCGCGACGACGAGTCACTCAAGGCCGCACTGGCCACCGGTTGCGCGCGGGTGAACCTGGGCACCGCCGCCCTGGAGAACCCGGAGTGGTGCTCGCGGTCGATCGGCGAATACGGCGATCGCATCGCAGTGGGCCTCGACGTCCAGTTGGTCGACGGCTCCTACCGCCTGCGCGGGCGCGGCTGGGTGTCCGACGGCGGCGAGCTGTGGGACGTCCTCGAGCGACTCGAGCGGGACGGCTGCAGCCGTTACGTGGTCACCGACGTCACCAAAGACGGCACCCTGACCGGGCCCAACCTCGAGTTGCTGCGTGAGGTGACCGCCAAAACCGATGCGCCGGTGGTGGCTTCGGGTGGGGTCTCGACTCTCGATGACCTCGTCGCCATTGCCGGGCTCGTCGACGAGGGCGTGGAAGGCGCGATCGTCGGCAAGGCGCTTTACGCGGGTCGGTTCACGCTCGTCGAGGCGCTTGCGGCGGTCGCGACGTGAGCCCAGTTTCCTCATGAATTCGGTTGTGGAAGGCGGGCTTCCGGTCGGATTCGACCCTGAGAAGCTGCTGGCGATCGCGGCGCAGGTACTCGACGGTGTCACCGACAAGTTCCTGGCAGGGCTGGGCGCCCCGAGTGCGGTGACCAAGGGCCCGGGCGACTTCGCGACCGAACTCGACCTCGAGCTCGAACGGCTGGTGAGCGGCGAACTGTCGCAGCGCACCGGAATCGCGGTGCACGGTGAAGAGTACGGCGGCCCGGACCTGAGCACGGGCACCGCCTGGGTGGTCGATCCGATCGACGGCACCTACAACTACTCGGCCGGCCTGCCTCTCGCCGGCATGTTGGTGGCACTGGTTCACGACGGTCAACCGGTTCTCGGACTGACGTGGCTACCCATGTCGGGGCTGAACTATCAGGGGTTCGTGGGTGGTGGTCTGGTCTGCAATGGCGAACCCGTCGCACCGATGCCCGACATCTCCCTCAGCGAGGCGATGATCGCCTTCGGGGCCTTCAACCTCGCCAGTCGCGGGCGGTACCCGGGTGCGTTCCGGGTGACGCTGCTCGGGGAACTGAGCCGGCGCACCGCGCGTCTACGGCTGTTCGGGAGCACGGGCTACGACCTCGCGCTGACCGCCGGTGGGTTGCTCGGTGGTTCGGTCACCTTCGGCCATCACGCCTGGGACAACGCCGGTGGTGCCGCGCTCGTGCTGGCCGCCGGTGGACGCATCAGCGACATCGAGGGACGGCCGTGGTCGGTCACGTCGCCTTCGATACTGGCCGCCGGCCCCGCAGCGCACGAAGAACTACTGGACCTGATCGGCCAACTCGGCGATCCCGGCGCATTCGAGCCACCTGAGGAGAAGTACCGATGACCGTCGCTGTGCGGGTGATCCCGTGTCTGGACGTCGACGACGGCCGTGTGGTCAAAGGCGTCAACTTCCAGAACCTGCGCGATGCGGGCGACCCCGTGGAACTCGCCGCGGCGTACGACGCGGCGGGCGCCGATGAACTGACGTTTCTCGACGTCACCGCCTCGAGCGGCAATCGTGGCACCATGCTCGACGTCGTCCGTCGCACCGCGGATCAGGTCTTCATCCCGTTGACCGTCGGCGGCGGCGTGCGAACGGTCGCCGACGTCGACATCCTGCTGCGCGCGGGTGCCGACAAGGTGGGCGTCAACACCGCCGCCATCGCCAACCCCGATGTCCTCGGTGAGATGAGCAGGCATTTCGGCTCGCAGTGCATCGTGCTCTCCGTGGACGCCCGCACCGTCCCCGAGGGTGACAAGCCCACGCCGTCGGGCTGGGAGGTCACCACCCACGGCGGCCGCAAGGGCACCGGTATCGACGCGGTCGAGTGGGCCCGGCGTGGCCAGGACCTCGGTGTCGGCGAGATCTTGTTGAACTCCATGGACGCCGACGGGACCAAGAACGGTTTCGACCTGACGATGATCACCGCGGTGCGCGCAGCCGTCGGCGTACCCGTGATCGCCAGCGGTGGCGCCGGTGCGGTGGAACACTTCCCACCCGCTGTGCGTTGCGGAGCAGACGCGGTGCTGGCCGCCTCGGTCTTCCATTTCGGTGAGCTCACCATCGGCCAGGTCAAGGACGCCATGCGCGCCGATCAGATCCCGGTGCGCTGAACGCCGCACTGCGCCAGATCTTTACGTACGAGGAGTGGACGACATGTCGCTGGATGCCCGGATAGCAGGACAGCTCAAACGCAACGCCGACGGGCTGGTCTGCGCCGTGGTGCAGGAAGCGGGCACCGGTCAGGTTCTCATGGTCGCCTGGATGGACGACGACGCACTCGCCCGCACCCTGGACACCGGTGAGGCCACCTACTTCTCGCGCTCGCGCGGCAAGCAGTGGGTCAAGGGGGAGACCAGTGGTCACACGCAGAAGGTCACCGAGGTCCGTCTGGACTGCGACGGTGACACCGTGCTCCTGACCGTCGAACAGACCGGTGCCGCCTGCCACACCGGTGACCACACCTGCTTCGACGCGAATGTCCTGTTCACCACGATTTCCTGACCACCGACTTTCCAGCGACAACAGTGAGGGACACCCATCGATGCCATTGATCCAGATCTCGCAGACCCCCGGGCTCAGTGACCGTGTGAAGCGCGAGACCATCGCTGCCGTGACCGAGGCATATGCGCGCGCCACCGGCAAGAACCCCGATTCGGTGTGGGTCACGATCACCGAGGTCCCGCGCTCGCATTGGGGTGTGGGTGGGGAGCCGCTCGGGCAGTAGCGGCGGGCTGGGACACTAGGTGACGATGCCGAACAAGACCACCGCCTCGACTGCAGGCGGCTTCCCAGACACCACCACGTTGGCACAGTTCCTCGAACTGGCCGCCGATCACCGGGTGGTACCGGTGACCCGCAAGGTGCTCGCCGACTCGGAGACGCCCCTGGGTGCCTACCGCAAGCTCGCCGGCGACCGGCCCGGGACGTTCCTGCTCGAATCCGCGGAGAACGGTCGGTCATGGTCGCGCTGGTCCTTCATCGGAGCTGGTTCGCCCGCCGCGTTG
Source organism: Williamsia soli (assembly GCF_017377795.1). Lineage (GTDB taxonomy): Bacteria > Actinomycetota > Actinomycetes > Mycobacteriales > Mycobacteriaceae > Williamsia > Williamsia soli. Next base: position 144,430 of record NZ_JAFRDR010000012.1, on the reverse strand, counting down.
ACCTCGGTGGACGGCGAAGCGCAGTGGTGGGGCACCCAGCCCGCGGGCGCCCCGTCGGGCGGAAACCCGCTGGCGGCCCTGGCCGAGTCCTTGAAGATACTCGCGACCGATCGCTTTCCCGGCCTACCGCCACTGACCGGCGGGTTCGTGGGCTTCCTCGCCTACGACGCGGTGCGGCGTCTCGAACGCCTCCCCGACACCACGGAGAACGATCTGAAGTTGCCCGAGATGCTGATGCTCCTGGCAACCGACATCGCGGCGGTCGATCACCACGAGGGCACCATCACGCTGATCGCCAACGCGGTCAACTGGGACGGGACCGACGACCGCGCGGAACACGCCTACGCCGACGCGGTGGCCCGGCTCGACACGATGACCGCAGCCCTCGCCGCGCCTGCGCCGTCGACCGTCTCGACGTACCGCAGTGCCGTCCCCGAGTTCGAGGCCCAACGCACCCGCGAGGAGTACGGGACGATAGTGACGAGTCTGGTGTCGGAGATCGAGGCGGGCGAGGCGTTCCAGGTGGTGCCCTCGATGCGCTTCGAGATGAAGACCGACGCCGACCCGATCGACGTGTATCGGGTGTTGCGCACGACCAACCCCAGCCCTTACATGTACCTGCTCCGGGTTCCCGGTAACGACGGACCCGACTTCACCATCGTGGGTTCGAGTCCGGAAGCCCTTGTGACCGTGAAGGATTCGGTGGCCACCACCCATCCCATCGCGGGGACCCGCTGGCGGGGCGCCGACGAATCCGAGGACGTCCTGCTCGAGAAGGACCTGCTCGCGGACGAGAAGGAGAACTCGGAGCATCTGATGCTCGTGGATCTCGGGCGCAACGATCTCGGCAGGGTCTGCGAACCGGGCACGGTCGAGGTCCGCGACTATCGGCACATCGAGCGCTACAGCCACGTGATGCATCTGGTGTCGACGGTGACCGGCCATCTCCGGTCCGGCAAGACCGCGCTCGATGCGGTCAACGCCTGCTTCCCGGCGGGCACGCTGACCGGCGCCCCCAAGGTACGGGCCATGGAGTTGATCGACGAACACGAGAAGACCAGGCGCGGGCTGTACGGCGGCATCGTGGGTTATCTCGACTTCGCGGGGGACGCCGACACCGCGATCGCGATCCGCACCGCCGTACTCAAGGAGGGTCGCGCCTATGTGCAGGCCGGCGGGGGAGTCGTGGCGGACAGCGAACCCGACTACGAATACAACGAGGCCAGCAACAAGGCCAGCGCCGTCCTGCGGGCCATCGCGGCGGCAGGAACCATGACCCGGGTGAGTGGGTCCGGCGATGAGTGAGCCCACAGACCCGACGCCTGCCGGACCGGACCCGACGCCTGTTCCCGCCTCGACCTCGGCAGCGGCGTCCGCCCGGGCCGGCCGGGGCAGACGACTCGGGATCATCGCGTTGTTGCTCGGGCTCGCCGCCGTGGCCTTCTGGAGCGCGTCACGAATGACCTGGGCCGAGCTCATCGGAGCCGACGGTTTGGCCCCGCCCCGTACGTTCACGGTGAAGGGATCGGACTGGACGCCGCTGTTGACACCGCTCGCGCTGGTGCTCCTCGCGGGGATCGCGGCAGCGGCGTCACTGCGTGGGTGGGCGTTGCGGCTGACAGCGATAGTCGTTGCCGCCGTCGCCGTACTCGGCCTGCTCCCCGCCCTGACCCTGCTGACCGGAGACGATCACACCTCGTACGCCGCGGACGTCATCGATCTGCCCAACCGCTACCAGGCTGTTCAGGTCGACACCTCGGTACTGCCCGGGTTGATCGTCTGTCTCGGCACCGCCTGCGCGGTTCTGGGCGCTGTTGTCATGCTCCAGATCGCATCTCGTGATGCGCCGATGTCGTCGAAGTACAAGTCGCCTGCGGCTCGGCGGGCCGAACTCGAGGAGCAGGTCTTCGCCCAGCGGGCGGCCGAGAAGAAGGCAGCGACCACCGCGAGCGCAGACCCCGAGGACGAATCCGGGCCGGCAGCCGAGTCGGTGCCGTCCGCCGAGACGGACTCCGGGAACAACGAACGCTTGCTGTGGGATGCACTCGATACCGGCGACGATCCGACCATCGGGCCGGCAGACCGGTGAAAAGTGACGGGATTCACGTGGACTGGTGGTACCCCGAATCCGGTCGCGGCGGGGCCGCAGCTACCCTTTGTGTACTGAAAACACGAGCAGCCGTGTGCATGACCAAGCAGGGCGCAACCTCGTCAGTCGCGTCAGAAAGGGGTTGATCATGAGCACGCAAACCGTCCTCGACTCAATACTCGCCGGAGTCAAGGCCGATGTGGCTGCCCGCGAATCAGTGATCGACTTCACCGCGATCAAGGCAGCTTCCGCAGCAGCACCAGACCCCATCGACGCTGCAGCGGCTCTGCGCGAGCCGGGCATCGGGGTCATCGCAGAGGTGAAGCGGGCGAGCCCCTCCAAAGGCGACCTGGCCGACATCGTCGACCCGGCTGCCCTGGCATCGGCTTATGAGGCCGGTGGCGCCCGGATCATCAGCGTCCTGACCGAGGAACGCCGGTTCCGCGGTTCGCTCGCAGATCTGGACGCGGTACGTGCCGCGGTACAGATCCCGGTCCTCCGCAAAGACTTCATCGTCGGTCCGTACCAGATCCATGAGGCGCGCGCCCGCGGTGCAGATGTCATCCTGCTGATCGTGGCGGCACTCGAGCAGAACGTGCTCTCCGCCCTGCTCGATCGCACGGAGTCGCTCGGTATGACGGCGCTGGTCGAGGTGCACACCGAGGAAGAGGCGGACCGCGCCTTGCAAGCGGGTGCGTCGGTAGTGGGTGTCAATGCCCGCAACCTCAAAACTCTCGAGGTCGATCGAGACAGTTTCTCCCGGATCGCCCCCGGACTGCCTTCACAGGTGATCCGGATCGCTGAGTCCGGGGTCCGCGGCACCGCCGACCTGCTGGCCTACGCCGGAGCCGGTGCCGATGCGGTGCTGGTCGGAGAAGGTCTGGTCACCTCTGGTGATCCTCGTGCCGCAGTCTCCGAACTGGTCACCGCCGGAACACATCCGTCCTGCCCGAAACCAGTCCGATAGGCCCTGAGTCTCCCTTATGACGTCGTCGTCTCCCGCACCCCTTTCCGATCTACCTTCCGCCAGCGCCGGCCTTGTCAGCCGCACCTCGCTGGAACCCGACCGCGGTGGTCACTTCGGTGTCTACGGCGGACGGCATGTACCCGAGGCCCTGATGGCCGTGATCGAAGAGGTCACCGCCGCGTACGAGAAGGTCCGCTCCGATGATGAGTTCCTTGGCGAACTCGATCGGCTCCAGCGCGACTACACAGGCAGGCCCTCACCGTTGTACGAGGCCACCAGACTGTCCGAGCTGGCCGGCGGGGCACGCATCTTCCTCAAGCGAGAAGATCTGAACCACACCGGATCCCACAAGATCAACAACGTGCTCGGGCAGGCGTTGCTCGCGAAGAAGATGGGCAAGAATCGGGTCATCGCGGAGACCGGTGCCGGTCAGCACGGGGTGGCCACCGCCACGGCGTGCGCGATGCTCGGCCAAGAATGCATCGTCTACATGGGCCGGGTCGACACCGAACGGCAGGCTCTCAATGTCGCCCGGATGAGGCTGCTGGGCGCGTCGGTCGTATCCGTCGAAACCGGTTCGGCGACTCTGAAAGATGCCATCAACGAGGCGATGCGCGACTGGGTCACCAACGCGCACGACACGTACTACTGTTTCGGCACCGCGGCCGGACCCCATCCGTTCCCGATGATGGTGCGTGACCTGCAACGAGTGGTCGGGCTCGAGGCCCGTCAGCAGATCCAGCAGGCCGCGGGTCGATTGCCTGATGCGGTCGTCGCGTGTGTCGGCGGCGGCTCCAACGCGATCGGCATCTTCCATCCGTTCCTCGACGACACCGATGTTCGGCTGATCGGCTACGAGGCGGCCGGAGACGGCGTCGAAACCGGTCGACATGCGGCAACCTTCACCGGCGGAACCCCGGGTGCCTTCCAAGGCGCCTACTCATATCTGCTGCAGGACGGCGACGGGCAGACCACCGAATCGCATTCGATCTCTGCCGGCCTGGACTACCCGGGCGTGGGACCCGAGCACGCGTACCTCAAGGACATCGGCAGGGCCGAATACCGGCCGATCACCGACACCGAGGCAATGGACGCGCTGGCACTGCTCAGTCGCAAGGAAGGCATCATCCCGGCCATCGAATCGGCGCACGCCGTAGCCGGTGCCCTCAAATTGGGTCCAGAGCTCGGTGCCGACTCGATCATCGTGGTCAACCTGTCCGGGCGTGGCGACAAGGACGTCGACACCGCCGCCAAGTGGTTCGGACTCTTCGAAGTGGATGGTCATGCCTGAATCCCCGTCGGCCGATTCTCGGCTGGGACCGCTGTTCGCTCAATGCCGTGAGGAAAAACGTAGCGCCCTCATCGGTTACCTACCGGTCGGCTATCCCGACCTGCCGGGATCGCTCGACGCGATGCGCACGATGGTCGAGGCCGGCTGCGACATCATCGAGGTCGGTGTCCCGTACTCCGATCCGGTGATGGACGGACCCACCATCCAGGAAGCGGCCGAACAGGCACTGCGCCAGGGTATCCGTGTCAAGGACGTCTTCAAGGCCGTCGAGGCGATCTCCGACGCCGGTGGCAGCGCGGTGGTGATGACCTACTGGAACCCGGTGATGGCGTACGGCATCGATGCGTTCGCGCGCGACCTCGCCGGGGCTGGCGGACTGGGTTTGATCACTCCCAACCTGATCCCCGAAGAGGCCGATCAGTGGATCGCCGCGTCGCACGAGCACGACCTCGACCGGATCTTCCTCGTCGCCCCGTCGTCGACGGAGGAACGGCTCGCGATGACTCTCGAGGCGAGCAGTGGGTTCGTCTACGCGGCCTCCACCATGGGTGTCACCGGTGCCCGCGACAGTGTGTCGACCATGGCCCCCGAACTCTGTGCCCGGGTCCGGTTGCACTCCGAGATCCCGATCGGTGTGGGTCTCGGCGTGCGAAACAAGAAGCAGGCCGCGGAGATCGCCGGCTACGCCGATGGCGTGATCGTCGGATCTGCACTGGTCAGCGCCGTGACCGAGAGTCCTGAGGCGCTCCGCGCGCTCACCGCCGAGTTGGCAGAGGGCGTCCGGGCCGGCCACACCGAAGGCGCCGGGGTTCATTCGTGAGCACCGAGGTGCTGGCCTACATCCCCAGCCCGTCGCAGGGTGTGTGGAACGTCGGCCCGTTTCCGCTACGGGCCTACGCGCTGTGCATCATCGTCGGCATTATCGTCGCCATCTTCTGGGGCAACCGACGCTGGGTGGCCCGCGGTGGACGCGACGGTGAAGTTCTCGATGTCGCGATCTGGGCGGTGCCCTTCGGTCTGATCGGCGGTCGGATCTACCACGTCTTGACCGATTGGAACACCTACTTCGGTGATGGACCGAAGAGTCCGATCGATGCCCTGAAGATCTGGGACGGCGGACTCGGCATCTGGGGTGCGGTGGCCTTCGGTGCACTCGGTGCCTGGATCGGTGCCCGCCGGGCAGGGATCAAACTACCTCCGTTCGGTGACGCCATCGCGCCCGGAATCCTGCTGGCGCAGGCGATCGGCCGACTCGGGAACTACTTCAATCAGGAGTTGTACGGCGATCGCACCGATCTGCCGTGGGGCCTCGAGATCTACGAGCGTTCCGACTCGTCGGGCTTCACCAGCCCCGGCTTGATCGACGGCAAATCAACAGGTGTGGTCTACGCGGTCGTCCAGCCGACCTTCCTGTATGAGCTGTTGTGGAATGTGCTGGTGGTGTTGGCGCTCGTCTTCATCGATCGTCGGTTCCGGATCGGGCACGGGCGGTTGTTCGCCCTCTACGTGGCCGGATACTGCCTCGGGCGGTTCGTCATCGAGACGCTGCGCACCGACACCGCGACCCTGCTCTGGGGCATCCGTATCAACCTGTTCACCGCAGCCATCGTGTTCGCCTGTGCGGCCATCTACGTGGTGATCGCCCCCAAGGGCCGCGAGACCCCGGCCGAGATCTATCACCCGGGCAGCGGGCCGGAACCCGAGCTCAGCGAGGATCCGGTGGTCGGTTTCGTCGAGGACGACGCACCCGTCTCGAGCAAGACCAAGCCCGCGGGGACCGCAACCAAGACTGCTGACAGCAAGACCAGGCCCGCCGAGACCACTACCACGACGGCTGAGGCCAAGACCGAGACCATGACCAAGGCGCCTGAGGCGGCGACCGAGGTCGCCGTGACACCCACCGCCGAGGCACAGGCAGCGGAGCCGGAGCCTGGCGAGACCACCTCGGCAGCGACTGAACCGGCCGACGTCGAAACGGCAACCGAAGCGACTCCGGTCGCACCGGTGCCCACGCCGGAGGACACCGAGGAACCCGAGACCGGGGCCCCGGCCGACTCGAAACTGGACACCGCGGCCAAGCCGTATCGGAAGGCCAAGCCGGACACCACAACCGGTGGAGACGACCAGACTGTTTAGGGTCTGCTCACCCGTTCTTTGCCTGATATCATGGGAAGTTGCACCACCGCGAGTGCCGCAGGTGTGCACATTTCACCCCACGGGCCAGTGACGTCCTGAGGATTACTGGCTGGTTCCCTCGTCTTGGCGAGGACCTAGGCGTGGAGGTCGGATTTGCTGTTCTCTCAGCTCCCGGAAGCTCAGGGTCTGTACGACCCCGACATGGAAGTCGACTCGTGCGGTGTCGCGATGGTCGCAGACATCCACGGCCGGCGCAGTCACGAGATCGTCGCCGACGGGTTGCTGGCACTCGAGAACCTCGATCACCGCGGCGCCGCCGGAGCGGAGACCAACAGCGGAGACGGCGCGGGCATCCTCGTGCAGGTTCCCCACGCGTTCTTGCGTGAGGTCGTCGACTTCGATCTTCCCCCGGTGAACCTGAACGGCGAGAACACCTTCGCCGTCGGTAACTGCTTCCTGCCCGCAGATCCGGCGGCCAGGGCACGAGCGGTCGCCCGGGTCGAGGAGATCGCGGCGGAGGAGAACATCACCATCCTCGGGTGGCGCGAACTGCCGGTCGAGGTGGATGCCGCCGACATCGGCCACACCGCCCGGGGTTGCATGCCGTACATGAGTCAGCTGTTCGTCAGCGGTCCACTGAACGCCGACGGCACCGCGCCGTCAGGACTCGACCTCGACCGCTTGGTCTATCCGCTCCGCAAACGCGCCGAGCGGGTGACGGAAGAACGTGAGGCAGACGGCAGCGGGCTGTATTTCGCGTCGCTGTCGAGCCGGACCATCGTCTACAAGGGCATGCTCACCACGATGCAGTTGCCGCTGTTCTACACCGATCTACGCGACGAGCGCACCGAGAGCGCGATCGCGATCGTGCACTCACGCTTCTCCACCAACACGTTCCCGTCCTGGCCGCTGGCCCACCCGTTCCGGTTCGTCGCCCACAACGGCGAGATCAACACGGTCCGAGGTAACCGGAACCGTATGCGTGCCCGCGAGGCGCTGCTCGAGACCGACCTGATCCCCGGCGATCTCACCCGGCTGTTCCCCATCTGTACCCCCGAAGCGTCCGACTCCGCGTCCCTCGACGAGGTCCTCGAATTGCTGCACCTCGGTGGCCGCAGCGTCCCGCACTGCGTGATGATGATGGTCCCCGAGGCTTGGGAAAACGTCCCCGACATGGATCCGCGCCGTCGGGCCTTCCTGCAGTTCCATTCCTCGTTGATGGAGGCGTGGGACGGACCAGCGTGCGTGACCTTCACCGACGGCACGCTGGTCGGAGCGGTTCTCGACCGTAACGGCCTGCGTCCCGGCCGCTGGTGGCAGACCCGAGACGGCAAGGTGGTGCTCGCGTCCGAGGCCGGTGTCCTCGACATCAGCAGCGAAGACATCGTCGCGAAGGGTCGGCTGGAACCGGGCAAGATGTTCCTGATCGACACCGCTGCCGGACGACGGATCCCGGATGCGGAGATCAAGGGTCAACTGATCGACGAGCGGCCCTACGAGGAGTGGCTGCACGCCGGCCTGCTCGAACTGGCCCGGCTGCCGCAGCGGCCGCGGTTCATCCCTACCCACGACTCGGTGGTGCGGCGGCAGGTCTCGTTCGGGTACACCGAGGAAGACCTGCGGGTGCTGATCGCGCCGATGGCCGCGTCGGGATACGAAGCTCTCGGTTCCATGGGCACCGACACCCCGATCGCCGTGCTCTCTCAGCGTTCCAGGTTGCTCTACGACTACTTCGTCGAATTGTTCGCGCAGGTGACCAACCCGCCGCTCGACGCGATCCGGGAAGAGATCGTCACCTCGATGGCCCGTGTGATGGGTCCGGAACAGAACCTGCTGGAGCCGACCGCGGCGTCGTGTCGGCAGATCCTGCTCCCGTGGCCGGTCCTGGACAACGACGAACTCGCCAAGATCGTGCACATCAACGACGAGGGCAACCACCGAGGTCTGTCCGCGAAGGTGCTGCGCGCGCACTACCCGGTCGCCGAAGGTGGACCGGGACTCGAACGCGCACTGGCGGACCTGCGGACGCGGGCCAGCGAGGCCATCGCGAGCGGCTTCCACACGCTGGTCATCAGCGACCGCGAAACCGATCGCGACAACGCGCCCATCCCGTCGCTGCTGGCCACCTCGGCCGTGCACCACCATCTGGTCCGGACGAAAGAACGGACCCGGGTGGCGCTCGTCGTCGAGAGCGCCGACGCGCGGGAGGTCCACCACGTGGCGCTGCTGATCGGTTTCGGCGCGGCAGCGGTGAACCCCTACCTGGCGTTCGAGACCATCGAGGATCTCGTCCGGGAGGGCGAACTCACCGGGGTGTCGGCGTCGAAGGCGGTGCGGAACTACCTGCAGGGCTTGGGCAAAGGTGTGCTCAAGGTGATGAGCAAGATGGGCATCTCGACGGTCGGGTCGTACACTGCGGCACAGTGTTTCGAAGCTGTCGGGCTCTCAGGTGATCTCGTCCGCGAGTACTTCACCCGCACGGTGTCGCGGATCGGTGGCGTGGGCCTGGACGAGATCGCGGAAGAGGTACGCCTGCGTCACCATCGGGCGTACCCGCCCAACCCCACCGAGCAGGTGTATCGGCGCCTCGAGATCGGCGGCGAATACCAGTACCGGCGTGAAGGCGAACTCCACCTGTTCAGCCCCGAGACGGTCTTCCTCTTGCAGCATGCCTCGAAGTCAGGAAAGACCGACGTGTATCGCAAGTACACCGACGAGGTGAACCGGCTCTCGCGCGAAGGCGGAACGCTGCGCGGATTGTTCGAGTTCGACACGCAGGGAAGAGAACCCGTACCCCTCGACGAGGTCGAGTCCGTCGAATCGATCATGAAGCGGTTCAACACCGGTGCGATGAGCTACGGTTCGATCTCGGCGGAAGCCCACGAGACGATCGCGATCGCGATGAACACCATTGGTGGCCGGTCGAACTCGGGGGAGGGAGGCGAGGACACCGACCGGCTCTACGACCCGATGCGGCGCAGCGCGGTCAAGCAGGTCGCCTCCGGTCGCTTCGGTGTCACCAGCGACTACCTCATCAACGGGACCGATATCCAGATCAAGATGGCCCAGGGCGCCAAACCCGGTGAAGGTGGCCAACTCCCGGCGTACAAGGTGTATCCGTGGATCGCCAAGACCCGGCACTCCACGCCCGGAGTGGCACTGATCTCGCCGCCGCCGCATCACGACATCTACTCCATCGAGGATCTGGCCCAGTTGATCCACGACCTCAAGAATGCCAACTCGCAGGCGCGGATCCACGTGAAGCTGGTCAGCGCGATGGGCGTGGGCACGGTGGCGACAGGCGTGTCGAAGGCGCATGCCGACGTGGTGCTCATCTCCGGCCACGACGGTGGCACCGGTGCGTCGCCGTTGACCTCGCTCAAGCACGCCGGTACCCCGTGGGAGATCGGGCTGGCCGACGCGCAACAGACGTTGATGCTCAACGGCTTACGTGATCGCATCACGGTGCAGTGCGACGGTGCTCTGCGCACCGGCCGTGACGTGATGGTGGCAGCGCTTCTCGGTGCGGAGGAGTACGGATTCTCCACCGCGCCGCTGATCGTCGCCGGATGCATCATGATGCGCGTCTGCCACCTCGACACGTGCCCGGTCGGCGTCGCGACGCAGAATCCGAAGTTGCGGGCGCGGTTCACGGGCCAGGCCGAGCACATCGTGACCTTCTTCAAGTTCATCGCCGAAGACGTCCGGGAGCATCTGGCGATGCTCGGCTTCCGCACCCTGGACGAGGCGATCGGTCGCTCGGACGCGCTGCACACGGCCCCCGGGGTGGCGCATTGGAAGTCGAAGGGACTGGATCTCTCGCCGATCTTCCGGATGCCGGTGAGCGATTCGCCGCGCCGCCGGATGCGCGGACAGGATCACGCCCTGGACAAGGCGCTCGATCAGACCCTGATCCAGCTGTCCGAAGGAGCGCTCGAGGACGCGCACCCGGTGCACCTCGATCTCCCGGTGCGCAACGTCAACCGCACGGTGGGAACTCTGCTCGGCTCCGAGGTCACGCGTCGATACGGTGCCGACGGACTGGCCGAGGACACGATCACGGTCTCGCTGACCGGTTCTGCGGGTCAGTCCCTTGGTGCGTTCCTGCCGCCTGGAGTCACGCTGTCGCTCACCGGTGACGCCAACGATTACGTCGGCAAGGGTTTGTGTGGCGGCAAGATCGTGGTCAGACCGCACACCGACGCAACGTTCGTCGCCGAGGATCAGGTGATCGCCGGCAACACCATCCTCTACGGCGCCACCAGCGGGCAGGTGTATCTGCGAGGCCGGGTGGGGGAGCGATTCTCCGTCCGCAACTCGGGTGCCATCGCCGTGGTCGAAGGTGTCGGCGACCACGCGTGCGAGTACATGACCGGTGGGCGCGTGATCATCCTCGGGCCGACGGGACGCAATCTCGCTGCGGGTATGTCCGGTGGGATCGCGTTCGTCTACCACTTGGATTCGTCGAAGGTCAATCAGGCGATGGTCGATCTCCAGAGCCCCGACCCTGACGATCTGCTCTTCCTGCACGATCAGGTGAGTCGACACGTCGAGCTGACGGGCTCGGCGGTGGGGGCTTCGATGCTTGCCGACTGGCCCCGGCGCAGCCGGAAGTTCACCAAGGTGATGCCCACCGATTACCAGCGCGTGCTCGACGCCGCGCGCATGGCGGAAGCGGAAGGACGAGACGTGGATTCAGCGATCATGGAGGCGGCTCGTGGCTGACCCGCGCGGATTTCTCGAAGTCGGCAAGGCCGAAGCGGTCACCCGGCCGGTGTACGAGCGGGTCAACGACTGGAGGGATGTCTACGCCGACAACGACCCCCTCAAGGAGAACGAGAACGTTGCCGAACAGGCGCGCCGTTGCATGGACTGCGGGATCCCGTTCTGCCATTCCGGGACGGCGGGTTGCCCCCTCGGAAACCTGATCCCGGAATGGAACGATCTGGTGCGCCGTGGCCGGTGGGACGCCGCCAGCGATCGTCTGCACGCCACGAACAACTTCCCGGAGTTCACCGGGAAGATCTGTCCGGCCCCGTGCGAGTCCGCGTGTGTGCTGTCGATCTCGCAGTCGAGCACCGGCGGCAGTGTCACCATCAAGCGCATCGAGAAGACGATCGCGGAGGAGGCCTGGCGCGAGGGTCTCGTCGGTCCGCAGACATCGATGACCCATTCAGGGAAGACCGTCGCGGTCGTCGGTTCCGGTCCGGCCGGGCTCGCCGCCGCACAGCAACTCACCCGCGCCGGTCATTCCGTGACCGTCTTCGAGCGTGACGACCGACTCGGCGGCTTGCTGCGATACGGCATCCCCGAATACAAGCTGCAGAAATCAGACGTCGATCGTCGGCTGGGGCAGATGCGGGCCGAGGGCACCGAGTTCGTCACCGGCTGCAACGTGGGCGTCGATCTGACCGTGGACGAACTCCGGGAGCGGTTCGACGCGGTTGTGCTCGCGGTGGGAGCCCTGGCGGCCCGCGACAACACCGGGGTGCCCGGGCGAGACCTGAACGGCGTTCATCTGGCGATGGAGCATCTGGTGCCCGCGAACCGGGAGTGCGAGGGTGATGGGCCGTCGCCGATCTCCGCGCAGGGCAAACATGTCGTGATCATCGGGGGCGGTGACACCGGTGCCGACTGCCTCGGCACCGCTCACCGGCAGGGCGCGGCGTCGGTCACCCAACTCGACTACAACCCGGAGCTGCCATCGGACCGCGACGACGACCGATCGCCATGGCCGACCTGGCCGCTCATCCTGCGCAGTTCGTCCGCACACGCCGAGGGCGGCTCCCGTCGGTACGAGGTCGCCGTGCAACGGTTCGTCGGCGACGACGACGGCAACGTCATCGCGATGGTCCTGGCCGAGGTGAAGGTTCAGCGTGATGACGATGGGAACCGTACTGTCGTCCCCATCGGCGACGAGTTCGAATTACCCTGTGAATTGGCACTTTTCGCGATCGGTTTCGAGGGAGTCGAGCGCACCGAACTGCTGTCCGAGCTCGATCTGGCCCCGAATCGTCGCGGCGCGCTCGCCTGTGGCAGCGACTGGCAGACCGACGTGCCCGGCGTCTTCGTGTGTGGCGACGCGCACCGGGGGGCCTCGCTGGTCGTCTGGGCGATCGCCGAGGGCCGTGCCGCCGCACGAGGGGTGGACGAGTTCCTGATGGGCGAATCGGACCTGCCCTCACCGGTGCATCCGGCGGCACTACCGCTGTCGGTCCGCTGAAGCGCATTTCCGCAGGGACCGCCATCTTCTTAACACAGCGAATTATGGGTGACGTCTTGGCTACTTACGTGGAGAGGATCGCCTGTGCGGACTAGGCTCGGCGAGGTGAATCGACGTACCAAAATTGTGTGCACCCTCGGACCGGCCACCGCAACCGACGATCGGGTGCGTGAACTGGTCGAGAGTGGAATGGACGTGGCGCGGCTGAACTTCAGCCACGGCAAACACGAAGACCACAAGGAGATGTACGACCGGGTCAGAAAAGCGTCCGACGTGACAGGACACGCGGTCGGCATCCTCGCCGATCTGCAAGGCCCGAAGATCCGGCTCGGTACATTCGCCGACGGTCCAGTTCAGTGGAACGCAGGCGACGAGGTCAGGATCACCGTCGAGGACTGTGCGGGCACCGCCACCCGCGTCTCGACCACATATAAGGAACTGGCCAATGACGCACAGCCCGGTGACCGACTGCTCGTCGACGACGGCAAGGTCGGGCTGACTGTCGTCGAGGTCGACAAGAACGACGTGATCTGCACCGTCACCGAAGGCGGCCCGGTCAGCAACAACAAGGGTGTCTCCCTACCCGGCATGAACGTCTCGGTGCCTGCCATGTCGGAGAAGGACATCGCCGACCTCGAGTTCGCGCTTGCCCTCGGTGTCGATCTGATCGCGCTGTCGTTCGTCCGATCACCCGCGGACATCGAACTGGTCCACGAGATCATGGATCGGGTCGGCCGCCGGGTGCCCGTCATCGCCAAGCTGGAGAAGCCGGAGGCCATCGACAACCTGGAAGCCGTTGTCCTGGCCTTCGACGCCGTCATGGTCGCCCGCGGCGATCTCGGTGTCGAGCTGCCTCTCGAAGAGGTCCCGCTCGTCCAGAAGCGCGCCATCCAGATGGCTCGGGAAAACGCCAAGCCGGTCATCGTCGCCACGCAGATGCTCGAGTCGATGATCGAGAACTCGCGACCCACCCGCGCCGAGGCCTCTGACGTCGCCAACGCCGTCCTCGACGGTGCCGATGCCGTCATGCTCTCCGGCGAGACCTCGGTCGGCAAGTACGTCATGGAGACCGTGCAGACCATGGCCCGGATCGTGAAGGCCGTCGAGAACGGAACCCGCGACGTGCCGCCGCTCAGTCACGTACCGCGCACCAAGCGCGGAATCATCTCGTACGCTGCCCGCGACATCGGCGAGCGTCTCGACGCCAAGGCCTTGGTGGCGTTCACCCAATCCGGAGACACTGTGCGCCGCCTGGCGCGACTCCACACGCGGCTCCCGCTGCTGGCCTTCACCCCGTTGCCGGAGGTACGCAGTCAGCTCGCCATGAGCTGGGGAACAGAGACCTTCATCGTCCCGCGCGTCGAATCCACCGACGAGATGATCAAGCAGGTCGACGCTTCACTGCTCGAGATCGGTCGCCTCAAGGTCGGCGACCAGGTCGTCATCGTCGCCGGTGCACCTCCCGGAACCGTCGGCACGACGAACCTGATCCACGTCCACAGGATCGGTGAGGACGACCACTAGTGTGGCGGGCTGGCGCCCGCATGCAGGCAGCCCTGAAGTCGCGTGCTCTTCCCTCGTCGGCTCAGTCGCTTCGCTCCCTCGCTCCTCCGTCCAGAGCACGCGGGGGCTGCCTGCGCTCCTCACCTCGCTGGCGCTCGTTCGTCGGCAGTCCAGAACAACCGCGGCCACACCTCCGCGGTGTGTCCGTCGACCGGGCCGATAACGCCGTCGAGCGTGCCGATAACGCCGTCGAGTGGGCCGAAACAGCCGTCGACCGGGCCTTTCCGTGCGTTGATCGTGCCGGTGGACGGCCGGAACGGCCCGGTCGGCGTTCGGATGGGCCCGCTCGACGTCCGGAGCGGCCCGGCTGCGCAGCGGTGGCGTCCTCTAGAGTCTTGCTGTGACTGAAGCCCCCGGTACGACGTCTGATCTGAGCAAGCTGCTCGAACTCTTCGATCTGGAGCAGCCCGAACCCGACCTGTTCATCGGGCTCCACCCGACGGAGGTCGGGGCCCGCACCTTCGGCGGGCAACTGTTGAGCCAGGGAGTGGTGGCTGCCGGGCGTAGTGTGCCCCGCCCTACACCCGTGCACGCGCTCAACGCGCACTTCATACGCGGCGGCGACGTCACCAAACCGATCGAATACCACGTCACACGGCTGCGCGATGGCAAACCGTTCGCCAACCGTCTCGTGAACGCCGTGCAGGAAGGCGAAGACATCTTCTCGATGCTCGTCGCGTTCCAGGACAACAAGGCCGGCCTGGAGCATTCTGTGCAGAGCCCAGACGTGGCCTACCCAGAGGATCTGCCGCCGCTGGGTGAGCACTTCAAGGGCTTCGAGGATCGCATCGCGCTGTTTGTGAACGCCATGCACCCGATCGACATCCGATTCGCCAACGACCCCACGTGGAAAGTGCGCGAATCCGGGGAGCGGCTAGAGCACAACAGGGTCTGGATGCGAACCGACGGTCAGATGCCCGACGACCCGCTGCTCCACATCGCAGCCCTCTGCTACGCCTCCGACACCACCGTTCTCGACTCGATCATCACGACGCACGGCTTGTCCTGGGGTATCGACCGCTTGTTCGCCGCGACCGTGAACCACTCGATGTGGTTCCACCGCGACTTCAGATTCGACGAATGGTTGCTGTACGCGACGGAGTCACCCGTCGCAGCTGGGTCGCGGGGCCTGGGCACCGGCAGGTTTTTCACCCGCGACGGTCTGCTGGCCACGACAGTCGTGCAAGAGGCGCTGATCAAATACTTCCCGCCGAAGAAGTGACCCGATAGGGCAGACTCAAGTCATGCAGCCCGTCCAGCAGACGCCGCAATACTGGCTGAATCCCGGCCCCGATCTACCTCCACGGACGTGGCAACGCCGAACCCGCAAACCGATCATCGTGATCAGCTCGATCGCCGCCACGATCCTTGCGGTGATCGCGATCGGTGCCCTGGCCCTCGGAGTGCAAGAACGCGACTTCACCGCCGACGGTTCCGTGGTCCTCACCGATCAGCAATACGAGGTTTCCGCCACCGACATCTGCGGCGGCACCGGCGAATTCGAGGACGTGAGACAGGGAACCCGGGTGCGAGTGCTGGACGAGGACTTGTCGATCCTCGGACAGTCCGAATTGGCTGCACCTGAACTGTCCGACAACAGATGCTTTCTGCCGTTCTCGATATCGGGGATTCCCGAGGGTCGGGCCGACTACGTGGTCGAAATCGGCACAACCCTGCGCTACGAAGCCAGTGAGTCCAGATTGGCGAACGGCATCACGATCGAACCCTGAGGCTCCGGATCAGATCTCGCGATCCCGGAACACCGGCGTCTGACGAGTCATGCCCGCCTTGCGGGCAATCGCGTGGTTCTTGGTTCGCAGCAGTCTTAGCTGCAGAACCTGTTCGACGGGAAACGAGAATCGCGGGGACCGCGACCAGGTCTTTTCGAACAGCTTCTTGGTCGACGCCACCGAGTCGGGTGAGCGCGCGGCGATCTTCTCGATCAAAGCCAGTGCTTCGGCGTGCGGGTCGGCGGCGACACCGGTCACCACACCGATCTCCTTGGCGTAGTCGGCCGAGAACATCTCGCCGGTCATGGTCAGACGTTTCGCGGTGTCGATTCCGGTGAGCTGCGACAACGCGGCCGAGGCAGACATGTCGGGGATCAGACCCCATTTGGTTTCAAGGATGGAGAAGTCGGCGTCGGGGGTGGCGAACCGGAAATCGGCGCCGAGGGCGATCTGCAGGCCGCCGCCATAGCAGTGGCCGTGGACGACCGCGATCACCGGTACGGGTACCCGCCTCCAGTGCCAGGCCGGATTCTGGAATCCATTGGAGCCCTGCAGCAGATTCGGCACGAACGTACGCAGGACGCTCTTCTGCTTACCTGCGAGACTGCCGAAATCGAGCCCGGCGCTGAATGATCTGCCGGCACCACTGATAATCACCGCGCGCAACGTTCGGTCTTTCGCAGCCTGTTTTGCGGCCTGGGTGAGCCCGGCGAGCAGGGGCAGGGTGAGGGCGTTGTGCTTGTCGGGCCGATTGAGCTGGACATGTGCGATCGGTCCGGCAGGCGTGTGCTCCACGCGGTACGTTACGGAGTCGTCGGCGGCCGGGCTGCCGTGCGGATCGGCGGCGAGCGTCAGCGGTGCAGGTGCGGATACGCCATCGGTCGCTGGCATGGAGGGCTCCTTCAGGTGGGAATCTTCGGTCCTACGGTACGCGGGCCGGCACCGTAATGATCCGCGGCACGCACCGATTCTGTTATCTTCAGATCACACGTGTGGTCAGAAATGTTCTGAAGAATTGCTGTCTTCTGAAGTCGCTGTCGCACAGCCGGTTTGGTTCAACCTCGAGTAATTGATGGAGAAGTCCGATGTCAGCCGTCGCCGAGATCGCCTTTCCGCATGCGTCCGGAGTCGGGGTGCGCACCCTGCCTGAAGGGTTTGCGCACACCGCCCGCATGCGTCCTGACGCCGTCGCGTTACGCACGTCGGGAGGCGCGGTCGAGATCACCTGGGCCGAGTACGCGCGGCGGGTCGAGCGCATCGCTGCCGGGTTGTCGGCGTTGGGCGTCCGCCGCGGCGAACCGGTGGCATTGATGCTCAGCAACCGTCCGGAGTTCCATGTGGTCGACACCGCACTCCTGCATCTGGGTGCCATTCCGTTCTCCATCTACAACACGAGCGCCCCCGAGCAGATCAACTACCTGTTCAGCGACGCGGGCAACTCCGTGGTCATCACCGAGCAGGCCTTCGTCGCGGCGATCGACGGTGCCGGAGCGGCGCTCGAGCACGTGGTCAGTGTCGACAGCGGCGGCACCACCACGCTCGCAGAGGTCGAGGCCACCGATTTCGGTGACTTCGATCTGCAGGCGGCGGTCGATGCGGTCCAGCCGTCCGATGTCGCGACCCTGATCTACACCTCGGGCACCACCGGCCCGCCGAAAGGCGTCGAGATCACCCACGCGAACATCATCGCCGAGTTGTCGGCGCTGGCAGAACACCTGACCATCGGTTTCGACGACCGCATCATCTCGTATCTGCCCGCGGCGCACATCGCCGATCGGGTGTCGGCCCACGCGGCGAACCTGGTGCGCGGCATCCAGATCACGTCGGTACCGGACCCTCGCGAGATCGCCGCCGCGCTGGCCGAGGTGCATCCGTCCGTGTTCTTCGGGGTGCCCCGGGTCTGGCAGAAGATCAAGGCGGGTATCGAAGGAAAACTCGAGGCGGAAACCAATCCGGTGAAGTCGAAGCTGGCGGCGTGGGCTCTCGGTGTCGGATCCGCGGCCGCCCGCGCCGACCTCGCCGGCAAGAGTCGCGGCCGCATCCTCGACGCCCAGTACAAAGTCGCGGACAAGCTGATCCTGTCCGCCGTGCGCAGTGCTCTCGGTCTGGACAACATCAGTTTGGCGGCCTCTGGCGCGGCGTCGATCCCTGCGGAGGTCCTGGAGTTCTTCGCCGGCCTCGGCATCCCGGTCGTAGAGGTGTGGGGCATGTCCGAGACCACGGCGGTCTCGACCATGACCACCGCCGACGATCTCAAGATCGGCACCGTCGGCAAACCGCTGGCCGGGGTCGAGATCAAACTCGCCGACGACGGGGAATTGCTGGTACGCGGCCCGATGGTCATGCGTGGGTACCGCAACCAGCCGGAGAAGACCGCGGACACGATCGACGCCGACGGCTGGCTGGCCAGTGGCGACATCGCCACCGTCGACGCCGATGGAAACTACAAGATCGTCGATCGCAAGAAAGAACTGTTGATCAACGAGTCGGGAAAGAACCTCTCGCCGACCAACATCGAGAACGCACTGAAGGCGGCGTCGTCGTTGATCAGCCAGGTCGTCGCCCTCGGCGACGGTAAGCCGTACGTGGCAGCGCTTGTGGTCCTGGACCCCGATGTGGCCGCGGCGCGTGCCGGCGCACTCGGTCTCGACCCGGCCGATCTGGCCTCGCTCGCCGAGCAACCCGACATCCGGGAGGAGGTCCGGGTCGCGGTCGCGACGGGCAATTCCAGGTTGTCGCGGGTGGAGCAGATCAAGCGATTCGTGATCCTGCCCGAGGCGTGGGAGCCAGGAGGGGACGAACTCACGCCGACCATGAAACTCCGGCGCACACCGATCTCGACGAAGTACGCGGAGCTGATCGTCGACCTCTATGCGACCGATCCCGGTGGTGCCGTGATCGATCTACGGTGAGTCGGCGTCACGTTCGGTAACCGCGCTGATCGACAACGAAGAACACCAGTGTGACGGCGAGAAAGCCGGCGGCCAGCCAGACTGCGTGGGCGTTCATCAGTTGCGTCGCGATGGCACCGATGAGCGCGCCCGCAGCGAAGGTGCCGGCGACCCTGGCATAGGTCGAGAAGGCCGCCAACGCTTCTTTGCGCTTGTCGACCGAAGCGGCGTACCCGTACTCGATCATGTGCATCAGGTTGCCGGTCGTCGCGACGGCAAAGTAGCCGAGTTCGCCGATGCTGCGAAACATCGTGATCGTCATCGCCGTGCAGAAGGCGATGGGCACGGTCACGTAGGTGTGGGGGACCGAGGTCGGCACAAACCCCACAGCCGCCAGCACCCCGACCTGAAGCGCGATCGTCCACCGAATCGGATGGTTCAGCAGATGATCGACCCTGCCGGACTTGATGTGTACGGCCAAGGTAACGCCGAGCAGGAACGCCAGGATCGGCCACAGATGCAGCAGTGCCGCGGCCCAGTGGCGGTCGGACAGCCCGATCCCCATCAGGATCACATTGGCGGTCTGGACGTTGGCGAACACCCCTCCACGGACAAGGAACGTATACGAGTCGAGGAAGCCACTGGCCAACGTGATCAGCAGGGCGAACCGTAGTGTCGAGCTCGTACTCTGCACGTGGCCACTTTCGAAGGAAATCGTTGGTCTGAAAGATATCAGGACCCGCCGAGCAACCCCGGCCAATCTGCTCCGTAGAAGGTGTCCCCGGGGATAGGTTCTCGGGTACGGCATGTCCGATTTGATCGTTGTTTCAGGGGATGTCGCATCGAGACTTGTCGCCATCATTCGTCAGGAGTCCACCGATGAGCCCGAACACCGCAGACACCGTCTTTCACCACGCGTCCGGAGCGGCCGTCCACACCACGGCAGAAGCGTTCCAGCACACCGCGAAAATGCATCCGGATCGCGTCGCGTTACGTACCCCCGGGGGTATTCAGGAGATCACGTGGCGCGAGTACGCCACGCGAGTGGAGTCGATCGCGCTGGGGCTGGTGACCCTCGGCGTGAAACGCGGCGACACCGTCGGCCTGATGCTGACCAATCGGCCCGAGTTCCACCTCGTGGACACCGCGATCGTGCATCTCGGTGCCATCCCGTTCTCGGTGTACAACACCAGTGCGCCGGAGCAGCTCGCTTATCTCTTCGGTGACGCCGCCAATCGGGTCGTCGTGACCGAGCAGGTCTTCGTGCCCGCGATCCGGGAGTCCGGTATCGCCCTCGAGCACATCATCACCGTCGACGGTCCCGCCGAGGGCGCCATCGAACTACGCGACGTCGAGGCCGATCCGGACACCGAGTTCGACTTTCAGGCGTCCTGGCGCGCGGTGGAACCCGACGACCTCGTCACGCTGATCTACACGTCCGGGACGACCGGGCCGCCCAAAGGGGTCGAGATCACCCACCGCAACGTGATCGCGGCCGCGGAGTCGGTGTCCGCCGAACTCGACGCCGGCTTCGACGATCGGATCATCTCGTACCTACCTGCCGCACACATCGCCGATCGGGTGTCTTCGCATGGCGCAAATCAATTGCGGGGCATACAGATCACGTCGGTGTCCGATCCTCGCGAGTTTGCCGCGGCCCTCCCCGATGTGCGGCCGACGGTGTTCTTCGGTGTTCCCAGGGTGTGGCAGAAGATCAAGGCCGGCATCGAGGCGAAGGTCGGAGAGGAGACGAGCCCGGTCAAGTCCAAGCTCGCGACATGGGCGCTCGACGTGGCCGCTCGGGGTGCCAGGGCGGACCTGTCGGGTCGGCCACGGGGCCGGGCGCTACAGGTGCAGTACCAGTTGGCGGACTCGCTCGTGCTGTCGAAGGTGCGCGCTGCGCTGGGCCTCGACGAGTTGAAATTGGCGATCTCGGGCGCCGCGTCGATTCCGTCGGAGGTCATCGAGTTCTTTGTGGGACTGGGCATTCCGGTCATCGAGGTGTGGGGTCTGAGTGAGACCACGGGCGCGGCGACGAAAACCACCGTGGACAATTTGAAGGTGGGCACGGTCGGCAAACCCGTAGAGGGTGTCGAGATCAAGCTGGCCGAGGACGGGGAGGTGCTCGTGCGGGCACCGATCATCATGCGCGGTTACCGCAACAAACCGGAAAAGACTGCGGAGGCCATCGATGCCGACGGCTGGTTCGCGACGGGCGATGTCGGCACCATCGATGCCGAGGGCAACCTGACGATCGTCGATCGGAAGAAGGAGCTGATCATCAACGAGTCGGGGAAGAACATGGCTCCGAGCACCATCGAGAACGCGATGAAGTCGAACTCGTCGCTGGTCAGTCAGGTGGTGGCGATCGGCGACGACAAGCCGTACATCACTGCGCTGATCGTGCTCGATCCCGATGTCGCCGCGCTTCGTGCCAAGGCGCTTGGTGTCCCGGAGGCCCAGATCGCCGACCTTGCAGGCAATCCGGCGATCATCGAGGAGGTGACGTTGTCGGTGAAGGCGGGCAACGCAAAGCTCTCCCGGGTCGAGCAGGTGAAGCGATTCGTCATCGTTCCGGCGGCGTGGGATCCCGGAGGAGACGAGTTGACCCCGACGATGAAGCTGCGGCGCAAGCCGATCGCGAGCAAGTATGAGCAGACCATCGTCGATCTGTATTCGACGCCTGCGGGCCCGGGTGTCGTCGACCTGGCAAAATGACCGCCCGGCATGCGACGTCGAGTCAACGCGGGAGATGATGGCGGGGTGATTGAAGCACTGGTTTTCGACATGGATGGCGTGCTGGTCGACTCGGAGCCGATCTGGGAAGAGGTGCGTCGCGGTGTCGTCGCCGACCATGGCGGTACGTGGCTCCCCGAGGCACAGACGGCGCTGATGGGGATGAGCACCCCCGAGTGGGCGACCTATCTGAGCGAAGACCTCGGCGTCGGCAAGGCGCCGGCGGAGGTCGCGACCATCGTGATCGATCACATGGTTGCCCGTTACGAAAAACACCTTCCGGTGTTGCCGGGTGCGGATGAAGCCGTTCGCCGCTGTGCAGCGCGCTGGCCACTCGGCCTGGCCAGTTCGTCGCCGCGCAGGCTCATCGATGCAGTACTCGACACTGCGGGCTGGACAGACTTGTTCGAGGTCACCGTATCGACCGAAGAACTCGACCGCGGCAAACCCGCGCCGGACGTGTACGTGCACGCCGTACGGGGGCTGGGTCGAAAACCCGCCGCATGCGCGGCCATCGAGGATTCGTCGAACGGCATGCGATCGGCGACGGCGGCAGGTTTGATTCTGATCGCGGCGCCGCGGCCCGACTATCCGCCCGCCGATGATGCTCTCGCGGAGGCCGCCCTCGTGATCGACGGAATCGACGCGCTGACGACGGGCGCGGTCGAGTTGTTGGGCTCAGATCAGGGGAGCACACGGTGACAACCACGCCGTGGTTCGGCCACGGTGGGACCGGCGGGCCAGGGGTCGTCCTCGGGCGGGTCGAACTCGAGCACTGCACTAGACCGGTCGGTCGACGGATTTCTTGAGCCGTACGTGAACAAGCACCGCACTCAGCGCCAGCACTGCTGCCGTTGCGATCGACGCAGCGTGCATGCCGGACACGAACGCGTCGTTGGCCGAATTCGTCAGCGCCGCAGCGGCCTCAGGGCCCAGCTGCGATGCGACGGATGAGGATCCACCAAGCGTTTCCTGAGCCGCCGCGGCTGTCGAGGGGTCCAGCGCTCCGGTGTCGAGACCTCTGCGGAAGATCGACATGACCACACTTCCGAGGACTGCCACGCCGAGGGCCACACCCAGTTCATAGGCGGTCTCGGAGACCGCAGAAGCCGCGCCGGCTCGTTCTGGCTCGACCGCGCTGACCACGAGGTCCGACGTCAGGGTCAGCGCGATCCCGACTCCGATCCCCACCAGCACGAAACCTGCGATGAACAGCCCGAGGCCGCTGTCGGTACCCAACCCGATGAGCAGCAGCGCACCGACGGCCGATATGGCGAGTCCACACGCCAGAACCCCGCCGGTGGTCCACACGCGGACGAGATAAGCCGCACCCAGGGAAGCGACTGCGCTGGCGGCGGTCCCTGGTAGCAACACGAGGCCGGCTTCGAGTGGGCTGCACCCCAGCACCTGTTGCAGATACTGCGATCCGAAGAACAACACCCCGGACAAGGCGAAGATCGACAGGAAGTTGGTGAACACGGCAGTCGAGAAGTCGGCTTTGCCGAACAGCTTCAGGTCGATCATCGGTGCGTCGAGGATTCGCTGTCGTCGAACGAAGACGACGCCGGCCACGATCCCGGTGAGTGCCGCGAACACGTCAGTCAGGC
Organism: Williamsia soli; assembly: GCF_017377795.1. Classification (GTDB taxonomy): domain Bacteria; phylum Actinomycetota; class Actinomycetes; order Mycobacteriales; family Mycobacteriaceae; genus Williamsia; species Williamsia soli. Next base: position 121,197 of record NZ_JAFRDR010000012.1, on the reverse strand, counting down.
TCGGCCCGTGGGCCGCCGTCTCCTTCACGGCGTACACGATCGGCACCAGAGCCAGCATTGACAGACCTGAGCTCAGCAGATCGAACCTTCCCGGACTCGGATCCTTGGATTCCGGGATGACCAAGGGGCCCAGGATGATCAGAGCGACCATGAGGGGGAGGTTGATGAGGAACACCGAACCCCACCAGAAGTGCTCGAGCAGCCAGCCACCGACGAGGGGACCGCCCGCAGCTCCGCCACCTGCCATCGCGCTCCACACACCGATGGCGGTGACGCGCTGGCGGGGATCTTTGAAGATTGTCCGGATCAACCCGAGCGTGGCCGGCATCAGGGTCGCACCGGAAACACCCTGCAACACCCGGGCGGCGATGAGCATCTCCGGGCTGACGGCGAAGGCCGCGAGCACCGAGGCGATACCGAATCCGGCTGCGCCGATCAGGAGCAGGCGCCGCCGTCCGATGCGATCGCCGAGGGTGCCCATGGTGATGAGCAGACCCGCCAGGACGAATGAATAGACGTCGATGATCCAGAGCAGTTGTGTGCTGGTCGGCTCGAGATCGGCGCTCAGGAACGGTAGGGCGATATCCAGCACGGTCGCATCGATCGCGATCAGGAGAACCGCGAACGCGAGCACGACGAGCCCCAGCCACTCCTTGGCTCCAGCGGTTTCGTGGTCGCTGTGCTGCGTACCAGGCATGCGCAACCCACTCACGACGTGTACTCCCTCGTTCGGCCCGGAGAAAACCGTCCGGACGGTACAGTAACCGTAGCAGTGAACCGTCCAGCCGGTAAAGTAGCGCCATGGCCGCTGACACCCGTGATCGGATCCTCGATGCCTTGGAAGAGATGTTGCTGAACGAAGGGCTGTCCAGGGTCACACTGGAGAGCGTCGCAAAGTCGGCCGGTGTGTCGAAAGGTGGTCTGCTGTACCACTTCAGCAACAAAGACGCGCTGATCGCCGCTATGGTTCGGCGATTGGGGGAACGCTCTGACGGCCAGCGCGCCGACGCCGCCCGCGGCGGGACCACGGTTGCCACCTGGTATCTGCAACCCCCGGAGTCGACGTCCGACAAGGAACTCGCGCTGTTCCGATCGACCCTGGCGGCGTTGCGGAGCGTCGATGGGAACCCCGGTGAAATCCAGGCGGCGGTCACCGAGGTGATGCAGCTCTGGGACGAGGGTCTACGGGCCGAGATCGACGATCCCGTGGACGCCGAGATCATTCGGCTCGTGGGCGACGGCCTGTATCTCGGGGGATTGTTGGGTTTGCCGTCCATCGATCCCGACCTGCATCAGCGAGTCGTCAATCGGCTGTTGCGCGAGGCGTGATCGGCGGCTCGGTGGACCACGGGAAGTTGATCCAGAGGTCGGTGTACTTCCACGTGTAGTCGGCGTGGATCACCGATGCCGGCTTCTCGTAGAGCACGGCGGTCTTGACCTCCGACGCGTGATCGCGGCAGAACGAGTGCACGAGTTCGAGGGTCTTCCCGCTGTCGGCGACATCGTCGACCACGAGCACGCTCAGGCCGTCGAGTTCGGTCGCGTCGAGGATCGGCGGCAGGATGACCGGACTGTCCAAGGTCGTCCCGATGCCGGTGTAGAACTCGACATTCATCGTGAACAACGCCTTGCAGTCGAGAGCGTAGGCCAGCGATCCAGCGGGTACGAGACCACCACGCGCGATACCGAGTACGACGTCAGGGGCAAAACCTGAGTCCGCGACGGTCTGCGCGAGCTCCCGGCTTGCGCGTCCGAAGATCTCCCACGTCAACACTTCTCGATCGCTCATCGAGCAATGGTCCCACGTCGCGGGCTCCTGGCAAGCAGATGGCCACTCGGGCCTGGAGGCTACTTCTTGAAGCGGCCGGCGAATCCTCTCAGCGGGAGGTCGGCGCTGGTGATGATGCCCGGCCGCGCGGCGACGACGCTGCGGATCGAGTTGAGAGCGGGCAATCCGGTGACGGTCATGCCGATGGATGCGAAGTTGGCGGGATCGGACAGATCCACGCCGCGCTTCGGGAAGATCATGTGCTTGTTGTAGATACATGGGTCGCCTTGGATCTGAGTGATGTAGCAGCCCTTGATATCCCAGTTGGGTGTCGTGTGCGGGGTCATCTGCCATTCCAGGTGGGTCTCGATCCTGGGAACGCCGTCGACCATGCCCTGGTACTTGATGTAGTTGCCACCGAGCGATCCCTTGGGCAGCTGATACCAGCCGAGATCGACGTCCTTGGTGCACGCGCCGAGTTCGTAGCTGAACGTCACCTCGTCGAGTTCGAGGCCGAAGCAGTCGGCCATCAGGAGCACGCTGTCGCCGAAGACCCGGGTGTACTTCTCGAGTTTGTCCGGAATGCTCGGATCGTCGACGGGCAAACCGTAGCCGACCTCGATCCAGGTGTCCTTGGAGTGATGGCAGGACACGTCGACCGATTCAATGGTGATGATGTTCTCGATCTCCGCGACATCGGCCGAGCACACCACACCGAGGATTTGGTTGACACCGGGATTCATACCGGTGCCGTAGAACGTCGATCCGCCCCGCTGACACGCTGCCTCCAGCACCTCGGTGACCTTCTTGCCCGACACGTGCGGATGGTTCTCGTCGCGGTGGTGGCCGGTGATGAAGTCGGCGGTGGTGACGATGTTGATCCCGGCTTCGAGCACCTTTTCGTAGAGGTCTTCGTCGGGAAAGACGCCGTGGAACGTCACGACATCGGGATGTGCGGCGATGATCTCCTCGACGGTGCCGGTGGCCGTGACACCGATGGGGTCGAGTCCGGCGATCTCACCTGCGTCGCGCCCGATCTTTTCCGGGGTGTAGCAGTGCAATCCGATGAGTTCGAGATCGCGGTGGGTGCCGATTCGCTTGATCATCTCGGTTCCCACGTTGCCGGTTGCGACCTGGAAGATCCTGATCGGGGAGTGCTCAGCGGTGCTCATGAAGTGGCCTTTCGGGCGAGAGACTGGTGGATGGTCAGCGAGCCGTTGCTGCCTTCGGGTCGAAGTCGGCGGGGTAGAACTGCGTGGCCCACTTTCTGATGGCGGTGAAGCCCTTGAACTCCGAGGGAGAAAGAGCGGGTGGGTCGGAGTAGCGCTGGTGCTTCCAGATTCCGATGTCGTTCTGGAACTGGTCGATCACACCGCGGGCATTACGCAGCGCACGAGAAGAGGGACCGTCGCTGTCGTCGCCGGGTGTGCGTCCGATCCAGACGGTGAACCGGATGTCCGAGGTCGCGTCGTCGATCGGGGTGACCGAGGTGAGCGTGCGATTGTCGATCATTCCCCAGCTCTTGGTGCCCGCCACCCCGATTCCGCTGTTGATCGCCTGCACTCCACTGTTGATCTCGTCGGCAGGCACATCGTCGAACGCGATGGTGAAATCGACATAGGACACCGGGGCGTCGAAGTCGTGGCGGGTGAACTCGGGCACCAGCGGGGTGTTGTGCACGTATTTGAAGTGGGCGAAGTCCACCCCGTTCTCCATCACGTACTGCGGGTGGATCTCCAGCCCGGTCTCGAACAATGTGCTGTGGCCGTAAGCGGGGTAGTAGTCGGCGGCGCTCCTGCCGTCGTCGAACCCCGACAAGACATCGGCGACCTCGAAGTACGGTGCACGACCGTTCTCGTCGAACCAGATGAACACAGATTCGCTGTGTTCGGTGACCGGGTAGGTTCGGATGCGCCTGCCCTTGTTGGGGCGTTTCTCGTAGGGGATGCACACGTTTCGTCCCTGGGTGTCCCACTCCCAGCCATGGAACGGGCACCGCAGGATCTCGCCGTCGACAGTGCCGCCGTGGCCGAGATGCGCACCTAGATGTTCGCAGTAGGCATCCATGACCGTGACCTGACCGGATGCTGATCTCCAGGCGATCATCTCGGTGGCGAAATACGTCATCCGATGAACCTCGCCCGCCCGGATCTCCGCGGACCACGCCACCTGGAACCAGCCTGTCGGCTTCATGGGCAGCGGTGTCTTCGCCATCGAGGCCTCCCGTACGCGTCGTCGTGTCCGAGGGGAATCATAGACCCCTCTTCGAATCTTTGGAAGAGGGTTCTACGAATCTGAATGCCGGCGACGAGGCGTCGTTAGTATGGGTCAGATGACCGGAGCGGAGGTCGCCGGCAGGCGCAGCAACAAACGGGGGATGGCAACTCGTGACAGCATGCTCGACGCCGCGTTACGGTCCCTGGCCTCTGGGGATCCCGGCGCTGTCTCGGGCAACCGTATCGCCAAAGAGATCGGCGCCACCTGGGGAACGGTCAAGTACCAGTTCGGAGATATCGATGGCCTGTGGGCAGCGGTGCTGCACTATACCGCCGAGCGTCGGGGCGATCTGCCGGCGAGCGCGCCGGCGAGTGCGTCGCTGCGCGATCGGGTCGGTGCCATCGTCGACAACCTGTATGAGGGGTTGAGCGGCAGAGATTCTCGTGCCATCGAGACCCTGCGAGCCGCCATGCCGCGAGACCGCGTGGAGTTCGAACGGCTGTACCCGTTGACCGCGGCCGAGTTCGAATCGTGGCGGCAGGCGTGGCTCGATACCTGCCGCCGCGCGTTCAGCGGCCTGGATGTCGACCCGGACCGAGTCGCCGAGGTCGCCGCGTTCATCCCCGGCGCGATGCGGGGAATGGTCTCGGAGCGGCAGCTCGGTACGTACACGGACCTGGACTTGGCCAGGCGTGGATTCACCAATGCGATAGTGAACTATCTCGAACCGTCGTGCACGGCGCCCGGTCCGGACTGATCAACTCAGGTGGTGGGGCTGGGGGTGAGACTTGTGACCCCAATCAGACCCTGTCGAATCCTGATCGGACGTACCGGAATCCGTAACTCCCCGTCCTGCGGGAACCAGGGACACGATGATCGATTTCGACGTCGGACAATTGCTGTCGAGAGCGGTGGAATCCAGCGGAACCAGCGGGTTGGTCTCGGGGTAGTAGGCAGCAGCGCACCCCCGCGGTGTCGCGTACTCGACAATGCGGAATGACGGTGCGCACCGGACGTTGTCGTCGTCGTCCCACCGCGAGACGATGTCGACGATGTCGCCGTCGCGGTAACCGAGTGCCGAGATGTCCTCTCGGTGCATGAAGATCACCCTTCTGCCGCCCTCGATGCCGCGGTACCGATCGCTGAGTCCGTAGATCGTCGTATTGAACTGATCGTGACTGCGGAGTGTCTGCAGGATCAGGTGGCCGGCGGGAACCTGCAGCACCTCGATCGGCGAGACAGCGAATTCGCCTCGGCCGGAGTCTGTCTCGAAGGTTCGGGTATCACGAGGCGGGTGGGGGAGGATGAAGCCTCCCGGTCTGCGGACGTTCACCTCGTAACCCTCGCAGCCGGGCACGACGCGGGAGATGTGAGCGCGGATGGTGCGGTAATCGCTGCGCATGGCGGCCCAGTCGATGCCATGGCGGTCGCCGAGGGTGGCTTCCGCGATGCCGGTGACGATCGCGACTTCCGATCGCAGGTGAGGACTCGCCGGGGCCAGCGGTCCCCGGGAGGCGTGCACTGAACATGTCGAATCCTCGACCGTGATGAATTGTGGCCCACCCGCCTGCTCGTCCTTTTCCGTGCGGCCGAGAGTGGGCAGGATGAGTGCGGTGTCCCCGCACACGAGGTGACCCCGGTTGATCTTCGTCGAGATCTGCACTGTCATCCGGGCGCTGCGAAGAGCCTTGAACGTGACGTCGCTGTCGGGTGTGGCCTGGGCGAAGTTCCCGCCGAGACCCAGGAAGAAGTGGGCCTTCCCGTCGCGTAACGCTCGGATCGAATCGACTGTGTCGAGGCCGTGCTCGCGCGGCGGATCGAAGCCGAACTCACGCTGCACCGAATCCAGAAAGTGTTGAGGCGGTCTTTCCCAGATACCCATCGTGCGGTCGCCCTGGACGTTGGAGTGTCCGCGGATCGGGAAGAGCCCGGCGCCGGGCTTGCCGATGTTGCCTTGTGCAAACGCGAGATTGGTGACTTCTTTGATCGTGGCGACCGCGTTGCGATGCTGGGTCAACCCCATCGCCCAACAGAACACCGTGGCCTTCGAACCGCGCAAGAGCTCGGCCGCATCCGTGATCTGCTGGCGGGTCAGACCGGTTGTCGTAGTCACGACCTCCCAGTCCACCGCCCGGACGTGCTCGCGCCAGGCCTCGAAACCGGTGGTGTGTGCATCGATGAAGTCGTGGTCCAGGGCATTCCAGTCGACGAGCAATGACCCCAGAGCCTGAAACAGGGCGAGGTCACCGTTGAGCGCGATCGGCAGGAACATGTCGGTCAGGTCGGTGCCTGGGCCCACCATGCCTCGCGGGGTCTGCGGGTTCTTGAAATTGACCAACCCGGCTTCGCGAAGGGGGTTGATGGCCAGGATCTTCGCGCCGTTCTGCTTCGCCTTCTCGAGGGCAGAGAGCATCCGGGGATGATTGGTGCCCGGATTCTGCCCGGCGATGACGATCAGTTCGGCGTTGTAGACGTCGTCGAGGGTGACGCTCGCCTTACCGATCCCGATCGATTCCTGAAGGGCGATCGAGGTTGATTCGTGGCACATGTTGGAACAGTCGGGCATGTTGTTGGTGCCGAACGCGCGGGCGAACAGTTGATACACGAAGGCAGACTCGTTCGAAGCCCGGCCCGAGGTGTAGAAGATGGCCTCATCGGGGGTTTCAAGACCGTTCAATTCGTCGGCGATGAGTGCGTACGCGTCATCCCATGCGATGGGTTCGTAGTGGGTCCCGCCGGGGCGTTTGATCATCGGGTGGGTGATGCGACCCTGTTGACCGAGCCAGTGCTCGGTGTGACCGTCCAGCTCGGCGATGCTGTGAGCAGCGAAGAATTCCGGTGTGGCCCGGGTGGTCGTCGCCTCTTCTGCGACTGCTTTTGCGCCGTTCTCGCAGAACTCCGCGGTGTGCCGGTGACCTGGGTCGGGGTCTGGCCAGGCGCAGCTCATACAGTCGAATCCCTCGGCCTGATTCAGCGACAGCAACGTCTTGGCGGTGCGGACCGGTCCCATGTGCCCCAGTGCGCGTTTCATCGAGACGGCGACGGCCGTCGCTCCCGCTGCATGATTCTTGGGCGATTCGATGTCGAGGTCGCGCAGGTCGTTCTCGTTGTTGTCGCTTTCTGCCGGCATGGTGCCCCTTCGTGTCTCACGCGCTGATGTCGCATCGTCGATTCGCTGGCTGCGTGAACATGGTTACCCCATGGGGCCGGTCCTCACGCCTGCCGCGCGGGCAGTGTTTCCCGGGCCTCGACCGTGGCTATCCGAGAGACAAGGGCCGTGCCAGAACCTGGCCGAAGCCACGCCATCGGGACAGAGGGTCGCAGTACTCATGGAAATTGTTGCATTCGTCGTTATCGCCATCATTGTGATTGTCGTGGTGATTCTGCTGCCGCGCAGGAAGAAGTCGCAGCAACCGCATGACAACCAACCGCACCTGAGGCATGAGCACCGGACTGGACGGGCGCGGGCCCTGCGCGATCGGCTGCGTTCCAAAACACCTCGCGAGTGACGTACTCGATGATTGCTTCTCCGCGGGATCGGATACCCCGAGGTGAGGTTGACGGTCAGCGAAGGTGTGAGGTGGACGGGCGGACGTTGCATTACGGCGAGTTCTATGGCGTTTGCGACGGCTCGACCGCCGACGATCGGGATCTGTTGGTCGTATGGGGTAACTGCCAGGCAGAGGCTCTGCGCATCGTGCTGTCGAGTTCCGTTGATTTGCCATACCGCACGGTGCGGGTACCGCCCGTGCACGAACTGGAGTCCGACGACATCCCATCGGTCGAACGGACGATCCGCCGTGCCGCGGTGATCGTCACGCAGCCGGTTCGCGCGGGATATCGCGGACTGCCGATCGGTGGGCAGGATCTGACCGAGATCGCGCCGTCGGCGACCGCAATCGTGTGGCCGGTGATTCGTTACGGCGGGCTGTACCCATTTCAGGTGATCGTCAGGCATCCCGAGACCCCTGCCGCCACGCCCGCGGCGGTCCCGTACCACGACCTGAGAACCGTGGTCGCTGTTCGAGATCGACGGACGACATTCGGCGACTGGGACATCGATCTCGAACCCGATCGCATTCGCGCGGCGGCCCGCTGGAGCATCGAGCAACTCGCCGCCCGTGAGCGTCGACAGTGCGATGTCGCCATTTCCGACATGCTGCTCGGGCTCGGTGCCGACGCGGCCCACACGATCAATCATCCGGGCAACAACGTGCTGGTGGCTCTGGCTGGTCGCATCCTCGATGAGCTCGGTGCCGGCGCGCCGCCCACGCCGGATCGCGAATTACTGGGCAATGTTCGAGCGCCGCTGAAACAGGAAGTCGTCGATGCGCTCGGCCTCACGGCGAGTGCGCGCGAGAACTGGTTGGTCGACGGTGTGCCGATGAGCGACAAGTACATCCACGAGCGGCAAATGGCCTGGTATGCCAAGCATCCAGAGTTCATCGAGGCTGCACTGGACCGGTATGTCGAGCTGATCGACATTCTGGGACTCTCATGATTCGACCCATCGGGCATTACGTCGTCGGCCCTCGTTCGCACGGCGTCATCAGTTACGCACACTCGGTTCTGGACGCTGCGATCGGGATCGGTACGGACCACAGACTCCTGCGTGATCGCACGCCCCATCCGGGACGCCTCGCAGATGCGGTCGAGTGCGGCCTCGTGCACATCCATGTCACCGACAAGTTGTTCGGCCGCAGCCCCGCGGCGGCGCAGCGAAATCTGCTCTCGACGATGGCGAGTCTCGGGCGACCGGTTTCGGTGACATTCCACGATGTGCCGCAACCATCGGATGGTCCGGGGTTGGGTCCGCGCGCGGCCTTCTACGCGGCGGTGGCGCGGCAGGCGGTGGGGGTGATCGTCTCGAGTCACCACGAGGCCGCACTGTTCGCGGAGTTCGTCGATGCGTCGATCGAGGTGCAAGTGGTGCCCCTGATGTTCGACGGTGCTCGCGTCCAGAAGCCCTCACTCACGAGAGAATTGACTGTCGGTGTCCTCGGGTTCCTGTATCCGGGAAAGGGACATCTGGAGACGTTGCACGCGATGGCCGATCTCGACCCCTCGGTCGGCTTTCTCGCGCTCGGCACTCCCTCGCCGGGGCACGACCACCTTGTTGACGACTTGGGCAAGGTCGCAGCGGACTCGGGGCGCAGTTGCGAGATCACCGGCTTCCTCACCGACGATGAACTGCGTCGACGAATGGCCGAGGTCACCGTTCCGGTGGCGTACCACCGACACATGTCGGCGTCCGGTTCGATCAATGCCTGGATCTCGGCGGGACGCAGGCCGCTGGTTCCGCGGACGGCCTACACCTTGGAACTGAATGCCCGGTCACCCGGCGCGGTGGCGATGCATCCGGACGACAACGACGCGTTGCGGTCCGCGGTCACGGCCGCGGTCGCGAGTCCTGAACACACCTGGATCGACTCAGCGGTGACAACGTCGCCGACCGCTGTCGAGGTCGCCCGGGAATACGACCGGCTGCTGCGACGGTGGAGCGCATGAACGTCGTCGGGTTGCAGGACGGTCGGGTGCTCGTTCCGGACAATCGGTGGGATCTCGCCGGTGAATGCTCTGACACCCCGCTGGTCAGCGTGGTCATCCCGTACTACAACCAGCCTCGGCAACTGTCCCTCGTCCTCGAGGCGCTGACGGCCCAGACGTATCCATTGGACCGAATGGAAATCGTGATCGCCGACGACGGGTCGACCGAGCCGCCGGTTGTAGACCGATGGTCGTCCTGCCTCTCTGTGGTCGTGGTGCGGCAGGAAGACAGGGGATTTCGGGCAGCTGCGGCCCGCAACCTCGGGGCGGCCGAGTCCGCGGGGTCGATTCTGTGCTTTCTCGATGCCGATACCGTCCCCACCCCCGATTACGTTCGTCTGGCCATCGGATTGCCGGCCGTGGCGCCGGACTCCGTCGTGGTCGGCCGCCGTTTGCATGCGGATCTAGGAGGTGTCGCGCCGGGACGGGTCGGCGCGTGGTTCTCCGAGAACTCGGTTGCCGGCCGATTGCACGAACGCGAACCTCGGTGGCTGGCTGACGCTTACCAACGCACGTCGGATCTTCTCATGCCGGGATGGGACGGGTACAAATACGTGATCAGCGCCGTGTTCACCTGCAGTCGTGAGCTTTTCGACGACATAGGCGGTTTCGATCCCTCATTTGTGCGATACGGGGGAGAAGATTGGGAACTGGCTAATCGTGCATTCATGATGGGCGCGGTGTTCGCTCACGAACCCGCTGCAATCGCCTGGCACGACGGTCCCGATTGGGCCGAGCGGCCGGTCTCGGACCGACTCGCGGAAAAGAACGCCGAAGCCCTGGCACTCGCCCCTTTGATCACCGATCCTGCTGCCAGGACCGCGGGCCTCGGCTATTCGGTTCCCGACCTCGCAGTCGTCATAGACACGGAGGGGCACACGGCGCCGTCGTTGCTGCAGACGGTTGCGAGTGTGCTGCGCGGTGTCGACGGTCGGGTGTGGTTGCAAGGACGCGCAGCGCACACTCTCCATCGCGCTCTGGGGATCGACGACTCGCGCGTCCGCGTCGGGTACCCCGGGCTGGCGATCACCAGCCGCTGTCGATTCTACGCAGAGGTGAGCGGGCGAGTGGTGTTCTCCCGGGACAGTATTCAGCTCCTCGTCGAAGAACTTGCACCGGGAAAAGCCGGTCAGGTGGTCGTCGATTTCGACCGATCGGAGCCGGCGGCGGTGATCGCGTGGTCGTCGCGTGCGCGTCACCGATCACGTCGGTGGTCGAAGGACGCACAGCGCCCAGAGAACGAACTGCTTCGAGCTCTGTTCGGCGTTCAGTGCGTTGCGGCGGCCGAAGTCGGGATTGCCGTTGCAGACGTCGACCCGTCACTGTCCTGGTGACGGGGGCGAAGACCATGTGGTCGTCGCCCCCGTCGTCATCTACTTGCTGATGTTGTCAGCTATTTGCTGCCAGGGTCGTTCGCTGCGGCGATCTCCACCTCGGCTGTTGCCTGGATCAGGGCCAGCAGATCCTTGTCGAGACCAGGCGCGAACTCCTCACGTCGCTCCGGCGCGATGGTCATCGGAGAGCCTTCTGGCTTGATCGCAGTGGACAGTTCGGTCCCATCACCAGACGGTGAGGCTCCACGATAGAGCTTTGCCGCGTGACTCTTGTCGTCTGCGCTGAACGTGTACTGGATGCTCTGTAGTCCCTTGTCGACCAGCTTCTTCACCTCAGGGAAGCGTTCGGCATTCGTCTTGGGAATAGGTAGAACCGAACCCCAGTTCACTCCGAGACTTTCCAGGGCTTTGGCGAATGCGTTCTCGTGAGCCTGGTCGCGGACGATCAGATACGAGATCGTCGAGCGCGCGGCCTTGTTGTCGGTCATTTCGTAGATTCGGCACTTCTGCAGTCGCCCGGTCGATTCGAGCATCAAGTTGTACAGCAGGTCCAGGACCAGATTTCCACTGTTGTACACATATGAGCCAGACCACGGGTTGCCTGCGGCGTCTACTGGGAGTGCTCCCTGTGCGCCGACGAGATAGTGGTGAATGTTGCTGGTATCCAGGGCGATGCTGAGCGGCGTGGCCCCTTTTGCGCCGGGTTTGTCGACAGGGTCGGTCTTCTTGCCGTTGTATTCGGGAGAGCCATCCAGAAGGCGGGAGATGGTCGTGCCGATAAGCTCGACGTGACTGATCTCCTCGGTGCCGACACCCTGGAGCAGATCCTTATACGCCTTGGAGGCAGGATCACCGCGAAAGTTCATGGACTGGAACAGATACTGCATCATGGTTCGCATCTCACCGAACTGTCCGCCGAGGCCTTCTTGAAGAGCATTCGCCGCGGCGGGGTCGGGCTCGTCGACGACGATTTCGTTGATCAATTCTTGAGTGTGCAGATACATGATTCTCCTCAGTTCGCTGCGAACCGATTTCGGACATGCCGAAATGTGGTCGTGCCTCGATCGCCGATCGGTCTGGCTCGGCGAAGACATTGTGCGGGTATGTTTCTTGAAAGACGAGCACAAGGAAACCACTGCGAGAGCAGCATGAAACAGTGCGCGCCGACAGACCACCGCATTCTGGAGCAACCGGTCGAGGTCGGAATACCCACCACGTTCCCGAGCAAACACCGCACGCCGAGCCGAGTTCGGGGCACCGCGGCTGCGGTGCGATTGGCGTGCCTTGGACTTTTCGCTGACAGGGCGAACCCTCTAACGCCCGAGGAGTTCGTCGGAGATGATCCGCATCTGTATTTCGCTGGTGCCCTCGAAGATCTTGGTCAAACGCGCATCGCGCCAATACCGTTCGACCTGGAAGTCGGTGGTGTAGCCGGCGCCGCCATGGATCTGAACGGCTTCACTGGTGACCTGCTCCGCCATCTCGGTGGCAACGAGTTTGCACATCGATGCCTCCAGTGAGCAGCGCCGGCCGGTGTCGATGTCGGTCGCGACCGAGTACATCAATTGACGAGCTGCCTCTATGTCTGCCGCCATTTTGGCGATCTTGAACCGCAAGTATTGGAAGTCGGCGAGGGGGTGTCCGAATTGCCGGCGGGCGTGCATGTACGCGATGGAATCCTCCAGCGCACCGCGAGCCAGCCCGATTGCGCGGGCCGCGGTGTGGGCGCGGCCGACCTCGAGCCCCGACACTGCCAGGTAGAAGCCCTTACCCTCTTCTCCGAGCATCCGGTCTTTCGGAATCCGGAAATCGTCGAAGGCCAATTCCCAGGTGTTCCATCCGAAATAACCGATCTTGCGAATCTTGGTACCTGAGATGCCTGCAGGAAAATCGTTGCGCTGTTTGTCGATCAAGAATGCGCTGATGCCGCGGTGGGGTTTGGCCGGATCCTTGACCGGGTCTGTTCTTGCGAACAGGACCATGTAGTCGGCCTCGTGGGCGTAGGTGCACCACATCTTCGTGCCGGTGACAACCCAGTCGTCACCGTCGCGGGTGGCCCTGCACGCAATGTTGGCGACGTCGGACCCGGCGTCGGCCTCGGACAGTGCGTAGGCGCCGAGATACTCGCCGCGCGCGACACGGGGAAGCAGATCCGCCTCCTGCGCGGCTGTGAATCCGCCGCCCATGCCGTTGCCGCGAGCAAGCAGGCCGCTCACGCTCATCCAGGCCCGGGACAACTCCTCGGCCACCAGACAGTATTCGAACACTCCCAGACCCAGGCCGCCGAACTCCTCGGGGATCATGATTCCGAAGAACCCGATGTCGGCCATCGACTGCTTGAGAGCCTCTGGAATGGTGCCTTGCACCGGGTCGAGTGCATTCGCTACCGGAAGCACCTCCTTCATCGCGAATTCGCGGGCGAGGTCACGGATCGACAGACGATCCTCGGTCAGATAACGCGGCGAATCGGTGCGAGGCTGCGAGGGCCTGTGAGTCATGACGCTCCTCAATCGGATGGGGTCGTTACGCCGGGCACTGTTCGTCGCTGTGACCCGTCTGGTCACCGTGCGGTGAAGCCAGTAGAACAGACAGCTCTGGTGCCGACGGCGACTCTTGTGCGTCGCGGGTGCGCAGCCTATTCTGATCTGGCGGCTGACAACCAGCCGCCGCGGAGTACATGAGCCGGGCGCCGCGGGTTGTGCGGAACCAGCCACGACGCCGTCATCATCTCGGATACACGCATGCTGGTCGGGCAGCGTTCCGCTGATTGTCGACGTGAACTGTTGCCACGCAAAACGATCGAGACGTTCCTGCACAGCTGTCAGCGGATGACGCGTGTGGGATACGGGTCCGGGGACACCACATGCATCCTGGTGATGATGATTCGGAAGACCGGCGAGCGGTGGGGCCGTCGGCCCTGTCTGACAGGTGGATGTCGCAGCCGAGCGCTTTCAACGGCCGCGATGAACCAGATGTAACTGCGACCATCGCGCTCGGCGCATCGTTCGCCCTCGCCATCGGGTCGGTGGTCTTTGTTGCCGCCCTCGTCCTCGGCGGGTTGCTGCTTGCGTCGGTGAGCCTCCTGATCGCGATTGGCGTGATCGGTCTGGCGTTCGCGCTCCAGTGGCTCGAATAGGGCATCTCGCCCCATGGTCTACACTCACTTCAGTTAATTGAGACTAACTGAAGTGGTGAGGGCTGATGTCCTATTTCGAACGGCTAGGAGCCGAGACCTTCCGTCCCACCCCTCACGTCGGTGGTGCCTGGAACCTCGAGGAGCAGCACATCGCGCCTGCGCTGGGACTGCTGGTCCACGCCGTCGAATCCGATCGCGACGCCCGGCGCGACGACCGGCTCGCCATCAGTCGACTGTCGTACGACATCCTCGGTACGGTGCCGCTCGCGCCCTGCGAGGTCTCTGTCACCGTCCTTCGTGGAGGGCGGACGATCGAGTTGGTGGAGGCCGTTCTCGGTCATGCCGGACGTGCGATAGTCCGGTTGCGCGCCTGGTTGATGCGATCGGGGGATACCGACGCGCACGCCGGTACGTCGTTGGGGCGCATCGAACCGCCTGAGGCCTTCGAGACGTGGGACCCGTCGAGCGTATGGCCGGGCGGTTTCATCGCCTCGGTCGAGGTCCGGCGCAAACAGACGGATACCGGCAGGGCGACCTATTGGGTTCGAACCGCGCAGCCACTGGTCGACGGTGAGCAGGTCAGCATTCTGGCGTCCGTTGCGGGACTCCTCGACATCGCGAACGGAATGGCGGTTCGCGCTGATCCGCGTGAAATCGCCTACCCGAACCTCGATCTCACCGCACACTTCTTCCGACAACCCACGAGTCGATGGATCGGATTCGACACGGCGGTGTCCTTCGGGACGGATGGGGTCGGCCTGACCAGTAGCACCTTGCATGATGTGGCCGGCCCGATCGGGACGCAGTCGCAGATACTCACCATTCGGCCTTACTGACCAGTTGTTCCGCGTTCATCGGCGGGTGCACGCATTCTGGCCGCCACAGGACTTTGTGGCGGCCAAAACTGCGCTGAGGCTAGGCGTCGCTGCCGGTCACGATAGCCTCGGCGATATCCCAGAGCGCGTTGTCTATGGACTCGATGAAGTAAAAAATCGCAGATAGCATAGTGGTCCTTCCTCGACCTTTGATGTGTGATTCGGTGCGGACAAACCATCAATCATGCTTCGGTACAAATGTATTCGTCCCAGTCCTCCGGACCCCTGGCAATAGATGCAGGCGGGTCCGAAGGGCAATCGAGAATGGCGCTGAGTTACCAGTTCAGGCCCGCCAAATGTTCGAATTGTTTCGATGAAACACTGAGCGTTTCTCTGTACCAGAGATATCACGAATACCATTGTCTCCACAATGGTATTCGTAATTTTCAACAATGCTGATGCTTGCCGAACGCGAGGTCAGCCACCGCGGAAGTAAGCGACGGCCGACCCGTGGTCTCGCACGTCAGGACGCGACGACCGACAGCGTGCCTGCGGAGACCAGCAATGCCTGGTCGTCGGCGAGCAGACGCAGAGGGAATTGCTCGCCGTAGAGGCGAACAACCTCGTCGATGACGGCGGGCCCGGAAACAATGCCGTCGGCGTGCGGCACGATGACCTCATCGATCCAGCCGAGCCCGGTCGTGGAGTGCAGTCCGGTCGCCTCTGTGGGGTCGTCGAGCAGGCCGAGCGGTGCGATGTCGGAGCCGACGACGCAGGCCCCGGCACTGGCACCGATGTAGGGGAGACCTGCCAGTACGCGTGCAGTCAGGATCTCGGCAAATCCGGTGCGTCGCATCGCCGCAAGCAGATGGAACACATTGCCCCCGGAGACAAAGACCGCATCGACGGTTGTCAGGGCACTTTCCATGTCTGCTGAGGCCATGGCTTCGATGTCCAATTCGACCGTCTGCCAACCTTGATCATGAAGCGTGGTCCGGTCGAGATCGACCCAGGCGCGATCATCGTAGATCGACGACGCGGTCGGGACGAAACCTATTCGCGCGCCGGGTCCCGTTCGGGGCGTCAAGAAACCCGGAATCGAGGACAACCAGCGGCTCACCAGCAGGAGTTCGGCCACGACAACAGCGTGTCACGCCGGTCGGGCGGTTACCACTCGCGCAGGGCCGAGATCTGAGGCGAGCCATTGGCGGTGGATGCGGATTGGCCTCTCGGTGAGTCGAGCCGGGTCAGACGGTCAGCAGCACCTTCGTGGCGCGGCGCTCGTCCATCGCCTTGAAGCCTCCGGCGGCGTGCTCGAGGGGAAGGGTGAGGCCGAAGACCTTGCCGGGATCGATGGTGCGGTTCCAGATGAGCTCGACGAGGTCGGGGAGGAACCGGCGGACGGGATGCGGGCCAACTCGGCTTGGGTACCGATCTCGCCCATGATCTGCGCGTGGACGCACCGCGACTGGTAGCCCGCCTGGCAGATCTCTCAGGTGTTGTCGGAGGCGAAGAATGATCCGCCTACGAAGTCGCCGACTCCAACGTTTTTCACCGTGTGGCCGATCTGGGTGACTGTTCCGACGTAGTCGTGGCCCATCGGGATGTGCTCGGCCGGACTCTCCTTCATTGGGTGTGTTTTCGCGAAACCAGTTCCCTCTGGGCTGGGGGAGTCACTGTCAAGGGGTGTATTGCCAGAGTATCCCTCGATTGCGTGGACGGACCTACGCTGGGATGTCTGCGCACCGCGGCCGCATGTGTCCGGATCGGCTCGGCCCCTGCGGGGATCAGGACGCGCGGTGACGCACCCAGGTCGCGGCGACATGCAACACCACGCCGATCGCGAGGAGAAGTCCACCGAACATCCACACCTGTGCACTCTGCTGCGTGAGCAGTAACACGCACGATGCCACCCCGAGAATCGGTACGACTGCGGGGATGCGGAAATGTTTGTGCTGCACGCGATCACGACGCAGGACGAGGACGGCGATGTTGGTCGAGATGAAGACGAACAGCAGGAGCAGCACCACCGTCTCGGCCAGGGTCGACAGGTCGCCGGTGATCGTGAGCAGCATGGCCACGAGCGTTGTCGCGGCGATGGCAGCCCACGGGGTGCCACGGTTGGGCAATACTTTGCCCATTGCGCTTGGCAACAGTTTGTTCTCGGCCATACCGAAGGCGAGTCGGCTCGCCATGATCATGGTCAACAGCGCGCCGTTGGCGACTGCCACGAGGGCGATCGCGCTGAAAACCCCATCAGGTATGCCGACGCCGGACGCGCCGACCACCGCGAGCAGAGGTCCCGACGACTCGGACAATTCAGCAGACGGCAAGGCAACAGAGCTCGCGAGACCGACCAGGACGTACACAACTCCGGCAGTGATCAGGGATCCGAAGAGCGCGAGGGGATACACCCGGCTCGGATTGCGGATCTCCTCGGCGACATTTGCCGAGGTCTCGAACCCGACGAACGAGTAGTAGGCGATGATCGCGCCGCTGAGGATTGCCAGCGCAGGGGTGGCTCCGTCCGGGAAGTCGCCCACCCTGGACACGTCCCCGTTACCGTTGCCGAGCATGATCGCGACAACGACGATGACGATGACCAAGCCACTCAGCTCGACGACTGTCATCGCGACATTGCTCCGTACCGACTCGCTGATACCTCTGGCATTGAGGCACGCGACCAACACGAGGAACACCATCGCGGCCGGGACGGCGGGTACGTCGATGAAGGTGGTCAGATACTCCCCGGAGAACGCAAGCGCGAGTCCAGCCGCGCTGGTCACCCCGGCGGCGAGCATGCAGAACCCCACGAGGAACGACACGATCGGCCACCTATAGGCGCGGGCGGCAAAGACGGCAGCGCCTCCGGCCTGCGGATACTTGGTCACCAATTCGGCATAAGAACCTGCAGTCAGTAGGGCGAGCAAGAGCGCGACGATGAGTGGTGCCCATAGTGCGCCACCGACTTCTTCGGACAGCACGCCCATCAGCGCGTAGATACCGGCCCCGAGCACGTCGCCCAGAATGAAGAAGAAAAGCAGGGGACCGGTGATCTTCCGCTTCAGTTTCGATTCGGGCTCGTCATCTCTCACCTGAGTACCCGAAGAATTGGCCGCGGCCGTCATTGGTGTCTCCCGTGGTGCAGGCCCGTAGGCCGTGGCTGATCGATCTCGGACAGGATCAGCTGTGTCCTCAGCGATCGTCGCCGGTAGATGTAGCCGCTGCACCGAGAACGGAAACCTGCCGTCAAACCGACAGGTGCCGACTGATCGCGCGGGGCAACGGTTCGCGGCTACTGGTGTGGACCGGCACGACCGCACTTTTGACGCGTTTGAGAGTTGGGTGGCTGGTTACTATCACGCCGGTACCGGTGGTCGGGCGTGGAATTGGTGAATGGGAGTCGTGATGTCTGGTGTGGGTGAACTCGACCTGGATGCGTCTGGGAAGTTGGGGTGGGTCGCAACTCAGGTGCGGACTGACCACGACGAGGCGGGTGTCTCGACCTCGTCGGTCGAGCAGGACCTGTTATGGGGTGACTGGGGTGGGGTGGTCGTCATCGCCGCGATCTTGGCAACTGTGATCGTCGTGTTGACGCTTACGGTGGGGTCGTCACCGCTCTGAAGTTTCTACTGCGGCACCGCAAATACCGCATTGCTCGAACTGCCGACGATTCCAGCGCGCGATCGGGACGAAGAACAGTGTGAACTGCTTGAACTCCCGCATCCGCGCCCATTGAGTGGTGTTGTGGCACCGAGGGCACGCTCGGACGCCGCCGGAGCCGAGTTGTTGCCGCTTGAGGCCGTAACCGAAGAACAGGAGCACACAGCCAGCATAGAGATCCGGTTCGAGCAAACGGTGTGGATCTCGGCACCGAGAGGTTCGGCCGAGATGACGAGCTGTTGGTGCTGCTGGCGCCGTCGCCTGATCATCCCGCGTGAGCGGGGGTAGGCGAGATGCATTACGCGGGCAGTGAGCGCGCGAACAACGCAGGAACACCATCTATCCCGCGCGGTTCCACGTCGCATACTGCACGTTCAACTTGGGGTGGTGGCGACTACGCGGCTGCAGAGCGCCGATCCACTGCCCGTCGAGGACAGTGGCGACGAACATGCTGCTGTCGACCTGGATAGTGGTGCCGAGGTATAACCGACCGTTGATGATCGCTCGACCCCGGCCGAGTATAGGGAGGTAGTCGTCGGGTGGGCCAGGGTTGGACACCACCTCTGCGATATCCCAGTCGAACGGATCGGTTCCTGTGGCATCTCTGACCGTTCGTACGGCATTCTCCAGTAAAAGTGCGGGATAGACCTTGCGCTCGGCGGGATCGCTGTCGGGCTGTGCGGTGGAGTGTCTCGACACCGTTGTCAACCAGATGCGGTGCTCCTCGTCCCATGCCCACCGGGTCACATCGTCTACACCTGACGTGTTGGTGGGCAACCACCGGACGAGTTCGTCGGTGAACCACACGTCTGCAACGTCGTTGACTGTCTTCATCCCAGGACTCCTGGCTTCCCCGAAGATGTTGTGGGAGTGTCGAATGTCTCGCGCGCCTCGGTCGAGTGTTCTCCGGTGGCGGGTTCGGCCGCTGCGAAGTTGGTTTCGAGGTCGGCAAGTCGGCCCAGGGCACGGAATGCGCCGGCCATCAATGCCACCGTCATCAATGTGGTCATAGCGACCGTGCCGATGGAACTGCCGAGAATGATCTGAACGCCAACCATCAACAGCAGAGCGTTGGCCACCGCCGCTGCGGTGAGTGCCGCAGTGTCTGCTCGCGCAGTGTTGGTCGGCTTGTGGGATGGGTTACTCATGCTCCTCTCACTTTCGGTGAAACCCACACGCGTACAACTAAGCTCGTGACCCACCATCGCTGGTGACGGTCAGTGGTGGTGCCGCTCAGGTTCTGGGCGGCACCACCACATGGTTTGTGTTGCTGAATCGATACGCACCTCCTGTCGCTCGGTCAGACGTGAGCCGTCGGTTTGGGTTTTGGCGGCGATCGCGGACATCGGCGGTCTACCGGGTCAGCTGCCCAGAGGACCAGCATCAGCCGCCGGCTGGTTCGATGGACCGGGCGCCGCCGCTGTGTTCGATCTCGATGCGGCGGGGCGGGGCCTTCTCGGCGAGCGGGATGGTCACCGACAACACGCCGTTGTCGTAGTGCGCGGAAATCGCGGTCGGGTCGATGCCGTCGCCGAGGGTCAGTTGTCGTCGGTAGGAGCCGAAGGGTCGTTCGTTGGTCAGCCACTGCACACCCTCGTCAGAGCGTGCGGTGCGTTGCGCGGAGAGGGTCAGGACCCCGTTGTCGACGCTGACGTCCACTGATCCGGGGTCCACCCCGGGCAGGTCCGCGGTCAACAGGTAGTGACCGTCGAGTTTGCACAGGTCCATCGGCATGAACCGTGGTGTTCGAGGCGACCCCGCCGATTGCAGCAACCCGCGGGTCAAAGCATCAACATCACCGAAAGGATCGAAACGAAGCACAGCAACCCACCTCCTCTATTCTGGGCCCGCCACTGGTTGGCGGGCTACCAATCACTGTGCAGAACATGTTTTAGCACTCGCACACGCCGCCCGCAAGACCTCCGTCACGAAGAATTTTTCAGGCCGAAAAGACTGCCCCACAGCGTGACTGGGCGCAAAGGGCCATGCGGCACATGGCCCTGTTGTCAGTCTGCAAGAGGTGGGATCAAGCGGGCAGAATTCATGGTTTCGCGGAGTCGGCCCGCGGCGAGCCGAGCCCGCGTGCGGTCGCCACCGGAGTGCATCCGTAGAACCTCGCAGAATACGAGGTTCATGGGTTTGAAAGTGCACGCCCCGGGCATCCTGGGCGCAGCGCGGGAAGAATCGCGATCGCCATACGGGACGGAACCCAGACCATGACCACACCCCCGAACAGCGCCGACGGACCGATGGTCGAGAACGCGACCGAACACGAACCCTCCGCCGCTCCGGACGCGTCGACCAACGACCCCGCCCGGCTTCCGGCCCGCGCACTGCTATCGGCCGAAAAGCTGTCCTTCGTCGATTCACCCGCCGACAACCTGGCCATCTTGCTCGAGCGGGCAATACCCTCGGCAGCATCGAAGTTCCTGCGGGGACACTGGCTGGGGCACCCGCTGCACCCCATCATGGTGACAGTCCCGATCGGGGCGTGGATGTCGGTCCCGGTACTCGATCTGACCGGCCAGAGCACCGCCGCTCGGCGCCTGTTGGCGTTCGGTATCGCGGCGGCAGTTCCCGCGTCGGTCACCGGGCTGGTGGAATACACCACCCTGGACATCCCCCAGAGACGTGTCGCGGTCGTGCACGTCGCCGCCAACACAGTCGGGATCAGTTGCTTCGCGCAATCGTGGTGGCGACGACGTCGCAGTTCGGGCATCGCAGGTCTGGCATGGACTGTGGCCGGCCTGATGGTCGCAGGCCTCGGCGGTGCGCTCGGAGGCCATTTGTCCTACGCCCAGGGTGCCGGCGTCCTCCGCGAGCGGTGAGACGGTGCGCATCGAACTTTCCTAGCTCCGGAGTTCGCCTCATGCTGCGTCGGCATGCCTGGGCACGATACGAAAACGGCGGTTCGCCGCCTGCACGGCAGCAGGCTTTGTCGGGGCAACGTTCATCGGGGGTGGTATCGCCAGCGGTGAGCTGCCGATGAATCTCGCCATCTCCGGCCAACCCTCGATCGCGACCATCACATCCGGAAAGGCGCAGAACGTCACTGTCTATGCCCGCGAGGTCACGACCACCACCGAAGGTGACGTACCCAGCGTCGCGATTGTCATCGGTTCGGCAACACTGACCGATGTCTGCTTGTCGACCGTCGCCCACGGACTGCCGATCGTCGGCGACATCACCATGTACGTCCGGGTCCCGGGCACAAACACCACCGTGGAAAACCTGGTCGTGGACTCCTCGTCGCTCGGTGGTTCCATCTCCGCGGCCAACGCCAAACTCGGCCTCGACATCAATAGCGACGGCTCTACCGAAGGTGTGGTCACCTCGGCAAAAGCGGTCGAAGACGCCTCCATGACCAACGCGCGCATCGAGCTGATCGCCCTGAACGCAACTGCGATATCCATGAAGGATTTCACCATAGGTGTCGACAAGGGGTCGGACAGTTGCTGACCAACCCGCGAGTGGTCAGTTGCCGAGATCGGTTCAGGCGATGGCGAATTGAGCGACCTTTCGGGGGCGGTGTCGTTACGATCGCGTCCGGGCTATGCCTTCTTTCGCCCGCTTACACCACATTTCACGTGGGCGACGTCTTGATCACCATCAGCACCATCTCCGGGGTGTCCACACTGTTCCTGGGGATTCTCATGCTCCTGAGCGGCGCAATCTGCCTGGCCAAACCACAAGCACGACTGCCCGCCGGCATCAGCGCCATGGTCATTGCGCTGGTTGCGCTACCTGCGGCCAACTTCGGCGGCTTCATCATCGGCACCCTCTTGGGGATCGTCGGCGCCGGCCTCACCCTCGCCTGGACCGGAGTACCGCTTCCCACTGCTGGTCGCGAGGCGTAGAGTCAGGATTTGAAGCCGATCAACGGATTTAAGCGGGATGTCGACGACCGAATTGTTTGCATCGCTACTCAGCCGAGAGCAAACACATGTCATCTCCCATTCGTTCAGCCGACCCCCGTGGTCCCAATGTGGCCACAGCGCTGGCTTCGCTTGCCGAGGGCGTGTCAGCCGCCCACAGCGCTGACGAAGCCCTGGGAGCGGTCACCGCTGCCGTGGTCGAATTGCTCGATGGCGCGGACAGTGCCGACATCCTGATCATCGCGGGCCGCAAGAAGACGTTCCGTTCCTACGCTGCAACGAGTGCACTCCCTCGTGAGATGGATGATTTGCAGGAGCAGGTGGGTGAAGGGCCTTGCATCGACGCCGCCGGGGGGACCACCCTCGTCCGGGCCGATGACCTGAACACCGAAACCCGATGGCCTGAGTTTTGCCGTGGCGCAACCGATGCCGGTGTCACCAGCATGCTTTCCTTCAAGCTGTACACCGCGCCGAATGTGCGAGCGGCTCTCAACGTCTTCGGGAAAGCGGCCGACGCGTTCGATGACCGCGACGAAGAGGTCGGGCTCATGCTCGCCACCAACGCGGCAGTAGCGCTGCACATGGCCAACAGCCGTGAGCAGTTCGAGTCGGCCTTGGCAAGTCGTGACATCATTGGTCAGGCCAAGGGCATGATCATGGAACGATTTCGCGTCGACGCTGTGCAAGCGTTCAACCTTCTGGTGAAGCTGTCGCAGGATTCCAATACACCCGTTGCCAAGCTCAGCGCGCAACTCGTCGAGCTGGGCTCACCCACCGGCGACGAGTAGTCGGGCGCAGTTCGGGCTCGGGCCGCCGCCGATCTGGGCACGTCGATGGTGGATTTGACTCGGGTCCAATCGTCACCGTCATCTCACGCACATGGTTGCTGCGATGGCCTGCCATAGTTGTGCATGGTCGTCGAAGGGAACTGTTCGTGCGCCAAATCGTTGGATGGGATCACTGCCCCTGCCGGCCACAACCACCGCATCGGCCGGGCCGGCCAGCGTGACGGCGCGGTCGATGGCCGTGCGCCGATCAGGTTCCTCGATGACACGCGCGTGGCGCGCCTGACGCGCGCCGGACAACACCGCAGACCGGATTGCTGCCGGGTCCTCGTCCTCCGGGCTTTCGTCGGTCACGATCACGACATCCGCGTGGGTTCCTGCGTAGGCACCCAGTGGCCGCCGCTTGTTCGGATCGCGGCCGCCCGTGGCTCCCGCGACAACGATGATGCGGCCGTCGGTCAGCGACCTCAGGTATGGCAGAAGTGCCCGTTGGCCGGCGGTGTTGTGCATGTAGTCGACAACGGCGGTGAAGGTTTGTCCTGCGTGCACCGGTTGGCATCGGCCCGCGATTGCGGGCAACGATGACATACCCTCGGCGGCGCTGCCGAGATCGACCCCGTCAGCGATCAGCGCTGTCAGTGCCGTGAGTGCGTTCTCCACCTGAAATGCGCCCATGGTCTGCAGACGCATGCCAACCCGGCCGGCGGGGCTGTGGACATCGAACCGGGAGCCGGACGCGTCGCAGATGATGTTGTCGGCGTACACGTCGGCTGCGGGATTTTGTGATCCGCACGTCCAGACCGGGGCACCGGAGGCCGCGGCCAGACGGCGTCCATACGTGTCGGCAACGTTGACCACGGCGATATCGGTTCGTTCCGATTCGAACATGGATGCTTTTGTTGCGTAATAGTTCTCGATTGTGCCGTGGTAATCGAGGTGATCTGGTGCGAGGTTGGTGAACGCCATGACCCGGTAAGTGATGCCGCCGATCCGCCGTTGATCGATCGCGTGCGAAGACACCTCCATCGCGCACGCGGTGACACCCGACTGCCGGAAGGCCGCCAGCGTCTGATGCAAGGTGGTGGCTTCGGGTGTTGTCCGTTCGGGGACCCAGTCGCAGCCGGGTCCTCTGATGTGAGTGCCGGAGATCAGCCCCGCAGTCTCCCCGGCAGCAGAGAGGCCGGCTTCGAGAAAGTGGGCGGTACTGGTCTTGCCGTTGGTGCCGGTGACTCCGAACACGCGGGGGTCGTTCGGAGAGGTGCCGTAGAACCATGCGCACAGAGGACCTATCACTTGGCGTGGGTCGTCAACCAGGACGGAGGGCAGTACCGTCGATGGCCGGTCGCTGATGATGACGACCGCGCCTGCTCGCGCTGCTTCGTTCTCGAAATCCATCCCGTGCCATCGGTTGCCAGGAATGGCTACGTATGCGTCGCCAGGACGCACTGTGCGCGAGTCGATCCGGATGTTCTCGACGGCGCGGTCAGTCGCCGTCGCGACCAGTGCGTGACCGGCCACGTACGCGGACAGTTCATTTACGGTCACGCACCGCGGAGGGGTTCGGGACGTGACCGCTCTTTCCACCTGCCAGCATTACCCATCCGCCGCCGCGACAAACGCCGCCCGGACGCGTCACCCCGTAGCCGGCGGCGCCGGGTGGTGATCTGCCTCTGCGTATGTGGATCAGTCATACAAGACATTGCCGCCACGTCGGGCCAGCGCGTCCAACCCTGCCCGGAACTGCCGAAGATATTCAGGAGGATGGCCTACCCAATCAGACACTTCCCCGACAACTCTTACCGGCTTACCACTCCGATAAGAATGCGTTGGATTACCGGGAAATTTCTTGTCGGTCACGTTGGGATCATCTTCCACGTCGTCTTGCGGCTCCACGACGTAGACCCGGCACGCACCGTCGCCAACCGCCATCTCTGCCGCGAGTACCGCACCGTCCAACACCTTCGTCATGTAGACATAATTTGATATGTGCTCTGGACGATAATTCGATCGGTGGCCGGGCATCAGGAAGTCGCCCGTTCGGAGATCGGCCTTGGTGCCGTGAAAGTACGCCCCTGATTCATGCACCTTGAAACGTTCCGGCGTATCAGCCATTTCTGCCATCGAGGCCCCCTGGTCGGATGTTTGCCCGACGATTATGGATGCGATCCGGGGGCTTGCCGCAAGCCCCTACCCCCGCAGTACTCTGAAGAGGGAAGAAGAGCGCCGACCTGGTCGGCTGTACCGATCTCGACGCGGAGAGTTCAGCGACAGCACAGCGGGTCGAGAACCTGGCGCAGTGCCTGTAACGCATCTGTGTGCGCACGGTAGAACACATTCATCCCGCGACGCTCCGGGCTAACCATCCCGGCCTTTTTGAGCTGCCCGAGGTGGTGGCTGACCGTCGGCTCGGACAATCCGACCGCGGCCGCAAGGTCACATGTGCACACCTCACCAGCGTCGTCGGTGAGCAGAATTGACATCAGTTTGATCCGAACCGGATCGGCAAGCGCCTTGAGCCGCAACGCGACTTCGAGCGCGGCCGCGTCGTCCATCGCCGACGCGGAGACGGGTGCGCAGCAGATGGGCGCACTCATGTCGATGACCGGCAACGTTTTGGGCATGGAGCAACTCTACCGAGTTCATTGACATATGTCGAAGAGGTGGTCAAACTGTACTAGCCGACAATTTGATATATGTCTCACAGGTGGAGGTAGTCATGTCCCGTATGCAGCTGGCGCTCAATGTCGATGATCTGGATCAAGCGATCGAGTTCTACTCGAAGCTCTTCAATGTTGCACCGGCCAAACGCAAGCCGGGATACGCGAACTTTGCTGTCGCCGAGCCGCCGCTGAAGCTGGTGTTGCTTGAAAATCCGGGTCAGGGCGGAACGATCAACCACCTCGGTGTCGAGGTCGACTCGAGCGAGAAGGTGCACTCGGAAATTGCCCGGCTCGACGGCGAGGGGTTGTTCACGGAGGAGGAAGTCAACGCAACGTGCTGTTTCGCCACTCAGGACAAGGTGTGGGTAACCGGCCCTGCGGGCGAGAAGTGGGAGGTGTACACCGTGCTTGCTGACTCCGATACGTTCGGGATGAGCCCGAAGCTGTTGGCAGAGGGCGTAGTTGGAGGCGATGATCCTTCGGTGTGTTGCAGCAGCTCCGGGTCGTCTCAGGCCGCAGAAGCCGCACCGAGTACCGGCACGGCCTGCTGTTGATGTTTGGCCAACGAGTCGCTCAGCTCGAGGTCAGTCGGGTGGTGAGGTTCGCGACCCGGGCAGCGATGTCGTCGCGGATCGCGCGCATGCGTTCGATGCCGTCGATGCCCCGCTGGGAAGGTTCATCGGTGTCCCAGACTTCGACGATGACACCATCTGGTGCGACGACCTCGGCCGAGCTACCCAACACGACGATGAGGTCCGCGGCGAGCATGAGATCGTCGGTGAGCTGTCGCGGCTGGTGGTCGCTGACCTCCGCCCCGACTTCGGCCAGTGCTTGTGCGGACAGTTCGTTGACGCGCCCGCCGATGGCGGCCGCAGTGCCGGCCGAAGAGGCGCTGATCGCGCGGCCGGCGATTTCTCGCGTAAGTGCCTGCGCCATCACTGATTTACCACGATTGCTCACGCAGACGAACAACACACTCGGGGTAGGGGACATCAAGACACCTCGGAGGCCGGCGCCGTAGTGTGTCGCGGCGCGAAACGTTTGCGTAATGCTAGGGAGACATAGACGAGTCCCACCAACACCGGGACCTCGATCAGAGGGCCGACAACACCGGCGAGGGCTTGGCCGGAGGTGGCACCGTAGGTGGCGATTGCAACAGCAATGGCGAGTTCGAAGTTGTTGCCGGCCGCAGTGAACGCCAGGGTGGTCGTGCGCTCGTAGCCGAGTCCCACGGTGGCGCCGAGGGCGTATCCACCACCCCACATGAGAGCGAAGTACACCAGCAACGGGATCGCGATCCGGACGACGTCGAGTGGCTGCGAGGTGATTCGATCACCCTGCAGCGCGAAGAGGATGACGATCGTGAACAGCAAACCGTAGAGCGCCCACGGGCTGATCCTCGGGATGAACGTCGACTCGTACCAGTCACGGCCCTTGGTTTTCTCGCCCAGGTAGCGCGAGAGGAACCCGACAACGAGCGGGATGCCGAGGAAGATCAGTACGGACTTCGCGATCTGCCAGGGGGAGGCGTCGATGGTGGTCTGTTCCAAGCCGAGCCACCCCGGCAGCACTGAAAGGTAGAACCAGCCGAGGACGGCGAACATGATCACCTGGAACACCGAGTTGATCGCCACCAGTACTGCGGCGGCCTCGCGATCGCCGCAAGCGAGGTCGTTCCAGATGATGACCATTGCGATACACCGGGCCAGACCGACGATGATCAGGCCGGTCCGGTACTCGGGAAGATCCGCGAGAAAAATCCAGGCCAAGGCGAACATCAATGCCGGACCCAGGATCCAGTTGAGCGCCAGGGATCCGACCAGGAGGCGTTTGTCGCCGGTCACTGTGTCGAGTCGGTCGTAACGGACCTTCGCCAGGACCGGATACATCATGACCAGCAATCCGATCGCGATGGGCAGCGAGACACCGTCGACCGAGATGGACGACAGTGCGTCGTCGAGTCCGGAGAATAGTCGTCCCAGGACCAGGCCCACGACCATCGCGACGCCGATCCACACCGGCAGGAAGCGATCAAGCGTGGAGAGTTTGCCGACGACTGCAGGGTGCCCGGAGGTGTCGGTGGGGGTGCTCATGAGGTGACCAGTGCGACGTCATCCGCGGTGGGGTCGACTGCGCTCAGTACGGAGGAAAGCTGTTGCAGGGCAGACGGAATGACCCAGTAATACACCCAGGTGCCGCGCCGTTCGCAGTCGAGCAGCCCGGCCTGGCGCAGGACTTTTAGGTGATGAGAAATCGTTGGTTGAGACAGATCAAAGGATCCGGAGATGTCGCAGACGCACGCCTCGCCGCCCTGATGGCTGGCCACCAGGCTCAGCAACCGCAGCCGCACCGGATCGCTCAATGCTTTGAACATATGGGCCAACCCGATGGTGTGGTCGGCGCTGAGCGGCGCCCGCATGAGCGGCGAGCAACACACTTTCTCGCGGGGCGTCCGGCTTTGGTTCGACATCTGTCAATATTGACAGATGTCGAATCAGTAACACAAGTCGAGTTCGCGTTCGACGTCAGGCCGGAGGGTTCAGGCCAAGAAGGAGGGTAACGATGCGACGGAAACAATCTGTCGCACCGTTACCCAGACCAACTCTGCGGAGCTGCTACTTCTTGGGGTCGTCGGCTGCGGCGATCTCGACCTCTGCGGTGGCCTGGATGAGCGCGAGCAGGTCTTTGTCCAGCCCGGGTGAGAACTCTTCCCGCCGTTCTGGGGCGATGGTCATCGGGAACCCTTCAGGCATGATCGCAGTGCTCAACTCGGTTCCGTCGTTGCTGGGTGACGCGCCGCGGTAGAGCTTGGCGGCATCGCTCTGGTTGTCAGCGCTGAATGTGAACTGGATGCTCTGCAAACCCTTGTCGACAAGCTTTTTGACTTCGGGGAATCGTTCGGCGTTTGTCTTGGGAATCGGGAGAATCGACCCCCAGTTGACGCCGAGGCTTTCAAGGGCTTTGGCGAAAGCGTTCTCGTGGGCTTGGTCGCGGACGATGAGGTACGCGATCGTCGAACGGGCTGTCTTGTTGTCGGTCATCTCATAGATCCGGCACTTCTGCAGGCGGCCAGTCGATTCCAGCATCAAGTTGTACAGCAGGTCCAGCACGAGATTGCCGCTGTTGTAGACATAGGATCCCAACCAGGGATTGCCCGCGGCATCGACCGGGAGCGCGCCCTGCGCGCCGACCAGATAGTGGTGGATGTTGCTGGTATCGAGGGCAATCTTCAGCGGTGTGGCACCCTTGGCGCCTGGCTTGTCTACCGGGTCGGTCTTCTTGCCCCGATACTCCGGAGAGCCGTCCAAAAGCCGGGAGATGGTTGTACCGATGAGTTCGACGTGGCTGATCTCTTCGGTGCCGACACCCTGCAGCAGGTCCCGATACGGCTTGGACGCAGCATCCCCGCGAAAGTTCATCGATTGGAATAGGTACTGCATCATCGTGCGCATCTCGCCGAATTGCCCGCCCAAACCTTCTTGCAAAGCGTTCGCTGCGGCGGGATCGGGCTCGTCGACCGCGATTTCGTTGATCAATTGCTGTGTATGTAGGTACATGATTCTCCTTGAGCTCAGTTGGCGAGGTTCCGGCGTTGCCGGAACGGGTCGGTGGAGGTAATCGGGTGGGCCGGATCGGCAGCTCCAGGCCTTCATCTTTGAGCGAGGACGCGATCATATAAACGCCCGTAGCGGTTGAGGTCCACTCCGTCGACAGACGCCGCATTCTGGAGCAACTGGTCGCAATGGTCATACCCAAAGCGTCATCTGACAAACCCCGTACGCCGATAAGAGGTGGTGGGTGGCGCCTCACATGCCGCTCACCAGACGCGGCGGCGCTGCCCCGTCGGTCCGCTTCTGGTGCTTAAAGGCTTGGGGCAGAGGACGTTCGCGGGCCAGAGGTGCGCCCATGGTGGCGAGCGCGAGGTGGGGGCGGTGCGACGGTGCACCGCCCCGACCCTCGGGTTCAGCGTTGCTGGTCGGCGACCGTGGTGGTGGCCTGTTGCGCGTGGTCCTGAACGTCCTGGGCTGCGGACGCCCCTTCGTCCTTGACCGTCGCCGCAGCGTCGGTGGCAGTGTCTTTCACAGCTTGCGCTGCCTCTTGTGCCGGTGCCTGCAGGTTCTGGGCAGTTTGCTTGGCGATGTCAGTGACTTCGTCGGTGATCGGCTGCGCCTTTTCTTGCAGCGCTACCGCGGCCTGTTGCTCGCGCTCGCTCGCCGGGATCAGCGCAGACACCAACAGGCCGGCGCCGAACGCGATCAGCCCGGCCGCCAGTGGGTTGCCCTGGGTCTGTGCTTTGAGCGCGCCGGGTGCGGACTGTACGGCGTCGGAGGCGGACTGCGCGGTATCAGACACCGACGACATCGCCGAACTGGCCGCGTCGGAGGTGCCTTGTGCTGTGTCGGTGGCCGAGCCCATGACCTTCTCGCGCACACTGGACAGCGACCCGGTGACCCGTCCTACTTTGCGTTTCGCCATTGTGGCCGGGTTTGCCTCGTAGGCAAGGGTGTTGACGTCTGAACTGAGTGCGGCGCGGGTGCGTTCGATGTCGGCACGGATCTGATCGGGATTTGAACTGCTGGTCATGATGTCTCCTGAGGGTGCGGCGTCAACGCGCCGGGGATTTTGCTGACGGTGTCAGTGGTCTGCGGCAGACCCTTGGCTTTACGCAGCGAGGAACGGCCGAGGACGGCGAGTACGGCGCCGATGGCGGCCCAAACGAGCACGACGATCAGTGCAGACCAACCGTGCCCCATCGCGTTGCCCAGGCTCCACCACAATGCGACGGAGAGAAACAACAGCACGAAGTAGCCGGCGACCGCGGCGCCGGCGAGCATACCGGTGCCTTTGCCTACGCGGCTCGCAGTTTGCGTCGCTTCGGCTTTGGCGAGGGCCAGCTCTTGGCGAACCAGAACTGACAAATCCTCGCTGACGTTAGACAACAGCTCCCCCAAGGAGGGGGGCTCACCGCCGCCGTGGGCGGGGGATCCGGGTCCGGGCACAGTCATCGCGTCACACCCGGCGCCGGGTGCTGCGGATGGCCCGGCTGAGGCGCCGACGCCGGCGGAACGGTGTACGGCGAGTCCGCCACCGGCACAGCGCCGGCGGGGTCAGCGGCGTGCTGACCGGAGGAATATCCGGGCGGCGGCGCGGCGTAACCCGCCGCGGTAGGCGCCTGCTGCAGCGGCGGAAGGGATGCGGTGGGGGCGCCCTCGGTGTGGCCGGAAGACGACGGGCGAGTGGAATCGTTGTCGCTGTTGGCAGCCGTCAGTCCGCGTCCGAGCCGTCCGGCGAGCAAACCTGCACCTGCGGCCAGCGCCAGAAATGTTCCGGGTTTGCGGCGAGCGAAGCGGGTGACCTCGTCCAGAATCTGGCCGGGTTCTCGATCTTCGAGCCAGGATGCGACGGTGTAGGCGCGCTGCGACGCCTGCCGCGTCAGATCCGTTGCCATGCCGGGATTCTCGGAGTTCTTTGCCATGCTGTCGAACTCGTCCGAGAGAGCCCGCAGCCCACCGGCGACACGCTGCTGCTGGGCAGCTGCCTGAGTCGTCAGCTCCTGGCGGGTCTGATTCAGCAGGTCCTGAGTCTGGTTCTTGACCTCACCGGCGACCTGCTGGGCTTGTTCGGTGGCCACACCCGCGACATGTTTGCCGGCATCGGTGGCGGTGCCGGCGACCTCACCGGCTTGCTGGGTGGCGACATCAACTGTCGATCCCTGGCTCGAGGACGAATCTGGTTGCGAAGAAGCGGCATCAGGGTAGGGCGGGGTTGGGCTAGGTGTTGTCATGAGGGGAGCTCACATTCGTCGTCGACGTGAAGCGGACACTAGGCCAGGGGTTTTAACCTGTTCGCTGGGTACCCGATTGCCAGAGCTTCAACCCCCGCCCTGTTTTCGATCGAGTCGAAGGTGGGTGGTACCCACAATTCGTGGGCAGGGTAAGAGGCGTGAATACGAATAGTCGCCCTGAAAAGGGTTGCGCGAGCGGCACCCCGGCTCGTTTCTGAACCGAAGCGCCTGGGCCGGCCGCCGTGCTTTCGCCGCGGCGGGCGCCGTTGGCCCTGCCGGATGGCTACTGCCACCGTGGCCGCGGCCGTACCGCGCGCGTCCACACCTCACGGATCGCTATCGCGACCAAGACCAGAAGCATCGAGAGGATTGTGGGTAACTCGACGCCTTCGATGGCATCCGGCGTAGCCAGCACAAACAAGCCCAACACCACGACGGGCACCAGCACGGTGACAATTCCGGAAGCAATGCGCCCGCCAACGAACGCGTCGATTACCGCTACAACCACGACGATGATGAAAGCAATCAACCCATAGACGCCAGGCGATTGCCACCAGTAGTCGTAGGTTGGCTCCCACTGAACGTCGACATAGCCCGACCCAGTGGTGGTCAGGGGTGTATACATCGTCCATCCGACATCATGTGCGAACGATGCGGCGAAGGTCGAATGCCTTTCCCACCAATTGATTCCGCCGGCGAAGAGAGTGGCAACCACGAACACCCACCAACTGATGTGGCCGGCAACGCGGGCAAACCGCTCTACTGTTGATCGTGACATACGGGTAACTATGACTGATCAAGGGAAAACGGTCCGCAGTGCGCGACCTCCAGCGATTCGGTACGGCTTCTACTACTCAGTCACCCCTGCTTGCCCTTGCGGGCAGCGGTCAAAGCGATGGCAGCGTGGGTGGCGAGATCGACTGCGAGATCTTCGGTGTCCTCGTCGAACGCATCCGGAACTTCAGCGTAGAAGGTGAGAACTCCGACTTCGGGTCCGTTGGTATAAAGCTGAAAAGACAGGACCGATCGAATCGAGGTCTCGTTGAATAGAGCGAGCATGAGCTTCGGCCAGCGACGCTCGGTCTCGACGTTGTTGATCCGCACGGCGTACTGCTCCCAGATCGCATCGAGGCCCGGGCCCTCACCGTGTTCTTGCTGCAATGCATCGGCGTGCGTCGGAACCGGATCACTCGCCAGCACCGATTTCAGCACGGCTTCGTGACCATGGCCGGTCTCGGTGATCACGGTGATCCCGGCGTGAGTGACACTTGGTAGCAGCGCCACAGACGCCTCAGTGACCTCCTGGAGAACCTCGTCTGCGGTGAGCGGATGTTCTCGCGACGTATGCAAGTCGCGTGTCAATTGCGCGATCTGGCCATGAATACCTGGCTCGAGATCAGATGAGGATCCTACAGTCGGCGCTGACGGTGATGGTTGTTCAGGCGGACACCTGGGTCGCGGTGCACGTGGGTCTGCCGGTGAATCAGGTTGATGCGGGGCGTCTGGGCCGGACGGGCTGCCGAGGCCGTCGGGGGCAGCTCGTGCACTTGTCACCGTCGGTTGCTTGGTAGATCAAACAGCATGAGGTGCGTCGTATGATCGGTGTTCCGCAGGACTGTCTGGATGCCTCAGCAGTCGTGGTTGGTGGTGTGGTCGTGAATCGTGGGCGTATGAACGGTGGGCGGCATACTGCTGCGGCGAGCGTGCAGGCGTCGGGCATTCGGTTGAGGGCTGTGCCTGCATCGAGTGCACGGTTCGCGACCGAATCGGATGCGATGGCCCACAGGGCACGCGGCGATGCACGGGAGATGGCTGCCAAGGGCGTGATGATGGCGACGCACACGTCGATGAGTGCGGCCGAGTAGCGTTCGGACCCGTCGATGATGGTCGAGGATTGAGTTGTTGCCAGATATCCGTTGTCGCGCAAAGTGAATCGTAGCTGCTGAAGGTGTGGTGTCGGCGCGCGACCGGTCGCCAGTAGGGCTTCGATGGGGCGGGCGACAAGGGTGGAGCTGGCCGAGTACCACCACAGGGTGGCGTTGATACGTGCGTTGGTGCAGTCCCACCGTCGACCGGTGTCGGTGATGCGGTCGGAAAGCCATGCTGGATCGGTCAGCAGGGTGCCGCGAAGGGGATGACTGTGGTTCAGGTGTGTTGGATGGTCGTCAGGCATCAGCGAGGCCGTGAACGTCGAGGGTTCGTCGACCCTGCTCATCGGAGATGACGTGTGCATCCACTCCGAAGACTGTTGCGAGCAGCTCTGGTTGCAGAACGGTATCCGGGGTGCCGACGGCGGCGAGCCGACCATCGTCGAGGACGGCCATCTGGTCGCTGTAGGTGGTCGCCATGCTCAGATCGTGCAGGGTTACCAAGATTGCTGTTCCTTGGTCCGCGAGTTCGCGGAGGAGGTGCAGGATGGTCAGCTGATGACGCAGGTCGAGGTGGTTGGTCGGCTCGTCCAGGAGCAACACCTGTGGTTGTTGAGCCAGTGCTCGGGCGATGGAGACTCGTTGTCGCTCACCGCCGGAGAGTTCGAGGAGGTCGCGATCTGCCAACGCGGTGAGGCCGACTTTGTTCAGGACGTCGCTGACCACGGCGCGGTCCTGAACGTTGAAGGGTTCGAGCCACCGCCGGTGTGGGGTGCGGCCGAGCTGTACTGATTCGCGGACGGTCAGGCCCCCGAGCGAGGTGGGTTCTTGGACACTGACTCCGATGGAGCGGGCCAGATCTCGCCGGTGCAGGGTGCTGATGTCGTCGTCGCCGAGTGTGATGGAACCGGCGTGGATGGCCAGGGCTCGGTAGCAGGTGCGCAAGAGCGTTGTTTTGCCGCTGCCGTTGGGCCCGACCAACGCCAGTACTTGCCCGCGTGCGACCTCGAGGTCGACGCCACGTAGAACGGTTCGTTGGCCCAGTCGTGCCTGCACCGCGCGGGCATGTAGCCGGTTCACTGGGCTTTTCCGTACCGGTGCCACAGCATCACCAGAAACAGTGGGGCGCCGACCAGGCCGGTGACGACACCGACCGGTAACTCGGTGGAGTTGCTGACTGCGCGGGCGATGATGTCGGCGACGACGAGCGCCAGGGCGCCGGACACGGCAGCGACAGGAATCAATCGGGCGGAGTTTCGGCCCACCAGGTAGCCGGCGGCATGGGGTATCAGCAATCCGATGAACCCGATGGTGCCCGAGACCGCGACGGCAGCGGCGGTCAGCAGCGACACGGCGAGCAACGTCAGGATGCGGAAACGCTGCACGTTCATGCCCAGGGCGGCCGCGCCGTCGTCACCGACCAGGAGCAGGTTGAGCTGGCGGCTGCACGCCACAACGCCAGTGCCCACGACGAGCAGGACCGCCGCCGGGACGGCGAGTATGGTCCAGGTAGCGTCACCGAAACCTCCTGCAAGCCAGCGCATCACGGTCCCGATCTGATGGTCGTTGCCGAGGACGAGCAGGGTGAAGGTGATCAGGGCAGAGAAAACCATCGACATCGCCACCCCCACCAGGACGATCGCGGTCACCGCCTGGGTTCGGACACTGATCGCGATGGCCCCTGCCAATGGGAGCAAAGCGCCCAGGAATGCCGCAGCTGGCAGCGTGAAGACGCCCAGAGCGCCGCCACCTACCCCGAGGACGGTCACCAGCACCACGCCGAACCCCGCACCCGAGGACACTCCCAGCAGGAACGGGTCTGCCAGGGGATTTCGCGTCACCGCCTGTGCGACTGCGCCGGCGATCGCCAGGGCGGCACCCACCACGGCTGCGGTCAACGCCCGGGGCAACCGCGAGTCGATCACGATGGCGTCGCGGGCTTCGGACCACCAGGTTTCGAACGAACCCGGGGCGATGCGCTGGGCAACGATGGCCCACACATCGCCGAAAGGGATGTTGACCGTACCCACCGATACGGCGCCGGCGATAGCCAGCGCCAACCCGCCGAGCATCGGCGCCAGTATTGTCCACAGCGGCAAACGTTCTCGGGTCTTGATCTCTATGGTGTCTGGCTCAGTGGCGGGCGTAGGTCGTGTATCGGCGGCCGAGGCGGTGACAGACATCTGCGTTATCCGGAGGTGGTGAACGCGGCGGGGTGCAGCCCGCGGGCGATGGTTTCCACTGACGTCGCCAGGCGCGAACTTTCAAAGAAGTCGTCGAGCGGTACGACGACTATCCGGTTGTTGCGGATTGCGGGTGTGGTGGCCATGATCGGTTGGCTCTTGAGGTAGGCGATCTTGCCGTCGGCGTCGGTGTCGCCGTAGTCGAGAACGACGATGGCCTCGGGCGCGCGTTCACCGACCACTTCCCAGCTGGTGGTGAAGTACGGTTTGGGTCCTTCGGGGGTGATGTTCTGTGCGCGGGCGTACTCGCCGATGAGGTTGCCGATACCGACGCCGCCGACGGTGAAGGGCTGGTCTTCGCCGGAGTCGTAGAAGAACGTCCGCGTGGGTTCTATGCCGGCGGCATCGAGGCGTTCACGCACGGCATCGAGCCGGTCGGTGATCGACATCGTCAGCTCCTCGGCGGCCTCCGGTACTCCCAAGATGTCGCCGAGTTGGGTGAAATCGGTGCGCAGCACGCCAAGGTCGGAGAAGCCGGCGGTGCAGTATTCGGAAAACAGAAAGGTCTCGATACCGTTCTCCTCGAGCCGGTCTCGGCCCAGCCCGTTCTTGTCGTCGAATGCGCTGCGCATCCCGCCCACGACCAAGTCTGGATCAAGATCCCTGATCTGTTCAAACGTGGGGTATTCCGCCGCCAACGATGGAATGGCTTTGAACTGTTCTGCGACCTCAGGTAACGGATCCTGTTTCTCGCCATAACCCATGCCCACTATCCGGTCGCCCACGCCCATCTGGATCAAGGTTTCGGTGACGTGATCGTTCATCGACACGATCCGTTGGGGCGGCGCGTCAAACGTTGCCGGCCGGTCGCAGTTGGTGATGGACACCGGCTCGGCAAACGCGGCGACCGTCGACTCGCTCGGTGCGGTGTCCTCGCCCCGGGAACAGCTGGTCAGGGCCATGACGGTGGCCGTTGACAGTGCAACGAGCGCGAGCGTACGCAAGTGGAATGACGGGGTGCTGATCGACATCGGACCTCGAGATCTTGCTCAGGTGGCGTACGAGTCGATCCAGCACGGCAGGGCCACCCGTGGCGTGCGCACACGCCAGAGGTCACCAGCTGCCTCGCTGGACTCCCATTCGCAAACCACGACGACATAACGGAGTCACAAGCCCCCATGCGGGCGATCGGGCTCGCCGTCAGATGACGGCCTACCGTTGCGGGACAGCGCCGGACTTCGACCGGCTTCCCCCACCATGGGTGCTAGCAATGCAAACTCACTATCGCACCGACCAGTGCAGGGGTGAACGGCAGGGTAGGACCTAAACGATCTACAGCGCCGATCAACGATGGCACTTCGTGTGTCATTGGTCCAGGCCCGTCCGCCGCTGTTGTTTGTCGGTGAGTCGATGTCGGGCGCAGTCCGCCGCTGCCGACCCGCTGGATCGGCGCACGCAGTCCGCGTTGCAAGCAATGATTCCGGCCCACGCGCCGCCGAGCGCGTGAATTGCGGTGACAGGGCCAGGAGAGTCCAATGCTGGGCCGTGGTCAGACACGGTCAGAAGTATGTGTTGTTGCCTGGTGACCGCGGCGATCCAGGCCACAGGATGCTCGTCGGCGAACTGCGCGTGTGCGAGCGGTGTTTCGGCGTCGTCGGTGTGCTCCAAATAGGTGATCGACAACGCATGTGGGTCGGTGATGTCGATCGCCAATCGACTCGCCACGGGCAGCGGCCGAGTGGGGGTGCGCCGTCGGCCGAGGCGGGTCAGGCCCAGTCCAGCGAGGCTGAAAGGTCGCAGAACAGAGGGGTCGACATTTACACCCGCTGACGGTCGCAGGCCGAACTCGCGGATCCACAAGCCCTGTGCGCCGGTGTGGATGGGCGACCTTTCCGGACCTGCTCCCGCCGGCCACGCGCGGAATGCGTCGCGATCGTGTGTCACCGCAGCACCTCATTTCGTGTTGGTGGCGGCGGTGCTCGTTCCTTTCGGAGCATGCTTTGATGCCGTCGCCGTTGACAGGGCGCCAGATTTGCGTTTGCCCTGTTGTTCCTCAGTTTGTCTCTCCGGCAACTTCATTCGCTGCGTGGGCGGTATGTCGATGACATCCACAACTATCTACCGTTGCGCGCTTGGGACGCGTCCACCGTCAGGACGATCAGGTGGGGGATAACGGGTGTCCACCTAGTGGGGAACACCTATAACTGCGTTAAAGTTTTCGCTCCGTGATCCCACTCGGGGGTCCGTGCCACGTGCGCGTATCAACGGAGGATGCGGCTGCAGCTGCTGACAGATGCGCGAGAACTTGTTGTCGACCTAGCACCTGCGGTGCGGCGCGGTATATCCCCAGTTCGGTGTACACCACCGAGCGGCGGTATGTTCGGGCGAACGATATCCGACAGCATTCACCCGGCGCTTGTACCGCGTCGCCACCAGCAAAGGCCCATCACTATGGCACGCAAGACCATCGAGCACATCACCGACGATTTCGACGGCTCCGAGCTCGATCCCTCGGAAGTGATCGTGGAAACGTTCACCGTCAATGGTGTGGACTACTCACTCGATCTCGGTGGCAAGTCCGCAGCAAAGTTCGACAAGGACATGCAGAAGTGGATCGACAAGGCCACCAAGATCGGCGGCCGGCAAAAGCGCTCCGCCAACAAGCAGGCCCCTGCCCC
This sequence comes from Williamsia soli, assembly GCF_017377795.1. Classification (GTDB taxonomy): domain Bacteria; phylum Actinomycetota; class Actinomycetes; order Mycobacteriales; family Mycobacteriaceae; genus Williamsia; species Williamsia soli. The sequence goes on along the minus strand of NZ_JAFRDR010000012.1, from coordinate 82,883 downwards.
CACGCGCGCCACCACTCCCGCAGCCGTCGCCGGCGGCGACAAGGCGCAGCTGTCGGCGGTCCGCGAATGGGCACGGGCGAACGGCTACGAGGTCTCCGACCGTGGTCGCATCCCGCGCGCAATCGTCGAGGAGTTCGAAGCAGCGCACTGACGCCCCTGCCAGTGATCTTTCCGCGGGGCCATACCACGCCCGTTGTCAGCAGTCGTCACTTTCGAACGTAGAACTCGTTACTCGGCTAGGGCGAACGATTTCAGTGTGGTGAAACGCCGTCGGGGTCGGCGCTACGCGGTCATGGGCATAGCCCAGTAGTGAAACGGCCCGACCCCCTTCGAACTCCTACGTCACTGCTTCTGCTCCGCCAAGATGCCACTTGGGCGCTGTACGACCAGCTGACCGGTCTACGCAACCGTGGAGGTCTGGACGCCGAAAGAACCTTCGCTGGCGTGCATTATGGCTTGTCGGCGCCGTTCGTGGTCGTGGTGATTGATCTGGACGACTTCAATCCATCATTGACCGACACGGACACCTACATGGAGATGGCGTGCTCACCGAGATCTCAGCGTGTACCGCATCGGTGTTCGACGCCCCAGCGAGACACACGTCCGGTAGCGACATGCATTCGCGAGGCGGGCCTGGTCAGTGAGGGAGTGGTGCGTCGGTGCGGTGGATGCGTCGCATAAGAGTGCGTGCGGCCGCTGTGACCAGTGGTCGATCGTGGGTGAAGGTATAGGCGAAGCGCCGGTCGGGTTCGATGGAGGGGTCGCCGACGTCGCGGGCTATCAGTGCACCGAAATAATGTGGGGCGGTGACCGTGATCGTCCATTCCTGCGCCAGGGGTTCACCGGGCGTGATGGCGGTGCCGTGGACGCCGGGCGCGGGGTGCGGCGGCATGTCGACACCGAGGGCGACGACGAACGCGTGGGGGTGGATGCTCGCCAGAGCCGAGAAACGCTGGGCCACTGCGGAGGTGAAGTTGCGGGCGTGCTGGAAGGTGGCGAGGACGGTCACCGGTCCGTGGGCACCTGCGGCGGAGTCTTCGAGGTGCCGGGACAACGCCGCGAGGAGACCTTTGTGGCCCTCTCTGGCGGGTAGGTGCTCGAGGATCGCCGATGGTGAGTCATGCCCACCGGCTCTGGTGCGCGCAGCGAACGAGGGAAGGGGCCGGTGTACAGCCGGTAGGTCGGTGAGTAGTGGGCCGGGTCGGCCCAGGTACCACCCTTGCCCGTATCTGGCGCCTAGAGAACGAGCTTGAAGCAGGTCGGCGGCGGTCTCGATGCCTTCGGCGACGATGAGGGTGGCGGGGTTGGTTTCGGCGTAGGCGGCGATCGCCGCGATGGTCGCGGCGTCCGACGATGTGGGTCTGCGGGCGCGAATCAGCGGGCCGTCGATCTTGATGATGTCGGGTGCTACGTAGTCGAGCATGGTCAGGCAGTCGGCGGTGGAGCCGACATCATCGAGCGCTACGCCGATACCTTCGGCGCGTGCGCTTTCGGCGATGTTGATGACGCGGCCTGGGTCTACGAGCAGCGCCCGTTCGGTGATCTCGACGACCAGACGCCCGGCCCAACGGTGGCGGGCCGGCGCGATCTGTTTCGTCAGTGACACCGCAGGGGTGGTGTCGGCTTCAACGTTGACAAATAGCGCATAGGACTCGGGGAGGGCGGCGTGGTGTGCGCCCTGCAGCGCTGCTCGTTGGGCGGCTCGGTCCAGCTCATCGAGAGCCCCCGCTGCTCTGGCTGCGGAGAAGACGGCTCCGGGATGTAGGTGTGGTGCATCAGGCCAACGTGCCAACGCTTCGTATCCGATGGTCCGCAGATCGTGCAGGTCAACGATGGGCTGGTACACGCTGGTGATCGGCGGCATGGCACCGTCGGCGATGAGCACATCAACGTTGTCGCCTGAGGCTGACATGAGTACCCCACCGTTTCCTGGACCTTGAAGGCCACGTTATCAACGTCGCATCAGCGGCGGCCTTTGGACATCAACCGTGTTGCGCCACCTGCCTCGGGTTCGGTCGCGGACATCAACTGGCCTGAGGAGCAATAGCGCAGGGCATTGATGGTCTGTCTTGTCACTGACCGTGCGTCATCGTTGCTCGTCTCCGGTCATGCGAGGGTCGTGCCCGGGAACTCGGTAGCTGCTGACCGGTGGCTCACGCGCGGCCCGACTGCTCACGCGAACGCTGTTGTCTTGTGCTGGTGGGCCGGGTAATCCGGCAGGACAGCGATTCTTTCGTCTTCTCGCCGAGGCTCGCGACGATTCCGACCTACGCACCAGTCGACGACACGGCGCAGAGAGCCGGGCAGGCCGGTACCGTCCGCGACCTGTGTGTAGGCCGCGGACTCCACTCGCGTTCCGTTGATCACGGCCTCATATGCGATGTCACGAGCAAGGTTCGCAATCCACGAGGGATCTGATCGGTTCTGGTCGGTCGCGCTTTCTTCGCCGACGACGAGAATGCGGCACGAGTCCGGTGTTGAGGTTGCGTTTGATGCGGCTGCGAGCAAGCGCTCCATCTCGATACGCCGGGCCCACCGATGCCTCCACCGACCACGCATTGATCTTTCCTCGGAGCCGGACGCGTTGGCTGTGGTGACGACGTATGCCTGGAGACCGTCTCGGTGCGAGACAGGGGAACCCTCGGCATGACCCGACCGACGGTGTCCGCTGTGCCGATTTCGTAGTTCGGGTGGGCCGGGGTCGATGACCTCGACGACTGCACCCGAATCGACCAGCGAGTCACACACGCGATCTCTGAGGTCATTCTCGCGGCCGACGACCACCACCAACATCCTGTCAGATCCGGTTGGCAATGTAGAGGTGCGTTGGTCGTCCTCTACCGAACCGAGTAGGACGGCACTGACCTCGTTACTCAACTGGAACAGTCGAGACAGTTGTTGGTCTAGAGCCCCCTTGGTCTGCGGTCGCTGCGGGGATAGCGCGATGGTGGTCATGCATGATCTCCTGTGTAGCAAAGACTTTGAGGTATGTGTGAGCGTCGGCGGCGAAGCTGGCAGTGGTGTGCAACTTCGGGTGCCTGTCCGTAATCTGTCGTCGGTACCCAGCATCGGCGTCCGTCGTCAGCGTGAGGATCCACGGGACGGTCTCAGGCGACGCCTCCACCGTGTTGGTATCGAGCGTGGCCAGGATGTCGCGGGAGAGCGCCTCGAGGGTGGCCGCGGTCAGTCGGGCCGGATTGTCTGCGAAGGCCAAGCACACCTCCTGGCACTGCGGCTCGCCAAGACGGGCGACGTCGTTCTGCATGTGCCACTGCCGCGGAAGCAGTCGGGACTCCGAATCGATCGTCGCGCTCGAGCGGCGCGTTCGTTGCGAGAACGCCGCGCCGGCAAGTTTCTCCGCATGGCACCGAAACGCGAGAATCCGCGCCGGCGTTGCGCAGATTCGAAAACAGCACTCCATGACAACCGCTTTCACGGCCACACTCCTTTTTTATCAGTTAACCGGACTCTAGCCCGGAAAAAAATAAAAGCCAGTCCGCTCTATTTGCGGACGTGTTTCCGAAAACTACTGTGGCAAAGAAGATGTGAAAATCTCGGGACGGGCAGAGGGCTACCCGGGGGTGAGTTCGTGGGCAGCTGGACTTTATTTTTTTCTGGGCTATGGTCGGTCGGTGAGCGGCTCTTGCAGCCGCGATACACCTATGGCATTGAGGAATGATGGCAGAAAAGAATTCGAGTTCGAAGAAGAAGCGTCTAGTGCTCAAGCAGAGACGTGACCAAAAAAGGGCAGTGGCGGAACGGACGGTCGTCCGGAGGCGCAAGAATGCTTGACCCCGGTCCACGCAATCGAACACTCGCCGAGGTGCTGGCCGCACTGCACGAGCACTTCTCGACCACCACGCGTCTGGACCGTCGGGCGAGGCCGGTCACACCGACGCCTCGGTACCGAGTAGACGCCGGGACCGCCGTCGTGAGAAGGCGATCCTGCAAGCAATTGAAGCGCGGTTGACCGATGAGATCATCACGGCCACAAAGCGTGACCCCGAATACGACGCGGGGTACATATCAGGCGTGGAATTGGCGCTGCGCTATCTGGCTCTGGCTCGGACCAACCTCGCCATGGAGAAGGCCGCGATTTCCTGTCGCCCAGTTTCGTCGCCGGGATGGGTGGGGTGAGTGTCGGTGACCATCCCCATAGCACCCGCCACTGGCTGACGCCCCTCGACACCGGCCGAAGTGATCGACTGGTGCTCTCTGCGACGAGGAATCGGCGCGTAGATGAAGGTGGTGCGTGCCCTTCGAGCTGTCGGAGGTATTTGGCACGGAAGCTGGTCAGAGCTGCTAAGGGCCAATAGCGCTGACGTCCACGACATACCAAGACCAATCGGCAGGGTTCAATGCGTTCCGCGGAGCGCCGTCAGGCGGCGATGGGTTGTTCGTGCTGTGTGGTGCGCAGTTCCCAGATGGCGTAAAGGACTTCGGTGGTGTAGCCGAGGTCGAGGCGTCCGCCGCCGACGGGTTCGACTGCGTCTGGTGCGATTTTCGGGTCGGGTTGCCAGCCGGTGGGAGTTGTTGTTGCGGGGGCGGTCTCGATCAACGAGCCGTCGGTGCGGTGGAAGGTGAACCGCTGGTGTCCGAGTGCGGTGATGGTGAACTCGCCGTGGTGGAGTGCGCGGTGGTGGGTAGAACACAACAGGATCAGGTTGTCCGGGTCGGTGGTGCCGCCGTTGCGCCAGAAGCGGACGTGGTGGGCGTGCAGGTGTCGGGTGCGACCGCAGCCCGGGTGCCGGCACCCGCGGTCTCGTTCGAACAGTGCGCGGAGCAATGACCGGGTGGGTAGGCGGCGTTTGCGACCCCAGGTCATCGCCACACCCAACTTGCCAGTCTTGTCGCGCCGGTGTCTGACGGTGCGTATTGACCCACCGCATGCCGCCTCATCTGTCTTGGTTTCCGAGACCGCCGGACCACCGTCGAGGTGCGGTTCGGTCTCGGCGTCCTCGGCATCGGTGTGGATCACGATTTCGGCTCCGGGCGCGAACTCGGGCATGTCGATCATGGTCGCGACCGAGTCGGCCATTGCGACGACCGCCTCGGCGATGTTGGAGGGCACATGCCGCCAGAGATCTGGTTTCGGCGTAGCGGTATCGGTGGGCGCACTGTCCGGGACTTCCGTAGGAAGATCAGGATCGGTGCAGGTGCGGGTGCGTTCGTATTCACTGCGCACGACGCCGGCGAGAAGTCGGGCGCCGTCGATGGGTCGCAGTCGCATGGTCACCGACAGTGTTCCGTCGTCGTTCCACCGCCACCGGGCGTCGGATTCGGCTGGTTTCGTTGCACTGTCGTCGTCGCGGTGGTCGATGTGTTTGATGGATCGAACGAGATGCTCGACCTGTGCCGCCGTTGCTGACAGCGCTACCGACAGCAATTCTTGTTCGCGGTCGATGGTGGCGACGCGGGTCAGCGCGCGGACCTTCGAGTACGACAGCCGCCCGTCGTGGAATGCCGTGTGCAGGTGTGGCAGCTCGATGAGTGCGTGGGCGATGCGCAGGTGGTCTTGGGCGGTGCGTAATGACAGTCCGGTGCGCCAGGAGAGCCATTGTGGGCAGGAACGGATTCCTTCGCCGTTCCAGACCCCGCGGTTGTCGAACTCGACGAGCAGGTCGAAGAACTGTGCGGTCAGGGCCGCGATCTGACTGGCGTATCCGACGACTCGTTCGGTGAGTTGAACGTCCGATAGCCCTGCGGGATCGGCTGTGTCGAAGATGTTCGATGACCCGTACACCACTCCGAACGGTTGCGACTCGATTGCGTTGACCGACACTTCTGCCCCCTGATGACCCCTGATTCAGTTCTGCGGTGACAGTAGCCGGACCCACCGACAATGAGGTTGCGGTGCGCTCCGCGGAACGCGGCGGCGAGCGCTGATGGGGGATATACGACTAATGCAGGACATGAAGCGGGTTGCGGCATAGAGGTTGCTCGGTGCCCCCGGTCAGACTCGAACTGACACTGGACGGGTTTTGAATCCGTTGCCTCTGCCAATTGGGCTACGGGGGCGTCTTCCTGCAGAGGTCACTTTAGATGACGAGCCCGGTGAGAATCCAACCGGTACTGTTGCGTCCTATCGTGGTGCAAGTGGCGGGGGTGAAAGCCCTGGCCGGGCGTGCCAGTGGGCAGGCATTTCAACGTGGAGGTGGGACCGATGGCGACGACGGACGCAAGCGCAGCCAAGGCCGAGGAGTCGACGCCCGTGACGCGACGGGTTTTGGTCGCCGAAGATGACTCGCTCATCCGGATGGACCTCATCGAGATGCTCCGTGAAGAGGGCTACGACGTCGTCGGGGAGGCCCCAAACGGTCAGGTGGCCGTCGACCTCACTGAAGAACTCCGACCTGATCTGGTGATCATGGACGTGAAGATGCCGGTCCGCGACGGCATCGATGCCGCGGCAGAGATCGCAAGCAAGCGGCTGTCCGCGGTTGTGATGCTGACCGCGTTCAGTCAGCGTGAATTCGTGGAGAAGGCGCGCGACGCCGGTGCGATGGCCTACCTCGTGAAACCGTTCACGAAGGCGGACCTGGTGCCGGCGATCGAGGTGGCGGTCAGTCGCTATACCGAGCTCCATCTACTCGAAGCGGACGTTGCGGATCTGACGGAGCGTCTGGAGATCCGGAAATTGGTCGAACGCGCAAAGGGCATTTTGATGCAGACGCATGCGTTTACCGAACCCGAGGCCTTCAAGTGGATCCAGCGTGCGGCGATGGACCGCAGGACCACCATGAAGGCGGTTGCTGAAGTAGTCATCGAGACTTTGGGCACGAAGGCCAAATAGCCTGCCGGGCAATGTCTTCACGGCACCTTGCCTGGCTATGAGCCGGGCGCGACGAGCCCTGTTGCGACAGCCGCAACAGCACGTTGGTCTCGATCTGGTCACAGCCTGGGCGGACGTCATCGGAGTTTCACGAACGTTACTCGTGGGCAACACGATCGCGCTAGCTTTACCCGAGCGAGTGGCGGTCGTATGCGTCGTTAAAAGTCGCGCCGCGCTCGAGTGATTTACCGCGAGGAGAATATTGATGGCCCACAGATATCTCTTGAGGGGAACAGTCGCAGCGGCTGTTGCCGCCTTGGCATTGGCCGGGTGTAGCAGTTCAGACGATTCCGAAGATTCGTCGTCGAGCGAGACCACGACAGCCACCGCAGATTGCGGCGACAACGTCGATCAGGCCACCCCTGGCCCGGTCAGCACGAATCCCCTGAAGATCGGCACCTTGCTTCCTGCGACCGGCAGCCTGGCGTTCCTCGGCCCGCCCGAGTTCGCGGGCGTCACGCTGGCGGTCAACGACATCAACGCCGCAGGCGGCGTGCTGGACAAGCCCGTTGAAGAAGTCAACGGCGACTCCGGCGACACCACCACGGATACCGCGAGCGCCACTGTCGACCGCGAGCTCGCGGCCGGCACCCAGGTCATCATCGGTGCGGCATCGTCCTCGGTGTCCCTCAAGGTCATCGACAAGATCGCCAGCGCTGGAGCAGTCATGTTCTCGCCGGCCAACACCTCGGACGAGTTCACCTGCTACAAGGACAAGGGCATGTACTTCCGTACCGCCCCTGCCGACACGCTGCAGGCGCAGGCCCTGGCTCAGGTGATCGCTGAAGGCGGTGTTCAGCGCGTCTCCATCCTGGCGATGAACGATCCGTACGGAACCGGCCTGGCCGACAACACCGTCGCCGACCTGGAGGCTGCCGGCATTCCGTCGGACCAGATCCAGAAAATCATCTACGACCCCAACGCGCAGTCCTTCAATGCTGAGGTCGACCAGGTGAAGAACTTCAACCCGGACGGCATCGCAGTCATCGGGTTCGAGGAGAGCGCCAAGATCATCACCCGCATGAACGAGGTCCAGATCGGACCGAAGGACAAGCTCGTCTTCGGCGTCGACGGCAACATGGGCAACGCTCTGGGTGAATCCGTTGGACCCGGCATCCTCGAGGGTATGAAGGGCACAGCGCCGCTGACCGCGCTGGGACCTGACTTTGCAGCCCGGCTCAAGGCAGTCGACCCGGCCCTCATCGACTTCAACTACGCACAGGAGAGCTACGACGCCACTGTCATCTCAGCTCTCGCCGCGGAGATCGCGAAGTCGACCAACGGTATGGCCATCGCCTCGGAGATCAACGGCGTGACCAAGGACGGCACCAAGTGCACCACGTACGCGGAGTGCTTGGCGTTGGTCAAGGCGGGCACCGACATCGACTATGACGGTGTCACCGGCGAACTCGCGTTCGTGACCGCAGGCGAGCCGTCCATCGGCTCGTATGGCGTACTCGAGTTCGACGGCAACAACAAGTTGATCGATCCGGTCGCCGACTACAAGGTGGTTTCGGACAACTGATGTCCTGACATCGCCTGACTGAACGCACCAGGGAGGCCCGGACCGAAAGGTCCGGGCCTCCCTGCTGTTTGTGAAGGCTTCGAAAGGCGTTCTGGGCTACTTCTTTTCAGAGCTTCCGGCGAGGGTACCGAGGTACAGCTCGATGATCTTCGGGTCGTTGGCAAGGTTGAGGCCTGTGTCGGTGTAGGCGTTGCGGCCCTGATCGAGCACGTAGCCACGGTCACAGATCTGCAGGCAGCGTCGGGCGTTCTGCTCTACCAAGATCACCGAGACGCCGGTGGCGTTGATCTTCTTGATGCGGATGAAGACCTCGTCCTGGAACATCGGCGACAACCCGGCTGAAGGCTCGTCGAGCAGCAGCACCGACGGCTCCATCATCAGCGCTCGTCCCATGGCCACCATCTGACGTTCGCCACCGGACAACGCACCTGCCTTGACCTTGCGGCGCTCGGACAGCAACGGGAAGAGTTCGGACACGAACTCGAAACGTTCGTTGAACTTCTTCGGGCGCAGGTAGATCCCCATCTCGAGGTTTTCTTCGATGGTCAGCGCCGGAAAGACGTTCAGCGTCTGGGGCACATAACCGACGCCTTTGGTCACCAAGACGTGCGCCTTGGCGGAGGTGATGTTCTCCCCGCGCAAACTGACCGCGCCCACGCGCACGGGGATCAACCCGAACAGCGTCTTGAGCAACGTCGATTTGCCGGCACCGTTGGGGCCGATGATGCCGACGATCTCACCGTCGTCGAGGTAGAAGTTGCACTCCTCGAGGATGTTGATGCCGGGAAGGTAGCCGGCGGTGATGTCGTCGGCACGCAGCAGCGCGTTGACGGCCTGCTCGCGATGCACCTCGGGAGTCGCGGCCAGTTCGGCGCGCGTCAGTCCCTTATCTGGTTGTGCTGTAGCCGATTTGGACATGTCGGGACCGCTCATGCCTTGTCCTTTCTGTCCGTGGTGCCGTGGGATGTGTCCCGTGTGGGAACAATCGGTTCCGACAGATCACCGCCTGCCTTCAGGGTCTGTTCCATGGCGGCCTCGACTTCCTCGGCCAACGCCGCCGTTTCGCCGACAGGGTTGCCGTCAGCATCGAATTCGAGCGCCTGATCGTGATGGCCGCCCAGATACGCATCGACGACGGCCTCGTTGTCCCCGAGCCGTTCGGGGAGCGACTCGGCGATCACCTTGCCCTGCGCCATCACCACCACCCAGTCGCTGATGTCGCGGATGACGTCCATGTCGTGTTCGACGAACACGACACTCATGCCTTCGTCGCGCAACGACTTGATGTGTTCGAGCAGGCTCTGGGTCAGCGCGGGGTTCACGCCGGCCATGGGCTCGTCGAGCATGACGACCTCGGGATTGGTCATCAACGCACGTGCCATCTCCAGGAGCTTGCGCTGACCACCGGACAGCGAGCCGGCGTAGTCGTCGGCCTTGGTGTCGAGCTTGAATCGCTTGAGCAATTCGTACGCGCGCTCGGTCGTTTCGGCCTCCTGCTTACGCCAGACCCAGGGCGCGAGCGCGGCGAACATGTGCTCGCCCTTTTGGTGGCGGGCACCGAGCCGAACGTTGTCGAGCACCGAGAGTTTCGACAACGCCTTCGTCAGCTGAAATGTCCGAACCATGCCGTTGCGCGCCACCTTGTGCGGCACAATCCGTCCCATCGGGTGACCATTCAGTTCCCACGTGCCGGTGTCAGGTTTGTCGAAACCGGTGATGAGGTTGAAGAACGTGGTCTTGCCGGCACCGTTGGGTCCGATCAGACCGGTGATGCATCCGCGCTGGATCTCCAGGTGGTGCACATCGACCGCCTTGAGGCCGCCGAAGGTACGGGTGATCCCGTCAACCGTGATGATCGGATCGGGCTTGCTGGATCCGGCTTCCGGGCTCACATCGGCAAAGATCGCGGCACGTTCTTCCGCGCCGAGCACCTTCAACTCCGCCAGCGTGGCCGGGGCCGCCTCTGTGGTGAGGGTGGCTGCGTCGACGCTCAGGTCGGGCTCGCCGGAGTTGTCTCCGTCTTTCACGTGGCGTCCGTCAGGCATCGAGCTGCACCTCCCGCTTGTTGCCCAGAATTCCTTGCGGTCTGAAGACCATCATCAGGGCTATCGCCAATCCCAACAAGACGTAACGGATGGCGCCGACCTGCTGCTGGCTCAGATCGAACCACGCGTCGGGACCGGAGGTGACCTGCCGCAGCAGTGCATCGGGGATCGCCAGCAGGAACCAGAAGAGCATGGCTCCTACCACCGGACCGAAGACTGTTGCCGCGCCACCGAGGATGAGTGCTCCATAGGCGAAGAACGTCTGGGCCGTCGAATAGAAGTCGGGGTTGATCGACTGCGTCTGCAGCGCGTTGTAGACGCCGGCAATACCGCCGATGCAGCCGCCGAGGATCAGTGCCTGCATCTTGTAGAAGTAGGCGTTCTTACCGAGCGAGCGGGCGGCGTCCTCATCCTCGCGGACGGCCTTGAGGACGCGACCCCACGGGCTGCGGACCAAGAGCCAGACCAGCAGGCAGAGCAGCAGTACGATCGCCCAGCCGACCACCATCGCCCACAGATCGGTGCCCTGGAACTTGACTCCGAAGAAGTCGTACTGCTTGCCGTTGTCGAACGGGCTGTACTCGAAGAAGCCGGAGGCGTATCCGAAGATGCCGTTGGTGGAGTGGGTCAGATCGTCAGCGGCAGTCGACCGGAACACCAGACGCAGGATCTCTGAAGCAGCGATCGTCACGATCGCCAGATAGTCCGCTCGCAGGCGCAGGGTAGGGAAGCCGAGTACCAGGGCCAGAACCCCGGCGGCGACGATGCCGACGATGGCGCCGATCCACAACGGCTGGTCGTAGTTCTCGGCCATGATGCCCACGCCGTAGGCGCCGAGCAGGGCAAAGCCGATCTGTCCGAAGTTGAGCAGTCCGGCGTAGCCGAAGTGCAGGTTGAGGCCGATGGCCAGCAGCGCGTAGAAGATCGCCGATGGACCGACCAGCTGAGCGATTGCGATCTGGAGTGCGGAAATGATGTCCATGAGTCAGCCGATCCTCGCTTTGGACCCGAGAATGCCCTGCGGTCTGATGGTGAGAATGACGATGAGAACGAGCAAACCACCGATGTACTTGAGATCGGGATCGATCCAGTACGTCGAGAGCTGCACCAGCAGACCGACGATCACACAGCCGAGGAGCGCACCGTAGGCGGTACCGAGTCCGCCGAGCGTGATGCCCGCGAACATGAGCAGCAAGAGCTTGAAACCCATCTCCCATTGGACGCGGCCGCCGAGTTCGGACATGGCGAACAGCACGCCACCGAGGGTCGCGAGCCCGCCGGCCATGGCCCAGACGAACAAGATGACACGGTCCACGTTGATACCTGATGAAGCCGCTAGGTCGCGGTTGTCGGCGACGGCGCGCATGGCCTTGCCGATTCGCGTCTTCTGCAACATGACGGCCACTGCGACCAGCACGACGAGGCTGATGATGATGCACCAGAGGTTGACCGGCGTGATGGCGAAGGCGCCCGAACCGATCTGCTTCTGCACCTGGTAGTCGTCGAAGGGTTCGGCGCGATCGGAGAAGAAAATAAGGATCAGGTAGCGCATGACGAGCGCGAGACCGATCGAGACGACCAGCATGGCGATGAGTCCGGATCGGCGTCGTCGCAGCGGTCGCCAAATCCCGAGTTCGTTCAAGATGCCGATGCCGATGCCGACCACGATCGCGAGAATGGTCGCGGGTATGAGCTGGATGCCCATCTTCACGTTGAAGAACCAGGCCACCACGGCGCCGAGGGTCACCAGTTCGCCGTGGGCGAAGTTGGTGAGGCCAGTGGTACCGAAGATCAGGCTCAGCCCCACACCACAGATGGCGATGATGAGACCGAACCGAAGACCGTCGATCGCCAGTCGCGTCAGTTCCTCCGCAGCGGACACCTCGTTGGCGGACCGTTCGGCACCGAAGAGGAAGATGACCGGGCGCGGCGAACCCTCGACGACGACGACGTCGACTGTGTCCTTCTGGACCTCGACGCCGTCCGGCACCGTGGTCTTGTCGATGACCACCGAGTAGTTGCCCGGCGGGACGTTCACCTCCCAGGTGCCCGTGTTCGACGAGGTGGCTGATTCGACGATCGCGCCGGCCCCGTCTTTCGCGTCGACCTTGACGCCGGCAACGGGTTCGGAACCATTGCGCAGGGTTCCGAAGACGCGCACGGTGTCGTCGGTGGTGGGGGCTGGTGCCGCAGCTGCGATACCTGAGCCCATGAGTCCGGCAAACATGAGTGACGCAAGCAGGGTGAGCAGAGCGCCCGCCCCCAGCCTGGCTCCTGTTACCCGTGCTCGTTGAGCAGGACGGGGCATCACGCTTGAATCCTCCCGAAGGTGGTCATCGCCCGGCGGTGGTGCCGGACATCAACAGTCGTCTGGGCGGACTCTATAACCCGTAACCGCACTCGGCAGGCTTTCTAAGTTTCCGCCCAGTTACTGTTGAGTTACCAGAGCTGTGACCTCGAAAAACGCTGTGCGATTTCGCTTTTTTGGGCCGTACCGGCGGGCCTGTCACCCCCGCTCCATACACTTGGGACCGTGAGTCCTGCGCAGACAAGTCAGCCCGGCCGTTCCACGGCGAAGTCCTCGACGAAAGCGGCCGAGCCGCCGACGCTGATGCTGCTCGACGGGCACTCGCTCGCGTTCAGGGCGTTCTTCGCCCTGCCCGCCGAGAATTTCAAGACGGCGTCAGGGCAGACCACCAACGCGGTGTACGGGTTCACCTCGATGCTGATCAATCTACTGCGCGACGAGAACCCATCCCATATCGCCGCGGCGTTCGACGTCTCGCGCCAGACCTTCCGCGCCGAGGTGTTCCCGGAGTACAAGGCGCAGCGCAGCTCGGCCCCGGATGAGTTCCGTGGCCAAGTCGACCTGACCAAAGATGTGTTGGGCGCGATGGGGATTCCGGTGCTCTTCCGCGAAGGCTACGAGGCCGACGACATCATCGCCACGCTGACCACGCGCGCCGAGGAACAGGGCTTCCGGGTGCTGGTGGTCACGGGCGACCGGGATTCGCTGCAACTCGTGAGCGACAACGTCACCGTGCTCTATCCGAAGAAGGGGGTCTCTGAGCTCACCCGGTTCACTCCGGAAACTGTCGAGACCAAGTATGGGCTGACCCCGGCCCAGTATCCCGATTTCGCCGCCCTGCGCGGCGACCCGTCCGACAACCTCCCAGGTATCCCGGGCGTGGGGGAGAAGACGGCGACCAAGTGGATCCGCGAATACGGATCGCTCTCGGGTCTGGTCGACAACGCAGACAAGGTCAAAGGCAAAGTGGGAGAAGCATTTCGCGCCCATATCGCCAGTGTCCAGATGAACCGCCAACTCACCGAACTCGTGCGCGACATGGATCTGCCGTTGCAGCCCGACGAGCTCGCCTTGGCCCCCTGGGACCGAGACAAGATCCACCAGTTGTTCGACGACCTCGAGTTCCGGGTGCTGCGCGACCGGCTGTTCACCACCCTGACCTCGGCCGCGCCAGAGGCCGAATCCGGGTTCGATCTCCGGGGCAACCTGCTCGGCGCCGGGGAGGTGGCCGCCTGGCTCGCTGCGCATGCTGCGCCCGGGACCGGTCGCAGTGGACTGACGATCCTCGGGCCGCGACAGGTATACGGCTCGGATGTCACCGGTATCGCGATCGCGGCGGCCGATGGCGAGTCGGGATACCTCGATCCTGCGGAGATCGGCCCTGAGGACGAGACGGCACTCGCCGACTGGTTGGCCGATGTCAACGTTCCGAAGGCGATCCACGAGGCCAAGTGGGCCTTCCACGCCTTGCGGGGTCGGGGATGGCGCCTCGGTGGTGTCACCAGCGACACCACGCTGGCGGCGTACCTCATCCTTCCTGGACAGCGGTCGTTCAATCTCGACGATCTCGCGCTGCGGTACCTGCGCCGGGAACTGCGCGCCGACGCTGTCACCGACGACGGACAGATGTCGCTCCTGGACGAGGACTCGGGAGCACAGGCCGCGGCCGATCAGGCGATGTTGCAGGCACAAGCCGTGGCCGAACTGGCCAACCGGTTCGATGAGGAACTGGCCAAGATCGATTCCGGCTCTCTGCTGACCGACATGGAGCTACCTCTGCTGTTCGTGCTGGCTGAACTCGAGGCGGCCGGTATCGGGATCGACGTCCCGCACCTAGAGGACCTCGAATCGGGGTTTGCTGCACGCGTCCGGGAATCGGCCGAACTCGCCTACGAGGTGATCGGCAAACAGATCAACCTGGGCTCGCCCAAGCAGCTTCAGGTGGTGCTGTTCGACGAGCTCGAGATGCCGAAGACCAAGAAGACCAAGACCGGCTACACCACCGATGCCGACGCACTGGCCGGACTGTTCGAGAAGACCGGACATCCGTTCCTCGAGCACATGCTGGCCCATCGCGATGCGACCAGGCTCAAGGTCACCGTCGCGGGGTTGCTCAAGACGGTCGCCGACGACGCCAGGATCCACACGACCTTCAATCAGACGGTCGCCGCGACGGGGCGGCTGTCGTCGACCGAACCGAACCTGCAGAACATCCCGGTCCGCACCGATGCCGGACGTCAGATTCGCCAGGGATTCGTCGTCGCCGACGGATATGACTCCCTGATGACCGCCGACTACAGCCAGATCGAGATGCGGATCATGGCGCACCTGTCCAAGGACGAGGGCCTGATCGAGGCGTTCAACACCGGCGAAGACCTGCACAGCTTCGTGGGATCGCGGGCGTTCGGCGTTCCGATCGAAGAGGTCACGCCGGACATGCGTCGCCGGGTGAAAGCGATGAGCTATGGCCTCGCCTACGGCCTGAGCGCGTTCGGTCTGTCGGCTCAACTGAAGATCAGCACCGCTGAGGCCAAGGAGCAGATGGAGGCATACTTCACCCGTTTCGGTGGGGTGCGCGACTACCTCCGCGAGACCGTCGAGGAAGCGCGACGAAACGAATACACGTCCACGCTGTTCGGGCGTCGCCGCTACCTTCCCGATCTCAACAGCGACAACCGGCAGCGCCGCGATGTCGCCGAGCGGGCGGCCCTCAACGCGCCCATCCAGGGCACCGCGGCCGACATCATCAAAGTCGCGATGATCGATGTTCAGCGATCGCTGGCCGAGGAGAAGTTGTCGTCACGCATGCTGCTGCAGGTACACGACGAACTCGTCTTCGAGGTGGCCGGCGGTGAGCAGGAGCGCCTTGAGGCACTCGTGCGCGCGAAGATGGGCGGCGCGATCGAGTTGTCGGTGCCTCTCGATGTGTCCATCGGCTACGGCAGATCGTGGGATGACGCCGCCCACTGACAGCCCCTGAAAAGTTCTTCCGAAGTCGTGTCGATCTGGTCGATACTCGTTCGACGAATGGGTGAGGACCATAAACGGAACCTCGTATACACCTACCGAATGAGGAGAACATCATGCGTTACATGCTGATCATGCGGGACTCGCAGGAGGCCATCGACGCGAGCAAAGAGATCCCGTTTGACGAGATCATCGCCGCGATGGGGGCTTACAACGAGTCTCTTGTTAAGGCAGGCGTCCTGCTGGCCGGTGAGGGCCTGGCCGACGCCTCGGAGGGATTCGTCGTCGACTTCGAGTCCGACCCGCCGGTGGTGACCGACGGCCCGTACGCAGAAGCGAAAGAATTGTTCAGCGGATTCTGGATGCTCGAGGTGTCGAGCAAGGAGGAGGCCGCGCAGTGGGCGTCACGGTGCCCCCTGGGGCCGGGCAGCAAGCTCGAGGTGCGCCGGGTTGCCGGCGCCGAGGACTTTCCCCAGGACAACGAGTGGATTCAGAAGGAAGAGCAGTGGCGGGAGGAGCAGGCCAACCGCGCAGCCAACTGAGGTGGGGGTGAGCGGCGCGGAGGCGATCAACCGCATCATCGATGCGGTCTGGCGCATGGAGGCCGCCAAGATCATCGCCTCATTGACCCGGATGGTCGGAGATGTGGGTCTGGCCGAAGACCTCGCTCAGGAGGCGCTGGTCGAAGCAATGTCGAAGTGGCCGGAGTCGGGCGTCCCGCGTAATGCGGGTGCCTGGCTCACCACGGTGGCCAAGCGCCGGGCGGTCGATGGCTGGCGGCGCCAGGTACGACTCGATCAGAAGTACGTCGCCATCGCCCGAGATCTCGAGACGCGGCCTGACGCAGAACTCGGTTGGGATCCCGACCACATCGACGATGACGTGCTGCGACTGGTGTTCGTCTCGGCGCACCCGGTGCTGGCCCGTGAAGGCCAGATCGCTCTCACGTTGCGGGTCGTCGGAGGCCTGACGACCGACGAGATCGCGCAGGCGTTCCTGACCTCGACGGCCACGATCCAGCAGCGGATCGTACGAGCGAAGAAGACTCTGAAAGCGGCCGACGTGCCCTTTGAGGTGCCGCCGCGTGAGGAGTACCCGAAGCGCCTGTCGGCGGTGCTCAGTGTTCTCTACCTCATCTTCAATGAAGGGTATTCGGCGTCGTCAGGCGATCGCTGGATCCGTTCAGAGCTGTGCGGGGAGGCACTCCGGCTCGGCAGGATCCTGGCCGGGCTCGTGCCGGACGAGCCGGAGGTGCACGCGCTGGTCGCGCTGATGGAGTTCCAGGCGTCGCGGTTCGGTGCGCGGACCACCACGGACGGGACCCCCATCCTGCTCTCGGATCAGGACCGGAGTCGGTGGGATCAGGCGCAGATCCGCCGCGGTGTGCAGGCCCTGGCTCGCGCCGACGATTGCGGGCGGGGCAGAGGCCCGTACGGCCTGCAGGCCGCACTCGCCCAGTGTCATGCCACCGCGCCCACCGCGCAGGACACCGATTGGCAGCGCATCGTGATCCTCTACGAGGCGCTGGGCCGAATCGCGCCGTCGCCTGTCGTCGACCTCAATCGCGCTGTCGCGGTGTCGATGGCGTCTGGGCCGGGTCTGGCGTTGGAGATCGTGGATGAGTTGGTCGCCGCGGGCTCATTGTCGCGTTCTCATCTGCTGCCGGCGGTCCGGGGCGAACTACTGGCCAGGTTGCATCGCGACACGGAGGCGCGTGCGGAGCTGTTGGTGGCAGCTGACATGGCCGGAAACCAAAGGGAGAGCACGGTTCTGCGCGCCAAGGCGGCCGCGCTGGGCGACACGTTCGGTGAAAACCGTTGACTGAGGTGACCCGGGCAGTAATGTGGTGTGAGTCACATAGCCCTCGGAGGTAACGCCATGGCATCTGCCGGAATGAACGAACTCCATCGCAGCATCGGAGCTCTGCGGCACCACATCGTCGCACTGAAGTTGCAATATGGGGACGTCGACTCCGTGCGACGCATGACCAACGATCTCGACCGCCTAGAGATCGATCTGCACGACTTCGAGAAGTCGCCGCCCCCGCTGATGCGCCCACCGGTGAACAAGAACGACGTCGTCTATGTCCCCGACAGCAAGTCGGACGAGTCCGCGTGGCTCGGCGCGCAGGATGAGGGGTTGGGGTTCCACTCGCGTGAGCGGACGAAGTGAGCGCCCCCGCAACTGAGCGGGAAAAAACCGGGGTCTTCTCACCCGGCAGGGCACGAATACTCGTACGCACACTGCGGAAGGACCGCTGGTGGTTGTCGCCGCTGCTGACCGCGGTAGGTCTGTCCGCATTCGTCATCTACGCGACGGTGAGATCTTTTGTCCGAACCGCCTATTGGGTTGAGGACTACCACTACCTGACGCCGTTCTACTCACCCTGTCTGAGCGAGTCCTGCGTGCCAGGGTCCAGCCATTTCGGGACGCCCTTCCCGGAACTGCCGATGATCATCCCGCTCGGGTTCGTGGTCTTGCCGTTCCTACTGGGGTTCCGTCTGACCTGCTACTACTACCGCAAGGCCTACTACCGTTCGTTCTGGTTCTCCCCTCCGGCCTGCGCCGTCGCCGAGCCGCACAGCAAGTATTCCGGGGAGACCAAACTGCCGCTCATCATCCAGAATGCGCACCGATACTTTTTCTACGCCGCGGTCATCGTGTCGCTGATCAACACCTACGACGCTGTGACGGCCTTTCATGCCAAGGGAGGCGGGTTCGGAATCGGGCTCGGGAACGTGATCCTGGTCGGCAACGTGATCCTGCTGTGGGTTTACACCGTCTCCTGCCACTCGTGCCGTCACGTCACCGGTGGCCGCCTCAAGCACTTCTCGGCGCACCCCATTCGCTATCGGATCTGGACGCAGGTGTCCAAGCTCAACGCCCGGCACATGCAGTACGCGTGGATCACCTTGGGCACCCTGGTGCTCACCGATTTCTACATCATGATGGTGTCCAGCGGGACCATCTCCGACCTGCGGTTCATCGGTTGACGATCATCCCGGAAGTCCTGCTGCGCTGCTGAATACATTGCTATCTGCGAGGAGTCGAACAACAGATGACCGAAGTCGAACGCCACCGGTACGACGTCGTCGTGATCGGTGCCGGCGGGGCCGGCTTACGCGCGGTGATCGAGGCCAGGGAACGTGGTCACTCGGTGGCGGTGGTGTGCAAGTCGTTGTTCGGCAAGGCGCACACCGTGATGGCCGAGGGCGGTTGCGCGGCGTCGATGGGCAATGCCAACTCCAAGGACAACTGGCAGACCCACTTCAAGGACACCATGCGCGGTGGAAAGTTCCTCAACAACTGGCGTATGGCCGAACTCCACGCCAAAGAGGCCCCGGACCGGGTCTGGGAACTGGAAACCTATGGCGCCCTGTTCGACCGCACCGAGGACGGCAGGATCGCGCAGCGCAACTTCGGTGGCCACACCTACGCCAGACTTGCCCACGTCGGCGACCGCACCGGTCTGGAACTGATCCGCACGATGCAGCAGAGGATCGTCGCGCTGCAGCAAGAGGACTTCGCGGCGACCGGGGACTACGAGGCCCGGATCAAGGTCTTTGCCGAGTGCACCATCACCGAACTGCTCAAGGACGGTGACGCCATCTCGGGCGCCTTCGGTTACTGGCGCGAATCCGGCCGTTTCGTGCTGTTCGAGTCGCCGGCGGTGGTGCTGGCCACCGGCGGCATCGGCAAATCCTTCAAGGTGACCTCGAACTCCTGGGAATACACCGGCGACGGTCACGCGCTGGCTCTGCGCGCCGGTGCAAGTTTGATCAACATGGAGTTCATCCAGTTCCATCCGACCGGGATGGTCTGGCCGCCCAGCGTGAAGGGGATCCTCGTCACCGAGGGCGTTCGCGGCGACGGCGGGGTCCTGAAGAACACTGACGGAAAACGCTTCATGTTCGACTACATCCCGCCCGTCTTCAAAGGCCAGTACGCCGAGACCGAAGAAGAAGCGGACAAGTGGCTGGCGGACAACGACAGTGCCCGGCGAACCCCCGATCTGCTTCCGCGCGACGAGGTCGCCCGGGCCATCAACGAAGAGGTCAAAGCCGGCCGCGGTACCGACCACGGCGGCGTCTACCTCGACATCGCGTCGCGCATGCCCGCTGACGAGATCATCCGCAGGCTGCCGTCGATGCACCACCAATTCAAAGAGCTCGCTGACGTCGACATCACTGCTGAACCGATGGAGGTCGGGCCCACCTGTCACTACGTCATGGGCGGCATCGAGGTCGACCCGGACACCGCGGCTGCACGAGTTCCCGGACTGTTCGCGGCCGGGGAGTGCTCGGGCGGCATGCACGGATCAAACCGATTGGGCGGCAACTCGTTGTCGGATCTGCTGGTGTTCGGCCGTCGCGCCGGACTGGGTGCGGCCGCCTATGTCGAGGGCCTGAAGAAGCGGCCTGAGGTCGCGGCCGAGGACATCGATCGAGCAGCGAGGTTCGCACTCTCGCCGTTCGACCCGCCGACCGAGGGCAGAGCGGAGAATCCCTACACGCTGCATACGGACCTGCAACAGTCGATGAACGACCTCGTGGGGATCATCCGCAAAGCCGACGAGGTCGAGGAGGCGATCGAGGTGCTCGCAGGTATCCGCGGCCGTCTCGCAGGCATGCAGGTCGAAGGCCACCGACAGTTCAACCCCGGCTGGCACCTCGCAGTGGACCTGCGGAACATGCTGCTGGTCTGCGAGTGCGTGGCGAAGGCCGCGCTACTGCGGACCGAGAGCCGGGGCGGTCACACCCGAGACGACCACCCGGGTATGGACTCGGACTGGCGTAACACCCTGCTGGTCTGCACCGCGGACGGAAACGACGACTCGCCTGTGCCCGAGGTGACCGTGGTCAAGGAAGAGCAGACGCCGATGCGTCCGGAGTTGCTGGAACTCTTCGACTTCTCCGAGATCGAAAAGTACTACACAGCAGGGGAAATTGCAGGACACCCTGATGCCGGCGGGACCAAGGAGAACTGAGATGGGCTACGACGCGAAGTTCCGGGTGTGGCGCGGCGACACCGACGGTGGCGATCTGCAGGACTACACCGTGCAGGCCAACGACGGTGAAGTCGTCCTCGACATCATCCACCGACTACAGGCCACCCAGACGCCCGATCTCGCCGTCCGGTGGAACTGCAAGGCAGGCAAATGCGGCTCGTGCTCGGCGGAGGTGAACGGGAGGCCCAAGCTGCTGTGCATGACCCGGATGTCCACGTTCACCGAGGACGAGGTCATCACGGTCACCCCGATGCGCACGTTCCCGGTGATCCGGGACCTCGTCACCGATGTCTCCTTCAACTATCAGAAAGCACGCGAGATCCATTCGTTCACGCCACCCGAGGGGCTGAAGGCGGGGGAGTACCGCATGAAGCAGGTCGATGTGCAGCGGTCGCAGGAGTTCCGCAAGTGCATCGAGTGTTTCCTGTGCCAGGACACCTGCCACGTGGTGCGTGATCACGAGGAGAACAAAGAAGCCTTTGCAGGCCCGCGGTATCTGATGCGGGTGGCCGAGCTGGACATGCACCCACTCGACGTCGCCGAACGCCGGAATTCAGCACAAGAAGAGCACGGCCTGGGGATGTGCAACATCACCAAATGCTGTACCGACGTATGCCCCGAACACATCAAGATCACCGACAACGCCCTGATCCCGATGAAGGAACGTGTTGCTGATCGCAAGTACGACCCATTGGTCTGGTTGGGTGACAAGCTTTTTCGGCGCTGAGGCCGCTATGCGTTAGTTTCGACTCGAACTGGGTACTCGCCCGCCGGACCAACTACGTCCCTGGCACGTAGGGTTGACCGAGTACACCGTAGAGCCGACAGTCGAGGTGCGCATGCCGTTGGAGAATCCGCAGGACGAAGCCGAACACACCGCCGACGGCCATCTGGTCGAGGCGCAATCGGAGGACTTCGACCATGCCAAACCGCTGCGGGTCGACAACGACTGGTTCAAGAAGGCCGTCTTCTATGAGGTCCTCGTGCGAGCGTTCAACGACTCCAACAACGACGGCGTGGGCGATCTTCGCGGACTCACCGACAAGCTCGATTACCTGTCGTGGCTCGGCGTCGACTGTCTGTGGTTGCCGCCGTTCTACGATTCCCCGCTCCGCGACGGCGGATATGACATCAGGGACTTCCGGACGGTGCTGCCCGAGTTCGGCACCGTCGACGATTTCGTCGAACTGATCGATCAGGCACACAGGCGCGGGATCCGCATCATCACCGACCTGGTCATGAATCACACGTCCGACAGTCACCAGTGGTTCCAGGAGTCGCGGTCCGATCCGGACGGACCCTACGGCGATTACTACGTCTGGGCCGACGACGACACCGGCTATCCAGAGGCGCGCATCATCTTCGTCGACACGGAGATCTCCAACTGGACGTGGGATCCCGTTCGGGGCCAATACTATTGGCACCGATTCTTTTCGCACCAACCCGATCTGAACTACGACAATCCCGAAGTCGCCGACGCGATGATCGACGTGTTGCGGTTCTGGCTCGACCTCGGCATCGACGGATTCCGGCTCGACGCGGTGCCCTACCTGTTCGAACGCGATCAGACCAACTGCGAGAATCTCGGCGAGACCCACGTCTTCCTCAAACGCTGCCGCAAGGTGGTCGACGAGGAGTACCCGGGCCGCGTCCTGCTGGCCGAGGCCAACCAGTGGCCTGCCGACGTGGTCGAGTACTTCGGTGAACCCGATGTCGGCGACGAGTGCCACATGGCCTTCCACTTTCCCCTGATGCCCCGCATCTTCATGGCCGTGCGCCGACAGAACCGCTTCCCGATCTCAGAGATCCTGGAGCAGACGCCGCCGATCCCGAAGTCTGCGCAGTGGGCGATCTTCTTGCGTAACCACGACGAGCTCACGCTGGAGATGGTGACCGACGAGGAACGCGACTACATGTACGCCGAGTACGCGAAGGATCCGCGCATGAAGGCGAACATCGGCATCCGGCGGCGACTGGCGCCGCTGCTCGACAACGATCGCAACCAGCTAGAACTGTTCACCGCATTGTTGCTCAGCCTCCCCGGGTCGCCGATGCTGTACTACGGCGACGAGATCGGGATGGGCGACAACATCTGGCTGGGCGATCGTGATTCGGTGCGCACCCCGATGCAGTGGACTCCCGATCGAAACGCCGGCTTCTCGCGGACCGATCCGGGCCGGATGTACCTGCCGGTGATCATGGACCCCACCTACGGATTCCAATCGGTCAACGTCGAGGCACAGATGAACGCCACCAACACTTTGCTGCACTGGACCAGACGCATGATCGAGGTCCGCAAGCAACACCCCGCATTCGGTCTGGGTACGTTCACGGAGCTGGGTAACAGCAACCCATCGGTGCTGACCTACCTACGCGAGCTGGCACCGTCGAACCAGGAGCGCCGCACCAGCGACGTCATATTGTGCGTCAACAACCTGTCGCGTTTTCCGCAGGGCGTGATCCTGGACCTCTCGGCATTCGAGGGCCGGATCCCGGTCGAGCTGACCGGGTCGATCCCGTTCCCGAAAATCGGACCCGACGGTTACATGATCACCCTGCCCGGCCACGGCTTCTACTGGTTTGCACTACAGCCCGACCCATCTGATTCCAATGTGGCCCAAGGATATCCACTCAGCAGTGAGGCCGAGGCGGCGGTTCGACCATGAGCATCGACGTACCCACCGACCAGCAGCTCGCCGAGGCGCTTCGACAGTGGCTCCCTCATCAGCGGTGGTTCTCGGCCAAGGACCGTGACATCACGCGGGTATCGATCTCGACGCGCGTGCCGCTGACGTCTGACGACGGGTTTGCCGGCGAGCACGTGCTTGTCGAGGTCGAGTTCGCGAGCGGGCCGCCGGTTCGTTACCAGGTTCCGCTGGGATTTCGCGCGCACCTCTCCGAGCCGTTGGTGTCCTGGGCATTGCCTGAATCGACGACCGGTGGTGTCGCCGCGTATGACGGACTGCACGATCCGGATGTGATCGCTCGGTATCTGACGGCGCTGGGTGCGCAGGAGCACATCGGGGACCTGCGTTTCGAGACCATCCCCGGAACGGTGATCGATACCGCTGAATCTGGTCATGTGCTCGGGGCCGAGCAGTCGAACACATCGTTGGTTTTCGGAGAGACGCTGCTGTTCAAGGTTTTCCGGCAGCTCGAGGCCGGGATCAACCCCGACGTCGAACTCCACCGAGCGCTCAGTGGGGTGGGCTGTGAATATGTGGCAGACCTGCGCGGGTGGGTCGAGGCCGACGTCGATGGGGAACCGACGACCCTGGCGATGGCGCAGGACTTCATCGAAAACGCAGCCGACGGCTGGAGTATGGCCTTGATCAGCGTGCGTGACCTGTTCACCGAGGCAGACCTGCACGCCGCGGAGCTCGGTAGCGACTTCGCCGGTGACGCCGAACGGCTCGGCGCCGCGGTCGCACACGTGCATGCCGACCTGGCCCGAAGTCTGGGCACCGAGGTACGCGCACCGGGGGAGAACGCAATCGATGACATGCGGTCGAGACTCGACGTCGCGGCCGAAACGATTCCCGAGCTTGCAGAACACCGCGCTGCAATCGCGGCCGTATATGACGAGGCAGCGCAATCCGGGTCCGACACGGTGCAGCGCATCCACGGAGATCTGCACCTCGGTCAGGTGCTGCGGACGCCGTCGACCTGGTTGCTGATCGACTTCGAAGGTGAACCCATCAAGCCGGTCGCCGAGCGTCGCAAACCCGACAGTCCGCTCCGTGACGTCGCCGGAATGCTTCGTTCCTTCGACTATGCAGGTCAGCATCTGTTGGGCCAGGGTGCTCCGAATGTGACTGCGCAGCGCGCATTTCGAGCGGTCGAATGGGTGGACCGGAACGCCTCGGCGTTCTGCGAGGGATACGCCTCGGTCACCGGCGCAGACCCGCGCGATCGGTCAGCACTCCTGCGTGCGTACGAACTCGACAAGGCCGTCTACGAGGCGGGATACGAGGCCAAGCATCGGCCGAGTTGGCTGCCGTTGCCGCTCAACGCCATCGGTCGGCTCACCGCGTCACAGTAGGTAGAACTCCTCGCGGGTGTCGCTGTTCCAGCGTCGGATTCCTGTCACGGTTGCGGTGAAGATCTCCGGTGCGAAGGCCAATGTGGTGAGGGCGTAACCGATCTGGTCGTCCGCCAGTCGGCGTGCAAGCGTCACATGGGGTGTCCAGGCTCCGGGTTGAATATGCGGTAGCGGTTCGCCGCTGATGTGACCGTGCGACAACTCGAAGATGTGGGCGTGTAGATCGCAGAGCTCGCGGGACGGGACCACCAGCCGGGCTGCCGTCGCGCGACGACCACGGAAGAGGAGCATTGCGCCGATGTTCACCTCCATGCCGGGCACGTCGGCGAGGGCGGACAGGTCACGGTCGACGGCACCGTCGATGGAGTCGGCGGCGACGAGCGTGACATGTGGCCGGTTCGACTCGGAGCGCGTGCGGCCCTGGCTCGGCAAACCGGCCGCCGCCAAAGCATCCCACTGCGAGATGATGGCCTCTTCTGTCTCCGCGTCAAAGATGAGTTCTATCGAATGTGCCACGGGTTCACCCTAGGACATTCCGGAGGGGTCAGGCGGGGTCCATCCACAAGCGCTGATCATGGACGACGACGTCGGGAACCTGACCGCGATAGACCTGGACCTCGACACGAACCAATTGACCGGTCGACCCCTGCGCGAGTCTCGACGAGCCGGTGTCTCGCGTGAGCACGTTCGGATTGCCGTGGATGCAGGCGGCGACATCCGGTGAGCTGTAATCGAACCAGGCGCCCGTCGAGATCTGTACGACGTTGCCGGAAACGCGGTCGTCGACGACTGCTCCGGCCAGCATGTCGCCGGTGTCGCTGCGTACCAGCACGACGTCGCCCGTCGCGATCCCGCGGGCTTGTGCGTCCGCCGGGTTCAGGCGGATCGGCTCGCGTCCGACGACCTTGGACTCAACACTGACGGCGCCGTTGTCGAGCTGGCTGTGCAAGCGCGAGGCAGGATTATTGGCCACGAGGCACAACGGGTACGGGCCGGATCCCACATCGACGGTCTCGGCAGGTGCGAGCCACGTCGGATGGGCCGGGCAGTCGTCGTAGCCGAAGCCGGCGATCGTCGACGACGAGATCTCGATCCGGCCGCTGGGTGTCGCGAGACGATATCTGTCGGGATCGCTACGGAAGTCTTCGAACAGAACGTGTTTGGAGTCTGCGCCCGGGAGGTCGAGGTGGCGCGCCTCCCAGAACTCGCCGAAGTCCTGGGCGGGGGTGAACCGGTCAGGGATCGCCTCGCGCCAGCGTTCGTAGATGTGCTCGAGCCAACCCCACTCATGGCGGCCCTCGGTGAACTGTTCCTCGACGCCGAGCCGCTTACTCAGTTCGGTGAGAATTGCGTAGTCGGTCAACGACTCACCGACAGGCGGTGAAACCTGCTGCATCGCGGTCATGATCTCGTCGTACCGACCGCAGCCGATGTCGTTGCGTTCCAGCGTCGTCGCGACCGGGAGGACGATGTCGGCGTGCCGCGCCGTCGCAGTCCAGAACGGTTCGTGCACGACAACCGTGTCAGGTCTTTGGAAGCCGGCGCGCAAGCGCACGAGATCCTGATGGTGATGGAACGGGTTGCCGCCTGCCCAATAGATCAGCTTGGTGTCGGGGTAGACCCGCGTCTGGCCGTTGAACTCATAGGTGGCACCGGGTTCGAGCAGCATGTCCGAGATGCGGGCGACCGGAATGAAGTCGCTGACGGGATTGACGCCCTGATGGAACGTCGGCAACGGGTAGGGGAGTTTGCCTGCGCCCATACCGCCGGTCGACCCGTATCCGTGACCGAATCCTCCTCCGGGGAGCCCGATCTGACCCAGAAACGCGGCCAGCGCGATCGACGCCCACAACGGTTGTTCGCCGAACTGCGCCCGCTGCAACGACCATGAGGTGGTCACCAGGGTCCGCCCGGCAGCCATGCGGCGGGCGAGGTCAGCGATGGTCGGGGCGTCGATCCCGCAGATGTTCGCTGCCCAGCCCGGGGTTTTCGCGATCCCATCGGTTTGCCCGCGTAGGTAGCGGGCGAACTGCTCGAATCCGACCGTGTACTTGTCGACGAACTCGAGGTCGCAGAGCCCTTCGGTGAGCAAGACCCAGCACAGGGCCAGGATGAGCGCGGTATCCGTGGCCGGGTTGATGGAGATCCACTGGGCGTCGGTCACCGTCGCCAGATCGTCGGCAAGAGGACTGATGGTCACGAACTCGGCGCCTCGGGCGCGGGCGCGGTCGAGCGATTCCCGCACCGTGTGCCGACTGATCCCACCCGCGTTGATCTGGACGTTCTTGGCCGGTATCCCTCCGAAACACACGAAGAGGTCAGTGTGTTCACTCAGGACGTTCCAGGTAGTGGGTCGATAGAGCGGCGCCTCGTCGCCGACGATGTGCGGGAGCAACACACTCGACGCTCCGTGGCTGTAACTGTGCACCGATCGGGTGTAACCGCCGATGGTGTTCAAGAACCGGTGAATCTGGCTCTGTGCGTGATGAAAGCGGCCGGCACTTGCCCAACCGTAGGATCCGCCGAAGATCGCCGGATTGCCGTACGTGCTGCGGACTCGCTCGAGTTCGCCCGCAAGGAGGTCGAGAGCGCGGTCCCAGCTCACCTCGACGTACTCGTCGGATCCGCGCCGGCCCGACGGCCCCGGACCGTCCTCGAGCCAGCCCCGTCGGACAGACGGATGCAGTACGCGGACGCCTTTGTCCAGCGACGCCGGAATGTTGCGGAGGAGCTCCGACGCATCAGGGTCGGCGGGGTCGGGCGTCACAGACAGTCCCTGCTCGTCGAGCGATGCCGAGAATGCACCCCAATGCGAGCTGTTGACCAGTTCTTCTGCAGCCATGCGTGGATTCTTTCATCGGTCGTCGTCTGTGGTTTGGTCAGCACACGTATATCCCGGTTCGATAGCGCTCTGGAACGATCACAATCATGGCGAACAGATATCGCATCGGACTCATCGACGGCGACGGGATCGGCCCGGAGATCGTCCCGGCGGCGGCACGGGTCGTCGAGCAGGCGCTGAGCGGCGCAGGACGCTCGGTCGACTGGGTGCCACTGGAACTCGGGCACACGACCATCGAGAGATACGGCACCGCGATCCCGGAGGCAACGCTGGCCGCACTCGACGACCTCGCGCTCTGGATCCTGGGACCCCACGATTCGGCCGGCTACCCATCGGAGCATCGCGCCGGGCTGACACCGGGCGGAGCCATTCGTAAACGCTATGACCTCTACGCCAACATTCGCCCTGCGCTCGCACACGACGGCGTACGTGCGACAAACCCCGATCTCGATCTCGTCATCGTGCGGGAGAACAGCGAGGGGCTGTACGCCGATCGGAACATGGCCCGCGGCACGGGGGAGTTCATGCCCACCCCCGACGTTGCGCTGTCGGTCGGCGTGATCACCCGCGCGGCCACCGAGCGAATCGCGGTGTCCGCGTTCGAACTTGCCCGCTCCCGTCGCAAGCACGTCACCATCGTCCACAAGGCGAACGTCCTGTCGATGACCACAGGATTGTTCCGCGACGTCTGCCTCGAGGTCGCGCAGCGGTATCCCGACGTACGTGTCGACGACGAACACGTCGACGCCATGGCAGCGCATCTGGTGCGTGATGGCCGGCGGTTCGATGTCGTCGTCACCGAGAACCTGTTCGGCGACATCCTCTCGGACCTGGCCGCCGAATTGGCCGGGTCGCTGGGCATCGCGGCGTCGATCAACACCTCGGCCACCAAGGCGATGGCACAGGCCGCCCACGGCGCCGCACCCGACATCGCCGGTCGCGGGGTCGCGAATCCTGTCGGCATCATCGGTTCGGCCGCGATGCTGATCGAGTGGCAGGCGCTCCGCACCGGAGACGATGCGCTTGCGGTCGCCGCGGAGAGCATCCGGAGCGGGATCAGCACAGCGCTCGCGGCCGGCATCGCGACCGCCGACCTGGGTGGAACCGCCACCACCGCAGGTTTCACGGACGCGGTGCTCGATATTCTCGAGAATCCACCGCCTGGCACTAACCTTGCCAATGAGCAGTGACACCAACAAGGGGGCGGCATGGCAGGCGTGAGAGAAGACGTGGTCTTCGCATCGGGGCGGGGGAGTGCGCGGGCGCACTGCGCGGCGTGGCTGTACCGGCCTGCAGGAGATGGTTCCGGATGCGCGCCGCTCATCATCCTGGCGCATGGTCTCGGAGCAGTACGGACCATGCGTCTCGATGCCTACGCCGAGCGATTCGTGGCCGCCGGATATGCGGCGCTCGTTTTCGACTACCGGCACTTCGGCGATAGCGAAGGCACCCCGCGTCAGCTGCTCAGTATCGGACGCCAACGCGAGGACTGGCACTCAGCGATCGCCTACGCGCGCACGCTGGACGGCGTCGACCCGGCCAAGATCTGCATCTTCGGAACATCTTTCGGGGGTGGACACGTGCTCGCCGTCGCCGCCGACGACTCCCGGTTGGCTGCCGTCATCTCGCAGTGCCCGTTCACCGAAGGACCGGCGTCGGCGCTGACGCTCGGGCCTCGGGCGACCATCGGGGTCACCCTCGCTGCTATCCGTGACCTGGTGGCAGCCGCACGTGGCCGGGACCCTGTACTCGTGCCCCTCGCCGGTGATCCCGGTGAGACGGCGCTGATGAATGCACCGGACGTCGTCGACGGGTATCTCGGCCTGGTGCCCGAATCCGAGACCATCGTCAACGGCGTCGCGGCTCGGGTCGGCCTGGCCATCCCGTTGGCGAGACCGGGGCGTGCGGCCAAGAAGATTTCGGCGCCGGTGCTGTTCTGTGTGTGTGACACGGACACCGTCGCACCCCCGGGCCCCACGCTGAAATATGCTGCGGCGACCCCGAACGGCACGGTCCGGCGGTATCCGTTCGGCCACTTCGACATCTACGTCGGCGACGCGTTCGAGCAGGCAACCGCCGATCAGATCGAGTTCCTGCAGCGCGAAGTACCGGCCTGATCCCGCCGCCCCCGACGGAGGGTGGGTATGGCGGAGCCGACCAGGCCTTGTGCTCGCCACAAGGGCACATCTCCGGGGGTGGCAGGGCTACGTGGGCTTGCGAGTACAGAAGATGGCGGTGCCGGGGAAGTAGTGCCCGCGCAGCGGGCTCCACTGTCCCCACTCGCGGTCGAAACCTTCGGGCCACTCGGGTTCGATGAGGTCGTCGAGGATGAGGCCGGCGGCCCGGATCTCCCGAATCCGATCCCCGAGGGTGCGGTGATGCTCGACGTAGCTGACCGTCCCGTCGTCCTCGGTCTCGACGTAGGGCGTGCGGTCGAAGTACGGCAGGATCACCGTCAACCCGGTGGGTCCGGGGTCGTCGGGGAAGGCCCACCGCATCGGATGATTGACCGAGAACACCCAGCGACCTCCCGGCCGTAGTACCCGGGCCACTTCGCTCATCACCCGTGCCGAGTCGGCGACGAACGGCACCGCACCGAACGCCGAGCAGGCGAGATCGAAGACCCCGTCGCCGAACGGGAGGTCCTCCGCTCCGGCTTGCACCAGTCCGGGCTGCGGACCACCTCGAGCCATCGCCTGCTGGCCGCGCCGGAGCATCTCCCGAGACAGGTCCAATCCGACCGCATGTGCGCCGTGTCCGCTCAGCCACCGACTACATGGCGCGGAGCCGCATCCGATCTCTAATACAGCCTTGCCTGCGACGTCACCGAGCAGTTCGACATCGTCTTCGCGCAACCCTTCGGGGCACCACACGAAGTCTCCGTCGACGCTGTCGGCGCCGAGGAAGTCGCCGTGCGTACCGTGGTAGGAGTCGGCGTCGGCGTCCCACCAGCGACGATTCGCCGACACGCTGGTTTTCGAGTCGACGCCCGTGCGCAGATACGGGTATGACACGGAGGTATTTGCCCAGTCCAGCGGGGCTGGCGTATCCTCAGACACGCGCGTGCCTGAGCTCGCGTGGTTCTTCATGCCGGTCACTCATCTGTGGCCACTGTTGATCCCGCATTACTGTCCCTACAACCCAACCTGTCCGGAGCCATCTAACATATGCCGTCCACGACCATTACCTCACCACAAGTAGCCGTTAACGATATCGGCTCGGCTGAGGATTTTCTTGCCGCCATCGATGCCACTATCAAGTACTTCAATGATGGCGACATCGTCGAGGGCACCATCGTCAAGGTTGACCGCGACGAAGTGCTGCTCGACATCGGTTACAAAACCGAGGGAGTGATCCCGTCCCGCGAACTGTCCATCAAGCACGACGTCGACCCCAGCGAGGTTGTCAGCGTCGGCGATGAGGTGGAAGCACTCGTCCTCACGAAAGAGGACAAAGAGGGTCGGTTGATCCTGTCCAAGAAGCGCGCTCAGTACGAGCGTGCGTGGGGCACCATCGAAGAGCTCAAGGAAAAGGACGAGGCCGTCAAGGGCACCGTCATCGAGGTCGTCAAGGGCGGCCTGATCCTGGACATCGGTCTGCGCGGATTCCTCCCCGCATCGCTGGTGGAGATGCGTCGCGTGCGCGATCTGCAGCCGTACATCGGCAAGGAGATCGAGGCCAAGATCATCGAGCTCGACAAGAACCGCAACAACGTCGTGCTCTCGCGTCGTGCGTGGCTCGAGCAGACCCAGTCCGAGGTTCGCAGCGAGTTCCTGCACCAGCTCCAGAAGGGCCAGGTCCGCAAGGGCGTCGTGTCCTCGATCGTCAACTTCGGCGCATTCGTCGATCTCGGCGGCGTCGACGGTCTGGTGCACGTCTCCGAGCTGTCGTGGAAGCACATCGACCACCCCTCCGAGGTTGTCGCAGTGGGCGACGAGGTCACCGTCGAGGTTCTCGACGTCGATCTGGATCGCGAGCGGGTGTCGTTGTCGCTCAAGGCCACTCAGGAAGATCCGTGGCGCCAGTTCGCTCGTACCCACGCCATCGGCCAGATCGTGCCCGGCAAGGTCACGAAGCTGGTTCCGTTCGGTGCGTTCGTGCGGGTCGAAGAGGGCATCGAAGGCCTCGTCCACATCTCGGAGCTGGCCGAGCGCCACGTCGAGGTGCCGGATCAGGTTGTCGCCGTCGGTGACGACGCGATGGTCAAGGTCATCGACATCGACCTCGAGCGTCGCCGGATCTCGTTGAGCCTCAAGCAGGCCAACGAGGACTACACCGAAGAGTTCGACCCGTCGAAGTACGGCATGGCCGACAGCTACGACGAGCAGGGCAACTACATCTTCCCCGAGGGCTTCGATTCCGAGACCAACGAATGGCTCGACGGATTCGAGAAGCAGCGGGAAGCGTGGGAGTCTCGCTACGCCGAGGCCGAGCGTCGCCACAAGATGCACACCGCCCAGATGGAGAAGTTTGCCGCTGCCGCCGAGGCCGCTGCCAACGCTCCGACCGATTACTCGTCGGATTCCGCTGACAAGGGTGGTGACGACGCCGCCACCGCGACGTCCTCGTCGTCTTCGTCCGCTCCGAAGAGTGGTGGATCGCTTGCCAGTGACGAGCAGCTCGCTGCTCTGCGCGAGAAGCTGTCCGGCAACGCCTGATAGACATCTAGACAACCGAAACGCCCCCCGCCGCAAGGTGGGGGGCGTTTTGTTGTTTCGCGGCACCATTGTGGGCAAGCCATGCACATATAGCTTTTTGACAATGGTTATCGTTTGCAAGGACAATTCGGACGTGAATATTTCCCGTGGGCTGCAAGCCCTTTCCCTTGTCGCAATCGGTACGGTCCTGGTCGCCGGGTGTGGCTCCAGCAGCGACGGCGGCGATTCGTCCGCCAGTTCGAGCTCGGCCGAGTCGAATTCGAAAGGCGTCGAACAGGAGTCGGCTCAGCCGCGTTTGGCGGTGAGCTACGACGGCGGCGTCGCCGTGCTCGACGCCACCACCCTGGATCAGGTCGCGACCCTGCCGGCCGAGGGGTTCATCCGGCTCAACCCCGCCGGCGACGGTCGGCACGTATTCGTGTCGGAGTCAGAGGGATTCCGGGCACTCGACCTTGGAACATGGAGCCGGTCGCACGGGGACCACGACCACTATTACACTGCTGAGCCGGCGCTGACGGATATCCGTTTCGGTGGTGAGGAACCGGGACATGTTGTGGTGCATGATGATCGCACTACGCTGTTCTCGGACGGCACCGGCGAGATCGACATTGTCGAGCCCGCGGAATTGCTGCGGGGCAATGGCGTTGCCATCAGTCACAAAGTCGAGCCGCACCACGGAGTGGCCGTGGCCCGAGAGGACGGGACCACTGTGGTCTCTGTCGGCAACGAGGACGAGCGCACCGGGGTGCAGATTCTCGATGCTGACTTCCGGCAGATCGCAGCCAACGACCAGTGTCCGAATCTGCACGGCGAAGCTGCCGTGGCCAATGGCGTGCTCGCGTTCGGCTGCACCGATGGCATCCTGATCGTCCGTGGCAACGAGATCACCAAGGTGCAGAGCCCAGATGTGTACGGCCGCATCGGAAATCAGGCCGGCTCCGAGGTCTCGCCCGTCGTACTCGGCGACTACAAGGTCGACGAAGACGCAGAACTCGAACGGCCCACCCGGGTGAGCCTGACCAACACCGATACCGGGGAGCTCAAGCTCGTCGAACTGGGGACGAGCTACACGTTCCGTTCGCTCGCACGTGGGCCGCAAGGTGAGGCACTGGTGCTCGGGACCGACGGCGCCATCCACGTGATCGATCCGATCAGCGGCGCGGTGACCGACAAGATCGCCGTCATCGGAGAATGGAGTGAGCCGGAGGACTGGCAGGAGGCCCGCCCGGCCCTTTACGTCGAAGGTTCGACCGCCTACGTCAGCGACCCGACGAACAAGAAGCTGTTCGCTGTCGATCTCGGGTCGGGAACTGTGTCGAAGGAGACCACGGTCGACTTCACGCCGAACGAATTGACGGGCGTCACCGGCTGACAGCAGTGGATCGGGTCCTCGCGCGCACCCTGCGGGGTGCGCGCGAAGACCCGTCTGTGACACTCATCTCGTGATCCGAGTAGGCCTGACCGGTGGTATCGGCGCCGGAAAATCGACAGTCGCACGCACGCTGACCGAGCGGGGCGCGTACCTCATCGACGCGGACGTGATCGCCCGCGAGGTGGTCGCGCCGGGGACCGACGGGCTGACGCAACTCGTCGAGGCCTTCGGGGAGGGCATCCTCCAACCCGACGGCGCCTTGGACCGGGCCGCACTGGCCGCGAGGGCGTTTGTGGACGAGGGGCAACGCAAGAAACTCAACGGGATCACCCACCCGCTCGTCGGCGCACGGGCGTTCGAGTTGCTGGAAGCGGCGCCCGCCGACGCAATCGTGCTGCAGGACATTCCGCTGCTCGTCGAGAACGGCAGTGCACCCTTCTTTCATCTCGTGGTGATCGTCCACGCGGACGAGGACGTACGGCTGGCCCGCCTGACCGGTCAGCGTGGCATGCCGGAAGAGGACGCTCGGGCGCGGATCAAGTCGCAGGCGAGCGTCGAGGACCGTCGGGCTGTGGCCGACGTCTGGCTCGACAACAGCGGAACCCCGGACGATCTCGCGGCACTGGCCGCAGCGTTGTGGGACGAGCGGCTCGTGCCCTACGAGGGGAACGTCCGCAATCGGATCTGTGCACCGCAGCCGTCCGAGGAGGTCGATGTACGCCCGGAGTGGGCGCTGCAAGCAACCAGGCTGACGAACCGGTTGCGGGTGGTCGGCGGGGACACGATCGCCGATGTCGTCCACGTCGGACCGACCGCGGCCTCGGCGGGCCGCGCGCCGGACGTGCTCGAGTTCGAGGTCCGACTGGCGGACGGAAAGGCGCCTGCGGACGTGACCGCGCTACTCGCCGACGGCGGTTTTCCCGAGCGCAGCGCCGGAGTCCACGCCAACGCCGATCCGGGCCGAGCGGTCACCATCTCCGTCTCCTGACCCCACTATCGGAGGTCCCAGGTGAGGGCTGCGCCTTCGGAGGCGAGCCAGGCCTGGACGTCGTTGCCGTGGGACGCCGCCCCGACCATCGCGCGGGTCGCGATGTGGACGGCGGCCTCGGCCTGGTCGTGGGGGAGTAGCCAGGCGGCGTGGGCGTCGAACAGCTCGTCGACGTCTTCGAGTTCGAGCCCTCGTCCCGGCCGGTCGATCAAGTCGAGATACCAGTCCTCCGAGTGCCAGCGTCCGTCGGCGTCGGGGCCGGTGAACCTCCCGATGTCGAGGTAGAGGTGCTGGTCGCGTTCGTGCCCGGGCCGGTAGTGGAAGATGGTGGCCCGCAGTCCGAAGGCCGGGAGCAGCCACGATTGCAGGCGATCGAACTCGTGGTGGTCGGCGAACCGGTCCATGTAGAGCCCGAAGTCGGTGGCCCGGTAGGTCTCGACCTGGCGCACGAACCCCTTCGGGTCGGTGTTGGTCTTCGCCGGTACGTCGAAGGTCTCGTGTTTGGGTGGGTGTAGCGCCGCCATCGCGACAACCTATCCCGAGACGGGCGTTCGCTGTCGGCGCACGCGCGATGTCGGAGGTCGCGTTTACTCTGGTTGTATGGCTTTTGCAGCAGAACATCCGATCGTCGCGCATTCGGAATTCCGACCGGTGGGGGACATCGAGCGGACGGGTGCCGACTTCCAGGTGATCAGTGATCACCAACCCGCGGGCGACCAGCCGACCGCGATCGCGGACCTGGAACGGCGTCTGCGTGAAGGTGAGAAAGACATCGTCCTGCTCGGCGCCACCGGCACGGGTAAGTCCGCGACCACGGCCTGGTTGATCGAGAAGGTCCAGCGTCCCACCCTGGTGATGGCGCCGAACAAGACCCTGGCTGCCCAGCTCGCGAACGAACTGCGAGACATGTTGCCCAACAACGCTGTCGAGTACTTCGTCTCGTACTACGACTACTACCAGCCCGAGGCGTACATCGCACAGACGGACACCTACATCGAGAAGGACTCGTCGATCAACGACGACGTCGAGCGGCTGCGGCACTCGGCGACGTCGAGCCTGCTGTCGCGGCGCGATGTCGTGGTGGTGGCGTCGGTGTCGTGCATCTACGGCCTCGGTACGCCGCAGTCGTACCTGGACCGCTCCGTCAACCTCGAGGTCGGCCAGGAGGTCGACCGCGACGCGCTGCTGCGGTTGCTGGTCGACGTCCAGTACTCCCGCAACGACGTCAGCTTCACCCGCGGAAGCTTCCGGGTGCGCGGCGACACCGTCGAGATCATCCCGTCGTACGAGGAGCTCGCGGTGCGGATCGAGTTCTTCGGCGACGAGATCGAGGCGCTCTACTACCTGCATCCGCTCACCGGCGACGTCGTGCGTCAGGTGAACGAGCTGCGCATCTTCCCGGCCACCCACTACGTCGCAGGTCCGGAGCGTATGGAGAGGGCAATCGAGTCGATTGAGGCGGAGCTCGAAGCGCGCCTGGCCGACCTCGAGGGCAAAGGCAAGTTGCTGGAGGCGCAGCGGCTGCGGATGCGGACGACCTATGACCTCGAGATGATGCGGCAGGTCGGATTCTGTTCGGGCATCGAGAACTATTCGCGGCATATCGATGGTCGCGGGCCCGGAACGGCGCCGGCGACGCTGATCGACTACTTCCCGGATGATTTCCTGATGGTGATCGACGAATCCCACGTGACTGTTCCGCAGATCGGCGCCATGTACGAGGGCGATATGTCGCGCAAACGTAACCTGGTCGACTTCGGTTTCCGGCTGCCGTCCGCCGTGGACAACCGGCCGCTGACGTGGAGCGAGTTCGTCGATCGGATCGGTCAGACCGTCTACCTGTCGGCGACACCGGGCAAGTACGAGCTCGGGCAGTCGAACGGAGAGTTCGTCGAGCAGGTCATCCGGCCGACCGGTCTCGTCGACCCGCAGGTCATCGTCAAACCGACCAAGGGGCAGATCGACGACCTCATCCACGAGATCCGGGAGCGGACGGCGAAGGACGAACGCATCCTCGTGACCACCCTCACGAAGAAGATGTCGGAGGACCTCACCGACTACTTGCTCGAGCTGGGTATCCGAGTGCGGTATCTCCACTCGGAGGTCGATACGCTGCGGCGCGTTGAACTCCTCCGCCAACTGCGCACGGGTGAGTACGACGTGCTGGTCGGAATCAACCTGCTGCGTGAGGGTTTGGACCTTCCGGAGGTGTCACTGGTCGCCATCCTGGACGCCGACAAAGAGGGTTTCCTGCGCAGCACCACCAGCTTGATCCAGACCATCGGCCGTGCGGCCCGTAACGTCTCCGGCGAAGTGCACATGTATGCGGACAAGATCACCGATTCGATGCGTAATGCGATCGACGAGACCGACAGGCGGCGCGAAAAGCAGATCGCCTACAACAAGAAGATGGGGGTCGATCCGCAACCGCTGCGCAAGAAGATCGCCGACATCCTCGACCAGGTCTACGAAGAAGCCGAGGACAACGCAGTGGCTGTCGGCGGCTCGGGACGCAATTCCAGTCGCGGTCGACGCGCACAGGGCGAGCCGGGTCGAGCCTCGGGTTCCGCGGGGGTGCTCGACGGCAGGGACGTGTCGGCGATGCCGCGCGCCGACCTCGCCGACCTCATCGCATCCCTCACCGATCAGATGATGAATGCTGCTCGAGACCTGCAGTTCGAGCTTGCCGGACGCCTGCGCGACGAGATCGCCGACTTGAAGAAGGAGCTACGCGGGATGGACGCCGCCGGTATCCGGTAGGCAGAAGTATGTGTGACCGGCGTGACCATCAACTCGACGTCGCTGGTCGGCGTGGTGGCGAGACAGCACGTCGCCGGATACCGAGTAATCGAACGCGCGTTACGGGATACCCTCTCGGAGGAAGGCGACGCCGAAGGGCGGAGCTCTATCGCAAGTGCTCGCACACAGGTGTGAGCCGGCTGTCAGTACAGACACACTTATGGAGGAATGGATGAGCGCATACCAGACCGTCGTTGTGGGAACCGATGGTTCTGAATCGTCGATGAAGGCCGTGGAGAAGGCGGGGGCCATCAGCGGTGATTCGGCGAAGTTGATCATTGCCTGCGCCTACTTTCCGACCGATGACCGCGACGTTTCCGCAGTTTCGGATGTGCTGAAAGAAGAGGCGTATCAAGTTCACGGATCCGCGCCTACCGAAGAGATCCTGCGAACGGCGAAGGAAAGGGCAGTGGCTGCCGGTGGAGGGAACATCGAGACCCGCCCCGTGGTCGGTTCGCCGGTGGACGCCCTGCTGAACCTCGTCGCCGACAGCAAGGCCGGCCTGCTCGTCGTCGGTAACAAGGGCCTGAACTCCATTGCAGGCCGACTGCTGGGTTCGGTTCCGGCGGACGTCGCCCGCAAGTCGAAGTGCGACGTCCTGATCGTTCACACGGTCTGAGAGCGAACGCGTAAGGGCTCGGGCAGCTCAGCACTGTGCACGATGGCCAGTTGCTGAGTTGCCCGGGTCAGCGCCACGTAGAGGTCACCCCAGCCGCGCTGTGACTGCGCGACGATCTGGGCCGGTTCGATGACGACGGTCCGATCGAACTCCAGACCTTTGCATTGCGCGACCGTCAGAATCGACAGCTCCGGCGTTTCGGCCGCGTCTGTGCCGAGGGCTCGGATCTGTTCGACCAGGGCGTCGGGAGCGATGATGGCGGTGATCCCGTCCAGCTCCTCGTCGGCCAGTCGCAGGGCGGCGGGAACGAGACCATCGGCCGATGTCTGCTCGAAGGTCGGCGGTCTGCCGCTGGAACGAATCGACGTCGGTGCGGACATCGTCGGATCGATCTGCTCGAGGATCGGCGCTGCGACCTCCATGATCTCCCGCGGCGTACGGTAATTGACCGTCAGTTCGAACTTGCGCCAACGCTTCGCCACGTACGGCGTCAGGACCGAATCCCAGGACGTGGTGCCCGCCGGGTCGCCGGTCTGCGCCGTGTCGCCGATCACCGTCATCCAGCGATTGGGTATGCGTCGCATGATCATTCGCCATGCCATCGCGGAGAGTTCCTGGGCTTCGTCGACGATGACATGGCCGAATGTCCAGGTGCGGTCGCTGTACGCCCGTTCCGCAGTGGTCAGCGCGACCCGGTTCGTCTGACGAGCGGCGAGTTGTTCGGCGTCGATGAGGTCGTACGCCATCAGGATCTCCGGGTCCAGCTCGTCTTCGAGATCCTGTGGGGCAGAGCCGGTCAGGATGTCGAGTGCGTCCTGGGCGTCCGAGAGCTTCTGTCGCCACTGCGCGCGCTCGCGCTCCTCGTCCCCGTCGTCGTCCACGCCGATGATCTCGGCGAGTTCGTCGAGTAGCGGCGCATCGGCGGCACTGAACTGATTGCGCTCGTCGCGCAAAACCGCCGTGCGGTCGGCAGCAGACCAGTTCGGTGTCGCGGACGCGATGCGATCGGGGGAGGTCAGCAGGTCGGACAGCACCACCTGCGGTGACAACTGCGGCCAGAAGTGGGACAGCGCGGCCACGATCTGCGGATCGGCCTTCATCTCATCACGGATGTCGGCGATGTCTTTGTTGCTCAACAGCTGTGAGCCGTCGAGCAGGCTGGAACCGATGCGATCGGCGTGCTGCTGCGCGAGAGAATCGAACGCGGAGCGCAGGAAGATCGACCTGGCGTGGTTGTGCGGCCGCCTCGACGACCGGGCCCGCCCGCGGGCACGCTGGATCAGTTTGCTGCTGATGGTCAGCTGATATCCGTCGAACTTGAGGTTGATGGGCGATTGTGGCAGTTCCTGGCGGTCCCGCACCGCACGCCCCAGCACCTCAACGATGTCGAGACTCCCCTTGAGGGTGGCGGCGGCCGAATTGTCGGTCAACTGCGCGCGAACGCCTGGATACATGTCGCCGACGGTGGACAACAGCACACCGCTCTCGCCGAGCGACGGCAATACCTGCCCGATGTAGTTCAGAAAGGTCGCGTTGGGGCCCACGATGAGAACGCCGCTGCGAGCGAGGGTTTCGCGGTAGGTGTAGAGCAGATACGCGGCTCGGTGCAGTGCGACGGCAGTCTTGCCGGTGCCGGGACCGCCCTGCACCACCAAGACCCCGCGGTGGGTGGACCGGATGATCTCGTCCTGCTCGCGCTGGATTGTCTCGACGATGTCCGTCATCTGCCCGGTCCGGGCGGCGTTGAGAGCAGTGATGAGCGCAGATTCATTGACCACGTCGCCGTGCCCGGTGCTGTCGGCGTCGATCAGCTCTGCATCGTCGAGACGCTCTTCGTTGACGGCCGTGATCGTGCGGTTGCGGGTGCGAACGTGGCTTCGGGTACGGACGCCTTCCGGCGAGGCCGGGGTCGCGAGGTAGAACGGCCTACTCATCGGAGCACGCCAGTCGAGCAGCAGGGTGCTGTCCTGATCGTCGTCATCGAGGATGCCGATGCGACCGATGCGGCGGACCTCGTCATCCTCGAGATCGAGACGCCCGAAGTACAGATTGTGTTCCGCCGAATCGAATTTGGTCAGGTCGTCGGTGTACAGCCGCTCGTACGACTCACGCTCCGAACGGGCCTGAGGCGTCCCGCCGGTGTTCCGCAACGCAGACGACAGCCGTGACTGCGTATTACGTCGCATCCGATCAAGCCGGCCGTACACCCGGTCGAGATGTTCTTGTTCGGCCTCGAACACGGTCCTCCTCGATAGCTGGCACGCGGCGTGGTGATGACTGCGCCTCGGCTCTGGCTTCTTCAGCAAGCAAAAATAGTGCCAAAGGGTAACGCGGTGGGCGGGGAAAACGTTCCCCGCCCACCGCGTTGGTCAGACGATTCTAGCCGTAGATTCAGGCGTCGAGGTCGGAGGCCACGAGCTTCACGACAGTATCGAGGGCGTCCTGATCTTCACTCTCGACGGTGACCTCGGTGCCGGCCGTGGCGCCGAGGGTCATGATGAGCAGCGCTGAGCCGGCGTCTACCGGCTCGCCGCCCGCGACAGCCAACGTCACAGGCGCTCCGGCGTCGGCCACGGCCTCCGCGATCACTGCTGCTGGACGGGCGTGCAGCCCGACGGATGATCCGACAACAACATTGGTGCTTGGCATTTCGATTCTCCTAGATGGTTGAGCTGACAGTATCGGGACGGGACATCAGGCGGTGGTGAGGACCTTGTCCTCCGCAGCCACCTTGGCCCTGGGCTTGATCAGTTGTTTGGCAGCGACCACACAGAGTGCCGCCACAGCGGTGCCCGCTGCAAGTGCGAGGAAGAACCACACGATCCCGCCGATCGCGAACGAGACGAAGATGCCGCCGTGCGGGGCGCTGAGAGTTACATCGAACGCCATGATCAGACCGCCGGTGACCGCGCCGCCCGCCATCATCGACGGGATGACCCGGAGCGGATCGGCCGCGGCGAACGGGATGGCCCCTTCAGAGATGAACGATGCACCCAGAAGCCAGGCCGCCTTGCCGTTCTCGCGTTCGGCCGGGGTGAACAGCTTCGGCCGGATCGTCGATGCCAACGCCATGGCCAGCGGTGGGACCATACCCGCTGCCATCACGGCCGCCATGATCCGCAGGGATGCCTCGTCGGTGACAGACAGTCCGGCGACGGCGAACGCATAGGCAGCCTTGTTGACCGGCCCACCGAGGTCGAAGCACATCATCAAGCCGAGGATGACGCCGAGCAGGATGACAGACGAGCCGGTGAGTCCGTTGAGCCAGTCGGTGAGTCCGTCGGTGATCGCGGCCAACGGCTTGCCGAGCACGATGAACATGAGCAGACCGACCACCAAGGATGCGAACAGCGGGATGACCACCACAGGCATCAATCCGCGTGCCCACTGTGGAACGCCGATCCGGCCGATCCACAGTGCCGCGAAGCCGGCGATCAGACCACCGACGAGCCCGCCGAGGAAGCCTGCGCCGACGAACACGGCGACTGCACCCGCGGTGAAACCTGGTGCGAGGCCTGGTCTGTCAGCGATCGCGAAGGCGATGTAGCCGGCCAGTGCAGGTACCAGGAATCCGAAGGCCAGGGAGCCCAGTTGAAACAGCACCGCTCCGAGGTAGGTCTTCAGGCCGCCGTCGGGAAGGGCGAAGATCGAGTTGTCGAGCGTGATCGTCTCTGCCTTGTCCGAGATCTCGTAGCCGGCGAGGAGGAAGCCGAGTGCGATGAGCAGGCCGCCGGCGGCGACGAACGGAATCATGTAGCTCACACCGGTCAGCAAGATCTGCCGGAGTCGGGTGCCCCAGCCAACGTCGCCGGAGGGGGAGCTTGACGAGTCCGCCACCGCATCGCCTGCCACCTTGGCGGCAGTGGGGTCGAGTCCGGCGCGCAGCGCTTCGGTGATCATCGCGTCGGGTTCGTTGATGGCCCGCTTGACGCCGGAGGCGACAACGGGTTTACCCGCAAAACGTTCCTTGCCCTTGACGCCGACGTCAGTCGCGAAAATGACCGCACCAGCGGCCGCGATCGTCTCGGGCGGCAGGGGCGTGCTACCCGACGAGCCCTGGGTCTCGACATGGACGGTCACACCGGCGCGCTCACCGGCGGCAACCAAGGAGTCCGCTGCCATATACGTGTGCGCGATGCCGGTCGGGCACGCGGTGACCGCGACGATCGTCTTGTTGGGAGCAGAGTGGGAATCGTCCTGGACCGGGGTGGCAGGCGGCGCTTCTGTCGGCGCGGCCGGGGCCTTCGTGGTCGGTGCCGCAGGCTTCAGCACATCCTCGACCAGGGCGACCACGTCGTTCGGAGTGGCGGCGGCGCGTAGCGATGCCACGAACTCGGGCTTGACCAATGCGCGGGCCAGGCTCGAGAGCAGTTTCATGTGCTCGGCGCCTGCGCCATCGGGTGCGGCGATGAGAAAGACGAGGTCCGCGGGGCCGTCCGGGGCGCCGAAGTCGACCTTGGGACTGAGCCGCGCGAATCCGAGGGATGCCGCGGCGATGGAGGCATCACGGCAGTGCGGGATGGCGATGCCACCGGGTAGGCCTGTGGCCGACTGGGCTTCCCGGGCCAGGGCCGCAGCCTTGAGCGCCGAGGGGTCGTCGGAACGGCCGTCGGCGGCGAGGCGCGACGCGAGTGCGTCGATCACCGCTTCCTTGCTGTCGCCCAGATCTGCGTCGAGCGCGATCAGTTGCGGGCTGATGATCGCCGGCGCCGAGCCGGTGCTGATCGTCGGATTGGACATTGCTGGTTCCCTTTGTGTTTGGTGATTCGGAGTCGGCAGTTGCGGATCTGAAGCTGTCGAGTGTGTGACGGGGCCGGCCATCAGTGGTTTCCGATGAGCGGGGTGAGGGCTGTGACGGTCACGGCCTCGGGATTGGTGTGGTGGGGACTGGGCAGCGCCGTACCCGGCAGAGCAGCAGCGGCACTTCCATAGGCGACCGCTCTCGCGAGGCGGTCAGCCGGTCCGGCGTTCTCCAGATCGGCGAGTAGATACCCGGCCAACGACGAATCGCCGGCGCCGACCGTGCTGCGAGGCGCGATCGGAGGTGTGGTGGCATACCAGGAGCCCTCGTCGGTGACGAGTACTGCGCCGGCGGCGCCGAGCGTGGCCAGCACGGCTCGCGGTCCGCCCCCGTCGACGAGGGACCGCGCCGCGCGGGCCGTCGGCAGCGGGTCGCCCTGCTCGGCGGCCGCCTCGAGCGCAAGTCCGTCGACACCGGTGAGCTGTCCGAGCTCTTCAGCGTTGGGCTTGATCAGATCAGGTGCAGCAAAGGAGAATTCGGCGGCGAGGGCGAGCAGCGGGGCATCAGAGGTGTCGACCGCGATCTGCGCCGTTCCCGAGCGCAGCGTCGCGACCAGTTCTGCGTACCAGCGGTCGGGTACACCGGGCGGCAGCGACCCGGACAGGACGACCCAGGCCGCGGTGGAGGCGAGATCTTGCAGGCAGGTCGTCAACGCGCTGATCGACTCCGGGGGCAGCGTGGCCCCGGGTTCGTTGATCTTGGTTGTCGTTCCGTCCGGCTCGGTGACAGTGAGGTTCACACGTGCCGCTCCGGGGTAGGCGATACCGCGATGATCGATGCCGGCGTCCGAGAGCGCGACGAGGATCGGTTCGCCCTGATTTCCGGGAAGCACGGCGGTAGAGGGTTTTCCGGCCGAGGTGATGACGCGTGCGACGTTGACGCCCTTGCCGCCCGGGTGGGTCGTCGCGCCGGTGGCGCGGTGGACGGCACCGCGTCGGAGCGGTTCGGTGAGGCTGACCGTGCGGTCGATGCTCGGGTTGGCCGTGAGGGTGATGATCATGCGGTCACGACCTCGATGTCGTTGTCTGTGAGTTCTTTACGATCTCGGTCGGCGATGGCGGTGTCGGTGACGAGCACGTCGATGCGATCGATGGGGGCGAAGCTGATCAGGTCTTCCCGGCCGACCTTCGATGAATCGGCGACCACGACAACGCGATGCGCACTTTCGACCATGGCCCTCTTGATGGCTGCCTCGTCGCTGTCGGGGGTTGACAAGCCATGACGGAGGCTGATGCCGTTGGTTCCGACGAAGGCGACGTCGAGACGCATCGAGCGCAGAGCCCGGATCGCGTCGTCGCCGACGACGGCCTGGGTGATACCGCGGACCCGGCCGCC
This sequence comes from Williamsia soli, assembly GCF_017377795.1. Taxonomy (GTDB): domain Bacteria; phylum Actinomycetota; class Actinomycetes; order Mycobacteriales; family Mycobacteriaceae; genus Williamsia; species Williamsia soli. Next base: position 38,742 of record NZ_JAFRDR010000012.1, on the reverse strand, counting down.
GAGGAGATGCAGTCGCGTCCCGCCGAGTCCGGCGACGCGTGCGGCGACTGGGATCGAGTTGGTGACGACGACGAGGTCGCTATCGGTGGGCAAATGCGCGGCCAGCCGGGCGGTGGTGGTGCCGGCGTCGACGAACACGCTTCCGCCGACCGAGGGCAGCTGATCGATGGCGGCCTTGCCGATGCGCTCTTTCTCGCCCGTGTACGCGTGCTCGCGTTCGTCGGTTCCGAGCTCGATGGTCGTGAACGCCGAGGAGGGGACTGCGCCGCCATGCACCCGCCGGATGACACCGGAGCGGTCCAACGTGGCGAGATCGCGTCGCACGGTCTCGGTGGTGACCCCGTAGAGCTCGGACAGATCCGCGACCGACATCCGGCCCTTCTGCGCAATCAGTGCGGCCATTTCCTGCTGCCGCTCCTCTGCGTACATACTGTCCTCCAATGTGGGGCTGTGTTGATTCGCTTCGTTGCTTTATGTTGTTTTATGCCCGTTCGTATTGCTTTGTCAAGGATTTTGGGTAATCTGTGTCACAGAGATACACACGAGTGGTCGTACGCACATCACTCTCAGGGATCGTTCAAGGAGGTCGTATGACTACATCCGCGCTGGTGAAGAGCCCACGAGGGGTGCTGCAGGGCACTCCTGTGGTCCCGGGAGTGGTGGCCGGGCCGGCGATTGTGCCCGCGCCTCGCGTCCAACCGCAGATAAACGCAGATGTGGTGCCCGAGGAGGGACGCGACGCCGAACTGCAGGCCTTCCGGTCCGCGAGCGCCGCCGTCGCCACGCGGCTGCAGGATCGTGCAGCCGTATCCAGCGGTTCGGCGTCCGAGGTTCTCGCTGCGAACGCCGCGATGGCCGCTGACCGTGGCTGGCTCGGTGCCGCTGAGAAGCTCATCACCGCCGGCAGCTCTGCCACCTCGGCCGCACTGGCCGCCACCGAACAGTTCGCCGCTCTCTTCACCAAGCTCGGCGGGTTGATGGCCGAACGGGTGACGGACCTCCGCGACGTCTGCGACCGGGTGCTGGCCGAGCTCGTCGGCGCGCCCGAACCCGGGATCCCGGTGCCCGAGGTGCCGTCGATCCTGCTCGTCGACGATCTGGCGCCCGCCGACACCGCGGGCCTCGACCCCACGATGATCGTCGGGCTGGCCACCTCGCTCGGAGGGCCGACCAGCCATACCGCGATCATCGCCCGTCAGCTGGGTATTCCTTGTGTCGTCGCGGTCGTAGGTCTGGAAGCCATCGAGACCGGTACGCCGGTGATGCTCGACGGCGAGGCCGGCGAACTGACTGTCTCGCCCGATCCGCAGGCCGCTATCGAGGCCGTCGCGAAGTATCGCCTGATCGCGGAGCGAACTGCTGCCTGGACGGGCCCGGGCACGACGTCCGACGGCCATCGGGTGGATGTGCTCGCCAACGTGCAGGACGGCGCCGGTGCGCGGGTCGCTGCTGGGACCGCGGCGGGTGGTGTTGGACTTTTCCGCACCGAGCTCTGCTTCCTGGACCGGGAGACCGAGCCGACCGTTCCGGAGCAGGCGGCCATCTATCGCCAGGTGCTGGACGCCTTCCCCGAGAAGAAGATGGTGATCAGGACCCTGGATGCGGGTTCGGACAAACCGCTGCGGTTCGCGGAGCACCCGGATGAGGCAAATCCGGCTCTGGGCGTGCGGGGGATTCGTATTGCCGCGAAAGACAGCGGCATCCTGGATCGGCAGCTCGACGCAATTGTCGATGCTGCCGTGGGGCTGAGAAGTGCGCCCTGGGTGATGGCGCCGATGATTGCGACGGCAGCCGAGGCGAGGTGGTTCGCCGGAAAGGTGCGCGAGCGCGGCCTGGTCCCAGGCGTGATGATCGAGGTTCCGGCCGCGGCGCTGTTGGCCGAGCGAATCCTCGACCACGTCGACTTCTTGTCCGTGGGAACCAACGATCTCGCGCAATACACGATGGCGGCGGACCGGATGTCGGCCGAACTGGCCGAACTGACGGACCCGTGGCAGCCCGCAGTGCTCTCCCTGGTGGCAAGGACTGCTGCAGCGGGTGCGGCGGTGAACAAGCCCGTCGGGGTCTGCGGCGAGGCGGCCGCCGACCCGCTCTTGGCGTGCATCCTGGTCGGCTTCGGGATCACGTCTCTGTCGGCAGCGGCATCGGCGGTCGCCGGAGTCGGTGCGAAGCTGGAATCGGTGACCCTGGACGACTGTAAGCGTGCGGCGGCAGCGGTTTTGGAGACCTCTGATCCGACGAGTGCGCGAGCAGTCGCCCGGACCGAACTGGGCTGAACTACTCGCGCACTGGTCGAAAGAACTACAGGTCGAACGGATCCAGTCGGTAGATCACTGGAACTTGGCCGCAGCCTTCTGTGCCTTCTTGGCCTGCTTCTTGGCCCGACCGGACAGCTTGACGCTCTCATCGGCGGCCCGTTCGGCGAGCTGTGCCGCGTAGACGCGGGCAGAGTCGGCGACCACCGGAGCCTTCTCGCGAGCAGTCGCCAGGTACTGCTCGGCGTAGCCGTTGGTCGACTGCCATGCCTTCGATGCCGAATCCGCGAGCTCAGCACTGCGTTCGGCCGCGACGCCCTTGGCGTTCGCGCCGCTCTTGACGGCTTGCGCAGTGAGCGTGGCCTGCTTCTTGGCAGCGACCTTGCTCAATTCAGCCTGCTTCTTGGCGGCTGCCTTGATCAGCTCCGTCTGCTTCTTGTCAGCCCGCTTGCTGAGCTTGGCCTGCTTCTTGCCGGCTTGCTTGGCCAACTTGGCCTGCCGCTTGGACGCGGCCTTGCTCAGGGCAGCGGTCTGGCCGACTGCCACGTCGGCGAACTTGCTGCCCTTCTTGGACGCGACATCAGCCAGCTCCGATGCCCGCTCGGACGCGACACCGGCGAGCACCGCACCACGCTTGGTCGCGACGTCGGCAAACTCAGAACCGCGCTTGGCTGCGACCTCGGCGAGCTCTGAACCACGTTCAGAGGCGACGTCGGCGAACGCGGCTGCTTTCTCGGAGGCGATCTGTGCCAGCACCGACGCCCGGTCGGACGCCACGTCCGCGAACTTGCCGCCGCGATCGGCAGCGACCTCGGCCAGTTCACTCGTGCGTTCGGAGACCACCTCGGCGAGGTGCGAGGCCTTGTCTGCGAGCGCGTCGGTGGACCCGGAGGAACCAGACGGCAGCACCGCGACGACCTTGTCTCCGGCGACGGCTGCGGCCTTACGACCCCGCCACGCCAGCGACGGCTTGCCCTCGGTGTCGACCGTGGCGATCAGCAGTCCGCCGAGGAGACCGAGGTTCTTGATGAAGTGGGCCTGCTGCTCGGCGCGCTCGTGGGGGTCGGTCTCGTTCCAGAAGTCGTTGCCCGCCAGTGTCGTGGGAATGACGACTCCGGCCAGGGTCAAGGAGGCCAGGCGGGGGAATTTTCCGGTGGCGAGAGCGAGACCACCGATGATGTGCACGGCTCCGTTCACCCGCACGACGACCTGTGCGTCTGCGGGGATCAGATCGGCAACCTGCGGGGGGAGTTGGGTTTTAGCCTTGTCGACGAACGGCTGCGCGGTTTCGGCTAGCTGTTCTGGGCGTCGGATCGCATCTATCCCAGTGGCGATGAACGCGCTCGCGAGCAAGGGACGGGCAATTCGGCGGATCAGCATTTAAAGGGCCTCCTCAAGACATTGGTCTGTGTCGAACCTGCTTAACGGACGGACTCCGTCGAGCCTATAGACCTGGCGGGCCCGGGGTACCCAATAGTCCGCTTGGCTAGTCCTCAAACAATGGAAGGAAGGGTATTGCCGATCACTCGCACGGATGTCGGATGCTGGATCATCAAGTGCAATCCGGCAACCGGAACCGACTACTTCGGGACGCTCGATAACATGATTTCGATGGGCGTGTCGTCGACCGTCACACTCGCTGACAGTTGGTGTCTGAGTGCCCGCTCGGGGCGCCGCACCCTGGTGCGTGAGGGCGACCTCGTCGCGTTGTGGGTCACCGGCCCGAAGGACCCCGGCATCTATGAGTACGGATGGGTCACCGGCGTGAAGCCGCAGGAACCCATCGCCGATTCCGAGTTCGTCAACGGAACTGGCGCACCGCAGGACAAGCTCCACTACCAGGCGATTCGTCTGGGGCGCAGCGGTCACATCGCGCGATCGCTGATGCAGGCCACGCCTGAGCTGGCCGCGTGTGAGCAACTACGCGCGCCCATGATGTCGAACCCCAGCTATTTCACCGACGACGAGGTGCGGGGACTGGCCCGGCTCATCGCGGCGCGTCAAACGGCTGGACAATTACGTGCGGCGCGGTGGGACACCCTGCTGTAGCAATCACCAACGGCGCTCGCGCCACTCCTCGAGCTGGGGACGCTCGGCACCGATCGTGGTGTCCAGGCCGTGACCGGGATAGACGACGGTGCTGTCGTCGAAGCGGTCGAACAACTTTGTCTTCACATGGTCGATCAGCGAGTCGAAGTCCTCGGGCGTCTGAGTTTTACCCACGCCGCCCGGAAAGAGTGAGTCCCCGGTGAACAGGTGGGTCACGTCGTCGTCGAAGAACAGTGCGATCGAGCCATCGGTATGGCCTTTGAGGTGAATGGCTTCGAGGCGGAGGTCGCCGACTTCGATGACGTCGCCCTCGTCGATCAGCCGGTCGGTGTGCACCTGGATGGGTTCGGCGTCGATTCGGCCGGCCGCGGTGGGCAGCCCGGTTGCCTTGACCACTTCCTCGAGCGCGATCCAGTGGTCGGGGTGCCAATGCGTGGTGAAGATCAGCTCGATGTTGCCGTGGGACTTGATCAACTCGATCAGGGTGTCGGCATCGTTCGCGGCATCGATCAGCAATGCCTTGCCGGTGCTCTTGTCGGTGATCACGTAGACGTTGTTGTCCATCGGGCCGACGGACAGCTTGACGATCGTCGCTTTGGGCGTGGACTTGCGTTGTGGCACTTCGGATTCGCTGAAGTCGCCGGTGTAGGTGTCGGAGATCGGGGCCGCTGCGCTCATGGCGACAACCCTATCCGGTGCGCCTCGGGCGTGCGCCTCACTCGCCACCGAAAGTACGCCGGTATCGCGTCGGCGACATCCCGAGATGCTTGCGCAGTTGGTGCCGTAGGTTCGCGCCGGTGGCCAGGCCGGACCGCCTGGCCACCTCGTCGATCGGCAGGTCGTGGGACTCGAGCAGTTCGCGTGCCCGATGCATTCGCTGCTTGCGCACCCACATTGCCGGGGTGTCGCCGGTCTCCTCCCGAAACCGGCGATTGAACGTGCGCACGCTCATGTTCGCGCGCCCGGCAAGCTGCGCCACCGTGAGCGGTTCGGTGAGGTTTTCGGCCGCCCAACTCCGGGTCGCCGACGTCGAGTTGTCGGTACTGTCCGGCACTGCAGAGTCGATGAACTGTGCTTGCCCACCATCGCGCCAGGGCGGCACCACGCAGTACTTGGCCACCCGGTTGGCGATCTTGGTCCCGTGGTCGGTACGGATGATGTGGAGACAGAGGTCGATGCCCGCGGCCAGGCCGGCCGACGTCAACACGTCGCCATCGTCGACGAACAGGACGTCCTCGTCGAGTCGCACCGAGGGATAGAGCCGCCGCAGGTCAGCGGCCTTGCCCCAGTGGGTTGTGGCCGGTCTGTCGTCGAGAATGCCCGCAGCTGCGAGCGCGAAGGCGCCCGTGCAGATCGACACCATGCGGGTTCCGGGCCGGATGAAATCGAACGCCGCACGCAGCTCATCGGGAAATGTCCCGTCGAAGCGCACCTGCTCCATCCGTGTCCCCGGGACGATCACGGTGTCGGCGTCGGCGAGTGCGTCGGATCCCCGGGCGGGCACGATGTCGTAACCCGACAGGGTGCTCACCGGGCTGCCGTCCAACCCGATCATCTCCACGACGTAGAGCGGGTTGCCGGCATCGTCTTCCGCCTGGCCGAACACCATCGACGGAATGGTCGCGTCGAACCCGACGACGGGCGCGAGCATGAGGACCGCGATCCGATGCTGTGGCCACGACATGGCAGTAATTCTACATATATTGTCATTTATGCCAATAGCGTCATGAGCCCGAACCGGTCAGAGTTGAGCGGTGACATCAGTTCGTCGAACGTCTGCGAGTCCTGCTCGGCCCCGCCTGCATTGGGCGTGGATCGTTGCTGCGGTGAGCTTTGTCGCGCTGCTCGCGGCGGCTGGTTTCCGGTCGGTGCCGAGCGTGATGATGGATCCACTGCACATGGAGTTCGGCTGGTCGCACGGGACCGTCGGACTCGCGATGTCGATCAACATGACGCTGTTCGGGCTCACGGCGCCGTTCTCGGCCGCCTTGATGGATCGGTTCGGGGTCCGGCCGATCCTCGCGGGAGCACTGACGCTGATCGCCGTCGGGACCGCGCTGAGCGTCTTCATGACCGAGAGCTGGCAGCTGCTGCTCCTGTGGGGCGTCTGCGTCGGCATCGGCACGGGTTCGATCTCGATGGGTTTCGTCGCGACCGTGGCCACCCGTTGGTTCGTGGAGCGTCGAGGTCTTGTGACCGGTGTCCTGACCGCGGCGAGCGCGACCGGGCAGCTGATCTTTCTGCCGCTGGTCGCCCAGATCACGACCGGACACGGATGGCGTCCCGCAGCGGTCGTCGTTGCCGCTGCGGCTCTGGCGGTGGTCCCGTTGATCCTCGTGTTCATGCGAGATCACCCTGCGGACAAGGGGATCGGCCCCTATGGCGCGCCGCTGCAGGCAACCGCACCCACAGCAGTCGGCGGCAGCTTCCGTGCGGCGTTCGACGGGCTCGTCATGGGTGCGCGCACCCGGGTGTTCTGGCTGTTGGCGGCCTCGTTCGCAATCTGTGGTGCCACCACCAACGGCCTGATCGGAACCCACTTCATCCCGGCCGCGCACGACCACGGCATGCCGACGACGGTGGCTGCGAGTCTGCTCGCCACGATCGGGGTCTTCGACGTGGTCGGCACCATCTTCTCGGGGTGGCTCACCGACCGCGTCGACCCGAGAGTGCTGCTCGGTGTCTATTACGTCGGCAGGGGAGTGTCGTTGCTTGCCTTGCCGGTGCTGCTGTCGCCGCACGCGGAGCCGAGCACCTGGGTGTTCATCATCTTCTACGGGCTGGACTGGGTGGCCACCGTGCCCCCAACGATCGCGCTGTGCCGCAACCACTTCGGGGTCAACACGCCCGTTGTTTTCGGCTGGGTCTTCGCTTCCCACCAGCTCGGTGCCGCCGTCGCGGCGTTCGGTGCCGGTTATCTGCGGGACGAGCACGGTGGTTACGACATGGCGTTCTATGCAGCATCGGGCCTGTGCCTGGTGGCCGCGCTGCTCTGCGTCGGCATTCGGCGTCGGCCGGCACCTGCGGAAGGCGTGGAGGCACCGACCCCGGCGCATACTTGAGCCCCGGCGGTCGTCGGGGTCGAAGGAGTCGCGGGACACGACGCAGATGTCCGTGTCGGTCGCGATGGGGGTGGGGCGGTGATCGGCGTGGCCGTGTACTGGGGAATGGACCTGGCGTCGCTGTGGTTCCCTTTGTGACCGTTGACTCGCTCACGGCCGTGATCGTGTTCGTCTTCGCTGGTCAGGAAGACGCCGAAGCGGAGTCTCCACCCGCGGGTGGTACGACGGGTCCGCCGCCACCGGTACCTTGTCAGAGGGTGCCTCTAGCATTGCCGGGTACGCCTGCGGCAAACACCAAAGGCCGACGGAGTCGCAGCGAAAGCCCCAGCAGCGACAGTCGGCAACACCTGATTCGACACCGAAAAGGACCACAGTGGCTGATCGCCTCATCGTGCGCGGAGCCCGCGAGCACAACCTGCGTGGCATCGACGTAGACCTGCCCCGCGAAAGCCTGATCGTTTTCACGGGCCTATCCGGGTCAGGAAAATCCAGTCTGGCCTTCGACACCATCTTCGCCGAGGGCCAGCGCCGCTATGTCGAGTCCCTGTCGGCGTACGCCCGACAGTTCCTTGGTCAGATGGACAAGCCCGACGTCGACTTCATCGAAGGTCTCTCACCCGCGGTCTCCATCGACCAGAAGTCGACCAACCGCAACCCGCGGTCGACGGTCGGCACCATCACCGAGGTCTACGACTACCTGCGTCTGCTGTACGCCCGCGCCGGCAAGGCGCACTGCCCTGAGTGTGGTTCTGCGATCGAGAAGCAGACCCCTCAGCAGATCGTCGACCAGGTGCTCGCGATGGAGCAGGGCATCAAATTCCAGGTGCTCGCGCCTGTGGTCCGGACCCGCAAGGGCGAGTTCGTCGACCTCTTCGGGACCCTTCAGACACAAGGTTTCTCGCGAGCCAGGATCGATGGGGTCGTCTACCCGTTGACCGACCCGCCGAAGCTCAAGAAACAGGAGAAGCACGACATCGAGGTCGTGGTCGACCGGCTCTCGGTCAAGGCCTCGGCCAAGCAGCGCCTCACGGATTCCGTCGAGACCGCACTCGGCCTCGCCGACGGTGTCGTGGTGCTGGACTTCGTCGATCTGGAAGAGAACGACCCGGATCGGGAGCGCCGCTTCTCCGAGCGGATGGCCTGCCCGAACGGCCATCCGATCGCGATCGATGATCTCGAGCCCCGTTCCTTCTCGTTCAACTCGCCCTACGGTGCCTGTCCGGACTGCGACGGCCTCGGAATCCGCAAAGAGGTCGACGAAGAACTCGTCGTCCCCGACGCCGATCTCTCCCTCGCCGACGGCGCCATCGCGCCGTGGTCAGGCGGGCACAACGCCGACTACTTCCTGCGTCTGCTCTCCGGTCTCGGTGACGAGATGGGTTTCGATACCAAGACGCCGTGGAAGAAGCTCCCGCTCAAGGCGCGCAAAGCGATCCTGAACGGCAGCGAGCACCAGGTGCACGTCCGATTCCGTAACCGGTACGGCCGCACCCGCTCGTATTACACCGAGTTCGAGGGTGTGATGTCGTTCCTTCACCGCCGGATGGAGCAGACCGAGTCCGAACAGATGAAGGACCGCTACGAGGGCTACATGCGCGACATCCCGTGCCCGGCGTGCGCCGGCGCACGGTTGCGTCCAGAGATCCTCGCGGTCACGCTCGACCACCATCGCTACGGCGAGAAGTCGATCGCGGAGGTCTGCGCACTGTCGGTGTCCGAGTGCGCCGACTACCTCTCCGACCTCAAGCTGGGCACCCGTGAGCAGGCCATCGCCGGCCGCGTTCTCAAGGAGGTGCAGTCGCGCATCACGTTCCTGCTCGATGTCGGCCTGGAGTACCTGTCGCTCTCGCGCGCCGCGGGGTCGCTGTCGGGCGGTGAGGCGCAACGTATCCGCCTCGCCACCCAGATCGGTTCCGGTTTGGCCGGGGTGCTCTACGTCCTCGACGAGCCGTCGATCGGTCTGCACCAGCGCGACAACCGGCGACTCATCGACACCCTCACCCGGTTGCGCAACCTGGGCAACACCCTGATTGTCGTGGAACACGACGAAGACACCATCCGTGCGGCGGACTGGATCGTCGACATCGGTCCCTACGCCGGGGAGCACGGCGGCCGCGTCGTGCACAGCGGAAGCTATGAGGACCTGCTCAAGAACGAGGAATCGCTGACCGGCGCCTATCTGTCCGGCCGCGAGTTCCTGGAGGTCCCCACGATCCGTAGGCCCATCGACCGCAAGCGGCAGTTGACCGTGGTCGGTGCCCGCGAGCACAACCTGCAAGGCATCGACGTGGTGTTCCCCCTCGGTGTGCTCACCGCGGTCACCGGTGTGTCCGGGTCGGGCAAGTCCACCCTCGTCAACGACATCCTCGCCACGGTGATGGCGAACAAGCTCAACGGTGCGCGCCAGGTGCCGGGGCGGCACACGCGCATCAACGGTATGGACAACCTGGACAAGCTCGTGCGGGTCGACCAGTCGCCGATCGGCCGCACCCCGCGGTCCAACCCGGCCACCTACACCGGTGTCTTCGACAAGATCCGCACCCTGTTCGCCGCGACCACCGAGGCGAAGGTCCGCGGTTACCAACCGGGCCGGTTCTCGTTCAACGTCAAGGGCGGCCGCTGCGAGGCCTGTACCGGCGAGGGCACCATCAAGATCGAGATGAACTTTTTGCCCGACGTGTACGTGCCGTGCGAGGTGTGCCACGGCGCGCGGTACAACCGCGAGACCCTGGAAGTCCATTACAAGGGCAAGACCATCTCCGAGGTCCTGGACATGCCGATCGAGGAGGCCGTCGACTTCTTCGAGGCCATCACCTCGATCCACCGGTATCTCAAGACCCTCAACGACGTCGGCCTGGGTTACGTTCGTCTAGGCCAGCCGGCTCCGACGCTCTCGGGTGGTGAGGCGCAGCGCGTGAAGCTGGCCGCCGAACTCCAGAAGCGGTCGACCGGACGCACGGCGTATGTCCTGGACGAGCCGACGACGGGTCTGCACTTCGAGGACATCCGCAAGCTGCTCAAGGTGATCAACGGACTGGTCGACAAGGGCAACTCGGTGATCGTCATCGAGCACAACCTCGACGTCATCAAGACCGCCGACTGGGTCATCGACATGGGACCCGAAGGTGGATCCGGCGGCGGCACCGTCGTCGCCGAAGGCACCCCCGAAGACGTCGCGGCGGAGCCGGCCAGCCACACCGGACGCTTCCTGGCGGATATCCTCACGCCCGCCGAGGCCGCGACACCCGTGAAGGCGAAACGCAAAGCTCCCGCACGAAAGACAGTTGCGAAGCAAACTGGACGTAAGCGAGCAGTCGCCGCGAGCTGAGTCAGCCCTCGGACCGCGCACCAACTCTAGGAGCCAGTACATGGTCGACATGAAACCCCGCAGTCGCACGGTCACCGACGGAATCACCGCGGCTCCCAGCCGCGGCATGCTCCGTGCGGTCGGCATGGGCGACGAAGACTGGGACAAGCCCCAGATCGGCATCGGGAGCTCGTGGAACGAGATCACCCCGTGCAACCTGTCGCTCGACCGGTTGGCCCAGGCCGCCAAAGAGGGTGTTCATGCCGGTCTCGGCTACCCGCTGCAGTTCGGAACCATCTCCGTGTCCGACGGAATCTCGATGGGTCACGAGGGGATGCACTTCTCGTTGGTGTCGCGGGAAGTCATCGCGGACTCGGTGGAGACCGTCATGCAGGCCGAGCGCCTCGACGGATCAGTGCTCCTCGCCGGTTGTGACAAGTCGCTGCCGGGGATGCTCATGGCTGCCGCCCGCCTCGACCTGGCGTCGGTTTTCCTCTACGCCGGCACCATCGCGCCTGGTTGGGTCAAGCTCAGCGACGGGTCCGAACGCGACGTCACCCTGATCGACGCTTTCGAGGCCGTCGGGGCATGCCGGGCCGGCAAGATGTCCGAGGACGATCTCGGCCGCATCGAACGTGCGATCTGTCCGGGTGAAGGTGCGTGCGGTGGCATGTACACCGCCAACACGATGGCGTCCATCGCGGAAGCGCTGGGTATGAGCTTGCCCGGGTCGGCGTCGCCGCCGGCAGCGGACCGGCGCCGCGATGCCTTTGCACATCGCTCCGGCGAAGCCGTCGTCAACCTGATCCGCCAGGGCATCACCACGCGCGACATCATCACCAAGGCTGCGCTGGAGAACGCCATCACCATCACGATGGCCCTCGGCGGCTCGACCAACGCAGTGCTGCATCTGCTGGCCATCGCGAGCGAGGCCGAGGTCGAGTTGCATCTCGACGACTTCAACAAGATCGGTGACCGCACCCCGCACCTCGGCGATCTCAAGCCGTTCGGGCGCTACGTCATGAACGACTTCGACCGATACGGCGGCATCCCGGTGATCATGAAGGCTCTGCTCGATGCCGGCCTTCTCCACGGCGACGCGCTGACCGTGACCGGCAAGACTCTTGCCGAGAACCTCGGCGAGATGGACATCGCCCCACTCGACGGCAAAGTCATTCGCGCCCTGGACAACCCGATCCACAAGACCGGTGGGATCACCATCCTGCACGGTTCGCTCGCACCGCAGGGCGCAGTGGTCAAGTCGGCAGGCTTCGACGCCGACACCTTCGAGGGGCCTGCCCGGGTCTTCGAACGGGAGCAGGGTGCGTTGGCTGCGCTGGCCGACGGCGTCATCAAGGCGGGCGACGTGGTGGTCATCCGCTACGAAGGACCCAAGGGTGGCCCCGGCATGCGTGAGATGTTGGCCATCACCGGCGCGATCAAGGGCGCGGGCCTCGGCAAAGACGTCCTGCTCCTCACCGATGGCCGGTTCTCCGGTGGCACGACCGGTCTGTGCATCGGCCACATCGCTCCCGAGGCCTCCGACGGGGGACCGGTCGCGTTCATCCGTGACGGCGACACGATCCGCGTCGACATCGCGGGCCGCACCCTCGACCTCCTCGTCGACGACGACGAACTCGAGGCGCGAAAGCAGGACTGGCAGCCGCTCGACCACAAGTATCAGCGGGGTGTGCTCTCGAAGTACGCGAAGCTCGTCCGCTCGGCGTCGGTCGGCGCCGTCACCCACTGACCCCCGGCCCCTCCGATTTTGGTGGCTTTTGGCGAGAAGAAGCCCAGGTCGGCTCCGCCAGAAGCCACCAAAACCGGGCTAGACGGGGCCGGTCTGCTTTTCGCCGGGTCCCTGACCGGGTTCGTCCGGGTGCGCACTGGCCTCCCGGAACGCGAGTTGCAGACTCTTGAGTCCGTCGCGGAGTGCAGAGGCGTGGATCCCGAGGTCGGACACCGACGCTTGGATCAGCCCGGCGAGCGCGGTGATCAGTTTGCGCGCCTCGTCGAGATCCAGATGGGGGCTCGTCGACGGGTCGGCCTCGGACAGGCCGAGCTTCTCGGCCGCTGCACTCATCAGCATCACCGCGGACCGCGTGATCACCTCGATCGCCGGGATTTCGGCCAGGTCACGCACGTCAGGCTCGGAATTCATGTTTTCCGTCATGCCTGTTAGACTTTCACCTACGACCGCCCTGGCTCACGCCGGGGTTGCAAGTGGAGTTCACACTCCCACCGCTCGACATCGTGCGTTCGCAAGAACCAACGAACAGTTGAACGGTCCGGTTTTGTCGCCGGAGATGCCGCACCGCGGAATATCTCCGGTGGTCTCTGAGTTGGAGGCTTTGATCGCTGTGATGCGATAGGTGACATGAACCGGTCGGTGTGGGCCCCGTCGATGACATTCATCGATCCGGGGCCTTTTCGCTGAGGATCTGTCTCACCAGTTGCGGCTGCGGTCAAACTGAAAACGTCTGCCACGAGGAACCACCTACGTACGCGGACACAAATGAGGAGGCCCCATCAGCACTGAGACTCGTATCAATGAGCGTATCCGCGTACCTGAGGTCCGTCTTGTCGGACCCAACTCGGAGCAGGTCGGCATCGTCCGCGTAGAAGATGCCCTGCGCTTGGCAATCGAGGCCGATCTCGATCTGGTCGAGGTTGCCCCGAACGCCCGCCCACCGGTCTGCAAGATCATGGACTACGGCAAGTTCAAATACGAGGCGGCACAGAAGCAGCGCGAATCGCGTCGCAACCAGCAGATGACCGTCATCAAAGAGCAGAAGCTCCGCCCGAAGATCGACGACCACGATTACGAGACCAAAAAGGGTCACGTCATCCGCTTCCTCGAAGCAGGGTCGAAGGTCAAGGTGACGATCATGTTCCGCGGACGCGAGCAGTCGCGACCTGAGCTCGGTTACCGACTGTTGCAGCGCCTCGGCGCCGACGTCGGAGACTTCGGCTTCGTCGAGACCTCCGCCAAGCAAGACGGCCGCAACATGACGATGGTCCTGGCCCCGCACAAGGGTGCCAAGACCAAAGCACAAGCCCAGAAAACCCACCCCCCGCAAGAGGCACATCCGCGCCCCGCAGCGGGCCCGGCCGGCGAAGCGAAGCCAGACTCAGGAACGGCCCCGGCCGCTCCCACGAGCTGATCGCACTCACAGGTCGACGACACAGGAAGGCATTTCCATGCCCAAGAGCAAAACCCACAAGGGAACCGCGAAGCGTTTCAAGGTGACCGGCAGCGGCAAGATCGTTCGCCAGCGGGCGAATCGTCGCCACTTGATGGAGCACAAGCCCACCAAGCGAACCCGTCGACTCGATGGCACCGTCGTCGTTTCCGAGAACGATGTTCCCCGCATCAAGCGGTTGCTGAACATCTGATTGCGCTTCGAACCAGACCACCCCGCTGCCGGTTCCCGGTGGCCAATTACTAAGAGGTAAATCAAGCTATGGCACGCGTAAAAAGGGCAGTGAACGCCCAGAAGAAGCGTCGTTCAACCCTGGAGGCTTCCAAGGGTTACCGCGGACAGCGTTCGCGGCTCTACCGCAAGGCCAAAGAGCAGCAGCTCCACTCGCTGACCTACGCCTACCGTGACCGCCGCGCCCGCAAGGGTGAGTTCCGCAAGCTGTGGATCTCGCGGATCAACGCTGCGGCCCGGGCCAACGACATCACCTACAACCGCTTCATCCAGGGTCTGAAGATCGCTGGTGTCGAGGTCGACCGCAAGATCCTCGCCGAGATCGCTGTGAGTGATCCCGAGGCCTTCACGGGTCTGGTTGCTGTTGCCAAGAAGGCCCTGCCTTCGGACGTCAACGCTCCGGCCGCCTGATCGAGCCCGCCATAAACATCCCCGCGCCGGACGTTCTCACCGAACGTTCGGCGCGGGTTGTTTCGTTTGCCAAGCTGCACCGGTCCGCTGGTCGTCGTAAGGCCGGGGCGTTCCTGGCCGAGGGGGCCAACGCCGTCGAGTCGGCGCTTGCCACCCGGCGCGCGGCAGTGCTGCTCGCCACCGACGACGCGCTCTATCGGTATCCGGACCTCATCGCGTCCGCCGCAGACGGTGGGGTCGAGGTCGTGCGGATCTCCGACGGGGCCGCCGGCAAACTCGCCGAGACGATCACGAGCGCGGGTCTTTTCGTGGTCTGCGATCTGCTCGATGTGTCGATGACGTCGGTGCTCCAGAGCGCGCCGCAACTGCTGGCCGTTCCCGTCGAGATGACCGACCCCGGCAATGCCGGGACTCTGATCAGGACAGCCGACGCCATGGGGGCCGATGCGGTCATCCTCGCCGGGGACAGCGTCGACCCCCACAACGGCAAGTGCGTCCGGTCCACCGCAGGCAGCGTGTTCCACATCCCGATAGCCCGGGAACGAGACACCGATGAGGTGCTCTCGGCGCTGAGTGCAGCCGGGGTGGCGATCTGCGCGACCGCGGGTGATGGGGAGCTGAGTCTGCCTGACGCCGCTGAAGTGCTCTCCGGCCCGACGGCCTGGCTGTTCGGGAACGAGGCGCACGGCCTGTCGCCGGAGGTATTGGCCCGTGCCGACCACCGGATCTCCATACCGATCCACGGCCGTGCGGAGAGTCTGAACCTGGCCGCGGCGGCAGCGATCTGCCTCTATGCCAGCGCCGATGCCCGGAGCCGGGTCGACTACCCTCGAACCGGATCGAAACCGACCCACTGACCCGTACTTCAGCCCAGAAGTCACCTACCTTAGGGAGTTGCCGCAGCCGTGGCCGACGTCGACGAACAGACACTGGCGAGTGCAGTTGATGCTGCTGTCGCGGCATTTTCGGACGCCGCGACCCTTCCGGACCTCGCAATCGCGAAGACCGAGCACCAGGGTGACAAGTCGCCTATCGCACTGGCCCGTCGCGAGCTCGGTTCACTACCGAAGGAGAAGAAGGCCGAGGTCGGCAAGCTCGTCAACGTTGCTCGCGGCCGCGTGCAGAAGGCGTATGAGGAGCGACTCGCTGCGCTGACAGCTGAGCGTGACGCCGCGGTCCTGATCGCCGAAGCGATCGATGTCACACTGCCCAGCACGCGTCGACCGCTCGGTGCCCGCCACCCGATCACCGTGATCGGGGACCAGGTCGCCGATGTGTTCGTCGGCATGGGCTGGGAGATCGCCGAGGGTCCCGAGGTCGAGACCGAGCACTTCAACTTCGATGCACTGAACTTCCTGCCGGATCATCCCGCTCGGTCGATGCAGGACACGTTCTACATCGCGCCGCCCGAGTCGCGTCAGGTCCTTCGCACGCACACCTCACCGGTGCAGGTGCGGGCGATGCTGTCGCGGGAGCTGCCGATCTACGTCGCATGTCCGGGGCGGACGTTCCGGACCGACGAACTCGATGCCACCCACACGCCGGTCTTCCATCAGGTCGAGGGGCTTGCGGTCGACAAGGGCCTGACGATGGCGCATCTTCGCGGCACGCTCGACCACTTCGCAAAAGCATTGTTCGGGCCGGAGACGGTGACGCGGATGCGGCCCAGCTATTTCCCGTTCACCGAACCCTCGGCCGAGGTCGACGTCTGGTTCACCGGCAAGAAGGGTGGCGCGGGCTGGGTCGAGTGGGGTGGCTGCGGCATGGTCCATCCAAATGTGTTGCGGGCCAGCGGTATCGACCCCGAAATTTATTCCGGATTTGCTTTCGGGATGGGTCTGGAGCGGACCCTGCAGTTCCGCAACGACCTGCCAGACATGCGCGACATGGTCGAGGGCGACATCCGCTTCACCGTGCCTTTCGGCCCCGGTGCCTGAGCGCCCCGCCAAGCCAGAGCCCGCAGAACAAACGAAAGAGCTGAGTTTCCAGTGCAACTAGCGCAGTCGTGGCTGACCGAGATCCTGCAACATGGCACTCCCGGGTGGACGAGGCCGTCGGCAGAGATCGACGATGCCTTCGTGCGAGTCGGTTTCGAGATCGAAGAGATCACGCCGTTGCCGGTCATCACCGGACCGCTGGTCATCGGCAGAGTCGAGCACATCGAGCAGCTCACCGAGTTCAAGAAGCCGATCCGGTTCTGTCAGGTCGACGTCGGCGAATCCGAGCCGCGTGGGATCGTCTGCGGTGCCCAGAACTTCGCCGAGGGCGACTTGATCGTCGCAGCGCTGCCCGGCAGTGTGCTGCCCGGCGACTTCGCGATCGCTGCGCGCACGACTTACGGCAAGACCTCCGACGGCATGATCTGTTCGGTGTCGGAGATGGGAATCGGCAATGACCACAGCGGGATCCTGGTCCTGCCCCCCGAGATCGCCGCACCCGGTACCGACGCCCGCGAGGTACTCGGCCTCGATGACACGATCATCGACGTCAACGTCACGCCCGACCGGGGTTATGCATTCTCCGCACGCGGCCTCTCGCGTGAACTCGCCTGTAGCTTCGATCTGCCGTTTGTCGATCCGGCCACCGCGCCGTCGATCCGGACCAGCGTCGGAGAATCTGGCTGGCCCGTGCACCTCGACCCCGAATCAGGCGCCACCCGGTACTGCGCCCTGGTGGTTCGCGGGATCGATCCGACGGCTCCGAGCCCGTGGTGGATGGCCAAGCGGCTCATGCTCTCCGGCGTGCGGCCCATCTCGGCAGCAGTCGACATCACCAACTACGTCATGCTGGAACTGGGTCAGCCGCTGCACGCGTTCGACGCGGGCAAGATCTCCGGCGACATCCGGGTTCGGCGCGCGAACCCGGGGGAGCAGCTCACCACCCTCGACGACACCACGCGCACGCTGGACCCCGAAGATGTTGTCATCACCGACGACAGCGGCCCCATCGCCCTCGCCGGTGTGATGGGCGGCGCCGCGACCGAGATCGGTGCGCAGAGTGCCGACGTGTTGCTCGAGGCCGCAACGTTCGATCCGGTCGCCGTCTTCCGCACTGCCAAGCGGCACCGGTTGACGAGCGAGGCGAGCAAACGGTTCGAGCGGGTGGTCGACCCGAAGGTGACCGATGTAGCAGTGCTGCGCGCTGCCCAGCTCCTCGTCGAGATCTGCGGGGGCACCGTCGAATCGACGTACACCGATGCCGGGTCGGTACCTCCACCCGCGACGGTGCTGATGGCCGAGCAGGCGCCGTCGGCAACTGCCGGCATCGAGTATCCGGTCGGCGTTGCCCAACAACGACTCGTCCAGGTGGGCGCGGCTGTCGAGGCGGCAGGCGAGATGCTGACGGTGACCCCGCCCAGCTGGCGACCCGATCTGCGCCAGAGCGCGGACCTCGTCGAAGAGGTGCTGCGCCTCGAGGGTTACGAGAACATTCCCGTTCGACTACCGACGGCACCGGGTGGGCGCGGTTTGGCTCCGCGTCAGATCCGGCGCCGTAGCGTCGGCCGCAGTTTGGCGCTGTCGGGATATGTCGAGGTGCTGCCGTACCCGTTCATGCCGGCGGGAGTGTTCGATCTCTGGAACCTGCCCGCGGATGATCCGCGTCGCGCCGCCGTCACGGTCCTGAACCCACTCGAGGCCGACCGGCCGGCGCTGAACACCACTCTGCTGCCTGGACTGCTCGAGATGGTCGGCCGCAACCTGGCTCGCGGACAGCGAGATCTGTCGATGTACACGATCGGTCAGGTGGTGCTCGGTGGCGGGAACGTCCGTCCCGTTCCACAGTTGCCTGTGGACCGTCGGCCTTCCGCCGAGCAGATCGCTGAGTTGGTCGAATCGCTGCCGGCGCAACCACTGCATGTCGCGGCGGTCCTCACCGGACTGCGGGAACCGGCCGGGCCGTGGGGCAAGGGCCGTGCCGCCGACACCACCGACATCTTCGATGCTGTCGCCATCATCGGGCAGGCCGCGGGCGTCGAGTTGACTCTGAAGTCGGCAGCGGAGGTGCCGTGGCATCCGGGCCGGTGCGCACAGATCCTCGCCGGCGGCACCGTGGTCGGCTGGGCAGGTGAGCTGCACCCGGCGGTGCTGGAGAAGTCGCATCTGCCTGCGCGATCGCTGGCTCTCGAGATCGATCTCGATGCAATCCCGGTGAACTCCGAGCTCGTGTCCCCGAGGATTTCGCCGTATCCACCTGTGTTGCAGGACCTTGCGGTGGTCGTCGATGCGGACGTGCCCGCCGAGGATGTCCGCGCCGCACTGCGTGAAGGCGCCGGGGACCTGCTCGAGAGCATCGGACTCTTCGACGTGTTCACCGGCGACCAGGTCGGGCAGGGACGCAAGTCGCTCACCTTCTCGCTGCGCTTCCGCGCGACGGACCGTACCCTCACCGAGGACGAGGCCACGGCCGCCCGCGACGCCGCCCTGGCCAAGGCGACGTCAGCGGTCGGTGCTCAGATGCGCGGCTGACCCTCAGTCGAACTGACCAGATCCTCGGGGGCCGAGGGCTTGTCGTCATCTGAGGTGTGGTGACCGCGCAGCGTCAACGCCGAGACCACTGCGCCGATGGTGGCCAACCCGGCGGAGACCCACAACGCTTTGTCGAGACCCGCGACGTAGACGTGCGGGTCCATTCCGGAGAAGACGGACTCTGCGGGTAGCAGAGCACCGAGTGCCGCGACGCCGACCGCGATACCCGTCTGCCGGAACGCATCGTTGATGCCGGCCGCGAGCCCGGAGTGCTCAGCTGCGCTGGCATCGAGAACGAGACCGCTCATCACGGGGTTGAAGATCCCGGCGCCGATCATGGCCACGAGCATGCCCGGCAGGATGGTCCACTTGGAGCTGTCGACGTCTGCCACCGTGGTCATCGCGAGCCCGACCCCGACGAGCAGCAGCGAACCGGAGAGCAGAATCCACGCAGGCACACGCTGCCCGAGCTGCGCGGTCGCGCCGGCGACGATGAACATCGCGGCGGTGGCAGGCAGGTACACCAGGCCCGCCTCGATCGGGCTCATGCCGAGCACACTCTGCAGATAGATGGTGGTGTACAGGAACACAGAGAACAGGGATACGGAGATCGCGAAGGCGGCGACCTGAGCACCGGTGAAAGCTCGGTTGCGGAACATCTCGAGGGGAAGCATCGGCTGGGTCACCCGCATCTCGACGACCAGGAAGGCCGCCGACGACACTGCTGCGATCGCGAACGACGCCACCGTGACGGTCTCGGTCCATCCGTGCTCGTTTCCGCGGAGCAGCGCCAGTACCAGGGTCGCGAGGCCGATCGATGCGAAGATTTGCCCGCCTACGTCGAGGCGACGGAAGTTCGGGTCACGTGATTCGGGTACCCACGTCATCGTCGCCCACAGCGCGAGAATGCCGATCGGGAGATTGACGATGAATATCGCCCGCCAGTCCAGCCACTCCGTGAGCATGCCGCCGACCAATGGCCCGAGTGCGAATGCGCCGCCTATGGTGGCGCCATAGGCAGCCAGTGCGCCCGCGCGATCCTTACCCGGCGCGAACACGTCGGCGAGCAGCGCCAGCGAACACGCGAACAAGATTGCGCCGCCCAGACCCTGGATTGCGCGGGCGACATCCAGTGTGACGATGTCGGGCGCGATCGCACACACCACGGATGCCGAGGTGAACAGGATGAGTCCGACGACAAAGACATGTTTGCGGCCTCGCCGGTCAGCCCACGAGCCTGCGCTCAGGACCACGGTCGCCAGTGCGAGGGTGTAGGCGTCGACGACCCACTGCAGGCTGGTCATGCCGGCATCGAGGTCGACGGCGATGGATGGGAGGGCGGTGTTCACGACGGCGATGTCGAGCATGAGCATGGCGGTGGTGACGCAGACGACCACGAGGGTCGCTCGTCTCACCGTCGCTGAGTATGTGGTTCTTGGGCGGGTATGCGATGTCATGAGTTTCACGCTGCGCCAGACCGCTTGGCGTCTTCTTGGTCATTTTCTTGGAGCCGTCGATCGGACGAACGACAGCTCACATTCGTTAGGGTGTCAGGGTGTCAGGGGGTGACGCGACGCAGCGTGGCTGCACCCAGAACCAACGCGACCATCGAAAAGGCGACCACCACAACCAGATCTCGCCACATGGTGCTCGTAGCGTTCGAATGCTCTGCCACCTCCTGCAGAGCGTCGACGACGTAGGTCAAGGGGAGCACATCGCTGATCCACTGAAGCCAGTTGGTCATCTGATCTCGCGCGACGAACAGGCCACACAGCAGTAGCTGCGGGATGACGACGACAGGGATGAACTGGACGGCCTGGAACTCCGTTCGGGCGAAGGCGGAGAAGAACAGGCCCAGTGCGACACCGAGGACCGCGGCCAGGACGGCGATCAGGACGACCCAGACCGGATTGCCCGCGATGTCGAGGTCGAGTACCCAGAATGCGAGTGCGCTCGCGAGCGCTGCCTGCACGGCGGCGGCTAGCGAGAACGCCGCGCCATATCCGGCCAGGAGGTCGAGTTTGCCCAGTGGTGTCGTGAGCAGGCGTTCGAGTGTTCCGGAGGTGCGTTCGCGGACCATCGCGATGGACGTGGTGATGAACATGAGGACGAAGGGCAGCAGTCCGAGCATGATCAGCCCGACCTTGTCGAACATCGTGGTCCCTGGCCGAGGCCCGGGCTGCGAGTCGAACATGAAGTACAGCAACACCATCAGGACACACGGAACGACCAGGATCATCGCGACCGTGCGGCGGTCGTCGAGCAGCTGGCGCAGGATCCGGATCGTCGTCGACCAGAACAACGCGGGGTGCACTAGGCCGCTTCCTCAGTGATGAGTTGGAGGAACGCTTTTTCCAAATTGTCCTGTCCGGTCCGGCTGCGGAGTTCGGCCGGTGTGAGCGCCGCGAGGATCAGGCCGTCGCGCATGAGGATCAGGTTGTCGCACCGGTCTGCCTCATCCATCACGTGGCTCGAGACGAGCAGAGTGGTCCCGCTCGCGGCGAGGTCGTGAAACCTGTTCCAGAGATCCTCGCGCAGAAGCGGATCGAGGCCGACGGTCGGCTCGTCGAGGATCAGCAGGTCTGGCGAGCCGACGAGAGCGCAGGCGATGGAGACCCGGCTGCGTTGACCACCGGACAGGTCGCGGGTGTTGCGCGCTTCGAGTTCGGTCAGACCCACGGCGTCGAGGGCATCGCGGACGCCGGCGGAGTTGCCGTAGAGATCTGCGAAGTACCTGACGTTCTGTCCGACGGTCAGGTCTGTGTAGACCGACGGGGCCTGCGTCACGTATCCCACCGACCGTCGTAGCCGGGCACTCCCGGCAGGCAGGTCCAGGACGGTGACCGTCCCGGAATCAATCCGCTGGGTGCCGACGATCGCGCGCATCAAGGTGGTCTTCCCACAACCAGAGGGTCCCAACAGGCCCGTGATCGAACCTGCCGGGACCTTGATGTCCACCCCGTGTAACACCGGATGCCCACCACGGATGACCCGCAGCGCGTCCACAGCGATCGCCAGAGATGCCGTCATCGGTCATTCATACCGCTCACCACGCGAACTCCGCAGGGATTCGACATGCCTGGCTTCCTCGACGAAGCTCGCCGGGGGTCAGCCTTGCCCGAGTCCCAGCGCGCCGAGACACATGCTGTCGAGGGTGTCGAGGAGGGCTTCGGCGTCGGCCGTGTCGCCTTGGACGAGCCAGAGGTACAGGGTGTGATCGACCATTGCCGCCATGGCGCGGGCTGCCAGGACAGGGTCGAGATCGGCTCTGACCCTGCCATCTCGCTGCCACCGGTTGATGGCGCGCGCGGTCCGGTCGGTCAGTTGACGGCGGTGTTCCTGGCGCACGAGGCGGAAGTCCTCGTTGAAGGTCGCGACCTGTTCGACGATGGCCATCAGACGGGCGTTACGACGATAAGCCTCGTAGTAGGCGCGATTGGAGGCGATCAGCTTCTCGGCGGGGGAGCCGGCCGACTCCGATGGCTCCCGGTGGTGATGCACGTCTTCGAACAGCCGTGTACTCAATTCGTAGAAGATCTCTTCCTTCGACTCGAAGTAGCGGTAGAAGGTGCCGTACGAGACGTGCGCCTCTTGTGCGATGTGTTCTACGCGCGTGTCGAGGAACCCGACGTCCTCGAACACCGTTCGCGCAGCGCCGATCAGCGAGTCGCGCGTCTTACGGCCTCGCGGCGTCAGTGACTCGACAGTTGCGGGGGCGGACGGGGGGTTGACAGACGGCTTGGCCACAGACAAACTCTCCCAACAGGTGACATGACTGTCAAGTCATGTCTGTTTGCTCTGGTGGACAGCCCCACCGCATCGGAAGGACTCGGATGAGCACCTCGAACACGAGATACCAGCTCGACGGCATCAACCACCTGGCGCTGGTGTGCTCGGATATGAAGCGCACCATCGACTTCTATTCGGGAACGCTGGGCATGCCGCTCGTCAAGACGATCGAGTTGCCCGGTGGCCTGGGTCAGCATTTCTTCTTCGACTGCGGCGGCGGCAACACGATCGCGTTCTTCTGGTTGGCCGACTCGCCGGACGCGGCGCCGGGCGTCGCCGCGCCCAAGGGGCTGCCCGATGAGGGCGAACTGGCCAGTGCGGTGGGGTCCATGAACCATGTTGCGTTCGCCGTCCCGCAGGAGAAGTTCGACGAGTACTACAGCCAGATCAAGGCTGAAGGTCTGCACGTCAGCCGAATACTGAACCATGACGACAGTGCGATCGGCGCCAGTCGCCACGTGCACGCGGGCACTTTCGTCCGGTCGTTCTACTTCCAGGACCCCGATGGAGTTCTCCTGGAGTTCGCCTGCTGGACCAAGGAATTCACTGACGCAGACGTTTCGCATGAGCCCAAGACCGCCGCGGATCGCCGCGTTGCCGGCCAGTTGTGACCATTCCTGAAAGGAGCCGCCGTGCCCCGCTTGCGTGAGATACCTCGCGACGAAGTCGTCGACGAGAAGATCTCGTTCTTCTACGACCGACTCTTCGGTCCCGACAAGGACCCGGCTGTCGACCACGGCACCGTCCACGGGACGCCCGGTGACTGGTGGACGGTGTTTGCCCAGTCGCCGGATGTGTTCAGACATGCAGTGAAGGGCTTTGCCCTCTATCGGGAGGCGACGCTGGACCCGCACTTGCGTGAACTGGGTCAGAGTCGTGCCGGGTACGCCCGGGGTAGCCAGTTCGTCTTCTCTCAGCACTGCAAACAGATGCGTTCTCTCGGGGTCGCCGAAGAGAAGATCGCGGCGGTTCCGCACTGGCAGATCGCGGACTGCTTCTCTGTCCTCGAGCGGGCGGTCCTCGCCTACACGGACGGGCTCGTCTACGACGGCGGTCGGGTGCCCGATCAGGTCGTAGACGTGTTGCGGGCCCACCTGACCGATCCCGAAGTCCTGGAGTTGA
Source organism: Williamsia soli (assembly GCF_017377795.1). Classification (GTDB taxonomy): domain Bacteria; phylum Actinomycetota; class Actinomycetes; order Mycobacteriales; family Mycobacteriaceae; genus Williamsia; species Williamsia soli. Next base: position 14,847 of record NZ_JAFRDR010000012.1, on the reverse strand, counting down.
CCTACATCACGTGTCTGTACGACATGCACGCGACGATCTGCCGGGCATTGCGCCTCGAGTTCGACGACCGGCCCGAACTGGTCACCGAAGTCGAGATCCCCGAGGGCATACAGGCTCGCGATCTCTCGACCGACTTGTCAGGTGATTGATCCTCGCAGCGCTGCGGGGAACCCCCTGATGAATGAAGTTGCGCTCAGGTGCATAATGAATCACATGATCGTGTCTGTGGCAGTCGCCGGCGCCAGCGGGTATGCAGGCGGAGAAATTCTCCGCCTGCTGCTCGGTCACCCCAAGTTCGCCTCAGGCGAGCTGCGAATCGGGGCGCTGACCGCCGGGTCCAACGCCGGGTCGCTGCTCGGGTCCCATCACCCCCACCTGCTGCCGCTCGCGGACAGGGAACTCGAGGAAACGACCACCGACGTCCTCGCCGGACACGACGTCGTCTTCCTCGGTCTGCCCCACGGTAGCTCCGGGCCGGTGGCCGATGCCTTGCCGCCTGCCACCCTTGTCATCGACTGCGGTGCAGACTTCCGTCTCCAGGACTCGGCGGAGTGGGAGAAGTACTACGGCGGGAACCACGCCGGAACGTGGCCTTACGGCCTGCCCGAGCTGCCGGGGAATCGGGAGGTCCTCGCCGGTGCAGCGCGGATCGCGGTTCCGGGTTGCTATCCGACGGTCAGCACACTGGCGCTGCTTCCTGCGGTGGCCGCCGGCATCGTCAGTCCCCAGGTCACCATCGTCGCCGTCAGCGGCGCATCGGGTGCAGGCAGGTCTCCGAAGGTGGATCTGCTCGCGGCAGAGGTGATCGGTTCGGCCCGGGCGTACGGGGTCGGGGGCATGCACCGGCACACGCCGGAAATCATCCAGAACCTGTCAGCGGTGGCGAACAACCCCGTCAATGTGTCATTCACCCCGGTCCTGGCGCCGATGGCCCGGGGGATTCTCGCGACGTGTACCGCTCCGACCACGGTGAGCTCGGCAGAAGCCCGCGCCGTCTATGAAAAGGCCTATGCCGAAGAGCCTTTCGTGACCCTGTTGCCCGAAGGTCGGCTGCCTGCCACCGGATCGGTGATCGGGTCCAACGCAATTCAGCTCAGCGTTGCCGTGGACGAACGTTCCGGGACCCTGATCGCAGTGGGTGCGATGGACAACCTGACGAAAGGTACGGGCGGTGGCGCCGTGCAGTCGATGAACCTGGCTCTGGGCTGGGGAGAAACCGAAGGCCTGAGCACTGTGGGAGTGGCGCCGTGAGCGAGCAGAACGTTGACCTGGCGGGAAATTGGCGCGAGGTCGCAGGTGGGCACCGGATGACGCATCTGCAGGGTGTCACCGCACCACTGGGGTTCCGGGCCGCCGGCATCAAGGCCGGCATCAAGGCCAACGGAAAAGCAGACCTGGCACTGGTGTTCAACGAGGGACCCGAATATGCCGCTGCAGGAGTGTTCACCGCGAACAAGGTCAAGGCAGCCCCCGTGTTGTGGAGCCAACAGGTGCTGACCACCGGGCGTCTACGCGCCGTGGTACTGAACTCCGGCGGGGCGAACGCCTGTACCGGACCCGGCGGATTCCAGGACACCCATGCCACGGCCGAAGCACTCGCGGCAGCCATCAGCGATTGGGGCACCGAGACCGGCGCACTCGAAGTCGCGGTCTGCTCAACTGGTTTGATCGGCGATCGCCTTCCCATGGACAAAGTACTCACCGGAGTGACCGAGATCGTCCACGAGATGGGCGGCGGGATGTCAGGCGGAACCGACGCGGCGCACGCGATCATGACGACGGACACCGTGCCGAAGCAGTCGGCATTCCACCACGCCGCGGGGTGGAACGTCGGCGGGATGGCCAAGGGTGCAGGGATGTTGGCGCCGTCGCTTGCGACGATGCTGAGCGTCATCACCACCGACGCTGCCGTGACCGCGGAGCAACTCGACAAAGCGCTGCGCGCCGCGACCTCAGTGACCTTCGACCGGCTCGACGTCGACGGCTCCTGCTCGACCAACGACACGGTTCTGCTGCTGAGTTCGGGCGCCAGTGAGGTGACCCCGAGTCAGGACGAACTCAACGAAGCCGTTCGGCTGGTGTGCGACGACCTGGCCACACAACTGCAGGCCGACGCAGAGGGTGTGACCAAACGCGTCGTGGTGACCGTGACCGGTGCGAGCTCAGACAACGATGCGCTCGCTGCGGCACGAACAGTCGCGCGTGACAGCTTGGTCAAGACGGCACTGTTCGGCTCCGACCCCAACTGGGGCCGGGTTCTGGCAGCAGTCGGTATGGCCCCGGTCGAACTCGACCCCGACCGGATCTCTGTACGATTCAACGGTTATCCGGTCTGCGAGAACGGCACCGGCGTGCCGGGAGCCCGGGAGGCGGACCTGTCGGGTATCGACATCGACCTCACCGTCGATCTCGGCATCGGCTCCGGCACGGCGTTCATCCGGACCACAGACCTGTCCCATGCGTATGTCGAAGAGAACTCGGCCTACTCGTCATGAGCGATCCGACACTGCTGACGGCGCTCGACAAAGCGCACGTGCTGGCCGAGGCGTTACCGTGGCTGAAGCGCTTCTCCGGCAAGGTGATCGTCGTCAAATACGGTGGCAACGCCATGATCGACGACCAGCTCAAAGCCGCTTTCGCCGAGGACATGGTCTTCCTGCGCACGTGTGGGATTCATCCGGTGGTCGTACACGGGGGCGGTCCGCAAATTTCGGCGATGCTCAAACGCCTCGACATGACCGGTGAGTTCCGCGGGGGCTTCCGCGTGACGACACCCGAGGTGATGGACGTCGTCCGCATGGTGCTCTTCGGGCAGGTGGGGCGCGAACTCGTCGGACTCATCAACGCGCACGGCCCTTACGCGGTAGGTATCTCGGGAGAGGATGCGCACCTGTTCACCGCCACCCGGCGTTCGGTACTCGTCGATGGTGAGGCCACGGACATCGGACTCGTCGGCGACGTCACCACCGTGAATCCCGCGGCGGTCACCGATCTCATCGCCGCCGGCCGTATCCCGGTCGTGTCGACCATCGCACCCGACGCCGACGGAGTCGTCCACAACATCAACGCAGATACCGCGGCCGCTGCGCTGGCGCAGGCTCTCGGGGCGGAGAAGCTGGTGATGCTGACCGACGTCGAAGGCCTGTACACCGACTGGCCGGACCGCGGGTCGCTCGTCTCCGAGATCGGGACCACCGCGCTGGCGCAGCTGTTGCCCGGGCTGGACGCCGGCATGGTGCCCAAGATGGAGGCGTGCCTGCGAGCTGTCGCCGGGGGTGTGCGCCGAGCTCACGTGATCGACGGCCGCACACCGCATTCGACGCTGCTCGAGCTCTTCACCACCGAAGGCAACGGAACCATGGTCGTGCCCGATGAGGATCACGTGATCCCTGGGGCCTACGGCGAGAAACCACCGATCGAGGACAAATCATGACCAACCCGGCAGACCCGACGACCGCCATGCAGGAGCGGTGGACATCGTCGCTCATGAACAACTACCGCACCCCCAAGGTGGCGTTGCGCTCGGGGTCCGGCGCGGTGTTGACGGGCGCCGACGGGCGCGAATACCTCGATCTGCTCGGTGGGATCGCCGTGAACATCCTCGGCCACGGCAACCAGGCGATCATCGATGCGGTCACCGGGCAGTTGGCGACGCTCGGGCACACCTCGAACCTCTACCTCAACGAACCTGCTGTCGAACTCGCCGAGGCCTTGCTGTCGCGGTGGGGTGTGCCGGGGAAGGCGTTCTTCTGCAACTCCGGCGCCGAGGCCAACGAGGCGGCCTTCAAGATCGCACGACTGACCGGACGGCCAGAGATCATCGCTGCCGAACTGGCCTTCCACGGGCGGACGATGGGTGCTCTGGCACTGACCGGGCAGCCCGCGAAACGGACGCCGTTCGAACCCATGCCCGCAGGCGTACGGCACGTTCCCTACGGCGACATCGATGCGATGGCTGCGGTGATCGGTCCGCAGACCGCTGCGGTGATCCTTGAACCAATCATGGGGGAGAGCGGCGTGGTGACCCCACCTGCGGACTACCTCGCCGCAGTCCGCAGGCTCACCACCGCTCACGGAGCGCTCTTCATCCTCGATGAGGTGCAAACCGGAATCGCCCGTACCGGAACGTTTTATGCCCATCAGGCCGCAGGTATCACCCCTGACGTGATGACCCTTGCCAAAGGCCTCGGCGGGGGGTTGCCGATTGGTGCGGTGCTGGCCACCGGCGCGGCGGCTGAGCTGCTCCAACCGGGGCAACACGGCACGACGTTCGGAGGCAATCCCGTGTGCGCCGCAGCGGCGCTCGCGGTGATCGAACAAGTCGACACCCTGGGACTGGCCGATCACGCGGCGACCTTGGGCAAACACATCACGTCCTCGATCGACGGTCTCGATCACCCACTGATCTCGCACACCAGAGGATCGGGTCTGCTACTCGGCATCGTCCTGACCGAGCCTGTCGCGGCGGCAGCAGAAGCCGCGGCCCGCGACCGAGGCTTTCTCATCAACGCACCCGGACCCGACGTCCTGCGGCTGGCGCCGCCGCTGATCCTCACCGAGGAACAGGCCACCGGATTCGTCGAGGCACTGCCCGCCATCCTCGACGCCGCGAAGCAGGCCACCTCATGACCCGCCATTTCCTCCGTGACGACGATCTGTCGCCCGACGAACTCACCCGGGTCCTCGAGCTGGCGGCAGAGTGCAAGCGAGACCCGTTCGCGCACAAGCCGCTTGCCGGACCCAAAGGGGTCGGGGTCATCTTCGACAAGAACTCGACGCGCACCCGGTTCTCGTTCGAGGTGGGTATCGCGCAGCTCGGCGGGCACGCGGTCGTCGTCGACGGCAAGGCCACCCAGCTCGGTCGAGAAGAAACCCTCGCCGACACCGGCCGGGTGCTCTCGCGGTACGTGGAGGCAGTGGTCTGGCGGACGTACGGTCAGGACAGGCTCGAGGAACTGTCGTCGGCCGCCACCATCCCGGTCGTCAACGCGCTCTCCGACGACTTTCATCCGTGCCAGGTGCTGGCGGATCTGCAGACCATCGCCGAGCACAAGGGCGCCATCAAGGGACTGACCCTGGCATATCTCGGCGACGGGGCCAACAACATGGCGCACTCGCTGATGCTCGGTGGGGCCAACGCCGGGATGCATGTCCGGGTGAGCGCACCAACGGGGTTCACGCCCGACGATGTCTTCGTCGGGTATGCGCAGGACCGAGCGGTGTCGACCGGGGGCAGCGTCGAGATCATCGGCGATCCCCGCGCGGCCGTTGCGGGCGCCGATGTGCTGGTCACCGACACGTGGACGTCGATGGGGCAGGAGGACGACGGCAAGGATCGCGTGGCACCGTTCCGGCCCTATCAGATCAACGCGGAGTTGGTTGCGCTCGCTGATCCCGAAGCGATTGTCATGCACTGCCTGCCGGCCCATCGCGGTGAAGAGATCACCGACGAGGTACTCGACGGACCGCGCAGTGTGGTCTACGACGAGGCGGAGAACCGGTTGCACGCACAGAAGGCGATCCTCATCTGGCTTCTGGAACAACAGTGACCACCAGGGCCGGACGTCAGGCACGGATCATCGCGTTGCTGGCCGGCCGGCAGGTGCACAGTCAGACGCAGCTCCAGCGACTGCTGGCCGACGACGGGGTGGAAGCCACCCAGGCGACCCTGTCCCGCGATCTCGACGAGCTGGGTGCGGTCAAATTGCGCGGGCCCGACGGTGGCACGGGTTTCTACGTCATCCCGGAAGACGGTTCTCCTGTGCGTGGGGTGACCGGGGGAACCGACCGGCTGTCCCGGCTGCTCACCGAGCTGCTCGTCTCCGTCGACTCGAGTGGTTCGATGGCGGTACTGCGGACACCACCGGGCGCCGCGCACTATCTGGCGAGCGCGCTGGACCGGGCCAGCCTGCCGGATGTCGTCGGCACGATCGCAGGCGACGACACCCTGTTCGTGTTGGCGCGCGAACCGGTGACGGGTGCGGACCTTGCCGTCAGGCTCGAGGCGCTGGCATGAGATTCTGACCGACAAAACGAAGACCTTTCAGATCATCAAGACTCTGGCAGTTGTACAACCAATAGAAACAAGGAGTGACCCCCTCATGGCGGAGCGCGTAATCCTCGCGTACTCGGGCGGCCTGGACACCTCGGTGGCCATCAGCTGGATCGGTAAAGAGACCGGCAAGGAGGTGGTGGCCGTGGCCATCGACCTCGGTCAGGGTGGCGAGGACATGGAGGTGGTCCGCCAACGGGCCATCGACTGTGGCGCCGTCGAATCCGTGGTGGTCGACGCCCGTGACGAGTTCGCGGACGAGTACTGCCTGCCGGCGATCACGAGCAACGCGCTCTACATGGACCGGTACCCTCTCGTGTCGGCGATATCGCGGCCCCTGATCGCGAAGCACCTGGTGACCGCTGCGCGCGATCACGGCGGCACCATCGTCGCCCACGGCTGCACCGGCAAGGGCAACGACCAGGTCAGGTTCGAGGTCGGATTCGGCTCTCTGGCACCCGAACTCGAGGTCATCGCCCCGGTCCGCGACTACGCCTGGACCAGGGAGAAGGCCATCAACTTCGCCGAAGAGAACGCGATCCCGATCAACGTCTCGAAGAAGTCGCCGTTCTCCATCGACCAGAACGTGTGGGGCCGCGCGGTGGAGACCGGGTTCCTCGAGGACCTGTGGAACGCCCCGACAAAGGACGTCTACTCCTACACCGAGGACCCGACGATCAACTGGCAGGCTCCCGACGAGGTCATCATCAGCTTCGACAAGGGTCGTCCGATCGCGATCGACGGCCGCCCGGTCAGCGTGCTGGAGGCGATCGTCGAACTGAACCGACGCGCAGGCGCTCACGGTGTCGGACGCCTCGACGTCGTCGAGGACCGCCTTGTCGGTATCAAGAGCCGCGAGATCTACGAAGCTCCCGGCGCCATGGTGCTCATCCGCGCCCACGAGGAACTCGAGCACGTCACCCTCGAGCGTGAGCTCGGACGATACAAGCGCCACACCGACCAGAAGTGGGCGGAGCTGGTCTACGACGGCCTCTGGTTCTCGCCGCTGAAGGCATCGCTGGAAGCGTTCGTCGACCACACCCAGGAGCACGTCACGGGTGATATCCGGCTGAACCTGCACGGCGGGCACATCGCGGTCACCGGCCGGCGCAGCCCGGAGTCGCTGTACGACTTCAACCTGGCCACCTACGACGAGGGCGATACGTTCGACCAGTCGGCCGCGAAGGGCTTCGTGCACCTGCACGGTCTGTCGTCGAAGATCTCGGCGAAGCGGGATCTGCAGTAGTGTCGCCGTCTTCGACCAACGAGGGATCGCTGTGGGGCGGCCGGTTCGCGTCCGGACCGGCCGACGCCATGGCGGCGCTGAGCAAATCCACCCACTTCGACTGGGTGCTGGCGCCCTACGACATCAGGGCCTCGCAGGCCCACGCCAAGATCCTGCACAAGGCAGGTCTGCTGTCGGACGACGATCTGGCCGCGATGCAGGACGGACTCAGCCGTCTCGCGGAGGACGTCGCGTCCGGTGTGTTCGGGCCTGCCGATAGCGATGAGGACGTGCACGGTGCGCTCGAACGTGGCCTGATCGAGCGGGTCGGCGCCGAGGTCGGGGGCCGCCTGCGGGCGGGTCGGTCTCGAAATGACCAGGTGGCCACCCTTTTCCGGATGTGGCTGCGTGATGCGGTGCGGCATGTCGCGGCTGGCGTCCTGGACGTGGTCGATGCACTGATCGAGCAGGCCGGCGCCCATCCCGACGCGGTGATGCCCGGTAAGACGCACCTGCAGGCCGCCCAGCCGGTACTGCTGGCGCATCACCTCCTGGCGCATGCGCACCCGCTGGTGCGAGATATTCAGCGACTCAAGGACTTCGACAAGCGGGCAGCGGTATCGCCCTACGGGTCCGGTGCGTTGGCCGGGTCGTCACTCGGCCTCGACCCGGAGGCGATCGCCGAGGACCTCGGCTTCGATTCCGCGGCCGACAACTCGATCGACGCCACATCGTCTCGGGATTTCGCCGCCGAGGCGGCATTTGTGTTCGCGATGATCGGGGTCGACCTGTCGCGTATGGCCGAAGAGGTGATCCTGTGGAGCACGCCGGAATTCGGTTATGTGACGCTGGCAGATGCCTGGTCGACCGGTAGTTCGATCATGCCGCAGAAGAAAAATCCGGACGTCTCGGAACTGACGCGCGGCAAATCCGGGCGGATGATCGGAAACCTCACCGGACTGCTGGCGACGCTCAAGGCGCAGCCACTGGCGTACAACCGAGACCTGCAGGAGGACAAGGAGCCGGTCTTCGATTCGGTGACGCAGCTGTCGTTGTTGCTACCCGCGATCGCCGGACTGATTCGGACGCTCACGTTCCACGAGGAGCGGATGGCCGAGCTCGCCCCCGCCGGGTTCACGCTGGCCACCGACATCGCGGAGTGGCTGGTACGGGCGGGCGTTCCGTTCCGGGTGGCCCATGAGGTCGCCGGCGCGTGCGTCCGGGTTGCCGAGACGAACGGGGTCGGATTGCCAGATCTGACCGATCAGCAGTTCGCTGACATCCATCCGGCGCTCACACCTGCGGTGCGGGAGGTACTCACGGTCGAGGGTTCGATCGCATCTCGTGACGCCCGCGGTGGCACGGCGGGGACCCGGGTCGCCGAACAATTGCATAGGCTTGCAGAGTCGGCCGCAATGCACCGGCAGTTCTAGTCGGCTGCCGGGCATTCCGGTCGCGGGCACGGGGGTAGAGTGTGACGGCAGTCACCAACCAGGTAGTTCGTCGTTCGTGAGGGGTGTTTGTGCGCGGCCTTCCCAACATCAAGGAATCCCTTGATCGTGTTGTAGCCACGGCTCAGAACGGACTGGAGGTCATCCGGTACGGCAGTCTCGAAACCGGCACCAAACCGGCTCCCTTCCGGGTCGAGGAAACGGTTCCGATGTACCGGTTGCGCCGGTACTTCCCCGACGACGCCGCCGATGGACCGCCGGTCGTGCTCGTTCCACCGATGATGGTGTCGGCCAACGTATACGACGTCACCGCTGACAACGGGGCAGTGACGATCCTGCACAACGCAGGGCTCGACCCGTGGGTGGTTGACTTCGGATCACCCGACAAGGTCGACGGCGGCATGGACCGAACGCTCGCCGATCACATCGTGTCGATCAGCGAGGTCATCGACAGCGTGCGCGAGGTCACCGGCCGAGATGTCCATCTCGCCGGGTACTCCCAAGGCGGGATGTTCTGCTATCAGGCGGCCGCCTATCGGCGATCCAAGGGCGTTGCCAGTGTGATCACGTATGGCAGCCCCGTCGACGTGCTCGGGGCGCTTCCGCTGGGTCTGCCCGCAGCCCTGGTATCGCCGGGTGCGCAGTTCCTCGCCGACAATGTCTTCAATCGCCTCGCGATTCCCGGCTGGCTGGCGCGCACCGGATTCCAGCTTGTCGACCCGGTCAAGGCGGCCCGCAGCAGGATCGACTTCCTCCGGCAGTTGCACGATCGCGAAGCGCTGCTCCCGCGCGAGGATTCGCGACGGTTCATCGAGGTCGATGGCTGGGTCGCCTGGTCCGGCCCGGCGGTGGCCGAACTGTTGCGGCAGTTCGTGGTGCACAACCGGATGGTCGGCGGCGGGTTCGTCATCGGGGATCAGGTGGTCACGCTGGCCGAGGTCACCAGCCCGGTACTGGCCTTTCTCGGCGAAGCAGATGACATCGGCCAGCCTGTGGCCGTTCGCGGCATCCTGCGGGCCGCCCCACTGTCTCAGGTGTACGAATCTTCGCTGCCGGTCGGACATTTCGGACTCGTGGTCGGTTCGGCTGCGGGAACCCGGACGTGGCCGACCACCGCGGAGTGGATTCGCTGGCACGACGGTACCGGGCCGCAGCCCGAGGCCATCGAGAAGATGCACGACGACAGCGACCGCAGCGGCCAGACCGGTGTGAGTTTGTCGTCGCGGTTGGCGCACGGTCTCGGTTCCGCTGCGGGCGTCGGTGCGGACGCGGGCCGCGACATCGTCGGGGCGGCGCGCTCGGTCACCCGCACCACCGACGCGGTCTTCCGTGAATCTGCGCGCGTACTTCCCCGGCTTGTCCGGTTGGGTCAGTTGCAGTCGAGGACCACGATCTCACTCGGCAAGCTGATGAACGAGAACGCGCGCAAGCACGGTCAGCAGGAGCTCTTCCTCTTCGAGGACCGGGTACTGAGCCATCGTCAGGTGAACGATCGAATCGACAATGTGGTCCGTGGCCTCATCTCCTGTGGGGTGCGACCGGGTCAGCACGTAGGCGTGTTGATGGCCACCAGGCCAAGTGCCTTGGTGGCGATCGCGGCGCTGTCGCGGCTCGGCGCGGTGGCAGTCATGCTCTCGCCGGGCAACGATCTCAAACAGTCGCTGCGCCTTGGTGATTGCTCGTTGGTGGTGGCTGATCCCGCCAATCTCGACGACTCGGCCGCCATCGCGGACCGTGTCCTGGTGCTCGGTGGCGGCGACGCCCGCACACTGGCGCAGGCCGATGGTGAACGAATCATCGACATGGAGCAGATCGATCCGGACGCGGTCGAGGTGCCGTCGTGGTATCGGCCCGATCCAGGTCGGGCCGGCGATCTGGCGTTTGTGCTGTTCAGCAAGAACGGTGGCACGTTGGAGAAGTGGCCGGTGACGAATCACCGGTGGGCGTTGTCGGCCTTCGGCGCGGCGTCTGCTGCGGCGCTCAGTGGCAGCGACACCGTCTACTGCCTCACGCCTCTTCATCATGCCTCCGGCCTTCTCACCGCGCTCGGCGGTACCGTCGCCGGAGGCGCACGGATCGCGCTGTCTGGCGAGATCGATCCGGAACGTTTCGCCGCGGAGGTCTACCGTTACGGCATCACGGTCGTCTCGTACACCTGGTCGATGCTTCAGGACGTCATCCATTCCGACGAGTTGGCAATCGGCGTACACAACCCGATCAGATTGTTCATGGGTTCCGGTATGCCGACCGGTCTCTGGGATGATCTCGTCGAGCGGTTCCCGAGGGCACGAGTACTCGAGTTCTTCGCCACCGGCGACGGGTCCGCCATCCTGGCCAACGTGACCGGCACGAAGGTCGGTTCGGCCGGTCGACCCGTGCCCGGCGTCAACGATGTCGCGATCGCGGCCTTCGACCTCAGTGAGGGTCGCTTGATCACCGATACGAATGGCTTCGTGCGTGAAGCGCGTGTCGACGAGGTCGGGGTGATGATGTCGAAGGCGGGGCAGCAGTATGAAGTAGGCGCGACCGTCCTGCGTGACGTGTTCAGTATCGGTGACCGCTGGCAGCTGTCCGAGCACATGTTCAAGCGCGACGCCGACGGCGATTTCTGGTTCATGGGACACACCAGCGGCATCGTCATCTCGAAAGATGGCTACGTGTACCCCCAGCCGATCATCGACGGACTGTCGCGCCTGATCCAGGTGAAACATGCCGTTGTCTACAAGGTGGGGGAGCCAGGCAACCAGTTGGCCATCGCTGCTGTCTCGAAACAGGAAGACACCGGTTCGCCCACCGGGTCGTCGCTGCGCCTTGCCCTCGCCGGGCTGACGCCCGCACAACGACCGCACATCATCCGAGTGCTCGACAAGATCGAGGTGACGAACTCGTATCGCCCACGGGCCGAGTCGATGCGCGAGGCCGGCATACCTGCGGCGGGCGCAGGCGTCTGGTTCCGCGACGAAGATGGCCGGTATCGCCGATTGACCAGGGCGATCGCGTCTGACTTCGGCTGGGAGCCCGGCGCCACGGTCGTCGGCGCCGTAACCGAGCTTCTCTGATGGCCGAACTGCACTGATGGCTCGGGATCACACCAGGGCGGAGCCGGGTACGGTTGATGCCGTGTCACACGAAGCCGGTTTGAGTCCCCTGTTGCTGACGTTGCTGGCGTGCCCGCAGGACCATGGTCCCTTGCTGGTGATCGGCGATGAAGAGATGTACAACCCTCGATTGCGTCGCTCGTATCGGATCGATGACGGCATCCCGGCGCTCCTGATCGATGACGCCCGCGACGTCGACGCCGAGGAGCACGAGGCTTTGCTCGCTCGCGCCACCGCGACCACCGGTCCTGTCCCGGACTGATCTTGGCTGATCTCGTCCCCTTCGACGTCGTCCGCTTGGCCACTGCCACACCGTTACAGGCGGCGCGGCGGCTTCTCGGGTCGCTGCTGGAGGTCGACGCTCCTGACGGGACCGCCCGGATGCGCATCGTGGAAGTCGAGGCGTATGGCGGCTCGCCCGACAGTCAGTTCCCCGATCCCGCCTCGCACGGATATCGGGGCCCTACCGAGCGCAACTGGGTGATGTACGGCAGCGCCGGTCACCTCTACGTGTACCGGTCCTACGGGATTCACTGGTGCGGCAACATCTCGTATGGGCCGGTTGGTCAGTGCGGCGGGGTGCTGATGCGTGCGGGTGAGATACAGGCAGGACATGATCTCATGTCCGTGAGACGTCCGACCGCGCGAAAAGAATCTCAATATGCCTGCGGCCCAGGCAATGTGGGATCCGCGATGGGGATCACCCGCGAGCTCAACGGATCGGATGTGAGCAAACCCGATTCTCCGGTTCGACTGTTTCGAGGGCCGCGTATCCCGTCGTCCGCGGTGCGGTCGGGACCCAGGGTCGGGGTCAGTTCAGCGCAGGACCAACCGTGGCGGTTATGGGACGGGCGTAGTTCGGCTGTGTCCAAGTACCGGCGCGCCGACCCGATCGGTGCCCTCCGGCTTTCGGTACCGCGTGTCGATGGGGGAGGATCGGGGTCGTGACCGCAGCGAATCCCGACCAGCCCACAGCAATCCTCGACGAACTGACGTGGCGTGGACTCATCGCCCAGAGCACTGACCTCGACGAGCTGGGCAAGGTGCTCGGCGATCGCACGACGTTGTATGCGGGATTCGACCCCACCGCACCAAGCCTTCACGCAGGTCATCTTGTCCCGCTGCTCACCTTGCGCCGCTTTCAGCGGGCCGGACATCGTCCGATCGTTTTGGCGGGCGGAGCCACCGGCATGATCGGCGATCCGCGTGATGTGGGGGAGCGGGTCATGCAGACCGCCGAGACGGTGGCCGATTCCGCCGAGAAGATTCGGCTCCAGTTGGAGCGTTTCGTCGACTTCGACGAGAGTCCTACCGGGGCCGTGGTGGTCAACAATCTGGATTGGACAAGCAAACTCTCGGTGGTCGACTTTCTGCGCGATGTCGGCAAGCACTTCTCGGTCAACACGATGCTCGCGCGGGACACGGTGCGTCGTCGCCTCGCGAGCGACGGCATCAGCTACACCGAGTTCAGCTACATGCTCCTGCAGGCGAACGACTACGTGCAACTGCACCGCGAGTACGACTGTTCGTTGCAGATCGGCGGATCGGACCAGTGGGGCAACATCATCGCCGGCGTCGATCTGACCAGGCGTGTCTCCGGTGATTCGGTGCATGCAATGACCGTGCCTCTCGTCACCGCTGCGGATGGAAAGAAGTTCGGCAAGTCGACGGGTGGTGGCAGTCTGTGGCTCGATCCAGAGAAGACAACCCCGTATGCCTGGTACCAGTACTTTCTGAACACCGCAGATGCTGATGTCATCAGGTACCTCAAGTGGTTCACGTTCCTCGGACGCGAAGAGATCGACGACCTCGAGCGCGTGACCCTGGAGACGCCCCATCTGCGGGAGGCGCAGCGACGTCTCGCCGCCGAGATGACAACGTTGGTCCACGGCCAGGCGAACACCGATGCCGTACAGGTCGCGAGTCAGGCTCTGTTCGGTCGAGCCGAGCTCACCGACTTGGACGAGGGAACCCTCGCGGCAGCGCTGTCAGAAACCACCGTCGCCCAGTTCGACGCGGACTCGACACCCACGATTGTCGAGCTTCTCGTCGGCACCGGACTGTCTGAGAGCAACAAGGCCGCGCGTCGTACGGTCGGAGAAGGTGGCGCATACGTGAACAACCAGAAGGTGACCGCAGAAGACTGGCGGCCTGCCGGCACCGACCTTTTGCACGGCGCTTGGTTGGTCGTGCGTCGCGGCAAGAAGAACCTTGCCGGCGCCCGCATCGGTTGACTTCGACCGTCGGCACTCCGTCGTAGGCCCCTGACCTGGCGATTTGACTCGTAGCGAGGTAGTCCCGTAACTTTCTTCAAGTCAGCGAGTGAGGCGCCGGAGAGCGAGAGTCCGGGTAGCCAAGAACACCGACGGGATGTTTTCCTGAAGGAACAACGTTGACCGCCCAGGATGGAAACGAGTCCACTCAGTGTGGAGCGTATCGTCGTGGGTGGCCGAAGGTCGACAGACTTCAGCCAACACGCCGGAAACGGAATGTTGCGAGCAGGTTTCAAGGCTGGTAGGTTGGGAGACCTGCGCCAAACTGGGTTTGGAGTAGGACTTCTAAGCAAGATAATACATAGCTCCTCCGGGATGGCGCGCCACGTGAAGTGCGTGTCGAAGTCGGGGCGGGTGTGTTCTTTGAGAACTCGATAGTGTGTCGATGGATTGTTAGTGCCATTTATGGTTCTGGCTTCTGTCACTGTGACTTTTCTCCGGTATAGGAGGGAGGTTGTGGTGGTGGTGCTGGGATCGAATTGGTTTGAATAGTTTGTTTTTGATCCCATCGCAGGTTTTGAGTCCTGTGGTGGTGTCAGTTTTTGTTTGGTTGGGATTATGGAATCTCTTCAGGACATATTTTTTTGAAAAGCGTCCCTTTTGGGGGATGGTTTTTGGAAGGTTTTCATGGAGAGTTTGATCCTGGCTCAGGACGAACGCTGGCGGCGTGCTTAACACATGCAAGTCGAACGATGAAGCCAGCTTGCTGGTGGATTAGTGGCGAACGGGTGAGTAACACGTGGGTGAT
>NZ_JAFRDR010000011.1 GCF_017377795.1 Williamsia soli | reverse complement strand
ATGTCCGCGACATCGCCGACCGCCCCGAAACAAAACAGCGCCCGATGCGCAACGAGTACGAACAATCCGAACCCCTCTGGAACGACTACGACCTACGCGCCGAAGCCGAATACGCCGACCTCTACGCACAAGAACAAGCCGCCGAACAAGAACAAGCTGGACAAGAACAAGCCGCGGCCAACCAGACTTCTGCCCCTGCTGAGCAAGCGTCCGAACACGCCGCAACCGCGCCTGAGGGACAGAGCCAAACGTCTCCCCCGCCCGCTGCGGCACCCAACCGCGACCGCGGGCCGACCCGCGCGACCGTGTATTCCCGCGCACCCGAACCGCCGCGATACGACGACATGCTCGCCGAGGCAGCCGCACCACCGTTCTGGCAGGCCGTCCCTCTCCCGGTCGTGCAACCCGGCGACAGCTACCGCCCCTCCACCGTCCTCGACGACTTCATCCGTATGCGAGACCTCTACTGCATGTGGCCCGGCTGCAACAAACCCGCCTGGACCGCCGACCTCGACCACACCTGCGGGTACAACCACAACAACCCCGACGACGGCGGACACACCCACCCCGACGAAATGAAAGCACTCTGCCGCTTCCACCACCTGGTCAAAACCCACTCCGACTGGCTCGACGACCAATACCCCGACGCCACTACCGGCCGCATTCGCTTAATTTTCACCACCCCAGAAGGCCGCACCTACCACGGACCCGCCTGGACCGGAGACGACCTCTTCCCAAGCCTTCGTCACATCATCTTCGACGATTGGGAACATCGCACACCGTTCCCACCGCGGCCCCGAGACAAACCGCCACCACAAACCCGACAACAGACCCGCACCCACACCAAACACGCACGCCGTCAACAAGAACGACAACGCAACCGCCAAAAGAGCGAGGAGAATCCACCACCCTTCTGAACGCCGGCATGCTCGAAGGAGTTTCTTGACAGTCACCCTTGTTTGGTGGTTGACTCGGTGCAACTGAGGCGCAGGTCACATTTGCTGAGCGCCGGTGATTCAAAGGATTCAGTCATGAGCAAAGCCGGATTGACCGCCAGTCGCGAACTCGCCAATAGGTACTCGCTCATCGTCCGCAGTCTCACCCCGAAGGAGTGGGAAGCGCCCAGCCGATGCGCGGGCTGGTCGATCAAAGATCTTGTCGCGCACACCGGCTCGAACTTCAAGGTCATGGTCGACCCACCTGAGCCTGATCCCTCGATGCCTGCTCCCACGACCGCGGAAGAGCTGCAGAACCAGCTTGTCGATGTGCGGCGGGACTGGACGAACACTCAGGTGGCCGACGAGTTCCTCACCAATGTCGACGGCGCAATGGGTGTGCTCGAAGCGATGCAGGCAGACGACCTCGCCTCTGCGCCGATGACACTGACCGATCTGGGAACCTATCAGACACATCAGCTTTCAGATGCGTTCGCGTTCGACATGTGGTGTCACATGTACGTCGATCTCCTCGGACCCGAGGCGCCCGTCGACCGCGAGGTCCCCGATCCGGAAGACCACCTGGTTCGTGCAGCCGTCGACTGGATGTGGACCGGACTACCGCAGATGTGTACGCCGGTGAGCGGCGTGCTCGATCGCCCGCTCGGCGTGCGGCTCACCGGCCCAGGAGGCGGCGAATGGACTCTACAACCCGGTTCGAACCTGCTCACGGTCGAGGCCGGACTGTCCAACGCAGAGACGATGATCTCATCGCCCGCAACCGATTTCATACTGTGGGGTACCACTCGTAGTCCGTGGCGCAAGCATGTTTCGGTAGAAGGGGACTCCGCCTACGCTGAGAAGGTTCTCGACACCGTCGACATCATCTGATGCCGAACAAACTCTATCTGTTGGTGTCTTTGATACCCGGCACAGAACCGCCCGCCGTCACCGTCATCGCCGAGAATGCGCACACCTCCACCGGGCTACCCACCCGGGTCGTGATTCACGATGCCAGCATCCTCAGCGGTCTCGCTCACGAGTCCGAAACAGATGACGCACCACCGTTTGCCGGCTTCATCGAGTTGGACGCCGACCTCACCACACCCGGGCTGCTGTCGTCGCTGACGCAATCGCTGCGGGCCGAGGCGTGCCTGGACTCAGAACGATCAACAGTTCTGGTCGGCTCCGAGTTCATCGTGGTACCTGGCGATGAGCCCATCGTGCTGGCCATGGCCCTGACCCGCCGCGAGGGCATGACGGCAGAGGAGTTCCTCGAATACTGGAGCACCACGCACGCCGAACTCGGAAGCCGGGTGCCCGGATCAGAAGGCTACCGGCAGATCCATCTCGACACCGCATTAACCGAGACTGTCCGGCAACAAGTCGGATTCACCGGCCCACGATTCGACGGCATCGCGGTGGCCTGCTACTCGACGGACGAAGCTTTCCGTGGCGTACTGGCCAACACCGAGATCGCGGGCCCCCTCCTCGAGGACGAGCGCAAGTTCATCAACCACGACCGCTCGGCAATGGTCATCGGGCGCCTCTGAGAGTCGAGGTCAGCGGTGCCGAACCAACTCCTGCTCCTGAAGAGAGACGGCCTTGCGGTCCGCGAGTAGCGGGCCCACCAATTCGCCCTCGAGCGCGAGACCTTGCTCCAACGGCAGGTACTCGGCGCCGGCCAACGACTTCTTCGCGGCACGGAGAGCTTGCGGCGGTTGGGCTGCGAGGGCCGCAACCCATTCCAGGACGGCATCAATGAACGGGGCATCCGGCAACACCGCCTGGACAAGGCCGATACGCACTGCCTCGTGGGCGTCGATCGGGCGTGAGGTGAGCACCATCTCCGCTGCTCGCCCCGCTCCGATCAATCGTGGCAGGCGCTGTGTCCCACCGCCGCCCGGAATCAACCCGAGGCGACGCGTTCGGTTCGATACTCACGACAACCCCACCAGCATCTTGCCGACGTTGCCGCCGCCGAGCATGGACAGAAATGCATCCACCGCGTTGTCGAGTCCGTCGTAGATCGTCGACTTCGCGACGAGTTCGCCCGCGGCAAGCCACCCAGCCACCCGGTCCTCGAACTCGGGCCGGAGATCTTCATGGTCACGGACGATGAAGCCCCTGATGGTGATCCGTTTGAGGATGCAATTCATCAGATGATCGATCGGCGGGCTGTCCGGACCGCCATTGGAGATCATGCCGCACAACGCAACCCGACCCCCCTGCCGCAGGGACGACAACGCAGCGACCAGGTGGTCGCCACCGACGTTGTCGAAGTAGACATCGATCCCGTCGGGAGCCGCTTCGCGAAGCGCGGTACCGATCGGGGTGGCGCGGTAATCGAGACCAGCGTCGAATCCGAGTCGATCGGTCAACAACGCGGCCTTCTCGGGGCCACCGGCACTACCGATGACCTTCGATGCGCCGAGAAGCTTGGCGAACTGACCTGCGATGCTACCGACGGCTCCGGCGGCCGCGGAGACGAAAACGTCGTCACCGCTGCGGATCTCGCCGGCACGGACCAAGCCGCTGTAGGCAGTGAACCCGGTCTGCCCCAGCACTCCGAGCCAGTGGTGTAGGTCGATGCCCCGCGGATCGATCACGGTGGCGGCCGCGGTGTCCACCACCGCGTGGTCGCGCCAGCCGAGCCGATGTCGCACGTACGAGCCGACCGGAATCTCACGATTGCCTTCGACCACAACCCCCAGCGCTGAGCCGTCCAGCGGTGCGTCCACCTGGAAGTTGGTGGTGTAGTGCAATTCCGACGTCGCGAGACGGCCCCGCATCGACGGGTCCACACTCATGAACAAGTTGCGGACCAGCACCTGACCGTCGGTGCGCTCGGGCACCGGCGAGTCCCGGACCTCGAAGTGCTCGGGCAGCGGCTCACCGTCCGACGGACGCTCGCGCAGATAGACAGCTCTGGTGGTGGTGATCACGCCGCTGCTCAAGGCAGTTCCAGAATCGTGACGGTGCCCTTGGAGCCGTCGACCTCGACGAGCGCGCCGTTCGGGATGCGACGGGTGGCGGCTTGCACGCCGGCTGCACAGGCTATACCGAGCTCGCGGCTGACGATCATCGCGTGCGAGCCCATCGCCCCGACGTCGGTGATCGCTCCACCGGACACCATAAACAAGGGGGTCCAGGACGGGTCGGTCTGCGGGGCGACGAGGATCTCGCCGACCTCGAACTCGTCCAGCGCCGCCATCGAGGTGATGACCCGAGTGCGACCGCGAGTGATACCGGGCGAAGCGCCCGACCCCTGCAGCACGTCGCCGACCTTGACGGCATCGACCGCCGACTGACCCTTCCGACCCAGAGTCGACAGCGCCGGCAACGGTTCGCGGGCATCGAGGAAGGTGGGCAGCTCGAGTCCGAACAGCCCCTCCCACTCCTTGTGACGCTCGGCCAACGTGACCTTCATCGACTCAGGTGCGCTCGCCAGGGCGTCGAGCTCGTCGTCGACGGCCATGAACACGTGGTCGGCGGCTTCGAGGTGACCATCGGCATGCAATCGGCGACCGAGTTCCACGAGCGGCACCCGCGCCTCGTGAATGACCTTGATGCAGTTCGTCTTTGCGCGCTCGCGCCAGGCAGCGAAGCGACGGGCCGACGCGAGCGCTGCGGTGAGGGTCGCCTGACCCTCGACGTCATCGCCGACGATCGCAACAGCCTTGGCGAGTGCGTCGTCGGTGTCGGCGGCGTGGTCGCCCAGGCGCGCGGTCGGGGACGCCGAATCGTCCTGCAACCGGAGCCGGTCGATGAGTCCGAGGACGAGTTCGGGCTGGGTCTCCCACGAGACGGACCCGAGGTCCCACTCGTTGGGTCCGCGATATCCGAAGTCGAGGATGAACTGCTCGAAGGTCGAGTCGAACTTCGGGTCGATTCCGGCGACACGGGCTCCGACTCCCCGGACGCCGGCGTCGAACGCGGCCATCAGCTTCTCGTCCGCCCGAACCATGCGACCGAGCTCCCACAACGCGTACGACGGCAGCGCCGAGTCCACGTCGCCGGCGGCGCCGACCAAGGTGACGATCAGGTCTTGGTGCTCGGCACCGAGGAGCTGTCCCAGCACGGCGGGGCCGACTGCTGCGCAGTTGGTGGCAACGACTTCGCCTCGCCAGGCAACGCGCTCGAGCGGCATCACCGAACGAGCCCGCGCGACGAGCGCAGCCGGGGTCAACGAGGTGAGGTCGGGCCGCTCGGTGCGCAGCTTGTCGGCCAGGGTCCGATCCTCTTCCAGCTCGGGGAACGTCTCGGTCGACAATGCCCAGGCGTTACGCGCCGCCAGCCGCGCGGTGGCCTCGGCGTTCTCGTCATCGGGGTGGCCCACATAGGCGGGGATGTTCGGGTCCCCGCCGTACCAGAGCTGATCGACGAGCTCGACAGGGATTCCACCCCGGATGCCGACAAGACGCGACATCGACAGGTTGATGTAGAGGTGTCCGTAGAAGATTCCGGACGAGGCCGCGACATCGGGCTTCTCCGCGAGCGAGTAGCTACCCAGGCTCGCATATCCGAAGTTCCACCCGGGCAGGATGTTCTGAATCCAGCCGAGGTCCGCGCCGAGCGGTGTGATCGGGTCCGACAGCACATCGCTCGCGTTGAGCCGCGTGTAGACGGGGAGACGTGTGCTCGGGTCGGTGTCGACCAACCAACGCTGTTCGGCCATTGCTGTATCTCGTCTCTCTCACATCACCGATCGTGATTCACGATGGGTAGTTTCTTTATTCGGGCTTCACACAGTGTGTGACTTATGACACTCTACATGCAAGACTGTAGTCCATGACAAGTTACTTGTCTGTGGACCAGGGAAGAATCTGCATAGGAGACACTCGATGAAACTGCAAGACAAGGTCGTTGCCATCACCGGCGGCACGCAAGGTATTGGCCGCGGTATCGCCGAGGCGGCTCTGGCAGAGGGTGCGAAGGTATCGCTCAACGGCCGCTCGAAGGAGAAGGGCGACAAAGCTCTGGCCGAGTTCGGCGTCGGTGAACGCGCTGCCTTCTTCCCCGGTGACGTGACGGTGCGGGCCGATGTGGAGGACTTCATCGAGCAGACCGTCGCAACCTTCGGCCGTATCGACGTCCTGGTGAACAACGCCGGCGGCGCCAAGGACCTACAGCCCACCGCCAACCTCAGTGACGAGGAATGGACCCTGGTGATGAACTGGAACCTGAACTCGAACTTCTGGGCCACCCGCCGCGCGTTGCAGCACATGCTCCCGAACAAGTACGGCCGCATCATCAACATCTCGTCGGTCGAAGGCAAGCACGGCAAGCCCGTGTTCACCGCCTACGTGGCCGCCAAGCACGCGATCAACGGCATGACCAAGTCGATCGCCCGCGAGGTCGGCACCGAGGGCATCACCGTCAACTCCATCTGCCCAGGTCTGGTGATCACCGACATCATCAAGAACAATGGACCCGACACGGCCAAGGCCATGGGCATGTCGTTCGACGAGATGGTCGCGTTGTTCGCCGAGGAGTCGGCGATCAAGCGCCCCAACACCATCGAAGAGGTCGCGGCGGTGGCGATGCTCCTCGCCTCAGACGCGGGCGCCGGCATCACCGGGTCCATCCTCAGCGTCGACGGTGGAACGGCGATGTACTGACAGTCAGTCGATCCGGCGTGGAGCCGTCATCTGCCCGGTGACGGCCCACGCCAGACACCTGCGCAGGATCGTGATGAACTCCGGTACCACCCAGCTACCGCGGTCCACGCGTCCCAGATCGTCGATGCCGAGGTCTTGCACATCGAAACGCCCGCGGCAATGGCCCAGCGTGAAGTAGCAGACCGTACCTTCACCATGACCTTTCAGGTAGAGCACCGGTCGGGGCTCGTCCGCCGTGGTGTGACCCTCGGCAAAACCTGTGGACTCGCCCACAAATCGAGTATGCGCGAGCACCTCGATCGGCGGATGGAGTTCACTGATGTAGAGCTCGTCGGTGACCTCGAACGGCTCGACACCGCAGACGAATGGATGCTCGGGGTCGGTCATCTCGACCAGATACGGTGCAATCGGCGGGTGGCCGAGGAACTGGCTGCCCAGTACTACCGGCAGCTCCCCCAGAGTCCGCGGTGTCACGTATTTGCTCGCCGAGCCGGGCGGCGTCCGGTCGATGGCCGAGTTGGTCCCGTGCAGAGCCAGCCAGCGGCCGCCTCGAGAGACGAACCCGATCAACGCTTCTTGCTGCGTCTCGTCCGGCACCCGATTGCAGGTATAGGTGATCAGCAGGTCTGCCGACCCCAGGGCCTCCAGACAGTTGTAGTCCTCGAAAACCCTGGTGCGGACGTGCTCGTACTCGGACAACGCCGAAAGCAGCTGCAGTCGGGCGTAATCGAAGTCATGCCACTGTCCACCGCAGACGACGACGGCATCGAGCCGGCCCGCTGGTCCTGCCATTGGTTCTTCCTTCAGTACCTAGCCGTGCGCGTGGAGTGCTTTGCCGGCCAGTGCCAGATGCGCTTCACCCAAGGCCTCGGCCTGAGTCGGATGCGCGTGGACATGTTGTGCGACATCACCTGCGGTTGCTTCCCAGTTGTAGATGAGCTGGGCTTCACCGATGAGTTCACCGACCCGGGCACCGACGAGATGGATCCCCACGACCGGGCCGTCCGGGCCCGCTGATACGAGTTTGACCCCACCAGAGGTCCGCAGGATGCGGCTCTTGCCGTTGCCTCCGAGGTCATAGACGACCGTCGCGACGTCACCGTACTCCTGCGCGGCTTCGGCTTCGGTGAGACCGACCGACGCGACCTCGGGATTCGAGTACGTCACGCGAGGAATGCCTTTGTCCACGATGGGAACACAGTCGAGTCCGGCGAGTTCCTCGGCCACCAGGATGCCCTGGGCGAAGCCGCGGTGCGCCAATTGTGGTCCGGCGACGATGTCGCCCACGGCGAAGACACCGGGCACGGAAGTCTGTAGCCATTCGTCGGTCACCACGAAGCCACGCTCGAGAGCGACACCAGCTTCCGCGAAACCCATACCGGCCGTGCGAGGGCCGCGGCCCACCGCGACGAGCATGACGTCGGCCTCGAGGTGCGATCCGTCGGCGAGCTCGACGTCGACGCCACCATCGGCGTCGGTCACCGAGCGGAAGGCGGTTTTCGTCCTCAGGACCAGTCCCCGCTTGCGGAACGCGCGCTCGATCTGCTTAGACGTCCAGGGATCCTCCGTCGGAAGCAGATTCGGCGCCGCCTCCACAATCGTCACGTGGGCGCCGAGCGATGACCAGACGCTGGCGAACTCGCAGCCGATCACGCCACCTCCGAGCACCACGACCCGTTCGGGAACGCTGTCGAGCTCCAGGGCGCGGTCGCTGGTCATGACCCGTCCGCCGATTGCCAGACCCGGCAACGACTTCGACTCCGAGCCGGTGGCGAGCACGAGTGCTTCGCCGCGGTAGCGCTCGGTACCGCCGTCGGACAATTCGACCTCGACGGTGCGGTCGCCGACCATTCGACCATGCCCGCGGACGAGCTCGATGTCACGGGAGGCAACGAGCCCCTGCAGACCGCGGTACAGGCCCGCGATGACGTCGTCCTTGTACGTGTTCACCGCGCTCATGTCGACGCCGTCGAGCGTTGCCTTGATCCCGAAGCCCGGCGCCTCCCGGACAGAGTCTGCGACCTCGGCCGCGTGCAGCAGCGCCTTGGTCGGAATGCACCCGTTGTGTAGACACGTGCCGCCCAGCTTGTCGGCTTCGATCAGGATCACCGACATACCGAGCTGCGCAGCCCGAAGTGCACACGCATACCCACCCGACCCACCTCCGAGGATCAGCAGATCGGCCGACTTCTCGCTTGCCATGTCGGAGACTCAGAAGTCGAAGCGGTTGGTGAATCCGCCGTCGACCACCAGGTTGGTCCCGGTGATGTGTCCGGCAGCCGGTGAGGACAGGAAGACAACGGCATTGGCGACGTCTTCGGCGCCGCCGAGCTTGCCGAGCGATGCGGATGCGAGTGCGGCCTCGTACAGGGCGGGGCGAGCGGTCTGGATAGTGTCCCAGGCGCCGCCTTCGAAGAAGATCGGTCCGGGCGAGATGGCGTTCACGCGAATTCCCTTGGGACCCAGCGCACGCGCCTGCGCGGAGGAGTGCTGCAGCACGGCCGCCTTCAATGCTCCGTAGCTGTTGGCCGTGCTGATCGGGCCGGCCTCGAGCGCGGAGGTGGTGCTGATGGTGACCACGGAGGCCGACTCGCTCACCTCGAGATGCGGGGTGGCGGACTCGATGAAGTTGACCAGGCTCATCAGGTCGACGTTGAAGCTGTTGACCCAGGCCTGATGTCCCTTGCCGGTGGCCGCCGATGCGTTGACCACCACGATGTCGATTCCCCCAAGCGCTTCGGCCGCTTCATCGACGAACGACTTCACCGAATCGGCATCGCCCACATCGACCGCCTTGTGGAAAACAGTTCCCTGCTCTGACAATTCACCGGCGACCTCGGCCAGATGCTCTTCACCGCGGGCACAGATGCCCACCGAGGCACCCTCGGCGAGCAAGGTCCTGGCGATCGCCAACCCGATACCGCGGCTCGCACCACTGATGAGGGCGCGTTTTCCTTTGAGATTGAGATCCATCGAAAGACTCCTTTACTACGGTGACTAGAGGTTCATTGCTCCGACATGCGTCTGAAAATCCAGGACGTGGGAGAAGTCGTTGATCGACTGCACTGCCCGCCGGGTGTCGGCTCCCCGGATGACGCTGACCGACGTGTGGTGAACCCGCACGGGCATGTCGAAGCTGCTTCCGAGAGCGTCGGCGAGAACGGCGTTGATGACCCCACTGTGGCAGGTCACGACCACACGCTCCCCCTGATGCTGCTCGACGATCGCTCCGATCTCACCGAGCACCCTGGTCCGGAATCCGATCGGATCCTCCGCGTACGGGAACGCGTCATACCGGCGGGTGCGGATGTGCTCGGAGAAGATCTTCGAGATCTCCTCGTGCGGCAGTACCTCGAACGGCGACTGGTCGGCCGGGAAGTTCTGCCACGGTTCGTATTCCGTCAACTCGTCGCGAACAACAGGGATCAGTCCGTGTTCATCCGCAATCGCGGTTCCGGTGCGTAGCGCGCGGCTCAGCGGTGAGCTGTACACCGCATCAATGTGGCGCTCGGCCAGGCGTTGCGCCACGGCCCGCACCTGATTCTCGCCCAGCTCAGACAACGGCGGGTCAACGGTTTCGGCTGCGCTGAGCTCTTTGCTGAGCTGCTGCTCGCCGTGCCGGACGAGCACCAACTCACACAGTCCGGTCAGTGGCGCAAACGGGTTGTCGAGGTCGATGGATCGGGCACGGGTCGAGTTGGGCACGGGCCAAGTCAACCACAAACTGTCGTCAGTCTAAAGATACTTCCACAAAATGGCAGGTCAGCCGCGATTAATTCGACGTTACTTGGCTCGCGTCACCGCGATACAGGTCACACACTGCCGATATCGGCCGCGAGCTCGCGCACCTCGTCAGAGAATCGGCGCCGCCCCAGATTGGCCAGCGTGGCGTCCTCGGTGAGCCACGACGACACCGACACCTCGAGCAGACTCGACAATGCGGTCGCCGCAGCAGCCTGCTTCGCCTTCACAGAAATGCCGTTGCGCACCCTCAGTTCGGTCGAGAACAGGTTGAGCAGTTCCAGCCGCACCTCGCGACGCAGCGCCTCGATCGACAGGCTCCACCCCGGAGACCGGACGAAGAACACCAGCGACGCCGGGCGGTGCTGGTCCGTCCACTCCAGGAGCCGCACGATGATGTCTCCGAGTGGGGCATCAGGGCTTGCCAGCAGCTGCGCACGGAACTCGTCGAGCAGTCCGGCCGCGTACAACCGCAGGCCGCCCAGCAGGACCTCGTCCTTCGATGGGTAGTGGTAGTACACCGCGGCTGAGGTCATGTGCGCCTCCGCAGCGATGTCGGCCACCGTGACGTCCTCGATCGAGCGGACCGAATACAGGTGCATGGCCGCCTCGACCACCACCTCGCGGCGAGAGGGCCGGTGCGCTGCCCGCTTTGCGCCCTTCGTCGTCGGCGTGCTCGCGGCGGTTTTCCGGCCGGCACCGGCCTGTCCTGACGTCACTCCCTTGCCTGCCATGGGCTAGATCATGACACCCGATGCCCGGATCGTGACACCCCACGGCCCGGCCCGCGGTCACCGCGGCCCCATCTGGGAGTAGCTTGGGGTCACTTCAGTGATCCGCAGGTGGAGGAGGACCGCTGTGCCACGGCGAAACAGCAAGCCAGATGACGACGACGCACCAGGTGATGGCCCCGAGGAGGGTCACGCCGAGCAATGGGGATGGGATTCGTTCCCCGCCGCCGACGACATCCCGGCCACGGTGGTCATCCCGGCCGACCGGGAACCAGAGGTCGAGGACGCGCCCGTCGAGCCGACAGCGCAGGTCAAGGGGTCAGCTCATCGGCCATCGCGACGGCACCTGATCGTCAAGGCCGCCGTCCGCGTCTTCTCCAAGAAGGGGTTCGCGGAAGCGTCGATCCAGGAGATCGCCGAGGAAGCCGGGATGGTTCCGACCGCGGTCTACTACCACTTCTCCAGCAAAGAAGACCTGTTCGAGAGCGCGCTGGGATATGCGATGGACGCCAGTTCCGCTGCCGCGCAGGCGGCCCGCCCGGATGATGTGACCGGCGACGCGCAGTCGTTCAAGGATGTGGTGGAGGCCGTCTGGGACTGGACGGCCGCCCACCCCAATGCCGCCCGCATGCTGTTTCTGCAGATGGCCGGGGGTGCAACCCCAGGCACCCGACTTCTCACCAAGGAGTACGAGGACCGCCACATCCGGCGAGCCTTCGACTACTTCCCCGTCGACGAGACACCTGCGAACAAGCGCTCGGCGGCCGCGCAACAGGCGGCGCGGACACTGCGAGTACGGACGATGATCGCCACCACGATCGCCATCCAGCCGCTGCGTATCGAGGGCGGTCCGCTCGCGACCATCTCGGTTCCGCGGCTGCGCTCGGCGACCACAGACGTGTGCTCCAAGATGATCGAAGGTCGCTGAACCGAACCCGCGAGGCCATTCCCGTCGAGTAACTTGACTGCAACCCCAGTTGAATTACTCAGAAACGGAGTGTGGCCATGCGCGTAGCGGCCTTCACCGGCGGACACTCGTTCGACCGCGACGCCTTCACGGATTTCCTGGGCTCGCTGCCCGGCGAGATCACCTGGTTCGAGCATCCGAACGCAGAATTGAATGCCACCGAACTGGAGGCGTTCGACGTGTCGCTGCACTACGACATGCCCGGCACCCTGCCGGAGCCTGCCGATCCCCCTGCGAGCCTGCGGGCAGCAATCGCCGCCGCGCCTGAGACCGGCCACGGCTACGTGATCCTGCATCACGCCATCGCATCCTGGGCGAACTGGGACGGCTGGGCCGAGTTCGTCGGGGGCCGCTACCTGTACCAACCCGGCGTCGTACGCGGCGTGAGCTGCCCTGATTCCGGCTATCGGCATGCCGTGGCACAGCGGGTCACGGTCGCCGATCCCACCCATCCGATCGTCGCCGGCCTCCCGCCCACCTTCGACCTCGTCGACGAAACCTATCTGTGCGAGTGCTTCGAGGACGACGTCACACCACTGCTGCGCACCGATGCCGAGATGAGCGACGCAGTGCACTGGTCCACCGCCCTCGCGATGTCCGGTCGGCGCGACGATCGTGCAGGTTGGCACCACCGACCGGGATCACAACTGGTGGGGTGGACGAAGACAACCGGTCGCAGCCGGCTGGCCTACCTCCAGCCAGGTGACAAGGCGCCTACCCTCTCTGATCCGACGTATCGGCAGCTCGTCGCCGGTGCGCTCGAATGGGCCGCACGCCTGCGCTGAGCGGTTATTGGAGTGAACGTAAAGAAAACTGTGCTCGTGATCACCTTTCGCTGCTACAGTTAGTGCATTCGGTGCCAAGTAAGGCAGCAGCCCCGACAAAGGAGACTCCAGATGCGACAGATCAAGCATCCGATGAGCCGAGCGATCTACGAGTTCGATGAGGACTACAACGTCCTCGTGACCACCAAGGACGGTAAGACCGGCACTTTCGATCCCGAAGGCCGATACCTCCACGGTGAGGTGAAGTCAGTGGATCCCGAACTCGCCCGCTGGGTGGGCCTGGGCCCCCGAGAACCCGTGCCCATCACCCAGAACCGACGATTCATGGGAGCTGCAAAGCTCCTCGAGAAGATGCAGGCCGACAAGGTGGCACAGGATGCTCTCGCCGTCAGCCTGGAACAAGGAGGCAAGCTGTGACCACGGAAGCGCGCCCTACCCAGCAGTCAGCAACTGACGACGGCTTCATCGAGAACGGCACCGGCTACCAGCGCCTGCTGGAGACCGACACCCACCCGGTTCCGGACATCCTGCGGGAAGAGTCGTACGAGTTGTACGAGGACCAGAACTTCGTGCCGGTGTCGCGCTACATCAGCCGCAAGTACCACGAACTCGAACGCGACCGGGTCTGGTACAAGGTCTGGCAGATGGCGTGCCGCGAGGAAGAGATCCCCGAACCCGGGGACACCCTGGTCTACGAGATCTGTGAGAAATCGATCCTCATCGTCCGCGGCAAGGACATGAGCATCCGCGCCTTCTACAACTCCTGCCTGCACCGTGGTCGCACCCTCCGCGAAGAAGACGGACCGGCGGGCAACGAAATCCGTTGCCCCTTCCACGGATTCGCCTGGAACTTCGACGGCTCACTGAAGTCCATGACCTGCGCCTGGGATTTTCCTCAGGTCGACAAAGGCAAGATGGATCTGCCGCAGGTCAAGGTCGACACCTGGGGCGGGTTCGTCTTCATCAACATGGACCCCGCGTCCGAATCACTCGACAGCTTCCTCGGCGACCTCGGAAAGCACTTCGAGGCCTGGCCTTTGGAAGACCGCTACATCCAGGCTCACGTGGCACAGGTGATCCAGGCCAACTGGAAGATCGCCCAGGAAGCCTTCTCCGAGGCCTTCCACGTGATCACCACCCACCCGCAGCGCGTGGTCGGTACCGGTGACTCGAACAGCCAGTACGACAGCTGGGGCAACTTCAACCGCGGGATCACCGCCAACGGCGTCCCCAGCCCGCACATCAAGTTCGTGCCCACCGAGCAGGAGATGTTCGACTCGATGGTCGATGCCCGCATCGACGAGGACCCCATGGTCACCCTGCCCGAAGGCGTCACCGCCCGGGAGATGTCCGGCATGCTGGCCCGTGAGGGTCTGCGCGACATCATCGGAGACGTCAAGGCGGACTTGATGTCTGACGCGGAGTCGCTCGACAGCATCTACTACACCGTCTTCCCGAATTTTCATCCGTGGGGCGCCTACCAGCGCATCGTCTACCGGTTCCGACCCAACGGCGACAACCACGAGACCTCGATCATGGACGTCTACCTGCTCGCCCCTTTCAAGGGCGAACGGCCGAAGCCTGCCAAGACACAGTGGCTCGATCCTGAGCAGTCCTGGTTGGAGGCAACGGTTCTCGGCAGTTCGGCCCGCGTGTTCGACCAGGACGCATACAACATGCCGAAGGTACACAAGGGCCTGAAGTCCGCTCAGACCAAGACCCTTCCGCTGGCCCGGTACCAGGAAGTCAAGATCCGCCACATCCACCATTTGCTCGCGAAGTGGATCGGCGAGGAAGTCGACGACTGACATGCCGATGATGAGGGCCCTGCAGTACCGCGAGTTCGGGGCCCGCCCTGAGGTCGTGGAGATCGACAGGCCGATCCCGGGTGCCGGCGAGATCCTGGTGCGGATGACCGCCTCCGGGGCCTGTCATTCCGACGAGTTCATCATGTCGACCCCCGCGGATCAGTATGTCTTCGCACCTCTCCCGCTGACCCTCGGACACGAGGGTGCGGGAGAGGTCGCCGAACTCGGACCCGGAACCACCGGAGTCGAGGTCGGCGATTCGGTTCTCGTCTACGGCCCCTGGGGCTGTGGCGTCTGCCATTCGTGCGCACAAGGTAGCGAAAACAATTGCGTCGATGGGATATCGGCTCCCGGCATACATCGGCCGGGCACCATGGCCGAGTACATGATCGTCGACGACGTCCGGCATCTGGTGCCGCTCGGCGACCTCGATCCGATTCCGAGCGTGTCCCTCACCGATGCCGCCCTGACGCCCTACCACGCGATCAAACCGTCGCTTCCTGCCCTCACTCCGGGAACCACCGCGCTGGTGATCGGCGTCGGCGGCCTCGGCCACGTCGGCGTGCAACTGCTCAAAGCGTTGACGCAGGCGACCATCATCGCCGTCGACATCAACCCGGCAAGCATCTCCCATGCCCTCGAACTCGGTGCAGATCACGCTTTCGCCTCGGATGCTGCTGCCGCCGAACGGGTTAGGGAGCTCACCGGAGGTCGCGGCGCGGACGTCGTCTTCGACTTCGTCGGTGCCGAACCCACGGCAGCGCTCGCGCAGTCGACGGTCGCCATTGCCGGACAGATCGTGATGGTCGGTGTCAGCACCGGTGCCGTCCCCGTCGGATATCTGACCGTGCCGTTCGATGTCTCCGTACGGGTGGTCAACTGGGGCTCACGATCGGAGCTGATCGAGGTCGTCGAACTGGCCCGCCGCGGCGCGATCGAGATCGCCGTCGAAGAGTTCGCCATGGACTCGGCGCCGGAGGCATACGAACGCCTCCACGCAGGCACGATCCGCGGACGGGCAGTTGTGGTGCCCACCCGCTGACCATGCCCCGGGTTCCTTTGGGTGAACCTGTCGACCCTGTTCAGACGTTTCCGGAGAGGAACTCCGAGTAAGCCGGCAGATCGAGCTGACCGTGGCCACTCAGACCGATCACCACGACGTCTTCGGCGTCTGAATCCCGCACCCGCGCAACCGCTGCGGCGATGGCGTGAGTCGATTCGGGCGCCGGGACGATACCCTGGGTCCTGGCGAAGAGCACTCCGGCGGCAAACGCTTCGGACTGGTCGATCGCGACGCCCTCGACCAGTCCGAGTTCGACCGTGTGGCTCAGTGCCGGTGACATCCCGTGGTAGCGAAGCCCACCGGCATGGATCGGATCCGGCACGACATCCATTCCGAGCGTGTGCATCTTCAACAGTGGCGTCAAACCGGCGACGTCTCCGTGGTCGTAGCGGTATTCGCCGTTGGTGATCGAGGGACACGCCGAGGGCTCAGCGGCCAGCACCGTCGGATCCGACCTGCCGTGCAGCTTCTCCCGGAGGAACGGGAAGGCCAGGCCTGCGAGGTTGGATCCGCCACCGGCGCAACCGACCACCAGATCGGCGCCGCCGGACTCCACCAGGGCGAGCTGCTCCACGGCTTCGAGCCCGATGACGCTCTGGTGCAGGACGACGTGGTTGAGCACGCTGCCCAGCGCGTACCGCGCCTCGGGATCCTTGACGGCCGCTTCCACGGCCTCACTGACGGCCATCCCGAGGCTGCCCGTGGTGTCGGGGGTCGCGGCGAGGATCGCCCGGCCCGCTTCAGTCAGCTCGGACGGGCTGGAATGGATTGTGCCGCCGTAGGTTTCGATCAGGTAGCGCCGGTACGGCTTCGACTCGTAGGACGCGCGTACCTGCCAGACCTCGACGTCGATGTTGAACAGTGCGCCGGCGAACGCGAGGGCACTGCCCCACTGGCCGGCTCCGGTCTCCGTCGTCAGTTTCTTGACTCCATCCACCGAGTTGTAATAGGCCTGCGCCACAGCGGAGTTTGTCTTGTGACTACCCACCGGGCTCACGCCCTCGTATTTCACGTAGATCCGAGCCCTGGTGTTCA
Organism: Williamsia soli; assembly: GCF_017377795.1. GTDB lineage: Bacteria > Actinomycetota > Actinomycetes > Mycobacteriales > Mycobacteriaceae > Williamsia > Williamsia soli. The sequence goes on along the minus strand of NZ_JAFRDR010000011.1, from coordinate 162,959 downwards.
GGGCCTGCTCGAAGCGACGCGCCCGGATCAGCGGCGACGGCCGCCACATCTTGTAGACCTCACGCACCGGCTCGGGGATCTCGATGTAGACCTCGGGCGACACCTCCTGCGCGATGAGTCCCGCCGGGAACAGGGGCGCGAGATCGTCGGGGCCGACCGGCTCCTTCGTACCCGGATGCAGATGCGGGGGAATCGGCTCCGACAGCTCGGCAGCGAGGTTGTACCAGTGGGTGGGAACCTCGACTTCGATGATGTCAGGGCTTTCGGTGGTGGCATTACTTGTCATGGCATCGACTTTAAAGTCCCGGCCCTGCGAGGCGCAGCATTCGGCTAGCATCCGATCGTGATCCTCGCCCGCCTCCGCAACCGCAAGCACTACCACCCGGATCTCCGTCTGGCCTCCGTCCTCGTTCCGGGCCATCCCATCACGAAGCGGACGCTGCCGGCGATGCGCAAGCTGACCGGTGTGGTGCGGGGCAGTGCACGAGCTCAGGTGCATGAGGTCATTCCCGGCGTGAGGGTCAGGGTGTTCCGGCCCCAGGCTCTCGCGTCCGTACCCGGACCTGCGCTGCTGTGGATTCACGGCGGCGGCTACGTGATCGGTACAGCGGCCCAAGACGACAGGATCTGCCAGCGCTTCGCAGACGAGGTCGGCCTGATCGTGGCCTCGGTGGACTACCGACTCGCCCCCGAGTTCGGTTTCCCCACCCCCGCCGAAGACTGCTACGCGGCCCTGCAGTGGCTGGCCGCCAGAGGAGATGTCGACCCGACGCGCATCGCCGTCGGTGGCGCGAGCGCAGGGGGTGGCCTGGCCGCCACCGTTGCCGCGTTCGCCCATGATCGGGGCGAGATCACACCGGCGCTCCAATTGCTCGTCTACCCGATGCTCGACGACCGCACCGCAACCCCGAACGATCTGCATCGACTGTGGGATGTCACCAGCAACCGATTCGGTTGGGCCGCCTACATCGGTAGCGCTTCGCCGGATGCGGCAGCCCCGGCCCGCCGCACCGACCTGACCGGCTTGGCACCTGCCTGGATCGGGGTCGGTTCGCTGGATCTGTTCCGAAACGAGGACGAGGCGTACGCGAAGCGCCTGGAAGAAGCCGGGGTCCCGGTGACATTCACAGTGATACCCGGGGCGTTCCACGGATTCGACGCCATCGTGAAAACCGGCGTCGGACGGAGGTTCTTCGACGAACAGTGCGAGGTCCTACAGAAAGCCCTCAACACTCAATAAATAGCGTCACGTCCCGGATCGAAATAGTGCCCCAACCGACGCGCCGTCAACTGACGAAAGATCTCGCCCGCCGCAGCAGGCCACGCAGACGTGGTCACCGATTCACTGGCCCGCAGCACCGTGACCGACACCAGTGCGACGCGCCCGAGCGGGGTGTCGAAGCCACTCGGGGCGCCCCAGGCCTTGTTGCTCAGCAGCACGCCCATGGTGTTGCCGACGAGCCACTCCCTCGGGGCGGTGACGCCCGGTAGTTCCACGTAGACCGCGTCCGGCGATCCGGTGATGGTGGCGACGAAGTCCGAGCCTCCGGCGGCCCCGTGCGCGGCGACGGCGGACAGGACCGTGAACAGCCAGTGGTTGCGGGCGCTCTCGTCAGCCCGCAGCTCGGGATCGATTGTCTCGACGAAGAACTCGGCGCCCACACCCAGGATCGACCCGCCGGGGATCGGACCGAATGCGGTACTGGTACCCCCGCCGATCAGACTGGGAGCCGACAGCCCGTCGGTGGCGAGCAACGTGGTCCGAGTGCGACGGACCACCCGGTAGCCCCGCATGCCGCCCGGCCACAATTCGGCGTTGTCCGCGAGCGGCGGTAGCAAAGGCTCGTACATCTGGCCGACACCGCGCCACATGTTGTCACGGGCAACCTGGGCCTCACGGGCGCCGGGCACATCCTGAGTCGATTCCTGCGACCCCCTCGTGGCCACCCCCACACCGCCTCCGGACTGCGCCGGGGTGTGTACCGAAGGCGACTGAGTACGTTGCCTCGATCGCTCGAACGTCCGCTGCGTGAACATCAGTTCGTTCGCCTCGGGGGTCATTGCGGGCGAGGGTATCTCGACGACCCCGTCGTCGGCCACCAGAAAGATCAACCGCATCCGGCCGCCGGCTCTGGCGGGATCGACGGGGGCCTGGGTGAAGACCCTCCAGCCGGTCTGAATACGTTGCGCCGTCAGTGAATAGAGGTTGTGCCCGGTGAAGTCGAGGTTGCGGACCCGGATGAAGTCGAGGGCGATGAGCACCGCCGCCTGGGCGTCGGTGGCGTGGGAAGGCACCGACGCCGCCGACGGAAACGGGAAGTACGACCCCGACGTCAACTGCGCGAGCGGTGTGCCACCGACGTACTCGACCAACCACGCAGGTGCCCGGCGCGGATACCGCATCAGGTCGTCCCGATACGCATCGGCATCGAAGATCAGGCCCTGATCGATCGGCCCGTTCTCGCCGTGGTCGAAGCGGATCACGGGTGCGCCGGCGCCGACCGTGATCTCCATGAGCAGGCAGGCGTCGCCGCCCGACTGGTAGCGACCGACCCGAAGATCTCTCGCCAACTCGAGCGCCTGCGCCGGAATCGGGACCGGGTACTGCGACACCTGACCGAAGTAGGTCAGGGCGTACCGCGTGCCGGTCCCCGCAAAACTGAAGGCGACCTTCGCGCCGGTCGCACCCGGTGGCGCCGCTGACTGCAGCTGCGCCGCGATGGCAGCGATGAACTCGGGCTCGCTCATCAGGCGTCCCTGAGAGTTGGACCAGTAGGTCATCGCAGCTCACCTCCCCCGTCGTGTATCCGGTCGTCTGCGCCGCGACCATTATCGCTCAGATTCGCCGCGATGGCCGTCGCCCGTCACGGACGCATGAGGCCTCAGCCGTTCCTGCGGTCGCGCCACTCGCACAGGCCACGGGCGAGATCGAGGTCGTAGTCGGGTCCGTTCACCCCGACGGTGAACAGGGTCACGCCTTCGTCGACGAGCGCATCGGCGAGTTTCACGGCGTCGTCGACGTTGCCTTCGCGGGACAGTTCACTGGACCGGACGATCTCGCTCGGGTCGCGGCCCACCGCCGCGCAGTGATCGGCCAGCACCTGCGATTTGTGACGATAGGTCTCGACATCGACGAACGAGTGCCAGATGTGGGCATGCTCGGCCACGTACTTGAGGGTCTTCTTCTCGCCGCCGCCACCGATGAGGATGGGGATCTCCCGGGTCGGCGCCGGGTTGAGGACCGAGAACCGGTTCTTGATCCGTGGCAGTGCCTCACCGAGGGCGTCGAGCCGCTTGCCTGCGGTACCGAACTCGTAGCCGTATTCGGTGTAGTCCTTTTCGAACCAACCTGATCCGATTCCGAAGATCAGCCGTCCATCCGAGATGTGGTCGACCGTCCGGGCCATGTCCGCGAGCAGATCCGGATTGCGGTAGCTGTTGCAGGTCACCAGCGCGCCGATCTGGATCCTGGAGGTCTGTTCCGCCCATGCGGCGAGCATCGTCCAGCACTCGAAGTGCGCGCCGTCAGGATCACCGTAGAGGGGGTAGAAGTGGTCCCAGTTGAAGGCGATGTCGATACCGATGTCCTCGGAGCGTCGCACCGCGTCGCGGATGTTGCCGTAGTCGGGCGAGTGCTGCGGTTGTAGCTGGACTGCGATCTGTATGGGTGTGCTCATCCATCCAGCATGCCTGAGAGACGAGTCTTAACCATCGATTAACCATGGGTTGGCCGTCGGTTTCTTCGGACCTCATAGCGTTCGGGGGTCTGTGCCAATCCCAACAGCCCAGGGGGCCCCACGGTGCGAGTTCCACTTGCCCTTTTCGACAAAACCGCAGGCGTCTCCAAGCGCTCGCTGGTCACATGCCACTACAAATGTGGCGATGCCTGCTGGCATGAACCGCCGAACACCAGCGACAACACCTACTTTCGCGACATCGCCCGCGCAGCGGTCTCCCGTCGATCCGTGCTGCGCGGTTCGGCGGCAGCGGTCGTCGCGGTCGGCGCGACGTCTGCATTGGCCGCCTGCGGCGACAACAGCTCGTCGGCGAGCCCGAGCAGTTCGGGCACCTCGAGCGGAGGCGCCGGTGCCGCAGTCGCCGGGATGAACTTCACGAGCGTCGCGCCCAACACCGAAGACGCACTGCTCATCCCCGAAGGTTACGAACAGGCGGTCGTCATCATGTGGGGTGATCCGGTGGTGCCCGGTGCCCCGGCCTTCGACTTCGACAACCAGTCACCGGAGGCGCAGGCCCAACAATTCGGGTTCAACAACGACTTCGCCGGCCTCATCCCGATCGAAGGACAGGCCGGCCACTTCTATCTCGTGGTGAACCAGGAGTACACCACCGAAGAGTTCATGTTCAAGGGGTACAAGTCCAAGGAACCCACCGAGCCGCAGGCGCGGATCTCGATGGCCGCACACGGGATCACCGTTGTCGAGGTCACGAGCGAGAACGGGTCCGGCAAGCTCACACCCGTTGTCGGCGAACGCAATCGGCGACTCACCGCATCCAGCCCGTTCACTCTGACCGGACCGGCCGCGGGCAGCGACTTCGTCAAGACCTCCGCCGACCCGGCGGGCACCACGATCCTCGGCACCATCGGGAACTGCTCGGGTGGACTCACCCCGTGGGGCACCATGGTCTCGGGCGAGGAGAACTTCAACAACTACTTCACCGGCGCCGCCTCGGTCACCGATCCGGTCGCCAAAGAACGACTGGACCGGTACGGATTCGACGACGAAGACGACTACCACCAGTGGGGCCGCTACGAGACCCGGTTCGACCTGTCGAAGGAACCCAACGAGGGCAACCGATTCGGCTACATCGTCGAGGTCAACCCGCACGACCCGAACTCCACCCCGATCAAGCATTCGTCGATGGGTCGTCTCAAACACGAGGGCGCAAACATCTTCGTCACCGGCGACGGCACGGTGGTCGCGTACACCGGTGACGACCAGAAGTTCGAGTACATCTACAAGTTCGTGTCAGACAAGAAGGTCCAGCCAGGCGTCGGCGCTGCAGCCATGCAGCACAACATGAGCATCTTGTCGACGGGAACGCTGTACGTGGCGCAGCTCAGCGGCAATGAGCCGGATCAGATCGACGGCTCCGGCAACCTGCCGAGCTCTGGGTCGTTTGCAGGCACCGGAAAGTGGTTCCCGTTGCTGACGGTGACCGACGATGGCGCACAGTCACGGGTCGAGGGGATGACCGCGCAGGAGGTCGCGGTGTTCACGCGCATGGCCGCCGACAAGGTGAACCCCACAAAGATGGACCGCCCCGAGGACATCGAGCCGCACCCGGTGACCGGCAAGGTCTACTGCGCCCTGACGAACAACGATGATCGCGGCACCGACGGCGAAGCGCCTGTGGACGAGGCCAATCCGCGCAACGAGAACAAGAACGGGCAGGTCATCGAGATCACCGACGACCACGCGGGTACCGAATTCACCTGGGATCTGCTGCTGGTATGCGGTGACCCGGCTGCCGCCGACACGTACTACGGCGGATTCGACAAGACCAAGGTCAGCCCGATCTCGTGCCCTGACAACGTCGCATTCGATCCGCACGGCAACCTCTGGGTGTCCACGGACGGCAACGCCCTGAAGAACAACGACGGACTGTTCGCGGTCGCGCTCGAAGGCGAGAACCGCGGTCAGACGAAACAGTTCCTCACCGTTCCGCGCGGTGCCGAGACCTGCGGTCCCATCATCGGCACCGACCGGGTGATCGTCTGCGTCCAGCATCCCGGGGAGGAGGACGAATACTCGGCCGACAAGCCGTATTCGAACTGGCCGGAGGGCGGCAATGCTCAACCACGGCCCGCCGTTGTCGCAGTGTGGAAGCCGGGCGGTCAGATCGGCGTCTGACCACCGAGTTCTCAGGTGAGCATCGACTCCATGACGGTGGCGACCTGTGCGGCAAGGGATTGTGCCGCCGAGTCGTCACCGTTGTGCAGGCGGAACAGCGCCTGTTGGAACAACCCGTCGAAGAGTGCGTAGGCGACAGGTGGGGTGAGAGCGGGGACCGTTCCGTCGAGTTCGCTGTACCGCGTCACCACGCGCCAGATCATGGCCTCCAGGCCACTTTCGATCTCGCCCACCGCGGGCCGGAATCCGGCGTCGAAGTAGCTCTGTGCGCGCATGTCGTACCAGAGTCGGTGCAGCGACGCATCCTCGACGAGCGTCGTCGCCATCGCCTCCGCGAAACGCGCGGTGAGATCTTCGGTGTTCGACGCACCTTCCGTTGCGGCGTCGTAGCGGGTCACACATTCGGCTTTGTACTCGAGGACACCGAAGATGATCAGTTCGTTCTTGTCCGCGAAGTAGTAGTGCAGCACCCCATGGGTGAAGTCCGAATTGTTCGCGATGTCGCGCAGGCTCGTATTGGCGTAGCCACGTTCGGCCAGGGTGATCAACGCCGATTTTGCAAGTTGACGACGTCGCTCGCCGAACTTGTCGGGGCGACGATCGATCCGCTGCTTTCGTGTAGGCGTGCTCATCACCCAGGAGTGTAAGGCGGTGAGACCGATCCAACAATTGTTTCACCAGGCGTCCAAGAAACGTCTCGCTACCCGTCGGCCGGGCCGAGATCAGGTCGGGGAGGGATTGAGGAACTCGTGTGTCATCAGTCCAGCCAATCCAGAACAGCGGCCGCTGTCCAGGATTGCTGCATACTTCCCAATGGCGCGCCGGTGAACGGCTCGTAATACTCGGCGAAGGACCCGTCCTGCGCCTGCCGCAGCCCTTCCTCCCGCAGGCGTGCGGATCGTTCTGACCAGCCGCGCCGGGCGAACGCCCAGGAGAACAGCCAGGTCATCACCGGCCATACCGGGCCACGCCAGTATTCGCGGGGTTTGAAGTCCGCGGAGATCGGCGACGTCGACGGAGGTACCGCGTACTTCAGATCCGGATGCCCACAGAATCGCGGGCCCTCGAACAGTCTGACCAGGGCCCGCTCCCGCTCGCGCGGCAATCCTCCGCAGAGCAACGGGGCGAACATCGCAATGGTCTCGGCGTTGATCCACCGACCCGCCTTGATGTCGAAGTCCCTTGCGGCGCCGTTTCGCTCGGCTGATGCCGCCGCGACCCCCGACCGGAACCGATCGGACCAGGCCCGCAGGTCACGGATGTCGGCGCGGGGTTTCGAATACTCCTCGCCGATGGTCGCGAGCACGTCGCAGGCCACCGCGAAGATCGCGCTGACGAACACGTCCTCGATGGCGAAACTCATCACCTCCGGTAGCTTCGCGTCGTCGTAGTTCGCGCGTTTCATCTGCTCTACGAGCCAGAGGTAGCGGTCGTATTCGACGTCGCTGGGCCGCATCGAGGCGTCGGCACCGTGGGACAGATCCGCGCGCGTGTACGGCGGCAGGTCAGCGCCCGGAACCACGTTCTCGTAGGCGGCGTCCCAGCGCGGTGAGTTGTCCATCCCCGATTCCCAGCCGTGGTAGAGCGTGATGCGACCGCGTCCCTGCGGGTCCCGGGCATGGGCCAGCCAGCGGTGCCAACGCACCAGGTCGCCCCAGCGCCGGTCCAGGAACTCCTCGGCGACCGACCGCGTCGTGCGGCCCTGCCGCCGCGAGTGGTCGAGGATGCGCTGCACGGCGATCGCGTGCACCGGTGGCTGCGTGATACCCGAGGTCTGCGGAGCGCGGGGTGCGTTGAACGCCCACTCGGAGCACTCCCACCGGGCAGGGCCCGGGAAGTAGCCGTCACGACCGTTCGCGAAGACGATGTGGGGGATCATCCCGTTCCCCCACTGCGCAGAGAGCAGGGTGTCCATCTCGACCACCGCCCGTTCCACGCTCAGCGGGGCGAGTCCGACCGTGACGAAAGCTGCATCCCAGCTCCACATGTGCGGATAGAGGCGCGGTGCTGCGCTGGTCATGGTGCCCAGGTCGTTGCCGCGCAGCAGGTAGGCGGCGCGCGCCGACAGCTGAGTGTTGGTGAAGCCGACGTATCCCACATCGACATTCTGGCCCCGATGACCGGATCGCGCTCGGCCGGTCATGCTGCACCACCCTCGTGATTAGGCTGGCGAGCATGCCAACTGCCTTGATCACCGGCGCGAGCCGCGGACTCGGAGCGGCCATCGCCCGCGGCCTCGCTCCCACCCATGACCTGCTGCTCGGCGGGCGTCCGTCGGCCGAACTCGACGAGATCGCGCTCGAACTCGAGGGCGCAGCCACCTGGGAAGTCGAACTCACCGACCACGACGACCTGTACTCCGCGACCGAGATGATCACCTCGCTCGACGTACTGGTCCACAACGCCGGGATCGGGTCACTCGGCACCATCGAGGAAACCCCTGCTGACGAGTGGAGGCGAGTGCTGGAGGTCAACCTGATCGCGGCCGCCGAGTTGACGCGACTATTGCTTCCCGCACTGCGGCAGGCACAGGGCCACGTCGTCTTCATCAACTCGGGCGCGGGCCGGCGGGTGAACCCGGGCTGGGGCGCCTACGCCGCGAGCAAGTTCGGACTACGTGCCCTCGCCGATGCGGTCCGTGGAGAAGAGCCCGACCTCCGCGTGACCTCGATCTTTCCCGGTCGCATCGACACCGACATGCAGCAGGAGATCGTCGCCATGGAAGGCGGCGACTATGACGGGTCCCGGTTCCTGGTCCCCGAGACCGTGGCGGCCGCCGTCGTCGCCGCCATCCACACCCCCGCCGATGCACATCCCGAAGAGATAGTGCTGCGACCCACGGGACGCCGGTAGGCACGAGCCAACTCTGCCATTCACGTGCTCAAAGGTGTCCGCAGGACAAACGGCGATCACCAATCATCAAGCGCCGACGCTTAACTCGTGGCTCGACGCCGCGACAAGTTGTTGTGCGACACCCGGGACACGTTCTTCACAGATCGCGAAGTATTACACTGTCACAATGATGCGACGCCTGAGCGTTTACATCTGCTGACCAGCAGTCCACGAAAGCCGTTGCCACCGACAGGATTCGGATTCAAGTCCGCAATCGTTCGATTCCGTTCACCCGATGATTGAGCGCACTGCGACTCTTATTGCATTGCCTGGAGGTTCAATTGATTGAGCGTCCACCAATTGTGGTTATCCCGGTCAAACTTTCACCACTATAGAGCCGAAAGCGTTTGAATCAATTGTCTTCCGCTCGAGTTCGCCGACCGAGGGCCGACCTGACGCTCAGTGGGGGTCGATCCCTACCTAGCGTCGTTAGGAATGCAAACTATTGTCCAGCACTGTATTTCAGTTCTAGTCACGGTCCGAGAGCTTGACCGGTCGTTCACGGTCGCTGGACTTCCTCGGAACGGGCAGTCTGGTATATGTTGCTCACACAGCAAATCAGGGTCGGTCGTGACGCTCGATCAGTTCTTAAATGTCATGTCTATGACTCGCACCCCCGTCGTAGCCCTCAAGGGCGAATCGAAGTGAGTTCGGATCGTGGTCGAGAACGGAAGCAAGTCATCGACACGTGCCATGCGCGTGTGGTCGCTCAATGACTGGTCCATCAGGACAAAGGTCGCAGCAATTGTCGCGCTTCCCCTCGTCGTGGCGATATCTCTCGGCGCACTGCGCATCGAGTCCGTGGTGACCGACGCGGCAGATTTGTCGGCCTCCGCAGACCGGTACCCGCGGATATCCGAAACCTTCAACGCTCTCGACAGGGCCGTGGCGGACATGGCGTCTACCGGCGTCCCCGCACCGGACAGCTTCCTCCAAACATCGTCCCAGTTCGATGGCGATCTGGAATCGGTGAACGATTCCGCGCAGTTCCGGAACTCGGTCACCGGCTTCCAAGAAGCATTGTCCGACGCCGAAGGTCTACGGGTACGGTTGCAATCCGGCCCGGTACCGGCTGCCGATCGAGCCGCGATCGCGGACAAGATGCGGGCGTCGATAGCCTCACTCACCAACCTTGGTCTGTCGTCGTTGGTCGATGGACTGTCGGAAGGCAGGTCGATCCCGAGAGCGCTCGGCACCGCCCTCAACGATTCGCTCGAAGGTCGTCGGGCGGCGCAGACGCAGCAGCTGCTCACCTCTGAACCCGACCGGGCAACCTCGGGTCTCGTCAATCGATCCCTGGGGCGCGAACGAGCAAGCCTTGCCGGGCTTTCGATAGAACTCGGCGCCGAGTCACCCGAGATACGTGAGTTGCGTGCGCTTCTCGATTCGCGGCTGAACGAGTTCGCTGAACCGAACGCCAATATGTCGGAAGCAAATGCGTCGGCCCAGAGATCCGCCGAGATCTACGATGCAATCGGCCTGCGGGTCGCCGGTCAGATGGGCGACGCTCTGGCCGAACAAGCTGCTGACCGTAGGCAAGCAGCGTGGATCGAGTCCGCGCTGGTGCTGGCCGCGATCTTGGCTGCGTTGGCGCTCACCCTCCTGGTCGCCCGGTCGCTGACGCGGCCGATCCGGCGACTGCGCGAAGGGGCGCTGAACGTCGCGCATCACGCTCTTCCCGACGAGATCGAGAAGATTCGAATGGGCGGCGACGTTCCTGAGGTCACCCCGGTTCCGGTCCACACCAGCGAAGAGATCGGACAACTGGCCCGCGCCGTAGACGACATCCATGAAGAGGCTCTTTACCTCGCGGGTGAACAAACCAGACTTCGTCTCCAGGTCGGCAACATGTTCGAGACCCTCTCGCGGAGAAGTCGCTCCCTCGTAGACCACCAGCTGGCCCTGATCGAGGAACTGGAACGCGACGAGGAGGACCCGCGCCGACTCGACAGCCTGTTCCGGCTCGATCACCTCGCGACGCGAATGCGACGCAACGGTGCGAACCTGATGGTGCTCGCCGGAACACAACCACGCAGGAACCCGAACGACCAGCCGGTACCGCTCGACACCATCATCAGTGCGGCCATCTCCGAAGTAGAGGACTACCGTCGCGTTTCGGTCGTCGGGGTGCCCGACGCAGCCTTTGCCGCCACAGCTGCGGCCGACATGGTGCACCTCGTCGCCGAGCTCGTGGACAACGCACTCCGGTACTCACCTCCCAGCAGTCCCGTCGTGGTGACGGCCGCACGCGCAGTCGCAGGTGGCATGCTTCTGGAGATCGTGGACCGCGGTCTCGGTATGCCCGCAGCCGACATCGACGATGCCAATGACAGCCTTGACTTCGGCGGCGAGGTGACACCCGAAACCGCCCGGCGAATGGGACTTTTCGTGGTCGGCCGTCTCGCGCAGCGCCACGACGTCACCGTCCGTCTTCGGGCGACATCGGACCGCGGTGGTAAGTCCGGCTTGACCGTCAGCGTGCACGTCCCCGCGAACCTCATTGTCACAACGTTCCCGGCGGACGGGCATGGGCCGCCCTCCGACCACGGCTCGGCCGTGGCGTCGAGTGCCCGGCCCGGTGGCAGTCCTCTCCGTACGGTCGGTACGGGGTACAGCGCGGAAGTCGACACGGATGAAGCGCCGGTCGCGTCCCCCGTCGCATCACGACGACACGATACCGACGGCACTTATCCAGAACTCACCGCGGCAAAGCTTCCCCGTCGCCGGCCCGGCGCCAGCGGAGTCGACGATCTCGCGACATCAGCTCGCGCCCGTCCCAGCAGAGCCCAGCCGCCTCCCGATCGCGAGGTCTTGGATCCACCCTCGAACACATCAGCATTCTTCAAGGCGCGCAACGCAGTTCACGCCGGCAGCCGTTCCAACACCGGATACGAGCGGGGTGGCCCGCCGACCAATGACGTAGACCGTCTGCATCCCGTGCCGTCCCGCGCCGTCCCTCCTGAGCCGAACGACGACGTCGCGCCGGATGCACCCGCGGTACCTGCTCAGGTCATGCCCATTTACGAGCGCATGGTGTCTGAGTGGCTGCTCGATCCCACCGCACCCCGGAGCCAGAAGGGGACCTGGTCGACGGCGGCCGACGCGGGTTGGGCGGCAGCAAGCGCCACGCAGGAGCCCGTCACGAGGCGAACCGGAGCGGGATTACCGGCCCGCGAGCCCGGCGCCCGACTGATACCTGGGGCCGTTGCCAGACCCGATAGCGGAGGCGTCGCGAGGAGGCCCGAAGCAGTGCGAGAAAAGTTCGCAAGTCACTTTGCCGGTGTTCGCGCCGGCCGTTCAGAAGGTCAGACCCGGCGCCACAGAATGGAGGAGGATCGATGACTCAACCCGCCGCTCGACCACCAGACGGGTCACTGGATTGGCTGGTGTCGAACTTCGCGCGAGACATCGTCGGGGTGGCGCACGCCGTATTGGTCTCGGCCGATGGCCTGCTCATGGCAACGAGTAAGGACCTTCCGCGCGAACGAGCCGAGCAACTCGCAGCTGTGACCTCTGGGCTCGCCAGTCTGTCGTCCGGCGCAGCGCGGCTCTTCGACGGCGGCCCGGTCCTGCAGTCGATCGTCGAGATGGAGAACGGCTATCTTCTGTTGATGAGCGTCGGCGACGGATCGCACTTGGCCGCGCTGACCTCATCGTCGTGCGATATCGGCCAAGTGGGATACGAGATGGCTGTTCTTGTCGATCGTGTCGGCAGCATGGTGCAGCCGTCAGCGCGAAAACGCCAATGGTGACCTGGCATGTCGACAGGTACGAATCGCTACGAGGACATACCGGAACGGGACATACCGTCGCCGAATCTGGCGCGGCCGTACACGTTGACAGCGGGACGGACCCGGACGGAAGTCTATTTGCCGCTTGAAGCTCCCGTACATACCAACGTTCCGATTGCCCCCAACATGTGGCCGACGAATGATGCCCGCACAAAGATCATCGGGCTGTGCACCAACGGCCCCTCTGTTGCCGAGATCTCGGCACGCCTGGGTCTGCCGTTGGGTGTGACGCGGGTGCTGGTCGGTGATTTGGTAGAGGCCGGGAACCTGAGACTGTCGGCGACTCTTGACGACGACGCAACCGCGGCCGAACGCCGCGAACTCATTGGAAGGACCCTTCGTGGACTACGAGCGCTCTGACGCCACCGGCCGCACTGCAGCCTCGACGAAGATTGTGGTGGCGGGCGGATTCGGTGTCGGCAAGACCACCCTCGTCGGCGCAATATCGGAAATCGTTCCCCTACGGACCGAGGCCATGATCACCGACGAATCCGACGGTGTCGATGAACTGGACATGTCCGGCTCGAAGTCCACCACAACCGTGGCCATGGACTTCGGACGAATAACGTTGTCCGACGACCTGGTCCTGTATCTTTTCGGCACTCCGGGTCAACGGCGCTTCTGGTTCATGTGGGACGACTTGGTGCGAGGAGCGATTGGATGCATCGTGCTCATCGACACCAGAAAAATCGACGACTCCTTTGCTGCAATCGACTATTTCGAAGCCCGCGGGTTACCTTTTGTCGTCGGGATCAATCAGTTCGATGAAGCGCCTCGTTTCGCGGTCGAAGACGTGAGAGAAGCATTGGCGATCTCGGCGTCAGTCCCGATACTTCACGTCGACGCCCGTCAACCCGCCTCGGTCCGATCAGCTCTGGTCAGCTTGGCTGAGTACGCCCTGACCCGGGTGCCCTCTGCCAGCTAGAAAACCATACGGAAGACGGGCCGCTGTGTGAGACGCCTACACGCATAAGTTTTGTTACAGGGTTCTTTCGGCGCATGCTATCTCTAATTCGGCGGCAAAGAGAGTGTGACATACACAACTCTTAATTGCCTGCGAGGGTGCGCCCTACCCCGTAAACAACGCCTTCATCAACCGACTACGTAAGCGCTAGATTACGAATACCCAATTATGGGCATCGAACGTGATCTTCGCGATCACACCTGACTCAACGTTTGCAACGCATGACTTTTGAGGTCTTTATTCAGCACGACTTCTTACTTGCGTCCCAAAGACTGTCGGAGACAATATCTTCAACATACTCGTATTGTCGGCACGACTCGGGGGGACTCGCTCGACATGACCGCTTTTCGACTGATTCGCAACGATTCGATCTCGACGAACGCATCGCCGGCGTCGAGGATCGATTGTTCTTTGGTGCTCAGCTCACTCCCAGAAGCGGTCCTGGTCGTTTCACCGGCACGCGGCATCGAGATCGCGAATCCGGCCGCGCGCGAGCTGCTCGGTGTAGATGCTCGACACATGTACGCCGGCGGTGGGCTCGCGAATGCTGTCGCGCTGGCCAATGTGGACGGTTCACCGCTCAAACAGGAGCTCTACCCGGATCGGATCGCTGCGCGATCGGCTCATTCTGTGAGAGAAATGCCAGTGTGCTTCACGACGTCCCGCGGCAATGTCTTATATCTCAAGTGCAACGCGGTGCGTGTCGGGACTCGCGCGCACGAATCCCCGCTGATCGCACTGTCGTTCAGGGATGTCACCAGTAAGTTCGCCGACTTCCAGCGCCTGGAATATGCGGCCGAGCACGACCTGATGACGGGTCTGCTGAATCGGAACCAAGTGCACAACAGGCTCGAGCAGGCGCTGCTGGACGGGCGACCACACACGAGGTCACTGGCGGTGATGTTTGTCGACCTCGATCGGATGAAACGGCTCAACGACACCATGGGCCACGCTGATGGAGATCGAGCACTCATCGCAGTCGCCCGGCGCCTCCGCTCGCTGGTTCCGCCCCCCGGGTTCGTCGGTCGGATTGGCGGCGACGAGTTCGTTGCCGTCGTGGATTGCCATGACAGAGCCGACATCCGACGAATTTCGCACAAGCTGCACGACGTCTTGGCCAATCCCGTAGCACTACGCGGCCGCCAATGTCTGATTCGAGCGAGCGTAGGCGTCGCGAATATTTCGCGCGCCGACACGCGGTCTGCAACTGAACTCATCCAGGATGCCGATGCCGCGATGTACGCGGCCAAGGAGCTGGGTGGCGGGTGCACGGTCCACTCCGACTGGCTGGCCCAGAAACCAGGCCAGGAAGCGTCGGAGGGCTTCGCTTGGCTTGCCACCGACGATGATCGACGGATCGGCGCGTAGGCGTTCTCCGTGTGATGCGATGATCACCGCAATACCCTTGCCATGCAACGGCGAGCGCCGAAACCACGCGAATGGTCCCCACTTGCTGAAAAATGCTCAACCATGAGCACACAACTTCGAGGAACCGCACTGGTTCGGCGACCCGCCGAGACCCTCGCCGACGGCATCGTGACGTTCATCGAGCGGCAGTCTCTCGACCTCGGGCTCGCGCATCGCCAATGGCAGGACTATGTGGCCGCACTCGAGGAGTACGGCTGGCCGACGCGCGAGGTCCCTCTCGACGACACTCTCCCCGATTCTGTGTTCGTCGAAGACACCGTCGTGATGTTCGACGGCCTCGCGGTGATCACCAATCCCAAAGCGCCCGCGCGCAACCCGGAGACTGTCGCGACCGAGCAATTCGTGCGGGACCTCGGCCTCGAGGTTGCGAACATCACCGACCCGGCGACCATTGACGGTGGCGACGTCCTCAAGGTCGGCAAGCGTGTGTACGTGGGTTTGACGGGCAGCACCAACCAGGCCGCCGTGGACCAGCTCACGGAACTGCTCGGTCCGCGCGGCTGGGAGGTCGTGGCGGTGCCGGTCACCAAGGCCCTGCATCTCAAGAGCGCGATCACCGCCCTGCCGGACGGCACAGTGATCGGTTACGCGCCCATAGTCGACGATCCGTCGATCTTCCCGAAGTTCCTGGCCGTCCCGGAGGAACCGGGCGCTCACGTCGTCGTGCCGACGAGAACACGGTGTTGATGAGCTCGGCTGCCCCGGACAGCGCGGCGCTGTTCGTCGACCGCGGCTACGAGGTTGTGGCAGTGGACATCTCCGAGTTCGAAAAGCTCGAGGGCTGTGTCACCTGCTTGAGCGTGCGGATCCGTTGAACCCGGGGATTCTAGGATTCGGTCAGGATCGGGCGCACACGCTCCCCGACGACTCTGCACAGTCCGGGCAGATCCAGTTCGTCCTCGGTCGGCTGAACGGCCACAGATGTCACGCCCAGAGCCGCCAACCGTAGGATCGTGGCCGCAATCTCCTCCGCATCACCCGCAACACCGACGTCATCGCGATCCGACTTCTTCCAGCGCGCGACCTCCGCGGCGACCCGATCGGCGGCGCCGGCCCCGGTGGCAGTGATCAGCGGCACGACTACAGGCGGCATCGGCTTGCCCGCACCGGCGGCCTCGGCTCGGACCAGGTCACAAGCGGCACCGATCTCGGCTTCCCCGAGCCCTGCGGTCAGCAGGACACCGTCGCCGCTCCGTGCGGCGAAACCGAGCGAGCGCGGCCCCTCCCCACCGATCAGCAGCGGGACGTTCACGGTGGGCGGCCACTCGAGCTTCACCGCGTCGACGTGCAGGTACGCCCCATCGAACGTCACCTCATCGCCTGCGAGCAGATCTCGTAGGACCAATTCGTAGTCGCTCAGCAGGGTCATCGGCGAATCGACCCTGGCACCGACCTGGCCCATCCAGCTCTGTACCCCGTGACCGATCCCGGCTAGCACCCGATCCGGGAACAGCCGGTGCAGGCTCGCCAATTCCATTGCGGCGACCCCGATGTTGCGTAGTGGAACCGGGAGCAACCCGACTCCGACCGTGATCCGGCTCGTCCAGGCCAGCGCGGCCGACGCCGTGACCAGGCCGCCGTGCCGGAAACAGTCCTCCCACAACCACAACTCGTCCAGACCCGCCGAATCGGCTGCCCTCGCAACCTCGCGAAGTCGCTCCGGCGCGAACGCGGGCAAAAAGGTGATACCGAGGGAAGGGATTCCGGTGGACGGGATTCCGAGGGACTGGGAGACCATACCGGCGAAAGTATCACCGCCGACAGCGAGGTCGCTATGAAAGCTCCTTCGTCCGAACGGAATACCGGGTGCTTTCGCAGGTTACGTGGCGGGGTGCAAGGGAAGGCGGTTCCAGGGGCTGTCGGGGCGGACGTGGAGGGCATTGACTGCGCTGGCGACTTCCTGTGCCCACGGCCCGACGTCTGCGATGTCGGTGAGCGCACGCCAGTAGATACGGCCGACGATGATGCCCTGGCCGAACTGTCGCCAATTGGGGTAGTAGCTGCGGGCTGCGGACAGGTTGGCGTGCAGGATCGCCCAGGATTCGTCGTCATCGAGGTAGCCGAGGTGGCGTGCTACTCGCACGATGTAGGGAAGGCGAGCGAAGTCCCATGCGCGAATATGTTCTGGCCATGCGGGAGAAGTGAAGGCGGGGTGGGGTTTGGCCACCGTCCGCAGCTGGTGGAGTGCGTCATAGGCGGCGAGCCAGGATTCTGCCGACTCTCCGCGGCGGTAGGCACGCAACGCCAGGTAGGCACGGTGGGCGTCGACGGTGTGCCCGTCGGTCTTGTTGACGATCGCCGATGCCAGCGGAAACACTATTTCGTAAGTGCTGCTGTGCATGCCGTCCATGAGCCGGCCGGCCGTGCGGCGGGCGTCGGTGGTGCACGTGATGCCCCATGATTCTGCGAGCCGGGTGCGCATGACCTCCCGGTCCTCGGGAACGTCGAGGGTGTCGCACGCCATGGCGTTGAGCCTGGAGCATTGATGTGCCCCCACGTTCAACGCGCTCTGGTCGGGTTCACGCAGCGCAGTGGGCCAGTGCCAGAGAAACTCGGCCCGTGCCAGCGAGGCTTTCGGCAGGGGAAATAGTCGGGGTTGGTGCAGTTCTTGCGGCATGAGGCCCATTCGTCGATACGGACAGCGGTTCGAAGACTCCTGGCGTCCCTCAGTGATCCGGTGGCGGGGACTGATGTGGGGGAAACATTCGTGACAACGCTTGACTCATCGATTCGTTGTCCAGAGCGCCGGTCTCGTGCGCACGGCGCAGGGTCTCGAACCGTGAGAACTCCTCGAGGACGTTGTCGGTATCGGCCTTGTCGAACCCAGGTTGGTCGTTGGTGTGCACGCGAACCGCCCATCTGATCGCGGTGTTCACGGCTTCCACCGAGGCCACGGACTCGAACCACACGACGATGTTGCGCTCGAGGTCGATGAGGTTGCACTTACGGTCGCCAAGATCATTGGTTACATCTGCGTCGAGAAGCCACAACATCGACGAGATCGGCTGAGCGAACGAATCTTCGGTCGACGAGTTGGGGACATACAGCACGCGGTCGGTGGTTACCGCGCATAGTCCCCACCCCTGCGCAGAAATCCACGCCGCGGTGGTGACGAGTACCAGTTCACTGTCGCCGATCAACGCGATGAGACGATCAGCCGTCAGGGCATACGAGCCCCGCGGTCCCCACATCAACGCTGCTGCGATGTCGAGGCGCAGGCGATGAGCCGGGCCGCAATCGCCAGGTATCTGCGGTCCCTGCAACGGCTCACGCACCGCTTCCGAAGGCTCTACATGTGGTTCTGACCCCGAGATTGACGACGCCGTGGTGCCGGTGTCGCCTGCCCCCGCGACGACAGAAGCCGCGCTGTCCGGTTCTGAGCTGCTCTCCACCGGACCAATATAGAACCTCCGAACGCGGCAGCAGACATGGCAACATGGACGCGGTATGGCGTCTTGCGAGGTGAGGGCGGGGGATGAACAGGACACTGTCGATCTGGCGGCTCGAACCCGACGCCCCGGACGGGGTCACCCCGGACGAAGTACTCCCGCGCCTGTCCGCGGTTGATGCCGAACGGGTCGCAAACTACCTCGACGCTGGGACTTTGGTCGCCCGGATGACCGCGCGGGCTGTCGACCCCTGGTCGATCGACGACACACGCCAGGTCCCACAGAATCAGCGAACCGACGGACTGTGGCGGTGGAGCGACTCCGTGGGATTCTATGCGCGCAACTACGGGGTGAATCCAGGTGCAGAATTCGTGAACTACTTACGCGACCGCGAATTCGTGGTCGAGCCAGCACATCCGCATGCGGTCGCCGCCCATGTCGACGAGTTGCTCAGCGGAACGATCGACGCGACCGAACGTCGGCTGACGTTGGACGGCTCTCAGTTGCTCACGCCGGGTACGTACTGCACCTACCAGGAACGGGTGCTGTCCTTCAAACAATACGGACGAGGAAGCGACCTCATTCGATTGGCAATCCGGCGTGGCGAGACCGTGCCCGAAGATTTTGAACCCGCAAAGCGGCCGGTCGACACCGCCGACGCGTTCGCCCACAAGGTTGTCCCATCGTCAGCTGTCGACTCACCCTTCACCGTCGTGATGGTATGCCGCTACAAACACGTTCTGTGCACCGTCAACAGGATTCGCGGAAATGAACTCGTGGTCAGTGTCACCGGGGATGGTCTACGACGTCCACGGCCGGACCAACAACCTCAGCCTTCCCTCCGCGATTGGATCGACATGCCCAACGCGACTGTGTGGGATCGCGATTGGATTCAGGCCATCGCTGATGTCGGCGAAGTGTCCGAACTGGCGATGGCGATTGTCCCGTGCCGGATGTACGGCAATCGAGCAGTCCCCCTGGACGACCCGACCGGCCTCGGATATCTGCGGCCGCGTGCAGAAGAGATCCACCGCTTCCCTGCGCCGACCTGGAGCCCGTTCCTGTCACGCGACGACGCCCTTCGGACCGTGTCCGCGTTTCTTGCAGCACAGGGCGCTGGGTACCCCCGCACGAATCCGACACTCGAACGCTTCCGCGATGGATGGCGTCTGGCGGTTGATCAGCTCGCCGACACCGTCTACCTGGTGACCGACGATGGGCACATCGTGCCGACACCGTCGTCGACATCGGATACCGACGTCGACCGACTGCTCTCGACCGACCTGCGGCGTCGCCATCCCGCGGCGGATCCACCGCCCGACTTCAACCCCGACATCTTCAACTGACTGAGATACCCACGGAGGATCGGCATGTACCGGGTGGACGTCCGAATCGAGAATCGGCGGAACTTCCTCGTCAGCATCGCGCGTGAGGCTGTCGACGAAGCCGGCGCATACCGGCGGACGGTCCCCATCGAGGAGGGGTACCAGGCCGCCGCGCTCGACCTCCTCGCGCAATTGACCGGGCGTGCTGTCTCTTCGGATGAGGTCGAGTGGAACATCGCTCCCGAGCCGCACTATTCCGACGCAGTCGTGACCATTTTCAACACTCTCGAAGGCCGGTTGGCTTCGGGGTACACGGCGTCCACCGTCTTCGACGAGCGCGCCGTCGGGACGTCGATGGACCAGGTAGACAACCTCTTGCGCGTTCTCCCAGACCAGGTCGAGGGGCACGCCGACGTCCGTGCGCTGCTTCTCGAGTCGATGGAGTCGATGATGGAGGATTTCGATGCCCACCAGTTCGACGAAGAGGTTCTGTGGAGCCACGGCCGGGTACTCGACAATCTGCCGCGGGACCTGTCGACGATGCCCGACAACTGGCGCTACCAGGACGTTCTCGCCTTTGCCTTCATGGCCTACCCTCACGACGGCATCGGGGTCGATGAGCTGGTCGATGAATGCTCGGACTGGGACGAGATCAAAAGGATTGCCGAGTTCCACGACTACATCTACCGCTATTTTCATGCGCGCATCAACGGCCTCGATGACTCGGTGAAGCACTACCTCCTCGACTCGAGCGTCGGCCCCACCAATTACAGCTCGGCGCAGAGCGAGTACGGGTTCGACGTCCGTATCCCCTATGTCGTCATCTGCCATCTGCACGAACAGGGCGACCTGCGACAGTTCCTCACCCGCCAGACCGAGTTCGACGAGCTATGGGCGGCGCTCGGCAGCACAGGCAAGCAACTCCCCCTCGAGGTGCACCGCTTTCTGTCCACCTGGAGCACCAGTTGGACAGGTGCACCAATTGATCAGCGAGCGGTCCCAGACAGCTATTTCGACGAATACAGCAACCTCCCCGACATCGTGCACAGCTTCTGGCGGGAGGTCGGATTCGCAGGCTTCGACCAGGGATTGCTCTGGGTGTGCGACCCGCACGACTGGCAACCGATCGTCGACGAGTGGCTGGCCGGTCTCGACCTCCCCGACACTCACAGAACCGGCCACATTCCCCTGATCCGAACCGCGTTCGGAGAGATCATCTGTTTCACAGCCGGACTCGGCAACCTGGTCCGAATCGACCCACTTGCTCCCGAAATCCTCTATGTCACCGATGGATACGACTTCGGAACACTCATCTCGGGGCTATCGCGAGACGTCCGCGGCGCGGCATACTGGCGCCGTGCATTCGAGAAGATCGTGGCAGAGCTCGGCGCGCTCGACCACGCCAGGATGTACCTCTTCGATCCCCTGCCATTCGCCGGCGAAGATCCCCGCGGCGCCGGCGTCGTCTATCAGACAGACAGAGCAGTCAGGGCGGACGCGCGGTCGGCGATGTCGACCATCCGCGCGGCGGCGTCAGTGCACCTGCTACTCACGCCTGGGCGCATCTTCAGAGCGTTCAGTGGCAGGGGCGACTGACAACCTCATCATCGATCGTGTGGCAACGCAGATCTCACGAACTCCACCAGCGCTGCGCTGACCTCGTCGGCACGTTCCATCTGGATGAAATGGCCGGCACCAGCGTAGGTTTCGGCCCCACGAAGGCCCGGCATCATCTCCCCCATCCGGTCGATGGCACCGCGACCGGCGATCGTCAGGACGGGATCATCGCCCCCACAGAGGAAGTGGGCGGGCTGCTCTATCATCCGTGGCTGCGCGCTTTGGTGCTCCCAATTGAGGTCAGCCGCCCGATACCAGTTGAGCCCGCCGGTGAAACCGGAATCCTTGAAAGCCGAGTGATACACGTCCAGTTCCTCGGACGTCAACCACGACCAGGGCAGCTCAGGCGCCTCGGGCAACACGTCGAGGTAACCGAGGCGTCTGCCATCTCGATGACTCGGGTGCTCCCAGATGTCGAGGTACCGGTAGTCCCCCGAAAGCGCATGAAAGATGCGGGCCAGGAACTCCCGCGGCCTTCCGTCGAGTTCGGAATCTGCCAGATCCGGCTGCATGAAGTAGTCGAAATGGAAGAAGTGCTTCTGCGCCAGGTACCCGAACGCTTCAGAGGGCCTTATCGGAATGCGATCCGGCGCATAGGGCATGGCCAGCAACACCAACCCGGCGACCCGCTGCGGGTGCTCCAGAGCCAGCGTCCACGCTGCCGGTGCGCCGAAGTCATGTCCGACGACGACGGCACGTTCAATGTTCAATGACCCGAGGAGAGCGTCGAGACGAGCGGCCGCAGAGAGGTACGTGTACTCGGCTACCGCCGTCGGTGCATCGGTACCGCCGTAGCCCGGCATGTCGGGAGCTATGACCCGATATCCCGCCGCCACCAATGGCTGCACCTGATGCCGCCAGCTGTAAGCGAGTCCGGGGAACCCATGACACAGCAGCACCACCGGTCCCGAACCCTCATCGATGAACGTCCAACCGAACCCGTCGACTGTCAGCCGGCGGTACAGCATCTACAGCGTCTGCAGATCTTCCGCACTCCAGACAGCCCGCATCGTCTTGATCTTGCCGTCGTCGTCGAACACCATGATGTCGACCGGGGTGATCTTGAACGCCGAACCACCGGCCTCGGTGATCAATGTGAACTCGAACACCGCGGTATCCCCGGCGATCTTGGACCAGTGCAGCTCAGAGGTGACCTTGTCCATGGCGGCGATCACGCCGTAGAACTCGATGAGCGCCTCGCGGGTGTTGCGGATATCGGCGCCGATCGGATCCTCGACTGTCGCGTCGGCGGCATAGAGGTCTGCGACCTGCTCCGGGGTGCCGTTCGCGACCAGGTCCACGTAGGACTCGACAACCTTCTTGATTTCTTCGGCACTCGGCATCTGCTTCTCCTCGAGGATTAGAACGTGTTCTAGTTCGAGGACGTTACCCTCACTGAGCGGGAGGCGCGGTCAATTCGATGTTGATGTCGTCAGGGTCCTGAAACGACATGATGAAGCCGGCCCCACCGAGGTCGGTGATCTCGCCGTGGGTGATGTCCGCTTCTTCGAGTGCCTTCGCGGCCGCCTCGAGGTCGTCGCGCGACTCGACTGCGAAACTGACGTGATCCAGACCGGTCGTCGTGGAATCGAAGGTTTCACTGCCGACCGGACGCAAACCGAACAGGGTTCCCTGCGGCGTCGCGTAGATGGTGCCGCCGTAGAACTTCTCGGGGGATTCCCGGACGCCGTCCTCGTCGACTGCTTCAGACGAATCGATGACGATCGGCCAGCCGAACAGTTTGTCGTAGAAGGCCTTGGAACGGGCGATGTCGGTGACGGTCAGACGAACGTGTGCAAATCCGGAACTGGTGATGAGTGGCATAGCACCAACCTACCCGTCAAACGATCTTTGGTCGACCTCTTCAAAGGCAAAATCCCTTGTGCTGCAAGGGAATTGACAAAAGAGCCCAGACAGCCCTCGAGACGCCCACCGTCGGTGGGCGTCTCGATTTGATGACTGTTGGTGCGAAGAGTTCGAGTCGTCAGCGTGCCTTGTCGGCTGCGCCCTTCTCGCTGGAGGCGCCCGCGTTGGACAGATCGCCCGACGGGTTCTCCAGGTGCGCCCGGACGAACCACTGGAACTTCTCGAGTTCCGCGGTCTGCCCGATCAAGATGTCCTCGGTCACCGGGTCGATCTCGCCGGCGACAGCGATGGCCTCGCGGTGCGAGGTGATGAAGCCGACGTACACGAGGTCGAGCGCACCGAGGTGAGCTTGCACGGTGTCACGGCCGACGGAGTAGTCGTTCCACGAACGGTCCTCCTCGATGGCCTTGGCGGTCCCGCGAGGCGAGCCACCCAGAGTGGCAATGCGCTCTGCGAGGGTGTCCGCGTAGCCGCGTGCGAGTTCGACCTGCGGGTCGATCATTTCGTGGACACCGATGAAGTTAGTGCCAACGACGTTCCAATGAATGTGCTTCAGCGTGAGATGAAGATCGTTGAACGCGCTGAGACGTTCTTGCATGACAGAGACCAGTTTTTTCGTGGCGTCATCCGAGAGGCCGGGTGCTGTAAAAGTCATGACAGTCGGGTGCCCACCCGCATGGTGCCCCAAACCTTCGAACCACCCACCGCGATCAAATCGCGACCTTCAGATCACGAGATGGTAACGACGCTCTTCGCAGACGGCGGTCTCCTGTGGTTGTCTAGCCCTATGGCGGGAGTACGAGCAATTACTTGGTGACCCGAACCGACGGCGAAGGAGTCTTCGGAGGACTCGACCTGGTGCACCGATACGCACCCGTCAGGCGCCTTGCCGACGGGGCGCTGGTCGCTGCCGAGCTGCAGATCACGGGCCGCCCGGGAACCGCGGTCTCCACTCCCGAATCCCTGCGCCGGACCGCGCGACTGATGCAGGAATCGGTGGTCGTCGATCAACGAAAACTGGCGATTGCCGGGGAGAACACCACCGTGGCCGACTTCCCGGTGCTCATCACCGTCGACATCGGCTCGATCGATCACGCCGCGGCGCCTCCGGGCTATCGACAACTGGCCTCGGTGGATCCGGACGACTTCCTGCGGCACCCCAACGACATGCTCGCCGAGGTCGAACGCACGCGGAATGCAGGCCACCTGATCTGTGTAGACCTCCTGGGCATCACGAATCGCGCGATGACGTTGCTGTGGCTGATCGATCCCGATGTCATCATCATGACGGCCGAATTGCTCGCTCGGGACGACGCCGCGACCGCACAACTCGCACACGGTCTGACCGCCCACGTCGAGCGCAGTGGTGCGCTCGTCATCGCCGAGGGCGTCGACACCGAAGCCAGGCGGATCGCCGCGCAGACGATCGGTGCTGACTACGGCATCGGAAAGCTCTTCCCGCCAGTGGCCGAGCTCGCCGCGCTGGGCACCGAACCATCGGATCCTCTGCCCCTGCAGCAGTCGCGCCGGCATCCCAGCGAAGCAGCCACGACGCCGTACTCCATCGCATCTGCCGAACACCGGCCGCGCCGCGGCGACAAGCGACTCCTGATCGAGATGAGCAAGGCGCTCGAGGTTCAGGCGTCCACCGCCGGACCCGGGGTTCTGGTGCTCGGGACGTTCCAGGAGGCCAAGCAGTTCACGCCACTGACGGCGAAGCGCTGGCGGGTGCTCGCCGACCGGGCGGGTTTCGCCGGCGTCTACGGCGTCGGGTTGTCCCACATGCTCGACGGCAACGTCCAACATGCGCCGCTCGACCCCACCGACGACCTCGTCAACGAGTGGACGGTGGTGGTTCTCGGGCCGCATTCGGCCGCGCTGCTCGCAGCACGCGACCGTGACGACCACGTGCCCGACCTCGATCGGACCTTCGACGTGGTGCAGAGCTACGACCGGGATCTCGCCACCCGCGCCGCGCACTCCATCCTCACCCGATTCACCATCCCGAGCAGCGACTGAGGACCCATGGCCAACCGCCCCGACCCGGTCGACCTACGCGTCTACCAAGACGCCGATGAGGTCTTGGCGCGCGGCCGCAGCCTGCGGGAGCAATTGCCCGAGTCCGCTCACGACCACCGCGCTGCCGGCCCAGATCGTCCGGCTGTCCTCGACTACATCAGGGACAGCAATGCCGGCAGACTGGCCGACCTCACGCCGCTGCGAATCGGGCGGATGACGGTGTCCCCGTTCGCATTCTTCCGGGGCTCGGCCGGACTCATGGCGGCCGACCTCGCCGGGACGCCGGACAGCGGTCTGCAGGCCCAACTCTGCGGCGACGCACACGCCGCGAACTTCGGGCTCTACGGCACACCCGACGGCCAGATCGTCATGGACATCAACGACTTCGATGAGACGATTCCCGGTCCATGGGAGTGGGATCTGAAACGATTGTCGGCCAGTCTCGTGCTGGCCGGCCGCAGCGGCGGGGTCTCGGAGGCGGGGTGCCGCGATGCGGCGCAGGACGCGGTGAAGTCGTATCGCAAGACGGTGCGCACCCTGGCGGAGGTGCCCTTCCTGCGATCATGGTCCGCACTGCCCGACGCCTCGATTCTCGATCAGGCCAAAGCGGACGCGTTGCTCGACGACTTCGACGAAGCCTCGAAGAAGGCGCGACGCAACACCAGCGAGAAGGTGGTCGCCAAGTGGACCGAGCACCTCGAGGACCACACGACCGGTGTCCGGCGACATCGGTTCGTCACCGACCCGCCCATCCTCACCCGCGTCGATGCCGCCACGGCAGATGATGTCGCGGCAGGACTGAACGACTACGTCGGCACCCTGCGGGAGTCGCGGCGCAACCTCATCTCCCGGTTCGCTCTGTCCGACGTAGCTTTCCGGATCGTCGGCACAGGCAGCGTCGGGTTACGCAGTTACGTCGCACTGTTGCACGGCAACCGTTCGGAAGACCTCGTGTTGCAGATCAAACAAGCGAAGCAGTCGGCGTTGGCACCGTACGTCCGCGCCGACACCCCGCGGCATGAAGGCAAACGTATCGTCCGTGGTGCCCGGATGGTGCAGTCGGAGACCGACATCCTGCTGGGTTGGACCACCATCGACGGACTGCCCTACATCGTCCGCCAGTTCCGAAACCTCAAGGGCGACATCGATCCGACGTCACTGAAGCGGAGCCTGCTCGACGACTACGGTCGTCTCGCCGGCGCTCTGCTGGCGCGGGCACACGCCCGCTCGCTCGATCCGCGTCTGCTGGCGGGGTACTTCGAGGACGGCAAGGCCCTCGACAGAGACTTCGGCAGCTTCGCGGTCCGGTATGCGGACCAGACCGAGCGCGATCACTCCGAACTCGTGGCCGCTGTTGCAGCGGGCGTGATCGAAGCGGCTGACGGCTGACTGGCTAACCTGAGGGCGTGAGCGCAGAATCCGACAAAAGCCCCATTCCCTCGCCACCGACCGTGGTGCTGGCGGCGTGTGCTCAGCTGCCCACCGGCGACGGCGATGACGAGGGTTTGATCGGCGCCCTCACCGCAGCTGGGTTGTCGGCGCGCTGGCTGTCGTGGGACGACCCCGAGATCGACTCGGCCGACGGTGTCGTACTGCGTGCGACCTGGGACTACCCGGAGCGGTTGAGCGAGTTCCTCACCTGGGCCGACGGGGTCGGCTTACTCATCAACAGCGCGGCGATGGTGCGGTGGAACTCCGACAAGGGGTACATGCTCGACCTCGAGGCGGCAGGTGTCCCGATCGTCCCGACCGCCGTTTACGGTCCAGACGAGACCGTGTCCATCCCGGACGGCGAGGTGGTGGTGAAGCCGGCCGTGGCGGGGGGCTCCCGCGGCGCGGCCCGCTTCACCGACCCCCGGGAGGCCGCTGACCACGCCGCCGCACTGCAGGCTGCGGGCAGGCGAGTGCTGGTGCAACCCTTCGATCCCGCCGTGGCCGACGGCGAGACCGCGCTGGTGTACATCGCGGGTCAACGCTCACACGCCTTCACCAAGGGACCGATGCTGCCCGAGCCCGGTGAGGAGGGCGAACTCGACGAGTCCGGCCTGTACCTCATCGAATCGCTCAGCCCCGCAGATCCTTCGGAGAAATTCTGGGAACTCGGCGACGCCGCGCTGACCGCAGCCGCAGAAGCCGTCGGCGTCATCCGCGCTGACATCCTCTACGCCAGGGTCGACCTCCTGGGGACCGGCGACTCCCCTCCCCGGCTACTCGAGTTCGAGGCCGTCGAACCCTCACTGGGCTGGCGCCAGCTCCCCGAGACCAAGCGAGGACCGGCGATGGCTCGGTTCGCGCTCGCCACCGCTGCGGCGCTGGCGCGCCGGTGACCCTCAGGACGTGACCACGGCGGGCCGGACCTCCGCCATCTCCCGGCGAGCTCGCCTGCGGTTCACGATGATCCCGATGGTCGCGAGGATCCAGACGACGTACTGCACCGTCCAGGCGACGCGAAAGCTGTCGAAGGAGTACCCGCCCATCGCGTCGATGATGATGCCCATGGCCTGCATCACGAGCAACGAGGCGATGAAGCCGCCCATGTTGACCATGCCCTGGGCGGTGCCGAGCATGCTGCTGGGATTGAAGGTGCGGGCGAAGTCGAAGCCGATCACCGACCCTGGACCACCGATCGACACGACCACGACCAGGACGATCAGCAACCACAGCGGCGCCGGACCCGGCAACAGCAGGATGACCGTCCACATCAGCGCGTTGCTACCCATGATGAACAGGACCAACCGCGACCGGCGTCCGGGGAATCGTCCGGTGAGCAGTCCGATGACCACGCCCGACAGCACGATCGACACCACCGAGATCGTCAGCAACCCACCGGCCAGACCGGAAGAAAGTCCCTGTGCCGTCGTCAGATACGGGATGCCCCACATCAGCGCGAAGACCGTGATCGAGAACTGGGTGCCCATGTGCGCGAAGAAGCCCAGTCGGGTGCCTGGACGTCTCGCGACCGCCCTGACGTTTCCGAGCGAACCCCGCACCGACACCTTCTGCGCGACGACAACAGTCCCGCGGGGAGCGTTACGCACCAGCGCCAGGGTGAGCACCGCCGACAGCACGCCGAGCGCGGCAGCCGAGATGAACGCGGTGGTCCAGCCGCGCGCGTCGAGCAACGCCAGGAACGGTATGGCCGACAGCACTTGTCCGAGCTGACCGGTGATCCCGGTCAGCTGGGTGATCAGCGGCACCCGCTTCGGGGTAAACCAGCGTGGCACGAGGCGGAGCACCGATATGAAGGTGAAGGCGTCGCCGACCCCGACCATTGCGCGCGCCGCGATGGCGAGTGGCAACTCCTCGGTCAGGGCGAGAGTCATCTGTCCGGACGCCATGATCAGGGCACCGGCCACGATCATCGCTCGCGAGCCGAACCGGTCGAGCAACAGCCCGGCCGGAATCTGCATCGCGGCATACACGATGACCTGCAGGACCACGAAGGACGACAGCACACTCGGCGACGCCGAGAAGCGATCTGCGGCGTCGAGGCCCGAGACCCCGAGCGTGGTGCGATCGAGGACGGCGACAATGTAGACGAACACTCCCGTTGTCCAGACGACCCAGGCGCGCACTCATCAATCCTAGGGGGTCGACCACCGCGCGATGACCGTGGATGATTGGCGGGTGCCTGCCGCGGACGATGTGCCCGATCACCCGAACACACTGCCGGGGTCGGTCGACGCGCGTTTCACGCTTGCCGCGGAGCGCACCGTGTTGTCGTGGTTCCGTACCGCCCTCGGCCTGGTCGCCGCCGGCCTCGCCGTGATGCACGTGCTGCCCGACTACTCGACGCAGACATCTCGCGACATCCTCGGCATCGCTCTCGTGGCCTTCGGGACCGCGACGGCGGTTGCCGGCGGACTGAGGTGGCGCCAGACCACCAACGCGCTGCGCGACGGCGGGCCCATGCCGGGTCCGCTACCGATCTGGGCCCTGATCTCCCTACTCACCGTGTTCTCGGTGTTCGCGGTGATCCTGGGCCTGCAGTCCCGATGAGGGTTGGAACACCTGAGCGGCACCAGTCGTTGTACCCATCGAATGCGTCCCGCAGCCAGCGGTGACGAATCCCGAGGAGGATCCACGTGTCGCAGCAATACCGTAAGGACCCGGACGCCATCGCCCGGCTGAACCCGGACCAGTACGCCGTCACCCAGAAGTCGGCCACCGAACCCGCGTTTCGCAACGAGTTCTGGGACAACCACGAGGCAGGCCTCTACGTCGACATCGTCTCCGGAGAGCCCCTGTTCACCTCGACCAAGAAGTTCGACAGCGGATGCGGCTGGCCGAGCTTCACCCACCCGATCGACCCGGCGAACATCGTCGAGAAGTCCGACAGGGGCTTCGGGATGGTGCGCACGGAGGTCCGGTCCGCCCACGGCGACAGCCACCTCGGCCACGTCTTCAACGACGGCCCCATCGACCAGGGTGGTCTGCGTTATTGCATCAACTCCGCAGCCTTGCGGTTCATCCAGGTCGCTGACCTAGAGGCCGAAGGCTACGGCGACTACGTCGAACTTTTCAACACCCAGGAGGCAAAGTAGATGACCGAGAAGGCAATCCTCGCAGGCGGCTGTTTCTGGGGAGTCCAGGACCTCGTCCGTAAGCAGCCCGGCGTCGTCTCCACCCGTGTCGGATACACAGGCGATGACAGCAAGCCGAACGCCACCTACCGCGACCACGGTAACCACGCCGAGGCGCTGGAGGTCGAGTTCGATCCGGAGCAGACCAGCTTCCGAGATCTACTCGAATTCTTCTTCCAGATCCATGACCCGTCGACCAAGAACCGGCAGGGCAACGATCGAGGTGCCAGCTATCGCTCGGCCATCTTCTACACCGATGACGAGCAGAAGCAGGTCGCTCTGGACACCATCGCCGATGTCGACGCCTCCGGTCTGTGGCCCGGCAAGGTGGTGACCGAGGTCGTCCCGGAGGGTCCGTTCTGGGAGGCCGAGCCCGAGCACCAGGACTACCTGCAGCGCATCCCGAACGGATACACCTGCCACTTCGTGCGCCCGGGCTGGAAGCTCCCGCATCGCGCGGACGCCACCAGCTAGGACACATCACCAAAGAGCGGGGCAGGGACACACAGTCCCTGCCCCGCTTGTGATCGAAGGACACGCGATGCCCCAGCGCCGACTCCCCAAGGTCCACGACCTCGCACCGCTCATGCAGTTCAAGAAGCCGAGCCTCGATTTCAAGGCGAACCGGCTCGCGAAGGCGCAGACCGTGTACGACCTGCGCCGCATCGCGCAACGTCGCACTCCCAAAGCGGCCTTCGACTACACCGAGGGCGCCGCCGAGGCCGAGATCTCGCTCGGCCGCGCCCGGCAGGCGTTCGAAGACATCCAGTTCAACCCGTCGATCCTGCGGAACGTCGCCGACGTGTCCACCGGGTGGGACGTCCTCGGAGCACCGGTGTCATTGCCGTTCGGCATCGCCCCCACCGGGTTCACCCGGATGATGCAAACGGAGGGTGAGGTCGCGGGCGCGCACGCCGCGGCCAAGCACGGAATCCCGTTCTCGCTGTCGACGATGGGCACGACCGGCATCGAGGACGTGAAGGCTGCGAACCCGCATGGCCGCAACTGGTTTCAGCTCTACATGTGGAAAGACCGCGACCGGTCCATGGCGCTCGTCGACCGCGCCGCCGCAGCGGGCTTCGACACCCTGCTCGTGACGGTCGACGTCCCGGTCGCCGGGGCCCGCCTGCGCGACAAGCGAAACGGCTTCTCGATCCCGCCGCAACTGACGTTGGGCACCGTCGCCAATGCGATCCCGCGGCCCTGGTGGTGGTACGACTTCCTGACCACCGAGCCGCTCTCGTTCGCGTCGCTGGACCGCTGGTCCGGCACGGTCGGCGAGCTCCTCGACACCATGTTCGACCCGACCGTCGACTTCGACGACCTGCGCTGGATCCGCGATCAGTGGCCCGGCAAAGTCGTGGTCAAAGGCATCCAGAACCTCGACGATGCGAAGAAGGTCGCCCACGTCGGGGTGGACGGCATCATCCTGTCCAATCATGGTGGACGCCAACTCGACCGGGCACCCATCCCATTCCACCTTCTCCCCGAGATCGTTCGCGAAGTGGGCAGCGAATACGAGGTGCACCTGGACACGGGCATCATGTCCGGCGCTGACATCGTCGCCGCAGTCGCCCTCGGTGCCCGCTTCACCCTGCTCGGCCGGGCTTACCTCTACGGGTTGATGGCCGGTGGTGAGGACGGCGTGAACCGCATGATCGAGATCGTCGGCGAACAGGTCGCGCGGACCATGCGGCTGCTCGGGGTCAACGCACTCGAGGAATTGGGCCCCCAGCACGTCACCCAGCTCGTCCGGCTGGCGCCGCGAAGTCGCACGTCTTTGCCGTCGACCCCATAGATTGACCTCATGCGGCACAGACTGAAGGCCTGGCTCCTGCGTGACATCACGGAGGAACCAGCCGGTCAGCCCGGGCCGCTACGCAAGCCCAGCCGAGAAGAGCACAAACACTCCTGGTGGAAAGTCATGTGTCTCACCGGCGTCGACTACTTTTCCACCCTCGGCTATCAACCTGCGATCGCCGCCCTGGCCGCGGGGCTCCTCGCGCCGCTGGCCACCCTCGTCCTCGTCCTGCTGACCCTGTTCGGGGCGCTGCCGGTCTATCGCCGCGTGGCCAGAGAGAGCCCACACGGCGAGGGATCGATCGCCATGCTGGCGAGCCACCTCCCCAAGTGGGGAGGCAAGCTGTTCATCCTGGTGTTGCTGGGATTCGCCGCCACCGACTTCCTGATCACCATGACGCTGTCGACCGCTGACGCCTCCGCACACGTCATCGCCAATCCTTTTGCGCCGTCCTTTCTGTCGGGCAAGCAGGTGATCATCACCATCGTGCTGCTGATGCTGCTCACCGCGGTGTTCCTCAAAGGCTTCACGGACGCGATCGGTATCGCAGTCGGCCTGGTCACGGTGTTCCTGACCCTCAACTTCATCGTGATTCTCGACAGCTTCTGGGAGATCGCCCAGAACACCCACCTGATCACCGAGTGGCGATCGGCCCTCACCGCCGAACACAGCAACCCGTGGATGATGATCGCGATCGCGCTGATCGTGTTCCCCAAACTGGCGCTGGGCCTGTCCGGGTTCGAGACCGGTGTCGCGGTGATGCCCCAGATCAAGGGCGATCCGGGTGACACCGAAGAGAACCCTCGCGGGCGCATCCGCGGCGTTCGCCGACTGCTCACGACCGCGGCACTGATCATGTGCGGCTTCCTCATCACCTCGTCGATCGTGACAACAATTCTCATTCCGCAGAAGGAGTTCGAGGCGGGTGGCGAAGCCAACGGGCGGGCCCTCGCGTACTTGGCGCACGAGAACCTGGGCAACGTGTTCGGCACCCTCTACGATCTGAGCACCATCGCGATCCTGTGGTTTGCAGGCGCATCGGCCCTGGCCGGACTGCTCAACCTGGTGCCCCGATACCTCCCCCGCTTCGGGATGGCCCCGGAGTGGGCACGGGCCGTACGGCCGCTGGTCTTGGTGTTCGGAATGATTGCCGTCTTCGTCACCGTCTACTTCAAGGCGAGCGTGGACGCCCAGAGCAGCGCCTACGCCACCGGCGTACTCGTCCTCATCACCTCGGCAACCATCGCAGTCACCCTCTCTGCGCATGCCCATCGTCACCGGCCGAAGACCTGGATGTTCGGTGTCGTCGCCGTGATCTTCGCCTACACCACCGTCGTCAACATCGTCGAGCGTCCCGAAGGCGTCCAGGTCGCCTCGTTCTTCATCGGCGCCATCTTGGTGGTGTCATTGCTCTCGCGGGTCAACCGAGCTTTCGAGCTTCGTGCCACGTCGCTCGAATTCGACGAGACGGCAACGGAGTTCATCAGCGAGGCCGCGGCGTGGGGGCCGGTCGAGATCATCGCCCATGATCCGCACACCGTCAACAACACGGAGACGAAGCGCAGCGGAGCTCGACCATGGACGGAGACGAAGCGCAGCGGAGCTGAACGTTGGATCGACTATGACGAGAAGGCGGCGCAGCAGCGGGCCGACAGCAGGCTCGGTCCCGACACGCACATCATCTTCCTCGAGGTCAACGTCACCGATTCATCAGAGTTCGCCACCGACCTTCTCGTCCACGGCCGCAGGCGCGGGCCGCACCGCGTGCTGTCGGTGGACAGTCCGGCGGTCGCGAACTCGATCGCAGCGATCTTGCTCCACATCCGCGACGAGACCGGCGTCAACCCGAACGTGTATTTCGAGTGGTCTGAAGGTAATCCACTGCTGAACCTGCTGCGGTTCCTGTTCATCGGGATGGGCGAGGTCGCCCCGGTGACCCGCGAGGTGCTGCGCCGGGCGGAACCGACTGTCGCGAACAGGCCTCGAGTGCACATCGGCTGAGTGGGTCACAGCGGATAGGTAGAGAAGACTCCGTTCGGATCGTGCGTCGCGCGAAGCTTCCGCAGCCGCCCCAGGTTCCCACCGAAGGCGGCCTCGAGTTCGGCTTCGGTCTCGGCGAAGCCCGGTCGCACCTCCACGCTGTACACCCCGGTCGTGTGGTCGGCCAGCACCGCGAGAGTGTCGCGGGCCCAGTTCAGGCACGCGGGCCCGTCGGCCGGATCGTCCCAGATCGCATTCAAGGGGATGTTCCACTCGCTACCCCTGCCCCAGAACGCGGTGTCTGTGTCACCGACATCGGCGAGTGCGCCACCGGTCTGCTGGAAGTCGATGCGGCAGAACGGTGTCGGGGCGGCCTGGATCTGGTTCGCCAAGGCCTGAGCGACGGAACCGTCCAACGTCGGTCCGACGAATACCGCTTTGCCGTAGAAGGATCCACGGGGATCTCCAGGCTGCGGCAATGACAGCGGAACCGGTTCGGCGCCGTCCGCACCTGGCGGGGTGTACTGCGGCAGTCCGGTCAGGTAACGACCCGTCATCTCGGTCCGGTAGTGCAGTTGCCGAGACGCCGCTGCCACTTCTGTTGCCGCCGAACGACTCGTCTCGATATCGGCCGGATTTTGACTGGAACACGTTGTGTAGACAAAGAAGATGGGCTCATCGGGTACCAGATCGCTGTAGCCCAGCACGGCACCCATCATGGTGTGCCGCGGAACCTGGGGAGCGACCCGGAAGTATGTCGGCAACGCATCGAGCCCGATCACCATCCGGTCCACCCACATCGGGCCGACCTCGTGGGTACGCAGCGTCGCGGAGGTGATGACGCCGAACGGGGGTGCACATCCCCGCACCGCCCACCACAGGTCGGCGTCGTCGCCAGTACTGTTGTTAGACAAACGAACAACGCGACCTGAGGGAAGCACCAATTCGACGTCCACGAGGTGATCGAGCGTCAACCCGAGACTGCGGGTGAGGTATCCCACGCCGCCCCTCGCGATCAGTCCGAACCCGGCGTGTTCGGCAATGCCGACCGGGACGATTCGCCCCGCTGGGGCCAGTGCATCGAGCATGGCCCCGACCGTGGCACCACCGGCGACCACCACCTCCTCACCCTCCCGGTGTGCCGAGTTCATGTACCGCGACAGATCGAGCAGAACTGCGTCGTCGGCAACACAATTGGAACTCAGACCGCCACCGCGCGCGGTGACAGGAAGGCCGCAGTCATTCGCCGCGCGCACCACGGTGGCGACGTCGGCGGTTGTTCTGGGGGTCACCACGCACGCGGGACGTCGCCGGGACGCGTCCGGAAAAAACACGCGACCTAGGGTTTCGGTGTAGTTCCCGGTGTCCGGCAAATGAACCAACCCGGGAAGGTCAGCTGCCAATCGGTCGAGATGAGCTGGCTGTATGTTCACGAGGCGCCTCCTGATCCCGGGGGCGCACCGCCAACCCGTTGCTGAAGTCTCCCAGAGAACGCTCGGAGACGACCCCTGTATCACCGACCTGTGGTATTCCTTCACGTAAGCCGCTCGGATACGTACGCGGCAGTCGGGGTGAACCAAGGGGAAGTTCATGGGTCCAGCTGCATCACGCCGCCGCACAGCACGTCTGCTGATCGGCGTCCTCGCGACCGGCCTCGTGCTGGCCACGACCCCGGCCGCGATCAGCTCCGCCGACGCCGACCCCGACGCCGCGATAGTGGCTCCGGACGGTTCACATCTGGTCAGTCTCACCCTTGGCGAGGGCCGCAGAGCTGACGCCGAGGTCTACTCCGCAGCGATGGACAAGAACATCCCGCTGAAGCTGCTCATAGCGCCCGGCGACGTACCGAGACCCACGTTGTACGTGCTCGACGGCGTCGGTGGCGCTGAGCCCGAGAACGGGATCATGGCCTGGGCCGACGCCGAGGAGTTCTACGCGACCAAGGACGTCAACGTGGTGGCGACCGTCGGCGGCGATTCCAGCTACTTCACCGACTGGCAGAAAGACGATCCCGAACTCGGGCGCAACAAGTGGACCACCTTTCTCACCGAGGAACTGCCCCCGATCATCAACTCGACCTTGAACACCACCGGCAAGAACGCGATCGTCGGCCTGTCGATGTCGGCGACGTCCGTCCTGGCCCTGTCGATCAAGCGCCCCGACCTCTACGAAGGGGTGGCCTCGTTCAGCGGTTGCGCCCAGACGAGCGATCCGCTGGGCCGGGCCTACGTGTGGATCACCGTGGCGAACTTCGGCGGCAATCCCGACAACATGTGGGGCAAGCCGGATGACCCCGCGTGGGAAGCCAACGACCCCTATGTCCACGCTGCCGGCCTGCGCGGAACCGCGCTCTACATCGCCAACGCGTCAGGGCTACCGGGACAATACGACAACCTCGAGGCCGACAACGTCGATGGTGAGGTGAGCCAGTTGATCGCCCAGCTCACCGCGGGAGGAGTGATCGAAGCTGCCACCAATCAGTGCACCCACAACCTGAAAGACCGGCTCGACTCCCTCGACATCCCCGCGACCTACAACTTCAAAGACCGGGGCACCCACTCCTGGGACTACTGGCGCGACGACATCCACGACTCCTGGCCGGTGTTGGAGAAGTCGATCAACTGATCAGAAACCCAGGCCCATCCAGTCGGTCGCGACGAAGTCTCTCTCCAGAGCGCGCGCCTCGACCTTCACGTCATCCGGATCAGGGTCCAGACCATCGGCCGCGATGGCGCGCAATGCTGCCGTCACGCCTGCCTCATACGTTTCGAACCCGCCGATGATCTCGCTGTCGGCACGCCACCACACCAGTAGATGCGTGCCGTTCGGAGACGGGCAGAAACCGATCACCTGACCGTCTCGAGCCAACGTGGGGCAGCCGTCGGGGAAGCCGTCGGAATCGCTCATACGCGGACCTTATGCGGCGCCGCCGACAGCCGGGGAACCAGGACGACCGGCCTGGACGAAGGCCATTGTGTTTGCCGTCACTCCCGCGGGGTATCCCCTGCCCAACATCAACATGTCTGGAGCTGATCGTGAACACCGCAGTTGTGATCGTGATAGTTGTCGTGGTCGTCCTTCTACTACTCGCTCTGGCGCTGGTCCTGACCCGTAAGCGCAGGGCACACAAGCGTGTCGAAGCTGAACGGATCCGGGTTGAGGCCTCTCAGCAGGTCAACGACGTGCAGCGGCGCGAGGCCATCGCCGAGGAGGCGGCAGCCAAGTCACGGCGCGCGCAGGCTGATGCCGAGGCGAAAGCCGCCGAGGCGAAGCGTCTGCAGCACGAGGCTCAAGCGCAACAGGGTGAGGCGGCGTCGTCTCGCGAAAAGCTGGACGCCGAGTTCCAGCGAGCGGACCGGATCGATCCCGACGTGAAGCGGTCGGGTCGCCACGAAGGCGACCAGCACGACCCGAACAACGGGCTCCGTGGCAACTCCGATCAGCGGCGCAACCCCAATCAGGCCGGCAACAATGACCAGCACGGCAACCGGCAAGGCGTCAACCTCCAGCCCGGAGTTCCGGGCCCCGACGACGCTCGTGGTCGACACACGAATCCGAACCAGCCGCCGCCTCGCTGACCCCGTACCCCCGATCCGCGGGCTAGGCTCGCCGAATGCGTTATGGGATCTCGATTCTGCCGGACCAGTCGTGGCACGAGGCGCGCCCGAAATGGGAACGCGTCGAGGAAATGGGCTTCGACCACGGGTGGGTGTTCGACCACCTGGTATGGGGCGGTCTGCCTGAAGCGCGATGGTTCTCCAGTGTGCCGACGATGACCGCGCTGGCGCTGGTGACTTCAAAACTCAAGCTCGGTTCCTTTGTCGTGTCCCCGAACTTTCGGCACCCGGTGTCGTTTTCACGCGAGGTCGAGACCCTCCTCGACATCGCCGGCGATCGGCTGTTGCTGGGTCTTGGTGCCGGCGGCACCCCTGACGATGGCGTGCAGGGTGAGCCCCCGATGACGGCGAAGCAGAAGGTGGACCGCTTCCAGGAGTTCACGCTGCTCCTCGACCGGCTGCTCGACGAGGACCACGTCAGTGCCGATGGCGAGTACTACCGGGCCCGCAACATGAGGCTCGTCGGTGGTTCGGTCCGCAAACGGGTTCCGTTCATTCTGGCGGGAAACGGCCCTCGGTCCGTTCGATTCGCCGTCGAGCACGGCGACGCCTGGATGACGACGGGCTTGGAGTCCGAGACCCTTGACGAGTGGTTTGCCGGTGTCGCTCGCAGTTGCGAGGTGCTCGAGGAAGCCCTCGCCCGAAGAGGTCGCGATTCTTCGAACTTCGATCGTTATCTCAATGTTGATGCCTCGCCGCAGTTCTCGCTGTCCAGCCTCGACTCGTTCGACGAGTTGGTCGGACGTGCGGGTGAACTCGGGTTCACCGACGTCATCATCCACTGGCCGCGAGACGGCGATCCATTCCGAGGTTCGGTGAAGATGCTGGACACGCTGGCCGAGCGCGGGTTTGATCCGCGGTAGCGAGACCAGCCAGGCTTCACCCCGATAATTGCGACACCCGGCGCGCCGAGGCCGTTCGTGTTAGAAACATCCTGTCCGCCCAGATCGGTCTGCGCGGGAACGGGAGGGCCCGTCGTGAGCACGTCGCAACTCGTCCTGGCATTGCCGACGGTCGACCCCCTCCCCTGGGCACGCTCGCAGATGGCCTTCACCCTCGCGTTCCACATCATCCTGGTGCCGCTCGGGGTGTCGTGGGCGTTCATGACGCTCATCGCGAACTATCGCGGCATCCGTCATGGAGATGCCGACGCGATGCGGCTTGCCCAGCGGTGGTCGAAGTACATGGCGGTGACCTTCGCCGTCGGTGCGGTGACCGGAACGGTGCTCTCCTTCGAATTCGGTTTGCTCTGGCCACGATTCATGGGCAAATGGGGCGAGGCGTTCGGGATACCCTTCGCCTTCGAAGGTCTGTTCTTCTTCCTCGAAGCGATCTTCGTGGCCATCTACATCTACGGCTGGAAACGACTGAAGCCCTGGACGCACTTCATCACCGGGATTCCCATCGTCCTGTCCGGCGTCTTGGGCAGTGCATCCGTGATCGCCGCCAACGCCTGGATGAACACGCCGTCCGGTTTCACCCTCGACGCCGCCGGCAATGTGACGGAGGTCGACCCGCTCGGAGTCATCTTCAACAAGTCGATGCCGTTGCAGTCGGCACACATGATCGTTGCCGCCTACGTCGTCGGCGGGTTCCTGGTTGCGTCCGTCTACGCGGTCGGCATGCTCCGCGGCAGACGCGACCGCTACCACCGCATCGGCTTCATCATCCCGTTCTCGGTCGCGAGCGCGGCGATGGTCCCGCAAATGGCCATCGGAGACGCCCTCGCCCGGTGGGTGTACACCAACCAGCCCATGAAGTTCGCCGCGATGGAAATCGTCCCCGAAACCAGCGCCGACGTGCCGGAGACATTGCTCGGCTACCTCGACGAGGACGGCAACGTGCGCGGCGGGATCCCGATACCGGGGATGGCGTCGATCCTGTCCGATCCCTCCTCCGGTACGTCCACCGTCGTACAGGGATTGAAGAGTTTCCCCGAGGGCGACCGACCCTCTTTCCACCAGGCCAACGTGGTGCATCTCGCCTGGGACGTGATGGTGGGTCTCGGTTCGTTCTTGTTGCTGATCGCGCTCTGGTACGCCGCCTGCTGGGTCTTCCGGAAGGACATGCCGCAGAGCAAGTGGTTCCTGCGGATCGCGGCGTGCTGCGGAGTCCTTGCCGTGATCACCATGGAGGCGGGCTGGATCGTCTCCGAGGTCGGCAGGCAACCGTGGATCGTCTACAACTTCATGAAGGTCGAGGACGCGGCGACCGCCAACACCAGCGTGTGGCTCACGTTCATCGTGGTGTTCGTGATCTATCTGGCTCTTGGCGTCACGACGATACTGGTGCTCAGGCACATGACCAGACGGTTCCGCGCTGCCGACGAGGCCGAGCAGACAGACGACGACGTCGGTGTTCCGTACGGGCCGAGCGAAGCGGTGCCCGACCGATGAGCTCGCTGATCGCAATCGCCCTGATGATCGGCATCGTGGCCTACGCGATGCTCGGTGGTGCCGACTTCGGGGCCGGATTCTGGGACCTCGTCGCGGGAGGGACCCGTGCGGGAGCGCGGCCCCGCGAACTCATCGACCGTTCCATCGGACCGGTGTGGGAGGCCAATCACGTCTGGCTGATCTTCAGTTTCGTGGTGCTGTGGACCGCATTTCCTCAGGTGTACGCGTCGATCACGCTGACGTTGTTCGTGCCGCTGTCCATCGCGGCGTTCGGGATCGTGCTCCGCGGGTCGAGTTTTGCGTTTCGGAAAGCAGTCCTGCGCACCCGCGACCAGCGCACCTTCGGTGCAGTGTTCGCGGCGTCGTCGGTCCTCGTCCCGTACTGCCTCGGAGCCGTGATCGGTTCGATCGCATCCGGGCACGTTCCGCCAGGCGGCCGGGCCGATGATCCGTTCGCGAGCTGGATGAATCCGGTATCCATCCTCGGCGGGGTTCTCGCCGTGATCGTCGCGGCTTATCTGGCCGCAGTCAATCTCATCTGTGATGCTCACCGGCTCGGCGACGACGAGATGACCGAGTATTTCCGCAAGCGCGCCATCGGTGCTGCCGTCGTTGCCGGGATCGCTTTCACAGCAGGCATCTTCGTGCTGTGGGAGTACGCCACGTATCTGTTCGACGGTCTGACGTCCAGGGCACTCCCCTTGATGATCCTGTCCGGGTTGTGCGGTGTCGCGTCGCTCGTACTGATCATTCGGCGAGACAATCGTTTTCCGCAGTGGCTGTCGTACGCGGCAGTGGGCGCCGCCATGGTCGCCTTCGGCGTCGCGCAAACCCCCTACCTGCTGCCCGAAAGTGTCACTGTCACCGATGCTGCTGCGCCATCCGGCACGCTCGGGGCCCTGCTGGTGGCGACGATCGCTGCCGGACTTCTCGTCCTGCCGTCACTCGGACTGCTCTACGTGCTCGACCGGAGAAACCTCTTACCCGAAGAAGGCTGATCGAGCCCGGCTTCACAGTCGCGGATCGACCGGTTCCGACTCCATGGCGAGAACACCGAACACACACTGGTGGACCTGCCACACAGGGTCGCCGTCAACGGCACGACTGACAGCCTCCAGTCCAAGCGCGTACTCGCGCAATGCCATCGACCGCTTGTGGCCGAGATTGCGCTGCTTGAGCCGGGCCAGTGTGTCCGGGTCGGTGTAGTCGGCGCCGTAGATGATGCGCAGATATTCGGGGCCTCGGACCTTCAGTCCCGGTTGTACCAAACCTTTGGAGCCGCGGACCAGATTGCTCAACGGCTTGACGACCATGCCTTCCCCGCCGGCTGCCGTCAGGTCCTCCCACCACGCCACTCCCGCTGCACGCGATGTGTCGTCGGCGGTCTCGACCAGGAGTCGCCTTGTGGTCCTGAACAGTTCCGGGTCGTTGTCCACCAGGCGATCTGCGATGTCGAGGTGCCATAGGTGGTCCCGCGTCTCGTACGTGCCCGTGTCACCGGCCAGCACTTGAAAGGGCGCCACCTGAATGCCCAGCGGATTGTCGATCGGCTGCACGTATCGGCGGTATGAGTCGACAAAGCGTTCGGCGTTGGCGGCCCGCGACCGCGTTCGAGCAAGCAGGTCTCCGATGTCGGCGCCGCGAGCCGCGGCGGCCTCGAGCACGTCGATTGCGGCGGGAAGCGAGGTTGCCGCCGCCGCACCGACCTTCGCGTACTGGCTGCGGACCATGGCCTCGGCCTTCGCCGTCCACGGCAGTACCTCGGTGTCCAGCAGCAACCAGCTTGCCCCGAGTTCGGTCCAGATACCAGCCTTGGCGATGGCATCAGCGATCCGCGTCAACACCACCGCCTGCCGGTCGGCGTCGAAGAACGCCCGGCCGGTGCGAGAATAGATGACGCCGGTTCCGTCGGCGGCGACGCGCACGATGGCGCGCGACCCCATGTGCTTCTCCTCGCAGATTACGCGGTCGACGGCACGCTTCGCGTAGTGACTGAACGCCTCGTCCGGATGCTCGAGGACGCCGTCCCGCGACGAGCTGTCGACCGGCGACATCGTCGGCGGCAAGTAGATCAGCTGCGCAGGGGCGATCGCGAACCGGCTCATGACTTCCAGAGCGCCGGCTGCGTTCTCCTCACGAAGCGACAGGCGCCCCATGTGTCGGGTTTCGATCACGCGGTGACCGAGAATGTCGTTCAGAGTCAACACCTTCGGATCACGTTCCGGCGGAGCCAGCGGACGCACCGGTTCGTAGTACGTGGTTGTCGCGGGCACCGAGACGACCTCGCGTTCTGGATAGCGCAGTGCAGTCAGGCTTCCGCCGAAAACACAACCGGTGTCGAGGCACAGAGTGTCGTTGATCCATTCGGTCTCGGGCACCGGGGTGTGCCCGTACAGCACCATCGCGGACCCACGGTAGTCATCGGCCCACGGGTAGCGAATCGGCAACCCGAACTCGTCCGTCTCGCCGCTCGTATCTCCGTACAGCGCGAATGCGCGGACCCGTCCCGATGCCCGCCCGTGGTACTTCTCCTTCAGACCGGCATGCGCAACAACGAGTTTGCCGTCGTCGAGCACGTAGTGAGCGACGAGCCCATCGCAGAACCGACGGACCTCGCTGACAAATGATTCGTCCTCAGCGGCGAGCTGATCCAGTGTCTCTTTCAGTCCGTGCGTCGGTTTGACGTCTTTTCGCGACAGCGCACGAACGAGTTTCGCTTCGTGATTACCCGATACGCACAGCGCGCTGTCGCTTCGGACCATGCCCATCACCAGACGGAGCACGCCTGTGGAGTCCGGTCCACGATCGACCAGATCTCCGACAAAGATTGCTTTCCGGCCGGTCGGGTGCGACGCGTCGACCGGGCGGCCACTGACGTCGCGGGTGATCACGTAGCCCAGGGAGGCGAGCAACGTTTCCAGTTCCTCGCGACATCCGTGTACGTCGCCGATCACATCGAACGGACCATGTTGGTCCCGCTGATCATTGAACAGTCGGGTTCGAACGATCGACGCCTGCGCGACGGCCTCCGCCGAGTCCAGAACGTGGATCGTGCGAAATCCTTCGCGTTTGAGGCCGCGCAGAGACCGCCGCAACTGATCGTGCTGGCGCTTGATGACGTGGGCGCCGAAGTCGCGGTCAGGTCGAGACGCATTGCGCTCCAACGCTACCGCGGTTGGTAGGTCCAAGACGATCGCCACCGGCAGCACGTCGTGGTCCTTGGCCAACGCGAGCAACGACTTTCGGGACGAGGGCTGCACGTTGGTCGCATCGATGACCGTAAGACGACCACGATCGAGGCGTTTGCCCGCGATGTACTCGAGCAGGGCGAACGCGTCCGTCGTCGCGGTCTGGTCGTTGGGGTCGTCGGAGACCATCGCTCGGCAGGCGTCGCTGGACACGATCTCCGTCGATGCGAAGTGTGTCGCAGCGAACGTCGACTTCCCGGACCCGCTCGTACCGATGAGGAGCACCAGGGAGAGTTCGGGAATGCTCAACTCGCTCATGCGTTGACCCCCGACTCTGCGCGCCGACTGAACACAGCCATCTGCGTCGGTGAGCCGACCTCACCGTCGAGTTCACCCACAGGCCGCAGAACAATGTCGTAACCGTAGGCCTCACCGACCGATCCGGCCCACGCGGTGAACTCATCCCGAGTCCACTCGAAGCGGTGATCGGGGTGCCGAAAACCGCCTCCCATCAACGCCGGATAGCGCACGTTGTACTCGGCGTTGGGTGTCGTGATCACGACATGACCTGGCCGCATCGCTCCGAACACGTTGGCCACCACAGCCGGCAGCCGATCGAGGTCGATGTGCTCGACGACCTCCATGAGGATGGCCAGGTCGAGGTTCTCGAGTCGATCGTCCTCATACTGCAGCGACGAGAGCAGCAACGACAACCGAGCCGATTGCCGCTCGGTCATCTCCGTCACGTGCAGCCGCTTCGCGGCCTTCGTCAGCGAGGTGTCGGACACTTCCGTGCCGATCACCTTCGCGACCCCCTGCAGTTCGAGCAAAGAGCCCAGCAGGGCGCCAGGACCGCAACCGAGGTCGACGATCGACGCCGGTCTGAGCTCACGCACGACCTCGAGGACCGCATCGTGACGCAGACGGACCAGGGGGCGCTGCACCGCAGGCTCCTCGTCCTGCACTGCGTCGTCGACGGGTCTGTCATCCAGTTCGATCAACCGCTGAGTCGCAGCGTCTTTCAGCCCGCGCTGGTGGGCAAGGTAGCGATGCGTGATGAATTCCCGCTCCTGGTGCGTCGCCAGCCATCCCGATCCTGCCCTGACCAGCTTGTCGACCTCAGCGTCGTCGACCCAGTAGTGCTTGGCGTCATCGAGAACCGGCAGCAGAACGTAGAGGTGGTTCAGCGCCTCTGACAGCCGCAGATCGCCGCGCAGGGTCAACGAGACCATCGGTGCATCGCCCCAGTCCGGTCGCGTCTGATCCAGCGCTGGCGGGGCAGCGCTTACCTGCCATCCCATCGGCTCGAACAGTCGACGCACGACATCCGGTTCACCCGGAACTGCAGGCAGCGTGATGGTCAGCGGTAACTCAGTGTCGACCAGATCTGCACGCGCCGCGCAGTGCCCGTTCAGTGCCGAGCGGAACACCTTTCCCATAGCCACCGACAGCAGCGACGACGCCACGTACGGGCGGTCGTTCACGTACTGTCCCAGTGCGAATCCGTCATTGGAACCAGACCGCCCGCGTACCAATGCGACCGGGTCG
This sequence comes from Williamsia soli, assembly GCF_017377795.1. Lineage (GTDB taxonomy): Bacteria > Actinomycetota > Actinomycetes > Mycobacteriales > Mycobacteriaceae > Williamsia > Williamsia soli. The sequence goes on along the minus strand of NZ_JAFRDR010000011.1, from coordinate 118,682 downwards.
ACCTCGAGCACCATTGCGACGGTGCACCGGACGTCGGTGACCTCGGGGTAGAAGACGTGCGCTGTACCTCCGTACACGTTGAACGGTTGCACCTTCTCCGGATGCTTGTGCAGGAGGAAGCCCAGATCGCTCGGCACTGCGAGGGCCGGCGAACGTTCGGCGGAAATGGTCAACAGCATCAGAGCAGTCTGACCTATGCACCGTGTCCAGGACACCGGTTATTCATCGAGCAACTCGCGACGCAGCCGGTTGCGATTGCGCTCCTGTTGTCGACGTCGGTGTTTGTCCTCGGTTCTGGACCGCGTACGGGTTGGTTGATCCGGTTGTGGTCTGCGCGGTGGCGCAGGGGCCGCGTCTTGCCACTCGATGTTTTGTAGCGCTGGGAAGAGGTCGTCGCCTGTCCAGGCTGGACCGTCGTAGGTGCGGCCCTCGGGGGTGATGACCACGGTTCGGGTGCGTCCACGGCTGTCCATGTACTGGTCATCGACCCAGTCCGAATGCGTTTTCAGCAGATGGTGAAAACGGCAGAGCGCTTTCATTCCAGTCGGGTGCGTATGGCCGCCGGCGGCGGGGTTCTCGTGGTTGTATTCGGTGGTGTGGTCAAGGTCAGCCGTCCATGCGGTTTTGTTGCAGCCAGGCCACATGCAATACAGGTCACGCATTCGAAGGAAGGCATCGAGAACCGCTGAGGGCCGGTAGTGGTCGCCGGGTTTGACCGGAGGAAGCGGGATCACCTCGAAGGCACGCGGCGTGACCTTGTCCCAGTCGACGTCTTTCAGAGAACCCAATCGGGGATCCTTCGGGGGTGCGGGCATATTCATCGTCCTGGTGGCGGCCTTCTTCGCCGCGCGACGGGCTTTGCGGTTCGGTTGCGATGACGAGCAAGCACCGTGTGCACCCGCGGTGTCGCTCGAGGTGTTCCTGCCCTCGGATTCGCTGGCGACGTCCTCGCCCGGATCGGCCGTCGTATGCGCGTCCGAAACATCAGCTGTAGCCGGTGTCTCGGAGCCTGATGCGGTCTCCGCTGGTTCCGGGGCGGGCTCCGGCGCAGCTTTGGGTGCCGGTCTTTTCTTGTTGCCCGTGGGCCGCACTTTTGTCGTGTCCTGCTCGGCGAGGTCGCGAGCGTGTTCGGCGGAGATGACGCCATGGCCTTCGAGGTAGCCCGGCTCGTCGTCGTCACCGTCGAGGGTGGACTGGTTCGCTATCGCGTGGAGCACAATTTTGACGTCGACCCCACCGATCTTCTGCGTCCTCGGCAGCGGCCAGATCTCCGCCTCACACGGATGTTCTTCGTCCTCATCGCACAGGCACGCGAACTCACGGCCCATCGTGATCGCGAACAACGCATCGGACATCCGCTGGGCCTTCTTGCGCGGATCGCGTCGGCAGGTGGACTTCGCCAACATCTCCAAGCGCTTCATGATCATCGCCGTGTGCTCAGCCGACAACGTCGCGGTGAGGCTGCCCATCCCGTTCTGCTCACCCTCGCTCCAGACACCACGCTTGTCTTTGGCGTCCTTGCGGTCTTCACGGACAAGGTCCGGATCGCGCCGGAAAATAGTGGCATCGATCATGTCCCGCATGGCTTTGGTCGACCACGACCCTTTGCCGCGCAAACTCTCTGCGATGTCGCGGTCGATGTCGGCGGCATGGTCGGTGCCTTCGATCAAATCCGTGCGAGAGACGATCTTCGGGATGTGATGCGAGGCCACCAGACCGTGCTTGAGCGCTAGTGCCACGCTCGGCAACCGGTCCCGCAAGGCGAGCGCGCAGGTGAGATGACTCTCGGCTGCCGTCTGGGAGAGACGATTCGCCAAAGCCACGCGAGCTGCGGTCTGGACGTACGCGTCCTGCAGAAAGTCGTGGGAAGCAACGCTTTCGGCCTCGAGCTGGCGGTGCAGCTCCGCAGCATAGGCGTAACGGGCCCACTCCAGATAACCCTGCCCGGTCAACGCCCGCTCGATCGAGGCCAACAAGTCATTGGCCCGCAACGACATCGCCGGCGTTATCCCGGTGATGGAAGGGTCCAGACTCGGCCACGGCTCGAACATACTTGCTAACCTACGGCAGGGGTCTGACACGACAACGACCGAAACAGACCTACCGCGACCCCAGACCAAGATTCATCTATTCAGATGACAAACCGCCCTGGTTGGCTTGTGTCCCGCTCAGACTCATACGAGCGCCCAAACTCAGGAGCTATTGCACCGTGTTCGTGAGAGTGTGGGTCAGTGCCCACCCAACCGACGTCGACGCAGTTCCGTCGCCTCGCCCAATCGTCGCCATGGCGTTGGGCAGGCGTCGAGTTCCGTTGGACAACATCGGAACCTGGTTCATGGCGCCGTGCTGTTGTACGGCGACCCGGCTCCGTCCGCGTAGAACTTGCCTCGGGTGAAGTACTGACCACGCAGCAGGCCCTGCGGCCATTCGACGGTCAAATGCACCGCCGCGGAAATGGTCCATGGCTACCCGTCGAGGGTTTGTGGCCGACCGCAACAGCCCCCACCGTCGATGACGATGGTCTGGTGATCGCTCGCCCGAAGGATCCGCGCATTGACTACGGACACGGCACCTTCTTCGAGAACTATCACTGGGTGGCGATGCTTGATCCGGCAGAGTTTGCTGGCAGCGCGCACTCCAACGTCATCGACGATGTGTCCGCGCCGTCGGTGGTGCTCACCGACATCAGCATCGTCGATCATCACGGACGCGAAAGCTGGCAGGCCACTGCGCGATCGACGACTGCCTACGATCCGCGGTGCTCGTGCTGCCCCCTACTGGACGGTCACTTCGATGACACCACCGATGAGTGGGTGATCGCACCACCGGCGCTGGTTCGACTCGACTGCGAGACCGGGATCTGTGTTCACATCGTTCACCAGTACGACGTCCCGCGAGTCGACCTGGATGTGCGGATCGAAGCTGTCGACTGACCGGGAACCCCGGTCTACTTCTTCTTGGTACCAGGAAGCACACCCGAGTCGATGACCGCCTTCACGAAAGGCTTGGTGGCAGAGAGTATTTCCTCCGACTTCGGATCACCGGCCCACGCGCCTGCCGCGGCGTCGTCGGTGAGTTCTTCGATGTGGTCGTACAGTTCGCCGCCCGCGGCCGTCATCGCCTCCCCGCTGTCCGTCCGTTCGAGCAGACCTCGTCCGACGAGGCGATCGACGGCAGCGTCCCAGTCCTCTTCGCTCCAGCCGCGAGTGATCATCACCAGCTTCTTACCGAGCGTGCGACGCCGCAAGGTCGGATCAGGGTGCGGCGACTCGTGCAACACCAACGCCTCGAGCCGATCCAGACCCGCGGTCACCAATGCCGCGATGTGCGCGTCCCCACGCCACTCACGGATGATCGCGATCGAGTGCCACAACCGCACATGCGACTGGGTCGGTGGCGTCGACGACGCCCACGCCGCGGCCAGTGGCCGTCCACCCATGGGCAGAGTCGCAGCCTTTTCGGCGTAGCGATCGGCCAGCTCATCGAGGAGCGGGTCACCGATCCGGTCGCCGAGTATCGGACGAAGGGTCTCGTCGAGCATCTGGTAGCGGCGGGCGTCGACCACGTCGAGACCGACCGCCTTCGCGGCATCCCAGCCTGGCATGACGACAGCGGGACTGAAGTTGAAGAACGCTGCTGCGACGACCGACGCGTCACACGGTCCCAGCGGCGCCCCTCGGGCACCTACGTACCAGCCGTGGAAGTCCAATCCGGTATCGGCGCAGGCGCCCTTGATCTCAGGGCTGAAGTAGGCGAGGACGTGAAACGGCTCGAGGGTCTCGTACGCCGCACGGGCGAGGGCCCGGTCGGATGCCGAGTACTTGAATGTCATCCGTTCTTCCTACCGGACCCGACCGGCTCACCTGAGCGGATCACCGGGTTCCGACCAGTGAGAGCAGCTGCAGCTTTTCGTGGCTCTCGGTTCCGGGGACTGCCGTGTAGACCAATAGCGCATGCGACTGCACTGGATCGAGAAGTGTCTGGCAGGTCAACTCCAGCGCGCCGAGTTCGGGATGCATGAACTTCTTCACCTCGTGTGGTCTGATTCCGACCTCATGTGTGTCCCAGACCTGGCGGAACTCGTCGCTCTGGGCGAGTAACAAGTCGGCGAGGTGAGCGGCATACGAGTCGGGGCCGCGGAGGGTCACCACCCCACGGAGGCCGGACACCCACATACGGGTGAGGAACGGATGCTCTTCGGGCGCGTAGAGCGAACGACTCCCGGGATCGGTGAACCAGCGATACCCGATGCTGCGGGCCGGGCCGCTATAGGCCGTTTGGTCACCGGTGAGGGCAACGCCGAGCGCGGTCTGCCGCAATGTCTCGCCGAGTTCGGTGACTATCTCTGCGGGGGTGTCGTGCAGGCGGTCGAGGATGCGTTGCAGACCGGGGTTGATGTGCTCACTGGCGGGACCCCGAGTCGGTGGGTGATGTCCGGCGAGCCGGAACAGGTGGTCACGCTCGTCGACCGAGAGGTGAAGGCCCTGCGCGATGGCGGCGATCATCTGCTCGGACGGCTGCGGTCCGGTCTCACGCTCGATGCGCGCGTAGTAGTCGGTCGACATGTGGCAGAGCGACGCCACTTCTTCTCGCCGCAGTCCACTGGTCCTACGGCGTGAACCGCGCGGAAGGCCTACGTCCTCGGGCTGGAGCGCCTCCCTGCGGCGACGCAAGAAGTCCGCAAGTCCGGTCCGGTCGATGACCATGTCGCCTCCTGGGTTCGTCTCTTCCTATCGTGCCCGCCGCCGCTTATCCACGGCCTGCCGATCAGCGGATAAGCGAGCCCTGCCCACGTCGCCCGTGGTGGGCGAATGTGAAGGCACCACCAGACGTCCAGGAGAGACACATGCCACGCACACCCATCGAGATCACCATCCCCGACCTGTCCGGCCAACGCGCCGTCGTCACCGGAGCCAGCGACGGTATCGGGCTCGGCATCGCCTCCAGACTCGCCGCGGCCGGTGCCGAAGTGCTTCTGCCCGTGCGTGATCAACGCAAGGGCGAGGCGGCGATCGCCACGATTCTTCAGAAGCACCCCACTGCGCACGTTTCGCTGCGTGAGCTCGACCTGTCATCGCTCGCATCCGTCGCAGCTCTCGGCAAGACCTTGCGGGCGGAGGATCGGCCGATCCATATCCTCGTGAACAATGCAGGCGTCATGACCCCACCCGACCGCCAGACCACCGCTGACGGGTTCGAGCTCCAGTTCGGAACCAACCATCTCGGCCACTTTGCACTCGCCGCCCACCTGCTGCCGCTCCTGATCGACGGCCAGGCGCGGGTGACGTCGCAGATCAGCATCGCGGCGAACAGCGGGTCCATCAACTGGGACGACCTGCAGTGGGAACACTCGTACGACGGCATGAAGGCCTACAGCCAATCGAAGATCGCGTTCGGGCTGTTCGGCCTGGAACTCGACCGGCGGAGTCAAGCGAACGGCTGGAACATCACCAGCAACCTCGCACATCCGGGAATCGCTCCCACAAATCTCCTCGCCGCGCGCGCAGAACTCGGCCGCGACAAGGAAACAGTCGGCCGGAGGGTCATCCGGGTCCTCTCCGATCGGCGCATTCTGGTCGGCACGGTCGACACAGCCCAGCTGCCGGCGCTGTTCGCCGCGACCTCTCCCGATGCCGAGCGGGGAAAGTTCTACGGACCACGCGGGATCGGGCATGTCGGAGGCGGCCCCGGAGAGCAAAAGCTCTACTCGCGGCTTCGCGACACCGAGGCGGCGCGGATCTGGCGGGTCTCTGAAGGGCTCACGACACCATTCACCTGGTAGATCTCCGACTACATGTTCGCCCTCGATGAACAGGGCTACCGAGCGGAACAAAGCTTCTATTCCAGAAGTTGAGCCAAACGTACTTAACTTTGGAGGAAACATGACCGAACTCAAACGGTTGCCGGTGTTGTTCCTGACCGATCCCGTCCTGCTTCCCGGCATGGTGGTCCCGGTCGAGCTGGATGACGCCGCACGCGCTGCCGTCGACGCTGCGAAAGCATCCGATGCCGGCAAACTACTGGTCGCTCCACGCCTGGACGACCGTTACCCCGCCTACGGCGTCGTCGCCTCGATCGTGCAGCTGGGCCGCATGGCCGGTGGCCAGTCGGGCGCTGTGCTCAAGGGCGAATCTCGCGCGCACATCGGCTCCGGAACCACCGGCCCCGGCGCTGCGCTGTGGGTCGAGGTCGAGCCCGTCGAAGAGCCCGATGTCACCAACGACGTCCGTGAACTAGCCGCCGAATACAAGCAACTGGTGCTCGCCATGTTGCAGCGCCGCGAGGCCTGGCAGGTCATCGATTCGGTGAACAAACTGAGCGACCCCTCGGCCCTGGCCGACACCGCCGGCTACGCCTCGTACCTCACGGACGTACAGAAGCGCGAAATGCTCGAAACCCCCGATGTGGGTGAGCGTCTGCGCACCCTGATCACCTGGACCCGTGACCATCTCGCCGAGGTCGAGGTCAACGACAAGATCGCCGGAGACGTCCGCGACGGCATGGAGAAGACGCAGAAGGAATTCCTGCTGCGTCAGCAACTCGCTGCCATCCGCAAGGAACTCGGCGAGGACGAGCCCGACGGGAGCGACGATTATCGAGCCCGGGTCGAATCGGCGGAACTTCCCGACAACGTCCGCGAAGCCGCGATGCGTGAGGTCGGCAAGCTGGAGCGGGCCAGCGACCAGAGCCCCGAAAGCGGCTGGATCCGAACGTGGTTGGACACTGTCCTCGATCTGCCGTGGAACGTCACCACCACCGACTCCACCGACATCAAGGGTGCCCGCGCGATCCTCGATGCCGATCACCACGGTCTGGATGACGTGAAAGATCGCATCGTCGAGTACCTCGCCGTCCGAGCCCGTCGGGCCGAGCGAGGCCTGCAAGTCGTCGGCGGACGTGGCTCGGGTGCCGTCATGGTGCTGGCCGGTCCTCCGGGCGTCGGCAAAACCTCTTTGGGCGAGAGCGTCGCTCGGGCCCTGGGCCGCAAGTTCGTCCGCGTCGCACTCGGCGGCGTGCGCGACGAGGCCGAGATCCGCGGTCACCGGCGTACCTACGTCGGCGCGCTGCCGGGCCGTATCGTCCGGGCGATCGGCGAGGCGGGCTCGATGAATCCCGTTGTGCTGCTGGATGAGATCGACAAGGTCGGCGCCGACTATCGGGGCGACCCCAGCGCGGCACTGCTCGAGGTCCTGGATCCGGCGCAGAACCACACGTTCCGCGATCACTACCTCGATCTGGATCTCGACCTGTCCGACGTGGTCTTCCTCGCGACAGCCAACGTGATCGAACAGATCCCGTCGGCCTTGCTCGACCGCATGGAGCTCGTCACCATCGACGGCTACACCGAAGACGACAAGGTGGTCATCGCCCGCGACTACCTGCTGCCCCGTCAGCAGGAGCGCGCAGCGATCACCGACGACGAGGTCGATGTCACCGACGAGGCCCTCCGCAAGATCGCCGCGGACTACACCCGGGAACCCGGCGTTCGTCAGTTCGAGCGATTCCTCGCGAAACTGATGCGCAAAGTGACCACTGCCCTGAGTGATTCGTCTGACGGAACCAAGATCACCGTCGACGAGCCCGATCTGGTCGGCTACCTCGGCAAGCCCCGGTTCACCCCGGATTCGGAGGAGCGGACGGCAGTGCCGGGCGTGGCCACCGGACTCGCGGTCACCGGACTCGGCGGCGATGTGCTCTACATCGAAGCCGGATCCACCGACGGAGAGGGCCTGGTCCTCACAGGACAGCTCGGCGACGTGATGAAGGAGTCGGCGCAGATCGCACTGAGCTATGTGCGCTCGCACGCAGCCGATTTCGGCATCGACCCGAAGAGTCTCGACCGGAGCATCCATGTCCACGTGCCGGCGGGTGCCACTCCCAAGGACGGACCGTCCGCGGGTGTCACCATGGTTACCGCGCTGGTCTCGATGGCGACCGGACGTAAGGTTCGCGCAGACGTCGCGATGACCGGCGAGGTCACCCTGAACGGCCGCGTGCTGCCGATCGGTGGCGTGAAGCAGAAGTTGCTCGCCGCGGCGCGGTCCGGAATGACGACCGTGTTCATCCCGGCACGCAACGAGCCCGATCTTGACGACGTACCGGCCGAGGTCCTCGAAGCACTGACCGTGCATCCGATGACCGACGTCGCCGACATCATCGCCCAGGCGCTGGAGCCGATCGAACAGAACGCCACTGCTGCGGCCTGACACCACGACGATCTGGACAAGCCCACTCGCTGCCGGCGAGTGGGCTTGTCGCTGATCACCGCCCGAAGGCCGGTCTGGTTAGGATCACCCGATGACCAGCGAGGATCGTCCTTTCAACTCCAAGCAACTGGCCTTCAAAGAGCTGTTCGTCGGCGCGCTCATTTATGCGGTGGTCCTTGGTTTCTTCAACGACTACACATCGCTCGTCTACGCGACCAGCTTCTCCACGATCTTCTTTGCAGCCATAGTTCTGGAGATACTGACGTTGGAGCGTTCTTCGTCAAAGGCCGGATTGTCGACCATCTCAGACGGCGCTCGGGATTGGCCAATCAACTTCTGATGTTCTTCTGCGTGTGGCTCGTCATGTTCTTGTCGAAGTTTGTGTTCATCTGGGCGATCGACCTCATGTTCGGCGATGAGATCACTATCAACGGGTTCTTCGGTATCCTGCTCGTGGCATTGACAGTCACGGTCGTGCACAGGCTCGCCGACTACGCGTTCGTGATTCTCGGACAGAAATCGAGTACAACCCCGACCACGGAGTCCTGCTGATGACGCACGATCGTCGAGACCGTCTCACCGTCTTCTTCCAGAAGCGGGTGGCCAACCCGGTCACCAAACTGTTCCCCTTCCAGACGCTTCTGGAGACCACCGGCCGGAAGTCTGGAGAACCGCGCCGCACGGCGCTCGGAGGGCGCCGGGTCGGCAACCAATTCTGGCTGGTTTCCGAGTTCGGTGAGCACTCGCAGTACATCAAGAACATCAAGTCGGACCCGCGCGTTCGAGTCCGTCTGCGGGGCAAGTGGCACAACGGAACCGCTCATCTGCTTCCCGACGACGACGCCGCCGCTCGCCTCAAGAGCCTTCCCGCCCTCAACAGTTTCGGCGTCCGGACGTTTGGTACGAACCTGCTGACCGTCCGCGTCGATCTGGACTGACATGGCCTACGATGACGATCTCGCCCACCGGATCCGCGAACTGATCGGCCCCGAGCCCGGGGTGTCCGAGAAGCGGATGTTCGGCGGGCTGGCGTTCCTGATCAATGGGCACATGGCCGTCGCCGCCAGCGGTCAAGGCGGACTCATGGTCCGGGTGGACCGCGATGAGCGCGACGCACTGCTCAAGGGCAAGTTCGTGTCACCGATGATCATGCGCAACAAAGAGACCCACGGATGGCTTCGGGTCGACGCCGGCGGTCTCAAGACCAAACGACAGCTGCAGACGTGGGTCGCGCGCGGAGTAGAACAGGCCCGCTCGGCTCGGTGAGATCGGAGGTCAGGGAGCCTGTTTCCACCAGGCAATCACGTACAGCGTCAGCGACGCGACCAGACCGGCGAGGACCCAGAGCACCACGGAGTAGTCGACCCACGATCCGAACGGCGGTGTGCCGGGGAAGATGTTCCGCAGGGGCAGCACAGCGAACAGCATCACCGCGAACCATGTGACCATCGGAGGCTGAAATGCCTTGCGGCGACGTACGGTCTGGATCGACACGAAGAGGGTGCAGATCGGCAGGATGACGAGCATCACGCACAACGCGAGGTCGAACGTCAGAGAACCGGCAGTCCTCGCCGAGGTGATCGTGAACGCCTGCCCCTCGGTCGGGTCGGTGTCGCCGGCTTCGACGTCCCAGCCGATGAGCGAATCGGTGATCGCGACCTCGGTGGGCAGCGCCGCGTCATTCGGGCCGTAGGCCTGGACGGCAACCGACTCCGATGTGTAGCTGTCGAAGGGCCAGTGCCGGATGTCACCGTCGCTGTACAACGTCACCGGCAGTGTGCCCGGCCGCGACCCGCGCGAGAACTCGATGTTCGCGGCGGAGACCATCGGCGAGACATCAATCATCAGGTCCTCTTTGAGGTCGCCCCTCGCATCGAGCAGATCGGGACCTGGATAGACGGAAACATGACCGCCCAGCGAGAAGTCGGCACCGTTCACGGCATCGATGTCCAGGTAGATCAGCACCCCGTTCGCTGCCGGTTCACGCGAATCCGAATCGTCATCGGTGTTGCCCGCGGCGTAGGCCACCAGCACAGCGATGTACACGATCACGAGACCGACGACAATCGCCAGACCCTTTATCCACGTTGGTCGTTTACCGGTCTCCACCATCCGGCGAGTGTATCGGGCTAGAGCTCGAAATAGAGGACGTTGTCTGTCCAGTTCCCATCACCGTTCGATGTGGTGACCACATGCAGGAGGATCGGAGAGAAGCCGCAGGCGAAGGCAGTGGCGACGGACGACTCCCCTGGCTCGAGAGTGCCGAAGGTGTACGGCCACAGTCCGGGCTGGACGTGCACCGTGACATCTCTGGCGACGTGATCGCCGTGGTTGGTCACCCGCACAGCGCAGGCGTCCATTCCCACGCCCGACGCACGTTCGATCCCTACATCGGGCACCCCCGCGCTCCCCCATGGCGCCGCGCCCGCAGTCCCAGCTGCCGTCAGTGCAAGGACTGTGGCCGCAACGAGTCCTACCCCGCCACCGAGCCGCTGCCGAGATGTCATCAGATTCCTCCCCGCGCTGCCCTCATGCCTGGGTAGGTTACTCGCCAGGTACTACATACAAGGGGAAGATCGAGCATGGGAACAGTTCGACACAGTTCGCAGGTCAGCGCGCCGCGAGAACGCGCGTTCGCCTACGTCAACGACCACGAGCACGTCCCGGACTGGATGTTCGGGGTGAAGAAGTTCGACCCGGTCTCCGAGGTCACCTATGGACTCGGCTCATCCTTCGACGTCGTCATGAACGTGGGTCCGAAGGCGTTGTCCGCCACGGTCGAGGTCACCGAGTTCATCGAGAACGAGTTGATCCGTCTCGAATCGATCAAGGGATTCACCGCGGCAACCGTCTGGCGATTCGCCGATACCGACAGCGGGACGAACGTGTCCGTGGAATTCTCTTACGAGCTTCCCGGCGGCATCGCCGGGCGCGCTTTGGGTGCGATGATCGAACCTTTTGCAGGACAGGTCATCAAGCACACCGATTCTTCGCTCAAAGCCAAACTGGACGCGCCCGCCTGACCGGAGATGGTGGTCAGGGGACGATGTTCACCATTCGTCCGAGTACGACGATGACCTTGCGGGGTTCGCCGTCGAGGAGCTCGACGATCTTTGGGTCGGCGAGCGCAGCGGCGCGAACCGTTGCCTCATCGGCATCGGCGGCAACCGTGATCCGGCTCTTGACCTTTCCCTTCACCTGAATCGCATACTCGACGGTGTCGTCGACGAGCCAGACCGGGTCCGGGGTCGGGAACGGTCCATGCGCCAGAGACTCCGTGCCGCCCAACCGCTCCCACAGTTCCTCCGCCGCGTGCGGAGCGACCGGCGCCAGCATCAACACCAACGGCTGCACCGCATCTCGCGGTGCACCTGCAGGATACTGCTTGGTCAGGTGATTGGTCAGCTCGATCAACTTGGCGACGGCGGTGTTGTCGCGAAGATTGCTGTAGTCCTCACGCACTCCGGCGATCGTCTTGTGCAGCAATCGGTTCGTGTCATCGGTCAGCGCATCCTCGGTGACCCGGGTCGCGCCGGTCTCCTCGTCGACCACCAGCCGCCACGCTCGCTGCAGGAACCGCTGGGCTCCGACGACATCCTTGGTCGCCCAGGCCCGTGAGGTGTCCAGCGGGCCCATCGACATCTCGTACACCCGCAGGGTGTCGGCGCCGTAATCGCGGCAGATGTCGTCGGGCGCAACGGAGTTCTTGAGCGACTTGCCCATCTTCCCGTATTCGCGATTGACTTCTTTGCCCTCGTAGAAGAACTTTCCATCTTCTTCGACGACCTCTTCGGCGGGAACGTAGATGCCTCGCGAATCGGTGAACGCGTACGCCTGGATCATGCCCTGGTTGTAGAGCCGGCGGTATGGCTCCGCCGAGGACACGTGACCGAGATCGAAGAGCACCTTGTGCCAGAACCGTGAATAGAGCAGATGCAGCACCGCGTGCTCGACACCACCGACATAGAGATCGAGACCACCGGGATCGGTCGGGCCGTGCAACTCCGGACGCGGACCCATCCAGTACGCCTCGTTCTCCTTGGCGCACAACTCCTTCGAGTTCTCAGGGTCGATGTACCGCAGCTGGTACCAGGAGCTGCCTGCCCACTGAGGCATCACGTTGGTGTCGCGGGTGTAGTCCTTGAGCCCGTCGCCCAGGTCGAGTTCGACGTTGACCCAGTCGGTCGCCTTCGCCAGCGGCGGTGAGGGCTCACTGTCTGCATCGTCGGGGTCGAACGAGATCGGTGCGTAGTCGACGACGTCCGGCAGCTCCACCGGCAGCATCGAGTCCGGGATCGAATGTGGCGCTCCCGCAGCGTCATAGACGATGGGGAACGGCTCGCCCCAGTACCGTTGCCGCGCGAACAACCAATCGCGCAGTTTGTACTGGATCGTGCCGCGGCCGGAGCCGTCTGCTTCCAGCTTCTCGATGATCGCGACCTTGGCGTCGTCGACGGACTTGCCGGTCAAGAATCCGGAGTTCACCAAGGGCCCGTCACCCGCGTACGCCTGCTCGGCGACGCCCTGCTCGGATCCGATCACCTCGATGATCGGAAGCCTGAAGGCGGTGGCGAACTCGTAGTCGCGGCCGTCATGAGCGGGCACGGCCATGATCGCGCCCGTGCCGTAGCCGATGAGCACGTAGTCGGCAATGAACACGGGAACCTGCTCGCCGTTCACAGGGTTCGTCGCGTAGCTCCCGGTGAAGACGCCGGTCTTCTCTTTGTTCTCTTGGCGCTCGAGGTCCGACTTGGCGGCGATGGTCTCGCGGTACTTTGCCACTGCGGCAGCGGGTGTCGCGGCGCCATAGGTCCACAGTGAGTCGACGTCGTCGGGCCACGCCGCAGTCGTGAGCTTGTCGACCAACTCGTGTTCGGGAGCCAGCACCATGTACGTCGCACCGAACAAAGTGTCGGGACGGGTGGTGAAGACCTCGATGGGTCCAGCCGGGGAATCGAACGCGACCTGTGCGCCCCGAGATCGGCCGATCCAGTTGCGCTGCATGGTCTTGACCTTCTCGGGCCAGTCCAGCAGATCCAGGTCGTCGAGGAGCCGATCGCTGTAGGCGGTGATCCGCATCATCCACTGCCGCAGGTGCTTGCGGAACACCGGGAAGTTGCCGCGGTCGCTGCGACCATCGGCGGTGACCTCTTCATTGGCCAGCACGGTACCCAGCCCCGGGCACCAGTTGACCAGGGAATCGCTCTGGTAGACGAGCCGGTACTCGTCGATGACGTCATTGCGTGCAGCCTGGTCGAGATCTGCCCAGACCCTGCCGTCGGCCAGAGTCCTTGTTCCCGAATCGAGTTCGGTGATCAGCTCGGGGATGCGGCGGGCCTTGCCCTGCTCGGCGTCGTACCAGGCGTCGTAGATCTGCAGGAAGATCCACTGAGTCCAGTGATAGAACTCGACGTCGGTGGTGGCCACCCGCCGGCGCTCGTCGTGTCCGAGGCCGAGGCGGCGGATCTGCTCCAAGTACCGCTCGATGTTGGCCTCGGTGGTTGTGCGCGGATGGGTACCCGTCTGTACCGCGTACTGCTCGGCGGGCAGCCCGAACGAGTCGAAACCCATCGTGTGCAGAACGTTGTGGCCGTTCATCCGGTGAAAGCGCGCATAAACGTCCGTGGCGATGAAGCCCAGCGGGTGGCCGACGTGCAGGCCCGAGCCCGACGGGTACGGGAACATGTCTTGGACGAACAGCTTGGCGTCGGGTCCGGCGAACTCCGAGAGATCGCCGGCCAGCTCACCGACGGGGTTGGGTGCTTCGAAGGTGCGCCGCTCGGTCCAGTTCCGCTGCCAGCGCTCCTCGATCTGCCCCGCGAGCTGCGCCGTATAACGGTGCTGCGGGGAATCGTCAGGGCCAGGAGTCGTCGAACCAGTCACTTGACCAGCGTAAAGCGTTGCTCGCGAGCCCCACACCGCGGCCTGCACAGTGCTGATTTGCACCGGGCTCGTATCCTGTTCTGGTGACCGTTGCTGCCCTGATATTCGCCGCTCTCGCGCTGGTGCTGGCGCTGGTCTGCCTGACCGCAGGCGTCCTCGGAACCCTGTCCCGGCTGCCGCGAAATCGCTGGCTCGGCGTCCGGTCGGCCGAAACACTGCAGAGCGATGAGGCCTTCGCCCTTGCCAACCGTGTGGCGGGACCCGGCGTCATCTGCGCCGGTGTGGTGCTGGCCATGGGCGCGGCCCTGGCGGCAGCGCTCGGCGGCGGCGGCGGTCTGATCGTCGCCCTTGCCGCCATCACCGTCGGCATCGGCATCGCCGGCGTGGTGGGATCCCTTGCCATCCGTGCCGCAGTGGCCGCCGCACCCGACCCGGCGTCCGACTGCGGCGTCTCCGGAGGATGCACCAGTTGCTCTCTGCAGAGCATGTGCGTGACCGAGGACAGCGCCGCGGGCCCGAAGGCCTGAGGCGTCACTCTTTGTTGGTGGCCTTTCGCAGTCGCTCGATGTGTTCGGACGCCTCGGCTTTCGTGAGGTCGGCCGTGATCGTCTCGCCGGCGTCGCGAGCCAAGGTATCCAGGTAACTACGCTGCGCCCCGGTCATCGGCTCATCCCCGGTCACCCAGTCGTCAGGATCCTTTTCGGTCGTGTTGCCCGCGCCTGCGCCTAAGACCTCACCCGTATCGGCGTCCGCTGAGCTGCTGTTCTCCGAATCTTTGTTCGATGTCATGTCCTTCGGCTACCCAGAACTTCAGGGAACCAATCGCGACACGGGCAGATTGATGAAACTCGGCGCGTTCGGGTCGAGTTGGATGTGTTCGGGCTTGAGTTCCGACTCGTTCAGGAGCGGCCGCAGTGGCAGCCCCTTCGGGAAGTTCATCGCGAACACGTCGACGCGCAGCCGATGCCCGGGTTTGATCAGCGCATCCGTGGCCAGCAGACCGACGTCCAGTTGCACCGGCTGACCGGGGACCACCGGCTGACGGGTCTCCAGGGTCAGCGAGTTCACCGGGTCGATCACATCACCGTTCGGCGCGTAGCCGGTCTTCTCCTCATCGAGCGCGCGCAGTGACGCCATCACCTGACCCGAGGTCAGCACCGTCGAGGTGCCGTCGGGTGCCACGTCGTTGAGCGTCGCCGTCCAGTAGCCGTCGGTGGCGTCCATGACCGTGTTCAGGTGCAGGTTGACCGGACCGCTGACCGTCGTCGCCGTCGTCACCGGCGCCGTGGTGAAGGTCAGCGCGTTGGACTCGGCGATCCGGGCATCATCGGCGCAGAAAGAGAACACCCCGACGATTCCCGCGGTCTGCTGTGCGGCGTCCCGAGAGCAGAGCGTCGTCAGGCCAGGTGCGATCGTCAACCGGCCGCGGCTGACGGGCGGCGCCGTGGACAGAGAACCGTCGCGCACGGCGTGCGGCGCGGTGCCACTGCGCCGGTCGGAGAGGTACAACCGCTGGTTCTCCATCCCCGGCTGCGGGAAGTCCGGGGCCGTGATCCACCCGTTGCCCTGCTGGTACAGCGTGGCAGGGCCGTAGTTCTCGATCCCGTTGTCGATGCCTTTGAGCCACTTGTCGAACCAGGCCTGCTGCAGCACATCCAGCCGAGGCGGATAGCCCGGCTCACCGAACCTCGTCCCCGGATTGATGTGGTACGTCGGGCCCATGATCAGTTGCTTCTTGCCGCCGGAGAGCGGGATGTTGTCGAACATCCGCCACTCACTGTTGGTGAACAGGTCGTGCCAGCCGCCGTAGATCATCGTCGGCACCTTGATGTTCTGGGCGTAGTCCTGCCACCCCGTGCGTTCTGCCGAACTCTCGTCGAGCAGATTCATCGTGCGCGGGGGCAGATCCTCGATGCTCGGTGCGAGCAGTGCGTCGAGTAGCTGCGGAGCGAAGACCGCGGGATCGGACAGACGCGACGACAGCCACTTCCAGTCGAAGGTGCCGTCGAGCATCGAACCCACGTCCGGCACGAACTTGAGCCCGTTGACCAGGGTCAGCCACAACGGCAGGAATCCGAAACCGAGTGCGCCACCGGGAGCGACGATGTCGCGGATCAGGTCACCACCCGGCTCCACCGGGAAGATCGCCTTGAGCGCTTCGGGGTTCTTGTTGGCCGCGTGGATCTGGTTGATCGCCGAGTAGGAGATACCGCTCATACCCAGCTTGCCGTCGGACCATTTCTGTTTCGCGGCCCAGTCGATGACCTCGAGGGTGTCCTGCTGTTCCCGCGCCCGGAAGACATCCCAGACACCTTGGGAGAAGCCGGTGCCGCGAACGTCCACGACCACCTGGGTATAACCGGAGCGGACAAGCTTCGAGTCCACCGAGAAGGCCTGCACACCGCCGCCTTTGAGGGCCTGGATGAGATCGGCGAGACCGTCGATCGGGGTGCCCGAGAAGTTCAGCAGATCAGCGAGTTGGATGGCCAGCGGTCCGAGCACCGGGTTGGACAGCGCTGCCTCGGCGACCGCGGAGACCAACTTGGTGTACGGCGTCATATTGAGGATCACCGGCGTCTTGGTGTCGACGGGGCGCCCGGCCGCATCAGCGGGCCGGTAGATGTTCGCCTTGAGCACTGTGCCGTCGCTCATCGTGATCGGGACGTCCCACTGGACGTGGGTTCCCGGGTACTGCAGATTGGTGTCATGCTCTGCGATCCAGCGCTGACCGTCCGCGCCGCCGCTCGGATCCGCCACCGCGGCAACAGGATTGATCAATCCCGCTGTCAACGCCAGTGACATTGCCCCTGCGACAATCCCCACGAACCGAACCGAAAGCCTCATCGGCTCCCCCTCTGATGCACCCCGACCCCAGCATCGCCGATGAGACGACGCTCACAACTGCTGAGGAAGAGTAACAGGCGCACAACAAGGTGTGAACGGGACGTCAGTTTCTCTCGAGTTCTATCGGGTGGGTCGAGAGAAGCGGCAGTGGCCACGGCTGGCGGCGCAACACCTGCGACCACAGGTCCATCTCCGCCGGGGCAAGGACGTCGTCGGGTAGCGAGGGCGCCACGATCCAGCTACCGGTCCTCAATTCGTCGCCCAGTTGCCCGATCCCCCAGCCCGCGTACCCCGCGAAGATCCGCACGCCCGACAGTGCCTCCGCCAGATCTTCGGCGTCGGCGTCCAGGTCGACGAGTACAACCCGGCCCTCGACGTGGCGGAGGGCCGGCAGATGACCGATGCTCACCCCGGGCCGGACCACTCCCAGACACAGGGCCGAGTCCTGCTTCACCGGACCACCCACGAAGATCGCCTTCGGCCGAGCGGCTGTGTCGGTCCACGCCGGCAAGAGGTTGTGGACGGCCGTCTGACTCATCCGGTTGAGGACGACGCCGAGACTGCCCGCGTCGTTGTGCTCGATGATGTAGATCACCGTGCGCCGAAAGGTCGGCTCGGCCAGATCCGTCGAGGCCATGAGCAGGCTGCCTGCAGACACCTCGATTGAACTGGGTGACATCGCTTCATCATGTCACGGTGAGAGGCGAATTTCGCGTGCGCACTTCGCCCGCGGCGGCGCACCGAGGCCGCAAGGTTTGTACGCTGGTGATGGTGAACATAGAACCGACCGCGGCGGCCTCTGGGCTGCCCTCCTGCTCCGGTAGCCATCGCCTGCCGCTGCGGCAGTTCGTGCGGTCGTTTCGCCACTCACCTGGACTTTTCCGGTTGCTCTCGGTGCGTCTCGGCAGTCAGTTCACCGATGGCCTCTTCCAGGCCGCGCTCGGTGGTGCGATTCTGTTCAACCCCGAGCGGCATGCCGATCCCATGGCCGTGGCCGGAGGGATGGCGGTACTGCTGCTTCCCTACTCGGTGATCGGTCCGTTCGCCGGCGCCCTGCTCGACCATTGGGATCGCCGTACGGTCCTCGTCTGGGCCAACGTGTTGCGTGCGGTGTTGGTCTCCTTGGTCGCCCTCGTGATCGCGACCGGCGCCGATGACACCGGCGTCCTGATCGCGGCATTGGCCGTCACCGGCGCGAGCCGGTTCGTGGCCTCGGGTCTGTCCGCGGGCCTGCCGCATGTCATCGAACGCGATCTGCTCGTCGGGATGAACTCCTTTTTCACCACCATCGGGGCCGGCGCGCTGGCTCTCGGTGCAGGCGGCGCCCTGACGTTGCGCGAGATCTTCGGGTCGAACAATTCCGGCAGCGCGGCGACGGTCATGGGCGCAGTGGTCGTCGCGTTGGCCGCCGCCGCGATCGCCCACCGGTTCGAACCTCTGCAACTCGGTCCGGACCATCCGGATGTCGTCGGTAAGGTCACCCCGCAGCATCCGAGCGGATCCGCTTTGCGCGCGGTCGCAGTGGGCCTCGGACACGGAGCCCGTGCCGTATGGCAGGCGCCGCCCGTCGCAGCCGCGCTCGCCGGGGTCGGGGCGCACCGACTGGTGTTCGGCTTCAACACCCTGATGCTGCTGGTCCTCACCAAGAATTCGACGCTCGGCGGAGGTCTGTCAGGATTCGGTCTGGTCGCAGCCATGACCGCCGTGGGGATGCTGTTCGCGGCCCTGCTGACCCCGTTCCTCGTCGCCCGGTTCGGACGTAGACGAGCGGTTGTCTCCGCATTGGCGGTCGGAGTCGTCGCGCAGCTGACCCTGTGGAGCTTCAACGGCATCGTGATCTGTGTGGCCGCTGCAGTGCTGGGATTGATCGGCCAGGTGTGCAAGCTCTGCGGCGACGCCGCTATGCAGATGGACGTCGCGGATGCCCGGCGCGGCCAGGCGTTCTCCTTCCAGGACGCGCTGTTCAACTTTGCGTTCGTCGGGGCGATCACCGTGGGCGCGTTGACCATCGCCGACGACGGACGCTCACCGGGCCTCGTCGTCGCAGGTGCAGCCATCTACGCGATTGCCATCGTTGTCGTAGGGCTGATCCATAATCGCGAGGAAGCGACCGTCCCCGAGGCCCCGGCGGCTCCGATCCGCACCTGACGGGCCCCAACCCCCACCACTCAGGAGACGCCATGAAGTACGGAATCGTCTTTCCCAAGGGTGATGCCGCCGACTTCGCGACGATGGCGGTTGCGGCCGAAGACGCGGGCTGGGATGCGGTGTTCGGTTGGGAGGCCCTCTGGGGCAACGACCCCTGGATATCACTGACCGCGGCAGCGATGCGCACCGAACGCATCGGGCTCGGCACGATGTTGACCCCTGTGCCGCGGCGCAAACCGTGGGATCTGGCGTCCACCACTGCAACTCTCGATCGGCTCAGCGGCGGGCGGGTGATCCTCGGCGTCGGGATGGGCGCTCTGCACCCCGGCTGGCTGGCGTTCGAACGCGACCAGGGCCGCAAGACCCGTGCAGAATTGTTCGACGAGGGTCTCGACGTACTGTTCGGGCTCTGGGCCGGACAGCCATTTGAGTACTCGGGCAAGCACTACCAGGTGCAACCCACCGATTTCGAACTCCCCGACCCCATCGTCTCCACGCCCCGGATCACCACCTGGTGCGTAGGGCTGCAGGGTGCGCGCAAGTCCATGGCGAGGGCGGCCCGCTGCGACGGACTGCTGCCGAACTTCCGGAACACGGACGGCTCGATGCCGGACGGCCCGGTCACGGTCGGTGTGGAGCAGTGGGCGCGCGTTGCGGCCGGGATCCGTGGGCTGCGCGAGGAGCTCGGTTTCACGGGAAACTACGACATTGTCTTCGAGGGCACGTCCGATCTCTCCGATCGCGACGGCGAACGTCGCAAGGCTGCGCAGCTCGCGGATGCCGGCATCACCTGGTGGCTCGATTCTGACTGGGAGGCCCGGCCGGCCGATCCCATCGCGTACCAACTCGAGCGCATCAAGGCCGGCCCACCCACCTTCTGACCACCCGCCTTCTGACCACCGCCGTCCCTTCGGCGAGGGGCCGGTCAACGAGCACACGGATCCCGGTAGAGGTAGTGACTCGTCGGCACCGTGTCGATGTTCTGATCCGCCCCGAAAGCGCCGGTGCTCGCCAGCATCCGGGTCATCCGGTCGGTCAGTTCATCGTCGTCCGCGGCGCCGAAGAAGGCGTGCACATCGTGCACTGCCTCGATGGGGAAGAACTCCTCGACGATCGCGTCCACCGACGGCGCATCCGGTGTCAGCGACCGGACGACCGCGTTCTGGACGTAGCCGAACGTCGCCTGGGTCTCGATCGCGATCGGCGTGTGGTCGAGGTGCCAGCGCCTGCGCCATGTCGCCTCGTCGAGGTCGACGGGGCGGCGGATGAAGGCCAGGTTCGACAACCCCGGGGTGCGCTCCCCCGGGTCGACACGGGGCACGGGCAGCGGTACTGATTCCGTCACCAGATACGCCGAAACATGACCAAATGAACTGCCTATAAGGTCGATGAGTTCCGCGATCGGCTGCCCGTAGTGTTGCTCCGTCCAGACGCTGACCACGGCGACAATCGGTGGATCCAGGGTTGTCAGCGTCATTTTAGAACCGGATACCAGATTGTCTCGAACGTTGATCGCGACGCCACCGAAACCCATCTGGGAGCCTTGTTTACGCAGGTCAGAGCACCATTTCTCAGTCGGCACCGGACCTCTTACAGCGAGCATGACCTTCTCCACGTGAGTGACCTTAGCCTCCGACATAGCGACAAAACGGCTATTCACCTGGCACTATGGTGCCCATGCGCAATCGTGATGAGGTGTCTGAGTTCGCAATCGAGCTCAATAGGCTCTGTGCGTCCCGCTGGCCCGGTGGCTCTCGGACGGCAAACGCAGAGATCGCCGACTGGGTCACGGCCGAAACCGGCCGCACCATCGATCGGCAATTCGTGTGGCGGATCCGCAAGGGTCGTGTGATGAAGGTGGACGGCGCCGTGCGTGACGCCATCTGCTCGTTCTTCGGTGTCTCCAAAGACCACTTCTCGTCGAGTCCTCGGACCCTTGGTGAAGAGGTCCAGGCGGCGATCGAGGAAACCGGGTTGCAGGTTGCGGGTCTGCGTGCCGATCAATTGTCCTCGACCGGACGGGCCGAACTGGTCACCCTGCTCCGCGAGGTGAGCCGGGTACTCGAGGCCGAGAAGAGCGTCGGACAATGATGACCCGCCAGAAGATGTTTCGGCTCGCCGCTGCCATCTCACCCGAGGGCGACTGGTCGTGGGAGGCGTTCGAGATCCGGCTGGCCAAAGAACTCGGCTGCCCGGTCCGTTGCATCACTTCTGACAGTCTCAATTCGGGTGAGGTGACCGGCGCCGCACTGCGGACCAGCCGCGGTACCGCCATCATCGTCATCCCGGCGAACGTCTCCAAGGCCCACAGCATCCACATCGCGGCGCACGAGGCCTGGCATCTGCTCGCCGGTCATGAGGGTTGCGATCAGAACTCCCGGCGAGAGGCCCAGTCCGAGGCGTTCGCGACGACGGTCGGCACACTCGCCGAAGGCCGTGGTAGCCAGCCTCGTAACAACCGTGCCTTGACTGCTGCGTTCGGAGCTGTTGGCATCGTGGCATGAGAGATGCGCTCGGCGCGCTTGCCTGGACCGGAGTGGTCCTGGCGGCGCTGGTGGCGCTGCGCGGCGGGTGGTACCGCCACGCGACCACCATCTCATTCGGCGTGTGCATGGCGTTCTACTCCCTTACCGGCGAGAACTACATCAGCCTGATCCCCATCGGCGGTGTGCGCGACCCTCTCAACACCTCTGAGCGCATCTGGGGCGCCACGTCGGCCGTCATCGCCGGCTGCGCTCTGATGGGTGCGCTGATGGCCATCCGTCGTAAGAGCCGCGATCCGGGCAGCGACGAGTGGACCGACCCCGATCTGCACCAGCGTCTGATGATGCTGGTCCTCGGAGCTGCAGGCTCGGTGGCGATCATCAATCTCACGTTGGTGCACTCGAGTTTCCCTCCGAGCGCCGACTTCCTCGCCGACTACGGGCACGTCTTCAACGTGGTCCTCTACGAGGCCGTCTTCTCGATCTGGATCGGGTTACCGGCAGGCTTCCTCGCCTGGACCGTCGTGCGGTCCGAACTGGGCAAACTGCGGTTCGTCGTCGGCGTTGGCGGCATCTTCGCCGTCGCCTGGTCCGCGTGGAAGATCATCGGGACCGGCCTCGTCTGGGCCGCAGACATCCATGTCGCCGAGAACAGTCCGATCAGTGTGACCCTGGGGCTGCTTGCCCTCAGCTTCTGCATGGTCGGGACGTTGCTGCTGGGACTCGAGGCGGCATTCCGGGTATGGCGAGCCGGCCGCACCTATCGCACCGCACGCGCGCTGGAGGATCGGCGGCTGCGACACCGCAGCACCGGCGAAGAAGCCGCCTGACGCTCTCGAGCCGGCGTCATCGCCGCAGGTCGCACGTGTTGCGCTGACCAGGGCCTCGTGGTTGACTGGGCCCTACCTCGCTTCGTGATCTTCACGATCACGATGGAGGTGCGAGGGGTGGTTCCCAGGGTGGCTGCCGACAGGGGCGGCAACCGCCCTGAGAATCCTCCGCGCTGAGAATCTTCCGCGCTGAGAATCCTCACAGTGCAAACCCCGGCTGCCCCACCGAGTAGACAACGTCGGCAGTCCCATCGAGATCGGTGTCGACGAGGACCTGATCGAGCCGCGAGTCCATGTCGGTGTCGAGGTACAACCGCCCACCGGATCGCATCAACACGATCTCGGCGAGACCATCGGAATCCCGATCGCACACCCTGTCGTCGGTACCGCTGTCACCCGCGACGTCCACACTCGCGCAGGATCCGTGGAGATCCGTCGTGGCCGGACTCGTGTGCTGCTCACCCGTCGGATCGCTCCAACCGAGATCGCCGTCGCGCTGCTCCTGTTCTCCCTGCTCGATCTCCTGCCCCCACACCCCCGAACCATCGTCGGTGAACCAGGCGTCGAGCCGACCATCGTCGTCGAGATCCAGGACGCTGCAGTCGGCGCGCCCGTCTGCGTCGCGGTCCCACATCGCATCGTCGAGTCGTCCGTCGCCGTCGAAGTCGATCCGGACCGCGTCGAGACCACCCGGCCCGAGGGTCAGATCCGGCGGCGAGATCCACGATTGGGTCGTACCGTTCCCCGATCCGAAGACGTACTCGATGGTGGGCTCCATGACGGATATGACGGCGCCATCGGGTGTCTCGGTTCCATCGGGTGTCTTAGCGGTAGCGTGAGAGCCGACAAGCACTTAGGCGGAGTCCCCCAGCCCAGGAGGTTCTACGGATGTACGTGAGCGAGCTCGGTGACCTCTGGCATCGCGCCCGTACCGAACCGGTGAGCATCCACCTGGACTCGGCGTCGGCATCACGTTCGTCGAAGCGGGTGATCGAGACCATCACGTCGCACCTGTGGCGCGAGGCCGAGCGCGGTGCGTATGTCGCCGAGGAACAGATCGCCGAATCGCTCGACAGGTGCCGTCGCGACATCGCCGAGCTGGTCGGGCATCAGGCGAGCGAGCTCGCCTTTCGAGAGTCCGCCAAGGCGGCGCTGCGAGCCCTGCTCACCCACTGGAACCTCCCCATCTCCGCGTCGGTCTGGGTCGCCAAGAACGAGTTCGGGCCCAACCTCGACGAGTTCGAGCGTCGCGGTTACGCGGTGCACACGATCCCGTCGGCGGACGTTTACGGGCACGTCGACACCGACGCGCTCGAGAACATGCTGCAGTTCGAGCAGCCCGACTTCATCCACATCTGCCACATCGGGTCGCACAGCGGTGTGGTGCAACCGGTCTCGAAGATCGTCGACCTCGCCCGCGCTGCGGGTGTTCCTGTGGTCGTCGACGTCGCGCAGGCACTGGGCCAGCGGGACTGCGCATCAGGAGCCGACGTGGTCTACGGGACCAGCCGTAAATGGCTGGCCGGACCCCGCGGCGTCGGCTTCCTCGCTGTGCGGGCCGATTCGGTCCGCCCGGTCGAGGTCGAGAGCTCCGAGGCCTTCATCGCCGGTCGGCTCGGGCTCGGCGTCGCGATCCAGGAACTGCAGAGTTTCGGGCCCGCACGGGTCAACCGCGAGCTCGCCACGATCGGACAGTTCACCAGGGAACGGCTGACCGGAATCGGCAGCTGGGAGGTGCTCGAGCCCATCGACGAGCCGTCCGCGATCGTCACGCTGGCACCGCCGCCTGGCTGGGAGGCCGGTGACGTGTTGGCGGCGCGCAACAAGCTGCGCTCGATCGGCATCCTGGTCACCAGCGCCGATCCCTGGCGAGCGCCCCTGAGTTCGGAACAGACGGTGCTCAGGATCAGTCCACACCTCGATGTACAGCGGTCGCACCTCGATCAGCTGGCCAACGAATTGCGCGGGATGGGTTACTGATTGCGTTTCTTCTCGGCCCGCACCAGTCCCCCACCGATGATCAACCGCTGGATCTCGCTGGTGCCCTCGTAGAGCCGCAGTAGCCGCGCGTCACGGTAGATCCTCTCCACCACAACACCGTTCATGTATCCCGCGCCGCCGTGGATCTGCACGGCCAGGTCGGCGACGTTGCCGAGCATCTCGGTACAGAAGACCTTCGCCACTGACGGAGCGATTCTCCTGTCTTCGTCGGCGACCCACTTCCGGGCGGCCTCGGCCACCAGCGCCCGGCCGGCCATCACCCCCGTCTGCTGGTCGGCGAGCATGGCCTGCACGAGCTGGAAGTCGCCGATTGCCTTGCCGCCCTGTGTCGTCAGCGCCGCATGGCGGACAGATTCGTCCAGCGCACGCTGTGCCTGACCGACCGCGACCGCGGCGATGTGGATCCGGCCGCGGGCCAAGATGGTCATCGCGGCCCGGTAACCCACGTCGGGGTCGCCCCCCACCAATGCGGACCCGTCCACCCGCACCTCGTCGAAGTACACCTCTGCCGTCTGTGATCCGGACTGGCCCATCTTCTTGTCCCTGGGGCCGACCTCGACCCCCTCCGCGTCGGCGGGGACGAGGAAGACCGCGATGCCCGGCCCGCCGGAGTCGGCGTCGCGGTAGCGGGCGAAGACCACGAACAAGTCCGCGGACGGCGCGTTCGTGATGTAGCGCTTGGACCCGCTGATGATCCAGTCATCCTTGTCGGCAACGGCTTTCGTCCGCAGGCCCGCGGGGTTGGACCCCGCGCCGTCCTCGGTGAGCGCGAACGACGCGACCACCTCCCCCGAGGCTATCCGGGCCAACCACAGCTGCTTCTGCTCGTCTGTCCCGAACTCGACCAGGACCTGGCCTGCGATGCCGTTGTTGGTTCCGAACATCGACCGCACGGCGAGTGAGGTGTATCCGAGCTCCTGGGCCAGCGCCACATCCTGCTCGAGGTCCAGTCCGAGACCGCCCCATTGCTGCGGGATCGCGAACCCGAACAGGCCCATGTCCTTGATCGCCTCGCGCAGATCGTCGGGAATGGCATCGGCGTCGGCGATCTCTTGTTCACGGGGGATCACCTGCTCGCGGACAAAGCTGCGTGTGGCGGCCACGATGTCGGCGAGATCGTCGGCACTGACTTCACTCATGAGAGCCCACACTAACCGCACGCGCGGCGGTTCGACCCGACGTTGCTCAGGCCGATGTCTCGGCGGCACCGTCGAGGATCTCCGCGACGGCTCCGGCCGCGTGGTCGGCGTCGCCCGGCACCAAGCCGATCCGCGTACGGCGGGCCAAGATGTCCGAGACCGTGCATGCACCCTCGTGGGTGATCGCGAACTCGATCTCCGCACGTGTGACGTCGATCCCGGGGGCGATGGGTGCGGCCGGACGGTCGGTGGTGGCGACATCCAGGACGTGCTC
The DNA here is from genome assembly GCF_017377795.1 of Williamsia soli. Classification (GTDB taxonomy): domain Bacteria; phylum Actinomycetota; class Actinomycetes; order Mycobacteriales; family Mycobacteriaceae; genus Williamsia; species Williamsia soli. Next base: position 92,873 of record NZ_JAFRDR010000011.1, on the reverse strand, counting down.
CGATTCCCCACCGAAACGCTCGATCAACGACCGCGGCAGCGCCGAATCGGCTGCGGCACCGGAGGCACCGATCAGGGGAAGGGTCGCGGTGATACACGGTCCGGCAGGCACTCCCGACCGCGTGAGGGCCGCGTCCACGGCCTGCTCGGCCATCTGCCGGTATGTCGTGAGCTTGCCCCCGACCACGGTGATCATGCCGCCGGTGTACGAGACGAGGTGCTTGCGCGACAGGTCCGAGGTGCTCATCTCGACACCTTCGCCGACCTGGTCCACCAACGGACGCAGGCCTGAGAAGACGCCGAGGATGTCCGACCGGTCCAGTGGCCTGGCCAGTGCTTTGTTGATCGTCTCGAGGAGCATGTCGATCTCGGCCTCGGTGGGCCGTGGTTCATCGGGTATCGGTCCCGGCGCGTCCTCGTCGGTCAGTCCGATGAACACGCGGCCGAGTTGTTGTGGCAACGCGAAGACGAACCGGCTGATGCTGTCTGCCATCGGTACGGTCAACGCGCCGGTCGGATTCCCCAGCGCCTGAGCGGAGACCACGAGATGTGTTCCGCGACTGGGGCGCAGCGTGATCGACCGGTCGACTTCCCCGGCCCACACCCCGGTTGCGTTGATCACCGACCGGGCCGGGGCGGCGAAACGGCGTCCGGTCCTGACATCTGTCAGCATGGCGCCGTCACCGGTCACCTCGGTGGCGCGGGTGTACGTGAGAATGGTCGCCCCGTGTGCGGCAGCGGTGCGGGCCACCGCCACCACCAGCCGGGCGTCGTCGACGAGCTGGCCGTCGGCCGCCAGGACGGCCGAGCGCAGACCGCTGGTGCGGAGACCAGGAACGAGTTCGACCGCCTCCTCCCCCGAGACCTTCCGGGACCGAGGAAGCAGCTCGGCCGACGTCTTCGCATTGTGGCGCAACAGGTCTCCGGCGAACATGCCGGCGCGGGTCACGAGCCTGCCCAGAACCGGGCTGTCTGCGAAGACGGGCAGCACCTGTGTCATCGGGCGTACCAGATGGGGTGCGATGTCGGTCATGATCCGGTGCCGCTCGACCGCGGACTCGTGCGCGATCCCCACGTTGCCGCTGGCCAGGTAGCGCAGGCCTCCGTGCACCAGTTTGCTGCTCCACCGGCTGGTGCCGAATGCCAGATCCTGGGCCTCGACCAGTGCCACCGACAGTCCCCGGGAGGCGGCGTCGAGCGCGACACCGACACCGGTGATCCCGCCGCCGACCACAAGTACGTCCAACGGCTCTGTGCGAGAGGCCAACTCGACCATCTCCCGGCCGCGTCGCGACGCATTCAGCGCACCGGCCGCGTCATTCTCCGGTTCGGAGGTCACGACTGGATCCTGAGGTAGGACATGAGGGCGTACCGCAACTCGGTCGTCCATCGGTCACCGAGGATGGGAGCGACCAATGCATGCGATTGGATTGCCGACTGGCTGATCAGCAACACCATCGCAGCCAGTTGATCCGGCCTACCCGGGCGGATGTCGCCGCGCTCCTGGCCCTCGCCGATGGCCCATTCGATCATCGCCAGCAACATCTGCTGGCTCGTGCCCAGGCGCACCGACACGTATTGCGCCAGGGCCGTGGCGGGTTCGCGCCACAGCACGGCGAACAGCGCGTTCTCCTGCAGGCCCTGGGCGACGTCGACAAAGCGGTCGACCTGCTCCTCCAGTGTGCTGCCACGTTCTGGTACCGCGCCGAGCACCTCGGCCATCTCACGATTGAGGAGTTCGCCGGTCAATGACTGCACATCGGGCCAGCGGCGGTACACCGTCGGCCTGCTGACGCCGGCGACCCTGGCCACCTCCGCGAGGGCGATCTTGCCGCCCTCCGCGCGCAACATGCAGCTCCGGGCTGCGTCGAGCACGCGGTCGGTGATGTTCGTCGGGTCGGATTCTCGAGAACTGAGTTCGGGACTATCGTTACGGATTGACATGTTATGTAAAACTGTAACGCATGAGCGCCGATTATCCCCAGCACGTACTGCCGCTTCCTCCGATGCAGTGGAATGCCTGGGGCTCCGCCGAGTCCGCCACCACTCTTCCCCAGCCCGTGAAAGACCTGCTCGGCCAGGTCCTCGGCATCTCGGGCGACCCGGTCTCCGCACCGGCTGCGGCGCAGATCCAGCTCTCCCCCAGCCGCCTGACGAGCACCGACGTCGCTGAACTCGAGGCCATCGTGGGCACCGTCGCCACAGCCGACGGAGACCGGCTGATCAGGGCGGGCGGGAAGTCCACCCTCGATCTGCTCCGGCGCCGGCAACCCCACCAGGACGCCCCCGACGCCGTCGTCGCGCCGGCGACGAGCGCTCAGATAGCCGAACTCCTGCGCTGGTGCGCCGACCGGTCGATCGCCGTGGTGCCCTTCGGCGGCGGTACCAGCGTCGTGGGCGGCCTCGACCCCGATGCCGGCGGTCTGCGCGCCGTCCTCTCGGTGGACCTCTGCAACTTCGACCGGCTGGTCGCGATCGATCCGGTGTCGAACCAGGCGACTCTCGGCGCCGGGGTCACCGGACCGCGGGCCGAAGAACTGCTCGGCGCACACGGGTTCTCGCTGGGCCATTTCCCGCAGAGCTTCCGGTTCGCGACCATCGGTGGGTTCGCGGCCACGCGATCGTCGGGGCAGGCGTCGGCGGGTTACGGACGGTTCGACGACATGGTGACGGGCCTGCGAGTGGTCACCCCGACGGGCATCCTCGACCTCGGCGGCGCCCCCAAGACCGCAGCCGGCCCCGATCTCCGCCAGTTGTTCCTCGGTTCGGAAGGCACCTTCGGGATCATCACCGAGGTCACCCTGCGAGTACGTGCCGCTGCACCGGTCACGCTCCACGAAGCCTGGCACTTTCCTGACTTCGTCACGGGTGCAGCAGCATTGCGCGCGGTCGCGCAGCAAGGTGGCGGTCCCACGGTGATGCGACTGTCCGACGAGGCGGAGACAGCGGTCAACCTCGCGAGCCCCGGCAAGATCGGCGCCACCGACGACACCGTCTCCGGCGGTGCCCTGGCGATCACCACCTTCGAGGGCACCGGCCCTGTTGCGCAGGCACGGCAAGAGCTGGCCGCGGCCCTGTTGTCGGACGCCGGCGGACGGTCCCTCGGCGCTCCGCGCGGGCAGGCCTGGGAACACGGCAGATTCGACGCGCCCTATCTTCGCGACGCGCTTCTCGCCGTCGGGGTCGGATGCGAAACGCTCGAGACCGCCACCACCTGGAACAACCTCTGCGCACTGAAAGACGTCGTGACCACCGCGCTCACCGATGCGATCGCGACGTCCGGATCACCCGCACTGGTGCTCTGCCACATCTCGCACACCTATCCCACCGGCGCGTCGCTCTACTTCACCGTGGTCTACCGGTGTGACAGTGATCCCATCGTGCAGTGGCAGGCCGCGAAAGCCGCTGCGTCCGAGGCCATTGTTGCCGGCGGTGGCACGATCACCCACCACCACGCGGTCGGTGCCGACCATCGACCGTGGGTGGGGGCAGAGATCGGCGACGTCGGCGTGCGGATTCTGCGCGCGGTGAAAGACGCCCTGGACCCCACCGGGATCCTGAACCCGGGCAAACTGATCCCATGACCATCCGGCGCATTGCCGCACTGATCAACCCCTCCGCACGTCACGGTCTCGGAGCCGGTGCCGCCGAGACCGCACTGGGGGCGCTCCGCGCCCACGGTCTCGACGTCACCGAGATGATCGGCCGCGACGCGACCCACGCGCAGGAGTTGGCGCACAGCGCCGCCCGGTCCGATCACGATGCCGTCGTGGTCATCGGCGGCGACGGCAGTATCAGGTTGGCGCTCGTGGCGGTGCGGGGGACCGGCACGTCCATCGGCCTGATGCCTGCCGGTACCGGCAACGATCACGCACGCGCACTTGGTATCCCGATCGACGATCCGGTCGCCGCCGCGGCGATCATCGGCGCCGGTCACCAACGCAGCATCGACCTTGCCCAGATCACTCTCGCCGATGGCAGCAACTCCGTGTTCGGGACGGTCGCGGCGACCGGGCTCGATGCGTTGGTCACCGAACGGGCGAACATGCTTTCGCGGCCGAAGGGTCAACTGCGGTATCCCATCGCAGCCGTGGCCGAGATCGCGAAGCTGAAGCCATTCCATTACCGGATCACCGTCGACGGCACCACCATCGAACGCGATCTCGTCCTGGCGTCGGCCGGTAACACCCGTTCGTACGGCGGAGGGATGCACATCACACCTGACGCCATCATCGACGACGGGCTGCTCGACCTCACGCTCGTACTCAGCGGCTCCCGACTACGTCTGCTGACGCTCTTCCCAACGGTGTACAGCGGCAAACACATTCACCGGCCCGAGGTCGAACAGCTGCGGGGTCGAAAAATCGTGCTCGAATGCGAGCCCGCCGCACCCATCTACGCCGACGGCGACCGGGTCGGCATGCTTCCCGCGACCATCGAAACCCTCCCCGGTGCCGTAACCTTTCTGGTACCTCGCAATCCCTCGAAGGAGTCTCGTGCTCAAACGTGACGTATCTGCCCAGCTCGACGTCGACATCACCGGTGAGACCGATCTGGAGTTCCAGATCGCGATCGCGCCACATCCGGGTGCCGAGGTGACGGAGTCGCTGTCGTTCCTCCTCGACGGTCGCCCGTTGGACGTCCGCGAGATCAGTGGCGCCCACGGTAACCGCATCCACATGATGCACGCGGGCGTGGGCAACCTCCAGGCCAAGTACGAGGCCACCGTGATCGGCAACACCGAGCCCGCACCGGTGTCCGACTACGATCTGTCACTGTATCTGCGTCCCAGTCGTTATGCCGAGGCGGACAAGTTCTTCGGTTTCGCCGCAAAGCAATTCGGCGACATCACCGAACCGGCCACGTTGCTGGAGAAGGTATCGGCCTGGGTGGGAACGCATCTCGACTATGTGCCGGGTTCGAGCGATCCCATCGACGGAGCCGCGGACACGCTGCTCGCCGGAGCCGGGGTGTGCCGCGACTACGCACATCTCGTCGTCGCGACGCTGCGGGCGGTGAACGTTCCGGCGCGACTGGTGGCGGTCTACGCACCGGGCTGCGACCCCATGGACTTCCATGCCGTCGCCGAGGCATTCGTCGACGGGCAGTGGCGCGTGGTGGATGCGACCTGTCTCGCACCGCGGCAGACCCTGGTCCGGATCGCCACCGGCCGCGACGCCGCCGACACCGCCTTCCTCGACAACCACAAGGGCGGCATTGTGCTGAATAACGCGACGGTCACCGCGGTCGTCGACGGTGAACTCCCCAGCGACGATCTCGGCCAACTGGTGTCGCTCACCTAGACGCCGCCGGTTCTGCCCAGACGTTGTCAGTCCTGCTGCTCCGCCCACCACTGCCGCAGGGCCTCTTCGGCTTCATCGTGTGACATGGGCCCCCGGTCGAGGCGTAGTTCTTTCAGGTACCGCCACGCCTTACCGACTTGTGGACCCGGCGGCAGACCGAGTAGCTCCATGATCGCGTTGCCGTCGAGATCAGGCCGGACACGTGCGAGATCCTCCGCCTCCGCGATCTTGTCGATCCGGGCCTCGAGGTTGTCGTAGTTCTGCTGCAGTCGCTGTGCCCGGCGCTTGTTGCGGGTGGTGCAGTCCGCCCGCACGAGTTTGTGGAGCCGGGGGAGCAGTTCACCGGCGTCCGTCACATAGCGGCGCACCGCGGAGTCGGTCCACTGGCCCTCGCCGTATCCGTGGAATCGCAGGTGCAGGAACACCAGATTGGCCACGTCTTCGATCACGGCCTTCGGGTACTTCAGTGCGCGCAGCCGTTTGCGCACCATCTTCGCTCCGACGACCTCGTGGTGATGGAAACTGACGCCGCCATTGGGTTCATGCCTGCGCGTACCCGGTTTGCCGATGTCGTGGAGAATCGCGGCCCACCGCAGCACCAGGTCGGGATCGCCGTCCTCGAGATCGATCGCCTGCGAGAGCACCGTCAGGGAGTGGGTGTAGACGTCCTTGTGCTGGTGGTGTTCGTCGATCGCCAATTTCATCCCGGGGATCTCGGGCATCACGCGTTCGGCCAGACCCGTTTCACACAACATGTCGACACCCTCGACGGCGTGCTCTCCGAGGATCAGCTTGTCGAGCTCGGCCGCGATCCGCTCGACCGTGATGCGTTCGATCTGCGCAGCCATCCGCACCGTCGCAGCGAACACGCCGGGGGAGAGGGAGAAGCCGAGCTGCGAGACGAACCGGACGCCGCGCAGCATCCGCAACGGATCGTCGTTGAAGGAGTCCTCGGGCGCCGCGGGCGTGTCGATCACCCCGGCGAGCAGAGCGTCCAGGCCGCCGAGAGGGTCGACGAACTGCTGACTGCCGTCGTCCCCGATCTTCACCGCCATCGCGTTCATGGAAAAATCGCGGCGGATCAGGTCGTCTTCGAGACGGTCACCGAACCGCACCTCGGGATTGCGCCCCACCCGGTCGTAAGAATCGGCCCGGAAGGTCGTGATCTCGATCTGATGCCCGGCCTTGGCAGCGCTGATGGTGCCGAAATCGATACCGGTGTCCCAGATCGCCTCCGCCCAGCCGTGCAGCAGTTCCTTCACCTTGTCCGGCCGGGCGTCGGTGGTGAAGTCGAGGTCGTTCGTGAGGCGCCCCAGCACCGCGTCACGCACCGAGCCCCCGACGAGATACAGCTCGAATCCCGCTGCCGCGAATCGCGCTCCCAGCGGGTCGAGCACGTCCGACAGACTCCTCAGCGACACCGCAGCCGCAGCCAGTAACCTGGTCCGTCGTTCGGCGGCGGCCAGGTCATCTGTGGAATCAGCAGGAGTTGTCACGAAACGCCAGAGTACCGACGAAGACCTCGAGCTCCGCCTCCGGCTTCGTCTCCCGGCAACGTCCAACGGCCACGCTGGAGCAAACAGCGGGTTACACACGACTAGCATCTATTGGGTGTCAGCCGAACCCACCGAGCCGAACAGGGACGTCGCCCGGCGCCCACGGCGCAGGCGCGGCGGTAGGCGCGGGGCCGCTCGAGATGTCGGCACGAACCAGAACGGAACCGAGCCGCGTCAACAACCCGCAGGTGGAGAGCAACAATCGGCCGATGATCGCTCCGGGACCGAGTCGGGTGGCGGCGGCTCCCGCCGATCCCGTCGCGGCCGTCGACGCAAACCGTCCAGGCCTGCCGACAGCAGCGCCGAGGCGGCCCGCAGTGAGGCGACCGGAGTGGCCGGGAACCCGGTCACCGAGGGTAGGACCGCGCAGGTCAAGCCGTCGGACGTCGGCAAGACCAAGGCACCGCCAAAGGTGCCCGCCAACCTCGCCAAGCAGCGTCTTCGCACGGTCAGGGAGACCTCGGCCGGTGGCCTGATGGTGTCGGGTCTGGACGGACCCGGTGAAGAACGTTGCGCCGCCCTCATCGGTCGGGTGGACCGTCGTGGCCGGATGATGTGGTCGTTGCCCAAGGGTCACATCGAGACGGGGGAGACGGCCGAACAGACCGCCATCCGCGAGGTCGCCGAGGAAACCGGTATCAAGGGAAACGTCGTCGCGCCCCTCGGCAAGATCGACTACTGGTTCGTCAGCGAGGGCAAGAGGATCCACAAGACCGTCCACCACTATTTGATGCGGTTCACCGGCGGAGAACTCTCCGACGCCGACTACGAGGTCGCCGAGGTCGCGTGGGTGCCGCTGACCGATCTGCCCCGACGACTGACCTACTCCGACGAGCGCCGGCTCGCGCGGGTCGCCGAGGACGTCATCGCCGAACTGACCGCCGACCCGGACCGCATGGCGGAATCGGAGTCGCAGGGTGCCCGCACCGAGCCGAACGCCTACGAGAAGGCGGCGGCCGCCCGCAACCAGAAACGCAACGAGCCGCCCGTGGTCGCGAAACCTCGACGACGACGGCGCCGCGGGCGTCGCGGTGCCGGCCGGGGTGGCGACGGCGATGAGTCCTCGGGCGCACCGGCTGCGCACAGTCCGCCGGCCGGCTCCGGCCCGCCTGACGCCACGTGAAGGCACGATCGATGCAGGTGCTGGTCGCACTGCTGGGGGTGCTCGCGGTGATGTTCGGGATCGGGTCCGGACCACTCGCCGGCGCCGCACCCGGCGACGGAGAAACCGCGACCGGGGAGTTCCTGAGCATCTCGCTCGACGCGATCGACCCCTCCACGGTCACCACAACCAGTCCCGGCACGGTGACGGCCCGTGGCACCCTCACCAACGTCGGCGATCGTCCCGTCCGCAACATCGCGATGCGTCTGCAACGGGCACCGGAGGTGACCACGAGCGCGGGACTCGGGGACTCCCTGTCCGCCGACGCCAACAGCTTCGAGGTCGTCGGCGATTTCCAGGACATCTCAGAACAGCTCGCGCCCGGCAAGACCGTCCCGTTCACCCTGCAAATCAATCTGTCCGACAACAGTTCCGGCGATCCCAGTCTTCAGATCGACAGTCCGGGCGTCTATCCGATCCTCATCAATGTCAATGGCACCCCCGACTACGGTGTTCCGGCCAGACTCGACGACTCGCGCACGCTGCTGCCCGTGACGGGGCTGCCGCCGGACCGCGACCGCGCCCAGACCACTGATCCGGGAGCAGACCCGGCCACGGCACCGATCGGGGGAGACGGCTCCGTGCCGCCGGACACGTCTTCGCCGGTCGCCTTGACGATGTTGTGGCCGATCGCCGCCCCTGCCTCGCTCGCGCCCGGCGTCACCGGTGGGGGAGACGAGACCGTGCGCCTGATGGACAACGGTCTTCAGCAGTCGATCTCACCGGGCGGCCGCCTCGACCATCTGCTCACGGCGATGGAGCAGGTACACGCCGACGATCCGGACTCCCAGCTCTCCCGCAGCCTGTGCCTGGCGGTGGATCCCGACCTGCTGGTCAGCGTGCAGGCGATGACCGAGCCCTACCTCGTCTCCACCGATCCGGGCGATCCCACCGGGCCGGCCCGCGAAGGTACCGGAACCCCGCAGGCCATTGCTTTCCTCGACAGGCTCAGCGCCCTGGCGGGCCAGACGTGCGTCGTCGCGACGTCGTTCGCTCACGTCGACACCGCCGCCCTGACCCAGGTGGCGGACAGGGATCTCTCCGAGGTCGGGCTCCGCGCCCCCGCGGACATCGTCGACACCATCCTGGGCGTCAAGAGCGTGCGCGGACTCGCCATCCCGGCGTCAGGTGTCCTCGACGACGCCGGGGCGGATCTGGTCCGCGACACCGGGTCCACGGGCGCCGTCGTCGCAGCCTCCGGCGTCGCCAACACCTCGCCCACCTCACCGGACGGCCTGTATCCCCTCGGCCAGGACCTCGCGGCGCAGACCTACGATCCCGCCCTTGCCAGCGCACTGGCCGCGTTGGGGACCACCCCGCACTCGGCCCAGGTGACGCCGAACGCACAGCGTGCGGGCTGGGTGCACGGCTCCGAGCAGGCCAGGCGGCAGACGGCAATCGCCTCGCTGATGTTCTCCGCTCTCGCGCCGTCGGCGAGCGGCGCGACACCCGAAGCCACCCGGCAGCAGAGCACACCGCCGCCGGCCGATCCGATCGCCGACCGGATCGGCCGCGGTGAGGTGCTGATCGCACCGCCGACGTGGTCGGCGACGCCCGAGGACACCAAGGCGGTGCTCTCGGCGATGACGATGCTCCTCGGTTCCGACCTGGCCGTGCCGCGGCCTCTGCCCGACATCGCCACGGAACTGGCAACCGCCTCCTCCACGCCCACCGGAGCCACCCTGGTCGCTCCCCGTACCGCACAGGTCGCGGGCCCCAGCCCCCAGGCGATCGCGACGGTGCGCACCAGCAGCGCGCAGATCTCGGAGCTGCAGGACGCGATGACCAAGCGAGCCGATGTCCCCATCACCCCCGCCGCCTACATGGCCCCACTGCGGGAAGATCTGCTGCGCGCGCTGGCGTCTGTGGCCCCGCAGGATCAGCACGCGGCGGGCCACGCGGCGAACATGCGTACCTCGGCGGTCTCCATCACGGTGGCGAGCATCCGGGACGGCGTGGGCATTCTCGATCCGGGGGGTCGCTTCACACTCGCGTCCGAACGCAGCCCCCTGCTGCTGGTCATCCGAAGCGATCTTCCGGTGGCGATGCGGGTGCGACTGAACATCGCGGTGCCCGACGGGATGACCGTCGGCGACCTCGGCGTGATCGAGATCCCCCCGAACGGCACCCGCCAGATCCAGGTCCCCACCCGCGCCGACCGGTCGAGATCGATGACCGTCGCGATCGGTCTGGTGACCGCGAACGGCGTCCCGTTGGGCGATCCCATCAACCTGTCAGTACATTCCAACGCATATGGAAAACCGCTCTTCATCATCACGATCTGCGCCGGGGTGCTGCTGGTCTTCCTGGCCGGACGCCGTCTATGGCACCGTTTCAGGGGTGAGCCCGACCCGGCTGACCTTGATCGGCCCGAGCCCGACGAACGAGATCGCCTGATGGCCGACTCACGCGCACTGCACAGTCCACCCGAACGCGGTGGCCATCACCCGGACGGCGGACACCGATGACCCAGGGAGGATCACGGGGTTCGACACCGGTGGTTCCCACCCAGCCCTCCGACGACAGCGTCCTGCGGACCAGCGGTTCGATCGCACTCGCCACGCTCATCTCCCGGATCACCGGATTCGTGCGCACCGTCCTCGTGCTCGCCCTGCTGGGTGCGGCCATCGCATCGTCGTTCCAGGCCGCGTACGTGCTGCCGAACATGGTCGCCGAAGTCGTGCTGGGCGCGGTGCTCACCGCGATCGTCATTCCCGTCCTGGTCAGGGCCGAACGCGAGGACGCGGACGGGGGAGCGGGCTTCATCAACCGCATTTTCACCCTCACCGTCGTGGTGCTGGGTGTGGCAACTCTGCTCGCCCTCGTCGCGGCGCCGGCGCTGACGATACTCAACCTGGGTGACGGCAAGGTCAACCGCGATCTCGCCACCGCACTGGCATTCCTGCTGCTTCCGTCGGTGCTCTTCTACGGGCTGTCGGCGCTGTTCATCGCGATCCTGAACATGAAGGGCCTGTTCAAACCGGGTGCGTGGGCGCCCGTGCTGAACAACATCGTGCAGATCACGACCCTGATCGCGTACGCGGCGGCGCCGGGGGAGATCTCTCTGAACCCGGTCCGGATGGGAGACACCAAACTCCTCATCCTCGGTGTCGGCACCACGCTCGGCGTGGTGGCTCAGACGATGGTCCTGGTGCCGGCCATCCGCCGCAGCGGCGTGAAACTGCGCCTGCAGTGGGGTCTGGACGCGCGGCTGCGCAAGTTCGGCAACATGGCGCTGGCCATCGTCATCTACGTCGCCGTGCTCCAGGTCGGCCTCATCGTCACCTACCGGATCGCGTCGAGTGCCAGTGAGGCAGGCGTCAGCGTCTACGCCACCCAGTGGCAGCTGCTTCAGCTGCCCTACGGGGTACTCGGGGTGACGATCCTGACCGCGATCATGCCGCGGCTCTCCCGCAACGCCGCCGCCGACGACACCCACGCCGTGGTCGATGATCTCTCACTCGCCACCCGGCTGACGATGGTGTCGATGGTTCCGATCATCGCGTTCATGACGTTCTTCGGACCGGCCATCGGTGTGGCCGTGTTCAACTTCGGCAAGTTCGACGCCGATACCGCATCGCAACTGGGCAGCGTGCTCTCCTGGGGCGCCTTCACGATGATCCCGTACGCGATGACCCTGGTGCAGCTACGCGTCTTCTATGCCCGCGAGGACGCCTGGACCCCGACCTACATGGTGATCGGCATCACCGCCGTGAAGGTCGCGTCGTCGTATCTCGGGCCCGTCCTGTTCGACGATCCGGACGCGGTGATCCGGTGGTTGGCGCTGTCCAACGGATTGGGTTATCTGGTCGGCGCGATCGTCGGCCACTACCTGCTCCGTAGTCGACTCGGCGGGGCCCGGATGGACAACGTGGGTCGCACGGTCCTGTGGACCATCGGCGCCTCCGTCGCGTGCAGTGCACTGGTCTGGGGCCTGGCGGAAGTGTCGGGGCTGCATCGGATGTCAACCGAGCACGGCAAGCTCGGATCGGTCGCGTACCTGTTCCTGGTCGCGGTGGTCGCCATCGGCCTGACCTACACCGTGCTGACCCTGCTCCGGGTCCCCGACGTGCTGGCCGTGGTGGTCGCCGTGCGCCGGCTGCTCGGCCGGTTCATCCCGGCCATCGCTCCGGCACCCGAACCGGACACCGACGGCGCGGCCACCATGACCGTGCAGTTCCCGCGGATCTCTGCCGACGAATCCGTTCCGTATTCTGGTCAAGTCGAAGTCATCCGACGTTTCGACCGGGGAACATCGAGCTGGCAGGCCTATGCGGTCACCAGTGGTGGCGCGGCCGGGATGGATGTCCGGGCGCCCGCCGACTTGCGCTATCGAAGGAGAGGAGTAGGTGCGATGACGAATCAAGATGCCGACACACCGCCCGCCGCCGGGCCTGCACCTACCACCGCGGTTTCCCGGACCGGAGGCGGCAGCGACGACCAGCCGACCACGAAGGCAAGAATCGAGCAGCCACGCCCGCGAGAGAATCTGGCGCCCGCGTCCGACCGCCCGGTACCCGACCTGCGTTCGCGCAGAGGGCCGCGACTCGTACCGGGAGCCGCCGTGGCAGGCGGGCGGTACCGATTGCTGCAGCACCACGGCGGGTCGCGCGGTCTGCAGTTCTGGCAGGCCCGCGACATCAACCTCGATCGTGATGTCGCCCTGACGTTCGTCGATGCCCAGCAGGTCGCGCCGCCACCGGAGCCCGGTGCCCGCATCGATCCCCGCGACGAAGGCCCCCAGGCCGTCCTGTCCCGCACCCTGCGACTCGGCCGGATCAATTCCCCCGGGATCTCGCGTGTTCTCGACGTCGTGCGCGGCTCCTCGGGTGGAATCGTTGTGGCCGAATGGGTTCCGAGTTCGTCGCTGGCCGACGTCGCGAAGTCGGGCCCCTCACCGGTCGGCGCCGCCAGGGCCGTTCGCGCACTCGCGGCCGCAGCCGAATCCGCGCACCGCAACGGCGGCGCACTCTCGATCGACCACCCGGAGCGTATCCGGATCAGCCAGGAGGGCAACGCGTTCGTGGCGTTCCCCGGAACGCTCGCCGACGCCGACAAGTCGACCGACGTCCGTGGACTCGGCGCAGTGCTGTACGCCCTACTACTCGCCCGCTGGCCGCTGGACCCCGACACCGGCTCGACCTTGACCACGAGCCGCAAGTCGAACGAGCCGGTCGGTGGCCTGCCTCCTGCGGCCCCCGGCCCGGACAACCTGCCGCGCGAACCGCGCGCCGAACGACCTGACGTGCCGTTCGAGATCTCCGCCGTCGCCGCCCGGGCGCTGGAGGGCAACAGCGGTATCCGAACCGCAGCAACGGTTCAGCACGTTCTCGACCAGGCAACGGTGCTCGATCAGAAGACCGACCTCATCGCGCAGGTCGGGCCCGGGGGAGCCCCCGTCAGCTCGACTCCGCGTGCAAAACCGCGCATGTTGGGCTCGGGTGGCACCGAACAGAAGAAACCCCGTTCGGTTCGGATGATCGCCACCATCGCCGGCGCCGCGCTGCTGACGCTGTTCCTGGTCATCGCGCTGGTCGTCTGGGCGAGCAACTCGTTCGGCGCCGACGACTCGACACCCGACATCGACTCCATCTTCTCGTCGTCGGCACCGGCCTCCGGAGCCGAGGGTGCCCCGGTGGCAGCAGCTCCGGTACCCCTGACCGCGGTCTCGATGCTGGACTACTCCGATCAGGAGCCCGACAGCAGGCAGAACCTGAACAACGTCATCACCGGGCAGGCACCACCCTGGCAGACCGACGAATACCGCGGTGGACCCAGATTCGGCAACCTCAAACCCGGTCTCGGACTGATGTTCACCCTCGAGCGTGATGCCACCCTCACCGACGTCGTCATCCGGACACCCACCCCGGGAATCCAGGTGGAGATCCGGACCGCCGACAATCCGCAGGCCGCTTTCGAGACCACCCGCCGGGTCGGTGCGGCCACTCTGGAAGCGCAGGAGACGCGCATCCCGATCACGGGCGCCGGACCGTCCAAGTACGTGCTCGTGTGGCTGACGTCGTTGCCGCGCAATGACAATGGCCGCTACCAGGGTGCGATCAGCCAGGTCTCGATGACGGGCTGATGGCACGGTCCGACGACGATCTCCCCGAGGGCGCCGTGCTGTGTGGGGACGGACTCGTCCGTCCGGTGTGGGCGGCACAGCCGGGGCTGATGCGCGACTACTACGACACCGAGTGGGGTATGCCGGTGTCCGGCGAGAACGCCCACTTCGAACGCCTCGTGCTCGAGGGTTTTCAGGCCGGCCTGTCGTGGGCGACCATCCTGCGCAAGCGTCCGGCGTTCCGCGAGGTCTTCTGCGACTTCGACGTGGACACGGTCGCCGGCTTCGGCGACGCGGAGATCGACACCCTGTTGACCGATGCCCGGATCATCCGGCACCGCGGCAAGATCGAGGCTGCCGTCGGTAACGCGCGCGCCACCCAGCAGCTTCGTGCCGGCGGTGGGTTGGTCGACTTCCTCTGGTCGTTCAAGCCGCCGCAGACGCCACGACCGGAGTCGGTCGCGGATGTGCCCACCACCTCGCCCGAATCGGTCGCCATGTCGAAGGCACTGCGAAAGAACGGTTTTCGGTTCGTCGGTCCGACCACGATGTACGCGTTGATGGAGGCGATCGGAATCGTCGACACGCACCTCATGTCGTCGTTCCGGCGCGGCAGTTCCGGGGTCTGGAACGGCTAAACCCGGTGTCGCCGGACCAATTCCGCCAGGTTGACCGGATAGATGAACTCGGTGCTGGCCTCGATCTCTTCGGGACTCCACCATCGGTGGTCGAGAAATGACGTGCGCTCCAACTCCGTCCACCCGGCCGACCGGGGCTCGAATGTGGGCACGTGCGCGACGAAATAGACCTCCGTCTGATGGATCGGCTCGCCGACGAACATGATGTCGAACTCCCGGTGCAGCACCGGACCTGACATCTGCCCGACCTCGAATCCCGTCTCCTCCAGCACCTCGCGGCGCGCGGTCTGTTCCTGCGTCTCGTCACCCTCGCGACCGCCGCCAGGGGTGAACCACCACGATCCCGCGGCAGGATCGGTGGGGTCGAGACCTCGGAAGAGCAGGGTTCGGCCGGCTTCGTCGATGAGGACGATGCGAGCGGCTTCTCGCCGTCGACGATCCATTGGCCACCTTCCCACACGTGCGCACCGCGTACCAGCCTGCCAGAGCGCACCGGCCGCCGCGTACACCCTGCCGGTGGCCACCTGTTCACACCCCGACCCTGGTGTGTACCCATCAGGGCATCCTCAGTGTGTTTGGCTAGTGTGAGTGGCGGCAATCGCCGGTATTGCAGCGCACGTCCGATTTCGAAACGAGAGTGCGATGACTGTCCGCAGAGCCGAGTATCCCCGGCCGAACCACTACATCGTCCACGTCAGTGACACGCATCTGATCGTCGGCGACGAGAACCTCTATGGCGGTGTCGACAGCACCGCCCGGCTACGGCAGATCCTCGCCGAGCTCACCGGGTCGGGCGTCGACATCGATGCGATGGTGTTCACCGGTGACCTCACCGACAAGGGCGACCCGACGGCGTACCAGACGCTGCGGACCATGGTCGAGCCCGTGGCGGACGAGCTGGACGCGGAGTTGATCTGGGCCATGGGCAATCACGACGACCGCGCGAGCTTCCGGGTCGAATTGCTTCGGGAAGCACCCGGGACCACACCGATCGATCGCGTCCATGATGTGGACGGACTCAGGATCGTCAACCTCGATTCGACGGTGCCCGGCAAACACCACGGCGAACTGACAGACGGTCAGCTCGACTGGCTCACGGGGGTGCTGGCGACCCCGGCCGAGCACGGCACCATCCTGGCAATGCACCATCCCCCGGTTCCCTGCGTGCTGGATCTGGCGGTCGTCGTCGAACTACGCGATCAGCACCGGCTCGCAGATGTGTTGCGCGGCACCGATGTCCGGGCGATCATCGCCGGACACCTGCACTATTCGACAACAGCCGTGTTTGCGGGCATACCGGTCTCGGTGGCGGCAGCCACGTGCTACAACCAGGACCTCAACGTGCCGGCCGGAGCAATGCGTGGCCGTGACGGGGGACAGGGTTACAACCTCATCCACGTCTACGACGACACCGTCGTGCACTCGGCCGTACCCATCGGCACGTTCGACACGGTGGGGGAGTACGTCTCGCCCGAGCAGACCGCGGCGCGGCTCACCGAGGCCGGCGTGTACATCGCCGACAGCACGCGACGACGCGCGCGCACCCGCGCCTGAGCAGGCCTACAGCGTCGTTGTCTCCCACGGAGCAACGATCGGGAAGTAGCGGTCCAAGAACTCGGTGACCATTTTGGTCCGGAGCTCGAGGTCGACCTCGGGAAAGCTCCCGTCGTTGAGGCAGAAGAAGTCCACGGCCCTCTTGGGCAGCATCTTCTCCATCGCCTTGAGGCCCGCATATCCGGTGGTGTCGATGTACTTGACCTTTGCGTCCTTCTGCACCACCGCTCGGCCGCTCATCAAGGCGTAGTAGTGATACAGCGAGTTGGTGACGGAGATGTTGGTGCTGGCCCGGAACACGCTTGCAGCCGTTGCCGCGAACTCTTCGGGGAATTCGCGCTCCATCTCGGCCATCACGCTCTTGCGTAGCGGGGTGGCGGCGTGTTCGAGGTGACGGGTGGTCATGAGCCCGAACCGTTCCTGCAGGAGACGCCGGTTCACCCGGGCTGCGTTCTCGAAGCCGCTGCGGTCAGTATCGCTGTAGCCCAACCCGATTCGGGTGTCGGCTTCGATGAACAAGCTGATGCCCCCCGGCGAGAAGAACATCTGCGGCCCGACCGGACGTCCGAAGAACATGTCGTCGTTCGAATACAGAAAGTGCTCGGAAAGCCCTGGGATGTGGTGCAATTGGCTTTCGACGGCCTGCGAGTTGTGCGTCGGCAACACCGAGGTGTCGGCGAAGAAGTCCTCACTGGCCACGAAGGTCACCCGCGGGTCGTCGGCGAGCCACGCCGGCCGCGGCGAGTCGGTGGCGACGAAGATCCGACGGATCCAGGGCGCGTACATGTGAACCGACCGCAACGCGTACTTGAGCTCGTCGATCTGGCGGAACCGAGCCGCTGAGGTATCTCCCTCACCGACAACGTAATTCTTCATCCGCTTCGCCCGCTGCGCCTGGAACTCGGCTGACGAACCATCGACCCAGGAGAAGACGAGGTCGATCTCGAAACCGATGTCGGATGCATGTCCGGCGAACATGTTCTCGATCGACGGCCAGGTCTTCCCGAAACGCTCGACCGTGCCCCGCACCGCTTCGTCGCGGCGGACGGTGCGCCTGGTCAGCGAGTTCTCGATGGGCAGCACGATGTCGGTGTCGCCGAAGGACCACAGTTCGATCTGTACACCCGTCGCAGCTCCGTAGTTCAGGCCGCTGCTCGGCTCGACCCGCGGCCGGTACAGCCGGAAGATCCGGGCCTTCGGCGATACGGAGAGCACACCGTCGCCCACCAGCACGGCCTTCCCGCGCTCGGCGTCCACGGTCTTCGAGTAGAACGGTTCGCGAATGCAGGCGTCGACCAACGCTGCTTTGAGGGCGGCGCGATCGGTCCACGCGATCGCGATGACCGGGCGTTCGTCATTGCCCCGGACCAGCAGATATTCGATGCCGGCCGTGTCCAGCACCGCGCGGATGAACAGCAGATCCTCGACCATCGCCCCATGTGGCGTGGTCGAGGTGATCTTCAGCGCATACCTGCCCTCGAACCCGACCACATCGGAGCGCTCACTGAGCCGGGCCACCGACGCGGCCGATTCCTGCAGAACGGTCTCGTGGCGGGAGGGTTCCGGCGGAAGCAGATAGATCTCGTGCGGCGCAGACGACAAAGTGGTGTGAATCCTTTCGGGGACGGCGAACGGCCGAGAAGTCCCCGGGATCAACTCAGTGTAGTGCCGGACACGCGTTGTCCATCAAACAGATGCTTTGCAGTTCCCCCTCGCGCGGGGCATAACCGTCGATTAGTCTCCATCCATGGCCGAGTGGGGGAAGGTCGGTGGGGATGATTCGCGTACCGATGAAGAATTGTTGTCTGCGCATGTGTCGGGGGATCGTGATGCGTTCGGCATCCTGATCACCCGCCATCAGGGCCATTTATGGGCCGTTGCACGGCGGACCTCGCATACCGGCGAGGATGCAGCCGACGCCCTGCAGGACGCGCTTCTCAACGCCCATCGCATGGCTCACCGCTTCCGCGCCGACTCCAAGGTCAGTTCCTGGCTGCACCGTATTGTGGTCAACGCGAGCCTGGATCGCATCCGGCGCAACAAGTCTCGGCTGACGGTGCCGCTGCCGGAGTTCGATGTCGGCCAATACGCCGATCCGCGAGACCACCATGGCGACATCGATCTGTCGATGTCGATCGGACGCGCTCTCGACACGCTGCCACCTGAGCAGCGCGATGCGATTGTGGCAGTGGACATCGAGGGATATTCAGTTGCCGAGGCCGCGGCCCTGCTCGGCGTGCCCAGCGGGACCATCAAGAGTAGATGTGCCCGCGGGCGCTCGAAACTTGCTGTGGTACTTGGCCATCTGCGTGATACGGCGGACGAACCCACCCCCTGAACCCCATAATGGAGGGATGGGCTTCACCCGCGCTGAACTCGAATCCTTCCGGGATGCCGTGATACCCGACCTGATCGGGCCGGGTTGCCGGTTGTTGTTCGTCGGTATCAACCCGGGCCTGTGGACGGCGGCGACCGGCGCGCACTTCGCGCGGCCCGGCAATCGGTTCTATCCCGCTCTCCACCGGGCCGGGATAGTCGACCGGGTCATCGACGCGTCCGCCGGGATGAAACCCGCCGACAGAGACCTGCTGATCGAGCGGGGAGTGGGGATCACCAATATGGTCCACCGGGCCACTGCCCGTGCCGATGAGCTGTCTGCGGACGAGTTCCGGGCCGGGGCCCACGAACTCGTGGACACCATCGAGCGGGTGGCGCCCCGGGTCGCCGCCGTCGCGGGGATCACCGCGTACCGAACTGCTTTCGGTGAGAAGAAGGCCCTGGCCGGCCGCCAGGAGCGGAGGCTGGGCAACGCCGAGGTCTGGGTGGTGCCCAATCCCAGCGGACTCAACGCGCATCACACCGTCGAGACCCTCGCGGCGGCCTATCGTGAGGCAGCTGTCGCCGCGGGAGTCGTTTGAGAAAAACTGTTGCCGGGAAACCGGGAACCAACTGTCACACGACGGCGTCCTAGCTGGGAATCACAAAGACGATGGAACTGGAGCTGGCGACGATGTTCGGTATCGGAAGTCGGGGTCACCCGCCTCGGGAACTGCCGGAACCTCCCTATTCCGTCGACGTGGTGGCCGATCTGCATGCCGGCGTCTATCCCGACGACATCGCCGAGCAGCTACGTCCACGTGTGCTGGCCGATCCCGACTCCATGGCGATCTGGCGAGCACTCGAGGCCACAACGGGTCAGCTCCGCGAGGGTGCCGCGGGCTCCGAGCCGCTGCCGGACTATGCGCAGGCCACCCTGGACGCGACCTTGCGCTCGCTGCACGACCAAGGATCGACGCAGACCCCGATGGCTTGGTCACCCCCTGCGGCCGCACCGATACCCCTGTGGCGCAGACATTCTGGTGCGCTGATCGGCCTCGCCGCGGCAGCCGCGGTCGCAGGCATCGCCGTGGCCACCACCTTTGCGTTCACCGGTGGCTCGACGGAGCCGGCATTCGCCGAAGGCGGGCAGAATCCTACGAGTGTCGAAGCGCCGACGGAGGCCACTCTGCTCGCGGCTCTCGGCCGCACCGACGTTTCTGCGTTTCCGGATGTCGCGGCGCGTGATCGATGTCTGGCCGCGAATGGCATCGCGTCCAGCGCGACGATCCTCGGGATCGGGTCACTCGATACCGGCGGTGATCCGTCCACGGTGATATTGCTGGCCACGGGCACGATCGGGCGGTTCGACGCGCTCGTGGTCGGCGCCGCGTGCGATACGGGTAACCCTGCGACGATCAGCCGGACCACCATCGGCAGTCAGTGAGGCCATCGCCGCAGCAGCGGCGAGCCCGATGGGCGCCACGGCGAGATGATCGGTTGCGACAGCCCACAGGAGGGGACCGACAGCGGCCGCCAGTGCCGTCAGCACGGCCGTCAATGTCCGACTCCGCATCGTGCCACCCCTGCCCGCCTCGCCCGCGGCGCCCGGCACCAGGTGCATCAGTGCGGCGGCCAACAGAATCGAGCCCAGCAGATCGCTCGGCCGGTGCCATCCCCACACCATCAGGTCTTGGGTCACCAAAGTCAGCCACCCCACCCCGGCCACGGCCAGTACGGGAGCGATCCGGCGCGGCGCGGCGCGGACGATCGCAGCCACGCACCCCGCGGCTGCAGCGGCGTGTCCGCTCGGAAAGGTGTTCGTGGCCCAGGAGAAACCATCGAAGTCCGCCCGGGTGAGCAGCTCGTCTCGCAAGAACTGGGTCATCAGGATCGAGACCACCGGAAGGGCCAGCAGCGCGGCGATACTCAGTCGGCGTCCGGCCCAGAGTCCGAGTCCGACGATGGCCACGATCGACACCACCCATAGTCGAACATCGGTCACCGAGCCCAGCCCGACCACGTGCGGGACGTCCGCGGTGGCTCCGGTACCTCTCAGGGTGAGAAAGGCCCGTTGGTCCAGGTCTTGGCCCCAGGGGGTCTGGACCGCGATCAGGTAGACGCCGGCCATCAGCACCACCAACAGCGCTGACCACATCAGTGACAGCACCATCGCGCCGGTCGCGGACGTTGCGCGCGGAGCGCCCAGCCGGCGCAGGGACCTCGAAGACATGCACTCCATGGTGCCTGACGTAGCTGAGTGCATCCACGGCGTCAGCCGCCGCCCCAGAGTTCTGCCGCCACCCTGGGGTGCGGGAACAGATCCCCTTACGCTGGTGTTATCCATCGCGGGTAGAGAATCAGACACGACCAGACCAGATGCCAATCCCGGATCATCTGCTCGCGGCACACAAGCCCAGGCCAGAGTACCCAGATAGGAAAGTGGAGCACCGATGAGCGCACCAGGAACCGACACCGTCCACGACGTCATCATCGTCGGATCGGGACCGGCCGGATACACCGCCGCCGTCTACGCGGCACGAGCCGAGTTGTCGCCTGTTGTCTTCGAAGGCACCCAGTTCGGTGGCGCGTTGATGACCACCACCGAGGTGGAGAACTTTCCCGGGTTCCAGAAGGGAATCCAGGGTCCAGAACTGATGGAAGAGATGCGTGAGCAGGCGATCCGTTTCGGTGCCGACCTGCGCATGGACGACGTGGACGCGGTCCGGCTTGCCGGTGAGATCAAAGAGGTGGACGCCGGCGGCGAGACCTTCCGCGCAAAGTCGGTCATTCTCGCGATGGGCGCCGCAGCACGTTACCTCGACATCCCGGGGGAGCAGGATCTGCTGGGCCGCGGTGTGTCGGCCTGTGCGACCTGTGACGGCTTCTTCTTCCGCGATCAGGACATCGCTGTCATCGGCGGTGGCGACTCAGCGATGGAAGAGGCGACCTTCCTGACGAAGTTCGCCCGTAGCGTCACCGTCATCCACCGCCGCGAAGAGTTCCGGGCCTCGAAGATCATGCTCGAGCGCGCCCGCGCCAACGACAAGATCCGCTTCGTCACCAACGCCACCATCGGCAAGGTGCTGGGCGAGACGTCGGTCACCGGTCTCGAGCTCGTCGACACGGTCACCGGCGCCACGTCAACCATCGACGTGACGGGCATGTTCGTGGCCATCGGCCATGATCCGCGCAGCGCTCTGGTGAAGGGCCAGGTGGATCTCGATTCCGAGGGTTACGTCAGGGTGCAGGGACGCAGCACGTACACGTCACTACCAGGGGTTTTCGCTTCGGGAGATCTGGTCGACCACACCTACCGTCAGGCCATCACCGCGGCCGGCTCCGGATGTTCGGCCGCGATCGACGCGGAACGCTGGCTCGCGGATCAAGCAGACATCGCGCCCGCCGCGGTACCCGAGGCCGCGGGCGTGCAGGCCTGACCCCGAACCACCCACCTCCGTTCATCCGAACGGACCCCGACCACGTGTGAAAAGGAGAACAAAAAATGGGAGACAACACCGTCGCCGTCACCGACGCCACGTTCAAAGAAGAGGTGCTGGGAGCCGGCAAACCGGTCCTGGTCGACTTCTGGGCAACCTGGTGTGGACCCTGCAAGATGGTCGCCCCCGTCCTCGAGGAGATCGCTGGTGAGAACTCCGAAAAGCTCACCGTCGCCAAGCTCGACGTGGACCAGAACCCCAACGTCGCAAGGGATTTCCAGATCATGTCGATTCCGACCATGATCCTGTTCGAAGACGGCAAACCGACCAAAACGATCGTCGGTGCCAAGGGCAAGGCCGCGCTTCTCCGCGAACTCGACGGAGTTCTCGGTAAGTAGCGCGTCGGCGCACCACCACTCACCACCGCGGCCAGACACCAGTCTTTTGATCTCAAAGGTCACCAAACTGGTGCCTGGCCGTATTGGCTCCCGAGGGTCATTGCTGAGACACTCTTAGCTAGTTCGGGTGCGGACAGGGGCCACGAGGCACCATGAGCACCCGCCGACCACGCGCTACCGATTGCTAGAAGGAAGGCCAAGCGATGCCGTTGTTCCGGTTTGGAGACCACGGGTCGGCAGTTGCCGAGATACGTGCCATCCTCACTGG
This sequence comes from Williamsia soli, assembly GCF_017377795.1. GTDB lineage: Bacteria > Actinomycetota > Actinomycetes > Mycobacteriales > Mycobacteriaceae > Williamsia > Williamsia soli. Next base: position 70,175 of record NZ_JAFRDR010000011.1, on the reverse strand, counting down.
CCAGGGCTTCCTGACGGACGCTCAACTGCCGACGGGCCGGCTCGTGGACGCCAACGGATGGGCCTTGCCCGAGGCCGTGTTCGACGCTGAGACGGATCAGGCGGTACGCGCCTTCCAGCAGCAGCGCGGACTGCTCGTCGACGGGATCGTCGGCCCGGCCACGTTCGGTGCGCTTCGCGAATCGTCCTACCGCCTGGGTGCGCGGGTGCTGTGTTACCTCACCTCAGCGCCCATGCACGGCGACGACGTCGCAACCCTGCAGTCTCGACTACAGAACCTGGGTTTCTACACCGGGCTCGTCGACGGCCACTTCGACGTCGACACCCACAACGCCCTGCGGAACTATCAGGGCGATTACGGACTCAATCCGGACGGCATCTGCGGCCCGGCAACGCTACGGTCCCTCAAGCAACTCGGCACCCGCGTGACCGGTGGCTCGCCTCATGCGATCCGTGAAGAAGAGCATGTCCGCCGCCGCGGACCTCAGCTGTCGGGCAAGCGGATTGTCATCGATCCGGGTTCCGGCGGTGACCACCCCGACGCCGATCCTGCAGAGTCGGCCATCGAAGCCGAAATTCTGTGGGATCTCAGTGATCGCCTGGTCGGCCGGATGACCGCCGCCGGGATGGAGACTTTCGTATCTCGGCGCCAAGACGAGAACCCGACCGACGCAGAGCGGGCCGGCACCGCCAACGCCATCGGCGCAGATCTGCTGATCGCCCTCAGGTGCGCGCACTATCCGAACAGCCGGGCGAGTGGAGTGGCCAGTTTCCACTACGGGACCACCCATGGGTCTTCGTCCACCATCGGCCGTTCACTCTCGGGTTTCATCCAGCGCGAGATCGTCGCTCGGACAGACCTGCGGGACTGTCGTTCGCATGAGCGCACGTGGGACATTCTCCGCCGCAGTCAGATGCCTGCCGTCCAACTCGACATCGGCTACATCAGTAATCTGCACGATGCGACCCAACTGAGTGATCCGGCGGTCCGCGACACCATTGCCGAGGCGATCCTGGTTGCCGTCAAACGTCTCTATCTCCTGGGCCGAGACGATCAACCCACCGGGACCTACACGTTCGCCGAACTACTGGCCTCGGAACAAGTGGCGCGCTGAGCCAACCGGCACTGCCGTTCGTTCTCGACCCGCCACATCGATGGCCGCCATCACCACCAGCTTCTCCAACGCACTCTCGACGCCTGCTTTCCAGCCGAGGTCGTTGTCGAGCGCGAGCCGCAACCTGGGGTAGCGGTGGTGAGCTGACACGACGTCGAAACCCTCGCCTTTGAGGAAGTGGGCGTCGATCATGCAGCGCGCACAGATCGCGTCATTCTCCGGGTCCTGGTTCGGACTGGTGTGCGCTGACCGGACGATGCCGAACGCTTCGATGGCGCGGACCCCACGCCGGGTGAGGTCGACGATCACCGCCTGCGTCAGTGCGGCAGCGGCGTCGTCATAGCCGGGATCCACCCACAGCGAATTCAGGATTACTGCGTCGGGTGATACCGGGGAGGTGGGGAAAAGCAGAGACCTCGGAACACTGCGCGGAGGACCGTAGAACGCGGCGCCCACCACCTTGCCGGTCGTACGACTGACGGCGACCCGTCCGCACGTGCCCCACTCGAGCAGGATCATGGAGACCCAGGCCTCTTTGTCGAACTCGCTCTCGAATGCGACGCCGCCCGGGTTGTCGGGGATGAGGGTCGGATCCATCTCCCAGAAGACACAGCGTCGGCTGTGCGAAGGAAGACTTTCGAATCCGTCCATCGTCAGTGGCGCTATCGTTACCGACACGGCACCGACGCCTTTCCTTCAAATCGTCGAGCTCCGGCTCCGATGAGATTTCCACGTCGCCCGAATCGACCGAAAACTGCTGTGAACACCCTCCAGCATAAGCGATCGAGGACGTCGGCCTGCGGTGAGCGGCCCTCCGGGCGAAATCTGTTGTCTGATAACGGTTTCGGAGATATCGGAACCACTGCCGAGGAGCCTTTGTCACAGTGACGTTTCAGCCGCATACTCCCGTACGCGAAATTCCGCGGCGAAATTTTCACTTTTGCGCAATGATCTCGACAAGCCGCTCGAGGTCGCCAACGGACCCGAATTCGACGGTGATTTTGCCTTTTCGTTTCCCCATCGCGACCGTCACCCGGGTGTCGAGCTTGTCCGACAGCCGTTCCGCCACGTCTTGAAGGCCGGGCATCTGCATCGGTTTGCGCTTCGGCGAGGGGGGAGTGGTCTTGCCGTCACCGCGGTTGGCAAGCGTCACCGCTTCCTCAGTCGCACGCACAGACATGCCCTCAGCGATGATCCGGGCCGCCAAGGCCTCTTGGGCGTCGGCACCCGCGTCGAGCGAGAGCAGTGCGCGAGCGTGTCCGGCGGACAGCACGCCGGCCGCGACGCGACGCTGGACCGGGATCGGTAGGCGAAGCAGTCGGATCATGTTGGTGATCACGGGCCGCGAGCGGCCAAGCCGACTCGCGAGTTCATCGTGGGTGACGCCGAACTCTTCGAGCAGCTGCTGATACGCCGCGGCCTCTTCCAGCGGATTCAACTGCACCCGGTGAATATTCTCCAGGAGGGCGTCGCGCAACATGTCGCCATCCGCAGTCTCGCGAACGATGGCAGGGATCGACTCGAGACCGGCTTCCTGGCTTGCACGCCACCGCCGCTCGCCCATGACGAGTTGGTACTCAGCGGCACCCACCGGCTCGGACAGCCGCCGCACGACAATCGGTTGCATGAGGCCGAACTCGCGAATCGAGTGCACCAACTCGGCAAGTGCTTCTTCATCGAAGGCGGTACGCGGCTGCTGCGGATTCGGCTGAATCAGCCTGGGCGGGATCTCCCGGTATACCGCGCCGACCTCATCGACACCCCGCGGATCGGTCACGGTCGGGGGAGTGGGCACAGGCGCATTCGCGGTCTGCGACTCCGAATCCGCCTGCCGGTTGGCAGCACCGAACATCTCGTCAGCAGCCGCAGAGCCCATTCGGGGACCCTCTGTGGGGCCGGTCGGGATGAGCGCAGCCAGACCGCGACCGAGGCCGCCCTGCCGTTTCGGCGACCGATTACCGGCACCCTTGGCGGGCGGCTTCCCGGTGCCACTTCCTTTGTTTGCCTGACCCGGATCGCTCACGACAGCCCCTCCTCTTCTCTCGTCGAACGCAGCGCGAGTTCGCGGCCCGCATCCAGGTAGCTCATGGCTCCACGTGAACCCGGGTCGTATTCGATGATGGTGGTCCCGTAGCCGGGTGCCTCGGACACCTTCACACTCCGGGGAATGACCGCGTTCAGGACGCGATCGCCGAAGTGCTCACGCACACTTTCTGCGACTTGGTCGGCAAGTTTCGTTCGCCCGTCGTACATCGTGAGAACAACGGTCGACACGTGGAGCTCAGGGTTCAGATGCGCCTGGACGAGGTTGATGTTCGACAGCAACTGGCTGACACCTTCGAGCGCGTAGTACTCGCACTGGATCGGGATCATGACCTCGCGCGCGGCGACCATCGCGTTGATCGTCAGCAGCCCGAGAGATGGCGGGCAGTCGATGAGGACGTAGTCGAAGTCGTATTTCTCGAGGGTCGCCTTGTCGAGAGCATTGCGGAGGCGATTCTCTCGCGCGACCATCGAGACCAGTTCGATCTCCGCTCCCGCCAAATCCAGTGTCGCCGGAACGCAGAAGAGGTTTTCGTTGCTGGAACTCTGCACGATTGTGTCGGCGAACTCGACCTCACCGATCAGCAGTTCGTAAACCGAAGGGATGCCGGACCGATGGTCGACACCGAGCGCGGTACTGGCATTGCCCTGGGGGTCGAGATCGATGACCAGAACGCGTAGCTGATGCACCGCTAGTGCCGCAGCCATGTTCACCGCGGTCGTCGTCTTTCCCACGCCGCCCTTCTGGTTCGCGATGGTGATGATGCGGGTGCGCCTCGGACGGGGGAGTGCTCCGCTACCTCCTGGGGTCAGCACACGGCTTGCTCGCTCTGCTGCGGCAGCGATCGGGGTGTCATCATGTGGTTGGGGTCTGGCCTCGTACGCGCTGGTTTCACGTGAAACAGTTTCACGTGAAACATGCGATTCGTTGGACACGCTTTCACTCCTTCGGCTACGCCTGCTGAACATTCTGCGCTCTGTCACCGGCGACCACCAACCCGCGTCGCCAACACCACAGTCGTCGGCGTGGGGAGCATAGAACTCCCGCATTGTTCGACCCGTAGACCAGACAAACCAATCCGACCCAGGGTGCCTACATGAGTGGTGATCTCCTCGGCCGCCGACGAACCCTTAATGGCAACCAGCCGACCGCCGGGCCGCAGCAGGGGAGTGGACCACTTTCCCAGCCGATCGAGCGGAGCGACCGCACGCGACGTGACAACGTCGGCGCGTCCGGCCGCCTTCACAACCGCCTTCTCCTCTGCCCGGCCCCGGATGACCCGCACGTCGATTCCGAGTTCGGCCACCACCTCTTCAAGGAATGTCGCACGGCGCAGGAGAGGTTCGACCAGAGTCATGTTGATGCCCGGCTTCGCGATGGCCACCGCGACACCCGGCAGTCCGGCGCCGCTGCCGATGTCCACCACGGCCTCGCCGTCCGCGAGGACTTCGGCAACCACGGCGCAGTTCAGAATGTGCCGTCCCCAGAGTCGGTCTATCTCTCGGGGCCCGATCAGACCGCGCTCGACACCGGCACTCGCCAGCGCGTCCCAGTACTTCTCGGCTATCGGCAGGCGGTCGGCGAACACCGACTCCGCGGCCGCCCGGAGTTGGTCCCCACCCTCGCCCTCGAACTCACCGGTCATCCGGTCCTCCGTTTCACGTGAAACATCACTCGCACCCTCGCCGTCCGGGGACCCCGGATCGGCCGGTAAACAACATCGTTGTAACTATGCCTGGAGATAGCAATGGGCCCCGGCGACACCGCCGGGGCCCACTGCCTCAGTTGTTCGAGTCAGCCCTTGAGAACGACAACTCGTCGATTGGGCTCGGTGCCCTCGCTCTCGGAGTAGACCCCGTCGACCGCTGCAACCGCGTCGTGCACGATCTTCCGCTCGAATGGGGACATCGGATCGAGCTCTTCGCGCTCTCCACCCTCGCGCACACGTTCAGCGACTTCGTTGCCCAGACGCGCGAGTCGCTCCCGACGATCAGCCCGCCACCGCGCGACGTCGAGCATCAGCCGACTCCGGTCACCCGTGGTGCGCTGGACGGCCAGCCGCGTCAACTCCTGGAGGGCGTCGAGGATCTCACCGTTCTTGCCCACCAACTTCACGAGGTCGGATCCGCCGTCGATGCTCACGATCGCCCGGTCACCGTCGACGTCGAGATCGATGTCACCGTCGAAGTCCAGGACGTCGAGCAGCTGCTCGAGATAGTCGCCTGCGATCTCGCCTTCTTCGACCAGCCGCTCCTCGTCGGTCAAACCCGTATCGTCCGAGTCCGCATCGTCCCCGTCGGATACCTCACCGTTCGCCGGGGTTTCGGTCGCCTGTTCGTCGGCTGCCGGCTCCTCGATCAATTCCTCGACCACCGCATCCTTGGTCTCTGCACTCATCGAACTTCCCTCGCTTTGCACTCATCGGGGTACTGACCAGTCATGGGTCAGCGCCGCTTCTTACGTCGTTGCTGATTGCCGCCGCGTGCTCCGCCGGGCCCTGTGGCCGGACGTCCGCCTGTCGGTTTCTTCGCGCCGTTGGAACTGGGCGAGCCGCCTGCCGTCGGCTTGCCCGAGGACGTGGTCGTCTCCTCCGAGTCCTCTGACGAAGTCTTTGCATCAGCTGCTGCCGCGTCACCCTTGGTGATGTCCACCTGTTGCGACCCCGGCTTGCCTGCCGGCTTCGACGTGCCTGTCGGTTTCGCGCCGGGCTTCGGTTTGGTCGTGACCGCCTTGGCCGCCTGCGGCTTCGCGCCGGGCTTCGGTGCGTTGTTGGAACGCTTCTCGAGCTTGGCGGCCTTCTGAGCCTCTTCTTCTTTCTCAATGTTTCCGAAGACGATGTGTTGCTGCACATAGGTCCAGAGGTTGTTCGAGACCCAGTAGAGGAGGATCGCGACGGGGAAGAAGGCGCCGGAGACGAGGATGCCCAGAGGGAACACGTACAACGCGAGGTTGTTCATGATGCGTGTCTGCGGGTTCTCCATCGCGGCTTCGCTCTGCCGGGCCACGGACGCCCTGGAGTTCATGTGTGTCGCGATCGACGAGATGATCACCAGTGGGATCACCAGGATGATGATGTTCAGCCGAGTGAAGTCGACCGGCACACCGGGAGGGCTGAAAGCGAGCCATTCCGAGGTCGGCTGGATGATATACGACGACAGGGGAACGCCGAAGAGTCGGGCGTCCAGGAAGTTCTGGACCTGATCGACGTTGAAGATGTAGTTGCCGTACGACCGGGTTTCTTCGGCCGTCATACCCAGCTGACCGAAACCCGTGCCCATTCGGTTGAACGAGCGCAGCACGTGGAACAGGCCGATGAAGACCGGGATCTGCGCGAGCATCGGCAGACATCCGAGCAGGGGATTGAACCCGTGCTCCTTCTGGAGCTTCTGCATCTCCTCGGTCATCTTCACGCGATCTTTGCCGTACTTCTTACGGATCGCCTGCATCTGCGGCTGAATCTCTTGCATCTTCCGCGTGGTGCGGATCTGCTTGACGAACGGCTTGTAGAGAATCGCGCGAAGGGTGAAGACCAGGAACACCACCGACAGGGCCCAGGCGATGCCGTCGCCACCCGGTGAGTTGGGCAGGAGGAAGCTGAACGCCTCGTACCATACCCACATGATGGCCGAGACCGGCCAGTAAATGAAATCGAGCACGCGTCAGTTCCTCACTGTTACAACAAGATCCGGCTCTTTGGCCGCGTTTGGGTCGAGTTCCGCAGGTTGCTGCCGGCAAGGGTGCTCGTCATCGGCGTTCCGGCGCTCAGGAATGGGGTCGTAACCGGGCTTGTGCCAGGGTCCGCACTTGGCGAGGCGTATCAACGACAACAGTCCTCCACGGAGTGCGCCGTACTCGGTCAGTGCCTCGACTGCATAAGTACTGCATGTCGGTTCGAACCGACAGGTGGGCAGTCGCATGGGGGAGACCCACGTGCGGTAGAGCTCGATCACGAAGATGATCGCTCTGCGAGGCCAGGTGGCGAAGGTCGACCTGCGTACGCCGCGGGGACTTCCCATCACACAGTCGCCTCGATGCGACGCATTGCCGTGGTCACTGCCGACGACAACTGCCGTTCGAGATCTGGCTGCGAACAGTTCGCACTGCCACCGAGAGCACGCACCACGACCATCGCCGCGGGATCGCAGTCGTCGAGAAGTGGTCGAGCGGCAGCGCGCAGCCGACGTGACACGGCGTGACGGACCACCGAGTTGCCGACAGACTTGCCGACGATCAGCCCGAACCTCGGACCACCGGAGGTGATGAGTTCGGGCTCGGACGGCACCAACACGTGCGCGATCACATCACGCCGACCAACCCGCACCCCTTGTTTGAGGATGCGGGTGAAGTCTGACCGCCGGGTGATCCGGTTCGGTGGTGCCAACACGATAAGTTGCGGCCGGCTACGCAGGCTGCGATACGCGGCCGACTCAGGCCGTGAGACTCGCGCGCCCCTTGCGGCGACGGGTGTTGACGATTGCGCGTCCCGCACGGGTACGCATACGCAGCCGGAAGCCGTGCACACGTGCGCGACGACGGTTGTTCGGTTGGAAAGTCCGCTTGCCCTTGGCCACGGCCAAATCTCCTCATGGTGACGGGCTCGCGTCCATGATTGAGCCCAGCTTGTTAATCGGTGGTCTGGTCGCTACCTCGATGCGTCGGTTACTTTGCAGCCCCCTGTGGGCGCTGATCAGAGTGGCCGGAATCGACGATCGGCGACCGTTCGAGACTACTGATGACCGGCGTCAGGGTCAAACCGCGGTCGGATGCGTGAAACACCCGCGACCTGCGGCATCGATGTTCGACACGCCTGTTGCGGGGAGATTCTTGCCTTTACCTGCGACATGTGGTGTTCAGTTGTCGCCCCGCGCCGATCTCTGTTAACTTCACCCAAGCTATCCACCCGGGGCGGAATCGCGTTAACCCTTCTGGGGTTCGCTGTGTCTTCCTATTGCTCCACACCTGTGGATAACGGTGTGGACAATTGGTGACGAACCACCAGGAGGGACGACCATGCCAGCGGATTCCGATCACGACTCGTTCAGCGTGATCTGGCACCAGGTGGTCACCGAGCTCAATGACGACACCGCAGGCAACCGGATCCCGTTGTCCAAACAACAGAAGGCCTGGCTCTCTCTCGTCCGGCCGCTGACCCTTGCCGAGGGCTTCGCACTCTTGACCGTGCCGACCCCGCGAGTTCAGGAACAGATCGAGCGCGGACTCCGCGAACCGATCGTGTCCGCGCTCAGCCGCCATCTCGGACACACCGTGGATCTGGCCGTTCGCATCGACCCGATCGCTGCCGATGCAGTACCTGGTGCGACCGAACTCCCCGATGAGGACAGCCGGCCACTGCCGGTGGACGATTACGGCAGCTCACGGCTCGCGCGCCCCGACGGTTATGGCCGTCCGGAGATTCCCGGACGTACCGACCTCCCGGGACGACCCGACATCTCTCCTCCGCCCGAGACCTTCGCCGACCGCGACCGCGATCTGACAAGAGCCGGCGGCAACGGCGGCGAATGGTCGAGTTATTTCTCGGCCGACTCGGGGGCGAAGTCTGACTCCAGTGGCGACTCGAGCCTCAACTCGAAGTACACCTTCGAGACATTCGTCATCGGCGCTTCCAACCGGTTCGCACACGCAGCCGCGGTGGCGATCTCCGAGGCACCTGCGCGGGCCTACAATCCGCTGTTCATCTGGGGCGAATCGGGCCTGGGCAAGACCCACCTGCTGCACGCGGCCGGCCACTACGCGCAACGACTCTTCCCCGGGATGCGAGTCAAGTACGTCTCCACCGAGGAGTTCACCAACGACTTCATCAACTCTCTGCGTGACGACCGCCGGGTGGCGTTCAAACGTCGGTACCGCGACATGGACGTACTACTCGTCGACGACATCCAGTTCCTCGAGGGCAAAGAAGGTATCCAGGAAGAGTTTTTCCACACCTTCAACACGCTGCACAACGCGAACAAGCAGATCGTGGTCTCGTCGGATCGGCCACCCAAACAGCTTGCGACGCTTGAAGATCGCCTGCGGACCCGCTTCGAATGGGGTCTGATCACCGACGTCCAGCCACCCGAGCTGGAGACCCGGATCGCCATCTTGCGCAAGAAGGCGCAGATGGACGACATCCGGGTACCCGACGATGTCCTCGAACTGATCGCCTCGAAGATCGAACGCAACATCCGTGAACTCGAGGGCGCATTGATCCGGGTCACGGCCTTCGCCTCGCTCAACCATTCCGAACTCGACACCGCACTCGCCGACGTCGTCCTACAGGCTCTGCTACCCGATTCGGCGAGTCTGGAGATCACCGCAGCCACCATCCTCGCGGTCAACGCCGAGTACTTCGACATCAGCATCGAGGAGCTCCGCGGGCCGGGTAAGACCAGGTCCATCGCGCAGGCTCGCCAGATCGCCATGTACCTGTGCCGCGAGCTGACCGACCTGTCCCTGCCGAAGATCGGTGAGACCTTCGATCGGGACCACACCACCGTCATGTACGCGGACAAGAAGATCCGCAAGGAGATGGCCGAGCGTCGTCGTGTGTACGACCAGGTCCAGGAACTCACCGCACGCATCAAACAGCGCTCACGCCGCTAGCTCTGCCGCCCTTTCCACCGGGCTCTCCCGCACGTTGATCGTGGTCTTCCATGCCTCGAGTGGGCCTTCGCGCGCGTTCATCGTGCCGCCGGCGGCGCCATACTCTCAACCCAACGATGAGACTTTCGATACGTCTTCGTCCGAATCACACGCTCTGCCACGAGCAGATCTGCCTGTGTACAAGCCGGTGGATAACTACTGAAATCTGTGGATAGACAGTGCACCTTTCCCGAACGGAGGCGTCCCGTTCACATGCACGTCACGTTGGTTCACGGACGACTGACATTTCGCCCCCAGGCTTCCAGAGCCGATACCAGCCGAATCTGCCTGTCATCCACAAATTCACAGGACCTATTACTACGAAGAATTTATCTCTCAACAAAGCTCTTTAAAAGCAAGGGTGTGCACAAGTCATCTCCACAGGCATCGGCCTGGGCCGAATCTCAAGAAGCCAAGCCGACCCCATCGGCACCGAATACTTGTCATCCGCCTTAGAGTGGAGACCCTGGCGCACGCCGCACGGTCGAAGGTTGTCTTCGCACCGGAGCAGGCTCAGCTCGAACAACCAGAAGGGCAAGCTGAACACGATGAAGTTTCGGGTGACTCGCGACGAGTTCGCAGATTCGGTCGCGTGGGTTGCACGTAGCCTGCCGAGCCGGCCTCCGGTACCGGTCCTCGGCGGTGTGCTGCTGACAGTCACCGACACCGGTCTCTCGGTGTCGGGATTCGACTTCGAGGTCTCGGCGCAGGTCAACGTCTCGGCCGAGGTGGCCGACGAAGGCCAGGTGCTGGTGTCCGGCAAGCTGCTCGCCGACATCACCAGGGCGCTCCCGGCGAAACCCGTCGACGTGCAACTCGACGGGACGCGCGTCGCGATCGTCTGTGGCAGCGCCAAGTTCTCGCTGCCGACGATGCCGGTGGAGGATTACCCCCAGCTGCCCGACGTCCCGGAAAACACCGGATCCATCCCGTCGGACGTCTTCGCCGAAGCGATCACGCAGGTCGCCATCGCAGCGGGCAAAGACGACACCCTGCCCATGCTGACCGGCATCCGCCTCGAGATCGACAACAACACCGTGGTGCTCGCCGCAACGGACCGGTTCCGGCTCGCGGTGCGCGAGCTCACCTGGACTCCAGAGGTCGCCGACACCACCTCCGCGGTGCTGGTGCCCGCCAAGACCTTGGCCGAGGCGGCCAGAACCGCAGGGTCGGACGGCACCTCGGCCGTCGGACTGGCATTCGGTTCCGGCGGGAGCATCGGCGCAGACGGTCTGCTGGGCATCCTGGGATCCGGGCGACGCACGACCACCCGTCTTCTCGATGCCGAGTTCCCGAAGTTCCGGCAGTTGCTGCCGCCGAGTCACACCTCGGTCGCCAACATCGAGATCGGTCCGCTGACCGAGGCGATCAAGCGTGTCGCCCTGGTCGCCGAGCGGGGTGCGCAGGTGCGACTCGAGTTCGGTGAGGACACCGTGCTGTTGACCGCGGGCGGTGACGATGCGGGTCGCGCTGAAGAGCAGGTCGACGTGAAGTTCTACGGTGATCCGCTGACCATCGCCTTCAATCCGGGATATCTGCTCGACGGCCTCGGTTCGCTGCATGCCGGGACGGTCGATTTCGGGTTCACGACACCGTCGCGCCCCGCGGTACTGCGTCCCGGTTCCGACGCCGAGCCCACACCTGACGACAACGGCGCCTACGCAGCGCCGAACAGCGAGTACACGTACCTGCTGATGCCCGTCCGCCTGCCGGGCTGAAAGATGAGCGGCACCGGCGCCGCTGGACAACAATGGTTGCAGCGGACACCGGACCGCAGCGACACGTCATCGGCGAAGGAGTGATCGACCATGCAAATGGGTTTGGTGGGACTCGGCAAAATGGGTGGTTTCATGCGCACCCGCATCAAGGATGCAGGTATCGAGGTCGTCGGCTACGACCCGCGCCCTGAGGTCACCGACGTCGGCTCCCTCGCCGAACTCACCGAGGCGCTCGACGCGCCGCGGATCGTGTGGGTCATGGTCCCTTCCGGGGAACCGACCAGGTCCACCGTGCGCACCCTTTCGGAGACCCTGTCACCCGGCGATCTCGTGATCGACGGCGGCAACTCCAAGTACACCGACGACGCCATCAACGCAGAACTGTTGAGCGCCAAGGGGATCAGCTACATCGACTGCGGTGTATCCGGCGGCGTCTGGGGCCTGGAGAACGGCTACGGCCTGATGTGTGGCGGAGCCAAGGACGACGTCGCCCGCGCGATGCCGATCTTCGACGCCCTACGCCCGCCGGGGGAGCGTGCCGACGGATTCGTCCACGCCGGCCAGGTCGGTGCAGGTCACTACGCCAAAATGGTGCACAACGGCATCGAGTACGGACTGATGCACGCCTACGGCGAGGGATACGAGATCCTCGACGCCGAACCGCTCATCGAAGATGTCACCGGAACCCTGCGGGCCTGGACCAACGGCACCGTCGTTCGGTCGTGGCTGCTCGAACTCCTGGTCAAGGCACTGCAGGAAGATCCCGGTCTGGCCGAGATCTCCGATTACACAACTGATTCCGGCGAAGGACGCTGGACGGTCGAAGAAGCCATCCGACATTCCGTGCCCGCCAACGTCATCTCTGCAGCGCTGTTCGCGCGTTTTGCATCCCGGCAAGAGGGCGGTTCACCCGCGCTCAAGGCGGTCTCCGCTCTGCGCAACCAGTTCGGCGGTCACTCGGTGGTCCCCAAGTCCGGGTCGTCCGAGTGACTCGCAGGAGTTGATCTGACGAGGTGTTCGTCCGCAACCTGGGCCTGCGCAACTTCCGCTCGTGGGAGGATGTGTCCGTCGAACTGGATACCGGCACAACGCTTTTCGTCGGACGCAACGGTTTCGGCAAGACGAATCTACTCGAGGCGATCTATTATCTCGCCGGTCTGAGGTCACATCGGGTCAGCACTGATGCGCCGCTCATCCGAACCGGTGCCGACCAGGCGAAAGTGTCGGCCACCGTTGAGAACGACGGGCGTGAATTGACCGTTGATCTGCTGATCGGCGGAGCGCGGGCCAACAAGGCTGCGATCAACGGTGCCCCGTGCCGTCGCCCCCGCGACATCCTCGGGATCCTGCGGACCGTGATGTTCGCACCCGAGGATCTCGCGCTCGTCAGGGGCGACCCGGGCGAACGGCGTCGCTTCGTCGACGAACTCATCGCGATGCGGGGACCGCGATGGGCGGCCGCGAAGGCGGATTACGACCGGGTGCTCCGTCAGCGCGCCGCCCTGCTCAAGACTGCGTCGTCGGCACTTCGTCGGGGTGACGGAGAGTCGGTGATCAGCACCCTGGATGTGTGGGATGCGCAGCTCGCCGACTTCGGGGCGCAGGTCACCGCAGCGCGGATAGATCTGGTTCGTGAACTCGAACCCCATGTGCAACAGTCATATTCAACGATCGCACCACAGTCTCGGCCGGCTGGTATGCGCTATCGCCCGTCGATCTCTGCGGACATAGCGCCCGCACCGGGGGAGGCGGCGGATGTCGAATACATCGAGGCGGCCATGCTCAACGATCTCGGAACCCTGCGTCAGAAGGAGATCGACCGCGGCGTATGTCTGGTGGGACCCCACCGCGACGACATCGAACTGCTGCTCGGGACGGAGACGGCCAAGGGATTCGCCAGCCACGGGGAGTCGTGGTCGCTGGCACTGGCGCTACGACTCGGTTCCGTGGAACTGGTGCGCTCGGACGGGGTGGAACCGGTACTCCTGCTCGACGATGTCTTCGCCGAACTCGACGCCCGCCGACGTGAAAAACTGGCAGATGTCGCCGGAACCGCCGAACAGGTCCTCATCACCGCGGCGGTCGCCGACGACATACCCGCCTCGATCGGTGGCCGGACGGTCTCGGTGAACATCATCGAGGCAGATGGCGTCCGCACGTCGGAACTGGTGAGCTGAACATGGTTGAAGAACCCGAGTCCACACAACAGGGCAGCGGATACGACATGGCCCGCAAGGCGCTCGAAGACGCCCGCGCGGCGGCGCGCGCTGCGGGAAAATCGGTCGGTCAGGGGCGCGCGTCACCCAGTAAGAGGACATCGGCACCCCGGCCTGCCGCACGACGGGGCTGGACCGGCGCTGGTCCCGACGTCCATGATCCGCAACCCATGGGAAGGGTCGCGGGCAACCTCGCAGGTCGCCGGGGCTGGAACTCGAAGATCTCCGAAGGCACCGTGATGGGTGCCTGGGATCGCATCGTCGGGGATGAGATCGCTGCTCGTGCGCAGCCCAAGATGTTGCGCGACAAGGTATTACACGTCACTGCCGAATCGACTGCCTGGGCGACCCAGCTGCGGCTGATCCAGTCACAGATCCTGGCAAAGATCGCTGCGGTGGCCGGTAACAACGTGGTGACCAGTCTCCGGATCACCGGCCCGCAGAGCCCCTCATGGCGCAAAGGTGAACGCCATGTGAAGGGGCGCGGACCGCGTGACACGTACGGCTGAGACAGAGTGCTCCGGCGCGACGTCCCAACAGGCGATGAATCCCGTCAGAGCGGCAACGGCGTGCCGAGGGCGTCGGTCGGACTAGGTGCAAACCGAAAAAATCCGTCTGCGGAGACATCAGGGGTGTTGCAGGGGTATTCCTCGTCGCATGACCCAGTAGTATGTAGGGAGTTGCCCCGAACCGGGGTAGACCGCCACGTCGAGGGCCCCGGACTCAGCAGCCGATACCGTGCTGCCCGGTGCCTCACGCGTGCGCGACTGAAATGGCGATGTAAGGAGCGGACGCACTCGTGGCCGACAGCACCGAACCCCAGCAGCCGGAACAACCGGACAAGCCGGAACCCACCAAGAAGGTCCCGGCAAAGAAGAAGGGGAACCCCGAATACGGTGCCGATTCGATCAGCATCCTCGAGGGACTCGAAGCGGTTCGTAAACGCCCGGGTATGTACATCGGTTCCACCGGTGAGCGCGGACTGCACCATCTGATCTGGGAGGTCGTCGACAACTCCGTCGACGAGGCGATGGCGGGTTACGCCACTCGCGTCGACGTCACCCTACGGGCCGACGGTGCGGTGCAGGTCGTCGACGACGGTCGCGGTATCCCCACGGGAATGCACAAGACCGGCATCCCGACCGTCGAGGTCGTCATGACGCAGCTGCACGCCGGCGGAAAGTTCGATTCCGATTCCTACGCGGTGTCCGGCGGTCTGCACGGCGTCGGCATCTCCGTGGTCAACGCGCTGTCGAAGACGGTGGAGTTGGAAATCAACCACGCGGGCTTCGAGTGGCAGCAGACCTACACGAATGCTGTGGCGGGTGAGCTGAAGAAGGGCTCGCCGACCAAGAAGACCGGCACCACGGTCCGGTACTGGGCCGATGAGAAGATCTTCGAGACCACCACCTACAACTTCGACACCATCGCGCGGCGACTGCAGGAGATGGCCTTCCTCAACAAGGGCTTGACCATCACGCTGACCGATGAGCGGCCTGCCACCATCGAGGCGGGCGACGCCGAAGACGTCGAGGTCGCCGAAGCGCCGAAGTCCGAGGACGAACTCGCCGAAGAAGTGGCGAACACCGAACTCGCCGACGACGTCGATGTCCCGGTGGACGCCGAGGGCAAGCCCGAAGGCCGCAAGTCCAAGAGTCGTAGCCGTATCTATCACTACCCGGGTGGACTCGAAGACTTCGTGCGCCATCTCAACAACGGCAAGACCGCGAGCAAGACCGCGATCCACAACTCGGTCATCAGCTTCACGGCAAAGGGCACCGGGCACGAGCTTGAGGTCGCAATGCAGTGGAACAACGGTTACTCCGAATCGGTGCACACCTTCGCGAACACCATCAACACCCACGAGGGTGGTACCCACGAAGAGGGATTCCGCTCTGCTCTGACGGCGACGGTCAACAAGTACGCCACCGAGAAGAAGCTGGTGAAGGACAAGGGCGACAAGCTCACGGGCGACGACATCCGTGAGGGCCTGGCCGCGGTCATCTCGATCAAGGTCTCGGACCCGCAGTTCGAAGGACAGACGAAGACAAAGCTGGGCAACACCGAGGTCCGTAGCTTTGTGCAGAAGGTGAGCAACGAACACCTCGCGCACTGGTTCGAGTCGAACCCCGCCGAGGCGAAGATCATCATCCGCAAGGCCGTCGAATCCGCCAACGCCCGGATGGCTGCCCGCAAGGCGCGAGAGTTGGTGCGCCGCAAGAGCGCCAACGACATCGGTGGCCTGCCGGGCAAGCTGGCCGACTGCCGCAGCAAGGATCCCGCCAAATGCGAGGTCTACATCGTGGAGGGTGACTCGGCCGGTGGCAGCGCCAAGTCCGGTCGCGATTCGATGTACCAGGCGATCCTCCCGATCCGCGGCAAGATCATCAACGTGGAGAAGGCGCGCATCGACCGGGTTCTCAAGAACACCGAGGTCCAGTCGATCATCACCGCGTTCGGCACGGGCATCCACGACGAGTTCGACATCGCGAAGTTGCGCTACCACAAGATCGTGTTGATGGCGGACGCAGACGTTGACGGACAACACATCTCGACGTTGCTGATGACGTTGCTGTTCCGGTTCATGCGACCGCTCGTGGAGCACGGTCACGTGTATCTGGCCCAGCCGCCGCTGTACAAACTCAAGTGGCAGAAGGGTGCCGCACCGGAGTTCGCGTACTCCGATCGCGAGCGCGACGGGTTGCTCGAGGCAGGTGCGCAGGCCGGCAAGAAGATCAACAAGGACGACGGGATCCAGCGTTACAAAGGTCTCGGCGAGATGAACGCCAAGGAACTGTGGGAGACCACGATGGATCCTTCGGTTCGGGTACTGCGGCAGGTCACTCTCGATGACGCCGCCGCCGCCGACGAACTGTTCAGCGTGCTCATGGGAGAGGACGTGGTGGCACGGCGGAGCTTCATCGCCCGCAATGCCAAAGACGTTCGCTTCCTGGACGTCTGACGTCCTCGCACCCGCCGACCTGATACGACGAAAGTGAACTGATGACCGACACCTTGCCACCGGACAGTGGCGCCGGAGACCGCGTCGAACCGGTCGACATCCAGCAGGAGATGCAGCGGAGCTACATCGATTACGCGATGAGCGTCATCGTGGGCCGCGCCCTCCCCGAGGTCCGCGACGGCCTCAAGCCGGTGCATCGCCGGCTGCTCTATGCGATGAACGATGCCGGCTTCCGGCCGGATCGCAGCTATGTGAAGTCTGCGAAACCTGTTGCGGAGACGATGGGTAACTACCACCCACACGGCGACACCGCGATCTACGATGCGCTGGTCCGCCTGGCTCAGCCGTGGTCGATGCGGTATCCGCTCGTCGACGGTCAGGGCAACTTCGGTTCGCGCGGCAACGACGGCGCGGCGGCGATGCGCTACACGGAAGCTCGCCTGACGCCGCTCGCCATGGAGATGTTGCGTGACATCACCGAGGAGACAGTAGATTTCACTCCGAACTACGACGGTAAGACCCAGGAACCGACGGTCCTGCCGTCGCGGGTGCCCAACCTCCTGATCAACGGCTCGAGCGGTATCGCCGTCGGCATGGCGACCAACATCCCGCCGCACAACCTCGGTGAGGTCGCCGACGCGGTCTTCTGGGCGCTCGACAATTACGAGGCCGACGAAGAGACCACCCTCGCGGCGTGCATGGAACGGGTCAAAGGACCCGACTTCCCCACGCATGGACTGATTGTCGGCGGCCAGGGTATTCGCGACGCGTACACCACCGGCCGCGGCAGTGTCCGTATGCGCGGTGTGGTGCGGATCGAGGAGAACAAGGGTGCGACCACCCTCGTGATCACCGAATTGCCGTATCAGGTGAACCCGGACAACATGATCCAGTCGATCGCCGAGCAGGTGAACGAGGGAAAACTCAAGGGCATCAGCAGGATCGACGACGAGTCCTCGGACCGGGTCGGTATGCAGATCGTTGTCACACTGCGCCGCGACGCCGTGGCCAAGGTGGTGCTGAACAACCTCTACAAGCACAGCCAGCTGCAGACCAGTTTCGGTGTCAACATGCTGTCGATCGTCGACGGCGTGCCCCGCACCCTGCGGCTCGACCAGATGATCCGCTACTACGTGGAGCATCAGATCGACGTCATCATCCGGCGCACCCGCTACCGGTTGCGCAAGGCAGAAGAGCGGGCGCACATCCTGCGCGGTCTCGTCAAAGCCCTTGACGCACTGGACGAAGTGATCGCCTTGATCCGCCGGTCTCAGACCGTCGACATCGCCCGCACGGGATTGATCGACCTGCTCGACGTCGACGAGATCCAGGCAGACGCCATCCTGGCGATGCAGTTGCGCAGACTCGCGGCCCTCGAGCGGCAGAAGATCGTCGACGAGTTGGCCGAGATCGAGATCGAGATCGCGGACTACAAAGACATCCTCGCCAAGCCAGAACGTCAGCGCGCCATCGTGCGTGACGAGTTGGCCGAGATCGTCGAGAAGTTCGCCGACGAGCGTCGCACCAAGATCATCGCCGCCGACGGTGATGTCTCCGACGAGGATCTGATCGCCCGCGAAGACGTGGTGGTCACGATCACCGAGACCGGATATGCCAAGCGCACCAAGACCGACCTGTACCGCAGCCAGAAGCGGGGCGGTAAGGGTGTGCAGGGAGCAGGGCTCAAACAGGACGACATCGTTCGGCACTTCTTCGTCTGCTCCACCCACGACTGGATCCTGTTCTTCACGACCAAGGGCCGCGTGTACCGCGCGAAGGCGTACGAACTGCCCGAGGCGAACCGGACCGCCCGCGGCCAGCACGTCGCCAACCTGCTGGCCTTCCAGCCGGAGGAGCGGATCGCGCAGGTCATCCAGATCAAGAGCTACGAAGATGCGCCCTACTTGGTGCTCGCCACCCTCGGGGGCCTGGTGAAGAAGTCGCGTCTGGTCGACTTCGACTCCAACCGGTCCGGCGGCATCTTCGCGATCAACCTGCGCGGAGAGGACGAACTCGTCGGTGCTCAGCTGTGCAGCGCCGAAGACGATCTGCTGCTGGTCTCGACCAAGGGCCAGTCGATCCGATTCTCCGCGACCGATGACGCGTTGCGTCCGATGGGCAGGCAGACGTCGGGTGTCCAGGGCATGCGATTCAACGACGAGGACCAGTTGTTGTCGCTGAACGTCGTGCGAGATGACACGTACCTGCTCGTCGCGACGTCCGGTGGTTATGCGAAACGCACTGCGATGACCGACTACCCGGTTCAGGGTCGCGGGGGCAAGGGCGTACTGACCATCCAGTACGACAAACGCCGCGGAGCACTGGTCGGAGCCCTGATCGTCGACGACGACAGTGAGCTGTACGCCATCACCTCCGGAGGCGGTGTGATCCGCACCGCCGCGAAGCAGGTCCGCAAGGCCGGTCGCCAAACCAAGGGCGTCCGCCTGATGAACCTGGGCGAAGGAACTACGCTCTTGGCTATCGCCCGTAACGCCGACGAACCGGATGAACTGGTCGAGACGGACAACGGGCCTGCCGGCAAGAAGTAGCACCAAGCAAGCGGAGCCCGATCAACGCTCCTCCTCACCGGAGGCGAGGCAAAGGAACGCATGAGCACACCCAACGAGCCGAACAAGCCGACTCAGACCCCCGGGGGTCAGGCGCCCAACGGGCAGCCTGGGAGTGGCGACCAGGAATCCGGTAACGGATCCCGGCCCACGGTCTCCGTGCAGGAGTCGGCCGCGCGTTCCGGTGACAGCACGCCTCCCGCGGGACAGGCAGGCCCCACCCGCCCTGTCGGCAACGGACAGGGTCCGGGCGGGGTGCCGCCCTGGCAGCGGGCGTCGGGTCCAGGCAGTCAGGGTCCTGGCAGTCAGGGTCCTGGCAGTCAGGGACCGGGCAATCAGGGACCCGGCAACGCGGGCGCCCAGGGACCGCAGGGCGGACCGGGTAAGCCGCCCCCACCCGCGGGTAGCCAGCCGCCCCCGGGATCGGGTGGGGGGCAGCAGCCCGGTGCGCCGGGGCCCGTCCGGGGTCCCTCGGGTCCGCCGCAGGGTCGCGGTCAGGGGCCGGGGAACGTGTCGACGAGTAAGCGCCCGGTGATCACAGGCACCGCCGCCCCGAAGCCGATCGACGGACCCACGCGGAACATCGATCGCCGGGACCTGCCCCAGGAAGAACTGCCGGATCTCGACGCCATCCATCACCCCGAGGTGGCCGCGAGTGGCCCGTCACGGTCGATCGAGGCCGTCCCGTCGCCAGGTGCGATGGGGGCGCTCCGGGCGTCGGTGCAGTTGCGCCGCATCGACCCGTGGTCGGCTTTCAAGGTCTCCGCCGTGCTGTCGGTGGCCTCGTTCTTCATCTGGATGATCGCTGTCGGTGTGTTGTATCTCATCCTCGACGGTATGGGTGTGTGGGATCAGCTGAACAACTCGTTCGGGACCCTGGTGTCGAGTGACACGACCACCGAGTCGTCGTTCGAGATCAGTGCCGGGGGAGTGTTCGGGATCGCGGCCCTCATCGGCGCGGTCAACGTGGTGCTGTTCACCGCACTCGCCACTGTCGGATCCTTCATCTACAACCTCTCCTCCGACCTCGTCGGCGGAATGGAGATCACCCTTGCGGACCGCGATTAGAGCCCGATCTGACCAGGCGTTTTGTCGCCTGGGCATGCGGTCGGGTAATCTCTGACTTCGGTTCACGGGCCTATAGCTCAGGCGGTTAGAGCGCTTCGCTGATAACGAAGAGGTCGGAGGTTCAAGTCCTCCTAGGCCCACCGTGACGACGAGCCAGAGAGCAGCAAAACCCCCCGAAAGGAGGGCGCGATGAAGACAGGTCTGATCATCGCAGCCGCACTCGCACTCATCGTCGCAGGCTTGCTCACAGAGTCTCGACGCAATATCGAGGTGTGGCACGGCCTACCCGAAGACCAGTGAGAACTGGCACGGGGCCTTAGCTCAGTTGGTAGAGCGCTGCCTTTGCAAGGCAGATGTCAGGAGTTCGAATCTCCTAGGCTCCACAAGTTTTTCCTTGTTCCGGGCGCGTTTGGCAAACGTGAGCCCGCCGCGCCAGAGTAGTTGCATGGAACTTCGCATTTTCGTCGAACCCCAACAGGGTGCCACCTACTCAGACCAGCTGGCGGTCGCCCGCACGGCAGAGACCGCAGGATTCGGAGCCTTCTTCCGGTCGGATCATTATCTCGCCATGAACGTCGAGGGAAGCCCGGGACCGACGGACACCTGGACGACGCTCGCGGGTCTGGCCCGCGAAACCAGCACGATCCGACTGGGCACACTCGTCACCTCGGCTACCTTTCGGTATCCGGGACCGCTGGCGATCGCGGTCGCCCAGGTGGACGAGATGTCGGGTGGCCGCGTGGAGTTCGGATACGGCGCAGGTTGGTTCAGCGCAGAGCACGAGGCCTATGCGATCCCATTCCCCTCGCTGGGGGAGCGATTCGACAAGTTGGAGGAGTCGCTCGCAGTGATCACCGGGCTCTGGAAAACGCCTCTGGGAGAGACGTTCTCGTACTCAGGTGAGCACTACACCGTGAAGGACTCCCCGGCGTTGCCGAAGCCGGTGCAGACACCGACGCCGCCCATCGTCCTCGGCGGGCAGGGCAAGAAGCGGACCCCGGCACTCGCCGCGCACTATGCCGACGAGTTCAACGTCCCGTTCATCTCCGCGGGAGAGGCCCAGCAGGCCTTCGATCGGGTGCGCCAGGCCTGCGAAGTCCGTGGGCGCGACGCCGAGGACATGGTCTACTCGGCCGCGCTGACGGTGTGCGCCGGCGTCGACGACGCGGAGGTCGCCCGTCGCGCGACGAACATCGGACGTGACCTGGCTGATCTACGCAAGGACGGCCTGGCGGGGTCGCCGGCCGAGATAGTCGACAAGATCGGCAGCTACCGCGAGATCGGGGCGTCGAGGATCTATCTGCAGGTGCTCGACATGTCCGACCTCGGGCACCTCGAGTTCATCGCCGACAAGGTGATGCCCCAGCTCTGATGCCCCAGCTCTGATCGGAGCAGTCGGTGAACTCTCAGTAGCCGAGTTCGCCCCGGCGGCGTGATTCGATGTCACGTCGTCGCTGCTGCTCGTCGGCGTCGAGCCCCGGGGCACCGGTGTTGCCCGGGCCTGCCCAGATCCGGATGGCGCCGAACAACAGCGGGAGCACGATGAACACCAGCCACGCCATCGGTACTCCGAGTGCCAGGAGCAGAAGGAAGACCAGCACCGTGCCGCCGGAGGCGAACAGGTGCAGCGTCCGCATCACCTTGTCCCGGCGTCCGGGAATGGGAACCGGGGCAGACGCGGCCCGGGCGGCAGGGGTCATCGCAGAGCTGCCGTCACCGGGACCGAACGGCGTCGGCTCCGGCAGATCCATGAACAACTCCGACAACTCTGATCGCGTGTGTGCCGTGGTGACCGCATCGACGCGCTCTGAATACTCGGCGTTGTCGAGTCGCCCGCTGGTGTAGTGCTCACCCAGCGCCTCGAGTGCCGAGGTGCGCTCGGCATTGCCTATCCGGATCTCGCGAGGCTTTTCTGAATCCATGGGTCAATTCGACCACGGACGGGCGGTTGTCGACAGACGTGCGGCGGGTTCAGCTTCCCTTACCGACGATGTAGAGGTATCCGCCGAGAACCAGGACCCCCGCCGCGAGATAGAGATAGCCGACCCAGAGGGCGGCCACCGCGAACGATGCACCCTGCTCGCCGGTACGACGAATCTGTGCGCGGGCGACGTGACCGCAGACAATGCCAATCAGAAAGGTCAGTCCGATCACCGACAGGATCAGAGCGACGATCGCGGTGACGTTGGTCTTGTTGGTCCGGCGGGCCGGTGCGGGACTCATCTGCGCTCCGGACTCCTCATCATGGCCGTATGCGTGCTGCGGCTCGTCGTTGCGGGTGTCGGCGGGGTCCGCGGTCTGAGAGTAGGCATTCGAATTGGTGGAGGGACCGGGGTGTGCTCCGATTCCGGCAGCGGGTCCACTCAGTGGTGCGGGCGAGTACGGCGGCGGTGGCCTGCGCACAGGGGGAGCCCCCGGCCCACCGCGGCCGGGAAATGGCGATTGGCCGCCTGGCCCCTGTGGTGGGAGACCGGCCGGACCTTGCGGGGCAGGCCGGTACGCGGGGGCAGGCCCGGTGGACCCGCCCCGCTGCTCCCAGGCCGGAATCGGTTCGACATCTCGCCGCCGGCGGCCCTCACCACTGTCATAACTCACGAGTCACACGGTACCTGCCGCCTGATCCGGCGTTCTGGCCTCTTCGCCGGCCACGGGCACGTCCGCCAGGCGCGGCGGGGCTGCGGCGACGCTCGGCGGTTGCGGCCGGGTTCGCCGGGTGATGGAGAAGGCTGCGGCCCCCGCGGCGAGCACTCCGACCGAGACCAACGCGATCTTGAGCCGGCGCCGTGATGCAGGCCGGGTGCGGACCGGGAGGAGGTCGGAGCCCTGAGCGGTGAGGTTCTTGGCGCCGGACCAGAACGTCGTCGCTGCGCTCTGTGCCGCGGCATTCAGCGCGACGGCCCGGTCGCGTACTACCTTCAGTTCGGATTCGCTTCTACTCACGTATGCCTCCTTGTGTGGAGCGCCGACTCGCTCGCGCCCGGGTGGTCTGGGCTCAGATGACTCCACCCTAGTGCCCCCGAGTGCCTATACCCGATGGACCGAGGTCCTTCGACCAGGTGGCACCATGGAGGTCGTGACCACAGCATTGAAAACCGCAACCGCGATCCTGCACACCAACAACGGTGACATCAGGATCGCCCTGTTCGGAAACCACGCACCCAAGACGGTTGCCAACTTCACCGGCCTGGCCGATGGCAGCAAGGACTACTCCAAGCCGAACGCTTCCGGCGGCGACGCGGGACCGTTCTACGATGGCGCGATCTTCCACCGCATCATCTCGGGCTTCATGCTCCAGGGCGGCGACCCCACCGGCACCGGCATGGGCGGCCCGGGATACGAGTTCGAAGACGAGTTCCACCCCGAGCTGACCTTCAGCCAGCCGTACCTGCTGGCCATGGCGAACGCGGGGCCCGGCACCAACGGCTCGCAGTTCTTCATCACCGTCGGCCCGACTCCGCACCTCAACCGCAAGCACACCATCTTCGGTGTGGTCGAGGACGACGAGTCCAAGAAGGTCGTCGACAAGATCGAGGCCGTCTCGACCGACCGTCGTGACCGCCCGCTCGAAGACGTGATCATCCAGAAGATCACCATCGAGTCCTGATCGGTTCTATGTGACATTCCAGCCCCCGGTGCCCGGGCGTCCGTCGCCCCCGGCCCAGGTGTGTGTCCGGCATCCCGACCGCCCGACGGGTCTGTCGTGCAGCCGGTGCGGCCGTCCGGCCTGCCCTGAGTGTCTGCATCCGGCCGCAGTCGGCCAGCATTGCGTCGACTGCGTCCGGGCGGCGGGGAACCGGGTCCCGCGTGCCCGCACCATCGGTGCAAGCAGGCCGTATGCCACCTACACCCTGCTCGCGGTGAACCTCATCATCTTTGCGATCACCGCCCTCCAGGCCGGCAGCGTCACGGAACTGCGTTCCTCGGAGGTGTTCACCGAAGGCGCCCTCTGGGGGCCCTTCATGGCCTCGGGCGAATATTGGCGTGTGCTCACCGCCGGGTTCCTGCACTTTTCGTTGATCCATGTCGCGGTCAACATGTTCTCGCTCTACATCCTCGGCCGCGATGTCGAGATCACCCTCGGCACGGCACGATTCGTGGGGATCTATATGACCTCACTGCTCGGTGGCAGCGCGCTGGTGATGCTCTTCGAGAACCCACTGGCGATCAACGCCGGCGCTTCGGGTGCGATCTTCGGTCTGATGGGTGCGACCCTCGTGGTGGTTCTCAAGGCGAAGATCCCGGCCGGCATGGTCCTCGGCGTCATCGGTATCAACGTGGTGCTGTCGCTGACCATCCCGAACATTTCCTTGTGGGCCCACATGGGTGGCCTGTTCTTCGGGGCGGCCGCCGCCGCCGGAATCCTCTACGGCCCCGAACTGCTGCCTGCCGGCAAGAAAACCGCCCGCAACGCCGCAGCGATCGGATGGATCGTGATGGGCGGCCTCATCCTGCTTGCGCTGGTGCTCAGTGTCGCCCGCGCCCAGACCCTGTAGATCCCGAAACCGGGATGGTCACTTCCGTTCCTGTATCGCCAGCCCGGCCTCCCGGAGCGTGTCGGCGACGTCGAGTGGGTTCGCCCCGAGATCCCAGCGCCCGAAGATCACCAACCGCTCGCCGTCGTGGGCGGTCGCGTCGTCGATGTCGAACTCCAGATGCGGCACCCGCCTGCCCAGTCGTGGGTAGCTGATCACCTGGGCTCGGCGCACCTCGTCAAACGCATAGCGCCGGACACCACCGGTGAGCGTCCTGATCGCCAGGGTGTGGGTGTCGACCACCGCCAGTCGCGGGCGGACGCGTAGTCCGATGGCGCCGAGTACGAGCAGCAGCACCGCGGCGATGACCATCAGCAGGACACCTGCCGGATCGGGCCCCGCGATCAGCGCAGCGCCGCCCAAGAGGACTCCGCCGGCGACCATGACGCCCGCCATCGCGGGAGGTGTCGACCACGACAGGGTCGACGAAGCAGAGTTATCCACAGGCCTTATCCACAATGGGGACTAGTTACACACATGTTGTTCCACAGCTGTGGATGAATTACACACATGTAGTTCGGGTGTTCACAGGTGTCGAGGAGGAGGTCAGCGCCACTTCATGGTCATCAGCAGTCCGGCGACCATGAAGCCGAATCCGATGAGGAAGTTCCACGGACCGAGCTCGTACATCCAGTTCAGGATCTTGCCGTCGGCGCCGAGCGATTCGGGGGTGGCGACCAGGTAGAAGACGATCAGCCACAGCAGTCCGAGCAGCATCAGGCCGAGCATCGTCGCGACGTAGACCGTGCTCGACGGTCCGGTTTTCACCTTGACCGGAGTGCGGCTCGCCGGGTTGATCGTGTAATCGGTCTTCTTGCGGACCTTTGACTTGGGCATAAAATTCCTCGGTTCGCGGGCAAAACGTGTCACTACAACCTAGCTCACCAGGCAATAGAGATGTGAAGCCGCAGCGTCGTCCCAGGTAGCCTGATCGTTGTGACCGACCCGATCCACGCCTCGACCGAAACGATCGACCAGGGGCAGGCCCCCGCCCGCATCCTCGTCGTCGACAACTACGACAGCTTCGTCTACAACCTCGTCCAGTACCTCGGACAGTTGGGGGTGCATGCCGAGGTGTGGCGCAACGACGACGCCAGGCTCGCCGACCCGACCACCGCGATCGTTGACTTCGACGGGGTGCTGCTCTCGCCCGGACCCGGCACGCCCCAACGGGCCGGTGCCACGATGCCTCTGGTCGGGGCGGCCGCCACGAGCGCAACACCGTTGCTCGGGGTCTGTCTCGGGCATCAGGCGATCGGCGCGGCGTTCGGTGCCACTGTCGATCGTGCCCCGGAGTTGCTGCACGGCAAGACCTCCCTCGTCTCACACGACGACGACGGTGTCCTGGCGGGTCTGCCGAATCCGTTCACAGCCACCAGGTATCACTCGCTGACCGTTCTCCCGGAGACGATCCCGGCCGAGTTGGTGGTCACCGCTGAGACCGGCACCGGCATCGTGATGGCCATGCGCCACCGCGAACTGCCGATCCACGGGGTTCAGTTCCACCCAGAGAGTGTGCTCACCCAGGGCGGGCACCGGATGCTGGCGAACTGGCTGACGGTCTGCGGGATGATCGTGCCCGATGGTCAGGTACGCATCCTCGAAGACCAGGTCGCCGCCGCACTGGGCTGAGGAGTACGTCATGGGTTCGGACACCGAGCGGTCCACCCGGTCGGCTGCGACCCGCGACCTGATACTGGTCGCGGCAGAGCGGTTGTTCGCCGAACACGGGTTGTACGCAGTGTCGAATCGCCAGGTGAGTGAGGCGGCCGGACAAGGGAACAACGCCGCCGTCGGTTACCACTTCGGGACCAAGACCGACCTGGTGCGCGCGATCGTGACGAAGCACGCGGAGCAGATCGAGAAACTGCGCGCCGCGGCGCTGCGCTACATCGAAGGTTCGACTGACGTCCGCGATTGGGTCGCGTGTCTTGTGCGTCCGTCGACGGAGCATTTCGCAGCGCTCGGCACCCCCTCCTGGTACGCCCGCTTCAGCGCCCAGGTGATGACCGATCCGTCGTTGCGCGTACTCGTGTACACGGAGGCGTCCGCCGCCTCGCCGAGCCTGGCGAAGTTGGTGTCCGGGCTCGGGAAGACCCTGGACGATCTGCCCGAGGGTATTCGTCGCGTGCGGGCCGACATGGGCCGGTCGCTGATGGTCCACATGTGTGCCGAACGAGAGTTGCGGCTCGCCGGCGAAGGCGATCCCGAAACCATCGGCTGGCACGATTTCGGGACCGACCTGATCGACGCGATCGTCGGTATCTGGACCGCGCCCGTGACCCGCTGACCCTGCTACTAGGGCAGCAGGCTTGCCCGGCCCACGGTGATCGAGACCGATCCGTCCTTGCGGACGAGACCGCCTGCGGCGGGTGTCTGGTCGAGGATCTTCTCGTCGTCCGGACTGCCGAGGGGAACATTGCGGGGAACCGTGGTCAGCGTTGACCTCTCCCACCCGGCGGCGACCAGCGCGGACTGCGCCTGCGCGGCCGTTTGCCCCCGCAGATCGGGCATGGTGAACATGTTGCCGCGGCTGATGGTGATCTGGACGATGCTGCCCTCGTCGACCTCCACGCCTGCCTCGGGCGAACTGCTGATGACGGTGCCCTCGGGTAGTTCGGAGTCCGCCGCGACCACCGCTGGATTCAGTTTGAGCTGATCGAGGTTGGTACGCGCCTGCGACTCCCGCTGCCCGGTGAGGTCGGGGACGGAGACCCGGCGAGGGCCGGTACCGACCTGAATGGTGATCAGCGCTGTCACCGGTTGGGTGCTGCCCGCAGCGGGTGTGGTGCCGACGACTTTGCCCTTGAGCGCGGCCGTCGACGCGACGTCCACCGGACGTACGTTCCCGAAGCCCAGATTGCTGAGCTCGGTGGTCGCATCCTCCGGTGTTTTGTTCCTCAGGTCCGGCACCTGCTGTCGTTGCGGTCCCGCAGAGACGTACAGGGTCACCCGGGATCCCTTGTCCACCTTCACGCCTTCGCCCGGCGTCGTCCTGGTCGGCGCGCCGGCGGGAACGGTCGGACTGGGTTCGTCGAGCTGGTTGACGCGGAATCCCATCTTCTCCAGCTCGGCGCGGGCCTGTTCCGTCGACATCTCGGTGACCTGAGGTATCGACACCTGTGGGGTCGCCTCGGACGCCCAGGGACGTACGAGCAGCAGGGTCACCCCGACGATCAGCAGCAGGGCCAAGGCTCCGAATCCCGCGACCTTGAGGGCGGTGCGGTTCTTGGGCGGTGGATCGTCGTCGTTGTCATCGCGACGATGCGAGCCCGACGGGCCGACGCGAGCGACCCGGGCGCGGGGCCCGGTGTCGATGAGGGCGGTACGGTCCTCGTCACTCATCACCATCGGCGCGCTCGGCTTGCCGCCGGCGAGCACCTTCATCAGATCCGAGCGCATCTCCGCCGCGGACTGATACCGGTTGGCGGGGTTCTTGCTCATGGCCTTGAGGACCACGGAGTCCAGTTCGGCGGGCACTCCTGCGAGCACCGACGACGGCGTCGGAGGGTCCTCCCGGACGTGTTGATACGCCACCGCCACCGGTGAATCGCCGGTGAATGGAGGTTCGCCGGTGAGCAGTTCGAACAGCACGCAACCCAGCGAGTAGACGTCGCTGCGGGCATCGACGCTCTCGCCGCGGGCCTGCTCGGGCGAAAGGTACTGCGCGGTTCCGATGACGGCCGCCGTCTGGGTGACGGAGTTGCCGGTGTCGGCGAGCACCCTGGCGATACCGAAGTCCATCACCTTGACGGCACCGGACTTGTCGATCATCACGTTCGCCGGCTTGACGTCCCGGTGAACGATGCCGTTCTGATGGGAGAAGTGCAGAGCCGCAGCCACGTCGGCGATCCACGTCATCGCCTGACGCGGCTTGACATGACCTTCCGCACGCAGCACGTCGCGCAGCGTCTCGCCGTCGACGAACTCCATCACGATGTACGGCAGCGGGCCCTCGGGGGTGGTCGCCTCGCCGGTGTCGAAGACCTGGACGATCGTCGGGTGGTTCAGCGCCGCCGCGTTCTGTGCCTCACGCCGGAAGCGGAGGTAGAACGTCGGGTCGCGCGCGAGGTCGGCACGCAGCACCTTGATCGCGACGTCGCGGTGCAGGAGGAGGTCCCGCGCGAGGTGGACCTCGGACATGCCACCGAAACCGAGCGTCTCGCCCAGTTCGTAACGGTCAGAGACCTGTCGGGGGTCAGCCATCAACCACCGTCCTGGGGTCCGGGCTGTTCGCTTTCGCTCAGCTCGTTGTCGTTGCCCTGATCATTGTCGCTCTCGCGCGCCGGCAGGCCCGGAATCTGGATGCTCGGCAGCGTCGGGAACGTCGGACCATCGTTTGTGGTGGTCGTCGTGGTCTCCGGGGTGGTGGTCGTGGTCGTTTCCTCGGTCGTCGTGGTGGTCGTCCGAGTGGTGGTCGTGGTCGTTTCCTCTGTGGTCGTCGGAGGCGGAGTGGTGGTCGTGGTGGTGCTCCGCGTGGTCGACGACCTCGGCGTCGGCGTATCCGAGTCACCGGTCGAGCGCATCAGCAGGAAACCGACGAGCACCAGTGCGCCGATCAGCAGGATCACCGCAGCGGCGGCCAGTGCTTTCTGTCCCGCGGACCAGCCCTGCTGATCGTTCGGAACCGGCGGTTGCGGCCGGGGCTGCGGCGCCGGCGCCGGGCGTGGCGCGACGACGGGCGCCATCATGGCGGTGGCCGGTCGGGGCCCGGTCGCCGAACCGGGCTGGGGAGGGCGCCGTCCGGCGCGGACCGCTGCCACGGCGTTGGCGAACTCTCCTCCATCGGAGTATCGCTGCGTGGGGTCCTTGGCCATCGTGATCTCGATGAGCTCGCGCACGTTCACCGGCAGATCCGTCGGCAGGGGCGGCGCCTCTTCGCGGATGTGTTTCATCGCCACGGTGATCGCCCCATCACCGAGGAACGGCCTCCGGCCCGCGATGGCCTCGTAGCCGACAACACCGAGCGAGTACACATCCGACGCGGCCGTGGCGTCCTCACCGAGGGCCTGCTCCGGCGAGATGTACTGCGCTGTCCCCATGACCATGCCGGTCTGCGTGACGGGCGCGGCGTCCACCGCCTTGGCGATACCGAAGTCGGTGATCTTCACCTGACCGGTCGGCGTGATGAGGATGTTGCCCGGTTTCACGTCGCGGTGCACCAGACCGGCGTCGTGGGCGGCCTTGAGCGCGCGGCCGGTCTGTTCGAGCATGTCGAGGGCATTGTTCAGGGAGAGCCTGCCCACCCGGGTGAGCACAGCGTTGAGCGGCTCTCCGTTGACGAGCTCCATGACGAGGTAGGCGACGTTGCCGGCGCCTGGGTCCTGGGCCTCGCCGTAGTCGAAGACGTTCGCGATGCCGGGGTGATTGAGCATGGCGGTGGTACGGGCCTCGGTGCGGAACCGTTCGAGGAATTCGGGGTCGTCGGAGAATTCGGCCTTGAGGGCTTTGACGGCGACGCGACGATCGAGCCGGGTGTCCATGGTCTCCCACACCTGGCCCATGCCACCGGTCGCGATCAGTCGCATCAGCCGATACCGGCCTGCGATGGTCGTGCCTCCCTGCAAAGTCACCCGGTCACTCCTCACCTGCGAGCGCGTTGATCACTGCGCGCCCGATCGGAGCGGCTGACGAGCCGCCCGTTGCCTGTAGTCCTCCATCGCCGTTCTCGACGATCACCGCGACCGCCACCTGGGCGTTGCTCGACGGACCGAACGCGATGTACCACGCGTACGGTGTCTCGTCGGTGCCCTGGGTATCGGAATGTTCGGCGGTACCGGTTTTCGACGCGATGGGTACCGGGCCGCCGGAGCCACGAGTGTTGCGTTCTGAATCGATCATCATTCCGGTCAGCGTCGCGGCAGTCTGGGAAGAGATCGGCTCGTTCAACGACTCGGGGCGGGTCGTGTTCAGTGTCTTGAGATCGGGACCCTGCAGTTTATCCACGAGATAGGGCTGCATGCGAACTCCCCCGTTGGCGATGGTCGCCGCGATCATCGCGTTCTGGATCGGGGTGAACCGCACGTCGCGCTGTCCGATGGAGCTCTGGCCGAGGGCGGCCAGGTCGGGGACCGGGCCCATGGTCGACTCCGACACCGGCAGCGGGATGTCCGGGAGTTGGGTGTCGACGCCGAACGCGTTCGCCTGGTTCTTGACCGAGTCGATGGGGTTCTGCAGCTTCTCGGTTGCGAGTTGGACGAAGGCGGTGTTGCACGAGTACTCCAGCGCCTGGTGCATCGTCACCTGTCCGCCGCTCGAATCCGGGCAGGTCTCGCCGCCGTAGTTGGTGAGGCCGGTGGTGGTCTGCGGGAGGTCGATGCTGCTGGCCGCGGTCAGCCGGACGTCTTCGGTGACCCCCTGCTCGAGGGCCGCAGCGGTGGTGATGACCTTGAATGTCGAACCCGGAGGGTACGTCTCGTTGAGCGCGCGGTTGAGCATCGGCTGGAAGCCGGTCGAGGTCTCGGTGGGATTCCACTGGGCCCAGGCGTCTTCGCGGACGGTCGAGTCGTGATTGGCCAGCAGGTTGGGGTCGTAGCTCGGGGTCGAGACCATCGCGAGGATTGCGCCCGTACTGGGCGCGATGGCGACGACGGCACCGCGGCAGCCACCGTTGCATCCCTTGCCCATCTCGTCGAATGCCACCTTCTGCAGCTTCGGGTTGATGGTGGTGATGACGTTGCCGCCACGGGGATCCCGTCCGGAGAACATGTCGGCGAACCGCTGACCGAACAGCCGGTCATCGTTGCCGTTGAGGATCGAGTCCTCGGCCTGCTCGAGTCCTGAGCTCGCGTACTGGAACGAGTAGAAACCGGTGACCGGGGCGAACGCATCCGCCCATGGGCCGGGATAGGTACGCAGGTACTTCAGCCGGTCGTCGGTGGGCACCGATTGCGCGATGACCTCTTGGCCGGCGGTGATCTGCCCACGCTGACGGGAGTACTCGTCGAGCAGCACCCGCTGGTTGCGTGGGTCTGCGCGCAACTCATCGGCCTTGAACACCTGGACGTAGGTGGCGTTCAGCAGCAGGGCAAGGATGATCACCATCACCGCGATGACCACACGGCGGATCGGAATGTTCATGTGCGCTTGACCATCTCGGTGGGTGCGTCGGCGATGGGCGTCGGCTTCTTCTTCGTGGGGTCTGGTTCGCGCGCAGAGTTGGAGACGCGGATGAGCAGCGCCACCAAGATGTAGTTCGCGAGCAAAGAGGAACCACCGTACGACATGAACGGGGTCGTCAGACCTGTCAGCGGGATCAGTTTCGTGACGCCGCCGACCACCACGAAGATCTGCATCGCGATGGTGAACGCCAGGCCGGTGGCCAGCAGTTTGCCGAAGCTGTCGCGCACCATGATGCCGGTCCGCAGCCCTCGCACGATGAGGATCAGGTAGAGCAGCAGGATTGCGGCCAGGCCGACCAGGCCGAGCTCTTCACCGATGGTGGCGATGATGAAGTCGGTGTTGGCGAACGGCACGATGTTCGGCCGGCCCGAGCCAAGACCGGTGCCGAACAGACCTCCGGTGGCCAGCCCGAACAGACCTTGGCCGACCTGATAACCCTGGCCGTAGAAGTCGTTGAACGGGTCCTGCCAGATGCTCACGCGCACTTGCAGATGCGAGAACAGCTGATAGGCGACGATGGCGCCGAGGGCGAACAGACTCACACCGATGATGAGCCAGCTGACCCGTTCGGTGGCGACATAGAGCATCACCAGCATGGTCGAGAAGATCAGCAACGAGGTTCCGAGATCGGCCTCGAACGCCAGTACGCCGATCGAGATCACCCAGGCGGCCAGCAGGGGTCCCAGGTCGCGGGCCCGCGGTAGGTCCATGCCGAGGAAGTGTTTGCCTGCCGTGGTGAACAGATCGCGCTTGGACACCAGCAGCGACGCGGTGAAGATGATGATCAGGATCTTCGAGAACTCACCGGGCTGGATGTTGAACAGCGGGGTTCGGATCCAGATCTTCGAGCCGTTGATCTCCGACATCGACGCCGGCAGGATCGCCGGGATCGCCAGGAAGATCAGACCGCCGAGTCCGAGGATGTAGCTGTACCGCGACAACGTGCGGTGGTCGCGGATCAGGATCAGTACCGCCGAGAACGCGACGATGCCGAGCACCGCCCACAGGACTTGCTGGTCGGCGTCGTGGGTGCGTTCGATCGGGTTCGCGGTCTCGCCGTTCTGGCCGGTGCCGAGGTCGAGGCGATGGATGAGGACCAGGCCGAGCCCGTTGATGGTCGCGACGAGCGGAAGGATCAGCGGGTCGGCGTAGGGAGCGAACCGGCGCACCACGAGATGCGCGAGCCCGAACAGCACCATGTACGCGACGATGTATTTCGCCAGATCCCAGGTCAGACTCTGTGATTGAGCCATCTGCACCAGGATCAGGGCGACGGCGACGATGATCGTCGACAACCCGAGCAGCAGCAGTTCGGAGTTGCGGCCGGTATAGCTGCGGGCCGGTCCGGCGGCCGGGGCCTGTGGGGTGACCGCTGCCTGTGACATCAGCGCCCCCGACAGTTGGCCGGTTGGGTGACCGGTGGGGTGGTGGTGGTGCTGGTCAACGGCGGCTGCGTGCTCGCGGTCCCGGATTCCGGGGGTGGTGCGGGTTGGCCTGACGTGGCAGGAGGCGCAGGGGATCCGGGCGGTGCGGGGGTGGCCGGGGCGGGCGTGACGCCCTGCGCCGACGCCGAATCCTCTTCGGGACACAACGGCAGCAGATTGTTCATGAGGGTGCGGACCTGGCCCTCGGCGTCGTCGAGCGGCACCGGGTCGCGTCCCTCGAGGGACGCGGGAGCGGTTCCGGTCAGGTCGGACACCTTGAGGGGAACGCAGTCGGCGGGCCGGTTGTCGAAGTCGACGAGGTCGACGGTCGGTTGATCGGTGTCCATCCCGTGGGTACAGGTGATCTTGCTCAGCTCTTGCAGGTCGAGTCCGAGGAACGAGCCCTGCATGCCGCGGTAGAGCACCACTTCACCGTTGTTGCTGCTGACGTAGTAGTTGGACCGGACGATCGCGCGACCGACGAACACGCCTGCCACCAAGATCACGATGATCGCGATCGCAACACCGCCGATGATCCACTTGCGCCGCGGATGTGCCTGCGGCGGTTCGGGTTCGGGGGTGTTGATCGTCGGCCTGCGAGGCGACTGCGCGGGAGGACGCAGGGCCGCTGCCCTCCCCGCGGAGGTGCGCGGGTCCGGGACGTACTCCTGGTCGTCGCCACCGGCCGCCCCGCCCAGGATGGGCTGACTGTCTCCGTAGTCGACATCAACGACGTCGGCCACGACGACGGTGACGTTGTCGGGCCCACCGCCGCGCAGCGCGAGCTCGATCAGTCGATCGGCACAGTCCTTGTGGTTGGCGACCGACGACATGGTGTCGGCGATTGTCTCCTCGCTGACCACGTCGGACAGCCCGTCGCTGCAGAGCAGGTACCGGTCTCCGGCGCGCGCTTCGCGGACGGTCAGGGTCGGTTCGACCTCGGTCCCGGTGAGCGCACGCATGATCAGGGATCGCTGGGGGTGGGTGTGCGCCTCTTCGGCGGTGATGCGGCCCTCTTCGACGAGGGTCTGCACGAACGTGTCGTCGCGGGTGATCTGCGTGAGCTGGCCGTCGCGGAGGAGGTAGCCGCGGGAGTCGCCGATGTGGCACAACCCGAGGCGCGAGCCGGCGAAGAGGATGGCGGTGAGGGTGGTGCCCATACCGTCGAGTTCTGGTGCCTCGGCCACCTGATCGGCGATGGCCTCGTTGCCATGGCGGGTCGCGGCGTCGAGCTTGGCGAGCAGGTCGCCGCCTGGTTCGTCGTCATCGAGGGGGCGCAGCGCCTGGATGACCAGCTGGCTGGCGACCTCGCCCGCCGCGTGGCCGCCCATGCCGTCGGCCAAGGCCAGCAGGCGGGCACCGGCGTAGACGGAGTCCTCATTGTTGGCGCGGACCAATCCGCGGTCGCTACGCGCGATATAGCGCAACACCAGGGTCACGGGCGCAACTCAATCACGGTTTTGCCCACGCGTACCGGAGTTGCGAGCGGGACGCGAACAGCAGTGGTCACCTTTGCGCGATCAAGATAGGTGCCGTTCGTCGAACCGAGGTCTTCGACGTACCAGTCGTCGCCTCGGCGCACCAGGCGAGCGTGTCGTTCGGAGGCGTATTCATCGGTCAGCACCAGCGTGGAGTCGTCGGCACGGCCGAGTAGTACCGGCTGGGTGCCGAGTGTGATGCGGGTGTTCGCCAACGCTCCGTGCGTGACTATCAGATATCTCGGGCCACCTTTGACCCGCGCGGGGGTCCCGCCCCTGTTACGGCGTTCGTACCGCGTGAGCGGCCGCTGGCCGGTCGCGGCGTACACATCGCTGCGGATGACACGCAGGACGGCCCAGATCATCAGCCACAAGAGCAGCAAGAAGCCGACACGCGTCAGCTGCAGCACTATGCCCTGCACGTATTTTCACCTCCCGGGCCAGCCAACAACGTCCTGTGCATCTTATGGCCCAGTGGCGGCCCGATAGGTATTCGGATGTGTCACTTGTGTATCGGACACCCGATTCTGGGTGGATCGAATACCTCTGGGTGACACCTGGGCGGGTGGGCCTACCTGGCGGTGCGGTCCGCGGGAGACGTCACTGGAACCGGACGGTGATATCGGAATGTCCTACGCGGATCCGGTCCCCGTCGGCGAGTTCCCAACTGCTGACCTGGACGTCGTTGACCGTGGTGCCGTTCGTCGAGTTGAGGTCGTTGAGCAGCGCGCTCGAGCCGTCCCACCGGATTTCCACGTGTCGGCGCGAGACGCCGGTGTCCGGCAGCCGGAACTGGGCATCCTGGCCGCGGCCGATCACGTTCGAACCATTGCGGAGCTGGAAGGTCCGGTTGCTGCCGTCCTCGAGCAGAAGGGTGATGGCAGTCGGTGCGTAACCGGCGGGCGCCGCGTAACCGCCGCCTGCGGCGTAGCCGCCCTGGTCGTAGCCGCCGGGCTGGTCGGCGTAGGCGCCTTGCTGGTCCGCGGCGTACGCGCCCTGGTCGTATCCGCCACCACCCTGCTGGTAGCCCTGGCCGTAGCCGGGCTGCTGCTGATCC
Source organism: Williamsia soli (assembly GCF_017377795.1). Lineage (GTDB taxonomy): Bacteria > Actinomycetota > Actinomycetes > Mycobacteriales > Mycobacteriaceae > Williamsia > Williamsia soli. The sequence goes on along the minus strand of NZ_JAFRDR010000011.1, from coordinate 34,231 downwards.
GGGGCGTAAGCACCACCCTGGTTGTAGGCCGCGGGTTGCTGGTCGTACCCGCGGTCGTAGCCGCCCTGCTGCTCGGGCGCGTAGCCACCCTGGTTCTCGTAGCCGCCCTGCTGGTAGCCCTGGTCGTATCCGCGCTGGTCGTAGCCCTGCTGATCCGGTGCATAGCCGGGTTGCTGGTAGCCGCCCGCCTGGTAGCCGGCTGGGTCGTACGCGCCCTGCTGGTCGTATCCGCGCTGGTCGTAGCCCTGCTGGTCGTAGCCCTGCTGGTCGTAACCCTGTTGGTCGTAGCCGCGCTGATAGTCCGATCCGCCCTGCTGGCTGTACGCCTGGGGCGGTCCGTCCACCGGAGCCTGATTTTGACCGTCGTACGGCTGCTGGCTGTACGCGGCCGCCGGTGGGTAGGAGCCCTGGTCGTATCCTCCGCGCTGGTCATATCCGGAGTTCTGCGTCATGGGGGTGGCTCCTGCTTCTCGGTTGCTTGGTGATGCGGGGGGCGGGGCGTTGGGCGGTTGCGGAGGCGGAACAGGCATCGGACGTGCGTCCGGGTTGATCGAGCCGCGAGCCCGGAACTGTCCGGTGTGCAGCGTCGGAGAGTGCGCGAACTCCACGACCACGTCACCGTATGTTTGCCAGCCGTTGTCGCGGATGAAGTTCTCGAGATGCTTCGAGAAAGTCTTGCGATTCAGCTCGTACTCGGCGGCCATCTCCTGGTGGTCGGTCGAGCTGACCACCAGCGTGTAGGCGTTGGGGGCCAGCTTTCCGCCGTCGCCGAGGTCCTCGAGGCTGTCTTCGGCCTCACGCTGGAGAGCGTTTTCGACCTCCTGCGGAGCCACCTTGCCGCCGAACACCCGGGCAAAGCCGTCGTCCACAGCGCCCTCGAGTTTGCGCTCGATTCTCTGAAGTATTCCCATGGCCAGACGACCTCCCTCCGGATTGTCAGCGTGTCGGCGTGCCAATCGTGCTGTTTGATGATAGCGACTCCGGCCCTGCGATGGCACTCCAGGGAGAACTTCTGCAACGCCAGCCCCAGTCGTCCCAGGTGACGTGAGTCGAAAGTCGTCTGAATGAACGGTAGGCCAGTGACGCCCGATTTCAGAATGACGGTGGTGGTTACAGGGAGCCGACCAGCTCTAACGTGGGGGCCGGATATGGATTTCAGGACCCACGGGTGCTCGTGTTACCGTTTTCCGGTTCCGTTTCGAAGCACTTCGACGCGGAGCAGCCACGGGCGAGTGGCGGAATGGCAGACGCGCTGGCTTCAGGTGCCAGTGTCCTTCGGGACGTGGGGGTTCAAGTCCCCCTTCGCCCACCACGAGCGGTACAGCTCACATGCGAGACAAAGGTCAGGTTGCAGATGCGCAGCCTGACTTTTTTGTATTCGATCGGGAGACGGAACCCCTGGCATGCTGGAGCGGGTGGATGCCTTTTGGGACTTCGTCGGCAACTACTGGTGGCTGGTGTTCGTCTTCGGCGGCACGGTCGGCGGTGCGTTCAAGGCGGTCGGCGCCGCCAACGAGCGGCGGGCGCAGCGCCGGCAGGAGCGGTACCGGCTCAAACAGCAGGCAAAGATCGCCGAAGCCGAGGCTGTGGGCAAGCGCCGCGTCGACGTCGCCGCGGTGAAGCGGGACATCGCCAAGTCGATGGATGAGCACAATCAGACCGACGCGCGGTGGTTCGCCTACGAGACCGATGCCGCGACACTCTTGGACTATCCGATGATGATCGATCTGCGCGACCCGTTGACGATCGATTTCCACCGGGCCAAACGTCGCGCCGATCTGTTGCGGCCGGAGCAGGTCGACGACCTTGTGGACGACCACGAACGCCAACGCGAATATCGAGATGTGGTGCACGACTACGCCACTGCTTTCGATGTCGCCGAGACCGAGGCGAAGAGGCGCCGTAGATCCGGCTTCAGCGTCGACGAGCAGGAACGCCTACTGCGCGCTCAGCGTCTGATCAATCTTGCGCAGGACCCGGGTGCCAGCCCAGGGGAGCGGCGCAGCGCGTACGCGAAAGCGCGCAAAGAACTCGACGGCCTGATCGTGTTGCCGGTGGCCACCACCGAACAGCTGGAACAGCGCGTCGCCGGCCAGCTGGAGAGATGACGGCGCCCGAGCGTCAGAGCAGCGTCGACCAGTAGTACCAGAACCGTTCCGTGATCAACGCGATCACGACGAGTACCCACAGCACCGGGATGACGGAGTGGACGGAGATCAGTCGGTCGACCACTCGCCGGGCACGTTCCGTCGTCGCGAAATGGTCTGCGGTGCGCAGACTCACGTACCAGAAGGCCAGCACCACCGCGACCCACACCGCCATGCAGTACGGGCACAGCGCACCGATGCGGTAGAAGCTCTGGAAGATGAGCCAGTGGACGAATACGAGGGCGGCGGTCAACCCGACCTGCAGGCCGATCAACACGAATCGCTGCGGGGTCCGGCCCATCATGACCGCGACAGCGAGCAGCGCGGCAAAGCCGGCGATACCGAGCAGTGAGTTCGGGAATCCGAACACCGCCGCCTGGGAGGTGTCCATGATGGAGCCGCAGTTGACGACCGGATTGATACTGCACGACGGGACGTAGTCCGGGTCTGATGCCAGCTCGAACTTCTCGACCGTCAAGGTGAAGGACGCGATCAACCCGATCGTCCCGCAGATCCCGAGCAGCCATGGCAGGAGTTTCGGGAACAGGACCGGGGTGTCGAGGTCGACCGGCGCCCCCGAATCGGGCGTCTCCGAGTCGAGCACTGCCGCCATCTACTCCTCCTGAACTGCCCCTACTTCGCCCCAGTAGTTTACGCGGGCCCCGGTCTGCCTGAGCTGAGCGATTGCTTAGTGTGATCCACTGGATGCCTCTCCGGTGCAAAGAAGGACACGAGCATGGCCAAGGTGGCAATAGTCGGTTGTGGCGCAATGGGTTCGGTGTATGCCGGCCTGATGCAAGAGGCGGGCCACGAGGTGCACGGCGTCACTCTGTGGACCGACCACGTCGCTGCGGTGAACGCCGACGGGCTGCGCGTGTATGGCGATTCCGGCGACCGGACCGTCCGGCTGGCGTCCATGTCGACGACTGCCGGCGAGATCGGCGTATGCGACCTGGTCATCATCGCGACCAAGTCATTCGACGCCGAGGCGGCCGCGAAGTCGGCCGTAGCACTGATCGGGCCCGACACCGTGGTGCAGACGATTCAGAACGGCCTCGGTTCGCCGGAGGTCGTCGCGCATTCCATCGATCCCGACCGGATCGCGGTGGGGGTCGTCGGCGGTTTCGGGGCGTCGGTCCCGACTCCGGGTCAGGCGCACCACAACGGCCGGGAGATCACCCGGTTCGGGGCCTATCGCGGACTGCCGCGCGAACGCCTCGAGTTCGGGGCACAGGTGTGGTCGAGCGCTGGTTTCAAGGTCGCGCTGTTCGACGACATCGATCAGATGGTCTGGGAGAAGCTGCTGATCAACGTCGCATTCTCGGGATCGTCGTTCCTGACGGGGCTGACGATCGCGCAGATCATCCACGACCCCAAGGCGTGGCGGGTGGCTTCTGCGTGCGCCCTGGAGGCACTCGACGTCGCGAACGCTCTGGGTGTGACGATCGACGTCGGTGACCCGATCGAGTACATCCGCACGCTGGGCCTGCGCATCGGTGACGCGAAGCCATCGATGCGTCTGGATGCAGAGCTCCGCCGCCGCGCCGAGGTCGATGCCATCAACGGGTCGATCGTGCGTGTCGGGGCGCAGGCCGGTGTGCCGACGCCCGTGAACTCGGTGGTGGTCGATCTGGCGCACGCAGCAGAGTCCGCGTACATCCACGAAGCGGACGTCACCCGGATCGGCTGAGGCGGCTTCCCGCTGAGGCGTGCTGCGGAGCCAGTGACGCGAGGGTCTGCATCAGCGATCCGCTCGTGGTCGGGACATCGATCTCGGCCACCCGTGTCGCGATGCGGGCACTCACGTCCGCTGTGTTCACCTGTTGTCCGGCCTTGTCGCCGCCCTCGGCCAGCACGGAGGCCGCTGCGGCCTCGAGCGTCAGAGCAGCTTCGCGTTCACCGAGTCCGGCCAGGCACAGCGCCGCGGACAGCACTGCGGCGGTGGGATTCGCCCGGCCGGTACCGGCGATGTCCGGTGCCGAACCATGCACCGGCTCATACATACTGGGCGCCGATCCGGAGACGTTGAAGTTCGCACTCGCGGCCACGCCCAGGCCGCCTTGCACGACGGCTCCGAGGTCGCTGATGATGTCGCCGAACAGGTTGGGTGTCACCACCACGTCGAATCGGCCCGGGTCGAGGATCAGGTGTTGGCACATCGCATCGGCGTGAACGTAGTCGTGTTCGACGTCGGGGTAGCGCTCGGCGATCTGGTCGACGATCTCTTGCCACAGCCGGCCGGTGTAGAGCAGCACGTTCTTCTTGTGACACAGGGTCAGCCGCTTCCTCCGCGCCGAAGCCATCCGGAAGCCGAACTCCACGATCTCCGACGTCGCGGGGACGGTGGTGATCGAATGCTGGATAGCGATGGCGTCGGGCGTTCCGTCTTTGACCATCACGCCGCCGCCTGTGTAGATGCCCTCCGTGTTCTCCCGCAGGATCACCAGGTCGCAGTTGTCCGAGCTCACCTCGGTCACCGGGCTGATGACACCCGGGTAGAGCCGGACGGGGCGGATGTTGACCGACTGATGGAACAGGGTGCGTAGGGCCACGATGAGGCCTCGCTCGAGGACTCCGGGATCCACGCGCGGATCCCCGACGGCACCGAGCAGGATGGCGTCGTAATCACGCAGTTGCCCCGCGACCGCGGCCGGGAGGGCCTCACCGGTACGCAGGTACGCCTCGGATCCGAGGTCGAAATCCGTTGTGAGAAGCTCGAATCCGAACCGATCGGCGGCGACGTTCATGGCCGCCAACGCCGACGCCGTCACCTCGGGTCCGATTCCGTCGCCGCCGATGACTGCGAGATTGTGTGTGCTCAAGCGAGTGTCCTTCTACGACTGGCTGCCGACCACCGGAAGCTCATTCTCAATTGTTGCAAACATCATTTACGTTGGCCAGGGTGGTTCTGTTACGGTCGGCGCGGAGGGCGGTTTCTCGAGGCCACCAGTGGCGCCGGGGTGCGTTAGGCTGCGGTCATATCCGCCACGACGAAAGATCCACGACTATGAGGGCAGCGGTCACCCCCGAAGCCGAGCGGGCCATCGCTGACATCGCGCAGCGCTACTCGCTATCCCAGGATGCTGTGTCCACCATGCTGGTCGCCGTCAACAACGGCGGCGGCACGATGGCGCAGTTCTCCATCCCCGAACTGGGTGGGTCAGGGCAATGGATGCGCGGCGGCATGACGATGGTCGGCAACATGTTCGACAACGGACTCAAGGCCCGGGTCGACGGCCTGTGCCGTGAGCTCTCGCAACTCCTCGCCACCACCACGGTCTTTCCCCCGATCACCACCGACACCCAAGGCGGCTTCTCGTCGAACAACTGGTGGCCCGCCGACCTGGGCAACCCCAGTTCCTCCGGCGCGCAGAACGACACGCGCTACGCGATCTTCCCGAACGCACGACGGCTCGCGATTCACGCCGGGGGCGTGACCAAGGTTTACGACACCGGCGATCACCGTATCGGTGGGGTGCAGCAACAGCAGGGTGGTCCATCCGGCTCCGTGAACTTCACCAGCCAATTCGGGACCTTCGACGTATCGAGTCTGTCTGAGATCGGCTCGCAGCCGGCCCCCGCGCACGCTCCGGAACCCTCATACGCGCCGCCCCAGACGCCCCAGTCGCTGCAGACGCCTGAGCAGCAATCCTCCGGCGCGATCGGCGACGCCGACGCCATCGTGGCAGCCATCGAGGCGCTGGCGGGCCTGCACCAGCGCGGTATCCTGTCCGACGAAGAATTCTCCTCGAAGAAGGCGGAGTTGCTCGGCAGGCTCTGACTGACGGGGTTGACTGGGCTCACACCCACCAACCCGAGGAGCAGCCATGCCGGAAACCACGATCGATACCTGGCGCCGCCGATCACTGGCCGCGACGTTCGTCGCCGCGTTCGTGACGCAGAACGCCATCGCCGTGCCGTACGTCAAGGAGAACGGTCCGAAGTCGGTGCTGGACTTCTTCGTCGGAGACATCCACAAGACCGTCCCCGGCCGATTCGCGATGGTCGATCTGCTGTATGTGGTTGTGGCGTTTCATCTCTGGGCGGTTGTGGAAGCCAAGAAGCTCGGCATCATCCGATGGTGGGTCGCGTCGTTCGTGATGACGTTCGGCGTAGGGATCGCCACCGCCATACCTTTCTTTCTGCTCGCCAGGGACCTCGCGGTCGAGCGACGCGGCTGAAGGTACGACGCAGTAGACGGGCCTCAGCGCACTTCGCGCGGCGTCAGGATCCACGCCCCGACGCCCGCGAGCGCAAAGACCGACGACATCGTCAGCAGCGTCAGGACGAAGCCGTGATCGCCGCCGCCGTAGACCGCCACCAGGGCGACACTGGCTGCGCTGCCGACGCAGAAGCCGAGATACCGCAGCACGGTGTTGAATGCCATCGCACTGCCGGTCTCCTCCTGCGGGATGTGGGGCACGATCAGAACGGCGAGTGAGGAGAAGGTGAAGCCGCTGCCGAGCCCTCCGACCCCGGTCCAGATGAGCACCAAGACGATGCTGCTGTGGGAAAGCGCCAAGCCGACTGTCGAGCAGATGAACACCGCGCAGCCGATCGGCAGGATGATCCTGGGGCCGAGTCGTCGTGCAGCGGCGAGTGCGAATCGGCTCCCGGTCACGCTCATGATCGAGTAGGGCAGCAACGTCAGGCCGGCCATGATGATCGACCGCCCCAGTCCCCATTCCTCGTTCTGCACCATGACGATGGTCAGGGTCACCAACGTGTACATCGCGAGCCCGGCACCGAATGCGATCAGATTCGGTGCAGCGACTCCGGGCTTGACGGACAATCGGAGGTCGACGAGCGGATGACTGCTGCGCAGGGTCCAGATGACGAAGACCACGACCAACAGCACCCCGGCCACTGCGAGTCCGATGGTCAGGGCCGATGCCCAGCCCCAGTGATCTCCCTGACTGACGGCGAGCAGGACCCCCACCATCCCGAGCGACAGCAGCAGCGCGCCCCACCAATCAACGCGCATGCGGGTTGCCGCGGTCGATGCGGGGATGAAGCGAAGCGCCATCACCAGGGTGAACGCACTGAGTGCCGCGCCCATCCAGTAGGCCACCGACACGCCGAGATATTGAGCGACGGTGGCGGTCAGCGGATAGCCCAGACCCGCACCGGCGACCACCGCGACCGAGAGCATCGAGACCGCGGACGGCAGCCGGCTCGCCGGAAGTACCTCCCGCGCGACGGCCAGTGCCAACGGAACCAACGCGAGGCCCACACCCTGCATGGTGCGTCCCACCACCATCACGACGAATCCGACCTCTACGGCGGACAGGACGGATCCGATCGTGACGATGACAAGGCCTGCCAGGATCGTGGGCCTACGCAGCGGGCCGGCGCCCAGACGCCCGATGATGGGCGTGGCCACCGCAGCCGTGAGAAGTGTTGCGGTCAAGGCCCACTGAGCCTGAGTGATCGCGATGTCGAAGTCGTCCGCGATCGCGGGGATGAGTGGCGCGCCGAGGCTGCTCACGATGGCTGTGATCGTGGTCAGCAGGCCCAGCGTGAAGAGCAGGATCGGGTAGCGTGGCGGCCGGGCGGCGTCCGGTGTCATCAAAGTGCCGGCGCGAACACGATGTTCACGTCCGACTGTCCCACTGCGCCAACACTGTTCGTAGGGTCGCGACCAACGGCAGGGGCTGATCCATCATGGGATGGTGACCGGCATCTGCGAGTTCGACGACGGTCGCAGGCCGCCCGAACAGTCCGGCGATCTCAGCGCTCATCTCGGGACTGACCATCCCGAGTTCGCAGCGGATGTAGATGGCAGGGACCTGTACGTCGGGGAGCAGCTTGCGTAGTTGTACGCGGTCCCCGCTCTCGTGACGCTTGCGAAACATGTCCGGATCGAACTTCCAGATCCACCCCGCTTCGGTCTGGCGCACCGATTCTTCGGCAACATGCCGTGCTACATAAGGCAGGAGAGTGTCCTGCCTCGGTTCTGTCCGAAAGCGGCTCAGAATCTCGTCTCTGGTCGGGTGAGCCCGGGATTTGCGGTTGAGTTGCCGAAGGATGACCTCCTCCGGTGGTTCGTCGAACAACGGTGAGTCGATGATCACCAGGCCTGCCGCGTCGGTCGCCCGTAGCGCCCCGACGGCAGCGGTCACCCACCCGCCCATGCTGTGCCCGACGACGTAAGGTTTGCCCGAGATACCGCCTGCCTCTGCGGCCGCGACGACCTCGTCGGCCCAGACGCCCAGCGGATACCGTGACCGCACATCGCTGTCCCCGTGCCCCGACAGATCGAGTGCCACCACGCGGTGCGACGCCGCGAGCAGCGGCGCGATGTGGTCCCACCAGCCAGAATGAGCCGATCCGCCGTGAACCAACACGACGCCGGGAGTGTTCTCGCGGCCCCAGCAACGCAGTCGAATCGACGCCCCGGCGACCTCGACCTCCAGGCGCTCGGGCGCCTGCTCGATGGCGGCCCGGAACCACCGGGGTGCCGTAGCAGCCACGTCCGCTGTCATCACCATCTCCTCGTCCGCCGGCTCGTCCCTCTCCTTGGACCATATCCATCACCGATCTCCGGTCGCTTGCCAGTGGGGTCGAACGAGAAGACGATGATCAGGTGGAATACAACCTCGGCGACGATGACTGGGATCGACGCGAGCGCAACGAGACTCCGACCCAGCGTCTCGACCGCAACTGGTCTGGCCTCCTGCAGGAACTCCGGGTGGTGCAGACCGGTGTACAGCTGCTGACCGGATTTTTGCTGACGGTACCTTTCCAGGACCGATTCTACATGCAGGACAACATTTTTCAGTCGATCTATCTCGTGACCGTGAGCGCTTCGGTAGGGGCGACGGTGCTGTTGCTGGCGCCTGCCTCCATGCACCGGATCCTCTTCCGGCGACATCGACTGAAGACCCTCATCGACGCGTCCCAGCGGTGTGCCCTCGGCGGGCTCGTACTCCTGGGGATCGCACTGACCGGCGTGATGATGTTGGTGTTCGAACTCGTCATCGGACGAACAGCGGGCTGGATCGCCGGCGCCGTGACGGTCGTACTCTTCGTCTCGTTCTGGTTTGCGATCCCGTGGCGCTATCGCGAGCTCGGCCCCGCCGAGGAGACGTGAGACGAACCGTCCTGAAACGGCATACCCGCGTTGCTTGGCGCAGATCAGACCCGCCAGCCGGTGCGCTGAGCCCACTGCTCGGCCCGGTCGGTGATCTCCCCGATGAGTGGACCTTTTGCGGCGGCGTACTCGTTCATGTCCGACCATTCCTGCGCGGCCAGGCACTTCTTCAAGGCTTCATACGTGGCACGGTCGGCGACGTTGTGTCGCAACCAGTCCCGGAACAGCAGATGTCGGCGTTGCCAATCGCTGCCAGGAGCGCACACGTGCACGTGTACATCGAGTTCCGGGGTCCGGACCATGCGATGGCCGGGCTCGCGAACCCGCAGCCGGTACCCGGCGGACTCCAGGGCGGGTAGGTAGGCGACCTCGTCGTCGGGATCGCGCACGGTGAGATTGATGTCGATGATCGGTTTGGCCGACAGACCGGGAATCGAGGTGGAGCCGATGTGGTCGATCCGGATCGCCGCTTCGCCCAGAGCAGACTCGATCCGGCGCTGTTCGCGAGCGAAGTCCGCGGGCCACGCCGGTTCGTAGGGCACCAGCACGATCGCCCGCTGCTCGATTCCACCGATCAACTCGACGCCGGGATCCATGTGTGCCAGCCTAAAACCATGACAGCTGCCCTGAGCGGTCAAGAGTTGATCGGCGTTGCCGACGCCATCGCCGAGCGCGCGCACAGCGGCCAGGTCGACAAAGTCGGTGGGGAATACATCGTCCACCCGCGGTCGGTCGCGGCCCGGGTCGCGCCGCGCGAGCCCGAGTACATCGCGACGGCACTGCTGCATGACGTCATCGAGGACACGTCGTACACCGCCTCAGACCTGCTGAAGGCGGGGATCCCGGAAACGGTCGTCATCGCGGTGACACTGCTGACCCGCAGGGACGACGTGGCGCCCGTCGACTATTACGCCGGTATCAGGACCGATGAGATGGCGCTCGCTGTGAAGCTCGCCGACCTCGCGGACAACACCGATCCGGTACGCCTGGAGCGGCTGCCCACCGACACGCAAGATCGGCTTCGCTCGAAATACCGGCAGGCGTACTGCGAGCTGGGGGCCGCGGAGCTCGCTGCCGCTCTGTAGAAGCCGACGCCAGGACGCGCCGACATCGGATCCGCCGTCGCGCAACCATGTCGTGACCACAGCAGCAGTGGCATCCTCGAACGCATGGCCATCGACCTGCCCACCGCGCGGCGCCTGTGGAAGCTGCTGGAACCAATCCACGCCGTCACGTACTTCTCCGACGAGACCCGCGAGGCACTGTCGGCGGCCGGTTACCGCGGCTTCTGGATGGGTTACTTCGCCGGGCGGTCCGCGCCACTCGGCCCGGTGGGGCCGGAGATCGTCACGGCACTGTTCTACAACTTTGCGCCCGACCACATCGCGCGGGCGATCCCGGACGCCTGGACATGTGCACCGCCGGAGACAGCGTTGGTCGTGCGGCAGGAGGCGGCGGTCGCAACCCTGCAACGCATGCTTCCGGCGCACATCGAGACCATCGACCGGGTCGTGGCCCGGCTTCGTCCGGTGGCACAGTCGGCAGATGTCGGTGGACGTGCCCTGTTCGCCGCGAACGCGGCCCTGCCGTGGCCCCGCGGGGGCCACGGAGCGCTGTGGCACGCGGCCACCCTGTTGCGAGAACATCGTGGAGATGGGCACGTCGCCGCGCTCACCGTCGCCGGGGTGACGGGCCGTGAGGCAGGAGTGCTGCATGCCGCTGCCTCGGCTCTTCCCCGTCAGTTGCTGGAGACCAGCAGGAAGTACACCGAGAACGAATGGTCGACGCTCACAGCCGACTTGGCGCGGCGCGGTTTCCTGGAGGAGTCCGGCGCCATCACGCCGGCGGGGCGAGCCCTCAAGAGCGACATAGAGATCACCACCGATCGTCTGGCGGCGCCGGCGTACGGGTCCCTGACCGATCAGGACGTCGCCGAGTTGATCGCAGACCTCACAGAACTCGCGAAGGTCGTGATCGCCAGTGGCGAGATTCCCTCCCAGACCCCGATGGGTCTCGATCTCGATAGTGTCGGCTGATCAGGGATTAGGATCGCACCATGGGTTTCAACGACGACATCATCGCGGAGTTCCGGGCCAACAACGGCAAGGTCGGTGGCAATTTCGAAGGCGCCCCGCTGTTGCTTCTGCATCACAAGGGCATCAAAAGCGGCAAGGACTACGTGGCGCCGCTCGTGTATCTCGAATCCGACGGCAAGCGATACATCTTCGGCAGCTACGCCGGCGCTGACTTCGACCCACAGTGGTTCAAGAACATCAAGGCCGAGCCGTCCACCACGATCGAGGTCGGTTCCGAGACCGTGCCGGTGACGGCCACCGAGGTCACCGGCGCCGAGCGCGACCGGCTGTTCGCAGCGCAGGTCGAGGTCATGCCGGGATTCGCCGATTACGAGAAGAAGACCTCGAGGGTCATTCCGGTCGTCGAACTGGTCCCGGCCTGACCTGCCACGTGGCGCCGGACCGGCTCAGTACGCGGTCTGGCGGGGCGGCGGCGCGTAGATCCCGCCGCCGTCGGTGTCGATGATCTCTGCGCCCAGCGGGAGCAGTGACACGGGGATCATCTTGAAGCTCGCGATGCCCAGCGGGATTCCGATGATGGTGAGGCACAGAAGGATTCCGGTTGTGATGTGACCAATCGCGAGCCAGATCCCTGCGAAGATCAACCAGATGACGTTGCCGATCGCTGAGCCGACTCCCGCCGTCGGCTTGCGGACCACGGTGCGGCCGAATGGCCACAGCGCATAGGCGGCGATGCGGAATGACGCGATCCCGAAGGGGATCGTGATGATCAGGATGCAGCAGATGATCCCGGCGGCGATGTATCCCAACGCCATCCAGAAGCCGCAGAGCACGAGCCAGATGACATTCAGAATGGTCTTCATTCGTTCATTCTGCCAAATGTGACGCGAGACGCACGGATGAATGGTTTTCGCACCCATGTTTGTTTGACAAGGTGGGGATTTATCACATTTGAGGTGCAGAGATGAAGTTCGGACTTCGCGAGACGCTGTGGTCGGTCGGGGTCACGTTGATCGTGGTGACCAGGGTCGTCACGACCCTGAGCACGGCGCTGTTGGTGATGGGGTGGGTTGTGGTCGCATTCCGGTCGGATCTGCTCAACGACTGGCTGTGGCCGACCGTGATCTCCGGCGTGTTGCTCGCGGGCAGCACCCTGCTCTACAACGTGGCCAGAGGTTGACTCAGACCCCGAGGTAGGCGAGCACGGCGAGTACCCGGCGGTTGTCGTCCGCCGAGACCGGTAGATCGAGTTTGGTGAAGATGCTGTTCGAGTGCTTGCTGACGGCCTTCTCCGACACGAACATCGCTTCTGCGATGGCCGCGTTGGAACGACCTTCCGCCATGAGCGCCAACACTTCTCGCTCGCGGGCAGATAGGCGTTCGAGTGGCCCGTCGGCTCGTTGCCCGGTCAGCAACTGCGACACCACCTCCGGATCGAGCACCGTACCTCCCGCGGCCACCTGCCGGACCGCGTCGATGAACCCGGCCACGTTCGCGACCCGATCCTTGAGGAGATACCCGATCGCACCCTCGCCGCTCTCCAGCAGTTCCCGCGCATACAGCTGCTCGACGTACTGGGACAGCACGAGGACGGGAAATCCTGGCCGGCGGCCGCGGATCTTGATGGCAGCGCGCAACCCCTCGTCGGAGAATGTCGGCGGCATCCGGACGTCGAGCACTGCCACGTCCACTGTCTTGTCCGTGAGGGCGACGTCGAGTTCGGTCGCATTGTCGACCGCCGCGACGACCTCCATCTGGTGCGCGGTGAGGATTCTGGTCAGGCCGTCGCGCAACAGCGCGTGATCTTCACCGATGACTACCCGCACGGGACCTCCATCGACACGATGGTGGGGCCACCAACGGGACTGTGTACGAACATCTTCCCGTCGAGGGACGCGAGCCGCTGGGAGACGCCGTGCAGGCCGGATCCCGACGCCGCCGCGCCGCCTATCCCGTCGTCGCCCACCTCTACGCGCAGCACGCCGTCGAAGATACCCATGGCGATCCAGGCGTTGCGTGCGCGGGCGTGCTTACCGACGTTCGCGAGGGTCTCGGCCACCGCGAAGTACACCGCATTTTCCATCGCCGCCGGAAGCCGCTCCCGGACACCGAGGTTCAGTGTGATGGGAAGTGGCATATCGAGTGCCAGGGCCTCGACGGCAGCACCGACCCCGCGGTCGGCAAGGACCGGTGGATGGATACCGCGCACGACCGAACGCAATTCGCTGAGCGCAGCAGTCGCAGACCCCCTCGCCTCGGCCATCAGTTGCTTGGCGGCGACGGGATCGCTGTCGATCTGACTCTCTGCCAGGCCGATGGTCATGCCGAGAGCCGCCAGGCGGGCCTGTGTTCCGTCGTGCAGATCCCGCTCGACCCTGCGCAATTCGGCTGCTGCGGAATCAACTATTGCGGTCCGGGATTCGGTCACCTGCTGTACACGCGCCTCCAGCATTTCGGTGTGGCTTCGGTTCAATGCCCAGAGATCCATGGTGGCGCGCGCTTTCATGAGAGGTTCGACGAAGGGGATGAGGACCAGCGTCGCGGTGAAGATGACACCGACGAGCGAGACCGCGAAGCCGACGGTCGACGCCAGGAACAACCATCCGAGGTCGCGCCACCGCAGTGAGTCGGAGGTCCATACGTAGAGCAGGTGCAGAATGCTCCTGCCGTCGCCTGGTGTGTAGTCGCCTCGTTGCGCGGGCCGGTCGAGCATGCCGGCCGCCATCCGCCGATGCAGATCGCAGAGGGCAGCGGTCAGTGGCACGAACAACCACAGGACCAACGCCCCGACCGTCACCAGCACCAGCGGGATCGCCACCACCACCACGACGAACAGCACCAGCGTCAGCGGAAAGGCCAGGGTGGTGACGAGCGCGTACATCGCCGCCCGCAACCAGCGGATGGCGAGGCTCGGGCGCTCGTCGGGGTTCACAGTGGGCCTCTCTCGATGGGGATGAGGACTTCATGATGACCGCATCTGCCGGGAGAGAACAGTAGTGCCAGGTCTACCCCCGCGGTCGGATTATTCACCTATAGGTGGGGGGCTGACGCTCCTGACCGGCGCCGCCGCACCGAGCAGCCTTGAGCACAGCCCGGAGTCCACCGGGTGTCCCACCGAGGCGGACACCGCCTCATGCACGAGGAGCTCACATGGGAAGAATGACGCGGGGACCCCAGGCGGTGGCCCGGTGGAGCGCGCGCAACCCTTGGCGCGCAATTGGTTTGTGGCTGGCGCTGGTCATCGTGGCGGTGGGGTTCAGCGCACTGATTCCCACCCAGAACGCCGGCGACGCCGACTACCGGGTCGGTCAGTCCGGCCGAGCGGATCAGATGATCCACGAGGCGGGGCTCGCCGCGCCCGACACGGAGTACGTACTGATCACCGGGGACCGCGAGGAAGCAGTGGCCGCCGCGGACCAGCTCGAAGCGGAACTCGCCGGTTCGGTGGAGGTGCAGGAAATCTCGGCGCCTGTGTTCTCACCCGAGGGAACGCTGTTGTCGTCGATATCGCTGCGGGCACCGCCGGGTGACGAAGAACCGGCCATCATCGACATCAAGGCTGCGGTCGAGACAATCGCGGCCGATCACCCAGAACTCACCGTCGGTCAGTTCGGCGATGTCTCGGCCGACGAGGCCATCAACGAACGCGTCGCGGAAGATCTGCTCTCGGCCGAGATGATCAGCATCCCGATCACGCTGGGCATCATGCTCTTCGCCTTCGGTGCGCTCATCGCAGCCGGTATCCCCGTGCTGCTGGCGATCACCTCCGTCGTCGCAACGATCGGGATCTACGCGCCGATCTCCTACCTGGTGCCGTCCGAGATGACCGCGTCGTCGGTGGTGATGCTCATCGGTATGGCTGTGGGGGTGGACTATTCGCTCTTCTACCTCAAACGTGAACGGGAAGAACGTCGTAAGGGCCACGACACGATCGACGCGGTCGAGATCGCCGCGGCAACGTCGGGCCACTCGATCATCGTCTCCGGGGTTGCCGTCATCGCGTCGCTGGCCGGTGTCTATGTGCTCGGCAGTGCCACCTTCAACTCGCTCGCGACGGCCGCGATCATCGTCGTCGCAGTTGCGGTGGTCGGATCGCTGACCGTGCTGCCGGCCCTGCTCGCCAAGCTGGGCAGGTGGGTAGACCGCCCACGGGTGCCCGTGCTGTGGCGGGTCAACAACCGGATCGGGGAAGGTGGCATATCCTCACGCATCATCGGGCCCGTCATCCGCAGGCCGATGACCGCGCTGCTCGCCGGACTGGTGGTGATGATCGCCCTCGCGGTGCCCGCCTTCTCGATGACGTTGCGCGGCGCCGGACTCGACACCCTGCCTCAGGACTTGCCCGAGGTCCAGGTGGCCCAGCAGATGAACGAGCAATTCCCATCCGAAGGCCCCTCTGTGCGGGTCGTCGTCAGCGGGGGCGATACCGCCGCGGTCTTCGAAGCCCTCAGTTCCGTCGGCGCCGACGCCACCGAGACCGGTGCCTGGACCGTCACCGGACCTGTCACCACCTCTGCCGGCGGCACCACCAGCGTGCTCGACCTGGCCAGCACGTATCCGCCCAACGATCCGAAGACCGACGACGCGCTGCTTGCACTTCGCGACTCGGTGGTGCCCGACCAGGTCGACGTCGTCCCCGGGGCGGAGTTCGCAGTCGGCGGCGACGTGGCCGAGCAGTACGACACGACGAAGGTGCAGGCCGACGGTCTGCCGGTCGTCGTCGCGGTGATCCTGACACTGACCATGTTGATGCTGGTCGCGACCTTCCGGAGTCCGGTGATCGCGGTGGTCTCCACGGCACTGAACCTGATGTCCGTGGGAGCCGCGTTCGGAGTGCTGGCGCTCGTGTTCCAGCACACCTGGGCGGAGGGCTTCCTCGACTTCACCTCCAACGGCACGGTCGTCGAGTGGATCCCGATGTTCATGCTGGCGGTGCTCGTGGGCCTGTCGATGGACTACCACGTGTTCGTCCTGAGCCGGATCAAGGAAGGCATCGACAAGGGACTGCCGCCGACGGTCGCGGTGCGGGCTGGGGTCACCCAGACCGCCGGGGTCGTCACCAGCGCGGCGTTGGTGATGGTGTCGGTGTTCGCGCTGTTCGCGGCGCAGAGCATGGTCGAGATGAAGCAGATGGGGGTCGGGCTGGCGGTTGCGATCCTGATCGACGCGACCATCGTCAGATTGCTGCTGCTGCCCTCGATTCTGGTGCTCCTCGGCAACCACGCCTGGTGGCCGCTGCGGACCCGGAGCGATCAACCGATCGCACCGGAACGACAGGTCGTGCCTGCCCAGGTGTGAGGTGGTGCACAATTGAGGTAGGACACGGCTCGAAAGGAAGCACCGATGGGCGAGACCGCACCCACGCGGGACTTCTGGACCGCGCTCGGCCCCGGTGAAGATCCCGCGACCAGGCTTGCGCAGGTCCGCCGGGCACACGAGTTGTTCGTGCAGACCGGAACTCTCGCCCCCGCCACCGGCCCGACCTCGGTGCGGTCCGTGGTCCGCGATTCGTGGATGCGCTCGGTCAAAGGCGGCGTCAACCCGTCGGGCATGGTCGACGACGGCGACATGTCGTGGAACGACTTCCTCGAGTACCGCGCTCGCCATCCCATGGCGGCCGCCTACCCGTTGGTGCGGTCTCTCATGCTCGATGAGGTCTCCGACTCCGGCGTGGTGGTGGCGCTCACCGATGACGTGGGTCGACTGTTGTGGGTAGAGGGTGACCACACAGCGAGGGACCAGGCAGGCGACATCAACTTCGTCGAAGGAGCGTTGTGGGCCGAGCGTGTTGCCGGCACCAACGCTCCTGGTCTGGCCCTCGAGGTCGATCATGGCGTGCAGATCTTTGGCGCCGAACACTTTTCGGTTCCGGTTCAGGAATGGAACTGCGTTGCGGCGCCGGTGCACGATCCGGTGACCGGCGCGGTGATCGGGGTCATCGATGTGACCGGTGGTGAGCGAGTGGCGGCGCCGTTCGCCCTGTCGATGGTGAAATCGGTGGTCGCGGCAGTCGAAAGTGAGCTGAGGATCCGGACCCTCACCGCGCCCGGACTGGCGATCCCCGCACCCGCAGGTCCGACGTTGCTGGTCCTCGACGGTGACCGCTACTACTGGCGCACCGGCGACGGCCCCGCCTTGCGTTTGTCGCGTCGGCACGCTGAGATCCTGGTGCTTCTCGGCGAGTACCCGGACGGCCTCGGCACCGAAGAGATCGCCACCATGCTCGCCGAGGACGGGATCGATCCGGTCACCGTGCGCGCCGAGATCTCCCGCCTACGCCGTGACCTCGGCGCCGACCTCGTCGCGTCCAGGCCGTATCGGTTGACGCTGCCGGTCGACTCCGACATCAGCCAGGTCCGCCGCATGCTCCGGACCGGGGACGTCTCCGGAGCGATCGAGAAGTTCGGCCGTGGTGGTCTGCTCTCGGCGTCGCTGGCCCCGGGTCTCGGTGACCTCTTCGAAGAACTCAAAGAAGACCTGCGGTCGGCTGTGCTGACCGCCCGCGATCCGGAACTGTTGCGGGCCTGGACGGCGTCCGTTCACGGCCGAGAAGATCTCGCCGCCTGGCGGCGCTGGGCACAGACCCTGACCCCGGGGCACCGCGACGAAGCCCTCGTCAAAGGTCGCGTCCGACTCCTCGACCGCCGCTTCGGTATCTGACGTCCCCAGCCGCTCCGAGGTCAGGCGAGGAGCAGCATCGCCACATTGATCGCTGCGACGACGATGGCGCCATAGAACGGTGCGCGGCGGCCGGGTACCCGCATCGAGACGCCTGAGATCACCACGACCACCGCCAATCCCACCCACAGCCACCAGGTCGATGAGTTGGCGACGACGAGAATCCCTGTCGCGGCGATCATCAGCGCGGCAGCAACCATCGGTATCCGCCGCGCGCCGAGACGGTGGGGGAGGCCCTCGATGCCGGTCGCGGCGTCGTCGTCGAGGTCGGGCAGGGCGTTGAGCAGATGTGCTCCCACGCCCAGCAGCGCCGCCACTGCCACCATCCAGGCGGGCGGCAGCTCTCCGGGGTGCGCTGCGAGCGAGGCGACGACGGGCAGTGAACCGAACGCGATGAAGTACGGAACCCAGGACAGCACAGTCGCTTTGAGGACCGCGTTGTAGGCGAGCCCGGATCCCACACCCAGCACGAGGTGGACCGCGCCTGCGGCCCATCCACAGGCAAACGAACTCACCACGCAGATCGCGGCCGCGGCCGCGATCGCCACGACCACCGTGCGGGACGTGAGTTCGCCTGTCGCCAAGGGTTTGTCTGTTCGGCCGACCCGACGATCCCGACTCCGGTCGAGAAAGTCGTTGCTCCAGCCGATGACGAGTTGGCCACTGAAGATGGCCACCACGATGGCGATCAGCGTCCACACGTCGGCGTTCTCGGCGACAGCGAGCAGTCCGGTGAACAGGGTGACCGCGACTGCGGGGACCGCGTGTCCGGCGCGGACCAGTGCGATCACGCTGGTGGACCGTCGCGGATTCACCGGGTGCCGCGGATGACGATGGCCGGTACGAGTTGTTCGGCGGTATCCCAGGAGCCGTGATTGCCGATGAGCGCGGATTCGAGGGGTTCGGCCACCGAGCGGACCATGGCGGTGTCGCCGCGGGCGGCAGCGACCACATCGCCGATCCGAACCCGATGGTCCCCGGCCACGGCATTGCCGAACCACCCGGCGTCGATGGCGTCATCGCGACCCAGCACCGTGGCCCGGTCGCCGAGCATGGTCGTCCAGGTGTCGAGGACGTCGCCGGCGGCGCCTGCTTCGGAGTACACGTGCCGGACCCGGGCCTCTCCGGCGATGGCCGTCACGCCGGCCGCCAGTTCATGGTGGAGATCGAGGTCGAAACGGCCTGCGGACGTGTCGATCATGCCGTGGTCGCCGGTGACGATCACCTGCCGACCCGCGGGCATTGCGTCCGCGAGGGCGCCGACCATGGTGTCGATGAGGCGCAGCTGCTCGCACCACGCCTGCGAACCCGGACCCTCGAGGTGGCCGGCGAGATCGAGGCCTCCGTAGTACGCGTAGGCCAGGGTCGGCGCCGGCGTCATCATCTCCGCGAGGATCGACGCCTGCAGTTGACCGAGGTGATCGGCCGGGGTCGTCCTGTTCGCGCCGCGCCACGAGGCGCGGGTGAGCCCGGATCCCTCGTGGTACCCGGGCACGATCGCGACGGTGTCGAACCCTTGGGCCCGGCACCGCTCGAAGATTGTCGACTGCGTCTGAAAGTCTTCGGGAACAACGACTTTGCGCAGGTCATGATCGTGGTTGCCGTGCATACACCAGCGGAGCGTGTTCAGAACAGGCGTCGCGACACCGCTACCCCCCGCTCGGAATGTGTACCCCATGATGCCGTGGGTGCCTGCGGACCGACCGGTGGACAGGCTGGTGATGCTGACGGCTGTGGTGGCGGGAAACCCCGCGGCGACCGTTGTGGAGTCGGCGAGACCCGCCGCATTGAGGTGAGGTGCATCGTGAGGATGGGACGCGACCAGCTCGGCTCCGAGGCCATCGATCAGCAGGACGGTTGCCGACTGGGCAGGTACCAGTTGCAGCCGATTGTCGAGGTCGGCGGCACCGAGGGAGGCAGCCACCGATTCCAGGACACAGGACAGAGGCGGCAGGCTGTTGCGCGGATCTAGTTCACTCATCGTCCTACGACGCTAGCGCGCGTACCGATTCTCGGGGCAGAGAAATGAGTGAGGCGGCCAAGAAGCAGAGTGCCCCGATGAAGGTTCCCGCCTGGTCCACGAACGGCGCGACGAGCTTTCCGGTCTCGGGGTCGATGTACGCGGCAACGGCGGAGAAGCCGAAGGCGATGGAGCCGGCGGTGTTCAGGACCGTGGCCGTCCAGCCGGGGGCGTCGGGCTCGTCGCGGCGACGGTAGAGCTCCGTGGCGAACACGGCCAGTCCGGAACTGATGAGAAAGGCTGCAGAGCCGTAGACGTCGGGGCGCCAGGAAAAGCGATCGGCGTCGACGACGGAATGCACGATGAAGACCGCACCCGTGCTGATGTTGAAGGCGATGGTCCCGGCGAACTGCACCATCGCCGACCACCACTCCGACCGGTGGACCTCTCGCCCGACACGTACCGACCCCGCGATCGACGTGGTCGGCCCATGCAGGGAACCGCACAGTTGTAGCTGGACGAATGCGGCGAATGTGAAGAACCACGAGCCGACGAAAAAAGAGATGTTCGCGGCAGGCGCTCCGGCCCAGTGTGCGAAACCGGGCGCCGAGCCGAGTGCGAACAGCGAAGAACCCACCGCGAAGCCCCAGCACTCGGTCCGGACGTTGTGGCGGATCACGGGATGAGACTAGCCCGGCGACCTGCTCCACTGCAGGTGGAGCTGATCTGTAGGACCGGGATCGCAGTTGCAACTGTGATGCAACGACTCCACTCGTACTGTGTGCCTTACGTCACACGTGACCGCCCGGACAGGGGTGGGTCACGAGAGGGCCAACACAGGCACTGAAGGAGCACCGAACATGACCGTTTATGCCAATCCCGGAACACCCGGCGCAGTGATGAACTTCGAATCACGGTACGAGAACTGGATCGGCGGCAAGTGGACGCCGCCCGTGAAGGGTCAGTACTTCGAGAACCCGTCGCCGGTGAATGGCAAGACCTTCACCGAGGTCGCCCGCTCGACCTCTGAGGACATCGACCTCGCACTGGACGCTGCCCACAAGGCCGCTCCGCTGTGGGGCCGCACCTCGGTCGCGGAGCGTTCGCTCGCCCTGTTGCGTATCGCCGATCGCATGGAGGCAAACCTCGAGAAGATCGCCGTCGCCGAGTCGTGGGACAACGGCAAGGCCGTCCGCGAGACCCTCGCCGCCGACATCCCGCTGGCGATCGACCACTTCCGATACTTCGCCGGCGCCCTCCGCGCCCAGCAGGGTGGCATCTCCGAGATCGACGAAGACACCGTGGCGTACCACTTCCATGAGCCCCTCGGCGTCGTGGGGCAGATCATTCCGTGGAACTTCCCGATCCTCATGGCCGTATGGAAGCTCGCTCCCGCCCTCGCGGCCGGCAACGCGGTGGTCCTCAAGCCCGCCGAGCAGACCCCGGCATCGATCCTGTTCCTGGTCGACCTGATCAAGGATCTGCTCCCGGCCGGTGTGCTCAACATCGTCAACGGATTCGGCGTCGAAGCCGGCAAGCCGCTCGCCTCGAGCAACCGGATCCGCAAGATCGCCTTCACCGGTGAGACCACCACCGGCCGCCTGATCATGCAGTACGCCTCCGAGAACATCATCCCGGTCACCCTCGAACTCGGCGGCAAGAGCCCCAACATCTTCTTCGCCGACGTGATGGCGCAGGATGACGGCTTCCGTGATCGTGCGCTCGAAGGTTTCACCATGTTCGCCCTCAATCAGGGTGAGGTCTGTACCTGCCCGAGTCGGGCACTGATCCAGGAATCGATCTACGACGATTTCATCGATCTCGCCGTGGCGCGCACCAAGAAGATCAAGCAGGGCAACCCGCTCGACACCGACACCATGATGGGTGCGCAGGCCTCCAACGATCAGTTCGAGAAGATCACCTCGTACCTGTCGATCGGTAAGGAAGAGGGCGCTCAGGTGCTCACCGGTGGTGAAATCGTCGAGCTGGAGGGCGATCTCGCAGGCGGTTACTACATCCAGCCGACGATCTTCGCAGGCACCAACCGGATGCGTATCTTCCAGGAAGAGATCTTCGGCCCAGTGCTGTCGGTGACGAAGTTCTCCGACTACGCCGAGGCGCTCTCGATTGCCAACGACACCCTCTACGGCCTCGGCGCCGGAGTGTGGACGCGGGACGGCGCCACCGCCTACCGCGCCGGCCGCGAGATCCAGGCCGGACGCGTGTGGACGAACACGTACCACGACTACCCGGCCCACGCGGCGTTCGGTGGCTACAAGCAGTCCGGTATCGGACGCGAGAACCATCTGATGATGCTCGAGCACTACCAGCAGACCAAGAACCTGCTGGTGGGTTACGCTCAGGAGGCCAAGGGCTTCTTCTGATCGGAAGCCGCTAGCCAAGAGCGACAAGAGTTTTCACCAGAAAAGAGACCGTGATGACTGCTACTGACAGAGTCGTCGCAACTGACTCCGCCGTGGAGCTCCTGACCAAGTTGTCGGAGCTCCACGGCGGCCTCATGATCCACCAGTCCGGTGGATGTTGTGACGGATCCGCGCCGATGTGCTACCCCGCGGGTGAGTTCCGGGTGGGAAGTCGCGACGTCCTCCTCGGCGAGATCGAGCTCCCCGAACTCCTTCCCGCGGTGCGGGTGTGGATTCAGGGCGACCAGTACGAGCTGTGGAAACACACCCAGTTGATCCTCGACGTCGTCAAGGGACGCGGCGCGGGCTTCAGCCTGGAGGCGCCCGAAGGGGTGCGCTTCCTGGCCCGGTCACGAGTCTTCGACGAGGCCGAGAACACCTGGCTGGACGCGTGCCCGCCCCGCAAGGGTGCAGACGTCACGTAGACATGCGCGACGTATCGGTGGTGCTGTTCGACGGCTTCGAATTGCTCGACGTCTTCGGTCCCGTAGAGATCCTCAGTGTCCTGCCCGAGCAGTTCCGGGTCACGATGGTGGCTGCGGAGGCGGGGCTGGTCGCGAGTTCTCAGGGAACGCGTGTCGAGGCGACCGATGGATTCGTCGGCGCAGCGACCCCCGACATCGTCATGGTCCCCGGCGGCATCGGATCACGACCCCTGGTGGACGACGACGTCTATCTGGCGCAGCTTCGGAACTACGTGAGGGGCGCGAATCTGGTGACCTCGGTGTGTACCGGTTCGGCGATTCTCGCCGCCGCCGGACTGCTCGACGGATATCGGGCCACGTCCAACAAGCGCTCATTCGATTGGGTTGCCACACAGGGTAGTTCGGTTATCTGGGAGCGGCAGGCCCGCTGGGTGCAGGACCGCGATCGCTGGACGTCGTCGGGTGTGGCGGCCGGCATCGACATGACCGCCGCCTTGATCGCGGACCTCGTCGACACCGAGACCGCGGAGCATGCCGCTGCGATCATCGAGTACGAGCCACAGACCGACCCGGACAACGACCCCTTCGCAGCCAGATAGGCGCCTGCGACCCGATCCGGACAAAACGGGCACACTGGGTCCATGGGCAGATCTGATGTGGTGGCAATCGTGCAGGCCGGTGGCAAGGGCTCGCGAATGGACGTGTTGACCGACTGCCGGGCAAAACCGGCGTTGCCTTTCGGCGGAAACTATCAACTGATCGACTTTCCGCTGTCCACCCTGCATCGCAGCGGGATCGACGAGGTCTGGTTGTGCGTGCAGTACGAGGCGCACTCGCTGCTCGAACAGGTGGCGGGAGGCCGTCCGTGGGATCTCGATCGCACCGGCGGAGGCCTTCGGTTCGTCCTGCCGCAGGAGACGAGTGAGGTCGACACCGAAAGTGGATTTGCGACCGGGAACGCCGATCTCCTGTATCGGATCCGAGGTCAGATCGCCGACCGCGCGCCGGAAGCTGTGATCGTCATGAGTGCTGATCACGTGTACTCGTTTGACCTCGAAGACGCACTACGGACCCATCGGTCCGCTGATGCCGAATGCACGATCGTCACCACCACGTGCTCCCGCGAGGAGGCCTCTTCTCACGCTACGGTCACCGCCCGGAAGAACGGCACCGTCACCGGGTTCGCATACAAGCCCGAGCAGCCGACGACCACCGTGATCGCGGCAGAGATCTTTGTGTACGACCCCAAGCTTCTCGTGAAGGCACTGGAAGAGCTGATCTCTCAGACGAACAAGGTGCCGGGTGACGGCGACACCGGGCTCGGAGATTTCGGCGAGCATCTGGTGCCCTGGTTCGTCGACCGGGGCAAGACTGTCGCGCACAAGATGCCCGGGTACTGGATAGATGCCGGACGCCCTGAGACCTATATGCAGGCCCACCGCGATCTCATCGATGGCACCATCGACCTGGCCGACTCGCGTTGGCCGATCCTGACCCGGCAACCACAGCGCTCCGCGGCGCGGATTGCCGCGAGCGCCACCGTGGTAGACAGCATGATCAGCAGTGGCGCACACATATTGGGCGACGTCAGGCGCAGCGTGATCGGGCCCGGCGTGGTGATCGAGCAAGGCGCTTCGGTCAACGACTCCATCGTCTTCGCCGATGCCGTGGTGAAAAAAGGCGCCTCAGTCGATTGGTCGATCATCGACGAGCGTGTGGTCATCGGCAACGGCGCATCGGTCGGCGGGCGTCCGCGTACTCGTCCGGTGCCGAGCGAGAAGATCACGATCATCGGCATGAACGCGGCG
This sequence comes from Williamsia soli, assembly GCF_017377795.1. Classification (GTDB taxonomy): domain Bacteria; phylum Actinomycetota; class Actinomycetes; order Mycobacteriales; family Mycobacteriaceae; genus Williamsia; species Williamsia soli. The sequence continues at coordinate 9,661 of NZ_JAFRDR010000011.1, read as the reverse complement.
GTGACCAAGCGGGCCCGAGTCCCGCTGGGTGATCGGGTGTCACCGTCGGGTCGGGTGACGCGCTGACAGAATTCGGTGCCTGCGCGAAAGGGCCGTACGTACCGTGGAGGGATGAGGCGGAAACGGAAGGACAGCGCGTCGGGCGGTGCCGAGTGCGAGGCCGGAAATACTGCGGTCGACTACTTGCCGATAGCCGATCATGGCGTCATCGGTGACCTGAGGACCGCCGCGGTCATCGGCATCGACGGCCGTATCGACTGGTTCTGCTGTCCACGCTTCGACTCACCGAGTGTGTTCGGGTCTCTTCTCGACGCCGATGGCGGTGGCGTGTGGTCGATCCAGCAGATCGATGGTGACGTCACAACGCGCCAGTTTTACCTTCCGGACTCGAACGTCCTGGTCACCCGCTTCATGAGCGATGACGGGGTCGCCGAGGTGCAGGACCTGATGCCGCTGGTGGAGGCAGGCCGCACCGACCATCGCACCCGGATCGTCCGGCGATTCGAATGTGTCCGGGGTGCGGTCAGTTTCCGAACAGTGGTGGCGCCGCGTCTGGACTATGGACGCGCTGAGCACAGCCTGGAACTCGACGGTGATACCCGCGCCCGGTTCATCGGTGCGGATCTGACGCTGCACCTGGCGGCGACGCGGCCGTTGATCCAGAGCGACGACGGCTCCGTCACCGCGGAGTTCGACATGTCCGTCGGGGAGAGCGCCACGTTTGTACTGGCTGCTGAGCCGATCTCCGACGAGTGCTTCGAGCTCGACAGTTCGCCGGACATCGTGCATTCGACGGTCGACTTCTGGCAGAGCTGGGTGTCGCAGTCCGACTACACGGGCCGGTGGCGCGAGATGGTTCACCGCTCGGCTCTGGTGCTGAAGTTGCTCACCCACGAGCCGTCGGGCGCGATCGTGGCGGCGGTGACGATGGGTTTGCCGGAAGAGATAGGTGGCGAGCGCAACTGGGACTATCGGTACGTCTGGATTCGGGACGCGGCCTTCTCGCTGTATGCGTTGCTGAGACTCGGATTCACCTCCGAAGCAGCTGAATTCATGAAATGGCTGACGCAGCGGTTCTGTGGAGAGACCGATGAGTCGGACAGCCGGGGACCGCTGCGACTGATGTACACCGTCGACGGTGAGATGCCACCTGCGGAGACGGTGCTCGACCATTGGGAAGGCTATCGAGGATCGTCGCCGGTCGTGTTCGGCAACAACGCTTCTGATCAGCTACAGCTCGACATCTATGGCGAGCTCATCGATTCGGTCTATCTGTTCAACAAGTACGGGGCGGGGATCTCCTTCGAGTCGTGGGACCAGCTGTGTGCCGTGGCCGGCTGGCTCACCGAGAACTGGGACCAACCCGATCAGAGCATCTGGGAGCCCCGCGCCGAACCGCAGAACTACGTGTATTCACGGCTGATGTGCTGGGTGGCGCTCGAACGGATGATCCGGGTCAGTCGGCAGCGGGGGTTGCCCGGAGATGTTGTCGGCTGGATGTCGACCCGCGATGAGATCTTCGCGCAGATCATGGATCGTGGCTGGAATGACAAGCTCGAAGCCTTTGTCCAGACGTTGGATTCGGATCAACTCGATGCCTCACTTTTGCTTATACCTGCGGTCAAGTTCCTTTCGCCGACCGACGACAGGTTTGTGAAGACACTGACGGCGCTGGAGCAGCACCTGGTCAGCGACTCGCTGGTGTTCCGCTACGACGCAGCCGAAGGCTCCGATGGTCTCGCGGGCAGCGAGGGCACCTTCTCCCTCTGCTCGTTCTGGTACGTCGAGGCGCTCACGCGTTCGGGGCGGGTCGCCGAGGCCAGGCTGGCGCTGGAGAAGATGTTCACCCACGCCAACCACCTCGGTCTCTATGCCGAGCAGATCGGCGTCAACGGCGCTCAGCTGGGCAACATTCCGCAAGCCTTCACCCATCTCGCCCTGATCAGTGCGGCCATCAACCTCGATCGGCAGCTGGGGGACTGAGAGAACCCGAAGGTGCCGGCCGTGCGGCCGTCACGCGATCAATGCCCGGCCGGCGTGTACTCCCCGGGAACCATACGCGTGCTGACAGCCAGTCGGTTCCAAGCGTTGATCACCGTGATGGCCGCGATGAGATGGGCCAGTTCTTCCGGCTCAAAATGTTCGGCGACCCGGTCGAAGACCTCGTCGGGAACGAATCGGTCGGTCAGCACGGTGATTGCTTCGGTCAGTTCGATCGCCGCCACCTCTTTTGCGGTGTAGAAGTGCTTGGATTCCTCCCAGGCCGACAGCTGGACGATGCGATCGACTGATTCACCGGCGGCGAGAGCATCTTTGGTGTGCATGTCGATACAGAACGCACAGTGATTGATCTGCGAGGCACGGATTTTGACGAGTTCGGCGATCACGGGGTCGAGTCCGCTGCGGGCGGCTCCATCGAGGCGGACCATCGCCTTGTAGACGTCGGGCGCCAAGCCGGCGAGTTGTAGACGAGGCGCGTGGGCGGGGAGCCGGGTGGTCTGTGTTGTGGTCATAGGCTCAGGCTACGACCACAATGGTCCTTTGCTATGGTCCAATTCAATGTCAGATTCGTGGTCCAATTCAGAGGAGGAAACGCCGGCCTCGATCGGCGGGGTCGACCTGCATCTGGATCTGCACACCGGCCGCGTGCGAGAGGCCCTGGTGGATGCACTCAGGGATGCTGTCCGGAGCGGCCGCCTGGCACCGGGGACCTCACTGCCGCCGACCCGGTCACTGGCGGCGGATCTGGGAATGGCCAGAAACACAGCGGTGCAGGCATATTCGGAGCTCGTCGCCGAAGGTTGGCTGATCTCGAGGCAGGGTGCCGGAACCGTGGTCGCGCAGCGGGCCCCGGACCGGCCGCGCCCGGTGCCGGCCGGTGCTCGGGCGTCGGTGCCGCACCGACATCTGCACGATCTGCGGCCGGGCCGGCCGGATGTGTCGGCCTTCCCGCGCACGGAGTGGATCCGGGCGGTCCGGCGGGCGGTGTCGTCGGCGCCCGACTCCGCGTTCGGATACGGAGATCGCCTGGGCCGACCCGAACTCCGAGCCGCGGTCTCGACCTACCTTGCCCGAACGCGCGGTGTCGACGTGACGCCCGAACGGGTCATCGTCTGTTCCGGCGCATCGCACGGATTCGCACTGTTGGCCCAAGCGCTTCGCGCGCAGGGTGTCAGCGAGCTGGCGGTCGAGTCGTACGGACTCGGTATGCACCGGAAGGTCTTTCACGACAACGGTGTTCGGACGCGACCGATCGGTGTCGATGGCGTCGGTGCCCGCATTGTCGATCTCGAGGCGCTCGGGTCGCGAGCTGTCCTCTTGACGCCGTCGCATCAGTTTCCGACCGGTGTCGCTCTGGATCCGGAACGCCGAACCGCGGTCGTCGAGTGGGCGCGGCGGACCGGGGGGATCGTGATCGAGGACGACTACGACGGGGAGTTCCGATACGACCGTCGACCGATCGGTGCGCTCCAAGGTCTTGATCCCGATCACGTTGTCTACGTGGGTACGACAAGCAAGTCTCTGGCGCCTGGACTGCGACTGGGATGGATGGTGCTGCCCGAACGCATGGTGCCCGCCGTGGCTGAGTTCAAGGGTGGGCACGAAGTGGTGGGTGTCGTCGACCAACTCGCCATGGCCGAGCTGATCGAGACCGGGGCGTACGACCGACATGTTCGCGCGATGCGACTGCGCTACCGGCGCCGTCGCGACCAATTGGTGGATGCCGTGGCGGACGCGGCCCCGGACTCCCGCATCACCGGTATGAGCGCAGGACTCCATGTCCTGTTGGAGCTGGCATCAGGGAACGAGAGTGCCGTGGTCGAGGGGTCTGCGTGGCAGGACCTGGCGGTGTACGGATTGGCTCAGTTCCGTCATCCGGACATCACCGAACAGCGGGACGCGTTGGTGATCGGCTACGGCACCCCGTCGGCGAGCGGCTGGCCAGGCGCGCTCGAGGCCCTGTGCCGGGTGTTGCCCTGATTCTCCCGTCAGGCGGAGACCCACCCACAGGCCCCGGGCAGATCCCTCGCAGCGGCCGGCCCGGATGAACCCGCTGCATACGGTTGCGGCGCAGGCGGATCGGCGAGAAGCGGTGCCGCGACATCCCAGACGTGGGTGAGCCCATCGGGCCTGGTGAACAGCGATCGGTCACCGCGGAGTACGTCGTTGATCAGCCGGGAGTACGGCGCGAGGCCGTCGGCGACGGAATCGAGGGGCAGGGACAGATGACCGGTGGACAGCTTGGTCCCCGACCCTGGTTCTTTCACCGTCATCGTCATGTCGATCGCGCCGTCACCACTGAGGTCGAAGGTCAGGACCGTGCCGTCTGCGGGCGCGTCCGTGATGGGCCCGTCGGCGGGTCGCCGGAATACGAGACTGACGCGCTGCGCGCTGTGATCGAGCATCTTGCCGGTGCGCAGGATGAACGGGACGTCGCGCCAGCGGTCCGTGTCGACCCAGAGGCGGGCTGCCACAAAGGTTTCCCGGGTCGAGTCGTCAGCGATTCCCTTAGTCTCGCGGTAACCGTCGTATTGGCCGTAGACCACCTCTTTCGGGTCCAGCGGCCGGAACGCAGCTATCACCGATTCGCGGGCGTCTTGCAGATCGTCTGCATCCAAGCTGATTGGTGGCTCCATCGCGACCTCTGCTGCGACCTGGAACAGGTGAGTCACCACCATGTCGAGAAATGCTCCGGTCGCGTCGTAGAACTCGGCACGATCGTCGATGTCGAGGGTCTCGGGTACATCGATCTGGACCTGCTCGACGTGTTCGCGGTTCCAGACGCCGGAGACCATGCCGTTGGCGAACCGCAGTACATGGAGGTTCTGGGTGCTCTCCTTGCCGAGGAAGTGGTCGATCCGGTAAACCTGCTTCTCGTCGAAGACCTTGTGGACGGCGACGTCGAGCTCGCGGAACTTCTCGGGCGACGTGCCGAACGGCTTCTCGTAGACGACGCGGGCATCAGTGGCGAGTTGATGCGCTCCCAGCGCATCGGTGTAATCGATGAACGTCGTCGGCGGAAGCGCGATGTAGTGGACCAGTTGAGCACTGCCGCCAAGCTTCTCGCGCAGGGTGTCGATGACCGAGGGGAGATCACCCGGGTCGTCGACGGTGAACCCGCCGCCGGCGAAATGAACGTTCTCTGCGAACGCCTCCCACTCGGCGTCGTCGGGTGCGGTGGCGAACTCGGCGAGCGAGTCCTTGATGTGGTCCCTGAAGTCGTCATCAGAACGATGACCCCGGCCGTTCCCGATCAGGGCCCAGGACTTCGGCAGCAGATTCTCCACGGCCAGCTCGTAGAACGAGGGAAGCACCATGCGCTTGGCGAGATCCCCGGTGGCGCCGAACAATACGAAAATTACTGCCGGGGACTCATCGGGCATGTGCTGGCTCCTTGATGTCGGTGATACCTGGCTACCGAACAGTCTAGGTCAGCGATGCCGCGTCAACGGTGAGTCGCACGAACGAGAATCCAGGTCAGGATCACCGCGGCCAGCATGAAGATTCCGACATATCCGGCGACACCGATCCAGCCGGCGAGGGTGAACGCGACGCCACCGAGCGCGCCGACGATCGAACTGCCGAGGTAGTAGCCGAGTAGGTACAGCGACGAGGCTTCCGCGCGATGTGTGGTTGCCCGAGCGCTCACCCAGCCGCTCGCGACCGAGTGGGCGGCGAAAAAGCCTGCGGTGAAGAGCAATATGCCGATGAGGACGGTGGGCAACCAGTCGGGCAGGCTCACTGCGAGACCGCCGACCATCAGGATCATGGCGCCGATCAGGACGCGACTGCGGCCGAGTGAGTCGGACATGCGGCCCGCCGTAGCCGACGACACGGTGCCGGCCAGGTAGAGCAAGAAGACCAGCCCGGCGAGGGTGGCGGGCAGGTTGAAGGGGCCGGCGATGAGTCGGTAGCCCAGGAAGTTGTAGACGGTGACGAAGCCGCCCATCAGTACGAACGCCAGGCCGAACAGGCAGAGCAGCGGGGTGTCGCGCAGGTGGGCGGCGAGGTTGCGCACAGTCTGCATCGGCGCGACCGGTCTCGGCTCGAACTGCCGCGACGCCGGCACCTGTCGTGCGAACCAGACCGCGAACACCAAGGCCACCACCGAGGCGATCTCCAATGCCCACTGCCAGTCGGTGATGTCGATCGCCAGTGTCGGGATCATGCGGCCGACCAGACCGCCGATCGTGGTTCCGGCGACGTAGGTGCCCATCGCTGTACCCAGCGACCTCGCGTCGATCTCCTCGGCCAGGTATGCCATCGCGACGGCGGGCACGCCCGCACACAAGAGTCCTTGCAGCGCCCGGCCTGCCAGTAGCACCTCGAAGGTCGGACTCCAGGGCAGCACCACGCCCAGGAGCGTCGCGGAGACCGCCGAGATGGTCATCACCCGCACCCGGCCGTACCGTTCCGACAGCACGCTCGCCGGAACGATCGCGAGGGCGAGCAGTCCGGTCGCCACCGATACCGCCAGCGCGGACGTGGCGGGTGAGACGCCATAGTGCTCCGAGAACACCGGAAGGAGACCCTGAACGTAGTACAGGGTCATGAAGGTGGCCAGGCCGGCTGCGAACAGCGCCAGGCTGGCGCGCTTGTACCCGCGTTCGCCGGCGCGATGACCGGCTGGTGCGGGCAGGCAGCGCGTGGTTGAGGTATCGACTGCGCTCACTGTGTCCACAGTTCCAGCCCGACGCCATTGGCGGAAATGAATAAAACGAAGGAAACTTATACGCTGACGACATAAGGGGGCGCTATGGACAACACCTGGTTTGTCACACTGGCCGAGCTCGAGAACATGTCCGCGGCCGCTGACGAGTTGCACGCCACCCAACCGACACTGTCGCGACAGCTCGGTCGCCTCGAACGCGATCTCGGGGTCGAACTGTTCGACCGTAAGGGAAAGCGCCTGGTGCTCAACGCTGCCGGGCGCGTCTATCTCCGCCGCGTTCGGCGGGCGGTGGCGGAGATCGACGCCGCGCGATACGAACTCGCCGAACTTGCCGATCCCGTCGCGGGCCGGATCGATCTCGGATTCCTTCATTCGTTCGGTATGTGGCTGGTGCCGACGTTGATCCGAGAGTTCCGGCGTGAGTCCTCGCAGGTCGTGTTCGGCCTGGCGCAGGGCGCCGCAGAGGACATCCTGCAGCGGGTGCTCAGTGGTGATTCAGACGTTGCCATCGTCTCGCCGAGGCCGAACAACGTGGACGTCGGATGGGTGCCCATCATGCGGCAACATCTCGGGGTTGCGGTTCCGGACGGGCACCGGCTGGCCCACCGAGACAGGGTGACGATCGCCGACGTGCGCGAGGAGAGCTTCGTCGCGATGGAAACCGGCTTCGGGATGCGCAGGATTCTGGAAGAGCTCTGTGCCGCCGAAGATTTCCATCCGAAGATCACCTTCGAGTCGACCGAGCTGGCCACCGTCGCGGGGCTCGTGGCGGCGGGGCTCGGTGTCGCGGTGATGCCGGTCGAGCACGATCCGCAGCTTCCCGCGGGCGTGGCGTTGATCGTCCTGGACGGCCCAGCGAACATCCGAGAGGTGGGGCTGATCTGGAAGCGTGACACCGCGATGAGTCCGGCTGCGGCCAGGTTCCGCGACTTCGTGTCCAGCTGGGCCGGCGGCAACGACCGGACACTGCTATGAGACCGCGGGCCGCTGTAGACGCCGGTCCACCGATTACTTCTGTCGGCGAGCCCGGTCATGATGGGCGAACGCGGCGCACACGGCGCCCGTATCAGTACGAGAAGGACATCTCATGACCGCGCCCAAAGGACCGGCCTCCTACTTTCCGTCGATCGAGAAGAAATACGGTCGACCCGTTGACGAATGGCTGACGTTGATCAGGAGCTCGTCCCTGACCAAGCACAGCGAACTCGTCACCTGGTTGAAGACCGAATACGAGTTGGGGCACGGACACGCCAACGCCCTCGTCGCGTACGTCCGACAGGAAGACAAGGCCTGACGTCGCGGTGGCCCCCATCCCGGATCGTCTCCGCTGCTCCAGGGTGTGGTCAGCGGTGGGACGGTCGGCAATCCTGCGGCCGCCGGGCTGGACCGATCAGAAGACCGAACAACTCCTGCCACTGTTGTCGCGGGACTGACGGGCTACACGCTGGCAGGTAAGACGGTTCGAGTTTGCGAAATGAAACGGTGGGGTAGCTATCGGTCATCACGACGCGAGAGGACCTGAAAATGACGAATCCGAACCCGATCAACGGGACGGGCACGGACACGACGACCACCACCACCGCCCCCAACAAAGGCCGTCGAGTGTCGACGATCATCGGCCTGATCCTCGCCGCGGTCCTGGTGGTCGCGTTCATAGTCTTCGTCACCCAGAACACCGAACAGGTGCAGATCGAGTTCTTCGGTCTCAACCTCGACCTCGCGCAGGGCGTGGCGTTGTTACTCGCCGCAGTGGTCGGTTTCCTCATCGCCGTTTTGGGTGCGGGCGTGCTGCGTCTGCGCAGCAAAGTGCGCCGTCGTCGCGGCTGATCGCCGCTACCTCCCTAGCGAACTCGAGTCACCGCAGTTCCCAAAGATGTTCGAACAAACATTCGACATGTTCGTGTTTTCGCGGTAGAGTCTTTTGTAGAGAAACTTCCTGACGACGAATCCGTAATTGTTGTTGTCTGCGTGTGTTTCTGGGCTGGGGGGCCTGTATGTCTGATGGTGTTGTCATTGATTCGCCGGTGGTGGGTGCGGTTGCGGGGTTGGATGCTGCGATCGCTCTGGTGGCTGGGTTGGATCTGACGGCGTTGTCTGATTCTGAGTGTGTGCGGTTGACTGAGCGGTTGGAGGTCGCGGCGCGGCGGTTGCAGTCGGCTAGTTTGCCGGTGTTGCGGGATGTGGCTGTGCGGCGGGCGTATTCGGTGGTGGGGTGTTCGTCTCCGGCGGCGGTGTTGACGTCGTTGACGCGGATGCGTCCGGGTGCGGCTAGGGCCCGGGTGGAGGCGATGGACGCGTTGACGCCGTCTGTGACCCCGAGTGGTGAGGTGATCGGTCCACGGTTCCCGGAAACAGCGCAGGCGTTGGCGGCGGGGGTGATCGATCTCGATCATGTCGGGGTGGTGCTGGAGGTGATGGCGTCGATCCCGCACAAGGTTGACGCGGTGGCGCGGGCGAACACTGAGGTGGCGTTGGCGGATCTGTGCCGCAAGTACCCGCCGGGGCAGGTGAAGACGATCGGTGAGCGGATCGTGGACTATCTCGATCCCGACGGACGCTTGGCTGACGATGTGGATCGGGCCCGCAAGCGGGGTTTCGGTCTGGGTAAGCCGGCGACGGATTTTATGGCGAAGGTGTCCGGGCATCTCGATCCGACGACGACAGCGTTGATGGACGTGATGCTGGGGGTGTGGGCGGCGGAAGGGATGAACAACCCCGACGACGAGCTGTCCCCGTCCGGGGCCGCGGACGATCCCGCGCTCGACCCGGCCATTCTGCAGGCGGCGGCGGACAGGGACCTGCGGACTCAGTCGCAGCGCAATCATGATGCGCTCAAGGCGATGCTGTTGTATCTACTCGAGTCGGGGCAGTTGGGTAAGACCCACCGTGGGTTGCCGGTGCAGCTGATCATCACCATGACCAAAGACCAACTCGACGATGCCCTGCGCCAGCAAGAAGCAGAAGCTGAGTCCGAGGCCGAGTCTGAAC
>NZ_JAFRDR010000010.1 GCF_017377795.1 Williamsia soli | reverse complement strand
ATGTCCGCGACATCGCCGACCGCCCCGAAACAAAACAGCGCCCGATGCGCAACGAGTACGAACAATCCGAACCCCTCTGGAACGACTACGACCTACGCGCCGAAGCCGAATACGCCGACCTCTACGCCCAAGACCAAGCCGCCGAACAAGAACAAGCTGAACAAGAACAAGCCGCGGCCAACCAGACTTCTGCCCCTGCTGAGCACACGGCCGAACACGCCGCAACCGCGGCTGAGAGCCACGATGTAGCCGACCCCGAGGCCACGCCAAAGGCCGAGCCGGAGAGGGCCAAACCCGAATCTGAGACAGAGAGACAGAGCCAAACGTCTCCCCCACCCACTGCGGCACCCAACCGCGACCGCGGGCCGACCCGCGCGACCGTGTATTCCCGCGCACCCGAACCCCCGCGATACGACGACATGCTCGCCGAGGCAGCCGCACCACCGTTCTGGCAGGCCATCCCCCTCCCGGTCGTGCAACCCGGAGACAGCTACCGCCCCTCCACCGTCCTCGACGACTTCATCCGCATGCGAGACCTCTACTGCATGTGGCCCGGCTGCAACCAACCCGCCTGGACCGCCGACCTCGACCACACCAGCGAGTACAACCACGACAACCCCGACGACGGCGGACACACCCACCCCGACGAAATAAAAGCACTCTGCCGCTTCCACCACCTGGTCAAAACCCACTCCGACTGGCTCGACGACCAATACCCAGACACCGGCACCGGCACCGGCACCGGCCGCACCCGACTACTCTTCACCACCCCAGGAGGCCGCACCTACCACGGACCCGCCTGGACCGGCGACGACCTCTTCCCAGGACTACGCCACATCGTCTTCGACGATTGGGAACATCGCACACCCTTCCCACCGCGGCCCCGAGACAAACCGCCACCACAAACCCGACAACAGACCCGCACCCACACCGCCAACAAGAACGACAACGCAACCGCCAAAAGAGCGAGGAGAACCCACCACCCTTCTGGGCACCAGCATGCTCGACGTTGGATCAACTGCGTGCGCTCACGGTTCGAGTCACTGCCAATTCACAGCGACGACTGATCAAGTCCGGAGGCTGGGCCGCTTATCTGGAGTCGTCCAACCCAGATACACCTCAAGGAGGCTCCACATGGTCACATCAGCAGACGTAGTTCTCGTCGTACTCGACGGCACCGAACGCACCCGCACCTTGGTTCGAGGGCTCGTCGACAACGACGTTCGCACCGCGCTAACGAGTGATTCGGTGCGCGAGCTCGTTCCGCTGCTCAGTGGCGCCCGGCGTGGTCTGGTCTACGGCGTTGTCGCGGACCCGTCTGACGGTCGCCAGGTCAACCGGTTGTTCGAGCGGGTCGGTCAGACCCTTGGCGCGGTCACCGTCATCCTCGACCCCGGGGAACTACTGACCGACAATCGGGCGGTGTCTCATGCCGCGTGAGGGATGTCAGCGTCGGAACGGACGCGGACGGAGGCGGGTCGGCTCCGAATGGGCGGAAAGCAGGCCTGCCTCGAGGTCAGTGCGCAACTGCGACACCGTCTCGGCGGAGTCTGCCTTGTTGGTTCCGATGAACCCTGAGGGCCCACGTTTGATCCAGCCGGTGACGTACACACCGGTCATCGGCCCGTTGTCGCCCACGACCCTGCCCGCCTCATTGGGGATCACACCTCGGACGTGGTCGAACGGCAAACCGGGAACCTCGACACCCTTGTAGCCGATCGAAGTGAGGACGAGGCCGGCTTCGATCGTCTCGGTGCTGCCCGTGGATTCGATTCCGATGCCACCGGGTCCGGGCTTGTTGATGCCGAAGGTGACGCCGGCGACCGACCCGGTGGCGTCGGAGGTTATTCGTTCCGGCGACCGCAGGAAACCGAACCTGATCACCGGTCCGGATCCCGATGCGCGGCCGGCGATTTCGGACAGCACGGTCAGTTTCGAGGCGATCGTGTGGTCGTCGACCTCGCCGACGTTCTCCGCTGGGATCAAATCGGGATCGATGGCCACGTGTGCACCACCGTCGGCCAGCCCGACCAACTCGGGCAGGGTGAACGCGGCATCGCGCGGTCCCCGTCGACCGACCACCAGGACCTCCTCGACCTTCGAGCGCCTCAGCGCCGCCAGCGCGGCGGGTGAGATCGACGTCGCGGCAAGGTCGTCGGGGTCGGTGGTGAGGATTCTGGCGACATCGAGGGCGACGTTACCGTTGCCGATGAGCACCACTCGGCGCTGCGACAGGTCGAACGTCCGATCCACATGATCTGGGTGGCCGTTGTACCAGCCCACGAACTCGGTGGCGCTGGCCACGTTGGCGAGGTCGGCGCCCGGGATGTCCAACCGCCGGTCACTACCCGCGCCACCGGCGCAGATGACGCCATGGAACTCTCGGCTGAGGTCGTCGAGTGCGATGTCCCGGCCGACCTCGCTGTTCAGCATGATGTCGAGCCGATCGTTGCGCGCCATCTCGTCGAAGAGGGCCATCACCTTTCTGGTCGACAGATGATCGGGCGCAACGCCGTAACGGGCGAGACCGAACGGCCTGTCGAGGCGCTCGTACATGGTGACCCGAACATTGGGATACCGCAGAAGATCGTCGGCGGCATACATCGCCGACGGTCCTGATCCCACTATTGCCACCCGGATGTCGCCGCCACCCGGTATCGCGATCGGCTTGGGGGCACTGATGGGCGCCAGCGGCAATCGCAGGCTCGCGTCGACCGGGAATCGTACCGGTGACTGCGCGACGTCTTCGTAGTGCTCCGCGTTGATCTGCAGGTACCGCTCGTCTTTCGGCTCGATCCGGTGCCCAGGGACGATGGCGCCGACCGGACACGCGCTCACGCACGCACCACAGTCGACGCAGGTCGCAGGGTCGATGTAGAGCATCTCCGATGTCAGGAAGTCAGGTTCGTCCGGAGTCGGGTGGATGCAGTTGACCGGACATGCGTACACGCACGAGGCATCCGCGCAGCACGCCTGCGTGACGACGTGAGGCACCGATTACGCTGCCGTGTAGGTGGGTTCGCTGCGGAACCGGGACGGACGTCCCCCGATACCCAGGATTTTCCACAAGAAGCGCGAGACCGGGTTCATCAGGCCACACTGCTCACCCAGCATTCGGACGTCACCGAACACATTGTGCAGGAATGTCTTCGACTTCTCCGACTTCCAGAAGATCTCGTCCATCACCTCGTCGGGCACATTGAAATCCTTTTGGAAAGACTTCGGCGGCACCACGATGGCGCCACACAACACCCGCATGACGATCGGGAACATCAGGGACAGCAGGAACCGCTGGAAGAAGTTCTTGTTCGGGATGGTCTCCCGCAGCAGGTGATGCGCGAAGGAGATGTGGCGGGCCTCTTCGGCGACGTGGAGTTGCATCACGGCCATCATGGTCGGATGCATCTCGTCGCGATTGCGCAGGAAGTCTTTCTGAATGTGGTCGATGGGCTCCTCGCCACCGAGCACGCCAAAGAAGAACAAGCTCGGAAAGATGGTCGAGGCCAGTGGCACCAATGGTGAGATCATCCGGTAGCCGATCTTGGCGCCGGGCACATCGACCCCGGTGCGATTGATGAACTCCTGGAACATCAGGGTGTGGTTGCACTCTTCTTTTGACTCATGGGTGGTGTAGCGGAACTCGGGGGCACCGTTCGGCATCTTGAAGCTGTACTGCATCAGGCCACGGATGAGGACGGATTCGAACTGCAGGCCGACCTTCGCGACGTTGGCCTGTCGCCACATCCCGATCTTGATCTGCTTGTCGAGCGGCTGCTGCTGGTACCAAGGGTGCCGGCCGATAGGGTCGACGTCCTTGGACAGGACCCAGCGAGGATCGTTCGGGACGACAGCCATGTGGGGCGCATCCCAGTCGATGTCGATGTAGGGGTCGAAGTTGCGGTGCACCGACGCGCTCGACAGATCGTCGAGCACCTGGGCGTAATCGTCGCCAGTCGTCGCCTTGGTGTGCTCCGGGACGTACTTCAGTGCTTCAGTCATCTCTGGCTCCTAGCTTGCAACGTGTTCTCACGACGCTAGAAGGTCGACCGTAACTTGTCAACGACCGTTGATAAATCAACACGGGTTGTCACGCCGGTCGGTGTCATCGAATCGGGCCAGGAGCCGAGGTCAGCACTACTTGCTGCCGCGGCCCCAGTTCAGACCCCAGCGGAAATGTTTGTCCATCTTGTCGCCCCCGGAGAAGTATTCGACGGCACGGGTGATCGTCACACCTTGTGGCCCTGACTCGATCAACGCGATCGATGCGGTACGCAGACTGTTCTTCTCAGAGTCCATCCGGACCTCGATGGGCGGGCCGAACTGCGACTCGACGGTCACGACACCGTCAACGGCCGCCCAGTTCGGGCTTCCCTCGTAGATGTCGGCGAAGACCAGGATGCGCCGGAACACTCCCGGATCGGCCAGGTTGACGAACATGTTCTCGCCCGAGGCCGCGCTGCCGGACCGGTCATCCTGATCGAGTTTGATGAATGGCCTTTTCTCGAGCGAACCGAAGTTGCGGTCGAGGGCGCCGACGCCACCGAGAGAACCGTCGGACAACTCGTACAGACACCGGAGATCGAGGTCCACGCCGCTCTTGCGTTTGAAGAACCCACCGCCCGCCCCCGAACCCTGTGCCCAGTTCAAATTGATCCGGATGGTGCCGCCGGATGCGCCCGCCTTGGCGAGACTGACCGTGGGGCTGCTCTTGGTCAGCGAGATCTTGCTGAGATCGACGGAAGACGGTGCAGGTGGCGCCGCCGGTGCGGCGGGCGGCGCGGCGGGAGACGGGGCCTGAGGAGTCGGATTCGACTGCGGACGCTTCGTGTAATCGATAGCCATGTCTACGAGACTATGGAAAATCGGACAGCGCCGTGCTCAGTCCGCCAGGTAACCCGCCGCGGAGAGCGCGCGACGGACCTCGGCCTGGTGGTCAGGGCCCTTCGTCTCGAGGCTCACCGTCACCTGTACCTCGCCGAGTCGCAGCTCGCCGCTGACCCGGGAATGGATCACGTCGACGACGCTGGCGCTGAGATCGCGCAGCAGGGCCAGCAAGGCCACCAGTCCACCCGGACGGTCGGAGACAGTGGCGGTGATGGTCATGTAGCGGCCCGCTGCGCGCAGGCCGTGGGTGGTGACCTGGGTGAGCAACAGCGGGTCGATGTTGCCGCCCGAGAGCACGACGCACACCTCGCCCTCGAGCTGCAGATCAGCGAGGCTTGTCAGGGCGGCCACCGCCGTCGCCCCGGCCGGCTCGACCACCAGCTTGGCGCGCTCGAGCACCAGCAACAGTGCTTGCGAGATCGCCTCTTCGGTGACGGTGACCACCTCGTCCACGAGGTCGGAGACGTGGGCGAACGGCACCTCTCCGGGCTTGGCGACCGCGATGCCGTCGGCCATCGTGTTCATCGACGTCGCGCGCAGCGGCTTTCCTGAGGCCAGGGACGCGGGCCACGCCGCGGCTTCCGCCGCCTGGACCCCGACCAGCCGGACACCGGGTTTGTGGAGCTTGATCGCGGCCGCCACACCTGCCAGCAGCCCACCACCGCCGAGCGGTACGAGCACAGTCCCGACGGCGGGCATCTGCTCGATGATCTCCATCCCGACCGTCGCCTGGCCGGCGACGATGTCGGGGTGGTCGAACGGATGAATCAGTACAGCGCCGGTCTCGTCGGCGTATGCGAGGGCGGCCTCGAGGGCGTCGTCGACGTACTCGCCTTCGAGGATCACCTCGGCGCCGTACGCCTTGGTCGCCGCGATCTTCGGGAGCGACGCCCCGATCGGCATGTACACCCGCGACCGGATACCCAGCGTGGTTGCCGACCAGGCGACGCCTTGGGCGTGATTGCCCGCGCTGGCGGCCACCACCCCGTTGGCACGTTCGGTGTCGGACAGTCCCGCGATCCGCAGATACGCACCCCGCGGTTTGAAAGACCCGGTGCGCTGGAGGTTCTCGCATTTCAGCCACACCTCGTGGCCGCATCTTTCCGACAGCGCCCGGGACGCGACCATCGGTGTGCGACGCATCGCCGGTGCCAGCAGTTGCACAGCCCGATCGATCTGGGCTGCATCGATCAACGCGCGCGAGTCAACCATCACCCCAGCCTAGGGGCGCGATGCCGAGCATGCGGCCTGACGCGGGCCACTCCCAACCACCACCGCGGTCTCGCGGCCCCGCGATGTCTGGACTGACGAAGAGCGAGCGGAGCCAGGCGACCACCACGGTCTCGCGGCCCCGCGTTGTCTGGACAGACGAAGAGCGAGCGGAGCCAGGCGACCACCACGGTCTCGCGGCCCCGCGTTGTCTGGACAGACGAGGAGCGAGCGGAGCCAGGCGACCACCACGGTCTCGCGGCCCCGCGTTGTCTGGACAGACGAGGAGCGAGCGAAGCGATGCGAGGAGGAAGGAAGACGACGCGCTCAGGGCCGCGACGACCCCGCGAGCGGAGCGAGCAAATTCAACACAGCGAGCAAATTCAACCCAGTGCGTTTTCTATGTCCCCGAGCAGGTCGCCGATGTCTTCGATGCCGACGGAGAGTCGCACCAGATCGTCCGGGACCTCCAGCAGCGACCCCGCGGTCGAGGCGTGGGTCATCGCGCCCGGGTGTTCGATCAACGACTCGATACCGCCGAGCGACTCGGCCAGCGTGAACACCTCTGTGCGGTCGCAGAACTGCTGCGCGGCTTCCAGACCGCCGGCCACGCGCACCGAGATCATTCCGCCGAACCGAGTCATCTGCTTGGCGGCCGCGGCGTGTCCGGGGTGTGACTGCAGACCGGGGTACAGCACCGAGTCGATCTTCGGGTGCGAGAGCAAGTACTCGACGATCTTCTCGGCGTTGTCGCTGTGTCGATCCATCCGGACCGCAAGGGTCTTGATTCCGCGGAGGGTGAGATAGGCATCGAACGGGCCGGGGACCGCACCGGCGCCGTTCTGCAGAAAAGCCAAATCGGTGTCGAGTTGTTCATCGTCGGTGACGAGTGCCCCGCCTACGACGTCGGAGTGGCCGCCGAGGTACTTGGTGGTCGAGTGCAGCACCACGTCGGCACCCAGGGTGAGGGGACGTTGCAGATAGGGCGAGGCAAAGGTGTTGTCCACGACGAGCTTGGTGCCTGCCTCGTGCGCGACGCCTGCCAACGCCTCGATGTCGCCGACGTTGAGCAACGGGTTGGTCGGGGTCTCGATCCACACCAGCTTGGTGTTCGGACGGATGGCGCCGCGGACCGCGTCGACGTCGGTGACAGGTGCGACCGAATACTCGATCCCCCACTGGCTGAACACCTTGTCGATGAGCCGAAAGGTGCCGCCGTAGGCATCGTTCGGGATGACGAGGTGGTCACCGGGACGCAAGGTTGCACGCAGCAACGCGTCGGTGGCAGCCATGCCGGACGCGAACGCCCGCCCGAAGCTGCCCTCTTCCAGTGCCGCGAGGTTGGCTTCGAGCGCCTGTCGCGTCGGGTTGCCGGTCCGCGCGTACTCGAAGCCGCCGCGGAGTCCGCCGACGCCGTCTTGAGCGAAGGTCGAACTGGCGTAGATCGGCACGTTCACCGCGCCGGTCAGCGGATCGGGTTCGTATCCGGCGTGGATGGCCTTGGTCGCGAATCCCTGCCAGTTGTGCGAGTCGGTTTTGCTGCGCTGCTCACTCATGTCATCCAGCGTAGAGCCCCGGTGAATTGCCCGAATCCGCGGCCGAGCAGAAAAGCCGCTACGCGATTGCGCTGACGAATCCCAGCAGGTCGTGACGGGTGATCACGCCGATCGGTTTTCCGTCTTCGACGACCATCAGGGCGTCGGTCTCTCCGAGCGCCTTGGTGGCGGTCGAGACCGGCTCCCCCGATCCGATGAGCGGGAAGGGCTTGCCCATGTGAGCGCCGACCGGGTCCGCGAGGTTCGCGCGGCCCTCGAAAACCGCGCTGAGCAGCTCACGCTCGGTCACCGCGCCGGCGACCTCACCGGCCATGATCGGCGGCTCGGCACCGACCACGGGCATCTGCGACACCCCGTACTCACGCAGGATCTCGATGGCGTCCCGGAGTGTCTCGGACGGGTGGGTGTGCACCAGGTCGGGCAGAGCGC
Source organism: Williamsia soli (assembly GCF_017377795.1). Lineage (GTDB taxonomy): Bacteria > Actinomycetota > Actinomycetes > Mycobacteriales > Mycobacteriaceae > Williamsia > Williamsia soli. Next base: position 237,718 of record NZ_JAFRDR010000010.1, on the reverse strand, counting down.
CCGACTTTCCGCGCAGGACCTCACCGACGAGCGGTTCGACCGTACCCTTGCCATCCAGCGGCGTCCTCAAGAAGCCGTAGCTGCTCATCCAGCGATCGTTGAATATCTTGCCCATGTAGCCGCGGCCACCGTCCGGCAACAGGACCACGACGAGCGCGTCGGGACCTTCCCGCTCGGCAACGCGCAGGGCGGCGACGACGGCCATGCCGCACGAGCCACCGACGAGGAGGCCCTCTTCGCGGGCCAGCCGCCGGGTCATCTCGAAGGAGTCGGCGTCGGAGACGGCGATGATCTCGTCGGGGATGGCCGGGTCGTATGCGCTCGGCCAGAAGTCCTCGCCGACGCCCTCGACGAGGTACGGACGGCCGGTGCCTCCGGAGTACACCGAGCCTTCTGGATCGGCGCCGATGACCTTGACCTTGCCGCCGGACATCTCTTTCAGGTAGCGGCCGGCACCGGTGATGGTTCCACCGGTTCCCACACCCGCCACGAAGTGGGTGATCTTGCCGTCGGTGTCGTTCCAGATCTCGGGGCCCGTGGTTTCGTAATGGCTTTCGGGTCCGGCCGGGTTCGAGTACTGGTTCGGCTTCCAGCCGCCCTCGATCTCACGGGTCAGGCGATCGGAGACGCTGTAGTAGCTGTCGGGATGCTCCGGGGGCACGGCCGTCGGGCACACCACCACCTCGGCGCCGTACGCACGGAGGACGTTGCGCTTGTCCTCGCCTACCTTGTCCGGGCACACGAACACGCAGTGGTACCCACGCTGCTGAGCGACCAGGGCCAGCCCGATGCCGGTGTTACCGGACGTCGGTTCGACGATGGTGCCTCCCGGCTTGAGTTCTCCCGAGGCCTCTGCGGCGTCGATCATCTTGACCGCGATGCGGTCCTTGGAGCTGCCGCCGGGGTTCAGGTACTCGACCTTGGCCGCGACCAGGCCGGATCCCGGCTGGACCACGGAGTTGAGCTGAACCAGCGGGGTGTTGCCGATGAGGTCGGTCACGTGACTTGCGATGCGCATGAGTCCATCGTTCCAGACCGCTTCGATTATGTTGGAGCTGTGTCCGGATCCAAGCGTCGGCTTGCTCGTGATCTGGTGGCGACCGCCGCCGCTACCGCCGGTACTGCCGGGGCCGGCTGGGGTGCCTGGACATTCCTCAACGGCCAGGCTCGCACCGCCCGCACTGTGATCCCGCACCGGACGGACAACGCACCGAACGGCGATGGCATCTACGGACCGGACGGGCTCGGTCCGCTCCGGGTGCGGCGCGGCGAAGACTTCGACCTGCATGTGATGGTGTTCGGTGACTCGACCGCTGCCGGTCTCGGCGCCGAGATCGCCGACGAGACCCCTGGCGTCCAACTGACCCGAAAGCTGACAGACGAAACGGGCAAACGAATCCGGCTGAGTACCAAAGCGATCGTCGGAGCCACCTCCCGGAGCCTGACCGGGCAGGTCGACGCGATGCTGATCGCCGGACCTCCGCCCGATATCGCGATCATCTTCATCGGGGCCAACGACGTGACGAGTACCAGCGGGGTACGGGCATCGGCCAAACGGCTCGGAGCGGCTGTCCGCCGACTCCGCGAGGCCGGCGCCCTGGTGGTCGTCGGAACGTGTCCCGATCTCGGCGTCATCGCGGCGATCCCGCAGCCGCTCCGCACAGTGATCCGTCAGTACGGTCTGCGATTGGCCGCCGCGCAGGCCATCGAGACCCGGGCGGCGGGCGGCACCCCGGTCCCCCTGGCCGACCTGCTGGCCCGTGAGTTCCTGGCCGCGCCCGATCGGATGCTCTCGGCCGACCGGTACCACCCGTCCGCGGCCGGTTATGAACTCGCCGCGCAGATCCTCCTCCCGGCGGTGCTGGCCGGGCTCGGCGAGTGGGGCTCGGGTCCTCTCCCCGAGCCGCCTGAGGTGTCCGCCATCGCCGAGGACAACAAGTGGTCGGCTCGGACGCGGGCCTATCTGAATCGAGCCGCTCGGCGCCGATGAGACGGGCCTCGGATCCGGTCGGCGCCGGCTTTCGAGGTCCGTCTCCGCGGCGTTCCTTCTCTGGCGTAACGTCAGATCGCGAAACCTTACAAAGCTGCACGTCCAACCTATTTTCACAGGAGTCCGCATGCCAGAGGCCGTCATCGTCGCCACCGCCCGCTCACCGATCGGTCGAGCCGGTAAAGGTTCACTCAAAGATGTTCGCCCGGACGAATTGGCCCGTCAGATGGTCGAAGCCGTCCTGAACAAGATCCCCGAACTCGACCGCGCCGACATCGACGATCTCCACCTCGGGTCGGGCCAGCCCGGCGGTCAGGCCGGTTTCAACATCGCCCGGTCGGTGGCCGTCCAGGTCGGCCTCGACCATGTGCCGGGCGTCACCGTGAACCGCTACTGCTCGTCGTCACTGCAGACCACCCGCATGGCCATGCACGCCATCCGAGCCGGTGAGGGGGACGTGTTCATCTCCGGTGGCGTGGAAAGCGTGTCGAGTTTCGGAACAGGCAACGCCGACGGCTGGCCCAACACCAAGAACCCACTGTTCGCCGACGCCATGGCCCGCACCGCCAAAGCCGCCGAAGGTGGCGCAGGCAAGTGGTCCGACCCCCGCGAGCAGGGCCTGCTCCCCGACGTCTACATCCCCATGGGCGAAACCGCCGAGAACGTCGCCTCCTTCACCGGTATTTCCCGCGAAGACCAGGATCACTGGGGCGTGCGCAGTCAGAACCGCGCCGAAGAGGCCATCAAATCAGGATTCTTCGCCCGTGAGATCGAACCCATCACGCTCGCCGACGGCACCGTCGTCGACACCGACGACGGACCTCGCGCCGGCACCACCTACGAGAAGATCAGCCAACTCAAGCCGGTCTTCCGCCCTGACGGCACCGTGACCGCCGGCAACGCCTGTCCGCTCAACGACGGCGCCGCTGCGCTCGTCATCATGAGCGACACCAAAGCCAAAGCACTCGGGCTCACCCCACTGGCCCGCGTCGTCTCCACCGCTGCCACCGGCCTATCCCCCGAGATCATGGGCCTCGGCCCGATCGAGGCTGTCCGCAAAGCCCTCAAGTACGCCGGCCTGAGCATCGACGACATCGACCTGTTCGAGATCAACGAAGCGTTCGCCGTCCAGGTCCTCGGATCTGCCAACGAACTCGGCATCGACCACGACAAGCTCAATATCTCCGGCGGGGCGATCGCCCTGGGCCACCCGTTCGGTATGACCGGGGCCCGCATCACCGCAACCCTGCTCAACAACCTCACCACCCAGGACAAGACGCTCGGCGTCGAGACCATGTGTGTCGGTGGCGGTCAGGGCATGGCAATGGTGCTCGAGCGCCTGAGCTGACCCTGTCACAAGCACAAGAGCCCGCGACCAGATCGGTCGCGGGCTCTTGTGGTTTGAATCGCTAGTCCGAGTTGAAGTAGCTGAGCAGGCGCAGGATCTCGACGTACAGCCAGACCAAGGTGACGGTCAGGCCGAGGGCGATACCCCAGGCCGCCTTCGACGGAGCGCCGGAACGGATCAGTTGATCTGCGGCATCGAAGTCGATGAGGAAGCTGAACGCGGCCAGGGCGATGCAGACCAGGGAGAAGATGATCGCGATCGGACCACCGTCACGCAGTCCCAGACCCGAACCACCGTTGAAGAAACCGATGATCAGGTTGCCCAGGATCAGCACCAGGACGCCGATCAAACCTGCGAAGATCATGCGGGTGAACCGTGGGGTGACGCGGATCGCACCGGTCTTGTAGACGATCAGCATGCCGCCGAAGACACCGAAGGTACCGAGCACGGCCTGGCCGATCAGCGCGCCCGCACTGACATCACCGGCGACCACCCAGTTGGCGAACACGTACGAGATGGTGCCGACGAACAGGCCCTCGAGAACGGCGTAGCTGAGCACGATCGCCGGGTTGTCCTGCTTACGACCGAAGGTCGCGACCAACACGAGCGCCAGGCCACCGAGCGCGCCGACGAGCATCAGCGGCGTCGCCAAGGACTCGTTCACGCTCGTGAAGTAGTACGACAGAGCGGCCGACAGGATGAGCACACCAAGGGTGGCTGCAGTCTTCGTCACGACATCGTCGATGGTCAGGGTTCGGGATCCGGCCGGTTGCCCCGGACGTGCGTACGGATCGGCCTGGGGCTGACCCGCCTGCTGATTCCATTGCGCGGCCTGGCCGGCGCCGGCCGCACCAGCGCCAAAGCCGGCGTACCCGCCTGGGCCTTGGTTGCTGCGCACAACACCACGCATCACCGGATTGCTGCTTTCACGCACCGTAGTTGGTCCCTTCTCATGACTGGCTGATATCCACTCAACGAGTGGTGTGACGTTCGAGTTCCGACTTTACCTTCTCTTGACTCTTGGTGCAGACGGCCGGGTCACGAGATCACGGTGTGTCTGCCCGCCGCTGATCATCCGGGTCAGCCCCAGCGACTGTGCCCGCCATCGGCAGGAATGGTGACGCCGCTCAGGTAACTCGCGTCCTGGCTCGCGAGGAAGACCGCGATCCGGCCGATGTCGGCCTCGGCATCACCGATGCGTCCGAGCGGGATGCTCTTGACGAACGCGTCGGCCTCCTCCGGATAGGTTTCGGTCCACCACTGCAGCGACGGCGTCATGGCGTGCGGCGCAATCGCATTGACCCGTATGTTGTCTTTGCCCCATTCACAGCCCGCAGCGCGGGTCAGCGACCGGGTCGCTTCTTTGACCGCCGCGTACGGGCCGAACGTGGCCATGTCCCACCGGACCGCGGCGGATGTGACGAGGTTGATCACCGACCCCCCACCCCGGGCGACCATGAGCGGGTGGCAGGCCTTCATCAATCGCAGCACCGCCAACGGACCGGTCTGGAAGAACCGCGTGAAATCGTCGTCGCTCACATCCAGCAGCGGTATCGGCATCGCGTCGTTCGCGTTGTTGACCAGGATGTCGACTCCGCCTAGGCGGTCGGCACAGGCAGCAACGATCGCGGAACAGTCGTCCCCGTCGCTGACGTTGCCCTTGAGGTATTCGGCTCGGACACCATTGGCCTGCAGTTGTTCGGTCGCGGTCACGAGTGGTTTGGTGTGCCGACCGCAGATGAAGATATCCGCGCCTTCTTTGCTCAGCGCCTGGGCGATGCCCAGACCTACTCCTTTGCCACCGCCGGTGATCAGTGCAATTTTTCCGTCGAGTACGCCCATGCGGCAGACACTAGCGAAACTAGAACATGTTCACCCCCGAATCGGCGGGGTGGATTCGCTTCCGAGTCCCGCCCGCTGTTCCAGCACGAACTTCCTGATCTCATGTGGACCCACGTCGCCACCGATGACGTCTTTGATCGCCCGCCCCAGGCACACCGATGTCAGGACCCGTTCGGCGAGTTCGTAGTTCTCCCCCATCGGGAGGTAGGGCTTGGCGATCATCAGTGTGGCGACACCGTGTGCGGCCGTCCACAGCTCCATCACCACCGGCGTGGGGTCACCCTTGTCGACGAAGCCTTCGTCCATGAGTCGCTCGATGGTCTCGGCGAAGTGGACGAAGGCCGAGTCGCTCAGCACCTCGTCTGCATCGGTCCCCTCGGCGCAGACCTTCATGGTCGCCACCCGGTACAACTCGGCGTTCTCGACTGCGAAACGCACGTACGCCATGCCCTGGGCGTGGGCGGCCTCCCAGGTGTTGTCGTGCTCGGCACCGGCTTTGCGCATAACCTCGTCGAGCCGGGTGAAGTAGTGGGCGACAACCTCATCGATGAGGGTGTCCTTGTCCGCGAAGTGGATGTAGATGGAAGGTGGCGTGACGCCCACCCGATTGGCGACGGCCCTGATCGAGACGGCCGATTCGTCACCGCTCTCCAGCAGCAGGTCAGTTGCCGCAGTGAGGATCTCCACCCTCAGCTGCTCACCCGAGCCGCGCGGGGACCTGCGCCTTCGGAGTCGATCGACTGTCATGACCACCTTCTTCACTCAACCCGAACCTGTCGTGGAACTTGCGCAGCGGCGCGGGCGCCCACCAGTTTGCCCGGCCGGCGATCTTCATGAAGGCCGGGACGAGCAACATCCTGATCAGGGTGGCGTCCATCAGTACGGCCAAGGCCAGGCCGAGTCCGAACATCCTCATGAAAGACACCTGGGAGAAGGCGATACCCGCGAACACCACGGCCATCAGCAGCGCGGCAGCGGTGACCACCCGGCCGGTGCGGGCCAGACCGTAGGCCACGGCGTGGTCATTGTCGGCACGAGTTCGGCCCGACTTGAGCCACTCCTCCCGGATCCGGGAGAGCAGGAAGACCTCGTAATCCATCGACAGACCGAACGCGATACAGAACATGAGCACCGGCATGTTGGCGATCAGGGTCCCGGTGGTCGTGGTCCCCAGCCCGCCGAGGTTGCCGTCCTGGAAGATCCACACCATCGCGCCGAACGTCGCCGTCAGCGAGAACACGTTGAGCACCAAGGCTTTGAGCGGCAGTACCACCGACCCGGTCAGCAGGAACAACAACACGAAAGTCGTCACGACGATCACCGCGAACACTTCGGGCAGGTGGTCGACGATGCTGTCGACATTGTCGACATTCTGTTGCGCCAGACCACTGAACAGTGTCGTGGCACCGTTCGGCGGTGACACCTCACGCAGCGCATCGAGTTGCTCACGACCGCTGTCGGAGAACGGATCCACCGTGGACGACACGGTGATCAGGGCAGCGTTTCCCTCGGCCATGTCTGGGCCGGGCCCGCCTGCACCCTGTCCGTCGACGAAGGATCCGACGGGCGTGCTCACGGCGGTCACGCCGGGCACCTGCGACAGGACCTTCCCGTAGCCGCTGAGCGCGGCGTCGTCGAAGCCGCGCGTATCCGGGATGACGATCGTGACTGTGGCAGAGGCGTTCTGCGCATAGTCTTCGCGCAGTTCATCTCCGAGCACATGAGTGGAAGCGGAAGTCGGGAGCACCCGGTCGTCGGGATAACCGAACTTGATCCCGAGGAAGGGTGCGCCCAGGACGAGCAGGAGCACCACCACGGACAGTCCCACCGGCACGGCGTGACGCAACACGAACCGGGTCGAGAGGTACCACATGGATTCTTCCGGCTCAGGGACGTGTGGTTCGCTGCGTCCCAACAGCTTCCGGATCGGTTTGCGTACATCGAGCGCATCGATACGTGCGCCCAGCACAGCGATGATCGCCGGCGCGATGATCAGGGCGGCGGCTGCGGCCAGAGCCACCACCGCCAGACCGGCGTAGGCGAATGAACGTAGGAAGTACATGGGGAAGATCGCCATCGCTGCCAGCGAGAGCGCCACCGTCACTGCCGAGAAGAGCACGGTACGGCCTGCGGTCATCACCGTCACGGTCAGCGCATCGTTGCGGTCTCGACCGCCCTGCACCTCTTCGCGATATCGGTTGATGATCAGCAGGGTGTAATCAATCGCCAGCGCCAGTCCGAGCGCGGTGGTGAGGTTGAGCGCGAATACCGAGACATCTGCGAACAGCGTGAATCCGCGCAGCACGGCAGTGGTTCCGATGATCGCGAAGATGCCGATCGCCAGGGGCAACACAGCTGCGACAAGCCCGCCGAACACCCAGATGAGCAGCAGGAAGCTGATCGGGATCGCGATCGCTTCGGCGATGAACAGGTCGTGGCTGGTCTGCTCGTTCACCTGCGAGTAGACCAGCGCCTGTCCGCCCACGAGCACATCGACGCCGGGATATTGCGCGGTGAAGGAAGGATCGGTGAAACGGTCGTCTATCTTCTTTCCGTTTTCTTCTGCCTCTTTGTCGCCACCGGAGACCGTGGTGACGATCAATCCCGATGTGCGGTCACGGGAGACCAGTGCGCCCGCCGCTTCCGGATTCGTCCAGGCAGAGATGATCGGATTCTCCACGAAACCCATCTCATCCAGATCCCGGACGATCGTCTCTCCCGCAGCGCGCGCGGTGTTGCTGTCGACGATGTCCGTGGTGTCCGGCTGGTGCAGGCGAACCACCACTTGCAGGCCGCCCCGCGCGAAGGTATCGCTCAACACCCGACTCGCCTGGGCGGACTCCGAATCCGGATCAGAGAAACCGCCACCCGAAAGATTGCCCGCCACAGACGAACCCAGTACGCCGCAGATCACGAGCACGAGCAGGGCGCCACCAAGGACACGTTTGGGCGCGGAGATCACACCACGAGCTAGTGACGACAGCACTGGGATGTCCCTTCGGCGGTTCCTTGAGTGATCGCCGTTAAGTTATCAGCACTATCTTAGACTCGTCAATCGATCGCCTAAGTGTTCACCCCTGCGCGGGCACGCCGTCCTCGTCGGCGGCCTCGTCGCTGTCGAGAACGATCTCGTAGCCGTACCCGAACGCCGCGAGCCGATGCTTCGGGATGTCGAACGTGCGCTTGTTGAGCAGTGCCGAGCGGACCTCGGCGGGCAGCCGAACGGATGCCCGCACCCACAGCGGTTTGAAGGACTGCGGCATCCGCTCGAGAAGTCGATCAGACGCAACTGCGAACACCTCCGCCATGGCCAAGTAGTCGGCGCGGAAGTCCATGTAATGGTTCGCATCTCGATAGTTCTCCAGATACACACCTGCGAGCGAGCGTGGCAGATCGCTCTCGATGTGTGCACGCACCCCCGCAAGCATCCCGCTGATGATCGGCAGGATGGGACGCTTCGGATCTGTCTGTTCACACCGCGACCACGCCACCTGCCAGGGCTGTTCGATCTCCTCGCCCCGCATGTAACCCTGCAGGTTTCGGAGGTAGTGCACGTGGAAGTCCGGAATGAGTCGTAGAGCCCAGTCCGGGTACTGCAGGCCGCCGCGATCGACGAGGCCGATCATCTCCTCTGTCACGATGGCGTACACGCGAGCGAACCACTGCTTCGGATCTTCATCGCCGCGCAAGTCGTCTGCTATCGACTGCTGCTCGGCCTGCGTCGAGATCGCCGTCGCTCGCAACGAGTGCAGATCCACGAGATCGCGAGGGCGGTGACCCGCGACCGGATTCGGTGCCGCCACCGGCGGGGTCAGCGACTCGTCGGCAAGTTTCCGCAAGGACGCGCCGAGTTCTTTGCGCAGTCCCCGCTCCACGAGCGGACCGAGGCCCGGCACGACGAACGCCATCTCGACAGTCCACCGAACCGTGCTACCCGCGGCGGTCTCTGCGATCTCGATGCGCCCGTTGTGGTGTCGCACGGTCGCCGGACCCGAGTAGACCCGATACGAGAAAACGTTCGGCTGCTGCGCCGCGACCACGACCTCCCGCAGCACCGAGCGGATCGGGGCCGGCGTGATCACCGTGCGCAGGGCGCCCGCACGGTCGAATCGGCCATCGACCCCCGGATTGTTTCCGACGATCTTCGCGTTCGACCAGCGATTCATCTGATCCGGATCGGTCAACAACCGCCACGCCTGCTCTACTGTGCAGGGCAGATCCTGATTCAACTCGAGTACTCGCACCACTCACGCCACCGTTTTGATCTTGTCGATCTCCGCGGCGTTCATCCCGAGACCTCGCATGACGGTGCGCATCTCCCGGTTGACGACCTGACTCTCGTTGCCGAGCAGACCGATCGCACGGACCACCTCCCGCAGCCGCACGGCAGGGCGCGCCACATCGACCAGATGGTGCAAGGGGGAGCGTCGCAAGCCCATCTTGCCTGCGGCCGGTTTCTCCACCCACCGGGTCGATATCGCAGAGAAGGACATCGACAACATAGGCCGCAACATCACGTTCACGATCGCCGTCACCGGATCGGGAACGAGTGGTAGTTCGATCCGATAGCCCTCACGTAAAAGGGCGCGCGTCAAAGTTCTCGACGACTCATCGGGCTCGAGTTCGAACTGCGCACCGATGTCGAACAGTTGTTGTGCCGCGGCGAAGTTCTTGGGGAGCAGCGCGTCGTCGACACCTATCACCCATCCAATCCAACGCCACAGATGCGCGATCGCCTCACGTTCGGCCGATGAGTATTGAATCCCCAGGTCACCGACAACCGTCATCGGCAAGGCGAGGAATCCTCCACCTATGGTCAGGGCGCTGTAGGTCTGATTGATCGGGACGCCCCAATCAGCGACGTTCCAGTCTTCGTCGGTGAGCAGGCTGTGCCGCACCGTCGCATGTATGAGCCGGATCTTCAGTGTTTGCGACCACCCCGGGCTCCCGGGCGCCATCTGACCGGGTGCGGTTGCGAGCGCAACCCAGCGTCCGGTACTGAGCACGCGGTCATAGGTGTGGTCGGCGAGCTGACCAGTGGCGACGAGCGGGCGTACGAATCCGCGTGCCTGGTAGCCGTAGATCAGCGATTGGTAGAGGGTGCTCGACTGCAGGGTCCCGAACTTCCACCAAGCACGTCCCCCTGCCTCTGCGACAGCTTCGTCGAACCAGGGCGGCGGCGTCGCAGCAGCGTCGAGCAGCGCCCGGAGGGCGGGCGGAGCCTCGTCGAGACGCCGGAGAGGATCGTCGAGGATTCGAGTCATCTCTCGCCAGCCGAAATCGGGCAGCTCGACCATTTCCGAGATGGTCGCCTGCGCCAGGTCGTCGCCGATGTGGAGACCTGCATCGAGCCGATCGACCAGCTCCGGATGACGTGACCGGACGCGGTCCCAGTTCATCGCACCGGTGATATCGGAAGCAGTCATAAAGACATCGTGTCTTTATTGTTCCAGCACGTCAAGCACCCTCGCGTTATCGGTGACGGGTAATTGCATCTCCGGCAAGCGGATACCGGCACCGCCCGCTCCCGCGAAGCCCTCCCAGACAAGATCCGTCACGTGATCAACGAGTTCGACGCGATCCATTGTTCGCGCCTTCCCCCACCAGGCGACCGTCGTCCAGATCGCTCCCACGAGCGCGCGAGCCCACGGCGCCGCCGCCCGCGGATTGCCGCCGACCTGCTCGAAACCGACCTGAAGCACCTGCTCCAGGAAGCCGGTGACATGGGAGTCCCCCACGCCCGACTGCATCCTGGGTGCCAGCACGGCCGCTAGCCTGCTGTTCTCTTCCATCCAGCGGGCCAGCACGTCGACCGTTGCTCGCGTCTGCGCCCGTGGCTCGTCGACATCGTTGAGCGCCGACGCGATCCCCACGATGATGCGATCTGTGTGACGACGGGTCAGCTCGGTCAGGAGATCATCGCGATCAGCGAAGGCCGCGTAGACCGCCGACCGGGTCAGCCCGGCTCGGCTCGCGACCCCGGCCAGACCGAAATCGGTTCCATGAGTTGCGATCTCGGCTTCGGCCGCGTCGAGCAGTTGCTCACGGCGAGCGCCCGGGTCGACCCCCGGTCCCGGTGGTCGACCTCGGCTACGACGAGAAGAAACGTCAGACATGGAGACAAGTCTGCCATTCCATAAGTTGGACTATGGCACTCGGCACCTACCTTGACCATGGTCGATGTAAAGGTTTCGTGCGCCGTGGCCTCCCCCGTCCCGACTGCCCGAAACGACCGTGAGATTCTGTTGGGGTTCGCCGAACGGCTCGCCCCCATAGCCCAATCGGCAGAGGCAGCGGACTTAAAATCCGCCAAGTGTCGGTTCGAGTCCGACTGGGGGCACCATGTGAGGCCTGGTAGACGGCTTCTGCGTCACGCGCATTGGCCTCTGAACCAGCTTCAACCCACCCCCGACCCACCCCGCAGGCGACGACGGCGTCATCCGAACGGCTCATTCTGTGGTGCTCCGGCGATACAGGGCGGCGCGTCCTTCAGCCCTGTCGGTGAAGACGTACACAATGCAGAACATGAAAGAAGAAGACGCTCTGTATGCGCTCGGCGCGATGCTGGCCCCAGCTCTGCAACGCGTCGGCGAACGATGTGAACGGGGTCGCACGCTAGAGAAGTGGGGGCTCAAGCCGCACCGGCCTGACCCGCGCACCTCGATGGCTCTGGACGATGGGGACGGCTACGACCGAAAGATCCCAGAAGGACTATCAGGCACCGTCATGTTCCCCATCATGAACGCGACCGATGCATTGGCCTCAGCGGATATTCTCATCACTGCCGCCGCGAAGAAGCGGCCCTTCAACCACCACACCGCATCCTTCCTCGCGCTTTGTCGAACTGCGGTCGAGTGTTCCGCGCAGGCTATTTGGGTGATGAGTCCTGTCGAACGCGATGTTCGTAGAGCGAGAGCAGCCGGGCTCGCGAAGGTAGGTACCGAGCATGCGCGCGATTACCACGACAACGCGATACAGGCTCACGACCAAAAACTCCGTGTGCTGCCCGATGTGAACTATAAGCAGTCACAGCACCGTCTCAAGTTCCATAAAGAGGAAATCGCCACTCTTGATGCGCTCGACCAGGAGAATGGTCGAAAGTACACAGACCTTGTGCGTAAAGCCGCAAACTGGATCGAGGAGAATCCGCCCGCACACGCGACTGAAACCCAGAACGTTCACATTCCTACCCTTAGCAAGCAGCAATATCGCCTGTGCTCCAGTTTTATCCACGGGCATAGTTGGCCGACCGACCTGATCGGGGGTGGCCCATCGGGGATGTTCTCGATGATGGCCGACGCGATCAATACAGCCCTTATCTACACCGAATCGGCAGTCTGCCTTTACGAGGCCCAGTCGACGGACCCTGACAGTACACGGACCAACTACTATCCTGAGGAGCTACAACCGACGATCGACACTTGGCGCGCTCTCTACGCCGCCGAGGTCTAGATAGTCGCAATACCCTTGCGGCGCGTTGAGGAGCGAATGTCGGGACTGGTGCAAGACTTTAATGATGACCGACATCACGAACGACCTATGGGTCGTTAACCGCACGGCTGGAAGTTTGGACTCCAGAGATTCAGACAGTTGGCGTGAGGTGCCATGCCCATTCTGCTCTGGTTCACAGATGATCATCATCGCCAGAATCGGCGGTACCGTCGATTCGATCGCCTGGCTGCGATGTGTGTCGTGCCGGCAAGGTGTCGTTATCAATCGGGGCACGCAATCGCCCGGCACACTACCGTTCGACGATCCTGCATCGACGCCTGAGAAGGACCTCGCAGCGTGGCAGGAAGTCCGGAACTGCCTATCAGTCGGCGCAAACACGGCAGCGGTAATGATGTGCCGGAAGCTGTTGTTCCATATCGCAGTCTCACACGGTCTCGAAGAGACCAACGCCAAAGGTCGGGCGCCGTCGTTCGCAGAAGCCCTGGACCATCTACAGGACGAGGGAATCATCACAAAGCACATGCTGACATGGGTCAACCGGATTAAAAGCGTTGGGAATGAGGCAAACCACGAACTCAACGGCGTCGACAGCGATCAAGCCAACGACATCGCGAAGTTCACGCGCCAGCTGATGTATCTCGCTTTCGAACTTCCGGCGATGGTTCCTGCGACCGATTCGCAAGCGCCCTGACGTCCGAATAACTGCACCACGTTCGACGCCTCCGCGACGGGTCCGGACTGCGCGGTGCTCGCGGGCGGTTCAGGCAAGCTGTTCACAGCCCCGCCGTCCTCTTCGTGGATCCAGTCGCCGTACGTCTCCAGGGTTAGCGTGAACGACCCGTGCCCGAGCCACTTGGAGACCTGCATGAAGTGTGTACCGGCCATGAGCTGCATCGTCGCCATAGTGTGCCGAAGGTCGTGAAGCCGTACGCCTCTGACGGCGCCGGTTCAGTGTCGGTCGCGGGGGTTGCCGGTCGACTCGCGGGCAGACCGATCGCCTCAAGCGCTGGCTTCATAATCGTGTCGTAGAAGCTCCCCATAGCCAGCGGCTCCGACCAATCCAGCGGCACCGCGTACCGCTTGCCTTCGACGCGGTATCCGCCGCCGTTCTTCCGCGATGGCCACAGAGGCGCGGTCGGATGATCAGCGCGGGGATGGGTCTCCGCGAGGTACACCCGCAGCTTCTCCGAGAGCCAAGACGGCAACGGCACCGTTCGACGGCTCCGCTTCGACTTCGGCGTCGTCGCTACCCAGGTGCCGTTCTTCCGTACCTTCGACCGCCGTACGTTCACCGCGCAACGAGTCCCGGTCCCGCTCGCGTCGGCTACCGGGCCGGTCGTGAACGCGAGGTCCCCGACCTCTAGGCCCGTGTTCTCGCTGGCTCTCAGCCCCGAGCACGCCAAGAACTCCACCATCAGCCCGTACACCGGGTACGCGGGCAACCCGTCGACGTGGCCGGCCAGAACGGCGGGTGGACGTGATCCCGGCGTTCGATAAACAGGCCCGCGCGCTCACGGTGACCGCTCGACCCAACCCGAATCGGGCGACGGCGCAAACCGCACGTAAGGCTGCCGGGAAGAAGGTCGGCGCGAATACCCGCTCAGGCGGTCGCAAGCCTGCCTCCGGCAGCTCGACCGGCAAGAAGGTCCGACGCTAGCGGCCCTTCCCGAGTCCGGTCGTCGCGGGGTCTCGCCCATAGGCTCCGCGACGGCGATCGGCGGGTTGCCCACCTCTGCAACCGCGCCTCGATCCGATGCCCCGCCCTGAGAGTTTCATCCTTTCGCTCAGGCGCGGGGCATCGTCGTACCTCGCCGAAAACCACCCCCAGCGGCCTTTCGGGGGGCTCCCACGGTTCACCGGAAGGCTCCGCTATCCCCCGGAAGTTCACCGCAAAATGCTTCCTGGCCTGGTGTTTTGACGGCTCAAGCGCGCTGTTTTCGCTGGTCCGCGCGGTATCGAGATACGCCGGTCGGGAGTTCTTAAAATCCGCCAAGTGTCGGTTCGAGTCCGACTGGGGGCACAGCGATGACTCACGTGCGTCGTGCCGGCACTGCCGGAGGGGGCGGTGCTCCGTGTCGACGGATCGTCAGTGGGTGCGGTTTCGAACCAGGGTCCACTGATTTCGGCGGCCCATTCGGCGATAGGACAGTTCATCGAGCACCGTGAGTGCGATTGCGAGGCCGCGGCCACGCTCGGACAGGTCGTCCGGCAACTCGACGGATTTCAGGTCCACGCGGGCTTGCTCTCCGTCGTCGGACAACGTCGCGAGGATGCTGTCCGGACGCACCTCGAGTTCGACCCGGATCAACACCTGCCCGCGGTCGGCATTCTTCGCATGCTCGATGATGTTCGCAGCGATCTCGGCCAGGGCCAGTTCGAATTGCATCGCATCCATGTCGTTGACCGGCGCGGCTGCGAACAGCTCAGCCAAGAGCAGATGCACCCGCTCAACCGTCTCCGGCTGCGCTATCTCCTCGAGAACTCTTACGGCCGGCCGGTTGTCAGTCGGCATCGAATGCGCCGTCCGCCGACGGGTGCGAGCGCAACACGCGATTGAGGTTGGTGAGGGACAACACCGACTCGACCTGGGCGGACGGGGCCGCGATACGAAGGTCACCGCCGGCCTGCCGGGCCACCTTCAATCCGGAGATGAGCGCTCCGAGGCCCGACGAGTCGATGAAATCCGTCGCAGAGAGGTCGACGACGATCTTGGTCGACCCCGACTCCACCAGCTTGTGCAGTTGTTCGCGCATTGCGGGGGCCGCGACCATGTTGAGTCTTCCCTCTGGCCGCAGCACCACCGCACCCCTACCGGTGGTACGCGTTTCGAAGCTGCTCATCATTTCCCTTCGGTTGGCGATCCGCGATAGCGGACCGCTTGGATCACGACACTGAGGACGACGAGGTCGAACAGCACCCAGAACAGATTCACGCCGACACCGAGCACAGAGACCGCGCCACGGTAGAGCTGGACCATCCCGATGAACGACGCCACCACCAACACGGCCATGGCGACGAGTTGGGGCCGAATCAGGTGCCAGGGCACTGCGTTCTGCTCCTGGCGAGTCTTCGGTGTCACCGCGAACCCAAGCGGCCGGTTGAAGTAGACGTTGCGAAAAGCCGTGGTACACGACTTGATCCACACCGGAAACAACGCCAGGCTGTATTGCTGACCTCGCCAGGTCGACTTTCCCCGCCCGATGATGAAGAACAAGAACTGATTGAGCACGAGGAACGGGATCAGTCGGACGAAGAAGTCAAAGCTCAGGGCTTGGACCGGGAGTATGCCCAGGATGAGGTAGACCGCCGGTGCAGCAATGTATGCCACGGCGGCAAAACCGGCGAGATAACTCCACATGGTGGCCCAGTACATGAGTCTCTGCGGAATCGTGAGACCTTTTTGCAGTAACGGGTTCTCTCGCAACATCACCTGAATCGTGCCCTGCGCCCACCGCAGCCGCTGCGTGATCATCGTCTTGGCGTCTTCGGGCGCAAGCCCCAACGCCAACACCTCATCGTGGTAAGCCGACCGCCAGCCCATCCCGTGTAAGCGCATACAGGTGGCCATGTCCTCGGTGACCGAGATGGTCGCCAGAGGCAACATCGGTTGCGCTTCGTCGTCGCGCCCGACGTCCACGGCGCGCACCATCGCCCGAATGGACTCCAGGGCACCGAGCGGTGACCAATCACGACCGGCCAGGGCCGCAAAGGCATCCTCGTCGAGTGGCGCGGCACCCGACTCCTGCTCGGCCAGTTCGTTGAGGGCCGCGATAGCTTCCAGGTCGGCTCGGATCATGTGCATGTCGGACTCGACCAGTGACCTCGCCGCCGCGTCCACACGCTGCTGGAAGTCGTAGGTGATGTCGGCGAGTGGCTTCTGCGCTTTCAGTTCGGCCCGAGCGACCCGCACGGCGTCGTCGACCGAGTCCAGCGCCGTGATCGCCTCAGGATTGTCTTTCCGGACCTGTTTGCGGGTCTTCCTGATCACCGCCTTGGCCGCCCGCAGCGATTCCTCGATGCCTTCTTCGATAGCGCGCACATACCCTGTGATGCCGAGTTGCATCAGGGCTTCACGCCGCAGAACCGCATTGGAGCCACAAAAGAACGCGGCATTCCAGCCGTCTTTGCCTTGCTGGATCGGCCCGTAGAACAGCGGCGCTTGACTACCCAGTGGATCGTTGGGCGGCACATTGACGAAGTACTGCGGCGTCTGAACCAACGCCATCTTCTCGTCCTTGAAGTATCCGAGGGTGCGCTCGAGGATCTGCGGCTCCGGAACCTGGTCCGCGTCGAGGATGAGGATGAACTCACCGTCTGTCTGCAGCAACGCGTTGTTCAGATTGCCGGCCTTGGCATGTCGTGGTTTGTCGACCCAACTCTCTGTACGGGTCAGATAACCGATGCCATGTTCTTCGGCCAGCTGCGCCAGCTCTTGCCGGTCACCGTCGTCGAGTATCCAGGTGGTGTGCGGGTAGCGCACACGCGCAGCGGCCTCAGCTGTATTCATCACCATCTCGATCGGCTCGTTGTAGGTGGTGATGAAGATGTCGACCGTGGCGCCCTGGGGCGGCTCGCCGGGTTCTCCGCGGCGCCGCAGCCGCCACATGGTCAGACCGAACAGCAATGAGTCGATGAGGCTGTACGTCTCGGCGACCACGAGGGGAACCGCGATCCACCAGGCCTCCCAGTTCACCGACACCAACCAGCGCCAGACCACGTAGTTGATACCGAGGATCGCCGTGATCACGATCAACAGTCGCAGCCACGGCGAAGGCGTCGTCCCGAGGTCCTGTTGGGCCTCGACGCGGCGATCGGTCACCCCACATCCTCTCGGCGTACCGCCACCACCGTGACGTCGTCGAGCGGTGCACTGCTTGTCGCGAGCGCGGCAACCGCGGAACACAGCGTCTCTGGGTCGGAGTGTCCCCGAACGAAGTCCTGGACGGTGCGGGCATCGCTGTCTTCGGAGAGCAGGTCCAGCAGACCATCGGATACCACGATCAACATGTCGCCGGGGTGAAGGGTGACGGTCTCGGAGGTCCACACGTCGTCGACGGAAACACCCAGCGGCAGACCACAACCCGGCAACGGTTCGACGCCCCCCGTCTTCCGGGACACCATCCCGAGCCCGTGCCCGGCATCGATGTACTCGATCTGTCCGGTCGAGCGCTCGAGTCGGGCATGGAACATCGTCACGAAACTCTCGGTGCTGGTCAGGTCGTCCGCAACATGCCCGGCCACCAGAGAGACCGCTTCACCGAGACTCGTCCCCGGCCTCGCGTGTTCCAGTGCCCTGGACGCCCCGCGCAGTGCCGACCGCACGCTGGCGGTCAAGATTGCCGCACCCAGCCCTTTGCCCATGACGTCTGCGACAGAGAACACCGCGCCGTCCTCGGTGAGGTAGTGGTCGTAGAAGTCTCCGCCGACCGCGTAGGCAGGCACGCACGTCGACCGCACCGAATACCCTGTCAGTCCACACAGCGGGGCGGGTAGCAACTGGCGTTGGACGGCAGCCGCGCGCTCGAGGTCGTCAGCACGTTCGAGTTCACGTTGAGCCCACGCTGCCAGTTCGCGGAACGTCGCCTGCTGGGACTCGTCGAACGTCCGAGGCGAGGTGTCATAGACGCAGAACGTTCCAACCGGCTGATGACCGGGTCCATACAAGGGGTAGCCGGCGTAGAACCTCACGCCGCCCTCACCGCCCACACCCGGTAGCCGGGCGAACTCGGGTATCCGCTCGAGGTCATCGACGATCAGGGCCGGATCGACAGGCTGGGTGTAGGTGCGCGCCACGGTTGTTTGACATACGGTCTCAGCGCGCGGCACCTCTGACAACGGCAGCCCCTCCACCATCTTGAACCACAAACGATCCCTGTCGAGCAGCGCGACCGACGCCATCGGCACTCCGAAGATCAGCCGGGCCATCCGGGTGACCCGTTCGAATCGATCCTCCGGCGGAGAGTCGAGGATCTGTAACTGATCGAGCGAGCGCAGCCGCTTCTCCTCGGCTTCGGGTGGAAGGACGAGCTGAATTTCTGCGATCTCGGTGTCGACACTCATCGATTCAACGCTTTCTTCAACGCCTCGGTCATCGCCGCTGCTGCTCCGGGAGAACTATTGATACTCCAATCGGCCTCTTTGTTGAAGTCGAACCACACAAACCCTGAAACACTTGCCATGCCCGCCAAATAGTCGACGAGATCATCGATCCATTCTGGTTTGGATCCACCTTGCTCGACACTGCCCACTTCGGTGACGAGAATGGGTTTGTCGGACGCAAAGTCTTCGAGCTGAGCAAAGGACTCACCGAACAGTCTTTTCGGTGAGGTCCACTCGCCCCCGGGGATGAAAGTACCCCAGTTGTATCCATCGATTCCGATGACGTCGACGACATCGTCGCCGGGATACCAATCCACCAATTGCTCGCCGTCGAGAACCACATTCGGTGCCCAAATCCATCGGACGTTCTGCACGTTCTTGGTGGCGAAGATGGCTCTCACGTGCCGCCAAGCCCGCACGTACGACTGGGGTGAGGTGCCGCCCGCCTGGCTCCATGGATACCAGGTGCCGTTCGGTTCGTGAGCGAAACGCAAATACACCGTCTGCCCCCAGGCCGCGAGTTCGTCGGCCCAGCGATAGAGGTAGTCGTCGTGCGCCCCGGAAATGATGGACTCGATCGAGAAAGCCGACCGGTCATAGTCGTCGCCGCCGAGGTGTTTCCAGGGCTCCCAGGTCACGATCGGGTCAGCGCCCGTGCTGCGGACCAGGTCAAGACCGCTGATCGGAGGAGCCGCCGTGAAGTCCGAGAAGGCCAGGACGATGCTCGGACGTTCACCGACCAGCTCGGACACTGCTGTCCACTCGTCGGGCGCCGACAGCCCTCCGGGCGTACCGACGCCGAACCGCAGACACGTGACGGCCGCATTGTCGAACGACGCCGTCTCCACCGAGCAGGGTGTTCGCGTCGAACACGCGAAAACACCGGTGGATGCAACCAACACACTGCAGATCACCGCGGTGACCCGGAATACCGACGATGAACTCATGCACTCCCCCTGCCGGTTACCAGCACCACCCACCTTGCTCAATCATGCATTTGGCAGATGACATTGTTGTCCCCCCGCAAGACGCATATGCCATTGTTCCCGATCGACTCCACTCTAAACCGCAACCAACTGAGTCGACGTCGTGAATGTTCTGACGACCGACGTATTCAAAAACGCACAACAGCCGCGAAACTCGAGCAGTGGGCGACGCCAGATCACAGCGGTATGATCGCGAGCTCCACTCGTGTCCGCGCAGAAGTGTCCAGTTTGTCCGGCCATCGATACGATCGGGTTGCAAACCATCACCCCCGACCCACCACGCGCATACAATCCGCGCGTGAAATACCTGCTGCTCGGGCCCCTGGAAGTCGGCGCCGCCGGACGCCCCCTTCCCTCGGCGGGATCGCGCAGCGAGCGATTCTGGCCACCCTCCTCCTCAACGCCGGCACCTGCGTGGACGTCGACCGGTTGACCGACCTCGTGTGGGATGACAACCCACCGGCCAAACCGATCACGTCTTGCGCGCCTACGTCGGAAACTTGCGTCGTAGCCTGGACGACGTCGGCGGCGCCGGGCGACTGATCACCGACGCCACCGGATACCGCCTCGACACCCGCGCGGACACCGTCGACATCGTGACCTTCGAAAGACTCACCGCGTCGGGAAGAAGGGCACTCACGGTGGCCGACCCGGTAGCGGCTGAACGAGATCTGAAAGCCGCCATCGACCCGTGGCCCAGCCCTTGCCGACTTCCGCCATCAACGCTTCGCCGACAACGAGATCCACCGCCTCGGCGCGATGCGTTCGGTCGCCACCGAGGGTTACTTCGAAGCAGGACTGCTGCTCGGCCGCGACACCGAACTGATCGCGGGCCTCGAATACCAACTGGCCATCGACCCACTCCACGAACGGGTCTGGGAACAGCTGATGCTCGCGCTGTACCGGTCAGGTCGGCGAGCCGAGGCCCTCCGCGCCTACCACCGGGCACGCACCCAACTCGACACCGAGCTGGCGTCTGCGAACCACCGATGTGGGCGTGGGTCCACATCATCCGCCGACTCTCCGAACGCGCCGACCCGGCTGCGCTCGAGCAGGCGCACATCGTGGCTCCCGTCATCTTTCAGGCCTTCGGGTCGCACGACGCTGCGCACACCAGCCACCTCACCGCCGAGGCCCTGGAATCCCGGTTCGAAGCACCGCCCGAGATAGCCCTGGTCATCGCCCTGCTGATCGGCAACCCTTGTCCGCGAGCTGGCCCGGTTGCTGCACACCCCACGGGCACCTGCACTCCGAGACCATGACGGTCGAGCCGGCCGGGATGCCGGACGCGGTCGCGGGGGTCGTGCGTCGACGCATGTTCGACTTGCCCGAGCGGACACGCGAGGCCCTCGGGATCGCCGGGATGATCGGTGTCGGTGTCGAATCGCAACTTCTCGGTCAGCACCGACTGGCCGCAGCGGTACTGATTCAGTCACGACGTCGTACGCGAAGTGGCCGAGCACGCCCGCGGTACCAGGATCTTCGCGCCGCTGTACCTCATGCTGCTCGCCGAGGCCGAGCACGGTCCCCTCGACCGAGCCCGGACGACATTGCACCGCGCGACACTGACGGCCCGGGCATCGGGCGAGCGGGTGTGGGAACAGCGGTTGCCCGCACGCCGTGAACTCCGGCCCGCGAGCAACCGCCTCACCGAATCGACGGGATGATCAGGGTTCGATCGTCACAGTGTCTATGGCGTTCGCCGCGTCGCCGAGGATCTCGACCTGCGCCTGATCGCTCGTTCCGTTGAGCTGCAAGATGCACGTTTCGCCGCTGCATGTGGTGATGATCACGGTCTGCTGCGCGCTGAGAGCCTCTGTGCCCTCGAGATCGTAGGTGGCCGCGATTTCGTTTGCGGGAAAGCCCGACAGCGTCGCTTCGCGCTCGTCGACGATCTGTGCGCTCGGCAGGTTCTTGAGCTCACCGGCCGGCGACCACCCCTCCGGGATCGGCAGGTCGATGGTCGGCGCGTCCGGATCCCCCATCTTGATGGGCGTCTCCTTGACGTTGTTGTCCCTGATGTGGTCTGCGATCGTGGATTGAAACTCCATCGGATCGTGCACTGCAGCGCTCGGGACCGTTACCGATGCCCGTCACGAGGCAGCAATTCTGGTGCATCGCAACACTTCCGGCGTAACGGAACTCACCGCGAGGGCCGGTCGTCAGGTGCCCTCTCGGTGGCGCTGTACCCACCCTCGGTCGCTCGCCCGACCCCGGCCCATATCGGCGCGGCACGCCCGGCTGAGGCCCTCTCACCTGCGATGAAGAAATAATCTCGTTCACCGCTATCGGTTTGCCGCGATCCGTGCAACACTATGTGCAGGGGCGTGTTCATGCGTTCTGCAGGAAAAAAGAGAGAAGTACTTTAATATGGCACAGGGAACTGTGAAATGGTTCAACGGCGAAAAGGGCTTCGGCTTCATCGCCCCCGATGGCGGTTCGGATGACGTCTTCGTTCATTACTCTGAGATCCAGGGTGGCGGCTTCCGCACCCTCGAAGAGAATCAGCGAGTCGAGTTCGAAATCGGACAGGGCGCAAAAGGCCCTCAGGCTACCGGAGTAACCGCGATCTAAGTCGCCAAACTTCAAAAAAAGTGAGCTGGCTGAGCGAAGCAATCGCCGCCAGCTCACTTTTTTGCGTGTACGGGCAGAGTCCACCGGTCACATCAACCGCGCGTTGGCCCCGGTGACCTGCCCTTTTCCTCCTCCGATCGCGCCTACTTCGCCTTCAGCGAGGACTCCTTGTGAGCGGCCTGCTTGCCGGACTTGGAGGACTCCACGATCCAGTACGGTTCGTCGTCGCCGGCTTTGAACTTCTGCCCATCGAACGTGAACTCTTTGGTTCGCTTCTCGATGGCCTTGCCCTCGGTGGGACCCTGTGGGGTATTCCATGACACGGTGTCGTTCTTGTTGATCGCCATGAACCCGAGGGTAGCGGTGCCGCCACCCTCGGGCCAGGTTTCAGCGACGGGTCAGTGCTTGTCACCGTCGCCGTCGCGATGTTTGCGATCGTGCTCTGGGTGCGGCACCGGCGGAATGATTCCCGGCACCACCGGGTACTCACCCGTGTACCCCACCCGCGCTTCCGCCATGGTCAAGACCCTTCCGCGCACCGCGTACCAGCCTGCGATGAGCATCGGGGTGATCACGACGATGGCGACGAGATTCCAGTAGTTGTCGTAGCACATCAGGACGGTCACGGCAGCGAGGAAGGCCAGCGTCGCGTAGCTGGTCCACGGGGTCCATGGCAGCCGGAACGCGGGCCGTTTCAGGATGCCCTTCTTCTCCCAACGATAGAGCTGGATCTGACACAGCACGATCATGCCCCAGGTGGAGATGATCCCGAGCGCCGAGAGATCGAGGGCGATGTTGAAAGCCTCCTCGGGTACAACAAGATTCAGCAGAATCCCGAGTAGTGTCAGCACACCGGTGAGCGCGATGCCACCGAACGGTACGCCGTTCTTGTTCATCTTTCCGGTGAACTGCGGTGCGCTGCCGTTCATCGCCATCGAGCGCAGGGTGCGGCCGGTCGAGTACAAACCGGCGTTCAGACTGGACAAGGCGGCGGTCAACACCACCATGTTCATGATGCCGCCGGCGGCGGGCATACCGATCGCGGCGAAGAAGGTCACGAATGGACTCTCCCCGGCCGCGTAATCGGTGTACGGCAACAGCAATGCGAGCAGGACCAGCGAACCGACATAGAAGATCGCGATGCGGAAGATCACCGAATTGATGGCCCGGGGCATGATCTTCTCCGGATTCTCGGTCTCGCCGGCTGCTGTACCCACCAATTCCACTGCGGCGTAGGCGAAAATCACCCCCGAGGTCACCAGCACCAACGACCACAGTCCCGTGGGGAACAACCCACCATTGTCACTGAGAACACTGAAACCCGTTGCCTGGTCGTTGATCTCAAAACGTCCCGCCAGGAAAATGGTGCCCACGACCAGGAATGCCACCAGTGCGAACACCTTGATGATCGAAGCCCAGAACTCCATCTCCCCGAACCACTTCACCGAGATCATGTTCAGGAGGAGCACGAAGACGAGAGCGACCAAGGCGATCGACCATTGGGGAATGTCTTCGAACATGCTCCAGTAGTGGACGTAGAGCGCGATGGCCGTGACGTCGACGATCGCGGTCATGGCCCAGTTGAAGAAGTACAGCCAGCCGGTGACGAATGCTGTTTTCTCGCCGTAGAACTCGCGCGCGTACGACACGAAGGATCCTGAAGACGGGCGATGAAGTACCAGCTCACCGAGGGCACGCAAGATGAAGAAGACGAAGACGCCGCAGATGGCGTAGACGATGAACAGCCCCGGCCCGGCGTCTCGGAGTCGGCTACCGGCTCCCAGGAAGAGGCCGGTACCGATGGCACCGCCGATGGCGATCATCTGGATCTGTCGGGGCTTCAGTCCCTTGTGATAGCCCTCGTCCTCGTGGGCGAGCGCAGAGTTGTCGTATCCCGAACTCTCTACCGGAGTTGTACTCATCGTCGTAAATCCTCACGATTGGTCTGCCGCACGGTGCGGTCCCGGGCAGCTCCGGTCCGCCGCGTACCGTGCCCGAAGTGGAGTCACAGGCGTCTATCCAACTGTTCAGATAAGACGTGTGCAACGTTAACCTCGGTCAGCAGTTCACGACACTCGGGGAAGGTAAACACTGCGTAAGATCAGACATCGCGTCGTCTCGACGCTCGGTCAGCGACCCCTGGTCCGCAATCGCGACCATCCGAACGGGCGCGGTGAGTCCGGTGGCACCGGCACGTCACGCACGACGTTCTTGATCAGATCGATGAACTCCGAACAACTTTGGTACCGCGCCGCCGGATCCTTGGCGAGCGCCTTTCCAAGGATCGAGTCGATCGCAGACGGCAGCCACCTGCGTCGGTCACTGACCTTGGGTGGAACTCCGGCGATGTGCGCGTGCACGATCCCGAAGGTAGTGGGATACGGGAACGGCGGCCTGCCCGTGAGCAGCTCGACTACGGCACACGCCAGCGAATACACGTCGGTCGCAGTCGACAGTTGTTGACCCTGAAGCATTTCGGGCGCAGCGTAGGGAATCGATCCGACGATCCGTCCGTTCTGTGCGACGGGACGCGTGTCGTCCAAGAAGCGTGCGATACCGAAATCGGTGAGCACGGCCGATATTTGGGTCTGGTGTCCGATGAGTATGTTCGACGGTTTGACATCGCGATGGAGCACGTCCATGCGATGCGCGAAGTCGAGTGCCTCCGCGATCTGGGCGAGCACCTCCAACACCAGCGGCAGACGTGGCTGTCCGTGCGGTCCGGGGATCAGCACCGCCGCGGTGGTCCCCTCCACGTATTGCATCGTCATCCACAGCGCACTGCGCACCTGCTGTGGCCCGAGCGCCGCGCCTGCCAGCTCCCCGGAGCGATACATGGCCACGATGTGCGGGTGTTCGAGGGTGCGAGCGATCTCGAACTCCCGCTCGAATCGCATGCGTGCGACGTCCACGGCGGTGAACTCGGTGTCGAGGACTTTGAGTGCCTCGATCCGATCGTCAACCGGGTTGTGAACCTTGTAGACCTCGCTGGTCCCCCCGCTGCCCAGATGGGCTCGCACGGTGAGACCGGCAACTCGGGTACCCGGAACGAGGATCACGCGCACAGCGTAGAGCGAAATGCCGCCCCTGGCGCGTCGACAGTGCCGTGGGTCGACACTGCGGTGAGGTCGTCAGGGCGTCAGCTCCATCTCGTGGGTACGGGTGAGCCGTTGCGTGCCGTCTGCGCCGGTGGAGGCATGGTCGATCTGTACAGATGCTCGATCACCGTTGAGCCGCAAGGACATCACACCATTGTCGAACCATGGGCCGGCCTGCGCCTGCCAGGTGATGGGCACGTCGTCGACCCCGGCGCGCCGGGAAAGGAATCGCATGAACTTCACCATGGGTTTGCGGATGGCCACACGGTTCACCACGCGGATCGGACGTTCGAGCGGGTTCCGGAACGGCGACATCGTCAACTGATACAACGCCGTCCGGTCGGTGCCCCGGTCGGTCAGATCGGCTTGCGCGACATAGGAGCAGTGCACGTCACCCGAGAGCCACAGGATGCTGGCGGGAGGGCGTGCGTGGTCCACGAGCTCATCGACCAGACCGAGCATGTCCCGGAAAGAATTACCGAATGCCGCCCAGTGCTCGAGATCGAGCTCCAGTCTCAGCTTCTCGCCGATCTTGGCGAATCGCCTGCCCCACGCACCCTGGGCCACCGCTTCATTCCATTGCTCGAGGTGGTGCAGGGCGGGCAGCATCAGATACGGCAGCGACGTACCGAACACAATGTGCCGGGCGGACGTTTCGGTTGCGCGCTCGCTGAGCCACTTCCACTCGACGTCGTCGAGCATCGCGCGCCGCTCCGGATCGAGGTCGCGAGAGCAGCGCGAATCGATCATGATGATCCGGGTGTTCCCCAGGTCGCGTACGTAACTCCAACGCGCCGATTCTGGCTCACTGTCGGCCCGGAGTGCGAAGTCGGACAGCAACTTCTCCCTCTCGTCGCTCGTGGCCGCAGCCCGAATCGCCGCGTAGAGAGCATCTTTCCCGAGTTCGTCGGGAGACAGGTTACCGAGGTGCTGATAGATGTAATACGACGAGAACGCCCCGATGACGCGGCGGCGCCACCAAGACTTCTGCTCCATGGTCTTGCGCCAGTCCAGGGACGAGTTCCAGTCGTCGCGTAGATCGTGGTCGTCGAGAATCATGCAGCTGGGAATCGACGCCATCAGACCGCTGACCTCATCCACCCCCCACGACTCGCGATAGAGCCACGTGTATTCCTCGAAGTCGCAGATCTCCTCGAGTACTTCCTCTCCGAGTTCGGGATCGTCGTGAGCCGCTCGCCTTTCCCGCAGCAGCGCCTTGATCTCCGGCGACGGATCATCGGCGTACACCTGGTCACCGAGCAGGAGCAGCAACTGTGGCCACTCGTCGGGGCCCTGATCTGCTACACGGCGTGCCAGCCCGGCCAGCCCGTCTGCGCCGATCGCCTTGAGGGATTCGTCGTCGTAGGTATCCCCACGCCGGCACGATCCGAATGCGACGGTCAAGGGTGCGTCGTCCGAGGCGGTATGAAGTCGTCCACCAGACCGGACGGTGACGCCAGACTCTCCCACGTCAGCGGCTGCGGTGAGCGTCACCGTGTAGTCGACGAGAGTTCCGGCGGGTAGTCCGCGCAGTTGGATCACCGCGTAGTGGTGGTCGTGGACGTCCCAGGTCTGCTCCATTCCGGACTGACCTGTCGACGTGCTGACCTCGACTGCGCATTCGCGGTCGGTCTCGACCCACACGGTGGCACGCGTGGAGTCGACGAAACGCAGGATGGGGCCGAGGACAAGCGCAGGGCTTTCGATACTCACGGCTACCACGGTGGCACGCTCAGCCCACCTGCGCACTGTTTCCCGGTCAGGCGCGCGTAGCGAGACGAGAAACGGGTACTCGGCGAACCCGACGGAAGGAAACCGGTGAACGAGTCCGAAGTCTTGGTCGATGCTTTCGCCCGCGTACACGACGTTGTCCATGCCACCATCGAGGACCTGCCTCCGGCAGCTCTGACGTACCGTATCGATTCCGACGCCAACACGGTCGGGTGGCTCGTCTGGCACCTCACCCGGGTGCAGGATGACCATGTAGCGGGCGTCGCCGGCTCCGAACAGGTGTGGACGGCCGCCGGGTGGGCAGAGCGCTTCGGGCTGCCTTTCGACGCCTCTGACATCGGATATGGCCACTCGTCGGCCGACGTCGCCGCCGTGGCCGCCGATCGCGAACTGCTCCTCGGCTATCACGATGCAACCCACGAGCGAACCCTTGAATACCTGCGGTCGCTGTCCGGGTCGGATCTCGATGTCGTCGTCGACAAGAACTGGACGCCGGCGGTGACGCTCGGGGTGCGGCTGATCAGTGTCATCTCCGATGACCTTCAACATGCTGGTCAGGCCGCCTACGTCGCCGGCGTCTACGGGCGTTCACAGGGTTGAACCCGCCTATGGTTGTGCACAACTGAATTGTGGGCTACCTTTCAGAGGTGACTGCACTCCACCTCGATCGCCAGCTGTGCTTCGCGCTGTACTCGGCGTCGCGGGCCACCACCGCCGCTTACCGGCCGCTACTCGACAAGATCGGGCTCACTTATCCGCAATACCTCGTGCTGCTCGTGTTGTGGGAAGAGAAGCAGGTCACCGTTCGCAGACTGGGCGAGCGGCTGCACCTCGATTCAGGCACGCTGTCGCCGCTTCTCAAGCGCCTCGAGGCCATCGGGTTCGTCCAGCGCAGACGATCCGCCGCCGACGAGCGGTCCGTCGAGATAACACTCACCGAGTCCGGTCGCGAACTCGAAGTCCAGGCACAGTGCATCCCCGAAAATCTTTTCGGCGCAAGCGGATTGAGCGTGTCGGAGATCGAGAACCTCCGCGATGCGGTCCAGGGTCTGACCCAAGCCCTACGCGACGTCGGCACATCCGTCGACTCGTGAACGATTCACAACGAAAGGTACCCCCGATGAAAGCCATTTACACCGCTGAAGCACTGGCCTCCGGCGAAGGCCGCGACGGCCACGCACGCACCTCCGACGGCAAGGTCGACCTCGATCTGTCGATCCCCAAGGAGATGGGCGGCAGCGGGGTCGGCACCAACCCCGAGCAGCTCTTCGCAGCCGGTTATGCGGCGTGCTTCCATTCGGCCCTGCGTATGGTCGCAGGACAAGAGAAGGCAGACGTCACCGACTCGACCGTGGGCGCACGGGTGTCGATCGGCAGCCTGGACAACGGCGGCTTCGGCCTTGCCGTCGAACTCGAGGTCGCCCTGCCGAACCTCGATCACGAGACCGCGCAGAAGCTGGCCGACAAGGCCCACGAGGTGTGCCCGTACTCCAACGCAACGCGCGGCAACATCGACGTCAACGTGGTCGTCACCGACGACTGATCCGCCTCCGAGCATCGGCCCGCTTCCACTACATTTGGTGGGGCGGGCCGATTCTCATCGTCCGGCGGCCGCACGCACCTCGGCGATCAACGCCTCGACAGCGGACTTGCCGGCCTCGTCCACAGTGAGGCTCATGAACGACGACATCGCCAACAGCACATCGAACTGAGGCGGCTTCTTGGGCTTGCCCAGCAATGATGTCTTCTCCTTGATGGTGTACTCACGGAACGTCGACACCGGGTTGCGCGCAGCCTCGTCCTTCCCGTGATGGCGGAACTTCGCAACGGTCGCGCCGTCGAAGACAATGGACTCGCCGTTCATCCCCACAACTTCACTCATCAATCTCACCCTCGTGAATCGTTACTTCAGTTGCCATTTCACCGTCACCGAGAAGCTGACCGTCTGCTGGCCCGGTTCCAGCGGGACGGCGCTGCTCTCCATCGCGGTCCGTTCGCCGGCCTGCACCTGCTGACCCGACGATGTCTCGTCAATGGTCAGCACCTTGCCCAACTCGTCGCCCGAGAGCCGGGCGTACTGATCGGCGCGATCGCGGGCGTCGCTGAAGGCCTTCTCGCGGGCGTTGACCACCAGATCGGAGTCGTCATCGATCACGAACGAGACGTTGCTGATCCGGGTCGAGTTCCCTCCGGCCTCAACAGCGACCTCAAGTACGTTCGATGCTTTGGTCAGGTCGGTGATGTCGACCCGTAGTGAGTTCGTCGCCCGGTATCCCGAGATCTGGCTGGACCCGCCCGGCACCGGGTTGGAGTAATCCGGGCTCAGCGTGACCTGCTGCGTCTGGATGTTCTCGCGGGGGACCCCGGCGTTCACCACTGCCTCAGTGATGGCTGCGATCTCCTGGTTGGCAGCGTTCACCGCCGTGGAGACGTCGTCACCGGCGGTCTCGACGCCGAGGTCGGCCCGCAGGGTATCCGGCGCCCCCTCGACCTGCCCGTTGCCGACGACCGTCACGGACCGCTGATTACCCGGGTCGGACGGCTCGTCGTCGCCGCAGGCCACGAGCCCCGTGACCAGAACGACGGACCCGGCGAATACAACGGTGGCCCTGCGCGCCCGACTCAACATTGCCCCGCAGGTAGCTCGTCGAGATGCTCCGTTATCCAGGCACCGACATCGTCGAGAACGGCGGTCCCGTCCTCGAAGGTCCCTTTGTCGGGCGTCGCGGCCATGGTCACCGCCACGTCCCCGGATTCAGTGGGTATCACGGCCATCTGGCGCACCAGGTAGTTCCCTTCGGCATCGGGTTGCGGGCCCCATCCACCTTTGACCGCTGTCCCCTCGATCGATTGGACGCCCCACTGCTGGGTTCCTCCGACCTCACGCATCAACGCCAGGACGCCCGCGCTGTCGGGCATACACGGGAGCTGCGACGCGAATCGCGCCTGTTCCATCAGACTCCATTCGGTCTGCCCGAAGGCCGTGAATCCGGCTCGAACCTTTTGTGACTGCACCACGGTGGTCGTGTCACCTCCGCTTCGGAGGACGTCGGTGACCGCGGCCGCGGCCTCGGTGGGTGTGCCCAACATCCCCCAGAGCCGTTCCGCCGCAGCGTTGTCGGAGTTCATGATCGCCAGGTTAATGTCGGATTGCGCGACCGCTCCGACCTCCCGCAGTGCGGCCAATGCGAGCGGCACCTTGATGGTCGACCACGACACCTCGGTGGGCAGGTCACCGAACAGCTGGGCGGGCGTGGTCCCGTTGACAGGTCCGATGGCGATCCCGACCGAACCGGGTTGCTCGTTCAGCATCGTTTGCAGACTCTGCGTCAGCCG
Organism: Williamsia soli; assembly: GCF_017377795.1. Taxonomy (GTDB): domain Bacteria; phylum Actinomycetota; class Actinomycetes; order Mycobacteriales; family Mycobacteriaceae; genus Williamsia; species Williamsia soli. The sequence goes on along the minus strand of NZ_JAFRDR010000010.1, from coordinate 207,262 downwards.
GCGGGAGAACCCGGGTACCTCAGAGGCGATCGCCGACGTCCTCGTCGCCGGATCAGCCGACGGATTCGGGCTGGGCACCGTGACGGTGGTGGTCGACGTCGACGTAGAAATGGATGCGGGCGGATCACCGGAATCGGTACACGCTGCCGACAACAGGGCCACACAGACGATGGCAGTGGCGAGCGCGGACGGTCGTGACGCCCGGAAACCTGTCACGTCAGAAAAGGTGAACAACAGCGTTTTCTCCGCCCGTGCAGGTGACCGCAGATCCGGCCGGCGTGCACATCATCACATACGTGACACCCGTGACCGGGCTGGTCGCCAAGATCTGCCGCGGCTGGCCCGGGGCCCCGCTGGCCGCGTAACTCATCCGGACTTCCTCTGCGAAAGCACAACTCGTCACCGCGGACCCGATCGCTGAACCGGTGAGAGAGCCGACGGGACCGTACACCGTCGGGCACGGTGTGGAACTTGGTGGTGGACCAGCGGGTACCGGCGCCGGAACCTGGGTGTTCTGCACCTGACCGCCCGCGGTCTCGGTCACCGTGCTGACCGCAACCGCCGGGTCGTCACCGGCGTCGTCCTTGGAGCCGACATACCAGAGCAACAACGCGGCCAGCCCTCCGAGGGCCAGCACGATGAGTCCCACCAGGGCGGCGATGATGACCTTGGACTGCGACCCGTCGCCGGGCCCGTTCGGCTGTGGGCCCGTGAAGTACGCCGGTTGCTGACCTGTCCCGAAGTTCGGCGGAGGGGCCACCGGGCCGCTGTACATCGTCGGGTTGTACTGCGGGCCCGTTCCCGGTGGCGCCATACCAGGAGTCGTCGGCGGCGCATAGGCGAACCCCCCGCCCGGAAACCCGGTCGCAATCGTTTGCGGGGCAGGGATATTCGTCCCCGCAAGCGCAGCCCGAGCAGCAGCGGCGAGATGACCCGCGGTCTGGTAGCGATGTTCGGGCCGCTTCTCCAGCCCCTGCGCGATGACCTGATCGAACCCGACAGGGACCCCCGGTCGGACGCGAGAGGGCTGCGGCGCCGGGTTCAGCACGTGCGCCTTGACCGCAGAACTGATCGTGTCGGCCTGATGCGGCGTCGAACCGGTGAGACATTCGTGCAGAACGCAGGTCAGCGAGTACACGTCCGCCATCGGGGTGACCCGATCGTTGTCGAATCTCTCCGGCGCCATATACCGGTACGACCCGATTGCCAGACCCGCGACGGTCAGTTGCGAGTCGTCGCCGGAGTGGGCAATCCCGAAGTCGACGAGGTATGCGAAGTCACCTTCGGCCAGGATGATGTTCTCCGGCTTGATGTCTCGGTGAATGAGGCCGTCCGAATGGGCGGCGTCGAGGGCCCCGGCCACCTGTTCGATGATCTTGACGGCTCGGGCGGGATCCATGGCCCCACCCTCGCGCAGTGCTGCCCGCAGGTCCTGGCCCGTCACGAGTCGCATGTCGATGTACAGGACGCCGTCGATCTCGCCCCAGTCGTGGATCGGTATGACATGTGGTTCCTGCAGCCGTGCCGCCGCATGCGACTCCCGGCGAAAGCGCTCCTGGTAGGTCGGGTCCTGCGCCAACTCGACGTTCAACAGCTTGAGAGCGACGGTACGGTCCTTCGCCGTGTCGTAGGCGCGGTACACCTCGCCCATCCCGCCGCGACCGATCAGGGCGTCGAGGCGGTACACCCCGAATTGAGTGCCCGTCCGCGAACCTTCGACCATCGGTTTGCCTCCCAGCACCGGCGCGGCCGACTCTGGCCACTCAAGGGAAACAATATTAATGGGGTAGGACACTGCCACGCACCCGTGTGGTCTGAACAGATGTAACTCATCTGGCGGCAACTACATCGGGCGCGTGGTCCGCTCAGTCCTGGGGCGGTTGCCAGCGACCCATTCCGAGAAACGCGATGACCAGCTGCTTTTCGGTTCGCCGGATGAGCTCGTCTTCTTCTCGGGTGTTGCGCCGGTCGAGTTCGACCAACTCGGCGACGGCGTGGAGCATCACCGTGACGATGAGATCTCCGGCCACCTCCAGATCGTCGGCGGGCCACTCGGCCAGGTCAGGGATCCTGGACAGGTCGATGGCCAGTTCGCGAGAGAACAGCTTGAGCTCCGTGTCGATCGCTCGGCGCACCTCACTGATCCCGCCGTACTGTTCGCGCACCAGGAAACGGAACTGTGCCTCGTTGGCGCGGGCCTGCCGCACCAGCACCGCCAGCGACTCCTTCGCGGTGGGCACGGCCGCCCTGGCCGCGAGATCCCGCCTGCCGTCACGCAGCATGCGACGCAACGTCCGCATGGAGTCCTCGACCAGCGTGACCCCGACTTCCTCCATCGACGCGAAATGCCGATAGAACGCAGTGGGAACGATACCGGCGCGCTTGGTCACCTCCCGAAGGCTGATCGAGGAGAAACTACGCTCACCCACCAGCTCGAGGGTCTGATCGAGCAACGCCTGCCGGGTCCGGCTCTTCTGTTCGGCGCGGGTGCGGGTCGAATCGTCGAGGCGTTCGACCGACGGTGAAACACGCCGGGTACTGCGAGTACCCGAGCTGTGATGTTTCGACGTCCGCGACACGCAGGTCAGTGTACGTCTGTGCACCCGCTGAGCTCGGAAGGCACCGAGCCGGACGTGATGGCGGTTACACATTGTTTCCTTGACTTGATGGGGTCAGGTGATGCCACACTGTCTGTGTACAGATGTGCACTGAAATGAAAGGACACACGGATGACCAAGTCACTTTCCGGATTCTTCGGTTCGGTGCTCGAAGCAGCCCTGACACCCCACCCCGTCGATCGCTACCTCGAACTCGTCGATCCACGCATCACCTGGACCGACCTGCGAGCCGAAGTGATCGCCGTCGATCGCCGGTCACCCCGCTCGGTCACGATGACCCTGCGCCCCACCCGGCAGTGGACCGGCTTTGACGCCGGCCAGTTTGTGCAGCTCAGCACCGTCATCAAGGGGGTGCGCCACAGCCGCTGCTATTCGCCGGCCAGTAGCGCGCACCGCCCCGACACCATCGAGTTGACCCTCACCAGCCATGACGACGGGTTCGTCTCCAAGCACCTGCGCGAGAACGTGCGGAGCGGACAGGTGCTGGGCCTGCAGCCCGCGACCGGCACCTTCACCCTTCCCGCCGAGCGCCCCGATTCCCTCCTCTTCATCAGCGGCGGTAGTGGCATTACACCCGTACTCTCAATGTTGAGAACACTTGTAGACGAGAACCATCGCGGCGACGTCACATTCGTTCACTACACGCGCAGCGCCGAGGACCACCCGTACGCGACCGAACTGGCGGAGGTCGCCGCGGCGCGTCCGGACTGGACCATCACCACCCACTTCACCAGGCCGACGTCCGAGACGGACACCGACACCGGCGGCCACTTCCGGCCCGATCACCTGGCCGGTATGGACCTCGGCACATCGCAGGTGTTCCTGTGCGGACCACCTGCCCTCCATCAATCGGTCTCCGATCACCTCGCCGGCCTCGGCGTGGAGGCCAACCTGCACACCGAGCAATTCGTACTCGTCACGCCGGCAGACGTCGACGACGACGCCCCGGCCCACGGTCGGCTCAGCTTCGCCGCGAGCGGCACCGAAGCGCAGAACAATGGTGATTCGATTCTGGAGCAGGCCGAGAATGCTGGTCTGACACCAGAGTTCGGCTGCCGCATGGGCATCTGCTTCTCGTGCAGCGCAGTCAAGAAGTCCGGTCTGACGAAGAACATCCTGACCGGTGAGACCGACACCGAGTCCGACAAACACATCCAGCTGTGCATCAGCAAACCCGTCGGTGACTGCGTCATCGACATCTGAGGGTCATCGATATCCCCGGGACATCGATAGCTGGGTTCAGCCCCGCACCATCCGACAGCTAGCCAAGGAGTCATCATGACAACCACGGAACTAGTCCTCACCGAAGACCAGGTCGACGAGCTCGGCCGAGAGCTCGATGCCCTCAAGGCCCGCGTGGTCGCCGACCTCGGCGACAAGGACCGCGACTACATCTACTCGATCATCAAGGCACAGCGCACCCTCGAAATCGCAGGCCGCGCCCTCATGTACTTCCCGTTCATCCCGCCCGCCTGGCTGGCCGGCGTGGGCGCATTGAGCGTGTCGAAGATCCTCGACAACATGGAAATCGGGCACAACGTCATGCACGGTCAGTACGACTGGATGCGTGAGCCGAGCCTCAACTCTCGCGAGTTCGAATGGGACACAGTCTGTCCTGCCGATCAGTGGCGTCACAGCCACAACTACATGCACCACACCTTCACCAACATCGTCGGACAGGATCGCGACATCGGGTACGGCATCCTGCGTATGGACCGTGACCAGAACTGGAATCCCTACTACCTCGGCAACCTCGTCTACGCCAGCGCGCTGATGATCCTGTTCGAGTGGGGCGTGATGCTCCACGACCTCGAGGCCGAGAACATCGTCCAGGGCAAGCGCAAATGGACCGACATCAAAGGCCTGGTCAAGGGGATGTGGCGCAAGGCCAGCCGGCAGGTACTCAAGGACTACGTCGTGTACCCGGCGCTCACCGGACCGTTCTTCGTCACCACCCTCGTCGGCAATGCCAGTGCGAACCTCGTCCGCAACCTGTGGACGTTCTCGATCATCTTCTGCGGCCACTTCCCTTCCGGGGTACAGACTTTCACCCAGGAAGAAACAGCGAACGAGACCCGTGGTCAGTGGTACCTGCGCCAGATGCTCGGCTCCGCGAACATCACCGGCACGCCGCTGTTCCACATCATGAGCGGAAACCTGTCGCACCAGATCGAACACCACCTGTTCCCTGACATCCCGGCCAACCGGTACCCGGAAATCTCGGGTGAGGTGAAAGCGCTGTGCGAACGGTACGGATTGCCTTACAACACGGGTAGTTTCAGCCACCAGATCGGTTCGACCTGGCGCAAGATCGCGCGCCTGTCACTGCCCAATTCCTGGGTGGCCGATGACGCACAGTTCAGTGTTAAGGTCGAGTCGAAAGTTGCCGCCTAGCGGGCCACTCGGGGGGTCCGAGTCGGGTATCGGCATCGGAACGGAAGGCTCACATGGTCTCGCAGTTCGAGCGGAACAAGGACATCGCCCAGGAGTTGATCGAGTCGACCGCCCACCGAGTGGGCCGGATCGCCTCGATCATCACCGGGGCCGTCATCGACGTCACCCACGAGATCGGTGATCTCATCAGCGACGGAATCGAGATGCGCGACGCTGCACGCAGGGCTCGCGATGACAACCACGACGTTTAAGCGCCGCAACCTGGCGATGGCGATTCTCGCCTTCGCCATGTTCATGGATCTGATGGACGTGACGATCGTCAACGTCGCGATCCCGTCCATCCGCGACGATCTCGGCGCCAGCCCGGCCCAGATCGAGTGGCTCGTCGGAGGTTATGTGCTGGCCTTCGCCGGTGTCTTGATCACCGCGGGACGTCTCGGCGACCGGTACGGCAGACAACGGATCTTCCTCATCGGCATCATCGGCTTCACGTTGGCGTCGGTGCTGGCCTCGACCGCGCAAACCGGCAGCATCCTCGTGGCATCCCGCGTGCTACAGGGATTCTTCGCGGGACTGATGGTGCCGCAGGTGCTCGCCAACGTGCAGGTTCTGTATCGCCCGAAGCAACGCGCACCAGTGTTCGCGATACTCGGTGTCATCACGGCGATGGCCGCGGTGATCGGTCCGGTCCTCGGCGGCTGGCTGGTCACCAACAACCCCATCGGGGGCGAGTGGCGGTCCATCTTCTTCATCAACGTTCCGATCGGCATCGTCATCGCGGTCGCGGGCTACTTCCTGGTCCCCAACACCAAGTCCGAGAAGGTCACCGATCTCGACATCGTCGGAGTGGTGCTCGCCGTCGGTGGCGTGTTGCTCCTGGTCTACCCGCTGGTGGAGGGTCGTCAGCTCGGCTGGCCCGCGTGGTCGTTCGCCATGATGGCACTGTCCCCGGTCGTGTTGACGGCGTTCGTCCTCCAACAGAAGCGACGCACCGCAGAGGGCAGCGCGCTCATCCCCTTGCGGCTGTTCGGTAACCGCGGATTCGTCGGCGGATCAGCGATCCAGTTCCTCTTCCAGGGCTCGATCACCTCCTTCTTCCTGATCCTCGCGCTCTATGTGCAGGTGGGCCTGAACTTCGAGGCCATCACCGCCGGCGCGATGACGTTGCCGTTCAGCGTCGGCGCCGTCCTCGCCGCGGGCGTTGCAGCAGCGCTGACGACAAAACTGGGGCGCACCCTGCCACTGGTCGGTGGAGTGATGATGAGTGCGGGCACGGCCTGGACGATTCAGGTCATCCGGTCGTCGGACGCGGCGTTCTCCAGTTGGGACACGGTGATCCCCATGGGACTGGCCGGCCTCGGTTTGACCATCATGCTCGTACCTCTTCTCGACATCGCGCTCTCGACCGTCGACGTCAACGATTCCGGTGCTGCGTCGGGCACACTGAACACGTTCGCCCAGGTCGGCGGAGCTGTCGGGGTCGCGGTCACCGGTGTGCTGTTCTTCGGTGAGGCCGGCCGGTACACACAGCCCGAACTCCTGCACGCGTTGTCCGTCGCGGCCTGGGTGCCGATCACCGGCTACGCACTATGCGCTCTGGCGAGCTTCCTGCTCCCTGGCCTTGGTGCCGTCCGCAAGCACGCCGAAGAGCAGGAACGCGTCGCCGAAATAGAAGAGGCAAGGCTCGCTGCCCAAGCCCCCGCTCCCCGATGATGGGTCGTTCTGGCGAGGATCTCCCCAGGTGGGCGTCGCCAGAAGGGCCCATCATGGGGTTCGGGGCGCGGTGGGTCTAAAGGTTGGGCATGAGGGCCGCGGTGAGTAGCGTGACACTGTGCTGACTTTTCCAAACCCGGTCAACGACTACGCCGCCCGATCCACCGCAGGCCTCGTGGTCCTTTTGGCAGTCGTCGCGATCGTCGTGAACCACCCGATCGCCTATGCGTTGCTGGCCATCGGATTCGCGCTGCGCGTGGCGTCGGGACCGACGCTGTCGCCGTTCGGGCAGCTGTCGGTGCGAGTGATCGTGCCGCACCTCATCAAGAAGACCAAGCTCGTCCCGGGACCGCCGAAGCGATTCGCCCAGACAATCGGGCTGGTCGTCAGCGGGACCGCACTGGTGCTCTCGCTGCTCGGCTTCGGCCTGGGCGCCCAGATCGCGACCGGCGTCCTGATCGTAGCTGCCCTACTCGAGTCCGTGCTCGGATTCTGTTTGGGCTGCACCATCTTCGGCTACCTGCAGCGTTGGGGAATCATCCCGGACAGTGTGTGCGAGGCATGTAACAACATCTCCTCGAGAAGTCCGGTGACCAGTGGCGAGAAGGTCACTGGCTGACCAGTAGCGACAGCGCTATCCCGTCGAGGATGTCGTGCTCCGAGACAACCAACTCGGTGATCGACGTCTTCTCCGCGATGATCCGAGCCAGTTCCAAGGTGACCAGCGAGCCGCCGCCGATGACGTCGACGCGACCTTCGTGCATGGGCCCGAGTGTCGCCCGCTCGCTACGCGGCATCCGGACCAGACGCCAGCAGACGTCCGACAGAGCCCCGAAGTCGACGCGCGAGAGATGGATCAGCTCGGGGTCGTACACGGGTAGGTCCGCAGCCAGTGCCGCCAGAGTGGTCATGGTGCCTGCGACCCCGACAAAAGTACGCGCACCGTCGACCGCGACGCGAGAGAACGCGTCGCCCAGAAGCTCTTCGATGACCGAACGCGCTGCGGAAATCTCCTCGTCGGTCGGCGGATCGCTGTGCAGGCACCGTTCGGTGAGGCGGACACAGCCGATGTTCGCCGAGTACGCGGCGCGCACACCGTCGGAGTCCCCGACGACCACCTCGGTGGATCCCCCACCGAGATCGACCACCACGAACGGTCCCTGCGCCGGGTCCAGATCGCCGACGGCGCCGGCGAAAGACAACCGTGCTTCCTCATCACCGGTGATGACTTCGGCGACGCTTCCCGGCACCACCTGTCCGAGCAGATCGCGGGTCATCGTGAAGAACTCGTCCCGATTGGAGGCATCGCGAGACGCCGACGTCGCCACCATCCGTACGGCGGTGACGCCGTGTTGCTTCATCGTTTCCACATAGTCGGCAAGGGCCACGCGGGTGCGCTCGATCGCCTCGTCGGCGAAGGAGCCGGTGGCATCGACACCTTGACCGAGTCGTACGACCCGCATCTCCCGGTGCAGATCGACCAGCCCGCCCTCACCTGCACGCGCGACGAGAAGCCTGATCGAGTTGGTACCGCAGTCCACGGCAGCGACGATCTCCGTCATTCGTCCGGAGTCCGCGCCGGCGGCCAGTCTGCGGGGATGGCCGTCCCACGGAGTCCGGCATCCGCGGCCAGCGAGACCGCTTCGTCGCCGAGAGGATTCACTCCTGGGCCTTTTGCCAGCGAGTGCGCGATCAGAACATGCAGGCACTTGACCCGATCCGGCATACCGCCGCCGGTGAAGTCGGTGCCGAGTTCTTCGATGGCGTCGCGTTCGGCCAGGTACGACTCATGCGCCCGCCGGTAGTGCGCCGCCAGGTCGGGATCCTCGAGGAGTCGGGCACTCATCTGCCGCATGACCCCACCCGATTCTTGACGACTGGCCTCCGCGGTGAGCCGTGGGTCGGTCAAGTAGAACAGCGTCGGGAACGGCGTACCGTCTGGTAGCCGTGGAGCGGTCTTGACGACCGCGGGCTGCCCGTCCGGTGTGCGGAACGCGATCTCGAGCACACCACGCGGGGCGCGACCAAGCTGTCGAGCCACTACGTCCAGATCATCCTGCGAGACAGCGGGGTTCGGTTCGGGAGCAGTCATCATTTCTGGGGTGCCGATACCGAATCCCACAGGTTCGTGTACCAGGGGTTGGCGGCCTGTTTCTCTGCTTTGCGCTCTTCGTCCGACTTGGGCGGCGGAACGGGGTACTGCATCAACAACGGCTTCTCCCCTGGCATCACGAACTGCAGGCGCTCGCGGGCCTGCGCCTCGATGTATGCCGGATCGTTTTGCTCGGCGACCTTTTCCTCGTAGTCACGCACCTCCGCCTGGAGTTGCGCATTACTCGAGCGGAGCTCGTCGAACTCTGTCTGCTGCGAGAAGTAGGTTCGCATCGGCACGGCGAGAGTCAGCGCCAGCAGGCTGAGCACCGCCGCCAGTACGACCGCTCGTTTGGGGTTGATGCTCTCCCACCGCGACGACAGCGACGCCGCCCCACGGGGAAGGGTGAGCGATGGCGTGACCCGCTCGCGCACCGTGGCACGTGAGCGAGCCGGACCACCCCGCGCAGCCCTGCGCGACGTGGTCCGGGTCGGACCCTTGCCGACGTCGGCGGGACCCCGCCTCCGATTCGACCTCTCAGCCATCACTCATCTGTCCACCAGTCCGTTGTCGCCGGATCAGCCCTCGAACGAGAACCGGGGGAAGGCGAGGTCGCCCGCGTAACGCGCGGCGTCTCCGAGACCTTCTTCGATGCGCAGGAGCTGGTTGTACTTGGCGACACGTTCGCTGCGGGCGGGGGCACCGGTCTTGATCTGTCCGCAACCGCACGCCACGGCGAGGTCGGCGATGGTGGTGTCCTCGGTTTCTCCCGAACGGTGGCTCATCATCGTCTTGTAGCCGTTGTTGTGCGCCAGCGCCACGGCGTCCAGCGTCTCGGTGAGGGTGCCGATCTGGTTGACCTTCACCAGCAGCGCGTTCGCGGCGCCACGATTGATGCCGTCTTCCAGACGCTCCGGATTGGTGACGAAGAGGTCATCACCGACGAGCTGCACCTTGTCACCGATGGCCTCGGTCAGCGCGACCCAGCCGTCCCAGTCGTCTTCCGAGAGCGGATCCTCGATCGACACCAGCGGGAAGTCGTTGATCAGTTCCTCGTAGAACGCCGTCATCTCCGCGGCGGTGCGGTTGGTGCCCTCGAACGCGTATCCGGTTCCCTCGGTGTGGAATTCGGTGGCCGCGACATCGAGTGCGAGCGCGATGTCGGTGCCCAGCTTGAGGCCTGTCTTACCGATGGCCTCACTGATGAGTTCGAGTGCCGCCTTGGTACCTGCGATGTCCGGGGCGAAACCACCCTCATCACCCAGACCCGTCGACAGTCCCTTGGCCTTGAGCACGGACTTGAGTGAGTGGTAGACCTCGGCACCCCAGCGCAGCGATTCCTTGAACGTCGATGCCCCGATCGGCGCGACCATGAATTCTTGGACGTCGACCCCGGTGTCGGCGTGGGCGCCGCCGTTGACGATGTTCATCATCGGTACGGGCAGGATGTGGGCGTTGGGTCCACCGATGTAACGGAAGAGCGGCAGACCCGCCGACTCGGCAGCACCCTTGGCAACCGCGAGGGAAACACCGAGGAGCGCGTTGGCGCCGAGGCGCGACTTGTCAGGCGTGCCGTCCAGGTCGAGGAGAGCCTGGTCGACCAGACGCTGATCGTCCGCCTCGATACCGATCACGGCCGGCGCGATCTCGCCGAGCACGGCCTCGACCGCCTTGGTCACTCCCTTGCCGCCGTAGCGTTCGCCACCGTCACGAAGTTCGACCGCCTCGTGTTCACCGGTCGACGCGCCTGACGGCACTGCAGCACGGGTGAACGTGCCGTCGTCGAGCACCACCTCCACCTCGACTGTTGGGTTGCCCCGCGAATCGAGGATCTCGCGCGCTCCGACCTGATCGATGCTGGCCACGGCATAACTCCTTCGGGTCTCGAACTCACCGCCGACAACGCGAGTGGTCTCGGCTTATCGCTACAGAGCCTAATGCCCAACACTCTCGGACAGTGACTGACGCACCGGTAGAGCCGTCAGTTAACGATCAGTAGGCCACGTTGACCGAGTACGCATTGGCGTGATCTCGCACGTCCAGGACGTACTGCATGGAGTTGTTGTAGACCTTCACGGCCTTCTCCCAACCCTGCGGCGTGGTCAGGTCACCGCCGGACACACACAGGTACCGGGCAGCCGACAGCGCGGCGTCGTCGATGTTGTCCATGTCGGCGCGGCCATCGCCGTTGGCGTCGACCCCATACCGCTCCCAGGTGGTGGGGATGAACTGGAACGGACCCATGGCGCGGTCGAGCTGATCGTCGCCGTCGAGGGTCCCGGAGTCGGTGTCGGCGATGTGCGCGTTCCCAGACGTGCCGTCCAGGGGTACTCCGCGGATCTCGGGCGAGACGTCACCGTTCGCCGCGATCTGCGACCCGCGATATGTCCCGTGCTTGCTTTCGACGCCTGCGATGCCGGCCAAGGTGGTCCACGAGATGCCACATTCGGGGTGCTGCTGCCGCTGTATCTCCGCCGCGTTGCCGTAGGCCTGGAGCGAGACCAACGGGATCTTCGTCTGCTCGGCGATCGGGGTCGCCCAGTCCCGCAGGAGCTCTGCAGTCCGGCCGGGGGTGTTGACGTCGAAATACGGAACCGGTGCGCCGGGGTTGGGCGGAATACCATCGGGGATGGCGACCTCCGGCTTCGACGGCAGGTCGAGGCAACTCGTGGTCACCAGCACCGCCGACGCCACTGTGATCGCAGCCGCGACCCGGCCGAGGACAGAAGTCCTCCGGCCGGCCGCTCCACGCCGTACTCCTGTCGCCACCCTGATCCTCACCGTCTCCGAGCCTCGATACTTCCGGGGGCCTCGGTATTTCCGTCATGCGTTCGGCCACCTGATGTGGTCCGGTTCCACTGTGCCTGATCGACACGTCCATCACGGGTATCAAATCGCGGGCGTCGGTTGGACGCGAACGTGAACGAAATGTCCGTTATGTACGAATTCGCAGGTCAGCGCGAAATTTGGACATCGCTACCTGTTGGGACCAACTCTCGGGCGGCGGTATTGGTTCCCTGGTTTGCGCGCTACGATCGCTCGGTTAGGCAATGCGACCCTAACGATCCCTAGAGGAGCTGACTTTGTTGAACACGGCTGCGGACAGCTCTGGACCTTCGGTCGCCACCCAACTCTTCGGGAGTGGCCTCATCGGCGTCCGCGAGGGTCTCGAGGCCGGCATCGTGGTGATGATCTTGGTCGCGTTTCTCGTGAAGTCCGATCGTCGTGACGCCCTGAAGTGGGTATGGGTCGGGGTCGGCGCCGCCATCGCGATGGTGTTGATCATCTTCGCGGTGATCCATTACGGAACCTCGACCGTCACCGGTCTGACCGCGGAAGCGATCGCCGGGGTCTCCTCGCTCGCCGCCGTGGTGATCGTGACCTTCATGGTGTTGTGGATGAAGCGCGCGGCCGCCTCGATCTCCGGCGAACTGAAGGAGTCGATGGCCCGGGCCTTGGAGGTCGGCTCCGGCGCAGTGGTGCTGCTCTCGTTTCTGGCGGTCGGCCGCGAAGGGGTCGAAACCGCACTGCTGATGGTCGGTTACGCCGAGAACACCTCGGGCAGCAACTGGCCACTGGTCGGCTTGATACTCGGTGTGCTGATCGCCGTCGTCCTGACGGTGCTGCTCTACCAGGGAACCGTCCGGATCAACTTCCAGAAGTTCTTCACCTACACGGGAGTTTTCCTGGTGTTCGTCGCCGCAGGCATGCTGGCCTATGCCATCCGCGCCCTGCAGACCGTCGGTTGGTTGCCTGGCCTGTCGAACACAGCGTTCAACCTCACTTCCTGGTACGACCAATCCTCCTGGTACGGAACCATTTTCGCCGGAATTTTCAACTTCCGTCCTGATCCCACCGTAGTGCAGGTGGTCGGCTGGGCGACCTATCTCGTCGTCGTCATGACCGCGTTCCTGTGGCCGCGGCATACGAAGCCCGCACCAGCTCAACCAACCCCCACGTCGGCCGTCGCCTAGCTCCGGTCCTCTAAGAAAGGCAGTACTCCCACATGAAACGAACCCGATCCACGAAGGTCGTGGCGCTGATGTGCGCGGCGGTCGCCGGTCCGCTCGTCCTGGCGGCCTGCACAGACAAGACCGAGGCCTCCGAAGGCGACATCGCGGTGAGCACCACCGACGACAGCTGCGATCTCGCGAGTACTGACGCTGAGACCGGAAACGTCTCGTTCAATGTCACCAACAATGGCGACAAGGTCACCGAGTTCTACGTGTACGGCAACAACAACCGCGTGCTCGGTGAGGTCGAGAACATCGGTCCAGGCCTGACCGGCAAGCTCACCGTCGAGATCGTCGAGCCCGGAAAGTACGAAACGGCGTGCAAGCCGGGCATGGTCGGTACCGGGATCCGCACCGAACTCAACGTCACGGGCGAGACCAAGGAGAAGGCGAAGGCTCCCGCTGACGTCGAGCAGGCCAAGGCCTCGTACCTCGACTACGTCCGAGGCCAGGTCAACGGGTTGGCGGCACAGACCGCGACATTCACCGCCGCGGTGAAGGCAGGCGACCTGGAGGCCGCCAAGAACCAATTCGGTCTGACCCGTACGTTCTACGAACGCATCGAGCCGGTGGCGGAGTCGTTCCCGGATCTCGACCCCGCGATCGACATGCGCTGGGACGACACGGAAGACGGTGCGCAGCCGTTCACCGGCTTTCATCGCCTCGAGCGATTCCTCTGGGCTCCGCAGCAGGCCGACATCGGAGACAACCCGGGCGATGTGACCCAGGCCGACTTCGACAACGCCATCGCGACCGACAACAAGGCGGAAGCCGACAAGGCTGCGGATGCATTGCTGGCCAACGTGAACACCCTGAAGGAGGAAGTCGACAAGACCGACTTCACCTTCGAGACGGGTTCGTTCGTCAAGGGACCACAGGCTCTCATCGACGAGGTCGCGGCGACCAAGGTCGGCGGCGAGGAAGACCGCTACAGCCACACCGATCTGTGGGACTTCGCAGCCAACGTCGACGGCTCCGAAACCCTGATCGCGGCGATGCAGCCGATCATCTCGGCCAAGAATCCCGAGCTCATGGACAAGATCACGGCTCAGTTCGCAGCGGTCCGCACCTCGATCGAGCAATATCGCACCGCCGACGGCTTCCAGTCGTACGACCAGGTACCGGAAGAAGCCCGCAAGACCTTCTCCGATCAGATCGACGCGCTCTCGCAGAGTCTGAGCCTCGTCCCCGGATTGGTGATGGGCCAGTCGTGACCCAGGCAGCGCAATCATGATCGAACCAGAGGGCGGCGCGACCGACCAGACGCCGTCACCAGGCACCGAGCACCGCACAGGCGTGACCCGCCGTGTGGTGCTCGGCGCCGCCGGTGTCGGGGTGGTCGCTGCCGCCGCGGCAGGTGGTGTGGCGGTGGGTCGCTCGACCGCAGCCGAATCGGCGGCCGACGTGCGTGCCCACATCGTCCCCTTCTACGGCCGGCGACAGGCAGGCATCATCACCGAGGCGCAGGACCGCCTGCATTTCGCGTCGTTCGATGTGATCACCGACGACCGCGACGAGCTGATCGACATGCTCAAGCGGTGGACTGCAGCGGCCGAGCGGATGACCCGGGGTCTGGACACCGTCGAAGGCGGCGCACTCGGCCTGGGTGATTACACTCCCCCGGCCGATACCGGTGAGGCGCTGGGCCTTTCGGCGGCTTCGTTGACCTTGACCATCGGCTTCGGGCCGGGATTGTTCGGCCCGAGTGCGGCCAACCCGACCGGCGTCGACCGCTTTGGTCTCGCCGATCGGAAGCCTGCTGCCCTGCAGGATCTGCCGGCCTTCGTCGCCGACGCGATCGAACGTCCACGCAGTTTCGGCGACATCGGCGTCCAGGCCTGCTCCGACGACCCCCAGGTCGCGGTACATGCGATCCGCAATCTTGCACGCATGGGTTTCGGCGTGGTCAGCGTCCGATGGTCCCAGCTCGGCTTCGGGCGCACGTCGTCGACAACCACGACGCAGACGACGCCGCGAAACATGTTCGGGTTCAAGGACGGAACCTCGAACATCAAGGCCGATGACACGGCAGCACTCGATCAGCACGTCTGGGTCGCAGGCTCCGACAATCCGCCGGGCGCACAATGGATGACCGGTGGCACCTATCTCGTGGCCCGTCGCATCCGGATGGACGTCGAGCCGTGGGACCGGGCGATGCTGCTGGAGCAAGAGCAGATCGTCGGGCGGTTCAAGGGCAACGGCGCCCCACTGGGCAAGGTCGACGAGTTCGACGACCCGGATTTCAACATCGGCGACGGCACCGGGCCATTGATCGCGCGCAATGCCCATGTGCGCCTGGCTCATCCGGACAATCTGGGCGGCGTCCGGATCCTGCGGCGCGGCTACAACTTCACTGACGGGTCAGATGGTTTCGGCCACCTCGATGCCGGCCTTTTCTTCATCGCCTATTGCCGCGACGCACACACCCAGTTCGTCCCGATGCAGCGGGCGCTCGCGAGCAAGGACGCCATGATGGAGTACCTCATGCATACCGGCACCGCGTTGTTCGCCTGTCCCCCGGGCCTGCAAGAAGGCGAATACTGGGGTCAGCACCTCTTCACCTGACCCCCCGCCGATCCCGATCTTGGTGGGTTTTGGCGACGTCGACCTGCGGGTTCGGTCGCCAGAACCCACCAACATCGGGCTAGTGGGGGTAGTGGGCCCGCCAGTGGGCTTCGTCCTTCGTCCCCGCGACGGCTTCGGCGACGCGGATCTTTGCCATGAACGCGAGGACTGCGCCACGCACACGATCCTCGACACTGGGCCCGTCCGCGGTGACCCGGATCTCCGTGACCTCCGGCGGTAGCAGATCGTCCGGGAATCCGGCTGCGGCCAGACGTTCGAGAACCTTCTGGGCCAGTGCGAGCGACGGCTGGCCGGTCGCGATGCCGTCGAGCACCGATCCCCGCGCCTTCTCCGCAGCCTTGCGCGACTCCCATTCCTCGAGCTGGGTCCGCAGATCGATGTCGCCACCGCTGAGTACCCCCTGGGTGCGTGCAGAGATCTTGGTGGTGAAAGCCCGTGCCACATCATCGATGTCGAACGGTTCATCGGCGCGGTCGGCCGCGATCCGGGCGTGGAAGAGCACCTGCAGCAGGATGTCGCCCAGCTCTTCGAGCAGGTGATCGCGATCCCCCGAGTCGATGGCGTCGAGCAACTCGTAGGTCTCTTCGACAAGATAACGCCGCAGTGATTCGTGGGTTTGCTCCCGCTCCCAGGGTCCGTCCCGCCGCAACCGGTCCATCAACTCGACGGCCGCGAGCAACTCGTGACCGCTGGCGTTCCCGTCGCCGCCGGACTCGTCGGTCATTTCTTGCCGGCGGCCTCTGCGGTCGCCTCTCCGGGCAGGCGCATGTTGACAGATCCGGGCGTTCGACCGTCCACGACGAGCATGAGATCGGCCACCACCTGCACCAGATCGACGTCGCGTACCCGGTCGCTGCCGATGCCACCGGTGCGCGGTATCGGTAGTCCGACGACGCCTGTGGTGGCCCGATAGACGACGCTCGGATACAACCGCTTGAGCCGGACCTGTTGCGAATCGAGGAGTTTGAGCGGCGACACCTTGATCTGACTGCCCGCGACTCCGACCTCGGTGACACCGAGTTCACGCGCGAGCTGCCGTAGTTTCGCGACGGAGACCAGCCGCGAGACCTCGGGCGGCAACGGGCCGTAGCGGTCGACGAGCTCGTCGACGACTCCGGCGATCTCCTCGGCAGTGTCGGCGGAGGCGAATTTTCGGTACGCCTCGAGTCGCAACCGGTCCGAGTCGACGTAGTCGGGCGGGATGTGGGCATCGACGGGCAGGTCGATGCGGACCTCGCGGTCTTCCTCGGCGGCAATCGGCCTGCCGTCGGCAGCGGCTCGGTAGGCTTCCACGGCCTCGCCCACCAGCCGGACATAAAGATCGAATCCGACGCCGGCGACGTGACCCGATTGCTCTGCCCCCAGCACGTTTCCGGCGCCGCGCAGCTCGAGATCCTTGAGGGCCACCGCCATGCCGGCACCGAGTTCGTTGTTCTGCGCGATGGTCGCGAGGCGGTCGTATGCGGTTTCGGTCAACGGCTTGTCACCGTTGTAGAGGAAGTACGCGTACCCGCGTTCCCGGCTGCGGCCCACACGTCCACGCAGCTGATGGAGCTGCGAGAGTCCGAGGACCTCGGCACGGTCGACGATCAGGGTGTTGGCGTTGGAGATGTCCAGACCGGTCTCGATGATGGTGGTACACACCAGGACGTCGTATTCGCGATCCCAGAAGCCGGTGACCGTACGTTCGAGCAGATCCTCGCCCATCTGCCCGTGCGCAACCACGACGCGGGCCTCGGGGAGCATCTCCTTGATCTGCGCCGCGGTCTTGTCGATGGTGCTCACCCGGTTGTGTACGTAGAAGACCTGACCGTCGCGGAGCAACTCGCGACGGATGGCGGCCGCGACCTGCTTCTGCTGATAGGCCCCGACGTAGGTCAGCACCGGATGCCGCTCCTCCGGGGGCGTCAAGATCGTCGACATCTCGCGGATGCCGGCCATCGACATCTCCAGGGTTCGCGGGATGGGCGTCGCCGACATGGTCAGCACGTCGACGTGGGTACGCAGCGCCTTGATGTGTTCCTTGTGCTCGACACCGAAACGCTGTTCCTCGTCGACCACCACCAGTCCGAGATCCTTCCAGCGCACGCCCGAGGCGAGCAATCGGTGGGTTCCGATGACGATGTCGACGCTGCCGTCGGCGAGGCCGTCGATGACCTTGCGCGACTCCTTGGTGTCGGTGAACCGCGACAATCCCGCGACCGTGACCGGAAAGCCCTGCATACGTTCGGTGAACGTGGCCAGATGTTGTTGCGCGAGAATGGTTGTCGGCACGAGAACCGCGACCTGCTTACCACTCTGGACCGCTTTGAAGGCGGCGCGCACGGCAATCTCGGTCTTGCCGTATCCGACGTCGCCGACAACCACGCGGTCCATCGGCACAGGGCGCTCCATGTCGGCCTTCACCTCGCCGATGACCGTGACCTGGTCCATCGTCTCGGTGAACCCGAAGGCATCTTCCATCTCGCGCTGCCACGGGGTGTCGGGTTCGAAGGCGTAACCGGGGGCGGCGTGCCTGGCGGCATACAGTTGCACCAGCTCGCCCGCTATCTCCCGAACCGCCTTGCGCGCTTTGCGTTTGGTGTTCTGCCAATCCGACCCGCCGAGTTTCGACAGCGACGGGGTCTCGCCGCCGACGTATCGCGAGAGCTGGTCGAGCGAGTCCATGGGCACGAACAACCGGTCGCCGGGGTGGCCGCGTTTGCTGGGCGCGTATTCGATCACCAGGTACTCGCGCCTCGCGCCGCCGATCGTGCGTTCGATCATCTCGACGAACTTGCCGATTCCATGCTGGTCGTGCACCACCATGTCGCCGGCCGTCAGCGCCAGCGGGTCGACCTGGTTGCGGCGCTTGGCCGGCAGCCTGCGACCGTCTTTGGCACCCGTGATCCGGGCGCCGGTGAGGTCGGGCTCGGTGGCGATGACCAGTCCGGCGTCCGGCAGCACCAGACCCGAGGTCAGCGCGCCACGCAGGACGCTGACGATACCCGGCTCGGGCAACTCGCCGGCCTCGGCCAGCTTCGCCGCCACATCGGCTTCGCCGAGACGTTCGACGATGCGTTCTGCCGTACCCGCTCCGGCGGCGACGATGGCCGCACGGTTCCCGGCATTGACGTGCACGCGTAGGGCGGCAAAGGTTTTGGCCACTTCACTCTCGTCGCCACGCGGAGCGGGTCCGGCGGCGAGAGTCAGCTCTGTGCCGATACCGATCGGGCTCAGGGTCCACCAGAGCCGGTCCGCTGCGACGGTCTGCGCGTGGACGTCGGTGAGTGACCGGTACGCGCTGTCCTCGAGGTGCAGGACCTCACCGAGATCGATGGGTGCCTCCGCGCCGCCACCGGCGGCCGTCCAGGACGCCTCGAGGAACTCTGCGCCCGTCCGGGCCAGATCCGAAGCGCGGGTCCGGACCTTCTCCGGGTCGAGAACCAGGACGTGGGTGCCCGCGGCCATCACCTCGGTCAGCAGTTGCATCTGTCCGGGGACGAGCGCTGGGATGAGCGCCTCCATGCCCTCGGTCGCGATTCCGTCGGACAGCTTGGTGAGCATTTCCACCAGCGGTCCGGTCGAACTCTTCTCGGCGTCGGTACCTGACGCAGAGACCCGCTCGGCGAGGTCGGCGGCCCGCATCCGGACCCCTTCGGTGAGCAACAGTTCGCGGCATGGATGAATGTGGACCAGCTTCATGTCCACTTCGGGTTGGCTGCGCTGATCGGCGACCGAGAACGCCCGCTGTTCGGTGATCTCGTCGCCCCAGAACTCGACGCGTACGGGGTAGTCGGTCGTCGTCGGGAACACGTCGAGGATGCCGCCGCGCACCGCGAACTCGCCGCGTTTGCCGACCATGTCGACCCGGGTGTACGCGAGCTCCACCAGTTTTGCGATGAGGTCGTCGAAATCGACGTCGGCGCCCTCTTGCAGGGTGATCGCATCGAAATCGCCCAGACCGGGCGCCATCGGCTGGACCAGCGAGCGGACGGTGGTCACCACGACCTTGAGCGGTGGGCCGTAGCTCTCTTCTTCGGGGTGCCGGAGGCGATGCAGCACGCGCAGGCGCTGACCGACGGTGTCCGCAGACGGGGACAGCCGCTCGTGTGGCAGCGTCTCCCACGACGGGAACTGACTGACCGTCTTACCGACCATGTCGCGCAGCTGCGCGGTGAGTTCGTCGGCCTCACGCCCGGTGGCCGTGACCACGAGGATCGGACCGGGCGCAGCGGCGGCCATCGCGGCGATCACGAACGGCCGCGCCGCGGGCGGCCCCACGAACTCTTGTTCCGGTGTTCCGAGCTTGGCCACGAGACCGGTCAGCGCGGCGTCGGACGCCGCGATCTGTGCCAGTCCCGACAGCTGTCCCGTGAAAAATGCAGCAGAGGGCCCAGTCACATCAATCAGTTTACGGGTGCCCGGTGACAATCGTTCACGCAGCTGGCTCCGGTCCGGACCGATACGCGATCACCCGAGCTCTCCAAACGCCGGTCACCCGACCATGACCGGACCTACAGTTGTCGAGTTGCCCCAACCGAGGAGGCGCTACCGTGTCCACCAGCCCCTTTGCCGGAATGAACCGGCGCGAGTTCTTCGCCAAGGTCGCAGCAGTCGGCGGCACTGCATTCCTCGCGTCGTGGGCGAACCCGATCATCGACCGGGCGTACGCCGCCGACCCAGGCGGCTCCGGTTCGCTCGACGACATCGAGCACTTCGTGTTCTTCATGCAGGAGAACCGGTCGTTCGATCATTACTTCGGGACCCTCCAGGGCGTGCGCGGCTTCGATGACCCGTCCGACGCCTGGAAGCAACATGGCTGGGCGCCGAACGTAGGGCCGACCACAACCGGCTACACGATGCCGTTCCGCCTCGACACCACCCGCGGACCGAGCCTGGACGGCGAGTGCATCAACGACCCCGATCACTCGTGGGCGGGCCTGCACGCCGCATGGAACGGTGGTCGCAACGACGGCTGGCTGCCGATGTCGATCAAGTCGGTGGGGCCCGCGAACGGGCCCGCGCTGATGGGCTACTACCAACGCGAGGACATACCTGTCCACTACGAACTCGCCGACGCGTTCACGCTGTGCGACAATTATCACGCGTCCGTGATCGGGCCCACGGACCCGAACCGCCTGTATTGGATGAGCGCCTCGATCGACCCCGACGGCGTCGCCGGTGGACCGCTCCTCGAGACGCCCACCCAGCTCCCGAAGTTCACGTACTCGTGGCGCACCATGCCCGATAACCTGCGCGACGCCGGGGTGAGCTGGAAGATCTACAACAACAAGGATTTCGGGCCACTGTCGTCGGTGATCCTCGACGGCATGATGGCCTGTTTCACGCAGGCGGCCGACGTGAACTCCGAACTCAATCAGCGCGGCATCGTGCCCACCTATCCGAACGATTTCGCAGCAGACGTCGCCGCGGACAAACTGCCCTCGGTGTCGTGGGTGGTCCCGAACCTCCTCGAATGCGAGCACCCGGCACTTCCTGCCGCGCTCGGCGCCGTCGGGATCGTGCAACTTCTCGACATCCTGACGTCCAACCCGAAGGTGTGGGAGAAGACGGCGTTGATCATCAGTTACGACGAGAACGGCGGATTCTTCGATCACGTCACCCCGCCGACCGCGCCCGAAGGCACCCCGGGCGAATACGTGAGGGTCCCGAATCTGAACTCGGTGGCGTCGTCGAAGGGTGTACGCGGGCCGATCGGTCTGGGCTATCGAGTGCCGGGGTTCGTCATCTCCCCGTACAGCCGCGGCGGACTGATTGCTTCCGAGACCTTCGACCACACGTCCCAGCTGCGCCTGATAGAAACCAGATTCGGCGTCGACGTCCCCAATCTGACCCCGTGGCGACGCAGCGTCACCGGGGACATGACGTCGGCGTTCGACTTCGCGGCGTCCCCAGACGCGAGACGGCCACGGTTCAGCGATCCCGCGCCCAAAGTCGAGCTGGCGGCGGCGCAATGCGGGCCGAACGTCGGCGCAGGCTTTGTGGGCCTCGGCTCTCCGTATCCCGTGCCCGCCAACAGCATGCCGACGCAGGAGCCCGGCAGCCGGCGAGCACCCAGCGGAATCGTCTGAGTCGATCGCCGCGGCGATGACGGCAGGGCGACCTCCACTAAGCTGACCGCATGACATCACGCTGGTCGGCGGCGAACCTGCCACGAATGGACGGCAAGCGCATCGTCGTCACCGGCGCGACCAACGGGATCGGCTGGGAAACCGCTCGTGGTCTCGCACGAGTGGGCGCCCAGGTGGTGCTGGCCGTCCGGGATCTCGAGCGGGGCAAGGAGCGCGCAGCTCAGCTTGCGTCCGAAACCGCAGGGGCCCGTACCGAAGTGGTCGAGCTCGATGTCGCCGATCTGGCATCGGTCAGACGGTGCGCCGAGGGACTGGGGCAGATCGACAGCCTCATCAACAACGCGGGGGTGATGGCCCGCGAACACACCCGGACCGTCGACGGCTTCGAGATGTGCTTGGGCACAAACTTTCTGGGCCCGTTCGCGTTCACCAATCTCCTGTTGCCGCACATTGCCGATCGTGTGGTGATCGTCGGGTCGACCTCACACAAGACCGGCACGGTCAGACTCGATGACCCGCACTTCGAACGACGAGCGTGGAGCAGACCGAAGGCCTATTCACAGTCGAAACTCGCAGACATGTTGTGGGCGCTCGAGCTCGACCGCCGTCTGCGGGCGGCGGGCTCTGGGGTGTCGACGGCGATCGCGCACCCCGGTTGGGCAACCACCGGCATCCTAGGGCTCACGGGGATCGGTCCGGTCGACAAGATCATCGAGGGGGCCGGGAACGTCCTGGCGAACAGCCCTGCCGAAGGCGCGGCATTGACGCTCTACGCCCTCACACCCGACGTGCCCTCGGGTGCGTATGTGGGACCCGACGGTAGATTCGGCCTGCGCGGTGGACCGACATTCGTCGGGCGCACCCCAGCTGCCTGCGACTTCCGCACGGCGGGTCTGCTGTGGGAGCTCGCCGAGAGTGCGACAGGCACCAGGTTCGCCCTGTGACCGTCACCATTCGTCCCGGTACTGCGCCCGATTGCGTCGCGGTGGCCGAGATCTACAAGTACTACGTCGACAACACCGTGATCACCTTCGACTACGACGCCCCGACTGCCGCCGAGTGGAAGGTCAAGCGCGCCGACCTACATGCCGCTCGACTGCCGTTCCTGGTCGCCGAGGACGACAGCGGTGCGGTCGTGGGCTTCGCCTACGTCGGCCAATACCGGGTGAAGCGGGCCTTCGACTGGACCGTGGAGAACACCATTTACCTCAGTCCGGACCACACCGGCAAGGGGTACGGCAAGGCGCTGCTGCGGAGCCTGCTCGACGCTGTTGCCGACACCCCGGTCCGCAGGATCGTCGCGGTGATCGCGGACGTCGCCGACACCGGATCGATCGCTTTACACACCAAGGCGGGCTTCGAGGACGTGGGCCGACTCACACGGGTGGGCTTCAAGCACGGGATCTGGGTCGATTGCATCCTGATGCAGTTCGACGTCGATGATTCGGACACACCACCCATCTGAGCTGCGCCTTCACACCCTCGGGAATCAAGCGGACCGCGGTCCGTGTTTGTATGATCATGTCCATGACGCGTATGCCGGCCTTGTATTTGAGCCACGGCGCTCCCCCGTTGGTCGATGATGCCCGGTGGGTGTCCGAATTGAATCAGTGGTCCACGGACCTACCCACACCCACGGCGATCCTGATGGTGTCGGCCCACTGGGAGTCCGCGCCGCTGACCATCGGCGCAACCGACCCCTCGGTGCCTCTCACGTACGACTTCGGCGGATTCGCCGAGCACTACTACCGCGTCCGGTATGACGCGCCCGGTGCCGTCGACCTGGCCGCCAAGGTTGCCGCGCTGATGCCCGATCAACAAGCGGTGCATCACGATTCGCACCGTCGACTCGACCATGGTGCTTACGTACCGCTGACCGTCATGTACCCGGAGGCACAGATCCCGGTGCTGCAGATCTCGCTGCCGACGCTCGACCCGGAGAAGTTGCTCGATCTCGGCCGACGACTGCGGCCGTTGCGCGACGAGGGCGTGCTGATCGTCGGGTCGGGCTTCACCACCCATGGCCTGCCATTTCTGCGCGACTGGCGTCCCGATGCCGCCGCACCTGCCTGGTCGAAGGAGTTCGACGTCTGGGCCGGAGAACGCTTCGCGGCCGGCGACGTGGAATCGCTGATCCGGTTCCAGACCGAAGCGCCCGGAATGCCGTACGCCCACCCCACCGCCGAGCACTGGTCGCCTCTGTTCGTGGCGTTGGGTGCCAGCGACGACGCCGAACAGGTCGGCAAGCAGGTCATCGACGGATTCTGGATGGGTCTGAGCAAACGCAGTCTGCAGCTGACCTGACCACTGTCAGGACTCCGTGCCCTCGTCATCCTGCCGCTCGTTGGGTCCCACCAGATGTGGATCCTGCTCGAGGTGCATCAGCCCGTTCCAGCAGAGGTTGACCAGGTGCGCCGCAACCACCTCCTTGGACGGTTCGCGGACGTCGAGCCACCACTGCGCGGTTGCCGTGACCATTCCGACGAGCGCCTGCGCGTAGAGCGGGGCCAGCGCGGGGTCGCGGTCACGGCGTTGGAAGTCACTGGCGAGCAGATGCTCCACCTGACTGATCGCATCGGTCAACAGACTGGAATAGCGACCTGAATCCCCTGAGGTCGGCGTACCTCGCACCAGGATCTGGAAGCCCTCGGTGCGGTCTTCCATATACGTCAGCAACGCAAGTGCCACCTGCTGAACGCGGTAGCGAGATCGGTTTTTGGTCAGAGACGACGTGACCATCTCCAACAGGGTTTCCATCTCGCGGTCGACAACCACCGCGTAGAGGCCTTCTTTGCCACCGAAGTGTTCGTAGACAACAGGTTTCGAGACCCCGGCCCGCTGGGCGATCTCCTCGATCGACGTGCCCTCGAAGCCGCGCTCGGCGAACAGTCCCCGGGCGACCTCGATGAGCTGGTGCCGCCGCTGGGTGCCGGTCATTCGCGCCCGCGGCGCCCGTTGGACCTTTTCTTCCTGCGCCGTGGGACGGTCGACTGCCACCACTGTCCCTCCTGTTACGAACCCTGACCTTGTGCGGCTCACTATAGGCCGGTCGCCGATGCCGGAACCGCTCCGGCGGCTGGGCTGGTGCTGACAACAAATGCACACAGTTCAGTCAAAAGCACCTGCTGCAACATTTGCTTTTGACTGAACGATGTGTATTTGTCGCGGCGCGCTACGCGCAACGGTCAGGCGAAAAGGGATTCCGGTCAACGGCCTTGAGGGCTCGACCGGCACGCTACGGACCGTCCATCCAGATACCAGGCTCCCCGTTCGGGCCAGGCGAGCACAGCAGCGCTTGGCCATCAGATGTACGAGCAGTCGCCTGCGTTGCCGGATCGCAGGGGCCTCCGAGTTCGCCGGGTCCAGACGACGCCACGATGTTCACCCATCTGTACCCACCGCCGGCCCCCATGTACTGGCAGACCAGTTCGGCCCGGAGGCATCGAAACCCACATAACCCGGGGTATCGCACGTCGTACCGACAGCGGCTTGCGGCGCCGCGGGTTCCTCGACAGTCGGCTCTGCGACAGTAGGAACGATCGGTTGCGGCACCGGTGCTTGTTGAGTCACTGTCTCGGTCACCGGCGGAGGCAGGGTGATTGTGGTGGTGGATGCCGCCGAAGGCTCGGCATCCGACGAATCGACGAACACGAACGCGAGAACAACCGCGGTGGCCACCAGGACGGTGCCGAGAATTGCGGCGAGCAACCAGATCAATGTTCTTGAACGCGCAGTGTTTCCAGGTCCGCCGCTGTAGTCGCTCACGCCGTCCATGGGCCCCTTCTCAAGGACATTTTGTTGGCCTCACCAGCGTGTTTGCTCCGCCACCAGGACTCGAACCTAGAATACCTGAACCAAAATCAGGAGTGTTGCCGATTACACCATGGCGGATTGTGCAAAACGATTGTGCCACGAGTGGTGGGTGCGAGAGAACACGCACCCACCACCCGCCTGCACATCAGTCCTTGGGGCCACCCGCGACGTAGATGACCTGGCCGGACACGAAGCCCGCGCCCTCGCTGACGAAGAAGGCAGCGGTGTTCGCGATGTCGTCGGGCTGACCGACGCGGGCCACCGGGATCTGAGATGCGGCTGCCGCTTTGAAGTCCTCGAACGAGACACCGACGCGTTCTGCGGTGGCGGCGGTCATCTCCGTCTCGATGAAGCCGGGCGCGATGGCGTTCGCGGTGACGCCGAACTTGCCCAGTTCGATGGAAAGGGTCTTGGTGAAGCCCTGCATACCGGCCTTGGCGGCGGAGTAGTTGACCTGGCCTCGATTGCCCTGGGCCGAGGTGCTCGACAGGTTGACGACGCGCCCGAACTTCGCGGCCACCATGTACTGCTGCACAGCACGCGTCATCAGGAAGGCACCGCGCAGGTGCACGTTCATCACCGCATCCCAATCGGACACCGGCATCTTGAAGAGCAGGTTGTCCCGGGTGATACCGGCGTTGTTGATCAGCACCGTCGGATCGCCGAGTTCCTTGGCGATCTTCTCGACTGCAGCGGCAACGGAATCTTCCTCGGAGACATCGGCGCCGACTCCCAACGCACGGCCGCCGGCGTCGGTGATCGCCTTGACGGTATCGGCGGTGCTGGCCTCGTCGAGGTCCAGGACCGCGATCGCCAACCCGTCTGCAGCCAGTTTCTTGGCCACTGCGGCTCCGATCCCACGCGCCGCGCCGGTGACAATCGCTGTTCTCTGCTCGCTCACATCAACTCCCTTGTCGAAGAAACCCGGATCAATCGCCGGAAGACACCGTGGACAACTCGGGCCGATGCCGCTGGCGAACCCCACCAGTTGTATCAAGTGCCCTCTGAAGGTGCGTAGGATCGGGCCGTTCCCCCGCTTCCAACCCGGCAAGGGAGTCCTATGTCCGTGGCGTCCAAGTCAGGGCCGACGGCCGTCCTCGTGCTCGCTGCAGGCGCCGGCACCCGCATGAAATCGGCGACCCCGAAAGTTCTGCACGGCATCGGTGGGAGGTCGCTGCTCTCCCATGCTCTGCATGCGGCCGCCGACATCGAGCCCGATCACCTGGTGGTGGTCGTCGGCCACGACCGCGAGAAAGTGGGCGCGGCCTGCGCAGATGTGGCTGCCACCCTCGACCGTGAGGTCCTGACCGCGGTCCAGGAGCAACAGAACGGCACCGGCGACGCCGTGCGGACCGGCCTTTCCGCACTACCCGACGACTTCGACGGCACCGTCCTCGTCACGGCCGCCGACGTCCCGCTGCTCGATGGTCCGACGTTGCGTGACCTGATCGCCGCGCACACCTCCTCGCCCCCGGCGTCCGTCACGCTGCTGACCTCGACAGTCGCAGACCCGACCGGGTACGGCCGCGTGCTGCGCACCCAGGACGGAGCCGTGACCGCGATCGTCGAACAGAAGGATGCGACCGAACAGCAAAGACAGATCACCGAGGTCAACTCCGGGGTCTACGCGTTCGATGGCCGCACCCTGCGCGGTGCGCTCGCAGAGTTGTCCCCTGACAACGCACAGCACGAGCTCTACCTCACCGACGTGATCGAGATCGCGAACCGCCACTCGAAAGTGGTGCGCGCCAAGCACATCGTCGACGCGGCACTGGTGGCCGGTTGCAACGACCGTCTGCAGCTCTCCGACCTCGGCGCTGAACTCAACCGGCGCACACTGGCCCGCCACATGCTGGCCGGGGTCACGATCATCGACCCCACCAGCACCTGGATCGACGTCGACGTCACGATCGCGTCGGACGTCACGATCCTGCCCGGGACACAACTGCACGGTCGGACGAGCATCGAGACGGACGCCCGCATCGGTCCGGACAGCACCCTCACCGACGTCACGGTGGGCACGGGCGCAACGATCATCCGCACGCAGGCCAGCGAATCGGTGATCGGATCCGGCACCCAGGTCGGACCGTTCGCGTTTCTGCGGCCGGGAAGCGTACTCGGGGACGAGGGCAAGATCGGCACCTTCGTCGAGACCAAGAACTCCGACATCGGCCGGGGTGCGAAAGTGCCCCATCTGACCTATGTCGGCGACGCGACCATCGGCGAGGGCACCAACATCGGGGCGTCCAGCGTCTTCGTGAACTACGACGGCGTCAAGAAGACCCGAACCGTGATCGGAAAGCACTGTCGCACCGGTTCGGACACCATGTTCGTCGCACCACTCAATGTCGGTGATGGCGTCTACACCGGAGCAGGTACGGTTTTGACGCAGGATGTGCCCGCAGGCGCCTTGGCGATCTCCGGCGGCAAACAACGAAACATCGACGGCTGGGTGCAATCCAAGCGACCCGGTACGCCCTCAGCCCGGGCCGCTGCCGAAGCACGGGGCGCCCCAGTCGCCGAGAACACGCAACAAGAAAGAGACACCCAGTGACCTGGACCACGACTGACAACCAGAAGAGCCTGATGCTGTTCTCTGGTCGCGCACATCCCGAACTGGCCGACGCCGTCGCGCGCGAGCTCGACATCAAGGTGACCCCCCAGACAGCGCGTGACTTCGCCAACGGCGAGATCTTCGTGCGCTTCGAGGAGTCGGTCCGTGGTTCCGACGCCTTCGTGCTGCAGAGCTGCCCGGCGCCGCTGAACAAGCACCTGATGGAACAGCTGATCATGATCGATGCGCTCAAGCGCGGATCAGCCAAGCGCATCACCGCAATCCTGCCGTTCTACCCCTACGCCCGCCAGGACAAGAAACACCGTGGCCGCGAACCGATCTCGGCACGTCTGGTCGCTGATCTCCTCAAGACCGCAGGCGCCGACCGCATCATCACGGTCGACCTGCACACCGATCAGATCCAGGGCTTCTTCGACGGCCCCGTCGATCACATGCATGCCCAGGGGCAGCTGGCCGAATACGTCAAAGACAAGTACGGCACCAAAGACATCACCGTCGTCTCGCCCGACTCCGGCCGTGTGCGCGTGGCGGAGAAGTGGGCCGATGCACTGGACGGCGCGCCGCTGGCCTTCATCCACAAGACCCGTGATCCCCTGGTGCCCAACCAGGTGAAGTCCAACCGTGTGGTCGGTGATGTCGAAGGTCGCACCTGCGTCCTCATCGACGACATGATCGACACCGGCGGCACCATCGCCGGAGCGGTCCGGGTCCTCAAGGACGCCGGCGCCGGCGACGTCGTCATCGCCACCACCCACGGTGTGTTCTCCCACCCGGCAGCCGAGCGTCTGGCGAGCTGTGGAGCCCGCGAGGTCATCGCGACCGACACCCTGCCGATCGGCCCGGACAAGCAGTTCGAGAACTTGACCGTCCTCTCGATTGCCCCCCTGCTCGGCCGCACCATTCGCGAGGTTTTCGAAAACGGTTCGGTGACAAGCCTTTTCAATGGAAACGCGTAGGAGCCACAGCCTCATGGCCGCGACGATCTATCACAACCCCAAGTGCTCGACCTCGCGTAAGACCCTGCAGCGCATGCGGGACGCAGGTGTGGAGCCGACGATCGTGAAGTACCTGGAAACCCCGCCGAGTCGCGTCGCGCTGGAGCAAATGATCTCCGACGCCGGCCTCGAGGTGCGGCAAGCGGTGCGCAAACGGGAGACGCTGTACAAGGAACTCGATCTCGCCGACGCCACCGACGACCAGCTGCTCGACGCAATGGCGACCAACCCGATCCTGATCGAGCGGCCTTTCGTCGTCACCGACAAGGGCACCCGGCTCACGCGGCCGGTCGAATCGGTCGACGAGATCCTTTAGCGCAGACCGTGGTTCAGCCGATCGACGCGACGCCGGTCACGGTGGGCTTGGGAAGTGGTTTCTGCGTCCCCGGCAGCGCGAGGGCGACCAGGCCTCGAAGGGGCGCTTTCACGAAGAACTGGAAGAAGTCGAAGTAGTCGCGCCAGACGGTGATGAGTCCGTCGTGCACCTCGAACCGGCCGCAGACCCAGAACTGCAGTCGGAACCTGCCGACACTGAGTTCGTCGATCCGTTCCGTCAGCACTACCGAACCATCAGCCGTGACGTTGATGAACTGGACTCCGAAGCCGACCCGCGGATTCTCCATCACCTTGAAGAATTTCGCGACGCGCCGTTTGCCGTGGATGGGCGCGAACCCGACGTTTGTGTACGCGATGTCTGGGTCGACGAAGGTCAGCGCGGTCGTCGGGTCGTCGAGGGCCAGTGCCTCGAGGAACAGTTGCGAGATCTCTGCGGGGGACTTTTCTGCCATGGGCGCGACGCTACCTTGATGGCGTGCCGAGCAGGCAGATATCTGCTGGTCGCGATGGGCGATTGAGGATATTTCTGCCGGCGCGGTATAGTTTGGCCCGTTGTCTCGGCGAGGGTGACCCTGGGTCACCGTGATCGGCGCGGCGTGGTCTTCCTCAGGGTGGGCTGTGGCTGTTACCGACGTATGCCGTGACCCGCAGAACCCAGACCCGCATCACCCGAGGAGACACCACCATGGCAAATGCCAATCAGGCCAGCGTTATCAACGTTTCGCTCCGCACCGAGAGCGGCAAGGGCGCCTCGCGCCGCGCCCGCCGCGAAGGCAACGTGCCCGCCGTGCTCTACGGCCACGGCTCGACCCCGCGCCACCTGCTGGTTCCGGCCCGCGACTTCGCAGCCGTCCTGCGTAACAACGGCCTCAACGCCGTCGTAGACCTGAAGATCGAGGGCGAAGGTGAGCAGCTCGCGCTGACCAAGCAGGTCGACGTGCACCCGATCCGCAACTACATCGAACACGCCGACTTCGTGGTCATCACCCGTGGCGAGAAGGTGACCGTCGAGGTCACCATCGTCGTCGAGGGTGACGCCGCTCCGGGCAACCTGGTCACCCAGGACGCCAGCGTCGTCGAGATCGAGGCCGACGTGCTCTCGATCCCCGAGCAGATCGTCGTGAACGTGGAAGATGCCGTTGCCGGCTTCACCGTGACCGCCGCAGAACTCACGTTGCCGGAAGGCGTCACCCTGGTCTCCGATCCCGAGTCGCTCATCCTCGCGGTCAACGAGGCGCAGAAGGCCGAGACCGAGTCCGATACCGACGCCGAGGAGCCTGCCGAAGAGGGCGAAGAGACCTCGACCGACAGCGAGTAGTCACCGCGTCACTCACGCACCAACTCCGGTCCGCGCACTTCGGTGTCGCGGGCCGGAGTTCGTCGTGGGTCAGTCTGTAGGACTCCCGGATGCGCCCGCCCGCCGATCAGTTTGATGGCCACACCGACAGCGCTCACCGCCACACCGACGATTTCCCATGGCCCGATCGCGTCACCGAACATCGGCCAGGAGATGAGGATCGTGGCCGGCGGGACGAGTAGCAACAGGGTGCTCGCATGCATGGGCCCCGCCTCCCTGTTGACCCACATGTAGGCGCCCCAACCACCGAAGGTCGCAAAACCGACCGCCCAAGCCAACGACCAAGCGAAATCGAAGGTCATCGGTGGAACCATGTCGCCCACAATGACATTGACGCCCCAGAAGATGACGGCGCCCACCACACACTGCACAGCCAGTGCAGCGGCCATCGATTCGGGAGCATGGATTCGTCGTTGCGTCAGTGTTCCGCTGACCAGGGCGAGCATGCCGCCCACGCACATCAGGTAGGCCCACCACGGGGCCCCGCCCGAGTTCATCTTCCCACCGACGACGAGACCGACGCCGACGATTCCGACGGCAAGTCCGAGCCATTCCCGTGGGCCGATCCGCTCACCGAGGATCGGCACTGCAACAGCCGCGACGACAAGTGGTTGGAGCGAGCAGATGAGGGCGGTGATCCCTGGACTCAGACCCGCACCCACCGCGGCGCTGATGGCGCCGAGGTAGAGCCCCTGCATCACGACGCCGAGACCCACCTGGCGCGCGATCCCGGCACGCGTGATGCGCAGCCGCCTTACCATACAGAAGCCGATCAGGAGAACGGCCGCAACGGCGAACCGGCAACTGAGCAGCATGTGCCACGACGAATACCTGGCAGCCATCTCGGCGCCCAGGTATCCCGAGCTCCACATCAAGACCAAGATCACCGAAGCTTTGAACATGCGGACAGGTAAACACACCGGTCGGTATACTTGCAGTATATCTTCGGCCTTCAAGGAGCGACCACCATGGATTCAGCGACTCTGTCATTGCCCGTCGAGGCCCCGTTGACACCCGCGGCCGAACGCATCCTCTCCGCGGCAGGCACCCTGTTCTATCGGCACGGAATTCGCGCGGTCGGGGTCGAATCGATCGCGGAGGCGGCCGGCACCACCAAGAAGACCATCTACGACCGCTTCGGCTCCAAAGACGGCCTCATCGTTGCGTATCTGCACCGGCGCAGCCTGCGTTGGCGGACGCTGGTCCTCGAGTTCATCGCCGACAAGGCGGTCGGAGGCCAGCAGTGCCTCGCAGTGTTCGACGCCACCGATCATTGGATGGCGTCGTGGGGTCGCGGTTGCGGTTTCGTCAACGCGTACGCGGAACTCGGCGGCACCGAGCACCCTGGTGTCGCGATTATCGTCGAAGAGAAGACCTGGGTACGTGACCTCTTCGAATATACCTGCGCCGCAGCCGATTATCCGGATCCCGCCTATCTCGCCGGCCAGCTCATGCTGCTTCACGAAGGCAGTATCGTCGCGAGAACGGCGGGTGCACAGGTCGACGCCGCGGACATCGCCCGACGCACCGCGCAGGTGCTGCTGGGCCTGGATGACAGAATGGCCGCGTGACCGATGCGATCGTGATTGTCGGCCTGGGAAATCCCGGCAGCCGATATGAGAAGACCCGCCACAATGTGGGGGCGATGGCAGTCGATCATCTCGCGGCCAAGCTCGGAGAGAAGTTCAAAACCCACAAGAAGTCCGGCGCGCAGGTCGCTGTCGGACGGCTCGGTGGCACTTCGGTGGTCCTGGCGAAGCCGACGTGTTTCATGAACGAATCCGGTCGCCAGGTGGGCCCGCTGGCCGCGTTCTATTCGACGGGACCGGAGTCGCTGATCGCCGTGCACGACGAACTCGACATCGATTTCGGTGCAGTCCGGCTCAAGCGCGGCGGCGGCGAGGGCGGCCACAACGGCCTGCGGTCGATCTCGCAGGCTCTCGGCAGCAAGGACTACCTGCGGGTCAGGCTCGGTGTCGGACGGCCGCCGGGTCGCCAGGATCCCGCCGACTTCGTCCTCAAGCCCTTCTCCACCACCGAGCGGCCGGACGTACCGCTACTGCTGGAGAACGCCGCCGATGCGATCGAATTGTTGATCGGCCGCAGTCTCGACGATGCCCAGAATCAAGTCCACGCGTGGTGACCTGCTCGCAGATTTCGCCGCCGCTCTGAACTAACCTGTTACAAGCTGTGCCGGCCGACCGATACATCGTGCAAGCCGTAATGAAAAGAGGAACGCTATGCCTGTCATCGCTGACAAGACCGGAATCAACAACGTCGGGATTCTCGGAATCGGCGCCTATCGACCGGACCGCGTTGTCACCAACGAAGAGATCTGCCAGCAGATCGACTCCAGCGATGAATGGATCTACACCCGCACAGGTATCAAGACCCGCCGGTTCTGCGCGCCCGATGAATCGGCCACCACGATGGCCGTCGACTGCGGCCGCAAAGCCATCGCCAACGCGCTGATCAGCGGCTCGGACATCGACGCCGTCATTGTCGCGACCAACACCCACCTACTGCTGACCCCGGCTGCGGCGACCGCTGTCGCCACCGCACTCGGCGCCAACGGTGTACCGGCATTCGACGTCACCGTCGGCTGCGCCGGCTTCGGCTACGCGATGGGCCTCGGCGCCGACATGATCCGTGCGGGCAGCGCCACCAATGTGCTGGTCATCGGCTCCGAGCAACTATCGGTCACCCTCGATCCCACCGACCGCAGCAACTGCTTCATCTTCGGCGACGGCGCAGGCGCAGTGGTCCTCGGTGCAGCCGAAGAGCAGAGCGTCGGCCCGGTCATCTGGGGCAGCGACGGCTCGCAGTACGACGCGATCCGCCAGGACATCGACTGGATGACCTTCCTCAACGGTGACCGTAAACAACGCCCCTACCTCCGCATGGAGGGGACCAGCGTCTTCCGCTGGGCAGCCTTCGAGATGGGCAAGGCTGCGCAGCGCGCACTCGACGCCGCCAAGATCGACGCCAAGGATCTCGACGTCTTCGTCCCCCATCAGGCGAACTCGCGGATCAACGAACTCCTCGCCCGCGGCCTGAAGCTGCGCGAGGATGCCGTGGTCGCCAATGACATCGAGTACACCGGCAACACCTCCGCGGCCTCCATCCCGCTGGCCATGGAAGACCTGCTCTCCCGCGGCAAGGCAAAGCCCGGCGACACCGCGCTGCTCCTCGGCTACGGCGCCGGACTGAGCTACGCCGCCCAGGTCGTCAAACTCCCGCCGGTTCCCTTCGAGTAGCCACTCCGGGCCGCCGGTTCGGCACGCTCGGTGGCCGTTTGGGCACGGTCGGCGGTGGTTTCGGCACGCTCGACGGATTAGTGCCTGCTCGGGGTAGGTCTGTAACCTTGTCCGAGTGACTGATGCTGCTGCTACCGGATCTACAGCCGTTCGTTCGGTCGTGGCCCGCGAGGTCGCTCGCCGGCGCACCTTCGCCATCATCTCCCACCCCGACGCCGGTAAGTCGACGATGACCGAGGCGCTGGCGCTGCACGCCCGCATGATCAGCGAAGCGGGCGCCATCCATGGCAAGGCCGGACGGCGCTCCACGGTGTCGGACTGGATGGAGATGGAGAAGGCGCGCGGTATCTCGGTCAGTTCGACGGCTCTGCAGTTGAACTATCGACTCGATGGTCCCGACTCCGACGACGTCACCGTCATCAATCTCGTCGACACACCTGGCCACGCCGACTTCTCCGAGGACACCTACCGGGTCTTGACCGCGGTCGATGCCGCGGTGATGTTGATCGACGCAGCCAAGGGTCTCGAGCCTCAGACCCTCAAGCTGTTCCAGGTCTGCCGGCACCGCGGGATCCCCATCATCACCATCGTGAACAAGTGGGACCGACCGGGACGCACTCCGCTCGAACTCATCGACGAGATCTCCGAGCGTATCGGCCTCACCCCGACTCCGCTGTATGTTCCGGTCGGTATCGCCGGCGACTTCAAGGGCCTGCTCGATCGCACCACCGGCAACTACATCCGCTTCACCCGCACCGCAGGCGGAGCGACCATCGCCCCCGAGGAACTCCTCGACGCCGACGCCGCGCTGGAGAAGGAGGGCGACGACTGGATCAACGCGGTCGAGGAGAGTGAACTGCTCTCGGAGATGGGGCAGGATCACGACCAGGAGATGTTCCTGGCCGGCCAGACCTCGCCGATGATCTTCTCCTCGGCGATGCTCAATTTCGGTGTGCGTCAACTGCTCCAGACCCTGGTCGAACTCGCGCCGCCCCCGCAGGGCCGGGAGGCGATCGACGAGACCGTCCGTGAGGTCACCGACCCGTTCAGCGCTGTGGTGTTCAAGGTCCAGGCCGGGATGGATTCCTCGCACCGAGATCGACTGGCCTACATGCGCATCGTGTCCGGCGAGTTCGAACGCGGCATGGTCGTCACGCACGCCCAGACCGGTAAACCCTTTGCCACCAAGTACGCCCAGGCGATGTTCGGCCAGACCCGCGCAACTGTCGACACCGCTTACCCGGGGGACGTCGTGGGTTTGGTGAACGCCATGGCCCTCGCGCCCGGCGACACCCTCTACGTCGACACCAAGGTGCAGTACCCGCCGATCCCGTCTTTCGCGCCCGAGCACTTCTCGATGCTGCGCGCGGAGTCGGCGGGCAAGTACAAGCAGTTCCGCAAGGCCATCGACCAACTCGACTCGGAAGGCGTTGTGCAGGTGCTGCGCAACGACATCCGCGGCGATGCCTCACCGGTCCTGGCCGCGGTGGGACCGATGCAATTCGAGGTCGTGACCGCCCGGATGAAGACCGAGTTCGGCGTCGACACCAGTTTCCAGCCGCTGCCTTACACGCTGGCTCGGCGCACGGATGCCGCCAGCGCGGACGAATTGGGCCGCCAGCGCGGTGTCGAGGTGTTCACGCGCACCGACGGCGCGTTGCTGGCCCTCGTCAGCGACAAGTGGCGCTTGCAGTACATCGAGAAGGAACACAGCGACCTCACCCTCGAACCGTTGGTGGCGACGGCGGATTGATGAAGCGGTTCGGCGTCATGCGGGTGGCAACCGCAGCCGTCGTCGGCGCGTTGGTCCTCGGCGCGTGTGGCGATCGGTCAGAGCCGCCAGAGTCGGCGGGGGCCTCGTCCTCGGATCTGGCCCCGACACCATCAGCCGCCCCGAACGCGAAGGTCGCAAGCAGTGAATGCGGACGCGAACCCCCGAGTGCCGCCATCGATCACGGTTTGCAGGACTTCGCGTTCGGCAAGGGGTCTGCGACGGTACTCGTCAGCGGAGCGGCCGGTCATGCCGACTGCTACAGCTTCGGGCGTTGGGGCAATGCAGATCCGGCAGTCCCGCTCGACAGTCTGTTGTTCCTCTTCAAGGGACCGGCTGCGGACGGCGTCACGATCGACATGCTCGTCGGCGACCTCACCGTGGCCACGCGGGTCAACGCTCGGGTGGCGGTCGCCTTGGACGACAACACCTTCCAGGGCGACAGCTGCTCGATGACGATCACCGCGCTCTCGGCCGAGGGCGTGGCGGGCAAGTTCATCTGTCCTACCGCCACCCGGGTCTTCGGCAATCCGTTTGCGCCACTGGACGACGCCGAACCCGAGCCGAGCCAGTCCGCGCCGCTGCCGACCGTCGCGTTGTCCGGCTGGTTCACCGTCAGTCGCTGAGCGCGCTCAGGCGGTGACCTCGAACGCTCGTGAGGTGCCGGTGAAGCCGGTGACCTTTCCGGCCGGGTTCTTCCGATCACCGAAGTATCGGATCCGGAAGGTTCCCGAGGTACCCACCGGAATCGCCCAGAGCACCTTGATGATCGACGCGTCGACGCTGCCCTCCGGGCGTGACCAGTGCAACTCGGTCGACCACGAATTGTCGTCGCACACCCGGGTCCACCCATCAGCCGAACGTTGCTCGACCTCGAGGTAGGTGTCCGACCGGCGCAGGTTGTTGTTCGGGTGGGCTCCGACGAACTCGGCGACCGCGCTCTCCCCCGCGCGATACGCAGGTTTCGGGGCGGTGATCACGTCACCGAATCGGCGACCGGCCACCGGCACATCGGGTGGAGGCGGCGGCACCAGATCCGGTTGAATGCTCGACTTGTCCAGTGGCGCAGGCCCGTGGCCGAGATCGGTTCCGCGCGCCAGCGCACCTGCGAGCTTGTCGAAACTCTGCATGTACGCCGGTAGCGTCCACCGCCCGAACTGGGTCTCCCCGCCCTCGTACTGCTGCGACACATACTCTTCGGGAGTGGTGACGTACTGGCTGTACCCGTTCGCGAAGCCCTGCAGCAATACGTTGTCCAAGGGCACCCGCAGCGCGTTCGCGACCACCCGTCGCACCCGCAGCCCGGACACGATGGTGAACTCCGCCGGCGCCGCCGCGAGCACCAGATCGCCGATCCGCATGATCTGGACGGGCATGACCTGTGGGATCCACGGCCAGGGCGGGAGCAGACCCAGCGGGAAGGCGACCAGCTTGGGGGCCTGCACGTCCCGTATCCATGGCGAGACCGGTGCATCGAGCCCACCCAGCACCGCAACCAGGGGGTTGACCTGACCTTCGTAGACGAACGGCAACGGCTGCTCGAAGTTGTCTTCGGTGCTGGTGGCGACCGCACCGGCACCCATCATCGCGGGGCTGGTCCTGGCCGCCTTGCCGTCGGGCGTGTACGAACCATCGATCGCGACGTCGGAGAAGTCCACGTAGTGGATCACGGAGTCGACGCCGGCGCGGGTCATCGCCGAGCTGTCCGCCAGCGCCGCGCGTCCGGCCTGGTATTGACGCTCGCCGATGATCGCGCAGTTCGCCCTGTTGTCCTTGGTGGGGCCGGAGGGATCGAACGGCACCAGGTTCAGATTCGGCGACATGTCACCGGCATTGGTCTGCGGAAATGCCGCGACCACACCGGGTTCATCGGATTCCCACCGGTGACTCGCATAACCCTTGTTGTCGACCGTGATCAACCGGTTGTGATCGGCGATGGAGGTGCCATGGGTCGAGAACCAGGTGATCACCCCGATGTCGTTGCCACCCTGGGCCAGTCGCAGGACGGTCACGGCCGGGTCCACCGCGCCCGGGAACACCTTCTTGTCCTCGGGGGGATTGAGATCGAAGGCGGCTCTCGATCGCTGGGCGCTGGCATTGTGTAACTCGCTGCGACCCAAACTGATCGTGCCCGGCGCGAGCGAGTCGTGAGCCCGGTCGATGGCATCGACGATGCCGCTCACCTCTGCGTCGTACGAGTTCTTCTTGAATCCGAAGGCCGCCAGCGAGTACGCGTAGTCCCACGCCGTTCCGCCACACGAGTTGTGATTGTGCGTCGCATTGAGGTTCACATTGGCCTCCGTGTAAAGAGCACCGTATTTCCTCCGCAGCGCGCGCAGCACTCCGAGATGGATCGACTCGAACAGGCACGCCGAATCGGCGGTGACGAAGACGACCCGGTTACCCGTGGCACTGTCGACGATGATGAAGGCCCGCGCCCAGTACCGCATGTGCAGACCTTCAGCGATCTGCTGGGGCTGCGAGTACCCCATCATCCCCTGTCCGGCGACAGCTCCGGTCATGTCGGCCCGCCCCGCGCCCACCAGGTAACCGGACGATGCCGCGCCCGCGAGACCGGGCGCACCCATACCCATCACGCTCGCCGTCCCCGCGACCACGGTACCGGCCGCCGCCGCACCGAGTAGTTTCCGCCGCGAGATCTCCGGGCCGAGCGTCGCTGTCGATCCGACACCGTCCATGGTCGTTCTCCCCCTTGTGTTTTCTCGAGCCTGCGTTCTCAGGTCCCGAGTACCGAGCGCAGATACG
This sequence comes from Williamsia soli, assembly GCF_017377795.1. GTDB lineage: Bacteria > Actinomycetota > Actinomycetes > Mycobacteriales > Mycobacteriaceae > Williamsia > Williamsia soli. The sequence goes on along the minus strand of NZ_JAFRDR010000010.1, from coordinate 168,902 downwards.
GATTGGCGAAGACGCGGTCCGGATCGAAGTCCGCGCGTACGGTGAGGAACTCGTCGAACCGGGGGTACACGGTCCGCAGGTACCCCGCGTCTCGCGTGTGCATCTTCCCCCAATGCGGTCTACCACCGTGGGACACCATGATCTCCTCGACGTCGTCGAAGTAACCGTCGGTCCGATCGCCGTGGTATCGGTGGATGGCGATATATCCCGACGCGCGGCCACTGGCGGTCGACAACATCAGGTCGTCCGCTGCGGCGGCCCGCACCTCCAGCGGGAAGCTGATCTTGTACCGGCGCCGCGCGATCAACTCGCGAATCTGGTTCAGCGCCTCAGGTATCCGCTCGATCGGAAGTGCATATTCCATCTCCCGGAATCGCACAGTACGCGACGACACGAACACCCGGGTGGACGAATCGATGTAGGTACGTGCCGACAACGCATTGGCAGCCAGCGAATTCAGCTTCGGGACCACCTTCGGCGCCCGGGCCCCCACCGCGCACAGCACACCGAACAACCCGTTGCTCAGGAGTTCGTCGTCGATGTAGCGCCGAACTCTGCCCGGCCCCTGTGGAGGCACGTCAGCGCCGACCCGGACATTCTTCTTGGTCAACGCGAACCCGGTGTGCGGAAACCAGTAGAACTCATAGTGGTCATGGGCGGCAACGGAGTCCAGGAACGAATCGATCACGCCGTCGACCGGTTCCGGCCCCTCCTGGGCGTGCAAACCGAAGCTCGGAACGCACTGCAGGGTGATCTCCGTGACCACCCCGAGAGCGCCGAGACCGAGCGCGGCAGCAGAGAGCAACTCCGGCCGTCCGCTGTCGATTCTTCGCACATCCCCCGTCCCGCTGACGATCTCGAGACCGACGATCTGCGTGCTGATTCCACCGAACGTCGCGCCCGTGCCGTGCGTGCCCGTCGACGTCGCACCGGAGAGCGTCTGGGCGTCGATGTCGCCCAGATTGGGCATCGCCAATCCGTGAGGTGCCAGCAGATCCGGTATCTCGCGCAACGTGGTGCCCGCCCGGAAGGTGGCCTGCGCGGTGTGCGCATCCACCGACACCAGTCCGCGCAACGCCGACATGTCCAATTGGATTCCGGGCGCCAGGGCAATCGCACTGAAACTATGACCCGAACCGACCGGCTTGACCGTCAGTCCACCGGCGCGGGCGTCCGCGATCGCCGCGACGACGTCCTCGACCGCGCTGGGCGTGCGCACCTGCGCCGGGACGACCGACTCGGTACGGCCCCAGTTTCGCCATGTTCCCGGAGACGACGGCGCACGCGAGCTCACAGAAAACACTTCCCCTCACCTCGGTACGTGGGCAACTCGCCGACCACCGCGTCACCGTCGACGATCAACACCGCGTTCACGTGCTCGCTGAGCTCGCCGGATTTGGTGTGGCGCAACCACACCCGATCGCCGACGGTCAGCCGCCGCGCCTGTTTGCCCTGCAGCGGAGTCTGTACCTCTCCGGCCGCCTCGCGGGTCACGTACTCCAAGCCCGGTGGCCAGACCGGCAACGGGAGCCGGTCGGGCCCGGGCGGGCCGGAGGCGATCCAGCCCCCACCCAGGCAGGTCACCATCCCCCGCGCGGGGACCCGCGCCACAGACAGCGCAAAAGACATCGCGGGTGCAGGCTTGAAGTGCGCGTAGTTGTCGAACAGGTGACCACCGAAGAAGCCGCTGCCCGCGGCGATGTCGGTGATCGACGGATCGAGCGCGGTCGCCTCGATCGACCCGGTGCCCCCTGCGTTGACGAACTCCAGGTCGGCGATCTCTCGGATCGCAGCCACGACTGCAGTGCGGCGCTCGATGAGCTCGATCATCGAACGTCGCTGCATGTCACCGATTATGCTGTTGCGCAGACGCTTGCCCGGCACCTCGTTCCCGACGCCGGCGACCTGTGCCTCGTACGACATCACGCCCACCAACGTCATCCGCTCACGGCCGACGATGTTGTGCGCGAGTTCCACTGCCTGGGCCTCGGTGCGCACCGGAGATCGCCGCACCCCGATGTGACCGAGCAGCGGCGTCTTGTACGAGGCGTCGAGGTCGATCGCAATCCGTACGTCGCCGGACGTGCCGGCGATCGCCCTCCCGATCAGCCCGAGTTGTTCCACCGAGTCCACCAGTAGGGTGACCCGCGCCGCGGCAACGGGATCGGACACCAACGCCGCGATGGCGCGCGGGTTCGGTGACGGGTATCCGACCAAGACATCGCTGATGCCACCCGTCGTCGCCAGCCAGTGCGCTTCGGCCACGTCGTAGGCGAGCACTCCGGCAAACCCTTCGACCGCCACGATCTGCTCGATGACCGAGCGCACCCGCAACGATTTCGACGCCACCCGGATCGGCACGCCCCCGGCTCGCGCGCGAAGATCCGCAAGGTTGTGTCGCAGGGCGGTCAACTCGAGGACGGCCACCGGGCTGTCCACAGCACCGTACGTTTCGACGGCATGATCGATTGCACCCCAATAGCTCTCGGGGTCGGCGTCCCAGGGCCATTGCGGCCGCATGACCGCGCTGCCGAGATCGAGATCGGTCATCGCACACTCCTGACCTGCAGCACCGAGATCCCGCCGAGCACTCCGAAGATCGCGGAGGCAACGAAGAGTCCGGCGAATCCCGACGTCGCGTGCACGATCCAGGCGCCCAGGAGTGGTCCCAGCGCCTGCGGTACGGCCATCGCTATGTTCATGATTCCCAGATCTTTTCCGTAGTGATCGGCGTCGGGTAATACTTGAGTGGCCAGTGCCTGGTCGACCGCGAGGAAACATCCGAACCCTGAGCCGAGGAGCGCCGCGGCGAGCATCGTCGAAGGCAGACTCGGGACCACCGCGATGACCACAGCCGCAACCCCCTGCAGTACGCCGGCAACCAGGACAAATGGTTTGCGTCTGCCGATTCGGTCACTGAGTACACCCGATGTCACCGACGCCCCGATGACGAACACCATGTAGACGGCGGTCAGCAGCAGCAACGACATCTCGGGATCGGAGACCTCGAGGCCGAACTGCAGGTAGAAGAACAGCAGTGAGGTACCCAGTGCGTTGCCGATGTTGACGAGAATCCGGCCGAGCAGTGTCCACCCGAAGTCGGGTTGCTCGCGTGGTGAGATCCAGAGTTCGGACAGCAGGTGCCGGATGGTGACCCGGGCGCGATCATGGTGCGACACAGCCACATCCTCGACGAACCACAGAAACGGTGCCACCAGGACGATCAGCAGCACCGAGAGCACCGCGTACCCGGCGAGGAACCCGAGCGCGAGTACCGACAGGATCGCGATGCCGACGATGGTGCCGATCGCCTGGGGCGCGGACACCCAACTCGAGACGACTCCGCGTTGATCCACCTGGACCTGGTCGCTGATCATCGCGGTCAATGCGGCCGACGCGGCACTGAAACCGGTCAGCGCCAGGCACCAGCAGATCGCCAGACCCCAGTAGGTGTCTTGCATCCCGAGCAGGATGAGCCCGACCGCAAAGAGCAGGACGCCACCGAGTATCCATGGCCGACGCCGGCCGAATCGACTGGTGGTGCGGTCACTGAGTGCACCCGCCAAGGGAAAGGTGATCAGTGCGCACAGCGCCGACATCCCCGAGATGGTGCCGAACGTGGTGACGCTCTCCTGCCAGTTGTCCTGGCGCAGTTGGTCTCCGAATCCGAGCCAGTCGTTGATCTGCTCAGGCAACGACAGCTGGAACGGCGCCAGTTGCGCCATCCAGATCCCGACCCACGCCAGCGCGAAGAGACTGATCCACCGGTTCGAGACCCGGGTCGGAGTGAGCACCGTCATCGCGGCGTCACATGCCCGCGGAGCATGGCGACCGTCGAGTCGATGATCCGCTCGGCGACGTCCCGGTCACCGGTGTTGAGATAGGCCAGGGTGAGGCCGTCCGTTGCCGCCACCACCAGCGGTGCCAACTCCTGCGGGTCCGTTGCCCAGCAGACGTCCATCGCCTCGGCGGCCGCTTCGAGCGAGGCCTGGGCGATCTCGTAATAGCGCTCGTACAGGCGCCGGGCGAAGTGCTCGAGCCCCGCGGTGCGACGTGCGTACTGGGCCAGGGTGATCATCGCGGCTTCGCGACCCGGGTCTGCGACGACGCTGTCGAGGTACGACGTCAGACCCGCCTTGAGAAGCTCACCGATATCGTCCGGCAGAGTCCACGGGTCGACCGATCGGGCCGGCGGGGTCAACGGGGCGGTGATGGCCGCGAACTCATCGGAGGTCCCACGCGCGACCAGTTCGGCGAGCAGTTCGTTCCTGGATTCGAACGCGTAGTGGAAGCTCGCCAGCGACATATCCGCCTCGGCGCTGATACGCCTGGTGGTCGCAGCTTCGACCCCGTGATCGGCTATCACCCGGAATGCGGCCGCGACCAGCAGGTCTCTGCGCCGTTCCACCGAGATCCTCGCCACGCTCGCGCCTTCCGCCCCATCCAAACTGGGTCAAACGACCCAGTTGTTCAACGAGAGTAGGCGACGAACGCGGCTGGTGCCGCCCGAACCGCGGTACCGGCCCGAGAAGTAGGCGTCAGCCGATCATCCGGGTGACCAATTCGGGGTCGACATCAAGCAGGTCCGCAGGACTGAACGCCGGGTTGCGATCCTTGTCGACCAGGACCGCACGTACGCCTTCGGCGAAGTCCGGGGTCCTGGTGATCTGTTCGGCGGCGTGCAGCTCCCGCTCGAGACACTCATCGAGGGTGGAACGTGCGCCGAGCTCGATCATCGCCGCGGTGACCACGAGGCTGGTCGGTGAGGCCTGTTCGAGCAGGGTGACCATCTCGGCCGCCCAGTCGTCCCCTACCGCCCCTCGCAGACCGCCGACGATCGCGTTCACCGGATCGTCGCTGAAATACTCCGCGATCTTTGCCAGCGGGAGGTCGGTGCGGGACGCATCTTCGGCACGCCCGTTCAGCGCCTGGGCCAGCGGGGTCCCGGAGCGGATGGCGTCGGCCAACTCACCGATCTTGGCACTGGGCACGTAATGCGTGGCCAGACCCACTGCGACGGCGTCGGCGCCGCGCACGCGGGCGCCGGTGAGGCCGAGCCAGAGCCCGACACCGGCGGGCAGTCGAGGGAGGAAGTAGGTCGAGCCGACGTCGGGCATGAATCCGATGGCCGTCTCCGGCATCGCGATCACGGCCTTCTCGCTCACCACGCGCACCTCGCCGTGCACGCTGATACCGAGGCCGCCGCCCATGGCCGCGCCGTCGATCAAGGACACGTACGGCTTGGGGTACTCCGCGACCAGTTGATCGAGTTCGTATTCTGCACTGAAGTAGCGGGTCACGGCAGCGTGGTCGCCGGCGACGGCAGCGTCGCGAATCGCCCGGATGTCGCCACCTGCGCAGAACGCACGATCGCTTGCCGAGGTCACCAGTACCAGTTCCACCGACGGGTCGTCGGCCCAGTCGGTGAGGATGGGGAACATGTCATCGACCATCGTCTGGTCGAGCGCATTGAGCGCCTTCGGCCGGTCGAGGATGATCTCGCCGACACCGTTGCCCACCGACGTGCGGATGAATGACACCGACCTTCTCCTTCTCAGCCGACTTCTTCGGCAAGTTCGAGCCACGACTCTTCGGCAGCTTCACGCTCTGCCACAACGGACTTGAGCTCGACACCCAGCTCGATCAACCGATCGGCATCCGTGCCCGCCGCGGCCAGCTTCTCGTGCAGTTCTTTTTCTTTCACCACAAGACGCTGCACCTGGCGCTCGACCTTCTTGAGCGCCTTTTCCATATCCCGCTGTGCGCCAGAACCTTTGCCCCCGGAACTCTTGGCGGCCGAGCCCTCGGACCGAGTGGACGGCGCAGCCGACACCGCAGCAGGTCCGGAGGCCAGTTTCTTGAGGTACTGCTCGATGCCGCCGGGTAGGTTCGTCAACTTCTTGTCACCGAACAACGCCCAGGTGCTCTCGCAGATGCGCTCGATCAGGAACCGGTCATGGCTGATGACCACCAGGGTTCCGGCCCAATTGTCGAGCAGGTCCTCGAGTTGTTGCAGCGTGTCGATGTCGAGGTCGTTCGTCGGCTCGTCGAGAAGCAGCACGTTGGGTTGGGCCATCAGAACCCGGGTCAGCTGCAACCGGCGACGTTCGCCTCCGGACAGATCGCCGACCGGGGTGCGCTGGCGCGCCGGGGTGAAGCCGAGACGTTCGGCCAACTGGCCTGCAGACACGTCCTTGCCGCCCAGCTCGATGCGACCCGCGACATCCTCCACGGCCTCGATCACGCGCATATTGGTGGGAAGGTCGTCGAGTTCCTGACGGAGCCAGCCGATTTCGACGGTCTGACCTTCGATGCGTTTGCCGGCCGCCGGGGGGACCTCACCGGCGAGAGCACGCAGCAGCGTCGTCTTGCCAGAACCGTTGATGCCCACCAGACCGATCCGCTCGCCGGGTGCGAGCCGCCAGATCAGGTCGCTGACCAATACCCGGCCGTCCGGGGTCGTGAGGGTCGCGTCTTCGAGTTCGATCACGACTTTGCCGAGTCGGCGCTTGGCAAAACTGGCCAGTGCTACCGAATCTCGAGGCGGTGGCACGTCTGCGATCAGCTTCTCGGCGGCCTGGATGCGGTACTTCGGCTTCGAGGTACGGGCGGGCGGGCCACGACGCAGCCAGGCGAGTTCTTTGCGGGCCAGGTTCTGGCGACGTTCCTCGGCCGCGTCGGACAGCCGCGTCCGCTCGGCGCGGGCGTAGACCCAGTCGTTGTAGCCACCCTCGTAGCTCTCGACGGTGCCGTTCTGCACTTCCCACGTGGTGGTGGCGACGGTGTCGAGGAACCAGCGGTCGTGTGTCACGACCACGAGTGCGCTGCGACGGTTGACGAGATGGTCTGCCAGCCAGGCGATGCCCTCGAGGTCGAGGTGGTTGGTCGGCTCGTCGAGGATCAGCAGGTCGAGGTCTTGCACCAGCGCTGCCGCCAACGCGACGCGGCGGCGCTGGCCCCCCGAGAGTGAGGTGACCGGGGTATCCAAACCCAGCGCGCCGATACCGATTCCGGCCAGGACCGAACGGATGCGAGCGTCGCCTGCCCATTCGTGCTCGGCGACGTCGAGCGGACCCAGCACGATCTGCCCGATGGTGGATTCGGGCGGCAGATGCCCACGCTGTGTGACGACCGCCATGCGCAAGCCGCTGCCGCGGGCAACCCGGCCGCTGTCGGGCGGCTCGAGCCCGGCCAGGATCTCCAACATGGTGGTCTTGCCGCCGCCGTTGAGACCGACGACACCGATGCGGTCTCCTTCTTGAACGCCCAGACTCACCGATTCCAGCAGGGGTTTGATCCCGAACGACTTGCTGACGTTCTCAACAGAGATCAGGTTGGCGCCTTGCTTACGTGCCGATGTCATAGCGAACCGTCGATCAGTCGGGCGCCGGCCACCGGGCCGGTCGCGGTACGGACTGCGCGGCACACGCCGGCGCCGGACAGCTCGGCGGCCGTCGCGACCGCAGCATCGGAATCGGTGCACAGGAACGCACACGTCGGTCCGGAGCCGGAGATGATGCCCGCGAGGGCGCCGGCATCCACCCCGGCACGCAGGGTTCGGCGCAGCGCCGGGCGCATGGACAGCGCCGCCGGTTGCATGTCGTTGTGCAGCAAATCCGCAACTCTCCTCGGGTCCCCGGAAGCGAGTGCCTGCAGCAACTCATCGGGTGATTCTGTGTAGGTGCCGGTGTCGTCGGCGGACGAATAGTTCTCTCGCAGATGATCGAGCTCGCGAAAAACGCCAGGAGTACTGAGCCCTTCTTTCGCCACCGCCAGCACCCAGTGGTACTCGCCGCGCGAGAGCACGGTGGTGAGTTTTTCACCACGGCCGGTGCCGAGCGCCGTCCCGCCGCGGAGCGAGAACGGGACGTCGCTGCCCAATTCAGCTGCCAGATCGCGCATCTTGTCGCGGCTGATGTCAAGGTGCCACATCCGCGCGAGCGCGACCAGCGTGCCTGCGGCATCGGCGCTGCCGCCGGCCATACCGCCGGCCACCGGGATGCCCTTGGCGATCGAGATCGCGGCCGCGGGCTCGCGGCCTGCGACCCTGGCCATGAGTTCGGCTGCCCGCCACGCCAGGTTCGTCCCATCGACGGGGACCTCGCGAGCGCTGTCACCGGTGACGGAGATCGACAACTCGTCGGCCGGAACCACCGAGATGGTGTCGGAGAGCGAGAGGGCCTGGAACACCGTCGTCAATTCGTGATAGCCGTCACGGCGTGGCAAACCCACGCCGAGGTGCAGATTCACCTTGGCGGGTACCCGGACTGTGACGGGGCGGGGGACGACAGACAACACGGTGTCCAAGTCTATGCGGCCCGCCTAATCGAGCTGCGCGGCAAGCGCCACATAGTCTTCGATCGCCAGGCGTTCGCCACGCAGTCCCGGGTCGATTCCGGCACCACGAAGCCACTCCTCGGCCTTGACCGGCGACCCCGCCAAGCCAGACAGGGCACCGCGTAAAGTCTTGCGACGCTGAGCAAATGCCGCGTCCACTACCGAGAACACCCGCTTGCGATGCGTCTCGTCGACGGGCCACCGCGCTTCCGGGTAGCGGCGGATACGCACCAAACCGGACTCGACCTTGGGTTCCGGCCAGAAAACGCTGCGACCGACCGAGCCGGCCTGCGACACCTCTCCGAAAAATCGCGCTTTCACGCTCGGGACGCCGTAGATGCGACCACCGGGGCCTGCCGCGAGACGTTGCGCGACTTCCAATTGCACCATCACCAAAGCGGTCTGGATGCTGGGCAGTTCGGACATGAGATGGATCAGCACGGGCACCGCGACGTTGTAGGGCAGGTTCGCGACCAGTGCGGTCGGCATGGCAGGCAGGTCGGCTGCTGTGACCTTGAGCGCATCTCCGGGTACGACGGTGAGCGCGGCCGCCTGATCCGGCGCACGATTGGCCACCGTCTCAGGTAGCCGTCCGGCGAGGACCGGATCGATCTCGACGGCGAGCACCTGACGAGCGGTCGCCAGCAACCCCAGGGTCAGCGAACCCAGCCCCGGACCGACCTCGAGCACGACGTCGTCACCGCCGACACCGGAAGCGGTGACGATGCGGCGCACGGTGTTTGCGTCGTGCACGAAGTTCTGACCCAGCGTTTTCGTGGGCCGGATGTCGAGGTCGGCCGCGAGTTCACGGATCTCTGCGGGGCCCAGGAACAACGGCGTCGCGCTCACCGCGCGACTTCAGGTGCGGCGTGGGGAATGGTCGTCAGCCCAAACCGAGTTTTGACGAGCAGGAAGGCCATGCGCCCCATCCTTGCGCGGCCTGGGTCTTGGTGGCAATTGCGATCTGCTCCTCGCGGGTCGCGAGGTCGGCGCGCGGCGCGTACTCCTGCCCGCCCCAGCGGTCCCAGGTGTTCTGATCGAACTGCACGCCACCGTAGAAACCGTTGCCCGTGTTGATGGCCCAGTTTCCCGTCGCCTCGCACTCGGCAAGCCTGTCCCAGACCGAGCCCGGCGGGACGTACGGGGCGCCCGGCTTGGTGCCGACAGCGACCTCCGCGGCAATCGGCTCCACCTGGACCTCGGCGGAGAGCTTCTTCTTTTCGGTCTCTTCACCGTTGACGGTGGTCACGGAGTACGTGACCTGCTGCTCACCAGGTGTGCCCGGCTTCTTGACGATCTTGCGGCCGGAGATCAGCTCGGGGTCATCGGTCTTGTTCTCAGGAGGTGCCACCGGTTCGGTCACCGTCACCTCTTCGGTGCGGATCCGGGTCACGGTGATGTCCATGTTGTCGGTCACCGGGGCAGTTGCGGCCGGGGTGACCACGTCGGTCGGCGCCAGCGGATTGCCGGTGTCCTCGAGCAACTCGGCGACGGTCTTCGCGGCGATGTCCTTGACGGTCTTGTCTTTGCCGTCGGTGAGCGTGACCTTCTTCGGGAGCACCACGTTCACCGTGCCGCCGGAGACCGGAAGCTGGTCGGTGGCCGGGCCCTCGATGTCGTTGGCGGCCGAATCGAGGTTGACCTCCGCGAGCGCGGCCTCGACGGTCGTCGCGGTCGTCTTGATCTCTTTCGGCTGCCCGTCGACGTTCACCGTCAGCGTCTTGAGCCTGTGAAGAGTGATGGTCTCACCGTCACCCACGCCGGAGTCGGGGGCGGGCGCGACCAGGTCGCCGTCGGCCGGGTTCAGACCCTGCTCCTCGAGAATCCCGTCGACCGAGCCACGCATCGTGGCGACCTCGACGACCTTGCCGTCGACGTCGATCTTGACGTTTTTGTACATCGCGGTCCCCATGACGCCGCCGGCGATCAGCACGATGAGGATCATAGCGATGGCGATGCGCGGGGTGCGCGAGGTTGATTCGTTGATACGAGAAAACACAGACATGATCACAACAAGATAACGAGATGGTGTTGTTCGTGCAAAGCAACCTGTGTTATTGCAGGTCCAGGCGATATGCGCGGATCGCGTTTTCGGTAACAGACCGGGCAACGTGCTCTGGCGGGCACCCCCGGACCTCCGCCAACGCCCTCGCGGTGTATGGGAGGACGTACGACTGATTCGGCTGTCCGCGATACGGATGGGGCGTCAGGAATGGCGCGTCGGTCTCTATCAGCAACAGGTGATCCGGTACCAGCCGTGCCGCAGCCTGCAGCGTGCTGGAGTTCTTGAAGCTCACCGTCCCCGCGAAGCTCAGCAGGTACCCACGCTCGACACATTCGGCAGCGATGTTCTCGTCACCGGAGAAGCAGTGCATGATCACCGTCTCCGGCGCCCCTTCGCGTTCCAGCACATCGAGCAGGTCGCGGTCGGCTTCACGGTTGTGGATCATCAGCGGTTTGTCGACCCGCTTGGCGAGGTCGATGTGCCAGGCGAACGCTTCGTGCTGCTGAGGAATTGAGGCGCAGTCCTCCGATTTGCCAGGCCAGTAGTAATCCAGGCCGGTCTCGCCGACCGACACCACCTTGGGGTCGGTGAGCATCTGCTCGAGCTCGGCCTTGGCGGCGTCATCGAGTTGATGTGCGTGGGTCGGATGCAAGGCAACGGCGGCGTAGGCGCGATGGTCCCACCGCGCCGCGTCCACGGCCCAGCGGGCGTCGACGATGTCGTCGGCGACGGTGACCACGGCCCGCACCCCGACGGACTCGGCGTGATCGAGGATCTGTTTCACCGACTCGGGATCGCGGCCTCCGCAGGCCGCGAGATGGGTGTGGGCGTCGATCAGCGCACCGACCGGCTCGGGATCAGGCGGAGGTGTGCGGCGCCGCTCCTTCTTGAGCTGTTTGTTGCTCTTCTCTTCAGCGTCGGCCGGCTGCGCGGGAGCGTGCTCGCTCATGTCAGAGATCGACCTCGCCCGTGATGAACGTCGAGCTGCGGCCGCCCACCCAGATGTTCGTACCGTCGTCGTCGAGGTACAGCCGCCCTGCCCGCCCGAGCACTGTCCCCTGCGATGCCACATAGCTCTGGGGCGCGATCTTCTCGGCCCGCAGCCACATCGCCAAGCCGGCATTCAGACTGCCTGTCACCGGGTCCTCCGCCACGCCGGTCTCGGGGACGAACGCACGCACCTCGTAGTCGGGTTGGTCGAGCGGCGTCGGCGCATCCTCCCGGTAGGGCCCGATCAGACCGACGTGCAGGGCACCCAACGCCGCGAAGTCGGGCTGCACATCCAGTACCCGCTGCGCGGAGGTGAGCAGCAGGCCGATCCATCGCGGACCGTTGGCGACCCAGTTCGAGGCCACCACGTCAGAGGGACGCAGATCGAGTGCGCGGTGGATCACCTCGAGATCGGCGTCGTCGACCGGTCCCGATCTGATCAGCGGCGGCGCCGCGAACGCCAGGGTGTCGCCGTCACGACGAATCTTCACCAGCCCGACTCCACACTCCTGTACAACGGTCTCGCCTTTGGGTTCCCCGCCCGACCGCAGCCAGGCATGCGCCGAACCAAGCGTGGGATGTCCCGCGAACGGAAGCTCTTCGACCGGGGTGAAGATGCGTAACCCGTAGTCGGCCGCCGGATCACGCGGGGTGGTGATGAACGTCGTCTCGGACAGGTTCGTCCAGTTGGCGAACGCCGCCATCTGAGCGTCGGTCAGGTCGTCGGCACCGAATACGACAGCGACGGGGTTGCCGGTGAGGGAGCCGGAGACGAACACATCGACTTGCTGGAAAGGGCGCGAGGACATATCCAGATTGTGCCTGCCGGCATTGCTCGAGGTGATCCGGCCTCGAGCGTGTCGTTGTTGCGGTATCGGTCGAGTGGACTTCGCGTCAACCACACGCTCGAGGGTGCGTCTGCATTACTGTCGGGCGGATGAGTGAGACCCAGCAGCATCCCGAGGGTTCGACCAGGCATCACATCGGTACCGCGCAGGTCGGGGAGATCACGATTGCCTATGAAGACATGGGCAATCCGGATGATCCCGCAGTCCTGCTGATCATGGGGCTGAGCGCCCAGCTGACGTTCTGGCAGACCGAGTTCTGCATGTCGATCGTCGAGCAGGGGTACCGCGTGATCCGCTTCGACAATCGCGACATAGGGCTTTCGACCCACCTGGACGGCACCCGTGTCGGCGGCAACGCATTGACCGGCTTGGCCCGGCTCGCCAAACACGAACTCGGGCTCCCCAGCGACGTGCCGTACACGTTGGTCGACATGGCTGGCGACGCCGTCGGACTACTCGACGCGCTCGGTATCGAGCAGGCTCACATCGTCGGCGGCTCGATGGGCGGCATGATCACGCAGGTCCTCGCGGGCAAGCATCCCGACCGGGTGCTGTCGGTCGCGATCCTGTTCTCGAGTACCAATGAGGCGTTTCTGCCGCCGCCGGATCCCCGAAAGCTGAAGGCACTGCTGACCGGGCCCGGAAAAGGTGCGACCCGCGAGCAGTACGTCGAGAACGCCGCGAAGGCGATGCGCACCATCGGCAGCCCCAAGTACGCCCTGCCGTGGGAGGAATCGTTGCGCCGGGCAGGGCTCGCCTACGACCGCGCACATGACCCCGCCGGGATCGTCCGGCAGACCGCGGCGGTGATGGGGACGGGAAGCCTCAAGAAGTACACGACGGCGATCACGGCGCCGACCGTCGTCATCCACGGCAAGGTCGACGGGTTGATGCGACCGTCGGGCGGGAAGGCGATCGCCCGCGCGGTCGAGGGCTCCAAGCTCGTCCTCATCGACGACATGGGTCATGACATCCCCGAACCGCTCTGGCCGCAGATCATCGCCGAACTCACGGAGAACTTCGCCCGCGCCCGCTGAGCAATCAGTGGCGCTCCCCCCACCCGTTTTTGCGCCACCCACCAGCCACAACAGATGGACGGCGCGAATTCGGGTGGGCGGACGAACGCAACCCCCCACCCGTTTTTGCGCCACCCACCGGCCACAACCGATGGGCGGCGCGAATTCGGGTGGGCGAGCGAACGTAGGGGCGCGCTCGGTCAGCCGGAGTAGCTCCAGGAGGACCACCGGGTCACGGCAATGGCGATGGCCGGGCCGTCGAGCGACACCGACTCGTACTGGTCGTACTTTGCCCTCAGGAGTTCCCGTGCCCGGTCGGCTCGGTCACCACTGGTGTGCACGGTCGCCACGCCGTCGGCCCGGACCCACCAGAGCTGGTGCCAGTCCTCGTCGTAGTGGTCCACGAGGACGCCGACCTTCGGCTGCGCCTCTATGTTTGCCAGGCGACGCAGTCTGTTGGTCGACTTGGGCTTGCCGTCGACCGCGGTGTAGATGACGTCACCCTCGCAGGCGAAGACGATCGGCACCAGATGCGGGCCATGGTCAGGTGCGACGGTCGCGAGCACGGCCGTGCGGGCTTCAGTGAACCGGAACCGGGCTGTGGCGTCCATACCGGAACAGTAGTGGCCAGGCTCGACATGAATGGTGACTGCGACAGCCGGGTCCACCCGCGTTGCGAGGGCCGATAAGCTGTCACGCACCATGGCTTCTGCATCGAAACCGCCGTTCTACATCACGACGGCCATCGCGTACCCCAACGGCGCCCCACACATCGGGCACGCCTACGAATACATCTCCGCCGACACCATCGCCCGTTTCAAACGGCTCGATGGCCACGAGGTGCTGTTCGTCACCGGCACCGATGAACACGGTCAGAAGATGCAGCAGACCGCAGAGAAAGAGGGCATCGAGACCCGCGCGCTCGCCGACCGCAACTCTGCGGCCTTCCAGAAGCTGCAGGAGACCCTCGGCAGCAGTTTCGATCGCTTCATCCGGACCACCGACGCCGATCACCACGTCGCGTCGAAGGCGATCTGGGAGAAGATGAGCGCCAACGGCGACATCTACCTGGACAAGTACTCGGGCTGGTACTCGATCCGCGACGAGGCGTTCTACGCCGAAGCCGACACCAAGGTCCTCGAGAACGGTACCCGCGTCACCTCCGATACTGGCACCGAAGTCGAGTGGACCGAGGAGGAAGCCTACTTCTTCCGGCTCTCGGCCTACCAGGACAAACTGCTCGCGCTCTATGAGGAGCATCCCGAGTTCATCGGCCCGGTGACCAGGCGCAACGAGGTCGCGAGCTTCGTTCGCGGTGGTCTGCGCGATCTGTCGGTGTCCCGCACGACCTTCGACTGGGGCGTCAAGGTTCCCGGACACGACGACCACGTGATGTACGTGTGGGTCGACGCGCTGACGAACTACATCACCGCGGTCGGATACCCGGACACCGAGTCCGAGAAATGGAAGAAGTTCTGGCCCGCCGATCTGCACATCATCGGCAAGGACATCATTCGGTTCCACTGCGTCTACTGGCCGGCGTTCCTGATGAGTGCCGGGATCGAATTGCCGAAACGCGTGTTCGCCCACGGCTTCCTGCTCAACAGCGGCGAGAAGATGAGCAAGTCGGTGGGCAACGTCGTAGACCCCTACGCGCTCGTCGAGGAGTTCGGCCTCGACCCCATCCGGTTCTTCTGCCTGCGTGAGGTGCCCTTCGGTCAGGACGGCTCCTACAGCCACGAGGCCATCGTCGCGCGAGTCAATGCGGACCTGTCGAACGAGCTCGGCAACCTGGCGCAGCGCACCCTGTCGATGGTGGGTAAGTACTTCGAGGGTGTCCTCCCCGATGCGGTGAATCTCACCGATGCCGACAACGACTTGCTCGCCAAGGCAGACGGATTGCTGGACCGGGTCCGCCTCGAATTCGATCAGCAGGCGATCCACTCTGCTCTCGAGGCGATCTGGGAAGTCCTCGGCGACACCAACAAATACATCTCCGTTGAGCAGCCGTGGAAGCTGGCGAAGACCGATCTCGAACGCACCGGAACCGTGCTCTACATCTGCGCCGAGGTCGTCCGGATCACCACCTTGCTGGCGCAGCCGGCCATGCCGGAATCCACCGGCCGGTTGCTGGATCAGCTTGTGGTCGATCAAGATTCCCGGACGTTCGACTCCATCGGCAAGCGCCTCACGGCCGGGACGACCCTACCTAAGCCCACCCCTATCTTCCCCCGGTTCGAAGTCCCGAAGGACTGAGCGGTCGGCGTGCGCAGCGTTGAGCTCGGTCCGGCGCCGGCCGCGGATGTGGTGCGCGCGCTGGACTTTCACACTCGCCGCCTCGGGATACCCGGCCCCGCTGCGTTGGTCGGCGATTGGCTCGACACCGACGCAGTGATCGCCCCGTCCATCTCCTTGCGTACCGGCGTCGACATCCCGGACGACCCTCAGGAATTCTGGTTCGGCTACCGCAGCTTTCCCGATCGAGCAGACCGGGGCCCGCTACCGCCTTCCGCGGGCGGGACGACGGACAGCGTGCTGCACCTCGATCGCACCGGCAGCTGGTGGTGGACGTCGCTGACCGGCCAGGCCTGCCCCGACTGGGTGCGTGCCTGCCTCGTCGAACACCACAGCCACGTGTGGTCGGTGAACTGGCAGCCGCCGCCTCAGCGTCCACACGTCGAAGCAGTCGCGCTGTGTCTGGACGCGATACGCGCAGGCGAGGTCTACCAGGCCTGCATCTGCACCCGTTTCTCCGGCCGGCTCGCCGGTTCGGTCGCAAACTATTTCGCCGATGGTGTCGCGGTCACCCGCCCCCGCAAATCGGCTCTGCTCCAGGGTAACTGGGGATCGGTTGCATCCTTCTCACCCGAGTCATATCTGCGGCGACGGGGCAATGTGGTGTCGTCGAGCCCTATCAAGGGAACCCTCCCCATCGATCTCGACCCGCAGATGCTCCGCGACTCCGCCAAAGACGTTGCCGAGAACATCATGATCGTCGACCTGGTCCGCAATGACCTGGGCCGGGTCGCCGTCCCGGGCACGGTGATCGTCACCGAGTTGCTGGACGTCCATCCCGCGCCGGGCGTCTGGCACCTGGTTTCCACCGTCCAGGCCACCACCACCTCAGCCGTGACCAACACCGAACTCATCGAGGCCACGTTTCCGCCCGCATCGGTCACCGGAACACCCAAGGTGCGCGCTCAGGAACTGCTTTCGACCTGGGAACCGTTCCCCCGCGGAATGTACTGCGGCGCAGTCGGCGTCGTCTCCCCCACCGCAGGCCTCGACCTCAACGTCGCGATCCGAACGGTGCAGATCACCCCGAACGGTTCGGCATATCTCGGCGTCGGCGGTGGTATCACGATCGATTCCGACCCCCTCGCCGAATGGCAGGAGTGCCTCGACAAGGCGGCCGCCATCATAGGTCTGCAACCGACCTGACGGCCTCATTGTGCCGCGTGTTGGTCCTGCCTCGCCGCCAACACTGCTTCGTACAGGTCTCGTTTCGATGCGCCGGTGGATGAGGCGACCTTCGAACACGCGTCTTTGAGCCGGATGCCGTCGGCGACCAGTCGCTCGACCCGCGCGATGAGGTCGTCGATCTCGGGTTCGGTGGCCACCGCTCCTTCGAGGACGACGGTGATCTCACCACGCACCCCGTCCCCGGCCCAGGTGACGAGTTCGGCCAGTGTCCCGCGGCGCACCTCCTCGTAGGTCTTGGTCAGCTCGCGACAGACGGCGGCTCGCCGGTCCGGCCCGAGGACCTCCACTGCATCAGCCAGGCACTCGGCAAGCCGATGTGGCGCCTCGAAGAACACCGCTGTCCGCGCTTCCTCTACGTACGCCGCCAGCCAGGTTTTTCGCTGTCCGGACTTCCGCGGAGCGAAACCGTCGAAGCAGAACCGCTCGACCGGTAAACCGGACACCGCCAACGCGGTCGTCACAGCGGAGGGTCCGGGCAGGCACGTCACCGCAAGACCGGCCTCCACACACGCCACCACGAGCCGATAGCCGGGATCGGACACCGATGGCATCCCGGCGTCGGTGACGACCAGGACGGTCGCACCGGACCGCACCTCGTCGACGAGTGCAGGTGTGCGCTGGGCCTCGACCTGGTCGTAGTAGCTCACGACTCGGCCACCGATGCTCACGTCGAGCCCGGAGGCCAGGGCTCGAGTACGCCGTGTGTCCTCGGCCGCGACCACATCGGCGGTCGCCAACGCCTCACGTAAACGGGGTGAAGCGTCGTCGAGGCGGCCCATCGGGGTCGCGGCAAGAACCAGTAGGCCCTGCGGTTGCGGAGAGTTCATCACTGCACAGCCTACGATTGGCCCCGTGACGTTTGCCCCGCCGCTCGTGATCTCTGCACCGGAGAACTCGATCTCAGCTCGCCGCGCAGCCGATGAGCTGCCCGGCGTCTACGCCGAGGACCTCGGTACGAGCCCCGGCGGCACCCGCACGATCCCCGCGCCGGTGTTCGGTGCCACCGACCGGCGTCGCGGCTGGATCGTCGCGCTGATCCTGACGGCGATCGGTGCCGCGACCCGGTTCATCAACCTCGGCTCGCCCACCGACAAGGGCACCCCCGTTTTCGACGAGAAGCACTACGTACCGCAGGCGTATCAGGTGCTCACCGGTGACAACTGGCTCGAGGACAACCCCGCGTACGGTCTCGTCGTCCATCCACCTGTTGGCAAGTGGATGATCGCGGCGGGCGAGTGGATCTTCGGTTACGACGCGTGGGGCTGGCGATTCATGTCGGCGGTCTGCGGCACGCTGATGATCTTGATCGTCATCCGGTTGGTCCGGCGGCTGACCAGATCGACCCTCATCGGCGGCATAGCAGGCATCTTGATGATCTGCGACGGCGTCTCGTTCGTCAGCTCGCGGACCGGCCTGCTCGACATCTTCCAGATCTTCTTCGTCCTGGGCGCGCTCGCTGCGATCGTGTGTGACCGAGATCAGATGCGTGCCCGAATGCACAAGGCCTTCATGGAGGGCCGGATCGACGATTCACCTTACGGGCCGCGATTGGGATTTCGGTGGTGGCGATTCGCCGCCGCGATCCTCCTCGGGCTGGCCTGTGGCACGAAGTGGTCTGGGATCTACTTCGTCATCGCCTTCGCGTTGTTGTCCCTGGGCTTCGACGTCGCGACGCGGCGGGCGTACCTGGTGCAGCGACCATGGCGCGGCGCCGGAGTCCGAGATCTGATCCCCACCGGCTTCTCGTTGGGAGTCACCCCGGTCTTGGTCTATCTGGCCACCTTCGCGCCCTGGTTCAGTTCCGAGACCGCGGTCTATCGATACGAGGTCGGCAGACAGATCGGCACCGGCGGGCCCTTCTCGTGGGTGCCCGACGCGTGGCGGTCGCTCTGGTACTACGAATCAGGTGTTCTCGAGTTCCACTCGAATCTGACCAACAGCGCGGGCAATCATCACCCGTGGGAATCGAAACCCTGGACCTGGCCGATGAGCTTGCGGCCGATGCTCTACTACATCGAATACGGCCCCGACAAGTGCGGTGAGTCCGAGTGCGTCCGGGCGATGATGTTCATCGGCACACCCATCCTGTGGTGGCTGGCCCTGCCGATGCTGACTTGGGCGCTGTGGCGGATGGTGATCCGCCGCGACTGGCGCTACTCCGTGGTCCTCGTCGGCTACGGCGCCGCATTCCTGCCGTGGTTCACCAACCTCGATCGACAGATGTATTTCTTCTACGCCGCAGCCATGGCCCCGTTCTTGATCATGGGCCTGGCGTTGTGCGCGGGCGATATCCTCGCGGCGGGACGGCGAGCCAGACGCAACGGTTACGAGTGGAAGATCATCAGCGTCGTAGGCGTGAGCATCTACCTGGGACTGGTGGTGCTCAACTTCATGTGGATGTGGCCGATCCTGACGGGCGAACCGATCTCGCGGGAGATGTGGAACATGCAGATCTGGCTTCCAAGCTGGAGTTGAACAAGCAAATCCACCCGTTCCGGTCACACCCAGGGGTCGTGGACCCCTGGGTGTGACTGAAACGAGTGGATTTGCCAGGTCAAGCGAAACTATTTGTCTTTGGGTTTCCGGGGTGGATCGATCGAGTCGGCCTGCGCCAGTTGTTCCGGGGTGATCGCAGAGAACTCACCCGAAGGCAACACGTCGTTCGAGTCGTCCGCGGCCAAGATGTTCGCGTGAGTCCGCAGATCGCGATCGAGGTTGCCCTCGTAGTGGGTCTGCGCGACGATCAGCGGATCCTTCCGCAGATCCATGTACAGCGAGACACACATCAAGATCATCACGATCACGAATGGCAGCGCTGCAATGATGGCCATGGTCTTGATGCCTTCCAGCGCGTCGTCGCCGCTCACCCACAACAGCAACGCTGCCACCGCACCCGTGAGCGTTCCCCAGAAGATCGTGATGAGCTTGCTTGGTTCTTCCGCCCCGCGTTCGGACAGGGTGCCCATCACCAAGGAGGCGGCATCAGCTCCCGACACGAAGAAGATGGCGACGAGGATCATCACGAGGACCGAGGCGATCCCGGTGAGTGGCAGGTTCCCGAGTAGGTCGAAGAGCTGACTCTCGGGTGAGCTCGCGTCGGCGAGGTTCTTTCCGTCCATCTGCTGTTTGATCGCGGTGCCGCCGAAGATCGCGAACCACACCAGCGAGACGATCGTCGGCACGAACAGCACTCCGACCACAAACTGACGGATGGTGCGACCGCGGCTGATCTTCGCCAGGAACATGCCGACGAACGGGGTCCAGGACACCCACCACGCCCAGTAGAAGATGGTCCAGCCGGCGAGCCAGGTTTCGCCTTCGGCGTCGACCGTCGCGCCCGAACGAGCGGAGAAGGAGGTGATGTCGTTGAGGTAGGTGCCGATCGTGGTCGGCAGCACGTTGAGGATGAAGACCGTGGGTCCGACGACGAAGATGAAGAGCGCCAGCACGATGGCCAGCACCATGTTCGTGTTGGACAGCCACTGAATACCTTTGGCGACACCCGAGACCGCTGATGCGACGAAGGCTGCGGTCAGGACGGCGATGATCGCGACCAACAACAGTTTCGAGGGCTCGTTGAGCCAGCCTATCTCGACGAACCCCGAACCGATCTGTGCTGCACCGAGTCCCAGAGAGGCGACGGTGCCGAACAGCGTCGCAAAGATCGCGAGGATGTCGATGACCTTGCCGCCCCAGCCGTTGGCGCGATGGCCGAGAATCGGCGCGAACACCGCGCTGACCAGTTGGCCGCGACCACAGCGGTACGTGCTGTAGGCGATCGCGAGACCGACGACCGCGTACATCGCCCAGGGGTGAAAGCCCCAGTGGAACATCGTCGTTGCCATCGCAACTCCGACATCGTCCGCGTTCTGGCCGGGAGGGGCGTTGACGTAGTGCGTGAGTGGTTCGTTGGCGCCGTAGAACATCAGGCCGATGCCCATACCGGCGCTGAACATCATCGCGATCCAGCTGACCGTGTTGTACTGCGGCTTCTCGCCGTCTCGGCCAAGAGGGATCTTGCCGTACTTGCTCACCGCGAGGAAGATCGCGAACAAGACGAAGAACGTCGCCGAGAGAATGAACACCCAGCCGAGGTTGTCGGTGATCCACGCCAGGATGTCCTGGGTCCTGGCGTTGAGGCTCTCTTTGTCGACGATGCCCCAGATCACGAAGGCGATCACCGCAGCGGCAGTTACGCCGAAGACCACCAGGTCGATCCTCGGTTTCGAACCGGGTTCCCCGGGTGGCCGAACTGCGTCGGATGTTTCGGTCTTCAATGCCATGAACTCAATAACATCAGTGTTGGCACCGTTTGTTCAACTTTTGCTGAAGTTTAACTACCTGCTCGTAACCAATTCGCCGCCCATCTTCAATACGGCGAGCATGCCGCTCACCTGCGCAAAGCCTGGTCCAGCAGGGATTTGATGTGACCGTCGTCGACACGCAATTGTCGCAAGGCGGCAACATGCTCGACGGTCAGGAGTGCCGCGCGCTGAAGGGCCGAGTCGGCGTGGGCTTTGATGAATGATCCCTGCCGTCCCCGGGTCTCGATGACATCCTCGGCCTCGAGTTCGCGATAGGACCGCGCGACCGTGTTCGGCGCGAGTGAGAGTTCTTGTGCCAGCGCCCTGACCGTGGGTATCCGGCTTCCGGCGAGAAGCCGTCCGGAGTTGACCAGTTCGATGACGCCGCGGCGGACCTGCTCATAGGGTGCGACGTCCGAATCCGGGTCGAGCTGGAGGCCGATACCGTCTTCTTTCCTCATGGTCACAACCGGTCACGCGACACCGGGCATGACATGCAGCGGGGTCCACCTCGCCCCGACCCCAGCTCGCTTCCGGCGATGGTCAACACCTCGATGCCCGAATCCTCAAGTCGGCGATTGGTTTCGACGTTGCGGTCGTAGGCGACGACGACGCCCGGCGCCAATGCCAGCGTGTTGTTGCCGTCATCCCATTGCTCGCGTTCGGCGGTCACCGCATCCAGCCCGGTGTCGATCACGCGGAGCTTCTCGATGCCCATCGCTTCGGCCGCCGCCTCGACGAAGGGTTGTGGTCCGGTCACGGAGACCGAGTCGCCGCTGTGGATGGTGAAAGCCGACAACGAGTCCTGGATGACCGGGTACATGACGACGGCGTCGGTGTCGACCATCGTGCACACGGTGTCGAGATGCATCGAGGCGCGGCGCTGTTCGATGGGCACCGCCAGCACAGTGTGGGCCAATTTGTCGTCGAACAGGCTGCGTGCCAGCGCCTCCGCGCCGGCAGGGGTGGTGCGTTCGCCGACTCCGACGGCCACCACACCCGGCGCGAGCAGCAGCACGTCGCCACCTTCGACCGGCGCGGTGTGGGACTCGTAGGCGCGACGCACCCCGAGGAACCTGGGGTTGTGGGCATAGATGAGATCGGTCAGCGAGGTCTCCCGGACGCGTGCGGGCAACGCCAGGGAGGTGATCGCGAAACGGTCTCCGATCCAGAACGAACTGTCCCGCGTGAACAGCAGGTTCGGCAGCGGGTCGATGGCGAACTCGGCACCGTGATGCATGCGCCACACCAGGGAGGACCGGACGGTGGCAGCTGATTCGGGCATCTCGTCGAAGGTCATGCCCGCCATCAGCACCCGGGCCAGGTCGTCGGCCGACAGCCCCCTGAGTTCGGTGGAGAGATCCTGCGCGAGGTGGTGTCCCAGTCGACGCGGGCTGACCGCCGCTGCGATGCCCTGCATCCGGGCCGCGCCGCTGGTCTCGAACGTCTCCGTCAACAGATCGCCGAGGAGCAGGACCTCGACGCCGCGACCGGTCAGCACGTCGGCGAATGCGTCGTGTTCTTCCTGGGCGCGATCGACCCAGGGCAGTCCGTCGAACAGCAGTTGATCGCTGTTGCGAGGCGTCAGCCGCCGCAATTCGTCACCCGGACGGTGCAGCATCACCGTGCGCAACCGGCCGACCTCGGAGTTGGCTCCCAACAGCGGCTGCTCAGGACTCGACACCCCAGAACCCGAAACTTCAGACATGAGGTCAACGGTAGTGCGGTCAGCCCTCGTTCGCCCGCAAGTTGTCCGTCCCGCGCGGTGGCAGCGTCTCGCGGGCGAGGATCCAGAAGATGGTGGCCACGAATGCGACGGCACCGGTGACCGCGAACGCCGGGCCGAAACCCCACTGCTGCGCAATGAATCCCGCGATCACGGGCCCGCTGATGGCACCCAGGTCGGCAACCATCTGATAGGACGCCAACGCCGGCCCGCCCTGTCCACGTCCGGACAAGACATCGGCGAGCGCGGCCTGATGGGTCGGCGCGAACAGCCCCGAACCGATGCCCGCGACGAACGTCAGCGCACTCGCGACCCAGATGTTTCCGCTGTACCCGAGCACGGCGGTGGAAGCCCCCATCAGCAGCAGTCCGGGCAACATGATCGGCCTTCGCCCCAGCGAATCGGACAGTCGGCCCGCCGCGATGATCGCGATGACGTTGCCCGCCGAGTACACGGCCAGCACCACCCCTGAGATGGCGGCCGATTCTCCGAGACCGTCGACGATGAACAGCGGCACCAACGCCACCCGCACGCCCATCGAGGCCCACCCCTGGGTGAAGGCCGACGACAGGATCGCCCGATAGGCGCTATCGCGCAGCGCCTCCGCAAACGGCATCGCCACCTGGCCGTCACCACCGGGCAGCGGGCGCCCGCCGACGCTGCGCAGCTGGGTGGCGACCACCGCCGAGGCGATCAGCAACGCGATCGCGTAGACGACAAACGGCATCCGTAGACCGAAACTGACCAGCGCGCTGCCGACCAGGGGGCCCATGATGTTGCCCATCAGGAAGCCTGCACTGAAGTATCCCGAGACCCGCCCCCTGATGTCCGGTGGCGCCAGGCGGATCATCAACGCCGTGGCCGAGACGGTGAACATGGTCGAACCGATACCGCCGAGTCCTCGGAAGATCAGCAGTTGCCAATACGTCTGAGCGAAGGCGCACGCGAGGGTCGATGCCGCGACGATCAGCAACCCGCTGAGGTAGATCCGGCGCTCGCCGAGAATGCGGACCAGCCGTCCACTGGCGGGTGCGAACAGCAGTCGCATCACGGCGAACGCGGAGATGATGACCGACGCCGCCGTGTATCCGACGTTGAAGCTGCGAGCGAATGCCGGCAGGGCCGGCGCGATCAGACCGAATCCGAGGGCGATGACGACGTTGGCGCTGAGCAGAACCCATATCTCGCGGGGTATCTGCTTCACATGGCAAAGCTACCGCCGGGGTGAGCCGAATCCAGAATCGCCCAGGCGAGGAGCCTGCGGATCCGGTGCCGACTCGACATCGGGGCCTTGAGATGACCTCGATATCGATCCTGGGGCACCCACGAAGGGCTAGCGTGACCTGATATGACCCCCATCACCACCCGCAGCGTCTGCAACCTCTGTGAGGCGATCTGCGGCCTGCAGGTCACCGTCGACGCGGGCAAGGTCACCGACATCCGTGGAGACAAGGACGATCCACTGTCCCGTGGGCACATCTGCCCCAAGGCAACCGCGCTGACCGACCTGCACCTCGACCCGGATCGGCTGCGTACCCCGCTGCGCAAGACCGCGGACGGTGGGTGGGAGGACATCAGCTGGAAAGCAGCCGCTGCTCTGGTCGCCGACAAGATCGTCTCGACCCAGGAACGGTATGGGCGAGGCGGTGTGGCCGTCTACACCGGCAACCCCAATGTGCACAGCCTGGGGTTCGTCACCCACGGCCTACCGTTCCTGGGCGCGGTGGGAACCCGAAACATGTTCTCGGCCACTTCGGCCGATCAGCTACCGATCCAGCTGACCGCACATCTGATGTACGGACATCAGTTGCAGATACCGATTCCCGACCTCGATCACACCGAGCACCTGCTCATCATCGGCGCCAACCCCGTCGTGTCGAACGGGTCGATGATGACGGCACCGGACTTCCGCAACAGGATGCGTGAACTGCGGCGCCGCGGCGGCACAGTGGTGGTGATCGACCCGCGCCGCACCGAAACCGCCGCCATCGCCGACAAGCACCTCTACGTACGCCCTGGGACCGACGCTGCCCTTCTGCTCTCAGTGCTTCATGTGCTGGTCCATGAGGTGGGCCTCGACGACAGGCGCATCGGGCATCTGCCGCTCGCCGGACTCGATGAGGTCGCGACCGCGTGCCGCAGTACGACGCCCGAGTGGGCGGCACCCATCACCGGCGTCGATGCCGACGCCATCCGTTCGATCGCGACGGAGTTCGCGGCAGCCGAGCGCGCGGTCGCCTATGGTCGGATGGGGGTCTCCACCCAGCAGTTCGGAACCGTGTGCCAGTGGGCGATCCAGACCATCAATGCGGTGACCGGCAACCTCGACCGGGTCGGCGGCGCCCTGTTGACCGACCCCGAGATCGACCTCGTGGCACGCAAACTCAGCGGTCGCGGACACTTCGACAAGTGGCGCAGTCGAGTTCGCGGTCTCGCTGAGTTCGGCGGCGAGCTTCCCGTCTCGACGCTGGCCGACGAGATCGCCACGCCGGGCAAGGGCCAGATCAAGACGTTGATCACCGTGGCCGGAAACCCCGTGTCATCATCACCCGGCGGCGATGGCCTCGACAAGGCTCTCGCCGACCTGGACTTCATGGTGTCCATCGACTTCTATGTCAACGAGACCACTCGGCATGCCGACCTCATCCTGCCGCCGACGATGATCTTCGAACGCGACCACTACGATCTGATCTTCCATCAACTCGCAGTGCACAATTCGGCCCGTTTCTCCCCTGCCGTCCTCGAGAAGTCGGCCGGCGCCAAACACGATTGGGAGATCTTCCGGGACCTGACCCTGGCGATCGCACGACGTCGGGCGACCTCGCACGGTTCCGGCATCAGCGGCCTACGGAGCCGGGCTGCAGCACTGCCGGCCCAGGTCAAGTCGACGGCCCGCTTGCGAGCGACGCCCCGCACACTGCTCGCCCTGCTCCTGCGCACCGGACCCGGCGACCTCACGTTGCGGGCACTGCTCCGGTCACCGTCCGGGGTGGATCTGGGCCCCCTTCGGCCAGGGCTGCGGCGCAAGCTGGTCGCCAAATCCGGTGTCGTGCAACTGGCCCCGCCACTGATAATCGCGGATCTCAATCGTCTGCACACCGACCTCGTCAGCGTCGCCGAGGGGCAGCTCCTGTTGATCGGACGCAGGCACCTGCGATCGAACAACTCGTGGATGAACAACTCGCCCAGACTGTCGAAGGGCCAGGCTCGACACCACCTGTTGATGCATCCCAAGGACCTCGCAGGATGCGGTCTCACCACGGGCGATCGGGCGGTGCTGCGTTCGCGCGCAGGCAGTGTCACGGTCACGGTCGCCGAGACGGACGACATCATGCCCGGTGTGGTCAGCCTCCCCCACGGCTTCGGGCAGCGACGGTCCGGCGTCCGCCTCGCCGTCGCCGGTCAGGTCGATGCACCGTCGGCCAACGATGTCACCGACCCCATGCACCTCGACACTGTCTCCGGCAACGCCGTCCTCAACGGCGTGCCGGTGACCGTGACCGCGGTGTGAGTCGTCAGCCGATGTGAGCAGCCGTCATCGACTGCAGCTCATCCTTTTTCACGCGAACGAGAATCAGCACCACCGGTGTCGCAAGAATCAGCAGTCCGGCTGCCCAGGCGAAGGCTGTCGTGTAGCCGGCGACCTCGGCGGCGATGAACGCCGTCGGACCCTCTGTGATCGGATTCGTGGAGAGCGAATCGCTCTTGGCCGAGGTATAGACGGTGGTCAGCAGTGCCGTACCCAGCGCGCCGCCGACCTGCAGCGTGGCACTCGAGAGCGCACTCGCTGCGCCGGCGTCGTGGTTCGGCACCCCGATCAGAGCCACATTCTGCATCGGGACCATCAGCAGGCCCATGCCGAAGCCGAACACGGCCAGGCCCGGGAACACCCCGGTCCAGTACGAGCTGTCGACGTCGATCTGGGCGAGCAGCAACAGGCCGGCAGCCGCGACCACGGGGCCGATGGCCAGCGGCATCCGCGCGCCGACGGTAACCGTCAGCCGCGCCGCCAGTCCTGAGGCGAGGACGATGAAGACGGTGATCGGCAGACATGCGACACCGGCCATCATCGGGCTGAACTCCAGGATCGCCTGTAGGTAGATCGCAAGGTACAAGGTGCTGCCGATGATCGCGACCCCGGCGAGCGTGATGCCGATCAGCGCGGCGCCGCGGTTGCGATCCCACGGAACAGACAACGGCAGCAGGGGGTTCGCGGACCGACGCTCGACGATCACGAACACGGTGAGCACAACGAGACCACCGATGATGAAGCCGAGCGTGTCGGGTTCGAGCCAGCCGTGCTCGGCGCGCGTGAAGCCGTACACGAGCGACCCCAGCCCGACGGCGACGAGCAACGCGCCCGGGAGATCATAGGTGGTGTCGCCGTGCGCCTTCGTCTCGGCGATGACCGGGACCGCAGCCGCGATCGCGATGGCGGCGATGGGGATGTTGACGAGCAGGCACCAGCGCCAGTCGACGTACTGGGTCAACGCACCACCGAGCAGCAGCCCGATTGCGGCGCCACCACCGGAGATCGCGCCGTAGACGGCAAAGGCCTTTGCGCGCTCGGCACTTCGGGTGAACGTGGTGGTGAGGATCGCCAGCGCAGCCGGTGCCACCAGCGCCGCGAACACACCCTGGCCTGCCCGCGCGATGAACAGCTCGATGCCGTTCTGCGCGATACCGCCGATGCCCGACATGACCGCGAAGCCGACCATGCCGACGACAAACGAGCGCTTACGCCCCCAGTAGTCGGCGATTCGTCCACCGAGCAACAGCAGCGCACCGAATGCGAGGGCGTACGACGTCACCACCCACGCGCGGTCTCCGTCGCCGATGCTCAGTTCCGCCTGGGCATCGGGTAGCGCGATCGACACGATGGTGGCATCGAGCACCACCATCAACTGCGCGAGCGCAACGATCGTCAGCACAAGCCACCGGCGTCGATGGTTCGGATTGTCATGGTCAGTCGAGTCTGGCTGCGCCGGTCCGGTGGTCACCGGTGCGTCAGAAGGAGAAGAAGTCACGAGGAGAAAAGCTATGCCAGGCGACCCCAATAGTCAAACGAACTAGTTCGTTTGGTTAGGCTGAGTGCCATGAGCACGAGAGATGTGTCCGCAACGAAGCAGCGAATCATCGATGCGGCACGAGCCGAGTTCGCCGAACACGGCCTGGCCGGGGCGCGGATCGATCGCATTGCGACCACGGCAAAGGCCAGCAAGGAGCGCCTCTACGCGTACTACGGCGACAAGGAATCGCTGTTCCACGCGATACTCGACGACGATTTCGGGCGTTTCCTCGATGCTGTCCCCTTCGATCCGGACGACCTGCCCACCTACGCGGTGGCGATCTTCGACGACCTCCGCAACACACCGCACGTGCAGCGACTCATGCTGTGGGGCCAGCTACAGGGTCAGGCCTCCCGCATCCGGCGGCAGGCCGACGACAATCCACTCTGGGATGCCCGACTCGACGGGATCGGCCGTGCACAGTCATCCGGGGCTATTGCGCCGCAGTGGGATCCGGCCGACGTCCTCGCCGTGATCTTCGGCATTGTCTCGAGTTGGGTCATCACACCGGGCTCCGACGGCAACGTCGACCTCGACGCGGACGTTCTCTCCGATCGGCGACAGATCGTCCACGAATCCGTGCGCCGGATCCTGACCGGGTAATCGCGAGTTTTCGCCGAAGCAACCGCACCGAAACGCTGCCGCGAGCATCATCAACGGATGAGCGCACACGAGACCGTTCGGGCCGCCATCGTCCAGACGAACTGGACCGGCGATCGGGAGTCGATGATCGCCGCGCACATCGCCTACGCCCGAGACGCCGCGGCCCAGGGTGCGAAGATCATCGGATTCCAGGAAGTGTTCGACGCCCCGTATTTCTGTCAGGTGCAGGACTCGAAGTATTACGAGTTCGCAGAGTCGATTCCCGGTCCCACCATCGACCTCTTCTGCGGCCTCGCAAAGGAATTGGCGATGGTGATGATCGTTCCCGTCTACGAGCGTGAACAGGACGGGTTCTTGTACAACACCGCCGCGGTCATCGACGCCGACGGCACCCTGCTCGGGAAGTACCGCAAGCATCACATCCCTCAGGTGCAGGGCTTCTGGGAGAAGTTCTACTTCAGACCCGGCAACCTGGGCTGGCCGGTCTTCGACACCGCCGTCGGCAAGGTCGGGGTGTACATCTGCTACGACCGCCACTTCCCCGAAGGGTGGCGCGCACTGGGGCTGGCCGGCGCACAGATCGTCTTCAATCCCTCGGCCACCAGCCGCGGATTGTCCAGCTACCTGTGGAAGCTGGAGCAACCCGCGGCGGCCGTGGCCAACGAGTACTTCATCGCAGCCATCAACCGCGTCGGGATCGAGTCCGAGTACGGGGACGACGATTTCTACGGCACAAGCTATTTCGTCGACCCAGAAGGCAAGTTCGTCGGTGATGTGGCCTCGGCCCAAGACCCGGAACTGGTGGTGCGCGACCTCGATCTGAGTCTGATCCGAACAGTCCGCGACCGGTGGTCGTTCTATCGAGATCGGCGACCCGACGCGTACGGGAGCCTGGTCGAACCCTGAGCAGGACAAGCGAAGAGGAGTAGCTGTGCCGACAACATTCATCCACGGTGGCATCGTCGTGTCACCGACCGGTAGCCAACTCCTCGATGTGCTTGTCGACGACGGCACCATCGTGGCTGTGCTGCAGCCGGGTTCGACAGCACTGGCCGCCGACCTGACCACCTCCGCCGACATCGCACTCGACGCCACCGGAAAATACGTGATACCCGGCGGAGTGGATGGGCACACCCACATGGAGATGCCGTTCGGAGGCACCTTCGCCTCTGACACCTTCGAGACGGGCACGCGGGCGGCGGCCTGGGGCGGCACCACCACCATCGTCGACTTCGCAGTCCAGAACCCCGGAATGCGGGTGCAGGACACCGTCGCAGCCTGGTACGAGAAGGCAGCAGGTAACTGCGCGATCGACTACGGCTTCCATCAGATCATGGGCGGTGTCGATGCCGAATCCCTCAAGGGCATGGCCGAGCTGGTGAACGAAGGGATCACGAGCTTCAAGCTCTTCATGGCCTACCCGGGCGTTTTCTACTCCACCGACGGCCAGATCTTGCGGGCCATGCAGGAGGCCGCCGACCTCGGGGCACTGCTGATGATGCACGCCGAGAACGGCATCGCCATCGATGTGCTTGTCGAGCAGGCGCTCGCGCGCGGCGACACCGCCCCCTACTTCCACGGAACATCACGGGCCTGGCAGCTCGAGGAAGAGGCAACGCATCGGGCGATCATGCTCGCCCAGCTGACCGGGGCTCCTCTCTACATCGTCCACGTGTCGGCCAAACAGGCCCTGGCCCAGATCGCCGATGCCCGCGGTAGAGGACAGAACGTCTTCGGCGAAACATGTCCCCAATACCTCTACCTCTCACTCGAAGAGCAGCTGGGCGCACCAGGTTTCGAGGGTGCGAAATGGGTGTGTTCCACCCCGCTGCGCTCCCGGGAGGAGGGACATCAGGACGAGCTGTGGCGTTACATCCGAACCGGCGATGTCGCGACCGTCGCCACCGATCACTGCCCGTTCTGTATGAAAGGCCAAAAAGACATGGGCATCGGGAATTTCGCCAACATCCCGAACGGGATCGGATCGGTGGAACACCGCATGGACTTGATGTTCCAAGGCGTCAAGGACGGCCGGATCTCACTCGAACGCTGGGTCGACGTCTGCGCGACGACACCGGCGAAAATGTTCGGGATGTACCCCCGCAAGGGCATCATCTCCCCCGGCGCCGATGCCGACATCGTGATCTACGACCCCCACGGACACACCAGTATCGGACTCGAGAAGGCTCACCACATGAACGTGGACTACTCGGCCTACGAGGGTTACGAGATCGACGGACAGATCGACACCGTCCTCTCGAAGGGCTCGGTGATCATCGATCAAGGTGAATACCTGGGAACCAAAGGACACGGCAGCTTCATCAAACGCGGCCTGTCCCAGAACCTGATCTGACGAGACCGCACGCGAAACACAGACCTGCACCGGGAGAACAATGGACATCGGAGTTGTACTGCAATGCGATCCACCTGCCCTCCGGCTTGTCGACCTCGCCGTCCGTGCCGAGGCCCTCGGGTTCTCTCACGTGTGGACCTTCGACTCACACCTGCTCTGGCAGGAACCGTTCGTGATCCACTCCGCCATCCTCGGAGCAACCAGGAAGGTCACGGTCGGGCCCATGGTCACCAACCCGGCCAATCGCGACTGGACCGTCATCGCAAGCACTTTCGCG
This sequence comes from Williamsia soli, assembly GCF_017377795.1. Lineage (GTDB taxonomy): Bacteria > Actinomycetota > Actinomycetes > Mycobacteriales > Mycobacteriaceae > Williamsia > Williamsia soli. The sequence goes on along the minus strand of NZ_JAFRDR010000010.1, from coordinate 137,891 downwards.
ACCCTGAACGATCTGTACGGAAACCGCAGCATCTGCGGTATCGGGCGCGGCGACTCCGCCGTGCGGACCCTCAACGGCAAACCGGCGACCCTCGCGACCTTGCGCGAGGCCATTCACGTCATTCGGGAACTGGCCAATTCACGTTCCGCGGACTACGGCGGTCGCCGGCTCCGCTTCCCCTGGAGCCACGGTTCTGAACTCGAACTCTGGGTGGCCGCGTACGGACCCAAGGCCCTCGAACTGACCGGCCGGGTCGCCGATGGGTACATCCTGCAACTGGGCGACCCCGACATCGCGGCCTGGACCATCGGCCGGGTCCGGGCCGCGGCCGAGGCGGCCGGCCGCGATCCGATGGCGATCAAGTTCTGCGTTGCCGCACCCGCGTACGTGACCACGGACAACAGCCCCGAGTCGATGGCGCTGGCCCGCGACCAGTGCCGCTGGTTCGGCGGGATGGTGGGTAACCACGTCGCCGATCTGGTGAAGCGCTACGGCACCGAGGGTGAAGTCCCCGCCGCGCTCACCGACTACGTCGTCGGCAGGGCCGGGTACGACTACAACGACCACGGCAAGGTCGGCACATCGCACACCGAGTACGTGCCGGACGAGATCGTGGACAGGTTCTGCATTCTCGGAACCCCGGCCGACCACCTCGCCAAACTCGCCGTGCTCCGCGAGATCGGGGTCGATCAGTTCGCCGTGTACCTCCAGCACAACGACAAGCGGGCCACGCTGGAATCCTATGGGGAGAACATCATCCCGGCGCTGCACACGCCTGTCCAGGCGATCGAGGACATCGCCTGAACCGTGTGGGGAATCCGCACTGGAGAGGGCCCGGTCAGCAGCCCTCACTCTCGATGATCGGAGATCCCTCGAGCCGCGCGAAGCGCGAGACCGCGAGGTTGCACAGGCCCTGCAGCCGACACAGCCAGCGGTCGGTGCCATCCCATCTCGCGGCAAAAGAACTGCGGCCGTGGATGGCTCGGCTGTTGTCGATGATGAACAGGTCCCCGGGGCCGAGCACGACCTCACTGCGATGCGTCGCCCACACGCCTTTGACTGCGGCCAGCGCGGCTGCGTGCTGGGGACTGTCGGTCGACATGAGGTCTTCGTCGTACGTGATGACCGGATCATTCCATGAACCGCTGAGCACCGGGATGGGTCCGCGCACCTCGTCGGGCACACCGCCGTCGACGAAGGAGCCGTCGACGCGCGTGTAGAAGACCGGATCGCGTAACAACCGGGCCGTCTCGGCGGGCAACTGTCGTTGGAGTTCGCGGGCGGAGAGCAGGTAGGTCGCGGCGTGCGGGTCGCCTCGTAGACACCCGAGCGCGATGAAGTCCGGCCGCGACGCCATGTTGTGACACTGCTCCGTGTGACTTTCGAGGTCCACCGCGCTTCCGGTGGAGGTCTGCCGACGCAGGTGGCTACGGATCGGGATCAGGGTTTGGACGAGTTCTCCACGACACTCCGGCCGGTAGCCGACCAGGTGCACGATGCTCGAGAGCAACACCGCCGACTGCTTGGCCATCTCGGTCCGGCGGGTGAGGGCGTCGACCGGGGAGTCCGGCGTCGATGAGATGTCGCCGACCTCGAGTCCGCTGAGCAACAGACCACCGTCGCCATCGACCAGGAAGTCGAGCAGCAGTTCACGAACGGCGGCCGGCAGCAGCGCCGCCGCGAGTCGCGACTGCCTGGCGAAGGCCTGCGGATCGGCCAGGGAGTCGGCGTGGACATTCTGCGCGATCATGCCGATGACCTGCTGGTATTCGTCCACCGAGACGTGCTTGACGGTTGGCCAGGACGTTCCTGGGTTCCATCCTGGATTCGATTGTGCACTCATCATGAGATTGCCCTCCGATCCGTAGGTCGACGCACTACCAACAGCGTAATGCGCAACACGGTGTCGCACATCGCAACAAAAGCGGCGATTTGGTCACTGCGATGAGTTTCCAAGGCGGGCACGGTCTACCTACCAGCAACGCTGCACCGACCCGATTCGAGCTGAGGAGCCCGCCATGACCGAGATCATCCCGTCACTCTGGTTCAACCAGAACATCGAAGACGCGATGAAGCTGTACACCGAGACGTTTCCCGATTCATCGATCGACAACGTCACCCGCAACGACGGCAACGTGTTCTCGGCAGAGTTCACGGTGTCCGGCCAGAAGTTCATCGGCATCAACGCTGGACCGGAGTTCACGTTCACCGAGGCGGTCTCGTTCACCGTCACCTGCTCGTCCCAGGATGAGGTCGACTACTACTGGAACACCCTCACTGCGGGCGGCGAAGAGTCCCGGTGCGGCTGGCTCAAAGACCGCTTCGGACTGAGCTGGCAGATCGTCCCCACCCGGCTCTACGAGCTGATGTCCGACCCCGATCCCGCTCGGGCCAAGGGCGCTCTGGATGCCATGATGACCATGGACAAGCTGATCATCGCCGACCTCGAGGCCGGTGCCGACGCCGCCGGCTGAGATCTGTTGCACAGCAGGTGATCGGGCGCTAATCCGCCTGCTCGAGCTTACGTTCACATGTCTCGGTGAGCAGCCGGTTCGAGCCCAGCCCCTGTTGTGCGTAGGCGTCTTCGGGGTTCAACAGATGGCACGCCTTCATCGACAGGCAGCCACAACCGACGCAGGAGTCCATGAGGTCGCGCATCCGCTGCAACAGTGCGATCCGTTCGTCGAGGTCGTCGACCCAACGCTGCGATGCCTTGTGCCACATCGACTTGGTTGGTGACTCGTGCTCGCCGAGTGCCTCCAGCACCGACCCGATGGTGGCCAACGGGATTCCCGCAGCCTGGGATGCCCTGATGAAAGCCACGCGCCGGAGCATCGCCCGGTGATATCGCCGCTGGTTCCCGGTGGTGCGCCGACTGAAGATCAGGCCACGGTCTTCGTAGTACCGCACTGCGGACGGCGCCACCCCGGCCCGGATCGCCAATTCCCCCACTGTCATCTCCAACTTCTTCAACGCCATGCGCACAGGGTACTTGACTTCAAGTTCACTTCAACTTGAATACTCAGGAACCATGACACCGACACATCTGAACTTCGTTCTGATCATCGCGAGTGTGCGCGCCGGCAGGATCGGGCCGAGCGTCGCGCGGTGGTTCCTCGACCAGTTACCTCCAGAGGGCGCGGAGTTCGACGTCATCGACCTCGCCGAACCCACCGGAGCGGCCACCACCCGACTGCTCGATCACGCTGATGGATTCGTGGTCGTCACCCCGGAGTACAACCACTCCTACCCCGGTGAACTCAAAGTTCTGATCGACGCCCATCGCACCGAGTGGAAGCACAAGCCGGTCACCTTCGTGTCCTACGGCGGCATGTCCGGTGGTCTACGAGCGGTCGAACATCTCCGCACGGTGGTCGCGGAGGTCTACATGGTGGGGACCCGCAACGGTGTGGTGATCCACATGCCATGGGAGCACCTCGACGACGGGACACTCACCCTCGACGACACCGCCGGCGACTCGGCGCGACAGGCCATGGATGAATTGATCTGGTGGGCAGAGTTGTTGAAGCCCCAGCGCCCCGTCGTCACGCGTGGGGTGGCGTGAGGATGAACCGACTCGCCAAGCAGGTCGCTGCAATACTCGCTCTCGGCACTCTCATGGTCATGCTCGACATCACGGTCACCGTGGTGGCGATCCCCCGGCTCACCGAATCCTTCGACACCAACCTGTCGACCATGCAGTGGGTGACCACTGCCTATGCGCTCGCCCTGGTCGCCGTCATGCCGACCGCAGCCTGGGCCATCGCCCGCTTCGGCGCAGGCCGCGTCTACATCACCGCTCTGACCTTCTTCGTCGTGGGCTCCACCCTCGCCGGCCTCGCGTGGAATGTGGAAAGTCTCATTGCATTTCGCGCGATCCAGGGCCTGGGCGGCGGGTTCTTGCAACCCGTGGGAATGACCATCGCCCTGCAGCTCGTCGATGAACGCCATCGCGGAAAGATGATGGGATGGCTCGGTCTGCCCCTGATGATCGGTCCGGTACTCGGGCCGACCCTCGGCGGTCTACTGATCGACAGTGTCGGGTGGCGCTCGCTGTTCCTCATCAACGTGCCACTCGGAATCGTCGCAATAGTGTTGGCGATCAAACTGTTTCCCCGAACATCTGGCAATGAGCGCAGGCCCCTCGATTGGGTGGGGCTCCTGCTGCTCGCCCCGGGAGCCGCACTGCTCGTCTTCGGTCTCTCCCGGGCCGGCGACCACGGCGACCCACTGACCCCGCAGGTGCTGGTGCCGGGGGCGCTCGGTGTCGGACTACTCGCACTGTTCGCCCTCCGCACCACCAGGTCGGCACGACCTCTGCTCGATCTTCGCCTGCTCCAGCGACGTTCGCTGGCCGTCGGTGCGACGAGCATGCTCCTCGTCGGTGGGGCGTACTTCGGCTCGATGATGATCCTGCCGATCTACGTGCAGGCGGTCCGGGGTGACAGTGCCACCGCCGCAGGTCTGCTGATGATCGGTCAAGCCCTGACCACAGGCGTCGTGGTGCAGATCGCCACGCGATTGGTCGACCGGATCGACCCACGAAAAATAGTCTGGTTCGGCATCGGCGCCACTGTGGTTGCCATGTCGCTGATGACGTCGGTGCTCGCTGCCGATACGTCATACGTCGCGATTGCGGGTATCGGCATCCTCATGGGTGTCGGCATCGGTTCGACGTTCATGCCGGTCATGACCGCGGCCCTGCGCGGAATCACCGGCCCCGACCTCGCGTCGGGCACCACCATCCTCACCACCGGCAATCAGTTCGCCGCAGCGATCGGCGCAGCCGCGAGCGCGACCCTGTTGACTGCCTACTTCAACAGCCGGGTACCCGTGCTCGACGACGGCGGCATGGCCGCTGCACTCGGACTCCCGGCTGTGGAACGGTTGGTGGCCGCGCCCGGACTGGCCGGCGCGGTCGCCGACACCTACGTCCTCACGCTGGGAATGCTGATTGCCGGATTCGGTGTCTCACTGCTCCTACCGAAGTCGGGCGCAGCCGCCAGACCGGACACGCCACAGAAGTCGACAGAGGCGATGGCCTCGGACGCCGCCGGGTAGACACACCGCTCGCCGCCTGCCGATGGTCGACAGGCGGCGAGCGGGGTTCTCATTCGTGAGGGGTCTTGACGACCAGCACCGGGCAGGTCGCCTTGTGCAGTACCGCCTGGCTTGTGGATCCGAGGAGCAAACCCTTGAACCCACCGCGCCCACGGCTGCCGACAACCAGCAGCTGCGCGTCCTTGGCGTGTTCCACCAGTTGCGCGGCCGGGCCGTCCGGCACGATGATCCGCTCGACCTCGACGTCCGGGTAATCGGAGCCGAATCCGGCGACGCGTTCGGCCACCACTTCCTGGGCCTCGTCTGCGAGCCGCTGGAGCTGCTGCGGTTCGAGTCCGTATCCGTAGAGCGCGTCCGACGACAGATCGGTCCAGGTGTGGACCACCCGCACGCCCGTGCCCAGCTCCGCCGCGTAGGCAAAAGCGGCTTTGAGCGCCCCTTCACTCAGCGGCGAGCCATCGACGCCCACCACGACCGGTCCCTGACCACCGGTTCCTGCATGGACCAGCACCGGGCTCTTGGCGTGGGCGGCCAGATCAACCCCAACGGAGCCGAGGAACAGGCCGCGCACACCGCCCAGCCCGCGGCTACCGATCACGACCAGGTCCGCCTCTTCAGACTCCGCGATCAGCAGTGAACCCGGCCGGCCCTCCTCTGCCTTGACCTTCACCTTCACATCTGGTGCGACCTCGGCGACAGCGGTGGCCGCCTTCTGCACGTTTGCTTCGGCTTCGGCGCGGATGACGTCGATGACGTCCTGCGGGATCACCAGCGCGGGGGCATATGCAGCGGTCTGCGTCTCGTACGCACCGAGGACAGACAGCGATTTACCTTGTCGTTTGGCAGTTTTCGCTGCCCAGATCACTGCCTCGAGAGCAGATTCCGAACCGTCGAACCCGACCACAATTGTTGAGCTCACCTTTGAACCTCCTTGTCCACGTTCCCCATCAATGCTTTCCCTGTTGCGTGAACACGTCAATGCGACAGGCGCGTCTACTGCGACACATCTGGGTGAACGTTGCTGTGGCGAGAGGAACTCGCGACAACCGGTCGGCGTGGCAGGTGAGCCCGTTCCCACCAAGGACAAGCAGCTACCCGTACACTTGAGGGGTCGGACACATTCACCGGCCGGCAACTTTCCCACGGAGACTCACGCGGTGAGCTTCGAAAAGGCCGGGTTCGGATGATCGATGCAACCACGCGAGCGGCAACGAAAGGCCGATCCTCACCGCTGCGGCGCTGACCAGACCCGGTTGCGGGTCCGAGGCAGCAACTGGTTTCACCCGGCGACACAGATATCGCTTACCCGGCCGTCAGAGCGAGCCACGACTCCCTGACCGCCCGACACATACTTCGAACGCCACGCGGCGTTCACTGCAGGAAGAAGACAACAACATGCAAGATCGAGATCTTTTCTCTCACCCGGAACGAAGTCACTCCGAAGACCCTCAGAAAGCCGCCGATTCCGGCCGGATACCGCAACCTGTGTTCTCTGACCTGGTGACCGATCCGGCCGCGAAACGGCAAGAAGCTCCGTCGGTATCGGTTTCGGACCGGGTCTGACGATGAGCAGACCGATGTCGGCGCCCATACGCTTCACCCTCGCAACCGAACGGGGCGCCAACATCGACGGAGCCTGGTGGCCGGAGACAGGTCGGGTGGGCAACGAACTGCCTCTGCTGGTCAGCGCTCTCAACCCGCTGCTGGGGGTCGTTCGGGACGTCTCCGTCAACTGGTCGCGCTCCGACTCGTTTCCCGATCTCGACGCCGTGGATTACGACGGCATCAGGAATTCCCTGATTCCGGTGACGCAGCGAATCATCTCGTTGACCGGATTGAAGAGAACCGCCACTCTGCTCGTCATCCCTTATCGCACATCGTCGGCTCTCGCCGTGGCAATCCTGGGAGAAACCGCCGGAATTGCCTCCGCCGGAAGCTCCTCGGCCAAGGCCCGCGTGTCAGCACGTCGAATTGTGCGTGAGGCGACGAAGCAACTATGCGGCACGGTGGTCGCTGCCACAACGCCATCCTGATGCCTTTCGCTCCGCCGATGTCGTCACAATCGTGCGCTCAGCGAACACGCGCCGCCTTACACAAGTCCGCGCCACCAACGCGCAGACGCGCCAGGTGCATCTAGCACGAACATCGGCACGTGGCGCGAATTCCGCTGGGGTACAAAGTCCCGCATCTCCTAGACCTTGCCGGTATCACCGTTTCCTGAGCAAGAAGCGCTGCACCTTTCCGCTCGGTGTCTTGGGCAACGCATCGATGAAATGAACCGTGCGTGGGTACGCGTGGGCAGCGAACTTCTTCTTGACAAGTTGTTGCAATTCCGCCTCGAGTTCAGGTGATCCGCTACCCGAGTCACGGAGCACGACATAGGCTTCGAGCACCTCGCCGCGCAGTTCGTCGACCTTGCCCACGACGGCTGCCTCGACCACGTCGTCATGCATGACGAGGACGCTTTCGACGTCGAACGGTCCGATCCGGTATCCCGCCATGATGATCACGTCATCGTCGCGCGACGAGAAGTAGAAGAACCCGTCCGCATCGGTGGCACCGGAATCGCCGGTGAGGTACCAGCGACCATCCTCGGTGTATCGCTCAGCTGTCTTCTCCGGAGCGTCCACGTATCCCGAGAACCAGAGCAGCTCACTGGCCGAGGTGTCGATGGCCACCCGTCCGACCGCACCCACCGGAGCGAGATCGTCCGACTCCTCCTGGAGTACCGCGGCCGACCACCCCGGCAGAGCCCGCCCCATCGATCCGGCCGGCACGTCGGCACGCAACTCGTCGTGCCAGGCGTTGACGATGAACATGCCGTGCTCGGTCTGACCATAGTGGTCGCGAACAGCCACGCCGAGGGTGTCCGCAGACCAGCCGACGACATCGGGCGTCAGCGGTTCCCCCGCGGAAGACGCCCGCCGGAGGTTGATCTCCGGGACAGGGCCGTCGCCCGCGCGCAGAGCGCGATACACCGTCGGCGCAGCGGCGAAGTTGGTGACACCGAACTCGTCGAGAACGCGCCAGGTCAGGGCGGGTGAGAATCCCGCGTGCAGGAACAGCGACCGTGTTCCGGCGGCCATCGGTCCGAGCAGTGCGTAATAGAGGCCGTAGGCCCACCCGGGATCGGCGGCATTCCAAAAGACGTCATCGGCACGAACGTCGAGGCCGAACTCTTGATAAGCGTGGAACGACGCGAGAGCGCGGACCGGCACCGGCACACCCTTGGGGGTTCCGGTGGTCCCGCTGGTGAACAGCTCGACGAGCAGGCCGTCTCCACCGACGGTGACCGCGACACCGGCGGGATCGTCGGCCTCGTGGGCGTCGATCAGCGCCCACAGCTCGAGATCGTCGCCGGTCGACGGCCCGATGGATCCGGTCGAGCTCCGCTCCGCTCCGTCTCCGGCCGAGACGACGCGCCACGGTGCGTCCGCAGGTATGTCCTCGCCTGCCGCGAGCTTGGGCAGTTGATCGAGGTCAGAGATGACCACTTTGGCACCACTGGCCTGCAGGCGAAACGCGATGGCCGGTGGTGCGAACGCCGTGAACAACGGAACGTACACCGCGCCCCGCCGCCAGATCCCCAGAGCGGCGACGATGAGGTCCGCGGACTTGCCCATCAGGGTCGCGACCCGGTCCCCCGGTTCGACGCCGAGTCCGGCGAGCGCCGCGGCGAATCTGCAGGACTGCTCACGCAGATGCCCATAGGTCAGGTCGAGCGACACCAGGTCACCGTCGGCATCGGTCTCGATGACGGTGAATGCCACCGCGTCGGCCGGGTGCCGGTCACACAGCAGGTCAGCTGCCGAAGCATCCGGGCGGTCGTACTGCGCGAGCAGTTCCTTGACACGGTCGGTGGTGGTGGGCATGCGGTCCTCGGTTCTCTCGGCGATCGGTCTCCTAGGTAGGATCCATGTCACAGTTGCCCAACCGCTACCCCCGAAAAGGGGTGAGAACATGACAGGCCGGGATGCGTTGCTCCGACCGCGCGACACCGACGCGCTTCGGAACGAGATGCGCCGCTTGTCGAAGGTGCTGGAGGTCCCGGTCCTGTTCGGGGGCGAGGTCCACGCCGGATCCCTGCTCCTGACCGAATTCGCCGGAACGCGGACCAACGGCCTGCGAGGACTCGCCGTCAGTGCGCAGTCGGGGCTCGGCGGACGCGTCATCGACAGACTCAGGCCCGCGTCGGTCTCGGACTACCGCAACGCCGACGCGATCACCCACCACTACGACCGGCCGGTCCTCGGTGAAGGTCTGCGGTCGGTGCTCGCGGTGCCTGTCGTCGTCGATTCCGTTCCGCGCGCGGTGCTGTACGCCGCACGTCGGGACCGGGCACCGATGGGCGGGATGACCGCCGACGCGGTGGTCGCGGCGTGTCGGCGATTGGCCACCGAAATCGCCATCAGAGACGAAGTCGACCGCCGCACCGAGATGCTCTCCATTGCTCGGCCCGGTACCCGCGACGCACTCGACCCGGCGACGCTCGAAGAACTTCGGAGCATCCATACGGGCCTTCGCGAACTCGCAGGCTCGCTCGAGTCCGTCACGAGCCGGCAGGCTCAGGCACTGTCTGATCGTCTCGCCCGAGTCGTCGGAGGAGACATCGAGATCGAGGACTCGGTCTCGCTGTCTCGCAGGGAGATCGATGTCCTCACCCTGGTCGCCGCCGGCTGCTCCAATATCGAAGCGTCCACCAGGCTCTCCCTCGGCACCGAGACGGTGAAGAGCTATCTCCGCAGTGCCATGCGCAAACTGGGTGCACATTCCCGGGCCGAAGCAGTTGCAGGCGCCCGCCGTAGGAACCTGCTCCCTTAGCCTGGCGACACGAGCACACCGTGTGTTCGGGGTCAGCGGCCACTGCGAATGTGGATGTCCCAGTGGGTCAGTCCGTGTATCTCGAGAACGTCGGTGGTGAACAACACCGGATCGATCCGATTCTCGGCCGCTTCGATGGCCGCCACGGTCATCGTCGCCGTTGCCTCGGACTGGTTGTGTCCCGAGGTGTGCAACCACCGACCGGTGGTTCGGTTGCGTGCGAGCACAGACCACTCATCGCTACCCGGAAGATGTACGCGTCGCAGCAACGAACCGCCCACCGCAGGAACAAGATTGGCGATGCGCAGCGACAACGTGGCGGCGGCGGAACCCAGCGCCAGATAGTTCTCCACGAGCCTACCGTCATCACCCGCCACGACGTGGTCCGGAAAGTCTGCCCGTACGAAACGCTTCCGGCTGCCGACCGGGCCCTCGAGGGTTCTGGGCCTGGTCAGATTGCGGACCGACTGGCCAGAGGCGTCGACAAAGGTGGACCCGAGCAAGCCGACAGTCCACTGGATCGCGGCCCGGCCATGCTGCTCGCCCTCACCGAGGGTCAACGCCACGTCCACGTGATCGCCGGCCTCGGCAGCCAACTCGGAGGCCATCAGGGTGCTGAGTCCGGGTGCCAGACCTACGAAGGCCAACACGCCGCCCGTCGCGGGTGCCGCGGCGATCTTCTCCAGATAACCGGCCGTGGCGCTGATGTCGACAAACCTGGCGTTCCCGGCCTGCTGAGCCAACGCCGGGTTCTCGAGACCAGAAGCATTGACCACCATGTCGGCATCCGAGACAGCCGTCGCGTAGGCCGACGTGTCGGTCGCGCCGAGGTCGACCACCCGATCGTTCGTTGCTCCATTGCGACCGACCCGAAGAACGTCGTGACCGCGCTCGTCGAGCTTGGTCACGACCCTCCTCCCCACGGCCCCGTTGGCACCGAGTACCGCGACTCTCACCGCGCGACCTCATCCAGTTGTGCAGCGGGGACATCGAACCCACCGGCGTGCACCATCCGGCGATACAGTTCGTCGTTCTTCATCAGGTGCTCGTGATCTCCCGTTGCGCGTACCCGACCGGACTCCATCACCACGATGGTATCGGCGTGCCGGACGGTCGAGAGCCGGTGAGCGATGGTGAGGACGGCACCGGATGTGGCCCGATGTTTGATCGATGCCACGATCGCCGCCTCGGTCAGCGTGTCCACCTGTGACGTCGCCTCGTCGAGTAGCAGGATCGGCGATGGACGGATCATGGCTCGTGCCATGGCGATACGTTGCCGTTGACCCCCGGACAGATCGGTGTCACGAATCGGGGTATCGAGCCCCTTCGCCTGCGCCGCGACCACCTCGTCGAGTTGCAGCAGTGAGAGCACCTCTGCGAGTTCGGCATCGGTGGCGTCAGGATAAATGAATCGGAGGTTCTCGCCCACCGTCCCGGGCACCAGCGGGGACTCCTGCTCGACGTAGGCGATCCTGGCCCGGACCTCGTCGACACCGAGATCCGGGTATGGGACGTCGTTCAGACGAACAACTCCGGCCTCGGGCTCTACGAAGCGCAGAACCGCAGAGAACAGCGACGTCTTTCCCGCTCCGGACGGTCCGACGATCGCTGTGTGCCCGACGGCCGGAACCCGCAGCGTCACCCGATCAAGGGCAGCGTCGGACTCGGCGCCGTAGCGGACTGTCACCTCATCGAAATCGATCGAAGCCATGTCGTTCGTCGTCGTCGGCATCTGTGAGTCATCGACGTTGACTGTCGCGGTTTCGGCCTCCAGCGTCTCGAGTTCACGGATACGCATGGCCGCGGCGATGCCGGACTGCACGGCGGTGATGTTGGTGGTCAATTCCCCCACCGGTCCCATCAGGGTGAAGGCATAGAGCAGGAATGCGATGAGCGCCGACACCTCGAGGGTTCCCGAATCCACCCGCCAGGCACCGAGAGCCAAGATCGCGATGATGGCGCCCTGCACCCCGGTCCAGGCCACCGTCCATGCGCCGGCCGAGATGCGTACGCCGGCAATGGCGTGCAATCGCGCCTGCCTCGCGTTCGTGCCGATGAGGGCTCCGATCCGGTCCTCGGCTCCCGCCGCCTTCACCGTGCGTACCGACCGCAGACTCCCCTCGAGCACACCGCCGAGGTGACCCAGCGATTCCTGGGTCAGGGCTTCTGCCTTGGCGATTCGTGGCATCAGAACGGTGAAGATCGCACCGACGATGATGATCGCGGCAAGTGTCACGCCCAGCAGCATCAGGTCGAGGACACCCATCAGGACCACGGTCCCGATCGTCACGCAGGTCGCGTTCACCACCCCCACCGCGGCAGTGGATGCGGCTTCCCGCAGCAGCACGGTGTCGGAGGTGACTCGCGTGACCAGTTCGCCCACCGGACGCGACTGCACAGAGGGCACGGTCGAGCCGAGCAGGCGCTTGACGAGCGACGCGCGGGCGTCGAAGACGATGTGTTCTGCCGTCGTCCCGAGCACCACCCACTGGGCCCAGCCGAGTATCGCACCGATCACCAGCAGTGCGATCAGCACCAATACCGGGCCTTGCATCGACGCGCCGGTGCCCAGTGAATCGAGAATCCACTTGGTCACCATCGGCGTCGCGAGGACGGTGACCGACCCGCTGAGTGCCAATGCCAGACCCAGCAGGATCGAGCGCTTGTGCGGTCGCGCGAAACCGATGAGGACTTTCGCGTTCCGCAGCCCGCCGGCGTCGGTCGTGGGTGTCGCGGCGCTCGCTTTGATGGAAGTTTCCACCTCCGTAGTGGAACACAGTTGTTCCACTACGGGCAAGTATTATTCTATTTCCGAATTGTGGTGCACCGTTTCGAATCGAACCTGCACTACACTTCCGACCATGACTGCGACGCACCCCGCCGCCGAAACCGGCGCCCGCGAACGTACCCGCCGGGCCATCCTCGATGCCGCGGTCGTCGTTCTGGCGAAGTCTCCGACAGCGCCGCTGTCCGAGATCGCCGACCGCGCCCGCGTGGGCCGCACCACGCTGCACCGCTACTTCCCAGAACGCGGTGACCTGCTCACCGCCGTCGCGCGCTACGGCGAGCAGTCGATGGCCGAGGCGGGAGCCAGGGCTGATCTCGCCGCAGGAGACGGTCTCGACGCCGTGCTGCGACTGTGTCAGGAGTACTTCGAACTGAGTGACATGCTGACGGTGCTGTTCTTCGCCGCCGGGATCAACGATCAGGACATCTGCTTCTCGGACGGCACCGTCGTCGACGCCGTCGAACGCGGACGTCGCGACGGATCCATCGACCCTGAACTCGATGCGGCCTGGATCATCAACATGATGTGGGCGTTGCTCTATGCCTCGGTCGATCACGTCAACACCGGTGCCGCCGGCCGGTTGAAGGTGCAGTCGATGACACTGCTGAGTCTGCGGAAAGCTATTGCAGCTCAGCAGTAGTCATCAATCGACCACATCGTCAGCGAGGGAGCACGCCGTCCGGCTCACCCACCTCGACTCCGCTCGTGGTGACGGTCACCACGCGAGCGGTGGTGATGTCAAAGAACAGGCCGGCCACCCGCATGCGCCCGTCAGCGACAGCCCTGCCGATCACGGGGTGGCGCTGCAGGGTCTGCAGCTGCAGGGCGACGTTGACGATGCCGAGCTGGTCGACCTCGTCGAACCCTGCCCGCGCGGCGCTGAGCCCTGCGGGATGGCCCGACCGGAACGCCGCCAGTGACGGCGCTGCATTCTGCAGCCAACTGGCCACCGGGCCGGCGTCGTCCGAAGCATCGCCGGCGATAAGGGCCTTCATAGCTCCGCACGACGAATGTCCGCACACCACAGCGGAACTCACATCGAGTTCGTCGATCGCGAACTCGATTGCCGCCTCCACCGAGGTGTCGGTCGCCGGAGCGGCCGGAACGAGATTGCCCACGTTGCGAACCGTGAACAGGTCACCGGGACCACTGGAGGTGATCACGTTGGGGACCACCCTGGAGTCGGCGCACGTGATGAACAGTGTGTCCGGGTCTTGCCCGTCTGCCAGTTCCGTCAGGTAGCCGAGCAGTTCGTCGGCGCCGATGCGGTGGTACTCGTCGACGCCGTCGGTGATGGGCTGCAGCGCCCTGGGAGCATCGGTGGCCACCCCGGACTGCCAGGACTTCCATGGCACAAGACCCAGTCCTCGGCCGAAGGGCGTACGACGCCGCGGCGGCGCAACGGGCGCGTCCTCGATGGTCGCACCGCCGGTCTGTTGGATGAGCACCGTCCCGCCGTTCGCTTCGTGCGCCCGCTTCCAGTCTTCGATCGTGTCCGCCGCGGCGTGGTCGAGGTAGTCGGTATCGAGTTCGATGCTGACGTGCGCGTCTGACGGGACCGAGGCCAACGTCTTGGTCAGGCGCGGCAATGCAAGGAAGCTCAGCGACCCCCTGATACTCACCCGCCACTGCCGAGACCCCTTGGTGCCGAACGGTTCTGCGGTCATCTCCGCGCGGACGACCCGCCAGATCAGCACCAGGACCGCGACGGCCAACCCGATTCCGACGCCCTCGAGCAGGTTGAGGAAGATCACCGACATCATCGTGATCAGGTATACCCACAGATCACCGGTTCGCCGCGCCAGCCGCATGTGCGCGAGTTTGACCAGCTGGATGCCGATGACCACGAGGAGTCCGGCCAGCGCTGCCTTCGGAATCTGCTGCACCAGCCCGGTCAGCAGCACCGAGAACACGAGCAGCCAGAAGCCGTGCATGACGGTCGAGGCGCGGGTGCGGGCGCCAGTGGCCACGTTGGTGGAACTGCGGACGATGACGCCCGTCACCGGCAGTCCGCCGAGCATGCCCGAAGTGATGTTGGCGCTCCCCTGACCCAGCAGTTCGCGGTTGAAGTCAGTGCGTGGCCCGGTGTGCATCTTGTCGACAGCCACCGCCGAGAGCAACGATTCGACGCTGGCGATCAACGCCACGGTGATCACACCGAGAACGACAGCACCCCAGTTGCCCGTCGGAAGTTCCGGCAGAGCAATCGAATCGAAGAAGTTACCACCGAGCTCGATACGTTCGGCATCGATGGGGGCGAGTATGGCCACCAGGGTCGCGGCGACGATCGCGACCAGTGGACCCGGCACCTTACGGACGTTCGCCGGCAGCAGTGGCCAGGCGAGCATGATGACGACGACGAGGCCGCCCACGAGCACGTCAGCGCTTCGAAAGTCGACGATCTGTCCGGGCAGAGCCGTCAGATTTTCCCAGGCATCGCTCCGTGAGGACCCGCCGAGCAAGACATGGATCTGCTGGAGAGCGATGGTGATGCCGATACCGGCGAGCATCGCGTGGACGACGACGGGCGCAATGGCCAGCGCAGACTGCGCCACCCGGCTCAGACCGAACAGTATCTGCAGAACACCTGCAGCCACCGTTATCGCACATGTGACCTTCCATCCGAAATTGGCGACCAGTTCGGCGACGACGACGGTCAAACCTGCTGCCGGTCCGCTGACCTGCAGCGGGGACCCGCCGATCATTCCGGCCACGATTCCGCCGACCACACCCGCGATGAGCCCCGCCATGACCGGCGCCCCTGAAGCTATGGCAATTCCGAGTGAAAGTGGAAGCGCTACAAGAAATACCACCAGTGAAGCCGGTAAGTCATACCGAAAGTTCTCCCTGAAATGCTTCCCCCGAAGACCTAGCGATGAGTTTTCACTGAACATCTGCATGCTTTTCGAAGCTAGGGACGGCACGTTAACAACAGCTTAGATTTCGGTAACGAAGCCCGTTTTGTGACACTTGCAACGATTGCCCGTTATGTCTGTTTCGACTACATTCTCGATTGTGTGGCGTGGGTTCTGGGTATCCGGGCGCTTCTCAACCGGTTGTAACCTGATGCGATGTCCCGCCCAGATAACGAGATCCCGTCCACGTTGGCCTTCGGCAGTCGCGCCGTGCATGCCGGTAACAGCGTCGACCGAGGTTCCGGAGCAATTCGCACGCCCATCGTCATGGCCAATTCCTATGCGTTGCCTGATGATCCGTCGAACGTCAGCTGGTCGGGCACCGACATTCCGCTCTACACCCGCAACTCGGGCGCCAATCAGATTGCTCTGCAAGACAAACTCGCCGCCCTCGAGGAGGCAGAGGATGCGGTGGTGCTCGCGTCCGGAGTCGCTGCGCTCCACGCGGTGTTCTTCACGTACCTGAGCACCGGCGACCACATCGTCGTGGCCGACGTCACCTACGAGGCGACGTGGCGGTTGTTCACCGAATTGCTGCCGCAGAAGTATGGCATCGAGGCCACGTTCGTCGACGCGTCCGATCCGGGCGCGGTACGGGCGGCGATGCGCCCCACCACCACACTCGTGCACGTCGAGGCCATCGCCAACCCGACGACCAAGGTGACCGACATCGCCGCCGTCGCCGACATCGCGCATGCCGGCGGTGCCCTGTTGTCTGTGGACTCCACGTTCACCCCGCCGCCGCTCTATCGGCCGATCGCCGACGGGGCAGATCTCGTGATCCACTCGTTGACGAAGTATTACAACGGTCACGGAGACGCGATGGGCGGTGCAGTGGTGGGCAGGCGAGAATTGATCTCGCCCATCAAGTCGAACGCGATGGTCGATGTGGGAGGGGTGATCTCGCCGTTCAACGCGTGGCTGATCAGTCGCGGCGCCATCACCCTGCCGCTGCGGTTGGCCCGCCACCTCGAGTCGGCCCGGCAGGTGGCCGAGTTCCTCGAGGCCGACGAGCGGGTCGCCTATGTGGCCTACCCCGGGCTGCCGTCACATCCGCAGCACGACGTCGCGGTCCGGCAATTCGGTGACCGCGGTTTCGGGGCGATGATGGCTTTTGCGGTGCGCGGTGACCCCGACACCCAGAACCGCTTCGTCGCCAATCTACGAATGATCACCTCCGCGGTCTCCCTCGGCCACGACGAGTCGCTGATCGTGCACGTGGGTACCGACGGCCCCCGCGTTGCGGCGTACCCGGAGACCTTCCGGACGTGGGGTCACCTGCGGTTCTCGATCGGCCTCGAGGACCCGTCCGACATCATCGCCGATCTACGCGGCGCGCTCGACGAGTCGATCAGCTGATCAGATCGCGTCTTTCGATCGGGTCAGCAGTGCCACGAGGGCGCCGACCGCCAGCGCCGCGATGACACCCGAGAACGCAACACCGGCTGTGGTCAGCGTCCATGCCTCGGCGGCGAACCCGACCGCGATGATCGGCACAGAGATCGCCAGGTAGGCGAGGACGAAGTACGCGGACGTCGCGTCGGCTTTGCGGTGGGGCTCCACCCGCGCTGCGATCGCCGCGATGCCCTTGCTGAACAGCAGTCCCTGACTGGCGCCGGCGATCATCGCACCCACGACGAGTCCCGCGAGCGACGCCGTCTCCAGGCTCACGATGAGCACCGTCATCCCCGCGACCAGCCCGATATAGCCCCAGAGCAGGGACGCCCGAACCGGTGCCTTGGACGTCAGAATCTGTGTCAGCGCCGACGTCGCGAAGAGAACGAACACCACGAGTCCCGTGATCGTCGGAGAAGAGACGTCCAGAACGCTCGCCATGAAGTTGGGTGCCACCGCAGTGAACAGACCTGCGACGGCAAACCCCGCGACCGCACCGACCGCCGCCTGGGTGAATATCCCTCTGACAGACGGCGGGACGCTCACCCGCTGCAACGTCGGACGGGCCCCCTTGAGAACCTTGACGGTCTCGGGAACCAGCGTCAATCCGATGCCCGCAATGATCAGGAGCACCGCGTGGACCACGAAGATCGTCCTGGTCGGGTACGGCGCGAACTCGGTGACCATGCCCGCAACCAAGGGTCCGAGGCCCAGACCTCCGATGTTGGCCGCAGTGGCAACTGCTGTTGCCATCCCGCGTCTGCCGCGAGGTGCCGCCTCGATGACGGCGACCGTTGCGGTACTGGTGAAGATGCCCGCCGAGAACCCCGAGACGAGTCGGCCCACGAACAAGATCTCGACACTGCCACCGATCAGGAAGAGCACAGCACTCACGAACGACAGGGCCACGCCCGCATAGAGCATCGGGCGGCGGCCGATGGTGTCCGAGAACTGTCCGACACCTATCAGCGCCGCGATCACACCGACTGCATACGTGGCGAAGATGAGGGTGGTCATGAGACTGCCGAAACCGAACTCACGCTCGTACTCCGGATACAACGGAGTCGGCAATGTGGTGCCCATCATCACCACTGCGAACGAGTACACGACCGCCGGGAACGCCAGCACTCTCACACGCCCCGGTCGCGCGATCTCGGTGTCATCGGTGAGCTGCGTTCGATCGTCGGTCATGACCTACCTCGTTCTTCGGTGTACTCGGGTACTCACCTCACAAGCCTCCCAGGCGCGTCGTTGTTCCAACGCGTTCGACGATGGAAATGCCAGCTCGCCGGTACAGAGATTGCAGCTGGCCGGTAGAGCTGCATCGCCACGTCGCCGATTACAGAGCGGGCGTCGCCGTCCAGGTCCGGGTCTCACTGACCGACACGATGGCGCCGTTGTGGATGACGATGCGGTCGGCAGGTGCGTTTGCGATCACGTCGAGAACGCTCGTGCCGCGGACCGCGAGAAACTCTGCCCGAGCACCCACCCTGGCTCCCGCCTGCGGCAGGCCCATCACCGTCCTCGCATCGTCGGTCACCATCGCCAGCGCCACCTCGGGACGGACGTGGGCAGCGGTGATGGTCAGGGCCGCCGTCTCCAGGGCGTCGCTGCGACCGATCGGATTGAAGGGATCGCGCACGTTGTCGGCGCCCGCGGCCACGCAGACTCCACCCTCGCGCAACGGTTCGATGGCGGTGATACCGCGGGGCATCGACACCGGGTGATCGCGACCCTGCAGGTAGAGGTTGGTGATCGGGTTCGCCACCACCCCTAGTCCGCTAGCGGCGATGCGGGGAATCAGTTCCTTCAGCTCGCCCGCCTCCATCGTCCCGAGCCGGGTGCAATGACCGGCAGTGCGGATCCGGTCGGCGGGCCACTCGTGCACCCTGTCGGCGAAGGCGGCGATCGTGTGGTGGTCACCTTCGAGGAACTCGTCGGTGTGCAGGTCCACACCGACGCCCCTCGCCTCCGCGATGTCCAGCAACCGGTTCAGGTCACCGATCGGATCCGGTGCACTGTGCGGCGACCCTCCGACGAGGTCCGCACCGGCATCGAGGGCTGCGTGTACGAGATCGTCGCTCGAGTACACCTTGCACAGCGCGACCACCTCGATGTCGATCAGACCCCGCAACTCGTTGCGGACCCGCACGACGGCGCGGATGCCCCGCAGCGGATTGTCGCCGGCCAGGATGTCGACGTGCGACCGAACAGCAGTGGTTCCGTTGCGCACCAGCGCAAGTGCGGCCTCCCGGGCGCGCGAGCGGAACGATTCTTCGTCGAAGGACGCACTCCCTTGCTTCCAGTTGGCGATGGCGTCATGCAGATCACCCAGCGGCGGTTGCAGCGCATCCCAGGACAGCGCCTTGTCGAGGTGTGCGTGTGGCTCGGCGGGCGCAGTCATCAAAACGTAGCCGCGTAGGTCGACGCTGCCCTCGGCGTCAGGTGTGTGCTCATCGGTCGCCCGCACCGCGGAGACGACGACGTGCTCACCGCGGCGGACCAGATCGACGTCGACGACGGACCCGTCCGGCAGCGTCGCGCTGCGAAGTCGCGAAACTGCATGAGGAAGAACATATTTCATGGATCTACTCCTGACTTGGGTCGGCCACGAAGGCCGGACTCGAGCGGTCCTCAGACCCGCTGGGTACGCACGAAGATGCCTGCGACGTGGGCGCACGCGGCTGTCCGGGCACCCTCTGCGTCGCCTGCCTCGATCGCCGCGACGATCCGCTCGTGTTCGGACACCGCCAGGCGCCGGTTGAGATCGGCGGTCCACACGTCCGACCGGAACAGATGGGACTGTCCGTCCAATCTCGACAGCGCCTCGCCCAACGGACGATTGTTGGCTGTTTCCCGGATCAACGTGTGGAATTGCAGGTCCAGCGACGAGTCACGCCGCTGATCTGCCGGCTCGTCGAGCAACTCGGTTTGTATCTGCACCATCTTGCGCAACTGGGCGACGGTGTCGTGCGACGCCGTACGCGTCGCGGTGTAGGCCGCCAGCCCGTCGAGAACTTCCCGGACCTCGAAGACCGACCGCAGGGTCTCGGCATCGAGCGACGCGACACGGGCTCCCGCGTTTCGGGTGTGCGATGCCAGCCCCTCGTAGATCAGCTGTTGCACCGCTTCCCGCACGGGTGTGCGACTGACGTTGAGCCGCGCAGCCAGCGCCGGGACACTCAACGGGCTGCCCGACTCCAGTTCGCCCGAGAAGATCAACTCCTGAAGTGCGTCGTGCACGGAATCGGTGAGCAGTGCACGCTCGGATGACGCCACGTCCTCGCTCCTGTCCCGTGTCTAGTTCCCGGCGGCAGCGACGCGCGCTGTTTCGCGCAGGTCGATCGTCGGCGCCGCACCGGTCCGCAGACCGGCCACCTTCATGGCGATGTTCTCTGCCACCGTAATCGGAGCGTAGCCGGTCTCACCGCCGGTGAGGGTTCCGGGAAGTGGCTCGATGACGGCATCGTGATTGCCATCGAAGAAGAAGGCCGCCGATCGTCGTCTGCGTATCTGGCCGTTCACCACCGGCGGGTCTACCCGGTGAATCGTCGACATCCAACGGTCGTTGGTCCACCGGGCCATGGCGTCGCCGAGGTTGACGAGCAGAGCACCGTCGGCGGGCTGCACGTCATGCCACCGGCCATCGGCGTCGAGCACCTGCAGACCCGGCACCTGATCGGCCCAAAGGATCGTCAGAATCCCGAAATCCGAGTGCGCGCCCATTCCCTGCAGGTCACCGGTCAACCGGGTATCACCCTCGGGCAGCGCATAGTTGTTCATCTTGAGCACCTCGATCGAATGGTCGACCATGGTGTCGAAGTAGTGCGCCTCCAGACCGAGCGCGTCGGTGAACGCAGTCATCAACGTCCGCGACAGCTGCTGGGCGCCGGCAAAATAGCGCCGCACTCGCGGCTCGAAACCAGGAGCTGCCCCCGGCCAGTTGTTGGCGGCATAGCTCGCGTCCGGGAGGTCGAGGCCGACGAATTCCGCGGCCGCGGTCCCCACGGTGTACGCCTCGTAGAAGTCGTTCATCTGGTTCGCGGTGTGAATCCCGAGGCTCATGCTCAACGATTCGGACTTCGGCGGCGAGTATCCGCGGTTGGTGGAAGGGTCGCGCCGATACTGCTTCTTCACCTCCAGCGGCAGCGCGAAGAACTCGTCGAGCGCGTCGGCCAGACCATCGGTGAGTGTGGTGTCGATTCCGTGACCGACGATCTGCACGAAACCCACGTCCTGGCAGGCGGAATCGAGTTCGGCGGCGACGGCGGCACACTCCGGACTGGTGTCTGCGCTCCGTCCGGTGAGATACGGGCCGATGTCGATGGTGGGTACGTGAAAGTGATTCGCGGTCATTGCGGATTGTCTCTTCTTCTCGATGTTCAGGATTCGCTGGTGTTCAGGATTTGCCGGAGGATTCGTGCCAACTGCCGACCGCGGCCTTCGACACCAGGCCCATCAGCGCGAACACGGCGACGCCGAACAGCGACGCGAGCACGATGGCGGCGATCAGGTCGTCGGATTGGAGGCGACCGCGGTACACGTCGAGAAGCGTGCCGATGCCGGGCTTGCCCTTGGCGAAGAACATGTCGCCGATGATCGCACCCACCACCACCAGTCCGGATGCGGTGCGGATCCCGGTCAGAATGGTCGGAAGGGCCGCGCGCAATTCGAGCTTGACCAGACGGTCCCAGCGCGAAGCATGCGAGAGGGCGAACAGTTCGTGCAGACTCCGGTCCACCGACCGGATTCCGAAGTGCGTGTTGGTGATGATGGGGAAGGCTGCGATGAGAACGCACACCAGTGTGCGCGAGGACATCCCGTACCCGAACCACACTCCGATCAGCGGCACGATCGCCAGGATCGGGATCACCTGGATCACCACGGCGTACGGGTAGATGATGCGCTCGATCCACTTGGCCTGACTCATGAGGACGCCCGTCCCGACCCCGACCACCACCGCCACCAGGAATCCCACCAGCGCCACCTGCGCCGTGACGGCGAGCGCCTCCAGCATGGGCTGCAGGTGAGTCCAGTCCATCAGCGAGTTGCTCAGCACCTCCGACGGCGGTGGCAGCAGGAACCTCCGCTCGGGCGCGAGTACCCAGTAGCTGACCGCAGACCACGCCGCGAGAGCGCCGATCAGCGACAACAGCGGATAGAGCAGTGCGGCTCCGAATCCCCGGAGTCGACGGCTGTTTCGGCTACGGGCCCCGGGCCCGACCGTCGCCTTGCTGCGTGGGCGGATCCGGGCAGGGAGGCCGAGGGTGGCGTTGAGAGTCATCGGATACTCCCGTGCAGGGTCGCCGAGATGTCGGACACGTAGTCGGTGAACGTCGGGTCGAAGCGCAGTTCCGGAACGCGAGGGTAGGGCAGGTCGATGTCGATCACAGCTGCGATCCTTCCCGGCCGATGGGTCATGACGACCACCTTGTTCGCGAGATAGACCGCTTCGGTGACCGAATGGGTGATGAACATCGAGGTGAACTTCCTTGTCGTGTAGAGCCTTTGCAACTCCACCTGCATCTCGAGGCGGGTCATCTCGTCCAGGGCACCGAACGGCTCGTCGAGCAGCATGATGTCCGGAGACAACGTGAGCGCTCGCGCCAGCGACACCCGCATCTTCATGCCACCGGACAGCGCGTTCGGCAACTGATCGGCGAACTGATCGAGGCCGACGGCTGAGATGGCCTCCGCAGCACGACGTTTGTAGTGTGCCCGGTTACCTCGTCGGTCCCGTTTGGATTCACCCCCTCTCAGTTCTGCCGACAGCTCCACGTTGGCGCGGACGTTGCGCCACGGGAGCAGAGTCGGTTCCTGGAAGATGAATCCCACCGAATCCGCCGCCACTGCCACCGAGCCCTCGGTGGGACTCTCCAGGCCGGCGGCCATGCGCAGCAGGGTCGATTTGCCGCAGCCAGAAGGCCCCACGACAGCGACG
Source organism: Williamsia soli (assembly GCF_017377795.1). Classification (GTDB taxonomy): domain Bacteria; phylum Actinomycetota; class Actinomycetes; order Mycobacteriales; family Mycobacteriaceae; genus Williamsia; species Williamsia soli. The sequence goes on along the minus strand of NZ_JAFRDR010000010.1, from coordinate 114,970 downwards.
AAATCGCCGCGCCGCACTTCAAGGTCCGCCTTCTCGATGGCAACGGTTCCGGTGTCGAACTGCTTCACCACATCTGCGAACACCATCTGCAGATCCTTGGTGAGCCGTCGAGCGTCGATTCCCCGCGTCGTGTCGGCTAGTTTCATCGTCATCTCCAAGATCTCGGCTATACATGCAACACACTGGCCTTCGAACGCTTTCAATCATTTATTACATGCATGACGATTTCGTTGCAGCACGTTACAACTTGATGACATCAGCGCCGACGATCCTGGCAAAACACCGTTTATATCTGCAATTCGCCCGATCCGAACGAAGGATCCCTCGCTGCTTAACACCAGCGCAACAGAAAAGTGATTGCATGCAATTGTTCGAACTCACCCTTAGGAGAACCGTGAAAGCACAACGCACCCGGCGCATCGGTGTCACCGTCATCACCCTCACCACGCTCGGTTTGTCGGCCTGCGCCTTCGGCTCGGACGAGCCCAGCGAGTCCGTGTCCCTCGAACCGGCAGCCGCGGCGCAGAGTCTCGCCGATGTCTGTCCCGCCAACGTCGGCGTCCAGCTGCAGTGGCAGCCCCAGTCGGACATGGGCGGTCTGTTCGGCCTGCTCGGACCCGGATACGTCGTCGACACCGACGACAAATCGGTCACCGGCCCACTCGTCGCGGGAGGCAAGGACACCGGAGTCGACATCACCCTCAAATCCGGCGGCCCCGCAATCGGTTTTCAGTCCGTGACCTCGCAGTTGTACGTCGACGACTCGGCGATGCTGGGCGTGGTGCATGGAGATCAGCTGGTGTCTGCGGCGGCCGACCAACCGGTGGTCGGCGTGACCCCCCTGCTCAAATACAGCCCGGCGATCCTGATGTGGGATCCCGCGACTCATCCTGAGTGGAAGGCGGTCGGCGACGTCGGGACCACTGACGCCACGGTCGTGGTGTCCAAGGATCAGATCTTCCCGCAGTGGATGGTCGCGAAGGGATTGCTCAAGCAGTCGCAGATCGACACGAGCTACGACGGCGCGCCGTCCCGGTTCGTCGGCGACCCGTCCATCGCGCAGCAGGGTTTCGCCAACTCCGAGCCGTACACCTACACCGAAGAGACCCCAGCCTGGGACAAGCCCGTCTCGTACGGCCTGGTCAAGGACGCGGGATACGACATCTATGCCTCGAACGTCTCGGTACGCGCGGACAAGGTGGCAGAGTTCTCCCCGTGCCTCGATAAACTGGTGCCGCTCATCCAGCAATCCGGCGTCGACTACATCACCTCACCCGAAGCCACCAACGAGGTGATCGTAGATGTGGTGTCGCAAGACCAGACGTACTCCCCATACAGCGCAGGTGAGGCCACCTTCAGCGCGAACCTGCTGAAAGACAAGGGTTTGCTCGCAAATGAAGATAACGGGTCGTTCGGTGTCTACGACGAGGCGCGGACGCAGAGCAACGTCGACGACCTGCGACCGGTACTCGCAGCCGGCGGCAACCGGGTTCCTGAGAACGTGACCGCCGAGCAACTGTTCACCAACCAGTTCACCGACCCCGCCATCTCGATCCCCTGAGCGACGATCTCTTCACCGGAAGGCACTCCCCGCATGACAAACGACATGACAGAACTTCAGCGTGAACGCCGTATGGGCGCATTGGGCACCGAGAGCGACCGCGAGGTGCGGCGCATCTCACTGGCAGGCCTGGGCAGCAGGCGCGCAGAGATCGCCGACGAACTCTGGTCCGCAGCAACCGACATCGGCTTCTTCCAAGTCGTCGACCACGGGATCGATCTCGCCGACGTGCGCCACGCGTTCGCCATGGCCGAAGCGTTCTTCGCGCTGCCCGAAGACGTCAAATCCCTTCGTCCCAAGCGTTACAACTCGGGGTGGGAGAGCTTGACGCAGGTGCGGCCGTCGGTTGGGACTCCTGATCAGAAGGAGTCCTACCAGGTGACGTTGTCGAACATGGACGGTCTGTGGCCCACCGACGCCGAACTCGCGGGTTTTCGGCAGACCATCCTCGATTTCGAGCACCGCTGCTGGACCCTCGCGATGGAGCTGCTCTCCCTGTTTGCCGACAAACTCGGATTTGATCGGGAGTTCTTCACCCGCGCACATGATCCGGCGTCGCAGAGTTACCAGAGCACGCTACGACTGTTGCACTACTACGCGTTGCCCGCCGACGCCGACCTCACCGGCGTCTGGCGGGCGGGCGCTCACACCGATTTCGATTGCCTGACACTGCTTTTCCAGCGCAACGGGCAGGGCGGACTACAAGTTTGTCCCGGCAAGGAGATGGACGATCAGGTGTGGACGTCGGTGGAGCCCTCGGACGATGCCATCACCTGCAACATCGGCGACATGCTGATGCGCTGGAGCGACGACGCCTTGCCGTCGAACTTTCACCGGGTGCGCAGTCCGGGGCCCGATGATCATCGCGGTTCCCGCTACAGCATCGCGTTCTTCGCGCAGGCCAACCGGGAGGTGTCGATCGAGGGCCCGAATGGCAAGTACCCGGCCATCAGCGCAGAGGACTACCTGCAGCAACGCATCAGCGCGAACTTCGCCCGCTAGTTCGCTGCCGACCACGCCCCGACTTGGTGGGTTGTGGCGACCGCGAACTGGACCTTCGCTCGCCAGAACCCACCAGGATCGGGTCTCAGTGGTGCACCGCGCCGAGTTCGATGATCAACACCCCGCCGGCGATGGTCACGATGCCCAGGCCCATCAGCCAGGTCAGTGGATCGTCGAACAGTACTTTCGCCACGACGGCGGTGATCGCGACCCCACACGCCGCCCAGATCCCGTAGGCGATGCCCACCGGCATCCCCTCGGCCAACGTCAGCGCCAGCATCAGGAAGGCCAGCAGATAGCCGATCGCGGTCGGGATGAGCCACAACGCTTTCCGAAATCCGTCCGACGCCCGCAATGACATGGTGCCGACCACTTCGCTGACGATCGCGATGGCGAGATAGACCCACTGCATCAGGGCCGCTCCGATTCGGGGTCCCTCGACGCGGTCGGGTCTGGGTCCCCCGACGCGGTCGACGTCTCCGCCTTGTGAGAGCCCAGTTCCACCAACAGGACACCGACGATCACGACCCCGATTCCCAGACCGATCATCCAGGTGAACGGGTCACCGAAGATGAGGGCTGCGAGCACTGCGGTGAGCGCGACCCCACACGCGGCCCAGATCCCGTAAGCCACTCCGATCGGCATGCCCTCACGCAACACCAGCGCCAGACAGACGAACGCACCGCCGTAGCCGAGGATCACCAGGGCCACCCACGCCGGGTGATCGACAGCCGCGCGCAGTGCGAGGGTTGCGGTGACCTCCATGACGATTGCCCCGCAGAGCAACAACCACGGTTTCATCGAGCGTGCCTGCGCCGGAGCGGTCATGATCGACAATCATCCCGTACGGGCGCCCCCACGAGGCGGTCGACGAGATACGGGAGTATCCCCGTGGTCTTCACGGTCCCGTGCCCGGCAGTGGGTTGCAGATCGACGGTCACCGGCCCACCCAGAAAACACTGGTCTCGAATGGCCGCCGACGTCCACGCGGGGTCATTGAACTTGTCCTGTCCGCCGTAGAGGACCAACAGCGGTGCGCTGAGCGGTGCCCGCGGCAGCGCCAGCTGCTGCATCAACTCGCGTAGTCGCGCCGTGGCGGCAGGCGATGCGGGAATGAAGTCCGGCGCCGAGATCAACTTCGCTGCCTGCTCACGGTCGGACGATTCCGCGCACGCGCTGAGTGCATCCCATTGCTGGGCGAGTGCGCCGCGCCGGTAGTCGTCCCGATTCATGTCGGGATTGCGCCGGGCCAGGGACTCCTCCATCCATTGCAGGCTCCCCTGCTGCTCACTGGTGAGTGCCCCGGCCGCGGCCAGGTCGACCACCGGGACCTTGCTGGTGGGAGGCACCTGCGCGACCGCACCCCGCAACCTCAGATCGGGAGCGTAGGACGCGGCCATCTCGTTCGCGGCCCAGCTCGCCCCGGCGCCCTGCGATATCCCGTACGTCACCCAGGACGTCGACACCTGCGGGTACACCTGCCGAATCGCACGGACCGAGTCGATCATGGTGCGCGCGGCGGAATAGGGATCGAGGTACGGGTGCGGGCCGCTCTCCGAACCCAACCCTGCGTAATCGGCGAGGGTCACAGCCATACCCGCGCGCAGATAGGTGGTCACCAGTCGGGCAAGCCCATAGAGGTTACCCGTCAGCGACGGTGCGCAATTGGTGTTGATCCCGGTGGACCCATGCCCGAGCGCCACGACGGGCCAACCACCGCCTGGGGGTGACCCCTCGGGTTGGAACACCGTCCCAGACACGACGTTCGGCTTCCCGCTCGTGTCGGTGGAGCGATAGAGCATCCGGACTCCGCGCAGGTCGGGGGCGAGGTCGGTGGTCGAAACCCAGTCGCGCGCATCGACGACGTCACCGGGTTCGGGATATTCGACAGGCGCCGTCGTCGGCAACGGATCATCAGCTGGCGTAGCCGGCTGGGCCGAGCCGCACGAAACGAGAACCAGCGACACGATCGCGGCAACCGCCACGAATACGTGCCTGGTGAACGTCACGGGCATGAACTTACCAGCGGCCATCACCCACCCCGGTCAGGTGATCGGGGCCGCCGCACACACCACCCGATCAGGTCGGATCAACACGGCGCGGGCCCCGTTGGTGTGCAACCACCGGCGCATCGCAGGTGCGGACGATCCGAAGTCGCCGACGTCCACGTGCCGCGCACGCACCGCCCGCGCCCGCCGCGCCAGTCCGCTATCAGGGCGGTCATCGGTGATCAGAACGTAACCGCGGCCGAGGATCTCGTCAGATCGCCGAAGCACGTCCTGTTCGTCCGTGGAGGTGAACTGGGGAATCGACCGCCCGACGATACGGCTCTGCCGCCGCAACCGTTCTCGCAGCCGGAGGCCACCGCGACCAACCCGCGGATAGATGAGGGCAGGGCCGGCCGATGCTGCTCCCGGTACGGAATCGACGCCGCGCATTGCAGTGTGAACCGCCGCCTGCACGGCGGCGCCCCGAACGCTCATCAGAGTCCCCACCAGCGTCGCCGCGACCACCGACCGCATCACATGCGGCTTGCGTTCGGATTCGTACGTGCCAAGTAGTCGGTCGTCGGCACAGCCGTCGAGCACGGCAGCCAGTTTCCACGCCAGGTTCATCGCGTCACGCTGGCCCGCGCCGAGGCCCTGCCCGATGAACGGCGGGGTGCGATGCGCTGCGTCCCCGAGAACGAACAGCGGACCCGATCGCCAGTGCCTGGCGACGCGCGCGGCGTGCCGGTACGTCGCGGTCCGCAGGATCTGGATGTCGGTGTCGGCATCGCCCAGCTGAGCACGCACCGAGCGCAGTGCCCACTCCTCGTCTACGTCGTCGCCGGCACCGGTATCGCTGTCCGACAGCCGGAATTCCCAGCGGTACCTGTCTTCTCCGATACGCATGAACGTCGACGCCTGCGCACCCGCGCACACCTGGTGCACGCCGGGCCACAGCTGCAGGTCGGCGGCACAACGCACATCGACCACCAACCAACGTTGCCTGAACGCGAGGTCGTATGCCTTCTGCCCGATGGCCGACGCGACGACGCTCGAGGCGCCGTCGCACCCGAGGACGAACTGCGAGGTGAGAACCTCGGGACCGCGCGCGCCGCGCACCTGAAGTCTTGCCACACCGTCGGCGACCCCGACCGATTCGACGTCGACACCCTCTCGCACGGTGACGGCCGGCTGTCGCGACACGGCGCCGCGCAGGGCCCGCTCGAGATCGGGTTGGTCGAACATCGTGCTCTCGCGCCAGCCGTGGTGTCCGTTCGGCGAACTTCGTGCGAACCTCATCAACACCCGCATTCGTGCATCGACCAGGTGCATTCCTTCTGCAGGCCGGCCGTGCGGACCGAAGTCGTCTGCGGCGCCCGCCGCTTGGAGAATCCGATACACTTCGTCGTCGATGTGCACAGCGCGAGGCAGCGGATACACGCCGCGATGTCGTTCGAGAATCGTGCTGGGGATGCCGTATCGCGCCAGCAGAGCGGCTGTCGTCAGGCCGGTCGGGCCGGCACCGACGATCACTACCTGGGAGGACACGGCGCAGGCATTCCGGAGGTGTGCTTCGGCGGCCTGTTCAACGCCGCACTGATGCCACGGGCTCCGTCGAGGACGGCCAGTTCTTTCGCCAGCGCCCGCGCGCGGTCCCGGTAGCCGGGATCGTCCAGTACCGTGCGCACCGCCCGCCGGATGACGGCCGGCCGGGTCGAGCGCAATCGAATTCCCGTGCCGGATCGCACGATCCGCGCGGCAACCTCGTTCTTGTCCTCCGTCGTCCCCGCAACCACGATGGGAACACCATGCCGCAGGGCGAAGTGCACTCCGCCCCAGCCACCGTTGGTGACCAGGACATCGGCTCGGGGCAACAACATGTCGAACGGGATGAACTCGGTCACGACGCCATTGTCGCCGGGTGCGCGAACTGCCTCCGGCGAGGGCCCGCCCGTCGTCGCGATCACCAACGCACGGGTGTGCGCCAACGCGGACAGTGTCGGTTCGACCAATCGGCCCATGTCACCGTTGTCGAGCGTGCCCTGCGTGACGACCACCACCGGGTCAGGTCCGTCGAGCCGGTGCCACCAGGGCGGGGCGGGGTGGGAACCGCCCGCAGTATCGAGCACCGGTCCGACGTAGTCGAGTCGCTCGTCGAGATCGCGCCGCGGATACTCGAAGGAGGGAGCGGTGAGAACGAAGATGTCGTCGGCGAGCAGTGGCCAGTCGAGGACGAACGAGCCCGCGTCGCGACCGACGGTTTCCTGCACCGCGGCGTCTGCAATCCGCTGAACCCGACGTAACACCACCCCGCGAGCACCCGCGGTCAGCAGTCTGTTCCGACGCATTCCCCACGGCGTGGTCGATGGTGCAAGACCCGGCCCGAACGGCGCGGTATCGCGGCTCGCCGCCATGAGGGGTGATGTGCACACCGAACCTATTCGCGGAGAACTCATCCGGGCAGAACCCGTTGGGGGCGAGCCGGCGTCACGGACGGTCAAGGTCGGCAACAATCCCAGGAAAAGGTTCTCGGCGAGCACCACGTCGACAGCACGTTCGGCGAGTACCTTCGTCACAGCCTGATGCTGGGCGACGATGTTTCTCGCGAAGAAGTTCTCGAGATCGTAGCGAGCTCGAAGGATGCCCGGTAACCGGGATCGGCCGGGAAACTGCCCGTCGAGATCGCGATCGTCGAAGTCCGAAGACACGGGTAGCGAAATGTGTTCCAGGCCGGCCTGCTGAACTCTCTCCCGAAAACGGCTGCCCGTCAGCATCACCACAGTCGAACCGTCACTGACGAGTTGTTTGCCGATGGTGATCATCGGTTGAACATGTCCGGTCAGCGGAGCGCTGCACAACAACACATTTCGCATCTGTCTTCGTCGTTCTCCTCGGGAGTTGCTCCGATTGTCACATGACAACGACCGTTTTCGGATTGCCGGAGACCTCTGTCCGACGGCACGGTCAAGCGAATGACTGACATCACGCCCAAACGTCCTGGTTTCGCCAACCCAAGGGTTGCCGAATCACATAATCGGACCTACGTTGGCTGCAACCTAGTTTGCATCGAGGCGAGACTACGGTTCCCGCAGGCTGTTTGAGACGAGATTCGGAAATCATCCCATGGTCACCGCTTACGTAAACCAGATCAGCACCGCAGTCCCCGAGCTCGACGTTCACGAGACCTTCGTCGAGTTCGCCCCAGCCCTGATCGACGCCCGCGGGAAGATGCTGCTGTTCAAGAGGATGGCCGATCGCGCCCACATCTCTCACCGCTGGTCTGCAGTCGAGGACCCGGTGGCCTTCTACGGCGACAATCCGAGCGACGTCGACACCGAAACCCGCATGATCGAGTACGAGGACAAGGCCCCCAAACTCGCACAACGCGCCGTGGACGGCCTGGGCCTGGGTCCAGCGGCCGACGACATCACCCATCTGGTGATCGTGACCTGCACGGGCTTCTATTCTCCCGGCATCGACTACGACATCATCAAGAACTGTGGCATCAGCCCCAACGTCGACCGGACGCAGATCGGCTTCATGGGTTGTTTCGCCGGTATCACCGGACTGAAGACCGCGAACAACATCGTTCGGGCGGATCCGAGCGCGAAGGTACTCCTCGTCAGCGTCGAGTTGTGCTCCGTTCATCTACAGAAGCCCAAGAGTCTCGAATCCATGTTGTCTTTCTTGATCTTCGGAGACGGCTGCGCGGCCGCCGTCATCTCGGCGGAGACCTCCGGAATCGAACTCGACACCTTCAAACAGGTCATGGTGCCGGACACCCGGGACCTCATCACCTGGCGAATCGGCAACGCGGGGTACGACATGGTGCTGTCCGGCAAGGTCCCCGGCCAGCTCGGTAAAGCGCTGAATCCCGGGAACGTGAAGCTGATCCTGGGTGGACGTACCCCGGACGACATCGACCTCTGGGCCATCCACCCCGGCGGCAGAACCATTCTCGATGCGGTCGAGAACGCGCTCGAACTCGACTCCGACGCACTCGCCGTATCACGCCACGTCCTCGACAACTACGGCAACATGTCCTCGGCGACAGTACTTTTCGTTCTCGCCGAGATGATGAAGCGCGCCGCTCAGGGCGGTCCCACAGGCATGGGCAGCGCCATGGCATTCGGACCCGGGCTCACCGCGGAAACGATGCTGTTCCGACTGGAGTGACGGCTGGGCCCCACCGACCGCGCCCATCCGACTGCCCTGGTCGCCCGCGCGGCACCTACCTTTTCCGACGCCGCCCCTCACCGGGCGCGGGCCGCGTCCGAGTAACAGGTCCAGCAGCCTTCAAGACGACCGCCTGTGCAGCAGTTTCTTCGGCATCGAGCCTGCGTAGAACGATGTGCTGTTGCGCCAGGGTCCAGCCATTGTTGGCCAGCCAGTAGAGCAAGATGGCGATCGGCAGGAACGGGCCCCCGACAATGGCACCCGCCGGAAACACCCACACGGCAAGGTTGTTCATCAAAGCGGACTGTGGTGAGTCGGTGACACCCACAGAACGGGCTCGGTTCGCGCGAGCGGTGAAATGCGTCGCGACCGCCGCCACCAGCATCAAGGGGATTGCCACCAGCGCGATCGCCAGGCGACTCACGTCACCGAACGCCTCGAGTTGTTCACTGGGCATCGTGATCATCGCCGACAGAGGAGCTCCGAACAGCTTTGCGTCGAGGAACGATTGCACGTCCGACGCGGAGAAGATGTAGTTCGGCGTGTTGGCGTTCTGCTCGATCGTCATCGAATCCGATCCGAAGAAGGGCATGTCGACGCCGCCACCGGTCCGGTTGAAGGAACGCAACACGTGATAGAGCCCGAAAAAGACCGGGATCTGAATCAACACAGGCAGACATCCGAGGAGCGGATTGACACCGTTGGCTCGCTGCAGTGCCTGCATCTGCGCCGCGAGCTTCTGCCGGTCCCCTCTGTGCTCGCGCCGCAACTCGCTGATCTGCGGGCCGAGTTTCTGCATCTGACGTTGGGTGCGAAATTGTTTGACAAAGGGTCGAATCAATACCGCCCGCAAGGTGAACACCAAAAAGATCACGGCCAGCGACCAGGCGATTCCGCTGTCGGGACTCTGCAGGACGAAGGCGAATACTTTGTGCCAGAACCACAGGATGGCGGACACGGGATAGCAGATTAGGTCGAGCATGGAAGAACCTCACTATGAGGCGCGTGTGCTGCGCTCCGGAGTGAGCACGGATGCACTGCGACGACGCGGCGATGGCCTACGAGGGAGAAAGATCTCGCGTCGACCAGCCCGCGCGTGAAACTAGGCTGGTCGCAGGCAACTTCCGGGTGCTCGAGGTCGTGGACGACCATCGGTGTCGGGGTTTGTCTGCCTGCGGAATGAGCCTCGCAGGCACCGCTCATCACTCGCCGGGCCGGTGTGTCCCACGACCATGAGGACGAGAACATCGCGCATGCGATGTAGTGCGATGGCCGACACCAGCAGGAGGGCAACCGAGGCGCCGACCGCAACGAGACCTGCTTGACCGTCCAGCGCGATCGGGGCGACCATGGCAAAGAACGTGCCGATGACGAAGGCGAGCATCCACCTGCTCAGCGCGCTCGCCCCGTCGTTCATGGGTCCGAACATACCGTACGAACCCGGTGGGCGATCAGGCGTTGTCGGCCCCGCGTGCAGCCCAGCCGCAGATGTTCGATGTGGTAGATCGCTTCGTCGAGGCTCGAACAGATGCTCCACTTCCAGAAGGATGCTCCGGTTCCAGGGCTCTGGAACTGGAGCGGATTGCTGAAAGTGGAGCAGATTTCGCTGCAGGATCAGGCACGGTCGGCGGGGTCGGTCAGGCTCCTGCCCGGCGACGGCGATACGCCGCCACGTGTGCCCGGTTGCCGCAACCACCATCACTGCAAAACCGTCTCGACCGGTTACGCGAGAAGTCGACGAACACTGATCGGCAGCCATCACCGGCACAGGTCTTGAGCCGTCCGAGTTGGCCCGTCCGGATCAGGTCGATGAGGGCCATGGCGTTCTCGGCGGCCATCCGGTCGGCAAGCGGGGCCTCGGCGTCGGTCACGTGAATGTGCCAGTCCCAGTGGTCATGCCGACTCAGGTAGGGACGCGCGTCGGCTTCCCGAAGGATGTCGTTGACCTCCTGCGCCACGTCGTCGACGTCCATCGACCACAGGGTGTCGAGCCGCTCCCGCAACTTCCGCACGGCCGCGAGCTCGGCCTCGTCTCCGTCACGGCGACCCGAATAGCCCTGCTCGTCAAGGTATTCGCTCAATTGCGATGCGGTGGTCATGGTGTCGACCTCGTCGCGACCGGTGTTGATCAGCGCGGCTGTCGCGATCAGCGCCAGATCGGTGTCATGAGCAAAAAGCATTTGACTCCTTACGTCTGATCGGCTTCACTGTAAGGAGTGTAAGCGATAACGGTACTGACTTGCAGGCGACCATCCCGAGGAGACCCCGGTGAGCAATCCATCCCTATCGGGTTCTGCCCGCAAGCCCGCGTACGGCGTGCTGGTCGCGGTGACCTCGGCGGTCTGTTTCGGCACGTCGGGCCCGCTCGCGAAAGGTCTCATCGACAGCGGGTGGTCGTCCGCCGCAGTCACCGCGGTCCGGCTCGGCCTGGGCTCTCTACTGCTCGTCATCCCCCTCATTCTTCTGCGTCGCAGACTCTTTCGGGAACTCGCCAAGTCTCCGCTCCTCGTGATCGCGTACGGCGTACTCGGAGTCGCGGTGGTGCAATTGAGCTTCTTCAACGCCGTCCGGTACCTCGACGTACCCGTCGCACTGCTGATCGAGTACTCGGGACTCATTCTCGTCGTGGCCTACGACTGGCTGATCCGCGGCCGTAAGCCCACGATCCTGACCATATTCGGTTGCGTCATCGCACTCACCGGTCTGGTGGTGGTGATTCTCGGAGGCAGCGGGATCGGCGACATCGATCCGGTCGGTTTGGTCTGGGCCATTGTGGCCGGTGTGGGATTGGCGAGCTATTTCATCCTCGCCACCGAAGACTTCTCCCGAACCGGCGGGAGTGTTGATCCCCTCGCACTCGCCGCCGGCGGTTTGCTGCTCGGCACCATCATGATCGCAGTCGCGGGGGCGGTCGGCCTGCTACCGATGTCGATGAGCACCGACTCCCCTGTGCTCGCCGACACCACGGTGCCCTGGTGGCTCGTGACGCTGGCCATCGCTGGGATCTCGACGAGCCTCGCGTACGTCACCGGCGTCACGGCGGTTCGTCTGCTCGGCGCGACCCCGGCGTCGTTTGTCGCATTGATCGAAGTGGTCGCGTCCGCAGTGGCGTCCTGGTGGCTGCTGGGTCAGACGATGGCCGCGGCGCAACTCGTCGGCGCCGCAGTGTTGCTCGCAGGGCTCGTCGCAGTCAACCTCGGCGGCAGACCTCGCGCAGGGTCCGACGAGTCGTCACCGCAGGACCTCTCAGTCGACCACATCGAGGGCAGCCGCGACGATGCCGTCTGCGTCGATCCCGTGATAGGCGTAGACGTCTTCGAGCGACCCGGTCTGGCCAAAACGACTGACCCCTAGGGCAACTCCCGGCACACCGTTGACGGTGGGGAGAAACGCGAGAGTGTGTGGATGCCCGTCCAGCACGGTCACCATCGGTGCCGCGCGGTGCGTCGCGAAGATCTGGTCGAGAATCCAGGTCGGTGCGTCACCGTGACCGCGACGGGCCTGCAGTGCCTCGAACAGCAACCCTGGGCTCGTCACGCAGATCACCTCTGCGGACACTCCCTGTTCCTCGAGGCGGTCTGCTGCCGCAAGGGTTTCGGTGATCACCGCCCCCATCCCGACCAGCGTCACCGCGGGCTGTCGCACGTGCCGCAGGGTGTAGGCCCCTGCGACCACCTGCCGTCGCCGACGCTCACGAGCAGCCGGATCGACCGGCACCTCGGCGAGCGACTGACTCACGGGGCGGGTCGACAGCCGCAGATACGACGACAAGCCACCCGGCCGGCCCAACCGTGCGATGCACGACAGGAGAACCCACTCCAGTTCGAGCGCGAACGCCGGCTCGTAGCTGACGCAATCGGGTTGCTCCAGGCCGATCGAGGGCGTGGTGATCGACTGATGAGCACCACCTTCGGCGGCGAGCGTCACACCCGAGGGTGTGCCGACGAGAATCGACTGGCCGCCGGCGTAGATGCCGTAGGACCACGGTTCCAGCGCACGGCCCACGAACGGGTCGTACAGGACTCCGATGGGGAACAGCGGCTGCCCCCATCGGCTCCACGTCGCGCCGAGTTCGCCGATCAACCCGACCAGGTTGGTCTCGGCGATGCCGAGCTCCATGTGCTGACCGGTCGGGTTCTCGGTCCAGTGCATCATCGTCTGCGCGTCGTCGGCGAACCAGTCCCGTCGCTCACTGGTGGACCAGACACCCACCTTGTTCAACCAGCCGGCGAGATTGGTGGTGGAACTGACGTCCGGACTGACTGTCACCACCCGCTCGGCGACGTCCGGTGACTCGCGGGTGAGATCGAGCAGTGCCCGACCGAGCGCGGCCTGGGTTGTCGATGTTCCCGACGGGGTGCGGCCGAAGTCGGTGGGTACCGTCGGAGGTGCCGACTCCGGGATAGGGTCGCGGCGCAATGCCTCCGCGGTGTGCAGGCAGAGCCGACCGGCACTGCCTGTCGATTCGAATCGCTGCCACGGCTTGTCCGGATCCATCCCCAGTTGTCTCGCGAAATCGGCGAATTGCTCGACGGTCAGCAGTGACGAATGGTTTTGGGGGTGGCCCTCGGTGGGCAGGGCGTGGCCTTTGATCGTGTACGCGATGACAATCGTCGGCCTGGTGTCGTCGATCTGCGTGAACGCCTCGCCCAGCGCATCGAGATCATGACCACCGAGGTTCCGGATCGCACTGAGCATTGTGGAGTCGTCGAGATCGGCTATGACGGACGCGACTGCTTCCGCGCCTGGACCATCCCCCGGCAGCCGGGAACGCACCTCGTCGGCGTCACAGCGCAACAGCCGCTGGTACTCGGGATTCGACATCTTCACGATGCGGGTTCTGAGGGCATCGCCACCGGGCCGCGCGAACAGCGACTCCAGGAGTGAGCCGAATTGCACGGTGATCACTTGCCAGCCGGCCGCGGAGAACATCTTCTCCAGGCGACCGGCGGCAATGTTCGGGACCACCCGGTCCAGCGACTGCCGGTTCATGTCGACGATCCAGACGATCTCGCCCATCTCCGCCACCGACGGATCACCGATCGCCTCCCAGACGGCACCTTCGTCGAGTTCCGCGTCACCCACGAGCGAATACTGCCGGCCCGTGCCCGCACCACCGAATGTCGTCTCGATGTATCGACGCGCCATCGCGCCCCAGATAGGTGCGGTGGCACCGATTCCGACAGATCCGGTCGAATAGTCCACCGGATCCGGATCTTTGACGCGACTGGGATAGCTCTGCAGCCCCCCGAACTCTCGCAGGGTCGTCAAGTACTTCTCGTCGAGTTCACCCAGCAGGTAATTGATCGCGTGCAGGACCGGAGAGGCGTGCGGTTTGACCGATACCCGGTCCCCCGGCCGCAGATGTTCGAACCACAATGCGGTCATGATCGAGGTGATCGACGCGCACGACGCCTGGTGCCCGCCCACCTTCATCCCGCTCTGATTCGGGCGAATCCTGTTGGCGTGATGGATGATCGATGTCGCAGTCCAGAGCACGCGCTGTTCGACCTCTCGCATCGCCGACGCGTGGTCGGGATTGTGTGACGACGTCGCGTCCACTGAGGCCTCGGCACTGTCTGTCATACGGTGATCCTGCCCTGCGCAGTCGAGCACGACAAGCACGTCGGCAATTGTCCGCGCCCGCGCCGCGGCCTCGTCGCATCCGGTCCGGGTTTGCCGATGGCGCCATCGGGTACCCGTCATCGTCTTTCCAGGTGCGGAGGACCGCTGTGTTCGCGCACGCGTGAAACCGAAGGAGTTCCTGATGGCGAAAATCTTGTTTGTGGTGACCGGGGCACGACACTGGACACTGGCCGACGGCTCGCAGCATCCGACAGGCTTCTGGGCCGAAGAGTTCGTGGCGCCCTACGAGGCGTTCACACAGGCAGGCCACGAGGTGGTGGTCGCCACGCCAGGTGGTGTGGTCCCGGTGGTGGATGAGGGCAGCTTGAGCCCCGATATGAACGGCGGCCAGGAGAACGCGGACGCGATCGCGGACAAGGTTCGGTCGAATCCCGCTTTGCAGCAAGTAGTTCCACTGGACTCGGTGAGCCTCGACGACTACATCGCGGTGTTCTACCCCGGCGGCCACGGTCCCATGGAGGATCTGGCGGTCGACGCGACCTCGGGCGCGTTGCTGAACGACATCATCGATTCAGGAAAGCCCCTGGGGGTGGTGTGCCACGCACCCGCCGCGCTCCTGGCTGCGACGCGGACCGATGGATCCGCCACCTTCGCCGGGTACCAGGTCACCGGGTTCTCCAACGCCGAGGAAGCTCAGGCCGGCCTCGCCGACAAGGCGAAATGGCTGCTGCAAGACCGATTGGTGGAACTCGGCGTCGACTACCAGGAGGGCGAGCCGTGGGAGCCGAAGGTCGTCGTCGACCGCACTCTCTTCACGGGCCAAAACCCGGCGTCGTCGGCCCCGCTCGCCGAGAAGATCCTCTCCGCCCTCGCCTGAGAGATGACAGTACCGGGGTATTTTCTGTCGTCGGCCGACGACCGACAGTCGTTCGTGGGATCATGAGGATGTGCGACCCGACACCCTGATGACGCAGGTGGCGACGTTCGCACGCTCACATATGAACCTGTCCGCCGCCGTGCAATCGGGGGCAGGCACCAGCGCCAGGACATCACCATGGCGCTAGTCTTCAGCACCTCCGACCTCGGACCTGCCCAGCGCGTCGAGGCCACCTGCGCCGCGATGCACGAGCAATCGGTGCCGTGCACCGTCGAACTGGAGAACCCCTCGGACGTCCGGGCCCGAATGGATGTCTGGCCCTACGGCAACGCGAACATCTTTCGTGCCGAGATGAATGGATTTCGACTGGTCCGAACGGCCAAACAGATCGCCACCGCTCCGGCCGAGATGTTCGCGATCGCCGTCCACGAGAAGTGCACGGGTAAACGGGAGCAATTCGGGGTCCAACGGACAGTGCCGGCCGATGAGCTGATGGTGATGGACCTCAATTCGCCCTACGACTACGTGCTGGAGGGTGGCGGCGCAGCACGCTGCCTCCACGTTCCGGTCGACGCTCTCGGATTGCCCCGCGAGGTGATCGAAACTGCCGCCGACCGGCTCCCCGCGAGTCCGCTGTATTCCATGGCCGTCCATCACATCGCCGAACTCACAGACAACGCCGACGCCCTGTCGGCCGACGTCGGTGCCGACGCCCTCGGCGAGGCCAGCATTGAACTCACCCGTGCGCTGATCGCCTCCGCATACGGTCTCGACTACGCCCGCAGCACTCTTGCCGAAATGTTGCTGCCCCGGATCCGCTCCTACGTGAAGCAGCACTTGGGCGACCCCAACCTGTCCATCGAGTCCATCGCCGCTGCCCACGACATCTCCCAGCGACACCTTTTCAAGCTCTGTGCGGCAGCCGGGTTCAGTCTCGAGCAGTGGATGATCAGCGAGCGGCTGACCCATGCCCGGGAGGACCTGTCCCGGGCGGCCCTGCGAGGGGTGTCCGTGACGACCATCGCCCGGCGCTGGGGATTCACCAACACGTCGCACTTCATCCGCCGGTTCCGCATGATGTACGGGCTATCCCCCGGCGCGTGGCGAGAACTCAGCGATGAACGCACGGTCGAGGCCGACGAGCAATGATCACACCCGAGAGAGCACAGGTGGTTCCGACATGACTGTCGCCGACCATGTAGCCGTCGCTGTGACCCGTCCGAACTCGACCAGGACGTCGGTCGGTCATTGGCGAATGGGACGCGACACCGAACTCATGCGGTTCCGGTACCGGGGCGTCGCGGCCACGACCCGGCGACGGCTCACGGCCGACCCTTCGACTCGGCTCATCACAGTTGCCGTCCTCACCCCTGGCGACTGGAGCCTGACGCGCGACCACCGGCCCATCAACAGCCTTCCCGACCGCCCCACCCTGGTGGTCATAGACCAGTTCAGTCCCTTCGACTTCCGCGGTCACGGCGACGGATCCGTGGTCGCGGTGCACACCCGACACGCTCGCCTCCGCTTGTCGATCGAGACCATCGACAGCGCCATCGACCACGTGCATCCTGAGCTGCCGCTGTACCGGCTCGTGCGCGGTCACGTGCAACAACTCGGCGAGATCGCGGCCAGCGCACCCGAGATCCTTCCCGAGCTCAACTCCACCACCATCGCGCTCGTCCGCTCGCTGCTCCTGAGCGCCGCCGAAACTGCAGGTCCTGCCACGTCCATGCAGAGCATCGTCACCTCGATCGAACGACACATCGAGGAGCACCTCGACGACCTGACCCTGAAGGCCGACACGATCGCCGCCGCACACAACATCTCGACCCGCCAGCTCTACAACCTCTGGCCGGAGTCGAACGGCTCGTTGGCCGGTTACATCACCGCACAGCGGCTCGCTCGGGCCCGCAAGACCCTGCGCACCCACCCCCACCTCACCGTCGCCGCCGTCGCGAGGCGCCACGGCTTCTCGGATCCCACTCACTTCACCCGCCGGTTTCGCGTCGCACACGGAGTCACACCCTCCGCTTGGCGCCGTGGCGCTGCCGACGCAGGTTCAGGAATTAAACGGACCGCGGTTTCATTTACAGTGTCATGAAGAACATCGGATTTCTTTCGTTCGGACACTGGTCGGACTCGCCCGGCTCGCAGACGCGGTCGGCGGGCGACACCCTGCTGCAGTCGATAGACCTGGCAGTCGCAGCCGAGGAACTCGGCGCCGACGGTGCGTACTTCCGTGTACACCATTTCGCCCGGCAGCTCGCCTCACCCTTCCCGCTCCTCGCGGCTGTGGGCGCAAAGACCCACCGCATCGAGATCGGCACCGGCGTGATCGACATGCGCTACGAGAACCCGATGTACATGGCTGAGGACGCCGGGTCCGCCGACCTCATCTCCGAAGGCCGACTGCAATTGGGTATCAGCAGGGGATCACCCGAACAGGTGATCAACGGATACCACTACTTCGGCTATGTACCGGGTGACGAGACGACGGACGCCGACATGGCCCGCGAACACACGGCCGTCTTCTTGAAGGTCATCGAGAACGCCAAGTTCGCCCAGCCCAACCCGTCACCGATGTTCCCGAATCCGCCGGGCGCACTGGGCATCGAGCCGCAGGCCCCAGGCCTACGCGATCGGATCTGGTGGGGCGCAGGAAGTCGCGCCACCGCCGAGTGGACCGCGCAGCAAGGCATGAACCTGATGAGTTCGACTTTGCTGACAGAAGACACCGGCATCCCGTTCCATCAGCTGCAGGCCGAGCAGATCTCGCTGTTCCGCGACGCCTGGACAGCAGCGGGGCACGATCGTGAACCACGAGTGTCCGTGAGCCGCAGCATCTTCGCACTCACCGACGACCGCGACCGCGCCTACTTCGGACGGGGCGGTGACGACGCCGATCAGGTCGGCGTCATCGACGGTGGCATCGCCAGATTCGGTCGGAGCTACGCCGACGAGCCTGACCGGCTCATCGAGCAACTCCGAGAAGACGAGGCCATCGCTGCCGCCGACACACTGCTGCTGACCGTCCCCAATCAGCTCGGTGTCGACTACAACGCCCACGTGATCGAGTCGATTCTGAAGCACGTCGCGCCCGCGCTCGGCTGGCGCTGACCCTATAGCGCTCCACGCCTATGGCGTGGAGCGCAGGAGTTCGTCTGGCGACGTTGCGGTGAGCCGTATATCCGGCAGCAATTGTCTCCACCGTGGCGCTCTACCCCGACATCAGCTCTTTCAGAAATGTCCTCGCGTGAGAATCTTCGACGTCAGCGGGGTGTCGCTGCCGGTTCTCGAGCAACTACATCTCGAAAGGTGAAAGATGAGTAATCGACTTATTCCGGTCACCTTTCTTCCCCCGCGTCTCCCTGGCCTCTCCCCGGTACTGACCATGAGCGCAACGATCATGTCGATGCGGCAAGAACGGCGTGAGCAACGACTCACCTCGGCATCGTGGTCACTTCCGAGTCCCCACGATGTCGCAATTTGACGATCGGGAACAATCTTGATTGCGGAATGAGTAAACGTCGAGTGCACTCTGCGTTCTCGTAAACTGATTCCGCACAACCTCTTTGAGAATCAGCGTTGTTTCAGAAGCTTTAGAGGTGTCGTGGATTGCCCTCTCGAACATATATCCAGTCGAGCGACTCACTCTGCCGTTACCGGGAGAGTCGACCGAACGTAGTACAGATCAGCGCCCCGACCCGCTATTGTTGACAAAGAACCAGACACCCGCTAATCCCAAAGGACGTGCAGCCGAAGTGGCAACAGTTACTCGATTCGAATTCGTCGACGACATCGACGGCAAACCCCTCGACGTAGACGATGTCAATGTAGTGCAGTGGGCCTGGCTGGGCGTCGAGTACGAATTCGAGACCAGCACAGCCAATCTCGATCGTATCGAGAACGGCCGCCTGCCCGTCTCGACCTTGCTCGCGAAGTCGCGCCGTACTGGTGGACGCAAGAAGTCCCCATCACACAGTTCCGCATCGAAACCGGCCGCCGCTGCCGGATCCACCGATACCAAAGCGATCCGCGAGTGGGCCCAGCAGAACGGATATGAGGTGTCCGACCGCGGTCGGATCCCCGCCGCAATCGTCGAAGCCTTCACCAGCGCGCACTGACTCACCCGCCCGAAACAAGGGTGACGAAGCCGGGATCAGCCGGCCGGTTCGATTCTCTGACCAGAGAGTGGGACCGGCCGGCTTTTGTGTGGGCAGCGCAGCCCGACCCGGCCACAGCCCTGGTCTCAGCACGACCTGCAGCCGGTGATCGTGATCGGGTGACTCACACGACTGCGCCCGGGTAGCGATGCATATCGCCGAACCAGCTGTGCACCATCGAGATCAGAGTGGACTCCTCCCACATCGTCACCGGGTAGAGGACGTCGACGTAGCCGTCCTCACCTTCGGTGACGGCTACGTGCATGTCGCATTTCGCGATGGCCGGCGGCCGAGGGGTGACAACCAGTCCGCCGCGGATCGCCCTGTCAACCAATGTGGTTGTCGGTGTACCGCTCTCCACAGTCAGCATCACCTGAAACAGAGGATGCGCCGAGTTCGTCGGCCACATCTCGCGGGCCACGTCGACGAACGGGACATCGGCATTCGACATCGCACGCATCTCGGCCGATCCGACCATCGCAAGGTGTGCGCTGACATCACCGTGGTCTGCCGGGCACACGACCGGAACGGTGTTGACGAACATGCCGACAACATCATCGAGTCGCTTGTCGATGCGCCCGGATGTCAGTGCACCTACGGCCACGACGTCGGCCCCCGCACGCCGACACAGCATTCGGGCCAGCGACGCCCGGAGCACCGTCGTGGTCGATACCGCGTGAACGGCGGCGACCGAACGAATGGACGGCCACAGGTCGTCGAACCAGATGCGGACGCGGGCGCCGTCAGGGTCCCAGGTGGCAGGCCTGCGCCGGTCACTCGGCATCGGGAAGGGGCCCGATATCGACGCCAACTCCGACCTCCAGAACTCCACCTGTTTGTGGTGCAGCGAGTCAGGGTCGGCGACGTCGCCGAGGCGACGGTTGGCCCAACTCGTGTAGTCGAGATAGTTGACGGCGCCGGAGTCACGATGCGGCGGTTCGGGATGCGCAATCGATTCGGAGTACGCAGCCGCCAGATCTCGGGCGATGATGCCAAGGGACCAGCCGTCGACGAAAAGATGATGTGCCGACACCGCGATCGTGGTCGTTCCCGCCGACACACACATACCGAGTCGTATCGGATGGTCGACCGCAGGATCGATTGCCACATCGAGGAATTCGGCCACTGCGGAATCCGGGTCGGTGAGGGGCACAACGATGTCCGTACTGTCGGCCCCGTCGATGACCACCCCACCGTCGACGTAGCGACTCCGCAACATTGCGTGACGGCAGATGACCGTGAACGCGGCCCGATTCAGCACCCAAAGGTCGAGTTCCGCGGCAATCTGGACGGTGAACGGGATCAGGGCGCCGGCGACCGGACCGTTGAGGTCGACGTTGCGCTGTGGCGGTGCGAGCACGTGCGGGCCGGGGTGTTCTTCGCTCCGCAGAGTTGACACCTCTACTGAGGGCGCACCCAGCCGAAGTGCCATCGCTGCCGGGGTCCGGCACTCGAACACGTCCCGCACGGTCAGTGAGGCCCCGGTATCGGAGTTCAGTTGAGCGACAAGTCCGGTCGCCGACAACGAATCCCCACCGAGTTCGAAGAAGTCATCGTCAGCGCCGACGACAGCTGCACCGGTGGCGTCTTCGAAAGCGGCGACAACACGTCGTTCTCCGTCGTCATCGGCAGGCCGGAACGGAGTGGATGCAAGGTACGACGGGGCCGGAAGCGCCGTCCGATCGACCTTGCCCGCCGGCGTCAATGGGATCTCCTCGACGAACGTGATCGACGTGGGGACCATGTACGCCGGTAATTCGGCGTCCACGCTCTCGCGCAGGGCATTACGGGTTGGCGCCGGCAGCGTCGCCACGACATACGAGGCAAGCGCGGTTGACCGACGATGCTGCACGGCAACCGTGATCGCGGCCTTCACCCCTGCCTGGGCACGCAGAACGGCATCGATCTCGGCAGGTTCGACGCGATTGCCTCTGATCTTGACCTGGTGGTCGGTTCGCCCGAGAAAGTCCAACGACCCGTCCGCCCGCCATGCGGCTCGATCACCGGTCCGGTACATACGTGCGCCGCCCCTACCGGTGGGGTCGGCAACAAAGTTCGCGGCGGTGAGTCCGGGCCGGTCGAGATACCCACGCGCCACAGCGGGCCCGCTCACGTAGAGGTCACCTCCCATTGCCGGTGGTACCGGACGCAGATCTCGATCCAGGATCTGGACCCGTACACCGGCCATCGGATGTCCGATCGGCAACGGCAGAGCCGACATCGCCTCAGGCACCAACGGATCGGTCATTGTCACGCTGCACGTGGTCTCGGTGGGGCCGTAGGCACAACGCACAGTGGCGCGTTGGGCGAATCGCGCGATCACCTCCGGAGGGCAGACATCGCCGCCGACGACGATGTGAGTCACCGTGGGGATCTCGGCCGGATCGAGGGTCGCGAGAACCCCGGGGGTGATCAGCACATGGGAGACCCCGTGATCGGTGAGATGCTTCGCCAGATCGGGGCCGCCGACGATGGTGTCCGGAACGATGACCATGGCGGCCCCGGAGATCGCTGCAGAGAGCACTTCGACCACAGCGGTGTCAAACGCCGGTGAAGCAATATGTGCGACCACCGAATTCGGTGACAAGGCGTAGCTTTGACAGATTTCTGCCGCGAGCGCACTGAGCCCGGTGTCGGTGACGACAACACCTTTGGGTGTGCCGGTGGAGCCGGAGGTGAAGATGAGATACGCCGCGCGATGCGGAGACGGTGTGCCCGCGCGAGCCGGCCCACCCACGCGCAGATCGTGTTCTCCGCCTGGTCCGAGCTGAAGTGTTCGGATCTCCGAAAGGTTGTCCAGACGGGTGGTACTGCTGCAGAGCATGACGGCCGCTGCGCTCTCCATCAGCACGAGTTCCCGGCGCACACGCGGATAGCGGGGATCGATGGGCACGTAGCAGGCCCCGACCGCGGCCACCGCGTGAAAGGCGATGACTTCGGCGATGCTCCGAGGGAGCATGACGGCGACTCGGTCCTCCCATCCGATGCCGCGCGCCCGCAGCGTGTTCGCCAACGAATCGACCGCGTTCGCGAGATCGAAGTGACTCATGACCGTATCCGCATCGACCACCGCGGGCCGGGTCGACTGGCGATGCGTGGCAAGTAGTTCGGACAATGATCGGAAGGGAGGCGGCGCAGCTCCGTCACGATGATTGTCCACCGCGACCCCGATTCTCCCGATCGGTGTGTCTGCCGGTGAGGCGCACATCTGCCCGAGCAACGCGATCAGGTTTTCACGGTGTTGTACCACCGACGACGGATCGTGGCAGAGCGGGTTTGCCTCGATATCGATTGTCTCCGAACCCCCGTCACCGCTGGGGTAGATGTTCACGTTCAGGTCCGAGACCGGACCGGTGGTCAGCACGTGGTACGCGGCGGTGACCTGTTCACCGAGATCTACCAGGTCTTGATCAGGAAAGATGTTGAGAACCGGGCCCACATACGTCATTCCGGTGTTGACAGCGCCGCGGTCACGCAGCATCTGTTCGTAGCGATACGTTTGATGCCGGAGCGCACCTGTGACTGCGCTGGAGACCGCAGCCACCAGATCCGACAGCGTCATCGAGTCCCGAACATCGACAACCAGCGGAACCAGATTCGACACCGTACCCGCGCTGCGCCGTTGGGTGCCGGTCACCCGCGCTGCGACCGGCATCATCATCGCCACCACCGACCGGCCTGATGCCCGGGCCAGGTACAGGCTCAAGGCGGCCACGACGATCGCGGTCCTGTTGTGGAGCGGGCGCTCAGCGGCACTGGACAATGCAATCGCCAGCTCGGACGAGAGGGGGCCGGTTGCGCGGATGGGGTCGACCGAGGGTGGTCCCGATCGGCGGGCCAACGTCACCGGCGCGGGCAGAGAATCGAGCACCCCGGCCCAGTACTCGCGATCGCGTCCGAAACGCGGTGACGCACGATAAGTCGACTCGTACTCGGTAAGAGCCAGCTGGCAATCGATCGGAGTACGACCACGGTGCGGTTCTGTATCCGGAGGTGCCTCCTGCGCAACGCGTGCCTGATAACTGCGGGCAATACGGGTGAGCAGGACGTACGCGCCGTATCCGTCGAGCACTATGTGGTGAGCACGCGAGAACAAGAACCAGCGGTGATCGGATACCCGCAGCAGCGCCGACCGGATCAGGTGGTCCGAATCGAGTGGCAGAGGAGCGCGGCACCACTCCTCCATGGTCGCGTGTGCCGCCGCAACCGGATCTTCGGCGCTCCGCAGGTCGACTTCCTCGAAAGGAGTCTGCCCCTCATCGGCATCCAGGACCAATACCGGCCGCGCATGGCGGACGGCGATCCGGCTGATCGTGGAGCCCAGCGCGCGACCTGCCGATTCAGTCGCCGCGCGCAGCGCGTCAGTGTCGAGAGAGCCTGCGATGTCGATGTATTGGGCGATGGCGATCGGGGTGTCGCCGAGTGCTTGCTGGGCGTACCACAGGGCGGTCTGGGCCGCGCCGAGCGGCACCGACCGAATGTTGGCCTCGCCTACCGGGCCGCCCGCCTCGACCATGTGCCCCCTCACTATCGCCACAGTCGTCAACGTACGCCGCGCGAGCGGCGAGAATGATGAGCTTCCACTGTTGCCCATGCTGCCAGTGCGACTGCGATCTGAACCAGAACATCAGGCGCAATACCCACCGGGGGTATACTGCGCCGAGGAAGGAGGCATGAGTATGGCATCGGCACCGATCGCACAAACGAGTGCAGCGCTTGTCGTTGTGTTCGGCGTCCTGCTGCTGCATTCGCTGCCGATGACCCACCCTCCCGGTCGCCACGGCGCCGGCCCTGGGCTTGACGCCCCGACCGTCGCTGAACATTCACACGCATCACTGACCGCGATGAGTCACCCGGCCGTTCCCGCGACTGCCGTGGCGACGATGTCTTCGGCAACCGATCACACCTCCGGCATGGCCATGGGCATGTGCATGGCCATGGTGACGGTCGTGGCGGCACTGCTGCTGGTCCGGCATCTCGCACCGGACAGCGATCAGAACGACGCCGCCCGGTCCAGGCCCACAGTGGTACGGCGGCATCAGTCCCGCGCACCGCCGTGGGCCGGGCCGACACTTGAGAAGTTGTCGATTCTGCGGATCTGACAGGCGATCACCCGACCAGGTGAATCGCCGCTTCAGTCATGCCACGCGGGCAGTCTGCCCCGCGCAACAGTCGTAGTTTCACAACACTTTTCGAGGAGATAGATCATGCGTTCTTCACGATCGACCCAGTTCACGTTGGCGGCGTCCGCCCTCGCCGTCGCTACCGTCCTTGCCATCACAGGGTGCAGTGACGACGACGGACACGACATGGATTCGATGTCCGCGTCCGGTCATTCGATGACGAGTTCGGCCGCAGCATCCACGCCCGCACAGGCTGCGACGGAGTTCAACGCCGCCGACGTCACGTTCGCGACCAACATGTACCCGCATCACGCCCAGGCTGTGGACATGGCACGGCTGGTCAGCGGTCGCAGCACCAACCCCGAGATCATCAGCCTGGCCGGAGCGATCGAAACCGCCCAGGGCCCGGAGATGGATCAATTGGCACGATGGCTGCAGGCGTGGGGCCAACCCGCTCCCACGTCATCGGCGACCGGCGACATGGGCGACATGGGCGGTATGGACCACAGCGATATGAGCGGAATGATGTCCGACCAGGACATGGCGGATCTGAAGTCGACAACTGGCCCGGAGTTCGATCAGGCCTGGCTGACCATGATGATCGACCACCACATGGGTGCCGTCGAGATGGCCAGGACCGAAGTGGCCACAGGGTCCAACGCGGAGGCAAAGGTTATGGCACAGAACATCATCACCAGCCAGGAGGCCGAAATCGCGACCATGAGAGCACTGCAGAAGTAACGCGGCAACACTGAGCGGCCAGGAATCGCAGACGCGCGGTTCCTGGCCGCTCCTCGTTCTCCACACCTTCTCGACAGATACCCCTAGGGGGTATATGTTCATGGCATGAGCACGCACAGCCAGCACGACATGATGAACGATGCGACCGCCCCAGGTTCCTCCGGGCACGACCACTTGGGTCATGACGATCACCCAGGCCCGAGCGATCACGGGGGGCACGCGGGGCACGCCGATCATGTGAACCAGTTCCGGCGACTGTTCTGGATCATGCTGGTGCTCGCCGTACCGGTGACGGCGTTCTCGGACATGTTCGCGATGATCGTCGGATACGACCTGCCCGATATCCCGGGCCTCGTCTGGGTCTCCCCCGTGCTCGGCACTGTCATGTACGCCTGGGGCGGTCGCCCCTTCTTGGTCGGCGTGGTAGGTGAAATACGTTCTCGTGCACCGGGCATGATGCTGCTCATCGCCTTGGCCATCACCGTGGCGTTCGTCGCGTCGTGGGGCGCGAGCCTGGATCTGCTCGATCACGGACTCGACTTCTGGTGGGAACTGGCCTTGCTGATCGTCATCATGCTGCTGGGGCACTGGATCGAGATGCGTTCGCTCGCCCAGACCACGTCGGCATTGGACTCGCTGGCCGCGCTGCTCCCCGACCAGGCGGAACGGGTCGACGGTGAGCAGATCACCGTCGTCGCGCCGGCGGAACTGCTCGTGGGCGACATCGTGCTCGTTCGCCCCGGCGGCGCTGTGCCCGCAGACGCGACCATCGTCGATGGTGCCGCAGAGATGGACGAGTCGATGGTCACCGGCGAATCGCGGACCGTACGCCGTGGTGTCGGCGACACGGTGATCGCGGGGGCCGTGGCCACCGACTCCGGACTCCGAGTCCGGGTCACTGCCATCGGGGACGACACGACGTTGGCAGGCATTGGGCGTCTGGTCACCGATGCCCAGAATTCGTCGTCGAGGGCACAGCGACTCGCCGACACCGCTGCTGCCTGGCTGTTCTGGTTCGCCTTGACCGCTGCGGTGATCACCGCGGTCGTCTGGACCACGCTCGGATCGCCCGACGACGCGGTGGTCCGCACGATCACGGTGCTCGTCATCGCCTGCCCCCACGCTCTGGGTCTGGCCATTCCGCTCGTCGTCGCGATCGCCACCGAACGCGCTGCACGGGGCGGTGTCCTGATCAAGGACCGGCTGGCGCTGGAGTCGATGCGCACCGTCGACGCGGTGCTCTTCGACAAGACCGGCACCCTGACCAAGGGCGAACCGACCGTCACCGCCATAGATGCCGCATCGGGATACAGCACCGACACCGTGCTCGCGATTGCTGCGGCCGCCGAGAGCGACAGCGAGCACCCCCTCGCCAGGGCCATCGTGAACGCCGCCAACCGGCGCGGACTGACGGTGCCGGTCGCAACGGAATTCACGTCGTCACCTGCAGTCGGGGTCAGCGCGACCGTCGAGCGCCACCAAGTGAGGGTCGGAGGCCCCAGACTCCTCGAAGAAGCGCACCAGGCCGAGCTCACTGTTGCCGAGA
Organism: Williamsia soli; assembly: GCF_017377795.1. Lineage (GTDB taxonomy): Bacteria > Actinomycetota > Actinomycetes > Mycobacteriales > Mycobacteriaceae > Williamsia > Williamsia soli. Next base: position 88,207 of record NZ_JAFRDR010000010.1, on the reverse strand, counting down.
CCTGGCGCCACGAGGGCGCGATCATCCTGCACGTCCTGCGCGATGGTGAGGTGGTGGGAGCCCTCGGACTGGCCGACGAGGTGCGAGCGGAGTCACGGGAAGCCGTCGCTGCTCTGCACGCCTTGCAAATTCAGGTCGTCATGATCACCGGTGACGCCGAAGCCGTGGCACAGACCGTCGCCGCCGACCTCGGAATCGACCGGGTGTTCGCAGGGGTACGACCCGAGGACAAAGCCGCGAAAGTCCAGGAGCTGCAACGGGAAGGACGAAAGGTCGCCATGGTCGGTGACGGCGTCAACGACGCGCCCGCGCTCGCCCAGGCCGACGTCGGTATCGCGATCGGTGCGGGGACCGATGTCGCCGTCGCCGCTGCCGGTGTCATCCTTGCCGGCGACGATCCCCGGTCCGTACTCTCGGTTATCGCACTTTCCAAGGCGAGCTACCGAAAGATGAAGCAAAACCTGTGGTGGGCAGCGGGTTACAACCTGATATCGGTACCGCTGGCCGCGGGGGTACTGGCACCCGTCGGGTTCGTCCTGCCCATGTCCGTCGGCGCGATCCTGATGTCGGCATCCACCATTGTCGTCGCGCTGAATGCGCAACTGTTGCGGCGGCTCGATCTGCGAGTGTTCTGACAGGACGGCGCTCGGTGCGTCACGGGCCCAGCCGGCGCCTGGCAGACGATGACCATCTCACGCGCTAACGTAACCAGATGCCCGTCCCGGATATCCTCGCTGCGCGCTACCGACTCCGCGCCCTGCTCGGGCAGGGCGGAATGGGCGAGGTGTATGACGGCTGGGATGAGCGCCTGCAGCGTCCGGTTGCGGTGAAAGTACTTCGTCCTGAGCTCGCGAGTAATCCGGACATCCGGCTGCGCTTCGAAACCGAAGCGCGCACCGCAGCCACCCTCAATCACCCCAACGTGGTTGCCGTGCACGACAGTGGCGAAGACCGTGGGATCCCCTTCATCGTGATGGAGCGTTTACCGGGGCCGACCCTCTCGGACGAGATCTCTGAACGAACCATGTCACCCCAGCGGGTACGGACGGTGCTGATCGATGTGCTCGCAGCGGTCTCGGCCGCCCACGCCGCCGGCATCCTGCACCGTGACATCAAACCGGGCAACGTACTGTTCACGGCAGCAGGGGCGGTCAAGGTCGCCGACTTCGGCATCGCCAAGACCGCCGAGACAACTCCCACTGCGACCGGAGAGGTACTCGGCACCGTCGCATACCTGAGCCCCGAGCGAATCGCCGGCAGACCTGCCACCGTGAGCGACGACCTGTACGCCGTCGGCGTCGTCGGTTACGAGGCTCTCGCCGGGCGTAGACCTTTCGGCGGAGACAACATCCTGTCGTTGGCGCAGAACATCCTGAACCGACAACCTCAGCCGCTGTCATCGATTCGGCCCGACGTGGACCCTGCTCTCATCCGTGTGATCGAACAAGCGATGGCCGACCGACCCGACGCCCGATTCACCGGTGCCGATGCAATGCGCAGCGCGCTGATGTCCTCCGCTCCGGCAGTTGCGCAACCACTATCCGCGACAACACCATTCACCAACACGCCGGCCTCCCGCAGCTCCGGTCCCGCGCCGCTCGCGTCGTCCGGCACCGCAACTGCCACGCGCATCCTGCCGAAAGCCGCTGCCCTGGTCGCCGTCCTGACCGTTGTCCTCGTCGCAGTGATGGCCGTACTGCTGTTCACCCGCGACGATGACGGAGTCCCCACCCCGGCTCCTTCCAGTGTTCAACCGTCGACATCGACCGTTCACCCGTCGTCAGCGAGTGTCCAACCTTCGACAGCGAGTGTCCAACCTTCGGCAGCGCCCACCAGCGTCGAGACCGCACCACCGCCGGCGCCGGCGCCGGCCGAGCCGAACCCTGGGAACGGGAACACCAAGGAGAAGAAGCCGAAAGAGAACAACGGCAACAAAGACTGAGCTGCCGAGTCGACGCGGCACCGCACATCAGCCGGCCGGCTCGGGGTCGAGATGCACTGCGTCTCCGCCCGATGGTTCCGTTTCGAGGACCCCTCGGTTGAAGATCATCAATTTCACGAAATAAAGCGCGCCCGCGGCGACCAGGCCGAGCACTATCAGAACGGGGATACGAGCTTCCTCAGGTGTCACGAGAACGAAGATCGCCACTGCCACCCAGATCAACGCCACGACAGCGACGGGGACTTCGAAGCGGCCGAGGCTGAATCCACCTTCCCTGACCTCCAGTCGTTTTCGTACCACCAGGTACAAGATCACGATCCCGCCGTAGATGATGGCCGGCAGTACGGTGCCACCGACCAACAGATCGATCAAGGCATCACCAGGAAGCAAGACCATCAGCGCCACACCGATCATCAGGACGAGGATTGTCGCGGACACCGGGGTCTGTGTTCGAGGGTTCACCTTTCGCAGCAACTTGTGGGCAGGAAAACGTTCGTCTCGAGCCATGGCAAACGCCTGCCTCGAACAGGCAGCCATTACCACCATCCCGCCGCCGAAGATGGCGAAGACGATGACCGCCAGCAGGATTCGTTCCGCCACCGGTCCGAGCTGTTCTCGGATGATGGCCGCAACCGGTGAGCCATCGGCGCTCGCCTCTTCCACGTCTTCGATCGCGACGGTGAGTGCGATCAGGAACACCAGTCCGGCGATCCCGGCTGCGAGGACCGATCCGACGATCGCGCGCGGCACACTACGGAACGGGTCTTTGGCCTCCTCGGCGAGGTTGGCTGCAGAGTCGAATCCGACGAGCGTGGTCATTCCCATCAACATTCCGGCCATCAGACCGCCACCGACCGCAAAGTAGTTGGCCTCGCCCTCGGTGACCCCACGCGAGGTCAGATTGCCGACATCACCGCTGCTGGTGAACACCACAACTGCCGCCAACGCGAGCACCAAGATCACGACGATCCCGATCTCTGCCGCCACCGCGCCCGATGTGATCAGGCCGAGCAGCCGCGTCGAGGCGATGACCATCACCACCTGGATGATCATGACCACCACCGTGATGATCCGGGCGGTGTCTTCGTTCTCATCCATCCCGACCAGCGGCATGAACGCCTGACTCGCCAGCGCGTTGTCCATCGCCACGACTGCGGTGGCCAGGTACCAGAACGTGAGCCACCCGAACAGCCATCCGACCTTGGGATTGGCCAGCCGAGAGGCCCACTGATACGAGGACCCGCTCAAAGCGATCCGGGCGGCGAACTGGGCCACCACCAGTGCGACCAACGTCTGACCGATCGCGGCGATCACCCACAGCCAGATTCCGACAGGCCCTGCAGTGGTCAGCACCTGCCCGTAGGTGGCGAAGACGCCCACCGCCACCGAGATGAACGCGAACGAGATCGCGAAAACCTGGAAACCTCCGAGGGTTCGCTTCAGCTCGGTGTCGGAGTTGCCGACGTGCGGCGGATTGTTCGACGTCGGGTCGTCGGCCGGGGACTGTGCCACCTTGGGACCTCACCTTGTGTTGTGGAGGGCATCCCGCGCCAGGTGGTCGGAACGTAGACAAAAGGCTAACCCGGCTTACGCCCCCAGATCCGATGAAGCGACGTTTTGGCGATGCTCGATCCGGCCCTTGGTTCGACCGACAGCACATCATCGAAATCGCGCCGATTCGGCCTCGTCGCGCATCCCAGATGGAATAGCATCCAGACACATGTCTGGATGTATTCGCGGCGCGCCCAATTCAACACTCGCTCCGCAACCGAAGGTGAGCAAACACAGGCTCTGGTCAATCGGGCAGCCCGGGCCATCGCGGCCGGCGAACGACTACTACCCATTGTTCGAGAATGGAGTGCGCGGCGCGGGCGCACTGTGGCACAACTTTTCGTCGGTGTCACGAAAGGGGTTCTTCTGATGGGTTTCCTCAAACCCGATTTACCGGTCGTCGACCTTGCCGAATGGAGTAAAGGAACCCGGGCGGAAAAGATTCGCCCCATGGCACAACACTGGGCCGAGATAGGTTTCGGCACTCCGGTGGTGCTCCACCTGTTCTACGTGGTCAAGATTGTTCTATACGTCCTCGTGGGCTGGCTCCTCGTACTCACCACCGACGGGATAGACGGTTTCACAAACGTCGGCGCCTGGTGGACCGAGCCGATCGTCTTCCAGAAGATAGTGCTGTACACAATGCTCTTCGAGGTCGTCGGCCTCGGATGCGGCTTCGGGCCTCTCAACAATCGCTTCTTCCCGCCACTCGGATCCATCTTGTACTGGTTGCGTCCCAGCACCATTCGCCAGCCGCCGTGGCCCACGAGAATTCCGTTGACGGCCGGCGACACCCGCACCCCCGTGGACGTGGTGCTCTACGCGGCGCTCCTGGTGATGATCACCATCGCGCTGTTCTCCAACGGCACCGGCCCGATACCAGCATTGGACAGCGCAGTCGGCACGCTGCCCATCTGGCTGATCGCGGTCATCCTCGTCATCGTGGTGCTGGTCGGCCTTCGCGACAAGACCATCTTCCTGGCCGCTCGCGGCGAGGTGTACGCGACACTGACCGTCACATTCTTGTTCAGCGGCGTCGACATGGTCGTCGCGGCCAAGCTCGTCTTCCTGGTGATCTGGATCGGGGCGGCAACGTCAAAACTCAACAAGCACTTCCCATTTGTGATGGCGACGATGATGTCGAACAGTCCGGTCGTCAGAACCCGCTACCTCAAACGAAAGTTCTTCGAACACTTTCCCGACGACTTGAGACCCGGCAAACTCGCCCGCATTTTCGCCCACACATCCACCGCGATCGAGATGCTCGTTCCATTGCTTCTGTTCTTCTCGGGCGGCGGATGGCTGACGGCGGTGGCCGCGACCATCATGATCTGTTTTCATCTGGGGATCCTCACGGCCATACCGATGGGAGTTCCGTTGGAGTGGAACGTCTTCATGATCTTCGGCGTGATCACCCTGTTCATCGGCCATGCCGAGACCGGCTTGTCCGATGTCGACAATCCTGTCCCCGTGGCAATCCTGTTCGTGGTCGTCGCCGGTATCGTCGTCCTGGGAAACCTGTTCCCGAGCAAGATCTCGTTTCTTTTCGGCATGCGGTACTACGCGGGCAACTGGGACACCACCCTCTGGTGCGTCAAACCTTCTGCCTCCCAGAAGATCGAAGACGGAATCATCTCCATCGCCGCGATGCCCGCCGCACAGTTGGAGCGCGTGTACGGCAAGGAAGGCGCGCAGATACCGCTGTATCTGGGGTACGCGTTCCGCGCAATGAACACTCATGGCCGCGCCCTGTTCACCCTCGCTCATCGCGCCATGGCCGGCCATCCCGAAGAGAGTTACATGCTCACCGACGGTGAACGAATCTGCAGCATGGCCATGGGGTGGAACTTCGGCGACGGTCACCTGAGCAACGAACAACTCATCGGCGCGCTGCACGAGCGCTGTCACTTCGAACCCGGGGAGGTCCGGATCGTGTTGCTGGACGCCCAGCCCATCCACACATCAACTCAGGCCTACCGCTTGGTCGATGCGGCGACCGGCGAGTTCGAACGTGGCTCGGTGCGAGTGGCCGACATGGTGACGCGCCAGCCGTGGGACGACACGGTGCCGATCCGAGTCGACAGCGGGCAATCTGTGCGTTGACCCGGAGCTGCCCCGGCAGTTCTGCCCGAACTCTCGACATCTACGTATCGAGCACCGCTAAGCTGTGCGAGTGCACAGCACTTCTGGTGAACCCCAGGATCCAGCAACGGAGGGACAAACACACCCATGAAGATCAAGGCCGACTTTGACCTCTGCGAGTCCAATGGTGTCTGCGTGGGCATGGCTCCAGATGTGTTCGATCTCGACGATGACGACTATTTGGTCGTCCTACAGTCCGACGTTCCGGCCGATCGGCGCGAAGAAATGCGACTCGTGGTCACCAGCTGTCCCAAATCGGCGCTGACGATCGAGGACTGACCGTGTCTTTATGATCGGACGCCATGAGCACCTTCGACCATCACCCACCGGGTTCCACGAAGGCGAACTGGCGGTGCAACATCGTGCCGGAGTGAGCACCCAGGCAGCCAGGTTCGAGGGGATGCTCGACCCTGGTGAACTCAGCGGCGGCCTCGCCCAGTTCCTCAGCGCGCGAACCTTCGCCGCCATCACCGCTCGCGACACAGACGGCAGGCTCTGGACCACAGCACTGACCGGCGCTCCCGGGTTCCTTGCTGCCGCCACGTCGACGACCCTGACCATCGACGATTCCCCCGCCCTCGGCGACCCGCTGCATCGACTCGCACCTGGCCAGCCCGTCGGACTTCTCGTCATAGACTTCGCCACGCGACGACGAGTGCGCATCAACGGAACGCTCACCTCCGCGACGGACAGCAGGCTGTCCATCGACGTCGAGCAGGCGTACGGCAACTGCCCCCAATACATCCAGCATCGGGAGGTGGGTACAGAGAACGACGGGACAGTAAACACCGGCAGTAGCTCCGATATACGCCGCGGCCAGAGCGCGGCAGCCGCCGACCTGGATCTGATCCGCACCGCGGACACCTTTCTCGTGGGCAGCACCCATCCGATCCGGGGCACCGACACCTCTCACCGCGGCGGACCACCCGGGTTCGTCCGGGTTGAAGGTCCCCGCAACCTGTGGTGGCCCGACTACCCCGGCAACAACATGTTCAACACACTGGGAAACTTCGAAGTCGACCCGGAAGCAGCGTTGTTGTTCATCGACTTCGACACCGGCCGGTACCTACACGTCAGCGGCAGCGTACAGACCGAATGGTCCGCGAAGCCGGCCATGCCCGGCGACGACGGGCACACCGGCCGGCGAACGGTGGTCACCATCGAACAGGTGGTCAGCCGTGCAACGGCGCTGCGCTCCGGCTCGGTTGATCCCTATCCACGCAACCCGCCGGTCACCGACTGACGCGACACACGTGGGCTCAGATCGTCCGCGCGGAACCAGTCCGCCCCCTACCGCGCCGGTGTTCGGCGGAGCCCACCCGAGTTCGGCGAAAGTTTCTCCCATCACCGGACCCATCCGATCCGGTAGGCGGCTCCGAAGGAGTTGAGCACCCCTTTGGTAACTGAACTTACGCCGGAACGAAGGACGTCAGATGATGTCGATTGACCAGCACGCGGCGCCGATCACAAACGGCCTGGTCGAGGAACGGAACCGTACGTTCTTGGACTCCGTGAGCGACGTCTTGACGTCGCACGTCGCCGGACACTCCGAGGCGATGGGTGAGATGAGTGCCGAGGTCACCTCGTTGACGACAGCGATCGCGGACATGCTCGATCGCGGGAAGCGGATCCGCGCTCAGTTCTGCATGTGGGGGTCGTACGGCGCAACCGGAGGCGATCTGGTCGAGGGCGTGCCCGAGATTGCCGCCGCGATCGAGCTCTTCCATCTCGCTGCGCTGATCCACGACGATCTGATGGACAAAAGTGACACCCGTCGCGGACTCCCCACGGTGCACCGCCAGTTCGCCGACGAGCACACCCACGAGCAGCGACTCGGGGACGCCGACAACCACGGTTCCGCCGCCGCCATTCTGGTGGGTGACATGTGTCTGTCGTGGTCCGACGACCTGGCGGCGATGTCCACCGACTCGCTGGACTCCCGGACACGTCGCACTGTCCGGGCCATGTGGTCGCAGATGCGCGACGAAGCCTACGCCGGCCAGTACCTGGACATGCTCAGCCAAACCGAGGCCACCACCTCGCGCCGGCGCACCGACCTCATCCTCGAACTGAAGAGCGCGAAGTACACGATCAGCCATCCGCTCTGTCTCGGCGCGGCCATTGCCGGAGGTGACGACGAACTGCTCCACCTCTACGACCAGATCGGACTGACCGCCGGCGCAGCCTTCCAGCTTCGCGACGACCTTCTCGGTGTCTTCGGCGACCCTCAGGTCACCGGCAAACCCGCCCTCGACGATATCCGGGAGGGCAAGAGAACTCTGCTGATGGCCGTTGCCGAGTCCCGGGCAAGCAAGTCCCAGAAGGAGATACTCCGACACGCTCTCGGTAACCCTGCAGTCGGGGACGCTGATCTCGAGGCGGTGCGGTCGGTGCTCACCGACACGGGGGCCGACGCCGCCGTCGAGGACAAGATCGGCGAGCTGACGGGCAACGCCATGGAGATCTTGGAGTACCTACCCGTCGACGACCTCACCCGGGCCGCACTGACCGCTTTGGTCGAACGGTGCGTGTGGCGTCGAGCTTGATGCCTCGTCGAAGACATGTGAATAGCCGCGAATGTCATTCGGCTGGGCCGGCATTCAGCTCGACGGTCCGACCGAACGGTCACCTTTCAGCCGTTTGCGGATCAATTCGGCACTGATCAGGCACATAGGCAAACCGATACCGGGCCGGGTACTCGATCCGGCGTAGAACAAACCCTCGACTTTGCGTGATCGGTTGGTGGCCCGCAGGAACGCGCTCTGGCGCAACGTGTGTGCCGGGCCAAGCGCACCACCTGACCAGGAGTTGACGTTGTCGACGAAGTCGGCCGGACCCACCGAGCGCCGCACCACGACCCGCTCCGCGAGATCCGGGATGCGCGCCCACTCCGCGACCGTCGTGATCGCTTGGTCGACGACCTTCTCGACGTCGGGAGCACCCGTGCCATCCACTCCCCCGTGCCCGAGACCGGGATCCGGGGGTGAGGGCACCAGAATGAAGATGTTCTCGTGGTCCGCAGGAGCCACCGAATCGTCCGTGGCGGAGGGCCGGCACACGTACAGCGATGCAGGATCGGGCATGTGAGTCGGCGACTCGAAGATCGCGTCGAAGTTCGTCGACCAATCGTCTGTGAAGAACAGCGAATGGTGCGCCAGTTCGGGAACGCTGCCCCGGACACCCAGATAGGCCAGCACCGCGCCCGGACCGGATGTTGCCTTGTCCCACCACTTCTCCGGGAAGGTCTGCAGGTTCGTCGGCAGCAGCCGGGTTTCCACATGGTGCAGATCAGCTGCACCGATGACGACGTCGGCAGAGAGCTCGCGCTCTGCGCCACCGTGATCGCTCACTCGGACGCCGGTCACCTCACTGCGCCTGCGCCCCTTTCCTGAGCGACCCTGCCGGGCACGCGTGAGAATCGCGGTTGCGGAGGTCCCGGTGTGCACTCTCACGCCGTTCTCTGTGGCCAGCCTGGCCAACGCATCGACGAATGTCGTGAAACCACCTTGGGGATAACGGACCCCGTCCGCCAAGTCGAGCCAGCTCATCAGGTGATAGATCGCCGGGGTGCGCTCGGGGGACGAGCCGAGGAACACGGCCGGATACCCGAGAACCTGCTGCAGCCTCCGGTCGGAGAACCGTTTCGAAACAAAAGCCTCGAGCGATGTGGTGAGTAATACCGCCAGCTTCGAGGCGTTGCGCAGCACGTCCCGCCCGAGAAAGGCACGGGGAGAATCGAAACTGGTGTAAAGGAATCGCTTGACGGCGATGTCATAGGCCTCGCGCGCTGAGTCCAGGTACGAGGTCAGGCCCGCTCCGGCACCGGGTTCGATGCTCTCGAAAAGCGCGCGGTTCCTTCCTTCGTCACCCTCGATGTCGATCTTCTCGTCCATGCCCTCGAAGAACACCCGATAGCCAGGGTCCAGACGCACCAGGCTGACCTGTTCGGCGGTCGTCGTGCCGAGCAGCTCGAAGAAGTGGTCGAAGACATCGGGCATCAGCCACCAGGAAGGTCCCGTGTCGAACCGGAAGCCCTCGTGCTCCCAGGAGCCGGCCCGTCCACCGAGGTCGTCGTTCTTCTCCACCAGGTCGACCTCGTGCCCGTCACGGGCGAGCAGGGCGGCCGTCGCCAAGCCTGCGACACCACCACCGATGACAACGACCTTTTTCGATGTTGCCGTCACGACTGGCCATTCTCCTTTGCGAAATCATGTGGTCGGCCGCGGCGCAGTGCAGCCGCGGCGGCGATGCGTGCCTTCTCCGGTGTGGGCACCCGCACCCTTCGTCGCCGGGCGTCAGCCGCTGAGGTGGCCCGCAGCCGCCGGGTCAGTTCGGCGAACAGATCGTGGGCCGTACACACAGCCACACGACTGCCGCGCGGCAGGTGGGCTATGGCTGCGGCGCTCGCGGTCAGGTCCATCTCGATGTCGTCGAGCCAGCTGCTCCAGATCTGTTCGTCGAGGTCATCTGGCCTGAGACCGACGAGGTACTGACGCCCCAGTCCGTCGCTGTCGTCGCCGAAATCTCGCAGGAAGTTGATCTTCTGGAAGGCCGCGCCGAGTCGTCGGGCACCGGGTGCGAGTTCTTCGTAGCGCGCCGACGGGTTCGACTCACCGGCGACAAAAGCACGCAGGCACATCAGACCGACCACCTCTGCTGAGCCGTAGATGTACGTGGCAAGACTGGCGAAGTCGTGTTTTGTGCGCTGGAGGTCGGTGCGCATCGAGTCGAAAAACGGAGCGATCAGCGATTGGTCGATGCCGACACGACGCGCGCTGCGAGCGAACGCATGGACCACCAGGTTGGCGCTCGAACCCGACTCGATGGCCGAGTAGGTTTCCTGCTCGAGCTTGTCGAGTTCGACCATGCGGTCCACGCCGTCCTGGCCGGGCCTCGGCGCGTCCACCACTTCGTCGGCAACCCGAACCAGGGCATAGATGTTGCATACGTCTTGGCAGACCTGCCCGCGTAACAAGCGCGTGGCCAGACCAAACGATGTCGAGTAGTGCCGAATCACCAACGCGGCGCTCGCATCCGCGGCCGCGTCGTAGCGCCGATACGGCTGCAGCGCGTCTACACGTGCTCGTGTTCGTATCATCCCGACCAGTCCTCGCCTTCTGTCTCCAGCTGAGTACCCCCTGACCTGGATTCGGAACCGCGGACGGTTCGGATGGCTCCGCGGTCGGTGACAGAATGACCAGATGCCGATGCCCTCGCCGCTGCCGGTCAGGAACGGGGTCGGAGCTACGAGACTGCGCATCCCGACCGACGGGCCGTGGACGACCGTCGCCGAGTACATGGTCGCGACATTCAGCCACCTGGACGCCCGCGACCTGCACCGCCGGTTCGACGATGGCGAGATCGTGGGCTCCGACGGCCGTCCGATCGACCGCCGCACACCACTGGGCGCGGAACCCTTCGTCTGGTATTACCGCGATCTCCCGGCGGAGGCCCCGGTGTCGTCGCAGGAGGAGATCCTGCACATCGACGACGACCTGGTCGTGATCGACAAGCCACATTTCCTCTCGACCACCCCCGGCGGCCGATATCTGCGGGAGACCGCGCTGGTCCGGCTCCGGACCCGCCTCGACAATCCGCACCTGGTGCCGATGCACCGCCTGGACCGCGCGACGGCCGGGGTGTTGATGTTCTCGGCCCGACCCGCCACCCGCGGTGCGTACCAGACTCTGTTCGAACAGCGTCAGGTCACCAAGGTGTACGAAGCGGTCTCCGCCCTTCCACCCCGGTGGGACGCAGATGCACCGAGACTTGCCGGACACCCGGTTCCCGTCACCTACCGCAACCACATCGCGTCGCGGAGCGGGGAACTGCGGGTCGTCGTCGACGACGCACTCGAACCCAATTCCGAGACGGTGATCGAGGTGCGCGGGTCCGGCGTCAGTGCCTCCGGTCGTACGGTGCTGCACACGGTTCTTCTCCCGCATACCGGCCGCCGGCACCAACTGAGGGTGCACCTGGCCGCACTCGGCATCGGGATATTAGGCGACACCTGGTATCCCGACTTGCTGGCCGAGGCACCTGACGACCATTCACTACCGATGCAATTGCTCGCTCGGGGACTGGATTTCACCGATCCGCTGTCGGGATTGCCGCGGCGGTTCGTCACCCGCCGGACCCTGAGTGAGGCACCGATCCACTGACATCGGCGCACGATCGATCTTATTGGTGAAGATTGCAGCAGACTACCGTAAGTCGGGTTAGCATTCTTTCGACGTTCCGGTCAGCAGCCCGGAATCCCCTCACCCGATGATCGAGGTATTCCGCGTGTCCAAACCCCTTACAGACGACTCCCATGCCGAACCCCCGCCTTCCACGCCGGACTCCGGTCCCGAGTTGCAGCGCACGCTCGGGAGTTTCCAAGTCTTCGCCATCTCTTTCGCATTCATCTCAGTCGCAGTCGGCATCTTCGGGACATACGGCGAATTGCTGGTGACCGCGGGGCCTGTCGGCATTTGGCTGTGGTTGATCGCTGTGGTCGGCCAAACCCTGGTCGCGCTCGTGGTCGCACAGTTCGCGGCGCGGATCGCGCTCAGCGGGTCGTCGTACCAGTGGGCCTCGAGACTGGCAAACCCCAAGATCGGCTGGCTCTTCGGCTGGCTCACGTTCTGGTTCCTGGCCATCGCCGTGGTGGCGCTCGACAGCGCGCTGGCCAGTCAGGCCTTCATGCCGCTGGTCGGAATGGACGAGAACGAGGACACCGCCCGGATCATCACCGTGGTCATCCTGATCATCCAGGCTGTGCTGGTCATCGCGTCCACGCGCTTGCTGGGCCTCATCACCTCGGGCGCTGTCGGTGTCGAACTCGCCATCGTCGCAGTCCTGGTGGTGGCGCTGATCGCGGTCGTCGTGTTCACCGACAGCGGTGAGGTCAGCAACCTCACCTCTCGAGGAATCACCGAAGGGAACACCTCCTACTTCGCGATCGGCGGCGGCCTCACGGCCGGAATGCTCATGGGTCTGACCACTCTGGTGGGATTCGACTCGGCAGCCAACCTCGCCGAGGAAGCCAAGGACCCGTTCCGGAGCGTGCCACGTGCCATCGTCGCCTCCGTGGTCGCTGCGGGTGTGGCGGGATTCCTGTTCCTCATCGCGCTCACCATCGCGATCGACGACGTCGACGCCATCAGCAAGAGTGGATCGCCCGTCGCGGCCATCATCCGCGATCAACTCGGCCCCGTCTGGGAACGAATACTGCTGGCCGCCATCGTCTTCGCGATCTTCGGAGCCGGCATGGTCGTCATGGCCGCGTGCTCACGTCAAGCGTTCGCGATGGCACGAGACGAACGTTTCCCGGCCCACCGCCTGATGCGCAAGGTCAACCCGCGCACCCAGACACCGATTTTCGCAACCCTGCTCATCTTGGTCGTCGGCGTGGTCTTGCTGCTCGTGTTGCCCGGCGATGCGTTGCTCAAGCTGATCACCGCCTCGACGTTGCTGCCCGCCATCATCTACGGCGCGACCGTCATCCTTTATCTCGCGGTCCGGAAACACTTGGAGCGCAAAGAGGGCGGCTTCAGTCTGGGACGCTTCGAAGTGCCGATCGCCGTGGCGGCCCTGATCTGGGTGGTGTTTGCTTTGTTCGTTCTTGTCACCCCCGGTGATTCCACGGCGTCCAATGTCATCGTCGCCGGTCTCATCCTGCTGGGCGGGCTCTACTTCGCCAAGATGATGATCTTCAATCGAGAAGTTCTCGAGACCGAGCCGTCCGGTGGCGACGCCGTCGATGCTGTTGTCGAGTCGACCGAATGAGGCCGCAGAGTTCGTCCTCCGACGCGTTGACCGGCCGGGTCATCCGACGAGGCGACACCGACTACCCGGAAGCCAGCGCCGGATGGAACCTGCTGTTCGCCCACAGTCCGCAGGTCGTCGTGTACACGCAGGAGACGGCCGACGTCGTGAACGCACTCACGTGGGCTCGCCGTCACGAAGTTCCCGTCCGGGTGCGTAGTGGCGGACACTGCCTCGAAGGCTGGTCCAGTGTCGACGACGGCATCGTGATCGACGTCAGCGAGATGAAGTCGGTATCGCTCGACGTCGAGGCGCAGACGGCGACGGTGGGGGCCGGTCTCAACCAGCTCGAAGCCGTGACAGCCTTGGGGCGAGAAGGTTTCGCGGCACCGACGGGTACCGAGGGAACCGTCGGTCTGGTCGGAGCAACCCTGGGTGGCGGCTTCGGGTTGCTGACCCGCATCTTCGGAATGGCTTCTGACAACCTACTTGCCGCCGAGATCGTCGTCCCTGCCGATGATGGTGGCGCCGAGGTGATCGTCGCCGACGAAGCGCACCATACGGATCTGCTCTGGGCGCTGCGGGGTGCAGGCAACGGCAACTTCGGGGTCGTCACGTCTCTGACCTATCGGGTGCATCCGTTGACGCAGACCATCTACGTCACGGCGACCTGGCCGGGGCTCGACTACTTGCCCGCTGTCTTCGACGTCTGGCAGCGATCGGCTCCGGCGACGGACAGCCGACTGACGAGCCAGATCGAGATCAGCCGCGACGCAGTGCAGGTGCTGGGCGTGCTGGTGTCGGGCTCGAAAGCGGAAGCCCGGGAGCTGCTCGCCCCGATCTTGGCCGTTGGCGCACCCGAGATCACCATGACGGACGCGAGCTGGGTGGACAATTACACGGCGTTTCAAATTCCGACCGCCGACGAACCCGCCAACTGGAAGTTCCTGTCCCAATTCGCGTCGACCCCATTCCCGCGAGAGGCAATCGATCTGATCTGCACCTTCATGTCGAATGCTCCTACGCCGCAATGCAATTACTTCGCCAACGCATTCGGCGGCGAAGTCGAGAATTCCGAGCCGGTTGGTGGTTCGGCATTCGCACATCGGAATGCACTGTTCTACGCCGAGCCGGGGGCGGGCTGGGGGCTCAGGGGCGGACCACCCGCGACCGCGGACCCCCTGACAACCGTCTGCTTGAAGTGGGTTGCCGACTTCCACGAAGCGTTGGCGCCGTACGTATCCGGGGCGTATAGCAACGTCCCCAACGCAGACTCGGTGGATTACCGGATCGACTACTGGGGCACCGGGGTCGACCGCTTGAACGCCATCAAGGCCCACTACGACCCGCACCACGTGTTCAGCTTCGAGCAAGGACTCTCGACACCCGACGACTGACAGTTCAGAGTGATCGACGCGTCATGTCTTCGCCGGGAGGGAATCCTCGACCTCACCGCGGCCGAGGAGGGTTGCAGTGAGGGGCAGGATGAGCACGGTGATTGCCCCGGCGGCGACCAGGATCGACGCGTTCGATGGTGTCATCGGTCCAGCGTCGACAGCGACAGTGGTCACCGCGACAATCAACGGCAGACCTGTGGTGGAGTAGAGCGCGATCTGCGTGCGCTGGCGGACGCTGAATACCCTGACGCCCTTGTCTTTTTCGAAACGCGTGGAAACGAACACGGGGAGTCCGCGGACCAGCAACAACATGACGATTGCCAGCACGAGCAGTTGCGGGCTGTTCAGTACGCTCTCCACATCGATGTTCATACCGGAGGAGACGAAGAAGACCGGGATGAGAAGACCGAACGCCAGCCCGGCCAACTTCGTCTCCAGACCTTCATGACCACGAGGCAGTGTCCGGCGCAGGATGAATCCCGCGGCGAACGCGCCGATGATGACGTCGATCTGAAATGTTGCTGCGAGGGTCACCAACCCGACGAGCAGTAGGACCGTGAGCCGCACCTGGGTCTGGGACGTCGTATCTGCGCCGCGTCGAATGGTTCCGGCCAGACGAGAGTCGGGTCTGCCGATACGTCGGGGCAGCATCGCGACGACGACAGCGGCGAGTCCGAAGACAGCGAGTACGAGCAGCGAACCCGCGGCGTCTCGTACGCCCAGCAGTATCGCCATCGCCAGCACCGGGCACAGTTCACCCACCGCGCCATGATTGAGAATGGTTTTGCCGAGACGAGTCTCGATCAAGCCACGCTCGTCGAGAATCGGCAAGAGCGTCCCGATCGCCGTGGAGGTCAATGCGATGGCCGTCGCTATCTCGGCCCTGATCGTCATCACCTGGGCCATTCCGAAAGTGACGGCAAAGGCAAGTGCCAGACAACACAGCCAGGTGATGAACGCTCGACGACCACCGCTGCCGACGAGTTCGCGCTGATCCAATTCGTAGCCGGCGAGCAGAAAGAGCAGGCCGAGTCCGAGTTCTTGCAGCATGTCGATGCCCGGCGAAAATTCTGCGATTCCGAACCCGAACGGACCGATGACGATGCCCGCGACGAGAAGAACGACGACCTCGGGGACCAGCCGTCTCGGTACCGTCGATGCGAGTATCGGCGCGATTGCCGCCGCCAGCACGATCCAGAACAGAGACTGCGCGACATCAACATTCATCCGTGTACCCACGCTGTGCGCGGAAGTGTGACCGGACGATTGGTGACTCCACGCAACGACCGCAAGGAATAGAAGTGAGTTCGCAAGAGAGTCGTCATCGGCACATCCTTCTGCGCGGAGGCTCATTCAGGTGTGGTCAGACACCCGTTGGTGGGCGAAGTTTAACTGTGAACCCGGCCGGGGGTAGCGGTTCGATACTGAGCCGGTGACACCTCATCCAGGACGGATGAGGCCCGATCGCATTCGGTTTCCTAACGTCGGCAGTGACATGACAGCGACAGCGACGACAGGGAGTCAGTGGCAGCAATGTTAGGAGCGAATCCGCACGGAGGCATTCACCGGTGAAAGGCACCGGCCGGCGCGGTGAAGCGTGGCGTGAGTCGGTCGGCGGCGTGATGTGGGTGCTGCCCGTCACCGCCATGGTGCTCGCCCTGCTGGCCGGCGCCGGCCTGTCGCAGGTCAATGTTCCGGAGTCATCGCGCTATCACTGGGTCGTCTTTCAAGGAACCAGCGATGACGCCCGAGCACTGTTGATCGGAATCTCGGCCACGATCATCACGGTCATCGCGCTCATCCTCGGGTTGACCGTGGTGGCCCTTCAACTCTCCTCGACTCAGTACTCGCCGCGTATTGTCCGAAACTTTCTGCGAGACAGACCCAATCAGATCGTGCTCAGTGTCTTTGTCGCCACATTCACCTACTCCGCGGCCGGGTTGTACACCGTCGGCGTCTCAGAGGGAGATCGAAGCGACACGTTTCCGCGAGCGGCTGTGTCCGGTGCCATCGCTCTGCTCTTCTTGAGTCTTGTCGCCCTCGTCTACGAGGTCCATCACATCTCGCACTCGATGCAGATCGACGAGATCATGCGCCGGATCAGCCTCAATACCGCCACCATCATCAACTCCGAACTGCCTGTTGGGCAGATCGACAGTGCGGCGCCGGCCGTGCCCCCATGGGCTGCCACAATCACTGCTCCGCATTCTGGATACATACAGACGATCCACCCAGATGCGGCCGGAAATCTCGGCCACACTGCCACGCATATTCAATTCCTGGCCGCTGTGGGAACACATGTGGTCCGCGGTTCTCCGCTGGCCCGAGTGTGGCGCGACGGCGACCGTGAATACTCGATCGGCAACAGCGCGGGTGTCGTCAGCGGGTGCGTTCGGATCGGGCACGAACGAACACTGCAGCAAGACGTCGCGTTCGGCATCAGGCAGCTGGTCGACATCGCCGCCAAGGCGCTGTCACCTGCGGTCAATGACCCCTACACCGCCGTGCAAGTCATAGACCAACTCGCTACGGTCTTGGCGAATCTCGCCACCCGTAGTCTGGGCCCTGTGGTCGCCCGTCTCGGTGCCGATGGATACGTCACGGTGCCGGCACGAGACTTCGGGGAGTATCTCGATGTGGCGTGCGGTCAGATACGGCGCTACGGCGCCCGCGAACCAGCTGTCGCGGTTGCCTTGATTCGGGCGCTCACCGCCGTCACGCACTGTCTTCACGGTGAGGCGACGGGCCGGCGGACAGCAATTGACCGCCAGTTGACCCTGATCGTCGACGACGCCGAACGCGGGACACCTCAACCCGAAGATCTGACGCCCGTCCGGTGGGAGGCCGCTCACCTTTGGTCGCTGCTGTCGTAGCTGGTTCCGGATGATCAAAGAACGACCACACGCGTGTCTCGGCGAATCGGCCGCGATCTGACGACCTCAGGTTTGATCAGAAGCTGCTGCACATCGCTATCTCGCGGTCGGGCAGAGTCGGCGACAAGTGAGTCTTGAGTGGAGCTAAGGGGAATCGAACCCCTGACCTTCTCGATGCGAACGAGACGCGCTACCAACTGCGCTATAGCCCCTTCGTTGCTCCGTGAGAAGCAACTCGAACAGATTAACAGCCCGGGGCTACTGCCCCACCACCCGACGGTACGAGGGCTCCCGCTCGACGCGTTCAACCCGCTCGTACCTGGGCAAATGGTCGAAGACGGGGTCCTCGTCGTCGATCTCCAGCACGATCGCGCCGGGGCGACGCAGCCTGCGAGGGATCTCCGCACGCGGGTCCTCTTCGGGGTGTTCGCGACGCTCTTCTTCCAGCCGCTTTGCACGGGCCAGTCGCCGCATGCGCTGCTGCCGGATCCGCTGCTCGTTCCGGACCGCGCGCCGCAGGAAGGTCATGTAACCGAGCAAGGCAACCCCGACCAGGCCTGCGAGGACCCAGCCGGCCGTTCCCAGGAGCACACCAGCACCGAGCGCTGCCACCAGCAGCAGGGCGAACACTGCCATCACGCGCTGACGGAAGCGGTACCGCTTGTCGCTGCGCTCACGGTCAGCCTCGGGGTCGAATCCACCGCGCCGGGCGCGACGTTCGGACTCGGTTTCGGCTACCGGCTCGTCAGTGTCTTCATCGTCGAGGTCGTCGTCGTATTCCGCTTCGTCGTCGTAGTCATCGTCGTACTCGGCATCAGCGTCGTGCTCGTCGTCTACTTCGTCGACAGCGTCATCGTCAATGACGTCTTGGTCCTCTTCGACCTCGGCAACCGCGTCATCACCGTCCGACTCGCCCTCGACTACATCAGACTCGACGCCTTCGGCCTCGGCCGCTTCTGCGTCGACTGCTTCTGTTTCGACTGCTTCCACTGACTCGACATCGCCGCTGTCCTCGTCGTCCTGCGACTCCGCCTCGACTGCGACTTTTTTGAGCACCGGCGCCGACTCGGTTTGAGAAGCCTTCTCGCGGGGAGCCTTCTCGACGATGTTCTCAGAGTCGCTCTCGTCGAGATCTTCGGTTTCGTCGACGTCCTTAACGGCCGTCGCGGTCGCAGCTTTGCGATACTCGCGTACCGGCGGTTCCCAGTCGGCGTCATGCGGATGACGACCGGACGCGATCCGACGTTTGGTCCTCGCCATCGTCCGCCCGCCGCGGTGCAGCACGCGAGTCGACAAAGCGGTGTCAGACGTCTTGCGCACGGTCGGGCGCGATTTCACAACCATCGGCACCAAGACAAAGAGCCAGATCGCCACCAGACACACCCACAGCAACGAGTTCGGCATGGGCAGCTCCTTTCTGTCGGCAATCTCAGCTCGACCGGTCAGCCGAGTAGCCGTTCGTCACACGCGTAACAGACGGTGAACCCAGGCTATGGCCAGCGCTGGTCCAACCAGCGGAGACGCGCCGACGGGGAGGCAAATATCAGCAAGCTTTCAGGGGTCGATCATGGAAAACCCTTGCAACATGTTCGAAATTACGTAATTATCGAACTATGCCCGACAAACGACCACTCGATCCGCCCCCTGCGGAGCTGGCAGAACGCCTGCGCGAAGTGGAAGCCCGGCTGACCGCCCTAGAGGAGAGAACGCCCTCGACAGGCACCGGCAAGATCGAGTCGAACGACCGAAAAGACTCTCAGCCCAACCGCTTCTGGGTTCTCGACGGATTGCGCGAACGCCTCGGCGACGCGTCCGGCGGCCTGATCTACGCAGGTCTGGCACCCACCGCCTCAGGACCTGTGGAGTGGCAGTACGGCCACACCGCCGAGGAGATCCTGGAACTGGACGACGATCACGCCGCGACCGTCGCCGACCGTCTCGCCGCACTCGGCTCGCCCATCCGGCTGCAGCTGCTGCTGGCAGTGCTGGGCGGAACGACCAGCGTTGCGGATCTCTCGACCCTCGAATCCATGGGCACCACCGGGCAGGTCTATCACCATGTACGCATCCTCACTGCTGCCGGCTGGTTACGGCCCGCAGGCCGTGGGGCCGTACAGGTTCCCCCCGACCGCGTGGTCCCGGCGATGCTCGCCCTCGCCGCCGCGCTCTGACATCGCACGAAGTCCCCAACCCGAAGGGAATCAGAACCATGCATCCGTCCATTCGACTGATCACCCTCGCGCTCGCCACCACATGCGCGCTCGCCATCGGTGAACATCCTGCGATCGCGGCTCCCACCTCACCGCACGTGAACGGCGACACCGCGCTCGCCCAGGAGGTCACTGAGCTTGCCGGTCCAGAACATCCGGTCGTAGCCGCCGCAGTCGTCGATGGCGACACCGTGCGCGTGGCGACAGTGGGCGCCGAACTGGACGACCGGTTCGAGGTCGGATCGATCAGCAAGACCATCACCGGAATGCTGTTCGCAGAAGCCATTTCTCAGGGTGAGGTGCAGCCCGATACCACCGCGGGCAGTCTGCTGCCGGTGCTCCGGGGCTCCCCCGCGGAACGGATCACGCTGTCCGACTTGGCGACACACCGCTCAGGACTTCCCGTGCAACCTCCCACCGCCGATCAATACGTCAGAAACCAGGTGGCCCAGCTGACCGGCTCGTTCCCGTACCGCGAGAGCACCGCGAACCGGTTGGCTCAGGTGCGCGACTACCCGCTCGACTCCCCTCCAGGGACGTACTCCAATGTCGGATACGAGGTACTGGGAGCGGCTCTGGCCAGGGCCGCACACACCGGGTTCGACGACCTGGCCCGCGAACGCATCCTGGCCCCGCTTGGACTGCAGACTGCGGACGTCCTGGTCGATCCCACCCAATTGACAGCGAAAGACCTGCGAGGCAAGGACACCACCGGCCGCACCGTCGAACCATGGATCGGTGAATCGATGGCTCCGGCGTCCGGAGTGCGCGCCGACATCACTGACATGGCCACGTACGCGAGCAAGATCTTGGCCGGGACCGCGCCGGGGATGAATGCCCTCGTCCCCCGCGCCGACCTCGGGACCTCCCGCATCGGCTGGGCCTGGATCACCACGACCACCGATGACGGCCGAGAGATCACCTGGCACGACGGCCAGACCAGCGGATTCGCGTCCTACATCGGCATCGACCGTCACAATGGCGTTGCCACAATACTTTTGACCGCAACCGGTGATTCTGTGGTGCCGCTGGGCGAAAAACTGCTTGCACAAGCAGTAGCCGACCACTAACCATCGAGGAGTTGCGGCAGCGGGCCGCGGGGAAGGGTGACACATGCGAAAGCTCGTCTACTACATCGGGATCTCGATCGACGGGTTCATCGCGGGCCCCAACGACGAAGTCGACTTCTTCCCCATGTCCGATGATTACCTGCAATGGATGGGGTCGGAGTACGGCGACGCGTTGCCGGGACATGTGCGAACCCAATTCGGTGTCGCGGATGCGCCACTCACCAAGTTCGACACCATCGTGATGGGCCGTCGCACCTACGATCCCGCGTTGTCGGAAGGCATCACCAGCCCGTATCCGCACCTCACCCAGTATGTGGTGTCCCGCGAACACAGGTCGGACGACCCGGCGATCACCGTCATTCGCGATGAACCCGACGTCGCGGTCGAGCAGCTGAAGGCCGAGAACTCGGGCCTCGACATCTATCTCGCCGGTGGCGGCGCGCTGGCCGGACAACTGCTACCGCTGATCGATGAGCTGGTGATCAAGACCTACCCGGTGGTGGCAGGCGCAGGTCGGCCGGCGTTTGTCAGCGGTTTCAGCCCGACCCAGTTCGACCTCGCCGACGTCAAGACCTTCAGCGGTGGGAACGTCGTGTCGACGTACAGCCGAAAGTGACCGCAGTTCCTCCGACTTCAGCGGGGATTCAGCGGCAGCAGCGCCGAGTGAAGCCTCTACCGCCAGCACTAATACGACGCGCGCCCGGCCCGCACCAAGGTGTCGACCGCGGTGCCGGTCATCTCTTCGACGGTCAGCGCCAGCAGAATGTGGTCGCGCCAGGCACCGTTGACGTCCATGTAGCGCTTGAGTAATCCCTCGTCGCGGAATCCGACTTTGTGGAGTACAGACAACGACGCGCCGTTGTCGGGTTGCACGGTCGCTTCGAGCCGGTGCAGGCCGACGGTGCCGAAACAGTGGTCGACGCCGAGCGCCAGTGCACCCGTTGCGACGCCGCGTCCGGTGACCGCGCCGTCCACCCAGTACCCGATCCAGGCGTTACGCAGCGCGCCCCGCTGAATGTTTCCGACGGTGAGCTGTCCGCAGTATTCGCCGTCGAGCTCGATGACCATCGGCAGCATGTTGCCCGCTTTGGCCTCGGCGCGCAGTACTGAATGCAGTCCCGGCCAGGCTGCCGGATTGTGCCGCGCCGACCACATCCCGACGCCGGTGGGTTCCCACGGAAGCAGGTTGTTCTGATTCTCTATTCGCAGCCGGCTCCACGCGCGCGCATCGCGCAGCCGTACCGGCCGGACGGTGAGTGTTCCGCCGGCGACCGTGATCGGTCCCAGTTTCGCGGGCCAGCCACGCCGACCCGCATCACCCCTGCTCCAGGCACGCACAGTGCAGTATCACCCCCGTTGCGCCAGGAATGCCACGTCGACCTCATCGCCGGCCCGCAGCTCGACATCTTCGGGCTCGATGATCACCAGACAGTTCGCCTCGGCCAGACCGGCCAGCAGGTGGGAGCCGCCGTCGGCAGCCCCGATCACCTGGGCCAGGTACTCGCCGGTCTGCTCGTCGCGCATCAGCTGACCACGCAGGTATCCGCGCCGGCCTTCGACCGACGTGATCGGTCCGACCGTGCGGGCGCGCACGATCCGGCGCATCGGCTGCCGCTTGCCCATCGCGATGCGGATCAGAGGTCGCACCATCACCTCGAATGCCACCAGGGCGCTGACCGGGTTGGCGGGGAGTAGAAACGTCGGTACCTCGTCGCGGCCCAACTGTCCGAAACCTTGCACCGACGCGGGGTACATCGCGATGCGGGTGATCTCGAGATCTCCCAATTCGGCGAGCGCTTCCCGAATCGTCTCCGATGCCGCGCCGCCGACCGGACCGGTGATGACCACGATCTCCGACCGGATCAGTTGGCCCTCAACGAGTTCGCGTAGCTGGGTGGGTTCGCTGTCGGCGATTCCGACCCTGTTGACGTCGGCGCCGGCGTCGCGTGCGGCAGCGGCCAGGGCGTAGCTGTTGACGTCGTAGACCTGTCCGCCGCCGGCGGTTCTGTCGATGTCGACGAGCTCCCCGCCGATGGAGATGACCGACAACCGTGGTCGCGGATGCACCAGCACCCGCTCTCTGCCGACCGCGGCGAGCAAGCCCACCTGGGCGGGCCCGATGATGGTCCCGGTGCGTACAGCCACGTCGCCGGGCTGGACGTCATCGCCGACGTGGCGGACGTATTGCCCACTGTGCACCGCATGTCCCACCCGGACCTTCGGCAGGCCGCCGTCGGTCCACCGTTTGGGCACCACTGCATCGGCCAACGTCGGTAGAGGCGCGCCGGTTTCCACTCGTACCGCCTGGCGCGGCTGGAGTCGGGTCGGGGTCCGCGACCCTGCCTTCAACTCGCCGACCACCGGAAGCACCACGATCACCTGGTCGCCGGGCGACTCGGACTCCTCGTCGGCGATCGTGCCCGCCTCTGCGACGTCCACGCTGCGGACCGCGTATCCGTCTATCGCCGATTGATCGAATCCGGGCAGCGGCCGCTCGGCCGTCACGTCTTCAGCGCACAGCAAACCCTGCGATTCGGAGATCGCAACCCGTACCGGCCGGGGCGCCACCGCTGCGGCGGTCACCCGGCTCAGCTGATCTTCCACCGAACGCACTGATCGCCTCCTTCAATCACCATTGCCCGGGCCGCAGGAGCACATCCTGCAGCGACCCGCGCTTCCTCGATGACTGACGTTAGCGGTTTTGTCGAGCGCATCGGTGGCACCTCGTCGGCAGTTCGCGGCATTGGGGTCCTCACACGCCGACACAGGCACCCCGGCTCACCACTGAGCGCGCGCTACAGACCCAGGCGCCCGACGAGCCACTCGCGCAGTTCAGGTCCGTAGTCCTCACGGTCCAGCGCGATGTCGACCGATGCCTTGAGGTATCCGCCGGGGTTACCGAGGTCATGTCGGGTTCCGTGATGGACCACCACGTGCACCGGATGGCCCTCCTCGATCAACAGGGCGATCGCATCGGTCAGCTGTAGTTCGCCACCGGCACCGGGTTTGATCCGGCGCAGCGCATCGAAGATGGCTCGATCGAGAATGTAGCGACCGGCGGCGGCGTAGTTCGACGGCGCATCTTCGGCCTTCGGCTTCTCGACCATGCCTTTGAGCTTCATGACATTCGGGTTGTTGGCGTCGGGGAGCTCCTCGACATCGAACACGCCGTAAGCACTGATCTTGTCTTTCGGGACCTCGATGGCGCACAGGACGGTGCCACCGCGCTTCGCACGGGTTCGGGCCATCACCTCGAGCACTCCCGACGGCATCACCAGGTCGTCGGGCAGCAGAACGGCGACGGCATCTTCGTCGTCGTCGAGTTTTGCTTCCACGCAACCCACCGCGTGACCCAGTCCCAGGGGCTTCTCCTGGATGACCGAGGCAACCTCGAGCAACGACGGCGCGTTGCGAACCTTCGCCAGCATGGTGTCCTTGCCACGCGACTCCAGTGTGTGCTCGAGCACCAGGTCCTCGACGAAGTGGGCAACCACACCGTCCTTGCCCGGCGAGGTGATGATCAACAGCCGTTCGGCGCCTGCGGACTTGGCCTCCTCGGCCACGAGCTCGATACCGGGGGTATCGACGACCGGTAGCAATTCTTTCGGAACCGTCTTGGTGGCCGGCAGAAATCGCGTACCCAAACCGGCAGCGGGAACGATCGCTGTGCGCGGGATGGGAGGCGTGCCCGGAACCGATTCGTACTCGACCTCAACAGCCGGGCTGATCTGCGCTTCAGTCATCTATCCCACCCTCAGTTGCATTTTGACGTGTGTGGATAACCTATCGGCACAACGCCCCTTACGAGGAAGATGTACCCATCGATACCGCGAAGAACACGTTGCGCCAACGTTTTCGTGCCCGAAGAGACGTCCTGTCTCCCCAGGTGAAGGCCGATGCCGACGAACAGCTTGTGATCTCGCTCGCCAATACTGATCTTCACGATCACTTTAGCGCGTCGCCGGGCTCGGTCATCGCCGCATATGTCCCGGTGGGCACGGAGCCAGGTTCGATCGCGGTCCTCGACGTATTGAACGATGCCGGACGGGAGGTGCTGCTGCCGGTCGTCGACCCCGGTCCGCCTGCGCCACTGCGGTGGGCTCGGTACTCCGGGCCCGCATCGCTACGCACCGGTCGGTTCGGCCTTCTCGAACCCGCCGGAACGACTCAGCCATCGTCGGCTGTCGAGCGCAGTGACCTCGTCCTGGTGCCGGCGCTCGCCGTCGACCGCCACGGAGTCCGACTCGGGCGCGGTGCCGGATATTACGACCGCAGCATCGCCGCCGTTCCGCGGGAACGGCTGGTTGCGGTCGTCTACGACGAGGAGCTGGTCGACCAGCTGCCGGCGGGGCCATTCGATGTCCCGATGGGGTGGGCGCTGACCCCGAAACTGGGCTTCACCCGGCTGGGAACAACGTGACCCTGGCACTCGTTTACGTAGAGTGCCAGTTCGACGGTAGAATCCACAACGTTCTCGGCTAACACCCCCGGAGGTCCTCGGTGCCAACTTATTCGTATGCCTGCACACAGTGCGACAACCGCTTCGACATCGTGCAGTCGTTCACTGATGATTCGCTGACGGAATGCCCGCAGTGCGCCGGTAAGCTGCGCAAACTCTTCAACAGCGTCGGCATTGTCTTCAAGGGCAGCGGCTTCTATCGCAACGACAGCCGCTCGGCCTCCTCGAGCAGCGAAGCCGGCAGCAGCTCCAGCGATTCGTCGTCGAAGTCCGATTCGGGCAGCAAAGATTCCGGCAGCAAGGACTCGGGTAGCAAAGACAAGGCCGCGAGCACCTCGAAGTCGAGTGACTCGAGCAGTAGCTCGTCGTCAAGCAGTAGTTCGACTGCCAAAGCAGCTTCCTGAAAGTTCTCCACAGTTCCGGGCGCCATCCCCAGGCGCCCGGTTTTTGTGCTCTGAGCCGGTGGTCGGGCACTCACTGCTCTTAGCGTTCTCCGCATGCCCGCCCGCAACCCGCTGACCCCGACCTTTTTCGACCGCATCCGCCAGGCTCTTCGTCCGGGGTGGACCAGGTCACTGCTGCTGCGCAGAGTGTGCGCGGGCGTGTTGCTGGTGGTCGCGGTGGTGGCGGCCGCGTCAGGCGGTGAGCAGAACGACCTGTCGACGGTGGTCATCGCCAACCACGATCTGACGCCCGGTAGCCGATTGACCTCCGCCGACGTCACCACCCGCCAGGTCGATCCCGCCGTGATCCCCGCCGGCGCGATCACCGAACCGTCAGCCCTCACCGATTCGACGGTCACCGGACCTGTCCGAACGGGCGAGATCTTCACGAACAGTCGGGTGCTCTCGAGTCGCCTGCCGATGGACCTGCTGGGCCGGCCGGATGCGCGCCTGGTGCCGGTCAAACTGTCGGACACCGCGATTGTCGAGTTGCTACGGGAAGGCGACGTGGTCGACGTGCTGAGTATCGACGAATCGGGCGGCGATCAGAGCGCCCGAGCAGCAACCGTTTTGGTGAAGAACGCGGTGGTTGCCCTGGTGTCGGCACCAACCCAGGTCCGCCGGACCGACGGGTCTCGGCTCGCGCTGCTCGCCATGCCTGAGCGCGATGCGCACACCGTCGCGAGCGCCACGCTGGCCTCACCCATCACCGTTGTTTTCCACTGAGTTGCATGTTGAATCCACCAATGTGATCTTCGCCTGGTTAGGATCGACGAATCCGTGGTCGAGCAAAGGCACGTATTCCCAGGTCGAAAGGGACGCTTCATGTTAAAGGGTTTCAAGGACTTCCTCATGCGAGGAAACGTCATCGATCTAGCGACCGCGGTTGTGGTCGGCGCGGCGTTCACCGCGATCGTCACCGCATTCACCACGAACATCATTGAGCCGCTCATCAATTCCATCGGCGGCACCGATCAGGCCGAGGGGCTCGGCTTCACGATCCGCTCCGGCAACCCCGAGACCTTTGTCAACATCGGGGCGCTGATCACCGCCATCATCAACTTCCTGATCATCGCGGCCATCGTCTACTTCGTCATCGTCATGCCGTACGAGAAACTGAAGGCGTTGGCGGCGAAAGACGGCGACGATGCGACCGCTTTGTCGGAATCGGAGCTGCTCACCGAGATTCGCGACATCTTGCAGGGCAAGGATCCGGTCGAGGAAAAAGCCAAGATCGCCGCAGCGAAGAGCGAGAAGGACCAGGCTGAGATCGACCGTCGGCGGAAGGAGGGTCCCCCGTCCGGACCTCTCTACTCAGGTCCGACCGCAGGTGGCGCCGTCGGTGGGTCCTCCGCGGGTACCCAGCAGTTCTCGTCGCAGCCGTCGGGACCGGCCAATGGCCCCCAGTCCTATCCGCAACAGGGACCTCCGACAGCTGGATCGGGCCCGATCGGAGCGCCCCCGCAGGGACAGCCGCCACAAGGTGGTTCGCCGCAGGGCCAGTCCCCGCTCGGCGGCCCACCCTCCGGCTACCAGCAACCGTCAGGCCCGCCTCCCGGCTACAACCCGTCTCCGCCGCAGCGCCCGAACGCGCCGCAATACGGAGGGCCGGATCAGGGTCCCGGTTACCGTCCTGACCCCCTCACCGGTCCGCCGCCGACCTACGACCCGTTGACCGGTCCGCCGCCTGGCTACGGTCCCCCACCGGGCCGCCCCGAGGACACCAACGGTGGCGGCAGGCACAGCAGCCCGTAGATCTTCCGGCTCGCGCCGACGACTTTTCCGCCCGGCGCGAGTCAGAACATCATGAAAACTCACACAGTCTCCGTTCCCGGCGCCACCCTGACCTACGACATCCGGGACGGCTCCTCCCCGGGCGGCGTTCCGCTCGTCTTCGTAGCGTCACCGATGGATGCAACCGGGTTTGCGACGTTGTCGACATACTTCCCCGACCGCACGATCGTGACCTACGACCCGCGCAACAGCGGCCGCAGCGTCCGCGACGATCCCACATCACCGGTCACCCCGGAGCAGCACGCGGATGATCTGCATGCCGTCATCGGCGCGGTTGGCGCCGAGGCGGTCGACGTGTTCGCGTCCAGTGGCGGTGCGATCAATTCGCTGGCGCTCGTTGCGCGCTACCCGGACGACATCCGTCTCCTCGTCGCGCACGAACCACCCGCCGGCGGAGTGCTTCCCGATCGAGATGCGGTGCGCGCCGCGTGCGACGACATGGTGGCGACCTATCAGAGCTCTGGTCAGGGTCCGGCGACGGCGAAGTTCATCAATTTCGTGATGCAACGAGGAGAGATCTCGGCCGACTATCTGGCGCAGCCGGCACCTGACCCCGCTGCATTCGGTTTGCCGACCGAGGACGACGGTGATCGCACCGACTCGATGATGACGAACATGCAGGGCGGAGTCGCCGCTTTCACGCCGGACGTGGACGCACTACGCGCCGCGTCAACGAAAGTGTTTGTCGCGGTGGGTGAAGAGTCGGGTGGCCCCACAGACGGAGAGATGGCCGGGCGCGCCGCGTATGCAGTCGCCGCAGCGCTGGGTACCGAGGCAGTGGTGTTCCCGAGTCATCACGCCGGTTTCATGGGCGGCGAGTTCGGGCAGACCGGCCAGCCTGCCGAGTTCGCCGCAAAGCTTCGGACGGTAATGAGCTAGTCGTCCAGCGACGCCGGTGCGGCGGTCGGGGTGCCACCGAGTCGCTCCTGGGCTCGACGCTCCACCAGCAGGGGCACGAAGTCACGAATCGGCTGGCCGTCGAATCGCCGATAGGCCTCGTCGACAGCCCGGTTGACCGTGTCGGCAGGGATGCTGTCGTGTTTCGTCCGCAGGACATCAGCGATCATCGCGATATGCTGCTGCTCTTCTTGCTGCTGCTTATCGATCTGTGTTGTCATGTAGACCAACGTAGCCAGAAACTAGTGGCAGGCTCCAGTTAGTTCATACGCTGTTTGCCGCCTGTTGGTCGATCGTTCACATAGCGAACGATCCGGCCTGCTCCGAGCCTTGGCCGTTCCCACTTCTGGGACACAAACCTCACGGTCTCGCCGGGCACCACCAGAGGTCTGTCCCGATTCCGGACATATGCACGAATGACACCGCGACCGACCTAGCGTCAAGGGTGCATCACCCGCCGCGTGTACCGATCGAGGAGTTGGCATTCATGAAAGCACTTGTCTACCACGGACCCGGAAAGAAGGAATGGGAAGAGGTTCCTGATCCTCAAATCCAAGACCCCACTGATGTCATCGTCCGAGTCGACACCACCACCATCTGCGGAACCGACCTCCACATCCTGTCCGGCGACGTCCCGGCGGTGACCGAGGGACGAATCCTGGGTCATGAGGCCGTCGGTGTCGTCACCGAAATCGGTTCGGCGGTCACCGGTTTCAAGTCGGGCGACCGAGTGTTGGTGCCGGCGGTGACCAAGTGTGGCAGATGCGACTACTGCCAGGCCCAGATGCCGTCGCACTGCCAGACCGTCGGCGGGATCGGCTGGATCTTCGGCCATCTGATCGATGGCACACAGGCCGAGTTCGTCCGAGTGCCCTTCGCCGACACCTCGCTCTATCTGGTGCCGGACGGTGTCACCAACGATCAGGCCATCTTCCTCGCCGATTCACTCCCCACCGGGTACGAGGTCGGAGTCCTGGCCGGTGGCGTCCGTCCGGGGAGCACGGTGGCTGTGGTCGGATCGGGCGCGGTCGGACTGTCGGCGATCTTGACCACGAGCCTGTGGGGCGCCTCGCGCACCATCGCGATCGACTCGAACAAGTTCCGATTGGAAAAGGCCTACGAGTTCGGCGCCACGGACGTTGTCGAGGTGGGCCCCAACACCGTGGCCGACGTCTTGGCCCTGACCGATGGACTTGGCGTCGACGTCGCGATCGAGGCGGTCGGCTACCCCGAGACTCTGCTGACGGCAGCGTCGTTGGTTCGCCCGGGCGGCACCATCGCCAACGTCGGCGTGCATGGCACCCCGGTCGAATTACCCATGCAGGACATGTGGATTCAGAACCTCACCATGACCATGGGTCTGGTGGACACCGTCTCCATCCCGACGCTGCTGAAGATGGTGGCTTCGGGCCGACTACCTGCCGAGAAGATGGGCACCCATCACTTCACGTTCGATCAGATCGACGAAGCGTATGACGTGTTCTCCCATGCCGCCGACAACCAGGCGTTGAAGGTGGTCATCAGCCCGAGCTGACGCTGAGGTCTTCGGCAGATTGACCGGGAGCGATGTTGTTCCCGGTCGATCTGCGGTATGGGCTCGGGAGCGTCACCCGACGGTTCAGCCGATATAGCTGATACCGAACGAGTCGATCTTGCGGTAGAGCGAGGACCGGCCGATGCCCAGTAGCGCTGCAGCCTTGTAACGGTTGCCGTTGACCTCGTAGAGCGCGTGGATGATGGTCTCGCATTGCGCGACCTCGAGAGGGGTGAGTTTGCGCGGCGCGCTGCGGAAGTAGGTGGCGGGCAGATCGCGAACTGTGATCTCCCCGAACGGCTTGTGTGCCACCACGTAGCCCAGTACATCGACCAGTTCATCGATGTTTCCCGGCCAAGAGTACCCTTCCAAGACCCTGATGACGGACAGGCTCAGGCGTAGCGAATGTCGCGGCGAGATGGTCCTGAGGATGGACCGGCACAGGTCGGCGATGTCGTCGGGGCGGTACCGCAAGGACGGGATACGGGTCACTCCGTGGAAGTGTCTGCTGAGCATCGCGTAAGGCCGGGTTCGGTCGACCGTCGTCGCGTCCACACATCCGATCACCAATGGCGACGACTCACGCGTGGCCAGCTTGCGCAGTACAGCGTCGACCTGCCGTGCACCCACGGCATCGAGCGAGTTCAGCGAGCCGAGCAACAGCAACTGTGGTGCAGCGGAGGGTGATCGCACCACTGAGGCCAGCGGCTGTGTGTCTCCCCATCGAGAGTCCCCGCGACCGATGTCGAGCACAGAGCAGTCGACAGGGTGAATGACACCGTCCGGGTGCTGCGCTCTGAACTCCGCGACCGCCAATGTGCGCTTGCCGACGCCCTTCTCCCCGGTCAGCAGCCGGTTGGAGCGCTCGCTGATACCCAGGGACAGTTCGCTTCTCGTGGACGTCATCGGTGTCAGGAGTGCCTTGTTGCGGGAGCGACCGAGTTCACCGCCTGCGGCTCCTACGAAGGGCATCCCGGCGGTGTAGTCCCGCGGACCGACCGGTGCCACATGTGCGCCCTGCCTGGCCAGGGCCGATGAATACTGCGCGGCAGGCGTTTTCGTCCAGGTTCCCACCAGCACGCAGCCGACGACGTCGCCGGCGACCTCGACGGACTCGAACTCGACCTCGACCGGTGAACCCGACGGCAATGTGAGGGAGGCCGGTTGGAAGCGGCAGTCGACCAGTGCGGCGCGCACGGACTCGATCAGTACTGCACTGTCGGAGCCGTCGAGAGCACTCGCGCGCGGGTCGAAGATCGTGTGATCGCCTGCAGCACCGATAGCGAAGGTGCCGCATCCGTGGACCCGGGCGGCCAAGTGCGCCGAGGTGGCGCTCAACGCGGTAGAAGGCCCGGCCATGATGTCAACCTCGATCTGCGCCGCCAGCGTCCTTGTGAGGGCGGCGGCAAACTCGGCGACCGGTTGGTCGGAGATGAGAACGACCACTCCGATCACGGCTCCCGAATCGTCGTTGACCGGGGCGGCGCACTCGTGAAGGCCTACGAGGTCAGGATGAAAATGTTCGGGGCCGGAGACCATTGCCGGCCTGCCCAAGCCGAGAGCGAGTGTGCCTGCGGACGTCCCGAACTCACGTTCGGTGATCGAAAAGCCCTCGGCCACAGGCCAGGTGTCGAGGACCGCCGCAACTGCCGATGTTCCGTCGTGGCGGTAGCGGACCACCGCCCGTGCGTCGAGGACGAGAATCGTCGCCGGCACCGGGCCCGCAGTGTCGGACCACCGTGTCACCACGGCGCGCGCAACACGGGTCAGCGGGTCTCCTGGCACGTCTCCGATGAAGCTGAGCTGTTTGCCGAGTTGCCCGTTGTCGACGCACCGTAGCCAAGAGTTGGCGACCTCTGGGCTGACTTGCTCGACCCATCGGCCGAGATCACCGTTTTCGACAACACTGAGCCGCGCAGCGGTGATCGCGGCGTCGGAGTGCACCTCCCGAGCATGGCACGGGTCGTAGGTGCCGAGAGTCTCAATCTGAGAGCAGGTCCGGTGGGTCTGGTGGTTGTCCGCTGAGTTCTCGGGTGCGTTGTTCGAGTTGGGCGTTGCGGCGTGCGAGCATGGCCTGACGAGCCTCGATGAGGGCCTCATCGGGATGGTGGGCACGGTTGACCCGCGGCCTCTGCTCGGGATCTAGGAATGCCGGCGGTATCCAGGCGCAGCGTCCGGCGTCGGGGCCGTCGGTGATCATGATCGTCTGCCACTGATGCTCACCCGGTCCGATCAGCTTGTGGTGCTGCGGGCACGCCGGGGCCAGGTACGTGATGTCGGTGAGCCCACCGAGCATCCACTCCACGGTGTGGTGGGCTTCGGCCCACATCGCCGGCGCCGAACATCCCGGGCTTGAGCACCCGCGGTGCGCGGCGAACATCGCCAGACGTTGGGCTTCGCTGGCCAACCGTTTCGCGCGGCCGAGGAACAGCGGTTCGTTGCTGTGGTTGGCGAACACCGCCAACGTCTTATCACTACGCGCGAGCAGCTTGATCGCATCGCTGATCGGGAGAGCAGTCCCGGTCGCGGTGTACACCAGATCGCGCCCGTACGGACGCATCGGGCCACCGGTCAACGTGGGCAACCAGTTCGGGTCCTCCCAGTGCGTCTGTGGATCGGCATACTCCGGCTCAGGCGCCGGTTCTGACTCGGGCTCAGGTTCGGGATCGGGCTCAGGCTCCGGTTCAGGCTCCGGTTCAGGCTCGGGTTTAGGCTCCGGCTCAGGCTCAGGTTTAGGCTCCGGTTCTGGCTCCGGCTCGGGTTGGGGCTGGGATTCGGGTTGGGGCTGGGATTCGGGCTCGTGTACGTCGGAGTCGGCGGCGTCTGATTCTTGCTTGCGCAGGGCCTCATCGAGTTGGTCTTTGGTCATGGAGATGATCAACTGCACCGGCAACCCGCGATGGGTCTTACCCAACTGCCCCGACTCCAACAGGTACAACAGCATCGCCTTGAGCGCATCATGATTGCGCTGCGCCTGAGTACGCAGGTCCCTGTCCGCGGCCGCCTGCAAAATCGCCGGGTCCAACGCGGGATCATCCGCGGCCCCGGACGGGGACAGCTCATCATCGGGATTGTTCATCCCCGGCGCCGCCCACACCCCCAGCATCACTTTCATCAACGCCGTGGTCGACGGATCCAGATGGCCCGCCACCTTCGCCATCATGTCCACCGCCTGATCGCCCACGCTCACACCGCGCTTCTTCGCCCGATCGACATCATCAGCCAGCCTGCCGTCGGGATCCAAGTAGTCGACGATCCGCTCACCGATCGTCTCGACCGCAGCAGGGTTGTATCGGCGGCACAGATCAGCCAGCGCCACCTCAGTATTCGCCCGTTGCTCCGGATCGATCTTGTGTGGAATCTTCCCCATCACCTTCACCACCGCACCAACATGATCCAGATCGATCACACCTTCGGCCAGTAGGGCAGCGGTCTCCGGGAACCGAGGCTCGATCACCACACCACTCGGAGTCACCGACGGCGTCAACGCATCCATCGCCTCCACCCGCGCCTTCGCAGCCCCCGGACGCAACCGCGCCACCGACGTCAACACCGCCGCCGGAGAGGAACATCCCACCTTCGAATACGCCCGCCGCACAGCCACTTCCCGCAACACCGGCAACCCCGCCGCCGACAACCGACGCGACGCAACCTCCAACCGTTCCACCACACGCACACAATCCACGTCAGACAGAGCAGTCAGATCCACCTTCGACAAGCGTGCGATCGCAGCATCCAGCTCCGACACCGCACCCACCACCGGCGAATCGATGACGACACCATCAGACATGCAGGCCCCCCAGCCCCAGAAACACACGCGGACAACAACAACCAGAAAGGATTCGTCGTCAGAGAGTTTCTCTACCACTGACTGTATCGCAAAAATCCGCATGTGTCGAATGTTTGTTCGAACCTGCCTCTTGATGGCAGGCCGCGTTCAGCTCGGTGTCGGCGGCAACGTAGGAGTCGGGGATGTCCCCGCCGGCCCAAGCAGCCCAAAAACGACGAAAGCCGGAACACCTTGCGGTGTTCCGGCTTTCGCCAATCATGCGGAGATTACAACAGCAATGCTGCTATCAGCCGAGGCTGAAGGGCTTACCGTACAGAGTCACAATACCGGTGGTCGACTCGGTCTCGACGGTCACCTTCACAAAGGCCTTGGCCTCTGCAAATCCTGCGCAGCTGTCGATCTGGAAGGTCTCCTGGCTGTAAGCCAATCCGCCCGTGGCGCCCTCAAAATCGAAACCGGTGTTGTTACCCTTTTCGTCGGTGAAGAACGCGACGTAGGTGGCCTCACCGGGTGCAAGCGAGAATCCGCCTCCGACACCGACTTCCGGTGCACCGAGCTCGAAGCCCGGTTCAACTGGGGCGACCGGCGGGGTGCCCGGCAGACCACCCGGGTACGTGACGCCATCGCGCGTTCCACCCGGTGCGACTCCACCGTCAGCGGGCGAACCGGGGGACCCTGGGTTGTAGCCGCCACTAATGCCGGTGTCGCCACCTGCGTTGGCACCAAAGTTGAGCTGGCAGCCGACGATGTAACCGGCTTCGATGTTGCCACCCTCGGCGCCACCGGCGACATCGACCTTGATCTTGCCGTTCAGCCACACGTTGCGGCTGGTCGGGATGTTCGCGACGGACGGAGTGATGTCAACCGACTCACCGAAAAGCGAAACGGTTACCGAGGTGCCGTCATCGAGGACCTGGGTGGTCTTGCCACCAGGCAGCGGACCGGCAGCAGCGGCGCCGGTTCCCATGGTTGCGAGCGCTACAGCCGTGACGCCGCTGATGGCGGCGGCGGCGGCGACACGACGCGAAGTGGTGTTCTTCATGATTCCCCTTACGGAAATATCAATCTGCTTGCGGCAGATAAAGTTCAAAGATTTGAGGGTGGGTTATCTGCCGAAATCAGTTCAAGCTGAACGGAGCGCCGTACAGGGTCGACTTGATCACGTAATCGCCGGAGGTTGTCACGGTCGAGAAAGCACGAGCCGAAGCGTAACCACCGCACTGCTGCACGTCGATGCCCTGGCTCTTGTACTGAATCGAGACGTCGTTGCCATCGAACGACTTACTTCCCAGCGACACGAAGACTGCCTCACCGGGGTTCAGGGGCACAGAAATGGATCCCGCGAGGCTGCCGGCAACGTTCAGGATGTCGAGGCTGCCACTGAGGCCACCTTCGAGTCCGGTGATGTCGATCTGGCAACCCACGATGTAGCCGGTGACCAAATCGCCAGCCGCGCCGCCCGAGTACACCTTCACTTTGCCGTTGACCTCAGCCGCGCGGCCGGCGCCATTGTTGGCGACCGACGGGACCGGGTAGGCACTCTCGTTGGTGCGCTCGAGCTTGATGACGGTGCCATCGACGCCTTCGGTCACCTTGCTGCCACTGGGCAGCGGTCCGGCGGCGGCATTGCCGGCGCCCATGCTAGCCAGGCCAAGGGCCGCAACGGCGGTAATGGCGCCAACACCGACGACTCGGCGCAGGCCGAACATGCTCATCTTGCTCATTCGTTCCCTCTCACAGGATTGCTGTGTAATCCAAGCTCAACCAAATCGTGAGCTTGAAGTGACCAACTGGTTCGTCGGAATCTTCTATGGGAAGAGTTAACGGGCGGGTATGCCCGAGGTTTCCCATTTGTTAATTCCGGCCGAACATTCGGCCACACCGCGATCGCCATTGGGGACGGGTCACGGGATACGTCCAGCCCCCGCACTGGTACTGGAAGTATCGAGCGGAACGTTAGTGTGCTTGCCCACCGCAAGCAACAGTTAGAGGAGAGCGTGTTCGGAAACAAAAGATCCGCTGTACTGGACAGCGGATCTTTGATAGTGCAGCGAATTCAGTGAATTATCAGGAAAACCCCAGCACCGGCCTGTGACCGAAATGCTATTCAGTCGTGATGGGGCGGGCGATTCTCCAGAAACCATTCATCACTTTGCATATCCTCGCCTCTGTGACCTTCATCACAGGAGCCGAGCGTTCGTTCATCGCGGGTGGTCGTGGGCAGATCGTCGCCGAAAATCTTCTCTAACTCCGCGCGTTCTTTACTTCGCTTGGCTACGGAAGGGTCCGGCATGGTGGCCTCAGAAGTTGCTGATCGAGGTGATGAGGTGCTTGGCCATCGGGGTGATGGTGGCCATCCCGTCCCGGACCGCAGCCCTGGAGTTCGCCAAGTTGACCACGATCGTTTGCCCGGAAATACCTGCGAGGCCGCGAGAAAGACCCGCGTCCATCGCGCCGGCTGCCAACCCCGAACTGCGCAACGCTTCTTCGATGCCCGGCAACTTGCGGTCGAGGAGGTCCGCAGTTGCCTCCGGCGTCACGTCACGCCCGGCGACGCCGACACCTCCGACCGAGATCACCAGATCAACGCCACCGATGACCGCCGTATTGAGAGCGTTGCGGATCTCGACCTCGTCGGACTCCACCGCCACGACGGCATCGACGTGGAAGCCGGCTTCCTCGAGCAACTCACCCACCAGCGGCCCGATCAGGCTCTGATCCTCGCCGTGTGCCGCACGATCGTCGACGATCACGACCAGGGCCCGGCCCAGATCCTCTTCAGCCAGGTTCAATGACCTCATCCGCAGTCCTTCCGCTTCGATCTCTTCGGCGCGGACGGCGAGCTGCTCGGCCGCAGCATCTGCGGCCACAACATCCGCCTCCCCGATCACCATCGCGGAGATGTCTACATCTCCGAAGGGAACTGTATCGGGCGGGGTGATCGTCACGGTCCTCAGTCGGGCACCGAGGCTGTCAGGAGCTTTTTCAAAGTCTGGCGATTTCACGGGCTAACGTCCTCCGGTGTCCAAGGTGTCGAGCGTGACTTGAGCGGTCTTCTCCTGGCCGTTCACCTCGTAGGTGATCTCCACACTGTCACCAGGCGCGTGTGAACGCACGGCAGCGATGAGAGCGTCACCGGAAGGGATGACCCGATCGTCGAGCTTGGTGACCAGCGCCCCGTTCGGGATGCCGGCCTTGGATGCGGCGCCCCCAGCCGTGACCTCGCTGATGAGGGCACCCGGATCGTCGGCAGACGGTGCACCCGAGCGCACCGAGACCCCGAGACCTGCCTGGGTGGCCTTGCCGGTCTGCTCGAGCTCGTTGGCAATACGCATTGCCTGGTCGATCGGGATCGCGAAGCCGAGGCCGATGCTGCCGCCGGTCTGTCCTTCGGAGAGGCTGGCGATGGCCGAGTTCACGCCGATCAGCGCGCCGTTGGCGTTGACCAGCGCGCCGCCGGAGTTACCCGGGTTGATGGCCGCGTCGGTCTGGA
The DNA here is from genome assembly GCF_017377795.1 of Williamsia soli. Taxonomy (GTDB): domain Bacteria; phylum Actinomycetota; class Actinomycetes; order Mycobacteriales; family Mycobacteriaceae; genus Williamsia; species Williamsia soli. Next base: position 50,863 of record NZ_JAFRDR010000010.1, on the reverse strand, counting down.
TGGCATCGATGACAGACGCCTGTCCGTCGCCTTCACCGCGCGTCGACACCGGACGGTTGAGCGCACTGATGATGCCGGTGGTGACGGTTCCGTTGAGTCCGAGCGGCGAACCGATCGCGATGACTTCCTGTCCGACGGTCAGGTTGTCGGACGTGCCGACCTCGATCGGGGTGAGCCCGGTCTTGTCCACCTTGATCACGGCGATGTCAGAGATCTGGTCCGCACCAACAACTTCGGCGTCGGCAGTGCTGCCGTCACTGAAGGTGACCGTCAGCTTCGGTGAACCACCCGCACCCGAGACCACGTGGTTGTTGGTCAGAATGGTGCCGTCTTCGGTGAGCACGATGCCCGAACCGGAGCCGGAAGCCTGACTGCCCTGCACCTCGATGGACACGACCGACGGCGTGACCTTCTGGGCCACCGCCTGCGTCGAACCCGCGGGGGCCTGCACCGGCTGGGTGTTGTTGCGGTCGCCACCGAGCACGCTGTCGCTGTTGGAGCTCGGGTTGGAGGCGTTGTCACTCACATTGGCGCCGACGACACCACCGACACCGCCGGCCACGAGGACCAATGCCACTGCGGCAGCAGCTAATCCGGCTTTCGCTCCGCCTGAACGTCCCGACTTGGTCTTCGGCTGGGCCGGTGCGTAGGTCTGGGGTCCGCCGCCGTAGGGGTTGCCCTCACCGGCGCCGGGGCTGGGGAACGAGTTGGTGCCCGGCCCAGACGATGGCTGGGCGTATCCGGAGTAAGGAGTGGACTGGCCGTAGCGGCCCGCGTACGGGTCCTGCGTGCCGTAGGCGTAACCGGGCTGCTGGCCGGATGCGGGCTGTCCTGCGCCACCCTGGCCCGGGGTGGGCTGCTGACCGGTGGTCGGGCGCCCATACGGGTTCTGGGCCGACTGTCCGAACCCCTGCGTTCCCAGGTTGGTGGTGGGCTCCCCGGCCTGGGGTTGCTGGCCGGCCGAACGAGGGTCAAATGCCGACGTCCGGCCGTAAGGGTTGCTCTGGGGCACAGACTCGCCGGCATCATCGTGCCTACCGAAGTGCTCTGCGGGATTCTGCTGTCCCGCTTGTCCCGACTGTCCCGCTTGTGCACCGAACCCTTCGCCGTCACCGGTTCCGCGCTCGTTGTCGTTGTTGCCGACCATGTCCTCCGCTTGCTTTCTGCCATGCGCACCATTGCGCGCTCTCCGCTGCCGCAACAATTCTCGGCACTGATGAATACCTTGCTGTGTCGTCCTGAGATGGGGCTGAGATAGCGCTGTTGGTTTACCCCTCAATTCTCCCACCAGTAACTATGAGGGGAAGGGAGGTCGGCTCAACGAATGACCGCGGACCTGTCCACGGCAGGCCTACTGCTGCACGACGCGCGGTGCGATCTCCGCTGCCGTCGGCGATCCGGGCAAGCTGATGGTCACCAGCGCGCCACCGAACTCGGACTGTTCGGCCCGCACCGACCCACCGTGGCGGATCACCACCTGCCGCACGATTGCCAGACCGAGACCCGACCCGGGCATCGACCGCGACGCGGTGGACCGGTAGAAGCGCTCGAAGACGAGTTGGCGATCCTCGGGTGGGATACCCGGACCGGCGTCGGCGATGGCCAGTTCCGCCCTGTCGGGTTCGACCTGCGTCAACCGCACCACCACGGGCTGATTCGGCGGACTCCACTTCGCGGCGTTGTCCAGGACGTTGAGGACCGCCCGCGAGAGTCCGGCGCTTTCACCGAACACGAACCACGGAGTGACCTGTACGGAGAAATCGACGTCGCTGCGGCGCCGGCGAACCCGCTCGAGGCTGCGATCGACCACTTCTGCCAGATCGATCTCTTCGTGCACGACCTCGGGAGCATCCTCTCGGGCGAGGTCGACCAGGTCGCCCACCAGCGTCGACAACTCCCCGATCTGCGCCATCACGTCGGTGCGCAGCTCGGCCATGTCGGAGTCCGGGATCGGGCGCGCGCCGGGTTCGCTGGAGGCGATCAGCAACTCGAGGTTGGTACGCAGCGACGTCAGCGGGGTCCGCAGCTCGTGCCCGGCGTCGGCCACGAGCCGGCTCTGCCGGTCTCTCGACTCGGCCAGCGCCCGCAGCATGAGGTTGAAACTCTCGGTGAGCCTTGCCAGTTCGTCATTGCCGATGACGGGGATCGGCGTCAGGTCGTCAGTTCTGGCCACCCGTTCGGCGGCTCGGGTCAACCGGGCCACCGGCCGCAGACCAGCTCTGGCGACCGTCGTTCCGGCCACCGCAGCCAGGATGACGCCGCAACCTCCGATCACGCCGAGCACCCACGCCAATCGATGGAGCACGTCGTCGGTGTCGCCCAGACCCTGCGAGATGATGATGGTGTTGCCGTCGGCGAGCTTGCGTGCCAGCACCCGCTGATTCTTGGCGGTGCGCAGCGAGTACTCGGACTTCCCGTCGACCACTTCCTGTTCGGATGCCCCGAAGGGGACGCTGCCGAGCTGGAATCCGCGGCCCCCGGGCATCACCAAGGCCACCGAGATGTCGGTCGAGTAGACCGTTCCGGCGACGAGTGACTCGGGTGAATCGTCGAGGATGCCGAGCTGCGCCACAGCGGTCAGACCGTTGGCGCGGTTGTTGAGCTGCGAGTCGACGTCGGCGTACATGGCGCGGTACACGACCGCGAAGGCCGCGGCGGCCATCACGGCGACGGCGATACCGACCACAGTCGCGGCGAGGATGGTGATGCGCCAGCGCAGCGAGATCACCCGTGTGACCGGTGTGGGCGCGCGCATCTCCCGCGGCGCCGCAGCGGCGTCGAGTTGCGTGGGGCGTTGAGGCGTCAACGTGCCCGGAGCGGCCGACTGATCGGCCGGCGGGGAGGCGTGACGATGATAGAAACTCACAGTTTACGGCGGGGTCTCCCGCAGGACGTAGCCCACGCCCCGCACGGTGTGGATCAACCGAATCTCACCTTCGGCCTCGGTCTTGCGGCGCAGGTATCCCACGTACACCTCGAGCGCATTGCCCGACGTCGGGAAGTCGTAACCCCACACCTCCTCGAGGATGCGGCTGCGGGTGAGCACCCGGCGCGGGTTGGCCATCAGCATCTCGAGCAGCGCGAACTCGGTGCGGGTCAAGCTGATCGGCCGCTCGCCCCGGGTGACGTCACGTGTCACCGGGTCCATGGTCAGATCCTCGAATGTCATCGCCTCCGAGTCCGGCAGCGGCTCGGCAGTCGCGCGACGCATCAGCGCCCGCAGTCGGGCGAGCAACTCCTCGAGCGCAAAAGGCTTGGGGAGGTAGTCGTCGGCTCCGGCGTCGAGCCCGGCCACCCGCTCGGACACGGAGTCCCGGGCGGTGAGCACGAGGATCGGTAGGTCGTCGCCTGTGCTGCGCAACCGGCGGCACACTTCGAGTCCGTCCAGCCGCGGCATCATCACGTCGAGGACCACCGCCTCCGGCCGATCCGACGTGATCTTTTCGAGTGCTTCGACACCGTCACCCGCGGTGGTCACCGTGTACCCGTTGAATGTCAGGGACCGGCGCAGGGACTCGCGAACGGCACGATCGTCGTCCACAACAAGAATGCGCATGCCAACAGTCTTACGTGCACGACTGAGAGTGCGCTAAGGAACCCCTGTTCCCGGCGTGTCCGAATGCACAGGCACGTGTGAGGACGATGAGTTCTGAGCAGAGTTCCAGTCCTACTCCCTGGGAGCAGAACTGCACCGAATGGAGGATTCGATGGCTGGACTCGAAGGCAGGGTTGCGTTGATCACCGGGGGTGCGCGGGGACAGGGCCGGGCACACGCGATGACACTCGCTCGCGCGGGTGCCGACATCATCGTGTGCGACGCCGTGACCCAGATCGAAGAGGTCGACTACGACCTGCCGGCTCCGGCGGACCTCGAACAGACCGTGCGCGAGGTCGAAACGCTGGACCGGCGATGCCTCGCGCTGAGAGCTGACGTCCGCGACCTGGAGGCCATGCACGAGGTCGTGGCGAAAGCGGTGGCGGCGTTCGGGCAGATCGACATCGTCGTAGCCAATGCCGGCATCGCGAGCGCTGCCCCTATCGCCACGATGTCCGCCGAGCGCTGGCAGACGATGATCGACGTGAACCTCACCGGGGTCTTCAACACATTCCGGGCAGTCCTGCCGCATCTCATCGAGCGCAAGTCAGGACGGATCGTCGCCACCTCGTCGTCGGTCGCCCCGACCGGCGGCACGAACTCCGGGCACTATGCCGCGGCAAAAGCCGGGGTTCTGGCGCTGGTGAAGTCGGTGGCGTTCGAGGTGGCCGAGCACGGGATCACCGTCAACGCCGTCCTACCGGCCGGTGTGAACACGCAGATGATCCACAACCCGACGACCTATCGGATGATCCGGTCAGATCTGGACAACCCGACCCGAGATGATGTCGAAGAGATGTTTCGGCAGGGTCGTCCACGGCCGGGGCTGCTGGAACCAGAGGATGTGGCCAATGCGGTGCTGTTCCTGGTCTCCGATGAAGGGCGTTGCCAGTCAGGCGAATCCATCACGCTCAACAATGGGATGCACTGACGCGGTTGGTCAGGGAGCGCCGAACGACTCCCGGTGCACCACGTCACCCAGGGAGCGTCGATCCCGCCAACCGAACCGTTCCAGATCGGGAACCGCCTGCAGTTCGGTGACCGGCCCCAGACACAGCCAGGCCACCACCTCGATGCCGTCGGGGATGCCGATCAGTTCCCGCAGAAACGGCTCGGTGTAGAACGACACCCACCCCACCCCGAGACCCTCGGCGGTGGCCGCCAGCCATAGGTTCTGGATCGCGAGCCCGACCGACAATCGTCCGGTCTCGTCGATCGTGTGACGGCCGAGGATGTGTTGTCCGCCACGTGCCCGGTCGTAGGTCACCACCACTCCGGTGCCCGAACTCTCGACCCCGTCGACGACGATCGGCCTGAAGATGTCGGCCCGATCAGAGGGCAGCGACTGTGCGAATGCCTCTCGTCGCTCCGCCACGTGGGCGGCAAAGCGCCGCAAGAGGTCCCGATCCTGGATGACGACGAAGTCCCACGGTTGGGTGTTGCCGACGCTGGGCGCCGCATGGGCGGCAGAAAGAACGCGACGCAGCTGCTCCTCGGTGAGGACGTTCCCCGTGAACTCGTTACGCACGTCGCGGCGCGCGGCGATCGCTTCGTAGACATCCATGTCGAATCCCCCGCCCGTGGCTATCGCCGACCAAGCGCCCGCTGCGGGGCGGTCGGCAGCTTCCAGTTCCATTGCAGGCTCGCCAGCCGGAGTCCTGTCGCGACCGTTGCGCCGACCACGAGTCCGGTCCAGTCCGGCCAGCCGATTCCGTCGACGACCACCACGGCGACCGCGCCGCACATCGCCGGGACCGCGTAGAGATCGGCCGGCCGGAGCAACAGCGGCACCTCACCGGCAAGGACATCACGGATCACGCCACCGCCGACAGCGGTGGTGATCCCGATCAACACGGCAGCGATCGCACTCGACGCGTGCTCGAGGGCGAGCAACGCACCGGAGACCGCGAAGACCCCCATGCCGATGGCATCGAGGAAGAGGACCGCCGGGTAGAGCCGCTTGAACGCCGGGTGGAGGAAGAACGTGAGCAGGCCGGCCACGACCGCGATGGTCAGGTTGGGCCAGTGCTGCACCGACGTCGGCGGGGTGATGCCGAGCAGGAGGTCGCGGACGATGCCGCCACCGACTCCGGTTGCGGCACCCATCGACAGGATGCCCCAGAGGTCGAAGTCCTTGCGAACCCCGACGAGGGCGCCTGAACAGGCGAAGACGGCGATGCCGGCGAAGTTGAGGACGTCTTGCAGCACCACGGGCCTCCTATCTGACATTTCACCCTGAGATCGTCCCCGTGAGCGGCTTCCGAGGGCTATATGCCCTTTGGGTCCTCTCAGGGGGACGATGTCAGGGCAATCGTCCAGGCACAACAAAAGACTGACCGTCAGCTGACGGTCAGTCTCTGTCGTTTAGAGATTTGGTGAAGGGCTAGAGGCCCTCAGCGCTTGTCGAGATCGACGATGCCGAGCTTCACGGCCTTGACCAGGCGACGCGGCACGCGATGTGCAACACCGCCGACCTTGACCTCTTGCAAAGCCGGGTTGTCCGCTTTCCACTGCGAACGGCGGCTACGAGTGTTCGACCGCGACATCCGGCGCTTCGGTACAGCCATGATTCAGCCCTTCATTTCTTTCGTTTACGTTCCGGGGGTTGTGCGTGTCCGTTTGCCGTAGCGGCGCTCGAACTTCTGCACTCGTCCTGCGGTGTCCAGTACCCGCTGCGCACCGGTCCAGAAGGGGTGCGAGTCGGACGTGACATCGACAACCACTAGAGGGTACCGGTTACCGTCCTCCCAATCCAAAAAGACCTCGGAAGTGAGCGTCGACCGGGTGAGGAATGCCTTGCCCGTGGACGCGTCCTTGAAGATCACCGGCTGGTAGTCGGGATGAATGTTCGCCTTCATGACTTGTCCTCTCTTTCCGGGTTCTGCCCGGGGTTGTCAGGCTTTGGACCAGCCAAATCCTGTACTTCTACGAACCATTCAGCGGGTGGTTCTGTTCCCTCCAGAAGCGCTCGTTCGTCGAGCATGTCGTCACACGGATCGGCGTGGGTGACACCGAACGGGTCCGACAATCCATGCCAGCCCGCCTGGCCTGCAGCGAGCTCGTCGTCGGTCAGTACGGCCGCGGCCAGGGTTCGCCGGATGTGTCCCGGGTCGGCGTCGACCGAGACCGCGACGATCGAACTGCTGCGGTCGCCATAGAGCGGATGCCACCGCAAGGACGCCATCGCGAGCCGCTCGGGGTTGGCCTGGGCGACCTGATCGTCGGTCATCGCGGAGAGCCAGGTGCCGCCGGTGGCAATGCGCAGACCGCCGCCCGCGCTCTCGAGCCAGAGCGCCTCGTCGGGCTGGGTCGCCAACCAGAGCCGACCCCGTGCCGCCACCACCCCGTCGAGCAGGACGTCGATCGCGTCGTGGAGACGCTCAGGATGGAAGGGCCGGTCGGTCTCGAACTCGACCACCTGAACCCCGCAGTCAGGGGTCAGCGGTGGCTGCCCGCGCAACAACGGATCGTGCGGGCCCGTGATCACCCCCCTGCGCGCCCCGTCCGGTATCGAGGCGATCAGATTCCGCATGATCGTCGGTCCGAGCTTGCGTTGCGGGAGCTCCATGATGATCGGCGCGGTGGGGTTCAGGCGTTTGAGAACAGCGAACAACTTTGCCCCCGACCAGCCATCTGCCGCTTGACCGTGGACCACCAACGCGTCTGCGAAGTCGACGTGGCCCACAGCGAGCTGAGCCACCGTCCTTTCGTCTTCAGCAGAACCTCGGTCGTCTTCAGCGAGGATCCTGTCCCCGGTGGCGTCCTCAAGCCAGGTGCCCTCGTGAATGCAGCCGATCACCGCCTCGATCTGGACATCCAGGCCGGCCGGTCCGTCCACCTGTCCCGGGACGTCGGCGACGACCACGTTGGTGATCGCCCAGGACAGCGGCTCGGGTTCGAGCGCCGGGTCGAGGGCGAGCACGATGCGGTCGACGTTGCCGCGGCGGTGCAAGGCGCGGAGCAACGGCAGCACGTCTTCGCGCATGGCGCAGGACAGGCAACCGTGGTCCAGTGCGCTTTGTGTTGTGCGGGAATCCGCTTGACCGTTGAAGTCGGTGGTCGACACGGTTCGGACGATCGTTCCCACCCCCACGAGCGACAGGTCGTGATGGACCACCGCGGTGCCGGGTACCGCGAGGGCCTCGGCACTGCGGATGGTGGCCCCGCGATCGAAACCGGCGACGATCACCAGCGGGGTCTTGTTGACCAGGCGGGTCACTGAACACACTCCTATCGGGAATCGTTTTCATTTGCTGAGTGTTGAAGGTACAGTCCGAATCGTCGGTTGTCGACAACCATTCCCATTAACAACGAGGAGGGCCCCGATGTCCGCGCACTGCCAGGTCACCGGCCGCAAACCCGGCTTCGGCAAACAGGTGTCGCATTCACATGTGCGCACCAGTCGCCGCTGGAATCCCAACATCCAGCGACGTCGGTACTACCTGCCCAGCGAGCACCGAACCATCACCCTGACGGTCTCGGCGAAGGGCATCAAGACGATCGACCGCATCGGCATCGAGGCCGCGGTCGCCAAGATCCGCGCGCAAGGAGACAAGATCTAAATGGCACGCAACGAGATTCGCCCGATCATCAAACTCAAGTCGACCGCAGGGACGGGATACACCTACGTCACCCGCAAGAACCGTCGCAACGATCCCGATCGGATGGTGCTGCGCAAGTTCGACCCCCGCGCGCGCCGGCACGTCGACTTCCGCGAGGAGCGCTGATGGCCAAGAAGTCCAAGATCGAGAAGAACGAGCAGCGCAAGCTGATCGTCGCGCGGTATGCCGAACGCCGCGCGGCGCTCAAAGAGGCCATCCGCAGCCCCAACTCGTCCGACGAGCAGCGCAGCGAGGCGCAACTGGCCCTGCAGCGACTCCCCCGCGACTCGAGCGCCACCCGCATCCGCAATCGCGACGCCGTCGACGGGCGGCCGCGCGGCTACGTCGGCAAGGTCGGACTGTCCCGCATCCGCCTGCGGCAGATGGCCCACGACGGCGAGCTCCCAGGAATCACCAAATCCAGCTGGTGACACCAGCATTCAACCCCCAGTAAAGGACCCCCTCATGGCCAAACGCCCCGCCAAACCCGACCTCCCGGCCAAGCGCAAACGGAACATGCTGCTCACGGCCGGCGTCACCACCGTGGACTACAAGGACACTGCCCTACTGCGCCAGTTCCTGTCCGATCGAGGCAAGATCCGCAGCCGATCGATCACCGGACTCGACCCGCAGCAGCAACGTCAGGTCGCGACCGCGATCCGCAACGCCCGCGAGATGGCACTCCTTCCCTACCCCGGCTCGTCCCGCTGATCGATCACTTTCTGCTTGCACAAGTGGAAAGTGATCCCTAAACTTTCCCCTATGGAAAGTGATGAGGCACGCGAACTGCTCACGGTGGCCGAGCGCGCCGAGGCTGCCCCCTACCTCGACTACCCGCCCACCCCGTGGTGGTACTACCCGGTCATCGGCGCCTGGGTAGCAGGCATGATCGGCGCGTTCGCCTGGTGGCGTGAGAGCATCCCGCTGTTCGTCGGAACGCTCGTCGTCCTGATCATCGCCGAGATCGCCTTCATCACCTGGATGCAGCGTCGCCATGGCTCACTGCCGCAGCCGGGCCGCGGGAAGCCGCCTGCGGAAATCGGCGTGGTGTGGCGTGGTTACTTCACGGCACTCCCCGTGGTCGCGCTGCTGGTTGCGGCGGCGTGGTGGGTGGGCGGCGTGGTCATCGCGGCCGCTGTTGCATTCGTGTTGGTCACCGGCGGACTGGTGATCTACGAGAAGCGCTACGAACGCGCTGCCGCGGCGACGCGCGCCCGCCTGACATGATCGACGGCCTCGATCCCGTCATACATGCCCCGAAGCGGTTGGCAGCCATGGCGATTCTCGTCAACAGCTCGTCGACGTCCTTCCGTTTTCTCAAGGAACACCTGGGACTGGCCGATTCCGACCTGTCGAAGCAGATGTCGGCTCTGGAATCGGCGGGGTACGTACGCGCATCGAAAGATGGTCACGGGCGGGGTGCGTCGACCACCTACACACCCACCGCCGCGGGCACAAAGGCCTACGAGACCCATCGCGCTGCCCTACGCGCGCTCCTCGACGGAGCCCCCGACCTCCGATGATGGGTTGTTCTGGCGAACGAAACCCCAGGTGGGACCCGCCAGAACAACCCATCATCGGGTGTACCTAGACTGCTGAGGTGTCAGGCGTAATCCAGGGTTTCACGGTGATCTTCATCGTCGTCTTCGTGGGATTCATCCTCGGCCGCACCGAAGCTCTCGGCCCTGGTGCAGTAATAGTGTTGTCACGCTTGGTGTTTTTCGTCTGCACCCCCGCATTGTTGTTCTCCTCACTCGCCAAAGCCGACCTCGCCGACGTCTTCTCGACGACGCTGGTGGTCGCCGGGGGCAGCGCGTTGCTGATCGGCGCGGTCTATTTCGTGATCGCCCGGTGGCTGCTGAAACGGCAGATCCCCGAGGCGACCATCGGCGCGCTGTCGGCGTCCTACGTGAACAGTGCGAACCTGGGTATCCCGATCGCGATCTTCGTTCTCGACGACGCCTCGTTCGTGGCCCCGCTGCTGTTGTTTCAGATCATGGTCTACTCGCCGCTGGCGCTGACCGCCCTCGATCTCACCGCGGTGGGACGTACCGATTCCGACGGCGTCACCCGTCGAATATCGTTCCGCGACACCGTCGTGACGCCGTTCACCAACCCCATCGTGCTGGGCGGAGCGGCCGGCCTGGTGATCTCCATCATCGGGGTCACCCTGCCCGAGGCGGTGATGGAGCCGTTCGACATGCTCGGCAACGCGTCGGTTCCCGGGGCGCTCCTGGTGTTCGGGTTGTCGCTGACCGGCGTCAGCGTGTTGCAGAAGGGGCAGAGCCCCCGCCGCGACGTCGCGCTCGCCGCCTTTCTGAAAATGGTGGTCCAGCCCGTGCTGGTGTACTTCCTCGCCCGATTCGCCTTCGGTGCCACCGGCCACGAACTGTTCGCCCTTGTCGTGATCGCCGCGCTGCCGACCGCTCAGAACGTCCTGGTCTACGCCACGCGATATCAGCGCGGCGTGGTGCTCGCGAGGGATTCGGCGTTGGTCACGACACTGATCGCGATACCGGCGATCGCCCTGATCGCCCTTCTACTCGCCTGAGCCCCTAAGCGATCGGATGGTCCGGTGCGATCAGTGCCGCGATGTCAGTGGCAAGCGGGTACGCGATGTTGCCCTCCTGCGTCCCCTTTTCGGTGGGCGTCGCGGCGACGGCGATGGTCACGGTGCCGATCTTCGAACGGTGGGCAGGTAGCGTCAGGACCGTCGAGGTGTATCCGTTGAAGAACGGATTCGCGTAAAACCAGTCGTTGTTGACGAACACGCCGAGCCCGTACGAACGCGCGGTGGTCAGAGTGCCGGCACCGAACGGTAGACCGGCCAACCCCTGGTCGGTGAGCTCGCGGTAGCCGTCCTCGCCAAGGAACCGTGAGGACCCCAGCAACGCATCGAAACTCGAAGCCGCGTCGTCGATGGTGGTCGTCTGTACGGACCCGTTGGCGATGGTCCACGAAGGATTCCAGTCGATGGTGTCCTCATAAGCACCGCGATCGGTGCTGAACCCGTGCAGCGCCGGCGCCGGGATCGCCGGTCCCTGGTTCGACACCGTCTCGCTGAGTCCGAGCGGATTCGAGATGTAGGTGCGCAACAAGTCGGCGAGTGGCGTGCCGGTGGCCTTCTCGAGTACCAGACCCAGGATCACGTAGTTGCTGTGCGAGTAGCCGAACTCCGTTCCGGGTTCGAAGATGCGTTCCTGGGCGAACGAGAACGACAGCAGCTCGTCCGGGGTCCAGTTCTTGTAGACGTCGGCCAGGTTCTGCTCGGTGAACGACTCATCGGTGACGTAGTCCGGGTAGCCGGCGGTCATCGACGCGAGCTGGCGTGGGGTCACCTTGTCGGCGTACGGCAGATCGGGACGCCATGTCGAGATCGGCTCGTCGAAGCCGACGATGCCCCTCTTGTCCAGTTCGACCAGCAGCGCGCTCGTGTAGGTGATCGCGATGGCCCCGTTGCGGAAGTGGTCCCGGGTCGTCGCAGGCACACCCGGCGCTGCCTCGCCGAACGCGAGATCGGCGACGACCGTGCCATTCACCCGGACCTGCACGATCGCTGAACGCAGATTGCCGTCGCCGACGGTGTCGAGAATCAACTCGTCGACCGCGGCGGGCAAGTCGAGTTCGGCTGCCGCCGGGGCGGCGGTGATCGACAGACCGACCGCCATCGCGGCCGAGATGGCGAGGGCTGACATGACTCTGGGCAAGCGGAACAACGGCATCGGGTCCTCCGGTCTCGGATGAGAAACGATATCCCGGCGCCGACTCCCGGGCACCGCGAACGACCGCCACACTCGAGACACGGCCCCTGGTCTGTGGGGTAGTCCTGGCCTGTGGTCGCGACCGACCGTCAGCGGCTAACCTCACAAGGGTGAGTGACCTGATTCCTTCAGAAGACCCTGACCAGGGCCGCAGCCGCCTGCGAGCGAGCGACAGCGACCGAGACTTGGTTCACCAGATCCTGTCCTCCGCGATGAGCCAAGGTCATCTGAGTCCGGTCGAATACGAGGAGCGGGCCGGTAAAGCCGTCGCGGCCAAGACATTCGGCGAACTCGATTCGCTCACCGATGATCTGCCCGTCAACCAGCTGACCACACCAGCGGTCGCCACCTCGCGCCGGGTGAATCAACCGTCCGCCGGTGTCGAGGTGATCACCAGTCGCGTGGCCGTGATGAGTGGTTCCGAACTCAAGGGTCGGGTCGCCGTCGGCGAGCATCTCAACGCATTTGCTCTGATGGGCGGAGTCGAGATCGATCTGCGCGACGCCGAGTTCACGTCCGATCAACTGACGATCCGCGCCAACGCGATCATGGGCGGCATCGAGATCGTCGTGCCCCACGATGCGACGGTGCGGATCACCGGGATGGGCATCATGGGCGGCTTCAGCGGCAGCCGTAACGCCGAGGGCAAAGGTGTCCCCGGCGCCCCGACGATCACCGTGAGTGGCCTCGCCATCATGGGCGGCGTCGAAGTGGTACGCCGAAGTCCGCAGGGTGAAGGGAAGACCTCGCTCGACAAGTGACGACGCCCTCGGCACCGCCCGGGGTGTCAGCGCGTGTCAGCGATACGCCGCGACGAACGGGCACTCGAACGGATCCGCAAATCCCATGCCCACCCGGTTGAGGTACGTGATGACGATGCCGTAGGACTCGACCAGGCCTGCTTCGGTGTAAGGGACATCGTTCTCCAGGCAGTACCGGCGGACGAGCGGCCGGGCCTGCCGCAGGCTCGCACTCGGCATGCTGGGAAACAGGTGGTGCTCGATCTGCAGATTCAATCCGCCCATCGCCCAGTCCATCGCCCGACCACCGCGGACGTTGCGGGAGGTACGGACCTGACGCTCGAAAAAGTTCACCCGAACGTCTTTCGGCACAATCGGCATCCCCTTGTGATTGGGTGCGAAACTGGCGCCCATGTAGAGCCCGAAGACCACCGACTGCACGATGAGGAACACCGCGCCGACGCCCCAGCCCATCGCGCTGAACACGAGCACCGGGAAACCGATCAACCGGATCGAGAGCAACGCGAGCTCGAGGCGGCGCCGACTCGGGCGGGTGCCGTCGAAAAGGACTTTCAGCGACTCGAAGTGCAGGTTCACCCCTTCGAGGGTGAGCATGGGGAAGAACAGCCAGCCCTGGTGGGCCCGAATCCAGCCCTTGAGGCCGCCGGTGTCCTCGAAATCTTCGGGCACGAACATCAGCGCACCGGTCGCGATGTCGCCGTCCTTGCCGATCTTGTTCGGATTCGCGTGATGCTTGGAGTGTTTGCCCTGCCACCAGCCATATCCGAGACCCACGATCAGGTTGCCGATGAGTCGGGCAGCCCACTCGTTCGCCTTGCCCGAGGCGAACACCTGCTTGTGGGCGCTGTCGTGCGACAGAAATGCCGTCTGGGTGAACAAGATTCCGAATACTGGAGCAATGGCTATTTGCCACCAACTCGAACCGAGCGCAAAGACCACACCGAACGTGGCGAGAAACGCGCCGAGCAGCAACGCGAGCCTGCCCGCGTACCAGCCGATCCTGCGTTCCAGCAGGCCAAGGGCTTTTACCTCGGAAAGAAGGTCGGCATACAGTCGAACCTGATCGTTCCGGGTCGCATCCATGCCTGAACAGTATGGTGTGGCGCCCGATCGTGCATCCAACTCCGGACGGAGTGTGGACCCCCTACTTCAGGACTAGTACCGGTCCTCACCCACCGAGCGCCAGAAATACGAGGACGCGCCACTTACCGGTGGAGCGTCCTCGCACAGGCGGAGCGTGGCCGGGTCAGCGCCTGCCCCGACGGCGTTTGCCGCCCAGGTAGTCGCCCACCACGGCCGCACCGAGTCCGTCGAGATCAGGGGCCACCACGCGCCCCGACACCCTGCGGGCCATCTGGTCGACGAACTGCACCAGGCCCGGGTCGTCGCCGAGCCGGAAAATACTGACCTGAGCGCCCATCCTGGCCACGTTGTCCAACTCCCGGACGGTCGCTCCGAGGGTCGCAGGATGCGGCGGGTAGTAGAAGAACGGCTCACCACCCGGGAGCAGATGAGCCGTCGGCTCACCGTCGGTGACGATCAGCACCACCGGCTGGGCGTTCGGATGCTTGCGAAAATGCCGCTGCGCCAGCAACAGCGCGTGATGCAGATTGGTGCCCTGCTGCCGCATGCCGTCGAGGCCGATCAGCTCACTCATCTCCAGGGTGCGGGCGTAGTGCCCGAACGAGATCAGTTCGAGCTCATCGGAGCGGAACCGGGTGGAGATCAGGTGGTTGAGCGCCATCGCCGTACGCTTCATCGGCGTCCAGCGATTCTCGAGCCACATCGAGAACGAGGTGTCCACCAGCAGCGCGACCGCGGCCTGGCTCCGCGCCTCGGTCTCCCCGACCTCCACGTCGCGGACGTTGATCCGCACGCCGTCGCGGAGCATGCCGTTGCCGGCGTGCAACTTGTCCGGATCTTCGGATATGGTGCGCAACACCGCATTCGAGACCGTTCGGGTGACATCCCACGGTTCGGTGTCGCCGAACTCCCATTCACGAGAAGAGCCCGTGGGCTCCCCCGCCTGTCCCGACCGTCGCGTCTGACGGTCGCCGCCGCGGCCAGAGAGCTGCTCGGCCACATCCTTGAAGATCGACTGCCCCAGTTGCCGCATCGCCTTGGGCGACAGCCGCAATTGACCGTCGCTGCCCTTTTCGAGCAGGCCCTGTTCTTTGAGAGCCTTCTCCAGCTCGGACAAGGTCCTGGCGTCCACAGCCGCGTCGGCACCGAGCTGGCGGGCCAGCGCGTCGAGGTCGACGTCATCGAGATGGGCGCCCGAATACTGTTGCGAAAGTTGCTCTGACAGAGATTCCAACTCAGCGAGATCTTGCAGGGCACCGGCACCTTCGCCCATCCCCATCCCCTGGCCGCCCTCGAAGTCCTGGCCTTCGCCCCAGCCCATACCCGGACGGGCCTGCTGCAGTTGCGAATCCATCTGGGCGAGCTGGTTCATCAGATCCGGTGATCCGAAGGCCTGCTGGGACAACTGATCGAGCTCGGCGCGCTGCTCGTCCGACAGAGAGTTGTAGAACTGCTGCGCGGCAGCGGCACGGGCGGCGAGCGAATCGATGAGCTCATCGGTGTTCTTCGGGTTCTCCGGAAAGAAGTCACCGTGCTTCTCCATGAACTCCCCGAACTGCTCGGAGGTGTCCTCGCCGCGGTTATGGGCGGCCAACAGCTCGTTGAGGTCTTTGAGCATGTCCGCGATACGTTGCCGGTCTTCTTCGGTTGCCCCTTCGAGGGCCTCCTTCATCCCGGCAAAACGCTGGTCGAGCAGCTCCCTGCCCAGCAGATCTTTGATCTTGTCGTACTTCTCCTTGGCCTCGGGACTGCGCCAGTCGTAGTTGGCGAGGTCCTGCACCGCCTGCGCGGTGGACGTCGGGAGGTTCTGTATCTGCATCTCGGCGAACCGGGCCTCGTCATCGAGGTCGCGGGCGAGTTGCTTGCGCTCATCGAGTACCGCGTCGTCGAGCAGCTGACGAATCTCCTCGAACGTTCCGTTCAGATTGCGCGACTTCAGGATCTCTTCGCGCCGCTTGTTCACCATCTCGCGGAGTTCGTCGAGTCCACGCATGTTCTCGCTGCCGCGGCGCAGGTATTCCCTCATCGCGGCCTGCGGTGAGCCACCGGCCATCACGTCATCGCCGATGGCATCGAGTGCGTCACGCAGGTCGACGGGCGGCGCGAGCGGATCGGGTCCACCGGTGTAGCGCAAATATCGTGCGCGATGAAAATTACTGCGGGCCATGTTGTTTCCCGTCGAAAGATCTAGTGGTGTCTAGCCATAAATGGTCTGGCCTTCTTCGTCGGCCTCTTTGCCGATCCGCCGCGCCAGGAACAGCCCTTCGAGGGCGAGCTCCAATGCGCTGGCCCGCTCACCTTCGTCGGTGATGTCGAAGCGTTCGGCGATCTTGTTGACGACCGGCTCCGTGCCCTCGGGCATCGAACCGAGCAGCTGCGACGCCGAGACCCGATCACCGGTGACGATCGGTTCGCTGGCCTCGAGCGCGGTGACGAGCGTGGCCAGGTCGACCCCACCGAGGTGTGCTCGAACCGTGTCTGCCGTCGACTTCCGAAGGAGGTGCTCGAGGATCTCGAGTTCGCGGCCCTCTTCCCCGGATTCGAACTCCACCTTGCCGCGCAGCACCTCGATCACCGACGAGAGGTCGACGATGCGGGCCACCGGGAACTCCTCGCCGAGGACCGCCGACCGGTGCAGCGCCGCGGCCGCGACGGTCTCGGCGCCGGCGATGGCGAAACGTGCCGAGACACCGGAGCGCTGATCGATCGCCGGATGATCACGCACGTGCCGGGTGAACCGGGCGATGATCTCGATCAGGAACGTCGGCACGGTCGCCATCAGGTCGGCTTCCTGCTCGATGACCGCGATCTCGTCGTCCAGTTCGATCGGGTAGTGAGTGCGGATCTCGGCGCCGAAACGGTCCTTGAGCGGAGTGATGATCCGACCGCGGTTCGTGTAGTCCTCGGGGTTCGCGCTGGCCATCAGGACGACGTCGAGCGGCAGCCGCAGGCTGTAGCCGCGGACCTGGATGTCGCGTTCCTCCATCACGTTGAGCATCGCGACCTGGATCCGCTCGGCGAGATCGGGCAGCTCGTTGATGGCAACGATGCCGCGATGTGCCCTAGGGATCAGGCCGAAGTGGATGGTCTCGGGGTCGCCGAGACTGCGACCCTCGGCCACCTTCATCGGGTCGACGTCGCCCACGAGATCGCCCACCGAGGTATCCGGGGTCGCGAGTTTCTCGCTGTACCGCTCGCTCCGGTGCAACCAGCTGATGGGCAGGTCTTCCTGCAGGTTCGCGGCTTTGCGGATGGATGCCGGGGTGATGGGCTCGAAGGGGTGCTCGGCCAGTTCTGAGCCATCGATGACGGGCGTCCACTCGTCGAGGAGTCCGGAGATGGTGCGCAGCAGCCGGGTCTTGCCCTGGCCGCGCTCGCCGAGCATGACGACGTCGTGCCCGGCCAGCAAGGCGCGTTCGAGCTGCGGGATGACGGTGGCCTCGAACCCGAGGATCCCGGGCCATGGATCGTCACCCGCGCGGAGCTTCGTCAGCAGGTTGTTGCGGATCTCGTCTTTGACGCTGCGCTGCACATGACCCGACGCGCGCAGCTCCCCGAGGGTGCGCGGCGAGGGGTGGGCAGTGGTGATATTCGCGGTGTGGGGTGTGCTCACCCCTTCCACGCTACGAGCACTACCGCAGAAACGCACTCCTTTACGCCTGCAGAGGAACCGTCGGCGCCGTTCCAGGGGTGTCGATCGACCCGGCGAGTCGATGGGTGAGACTGGATCGATGGTGGAGAACACGGTGCAGAACACACAGTTGCCGACGGGCGCACTCGACGGAGTTCGGGTGCTGGAATTGGGCTCACTGATCGCCGGCCCGTTCGGCGCCCGCCTGATGGGTGACCTGGGTGCGGACGTCATCAAGATCGAGGCACCAGGCAAGCCCGACCCACTGCGGGGCTGGGGCCAGGCCGAGCGCGACGGACATCGTTTTTTGTGGACCGTCTACGCCCGCAACAAACGAGCGGTCACGCTGGACCTGCGCAGCGACCGTGGCCGCGAGATCTTCCTCCAACTCGTCGACTCGGCGGACATCATCGTGGAGAACTTCCGGCCAGGGACGCTCGAAAAGCTCGAACTCGGTTACGACGTGCTCCGCGAACGCAATCGGGGCATCATTCTGGTGCGGGTGTCAGGATATGGACAGACCGGACCAGACGCGGGTCGAGCCGGTTACGCGTCCGTCGCCGAGGCCGTCAGCGGCCTGCGCCATCTCAACGGCTATCCCGATCAGCCTCCGCCTCGACTCGCGCTGTCGCTCGGGGACACGCTGGCGGGCATGTTCGCTGTGCACGGAGCGCTGGCCGCCCTCTACCGGCGCACGATCACCGGAGAAGGTCAGATCGTCGACACCGCACTGAATGAATCCTGCCTGGCGATCCAGGAATCCACCATCCCTGATTACGACCAGGGCGGCATCGTCCGTGGCCCTTCCGGTACCCGGCTCGCGGGTATCGCCCCCTCGAACATCTACCCCACCGCGGAGGGCCGGATGGTCGTGATCGGCGCCAACCAGGACACCGTCTTCACGCGGTTGTGTGCGGTGATGGGGCAGCCGGAGTTGAGCAGCGATCCCCGGTTCGCCACCCACAGCGCACGCGGCGAGAACCAGGACGAACTCGACGAGCTCATCGCCGCCTGGACCGCCGAACAGCCGCACGACGGTTTGATCGAGCGGCTCAGCGATGCCGGAGTCGTTGTAGGACCGATCAATACCGTCGCCGAGGTGATCAACGATCCCCAGCTGATCGCCCGGGGCATGATCGCCGACCACTTCGACGAAAGGATCGGCGAGAACGTCCGCGGACCGGGCATCGTGCCGCAATTGACGGGCACCCCTGGCCGGATCCGGAACGCCGGGTCGGCCACCCCTGGCCAGCACAACTCGGAAGTCTATGGCTCGCTGCTGAATCTGAGTGAGGACGAACTCGGCGCGCTGGCAGAAGACGGGATCATCTGAGCCGCGCCCTGGGATCAGCCCCGTATGGGAGGGCGAATGGCGTATTGCCATCCCAGGTCCGAATCGCGACCGATCTCAGGGGGAAAGTCGACCCTCTAACGGAATGCCAGCCAGATCGCGAGCCCGAAGCCACTGAACGCGATGGCGACGCGCAGCACGGCGACCGGTAACCGGGCTACGACAGGTGGTCCGATCCACCCGCCCGCAAGGCAACCGATTCCCATGCTCGCCGCCGCCACCCAGTCGATCGAGAAGAAGAACGCGAACGCCACCGATGCAACGAGATTCGACGCGCACAACAGCAGCGACTTGAGCAGCGTCGCCTGGAACATCGTCTGACCGGTGGCCAACAACGCCAGTGCCATGAAGATGATCCCGGCACCGGCACCGAAGTAGCCGCCGTAGATCCCGATGACGAAGACGCCGATCCCGAACACCGTCGGCGCGTCCCGGTGGCCCGAGAGCCGCCTGATCAGCGGTTGGCACAGCACCGCAAGTGCGGCGAATGCAACGAGATACGGGACGAGGGCCTCGAACGTGGTCGCCGGGGTGAGCAGCAGGACCACCGAGCCGACGAGACCGCCCGCTGCGGCAGCGCCCAGAAGGAGACCGAGTCTGCGGTCCAAGGTGATCGACGCACGAGCCTGTGTCGCACTCCCGATGCCGACCGGGATCAACGCGACCGTGTTGGTGACGTTGGCCGTGATGGGCGGTAGACCCACCAGCAGCAGAGCCGGATAGCTCACGAGTGAGGCGATACCGGTCACGTACCCGACCACGCCGGAGAAGAAGCCGGCGACAACGAGGAACGCCACTTCTGCCACAACGCCGAAACCTACCCCACCCGTGGGATGGGTCGCTCACCGGCGGTGAGGTGAGCACCGATTGCTTCAGCCTCGGCGAAAGGGCCCAGCGCCGAGCTACTTGCGCGGGAGGGTGCCTGCCGCGACCTCGGTGGCGTATCCGTCATAGAACGGCGCGTAGCCGTCGGTACCGCCGACGTACACGTAGACGTCGTCGTCGCCGGTGTCGGTGTAACCCTCGTCCCGCAACGCGACCTTGACGCTCTTGAAGGTGGAGGTGTGTGCCAGTTCCCTCACCACACGAACAAACAGGGGCATCGCGTAGGCGGGCAGGTGCCGGCCGAGGTGGTCGGTCAACACTCGGGTGTCGAGCGACTCTCCGCCGGTGAGAATGATGGCCGCCATGCCCGCGCGTCCATCGGTCCCGGGGACCTCGACACCGAACACCACCGACTGTGCCACCTGCCCAGAACCGTCAAGCACGTTCTCGACCTCCGTGGTGGCGACGTTCTCGCCTTTCCACCGAAAGGTGTCACCGAGCCGGTCGACGAAGGCGATGTGTGAAAACCCCTGCCCGCGAACGAGGTCACCGGTGTTGAACCACCGGTCCCCGTCTTTGAAGGCGTCGGTGACGATCTTCTTCGACGATGCCGCGGGGTCGGTGTACCCGTCGAACGGAACCCGCTTGCTGATCTGCGACACCAGCAGTCCCGCAGAACCTTTGGGGAGCTTGATCAACCGGCGGTCTCTGCCCCGCAGCGGCTCACCGGTATCCGGATCGTAGTCGACGATCGCATAGGGCAGCGGACAGAACCCAACCGTCTTCGCCACGTTGAACAAGTTGATGAACCCGATGTTCGCTTCGCTGGCCGAGTAGAATTCAACCACCCGCGAGATTCCGAACCGTTGAGTGAACTCATCCCAGATACCCGGACGTAAACCGTTGCCCACCACCAGGCGAACAGTGTGTTCCCGATCCGCAGGCACCGGCGGCTGGGCGAGCAGGTAGCGGCACAACTCACCGATGTAGCAGAAGGCAGTTGCCCTGTTGAGTGCGATGTCGTCCCAAAAGGTGGAGGCGGAGAATCTTCTTCCGATGGCCAGGCAGGCACCGCTGGTCAGCACCGCCGCAAGGGACACCGTCAGCGCATTGTTGTGATAGAACGGCAGCGATGCGTACATCGTATCGTCTTTCCTTAAACGTATTCCGACACCGCCGATTCCGGACATCGCCGCCAGCCACCGCGAATGGGACATCACGCTCGCTTTCGGCATCCCGGTGGTACCTGAGGTGAAGATGTAGAACGCTGTGGTCGAGGCGGGCAGTTGCGCCGTGATCGAAGGATCGCGGTCGGACAGGCCGATTGATTCCTCGGCCAGGTCGAGAAAACTCAGGGTCGTCGCCGGCATCGCATGCTCGGGCACGGCATCGAACACCTCGCAGACGTCAGGATCCACGAGCAAGATCTTCGCCTTCAGCAAGCCGAGACTGTGCGTCAGCACCTCGCCGCGCTGGTTGTGGTTGAGCATGCCCGCCGTCGCGCCCAACTTGACGGTGGCAAGCATCGTGAGCACGATGGCCGGCTGGTTCTGTGAGCAGATGGCCACCACATCACCGGCCCCGACCCCGCGGGCGGTGAGCAACGCCGCGTACCGGTTGACCGTGCGGTTGGCCTCCGTGTACGAGATGGATTCACCTTCGAAACGTAGGAACGGTCGCTCGGAGTGTGCGGCCGCGACTTGCTGAAACCGCTTGCCGATGGTCATCTTCCGCGATCGGCGGTGATCGGCCAGAGCGGGCAGACTTCGCGCGATGGACGGAAGATCGTGTCGCATCTCCGCGATCCCGGCAAGCAGTTCGCGCAGTCCGATGGTGTGGCCTATATCCCCACGGCCTGACTTCCCGGCGCCGCGTTCGCCGACCCCACCCGTTGCCTTGCTGACCACTCTGCGCTCCCCTGTATCCGGCGACTACCGAGCCCATCCGCACCGTGGAGCAACCCTAACGCAGAACAAATGACGTCGGGTCCACTTCAGTCAGGTGGGATCGCCGAACCGCATGACCGACAGCACCGGCCGCGCGCGGTGGCGAAAACCGATCGACTCGTACAACGCGATCGCATTGTGGTTGATCGATGACGCATGGAGGAACGGCACATCCCCACGAGTGCAGATGATTTCGGCCACGGCACCGACAAGCGTCGTCGCGAGCCCGCGGTTCCGAAAGCCCGCTTCGACGCACACAGCGCTGATCTCCGTCCAGCCCGCCGGATGCATCCGCTCGCCCGCCATCGCGACGAGTCTGCCGTCGTGCCGGATTCCGAGATAGGTGCCCATGTCGATGGTGGAAGCAAAGAACGGTCCGGGCCGGGTCCTCTCGACGAGGTCCAGCATCTGCGGCACGTCAGCGTCGTCCAGGACCTCGACACCGGCGGCGTCGGCGTCGGCGTCGGCGTCCCTGATGTCCTCGCCGGTCATCTGCACGACCTCGAACCTGCGCAGCAGGTGGACCGGATCCGGCGGATCATCGGTGTAGTTGCGCAACGTGAACTCGACGCCCGGACCGACCAATTCAGCCAGATCGTGCCAGTCCCGAGCATCTGGGTGGGCCGGATACGCGATGAACCGGGCAACGTCGGGTCGGTAACGCAGGATCCGACCACGTTGCTGGGCGAAGCGCCGATGGGCACCGCGCAACGACGACCCGACGGGGTCGTCGAGTGGATGTGCATGTTCGAGATCGATCACCGGTCGACTATGTCACCACAACCAGATGGATCACCGCTTACAACTGTCGCGATCGAAAGTCCGCCCGGACACCCTCTGTCATGGAGAAGGGTCTGTCCAGTTGGGGTCACGCTGATCGCAAAGCTGTGCCGATCCGCAGCCGGTGGCCAGGATGACTCGCGTACCGGCGCGCCTGGCGTCGGACCACTTTGCTGAGAAAGACACACTCCGTGATCGAAGTAGAAAAGCTCGGGAAGATCTATGGCTCCGGACCCGCCGCGACCACCGTCCTCGACGACGTGAGCTTCACAGTCGACCCGGGAGAGATTTTCGCCATCGTCGGCCCCAGCGGAGCCGGAAAGAGCACGCTCGCGCACTGTTTGAACCTGCTGGAACGGCCGACGTCCGGAAAGGTGGTGGTGAACAACCAGAACCTCACCGAACTCGGGAGCAGCGCGTTGCGCGACGCCCGCCGACGTATCGGGACCGTGTTCCAGTCGTCGAGTCTGTTGTCACGCCGCACGGCAGCCGAGAACGTGGCTTTGCCGCTGGAGTTCCTGGGCGTCACCAAGGTCCAGACCCGGAGCAGGGTGGCCGAACTCCTCGACCGTGTCGGTCTCACCGATCGCGCGCACCTGTACCCGCATCAACTCTCCGGCGGTCAGCGCCAGCGAGTCGGCATCGCCCGCGCCCTCGCGCTACGTCCATCGGTGTTGTTGTCCGACGAAGCGACGTCCGGGTTGGATCCGCAGACCACCGATTCGTTCCTGGAACTCCTCCGTGAGGTTCGACTAGAGCTCGATCTCGCCGTGGTGTTCATCACGCACGAGATGGACACCATCGTGAAGGTCGCCGACAGCGTCGGCAGGCTCAATTCTGGGCGGATCGTCGAAAAAGGGTCACTCGTGGACCTTCTCACTGATTCGACGTCGGTGCTGGGTCGATCACTGCGGCCTCGTGGGACATCCGCAGAGCCAGGACCCGGGCAGCGGTCGGTCGAGTTGACCTACAACTCCGCGAACGTACCCACCGACTGGATCACCCGCATAGGCACCGAACTCGCCATCCCCGTCGCCGTGCTCGGAGCCGCCGTACAGGTCGTCGATGGGGTGTCGGTCGGCTCGGTCACGGTGTCGATCCCCGACGAGGTCGCTACGGCATTCATCGACAGTGCCGCCCGCCACGGGCTGGCCGGTACGGTCACGACCTCGTCTGAAGTCGAGGTGGCCGCGTGAGTACCACCGCCCATCTGGCGGCGATCACGGTTCCCACCAACGAGATCCCCGATCTGTTGATTCCGGCGTTCGTCGACACCTTGACCATGGTGTCCATCGTGATGGTCATCGTGCTGCTCGTCGGAGTACCTCTGGGTGCGACCATCCACAACCTGGCCCCTGGTGGTCTGTATGAGAACAAGGCCCTGCATTCCCCTCTGTCCTGGGTGATCAGTATCGGACGTTCCCTACCCTTTCTGGTCCTCATGACGTCGATCATCCCGCTGACCCGGTGGATCACCGGTACGAACATCGGCATCCCGGCCGCCGTGGTTCCGATGTCGCTCGCGGGTGTGGCGTTCTTCACCCGGATCGTGGAGAACTCTCTGCGGTCGGTGCCTCCCTCGGTGATCGACGTGGCCCGGGCTTCCGGCGCCTCGAACAGTCAGGTGATCTGGAAGACCCAGATCCCGGAGGCCCTACCCAACATCGTTGGTGGACTGACGATCAACACCATCGCGATGATCGAGTACTCCGCCATTGCCGGCACGATCGGCGCGGGCGGTCTCGGGTACATCGCCGTCACCTACGGCTATCAGCGGTTCGATCACGGCGTCATGATCGCGACCATCGTCACCCTGGTGGTCACCGTCGCGCTGATTCAGATCATCGGCGACGCGCTCGTCCGCCATCTGACGCCGGGACAAAGTCTGCGCGCCCGCACCACCGTCTGATCAGGCCACTCTTTTCCCGAATACGCCACAGCTCTGCCACTTTCGTCCACCAGAGGAGAAACATGACCACCACCACGCCACGACCTACCGGAGACCCCGGCGGCTTCGACATAAAGGCACGCAAACGTCTGCCCGTGTACATCGCGATCGGCGTGATCGTGGTCGTCGTGCTGGCGTTCGCCGGGTGGCGATTCTGGGGCGGCTCGGACTCCAAGTCTCCCAACGAGACCGCCGGCGCCACCCTCGAGATCGCCACCGCGGAGGGCAATGCGGCCGAAGAGGCGCTCGTGAACTTCATTGCCGAGAAGGTCGCGCCGAACTACGACCTGAAGATCAAGTTCAAGGGCCTCGCCGACAGCACCACCATCAACAGGGCCGTCAGTGACGGTGAGATCGCAGGCACCATCTACCAGCACAAACTCTGGCTCGGCCAGGTGCTCGAAGCCAACCCGGACTTCAAAGAAGAAGCGGCAACACCGGTCTTCCGCTGGGGATTCGGCATCTGGTCCGACAAGTATTCCGATCCCGCTCAGCTACCCGACGGCGCCACCGTGTCTCTGTACTCCGACCCCGCCAACGAGGCCCAGGGTTTGTGGTTGCTCGAACGTGCCGGCCTCATCGGACTGAACCCGACCGCCGACAAGTGGGCGGCGACGCAGAAGGACATCGTCTTAAATCCCAAGAACCTGCAGTTCACATTGCTCGATTTCGCAGCACAGTCACGAGCCCTGCCCGATCTCGATGCTGCCGTGGGTTACACCGAGTACTACCTCGCCGCCGGAATCGACGTGACCAAGCAGATCTTCGCCCCGCCGGCGCCGGACGAGTTCGCCGGCCAGCTCACCATCGGCAGCAAATGGAAAGACACCGAGAACATCAAGAAGCTCATCCAGGTCTTCAGGGATCCCGCGGTCCAGGAATACCTCGCGACCGATCCGCAGGTGAAGAACATCCTGCTACCCATCTGACCCGACCGGAAGTGGTGGCTTGTGGTGAGGCCCACCTGGGCTTTTACTTGCCAGAACCCACCACTTCCGGGCGGTCAGTGGGCGAAGTGGCGCGCGCCGGTGAGATACAGGGTGATGCCGGCGTCGTGTGCGGCACCGATGACCTCGTTGTCGCGGATCGAACCACCGGGCTGCACAACTGCTTTCACGCCGCCGTCGATGAGAACCTGCAGGCCGTCGGGGAACGGGAAGAACGCATCGGACGCGCCCACACTGTTCATCGCCCGCTTCCCTGCCCGGGTCACGGCCAGATGCGCCGAGTCGACGCGATTGACCTGGCCCATGCCCACCCCGACGGACGCTCGATCGGAGGCCAGCAGAATTGCGTTCGACTTCACAGAACGGCAAGCCCGCCAAGCGAATACGAGGTCGGCCAGGGTGGCGTCGTCTGCCGGATCACCGGCGACGAGTTGCCAGTTCGCCGGGTCGTCGCCGGACGCGTCGAGGATGTCGCGCTGCTGCACGAGCAGGCCACCCGACACCGGCTTGAACTCGACCCCGGCTCGCTGCGGTGGCTGCGCGAGCAGCACCCGGACGTTCTTCTTGCGAGTGAGCACTGACAGGGCGCCGTCCTCGAAGCCCGGGGCAACGATGACCTCGGTGAAGATCTCGGCCACCTGCTCGGCCATCTCGGTACTGACCGGACGATTGGAAGCGATCACTCCGCCGTAGGCGCTGACCGGGTCGCAGGCGTGTGCGCTGCGGTGTGCGGCGGCGACATCGTCGGCCACCGCGATGCCGCACGGGTTGGCGTGCTTGATAATCGCAACGGCCGGATCGGTGAAGTCGTAGGCGGCGCGCCAGGCGGCGTCGGCGTCGGTGTAGTTGTTGTAGCTCATCTCCTTGCCGTGCAGCTGCTGTGCCTGCGCGAGCCCCGGTGCATCGGAGGTGCTGACGTACAACGCCGCACTCTGGTGTGGGTTCTCGCCGTACCGCAGTACCGACGACCGCTCCCACGTCTTGCCCATCCAGACCGGGAAGGCCGAGACCGAGTCGCCGTCGGCCTCCGGTGCAGCCACCGAACCCATCCACGTCGCCACCGCGGTGTCGTAGTCGGCGGTGTGGCGGAAAGCCTTCGCTGCCAATGCTTTGCGTTCGTCCAACGTGAACCCGCCGGACTCGACGGCAGCGAGCACGGCCTGGTAATCGCCCGAGTCGACGACCACACCCACCGAGGGGTGGTTCTTCGCCGCGCCGCGGACCATCGACGGACCGCCGATGTCTATCTGCTCGACGCACTCGTCCGGGGTCGCGCCTGATGCGACGGTGTCGGAGAACGGGTAGAGGTTGACGATAACCAGTTCGAACGCCGCGACACCGAGATCGGCGAGCTTCTCGACATGCTCCGGCTTGCGGGTGTCGGCCAGGATTCCGGCGTGGACGGTGGGGTGCAGTGTCTTCACCCGGCCCTCGAGGATCTCGGGGAATCCGGTGAGGTCGGAAACCTCGATCACCGGAACCCCGGCTTCGGCGATCTTCTTCGCCGTCGACCCGGTCGACACGATCTCGACGCCACCGGCGTGCAGCCCCTTCGCCAGCTCGGCGAGCCCGGTCTTGTCGTACACACTCACCAGTGCACGGCGAAAGGGCTTGCGCTGCAGGTCATTACTCACGGGATGTAGGCCTTTCGTCCTTCGATGACAACACCTTTGATGGCGATCGAACGCACCACTGCGACGAGCAGCACCCGTTCGACCATCTTGATTCGCTCGTGCAGCGTGATCTCGTCGTCGGCGGGATTCACCGCGACGGGCGCCTGTGCAAGTATCGGTCCGGTGTCGACGCCCTCGTCCACCAGGTGGATGGTGGAGCCGGTGACCTTGACGCCGTGCGCCAAAGCGGCCGGCACCGCGTGAGCACCGGGAAACGAGGGCAGCAGCGCCGGGTGCGCGTTGATGATGCGGCCACCGAATCGGGCCAGGAAATCGGCACCCAGAATCCTCATGAAACCTGCAGACACCACCAGGTCGGGCCGATGAGCGGCGACGGTGTCGGCCAGGGCGCGGTCCCATTCTGCCCGGTCGTCGGTCATGGGCACGACGGTCGTGGGCACTCCGCGGCGCTCCGCCGATTTCAGCGCTGCGCATTCACGATCGGAGACGACGGCCGCCACGGTCGCCGGATATTCGTCGTCCTCGACGGCGTCGAGCAGCGCCGAGGCCAACGACCCGGTGCCCGACGCGAGGATCACGACGGTCAGCGATTCGGCAGACGGGATGGCGTCCAGGACTGGGCTCCTCGAACTCGGGTCGGAGATGAAGTGCCGGTGAGGCAGATTCGAGCCTAATGGCCCCGACTTCAGCGGGTTCGCCGGGTACCGAAGTCGTCGGTGGACACCAGTTCCTCCCCCTCGACCGCAGGCGCGATCGGGGCGGTGCCGGTGGTACTCCAGTCGGCGAACCCCTCGACCGAATCCTCCGCTGTCCCCTCCCACTCGAGGTCGACAACCCAGTCGTCGGTGTCCCAGCCGTCGATGACGGGAGCAGAGTCCACGTCGCCGACAGCGTCGCGGATGTCGCCTGCGGTCTGCCGGTATTCGATCTCGGGTTCCGCCGGCGGCAGATCCACCTCGTCGTGATCGGAGTCGTCCTCGAATGCGTCGTCCGAGACGTGGTCGTCGTCGAAATAGAGGTTGCCGACCAGGGCGGCCCTCGCACGCCTGGTCCCCGGCAATGCGCTGTACCCGAGCGCCGTCACGGCACCTACCACCGCAACCCAGCCGAAGGTGAACACGCCGACCAGGGGAAGGTTCACCCCCACTGCGCCCAGCACGCCGAGATCCCCACCGGCGAGCGTCGCCAGCGCGACGACCAGCAGCGACGATGTCGCGGCGGCAACGGCGACCGTGCGGATGTTGCGCAGCAGCGAGAGATCGAGACACAGCCGCGCGACGCCGAAGGACACCACCGCGACGAAAACCAGCAGCAGCGCGCTCCACCGGCCGGCGCCGCCGTCGGGCAGTACCGCCAACACGGGAAGCGGTGGCACCTGTCCGCCGTGCGAACCGAACAGATCCACCAGGGCGCCGCCCACCTGCACCGGCGCCCCGATCAGCGCGGCCGCCGTGCCGATCAGGACGTTGGGCAGGTAGAGCACCGAGAGCAAAGTCAGACCGAGTGCGCCGAACCAGCCGTTACCGGCCTCGAACAGTTCGCCGGCCACCGACCAGTTGATCACCAAGCGGACGGCCACGAGCATCGCTGCCACGCTGAGCAGCGCGACCACGACGATCACGCCGCAACGCACACCCTTGAGCACCCACGCCGGCACCCCGAGCCGCACCACGATCGTCGACCACCACTTGTATCCGACACCGATCACCGCGCCGGTCAATTGGACGACGAATGTGCATGCGAACGCCAGGAGTGCGTCAGGACTCTGGACGGTCATCACGGTGGATGCGTCCATCAGGACGGCGAGCGAGAGAATCGTCGCGAGCAGTGGCCCACCGACAGCGGACAACACCACCGCCGTGACCTCGGATTGCGGGCGGTCGATGTCGGTGGCGCGGGCCGTGGCCCGGGCGGTGATCCCGACCATCACGAAGGTGGGGGCGAGAGGCAGTACACCGAGTGTCACGTCGCCGACGGTCAGCGGGACCTGATGGATGCCGAGCCACATCGATGCGACGGTGGCGGGAACGCTGCCGAGACCGTCTCCGACGGCGAGCAAGATGATGGAAACCACGATCGCCAGTAGCAGTAGCGTCGCGGCGGTGGTCCCGAATGCCAGCCGGACCAGGGCGCGGGCCGAATCGGCCGCGCCGGCTTCGGCAGCGCGCCGCGATCGGCGCATCTCCCTCAGACGCGCAGCGAGATTGTCCCCAGAAGGATTTTCCGCTGTAGAGCTGGCCACCCTTGTCAGGGTGTCATTCGCCCGGCGAACGGCCGTGCAGGCGCGCCGGTCGATTCGCGATCCACCGCAACGTAACTGCAATCACGCGAGTCCGGGCACCGTCGTCCGAGTTTCCTCGGTGACAGTGCCCGGATCGTGCGTGCGGATCAGAACCGCATCAGGTGTCCTCAGTGCTCAGGCGACTTGAACTGCGTCGTCTGGTCTCCGTACGGGTTCTGCTCGGCGCTGCTGCCCGCGGCAGGGGTCTCGTAAGGATTCGGCGTGCTCGGCTGTGCGCCATAGCCCGGGGCGCTCGATGCGGACGGGGTGCTGGGGCTGCTCGGGGTGCTCGAGGGCACCGCGGTCGTGGCATCGGATGCATTCGAATCCGAGGCCTTGCCCAGGCCCACCGCGGGTGAATCCGGGGTGTTGCTCTGGCCATAGGACGTCTGCGCGTACGGG
This sequence comes from Williamsia soli, assembly GCF_017377795.1. Taxonomy (GTDB): domain Bacteria; phylum Actinomycetota; class Actinomycetes; order Mycobacteriales; family Mycobacteriaceae; genus Williamsia; species Williamsia soli. The sequence goes on along the minus strand of NZ_JAFRDR010000010.1, from coordinate 21,317 downwards.
TTGCTCTGGCCGGGTGCCGCGGCCTGGTGGCCACCGCTGTGTTCGGACTGCGCGGACTGACCCGTCGCAGGCTGGCCGTACGCGGCGCCGTATCCGCCGGACTGGCCATAGCTCGTGCTCTGCTCCGCACCCTGGGTGGATCCGGTCTGCTGAGCTCCGGTGTTGAGTGCTCCCGTGTCGGTGCTCACCGCGGAATTCGCGGCGCCCGACGGACCGGTCTTGAGGATCCCGGAATCGACCAGCAGCCACACCACGGCGACTGCGGCCTGGATGAAGCCGAAGACGAGCAACAGGATGAACCCGATGGCCGAGTCGCCGAAGATGTCCACACCGGTGATCAGGTGGAACAGCAGGAACAGCGCTGCCACCACGGAGGTGACCGCCACAGCCCCGCTGACCTTTGCCGTCTGGTTCGGCAGCAATGTCGTCGCGGCGGTCAGACCGGCGATGGCCAGGGCGACCAGGCCGATGGCCGGGAACCATCCGAAGTTGTTCGGCGCGTCGTCACCGTCGAGGGCGGGTGCGAAGCCGAGGAAGAAGTTGATGAGCCCGAGCCCACCGAGTGCGTAGATGAGGTAGGTCCCGAACGCTGCGGGCAGACCCTGGGGAGCGCGGGCGGCGGGCTGGCCGTACCCCTGCTGTCCGTACCCCTGAGCTGGCTGCTGGCCGTATCCCTGCTGACCGTAGCCCTGGGCGGGCTGCTGGCCGTATCCCTGCTGTCCGGCGGCGGGCTGCTGACCGTAGCCCTGCTGGCCGTAGCCCTGCTGCCCGTACCCCTGGGCCGGCTGCTCGCCGTATCCCTGCTGACCGGCACCGGATTGCTGACCGTAGCCCTGCTGGCCCGCGGCCGGCTGCTGACCGTAGCCCTGTTGTCCGTATCCCTGGTTGTACGTCTGACCACTTGCTTCGGGTTGTCCTGCGCCGGGGTACTGGCCGCCCTGGTAAGGCTGCTGCGAACCGTAGCCGGACCCGCCGGGTTGATAGCTCATGTTCACTCCTGCGTTCGAGGGTGTAGTCCCATTCGATGTTCACGGACCTGTTGTTCGTCGGGCACCACGCTAGTACATGCTCCGGTGGCGACAAGGTCCGATTTCGCTGCGACGTCGTCCGTCCGAGGTCCTCGTGTCATCTGTCGGAACTACGGTTGGCGGTGTGGACGATGCAGGGGGCACGGTCCTGCGTCACGCCGAGTCATCGGATCATGTGTGCCGGCACCATGTGAACGATTTGACGCGCGCTGAACGCAACGAACCGCAGGGTTCAGGCCCAGCTGTGTTCGGCACCGCGCTCGCGGAACCACCCCAGCAGATCAGGGTCGTCGACCGAGCGTGGATCGACCGCGACATCAGATCGTCCGGCGAGGATGGCTGTCACCGGGACCTCCAACTTCTTCCCGGTCCGGGTGTGCGGGATGCCGGGCGCGACGATCACCTCGTCGGGCACATGGCGCGGTGACAGCCGGGCCCGGATCTCGGACCGGATCTCGGCGATCAGCGCGTCGTCCAGGTTCGACCCTGGTGTCAGCGTGACGAACAGCGGCATCCAGTAGGCACCGCCGGGGCCGTCGACACCGAGCACGAATCCCTCTGAGACCTGGTCGATCGCCTCGACGACCTCGTAGATGTCCGCGGACCCCATCCGGATGCCGTTGCGATTCAGGGTCGCGTCGCTCCGTCCATGGATGACGATCGAGCCCCGCTCGGTGAGCGTCACCCAATCCCCGTGGCGCCACACATGCGGCCTCGGTCCGGCGGACCACTGATGATCGAAGTAGGCCGCGCGGTAGCGCTCGCCGTCGGGGTCGTCCCAGAATCCCACCGGCATCGACGGCATCGCAGTGGTGATCACCATCTCGCCCACCTCCCCCACCAGAGGCGTGCAGTCCGGACTCCAGCTCTCCAACTCCACCCCGAGGTAGCGGACCGACAATTCTCCCGCGACGACCGCGATCCCCGGTGATCCGCCCGCGAACGCGGTGACCACGTCGGTACCACCACTGATCGACGACACCGGGATTCCCTGCCGCACATGCTCGTCGATCCACACGAACAGGTCGGCAGCCAGGGTCGAACCGGTGCTGCCGATCGTGCGGAGCGCAGCGAGCTCATGATCGGACCCCGGGTTCAGGTTTGCCTTGCGAGACGCCTGCAGTTGCCCTGGGCTCGTCCCGAAGTAGCTGACCTTCTCCGACTCGACGACCTGCCAGAGCCGATCGGCATCGGGGTACAGGGGATGTCCGCTGTAACAGACGATCCGGGCCCCGACAAGAAGCCCCGCGATCTGATAGTTCCACATCATCCAGCTCAACGCGGTCTGCCAGAAGAACACGTCGTCGGAATCCAGGTCGGCGTGCAGGCCAACGGCTTTGAGGTGCTCGAGCAGCACCCCACCGTGGCCGTGCATGATGCCCTTGGGTTTACCGGTCGTGCCGGAGCTGAACAGCACCCAGAGCGGATGGTCGAAGGGCACCGGCTCGGTGATCAAGTCCGCCGGCCGGCTCGCCGCTGCGGTGAACTCGGTTGCAGTGGTGAACGGTTCACCGCCGGAGGGTTGATCTGCGCTCCGCTGCGCCTGCTGGTCGCCCACCCTCACCACCAGCTGACCCGCGAGCGTGGGGAGCAACGCTGCCAACTCGGCGCTGTCACCGCGCTTGTCGATCCATTTCCCGCCGTACCGATAGCCGTCGGCCCACACCAGCACCTTGGGCCCGAGCTGGGCGAGACGGCCGGCGGCTCCCGCCGGCGCATAGTCCTGGCCGCAGCCGGAGAACACAGCGCCGAGAGACGCCGCCGCGAGGAACGCGATCACGGCTTCGGGCACGTGCGGCAGATAGGCGACTACCCGGTCACCGCGCCCGACACCGAACTCCCGCAACGTCGCCGCGACCCCCGCCACCTGCGGAGCGAGCTCTGACCAGGCAATTTCGGTTCGCCCGCCGTCCTCCGTCAGCCCGACGATGGCGGCGCGCGGGAGGCCGGTGTGCCTCAGGATCTGGTCCACATAGTTCAGCGACACTCCCGGGAACCAGCGAGCACCCGGCATGGTCGGGTCTGCGAGGACGTCCTCGTCGGACTCCCCCAACTCCGTGCCACCGGACGGGGTGAGCGCATACCGGTTCCACAGCTCACGCCAGAACTGCTCTGGGTGCTCGATCGACCACTGCCACAACGCCTCATAGCCGGTGAGGTCGAGGCCACGCTCGGCGCCGACGCGGGCGGCAAAATCTTCGATAGCGCTTGTCGTCACCCCCCGAGTATGCCGACAGCCTGCTCTCGCATCTGCACTTTCCGGACCTTGCCGGTGACCGTCATCGGGAACTCGTCGACGACGTGCACGTATTTCGGGATCTTGTGCCGGGCCACCTTGCCGTCGGCGAACTCTCGAAGATCTTCGGCCGTGAAGCCGGTGACGCCGTCACGCAGCCTGATCCAGGCCATCAACTCTTCGCCGTACTTCTCATCCGGGACGCCGATCACCTGGGCGTCGAGAATGTCGGGATGGGTGTAGAGGAACTCCTCGATCTCGCGAGGGTAGATGTTCTCCCCGCCCCGGATGACCATGTCCTTGATCCGTCCGGTGATCTGCACGTACCCGTCCGCGTCCATCACCGCGAGATCACCGGTGTGCATCCAGCCGTCGGTGTCGAGTGCCTCCGCGGTCTTGTCCGGCTGGTTCCAGTAACCGACCATCACGCTGTAGCCCCGGGTGCAGAACTCGCCCGTCTCGCCCCGTGGTGCGGTCTCGCCGGTGATCGGATCGACGACCTTGATCTCCAGGTGCGGACCCACCCGGCCGACCGTCCCCACCCGTCGCTCGAAGGTGTCGTCGGCTCGGGTCTGCGTCGAGACCGGCGACGTCTCGGTCATGCCGTAACAGATCGACACCTCGGACATGTGCATCTTGTTGATGACCTGCCGCATGACCTCGGCCGGACACGGTGAGCCCGCCATGATCCCGGTACGCAGACTGCTCAGGTCGTAGTCATCGAAATCACTGAGCGCGAGTTCGGCGATGAACATCGTCGGCACGCCGTACAGACTCGTACATTTCTCTGTCGCAACCGCTTTGAGAGTGAGTCCCGGGTCAAACCCCGGCGCCGGGATCACGATTGCGGCACCGTGGGTGGTGGCCGCGAGGTTGCCCATCACCATCCCGAAGCAGTGGTAGAACGGCACCGGGATGCAGATGCGGTCCGCGTCGGTGTAATTACAGAGTTCACCGACAAGGTAGCCGTTGTTCAGAATGTTGCGGTGGGACAGCGTGGCGCCCTTGGGGTTTCCGGTCGTGCCAGAGGTGTACTGGATGTTGATCGGATCCTCCGGCGACAGTGCAGCCGCCGCGGCGTCGAGCTCCGAGAGCTCCGATTCGTCCGGTGTCGAGGTGAGTTCGGTCCATTCCGGCGAACCGAGGAGCACCGCAGCGGAGAACTGCGGGCACTTCTCGAGCGCGGCGGCGAGCATACCGGCGTAGTCGGCGCCCCGGAACTCGCGTGCAGCGATCACGGTGCGGGCGCCGGACTGGTTCAGGGCGAACTCGATCTCGGTCTGCCGGTAGGCCGGGTTCAGATTGACCAGGATCAGTCCGAGTTCGGCGGTGGCGTACTGGGTCAGCACCCATTCGACGCAGTTGGGAGCCCACAACCCCACCCGATCTCCCGGGACGAGTCCACTGCGTGCGAACCCTGCGGCGAGCGCCCGTACCCGCTCCCGGAACTCTCGGTAGGTCCAGCGCTGTCCCGTCGCCGCGTCGATGACGGCGTCGTTGTCGGCGAACTTCTCTGCGGTCGCCCGCAGCGATTCTCCGATGGTCACGGTCAGCAGCGGCGGGGTGGCCTCGCCCTGGGTGTACGACAACTCGCTCATCTTCGACGCTCCTGGTTGTTCTATGTGCCGATGGACTCGGCTCGGCGCATGATCGCCTCCGCCTGACCGAGCAACGGCGAATCGATCATCTGATTCCCCACCCTGAAAACACCCCCGGGGTTGTTCTCCGCGGCTTCGAGAACTTCCCTGGCCCAACTAACCTCGCCCTCGGTCGGGCGATACGCGGAGCGCACGATCTCCACCTGTGACGGATGGATGCACGCGGTGGCCTCGTAACCCAGGTTCACCGCGTCCAGCGCCTCGGCGTGCAGACCGTCGGTGTCGGCGATCTCGATGTGCACTGCGTCGATGGCGAAGCGGCCATGGGTCGCGCACGCCAACCGAACCATCGCCCGGACCTGACGCACCACATCGCGATAACGCCCGGTGTTGTCCTCCGCGGCGGTGAAACGACTCGAGCGACCACCCATCGAGGCGACCAGGTCCTCGGCGCCCCACATGAGTCCGATGCAATTGGGCGCCGCCGCGATCTCGTCGGCGTGCATGGCACCCGTCGGTGTCTCGATCAGCGCGATCACCTGGTACCCGACGCCGGCGACTTCCTCGGCGCTCTCCGCCTTGGCCAGCATGACCACGCGGTAGTCGGTCTGTGCGAGCGCTTTGATGTCCCTGAAGTGATCGCCGGTGCCCGCGGAGTTGATCCGCACGATGGTGACGTTCGGATCGATCGGCGTGCTGATCAGTGCTTCGCGGGCCCCGTCACGCGCCTCGGCGCGAACGGCATCCTCGAGATCGATGATGACGGCGTCGGCCCGCTCGGCCGCCTTGGCGTATCGCTCCGGTCGGTCGGCCGGGCAGAACAAAATCGCCGGACCGGGTGGGCTCCAGTTCGTCACCGTGGTTCCTCCTGTGTGGTGTTGTTACGGTTCCTTGCGTATCAAAGTCGAACGCTGTGCGATGGCCACAACATCGCCGTGCTGGTTCTTTCCGATATGTCGCAATGACACCACGCCTTCGCCCGGCCGCGATTTGCTTTCCCGTTTTCCCGTGCAGACCGTTTCGGCATACAGGGTGTCGCCGTGGAACATCGGTTTGGGGAAGGCGATCTCTGAAAAGCCCAGGTTCGCAACCAGCGTTCCCTGCGTCAACTGGCTCACCGACAGTCCGACGATCGTCGAGAGCGTGAACATCGAGTTCACAAGGCGCTCCCCGCCGAATCCCGGCTGGGTTGCGGCGAAAGCAGCATCGAGGTGCAGCGCTTGGGAGTTCATGGTCAGTGTGGTGAACAGTACGTTGTCGGCTTCGGTCACCGTGCGCCCGGGTCTGTGCTCGTACACCGTGTCGACCTCGAACTCGTCGAACCACAAGCCGCGCTGAGTCACCCGTCTGGGCTGTCCGGATGCCTGAGGGGTGTCGCTCATGAGAACCCCAGTTCCCGCGCGATCAGCATGAGTTGCACCTCAGTGGTTCCTTCGCCGATCTCGAGGATCTTCGAATCCCGATAATGGCGCGCAACCGGGTACTCGTTCATGAATCCGTAGCCACCGTGAATCTGGGTGGCCGCACGGGCATTGTCCATCGCGGCCTCACTGGACACCATCTTGGCGATGGCCGCTTCCTTCTTGAAGGGCTTGCCGGCAAGCATTTTCGAGGCAGCGTGATAGTACGCGGTCCGCGCGGTGTGAGCCCTCGCTTCCATCCGCGCGATGGTGAACGCCACCGACTGGTATTCGCCGATCGCCTTACCGAACGATTGCCGCTCCTTGGCGTACTTCACGCTTTCATCGACGCAGCCCTGTGCCACGCCCGTCGCCAACGCCGCGATGGCGATCCGACCCTCGTCGAGGATCGACAAGAAATTCGCGTACCCACGGCCGCGCTCGCCCAGCAGGTTTTCCAGGGGAACCCTGGCGTCGGAGAAGCTCAGTGGGTGTGTGTCGGAGGCATTCCAACCGACTTTGTTGTAGGCAGGTTCGGCCACGAATCCGGTTGTGCCGCTGGGCACGATGATGGTGGAGAGCTCCTTGCGCGGTCGTCCGTCCGGACCGGGTGCACGGTCGCCGGTGACTGCGGTGACCGTCACCAGCGAGGTGATGTCGGTACCGGAATTGGTGATGAACTGTTTGGAGCCGTTGATGATCCAGTGATCACCGTCTTCTTTGGCGGTCGTGGCCGTCGCTCCGGCATCCGACCCCGCACCGGGCTCTGTCAGTCCGAAGCCGGCCAGCGCACGGCCAGCGGTCAAATCAGGCAGCCAGGTCTGCTTCTGCTCTTCACTGCCGAATCGGTAGATGGGCATCGCGCCCAGCCCTACCCCGGCTTCCAGCGTGATGGCCACCGATTGATCGACCTTCCCGAGTTCCTCGAGAGCGAGGGACAGCGCAAAATAGTCGCCGCCCATGCCGCCGTACTCTTCCGGGAAAGGCAGCCCGAACAAGCCCATCTCGCCCATCTGGCGCACCACGTCGTACGGAAAACTGTGTTCTGCATCGTGCTTCGCCGACACCGGCGCCACCACGGACTTCGCGAAATCAGCAACGGTCTTGCGGAGTTCGTCGTATTCCGTTGTCAGGTCATCGGTCACGCTCATGCGGGGGTTCCTTCCGAGTTCTCGGTCACCGTTGCCAGAGTTTGTCCGGAGGTGACCTTGTCGCCGACCCCCACGTTCACAGTGAGATCACCGGAGCGCGGGGCGGTCAGGGTGTGTTCCATCTTCATCGCCTCGACCACCAACACCGGTTCACCGGCCCCGACCGCGTCACCGCCGGCATTGATGACGGCGACAACGGTTCCGGGCATCGGACTGGTGATCACGCCGAGGGCTTCGGTCGCGCCGGACGCCTTGAGAATCCGCGCCTTGCCGACTTGCCACGTGCCGGTTGCGCCTGCGACCGTTCCGCTGACCCAGTAGGTGTGATCGGTGTCGGTGACGTGTTCGAGCTGCGAGGTCGGCTTGGTCTCGGCGATCAGCCAGCGCCCGCCCGCACCGTCGATCGTGAGTCGCTCACCGACCAGCGATGCGTTGGCGGTCCAGTCCCCGACGCTCACGTGCGCGTCGGTCTCAGGTCCGGTGACGTTCACGGTCACCACGTCATCGCCCACCTGCAGTCGGGTGCGAGTCGGTGCCGCGCCGCCGATCCGCCAGCCGACCTGGGAGGTCCACGGTGAACCGCCCTGCCGGGCCTGCCGGACGCGGTGTAGTCCGATGAGTGCCAACGCTTCCGGAGGCACCGGCGCCGGCTGGTAGTCCACGATCAACCGGTCGAGGAGCTCGGTGTCGAGATCACCGGAACGCACCTTCGGCTGATCGAGAACGAAGTCGCAGAAGTCGATGTTCGTCTGCAGGCCCAGCACGTGCGTGTCGGCGAGCGCGGCCCGGAGTCGATCGATGGCATCGTCCCGATCCGTCCCGTGGACGATCACCTTGGCGAGCATGGGGTCGTAGTCACTACCGACCACACCACCGGTGATCATGCCCGAATCGACACGGATGCCGGGCCCCGACGGTTCGTCGACCAACAGCAGAGGTCCACCCGTGGGGAGAAAGCCTGCTGCCGGATCTTCCGCATACACCCGGGCTTCGATCGCGTGCCCGGTCATCGTGACGTCGTCCTGCCCGAAGTCGAGCTTCTCACCGGCCGCAACGCGCAACTGCCAATCGACCAGATCGATGCCCGTGACCAGCTCGGTGACCGGATGTTCCACCTGCAGACGAGTGTTCATCTCCATGAAGAAGAACTCGTCGGGCTTGTGCGCGGAGACGATGAACTCCACGGTCCCGGCGCCGGTGTAGCCGACCGATCGCGCGGCATCGCACGCTGCGGCCCCTATTCGCGCCCGGGTGACCTCGTCCAGCAATACCGACGGCGCCTCTTCGATGACCTTTTGATGGCGGCGTTGCAGAGAGCACTCGCGTTCACCGAGGTGAACCACGTTGCCGTGGTTGTCGGCGAGGACCTGGACCTCGATGTGCCGCGGTGTGTCGACGAACCGCTCCATGAAGAGTGTGTCGTCGCCGAACGCGGCAGCGGCCTCCCGTCGTGCGGTGCGCAACGCGGCGGGTAGTTCAGCCGGATCGGCGACCCGGTGCATACCTTTGCCGCCACCACCGGCACTGGGCTTGATCAGCACGGGGAAGCCGATATCGGATGCGGCACCGATCAATTCGTCATCGGTGAGCCCCGGGCGCGAGATCCCGGGAACCACGGGGACATCACGCTCGGACACCGCGGCACGCGCCGCGATCTTGTCGCCCATCACCTCGATGGCCGTCGCAGGCGGCCCCAGGAAGATGATCGATGCCTCCGCCAGTGCCTTGGCGAAAGCTGAGTTCTCGGAGAGGAAGCCGTAGCCGGGATGCACCGCGTCGGCACCCACCCGCTGGGCCGCACCGATCACCGCGTCGACGCTCAGATAGCTCTCGGTCGCCGCAGCCGGACCGATCCGCACCGCTTCGTCGGCGAGACGCACGTGCAGCGCATCGGAATCGACATCGGAATAGACGGCCACACTTCGGATCCCGGACGCCTTGAGCGTTCGGATCACCCGGCACGCGATCTCGCCGCGGTTGGCGATGAGGACCTTGTTGATCGTTGTCATCTCACTCACATCCGGAAGACGCCATAGGAGACCGGCGCGAGCGGCGCGTGACGCGCTGCAGCGAGTGCCAGTCCGAGAACAGTACGGGTATCGGCGGGGTCGATCACACCGTCATCCCAGAGTCGCGCGGTCGAGTAGTAGGCGTCGGATTGGCGTTCGAACTGTTCGCGAATCGGCGATTTGAACTGTTCTTCGTCCTCGCTCGACCATTCGTCCCCGCCACGTTCGATCTGATTGCGACGCACGGTGGCCAGGGTGTCGGCGGCCTGTGGGCCACCCATCACCGAGATGCGGGCGTTCGGCCACATCCACAGGAAACGCGGCGAATACGACCTGCCACACATCGAATAGTTACCCGCCCCGAAAGATCCGCCGATCATCACGGTGAACTTGGGCACCCGCGCGCAGGCCACCGCGGTCACCATCTTGGCGCCGTTCTTCGCGATACCACCCTGCTCGTACTCTTTGCCCACCATGAATCCGGTGATGTTCTGCAGGAACACGAGCGGGATCTTGCGTTTGTCACACAGTTCGATGAAGTGCGCTCCTTTGAGTGCGCTCTCACTGAACAGGACGCCGTTGTTGGCGATGATGCCGACCGGATGACCGTGGATGTGGGCGAAAGCGGTCACCAGTGAGGTGCCGTACCCCTCCTTGAACTCGTTGTATTCGCCTCCGTCGGAGATGATCTCGATGACCGCGCGCACGTCGTATGGTGTTCGTGCGTCCGTGGGGACCACATCGTAGAGGTCGGTTTGCGGCACACGTGGCTCGCGGATCGGCTCGACCTCCCACTGCGCCGGTTCCACGGGACCGAGCGTGGCGACAATACCCCGGACCCGCTCGAGGGCGTCCTCGTCGTTGTCGGCGAGGTGATCGGTGACGCCGGAGACGGTCGAATGCATCAGTCCCCCACCGAGGTCCTCGGCGGTGACATCTTCACCGGTGGCTGCTTTCACCAGCGGTGGACCCGCCAGGAAGATCGTGCCCTGATCGCGGACGATCACCGTCTCGTCGCTCATCGCAGGCACGTAGGCGCCGCCGGCGGTAGACGATCCCAGGACAGCCGAGATCTGCGGAATGCCCGCGGCACTCATGTTGGCCTGACTGAAGAAGATCCGACCGAAATGGTCGCGATCGGGGAACACCTCGTCCTGCTGGAGCAGCATCGCACCGCCGGAGTCGACCAGGTAGATGCAGGGCAACCTGTTGGCGGCGGCGATCTCCTGCGCCCGGAGATGCTTTTTGACCGTCACCGGGTAGTAGGTGCCGCCGGAAACGGTGGCGTCATTGGCGATGATCAGGCATTCGCGGCCGGCGACGCGGCCGATGCCGGCGATCACACCGGCGGCAGGCACCTTTCCGCCGTACATGTCCTCGGCTGCGAGCGGTGCTATCTCGAGGAATGGGCTACCGGCGTCGAGCAGCGTGTCGATGCGATCCCGCGGGAGCAGCTTGCCGCGGCTGAGGTGGCGCTCACGCGCCTTGTCGCCCCCACCCAGAGCGACGCGATCGAGTCGGCGCCGCAGTTCGACGAGATTGCTCTCGTGCGCCTGCCGCCACTGGGCTGTGGCTGCCGTCGTGGACACCAATGTCCACTCCTTTCAGTTAGGAGCGATTAACTGAAATCACCATAAGCGCTGGCAAGTCCATTGTCACGTGATTCGTCACAATCCGGGGTCAGAACGCCCCGGCCCTGACACTCGATAGGCGCGTTCTCGGGACGCCGGCTTACCGGGGCGGTGAGCAAGGCGAACTCGCCCCGCCCGCGTGTGGCCCGCGTGCTCTGGACGAGGGAGCGAGGGAGCGCAGCGACTGAGTCGACTGAGGAAGAGCACGCGATAAAGGGCCGCACGCCCCGCGTAGCGAAGCGGAGCGAAAAAACACAGCTGGTGAGACGAAGAAACAAACCCGACCCACTCACTACCCAACCCACACTCTCGTGACCACGGTCACAGTGCAGTACGATCGGCACTACCGAAAGCACGTCCTCGCCCCACCACCCCCGGGGCGGAACAACAACATAGAGAGCCGGGAAACACCCATGACCCTCGCAACGCAGCACCACAACGAAGGCGATCACGATCGCGATCCACTCGGCGGCAACGCTTCGCCCGTGGAATCCTTCTCGCTCGATGACCGGTACACCAGAGAGACCGGAACCGTGTATCTCACCGGTATCCAGGCCCTGGTCCGGATGGTCCGTGACCGCGCGAAACTAGATCGACGCCAGAATCTCGACACCGCCTCGTTCATCTCGGGCTACGAGGGCTCGCCGTTGGCGGGTTATGACCTGGAGATCGCCCGCCGAGCGCAGTACCTCGCACCCTTCGACGTCGTGCACCGCCCCGGCCTCAACGAGGAGATCGCCGCCACGTCGGTGATGGGCTCACAGGTGGCCGCCCAGGTCGGCACGCTTGCCGGAACAACCCAGGGCATCGTCGGCTACTGGTACGGGAAGGCGCCGGGTCTCGACCGCGCCACCGACGCCCTGCGGCACGCCAACATCATCGGCACCCACCCCACGGGTGGTGCCGTCGCGCTGGTCGGCGACGACCCGGGTGCGAAGAGTTCGACCGTTCCCTGCGCGTCCGAGATGGCTCTCGCCGACCTGTACATGCCGATCTTGTACCCCGCCGATTCGCAGGACATCCTCGATCTCGGTGTGCACGCCGCCATTATGTCCCGCGTGTCCGGCCTGTGGACGTCGCTGAAGATCTCCGCCCATGTCGCCGACGGCGCCTCCACCGCCGACGTGCACCCCGATCGCATCCTCCCCGTGTACGGAGATCTCGGCACGAGCCCGCACGTTCCCAGCGGAAAATTGCTGGGCGCCAACCTGATGGAACTCGAGCAGAATCAGCTCACCACCCGCCTGCCGCGGGCCATGGAGTACGCCCGCGTCAACCGGCTCAACCGGATCACCGCTCGCACCGCCGACGACCGCATCGGGATCGTCGCGGCAGGTAAGACCTACATGGATGTCCGGGAAGCCCTGCGGCTCATCGGCATCAGCGATGACGAACTGGCCGGGCTCGGGATCCGCATCCTCAAGATGGGCATGGTCTACCCGTTCGAGCGCGAGATCATGAACGACTTCATCTCCGGTCTCGACGAGGTCATCGTGGTCGAGGAGAAGCGCGACTTTCTCGAGACGATGATGCGCGACATCCTCTTCCGCCGCCCGGACGTACCCAACATCGTGGGCAAGACCAACGAGGACGGCTCGACGCTGTTCTCCCGGTTCGGCGAACTCGACATCGACTCGGTCACCCGCGGGCTCGCGAATCGGCTGGGCAAGCAGCACCGTGTCCCGGCCGCCATGAACTGGCTCGAGACGAAGGGGCGTGGCCGTGGCCGCATCGAACTGCCCCTGGCGGTACGAACGCCCTACTTCTGCTCGGGATGTCCCCACAACAGCTCCACCAAGGTTGCCGATGGCACGCTCGTGGGTGCCGGGATCGGTTGTCACGCCATGGTTCTGCTCATGGATCCCTCCCAGGTGGGTGAGATCGCCGGGGTGACCCAGATGGGCGGCGAGGGCGCACAGTGGCTCGGCATGTCGCCGTTCGTGGACGAACACCATTTCGTCCAGAACATCGGTGACGGCACCTTCATGCACTCGGGATCGCTGGCCGTACGGTCCGCGGTGGCCTCGGGCGCCAACATCACCTACAAGCTGCTGTTCAACGGCACCGTGGCCATGACGGGCGGGCAAGATCCCGTCGGCCAGATGACACTGCCCCAGATCGTCAATCTGCTGCTGGCCGAACGGGTCCAGAAGGTGGTCGTCACCTCCGACGATCCCATCCGCACACGCTCTCTCGGTCTGCCCGGTGGCGTCGAGGTACGGCCCCGGGAGGAGATGATGCGGATCCAGCAAGATCTCGCGAGCACGCCCGGTGTCACCGTGCTCATCCATGACCAGGCCTGTGCGGCGGAGAAGCGCCGTAAGCGCAAGCGCGGCAAAGCCGAGACGCCGAAGCAGCGGGTGATGATCAACGAGCGCATCTGTGAGGGCTGTGGCGATTGCGGCGAGAAGAGCAACTGTCTGTCGGTGCATCCGGTGGAGACGGACTTCGGACGCAAGACCCATATCGACCAGAGTTCGTGCAATCTCGACTTCTCGTGCCTCAAGGGAGACTGCCCGTCATTTGTCACCGTCACCCCGTCAGAGAAGGAACGGGTGCGCCAGACCGTCTCGGACATAGCGGCCGGCGTCCTGCCCGCCCCGTCGGTCACGAAGGACATCAACGACGGTTTCACGTTGCGCGTCACCGGAATCGGTGGGACAGGCGTGGTGACGGTGTCGCAGATCATCGCCACCGCCGCAGTCCTGGACGGGCATGTCTCCCGCACCGTCGACATGACCGGGCTCGCGCAGAAGGGCGGTGCCGTGGTCAGCGATGTGAAGGTCAGCGCCCGCGTCGTCGAGCAGGCCGCCAAGGTCGCCTCCGGCGATTGCGACCTCTACCTCTCGTGTGACGGTCTGGTCGGGGTCGACCCGGCAAACCTGAAGGTCGCCTCACCGGACAAGACGACAGCGGTCGTCTCCACCACGAAGATCCCGACCGGCGCCATGGTCATCGACACCTCGGTCTCGTATCCGGCGGATTCGGAGATCTCGTCGTCGATCAACCGATCCGTTCGCCGTGGCATCTACATCGACTCGGGAGCACTCACCCTCGACCTGTTCGGTGACGAGCAGTTCGCGAACATGCTGATGGTCGGCGCGGCCTATCAGTCCGGGGCGATGCCGATCTCAGCCGATTCGATCGAGCGGGCCATCGACCTCAACGGTGTCGCGACCGAGCGCAACCTGCAGGCATTCCGTCGTGGCCGTCAGGTCGTCGCCGACCGCGACGCTGTCAGCGCGGCCATCACGGAAACGCACCCGGCACCGCCGCCCTGGCGGCCCAGTGCCCAGGCGGTCGCTCTGACAGCATCGATCTCGACCGCGAGCCCTGAGGTGATCGCCACCGTGCAACGCCGTATCGACGAACTCGCCGAATACCAGGATCTCGACTACGCGACCGATTACGCGCGGTTCGTCGAACGGGTCGCCCGCGCCGAGGGTGATCCCACGGCGTCTGGGCTCACCGACACCGTGGCCCGGAACCTGTTCAAGCTCATGGCATACAAGGATGAGTACGAGGTTGCCCGGCTCACCCAGGACACCGCATTCGCCACCGAGGTCGCCGAGCAGTTCGGTCCCGACGCCAAGGTCGCGGTACGCCTGCACCCACCGACGCTGCGGGCACTGGGCATGAAGAACAAGATCGCCATCGGTCGCTGGGGTGTGCCCGCGATGTCGGCGCTGGCCAAGGCAAAGCGCCTGCGCGGCACCAAGCTCGATCCGTTCGGTCGCGCCGAGGTGCGCCAGACCGAACGTGCGCTCATCGGTGAGTACCGGGACATGATCACCCGCGTGCTCACCGCCATGGCCGACGGCACAGTCGGTGCTCCCCAGCGCCGCAACGTCATCGCCCTCGCGGATCTGCCGGACATGGTCCGGGGCTACGAGGACATCAAGATGGGCAACGTCGAGCGCTATCGGGCCGCGGTCGCTGAACAGTCGGCGGCCCTGGGCATCTGATCCCGCAAACGGAGGTCAGAGGGGCGGCAACGCGAGGTGCTCGCGCAGGGTCGTGGTCGTGTACTCCGTCCGGTACACGCCCCGGTCTTGCAGGGCGGGTACCAGCTTGTCGACGAGGTCGTTGACCGAATCGAGCAGGTGGTAGGGATTGATGTTGAAGCCGTCGACAACCCGATGGCGCACCAGATCCGCCCAGCGATCAGCGATGGAACTCGCCGTGCCCGTGTGATATTTCGGTGACGGCGCGACTTCGAGGACGAGTTCTCGGATCGACAGGCCCTTGTCCTGGGAGAGAAGCCGCCACTGCTCGATCTGCTCGAGCTTGCCGGTCCGAGAAGCGATGGCCAGGGTTCCACGACTCGGATCGAGTTCGTCCTCGACCGGTTCGATGTCGGGCAGCGGGCCATCCGGGTCGTAGGCGGACAAGTCCTTGCCCCAGTAGTGCTCGAGGAACGCCAGGGAACGTTGTGGGTTGTAGGTGTTCGCGTGCAGCCACCGCCCCTTTTCTTCCGCCTCCGCCTCGGTGTCGCCGAGAACCAGGGTGACCCCGGGAAGGATGCGCAGCGAGTCCGGTGTCCTGCCGTACGCGGCGAGCCGCGTACGCAGATCGCGGGCATACGTCACTGCTGCATCGAACTCCGCGTTCGCAGAGAACACCACATCGGCATGGCGAGCCGCCAGTTCGCGGCCCCCGGTGGAGTCGCCGGCCTGGAACAGCACGGGACGACCCTGGCGGCTCGACGGCACCGTCGGTAGCGCCCGGGCCCGAAGGAGGTCGGTGTCACGCTCGACGATCCTCGATCGTGCTGCCGACAGCCAACTCTCGGCCTCGCCGTCGTTCGCGACGTCGGCGTTGCCCCAGGCGGACCAGTATTCCTTCGCGAAGTCGACGAGTTGAGTGGCGCGCTCGTAACGACGCTCGTGCTCGAGCCAGCCGCCGTGCCGGAAGTTCTCCCCGGTCCAGGCGTTGTCGGTGGTCACGATGTTCCAGCCGGCGCGTCCGTCGGACAGGATGTCCAGACTTGCCAGCCGCCGGACCAGATCGGTGGGCAGCGAGTAGGTCGTGTTCTGCGTCGCGACGAGGCCGATCTTGTCGGTGGCCGCGATCAGCGCCGATAGTTGTGTGATGGCGTCGGGTCGCCCGGCGACGTCGGTCGAGAGAATGTCGCCGCGATTCTCGCGGACCCGCTGGCCATCGCCGAGGAAGAACGCGTCGAACAGTCCGCGTTCCAGGGTCGTCGCGACCTCGACGAACGTGTCGGCAGATGCGTGATCGGCGGCGTTCGGGTCTTCCCAGACCGTCTGTGGCCCGACCCCGGGATAGAAGACACCGAGGTGGATCTGCGCGTCGGCGTCGTACGGGGCGCCGGTGTCAGGCGTTGCGTGGCGGTCGACCATGGCTTATGCGCCTCCAGTTCGTCGGTGTCCGACATAGCGGCTCGCGGTCCACGGCAGACCCAGCGTCTCCCGCAGGGTCGCGCCGGGGGTCGGGGGTGAGTGCACCCCCGATGCGGTGAGCGCGGGGATCACCTCGCGGGCGAGGATATAGAGATCTGTGGTCGTGACCGCCGGGTGCAGCCGTACCCCGTCGACCACGTCCGCCAGCGAGGTCAGGGCCTCGACGAGGTCCGTGGGCGACCCCTCGAAACGGAACCGGCCGGTGTCCGGCCAGTCCGCATGTCCGCCGAGCTCCGCCGACCGCCGGCCGGCCGAAACCCCGTCGGCGTCGAGGACGACCTCGACCTCTGCGAAGACCAGGGCGGCTCCCGCATCCCCCGCGACGACGGCCGAGCCGGCGATCGACGGGACATCGGATTCCGCGACCAAGGCGATATCGAGCTGAGCGGAGATGCCCAGGGAGGCATCGGCGAGGACGACGACCTGTCCCTGTGGCGGCCGCTGAGTGATCAGCGGACCGACGACGGAGAAGAACTCACCGTCGAATCGGGTGTGGTGCACCTTGTTCGGGTCGAGGAACCGGCCGGTGGCGGTATCCCGGATCACCGCGTCGTCCTCCCAGGAATCCCACAGCCGGCGAGCGACCTCGACGACGTCGCGCGCCTCGCGCACGGCCGCGGCCGGATCACGTGGCACCGAGCCCACGGCGGCGTGGACGTCGGGCGAATTGTCGACACCGACGACCCATGCCGCTCGGCCATGCGAGGCGTGATCCAGGCTCGCGAGCGCCGTGGCGAGGTGGAACGGTTCGGTGGTCAGCGCCTGCACGGTGGGACCGAGACCGACCGTCGTGGTCGTCGTCGCCGCGAACGCAGCTTTTGTCCCGCTGTCCAGGCGGCCCACGGCGACCGCGGACGAGCCGTCCACAGAGGACGCGGGCACCACCCGATCATCAAAGGTCACCAGCGCGAATCCCGCTGTCTCGGCGACCGCCACCGAATCCCGGAGCGCCTGCGCAGACACCACTTCCGCGGGCGGGCGCCCCCAGAAGCGCCAGGCGGCGGGGTGGGCGCCCGCTCCGTCGATCTCGACGGCAACATGCAGCGTGCTGCGACTTCGAACCATGCCTCGACCATGTCGGCACCGGGCGCCGACCAAAACCCTTGCGCGCGCACTGGGTGAAACAGGCGCGCCGGGAATATCTGAGGTCAGCCGTCAGCTCAACAAAGCCGAATGGGCCATCAGGGTCAACAATTTCGACTGCCGCGACGTCTCGAGGTCGGGCAGACGCGGCGAGGAGTTGATCAATCCGAACACCGCCTGGACCCTCGTCTGGGCCTCTTGACGGGGCATCGGATCACGCAATCGGAGAAGGACGTCGGTCCACAACTCGACGTATTTGCGTTGCAGCCGACGAACCTCACGTCTGGCTTCGGGGGTGAGCGAGGACATGTCCCGATCCTGCACCCGGATCAGTTCGGGCTCGGTGGTGGCGAACCTGACGTGGAAGGCGATGAGACCGTCCAGGGCATCGGCGTCACCGAAGGAGCGTTCCAGCACGCCCTGTCCACCGGCGTACAGACGTTGCGAGATGCCGACGAGCATCTCGGCCAGGACGGCGTCCTTGCCCGAGAAGTGTCGGTACATGGCGGGCCCACTCACACCGACGGCCGCACCGATGTCTTCGAGCCGCACGCCGGCGAAACCCCGCTCGGCCATCAGCCGCGCGGCGGCAGCCAGGAGTTCGCGACGACGAGCCGCTTTCGCCAGACCGCGACGGGTGACCGGCGTCGCCATCGACGTCGGCTCCGGCGTATCGGCTGCAGAGGTCATCGTCGAGTCAGAGTACCGGCGCCCCGGGCCGCCACCTACGGCAACGGCGCCATCGGTGCCCGAGTCGCCGGCACGGAGATCACCGATGCAGGGCCCGCTTGGCCAGCCAGTTGCCCAACAGCTGGCCGAGCTGCACCAAGATGATCAGCATGGCGATGACGACGACCGTGAGTTTCCAGTTGAATTGCTGGTAGCCGTACTGCTGGGCGAAATCGCCGAGTCCGCCGCCGCCGACGTACCCCGCCATCGCGGACATGTCGACGATTGCCACGAAGACGAAGGCGTAACCCAGGATCAGCGGCGGCAGTCCTTCCGGGATCACCACGGTCAGCAGGGTGCGGGTACGGCTGGTGCCCATGGCCCGGGCGGCTTCGACCACACCGGGGTCCACCGCAATCAGGTTCTGCTCCACGACACGACCGATCACGAACACCGCCATGACCGTCATCGGGAAAATCGCCGACTCGGTTCCGATCCGGGTACCCATCACCTCCTTCGTCAGCGGTGCCATGGCCGTGATGAAGATGATGAACGGGATGGGCCGCACGATGTTCACGGCGATGTTCAGCGTGTGATAGACCGCCGCGTTCGCGAGCAGGTTGCCCGGCCTGGTGGCGTACAGCAAGCCACCGAGACCGAGACCGATCACGCCGCCGATCACGAGGGTGAACCCGACCAGTTGGAAGGTCTGGATCACCGCTTCCCACAGGATCGGGCGCAGCTCCGGGGTGATGATGTCTCCGAGGAACATGCTCACACCTCCCCTGTCACAGTGTGTTCGGCAGATTGGTGTTGGGTCAGCTCGTGTTCGGTCACGGTTGTCACGGTGCGCAGCCGCTCGATGACGCGATCGATGTCGGCGTCAGATCCCTGCACTGCGAACGTCAGCGACCCGATGGGCCGTCTCGACAGTTCGGTGATACCACCGAAGATCACCGAGGCGTTGACGCCCGGCACCGCGAAGTAGGCGGTCACATCGCCTGCGGAGTCGGCGAATTCGCGAATCGCAACGGTCAGTAACCGACCGTGGTGGCGACTTCGAAGGCGCTCGAGGACGGCGTCTGTCGGGACGTCACCGATCGCCGAACGGACGAGGCGCCTGGTGATCGGTGACGACGGTGAGGAGAAGACGTCGTACACCGCCCCGTGCTCGGCCAGCGTGCCGGAATCGAGAACCGCCACGTGGTCGCAGATTTCGCGCACCACGTCCATCTCGTGCGTGATCACCACGATGGTCGTACCGAACTGACGATTCACCCGGCGGAGCAATCCGAGGATCTCCGTGGTGGTGTCCGGGTCGAGCGCGCTGGTCGCCTCGTCGGCGAGCAAGATCTTCGGGTTGGTCGCCAGGGCGCGGGCGATACCCACCCGCTGCTTCTGTCCGCCGGACAGTTGCTGCGGGTATTGCTTCGATTTATCGCTGATACCAACGAATTCGAGCAGTTCGGCTACGCGCTGAGTCCGCTCGGCCCGCGGGACACCCGCGACCTTCAGCGGGTATTCGACATTGCCCGCGACGGTGCGTGAGCCGAACAGGTTGAACTGCTGGAAGATCATGCCGATCTCGCCGCGGACCCGTCGCAGCTGCCGCTCACCGGCCCGGCTGATGTCCTCGCCGTCGATGAGCACCTGCCCCTCGTCGACCGTCTCGAGACCGTTGATCAGCCGGACCAGTGTGCTCTTACCTGCGCCCGAGTACCCGATGACACCGGCGATGGTCCCCGCTCCGACCTCGAGCGAGACGTTGTCGACCGCGACGAGTTCCTTGCCTTTTCGGCTACGGAACTTCTTGGTGACCCCGCGCAGAGCGATCGCCGGCGCATCGACGAGTGTCTTCTCAGGCACCGCTGGTGTTGACCTGGGCTTCGAGTTCCTTGGTCAGCTCCTGGAGCTCGGTCGGCGGGTTCGTCTTGAACACCCCACTGTCGCCGAGATCCTTCTTGGCAGCAGCCTCGACCTCGGGATCGTGGTAGATCTCGGTGAGCTTGAGGTAGTCGGCGTTGTTCTTGTCTTTGTCCTGTGCCACAAAGGCGTTGATGTATGGCTTCGCGATATCGCTGTTGGGGTCGTCCTGCGCGATCACCTTGTCGGCACCGAGGTTGGCCGAGGTCGCATAGTTGTTGTTGACGATCGCGGCGTCCACCGAGTCGAGGCTCTGCGCGGTCTGACCGGCGTCGACCGCGGTGACCTTCACCTTCGACGCGCCCTCGTCGATATCGGCGAGAGTCGAGAACGCGTTGCCGCCGTTCTTCAGCGAGATGAGTCCGGCCTGCTGCAGGACCAGAAGTCCGCGTGCCTGGTTGGTCGGGTCGTTCGGGATCACAACGCTGCCACCCTGCGGGATCTCGTCGACCGAGGCGTGCTTGGTCGAGTAGAGAGGCAGCGGGTAGACGGCCGTGGCGCCGATGGGCACCAGGTTCTGGTTGTTCTTGGCGTTGTAGGTCGCGAGGTAGAGCAAGTGCTGGAACTCGTTGAGCTGCAGCTCGCCTTCGGCCAGAGCCGGGTTGGGCTGGTTGTAGTCCGTGAAGTTCACCAGTTCGACGTCGATGCCCTCGTCAGAGGCCTTCTCCTTGAACACGTTCCAGTAGCTCTCGCTCGCGTCGGCGACGCCGATCTTGACGGTGTCCGAGTCGTCACTGCCACAGGCCGCCACCCCCAGTGCGAACAGCGGCACCACCAGCAGGAGGGCAAGTCTCTTCAGTCGCATGACACCCGTCACCTTTCGTTTCACGCCCCGGATCGGCTCCGGCGCCTAAAAACTGTAACGACCCCCTTCAGCGATCCCTGCCACGCGGGCCGCTCACTACCGACGTCAAAGACGTTGACCTGGATCGACATCCGCGTGTCGAATTAGAATCTCTCAGATTCTAGGGAATACCGTGGGCGCGCGCTTTTCAGGCGCCGACCGTGCCTTTGCTACCGCCGACCGTGCCCTACCACCCGTCTTGGGCTCAAGGGAACGTCGCAACACCCTGAGAAAAGAGGGTGATTCGATGGGCACACCGCCTGTTCCGGTGATGAAGGTTCGGATGTTTTGGCAGTTGAAGGCTGGCGGGGTGTCGACGAAG